>NZ_JBNDLK010000001.1:5107500-6016101 GCF_050436025.1 Pseudomonas sp. S30_BP2TU TE3576 | reverse complement strand
CGCATAAGCAGTGGCCGGCACGCGGGCGTCGGTGTTGCCCAACAGCTGCGGGTCGATGCCAACCTTGTTCAACACCTCTTGCGTGGCGATTCCCGGCGCGCAGCTTTGCAACAGTGCTTCACGCACCAGTTGAATGGAGATGGTGTCTTTTTCCGACATGGATCGCGGCAAGCCCTGTTCTTGTTCGAGTGGGGGGCATATTAGCTGAAACCGCTACCTCAACGCAGATCCCTTGTGGGAGCGGGCTTGCTCGCGAAAGCAGTGTGCCTGTCGTTGATGTACTGAAAGTGAAAACGCCTTCGCGGGCAAGCCCGCTCCCACAGGTTATTCAGCGAACACAGAGTTTGTGTACGACAAAGATCCCTGTGGGAGCGGGCTTGCCCGCGAAGGCGTCAGTCGCCGCAGGCTGCGATCTTTTTCAGAGGATGCGATAGAGCAACCGCTCGATCCGCACACGGCTCACGCGCTTGAGGAACTTGGCGACGCCCACCGGATACTCGGCGAGGGTTTCCAGGTTCTGGAAGTGCTCGATTCGCCGGGTGTGCTGGAAGATCTCCGCCAGCTCTTTGCCACGCGGCTCCAGCAGTTCGCCATGGGGATCATCGATCAACAGGGCGTTTTCCAGATCGAGTCGAAACGCCCGCGGATTGAGGTTGTTGCCGGTCAGCAAGGTATAGCGCCGGTCGATCCACATGCCCTTGAGGTGATAGGTGTTGTCGCCATCACGCCACAGGTGCAGGTTCAACTGCCCGCTGTCGATGTGGCGCTGATGACGCTTGGCAAATCGGCGCAAGCTGATTTCGTACAGGTACGGCAGCGCCGAAATGACCCGGAACGGTTCGCTCGGCGGAATGTAGAAGTCGTTGGCGGTCTTGTCGCCGACCACGATGTCGATCTTCACCCCACGAGCCAGCGCGCGGTTGATCTCGCGGATGATCGCCAGCGGCAGGTTGAAATACGGTGTGCAAATGGTCAGTTGCTGCTGGGCGCTGGCGATCAGTTCGCAGATCACCCGGTTCAACGGATTGTTCTTGCCGACGCCGAGCAGCGGGCTGACGGACAAACCGGTCCTGTCGGTGGTGCCCCGCGTGGTGTCGTACGCCGCGTGCTTGAGGCGGCTGCGCAGGTCACCGATGTCATTGCGCAGGCTGCGGGTGGTCGGCAGGTTCGGCAGGTCGAGGCGGTGCACCGCTTTGGAAGCCATGAGCCCGTGCTGCACCAGGTGCTGCATCGAATCGGCCAGATCACGATTGTGCAGCAGGTGATAGCGGTCGTAGCGGTACTTGTCGAACTTGTGCAGATAGACGTTGTTCAGGCTCGCGCCGCTGTAGATCACGCAGTCATCGATCACGAAGCCTTTAAGGTGCAACACACCGAACAGTTCGCGGGTTTGTACCGGGACGCCATAGACCGGCACAACACTTTCGTGGGTGCGGGTCATTTCCTGATACCAGGCGGAGTTGCCCGGTTGCTTGCCGGCACCGATCAGCCCGCGCTGGGCGCGCAACCAGTCGACGACGACGACCACATCCAGTTCCGGACGCGCCAGTTTGGCGGCGTGCAAGGCATCGAGAATTTCCTGGCCGGCTTCATCCTGTTGCAGGTACAGCGCAACGATGTAAATGCGCCGGGTCGCGCTGGCGATTTTCTCCAGCAAGCAACGACGGAATTCGGCAGCGCCGGAGAGGATGCTGACGGCATCGGCCGTCAGCGGAAAACTGCGCAGCTTGGGCAGCAGGGAGCGTTTGAAAAGCAACGGCATAGGGCTCGCAATGGGTCGAATCCGAAGAGGTTGAGAGCTTACACCATCGATAGCTTTGGGTCTTGTTACTGTCTGTAATGCGCTCTTCGCGAGCAAGCCCGCTCCCACATTTGAATTGCGTTCCCCTGTGGGAGCGGGCTTGCTCGCGAAGACCATTTATCAGGCACTACAAAAATATCGATTGACCAAGGAGAACGATCATTCTACTGTTAGCCACATGAACGAAATCACTAGCAATGACACACGCGACATTATTCTGGATGTCACCGAAAAGTTGATCTACAAAAGTGGCATTGCCGCCACTGGCATGGATCTCCTGGTGAAAACCGCCGGTGTCTCCAGAAAAAGCATTTACCGCTACTTCGCCAACAAGGACGATCTGGTGGTGGCTGCCCTGCAACGGCGGGACCAGCGCTGGATGCATTGGTACCAAAGCGAAGTCAACCAGGCACAAACCCCGGCCGGGCGGCTGCTCAACCTGTTTACCGTACTTCAAACGTGGTTCGCCTCCGAAGGCTTCCGCGGCTGCGCCTTCATCAACACCAGTGGCGAAACCGGCGACCCGCAAGACCCGGTGCGCCTGGTCGCCAAAGAACATAAACAGAAACTGCTCGACTACGTGTGCGAGCTGTGTACCGAATATGGTGCCGAGGATCCGCAGATGCTGGCCAGACAGCTGCTGATCCTGATCGATGGTGCCATTACCGTGGCGCTTGTAACGGGTGATCACAGTGCCGCCGATAATGCGCAATGCATGGCGCGAAAGTTATTGGACCTGTAACAACTCAATCAAGCTCAACAATATGTTTGAACATCAACTTGATACGGAGACTGCAAATGTCTAATGCCGAAATTCGTCCGCCATTGCCCCCTTTCACCCGTGAATCGGCCATCGAGAAAGTTCGCCTGGCTGAAGACGGCTGGAACTCCCGGGACCCGGAGCGCGTGTCCCTGGCCTACACCCTGGACACCCAATGGCGCAATCGCGCCGAGTTCGCCCACAACCGCGAAGAAGCCAAAGGTTTCCTGACCCGCAAATGGGCCAAGGAGCTGGATTATCGGCTGATCAAGGAACTCTGGGCATTCACCGACAACCGCATCGCCGTGCGTTATGCCTATGAATGGCACGACGACTCGGGCAACTGGTTCCGCTCCTACGGCAACGAAAACTGGGAGTTCAACGAGGACGGCCTGATGGCCCGCCGCTTCGCTTGCATCAATGACATGCCGATCAAGGAAAGCGAGCGCAAGTTCCACTGGCCGTTAGGGCGTCGTCCAGACGATCATCCGAGCCTGTCGGATCTTGGCCTGTAAATTCACCGATACCACTTGTGGGAGCGGGCTTGCTCGCGAAGAGGCCGTCAGATCCAGCATAAATGCTGGCTGACACACCGCTTTCGCGAGCAAGCCCGCTCCCACATTGGTTTTGTGTTGTGCAGGTGGTTAAGATGCTGCCCTTCCCCGCAGCCTCTTTCTTCACCCGCCGAATAAGCCGATCCCATGCCTTTCGAACTCAGCGTTGACCTCTCCACCCTGGCCATCCTGGCCCTTGTCGCTTTTGTTGCCGGCTTCATCGACGCCATTGCCGGTGGCGGTGGTCTGTTGACCACCCCCGCCTTGCTCACGGCCGGCCTGCCGCCGCATCTGGTGCTGGGCACCAACAAACTCAGTTCGACCTTCGGCTCGGCCGTCGCCAGCTTCACCTTCTACCGACGCAAGCTGTTCCATCCCGCGCAATGGGTGCATGCCATCGTCGGCACCCTGGTCGGCGCGCTGACTGGCGCCGTGGTCGCGCATTACCTGCCGGCGGAATGGCTGAACAAAATGCTGCCGGTGATCGTCTTCGCCTGCGGTGTTTATCTGTTGTTTGGCGGCACGCCGAAAGCGCCGCTGGACAGCAACGCACCGATCAAGAAAAAGTGGCAGTCGACCCAAGGCTTCAGCCTCGGCTTCTATGACGGCGTGGCCGGTCCCGGTACGGGCGCGTTCTGGACCGTGAGCAGCCTGCTGCTTTACCCCATCGACCTGGTGAAGGCCAGCGGTGTGGCGCGCAGCATGAACTTCGTCAGTAACGCAGCGGCGCTGTCGATCTTCATCTTTTCCGGTCAGGTGGACTGGATCATCGGCCTGTGCATGGGCTCATCGTTGATGGTCGGCGCCTTTTTCGGCGCCCGCACCGCCATCAGCGGCGGCGCGAGATTCATTCGTCCGGTGTTCATCACCGTGGTGTTGGGCCTGACCGTGCGCCTAGCCTGGCAGCACTGGTTCAGCGTGGCCTAAACGCCGCGCCACGTAGACGTCGATCAGGTAACGGGCAATCGAGCGTGACGCCGGCAACGGCGGCAGGTCGCGAACGTTGAACCACTGGGCGTCTTCGATCTCGTCCTCCTGGCAGACGATCTCGCCACCGGCGTATTCGGCATGAAAACCGAGCATCATCGAATGCGGGAACGGCCAGCACTGGCTGCCCAGGTACTGGATGTTCCTGACCTCGATGCTCACCTCTTCACGAACCTCGCGAATCAGGCAGTCCTCGGCCGATTCGCCCGGTTCGGCAAACCCGGCCAGGGTGCTATAGACACCCGGCACGAAGCGCGGCGAACGCCCCAGCAGAATCTCGTCGCCGCGGGTCACCAGCACGATCATGCTCGGTGAGATTCGCGGGTAATAGCGCAAGTCACAGGGTTCGCAGTACATCGCCCGTTCACGCACCACCTGATGGGTCACTTGCCCGCAATTGCCACAAAAGCGGTGTTCGCGGGCCCAGGTGCCGATCTGTGCGGCGTAACCGAGAATCTTGTAGACCGTGTGATCGCCTTCCAGCATGAACGCCCGCAGACCTTTCCAGTTGCAACCCGGCACTTCGCTGTGATTGCGCAGCTCCAGCAGGTACACCGGCTCGCCATCCAGATGACCGATGCCATGTTCGGCGAGGATCGACAGGTCCTGACGCTTTAACCATTCGCGCGGAAACAGAGCGCCATTGTCATCGAACAGAAAGCCTTCGGGGCTGCGCGCAACGGCCCAGCCTCCGGGTTGGTCGGTATCCAGTACTGCGGTGGTCCAGCGAGGAATCATGGTTAATCAATCCAGAAATTCGGGTTTCTGTTTGCTCATATGGGCGGCCATGGCCACGCGCAGATCGGTGGATTGCAGCATGGCGGCGTTCCAGGTAGCGACGTATTCAAGGCCGTCATCGATGCGATGGTCACGCATATAACTGATCATCTCTTTGGTGCCGGTGACGGCGATCGGCGACTTGCTGGCGATTGCGTAGGCAATGCCCATGACACCGTCAAGCAGGCTGGCGTTGTCGCTGTAGACGCGATTGACCAGGCCCATGCCTCGCGCTTCGTCGGCACCAAACGTGCGACCAGTGTAAGCCAGTTCACGCAGCATGCCGTCACCGATGATCCGCGGCAAGCGTTGCAACGTTCCGACGTCGGCGGCCATGCCGATGTCGATTTCCTTGATCGAAAATTGTGCGTCCCCGGCGGCATAACGCATGTCGCACGCGGCAATCAGGTCGATGGCGCCACCCAGGCAGTAACCCTGAATGGCCGCAAGCACCGGTTTGCGGCAGTTATCGACCGCGTTGAACGACGCTTGCAGGCTGAGGATCTTGCGCCGCAACAGGCGCGCATTGCGCCCCACGTCCTTGCCCAATTCATTGGCCACCCCGGCCAGCAACATCAGGTCGATACCCGATGAAAAATGCTTGCCTGCCCCGCTGAGGACCACCACGCGCACTTCATCGGTGTCGTCGATCCACTGGAAGATCTCGACGATCTCGCTCCAGAACGCAGCGTTCATCGAGTTGATCTTCTCCGGACGGTTGATCTGCACATGGGCGATTTTATCGACCAGTTCGACGTTGAACGCGCTGTACTGAGACATGCCAGTGATCCTTTTGCGGGCAAAAATGAGGCCCGAACTATAACAAGGCACCAAGGTGGGCTGTAAGGCAGTGGTTCGGCCAAATGCGGGACTTGCCAAGTGCGCACCATAACAGTGCGAAGCCCTCAAAGCGCTTCGCACATTTATGTGACTGCCCAGTGACTTTTTGAGGCAAAAACGCAAAAAAACCTGCACTTCGTCGGGACGTTTGCACCTCGATCAGGCACGTCCGTACCGCTACAAACCGATTGTCGAACAATTTTGCCATCTGACCTTTACCGCTCTAAGTTCTGGCCTAGACTCATTTTCTCAAGACGAAACCGGTCGGTCACAAAGTGGAAAAATAGTCGAAACTTTTTCCAATCCCGATCGGTCCTCTGAAAAGAAGGTGCGTTGCGACTGGTGCAATCTTTGCAATGGCTCATTCACCCCTTTTGCTTCGACGCATTGGGCAGCGCTTGCTCAATGATGCGTAGCGCGTTTGCGCCCGGCCACGGGAATTGGCCGTGAAACACCGTTTGCCAGACCTAAGAATTAGATCAACAACACGGGAGATTCATATGATCAGTACGGCTTTGGAAATACAGGGAGAGCGTGCTCATCAGATCGGCGAGTCGAGCGCCGTAACTGCCGCAAACACCCAACCCGTCAGCGTTCCTGGCACCAGGACGCCGGCCCCGGTAGCCAAGCAGAATCCGAACCGTAAAAAAGTGTTGTTCGTCACCTCGGAAATTGCCGACCTGGTGAAAACCGGTGGCCTGGGCGACGTTTCCGCGGCGTTGCCACGGGCCATGGCCCATCTGCATGATGTGCGGGTGCTGATCCCGGGTTACCCGCAGGTACTGCACAGCGAGAACCCCATTCATATCATCGGTGAGCTCGGCGGTCATGCCGCATTGCCACCGTGCAAGATCGGGCGCATGGACATGCCCGACGGTCTGGTCATTTACGTGTTGATCTGCCCCGAACTCTACGAGCGCGAAGGTTCGCCCTACGGCGCCAACAACGGCCGCGACTGGCCGGACAACCATATCCGTTTCGCCCGCCTCGGCCTGGCAGCTGCCGATATTGCCGCCAACCTCGCGCAAATCCACTGGTGCCCGGACCTGGTGCACGCCCACGACTGGCCGGCTGGCCTGGCCCCGGCCTACATGCACTGGCGTGGGCAGCGCACGCCGACGCTATTCACCATTCACAACCTGGCCTATCAAGGCGTGATCAGCCTGGGTTCGTGCCCCGAGCTGGGCATTCCCCATCACGCGCTGCAACAGGAGGGCATGGAGTTCTACGGCAAGATGTCGTTCCTCAAGGCCGGCATGGCCTACTCGAGCCACATCACTACGGTCAGCGCGACCTACGCCCAGGAAATCACCACCCCGGACTTCGGCTGCGGTCTCGACGGTTTTCTCGCCGCCAAGACCCAGCAAGGCCTGCTCAGCGGGATTCCCAACGGCATCGATGAAAGCTGGGATGCGGCGACCGACCCGCACCTGTTCTGCCCGTTCGAAATTGGCGACTGGGACGGCAAGGCCGTGAACGCCGCCCATGTCCGTGAGCTATTTGGCCTGCAAGATTCCGAAGGACCGCTGTTCGCGGTGGTTTCGCGTCTGGTCTACCAGAAAGGCCTGGACCTCACCGAAGCGGTCTCCGAGTACATCGTCAAATCCGGCGGCCAGATCGCGATCATCGGCCGTGGCGAGCCGGAAGAAGAACAGTCAATGCGCGAACTGGCTTTGCGTTTCCCGGGGCAGATCGGCGTGCGCATCGGCTTCAACGAAACCGACGCCCGACGCATGTTCGCTGGCAGCGATTTCCTGCTGATGCCTTCGCGTTACGAGCCGTGCGGCCTGAGCCAGATGTACGCCCAGCGCTTCGGTTCGTTGCCGGTGGCACGCAATACCGGTGGCCTGGCCGACACGATCGAAAACGGCGTGACCGGTTTCCTGTTCGATGAATCCACCGTGCAGAGCTACCAGGAAGCCCTGAGCCGGGCCTTCAAGGTGTTCGCCTTCCCCGACCTGCTGCATGCCATGCGCTGCCGGGCCATGGCAGCGCCATTCAACTGGTGCAAGGCGGTCGAACCCTACGCCGAACTCTACGAACAGCTTGTGGCGAAAGCGCTGGGGAAATCGAACAAACAGTAAGAGGCTTGCAAGATGCCGTTACGGACCCTTGAGACCTGGCCCCACGGCGCAATCATGCTGGATGCCGAGCACACGCGATTCGCGTTGTGGGCGCCAGATGCGTTTTACGTCAGTGTCGAACTGGAAAATGGACAGTCCTTGCCGTTGCTGCCCCAGGCCGACGGCTGGTTCGTGAGCAACACCCGCTGTCCGGCAGGCACGCGTTACCGCTACAGCATCGACGGTGAGCTGGAGGTGCCCGACCCTGCCTCCCGCGCTCAGGCCGGCGATATTGACCAGCACAGCGTGGTGGTCAATCCGCTGGCCTATACGTGGCAACACAGTGCTTGGCGGGGACGCCCGTGGAACGAGGCGGTGATCTACGAGTTGCACGTCGGTACGCTCGGCGGCTTCAGTGCCGTCGAGATGCATCTGGCGCGGCTGGTCGAACTGGGCGTCACCGCGATCGAACTGATGCCTGTCGCGCAGTTTCCCGGTGAGCGCAATTGGGGCTATGACGGCGTCCTGCCCTACGCGCCCCAGGCTTCATACGGCTCCCCCGAGCAACTCAAGCACTTGATCGACACCGCCCACGGCCACGGCCTGGCGGTGATTCTCGACGTGGTCTACAACCACTTCGGCCCGGACGGCAACTACCTGCATCGTTATGCCAAGGGTTTCTTCCGCGAAGACCAACACACTCCATGGGGCGCCGCCATCGACTTCCGGCGCCGCGAAGTACGGGACTTCTTCATCGAAAACGCCTTGATGTGGCTGCTGGAATACCGCTTCGACGGGTTGCGCCTGGATGCGGTGCACGCCATCGAAGACCCGGATTTCCTCCAGGAACTGGCACGACGGGTGCGCCAGCAGACAGGACCGGCGCGACATGTCTGGCTGATGGTGGAGAACGAACACAACCAGGCCAGCCTGCTCGAGCATGGTTACGACGGGCAATGGAATGACGACGGTCACAACGCCTTGCATGTATTGCTGACAGGCGAAACCGAAGCCTATTACGCCGACTACGCGCAAAGCCCCACCGAACAACTGGCGCGCTGCCTGAGCCAGGGTTTCGCGTTCCAGGGCGATCTCAACCGCCATGGTGTAGTGCGCGGTGAACCCAGCGGGCATTTGCCGCCCGGCGCATTCATCCTGTTTTTGCAGAATCATGATCAGATCGGCAACCGGGCCTTCGGCGAGCGCCTGCATCAACTCGCCCATCCGCAAGCACTGCGGGCCGCCACGGTGTTGCTGCTGTTGTCGCCGATGATTCCACTACTGTTCATGGGCGACGAGTTTGCCGTCGAACAACCCTTCCTGTTTTTCACCAGCCATCACGGTGAACTGGCCAGGCAGGTCCGCGACGGCCGGCGCAATGAGTTCGCTGCGTTCAGCACGTTTGCGGACCCTGTCCTGCGCGAACACATTCCGGACCCGAATGACCCGCAGACGTTTGCAGCGTCCCGCCCTGTCCTGCCATCGACCGGCCATTGCGAGATGCACGACCTGTATTGCCGGCTGTTGCAGATCCGTCACCGGCACATCATCCCGCGCCTGCCGGGCGCCCAGGCACTGGGCAGCGACGTGCTGGGCGAAGGCGCGGTCAGCGCAGCCTGGCGTTTGGGCGATGGCAGCCAACTGCGCATTGACCTGAACCTCAGCGACAGGCCCGTTGTCCACACCTCACTGTCCGGTGCCGCGCAGTTGTTCGAATACCCGCCACAGAGCACCGACCTGCTGGTCCAAGGCACCCTTGCCCCGTATTGCGCGCTCGTCAGCCTCGCCGCCGCAGCCCCCCTTGCTACCTCGTATGGAGAGCGTCCATGAGTGATGCGCAACTGGAAATCCTGGCCAGCCGTGCCGGCCTCGCAGTCGACTGGATCGACGCCAACGGTCGCCCGCAAAAAGTCCCGCCTTCAGTGTTGCGCAATGTGCTGACCGGCCTTGGCCACCCGGCCGGCAGTGCCCAGGAAATCGACGCCAGCCTGCTGGAATTGCAGGCGGTGCAACAAACGCACCGCTTGCCGCCTTTGATCACCGCCGATGTGGGAGTGGGCCTGGATCTGTCACGTTACTTCGAGCCTCAAACCCCTTGCGACATCCACCTCGAAGACGGTTCGCGGCTCGACCTGAAACTGGACGCCAACGCCGCACTGCCGGGGCTGATACCGGTCGGCTATCAACAGGTCAACATCGACGGACAAACCTTCACCCTGGCAGTGGCCCCGGCCCGTTGCTACAGCGTGGCCGATGCCGTGGATAATCCGATCCCGCGCGCCTGGGGCCTGAGCGTGCAGTTGTATGGATTGCGCCGCCCCGGCGATGGCGGATTTGGTGACACCCAGGCGCTGGAAGACCTCGCCCGGGTGGCCGGTGAGCGTGGCGCCGAGGCGCTGGCGATCAGCCCGTTGCATGCGATGTTTTCCAGTGACACCCGACGCTACAGTCCGTATTCGCCGTCCAGCCGTTTGTTTCTCAACAGCCTTTACTGCGCCCCCGGCACCATTCTCGGCGAACGCGCACTGCGTACCGCCATTGATGCAACCGGACTGGCAAAAGAACTCAAGGAGTTGGAAGAACGTCCGCTGATTGACTGGCCGGCCGCCGCCGAAGCCAAGCATCGATTGTTGCAATCGCTGTACGAGGGTTTCGTCCACGGCGAACACCCGTTACACGCAGACTTCAGCAGTTTTCGTCACGCCGCTGGTGAAGCACTGGAAAACCACTGCCGCTTCGAAGCCATCCAGGAGGCTCGCGCCGCCCGCGGTGAGCACCTCGACTGGCGGCAGTGGCCCGAACCCTGGCGCAACCCGCGCAGCGCCGAACTGGCGGCATTTGCCGAAGAGAATGCCGAACGCATCGGCTTCTTCGCCTTCTGTCAGTGGCTGATCACCCGCTGCCTGGAGCGCGCGCAAACCGCCGCCCGCGCCAGCGGCATGAGTATTGGCCTGATCGCCGACCTGGCCGTCGGCGCCGACGGCGGCGGCAGCCAGGCCTGGAGCCGGCAGGACGAACTGCTTGCCTCCCTCACCGTCGGTGCGCCACCGGACATTCTCAACCGCAGTGGCCAGGGCTGGGGGGTTTCCGCGTTCTCCCCTGAAGGCCTGGTGCGCAATGGCTTCCGGGCCTTCATCGAAATGCTGCGGGCGAATTTCGCCCACTCCGGTGGCTTGCGCATCGATCACGTCATGGGCTTGCAGCGTTTGTGGGTGATCCCCAACGGCTCGCCACCGGCCGACGGTGCTTATCTGTATTACCCGGTGGACGATCTGCTGCGTCTGTTGACCCTGGAATCCCATCGCCATCAAGCCATCGTCCTCGGCGAAGACCTCGGCACCGTGCCGGACGGCCTGCGGGAAAAACTCATCGCCCGTTCGATACTCGGCATGCGGGTACTGCTGTTCGAACAGGACAACACGCACTTCAAACCCATCCTTGACTGGCCGGATAACGCCCTGGCGACCACCAGCACCCATGACCTGCCCACCCTCAACGGCTGGTGGCATGGCCGCGATATCGACTGGAACGCCCGGCTCGGCCTGGTCGATGCCAGCGCTGAAATCGAATGGCGCCAGCACCGTGAACGTGAGCGCGAAGGCCTGCGCCGGGCGTTGAGCCAGGACCCGCAAAACTTTCGCGAAGAGTCCCACGAAACTGACCAGGTGCTCGATGCCAGCGTGCGTTTTCTCGGTCATACCCGGGCGCCACTGGTGCTGCTACCGCTGGAAGATGCGCTTGGCGTGGAACAACAGGCCAATCTGCCCGGCACGATCGATACCCACCCCAACTGGTCGCGGCGCTTGCCCGGTTACAGCGAAGCCCTGCTCGATGGACCGGATGCGGCACGACGTCTGGAACTGCTCGCCTGTGCGCGACTTCAGGCGGCCGAGCGTGATCGATGACAAAAGAGCTGACCCGCCCGCTGCGCGCCACTTTGCGGCTGCAATTTCATAAAGGCTTCACGCTGGAAGATGCGGTGCCACTGGTGCCGTATTTCGCCCGCCTCGGCATCAGCCATGTCTATGCCTCCCCGCTGTTGCGCGCCCGCGCCGGGTCGATGCATGGCTATGACGTGGTGGACCCGACCAGGGTCAACCCGGAACTGGGTGGTGAGGCGGCGCTGCGCAGTCTGGTCAGCGCCTTGCACGGGCAGAACATGGGCTTGATCCTCGACATCGTCTCCAACCACATGGCGGTCGGCGGCAGTGATAATCCCTGGTGGCTGGATTTGTTGGAGTGGGGGCGCCTGAGCCCCTATGGCGAGTTTTTCGATATCCAGTGGCACTCCCCCGATCCGTTGATGGAAGGCCAGTTGCTCCTGCCGTTTCTCGGCAGCGACTACGGCGTCGCGTTGCAGGACGGCACCCTGCCCTTGCGATTCGATGCCTGGCACGGCACGTTCCATGTCGAGCACTACGAACACCACTTTCCCATTTGCCCAAGCGATTACGGCGAATTGCTCAGGGTAGATGCACCGCTTGATGCGCAACAGGCCGAACAACTCAAGACCCTGGCCGATCGTTTCAGCACTTTGAGCTACCAGACCGACGCCCACAGCCTGGCCATGCCGCTGAAAGCAGAACTGTGCGATCTGGTCAGCGATCCGCTCATTGCTCAAGCCATCGAGCAACACTTGAAAAACTACGACTCACTCACCGGCGAAGGCTTGCGGCGCCTGCACAACCTGCTGGAACGCCAGAGCTATCGCCTCGCCAGTTGGCGCACCGCCGCCGATGACATCAACTGGCGACGCTTCTTTGATATCAATGAACTCGGTGGTCTGCGCGTCGAGCGCCCGGCGGTGTTCGAAGCCACCCACGCGAAGATCTTCCAACTGGTGGCGCAAGGGCTGATCGACGGGTTGCGCATCGACCATATCGACGGCCTCGCCGACCCGCGGGGCTACTGCCGCAAACTGCGCCGCCGGGTGGACAGTCTGTCAGCGGGCCGCCACTTGCCCATCTATGTCGAGAAGATCCTCGGCGAAGGCGAGACCCTGCATCGCGACTGGTCGGTGGACGGCAGCACCGGTTACGAATTCATGAACCAGTTGTCACTGCTGCAACACGACCCACGGGGCGCGCAGACACTGGCCAGACTCTGGCAGCGTCACAGTGAGCGGCCCGCCGATTTCTCCCGGGAAGCACAACTGGCCCGCCAGCAAATCCTCAACGGTTCCCTGGCCGGGGATTTTGAAAGCGTCGCCCAGGCCTTGCTGCAAGTGGCCCGGGACAATCTCATGACCCGCGACCTGACCCTCGGCGCCATTCGCCGGGCATTGCAAGCGCTGATCGTGCACTTCCCGGTGTACCGCACCTACATCAGCGCCCTTGGCCGTTCGCCCCAAGACGAGGTGTTTTTCCAGCAGGCCATGGACGGCGCCCGTCAAACCCTGGGCGAGGCAGACTGGCCGGTGCTCGACTGCCTGGCCGGCTGGCTCGGCGGTGAGCCCTGGCGGCAGCGCCCGGCCGGTCGCCAGCGCAAACGCCTCAAGCACGCCTGCGTACGCTTCCAGCAACTGACCTCGCCGGCAGCGGCGAAAGCGGTGGAGGACACCGCGTTCTATCGTTCGGCAGTCCTGCTCTCGCGCAATGACGTGGGCTTCAACACCGAACGGTTCAGCGCAGCGGTCACCGACTTTCATCAGGCCTGCCTCGAGCGCCTCGAAACCTTCCCGGACAATCTGCTGGCCAGCGCCACCCACGACCACAAGCGCGGCGAAGACTCACGGGCGCGGCTGGCGGTACTGAGTGAACGCAGTACCTGGTACGCCGACCAGATTGACCTGTGGCGCGCCCTCGCCCGGCCATTGCGCGATGACGATCAAGTGCCGTCGGCGGGCGATGAATTGATTCTGTATCAAACGATCCTCGGCAGCTGGCCACTGGAGTTGGGTATCGATAATCCATCGGCGCTCGAGGACTACGCCAAACGCCTCTGCCAGTGGCAACGCAAGGCCCTGCGCGAAGCCAAACTGCAAAGCAGCTGGAGCGCGCCCAATGACCCTTACGAGCAAGCGACCGAGGACTTCATCCGGCGCCTGTTGCTCAGCCCCGAAGGTGAGCTGTTGCGCACCGCCCTCGCCAAGACTGCCCGATCGATTGCCGTTCCCGGTGCGCTCAACGGATTGGCGCAAACCTTGCTGCGCATGACCGTGCCCGGCGTGCCGGATCTTTATCAGGGCAACGATTTCTGGGACTTCAGCCTGGTCGATCCGGACAACCGTCGCCCGGTGGATTACACCCGCCGCCAGCAGACGATGCAGCCACCGGTTGATCCAGCGGACCTGCTGGCGAACTGGCGTGACGGGCGGATCAAGCAAGCCTTGATTGCGCGCACCTTGAACCTGCGTGCCGAGCATGCCGAGCTGTTTCGGCGTGGCACTTACCAGGCCCTGGAAGTGGTGGGCAGCGAGGCCCATCGAGTGCTGGGTTTTGTCCGTGAACGGGGGGGGAAACGCGCCATCGTGATTGTGCCGATACGCTGTGCCGAACTGCAGAAAAACGGTGCCAACCCACAGGTCCACGCGCCGCTGTGGGGCGATACCCGGGTCAAATTGCCGTTCACCGTCCCTGACGAGCATCTGCAGGGACTTTTTTCCGGCATCACAGTCACAAAACACAGGGAACTGCCGGTTAGCGCCGCGCTGGGGGATTTCCCGGTCAATCTGATTATTCAAACAACCCACACTTGAGTTCAGTTCAGGAGCATAGCGATGAGTACCGACGATAAACGCATCCGCGAATTCGCCTATCAGATCTGGGAGTCCGAAGGAAAGCCCGAAGGTCAGGAGGCCCGCCACTGGGAGATGGCGTGCAAACTGGCAGAAGCCGAAGCCCTGGCCCCGAAAAAACCAGCTAAAGCAGCGGCGAGCAAAACCCCGGTCAGCAAAACGGCCAATGGCAAGGCTGGCGAAAGCAAAATCGCTGTGCCCAAAACCAAAGCCAAGCCTGCAGCGGCTTCGAAAGTGATTCCGCCGGGGGAAAAAGCCGTCGAGAAAAAACCTCGAGCACCACGAAAACCGCCCGCGGTCTGAATATGTCTTGAGGCCCCTTCGCGGGCAAGCCCGCTCCCACAGGGACCTGTGCATTGCCACAGATTGCAGCCACACCATCAAACACTGTGGGAGCGGGCTTGCCCGCGAAGAGGCCATCACTTTCAGCATTGATGTTGCCTGACACACCGCCTTCGCGAGCAAGCCCGCTCCCACAGGTTGCAATGCTGATCAGCGAGTTTTTGTAGCCAGGAGCACTTATGACCAGTCCAAAGAAAGCCGCCGCGCCAGCCCCTCGTGCCGAGGTCACGCGAATCCGCGAAGGCCTGCCCTTCCCGCTGGGCGCCACCTGGGATGGACTGGGAGTCAACTTCGCCCTGTTTTCCGCCCACGCCACCAAGGTTGAACTGTGCCTGTTCGACGACACCGGCGAGGTGGAACTCGAACGCATCGAACTGCCCGAATACACCGACGAGATCTACCACGGCTACCTGCCCGACGCTCATCCGGGGCTGATCTACGGCTATCGCGTGTACGGTCCCTACGACCCGGCCAACGGCCATCGCTTCAACCCCAACAAACTGCTGATCGACCCCTACGCCAAACAGCTGGTCGGCAAGTTGAAATGGTCCGAAGCGCTGTTCGGCTACACCATCGGTCACCCCGACGCCGACCTCAGCTTCGACGAGCGGGACAGCGCGCCCTTCGTGCCCAAGTGCAAGGTCATCGACCCGGCGCACACCTGGGGCCACGATCATCGTGTCAGCGTGCCGTGGGACAAGACGATCATTTATGAAACCCACGTGCGCGGTTTCAGCATGCGTCACCCTTCGGTTCCGGAAAACCTGCGCGGAACCTTTGCCGGGTTGATGGTTGACGATGTGGTGGAATACATCCGCAAGCTCGGCGTGTCGACCGTGGAACTGCTGCCAATCCACGCGTTCGTCAACGACCAGCATTTGCTGCACAAGGGCATGACCAATTACTGGGGCTACAACAGCATTGCGTTCTTCGCCCCCGACCCGCGTTACCTGGCCAGCGGCAAGATTGCCGAATTCAAGGAAATGGTTGCGCACCTGCACGAAGCCAACCTGGAGGTGATCCTCGACGTGGTCTACAACCACACCGCCGAGGGCAACGAACAAGGCCCGACCCTGTCCATGCGCGGCATCGACAACGCGTCCTACTACCGCCTCAAGCCCGATGACAAGCGCTTCTATATCAACGATTCCGGCACGGGCAACACCCTGGACCTGAGCCACCCGTGCGTGCTGCAAATGGTCACCGACTCCCTGCGCTACTGGGCCTCGGAGATGCACGTGGACGGGTTTCGCTTCGACCTGGCGACCATCCTCGGGCGTTATCACGACGGCTTCGACGAACGCCACAGCTTCCTGGTGGCCTGCCGCCAGGACCCGGTGCTGCGCCAGGTCAAACTGATTGCCGAACCCTGGGACTGCGGTCCCGGCGGTTACCAGGTCGGGCGCTTTCCGCCGGGGTGGGTCGAATGGAACGACAAATTCCGCGACACCGTGCGCGCGTTCTGGAAAGGCGACGACGGGCAACTGGCTGACTTTGCCAGCCGCCTGACCGCTTCGGGCGAAATGTTCAACCAACGTGGCCGCCGGCCCTGCTCATCAGTCAATTTCGTCACCGCCCACGACGGTTTCACCCTCAATGACCTGGTGTCGTACAACGACAAACACAACGAAGCCAACGACGAAGACAATCAGGACGGCAGCAATAACAACCTGTCATGGAACCACGGCGTCGAAGGCCCCACCGACGATCCCAAAATCAACGCGCTGCGGCATCGGCAGATGCGCAATTTCTTCGCCACCCTGCTGCTGGCCCAGGGCACGCCGATGCTGGTGGCCGGCGACGAATTCGCCCGCACCCAGGACGGCAACAACAATGCGTACTGCCAGGACAGCAAGATCGGTTGGGTCAACTGGGACCTCAGCGAAGACGGCAAGGCCCTGCTCCAGTTCGTCAAACGCCTGATCAAGTTGCGCCTGACGTATCCGATCCTGCGCCGTGGACGCTTCCTGGTGGGTAATTACAACGAGGACATCGGCGTCAAGGACGTGACCTGGCTGGCGCCGGATGGCTCGGAAATGACCACCAAGCATTGGCACGATGCGCACAATCGTTGCCTGGGCATGCTGCTCGATGGCCGTGCCCAGGAAACCGGTATACGCCGCAAAGGCGCGGATGCGACGTTAATGCTGGTGGTCAATGCCCATCACGACATCGTCAATTTCCGGCTGCCGGAAGTGCCTGACGGCGGTTTCTGGACGTGCATGATCGACACTAACCAGCCGTCGATCCACGGCCAGGAGCGCTTGGAGTTTGGCCATGAGTACTCGGTCACCGGCCGCTCCTTGCTGCTGTTCGAGTTGCAACATGAGGAAGAAGAATAAAGGAGACATCCGGCATTCATGGCGCCAACACCGCAGAGCGGAAAAATCATTTTGGATAACTTCGCGACGCGACGAATAGCCTTACATGAGCAATACTCGATGCGTGGCAATCCCGGGTTTGGCTTGCCGCACATTGCTATCAACGAGCCCTCACGGGTCTGCCGGGCCTGGACCGCGCACGACTGAAGGCGAAGCAAAACAAGGACGTGGTACCCATGAAATCCGTTTCCATCAGCGAAGCCAGCCTGCCATCACAGATCTGGAACAGTGCCCCGCAACTGGACAACATTCCGGTCATCAGCACCCAAACCCTGGTACCCACCGGCGCACGCGCAGTGCTCATTGCCCCGCACCCCGGCGATGAAGTCGTGACCTGCGGCGGCCTCCTGCAATTGCTCAGCAACCTGGGCCACCCATTGCAATTGCTCTCGATCACCGACGGCAGCGCCAGCCATCCGGGCTCTCGGCAGTGGTCGGAAAAACGCCTCAGCGTATTTCGTCCCCAGGAAAGCGTCGAAGCCATACGCCGGCTCGGGTTGCCGATGCACAGCCTGAAGTGGATTCGTGGCGGGTTTACCGACAACGCGCTGGCGGAATACGAAGAACAGATAACCCGATTCATCACACGCTACCTGCGCCCCGGTGATGTGGTGTTCAGCACCTGGCGCGAGGACGGTAACGTCGACCACGACACCGTTGGCCGCGCCAGCGCCAGAGCGGCGGCCAGCGCAGGGGCAACTTACAACGACGTACCGCTCTGGGCCTGGCACTGGCCGGCAAGGGACCGCGAGCTGATTCCCTGGCATCGTGCACGCAAGGTGCGCCTCGATACCTGGACCGTAGCCCGCAAGAGCCACGCCACCCACGCCTACGCCAGCCAACTCGATGGCGAACCGGCCATCGGTCTAGCGCCGTTGCTGCCTCGAGCGCTACTGGAGCGCATCCGTTTGCCTTATGAAATCGTCTTCGTCTAAGCCCACAGCGCTTTTCTGTAGGAGCGAGCCTGCTCGCGAAAAGCCTGAGAGCGCCGCAGAGTGTCAGATTTGGCGCGTTGGCGTTAAAGGCAAACTGAACTGCCCGTCCATGCCTCAGTCGCATACATAGGCAGCCTTGAATCAGAGGAGCGCATGTGGCCAGTCATTCAACACGGCAAACAGCCGAATCAATGCCATTGAACACACCCCCGGCCATCCATCGGCTTCGAGTGCTGACGGTCAACACCCACAAGGGATTCACCGCACTCAACCGGCGCTTCATCCTCCCCGAATTGCGTGAAGCGGTGCGCAGTACGTCGGCAGACCTGGTGTTTTTGCAAGAAGTCGTCGGCGAGCACGAACGCCACTCCTCGCGCTACAACGATTGGCCACAAACCTCGCAATATGAATTCCTTGCCGACAGCATGTGGAGCGACTTCGCCTATGGGCGCAATGCTGTCTATCCCGCCGGTCATCATGGCAATGCCCTGCTGTCGAAATACCCGATCCGCGAGTACCGAAACCTGGATGTTTCCATTACCGGTCCGGAGCGCCGCGGTTTGCTGCATTGCGTGCTGGACGTACCGGGGCATAGCGAAGTCCATGCCATCTGCGTTCACTTCAGCCTGCTGGAAAGTCATCGTCAGCTGCAATTGCAGTTGCTCTGCCAACTCCTCGAGTCCCTGCCTGACCAGGCGCCGGTGATCATTGCCGGCGACTTCAACGACTGGCAAATGCAGGGCAACGCCGCCCTTGCCCGCCGCGATGACTTGCACGAAGCCTTCGAACGCCACCATGGCCGGCCGGCCAAAACCTACCCCGCACGGTTTCCCTTGTTGCGCCTGGACCGTGTCTACCTGCGCAACGCCAGCAGCCATGAGCCGCAAATACTCGGGAACAAGCCGTGGACGCACCTTTCTGACCATTTGCCGTTGGCGGTGGAAGTGCATCTCTGAGATGGTGCTGAGCGTCGCGGCATCCGTCAGTGTGTATGCCGGTGTCGACTACACCAGCAATATCGACAGCAACCAACAACGGGGAACATTCGGTAACGTGGGGGTTCGGGTGAAGTGGTGAAGGTTGAAAAGCACTCTGAGCCGAGGTTTTTTTGACGCTTTTTCAAACAAACAAGAACTTAGAGATACGTCATAAATCAGTCACTTAAACCATTACCACTGATCGGCGATTCTCTTGACTCGACCGTTTCGGTCTTCTTGACTTCACGTTACTACCCCCGGAATAACCACCAGGACCAGCCGCGGACTCCCGTAAAAACGGGCAGTCCGTGACAGGTCCTAATCCATTCGGTCGCCCCTCATTCGGGGTAGGAGAGACGCCAGAGCGAGATTGCGCATGCGACTACAAGGCAGACCTCCATGAAAATTTCACTCACCCCACAAGAGATCAAAGTCATTTTTTTCACGGTGTCGAGTTCACTCCTGCTGTGTTCCTCCATCGAAGTGCAAGCCGCCACTGCCGAACAAGACACAGCCCCATGGTATCGCCAGGACATCCCGACGCCCGGTTTGTCTACCATCGCAGTAACCTATCCCGGTCAATTCAGCGCTCACCCCGATCTACGCAGTTCCAGCCTGACCACCGAAGACGCCGCCCCTACGACCTGGGACCAACTCTACGGCCAGCCCTCTCGCCAGGCACAAACCGATTACCTATCCCCGGGGCTGGCCGTCCCCGGCACCAACGAACTCAAAGGCCCGGCGATCCTGACCCTGCAAAGCGCCAGTGGCCATACGCACAGGGTCGGCCTGGTGGGCGGTGCGAGTCACTTCCAGCTCAACAACAACGGCGCGCAGGTCACCCCGGCAATGTCCAATCCCGGAAGCGACACACTCAAGCTCCAGGGGCAAAGTCTCGGCGCTTATTGGAGCCTGACCGGGCCGCAAGGCTGGCACGTCGACCTGACCGCCAGTGGTGGCCGGGTCAGCGGCTTCAGCCGCAACGCGCAAGGGACCCGAAGAGCCACCGAGGGCAGCGCGATGACGCTGTCGGTGGAAGGTGGCTTCCCCATCGGCCTGGGCGAAAACTGGGTGATTGAACCCCAGGCGCAGTTGATCAATCAGCGCATCACCCTGGACACCCCCTATGCCGGATCAGGCAACGCGTCTGCCACTGACCTGAACTCGTGGAGTGGCCGGGTCGGTGCGCACTTGAAAGGCAGTTACGACATCAACGGCTTGCCGGTCGAACCCTACGTGCGGACCAACTTATGGCGCACGGTGTACAGCGGCAACACTGTGACGCTCGATCAGGTGGACAAGATCAGCAGCAGCCGTAGTTCATCTACCGTGGAACTGGGTCTGGGTCTCGTCGCCAGAATCACCCCGTCCGTAAGCCTGTACGTCAGCGCCGACTACAGCAGCGACGTGGACGACAACGATCTGAACGGTTTGATTGGCAGCCTGGGTGTGCGGATGCGCTGGTGAAAACTGGTATTTCTTACAGTATCCAAGGCGCTGGTGGTGATGCATTGTGAGGGCAGATAACCCTAGTCAAGGCCCTCACCGATGCCTGTGGATTATGTGCATGGCGGCACCCCGACCCTTGCGGTCATGGACCCACGGGGTCTGGCGCTCCGGGCGGTGCAGTTCCACCGGCGGCAGGCGACCGATCCGGTTGAGGTGCGGGTGACGCATCAACGGTTTGATGCCAACGGCCGGCCGGTGGCCAGTCGTGATCCGTATCTGTTTGCCTTGGCTCAGAGCGATGGGTCGGTGCCGGCGAATGTGAGTCAGGTGTTCAGCCTGTCCGCTGTGCCGTTGGCGAGTGACAGTGTGGACGCCGGGTGGCGGGTGGCGCTGCCAGGCGCTGCTGGGCAAATCGTGGAGCGGTGGGACGGGCGTGGCAGTCATTCGTCAACCCAGTTCGATGCGCTGTTGCGCCCGGTGGCCGTGCGCGAACGTGGTGGCGATGGCACTGAACTGGTGCCTGAGCGCTTGACCTATGCCGGGGTTGATGACGACGCCGTTGCCCACAACCTATGCGGTCAATTAGTTCGGCATGACGATCCGGCTGGCACGCTGCACTTGAAGGAACTGGGAATCGGTGGCGCAGTGCTGCAACAGACCCGGCACTTTTTGCGCGCTGCCGATGCGCCAGATTGGCCGGTGAGTGAAACCGCCCGCGATGCATTGCTTGAACCCGGCGACGGCGCCACCACCTCGCAGGCCTACGCACCCAGCGTCGAACTACTCCAGCAAACGGATGCGTTGGGCAACCGCCAGCGCTTTGCCTACACCGTCGCCGGCCAACTGAAAAACACTCGGTTGACCTTGGTCGGTGAGGACGAGATGACGCTGGTCAGCGATCTGCACTACAACGCCGCTGGCCAGATCGAAACGGAAACCGCCGGCAACGGCGTGATCACCCGCCACCGCTACGACCTCGCGGACGCACGCCTCATTGGCTTGAGCGCGCACAAAGCCGATGGCACGCCCCTTCAAGACTTGCGCTACAGCTACGACGCCACCGGCAACGTGCTAAGCCTCGAAGACGCCGCCCAAGCGATCCGCTACTTCAACAACCAGCGCATCGAACCGATCAAGACCTACCGTTACGACACCCTCGATCAACTGATCGAAGCCAGCGGCCGGGAAGCCAAAACCGGCCACGGCGGTCCTGCCCTGCCCGACCTGCAACCCCTGCCCCTCGACCCCAACCAGATCGCCCACTACACCCAGACCTACCACTACGACGCCGGCGGCAATCTGCTGAACCTGGTGCACGTCGGCGCCCAGGCCCACGGCCGCACTTTGACTCGCGCCCGGTACAGCAACCACTGCCTGCCCGAGCGCAACGGCCGGCCACCGACTGAAGCGGAACTGGCCGCCGGGTTCGATGCCAATGGCAACCTGCGTGAACTGCAGGTCGGCCAGGCGCTGGAATGGGATTTGCGCAATCAACTGACCGTCGTGCGCCCGGTGATCCGTGAAAGCGCAGAGGATGACTACGAACGCTATCTCTACGACGACGGCGGACAACGCGTGCGCAAGCTCCGCGCCACCCAGACCGGCGCCCGCACACTGATCAGCGAAGTGCGCTACCTGCCCGGCGTGGAAATCCGCAGTCACGGCGGCACCGGGGAAGTCCTTCACGTGATCAACGCCAGCGCCGGCAGCAATAGCGTGCAGGTGCTGCATTGGGTCGCCCAAAAACCCGGAGACATTGCCAACGATCAGGTGCGTTACAGCCTCAACGACCACCTGCAATCCAGCACGCTGGAACTGGACCAAAACGCCAACCTGATCAGCCAGGAATGGTATTACCCGTTTGGCGGCACGGCTTGTTTCGCGGCACGTTCGGCCACAGAAGCCAAGTACAAAACCGTGCGTTATTCGGGCAAAGAGCGGGATGCAACGGGGCTTTATTACTACGGATTCCGCTATTACGCGCCGTGGTTGCAGCGGTGGATTAATCCGGATCCGGCGGGATATGTGGATGGGATGAATTTATTTGCGATGGTCAGAAATAGACCCATAAATTTTGGTGATCTGGATGGGAATACAGGAAAGGAGTTAACGCAGGACGAAATAAACTCCATTGAGAGACAGCTTATTAAACACAAGAACGACCTTCCTGAAGCAGACTTAATCAGCACAGCCACCGACTACCTGGAACTCAAAAAAGTACAACCTGAAAAATATATTGATTACTTCAGAGCTCGTCTCGGCTTCATAGGACAACCAGAAGCCTATGACAGACCTTTAACAGAAGGTGAAAAAGAGGGAATACAACTCATTTGGGGAACAAATGCGGGCGCCCTTTACTTCAAGGGACATAGCCGCAACCACTACGAGAACAACCCCTCTGACGTAATAAAAAAATCGCTCCCCGAAACCAGAACGGCAGCCCATTCAGAGCTCATAAAAAATAATGGCAACTTCGGATCACTTAAGCTGCCCCTTGCCAGAAAGCAGAAAGCGTACGACCCAGCGATAAAACTACTAGAGCTCCACGCCAAAGACTCTAAAAAAACAATTAACCTATTGGCAGCATCACTTGGTCCGAAAATGGCAGGCGTGCTCTACCGCGGAACTAAATTGCAAAATCCAGATAGCATTAAAGTAGGTGACATACTACAAACCAGCATATTTATGGCTTTTACTCCAGACAAAAAAACCGCAAGCAAATTCACAGACAAATTTCATGTTCCTAGCACCTCACGGCAAACGCACCCAGTACTTATAGAAACGACAAGCAAAGCATTTAAAGTAAATCACACCCCCGAAACGGAGGGTTTATTCAAGCCAATGACTCAATTTGTCGTCAACAGTATTTCTAAGGACAGCTGGGGGCTACACCACATTGAAATTACTCAAAGAAAGTTCGAGGCAACGCTCAGTGCGAAATGGATTTAGTTATTATTGCGCATCAGAAACAAATAAAACTTATAACTAACCATCCCTGACAGGCTGTACTTATATGAGCGTCGACCTGTCAGGGTTATCGAATAAAATGGAAGTCAGCTACCCCTCCGGCCGCAACATCAACACCGCCAACGGCGGCAAATTCAACACCAACGACAACGCCTGCCCATGGCTCGGCGTTTCTTCGGCAACAACCCCGCCACTGTTGCCGTAGTTGGAACCGGCATAGATAGACGAATCGCTATTGAGCACCTCGCTCCACTGCCCGGCAAACGGCACCCCGACGCGATACGCCTCGCGCGGCACCGGCGTGAAGTTGGCTACCACCAGCACCGGCTTGCCTTCCTTGCTCCAGCGCAACCACGCATAGACGCTATTGATCGCGTCGTCGCCGATCAACCATTGGAAGCCTTGCGGCACATCATCCTGCTCGTGCAGTGCCGGCTCTTCGCGGTACAAGCGATTGAGGTCACCCACCAGTTTTTGCACGCCTTTGTGTTCGGGGTACTGCAACAAGTACCAGTCCAGTTGCTGGTCGTGGTTCCACTCGCGCCACTGGCCGAACTCGCAGCCCATGAACAATAGTTTCTTGCCCGGGTGCGCCCACATGAAACTCAGGTAGGCCCGCAGGTTGGCGAATTTCTGCCAGCGGTCGCCGGGCATTTTGTCGATCAGCGAATGTTTGCCGTGCACTACTTCATCATGGGAGATCGGCAGGATGAAACGTTCGGACCAGGCATACACCAGGCCGAAACTCAGCTCGTTGTGGTGATGGGCGCGGTAGACCGGGTCTTGCTGGATGTAATGCAGCGAATCGTGCATCCAGCCCATGTTCCATTTGTAGGCAAAGCCCAGGCCGCCCTGTTGCGTGCCCTGGCTGACGCCCGGCCATGCGGTGGACTCTTCGGCGATCACCAGTGCGCCCGGCGCTTCCAGTGCCACGACGTCGTTGAGGTGGCGCAGGAAGTCGATCGCCTCCAGGTTCTCCCGCCCGCCATGGCGGTTCGGTACCCATTCGCCGGCCTTGCGCGAGTAGTCGCGGTACAGCATCGAGGCCACTGCATCGACGCGCAGGCCGTCGACGTGGAAATGCTTGAGCCAGTGCAGCGCCGACGCCAGCATGTAGCCATGCACTTCGGTGCGCCCGAGGTTGTAGATCAGCGTGTCCCAATCCTGGTGGAAGCCTTCTTGCGGGTTGCCGTACTCGTACAACGCCGTGCCGTCGAACTGGGCCAGGCCATGGACATCGGTCGGAAAATGCGCAGGTACCCAGTCGAGGATCACCCCGATGTCGGCCTGGTGGCAGGCGTTGACGAACGCGGCGAATTCGTCCGGGGTGCCAAAACGCGCACTCGGAGCGAATTGCGACAGCAACTGATACCCCCACGAACCGCCGAAGGGGTGTTCCATGATCGGCATCAGTTCGATGTGGGTGAAGCCCAGTTCCTTCACGTACGGAATCAGTCGCTCGGCCAATTCAGGCCAGGTGTATTGCCGGGCCACTTCACCGAGGTCATCGAGTTCGCATTGCCATGAGCCGGCGTGCAACTCGTAGATCGACAGCGCCGCGGTCGGGCGCTGGCGTTCGCCACGGGACAGCATCCAGTCGTGGTCCTGCCAGTCGACCTTCAGCGGCGAAGCGACTTTCGACGCGGTGTCTGGCGGCAGGCTGGTGGCCAGCGCTACCGGGTCGGCTTTCAGCGGCAGAATGCCGTGGGCGCCGAGAATCTCGTATTTGTAGGCGTCCCCTGCTTGCAGGCGCGGGATGAACAACTCCCAGACACCGGTGGGATGACGCAGGCGCATTGGATGGCGGCGCCCGTCCCAGACGTTGAAATCACCCACCACCGACACCCGCCGGGCATTCGGCGCCCACACGGCGAAACGCACGCCGTCGACGCCGTCCACGGTCTTGAGTTGCGCGCCCAGGCACGCACTGAGGTCGCGGTGATTGCCTTCGGCAAACAGGTACAAGTCCATTTCGCCCAGCAACGGGCCGAAGCTGTAGGGGTCTTCGGCCGTTTGCTCGCCGCCGGCCCAACGGGTGCGCAGCAGATACGCCTGCGCATGGTCGAAATGCCCGACAAACAACCCCGGCGTCGCTGTGGCTTCAAGATGCCCGAGCTCTTCGCCGGACGCCCTGGCCAGCACCTGCACACTCAGGGCACCCGGCAAATAAGCGCGAATGAACTGCCCGCCAGCGCCATCGGCGTGAGGGCCGAGAATTGCAAACGGATCGATATGCTCGGCGCGCACCAATGCATCGATATCCCGCGCGCTGGGTAGCAGCGCTTCTTTGTGATGACCCTGTTCCTTGTTCGAGACACTCATGACTACTCTCCACCAAGATCGGAAAAGGGTTTAAGCCCACTTAATAATCCATATAAACCGTGCAACGGCACGGGCAACCAGGTCGGGCGATTTTCCGCCTCATAGGCGACTTCATACGCCGCCTTCTCCAGACCGAACAACGCCAGCGCGGCATCCTCGCCTTCGGGATCTTGCCATGCATGGGCAAGACTAGCTGCCGCCAGCCGATAAGCGTCGACAAATGCCTGGCGCGCCTCGCTCAAGTAGCGATCGGTCACCCGCAAACGGGCGGCATCGGCCGCCGCGGTGTTATCGACGTTCTGCACGTTGATCGCCATTGCCGCTGCATAATCGAAGGAACGCAGCACACCACTGACATCCTTGTACGGGCTGTGTTTGCCCCGTCGTTCATGCAACGGCCGCGCCGGTTCGCCTTCGAAGTCGATCAGGTAGGCATCGCCCTTGATCACCAGCACTTGCCCCAGATGCAAGT
The DNA here is from genome assembly GCF_050436025.1 of Pseudomonas sp. S30_BP2TU TE3576. Classification (NCBI taxonomy): domain Bacteria; kingdom Pseudomonadati; phylum Pseudomonadota; class Gammaproteobacteria; order Pseudomonadales; family Pseudomonadaceae; genus Pseudomonas; species Pseudomonas sp. S30_BP2TU TE3576. Next base: position 5,989,738 of record NZ_JBNDLK010000001.1, on the reverse strand, counting down.
CGCCGTGCACACGAATGCGCAAGCCGCCCGCAGTCTTTTTTCCCAACAATTGCACATGACTGAGAATGGCTTTTTTGTTGTCCAGTAAACGGCCGACCAAGGTCTGGTCCGCCGGGTTCAGTTGATTTTTATGCTGCTTGAGCAAGTTCAGCGCTTGCCCGACTTGCGCTGCAACATCCTTGGCCGAGGCCAGTGCCTCCTGCTGCGTGGTGACCTGCGGCAAGAAGTCCGGGTTGGCGCTCGGCGCTGCCAGCACCTGATGCATTTCCCCCAGTCGCCGGCCCAGCATAGCGGCGAAATCTTTCAATTCGCCGAGCGCGTTGTAATGCTGCTCCTGCTCGGACACCGCGTCGGCCAGTTCATCGCGCAGCGCCCGTTCGAGATTGTTCCGGGTCCACTCCCAGGCGTCGCCCTGATTGCTCAGATAACCTTGGGCGATCATCAGCAGGTTGTCTTCACCCGCTGCATCCCGACGCACCACGGCCCCCAGCAATGGCGAAATATTGCCGAACCCGGCGGCGGTCAGGAACGCGCTCATTTCCAGCTCCGGATGCACCCCTGAGGCCACCTTGCGGATCAGTTTCAGCACCAGGCTGTTGCCGATCACCACCGAGCTGTTGGACTGTTCGGCGAAGAGGTAGCGCACCGGGGACTCAGCGTTCAGGCCGAGCTTTTCCAGCTCGGCGGTGGGCTCGAAGCGAATCTCGCCATCGCTGGAGGCCAAGACACTGCCGGCCTGTAAGCCTTGCAACACGGCATGCACAAAGCTTTCCAGACTGAAGGCATCGGTGATCAAACCAACCTGACGCCCACGCCGTACCCGTGCCAGCGCCAATTGCTGCGGCAACGGCATACCGACCTGGTCTTCGGAGATAAAGCCGAACGGCAACTGGTAGCGACTGCTCTGGCCACCGCTGGTGACGTTGATCTCACTGAACAGTACCGGATGCTGCGGATCGCCGAACCGCACGCCATACGCCAGTTCGACTTGCTCGATGGCGGCGTCCTTGCCGGCGAACCAGCGGCGGTTCTGCAACCAGTTCGGCAGGATGTTTTGCTCCAGCGTGGTCCGTGACGGCGCTTCGAGCAGCTCTTCCATGCGCTTTTTCAGCACCAGCGTGGTGAAGTCCGGCAGGCTCTGCGCGGGCTCCACGTGCCAGCTCGGCATCTGGTTTTCGGCGGCGAGGCCGAACCAATAGAAGCCATAAGGCGCCAGCGTCAGGAGGAAATTCAACTGGCCGATGGGCGGGAACGCGTTCCCCCCGAGCATCTCCACCGGCACCATGCCGACGTAGGCCGACAAATCGAGCTCGGCGGCCTGGGCACTGCGCGACACGTTGGCCACGCACAGAATGACTTCGTATTTACCGTCCACGCCGGTGTATTCACGGGTGTAGGCCAGAATCCGCCGGTTACTGGGCGACAGCATTTTCAACGTACCACGCCCGAAGGCCTTGGATTGCTTGCGCACAGCGAGCATGCGCCGGGTCCAGTTCAACAGCGAATGCGGGTCGCCAGCCTGAGTTTCGACGTTGACCGACAGATAACCGTATTGCGGGTCCATGATTGGTGGCAGCACCAGGCTGGCCGGGTCGGCACGGGAGAAGCCGCCGTTGCGGTCGATCGACCATTGCATCGGCGTGCGCACGCCGTCGCGGTCGCCGAGGTAGATGTTGTCGCCCATGCCGATCTCGTCGCCGTAATACAGGGTCGGCGTGCCGGGCATCGACAACAACAGGCTGTTGAGCAATTCGACCCGGCGTCGATCACGCTCCACCAGCGGCGCCAGACGCCGGCGAATCCCCAGGTTGATCCGCGCCCGGCGGTCGGCGGCGTAATAATTCCACAGGTAATCGCGCTCCTTGTCGGTGACCATTTCCAGGGTCAGCTCATCGTGGTTGCGCAGGAAAATCGCCCACTGGCAGTTGGCTGGGATATCCGGGGTCTGGCGCAGAATGTCGGTGATCGGGAAGCGATCTTCCTGGGCCAGGGCCATGTACATGCGCGGCATCAACGGGAAGTGAAAGGCCATGTGGCATTCGTCGCCGTTCAAGCCCTTACTATCGATGTCGCCGAAGTACAACTGTGTGTCCTCCGGCCATTGATTGGCCTCGGCCAGCAGCATGCGATCAGGGTAATTGGCGTCGATTTCGGCGCGGATCTTTTTCAGGACGTCGTGGGTTTCCGGCAGGTTTTCGTTGTTGGTGCCATCACGTTCGATCAGGTAGGGAATCGCGTCCAGGCGCAAGCCGTCGATGCCCATGTCGAGCCAGTACCGCATGACCGACAGCACCGCTTTCATCACTTGCGGGTTATCGAAGTTCAGGTCCGGCTGGTGGGAGTAGAAGCGGTGCCAGAAATACTGGCCAGCGACCGGGTCCCAGGTCCAGTTGGACTTTTCGGTGTCGAGGAAAATGATGCGGGTACCATCGTACTTTTGGTCGTCGTCCGACCATACGTAGAAGTCCCGCGCCGCCGAACCGGGCTTGGCCTTGCGTGCACGCTGGAACCACGGGTGCTGGTCGGAGGTGTGGTTGATGACCAGTTCGGTGATCACCCGCAGGCCGCGTTTGTGCGCCTCGGCAATGAAGCGCCTGGCATCGGCCATGGTGCCGTAGTCGCTGTGTACGCCGCGGTACTCGGCGATGTCATAACCGTCGTCGCGCCGTGGCGAGGGATAGAACGGCAACAGCCAGATGGTGTTGACGCCCAGGTCGGCGATGTAATCGAGCTTGGCGATGAGGCCGGGAAAGTCGCCAATCCCGTCGTTGTTGGAGTCGAAATACGATTTGACGTGAACTTGATAGATCACCGCGTCCTTGTACCAGAGCGGGTCCTTGATGAACGTGGCTGCCTTGGGTTTCTTCGCCATGTGAAACTCCTGGTGAATTCGAAAGTCCCGCCGGGCTGATCACTCGAGTCAAACGCAATGAGATTTCTGTGGGAGCGAGCTTGCTCGCGATGACAATTGAAGATTCAACAAAGAAGTTGCCCACAAAATTGCTATCGCGAGCAAGCTCGCTCCCACAGGTTTTGCGTTTAAACAGTTATCCTCCAAATCCCGAACGGCTGGTACGCCGGGTCGATCCGCATGAATTGCTGCTTGCCGTGCCAGGTCCAGCGATGGCCATTCATCAGGTCTTCGCCCTGGGTGCTGGCGTCATCGGGCAGACCCATTTCCCACAACGGCAACTCGAAGCTCGCTTCCTGCACGTTGTGCGGATCGAGGCTGACCGCCACCAGAATGAAGTTGCTGCCATCAACGCTGCGTTTGCCAAAGTACAGGATGTTGTCGTTCCAGGCGTTGTACACCTTCAGGCCCAGATGCGTGTGCAACGCCGGGTTCTGCCGGCGAATGCGGTTGAGCTGGGCGATTTCGGCAATGATGTTGCCCGGCGCGTTGAAATCCCGTGGGCGGATCTCATACTTTTCGGAATCGAGGTATTCCTCCTTGCCTGGCACCGGCGCCGACTCGCACAACTCGAAACCCGAGTACATGCCCCACAAGCCTGAGCCCATGGTTGCCAGCACGGCGCGGATGAGAAACCCGGGACGCCCGCAGTCATGGAGGAACGCCGGGTTGATGTCCGGCGTATTGACGAAAAAATTCGGCCGAAAGCATTCGCGCCATGGCGATTCGTTGAGTTCGGTGAAATAACTCGCCAGTTCGGCCTTGGTGTTGCGCCAGGTGAAATAGGTGTAGCTCTGGGAATAACCGACCTTGCCCAGGCGCGCCATCATGGCCGGGGTGGTAAAAGCTTCGGCGAGGAATATCACCTCGGGGTACAACGCCCGTACATCGGCGATCAGCCATTGCCAGAATGGTAGCGGCTTGGTGTGCGGGTTATCGACGCGAAAAATCTTCACGCCCTCCTCGACCCAGCCCACCACGATGTCACGCAGTTCCAGCCACAGGCTCGGAATCGCCTCGGGGGTATAGAAGTCGACGTTGACGATGTCCTGGTATTTCTTCGGCGGGTTCTCTGCGTATTTGATCGTGCCGTCCGGCCGCCAGTTGAACCAGCCCGGGTGCTGCTTGAGCCACGGATGGTCCTGGGAACACTGGATGGCAAAATCCAGGGCGATTTCCAGGCCATGGGCCGCAGCGGCCGCGACCAGTCGGCGGAAGTCTTCGCGGGTACCCAACTGCGAGTGAATCGCCTCGTGCCCGCCCTCCTCGCTACCAATCGCATAGGGGCTGCCCGGATCATCGGGACCCGCCGTCAGGGAATTGTTCGGGCCTTTGCGGTAGCTGCGCCCGATCGGGTGGATCGGCGGGAAATACAACACGTCGAACCCCATGTCCTGGATCATCGCCAGCCGTGAATGCACGTCATTGAAGGTGCCATGGCGTGCGGGACTGTCGGTGATCGAACGCGGAAACAATTCATACCAACTGGCGAACTGCGCCAGTTCACGCTCCACATCCACCGGATACTCCGGGCTCAGGCTCAGGAAAGCGCGATGATCGACGCGGGCCATGAGGTCGGCGCTACGCGGGTGCAGAAACAGTGCAATCTGCTCGGTTTCCAGCAGTCCTGACAGTTCATGGTGCAAGGCCGCCAGTTGCTCGCTGAGTGGCCCATCGCTGCGTTCGGCGGCCTGCTGGACATGAATCCGGCCTTCCTGCAATTCCAGGCTGACAGGCACGGCAGCCATATGCTTTTTTTCCAGCTCGTAGCGAAAACTGGCGAACTGATCGATCCAGGCTTCGATACAGAACCGATAACGGCCCTGGCTGTCGACACGGAACTGCCCCTGCCAGCTGTTATTGCCCAGATCGTTCATGACAGCGTTTTGCCAGACGTCCTCGTCTTCGGCCCGCCAGCGCACCCGCACCGCCAGTTTGTCATGCCCGTCGGCGAAGACCTTGGCCGTCACCACCACGTCCTGCCCCACCACGGCCTTGACCGCGAACTGTCCGCCTTCGAGGGTCGGCATGCAGTTTTCTATGACGATACGCGGCAGCAACAACGCCTGCGACAGCGGCATATGCGGGTTGTAGCTCAACTCAGTCGGTTTATCAGCCGTCATCGAGCCTCTCTCCTAACGCCCCATGGACGCACTTGTGTCTGGTCGCCATCCCGCCGGGTCATCCGCCCCGGGATACATTCACTTAGGTTCCGAGCGACAGCCGTCGGGAAAGTTTCATCAGCATTTTCCGGAATCAAGTCCTTCGCGCAGCGGTCAACCAATTAGTCCACCTACTTAAGCACGACTCACGCCATGTGCCACCGTAAGCTTGAACAATGAACAATAGATTCCCGGCCGTGGACATAAGGCCGGCGTATCCATATCACCCTCACCGAAGCAGAAGCCGACGTATGGACCGTCGCAGGCGCAGTGGATGGACGCCGGCGCTTGAAGGTGCCGACAGTGATTCGGTGATTTGACTGACAGTGATCAACCTCCGCCATAGCTGTTCCGGATAGGTGTTTGTGCGTAACGACGACGGCTGCTTCAACTTGTCGCACGCCGTGGGAACAGCGCCATCTGATCCGCTTTTTAATGCAATACCTGAGTCTGTTATGCAAACAGATTGCCGCTCATAGTGCTCATGCCTGATGGAGGCTGATGAGCGAAAGACCATGAGCGAGAGAATCCCCGTCCGAACCGTTGAAACATTCGAACCTTCGCGTTTAAAGACGAAGGCCAAGTCCAGCGACAACCTGATCCACACCCGCAGCTTCACCGGGTTGTTCCGCAACCTGCGGATCAGCGGTGCGGGTTTTCTGTTTTTGTTGTTTTTCGGCACCGTGTGGCTGAACTGGGGCGGCCGCCAGGCAGTGCTCTGGGATCTTTCCGAGAGCAAGTTCCATATCTTCGGCGCGACCTTCTGGCCGCAGGATTTCATCCTGCTCTCGGCACTGTTGATCATTGCCGCGTTCGGCCTGTTTGCGATCACCGTGTTCGCAGGCCGGGTCTGGTGCGGCTACACCTGCCCGCAAAGTTCGTGGACCTGGATCTTCATGTGGTGCGAAAAGATCACCGAAGGGGAACGCAACCAGCGGATCAAATTGCAAGCCGCGCCATGGGGCCTGAACAAACTGATGCGGCGCGCGGCCAAGCACACCTTGTGGCTGGCCATCAGCCTGCTGACCGGCCTGACCTTCGTCGGCTACTTCACACCGATCCGACCGTTGGCCGAAGAGCTGCTGACCTTTCAAATGAGCGGCGTCAGCCTGTTCTGGGTGCTGTTCTTTACCGGTGCCACGTACATCAACGCCGGTTGGCTGCGTGAAGCGGTGTGCATGCACATGTGCCCCTATGCGCGGTTCCAGAGCGTGATGTTCGATAAAGACACCCTGACCATTTCCTACGACGTGGCCCGAGGCGAAAACCGTGGCCCGCGCAAACGCGAAGTCAAACCCGCCGAAGTCGGCCTGGGCGATTGCATCGATTGCCAGCTCTGCGTACAGGTCTGCCCGACCGGCATCGACATCCGCGATGGCTTGCAGATGGAATGCATCGGTTGCGCCGCGTGCATCGACGCCTGCGATTCGATCATGGACAAAATGGGCTACGCCCGGGGACTGATCAGCTACACCTCTGAACACCAGTTGCAAGGAGGCAAGACTCACCTGCTGCGCCCACGCCTGATCGGCTACACCGCCGTATTGCTGGTGATGATCGCCGCGCTGGTAGTGGCCCTGGTGGAACGGCCAATGGTGTCGCTCGACGTCAGCAAGGACCGGGGCCTGTTCCGCGAGAACAGCCAGGGGCAGATCGAAAACATCTACAGTCTGAAGGTGATCAACAAGACCCAGCAGCGTCAGGACTATCAATTGAGCCTGGTCGATGCCGATGATTTCGAGTTGCAGGGCAAGGCCGTGTTGAGCCTGGCGCCGGGCGAGATTATCGATGTGCCAGTGTCGGTGGCGATGCTCACGGAGCGTCCGGCCAGCAGTTCGCAGAGCATCAGCTTCAAGGTGGTCGACAGCGATGAGCCTGACATCTATAGCGTGGCGAAGAGCCGGTTTGTTGCGCCGATGAATCGCTGATCCCTTAGACTGCGGTCCGTGTGAAATGCGCTCCCCTGTGGCGAGGGGGCTTGCCCCCGTTCGACTGCGCAGCAGTCGCCAAACCAGTGAGCCAGATTCATTTGCATGAACTCTAATAGGGGCTGCTACGCAGCCCGACGGGGGCAAGCCCCCTCGCCACATTGAATACCAACAATCCGGGGCTTAGATGAAACGCTACGAAAAATTCGCCGACGACATCGCAGAACTGATCCGCTCCGGCGTCCTCGGCCCGGGCCAGCGTGTGCCGTCGGTGCGCTACGCCAGCCAGACCTACGGGGTCAGCCCGTCGACAGTGTTCCAGGCCTACTACCTGCTGGAACGTCGTGGACTGATCCGTGCCCGTCCGCGCTCCGGCTACTTCGTCAACGCCCATGCACCACGGCCGTTTTCCGAGCCGGAAATCAGCCATCAGGTCAACGAGTCCACCGAAGTCGATGTCAGCGAACTGGTGTTCTCGGTGCTCGACTCGATCAAAGACCCGAACACCGTGCCCTTCGGCTCGGCGTTCCCCAGCCCGACGCTGTTTCCCCTGCAACGTTTGTCCCGCTCCCTGGCCAGCGCCACCCGCGAGATGGACCCGCGCATGGTCGTCACCGACATGTCACCCGGCAACCCGCAACTGCGCCGACAAATCGCCCTGCGCTACATGGTCGGCGGGCTGATGCTGCCGATGGAAGAACTGCTGATCACCAACGGCGCCCTGGAAGCGCTGAACCTGTGCCTGCAAGCAGTCACTGAACCAGGCGATCTGGTGGCCATCGAAGCCCCGGCGTTCTACGCCTGCCTGCAAGTGCTCGAACGCCTGAAGCTCAAAGCCGTGGAAATCCCCGTGCATCCGCGCGATGGCATCGACCTTGGCGTACTGGCGCAAACCCTGGAACGCCACCCGATCAAGGCCTGCTGGTGCATGACCAGCTTCCAGAACCCCATGGGCGCAACCATGCCCGAGGCAAAGAAACAGCAGCTTGTGGAATTATTGCGCCGCCATCAGGTACCGCTGATCGAAGACGATGTCTACGCCGAACTGTATTACGGTCAACAAGCCCCGAAACCGGCCAAGGCATTCGATACCGAAGGCCTGGTGATGCACTGCGGTTCGTTCGCCAAAAGCCTCGCTCCCGGCTACCGCATCGGCTGGGTGGCTGCCGGTCGCTATGCGCAAAAAATCGAACGGCTGAAACTCATGACCTCGCTGTGCGCGTCGATGCCGGCCCAGGCGGCCATCGCCGATTACCTGCAACACGGGGGCTACGACCGGCATCTGCGCAAATTGCGCCACGCGCTGGAAGACCAGCAAAGCGCCATGCTCGCCGCCATCGCCCGGTATTTCCCGGCACAAACGCGGGTCAGCCAACCGGCAGGCGGGTACTTTTTGTGGCTGGAATTGCCGGAGCAGATGGATTCATTGAAGTTGTTTCAGATGGCGTTGGCGCAGGGGATCAGCATTGCGCCAGGGCCGATTTTTTCACCGGCGCAGCGGTTCAGGAATTGTATTCGGTTGAATTACGGGAGCCCGTGGGACGAGGCTGCGGAAAAGGCAATGGAGACGTTGGGGCGGATTGTGCGGTCGTTTTAAGGGTTAGATGTTGCCTGCACTATCGCCTTCGCGAGCAAGCCCGCTCCCACAAGGTATTTTCCGGTGTAAACAGACTTTGCGTACACCAGGAAACCCTGTGGGAGCGGGCTTGCCCGCGAAGAGGCCAGCACTGACAACGCAAACCTCAGATCAACGCCCACCGCCGAGATCGACGAAAGTCCCCGTCGCATAAGAAGCCTTGTCCGACAGCAACCAGACAATCGCCTCGGCCACTTCATCCGGGCGCCCGCCCCGGGCCATCGGAATCGCAGATTCCAGCTTGCTGACCCGATCCGGATCGCCACTCAGGGCATGGAAATCGGTGTAGATGTAGCCGGGACGCACGGCGTTGACGCGAATCCCCTCACCCGCCACTTCCTTGGACAGGCCGATGGTGAAGGTGTCCAGCGCGCCTTTGGAGGCGGCGTAGTCGACGTACTCGTTGGGCGCGCCCAAGCGTGCAGCCACCGAGGACACGTTGACGATACTGCCGCCCTGCCCGCCGTGCTTGGGCGACATGCGCAGGATCGCGTGCTTGGCGCAGAGGATCGGCGCCAGGACGTTGGTTTTCATGATTTTGAGAATACGGAATTCGGACATTTCGTCGACCCGGGATTTTTGCCCGACGGTGCCGGCGTTGTTCACCAGCGCGGTGACCCGCCCCAGTTCACTGTCTACCCGATTGAACAGCGCGATGACTTCGTCTTCGATGCTGACGTCGGCCCGTACCGCAATGGCTTGCGCACCGAGCGCACGGACTTGCTCCAGCACGCTGAGCGCGGCCTGTTCGTCCGCCTGGTAGTTGATGCAGATCCGATAGCCTTGCGCGGCGGCCAACAGAGCGGTGGCGGCACCAATGCCGCGGCTGCCGCCGGTGATGACGATGACTTTGTCCATGCGAGCTTTCCCCCAATCAAAGCTTAAGCGGTCGGGGCCAAGAATAACCGCCAATGACGGTTTTTGCATGAATTCGGCAGCGTTTGCACAGACGCCATCGCGGGCAAGCCACGCTCCCACAGGTTTTGCATATTCTGTGGGAGCGTGGCTTGCCCGCGATGAACGATGACACGGACTGTCAAGCCAGCGCCAATCGCTCCGAGCGATGGATTTCCATCATGAAACCTTCGGCCGGCAGCGGATGCCCCAGCAGGTAACCCTGCAACGAATCGCAACCGAGTTGTGTCAGGAAGTCCTGCTGCACACCCGTCTCGACACCCTCGGCAACGATGCGCAACCCCAGCGCCTGGCCAAGGGCCACGATGGCCGAAACAATGGCGGCGTCATCGCTGTCACGCTCCAGATCGCGGACAAAACCGCGGTCGATTTTCAGCTCGTTCGCCGGCAGGCGCTTGAGGTACATCAGACTCGAATAGCCAGTGCCAAAATCGTCGATGGACAGGTCGACGCCCATGTCCGACAGCTCCTGAAGCACCGTCATGCTCGCATCGGCATCGCTCATGGCGGTGGTTTCCGTGATTTCCAGGGTCAGGCTGTTGGCCGGCAGGTGATGAGCCGCCAAGGCCTTGGCGACGCTCTGGACCAACCCGCAATGACAGAACTGGATGGCCGAAAGGTTCACCGCGATGCGCCAATCGGTGTAGCCCTGCACGTACCACTCGCGCATCTGGCGGCAGGCTTCGTTAAGCACCCACTCGCCGATCGGAATGATCAACCCGGTTTTCTCCGCCAGTTCGATGAACTTGTCCGGCAACAGCATCCCTTGGGTCGGGTGCTCCCAGCGCAACAAGGCCTCGGCGCCCACCGGGCGACCATTGGCGGCATCGAATTTTGGCTGGTAATGCAGGCTGAATTCCTGATGTTCCACGGCATTGCGCAGGTCCTGCAGCAATTGCAACTGTTTGCGGGCGTTGCTGTTCATCGAGGCGTCGAAAAAGCTGTAGCCGTTTTTGCCCGCGCCCTTGGCGTGATACATCGCCGCGTCGGCGTTCATCAGCAATTCATGGGCAGACTGCCCGTTTCCCGGGTAGAGCGCGATGCCGACGCTGGCAGAAATATGCAAATCATGTTCGGCAACCCGAAAGGCACCCGCGATCAACCCGACCTGACGGGCCGCGAGGTTCAAGGCGTCGATCTGATCGTTCAACTGCACCAGCAACACGAACTCGTCACCGCCGATCCGCGCCAGGGTGTCCTGGCTGCGCAATTCTTCGCGCAGGCGCAAGGCCACTTCGCGCAACAACAGATCACCCATGTGGTGACCAAAGGCATCGTTGACCGGTTTGAAGCCGTCCAGATCGATGAACATCAGGGCAAAGCAACCACCCTCTTCGCGGACCCGCGACATAGCCTGATCGATTCGATCGGCGAGTAACATCCGGTTCGGCAACCCGGTGAGGGTGTCGTGCAGGGCCAGTTGGGTCAGTTCACGGTTGGCCTCGGTCAGAGACAGGGCCAGGCTCGCGGTGCGCGCCTCCAGGCGTGCATCAAGGATCGAGGTCAACAAGGCGATGCTCAGCACCGCCAACGTGGTAATCAGCACCAGGTTGTCCAGGCCATTGCCGCTCAACCCGTTGGCCGCTGCGCCACAAAAGCTGCCGTCGGCAAAGCGTGCGGCAGCCATCCCGGTGTAGTGCATGCCAACGATGGCGATGCCCATGATCACGGCGGCACCGCCACGGATCAGGCGGACATAAGGTGTGTGTTGGCGCAAACGGAAAGCGATCCACAATGCCGCACCCGAAGCACCGACAGCAATGATCAGCGAAGTACCGAACAGCGTCGGGTCGTAGTCGATACCCGGTTGCATGCGCATGGCTGCCATACCGGTGTAGTGCATCGCGCTGATGCCGGCGCCCATGACCAACGCGCCAAAGGCCAGCTGCCAGGCCGGCAATTGCGGCTGGCTGACCAGCCACAGCGCGAAACCGCTGGAGAGCACGCCGATCAACAGCGACAACAGGGTGATTGCGCCGTCGTAGCCCAGATCGATGGGCAACTTGAACGCGAGCATGCCGATAAAGTGCATCGACCAGATGCCGATGCCCATGGCAATGGCCCCACCCGCGGTCCATAAATGCACGGCGCGCCCCTTGGCGGTGGCAATGCGTCCGGTCAGGTCGAGTGCGGTGTATGAGGCGAGAATCGCTACACAGAGCGAAATGATGACCAGAGTGGGGGAATAGCTTCCGATGAGCATGGGGACTTCTCGCGAATGCCCCCGTTAATGTTATCGATTATCGCCGGGGGAAAATGCGGCGATTGTACTGATTCCAAATGAGAACGCACTCACAAAATGAGCAAAGGGCCATCAGTCCGATGAAACGTCTGTTTTAAGGTTTTACATTAACTCGCGTCAGGCTGCTGGCGCCACAAAACCTGTGGGAGCGAGCTCGCTCGCGATACATTCAGCATGGATGTTGCCTGAACCACCGCTATCGCGAGCAAGCTCGCTCCCACAGGGATTGCGCTATCGGTTTTCGCTCACCTCAAGCTGTCCATCCCAGCCACCCCCCAATGCCGCAATCAACTGCACGCTGGCGATCAAGCGGCTTTGCAGCAGGTCCAGGTTACTGCGCTCGTTGCTCAGCGCCGCCGCCTGGGTCACGACCACATCGATGTATGCAATCAAACCAGCCTTGTACTGGTTCTGGGTCAGGCGCAACGATTCACGGGCGGCATCCAAAGCCTGTTGGCGCACGACGGCTTCATCCTGCAGCACCTTGAGCTGCACCAGGAAGTTTTCCACCTCGCGGAATCCGTCCAGCACGGTCTGGCGGTACTTGGCGACGGTTTCGTCATAGGCCGCTTCACTGCGGTCGACTTCCGCCGAGCGCTGGCCGCCGTCGAACAGGGTCATGGCCAATTGCGGTCCTACCGACCAGAAGCGGTTCGGCAGGCTGATCCAGTTGGAATACGTGCTGCTGCTATAACCGCCGTTCATGTTCAACGTCAGGTCGGGGTAATAGGCGGCCTTGGCCACGCCGATGTTGGCGTTGGCGGCCATCACCGAACGCTCGGCGGAAGCGATGTCCGGGCGACGCTCCAGCAGCTGCGAAGGCAGTGCCGAAGGTACTTGCGGCAACTGCGGAATGTCACTGCTTTCCGTCAGACTGAATTCCGCCGGTGGCAAGCCGATCAGCACAGCAATGGCGTTCTCGAACTGTGCGCGTTGCCAGATCAGGTCGACCATGTCGGCTTCGGTGCTTTTGAGCTGCGTCTGGGCCTGGGCCACGGCATCCTTGCCGGATACGCCGGCGCGGTACTGGTTTTCGGTCATTTTCAGCGACCGCTGATAAGCCGAGACTGTGTCTTCGAGCAGGCGCTTCTGGCCATCGATCACGCGCAATTGCAGGTAATTCTGCACCAGCTCCGACTGTTGGCTCAGGCGCATCGCGGCCAAATCGGCAAAGCTTGCCTGGGCATTGGCAGTATCGGCTTCGAGGCCACGGCGCAGCTTGCCCCACACATCCGCCTCCCAACTGACACCCACCTGGGCCGAGTACGTATTGCGAATACCGCTGGACGAACTGCTCAGGCTGGAGCTGCTGCTGCCGGTGCCCTGGCTTGAACGGTTCTTGCTCACGTTCAGGTCGACCGTCGGGAAAAACGCCCCGCGTGCGCTACGCACCAATGCCTGGGCCTGACGGAACTGGGCCTCGGACTGGGCCACGGTCTGGTTGGAGCGGTTGAGTTTGTCGATCAGGTCATTGAGTTGCCGGTCGCCGTACAACTCCCACCAAGCGCCGCAAGCCAGGGCATCGCTCGGGTTGGCCTGACGCCAGCCCTCTGCAGCCTTGTACTGCGCCGGTTCGGCGGTTTGCGGGCGCTGGTAATCCGGGCCGACGGCGCAGGCACTGAGCATCGCCACGCACAGTGACAGGCTCAACAAACGCGAGCCTCGAGCCGTGATCAGCGGTGCAGCCAGGTTGAAAAGCGAACGTTCAGTCATAGCGGAGTTTCCAGAGCAGCATCAGTACGCACCCCACGCCATTTATTGAAACGATGGCGCAGTTTGTCGAGATAGAGGTAAACCACCGGGGTGGTGTAAAGCGTCAGCACCTGGCTGAAGATCAGCCCGCCGATGATGGTCAGGCCCAGCGGCTGGCGCATTTCCGCCCCTTCGGCGCGGCTCAGCAACAACGGCAAGGCACCGAGGATCGCCGCCAGGGTGGTCATCAGGATCGGCCGCAAACGTTGCAAACAGGCGCTGCGAATCGATTCCAGCGGCGCCATGCCCTGTTGTCGCTCCAGCTGCAACGCCAGGTCGATCATCAGAATGGCGTTTTTCTTCACCACGCCGATCAGCAGAAACAGCCCCAGCAATGAAATCAGGCTGAACTCGCCACCGAGCACATAGATCGACAGCAATGCGCCGACCCCGGCCGACGGCAGGGTGGACAGGATGGTCAGCGGATGGATGTAGCTTTCGTACAGCACCCCCAGCACCAGATACACCGCCACCAGCGCGCCGAGAATCATGAACGGCTGGCTTTTTTGCGTGGCGGCAAAGGCATCGGCGGTGCCGGCCATCTTGACGATCACGTCTTCCGGCAAGCCCACCTTGGCAATCGCCCGCTCGATGGCGGCCGTGCCCTGCTCCACCGTCACGCCTTCGGCCATGTCGAAGGAAATGCTTTCCGACGCGAACTGGCCCTCGTGGCTGACCCGGTCGTTTTCCAGGCTGTTTTCGTAATGTGCGAAGGTCGACAGCGGGATCCGCGCGCCTTCAGCGGTGATCACCTGGACCTGCTTGAGGGTGATCGGGTCCTGGGCGTACTTCGGGTTGACCTCCATCACCACCTGATACTGGTTGAGGCTGTCGTAGATGGTCGAAATCTGCCGCTGGCTGTAGGCGTTGTTCAGCACCGCCGTGACCATGTCCATGTCGACACCCAGGCGCTTGGCCTGGTCGCGGTCCACGATCAGGGTCACTTGCCGGGCACCCCGGCCTTCCCGGGCATCAATCGCCGTCAGCTCCGGCAAGGCCCTGAGCGCGGTGACAACTTTCGGATACCACTCGCGCAATGCCCCGAGATCCCCGCTTTGCAGGATGTACGAGTATTGCGAGGTGGTTTGCTCGCGGCCGCCACCGAATTGCAGGTCCTGGTCCGCCATGAGCATCAGCTGTGCACCGGGAACCTTGGGCATTTCCTTGCGCAGGCGTTCGATGACTTTCTGCGCGGAAATGTTGCGTTCCTTGATCGGCTTCAGGCGCACCAGCATGAAGGCGTTGTTGGTGCCGTTGCTGCCGCCGATGAATCCGGCGACGCTTTCTACCGCTTCATCCTTGAGCACCGCACGGCGAAAAATCTCCATCTTCGGCTGCATCACGCTGAACGACAGGCCGTCGTCGCCGCGCACGAAACCGATCAGCTGACCGGTATCCTGCTGAGGTAAAAATGTTTTAGGAACAACAATATACAGCGCAATGTTAACGCCGATTGTCACGAACAGACTGAGCAGCGTCAGGCGTTTGTGACGCAACACCCAGTCGAGGCTGGTTGCGTACTTGCCGACCATCCAGTGATTGGCCCGCTGGCTCCAGCGTTGCAGGCGGTTCTCCTGCCCCGGCGTATGCGGCTTGAGCCAGCGGGCGCAGAGCATCGGCGTCAGGGTCAACGACACCAGCAGCGACACCACGATGGCGGCCGCCAGGGTGATGGAAAACTCGCGAAACAGGCTTTCAATGATTCCGCCCATGAACAGAATCGACAGGAACACCGCCACCAGCGACACGTTCATCGACAGCAAGGTAAAGCCGACTTCCTGGGCGCCGAGGTACGCAGCCTTCATCGGCCGCACGCCTTCGTCGATGTGCCGGGAAATGTTCTCCAGCACCACGATGGCATCGTCCACCACCAGCCCGGTGGCCAGGATCAATGCCATCAACGACAGGTTGTTCAGCGAAAAGCCGTAGAGGTACATCACGGCAAAGGTGCCGACCAGCGACACCGGCACCGCCAGGGTCGGGATCAGCGAGGCGCGGAAGTTACCGAGGAACAGGAACACCACCAGAATCACCAGCGCCACGGCGATCAGCAGGGTCATTTCCGCTTCGTGCAGCGTGGCCTTGATCACCGGCGAGCGGTCCATGGCCAGGTTCAGCTTGACGCTGGCCGGCAGCACCGCCTGCAACGCCGGCAACTGGGCCTTGATCTCGTTGACCGTCTCGATGATGTTGGCGCCGGCCTGCCGGTTGATCACCAGCAATACCGCTGCGTCATCGTTGAAGAAACCACTGTTGTAGCGGTCCTCGACGCCATCGCTGACCTTGGCCACGTCCTTCAGGCGCAGGGCCGCGCCGCCGTTGTAGCGGATGATCAGCGACTCGTAGTCCTTGGCTTTTTCCAACTGATCGTTGGCCTGGACCTGCCACAACCGTTGATCGTCTTCCACCGAGCCCTTGGGCCGGCGCACGTTGGCATTGGCGATGGTATTGCGCACATCGTCCAGGGCCACGCCGTACTGGTTCAGCGACTGCGGTTCGAGCTCGATACGCACCGCTGGCAGGGAGCTGCCGCCGATCTGCACCTCACCGACGCCCTGCACCTGGGACAGGCTCTGGGACAGAATCGTCGAGGCCAGGTCATAGAGCTGGCCTTTTTCCAGCACATCGGATGTCAGCGACAGCACCATGATCGGCGCCTGGGACGGATTGACCTTCTTGTAGGTCGGCATGCTGCGCATCCCGCTGGGCAACAGGTTGCGCGAGGCATTGATGGCCGCTTGTACTTCCCGCGCCGCACCGTTGATGTCGCGGTCCAGGTCGAATTGCAGGATCACCCGGGTCGACCCCTGGCTGGAACGGCTGCTCATGGTGTTGACCCCGGCGATGGCGCCGAAGGAGCGCTCCAGCGGCGTGGCCACAGTCGACGCCATGACCTCGGGGCTGGCCCCAGGCAGGCTGGCCTGCACCACGATCACCGGAAAATCCATTTGCGGCAGCGGCGATACGGGCAGCAAACCGAAGCTCACGCCGCCCAGCAGCATGATGGCCAGGCTCAGCAACATGGTTGCGACCGGGCGCTTGATGAAAGGTCCCGAGAGATTCATCGATGACTGCTCCCGGCACCAACCCACGAGCCCTGCTGCCCCCCTGTGGGAGCGAGCTTGCTCGCGATAGCGGTGTATCGGCCAGCAATGATGTTGAACAAACGGGCCTCATCGCGAGCAGGCTCGCTCCCACAGGTTATGCAGGCCGTCATAGCGCCGTCTCCTGAGCGCCGGTCTTGCCAAAGCGCCGACCGAGACGATCGAAATACAGGTAAATCACTGGCGTAGTGAACAGCGTCAGAATCTGGCTCAGCAACAGGCCGCCGACCATTACCAGACCCAGCGGCTGGCGCAGTTCTGCGCCGGAACCGGTGGCCAGCATCAACGGCACGGCACCGAACAACGCGGCCAGGGTGGTCATCAGGATCGGCCGGAAACGCAGCAAAGCCGCCTGATAGATTGCCGTTTGCGGGTCCAAGCCCTGATTGCGCTCGGCGTCCAGGGCAAAGTCGATCATCATGATCGCGTTCTTCTTCACGATGCCGATCAGCAGAATGATACCGATGATCGCAATCATGCCCAGGTCGTTGCCGCTCAGGATCAACGCCAGCAAGGCACCCACCGCCGCCGAAGGCAAGGTCGAAAGAATGGTGATCGGGTGGATATAGCTCTCGTAGAGCACGCCCAGCACGATATACATGGTCACCACCGCCGCCAGAATCAGCAGCAATGTGCTCGACAGCGAGGCCTGGAAGGCTTCGGCCGCGCCCTGGAACTGGGTCTGCACGCCAATCGGCATGCCGATGTCCTTCTGCACCTGCTCGATGATCTGCACCGCATGCCCCAACGCCACGCCGGGCGCGAGGTTAAAGGACATCATCACCGCCGGGAACTGGCCGATGTGAGTGATCGCCAGCTGTGCCTGGCGTTCCTCGATATGCGCCAGGCTGGACAGGCGCACCTGCCCGCCATCGGTGGTCTTGACGTGAATCTGGTTCAACGCATCCGGGCCGATCTTCTCGCCGGACTGCGATTGCAGCACCACGCGGTACTGGCTCGCCTGAGTATAAATCGTGGAAATCTGCCGCTGACCAAAGGCGTCGTACAACGCATCGGTGATGTTCGACACCGACACACCGACCCGCGACGCCGCATCACGGTCGATCACCAGATAAACCTGCAAGCCCTTGTCCTGCAAATCGCTGGCAACGTCGGCCAATTCCGGGCGGTCGGCCAGGGCTTCGACCAGGCGCCCGCTCCACAGGCTCAGCAGTTCCGAGTCCGGCGAAGACATGCTGAACTGGTACTGCGTACGGCTGACCCGGTCTTCGATGGTCAGGTCCTGCACCGGCTGCATGAACAGGCGGATGCCGACCAGTTTGTCCAACTCCGGTTGCAGGCGGGCAATCACTTGCGTTGCGCTCAGGTCACGGTCGTGGTGCGACTTGAGGTTGATCAGCAACCGACCGCTGTTGAGTGTCGAGTTGTCGCCATCCACGCCGATATAGGAGGACAGGCTCTCGACGGCCGGGTCGGCCAGAATGACCTTGGCCAGTTCCTGTTGACGCTCACTCATGGCGGCGAAGGAAATCGATTGCGGTGCCTCGGAAATACCCTGGATAACCCCGGTGTCCTGCACCGGGAAGAAGCCCTTGGGCACCGCCATGTACAGGAAAACCGTGAGTACCAGGGTGCCTATGGCCACCATCAAGGTCAGCGGCTGGTGCTTGAGTACCCACTGCAACTTGCGTCCGTAAGCGGCGATCATCCAGTCGATGAACGCGCCACTGGCGCGGTAGAAACGGCCCTGCTCTGCTTCCTCGGGCTCACGCTTGAGCAACCGCGCGCACATCATCGGTGTCAGGGTCAGGGAAACGACCAGGGAAATCAGGATCGCCACCGCCAGCGTGATGGCGAACTCGCGGAACAATCGCCCGACCACATCCGCCATGAACAGCAGCGGGATCAGCACGGCGATCAACGACAATGTCAGCGAGATCAGGGTGAAACCGATCTGTTTGGCGCCCTTGAGCGCCGCGTTCAGCGGGCTGTCGCCCTCCTCGATAAAGCGCGCAATGTTCTCCAGCATGACGATCGCGTCGTCCACCACGAAGCCGGTGGCGATGGTCAGGGCCATCAGGGTCAGGTTGTTGACCGAGAACCCGGCCAGGTACATCACGCCGAACGTGCCGATCAGCGACAGCGGCACGGCCACCGACGGAATGATCGTGGCGCTGGCGCGACGCAGGAACAGGAAGGTGACCATGACCACCAGGGCGATGGCGATCAACAGTTCGTGCTGCACGTCCTTGACCGAGGCGCGAATGGTCTGGGTGCGGTCGGTCAGCACCACCACGTCGAGACCGGCCGGCAGGTTGTCGGTGATGCTCGGCAGCAAGGCCTTGATCCGGTCCACTACTTCGATCACGTTGGCACCGGGCTGACGCTGGATGTTCAGCAGTACGGCCTGATTTTCGTTGGCCCACGCAGCGAGTCGCTCGTTCTCGGCGCCGTCGACGATTTCCGCCACGTCCTTGAGCCGCAACGGCGCGCCATTGGCGTAGGCCAGGATCAGGTTGGCGTAGTCCTTGGGCGAGGTCAGTTGATCGTTGGCATCGAGCATCGACACCCGGGTCGGGCCGTCGAAGTTGCCCTTGGGCTGGTTAACGTTGGAGGCGCCGATCAGGGTGCGCACGTCCGACAGGTTCAAACCGTTGGCCGCAAGTGCCTCGGGGTTGACCTTGATCCGCACCGCCTGGCGCTGGCCGCCGGCAATGCTGACCATGCCGACGCCGCTGATCTGGGCGATTTTCTGCGCCATGCGCGTATCGACCAGGTCATTGAGCTTGGGCAACAGCATGGTTTTGGAGGTGATGGCCAAGGTCAGCACCGGCGTGTCGGCCGGGTTGACCTTGTTGTACACCGGCGGTGCCGGCAGGTCCTTGGGCAGCAAGTTGGTCGCGGCGTTGATCGCCGCCTGCACTTGTTGCTCGGCCACGTCCATATTGATGTCGAGGCTGAAACGCAGGGTCAGCACCGACGCGCCGCCGGAACTGGTGGAAGCCATTTGCGTCAGGCCGGGCATTTGCCCGAACTGCCGCTCCAGCGGCGCAGTCACCGCGCTGGTCATGACATCCGGGCTGGCGCCGGGGTACAGCGTCATGACGCGAATGGTCGGGTAATCGACCTGGGGCAGCGCCGACACCGGCAGCAGCCGATAGGCAATCACGCCGGCCAGGATAATGGCCAGCATGCTCAGCGTGGTGGCTACCGGGCGAAGGATGAACAGCCGCGAGAGATTCATGCGCCGCCCTTTTTCGCCTTGTCAGTGGCCGCAGACTCAGCCGCGTTGGTCGCCGACTTGCCCTGCAAGTGTTCGGTCGGTGTGACCGGCACGTCCTGGCTGTCATTGACCACTTCCACGTCACTGCCGTCCTTCAGGCGATCGGTGCCTTCCAGTACGACCCGCTCGCCCACCGCCAGGCCTTCGGTGACCACGGTGTTCAGGCCATCGCTGGCGCCGACTTTCAACTGACGGATCTTGACCTTCTTGTCACCGTCCAGGGCATAGACAAACGTACCGTTAGTGCCGAACTGGATCGCAGCGGAAGGCGCCAGTACGACGTCCTTGAGGGTGTCGGCCAGCAGGCGCACGTTGACGAACTGGTTGGGGAACAGCGACTGATCGCTGTTCTCATAACGGGCCTTGAACTTGAGCGTGCCGGTGGTGACGTCGATCTGGTTGTCCAGACTCTGCAATACGCCGGTGGCCTGTAATTTGGTATCACCACGATCCCAGGCTTCAGCCGGCAACCTGGCGCCGCTGCGATAACGGGCAAGTACCGTACCGAGGCTGTTTTCCGGCAGGGTGAAGGCCACGCTGATCGGTTGGGTCTGGGTAATGATCGCCAATGCGGTGGTGTCGTTGGCGGCTACCAGGTTGCCGACGTCCAGTTGACGCAGGCCGACGCGACCGGTGATTGGTGCACGGATCCTGGTGAATTCGAGATTGAGCCTGGCATCGTTGACGGCGGCCTGATTGGTCTTGACCGTGCCCTGGAATTGACCGACCAGCGCTTCGGCGGTGTCCAGGGTCTGCTTGGCGATACTGTCTTCCTTGTAGAGGCCGCGATAACGCTCGACATCGACCTGGGCGTTTTTCAGCTGCGCCTGATTCTGCAGCAAGGTGCCTTCGGCCTGGAGCAAGGCATTCTGGTAGGGACGCGGGTCGATTTCGGCCAGCAGGTCACCGGCCTTGACCATCTGCCCTTCTTCGAAATAGATCTTGACCAGCTCACCGCCGACGCGGCTGCGGACATTGATGGTGTTCAGTGCCGTGACCGTGCCCAGCGCCTTGAAATACAGCGGGAAGTCACCCTTGACTGCCGGCGCCACACGCACCGGAACAGGCCCGGACGCTGCGCCGAATCCAGGTCGCATTCCACCCGACTTGCCGGTATGTCCGGCAACGGCTTTCTGCCCCGCAGCCTCTCTGGGTGCAGCGCTGCCGGGCCAGAATTTCCAGCACAGGGCAGCGATGACCAACAGGACAAGCAGGCCGAACAGCCAGCGACGGGGACTACGGGAAGCGGAGGATTGCATTGAATGATCAACCATTGGGCGCGTGGGCTTTTTTTACATGAGGCTGAACGATAAGCACTGGCAGGTTTTAAGCAAAGCGCCTTTACCGGCAATTTACCTTTGGCTTACGTAACAGGAGTTTTCTGCAAGACACTGAAGCACAAATGAAAACGGCCTGGACAGAGCCAGGCCGTTAACAATTGTAATGCTGTACTTATTTCAGTACGGCAAGTGCCGCTTCGTAGTTCGGCTCGTCAGCGATTTCGCCAACCAGTTCGCTGTGCAGCACGTTGTCGTTCTCGTCCAGAACCACGACGGCACGAGCGGTCAGGCCCTTGAGCGGGCCGTCAGCGATGGCCACGCCGTAGTTCTGGATGAACTCGGCGCCGCGCAGGGTCGACAGGTTCTGTACGTTTTCCAGGCCTTCGGCGCCGCAGAAACGGGCCTGGGCGAATGGCAGGTCAGCGGAGATGCACAGCACGACAGTGTTGTCGACGCTGCCGGCCTGGGCGTTGAATTTGCGCACGGAGGTGGCGCAGGTCGGGGTGTCAACGCTTGGGAAAATGTTCAGTACTTTGCGCTTGCCGGCAAAGTCTTTCAGGGTGACGTCGGACAGATTGCCGGCAACCAGGGAAAAGGCTGGCGCCTTGGAACCGGCTTGTGGCAGTTGGCCGTTGACTTGAACCGGGTTGCCTTTGAGAGTGACTTGAGCCATGAACGGAGTCCTTCTGACGTTGGTTTGGAGAATTTTGACCAGGCCGAAGTTAACCACGAAATTGTCCGACGACCTATGGCCAAACATAAATTGTCATGTATCAGCGCACAAAACTGGATACACGCGTTTTCTCACTCACTACTAAACCCTGTGGGAGCGGGCTTGCCCGCGAATACGGCAGCACATTCAGCATCGCAGTGACTGACAGATCGCTTTCGCGGGCAAGCCCGCTCCCACAGGGACAGCGGTGTTATTTGAGTAACTCCAGCATATTGCGATGTCGTGCCTCGAAAATCCGCCGCATGTAGCCATTGACCAGCAACCACTCCATGGCAGCACCCCCCAACGCCGAGTAGGTGACCCGGTCGGTATATAGCGTACCGCCCTCGCCTGCTGCTACCCGATGTTCGTGACGAAAGGCACGCATCGGCCCCTTGAGCATTTCGTCGATGAAATGCGTTTCGCCGACTTCACGGATCACCACCGTCCAGTTCATTGGAATCACATTGAACATCCAGTGGCGAAAGCGAAATTGCCGCCCGGCTTCAATCCGCAAAAGACTCAGGTCGACATGACCCAGTGGGGTGATGCGTTCAGGGAAAATCTTCGGGAAGTTGATGCCCTCCAGGCAAAATTCGAGGACGTCTTCGGGTATGCGACCGGGAATGAGCGTGGTGATCTGCAAGATTGGCATAGGGGACACATTCCTTTGGTCAATAAACGAACAGGCCAGAAATACTGTGTTGTGAAATGGAAGTCGAAAATAAATCTGCCATGGTGTCACCTACGACAATTTTATTCAGCGTGCTGTCGATTTGCACCGCAGCCATTCGACCATTGAGCGAGTCATTCAAATACAACGGAGACATCACCATGCGATTTATGATCATCATCAAAGCCAGCCAGGAATCCGAAGCTGGCGTCATGCCCAGCCAAGAGCTGCTGACAGCCATGGGCAACTACAACGAAGAGCTGGTCAAGGCCGGCATCATGCTCGCGGGCGAAGGCCTGCACCCGAGCAGCAAAGGCGCTCGTGTAAAGTTTTCAGGAGACAAACGCTCGGTGATCGACGGTCCCTTCATCGAAACCAAGGAACTGATTGCCGGTTTCTGGTTGTGGAAAGTGAAGTCCAGGGAAGAAGCCATCGAATGGGTCAAGCGCTGCCCCAACCCGATGCCGGGCACCGAGGCCGAGATCGAGATTCGCCAGGTGTTTGAGGCTGAGGACTTTGGAGCCGAGTTCACGCCGGAACTGCGCGAGCAGGAAGAGCGGGTTTGGGAGCAGGCGAAGAAAAACTGATGGGCGCTGACTGAGTCGGCCACTGCCTCAGCATGCGTACGACAGTGACCGTGAGGCCTGGGTCAGGGATATTCGCGAGGGGATGTGCGGGGATGCGGTGTCTTGGCGGCCGCCTTCGCGGGCAAGCCCGCTCCCACAGGGGACTTGTGGCGCTCACAGATCCCCTGTGGGAGCGGGCTTGCTCGCGAAGGGGCCATCAGCCTCAAAACAATGCCATTTGACATCCGGCAAAGCTGTATCAAGCTTCAACGCACGCCTGACGGCAATCGCACCTTGACCATGGAAGTCGTGATGCCGAAACATAAAAATAAAGCTGCATCCCCAAACCATGATTCGCAACCGGCCCTGATCAAGCGTTATCTGTTCCCTGTCACCATCGGCATCTTGCTCCTGGCCGTGGCGGGCATCGGCTGGTTTTTGCTAAGCAGCACCCCGCCGCCACTCAAGCCGGCTCCCGTCAGCACACCCGCCGTGCAACCGGTCGCTATCGCGCCGGCGAAGATGGTCGATGAACAACAATGCCAGGGCTGCCACGACGAACAGGTCAAGGACTGGCAAGGCTCCCATCACCAATTGGCGATGCAGCAAGCCAGTGCCGACACCCTGCTCGGCGACTTCAATAACGTGACCTTCAAGGCCGAAAAGGAGGCCACGGTTTTCTCGCGCAAAGGCGACGAATTCTGGGTCAATACGCCGGGTATCGATGGCAAGAATGCCGATTTCAAAGTCGCTTACACCTTTGGCATTGCCCCGTTGCAGCAATACTTGATCGAGGTCGGCGATGGAAGGCTACAGGCCCTCGGCGTGGCCTGGGATACCGAGAAGCAGCGCTGGTTTCACCTTTATCCGGGCCAGGGGGTGACCTTCAAGAACCCGCTGCACTGGAGCAAACCCAGCCAGAACGCCAACTTCATGTGCGTCGAATGCCATACCACCGGCTACAAGCGCCATTTCGATGCGGCAAAAAACACCTTCGACAGCCACTGGAACAGCCTCGGTGTCGGCTGTCAGGCCTGCCATGGCCCGGCGTCCAGTCACCTGGAATGGACCGCGAAGAAAACCGACCTGATCCACGCCGGATTTGCCGTCGACCTCAAGGACAGGAACGCTACCGTGGAAATCGAAACCTGCGCCCGCTGCCACTCGCGCCGCGCACCGCTGGGCGACGGTAACACGGTTGGCAAGCGTCTGATGGATGACTATCTGCCGAGCGTCCTGACCCGCGAGCTGTATGCGCTGGATGGCAAGATCAAGGACGAAGTGTTCGAACATGGCTCCTTTGCCCAGAGCAAAATGTTCGACAAGGGCGTGCGTTGCAGCAACTGCCACAACCCTCACAGCACCCAGCTGAAAGCGCCAGGTAACGGTGTATGCCTGCAATGCCACAACACCGCCGGCAAAACCACCGTGGAAGGCTTCGACAGCAAAGGCCTGCAAGCGAAAAACTACGATTCCATCGAACACACCCGCCACACTATGGGCCAACCGGGTTCGCAGTGCGTGGATTGCCACATGCCCGGCAAGTTCTATATGGGCAACGACTTCCGGCATGACCACAGCTTCAGCATTCCCAATCCCGAGCGAGCGAAAAAACTCGGCACGCCGGACGCCTGCCTGACCTGCCACCTGGGCAAGGACAGCGACAAAATCAACGAACAATTCAAGCTGTGGAATACCGCCAGTAGCCCACAAGCCCCACGCTACGACGAAAGCCTGTGGCTGATCCGCAACGGCCAACCCGGCGCGGCGCAAGCCTTGTACGAGCAGTTGCAACGCAGCAATCTGCCAGCGATTCAACGGGCGACCCTGCTGACCGAATTGCCGATGTACCCCAGCGAACAGGCGTTGAAACTGGCGACCAGGGATCTGGGCAATCCGGCCCCGCAAGTGCGTGAAAGCGCCATCCGGGCGATCAGTGCTTTCCTGCCGCCAGCGGAGCGGGCACAGCTATTGACGCCGTTGCTCAGTGACCCGGTGAAAGCCGTGCGCATTGCCGCAGCCCGGGACTTGCTCAGCGTGGCGCGCAACGGTCTGGGCGGTGCCCAGGACAGCTGGAATGCCGCCATTACCGAGTACGAAACGGTGCAGAAAAGCCTGGCCGAACGCGCCGAAGCCAATCTCAACCTGGCGATGCTGTATCAGGCCAGTGGTCGTGGTGGTGATGTCGAAGGCCTGCTGCGAATTGCGCTCCAACGCGATCCGGACTTCTATCCGGCACTGGTAACGCTGGTGCAATGGCTGGAAGCCAACGGCCGCACTCAGGAAGCCCAGGCGCTAATGGTGCAAAGTCTCAAGGAACACCCGGACGCCGCCCTGCTGCAACATACTCAGGGCCTGTCGCTGGTACGCGCGGGCAAAGCCGACCAGGCCATGCCGTTCCTGCGCAAAGCCGCGCAACTGGAGCCGCAGAGCCCGCAGTACGGCTACGTGCTGGCGGTGGCCCTGCATGACAGTGGCAAAGTGGATGCCGCGTGCGAAGAGCTGGAACGGTTGTTGAAAGTTCAGCCGGCCAACCGCAATGCGCGGCTGTCGCTGATCCAGTACTACCTCGACAACGGACAGGAACCGAAGGCGCAGGTGCTGCTGCAAGGCTGGAAGAAAATCAACAAGGGGGATCCGGCGTTGAAATAACTCCCGCCCGTAGCAGCTGCCGAGCAGCGCGAGGCTGCGTTCGGCGGCGAAGCCGTCGTGAAATCAAACGACGCGGTGTTCAGGAATACCGCGTTCGCAGGGTTTACGACTGCTACGCAGCCTCGCGCTGCTCGGCAGCTGCTACAACGTACAACGGGCAAAAACTTCAACGACGTCTGAACAACGGCCGCGGCTCGATCACCGAACGCCCGTAAAGCACGCTCATCCCCGCCAGGCCTTTCAACGCATCCTCGGCGGATTTGTCTTCGCGCACGGCGAAGCTGTCGAAACCGCATTGGCGCATGTGGCTCAGTTGATCGCGCAGAACGTCGCCGATGGCGCGCAACTCGCCGGCCCAACCCAATCGGGTGCGCAGCAGATAAGCCTGGCTGTAGCCGCGACCATCACGAAAGCTCGGGAAGTCCAGGGCGATCAGCGGCAGTTGGGCAAACCATGGCTTGAGACTTTCCACTTCATCATCCGGCCCCAGCCACACACCCTGTTGCCGAGTGTTTTCCAGCCATCGGGCGAGCGGCAGGATCACGGCACCGTCCGGCACTGGTTGCTCCAGGTCGCGCACCAGTGTCCACGGATCATCCGCAACAATCCGCGCCACGCCCTCTTCCAGCCGCAACAGATTGTTCATGCCGATACCTCCAGCACTTTCGGATAGACCGCTTCCTTGAACGGCTCCAGACCGATGCGCTGCACGGTGTCGACAAACAGCTCCTCACTCTCGCGATAACGTACGAAAGTCTCGACGATCTGCTCGATCACCTGCGGCACTTCGACTGCGCTGAACGACGGGCCGATGACCTTGCCCAGCGCGCTGTGCTTGCCTTGGGCACCGCCGAGGGTGATCTGGTACCACTCGCTGCCGTTCTTATCGACGCCGAGGATGCCGATGTTGCCGATGTGGTGGTGACCGCAGGCGTTCATGCAGCCGGAGATGTTGAGGCTGATGTCACCCAGGTCGTGCAGGTAATCGAGGTCGTCGAAACGCGCCTGAATGCCCTGGGCGATGGGGATCGACTTGGCGTTGGCCAGCGCGCAGAAATCACCGCCGGGGCAAGCGATGATGTCGGTGAGCAAACCGGCGTTGGCGCTGCCCAGATTGTGTTCGCAGGCCAGGCGCCACAGCGCGAACAGCTCGGCTTTTGGCACGTCCGGCAGAACGATGTTCTGCTCGTGGGCAATGCGGATCTCGCCGAAACCGAAGCGCTCGGCCCAGTCGGCCACCGCTTCCATTTGTTTATCCGTGACGTCGCCCGGTGGCGAAGCGCTGCCCGGTTTGGTCGACAACACCACGCTGGCGTAGCCCGGCACTTTATGCGGCTGAACATTGCGCAGCACCCAGCGCGCGAACGCCGGGTTGTCGGCCAGATGCGTGCCGTAATCGAGGCTGGTGTCTGCCAGCTCACGATAAGGTGGCGCGACGAAGGCGCTGGCCACGCGGTCGAACTCATCAAAGGTCAGTTGCGCCGGGCCGTCCTTGAGGTGCTGCCACTCCTCCTCCACTTCCCGGGCGAAGGCTTCGATGCCCAGGGCTTTGACCAGGATCTTGATCCGCGCCTTGTATTTGTTGTCCCGTCGGCCATGGCGGTTGTACACCCGCAACACCGCCTCGACGTAGGACAGCAGGTGCTGCCACGGCAAGCCTTCGCGGATCTGCAAACCGAGGATGGGCGTGCGCCCCAGACCGCCGCCAACGATCACCCGCAACAGCATTTGCCCGTCGTTGCCGGGGTAAAGATAGAGGCCGATGTCATGCATCATGATCGCCGCCCGGTCCTGTTCGGCCGAGCAGATGGCGATCTTGAACTTGCGTGGCAGGAACAGGAATTCCGGGTTGATGGTCGACCACTGCCGCAGGATTTCCGCCAGCGGTCGCGGGTCGATCATTTCGTCTGCCGCAACCCCGGCGAAGGCTTCGGTGGTGATGTTGCGCACGCAGTTGCCGGAGGTCTGGATCGCATGCATTTCCACCTGAGCCAGGCGTTCGAGGATGTCCGGCACCTGGGCCAGTTCGATCCAGTTGAACTGCATGTTCTGCCGGGTGGTGAAGTGACCGTATCCGCGATCGTAATCCCGGGCGATGCTCGCCAGCGTGCGCATTTGCCGGGCACTCAGCGTGCCGTAGGGAATGGCGACTCGCAGCATGTAGGCGTGTTTTTGCATGTACAGGCCGTTCTGCAGGCGCAACGGCAGGAACTCTTCTTCGCTCAGTTCACCGGCCATGAAGCGCTCGACCTGATCGCGGAACTGCGCAACCCGTTCGAACACCAGCGCCCGGTCATAATCATCGTACTGATACATGTAAATACCTCATCAGGATTGACCGCGCATCGCCCGTAACTTCGCCTCGCCCGTAGCAGCTGCTCGGCAGCTGCTACGGCCGGCGGGGTTTGGCGGTTCTTGTGTGGCATGACTATGGACCTGCGGCGCAGATCATTACAGATTCACCTGAATGCATAAAAACCGTATCAGAGCGCGGTAGAGGGCCGCAGGTGGCTCTCAAATCTGATCCGCATAAATGAAAGTTTCCTGAGCCTGTTTTGTTTCCATCGGGATTTCTACAGTGCACGGCATTGCAACCGTGGAAGCATTGAGCATGAGCACAACAACTATCGGACAGGCCTATAACTACAAGGTCGTGCGCCAATTCGTCGTGGCGACCGTGATCTGGGGCGTCGTCGGGATGGCGATGGGCGTGTGGATCGCCTCGCAACTGGTGTGGCCGCAGATGAACCTCGATCTGCCGTGGACCACTTTCGGTCGTTTGCGCCCTTTGCACACCAGCCTGGTGATTTTCGGATTCGCCGGCAGCGCACAATTCGCCGCCAGTTATTACGCGGTGCAGCGCACCTGTCAGGCGCGACTGTTCTCGGACAAACTCGCCGCCTTCACCTTCTGGGGCTGGCAGTCGGTCATTGTGGTGATGCTGATCACCCTGCCGCTGGGCTATACCACCACCAAGGAATACGCCGAGATCGAGTTCTCCGGCGCGGTGTGGATGACCGTGGTCTGGGTCGCTTATGCCATCGTGTTCTTCACCACCGTGGTGCAGCGCAAGACCAAACACATCTATGTCGGCAACTGGTTCTTCGGTGCGTTCATCGTGGTCATTGCGATGCTGCACGTGGTCAACCACCTGTCGATTCCGGTGGGCTGGTTCAAGTCCTACCCGGTGTACTCCGGGGTTACCGACGCCATGGTCCAGTGGTGGTACGGACACAACGCCGTGGGCTTTTTCCTGACCACCGGTTTCCTCGGCATGATGTATTACTTCGTGCCGAAACAGGCCGGTCGGCCGGTGTATTCCTATCGCTTGTCGATCGTGCATTTCTGGGCGCTGATCACCCTGTACATCTGGGCCGGTCCGCACCACTTGCACTACACCGCGCTGCCGGACTGGGCGCAGTCGCTGGGCATGGCCATGTCGCTGATCCTGCTGGCGCCGAGTTGGGGCGGGATGATCAACGGCATGATGACGCTGTCGGGCGCGTGGCATAAATTGCGCACCGACCCGATCCTGCGTTTTCTGGTGCTGTCCCTGGCGTTCTACGGCATGTCGACCTTCGAAGGGCCGATGATGGCGATCAAGACGGTCAACGCCCTCTCCCACTACACCGACTGGACCATCGGCCATGTACACGCTGGCGCCCTCGGCTGGGTGGCGATGATCACCTTCGGCGCGACATACCACATGGTGCCGAAAATCTTCGGCCGTGAGCAAATGCACAGCACGCCGCTGATCAACCTGCACTTCTGGCTCGCCACCATCGGCACTGTGCTGTACATCGCCTCGATGTGGGTCAATGGCATCACCCAGGGCTTGATGTGGCGTGCAATCAACGACGACGGCACCCTGACCTATTCGTTCGTCGAAGCCCTGCAGGCCAGCCATCCGGGATTTGTGGTGCGTTTCGCCGGCGGCGTGCTCTTCCTCACGGGCATGTTGCTGATGGCCTACAACGTATGGCGCACGGTGCGGGTATCGGACGTGGCGATGGTGGAACGTGAGGCGCAGATAGCCTGATGACTGAAGTCGTGCTGAACCTGCTGGGTATGGCGTTTCTGTGGTTCGCCATCGAATACTGCCTGCGCCACCAGACTACCAAGAGCCTCGACGACGCCAGCCTGATCCCGTTTGCCGATGACCCGGAGGTGGCGCGACGGGTGGAGGCGGCTACCGGGAAGACCATCAATGCAGTGGCGCCCGAAGAGGTGAAGCCAGGCTGGGGAAACATCGATATCTGATGCAACACCGATCACCGTGGGAGCGGGCTTGCTCGCGAAGGCGGATCAGCATTCAACATCAATATCGACTGACAGGTCCCCTTCGCGAGCAAGCCCGCTCCCACATGGGTTATTTACTGTTCACACAATTGGAACCCGTCAGACACGATCCCGGGGGATCAAAACCTGTAGCTGCTGTGCCAGAAAATCCGCATCGAACGCAAAGGTATCCGGGTCCTTCAAGCCATTGGTCTTGCGCCACTGCCAGGCGTTCGACGGCGGCAGGCACACCAGCGAAACGCTGCCATAGCGTGCAGCGGTAAAGCCCATCACTGCCAGGGAAATCTGCCCACCGGCGCCCATCACATCCGGCACGAACTCCACCGGTTTGCCGGCAATCGCAATGGACAGTTTCTCGGTCTTGAACGTCGACGTCTCGACCGGCACGCTCGGCCCGAACGCAACGTAAGCTTCGCGTGTCACCTCCAGCAGATTCGGCGCCAGCACCGGCTCCAGCCATTGCTGGATCTGATCGAACAAATCGCCGATGCGCGTCGCCCACTCGGCCGATTGCGCCTCAAACACTTGTTTCTTGTGCGCTTCGCTTTCTGCGTAGTGGCGAAGCATCTCGCCCAGTTGCCGTACGTCGTCCATTGCGGTGTTCCTTTGGTTGCAGCGGTACTGCGGACTTCGAGCATGGCAGATGCGCGCTGTCGGTGTACGACTAAAAGCGCGAACGGTACTGGCTGGGGGTCATGCCCAGGTGTTTGCGAAAGGCGCTGCCCATGTGGGACTGGTGGGCGAAGCCGACGTCCAGGGCGATGTCGGCCAAGGGTCGGTCGGTGCGTTCGATCATCCGCCGCGCTGCCTGTAGCCGCACTTCCACGAGGTAAGCATGGGGCGTGAGGCCGATGTACCGGGTGAAGTCGCGCAGCAAGCGCAGTTCGTTTTGCCCGTAGGCCGCCGCCAAATGCTCCAGTGTCAGCGGCTCATCAAACTGTTCGGCGATCTGCTCCAGCACGCGGGTGAACGCCTTCGGCACGACGCGCCGGGACGTATTCGCCGTACCGTTGCCCAGTCCCACCAGCCCCATTGCACATTGCTCAAGCGCCAGCGCATCCGCTTGAGGTGCCAGCAGCAGGCGCCGCAATTCCCGTCCCAACATCAACGCCTGTCGGTGACCAGCCGACTGCACGCGGTGATTGACCGCCGGTAAATTCTGGCTGGCCAGTGGATCGTCCAGGCGCAGCAGCAGATATTCGCCACCGCTGGTCGACTCGGAAAAAACCTCCACGCCGACCGGGGTGTAGGCCAGCACGCCGGGCAAGGTATCGAAATCGACCCGCTGGTCCGAATCGATCGCGTGCACGCCCTGCTGGCGCTCCAGGGTCACGCCGAGGGTTTGCCATTGCGCAGGATCACGGGCGCTGTACGCCGCCCGGGGCAACAGCTGCACATTGAGCCGACCGCCCAACAGATCCTGGCTCAGTACCGTGGGCATGTGAAATTTCCTGATAGATCGAAGCGAAGATCCACGGGACACTCTCGAAAAGGGTTACCAACAACAGGAGCACACCATGCGCACCATCGGCCTGATCGGCGGCATGAGCTGGGAGTCCAGCGCCGAGTATTACCGCCTGATCAACCAGCAGGTTCGCGACCGCCTCGGGCCGTTGCGTTCGGCGAAATTGTTAATGTACAGCGTCGACTTCGGCCCTGTCGAACAGGCCCAGCACGCCGGTCGCTGGGACGATGCGGCGTTGATCCTGGTGGATGCAGCGCAGCGTTTGCAGGCGGGCGGCGCCGATTGCGTGGTGTTGTGCACCAACACCATGCACAAGGTCGCCGGGCAGATTCAGGCCGCCATCGACATTCCCTTCCTGCACATCGCCGATCCGGCCGCTCAGGCCGCGGTCGAGGCCGGTGCCTTGAAGGTGGGCTTGCTGGGCACCGCGTTTACCATGGAACAGGACTTCCTCAAGGCACGCCTCGCTGCCCGGGGTTTGACGGTGCTGGTGCCGGAGACCGAGGAGCGCCAGGCCGTGCACCGGATCATCTACGACGAGTTGTGCGTCGGCGTGATCAGCGAAGCCTCACGCCAGGTGTATCAGCAGGTGATCAAGGCGCTGACTCAGCGCGGCGCCCAGGCGATCATCCTTGGCTGCACGGAAATTGGTTTGCTGATCAAACCCGAACACAGCGCCCTGCCCTTGCTCGACACCACCGAGCTGCATGCGCAAGCTGCGGTGGCGTTCGCCCTGGGCGACTGACTCAACCGGCCTTGGGCGTGCGACGCAGGCGCGCCATGCTCAAGGTGTCCACCAGCACGCCGTCGCGTACGGCGTAATCACGCAACAGGCCTTCGGATTCGAAACCGAACTTGCGATACAGCGCAATGGCCGCTTCGTTGTCGGCGTACACCGAAAGCTCGACGCGCTGCAGGTTCATCCAGTTATCGGCGATATCCAGCGCCGTCGCGAGCAGCTTCGAGCCCACGCCCTTGCCTTGCCACTCGACCGCAACGCCCATGCCGAAACTGCCGGCATGGCTGCGACGAATGCGCGAGAACTGCTCCAGGCCAATATTGCCGATGACCGTGCCTTGATGCAGGGCCACTACCTTCACCGATCGTTCGTTATCCAGCGCCAGGCGACTGCGCCAGAGTTCGGTGGACTGAAACGGCATTTGCAGGGTTTGACGGGCGATTGCGGGGTCGTTGTACAGCGCCGTAATGCCTTCGATGTGGGATTCGTTGAAGCGTTCGAGGGTGATGACGGGATCAGTGGCTGGCATGGGTGAATCATCCTTGAAGCAGACATGGCCGTTCACTCTATAACGCTTCCTTCCCGTGTGGCGAGAACCAAAGTGGGAGCGGGCTTGCTCGCGAAGGCGCCATCACATTCAACGTTGAAGGTGTCTGGTCAACCGCTTTCGCGAGCAAGCCCGCTCCCACATTTTGATCGCACTCAGCTTTCGAACCACTCCCGACGCTCGCTGAAGGTGTTTTCAATCAACTCGACGATCATCCGTACCTGCGCGTCGTCCTCGGAACGGGCGTTGACCGCCATCCATACCTGACGCCGCATCGGCCGGTCAAACAGGCCCGGCAAGGCAATCAACCCGCGATCGAAGTGCCCTATGTAGTGCGGCAGCAGGCCAATGCAGGCGCTGCAACGGATCATCTCCAGCATCAGCTCGTAGGATTGCAGATGCACCACCCCGGCCAGGCGTTCATCCACCAGTGCATTCCATGGCTGGAAGCTTTCAACCTGGCAGTCCTGTCGCCATTGCACCAGGAGAAAATCGGCCAGCTCATCCAGGCGTTCCGGCCTGGAAGCGACCCGCGAGTAGCGCTTGGCAATGTGCGGCAGGTAATCCACTTGCGCCAGAGGCCGGGGTTCGGTGGTGGCAAAGCTTGGCCCCGGTAACGGCGATGCGGTTTTACCCAGCCACACCACCACGTCGGCGCTGGCCGCTTGCAGGGACA
This sequence comes from Pseudomonas sp. S30_BP2TU TE3576, assembly GCF_050436025.1. Classification (NCBI taxonomy): domain Bacteria; kingdom Pseudomonadati; phylum Pseudomonadota; class Gammaproteobacteria; order Pseudomonadales; family Pseudomonadaceae; genus Pseudomonas; species Pseudomonas sp. S30_BP2TU TE3576. Next base: position 5,956,235 of record NZ_JBNDLK010000001.1, on the reverse strand, counting down.
ATTCGCTGTCGAGCGAAATGATATCCAGGCGCACGCGGGCGTTGCGCCGCAACAGTGCAACCAGGTCGCGACCGAGAACGTCACGCAGGATCGAGTCCGCCACAGCCAGCCGAATCAACGGCTGCTCGATCACCGGCAAATTGCGCTCATGGGCCAGGGCGATCAGTTGTGCGTGCAAGCGCAAGCCATCGCGGCTGAGGCTGAAGCCATTGTCTGAATGGTTGAACAGCGAACACTGCAGCTGCGTTTCCAGCAACACCAATTGCCTGCGCAGGCGAGTGGCCTTGATGTTGAGACTGCGGGCGGCCTGCATGAAACAACCGCAACGGGCACTGACGGTGAAATACAGCGCCAGTTCGGGGTCGAGCCCCGCAGCCAACTGGCGCCATGCCGCATTTTTATCGATGGTTATACGATATTCGGCAGCCCCCTGGTGGGCGCTGGTTTCCATGACTGACATCGAGGACTCCCTGTCGACCTTGCAATGACAGTTGCATCCTGCGGATCATTCATGAACCTGCTGTGACAATGACTCAGGCGCTGGGTGTTTGCCGAAAGCTCACGGCCAGGCGATTCCAGCTGTTGATGGTGGTGACGGCGATGGTCAAGTCGACCAACTCGCTTTCACTGAACTGCTCCCGGGATTGCGCGTAGACATCGTCCGGCACGTGGCTTTCGGAGAGCAAGGTGACCGCCTCGGTCCAGGCCAGCGCGGCTCTTTCCCGCGGATTGAAAAAGCTACTGTCACGCCAGACCACGATGGAATACAGGCGCCGATCGCTTTCGCCCAGACGCCGGGCATCCACCGAGTGCATGTCGGTGCAAAAGGCACAGCCATTGAGCTGCGAAGCACGAATCTTGATCAGGTGCAGCAGGCCCTGTTCGATGCTCAGGCTGCTGGTCAGGGCCTCCATGGCGATCATGGCTTTCATCGCTTTGGGGGACGCGCTGTAGTAATCCAGACGGGGGTTCATGGAACGATCTCGTGCAGCCGTGAGGTGATCTTCACGGTAGCCGCTGGCGCGGGGGCATGACAGATCCAATTCAGTGATTTCCCCGTGGACCACCGCCACCAGACCAATTGACGGTTTTTCCACCGCACAACTTCTGCACCACCGGCGGATAAGGGTAATCTTGCGCGACGCACACGCGCCTCAATCGCCCCGGAGCCTCGCCGGTATGGAACTACATGTTGTCATCAACGGTCGCAAGGACCTGGCCGGCCAGCTGTACAACCAACTGCGCAGCGCCATCGAGTCCGGTCGCCTGGCCGCCGGGACGCAACTGCCGCCCAGCCGTTTGCTCGCCGAACAATTGGGTATTTCGCGCAAGACCATATCCGATACCTACGCTCAGCTGACCTACGAAAACTTCCTCACCGGAGTGGTCGGCAAAGGCACCTACGTCAACGCACGCACGTCAAAGGTGCAGCGTAAACAGAGCCATTGCGAGCTCGCCGGTTTCGAGGTGATCGAATCCTGGCGCAACCTGCCGGTGTTTCTGCGTCACCCGACCCTGGAAGGCTCACTGCGCTACGACTTCATCGGTGGTGCGACCAGCAAGGGCCAGTTTCCCCAGGATGACTGGCGGCGCTGCACCTCCCATGCACTGCGCCAGATGGCCGGCTCCAAGGGCTTCTACAGCGTGCCCGAGGGCCTGCCGGCCTTGCGCAACGCCATTGCGCGGCACATCGCGTTCTCCCGCGGGGTCAACTGCCAGGATGAGGATGTGGTGGTGTGCAACGGCGCGCAGCAGGCGCTGGACCTGATCGCCCGGGTGCTGATAAGTCCGGGCAGCCTGGCCGCCATGGAGGATCCCGGCTATCCGCCGGCGCGCCTGCTGTTCGGCACCCATGGCGCCACGGTGATTGGCGTGCCAGTGGACGCCGAAGGCATCGTGGTGGACAAAATCCCGCGCGGCACGCGCCTGATCTACGTCACCCCTTCGCACCAGTTCCCGCTGGGCATGCCGATGAGCCAGGCGCGCCGGGTGGCACTGCTGGCCAAGGCCCACGAGTTGGGCGCGATCATCATCGAGGACGACTACGACAGCGAGTTCCGCTACGAGGGCCGTCCCACCGACTCCCTGCAAAGCATGGATGAACGCGGGGTCGTCGCGTACGTCGGGACTTTTTCCAAAACCCTGCTGCCCGAACTGCGCCTGGGCTATGCGATTTTGCCACCGGCGATCCTTGAGGCCGTGGTACGCGCCAAGCAGCTCACCGACCTGCACACCTCGACCCTGCCGCAATGGGCGCTGGCCAAGTTCATCGCCGAAGGCTGCCTGCTCAAGCACATTCGGCGCTGCCATACGATCTATGCCGGCCGCCGTGAGCGGATCCTGGCGCGCATGGCCGGCGACCTCTCGCCCTGGCTGGAGGCCGTGCCGACCACTGCCGGCTTCCACATGGCGGTGATGTGCAAAGTGCCGCTGGATATTCCATTAGTGATCGAACTGGCGAAAAAAGTCGAAGTCGGGCTCTATGCCATCGACAGCTTTTTCTATCAGGAAACGCCAAGGGCCGGTCTTTGGTTCGGTTTTGGCGCCATCGAAACCCTCGACATCGACATCGCCCTGGACCGTTTGCGCGACATCCTGCAACAAGTGGCCTGACGGATTGGCCTGCGTCTTTATCCGGCAATTGGCTATTGGCGGTCCCGGGGTGCAGGCCTATCCTGCATAGGCGTTATCCCTCAATGAGCAGGATTCGTCCGGCCTGATTCAGGAGTGTGAGCAATGTCCTATGAAGTGATCAATACCGTACAGGTACAGGCCGCCGCCGGCCGCTCGGATGAACTGGGCAAGCAACTGCAGAAGATTGTCGAAACCCTGCGTGAATTGCCCGGCTGCGAATCCTATATGGTCGACCGCTGTCCCGAGGACACCAATCGCTGGACCGTCAGCGCCCGCTGGCAATCAGAAGCGGCCATGCGATCACATTTCAACTGCCCCGAAGTTCAGGGCTTCATCAGCCTGATCGATAGCCAACTGGCCAATGCAGTGGACTTCAACAGTTTTCCGATCGTTTAACCAATACCTGTGGCGAGGGAGCTTGCTCCCTCGCCACAATTCATTCTCCATTGCCCCGGAATCTTCTGTAATTGGTCCCCTCGCCTTCCCGAATATTGGCTGTTTAACCTCTACTGCTTGCGCACTACTGTTGTTTACGACAACTAACCCACCGCAGGTAAACAACCATGAACGTATTGCGCTTTTGTGCTGCGCCCCTTGCTGCCCTGGCCCTGATGGTCTGCGCATCGGCTTTTGCCCATGACCCTTCGGAAAAGGTCACCATCCTGCAAGACGAGATGTTGAAAAACGTCCCCGGTAAAAAAGCGCTGATGATCGAAGTCGATTACGAGCCCGGACAGTCCTCCATCGCCCACAAGCACGAAGGTACCGCCATGGCTTATGTCCTTTCGGGAGAGATCATTTCCCAAGTCAAAGGCGAGGCGGCGAAAACCTACAAGGCCGGTGAGTTCTGGTATGAGCCGGCGGGGTCGGAACACATGGTGTCGAAAAATGCCAGCGCGACCCAACCGGCCAAGTTGCTGGTGTTCATGGTATTGGCCCCCGACGAGAAAGTGTTGATCCCACTGGAACACTGATGGCTGAACGTACAGCTATAAATAAAAAGGCTCGAATCGCGAATTCGGGCCTTTTAATTTCCTCACGCAATTAACCGAAAGCTTTTAAACCAAACAAAACTATTGGTCGCCGGACAAGGGTGGATATTGGCTATTTAAATAAATCATCCAGGGTTTAGTCTTGAGTCACCGCCGGTACAACACCGGCAACTTTAACTTTCGACTGAAGTTGATTCACTGGAGAAACACCATGAAACTTGTGCTTGCCAGTACGTTGACCATGGCCGTTGTTTTAACCGGTTGCTCGATCCCCACCGCGCCGACAGCGGTTTCTTCACTGAACGGTATCTTTTCCGAACCGGTAGGCCGCAGCGGTGCCACCCGTATTGCCAACGGCAGCCATGTCTCGCTGGGCATCGTCTACAGCCAGAATACTCAGACCAACCGCGCCTACCTTCGGGATTACCAGGCCAACGCCGGCACGGGTTTCGGTCAGAGTCTGCTGGTGCAGCCGATTCATGACGCCTACGTAGCCACTTCCAGGCCAGACCTGGCCGTGGATTGGGTCAAGGCCTCCCTGCAACGGCAATTCGGCTCGGTTACGGTGTATCCGGACATGCAGAGCCTCAGGGCGGCGAAACCGGATGTGATGGCGCTGGTCGACACCCGCAGTCAACTGATAACGTCGCGCAGTTCGGATATACAGGCGGATGTCAGTGCGGATTTCTATGACAAAAATTTCAATTACATCGGTACTGCGAAAGGTCACGATGCTAAAGCGCTTAGTCCAGTCTGGGCGGACTATAAACGTAGTGAAGATATAGTTGCGGACATTAACGAACAACAGAACGTGCAAGTCCGGGCGCTGCAAAGGTTTGACCAGTCGCTCAGCAATTTACTGACCAGCCCGACAAGTAATGTCTCGATGAAGACAGAAAAAACTTCAGTCTTCAAGTAATTAATGGGTGCTTATACCCCCATCGTGGGCAAGCCCGCTCCCACAGTTGATTTGGTGTACATGGTTGGTGCGTACGACACAAATCACTGTGGGAGCGGGCTTGCCCGCGAAGGCGTCAGACCAGTCACCGCAAACACAAACTCAAAAAGGCACCGTGTTCACGGGACTTTTCGTGTACTCAAGCCACTTTCCTCTGTAGCGACACTTGGTTGTAGTAGCTGATCAGATCCACCGTTTGTGCACCGGCCATGGCTGTCTGAACCTGAGCCGAGGACATGCCGTACTGGAGGTTGGCGTTGTTGACCTGCAAATCCAGCTGCAACGAGCCCGCTTGCGCATAGGAGTCGTTCCATTCACTGATGGCTTCATTGACGTCATTGAGTACTGCAGAGAAGTTGCTCGCGCCGGCGTCAGATATGGCGGTCCGGATGTCGGTTACCGCTGCGTTGACATCATTTTCAAGCGTTTGCCACTCAGCTAAAACCGCTTGGAGGCTCGTCTCAATGGCCACCGACTGAGCAGCCATATCGGCAAAATTGTGCGCCAGCACATGCAATGTTGCGACATCGGCTGTGATGCCTTGGATGGTGGCAAGGGTTGCGGTAATCGTCGCCTTGTCAGCCTCGATTTGCTTGGCGTCCAACGCAATGTAGGTACTGGCAACCGCAATGGCCGGGCCGAGCATAAACCAAACAACCGCACCAACAGGCCATAGGGCGATCGTCGCCACAACACCCAACGTCAAGGCCACACCGTCAGCAATACCGAGCGCAATAATGGCTGCAGTGAGGCTCTTTATATCCGCCTTGAGCTGATCGATTTGAGCATTGAGCGTGTCGATCTGGGCTTGGTCAGCATTGGCATCGACCGTCGATTTGTCAGCGATGCTTTGAAGCTGAGCGGCCATATCAGGCAACGTATCACTCGACTTTTGCAAGGCGCTGATGGCCCCACTGATGAAAGAAGTCACCAACCCCAGCTGGCCAGTGAGCGTGGTCAGATCCTGATTGAGTGTCGCCAAAGCGACCTGATTAGTGGGTTGAGTGACGAGAGTCTGGCTCTGATTTTTAGCATCTTGAAGAACCTGACTGATCACTGCGTTATAGCCAATGACATCCTGCGGAACATTGAGCAAGCGGGCCATCACAGTATTAACCCAATTCAAGGCATCGCCATTAGCCGCTTCAAAAGCACTAACGAACGCCGGCCAGTCTGGCGGCACCTGGTTGAGGGTGGGCAGGCTTGATCCCAGGACGCTGGTCATTACGGTGTTAACCGCAACCACATTCTGTTTGTAGTCAGACTGCACTTGGGCGAGAGAAACAGAGTTTTTGCGGATTGCATGAGCGAGAGACAGCATGATGTATTGCTCCATTTGATTGCTGCGGGTGGGTGATCCATCAACTGCAACCAAGAGTAGCGATACCAAAATTTGGCATAGGAATAATTGGATTTATCGATAAGAACCAAAGGAAATGAAGTCGAAAAGCTAGACGCCGGTGTCTCGTCCAAACACAAAAAAAACCCCGCATCTCTCAATGCGGGGCTTTTTCATTCAACGCCTGATCAGGCCGCCGGTTCCAGCTCGGCGGCGACAGTGGTGGCAGGCGCTACCGCTTGACCGCTCAATGCCAGGTCCAGCAGCTCGCGGTTGGCCACCGCGTACATGGCGTAGTCCGTGCCGCTGGCGGCACGGATTTCCACCAGCATGACGCGCCAGCGCTCGATCATGCTTTCGTTCTGCGCCATCCACAGGGAGAGCCGTGTTTCCACGTCCTGGGTGCCGTCGCCCTGTTGCAGGACCGAGATGGTGATCGCACGTTGCTGCCAGTCGACGTCATCGCGGAACGCTTCACGGGCCAGGGCCTGCCAGTTGTTTTCAACCGGCAGAGCGCTGATCTGTTGCAGATACCAGGTGATGTCCAGTGCGCTGCCCACGGCGAAGTAGGCCTTGGCCACGTCCGCAGGGTCCTGGCCGGTCACGTCGGAGGCCTCGATGATCGGCAGCAGGGTGTACAGGTGCGAAGTGCCAGCCACCATGCGCGCCAGCAACTCCGGCACACCGGCTGCGACGTACGCCTGATAGCGAGCCTGCCAGTTCTCGCGGATCTCGCCACTGAGCAGTTCGTCGAGCTTGAGGCCCAACTCCTTCAGATGCGGACCGAAGTGCGCGACGTCACGGGCAGCGTTCTGCTCGTTGCGACGGGCACGCAGGAACCAGCGCGTGGCGCGACGGCCCAGGCGCATCAGCTCGTCCATCAGCTCCAGTTGAACGTCGGCGGAAACCTGGTAATCGAGGTTTTCGATCTGACGGAACCAGTGCGGGAGATGGAAAATGTCACGCACGATCACGTAGGCGCCGGCCACGTTCGCCGGGCTCATGCCGGTCGACTCTTTGAGTCGTTGAACGAAGGTGATGCCCATGTGGTTGACCAGATCGTTGGCGATCTGGGTGCTGACGATTTCACGCTTCAGACGGTGACGGCGCATGGCCGCGGAGAACTTGCTCACCAGCGTTGGCGGGAAAGCGGTTTCCATGTCGCGGGTCAGGTAGTCGTCGTCCGGCACCAGGGAGCCCAGCAACTGCTCCTTGAGGTCGATCTTGCTGTAGGAGATCAGCACCGACAGCTCGGCACGGGTCAGGCCATGACCTGCCGCTACACGCTCGTTGATGGCTTCTTCGGCCGGCAGGAACTCGATGGCGCGATCCAGCTTGCCGCGGCCTTCCAGATCGTTCATCAGGCGCTTGTATTCGGCAATCCGCGGCAAGGCGCGACGGGCTGCCAGGGACAGGGCCTGAGTCTGCTTGTAGTTGTTGCCCAGCACCAGACCACCGACTTCGTCGGTCATGCTCGCCAGCAACTGGTTACGTTGCTTGTCGGTCATGTCGCCGGCGTGAACCACTTCGTTCAGCAGGATCTTGATGTTCACTTCGTGGTCGGAGCAGTCCACGCCACCGGCGTTGTCGATGAAGTCGGTGTTGGAGCCGCCGCCATTGAGGCCGAACTCGACTCGACCCAGCTGGGTCATGCCGAGGTTACCGCCCTCGCCCACCACTTTGCAGCGCAGTTCGTTGCCGTTCACACGCAGTGCATCGTTGGCCTTGTCGCCGACATCGGCGTGGCTTTCGCTGCTGGCTTTGACGTAGGTACCGATACCGCCGTTCCACAACAGATCCACCGGCGCCTTGAGCAAGGCATTCAGCAGTTCGGTCGGGGTCAGCTTGTCGGCCTGGATGTCGAAGCGCTCTTGCATCTGCGGGGAAATCGCGATGCTCTTCGCGCTGCGCGAGAAGATCCCGCCGCCTTCGGACATGATGCTGGTGTCGTAATCCGACCACGCCGAACGCGGCAGGTCGAACAGGCGCTGACGCTCGGCGAAGCTCGACGCCGGCTCAGGGTTCGGATCGATGAAGATGTGCAGGTGGTTGAAGGCTGCGACCAGTTGCAGCTTGTCAGACATCAACAAGCCGTTACCGAACACGTCACCGGCCATGTCGCCGACGCCCACAACGGTGATGCTGTCTTCCTGGACATTGATGCCGCGCTCGCGGAAGTGGCGTTGTACGCCGACCCACGCGCCCTTGGCAGTGATACCCATTTTCTTGTGGTCGTAACCGGCCGAACCACCGGACGCAAACGCGTCACCCAGCCAGAAGCCGTAGTCGATGGCAATGCCGTTGGCGATGTCGGAGAAGGTTGCAGTGCCCTTGTCCGCCGCCACTACCAGGTACGGGTCATCGTCGTCATGACGCACGACATTGGCCGGCGGTACCAGTGCACCGTCTTTCAGGTTGTCGGTGATGTCCAGCAGGCCGGAAATGAAGATGCGGTAGCAAGCGATGCCCTCGGCCGCGATCTCGTCACGGCTGCCGCCCAGTGGCAGGCGACGCGGCAGGAAGCCGCCCTTCGCACCCACCGGCACGATCACCGAGTTCTTCACTTGCTGGGCTTTTACCAGGCCCAGGACTTCGGTACGGAAGTCTTCTTCACGGTCGGACCAGCGCAGACCGCCACGAGCAACGTTGCCGAAGCGCAGGTGCACGCCTTCGACGCGTGGCGAGTAAACGAAGATTTCGAACTTCGGTACCGGCTTCGGCAGCTCGGGAATCAAGTGCGGGTTGAACTTGAAGCTGAAGTACGACTTGTTATGGCCGTTGGCATCGGTCTGGTAGAAGTTGGTGCGCAGGGTGGCCTTGATCAGGTCCAGGTAGCGACGCAGGATGCGGTCTTCGTTCAGTACCTGGACGTCGTCCAGGGCGCTGAGAATCGCGTGTTCCAGGCGTTGCTGCTTATCTCCCAGATCGTCGCCGGTCAGCTTGCGCGCCAGGTAGAAACGGGTCTTGAACAACCGGGTCAACTCGCGAGCGATGTCGGCGTGGTTATTCAGGGTGCTGGCGATGTAGCCCAGGTCGAAGCCCAGACGAATCTGCTTCATGTAGCGGGCGTAGGCGCGCAGCAGCGCCACGTCGCGCCATGGCAGGCCGGCGGTCAGTACCAGACGGTTGAACCCATCGTTCTCGGCATCGCCACTCACGATGTGGACGAATGCGTCCTGCAGCGTGTCGTTAAGCTGCTGGATGTCGAGTTCCATGCCTTCGGCGGCGGTGAACGCGAAGTCATGAATCCAGAATTCGCGACCATTGCTGTGACGCAGGTGATACGGGAACTCGCCCAGCACGCGCAGACCGAGGTTTTCCAGGATCGGCAGGACGTCGGACAGTGCCAGCGGAGTATCGGCGTGGTACAGCTTGCAATGCAGCTGGCGCTGACCGGCGAGCTGGCCCAGCGGCTGATAGAAGCTCATCACCAGCGGGTTTTTGTCGCTCAGGCTCAACAGATGCTGCATGTCGACCACAGCGGAATGCGCGGCGAAACGCTCGCGGTAACCAGCCGGGAAGCCTTTCGGGAAATCGGCCAGCACGTTGGTGCCCTGGGCTTCACCGAAGCTCTCGACGGTCAGTGCGGCGTAGTCGTCCTGCCAGCTGCGGCAGGCCTGCACCACTTCTTTTTCCAGCAGCAGCGGGTCGATGTCGAGGCGGTTTTTCGGGTCGACGCGCAGGATCAGCTGCACGCGGGCCAGCACGGACTCGGAGAAGAAGGTCCAGAACTCGCAGTCGGTCGCTTTCAGGCGATCCATCAGCACTTGCTGGATCTTCTGGCGCACTTCGGTGGAGTAGATGTCACGCGGCACGTAGGCCAGGCAGTAGCAGAAACGGCCGTACGGGTCTTTGCGCAGGAATACGCGAATCTTGTTGCGTTCCTGGATCTGCACGATCGACATCACGGTGCTGAACAACTCGTCCACTGGCGTCTGGAACAGATCGTCGCGTGGCAGCACTTCGAGCACTTGCGCCAGTTCCTTGCCCAGGTGAGCCTTGGCCTGGAAGCCGGAACGGCGTTCGATTTCCTCGACCTTGCGGCGGATGTACGGGATCACCCGCACGCTCTCGCCATACACCGACGAGGTGTACAGGCCCATGAAACGGCATTCCTTGATGACCTTGCCGTTGGCGTCAACTTCACGGATCGACACGAAATCCGGGTAAGCCGGACGGTGGACACGGCTTGGGTGCGAAGCCTTGGCGAACGACAGCAGGGTCGGTTCGCGCAGGTAGTTCACGGCGTAGTCTTCGATGCGCAGGTCATCGTAGGTCAGGCCGGCACGCAGTAGCTTGGTCAGACCGAGGAAGGAGTCTTTGTCGTAGACGATATGGCCGCCATCGGCCTCATCACTGACCACGAACTCTTCGTAGCCGAGGAAGGTGAAGTGGTTGCCCACCAGCCATTCCAGGAAACTCTTGATTTCGTTCTTCTCGTCGGCGTCGACGGCGAACTGGCTGTTGTCCAGCTTGGTCAGGATGTCCTGGACTTTGGCCTTCATCGGCTCGAAATCGCCGACGGCAACACGAACTTCACCAAGCACCTGCTCCAGCTCTTTGCTCAGGACATTGAGCTCGGCGGTGTTGGCGCAACGGTCGATTTCCAGGTACATCAGCGACTCTTGCTGAATGTCGTCGCCCAGGGTGCCTTTCGGCAGGATTTCCAACAGTTCGCCCTTGCTGCCACGACGCACACTCAGCACGGTGGTTTGCAGGGTATGGATGCTGTAGCCGCGGCGGTTCAGCTCGGTACGCACCGAGTCCACCAGGAATGGCAGGTCGTGGTGCAGCACTTCGACCGCAGTGTGGGTCGACTGCCAGCCGTGGCGTTCGTAATCGGGGTTGAAGACGCGCACTTGCGGTTGCGCGTGATCGAAGCGCTCAAGCAGGCGCCACGCAGAAAGGGTGCAGCCAGCGAGGTCGGACAACCGACGCTGGGTCAGCTCGTCAAGGGAAATGATGCCGAAGAATTGTTCAGAGAACAGCGCCACTTGTGGCAGTGCCTGTTCACTGATGTGCTGCGCCAGTGCCGCTTGCAGTTGGTGCTGGAAGTCGGCTTTGCTGGCTGCGGTGAAGAACGCCATCTGTGGTACTCCGCTTGGGCTTGTTATTGATGGAAGCGTCGCGTGCAAAACCCCTTTCGGGGCTACCCGTCATCCTGTTCCTGATTCTCGGGCAGAGGAAACAGGGTGACAGGTGGGTGAAGCTGGACGAGACACTCAGGTCACATTCACCTTCCGTGAATGGGCATCTGCAAAAACGACTGGGCTGCGTGCAGCGCAATGTCTTTACGGGTGCTCATCCGTTGCGCAGCTTAACGAGTGCGGCAAGGCCCATGCTTGCGATGCTGCGACATATTCGGTCAACGGTACGCAGCTCAAGGCATACGCATCGAACAACACTAGCATTCGCACGGAAAAATGACGGTTTTCCGTCCGGTTTTACGGGACATGCGTACCAGAAATGACCAGTAACACTCTGCCGGTCCACAACCCGCTCATTGACACTCGGACGAGCAGAAATGTGCGCGGGCTGGCAGAATCGCCCTTTGTTGCGTTTACCGCGCTCGTCGAGCCAGGAATTTCCCATGAAAATGAACACCGCCCTCTTGATCGTCAACCCTTGCGACGACGAAGAAGACAACATGGCCATGCTCTGCTGCCACAGCGACCAGGGCGAAATGTTCCTGATGAGCCGCTATCCCGATGAAGACGAGCTGGAAATCACCCTTGACGGCGAACCCTCGACCCTCGACGGCGTGAAAGTCACGCTCGGCCCCTCCCTGTTGAAGATAGAAATTGCGGCGGCAGATGCCGATGCGCTCAATGGCGATGATGTGCTGGAAATCACCTTTGATGCCGATATGACGGATCTGGCCGAAGTGGAAGAAACCTTGCAGAACATTCTCAAGGGCACCGGGACTTATATCAGCGAGCTCTGAGGATCAGCGCGCCTGCTGACGCCTTCGCGAGCAAGCCCGCTCCCACATTTGATCGCATTCTTACTGCAAGAACGTGGTCGACTGTGGGAGCGGGCTTGCTCGCGAAGGCGCCCGAAAGAACACCTCCAGCCTGTAACCTGTAGAAAGTTCCTACAACGATTGCCAACCAATTCCTGCACTTTGCACAAAATGCCGTTAGTCGCCGCCCCCCGCGATGGATTAAAGTAACGCCCCCAGCCCTGGCGCATTTTCGAACGTCCTCGGCCACCCTTTTGCAGGAACAGTCATCGATGGAACATCGTGAAGCGCTGCTCGCGCTGCGAACCTTTCTTTCAACGCAGATTCTCGGCCAGGAAAAACTCATCGAGCGCTTGCTCATCGCCCTGCTTGCCGATGGCCACATGCTGGTCGAAGGCGCCCCTGGCCTGGCCAAGACCAAGGCCATCAAAGAACTTGCCGAAGGCATCGAGGCTCAGTTCCACCGCATCCAGTTCACCCCTGACCTGTTGCCGGCCGACATTACCGGTACGGAAATCTACCGCCCGGAAACCGGCAGCTTCGTGTTCCAGCAAGGCCCGATCTTCCACAACCTGGTGCTGGCGGACGAAATCAACCGCGCCCCGGCCAAGGTTCAGTCAGCCTTGCTCGAAGCCATGGGTGAGCGACAAGTCAGTGTCGGGCGCAGCACCTATGAGCTGTCGCCGCTGTTCCTGGTGATGGCCACGCAAAACCCCATCGAGCAGGAAGGTACCTATCCGCTGCCAGAAGCCCAACTTGACCGGTTCCTAATGCACGTGAAAATCGGCTTTCCCGATGCCGCTGTTGAGCGCCGGATTCTGCAGCAAGCCCGTGGAGAGGCCCTGAACGGCGAAGCGAAGCCAGAGCGGCGGGTGACTCAACAGACGATTTTTGTCGCACGCAAGGAGATCCTGGGTTTGTACATGGCCGACGCCGTGGAGGAATACCTGGTGCAACTGGTCATGGCCACCCGCACCCCGGCCAAGTTCGACCCGGAAATGGCCGAGTGGATCGCCTATGGCGCCAGCCCTCGCGGCTCGATCGCCCTGGACCGCTGCGCCCGTGCCCACGCCTGGCTGGCCGGACGCGACTTCGTCAGCCCGGAAGACATCCAGGCCGTGCTGTTCGACGTGTTGCGCCATCGCATCATCCTTTCCTTTGAAGCCGAAGCCGCTGGCATCGATCAGGACCGGGTGGTCCAGCGGATTCTCGACGTCGTAGCCGTCGCTTGACCCCGATGAACGCCAGCCAGCCGCCCGAGCCGGGCATTCGTGTCAGCCTCGCCGACCTGATCGAGATGCGCCATCGCGTGCGCGAAGTGCAGCTGTTTTCCACACCGAGCCAGCGCAGCCCGCTGATCGGCCTGCACCATTCCAAACTGCGCGGACGTGGCGTGGACTTCGATCAGGTGCGGGTCTATCAGGCCGGCGACGATGTGCGCACCATTGACTGGCGCGTGACCGCGCGTACCCAGGAACCCCACACCAAGCTGTTCCACGAAGAACGTGAGCGGCCGATTTTCATCATGGTCGAACAAAGCCGCCGGCTGTTTTTCGGCTCTGGCCTGATGTTCAAGTCGGTGCTCGCCGCCCAGGCCGCGAGCCTGATCGGTTGGGCTGCCCTGGGTCACAACGACCGGGTTGGCGGCCTGGTGTATGGCGACAATGTGCATTACGAAATCAAGCCCCGGCGCAGCAAGCAAAGCCTGTTGCAATTGCTCAACCGGCTGGTGCGGGTCAACCAGTCGCTGAGCACCGAAGGCGAGCCGGACCGCGACGCCTTTGGCATTGCCTTGCGCCGCGCGCGGGAAGTGTCTCGTCCGGGCAGCCTGGTGATCGTGATTTGTGATGAACGCGCGCTGTCGGAAAGCGCCGAGCAACAGCTGAGCCTGTTATCGCGTCATTGCGACCTGCTGCTGCTGCCGGTGTCCGATCCGCTGGATCATGCCCTGCCCGCCGCCGGCCTTTTACGTTTCGCCGAACGCGGTGCGCAACTGGAGCTCGACACGCTGAATTTCGACCTGCGCCAGACTTATCGGGCCCAGGCCGAATTGCGCATCGCTCGCTGGGAGCTGCTCGCACAGAAACTACGGGTGCTGATGATGCCTCTGAGCACTCAGAGCGAGATGGTCGAGCAATTGCGCGAATACCTGAACCCACAGAAACCGGGGAAAGGTCGATGAGCAGCCTTGATCAACTGCAACCGCTGATATCCCCGCCACCGGTGGAATTCTGGCCTCCGGCACCGGGTTGGTGGCTGCTGATTTTATTGGTGCCACTGATCGGCCTGGGCCTGTGGAAACTGCGTCGCTTTATACCGGCCAAGCGCCCCGTGGTACGAGCCGAACAGCCACTTGACCCGGTGCGCCTTGCCGCCCTGGCAGAGCTGGCACTGATGCCCAAACCCTACGACGGTGCGCCAGCCGGTGCCTGGCTGCAGCAACTCAACGGTTTGCTCAAACGCCTGTGCCGCAACCACTACCCCTACAGCCAGAGCCACACCCTCAACGGCCGCAAATGGCTGGCGTTCCTCGACAACCGCTGCCCGGCGGCCGGCCTGACCCGCTGGATGGTGCTGGTCGAAGGCGCGTACAAACCCGAATGCAAACTCGACGACAAGGCCATTGCCGGCCTGACCCAAGCCGTTGAAACGTGGATTCGCAAACATGTTTGAGTTCGCCTGGCCGTGGATTTTTGCCCTTTTGCCACTGCCGTGGCTGATGCGCATTGTATTGCCGGTGGCTGACAGCGGTGAACCGGCACTCAAGGTCAGCTTTCTCAGCGATCTCGAAGGCCTCGCCGGGCGTCGCGCCCGGGCGAACCTGCCGGCATGGCGCCAGCAGGCACCGTTCATGCTGCTATGGCTGTTGCTGCTGATCGCGGCGGCGCGCCCGCAGTGGCTCGGCGAACCCTTGCCGATTGCCGCCAGCGGCCGCGATCTGCTGGTGGCGGTGGACGTTTCCGGCTCCATGGATTTCCCTGACATGCAATGGCAGGACGAAGAGGTGAGCCGGCTGTCGTTGGTCCAGCATCTGCTCGGCGATTTCCTCGAACGCCGCGAAGGTGACCGCGTCGGCCTGATCCTGTTTGGCAGCCGGGCCTATCTGCAGGCGCCGCTGACATTCGACCGGCACACCGTACGCGTCTGGCTCGACGAAGCGCGCATTGGCATTGCCGGCAAAAATACCGCCATCGGCGATGCTATCGGTTTGGCCCTCAAACGCCTACGCTTACGGCCGGCTACCAGCCGTGTGCTGATACTGGTGACCGACGGCGCCAACAATGCGGGTGAAATCGGCCCACTCACCGCTGCGCGGCTGGCGGCCAAAGAAGGCGTGAAAATCTACCCGATCGGTATCGGTGCCGATCCGGAGCAAAGTGGCACGGTCGGCTTTCTCGGCGTCAATCCGAGCCTGGACCTTGACGAACCTTCCCTCAAGGCAATCGCCGAGGTCACTGGTGGCCAGTACTTCCGTGCTCGCGACGGCAAGGAACTGCAGGCAATCAAGGACACCCTTGACCAATTGGAACCCGTGGCCCAGCAACCCACCCAGGCCCGCCCGGCTCAAGCGTTGTATCACTGGCCACTGGCCCTGGCGCTGTGGTTGAGCATACTGCTGGTGGCCCCCGTACTCTGGCCAGACAACCCGCTGCATCGCCTGTTTACCAAGGATCTGTTTTTGCAAACCCAACTGCTGCCTGACTGGCGCCAGCGTCTCAAACGCCTGCGTCTGCGGAGGCGTCGATGAGTATGTTGTGGCCTTACTGGTTCCGCCCTTGGTGGCTACTGTTGCTGCCGGTGCTTGGCTGGTTGCTCTGGCAACTGTGGCACCGCGAGCAACGCGCCGGGCGCTGGCAAATGATTCTGCCTCCGGCCTTTCACGCAGCACTGCTCAGCGGTGGCAGTGGACGTAACAGTAAACTGCCCTGGATCGCCCTCGGCCTCGCGTGGCTGTTGACCGTGCTCGCCCTGCTTGGGCCGGGCTGGCAGCGTGTCGAACAGTCCAGTCAAAAGCCTGCCGATCCGCTGGTGGTGATTCTCGAGCTGACCCCGGAAATGCTCGCCACCGACGTCACGCCCAACCGACTCGAACAGGCACGACGCAAGTTGCTTGATCTGCTGCAGATTCGCAGCGACGCGCAAACCGCCATTGTCGTCTACGCCGGCAGTGCCCACACGCTGGTACCGCTGTCGGATGACCTTTCCACCAGCCGCAATCTGTTGGATGCGCTAAAACCGTCGTTGATGCCAGAGGCCGGGCATCGTGCCGATCTGGCGGTACGCAAGGCCCTGGCGCTGCTCGAACAGGCAGCTCTGGGCGATGGCCGGATTCTGCTGATTGGTTCGTCCCTGACCGAACAAGAGCGGCTGGGCATCCGTCACGCGCTGGACGGCAAATCGACCCGGTTCCTGATGCTCGGTATCGGCACCGCCGAAGGCTCGCCCATCACCCAGGAGGACGGCAGTTTCCTCAAGGATGAACAAGGCGCCATTCTCGTACCGCGCCTCGACGAGCCTGGCTTGAAAAGCTTTGCCAACGACCTGGATGGACGCTATCGCCAAGCGCGCCTGGACGATAGCGACCTGCACGCCCTTGGCCTGCTCGACGGTCCACGCAACTTGCGCAACGATGGTCAGACCTTGCGCCTGGACACCTGGGCCGATCAAGGCTACTGGCTGTTGCTCCCGCTGTTGTTGCTCGCGGCCTGCGCGGGACGTCGCGGTTGGCTGCTCTGCCTGCCGCTGCTATTGGCACTGCCTCAACCGAGCTACGCCTTCGATCTTGTAGACGTGTGGCTGCGTCCTGATCAACAAGGCGCGCATTTACTCAAACAGAAGCGCCCGGCCGAAGCCGCCAGGCGTTTCGACGACCATCAGTGGCAAGGCGTGGCGCTTTATGAGGCCGGTGACTACGCGGGCGCCGCCGAGCGTTTCGCTGAAGGCAACAGTGCCCACGCCCACTACAATCGAGGCAATGCCCTGGCCAAAAGCGGTGAGCTGGAGGCAGCCCTGGACGCTTACGAACAGGCACTGGAACGTCAACCGGATTTGCGTCCGGCGCTGACCAACAAGGCGCTGGTGGAAGAGTTGCTCAAGCAGAAAAACAGCTCGACCGCTGTGCAACCGGACAAATCCGCGAGTGACGAACTCCAGCCCAAGGAACAACAGACGCCGCCCGGCGCCACGTCGCAGCCTTCGGACAGTGGCGAGCCGCAAGCGCAAGAACCGCACACCAGCGCCGACACCGAGCAATCGCCAACGTCGCCGCCCAAACCCGGAACCAACGAAGTGCCAGGCAGCGAGTTGGGTGACGAACAACACACCACGCCGCCCTTGCGCCCGGCCACCGACAGTATCGAAGGTGAACAGCGCCAGGCACTGGAACAGTGGCTGCGGCAGATCCCGGATGACCCCAGTGAACTGCTCAGGCGCAAATTCTGGTACGAACAGCAACAACATCAGGATCAGGAAGAAACTCGATGACCCGCTTCACCGTTTTATTGCTCGCACTGCTGCATGGCCTGTTGTTCTGCACTTTTCAGGCACAGGCAGCGGAGCTGGCCGCCAGTGTTGATCGCAGTCGCCTGAGCTCAGGCGAGACTGTCGAGCTGACCCTGGAATCCACCGATGTAACGCAGTTCGGCAAACCCGACCTGGCGCCGCTGGAGCCGCTGTTCGAAGTGCGCGGCACACGCCAGGTCAACCAGTTGAACACCCTCAGCGGCGAAAACCGGGCCACCACCCGCTGGATCGTCACCCTCCTGCCCCGGCAAAACGGCAGCGTGGTAATTCCGTCACTGCAACTGGGCGAACTGCAGAGCCAGCCGATCACCCTACAAGTGGTCGAAAGCGATACGCCAGACAACCCGAACAAACGGGCCCCGGTGTTCATTGATGCCAGCCTCGATCAAACCAGCGTCTACGTACAGGCCCAGGCGATCCTGACCCTGCGCATCTACCATTCGGTGTCGCTGTACGACGACAGCAGCCTGCCGCCCTTGCAGATACCTGATGCGCGCATTGAACAATTGGGTGACTCACGCACCTACGAAAAAGACATCGATGGCCAGCGCCACGGCGTGATCGAAATGCGCTATGCGATCTACCCGCAACACAGTGGCGAACTGATCATTCCGGCACAGGTCTTCAACGCCGCACTGGTCGATGCGCAACCGTCACAGGACGCGGCCCAAGTGCCGAAATCCGGCAAGCAGATGCCCGTCACCTCGACCGAACTGTTATTGACGGTCAAGGCCAAACCCATCACCTATCCCGCCGACGCGCCCTGGTTGCCTGCCCGCAGCCTGAGCCTGAGCGAAAGCTGGAGCCCAGAGCCGGATCACACACAGGTCGGCGATTCGCTGACCCGCAGCCTGACAGTGACGGCCGAAGGCTTGTCCAGCACCCAACTGCCACCGCTGCCCGGCACCGATGTCGGCGGCCTGCGCCGCTACCCGGATCAACCGGTGCTCGGCAACCAGAACAGCGAACGCGGCCTGGTCGGCAGTCGTGAAGACCGGGAAGCATTGGTGCCGACACGCACCGGCGCCATCGAGTTGCCCACCGTTGACGTAGTCTGGTGGAACACCTTCGAAGACCATCTGGAACACAGCAGCCTGCCGGCGCGCACGCTGCACGTGGCGGCCAACCCAAATCTGGTGGTCGACACCCAGGCCGGCGCCTCAGCGGTCGATGCCGGTGTCGACAACGGAGCACTCTGGCGCTGGAAGCTCAGCACCCTGATTCTGGCCTGCACCACCCTGCTCGGCTTCGGCCTCTGGTGGCGTGGCCGCTGGCAACCGGCGGTGGCGCGTACCGCTCAAACCGGCCCGAGCCCGCGCACCGTACTCGACGACCTCAAGCGCGCCTGCCAGGCCAACGACTCCCACGCCACCCGCCAGGCCCTCGATGCCTGGGCCCGGCAACAACCGGAAACCCTGGCCGACATGGCCGCCCGCTTCGTACCCCTGTCCGACGCCCTCGACGGCCTGAACGGCGCGCTGTACAGCGAAACCGGCCAGTACTGGCAAGGTGACGAGTTGTGGCGGGCGATCAAGGCGATCCCGATGGCCGAACGGGTCCAGGATCCGGTCGGTGACAGTGGGTTGCCGCCGCTTTATCCCAAATAACTCACCCTTGAGACAAAGAGCACAACCTGTGGGAGCGAGCTTGCTCGCGAATGCGGTGTGTCAGACACATCATTGTTGAATGGGCTAACGCTTTCGCGAGCAAGCTCGCTCCCACAGTTAATCGGGTATTGCCTTAAGATCGGGGCGGCCACAGGTTGAGTGCCTGACCACCTCGGGAGCGTTTGCCAGTAAACTCCCTTTCCTTTCGCCGCCTTCATTTTTCACGCGGCCATTACCTATTTTGTAGCGGAGTTCGCCTTGCGCTTGTTTCACACCTCCGACTGGCACCTGGGGCAAAACCTGCACGGCCAGGATCGCGATTTCGAACATGGCTGTTTTCTTGACTGGCTGTTGCGCCAGCTGAAGCTGGATCAGCCGGATGTGCTGTTGATCGCCGGCGATATCTTCGACACGGTCAACCCGCCGGTCAAAGCCCAGGAGCGTCTCTACGACTTCATCGTCAGCGCCCACGAGCAGCAGCCGTCGCTGACCATCGTGATGATTGCCGGCAACCACGATTCCGGCTCGCGAATCGAATTGCCCGCGCCATTGATGCGGCGCTTGCGCACCCACGCGCTCGGCCGTGTGCTGTGGCTCGACGACGGTCAACTGGACGCCCAGCGCCTGTTGCTGCCCTTGCCGGATGCCAGTGGCGAAGTCGCCGCCTGGTGCCTGGCACTGCCATTTCTGCGGCCAGCGGAAGTCACTGGCGCACACTTGGGCGACAACTATCTGCGCGGGATCGGCCAGGTGCACGAGTGGCTGATCGAAGCGGCCAACACCAAGCGACAGCCGGGGCAGGCACTGATCGCCATCAGCCACGCGCACATGGCCGGCGGCTCGGTGTCGGAAGACTCCGAGCGCAGCCTGATCATCGGCAATGCCGAGGCCCTGCCGGCCAGCCTGTTCGGGCCGAGCATCAGCTACGTGGCCCTGGGCCACCTGCACAAGCCGCAGAAGGTCAACGGCGAGGAGCGCATTCGCTACAGCGGCTCGCCGATTCCGCTGTCGTTCTCCGAGATCAGCTATCAGCACCAGATTCTGCACATCCATCTCGACGGCGAAACCCTGGTCAGCGTCGAGCCGAAACTGATTCCCCGCGCAGTCAACCTGCAACGCATCGGCCCTGCACCCTTGAGCGAGATCCTGCTGCAACTGGCGGATCTGCCGAACATCGACCTGTTGGCCGACATTCAGCGACAGCCATGGCTGGAAGTACGCGTACGCCTGGATGAACCGCAGCCCGACCTGCGCAATCAAGTGGAAACCGCCCTGCAAGGCAAGGCCGTGCGCCTGGTGCGCATTGCCGC
Organism: Pseudomonas sp. S30_BP2TU TE3576; assembly: GCF_050436025.1. Lineage (NCBI taxonomy): Bacteria > Pseudomonadati > Pseudomonadota > Gammaproteobacteria > Pseudomonadales > Pseudomonadaceae > Pseudomonas > Pseudomonas sp. S30_BP2TU TE3576. The sequence continues at coordinate 5,935,910 of NZ_JBNDLK010000001.1, read as the reverse complement.
TGAATACGCCGGGAACGGCAGCCGTGACGGCGTCGAGGATGGCAACGCGTTGATCGAACTGGATCAGCTCACGCCCCAGGAACTGTTCAGCCGCACCTGGCAGGACAACTACGGCAGCGAGGTCGACGAGCAGACCCTCAAGGACTTTGCCGAGCTGTTGCAAGACGTGCAGATGGAGAGCGAACAACCATGAAGATTCTCGCAATCCGCCTGAAAAACCTCGCCTCCCTGGCCGGGCCGTTTGAAATCGACTTCACCGCCGAACCCCTGGCCAGTGCCGGACTGTTCGCCATCACCGGCCCTACCGGCGCTGGCAAAAGTACCCTGCTCGACGCTTTGTGCCTGGCGCTGTTTGGCGCCGTACCTCGCCTGAACAACACCGGCCGCGACGCGAAAGTGCCGGACGCCGACGGCGAAATCGCTACCGGCGACCCGCGCACCCTGCTGCGTCGCGGCACGGGTGAAGGCTATGCAGAAGTGGATTTCGTCGGCGTCGATGGCCGCCGCTATCGCGCACGCTGGGAAGCCAATCGCGCCCGGGAAAAGGCCGGTGGCAAACTGCAAGCCAGCCGCCAGAGCCTGCGTGACATCGATCAGGATCAATTGCTGGCCAGCCAGAAAGGCGAATACAAAACTCAACTCGAAGCCGCGCTGGGCTTGAACTTCGAACAATTCACCCGCGCCGTGCTGCTGGCGCAAAGCGAGTTCAGCGCGTTCCTCAAGGCTGATGACAACGACCGCAGCGAACTGCTGGAAAAACTCACCGACACGGCGCTCTACACCCGCCTCGGTCGTCGGGCCTTCGACAAGACCAAGGAGGCTCGCGAGGCGCACAAGCTGCTGCAGGATCAGGCCAGCGGAGTGACGCCGCTGTCGCCCGAAGCCCGTGCGGAACTGGATCTGCGCTTCAACGAAGCGCAGCAGCAACTCAAGACCCAACAGGCACAACTCAAACAGCTTGAACTGCAAGACACCTGGCTCAAGGACTTGCATCGATTGCAGGACGAGCATCTGGCCGCCAGCGAACAACTGCAATCGGCGCAGACCCACTGGGAAGCCTTGGCCAGTGAGCGCTTGAAGTTAACGCGTCTCGAACAGCTTGCCCCGCAACGACATCAGTTCGCCCGTAAAGCCGAGGTCGATGCACTGCTGACACCGTTGGCGGCGCAAATTGCCTTGCATACGCAGCAACATGGCGAACTCGGCGAGCGCCAGACGCACCTTGAGCAACAGCTCAGCGCCGCCCGGATCACCTTGAGCGAAACACAACAGCGGCAAGCCGACAGCACGCCGTTGCTGCGTCAGGCCTTCGAAGCGCAAAGCACCCTCGCCCGCCTGGCCAAGGACACAGCCCTCAGCGCCGAAACCAAGCAACAGGCGGAACAGGCCTGCACCCAGGGCCAGAGCACGATTCAGACCTTGCTTGATCAACAGGCTCGTGGCGCCGGGCAGTTGCAGCGCATCGCCACCGAACTGGAGCAAAGCACTCACCTGGCACCGTTAAGCGAGGCCTGGAATGCCTACCGCGATCGCCTGCAGCAGTTGATGTTGATCGGCAATCGACTGAATCAGGGGCAGACCGAACTGGCCAGCCTCGAACAAAACGCCGCGACTACCGATCAACTGCTCACCGCGCAGAAGCAGCAACTTGAGGTGCTGTTCAAGGAGGCCGGTGCCGAACCGGATGCCGTCGCCGAACAGATCGGCATTCTGGGCAGCCTGTTGCAGGACAACCGCAAACAACTGCGCGCCATCGAAGACCTGGCGCGCTTGTGGGCCAGTCAGCAGGAACTGGACAAGCGCGGCACCGAGCTGCAACAGCGCCAGTTCACCGCACAGCAGGAACGTGAACGCCTGACCCAGGACGGGGTAAAGACCAAGGCTGAACTGAGTGTTGCCGAGCAAACCCTCAACGTCACCCGCGAACTGCTGGAGCGTCAGCGTCTGGCGCGCAGTGCCAGTGTCGAAGAGCTGCGCGCACAGTTGCAGGATGACCAGCCATGCCCGGTCTGCGGCAGCAACGAGCATCCGTATCATCAGCCTGAAGCGCTGCTGCAAAGCCTCGGCCGCTTCGATGAAAGCGAACAGGCCAGCGCCCAGAAGGCCGTCGACCTGCTCAAGGAAAAACTCACTGACTTGCGCGCCGAAGTCGGTGGATTGATCGCCCAGCAAAAGGAACTGCTGCAACAGCAGGAACAACTGGCGACCCAGCAGCAAGCCCTCGCCCCAAGCCTGGAAGGTCATCCGCTGGCGACCCAACTGCTGAATCAGGATGCCGCCAAACGCGACGCCTGGCTCAACCAGCAAAACAGTCAGCTCAACCAGAGCATCAGCCAGGACGAGCAACGGCAGAGTGCACTGCTTACCCTGCAACAGGATGCGGCACGCCTGACCCAGCAACTGCGCCATGCCGAAACCGCGCACCAGCAGGCAGCCCAGCACCTGAGCAATCAACAGCGTGAACTGGGCAACGATCGCCAGCGTCTGGACGAAGAACTCAAAGCATTCGCCAGCCTGCTGCCAGACGAGACCCTGCAAGCGCTGCGCGTCGAGCCGGCCGCGACCTTCCTGCAGCTCGACCGGCAAATTGCCGAGCGCCTGGCACAACTCGATCAACAAAAGGAAGAACTGGCCGAACAGCAACAGCGCCAGCAAAACCTGGAGAAGGAGCAGGATCGCCAGCACAGCCGCGTGCAGCAATTGCATGCCGCCGAACAACAGTTCACCAGGCTGGCCGAACAGCAACAGGCAAGCCAGCACACACTCGGGCAATTACTCGGCGAACACACCAGCGCCGAGCATTGGCAGCAGCAACTGGAACAGGCCGTGGAACAGGCGCGCAGCGCCGAAACCGGCACCGCGCAGGCGCTGCAAAGCGTCCTTACGCAGTCAGTGCAAATCGCCGCCGAGCTCAAGGCCCAGCAAGAGCGCTTGCACGCACTGGAAGGCGAAGAGCATGAACTCGCCGGCAAAATCGGCGATTGGCGCGCCCGCCACCCTGAACTGGATGACGGCGGTCTCGAAGACCTGTTGCGGGTTGACGACACTCAGGTCAGTGAACTGCGCCAGCGCTTGCAGCACAGCGAAAAGGCCATCGAACAAGCCAGCGTCCTAGTGCGAGAGCGCGACAAACGCCTGCTCGATCATCAAGCGCAACACAACGGCAACCTCGACGCCGGGCAATTGGCCGCCGCACTGGTCGATCTGCAAAACCTTGCCGCCACCAGCGAGCAACGCTGCGCCGAACTGCGCGCCGAGCAGGCCGAGGACCAGCGCCGACAGAACGCCAATCAGGCCCTGGCGCAACAGATCGCCGAGGCCTACAGCGAATACCAGCGTTGGGCACGGCTCAATGCGCTGATTGGCTCAGCCACCGGCGACACCTTCCGCAAGATCGCCCAGGCCTACAACCTCGACCTGCTGGTGCACCATGCCAACGTGCAATTGCGCCAACTGGTACGACGCTATCGCCTCAAGCGCGGCGGCAGCATGCTCGGGTTGCTGGTGATGGACACCGAAATGGGTGACGAACTGCGCTCGGTGCATTCGCTGTCCGGTGGCGAGACATTCCTGGTATCGCTGGCGTTGGCCCTCGGTTTGGCGTCGATGGCGTCGAGCACGCTGAAAATCGAATCGCTGTTCATCGACGAAGGCTTCGGCAGCCTCGATCCGGAGTCCTTGCAACTGGCCATGGACGCGCTCGACGGCCTGCAAGCCCAGGGCCGCAAGGTCGCGGTGATTTCCCACGTACAGGAAATGCATGAACGGATTCCGGTGCAGATTCAGGTCCAGCGCCAGGGCAACGGCCTGAGCACCCTGGAGGTGAAATGAACACGCTGTATTCCTTCCGCCGCTGCCCGTACGCCATGCGCGCACGCATGGCCCTGCGTTATTCGGGAGTGGCCGTGGACATCGTCGAAGTCAGCCTGAAGGCCAAGCCCGCCGAAATGCTCGCGCTGTCGGGCAAAGGCACGGTGCCGGTACTGAGTGCCGATGGCCGGGTGATCGACGAAAGCCTCGACATCATGCGCTGGGCCCTGGCGCAGAACGATCCGCAAGACTGGTTGCTCAAGGACAATCCTGCCGCAGCGGCGCAAATCGCCAGCCTGATCGAACAGAACGATCAGGTGTTCAAGGTGCACTTGAATCGCTACAAGTACGCCGAGCGTTATCCCGAGCAGCCGATGGCGGTTTATCGCGCCGAAGGCGAAGTGTTTTTGCAAAGGCTGGATGAGTTGCTGGAGGATCGCGACTACTTGCTGGCCGACCATCCAAGCCTGGCCGACGTGGCGCTGATGCCCTTCGTGCGGCAGTTCGCCCACGTCGACCGCGAATGGTTTGCACAGACACCGTATCGGCGGTTGCAGGATTGGTTGCAGCGGTTTCTGGAGTCGGAACTGTTTACTGGCGTAATGAAAAAGTAAACGCGGCCCCTGTGGCGAGGGGGCTTGCCCCCGTTGGGTTGCGAAGCAGCCCCAAGCTTTTTCTGGTCATCCGGATTTGCGGCCGCTTCGCGACCGAACGGGGGCAAGCCCCCTCGCCACAGGCAAGCCCCCTCGCCACAAAAGCCCTTCATCGACAGCAGGGCTCACGCCAACACCTCACACATCCCAATCACCGAGCAATCGACCTGGAACGGCCCGAAAACCACCCCTTCAGTCCTGATCGGCGGATTGCCGGCCAACATCCCCTGGGCCTTGGCGTTTTCGATGTTGCGGGCGATGTTGTGATTGGCTTCGATGGCCCGTGCCACCGAACCCGCCGAGCCCTGCCCGATCCCCAACAAGGAGGATCCGTTGGTCATGAACGCCAGGAAGGCGATGACCCAAAGTCTGTGCCCTTTCATGCGCCGGCGACTCCTGCGAGTTCAGCCTGATCAACGCTCGCGTTTTGCGCACGGTGTTCAAACTGGATGCCGGGATGAGCGACCTGGATCGGTGCTTCAAAGGTGTATTGCGACTGGGCGCAAAGGCTGACCACCAGCACCAGGGCAAGGTAAAGACCGATCGCCACATAGGCGCCGTGCTTGGCAGAAGTGAGAATTGCGCTGGCCATGATGTTCTCCGCAGGCATGTTTCAATGCCCACAGAATCGATCAAAAAAGCCTGGCTAACCACTCAGGGTTATCCATAGTGACCATCAACTTCATTGATCATTAAGCCAGACTATTTCAGTCTTCAATAAAACTTATCAAGCGTTCGCGGGCTGCATCCGGTTCACCCGGAACAGGGTCGGCCGCTGACAAAATGGGGGTGGAATAGAGGAAAAGAAGAACCAATGCCAGACGCGTCACCATGCTGCCGATCCTTGCCGTGAGGAGGAGTCAAAAAATCAGCGTCAATTTAAACGTATGGCTATGTGATATCAAGCGCGACATTGATGGCAAAATGATACTGTCGCAAATGCGTTATGCAGGAGCGACATCACTCTGATCGTTTTCGACACTTGGCTTTGAACACCACGGCCTTCGATCATCAGTGACTTCGCTCCTGCATAAAGGCAGGGATGAACGTTCAGGCCTGGGTTTTGTGATCCAGCGCGGCGTAGAAGTTGGCGCTCTGTTGCAGGTATTTCTGGGTGTAGCTCTGGGTGTGGGCTTTTTTGTCGCTGATTTCAACGTTGGCACTGGCTGGCAGCGCAACGGTGGCAGAAATGGCGGAAGCGGCGATGACAGAAAAGATGTTGAAGTTCATGGCGGTATTCCTCGGATTCAGTTGGCTTGCTTGCCCGGTGGGGCCGTGAAGCAAACTTAACCCTCGAGGGTTCATGCCTTGAAATGCTTTGTAGCATTACCGAATATCAGCGTCATTAATAAAAGCAGGCAGGCCCCACGAACCGGGGGCTGCGGCCTATTGACGCAGCAGAAACCCGAGGTCGCTCGGGGCATCCATCGGCAGTTTTTGCACGGTTTTACCCAGCAGACCGGTCTTGGCATCGCGTTCGACGACAACAATCTGGTTGCTCTTCTGGTTGGCAATCAACAGGAATTTGCCACTCGGGTCGAGGCTGAACTCCCGTGGATGATCGCCCTCCACCGCCCGACGCTGCAGCTCACTGAGGTGGCCGGTCGCCGGATCGATGGCAAACACCAGCAGTTGATTGGTCGTGCCACGGTTGCTGACGTAGAGGAACTTGCCGTCGGCAGAGGCATGCAACGCCGCCGCGGCCTTGTCTGAAACCGGTTGCCCGGCGGCCAGATCGACCATCTGCGTCTGCTCAAGGGTGCCGTCGTGGTAATCGAATACCGCCACTTGAGCACTCATCTCCATGACCAGCCAGGCGTGTTTGCCATCGGCGCTGAACAGCAAGTGGCGCGGCCCGCTGCCGGGTGGCAGCTGCACGAATGCCGGGGTCGCCGCGATCAATGGCAGATCCGGGTTGGCCTTGGGGTCGAAGCGGTAGGCAAACACCTTGTCCGCCCCCAGGTCGCAGGCAAACACGTACTTGCCATCTGGAGACGGGATCGCCGAATGCACGTGGGCCGAGGCCTGGCGCTCGGGATTGACCCGGCTCGCCGGGTGGCTGCTCATCTGTACCACCGGTTTGAGCTTGCCATCGGCCGCCACCGGCACCACCGCGAGGGTGCCACCCGGGTCTTCGGCCACCGAGTAATTGCTGACAAACAAATGGCTGCCATCGGCACTGAGGCTGGAATGGGTCGGCTCGTTGCCCAGGCTTTGCACCTGACTGATCAAGCTCAGCGCATGAGTCTTGGGATCGATCGCGTAACTGCTGACGCGCCCGACCGGATCGGTCTGACCGGGGCCGTTTTCGTTGACCACGAACAGGTATCGTCGGTCCTTCGACAGGGTCAGCCACGACGGGTTTTCGCTGTTGATGATTTGTAGAGGTTTGGCGTTGATCTGCCCGGTAGCGCTGTCGAAAGCCAGGCGATAGATCCCCTGGCTTTGACCGGCGGTGTAGGAGCCGACGAGCAGTTGATAGTCATCGGCGGATGCGACCTGGACGCCCATCGCGCCGATGCTGCCGGCCATCAACAGTGGCCAGAGCTTACTCATCCTCAGGTTCATCGTCATCGTTGTCACCGCTGACGACGTCGCCCAGGCACACCAAACGGTGTTCACCCGAATCACCGGTGATCAACCAGCTTTGCAGTGTAATGTCGTATGTCGCAGCCTGAACCTGCGCCGGGCTGAACTCCCAATGCTTGGCGGCGCGGCCATCCATGCATTCAATGTGCAGGTTATCAAACTCGTCGAGGGCGAATTCGAAGGCATGCAGCCCGTCGATTTCCACCATTCCACAGTGTTCGAGGGCATTGAGCAGGGTATCGGTTGCGGAAGTCATGGCAGTCAATCTTTGAATGAGAAAGACGCAATGATAGCTCATCGCACCCCATTTCCCCCGGTTGGAATGACTGACCTGTGGGAGCGGGCTTGCTCGCGAAAGAGGAGTGTCAGCCAACAGAGATGTCGAATGATAAACCGCATTCGCGAGCAAGCCCGCTCCCACAGGGATTGTGGTTGCCTGTTACAACGCGTCACGGGATGGCTGGCCATCCACCAGACGCTGGATGCGCAGCGGATTGCCGTTCTTCAGCGCATCCGGCAGCAAACTGTCCGGATAGTTCTGGAAACACACTGGGCGCAGGAAACGATCGATGGCCAGTGTGCCCACCGATGTACCGCGCGCATCGGACGTGGCCGGGTAAGGCCCGCCGTGGACCATCGAATCGCAGACTTCCACGCCAGTCGGATAGCCATTGAGCAGGATTCGCCCGACCTTCTGCTCCAGTAATGTCGTGAGCCCGGCGAACTGCTCGAGGTCTTCCGGCTCGCCAATAACGGTGGCGGTCAATTGGCCGTGCAGGCCGTTCAGGGCGGCCGTCAGTTGCGCCTGATCCGCGACCTCGACCACCACGGTGGTCGGCCCGAACACTTCCTCTTGCAGGACTTCATCGCCATCGATCAGCAGGCGGACATCGGCCTTGAACAGCTGCGGCTGGGCCTGATTGCCCTGTTGCGGATTGCCGGCCAGGTGTTCAATTCCCGGATGCGCCAGCAGTTTTTGCAAGCCTTGGCCGTAGCTGCTCAGGGTTCCAGCATTGAGCATGGTTTGCGCCGGCTGGTCGCCCATCAACCCGGCCACTTGCTGCACAAAGGCACTGAACGACGCCGAGCGAATGCCGATCACCAGACCCGGATTGGTGCAGAACTGCCCGCAGCCCTGCACCACCGAGGCCGTGAGGTCCCGGGCAACCGTGTCGGCCCGCGCCTGCAATGCCTGGGGCAAGACGATCACCGGGTTGATGCTCGACATCTCGGCGAACACCGGAATCGGTTGCGCACGTGCCGCAGCCATGTCGCACAGGGCTCGACCACCCTTGAGCGAGCCGGTGAATCCCACGGCTTGAATGGACGGATGCTTGACCAGCGCCTCGCCGACACCGCCGCCGTAGATCATGTTGAACACGCCGGCCGGCATACCTGTTTTTTCGGCAGCGCGAATGATCGCATCTGCCACCTGCTCGGCCGTGGCCATGTGGCCGCTATGGGCCTTGAACACCACCGGGCACCCGGCAGCCAGCGCCGAGGCGGTATCGCCGCCGGCGGTGGAGAACGCCAGCGGAAAGTTGCTGGCACCAAACACCGCCACAGGTCCCAGGCCGATGCGGTACTGACGCAGGTCCGGACGCGGCAAGGGCTGACGCTCAGGCAATGCCCGGTCGATTCGCGCGCCGTAGAAATCACCGCGACGCAGCACTTTGGCGAACAGGCGCATCTGCCCGCTGGTACGCCCACGCTCGCCTTGAATCCGGCCTGCGGGCAACGCCGTTTCGCGGCAGACGACAGCGACAAAATCATCAGCGAAGGCGTCCAGTTCATCGGCGATAGCATCGAGAAACTGCGCCCGTCGCTCCGCGCTCAGGCTGCGATAGGCCGGATAGGCGGCCGCTGCTGCGTTGGCCGCCGCATCGACTTCCTGCGGTGTCGCCTGAAAAAAATCGTGGGGCAAGGTCTCGCCGGTGCTGGCATCGACACTCTGCAACTTGACGCTGCCGGCGGCGCTACGTTGGCCGCCGATGTAGTTGTGACCAAGAATCCGGGTCATGGGCTATTCCTCAAAGTGTGCCGACAGTGCCGGGTTCGAAAGCCGCCGGGACCGGTGCGATGCCGTTCATCAACGGTGCGCCGAATTCAGCCTGGGTGATCTCGAACACGTCACCCGGTCGGGTGCGAATGCCGTCGGCAAAGGACAGGGTCGCGGTGCCGAAGAAGTGAATGTGCACGTCCCCCGGGCGCAGGAACTGGCTGTACTTGAAATGATGGAATTCCAGGTTGGCGAGGCTGTGGCACATGTTCGCCTCGCCACTGAGGAACTCGTTCTGCCACAGCACTTCGCCGTTGCGCAGGATGCGGCTGGTGCCCGCCAGATGTTGCGGCAGTTCGCCGACCCGCAGTTCCGGGCCGTAGCTGCAGCTACGCAGTTTCGAATGGGCCAGGTACAGGTAGTTCTTGCGCTCCATGACGTGATCGGAGAACTCGTTACCCACGGCAAAACCCAGGCGATACGGCTTGCCGTCGTGACCGATCACGTACAGGCCAGCGATCTCCGGCTCTTCACCTGCATCTTCGGCAAACGGCGGCAATGGAAACGGCTGCCCCGGCCTTACGACGATGCTGCCGTCGCCTTTGTAAAACCATTCCGGTTGCACGCCGGCTTCATCCGCCGCCGGCTTGCCACCCTCCACGCCCCATTTGAAAATGCGCATGGTGTCGGTCATCGCGGTTTCGTCGCCGCTTTGCTGGTGCATCTTGTCCCGGGCCGACGCGCTGCCCAGATGGGTCAGGCCAGTACCGCTGACCAGCATGTGCGCCGGGTCCGGATGGTCCAGCGGCGGCAGGATGCGCCGTTGCGTCTGCAGTTCGGCATAGTCATGGCTGATGCCCAGCCCCAGGCTCTGCACCTGTTGCTCAAGGCTCGCACCCGCCTCGATCGCCGCCAGTGCCAGGTCGCGGACAGTGCGCGCGTCCTGCACTTCACGCACCAGACCGTTGTCGACCACGCCGACACGGCGTTCGCCGTTACTCAATTCGAACTGAACCAAATGCATGAGTTTTCTCCTGTAAAACAAAACGTCAAATCACCGCAGAACCAATGTGGGAGCGGGCTTGCTCGCGAAAAGGCCGTCATACCCGACATCATTGGTGACTGACACTCCGCTTTCGCGAGCAAGCCCGCTCCCACATTTGGTCGGTGTGAACTCTCAAAATCAGGTACGCGATGCCCCACGCGCACTCGCCGCAAACTCATCGGCCGGCAACACGTGCTTGCGCTCCAGCAAGCGATACACCACACCGGTCAACACCAGCCCGAACACCATCACGCCCGAAAGGAAATACAGGCCCGAAGCCAGGTTGCCGGTGTATTCCTTGAGTGCGCCGATCACGAATGGGCCGAGGTAGCCGCCGAGGTTGCCCACCGAGTTGATCAAGGCGATCCCCGCCGCCGCGCTGGCGCCGGCAAAGAAGCGGCCCGGCAAGGTCCAGAACACCGCCGTGCAGGAGAACAACGCGAATGCCACCAGGCACAGCGCCGCCAGTTGCAGCACCGGCACCGACAGCCAGGCGCTGAGAAACAGGCCAATCGCACCCAGCACGTAAAGCACGGCGAGGTGGCCGTAGCGGTCATTCAAGCGATCGGAACTGCGCGGAATGATCAGCAGGCCGACGATGCCGAAGATGTACGGCACCGCGGAAACGAAACCGGTCACCAGGTCGCTGCCGCCGAACTGCTTGATCAGTGTCGGCAACCATAAGCCGAGGCCATAGATGCTCAGGGTCACCGGCAAATAGAACAGCGCCAGCAGCAGGACGCGCTTGTCCTTGAGGGCGTGCAGCGGATTGCCGTGTCGGGTCTGGCCGTACGCGTCCAGGTCCTTTTTCAGCTCGCCGCTCAGCCAGTTTTTTTCCGCCTGGTCCATCCATTTCACTTGCTGCGGGCCGTCCGGCAACCAGCGCAGCACAGGCCAGGTCAGCAGGATCGCCGGGGTGCCAATGACAATGAACAGCCACTGCCAGCCGTGCAGCCCGAGCACGCCGTCCATACCCAGCAGGCCGCCGGATACCGGGCCGGTGATCATCATCGCAATGGGTTGCGAGAGGATGAACAGCCCGAGGATCTTGCCGCGATGGCGCACCGGGAACCATTGGGTGATGTAGTACAGGACGCCCGGGAAGAACCCGGCCTCGGCGGCGCCGAGCAGAAAGCGCATCACATAGAAGCTGTTCGGCCCCTGGACGAAGGCCATGCCGATGGTGATGGCGCCCCAGGTGAGCATGATCCGCGCGAACCAGCGCCGTGCGCCGAAGCGGTCGAGCATCAGGTTGCTGGGGATTTCCAGCAGGAAGTAGCCAATGAAGAACAGCCCGGCGCCAAGGCCGTAGGCCGCATCGCCCAGACCGATGTCGGCGCCCATGTGCAGTTTGGCGAAGCCCACTGCGGAGCGGTCCACGTAGGCGATCAGGTACAGCAGGATCAGGAAGGGAATCAGTTTTAGCGTAATGCGACGGATAAGCCGCAGTTCCTGGCTCATGAGATCGGTCTCCGATTGTTGTTGTTATGGAACCTCGGGGGACGCCTCTCGCGAAAGATTCGCCAGGGTCATCCCTCCGTTTGAGCGGACTATATAGTAATACTATTTAATCAACAACACTTCCAAACATTGCAATTTACGCTTATGTTACGCCTCAGCTCGAACCATATAGTCATACAATAAGAGAACAGATCATGTCTGATAAGAAACCCACCCTGCGCTCCGCCCAATGGTTTGGCACGGCCGACAAGAACGGCTTCATGTACCGCAGCTGGATGAAGAATCAGGGCATCGCCGACCACCAGTTCCATGGCAAGCCGATCATCGGCATCTGTAACACCTGGTCGGAACTGACTCCGTGCAACGCGCATTTCCGCCAGATTGCCGAGCACGTCAAACGCGGCGTGATCGAGGCCGGCGGCTTCCCGGTGGAGTTCCCGGTGTTCTCCAACGGCGAATCCAACCTGCGTCCTACCGCCATGCTCACCCGCAACCTGGCGAGCATGGACGTGGAAGAAGCCATTCGCGGCAACCCAATCGATGGCGTGGTGCTGCTGACCGGTTGCGACAAAACCACCCCGGCACTGCTGATGGGTGCCGCCAGTTGCGACGTGCCGGCCATCGTCGTCACCGGCGGGCCGATGCTCAACGGCAAGCACAAGGGCAAGGACATCGGCTCCGGCACCGTGGTCTGGCAGCTCAGCGAACAGGTCAAGGCCGGCACCATCAGCATCGACGACTTCCTCGCGGCCGAGGGCGGCATGTCCCGCTCGGCCGGCACCTGCAACACCATGGGCACGGCCTCGACCATGGCCTGCATGGCCGAAGCACTCGGCACTTCCCTGCCCCACAACGCCGCGATCCCGGCCGTGGATGCGCGCCGTTATGTGTTGGCCCACATGTCCGGCATGCGTGCCGTGGAGATGGTTCGCGAAGACTTGAAACTGTCGAAGATCCTGACCAGGGAAGCCTTCGAAAACGCCATTCGCGTCAATGCCGCCATCGGCGGTTCAACCAACGCGGTGATCCACCTTAAGGCCATTGCCGGGCGTATTGGCGTGGAGCTGGACCTCGACGACTGGACCCGCATCGGTCGCGGCATGCCGACCATCGTCGACCTGCAACCGTCGGGGCGCTTCCTGATGGAAGAGTTCTATTACGCCGGAGGCTTGCCGGCGGTGCTGCGTCGCCTCGGCGAAGCCAACCTGATCCCGAACCCGAATGCCCTGACCGTCAACGGCAAATCCATCGGCGAGAACACCAGGGATGCGCCGATCTATGGCGAAGACGAAGTGATCCGCACCCTCGACAACCCGATCCGTGCCGACGGCGGCATCTGTGTTTTGCGCGGCAACCTGGCACCGCTGGGCGCCGTGCTCAAGCCGTCCGCCGCCACGCCGGCACTGATGCAGCATCGCGGCCGTGCGGTGGTGTTCGAGAACTTCGACATGTACAAGGCGCGGATCAACGACCCGGAACTGGACGTGGATGCCAACTCGATCCTGGTGATGAAAAACTGCGGGCCGAAGGGTTATCCGGGCATGGCCGAAGTGGGCAACATGGGTTTGCCAGCCAAGCTGCTGGCCCAGGGTGTGACCGACATGGTGCGCATTTCCGATGCGCGCATGAGCGGCACCGCGTACGGCACAGTGGTGCTACACGTCGCCCCGGAGGCCGCCGCTGGTGGACCATTGGCCGCCGTGAAAGAAGGTGACTGGATCGAACTCAATTGCGCCAGCGGCCGTTTGCACCTGGATATTCCCGATGCAGAACTGGCCGCGCGCATGGCCGACCTGCAACCGCCGCAGAACCTGATCGTCGGTGGGTATCGTCAGCTGTACATCGACCATGTGCTGCAAGCGGACCAGGGGTGCGACTTCGACTTCCTGGTCGGTTGCCGTGGGGCTGAAGTGCCGCGCCACTCCCACTGACACCACCCTCTAATGTGGGAGCGGGCTTGCTCGCGAATGCGGTTTATCATTCAACATTTCAGTTGGCTGAGATTCCGCATTCGCGAGCAAGCCCGCTCCCACATTCGATTTTCGTCTGCCTCAAGATTGCGCCGCGCCTGCTATCATGCGCGACACCTATTCGCATTGGATCGCGCCGCTCCCCATGGATTACCGCAAACCCTCCGACCGCAAAAGCATGCACTCGCGCATCGTCCAGGAACTGGGCATGCAGATCGTCTCGGGACGTTTCCTGCCGGACGACAAACTGCCCGCTGAAGCGCTGTTGTGCGAAGAGTATGCAGTCAGCCGGCCGGTGCTGCGCGAAGCCACCCGAGTATTGGTTGCCAAGGGCCTGGTGTATTCCCGCCCGCGCGTCGGGACCGTGGTCAAGCCGCGCAAGGACTGGCACATGCTCGATCCGGACGTGCTGCACTGGCTGATGCAGAGCAGTCCGCAAAACCAGTTTTTCGACCTGCTGACCAGTGTGCGCAGCATCATCGAACCGGCCGCCGCCGCGCTCGCCGCGCAGTACGCGACCGATGCCGATATCGCGTCCATCGGTGAGGCCTACCAACGCATGGAAGCCGCGCCGACACCGGAGGCGCTGTTGCAGCCGGACCTGGACTTCCACAGCCGCATCGCCGACGCCACGCACAACGACTTGCTGGCTAACCTGTGCAACATGCTCTCGGTGGCGATTGCCGAAGCCTTGAAGCATTCGAACCAGCGGCCGAACCTGCATGAACTGGCGCTGCCCCGGCACAAGGCGATTCTCACCGCCATTGAGAACCGTGATGCTCTGGGCGCGCGGCATGCGACGCTGGTGCAGCTGGATGATGCACGCAGTGCGTTGAATGTCGTATTGGGCACCGATCTTTCATAACGACCAAAGAACCCATGTGGGAGCGGGCTTGCTCGCGAAGGTGGACTGACAGTCACTATTGATGTCGACTGACACGCCGCTTTCGCGAGCAAGCCCGCTCCCACATTGGACGGTGTGAAATTCGAAGTATAAAAAAGCCGCACCCCAAGGTTGCGGCTTTTTCACTTCTGCATGGATCAGTGAGCAAACAACGAGTTGCCCTTCTGCCCCGCCAGTTTCTCTGGCTTGATCAGGAACCGCGCCAGTGCCGGCAGCAGCCACAGCGCACCGAACATGTTCCACAGCAGCATGAAGGTCAGCATCAGGCCCATGTCGGCCTGGAACTTGATGGCCGAGAAGATCCAGGTGCACACGCCGATGGCCAGGCACAGACCGGTGAACAGCACGGCCTTGCCGGTGGACTTCAGCGTCTGGTAGTACGCCTCTTGCAACGGCAGGCCGGCACGCAGGAAGCTTTCCAGGCGACTGTAGATATAGATGCCGTAGTCCACGCCAATCCCCACCCCAAGCGCCACGACCGGCAGGGTCGCCACTTTCACACCGATGCCCATGAAGGCCATCAGGGCGTTGCCGAGTACCGAGGTCAGCACCAGCGGCAGCACGATGCACAAGGTCGCCGCCCAGGAGCGGAAGGTGATCATGCACATGACCGCCACACAGATGTACACCAGGACCAGGATGGTCAGCTCGGACTTCTTGATCACTTCGTTGGTGGCCGCTTCGATCCCGGCGTTACCGGCAGCGAGGATGAACTCCAGGCCTTCCTTGTTGTTTTCCTTGGCGAACGCCTGCACCGCATGCACCGCACGATCCAGGGTCTCGGCCTTGTGATCGTTGAGGAACACCAGCACCGGCGCCAGGGAACAGCTGTTGTTATACAGGCCGTCAGCGCGGGCGATGGAGTTGTTCAGCACATCAGGGTTACGCGACAGGGTTTCCCACTTCAGGTTGCCTTCGTTCATGCCCTTGATCATTTGCTTGGACACGGTCACCAGGGAAATTGCCGACTGCACGCCCTCGGTGTTCTGCATCTTCCACATCAGCTCGTCGATCGGCGCCATGGCTTCGTAGCGCGAGCAGCCTTCAGACTTGGTCTTGACCATCACCACCAGCACATCGGAACTGGTCGAGTAGTTCTTGATGATGAAGTTGTTGTCCTTGTTATAGCGCGAGTCCGGACGCAGTTCCGGAGCACCCTGGTCAAGGTCGCCGATTTTCAGGTTCTGGCTGTACCAGAGGCCGCCGCCAAAGGCGATCAGCGCCAGCAGAATGGAAACCGGCGCGACTTTCGGGCTGGCGAAATTCGCCAGCAGACGCCAGAACGGATGTTCGCGATGCGCGTCCTTTTTACTGCGTTCAACGGCGCGCTTGCTGATGCCGACATAAGAAATCGCCACCGGCAACAGGATCAGGTTGGTGAACACGATCACCGCCACACCGATGGATGCGCCGATGGCCAGTTCGCGGATCACACCGATATCGATGATCAGTAGCGTGATGAAACCCACCGCATCGGCGAGGATCGCGATCATCCCCGGCAGGAACAATTGACGGAAAGTGCGTCGCGCGGCCGTCAGGGCGTTGTCCGCTTCACTGGATTGCAGGGCGATCCCGTTGATCTTCTGCACGCCGTGGGAAATACCGATGGCGAAGATCAGGAACGGCACCAGCATCGAATAAGGGTCGAGCCCGAAGCCGAAGAAGTGCATCAACCCCAGCTGCCAGACCACTGCCACCAGCGTCGTACTCAACACCGCGACGGTACTGCGCAGGCAATTGGTGAACCACAGCAAGAGGATCAGGGTGATGACGAAGGCGATGCCGAAGAACATCACGACCATCACCAGGCCATCGATCAGGTCACCGACCTTCTTGGCGAAACCGACGATGTGGATCTTCACGTTCGGGTTCTGTGCTTCGAACTTGTTGCGGATCTTGTCTTCAAGCTCGTGGGAGAACTGGCGGTAGTCCAGCGCCAGCAGCTTGCCCTGGTCCTGCGGGTCCGGGTAGGACTCCAGCAACGGAATGTCGACGATGCTCGACTTGAAATCGTTGGACACCAGGCGCCCGACCTGGCCGGACTTGAGCACGTTGTTGCGCAGCAGATCGAGGCTGGCCTGGGAGCCGTTGTAGCTTTGCGGGATCACCTCGCCGCCGGCGAAGCCCTCCTCCGTCACTTCGGTCCAGCGAACGCTGGGGCTCCATAGCGACTTGAGACCGGATCGGTCGACACCGGAGATGTAGAACACCTCGTCGTTGATCTGACGCAGGGTCTCCATGTACTCCTTGGAGAAGATGTCGCCATCGGTGGCTTCCACCGAAATCCGCACCGTGTTGCCCAGGTTCGCCAGATCGTTGCGGTGCTCCATCATCTTCTGGATGAAGGGATGCTCCAGCGGAATCATTTTTTCGAAACTGGTGGACGGCCGGATCAGCGTCGCCTGCCAGAACAGAAAAATGCTGACCAGCAGGCAGATAGTGATCACTGCCGGGCGGTTGTTGAAGATCAGGCGCTCAAGAAACGTCGCCTTGTCCTGATGATGAGTGCTCAAGGAAGTCATAGCCCCGCCTTCTTATTATTAACCCGGCTCATTTGCCCGACTCGGTGCCGTTTGGCGAGGTGACGCGAACGCCGCCCTGCCCGGCCAGAACCAGATTGCCATTGCCTGCCGCAGTCACCGCCGAGACCGAAATACGGTCCGCACGGTTGACCACCTTGAAGGTTTCGCCATTGTCACTGCTGCGAATCACCGAGCCGCCGTTACCGACGATCACGATGGAACCATCGTCGAGCAGCGTGGCGCCGGACAGCCCGAACTCCAGAGCGCCGCGTTCAGCCTTGAGCTCGACTTGCTCCCAGGTGCTGCCGAAATCCGTGGAGCGATAAAGGTTGCCGCGCAGACCGTAGGCGAGCAGCGTATTGGCTTGTGCTGTGCCGATCACGCCGAAAAGCGAACCTTCGTACGGGCCTTCGAGCCTCTCCCAGGTCTGGCCCCAATCGGCGGAGCGGAACATGCTGCCCTGCTCGCCGACGATGAACAGCCCGGCGTCCTTGACCGCGGCAATCGCGTTCAGGTGGTACTGGTCTTCGTTGTCCAGGCGGTCGCTGGCGTCTTCCCAATGCTTGCCACCGTCGGTGGTTTCCATCAGCGAGCCATAAGCACCCACGGCAAAGCCGCTGTCGACGTCCTTGAACCAGACATCGAGCAGCGGTGATTCGCGTTTCAGATCTTCGAATTGCTTGGTCCAGGTGACACCGCCGTCTTCGCTGGCGAGGATCTGCGCGTCATGGCCGACGGCCCAGCCGTGCTTGTCATCGACAAAAAACACCGCCGTCAGCAGGGCCCGGGTCGGGACCTTGGCCTGGGTCCAGGTGGCGCCCTGGTCATCGGAATACAGGATGTGCCCACGATCCCCGACCGCCACCAGGCGCTTGCCGGCGTGGACGACATCGAGCATCAGGCTTTTGGAAGCCTTGGCAGATTCAATGGAATAAACAACGTCGGATGCTGGCGCCGCCGCGGCCAGCACAGGTGCCGACAGCATGGCAGAGCCCAACAGCGAGAGCGCTGTAGCCAGCAACGCGAATTTGCGTAATGCCGGCGGGCGGCAGATACCCACACCCATGACAGGCTCACTCATAGACCTTCCCCCATTATTATTGTTAGGTCGTTCAACCTTTCAGGGCGCCGCAAGGGTGCGTGTCTGGACCGGCTGTTTCAGAGCATAGTCCTGAAACCCGCAATCCAGAGCCCCTTCGGAAGCTGGCTTATCCTATCGGTGTTTTTTAATGTCTGACAATCGACGCCACGTTATCTTTTGTTAACCGGGGGGATGGGGGCTTGTTCTGAATGATTGGGTATCAGGTGGGGTGATTGGGGGGTTGGTGGTTGTGGTCGGTGGTCGGTGGTCGGTGGTCGGTGTGCATATCCGTTGCTGCGGTAACGGCTGCTTGTTCAATCGGTGTACATATCCGTTGCTGCGGTAACGGCTGCTGACGGTTTCGCTCTTACAGCGACTCACTTTTCCAAACGCCGAAAAGTAAGCAAAAGGCTTTGCCCCGACGTACGGCACCTCGCCAAAGCTCGGTGTTCCCTCGCTACGGTGTCCATCAGGGGGCATCGCCTCCGGTCTGCTTCGCGACGACCTCCTCTCGATGTGTTCGACTTCGTCGAACGGCGCTACGCGCCTAACCCCCTGATGAACACCTACGCTCGGCCTGCCGAAGGGGCAAAAGATCAAGATCAAGATCAAGATCAAGATCAAGATCCAAAGCCAAAGCCAAAGCCAAAGCCAAAGCCAAAGCAGATAGGGGTTCAGAAAAATCGGGGGGGCAGTCAGGTGGGGCTCGGTCGGCTGTCAAACCGCCTTCGCGAGCAAGCCCGCTCCCACAGGGGGATTGGGTATACCTGTGAGTAATTGGTCGGCTGGCAGGCAGCCATCGCGAGCAGGCTCACTCCTACAGAAGAGCAAAGGCAGAGCGGCGTACACCCGCGCTCTTCACCACTCATCAGGCCGAGCGTTAGCTCGCCTGCAGCTCTTGATCTTGATCTTGATCCACCCGCCCCCTCGGCAGGCTGAGTGGAGGCGTTCATCCGGGGGTGGGCGCGCAGCGCCGTTCGGCGAAGCCGAACACATCGAGAGGAGGTCGAAGCGAAGCCGACCGGAGGCGATGCCCCCGGATGAATGCCGGAGCGAAGGAACCCCGAGCCTCAGCGAGGGGCCGTACGTAAGGGGCGAGACCTTTTGGTTCCTTTTGGGGCGTTTGCCAAAAGGGACT
Organism: Pseudomonas sp. S30_BP2TU TE3576; assembly: GCF_050436025.1. Taxonomy (NCBI): domain Bacteria; kingdom Pseudomonadati; phylum Pseudomonadota; class Gammaproteobacteria; order Pseudomonadales; family Pseudomonadaceae; genus Pseudomonas; species Pseudomonas sp. S30_BP2TU TE3576. Next base: position 5,916,738 of record NZ_JBNDLK010000001.1, on the reverse strand, counting down.
CGCCGTAAGGGCGAAACCATAAGCCGCCGTGACCGCAGCAACGGATATGTACTCAATCAACCCAGAACCTGGTCGGCCCAAAGGCCGCCAAGTTCAAAAAGCCAAGATCAAGCCAAACTCTTGCTGACCACTTCATACACATCGCTAGACAACTGACCCGAAGCACGAATCCGCTCCAGTTCACCCTTCATCAGCGCCTGACGAGCATCGTCATACTTGCGCCAGCGGGTCAGAGGAGCCAATTGACGCGAAGCAATCTGCGGATTAAAGCCGTTCAACTCGATCACCAGATCCGCCAGGAAGCGATACCCGGAACCGTCGGCGGCATGGAAGTTGATCAGGTTCTGCCCGGCAAACGCACCGACCAGTGCCCGCACCTTGTTCGGGTTCTTGATGTTGAACGCCGGGTGCTGCATCAACGCCTTGACCCGCGCAAGCCCGCCCGGCAACACGCTGCCGGCCTGGACACTGAACCACTGATCCATGACCAGCGGGTTGTCCTTGAAGTGCTCGGCGAAACTGGCCAGTGCCTTGGCTTTCTCGGCTTCGAACGGTGAATTGACCAACACGGCGAGTGCGGTCAGGCGCTCGGTCATGTTGTCGCACGCGTCGAACTGCTCCAGGGTCGCCGCCAGAACCTCCGGCTTGCCGCTGAGCATCAGGTACGACAGCGCGATGTTCTGCAAGGCGCGGCGGGCAAAATGCTCGGCCTCGGCCACGTACGGAGTTTGCTTCGAAAGCTCGCGATTGGCTTGATAACGCAGCCACAGGCCATCGAACAACGCATCGGCCAATTGTTTACGGGCAAACTCGCGGGCGCTGTGAATGGCTTCGACATCCGCCACTTCGCTGATTTCGGTCAGGTACGCCTCGCTCGGCAACGAGAGCATTTCGGCGACCATGGCCTGATCCAGCGACTCGTCCAAGAGCACCGTGCGCAACGCCGACACCAGACGCTGATCGAGCACCAGTGCTTCGCCCTTCTGCTGCTGGGCGATCAACTCCTGCAGCACCTGCACCGACAGTTGCTGGCCCGCATCCCAGCGGTTGAAGCCGTCGCTGTCGTGCTGCATCAGGAACATCAACTGATCGCGATTGTACGGGAAGCTCAGTTTCACCGGCGCCGAGAAGCCGCGCAGCAACGACGGCAGCGGTTGTTCGGCGATGTCGACGAAGGTGAAAGTCTGCTCGGCTTCGGTCACGGAAATGACCCGCGAGGTGCCTTGCGCGGTGGCTTCGCCGGACAGACGCAGGGCAATCGCTGCCCCTTTGGAATCCAGCAGCCCCAGCTCGACCGGGATCACGAACGGCAGTTTTTGCACCTTGTCCGGGGTTTCCGGGCAGCTCTGGCGGAAGGTCAGGCTGTAGGTTTTCGCCGCCGCATCAAAGGACTCGCTCACCGCCAGACGCGGTGTACCGGCCTGGCTGTACCAGCGCTTGAACTGGGTCAGGTCGACGCCATTGGCATCTTCCATGGCCTTGATGAAGTCATCACAGGTCACGGCCTGGCCGTCATGGCGTTCGAAGTACAGGTCGCTGCCTTTGCGGAAGCCTTCGGCACCGAGCAAGGTGTGGATCATGCCGACCACTTCCGAGCCCTTTTCGTACACGGTCAGGGTGTAGAAGTTGGAAATCTCGATGAAGCTGTCCGGGCGCACGGCGTGGGCCATGGGGCCGGCGTCTTCAGCGAACTGGTGGGTGCGCAGGTACGCCACGTCCTGGATGCGCTTGACCGTAGCCGAGTTCATGTCCGAGGAGAAACCGGCATCGCGGAACACGGTGAAGCCTTCCTTGAGCGACAGCTGGAACCAGTCGCGGCAGGTCACGCGGTTGCCCGACCAGTTGTGGAAGTATTCGTGGGCGACGATCGCCTCGACCCGCTGGTGCGCGGCGTCGGTGGCGGTTTCGGCCTTGGCCAGCACGGCGCTGGAGTTGAAGATGTTGAGGCCCTTGTTCTCCATGGCGCCCATGTTGAAGTCATTCACGGCGACGATCATGAAGATGTCCAGATCGTACTCGCGACCGTAGACCTCTTCGTCCCAGCGCATGGATTTCTTCAGGCTGTTCATGGCGTGCTGGCACTTGTCGATGTTTTCCGGCTCGACGTAAATGCGCAGCGCCACGTTGCGCTCGCTCATTGTGGTGAAGCTGTCCTCGACGCACCACAGGTCGCCGGCCACCAACGCAAACAGATACGCCGGTTTCTTGAACGGGTCTTCCCAGGTCGCCCAATGCCGGCCGTCTTCGCCGGGGCCGGAAGCAATCGGGTTGCCGTTGGACAGCAGCACCGGGTAGCTGTGTTGTTCCGCGACGACCGTGGTGGTGAAGGTGCTCATCACGTCCGGGCGGTCGAGGTAATAGGTGATCTTGCGGAAGCCTTCGGCCTCGCACTGGGTGCAGAACATCGTGCCGGACTTGTACAGGCCTTCCAGTGCGGTGTTGGTTTCCGGGTGGATCCTGACGCTGGTATCGACCGTGAAGGTAGCGCTGGTCGGTTGCAGGGTCAGGTGATTCTCGGTCAGTTGATACTGCGCCGCAGAAAGCTCCTGGTCGGCCAACGTGACCGACAGCAGTTCCAGCTGCTGGCCGTCCAGCACCAGCGGCGGCAGGCCCGGGCCACGCTCGGGGTTGCGGCGCATCACCAGTTGCGCATGGACCAGGCTGTGGTCCTCGTACAACTCGAAGGTCAGGTGTGTTTCGTCGATCAGGTACTCGGGCGCCTGATAGTCCTTCAGGTAAATCATCTTCGGTTGTTCGGTGCGCATGCTGGAGTCCTTACTGATGCACGGCGAGCTGGTAAGCCGTGTATTTACGAATATTGATCACGCCGGTATCGAAGATCAGGTATTGGCCCTTGACCCCCATCAGCGTGCCTTCGGCAATCGGGTTCTTGTCCAGGTTGAAGCTGACAATCTTTGCCGGGTACTGCTCGACCGGGTAGCGGATTTCCAGCGGTTCGACATTGGTAACGGTCTGGATCGCCTGCAAGCCGAATCGTTCCTGCAATCCTTGCAAGCCTTCAGCGCAGCTGTCGAACAGTTGATCGCGAACCTCGGCCAGGTTCACCGCCGCTGCATCGCCCTTGAGTAAAGCACGCCAGTTGGTCTTGTCCGCCACCTGGCTGCGGAACAGATCCTCGACGAAACCGGACTGTTGCCGGGTCGATACGCGCATGATCGGCAAGGCCTGGCTCGCACCCTGGTCAAGCCAGCGGGTCGGCAACTGGGTGGCGCGGGTAATCCCGACTTTCACCCCAGACGAATTGGCCAGGTACACCACGTGATCGGTCATGCAGAACTTCTCGCCCCACTCCGGTTCACGGCACGTACCGGCGTCGTAGTGGCAACGCTCCGGGCTCATGATGCAGACGTCGCACTGGGCCAGTTTGGTCATGCATGGGTAGCAGTAACCCTGGCTGAAACTGGTCTTGGTCTTGCGCCCGCAATGGATGCAGTGGATCGCACCCAGGTATTCCAGGCGTATCGTGGTGCCGATCAACGGATTGACCGGGACCTCGGTTTCGCCCAGACGCAAAGCGTACTGCACGTTCGACCCGTCAAGGCGTGCCGACATTTTGCTGATTGCACCGCGGCCAATCTCGATCAATGGATGGCATCCGATTTGAACAGGATGTTCGGCACTTCGATCGACTTCGAGGCGCATTCCTGCGGCCCCATGTAGCCGGTACGCTGGTCCTCGGGCAGGTTCTGGATTTCCCAGGCGATCATCGCCTGCAGCGACAGCTCGCGTTGTTCGGCAGTGAGCTTGCCACCGTCGGACCATTTGCCGATTTCCACGGCCAGTTTCAGGCTCTCGTAGATATCGGAAGTGATGTTCTTGATCATTTCGTTAAAAGAGGACATTGGGTCTCCGTCTCTTTATTGCATGTTCTTAAATTAGGCGGCCAGTTTACGGCGGTTATACAAACCGCCCAACAAACCGGTGAAGCATCCGATGAGTAACCCGCTGACGTGGGCCGCGTTGGCGATTTCGCCGAAGCCGATCATCGAGACCAGCCCGGACAGGCACAGCAGCAACCACACCAGCATCATCACCAGCACGCCGCGCGGCAGGCGATAAGCCGGGTTCGGCGCCAGCAACTGGAAGATCCAGCAATGCCCGAGCAGGCCGTACAGCACGCCGGACAAGCCACCGAACAAGGTCGGACCGCTGAAATAATACTGGGCGTAGTTGGACACCAGGCTGAACAGCAAGGTCAGGCCGATCAAATTGATACTGCCCTGGCGCGACTCGATGCGCCGCCCCAGCTCCCAGTACCACATGCCGTTCATCGCCAGGTGCAGGATGCCGAAGTGAATCAGCATCGGCGTGAACAGGCGCCACCACTGCCCCGCCGCCAGGCTGTCGGCCAGCGGCGTGAAGTGAAGGTATTCGCCGACCACGCGGAACTCGAGGAAGGTCAGCCAGCGCATCGTTTCAAGGTTGTCGCCCAGCATGGTCGCCGCACCGACAATCAGGCTCAGCAGCAGCACCAGCGCGGTGGCCCTGGCATATTTCAATTGCTCGACGAACCCCGGACGCGTGATGGTCTGCGCCACCGGAATGTCCAGCTGTTGGTCGGGGTCACCCGCCGGAAAGCGTTCGTACAGCGCACGCACGTCTTCACTGATATTGTCCGGCACCCACAACACTTGCTCGCCCGCTTCTTCACTGACCCGGTGGGGCACTTGCATGCGCTTGAGCAGCGTGACGAACCCGCTCAAGTCCACCGCCAGGGGCAGACGCAATACCGCTACAGCACTCATTGCAGCACCTCCGGCCGCTCGACATCGACCCAGACGAATTTATGCGGATCCAGGCGGGTTTCCTGATCCAGTCGATAGGCAACCAGTTTGCCGTAGAGCACCGCGCTGTAATCCAGGCAGGCCAGGTTCGGCCGGATCGGTGCCGGCTTGCCGCTGCGCCAGTAGTGGCCGACGAACAACAGCGGTTCATCGATGCCATAGCGCAGCAAACTGTTCTTTTCGGTAGATGTCAGCGGCGTCCGGGCCACGGGTTCCGGCAGTGCATCCGGCTGGAACACGATGTCGCCGTAGGTTTTCGGATCGTCCTCCCAGAACTTGGTACGGAAAAACGAACGCACCAGCCCATCGCCGCTGGTCATGGTCAGGCCATGGGGCAAGCGCATGTCCGTACCGCGTAGCAGCCGGTCGAACACGGTGCAGGCAAATGAACCCGACTCCGCCGATGCCTGTAGAAAATGCTCGTCGACGCAACCGTTGGGGAACAGCGCCCGCAGCGGCTCGATCAGCCCGGCATCCCAGCAGGCGTGGACCACGCGAAAACGCCCGGCATCGACGAACAATGGCAACTGGTAGAACCATTGCTGGAAGTCGTGCCAGTCACCCGGATGATCTTCGAACTGGGTCAGGGTTTCGTGCAGCAGGCGGGCATGGCGCGGTGTGTGCTCGCGCACGAACTGCTTGCCACTGCCGGGCAGCGCCGGTGTGCTCCAGCCCAGCGCATTGAACTCATGGTTGCCCATGATGCACAGCGCCTGACCGGCCTCGACCATGTCGTGGACAATGTGCAGCGCCTCGCGAATCCGCGGGCCGCGGTCGATGATATCGCCGACGAACACCGCCATGCGCGACGCGTGCCGCCAGACGCCACCCTGCTTGTGATAACCGAGTCGGTCGAGCAAGTGCTCCAGGGTCAGGGCGCAACCGTGCACGTCACCGATCAGGTCGTAGCTACGCGCGGGATCGAGCATCAGTCGCCTCCACCCCCCAACTTGCTGCCCCAGCCGAGTTTGGTCCGGCAGACCTCATAGTAGTTGTGGTCGAGTGGGTGAATCAGCCGCAACTTCTGGGCTTTTTTACTGACGGTAATGGTGTCGCCCGGCGCGCAGGTAAAGTGGTTCTGCCCGTCACACGAGACTTGCGGGTAAATCTGCATATCCTTGGACACGACGATTTTCAGCTCACTGTTGCCATCGACCACGATGGGTCTACCCGATAAGGTATGGGGGTACATCGGCACAATCACAATAGCGTCGAGCTTGGGATGCATGATCGGCCCGCCGGCGGACAGCGCATAGGCGGTGGAACCGGTCGGCGTGGCGACGATCAGGCCGTCGGCCTTCTGGCTGCAGACAAACTGGCCGTCGATGTACAGCTCGAACTCGATCATCCGGGTCGATTTGCCGGGATGCAGTACCACATCGTTAAGTGCATCGCCCTGGCCGATGGCCTCGGCGTGGCGGCGAACTTCGGCCTGCAGCAGGAAACGGTTTTCCACCAGATAGTGGCCATCCAGCACTTCGGCGACCTTGGTTTCCAGTTCATCAGGACGGATGTCGGTGAGAAAGCCCAGGCTGCCGCGGTTGATGCCGAGCACCGGAATGTTGTGCTTGGCCAGCGCCCGGGCGGCACCGAGCAAGCTGCCGTCACCACCGACCACAATGACCATGTCGCAGACTTCGCCGAGCATCTTGCGCGATGAGGTTTGCAGGCCGTGCCCTGGCAGCACTTCGGCGATAGTGTCCTCAAGGATCACGTGCAGGTGACGATCGAGCAGAAACCGTTTCAGCCGGCGGACGGTATCCAGCACCTGGGAACTGCCCAGGCGACCGATGATGCCGATATTGCGAAATTGCTCCATGGGGCTCCTGCGGGGATCTGCGTGGCGGTGAAAACCACGATTATGGGCGAAAGCCGCCCGTAGACAAAATCCTTTCAGCTTCAAGGGTGTGCCCGGGTTTCGGGCTATGCTCGCAAGATGATGCTATTTCCGGATTTGCTCCGCCTGCCCCACCAGTTACGCCATCCCGAAGTGCGTGACCTGGCGTGGGTCATCCTCGCGCCGCCCATGCTGGGTGAGGCTCCGTGGCCACAGCGTCACCCGTTGGCCGGCAGCGACTGGGTCCAGGCACCGGAACGCCTGGAGCATTGGCTGCGCCAACTGGATCGGGACAGTTATGGCTTGCTGCACTGGCTGGCCCAGGCCCGGACCCGGCGCCTGGGCTTGTACTACGAACGCCTCTGGCAATTCGCCGTGCAGCATGCACCGGGCATTGAACTGATTGCCGCCAACATGCCGATTCGCCGCGAAGGGCACACTCTGGGTGAACTGGACATGCTGCTGCGTGACCGCGACGGTGTGCATCACATGGAACTGGCGATCAAGCTCTACCTCGGCCCGCAATCCGGCGACGGGCACGACACCGCCCAGTGGCTCGGACCTGGGTGCCACGATCGGCTCGATCGCAAACTGGCCCACCTGAGCCAGCATCAATTACCGATCTCCGCACGCCCCGAGAGCCGAGAGATGCTGGCGTCGCTGGACATCCACACCTTCAGCGCGCACTTGTGGCTGGGCGGGTATTTGCTGTATCCGTGGCCCGGACAGGCCGCCCCGCCATTGGGTGCCCATCCGCAGCATTTGCGCGGTCGCTGGTTGCATCAAAAGGATTGGGCGGCGTTGTTGGCCCAGAGCCCGCCCGGTCGCTGGCAACCGCTGCCCCGCCACGCCTGGCTGGCGCCGGCGCATTATTCGCCGGAGCACACCTGGACCCCTGAACAGATGCAGGCGTGGCTCAATGACCTGGACCCGCTGGCGCCGGCACAACTGCTGGTGCGCCTGACGGAAAATGCCAGCGGCGACTGGGAAGAGGCCGAGCGATTGTTTCTGGTGGCGGACCGTTGGCCGAATGTGCCGGGGCAGAGTTGAGTCTCGTATTGCCTGAGTCGCCCCCTTCGCGGGCAAGCCCGCTCCCACAGGGACCTTCAGTGAATACAAAATCTGTACTCGACCGAAATCGAATGTGGGAGCGGGCTTGCTCGCGAAGAAGTCACCACGGTCTACCTGAGGAGCCCCGGAAGCACTAAGCCTGCCCCGCCTACAAGCGAATCACATGCCCCTCGCCGATATGCTGGCTGCCCCCTCCGGCCCCCATTCCGCATTGCGCTTGCGGATCTGGATCGGCGCAAAAAAGAATACCGGTTGCGGTCCCACGATAGCCGTCAACCGCGCCTCATCGGTACTTTGCGCAGTGCCGGCGAAGCAGCTGTAAACCAGTTGCCCGGCAAAATGCTGGTGGACTCGATCACGTAAATCCAGGTCGCCGGAAAAATCCACATACAGCGTAGGACGGTCACCGGCAAGGGTTGCCAACTCGGCATAGGACACCACGCGTTCGTAACAGCCGAGTCAGGCCCGGGCGATCTTCACCGTCGAGGCCATTTACGGGGCTTTTGTTCGGATTTGGCAGCGTGCCGGCTGGTCCGGGCTGACCACCCGCGAAGCGGCCCTGGAAGCCGGCGTGGCGATTGGCACGCTGTATGACTATTTTGCCGATGCAGCCATCAGCACCGACTATTCAAGCCTGGGTCATCATGGCCTGGGGTGGTCGCCGCTATTGCGTCACGGCACAACCGGCGGCGGAGCAAACTGCCGCCTGGCTGTCGGAAATGGAAACGATGATTTGCAGCCGATTGACCAGCGCCTTGTAAGACGAAGTGCTGGTCAATAAACATCAAACTTTCTTGTGCTGTTCAACCCATTGCCCATAGGCGTTGATGAATTTCTGCAGGATCGGCTTCACCGACTCGGACAATTTGCCCGCCTCGTCGAACGCCGAACCGGCGTTCCCCAGATAGACCTCCGGTTGCTGCATCAGCGGGACATTGAGAAACACCATGGATTGACGCAGGTTGTGGTTGGCACCAAATCCGCCGACGGCCCCCGGCGAAACACTGATAACGGCGCCCGGTTTACCGTTCCAGGCACTTTTGCCATAAGGGCGCGAGCCCACGTCAATCGCGTTTTTCAACGGCGCCGGCACCGAACGGTTGTATTCCGGGGTCACGAACAACACCGCGTCGGATGAGCTCACTTGTTGTCGGAAAGTGCTGTAGGCTGCCGGCGGTGAAGCGCCATCGATGTCTTCGTTATAGAGCGGCAGATCGCCAATTTCGACGATGTTGAGCTTGAGATTGGCCGGAGCCAGTTCTATCAGGGCCCGTGCGACCTTGCGGTTGATCGATTCCTTTCTCAAGCTGCCGACCAGCACGGCGATCGTATAGACGTTGCTCATGGGAGTTTCTCGACTGTCCGATATGGAGAGCTTGTAGTTATAGATGACGATTCAGGCAGCGGGCGACTGAAAATACCGTCCCTGACTATTTTTTTCCTGTAGGAAAACTTACCTCGCCCAAGCACGGTCTACAGTGCCGCAAATTGAGTGATTTATCTCCAGAGGTTCTAAGCAGATGGCAGCAGTACTCGTCGGTCAGTTCCATGCAAGAGACGCGCAAGGCCGTATTTATTCGGTGCACGAGTTCCAGGACTCCACCCCGGCGGCAGATGGCTCAGGGCCTGTCACCACCTATAAGCTGGCCATTGGCGACCGCCTCAACAAGGTCGACGACAATGAATTTCTGCTGGTGCAAACCGGCATTACCATTACCCGCGAACCGCAAACCACCAGCGTTTCATAACTCGTCGTTATGAGCAGAAGTCATATGCGCGGACTTGGGGTAGGATTCAGCCACTGACTCCTCCACCTGCTGAACATGGACTTCACGCATGCGCTTACGCCATATCGAAGTGATCCAGGCGCTCTTGCAGACCGGTCACCTGGGCACCGCCGCCGAATGGCTGCAGTTGCCGGTGGCCGAAGTCGAGCGTTTGCTGCGCGACGCCGAGGATCAGTTGGGTTTCATGCTGTTCGCCAGCGTACGCGGACGATTGCAGGCCACCCGCGAAGCGCGGGAATTGCAGGTGGAAATTGCCCGGGTCTACGATGCGCTCGAACCCGTGCAGCGCCTGGCCAACAGCCTCAGGCAATACCTGGCGCCGCCGCTGCGCATCATCTGCACCCCGCCTCTGGCCAACCAATTGTTGCCACACAGCATCGCGACCCTGCGCCGACGCCTGCCCGACGCGCCTTGCACACTCCTGAGCCAGCCCACCCGCGACATCGTCAGAAGCCTGCTGCTGCGTGAAAGCGACCTGGGCCTGAGCCTGCATGACCCCGATCACGCCGATATCGATTGCCAGATGATTGCCCAGGGCAAACTTCAGTTGCTCGCCCCCCACGGATGGCTGCAACCGAAACAGAAATACATTTCAGTGCAGGATCTGGCCGGCCAATCGATGATCGGCCTGGATGGGCACGACCCGCTGAGCCCGGCGCTGGACAACAAACTGCATGGCTTGCGCCCTGCCCCGGTGATTCAGACCCGGGTCCAGACGCATCAGATGATGCGCAGCATGGTCGAGGCCGGCGAAGGCCTGGCCATCGTCGACCCCTTCACCGCCCTCGGTGCCAAAACCTCGGGACTGGACGCCTGCCCGCTGGCGCCAGCCGTCCCGATCAGTCTCTACGCCCTGTCCCTGAAAAACACCGAACCTTCACCGGCAATCCAGGCCTTGCTGGCCATCATCACGGAACAAGCCGCGGCGATGCTGGCGAACTGAGCGGGTTTTCAAACATGCGATACCAGAACAGCGCCACTTCAGCGGTGTTCGGATCAATGCCGCGATAGCGCAGGTGGTCGATCCCGCCAATCACGTAACCGCAGCGTTCATAAAGCCTGCAGGCCCCCAGGTTGTTGTTCTGGGTTTCGAGCATGATGCCCGGGAGCTTTTTCTTGCGGCTCCAGAATTGCGCCACATCCAGCAAGGCCTTGGCCACACCATGCCGTCGGGCCGGTGCATGCACCGCCAACTCGTCGATATGGGCAAAGCCGTTCCAGTTGGTACTGACTACCAGGTGCCCCACGGGCTGGTCATCCAGATAAGCCATGAAAATCGCGCTGTCGGCGGCATCGCGAAAACTGCTGAACTCCTCAGGGTCGATGCCGTAGCACTTGCGATAAGGCGTGATCGGGGTGACTGGCCACTGTGCCACTGGTTTGCCGATTTCGGCCGCACCGTAGGCCGCGACCTCAAAACTGAAATCACTGCCCCAGATGTAGGCAGCAAAACCGTCATCGGCAACCCGTACCGACAACCCTGGGTAATTCGGATTTATAACCGGTTGCATACTGGGAAAGGTCCTCACTCCTTGATGCAATCGACGGTGTAGCACCGTCCACTGCCCTGTACTTCGTGTTGCAATCCGTGCACATCAGCAACGAACCCCGGAAAACTGCTATCGAACGTGCGGGCAAACGCCAGGTAATCGATGATCGAGCGGGTCGATTCGGTAAAGCGCTCGCCAGGCATGATCAGTGGAATACCGGGCGGATACGGCACCAGCATCACCGCGGCGATTCGCCCGTCCAGCGCATCGATCGACACGGCTTCGACTTCACCCCGCACCAATTGATCATAGGCGTCCGCCGGCTTCATCGCGACTTCCGGCAGCACGGTGTACATGCGCTTGAGGTGTCTGGCGGTGGCATTGCTGCGATAGCAGGCATGTAACTGATCGCATAAATCACGCAGCCCCATGCCCTGATAGCGCGCGACATTCTCTTGCGCCACGCAGGGCAGGCAACTGGCCAGACTGACATTGGCGTCATAACTGCGCTTGAACTCCAGCAATTCGGTGAGCAGCGTGCTCCACTTGCCTTTGGTGATGCCCATGGAGAACAGCACCAGGAACGAATACAGCCCGGTCTTCTCGACGACCAGGCCGCGCTCCCAAAGGAACTTGCTGACCACCGCCGCCGGAATCCCGCGCTCGCTGAGGGCGCCACCAGCCGTCAGCCCCGGCATCACCAACGTGACCTTGATCGGGTCGAGCAACACATAATCGTCGGTCACACCGCCAAAGCCGTGCCAGTCGGCATCGGGTTGCAGCAACCAGTCCTCGGTGACGACCCGTTCCATGCCTTCTGCCGACGGCGGTTGCCAGATTGAAAACCACCAGTCATCAGCGGCAATGTGTTGTCGCAAATTGGCCAGCGCCCGGCGAAAACTCAGGGCCTCATCGAACATTTCCTGCAACAGCGAACGCCCGGCCGGACCTTCCATCATCGCCGAAGCCACATCCAGCGAGGCGATAATGCCGTACTGCGGTGACGTCGAGATGTGCATCATGAATGCTTCGTTGAAGCGATCCCGATCCAGTTGCCGCGCGCCGCCATCGCGCACATGAATCATCGACGCCTGACTGAATGCCGCCAGTAACTTGTGGGTCGAATGGGTGGTAAATACCAGTGGGCTGTCGTCGTCACGGGACGTGCCCATGCCATAGCGCCCGGCAAAAAACTCGTGAAACGCCGCATAGGCGTACCAGGCCTCGTCGAAGTGCAGTACCTCAACGCTATTGCCCAGTTGCTGCCTGATCAGCTCGGCGTTGTAGCAGAGGCCGTCATACGTTGAATTGGTCACTACGGCGAGCTTGACCTTCGGTGAACGGCCCTTGGTCAGCGGACTGGCGTCGATCTTGGCCTGGATCGATTCGCGGCTGAACTCACTCAGGGGAATCGGGCCGATGATCCCCAGTTCATTACGTTCCGGACACAAGTACAGCGGGATGGCGCCGGTCATGATGATCGAATGCAACACCGACTTGTGGCAATTGCGATCCACCAGCACCAGGTCATCGCGTGCGACCACCGAGTGCCAGACAATCTTGTTGGCCGTGGAGGTGCCATTAATCACAAAAAAGGTGTGATCGGCACCAAAGTTGCGGGCTGCACGGGCCTCGGCTTCGGCCAGGGGGCCAGTGTGATCAAGCAATGAGCCGAGCTCCGGCACCGACACTGAAAGATCCGAGCGCAGGGTGTTTTCCCCGAAAAACTGGTGAAACGCTTGTCCGACCGGACTTTTGTGATAAGCCACGCCGCCGCCGTGCCCGGGGGTGTGCCAGGAATAGTTGGAATCCGCCGTGTGCTGCACCAATGCCTTGAAAAACGGTGGCAGCAGGCCATCGAGGTATTTGCGTGCGGCGCGGGCCACCTGTCGGGCGAGAAAGGGCACGGTGTCTTCAAACAGGTAAAGAATGCCGCGCAACTGATTGAGCTCGGCCATGGCATCGGCGGGCGCGTTTTCCAGGGTCACTTTTTCGCCCAGGGCAAAGATCGGTAGATCCGGTGCACGCACCCGCGCCAGACCAATCAGTTCGGCCATGTTTTGCAACAAATGGGAATGGGTGCTGGCGTCCTCAGACGCAATCAACATGCAAGACAAGCCATGATAAGTTGACGCCACCAGCCGTCCTTCGGTGTAGTCCACCGCCGAAACGACGCTGAATCCTTCCTGTTCCAGCTCTCGGGCAATCCCCCGCACTCGGTCGCCGGCGACGCTATCGGCCTTGATGTCCCGATGGACAATCAGGACCGGGAATTTCAAATCTTTATACATGAGGCTCAGTGTCCTGAGGCGGCAGACCGGAACCTGCCAATCACCTCAGGGTAGAGGGTTGCAGCGGATGTGGCGAGCGGGATGCACCACTTTGTGGCGAGGGGGCTTGCCCCCGTCCGGCTGCGAAGCAGTCGTAATTACTGCAAACGTCATTTGCCTGAATAAACACGGGACCGCTTCGCGCTCCAACGGGGGCAAGCCCCCTCGCCACAAAAGCAGTGTTTGCCAAATAGGGTGTTACGCCTGCGCTTCAGCCTCGGCCAACTGCACCCACAACGCCGGAGCGCCAGCGGACTTACTGATGATTTCCAGGCGCGCCGCGTGGCGGGCCAGGTCATCTTCACTGGCGCGGATGATGCGCGTCGGCTGGCGATCCGCCGGCAATCGGCGAATCTCGGTGGCCGAATTGTCCGCCCCTTCACCGGACCCATTGCCATCGGAAGCGTTACCGGCCAGGGACAGGCTGGTCTGGCCACCGGTCATGGTCAGGTAGACGTCGGCGAGAATCTCGGAGTCGAGCAAGGCGCCGTGCAGTTCACGGCCGGAGTTGTCGACGCCATAGCGCTTGCACAAGGCGTCGAGGCTGTTGCGCTGTCCCGGGTGACGCTCCCGGGCCATGATCAGGGTGTCGAGAATCGTGCAGTGCTGCGTAATGTCCGCGCGGTCCTGCTGCCCCATCAGGGCAAATTCGTTGTTGATGAAGCCAACGTCGAACGCCGCGTTATGGATGATCAGCTGCGCGCCCTTGATGAACTCGAAGAACTCTTCGGCCACTTCGGCAAAACGCGGCTTGCCCACGAGGAACTCGTTGGTGATGCCGTGGACGCCGATGGCGCCCTCGTCACTTTCGCGATCGGGTTGCAGGTACACGTGAAAGTGCCGGCCCGTCAGGCGTCGGCCGATCAACTCGACACAACCGATTTCGATAATCCGGTGGCCGTCGGTCACCGGCATGCCGGTGGTTTCGGTGTCGAGTACAACGGATCTGGTGGCCATCAGTGCTCAGCTCTCAATCGGTCAATCGTGCAAAAGCGGCGATGTTAACACGCCCGCCGGGGTCTTTCAGATACACCGAGTCGCCGCTTTCGCGAGCAAGCCCGCTCCCACAAGGGATCTGTGGCGTATGGAGATCAATGTGGGAGCGGGCTTGCTCGTGAAGGCCATGACTCGGTCCATCGGTTGAACACGAATCAGTCCTGCTTGTACCCGCGCACTTCATCGACGCCGCGATTGGCCAACTGGTCGGCCCGTTCGTTGCCGTGATGACCAATGTGCCCGCGCACCCATTTCCAGGTGACCTTGTGACGGTTGACCTGCTCGTCGAGCAACTTCCACAGATCAGCGTTTTTCACCGGCTCTTTCGCCGCGGTTTTCCAGCCGCGCTTCTTCCAGTTGTCCATCCACTCGTTGATGCCTTTCATCACGTACTGGGAGTCGGTCACCAGCAGCACGTCGCAGGGACGCTTGAGCTCTTCCAGGCCACGGATCGCGCCCATCAGTTCCATGCGGTTGTTGGTGGTATTGGCTTCGCCGCCCCAGAGTTCCTTTTCGACGCCCTTGCACACCAGCAATGCGCCCCAGCCGCCAGGGCCAGGGTTGCCCTTGCAGGCGCCGTCGGTGAACAGTTCTACGCTATCGCTCATGCCAATCTATCCAGAAAAATGCGCTGGCTCGCCGATCGCTGATCGACGACGCCCGAAGCCGGGACAGGCCCGGCTGCAAATAAAAAGTGTGTATTACGGTTCGATATTGCGACGGTTGACCTTGGCCATCGGCAAAGGGATCAACTTGCCCATCGGCTCGCGACGTTCCTGACGGACCGGCCGCAAACCCACCACGATCTTGCGCGCCACCAATAAATAGAAGCCGCCGCCCGACAACTGCCAGTCACCGGCCTTGCGCTCCCAACCGGCCAGGCGGGTCTGCCACGCCGGTGACGCGAGCGGCGGACGATAGCACCCGAAGCGGCGTTTCTCCAGCGCGAAGCCCAGCAGGTTCAACCAATCCGCGACCCGTGACGGCGAAATGCAGCGCGCCTTGCGCAGCGCATCCTGGGCAAACACATGCCGCAGGCCCCAACTGCTCCAGGGATTGATGCCAATGATCAGCAGATGCCCGCCGGGGCGAACGCTGCTGGCCGCTTCACGGAGCAAGCCGTGGGGCGACAGGCAGAAATCCAGGCCATGTTGCAGCACCACCACATCGGCAGCATGCTCGCTCAACGGCCAGGCCTGTTCCTCACAAACGATCTCGACCCCTGGCAACGGTGCTCCAAGGCGTACGTTGCGCTGCACCTGCGGTGCTGACGGCGGTGTCTGCGCCGACGGACCGTAATGCACCAGATAGCCACCAAAGAACCGCCCGAGCTCGTCTTCGAGCATGCGCCGCTCTTCGTCCAGCAAAAATTGCCCGAGGGGACCGGCGAGCCACTCGCGGGCCGCGCTGATCAACGCCAGCCAGTCGGGATCAGCCTGTGCGAACGCTTTATCAGTCATTGCATTCTCCAACGCGCCAGGAAGTTCTAAGATGCGCCATTGATTTCCGTTTGGCGAATCCGACGATGATACAGATCACTGCCCTGCCCGCCTTCACCGACAACTACATCTGGTTGTTACAAGACCACGACAGCAAGCGCTGCGCGGTCGTCGACCCGGGTGATGCCGCCCCCGTACAAGCCTGGCTTGCGGCCAATCCGGGCTGGGTACTGAGTGATATTTTGATCACTCATCACCATCATGACCATGTCGGCGGCGTCGAACAGCTGAAGAAAGCGACGGACGCAACAGTCTATGGCCCGGCCAGCGAAAAAATCCCGGCGCGGGACGTCGCGCTCAAAGACAACGACAAGGTCAGTGTGCTCGGCTGCGACTTCCAGGTCATCGCGGTCCCTGGCCACACCCTGGGGCATATCGCCTATTACCATCACGGGTTGCTGTTCTGCGGTGACACACTGTTTGCCGCCGGCTGCGGACGGTTGTTTGAAGGCACGCCACAGCAAATGTACAACTCGCTGACACGCCTCGCTGCATTGCCAGAAGACACGCTGGTCTACTGCACCCACGAATACACCCTCGGCAACCTGAAGTTTGCGGCGGCCGTCGAACCGAACAACCCGCACACCGCCGAGCGTCTGGCCAAAGTCACCCGACAACGCGAATCCGCAATCATGACGCTGCCGTCGACACTGGCGCTGGAAAAGCTCACAAACCCGTTCTTGCGCGCCGGTGAAACATCCGTTAAAGAAAAAGCGGACGAACGGACCGGCACCGATAACTCGGTGCCCGATATGGTTTTTGCTGCGCTTCGAGCCTGGAAAGACAAGTTCTAAAGGGATCGCTCAAGGTTGCAACAATTCTGAAAGGTTGACCGCGCAGGGTGTGCTTTCTAGAATCGCCCGACATTTTTGCCCGGAACTTACTTCCAGCCAATGTCGTCACCTATTCGCAAAGCCATCAGTTCAGACGCATTGACCCGCTTGGCTCAAGCCATTGCGGTGGCTGTGTCCGCCACCCTGGCGGGCTGTTCCAGTCATGCGCCGCAAACCGATGCGGCGCACACGCCCAACATCGCCGCGCGCGCCAAGCAGAAGCCGATCTGGCTCAGCGAAAAACCCAGCCCGCAAATTCCACAGGACGTCTGGGGGCGCATGCGCCAGGGCTTCCAGTTGCAGGACGGGCTGGGCGTCAACCCGCGCATCGAGCAACAGCGCCTATGGTTCGCCAGCAACCCCTCCTTCCTCGAAAACGCCGGCGAGCGTGGCAGCCTCTACATTCACTACATCGTCGAGCGCCTTGAAGAACGCAACATGCCGCTGGAACTGGCACTGCTGCCAGTGATTGAAAGTGCCTACAACCCGATGGCCTATTCCCGGGCCGACGCGGTGGGTCTTTGGCAATTCATCCCGTCCACCGGGCGTTACTTCAACCTGCGCCAGACCCGTTTCTATGATGGCCGTCGCGACATCACCGCGTCGACCACCGCCGCGCTGGATTACCTGACCCGCCTGCACGACATGTTCAACGGCGACTGGATGCTGGCCCTGGCGGCCTACAATGCCGGCGAAGGCACCGTCAGCCGGGCCATCGAACGCAACGAGCGTCTCGGCTTGCCGACCGACTACTGGAACCTGCCGCTGCCCTCCGAAACCCAGGCCTACGTGCCGAAGCTGCTGGCGCTGTCGCAAGTGGTGATGGCGCCGGAAGCCTACGGCGTGAACCTCAACCCGATCGCCAACGAGCCCTACTTCCAGGTCGTCGAAATCAACCAGCGCATGGACCTGTCCAAGGTCGCTGAAGTCGCCAACATCGACGAAGACGAACTGTTCCAGCTCAACCCGGCCTTCAAGCAGCGCACCACCATCGACGGCCCGCAGCATCTGCTGGTCCCGACCTCCAAGGCGCAACTGCTGACCAGCAGCCTGCAGACCATGCGTCCTGAAGAGTTGATCAGCAAGAAGTCGCTCAAGCCGGTCTTCGAAGGCGCCGACGATACCCAGGTCGCCAGTGTCAAACGCTCCTACCGGGTCAAACGGGGTGACAACCTCGGCTCCATCGCCAAGGCCAACGACGTTGACGTGAAGGACCTGCAACGCTGGAACAAACTGACCGGCAAGAACCTCAAGCCCGGCCAGACCCTGGTCATGCAGGACAACAGCAAACGCAGCTCCGGGCGCGTCAACACCGTGATTGCAGCCAACACCAAGAAGCAGCAGACCACGTACAAGGTCCAGCAGGGCGACTCGCTGTACATCGTGGCCAAGCGCTTTAACGTTGAAATGCAGCACCTCAAGCGCTGGAACCCGCGTGTCGGGCAGGCGCTGAAGCCCGGCCAGATGTTGACGGTGGCCAATCCGCATTAAAAAAGAGCCCCTGATTTCAGGGGCTTTTTTATGCCTGCGCAGTTTTTGTGGGCAGTGCAAAAACCTGTGGGAGCGAGCTTGCTCGCGATGACGGCGTGTCAGTCGACATCAATGCAAACTGATAAGCCCTCATCGCGAGCAAGCTCGCTCCCACAGGGATTGTGGCCCGGCCGATATTACGCATTTACCCCCCGTCTTTTTCCTGTCCATACAAGCTGTTACTGTACCGTCCACAAAGCCCAAGCCGCCTGGATCGGATCCCCTATTTGAAGCGCCCCCTGCTCCTGCTCCTGATCAGCCTGGCCTTGAGCTCCACCGCAAGCGCGACGATCAGCGAAAGCCATGGTTATGCGCAGTTCGGCACGCTCAAGTACCCGGCCCGATTTACCCACTTCGACTGGGTCAACCCGCAAGCGCCCAAGGGCGGTACGTTGCGGGTCATGGCGTTTGGCACCTTCGACACGCTCAACCCTTACACTTTCAAGGGCACCAGCCCTGTCACCACACCGAATTTCCTGCAGTACGGCATCAACGAGCTCAACGAACCGCTGATGGTTGGCACCGGGCAGTACGCACCGTCCGGTGATGAGCCAGCGTCCAGCTACGGCCTGATCGCCCAGTCGGTGGAATACAATGAGGACCGCAGCTGGGTGGTGTTCAACCTGCGTCCCGAAGCACGCTTCCATGACGGCACGCCGATCACCGCTTACGACGTCGCGTTCACCTACCGCCTGCTGCTCAAGGAAGGCCATCCGCTGTACCGCACCAGCCTCCAGGAAGTGCTGCGGGTCGACATCCTCAACCCGCAGCGCATCCGTTTCGTGTTCAAGCGCGCCGGCAATCCGCTGCTGATCCTGCGCCTGGGCGAAATGCCGGTGTTGCCACAGCACTACTGGAAAGGTCGCGACTTCAAGGCCACCACCTTCGAGCCGCCGCTGGGCAGCGGGCCGTATCGCATCACGTCGGTCACGCCAGGACGGCAGATCGTCTTCGAGCGGGTCAAGGATTACTGGGGCAAGGACCTGCCGGTCAATCGCGGCAAGTACAACTTTGATCGCATGGAAGTGGAGTTCTACCGCGACAGCGACGTGGCGTTCGAGGCGTTCAAGGCCGGTGAGTTCGACATCTATATCGAGCATCAGGCGAAAAACTGGGACACCGGTTACAACTTTCCGGCCATACGTCGCGGTGACGTGATCAAGGCGCAAATTGCGCATCAAATCCCGACCCAGAGTCAGGGCTTGTTCATGAACAGCCGTCGCCCGACGTTTTCGGACGCCAAGGTCCGTGAAGCGCTGGGGCTGATGTTCGACTTCGAGTGGACCAACCGCACGCTGTTCGGCGGCGCCTACCAACGTGCCATGAGCTATTACCCCAACAGTGAATTCTCGGCCACCGGTTTGCCGGTCGGGCATGAATGGCTTTTGCTCAAGTCCTATCGCGAGCAGCTACCGGTCAGGCTCTTTACCGAGCCGTTCAATCTGCCGCAGACCGATGGGCGCGGCATCCCCCGTGAGACCCTGCGCAAGGCCCTCGACCTGCTCGCCGAAGCCGGCTGGAAACTCAATGGCCAGCGTCTGCAAAACGCCGCCGGGCAGCCGTTGCGACTGGAACTGCTGCTGGTCAACCCGAACCTGGAGCGCATCCTCCAGCCTTACGTCGAGAACCTTGCCAGCATCGGCATCGATGCGCAGCTGCGCACGGTCGATCGCGCGCAATACAAGCAGCGCCTCGACCAGTTCGATTTCGACATGATTCTGATGACCCTCAACCAGACGCTCAGCCCCGGCCTGGAACAATGGCAGTACTTTCATTCCAGCCAGGCCGCAGTCAAGGGCAGCAAGAACTACGCCGGCATTGCCAACCCGGTGGTCGACCATTTGCTCGAACAGTTGCTGGCCGCCCGGACCCGCGATGAGCAAGTCGCCGCCGGCAAGGCCCTCGACCGTGTGCTGCTATGGCAGCACTACATCATTCCCAACTGGTACCTTAATTATCACCGTCTGGCGTACCGCAACCGGCTCGCCTTCGTCACCACGCCGCCCTACACCCTGGGCCTGAATGCGTGGTGGCTGAAATCTTCGGAGAAAGATCAATGAAACCCGTCCGTGCCCTGCTCCTGCAGGCCAGCGGTCTGCTGTTTGCCGGGCTGGCCTGTGCCGCCCCGCAACATGCCGTGACCCTGTACAACGAGCCGCCGAAATACCCGGCCGACTTCAAGCACTTCGACTACGTCAATCCGGATGCGCCCAAGGGCGGGATCTTCCGCCAGGCCGGTTTCGGCGGCTTCGACAGCCTTAACCCGTTCATCAGCAAAGGCGTGCCGGCGGATGATATCGGCAACATTTACGACACCTTGGCCAAACAAGGCCTCGATGAGCCGTTCACTGAATACGGCTTGATCGCCCGGCTGATCGAAAAAGCCCCGGACAACGCCTGGGTGCGTTTCTACCTGCGTCCGGAAGCACGCTTCCATGACGGCCATCCGGTACGCGCCGAGGACGTGGTGTTCAGCTTCCAGATGCTGACCAAGGACGGCGCGCCGATGTACCGTGGCTACTACAACGACGTGGCGGAAGTGGTTGCCGAAGACCCGCTCACCGTACTGTTCAAGTTCAAGCACACCAACAATCGAGAGCTGCCGCTGATTCTCGGCCAGTTGCCGGTGCTGCCCAAGCATTGGTGGGCCGACCGCGATTTCAACAAGGGCAACCTGGAAATCCCGCTGGGCAGTGGCCCGTACAAGGTCAGTGAAGTGAAGGCCGGACGCTCGGTTCGTTACGAGCGGGTCAAGGATTACTGGGGCAAGGACCTGCCGGTCAATCGGGGTTTCTATAACTTCGATGTGATGACCACCGATTACTACCGCGACAACACCGTGGCCCTGGAAGCGCTCAAGGCCGGGCAGTTCGACTACTGGCTGGAAATGACCGCGAAGAACTGGGCCAACGCCTACAATGTTCCGGCGGTTACCGAAGGACGGCTGGTCAAGGAACAGATTCCCAACGGCAATCCGACTGGCATGCAAGGGTTCGTGTTCAATTTGCGTCGCCCGGTGTTCCACGATGTGCGCGTGCGCCAGGCGTTGTCGCTGTTGCTGGACTTCGAATGGACCAACAAGCAACTGTTCAACGGCGCCTACGTGCGCACCCGCAGTTACTTCGAGAACTCGGAAATGGCCGCCACCGGCCTGCCCGATGCCGATCAGGTGGCAATCCTTGAGCCGTTACGCAGCAAGCTGCCGCCGCAGGTGTTCAGCGAAGCGTTCCAGAACCCGACCACTGACGGCAGCGGCATGATCCGCGCCCAGCAACGGGAAGCCTATCAACTGCTACAGGAGGCCGGCTGGCGTATCGTCGATGACAAAATGGTCGATGCCACCGGCAAACCTGTCGTCATCGAGTTTCTGTTGGCCCAGACCGAATTCGAACGAGTGCTGCTGCCGTTCAAGCGCAACCTGAGTGACCTGGGCATTGATCTGGTGATCCGCCGGGTCGACGTCTCGCAATACATCAACCGCGTGCGTTCCCGGGACTTCGACATGATCGTCGGCAGCTTCCCGCAGTCCAACTCACCGGGTAACGAACAACGGGAATTCTGGATGTCGGCCGCTGCCGACAAATCCGGCAGCCGTAATTCCATGGGCCTGAAGGATCCGGTGGTCGACCAACTGGTCGAGCAACTGATCAACGCCGATTCGCGCAAGAGCCTGGTAGCCCACGCCCGCGCGCTGGACCGCGTTCTGCAATGGGGCTATTACGTAATACCCAACTGGCACATCAAGACCTGGCGCGTGGCGTACTGGAACCACATCGGCCATCCAAAGGTCTCGCCTAAATACGACATCGGCACCGCCACCTGGTGGGTCAAGCCCGACATCAAGCCGGCGATAGAAGTCGAAACCACTCTGCAGGCTGGTCCTGCGGGCACGGAGTAATCAGATGCTGGCGTATATTTTTCGGCGACTGCTGCTGATCATTCCGACCTTGTTCGGCATTTTGCTGATTAACTTCGTGATCATCCAGGCCGCCCCGGGCGGGCCGGTGGAACAGATGATCGCCAAGCTCGAAGGCTTCGAAGGCGCCACCAGCCGCATCGCTGGCGGCGGCGCCGAAGTCTCGGTGGCAGGTTCGGCCTATCGTGGCGCCCAGGGCCTGGACCCGGCGTTGGTCAAGGAAATCGAGCACATGTACGGCTTCGACAAGTCGGCGCCGGAACGCTTGTGGATCATGGTGAAAAACTATGCGTCCCTGGATTTCGGCGACAGCTTCTTCCGTGACGCCAAGGTCATCGACCTGATCAAGGAAAAGATGCCCGTCTCAATCTCCCTCGGGCTCTGGAGCACGCTGATCATGTACCTGGTGTCGATCCCGCTGGGGATCGCCAAGGCCACGCGGCATGGCAGCCACTTCGACGTCTGGACCAGTTCGGCGATCATCGTCGGCTACGCGATCCCGGCGTTCCTGTTCGCCATCCTGTTGATCGTGGTGTTCGCCGGCGGCAGTTACCTGGACTGGTTCCCCTTGCGCGGGCTGACTTCGAACAACTTCGATGAACTGAGCATGACCGGCAAGATCCTCGATTACTTCTGGCACCTGGCGCTGCCGGTGACTGCACTGGTGATCGGCAACTTCGCGACCATGACCCTGCTGACCAAAAACAGCTTCCTCGACGAAATCAACAAACAGTACGTGATCACCGCCAAGGCCAAAGGCCTGACCAACCACCGCGTGCTGTACGGCCATGTGTTCCGCAACGCCATGTTGCTGGTGATCGCGGGTTTCCCCTCAGCCCTTATCGGCATCTTCTTCACCGGCTCGTTGCTGGTGGAGGTGATTTTCTCCCTCGACGGCCTCGGCCTGATGAGTTTCGAGGCCGCAATCAACCGCGATTACCCGGTGGTGTTCGGCACGCTGTTCATCTTCACCTTGCTGGGGCTGGTGGTGAAACTGATCGGCGACCTGACCTACACCTTTGTCGATCCGCGCATCGACTTCGAAAGCCGGGAGCATTGAGATGAACCTGTCCCCTCTCAATCGTCGACGCTTCGAACTGTTCAAGTCCAACAAGCGTGGCTGGTGGTCGCTGTGGCTGTTCCTGATCCTGTTCGGCGCCAGCCTCGGCGCCGAGTTGATCGCCAACGACAGGCCGCTGGCGGTGCATTACGACAACACCTGGTACTTCCCGGCGCTCAAGCGCTACCCGGAAACCACCTTCGGCGGCGAATTTCCGCTGGAAGCCAATTACAAGAGTCCGTACATCCGCGAACTGCTCAAGGCCAAGGACGCCTGGGTGCTGTGGGCGCCGATTCCCTACAGCTACCAGAGCATCAACTACGACCTGAAAGTCCCGGCGCCGGCACCTCCCTCGATGGACAACCTGCTGGGCACCGACGATCAGGGCCGCGATGTGTTGGCCCGGGTAATCTACGGCTTCCGTATTTCGGTGCTGTTCGCCCTGACCCTGACCGTGCTGAGCTCGATCATCGGCGTGATCGCGGGGGCCTTGCAGGGTTTCTACGGTGGCTGGGTGGATTTGGCCGGGCAGCGGTTTCTGGAGATCTGGTCCGGATTACCGGTGCTGTACCTGCTGATCATCCTCGCCAGTTTCGTGCAGCCCAACTTCTGGTGGCTGCTGGGGATCATGCTGCTGTTCTCATGGATGGCCCTGGTGGACGTGGTACGCGCCGAATTCCTGCGCGGGCGCAACCTGGAATACGTGCGCGCCGCCCGTGCCCTGGGCATGCAAAACGGCGCGATCATGTTCCGCCATATCCTGCCCAACGCGATGGTCTCGACCATGACCTTCATGCCATTCATCCTCACCGGCGCCATCGGCACCCTGACCGCCCTGGACTTCCTCGGTTTCGGTTTGCCGGCGGGCAGCCCGTCCCTGGGTGAACTGGTGGCCCAGGGCAAATCCAACCTGCAAGCGCCCTGGCTTGGCATCAGCGCCTTTGCCGTGCTGGCCTTGATGTTGAGTTTGCTGGTATTTATCGGCGAGTCCGCTCGCGATGCCTTCGACCCGAGGAAGTGAGATGAATCAGAACAATCTGATCGAAGTGCGCGACCTGTCCGTCGATTTTGTCGTCGGCAATCGCTGCCAACGGGCGGTCGAAGGCATCAGCTTCGACATCAGGCGCGGAGAAACCCTGGCCCTGGTCGGCGAGAGCGGTTCCGGCAAATCGGTAACGGCGCACTCGATCCTGCGCCTGCTGCCCTACCCGCTCGCCCGTCACCCTTCCGGCACCATCGAGTATTCCGGGCAAAACCTGCTGGACCTGAAAGAAAAAACCATCCGCCACATTCGCGGCAACCGGATCGCGATGATCTTCCAGGAGCCGATGACCTCGCTCAACCCGCTGCACTCGATCGAGAAGCAAATCAATGAAGTGCTGGGCATCCACAAGGGCCTGACCGGCAAGGTCGCGACCAAACGTACGCTGGAACTGCTGGAGATGGTCGGCATCCCCGAGCCACACAAGCGCCTCAAGGCCCTGCCTCACGAATTGTCCGGTGGCCAGCGCCAACGGGTGATGATCGCCATGGCCCTGGCCAACGAGCCGGAACTGCTGATCGCCGACGAACCCACCACCGCGCTGGACGTGACCGTTCAGCTGAAAATCCTCGAATTGCTCAAGGAATTGCAAACCCGACTGGGCATGGCGCTGCTGCTGATCAGCCATGATTTGAACCTTGTGCGAAGAATTGCGCACCGCGTATGTGTCATGCAGCAAGGTTGCATCGTCGAACAGGCATCGTGCGAAGAGTTGTTCCGCGCGCCGCAGCATCCGTACACTCGGGAGCTGCTGGCAGCGGAGCCCGACGGCAAGCCTGCAAGCAACCTGATCGGCCCGCCATTGCTGGCGGTCGAAGACTTGAAAGTCTGGTTTCCGATCAAGAAAGGCCTGCTCAAGCGTACGGTGGATTACGTCAAAGCGGTCGACGGCATCAACTTCAGCCTGCCCCAGGGTCAGACATTGGGGATTGTGGGTGAAAGCGGTTCCGGCAAATCGACGCTGGGCCTGGCGATTTTGCGGTTGATCGCCAGCAAAGGCGCCATTCGCTTTGAAGGCCAGCAGCTAGACTGCCTGACGCAGCAACAAGTCAGGCCACTGCGGCGGGAAATGCAAGTGGTGTTTCAGGACCCGTTCGGCAGCCTGAGCCCACGGATGTGCGTGAGCCAGATCGTTGGCGAAGGCCTGCGGATCCACAAGATGGGCACGGCGGCGGAACAGGAACAAGCGATCATTGCAGCACTCAGGGAGGTAGGTCTGGATCCGGAAACACGGCACCGCTACCCCCACGAATTTTCCGGCGGGCAACGGCAGAGAATCGCCATTGCCCGGGCATTGGTGTTAAAACCGGCGCTGATTTTGCTGGACGAGCCGACTTCGGCCCTCGACCGCACCGTGCAGCGCCAAGTAGTGGAGCTTTTGCGTTCGCTGCAAACCAAGTACAACCTGACGTATCTGTTTATCAGCCATGACCTGGCTGTGGTGAAAGCGCTGAGCCACCAGTTGATGGTGGTCAAGCATGGCCAAGTGGTCGAACAGGGAGACGCGCAAAGCATTTTTGCCGCCCCCCAACATCCTTATACACAGCAGTTGCTGGAAGCCGCTTTTTTGGCTCCAGCCACTGCGCAATAACCTGAAAGAGGAGCAACACATGGGTTTTCTCGCCGGTAAGCGCGTACTGATCGTCGGTGTCGCCAGCAAGCTGTCCATCGCATCCGGCATCGCTGCCGCCATGCATCGCGAGGGCGCTGAGCTTGCCTTCACTTATCAGAACGACAAACTCAAGGGTCGTGTCGAAGAGTTCGCACAAGGCTGGGGTTCGAGCCCTGAGCTGTGCTTCCCGTGCGACGTGGCCAGCGATGAAGAAATCGCCAAGGTCTTCGAAGAACTGAGCAAGAAGTGGGACGGCCTGGACTGCATCGTGCATTCCGTAGGCTACGCCCCGGGCGACCAACTGGACGGCGACTTCACCGAAGCCACCACCCGTGAAGGCTTCCGCATCGCTCACGACATCAGCGCCTACAGCTTCGTGGCCCTGGCCAAGGCCGGTCGCGAAATGATGAAAGGCCGCAACGGCAGCCTGCTGACCCTGTCGTACCTGGGTGCAGAGCGCACCATGCCGAACTACAACGTAATGGGCATGGCCAAGGCGTCCCTGGAAGCTGGCGTACGTTACCTGGCCGGCTCCCTGGGCCCGGACGGTACTCGCGTCAACTGCGTATCGGCTGGCCCGATCCGCACCCTCGCCGCTTCCGGCATCAAGAACTTCCGCAAGATGCTGGCCGCCAACGAAGCGCAAACTCCGCTGCGCCGCAACGTCACCATCGAAGAAGTCGGCAACGCCGGCGCCTTCCTGTGCTCGGACCTGGCGTCCGGCATCAGCGGTGAAATCATGTACGTGGACGGTGGCTTCAACACCACGGCCATGGGCAGCCTCGAAGAATAATCTTCGGTCCGCCATAAAAAAGGCTCATCACGGATTACCGGGAAAGTCGCTCTTGATCTTCACGAAAAAGAATTTGCTATCCCGGTAACCGTACGCCATCCGCTTGATGGCCTTTTTTCGGTTGTTTGTTCCTGCCAACTACCCCGTATGCATCGGCCGCCGAACCCGACTGACGATGCCCCGCCAATAAGCCTGCAGCCGTTTGGCGAACTGGATGCTCCCGCGCTTTCAGGCTCTGCAGATTACGCAGGAGCAGCCACCGCACCTGCTTGATGGTCCTTCGTGTCAGCGACAGAAAGCCCTCTCAAACAGGAAGGAAAATTTTGATATCGCGCATCAAAACGCCGGTTTGTCAGATGGATTTGCTCGCAGGAACATCATCAATCAAATCGGCGTTCTTGTTTCTGTGTTTGCCGGAATTCCGTGAAGAGCAAAAAATTAAGGGCCTGCATGAGGTATCTCACGCAAACCCTTGATATTCATGGTGCCAGAAGCCTGAATCGAACCGGCACGCCCTTACGAGCGGGGGGATTTTAAATCCCAAGGGAAAATCAATCAGGCCGCACCTTCCAATAGTTTTTCCGGGTCGCAGCCTGCAGCGGAGGTTTTGCGCACAACTCTCTTGGCATTCTGCCAACCGTATCCTTCATCCCGCCCTCACGATTGACGACTGCTATACTTAAATATCCACAGTGGATTCGCGATGCCAAATTCAGATCTACTCCCCTCCCTGCTGTTCAAGCTCAACGGAAACCAGTTCGCCCTCGAAGCCGCCATCTTGGAACTTTCGAATGGGGTCGAGCAGCGCGGATCGGCCGATGTCGCCGACAACGTGCGCGGCGCCCTGGAAGCTATCGACAAGAACGAAGAGTTCATCAAGATGACGCTCGCGGTGATGATGGCGCCGGAGTGACGGCTATCGGCCAAATACGGGCTGTTGATACCTGAATATTGACTCCGCACCGCAATTGTTGGCCAGGCACCTCCCCCATCTTGAACTTCCACACAAATTTCAAAAACCATGTGAATGGGGATAAATCGACTTTAATCATCAATCATCAACTCCTTCCATTTCTCATCGCCAGGGTCAATTTATGCCGCTGAGATTTCATAAAATGCACGCCAATGGTGATGACTTCGTTATCGTGGACTCGCGTAACTCGCCCAATCCAATGACCAGCAACCTGGCTCGACGAATGGGTGATCGGCACCGGGGTATCGGTTTCAATCAACTCGCGGTAGTGCTCGATGAGGCGGATGCGGAAGCGGATGCGCGCTTGATGTTTTGGAATTCGGATGGCTCCCCGCTGGACGATTGTGGCAGCGCAACGCGGGGTGCGGCGCAGATGTTGATGTGCGAATCAAATACTACGTCAATAACGCTTCGAACCAACCGCGGCTTGCTCACTTGCGAACGGACCTCAACCGGCGCAATTTCTGTCGACATGGGCGTACCACTTTTCGAGTGGTCAGCTGTTCCTACGCCTCTGGATTTGGCTACAAATGTTTTGCCTCTTATTGATAACCCAGTTGCTTGCAGCATGGGAAATCCGCAGTGCACCTATTTTGTGGATGATCTGACAACCCTGGATATAGCGACAATCGGACGGTCAATTGAAATCAATCCCCTTTTCCCGCACAGAACGAGCGTGCATTTCGTCCAGATCATTAACCGAAAGCACATTCGGTTGCACATTTGGGTGCGCTGGGGAACGATTCCGGTTGGTTCAGGCCTCTGTTCTTGTGGCGCCGTCGTAAACGGAATTCATCGCGGCTTGTTAGACAATTCCGTAGAGGTTGAATGTGATGGAGGAACTGTCACGGTTCAATGGGATGGCGTGGGACCTGTCATCCTCATCGGACCGGTAGAGACGACTTTTTCGGGGATAATCACAGACGCCCTGTTACACGCGTTGTAATGGGGAAATCGTGGAAAGCGGATGAGTTGATCACTCACAACCGAGATGGGTGTTGGTTTCGAGGTGAGCCCTTTCGCGACAGAGATACTTGTGGAATTGGCCGCTAGCGGCCCAGACTGTATAAAAACACAGACACTGTTTTGAAGTGAGCGCCGCTACGTAAAACCTGCCAATGATTGGTGTATCAGTTGGACCTGAAATTTGCGTAGGAACACGATTTTCGTTCTGGTTCTGACTGTCAAAACTGCTCTAAACCGTTTTTACACAGCTTTTTACACAGCCGCGGCCAAAACCGGTCGCTCACCGGTGGTCATGACTCTCCCTCATCCAAGGCGATGTAGTCTTTGCTATATCGATAACACTACAGTGCCCATTGCATGGTGCGCTGCCATTTCAGAGCGAAGCTCACCAATCAAATTTTCAATAGCGCGGCTGGACGTCAATTCGCTGGTCGAGACTGCAGTGACCAGTAGATCAACCCGCCCAGAGCTTAAATCGAACACTTTGATCATCAAAGATCCATCTGGATTGACAGTGCAGGTACAAGAGAGAGGTTGAAATTCACATTCAACGATATGGCGAAGCTCAAGCGTAGAAATCATGGCTCACGTCCAAAGAGGCACGGACTAATGGGATCCAGCCCTGGTTAGGGGGCGAAAATCACATCTCGTTGCACCTCTCCCAAATGACCGCTATGGGTCGCACGCTGCCCCACGTCAGAGGTAGAAATCGGCCAAAGCGGCCGTTATCGGCCAGTTAAATCCGTGTCGCCGTGGGCAAGCAGCCCCTACCAAAAGCGGTCGGTGAAATAGGGCCGCGACTATCTCCATAAATGGGGTACTACACCCACTAACGGGCGTTAACCACCTTATTAGAGGCGTATTCCCCACTCACCCTTCACTCGCTTGAAACACTCAAAAATAATTTGTTAATTAACCTTGATTTTTTGCGCCTCATTGTGATGGCACATTAATTGCACCCCTCTTGTACCCGCAATAGCTGTGTCCCAGAAATTCTGGCGACGGCGGGTTTCGCCAGACTCGATATGTCGCGAGGGGTGAAAAATGAAACGCACGACATCACTTCGCAGCTCCATCACCTTTCTGCGCAGGACAAGCCTGCCCTGTGCGATGCTCCTTACCCTAACCACCACTGCAAACGCCGTGCCGCTGGATGATTTCGGTCCGCCACCTCCGACGGACCCCTCGGCGTTCAGCAATCCACCGGCCGACCTCAACGCCGCGGCTGCTGCCATACGGGCCACGCCACCCGCCAACCAGGGCGCCATCGCCCTGCCTAATGGCGTGTTCGGTGACCGGAACACGCCACGGGCCGACAACGTGCTGCCACCAGCCCTGCAGACACCCTTCAATATCCCCACCAATGGCAAGCCCAGCCCATTATTCGGGGCCCAGCCGTACACTCAGCAACTGCTGCTGTTCGAAGAATTCGGTACGGAAAAACTCGACCCGACACTGCCGGCACCACCCTTGACCTTCCCGGTTCCGCTCGTCGGCCCGGCGCCCACGCAGGACCCGAACAACATCGCCCGCAGCGGCCCTTCGCCTGCGGCGCTGGAAGCCTTCATGCGCCAGCCGGGGCTGTTCCCGTTTCCGTCGCAATTTTCCAACGTGCTGGACCGCAACCCGTGGAAAGCGCAGATCGAAGCCTTCCTCAACCGCCATCCGGTCGGCTCGCCGGCCGAAGGTCGTCCGCCAGGAAAAGGCTGGTCGCACCAGCGCTGGAACGAGTTCTTCCCGCAAGTCGCCTTCAAAACCGTGCAAGCGGGCGCCCAGCTCAACAGCGGCATGCGCGACCGCCGACAATTGCACAACTACGCCGTCGGTGAGTTCGGGCCTGGCGGGCTCTACAACCAGACTTCGAGCACCCCGGTCATTGTGGGCACCACCAAAGGTATAAATGTGCGTTTTCACCCCAACATGCCGATTCAGAACCACAAGGCGCTCTGGACCTTCGACGGCACCTTTCCGCCAAAACTGTTGATGGTGCGTTACGGTCAAGCCGCGCTGATGCGCCACTACAACGCCCTGCCGATCGATCCGTCGGCCAACATGGGGTTTGGCCTGCACACCATTACAACCCACGAACACAACGGCCACTCCCCGGCCGAAAGCGATGGCTTTGCCAATGCGTTTTTCTTTCCGGGACAGTACTACGACTATCGCTGGCCGATCCAGCTGGCCGGTTACGACACCATCAACACCAGCGCCCAGGATCCGCGCGCGGCGTTCCCCTGCGCCCCGGGCGAAACCCTGTTTGTCAATGATGCCACCCCGGGCCTGAAGACGTGCAACAACGGCAGCATCAAGATCCGTGGCGACTGGCACGAAACCATGAGCACCCACTGGTTCCACGACCACATGCTCGATTTCACCGCGCAGAACGTCTACAAGGGCAACGCGGTGATGATGAATTACTACAGCGCCCTGGATCGCGGTAACGAAGCCTTCGAAGACGGCGTCAACCTGCGCCTGCCCAGCGGTTCGGCGTTGCCCTGGGGTAACCGCGACTATGACGTCAACCTGCTGGTGGCCGACAAGGCCTGGGATCAGAACGGCCAGCTGTGGTTCAACCCGTTCAACACCGACGGTTTTCTCGGCGATCAGGTCCTGGTCAACTGGCAGTACCAGCCGCGCCTGGACGTGCGGGCGCGCAGCTATCGCTTCCGTATCCTCAACGGCTCGGTGTCGCGCTACCTCAGGATTGCACTGGTGCGTGAAGTCGCCGGCACTGGCGGCGAATTCCCCGGCCCGGCCGATTCCGGCCTGTCTTATAGCCGCGTGCCGTTCCACTTGATCGCCAACGACGGCAACCTCATGGAGCACGCCGTGCCGTTCGACGGCAGCATGGACCTGGACGGTAACGGCGATCCCCAGGACCACAACGCCATCCTGCCCACCCAGGGCATCGCCGAGCGTTACGACATCATCGTCAACTTCGCGAAAAACGGAATCAACACCGGCGACAAGCTGTACTTCGTCAACCTGATGGAGCACCAGAACGGCAAGAAGCCGACAGCTACACTGCTGAGCCTGGCCGACGTCCTGTCCGGGAAGTACAAGGCGGTGCTCAGGCTGGGCAGCAAAGGGCCGGAATGGGTCGGCGGCGACCCGGCGGTGGGCAAGTTCCTGCAGCTGGTGGTCCAGCCTTATACCGGCCAGGACGTGAGCATGAACCCCGCCGACTACGAGCCTGCCAAACCGGGCAAACCGGCCGGCAAGACCATGATCCCGCTGACCCTCAACCGTGACGATCCGGCGGTGCAGGCCAGGCTCAAGGTGGCGCGCCATCGCGAGTTCAGCTTCGGCCGCTCCGACGGCACCGACGAAACCCCCTGGACCATCAAGACCGACGGTGGTGAATTCGGCTTCCCCATGGACCCTCGAGTCATCAGCGCCGCTCCGCAACTGGCCAACGGCCCGACCCCTGCCGGGTTCTCCGGCGACGGCACCCTGGAAGTGTGGAGAATCAAGAGCGGCGGCAACGGCTGGAACCACCCGGTACACGTGCATTTTGAAGAGGGGATCATCCTCAGCCGCGATGGCAACCCGCCGCCGGAATGGGAAAAATGGGCGCGCAAGGACGTCTATCGCGTCGGCGATGGCATCGACAGCTCGGTGGACGTGGAAATGGCGATCCGCTTCCGTGAATTCGCCGGGACCTACATGGAGCACTGCCACAACACCCAGCACGAGGACACGTCCATGCTGCTGCGCTGGGATGTCGAGCACCCCGGCCAGTTCCAGTTGATGCCAACACCCATCCCCGGCTGGGACGGCGTCACCTACGTCAACTCCGCCGCGCTGCCGACCTTCCGCACCGGCGATACCCGTGCCAATAACGACGGCAATAATCAAAAGCCGATCGCCAACCCCGACAGCGCCATCAGCAACAACGGCCAACCGGTGACCATCAACGTCCTGGCCAACGACACCGACCCGGACGGTAACGTGCCACTGAAAGTGGTGGGGCTGGAGCAACCGGACTCCGGCAAGGGCGTGGTCAGCACCGATGGTGTGCGCGTGACCTACACACCACCGGCCACAGTCCCCGCGCCGTTCACCGCGACCTTTACCTATAAGGCCGCCGATGCCAAGGGTGCGGAGTCGGTAGCTGCGACGGTGTCCGTGGCGGTCTCGGCAGCGGTCGCCGCGAACCAGTAGTGGCGCACTGAGTACAACCAAGCTTTAACGATGAGGGCCTCATTGAGGCCCTCTTGCTACAAGCAAATTGACAACTTACCTGGTTGTCAAATCTCCAGAAGACCAGCATTTCAAGCCGTAGCTCGGAACCAGAGCTTCCATCGTTGGCGGACAAATGACCGCAACGCACTCGAAAACGGCCTGATTGAACTTCAGATGCGGTTTAACGAACTGTGCTGGAATGATACGCAGCACATGCCCGGCTTCGCCGAAGCGTCGCCCGATCCAGCCTGCTTGTAGTGGAATCACTACAAACTCTTGGCCGATATCGCCACAAAGAAGTCCTGCCAACGTCGATAGTGGATTGCTTTCTACTTGAGCATATTTCCCCCTGCGCAAGATTTCGTCCGCTGAATGGAGTTGTCTTCATCAGCGTCTTGTACAGCCATGTCAAAAAGTGAGGTGAAATCATGCAGGTCACCAACACAGAACCATTGACTGCACTGATACCAACCAGAGACTCAGGCCCTTTGCGCCTGTTTGTCGTAGAGGATTCGAACGCCGTGCCAGCGCTGTGGCGCACGCTGTCGCCACGGATCGCGGGCCTGTCACCTGCCGGGGCGTTTCACCGCGCATCGACCGCCATCGCCGCCATCCGGCGTGAACCACCCGATGTCGTCTTGCTGGACGTCAACCTCAGCGACGGTCATGGCATGGAAGTATTGCGTGTGGTCGCAGCCGAGTATCCGCTGACAAAAGTCATAGTGGTCAGCAATTGTGCCGATTCGACACATTGGAAGTACTTCACAAAAGCAGGGGCCTACGCCTTCTACGACAAGATCCAAGAACTGGCCATCATGCGCCGCATGCTGGAGCGCTTAGCCAAGTCCTTGTTACCAGAGGATTTCTCCTGCTGGCAATCATCACCAAATGGGAGCAGTACCCCATGGAATCAATCAGCAAAGAACACGACTTTCTAGCCGTGCTGCAGCAGGTCATATCACATAGCGTCATCACCTTGCTCGCAATGGCCATAGCGTTTGCCACGCCGGATGCTGCGCGGTACATCCTCTATGTATGGTGGCCACGCGTGGAGTTGAACGCGAATCTGCTGCTTGCGACAGAAATCGTGATGGCCTCAACCTTGATGGTTCTTTTCTATCTGTGCAAACGCGCATGGGACAACCGCCATCGCCTGACAAGCGCGAAGATGGCCTCCCTGCTCTTCACGAGGCATCCTCGCAAGGGATGGCTTTCGACCCTTCAGGAACGGAATCTGGTCCGCTCTTTACCGGCGGCGCGTGACGCCTCCATCCTTTCGCTCACGGGATACGAAACCCTGATTGCCCCACATAGCTTGTTGAAGGACGTCTTCGCGACGGCGTATGAAATCCGCGTCATGCTGCTTAATCCGCTCAGCGCAGCAGCACGCAAGCGAGTCGACTCACTTCCAGAGGGCATTACGACCTCGACCTTTCAAGAGGAACTTGCCGCCAGCATTGCGTTCCTGAACGAGTGCCGCAGAAGCGGCAAGAAAGTTTCGCTGAAGTTCTACGACCACGACCCGTTCTGGAAGGTTGTCGTCCTCGACGACCTTGCCTGGGTTCAGCATTGCCATAGCGGTCGTGAAATGAAGGACCAGCCTGAGTACGTGTTCGGACTGCAATACGCTGAGCCGAGCCAGGGACTGTTTGTGCCGTTTTATACCTACTTTCTCCACAAGTGGAATGAGGCAGGCCACTGGGAGTATGACTTCGACGTCGCCGAACTGGTCCAGCGGGATGCGACCACTGGCAACGAGACCGGGCGTGCTCCACTCGGACTCCCCATCTATGGTCCTGCATCGCCGCCCCTGGCAGCCACCTGAACCTTCTCGGCCGCTTCGGGATATGCGTGAGAGCAAATGACACGGGTCAGAAAAGACTCCGGAATAGATATACGCAAGTTGAGCGCGGAGTGCGCGCTGCATTCATATTGAGTCAATGTTCTAAGGACATCATGATGACAGGTTATTGGTTATGTGCGTTGCTGTGGGGTGTGGTGCTGCTGGAAGAGATCCAAAGCATGCCCCTTCAAGAATGGAAAGACGAGGGTCTGAAAAAGGTTCTGTTGTTGCGCCGGACTAGAACCCGGACCGGCTATTTTATTGCGCTGATCGCGGGCGCCATGTGCCTTTATAGCGAAATCCTGGTGGCGCCGGTCAAACAGAGCATTTTCAATCCGGAGTTGATACTTGCCGTATGTGGTGTTCTTTGGGGGGCTTATCTTTCCGTAGTCAGTATGAAGGGCAAGCGATAGATGCCTGTCTCCATGCCTACTGCGGGTAATTGATATTTCACTGTCGTCGGCCGGCAGGGAAACTCCCCCGCCGGTCAGGCGCTCACCTCAACACTTGAACAGCCGCAGCCTCGCCGGCAGCGGCTGCATCCTTCACCCAAACGGTGCGTTACCTGCATACGAACATTTCAGGTCCGCTAATCAATCACTGGCGGATTTTACGTAGCTAGGTAATTGCATTCGCTTGACCATCCATTTGCATTCGACCTGGCCAGGCATTTGCCTCGGACTCGACCACCGGTTGCAGAGCATTTGACCGACTAGACAAAGCTGGGAGGCTCATAACGACCCTTTGCTGCCGGTCGGTATCGGCAGAAATCGGCCAATACCCGATATTTCCCCCCTGGCTCGATAGCAGGCGTTTTCGGTCCATGTACTGTCACAACCACCGCGCGAAAAATCCGTCATGACATGTCATGACCTCCTTCAAAAACGGACTTTGACCAACAAATACGGGGATTAAAGGACGAATGGTCGAGAGGCGTCAAGCGCGGGGAATTGCCGGGAGCCTAAAGCCACTACAGGCGATTCAAGCAGGCGCGTTCGTCGCGGTGAAGTGAACTTCACTTTCTCAACGTGTCACATTAGGTCCCCGACAAGCGAACTTAAGTAGAGGTACAGCCTTATGAGTATGGCCACAATTGTCAGCGCCGTGATTTCCAGTCTCGCACCTAGTGTGTTCGACCAGAACAGCCTGCAAGAACCCGGCGCGCATGTTTCAGCCGTCGAATACCACTACGGGATGGACATCGATGTGAAACGGGTACTGCAGCGCACCGATACGTCCGACAAGACCGGCGTGGTACCGGTGACCCTGGTCTATGAAGACAGCGAGGGTGAGGTTCACAAGATCCGTTTCCTCGAATGGGGTGGAAGCCCCGCCGACCCCACCAGCATTGCCTGATCAACTCGCCAATAGAGTTCCGGGCCTCGCCTGCCCCCCAGAAGCGAAAGTTAAACCTCATATGCACTCAGTGCGGATGATGTTTTTGTCACCTGAAAATGGACACGATCGAATGACTAAAAGTTCATTCGCGAAAGTCGTTATTATCCCGGCAGCGTAACGCCGCAAGATTAATTAATAGTAATTGCTGGATCTAAATGGCAGTCAGCAACGGTAAACTCCAATCAAACCGTGCTGAGAGCCAAGTTGATTCACTATTAAAACCAAGAGGTCGCCATGGAACTTAGTATGTTTTCTTCGTCCACCGTGGAATATGTGCGTTTGGGCGTTGTATATTTTCATCTTATCGCCTGCTGCGTGGCAATCGGGCTGGTTTTGACCAGTGACATTGCAATGGTCAAGCAACTTCTGAAGGGTGATGCGTCAGGTCACCATGATGACGCGCATATGGAAAGTCTTCAAAAAACCGTATCGCTTGCACTTGTGGCTCTTTGGATTACGGGCATCGGTATTATCGGGATCGATTATGCCGGCAAGGGGATGGAGTATTTCCTCAATCCAAAACTGCAAGCCAAAATCGGCATCGTTGTGCTGCTGACCTTTAACGGCTTCCTGTTGCACAGCGCTGTATTGCCGGCGCTGAAAAAAGCCGGTTCGCTACTGAAACTCTCCTTCAGCCTGCGCATGCTGGCGCTGTTCTCCGGTGCATTCTCTGGCGTGTCGTGGTTCTACGCCGCCATGCTGGGTGTTGGTCGTCCGCTGGCCTGGAAGTACTCGCTGGTGGAGTTGCTGGCAGCCTATCCGGTTCTCATCGTCGGTGGATTCGCGATGATGGTACTGCTCACGGCTTGGGCAAAAAGCCGGGACACTGAAGGCCGTTTGGAGCAAGGCTCCTGGGCCGCAAGTAACGCCGCCCTGGCTTGATGGTGAGGCCAAGTTGAACAAGGACGTTCAGCTGTAGCCAATAACCCCCACTGCTAGCCGTTAACAAAATCTCACTTGAGGATATCCAAATGAAATCCATGAAAGCTCTCTTCGTAGTTGCCACCCTGACCGCTTCTTCTCTGGCGATGGCCACCGGTGGCGGTGACCGGACCTTCGCACGCATGGAGTCGGCCCGGAAAGTCTCGATGGAAACCTATCAGGTTGCACAGAAACAGAAGGCTGAAGCCGCTGTAGCTGTAAGCAAAGCCAAGGCGACCGATCACGTCAACGGCTGATCGCTGTAGCGCGTCTCCAAGCTGGCAGAAGTGTGCGCTCTCAAGCCTCAATTGCAGCACCCAAGGTGCTGCTAGCGCCGGTTTAACCGAGATCCCGCTTACACAAAATCCAGTGTGTAGCATCGACCTGTTGAATCCACAGCCAATGACCGACCACCGTTTGCCCGTTGCAGGCAGTCGGCTAGCTTAGACTAAATTTGCTCCCTTGCTCGCAGGTGGGGATTATCCACTCTGAGTCGAAGCGGATCCGACTCATCGCCCACCGTGAGAGCCAAATCCTTTCTTATGAGTAAAGTCCAGGTAGCGAGCAGCACAGTGACAGCACCGGACAAGGCAATTACAATTTGATTAACATCTAGCGACTTGAGCGATTGTATACCCCATGGAAAGCAAGACTGCGCGCCTCACTGTGCTCATTGATCCCATCAAGAAAAAAGCTTTCGAGGAACTCTGTGCAGCACAAGACCTGACGCCTTCGCAGGTGGTCCGTCAACTGATTCGTGACTACCTGGGCACCCACGGTGCCAGCTATTCGACCAAGAGTAAGCATGCCACCAACACCAAGTCATGACCCAACACGGGCAGTTAGCCTCTAGAGGGTCGACGTCCCCTCTGCGAGACTGACAGCTTGAGCCAGCGCGGTATTGAAGTCGGCGTGGTAATGATCCGTGCCGATTTCTTGCAAGATACCTACCCTATCGAGCTTGTTGAACACCTTTGTGTTCGCTTCGCAGAGTTTCACCACGATATTCCGCTTGTGCAGTTGCTGAATGACCTCCTCCAGCACCTGCAGGCCAGTGATATCCATAAACGGTACGCGCTTCAAGCGAATAATCAGCAGACGTGGGTCGGTATGGGTCTGAGCCAAGACGCGCTCGAAGGTCTCAACCGCGCCAAAGAACAATGGCCCTTCAATTGTATAAATCAATGTCCCTGGCGGCAGGCGAGTATGCCCATTGGCCCTCAGCTCTTCTTCAAGCTCGTGCTCGACTACCTGTTGCACTTCCACAGATGAGGCCATGCGGCGCATAAATTGCAGCATCGCAAGAATGACGCCGATATTCACGGCGATCACCAAGTCACTGAACACTGTGAGGCTGAAGGTGATGAGCAGGATAGATACGTCTGCGCGTGGGGCTCGCTGGACCATGCGTCTGAAGTGCTTCAACTCGCTCATGTTGTACGCGACCACGAACAGAATGGCGGCCAGGGCGCACAGCGGGATGTTTGAGGCTAGAGGTGCCAGAAACAGAATAATAAGCACCAAGGTGACCGCATGCGTAACGCCGGCCAGTGGGCTCGTGCCGCCGTTACGGATATTGGTTGCAGTACGGGCAATGGCTCCGGTAGCTGCGAAGCCGCCAAACAATGGCGTGACCAGGTTAGCCACTCCCTGACCGATCAGTTCCTGATTGGAATCGTGCTTGGTGCCCGCCATGCCATCGGCCACCATGGCGGACAGCAGCGATTCGATTGCTCCAAGCATGGCGATAGTGAATGCCGGACCAATCAAATCGATGACGCGAGACAGCGTGACTTCAGGCAGGCTCAACGCTGGAAGGCCTTGAGGTATGCCCCCAAATGCACTGCCAATTGTGGCTACCCCCTCGAAATGAAAGGTTGACTGTATCGCTGTAGCTACTGCCATTGCGATTAGCGGGCCAGGTACCCGTTTGAGTCCGGGAATTTTGGAAG
Source organism: Pseudomonas sp. S30_BP2TU TE3576 (assembly GCF_050436025.1). Taxonomy (NCBI): domain Bacteria; kingdom Pseudomonadati; phylum Pseudomonadota; class Gammaproteobacteria; order Pseudomonadales; family Pseudomonadaceae; genus Pseudomonas; species Pseudomonas sp. S30_BP2TU TE3576. The sequence goes on along the minus strand of NZ_JBNDLK010000001.1, from coordinate 5,877,899 downwards.
CGGTTATGACCAGGAAAAGGCTAAGTACCGCCAGCAGGGTTGTGGCTATATGAAGATGCGGGAGCGCCTGGAGCAGATGCCAGAGCTTTTCATGGAAGTGCTCTCCACTGAACTTCGGTAAACCGAAAAAGTCTTGCCACTGCCCGACCCAGATGATCACGCCGATGCCCGCGGTGAATCCGACAATCACCGGGTCGGGGATAAACTTGATGATTGCACCGAGCCGGGCAATTCCCAGCAATAACAATATGGCCCCCGCCATCATCGTGGCGATTTGCAGGCCGTCAACTCCATGCTTGGCCGTGACTCCCGCCAGAATCACGATGAACGCACCTGTCGGCCCGGCAATCTGCAAACGGCTTCCCCCAAAGAGTGAAACCAGCAGACCACCGATGATTGCGGTGTAGATGCCTTGCTCAGGTTTGACGCCAGACGCAATGGCAAACGCCATTGCCAGGGGGAGCGCCACGACCCCGACGATCACGCCAGACACCATATTGCGAAGCCAGTGTCCGCGCCCCAACAACCCCGCCTTCCATGCCTCACCTATCGCAATCATGGCTAGCTCCTCAGTGGATGCATGTGCATAATATTAACATACAGTGATAATTGGAATGCCCTTGATCCACTGCTTCGTGCGGCTGGAGATGTTGATAGTGAAAGCTCAGATGGAGCTGAGCGGGCATGCACTGCAAATAGAGAATTTTGAGAGCGCGCGTAGCGTGGTGACTGACATGAATCGTAAAACTGTGAAAAGCAAACATGCCGAAGGCGTGACCTTTGACACCCATGTGATCGCAAACCCGACCAACCCCAAGGAGTGGATTGTGTTCTTCAAGAAGGACGCCGGGAGAAGTTATTTCCTGGTGGATGACAACGAGGAGGTCGAGTCTTTCGGACATCTGGATGACTTGATCGCCGAACTTCGAGACCTGGGCCTCAAGACCGCTGAAATCCATTTTTAACCCTTGGATTGAACTGCCCCCAATTTTGTATACACAAATGATAGGCAGCCATGGGTCGAGGCTATGCGCAAACGATTCAGAACAGGCCTGACGCTCAGTAACGGAACGAACATCGCGCTCCTACGCAAAATACAGGTCTGCTGACTAACCAAACGTTTGCAAACTTCACGTAGCAACGCAGACTTCAAAACAATCCCTGCGTTTTCACACAGCCTGGGCGAGGCATAGTTGGGGACTCCCCTTCCATCCATACGCCACTATCCCCATTGCTCCAGGAGGTATTCCGTATCGCCTACCTTCCGTTACGTGGCCGAGAAGTACCTGGTCGAGATCGTCCCAACGAAAAAGCCAGCTACATAGAAGGACAACGTCAGGGAACTTAAAAACCTGACGTCATTTTTCGACGATCCGCCGGTGCGGCTTTGCGCCGAGTCAGGTACTGATAAGGCAGAATCAAGCGGCGACATTTTGCAGGCCAGGGATCAACTTGGGCATACGACCGTCGTAATGACCGAGCAGTACATCCGCAACCGAAAGGGCAAAAAGGTCTCGCCAACTGAGTGAATTGCGAACCAAATCAATAATTGCGGACCAGAAACGAACAAGGGCTTGCTCAGCTTTCGCCCGCAAACCCTTGATTTATATGGTGCCGAAGCCGGGGTCGAACATGCCATCTACAGGCCGCTATTTTACTGGCCTCATCTATTATTAATCTCAGTACGTATACCTAAACGTATACCTAAAACGGGAAGTACCCTTATCTTCTCCGCCTCCCGCCGGTCGCCTATCGTGCCGCCCCCCCCGTTTTGCCGTCGCCGGGTGACGCTTGTGATCATCATTACTCACCCCGTTTTGGGATGGAAGAGATGGAAAAATAGTTGGGCGTGGGGGCGCCGATACTGCGAACGCTAATTCTTTTTTCGCAGCACCTCCAGCATTCCTCCAAATTCACCCAAGACGGCGATTCCCTAAAAAACTACGAATTAATGATTGAAACGGGCAGAGAACGGTCCTTCGGACGAAGGCTCCAGACTTTTGACCTCCCCCTACCCAATAGCTTTATCGAGCAGCACCAACTGCCCCAGTTGTGTTGCCCGATGGCGAGTTACGGATAAACAACCAATCAGGCACACCCCTTCCGTATGCGACCCTGAGCCGGGTCTCGAATTACCCGCTAGGGGCGATTACGATCCGTGGTCGGAGTCCGCTTTGATTATTGACTGAGAACGGCCAGAAGCAGACCTCCAAATGAGTCTACGAAATTAGTGGCGATTCACGGCGATAGGTTACTTATCCGAGTAGACTTTTCTTTGTGAAGCAAGGTAGTCCGCAATGATTGGTGTTGAGTGGGCCTGCGACCAGCCCCGATCGCGTTACTTGGCTTTAGGCCGACCCACTGAAGATCTCCACTAGAACGTGGCCCACCAGCGGTGAATGCAGGCTCATGGGCGCTTTATGCATCATAGCGCCCCCCTAAACCAAATACACTGCTGCTCTCTCAGTCATGCAGAGGCGACGAAACGGTTTCATTCTGAGGTGGACCGGCTAATTCGGCCGCCTCAGCTCCTGCCACTGGTGCAGTTTCCGCAGCACTTTCAAGAGCTCCCATTAATGGAGCAGATACGTTGCCTAAGGCTGTGACCATCTGTTCGTAGTGCGTGTCATCAACCTCCTTCATCCAAGTGAAAATGTCGGCAATGACGTTGTGACTCTCTCCGACCAGATTTTCAAGCGAATCTTCACCGATCTCAATAACGGCGTTATGAGAATATTTGTTGATGAATCGGTAGATTTTTTCCTTTGTCTGAGGTGTGGTGATCGTGCACCCATTAAGGCCCTGTTGAAATAAGCCAGCCATGTCGCCTTTATATACCGGGTACTTGAAGCTGAAAAAAGACTCCAGAATCTTGCGCGCGAGGTTCGCAGTCAAGAATGCTTCGTCACGGTCAACTTGTGCTTGCTCTCGATAGCTATAAAGACGACTGAAAATGTAATGGTATTCTGAGCTGTAGTCGTGCAGGCTCTTAGGCGCATTCTTCAAGGCAGACTTTCTAGGGCTTTCAGTGCTGGCCTCGATTACGTAGAAAAAGCAGTTTGCTGGCCTTGGAGGTCTTCTGTTTCTGCGGTTTGTATTGGTGCCATCGAGCCAGTCTCTGATGAGCTTGAAAAAATTGAAATTGTGAGTTAGTACAAAGAGCTGTAGAGCCGGGGTGCAGTGATGCCTCAAATATGAATAGGCGTGGAACAGGTGATTGGAGTCAAAGCTAGATATAGGGTCGTCTACCGCTATGATAAGTTTCGCAATGTCATTATCGCCCTCTGAAAGCTTAGTTATGAAGTAGACGAATGCGATAGCTGTTTTTTCTCCTTCGCTTAAGTCTCTTGCGTGGCGCTGCTCGGCACCTCGAATTATTTCATAGCCAAGCATTTTGGGGTTGAAGCGAAGACGCAGGTCGGATCTACCTAAGAAGTTGTGAAGGTGCTTATTGAACTCATCAGCGCCAAGCACTTCATTTGACAGGGCAGCCTCAAGCTCTTGAATCTCTTTTTGACGGGCACTGGTATGATCCTGGAGGGTACTAACTTGTTTGGAGATAGTGTCGCGCTTTTGGATTTTTACAAAATAACCGAAATCTCTTACTTCCATTGCCGCGTAATGAAGCTCGATTTTTCTCTTAACAGCGCCGGTTTCGTTAATGAAGTCTTCGGTCTTTCTATTATGGCGCGTAATCGTATTGTTCATCTGGGCTAAAACTGAGTTGAAGCCTTCGCATGCCTCGGCATCAATAGCAGGGACCGTGAAGTCGGTCCTAAATTGATTCGAGATTTTCTGCTGTAGCAACTCCTGCCATCGTGCTATCCCGCCGTTTATGCATGCTACATGCGAGGAAAGCTTGGCTCCAGCGGTGGTGAATTCCGCCCGCATCTCCTCGTACAACTGCTCCTCTTGACCAATGTCGCCAATGTCGAGAACTTGCTGATTAAGCCATTGCTCAGCGCTGACGAGGCGGCTTTGGAATTGACGGTACTCGTCGCTGAAATGGGCATTGATTTCGTTAATTCGAGCTTGGGTCAGTGCCGCACCGCAAAATTCACAGCTTTCGGATTTGTGTCCGTTATGGATGGCAAGACCTGCCTGTACCCAGGATTGTATGTCAGGGTTCTCTTTAAGTCTCGTCAGCACAATGCTCGTGGCGGTTTGCTTCAGAAGAGATTCTAGGCGTGATTGGGCATCTTTAAGCTTCGTTGCGTCCAATTTATTAGTGATGCTAGAGATCTGCGGTTTCGATACAGGCTTAGCGGCGACTACCAGTGCTACTAATTCATCATTTTGTAGTATAGAGGATTGGTCTCGAACGGCTTTCGTATTAGATACGATAAAATTCTCTAACTTGGTACGATTGTAGTTAAGGTAATGACTGTCTTCTGTGCCGATGATCTGGAGGCTGGACTTGGTTCGTTTTGCGCTATCGGTTAAAAATTTCTGTAAGTCCGCAGTAGCTTTTGCTGCCTCAGAATTGGACTTTTCGGTAGCCTTTAAATCAATCTCTTGCTGCGCCTTGAGCTTTTCAAGCTGTTTTCGATCATCGATTTTTTCTTTAGCGACCAGCAGTATGCTTTTGACAGAGTTGTCCCAGTCGATATTTTCTTTGATGAAGCCAGCATTGAATGTGCGTACGACGGCGCTCGCTTGTAAAATGTTCTTCTCTGTAATTATTGTGTTCTCATCCAATACTACAGAAAATTCACAATTTGGTTCGGCGTATGCTTGAAGGTTGCGACGTTTCTCTAAGGACTCGAAGACTTTAGAGAGAGTCGATTTTCCGCTACCGTTCCAGCCGTATATCAAATTAAATTTTCCAAATTCCTGCGTCGCCTCTCCATTGAAGTCCCTGAATATCCCAAAATTCTTTAGTTTTTTTATTTTCGTAATCATGGTTAGCGGTCCTTTCGCCGAACGTTGCTGAGTCAATGAAAAGCGTGTGGCATTGAGCCAGCTTAGAAAGCGGCGCTGAATTTCGCAATGACGTTATTTTCTGCTTTGAGTAACTTGTTGATTGCCGTGACAAAATAGTTTTGGTTGTTGAGTTGACGACTAAAAAGTGCTCAGAAAAGTGAGCTGAATAAGGGGGGCGGCGGTGAACGGAGCTAGCCGTTAAACCGGGTCAGAATGCACCTCCGATCGACCGCTTGGGTCGGTTGCTGCCTGTTGCGAAGCAATCGACCGAGGCTGTGTAAAAATGGTTTAGAGCAGGTTTGAAAGTCAGAACCAGAACGAAAATCGCGTTCCTACACAAATTCCAGGTCCGCTGATACATCAATCATTGGCAGATTTAGGAAATTAAGAAAAAAGCGGAGTCAAGCAGTGGCGCGCCCTGAGCCTTCAAGCTGCGCGAGCTTGCGCGCAATACCGAAATTCTCTTCCGGCTTCCTGCCGACCGCCCCACCTTCCCTCCCTCACGACGACTGCTACGCTGAAATCTCCACGGAGGATTCGCGATGCCAAATTCTGACCTACTCCCTTCCCTGCTGTTCAAGCTCAACGACACGGCCGACATAACGTCAGCCACGGAAAGTAAACCCTCGAATCAAAATCTCGGCGCGGCGAAGGTGGGTAAGCAGGACGAGTTCTACACCCAGTACGTCGACATCCAGAAAGAGGTTGAGGCCTACCTCGAGTTCGACCCAGACACCTTTCGCGGCAAGGTTGTTTACTGCAACTGTGACGACCCATTCGAGAGCAACTTCTTTAAGTACTTCGTCACCAACTTCAACAAGCTTGGCTTAAAAAAGCTCATCACCACCAGCTACGACGGCTCCCCCATCGCGGGCAAGCAACTCAGTTTAGGTGAGTACGACAAAGACATTGGCAAGCACCAAAGGCCCAAGGCAATTGCCGTCGAGATTGAGGCGGTGAATGATGTCAACGGAGACGGCGTGACCGGTATAGAAGACGTCAAGCTATTTTTGACGCAGAACCCCCACTCCCGCACACCCCTCGCGGGAGGTGGCGACTTCCGCAGCGCCGAGTGCTTCGAGCTGCTAAAGCAGGCGGACATTGTAGTCACCAACCCGCCCTTCTCTCTATTCAAGGAGTATGTCGCCCAGCTCGTGAAGCACGAGAAGAGGTTCTTGATTATCGGTAACCTGCAGGCGATCACTTACCTAGAGATCTTCCCGCTGATCAAGGACAACAAGTTGTGGCTTGGCCCAACGATCCGAAGCGGCGACCGAGAATTTCGAGTTCCAGACCATTACCCGCTGAAGGCGGCAGGTTGGCGCGTCGACGAAAATGGCGTCAAGTACATACGCGTCAAGGGCGTCCGCTGGTACACAAACCTTGACCATGGACGCCGACATCAGCGGCTGGAGTGCATGACCATGGAGGACCACTTGCGGTTCAGCAAGCACAAGGAGATCAAGGGCAAGGCGGGTTACGACAGATACGACAACTTTGATGCCATAGAAGTGCCGTTCAGCGACGCGATTCCCAGCGACTGCGATGGTGTCATGGGCGTCCCGGTCTCTTTTCTTGACAAGTACAACCCCGACCAGTTCGAGATTATCGGAAACAGTGACGACGGTGAGATGATGAAGAAGATTGGAGTCCGCACCCTCGGTCGGGAGTTCATTAGCGCTTATCGCGCCCGTGGGGGGACGGGACACTACAGCCCGGGTATGCGAATGCTTGGTCTGCTTGAGCCTCAGGCACGGGTCATTTTCAAGCGCATCCTGATTCGCCACCGCTGCCATGCCCAGCCCGAAAGAGGGACGAAAAAGTGATCACCAAGTTGAGAACCGACATCACCGTCGCCGACATTTGCGACGGGTTTGTGTACAACCAACTGGAGGGCAAGGGGCTATTTGGGCTAGGCGGAAGGCTCACCATTCAGCCAGAGTATCAGCGCAACTACCTCTATGCAGATAACAGCGGCAAGCGGGAAGCGGCTGTCGTAGAGTCGCTCCTAAAGACTTATCCGCTCGGCCTAATTTATTTTAATAAAATTGGAGAGGATAAATTCGAGGTGCTGGACGGCCAGCAACGGATTACCAGCATCGGACGATTCGTTACGAACAGGTTCGCGATCATGGATAATGGAAATCCGAAGAACTTCGATAGCCTCCCTGCCGACCAACGTGCAAAGATTCTCGAATCGAGACTGCTGATATACGAGTGCGAAGGCACTGAGACTGCGATCAAGCAATGGTTCGAGACAATCAACATCGCTGGAGTGCCGCTGAACACCCAAGAGCTTTTGAATGCTATTTACTCAGGGCCGTTCGTGACGTTGGCGAAGTCCGAATTCAGCAACAGCCAGAACGCGAACATCCAAAAGTGGAGCGCCTATATCAAGGCTAGTGCGAACCGGCAGGGTTACTTGGAGCGGGCGTTGGACTGGGTGAGCAAGGGCAATATCGGTGACTACATGAGCGCTCATCGCAACGACAACAAAATCGATGAGCTGAAGACTTACTTCAACACTGTGATCGACTGGGTTTCAACAGTGTTTGTCGACGTTGTCTCAGAAATGTGCGGATTAGAGTGGGGCAGGCTGTACGAAAAGCATCACGGCACGTCCTACGATCCGAAGAAGATGTCGGAAGATGTGAAAAAGCTCGTCGCCGATGACTTCGTGAAAAACCACAAGGGTATTTTTGAGTTTCTATTAGGCGGATCGATAGATACGAAGTTGTTAGAGGTCCGGGTCTTTGACGTAACGGTGAAGCGATCCATATACGCTAAGCAGAAGCAGGCAGCTGAGGGCAAGGGCGTGTCCAACTGTCCGCTCTGCGCGATTGGGCCCAATGCGAATAAGAGCAAAATCTATAAACTCGATGAAATGGATGCCGACCATGTTTACGCATGGAGCAAAGGCGGCGGAAGCTCGGCCGAGAACTGCCAAATGCTCTGCATTACCCACAATCGGGCCAAAGGTAATCGATAAAGCCGCTCAATGCTCGCAAGAAACCGCCAAGCAAGAAACCTTAGTGTTGCAACTTTTGGAAAGCAGCCAGCCGTCCGCAAAGGGTCCAGGCTGTGTGAAAACGTTTTAGAGCAAGTTTGACATTCAGAATCGGAACAAAAATCGCGTTCCTATGCAAATTTTAGGTCTGCTGACCAAGCACAAACGCCGACAGATTTTACGTAGCAACGCAGACTTCAAAACGGCGCATGCGTTTTCACGCAGCCTGGGTCGATTGTAGCCGGTCGTGGAAGGCAGAAATCGGCCAGAAGCAGACGCTAAAGCGTGTAATCCCTCGTCAGTTCGAGGCAGAATTTGTGCGTGCTTGCTTAGACCAGCCCATCTTACGAATTTATTAATTCATTGATTCCAGATTTTTGGATGATAAAGTTAGCACCGTCTTCAACATCAATCGATTGCGCGCCAAACATCATATCCGGGCCTGTTAACGAATAGTAGCCCGCGTATTCATCTTGGTTATTATTGGCCACTGCGCCTCGAATATGCATTATTAGCTTTTTCTTTAAATCGACTATCTCTTGCAGATCACCGCTAATGAAGCTGTCAATGAATTTGTTTATTTCTATGCTGCATCTGCTTATAGCCTTCCCCACCAAAAACGAATTTGCTCCAAAATCAATTGTCCAGCCGTGGTGGCTTCTATAAATCCGATCAGAATGTTTTGGGGCTCTAACAGGTGAGCCGGATGAGTGAGTATGCCACCAAGCAGTTCGGCGGATGAATTCTTCTGCTAATTCACGTGGCACATCCTCCACTCGCACTAGCCAAGGTCTTGTCGAACGCACATGCCCTACAATCGCTAGATTTTTTTTTGCTAGCTTGGTTCTTAAAGCTATGAGCTCCTCAAGTATTCGCTCATCTATTTCAGCTGTAAGGAATAGTGACTCACAACTTGAGCACGCTCTTGCGCGACGGAACCAAGATATATCCACATGATCTCTCTTGTACCATCGCTGAGCTTTAGGCTTACCAGCTTTTGTTGGAGATAAGGCGCGGCAAATGGTAAATTTTCTGCAATTAGGGCAATAAACCTTAGTTCCTTTATTTGGCATAACTCTCTCCAAATCGCAGGCTACGTAGCTATTTTATCGGTCCCACGCTCCTGCGTTTTAATGCAGTCGTAGACACTTCGCGTCTGCTCTCGATTTGACGCAGAGCGTCCCACCTAGTTTTCCACGCTAGAGCGTTGAGACCATCGAAAAGCACTAAACCAGCCCTATAACAAAAACCTAAATCAAGCTTCCAGCCCCATTTCCCGAATATATGGAGATGGAAAGGCAGGTTCCTGAAACATTTGATAATTCACCATCAAAACCACCTGTTTTTTTCCACGTGTAAATGCCACATAAAAAACGCGGCGCTCAGCCTCCAACTGTGCGACTGTATCAGCCAATTTACTTGGCCATATATCTTGATTGCAATCCAGGATAACCACCACATCAAACTCCTTACCCTTTGCACGCAACGCAGTCATCAGATGGAGTTTACGCTTCCTACCATCAACAACGTCATCATCATTAGGAGACACGCGGACAAGTGTAGAAATCGCCTTTTCTACATCCTCATAGAAAGAAGCATAGTCATTGCCATAACGCTCCGCATATGCACTAAGATACAAAAAAGGCGGATCGGCATAGAAAATATCATCTTGCGACTTCCCATAATCCTTCTGCAAACCATCAAACTGTTCACTGAGAACATGAATTGTCGAAGCCACAGACTCGGCGAGCAGGAAATCATGTATTGCATGGTAAAACTCACCTGTCATCTTTCCGCCTGCATTATCCCCTTTTAGCGAACCCTGATATAAATAAAATACGTTGAGCGCATCCTCTAGGGATCTTGGTCGACTTGATAGAAGATGTCCCTTTATCTTGGCACGGTCCTCCTTCTTCAAGGGATAGCGTTTAACCTTATCGCACAACTTGAGCAAACTCTCGACTGAATCTGGCCAAAATGGAGCCTGTGCCTTGAATTGAGCCTTCAAAACCAACAGTTGCTTAAGTTCCTCGAAAGCACTGCTTAGCATTACATTCAGGTCTTCTGCAGCAAAAAAAGGTATGTCTGCTCCAGCAAAAACGATCTGATAAGGGATGATCTGGCTTCTCTTTCGACTGATCAGAGCAATATTTCCTATGCTGTCATTCCGGAGGAGGTCCTTAACAAGGGTCAGAACATACTCAACGGATGCCTCGACAGAGCGCACAGGTACCACATCGATATTGGCAACGACCTTCGATGCAGCACGAACGTTTTTATCCACACGACGTTGATTGTGCTTGATAAGCCTTTGCGAATACTCAACTATATTATTCGGGCAACGGTAGTTTGTCTCAAGAACATGCAGCGCATACTCTTTTCCAACGAACTCGTCTGGGCTCAATATAAAGTCCGGCGAGGCACCCCGCCACTCATAAATAGCCTGATCGTCATCACCAACTATGCACAGTTCAGACTTATTCAGCTTGGCAATCACACTCAACAAATTCAGATCAAGGGCATTAACATCCTGAAACTCATCAACGACTATATGATGGCAACGCGCAGCTCCAGTTGTATACTTGCGTTCTTTCAGCGCGCATTCCATCTCCACCAACCCCCAGTACTTCTGATCTTCTAGAGAAATTTTTGCGACTTTATACAGATGTGCAACTGCCTCGCACCAGAACAGCATGAACCGCTCGAAAGCTTGAGAAATTTGCAGACTTTCACTGACCTCGCGCTCAATAATCTCAAGATCCTGCAACCACTCTAAGAATGCCGTTACATGATTATAAAGTCCGGCCTGATCCAACCAACGTACATGCTTCTTGAATGACTTGACATCCGTATGTTTGTCATGGCGGAATCCCAGCCCTTTGAGAAAATCGATCTTGTCCATCAGGCTTTTTGTAGCACGAATTTTAAGCTTGCTGTCTGTCAACACTTCTCGCAACGCCGGGTGCTGTTGCCAGATGGGTTGCAAGTCATTGCTTACCAAAAAAGAGCGATCATTACTGGAAGTCAAGAGTCGTGGGCTATGAATTCTGAGCTTGAGCCGGCGATAGCTCCATGCGTTCAGGGTATTTACTTCAACACACCCATCAAGCTCAGAAAAAGAGGAATCGTTCTTAATACGATCGCACAGTTCGTCACGTGCGACGCGCGTAAATGTAAATATTAAGAAACGTGCCGACTCTCCCCTAGCAGCCGCTCGCCGCGCAGCCACCAAACAGCGCCACAGAATGGAGTATGTTTTCCCGCTTCCTGCCGGCGCCAGCAACCGTACCGCTTTTGCAGGCTCTAAGCAGAATTCGCGCTGAGTCATATCCAGATTGGTTGCTCCGAAAATATTAATATCACTGATCTCAGTCACCGATGCATTCTTCTCGTTGCCAGCCATTTATGCACTCTCCACCAGAGTAATTTGATGCATATGCAAAATTTAAAAGCCCAAACTTACTTATCCTAGAAAATCTCTATTCTTTTCAAAAACAAGGTTATTGGAGACAGCGAGCCGCCCTCAATCACTGGAGAAATAATTAGTATAGTTATGGCTCTCCCCCTGCTTCTGACAAAGTGTCTGAAATATAGGCCGTCTGTGAAGTTGGAGTTTGATACAACCAGCCGGCTCCTGGCTGGCGGGCTGCGGATAGTCAGATTCGATGGATTCGAAGTGTTGGACAGTACGGTAAGAGTTTAGTGTTTCGCCGGAAGCGGCCTCGCTTTGTCCGGCGATAATTTGGTCGTTTCTGCTGCTGTGTTCCCAATCCTGGTGGCTCATAGCAATTTTTTACCTATCCTTGGCGAGCCGTCGTTAGAGGATAGATCCTCGTCCCGATATGCGGCGCGCAAGCGTGCGGTAGATCACTTTCTGCTTGGAGCATAGGTCGGCTTGTGTCTATTGGCCAGTAATCGAGGGTTCGCTTTGCAGGGGTGGAGCGTCGCGGCCAAGGTGCTCCTAGAGCGAGGTAGCCTGGATGACCATTGGGGGAAAACGCTCTGCGGTTTTCCACCCAACATGAACTTGAGAGTCCTTATATGGACAATGCTTTCTTGTCAACCAACTTCTGCGAGTGGCCGCAATGGGTCCAGGCTGTGTGATAACGTTTTAGAGCGGGGTTTACGGTCGGAGGCGGACCAAAAATCGCGCTCCTACGCAAATTATTGATCTGCTGATTAACCAAACGCTGGCAGATTTTACGTAGCAACGCAGACTTCAAAACGGTGCATGCGTTTTCACACAGCCTGGGTCGTTTTCAGCCGGTCACGACAGGCAGAAAACAGCCAAAAGCAGACACTCATGGACGACGACGCTTCCCCCGATACCAGACCGTAGACACATTGCAAACCACTTCGTAACCTCAAGGCAAGTCTTGTTGTCTTTTCCTTCTGCCTCTGCCGCGTTTCTACCAGTATACTCAACTGGTTCAAAGGGTTACGCGTGAACAAGGGACGTTATGCGACACAAGTGGCATAAAACATCCCCCCACATATGCCGCCTACTTATCGTTATAAATTAGGAAAAATTTGCTGTGATTGACGCACTCATCAGAAATCTACAAGCAGATATTGCACTGCTCCAAACTTACATTACCCAACGCCAAAAAGCTGGATTCCATGATATGGAGAGAATGCTCGAAGCATTAGCCATCCATATGTTTCGTGCGCTCAGCATCGGCAAACTCGAAAACAAGAATCAGTTGTCGGTGAACTTTCCTGCAATTGATTTGGCAGACGACAAGAACAAGGTAGCTGTTCAAGTCACATCGAATGCTAGCCCCGCAAAGATCGATAAAACGATCGCAGCCTTTGAGAAGAAAAATAGTTCCGGAATTAGTCTAAAAGACAAATACTCAATTCTATATATTTTCGGATTCTGTAAATCATCAAAACATCCTACCCCAGCCTACTGCAAAGTTATTGACCCGAGTTACTTCATCGGAGAATTGTGCGACAAAGCAGATGAAGACCAAATACAAAATGTGCTTAACGCCGTTCGCCGACACCAAAATTACTCTTCATTACATCCATGGGAGGACAAAGACTCTCTTGAAATCATCCTAAATACCATTAACCGGAATGCAATCAAGCACATGATGTCCTGCGAAGGCAGCATCTCTGAAATGACAAAAGGGCTCAATGAAATATCCGAGCTGATTACAAAAGGAACCATACGCGGAAGAGATCGGGCAAAGTCGATATCTGATTTCAGAGATCAAAGCATGGTCCTATTTCTTCGCGGGATAATGGATAGCATCTCTACTATTCAAGCCATAGTAAACAAATCGAAAGTTGATCAAGGCGACTTTGTTGCAATAGATTACGACGGAATGGGAGAAATTGACAAATTAAAAACAATGATTGCCAATAATTCGTCCGCAATGGCAAAATCAAACAATATCAAAATCGAGATCAATCCAATAAATTTCTAACATGGCGCTCAACCTCGCTCCCGTCGGTTGCTGGACGCTGCGCGATAAATTCTCGCAGCGCCGGTTAACTCTACGCCATGCACCTTCGGAGGTATTATGCGGACAAAATTCTGGCGATTCGCTTACGAAGATAATGAACTCACCTCCATACTTAGGTCAGACGAACTACCTTTCCCTGGTTTGAGCAAATGGCCAACCGCAAAAAACAACTCTTTCGAAAAGATTTTTGAAGACATCAAGATCGGTGACTTCATTCTGCTCGCCAATTTTGATCGCACCTCGGAGATTGGCATAGCAAAAGGCATTGGCCAAGTCATAGCCAAAAACAATGTAAAAATCACTATGCACTGGAAAAAGCCTATACCAAGCCTTTCCTTGACTCCAGATATTCCAGGCGGTGTAACTGTATGGAGCACAGAAGGTGTATTTTGCTTTGATATTCAACCCGCAAAGCGATACAAACTCGACGCACAAACTAAAAAACTTTTTGCAAGCGGTGTATAACAATGCATTCAAGGCGGACGTCTTTAAGTCGCCGCCTTAAGTCCAACGCTAGTCTCCGCTCTGGGTCGGCTCCAGCCGGTACTGATCGCCTCCCGATAGAGCTGTTCCATGGTGATCAGAACAAATGGGGACCTGCTGGGAGTGGGTGCCAGCCACCTTTGCTCAGCCGCTTCTCCACTAGAGCCTTGTACTCATGCGGCTCAGGCGCGTCCTTGCGCTTATGACGGCGCTGATTGCATCGCTGGCAGGCGGCAGCAATATTGGACTGAGTATCTCTTCCGCCATCCTGCCTGGCGACTAGATGCTCGGCTGTGCACTGGAAGTGCCTAGCCTGCCGAAGGGAAAGGCCATGGCGGCGGGCGAAGGCCTCAGGAGTATCGCGCCACATCTGGAAGCCGCAATAATAGCAGCGGCCACCTTGGCGATCGAACGCAGCGAAACGATGTTTGATAACAGATTTATGGGCCATGGCGGCCTCCTGTATGAAAATGGAGGTCCGCTGCGCCTAATAAGGCAAGAAACGGTACCAGTCGAGTCACTCGAACCGGCCCAACATCGCCCCCTTAAGGGAACGACAAGAGCAAATCTATGCCAAAACAGAAGCAGTGATCAAGTAGTCTGGAGGCAACCTGAACTGGTCAAGTATTCCCGGACACCCACGCAGGCGAAATCATCACACCAATCAACTGCGTAAAAGTATAAAGCCCGGTAGTTGTCCCCGGGCTCAGCACTACATGACCTGCGCGCCAGGCCACAGTATTCGGGCTTCAACCAAGGCTTCGGCATGAGTCATCGGCTCACCGATCATTGTGAAGGGACCATATCCTGTCACGGACACTGTCCAGTGACTGCGGCGGGCTTCACCATCGCTGGCCGCCACTTCGACCATCAGCTCCAAACGGTGCAACTTGATGTAGCGACGCTCCTCCTGTGTCAACCTGCTGGATGGCGAAACGAATAAGCGGGTACCCACCACCTTGGCACTGAACCCGCGATACTGGAGATAGTCGATAACTCCCATCAGAAGGCCTCCGCGTCGGACTCATCGAAGACCATGTCTGCAGAGGTACTGGCGGTGTCGGGGGATAGTTGCTGACTCGAAGTCCTGCAAGTCCCAATGTCCTGCTCGGGGTGATCGTCTGGCAGGACATCAGGACTTGCAGGACATTGCTTCGATAACTTTCTCCCGATGCCCCACTTCACCGTCCCCCCTGTTTTACCCTGGGGCTTGCACTCGATGCCTATCTGCCGAAGAGCGGGAGCGGCACGTCGCAGGGCGTCCCCTAGCCCCTTCGCGGAACGCGGCCACGAATCGCAGCCAGTTGGACGGTACTGCTCCAGGATAAGCAGAATCTCTTTTACTGATGCGGTCACTCCGTGCGGGCGCGCCTCGACAAGTTCCACTACGGCGGCAGCTACCGGGCTAGCGTCAATGGTGCGAGCCAGACTTTCCTGCCGACTGGAATTGAACTCGTGCAGGAAATCCTCGGGCGCATGTCCCGCTGCGGCGGCGACAGCCATACCTAGGCGAGCGAATTCAACCAGCCGCGGACGCTCGTCAGCGGGGATGTGCATCTGCGGCGCTAACTCCAACGCTTTGGCGAAAATATCCAGCAGCGCCCCCAGCAAACATGGACGCTCGGCTTCGTACTCCCGCCAAAGGTCTGTCACTTCCAGCCGCTCGCTGATAACCGGCGTCTCGATAGTGATCGTTCTGTCCACCAGATCTTGCGCCGTGACTGCCGCAGATATGCCATTCAGTACGACGGGGCGCTTCACGCTGATAACACTTTCGTCGGCATCCGAGTACAGCTTGCGCTTGGCAAAGCCGCCTCCGGTTGCCAATACGCACATGGCATCCTGAGTTGTTGCGGGCAAGTGCGAGACGTTCTCCAGGCTCACTACCGCACACACACCAGCAGAAACGAATAGGTCCTCCGCCGACTTCGGTGCACTGCGCAATGGGCAGGAATTCGGATCAATGAGCTGACGCAGTGCTGTTTGTGTCGTGCTCTTCGCACTACCCTGCTCGCCCAGCAGCTCCAGCACTGGATAAGGCGTATCAGGACGCAGGCATTCGATCAGCCAAGCCAGGGCCAGCAGACGGGAGCCGCGCGGGATGTTCGCCACGTGCCAAAGTTGCTCGATCGATCCACCTGGAACTGGAGCCGGAATCGGCTGCATGGATTCAGGTCGCACGAACATGACCTCGGGTGACTCGACGATCTCCCACTTACCTGGCCGGATGCGAACCGCTCGGCTACTGCCTGATACAGCCAGGTCGAGAAAATAATCTCCAGCGGCACCAGCAGTGCGCCGGTTTACCTCCTGACAGTCTCCATGGAATCGACCGAGGCCGGCCAAGGTACCCAGCGCCTCCCGGACCGATTGATCTCGGGGCGCCTTGCCGCTGTCGGAGTAAAAGCTGGCGACCAGTGCATCTCGGAACTGGCGCGCGGCTAGATCACGCACTTCGCCCGTCGTGCGATCCCGGGCGAAGACGTCCTTGTTTTCATCGTGGAACAGCTCGAAGCGTTGCTCCACGAACTTGACCAGCAGCGAAGCTTGGCTCTGCTTTTCGTCAGCATCATCACCGGGCTCGAAGTGTTCCTCGACTGACTGCTGATCGTCGTCTTCGAACTGCTGTTTACCCAGAGCGTCCACCATTTGCAGAAGTTGCTCGACGGTACCGCCCGCGTCCAGCCAGTCGGATACGTCGTCCTTCGGCAGCAGCCCTGGAAGGCGGAGCACGCGAACTTCCGCCTCTGCCAAACTCAGTGCCCGATAAACCTTGTCGGCGTGCTGATATCCCGGCTCGTCGTTATCCGCCAGAATCACTACCCGACGGCGCGCGAAAGGTTTGTTGAGCGCATCAGGCCACTTGCCAGCGCCGCCGGCGTTGCAAGTTGCGACCAACCCCAGCGACTCCAAGCGCAGTACGTCCTTCTCGCCCTCCACGACAAACACTGGCGTATCCCACGGTGCGTGCAGCAACTGCGGCAGACGGTAGGGAACCTGACGCACGCCTTTCACCGACCACACCCAGCCGCCTTTGCCGTCCGGGCTGCGCTGGCGAAAGTCCTTTGGCTCGTAGCGGACAACTTGAAACAGAACGTTGCCGTCCTCGTCGGTGTAGTCATAACAAGCCGCCATGCGACGGCTGGCCGGTAGGACATCAGGGCATGGCGCCGGCTGCTTTTCTTTTAAGCCTTCCTGCTCAAGCCAGCCCATTTGCTCGGCCCGACTTGTGATGCCGGTTTTCCAGGCAATCAAATCCAATACGCCGCCACCGCACCCGTCTTCGTGCGAGTGCCATACCCCCTTTTCCAGATCGACGGATAAAGAGCCATGCGCTCCGAATCGAAACTCGGTCGGCTTGCTCATTGCGGCATTTGGCTCACCAAGAAGGTAGAGCGCTACGGGCCCAATCATGGATTTCAGCCAAGCCGATCCCGCCGGCGCATTGGCGCCGTTTTGACTTTTCATGGGTTACACCCCGAGCTGCTTGGCTTTGCGCCAGGACCAGAGAGAAGAAGACTGGGAGGAATCAGCGTGCAGGGCGGCCATTACGCGAAACTTCCAGGACGCTGTAAGCGGTGATGAATGGCTCATACTGCATCCCTCGCTTCGATCTTGGCGCGCAGCCATGCATCCACCTCAGCCACGACGTAATACGCAGCAGCCTGGCGGGTGTCGCCGTCTTTGATCGGCTTCGGGAAGGTCGGGTCTTTCTTGCGGAGTTTGTCTAGGCCGGAGCGGGACAGGTCCAGCCATTGACAGAGCGCTGGCTGGCGGATGAGAGCTTTCGGGGGAATTGTTACTGGTTGCATTTGAGCGCCTCCGTATCGGTACGGAGCCATTTTTGTTGAACCCCCGATTGCTGTCGCAGTGCTCAAAAGAGATTAGTTAGAGGCTTTTTTTCCCCCTTTTTGCATGTCGGATCAATTTTTCATATTCGACATTGTCCTCTGGCACATCGACTCCTGCGGCAACGAGAAGCTCTCGGGCGAGCGCTGCAGCTCTGCGCTTGGTCATCTTCGCTAAGGACGACTGCCGCAACTTGTCCGCGGTATCAGCCAACAAATCATCTCGCGGATACTTCGGCTTCACGCCACGAATAGTTGGAACCGCCTCCAGCTTTTGCTCGGTAATGCAAAGAGCATCGGATATCGCGGCGGCCTTCGTCATAAAGTCAGAAAGCAAGCCACCGCTGAAAAAACACCCCTGATTACGCCAGCAGACATCGTTGATGTAACCCTCGGCGAAAGGAGGGAGATTGTTTAGCCACCGGACCGTTTCCTGAAGATAAATTTGCGTCTGCTGTACATGGCGAATTTCTTCGTGGCGCGCGGGTCCTTTTTCCGTTTCGCGGATAACCGCTCTGTAGGACCCAAGCCTTTCCTTGAACCATTCCTGAAGATCGCCGTCGTGATGTCCGGCCAAGTCAGCGATAATTGCCTGCGCAGCATCAGACAGACTTTCATCGACCAAATCACCTGTACCCCACTCGGGTTGATTGTCGAATACTGGAAGTGCCTTTGATCGCTTGCCCCTTATTACTGCCATGCTTGTAGCCCCCTCTCCACGCTCACCACATCAGTGTTCCGGTTTGCAAAATCATAGGGCGTGATGTGCTTTTCCCGGTTGGCATCAAGGTAGTCAGCCCACCACGTCATCATCAGTCGGCGCTCTTCCAGGTGCTCAGCCTTGTGGATATAGGCCGCGCGCACGCCGTTGCGCTCTTGGTGGCTCATTTGCCGTTCGACCGCGTCACGCGACCATAGGCCGGACTCGACCAACGCGGAACAGGCCATAGTGCGGAAACCGTGCCCGCAAACCTCTATCTTGGTGTCGTACCCCATACGGCGCAGTGACTTGTTTACGGTGTTCTCCGACATTGGCCGCCAGTGGTAGTGATCGCCCGGCAACACCAGATCAAAACGCCCGCTTAGCCGGCGTATCTGCTCTAGTACTTCAAGCGTCTGGCGTGACAACGGGACAAGGTGCGCAGTCCCCATCTTGGCTCCTCGGTGCGACCTCTTGACGCCCTCGATTGGTGCCCGTTCGCCGGGAATCGTCCACATGCTCCGGGTAAAGTCGAACTCAGACCAGCGGGCAAAGCGCAGCTCACTAGAACGAATGAACACCAGTAGAGCGAGGCTTACAGCAAGACAGGTAAGCGGTCGTCCGGTGTCAGCCTCGCAGCGTTGCAACAACTCCGGCAACCGCTCAAGGGGCAAGGCCGGGCGGTGTTTGGTCTTGCGGGTGGCAGTCCCCCCCACCAGATCAAGCGCCGGGTTGTATTCGATGAAATCGCGCTGAACGGCGATTCGCATGATTCCGGCGATGCGCTGGCGCAGTCGCCCAACCACATCAAGCGCGCCGCGCTTCTCTACCGCCTTCAGACAGGCCAGCAGGTCGCGGGTTTTCAGGTCGGATACGGGGCGTTTGCCCAGCATGGGGAAAAGATCGACCTCGATCTCTTTCAACACCCTGACCGCGTGATCCTTCGACCATTTTCCGGACATGCTGGCGTGCCATTCCAGGGCCAGCACCTCAAAGGTGTTCCCCGCCTCACTGGCCGCCTCGATCTTTGCTTGCTTAGCGCTCTCGATGGGGTCTTGGCCATGCGCCAACAACTCGAGTGCATCGGCTCGACGTGCGCGGGCGGCTTTCAGACCGAGAGCCGGGTAGTTGCCGAACGTAGCCAGACCGGGCTTACCGCTTGGCTTTTTATACTTGAAGCGCCAGACCTTGGTGCCGGTAGCCTTTACAAGCAAAAAAAGCCCCTGCCCGTCGAACAGGGTGTAATCCTTTTCGCGGGACTTGGCAGCTTCACATTTGGGGTCTGTCAGAGGAGTTACGGTGCGCGCCATAGGTATACACCTCGATATCGAACCGATATATACCTAAACGTATACCTAAATCGTGGGGCTGTACAGGAACATACGGGGATATTCAGACACAAAAAAAAAAACCGGCTATAAGGCCGGTTTCTCTAGGTTTCAGGTGTTTACGGGAACATCTGAAATCATACTATTGGTGCCCGAAGCCGGAATCGAACCGGCACGCCCTTACGAGCGGGGGATTTTAAGTCCCATGCGTCTACCAGTTTCGCCATTCGGGCGGTAGCGCGGTGAGCCGTCCAGGTTCTGTCAAATAACGATCTGGCAGATCTGACGCTTGTGCAGCAGAGGTGGAAATATATACATACCCACCCGCTGAAGCAAGTTCGCAAATACCCTTTTCAAGACTAAATCTTGCAGGCTACTGCAAATAAAAAAGCTCCGTAAATCATAGATCTACGGAGCTTTTTTATTAGTGGCGGCCGACGTCGGAATCGAACCGGCGTAGACTGATTTGCAATCCACTAACAAAGCTAAGCAGATCAGTAGCTTAGCACGATGTGCGTTCCGCAAGCTACTGATTTGCAAGGGACTCAAACCCGCTGCTTCCAAGGGCCACTCTTTGAGTTGCGAAAGCATTTTGGAAAGCAAAGCCCACGGTTCGTCAGCTCAAGCTCTCCAGACGAACACACCTCAACCACTGTACATAAAAACAGCATCACCAAAGTGCGCTCATGAGCCATACGAAATTTCAAACGCCAGCGAATTCCTCGGCTCCCCGACTAAACTTGAAACCTGCCACTTCTTTTTATCCAATCACAGGTACGACGACCAGGAAATGACACTGCAACGGCGCAAAGTCCGAGAGGAGATCTTCAATCTGATGCATGTTGAGCATGCCCAAATGCTTTGGTTATTAATATTGACGATGGATTGGAACAACCATTCCTAAAACCCTTTAAGGCAAAGGGTCACACCAGCTTTCTATTCCGCTCGCACCAATTCTGTGCCGCCAAGCCGTCTCAACCCACCATTTCGCTATGGCGAACTGCATCTGCATCAGACAGCAGTAATGGCTATGAGCAGTCACTTGTGAAGGACAGAAACCGGCCAAGAGCCGACCCTGCTTGCGCCTATAAGCAAAGCTCCATACTGATGTGGTCGTACACTAAAAATGAATCGCATACATCCACACTCGCTCAATAGGCACATGTGCGCGGCACCTGGAAAAGCTCAGTAGGTGCTGACACACCGCATGACGAACCAAAGCACCCGTATGCCAACCTCAACCCCCATGAAGCTTGCCTAACCAGCCCCCTGATGTAACGAATTAATTCACGGATGTTTACCTATAGAGCAGATCCTTATACGATGAAGCCCACATCTACTGCCCTCCACTAGACCCGAGCAAACTATGGTTGTCCTGTGCAAGACAAATCGACTTAGAAAACTGTGGGCTATGGTCACGCAATACTTCGCGAAAACAAACAAGCGAAAGCCGCACATAGTCCCAATAATTCCTTACACTTATATATAAAAATCTTGAGCACCTGAAAGATGAATAACACTGGCACTTCAGCTGAAACCCCTAAAAATTTCAGCATAGTTATTGTAAATTACAAGACACCAGAAATCACCAAGATATGCCTGGACCTATTACACCAGCATTTGGACACCAAGAGCACCCCAATATGGGTAGTTGATAACTATTCTGCCGATGAAAGCACCGAGTATTTACGAACGCTTGACTGGATCAATTTAATCGAACGCTCTGTTTCTGAGCCAGAAGCGGGCCATATCGCGCACGGCAAAGCACTTGACATGGTTTTGGAGCGAGTTGAAACCGATTATTTATTCCTAATGCACACTGATACATTTATTTTCGATAAAAATGTTTTTCCGATGATGCTAAATAAATGCCTGAACAACCCTAAAATCGTAGCCGTCGGTTGTGTAGAGCAATTAAATCGCGGCACTACCAGAACTATTTGGCGCTTTAGCTCACGACTCTTCAAACACCATTTCAGACGCCTGAAAATCTCCATGGGATTACGTTCCAGAGAACCAAAACCGTACAAAGAAGTCTACTTGAAAAGTTTCTGCACTTTGTGGAACTGCAAACTCATCAAGCAACACAACCTGCATTTTTCGATGGATGACCGTGTTCCAGGCTATACCCTCCAAGACCGCATGACCGAGCTTGGCTATTTCGTTGAAATGCTATCACCGCGTAAAATTTTCAGTTATTTAGATCACATCCAGGCCGGGACTGTCGCAGCGGCTGGCGGCTATGAAACCACCCATAGACGAACCAAAATGTACAACAACATCCTTAAGCGCCTGAACAAAAGTGACAGCAAAAATTAAGCTTCAAAGACATGCAGCAAGTAGTGCACCTTGGTCTGTTTGAAGTCACCTTTCGGTTTTTAAGTTAAGTTATTGGAGCGATAATGACACCCATCACTCAAGCGTTACCTATCACTCTCTCCCCGGAGCTTGATTTCGACCAGAACGCCGCCAGCGCCTATGGTCACTCATTGGCCAGTCGCTATGTTCAAGCGACGCCTTTTCCACACATAGTCATCGATAACTTCCTGCACGAAGACCTGATTTCGAGTATCTGCTCGCACTTTCCAGTCGAGCCAACCAACAACGAAATGCTCTACGAGCGCGGCTACAAAGGTCAACGCAAACGTCAAATCAGCCCCAACGAATGCACTCCCTTTTTGAAGAGTATCTTCAACGCCTTTAACTCAGCCCCCATGTTGCAATTTCTCGAAAAGCTTACAGGCATCGAAGGTTTGATACCCGACCCCTACTTTACCGGCGGCGGGCTGCATGAGACGAAAAATGGTGGTTTCCTGGGGGTGCACTCAGACTTCAGGCTCAACAAAAAGCTTAAGATTGAGCGCAGACTGAACGTCATAATTTATTTGAATGAAGACTGGCAAGAGGAATACGGCGGCAACCTGGAGCTTTGGGATGTCGACATGAAGACCTGCCTTAAAAAGGTCCTGCCCATTTACAACCGCTGTGTCATTTTCAACACCGACAAAGACAGCAATCATGGGCACCCCGAACCATTAACGACGCCAGAGCACATCACACGCAGGTCTATAGCGCTTTATTACTACACCGCCGGAACCATGGCGATCGATCCCGCGCAAAGGAACAAAACCCACTACAAACCTAGACCAAAAGATCGTTTAAGCCTCAAATACTACATCAATAAACTAATCAAGAAGAAAAACTAAACTATATCGCCAGACGATCGAGTTCGTACTTTTCAAGCGTTATCTTGCCAAGCTGGATGTGCACCCATACTCAGTCGCATCTATGAAATAGTTTTTTGAACTCTTCACCCTCTCAGAATCGAGGGACTAGTTCAAAGGTGAGTATGGAAGAGTTCGCCGGAGCCAAATTTAAGGTAGAGGCGCCGGCGAAACCTGTTGCCAAGAGGCTATCGAACTACGTCACAAGTGAGCTGCGGAACGCGATCAAAAAATTGCGGGACACTTCAGTTTTCCGAAGAAAATAAACTGCATGGTCAGCCCATCCTCTGCAACCTCACGGGCTGTTTTCGGTAAAGCTGGCTTGCGCTAATGTATCCCGGCGCGTTTTGAACGCTGCCCCAACAACGCTCAGTCCTCGATGAGTAGCAGCTCCCGACTGTTGAGTATTGCGGGGCGATCAGCCTCACCTTGCGGCCAGCGCGCCGCCCCGTCGAGCCAGCCAGTGGACACCGTCGGCCTCCATCACCACCGCGCATCAATGCGCCAAGCAACTGGCTGCGGCTGGCTTTCTTACGCTATACCTGATGGCGTTTGGCATTCCGCCCATGCAGATTGTCGATACCGGGAAGAGTCATCGTGCTCATGAGAGATCCTCCGGCCGAAAACGAGAAAAGCCCTGCAAGCGTAAACCTGCAGGGCTTTTTATAGTGGAGGCCGAGGTCGGAATCGAACCGGCGTAGGCGGATTTGCAATCCGCTGCATAACCATTTTGCTACTCGGCCTCAAACATCGGGTGTCTTGTAGCGTCAACACCAGATGTGTACAAACTTGAAGTGAGAAACGAGATCTTGCTCGCCCTCTATCTCCTTGAAAACATTGAGCTTTTTAGGCTGTCAGTGCTTTCGATGGCGTGAATTATGTACTCATTTCTTGAGACTGGCAACCCCTTGATTTCAAAAAAAATTCTGCCGCCAGGTTTCATTACTCCATGGGGGTGCGATCCCCTCCGCATCTGTGTGTTCAACCCAATTCGAAGCTCGAATGAAGCTTAGGCGGGTTTGAAACAGTACGCCGCACTCCGAACCCTGGACTCAGGGATTCTCCGCGGCACGCATCATGTACGCCACAACCGCCTCCTCGATTGGAGGTGCTTCTGTGCGGCGCCTCCCGAAAATTACGCCTTAAAAACAAAGGCGACCTCCCTGTGCAGGTGTGTGTTGTCACCGGCACAAATAGGTCGCCGCCTGGCGGACTCTTGACGAGCCCGCAGGTTTACACGCAGAACTGACTTAGGCGCTTGCTAGTGTCCGCTGAGGCGCACCAGAGTTACCCTGTTGCTTCGCTCGCTGAGTCAACGCCAGCATCGCCAGGAAACCGAGCACAATCAGTACCGGATAGGCCATCAACAGTTCTGAAAGGGAGTATTTCCAAGCCAGAGGGCGCCCTACACCCAACATGGCGGCATACATCCAGGACACTGCCGACAGCGAACCGCAGGCCAACGCCAGCATCCGCGCGCTGAATCCGAGATCGAGCAAGGAGCCTGCCTTCTGCAGTGCTGGCAGTACCAGGCGATGCAATAGAACGCCGTTGTAACTCAGTAGCGCGACAATAATCACTTTGGCCTGGAGCTTGGGATTCATAAAGTAATCGACACCTTTCTCCATGTAGTCAATGCCTATGACTGCGATACCCGTTATCCACAGAGCTATCAGTGCAACGACGACTGATTTTTGAAGACTTTCCATATGAGCATTATCATGCTCAGTTAACACTTTTCGCTTTAACAGGTCTCTAACCATCGCGACATCACTGGTCAACACCAAACCAATGGCTACACAGCACGCCACCAAATGAGCGTAAATAACGCCCAAGCGCACAAATTCCATTACTTCTTTATTTTCGAGCAGGCTCATAATTATATTTATTGCCACGGTATACTCTCCACCTTATTTGACAGTACAGGCCGACTACTAACAGGTTGTTTATCTATCAAAAAACCTGTCCAACCCTACTTATACAAGATAAGCCAAATCATAGACTTGGCACTATTAACCCAATTGATTTGCCTGGCAAATCAATGATCGGTTTGGTTGTTGCCTCCCGGATCTCAGGTAAAAAACTCATTTGCATTAGATGCGCATGAAGTTCAATTCCATCTTCTTTTCTGCGACTGCTGGGACAGGTCATCGATGACATGCTGAAGGATCAGAGGCCAAAGTAGCGAAAATGTTCATTTTTTGAACACGCGCCCGACAAACGGCGGATAGAGCGAGAACGCCTGAAGCGACACTAACGAGCCAACTCCGCCGCTAACGCCCATGACAACCGGGCTGCTTCACTAGATAAACTTCAGTATTTATTATTGGATCCATTAGTTGTCATCATTGGATCCACCAATCGTTATCCAGCTCGCAACATACATAATAGAGAGCGACTCTCATCTGGAATCAACCAAACTAAAATAATCATACTATTTATATTAAAAAACACTCAATCTCAGTTTTGATTTTGATCGTCGACACCAACGGCAACCAAACGCAATTGCAGCTGTTTCGTCTCGACGTTTCGAGGGCGGCCAGCCGTGATCGCGATCAGCACAAAGTCATGGCTACGCGGCCCGCCCAGGTAGTCGGGAGGCTTTTCATCCCTCCTCCCAAACGTGCTGACTGTTGGCCCACGCCTTGCTTTAGCCCTACTTGCAATACGCCGTGATGGCAGAGCCGGTATTGGAGGTATTCAACGTGGTCGAAGCAGCGGTGGCACTGTTTATGGTTACATTGGCAGCGACAGTAGTGATTATGACGGCGCTTGCCGCGGGAGCATTGGTCGCCCTGGTGACAATCCGTGCTTTAGGCATCGCAGAGGGCGTGCCTCCGGATGCCCCTTTGCTAGCGGTTTTGGCATCAACACCAACGCCAGTAATCATTGTGATTATCTTGCAGGCAGGGAGTCTGGCGTCGACAACCGAGTTTATGTTGGACATAAACCTGATGTTGATCTTTGCCACGTTATAGAAGATATGTCGAGAGATGATGGGCATCGGGTCTTGAGCTCGATTCAATCAAGGTTTCACCCTGAAAAGGCATTCTACTCAGTACAAAAACAGTCTCTCAGTCGGCTCTCCCCCCCGTCAATCCGACCGATTTTATGTAAATCCCCCCAATGTAGGGGTCACCACCGTACCCAATACGTTTTTGCGTAATGCTGTTTACCTGCTATTTCGCTCCCTGGCCCTTTTTGGTCGTCTGCCCACAGAGTATTTTGCAATACACTTGGAGCCGCTCGCTGCATGAAATCGCATTGAGCCTCGACATGCTGTTTCAAGGGGTGGGTATTAGAAGGTGTGACTGAACAGCAGTCCAGCCTCGCCATCCGGACTAGCGTCGGAAAACCCCTTGACGGCATACAACTGAAACTTCCAGTTCTGGTTGAGCTTGTGCGTGAGGAAGAGAGTGAGTTCCTTGATCTGGTCGCCTGTAGAAACGACCTTCTGCCGCCAGTCGTAGGACGCGCCCGCCGTGGTGCGCGCGAACACGGGTATGGCGAAGCCCAGACCGGCGAATATCGGGTTGTTGAAATCGGAGCCTGACGGGTCGCCGAACTTTTTCCAGCCCAAGGTAGCGAACCCGGTCACAGGGCCCAAGGCTTTGGCGACATCGACCTGGGCGGAATAGTCGGTTTTTCCGGTGCCCAGGCACTTGTCTTCGTCGGCAGTGGGCAACTTGACCTTGCCAATCAGGTCCACGAACAACCCGTCAACGCTGCCGTCAAGCACGGCATAGTCGGCACCGGCGACAGTGTCGCCCAAACCGCTTTCCACTTTGCCGCAACCACCGGGCAACGGCTCGCCGTCGGGGCCGACCGAAGGATTGGTAATGCGCAGCCAGGGCACTGTGAGCTTGTAGGTCATGGGACCGGTCTCGTATTTGCCTACCAGCGGGACGTACCAGGTTTCGGAAGTCGTACCGGTGCCATAGTCGCCCCGAGAGTAGTCGGTGCCGATCGAGGTCGTGAAGGTATCGGCCGGGGCTGGCAAGGCCAGGCTGGCAAACAAACAGACGAGCAGGATGCGCTTGGGGCCCATGATCACCTCGTGTGTTCCGTCATCGAAGTTCACACGCATGCTTTGTTGCGTGACTTATCCAGCCTAGTTACTTATGACGATAGTGCATGATGACTGCACTGTTTAACCCGACTTGCCAGAATGATCGACTTTTTCAACCTGCTCGACCCTCTCGCCCTTTTCAACTTTCTCTACCTTCTCGACTTGTTCTACTTTCTCGACTTTTTCTGGTCGTTCAACTTTCTCCAGACGTTCGACTTTCTCTACCCTCTCCACTTTCTCGACTTTGTCGGGTTGCTCAACCCTCTCGACACGCTCTGACTTGCCGGACTTATCCACGCTTTCCTGCTTGCCGCCACCGCTATGACTGTCATTGCCCCCTTGGCGAGTATCGTCGATGACACTGCCGTCGCTCTCGGAGCGGCCGCTCCTGTCACTGCCCGAGTTCCCCGAACTGCCAGAGTTGCCGGAGCTATTCGAGCCGCTCGAGTTGCTCGCCCCACTTGAGTCGTCCGTGTTTTGCTCGCTGGTTCGGAGTCGTCCATGCTGGTTGCTGGCTGGCGCATCGGAACGCTCGCGGGGCAACTCGATACGCGTCGCCTGCACGTCCCGTGCGCCGCTGAACACGCCACTGACCCGCAGACGTCGATCCAGTGCCAGCTCCGATGGCTGCACACCGACAAACACGGTGTCGTGCGCCAACGTAACATTAAAGCCGCCCACCACCAGATGGCGGTCGTGCCGGCTCTGTACCAGGCCCTCGATCACCGCATTGTGTACCCGGCCAATGAAGGGCAGGCTCGGGTCGGGGCGGCTTTGGGTTACGTCCAGCTCACGGCCGGACCACTGACCGCGCACCAGCATTTCCTGGGCCGGCCCTGGATGATTGCTGAGTTTGAGCCCATGGAGATAGCCGCTGCGATCCACCGGACCGATGGCACTGGCCTCCTTGAGGCCGGGTGCCCGGTCGATGCGGCTGGCCAACACTTCACCACGGGCATCGCGCAGCCCGCTGACCCGTACGGGATCACCCGGGCGCAAACCGGTAGCGACCTGAGCACCGATGGCCAGGCGTACCGGTTGCCCCATGACACGCATGGGCATGGCGTCTCTAGGCAGGGCTGTCAAAGGGCCTTCGTAAACATGCAGGATAGAAATACGCCCGGCCTCCAGACCCCGCTTGGAATTGAACGCTTCCACAGCAACCACCTGGCCTACCGCCAGCTGGGTACTGGTGCTAGCAATGCCGTTCTCGCTGACCGGAACGTTATTGCTGAAGTGCACTTCCACGCCATTGACGCAGATCGAGGCGAACCCGGTGATAGTGCCGACAATGCCGGTGCCACCGATCCCGCCGTTGTCGTTGCTGATGCCTGTACCACCCACTCCGCCTGCAACGGCACCAGTGCCGCCGATACCGCCACTACCGCCGCTACGTTTTTTGAGCGGTGCGCCCGTACCGCCGATCCCGCCGTTGTCGGTGCTGATGCCGGTACCACCCATGCCACCAGGTGCCGCGCCCGTGCCGCCGGTGCCACCCGGAGCCTGGATGACCGGCACGTCACTTATGCCCGCGTCATTCTGGCTGACACAGGCCGGGGCGGCTTGCAGCACAATGGGAAGCGCGAGGCCCAGAGCGAGGGCGATTGCACGAATCAGGCTCGAATTGACGGTCATGGCTTGGGGGCCGTCGGCGAATTGGGATCGGAAACTTCAGTATAGAAGTACAAGCCGACCGTGATGCGCTGGCGTGGTTCAAGACTGGGCAAGTCCCGAAATTCCAGTTCGGCGGCGAGTCGGTTGAAACTCAACAGGGCCTGCATCCCCTCGCTGGCTACGGCCTCGCGCAACACATCGACGCTCATCGGGGTCAGTGCGTCATAGTGAACACTACGTTCAAAAAAGGCCGGTCCTTCGCTGCACAGGTTGTGTACCGCAGCGCAGGCATGGTCGTGCAGGTTGTGCCCCAGGTAAGCAGTTTTCTCATCGAAGCCCTTTTGCGGCACGAAGGCCTGGACCTCGAGATGCACGCGCTCTTGCTCGTCAAGGCGGACGATACCCAGCCGCAACCACTCGTCCAACACCACGCGTGCCCTGATATCCGTACTGACCTTCGCCACCAAGGCATCAAAGGAGCAGTCGCCGCCGGCACTGGCCAATCGAGGCAGTGGCAGTGGCTGGCCGGCGTTGTTGCAAAAGGGTGCGCTGGTCCAGGCGTTGATCAGTTGCGCCCCGAAGGTGATGTTTTCCGGAAGCGTGGAAGAAGCAGGGTCGCTGGTGTTGCGCAAGCGCCTTACATCCTTGCGATGCACGCCAGTGAGCAGGCTGATGCGGCTGTCGGTCGGTGCTTTGTCATTCAGACGGAACTCACGGTCCGCCACATCGACGAAAACCTCCTTGAGCAGGTCGGCGAATACCAGATAGGTGACGCCCTTGCGCAGCATCAGGCGTACCAGCGGCCGCATGACATGCCGCAGGGCTTTAAGGAGGGAGGCAGGCAAGGTAGATGATTGCATTCAGCGCATTCCTGGACAGTTAACCCTAGTATAGTCACGTGGGAAAAAATCCCATGAATGCAAGCGCATATTTTTTCGCCGTGTCTCATACAAAACCGACCCCAAAGGTTTTGTATGAGCTCATCAAGCCGCGTCAGATCCGGCTATTGTCGTCGCCGGGTTCACCACCAGCATGGTTGCCATTGTCGTCACCAGGCTCGCCACCGACATGGACGCCGTGGTCATCTCCAGGCTCGCCGCCGACGTGGACGCCGTGGTCGTCACCAGGCTCGCCGCCGACGTGGACGCCGTGATCGTCACCGGCCTCGCCGCGGGCGTGGCTGCCGTGGTCGTCGCCCGCTTCTGCATGAGTACCACTACGACCGGAGTTCGAGCTTCCAGAACCGGCATGAGCGGAATTCCCATTCCCATGGTCGCTGCCGCTGTGACCACTGTTGCCACCGCTCCCACTGTTACCGCCATTGCCTCCGCCGTTGCCACCACCACCACCACCACCACCACCACCACCACCACCACCACCACCACCATCCTTGGCATAGGCACTCGATTCATGGGAAACGGTGTCGGGGACCAAAACAATGGAAGCCGAGAGGACGCCACCGATTGCCAGCGCCAATAATCCTCTCTTGAAAAGCAGGTAAGTGTTCATCGTGCATTCTCCTGGTGATTTACCGCGAGCAGTGCCAACGCAATCAGGTTGCAGTCCGGGAGCGGTATGGGAGCAACCCTCGGCTCTACAGTTTCCCCGAACCATTAACGTGGGAATTTTTCCCACATACTGTAAATTAGCCCTATCTGGCTCCGGGTCAACCTGCACATGAGAAAGCCGACCGACGGTTAGGGCGGCGGCAGCGTTCAACGTCGGCGGCACACGCAGAAAAAAATCACAGCGAATACGAAGGCGCGCAGAAGGCAAGAGGCCGTGTTCATGACGAACAGGCCCTGGTCGGGGGTGGAGACTGCTGGAGGGTTGGATTCAGTATAGAAATAAAGGCAGATGGTGATGCGCTGCCTGGAGCCGGCGGTCATCCTCGTTGGTGTTCCGGACCATGCGACACGATGTGAAAAAAAGTCGCAAACCCCGCGATTCTTCAGGGTTTGCGACTCATTGCCGATACGTCCTTCAGGCTCCCAGGACGTTTTCAACGGGTATACCTGCCGTGTTCATTACTGAATGTGCAAGCCTAGTTCCGAACCTCAACCACGTCGACATCCGGGGCGTCCGCGGCATCTTCCGCAGCCTCCCTGACTGCTTGCGCCTGAGCTTCGGCAGCCTCTCTGGCTGCGTCCGCCTTAGCTTCGGCAGCCTCTCTGGCTGCCTCCGCCTGATCCTCGGCAGCCTCTCTAGCTGCGTCCGCCTGATCTTCGGCAGCCTCTCTAGCTGCGTCCGCCTGATCTTCGGCGGCCTCTCTTGCGGCTTCGTTCGGCTCTCTGGCTTCTTTCGCCTCAACTTTGGCAGCGTTCCTGGCCGCATCAGCAGCTGCCCTGGCAGCATTTCTGGCTGCATTTGCCTCTGCCTTGGCGGCATCCCTGGCTGCATCTGCGGCGGCCCGGGCTGCATCTCTGGCTGCATCTGCGCCCGCTACGCCAGCAGCTTTTGCAGCGTCCCTGGCAGCATCCGCGTCAGCTCTGGCGGCATCTCTCGCTGCATCTGCAGCTGCTCTGGCAGCGTCCCGGGCTGCATCCGCATCATTTCTGGCAGCGTCCCGGGCTGCATCTGCGGCATCGTTGTCATTATCGTCGTCAGCGTCGTTGTCACGTGCGTTGCCTGGACCTCTGTTCCCGACCATGCCATGGTCATCGTCGTTGTCACGTGCATTGCCTGGGCCTCTATTCCCGGCCATACCATGGTCAGCGTCGCCGCGTCCCTGGCCGCCATGACCACCTGCAGCACCATGATCGCCACCCTCTCCATGACCGTTGCCACCGTGACCGCCACCGCCGTCACCACCGTGACCACCGCCTCCGGAGCCTCCACCGCCGGAGCCACCGCTGCCGCCTCCGCCGCCACCATGGCCGCCTCCGTCGCCGCCATGGCCGCCACCGCCACCGCCATGGCCGCCACCACCGCCGCCGCCGCCGCTACCGCCATCTTTGGCATACACGCTGGAGAAGCTACCAATGTAATCGGGCACCAAGACCGTCGATGCCGACAGGACTCCGCCAATTGCCACAGCTAGTAAACATTTCTTTAACAGCATGATGCACCTCCGCTGGGAGTTGCGTAGTCATCTCCGTATCGAACGCAATGATCAGTGAGTTCCCAGCCGCCCATTGGAGCGGCCAGCCAACTGGCGCGGCCATAAATGTGCAGCATTAACGAGCAACTGCGGTTTCCGCACGGTCCTTCAGAGCCAGTTAGCAACGTTACGTGGGAAATATTCCCACAGCTTTTAGATTAATGCTGTCAGCCCCAGTGTCAACCACCGACTATCAGGACTTCGGCACGCGTTGAGAAAAATCGACCGAATCACGCATCAGCATGGGGAAAAAATCGAACATCGTGCTACCTGGAGGCTAGTCTTGAGGAATGTCTATATATGGACTGCTCCTCGTTGCAAGCCGTTCGGCGACTGTTCGGACGAACCCTGGCAGGCTCAAGCCAACAGTTCGGTGATCCACCGCGCCTGCCGGGCGATATCTTGTACCTTCTCCTCGGGCACGGCCTGCCGCGACCGGGCGAAGTTGCTCAGGGCCTGCTGTTTCAGGTGCAGCATGCGCTGCCACTTGACCAGGAACGCCGGGCTGCGGGCCCGCATCTGCAGCGGGCCGAAGTACAGCTCCTCGGCCGTGTACAGCACCGGTCCGGTGCGCTCGGCGACAATGATTTCGTAGTCAAAGCGGTTTTCCCGCAGCACTTCCTCGCAGAGGATGCGATAGCCATTTTCCATCAGCCATTGACGCAGTGGCTGCTCGCCACCATTGGGCTGCAGGATCAGACGCTCCTGGCCGCTCAGGCGCGCCTTGCCGCTGTCGAGGATGTCACGGATTGTTTCGCCGCCCATGCCGCAGATGCTGATCGCCGTGATCCCGTCTCCCGGCTCGATCGCCGCCAGGCCGTTGGCCAGACGCACGCTGATCCGCAGCTCTTGGCCGTTCTCGCGCACGGTGCGTTCGGCCGAGTTAAACGGCGTCAATGCCACCTCGCCGGCCACCGCCGCCGCAATGGCGCCACGGCGCATCAACGCCACCGGCAGGTAGCCGTGATCTGAGCCGATATCGGCCAGGCGCGCACCTGCTGGCACATGTGCGGCCACGCGCTCCAGACGCATGGACAATGTCTGTTCGTTCAACTGCAGCCCCTTTTCACCATAAACGCCCGGCTCCTTTGGCCGGATCGGGGCGCGATTCTGTCGAGCAACGCCGTACATTTCAAATTTATGCGACAAGGGCCATAGCTCGCCTCGTACCCACGGCTCGTGTAGAGACGGAAAAAGGAAGGCTCTGGCAGCGGACATACACCGGGCCCGAAGCCGTGACACTCGCGCTCGTTCGCGACCCAAATCTGATTCAGTTCGACGTTAGGCACGATTCCACATCAACATCATGGACTTGTCATGAAATGAAAAGAAATTGTCGTCGAATGAAGGGCCGTCAGCCTCCCCCGTCCATAAATTCCTCTTCTGGCCCGCGCGTTGAATCCCACGATCTGGCATCTGGCCCGGCCGGCGCAACGCCTGGGCGCATTTCTGCTTTATCTGCTCAACATCATAATAAGAATCCGAGGGGTCGCATTGTATGCGTGTCAATTTACCCGTTACCGAGCATGAAAGAGTATTTCCCGCCGAACAACGATTGATCTCCACGACTGATCTGGATAGCCGCATCACCTATTGCAACGATGCATTTGTCGCCATCAGCGGTTTCACCTACGACGAATTGGTCGGTCAGCCCCATAATCTGGTCCGACACCCCGATATGCCACCCGGGGTATTTGTTCATATGTGGCACACCATCAAGCAAGGCAAGCCCTGGATGGGGATTGTGAAAAATCGCTCGAAAAACGGTGATTTCTATTGGGTCAGTGCCTACGTCACGGCCATCTATGAAAACGGACGCATGAGTGGTTACGAGTCGGTTCGCTCGGTGCCCAGCCGCGACCAGGTCCGTCGGGCAACGGCACTCTATGCGAGGATGCGGGCCGGTAAACCGATCGTTTCGTTGAGTTCACGGATGTTCCGGCCACTGCAACACGGGTGGCCATTACTGATGGCAGGCGGGATTTCATTGCTGGGTGATCAGTGGCTGCCAAAAGCTGCGGCTCAAGGGGTTCTGGTGGCGAGCCTGAGTATTGCCTGGTACCTGATCGAGTCCCGGCATCGCAGAGCCATTGAGCGCACCCTGGCCGAGCACCCGAAAGCATTTTCCGATCCGTTGGTCGCACTCACCTATAGCGACAACCACGGCCCCCAGGGGCAACTGGACATGGCCATGCTCAGTGAGGAAGCCCGCTTGCAGACGGCCCTGTCCCGACTCGTCGATGCCGGGGTCAACGTCAAGGCCAAGGCGGCGCAGTCATCCGAACTCTCCGGTTCGCAAGCGCAATCGCTTGATCGCCAACGCAGCGAAACTGATCAGTCAGCCGCCGCCATTTCACAGATGGCCGCAACCATTCAGGAAGTCACGCATAACGTAATCAGCACTGCACATGCAGCGTCCGAGGCCGACCAGTTGACTCGCGAGGGTAGTGAACTGGCTCAACAAAGCCTGAGCGCCATGGAAACCATGCATGAAGCAGTCAACGAAATTGGTCAGGCGGTCAATGCACTGGCGAGCGAAACACAGTCGATCGGCAGTGTGGTGGATGTCATCACTTCCATTGCCGAACAGACCAACCTGCTGGCGCTCAATGCAGCAATCGAAGCCGCCCGGGCTGGTGAGCAAGGTCGCGGTTTTGCAGTGGTTGCCGACGAGGTGCGCTCTTTGGCACAACGCACCCGCACATCCACCGAACAGATCCACAGCATCATCGCTTCACTGTATATCGGTGCCGATCGCGCTGTCTCGACGGCTAGCCGTGGCGAGCAGATTTCCCGCGACAGCATGCAGCGTGTAGAGGCGGTGCAGTCGGCGCTTGTCGGGATCAGTCAGGCCGTCAGCCGGATCACGGGAATGAGCCAGCAGATGGCCTCGGCATCAGAAGAACAAAGTCACGTGGCAGAAGATATCAATCAACAGATCATGCGCATTGCTCAGTTGTGCGATCACAGCGCCGGGCAGGCCAAACAAGGCGCGGCAATCAGCCAGGATCTGGAAGTCATGGCCGATTATTTGCACAGTCTGGCAGAACGTTTTAACCGTTAGCACCGACAGAAAGCCGGGCCAGCCCGGGGACCT
This sequence comes from Pseudomonas sp. S30_BP2TU TE3576, assembly GCF_050436025.1. Taxonomy (NCBI): domain Bacteria; kingdom Pseudomonadati; phylum Pseudomonadota; class Gammaproteobacteria; order Pseudomonadales; family Pseudomonadaceae; genus Pseudomonas; species Pseudomonas sp. S30_BP2TU TE3576. The sequence goes on along the minus strand of NZ_JBNDLK010000001.1, from coordinate 5,843,032 downwards.
TGGCTTGAGACTTTTATTGCAGGTCAACCCCGCCTGGATTCACCCGCTACGCTAGTGCCTGAGGTTTTACTGATCTCAGGCGCTGACGTAGCGTATCCGGCGGAATCAACAAGTGCAGGCACTCCTCACGTTTCTCAATGCCAATCCCTACATGCTGCTGTTCCTGGTGATTGGCTTGGCGGTGCTGATCGGCCGCTTCACCATCAAGGGTTACGGCTTGGGCACGGTTGCAGGTGCCATGGGTCGGATTTCCCGTAGCGTTTGCAGTCTCGGGAATCCTGCTGACGGTCTTCGGTTGCTTCGCCATGGTCTTCGCGAATTGACGCCGACCAGAAAGTCAGTAATTGCAGCCGAAGTTCGTGGTGACCCGTTGAGTGTTCAATGAAAAGGCCGCCCGCAGGCGGCCCGTTGCTGACGATGCCACTAAGGCAATGCGTATACCCTGAACAGTTTTCTCACGGTATCGTTGGACCCGCCCAGATACTGGTCGTATGCCTTTTCTATGGCACCTGTGTAATAGGCTTCGCTCAAGGCCGTATCAACCAGCAAGCGGAAGTCTTCGTCGTTGCGATCCACGATCATCGCCACCGGCGAGTACTCGAAGATGCGGTCCAGGACCATCAGGTTCCCGGCCGCGCCCTCCTTCGTGATTTCGTTTCGCAACAGCATGCGTTCTGAGAAAAAGGCATCGGCCTTGCCCTCGGTGACCAGTTTGACGCCCTCGTCATTGTTGGCCACGGTCACCAGCGAAGCGATCACGTTGAGCAGGCGCATCCGTTCGCGAATCCAGTCTTCGGTCACCCCCCCCTCGAGGGTGGCGTAGGTTTGGTTGGCCAGACCATTGTTGATGCTGGCACGCCAGGTCGGACCGTTGTAGGCGACCTCGCCCTTGAGCACATTGAGCAGCGGTTCGTTGGCGTCCTTGCGCACCAACACCGAGAGGCCGGCGGTATAGATCGGTATGGAGTAACTGATCATCTTGCGCCGCTCCAAGGTTGGCGGAGTCGGCGTGCAGAGGATATCAACCTTGCCCTGGCTCACGGCACTGACCTGCTCCGAAACCTGTACAGGCTGGTAGTGCACTTGCAGGTCGGGCAGGCCCAGCTCGCTCTTGAGCTTGTCGGCGACCTTCAGGCACAGGTCGATGGCATAACCGCTGGCCTTGTCGCCTTCCTGCTTGCTGAAGGGCGCCAGGTCTGGCAAGTAGCCCAGGGTAAAGGTGTGGCTGCTGCGCACGCGCTCAAGGGTGTTGGCTCCGGCTATCAGCGGCAGCGTCGAAAGCGCGATGGCAAGCAGCAATCTGGTGGTTTTGGCAAATGGTACGTTCATGTCCGGTTTCCCCGTATGCAGATGTCTGTGCAGTCTTGATGGCCACGCCTAAGGATTACCGGCTCTGGCCTGGATGGCTGGCGCCGCTTCGGTGAAACGCTTGGCGAGGAATCCATAGAGCAAGTAGCCGACAGCGAGTACCAGGGTGCCGCCCATCACTGCGTCCTTGCCGCAGGCATACAGGGCATACAAGGAGTACGTTACGGCAATCAGCAACACCACCACATTACGCGTGCGAATCGCCGACGAGACCCCGGCCTTGTGCATGATCACCAGCAGACCGGTCAGCGCAGTGATATAGGGGATCAGGTTGGTCACCGCTGCCAGGCTGACCAGCTTGCTGAACTGGGCGGCGGCGTCGGGCGAGATGGTCGACAAGGCCATGAGGGTTTGCAGCACGCCACAGACGATCATGCCGACGACGGGCGCATTCATCGAGTTGACCTTGCTGAACAGCTTGAGGAACAGGTTCTGGTCAGCCGTCATCTTGGCCGTTTGCGCCAGGGTGAATTGCCAGCCCAGCAGCGAGCCGACGCAGGCCATGACCGCCAGGGCCATGACGATATTGCCCACCATCGGGCTGAATATCGTCGCGTAGACCAGCGCGAATGGTGCCGTGGACTTGGCCAGGTCAGCGTTGGGAATAATGCCCTGGATGACGGTGGTCGACAGCACATAGACCACGGCTGCACCCAGGGTGCCGAACAGGCAGGCCAACGGCACGTTGCGTTTGGGGTTTTCCACGGCATCGGTGGCCTGGGCCGCCGATTCCATGCCCAGGAACGCCCACAAGGTCAGGGGTATGGCTTTGCTGATGGCTTCGGAAATCGCCAGGCTGTTCGGGTTCCAGGCGGCGGCCAGCACATCGGGCTTGAACCAGAACCAGCCGATGATGCTAAGGCCCGCTACCGGAATGATCACGCCCCACACCGTGAAGGCGCCGATCTTGCCGGTGATACCCGGGCCACCGAAGTTGGCGAAGGTGGTCAGCCAGATCAGCGAGATCGTGCCGATGCACAGCGGGATGGCCCCCGTGCCCAACCAGGGCACGAAGGCGGTCATGTAGCCCACCGCCGAAATGGCCACGGCCACGTTGGCGATGGCCAGGGACAGGAAGTACAGGTATGAGCAGAGGAAAAACCCCGACTTCGCATGAGCCTCTTCGGTGTAGGCGGACAAACCGCCGGAACGCGGACAGAAGACCCCACACTGGGCAAAGCAGTAGGCGATGGCCATCGAGCCGATCGCGGTGAAGATCCATGACAGCAACGACACGGCACCCAACTGGGCCATATTAGTGGGCAACATGATGATACCCGAGCCCATCATGTTGACCGTTACCAGCGTCGTGAGCCCCATCAGGCCCATTTTCTTGCTTGAATCAGCCATCGCAAACTCCTTGCTTTTTTCAGAGTTTTGAACCTGGGTCTGGCGACGTGCAGCACGCGGCCGGACAAGGGCTAATGCTTACTGCTTGATCACGCAAACCTTGCAGGTTGGGCGCTGCACAAGATGATGCTGTCGTCATACTGCTGAGTGTCGATCACGATCAATACCGGGAGCGCTGTGCCAAATCGACGGTATTTGCCAAAGAACTGGCCGCCCTGGTAGACCGGGCAGGCGAAAGTCGCGTTGGCGGACTCGGTGTAGTGTTTGAGCGAATTGAATTTTCAAAGCGTCCATAACCAGAAGTTCTCGGTCGGCTTGACGTTGAAGTTCCTGGGACCTGCATCTTCAGCAGTATGATGTCCCGGGGGCAGAAGCGATTGCCCTATTGGGTATAGTTCATTTTTACTCTTTGTTACTTCTTGCTGAACTTATTTACCGGGCCTCCTGCTTTACGTGGTTCATGGCGCAGTAACCGGAGCGTTTCTGCAAACAGGCCTTTCGGTGCTAGAACAAACATTGGCGTTAATCCAAAGGAACTAATTCTCAGCGATCACACGTTCCGCCAATCTGGCGCTAATCATGCCTGTTCCAACGGCATGAAGTCGGTACTGACTATGTGGATGACACTTTTGAAGTGAACCGCCTCAGTGCCTGCCCCGATAATCGATAGCTTACTGACGAACAGTCGAGGTCCAGCATGACGAGCGCAACTACAGAGCAAGTCAGCCCTAAAACGCTGAGAAGAGTGATTGTGGCCGCCGGTATCGGCAATTTCGTCGAGTGGTTCGACTTCGCCGTCTATGGTTTTTTGGCCACAACCATCGCCCAGCAATTTTTCCCCAGCGGCGATGCCAGTGCCGCGCTGCTCAAGACCTTTGCAGTATTCGCCGTGGCTTTTGCGTTTCGGCCCCTTGGAGGGATTTTCTTCGGCATGCTGGGCGACAGGATCGGCCGCAAGCGAACCCTTGCGATGACGATTCTGCTGATGGCCGGTGCGACGACCTTGATCGGTCTGCTGCCCACTTACGCCGCGATCGGGGTCATGGCGCCGATTCTTCTATCCCTGATCCGTTGCGCCCAAGGCTTTTCCGCCGGGGGAGAATACGCAGGCGCGTGTGCCTACCTGATGGAACATGCACCGCGTGATAAACGCGCCTGGTACGGCAGCTTCATTCCCGTGTCGACATTTTCCGCCTTCGCCGCGGCAGCCGTGGTGGCCTACGCACTCGAGGCGTCATTATCGGCCGAAGCGATGGGTAGCTGGGGCTGGCGCCTGCCGTTCCTGATCGCCGCGCCACTGGGTCTGGTGGGTCTTTACTTGCGCTGGAAGCTCGATGAGACACCGGCATTCCAGGCAGTGACTCAGGAACATGCAGTAGCCCATTCCCCACTCAAGGAAACCTTGCGCAACCATGGTGCGGCTATCTGTTGCCTGGGTGCCTTTGTGTCACTCACGGCACTCTCGTTTTATATGTTCACCACCTACTTCGCTACGTACCTGCAAGTCGCGGGTGGCCTGAGTCGCGCAACAGCATTGCTGGTGTCGCTGATTGCCTTGCTATTCGCGGCGGCGATCTGCCCGCTGGCCGGGCTGTATTCGGATCGGGTCGGGCGTCGAGTCACGGTGATGACGGCTTGCGCTCTATTGATTATCGCGGTGTACCCATCGTTCCTGATGGCCAGCTCCGGCTCGTTCGCAGCGTCCGTCGTCGGCGTCATGCTCCTGGCGATTGGCGCTGTGTTGTGTGGCGTAGTGACGGCGGCTTTGCTCTCGGAAACCTTTCCTACCCGTACTCGATACACCGCATCGGCCATCACCTACAACATGGCGTATACCATTTTCGGCGGCACCGCACCGCTGGTGGCAACGTGGCTGATCAGCACCACCGGCAGCAACTTGTCGCCGGCGTTCTACCTCATCGCGATTGCATTACTCGCGTTGGCGGGTGGGCTGGCATTACCGGAGACTTCAAGGATTTCCCTGCATGATGTTGCGACGCAGGAAAAAGGCGCCGGCGTGAGCGCGGCGGCCTGAAACGTCAACAACCCCTAGCGACTGACCAGCGAACTCGCCAACAAATCCTCCAATCCCATTGGCTTGGCAAAATAGTAACCCTGGGCCTGCCCTGCACCGATTTCGCGCAGCAAGTCCAGGGTCGCCTCATCTTCGACACCTTCGGCCACCACACTCAGGTCCAGCGATTCGGCCATCCGCACAATCGCCCGGACGATCGCGCGACTGCGGGAACTGGTGGTCAATTCAAGGATGAACGACTTGTCGATCTTCAAGCCGCTGAAACGATATTGATGCACATAGCTCAGGGATGAAAACCCTGCACCGAAGTCATCGAGCACCACCGACATGCCGTTGTCGGCCAGTTGCTGCATGGTCAGTCGGGCAATCGCCGGCTCGGCTACCAGCGCACCTTCGGTCAACTCCAGGCAAATCCGCGACGGCGAGACCCCGTGCCGCGCCAACAGGGCAAGCACCTCACTGGCAAAGTCCGGACGCGTCATGCTGTAGCTCGAGCAATTGACGTGCACCGCAGGCCAATTGGCGTGCCGGGGTTGTGCAAGGATCACTGCGATGCTGGTGAGCATGTAAAGGTCCAGTCGCCCGATCAGGCGCAAACCCTCGACATCCGGCAAAAACTCGCCCGGCGCGATCACCCGCCCACCCGGCTGATGCCAGCGGATCAGCGCTTCAAGGGCCAACAGCTCGCCGCTTTCGACGCTGACAATCGGCTGGAAATATGGCAGCAGTTCGTCGGTACGTTTGAGCGCGTTGCGTAAGGCCCCTTCACGCTCGACCTGGTCCGAGACTTCACGGCGCACTTCCTGGTTGAACACTGCATAGCTGTCGCGCCCGGCGCTCTTGACCCGATACATCGCCGCATCGGCATCGCGCAGCAAGTCGGCTGGCTCGTGATGGAACTGCCCGTCAGCGCTGACAATACCGATACTGCAGGACGAAAAAACTTCATAGCCATTAATGAAAAACGGCAGGTCAAACGCTACAAGAATCCGTTCGGCGATTTCGATCACCACGTCCAGCGGCGCATCGGGAGCCAGTACCGAAAACTCATCGCCCCCCCAGGCGAGCCAGCATGTCGGAGGCACGCAGACAACCGCGTAGACGGTGGGCGGCCTGCATCAACAGCAGGTCGCCAAAATGGTGACCAAGGCTGTCATTGACCATCTTGAAACGGTCGAGATCGATAAACATCACCGCCAGGTGCCCACCTTCACTGTTGAACCGCGACCAGGCCAGATTGAGACGCTGTTGCAGGTAGGTACGATTCGGTAGCCCAGTCAGCGCATCGTGGGAATTTTCGTGTTGCAACTTGGCATTGGCGTGATCGAGCTCGCGGGTGCGGTCCTGCACCCGGGCTTCCAGCTTGAGGTTGGCGATATGGATGGCTTCGGCGGCCGTGCGTCGCGACAACGCGGTGTCAATGTGCCGCGACACAAACGTCAGCAGTTCCTGGTCCCGCTGGGTATACCGAACCTGCGAGGTATAGCTTTGTACCGCAAGCACGCCACGCACCACATCGCCATCGAACAATGGAATGCCCAGCCAGGAGAAAGCTCGGACAGACTCATCAATTTCGATTTCACCCTGCGCAGACAATCGGTCAGCCTCATCGAAGTCGATAAGGCAAGGTCGACGCTGACGGATAACGTACTCCGTCAAGCCTCGGCGCCCACGCCGCGCCACCGGGCATGTTGTCTGCCGCTCATCGATGTAATACGGAAAGGTCACTTCGCTGGTCGTGTCGTCGAACAGTGCAATGTAGAAGTTCTGCGCGAACAACAGATCACCGACGATGCCATGCAAGGATTGAAACAGCTCAGCCATCTCGCCAGGTTGGCTCGACAGCTCAGCAATCTGGAACAACGCGTTCTGCAGATGTTCGGCGCGTTCCCGGTCTGCCACTTCCTGCCTCAATGCGTCGTTGAGTGCCGAAAGCTCCAGGGTGCGACGCAGCACCGTCCCTTCTAGGTCCTCGCGGTGCAGAATCCGGTCCAGCGCCATCGCCACGTGGCGGGCCACCACCAGAAACAGCGCGCGGTCTTCAGCGCTGTAGGTACGAGAAACGTCGTAGACCTGCATCGCCAGCATGCCAAATACGTCATCCGATGCATTTTTCAACGGTGCGCCCATCCAGAACTCGGGACGATCACCCACACAGTAGAAACGGCCCTCGGCCTGAGCCGCGAGAATGCCGGCAGCGTCGATCAGCAGCGGCTGGCCAGTGGTCAACACCTGGCCAGTCAACGACAGGCGCGAAGGGTCAAGGTATTCGTAGTTCTCGGATTCCAGGGCATCAACGTCGATGATGTCGACGTAATACGGGTAGTCAATCTTGCCACTGTGCGGGTCATACAGCGCGAGATAGAAGTTCTCGGCATCGATCAGACTGGCTAGCAGCCGGTGAACCCCCACCAGAAACACCGACCGGTCGCGGGTCGAACTGGCCAGGTAAGTAATTTCATACAGCACACGCTGAGTAATCTGCGCACGGGCCAGGGTATTGGTCTGTACTTGAATGCCCAAGTGCCGGGCAAACTCGGCGAGCGCCGTCTGCGCGGTATCGGTGACTGGCGCGAGTAGCCAACCCAGCACACTTTCGCCTTTACCGGTCGGCCAGCGCTGCAAGCGCCTGGTCGAGCAAAAGGCATCGAACTGTTCATTTGCAACGCTTGATGGCCAGCGCACCCGTGGGTCGCCTTGCCCGACCAAATGCATTTGCTCACCGGCGCGGTAAACGGCCCACGCGGTGGTATGGCCCCAGTTGCGGGCCGAATCCAGCAATTGCTCGATGGCGTCCTCGTTGCCAGCGTCTGCCATGCCGGCAGTATCCGGGTTCCCTTTCAGCTGGGATGCGACCGCGTCGCAGTCTTTCGATTGCCATGGGGAGTCGGTCAATGGACGAAAACTCATCAGTGCTCCCTGAGCCAAAAACTGGCGATACTCACTTACTGACCGCTAGCAATGCGCCAGTGAGCTTTCGATTTAGAGCTTATAGAAGTTTTTTTCAATAGTTTTATGCGCTTTATTGCCAACTATGGGACAGACAACAAGTTATTCGCTACCCATTGCCCAGGGCTACCTTTTCTACGGTGATGTTTTTGAACGCCCTGAAGGTTGCGAGAGCGGCTGCGGCTTAGCGTTTCGCACTGTTCACTTAGAGCCCACGCAGGAACGGCCGGGGCAGTAATTTCGCTTTTCTGCGGGCAAAAACAAAACCCCAACTGCTTGCGCAATTGGGGTTTCGGAATTTGATCTTGACGATGACCTACTCTCACATGGGGAAACCCCACACTACCATCGGCGATGCATCGTTTCACTGCTGAGTTCGGGATGGGATCAGGTGGTTCCAATGCTCTATGGTCGTCAAGAAATTCGGGTACTGAGTCGTGACCGGCGGGCCTCGCTTCAGCAAATTGGGTAGGTGATAGTTTGGTGTTTTGTGAGCATCTCGAACTTTCGGTTCATTGCGTCTTCACACACCGCAATCTGGTCTCTTCCGAGTTCGCAAATTGCTTGGGTGTTATATGGTCAAGCCTCACGGGCAATTAGTATTGGTTAGCTCAACGCCTCACAGCGCTTACACACCCAACCTATCAACGTCGTAGTCTTCGACGGCCCTTCAGGGAACTCAAGGTTCCAGTGAGATCTCATCTTGAGGCAAGTTTCCCGCTTAGATGCTTTCAGCGGTTATCTTTCCCGAACATAGCTACCCGGCAATGCCACTGGCGTGACAACCGGAACACCAGAGGTTCGTCCACTCCGGTCCTCTCGTACTAGGAGCAGCCCCTCTCAAATCTCAAACGTCCACGGCAGATAGGGACCGAACTGTCTCACGACGTTCTAAACCCAGCTCGCGTACCACTTTAAATGGCGAACAGCCATACCCTTGGGACCGGCTTCAGCCCCAGGATGTGATGAGCCGACATCGAGGTGCCAAACACCGCCGTCGATATGAACTCTTGGGCGGTATCAGCCTGTTATCCCCGGAGTACCTTTTATCCGTTGAGCGATGGCCCTTCCATACAGAACCACCGGATCACTAAGACCTACTTTCGTACCTGCTCGACGTGTCTGTCTCGCAGTCAAGCGCGCTTTTGCCTTTATACTCTACGACCGATTTCCGACCGGTCTGAGCGCACCTTCGTACTCCTCCGTTACTCTTTAGGAGGAGACCGCCCCAGTCAAACTACCCACCATACACTGTCCTCGATCCGGATAACGGACCTGAGTTAGAACCTCAAAGTTGCCAGGGTGGTATTTCAAGGATGGCTCCACGCGAACTGGCGTCCACGCTTCAAAGCCTCCCACCTATCCTACACAAGCAAATTCAAAGTCCAGTGCAAAGCTATAGTAAAGGTTCACGGGGTCTTTCCGTCTAGCCGCGGATACACTGCATCTTCACAGCGATTTCAATTTCACTGAGTCTCGGGTGGAGACAGCGCCGCCATCGTTACGCCATTCGTGCAGGTCGGAACTTACCCGACAAGGAATTTCGCTACCTTAGGACCGTTATAGTTACGGCCGCCGTTTACCGGGGCTTCGATCAAGAGCTTCGCGTTAGCTAACCCCATCAATTAACCTTCCGGCACCGGGCAGGCGTCACACCCTATACGTCCACTTTCGTGTTTGCAGAGTGCTGTGTTTTTAATAAACAGTCGCAGCGGCCTGGTATCTTCGACCGGCGTGGGCTTACGCAGTAAATGCTTCACCCTCACCGGCGCACCTTCTCCCGAAGTTACGGTGCCATTTTGCCTAGTTCCTTCACCCGAGTTCTCTCAAGCGCCTTGGTATTCTCTACCCAACCACCTGTGTCGGTTTGGGGTACGGTTCCTGGTTATCTGAAGCTTAGAAGCTTTTCTTGGAAGCATGGCATCAACCACTTCGTCACCCAGAGGGTAACTCGTCATCAGCTCTCGGCCTTAGAATCCCGGATTTACCTAAGATTCCAGCCTACCACCTTAAACTTGGACAACCAACGCCAAGCTGGCCTAGCCTTCTCCGTCCCTCCATCGCAATAACCAGAAGTACAGGAATATTAACCTGTTTTCCATCGACTACGCTTTTCAGCCTCGCCTTAGGGACCGACTAACCCTGCGTCGATTAACGTTGCGCAGGAAACCTTGGTCTTTCGGCGTGGGTGTTTTTCACACCCATTGTCGTTACTCATGTCAGCATTCGCACTTCTGATACCTCCAGCAAGCTTCTCAACTCACCTTCACAGGCTTACAGAACGCTCCTCTACCGCATCATCCGAAGATGATACCCGTAGCTTCGGTGTATGGTTTGAGCCCCGTTACATCTTCCGCGCAGGCCGACTCGACTAGTGAGCTATTACGCTTTCTTTAAAGGGTGGCTGCTTCTAAGCCAACCTCCTAGCTGTCTAAGCCTTCCCACATCGTTTCCCACTTAACCATAACTTTGGGACCTTAGCTGACGGTCTGGGTTGTTTCCCTTTTCACGACGGACGTTAGCACCCGCCGTGTGTCTCCCATGCTCGGCACTTGTAGGTATTCGGAGTTTGCATCGGTTTGGTAAGTCGGGATGACCCCCTAGCCGAAACAGTGCTCTACCCCCTACAGTGATACATGAGGCGCTACCTAAATAGCTTTCGAGGAGAACCAGCTATCTCCGAGCTTGATTAGCCTTTCACTCCGATCCACAGGTCATCCGCTAACTTTTCAACGGTAGTCGGTTCGGTCCTCCAGTCAGTGTTACCTAACCTTCAACCTGCCCATGGATAGATCGCCCGGTTTCGGGTCTATTCCCAGCGACTAGACGCCCTATTAAGACTCGCTTTCGCTACGCCTCCCCTATTCGGTTAAGCTCGCCACTGAAAATAAGTCGCTGACCCATTATACAAAAGGTACGCAGTCACCCAACAAAGTGGGCTCCCACTGCTTGTACGCATACGGTTTCAGGATCTATTTCACTCCCCTCTCCGGGGTTCTTTTCGCCTTTCCCTCACGGTACTAGTTCACTATCGGTCAGTCAGTAGTATTTAGCCTTGGAGGATGGTCCCCCCATATTCAGACAAAGTTTCTCGTGCTCCGTCCTACTCGATTTCATGACCAAGAGATTTTCGCGTACAGGGCTATCACCCACTATGGCCGCACTTTCCAGAGCGTTCCGCTAATCTCAAAGCCACTTAAGGGCTAGTCCCCGTTCGCTCGCCACTACTAAGGGAATCTCGGTTGATTTCTTTTCCTCAGGGTACTTAGATGTTTCAGTTCCCCTGGTTCGCCTCTTGCACCTATGTATTCAGTACAAGATAACCATCTTATGATGGCTGGGTTCCCCCATTCAGACATCTCCGGATCAAAGTCTGTTTGCCGACTCCCCGAAGCTTTTCGCAGGCTACCACGTCTTTCATCGCCTCTGACTGCCAAGGCATCCACCGTATGCGCTTCTTCACTTGACCATATAACCCCAAGCAATCTGGTTACACTGTGAAGACGACATTCGCCGAAAATTCGATTGTGCTCTAAAGAGCCACTCACAAATTTTACCTTAGCCTGATCCGTTACCAGTGAAAGTAACGTTCAGTCTATCTTTCTATCACATACCCAAATTTTTAAAGAACGAACTAGTCAAAGACTAGAAATCAATATTCACGCCGGAATATTCATTTCTAAACTCTAACGAAACAGACCACCTTAAAGGCTGGCCTCTCGTCTTCTTCAATGAATCAAGCAATTCGTGTGGGAGCTCATGGAGCAGCTGAGTCGTCGATTAAGGAGGTGATCCAGCCGCAGGTTCCCCTACGGCTACCTTGTTACGACTTCACCCCAGTCATGAATCACACCGTGGTAACCGTCCTCCCGAAGGTTAGACTAGCTACTTCTGGTGCAACCCACTCCCATGGTGTGACGGGCGGTGTGTACAAGGCCCGGGAACGTATTCACCGCGACATTCTGATTCGCGATTACTAGCGATTCCGACTTCACGCAGTCGAGTTGCAGACTGCGATCCGGACTACGATCGGTTTTGTGGGATTAGCTCCACCTCGCGGCTTGGCAACCCTCTGTACCGACCATTGTAGCACGTGTGTAGCCCAGGCCGTAAGGGCCATGATGACTTGACGTCATCCCCACCTTCCTCCGGTTTGTCACCGGCAGTCTCCTTAGAGTGCCCACCATAACGTGCTGGTAACTAAGGACAAGGGTTGCGCTCGTTACGGGACTTAACCCAACATCTCACGACACGAGCTGACGACAGCCATGCAGCACCTGTCTCAATGTTCCCGAAGGCACCAATCCATCTCTGGAAAGTTCATTGGATGTCAAGGCCTGGTAAGGTTCTTCGCGTTGCTTCGAATTAAACCACATGCTCCACCGCTTGTGCGGGCCCCCGTCAATTCATTTGAGTTTTAACCTTGCGGCCGTACTCCCCAGGCGGTCAACTTAATGCGTTAGCTGCGCCACTAAGAGCTCAAGGCTCCCAACGGCTAGTTGACATCGTTTACGGCGTGGACTACCAGGGTATCTAATCCTGTTTGCTCCCCACGCTTTCGCACCTCAGTGTCAGTATCAGTCCAGGTGGTCGCCTTCGCCACTGGTGTTCCTTCCTATATCTACGCATTTCACCGCTACACAGGAAATTCCACCACCCTCTACCATACTCTAGCTTGTCAGTTTTGAATGCAGTTCCCAGGTTGAGCCCGGGGCTTTCACATCCAACTTAACAAACCACCTACGCGCGCTTTACGCCCAGTAATTCCGATTAACGCTTGCACCCTCTGTATTACCGCGGCTGCTGGCACAGAGTTAGCCGGTGCTTATTCTGTCGGTAACGTCAAAACACTAACGTATTAGGTTAATGCCCTTCCTCCCAACTTAAAGTGCTTTACAATCCGAAGACCTTCTTCACACACGCGGCATGGCTGGATCAGGCTTTCGCCCATTGTCCAATATTCCCCACTGCTGCCTCCCGTAGGAGTCTGGACCGTGTCTCAGTTCCAGTGTGACTGATCATCCTCTCAGACCAGTTACGGATCGTCGCCTTGGTGAGCCATTACCTCACCAACTAGCTAATCCGACCTAGGCTCATCTGATAGCGCAAGGCCCGAAGGTCCCCTGCTTTCTCCCGTAGGACGTATGCGGTATTAGCGTTCCTTTCGAAACGTTGTCCCCCACTACCAGGCAGATTCCTAGGCATTACTCACCCGTCCGCCGCTGAATCAAGGAGCAAGCTCCTCTCATCCGCTCGACTTGCATGTGTTAGGCCTGCCGCCAGCGTTCAATCTGAGCCATGATCAAACTCTTCAGTTCAAACATCTTTGGGTTTTGAGAAAACCCTAAACTTGGCTCAGCAATCGTTGGTTACATCTTTGATTTCTCGCGGAGTAACTTGTGATGCTGATAATCTGTTGACTAGCAGCCTGACTCCACAAGCACCCACACGAATTGCTTGATTCAGTTGTTAAAGAGCGGTTGGTCAAGAGCCTTTCGTCTCAACCGAGGCGCGCACTATACAGCACACGCTCTCAAATAACACCCTTAAAAGCGCATGATTTTATTAACAAAATCAATTACTTAAGCCAAACTCAGCATCAAACTGCTCGTTAGCGGGAGGCAAATAATACAGGATTAAAACACGCGGTCAACCCCCATCTAAAAATTCTTTTCCTACCTAAAGAGCCTGGGTTGCCACTATGTAAACCTCCAAGGTCCGTACAAAACATCAGGGCAGCAGGGAACCCAGACCACATCGTCATGCTCACCCGCCGGTGAACGCACGCCAGGCATTGTTGGCAAGGGCCTGAAAAAGCTGTGGAACCCAGGGAATCGAATGACAGTCGCAGCGGTCCAACACGTGCCGGACAACGGGCGCGAGATGCCCCAAAGTATCACCGGCCGACCGCCATTGCCTTTGGGAGAACCAATTGTTAGCTGTCTTTTTGCGCCAAACTTTCCGCTTAGCGATACTGCTCTTTTCCGCTGGCACTTCGTCTTCTGTTTTGGCCTGCCCAGGAGGGCAGTACCAAGTCTGCATGGTCGCTTGTTTTTGTGCTCCGGGCTCCGAAGAGGAAATTGGGACGATCTTCAAAAACATGAACCAAATGGCGGCCTCTGGATTACAGAGTTGGATTGAGCAATCGCGCAACACCGCGGCAACTGGCGATATTCGTACAATCCCGCTGAATATCCGCGCCCAACTCGAACCCTTCTATGACATTCAGGTGCTCGATTCGGCCCGCTATAAGGTAGGTGATGACGTGGAGCTGAACGCCGCACACACAATGCTGCAGAATCCCGATATAAGCGCTGTCACCCTCATAGACATCATCGTCTTTCGGAGCCCCGATGATGCGCTTAACAATGTCGCGCTGTGGGCACACGAACTCAAACACGTGCAGCAATACCTGCAATGGGGCGTTCACGAGTTTGCCACTCGTTATACCCGAGATTACACAGCCGTCGAGACGCCTGCTTACGCGATTCAAACCCAGGTATCCAGAGCGCTAAGAGCCGGCGCGACCCAGCCAGAGCCTCCTCGAAATCCTTGAGCTCAACAGGTCCAGCCTGGCCGGGTAATCATGGGTGAGTGACTTGAAACGGCTGTGGATTCAACCGGACGATCAATCGCACGGATGGCATAATCGCAAACTGTTCATAACAGGGGCGTATAAATGACCGTCGAAAGCTACGACCAACTCGCGATCTTCTCGGCCGTAGCCCAAGAGCGCAGTTTCACCCGCGCCGCCGCCAGGCTCGGCATGTCTAACCGGCCTTGAGCCGGGCGATGCGTCAGCTGGAGGAGCGACTGGGGGTCAGGTTACTTGCTCGCACCACTCGAAGCGTCTCCCCCCACCGAAGCCGGCGAGCATTTGCTGCGGGTGATCGCGCCGCGGTTTGAAGAAATCGATAGCGAGCTGGCGTTGCTCAGCGAGTTCCGCGACAAGCCGGCCGGCAAATTGCGCATCACGGCAGGTGAGCACTCGGCGATCACGCTGTTGCATCCAGTGTTAGCTAAGTTGCTGCCCGATAATCCCGATCTCAATATCGAAATCATCGTCGACTATGGCCTTACCGACATCGTGGCGGAGGGTTTCGACGCTGGCGTAAGGCTGGGTCAGATCGCGATGCGCATCGGCCCTGACATGCGCATGGCGGTGGTCGGCTCCCCGGCGTATTTCACCCGATATCCCAGACCGGTCATCCCGAGTGACCTCATGATGCACAACTGCATCACCCTGCGCATGCCGACTTAGCGCTTCACCAACACGCTTGGCCGCGTCAGCATCACCTTGGTCAGCCAGCAGTTGCACCAGCTGACGCAACTGCGCAGCAGTCAGGCCGACCCGCAGGCTGGCAGCCATGTGCGAGCGCAGTTGCGGTTCGACACCGGGAGTGACGGCTAAAGCAGCGACGGTGGCCAGCTCACGACTTTGCCAGTCCAGGTTGTCGCGCTCGAAGATGTCGCCGAACAGATGCGCCCACCCGCGGCATGCACGGCGTCGATGATGAGTCGCCATCCCGCTATCTGCTCTTTGCTATGAATGCCAGGGGTAAAAGAGTAGCCCGCCTCAGCGGTTATCAAATCAATCGAAGCGCCCCCAAAATCTTAGCCGGGAAAATACTTCTTGGGCGGCCACAAGCAACCGCTCGCGGGTGATCGCCTGCTGCTGGGTGCGAGATAAACGGCTACGTCTCAAAAATACCTCTTGCGAATCAGTATCTTTAGTACTAGGAGGGGGAAAACTGGAGCCCCGCGCGGGGCTCGTTTCACATAGCGTCAAACGAAGAGCGCCATGACGGCCGCAATTCGAGCCGTTTTTATAGTGTTTCAGCTTCGCGCAGAGTCAGCGGGCTGTTCTGGATGTAGCGTGCAATCTCGTCCTTGCGCATGAATGCGACCCCCGGCCGGCTCTTGGCGTAACGCAGAAACTCGTCCCAGACCCTCACCATCTGCGGCGAGCCGCTGATGCGGTCATGAGCGCTGACCGACATCATGCGGCGGCGTGTGCCGGCTTCTTCGTAGAGTTGATCGAAATCCAGCTTGATCTGCTCCAGGAACTGGGTCGGCGAATAGTTGCGGCCTTCGATCAGCAAGATGTCGTTGTTGCGCAGCGTATATGGCACCACGACGAAATCCTTGCCGTTGACCTGTTCGATGAAAGGCTCATCGCGACTCAGATCGTCGATGTGGTAGACGTAGCCCAACTCTTGTAGCAGCGACAACGTGTTCGGACCACGCCGCAGCCAGTTGCAGTTGTAGCCTATCGGTCGCTGGCCCGTGACTTCTTCGACCATACTGGCTGCCTGGATGAGGAACTGCTTCTCCTCCTCGCGGCTCATCGCATACTGGGAACTCCAGCGAGGACCGTGTCCGGCCGCTTCATGGCCGCGCGCAACGATCTCTCTTGCCATTTCGGGATGCCGTCGAGCGGCCTCGCCGATCATGTGCGAGGTCACCTTGACATGGTGGCGATCCCACAGATCGAGCATACGTGGAATTCCCTCGCGATAGCCGTAGGCGAACCAGGTATTGGCTGCTAGATCCGATGGAATGTCTGGCGGAAAATCTACCTTGGGGAAAGGACTGTCCGTACCTTTGGACGGCTGTCCACCCGCCTCAAATTGCATGGAAATGGAAATGACCAGCCGAATGCCGTCAGGCCAGAACTGACCATGGCGTGGCGTAGCCGCGAGCTTTGACGTGGAGGGTGCAGCTTGCGCGGCTGCGACGGTAGGGAACACCGCACTCGCAGCAAGGACGCCCGCTGCCGCCCCGGCTCGATTGAGAAACGTCCGGCGACTGACTTGCTCCGATGTATTCGGGTTGTCAGCAATGGGTTCATGATCAATGTTCATCAGTGCAATCTCCTTACTTGGCAATCAAGCCGAGCTGTTGCAGCAGGGTCAGATTGTCTTCGAGATGCCAGTTCTCAGCGATGCGACCTTCGACGACGCGATAAATATCGGTCGCGATGAAGTCGATCGGCTGCCCTTTGCCCTGGACGCTCTTGAACTGGCCGGTAAAGTGGCCGGTGAAATGCAAATGAGCGATGACTCGGTCGCCGACCACCATCATCTGCTCCACTTCACACTGGATATCGGGAATAGCCGCATGCATCGTTTTCGATGCCGCGATCGGCCCGGTGATGCCTTGGGGGCGACCTGGCGGCAGTGTGGAATCCTTGAAGTCGGGTGCCAGGGCGGCGCGCGCGAGAGCTTCGTCGCCGGTGGTCCAGAATGTGCCATAGCGGCGTGCGGCCAGGATCTGCGCCTCGACCTGTGCCTTAGAAAGACTATGGTCGACGATCACAGTGCGGGGCTGGACGAGCGAATCGGTCGCGGCGAAGACGGGGGGCAGCGCGACGCTGACCAGCGAAGTGAGTAACCAACAACTTGCGCGGGTCAGGCGTGCAACAGGTAAAAGCGACATGAGGATTCTCCAATCGATAGGTAATGATGGATACGCGGTCGAACCGCAGTTTGATAAAGGCTTGGCTGCTCAGGGGATGACTGATTGCTGATCGGTGACCCGTTCGATGACGACGCCGGATGCCATTGCGACGAACAACTGGCGTTCGCCCGCAAGCGGCACTTCACTGAGCCCATAGTGAACGCCGCTGAGTCGAATCCGATCGAGCAACTGCGACCATTCCTGAAAGCTGTTGCAATCCGATATGGTCAATAGGAGGGGGAACTGGTTTCACCGACGAGGCGACCGCCGCTTCGATCAGATGAATGACCAGCTGCCCGTTTACATAAAGCCTTGTAGCCACTTACGCCGAATGGCGGACGTGGACCCTCGCTGAGGCCAACGACGGAGCAAAGAAAGCGCCGTGCGCCTTCGAGGTCTCCGGTGACGATCGTTGCATGGTCAAGCTTCATGACGAGTCTCTGGCTGTTTGTTCATGCCGCCATTTTGCGCAGCCATCCTCAATTTGATAATTGGCGTATTATTTGAATAACTTTCAAAAAATTTCGAAATATCATGGACTACCTAGGCGATATCAGGCTGTTTGTCGAAGCAGCAAATCTGGGTGGATTGTCGGCTGCAGGCCGCAAGCTCGGGCTATCCCCCGCTGCCGCGAGTGCGCGCCTGGTTAAGCTCGAATCTGTGTTGCATACGCGCCTGTTCGAACGCACGACACGCCACCTGCGCTTGACGGATGAGGGGCGGACGTATTTGTCCTATTGCCAGCAGGCACTCCAGGCACTCGACGATGGCAATGCCTTTCTCCAAGCTGGGAAAAGCGTCGTGGGTGGCAAGATGCGAATTTCCGCAACCTCGGATTTCGGTCGCAACGTGCTAAAGAGCTGGCTTGACCAGTTCAACACGCAATACCCTGAGGTGAGGTTCGCGCTGGTGCTGTCGGATTCGCTGTCGAATTTGTTGCACGACGATATTGATCTTGCCATCCGATTTGGCGTGCCGCCGGACAGCTCCTTCGTTGCCCGCCCCCTGGCACCCAATCGGCGCGTGCTGTGTGCATCGCCTCGATATCTGGCAAAACACGGCGCCCCCGAACATCCACGGGATTTGGAACGTTTCGACTGCATTGTCCTCAACTCTGTCGCCGGGCCTGCGAACGACTGGCGCTTCACCCGAAATGGCAAAGTCGAAAGTTATAGGGTCCCGCTTGCAAACGCTCGCGAGACGAATGATGGCGCGGTCGCTCGAGAGTGGGCGGTTCACGGTTACGGCATTGCAATGAAATCGATGTGGGATATTGGCGCAGACCTACGAGCAGGACGCTTGAAGATTCTATTGCCGCAATGGCGGTCTGAGGACGCGCCGGTACATGCCCTATATCAACGTAACCGGTATATGGCACCTCGCGTACGCGCCCTTCTCGAATTTCTGATCGGGCGCTTTGCAGAAGAATCCAGCAACCTGGACGAATATTTGAGCTGATACTTCCAAATGCAGCTGCAAGAAGCGACGAAGCGGCGGCATAGGTGACTTTCGCGCCGGTACATCAGTGCGCATGTTCAGACTGCGGGCTCGGAAAGATACTGAGGACGAACCGAAGCAATGGAACGGTCAAAAATGGCCCTGGTTTTTCCGCGAGATATCTTCGCAAATCGTCCATATAACTGAACACCACCGGAACGAAAACCAAACTCAGGGCGGTCGACGTGATCAATCCCCAATCACAGCGATCGCCATGGGCGACCGAAAGCCAATGACTTCCCCACTGCTGAGTACCGCGGGCACCATGCCGGCGGCCAGGGCGATGGTCGTCATGATGATAGGGCGGGCGCGCTCTGCTCCCGACCGCAGAAGTGCGTCCCCGCGCGAACCCCCTTCCCTGCACTTTTCATTGGCGAACTCGACCAGAAGAATAGAGTTCTTCGTGACGACGCCCATTAACATCAAGATGCCGATCATCGCGGGAAGGTCAAGTGCTGCGCCATAAAGCAGCAGACCTGCAATGGCGCCGCCGCTGGACAGAGAGCGCGCGACCAGGATCGTGATGGGCTGCAGAAAATCTTTGAACAACAGCACGAGGACGGCAAACCTTGTCGGTTACCAGTAAATGGCAACTTGAGCGGCTGTTTGTCACCGAAACCAGTAACACTCCAGCCCAAGTCTATCGGCAGGTTCGACTCAGGTTTGGTCGATGGCTCCTCATCAGCCCGGATCGACTATGGTGCTGAACGTCACAACGTTCAGCACCCTCTGACTCGCTCACTTCCTCTCGCGGTTCACCACTCCCTTCCTGTTTGAGAGGAAGCGTTGGATTGCCCTCGCTATCCGCAGTTGTTGAAGCAGATCCGGGCTGATTGTCAGCACTGTCATTTCAGGATTTATTTCCACCAATACTCGATCTGAACCCCTACGTTGGAGCCGTGCAGGTCTGTACCAAACGAACCGGTATCAGACAACGCCGATCCCGGAGATTGCAAGCTGGCGGCGCGTTGCGCAGCCTTGTTCCAGGTAGCGTAGGTGTAATACAGACGAAATTCCGGCCTGTCCCAGAATCCCGGGCCCTTCGGTGACCAGGTAGGCGCGATGGTGTACTTAGTGAGTTTTCGGGTACCGTCTGCGGCTTCAACCTGGTCGCGCCCAACTTCGGTGATCAACTTGAACTGATCCGTGAACGCATAAATTGGCCGAACACCAATGGATAACCAGTTCTGATCATCACCAGCAGGGCGCGTGTCTTTTTGATAGACCAATTCAACTTGACCACTGAAAGCATGAGTCATTTGCCAGTCGAAAAACTCCACGAGCCGCCAGCTCTTGTTGCTCTCATCCAACGTGGTATCACCGGTGTAGCCCAATGCGGTGCCCGGCCCTCGGCCGTATTGAACAGCGAACTTGTTGACTCCGCCGAGAAACGCGACCTGCTTGTGCTGGGCAACCACCGACCAGCCCTGATGAGCATTCTCGCGGCTCGGCTTGTCCAGATAACTGACGCCCAGCTGAACCTCGCCACCGGGATTTGTGTTGAATCCGCTGACGGTCACATCATGACGGGTAACAAAATCCTTTTGGAAGACGTTGTCCTTGCGTGAGAGCACATAGCTGTATTTCAGATCTCCCAACGCGACCTGGTCGAACCCAAAGCCTGTTGAGCTTTGGTTCCAGTAGAAGTAGTCGGAAATATTGATGTCGTTTCGGTTGTAGTAACGACGGCCCGCCCAGAAAGAACCGCCATTCAATGCCGGCATCTTGCTCCACTCTGCATAGAGCTGACTCATCCGCGTATAGCCGTGCTCCCCGTCAAATTTTGGTTCATGGCCATACTCGTTATAAAACTGTGCCATGCCTTCCACGCTGACCACCGAGCCGTCGTCCAGTGAAAGCAGATCCTGGCGCAAATCCAGCTCCAGATATTGCTCACATTCGTTGCCAAGACGGTATTTGGATTGCGCGCCCGGTAGCTGAAAACACGACTGTTTCCCTCCTTGAGTCGAATCCCCTACTCCGGTTCTGAAATAACCACTGAAGTCTGCTGAATACGCGTCAACGGGCAAAAAGCCGGCAGCAAAGGACGCACCCAGAACTGCGCTGAGAGTTTTAACGTTCATTCATAACACCTTTTGTTTGTTATATTTATTGGATAAGGCCGACGCGAACAGCACGCTTTTAATCAAAGTACGCGGTTAACTCCCACGCACCGGTTTTCGAAAGGGAAATACCAAGTTAAATCGAATAAAAAGGCACCGCTGAACTCAAAAGCATGAGAAAAGTCCAGGCGTTGCCAGTGCGAAGTGACCAGACGAGCTAACGATAAGACATTAGTCCCGTCCAATCTTATGAGGCTCTACCCCCGATGACGTCCTCGGAAGAAATCTATAAGACCCTGCGTCGAGGAATCATCAGCCGGTTGCGCGTCATAGCGAGTCAGGAGGCTATGGACGCTGTTACTTAGCTCCTTGCCCAGTTCCACACCCCATTGATCAAACGAATTGACTCCCCAAATTACGCCCTGGACAAAGACCTTGTGCTCATAAAGGGCGATCAGCGCACCAAGGCTATGTGGATTGATGATCTCAAGAGCAACTGTATTGCTTGGCCGGTTACCGGGGATGACTTTATGCGGTGCCAGTCGTTCAATCTCACTGGATGAAAGGCCTTTGGCTTTTAACTCTGCCTCAGCTTCACTGCGGGTTTTGCCCCACATCAGCGCTTGGCTTTGAGACAAGCAATTGGCGTACAGCCATTCCTGATGATCAGCCACTGGATTGTGGCTGACCACAGGCACAATGAAGTCAGCTGGAATCAGAGGCGTCCCCTGATGCAGCAACTGGTGGTAAGCGTGCTGTCCGTTACATCCCACGCCGCCCCAGATTACTGGGCCCGTGCTGCAGGACACTGACGTGCCGTCATGACGTACACTTTTGCCATTTGACTCCATGTCCATCTGCTGCAGATGCTTCACGAAGTTGCGCAGGTAATGGTCATAGGGCAAGAAAGCATAACTTTGCGCACCCCAAAAGTTGTGATACCAAACGCCGAGTACCGCTAAAAGAACAGGAAGGTTCTGTTCCAATGGTTCGTTCAGGAAATGCTGATCCATCGCGTACGCGCCGGATAGCAGCTCCTTGAAGTTAGCAATGCCAATGGCCAGAGCAATCGGCAGGCCAATTGCAGACCATAGTGAGTAACGGCCACCGACCCAGTCCCACATAGGAAAAATGTTTGCTTCACGGATGCCGAAATCCAGCGCGGCCTGGCGATTACTGGTCACAGCAATGAAATGGCGATATAGCTTCTCTTCCGTCCCGCCCTTAGCCAAGTACCAGCTACGAGAAGCTTGTGCATTCTTCAAGGTTTCAAGAGTACCGAAGGTTTTGCTGGAGATGATGAACAGCGTTGTTTCTACGTTCAGTTCGGCTGTAACCTCTCGGAACTCACTGCCGTCGATATTAGCTAGATAATGGCACCGCACCCCATGCCGAGCAAAAGGCGCCAGCGCCTCAGAGACAAGCTCCGGGCCCAGAAATGAGCCACCAATACCAATGTTTACGACATCGGTGATGACCTTGTCGTTGTAACCACGCCACAGATGGTCATGGATACGACTCACAACGTCAGTCATCTGCGCCAGGGCTCCATGCACATCGCGCATCAAGTTGCGACCATCAACCATCAAAGCGTCCCCCACTGGTCGCCGCAGCGCCGTATGCAGCACTGGGCGCCCCTCGGAGCAGTTGATTTTCTCTCCACTGAACATGGCACGCGCGGCCTGTTCCACGCCTGCCTCGCGAGCAAGGTTTACAAGCAATGAACGCGTTTCGTGAGTGATCAGGTTTTTGGAGTAATCCAAAAAAAGCCCGCAGCCCGCCAAGGAAAAGTCTTGAAAGCGTTTACTGTTATCTCGAAAGGCATCGCGCATACTAAAATTTTTCATGCTCTCCCGATGGTCGAGCAGATTGCGCCATGCCGGCAGTGCAGTCACATCATTCGTTTTGTTGTAGTTATTCATGCTCAGCCCTTCTTCGCCAATACGGCTTGTGCCGTCTCAATCAACTCTTTTCTTGCCATTCAAATGTGGGCGTTTTGTAATTCTGCAAACGCAGAAGCGCCATCACAGGAATAAGCCCTGCATTGTGCAGTTACGACCAATTATCGGATTTAGTCCCGCGAGGGCCAGCGTTCTCCATCGCGATTCAAATAAATGTCTATTTCGATAACGAAATCATTGAAACCTGAAGAAAACAAAACCGAACGCGGGGGTACTCAAGCAGAAAACACTGCAAACATGCATACCCATGCACGACAAATGGAAATCAGGTGCCAGTCATTTAGTTTCAAAGTTATCCAGACGGCGAGACGTGGACAAGCGTCAAATAATTCACGTCTGCACCGCTAGATCCTCAGGACGAAACCCTGAGTACAGTCATTTTGGAGCGCCGCAAGAATCTCTCTGGATTAAAGAGGGTTTCAATCTAATAGTCTGACGTCTACCCTCAGGTTGCTTGATACGCTTCAATAAAAGTTTCACAGCCTGGGCTCCGAGTTCCTCGAGAGGTTGCGCTACAACTGTCAGTCTTGGGCTAAAAGCATCCGCCCAGTCGAAATCGTCAAAGCCAACCAGCGCGATATCCTTTGGCACCTCAAGCCCCGCTTCACGAAGAGCCTGCATTGCACCAATGGTCATCAAGTTGTTTGCAGTCATTATTGCGGTGGGCGGGTGCTCTAGCGATAGCAAACGGCGCGTGGCTTCCATTGCCGGCGCAATCGCCGATTCACCACAGCAAACCAATTGATCTTCGTACTCAATTCCAGCGTCAGCTAAAGCCGCACGGTAGCCGTCAATTCGCTCGTGAGAAGAAGACTGGGTCAATCGTCCGGATACCATCCCGATACGCCGATGACCAAGCTTAATCAAATGTGCAATCAACTCTTGAGATGAATTCTTATTCTCTACCCCCACCTGATCGAAAGACGTCGAGAGAAGTCGATCGATGAGAACCGTGGGTATTTTGTTGGCTTTTAAGTAATTAAATACTCGATTCTCCGGATCATATTCCGAGGCGAGTACAATCCCGTCAACACGCCGCTCATGCAGTGCCTTGACCGCTTTAAGTTCCTGTTCCGGATCTCTTTGCGTATTGACCAGTATCATCATCAAACCGCTTTTCGCGCATGCCGCTTCGATGGCACGTACTGTTTCACTGAAATAATAGTTTGAAAGCGTAGCAATCGCCACGCCGATAGCACCCGAACCCGAAGAGGAACGAGCCAGAGACCGAGCGAGTGAGTTTCGAATATAGCCTACGGACTCTACAGCCTGATTCACACTACGAACGGTGTCAGGATGTACTTTACGAGTACCGTTGAGTACATGAGATACCGTAGACATTGATACGTTCGCGACTCTCGCGACATCGCTCATCTTTGCGCCCACTGTGTATCACTCCTTTCTCACGTGATTTGATGGATAGCGCTGAACTCATGTCCAGTTGCTACCTATTGTAAAGCTCACGGCGAGAAAATGCGTCGATGGCTCTCGGAATAGATGCCGGGACGAACCCGCAATTTCGTGAAAGACCCAGCGAGGTGCGCAGCACATCTGAAGTCTGTGAATCGAGATGGTGGAATCCGCCATGCAGCATAGCCGGGCACTCCTTTTTATTATCGTAGCGATCCTCCTGCGAACCAATTAATGGACGCAACAGCGCTTGTTGAAAAAAGCATAGCCGAGACGAAAGCGCTTGCGCAAGCGCTTTTCTAACATCCTATTCATGTCCTCTTTGGTCGGGGCTTCCCTAGGGGATGGACATGGAAGTGCTTTTTGGAGAATTCCTCGAACGGAAAGGAAAGCGCTTGCGCAAGCGCTTTCCTTTCGACTATGTTGCTCAAACAAGAACACCGATGAGAGGTTTCAACTGCTTCTCAAATCGGTAGATAAGGAGTTAACAGCTATGCTGAGCACTGGATCTGAAAGCCCCCCTCCTGCCCTATTGGAAATGCATTCCATCTCGAAGTCATTCAATGGGGTACGCGTCCTGCATGACATTGACCTCAGTATTTTCCCTGGACAAATCCACGCGCTAATGGGCGAAAACGGCGCCGGAAAATCCACTCTGATGAAAATACTATCGGGGGCCTATGTCGCCGACAGTGGCACTATTCGAATCGACGGATGTGATATTCGAAATTATGGCGTGAACGATGCGAAGCGCCATGGCATATCCGTCATCTATCAAGAGCTCAGCTTGTGCGCGAATATGAGCGTGGTGGAGAACATCTACCTGGGTAGAGAGATTCGACGATGTGGAGTTATAAACCGCAAGGCAATGACCGAAGGTGCGCTCGTAGTACTAAAACGACTTGGCGTCACATTTGATCCGCACGCACTGGTCGGTACCTTGTCGATTGCGGACCAACAACTTGTTGAAATCGCGCGTGCAATTCATGCCGATACGCGAATCCTGGTGATGGACGAGCCTACAACGCCGCTATCCACAAAAGAGACCGAAAGTCTTTTTACATTGATTCGCCAGCTACGTGAAGATGGCGTCGCGATCATCTATATCAGCCATCGAATGGCCGAGATATACGCATTGTCTGACGTTGTTTCGGTGCTCCGGGACGGTCATTACGTTGGTTCGCTGGATCGCGTCACGCTGTCAGCTGAAACCCTGGTCCGGATGATGGTTGGCCGCGATGTTTCCGGCTTCTACGCCCATGAGCGTCCTTTGTGCTCTTACGAGCAACCGATACTACGTGTTCGCAATCTTACAGATGACTTCAAAATTGAGGATTGCAGTTTCGATCTGTATGCCGGCGAAATTCTCGGGATTGCAGGACTGGTGGGTTCTGGAAGAACCGAACTTGCCCGATTAATCGCAGGCGTCGATGCGTACTCAGGCGGAAATATTGAGATGGACGGCGAAGTTGTAGTCATACGCTCTCCTCGCGATGCAGGTAACGCAGGCATCGTCTATCTGACAGAAGACCGCAAAGCACTGGGCCTTTTTCTCGACATGAGTGTCCACGACAATATCAATGTATGTGTTGTGGGAAGTGATGCTCGATTTGCGGGGTTTGTGGACCGAACGGCCGGAACTGGACGTACCGAACAAGCAATCCAGGCACTCAATATCAAAGCGTCTTCAGATATCAATGTTGGAGCACTGTCCGGAGGCAACCAGCAAAAAGTTTTGTTGGCTCGTCTGCTGGAGATGAAGCCCAGAGTATTGTTCCTCGACGAGCCTACATCGGGTGTCGACATTGGGGCTAAATCAGAAATATATAAAATCATCAATGCATTAGCAGCATCCGGCGTTTGCGTAGTGATAATTTCAAGTGAACTACCAGAGATCGTTGGAATTGCCGACCGTGTATTGGTCATGTGTGAAGGTAAACTTGTCACCGAACTCGGTGGCCACAGCGGTCTTGATATCACACCTGAAGCCATTATCGCGTCTGCCACAGGCAGCGACAGGTTGACTCTAGCCAACGGAGACTTAGTCCAATGACTTCCCCACTGCAAAGCAAAGTAGCAAGTGACTTCACCACGCCTGGTGTACGAAGCATCGCCGGAGCTTCCACCCAGGATAAAATGCGCCAACTGATGAGAGTGGCGGGCATGCTGCCCGTACTGTTACTCCTTTGTGTGGGCTTTGGCCTGATGAGCGAGAGCTTTTTCTCGGTTCAGAATTTCTCGATCATCAGTCAGCAAGCCTCTATCAATGTGGTATTGGCGTCAGGTCTGACTTTCGTGATTTTGACCGGTGGAATCGACCTTTCGGTTGGTTCGATTCTGGCTGTTTCCGCAGTAGTGGCGCTATTGGTATCGCAAGTTCCGGGTTTTGCTCCCCTGGCCATCGCTGCGGGGCTTGGAGTCGGACTGCTGCTAGGGCTCGTCAATGGTGTATTGGTCGCTTTTGGAAAGCTACCGGCATTTATCGTCACACTAGGCGGTTTGACTGCGATGCGTGGAATCGCACGCCTCATCGGCGAAGACAAAACGGTTTTCAATCCCGACCTGTCCTTTGCTTACATTGGAAACGATACGTTGTTCGGGGTGCCATGGCTGGTTGTAATCGCGGTAGTCGTGGTTACTCTTTCGTGGGTTATTCTTCGACGTACGGTGTTAGGCGTACAGATTTACGCAGTGGGCGGCAATCCTGAGGCCGCACGGTTGTCGGGAATCAAAGTCTGGAAAGTCCTGTTATTTACTTATGCCTTGTCCGGTTTGTTGGCGGGTGTGGGGGCTATTATGACTTCCGCTCGACTGATGGCTGCTAACGGACTGCAAATGGGACAGTCTTATGAACTCGACGCTATCGCCGCCGTTATTCTGGGAGGCACGCGCTTTACAGGAGGCGTCGGCACTATCGTCGGTACGCTAATTGGCGCCCTGATTATCGCTACACTTTCCAATGGCCTGATATTGCTGGGAGTTTCGGATATCTGGCAATACATTATCAAAGGTGTTGTCATTATCGGAGCGGTAGCCCTTGATCGCTTTCGGCAGTCAGGTGCACGAACCTGAATCATATATAACCCCCACACTCCAATAACAAGAGACAGTGCTCATGAAAAAAATAATATTTACCGCCGTTTGTACACTACTGGCATTCAGCACCGCTCAAGCGCGAGAGTTGAAATCCGTCGGGATAACTGTTGGCTCGCTGGGTAATCCTTACTTTGTAGCGATGGTAGATGGCGCCAAAGCCGAGGCACTGCATATCAATCCCGCCGCAAAATTTATCTCAGTGTCGGCAGATTACGATTTGAATAAGCAGTTCACTCAAATCGATAACTTCATTTCTTCGGGCGTAGACTTGATTCTAGTCAACGCCGTCGACCCTGTCGCAATCGCACCTGCGATTGCGAAAGCAAGGAAGGCAGGCATAGTGGTTGTGGGCGTAGATGTCATGGTGCAAGGTGCCAACGCCACGGTACAAACTGATAACGTCGAAGCCGGCAGGATTGTATGTCAGTACATCTCTGAGAAGCTGGGTGGCAAGGGTAACGTTATTATCCAGAATGGTACGCAAACTTCAGCAGTCTTGGACCGAGTCAATGGCTGTAAGAGTGTTTTCGCGCAGGCACCCGATATCAAGGTACTGTCTGATAATCAGGATGCCAAAGGCTCGCGCGAAGGTGGCTACAGCGTGATGCAAGGCGACTTGACTCGCTTTGCAAAAGTCGACGCGGTGTTCGCGATCAATGATCCCCAGGCCATAGGTGCAGACCTGGCAGCAAAACAACTCAAGCGCAAAGGCATCATTATCGCTTCGGTGGATGGGGCTCCCGATATAGAGACTGCGCTCAAAAGCGATACACAGATCCAGGCATCCGCCTCTCAGTCCCCTTGGGGCCAGGCACAACAGGCCGTAACGATGGGTTATGACCTGTTGAATGGCAAATCTTTGGAAAGTACAACGGTACTGCTTCAACCCTCACTGGTAACACGAGCCAACGTCATGGAATACAAAGGCTGGCAAGCTGACCACTGAGCGATTGAGTCAAATGACATAGGAGTCCCACCTCTTTAATGCGGGGAATGGCTGCTGCGAGGTGCTCGCAGCGGCCGCACGGCATGAAAATCCCTAAAGGGGTGAACCTACGGGAAACCTGAGCGACGTCTGCTGAGGAGAGATTTGGCATGTCTACCAAAACAAACACAATAGTAAGTACAGCGCTACTCAACTACGTTAAGGCTCTGTCTGGCAATCGAATTGTCGTTGCGCTAGCGGGGCCGCCTGGTGCCGGTAAGTCCACCGTCTCTCAGGCCTTGGTAGAAGCTCTTAATAATGTTATGCCGGGGAGCGCAGCTGTCGTTCCCGGGGATGGCTTTCATTACGATGACGCGGTTCTTGGATCCTTGAACCTTTTAGATCGTAAGGGCTCACCTGATACATTCGATGTGGGTGGTTTCAGGAGTCTGCTGCTACGGCTTCGTGCGAACAACGAACCAGCGGTTGCCGTTCCGGTATTCGATCGAATCCTGGAGATATCCCGTGCTGCAGGACAGTTGATTCCCTCTGACGTGAAATATCTCGTCGTGGAAGGAAACTACCTTCTATTAGACCTCGCCCCATGGTCGTCCTTAAGAGACTGTTTTGACGCCACCATAATGCTGCAGGCTGACCGCAGAATCCTGGAAGCGCGCCTGCTTGATCGATGGCGATCATTGGGTTTCGATGAGGCTACTTCCTATGAAAAAGTTCATCGCAACGACCTTCCGAATGCCGACATTGTGATTTCGGCCAGCAATATCGCTGACTTCACGATCTCAAATTAAGATCCCACCTCCTCTCTTTTGAGAAAGAATCACGCGCTAACCAACAGCTTTGCTTGGCTAGCTTTTTAACGCTAACAGGCCTACGAACGCTATCAACAACTTGTAGCGAACCTTTAAAGAGCGAATGACTATGTATCTGGTATGTGGTGAAGCGCTGTTCGACTTCTTCAGTGAAAACGACGTCAGCGCTCAAGCTTCAAAAGTGAACTACAAAGCGATTGCCGGTGGTTCGCCGTTCAACGTCGCCGTCGGCTTGCGCCGTCTGGGTATCGACGTCGCGCTGTTCGCCGGGCTGTCCAGCGACTACCTCGGCCGGCGTTTACAGCAAGTGCTGCAGGAGGAAGGCGTGCGCCCGGACTACCTGCAGGACTTCGACGCACCGACCACCCTGGCGATGGTCGCCGTCGGTGTCGACGGCTCGCCGCATTACAGCTTCCGAGGCGAAGGCTGTGCCGATCGCGAGCTGTTGCCGGGGCATTTACCTGAGTTAGGCGCTGAGGTGCGTGGGTTGCATATCGGCTCGTTCTCGCTGGTGGTGCAGCCGATTGCCGACACCCTGCTGGCCCTGGTCCGCCGGGAAAGCGGCAAACGCCTGATCAGCCTCGACCCTAACGTGCGACTCAACCCGGAACCGAATATCGAACTGTGGCGCGAACGCATCAACACTCTGGTCGAGCATGCCGACCTGATCAAGGTCAGCGACGAGGACCTGAACCTGCTCTACCCCGAGCGTGATCCGCAGAGCGTGATCCATGGCTGGCTGGAACACCGCTGCCAGCTGGTATTCCTCACCCGTGGCGGCCAGGGAGCAACGGTATTCAGCCGCCGCCATGGCAGTTGGTCGGCGCCGGCCTGCGCGGTGGTGATGGCTGATACCGTGGGCGCTGGCGACACCTTCCAAGCGGCGTTGATCGCCTGGCTGACCGAACAGCAGCTGGATTCGGTGGAGGGTTTGCAGCGCTTGAGTCGCGAACAGATCGACGCGATGCTCACCTTCGCCGTCAGCGCCGCCGCCCTGACCTGCGGCAAGACCGGGCCGGACTTGCCTTATCGGCATCAGTTGGATTGATATCTGGTCAGGATCTGTATCGCGGGCATTGCAGTTTTCGCGAGCAAGTGCCCCCCCCACCGCCGCTTGACTTGGGCTGTGGCGAAGGCCGGCTGTTGCGGGCGCTGGCTGAACGGACTCTCAAAGTGATCAGCGTAGATGGCGACGCGACCTAGGCGAGACAGCGCGAGGACCACCGTACAATCTCCGTCTCGCATGGATGAACGTGATTTGTCGAATGTAAGGTCAGGTAGGCGGTGGGCGATACTGCTTTGAGGTTGCGCAATGTTTCGGGAAAACCCTGGGCGCAGGCAACTCGTTCATACGGAGAAAGGGATTGTGTGTGACAGGGGGGATTGGGAAGCGCTACCACATCAAGGTCCGACGCGGAATTTTGGTCATCCCCCCAACCTTCACCAAGGCGCATCGGAATAATTGCTTGAACCAGGTCCGACATTTTTCCGCTGTCGTTAACGCCTCGCGTTGTTCGATTCCGCTTAGCAAGTCGAACTGATCGTGGCGATTAATGTCGTGGATGGACAGCCGGCCGTGCGTTGGCGGGAGGTCTTTTTGAAGACTCACAAGATCTGCGGAAGCGTGCTCTGGCGACCTTCCTTCAGGCTCAGCCTGCGGAACTCGACCCACTGACAAACACTGCTTCAAAAGTGTGCTCCGCTGCGCCACGAACTGCGCGACGCTGCTGTTTACGATGCTCATAAGGGTGAAGCCCTGAGTAACCAAAGCACGCGCCTCATCACGGCGACGGTGCTTGTCCGAATTCAAGACTCTCATTCGAGACTCAATTCAGGACTTAAAAGCACTGGATGGCGCTGGATTTCAGTGGTTCACGCCGGAACGAAAAAAGGACCCGAAGGTCCTGATTTCAACTTCTACATACTTCAATGGAAGTCCATAGAAAAATAATTGGAGCGGGAAACGAGACTCGAACTCGCGACCCCGACCTTGGCAAGGTCGTGCTCTACCAACTGAGCTATTCCCGCGTCTTGGTGTGGCGCATTCTATAGAATTCAGAAGCCCCGTCAACCCCTTGATTCAAAAAAGTTTTATTTCTTTTCAACGTCGGTCTTCAGATGTGGCCAGGCAGCCCGCAAGTACTGGACCATCGACCACAAAGTCAGGCCGGCCGACACCATCAACAACGTATAACCCAGCAAGACCCAGAAACTGAAATCCTTGGGATTGGCCAACAAGATCACCAGCGCCAGCATCTGCGCGGCGGTTTTCCATTTGCCCAGGTTCGACACGGCAACGTGTGCACGAGCGCCCAGTTCGGCCATCCATTCGCGCAGTGCCGAAACGACAATCTCGCGACCGATGATCACGGCAGCTGGCAGCGTGAGCCACAGGTTTCCGTGTTCCTGTACCAACAGTACCAATGCAACCGCAACCATCAGCTTGTCGGCAACCGGATCGAGAAAAGCCCCGAACGGTGTGCTTTGCTCCAGGCGGCGGGCCAGGTACCCGTCCAGCCAGTCGGTGGCGGCAGCGAATGCGAAGACCGAGGCGGATGCCAGGTAGCTCCATTGGTAAGGCAGGTAGAACAGTAAAATGAAGATCGGTATGAGCAGAACGCGTAGAACGGTAATCAGATTAGGGATATTCATCGGCACAACTGGCTACGAGGTGAGGGGGCATTCTACTCGCTGTGCAGATTTGCATAAATCAACTCTGCGAGCTTTTTACTGATCCCGGGGGCTTTGGCAATTTCTTCGATGCTTGCACGAGACAGCTCCTGCAATCCACCAAAATGTTTCAACAAGTCCCGCCGACGGGTTGGCCCGACGCCAGCGACGCCTTCCAGTGTAGACGTCCGGCGGGTTTTTCCACGCCGGGCACGGTGCCCGGTAATGGCAAATCGGTGGGCTTCGTCGCGAATCTGCTGGATCAGATGCAGCGCGGGAGAATCGCCACGCAACGTGAACTCATGCGCTGCGTCGTTCAGGTACAGGGTTTCGAAACCGGCCTTGCGCGTTGCGCCTTTTGCCACACCGAGCAGAATCAGGTCGGGCACGGCCAATTCATCGAGCACGTCACGGGCCATGGACAACTGACCTTTACCGCCATCGACCAGCAGGATATCCGGCAACTTGCCCTCCCCGTCCTTCAGTTTACTGAAGCGTCGGGTCAGCGCCTGATGCATCGCCGCATAATCATCGCCGGCCGTAACGCCCTCGATGTTGTACCGGCGGTAATCGGCCTTGATCGGACCTTCGGGGCCGAAGACCACGCAAGACGCCACCGTCGCCTCGCCACTGGAGTGACTGATGTCGTAGCACTCGAGTCGTTGTGGAGGTTCTTCCAGCTTCAGCACCTCGGCCAGCGCATCGAAGCGCGCCGTAATGTGCTGACGATTCGCCAGGCGCGCACTCAGTGCCTGCTCGGCATTGGTCACTGCCAATTGCTGCCAGCGCGCTCGCGTACCACGCACGCGATGGCTGATGGTCAGTTCACGACCGCGCAACTCTTCGATGGCGGCGATCAGTGTTGGAAAGTCATCGTGGACCACATTGACGATCAGCTCGCTGGGCAAGTCGCGTTCAGGACTGCTGATGAAGTACTGGCCGAGAAACGCGGCCATGACTTCAGAAACGTCTTCTTCAATACCGACTTGAGGGAAGAAGTTCTTGCTTCCCAACACCCGCCCGCCCCGCACGCTGATCAAGTGAACACAGGCACCGCCCGGGTTGACGAACGCGGCAATCACATCGACGTCCCCGGTCCCGCCTTCCATGCTCTGCTGATCCTGGACCCGGCGCAGTAATGCAATCTGGTCCCGCAACTCGGCCGCTCTCTCGAATTCGAGATTGATCGCCGCTTCCTCCATCCCGGCGGACAATTCGTCAGTCAGGGCATTGCTGCGCCCTTCAAGAAACATCACCGAATGGCGCACATCTTCAGCGTACACCTGAGGCTCCACCAGCCCGACGCAAGGCGCCTTGCAGCGCTTGATCTGGTATTGCAGGCAAGGACGTGTACGGTTCTTGTAGAAACTGTCTTCGCATTGCCGAACGAAAAATGTCTTTTGCAGCAGGCTCAGGCTTTCGCGAATCGCGCCAGCGCTAGGGTAAGGACCGAAATATTTGCCCTTGGCCTTTTTCGCACCACGATGAATGCTCAGTCGCGGGAACTCTCCATCGGAGAGATAGACGTAGGGGTAGGATTTATCGTCGCGCAACAGGATGTTGTAGGGTGGCCGCCATTCCTTGATCAGCGTCTGCTCAAGCAGCAAGGCTTCGGTTTCGTTGGCTGTGATCGTCGTTTCGACTTGGGCGATACGCGCCACCAGTGCGGCGGTCTTGGGGGCAAGCCCGGTCTTGCGAAAGTAACTCGACAAGCGATTCTTGAGGTTTTTGGCCTTGCCGACATAGAGCAACCGCGCTTCGCTGTCGAACATGCGGTACACGCCGGGGCGCCCGCTAACGGTCGACAGAAAGGCGCTCGGATCAAAGGTATCGGTCATTTTCAGAGACTGGCGTCGACCATGCCATGACGCACCGCCAACAGCGTCAACTCGACATCACTGCTGATCGAAAGCTTTTCGAAGATGCGGTAACGGTAGGTGTTCACGGTTTTGGGGGACAGGCACAATTTGTCGGAAATGATCTGTACTTTCTGGCAGCCGACGATCATCAGCGCAATCTGGATTTCCCGCTCCGACAAGGCATCGAAAGGAGAATCGTTGGTGGGCTGGAATGACTTGATTGCCAGTTGCTGGGCTATTTGCGGGCTGATGTAGCGTTGCCCGGCGAACACCAGGCGGATAGCCTGGACCATTTCCGGCAACCCTGCCCCCTTGGTCAGGTACCCTGCAGCACCGGCTTGCAACAGCCGTGTAGGAAACGGGTCCTCTTCACACACGGTCACCGCGACGACCTTGATGTCCGGATGACTGCGCAACAATTTGCGAGTGGCTTCAAGACCGCCGATACCCGGCATCTTGACGTCCATCAGCACCACATCGGGTTTCAGCTCACGCGCCTTGAGCAGGGATTCCTCACCCGACTCGGCCTGGCCGACTACTTGCAGGCCATCGATGTCAGCCAGCATTCGTGTAATGCCTGTACGAACGAGATCATGGTCATCGACTACTAGCACCCTAATCAAGCAGACACCTCGCGATATGGTCTTATTCGGTTGTCAGACACCTTAGCAAAAAGCATCTGACAGACCTAGCAGAAAGCGTCAGATTAAAAGTTTCAATTCATCTTGAAAGGCTTGTCGCCAGCGTGTTGCGGCAATGTCAGCGATTGATATCCAGCTGCATTCTCAGGAAACATTCGTCTTTGCCCACCACCCTCAATCCCTTGCGTTCATACAACGCTTGCGCCGGGTTGTTTTCGAATACCGTCAGGCGCAACGCCGGGCGCCACTCCTTGCGTGCGACAGCCAGTACCTGATCGATCACCCAGGACCCAATGCCCTGCCCACGAAACGTTTCGGCGACGTGCAATTCGCGGATGTACAACGCTCTCGCATCGCGACTCAGACTGACATAACCCGCCACTTTGTCGCCCCATGTAATCAATCGGTTGTCTCGCCCAACCCAGGCCACGTCAAACGCTTCGTCCTGCCACAACAAATCATGCTGAATGTAGTAACGCAGCATGCCTTTACAGGTCAGCTCGCGGGCGAATACCAGGTCATCAGGCGTTGCCGGTCGCCATTGGCACTCTACCATGCTTGCTCCGTGCCACCTGTTGCACCGCCATGCCTGGCGATATTGCCGGCGAGGTCTGCGGCGATGGCGATCGATTCAGCAGTGGCGAGGGTCAGTACCGTCATGGTGCGTCCTTGTGACGATGTGCTTTTTGTTGAGGCACAGAGTGTGTCACAACCTTCGGGGCACTCAAGCGATAGAAAGCATCGTCATTGGCCAATAGCATTTTCTGATTGAATCTGCGTACCGGCCTCTAGTAAGCTCGGCCCATCCATCGGAGACAGACCATGTTCAGTACCCTCTTACAGCTTCGTACCGCCAGCGCCCTGCGCTCGGTTGCGGCTGCCCGGGTGAACGACGGTTGTGCTCCGGTCAGCTTTTATTTTGGGTATTGGTTTAGCCACTGGCGCGCCTGATACCCACACGGCGCCCACTTTAAACGGGTCGCCACCAGAGAATTCTCAACCCCCGGTCGGCCTCCCGACCGGGGGTTTTGTTTTTTCAGCCCCCCACATTTTTAGCGACACACCAGACATTTAGAGGATTCAAAACATGAACTACGCCACTTACTACCGTTACGACAGTTTTACCGCCTGGCGATTTACCACCCTCCGCTCGGGACAGCCTGCCGCCTCCGATCGGTCACCCACAGGTGGCAAGCACACACACGCAGCCGATTTGGCCAATTGTCGAACACCCCAGTAGGGCCGAGCGCGCGGGCACGAACCCGCCACCAGCCCAGGAAGCCTTGAATATGAACTCGTCCGTCTCTGCACTACCGCTGTCCGCCTTGAGCCCTGCCAATGAAGCGCTGACCCTGCGCCTGCCCAGCTCATTGCAACTCAAACAGCAATTGCCCCTCAATAACGCCCTGACCCAGCAAGTCAATGCCCACCGCCAAGCGGTTCGCGCAATCCTCAACGGCGAAGATTCCCGCCTGCTGGTCATCGTCGGCCCTTGCTCGATTCACGACCCGAAATCAGCCCTGGAGTACGCCGGCAACCTTGCCCGCCTCGCCGCTGAAGTCAACGACGAAATGCTGCTGGTGATGCGCGCGTATGTCGAAAAACCCCGCACCACTGTCGGCTGGAAAGGCCTGGCCTACGATCCGCACCTGGATGGCAGCGACGACATGGCCGGTGGCTTGACGCTGTCCCGTGAGTTGATGCGCGAGATGCTCCGACTGGGCCTGCCGGTGGCTACCGAACTGTTGCAACCGATGGCGGCCGGCTACTTCGACGATCTGTTGAGCTGGGTGGCGATTGGCGCCCGGACGACGGAATCGCAAATCCACCGGGAAATGGCCAGCGGCCTGGGGATGCCGGTCGGTTTCAAGAACGGGACTGACGGAGGTGTCGGTGTCGCCAGCGACGCCATGCGTTCGGCAGCCCATCCACACCGCCATTTCGGTGTCGATAGCCAGGGACATCCGGCGATCATTCAAACACCGGGCAATGCGGACACTCATCTGGTATTGCGCGGCGGCCATCGCGGGCCGAACCATGACCGCGCCAGCGTCGCCCAAGTGAACAGCGACCTGACCAGGCTCAAGATTCCTGCCCGAATCATGGTCGATTGCAGCCACGCCAATAGTGGCAAAGACCCGCTGCGCCAACCGGCGGTATTCAATGATGTGCTGGAGCAACGCCTGCAAGGTGATCGCTCGCTGATCGGCATGATGATCGAGAGTCACTTATTCGAGGGTTGCCAGCCTCTGGGCTCGTCATTGCAATACGGCGTGTCGGTGACCGATGGCTGCCTGGGCTGGGCCGGGACGGAAGATTTGTTGCGTAAGGCGGCAGACCGGTTGCGCATTCAGCACAACACCCGGCAACCGGTGTGACACCGGGTTGCCATCCAGTCTTGAACCGAAGACTGGATGGCAACGACCCATCAACAGCTAATTGGCGATTGCACCTGCACCCACGTTTTCTCCGATTGCTGACTGGTATCGTCAAGGCGCTCGACTGAATAGGAGACGCTTATCGTCGAGCCCTGATGTTCACGCCAGAACCGGTAGGGAACGATGAACACCAACGGTTGGCCGGCGGTTTCTCGCGATATTTCGCGATCATCACGGTGATTGAATCTCTCCCCGTCGCACTTGAGGTAAACCAGCTCCCCTTCTTCGGCCTGGGCCTGTTCGATGATGATGGTCACGCCATCTTGCGCATCCTGCAAGTCCAGCCAGCCTTCGTCGACCTCCAGCACGCTGGGTGAGGACAGCGGGCCCCGCTGCAGCGTGCCGATCAATAGTGCCGTCGGTTCCGAGTAACGGGGCGCCTGCCCGGATTGCTTAACGCAATAACCGACGGTAACGGTGGAGCCGAGATTGGGCGCCAAACACTCGGGACTGACCCAGAATGACAGCTCGTCCCCCACGGCAAAGGCTTCGACCTTCAACACATCACTGAAACTTCCTTCAGGTGTAACGCCCGTCCAGGTCAGCAACACCCAGTCGCCCGCCGCCATGCGCGAATAAGGTTTGATCGTGACGACCGCCCCTTCCTTGACCCGATCCGGATCAAGCGTTCCGCCCACCGAATCGTTCACTATCACCGGCAGCAAGTCGGATCTGACATCGCCCACGTTTAACTGCAATCGACGGGAATGCACCGGCCCGGCAAAACGTGCACTGGCGAGCGTGTACCAGATTTCGACAGCCCCCCCTTCAAGTGCAGCAATGTGCGTGCCGCCAACCGCGAAGACAATCTCCTTTCCCACTCGATCCTCACTGACAAAGCGCGACAGTTGATGTCGGTAGACGAGGCCATCGGCATCCAGGCCTGCCCAACTCAACAGCAGCCTGTCTCCACAGGCCATCTCTGGATAAGGCTGGACCTTGACGACGGCTTTTCTATCCGAGGGGTTCAACACACCGTTTTCCGCCTCCTCCAATAAAGGTGCCGGTAACAGTAGCTGCGCGTACTCAGGGGTATTGGCTTCATAAGTGATCATTTATCCGCTCCAGTCCTTGGAACACATGTCGACCGGATTGCCGACATTGAATGACGACTATTGAACCTCACCGTGAAGATCCACGCTGTCAGGTGGTCGCTCTGGCGGGCTCGGAAAATCGACGCTTACGAGGTAGGTCTTTACCCGTACGCAGCCAGAGTCAGCCAAATAGATGTCCAAACATTCCGAACAAACCCGCATCTGCATTAGAGCATTCGTACTTGCTCTATGCCGTTTTCTGCACCTTTCAGCGGACTTTTCAGACATCGCACCTACGTCGAGTGTTTTAGAGTGAAGCGCAATTCAGTCCCAGCGAACTTCTTCGAAAAGGTACGAACATGCAACGGAATGCAAATACTTGTTATCCAATCCTGCTGATCCACGGCCTATTCGGCTTCGAAAGAATCGGCAAATTCGAACTCTTTCACGACATAAGGCAGGCGCTGCGGAACGCCGGAGCAAGGGTGTTCGTTCCCCACCTGTCGGCCACCCATGACAACGAGGTACGCGGTGACCAATTGCTCGCACAGATCGAGCGGGTACTGGAAGGAACCGGCGCAAGCAAAGTCAACCTCATAGGCCATAGCCAGGGCGCACTGACCGCACGTTATGCTGCAGCCATTGCGCCACACAGTGTGGCTTCGGTGACCTCCGTCAGCGGGCCGAATCATGGTTCGGAACTGGCCGACTTCCTGCGCAAGGCACTGACACCGGGCAGCCTGCCGGAACATGTGGCCGAGACGGTGGTGACCTTGTTCGCCGACTTTCTGGCAACATTAAGCGACAACCAGTACCTGCCACGGAACGCGATTGCGGCCCTCAACGCGCTGACCACCGAAGGCGTAGGCGCATTCAACGACAAATACCCGCAAGGACTGCCGACAACCTGGGGTGGCAAGGGGAGCGAACAGGTCAACGGTGTTCGTTACTACTCGTGGAGCGGCGTCCTGCAGTCGAATGCCCTCGACGCAGGGTTCAATGCGCTCGCCCCCTTCCACGCTTTCTGTCGGGCCCTGGCTGGCTATTTCGTCACTGAAGGCGAGCAGAACGACGGCATGGTCGGTCGCTTCAGCTCCCACCTGGGTACTGTTATCCGCTCCGACTATCCGCTGGATCACCTGGACACCATTGGCCAGCCGACCGGCCAACTGCGCACAGGTGTCGACCCGATTGAACTGTTTGTACAACATGCCGAGCGCTTGCGAGAGGCCGGCCTTTGAGGCGCGAACTGCCGTGGATCCTGCGTGGAACGGAACTTTGAGGAGAAATAGCTCACTGAATCCGGTAGGCTCAGCACTTTACCGTATATTGAAAGGAGTATTTTCCCATGGCTAAAGCCACTGCCCGTCACATCCTTGTTGCTTCCGAAGCCAAGTGCAACGAACTCAAGGCCCAAATCGAGGCTGGCGCTGATTTTGCCGAAGTTGCCAAGGCAAACTCCACCTGCCCTTCGAGCCGCCAGGGCGGTGACCTGGGTTCGTTCGGTCCGGGCCAGATGGTCAAGGAATTCGACACCGTGGTCTTCAGCGCACCGATCAATGTGGTCCAGGGCCCGGTCAAGACCCAGTTCGGTTACCACCTGCTGGAAGTGACCAGTCGCCAGGACTGATTCACGCTTGAGCTATTCACACAACGGCCCGCCTTTTGGTGGGCCGTTGTGTTTCCCACGCGTAATACGGCTGGCGAGGGACGCGCCGCTAGCGTACAAATTGTCGTTAACGACCACCCGGCTCTAAGGCTGACAATGCGACCGGCTTTCTCTACCTTGTTGTTCACTGCCGTGGCCCTGCTGATGGGTGCCGCTGGTGTGAATGCTGAACCGCAGCATGCGTTGACCGTTTACGGTGAACCGGCGAAATACCCTGCCGGTTTCAGTCACTTCGCCTATACCAACCCGCAAGCCCCCAAGGGCGGCACCCTGCGCCGCTCGGCGATTGAAATCGGCCAGTTCGACCATATCCTGCCGTACATCGACAAAGGTATCGGCGTTACGCAGATCGACGGCCTGCTCTATTCACCACTGGCCCAGCGCTCGCTGGACGAGCCGTACACCGTGTACGGCCTGGTGGCAGAGAAGATGGAGCGCTCCGAAGACGGTCTTTCCCTGCGCTTTTACCTCAACCCCAAGGCGTGCTTTGCCGATGGCAAACCGATTACCGCTGAAGACGTGCGTTATACCTTCAACCTGCTGATGACCCAGGGCAGTCTGCGTTACCGTACCCAGTTCGCCGACGTCAAAGGCGTCGAAGTGGAATCGCCACTGACTGTCCGCTTTGATTTCAAGAACAACGAAAATCGCACCCTGCCCCTGGACATCGCGACCTTGCCGGTGTTTCCCGAACACTGGTGGAAGAGCCGTGATTTCGCCAGTGGCGGCGGCTATGAAGCACCGCTGGGCAGTGGCCCCTATAAAGTCGGCAAGATCGATTCCGGGCGCAGCATCACTTTCGAGCGCAACCCCGACTGGTGGGGCAAGGACCTGCCGGTCAGCCGCGGCCTGTACAACTTCGATCATTTCAGCATCGAGTACTTTGGCGATACCGACGTCGCACGCCAGGTGTTGCGCGGCGGCGCCTATGATTACAACCGGGAGTTTTCCGCTACCGCATACTCCATCGGCTACGACAGCCCGGCCCTGAGCGACGGTCGCCTGCAAAAGGCCCACCTCGCCACCGAGGCACCGCAACCGGCCCAGGGTTTTGTGTTCAATCTGCAAAAGCCCATGTTCCAGGATCGCCGTGTACGCCAGGCACTGGCGATGCTGTGGGATTTCGAGTGGAGCAACCGGCAGATGATGCGTGACATGTACATCCGCCAGCAGAGCTTTTTTTCCAACACCAACCTCGCTGCCCGGCAATTGCCGGATGCTGGCGAGCTGGCGATTCTTGAACCGCTGCGCGGGCAGATTCCCGACGAAGTCTTCACCAAGGTGTTCGAGGCGCCGAAGACCGATGGCAGCGGCGTGATTCGCGACAAGCAGTTGCAGGCCCTGGAATTGCTCGAACAGGCCGGCTGGAAACCCGAAGGTGATCAGTTGGTCAACGCCGACGGCGAGCCGCTGAGTTTCACGTTCCTGGTCAGTCAGAACGGCATGGACCGTTTGCTGTTGCCCTATAAACGCACGTTGAAACAGATCGGCATTGATCTGAACATCCGCCGCATCGACCCGTCCCAGTACGTCAATCGCCTGATGAGCCGCGACTACGACATGATTGTCACCGGCTACCCGGTCACCACTTCTCCGGGAAACGAACTGCTCAATTATTTCGGCTCGGCAGCGGCCACCGACCCTGGCTCCAACAACTACATGGTGTTGAAGAACCCGGCTGTGGACACCCTGATTACCGGGCTGGTGCGCGCCAATACCCAGGCGGACATGCTGCATTACGCCCATGCCCTGGACCGTGTGCTGCAATGGAATTACTACTGGATTCCCAACTATTACCCGCCGGGCACTTCTACAGTGTGGTGGAACCGCTTCGGCATCCCGAACGTGCATGCGAGCAATGACGAAGCCATCGAGAGCTGGTGGGAGATGAGCCCCACGCCATTGACCAACCAACAGATGACGGCGGAGCGTATCAGCCGAGGCAAACCCGGAGGGCCGCATTGATGTGGGCTTACATATTACGGCGCCTGCTGCTGATCATTCCGACACTGGTGATCATTCTTCTGGTCAACTTTGTCATCGTCCAGGCGGCGCCGGGCGGGCCGGTCGAACAGGCCATCGCGCACCTGCAAGGCATTGGCGGCGCCACGGTTGGCGGCGGCTCCGGCGAAGCCATGAGCGGCAAGTCCCGGTCCAGTCGCGGGCTCGATCCGCAGCTGATCAAGGACATTGAAAAACAGTACGGTTTCGATAAACCGGCACACGAGCGCCTCTGGCTGATGCTCACCAGTTACGCGCGCCTGGACTTCGGCAAGAGCTTCTTCCGTGGTGCCACCGTCACCGACCTGATCCTCGAAAAAATGCCCGTGACCATTTCCCTCGGGCTCTGGGCGACGCTGATCACCTACCTGGTGTCGATTCCCCTGGGCATCCGCAAGGCCGTGCACCATGGCAGCCATTTCGATATCTGGAGCAGTACCGCGATCATCATCGGCTATGCCATGCCGGCGTTCCTGTTTGCGATGTTCCTGATCGTGGTCTTTGCCGGTGGTACTTCGTTGAACTGGTTCCCGGTCCGCGGACTGGTTTCTGACAACTTCGAATCGCTGTCGACCATCGGCAAAGTGGCCGACTACTTCTGGCATCTGGTGTTACCGGTGACCGCGCTGGTGATCGGCGGCTTCGCCACGCTGACCATCCTGACCAAAAACTCGTTCCTCAATGAAATCACCCGCCAGTACGTGGTCACCGCCCGGGCCAAGGGGCTGAGTGAACGACGGGTGTTGTATGGGCACGTGTTCCGCAACGCCATGCTGCTGGTGGTATCGGGCATCCCCCAGGCGTTCATCAGTGTGTTCTTTGCCGGCTCCCTGCTGATCGAAGTGATCTTCTCCCTCGACGGCCTGGGCCGCATGAGCTACGAAGCGGCGGTATCACGGGACTATCCCGTGGTGTTCGGCTCGCTGTTCATCTTCACCCTGTTCGGCCTTTTGATAAAACTGGCCGGCGACCTCTGCTACACCCTGGTTGACCCGCGTATCGATTTCGCCGCGAGGAACGCCTGATGCTCAAGCTTTCACCGTTGGCGCGTCGCCGCTTCGAGCGTTTCAAGAAAAACCGTCGGGGCTGGTGGTCGCTCTGGCTGTTTGTCGGCCTGTTCCTGATGACCCTGGGCGGCGAACTGATCGCCAACGACAAACCGCTGATGGTCAGTTATCAAGGCCAGTGGTACTTCCCGGCCTTCAAGCGCCACACCGAGCAGGAGTTCGGCGGGCAACTGCCGTTCCAGGCCGACTACCGCAGCGATTACGTACAGCAACTGATCAAGAAGGACGGCGGCTGGTTGCTGTTTCCGCCGATTCCGTTCAGTGACGACACGCCCAACTATGACCTGAACAAACCCGCACCCAGTCCACCCTCCAGCGTCAATTGGCTGGGCACCGACGACCAGGCGCGGGACGTACTGGCCCGGGTGATCTTCGGCGCCCGGGTGTCGATCCTGTTTGCCTTGATGCTGACGTTTGTCAGCGCGTTGATTGGCATCGCGGCCGGCGCCCTGCAAGGCTATTACGGCGGCTGGGTGGATTTGCTCGGCCAGCGGTTGCTGGAAGTCTGGTCCGGGTTGCCGGTGCTGTACCTGCTGATCATCCTGTCGGGCTTCGTCGAGCCGAACTTCTGGTGGCTGCTGGGAATCATGGCGCTGTTTTCATGGCTGGCCCTGGTGGATGTGGTGCGCGCCGAGTTCCTGCGCGGGCGCAATCTGGAATACGTCAAGGCCGCCCGCGCGCTGGGCCTGACCGACCGCAAAGTCATAGTCCGGCACATTTTGCCCAACGCCATGAACGCAACCTTGAGCTACTTGCCGTTCATTCTGACCGGGGCGATTTCCACCCTGACGGCCCTGGACTTCCTCGGCTTCGGCATGCCGGCCGGCAGCGCTTCCCTGGGCGAACTGATCGGTCAGGGCAAGCAAAACCTGCAAGCGCCGTGGCTGGGCCTGACGGCGTTTTTCACCCTGGCGCTGATTCTTTCGTTACTGGTGTTCATCGGCGAAGCCTTGCGCGACGCTTTTGATCCGCGCTCTTGATTGGGAATGTAGAGATGACCAACCTGATCGAAATCCGTGACCTCAGCGTGGCCTTCAGCGGCCAGACCGTGGTGCGCAATCTGTGCCTGGATATCCGCCCCGGCGAATGCCTGGCGTTGGTGGGTGAATCGGGTTCGGGCAAGTCGGTGACGGCCCACTCGATCCTGCAATTGCTGCCGCAAACCGATACCGAAACGACGGGCAGCATCCGCTATCGCGGCCAGGAACTGGTGGGCGCCGATACCGGCAAGTTGCGACAACTGCGCGGCAACCGCATCGCGATGATCTTCCAGGAGCCGATGACGTCCCTCAACCCGCTGCACAGCATCGAAAAACAGATCGGTGAAACCTTGCTGGTGCACAAAGGCCTGGCGGGCAAAGCGGCACAAGAGCGGATCCTTGAGTTGCTGCACCTGGTCGGCATCCAGAAGCCCGAGGAACGCCTCAAGGCCTACCCCCATCAATTGTCCGGCGGGCAGCGCCAGCGGGTGATGATTGCCATGGCCCTGGCTTGCGAACCGGAACTGCTGATCGCCGACGAACCGACCACCGCGCTGGATGTGACGGTGCAGCGCAAGATCCTGCTGCTGCTCAAATCCCTGCAACAGCGGCTGGGCATGTCGCTGCTGCTGATCAGCCATGACCTCAATCTGGTGCGCAGCATCGCCCAGCGCGTGTGCGTGATGAAGGCCGGGGAAATCGTCGAGCAGGCGCCATGCGAAATCCTGTTCACCGAACCGAAGCACCCTTA
Organism: Pseudomonas sp. S30_BP2TU TE3576; assembly: GCF_050436025.1. Taxonomy (NCBI): domain Bacteria; kingdom Pseudomonadati; phylum Pseudomonadota; class Gammaproteobacteria; order Pseudomonadales; family Pseudomonadaceae; genus Pseudomonas; species Pseudomonas sp. S30_BP2TU TE3576. The sequence goes on along the minus strand of NZ_JBNDLK010000001.1, from coordinate 5,798,979 downwards.
CAGCTGCCTATTGCTGCACGCCGAACCCGAGGGCGAAGCCTTGCCCCGGGACGAGCGCGAAAACGTGCTGGAGGTGGACAACCTGCACGTGCGGTTTCCCGTCGGTGGTGGCCTGTTTCAGCGCAAGACCTGGCTGCGCGCCGTCGATGGCATCAGCCTGAACATCCAGCGCGGCAAGACCCTGGGCATCGTCGGCGAGTCCGGCTCCGGCAAGTCCACCCTTGGCCAGGCGATCCTGCGTTTGCTCGACTCCGAAGGCAGCATCCGCTTTCAAGGCCAGACGCTGGACGGCCTGACGCAAAAACAACTACGACCGTGGCGCAAGAAGATGCAGGTGGTGTTCCAGGACCCCTTCGGCAGCCTCAGTCCGCGAATGTCGGTAGCGCAGATCATCAGCGAAGGCCTGGAAGTGCACAGCCAGTTGAGCACCGAAGAGTGCAACGCCGAAGTGATCCGGGCACTCAGCGAAGTCGGCCTCGACCCGCAAAGTCGCCATCGCTATCCCCACGAATTCTCCGGCGGCCAGCGCCAGCGCATCGCCATTGCCCGGGCGCTGGTGCTCAAGCCTGCGCTGATCCTGCTCGACGAACCGACCTCGGCGCTGGACCGCACAGTGCAGAAACAGGTGGTCGCCCTGCTCCGCCAGCTTCAGGAAAAACACGGTTTGACCTACCTGTTCATCAGCCATGACCTGGCGGTGGTGCGTGCCCTGGCCCACGACATGATCGTGGTCAAGGACGGCAAAGTAGTGGAACGCGGCGCCAGTCATCAAGTGTTTGATTCACCGCAGCATCCGTACACCAAAGAGCTGTTGGCGGCGGCGTTGTTGGGGCAGGCATAATCTTGCCGTTAGATCGCGGCGCGGCCTTCGCGAGCAAGCCCGCTCCCACAGGGGATTTGTGAGCGACACAGATCGAGTGTGGGAGCGGGCTTGCTCGCGAAGAGGCCGGCACAGGCAATAAATCATCAGGATCAAACCCATGAACACCACCGAAAGCCTCAAGGACTACCAGCGCGTTCGCCTGCTGGCGATCCGCTCGTTGTTCGAAATCATCGAGCAATCGAGTGAAGGCACGGTGATTGTCGACCGCGATGCCAACATCGTCTGGATGAATGAGCGCTATGCCCGGCGCTTCGGTCTGCAATCGGCGGAGGGTGCGATCGGCAAGCCCTGCGAAAGCGTGATCCCCGGCAGCCTGTTGCGTGAAGTGGTGCGCACCGGCCGGCCGATTCTGCTGGATATGCAAGACACGCCCAAAGAGCCGCTGGTGGTCATGCGCCTGCCGATTCACGATGACGCCGGCGTGGTGATCGGTGCCATCGGTTTCGCCCTGTTCGACGAACTGCGCAGCCTGTCGCCGATGCTCAAGCGCTACATGAGCATGCAGGAAGAACTGGCCTCCACCCGCTCGCTGCTGCGCGCCCGGCAGACCAAATACAACTTCGCCCACTTCATCGGCACCAGCGCCGCCAGCCTGGAAGTCAAACGTCGCGCCCGGCGCAGTGCGAGTACCGAATCGCCGGTGTTGCTGCTCGGCGAAACCGGCACCGGCAAGGAGTTGCTGGCCCAGGCGATCCACAATGCCTCGCCCCGTGCGCACAAGGCCTTTGTCAGCATCAACAGCGCGGCGATCCCCGAAGCGTTGCTGGAAGCCGAGTTCTTTGGCACTGCCCCCGGCGCGTTTACCGGTGCCGACCGCAAGGGCCGCGCCGGTAAATTGCAGATCGCCCAGGGCGGCACGTTGTTCCTCGATGAAATCGGCGATATGCCGCTGCCCCTGCAAAGCAAACTGCTGCGAGTGTTGCAGGAAAAGGAATTCGAGCCGGTAGGCTCCAATGAAGTGATCCAGAGCGATGTGCGGGTGATCGCTGCGACCTCGACCGACCTCCAAGCCGCCATCAAGCGCGGCGAATTCCGCGCCGACTTGTATTACCGGCTCAATGTGCTGCCGATCCAGGTTCCCCCCCTGCGCGATCGCCTCGATGACGTGCCGGCGCTCAGTGAGGCGATTCTTGAGGAACTGCGCAGCCAGCATGAACTGCACCACGAAGCCCTGGAGCTGTTGGGGCAACACGCCTGGCCGGGGAACATCCGGGAACTGCGCAATGTGCTGGAGCGGGCCGCGTTGCTCAGTGATGACTTGCGCCTGACGGTGGCGGACATCCGTGCGGCGATTGGTACGTTCACCCCGGTGGAGCGCATGGCGCCTGTAACCATCGAGCCGATTGCCCACGAGACATTCAGTGCGGCGCGGGAGCGATTTGACCGGCAACTGATCGAAACCACCCTCGCGCAATGCGGGGGCAAGGTAATTGAAGCAGCGGCGCGATTGGGGCTTGGGCGGTCGACGTTGTACAAGAAGATGGTGGCGCTGGGGATTGCCGAATCTCAATAAAGAGACGTAAATCTCCATTATTAGACAGACCTTCGCGAGCAAGCCCGCTCCCACAGAAGAAGGCATTCTCCGAGCCAACGCGGTCAACTGTGGGAGCGGGCTTGCTCGCGAAGAGGCCAGCACTCCCAACGAAAGTCTCAAAATAGAGACAAAAGTGTCTGACAACCTCACTACCTTGAAAATATATCCTTATATTTCAACAAGTTAGCTTCTTGGCACAAAACTCGCTATACGCCTCTCTACCCGGTTTCACCCTACAAAAATAACAACCCAGGAGAGACACACCATGAGTGTGATCATTGCCTTGGCAGCGCTCGCGCTGCTGATGCTGGCTGCCTACCGTGGCTACAGCGTTATCCTTTTTGCCCCGATTGCCGCCCTCGGCGCCGTCCTGCTGACTGACCCCTCTGCCGTCGCCCCGGCCTTCACCGGGGTGTTCATGGAGAAAATGGTCGGTTTCGTCAAACTGTACTTCCCGGTATTCCTGCTCGGCGCGGTGTTCGGCAAGCTGATCGAACTTTCCGGTTTCTCGCGCTCCATCGTCGCGGCGGCGATTCGCTTGCTCGGCACCCGCCAGGCGATGCTGGTGATCGTGCTGGTTTGCGCCCTGCTGACCTACGGCGGCGTATCGTTGTTTGTGGTGGTGTTCGCGGTTTATCCGTTTGCCGCCGAGATGTTCCGCCAGAGCAATATCCCCAAGCGGCTGATCCCGGCGACCATCGCCCTCGGCGCGTTCTCGTTCACCATGGATGCCCTGCCCGGCACGCCACAAATCCAGAACATCATCCCCAGCACATTCTTCAACACCACCGCGTGGGCGGCGCCGTGGCTGGGCTTGATCGGCACGATCTTCGTGTTCTGCGCCGGCATGCTGTTTCTCCAGCGTCAGCGCAACAAGGCGCAGCGCGCCGGTGAAGGCTATGGTTCGCAGCTGCGCAACGAGCCGGAAACCGCCGCCGACCTCAAGCTGCCCAACCCGTGGCTCGCGCTGTCGCCGCTGCTGGCGGTGGGCATCATGAACCTGCTGTTCACCCGATGGATTCCGCAGGTGTACGGCAAGACCCACAGCCTCGCGCTGCCGGGCATGGCTGCGCCGGTGACCACCGACATTGCCAAGCTCACGGCGATCTGGGCGGTACAGGCAGCCTTGCTGGTCGGCATCCTCATGGTGCTGGTGTTTGGCTTCCAGGCGATTCGCGGCAAGCTCGCCGAAGGCAGTAGAAGCGCGGTCAGCGGGGCGCTGCTGGCGGCAATGAACACCGCCTCGGAATATGGTTTCGGCGCCGTGATCGCGTCCTTGCCCGGCTTTCTGGTGCTGGCCGACTGGCTCAAGAGCATTCCCAATCCACTGGTCAATGAAGCGATTACCGTGACCTTGCTGGCCGGTATTACCGGTTCCGCCTCGGGTGGCATGAGCATCGCGCTGGCAGCGATGTCCGAGCAATTCATCAGTGCCGCCCATGCGGCGAACATTCCGCTGGAAGTGCTGCACCGGGTCGCCGCGATGGCCAGCGGCGGCATGGACACCCTGCCGCACAACGGCGCGGTCATTACCCTGCTGGCAGTTACCGGCCTGACCCATCGCGAAGCTTACAAAGACATTTTCTGTATTACGCTGATCAAGACCCTGGCGGTTTTCGTGGTGATCGGCACTTTCTACGCCACTGGCATTGTGTGAGGTATTCATGACGACTCTTTCGGGCAAGACTGCACTGGTCACCGGTTCCACCAGCGGCATCGGCCTGGGGATAGCCCTCAGTCTGGCCAAGGCCGGGGCCAACCTGATCCTCAATGGTTTCGGCGATGCGTCCAAAGTTATTGCCGAGGTGGAACAGTTTGGCGGCAAGGTCGGCCATCATCCGGCCGATGTCAGCGATCCGGCACAAATTGCCGACATGATCGCCTACGCCGAGCGTGAGTTCGGCGGCGTCGACATTCTGGTCAACAACGCTGGCATTCAACACGTGGCAGCAGTGGATGAGTTTCCGGTGGAACGCTGGGATTCGATCATCGCCATCAACCTGTCGTCGGTGTTCCACAGCACCCGCTTGAGCCTGCCGGGCATGCGCGCCAAGGGTTGGGGCCGGGTGATCAACATTGCCTCGGTGCATGGCCTGGTCGGTTCGGTGGGCAAGGCTGCCTATGTCGCCGCCAAGCACGGCGTGATCGGCCTGACCAAAGTGGTCGCACTGGAAACCGCGACCACCCAGGTCACCTGCAACGCGATTTGCCCAGGCTGGGTGCTGACGCCGCTGGTGCAGAAACAGATCGATGATCGCGCCGCGAGCGGGGTTGATCCACAGCAGGCGCAGCATGATTTGCTCGCCGAGAAACAGCCGTCGCTGGAGTTCGTGACACCACCGCAATTGGGTGAACTGGTGCTGTTCCTGTGCAGCGAAGCCGGCAGCCAGGTACGTGGCGCGGCGTGGAATGTGGACGGTGGGTGGTTGGCGCAGTAATCATCTGCCAGACCCCTGTGGCGAGGGGGCTCGCCCCCGTTCGGCTGCGCAGCAGTCGTAAATTCAATACTCGCGGTATATGAATTGAAATCGGGGGCAGGTTTTTGGGGCGGCTTCGCCACCCAACGGGGGCAAGCCCCCTCGCCACACAAGCCCCCTCGCCACAAAAGCCTGCGCCACATCAGCTTGTGTGAAGGCATAAAAAAGAAGAGGCAAACCATGTCCGACATCCTCTGGCAACCTGACGCCAAACGCATCGGCAAGACCCGCATGGAGGCCTTCCGGCGCTTCATCAATCAGCGGCATCACCTCAAGATTGACGACTACCCTGCCCTGCACCAATGGTCCATCGAGCAACGCCCGGACTTCTGGCAGGCGATCGTCGATTTCTTCGACATTCGCTTTCATGAGCAACCCGACGCCGTGCTGCTCGAAGGCCCTCAGATGCCCAGCGCCCAGTGGTTCCCTGGTGCCACCCTGAACTTCGCCGAACACTTGCTGCGACGTCGTGACGACGCCATAGCCGTGGTCGCTGTCGGCGAAAACGGTCAACGCGAACACTTGACCTGGGCCGAACTGGCCGAACACGTCGCCGGTTTTCAGAATGGCTTGATCGCCGCCGGCGTCATTGTTGGCGACCGGGTCGCCGCCTGCATGCCCAACACCTGGCAAACCCTGGTGGCCATGCTCGCCACTACCAGCCTTGGCGCTGTCTGGTCCTGCTCTTCACCGGACTTCGGCACTCAAGGGGTGGTAGACCGTTTCGGCCAGATCGAACCGAAGGTGCTGGTGACCTGCGCCGGCTACCGTTATGCCGGCAAGGACATCGACCAGACCGCCAAGGTCAATGAAATCCTCGAACGCCTGCCGTCGTTGCAGCAGTTGATCGTGGTTCCGTATGCGCGGCCACAGGCGCACATCGTAGACTTCCGCACCCCGGCCAATGTGACGCTGTGGGACGACTTCTATGAACCTGGCGGCGAACCGGATTTCGTCCCCGTGCCCTTCGCCCATCCGTTGTACATCCTCTACTCCAGCGGCACCACCGGCGTGCCCAAATGCATCATCCACAGCACCGGCGGCGTGTTGCTGCAACACGTCAAGGAACATGGCCTGCATGGCGATCTCGGCCCCGGTGAACGCCTGTTCTACTACACCACCTGTGGCTGGATGATGTGGAACTGGCTGGTTTCGGCGTTGGCGGTAGGCAGTGCGGTGGTGTTGTACGACGGTTCGCCGTTCCAGCCCGACCCGCAACGCTTGATCGACCTGATCGACGACGAACGCATCAGCGTCTTCGGCACCAGCCCTAAATACCTCACAACCCTGGAAAGCAGTGGCATCAAGCCGCGTGAGACTCATGACCTGAGTAGCCTCAAGATGTTGCTTTGCACCGGTTCGGCGTTGTCGCCGCAGAGTTATGATTTCGTCTATCGCGACTTCAAGGCTGACGTGTGCCTGGCCTCGATGTCCGGCGGCACCGACATCGTCTCGTGCTTTGTCAATGGCAACCCGATGTCGCCAGTGCGGCGTGGCGAAATCATGGGCAAGAGCCTGGGCATGGCCGTCGAAGTGTGGAATGACGACGGCCACCCGGTGATCGGCGAAAAAGGTGAACTGGTCTGTACCCGCCATTTCCCGGCGATACCCGTGGGCCTGTGGAATGATCCGGATGGCGAAAAGCTGCGCAAATCCTATTTCAGCCTGTTCCCCGGTGTCTGGGCCCAGGGCGACTACGCCGAACAATTGCCCCATGGCGGAATGATGATCCACGGCCGCTCCGATGCCGTGCTCAATCCCGGCGGCGTGCGCATCGGCACGGCGGAAATCTATCGCCAGGTGGAAAAAGTCCCCCAGGTGCTCGACAGCGTGGCCATCGGTCAGCAGTGGCAGGATGACGTGCGGGTAGTGCTGTTCGTACGGTTGCGCGACGGGATCGAACTGGACGAGGCGCTGCAACAGCAGATCCGCCAGACGATTCGCGCCAACACCACGCCACGTCATGTGCCGGCGAAAATTGTCGCGGTCACCGACATTCCCCGGACCATCAGCGGCAAGGTCGTTGAGTTGGCGGTGCGCAATGTGGTGCATGGGCAGAAGGTGAAAAACACCGATGCGCTGGCCAATCCCGAGGCGCTGGAGCAGTTCCGAAACAGGCCAGAACTCATGGATTGAAATAAGGTTACCTGTGGGAGCGAGCTTGCTCGCGATAGCGGAGTGTCAGTTGACATCAATGCAAATTGATCCGACGCCATCGCGAGCAAGCTCGCTCCCACAGGGTACTGTGTCGCCTACCGCTCACCCTGACGAGTCCTCCGCAATCGACCACCTGTGCAAGAATAGACGCCAGCTAAAGCGACGCATGTGCAGGACTCGTTGATGAACGCAATACCGACCGGCAGCGATGCCCAGGCCCTTATAGCCCGACTCGACTGGGCAAGCAGCCCGCTGGGCGCCGCCAGCACCTGGCCTCAGAGCCTGCGAACCGCCGTGGACATCGTCATTCACTCGCCAATGCCGATGCTCCTGCTATGGGGCCCGCAACTGACGCAAATCTACAACGACGGCTTCGCCCTGCTCGCCGGAAGCAAACATCCACACGCTTTCGGACAACCGGCACACCTGATCTGGCCAGAGTTAAAAGACTTTACCGACCCGATATACCGCGCCGTCCTGCAAGGCCAGGTGCGGACCTACAGCGAACAACTCTTTACCCTGCAACGTGAAGGCCGGGAGTCTGACTTCTGGCTCGACCTGACCTACAGCCCGATCCGCGACGAAGGTGCCAGGGTGGCGGGGATCCTGGTCACCGCCATCGAAACCAACGAACGCCGGCGCATCGCCCTCGAACTCGAACAGCGCTCGGCGGCCAGCCTCAAGGCCCAGCGCGAAACCGAGGAGCGCCTGCAACTGGCCCTTGCCGCCACCGACGCGGTCGGCACCTGGGATTGGAACATCAGCGAGGACCGGTTCATCGCCGATGCGCATTTTGCCCAGTTGCACGGCATCGACCCGTCCATGGCCAGTCAATTGCCGATCAGTGAATACCTGCACGGCGTACACCCGCAAGACCGCGCCCTGATCGCTCGCAGCATCAAGCACTGCATCACCCACGGCACCGAGTACGCCGAGGAATATCGCCTGCAGCAAGCTGGTGGCCAGATGCGCTGGGTGTTTGCCCGCGGTCGCTGCTACAAGGATCACCACGGCCGGCCGATCCGCTTCCTCGGCGCAGCCCTGGACCTGACCGAACGCAAACACACCGAACAGGCCCTGCGCCAGAGCCAGACCGAACTGCAACTGATCATTAACGCCATGCCGGTCCTGATCAGCTACGTCGACCGCGAAGAACGCTTTCGCCTGAACAATGCGGCGTACCTCGACTGGTACGGGCTGACGCCGCAAGAGCTTTACGGGCGAACCATTCTTGAAGTAATCGGCGAAGAAGCCTACGCGCTGCGCGCTCCGTACATCACTGAGGCGCTGTCCGGCCGGCCCTGCAGTTTCAGCATCAGCACGCCACACCGCGACGGCAGCATGCGCCAGGCCTTGATAAATTACCTGCCTCGCCACGGTGCAGATGGCGCGGTGAACGGTTTCTACATCTTCGTGATCGACGAAACCGAACGCAAAAAGACCGAAGAAGCCCTGCGCATCCTCAACGAAACCCTTGAGGAACGGGTTGCCGCCCGCACCCGTCAACTGGCCGAGGCCAACGAGCGTTTGCAAAACGAGATGTTCGAGCGTGAACGTGCCGAAGATGCCTTGCGCCATGCGCAGAAAATGGAAGCGGTCGGCCAGCTTACCGGCGGCATTGCCCATGACTTCAACAACATGCTCACCGGCATCATCGGCAGCCTCGACCTGATGCAACGCTACATTGCCGACGGCCGCGTCGCCGAGATTGGCCGGTTCACCGAAGCGGCCGTGTCCTCGGCCAACCGCGCAGCCGCCCTCACCCATCGCTTGCTGGCGTTCTCCCGTCGTCAATCACTCAACCGCAAACCGCTGAACCCCAACGAATTGATCCACTCGCTCGAAGACTTGCTCAGCCGTACCAAGGGCGATCACATCGAGCTCAAACTGCAACTGGCCGAGAACATCTGGCGGGTCAGTACCGATCTCAGCCAGCTGGAAAACGCCTTGCTCAACCTGGTGATCAATGCCCGGGACGCCATGCCCAATGGCGGCGTACTGCAGATCGAAACCGCTAATGTGTACCTCGACGGCAGCGACATCACGACCCTCGAACCGGTCAAGGCCGGCGACTACGTGATGATTGCCGTCAGCGACAACGGCACCGGCATGACGCCTTCGGTGCTGGCCAAGGCATTCGACCCGTTCTTCACCACCAAGCCCATCGGCCAGGGCACCGGTTTGGGCTTGTCGATGATTTACGGTTTCGCCCAGCAATCAGGGGGCCACGTCAGTCTGTTCAGCTTGCCCGGACGGGGCACCAGCGTGCGCTTGTACCTGCCGCGCCTGCATTCGATCGAGTCGGAAAACATCCCGTCGCCCGTCGTCGGCGAGGCACCCGCGGCGATTGCCGGCGAAACCGTGATGCTGGTCGAGGACGATCCGGCAGTGCGCATGCTGGTCCTGGACCTGCTCAAGGAACTGGGTTACCGCGCCCATGAAGCCGAAGATGCCAAGGGTGCCCTGCCGCTGCTGGAGTCGGACCTGCGGGTGGACCTGCTGGTGACCGACGTGGGGTTGCCGGGCATGAACGGCCGACAACTGGCAGAAATCGCCCGCCAGCGTCGTCCCGAACTGAAGGTGCTGTTCATGACCGGTTACGCGGAAATCGCCGCCGAGCGCCAGGGTTTCCTCGAAGAAGGCATGGATATGGTGGCCAAGCCGTTTTCCATCGACCTGCTGGCCAACAAGATTCGCACGATGATCGGTCAACCGAACTGAGTTGAGGCATAATTGCGCGCCCCCCGCTACCACCCACATAGCCAGCATCGTTGCAAGGTAACTGTCCCATGAAAGCTCAAGCCCGCCATATTCTGGTGAAGACCTCGGAAGAAGCCGAGCAGCTCAAACAACGCATCGCCAAGGGTGAAGCGTTCGATGTACTGGCCAAGAAGTATTCGACCTGCCCATCAGGCAAGCGCGGCGGTGATCTCGGAGAAGTGCGCCCGGGGCAGATGGTCGGTGTGATCGATGCGGTGATCTTCAAGAAACCGCTGCGGGTGGTGCATGGGCCGATCAAGAGCAAGTTCGGGTATCACCTGGTGCAGGTGTTTTACCGGGATTGAAGGGGTTGTCGGGCCTCTGTGGCGAGGGGGCTTGCCCCCGTTCGAGTGCGCAGCACTCGTAAGTTTGCTTCACCTGGTATGTCAGACAAACCCGGTCGAGAGGTTTTAGGGCTGCTTCGCAGCCCAACGGGGGCAAGCCCCCTCGCCACAGATAATGCATTTCAATCTCTGGGAATCAACGCCCCCGGCACCTGAATCACCCGGCTCGCCAATCGATGCCCGGCCTCGGCGGCCTCCCCCGGGCTACCACCCTTCAGGCGCGAGGCCAGATACGCAGCACTGAACGAATCTCCTGCCGCCGTGGTGTCCACCACCCGCTCGACCTTCTGTGCCGGCACCTCGAATGACTCTCCATCACAATGAATCAGGCACGCCTGCGCGCCGCGCTTGAGCACCACTTCCGGCGTACCGATCTGCTCATACGCGGCAAACACTGCTTCACAATCGGCATAACCAAACAACGCCTGCTCGTCCTCCACCGTCAGCAACGCCAGATCAACCTGCGGCAGCACACAGCGATACGCCGCCTGTGCCTCTTCGACCGACGCCCACAGCCGTGGCCGGTAGTTGTTGTCGAACACAATTCGCGCATCGCGCTGACGGGCTTCAATCAGGGTGTCCAGCAATTTTTCCCGACCTTGAGCGCCGAGCACTGCCAGGGTGATACCGCTGAAATACAGCACGTCATAATCCGGCAGCGCTGCCAGGATCGGTGCGGCGGCCGGCGTAGTGAAGCAATCACGCACCGCCGCTTCATTGCGCCAATACAGAAAGCGTCGCTCACCGGCGGCATCAGTCTGGATGCAATACAACCCCGGCAGGCGTCCAGGCAGGCGCTGGACCATTTCGAGGCCGATATTTTCCGCCGCCCAACTCTGGCACATCGCGTCACTGAAACTGTCATCGCCCAAGGCGGTGACGTAGTCCACGGTGCCGTCCTCTCCCAGTTCCCGGGACAGGTACACCGCCGTGTTCAAGGTATCGCCGCCGAAGCTTTGTTGCAGGCTGCCGTCGGCGCGATGCTGCAACTCGATCATGCACTCGCCGATCAGGGCGATGCGGGGAGTGTTGGGGCCCAGGGTGTTAATGGTGTTCATGTTGTGCGATCTCAGATGTTTCGGTGTTGTCTGGCAGGGCCTCATCGCGAGCAAGCTCGCTCCCACAGGGATTTTGTGAATGCCACAGATCCAATGTGGGAGCGAGCTTGCTCGCGATGGCAGCACCTCGGTCCTGAATCTTAGAAACAGGTTTCCATGGTCTCGATGACGTTCAGTTGCTCATCCACCAGACAGCCGACACGCCACTTGTCGAACGTCAGGCACGGGTGCGAAGTGCCGAAGGAAATGATGTCACCCACCCGCAGATCCACCCCCGGCGCTACGGTCATGAACGCATGCTGGTCCATCACCGCGGTCACTTTGCAGGCACTCACATCATCGCCCTTGGCCGGCACGACGCCCGCCTTGTAACGCAGTAATGGCACCGGTAAACCGGCGTCATAGGCCACGTCGCGTTTGCCCAGGGCAATCACCGCGAAGCCCGGCTCCGGCAACGACTGCACGTGCGCCCACACTTCCAGCGCCGGACGCAGGCCTTCGTGCAGGTCACTGCGACGGTCAAGCACGCAGCACTGCGCTTCCTTGTAGATGCCATGGTCGTGAGCCACATAACTGCCGGGACGCAGCACGCTGAGGAAACGTCCGGCAGCGTTCTGCGCTTCGAAGGATTCGGCAATCAGGTCATACCAGGCCGAACCCGACGCGGTGATGATCGGCTTGGCAATGGCGAAGGCGCCGCTGTCCTGCAACTGCACCGCCAGGCGCACCAGTGACGCGGCGAAATCGCGAATGCCGGTCACGGCGTGATCGCCATGGATCACGCCTTCATAGCCTTCAATCCCGGTCAGGGCCAGCGCCGGTTGCGCGGCGATGGCCTTGGCCAGGTCGAGCACCTCCTGTTCGCTGCGGCAACCGCAACGACCACCGACCACGCCGTATTCGATCATCACGTTGAGGCGCACGCCACGGGAGGCGAAATAGGCGCCGAGGTCGGCGACGTTGTCCGGGTGATCGACCATGCAATAGAAGTCGAACGTCGGGTCGGCCAGCAGGTCGGCGATCAGCGCCATGTTCGGCGTGCCCACCAACTGGTTGGCCATCAGCACCCGGCGTACGCCATGGGCGTAGGCCGCACGGGTTTGCGTGGCACTGGCCAGGGTGATGCCCCAGGCACCGGCGTCCAGTTGGCGACGGAACAACGCCGGGGTCATGCTGGTTTTGCCATGGGGCGCCAGTTCCGCCCCGCTGTCGCTGACGAACGCCTGCATCCAGCGAATGTTGTGTTCCAGCGCCTCACGGTGCAATACCAGCGCGGGCAGGCTGACGTCACGCACCAGGTTGGCACCGATCGGGGCAGCGCCTTTATCCACGTTGGCAGTATGGGGGGCAGAAGACATGGTCGAACTCCTCGTTCACGCAGCCGCAGGCAGCCGCTGTTATTCGTTGATGCGACGGGCCAGGCTGTTCGCGCTTTCGATCAGCACCCGGCGATAGTCGTTGTAGTTGTTCCTGGCATCGGCCCGTGGGGCGACGATGCACAGGGTCGCGATGGCCACGCCGCTGGGGTCTTTGACCGGCGCGGCGAAGCAATGGGTAAAAGTATCGGCAACGCTATCGAAGGAGAAAAATCCATCGATCCCGGCCTGACGGATTTCCTTGAGGAACTGCGCAAGCTCCAGGCGTTCGCCATCGGGCAGGATGAAGTCGTCGTGATCGATCAGATCGACGATTTCCTGGTCGCTCAGGTGCGCCAGCAACAGGCGCCCGGAGGCAGTCCAGGGGATAGGTGCGTTTTCGCCGATGTCCGAGGAAATGCGGAAATGCCGCTCCCCCTCTTTCATCAGCGCCACGGTGTATTTGCGCCCGTTGAGCAGGCACATCTGCGCGGTTTCATGGGTCTGGCTGACGATTTCCTGCAAGGCGTGATCGGCCTCGCGAGTCAGGTCGAAATGCCGCAGGTGCGCCTGCCCGAGAAAGTACAACTGGCGGCCGAGGTAGACGTGACCGTCCTTGCCCACTGGCTCCAGGATGCGCCGTTCCAGCAGCGAGGCCACCAGTTCGTAGACCGTGGACTTGGGGCTGCCGATGCCATTGGCAATGTCGTTCGGGCGCAGGGGCTGGCCGATCTCCTTGAGGAAATCGAGGATATCGAACGCCCGGTCCAGACCACGTGCCCGGCGCTTGATGGTGTCTTCGGTCATGTCAGTGGTTCCCATTCATAATGCCGGGAGTTTACCGAGAGTGCGGCGGCGACTGTTAGGCCGCCTTCGCGAGCAAGTCCGCTCCCACAGAGAAACGCATTCCATATGTGGGAGCGGGCTTGCTCGCGAAGAATTCGCCGCAAATCTCAGGCCTTTTTCTTGTACGCGATGCAATCGATCTCGACCTTGCAGTCGACCATCATGTTTGCCTGCACACAGGCCCGCGCCGGGGCGTGCTCGGGTTTGAAGTACTCGGAGAAGACCTTGTTGAAACTCGTGAAATCCCGCGGATCCTCCAGCCACACGCCAGCACGCACCACATCTTCCAGGCCGAAACCGGCCTCTTCGAGAATCGCGATCAGGTTCTTCATGGCCTGGTGGGTCTGTTCGACAATGCCGCCAGTAATAATCTCGCCGTCCACCGCCGGCACCTGCCCGGAAACGTGCAGCCAGCCATCGGCTTCAACGGCGCGGGCGAAAGGGCGAGGCTGACCGCCAGCGGCGGTACTGCCGGTGCCGTAACGAGTAATGCTCATGAGTGTTTCTCCTGATTGAACATTGAGGGATCAAAAACGGGTGCTTTTGAGAAATTCCGCCAGTCGTGGCGATTGCGGGCGCTCGAACATGTCCTTGGGCGGCCCCTGTTCTTCGATACGCCCCTGATTCATGAAAACGATCTTGTCCGAAACCTCGAACGCGAAGCGCATTTCGTGGGTCACCAGCAGCATGGTCATGCCGTCTTCGGCCAGGCCCTTGATCACGCTCAGCACTTCACCCACCAGTTCCGGGTCCAGCGCCGAGGTGACTTCGTCGAACAGCATCAGGCTCGGGTTCATCGCAATCGCCCGGGCAATCGCCACGCGCTGCTGCTGACCGCCGGACAACTGACCGGGGAAGTGATCGCGACGTTCCAGCAGGCCAACGCGCTCCAGCCATTTCTCGGCCAGGGCCACCGCCTCGTCCTTGTGCAGCTTCTTGACCTTGAGCAGGCCCAGAGTGACGTTTTGCAACGCCGTCAGGTGCGGAAACAGGTTGAACTGCTGGAATGCCATACCGGTCATGGCGCGATGGCGGGCGATGACTTTTTCCGGGTGGCGAATGCGTTTGCCGTTGACCTCGTCATAACCGATCGACTCGCCGTCGAGCAGGATCTGTCCGCCCTGGAACTCTTCGAGCATGTTCACGCAGCGCAGCAGCGTGGTCTTGCCCGAGCCACTGGAGCCGATCAGCGTCACCACATTGCCGCGCTGCATGGTCAGGTCGACGCCCTTGAGCACTTCCAGCTGGTCGTAACGTTTGTGCAGGCCGCGAATGTCCAGCAGGGGTTGGCCGTTTTGTGCATGGGTTTGAGTCTGAGTCATGGCAAAGCCACCCGCTTTTCAATGTGCCGGCCGAGTAATTCGATGCCGTAGTTGATGACGAAAAACAGAAATCCGGCGAACAGGTAAAACTCCAGGGTCATGAAGGTCCGGGCGATGATCTGCTGGGTACTGAGCAGCAATTCCGCCACACCAATCACCGACAACAGGGTCGAGGCCTTGACGATCTCGGTCGACGAGTTGACCCAGGTCGGCAGGATCTGCCGTAGTGCCTGGGGCAACAGCACGTAACCGAGGGCCTGGTAGAACGTCAGGCCGATGGCCTTGCTCGCCTCCATTTGCCCGAGTGGCAATGCCTGCAACGCACCGCGCACGATCTCGGCGACGTGGGAGCCGCAGAAGAGCGTCAAACCCAGTGCACCAGCCTGGAACGCGCTGATCTGCCAGCCGAGTGCCGGCGCCATGTAAAAACACGCCAGCACCAACACGAACACCGGCGTGCCGCGAATCACATCGACATAAAAACGAAACGGTGCGCGCATCCAGAACTTGCCGTAGGTCAGCACCAGACCGGCGACGACACCAACGAGCGTGCCAAGCAAAATCGCCAGCACCGATACCTGCACACTGGTCAGAAAGCCCTGCCACAGCGGTTCGCGCGCCACCCACAACTCATGCAACCAACTGGGGGATTCGTACATGGGGCCTCCTATCGGCGAATCGCCAGACGCTGTTCGAGATAACGCAGCATCATGGCAATGAGGTAACAGGCCGCCACATAGAGCGCCGTGGTCACCAGCCAGGTTTCAATCACCCGGTAACTCTCGACATTGATCTTGCGCGCGTAATAGGTCAGCTCCGGTACGGCGATGGCCGCCGCCAGCGAGGTGTCCTTGAACAGCGAAATGAAGTTGTTCGACAGGGCCGGCAACACATTGCGCAACATCACCGGTACGGTGACATAGGCCTTGACCTGCCACTCGCCCAGGCCAATGGCCAGGCCGGCTTCACGCTGGCCCTTGGGAATGCTGAGCAAACCGCCGCGGAACACTTCGGTCAGATACGCCCCGGCATACAGCGACAGAGTGATGATGAACGAGGGAATCTTGTCCAGCCGGATCCCCAGGCTCGGCAAGGCAAAGTAGATCAACAGAATCAACACCAGGATCGGCGTGTTACGAATCACCGTGACATACACCGACGCCAGCACCCGCAATGCGCGATGCCTGGACAGCAAAGCAAACGCCATCATCAGGCCGATCACGCAGCCGATGGCGATCGACACCAGGGCCAGTTCAAGACCCAGGCCGAGCCCCGCCAGCAAGGTGTCGAAATCGCGCCAGACGGCGGCAAAGTTCAACTGATAGTTCATGGTCAGCAGTACCTGAACGGGGCGATTCATAACCGCCCCGCTCTCACGGGATCATTTGAATTCGACAGGGAAACCAATCGCGGGAGTCGCCAGGTCTACGCCGAACCATTGCTTGAACGATGCCGCGTAAGTCGGGAACTCAACGCCGGTCATGGCTTCATGCAGGGTGGTGTTGACGAAGTTCAGCCAGTCCTGATCGCCGCGCTTGACCGCGCAGGCGTAGGTTTGCGGGCTCCAGGCGTAGGCCGGGCTGCGATAACGGCCAGGGTTCTGCACCATCAGGTACTTCACCGAAGACTGGTCGGTGGCCGCCGCATCGGCACGGCCGGAGTTCACGGCCTGGTACATCAGGTCCACGCTGTCGTACTGGTCAACCTTGGCCTTGGGCAGCGCCTGGTGCACCAGTTCTTCGGCGTAGACGTTTTGCAGAACCGCCACGGTGAGACTGTCACCGGCGGCTTTCATGTCATCGATTTCCTTGTACTTGCTGTTCGCCGGCAGCAGCAGGCCGACACCTTCGCGGTAGTACGGCAGGGTGAACGCCACTTGCTGCGCGCGGCTGGCGGTCACGGTGATGAACTGGCAACTCATGTCGACCTTGTCGGTCAACAGATTTGGAATCCGCGCATCGGACGACTGCACCACAAACTCCACCTTGCTCGGGTCGTTGAACAACCCTTTGGCGACCATTCGGGCGATATCGATATCAAAACCCTGCAACTTGCCATCCGCGCCCTGGAAGTGCCACGGCGCGTTGGTGCTGCCGGTACCTACAATCAGTTTGCCGCGGGCCAGAACGCTGTCGAGCTTACTGTCCGCCGCCTGGGCAACGCCCATGGCAGCGGCGGAAACCGCGAACAGAAAAACACACGCTTTGAACAAGGAAGGTCGGCGATGCATGGCAAGCACTCCAGGGTGATGTTTATTCCGCTATACCGGAACATGGTATGTAACAACGGAATAGACAGCAGAAAGTGTGCCACAGGATGTGGAGGCCATGTGAGGGAGATTGAAATTTGTTTTGAATCAGAGGGATGCGTACAAACAGGAAAAAACGTTACCAAACGCACGGACAGACAGACGCTACCGTTGGCTACAGGGAGCGGGTATGTGGTTCACAACCTGGCGCACATGAACCAATTCGAAGCAAGACCAGCAATTCAGAGCAGCTCATTAGACAACCCCCCATCCGATTGCTTTATTCTATGTTCACGAAATAGCCGGTCTTAACAGCCGCGACGTATCCGGCGTGTGCAATCCCAGGAGGGGTAATGACATTTAAAGTCATGATGGTTTTTGGTACACGTCCGGAGGCCATCAAGATGGCACCCCTGGCGCTGGTCCTGCGTAATTGGCCTGGTATCAGCCTGAACATCTGTTCCACTGGCCAGCACCGGGAAATGCTCAAGCAGGTCCTCGACTCGTTCGAACTGACGGTCGATGAAGACTTGCAGGTTATGACCCAGGGCCAGACCCTCAATGGTCTTTCTCAACAACTTCTGGCACACCTCGACAAAGCCTATGAACGCGTGCAACCGGATATCGTGCTGGTACACGGCGACACCACCACCAGTTTCATTGCCGCCCTCGCCGCCTTCCATCGCCAGTTGCCCATTGGCCACGTCGAGGCGGGTTTGCGTACCGGTAACTTGCGCGCACCCTGGCCGGAGGAAGCGAACCGGCACCTGACCGGTGTCATCGCCGACCTGCATTTCGCGCCGACCGCCAATAACGAAGACAATCTGCTACGCGAAGGTGTACCCAAGGCCAACATCGAGGTCACCGGCAATACGGTGATTGATGCACTGGTATGGATGCGCAATCACCAACAGCAAGTCCACTGGCACCCGGCCGCCGACTCGCCGCTGGCCGTGCTCGACGACACCAGGCGCATGGTGCTGATCACCGGGCACCGCCGGGAAAACTTCGGCGGCGGCTTTCGCAACATCTGCCTGGCCCTGGCCACCCTCGCCGAACGTTATCCCGATGTGCAATTCGTCTACCCGGTGCACCTCAATCCGCAGGTGCAAAAGGCGGTCTACAGCGTTCTCTCGGACAAACCCAATATCTATCTGGTGGCGCCGCAGGATTATCAGCATTTCGTCTGGCTGATGGACCGTGCGTATTTCATTCTCACCGATTCCGGTGGCATCCAGGAGGAAGCCCCCGCCATTGGCAAACCGCTGTTGGTGCTGCGCGATGTCACGGAGCGGCCATTGGCGCTTGAAGGCGGGACGGTGGTGCTGGTGGGCACCGATACCGACCGTATCGTCAATGAATCGAGCCTGTTGCTCGATGATGACGCCACCTTCCAGCGCATGAGCCGAGTCCATAGCCCTTATGGTGACGGACACGCCAGCGAGCGCATCGCCAATCGCCTCGGCATCTGGCTGAAACACCGTGCGGCGGTGGGTAAAGCCGTATGAGCCTGGCGTTTGTCGACTTCTTTGCCTATGCGTTGTTCGGACTCAAATACCTCGCCATTACCCTGGCCTTGCTGATGTTCATTCTCGGGCTCGATGATCTGTTCATCGACCTGGTGTACTGGACCCGCAAACTGATCCGACGCTGGCGGATCTATGAAAAATTCGAGCGCGCCGATGAACAACGGCTGTACTCCATCGGCGAAAAGCCCCTGGCGATCATGGTACCGGCGTGGAACGAAGTCGGCGTGGTCGGCGAAATGGCACGCCTGGCCGCCTCGACCATCGACTACGAGAACTATCAGATTTTCGTCGGCACCTACCCCAACGACGCCGAGACCCAGGCCGACGTCGATGCGGTGTGCCTGCATTATCCCAACGTGCACAAAGTGGTGTGCGCCCGTCCCGGCCCCACCAGCAAGGCTGACTGCCTGAACAACGTCATCGACGCGATCCTGCGTTTTGAAAACGATGCAAAAATCCAGTTCGCCGGCTTCATCCTGCACGATGCCGAAGACGTGATTTCGCCTATGGAATTGCGCCTGTTCAACTACCTGCTGCCGGCCAAGGATCTGATCCAGATTCCGGTCTACCCCTACGCCCCGGAATGGAATGGCTTCACTGCCGGCCACTACGTCGACGAGTTCGCCGAGAACCATGGCAAGGACGTCATCGTGCGTGAAGCACTGACCGGGCAAGTGCCCAGCGCCGGGGTCGGCACCTGCTTCAGCCGCAAAGCCATCACTGCCCTGCTCGAGGACGGCGACGGTATTGCCTTCGACGTGCAGAGTCTTACCGAAGACTACGACATCGGTTTCCGCCTCAAGCAAAAAGGCATGAAGTGCATCTTTGCCCGCTATTCGGTGACCGACCCGAAACTGGCACTTGAACAACCCTGGGTGTTCGGCATGGACCGCGCGTTTTCCCAGGTGATCTGCGTGCGCGAGCACTTTCCAAGGGACTTGCAGTACGCGATCCGGCAGAAGTCGCGCTGGATCGTCGGCATTGTGTTCCAGGGCACCAAGAATCTGGGCTGGAGCCGCAAAGGCCTGCTCAATTATTTTCTGTGGCGCGACCGCCGTGGCCTGATTGCGTACCTGTTGAGCTTCCTGGTGAACATCCTGCTGGTGGTGTTGCTGGCGATGTGGCTGGTCACCGTGATCGCGCCGGATGCCTGGCGGTTCCCGTCGCTCCTCGCCGACAGCACGTTGTTGGCGAGCCTGCTGTGGCTCAATGGCCTCATGCTGCTCAATCGGCTATTCCAGCGTGGTTGGTTTGTCACCCGTTTTTACGGGCTGGGCGAAGGACTGCTGTCGGCCCCCCGGATGGTGTGGAGCAACTTCGTCAATTTCTTCGCCAACCTTCGGGCACTGCGCCAGGTGATGGCAATGGGCGATTCGCGTCGCGTCGCCTGGGACAAGACCACTCATGAATTTCCGGCCCTGGCCGAAGCCCAGCGCACCCCGCTGGGCCATCGGTTAGTGGAAAAGGGTTTGCTCACCGAGGATCAACTCGAAGCCGCGATCACCAACCCGGTACGCCGGCGCCTCGGTCAGGAACTGCTACTGCGCGGACACATCGACACCACTCAACTGGTGCAGACCCTGGCCGAACAGCTGGACCTGGAATGGGCGCCACTCAATCCGTTCAAACTCGACAAACGCCTGATCGACGCCGTGCCACGCAAGATCGCCACACACTACGGCGTGCTGCCGGTCGCCGAGGAAAACCAAACCCTGGTGCTGGCCTCCGAAGGTCCGGTGAGCCAGGTGTCTCTGGGAGCCATCAGCCGTCAACTGAAACGCCCGGTGCGTTGCCGTCTCGCCCCACAAGGCCGGGTTACGCTGGGGATCCGCTTCTGGTACGCCAGCCCTCGTCAAAACGAAGAAGTACATCAGATGCTTAGCGTGCTTGAGCAAAATCAGGACGACGAAGACCTGATCGAGCGCGTCAGCCATCACCAGATACTGCTGGGCAATCTGTTGCAAGTGCGCGGCATGGTGCCGCCGACCCTGTTCAATCAGGCGCTGATCGATTTCGATGCGGAAAAAATGTCTCTGGGCGAACACTTGATTGACCGCGGCATGATCACTCAGGAAATCCTTGAACAGGCCCTGGCCGATCAGGCGAGCGAACAACACGCCGCCTACCGCATTGCCCGGGAGGCCGCATGAAGCCTGTCCATCGTCACACCTTGTTAGCCGCTAGCCTGTTGCTCTGCCTGAACACGACGGCGTCGGTGCAGGCAGAGCCGTTAACCGACTTCGAACAGTTCCGCAGTTACCCCTATATGGATCGCGGTTACCGCGAAGCGAAGCAAGGCAACTGGAAGGAAGTCGAACGGCTGATGCGCCACCTGCTGAGCAAAGTGCCGGAAAACGATGAAGCGCGGGCACTGCTGGTGCAATCGCTGACCATGCAGCAACGCTACGAAGACGCCGTGCAAGCGCTACCGGATACCCCGGCCAACAGCGAAACCCTGCTCAACCTGCGCCTGACCTGGATCGAACAGGATCCGCCGGACAGCCAAAAAGTGGAGCAGTGGATAGCCACCAGCAATCTGGACCAGCGCGTGCGCCTGTGGCAGGCCTATAGCGCGAGCCTGGCCAAGCGCGGCGGCGCGTCCCCGGCCCATGACTGGCTGGCGCAACTGCCGCCCAAAGGTGATGAGCGAGCCCTGCACCTGGCCCTGGCCAATTGGTCCGAGCAATTGCGCGATTGGGATGGCACCATCAAAGAGCTGGAGCCCCTGGCCGCGAACCGGCAACTCGACGCCCAAAGCTGGCAACGCCTGGCCAACGCCTACGTGCAACGCCTCGACGAGCAACCCTTGCAGCAATTACTGCAAACAGCGCCAAGCCCTGAAGCCGCGCGCAAGACTCGATTGGCCATGGTCGATCGGGCGATTGCCATGGGTCACATCCAGCAGGCGCAACGCTGGATGCAAACGCTGCCGCCCGCCGACCTTGCCGACCCGGCACAACGCCAGCGCCTGTGGGAGCTGGCGCGGCAAACCGGCGACAGCGCAACCGTGCAACGCTTGAGTGGCGAGATGCAGCGTCCGTGCCTTGAGACGGCCGAGTGGCTGTCCCGCCACGACCCGCAAGCCGCGCTCAGTCAGTTGCAAAGTTGCCCACCCGACGCAGATCCGCAGACCTGGCTGATTCTCGCCCAGCGTCTGCAAGCGACCGAACTGCTGCAAAACACTCGTTTGCCGGAACCCTGGGACACGCGACGCCGTGAACGACTGCTGGACGCCTGGCAGGATGAGGGCCGCAGCGACAAAATCATGGCCTATCTCGCCAGCCAGCCGCAAACCGCCGACGTGGTCAAACGCCAGGCCGAAATGCTCCAGGCATCGGGGCGCAATGCTGAAGCGGCGAAGCTTTGGGAGCGTCATTACCAGCAGACCGGCGACTTCAATTCGCTCAATCAGACGACGTATTGGCTATTGAATGCCGGTCAGCGTGATCACGCGCAGCAGCTGCTCGAAAACGCTTACGACCACCACAACGGCAAATTACCCAGCGCCCTGTTGCAGCGACTGGCGGGACTGTATGCCTCGTCGACACCGACCCCGGCGCAACAGCAACGCATGGTGACACTGGTCAATCGCGTCGATCCCGCCACACGCGGTGAACTGCTGGCGCAACTGGCGGAAAAAGGCCAGTGCGATGCGGTACAACAGGCAACCGGCAATCAACCACAAAGCGCTGGCGACTACCGCGCCCTGGGTCGTTGCGCCATGCCCAATCGCCCCGGTGAAGCGGTGGTGTACTACCAGACCGCAGAAAAACTCGGCGACAAAGGCAGTCGCCTGACATTGGCCTATGCTTTGGAGGCTGCCGGGGATTCAACGGGTGCGCTGGCCATCTGGCGGAGCATTCCGGACGCAGAACTCAGCGATAACGCCAGTCTCACCGCCAGCCGCAGTGCCCTCAATGCGGGCGACACACAAGCAGCCGAACGCTACTGGCAGCAAAGCCGCAGCCGTGGCGCCAATGAATGGGCCCTGGGCGCTGCGATTGCCGATGCCCAGGGCGATCATTCGCTCGCATTGCAGCGCCAGCGTTCCGCCCTGCAACAGGCTCCCGATGCCGGGCATTTCTACGCCGCATCGGTCACCGCACAAAAGGCCGGCGACCTGCCACAAAGCACGGCCTGGCTGGCCGAAGCGGTGCGCCGAGAACCGGACAATCCACGCTATCGCGCTGACTACGGCATGCGCCTGTCCGGTGCCGAGACCAGGGAAGAACGCGCCCGCGCCATTGCGTATCTGCAAAGCGCCACTAAAGATTTCCCGGAAGACTATCAACTCGGCGAAACCCTGGCCTGGCGTTACGACGAAGTCGAGGACAGCGCCTCGGCCCGCAAGGAACTGCAGCGCGTGATCGACCTGGAGCAAAACCCGGTAGCGGCAGACGACGAGGATGGCAGCATGGAAGCGCGGCGTTATCGCCAGCGTCGTGCCCATGAATCCCTGTCCCGGCGCGATACCTTGACCTTCGCCAGTACCTGGTCGCCAGCCGGGGTCTCGACCAACGACTTCCTGCGCCCTGATGAAAGCATCGGCTCTCGACGGCGCTCGACTCCGCAGAACGTGCAAATGGCCATGTGGGACCATGCTCTCGGTGAAGAACCCAGCCGCGCAGGCAGCTCGCTGTCGGCCTACGGACGGGTGTTGCTCGGCGGCCAGAGTCGCTCCAGTTATGCGCAGTCCATCGCCACCGGCGTGGGCCTGCGCTACAAACCCTGGGGTACGGCAAATATCAATTTCTACGGCGAGATCTACAAGCAAAGCCAGTTCGATGATCAAGACAACCACGGCTTGAGCCTCGGCCAGATGCTGGTCCCCGAAAAGGTCTCCGATCAGGCTGACGATCATCGTGAGGATGGGCACACCACTACCGACTATCTCCTGCGTGCTACTGCGTCGTTCCTCGATCAGGGGCGATATCGCAACGACTGGCGCGTCGACGAAAGCGATTGGGAAGAACGTTTCCTCTATGTCGACGCGGCGTGGTGGACCAAGGCCGGTGACCACCAATGGTTGTCGCGCTTCCAGCAAGGGCACGCCTGGAAGCTGCCATTCAACAGCGCGCAAACGCTCATGCCGTACGGTTTTCTCGAATTCGCCAGCCAGGACCCGAGCAACGACTGGCGCCAGGATCTGCGCACCGGTCTCGGCCTGCGTTGGCAATGGTGGTTCAACGACAATATCTACAACGCCTATCGCGCACACCTGACGGTCCGCACCGAGTATCAACAATCGCTGGGCGGCAATCTGTATGAAGGCGCCAACGGCGTGCTGCTGGGCGTGGAGTTGAATTTCTGATGAGGCGACTTCTTTTGGCCTTGTGCCTGCTGCTGGGCGGCGTGACGACCCATGCCGACGAGCGGATTTTCTATCAGCCGCTCAATGCCGACGCCAACCTGAGCCAGGCGCAATGGCAGCGGATCTGGCAAGACACCGCCCGCCAAGGCACGCACACGGTGATCGTGCAATGGACGGCCTACGGTGATTCGGACTTTGGCGGCGCCAACGGCTGGCTCGCCACCAGCCTGAAACAGGCCCAGGCCCAAGGCCTGAAACTGGTGCTGGGTCTGCGTATGGACCCGGCCTATTACCAGCGCATCAATGAGCTGGACAGTGCCGGACTGGCAACGTACTGGCAGGCGCAACTGGGACAGTCGCTGGCCCGGCAGCGGACGCTGCGCAAGGACTGGAAACTCCCGGTCAGCGGCTGGTATTTGCCCATGGAACTGGATGACCTGCACTTTCTACCGCTCGATCGTCGGCAAACCCTGCAACGCCAGCTCAAGGATTTCGCTGGCAAACTCGACGCGCAGCTGCACATCAGCGTGTTCAGCGTCGGCAAACTTTCGCCACAGGTAAATGGACAGTGGCTGGGCGAAGTGGCCAGCGCCGGAATCCAGGTGTGGTGGCAGGACGGCGCCGGAACCGGGCGTTTGCCACCCTTGATTCGCAACGGCTACGCCAATGCACTGCCCTGCTCCATCGGCATCGTCAGGGAAGCCTTCCGGCAAGTCAGCGCTGCCGGACAACCCTTCCGCGCAGAACCGATGCCCCCGCAATCAACATCACCGGGCTGCCACCCGACGTCGGTTTTCTCCCTGCGCTACCGACCGTGGGGCAAGGTGATTCTCGATAACCAGCACAACATCAAGGTCGGCGGCTGAACCAGGCACTGGTCAAGGTCGATACCTGACCTAATGCTTGAATGACGTCATCACCCGTTCGGCATTTTCATCGCAGGTCATGCCTTCGGGCCGGGTCTGAATGGTGTCGATCCATTCCAGCAACTGCGCTTTGCTCTGGGCCAGGTGCCGTTGCATCTCTTCGATCTGCTCGATCTTGCGATGCAGGCCGGCCATCAACTCATCGTGCTTGAACGCGCCCGTCACATTATCCGGCAGCAATTGCTTGAGCTCCTCCAGACTGAAACCGGCCTGTTGCGCGCATTGGATGATTTGCAGGGTTTGCAGCGCCTGTTGCGAGTAACGCCGATATCCGTTGGCAGAACGCTCGACCTGCCGGATCAATCCCTGAGACTCGTAAAAACGGATGCGCGATGCGGTCAACCCGCTCAACTGTGCCAATTCACCAATTTTCATCGGGACCTCATTTGTCTGCTTGACATTAAAGTTAACTTTAAGCTTAGGCTCTGCTCATCACTTCGAGGAGTCAAGCATGTCGCCCTTCCAAATATTGAAATTGCCCAACGGTCAGACCATCGGTAATCGCATTGCCAAAGCCGCCATGGAAGAGAACCTCGCCGATACCGATCAGGTGCCCGACCAGGCGCTGTTTCGCCTGTATCAAGCCTGGGCCGGGGGCGAGGCCGGCTTGTTGCTGACCGGCAATGTGATGATCGACCGCCGCGCCATGACCGGCCCCGGCGGTGTAGCGCTGGAAGACGAGCACCATCTGGAACGCTTCCGCCAGTGGGCCAGTATCGGCCGGGCCGGCGGTGCGCATTTCTGGGTGCAGCTCAACCATCCTGGCCGCCAGACCATGGCCAACCTTGGCCAGCAAGCTCTGGCGCCGTCGGCGGTTGCACTGGATCTCGGCCAGTTCTCGAAGATGTTCGCCGAACCCAAACCCATGAGCGAGGACGACATCCAGGAGGTAATCCGACGCTTCGCCAGCAGCGCCGCACTGGCGGAGAAAGCCGGTTTTACCGGAGTACAGATCCACGCCGCCCATGGCTACCTGATCAGCCAGTTCCTTTCGCCATTGACCAATCGGCGCACCGATCAATGGGGCGGTTCGCTGGAGAATCGTGCGCGCCTGCTGTTGTCCGTCGTCAAGGCAGTCCGCCAAGCGGTGTCGCCACAATTTTGTGTGTCGGTGAAGCTCAATTCAGCGGATTTCCAGCGCGGCGGTTTCGATGCCGATGACGCGCGGCAGGTCATCCTGTGGCTCAACGAACAGCCGATCGACCTGCTGGAACTCTCCGGTGGCAGTTACGAAGCACCGGCCATGCAAGGCGAAGCCCGGGACGGCCGGACCCTGGCACGGGAAGCGTACTTTCTGGAAATGGCCGGTGAACTGGCCAGCGTGGCGCGTATGCCGGTGATGGTGACGGGCGGGATCCGCCGTTTGGCAATCGTCGAACAGGTACTCGACAGCGGCATCGCCATGGCCGGCATCGGCACTGCGCTAGCCGTGGAACCACACTTGGTCAAGCACTGGCGTGAAGGCCAGAACAGCCATCCGCAATTGCCGCCGATCCGCTGGAAGCGCAAGCCCCTGGCGGCGCTGGCAAGCATGGCGGTGGTGAAGTTCCAGCTGCATCGCTTGAGCCGTGGGCGCAAAACCCGGCCTGACGTGTCGGCGTTGTGGGCGTTGATTGTCGACCAGTTGTACATTGGCAGGCGCACCCGGCAGTATCGGCAGGCGATGGGCAAGTAATGCAGAATTGATGTTGGCTGACCCGCCGCCTTCGCGAGCAAGCCCGCTCCCACATTTGGAATGCGTTGCCCCCTGTGGGAGCGGGCTTGCTCGCGAAGAGGCCGGCCCGGGCAAAGGAGAACTCAGCCAGGAAGCAGCTCGTCGATGTGCCGATATTCCGCCTGCAACTGCGCTGCCAACACCCGGCTACGCCCAAGCCGAATCGGCCCGCGCTCGATGTCGATCAACAACCCCGGACACGCAAGCACAGGCAGCAGCGGCCAGTCCTTCAGCCGGCCATCGGTCACCAGCAACAAGCGCTGCTGCTCTGCCGGAAAACGCTTTTGCCGTGCCGCAAGCCATTGTCCCGCTTCGCTCAAAGCCGCCAGCAACGGCGTACCACCACCGGCGCCAAGGCCGTCGAGCCAATGGCGCAACCCGGTCGAAGCCTTCAATCCCTGCACCTGCCACTTGGGGGCAGAGCCGCTGGCCGTGAGCAGGGCCAGTCGCGCACGCTGGCGATAGGCATCGTCGAACAACTGCGCCAGCAAGCCCTTGGCATCACTCAACGCCTGATGACGGCGGGTCGAAGCGGAGGCGTCAACGATCACCAGCCACAGTTCATGGGGCGCACGAGTGCGCAGGTGAAACAACAGATCGTCGCGCTGACGCGGCCGGCCATTGAGCAATGTACCGGGCCAGTTGACCGAGCCATTGCGTGCGGCGTGACGCTTACCCTGCTTGCCGTGGTCCAGCCGCCCGGCTCGGGGTCTGGCATTCGCCCCCGCGTCGCAGCGAGGGCGAATGCCTAGGGCTTTTTTGGCCAGCTCGGCACTTCACGTCGTGCGCCGACCGCCAGCGCTTGGGCAGGCAATTCGCCCCACTGGCCCTGCCCTTCACCCGGATTGTCGTTCTGCGGCGCGGTTTGTGGCGCAGTTTGGGATTGCGCAGGTGCCGGCGGCGAATGCTCGCGACGACGATGGCGCAAGGCGAACTCGGCGACTGCGTCGATATCGGCCTCGGCGATGGCGTTCGCCCCGCGCCAGGCGGCGTGAGCCCGGGCGGCACGGAGCCACACCAGATCGGCACGCAAACCATCGACGCCAGCGGCAAAGCAACGTTCGGTAATGTGTGCCAGTGCCTGGTCGTCGAGGGGAATGCTTGCCAGCGCATTACGTGCGTTCTGGCAACGTACACGCAAAGACGCCTGCGCGGATTCCCATTCAGCGCAGAAACCTTGCGGGTCGCTGTCGAAATCCAGGCGACGGCGGATAATCTGGCCTCGTTCGGCAGGCGCGGTGTGGCCACCGAGGGCGACGTTCAAGCCGAAACGGTCGAGCAGTTGCGGACGCAGCTCACCCTCTTCCGGATTCATGGTGCCAATCAGCACGAACTTCGCCGAGTGCCGATGGGAAATACCGTCGCGCTCGACCAGATTGGTGCCGCTGGCGGCCACATCGAGCAGCAGGTCAACGAGGTGATCGGGCAACAGATTGACCTCGTCGACGTAAAGCACGCCACCGTCAGCCTTGGCCAGTACGCCGGGGGAAAACTGTGCGCGACCTTCGCCCAGTGCTGCGTCGAGATCGAGAGTGCCGACCAGGCGCTCTTCGGTGGCGCCCAGCGGCAATGTGACGAACTGCCCGCTGGCCAGCAGGTCCGCCAGACCGCGAGCCAGGGTCGACTTGGCCATGCCTCGCGGGCCTTCGATCAAGACACCGCCGATTTTCGGGTCGATGGCAGTCAGGTACAGGGCCAGCTTCAAATCGTCGGCGCCGACCACGGCGGAGAGCGGGAAATGCGGGGTGTCGGTCATAGTTCTTTCTCAGTCATGGTCGGTGATGTCACAGGCACCTATATCCCTGTGGGAGCGGGCTTGCTCGCGAAGAGGCCATCACATCCAACATCATCGTTGGCTGACAAATTGCCTTCGCGGGCAAGCCCGCTCCCACAGGGTTTGCGGTGATTAGCTGTCTTCTTCTATATCCAGCAACAGATTTTCCAATGCCTCGCGGTAGGCGCCGGGGTCTTTCCACATCCCGCGTTGTTGCGCCTCGAGCATACGTTCAGTCATGTCGCGCAAGGCATGGGGATTGTGTTCACGGACAAAATCCCGGGTGTCAGGGTCGAGCAAATAGGCGTCGGCCAACAACGCGTACTGGTGATCGTCGATCAATTGCGTGGTGGCGTCGAAGGCGAACAGGTTATCGACGGTCGCGGCCATTTCAAATGCGCCTTTGTAGCCGTGACGTTTAACGCCCTCGAGCCACTTTGGATTGGCCGCCCGGGAGCGGATCACCCGGTTCAGCTCTTCCTTCAAGGTGCGGATTTTCGGCAAGTCCGGCTGGCTGTGGTCGCCATGATAACTGGCTGCGGCCTCACCTTTCAGGCTTTCCACCGCCGCGAGCATGCCACCCTGGAACTGGTAGTAATCGTTGGAGTCGAGCAAATCGTGCTCGCGGTTATCCTGGTTTTGCAGCACTGCTTGCACCTGGCCCAGACGCTGGGTGAATTGCTCCCGAGCCGCGGTACCTTCGTCAGAGCCGCCGTAAGCGTAGCCGCCCCAGTTCAAATAAACGGCGACCAGATCCTCACGGGTCTGCCATAGACGACCGTCGATGGCGCCCTGCACACCTGCACCGTAGGCGCCGGGCTTGGCCCCGAAAATCCGCCAGCCGGCCTGACGTCGCGCCGTGTCTTCATCGAGCCCCGCCTGCCGCAAGGCTGCACGTTCGTCGCGCACCTTGGCCGCCAGCGGGTTGAGATCGTCCGGCTCATCGAGGTCGGCGACCGCTTGCACCGCCGCGTCAAACAAGCGGATCAAATTGGCAAAGGCATCGCGGAAAAAACCGGAGACACGCAAGGTCACGTCGACTCGCGGGCGGTCGAGCAAACTCAACGGCAGAATCTCGAAATCATCGACCCGCTGGCTGCCGGTCGCCCAGACCGGACGCACGCCCATCAACGCCATGGCCTGGGCGATGTCATCGCCACCGGTGCGCATGGTCGCGGTGCCCCATACCGACAGACCGAGCTGGCGCAAATGGTCGCCGTGATCCTGCAGGTGCCGCTCCAGAATCAGGTTGGCCGACTGAAAACCGATGCGCCATGCTGTGGTGGTCGGCAAATTGCGCACGTCCACCGAGTAAAAGTTGCGCCCGGTGGGCAGCACGTCCAGGCGCCCACGACTCGGCGCACCGCTGGGGCCGGCCGGGACGAAGCGCCCGCTGAGGGCGTCAAGCAGACCGCGCATTTCCGCGGGGCCGCAGGCGTCCAGCCTTGGTGCGACCACTTCGCGCAAGCTGTCGAGGATGGCTTGCACTTCATTCCAGTTTGCCCCTTGTGGGAGCGGGCTTGCTCGCGAAAGCGGTGGGTCAATCGACATCAATGTTGAATGCTCAACCGATTCGCGAGCAAGCCCGCTCCCACAGGGGTTATTCAACGCGTCCGAAATCAACTGCGCGGCAAACAGTTCCAGGCGCTCGCGGGTATCGCCCGCCGTACGCCAAGTGTCGTCGCTGATAAGCAAAAGAGGCTCGGGACGCGGCCCCGCCCAGGACTCGGCCAGTACACAATCAAGCGGATCGAAACCCAGTCCGAAGGCCTTGGCCAGCGCCCGCAGCAGACTCGATTGCGCACCTCGGCCATCGCCCCTTGGAATGCGCAACAACGCCAGCAAGGTGTCGATGCGCAAACGACCGGTGGGCGATTCGCCGAACACATGCAGGCCATCGCGGATCTGCGACTCTTTCAAGTCGCACAGGTAGGTGTCGAGTCGCGGTAACCAGACCGCCGCGTCGGCATCGCTGTCGAGCTGTTCGTCCAGTTGCAGTTCACGGTCAATGTGCGTGTCGCGCACCAGTTGCAGGATGTCGCGCTGCAACTCTCGGGCGCGGCGCGGATCGAGCAACTGCGCTTCGTAATATTCGTCCGCCAACAGCTCGAGGTTGCGCAACGGGCCGTAGGTTTCGGCGCGGGTCAGCGGTGGCATCAGGTGATCGATGATCACAGCCTGGGTCCGCCGCTTGGCCTGGGCGCCCTCGCCCGGGTCGTTGACGATGAACGGATAGATGTTCGGCAGTGACCCGAGCAACGCGTCCGGCCAGCAGTGCTCCGACAACCCCACGCCTTTGCCCGGCAACCATTCGAGGTTGCCGTGCTTGCCGACATGGATCACGCCATGCGCGCCGTAGGTGTTGCGCAGCCAGAAGTAAAACGCCAGGTAACCATGGGGCGGAACCAGGTCCGGATCGTGATACACCGCGCTCGGGTCGACCTGATAACCCCGCGCCGGTTGAATGCCGACGAAAGTCAGGCCAAAACGCAGGCCGGCGATCATCATCCGTCCGCTGCGGCACATCGGGTCGTTTTCTGGCGTACCCCAGCGTTCGAGCACAGCCGCGCGGTTGGTTTCGGGCAGTGCGTGGAACATCGCCAGATATTCGTCCAGCGCCAGACTTTGCTGACACGGACGCAGGTCGAGGGTATCCAGATCGTTGCTGACGCCACCCAGCAACTGCTGGATCAGCGCGGTGCCGCTGTCGGGCAATTCGGCCGGCAACGGATAACCTTCGGCATGCAGCGCCCGCAGGATATTCAGTGCGGCGGCCGGGGTGTCGAGCCCGACGCCATTACCGATGCGACCGTCGCGGGTCGGGTAATTGGCGAGAATCAACGCAATGCGTTTATCAGCATTAGGTACCCGCGCCAGATCGACCCAACGCCGCGCCAGTTCGGCCACGAAATCCATGCGCTCCGGTTGCGGCCGGTAGCAAACCACATCCGACTGACTGCGCTCACTGCGCCACGCCAGATCCTTGAAACTGATCGGGCGACTGATGATGCGGCCGTCCAGTTCCGGCAAGGCAATGTGCATCGCCAGGTCACGGGGGCCGAGGCCCTGTTCGCTGGCGCGCCAACCCGGTTCGTTGTCCTGTGCGCAAATGGCCTGAATCACCGGAATATTGCGGCGAAACGGGCGCAGATGCGGGGCTTCGGGGCTCGACTGGGCGAACCCCGTGGTGTTCAGGATCACCGAGACGCTGGCCTCATCCAGCCAGTCCTCGACCACGCCAAGGCAACCGGGTTCTTTCAGGCTGGCCAACGCAATCGGCAACGGATTCAACCCCGCCGCCTGCAATCGCTGGCAAAAAACATCAATGAAAGCAGTGTTCGCCGCCTGCAAATGCGAGCGGTAAAACAACACCGCCGCCACGGATTGATCGGCGTGCCAGTCGGCCTGCCAGTCGCTCAGTGCGGCAGAGTGTTTGTGCGGATGGTAAATCGCCGTGCGTGGCAGGGTTTGCGGCTCGCCCCAGGTGTAATCGCGTGCCAGCCAGCGGCTCGCCAGGCAGCGGAAAAAATTCAGCGCATTACCCATGCCGCCCTGACGCAGAAACTGCCAGAGCCGATCGCGATCCTCGGCGCCGACCGTGCTCAGGTCGCTGAGCTCCGGGTCCGGGCGATCATCGCCCGGCACCAGAATCACCTGCACGCCGCGCTGCGACAGTTCAACCAGACGCTCGATACCGTAACGCCAATAGGCGATGCCGCCGTGCAGCGAAATCAGGATCACCTTGGCGTGACGCAGAACCTCATCGACGTACAAGTCGACCGAGGCATGGTTCTGCACCTGCATCGGGTTGGCCAGGCGCACGCTCGGGTAATCGCCGGGCAACTGCTGCGCCGCTTCGGCGAGCAGCGCCAGGCTGGAATCGCCACTGCACAGGACCACCAGGTCGGCGGGGGTTTGTCCAAGGTCGGCGATGTTGTCATCCGACACGAAACCGCCGGGCTGGGTCCTGAGCAGGTGCATGGCTTACACGCTGAGCGCGGCGCGCAATTGCGCTTCGAGAACAGTGGCGTCCAGTTCCTGGCCAATCAACACCAGGCGGGTGATGCGCGCTTCTTCGGCGCCCCACTGGCGGTCGAAATGCTTGTCGAAACGCGTGCCCACGCCCTGGATCAGCAGGCGCATCGGTTTGTTCGGGATCGCCGCAAAACCCTTGACCCGCAAGATGCCGTGCTGGACTACCAGTTGGGTCAGCGCGTCCATCAGCAGGCTTTCGTCGGCCTGGGGCAGTTCGATGGAGATCGAATCGAAGGCGTCGTGATCGTGGTCGTCATGATCGTCGTCGCCATCGTGATGATGGTCGTGGTGGCTGTGACGGCTGTCGATGTGTTCTTCGGAGCCGGCACCCAGGCCGATCAGCACGTCCAGCGGCAGGCGACCGCTGCTGGCTTCGACGATTTTCACCGCAGGCGGCAATTCTTCGGCGACTTCCAGGCGCACGCGGGCCAGGTCTGCCGGGTTGATCAGGTCGGTTTTGTTGAGGATGACCAGGTCGGCGCTGGCCAATTGGTCGGCGAACAGCTCGTGCAGCGGCGATTCGTGGTCCAGGTTCGGGTCGAGTTTGCGCTGGGCGTCGACCTGATCGGGGAATGCGGCGAACGTGCCGGCGGCGACAGCCGGGCTGTCGACCACGGTGATCACCGCGTCAACCGTGCAGGCGCTACGGATTTCCGGCCACTGGAAGGCTTGCACCAGCGGCTTTGGCAGTGCCAGGCCCGAGGTTTCGATCAGGATGTGATCGAGATCGCCGCGACGGGCCACCAGTTCGCGCATCACCGGGAAGAACTCCTCCTGGACGGTGCAGCACAGGCAGCCGTTAGCCAGCTCATAGACTCGGCCGTTGGCCTCTTCTTCGGTACAGCCGATGGAACATTGCTTGAGAATTTCGCCGTCGATGCCCAACTCGCCAAATTCATTGACGATCACCGCGATGCGGCGGCCCTGGGCGTTGTCGAGCATGTGCCGCAGCAGCGTGGTTTTACCCGAGCCGAGAAAGCCTGTGACGATAGTGACGGGGAGTTTGGCCAGTGTTTTCATCGGATGCCCTTTGGCTAAGCTGGCGGGCATACGGGACGACAACCGGCAACGCGGGCGCGCGTGCCTGAAGAGTTCGCCACCGGATCACCCCGCCCGGTTGAAAGTGAGAATCTGTGTCGAGGCAGGTCTCCTGGCTGACGGTGTGCCAGCCTTGAGCCTGGCATTCGCTGCGCCTTCCCGCCGGACTCATGGATTGAGCCTGCAGTGGCGTGGCAGCGAACATCACCGTTCACAGTTGCGGGGGCAGCCGCGGCATTGACCGCGTTCCCTTCTTAGCTTCGGCAAACGCCGAAGAACCTCGAAAGCGCAAGGCTACGCATGGTCTTGGGGCGGGTCAATGTTCACGTGACTTCTGCGGTGTGCCCTTCGCGAGCAAGCCCGCTCCCACATTTGATCGGGTTCTTTCAGGGGAAAAGGGTCAAGTGTGGGAGCGGGCTTGCTCGCGAAGAAAGCGACTCGGTTTACAGTTGAGAACCCTTGCCAATTGACGCCCAACCCCCTCCCATGCTCTCCTACACGCCTTGTTACGGGTGCCCTTCACAGGGTGAAACGGGAAACCGGTGAATCATGTGCTTTACTCTTAAGCCATGTCAGTCCGGTGCTGCCCCCGCAACGGTAAGCGAGCGAAGCATCAGATCCACTGTGCCACTACGGCATGGGAAGGTGATGCTTTCAGGAACAGGCAGAGGCCTGCGCCCCTCGTGAGCCCGGAGACCGGCCCGCAACACAAAGTGACCAGTACGATCACTGAACCAACAAACCCGCGGTGGGCGGGCGCTGTTTGAAACGCTGCGCGCCTGGTCGTGCAGTTTTTTGCATGCGCTCTTATTCCCCGCTGACAGACCAGAGGGATACGCCATGTCGATCATCAGCAGCACCGGCCACATCACCACCAGCACCACTTCTACCCTGGCCCAACGTCTGACCGCCGCCGTCTGCGCGTCGATCCTGGGCGCCTGTCTTGTCTATTTCGCCGGTTTCTCGCACATCGAAGCGGTGCACAATGCCGCCCACGATACCCGTCACAGCTCCGCGTTCCCGTGCCACTGAGAGCTGTTGACATGATCAAGCGTATTGCGCAAACCGCAGGCTTCACCGGACTGCTGGCCGCCCTGTTGTTGACCCTGCTGCAAAGCTTCTGGGTCGCGCCGCTGATTTTGCAGGCCGAGACCTACGAAAAAGCCGAACCGGCCGCCGTTGAAGTTCACCAGCACGCCGATGGCGCCATGGCTGCTCACACCCACGATGCGCAAGCCTGGGAGCCGGAAGACGGCTGGCAGCGTGTGCTGTCGACCACTGGCGGCAACCTGGTGGTGGCCGTCGGTTTCGCCCTGATGCTGGCCGGCCTGTACACCTTGCGTGCACCGACCAAAACCTCTCAAGGCCTGCTCTGGGGCCTGGCCGGTTATGCGACCTTCGTGCTCGCACCGACGCTCGGCCTGCCACCTGAATTGCCCGGCACTGCCGCCGCCGATCTGGCACAACGGCAACTGTGGTGGATCGGCACCGCCGCCTCCACCGCCGTCGGTATCGCCCTGGTTGTGTTCAGCCGTCACTGGCTGATGAAAGTCCTCGGTGTGGCGATCCTCGCCGTTCCCCATGTGATTGGCGCACCGCAACCGGAGGTGCATTCGATGCTCGCTCCGCAAGCACTGGAAGCCCAGTTCAAAATCGCTTCGCAGCTGACCAACGTGGCATTCTGGCTGGCCCTGGGCCTGATCAGCGCCTGGTTGTTCCGCCGCAAAAGCGATGGTCAATACCACGCATGACTGCTGCCAGCACAGCGCCGACCCTGGTGGTCGGCCTGGGCTGCCAGCGGGGCTGCCCTGTCAGCACGCTGCGGGCGCTGCTCGACCAGGCGCTGGAAGCGCATCAGATCCCGCTTCATGAGATCAAGGCCCTGGCCAGCATCGATTTGAAGCGCAACGAACCTGCACTGATCGAACTGGCGAAGCAGCTTGGCCTGGAATTGATGTATTTCAGCAGCCAGCAACTTGCCGCTTATGAGCAGCAACTCAGTCATCAATCGCAGATAGCGTTTGAGCGCACCGGTTGCTACGGCGTGGCGGAAAGCGCCGCGCTGGCCCTGGCCGAACAACTGGCCCAGGCCCCGGCAAAACTGCTGATCCCACGACAAAAATATGCCCAGGCGACCCTGGCATTGGCCGGCGCGGCATAAAAACCCCGATAATCCCCGCCATTGATCATGAACAATCTTCATCTGAAGCCCTGTTCATCCCCCTTTTTCCCACAGGAACCGACGATGACCGTCTACTTCATTGGCGCAGGTCCCGGCGACCCCGAACTGATTACCGTCAAGGGCCAGCGACTGATTCGCAGCTGCCCGGTGATCATTTATGCCGGCTCTCTGGTGCCGGCCGCCGTACTGGAAGGTCATTGTGCCGAACAGGTGGTCAACAGCGCCGAACTGCACCTGGAACAGATCATCGACCTGATCAAGAGCGCCCACGCCAAAGGCCAGGATGTGGCCCGAGTGCACTCCGGCGATCCGAGTCTGTACGGCGCCATTGGCGAGCAGATTCGCTATCTGCGTGAGCTGGGCATTGCGTTCGAGATCGTGCCCGGTGTCACCGCAACGGCAGCTTGCGCGGCCCTTTTGGGCGCCGAACTGACGCTGCCGGACGTTTCACAGAGCGTGATCCTGACTCGCTACGCCGACAAAACCGCCATGCCAGCCGGAGAGGAGTTCTCCAGCCTGGCGCAGCACGGTGCGACCATGGCGATTCATTTGGGGGTTAATCACCTGCCGAAGATCGTTGAAGAGCTCGTGCCGCATTACGGTGCCGATTGCCCGATTGCGGTGGTGCATCGCGCGAGCTGGCCGGATCAGGATTGGGTGGTGGGAACGCTTGAGGATATTGCCGGGAAGGTTGAGGCGAAAGGCTTTCGCCGTACGGCGTTGATTCTGGTGGGTCGGGTGCTGGGCAGTGACCATTTCAGCGAGTCATCGCTGTATCGCGCGGGGCATGCGCATCTTTACAGACCCTGATTCACCACCAACCCTGTGGCGAGGGGGCTTGCCCCCGTTCGGCGGCGTAGCCGTCGCAAAATCTGTGCGCCCGTTTTAAAAGCCGGGGCCGCTTCGCAGCCCAACGGGGGCAAGCCCCCTCGCCACAGGTTTCCAATGCCCCATAAAAAACGGCGCTCACGGGGCGCCGTTTTTTCGTTTCGCAGCGAACACCTTATTAGTAGTAGGCGTTTTCTTTCTGCGTGTGGTCGGTTACGTCGCGAACGCCCTTGAGCTCGGGAATACGCTCGAGCAAGGTGCGCTCGATGCCTTCCTTCAGCGTCACGTCGGCCTGGCCGCAGCCCTGGCAACCACCGCCGAACTGCAGGACAGCGATGCCGTCTTCAACCACGTCGATCAGGCTGACCTGGCCGCCGTGGCTGGCCAGCCCCGGGTTGATCTCGGTTTGCAGGTAATAGTTGATGCGCTCGTTGACCGGGCTGTCGGCGTTGACCATCGGTACTTTGGCGTTTGGCGCCTTGATGGTCAGTTGGCCACCCATGCGGTCGGTGGCGTAGTCGACAACGGCATCGTCCAGGAAGGCTTCGCTGAAGTGGTCGATGTACGCGGTGAAGCTTTTCAGCCCCAGCGCGGTGTCTTCGGGTTTTTCTTCGCCCGGCTTGCAGTAGGCAATGCAGGTTTCGGCGTACTGGGTGCCAGGCTGGGTGATGAAGACGCGGATGCCGATACCCGGGGTGTTCTGCTTGGAGAGCAGATCAGCCAGATAATCGTGGGCGGCGTCAGTAATGGTAATAGCGGTCATGGAAACTCCTCGCAGGCTTGGGCGCAGTTTACGCCAATCAACGCGCCGGACAAAGTCCTAGTATTTTTGTCGGGAAAGAATTGTGAGAGCGGGCTTACTCGCGAGGGCGTCGTGTCAGGCAAATCAATTGCGCCTGACACACCGCTTTCGCGAGCAAGCCCGCTCCCACAGGGGATCCGTGGTTTTTCAGAGGTTCTCGTAGCGATTCATGTCCAGCACGCCCTCTTCCACCGGATTGGTTTCCTGGATGTAGCGGCTCAGGTCATGGAAATACGGCCAGAATTGCGGATGACTGCGACGTATCCCCCAACGTTCGACGATTTTCTCGAAGCTGTCGGTATCCCTGGCGTTCTCCATTGCATCCACAAACGCCGGCACTTGCTCGGCCGGAATGTTGAACATGAAGTTCGGATAGCTGCTGAGCACACCCGGGAAAATCGTCAGGGTGTCGAGCCCCGGCTGATAGCGCAGCGATTCGCCGAGCAGGAACGCGACGTTGCTGTGAGCACGGTTGCGCAGCAGGCTGTAGATCTCACGCTTGCCGCTGCTGGTTTCGATACGCAGCATGGTCGCTTCCGGCAGTTGATCAATCACTTTCAACCCGGCCGCCGGACGCGAGGTCAGGCGGCTCAGCGCCTGCTCGGCACTTTGCAGGCCCGGATCAATGTTCGGCCGCGAGCAATAGGCACCGTCGCAGCGGTTGATCGGATCTGGCCTGGCATTGAGGTCGCCATAGCGGGAGAGCAATTGCCGGGCGAAATCTCGCTTGGGGTCCTGCGGGTTCAGATTCAGTGCCGTTGGCTTGTCGTTATCGATGGTCTCGTAGTCCAGCCACATCTTGAACTTGCCACTGTTCTGATACCAATCGTCGAGGTAGCCATCCCGGGAATCGGCGGGCATCAGGCGCAGGAAGTTCTGCTCGGCACCATTGCGGATCAGGTCGAAATACAGCCGCGTCTGGGCCTGATGGGACACGTTGCCGAACACATCGAAATTGACTGCCAGTTGATAGTAGGTGCGCTCCAGCAGCGGATAGTCGAACAGCCACACCGTTTGCGGCACGTCGCCGATCAGGCCTTTGGTCACCGAAGCACTGTCGAAATGGCGGAAGATACTCAGCAACGCATTGTCATTGCCCGCCCACAGGGTCGACCAGCTCGGCGCCGGCTGATCGGCGTAGCTGTCCCGGCGCAAGGCTTCGTATTCATTACGCTTGTCGCGGTAGTCGTGCCACAGGCTGAGGACGCTGCCGACATCATCGTTCTGCCCCGGCATTGCCAGCAACGGCGTGGCCTGTCCCCGATAGTTCGGGTCGATGATGTAGAGGTCGTGTTCGGGCGCCTGGAACAGCGCCCAGAAATTATCGCGGATCACGTCCGTGGCGATCTGGCCACGACACACCGGCCCACGGATAAACGTGCGCACAAAGTACTCGGCGTTATCGAGCATGAACTGATAGCGCGCCTGGGCCGGAATCGCTTCGAAGGTGGCAAACGGGTTGGCCCGGCTTTGCGGCCCATAGCCCGGCAATGCGTTGACCTGCCAGTTACCGCTGTAGAACAGCGACTTGACCCGCGCCAGCTTCGCCGAACTCAGCGGATAGGTGATATGGGTCTTGTGCACGATCACGCCCTGCACCGGCCACAAGCGGTAGTAAAACTGCGTGCCCGGGTCATCGTTCGGGCGCCGGGTGTTGATCAGGTCAATCGGCTGGCCGCTGGGCGTGCGCGAACGCACCCACTGGAAGAAATGCCCGGGCTCGCCATCCTTGAAGTAGAGGTGGGCGAGGAACCAGTGCTCGTACAACCAGCGTCCCACCAGACTTTCCCGGGCCCCCGGCGCATTGAGCAGGTTTTCCCACTGGAGCACTTGTCGGGCTTCTTTTGCACTGGGGACCAGGCCCTGCTGGTCGATAGGCGCCCCGGCCGCCAGCCAGCGTTGCAGCGTCTGGTACTGCTGATCGGTCAGGCCGGTCACCGCCAGCGGCATGCCCTCCTTCGGGTGCGACGCGGCATAGCCGTCAAACTCCGCGGGCATGGCGCACATGTTTTCCCGGTTCAGGCCCAGGACGATGTCCTCCGGCAGCCTGGCGTTGGGCTGCAACGGGGTTTTGTGACCCAGCTCCAGCATCCGCGCCATCAATGCAGCCTGACTGCCCTGGGCATCGAGCACCGAATAGAAGCCCTTTTGCTGCCAGGCGGTTTTTCCGGAGGCGTCAAAAAACAGCCGTGTCGGGGCCACTGCTTTAGTGCGGTCACCGTCATAAACCGGGACTTTCGTCGCGCCACGCGCCGCGCCCTCGCCGCTGCCCAGATTGAGCTGACAGGCGGCGTCGTTGCAGGCGTGGCAGGCCACGCACTTTTCAGTGAAGATCGGTTGAATGTCGCGGCTGTATGAAATGGCAGAGGAGATCGCCGGACTTTGCGCCACAGCGCCCCAGCTTGAAAACAACAGCAATATGCTGATGACGAAGCGATACGACATGTCCCTGGTCCTGAATCCTGAAAAAACGCCGCGATTCTACCGGCCTGTCATCTCTACCAACATGAACGATATTCATGCAAAATCGAGTCATGCTCTAAAAGCGCACAGGTTTGCTATCATCCCGGCCCTTCGTCATGGTCTTACCGAGTAGTCCAAATGTCCGATCGCAGCGTTCGCCTTCAAGCTCTCAAGCACGCCCTCAAAGAGCGCATCCTGATTCTCGATGGCGGTATGGGCACGATGATCCAGAGCTACAAGCTCGAAGAGCAGGATTACCGTGGCAAACGCTTCGCTGACTGGCCGAGCGATGTCAAAGGCAACAACGACTTGCTGGTACTGACTCGCCCGGACGTGATTGGCGGCATCGAGAAAGCCTACCTCGACGCCGGCGCCGACATTCTGGAAACCAACACCTTCAATGCCACCCAGATCTCCCTGGCTGACTATGGCATGCAAGGCCTGGCGTATGAGTTAAACGTAGAAGGCGCACGCCTGGCGCGCAAGGTTGCCGACGCCAAGACCCTGGAAACCCCGGACAAGCCGCGCTTCGTTGCCGGCGTGCTCGGTCCTACAAGTCGCACCTGCTCGTTGTCCCCGGACGTGAACAACCCCGGCTACCGCAACGTGACTTTCGATGAGCTGGTGGAAAACTACACCGAATCCACCAAAGGCCTGATCGAAGGCGGCGCCGACCTGATCCTGATCGAAACCATTTTCGACACCCTGAACGCCAAGGCCGCGATCTTCGCCGTCCAAGGCGTGTTCGAGGAACTGGGCGTCGAACTGCCGATCATGATTTCCGGCACCATAACCGACGCCTCGGGTCGCACCTTGTCGGGCCAGACCACCGAAGCCTTCTGGAACTCCGTGGCCCACGCCAAGCCGATCTCGGTTGGCCTGAACTGCGCCCTCGGCGCCCGTGAATTGCGCCCGTACCTCGAAGAGCTGTCGAACAAGGCAGGCACCCACGTTTCCGCGCACCCGAACGCCGGCCTGCCGAACGAATTCGGTGAGTACGACGAATTGCCATCGGAAACCGCCAAGGTCATCGAAGAATTCGCCCAAAGCGGCTTCCTCAACATTGTCGGCGGCTGCTGCGGCACCACGCCGGGCCATATCGAAGCCATCGCCAAAGCCGTGGCCGGTTATGCGCCGCGGGAAATCCCGGACATTCCCAAGGCTTGCCGCCTCTCGGGCCTGGAACCCTTCACCATCGATCGCAGTTCGCTGTTCGTCAACGTCGGCGAGCGGACCAACATTACCGGTTCCGCCAAGTTCGCCCGGCTGATCCGCGAAGACAACTACACCGAAGCCCTGGAAGTCGCCCTGCAGCAGGTCGAGGCCGGTGCCCAGGTGATCGACATCAACATGGACGAAGGGATGCTCGATTCGAAGAAGGCCATGGTGACCTTCCTCAATCTGATTGCCGGCGAACCGGACATCTCCCGCGTACCGATCATGATCGACTCCTCCAAGTGGGAAGTGATCGAAGCCGGCCTGAAATGCATTCAGGGCAAGGGCATCGTCAACTCGATCAGCATGAAAGAAGGCGTCGAGCAGTTCATACACCACGCCAAACTGTGCAAGCGCTATGGCGCTGCGGTGGTGGTGATGGCCTTCGACGAGGCCGGGCAGGCCGACACCGAAGCGCGCAAGAAAGAAATCTGCAAACGCTCCTACGACATTCTGGTCAACGAAGTGGACTTCCCGCCGGAAGACATCATCTTCGACCCGAACATCTTCGCCGTCGCCACCGGTATCGAAGAGCACAACAACTACGCCGTCGATTTCATCAATGCGTGTGCCTACATCCGTGACGAACTGCCGTATGCACTGACCTCCGGTGGCGTGTCCAACGTGTCGTTCTCGTTCCGCGGCAACAACCCGGTGCGTGAGGCGATCCACTCCGTGTTCCTGCTGTACGCGATCCGTTCCGGGCTGACCATGGGCATCGTCAACGCCGGCCAACTGGAGATTTACGACCAGATCCCGGCAGAACTGCGCGACGCCGTGGAAGATGTGATCCTCAACCGCACGCCGGAAGGCACCGACGCCCTCCTCGCCATCGCCGACAAGTACAAGGGCGACGGCAGCGTCAAGGAAGCCGAGACCGAAGAGTGGCGCAACTGGGACGTCAACAAGCGTCTGGAACATGCGCTGGTCAAGGGCATCACCACCCACATCGTTGAAGACACCGAAGAATCGCGCCAGTCCTTCAGCCGCCCGATCGAGGTGATCGAAGGCCCGCTGATGGCTGGCATGAACATCGTCGGCGACCTGTTTGGGGCAGGCAAAATGTTCCTGCCCCAGGTGGTGAAATCCGCTCGAGTGATGAAGCAGGCAGTCGCGCATTTGATCCCGTTCATCGAGCTGGAAAAAGGCGACAAGCCGCAAGCCAAGGGCAAGATCCTGATGGCTACGGTCAAAGGCGACGTGCACGACATCGGCAAGAACATCGTTGGCGTCGTGCTCGGTTGCAACGGCTATGACATCGTCGACCTCGGTGTGATGGTACCGGCGGAGAAAATCCTCCAGGTGGCCAAGGAGCAGAAGTGCGACATCATCGGCCTGTCCGGCCTGATCACTCCGTCGCTGGATGAGATGGTCCACGTCGCCCGCGAAATGCAGCGCCAGGACTTCCACCTGCCGTTGATGATCGGTGGCGCCACCACCTCCAAGGCCCACACGGCGGTGAAGATCGAGCCGAAGTACAGCAACGATGCGGTGATCTACGTCACCGATGCTTCCCGCGCCGTGGGCGTGGCGACGCAGTTGCTGTCCAAGGAACTCAAGGCCGGTTTCGTCGAAAAAACCCGCCAGGACTACATCGAGGTTCGCGAACGCACTTCCAACCGCAGTGCCCGCACCGAACGCCTGAGCTATGGCGCGGCCATCGCCAAGAAGCCGCAATTCGACTGGGCGAGCTACACCCCGGTCAAGCCAACCTTCACCGGGGCGCGGGTGCTGGACAACATCGACCTCAATGTTCTGGCCGAATACATCGACTGGACACCGTTCTTTGTGTCCTGGGACCTGGCCGGCAAGTTCCCGCGCATCCTCCAGGACGAAGTGGTCGGTGAAGCCGCCACCTCGCTGTACAACGATGCCCGGGAAATGCTCACCAAACTGATCGACGAGAAGCTGATCAGCGCCCGCGCGGTGTTCGGTTTCTGGCCGGCCAACCAGGTGCATGACGACGATATCGAGCTCTATGGCGATGACGGCAAGCCAATAGCCAAGCTGCATCACTTGCGCCAGCAGATCATCAAGACCGACGGCAAGCCGAACTTCTCCCTGGCCGACTTCGTTGCACCGAAAGACAGTGAAGTGACCGACTACGTGGGTGGTTTCATCACCACCGCCGGCATCGGCGCCGAAGAAGTGGCCAAGGCCTACCAGGACGCTGGCGACGACTACAACTCGATCATGGTCAAGGCTCTGGCCGACCGCCTGGCCGAGGCGTGCGCCGAGTGGCTGCACCAGCAGGTGCGTAAAGAGTACTGGGGTTATGCCAAGGATGAGGTTCTGGACAACGAAGCTCTGATCAAAGAGCAATACAGCGGCATCCGCCCTGCCCCGGGCTACCCGGCCTGCCCGGATCACACCGAGAAAGCCCAGTTGTTCGCCCTGCTCGATCCCGAAGCCCAGGAAATGCGCGCAGGCCGCAGCGGCGTGTTCCTCACCGAACACTACGCCATGTTCCCCGCAGCGGCGGTCAGCGGCTGGTACTTCGCTCACCCGCAGGCGCAATACTTTGCCGTGGGCAAGATCGACAAGGACCAGGTACAGAGCTACACCTCGCGCAAGGGCCAGGAGTTAAGCGTGACCGAGCGCTGGCTGGCGCCGAACCTGGGTTACGACAACTGATTGCAGGCGTACTCGATTCAGTGTGGGAGCGGGCTTGCTCGCGAAGGCGGCGTGTCAGCAACAGACATTTTCACTGAACGGCCGCTTTCGCGAGCAAGCCCGCTCCCACAGGAAATGCGCCAGCCCCGAGTGAATTGTCTTTGACAAGGACCAGGTGCAGAGCTGCACCTCGCGCAAGGGCCAGAAGTTGAGCGTGACCGAGCGCTGGCTGGCGCCGAACCTGGGTTACGACAACTGATTGCAGGCGTACTCGATTCAGTGTGGGAGCGGACTGGCTCGCGAAGGCGGCGTGTCAGCAACAGACATTTTCACTGAACGGCCGCTTTCGCGAGCAAGCCCGCCCACATTTGTTTTGTGCATGCTGTGAATTGTCTATGCTTGCCTCACACACATTCCTGGCGAGGGATTTATGGACGATCCGGCCGACAACAAGCCGCCGACCTTCTGGCAAATGCTGCACAGCGTCGTGGCGGCGGCGTTCGGGGTGCAGAGCGGAAAGAACCGGGCCCGTGACTTCACGCACGGCAAGCCCAGTCATTTCGTGATTCTGGGGATCCTGTTCACAGCGGTGTTCGCCTTGACACTGTTCGGCATCGTCAAACTGGTGCTGTTTCTGGCCGGGATTTGATGCGACTCAGTGCATCAGGGTTTGCAGGGTGAACGGGTAGCGCCAGGACGCAGGACGGCCCTTGGCCGAGAATTTGTGAAAGTCCACGCCGAAATCCTGCGCGGTGCCCATCTCCAGCAGTCGCCTGGCCTGTTCCCGATTGATCAGTTGCAACAGCGGAACCTGTCGGTCACGGCCGCCGTACTGGCTGATGTCCACGCCTTCATCGTAGTCATGTAATTGCACCAGCGCCCAGCCCCCCAGACTGA
Organism: Pseudomonas sp. S30_BP2TU TE3576; assembly: GCF_050436025.1. Lineage (NCBI taxonomy): Bacteria > Pseudomonadati > Pseudomonadota > Gammaproteobacteria > Pseudomonadales > Pseudomonadaceae > Pseudomonas > Pseudomonas sp. S30_BP2TU TE3576. Next base: position 5,754,668 of record NZ_JBNDLK010000001.1, on the reverse strand, counting down.
AGTGCCCGCCCAGCAAGACACTCAGGCGCCGGTCCAGCAGTGCCTGTAACGCCGCGGGTGAATTGTTGATCGCGCCGAACAGCACGCCTTTGCCTGGCACACCCCCGGCTTCGACATAAGCCTGCATCACACCGAACGCCATCTCGTCATTGGCGGCCCAGACCAGCGACGTCTGCGGGTAGCGCTTGAGCAACAACCTGGCCTGCTCGTAGGCGCGCTGCCGGCTCCAGCCGCCGTACACCAACTGGCGCAAACGCACTTCGGGGTGCTCGGCCAAGGCACGTCGCAGGCCCTTCTCGCGATATTGCGCGGACGGGGTGATCTTCAAACCGGAAAAGGCCAGCAATTCGATCGTCTGGCCGGGGGCCACCGGGCCGTGCTGTCGAATCAGCTCCTTGAGCATCAGGTAGCCGCCCTCCTCGTCATTGGGCACCAGGCTACCGAGCAAATCGGGATACTTGTCAGGCCGCGCACCAATCAGTTTCATCTGATCCGCAGTCAAGGCGTTGTTGACCATGAACAGCTTCACACCGCTGCCTTTGGCCAGCCGCAGGATTTCCGGTGCGATGTATTGCTCGTTGACGAAGATCAGGTAGTCGGGGCGATGGGAGCCCTGAAGAGCTTCACGGGCCTGCTGGATGGTGTTTTCGGAGATGCGGTCGGAATACTGGATGCGCAGGTCCATCCCCAGGTCGGTCGCCGCGGCCTGCATAAACTGCGAGTAACTCACCCAAAAAGCTTCCGTGGGGGTTCCCGGGTTCAGGAACAGCACTGACGCCGCTTGGGCACAAGATCCCACGACCATGCCCAGCGTCAGCAATACGCCACACAAAAACTTCAACATTGGTCGTCCGAGCCCCCGGAAATTCCGCCGCGCATTATAGCCAGCGAACGTCCGTAAAACGGCGATTTTTCCGGCTTTTGTCAGACAATCGTCGGAACCGGGCCCGGACGGGGTCGTTTACTGATGGCTGACCCAGAAAACCGCCGTCCCCACGACCAGAATGATCAGGAACAAAATTGCCCATGCATCAACGGTGCTATCGCTTTTCCGTGCTTTGGTTGGGTTGCTCATTGCATCGCCTCTTGTCGGTTTTATCGGTGATTGCATAAAGACTCGAGCAAAGTAAAGACGACGATTGCCCGCACCACAAACAAGGGCGTTGCAACAACGATTCTCATTAGGCGATTTGGTTCTTTACATATACTCAAACATCACTTTTGCGCATAACTGCAAACTGGTATCTTGCCCCGGCTCCGTAGGGAGTGCGCGGCCGTGCGCGCAGAATTGCCGAGGTTTTATCGGACGCCAGCAAGCCAAAAAAACGCCGCTGTTTCCGACCGGCCCAAGCCTGAGAACAGGACTTTTATGTACGTATACGACGAATACGATCAGCGGATCATCGAGGACCGCGTCAAGCAGTTCCGTGATCAGACCCGACGCTATCTGGCAGGCGAGCTGAGCGAAGAAGAATTCCGCCCCCTGCGCCTGCAAAATGGTCTTTATATCCAGCGTTTTGCACCGATGTTGCGAGTTGCCGTGCCTTACGGCCAACTGACTTCGCGCCAGGTGCGAATGATGGCCAAAATTGCCCGCGACTACGACAAGGGCTACGCCCACATCAGTACCCGGCAGAACGTGCAGTTCAACTGGCCGGCCGTGGAAGACATTCCGGACATCCTGGCTGAACTGGCCACCGTGCAGATGCACGCGATCCAGACCAGCGGCAACTGCCTGCGCAACGTCACCACCGACCAGTTCGCCGGTGTCGCCTTCGATGAGCTGATCGACCCGCGCCCATGGTGCGAGATCGTCCGCCAGTGGACTACGTTCCACCCGGAGTTCGCCTACCTGCCGCGCAAGTTCAAGATCGCCGTCAACGGTTCGACCTCCGACCGCGCCGCCATTGAAGTCCACGACATCGGCCTTGAGCCGGTGCATAACGCCGCTGGCGAACTGGGCTTCCGTGTCTTGGTGGGTGGTGGCCTGGGCCGTACACCGGTGGTGGGCGCATTCATCAATGAATTCCTGCCGTGGCAAGACTTGCTGAGCTACCTCGACGCCATCCTGCGGGTCTACAACCGCTATGGCCGTCGCGACAACAAGTACAAGGCACGGATCAAGATCCTGGTGAAGGCGCTGACGCCTGAAGTCTTCGCGCAAAAAGTCGATGCGGAGATGGAGCACCTGCGCGGTGGCCAGACCACATTGACCGAAGCCGAAGTGCAGCGCGTCGCCAAGCATTTCGTCGACCCGGACTACAAGGCGCTGGAAAACCAGACCACCGCACTGGCCGAACTCGACCAGCAGCACCCGGGCTTCGCCCGCTGGCGCGTGCGCAACACCCTGGCCCACAAGAAACCGGGCTATGTGGCCGTTACCCTGTCCCTGAAGCCGACCGGCGTTGCACCGGGCGACATCACCGACAAACAGCTCGACGCCGTGGCCGACCTGGCCGACCGTTACAGTTTCGGTCAACTGCGCACTTCCCATGAGCAGAACATCATCCTGGCCGACGTCGAACAGGAAAAACTGTTCGCCATGTGGGGCGAGCTGCGCGAGCAAGGTTTCGCCACGCCGAACATCGGCCTGCTGACCGACATCATCTGCTGCCCGGGTGGCGACTTCTGCTCCCTGGCCAACGCCAAGTCGATTCCGATCGCCGAATCGATCCAGCGTCGTTTCGACGACCTGGATTACCTGTTCGACATCGGCGAACTGGACCTGAACATCTCCGGTTGCATGAACGCCTGTGGTCACCACCACGTCGGCCACATCGGCATCCTCGGGGTGGACAAGAAGGGCGAAGAGTTCTATCAGGTTTCCCTCGGCGGCAGCGCCAGCCGTGACGCCAGCCTGGGCAAGATCCTCGGCCCGTCCTTTGCCCAGGAAGCCATGCCTGACGTGATCGAAAAGCTGATCGACGTGTACATCGAACAACGTACCGAAGACGAACGCTTCATCGACACCTATCAGCGTATTGGCATCGAACTCTTCAAGGAGCGTGTCTATGCAGCGAATCATTAAGAACAACGAGGTCGTCGACGAGACCTGGCACCTGCTGCCCAAGGATTTCAACATCGACGGGATCAGCAACTGCGACGACCTCATCGTGCCGCTGCAGCTGTGGCGCGAACACAGCCGTATGCTCCTGGCCCGCGACGGCGGCCTGGGCATCTGGCTGGACGCCGATGAAGAAGCCGAGGAAATCGGTGAAGACGTGGCGCAGTTCCAGGTCATCGCCCTGAACTTCCCGGCATTCACCGATGGCCGCAACTACTCCAACGCCCGCCTGCTGCGCGACCGTTACGGTTTCAAAGGCGAATTGCGGGCCATTGGCGATGTGCTGCGCGACCAGCTGTTCTACATGCATCGCTGCGGTTTCGATGCCTTTGCTGTACGCCCCGACAAAGACCCGTACGAAGCCCTTGAAGGCCTCAAGGACTTCTCGGTGACCTACCAGGCCGCTACCGACGAACCGCTGCCGCTGTTCCGTCGCCGCTGACCGTCACGCCTTGAACCCCGGCCAGGGTTCAAGGCGTTTTACCCCTGCCGCTAAAACACCGGATGATCCGCCAGCGGAATCAGCCGCCCCATGGCGACCCAGTCGCGGTACAGCCGGATTCGATCTTCCAGCACCACGAACAACCTGAACGGGTTGTCCGCATCAGCCATCCGCGTTTCGACACACTGACGCAACCAGCCCCACAATTCCTCTGAAGCATCCGCTTCGTGCAGCAAGCGCCACACTCGCGCCTGTAGCGATAGATAGTCGACCCGGAAATCTGCCGTCAGGCTCAACCCATCCATGACCCTCAGCAACGTACTGCCCGATGGCTTGACGGCCAATCGTTGCCAGATCTGCTGCCGCGCCTCGCGCACGCTATCATCGCCCTCCTCCAGCCAGGGCGTCGCACTGCCATAATCGGCACCCGGCTCACTCAGCCACAGATTGATACCGGTGCGTTCCCGATGATCGACCAGGCGCGACAACGTCTCTTCATCCGTCAACGGATTACCCCACAGTTTCACCCGGTCCCGGGAGACCGCCTGATTCAGTATCGCGTGGGGAACCCGACCGATCCGGTTGCCTCGCAAGTCGAGCGAGGTGAGGTACGGCTGATCGGCGATACCAATCGGGCAATGGCGAATTCCGGTGTTTCTCAAGTTCAACACGCGCAACTCTTTCAACCCCAGCACAACGGGCGGGACAGCCAAAGGGTTTTCACTCAGATCCAGAGTTTGCAAGCTCGCCAGATCACCAAACTGTGCAGCCGTGCTCTCCTGAAGCTGCAGAAAGGTGGAACCCATCTTGAGCGTTGTGAGCCGGGTCATTTGACGGACCGGCGCCGGCAATACACCCTCCAGCACGTTGTCTGCGTTGAGCCGACGCAGGTCGACACGTTCCAGGTTCAGGGTGCGCAGATTCGGAAAGCTTTCCAGAAAGACGTCCAGGCTCTCGCGCTCGACCAAATGCATGCCCTGCATCGATAGCTCGACAACTTCATTGAAGCGCACGTTCATCGTCGGCAACCGATGGAAGTCCTCGAAACCCAGATCAAGCCTGTAGCCGGAAACCCCCTCACCGGACAGCACTCTATTGATCCGGGGTGGGCATTTTTGCCAGATGCTCATCAGTTCGTCGCCCAGTTCCATTCGTGTTGCGCGCTCGTTATCGATCACGCTTTGCAGCAGTTCGACATTGTGCGCCGCCACCTGCTGAGGACTCATGCCCGCGGCGGCTTCATCGCCTACCGCCAGAAAATCCACATCCATGTCATCGGCATCCAGCACAGCCTGGTCGACCCACTGGCGCAGGTCGGCATACAACTGCCGCATCTCGAGAGTCAGGCGATCCACCAGTGCTTGTGCACCATCACCCGCCATCTGGAGTAACTCGTCCGCCTGGGCATCGGTGAAGTCCGGGTACAGATTCTTGACCTGCAAACGCTTGATTTCGTGGGTCAGCACAGCGGCCTGCGGCGTATTCGGAAAGCCGCCGCCACGCAATCCCAGGGCCTCGAAGGGCAACCCCGAATCCATTCGACCCAAGCCGAGCATCAGCTCGGAGCGGGACAAGGCGTGCCCGCCAATGCGCAAGCGCAATTCACTGGCCACGTTCGGCATGCGCAGCGACATCGCCGTGCGCTCCTCCACGGACAACAGGTCAACCAGCGCGGTAAACAGATCCGAACCGTCGCCTTCGGTAGCGGCCACTGCAGAATACCGATAACGATCACCCACCTTGATCAAACGCCGACAATCCGCTGAATCGAGCGGACCGCAGCGGTCCAGGACCCGGCCACTGATTGACCCGTCGAGTACTTCGATACGCAAGCCTTTCGGCCAATCGGGCAGGCGTTGCAGGGAATGCAACGCCAGGGCATCGGTTTCAGGATGGACAACCGAGCGCAAGTACAGGCCTTCATAGACCCGGTTGAGTCGTACGTGTTGTTGATACTCCCGCGCCTTGCTGTCCAGGCGCTTGAACAGTTGCAGCGCCTCGTCAGCATCGAAGGGCCGATCGATGTCGACTCCCGAACGGTCGAGGATTTGCTCCACGGCACTTTTCGGCAAACCGGGGTATTCGCCCTGAAACAGGCGAATCCATTCCCGGTCCGAGTGCTGGAGCGCCTGATAGCGGGCGTTGAACAATCCGGCCCGCGCTTGCGAATCGGCGACGGCGTCGAGCTCCTGATCGAGCTTGAAACGGGTAATGGTGTCGGCGAGCAACGGTGTCGGCGGGCGTCCGGCCTGCATCAGACGCAGCATATCGTCGTCGACCGTACTGACCTGCGCGATTTGCGCCAGCACCTCATCACTGAAGGAAGCAAGTGGCGCGCAAACGCCACGCATCAGTTCCACACGTGTAGACACGGGCGTCGGAGCCGATCCGGGCGTGAGCTCAGCCGGCGATTCGCGAGGCGGCTCGCTCCCGGATTCCCGGGGCTCGCGCAGCGTTCCGGCGATTTTTTCTTCCCCCTTGAGTGCCGCCACCGCCCCGGCGAGCGCAAGCGCATTGAGCAAGCCGAACACTGTGCGCGTCACGCCTTCGGAGCGCTGTTCGGGCGTTTTGCCGTTGATGGCCTGATCGAGGCCGTAACCGGCGTCGATCAGGCCGGCCAGCACCAGCACACCTTCACCTCCTGGAATGAACAACGCCAATGGGCCCAACCGATTGATCCACTGTACAAGCGGTTCCACTACCGCACTCAGGTTGTCGCGATTGACTTGGGCATCGTCGCGGATGGTTTTGACACTGGCCATGGAGGCCTGCTTCATCGTCAGCACCAGTTGCGCGAACGGGTCGGTGTCGGTCGGCGGACGCGCAAGGTCGATGTAGTCCTGCGGGTCCCAGAAACCGTCGTTGTTGAAGAGCCCGGCGTTCTTTTTCAGCCAGTGTTCCTTCGGGTAAACCGCCATGCCCTCCAGCGCCGTCAACACGCCCGCATGGAAAGTGCCGTCTTCACGATCGTCCTCGGCAAAGTGCGCAACCAGCGCTTGCCGCGTAGCGTCCACCGTGCCTTGTGCCACGATCCATTGGCGCAAGTGCTGGAAGTCGGCGAACTCATGCAAGGGTGAGGAATTGCCCGGGATATTCAGCAAGACCCTGCCACTGTGACGGTGGCGGTAACACCAGATATCGTTTGAGGTGTAGCGATAGATCGTCAGCCGACCGACTTCGATCGATGCGCTGACGCGGGTTGGCGCCTGCACCTGGCCGATGGTCAGCGCATTCCAGGCCTGCTTCGCCGGCAACCCGGCGGCCTGCATTGCCAGGGCCAGGCCCTCCTGACTCAAACTGCCCTCTTGATGCTGCAGGCAGGCGCTCATGATAAAGGCGGCCTTGGTCGAGGTTCTCAGGTCGTAAGGCGCTGCCTGGACGATTCGCTTATCGGAAGGCCAGGCGTGGTCAAGGTAAGCCTGATAGCGGGTTTGCAGATCCAGTTCCCATACCCACTGTTTGAAATCGGCCGGCCGGAGGGCGATTTGCGTGGAGGGGCCGTAGGTCTGCGGTGTTGTGCACCGGTAGATCCCCTCATAGTCCCGGTAATAATCCACGGCTTTGGCAAAAGGCTCATCGACGGGATCAACGATGCGTATCTCGGGACCGATGTCCGCAGGCGTGTACAAGCCGAACGCCGTTTCACCGAAACGGCCGTCACCCACCGTCTGATAATTCGACAGCAATGCCTGCACCAGGGTGCGTGAATTGTTCACCGTTCCCTGGTGGATCGCATCATGCGCGGCGCTTGCGTCAGTGTCGTAGTCCAGCGTCACCAACAGAGCCGTATACGGGTCGATGGCCTGTCCCCATTTTTCCGTTATCAGTGCTGCGCCGAATTGTTCGGGGGATTGCGGCAACGCTGTCGCTACCGCCGTTTTCAGTTCATCACGCATGGGCGTGACGGGTGGATGTGGCGGTGCGTCGTGGCCGTGCGAATAGTCGCTCATGTGCATTCCGTTGCAGATATTGGAGGAATTGCAACATAGCGGGCGGTGGCTGGGCCGGCAGCAGGAAGGACACGTCAGCGCATCTGGGAAATTTCGCTGATGCGTGAAGGATGTAGCAGCTGCCGAGCCTGCGAGGCTGCGTTCGAGGACAAAGTCCTCGCAGGCTGGTGTACGCGGTTTGTCTGATACACCGAGCTGCACGGTTTTGCGACGGCTTCGCAGCCGAACGCAGCCTCGTAAACTCGACAACTGCTACAAAGGACCGTTTCAACTTGAAAAAACCGCAGCAGGCGCTGCGGTTTCATTTTTTCGAAGGCAACAAAAGCGTTACCAGAAGCGTTGCTGGGTCAAGCGACTCCACCAGCTCAGCAGCACGCGATCGACCGAACCGCTGGCGGCCATGCCGATGCGCTCCGGCAGGCTTTTGCGTTCGGAGTAATGCAGGTGATAGAGATCGGACTGCCTGGCGCGTTCGGCGAGGTATTCATCGCTGGTCTTGAGCTCGTCGACCAGTCGTTTGTCCAGCGCCGCGACGCCGAGCCAGATTTCGCCGGTGGCCACTTCATCGATGGCCAGTTGCGGGCGATAGCGCGACACGAAGTTCTTGAACAGTTGATGGGTGATGTCCAGGTCTTGCTGGAACTTCTCCCGGCCCTTCTCGGTGTTCTCGCCAAACACGGTCAGGGTGCGTTTGTATTCACCGGCGGTCAGCACTTCGAAGTCGATGTCGTGCTTTTTCAGCAGGCGATTGACGTTGGGCAACTGCGCCACCACGCCAATCGAGCCAAGGATCGCGAACGGTGCGCTGATGATCTTCTGGCCGATGCACGCCATCATGTAGCCGCCGCTGGCCGCGACCTTGTCGATGCACACGGTCAACGGCACGCCGGCCTCACGGATACGCGCCAGTTGCGAGGAAGCCAGACCGTAGCTGTGAACCATGCCGCCGCCGCTTTCCAGGCGCAGGACCACTTCGTCCTTCGGCGTGGCGAGGCTCAGCAACGCGGTGATTTCGTGGCGCAGGCTTTCAGTGGCCGAAGCCTTGATATCGCCGTTGAAATCCAGCACGAACACCCGGGGTTTGGCCTCGGGTTTTTTCTTCTGTTTCTTCTCGGTTTTAGCCTGGGTCTTGCGCAAGGCCTTGAGCTGGTCCTTATCGAGCAAGGTTTGCTCCAGGCGCTCGCGCAGCCCTTTGTAGAAATCATTGAGCTTGCTGACCTGCAACTGGCCGGCCGACTTGCGCCGCCCCTTGCTGCGCAAGGCCGCAAAACTGGCCAGGACCACCAGAATGGCGATCACCAGGGTCACGGTCTTGGCCAGAAAAATGGCGTACTCGGAAAAAAACTCCACAGGGACTCCTCAAACGATACGCGGCTTGAACGCGCGCGGGATACCTCCAGCATACCCATGCGCCGGCCTTGCGACCAGCCGTGAAACCTCTGGCAACAGGCCTGTAACGGGCATTTCAAACAAGCGTATGTTTTTTCATTGACAGCACACCGCCATCCTCATAACCTCGCCAAACCTTCAACGTACCGGGATGACGCGGACGTGGGCAGCATCTACTTGATTCGACATGGCCAGGCCTCCTTCGGTGCGGACGACTACGACGTTCTGTCGCCGACCGGTATTCGTCAGGCTGAAATCCTCGGCCGGCACCTGGCCGAACTGGGGATCAGCTTCGACCGCTGCCTGGCGGGCGACCTGCGCCGCCAGCAGCACACGGCCAACAGCGCGCTGGAACAATTCGCCGCGGTGGGCTTGCCGGTGCCGCTCCTGGAAACCGACTCCGCCTTCAACGAATTCGACGCCGATGCGGTCATCCGAGCGCTGTTGCCGGCCATGTTGCCGGATGAACCCGAAGCCTTGAACATCTTACGCAACGCCGCGCAAAACCGCGGTGAGTTCCAGCGTATCTTCGCCCTGATCATCGAACGCTGGCTCGCCGGCACCTATGACACACCGGGCCTGGAAAGCTGGCTGGGGTTTGTCGAGCGGGTGCGGGCCGGTTTGCATCGCATCCTCGACCAGGCCGACAACACACAAAAAATCGCCGTGTTCACCTCCGGCGGCACCATCACCGCCCTGCTCCACCTGATTACGCAAATGCCTGCCAGGCAGGCCTTTGAATTGAACTGGCAAATCGTCAACACCTCGCTCAACCAGCTTAAGTTTCGTGGTCGCGAGGTGTCCCTGGCTTCCTTCAACGGTCATGCACACCTGCAACTGTTGAAGACCCCGGAGCTCATCACGTTTCGTTGAGTCCGGACCATTGTGACCCTGGCTGTAATCACCCAGCTCTTATTACCCAAGAAAGGATCGAACCATGACCTCCGTAGCTGATGCCGTACAAGCAATGAAAGCCAAGTTCAACCCAGCCGCTGCTGCCGGTCTGGACCTGGTCTTCGGTTTCCGCATCGACGACACCAAGAACTTCTCGCTGATCGTCAAGGACCAGACCTGCGAGCTGCAGGAAGGCGAGAACCCGGACGCCCAGGTGACCCTGGTGATGGACGGCGAAACCCTGCAAGGCATCGTCAGCGGCGAAACCGACGGCATGCAAGCGTTCATGGGCGGCAAACTGCGCGCTGAAGGCGACATGATGCTGGCCATGAAACTGTCCGAGCTGTTCCCGTCGTAAGCACTGGGCTCCCGGCCTTCGGGAGTGTGCCTGCCGCAAACGAATCCCGCCCTTAGTGGCGGGATTCGTCGTTTCAGGGCCCTGTGGCGAGGGGGCTTGCCCCCGTTCGGCTGCGAAGCAGTCGCCCATTCGGAGTTTCTATTGGCCGGGCGAACGTCAAGGGCCGCTTCGCGCCCCAACGGGGGCAAGCCCCCTCGCCACAGGTTCGGTGGTGATCTTACAATGTCCGCACTTTCGACACCGGCCGCCCCATGGACATCGACCTCGCCCGCACCTTCCTCGAAATCGTCCGCCATGGCAGCCTGGCCGCGGCTGCCGAGAAGCTCCATGTCACCCAGACCGCCATCACCGCTCGGGTGCAAAAACTCGAGAGCCAGCTGGGCGGCACCCTGTTCGTGCGCAATCGTGCAGGCGCCCGCCTGACGCCCAACGGTGAAGCGTTCGTGGTGTACGCCAATCAGCTGGTGCAAACCTGGGAAGCCGCGCGACGGGATTTACCGTTGCCCGAGGGCTATCGCGATGTGCTGCACATCGGTGGCGAAGTGAGCCTGTGCAACCCGCTGATGCTCGGTTGGGCCGGCGAAATCCGCAAGAACATCCCCAGCCACGCCTTGCGCATGGAAATCCGGGACGGCGAAAACCTGCTGCGCCAACTGGAATTGGGCGTTCTGGACGCGGCGCTGGTGTATCAGCCCGAGTATTGGCCGCGCTTGCAGGTCGAGCAGATTCTCGAAGAAAAGCTGATTCTCGTGCGTCTGGCCGACAAGCCCGATCCTTATGTGTACATCGATTGGGGCAGCGAATTCCGACGCCAGCACGACGCCGCCCTGCCGGAAAAGGCTAAGGCTGCGCTGAGTTTCAATCTCGGCCCGCTGGGTTTGCAGTACCTGCTTGAAAATGGCGGCAGTGGCTACTTCCGCACCCGCGTCGTGCAGAGTTATCTGGAAAGCGGCGCCCTGGAACGGGTGCCGAAGGCGCCGGAATTCAGCTACCCGACCTATCTGGTCTACTCCCGCGATCGTGACTCGCCGACGCTGCAACGCGCCTTCGACCTGCTGCGCGAGGTTATCGACTCCGACGAAGACTGGTCGCAACGCTGGGACCCGCTGACCTGAGACCGGTCTGCACCGGATCATGGCTATTGTGTCCTCAAGGTTCGGCCCGTCATATCAGCGGGATCGGCTAATCTGAAAGAAATAACAATAATGACAGGTGATTGCAGTGAGGCAGACCACCGAAGGATTCCGCCGCCGTTACCGCGCCGACATTCATCCGCTCTACAACCCTTGGCTGCACGGCGCTTTTGTCCTGTTGTTCGGGGTACTGGCGATCAGCGTTTTCTGGAGCAACGTGCATCAGGTGCGGCCAGCGCAATGGCTGGCGGTGCCCGTTACATTGTTGTTGTTCAACCTCGGCGTGTACATGGTGCACCGCCACCTGGGTCATCATAGAAAGAGCTTCGCCCGGCTGTTTTATGCCCGTCACGCGGGCGATCACCACAGCTTTTTCACCCCCGGCCACATGACCTATGACAGTGCTCGCGACTGGCGGGTGATTCTGTTTCCGGCATGGCTGATCATGCTGCACACCCTCGCTGTCGCACTGCCTCTCTGGTGGCTGCTCAAGCACATCGATGCCAACGTCGCCGGATTGGTGGGCGGTGTTCTTGTCCTCGGTTACCTGGCCTATGAAGTGTTTCATGCCTGCGAACACCTGCCACCGCACTACCCGATCACGCGATTGCCGTGGATCCGCCAGATGCGCCGGCTACACGAACTGCACCACCGCCGCGAACTGATGCAGGAGCGCAATTTCAACATCGTTTTCCCGCTGATGGACTACCTGTTCGGTACCCTTTATTGGGAGCCGGAACCTGTGCCGCTCAACCCGACGAGAATGCCCATGACCCGCATGCAGCATCAGATTGTCATTGCCGGACACCCGGTGGACGTACTGGCCTACGCCAGCACCGTGACCCTTTGGCCGCAATGGCATCCGTCGTCGCTGCGCATCGACGGGCCAAAAGGTCCGTTGCATGCCGGCGCACGTTTCGAGGAAGACATCCGCGCCGGTGGACGCGATGGACACTTGAGCTGGGAGGTGGCCGAATACCTGCCCGGGAGGCGCTGGAGCGCCCGGGCCCAGGGTGATCATGGCCTGTCGCTGGTGGTGACCTATGAATGCGATGCAACAGGCGAGGACACACGTTTCGTCCGCACCCTGGAGTATCAATTCAGCGGTCTGGCGATGCGGATCGCCAACCGGGTGTTGCTCAAGCGTCGCATTGATCACGAATCGGCGGCGTCGATGCAGGCGTTGCGCGACATGGCGCAAAAACACTTGGCGGCGTCAGGAGTCAAGGCGTGAGCAGAACCTTCAAATCTCTGTTGCTGGTTATCATCGTCATCGGCGCCTTCCTGCTACTGATGCCGACCAAGGTGCGACCGGTGGCCTGGACGCCACTACCGGCGCCATCCCTCACCAGCGGAATCTATGCCGACAATCAGCGGCTCAAAGACGTGGAGCGCGTCGGTGCCGCCGACATCGACGGGCCGGAAGCCTTGTTGCTGGAAAACGACATGCTCATCACCGGCCTGCACGACGGTCGCCTGATCCGCACGAGCCTGGACGGCAAGACCACCAAAGTCCTGGTCGATACCGGTGGCCGACCACTGGGTATGGCCCGGCATCCCAATGGTCTGCTGGTGATCGCCGATGCCGTCAAAGGCTTGCTGTCACTCGACGCCCAGGGGCGTCTGGTGGCCCTGACCACAGAAGCCGGCGGTGTTCCCTTCGGTTTTACCGACGATGTGGCCATCGACAAACCCGGTCACTACGCCTATTTCAGCGATGCTTCGAGCCGATTCGGCTATGGCCACGACGGTGAGGCCGTGCTCGAACACGGCGGGGACGGTCGACTGCTGCGTTACGACTTCCAGACCGGCAAGACCTCGGTTGTGCTGGATAAGCTGGAGTTTGCCAACGGCGTAACCCTGGGACCAGACGATGCCTATGTACTGGTCAATGAAACCGGTGCCTACCGCATCAGCCGTTATTGGCTCAGCGGCCCGAAGGCCGGCACCCATGACCTGTTCATCGACAACCTGCCGGGGCTGCCGGACAACCTGTCGTTCAATGGTCACGACCGGTTCTGGGTGGCACTGTATGCCCCCCGGAACGCCTTGCTCGACGGCACGGCGGCGCATCCGTTCGTGCGCAAGATGATCGTGCGGGCCATGACTGTCCTGCCCAAACCCGTGGAAAAGCGCGGGTTTGCCCTCGGTCTGGACCTTGAGGGCAAAGTGATTGCCAACCTGCAGGATGGCAGCAGCGACAATTACTCACCCATCACCACGGTGCGCGAGTATGGGGACTGGTTGTACTTCGGTTCGCTGAAAGCGCAGAACATGGTGCGTTTGCCATTGAGCAAGGCATTGCAATGAGCAGTGCACCTCTCTGAATTCACCCAAGTCCCCCAGTGGGAGCGGGCTTGCTCGCGAAGAGGCCGGCACATTCAACAGAGATGTTGGCTGACCTGACGCCTTCGCGAGCAAGCCCGCTCCCACAGGGACAGCGTTCACTCGGAGCCCGAGTCGCCTCCCTCATCATCCGGCCAGTCATCAACGGGATTGACCGTGGTGTGTTCGGGATGAAGGGGCTGGGTCAGGATGGCGAGCCAAGTTGCTTGACGATCTTGTCCTTGACCAGCAAACGAGCCTCTTTGAGTTTCCTTACGGTGTCATCGTTTGACTTGGCCTCCTCTGCTTTCACCACTTCGGCATCCGCCTGGGAATACTTGTTAAGCAGTGAATCCAGTAACGGATCCTTGGTGCGTTTCTGCTGGATTTCTTCCTTTGAGCGTTTCAGATCCTGATAAAGGTCATGGGGCACCGGCATGGAACACCTCCGTTTGTTGATCGGCAGCGAAACGCGATCAATTGCGTTCACCAACTATCAGAATGGCCTCGGTTAGCCTGTTCTGTCGACCACCCGTCAGACCAGCGGTGCCCGTTCGTCGTCCTGCCGCAAATGCGATAAATCCTTGGCCTGCGCCCGTGCCGCCACAGGTTTCAGCCGTTAAGCACCATGCGCACCATCTGCTTGAGTGCTTCGGGATTGTAGGGTTTGCTCAGCAGGTGGGTGTCGGGGCTCAACTGGTGATTACGCGAGATGATGTCGCGAGTATGCCCCGAGGTGAACAGCACGGCCACCGGGGGCTCCTGCACTTTCGCCCAGGCCGCCAGGTCCGAACTCTTGATCAGGCCGGGCATGACCACGTCGGTGAATATCAGGTCCACTGCCACGCCTTGCAGCAACATTTGCATGGCGACGTCACCGTTGGTTGCCGTGAGGATCCGATAGCCTTCTTCGCGCAACAACTCCACCGCCGATACCCGCACGGCCTCATTGTCTTCGACCACCAGGATGCGCTCGTGCCCGCCCCGTTGCGGCACGTCAAGGTTCGGTGTTTCGCTGGGTGCCGAACGCGAGGTGCGCGGGAAATACAGCTGCACCCGGGTGCCCTGCCCAACGTCGCTGGCAATCTCGATATGACCGCCACTCTGTTTGACGAAACCAAACACCATGCTCAAGCCCAATCCGGTGCCCTGACCGTCGGCCTTGGTGGTGAAGAATGGCTCGAACGCCTGGGCCAGCACCTGTGGCGGCATGCCGACGCCGGTGTCCGCCACGGACACCCGCACATAGTCCCCGGCAGCAATGCCCTTACCGGCGCAAAACTTGCGGTCGAGAACGATGTTGTCCGCGCAAAGATCAATGGTCCCCTCCCCCTGCATGGCGTCCCGGGCGTTGATCGCCAGATTGAGAATGGCATTTTCCAGTTGATTGCGATCGACAAACACACTCCAGGAGTCTTCAGGTGCTGCCATGTGCACTTGAAGGGTTTCACCCAAGGCACGCTGCAACAGTTCCGCCAGGCCATCGAATATCTGCCGCAATGTGAAGACCCCTGGCGACAACGGTTGGCGACGGGCGAATGCCAGCAACTGCGAGGACAGCTTGGCACCGCGTTCGACGGCGGCAATCGACGCCGAGACCCGACGCTGCACATTGGCGTTATTCGGCTCATGGCGTGCCAACAGGTGCAGGTTGCCAGCGATCACTTGCAACAGGTTGTTGAAGTCATGGGCCACACCGCCAGTGAGGCCACCGATGGCTTCGAGTTTCTGTGACTGGCGCAGTTGTTCTTCCGCCGCCAGCCGCGCCTCGACCTCATCGGCCACCCGCTGCTCCAGGTTGCGGGTGAACTTGAGCAGGGATTCTTCGGCGGTCTTGCGTTCGTGAATATCGATCAGCACGCCGGGGAACCGAAATGCCTCCCCTTGCTCATCGAATTCGCAGCAACCGCTGGCGAGCACCCAGAAGTAACTGTCGTCGGGACGCTGGATCCGGTACTCGACGTTGTAGGGTTCGCCAGTCTCGACCGACAGTGCGATCCGTTCCTGGACCCAGCTACGGTCGTCCGGATGGATCCGCCCTTCGACGATCTCCTGTGACAGGTTGCCCAAGTCTTGCCCGGGTGGATAAGAGAACGTGCGAGCGAAGCGCTCATCACCCGAAAGCACGTTGGTCTTGATGTCCCAGACAAAGGAACCGAGCAAGGCACCGGCGTTCAACGCCAGACGCACCCGCTCGTTATCCGCTCGATAAGCGTCTTCGGCCGCCTGCCGCCGGCGCTCGGAAATTACCCGCTCCGTGGTTTCCACCACCATGCCCATGACCCCGGCCGGGCGCCCGTCATCGTCGGCCACCGGACTGTAATAGAGGTCGAGCCAGACATCCTCGGGAACGCCGTCGCGCAGCAATACCAGGACTTTATTGCGATAGGACAAGGTGCCGCCTGCCAGGCAGGTATCCACCACGTGGCGATTGAATTCGGCGACTTCTGGCCAACCCAGTTCCACCGCAGCCCCCAGCAGGTACGGATGACGCCCACCGGCAAACTTGGAGTAAGCGTCGTTATAGATCATGTACCCGGACTGGCCCCAGAGCATCACCATCGGCAGCGAGGACGCGAGCATCAACTGCACCGCGCTGCTCAGGCTCTTGGACCATGAGTCGAGTGGCCCAAGTTCGGTCAGGCTCCAGTCGAACGCACGAATGCGCCCGGCCATTTCGCCGTTCCACCCGGAACACCCGTGGCTATCCTCTAGAAACTGCATGGCTTGGCTCTATCCCGGTCATTTGCATCCGTTTGTTTCGAGCATCCTGCACACTATTCGGTTCATAGAGGTATAGCTGATTCTGAGGCTTCCTTGTCGAGCCTGGAGTCTGTGGCCAATAGAGATCCCTGTGGGAGCGGGCTTGCTCGCGAAAGCGGTGTCTCATTCAACTTATTCGTCTTCTGATGCACCGCTTTCGCGAGCAAGCCCGCTCCCACTTTTTGATCTTCAGTGTGGCCTACTAAACCTCAATCAAGTGCTTGAGCGGGTTGTAGCTGCTTTTCAGGGTGGCCGCGACGTCGAGAATTGCCTTCTCGATGCCATTCAAGTGCATGCAGGTCAGCTCGATGGCAGCGCTCTGGTTGCCCGCTTCGATGTATTCGATCAGCCGCAGGTGCTCGTCGTCGCGGCAGGCTTCATGGCTGTCGTCATCCAGTGCGGCGGCATACAGCGACGCCCGGGAAATCAGCTTCTGGAACCAGTCGAGCAGCACCGGGTTGTTCAGGCTGCGGGCCAGTTTGATGTGGAACTCGCCGAGCAGGTGAATCAACCGTTCGTGATCACCGCTCTGATGCGCTTCATCTTCCAGCAGCAAATGATCGCGCAGGTCCTGGGTCACCGCTGTATCGCGCCGACGGCACAGCTCGCTGACGATACCGATCTCGATCAGGCGCCGGGTTTCGAACAGCGAACGAATCTCTTCGTCGCTCGGTAACGACACCGAGGCACCTTTATTGGGCTCGGTGGTGACCAGTCCGTCGGCCTCCAATTGCTTGAGCGCGGCCCGAACGGACGTGCGGCTGACATTGAAAAGTTCGGCCAAAGAGGCTTCGCCGAGCTTCATCCCGGGCCGCAACGAGCGTTTGCTGATCGCCTCGTAAACCCCTTGGTAGACGCGGTCGACCGTAGTTTCCAGCTTCTTTTCCGTCATTCATCAACTCCTCGCGCCCCGTGCAAACAAGCCTGGCGGATGAACAGCCATTGAAAAAGGGGCTTGCACGGGCAGATTAATCCGGGTATTTCTAAATTGCATCCAGATTTTGCATACAATAATTAGAGGAATGCACCATTATGGGTCATCCAGTTGCAATTGAAGTGCGAAACGTCTCCAAACGATATTCCGACGATCCAGGCTTGGCTCCGGCTCTGGACAACGTCTCGGTAGATATCGCCGATAACGAGTTCTTCACCCTGCTCGGCCCCTCCGGCTGCGGCAAAACTACTTTGCTGCGCACCATCGCCGGCTTCGAGCATGTCAGTGACGGCGAGATCCGACTGGCAGGCGAGCCGGTCAACGATTTGCCGCCGTTCAAGCGTCGGGTCAACACGGTGTTCCAGAGTTACGCGCTGTTTCCGCACATGAGTGTTGCGCAGAATATCGCCTTCGGCCTCGAGATGCAGGGTCTTGATCGCAAACTGATTCCGCAGCGCGTCGAGGAAATGCTCGCGCTGGTGCAAATGCAGCACCTGGCCAAACGCAAACCGGCCGAACTGTCCGGCGGCCAACAGCAACGCGTGGCTCTGGCCCGGGCCCTGGCGCCGAAACCCAAAGTGCTGTTGCTCGATGAGCCGCTGTCGGCCCTGGACCTCAAGCTGCGCAAGGAAATGCAGGTCGAACTCAAGCGCGTGCAGAAAGAAGCCGGGATCACCTTCATTTTCGTCACCCACGATCAGGAAGAAGCGCTGACCCTGTCCGATCGCATTGCCGTGATGTCTGCCGGCAAGATCCTGCAAATCGGCACGCCCAATGAAATCTACGAACGGCCGCAACACCAGTTCGTCGCGCAATTCATCGGCGACATCAACTTCCTCCCCGGCCATCTCAAGCGCGGTCAGCAGAACGAAAACCTCTTCGTGCCCAACGGCATGCCGGTGGAAATCCCCTGCCAGGCCCAGGGCTTTGACGGCAGCAAGGTGCAACTGGCGTTTCGCCCCGAGCGTTCGCAACTGGTCGAGCCGACACAGCCGCATCACCTGCGTGGCGTGATCGAAGCCGTGCTGTATGTCGGCACGGCCACGCTCTATCAATGCCGCTTGAACAACGACATCCAGGTCATGCTGCGCGAGAACAACGAAGGCCTGAACCACGGCCGGGTGGTGGGTGATCGGGTCGCGGTCAACCTGCCGCCCCACGCCTGCCTGTTGATGGAGGCCTGAGATGAGCGTCAGCAGCACTTCCCCAGCCCTCAACCGTGCGCTGCTGCTCAGCCCGGTGGTTCTGACCCTGCTGGCCCTGATCGCCATTCCGCTGGGCATCATGGGCTACATCAGCCTATTGCCACGCAACGTCTATGGTGGCGTCGACTGGCAGGCCAACTGGCAATTGCAAAGTTACGTGCAGCTGTTTTTCCAGGAAGGTTTCGACGGTGAACTGGAACTGAACTGGGTCTACGCCCAAGCGTTGTTGCGCTCGGTGTTCCAGGCCGGTGGCACCACGGTGTTGTGTTTCCTGTTCGGCTTTCCGGTGGCGTTGTGGATGTCGAGCCTGACACCCCGTCGGCGCAACCTGATGGTGTTGCTGATCACCATTCCGTTCTGGACCAACCTGCTGATCCGCAACTATGCGTGGCTGATCATCCTGCGCGAACACGGCTGGGTCGCCCAGAGCCTCAACGCGCTGTTCCCGCAAGCCGGTGGCATCACCCTGCTCTACAACGACTTCGCGGTCAGCGTCGGCCTGGTCTACAGCTTCCTGCCATTCATGATCCTGCCGATCTACTCGACCCTGGAAAAACTCGACTGGCGCCTGGTGGAAGCCGCCTATGACCTGGGCGCCAACCGCTGGCACGCATTGCGCCGGATCATCCTGCCGCTGTCGATGCCGGGCGTGATTGCAGGTGCCTTGCTGGTGTTCGTGCCAAGCCTGGGTGCGTTCATTACCCCGGCGATCCTCGGCGGTGGCAAGACGTTGATGATCGGCAACCTGATCCAGCAACAATTCGGCACCGCGCGCAATTGGCCGCTGGGCAGTTCGCTGTCGTTCCTGTTGCTGGGGATCATGTTGCTGTCCCTGGTGCTCTACGCCCTCTATAGCCGCAATGCCGCCAAGACCCTGCGTCGGGGAGCCCAAGCATGATTGCCCTGCACCTGAAAAAACTGCCCCTGACCCGTGAAGTCAGCCTGCTGATGCTGGCCTATCTGTATCTGCCGATTTTCGTGTTGATCGCCTACAGCTTCAACGCCAACCGCTCGGCGACGGTGTGGACCGAATTCTCGTTCGACTGGTACGGACGAATCCTCGCCAACCCGTCGATCCAGACCGCCGCGCTGAACTCGATCATCGTCGCCGGCATCGCCACGCTCTGCGCCACGGCGATTGCGTTGCTCGCGGCGCTGGCGACTTACCGGCCGTTCTACGGACAGAAAATGGTCGAGGGCGGGATCAACCTGCCGCTGATCCTGCCGGAGATCGTCACCGCCGTGGCCACCCTGCTGCTGTTCATGGCGCTGGGGATCAAGCTCGGTTTGCTGACGGTGATCGTCGCGCACATCGGCTTTTGCATTCCCTTTGCCTACCTGCCGATTCGTGCGCGGCTCAATGACCTGGACAAGAGCCTGCTGGAAGCGGCGAACGATCTGTACGCCAACCCGTGGCAGGTGTTTCGCCGGGTGACCTTGCCGCTGCTGTGGCCGGCGGTGCTGTCCGGTTCGGTGCTGGCGTTCGTGGTCAGCCTCGACGATTTCATCATGACCTTCTTTGTCGCCGGGCCGGGTTCTACGACCTTGCCGGTGTACATCTTCTCGGCGATCAAGGCCGGCGTGACGCCGGAGATCAACGCGATCTCGACCCTGATGCTGGTGATATCCATCGTGCTGGTGGTGCTGGCCTTCTGGCTGGGACAGCGCGGCAAAAACCAATGAACCTGGAGCGCGCTCTATGAAAAATAAAAACATGCGTTACGGCATTGCCGGTCTGGCCCTCAGTTGCTTCACCGTTTTTACTGCGCAGGCCGCCGAACCCAAGGAGCTGTTCTTCTACAACTGGACCGATTACTACCCGGTCGACCTGTTGGCCAAGTTCGAAAAGGAGACCGGCATCAAGGTCACCATGGATGGCTATGACAGCAATGAAACCCTGCTGGCCAAGTTGCAGGCCGGCGGCGCCGCGTATGACGTGATCGTGCCGTCGCAATCGATCATGCGTACCCTGATCAACCAGAACCTGCTGCTGGAAATCGACGCCTCGACCCTGCCCAACTTCCAGTACGTCAAACCGGCGTTCCGCGACCCGAGCTTCGACCCCGGCCGCAAGTTCTCGGCACCGTACCTGTGGGGCACCACCGGGTTCTCCTATGACAGTGCCCGGGTGCCCGGCGGCAAACTGGACGACTCGTGGAAAGAGTTCTTCGAGCCACGCAAGGAACTGCAAGGCCAACTCGCCGCCCTCGACACCTCCAGCAGCGTGATCAACGCCGCCAGCCACTACCTGAATGTCGACGAATGCAGCGAAAACCCGCAGGACGCCAAACGCATTCTGGAGCTGCTGCAAAGGCAGAAACCGTTCCTGAAGATGTACAGCTCGGACAACACCGTCGACCGCATGGCCTCCGGTGAAGTGATCATGATGCAGAACTGGAACGGCTCGACCGCACGGGCCACATTGCAGAAGAGCACCATCAAATACGTGTATCCGAAGGAAGGCCTGGCGATGTTCCAGGACAACTTCGCCGTACCGAAAAGCGCGCCACACCCCGGCAACGCAAAAATTTTCATCGACTGGATGATGAAACCGGAAAACGCCGCCGCCGTGTCCAATGCCATCGCCTACGACAACGGCATCCAGAGCGACAAGCTGATCGACGCCAAATGGCGGGTGATGGATGCCATCAACATGCCCGACGAATTCGCCTCGCGCCTGCGTCCGGAAAAGGAATGCAGCAACAAGGCGCGTGAGCTGCAGGACCGGATCTGGGCCAAGCTCAAGGGCTGATCCAAAACCGAGTCGCGGCCTTCGCGAGCAAGCCCGCTCCCACAATTGAAATGCATTCCCCTGTGGGAGCGAGCTTGCTCGCGATGAGGCCCGCCCAGACACCATAAAATTGAGGTTTGCAATGAATCAACCCCGCTGGCTGCGCAACGTGCGCCCCTACGGCTCAATCGCCGAAGACCTGCTGATCGAAAACGGCCGGTTCAGCCAACGTCGCCCGGCCTCGAGCACCGAACTGCTGACCACCGACATCGACGGCCAGAACCAGTTGCTCACCCCCGCACTGGTGGAAAGCCATGTGCACCTGGACAAAACCCTCTGGGGTCAACCGTGGCGCCCCAACAGCGCCGGTCCGACCCTCAAGGACTACATCGCCAACGAACGGCGCATCCTGCGTGAAGTCACCACACCGATTGCGCAACGGGCCGGTGCCCTGCTGGAAAACTGCATCGCCCGTGGCTCACTGACCATGCGTTGCCACGTCGATATCGACCCGGAGTTCGGCCTGCGTCATGTCGAGGCCATGCAACAACTGCGTGAAAACTACCGCGACCTGATTGACCTACAACTGGTGGTGTTCCCGCAAACCGGCCTCATCAGCCGCCCCGGCACCGCCGAACTGATGCGCGAAGCCATGGCCCTGGGTGTGGAGAACGTCGGTGGCCTGGACCCGTGCGGTATCGACAATGACCCCATCGCACAACTCGACTTCGTCTTCAAACTGGCCAGTGAGTTCGATCGCGGCGTCGACATTCACCTGCATGACAAAGGTGAGCTGGGCCTGTGGCAGATCGCCCTGATCGCCGACTACACCGAGCGCTTCGGCCGCGAAGGCCGGGTGATGATCAGCCATGCGTATTGCCTGGGGATGTTGCCGTGGAGCCAGGTCAAACCGGTGGCCGAGCGCCTGGCGACGCTGGGTATTTCGCTGATGAGCTCGGCCCCTGCCGATTGCGCGGTGCCACCGTTCCTCGCCCTGCGCGAAACCGGTGTGAATCTGTGCCTGGGCTCGGACGGTATTCGTGATGCCTGGTCGCCCATGGGCAACGGCGACATGCTGGAACGAGCGATGCTGCTGGCGTTCCGTTTCGATTTGAACAAGGACGAAGAACTGGCGGCGGCGTTCGAAGCGGCGACCGTCAATGGCGCCCAAGCGCTGGGTTGCGAAGCCAATCGCCTGGAGATCGGCCAAGCGGCAGACTTCTTGCTGATGCCGGTGCAAACGCTGGGCGAAGCCGTGGTTTCGCGGCCGTTGCGTCAGGTCTATCGCGGCGGGCAGTTGATCGCGGCGGGCGGTCGCTTGCTGGACAGCCGTTTGTGAAGCGCATCGGCTTGCGAGCCAGTTGCGTGGTCGGCTTCGACGGCACCCGGCATGTGCTGTGGCGCGACGGCGAAGTGGTGTTCGAAGGCTCGCGCATCGAGTTTGTCGGGCGCGGTTATCCGGGGCCGGTGGATCAGTGGATTGATTACGGCAACGCGCTGATCGGTCCCGGCTTCATCGATCTGGATGCCCTTGGCGACCTCGACTCCACGGTACTGACCCTGGACAACGGCGACGAGCGCGACATGGGCCGGATGTGGTCGGCGGAATATCTGGCGCGCGGGTCGCGGGAAAGTTACAGCCCCGAAGAAGAAGTCTTCAAATACCGCTACGCCTTCAGCCAATTGATCCGCAATGGCATCACCACGGCCATGCCAATCACCTCGATGTACTACCGCGAGTGGGCCGAGACCTACGACGAATTTTCGGCGGTGGCCGGTGTGGCTGCCGAGTTGGGGCTGCGCACCTACCTCGGTCCCTGCTACATGAGCGGTATGAGTTACTGGCGCGCCGATGGAACCCTGGCGCACCACTGGGACGAAGCCAGGGGCATGGCCGGGCTCGATGCCGCTGAAAGGTTCTTTGAGGATTTCGACGGTTCTCGCAATGGCCTGATTCGCGGCGCGCTGCTGCCCGATCGCATCCAGACCTGCACCCCGGCGCTGTTGCAACGCACCGCCGCGCTGAGCCGGGAACTGAACGCACCGATGCGTTTGCACTGCTGTCAGGGCCTCGGTGAAGTGGCGATGGTCGAGCAACTGCGTGGCACTTCGCCGTTGGGATGGTTGCAACAACTGGAGCTGTTGAACCCACGCAGCCTGCTGCCCCACGGCATTTACACCCACGGCGATGACGACCTGCAACGTGTGGTGGATGGCGGCGCGAGCCTGGTGCATTGCCCGGTGGTATTTGCCCGGGACGGCGAAGCGCTGAATTCGTTTGGGCGTTATCGGGCCAAGGGCATCAACTTCGCCCTGGGCACCGACACCTGGCCGGCGGACCTGCTGGACAACATGCGCCAGGGCTTGAACATCGCCCGACTGATGGAGGGCGGTAACGAGCTGACCAGCACCCTGGACCTGTACAACGCTGCGACCCTCGGCGGCGCCAAGGCACTGGGCCGTGATGATCTCGGCCGCCTCGCACCGGGCTGCAAGGCCGATATCACCGTGTTCAACCTGCGCGGGATGCATCTGGGGCCGTTGTTCGATCCGCTGAAAAATCTTGTTCTGGCCGGTCGCGGTGATGACTGCATCGCCAGCTACATCGATGGTCGCTGCGTGATGCAGGACAGTCAGGTCCAGGGCGTCGACTACCCCGCCCTGCAACGCCAGGCCCAACGCCAATTCGAAAAACTGATGCGCAGCCACAGCGACCGGGCCTTTGGCCAACCGGACTGGAAAAGCCTGTTCCAGCCGGCCATCCCCTTCGCCGATGACTACAGCGCCCACGCGCCGCTGAGCGCGATTGATCCACTTATTTAGAGATTTCTGCCCATGCAAAGCTTCGACTTCAGCACATTGAGCCCACGGGACAAATACAAGATTCTGATCGGCAGCGTGGTGCCACGGCCGATTGCCCTGGTCACCACCGTCGACGGCGAAGGCCGGGTCAACGCGGCGCCGTTCAGCTTTTTCAATGCGCTGTCGGCCGATCCGCCCATCCTCGCCCTGGGCGTGGAAAACTACGGCGACCAAAGCCCCAAGGACACCACTCGCAATATCCAGCTCAATCAGGAATTCACCGTGAACATCGTCAGCGATGCGCTGGTGGAGGCCATGAACGTCTGTGCCGTGCCCTTCGCTCCCGGCTTCGATGAGCTGACCGCCGCCGGCCTCACCGCCATCCCCGGCACCACGGTCAAGTGCCCGCGCATCGGCGAAGCCCCGGTGGCGCTGGAGTGCCGGCGAATGATGGCGCTGTCCATCGGCCAATCCCGGGAGATTATCTTTGGTGAAGTGCTGATGGCCCATGTGCGTGACGAACTGATCGATCCGAAAACCCTGTACATCGATCAGTTGGGACTGGATGCAATTGGCCGCATGGGCGGTCATGGCTATGCGCGGACGCGGGATTACTTCGATTTGCCGACGCGTTCGTTGCAGGCGTGGACGGATGCGCCGGGGGGTGGCGAGCGGTTTTGGCCGCTGGCCAAATAACAGGCATTAACACAAACCCTGTGGGAGCGAGCTTGCTCGCGATAGCGGTCTGTCAGGCAACGCAGATGTTGACTGTGAAACCGTCATCGCGAGCAAGCTCGCTCCCACAGGTTTGCGGGGTTAGTGAAAATCCCGGCTACGCACAGTGATCCCATCCAGCAACGAACTCAGATCACTCAAGCGCCCGGCAATCAGATGCCGTACCTCGCCCTCCTTCTCCCAACGGCCATCGACCTTGAGCAACTGCGAGCCGACCAACACCTGGCGCTGCCGCTCGGCCAGGTCACGCCACACCACCACGTTGACGTTGCCGAACTCATCCTCAAGGGTGACGAACGTCACGCCGCTGGCGGTGGCCGGGCGTTGCCGGCCGGTGACCAGCCCGGCGATGCTGACCGGCCGACCGTGCTCAACGTCCAGCAACTCCTTCGAACTGCGGCAGCGCCGCGCCTTCAACTCATCGCGCAACAGGGCCAGCGGATGCGGCCCGAGGGTAGTGCCGACACTGGCGTAATCGGCTTGCAGGTCCTCGCCCACGGTGGGCTTGGGCAACGACACCGCGTCCTCCACCTGACTCGGCAGACCGGCAAACAACCCCAGCTGTTTTTGTACCCCGGCCACCTCCCAGCGTGCCCGATGCCGGTCACCCGCCAGGCCACGCAACGCGCCGGCATCGGCCAGTTGCTCCTGCGCGCGGGCATCGAGCCGTGCCCGTTCGCCGAGGTCGGCAATGTCGGCAAACGCCCCTTGCGAACGAGCCACTTCGATGCGTCGGGCATCGTCCTCGCGAAAGCCCTTGATCATGCGTAGCCCCAAGCGAATCGCCGGTTGCGCAGCGCTGATCGGCTCCAGGCTGCAATCCCAATCACTGACGCGCACGTCCACCGGGCGCACCTGCAAATGATGGCGCCGGACGTCCTGCAGAATCTGGTCCGGGCTGTAGAAACCCATGGGCCAACTGTTGATCAGCGCACAGGCGAAGGCCGCCGGCTCGTGGCATTTCAACCAGCAACTGACGTACGTCAGCAAGGCAAAACTGGCCGCGTGAGACTCGGGAAAACCATAGCTGCCAAAACCCTTGATCTGCTCGAAAATCTGCGCGGCGAACTCGGCGGTGTAGCCGTTTTTCTTCATCCCGGCGGCCAGCCGCGCCTTGTGCGGTTCGAGCCCGCCGTGACGTTTCCACGCGGCCATGGAGCGGCGTAGCTGATCGGCTTCGCCGGGGCTGTAGTCGGCGGCGACGATGGCGATTTGCATGACCTGTTCCTGAAACAGCGGCACGCCGAGGGTGCGCTTGAGCACCACTTCCAGTTCCGGCGACGGATACGCCTCCGGTTCTTCCTTGTTCCGTCGCCGCAGGTACGGGTGCACCATGCCGCCCTGGATCGGCCCCGGCCGAACGATGGCGACCTCGATCACCAGATCGTAAAAGGTCTTGGGTCTGAGCCTCGGCAACATCGACATCTGCGCCCGGGACTCGATCTGGAACACGCCGATGGTGTCGGCCCGGCCGATCATCTCGTAGGTGGCCGCATCCTCGGGCGGGATGGTCGCCAGACTCAGGTCCAGGCTCCGGTGCCGGCGCAGCAGATCGAAACATCGGCGAATCGCGCTGAGCATGCCCAGCGCCAGGATATCGACCTTGAGCAGGCCCACTGCGTCGAGGTCATCCTTGTCCCACTGGATGATGGTGCGCTCGGCCATGACCGCGTTTTCCACCGGTACCAGACTGTCCAGCGGCTGCTCGGAAATCACGAAACCGCCGGGGTGCTGGGACAAATGCCGGGGGAAGCCGATCAACTGCCCCGTCAGGCTCAGCACCCGGTGCAGCACCGGACTCTCGGGGTCGAAACCGCCCTCGCGCAGGCGTTCAACGGGCGGCGTTTCATCGCTCCAGTGACCGCAGCAATCGGCCAGGGCGTTGATCTGGTCCGGCGGCAAGCCCAAGGCCTTGGCCACATCACGCACCGCACCGGCCGCATGATAGGTGCTGACCACCGCCGTCAGCGCAGCGCGGGCCCGGCCATAGCGCTGGAACACGTACTGCAAGACTTCTTCGCGGCGTTCGTGCTCGAAATCGACGTCGATGTCCGGCGGCTCGTTGCGCTCTTTGGACAGAAAGCGCTCGAACAGCAACGTGGTGCGATCCGGATCGATTTCGGTGATCCCCAGGGCAAAACACACGGCCGAGTTGGCGGCAGAACCACGACCCTGACAAAGAATCTGTTGCTGGCGGGCAAAGCGGACGATGTCGTGGACCGTCAGGAAATAGCTTTCATAGCCCAGTTCCGCGATCAGTTCCAGCTCCTTGTCGATCTGCACCAGCACTTCGCGTTTCGGCCCTTTTGGCCAGCGCCACTCGATGCCTTCCTCGGTCAAATGACGCAGCCACGAGGTGGCCGAGTGCCCTTGCGGCACCAGTTCGCGGGGGTATTGGTAATGCAACTGACCAAGATCAAAGGTGCAACGCCGGGCGATGCTCAGCGTTTCGGCCAGCAACTCTGGTGGATAAAGCTCCCGCAACACGTCCAGGCTGCGCAGATGGCGTTCGCCGTTGGGATGCAGGCGCAACCCGGCATCGGCCACCGGCAGGTGATGACGGATCGCGGTCATGGTGTCCTGCAAAGCGCGCCGGCCGCGAGCGTGCATGTGCACATCGCCACTGGCCACGGCCGCAATGCGCAATTCCCTGGCCAGTGTCAGCAGATCGTTCAGGCGCCGGGCATCGTCCTGACCACGATGCAACTGCACGGCCAGCCACAGGCGTTCGGCGAAGACCTGCTTGAGCCAGTGGCCCTGTGCAAAGGCATCGACCGCGTCCGGCACCCACAACGCCAACAACCCCGGCAACGGTTCGTCGAAATCTTCGCGCAGTAGCTGATACTGGCCTTTCTGCGTGCGGCGCCGGGCGCGGGTGATCAATCGGCACAGCGCCTGATAGCCCTCGAGGCTCTCCACCAGCAGCACCAGTTTCGGACCGTTCTCGATGCGCATTTCACTGCCGATAATCAGCGGTAACTCCACGGACTTTGCCGCTTGCCAGGCACGAACGATGCCCGCCAGGGTGCATTCGTCGGTGATCGCCAGGGCTTGATAACCCTGTTTTTTCGCGCGCTGGAACAGCTCGATGGCACTGGAGGCACCGCGCTGGAAGCTGAAGTTCGACAGGCAGTGCAATTCGGCATATTCGCTGCTCATGCGAACCAGCCCTGCAACCACAACGGGCCGTCCTCGCCGACCGCCCGGTAGGCCCAGCCCTGTTGGCCGGCACGGGTTTCGATCAGGTAATAGTCACGGCGTACGTCGTCGCCGTCCCACCAGCCGGACTCGATACGCTCCGGCCCCATGAGGATGCGCGCCGAGCCCTGATGCACGGCCAACGGCTCGGTCAGCAGCCAGCCCGGCCGTTTCACCGCGGCCGGCACCGCGCAAGGCTGGCTGTCGGCACTGGCCTGCCACGCGCACTCGGGGCGGTGATCGGCCTGAAAGCGCAAGCCATGCACCGCGTCATCCCCCAGCCGTGCACGCAGGCGTTCGCGCAGTTGCTCCCAGGGCAAGGACTGCTGCGGGCGGTCGTCGAACAGTGCCTGATGCTGGGGCACGAAGGTCGGCAAATCTTCGGCGCGCAGGCGAAAGCCACGTACCGGAGCCTCGACCTGGACCTGCTCCAACCGCCCCCGGGCCAGCTCGAAGAGCATCGCCGGATCGCGCTCGGCACTGAGCAGGCCGACCTTGATGACCGTATCCGGCAACCCGGCGTGCTCCAGATGCAGGTCGAAACGCTGTACACCGCTGTCACGACCGCACAGGAACGCCGACAGGTCGCCCGTCAACCGGCGCAACGGAAACAGCAAGGCTTGATGGGACTGCACATCGAAATTGAGCTCGATGCGCACATCGAAGCGGTCCGGCGGCAGGTAGAACGCCAGCGCCAGCCGTCGCAAACCCGACAGGGCATCCAGGTGCCTGAGCACCTGGGCCTCGAAACGCCGGGCCAGGCTGTGCCGGGGCAACGCCTGCACCTGGCTCAAGGTGCGCAGGCCCATGCGTGACAAGGCTGTGGCGACCGATGCTTGCAGGCCGATCCGGTCGACGGGCATTTGCCCCAGATGATGCTGCAAGGCTTGATCGTCCGGCACCACCAGCCCGTCATAGGCGTTGGCCAGCACCCGCGCCGCCACCGGGTTGGGCGCGGCCACGATACGGTGCCGAAAACCCAGTTCGCCGAGTTCACGGCGCAGAAGCGCTTCGAATTGCGGCCAGGTGCCGAACAACCCGAGGCTGGATTCGATCTCGAAGACCACGGCCCGAGGGTAATGCACGCTGACCTGGGAACTGAAGCGATAGGCCCAGGCGGCGAGAAACTGCTGCCAGTGTTCGATTTCGGCGGCGTCGTATTCGGCCGTGACAAAGCCTTTGCTCAAGGCCTGCGCCGCACTCATGGACTGACCGGGACGCAAACCCCGCGCCCGCGCCGCACCGTTGACCGCCTGCAGCACCCGGCGCTGGGCCGGGCCGGTCAGCAACGCCAGGGGCTCATCGGGATCGGCGCGCTGACGCAGTACCGCGTCCAGCGCCAATTGCGGGAAAAGAATGCAGACCCAGCGCATGGCAACCTCAATGCTCCACGGCGAAGGCAATCGGCGCCGAACGGGCCAGGCCGCCGCGACACTTGAGCACGCGCAGTTGTGCCGGTTGGGCATCGATGGCGATGCGCAGGGCCGCTGGCGAAGGATTGATCGCTTCACCGATGGGGCGATAGGCGAAGGCCAGGGTCTGGCCGGTTTCCGCCGCCACCTGCAAGCGGCGCAAGGCGCGGTCGTCGGCCTTGTGCGGCCAGCACAGCACCGCGCCGCAACTGCCCGAACGCAGGCATTGCTCCGCGGCCCACAGCGCATCGCGCTCACTGGCCTGGATGATCGACAGCTGACGCAGATCCACCCCGGCGCTCTGCCACGCCTGGGGATACGGTACGCAAGGTGGCGCCACCAGCACGATGCGCTCGCCCGCCGCCGACAGCCGTGCCAGCGTCGGCCACACCAGTTGCAACTCGCCCACGCCTTGCCCGGCCAACAGGATTTCCGTCAGCGCCGCCTCTGGCCAGCCACCGCTGGGCAATGCCGCGTCCAGTGCGGCATGCCCGGTGGGCTGCGGGCTGGCAGCCGGTGGCGCAGGCCGGCCTTTCCAGACCTGGCCGCCATTGAACAGCGTATCCAGCGCAACGACGACACCCATCAGCCTTGCCTCACCAGGCCACAGAACACGCCTTCGATGGCCAGGTCCCGGTCGGCTTCGACAATGATCGGCTGGTAGGCCGGGTTGCGCGGCAGCAGGCGAACAACATCGCCAACCCGCTCGAAGCGCTTGATGGTGACTTCGCCGTCGAGCCGTGCCACGACGATCTGGCCGTTGAGCGCCTCGGGGCTGCGGTGCACGCCCACCAGATCGCCGTCGAGAATGCCGTCCTCGATCATCGAATCGCCCCGGACCCGCAACATGTAGTCCGGTACCCGCGAGAAGATCGACGGATCGAGCAGCAAACGGCTGTGCACCTCGGCATCGGCACCGATCGGCGCACCGGCCGCCACCCGGCCAAGTACCGGGATGTCCAGCAACTCGGGACGCGGCGGCTGCCCGAGCAGGCGAATGCCCCGGGCCTGATGCGGGTTGACCTCGATAAACCCGGCTTCGGTCAGCGCCAGCACATGCTTGCGCGCCACGCTGCGGGAAGCGAAGCCAAACGCCTCGCTGATTTCAGCGAGGCTCGGAGGCTGACCGTGCTCGGCGATGCGATCGCGGATAAAGGTCAGGATGGCGGTACGGCGGGGAGTCAGAGTCGTCATGGAGTACATTTGTACTCTTTCGGCTTTTTCCTGGCAAGGACCGTCAATCGTCTGGTGGGCAGATCACCTGTGGGAGCGGGCTTGCTCGCGAAGGCGGTGGATCAGCCAATGAAGTATCGACAGACACACCGCTTTCGCGAGCAAGCCCGCTCCCACGCTGGATTTCAGTGGCTCAAGGAGTGAGTTGTGCCAGATACGCCCACGGATAAATCCCCCGTTCATGGCCATCGCTGAAGACCAGTTGCAGGCCATATCCCTGCGAGTGCAATTCGGTCACCCGAAGCCGTGCATCAACCATCGGGGTCAACCCGCGCAAACGGAAGGCCCGACACTGCGAACACGGGCACTGGCGACGCAGTTCGGCGTGGTCCAATACCTGTTCGCGGCCATCGGGCCAGTTCAGTCGCAACTGCTGTTTGCTGCGGGAATTGCCAATCGCCAGCGGGTTCATTGCAACTGGCTCAAGGCAATGCGCACAGCCTTGCGCACTTCCGGGTCGCCGTCGTCTTGCGCCGCCTGCAATGGCGCGACGGCGCTTCGATTGTTCAGCTCCCCCAAGGCCAAAGCGGCTTCCTTGCGCAGGTTGCTGATGCGATGGCCGAGGGTGTCGATCAGCGCATCGAGCGCCGGTCCATAACGCAAGCGACCGAGGCTGCGGGCGGCGCGCAGACGCACCTGCCAGTAATCGTCACCCAAGGCGTCGATCAGGGCCGGGCCGGCGTCGAGGTGACCGACCTTGCCCAGGGTGGTGGCGGCTTCTTCGCGGACTTGCCAGGCATCGTCCCGCAAGGCCTGTCGCAGGGCCGGCAGCACCTGCGCGTCAGACGCCAGGCCCAGCGCCCCGGTGGCGGCACGCCGCACGTCGGTGTCCGGGTCAGCGCTGGCCAACCGCGCCAGGGCCGGCAAGGCCTCGAGTTGCTTGAGCCAGCCGAGCACGCCCACCGCCTCGCGGCGCACACTGGCGCTTTCATCATCCAGTGCCCGGGCAGCCGCATCGGCGGCATCGGGGCAACGCAACTCGCGTAACGCTCGGAACGCGGCAATGCGTACGCCGCTGTCGGCATGCCCGGTCCACGGCAGAATGACCCGGCCCGCCGCTTCGCTCTTGAGCAGGCTGAGGCTTTGCGCAGCGGCCGCCTGCACCGCCGGGGATGGATCCGTCAGGGCCTGGCACAACGCTTCGACCACGGGCTCGTCCTCCCAGGCTTCCAGCAACCGCGCAGCTTCGGCGCGAACGTCTGCCATCGGGTCTTCGGCCAGTCGATTGATCAACCACTGCAGGCCGTCCGGCTCCTCAAGGTCAGCCAGCTCGATCAGCGCGATCCGGCGCACGCCGGGGTCGTCATCGGTCAGGCGCGGTTGCAGGGCAAGAATGTCGTTGTTATCGGTTACATCGAATAGTGAGGTCATAGGGCAAATCGCGGCAGTTTGTTTTCAGGGGGAAGTCCGAGCGGGTTCAGGCGCGGCAGCTGCCGACCGTCTTCGTGCCGCAGGAGTTCGAGGCAATGACGCTTCAGATGCGAAAATTCAGGGCGGGTCACCAGCTCCGTGCTGCGCGGCCGGGGGAAATCCAGGCGCAGGTCTTCGATGATTCGCCCGGGGCGCGAGCTCATGACCAGCAAGCGGTCGGCGAGGAACAGCGCTTCATCGATGTCATGGGTGACAAACACCACGGTGGTGCGGATGCGCGTCCAGATGTCCAGCAGCAGTTCCTGCATGTTCAACCGGGTCAGGGCATCGAGGGCACCGAAGGGTTCGTCCATCAGCAACAGGCGCGGACGGTTGACCAGCACCCGGGCAATTTCCACCCGTTGCTGCATGCCGCCGGAGAGCTGGTCGGGCCAGCGCCCGGCAAAGCCTTCAAGGCCCACCAGCGCGAGGATTTCATCCGCAGCCTTGTGCCGTTCGACCTTGCCGACGCCGCGCATTTTCAAGCCGAACGCCACGTTGTCACGCACCGTCCGCCACGGAAACAGTGTGTGCTGCTGGAACACCATGCCGCGTTGTGGCGATGGCCCCGACACTGGCGCGCCATCCACGTTCAAGGTGCCGGTGCGCGGTTGCAGGTGGCCGGCCAGCGCGCCGAGCAAGGTGGACTTACCGCAACCGGACGGCCCGAGAATGCACACGAACTGGCCCGGTTCAATCTGGCAATCGAGGCCCTGCACCGCTTCGAAAGCCGCGTGGCCCTCGCCCAGGCTGATCGACAACCCGCGGATATCGATGCGCCCTTCCAGGTGTTGAAAAACGCTCATCAGGCTTTTCCTCGCGGTCGGTGCCAAGGCGTGAAGAGCCCGCCCAGGCGCTTGATCAATAGGCTGCTGCCCATGCCGAGCACGCCTATCAACAACATGCCGACCACGATGTCGGCGTAGTTCTGGATGGTGTAGGACTCCCAGGTGTAATAGCCGATGCCGAATTGGCCGGAGATCATTTCCGCCGTCACCAGGCAGAACCACGAGGTGCCCATGCCAATGGCCAGGCCGGTGATGATGCTCGGCGCCGCGCCCGGCAGAACGACCTCCAGCAGGATTGCCCGGCGCCCTGCCCCGAGGCTTTTCGCCGAGGCGATCAGCCGAGGGTCGACACCTTCGACGCCGTGCACGGTGTTGAGCAGGATCGGGAATAGTGCGCCGGTGAAGGTGATGAACACCATCGACAGTTCCGACGAGGGAAACATCAGAATCGCCAGGGGAATCCACGCCACTGCCGGGATCGGGCGCAGGACTTCCAGGGGTGGCAGCAACAGATCTTCGGCCCATTTCGAGCGGCCGATGGCCAGGCCCAGGGCCACGCCAATGATCAGCGCCGCAAGGTAACCGGCGAACACCCGGCCGAGGCTGCTGCCCAGGTGCTGGGCGAGTTTGCCGGAGTCGCCGAGGCCGAGGGCGGCTTCAATGACCGCCCAGGGTGTCGGGACGTTGGCGAAAGTCACCAGGCCAAGGTTCCAGTGGTGGCTGGCGGCGAGTTGCCAGAACAGCAGGCAGAGCAGCAGTGAAGCGGCTCTGGGAATCCAGCGCGCAAATGGTCGGTACACAATTCTTCCTCTCAACCCTGGACCCTTGTGGGAGCGGGCTTGCTCGCGAATGCGGTCGGACATTCAACATTGATGTCGACTGACCCACCGCTTTCGCGAGCAAGCCCGCTCCCACATTAGATCGAGTCGTTCCAGGTGTTAGCGAACGGCCACGGCCTGTGTGGTGGCATCGGCGAAGTCGAACACTTTGCCGCCCTGCGCCGTGGCGAACTGTTGGGCTTGGCCTTTGAGCAAGAACGCGCTGAATTGCCCCTTGGCATCAGTGGCAAACCACGCCTGATCCGCCAGCAACTTGATCCCGCTGTCGCTGGCCTGGGCGTACACCGCGCGGATGCTCTTGCCCTCCTGTTTCAACGCTGTGAGCGCGGTAAATGCCGCTTGCGCCGAGGCGTACTGACGAACCTTCGGCTCGCCACGCACCCAGATTTCCGCCACGTGGCTGAAGTCGGTGATGGCTTTGCCGCTGGCGGCATCGACGGCCTTGAGCGGCGTCTGCTGGTAATTCCCAAGCTGCGCGCTGTAGTCCAGGTTCGAGGCCTTGAAGGCGGCGCGGATGTACTGGTCGTCGATGAAGGTGTTGAGATCAAGACCGCGATCGGCCTTCTTCAACAACTTGAGGGTATCGATGGCGGTGCCCACGGCCTGACGGTATTCCGGTTTCCAGCTCAGGTCGCGGGTCTGCACGCCGAGGGGGCCGTGGAACAGGTAATTGACCTCGGCATCGACCCCGGTGACCCTGGCGATCAACTCGCTGTACTTCTCTGGTTCAGCCGCCAGCAGTTGGTTGGCTTCGATACTCGCCCGCAGGTAAGCGACGACGATTTCCGGATATTTTTTCGCATAGGCCTGATCGACCAGCGCTCCGTGGAAGGTCGGCGCGTTGGCCTGGGAGCCGTCATAAATCTTGCGGGCGAAACCACGGCTCGGGAACAGTTCGGCGAAGGGTACGAAGTCAGCGTGAGCATCGATCTTGCCGGCCTGCAACGCGGAACCGGCGACTTCCGGCGGCTGGGCGATGATGTTCACGTCCTTGAGCGGGTCCCAGCCCTGGGCCGCGACGGCGCGCAGCAACAGGCCATGGGCAGTGGAAGCGAACGGTACGGAAATGGTCTTGCCCTTGAGCTCGGCCAGCGACTGCACGCCCGATGCGCTCGGCACCACGATGCCATTGCCGCTGCCCTTGATGCTGCCCGACAACACGCTAATGAACAGGCTGTGCTTGCCCGCCGTTTCGAACGCCACTCCGTTGAACGCGCCGGGGAAATCGGCCATGGCGCCGAAGTCGAGTTTGCCGGCCACCATCTCGTTGGTCAGGGGGGCGCCGCTGGTGAAATTTTTCCACTGCACATCGTATTGGGTGTCTTTGTAGGGGCCGTCGTGGGGCAGGTATTTGTCCAGCAGCCCGAGTTCGCGAATCAACAACCCGCCAGCGGCGCAGTTGATGGTGGTGTCCTGGGTGCCAATGGCAATGCGGATGGTTTCGGCCGAGGCCGACAGGGTGAATGAAGCCAGTACCAGACCGGCCAAAGCTGCACGCAACATCATGAGTGTTTCCCCTCGAATCATTTATAGGATGTTCGTCTCCGCCACGATCAGGGCGTGGTGGGAAACGAGGGGTTTTGTAAAGCAAGCGTCCGGTGGTGCCGGATGGCTTTAAATATTATTTGAACTGGCCACGATCCCCTGTGGGAGCGGGCTTGCTCGCGAAGGCGTCCGGTCAGTCAATGGAGATGCCAGCTGTGCCGGCCTCTTCGCGAGCAAGCCCGCTCCCACATTTGATATGTGTTTCACCGCAGCAAATACGGGATCTCGACTTTCACGGCCCCGGTCGGGCAGTCTTTTTCACAGGGCATGCAGTACCAGCATTCGTCGAACGCCATGTAGGCCTTTTGCGTGGCCGGGTTGATCGCCAGCAGGTCCATCGGGCAAACGTCGACGCACACGGTGCAGCCTTTGTGAGCGATGCATTTGTCTTCATCGACCGTGACCGGTGCGTTGGAGCGGAAGAAGATTTCCTGGGGTTGGTAAGCCATGTTCGGTCTCTCTTTTGTGGTCGGCATCAAGCCGCATCGGCACCGACCCGCAACCGGTCGTAGGCCTGCATCTCATCGGCATCCAGCGGGATAATGTAAGGCTCGACGGCTTTCTTGAAACTGCTCATCAAACCGTTCTCGTCCTTCTTCAGGTGGCAATGGCAGAACCAGTCGCGGTCGTTGCGCTGCGGGTGATCGACGCGATGGTGGTAAAGCCCCCAACGGCTTTCGGTGCGGAACAATGAAGCGCGGGCGGCCATTTCGGCGCAGTCGCGGATCATGCTGACTTCCATGGCGCGCATCAGTTCGTGGGCGTTGTGGGCCTTGATCTGGTCGAGATCGCGCTGGATGTCACTGAAGCGTTGCAGGCCAATCTGCATCTTCTTCGTCACTTTCGGCGGTTGCAGGTAGTCGTTGACGAAGCGCCGCAGCTTGTATTCGACCTGGGCCGGTGGCAGGCCGTGTTCGCGGTCCAGCGGTGCATAGACCCGCTGTTTTTCGCTTTCGATCTGCGCGGCATCCAGCGCGGAAAACTCGCGCCCGGCGACAAAATCCGCCGCGTTGTTGCCGGCGAACCAGCCATAGGTGAACGCGCCGAGCATGTAGTTGTGTGGCACCGCGGCCATATCACCGGCCGAGTACAAGCCCTTGACCGAGGTCTCGGCCTTCTCGTTGACCCACACACCCGAGGCCGAATGCCCGCTGCAAAAGCCGATCTCGGAGATGTGCATCTCGACCATCTGCGTGCGGTAGTCGGTGCCACGATTGGCATGGAACTGGCCGCGACTCGGACGCTCGTTGCTGTGCAGGATCTCTTCGATATTCTGGATGGTTTCCTCGGCCAGGTGATCGAGCTTGAGGAACACCGGACCATTGCCGCTTTCCAGCTCCTGGTGGAATTCCCACATCATCTGCCCGCTCCAGTAGTCGCACTCGATGAAGCGTTCACCCTTGTTGTTGGCGGTGTAGCCGCCCAAGGGACCGGTGACGTAGGCGCAGGCCGGGCCGTTGTAATCCTTGATCAGCGGGTTGATCTGAAAGCATTCCAGGTTCGCCAGTTCGGCCCCGGCGTGGTAGGCCATCGAGTAGCCGTCACCGGCATTGGTCGGGTTTTCGTAGGTGCCCATCAGGTAACCGGAGGACGGCAACCCCAGGCGTCCGGCGGCACCGCAGGCGAGGATCACCGCCTTGGCCTTGATCACATGGAAGTCCGCCGTGCGGCAATCGAAGCCCATCACGCCGTTGACCGCGCCCTCTTGGTCTTTGAGCAATCGGGTACACACCAGCCGATTGGTGATATTCACCCGCGCGCGCTTCAGCTGCCGGTAGAGGACTTTCTTGATGTCGTGCCCTTCCGGCATCGGCAACACATAAGCGCCCATGTGGTGAACCTTTTTCACCGCATAGTCACCGGTTTCGTCCTTCTCGAACTTCACGCCCCAGCGGTCCAGTTGCGAGAGGGTTTCGAAGCTGTGGGTGGCATAGGCGTACACCGCGGCCTGGTTGACGATACCGTCGTTGGCGATGGTGATTTCCTTGGTGTATTGCTCCGGTGTCGAGTGACCGGGAATGATCGCGTTGTTCAGGCCGTCCATGCCCATGCTGATCGCGCCGCTGCGCTTGACGTTGGCCTTGTCGATCAACAACACCCGCAGGTCGCGGTTGCGTTCCTTGGCCTTGATCGCCGCCATGGGGCCGGCGGTGCCGCCGCCGATCACGACGATGTCGTATTCCTGTTCCAACGTGCTGCGCGTCATGCCTGATCCCCTTTGTGCCGATCGATCCGCAGGCGGTACTGGAAAGCATCGCCACGGTAGTAAAGGTGCTCGAAGTCCAGCGGGCGACCGTCGACATCGTGGGTCAGGCGCTCGATACGCATGATCGGCGAGCCGGACTCGACGTTCAGCGCATGGGTCAGGTCGCTGTCGGCCAGTACCGCATCGATGGCCAGATCAGCGTGTCCCAGGGCCAGGCCGCAGTCATTTTCCAGGATCAGGAAAATGTCGCGGGTGACCAGGTCGGCTTTTTCCAGGCGCTCACCAATGACCTTGGGCAGGTAAGTGATTTCCAGGGAAACCGGCTCGCGATTGATCAGGCGCACCCGTTTGATCTGCGCCACGGTCTCGCCTACGGCGACCTGCAAACGCTCGGCCACTCGCTTGTCGGCGGCAATGAATTTGAAACTGCGCAGACGGTTGATCACCTCGTAGCCGCGACCGGTCATGGACTCGGCCAAGCCTTGCAGGGTGCCGACGTTCTGGAAGGTTTTCGGCTTGGCGACGAAAGTGCCCTTGCCGTGGATCCTGAAAATCAGCCCTTCCTTTTGCAGGTCACCCAGGGCCTGGCGCACGGTGATGCGGCTGACCTTGAACAAGGCGCCAAGCTCGCTTTCGGAAGGCATCTGGCTGTCTTGCGGGTATTCGCCGTCGAGGATGCGGGCGCGCAGCACGTCTCGCAGCTGTGTGTGCAACGGGACGCTGCTCAGGGATAGAACGTTATCGGTCATGGCAGATCACTTGTTATAACGAGTTATGACGTGATCTTAGAGAGGTTATGACAAGCTTGAGAAATATCGAATGAGCATAAGGTTAGATGCGCGACGCAAGAACAAATGTGGGAGCGGGCTTGCTCGCGAAGGCGGTGTGTCAAACAACATTGGCGTCGACTGACACTCCCTCTTCGCGAGCAAGCCCGCTCCCACAGGGGGCTATGTGTGGTCTGAAGGATCAGTGGCGCTTGAGGATCTGGTCCATCACCCAATCAGTCTTCAGCGCCTGCCCGGCGATGGCGGGATGCTGCGCCCCACCACGAATATGCGTACTCATGCCCATTACGTGGTGCCACTGAATGTGCGCGTGATGCTCGATGTTCAGGCTGAGGTGTTCATCGGCGTGCAGTTCAATCGGGTGTTCATCGAACACTGAAAAAGTGATCCGGCCTTTGCTGCCAATCACTTCGACACGGTCTTCGCGGCGGTCTGCAACGAAGTTCCAGCAACCCATCCCCAGTGCTCCGCTGGCAAACCGCCAAGTGGCACTGACGGCGTCTTCGGCGGCATACAGCCCGGCCTGCCGCGCGGTAAACCCGGCGACGTCGACGATATCGCCGAGCAGATACTGAAACAGGTCCAGGCCATGGCTGGCCAGATCCGCAAAGTAACCACCGCCGGCAATCGCCGGGTCGGTGCGCCAGTTATCAGTGCCGTTCCGATCCGCTGCCGACGGAGCTTTGGTGAGCGTCCAGGTCAAGTGCCGGACCTCGCCGATCCGCCCCTCCTCCAGCCATTGCCGCACTTGCCGGAAGCGTGGCAGCGAACGTCGGTAATAGGACACGAACAGATGCAACCCGGCATCGGCAAACACCTGCTGCATCTCGCGACTTTGCCCGGCGTTGAGCGCCATCGGTTTCTCGACGCAGCAATGCTTGCCGGCGGCGGCCACCTGCAAGGCGTAAGCATGATGACTGTCGGGCGGCGTGGCGATGTACACAGCGTCGACCTCGGGATCGTCGATCAGCGCTTGCGCATCGGTGTAGACCCGCGCGATGCCGTGGCGCGCGGCATAGTCGGTGACAACGTCCAGGCGTCGCCCCATCACCGCCACCAACGCCGATCCAGGCGCCTTGTAGAAGGCCGGCCCGCTTTTGCGTTCAGCGACACTGCCACAACCGATCATGCCCCAGCGCACCACGTTCATAGGCTCTCCCTGATGCTCAGCCGATGCGCAATGCGCGCAGGTCCAGTCGACCGTCCTTGAGTGGCGGACACCAGTAGTAGCCACCGGTGACCGGACGGCTGATGCGGTACAAACCGTCGGTGATGCCATCTTCCAGGCCACTCATGCGGCGCAGTTGGGCTTCGAAGGCGTCAAGGGAAAAACCAAAGGCCAGGAACATCAGGCCGGCACGGTCGCCTTCGATCCACGGCATCGAACGGCGCACCACGAACGCTTCAGGCGCAAAGCTTTCCTGGGCAGTACGTTTGACGTGGGCGGAAACCGGCGCATCGTCGATCTCTTCGTTGTCGCTCAAGCGGCGGCCCATGATGTTGTCTTTTTCATCCGCCGACAGCCCATGGAAACCTTTCAAGTCATGCTGCCACTGCTGGATCGCGGCGAAGCTGCCACCCACCGTACCGTCGGCGCCCTCACCCACCACGGCGGCGGTCACGGCGGCTGCGTCGTGGGGGTTCTCGGTGCCATCTTCGAAGCCGGTCAGGTCATGCCCGGTCTTATGGCGGAAGGTTTCGTTCATCTGCACCAGGCGCAACGCCGGGGCCAGTGCCGCTTCGATGGCGTTGCTGCGGTTGAGCAACTCACCACGGTCTTCACCGTGCAGCCAGCACCAGAGCGCGTGTTGGGTCGATGGATTGTCGACACCGACGCCAGTCAACGCCGGAAAAGTTCGCAGGCCATCGATCTGCCCATCCAGCGCCTTGACCAGGGATTCACCGAAGCCGACGACAGCCGATTTGCCGTCCACAAGTTGCATCAAGTTGTCGAGTGCGACCGGCAATGCTTCGACGGATTCGAGGGCGAAGAACATATGGCGCGCTTGAGGCGGAACGGGGGTGGCGAGAATGCCCGGCTGGTAATGGCTCATATGAACTCCTTGAAAAAGAGCATGGAGTTTAACCGGAGTACGAGGATTTGTGTGCCGTCAGAGGCCACAGAAGCCCCCTCGCCACAAAAGAAGACGCTGCCCGCCAAAGCCAAACAAAGGCTAGGCTTTTCAGTTAATCGGCTTGCCCGCATGGCTGTCCTCTCATTGGCTGCCCGGTCAGCCGGGTGCAGCTTTTTTGTTGTGATCAAGGAGAGGTCACCGCGTGGGCAGGTTGAGGGCATTGGGGGCCATCAAGGGGAGCTTCTGAGGCCATGACTGTAGGCGTCGATGAATCCGCTAACCATCACGCTGTGCGATAAAACGCTGAGATGAGTCATGACAAGCGTTGCTGAGGTCTGCTAAAACGATTCATCAGTGCATCACCCAATCCAGAGGGGTAGCGACATGACCACAGCCAATATTCTCGAAAATCTGTTCCCGAGCCACGCCGACATCCCGGAAAAGTACCGCCTTGATGGCCAGACCGAGCAGCGTGAGTACCTGGTCGATGGCGAACTGAGAACCTGGAACGGGCCACTGGCCCAGGTCCGCAGCCCGGTGTACCTGACTGGCCCGAATGGCGACGAGCAAGTGATCCTCGGCAGCACGCCGCTGCTGGATGCCGACACCGCACTGACCGCCCTCGACGCGGCTGTCCGCGCCTACGACCGCGGTCAGGGATTGTGGCCGACCATGCGCGTGGCCGAGCGTATCCAGCATGTCGAAACCTTCCTCGGGCGCATGCGCGAGCAGCGCGATGCCGTGGTCAAGTTGCTGATGTGGGAAATCGGCAAGAACCTCAAGGACTCGGAAAAGGAGTTCGACCGCACCTGCGACTACATCGTCGACACCATCAACGCGCTGAAAGAACTCGACCGCCGTTCCAGCCGTTTCGAACTTGAACAGGACACCCTCGGCCAGATCCGTCGCGTGCCGATGGGCGTCGCCCTGTGCATGGGGCCTTACAACTATCCGTTGAACGAAACCTTCACCACGCTGATCCCGGCGCTGATCATGGGCAACACGGTGGTGTTCAAGCCGGCCAAACTGGGCGTGCTGCTGATTCGCCCGCTGCTGGAAGCCTTCCGCGACAGTTTCCCGATCGGGGTGATCAACGTTATCTACGGCAGCGGCCGCGAGACAGTCAGTGCGCTGATGGCCAGCGGCAAGATCGACATCTTTGCCTTCATCGGCACCAACAAAGCCGCCAGTGACCTGAAAAAACTCCATCCAAAACCACACCGTTTGCGCGCGGCGCTGGGCCTGGATGCGAAAAACCCGGGCATCGTCCTGCCGGAAGTGGATCTGGACAACGCCGTCAGCGAAGCGGTCACCGGCTCGCTGTCTTTCAATGGCCAGCGCTGCACAGCGTTGAAAATCCTTTTTGTCCACGAAGACGTGGTCGAGTCCTTCATCGAGAAATTCAATGCCAGACTGGCTACGCTCAAGCCCGGCATGCCTTGGGACAGTGGCGTATCCCTGACGCCACTGCCGGAGTCGAGCAAGGTCGACTATCTGCACTCACTGGTGACGGACGCCGAGAGCAAAGGCGCCAAGGTGGTCAACCCCAACGGCGGTGAGGCCCGAGCGTCGTTTTTCTACCCGGCGGTGCTCTACCCGGTCACCCCGCAGATGCGCGTTTATCAGGAAGAACAATTCGGCCCCGTCGTCCCCATCGTGCCGTATCGTCATCTGGATACCGTGATCGACTACGTGCTGGAATCGGACTTCGGCCAGCAGTTGAGCATCTTCGGCACCAACCCGGTCGCCGTCGGCCGACTGGTGGACACGTTTGCCAATCAGGTCGGACGCATCAATCTCAATGCGCAATGCCAGCGTGGCCCCGACACTTATCCATTCAATGGTCGCAAGAACTCGGCCGAGGGCACCTTGTCGGTACATGATGCACTGCGTGTGTTTTCGATCCGCACCCTGGTCGCCACCAAATTCCAGGAGACCAACAAGGACCTGATCAGCGAAATCATCAGCGGCCGCAGTTCGAGCTTCCTGACGACCGACTACATCTTCTGAGGAGAGCCAGCCTGAGTACATCCAGAGCCCATCGGCTGCCACCGTTGCTGCGCCGACTGCTGCGTCCATTGCTGGACCCGTATCGGCGCTATCGCCACGCCCGGGTGATTCACGCCGTACGCGTGTCGCTGGGATTGCTGGCAACGATCCTGCTGACCACCGGCATCCACCTGCCCCACGGCGAGTGGGCGTCGGTGACCATGTTGGTGGTAATCGGTGGCTTGCAGCACCATGGCAACATCGGCAAGAAAGCTGCCGAACGCGCCATCGGCACCTTGATCGGGGCCGGTGTCGGCCTGGCGTTGGTGGCACAACAGGCCTGGCTCGGGATGCCCTGGCTGACCTATTTCGCAATGTCGGTGGTCTGCGGGTTTTTCTCGTATCACGCCATCGGCAAGGGCGGCTACACCGCACTGCTATCGGCAATTACCGTGTTCATCGTAGCCGGGCACGGCGATAACCCGGTCACCGATGGCTTGTGGCGAGGGGTGGACATCCTGATCGGCATTGCCCTGGCCCTGGCGTTTTCCTTCGCCCTGCCGCTGTACGCGGTTTACTCCTGGCGCTACAACCTGGCCGATGCGCTGCGTGATTGCGCGAAAATTTACGGGCGCATCATTGACGGCCAGGCCATCACGGCCGACGAACACCTCAAACTCATGACCCGCCTGAACGCGGTAATGGTGCAGCTGCGCTCACTGATGCCTTCGGTGTCCAAGGAAGTGAAAATTTCCATGACTGACCTGGATGCCATCCAGCGTAACTTGCGCATGTGCGTCAGCACCCTGGAAATCCTCGGCAATACCCGACCGGATGCCAATGACCCCGAGGCGATGACGCTCTTGCAAACGGCATTGAACGCTGAACACCGGCAGATTCGCGTGCAATTGATCGGCATGGCCCGGGCGTTGAAATCCGGCGCCTGCCAGCGGCTCAATCGCCCCATCAGTTTGCCGGCTGTCAGCCTCGACGCGCCGGTCTACAACACGCTGGACGGGTATCGTTTGTTGACTCAACAACTGGCCGCCAACATCGGCGAGATGCGCCAGCGGCTGGCCGGGAGCGCGCCACGCTGGAACATCTGATGCCTGCGTAGCGGTTTACGGCGTCACCGTACGCCGAAATTTCAGCGACCACCCTTGCTGCATGCCGGCAGCGGCCAGCAGGATTGCCGCGACCCCGATCCATTGCAGCACCTCCAGGCGATGGCCGAAGGCAAACCAGTCAACGAAAATCGCCGCAATCGGGTAAATGAAGGACAGCGCGCCTGTCAGCGCAGTCGGCAGTTTTTGAATCGCGCCATACAGCAACACGTACATCACACCGGTGTGCACCATGCCCAGCGTCACCAGGCTGGCCCACGCACTCGGTGCCTGCGGCAGTGCCGAAAAATGCGCAAATGGCGCGAGCAACAACACGCCGGTGCTGACCTGGATCAGCGCGATCAAATGCGGCGGGGTTCCAGTCAGGCGCTTGATGATCAGCGCGGCAATCGCATAGAGAAACGCCGCGCCCAACGCCAAGGCTATGCCCATCAGGTAATCGCTGCCGCTCTCGCCCTGGCTGCCATGGGCGCTGACAATGGCCAGCATCCCGAGAAACGAAACGCCCAGCCAGGCAAGTTTCTGCGTGGTGATTTTTTCGTTGAGCAACAGCGCCGCCAGCCCAACCAGCATGAACGGCTGGACGTTATAAACGGCGGTGCCGATGGCAATCGACGCCCGGGAATAAGACGCGAACAACAGCACCCAGTTGCCGACAATCGCCACACCACTCAGCACGGCGAGCAAGAACGTGGTACGGGTCAAAATGCCGGGACGCAGAAAGCCGAAAGCTGCGCAAATCAACAGCAAGGTGCCGGCACCGAACAGGCAGCGCCAGAACACTACATCCAGCACCGGTTGCCCGGACACCAGTACGAACCAGCCGATGGTGCCAGAGATCAGCATGGCGGCTGTCATTTCGAACGAACCGCGGCGTAGGGTTTTGTCCATCATCAGACTCCTGTATTTGTGGCCAAAGTATGCCAAGGCACTCAGGCGCCATTCCAGAGCAAAAAGCAGGCTAAACTCTAGATCCACCTTTTTTATCAAGGCTTTTTTGAAAAAATGCCTAACAGAGGTTTTCGCCATGACGGATGACATCGACCAGGTGCTGATCACGGCCCTGATGGAAGACTCGC
Organism: Pseudomonas sp. S30_BP2TU TE3576; assembly: GCF_050436025.1. NCBI lineage: Bacteria > Pseudomonadati > Pseudomonadota > Gammaproteobacteria > Pseudomonadales > Pseudomonadaceae > Pseudomonas > Pseudomonas sp. S30_BP2TU TE3576. The sequence continues at coordinate 5,710,257 of NZ_JBNDLK010000001.1, read as the reverse complement.
GACGCTCGCTCAAGGCCCTGGCGCAAATCAGTGGCCTGTCCTCCCCCAGCGTTGCCGAGCGTCTGCGCCGCCTGGAAGAGCGTGGCGTGCTCAAGGGCTACACCGTCGAAATCGACCCGAAATGCTTTGGCTATCAACTTCAGGCGATCGTGCGTATTCGCCCGTTGCCGGGGCAATTGCAGGAAGTGGAACGGCAAATCATGGCCATTCCCGAATTCACCGAGTGCGACAAGGTGACCGGCGACGACTGTTTCATTGCACGCCTGCATGTGCGCTCGATGGAACAACTGGACACCCTGCTCGACCGCCTCAACACCCACGCTGAAACCAATACGGCGATCGTCAAGAAAACCCCGGTCAAGCGCCGGTTGCCGCCCATGGCGTGAGTGATATTTGTTTCAGACTGAAGTAGATTGATGGTTTCCGGCGAAGGATTGACGGTATGAAAACTCAGGCAATGCTATTCGTGGCGATGCTGCTTGCGGGTTGTGGCACGATTCAAACGGTTGTGCGCAGCGACGAAGTGGCCGCAAAGGACCTGAAGGACCAAAAGAGTTATTGCGGCGCGGTACCGCGAATCTACAGCGGCGTGACCTACGATTTTTGCTACCTGAATGCGCCTCTCGAAGAGGGTCGGGATGCGCAGGTACATGGTCCCGCCCCCGCTTTAGTGCTGCTCGACGCAGTCGTGTCCGGGGCGATGGATACGTTGCTGCTGCCCTACACCATCTACCGGCAACAAGCCGACGGCAGCATTGTCATTACAGAGTAATCCTGAATTTCAGGCAGTAAAAAACCCGCCTGAGCGGGTTTTTTACTCAATGCCGACGATTAATCATCGCGGCCCATGATGCCGAACAGCTGCAACAGGCTGACGAACAGGTTGTAGATCGATACATACAGGCTGATGGTTGCCATGATGTAGTTACGCTCGCCGCCATGAATGATGGCGCTGGTCTGGAACAGAATGCAGACCGAGGAAAACAGCACGAAACCTGCGCTGATCGCCAGTTGCAGACCGCTGATCTGGAAGAACATGCCCGCCAGCGTCGCCCCCAGCAGCACGAAGAAGCCTGCCGTGATGAAACCACCAAGGAAGCTCATGTCCTTGCGGGTAATCAGCACATACGCCGACAGACCGCCAAACACCAGCGCCGTCATCGCGAAAGCCGAGCTGACCACTTCAGCGCCGCCCTGCATCCCCAGGTAACGGTTGAGGATCGGGCCAAGCAGGAAACCCATGAAACCGGTCAGGGCAAATGCCGACACCAGGCCCCAGGCCGAATCACGGAGTTTGTTGGTAAGGAAGAAAAGACCGTAGAAGCCGATCAGCACCACGAAAATGTTCGGGTAGCCAACGCGCATCTGCTGGGCAACGTAGGCCGTCACACCGCTGAATGCCAGGGTCAGGGCGAGCAAGCCGTATGTGTTGCGCAGGACGCGGCTAACCTCTAGCTGCTCAGCCTGCACGCTGTTATTAACTGCGTAATCCTGTTCGCGCATGGCGACACTCCTGTTGGTTTGAAACGTTCAGTCGCAAAGATCATAACAGACGCCCTGTAACAAGCTATGCAGAGAGTTTGACAGTGTGTTTCATTCAGGTATTATGGCGCCCGCAACGCAAACGGAGGTGTGGCCGAGTGGTTTAAGGCAACGGTCTTGAAAACCGTCGACTGTAACAGGTCCATGAGTTCGAATCCCATCGCCTCCGCCATCTTTATACGACAAAGCCCTGATTATTCAGGGCTTTGTCGTTTCTGGGGTTTGGAAAAAACCTGCCAGCCCATGCCTTGGCTCTTGGCTTTCCGTAGCTGTACGTGGAACGATTCGTAGATTTCATTGAGTGCTTGCACCAGTCGATTCCGGCCCGTCGTCACCGGCAGAAATCGGCTGAGCGGCCACTCGAACACATCACCTGATCGGCTGTTTTGTAGGGCGAAGCGGTCACCCATGTTCCGCTGCCAACATTGACCTGAACTGAGAAATGATCTCTGAAGATAGCCCGGCACCTTCGAACACTGCGCAGGTGAAGCTAACGGGCGCAGGGCCTGGAGCAGTTATAATGCGGTCCGCAACCACAGCTACTGGACTGCTTCGATAAAGCGTGCGCCCTTCATAACCTACGGCATTCTGTTGTAAGAAGTCAGCGCTGTTCGAGGTATGAGGAACCGTGTCGAGAAGCCCGGCCCTCGCAAGTGCCAGCGTTCCCCCACAGATACCGGCAATGGTCGCCCCACTTGAGCGACTGGCATGCAGAAAGTCTCGAATATCTGGTGCTTCTGCACGTTCCCAGACCATTCCTCCAATGACGACAACAACGTCCGGTTTCCAGTCCAGACATTGCTGCAAACTGCTATCGACAGTTACAGCCAATCCGCCCTGCGAGCGGAACTGCCCCGTAGCAGAAGCGAAAAATCTGACATCGATCCCGTAAAACGGCGACGCAGTTCCAGCAATGAAAGCATATTCCCAGTCCGCAAAACCGGGTGTCAGTATCAAACCCACACGTGCCATCAGTCAGAATCCTCCATGAAGACCGATAACATATGGTGACAACAAACAGACATCAAGGGCTGCTTCGGGTTGATCAGGGCTGATCGCAATAAGGACTGTCTGGAGTGCTCTGTAGATGTTGCGCCTGGCACAGAGCGACCATGGCGGACGTTCACGGGGTCAGCGCTCTGACCGCAGGCAACGGCCGTACTATAATTAATGTCTGTCAATGTTTGCGTGGCGAGCGCTCCAAAACGAATCAGGTATCCATAGCGTTCACCCGACAGGCAGAAGGCAGCACAGCAAATGGGATGGACAGTACATCTGATTACGCGAGAGAGGGTTCAGCCATGAAAATTCACTCCTTCCAGCATTACTCTCATGGTCTGGAAATGGCCGTTCACGATGCATGGATTACCGCCAAGGTGAAGTCGGCCCTGGCATTTTCCGATCCGACCCTTAGCCTGCATATCAATGTCAAAACCCATGCGGGCAAAGTGGGGTTAAGCGGCCGCGTCAACACTCATAGACAGTGTGAACAGGCCATTGGTCTGGCCCGTTCGGTTCATGGTGTCGCCGAAGTCGATGCCAGCGACTTGCAGACCCATGTGTTCACGCCAGGGAGTTTTCCAGAAGCGCCCAACGCCGAAGAGAGCACTGAGCGCCGGCCACAATCGTCAACAAAGATGGACGACAAGTGATAATGGCAACTGTGTAGGCGCCGCGCTCCCAGTCGGGAACCGAGGGGGCGCCCGGCGTACCTTCGATCTTCGCCTGCCCCGTGCCGACCTGATCATCTGGCTCGATACACCGCGACTCACCTGTGTCACCCGGGTGATCATGCGCAGCATATTGAATCGCCCTCGGTCTGACCTGGCAGCAGGATGTACAGAGAAGCTCGACCGGGCGTTCCTTACCTTTCTGAACTTCGTGTGGAATTTCGATCGAGGCTACCGCCCAGGTATCGAGTCGGTGCGTCTGGCCATAGGCCCGCAGATTCCTACGGTGCACTTGCGGCATCGTCGGCAGATTGCCGTATTTCTTGATAACTTGCCCTCAATGTCTCAAACCTGTCTTGAATAGGTGGACAGCGGCACTCGACATCCAAGGTTCTGCAGAGACACCCGCACTCGTACGCGATGAGGTACAAGCAGAATTGGAGGCTATTATTAACGTCCGTCATGGGTCGACTGCTGCCCCTGGCCAGAGGCAGTAATCGGCCAAAGCAGACGGTCAACCTACCAAATGCAGTCGATCGGTTTTGCTAACACCTTCAAACCACCCGATTTAGAAACCCAAAACCACCCAGCTTTCGTGGACTGAGTGGTCTTGGGGCTGTCTTGCATGGTCAAGTGTGCATGCCAGTTCTTGGCAATCCTGACGATGCAGAAAGACATGCGCGATCCAACGATTCCTCAATTGACCGCTTTGATCGTTTTCGGCCCGTCGCGACAGGCTGTAATCGGCCGAGGCTGTGTAAAAACTTTTTAGAACACCCTTGTTGTGATTGAAGTCGCGAGGCGCGCAGGTCTCATCGTCAGGCAGAATCAAGACAAGCAAAATTGAGAGATACTTCAATATTGATGTTTTTGTTATTAGTTTTTGAGATCATTGAAAAGCCGTGATGTCACCGACCGGACGAACTGAGATTCAGGCGTAACTGCCCGTGTCAAGCCGAAGAAAGCTCGTGGCGTGAAGTTGCGCACGTGCCGGTTTCCGACCGACGACGCTTGGCTTCAGTGCCGATCAGCGTTGTCATGGGAGTAATGGCCCAGGACGGCAGGAACATTGTTTTTTCAACACTGAATCACGTGCGAATCTTCAGCGCACCACCCTGTTTTAAGTCTTTAGGAATCAACCGTGGCGCGTCCGCAGCCCCATCCGACCCCTGTCCTGCTTGACTTTGGCGAGTTCGAACTCGACGAGGCTAACGCTTGCTTGTTGCGTGATGGGCAAGCCGTGGCGTTGGCGCCGACCCCTTTTCTGTTGTTATGCGTACTCGCACGCCAGCCGGGGTCGCTGGTATCCAAGGACGCCTTGCTGGATGCCGTGTGGGGGCATCGTTTTGTCAGCGATTCGGTTCTCAAGACGGCCATCAGCGATCTGCGCAAGGTGTTGAACGATGACCCCAAGCATCCGCGTTTTATCGAGACTGTGTCGCGGCGCGGCTATCGTTTCATTGCCGTGTCGCTCCCTGCTGCTTCGATACCGACTACATCCACGGCGGTTACGGCGACCGACACGCATCCGTTTCCGTCATTCATCGGTCGCATTGACGAGGTCTCCAGGCTGCAACGGGCGTGGGAACGGGCTAGTGGGGGCCAGCGGGCCGTGATCTGGCTTGCTGGAGAACCGGGGATCGGCAAGACCACGTTGATCGAACATTTCCTCGCCGGCCTTGGCGCCATCACCTGCGCACGCGGCCATTGCATGGAACACTTCGGCACCGGCGAACCGTACCTGCCGGTGCTGGAGGCGTTGGCCGAGCTGTGCCGCAGTGACCCGACCCTGCCGGCGTTGTTGCGCGAAGTGGCACCAACCTGGCTGCTGCAATTGCCTTGGCTGAGTAGCTCGGAGGAGCGAGACGCATTGCGGCGCGAGCTGGCCGGCGTCGGCCCGGAACGCATGCTGAGGGAATTCGGTGAACTATTGGACCGCTACACAGAGCTGCGCCCGCTGTTGCTGGTGACCGAAGACCTGCACTGGAGCGACCGGGCGACGGTTCAGCTGATTAACTACATGGCGCGACGCCGTGGCCCCGCAAGGCTCATGTGGCTGTCAAGCTTGCGCCTTGCCGAAGTGGTGGCGCTCGACCATCCGCTCAGCTCATTGCGTCACGAACTGCGTCTGCAACGCTTGTGCGAGGAAGTGGTGCTCGACCCGTTCTCCGAAACCGAGGTCGCCGACTATGTGGCGCTGCGTTCTGCCTCTCTGGCACGCGATGAAGACTTCGTGCGCGCCCTGCACGAACGGACCGACGGCGTGCCGTTGTTCGTTTCCTCGATCATCAGTGAAGTGATGGATGCAAAAGAAGACGAAACCACCATCGAAGCTCGACTGGCGGATCTGGCGGTTCCCGACAACCTGGCCGCCATCATTGATCACTACATCGCCAAGCTTGGTCCTGAGCAACGTACACTCCTCTGCGCGGCGGCGGTGTGCGGGGCCGACTTCCGGGTTGAGACTGTTTCGCTGGCCCTTGAGCGCAATCTCTCTTCGGTGATCGGCGCCTGTGAGGAGCTGATGCGTGAGCAGGTATGGCTCACACAATCGCGGGCTCTCGATGTTGACGAGGCGGTAGAGCCTCCTTACTCGTTCCGACACGCCCTTTTTCGCCAGGTGCTGTATGACCGTACGCCGCGTTCATTGCGCATCGATCTCCATGGCCGGGTTGGCACTGCCCTCGAGCGCGAGCGCTCGGCCGGTGTGCCGGTTGCTGCCTCGGAACTGGCGATGCACTTCGACCGTGCCCGGCTGCCGATGATCGCGCTGCGCTACTACGCCGAGGCCGCAGAAGCCGCGCTAATGCACTTCAGTCCGGACTTGTGCATCGGCCTTACTGAGCGCGCCCTGATCTTGCTTATGCAGGCACCCGAAGGGACGGAGCGAGATACGTTCGAAATTACCTTGGCGACATTACAGGGGGTTTCAGCTTTCCACATGTTCGGTGTAGGTAGCGAAGCCAAGGGCGCTTTCGAACGGGCGTACACGCTGCTCGCGGATGTACCCGAGCACCCCATGCGCGGTCGCCTGCTACATGGATTCGGCTATCTGCTCGGGTTGCGCGGCGACTATGCGCAGGCGCTGGAGTTGGCCGAACGTGCCGAAGCCCTATCCTCCGATTCAAAAGATCCAGAGCTCATGCTGGCGGCGTGCATCGTGCAGGGCGAGGTGCATCACCTTCAGGGACGCACGAAAACAACTCGCAGTTGGCTAGAGCGCGCCCTAGCGATCGCCGAGCCATTGGATATCGTAGCGAATGAGATCTTTGCGGTAGATCCCCAGGTCATGCTGCACGGTATGCTGGCCATCGAGCTGGTGCGGTCTGGCCTGATTGAGCAAGGGCGGACCCATATGCAGCGGGCACGAATCCGCGCGCATACACTTCGACAACCTATGACTTGGTTGGTCGCTACCTGGCAGGAGGTGTTGGTCGAGGTACGAATGGGAAACCCTGTGCGAGTGGCAGCGCTGGCTGACGAAATGCAGAAGCTCGTCGATGAATATTCGCTTGCACTCGGACGTACGGCTTGCCGCTGGTGGCGCGGCTGGGCCGACGCGCGCAATGGTGCCCCCCACGATGGCTACCGACACATTCGTGAGGCCTACGAGGAACACACTGGACTTGGCATGCGCTCCGGTGCCAGCGAAGTACTCGGCTACGCCGCCGAGGCGCTGCTGCTGGCAGGTGATTACGACGCAGCGCACGTCGAATTGCAGGAAGCACTCCGGGTGGGAGAGGAACTGGGCGAACGCGTATACCTGCCGCAGCTGTTACTGCTGGAGGCCGCGATCGCGAGAGCACAGGGTCGGCCCGACGCTGGCAGCGTTGCGGTGCGCCGCGCAGTTGAGGAGGCTCGCGTCCAGGAAGCACCGTGGCTGGAGCTGCTAGCGCGGGTGCAGTTGTGTGAGCACTACGAGGCTACGGCCGAGGACCATCAGACATTGTCGATTCTGATTGACCAATTGCCCGAAACTGACGGAACCGAACTGGCGAAACATGCGCATTCACTGCTTCAGTCTGCCAAGTCGACGTGAAGCGACGGCGTACCCCCCATTGCCTGGTGAACTGATATCGCTCCCACTCAGCGTGAGCTAAAACCGCTTGGCCACAAGCGTTCCGGTGATCACCGTCTCTGTTTTGCGAGCGTTGTCCCGACCAAACCCTGACCTTTCGCTTACGACTCGACTCAAGGGGCGGCCTACGCTGTCGTCGAACTTTTTTGCCCCCCTGGTCCGTGATGAGCCTGAACCCTGAATCCAAGTACCCGAGCCGCCGCGCATACGTAGTCAAGTTGCGCAGTGATGCCACGCCGGGGGCCCTGATGGGCCGCCTCGAAAACCTGGTCACCGGTCGTCAACGCGAGTTCTCGTCTGCCGAAGAGTTGCTGGAGTCGATTGACTCGGATCTAGCGTCGGCCGTCAGTGAGCAAGCTGTAGACACTGACCGTGAGTGACTCCTTCCAACATAAACATAAATAAGCGCATGGCGACCGAACCGCGACGGTTCGCTGACGACTTCGCGCGCACCCGAACCTACGCTGATGCAACCTCGAATTTACACGAGCTCACTCTGATGTCGCGATTTTCCACTTCCCATCCGCTGTCCCATCACACCGGTCGGACAACCTTACAGCGCTTCGAGCGCACGACTGGCGTCGTAATTGCGGCAGCCCTTGCCACTTCGATCTCCCTCGCCCTCTCCGGTTGCTCCACGCCGGTCGTCCAGCCATCGGTTGACCTGCCCAGCAACTTCGCCGCGAGTACGGCCTCCGAGATGGAACCCGAGTCGGCGTGGTGGGAGGTTTACCACGACCCGCTGCTGACGGATCTGGTGCGCCGAGCCGCGCGGGAGAACCGCGACGTCAAGATTGCCGCCGAGCGCCTGCGTGCCGCGCGTGCCGGAGAAACGGTCAGCCAGTCCTGGCTGCTCCCGAGCGTCGGAGCATCCGTCTCCGGCAGTGACCGCAGCACTGGCTTCAATTCGGCAGTAAAACAGGGGTATCCGGATACCAAGACCGCCAGTGTGGGCTTGGACGTCTCGTGGGAACTCGACCTGAGTGGCCGTCTGCGAGCCGGCGCAGCGGCGGCAGACGCCGATGCGCTAGCCGCGGAGCACAGCATGCGTGGAGTACGCCTGTTGGTGATGAGCGATGTCGTCAGCAACTATTTCACACTGGTCGGTGCACAGCGCCAGGTCGCAACGCTGCGCGCAATTTCGGCAATGCAGGATGAGACGCTGCGTCTGGTCACCGCGCGTCAACAGGTGGGTCTGGCATCCGCCTTCGACGTCGAACGCGCGCAGACCGACGCCTTGTCGGCGCGGGCACAGATTCCGCCACTGGAAACCCAAGTAGCCGTGGCACGTCACCGTATCGCGGTGCTGATCGCCGACCAGTCTTTCAACACCAGGAACATCCAGCCATCGAGTGGTGATTTGGTCGACGTGCCCCAGGCCAAGCCCGGCCAGCCCGCCGAATTACTGCAACGTCGACCTGACGTACTGGCGCTGATGGCACAGCTCGACGCCGCCAATGCTCGTCGCCAGCAAGCGAAAGCTGAGTGGTTCCCGCAACTCTTTCTCGGCGCGTCCTTCGGCCGCCAGGGTCTCAACCTGAACGGTGCCGATCTCGGCGCTGCGCGCTTTACCAACGTCGCGGGCCTGCTGGCGATGCCACTCTTCAACGCTGGTCGTACGCAAGCGATCAACGAAGCGGCCGAAAGTGCTCAACAAGAGGCGTTGCTGCGCGCGGAAGACGGCATCGTACGGGCGCTCGAGGATGTGGAAAACGCCCTCGTCACGCTTGCGCAGGAACGCCGCCGTTCCGGGTCGCTGCAATTGGCCGCCGCGTCTGCGGAGACTGCCCAGAATCGCGCCCAGTCGCTCTACAACCGTGGGCAGATCGACCTGTTGCCTCTGCTGGATTCGCAGCGTGCGCGCCTGAGTGCACGCCTGAGCGCCAACGAAAGCAACACCCGACTACTGCTCGACAGCGTGCAGCTCTACAAGGCACTGGGCGGGGGCTGGCAGGTGTTCGAACAACCCTCCAACCCAACCGCATCTGCCAAAGCCGACCGGCCACCACTTTCCTAAGTATCTGTAGCTTCCAAAGAGGAACCGTCTTGAAGAACTCCCTTACTGCGGCCGGCGCCTTGGCCGTCGCCGCTTTGCTTTGCGCGTGCAGCCCGGATCAACCGTCCGTGCCGGCCCCAAGAGCGGTACGTACCGTTGAAATCAACTACGACAATGCCCGCGACGTCAGTCGCTACGTGGGCACCGTGCAGTCGCGGCATGAAGTCGAACAATCCTTCCGTGTGGACGGCAAGGTTGCCCAACGCAAGGTTGATGTGGGTCAGTTGGTGCACGAAGGCGACATACTGGCTGTGCTGGACGACAGCGACTACCGCCTCGCGGAGGAAGCATCGCAACAGCAGTGGGCTGCTGCCGTGGAGCAGACACGTCAGGCGGAATCCGATCGTCAGCGCCTGACTGCCCTGAAGGCTGACGGCTCGGTCAGTGCGGCCGACGATGAGCGTGCGCATACCAATGCTCAGACCACGCATGCGACCGCCGAGGCTGAAGCGCGAAAGCTTGAGCTCGCACGCAACCGGCTCAAGTACACCGTGTTGCGCGCCTCCCGTAGTGGCGTGGTCACGGCAGTACGCATCGAAGCGGGACAGATCGTTGCGCAGGGTCAGCCAGTGATCTCGATTGCGAATCCGGACGAATCCGAGATCGTCATCGATGTTCCCGAGGATCAGATGTCCGCCTTCAAGGAGGCGCGTTTCAAAGCCTCGCTGGCCAGTGCGCCAAACGAAAACCTTGACGTCACCTTACGCGAACTTTCACCACAGGCTGCGGCGCAAACACGCACCTACCGTGCTCGACTCAAGCCAGCCAAGGCACTACCACTGGGTGCCACCGCAACGGTCACGGCCGAGCGCGTGATGGCCAATGTCTCGGTGGCAGCGGGTGCCAGCGACGGCACTGACGCAAAGCGGTGGCCAGCCGGCGCTGTGGGTGGTCACACCCGCAGGCAAGGATCCGGTAGGCACTGTCGAACTGCTGCCCGTGGCGGTATTGGGATATCGCAACGATGAGGTGCTCGTCTCCGGGCCGCAGGCCGGAGTATTAGTCGTCACCGCCGGGGTGCAGAAAATGGCATCCGGACTGAAGGTCGCGCTTCCCGGCGCGGCGATTGTTGATGCGAACGCTACGCAGCAGGCCGCCCGATGAACAACTTCAACCTCACCGACTGGGCGCTGCGCCATCGCGCCATCGTTCTGTTCATGCTCCTCATTGTCGCGGCGGCCGGTGCCTTCAGCTTCACGCGGCTCGGTCAGCTCGAAGATCCGAATTTTTCCGTGCCCTCCATGACCGCCATGGTCATCTGGCCGGGCGCTACCGCCCAGCAGTTGCAGGACCAGGTCCTCAACCGCATGGAGAAAAAATTCGAGCAGATCGACAACTTCGAGAAGGTGGTTACCTACGCGCGGCAAGGTTACGCCGGCATGACGCTCACCGTGCGTGGCGGTACTTCCAAGGCTGACCAGCGCGAGGCCTGGTACCAGGCGCGCAAGAAACTCAACGACCTGAGGCTGGATATGCCCGACGGCGTAATCGGTCCGATCCTGAACGACGAGTACGGCGACGTATATGGCCTGATGTACGCCGTCAAAGGCGACGGCATTGACCACGCTGAGCTGTCGGACGCGGCCGAGGGCATCAAGCGCCAGATGCTGAAGGTGCCGATGGTCAAGAAGATCGATCTTATCGGCAAGCAGGCCAAGCGTGTCTACGTCGAGTTCTCTCACGAGCGCCTGGCAGCGCTGGGCATTACACCGCTGGCCATCGCCGATAGCCTCAAGAGCCAGAACGCAATGTTGCCCGCCGGCCAGATTGACACCCGCGGCGACCGCGTCATGGTGCGCGTGAGTGGCCAATTCACCGGCGAAGAGGCAATCCGCAACGTGCCCATCTCCGCGGGAGGCCGGCTGATCAAGCTCGGCGACATCGCGACCGTTACACGCGGCTTCGAGGATCCGCCGACCTACACGGTACGCCACAACGGCCAGCCGGTGCTAATGCTTGGCATCACAATGACCAGCGACGGCAACATCGTGGACCTCGGCAAGGCGATGGACACGGCAGTCGCCAAGATCCAGTCAGAACTTCCGCACGGCGTGGAGCTGGAGCTGGTGGCTGACCAGCCAACCACGGTGAAGGATGCAATCCTGGACTTCGGGCGTGCGCTGGCCGAGGCGCTGATCATCGTGATCGCGGTAAGTCTGGCCAGCCTGGGCTGGCGCGCCGGCCTCGTGGTCGCGGCCACGGTGCCGCTGGTGCTGGGCGGCGTGGCGCTGGTGATGCTGGCGATGGGCTGGAACCTCGAGCGCATCTCGCTCGGCTCACTGATTATCGCGTTGGGACTGCTGGTGGATGACGCCATCATTGCCATCGAGATGATGGTGGCGAAGATGGAAACCGGCATGGACCGAGTGAAGGCGGCCGCCTTTTCCTATCAGTCCACCGCCATGCCGCGCCTGACCGGCGCACTCATCACCGTCGTGGGCTTCCTGCCGATTGGCCTCTCGAAGTCCACCACCGGCGAGTATGCGGGTGGCATTTTCTGGATCGTCGGCGCCGCGGTGCTGTTCTCGTGGATCTGTTCCGGCATCTTCACGCCATACCTGGCGGTCAAGATGCTGCCCAATGACTTGGGCAAGCACCAGCACGGTGATCAGCACGACACAACGTTCTACCGCAACCTGCGCCGCCTGATCGACGCCGCCATCGAGCACCGCTGGGTGGTCATCGGTGCGACGGTGAGCGCACTGGTGCTTGCCCTGGCTTGCATCAAGTTGGTGCCGCAGCAATTCTTCCCCAACAGTTCGCGCCCTGAGCTGGTCATTGACCTGCGCGTTAAGGAAGGTTCCTCGTTCGCCGCGACGACCGAGCAGGTCAAGCACATGGAGGAGATCCTGGCGAAGGACGAAGACGTGCGCTTCTACACTGCCTACACCGGCGCCGGCGCACCGCGCTTCTACCTCTCGCTCAACCCCGAATTGCCGAACCCGGGTTTTGCCCAGTTCGTTGTAATGACCAGGGATTTGGATGCACGCGAGCGGGTACGTGCGCGGCTGGTGGCCTCGTCCGACCAACAATTCCCACAGGCGTGGGTGCGGGTGACCCGGCTCGAGTTGGGGCCACCTGTCGGCTACCCGGTGCAGTTCCGCGTGGTCGGCCCCGATACCCAGGTGGTGCGCAAGATCGCCCGCGACGTGGAGAAGGTGATTGCGTCCAACCCGAAGGTGCGCGACCTCCAGCTCGACTGGAACGACCCGGTGCGTACGCTGAAAGTGGAGCTTGATCAGGACAAGGCGAGCGCGCTTGGCCTCACGCCTGCCGACGTGTCGCTGGCAACCCAGACCGTTATGAACGGCGCAACCCTGTCGCAGCTGCGCGAGCGCGAGGACCTGATCGACATCGTGGCCCGTGCCGTGCCAGAGGAGCGCTTGAATCTCGACACCCTGAAAAACATCAATCTTTATACACGCCAGGGAACCGTGGTGCCGCTGTCACAAGTCGCACAGGTGCGCTCTGAACTGGAAGAGCCGGTACTGTGGCGCCGCAATCGCGACATGGCGATCACTGTACGTGCGGATGTGAAGGATGGAGAACAGGGTGTATCGGTGACGCAGGAAATCCAGCCGTTGCTTAAAGACATCGAAGCCAAGCTGCCGACCGGTTACCGCATCGATGTGGGCGGAGCGGTTGAGGAAAGTGACAAGGCCAACAAGGCGCTGTTCGCGGTGGCTCCGTTGATGTTAATCACCATCCTGCTGTTGCTCATGCTGCAACTGCAAAACTTCTCCCGCATGTGGATGGTGGTGCTGACGGCACCGCTGGGTCTGATCGGTGTGGTGCCGGCGCTGCTGGTGTTTCAGTCGCCGCTGGGCTTCGTCGCGATCCTGGGCATCATCGCTCTGGGTGGCATGATCATGCGGAACGCGGTGATCCTGATCGATCAAGTACAAATCGAGATCGCCGAGGGGCGCGACCCGTGGAATGCTGTGCTGGACGCCGCCATTCACCGAGCGCGTCCGGTGATGCTGACGGCGCTGGCCACCGTACTCGCAATGGTCCCGCTCACGCGTAGTGTATTTTGGGGACCGATGGCGATCGCGATCATGGGTGGTCTCACTGTGGCGACGCTGCTGACGATTTTTTTCGTCCCGGCGTTATACGCCGCATGGTTCAAGGTGGGTCGCCAGACGGCCGCGGATACCCAACAGGTACAGGGGAACACTGCGCTTGCCTCTAAGTGATGAGTGCCGTGACCTGTGCCCCCGACCTCACCGCTATTAGAGCAGTTTGTTAAGCGCCGTTTCTGAAAACAACCCAGGTCAGCCGTGAGGTACTGCGAACGTTACTGTCTTTCGCCCCTCACGGCTCACAGGCAAGACTGATGGCCGTAAATAGCTGCTGGCGACAGACTGCTATCGGCCAGGCGCAGGCCCCCAGAGGAAGACGTGTTCTGGCACATCGAGTGCACCCACGGCGCCGAAAAAGCTAGGTTGGTCTATTCCTGAAACAGCAGATGCCAAAACTCAAGGACATCGAAACGCAGTTGCACGATAACCCCGACCAACAAACTCCCCTCACCGCCCCTGATGCACGCTCAACGGCCAAGAGCGGCCGAGGCACCAAAATGGTCGGCTACAACCCCACGCGAATGATGAGTAACTTGGGTGTTCAAGGATTGCTCGAAGCGATCAGAGCATGAAACAAGCCCTTCACGTCAACCGGCGGCTGACACAGGCCGCTAAAGCGCCCCCTCCCCTACAATCGCACCCTTTATTGGGGGATATTCCCCGCCTTCGGGGCTTTCACCCCGGTTTCTCATGCGCCTGCTCAAAGCCGGCAGACAAGGAGGTATGGCGTAGAGCCACTGGTCACTTTCTGTCATTTTTGGCAGGAAAGTTGCGTCGTCAATATCCCTGCTCGAAATCCAACGTTTCGCCAGCCGGGCCAGGAAGTCGTGGCTCGTTGCCCCTGTATTGCCACGCGCTCCGAGGAACCCGTCAGAGGTGTTTGCGATGAAACTAGACACCGAAAGGTCGAAACCTAGTCCATTGTTCAAAACCAGGCTGGCGCTGAGTATCTCTGCTGCCGTGATCATGTTGGGGCTGGGCTTTTCCCAGACCCAGGCAGTCCCCCTCGACAACACCGATCCACCGCCCCCTACCGATCCATCGGCGTTCACCAATCCGCCCGCCGACCCCAATGCCGCATTGCGGGACTTGCTCAAGTTACCTCCCGCCAACGTCGGTGCCTTTGACTTACCCAATGGCGTGGTTGGTAACCGCCAGACCCCCTTGGTCGACAATGTGCTGCCACCCAATCTGCAACCCAGCTTCAACATCCCCACTAACGGCAATGCCAGCCCGGTGTTCGGGGCTCAACCCTTCACCCAGAAGCTTGAGCTTTTCGAGGAGTTCGGCTCGAACAAACTGGATCCGACCGACCCGCCATCACCCGTTCCGTTTCCCGTTCCGACGGTGGGCCCCGCCCCCGCGCAAGATCCATTGAACGTGGCGCGTAGCGGCCCGTCGCCGGATGCGCTGGACGCCTTTCTCAGGCAGCCGGCACTGACGCCCTTCCCGACAGAGTTCTCCAATGTCCTGGACCGCAACCCCTGGAAGGCGCAGATCGAGCTTTTCCTCAACCGCCGGGTCGACTCCCCCGCAGAAGGCCGGCCACCGGGAAAAGGCTGGTCGCACCAGCGTTTCAATGAGTTTCTCCCGCGCGATGCCTTCAAGACGGTGCAAGCCGGCGCACACGTCAACAGCGGCTTGCGTGATCGTATGCAACGGCATAACTACGCCGTGGGGGAATTTGCGCCAGGCGGGCTCTACCACAACACCAACGGCAACCCGGCCAACGAGGGCACGACCAAGGGTATTCAAGTGCAGTTTCACCCCAACTTCCCTGTCCAGGACCACAATGCGTTGTGGACATTCGACGGCACCTTTCCGCCCAAACTGCTCCTGGTGCGCTATGGCCAGGCGATGCTGATGCGTCATTACGATGCCTTGCCCATTGACCCGTCGGCCAACCGGGGCTTCGGCCTGCACACCCTCACCACCCATGAACATAACGGCCACTCGCCTGCGGAAAGCGACGGCTTTACCAACGCGTTCTTCTTCCCGGGCCAGTACTACGACTATCGCTGGCCGATCCAGTTGGCCGGTTACGACACCATCAACACCACTGCACAGGACCCACGGGCAGCGTTCCCGTGCGACCCCGGTGAAACCCTGTTCGTCAACGACGCCACTCCGGGCCTCAAGACCTGCAACAACGGCACCATCAAGATCCGTGGCGACTGGCGCGAAACCATGAGCAGCCACTGGTTCCACGACCACATGCTCGATTTCACCGCGCAAAATGTCTACAAGGGCAATGCGACGATGATGAACTACTACAGCGCCGTGGACCGTGGCAACGAGTCGGTCGACGACGGGGTCAACCTGCGCTTGCCCAGCGGTTCGGCGTTGGGCTGGGGTAACCGCGACTATGACGTCAACTTGATGATCGCCGACAAGGCCTGGGACCAGACCGGCCAACTGTGGTTCAACCCCTTCAACACCGACGGTTTTCTCGGTGACCAGGTGCTGACCAACTGGGAGTACAAGCCCTTCCTGGACGTACGTGCCCGCCGCTACCGTTTCCGCATTCTCAATGGATCGGTTTCTCGCTACTTCAAGCTGGCGGTGGTACGTCAGGTCAATGGTAATGGCGGCGAGTTCCCTGGCCCGAACGGCTCCGGGGTTTCCTATAACCGGGTGCCATTCCACTTGATTGCCAACGACGGCAATATCATGGAGCACGCGGTACCGTTCGATGGCAGCCTGGACCTCGATGGCGACGGTGACACACAGAACCACAATGCCATTCTGCCGATACAGGGCATTGGCGAGCGCTATGACATCGTCATCGACTTCGCGAAAAACGGCATCAGCCCGGGCGACAAGATTTTCTTCGTCAACATCGAGGAGCATGAAGACGGTAAGCGTCCAAATCGTGACATTCCATTGGCGGATGTACTCTCCGGGAAGTACCTGCCCGTTGTCAGGCAAACCAGCCACGGGCCACAGTGGGTCAACGGTGACCCGGGCGTGGGCCTGTTCCTGCAACTCAACGTCCAGCCTTACACCGGCCAGGATGTCAGCCTGAATCCGGTCGACTTCGAGCCCGCCAAACCTGGCAAGCCCGAGGGCAGGTTCATGATCCCCCTGCCCTTGCACCGTGATGACCCTGCCGATATCGCCCGGCTTGCCCAGGCGCGGCACCGCACCTTCATCTTTGGCCGCTCCAACGGCACGGATTTTACGCCCTGGACGATCAAGACCGATGGCGGCCCAGGCTTCCCCATGGACCCCCGCCGGATTTCAGCTGCGCCCCAACTGGCCACAGGCCCGACACCGGCCGGATTCAAGGGTGAAGGCACGCTGGAAGTCTGGAAGATCCAGAACGGCGGCAATGGCTGGAGTCACCCGGTACATGTGCACTTCGAGGAAGGGATCATTCTCACTCGAGGTGGCAAACCACCACCCGAATGGGAAAAAGGGGCGCGCAAAGATATCTACAATATAGGCCGCCATCCTGAGAGCCTCGACAATGTCGAAATGGCCATACGCATCCGTGAGTTTGCCGGTACCTACATGGAGCACTGCCACAACACTCAGCATGAGGACACGGCGATGCTGCTGCGCTGGGACTCTGAGCACCCGGGCCAGTTCCAGTTGATGCCCACACCCTTGCCCAGCTGGGACGGTGTGAAATTCGTGAACTCGGTTGCGTTACCTACATTCCGTACAGGGGATGGCGTCGGGCCACAGGTCAAGGTCAACAATGACCAAGGAAGTGGCAGCGGAGGCTAGCGTCGTCTATCAAACGGCCGGTCATGGCGTCGGCAAACGCAAAAAACCGCTTACATGACCGATTCAATCCCAAAGCCGCCTGTCATCACAGCCGGCTTTGGGTTGATTGCAGCCCATCGCGTCAGGCATCTATCGGCCAGAAACATGCCTTTGATTTACGCTGATCACGCTCACGCCTGATCCAACGCCTCGACCACTCCCTTGTCCTCCCCCAGGAACCCGCCGCTTTGATGCTGCCATAGCCGCGCATAGACACCGTTCTTCCCGAGCAATTCGGTGTGGGTGCCCTGTTCGATGATGCGTCCGTCATCCATGACGATGAGTCGGTCCATGGCCGCAATCGTGGACAGCCGATGGGCGATGGCGATCACAGTCTTGCCCTGCATCATTTCATCGAGGCTTTCCTGAATGGCTACTTCGACTTCCGAGTCCAGCGCGCTGGTGGCCTCGTCAAGAAGCAGGATCGGGGCGTTCTTGAGCATCACCCGGGCAATCGCGACGCGTTGGCGCTGGCCGCCCGACAGCTTGATGCCCCGCTCACCCACAAGGGTGTCGTAGCCGGTATGGCCTTGCCGGTCGCTCAGTTGGCTGATGAACTCATCGGCCTGGGCATTGGCCGCGGCGCTGCGGATTTGCGCGTCGGTCGCATCGGGACGGCCGTAGGCGATGTTGTCGCGAATGGAACGGTGCAGCAGGGAGGTATCCTGCGTGACCATGCCGATGGCGCTGCGCAGGCTGTCTTGCGTCACTTGTGCGATGTTTTGGCCGTCGATGCGAATCTCCCCGCTGTCGACGTCATAGAAGCGCAGCAGCAAGTTGATAAGCGTGGATTTGCCGGCGCCAGAGCGGCCAACCAGGCCGATTTTTTCGCCCGGGCGAATGTTCAGGCTCAGGCCATCGAGCACCTGGCGTTCGCCATTGTAGTTGAAGCTCACCTTATCGAACGTTACCGCGCCACCGGAGGTCACTAGCACGCCGGCACCCGGCGCGTCCTGCACCTTGGTGCCCAAGGTCAGCGTCGCCATGCCATCCTGTACGGTGCCGATGCTCTCGAACAGCGAGGTCATTTGCCACATGATCCAGTTCGACATGCCATTGATACGCAACGCCATGGCGATGATTGCCGCCACGGCACCTGCGCCGACCTCACCCTGGTGCCATAGCCACAGGGCATAACCACCTGCTGCCATGATCAACGCCACCACCAATGCCTGGTTAACGATCTCGAACTGGCTTACCAGGCGCATCTGGCGAAAGCCGGTTTGCTTGAAATCCTCCATCGCTGCACGCGCGAAGTGCGCTTCACGATTGGAGTGGGAGAACAGCTTCACCGTAGAGATATTCGTGTAGGCGTCTGCAATACGCCCGGTCATCATCGACCGCGCATTCGCCTGTTCCTGCCCGACTTTTCCCAGACGGGGCACGAAGTACAGCATGGCCAGGCCGAACAACACGACCCAGGCAACGAAAGGCAGCATCAGTTTCAGAGCGAAGCCGCCGGCCAGTGCGATGATCGCAATGAAATACACGCCGATCCCGGGTGCGATTTCGATAAGGGTGAATAGCACGTCGCGCACCGCTAGCGCAGTCTGCATCACCTTGGTCGTGACTCGGCCGGAAAACTCATCGGAAAAAAACGAGAGGCTTTGTCGCAGCATCAGGCGATGGAAGTCCCAGCGCAGCCGCAACGGCAAGTTAATCGCTAATATCTGGTGCTGCACCATGGTGCGCAACGCCACCAGACCGACACTGGTCACCATTACGATGCCCATACCCCACAACACGCGACTTTCCTGCGCAGCCGCTTCACCGCCTGCCTGCCAGGTCGAGAGCAGGTCCACGACCTGCCCGAGGAAGGAAAACAGCCAGGCTTCGTAAATCGACACAGCGGCACTTAGTAGCGCAAGCGCAAGGATGTAACCGCGGGCGCCCCGCGTACAGGCCCACAGGAAGCGAGCCAGACCGTCGGGTGGCGGGGGTACCTCGTCAGGAGGAAAGGGGTCGAGCCTTCGTTCAAACGCACGAAGCATAGTGTTCTCCAAAACGATCAAATTGAGGAGATTCTGCCATTGAACGGTTACTTTGAGGGTTTTGCGAAGTTGAGGTCTGGCGCTGTTTGCAGGTCGCGCTGAGGATTGGATTGCCGGGCGCGGGCTCTCATACGTTGCCAGAGACCCGGTCGGCAGGGATAAATCGGTCGGTATCGGCCGATTGTGTTGAAAAAGTCGGCTTTCTCATTTCAACAATATCTGTATATTCGCATTCTCGAATATACGAGCCGTGCTATGAGCCTCCTGCCTGCCACTGTCTTCAAATGCCTGGGTGATGAAACCCGCACCAGAATCATGCTGATGCTCTGTGCACAAGGCGAACTCTGCGTGTGTGAACTGATCTGGGCGCTGGACGACAGTCAATCCAAGGTTTCACGCCACCTTGCTCAGTTGCGCGCCTGCGGCCTGCTCGAAAATCGCCGTCAAGATCAATGGATTTACTATCGAGTGCACCCTGAACTTTCACAGTGGGTCGTCGACATACTCCAGGTGACACTCGAAGCCAACCGACACTGGCTGAGCCGGGACGAAAAACGCCTTGATCAGATGGGTGGCCGCCCTGAGCGCAGGGCTGTCTGCTGCTAACGTAACAGCCAATTCAATCAGGCCAGTCCTGCCCCTCCGAAGACAGCACACGAAAGAGAACAACGCTATGAGCATCAGAATAGGAATCAACGGTTTCGGTCGAATCGGTCGTCTTGCCTTGCGCGCGGCCTGGCACTGGCCTGAGTTTGAATTCGTGCAAATCAATGACCCTTCTGGCGACGCTATCACTCATGCGCATCTGCTCAATTTCGACTCGGTGCACGGCCGTTGGCACAACGAAGCCAGCGCCGATGGCGATTATGTGGTCATTGACGGTCGACGCATGCGGGTGACCGCCAACAAATCCATCGCCGACACTGACTGGTCCGGCTGTGACCTGGTCATCGAGGCCAGTGGCAAAATGAAGACCGTTGACGTGCTTCAGGCGTATCTGGAACAAGGTGTGAAGCGCGTGGTGGTTTGTGCTCCGGTGAAGGAACAGGGGGCGCTGAACATCGTCATGGGCGTCAATCAGCACCTGTTCGATCCGGCGCAGCACCGTATTGTTACCGCTGCATCCTGCACCACCAATTGCCTGGCTCCAGTGGTCAAAGTGATCCACGAAAACCTGGGTATTCGCCATGGCTCTATCACCACGATCCACGACCTGACCAATACCCAAAGTATTCTCGATCAGCCGCACAAGGACCTGCGTCGAGCCCGTGCTTCGGGTATGAGCCTGATCCCGACCAGTACCGGGTCGGCGACAGCAATTGCCGAGATTTTTCCAGAGTTGCGTGGCCGCCTGAACGGCCACGCCGTGCGCGTACCGCTGGCCAATGCCTCTCTTACCGACTGCGTATTTGAGGTGGAACGCGAGACCTCGGTGGATGAGGTCAATGCCCTGCTCAAAGCGGCGGCCGCTGGCCCGCTGATAAACATCCTCGGCTATGAGGAGCGTCCGCTGGTTTCGATCGACTACCGCACCGATCCGCGTTCCTCGATCATTGATGCACTCTCGACCATGGTGGTGAACGGCACTCAAGTGAAAATCTACGCGTGGTACGACAACGAGTGGGGGTACGCCAACCGTGTTGTCGAACTGGCCAGGCTGGTTGGTTTGGCCGGTTAACAGGAGCGATCATGAAGGCGTTGTCAGCCCTTTCCCCGGAAGTTCGGCAATACCTGCTAGTCACCGGCAATTACTGGGCCTTCACCCTCACCGATGGTGCACTGCGCATGTTGGTGGTGCTGCATTTCCACACATTGGGCTACTCGCCGCTGCAAATTGCCGCGCTGTTCCTGTTTTACGAGATCTTCGGCGTCATCACCAACCTGGTGGGTGGCTACCTCGGCGCTCGCCTGGGCTTGAATCGCACGATGAACATCGGTTTGGGGCTCCAGGTGGCCGCCTTGCTGATGCTCACAGTGCCAGCCGCCTGGCTAACCATCCCTTGGGTGATGGGCGCTCAAGCGTTGTCCGGTATCGCCAAAGACCTCAACAAGATGAGTGCCAAGAGTTCGATCAAGCTTCTGGTACCCAACCAGCAGCAGGGCACGCTTTATCAGTGGATAGCTATCCTCACCGGCTCAAAAAACGCCCTCAAGGGTATGGGCTTCTTCTTGGGCGGCGCCTTACTGGCATGGCTGACTTTCAGAGGGGCGGTGCTACTGATGGCAACGGTATTGGCGCTGGTCTGGATTGCGAGCCTGCTCCTGCTGAAAAAGGACCTGGGCAAAGCCAAGGCCAAGCCGAAGTTCCGCGAGATGCTTTCCAAGAGCCGAGCGATCAACATCCTCTCGGCAGCGCGGCTGTTTCTCTTTGGTGCTCGCGATGTGTGGTTTGTCGTCGCTTTGCCGGTGTACCTGAGTGAGGTATTTGGCTGGGACTTTTGGTGGGTGGGTGGATTTCTGGCGGCTTGGGTCATCGGTTATGGCATCGTCCAGTCTCTCGCCCCGAACATCACCGGGAAGAAGCATGGCCACGTCCCGGATGGGCGAGCGGCCTTCGTTTGGGCGGCGTTGCTGGCCGGCCTGCCGGCGGCCATCGCCCTCGGTCTCTCGGCGGGCTGGTCGCCCCAGACTGTACTCCTGAGTGGGTTGATGATCTTCGGTGCGCTGTTTGCGGTGAACTCATCCTTGCACAGCTACCTGATCGTCTCCTATGCCAAAGAGGACGGAGTATCGCTGGACGTTGGTTTCTACTACATGTCCAACGCTCTGGGGCGGCTGCTCGGCACCGTGCTGTCCGGCTGGATTTACCAGACCTATGGGCTGGGGGCTTGTCTGTGGGTGTCCACGGCGTTTGTAATATTGGCCGCTCTGATTTCAATCGCCTTGCCCAGGCACGCCGAAGCAATACCATCGACATGACGAGATGCCGCTGGCTGAATGCGAGCGGAAGAAACAGCAACTTGGTGCACCGCACGGCGGAGCTACGTTATGGACAATTTTATTAACCAAGCCAGCTGATTGCAGCTACTCGCCGCCATCGTGGGTCTGGTGGCCCTCAGACAGCATCCAATTCAAAGTCGTAAAATCAGCGTTCGCGGTACGACAGAGAGATCGTGCAAGCCGGATTTACGACTGCTGCGCAGCCGGACGCAGCCTTCGGCAGCTGCTACAAAGAAGGCGTTGCGTCCGGGTTCGCCTGATTGATCGGCATTACCCATCAACGGACCCTCCAGTGAGTGTCTGCTTCACGCCCTGAGGAAGTCAGTTAACCAAAATCGAGGTTCTTGAGGAGCTGTGGACCACGCAACCCATACCTTGGATGAACCGTCCATTTTCGATGAACGGCTAGAAGCCCTGATCCGTCTATTTCACCTTAGGGCCCAAAATCTGACCATGATGGGTGATGCGTTGTAGCCGCTCCACGTTAAGCCGCTGGCACTCATTCTCGGCCTCTTCTCGGGCCTGATAGGTAGTCTTCAGCCGCAGCTTCTCCTGATTGTCGTAGAGGTTGAAGCCTATCGGCGCCGTCTGACAGTAGAAGCGTGATCCGTTACGCATGGGGCCGGTTTCCGTTGGGATTGCAGGCACGACCACAAATCTTGAAATCATCTTCACACCCTCTCCAAACACCTCCTAACGTTTAGCGGCTATAGGCCACTATCGCAAGCGTCCACCGAGACTTTCCGATGAGAAGCACGAGCGCCCCACCACCGATAACGTGAGTCATTCGAGAAGGTAAATCAGTCGTGGCTCAATTGAAGTCTCAAGTACTTCAAGCAAAGCCAGCGTCACCGGTAGCTTGAAACGCCGCCGTCCCGCGCTGCCAGGATTGAGATAAAGCTGTGTGCCGCGCCATTCAATGCAAGGCTTATGGGAGTGGCCGGTGATGACCAGTTTTATGCCTGCATCAAGTTCTTCCGGGACATCGGCAATGTCATGCGTCAATAGAATCTGCCATCCGTTGAGATCCAAACGCAGAAGCTCGGGAAGCCTCTCTGCCCAACGTGCCTCCCGGTCATTGTTGCCACGTACGACGTGCAGAGGCGCGATAGATGCCAGTCGATCAAGAATCTCCGGGCTACCGATGTCACCTGCGTGAATGATCTGCTCACATCCCTCCAGGGCCGCAAGGGCTTCGGGGCGCAGCAATCCATGGGTATCGGAAATCACACCAACTTTCATGCTTTCTCCAGAACAGTGTCGAAGCGGTCAAGGCTATTGTGCGCCGCTGGTGCTGAGCGTTGAAACGATCATGACTACAGGTTCGATTCATGGGCAATCCGGCAACAGTGTTTATCCCGCGGACCGATATTTGCGCCCCTGACAAACGCCTAACATCGGCTCTACCAAAGTGAGTAAACCCACTGAAGCGCAACTCACTCACGAGGTAAAAAACGCTTGCCGGACAACTCTTGAACCACAAGGTGAACATCATGAAACTGCTAAAAATCGCGCTCCTCGTAGCGCTTGGCGCCGCCGGCGCCCAGGCATTTGCAGACGACAGCCCTGCAGCGGCCGCAAACAGCAAACCGTCGGTTGAAACCTACACGTACGACACCAGGCTGGATATCAAACGCGTCATCGAAGTGTCGGAAATCGCGGATGAATGCGGACCGGTCCCGGCGCGCATGACCTATGAAGATTCCCGGGGCCAGCGGCGCACCATTGAATATCAAGTCATGGGTACCGGATGCTCGAACGGTTGAACACTGTATGGACGATGGAGGGTCGACACTCCATGCGTACAGCTCCTGTCACATCAAAGGCTTCAACGCGCTACAGACGAACCGATAATTTTTTCATCAGACGCGAGCAAACCCGGAATGGAGTGTTTTAGAAACTCCACCCAGGTTTTTATTTTTGCATCGACAAACTTGCGTGACGGGTAGATGGCAAACAAGTTCAATTCTTCAAGTCGATACCCGGGCAATACGCGCACTAATGTCCCCGCCCGCAAACCATCGACGGCCGAAGCAATCGGCTGAATACCGATCCCCATCCCGTTCCTGATCGCGACTGTCATGGCATCAGCCGTATTGACGTGAAAGGGAGACACGGGCGCGTTGAACGTTTCCATCCCTTGCGGACCTTCGAATACCCAATTCTCGACCGGCATGACCGTGTTGACGATTCGCAGGCAATCATGGCTGCCGAGATCACTCGGCGACTCTGGAATCCCGCGTTGGCTCAGGTACGCCGGCGAGGCGCAGAGGATGCTGTAGGTGATACCCAGCCGCTGGGCGACAAATCCGGAATCGGGCAGATCCCGCGCCAGCACAATCGACATGTCATAGCCTTCCTCCAGCAAATCCGGCAGCCGATTGGTCACGGTCAGATCAAACAATACCGATGGATAGTTTTCTCTGTAGCGGGCAATGGCACCGATCACGTAGTGGTTGCCAATGGCCGACATGGCATGGATTTTCAACCGGCCTGCGGGCATGACCTGCGCCGTGCCCGCCTCTTCGTCGGCCTCACGTATGTCCTGCAGAATCCGCTCGCAGCGCTGCAAATAACGCACACCGGCTTCGGTCAACGCCAGGCGCCGGGTGGTGCGGTTGATCAACCGCGTTTGCAGCCTGGCCTCCAGGCTGGAAACGGCTTTTGAAACGTTGGTCGTGGTGGTGTCCAACATCGCGGCGGCTGCCGTGAAGCTGCCGCTTTGGGCAACCGCCGCGAAACACCGCAGGGTCTGGAAAACATCCATCGTCTTCACCTCAAGGGATAGACAAACAGGACGGCCCTGTGACGAACCGCCCTGACGTCAGGCACTACTGCTTGCGCGCAATGAATCCGGGGACACCGGTTTCAACCACCGAGTTAAAGCGTATACGGGTTGTGATGTCTTGTTTAATCTCAACCATGGCCCTGAACGGCAAGGTCGAGATATCGATATTTTCCCGGATATGACTTGGGGTTGCCGAGGTGGTCAGGAACGCCACCCCACGTTGTACCGACCAGGCCAGTGCCACCTGGGCCGGCGTCTTCTGCAAGCGCGCGGGCGATGCCGGTGATCACCGGGTCTTCCAGCACATTCGGTTGCATGCCATGCCCCAGCGGCGCAAACGCCAGCACGATGATTCCGTGTTCTTTACAGAACTCAAGCAACTCCCACTCCGGCAAATAAGGGTGGGACTCGACCTGCACTACGGCGGGTTTTATCCGGGCGACGGCGACCAGTGCCTTCAGCGCCTCCAGTGTGATATCGGACACACCGATGGACCTGGCCCGCCCCTCATCCACCAGCCGCTCCAGCGCCCGCCACGTCTCGATCAGCGTCACGTCGTTGTCGTAGATGACGTTGCCCTGCTCGTCCCTCGGGTCCTGGTCTTCGCCGGGCTGGAAGGCAAACGGTGTGTGGATCAGGTAGCAGTCGATGTAGTCCACTTGCAGGCGTTGGCAACTGGCGTCGAACGCAGGTCCGACGCGTTCGGGACGATGGTTGGTGTTCCACAGTTTGGTGGTGATGAACAGTTCCTCGCGGCGGATTTTGCCCGCTTCCAGCACTTCCTTGATGGCAACGCCAACCTGTGTTTCGTTGCGATAGCGCTCGGCACAATCGAAATGGCGGAAACCGGCGGCCAGCGCTTCCTTGACCGCTTGGGTCGTGGTGGCGAGATCGCGGAACAACGTACCGAATCCAACCGCCGGCATCTCGACCGCGCCATGGTTGAGCGCAAACCCGGTGTCGCGCAGTCCGTCGTGAAAGGCTTCATAGGTCATGTCTTTACTCCAGGCCGCAGCCATTATTGATACGAAGGTTTCTGCCCGTCGCCAGACGCGACACGTTGCTCGAAGGTACCGACCGAATTACCGCCCAGCGCAATAAACAACTGCACGGTGTCGAGGTACTGCGCCGTTTTCACACGGATCTGTCCCAGCAGCGCCTGCTCATAGGCGCGCTCCGCTTCCAGGACCTGGAGAATGCTGTTCTCGCCTTGCGCAAAGGCCTGCCGGTTCAACTGCAAACTGGTTTCGGCCGCTCGCAACGCGTCGGCCTGTGCCAGATTTTCCTCGGCGTCATGGTTGATCGCCTGCAAGGTGTCGGCGACCTGCCCGAACGAGGTAATGACCGTCTGCTGGTAACCGGCGAGCGTCGCTTTGTAGCCGTCGATGGCGGCCTGCTGCTGCGCCTTGAGCGTTCCGCCATCGAAGAGCGGCCCGGCCAACCCGGCAGCAAAACCCCAGAGTGCCGCGCTGCCATTACCCGAAGCCGCCTGCACCAGGGACGCAGACAGCGTGACGTGGGGATAGAGGTTCGCCGTCGCCACACCCACCGCCGCGCTGGCCATGTGCAGTTGAGCCTCGGCTTGCAGCACATCTGGCCGGTCGTGGGCCATTTCCGAGGGCAAACTGACGGGAACGTTTGACGGCAACGCAAACTCGCTCAGCTCGAAGTCGGGAGCGATCCAGTCTGCCGGCCCCTTCCCCGTCAGAATCGACAGTGCATGACGTGCGGCATCGCGCTGCTGAGCGAGGGGTGGCAACAACGTGCGGTCCTGAGCGAGGCGCGTCTCGGCCAGCGACACATCAATCTGTGTGGTGGTGCCATTGCGGTGGGCCATGCGCACCAATTCAAGGTTCTTCGCGTCATTGGCAAGCAGCTGTTCCACGGCTTGCATCTGCGCATTGGCGGAGGCCACCAGCAACGCCTGGCTGGCGACGTTGCCGGTCAGGGTCAGGTACGCCGCTTCGTAGCGGTGTTTTTGCAGCTCGGCAAACGCCTGTTGCTGTTCAATCAATCGCTTGTTGCCGCCGAACACATCAAGGTCGAAACCCACCCGCGGTCCGATCGCATAGAAATTGGAGATGGAGGGCTCCTTGGCGTTGTGCACCCGTTGACGACCGGCCACGGCACCGAAATCGACCTGCGGATACAGCGCACCCTGCGCCGCTGCGACAGAAGAGGCCGCTTGCCGGATCGTTGCATCGGCTGCCACCAGATCAAGGTTGCCATCGATGGCACGACGAACCACGTGGTCGAGTTTCTGCGAGCGAAAGGCAGTCCACCAGTCGCCACTGACCCGCTGGCCCGGATTGATGCGTGGGTCATCGCCGCGAGCAAGACGCTGCTCGGCCTGTAAGTCATAGTGCTGCGACGAGCTCGCCGCCGGTGTTTCATAGTCGGGGCCAACGGTGCAGGCCGAGAGAAAGACCAGCAGCGACAGCGCCGCGATCTTCGTTTGCGGCAGATACCTGTTGATGACCAGCGCATAAGATTTCATTTGGCAAACTCCACGAAAACTAATTGGCCGCAACGGGCTTGCGAAGAAACAACACCAGCGGGCTCACCACCAGCATCACCACCAGCAAAATCTTGAACTGGTCGATAACGGCGATAAACGCGGCCTGGCCGGTGATCATTTCGTTGAGGCCGCCAAGCACCTGCAAGGGCGCCGAGGCCAGCGAATGCGCAGCGGCGCGGTACGCCGTCAGGTTACTGACCAGCGCCATGTGCATCGCCTGGGTGTTGTTGAAGAAGAACAGTTGCACGATCGCCACGCCCAGCGTGCTGCCGTAGACACGGGCCAGATTGAACAGACCGGTGCCTTCGGGGCGCAGCTTGGGGTCGAGCGTACTGAACGCGACTTTGCTCACCGCCGGCATCAAGATGCCCAGGCCCGCACCCTGGATCGCACCGGCGACGGCCACGGGCCATTCGTCCATCAGCGGCGAATAGCCGAGCATCAACCAGTTGGCATAAACCACCACCGCCACGCCTGCCGCCACGAAGGGACGGCGGTCGAAACGCTCGGGAACCCGGCCCATCAGCAGAAATGCGCCGACCAGTCCCATGCCACGGGGAATCGTCAAGGCACCGGTGGTGTCAGGCGGGTAGCCGAGAATCTCGTCGAGCATCGGCGACGTCAGGGCCATGGTCGACAACAGCACAAAACCGAGGGCGAAAAAGATCACCGTCGACAACACGAAGTTGCGGTCCTTGAGTAAGCGCTTGTTGAGGAAATGCACGTTCGAGGTCAGCACATGCACCACGAACAGGTAGATCCCCAGCGCCGATGCCAGCGCTTCCAGCCATATTTCGGGCGAGGCGAACCAGTCCAGCCGCTCGCCACGGTCGAGCAGCATTTGCAGGCTGATCATGCCGAGCGTGAAGGTGCCAAAACCGAAGAAATCGAACGCCGGAGGTTTCTCGGCCTTCTTCTGCGCCAGCAACAGCGCCACCACCAGGAAGATAAACGCCGACAGTGGAACGCTGAGGTAGAACATCGGCCGCCAGCCAAAATGTTCGGCGATCCAGCCACCGATGCTCGGGCCGCTGACGATGCCGAACAGCACAATGGCGGTCCAGGTAGCGCCAAACTTTGCGCGTTTTTCCAGCGGCAAGGTTTCCGTGGCAATTGCCATCGACAGCGGTGCCAGCACGCCACTGGCGATGCCTTGAACGATGCGCGCACCCACGAATTCCAGTGGCGTCGTCGCTGCCGTGGCGAGCAACAAGCCAAGGACGAACAACACCAACGCCGCCTGATACACCAACTTCAAGCCAAAGCGCCCGGCCAGCCACTGCGCGAGCGGCATGCTGATCGCACTCGCGGCCAGGTACGCAGTGAAAATCCACCCCGCCTGATCGTCGCTCATCGACAGGCTGCCCTGAATCAACCTGAGTGCCGAGTTCGGCAGCGGCAAATTCGCCGACTGCATATAAGTCGCCAGCAATGCGGCAAACCTGAGCGAGCGCGCACCCTCCCCACCGGGGCTTACCACCGATTGGGCGTTCATCAGAAGTTACCTGCAGTCAGCAACGCCTTGAGCGGATGCCACCAGGGGCTGCGAAACCGGGTGTCGATCCTGACCGTGGCGCTGCTCCCGGAGAACAGCGGCAGCGTCGGGTCTACTTCGTCGAGCTCGAGCCGTACCGGCACCCGCTGCGTCACCTTGACCCAGTTACCGGTCGCATTCTCGGGCGGCAGCAGCGCGAAGTCCGAGCCGGCTCCCGGGCTCATGCTGGTGACGTGGGCCTTGAACACGCGATCCGGGTAGGTATCGATGCGGATGGTGGCCTCCTGGCCCGGGCGCATGTGGGTCACGTCGGTTTCGCGGAAGTTGGCCTCGATCCAGACTTCATGATCGGACAACAAGGCAAAGGCCGGGGCACCGTTGTTGAGATGGTTGCCCACCTGCAGGTCGTCGACCTTGGCCACGATGCCATTGTCGGGCGCATACACCGTGGTGTACGAGAGGTACAACTGGGCCTCGTCGAGCAGCGCCCTGGCTTCGCGAACCGTCGGGTGACTATCGGCATCGATGTTCGGATTGCCGTTCAAGGCCACCACGGTGCTGGCGATCTGTTGCTCGATGGACGCGATCCGTTGCCGCGCCACTTTCACGTCGGTGTCGGCACGTTCGTAAATCGACTTCGAAACGAACTCGGACACGACCAGTGCCTTCTTGCGGGCAAAATCCTTTTGGTCGAAGTCAGCCGACTCTTTCGCCGATTGCAGTTCAGCCTGTTGCTGGCGGTAGCTGGCCTTGAGCCCGTCGATGCGCAGCCGCGCCACACTCAGTTGCGCTTGCGCACGGTCGACGGCGATCTGGAACGGTTTCGGGTCGATCCGAAACAGCACCTGGCCCTTCTGAACCTGCTGATTGTCCTCGACGGCGATTTCCACAACTTGCCCGGAGATCCGCGCATTGATCGATGCCTTCGCCACCCGGGCGTAAGCGTTATCGGTCGATACAAACGCCTGCCCCGACACATAGTGGGCATAACCCGCCGCCGCGAAGAGGATGGGAACACCCACCATCAGCCAGGGACGCAACGTCTGTCTCAGCGGTTTCCTGATGGGGGCGTCAGCCGGGTTGGGGCCAGGCTGCTCGAAGGTCTGTGAAACCGGGATATCGAACTGTTTGGTCATGATCGAGTTCACCTTTAGCCGGGTAATCGGGCCGGCATCGGCAACAAGCGCCGGCGGCCCGGAGGTCAATAACTGCTGGAAACAAGCAAGCCCGTGCGCGGTCAGGAGGATCGCTCCCACCGCGTCGGTTTCGTCGCCGCAACACTCAGTTCGCGCTCGGCTACAACAAACCCTGGATCAAGGAATTTCTGATTCCTTAATTTTGTGCGATGGTGTAAGAATATCCCTCGACCCACCTTCTCACAAGGATTTTGTACGACATGGCACAAAATAAATCGACAGAGGGCAAAGTCCGCGGCCGCCCTCGCGCATACGACCCGCAGACAGCGTTGCAGCAGGCGCTCGGTGTGTTCTGGAACACCGGCTATTCCGGCGCATCCCTGGACAGCATCGCCACCGCCGCCGGCATGAATCGCCCCAGCCTCTATGCGGCATTCGGCGACAAGCACGCGCTCTATATCAAAGCACTGGAGCAGTATTGGGAGTTTGCAGCGGCGTCCATGCGCGAGGCGCTGACGGACCTGGATCTGCCGTTGGCCGAAGCCTTGCGGCGTTTCTACGAGGGGCAGCTATCGATTTACTTCTCGGGAGACGGCCAGCCCCGCGGTTGCTTCGCCATCGGCACGGCAACCACCGAAGCCGTCGAGGACCCGGAAATTCGTGAGGTGCTTTCCGACCGGTTGAGCCGGCTGGATGCCGATCTGGAGATTCGATTGCAAGCGGCTAAAAATGCTGGCGAGTTGAAAGGCAATGCAGACCCGGCCGCCCTTGCCGTACTCGCCTCTTCTCTGCTGCACAGCATTTCGATACGTGCGCGGGCCGGTAAATCCCGGACCGAACTGACGGAGCTCGCACGCCAGGCGATCAGAGTGATCTGCGGTGAGTGAACAACTCGAGGATATTCTTGCCGGGCAATTGGCCGTGATCTTTTGCGGGATCAATCCCGGAATGACTGCCGCTGCTCAAGGGCAGCATTTTGCGGGGCGCGGCAATCGCTTCTGGCGCACGCTCCATCTCGCCGGGTTTACCCCCGAGGAGGTGCGACCGGAAAACGACCGGACGATCTTGCGCTACCAATGCGGACTAACCGCCGTGGTCGATCGGCCGACGGCCAGTGCCGATCAGTTGTCCTTGCACGAGTTCACCGCCGCCGCCGCGGACTTCGAACAGAAAATCGCACGCCATGCGCCGCGTTTCGTGGCGTTTCTGGGCAAGGCTGCGTATTGCGCACTGTCCGGTCAGCGGGATATTGCCTGGGGCCTGCAAGCGAAAACCTTCGGCAATGCCTCGGTCTGGGTCCTGCCTAACCCCAGCGGGAGAAATCGTGCGTTCAGCCTTGAGCAACTCGTCACGGCCTACCGAGAACTGCGCCTTGCAGTCGACGAAAATCGACGGGGGTGATCACCCCGGAGGAATCGTCGCGAGCACACCAATCAGGATGGTCAACAGCAGAAAACCGCCGAGAAAAATCGTCATCTTGGCCATGCGGCCTCCCACACTATGAATTGGCGGTACAGGGGCGCCGAGCGTTGCCCGAACTGCGTACCGAAGATTTATTGTGGGCCGACGGCTGCATCCGTTACAGAGGCAGATTGCGCTGAAAAATACGGATCAGAACGGCTGGAAGGCGGTGATTCCGAGCGTTTGCCAGCAAGGAGTTTGCGGGCGATGTCCACAAACGGCGTGACAATCAACCCCCGCAGCGTCAGGTAACGCTCGTGATCCGGCTCACCGGTGCCGAACTGAATGGACTCGGGTCTGGACTGTGTGACGTAAAGCGTGCCGAACATCCAGTCCCACAGTGACAGATTGATGCCGAAATTCTTGTTGAAGTGTCGCGGTGCATCGCTGTGATGAATCTGGTGTTGCGCCGGGCTGCTCAGCACCCGTTCAAGCACCGGGCCGAAGGACAGCCAGACATGGCTGTGACGCAGGTTGGCCGCCAGGCCATTGAAGATGAACACCATGTAGGTTGCGCCAAACAGCGTATAGCGGCTGATCTCTCCACCACAGGCGTACCAGAAGACCCCGGCAAACGCGCCGAGGCAAATGGTATCCGTCAGCTTCTCGACCACCTCTTCCAGAAAATGCACCCGGCTGGCCGTCGCTGGCACCAGCACGGGCGCCGAATGATGGACCTTGTGGAAAGCCCACAGATACCGCGAATGAAAGGCGCGATGGCCCCAGTAATGGCTGAAATCCTTGACCAGGAAAACGCCGAGCCCATAGAGCAAGGTCAGCGCCAGGTTCTCCTGCATTTGTGTCCTCGCGCCCCACAGGTTGGTGAAGAACGCGATGTAGTCCGCAGAACGCAAAACATACGGATCAACCAGGCCGACAATGGGCAGGACCAGTGCAACCTTGAGGATGGCGAGCACGAAGTAGTAGCGATAGTCCAGCAGTGCCGACCGATGCAGATATACCCGACAGCCACCGATGAATTGCCCGAACGAACGCGCATCGGTCAAGCCCCGGGACTTGCGGAACCGGAACAGGCAGTAAGCGACGCTGTAAGACATGCAGAGAAAGGATAGACCGAGCCGACCGTTGAAGTCGAAAATGCCGAGGAACTGCCCGGTGACCGGCTCAATCACCCACTGGAATAAATAAAGATGGATAGTGGCAAGAACATCCATATCAGGCTGCCCAACATAAATGGAAGGGCAATAGTAAATGAGAATGAGTCTTTAGTGTGTTGAATTATGTCCAGTTGTTATCCACCCAGCGCAATGATTGCAAGAATCAGCACTCCCCCCGTAACGGCCATTACCACCCCACCCTGCCATTGCGCAGCGCCAGCGTATCTGGCGAGCATCCAGCCTGCGATGAACAGCACCACAAGCCCGATCAGGTTGGACAGGCGGATGGCGAGTGCGGTTTGATCGAGCAGTATGAACGGCACCACCAGCGGAAATGTCGAGCACACGACCAACAGGAAAACACCGAGAGCCCCCTTGAAGTCCTTCCAGCCCAGGTAAGCCCTGGTCGACATGGGGGGCTGCTCGAGCAGCCGACGGCGCAACAACTCCAGGCCTTCGCTGCCGGCCGCCGCCGCGAACTGCAACGGCAACACTTGCGCAACGAGCGCCTGCCCGGCTGCGGCATCCATTCCATTGCGCAACGTGAGGTACAGATTGATCCTGCGCGTGCGCTCGACCAGTGTGCGCAACAGGTACATCACAGCATCAGCCAGTCCCCAGGCGAGATTGCAGCCAAGTGCGGCAATCATCATCGTGCGTTCGGCTGCCTGGTCTGCCGTGGCAACACTGATAGTGCCGGTGAACGTCATGGCCATCAGCAGGCCGAAGATCACCTCGGTAATGCGCTCGACAGGGTCAAGTACAGGCGCCCTCTCGAATTGACCATTGGCTGGCATGAGTTCACCTCGTCGGTGTGTGCTTGCACGAAACCGGTCGACGCTTCGGCCAGGCACCGGTTGCTCACGCTGAATATCCGCGTCCCCGTCAAGTGTAGTTTGAACGGCTACACTCATGCGCACACGTTACCGGCTTCAAGAGGAGTGGTTCATGCTTGATTACTTCGCGCTAGGCCTGCTGGTTTTTGTCGGGCTTGTCCTGTTCTACGGGATCATCCTGCTCCACGACATCCCCTATGAAATTGGCTGTCCACCGCAACCACCCTCACCAGGATGCGATCCACGCCACTGGCTGGGTCAGCCTGTTCACCTTGCACGCGCTCTGGCCATTCCTGTGGATCTGGGCGATGGCCTATCGAGAGGACCGGGGCTGGGGTTTCAGTGACGGACATTCACCCAAAAGTCATGTGGTTCACCTCGAACAACAGGTCGCCGAACTGCAAGGCCGGATCGAGCGCCTCGAAGCGGCGACAGGCACGACACCGAACCGGGTGCCAACGGACAATCTCGGCGAGGGCCATTGAGTCATGGATCTTTTACTCGTTCTGACGTATGCGGCAATCTGCGTAGCCATCTTCAAGATCTTCCGCATCCCATTGAACAAATGGACCGTGCCCACGGCGGTGCTGGGCGGAATCGTGATTGTCGGCGCGATGATTTTCACGATGAACTACAACCACCCCTACTCCGAAGTGGCGCGTTCCTATTTTGTATCGGTTCCAGTGATACCCGTCGTCAGCGGCCAGGTGATCGACGTGCCGGTGAAGACCAACCAGCCCCTGGAAAAAGGCGATGTGCTGTTTCGCATTGATCCCGCGCCTTTCGAATATCGGCTGAAATCCCTCAAGGCACAGCTGATTTCTGCCCAGGCCGATCGCGCCCGGATCACCGAGTTGATCAAGCGTAATTTCAGTACCCAACGGGAACTGGACATTGTGGTCGCTCGCAGTGATGACCTGAAGGCACAACTGGACAATGCGCAGTACGAACTCGACAACACCACGGTCCGTGCGCCGAGCAAAGGCTTCGTCACCCACGTTTCGCTGCGTCCGGGCATGATGGCGACCAAGTTGCCGCTGCGCCCTTCGATGGTCTTCATTCCCGCCGAAGGGCATTACTTCGCCGCGTGGATGCGCCAGAACAGCCTGTTGCGTCTGACAGAGGGCGACGAGGCCGAAGTCGCTTTCGACGGCATTCCCGGGAAGGTGTTCGAAGGCAAGGTCAAAAACGTGATTTCGGTCATCGCCGAAGGCCAGGTTCAACCGTCGGGCACGCTGATCGGCTTCACCGGTTCACCACCGGCCGGCCGGGTTCCAGTGATCATTGAAATCACCGATCCCGACTATGCCCAGTACGCCAACCAGATGCCGGGCGGGGCCTACGGCCAGGCGGCGCTGTACAGCCAGCATTTCCATCACATCGCGATGATGCGCAAAATCCTGCTGCGCATGGCTGCATGGATGAACTACATCTTCCCGTTCCACTAACCCTGCAACGATAGCAACTGGCTCAATCCTTGAATTGGGTCAGTTGCTGGTTCAGTGAACCGGCCTGATCGCGCAGTTGCAGCGACTGATTTCCCCGGTTGAACGGCTGGTGCACTCCGGACCGGCAGAGAACAACCCAGGCTGTGTGAAAACGCATGCGCTGTTTCGAAGTATGCGTTGCTACTGAAATCTGCCATCGCTTGGTTAACCAGTAAGACTGGAAATTTGCGCAGGAATGCGCTTTTCGTTCCAGTCCTGACTGTCAAACCTGCTCCAAAACGTTTTCACACAGCCTGGACCCAAAGCAGCCCGTCAGTAGTCTTGGAGGTTCTTTCCTTTGACCTGTTCATCTGCCCACCCCGGCTGCCGCTCGAATTCCTCGAACAGCTCGAAAATGGTCGACTTGACCTTCTGCACGGCATTGCTCTCTACAACCGTGTCATGCCAGCACAGCGACAGATCCCGCTTGAACAGCCGATGATCGATCCTGGCCAGCTTGAGCCTGTGTTGCACAAGCTCAACATGGGCCGCGGCCCACGGCAGAATCGTGACACCGAGCTGCGCCTTGACGGCTGAGAACAACAGGTCGGTGGAATTGGCTTCGAATTCAACCTCGCATTTCAGGCCGGCCTCCTGCAGTGCAAATTCGACCCGACTGCGAATGGTGTTCGGAGCACAGGGCAACACCAGCGGCATCTTTGCCAATGCTTCAATCGACACCGGTTCATCCGGTAATGGAAATTCCGGCCACGCCACCAAGTACAGCGTTTCGGTTAACAGCCGCCGGAAAGCCACCCCCCGGGTTTCGACCGCATCGACATTCACCGCCAGTGCCACTCGCCCTACCGTGATCAGACGTCCGAGTTCGGCGCTCGGAGAATCGATCAATTCCAACTTGATGCCCGGATAACGGCTGCGAATCGTGCGCGCGAGCGGAATTGCCAGCATACGCGCCGTACTCGACGGCATGCCGACCGAGACTTTGCCTTGCGGGAATTCGGCGTCCTGGCGCAGCAGTTCGTGGGTGCCGTCGGCCTGGCGCAGCAGTTCGATGGCATGCCGATAAAGCGTTTGCCCGGCCGCCGTGGGAACAACACCGTGCACGCTGCGCTCGAGCAGTTGCATGCCCATGTCCTGTTCCAGGTTGCGCATCTGCTGGCTGATGGCTGGCTGCGCGATATGCAGTGTTTCACTGGCGCGGGTGATGTTCCCGCACTCGACCACCTTGATGAAATACCGCAACTGGCGCAGGTCCATGTGTACCCTCCCAAGCCATATTATTTTCCGATGAGTGTAGAGGAATATCATATTTGAAGGATATGAGATACGGCGCCTAGACTCGTCGCACAACACGAAGCGCTCACGGTCGTCAAAGGCGAGTAGTGCTTCAAAGGCCCTGGCGCAATGGCCCGTATTCAACCCTTCAACGGAGAATCCTATGCAAGCTTTGCAAGGCGTGAAAATCGTCGACCTGAGTCGCGCACTGTCGGGGCCGTTCTGCACCATGGTGCTGGCAGACCTCGGTGCCGATGTGATCAAGATCGAGCCCGGCCCGACTGGCGATATGAGCCGCACCTGGGGCCCCTTCGACCGAGGCGTGAGCACCTACTATTTATCGTGTAACCGCAACAAGCGCGGCATGTGCATTGACTTGCGCAATCCCGAAGGGTTGACCACCATCCAGCAGCTGATCGATGACGCCGACGTCGTCATCGAGAACTTCAAGCCTGGCACGCTGGAAAGCATGGGCCTCGGTTATGAGGTGCTCAGCGCCCGCAATCCGCGACTGGTAATGGGCAGCATTAACGCCTTTGGCGCCGACGGGCCGATGAGCAGTTGGCCGGGCTTCGACCAGATCGCCCAAGGCTACTCGGGGCTGATGAGCCTGACCGGTTTCGTCGATGGCGACCCGACACGCACCGGCACCGCCATCGGCGATTTGACTTCGGGCATGTGGTTGGTGACAGCGGTGCTGGCCGCGCTGCTCGAGCGCGAGCGCACCGGGCGTGGCCAACATGTCAGCACGTCGCTGCTGGCCAGTCTGGTCGGGTTGCTGAGTGTGCACGGCCAACGCTACCTCAGCCTGGGGGATGTGCCGCGCCGCACCGGCAACGCCCATTCGGTGATTGCACCTTACGGCGTGTTCCAGACAAAAGATGGCCCGCTCAATCTGGCGCCGATCACCTCGGCCATGTGGGGGCGTTTGTGCGCACTGCTCGATTTACCCGAGCTGCCGGACGATCCGCGCTTCGCCACCAATGAAGCGAGGGTCGAACGACGTGATGAACTGAGAGAAATTCTGGAAAGTCGTTTGAAAACCCGCAGCAAACGCGAGTGGACCTCGCTGTTCGTCGACGCAGGATTACCCGCCGGCCCGATCAACACACTCGATGAGGTCTTCGACGACCCGCAGGTGCTGCACAGCCAACTGACCGAGACACTCACACACCCGACACTTGGTGCACTGCGTCAGGTAGTGACCCCGGTGTTCTGCGACACTGACAGTGTTGTCAGCCGCCCACCGCCACTGCTTGGCGAACATACCGTCGAAGTATTGCGCGAAGCCGGTTTCGACACTGCATCAATCAACGCATTGCTCGCCGCGAAAATAGTGTTCCAGAACTCCGATGACATGACCGGCGCGCAATCGACAGGAGCCACACAATGAATCCAGCCTCTTCCACAACCGTGACCGTCAACCGGGTCGATGAACGCATCGCGCGGCTGGTCTTCAGCAACCCCACACACCGCAATGCACTCAGCGCGCAGTTGCTGATGGCGCTCGACGAAAGCCTCGTCGCCCTGGCGTCACAACGCATCCCGGTGGTGATCCTCGGTAGCGAAGTCGGCCAATCCGTGTGGAGTGCCGGCCACGATATCCGCGAACTGCAACACGACCGCGACCCGATTGCCTATGGCAAACCGCTCGAACAGGTATTGCGCCGCATCCGCGCCTATCCCGGCGTGGTGATTGCCCTGGTGTCCGGCTCGGTGTGGGGCGGCGCGGTGGATCTGGCAATGAGCTGCGACATGGTCGTCGCGGACCGCAGCGCAAGCTTTGCCATGACTCCAGTGAACATTGGATTGCCGTACACCACCAGTGGATTGCTGCGCTTCTTCAACAACTTGCCGATTCATGTGTTGAAGGAGATGTTTTTCACTGCACAGAAGCTCGACGCGGAGCGGGCGGAACGGTTTGGTCTGGTCAATCGACTGGTCGACACTGATGTGCTGGAAGCGACCGCGCTGGAACTGGCACACAGCATCGCCGGCAAAGCACCGCTGGCCGTTGCGGCGGTCAAGGAACAATTGCGTATCCTCGAAGACCTGCAACCGATTCCGGTGCAGGCGATGGAGCAGATTGCCGAACTGCGCCGACAAGCCTGCGCAAGTGCTGACTTTGGCGA
Organism: Pseudomonas sp. S30_BP2TU TE3576; assembly: GCF_050436025.1. Classification (NCBI taxonomy): domain Bacteria; kingdom Pseudomonadati; phylum Pseudomonadota; class Gammaproteobacteria; order Pseudomonadales; family Pseudomonadaceae; genus Pseudomonas; species Pseudomonas sp. S30_BP2TU TE3576. The sequence continues at coordinate 5,671,920 of NZ_JBNDLK010000001.1, read as the reverse complement.
AGGACTGGCAGCCTTTGCCGAGCGCCGGCCAGCCGCATTCAATGGCAATTAGCACGACAGCGTTGAAAGCTTCTGTGTTTGCACGACCGACTTCGCAGGCAAGGCACGCTTTCTCGTTTCGGCGCACGCCCGGCCCGACGTGAGTCGGTTGCTAAACATCCCGAAAAAATAACAACAAGGACGATACCTGCGGGACCGTCCGAATGCGGGGAGTCAGATTGAAATGAATAATGAAATTCTGTCAATTTTAGTGCTGGTGGTCATTTTCGGCATCGCTAGCGTGTTGCCCATCAACATGGGCGCGCTGGCGTTCGCAGCGGCCTTTATCGTCGGTTCGGTAATAATGGACATGACATCGGCGACCATCTTCGCCGGCTTTCCCAGTGACCTGTTCCTGACTTTGGTCGGTGTCACCTATTTGTTCGGCATCGCCCAGAACAACGGCACCATCGACTGGCTGATCGAACGGGCAGTGTTGATGGTGCGTGGCCATGTCGCCTGGATACCCTGGGTGATGTTCGTGGTGGCGGCGCTGCTCACCGGTTTCGGTGCGCTGAGCCCTGCGGTGGCAGCGATCCTCGCGCCTATTGCTCTCAACTTCGCCGTGCAGTACCGCATCAACCCGGTGCTCATGGGGCTGATGGTGATTCACGGCGCTCAAGGCGGCAGTTTCTCCCCTGTGAGTATTTTCGGTGGCATAACCAATCAGATCGTTGCGTCTTCCGGGCTGCCTTATGCACCGTTCACTTTGTTCATCGCCAGCCTGCTGTTCAACCTGGGGATTGCCATGGTGGTATTCGTAGTCTTCGGTGGTTTACGTAGCGCTCGCCTGTCATTGGTGGCGGTTCTGCCCGGTCCCGAGTTGCATGCTGCTGGTGCATCGCTGGCCATTCTTGGCCACGGCGGTACGCCGGCGTCCCCTGCTTATCATCGTACAGACCTGACGGGTGCCGGTGCGCCACTACAGACCCTCAGCGGCCTGGACGGAGCCAAGCTGTCGACGCTGGTCGGGCTGTTGGCTCTGGCGATCTCGGCATTAGTGTTCAAGTTCAATATCGGCTTGGTGGCCATGACGGTCGCGGTAGTCCTGGCCATGTTCGCGCCCAAGGCGCAGAAGGCGGCCATTGACAAGGTCAGCTGGTCGACTGTTCTGCTGATCACCGGGATCATCACTTACATCGGAGTGATGCAGACCATCGGTACCATCGACTATGTCGCCCATGGCATCTCCGGCTTGGGTGAACCGCTGCTGGTCGCTTTGCTGCTGTGCTTCACTGCCGCAATTATCTCGTCCTTCGCTTCGTCCACGGCGTTGCTAGGGGTGATCATTCCCCTGGCCGTGCCATTCTTGAGCCAGGGCCACATCAGTGCGGTCGGCGTGGTTGCGGCTATCGCCATTTCCACCACCATCGTCGACACCAGCCCGTTCTCCACCAATGGTGCGCTGGTGGTTGCCAATACCCCCCCGCAGGAACGAGAAAAAGTGTTGCGCAGCCTGCTGATCTACAGCGCGGTGGTTGCCCTGGTGGGACCCTGTGTTGCCTGGTTGACCCTGGTGGTGCCCGGGGCGCTCTGAGCTATCGGGTCAGGCCGTGATCAACCTGACGGACTCCATTTTTCCGCCCCCCGTCCCGGATAACTCAGCACAAACTGGACATGCGCCTTCACCCCTGTAGCCAGGGTCGAAAACCACTGATTGCCAAAGTAATCAGGATCCGAAAATAGCTCACTCGGTCGAAGGGACGGATGGTTTGCTGCCCAAGCGGATTAGTTCATTGGAGAAACACAGGCCGACGATGATCAGTGCCGCTCCCGCGTACAGACTTTCGCGCGGTACTTCATTGAGCACCACAAACGCCAGCAGCGCGGCGAACAGTGGCTCGGTCAGCTCCAGCGCTTGCACTTGGGATGGCTTGAGATACTCGATGGCCTTGGTGGTGCAGAAGAAGCCCAGGATTGTCGGCAGCGTGGCCAGCGCCAGCAGCGCAGCGATCGCCAGCGGCGACAGCTCGCCCATCGCGAAACCATCGGCCGCAGCCGGCATCAACAGGTACAGGCTGCCAAAGAACAACAATTGTCGGGTGAAGTGCAGCCCCCCCGACACCCCCATACGCTTCATGGCAACCGAAAAGGCCCCATAGCCGGAGCCGGCCATGGAGGCGAGCGCAGCACCTTGCAGGGTAAAGCCCTGCTGCAGGTCGCCGCCGAAGATCACCGAGATCCCGGCGATAGCCAGTGCGGCACCAACGGTAGCGTTCGCGGTGATGGCATCCTTGAGGAAAATGCGCCCCAGAATGATCGAGGAAATTGAGGCACTGGCCATCAGCACCACCACCACACCTGCCGCAGCGTAGTGTCGATAGGCGGACGTTTCGAAATGGAACAGCACAAAGATGCCAAGGAATGCGCAGATAGCCGCCTGAGTCCATTTGGTCGACGCCGCCGGGCGCTTGAGGAAAAACAATAAGATCGAGAGCAGCACGCAACCCAGTACGGTCTTGATGACAGCGACACTGCTAGCGGTGAAACCATTACTCATGAGTACTTTGCTGAGTACACCGATCGTTGCGTTCAGTGCCGCAGCGGAGAGTGCAAATATGACGCCTTTGCTGAAAGTAGATTGCATTGATGACGATCCCTGTCGCTGAATTGTCGTTCGATAGAATGCCGCCCTACATCGACGGCGCAAAGTTTGAGGATACGAAGATCCCACCAACCCCGGTATTTATTGTGGCATAAGCCGGATCGCCCAGTAGGATGCTATTCGCCTTCTTGTCGCCGCCAAGGGAGAAGTCAGAGGGCCTGGCCCTTGGCTATGCAATATGAGTTGACGAACGTTGCAGTGTGCTGCAAAGACTGACGTATATCCGGTTTGGCTATTCCATGCCTGTTGGCAAATTGCTCGACCGCCGCTGTATCAAAACGAGTGGTCTGGATAAAGTCCAAGGCTTCGGGTTTTGTATTCAAAAACCGCGCGACGGGAGGAATACTCAGTAGCAACTTCAGCAATCGGAGTGAAATGTAATGCTTGGGAGACTTTAAGCCCAAAGGTTGTGCCACCTGTACCAGGAGTTCTCGCAAGTTGGGAGTTTGGTCATCAAGCGCCAGCAGTTCCTGGCCCACCATGGTAGGATCAAAAGCACAAACCGCCACCAGCTCAACCAGGTAATCCACGGTGACCAGTGGCAGCCAGTGCGCGGCGGTACCGGGCACTGCAGTCAGCTTTCTCTGCACAAGGTTGCGTATCAGCTCCACCAGCGGCTGACCGTCAAGGATATGCCCCGTGCGGCTGTGGCCACAAACCGTCGCGGGGTGGACAACGGTAATCTCCCCGCCCTTGGTGGACATGACCTCCAGGGTCGCAAAATGCGCCTCCAGCTTGCTCCCCTCGTAACCACCGACACGTCGGTAGACGGCAGGCCAATTCGTCAGCTGCGGATAACGAGGATCAATGCCGATGCGTTGCAGATGTTCATGATTTTTCAGCATGTAGCCGCCAATCATCACTAACCGGCTTTTTTGCTCAGCCGCCAACAGCGCCACGCGCTTTGCCCCTTCCACATTCACCGCACGAGAATGCTCCACTGAAAGCCCCCATGCGAAGTGGGCGCCCAGGTGGAATATGACTCTGGCATGCCTTAGCACTTCCCGGTCAGCAAGACTCAGCCCGAGGTTGTCCCGTTCCAGATCGCCAGCTACGGCAAATACCCGGGTTGCGCACCCTCCCAAATTGTCGACTTGCTCGCGCAGTGCAGCGAGTCGCTCTGGGCGACGCATCAACACCCGAATGGTGTGACCTTTTGCACTCAGGTACGCCACCAAATGTTGACCGATGAAGCCGGTGCCCCCCGTGACAAAGCACTCCACGCTCATTTCCTGCTCCTTGTTTAAGGTGAGAAATCAAGCGTAAACTATCGACCCAACTCTATAGTCAAGCGGTGTTTTCATGAAAATCGGCGAACTCGAGGCCCGCAGCGGCGCCAGCCGCCATACGCTGCGTTACTACGAGCAAATCGGCCTGATTTCACCGCTGCGGCAAACTAACAACTATCGCGTTTACACAGCGCAAACTCTGCAGGATCTGGACTTTATCCAGCGCGCGCAAAGCATGGGGTTTTCCCTGGGGGAAATAGGCGAGATTCTGGATGCGCAGCGGAACAAGCTGATCGATTGTGCTGACGGCGCTAAGCTGATTGAAAAGAAGATGGCAGAAATCAAACAGAAAATCGCCAACTTCCAAAGCATTTATCGGTATCTGGATGAAGAGCGTGCAAACCTCGAAGCCAGTGCTGCCAGGCAACTTGAGCTTCAGCAGCTCAACAACTCTTCCAACTGAACTGTCAGCATCCGGGAAACGGAAGCTGCAGCCTGCTTCCAGTTTCAAGCCCATCGCTTACGCACTTTCTAAAACCTTGTGGCCGGACCCTGGATAGTAAGCGTCCGCCCAAAAGACCTTGTGTGGTTAAACGGGCGCCCATCTATGCGGCAGCAACTCGATAATCTCGCTCGGCCGCTGCATCGGCAGTCGCGTGAGCACGCCCTTTAAATACGCATACGGAACATGGCCGTTAAACCGTGCCGACTGGTTCAAACCCATAATCGCAGCCGCACGTTTGCCGCTGCGTAAGGTGCCCGCGAATAGCCAGTTTGAACGCCCGAAAGCCCATGGCCGGATTTGATTTCCACATCAGTGAATTGCTCCGGATTTGCTAGACACATGGCAGCAACGTGACTTGCGTCCGAGCCTCACCTTTAATGAATCGCTTCATGATCGTCCCCGCCACGATCTCGACGATCTGAAGGTTAGACAATCGCAGGCGTTTTCACACAGCCTGGACCCGAAGCAGTCTTCGCTAACGATTGAACTCACTGGCCTGAACCGCCGTTCGGGCAGGTCCGGCGGCATGATGGGTCAGCCCGAAAATATGTACTTGCCTTTGATTTTCCTGGGACTGACGAAGACGAAGTCTGGAAAGATTTTTCCTCGGACGTACCAAACAAAAGCCAGGATAGCGATACTTATAGCTAATGCGATAGCGGCTGTTGGCGGATTCGATGTAAACCTCTCAAGCGATCTTGGGAATTGGGGAAGCGCAAGGATTATGTACGCGTTGTAGGCGCCGACGCGATGGTTGTAGAAGCCCCATACCAAAAACAAGGGAATCAAGATCATTGAAAAACCCATAACCCATTTGGCCGTTGGTCCCATCCTGGCGCCGATGTCCAATCCCAGAATGAATGCAATCAAAGCCTGGACGAGCATTATCGTGATGAGAATATTGACCTTGCGATCGTGCTCGTCACAACGAATTGGATCTGCATACGAGGCTATAAAGTAAGCAAGTTGACTGTCTTTTACACCCTGCCCGGAGAGTTGTGAAAACACTTCCGACTTTGCAGTGCCGGCGGCGAGTAGCTCGCGAACTTTTTTCTGAACTTCTTTCTTGCTCAAAGTTGAATGTGAAATGCTTTCTCCTTGCGTCAACTTGACAGATTTCTTAGCAGGAAACACCAGGACAGCTACGGCCCCGATAAAGGTTAGCGTGCCCAAAAAAACGCCGACGTAAAAACCCCCACCCAGCGAGTAAGTACCTGGCTTCACTCTATCCGGCTTTGCAGGGTCGACAAGAATTTCGATCACTTTTCCTTCCCTGTATGTTGCAACTGATCTTTCGACCGACTCCAGGCTGGTCCTGCAGGGCCGCTGCGATATTTCGAGCGGATAAGTGTATTGCTGTCCGTTCAACTCAAAGGTCACGTTGACCAGAGGGCAATAGGTCATACCCTTACTGCGCATCTCCTCAGAAATGGAGACAGTGGCGACAGTGGCATTCAACTTCTGCCAAGTCTTCGTCTCGTCCACCTCCTTGTACGAGGAAAGAGACACGAGAAGGCAGAGCAAGGCAAAGAAAAATAAAACAATGAACAGGGCCGTCCTTAGCAAGAGCAAGAAGGTCTTCATAAGGCTCCTTGGCTAACATGAAATGGAGGTCAGTTGGGAAATGACACCTTGGCGGCAAGTCCCCCTGCGTGCGGTGTAATGATGCACTGAGGTTAGTCCGTAGATACTCAAATGCAATGCAACTTCCCGCGCTTGCGCTCCTGGCCGGTTTCTGGCGGTTCCCACCGGCAGCTTCACGCCCTGAGGAAGTCAGTCAACCAAAATCGAGGTTCTTGAGGAGTGATGAACCGCTGGGTCTTTGCAGGAAGCAGGCGTGTTTCGGTCACTGCGTAGACCGAGATGCGAGTGCAACTTCGACGAGATGTGCCACATCCTCGGAGGCATCGTGCGCCTGACCGATGCGGACGGCGTGGCGAAGACCTTCGGGCCAGGGGATTCGTTCGTGGCGGCGGCGGGGTTCAAGGGAACCTGGGAAAACATCACGCCTGCGCCTCGCCTGGGAACGCCGGCAGCCCGTACGTCAACGCAAGCTCCAAGGCCGGTTACAAGGGGTATAACTATCAGAACAAAAGGCGGGTCACGCAGAATAGGCCCTCCAAAGGCAGCGCCCGGGCCAGGCGCTCCAGGCCTGATCGGCCACCTGCGGCGCGGAGCGATTTGATGAGTTCCAGAGCATGGCGATGGGCTCGCAAGAGCCTTCTTGGCTGCATCGAGCTGACCTTGCTGGTCGCTCCACTGTGCGCCAGCGCCATGTTCAAGTGCCAAGCCAGGGACGGAGCCATCAGCTACACCAGCCAAGCCATCGCCAGCGCCCGCTGCACTCGCCTGAATGGCATGACGGGCGCCGGTGTCGGCGCCAAGGCAATGGCCCTGCCACGGCTTGTGCGGAACGACGACTCAGGCGCGGTGCGGATTCGGGTGTTCACCTTCATCCACAGGGGTATTCGTCAATATGTGAGCCGGCGCCCCGTCGGGATCTCGGCACGGGTCGATGTCCTTGAGCTCTATTACATCAAGGGTTGCTATCTGTGCATGGCGCCGAAGGATTTCAAGGTCACCTCACTGCGCCTGGACACCCATTCCTATCGGCGGGAGATCGAAGCCGCTTCGGGTCATTATGGTGTCGACAGGGCGCTGGTCCGCGCAGTGATACATGCCGAATCGGCGTTTCGCCCCAACGCCATTTCCGAAGCCGGCGCCCAGGGGCTGATGCAGTTGATGCCCGCCACCGCCGAGCGCTTCGCCGTGGACGATCCGTTCGACGCACGACAGAACATTCGTGGCGGCGTGCGCTACCTGGCCTGGCTGCTCAAGCGCTTCAACGGCAACCAGATGCTGGCGTTGGCAGGTTACAACGCCGGTGAAGCGTCGGTGGTCGAGTACAACGGGGTGCCTCCCTACGCCGAGACGCAATCCTACGTCACCCTCGTGCAATCCTTGACCGAACGCTATCGCAACCATCGCTAGTACCGCAGGGCGCATAACCCGGAACAGGTAATACGCCGGGCCGGGGAATGGTTCAAGCGAACGTACACTCAACAAAGGCAAAGCCATGGCCCGTCCGATCATGACATCAGCACATTAATGGTGATCGTCGCGCAGAAGCCCAAGAGACACAGAATCCCGACACCATAGAAAACGGTGCGCCAAGGCTGGACGCCCTTCAGGTATGCCAACGTGTGCAGGACTCTGGCGATGGTGAACAGAACGCTCAACCATGCCGTGATGGAAGCAGGTGCATTCATGGCAACGGCGAGCCCACCCAGCGCGAAGAATGCGGGGATGCTTTCCAGGTCGTTCGCCCAGGCCCTTGCCGCGCGAGTCACTTGCGCAAGCTCCTTTTCACGAGCGATTCGATTGAAAACAGCGGCGTCCTCTGTGTTCGTGAATGCCCTGAAGCGTAGGCGGAAAAAGCCCTGATAACAGGAGACCGCGAACATCTTGAGGAACAGCACAACCACACAGAGTGCGTAGACGGTCAAGGCACTGGTCATGCCTGGCGCGCCCTATTAAAGCCTTTGACTACGAGATACAGCAGCGGCCCCACGGAAACAAATACAGCAGTCAGTATCAGGTAGGGAAGCAGGTCCATGAGTGAACCTCCTCGCGATCGGTTGTCTTTCGCCATCCAGATGCAGGCCAGCGCTGCCATAAGGTACAAGTCGATGACCAACTGGGCAGTGTCAGGTCGGGAAATCAGCTCAAGCCCAAAGGCCAACAGCGACTGCTCAGCATTCAGCATCGTCCAGCCGGTATACATCGAAAAAAGCACCAGCGATGCCAGCGCAATGAGGCGAGGTACCATAGTCCTGTCCTTGGTAGGGTTTCCTGGCACAGTAGTGGCAGGGTTGCTGGCGCTCAATGACCTGTGAGGTCATGAAGGCCGAGCACAAGGACGTCAGAGGCGAAGCATGAGTAATCACCTGTTCCATCATAAACATCCCCCGCCGGCCACAACGGCGGGCCAGCACGTGCGCCACCTACGTCGGCAGGCAGGGCTAAGCCAGCTCGATCTTGCACTCATGGCCGGGGTTTCGCAGCGCCACCTCAGCTGCGTCGAAACCGGCCGCGCCAAGGCGAGCACAAGTACCTTGCACGCCATACTTTCGGCCCTTGGAGCGCCGCTGAATCACTGCAACGAAGTCTTTCTTGCCGCTGGGTACGCGCCCCGCTACGCCGCAACGTCGCTCGATGCGCCCGCCCTGGAAATGGTACACAAAGCCATCGATCACATCCTGCGTGCGAACAATCCGGCGCCAGCCATCGTTATCGACAGCAACTGGGATATCACTGCTGCGAACGTGAGCACGGGGCTACTGTTGGCGATGGCGGGGGTGGCACAGGGCGTGGCGTCAGGTTTCAATCTGCTGGAAACACTGCTCTGCCCCGGCGGACTCGGTGATCGGTTGGCCAATGCACAGGAGATCCGTGCTGCTGCGTGGCAGCGCGCCTCTAGAGAGTCAGTTGGCAATCCAGCGCTCGCAACGCGCTTGCGCAACCTGCCAGCTCCAGCCATTGCCTTGCAGACACCCCCTGTCAGCCCTTTGCTGCTGACCCGTGTGTGCACCCCGGATGGAGAGTTGAGCTTTCTCTCAACCTTCACTACCTTCGGCATGCCCCTGGACATCACCGTGGAGTCGCTGCGAATCGAACATTTGATACCTGCCGATGTGATGACCAAGCGCAGGATGATGCATGCCTTCGAAGAATGGAACGCGGATGACGGCCAATCATGAATGGCCGCACAACCCAATAGCGGACATTCACGAAAGTCTGTTTTCGGCCAGAAGCGGTCGGTGGACAGACTAGTCGCAAATAGGTAGCTTCCCTTCTGCGCTGAACCTTTACCGCAGATGAGCTTAGCCTCATCCCAGCAGCGTTTCTCTCTGGGTCATGTTGCGTTTACTGCGACTCCTTCTAGGCTAGACAATGGCTTCCAGGACGACAAGAAACGTTATAGGGCATACCGTCGCCTTTGAACGCGACAGCGATGTCGCCTAATAGGATTTAGGAGTTGCACGTGTATTACCCAATAACGCCATATGTCCTAGTATTCACAGCGCTGATAATAACTGCCTTATCAATCTCGTCACTTCATGTATTCAGATTTGCCAAAACACTAAAGAGCAACCAGGCGCCATTCTACATAGCCTTTGCAATCATTGCTTCTGTTTTAGCCTTTACCACCCTAGAGCTAATTCTTCATTTAACAATTCAGAAGCATCCAATTAGTGTGGCTATTTTCGCCTCACTTGCTTTTTATCTAGTTATGGCGTCTATTTTTCTGGCGCAATTTAAGCTTAAATCAACTATATATATCACCTACGTAATATGCGGCGGCGCAATATTTGTCGCTTCTTGCCTTCCAATCATTTTATGGCTAGGTTGCGCTACGGGCCCAGTATGTATATAAACATATCATTATTGGCCACACCAAAGAACCGAGTGAAGTAACTCATAACAATCGACTCAAAACGCTCGCTTCGCTCACTGGACTCGGAAAAATTGCACTTTTTCTCGCCTGTTAGCTTAATCTTCATGAATGTCTGCAAAGGGTTTACTACCCTTGGCGACAGGCAACAATCGGCCAGAAACGGACGTGTTGACGCTTGTTACTCTCATTGGAGGTTGTCAACCGACCACGGCGCTGGGAAGCTACAGTGACGTTTACCATAAGGACATGCTGAAATGAACGCGCGAAAAATTTTAATCACAGGTGCTGCGGGCCGAATCGGCAGCGCTTTTTGGAAAGCGCATTACGATAAGTCAGATTTGCGTTTAGCCGACATAGATGTATCAACACTTCCGCAATCGGCACAACGTTTCGCTCTCGACATCAGCGTTCAAGCCAGTTGCCTTGAAGCTTGCGAAGGCATACATACAGTGATTCATCTAGCTGCTGACCCTCGCCCAGACGCCGATTTCATGACATCCCTGCTCCCTGTGAATATTGTGGGTACCTACAACATGCTATTCGCCGCAAAGGCTCAAGGCTGCGAGCGCTTTATATTTGCGAGCAGCGCTCAGGCTATCGAAGGTTATCCAGAGGATGTCCAGGTACATGAATGTATGGCACCTAAGCCAGGCAATTTATACGGGGTCAGCAAAGCGTTCGGGGAAGCTCTGGCTTCGATGTATGCAAACGATGGTCAAATGACAACAATTGCAGTCCGTATTGCAAACGTAGCTATATTTCACCAAGGGGAAAACCACAGTCACAGGGATGTAGCTGCTTTTATTAGTATCAGGGATGTTGTCGCACTACTTAGTAATTGCGTCGAGGCCGAGCTGAGCGGATTTCATGTTATCCACGGGGTCTCAGATAACAGATATAAGCGGCTTTCTATCGAGAAGACCAGAAAAGTTGTGGGGTACGCTCCCTTTGATGATGGATTTGAGATTCTGGAAGGACACGCTCAACCTGACTGAACTACTTCATTAATTGCTGCCCCTTCGACTGTCCGCTTCGGGTCGGTTGCTGCCCTTCGTGACAGGCCGCAACCGACCCAGAGCTGACGGTGGGAACCGGCAGAAACCGGCCAATAGCTGCCTGCTGGAACCGGCTGAAATCGACCCGAAGCGGTCATTCGTAGAGTCTCTCTTGCAAGGTTGCTCGCTTATTTGCGATGCGAACGCTCGATCCACCCAATGGTGCAACTCAGCCCCTTACAATTTTGCCAGCAACAGTTCTTCGTCCCGACATGAATGATAGCATTTTGATCTAAGCGTTTTTAACTTGCCGGAATTTTCTTGTCTACGCTCGCATTAGCACCTGATATCTCGATCACATTACACAGGTATCAACTGAGGTTAGGTTATGTCTGACGACAGTGGCGGACACGGTAGAGTAAGTATTTTTTTTCCTGTTTTCAGTATAAGGCAGGCAAAACTGATTGTTGTATTGCTTATCCTTTTACTGGTTACGGTCGGTGCCGTTGTGCCAGATACGGCTAAGGATGGATGGTGGTTGCTCGTCCAGCAGATGATATTGGTTGGATACAAGGATATTGGGGGTTTTAGTGAAGGATCAAGTTATAGATTGGTAGTAATGGTTGGTTTTTCTATGGCGATTATTCTGTCTTGGGTTGCTGCCATTGTGATGTCGTTGACTCGTCTTCATACGCATGCTTTTCAGGCTGTTGAGAGAAAAAGCTATTTATCAAGAATTTTGACTGTTGGGGTCATACTAGTATTCTTGTTACTGCCTATTTTTCAAGCGTTGCCAAATAGTGAGTTGCACTTCTCATATCATGTGTTTAGGGCGATGTGGGAAAGTAGATTGTTGATAATCGGGGCGAGCGTTGCGTACTTTGTGCTCTCTTTGTCGATGTGGGTGCTGGTTTTATTTGAGGTTTCTAACGTTCTGGGTCGGAGGTCGTCAACACGTAGCTGAACTCTGCCATGGCCAAGCAGCGAGTTGCTGACCGTTTGCAGTCGGTCGCAACTGGCTGCTTCTGGCCGATTTCTGCCTCTGACGTGGGGCAGCGTGCGACCCAACACGGTCGTTTCGTTGCTTGCTAAGTCATGTCATAGCTCAACGAGCTGCAAACATCCCTGTTGACAGGCTGTGAGAATCTCTTGCGCCAACTGGTCATCGGCCACAGCTCGAGCTAGTGCCAAGCCACCAATCATCCCTACGGCAATTTGCACAGCATGCTGGCGTGTATCCGTCTCTGTTGTCGATTTCAGTCCGGATTCCAAGCGTGTAATGAAAGCTGCGAGCACTTGGGTGTAGCTCTCCTGGATGGCTCCGTCCTGCTGAGCAGCATCATTGACCATGAAAGCTAACGGACAGTGCATACGGCTTGCATCCCGATGGTCCATGCGCAGATAGTCTTTCACTACCTGTTGTAAACCGTCTTTACCAGCCTCTTCCAGTATCGCGCCCCCCGCGTTCGCGGCATTTCTAATAGCTTCAGTGTAAAGCTCCGTTTTGGATGCGAAGTGACTATAGAAGGCCCCCCGGGTCAATCCGGCACTCTCCATAATTGAGTCGATACTGACTTTTTCGAAACCTTCCAGTGCGAAGAGTCGCGCTGCGCTATCCAGAATCATCTGTCGAGTGGTTGCGCGCTGTGTAGCAGGCCAGGGCATACATCTTCTCCTCAGTAAAGCGTGAGATGGAGTATGACAAAACGGGACTTTATGTTCTTGAACATAAAGTCATACCGACCAGAATTGCCGACTCTTCCCTCAAGGAGCTACTCATGAGATTGCACATACTGGGACCTGGATTTAGCACCTTCGTACGTAGTGTCAGACTTTACTGCGAAGAGAAAGCGCTGGATTACACACACGGGATGCACGTGGATGGTAAAACGATCACGCTCCACAGCCCTGAACACAAAGCACTGCATCCTTTTGGCAAGGTCCCGGTATTGCTGCATGGAGAGCGGAACGTAATCGAAACAACCACTATTTGCCGCTACCTGGATGAAGCCTTTGCGCATACTTCTCTAAGACCCGCAGACTTGGCCCAGAAGGTAAAAGTCGATCAGTGGTCCGCTGCCCTGGCGATGTATGCCGATGATCGACTGATACGTCGTTATCTTTTATTGCTGGTTTCACCTGCGCAGCCGTCACGCCCTATCGATAGAGAAACTGTGGCTACCGCCGAGCCAATGGCGATCCAGACACTTGGGCTGCTGGCGAAGCATTTAGACGGGCAGCCATTTTTCTGCGGGGCGGACTACAGCATGGCGGACGCCATCCTGACGCCTATGCTCGATTATTTGGAACGCGTGCCCGAAAGTGCGCAGTGGCTGAAAAAAACATCAAATCTTCGTGATTATCTTTTTCGCATGCGATTGCGCCAGTCAGGGCGCAATGTGTTGACCGAACCGAACTTTAGTTAATGCAGAAAATGATGGACTTATCGTTCGCCCAAGGGCCGCTTCTGGCCGATTACTGCCTGTCACGAAGGGCAGAAATCGGCTATCAGCGGCAGTACCGTGTTTGCCCTGCGCTCGCTGGACGCTCCGCGAAGAGCATCTGACGAGCGAGGCGCGGTTACTGGCCGATCAACTGAGCACTTTTCACGGCACGTTGCGTGAAAGTACCCAGCGCCTTAGCAGCCTGCTCGCGATGGCGTCGACTCAATTTTCCGATCTGTCCCAAATCTTTCTTGGCATTTTCCGGCGCTGTGTCGCTTTTTAAGCTTGCTGAAACGTTTCATCAAGTTTATAAAAATGGCACAAATCCAAGAAAGGCTGCTGCCATGACCCCGCTCAAACTCTTTGTTGCCCTCAGCGCACTGTCCGCTGCCTCCCACGCCATGGCCTGGGATTACGTTCTGCTCGACACCGACAAAGCCGCCCAGAACTGGCAGACCACCAGCCAGCAACTCGGCATAAAAACCGACAAACCCTTCAGCGTTACCCTGCGCACCTTGCACGGTGGTCGGCAGGAGGGCGTCAGCATCGTCGACATCGATAACGGCACGATGAAACTCTCGGTAGTGCCGACTCGCGGAATGAACGTCTTGCAGGCCTCGGTCGGTAATGTGCGCATGGGCTGGGATTCGCCGGTCAAGGAAGTGGTCAATCCGTCCTTCATCGAACTCAATGGCCGCGGTGGTCTGGGCTGGCTGGAAGGTTTCAACGAGCTGGTCACCCGCTGCGGATACGAATGGGTTGGCCACCCCGGCGTCGACAATGGCGAACTGCTGACCCTGCACGGTCGGGCCGCCAACATTCCTGCGAACAAAGTCACCCTGCACATCGATGAAAAACCACCGTACGCCATCACCCTGCGCGGCGAACTGAAAGAGCAGGCGTTCAAGAAGGTCGACTTCTCCGTCGCGACCGAACTGGTCACCGAACCCGGCAGCGTCGTGTTCGCCCTCAACGACACCCTGACCAACAACGGCGACTATCCGAAGGAATACCAGGCGCTGTATCACAGTAACTTCAGCACCCCGTTCCTGGAGCAGGGCGCTCGTTTCGCCGCGCCGGTGAAACAGGTGTCGCCGTTCAACGACAAGGCCAAGGGCGATCTGCCCGACTGGCAAACCTACCGCGCACCGACCAAGGACTACGACGAAACGGTTTACAACGTGGTGCCGTATGCCGATGCCAAGGGCGATACGTTGACCGTGTTGCATAACAAGGCCGGCAGCCTGGGCGTTTCGGTCGGCTTCAACACTCAGACACTGCCGGTGTTTTCCCTGTGGAAAAACACCGATACTCAAGGCCAGGGCTATGTCACGGGGCTGGAGCCGGGGACAAGTTTTTCCTACAACCGCCGTTATCAGCGGCCACTGAATCTGGTACCGACAATTGGGCCGAAGGAACACAAGCAGTTCAGCATCAGCTACAGCTTGTTGGCGGATAAGGCGGCTGTGGACAAGGCCTTGAAGCAGGTGAGCGAGATTCAGGGTGGGCGCGAGACTGAGGTGCGGCAGACGCCGTTGGTTGATCTGACCAAGGGGTGACACCGGCTAGAGCATTGTCGACCGATATTGCAGCGCCTCGGCCAAATGTTCGCGTCTGGTCCCGTCGGCTTGTTCAAGGTCCGCCAGCGTGCGCGCGACCTTGAGCAGTCGATGGGCTGCTCGCAACGACAGAGTTAAACGCTCGTAGACGGGTGGTCAACTCGATGCAATGACACACATAGGCACACAGATCGGGAAAAATGGCCTGCCCCTGTTCTGCGGCAGGCCGGTTTGCGTTCAATTCACTTCAGATACCACCCCCAGGGTTCGCCGTTGTAGCGGGTGATCTGCTTGGTTTCCAGGTAGTTGTTGTAGCCCCACTCGCCCAATTCGCGACCAATGCCGCTCTGCTTGTAACCGCCCCAGGGTGCCTCGACGAAAGTGGGTTGCGAGCAGTTGACCCACACGATGCCGGCGCGAAAACCGCGAGCGACCCGTTCGCAGCGCGGGATGTCCCGGGACATGACCGCTGCCGCCAGGCCGAACGGCGAGTCATTGGCCAAACGGATCGCTTCGGCTTCCGTGTCGAATGCGCGCAAGCACACCACCGGGCCGAAAATTTCCTCACGCCATACCGAACTGTCTTCAGGAACATCGGCGAAAATCGCTGGCGTCAGGTAATAACCCTTTTCCGGATAATCCGGTCGCACACCGCCCGAAACCAGCCGCGCCCCCTCTTGCTGACCGGCTGTAATCGCCGCCAGCACCTTGTCCAGTTGCCCCTGACTGACCAGCGTCCGCAAAGCTTTCAACGCCTGGCCGAGCAGTTCCACCAGACTTTCCCGGCCCTGGGCAGTGTGCGTTTCAGTCACGCCTGGGGCGGCATCATCGACACCTCCGCACGCACCACGATGTTCACCGGTTGCGAACATCAGGGCCGCGTTGCCTATGCCTTGGGTTTCACCGGGCAAGGTGTATCGGCCAGCCGCTTCGCCGCGCTGAACATGCTCGACCTGTTGGCCGGCGAGCGCACCGAACGTACCGAGTTGCTGATGACTTCCAAGGCACCGTTTCGTTTTCCGCCCGAACCGTTGCGTTATGTCGGCGTGAAACTGGCCCAGCGCTCACTGGCACGCGAGGACCGCGACGGGCACCGCGACCTGCTGCTCAAGACATTCGATGCCTTTGGCATCGGTTTCGATTCCTGACCCGGAGACCACCATGCCCACAGCCCTGCCCCGGCACGTCATCGACTTCGCCCGCGACCTTGCACCCCGTGAAACTGAAATCAACGACCCGGCCGTGGTCGATGCGCCTTATCGCAGCAAGAGTTGGCGGCACTTTGTGGCACCGGAGAAAAACGCCGTGGCCGGCATCTGGGAGGCTGGCCCGCACCGGGAACGTTGCCAGTGCGATTACGATGAGCTTTGCCACATTCTGGAAGGCACAGTGCGACTGACCGATGCCGAAGGCACCAGCCGAACGTTCGGGCCGGGAGACTCTTTCGTCGTAGCCAGTGGATTCAACGGCACGTGGGAAAACCTCACGCCAGTGCGCAAGGTGTACTTCATTCTCGGATAACCCGGTAGTGACGGGTACGTCAGTCTATTGATGTACTTGATTGCGCCCGTTGCGCTTGGCCTGGTACAGCGCGTCGTCGGCGCGGGTCAGCAGGCTTTCCGGTGTGTCGCCGGGTTGGGCGTGCGCCACGCCGAACGAGGCGGTGATGGTGTCCAGCACGGTGTCGGTGCCCCGGGCCTTGACCCGCAGCGACTGGATTTTCAGACGCAGCCGTTCGGCAAAAGCACCGGCAGTGGCGAGATCCGGGCAATCCTTGAGCACGACACAGAACTCCTCACCACCGTAACGCGCCGCAAAGGCTACGGCGGGCAGCGAGTCACGCAACACCTGGGCGACGTGTTGAAGCACGCGGTCGCCCAACGGATGGCCGTACTGGTCGTTGAATTGCTTGAAGTGGTCGATATCCAGCATCACCAGCGCCACGCCGGTCGCCGCGTTATTCATCGCCTGTTCAAGCTGGCGGTTGAAGGTGGTGCGGTTGAGCAATTCGGTCAGGCCATCGAGGGTCGCGGCCAGTTGGGCGCGCTCCAGCTTGTCGCGCAGGCTTTTGATTTCATGCTGCGCCGACTGCAACTGGGCGAGGAAGTGTTCCTGCTGCCCCTGCATCAACTGGGTGCTCTGTTGCAGCTGGATCAGAATGCTCGGCAAGCGCTCGCTGGCCGGGTCTTCGAGCATCTGCAGGTATTGGCCGAGGCTGGCCTGGAAGTTCTGGTTACCTTTCACGCTGCGCGAAACATCGCGCTCCATGTCGTCGACCAGGTTGATCGCTTCCTGCTGCCCGGAGCGGGCGTCCGCCAATTCATCGCGGATGATGTACTCGCGAAACAGTTTGGTCGCCGACTCCGGCGGGAAACAGTCGAAGTCGTTGACCACCCGGTCCAGGTGCCGGTTGAGTTCCGGTTCCTGGCCCTTGCTGTAGGTGTACCAGAGCGCGTAGTGCACCGGGTTGGGCGGAATGTTGTGACGAACCATCAGCGGCACTGCCTGCTTGAGCAACGCCGCCGCCTCGCGGGAGTCTTCTGGATACAGCGCTAGAACAGTCGCACGCGTGTCGGATTGGCTCATGGTTTCACTGTGGTTGTTAATCATTGACGATTGGCAAACTCGCTGAGCATAACCATACGCCCGACAAACGACCATCCCTGACGCTCACAACCGTTCAACCCGATACGCCGGATACCCGATCAACCGTTGGTTGGCAGCAACCCGGCCATGTTCTGCCGCCGACGCGGAAGATCGAGGCGATGTCCTAGTCGCCCTTGTGGATCGCGTAGAAGTCGATGAGGTTGATCGCGGTCCACGGCACCAGCACCACCAGCAAGGCCAGCACCAAGTCGACGAAATGCCCGATGAAATCCCTGTGGGAGCGGGCTTGCTCGCGAAGACGGCGGCACATCCAGCATCGATGTGATTGACATACCGCTTTCGCGAGCAAGCCCGCTCCCACAGGGGCCTGTGTGCACCGTACTTTTGTGGAAGTGAGCCTGCTCGCGATTGCGGTGGATCAGTCAACAAAGGTGTTGGTTCTGATGGCCTCATCGCGAACAGGCTCGTTTCCACAGGGGCCTGCGTGCGCCGCACTTTTGTGGGAGCGGGCTTGCTCGCGAAGACGGCGGCACATCCAGCATCGATGTGACTGACATACCGCTTTCGCGAGCAAGCCCGCTCCCACAGGGGTACTGCGGTGCCTGAATTACCGGGCAGCCCAGGCATTGAAGCGCTGTTCAAGCTCTTCGCCGTGGTCGACCCAGAATTCCGCATCCACCGCCCGGGCACCGGCCAGATTGGCTTCGGCGGTCGGCAGTTGTTCCTGCACGTCCTTGGGCAGCAGCGGCAAGGTCTGGCGATGCACCGGGCCGTAAGGGATGTTTTCCGAAAACACCTTTTGCGTCTGTGGCTGGCTGGCAAACGCGATGAAGTTTTCTGCCAACGCCTTGTTCGGCGTGCCTTTGACCACCGCCCAGTATTCCGGGTCGTACAGGCTCTGCGGCCAGACGATGCTCAGCTTCATGCCTTCCTTTTGCGCCGAGGCGATCCGGCCGTTGTAGGCCGCGCTCATCACCACGTCCCCGGCCACCAGCCACTGCGCCGGTTGCGCGCCTGCCTCCCACCACTGGATGTTCGGCTTGATCTGGTCGAGTTTGGCAAAGGCCCGCGTCACGCCTTGGGGCGTGTTCAAGACCTTGTACACGTCGTCCGCCTTGACGCCGTCGGCCAGCAACGCGATTTCCAGGGTGTACTTGGCGCTCTTGCGCAGGCCGCGCTTGCCCGGGAAGTCGGCCACGTTCCAGAAGTCCGCCCAGGATTGCGGGGCCTTGGCCTGCTTGCTCTGGTCGTAGGCCATGACCATCGACCAGACGTAAGTGGCCACCCCGCACTCGGTCAGCGCACCCGGGACAAAGTTCGCCGAATCACCGAAGCGTCCCGCATCGAGCTTCTCGAACAGGCCTTCTTCGCAGCCGCGCAACAGCTCGGGGCTTTCGACTTCCACCACGTCCCAGCTGGTGTGACCGGCGGAGACCATAGCCTTGATCTTCGACAGCTCGCCGTTGTACTCACCGGCGATGATGTTGCCCGCGCCACTGGCGTTGAAGGGCTGGAAATAGGCTTTATCCTGGGCCTGTTTGGTAGCACCACCGAAGGAAATCACGGTGAGGTCCTGGGGGGCCGCCCACACACTGGCACTCAACAACGCCAGGGCAAACGGAACACTGCAACGCAAGGATCTGGACATGGATCGCTTCCTCGGGGCTGGTCGGCCCGCTGTTGTTATGGGTGTTCGGATTCACTCAAGTAAGCCGCCAGGCGATCCATCAAGCGGTCACAGGCCGCCATCTGATCAACGCTGACGAATTCATCGGGCTTGTGCCCCTGATCCATGCTGCCGGGACCGCAGACCACTGACGCAATGCCGGCTTGATCGAACAGCCCGCCTTCAGTGCCAAAGGCCACGGTGCTGAAATCGTCGCTGCCGCACAGCTGGGCAATCAGCCGGGCTGCGGCGCTGTCGGCGGGTGTCGCCAGGCCCGGATAGGCCGAGATTTTTTCAAAACGAATGGACGTGTCGGCTTTCACCGCCTGCATCGCCGGGAGCAAGGTTTGCTCGGCGTAGTTTTGCAGCTCATTGGCGACCGCTTCCGGAGCAAAGTCCGGCAAGGCGCGCACTTCGAAATCGAAACGGCAATTCTCCGGCACGATGTTCAACGCCGTCCCACCGGAAATCACACCCACCTGCACCGTCGAATACGCCGGATCGAAGCGTTCGTCGTGATGCTGCGGTTCGGCCAGGCGCGTACCGATTTCACCCAGCCGACCGATCAGCCGTGCCGCCTGCTCGATGGCGTTCACCCCGTAAGGCGCGTAGGCGGAATGGCACGGTGCACCGTGTACGTGGCAACGCATCGCCAGTTTGCCCTTGTGGCCGAGCACCGGCTTGAGTTCGGTCGGCTCACCGATCAAACACAACGCCGGTGCCGGGATGCGTTGCGGCAGCACTTCCAGCAAACCGCGCACGCCGAGGCACCCGACCTCCTCGTCATAGGAAAACGCCAGATGCACCGGGCGGCGTAACGGGCTGGCCAGAAACATCGGCACAGCGGCCAGCACCGACGCCAGATAGCCTTTCATGTCCGCCGTGCCGCGACCGTAAAGCTTGCCGCCCGCCTCGCTCAGGCAAAACGGCTCGACCGTCCACGCCTGACCGTCCACCGGCACCACGTCGGTGTGCCCGGACAGCACGATGCCGCCGGCCACACGCGGGCCGACCGTAGCCAACAAATTGGCCTTGGTGCGCCCGGCGTTGTAGATCAGTTCGCAATCCACGCCCAGTTCGTGCAGGTAGTCACGCACGAACTCGATCAGCTCCAGGTTCGAATCGCGGCTGACCGTGGCGAACCCGATCAACCGCGCGAGCATGGCGCGGCTGCGCAACTCACTCATCGCCGGGCACTCCATACGCGGGAGCCAGGGTCGGATTGAGGGCGCGGGTCAGGTAGTCCTGCAATTGCGGCTCGTAGGCTTTCCACAGTTTGTCCAGTTCACCGATAGGGTTTTCATCGGCCCAATCCACCCTCAGGTCGACAATCGGCCAGGTCAGGTCACCGACCACCGACAGCGCCGCCGAATGCACCGCGCCGGCTTCGCCGCCAGCATCCTGCCCGGCCTGCAAGGCGTTCATAAGCCGGGTCGCGAGGCAGCCTTCGCTGGTTTCGAACGCCGCGACCATGGCTTCGATCACCCGACTGTTGGCCAGCAGATTGCCGGCCGCCACACATTGCTCACCGGCCAAGGCGTTGTTGATGCCCAACGCATGGTTGCCGCTGAACACCGCCGTACGGCCCTGGGCATCGACCACTGCCACTTGCCGATATTGGCTGTAGCCATTGCGGGTCAATGAATGGTCCAGCGCCTGGGGCGGCGCCGAGCCGTTGGCCAGTTCATCGAGGATCTGCGGGCCGAGGGCCGGCAGCGTGATGTTCTGGCTCGACACCGCGCCGACCCCGGCACGCAGCCACGGGCAACGCGCGCCGACGGCAATGCTCGAAGAACTGATGGCAATGCCCAACTGGCCGGTCTCGGCGCAGCGGCCAACAATGGAAAAGGTCATGGCGAATTCCTTATTCAGGGATGACAGCAATCACATCAATTTCCATCAGCCACTGCGGCTGGCCGAGGGCACTGACCACAAGGCCAGTGGAAATCGGAAACACACCCTTGAGCCACTTGCCGACTTCCTGATACACCGGCTCGCGGTAGCGCGGGTCGATCAGGTAAGTGGTGGTCTTGACGATGTGGCTCAGGTCGCTCCCCGCCTCTTCAAGCAATTGCTTGACGTTGCGCATGGCCTGCTCGGCCTGGGCGCGCGGATCGCCGAGCCCCACCAGTTGGCCGTTGAAATCGGTGCCGACCTGACCACGCACATACACCGTGTTGCCGGCACGGACGGCCTGGCACAGGTCGTTGTCGAGCGTCTGGTTCGGGTAGGTGTCTTTGGTGTTGAACATGCGGATGCGGGTATGAGTAGGCATTAACGAACTCCCATGAGGCTGGCTTTCTGAATAGGTGCACGGGCGGCGTCGGCTTGCCGCTGGATCGCATCCCGATAGTTGAAATAGGTGTGCTGTTTAACGATGTGATCGGCGATGTGCTTGGCGTCGTGCCAAACGCCCCAGATGAACGCGGAGCCTCGGCGGGACTGCCACGGCAAACCGACGAAATACACGCCGGGCTCGGCCGACACGCCGCGCTGGTGCTGCGGCTTGCCGTTTTCCTTGAAGGCATCGACCTTCAGCCAGCTGTAATCGGTGGAGTAACCGGTGGCCCAGATGATCGTGGTCACGCCGGCCTTGACCAGGTCCAGTTCAAGGATTGGATGGGTCACACATTCCGGGTCCGTCAGCATGACGCGGGCTTCCGGTTCCAGCGGCAGGTCCAGGCCATTGCGTTCGATATAGGCGTCGGCCTTGTCGAGCAGCGCGAGGTAATTTTCATCGCCGCGGCGGATGTTGTCGGCGAGGTTGTCTTCGAAACTCACCACCGCGCCGTTGAACGATTGGGTCAGGCCAACCAGTGTCATGCCTTGATGGGCCAACCGGCGGAAGTCCACGGTGTGGCCACCACGGGCACCGCTCACGGCGATGGTCACGTGCTCCTTGCCCGGCTGCATAGCCTCGGCATCCCACTCACCGAGCACCCCGAGCCACCAGCAGAAATCGCGATTGCGATAGGCCCGCGGCGGACGGTCGTGGGCACCCACCGACAGGTAGACCTGTTTGCCGGAACGTTGCAGTTCATCGGCGATCTGCACGCCCGACGAACCGGCGCCCACTACCAGCACCGCGCCTTCGGCGAGTTGCTGCGGGTTGTAATATTGGGCGGAGTGAATCTGGGTGATGCCGGCGATTTCGGGAGCAATGGGCGGAATGGCCGGACGCTGGAACGGACCGGTGGCGACCACTACATGCCGGGCCTCGATCACACCGTCAGAGGTTTCGACAGTGAAACCTGGACGATCAGCATTACGCTGCACTTTCCTGACTTCAACGCCAGTGCGGATCGGCGCGTTGAACTTGCGGGCGTAGGCTTCGAAGTACTCAGCCACTTGTTCTTTCCCGGCGAAGGCATCCGGGTCCAGACCGTCGAACTCCAGGCCCGGGAAGCGGTCGTGCCAGGCCGGGCCGTTGGCCACCAGCGAATCCCAGCGGCCGGTGCGCCAGGCTTCGGCGATACGATTGCGCTCCAGCACGAGGTGGGGCACGCCGAGCTTGCTCAGGTGTTCACTCATGGCCACGCCGGCCTGGCCGGCGCCAACAACAAGCGTATCAATTTCGGTTTTATCAACTGTCATGGCTGTGCACTTCTGAAAGGTGGTTTGATTCAGGTCGGTCATGGCTGCCGCCTCGATTCTGATCACTGTTGTTCTTCTGCTGCGGCTATCGGTGTCAGGGTGTTGGCCGCATTCTGTTCGGAGCCGGGAAATAGCGAAATTATGTTTTTTGTGGTCGCTGGCGAGGAAAAAGCGACGAGGCAACCGGCTGGCCGCATGAGGTTGCGGCGGACCCGATCCCGGCCTATGGTCCTAGCGATGCAATGCCTGCGATTGACGCCTGATGGCACACCGCAGACCGTTGTCCACCCAGTGCGTATTTGTGCAAGGAAGTGACGACATGCCTGACAACTCCCGCCCCGCCGTGCTCGAACTGATCGGCAACACGCCATTGGTGCGCGTCAGCCGGTTCGATACCGGTCCGTGCACGCTGTTTCTCAAACTCGAATCGCAGAACCCCGGTGGATCGATCAAGGACCGTATCGGTCTGGCAATGATCGATGCCGCCGAACGCGATGGCCGCCTGCGTCCCGGTGGCACCATCGTTGAAGCCACTGCCGGCAATACCGGCCTCGGTCTGGCACTGGTTGGCCGGGCCAAGGGCTACCGGGTGGTGCTGGTGGTACCGGACAAGATGTCCACCGAGAAGGTCTTGCACCTCAAGGCCATGGGCGCCGAGGTGCACATCACCCGCTCCGATGTCGGCAAGGGCCATCCCGAGTACTACCAGGATGTCGCCGCGCGGCTGGCGGCGGACATTCCCGATGCGTTCTTCGCCGACCAGTTCAACAACCCCGCCAACCCGCTGGCCCACGAATACAGCACCGCGCCGGAAATCTGGGCGCAGACCCAGCATGATCTCGATGCCATCGTCGTCGGCGTCGGTTCGGCCGGTACGCTGACCGGGCTGACCCGCTTCTTCAAACGCGTGCAACCGGAGCTGGAAATGGTCCTGGCCGACCCGGTCGGTTCGGTGATGGCCGAATACAGTCGCAGCGGCACCCTCCCCACCCCCGGTTCGTGGGCGGTGGAAGGCATCGGCGAAGACTTCATTCCGTCGATTGCCGACCTGTCCAGCGTGCGCCACGCCTATTCGATCAGCGACGAAGAAAGCTTCGACCATGCCCGCCAATTACTGCGCGCCGAAGGCATTCTCGGCGGCTCCTCGACCGGCACTCTGCTGGCCGCCGCGCTGCGTTACTGCCGCGAACAAACCGAACCGAAACGAGTGGTGAGCTTTGTCTGCGACACCGGCACGCGTTACCTGTCGAAGATCTACAACGACCAGTGGATGAACGATCAGGGCTTGCTGCAACGCAAGCACTACGGCGATCTGCGCGACCTGATTGCGCGGCGTTTCGAGGATGGCCGGGTGATCAGCGTTGGCCCCGATGACACCCTGCTCACCGCGTTCCAGCGCATGCGCCTGGCAGATGTATCGCAGCTGCCGGTGCTGGTGAACGGCAAACAACTGGTCGGTGTGATCGACGAGTCCGACATCCTGCTGGGCGTGCACGAGGACGCCGCGCACTTTCGCAAACCCGTGGCCAGTGCCATGACCGACAAACTGCAAACCCTGCCACCCGCGGCCACGCTGGCTGAGCTGGAGGCAGAACTGGGCCGTGGACTGGTGGCGATCATTCAGGATGCCTCGGGTTTCCACGGCCTGATTACCCGAACCGACATGCTCAATCACCTGCGGAGATCCCTGTCATGAGTCAGCACGATGAAAACGCCCCGCCACGGGGCTTCGCCACCCGCGTGATCCATGCCGGGCAAACGCCGGACCCTTCGACCGGGGCGCTGATGCCGCCGATCTACGCCAACTCCACTTACCTGCAACAGAGCCCGGGCGTACACAAAGGCCTGGATTACGGGCGCTCGCACAACCCGACGCGCTGGGCGCTGGAGCGCTGCGTGGCCGACCTCGAAGGCGGCACCCGGGCGTTTGCGTTCGCCTCGGGTCTGGCGACCATTTCCACGGTGCTGGAACTGCTCGACGCCGGCTCGCACATCGTCTCGGGCAATGACTTGTACGGCGGCACCTTCCGCCTGTTCGACAAAGTGCGCCAGCGCAGCGCCGGGCACCGTTTCAGCTACGTCGACCTGACGGACCTGGCGGCGTTCGAGGCGTCCCTGCAAGACGACACTCGGATGGTCATGGTCGAGACACCGAGCAATCCCCTGCTGAACCTCGCTGACCTTGCCGCCATCGCCCGCACCTGCCGCGCACGCGGCATCATCTGCGTGGCCGACAACACCTTCGCCAGCCCGTGGATCCAGCGCCCTCTGGAACTGGGTTTCGACATCGTGCTGCACTCGACCACCAAATACCTCAACGGGCACTCCGACGTGATTGGCGGCATCGCCGTGGTCGGGCAGAACACCGAACTGGCCGAGCGCTTGGGTTTCCTGCAAAACGCCGTGGGTGCCATCGCCGGCCCGTTCGATGCTTTCCTCACCCTGCGCGGGGTGAAGACCCTGGCGCTGCGCATGGAGCGACATTGCAGCAACGCGCTGGAGCTGGCGCAGTGGCTGGAGCGTCAGCCGCAAGTCTCACGGGTCTACTACCCCGGCCTGCCATCGCACCCGCAACACGAACTGGCCCAACGGCAAATGCGTGGTTTCGGCGGGATGATTTCCGTCGACCTCAACAGCGACCTGGCTGGCGCCAAACGCTTCCTTGAGAACGTGCAGATCTTCGCCCTGGCCGAGAGCCTGGGCGGCGTGGAAAGCCTGATCGAACACCCGGCGATCATGACCCACGCCACCATTCCAGCCGCCACCCGCGCACAATTGGGCATCGGTGACGGGCTGGTGCGATTGTCGGTTGGCGTCGAGGACGTAGAAGACTTGCGTGCTGATCTGGCGCAGGCGTTGGCGCGGATGTAAGTCACCTGAATTGCGGGACACCGCAAAACCTGTGGGAGCGGGCTTGCTCGCGAAAGCGGTGGATCAGTCGGCAATGACGTTGACTGGCACACTGCCTTCGCGAGCAAGCCCGCTCCCACAGGTCTTTTCCTGTTGCAATGCTGGTCAAGCACGCAAGAGTCCCTATAATCGCGGCGTTTTCGTCTACCCTCACGAAGCGTCGTGCAGCAAACAGCTTGTGCGAGGCGCATCGACATTTTTCCGCTATTGAACCGGAGAACTTCCATGCTCAACCGTACCCTGGCCTTGGCCGTTGGCCTGACCCTGTCCTTTTCCGCTCTGCTGACACAGGCTGCCGACACATTGAAAGTCAGCGCCATTCCTGACGAAGCCCCCACCGAACTTATGCGCAAGTTCAAGCCTCTAGGTGCCTATCTGGAGCAACAACTGGGGATGAAAGTCGAGTTCGTACCGGTTTCCGACTACCCGGCCGTGGTCGAGGCCCTGGCCACAGACCGCATCGACATGGCCTGGCTGGGCGGCTTCACGTTCGTGCAGGCGCGTCTGAAAACCGGCAACGCCATTCCATTGGTACAGCGCGAACAGGATGCCCGGTTCACCAGCAAATTCATCACCGCCGACCCGGCCGTCAAGTCGCTGGCCGACCTCAAGGGCAAGTCCTTTGCCTTCGGTTCGGTTTCTTCCACGTCCGGCAGTTTGATGCCGCGTTATTTCATGCTCAAGGACGGTATCAAACCGGAAAGCTATTTCAGCCGCGTCGGTTACTCGGGCGCCCACGACGCCACAGTTGCCTGGGTCCAGGCCGGCAAAGTAGACGCCGGCGTACTCAATGCCAGCGTCTGGGAAAAACTGGTCGCGGCCGGCAAGGTCGATACCGACAAGGTCAAGGTCTTTGCCACCACGCCGGCCTACTTCGATTACAACTGGACCGTGCGCGGCACCCTCGATCCGGCCCTGGCTGGCAAAATCAAGACGGCCTTCCTCGCGCTCGACCCAGCCAACCCGGAGCAAAAAGCGATTCTGGATCTGCAAGCCGCCAGCCGCTTCATCGAGACCAAGCCTGAGAACTACACGGGCATCGAGGAAGCCGCACGCGCTGCCGACCTGCTGAAATGACACTGCATCTGAACCGGGTCAGCCTCACCCACGGCAATGACGTGCGTGCGCTGCATGAGATCGACCTGCACATCGGCGCCGGCGAGCAGGTCGCCATTATCGGTCCGTCCGGCGCCGGCAAGTCGAGCCTGCTCAACGTGCTGGCCACCGCGCTGCGCCCTGACAACGGCGCGGTCGAGGTACTCGGCGAGCACGCCTGGCAGCTGGGTGCGCATCGGCGTCAGCAACTGCGGGCACGCATCGGCCTGGTGCATCAGGCGCCACCGCTGCCACCGCGCCAGCGAGTGGTCACGGCGGTGCTGGCCGGAAAGCTTGGGCAGTGGGGTTTTGCCAAAAGCCTGCTAAGCCTGCTGCATCCGGTGGATGTGCCTGGCGCCCGCGCGGCCCTGCTTAAACTCGACCTGGGCGACAAACTGTTCGCCCAGTGCCAACAGTTGTCCGGCGGCCAACTGCAGCGCGTGGGCATTGCCCGCGCGCTGTACCAGGCGCCGGAAGTGCTGCTGGCCGATGAGCCGGTGTCGGCGATGGACCCTGTGCTGGCCGGCCACACCCTGTCAGTCCTCTGCCGCCACGCCCGGGAACACAACGTGACACTGGTCGCCAGCCTGCATGCGGTGGAACTGGCCTTGGCGCACTTTTCACGCATCATCGGTTTGCGTGACGGTCAGATCCTGTTCGATCTTCCCGCCAGCGACGTCGACCACGAATTGCTCGACAAGCTCTACGCCAACGAGCAACTGCTATCGCCGCCCGTTCCGGTGGTGCCCTTGATCCTGCAGATTCCCCGATGCTGAAGCGCGATACACGAGATCCGGCCACGCGCCTGCGCCTGCTGCTGACCCTGCTGGCCATTGCCCTGCTGTGGCCGGGTATCCGCTACAGCGAACTGGACCTCGGTGTGCTGTTCAAGGCCGATAGCCAGAGTGAGATGGGCCGTTTTGTTTCGGCCTTCTGGCCACCCGCCCATGGCGAAGAGTTCTTGCAATTGCTGTGGCAAGCCACGTTGCAGACACTGGCCATCGCCACCGCCGGCATGGCCCTGGCCCTGCTGTTGGCCATCCCCGCCAGTCTGCTGGCCAGCCGGGCGCTGTCGCTGTCGGCGGCCTCGCGCGGTGGTCGCCCGAGCGCCCTGGGTCGGCTGTTGCGCTGGCCGGTGCGCGGGTTGCTGATCTTCCTGCGTAGCGTGCCGGAAATCGTCTGGGCCTTGCTGTTCGTGCGCGCCGTCGGCCTCGGCCCGACGGCCGGGGTGCTGGCCATTGCCATCACCTACAGCGGCATGCTGGGCAAGGTCTATGCGGAAATCTTCGAGTCGGTCGACCAGCGCCCCGCCCATGCGCTGCTGCAAGCCGGCAGTGGCCGGTTGGCGGCCTTCTGCTACGGCATTCTGCCCAATGTCGCGGCGGAGCTGCTGTCGTACACGGTGTATCGCTGGGAATGCGCGATCCGCGCTTCCGTGGTGATGGGCTTCGTCGGCGCCGGCGGCCTGGGCCAGCAGATCGATCTGTCGCTGCGCATGTTCGCCGGCGGCGAAGTAGCGAGCATGTTGCTGACCTTTTTCGTATTGGTGCTGTTCGCCGATCAGATCAGCCGCCTGCTGCGCTGGAGGTTCGCATGAATCGCCTGATCAACCTGCTGCTGATCCTCTGTATTGGTGCAGCGGTCGTCGCCTCGTTCAGCTATCTGGGTATCGATCTCGGTGAACTGGGTGGCAGCAGCAACCTGAAACAGATGGGCGCTTACGTGCTGCGCTTTCTCAGCCCGGACCTGAGCGCCGGCCACCTGCAAGCCATCGGCCGTGGCGCCGTGGAAACCCTGGCGATGTCGGGCTTGGGCACCCTGCTCGCGGCGGTGTTTGGCCTGCTGTTGGCGCTGCCGGCGGCCGGGCGTTTCGGCTGGCTGTTGCAGAGCGCGTCGCGTCTTGTGCTCAATGGCCTGCGCGCCATTCCCGAACTGGTGTGGGCCGCATTGATGGTGCTGGCCGCCGGTCTCGGCCCGAACGCCGGTACCCTGGCATTGGCCATGCACACCACCGGCGTGCTCGGTCGACTCTTCGCCGAAGCGTTGGAAAACACCCCGCCGGGACCGGCCAACGCGCTGCGCCTTCAGGGCGCCAATGTGGTCTGGGCCTTCTGTTACGGCACCCTGCCCAACCTGTTTCCGCAGCTGCTGGCGTACATCCTGTACCGCTGGGAAAACAACATCCGCATGGCCAGCGTGCTCGGCTTTGTCGGTGCCGGTGGTTTGGGGCAGATGCTTTATGTCAGCCTCAGCCTGTTTCAGGAGGCTCAGGCGAGCACGGTGATTCTGGCGATGTTGCTGTTGGTGTTTGCCGTTGATGGGTTGAGCAGTTGGAGTCGCCAGCGTTGGGTTAAGGCTTGATAGGGGATTGGATGGATTTGCTCATCCGATTACATTCGAGCGGGCAGCCATTTGTATGGAGTTGACCACCACGCTTCATGGGCATGACTGAGAGAAAACGACCCGTTGCAGACATTTACAGGCACAACAATCAGCTGAATGTCGATCACTGTCACTAATGTAGAAAGCCCAGCGCCAGGCTGGGCTTCGGTGAGCCGGACTCCTCACATCTGCGGAGGCCAGTTATGTGATTCACCTTGGCATTCCTTGCACCAAGCGTACAGTGCGTCATACATGATCAGACCTTGCGCCAGCATCTCATGGTCGTTTGCAAAGCACTGCGACAGTCCTAGTGAGATTGCGTACAACCCAGCCGATTGCGGTGTCAGATCCAGGCGAGAGGTATCAGCACCACGTACGATTTTTGCCAGGTGCTGCAAGGCAGGCTCATTGAGCTGGTACTTCTTCAGGAACGCATCGAAGCTGCATAGCTCGCCCTCATGAGTCAGTTCTACGCCGGGAATGTCGTAGGGCGCAGCGTCTTTCTCCGCTGCAATCCGCAGCACATCGCCGCTGGGTACGTATAGAAACTCGGGCTGTGGATCTATGAAACGGGTGATTAACCAAGGACAGGCAATCCGGTCAATCTTGGGTCGTTCACGGGTAACCCACCTCATGAGACACCTCCTGCCTAGCTCGGTAGGCAGCGTGATCTGGCGAGCCCAATGCCCGCCAGAGATTGCTAATCAACGGGCGCTCTCTAGCGCAGCAAATGCACTGCCAAGCCCACGAGCGCACAGGCCATCAACACTTGGATGACACCCCGTTTGAAGCGAAACAAGGCAATCGCGGCGCCAATCGCGATCAACGCTGAAGGCCAGTCGAGGTTGCCGCTGAAACCCTTTGGCCAAAGCACGTGATAGCCGAAGAAACACGCCAGATTGAGGATCACTCCAACCACTGCGGCGGTAATGGCGGTGAGTGGCGCAGTGAATTTGAGTTCGTTGTGGGTCGACTCCACCAGAGGGCCACCCGCGAGGATGAACAAGAACGAAGGCAGGAAGGTGAACCATGTCACCAAGGATGCCGCGACAGCGCCAGCCAGAAACACCTGATCGGCCCCGAATACTTGCGAGACATAGGCCCCGACAAAACCGACGAAGGCCACCACCATGATTAGTGGCCCAGGTGTGGTTTCGCCCAGCGCCAAGCCGTCGATCATCTGAGTTGGGGTTAGCCAACCATAGTGACCGACCGCGCCTTGGTAGACATACGGGAGCACAGCGTAGGCTCCACCAAAGGTCAGCAACGCCGCCTTGGTAAAGAACCAACCCATCTGGGTCAAGGTGCCTTCCCAACCAAAGAGGAGGGTCAAAATCCCCATTGGCAATGCCCATAGACCGACGCCGATGAGTGCCAGCATTGCCAGTTTTAACCAACTGAACCGGGCATGTTCCGGGGATGGGGTGTCATCATCAATCAAGGCCGGGCCGAAAGATTTTTTCGTAGCGCTATGGCCACCGGCTCTGAATTTCTCGGGCGCCACACGTCCGCCCACATAACCGATCAATGCAGCACCCAGCACAATCAACGGGAACGGAACATTGAACGCGAAGATGGCGGTGAATGACGCCGCCGCTATCGCCCACAGCCAATTATTTTTCAATGCCCGAGAGCCGATTCGATGGGCCGCCTGTACCACAATTGCCGTCACGGCGGGTTTGATCCCATAGAAGAGCCCGGCCACCACGGGTACTTCGCCGAACGCGATATACATCCACGACAGGGCGATCAGGATGAACAATGAGGGCAGCACAAACAGTGCCCCCGCAATCACTCCACCCCAGGTTCGATGCATCAGCCAGCCGATGTAGGTTGCCAACTGCTGGGCCTCCGGCCCAGGCAGCAACATGCAATAGTTGAGGGCATGCAGAAAGCGGCGCTCGGATATCCAGCGCCGCCGCTCTACCAACTCCTGGTGCATGATCGAAATTTGCCCTGCTGGCCCACCGAAGCTAATAAAGCCGAGTTTCAGCCAAAACCAAAACGCCTCACGCAAACTGATCGCTTCCGGCCTCGACAGCTCTTCTTCAACCGTTGGTGCCAAAACCTTATTCAATGGGTTGTTCCTCTTTCACAAACCCGGCGAGCAGCCCGTCGAAGATGGCGCTCGCAGCAGTCAGCAGGTGGTCGTCATGGAGAATGGTTTCACGTAGCCCTGCGAGCACGCGCTCGATGCCGGCAGCCTCCACCGGTTGAATGCCTCCGACATCGAGGTAATGCACCAGAGCCGCAATGCGGTTTAGGCCGGAGTCTTGAAGCTCAAAACTAGCTTGCAAAGTTTCGAAGCTCACGCGGTTGCCGACATGACTGAACGCCGCGTCATCGAAGTCGAACCCCAACGCATCGGCCGGACAGTCCTGTGGAGAGTCCAGCCAGAGGATTTGAGCGTTAGGGTCAATGAAGCGGCGGATTAACCAAGCACAGGCCAGGCGGTCAACCCAAGGACGCTTACGGGTTGCCCAAACACGCCCCTGATAATCGCCACGGTTGAGTGCCGTTATGGGTTGGTTGCGGCTGTGTGGCTCGTCTGAAGACAGGGCTCTGCTGACGGCAATCTCAAGCTCCTGCAAGGCTGCGTCAATTTGCTGCTTCGGCTTACCTGGGAAGTAATCGATGTTGGTCAACAGCTGGTAGGTTTTGCGCAGTTTGCGAACCTGTTTCGTGATGGCCAATGCGCTTTCAGGATTGAGCTGCCCACGGCATTCTTCGATCTCTGTGTGTAGCTTGCTGTAGTCATCGCTACGGTCGAACAACTCGACAAAACGCTCACCGTCAGGATCGACGACGGGCAGGATAAATGCGGTGCCATTGATGGCCAGGATGTCGCGCTCGACAGACACCAGTACTTCACGACAAACATCGGTATCAGGCAGCAGATAAGCACCATCACGCAGAACTGCCGCACCAGCAGCTCTCAAAGCACGCCAAGCGCGCATGCGCTCGGTGGCATTGGCGGTGGGCAAGCCAAGAATCAGGGTTAGCCAATTTTTCATGTAGTGATAGCTATTTATTATGTAGTTATTTCTACATTACTCTTGATTTCGACGATTAGAAAGCTGCCCTGCCAGGACTTTGGCGAGACCGCCCGGAGAAGGGGGGCGCAAGCAGGGGGCAATGGGTGCTGAGCGATGTGGACAGTGTCAGAAAGTCATTTCTCATGCTGTAGGCGTTGGCGGTGAATGGCTGTTATTGGTTGTAGTTCAACCTGTCACCACCGATTGCTATTGGCGTTTTCTGCCTGTCACCAAGGGCTGTGTCCGCCCCATAGCCGTCATTGGCCACCGCCTCAGTGCTTCGTTATTCTCCATCCGTATTGCTCGAATTGAACCCTCGGGTGCCTTCGGTTACTTCGTAATCGTGAAACGAAACGCCTGTTCTTGCAGGCTCGTTTTGATCAATTCGGCCAATTGTTGGGTGGCTGGTGTTGGGTCGTCGCCACCGCTTTGAAGCACATAGCCAAGGTTTGGCACGGGGGGTAAGCCAGAAACAATGGTGAGATGGCTTGGCAGCCCGATGCGGGTTCGCAGCGTCAGACCCAATCCGGCGGCGACGGCCGCCCAGATACCACCGACGCTGGGACTGGTCAGGGCGATCCGCCAAGGTATTTGCGCGGCATCCAGCGCTTGAGTGGCGGCGCTGCGCAATACGCAAGGCGCGTCGAACATGATCAATGGCAACGGTGAGTCATCAAGGGCCGTCAGCAGTGGCGTATCGCGGGCTCCGATCCAGTGCATCTGTGTTGCGCCCAGACGCGTGGCATAGGGCGACATGTGCCCGGTGTCCCAGGTCAGGGCCAGATCCAAATCTGCGTTTTCGACCAGAGCAAGCAGTTCGGCATTACGGGCGATCCTGACTTCGAGATTCACCCTCGGGTAAGTCTGGACGAAGCGTCGCAGGATATCGCTCAGGAAATGTTCCCCAAAGTCCTCTTGAAGCCCGAGGCGTATGGACCCGGCAGTCTGGCTTTCATGCAGGGTCTGGAAAATGCCATCGTTCAGCTCCAGCAACCGGCGGGCATGGCTGAGCAGTGTTTCTCCTGTTGGAGTCAAGACCAGTCCGCGACCGGATTTAGCCAGTACCGGCGTACCGATCTGCTCCTCGAGTTTCTTCAATTGAGCGCTTACGGCAGATGTCGACCGACCGAGACGATCCGCCGCTTTGGCAAAGCTGTTGAACTCCACGCCGGTGACGAAGGTGCGCAATACGTCAAGATCGAAGGTTGGGCGGCGCATTCAATAGTCCACTAATTCGGGATGATTTATGCAATTAAATCTGATATTCGGAACTGTTGCGACTTGATAGTTTTCCTCCGTCAAATTGGGACATCAGAGGGAAAAACATCATGAATGCATCGATGGTCACGGGGCGAGAACACCAAAGCAACTACCCGCAGAAGTTTGCCGAGCTGACCGACAAAGTATTGTTTGGCGACATGTGGACGCGTACGCAATTGAAGCCCCGTGAACGCAGTCTGGCGACGGTGGCCGCGCTGGTGGCGATGTACCGTCTGGAGCAACTGCCATTTCATTTGAAACGTGCACTGGATAACGGCTTGTGTGTCGACGAACTGGCCGAAGTCATAACCCATCTGGCGTTTTATTCAGGTTGGCCGACAGCCGCATCGGCGCTGAATTTGCTCAGTGAGCTGCAGGCTTGCCTTCCAAAATATCAGGAGTAATCGTTGATGCCGTTTGCACGAATTTCACTGCACCGCGGGAAGTCGGCCGAGTATTTACAGGCATTGTCTGAGGGTTTGCACGACGCCTTGGTCGAGAGCTTCGAAGTGCCGAAGACTGATCGCTTCCAGGCCATTCACCAACATGAGATCGGCGAGCTGATATTTGATCCCCACTATCTGGGCGGGCCGCGTAGCCATGACTTTGTGCTAATCGCGATTACCGCAGGCCGTCCTCGAAGCGTTGAGACCAAACAGCGTTTTTACCGCGATCTGGTCGATAAATTGGGGCGGACGACGGGACTGAACGCGGAGGATGTCATGGTGGTGATCACCACTACGGCCAGCGATGAGTGGTCGTTTGGTGGAGGGCGGGGCAACTAGCCTTCGGGTTGTGCAGCGCCTGTATCCCATAAATGCGGGCCGTCTGTGTCTATCGGCACCATCGCCAGATTGATACGGTCTGCATTTGTTGTATTTCGATGAGGCAACCATGGATCTTACTGCAATCCCATTCGGTACCACCGATTGGTCAACGATAGAGCCGGTGGCGCATGCCGGTCAGACAGGCACAGCCTATTGGCGTACCTGTCAGTTTGGTTCAGCGCGTGTGCGGATGGTCGAGTACAGCCCTGGATATTTGGCCGATCATTGGTGTTGGAGGGGGCACATCCTTTTGTGCCTGGAGGGTCAGTTGCATACTGAACTGGAAGATGGTCGTCAGTTCACACTGACGCCGGGAATGAGTTATCAGGTGGGTAATAATGCTGAGGGACATCGGTCATTCACCACCACCGGGGCGAAGTTGTTCATTGTGGATTAGTCGTGGGGGCGGACCTGCATAACGCGCCCATACAATCCGTTTGCGGCCAATGCAGCCGCAATCATGGGGTCTGAAATATACGTGTGCGAAAGACCGTATATGACCGAGGGTGTGTAAAAACGTTTTTGAGCGCGACAGGTACTCAAAACTGGACTGGAAATCGCGCTTCTACGCGAAATCCACATCTGCTGACGTGCCGATAAATTTCAGATTTAACGTAGACGCGCACACTTCAATTTTGGCGAAGCGTTTTTACACACTCTGGGCCTTTCTCTGCCGGTCATGGGTTACAAAGCCTGCTGGTTAAATCCGACGCAATCGGTCGTCAGAACGAATACAAATAGCTGGTCATGTCAAATGTAAACTGGTGGTCAAGTGGAGAGCAATTTCGCGCCCGGCGACCAAACCAGTACTGCCCACGCAAAAAACCCTTCCTGAGCGTCAACACAGGAAGGGTTTTTTCGTTGCGGCTGATCAGTCTTTAGCCTGGCTCAGTTTGGTATACAGCTCGGTCGGTACTTTCTTGCCGTTGGAGGTGAACTGGTTGGTGCGGAATTTGTACACCTCGCCCTCGGACAGGAAACCGTCGCCGTTGGCGTCTATCGCCTTGAATTCCTCAGTGCCCTTGGGCGCCACCGCCAGCAATTCCTTGAGCGAAACGCGGCCGTCATGGTCGGCGTCCGTACGGGCGAACGAGGCATCGCCGCACTTACCCTCACCGCACTTGCCTTCTGCCTGAGTCTTTTGCGCGCTGGCTTCGGCACCGCACTTGCCTTCGCCACACTTGCCTTCGCTGGTCTTTTCCGCGGAAGCCAATTGATAGCCCTGAGGCAAGGCTTCGGCGGAAAACGCCGTGGAAGCGAAATTGATACCGCCGACCAGTGCAACTGCGATCAGGCCAATACGGGTTTTGTTCGACTGGATACGAGACATGTTGATACTCCGGAGCAAAGGCGTGGCTGGACCTTTCTGGTCGTACCACAAGGGTTAATAAACCTTGTGCGAGGTACGTTGTGCATCTCGCTTTGGCAGGTCTATTTGGCCCCAGTGGTGTATCCCGGCTGTATCCGCAAAGCGCTGGTTTTGTATGGCTGTATCCCGATTCCGTGCCCTGATACACAGCGATACACGAAAGCCGATACAAGGCCACACCCCGCACACCCTGCACACCCTGCACACCCTGCACACCCTGCACACCCTGCACACCCTGCACCCTGATCAGCGTAGGCCCGGAGATCACGGCGAATCGGTGCGGGACCAAATCGACCCGCCCGAATAAACCCGGCTACCTGTAGCCAGGACAATGGCCTGTGGCGAGGGAGCCTGGGTATTTCGGGATCAAAGATCGCAGGCTTCGCCAGCTCCTACAGGAATTGGGTATTAGTCCTTAACTTGATGCGGGCAGGTCTATTGCTATCGCGAGCAAGCTCGCTCCCACATGGATTTTCAGTGTCAGCCAGGAAAGGGTTTAGCCGCCTCCCTCACTACCTCGCCCGTCACGGCACGCCGACGGTGCCGAACGATCTGGAGCAGCATCGAATCGTCGGCGGACCGACCGGAGCGCCGGCGGCCGCCGCCGGAGGTCTTGGCATCACCTCAACAACGTCAGCGGCGCGGGCGTTTGCCGATTACCTGGCTGAAACACTCGCCAACAGTTCCGGACACTGAAAATTTATAACGCGACGCTATCGTGATAAGAACCCTCCACACGATGACTAGATAATGGCAACGTGCCACAATTGATGCCTGCCTTGGCATCCCAGGGATTTCTATTGCAATAGCCCTCCGTCCCCTCAAGAACGGATGATCCGGCTACAAAACAAGGAGTTGGCACCGTTGATGCCTCAGCAGGATTTACTCGCACCCGTTACTCGTACCCAAAAAATCACTTCGCTGATCACCCGTGGCATGGCAGGCCTTGGTGTTGTGCTAAGTGGTTTATGGGCTTTGATCACCTACGCCGTCCCCGACCCGAGTGTGTTCGGTTTCAGTTTCATCAGCTGGAAGAGCGTGGTGTTGGTGGTCAGTACCTTCCTGTTTTTGAGCGCCATTTCCATTGGCTGGCAAATCCGTAACCTCACACCGATGCTCAGAGGAACGCTTCAGTTTTTCATGGTGGTCGGTCTGTCTTTCGGTTTCTTCATTCTGGGCACTGAATACGCTAAACCGTCGTTCGAGTTTGCCAAGGTTCAATCCAAAATGGTTGAAAACGAAGGCAACAACCTGCTCGGAAAACGCATGGAAGTTCTGGACAATGTCCGCTTTGAGCTGCTGGGCTGCGAGAATATCGGGCGATTGCCAACCTGCACCTTCGAACTCACCAACCTCAATGTGGACCGCAGCTTTCGATTCGAAGATGGCACACGGATGTTCGACGAATCTGGCGGGCCGCTCAAACCGGAATCGATACGAGTCGGTCAAGTCGAAGATTACTACTACAGACAGTTTCAGCTGGTTCGCAACGTACCGACACGAGTGACGTTGCTGTTTCAGCAAAGCAACAGCAAGTTGAGCAAAACCCCGGCGATCAAACTGAGTTTTCAGGATAAAAACAGTGAGTATCTAATGCTCAAGTTCACCGACGTGGCCATGCACTAAGTAATAGGGTAAAGCAGCTGCTCATGAAGCTTTCTAACTCAGCAGCCGCAACCACCTATCTTCAGACCTGAAACTCAATTGGGGTCCAGCAACCCGCCACTCCAGTGACGCGACACCCGGCTGCCGGTGAATTTCGCCACGCCCATGCCCTGGGCGATCAGTCGGTCGCGATAGCGCGTGACCAAGCGCCCCGCTTGCTCGGCATGCAGCACTACTTCGGAGGACGGATCACCCGGGGTCCTGAGAATCCGTGCAAAGCGCTGCCCTTCTTCGACGAAATCTCCCAGCTCCTTTTCGAAGATCAGCACGCCGGGTTGCGGGGCGATGATGGTTTCCATGTGGCCCATTTCCACGGCCTCGACAGGCCAGTCTGCAGGCGCCACTGACTCATCGATGACACCGCAACCGCACAACCAGTTATACAGCCCTCCGGCATCCTGTTCGGCGAGGCAATCATTGACATCGCCCTGCCCGCGCAGCTCCAGGGTCGCGGCCATGCGTTTGTCGGTGACGCCTTCGCGCAACCACGGGGCAATGATGGTTTCTTCGAAGGATCCATCGCCGCCGTCATCCCAGATGATCGCCACGTCCATCTTCATCGCTGCCGCCAACTCGCGACCGCGTGGCCAAAAACTGCGGTGTACGTAGAGGTACGGCAAGGCCTCGTCGTCGGTGTGCAGGTCGAGCATCACATCGGCCGGGGCTGCCAGTTGCACCAGTTTCTTTTGCCATTGCTGAACGCAGGTCGAAGGTCGCGCCATCGCCGCCGACTGGTCGAACGAACGATTGAAGTTATGCCCGGTCGCATCGTGATAACGGCCGAGGATCCGACCCTGGCGAAACTGCCCGATGCCCAGTGGATTGGCCTGGGGCACCACGGTCACCTGGCCTTTGAGTCGGCCCTGGGCTTCGGCGATCTGTAGCCGTTGCATCAGCAGGTGCAGGACCAGCATCCCGGCGATTTCATCGGCATGCACCCCGGCCTGCAGGTGCACGTTCGGCCCGCTGCCATTGCCGGCATAGCACCAGGCACCGACCCGCACGGCATCGCCGTTGTTGTTACTGACACTGAATGAAATGTCCTGCGGCATTGGCTTTCCCTCCCGTCATGAACGTTGAAAAACGTTGTATCGCTGCTGTCGAGGCTGGTGATTGAACAGGCGTTCAACTAAGCTCGACACCGTGGAACCTCACCCAAGGACAACCTCGTGACAAACGATGCCCCGAAAAACCGCCGCGCCGAACCCGATGACCGTCGTGAAATGCTGGTGGCCGCCACCCTGCGCTGCCTCGGTCGCGACGGTCACGCCGGGATTTCCGTACGGCGCATCGCCACCGAGGCCGGGGTGTCCGTGGGGTTGCTCAACCACCACTTCGGCAGCATCGAGGCACTGATCGCCGACACCTACCAGCGGCTCGCAAGCGAACTGACCACGGCCCTGCTCCAGGAAATCGAACAAGCCCAAACACCCGCGCAGAAGATGGATGCCTTCCTGGTCGGCTCGTTCTCGCCCAGGGTCATGGACCCGCAACTGCTCGGCGTGTGGGTGGTGTTCTGGAGCCTGATCCGTCACTCCGAACACGTCAGCCAGTCCCACGAAAAAAGCTATCGCGCCTACCTCGATCTGATCCGCCAGTTGCTCGACGGCCTGGCGGCCAGCGAAGGCTTCGTGATTCACGACACTCGCCTGGCCGCCATCGGCCTATCGGCGATGCTCGACGGTCTCTGGCTCGAGTGGTGCCTGAACCCCGAGACCTTCAGCGCCGCCAACGGACTGCATATCTGCCGTTGCTGGATAAAGGGGCTGCGTCACGGAGCATTCAGCACCGACGACGTCCTGTGACGAATGCCGGCCGAAGATCATCGCCAGGGTGCCGCTGACGGCGATCAGCCCGGCGCCGATCATCAGCG
The DNA here is from genome assembly GCF_050436025.1 of Pseudomonas sp. S30_BP2TU TE3576. Lineage (NCBI taxonomy): Bacteria > Pseudomonadati > Pseudomonadota > Gammaproteobacteria > Pseudomonadales > Pseudomonadaceae > Pseudomonas > Pseudomonas sp. S30_BP2TU TE3576. The sequence continues at coordinate 5,632,803 of NZ_JBNDLK010000001.1, read as the reverse complement.
ACGTATCCATCAGCGTGCCCCAGACCAGGCTCGACAGGGCAAACGCCCAGATCAGCCCGGTGTATTCGAACGGCGCGAGCAAGGTCGCGGTGGCACGGCGGAAACTGGCGAACAACAGGAACTGACCGATACCGCCCACCAGACCGGCGCCGAGCATGCTCAGCCAGGCGGGCGTCGGTGACGGCGTGTGGGTCCACGGCAACGCGACCGTCATGCACAGCACAAACACCACATTGGTGATCAGCATCTGCTCCAGCACTGAGGTCTGTTCATCCACCTGACGCAACTGGATGTAGGTGAACGCCCAGCACATCGCCGCCAGCAGGGTCAGTACGATCGGCAACGGATCGGTCATGTTGTCGGGGCGACAGGCAATGACTACACCGACAAACCCGATGATCAGGCTGAACCACTGCCAGCCGCTGGCGCGCTCCTTGAGAATCACCGCCGCCAGCACCGTGACCATGATCGGCGCGGAGAAATACAGGGTGGTCATCTCGGCCAGGGTCAGGTCCCGGGCCGCGGTGTAGTACAGCAGCCAGGCGACAATCGACAGTAAACCGCGCACCACCAGCAGGCGTCGGCTGGGTGAATGCCAGGCCCGCTGGATCAGGCGCATGCGCCCTGCCAGCAACACTGCGGCGACCACCACCAGGCTGCGCCAGAACAGGATGGTCACCACTGAATAATCGGCCACCAGCCACTTGATGACCGCATCCTGCAACGCCAGGAACGCATAGCCCAAGGTGCACAGGCCAATGCCTTGCAGCGAGCGGTCGACTTTCGACGAACTCATCAGGCCGACCTGCGCACCGGCGTCCCGCGCCGTTCGGCAAAGGCAAACAGCGCCTCGATCAGGAACGTCAGGCACACGTAGACCCCGGCTACCAGCAACAAGGGTTCGTACACCTGCAAGGTTTGTGCGCGGACCACGTTGGCGGCGCCGAGCAGATCGATCACGGCGATGGTTGAGGCCAGCGCTGTGGACTTGAGCAGCATCACGGTTTCACCCGCCAGTGTCGGCAACAGCAGACGCAGGGCCCGAGGCAAGCGCACTCGCAACAACGACTGGCGCGCCGTCATGCCAAAGGCCGACGCGGCCTCCATCTCACCCTTGGGCACCGCCAGCAGGCCACCGCGAATCACTTCGCCGACATAGGCTCCCATCGACACCACCAGGGCGAACACGATGTACCAGTAACCATCACGCAGATAAGGCCAGAAAAAGCTGCCACGAATCAGCGGGAACTGGGCAAACAGGCTACCCAGCCCGTAGTAGTAGATGTAGATCTGGATCAGCAACGGCGTGCCGCGCGTCACGCTGGTGTAGAACAGGCTGACCTTGGCGATCACCTTGTTTTTCGAGATCCGCGCCAGCGCCACCAGCACCGCCAGCAGGTAACCAAACACACTGGAGACCAACAGAATAATGAGGGTCGTTTGCAGCCCCCGGCCCAACAGTGCCGCGTATTCAACTATCCACGCTGGAATCATTTCATTCTCTCTGCCGGTTCAGTCAACAAGAGGCATCCAGCGACGAATGCGTCGCTCCAACCGTCCCGAAAGATAGTTCGACGCCAGCGTCACCGCGTAGTACAGCGCCGCGGCCGTGAGGTAGAACAACAGATAGTGGCGCGTCGAACCCGCGCCTTGCTTGGCGGTGTACAGCAGCTCGTTGGTGCCGACCACGCTGATCAGCGCACTGTCCTTGATCAGGTTGATCCACAGGTTGGCCATCCCGGCCATGGCGTAAGGCGCCATGATCGGCAGCGTGACCCGGCGGAACAGACCGAAACCGTTCAGGCCGAACGCCTTGGCCGCTTCGATCTGGCCGAAGGGAATCGCCTGGATCGCTGCGCGGAAAATCTCCGAGGCATAGGCGCCCTGCACCAGCCCCAGCACCACAATGGCCGCCAGCGGACCGCTGACATTCACCACGCCGTAGCCGAGCCGGGTCATCAGCGAGTTGAGGAGCATGGAGCCGACGTAGTACAGCAACAGAATCAGCAGCAATTCCGGAACTGCCCGGAACAACGTGGTGTAGCCGCGCATCAGCGCCGCAATCGGCTTCGGCGCGCCAAGCTTGAGGCAAGCCACCACCAGCCCGATGGCCAACCCGAGCACAAAGGCCCCGGCCGAAATCTGCAGGGTCATCCAGAGCCCCTTCAACAGCGCACTGCCCCATCCCTGTTCGGTGAAATTGATCAGATCGAACATTGCCGGCATATCAACCTCCAGTAAAAACAACACCGGACCTTGTGGGAGCGGGCTTGCTCGCGAAAGCGGTGTGTCAGTCGACATTAATGTTGAATGTCAGTCCGCATTCGCGAGCAAGCCCGCTCCCACAGGGGATTGCGTTCAGTTCGTCAGAACGCAGGTTTCACGCTGGTACCGAAGTAGCTCTGGGAGAGGTCGTCGTAGTCCTTGCTCGCCAGCAACTCCTGGATGGCCTTGTCGAGTTTGGCCTTGAGTTCGGTGTCGTCCTTGCGCAGGCCGGCGCCTACGCCTTTGCCGAAAATCGGGTCATAGGGCACGGTGCCGAGGTAGGCCAGGTCCTTGGCATCCGGGGTTTTGACGAACGAAGCCATGGCAGTGCCGTCGGCCATCATCAGGTCGATGCGGCCGGCAATCAGGTCGGCGTTGGCCGAGTCCTGGGTGTCGTAGTACTTAACGTCGGCAATTTTTTCGTAGTAGGTCTTCAGGTAGCTGGCGCTCACGGTCGAGTTCTGCACGCCGATGATCTTGCCCTTGAGGTCATCCGGGTACTTCTTCACCGATACCTCTTTCGGGCCGACGACGGCAATCGCCGAGTCGTAGTAGGCCTTGCTGAAAGCGATCTGTTTTTCCCGTTCTTCGGTCACCGACATCGAAGAAAAGATCACGTCGATTTTCTTCGCCAGCAGCGACGGAATGATGCCGTCCCACGCCACTTCCTTGATCTCGCAATCGGCTTTCATTTCGCTGCACAGCTTGTGGATCAGGTCGACTTCAAAACCCTTCCACTCACCGTTGGCCTGCTTTTCGGTGTACGGCGGATAGGGTTCCGCTGCCACCGCGAACCTGATCGGTTGCGCCTGTGCTGCGCTCATGCCGGCCAGCAATACGCAGGCCGCACCGGTCAACCAGTTTGCAAAACGTCGATTTCCCATGTTGTTTTCCCGTCTTTTTATGATGAGTTAGCGAGTCTGATGAGCGTTGACGAATTGTCGGCAACGCTCGCTGCGTGGGTGTACGAACACTTCGTCCGGCGAACCGGTTTCCTCGATCAGCCCTTGATGCAAAAAGGCGACTTTGGAAGAGACATCGCGTGCGAAAGCCATTTCATGAGTCACCAGGATCATGGTCCGGCCTTCTTCGGCGAGGGAGCGGATCACCCGCAGCACTTCCCCTACCAGTTCCGGGTCGAGTGCCGAGGTGGGTTCATCGAACAGCATGACCTTGGGCCGCATGGCCAGGGCCCGGGCGATGGCCACCCGTTGTTGCTGTCCCCCGGAGAGAAACGCCGGGTACTCGTTGCGCTTGGCCGCAAGCCCGACGCGTTCGAGCAGGGCTTCGGCCCGTTCGGTGGCCTCCGCACGGCTTTCCCGCAGGACCTGGGTCGGCGCTTCGATGAGGTTCTCCAGCACCGTGCGATGGGGCCAGAGGTTGAAGTTCTGAAACACCATGCCCAGGCTCGACCTTATGCGAACAAGCTGTTTGGCGTCCGACACCAGCGGTGCGCCGGGACGATTCTGGTTAAGGTGAATGCTTTCGCCATCGACCAGGATGCGTCCCTGGTCCGGCACTTCGAGCATGTTGATGCAGCGTAGCAAGGTACTTTTGCCTGAACCGCTGGCACCGATCAGGGAGATCACCTCGCCCTCGCGGGCCGTCAGGGAAACCCCTTTGAGCACTTCGATATTGCCGAAGCGTTTGTGCAGGCGATCGACCTCGATCATGGTCTTGACCGCGGCCGGTTCGACCGTCGCGGTACTGGTCACCGCGCCGATCACCGGCCTCGGCGCTTCACCATTGAGCACCTGGACAAAGCCGCGAATGCGCTGACAGGCCTGGGCCAGTCGCTCTTCACTCAGGGTGAACGAAAGCCGTACAAAACCCTGGGCCGGCTCACCGAATGCCGCCGCATCCAGCACCGAGACACCGGCTTCGCGCAACAGGCGCCAGGCAAATTCCAGCGAGGTCAGGCCGGTGCCGCGCACATCCACCAGCACGAACATGCCCGCATCCGGGTTGAGCACGCTGATGCCCGGGCAATCCGCCAGCCCGGACACCACCAGATCGCGGCGCCGACGATAGATCTCGCGCATGCCGTGAGTGACTTCGTCGTGGGACTGCACGGCCTTGAGCGCCGCTTCCATGACAAACCCGGGCAAGCCGTACAGCATGCTCAGCACCAGGGTTTCGACATGATTGACCAGGGCTTCATTGGCCACGACCCAGCCGATGCGCCACCCGGTCATGGCATGGGATTTCGACAGGCTGCCGATCACCACGCAGCGCTCGGCCATGCCCGGCAACGCCGCCAGACTCAAGTGTTCACGCTCGTAGGCGAGGCTCTCGTAGACCTCATCCACCACCACCCACAGGTCGTGGGCGATGGCGAGGTCGGCGATGGCTCGCAGTTCTTCGCGACCCAGCACCACGCCGGTGGGGTTGTTCGGATTGGAGAAGAAAATCGCCCGGGTGCGCGGGGTAATGGCCTTGGCCAGTACGGCGGCATCGAGGCGAAAACCCGAGTCCGCCGCACAGGGCACCCGCACCAGCGTGGCGCCGGACGCCTTGAGCGTGGCTTCGTAGGTGACGTACATCGGATCGAGGGCGATCACTTCGTCGCCGGCACCGAGCAGGCACATCGAGGCGGCGAACAAGGCGTTCTGCGCACCGGCCGTGAGAATGACGTTGGATGCCTGCAGTTCGCGGTCGATCAGTTGGCTGTAGCGGCCGGCAATGGCCTCGCGCAGAGCCTGGCGGCCGGCGATTTCGGTGTAGTGGGTATCCCCTTCGCGCAAGGCGTGGATGGCGGCATCGGTAATGAAATCGGGGGTGGGAAAATCCGGGTCGCCGACGCTGAGGATGATCACGTCCTCGCCTTTGCGCTGTGCCGCGTTGGCCGCGTAGTGAATATCCCAGGCGGCAACGCCTTGGCCACTGATCCGCTCTACAAAGGGTGAAAACCGCATGCCAGTGCCTCGTTCGAATTGAAGAAACGCAAGCCCGCAACCAGCCGGGGGAAGGTGGCCCTCAACATAGTCGAGACTGAACACTCGTTCAACAGAAAACTCACAAGGCTTCGCGTTCAGCGCAAACAGGTCGTTTTCACGACAGTCGCGCCGTTTTTCAGCACGAAGGTGCCAGGCGCCGTGACACAAAATGACTGTACGCCCCGATGACCAGCGCAAAGACAATTAACGCCGCCGCGACGGCGAACGTGACCCGCATCCCCTGCGCTATCGCTTGCGGTTGTGTGTCCAGGATGTTGCTGCCAGCCGTGCCGAAGGCGAACACCGCACCCATCACCGAAGCGCCGGTGATCAGCCCCAGGTTGCGTGACAGGCCGAGCAAACCGGAAATCACACCACGTTGCTGCGGCGCAATGTCCGCCATCACGGCGGTATTGTTCGCCGCCTGGAACAGCGCATAACCGGCCGTGAGGACCATCAGCGGCGCGAGGTAGCCGACTACACCGACGCTCATCGGCACAGAGGGAAGGATGCAAGCGCCGGTCAACATGGCAATCAACCCGACAGTGCTGGAATGCTGCGCACCCAATCGGTCGACCAGCCGCCCGCTAGGCACACCCGCCAATGCCGCCACCATCGGACCGGCCGACATCACCAGCCCGACACTGGCTGCGCTCAAACCCAGTGCCCCCGACAGATAGAACGGGCCGACCACCAGGGTGGCCATGACCACCGTGGTCACCAGGATGCTCATGGCGAACCCTGCGCTCAGCTGCGGATTGCGCAACATCGACAGTTTGACCAGCGGCGACGCGGCCGTCTGCTCGACAAACACGAACAGAATCAAGCCGATTACGGCGACCAGCAGCAGTGCCGTGTTGAGCGGGCCGAAGCTGCCGCGTCCAAGGGTCATTGCCAGCGCGTAAGCCAACAGCGTCAGGACCAATACCAGCGTACCGAGCGCGTCGAAGTCTGGCCGGGTGGACTGCATCGCATGGCGATCAACCGGCAAAAAGCGCCAGGCGAGCCCGATAGCCAAAACACCCAACGGTACATTGAGCAAAAAAATCCCCTGCCAGCCCACTTGGGCAATCAACACGCCGCCAAGCGTCGGCCCCAGGCAAGTGCCTAGCGCCGACATCGTGCCGAGCACGCCCATCGCGCTGCCCATTTGTTCCTTGGGCACCGCCCCGCCCACCAGCGCCATGGTCAACGCCATCATGATGGCCGCGCCGATGCCCTGTAAGGCCCGGGCAGCAATCAGCGACCACAGGTTGGGCGCCAGGGCGCACAGGATCGAGGCGACGGTGAACACGGCAATGCCGATCAACAGCAATCGCCGTCGCCCCATGAGATCGCCAAGCCGTCCAACGCTGACGATCAGTGCCGTGATGCTCAACAAGTAGGCGAGCACCACCCACTGCACCGCCTGGAACGACGCTGAAAACACCTCGGCCAATGTCGGTAAACCCACGTTGGCAATGCTCGTGCCCAGGGACGACAGCAACATGGATAACGACAGTCCGGACAATGCGCCCCGGATCGATATGGACTTCATTTTCTCGCGGCTCCGCAAATTAGGTTGTCCCGAGCCTAAGCCCAGCCATAACATGGCGGAAGACGCAGCATTTGCACTTTATACATGCACCAGACGCCATCTAATGTGGGAGCGGGCTTGCTCGCGAAGGGGCCATCAGCTTCAACATTAACGTTGACTGGCACACCGCTTTCGCGAGCAAGCCCGCTCCCACAGGAACCCATTCGATGCCCGATCTGAATTTGTTGATCACCCTGAACGTGTTGCTCGAAGAAGGCAGCGTGGCCCGCGCCGCGCAGCGTCTGCGCCTGAGCCCGTCAGCCATGAGCCGGGCGCTGGCGCGATTGCGCGAAACCACGGGCGATCCGCTGCTGGTGCGGGCCGGGCGCGGACTGGTGCCCACGCCCCGGGCGCTGGAGTTGCGCGAACGCGTCGGCGTGCTGGTGCAGGACGCCGAAGCCGTCCTGCGCCCCGCCGAAGCACTCGACCTCAATCAACTGGCCCGCACCTTCACCCTGCGCACCAGCGATGGCTTCGTGGAAAATTTCGGACCGCTACTGATCGCCCGCATCAACCAGGAGGCACCCGGTGTCCGCTTGAATTTCGTGCAGAAGCTGAACAAGGACAGCACCCTGCTGCGCGAGGGCTCGGTGGATCTGGAAACCGGTGTGATCGGTGAAGCGACCAGCCCGGAAGTGCGGACCCGGATGCTGTTTCGTGACCGGTTCATTGGCGTCGTGCGCCAGGGTCACTCTCTGGCTCAAGGTGAGATGACACCTGCTCGTTATGCCGACGCCCGACACATTCTGGTCTCACGCCGAGGCCACGAAAAAGGCGTCATGGACGACGCCTTGAATGAGCTGGGACTGAAGCGGGACATCGTCACCATTGTCGCTGGCTTCTCTTCGGCGATTGCATTGGCGCGGGCTTCAGACCTGGTAGCCAGCGTACCGGAGCGGCACGTCGGCAACCTGTGCCAGGGGATGCACTGCTTTGCCCTGCCGTTCCCCACGCTGTCGATCACGGTTTCGATGCTGTGGCACCCGCGCATGGACGCCGACCCGGCGCATCGCTGGTTACGCAACTGTGTGTGGGAGGTGTGCAGTCGGCAATGACCCTCGCCTACTCCTTCAGGATCAGCAGCGACTCGCCTTTCTTCACGATGTAGGTCGCCAGTTCCGATGCCTTGCCCTGACCCACGTTCTTCGCCACATGCGCGACGCCTTCGGGGATGTACAACGAATCACCGGCCTTGAGCGTCACCGGTGCCCGCCCCTCCAACTGATATTCAAAAGTGCCGCTGATCACGTGCGCCACCTCGACACCGGGGTGAGCATGTTTGGGCGATGCCACACCCGGATCGAAGTCCACCCGCACTTGAAGGACTTCACGATCGGCGGCGCCGAGGTCTTCGCGAACCAGGTCCGTGCGATGCAGGCCCTGCTGCCAGCTTTTCATCGCCGGGGCCGGCTGCGCTTCCTGGGCTTGAGAGAGGCTCGCGGCGGTGGCGAGCCCGGCGGCGGCCAGCACCAAACCAAGCCTGCCGATGGTGTGACGGGGGTTGATACGCGACATTGTCTTTCCTCCAGTTGAACCACGCCAAGCCGCGCCGAAAGTGACGCGATGCCGGTGGTTCCATTTGAAGGCCGCTGTGTATCGCCCGGGTGTCAGGAAACGCCGGTTTTGTATGCCCGGGTAACAGCGAGCGTTGCGGATACCTGCAGATACAAACCTGTAACGCCAGTCACGTCGATGGTCTTGTTCGCCTGCGGGATGAGGAGGCACTGCTGAGGTGAATGCTGATCACCCAAGGACAACCAGCATTCACCCGTTCGCTATCGCTCGGCTTGAGCCGACAGAAATGGAGGCGCTGGTTCGCCCTGCGTGAAAGTAAGTCATGACATGTTATGACCTCCCACAGAAACGGACTTTGACCAACAAATACGGGGGTTAAAGGACGAATGGTCGAGAGGCGTCAAGCGCGGGGAATTGCCGGGAGTTTGCAGCCACTACAGGCTTTTCAGGCTGGCGCGTTCGTCGCGGTGAAGTGAACTTCACTTTCTCCGTGGGTCACATGAAGTCCTTGTCAAGCGAACGTCAGTAGAGGTACAGCCTTATGAACATAGCAACAGTAGTAAGTGCCGTGATTTCCAGTCTCGCACCAAGTGTATTCGACCAGAACGGCCTGCAAGAACCCGGCGCGCATGTCTCAGCCGTCGAGTACCACTACGGGATGGAAATCGATGTGAAGAGGGTGCTGCAGCGCACCGATACATCCGATAAGACAGGCATGGTACCGGTGACCCTGGTCTACGAAGACAGCGAGGGCGAGGTTCACAAGATCCGTTTCCTCGAATGGGGCGCAAACCCGGCCACCCCCACGAGCATTGCCTGATCCGCTCGTCGACAGGGTTCTGGTCTTCGTTTGAACGGCGTAGGCCTGAACCCCGACTCGCTAGTGATGGCTACCCCGGTACCGAGTTTTTTTGCGCATCGACACTGCCCGCCCTACTGGCGACTGCAAGTGCCACGCAACAAGCCAGTAACGAGAATGCGGTGAATGCGCCCATCACATGCAGATAAGGCAAAACGTTATTCCAGGCCCGAGCCACCCCCAGGAAAGCGGCGAATAGCCAACCGCTCATGGAAAGCGCCCCCAACAAGGCGAGCCGCGCACGGCCTGCGCTGCGCAGTGCGACGAATGGAGCCTTCTGCAGCAGCGGGAAACCGACTCGATGCAACAATGCACCGTTCAGGCTAAGCAGCGCGACGACCGTCACCTTCGCCCAGAGTTTCTGATTGAGCAGATAGGCTTCGCCTTCATTGAGATAACCCTGAAGCACCAGCAACAATCCGCTTGCCCAAAGGGCCAACAGTGCGAGGCTGACAATCTTCCGGGTTTCATCAAGATACTCAAGCCTCGCCCGGTCCAGCATTTCCTTGCGCCAATTCCAAAGCTTGTGATCAGCCTGCAACACCCTCCCCAGGGCCATACACGTTGCGAGCAGATGACCGTATACGAGAAGCATTTTGAGCATTGCCTTGACCTTATTCTTGTTTGGGCGCTGCGTTCCCTGCTTCGCTGGATTGAAAACGAATGATACAAATTAGCAGTTGCATTATCAAGACGCGCACTCATTAACATGTGCGTGAGCCGTCCGCCATACGACTTTCGTCGCACGTAGAGACGGTCATTCCTGTGGCGGATGAATGATTAGACTGCCCTGCCGCCTCTGCTGATTGTCTGCCAGGCGATACAATGCTTGAACATGGATGCAATCAGACCGGTGATCACTCGTTCAAGTCTTTGACCAGATAGCCATCTACGATTTGCGAAACGCCCGTCAACGCAGTACGCAGCAACTCCGGTTCGGTGCGATAGCGCAACGGCGTGTAGCCATAGGTGTTGGCGCCGTTGAATGCGGTGATTGGCTCATTGCGCTGCCAGATCAATTCCTCGCCGCGTTTCATGACACCGCTGACAGCAATCGTCGGGTACACCACGCTGCTGAAGCCTTGCGTCAGCGCGAAACCCCAGTTCAGGACGGTCAATTCGATCTGCGCATCGGCCGGTTCGTTTTCACCCACGATCTTGTAACGACCGGTGGCAGTCAGTTGCTCCTCGAAACTCTTTTTGACCAACTCGCCCAGATTGATATCCGCCGTCTCCATGTTGTAAAGAATCGCATCAACCGTCGACATCGAGGCCAGGTCGCCTGCCTTCAGACCTGCGGCAAATCCGGCGCCACCCAAAGCAGCCTTGGTCAGGTTCGATGCACCTGCCGCCATTCCTGCGCCAGCGCCGACACCAGCGCCCAATGCCGCGCCCCATGCCTGCTCACGGCCCATGTAAGTCATCTCTTTGGGTTTCCATGTAACCGGGAGAACTTTCACGGTATGGATCTGGGTACGGTATTCGGGCTTGAATTTCTGGTTGGCACATCCGGCAAGGAAAAGAACGGCAAACATCAGGACAGCAATCTTCTTCATGAATAACTCACGACGCCAAGGGAATGTGCACAGGTTGTCGTCAGCGGCAGGAGATTCTGAAGGGAATGAGGAGCGCTGGTCGCGATTGCTAATGCGGCAACAGGCAGCTTCCGGCCCAGGCTGTGTGAAAACGTATGCGCTGTTTCGAAGTGTGCGTTGCTACGTGAAATCTGCCAGCGCTTGGTTAACCAGCAGACTGGAAATTTGCGTAGGAACGCGCTTTTCGTTCCAGTCCTGACTGTCAAACCTGCTCCAAAACGTTTTCACACCGCCTGGACCCAGAGCAGACGGTGAGTACCGGCAGAACTCGATGAAAAATGCCAAAGCAGACTGGCTGATATATTCAATGAGCCTGCCCGCTCACGCTGCTCACCGACTAAAGACGTCAGGTTTGGGCCTGTGGACGCGCCAGTGAACGCTTTGGGTCTTCGTCGCATCATGTTTGCCGTCGATGACATCGATGCTGCCGTTGCGCGGGTGCAGACCCATGGCGCAGAACTCATTGGCCAGATGCAGTACGAGAAATCGTATCGGCTCGCCTATATTCGTGGGCCTGAGGGCATCATCGTCGGGCTTGCCGAGCAACTCGGCTAAAGGTGGGCGGCTCGTTCGCGCACGACAATCACCGCGCATGCAAGCAGCCGCCCCCCTTGTATGCCGGCTTTCCGACCGTCTGGCGAGCCGGAACGAAGTTCGCCTTTGGGTGTGTTTCAGCCGGTCGCAACAGACAGAAAACGGCCAGGAGCAGTCATTGGAATTTCCTCCTCGCTATGAGACAAAGACCGGGAGTCTTGCGGAGCACCAACACATTCAAGGAGAGTTGCGCATCATGGATGAAGTCATTACGTACCGAACGGCAACCGTAGAGGATGCACTGACCATTTGTGAGTTGGGCCAGTTGCTTAACGCGGTACATCACGCTGCCCGACCCGATATTTATGCAGCTGCCACCCAAGACTTTTCGCGTGACCTTCCTCACTGGATGAGTTTTTTCGAGAAGCCGGGTCAGGTTGTATTCATTGCGAATGTCGGTCACCAGGTCGCAGCCTTCATTTCTGCCAGCCTGTCGATAAGCTCCGGGCCGCTGATGCAACCACTGGCTATTGTTCGTATCGGATCGGTGTGTGTAGCCGAGCATTTTTGGGGGAAAGGCATTGGTCGAAACCTGGTACAACTCGTTCAAAATTGGGCAATCGAGAACAACGCCCAAGACATAAGGCTGTCTGTGTGGACGTTCAATGCACGAGCCACGCGCATGTACACAGAGTTGGGGTTTGAGACACGTGCACTCGAGATGGGAATGCGCGTGTAGGGGGATTCCCTTCATAGTGAAAAGAAGTTTTGAGCGACCGCTACGGGTCGATTTCTGCCCTTCACGATAGGCAGGAATCGGCCAGGAGCAGACGTTGCTTTACCATACTCCTTCACCGTAGAGGCTCTGACCTGACCCGACTGGTAACAGGTCGACGCGCGATGATTGATCCATCTCCAGTTCCTCGACTGCTGCGTATCCGTACATAGGTGTCAACAGATAGCGCACCCAGTGTCGCAACGCGGTACCGCTCTTCTCAATCAGGTGGCTGGCTACTTCTATTCTCCGGTGCCGTCTCAAACATGTCCAAGCAACTGCCACCAAAGCGGGCCGACGACCAGCCAGATAACCATGTAGATGAGGCTCATCAAGAAACCGGTCTTCCACCATTCCCCCTGGGTGACGTAACCGGCACCGAACATGACCGGCCCGGAACCGATGCCGTATTGGGTTAGACAACCGTTGACGCTGCTCAGGATGCCGAGAGCGACCGCTGCAGTGAATGGCGGGATGCCGGCAGCGACCATAAGCGCCATGCAGAGGGGAAACAGAGCACTGATATGTGCCGTGGCGCTAGCGAAGAAATAATGGATGTAGCAATAGATCGCCGCCACCAGCATATAGACAGCCAGCCTCGGGAAACCCTCCAGGTGTGCCCCGAACTCCTTGCCGAACCACGAAACCATGCCGTACTCATTGAGTTTGGAGGCCAGCATGATCAGCAGGCCGATCCAGATCATGGTGTCCCAGGCGGATTTCTCATTAAGGGCATCCTGCCAGGTCAGTACGCCAGTGATGAACAGCAACGAGACACCGAGAGCCGCCGCCAGCGTCGCTCCGATTTTCAGATCCTCACCGAAAATCCAAAGCACCAGCAAGCCAACGAAGATCACCGCCATGATGATTTCCTTGGCCGAGATGGGCCCCATTGCTACGAGTTCTCTCTGTGCCAGGGCCTTCGCATCGGGTGTCTGGCGAATCTGCGGCCGGACAATCCACAGCAAGGCTACCGGAATGAGGGCAAGGCACAGCAAACCGGGAACTGATGCTGCCACCGCCCATTCGAGCCAACTGATTGAGACGCCTTGGTCTGCGGCCATCTTGACGGCCAGGGGATTTCCTGCCATCGCCGTGATGAACATGCCTGCGGTGATGATGTTGGCGTGGAAGGCACAGAGGATCAGATAGTTCCCCACCTTGCCGCGCGATTCAGGGTCATCGGCATGGCTGCCGAGGACCTCCGACATCGCTCGGGTAATCGGCAGCATCACCCCACCGGCGCGAGCGGTGATGCTGGGCATGGCGGGCGAGATCAGGAGTTCAGTCATGACCAGTCCATAACCCAGCCCCAGGGTTCGCTTGCCCAGCAGCCGCATGAACAGGAGTGCGATGCGGTGCCCCAGTCCTGTCTTGATCACGCCTCGGGAGATAAAGAAGGCGAGCATCACCAGCCAGACGAGGTCCGTCCCCGTGGATTTGGTGACGTCGGCAAAGGACACGACGCCAACCAGCACGCCCACCGTGGCGCTGATGATGGCTACCGCCGACATCGGAAGAGGGGCGGTCATGATGCCGGCGATGGTGGCGACGAACACGGCGAACATGTGCCACGCCTTCACGTCGAGGCCAGCCGGCGCCGGCAGGAACCAGAGGACGATACCCATGCCCACCGGGACGAGAAATTTCCAGACATTACTGAGATGCCCTTCCGATGGCGTCGGTTTCGTCGTGGCTGGGCTTGCAGGTTGCGAATCCTTTGCGGGTAATACAGCCATGATATAAACCTCTTGGCGGCACTGTTCGGTTTATTCAGAGCGTGCGCAATTTCCCTAACGGGCGAGAAGCACGCTGTCGGTTGCCTCTTTGACGATGCACGCACTGCGCTGCAAGGCCTCGCGCTCGATGGGGCCGAGTTCCGGATAAGCCAGTAACTGCGCACCTCTGCCATTGACCACCATCGGCAGCGACAAACACACCTCCGGTACGCCTTCGACTTCAGCATGCACGACAGCGACCGGCAGAATGAGATCGGTGTTATGTACGATGGCCTGGCAAATTCGCCCAATCGCACTGGCGACTCCATAGTGGGTGGCGCCCTTGCCTTCCTTGATGAGCGTGGCTGCCTCGTGCACGGAGCGCAGGATCAAATCGCGGCTGGCAGGCCCCAACTCTTTACCGCTCCTGATCAGGAACATATCGAGGGGCATTCCGGAGACCGTCGCGCCGGACCAGTCGATCACCGCGGATTCGCCGTGTTCGCCGAGAACGTAGGCGTGAATCGCAGGCGCCACGACGCCCAGCCGCTCGGAGAGCAGCGATCGCAGTCGCCCGGTATCGAGGGAGGTGCCGGTGCTGATAACGCGCTCGCGCGCGCAACGCAGGCGGTCAAAAACGACACTGGTCAACACATCGCAGGGGTTGGTCGCGATTACGTAGATCGCATCTGGGGCCAACGGTGCAGTGCGATCCACAACTTCCGCTGCAATGGCCGCATTGGTTCTGGCCAAGTCCAGACGAGTCTGCCCTTGCTTCAGACCTACACCAGCGGTGATTACGATGATGTCCGCGTCGCGTGCGTTCTCGTAATCACCGGCATAGAAGCGATTGTGCCCCCAGAATGCTGCTGCATGGGTGAGGTCCAGCGTCTGCCCTTCGGCCCGTACTCGCGCGACATCGATGATGACGATCTCGGCGCTCGGAATAGCCACGGCCGCAAACAGGGCTGCTGATCCGCCAACCAATCCTGCACCGACGATTACGATCTTGGGTTGCCGCATCGCATGCCTCCCGTCGCGCCAGGAGAATTGGACACCTGAACCAGGCATCCGCCAGTGGACAGTCAACCTTGAAGTGGCGCGAAACCTACATGAGCCGACAGCCTGACTACTCGGGCCGGCTCTCAATCGATTTCGTTACACACATCTTTTGCGTAATTATTGAACAGCGCACTCGCCCCCAAGGGTCCAAGGGGGTGTCCTTCAAGGCGAGCGAGCCAAAAAACGGAAAATTTTCAACAGGCTTTGTTAACGGCTAGCCGCACATGGCGAGCTCCTCATTGGGAACTGGCAAGAAAAGAGTAGTTCAACATCGACTGGGTGCATGCCCGTAAATTTTGGAATAATCGAACGCCAGGGTTTTCCGGGTAATCGTAACGATCACGGTAGGGATGGTGATTAGGCTAGCGTGAGGCCCAATCGGAACAGCCGGGCTTGTATATCGAGCAGTTTTTCGGGGTAGTTGTATGCCATGCGATCCCTCCAGGCTTCCCATTCGTCCCTATGCCGACCAGGCCCTTGAGTCAATCAATGCTGACCTGAAGTTCCTGCAAAAGAAATTCAAGTGAATCCGGGGCTGCGCGATGACTTCTTTCCGAGCGTTGCTCATCCCATGGCATAGCGTCATCGGTGCAGAAATCTCCAACACACTCCATGCTCAGCTCACCATCGAGAAGTCCAAGCGGAATCCAGTAGTAAGGCGTCTCGCGCAGAGCATTAGGCACGGTCGAGCCACATCCAGAGCAAAAGTCATTTCTGTACCCGCTGGCTTTGCGCCAACTGGTGATTGCACCCTGCCCTTCTTCCCATCGAAAGTCGCTGGATTTGACCAGCGTGGCGAGGTTATGGCCGACCCCGGTTTGCTTGCGGCATAAGGTGCAATGGCAGCGATAATAAAATCCTGGTTCAACCCCCAGGGAAAAACGTACAGCCCCGCAAAGACATTGTCCTGATGCCATGGATACCTCCTTTGAAGAACGATTCATCGGTAATTTTTTGATTGATTCACGGCTCGCCTGCAACAAGTCTGACTCTGTGGCAATCGGAGGGTCCGAGCTTTTGACCGCTCGAGGAGCGAACTTCAATCGGCATCAGAGGCTGGCCGAGTTCATTGTCCAACAACACAGAACGCGTCTCTTGCCGCTTGAACAGGAAACGCTCGCCCCACTGCCTCATGCTGACCACAACCGGAAATATCTCACGTCCTTTGTCCGTAAGGACGTACTCCTTGTAGGCACTTCCGTCTGATGCCGGTCGAACGTCGAATACACCGACTTCAACCAAGGTTTTCAGTCGCGATGCCAGAATATTTTTGGCCACCCCCAAGCTCTTCTGAAATTCGCTGAATCGGCGAATGTCGTCAAACGCGTCGCGGATGATCATGAGCGACCATCGATCCCCAATGACCTCCAGTGTTCTTGCTACCGGGCATTCGGTGCTTTGCGATGAAGCGTCTTCAACCATTGTATTTACCTTTTGGATAAGGACTGCCAAGTCTATCGTTCAACCCCGAGGAATGTGGTTGCAATTTGAAACCTTATGCGACAACAATCGAATCAAGTTTTTAATTGAAACCAGTTTAACGCCACGGAGGCTCACATGACAGCAGAGACCGACTCAATCACCCAACCTTCAGCCAGGCATGCCAATAGCGGAGAGATCAGCAATGCAGCCCGGTCTCCGGGGCTTTCTCCATCACTCACGCTTTTATTTTCTGTCACCTGCGCGCTCGCGGTCGCCAACGTTTACTTCGCACAACCGCTACTCGATTCAATGGCTCAGAGCCTGGATGTAGCCACTTCGATGATTGGGGTTGTGGTGACGGCGACTCAGGTGGGTTACGCGTTGGGGTTGCTGTTCATCGTTCCTCTGGGCGACTTGTTAAACCGAAAGTGGCTGATTCTGACCCAAGTGCTGTTGTCTGCGGTTGCGTTGGCAGGGGCCGGCGCCGCACAGCACTGGCTGACCCTGTTGGCAGCCATGATCGCTGTGGGCTTGTTGGCAGTGGTGGTTCAAGTGTTGGTGGCCTATACCGCCGTGTTGGCAACGCCGTCACAACGTGGACAAGCTGTAGGAACCGTCACCAGCGGTATTGTCCTGGGCATTCTTCTGGCGCGGTTTACCTCCGGGTTGATTGCCGATCTGGCGGGCTGGCGCGCCGTCTATTTCGTGTCCTCAGGATTGATGCTGATCATCGCGGCGGTGTTCTGCAAAGTGCTTCCTCCCGTCGTATCACCACACAATCAATACACCTACCCAGCGCTCATCCGCTCGCTGTTCATGCTGTTCATCACCGAACCGGTGTTGCGGATCAGAGGCCTGCTGGCCTTACTGATCTTTGCCGCTTTTTCCGTGCTATGGACCTCTATGGTCCTGCCGTTAAGCGCCCCGCCACTGTCGCTTTCGCATACGGCCATTGGCATGTTTGGCTTGGCCGGCGTCGCCGGTGCCCTGGCTGCCAGAAGATCCGGTCGCTGGGCCGATCAAGGTTTCGGGCAACGCGTGACCGGCATTTCCCTGGCGATCCTGACGCTTTCCTGGTTGCCCATCAGTTATGCCGAGACGTCGCTGATCGCGCTGGTGTGTGGAGTCATCGTGCTCGACTTCGCGGTGCAAGCCGTGCACGTCACAAACCAGAGCCTCATCTTTGCTGCACGACCCGACGCCCAAAGTCGCATGGTCGGTGCCTATATGTGCTTTTACTCGGTAGGCAGCGCGCTGGGTGCCGCGGCCGCGACGCAGGTTTATGCGCTATGGGGCTGGAGTGCAGTCAGCCTGCTGGGTGCGTTGATAAGTGCGACTGCCTTGGTCCTGTGGTTTCTCACGATTGCAGCCCTTCGAGGATGGCGGTCATGACAATACCGATGTGGATGCTGCCGAGGTTGGCGAGTAGATCCATTGGTAATGACCGGCACGACAAAGCGTGTCGGTCATTTTCACCACTGTCGTTTCACTTTTGAATAGACACAATCGTGGCTTTGCCGCCCTCTAGCCGAAAGGAAAACGCTACGCGGTCTCCGGCCGTCAGCCCTGTCAGTTGGTCTTCCGTTACGGAGAAGGCCATGGTCATCGGTGGCCATTGCACGGCTGGTACAGCGCCGTGAGAGATGGTCACCGTATGCTTCGTCGTATCGATAGCCTTGATCGTTCCGTTGGCGTTGGCCACTGGAGTCTGCTTTGTTTCCTGCTTCATCTGCATGCCTTCCATGCCGTCCATTTTCATGCCCGGCATGTCTTCTGCCAGGGCCGAAAGAGACAGCGTAACGAGGGTGCCTGCAACGGCGATCCGGATCAGTTTCATATGACTTTTCCTTGGTGGTGAGTGGGTTCAGCAATCAGGTGTCGGCGGCGCATCAGGCGATAGGCTGCCGGAATGACAAACAGGGAAAGCAAGGGGGCCGTGACCATACCGCCGACCATGGGCGCGGCGATGCGGCTCATCACCTCGCTGCCGGTTCCGCTGCCCAGCAGGATGGGTAACAGACCCGCAATGATCACGGCGACGGTCATGGCCTTGGGGCGAACGCGCTGCACAGCGCCTTCGCGAATCGCTGCCAGCAACCCGCGCTCAGTGCTGTCGCCAAGGTCTTCACGTTCGGCCCAGGCATTCTTCAAATAGAGCAGCATGATGACGCCAAACTCGGCAGAAACACCGGCCAGCGCGATAAAACCGACCCCCGTGGCCACCGACAGATTGAACCCCAACAGGTAGAGGAACCACGCCCCTCCCGTCAGTGCAAACGGCAGAGTGGCCATGATCAACAAGGCCTCATCGAAGCGAGCGAACGTCAGGTAGAGCAACACGAAGATGATCAACAGCGTGGCAGGCACCACCAGTTTCAGGCGTGCGTTTGCCCTTTCGAGAAACTCGAACTGCCCCGAGTAGCTCAGGCTCATGCCTGGCTGCAACTTGACCTGTTGATTGACGACTCGACGCAGATCGGCGACCACCGAGGCAATGTCCCGACCTCGCACATCGATGTACACCCAGCCTGAAGGACGCGCGTTCTCGCTCTTGAGCATCGGCGGACCGTCCGTAATCTTGATCTTTGCCACTGTGCCGAGGGTGATCTGGCTGCCTGACGAGGTGTAGATCGGCAATTGCTCCAAGGCACCTGGCGAGTCGCGCCACTCACGTGGATAACGTACGTTGATCGGGAAACGCGCAAGCCCTTCAATGGTCTCCCCTACGTTTTCACCCCCTATGGCACCGGCCACGATGGATTGCACATCGGCGATGTTCAGCCCATAGCGGGCGGCGGCCTTGCGGTCGATGTCCACGTCTATATAGCGACCACCGGTCAGGCGCTCGGCCAGAGCCGAACTGACACCGGGCACATCTTTGGCCACCCGCTCGACCGCCTGAGTCACGGCATCGATCTCCGTCAGGTTGGTGCCGGCAACCTTCACACCGATGGGGCTCTTGATCCCCGTAGCCAGCATGTCGATACGGTTGCGAATCGGCGGTATCCAGATGTTGGTCAAACCAGGAACGCGCACCACGCGATCCAGTTCTTCCACCAGTTTTTCCTGGGTCATGCCTGGTCGCCATTGCTCCTGCGGCTTGAACTGAATGGTGGTTTCGAACATTTCCAGTGGCGCCGGGTCTGTCGCGGTTTCGGCACGGCCAGCTTTACCGAAGACGTGTTCGACCTCTGGAACGGTCTTGATCAAGCGATCGGTCTGTTGCAGCAGTTGCGCCGCTTTCTGCGCCGACAATCCCGGCAGGGCCGATGGCATATAGAGCAGGTCGCCCTCGTCCAACGCCGGGAGAAACTCGCCACCCAGGCGAGACATTGGCCATAGCGCGCTGACAAAAACCAGCAGCGCCACCAGCAGCGTGATCCTGGGTCGACGCAAGACGGCGTCCAGGGCTGGCTGGTAGATCCTGATCAACCAGCGGTTCAACGGGTTCTGTTGTTCACTGGGAATCCGTCCGCGAATCCAGTAGCCCATGAGCACGGGCACCAGGGTCACTGACAATCCCGCCGCTGCGGCCATGGCATAGGTTTTGGTGAAAGCCAGTGGACCGAACAGCCGCCCCTCTTGTGCTTCCAGGGTGAACACCGGAATGAACGACAGGGTGATGATCAACAAACAGAAGAACAGTGCCGGCCCTACCTCTGCCGCCGCTTCGGTCATTACATGCCAATGACGTTCGCCCCTCAGCTCCTCTCCTGGATTGGCCACGTGCCAGGCCTCAATCTTCTTGTGGGCGTTCTCGATCATCACCACGGCGGCATCGACCATGGCACCGATGGCGATGGCTATCCCGCCCAGGGACATGATGTTGGCGTTGATTCCCTGGTAGCGCATGACGATGAAGGCAATCAGCACCCCCACCGGCAGCGAAATGATTGCCACAAGGGATGAGCGCAAGTGCCAGAGAAAGACCCCGCAGACCAACGCGACGACGATGAACTCTTCGATCAGCTTGTGACCGAGGTTTTCCACCGCGCGGTCGATCAGCTTGCTGCGGTCGTAAGTGGGGACGACTTCCACTCCGGCCGGCAAACTGCTTTTCAGTTCGTCGAGCCTGGTCTTGACTGCTGCAATGGTCTCGCGAGCGTTCTTGCCGCTGCGCAATATCACCACGCCGCCGACCGTCTCGCCTTCGCCGTCGAGCTCGGAGATGCCGCGCCGCATTTCCGGTCCCAACTGAATCGTGGCGACATCGCCAAGGGTCACCGGCACACTCCCCGACCCCAACTTGAGCGGGATCGCGCGAAAGTCATTGAGCGTCTTCAGGTAGCCGGAAGCCCGCACGATGAACTCGGTCTCCGCCATCTCCAGTACGGCCCCTCCGGTTTCCTGGTTGGCTTTGCCGATAGCGTCGCTCACCTCTGCCAGAGTGATGCCAAGACTGGCCAGCTTGAGCGGATCAAGTTGCACCTGGTACTGCTTGACCATGCCACCCACCGTTGCCACTTCCGCAACGTTCGGCAAAGTCTTGAGTTCAAACTTCAAGAACCAGTCCTGCAATGCGCGCAATTGCGCCAGGTCGTGTCCGCCACTGCGATCTACCAGTGCGTACTGATAGATCCAGCCGACGCCCGTCGCATCCGGCCCCAACGCCGGTTTGGCGCTGGCCGGCAAGCGACTTTGTATCTGGCTCAGGTATTCCAGCACACGCGACCGGGCCCAGTACAAGTCAGTACCGTCTTCGAACAGCACATAGACAAAGCTGTCGCCAAAGAAGGAATAACCACGCACGGTCTTGGCGCCCGGTACCGAGAGCATGGTGGTGGCCAACGGGTAGGTCACCTGGTTTTCGACAATCTGCGGCGCTTGTCCCGGATAAGGGGTGCGGATGATCACTTGCACATCGGAGAGATCCGGCAGCGCATCAATGGGTGTGCTTTGCACTGACCAGAGACCCCAGGCCGTGACGAACAAGGTCGCCAACAGCACGAGGAATCGGTTGGCTACCGACCAACGAATCAGGGCAGCGATCATGGTTGGCTCCCCGATTTTTCCAGGCGTTCGACACGCAAACCGTCATCCGTCTGGCTCACCGCAACCCGAACCTTGTCGCCCGGTTTGAGCCCCTGCCTCAGCGCCGGACTGGCGAGTGGGAACGTCATCGTCATGCCAGGCATGCCCAGTGTCTTGAAGGGGCCATGGGCGAGTGTGACTTCTTTGTCGTTGATCTCGACGATCTGCCCATCCGCCTCATGCAAACCGGGGGCTGCTGCATTGGGTGCTGACTCTTCCTGCGAGCTTGCAACAATGCCCTTGAGACTGGCTTCCGAGTCGAGCAGAAACTGGCCGGACGTAACAACCTTCTGGCCTTCTTCCAGCCCCTTCAGTATCGCCGTCTTGCCATCGCTTTCCTGCCCGGGCTGCACCTCCACCGGACGGTATCGACCGACGTCTTCGGCAAGCATCACCAAGGCACGTCGGCCAGTGCGAATGACCGCCTCGCTCGGCACCCACAACACACCGTTCTCAGTCGAGCGGCTCAGGCGTACCTGCGCGGTCAAACCCGGCCTGAGGCGCCCGTCCGGATTGGGCAGTTCCACCCGCACGCGAAGGGTGCGACTGTCCGGATTGGTCTCGGGCAAAATCGCGCTGACTTCGCCACTGAGTATTTTCCCGGGGAAGGCCGGCAGACGCGCTTCGACCGCCTGCCCCACGGTGATAGATCCGGCATCCGATTCGGGAACTGCCACGGCTAGCCAGACACTACTCAGGCCATTGACGCGGGCCAGAGTCTCGCCAGCCGCCACGGTCATACCGGCACGTATATTCAGTTCTTGCAGCACACCGCCAATGGGGCTGGTGAGCGTCAGGTAGGGCTGAACCTTACCGCCACGCTCTACCTGAGTAATCAGTGTTGCCGGCATCCCTGTGAGCCGCAGTCGCTGGCGGGCGGCAGCCAACAGCTCAGCATCACCGTTGCGCCTGAGGGCAACGAACTCTGTCTGGGCGGCGGCCCATTCCGGCACCAGGATATCCGCCAACGGCGCATTGGCCTTGAGCACATCACCGGGAGCATGGGCATAGACCCGTTCCACGAAACCCGCTGTGCGTGCCTGGATCACCGCGACATCACGTTCGTTGAACGCCAGGACACCGCTCACCTCGAGGCTGGAGTCAAAGATGCCACGGGTGACTGTGGCAAAGCGCAGACCGAGATTCTGGCTCAGACCTGGATCGATACTGACGGAAGCACGATCCCCCGCGCCGCTGGCGTACTGAGGAACCAGTTGCATGTCCATGAAGGGAGACTTACCCGGCTTATCGAACTTTTGCTGCGGGTACATGGGGTCATACCAGTACAGAACCTTGCGTTCATCCGGTGAATCAGGGCCCTTCTCCGGGGCGGTCACGGGTACTGTGCTCACACGCTGTTGAGCGAACCAGTATCCACCGGCACCCCCCAAGGCCAGCGAGATGCCTACCAGTAATGCTCCACTCCATTTTTTAAGGATCATTGGCTGGACTCCCCATAAGCAAAATACAGACGCGCACTGCTCAGCGCCCGCTGCTCTTCCGCGTCGATCTGCTTGAGTCGCGCCTCGATGAGTTCACGTCGGGCGGCAACCACGGCGCTCAATTCGCCTTTACCGGCACGGTAACTGGCCATGCTGAGTTCTACCTTTTCCCTGGCCAGCGGCACCAGGCTTTCCTGGTTTCGGCGCACAGCACGATTCAGACGCTCATAGTCAGCCAGTTCGCTCTCCAGTTGCTGGGTATGCTCGCGGACCAGGGCCTCGCGTTCGGCCTCAAGCTGACCGAGTTCAGCCTGTTGAGCTGCAATTTTGGGGTTTTGGCGAGTGTCAGGAAACAGCGGCAGGTCCCATGAAAGCTGCACGCTGACCATGTCGCCAAACTCACGGCCACGGTGCTGGTAATCCAGTTCCCAGCTCCAGTCCGACTGCTTCTGCGTTTCTGCTTCCCGCACCTTGGCTTGTGCTTCGCGGGTCATCGGCGCATAGGCTGCCAACTCTGGATGGTGTTGCAGCTTATGGGAATAGTCTGAGGTATCGACAGGCCATTCAGGCAAGCGGCCCACAGGTTTGTCGTTAGCGGCGGCGCCAATCCAGCGCTTGAGGGCTGCCCGGGCCTGTGATCTCTGTCGAATCAGATCGTCCTGCTGCTCTGCCAGTTGAGCCGCTTCCTGCTTGGGCGTTACCGCATCGGCGGGTTGAGCTCGGCCACCGGCAATCCTGGCGCGGACGGTCTCGGCCAACAGGCGGTTTTCTTTGTAGAAGTCCTGGAACAGCGCATCTTTACGTTCAATTGAAAAGCTGCTGATCCAGGCCAATGCGGTGGACTGGCGAACGTTCAATCGCTCAACGCGACGCTCCGCAGATGCTCGATCCACAGCCGCATCGGCAACTTCAATGCGCGCTTTGCGCTTGGCGCTGTTCGGCATTTCTTGTCTGACCCCGACCATTTGCATGGTCATGAAGTCCTGGTCGATGCTCCAGCGATCAGGACCACCCACGGGGTAGTTCTGCACCCCCAGTAGCAGCTTTGGGTCAGGCAGTTCACCGGCTGGAATGGCTGCGCTGCTGGCAGCCTGAATTTTGGCGTCTTGGGCGGTCAGCGACGGCGCATTGGTTTCGGCAAGTCGCAACGCTTCATCGAGCGTCAATGCGGCGGCGAGGCTCGGCAATGCCAGTACGCTTGCCGCCAGGCCGGCCACAAGGGACCAACCTGTGCAATAGCACTTGGAGTTCATGTTTACGATTCCTGTAATCATCCACTGCACGCGTCAAAAGACATGCGCACAGCCAGTCCATCCCGCTAATGCGGAATAAGGCTCAATGGAGTGCAGGAATCAAACGCGAGGGGGTCGCCATACCCCGGACGGGGTTTGTACGGGCAGGGAGTCGCTGAAAAAGGAAATCACTTCGGGGCGGAAGATCGTCACAGGAGGTTTGAGGATCGAGACTTGCAGCATCCCTCCCGTCTTGCATTCCTGGCCCGGCTTACAAGGCTTGCCGTGCTCGGAAGGACTTTTCATATCGTTGCAGCAGTCCATCCCCATGTCGTCCATCATCGCCATGCCCATCGTCTTCATCGGGCACGGTTCTGCCGCTGCCTGAACGCCCGCCATCCCGCTGAGGGGAAGCGCCAGGCTAAGCATGAAAATGAGGAAAAACCGCAGATAGCGTTTCATGGGCAGTAGTGTAGTCGGCGCAAATCGTACAAACAATCGGTTGAACACACGTTCCCGGCTGCCTTACGCATCCGGGAACGTGCGATCTCATCGAATCAGAATTAAGCCAGCATTACCGAAAAACAACGCCTCGCCGCACCGTCGTCCTATGCCATTGCTACCAGGCAAACGAGGTCGTTCCGGTAGTGGGCGCGGAAGCTGATCAAACAATCCCCACCTTACCAGGACGCTGATGCATCAGTCGTCGTTGTCGTCGCGATCGCGGTAGCGACGGTGATCGCGATCATAGTCGCGTCGATCATAGTCACGATGATCATATTGACGGTTATAGCCTTGATCATCGTCATCCCCTTGGTAGTAACCACGTCGATGATCATGGTTGTGATATCCGCCGTACCTTTCTCCATCATCCCAGTGAGGGGCGCAGCCTCCCAACAGGACGGAGCTGAAAATAGCCAGGATCATGATGATTGCGCGATTCATAGGAAGGTCCTAAACGTTAGAGATTTGGAAGGGGTATGGCTGCTCGAAGTTTTCATCCGGGCAGCGCTTAGCCGTATGGTTATGACCATTTAGTAACCTAATGATTCCTCAGGGAAATACAGCCAAACGATGGTCACGCTCACCTGCCGTGCCCACGGGGGAGTTCCGGGCCTGTCATGAATAGCCAAGAGACTGTCGTCGAATGAAAAGCGCCCCCGACACGGGGGCTCTTTAATGGCAGTACTGAAAAAGCCTCTGGCGATTGAACCGGTCTGGTTGGCCTTTGAGCCGACAGATGCGCCTGAGTCACGAGTTGCCTGGTACGCCAGGCAGGAGAATAACAATATGAAATTCGTGAAAAGTGTTTTGGCTGCCCCACTCTTCATGGCGCTGGCCATTGATGCTCAAGCCTATGTATCGAGTCAGGAAGCCGCCCGGCTGGGCACCAGCCTGACGTTGATGGGTGCCGAAAAAACCGGCAATGCCGATGGCTCCATTCCGCCCTACAACGGTGGCCTGACCACTGCCCCGGCCAGCTTCAAGGCCGGCGACAGCATGCGCCCGGACCCCTTTGCGGGCGAAAAACCGTTGCTGGTGATCAACGGCAAGAACGTCGATTCGTACAAAGGCATGCTGACCGCCACCACCGTAGCGTTGGCCAAACGCTACCCCGGCTACCGCATCGACGTGTATCCAACCCACCGCACCGCATCGCTCCCCCAGGCGATACTGGACAACAGTCGCATTAATGCCACCAACGCCAAGTCCCTCAACGGCGGGATAGCCATCGACAATGTCATGCCCGGAGTGCCATTCCCGATCCCGCAATCAGGCGCCGAAGCGATGTGGAACTTCCTGCTGCGCTACCAGGGTGTCAACATCCACTCCAAGTACGACTCCTGGAACGTCGACTCGGCGGGGGTGCCGAGCCTGGCTGTCACCGGCGAGGCATTCGTCTCCTTCCCGATTTACGAGAACCTGTCGAAGCCCTTCAACAACTCCGACATTTACCATCAGTTGAAACTGTCCTATACGGGACCTGCGCGCCGGGCCGGTGAGTCGATCATGCTCAAGAACGCCAGCAACCCGGTGCAGTATCCTGGCCGTGCCTGGCAGTACATGCCTGCCCAGCGCCGCGTCAAACAGATTTCGATCCTGGCCTACGACACACCCAACCCCGGTACCGCCCGAGCACTCGAGCTGTATGACTGGACGCTGGTGGGCAAGCAAGAAATGATCGTGCCCTACAACACCTACAAACTGACCTACGTCCGCGATGCAAAATCGCTGACCACGCCAAATTTCATTGCCCCGGATTTCGTACGCTGGGAAAAGCACCGGGTCTACGTCGTGGAGGGCAACCTCAAACCCGGGGCAAAGCACATCTACCAGAAACGCCGCTTTTACCTGGATGAAGATACCTGGGCCGCCCTGGCCTCCGATCAGTACGACACCAGTGGCCAGCTTTACCGTGGCTCCTTCGCATTCTTCAGCCAGAGCTATGACCAGCAGGTCCCGGATGCCACCCCTTTCATGACGTATGACCTGTCGCTTGGCACCTATAACATCAATGGCGTGGTAGGCCCGCATGGCGGCATCCACTACATCGAGCCGCTTTCGACGGCGCAGTGGGTGCCGGAGACCATGGCAGGTACCGGCATTCGCTAGGTCCACCGCGATACACCCCCCAATCCCGCATGACCGATCAATCACAAATCCCCCGGTTGGATCCACAGCCAGAAGCAGTCAGTGGACGGAGCAATAACAAATGAGTAGCTATGCTTGGTTTGTTGCCAGACTCTGCTAGCAACATCGTGGAAGGAGGCGTTTGAGATGCAACTCATCACGTTGAAAATCGAAAAGCCGGATGCGACGAACTTCATTTTGGGTCAGACGCACTTCATCAAGTCCGTCGAGGACATCCACGAAGCGCTGGTTAATGCCGTGCCAGGTATCCAGTTTGGCGTGGCCTTTTGTGAGGCCTCTGGCAAATGCCTGGTGCGATGGTCTGGCACCGATACCTCAATGATTGAACTGGCGCAGAAGAATGCGAAAGCCATCGCCGCCGGCCATAGCTTCATCATTTTCCTGGGCGACGGTTTCTATCCGCTGAACGTGTTGAACACCATAAAAATGGTTCCAGAGGTATGCCGTATTTTTTGTGCAACAGCCAATCCAACCGAAGTGATTCTCGCTGAGACGGAACAAGGGCGAGCGATCCTGGGCGTAGTGGACGGTTTTTGTGCCAATGACATTGAAGGCGATGAAGACATCCTGTGGCGCAAAAACCTGTTGCGACAGATTGGCTACAAGCTGTGAATTGCAGAGCGGCAGAGGTCTGCCCGGAGCCGGGACTGGATCGAAACAGCAAAACCTGGAACGACGGGTGAGCCATCACTCAGGCTGCAGCTATTAATTCCATTGGTTATGCGTGTGAGGCGCATTCGTTCTATTTGGCCCGGCACAGGTAGCTAATCTAGGAAGCTCGAGGGGGGCAACCTTCAGTAAGGCGAAAGCATATGGACGCAAATCTGATCGAGACCGACTACCTGATCATCGGGGCTGGCGCCACGGCCATGGCTTTCGTCGATACGCTGCTCAAGGAAACGAATGCACGCATCGTGATGGTGGATCGACACGACCGACCGGGCGGACACTGGAATGATGCCTACCCGTTCGTCCGGCTGCACCAGCCCTCGGCCTTCTATGGCGTCAACTCACGCGAACTGGGCAGCGGAACGAAGGACCAGGCGGGGCTGAACGAGGGTTTGTATGAGCTAGCCTCCGGCGCCGAGGTAGTGAGCTACTTCGACCAGGTGATGAATCAGCAGTTTCTGCCGTCAGGTCGAGTCCGTTACTTCCCCATGTGCAACTACACCGGCGACCGCATTGACGACCATCGCTTTTCCTCGCTGGTCAGCGGCGCAAAGCATCAGGTCCAGGTGCACAAAAAGGTGGTAGACGCCACCCATGCCCAGACGGCGGTTCCCTCGACCCACCCGCCCAAATACAGGGTGGAGCCCGGCGTGCAATGCGTGCCACTGAACAATCTGCCGAAGATCCAGCACCCACACTCCAGCTACGTCGTGGCGGGATCGGGCAAGACCGGGATCGACGCTTGCCTGTGGTGTCTGCAAAACGGTATTGCACCCGCAAAAATCTGCTGGATCGTGCCGAACGATCCTTGGTTGATCGACCGGGCCAACCTGCAACCTGGTCTCGACAGCTTCGAACGAACAATCCGCGGCCTCACGGCACAATTTGAGGCCATGGCCGCCGCAGACTCGATCCCGGACCTGTTCTCCAGGCTTGAGGCGGCGGGCCAGCTCCTGCGCATGGACAAGTCCGTCGAACCCACCGCTTACCGCTGCGCCACCGTCACACAGGCGGAATTACGTGAGCTTCGACGCATCGACAACATTGTGCGCCTGGGAAGGGTGCGGGTTATCGAGCCAACACGCATCGTGCTCGAGCAAGGCAGCATCGCCACGAGCCCGGATGCCCTGCACATTGACTGCAGCGCCAGTGCCATCCCGTCACTGCCTGAAATGAAGGTGTTCGACGGCGGCAAGATTAACCTGTTGATGGTAAGCAGTTGCCAACCCGTGTTCAGCGCGGCCTTGATCGCTTACGTGGAAAGCCACCTGGCCGATCAAGCGGAAATGAATGCGCTTTGCACCATGGTCCCCCCGCCTCACGTTCCCACGGACTGGATAAGAATGTGGGCGGTCTACCTGGGAAACCAACTACGCTGGGGAGAGCATGAAGGCCTGACCCGCTGGATCAAGCAGTCGCGCTTATTCTTTCTGACTACGGTGGTCAGGGGCCTGCAAGAAACCGACACCGAGAAACTGGCACAGCTGCATCGGCTCTCAGTCAGCAGGCAGCAGGCTCTGGCGAGTCTGCCGCGGTTGCTGGAAGCCATCGCTTGAATTGCAGGAAGCGCACATGAACGAGCCACACCTCCAAATGCTCGACATCAATGGCATCCGCATGCAGGTAGCCATGCAAGGTTCCGGCCCACTGGTCTTGCTATGCCATGGCTTCCCGGAGCTGTGGTACTCGTGGCGCCACCAGCTTGCTGCGCTGGCGGCCGCCGGCTATAGAGCGGTAGCGCCCGACATGCGCGGCTATGGCGGCACAGATGCGCCGGCCGAACTCGACGCCTACACCGCACTCCATCTGGTAGGCGACATGGTCGAGTTGGTCAACTCACTCGGCGAACAGCAAGCCGTGATCGTCGGCCATGACTGGGGCGCGCTGGTGGCCTGGAGCGCAGCATTGTTGCGACCCGATCTGTTCCGCGCAGTGGTCGGCATGAGCGTTCCCTTCTCGCCACGGGGGCACGTGGAGTTCCTCAGCGCACTTGCCTCGCGGGGTATCAGCAACTTCTACATCCAGTATTTCCAGACGCCGGGTGTGGCCGAGGCCGAGTTGGAAAGGGACGTCGAGTCGTCGCTCCGGCGCATCTACTTCAGTGGCTCGGGTGACGGGCCTGATCGGCCGATATTCGGCCTGCTGCAGCCGGGCCAGGGCTTCCTGGAAGGGATGATCGAGCCCGAGACCTTGCCAGCCTGGCTGAGCCATGAGGATATTGCCTACTACACCCGCGAATTCACCCGCAGCGGATTTCGCGGCGGCTTGAACTGGTACCGCAACATAACGCGCTCATGGACACTGCTGGCACCTTGGCACGGTTGCATTATCCGGCAGCCGTCGATGTTCATTGCCGGGCAGCGCGATGACGTACTGAAGTTTCCGAGTTCCCCGCGGCAAATCGAAGCCTTCGCGCAGACACTGCCGGGATTGCGCGGGTGTCATATCCTCGAAGAGGCCGGCCACTGGATACAGCAAGAACGCGCGACAAAGGTCAATGAGCTACTGCTGGGCTTCCTGAAAGAACTCTGATCGGGAGGTTACGGTATGGCACCCTTGAGAATCACGCCATCTCCCCAAAAAACTCACCCGCCACCGGCCAGACCCGGTGGCGACGGCCCTGCTTTGCACAAAGGAAACCGCTATGTTGATTGCCAACCCTGACGCAAAATTCCAGGCCCATCCCGACACCCTAAAAAACATTATGAGCGTCGAGAAAGCCAATGAGAGTAGTGCATGGCTGTCGATTTTTTCATGACGATTCAAGACCACGAAGCGGTCAATGCTATGCGTCGCCTCGCGGCCGGCAGCCAGCGGGACATTCCACTGGAAGCAGGTGAATCGGCCGTTGCGGGGCTTGCAGGCCTGATACGCATCACAGACTCGCCAAGCCGTGCCGCTGAAGTCGGCATCGACGCTCAGTCACGGATTCTTTTGATAAGCACTGAGGGCGCCACAGCTCCAGGTGTCTATGCCGAACTGGTTGGCGAATCCGACATGTCCGCTTCCGTTCGCGCTCGTCAGCAGGCGTGGTTGGCGAAAGCCTGAAACCTGACCCATTCACCGCCAAAAGCGGCCTGCCGATCAATCAGGCGAACCCGCTACGCCTTCCTTGTAGCAGCTGCCGAAGGCTGCGTCCGGCTGCGCAGCAGTCGTAAATCCGGCTTGCACGATCTCTCTGACGTACCGCGAACGCTGATTTTACGACGGCTGCGCAGCCGGACGCAGACTACGCCAGCTGCTACGGATTGCGTTGTGGCCTGACTGATCGGCATTACCCTTCTCGCCCCGTTAAACTCATGTCGTCTCAGGGCAAGCAGATCCTGCCAAAAACGTCGGTGAAACAGGGTCGCTACTCTCGCCATAAATGGGATTAGCAGAATGTCCCCCACCCTGCACCTCACGCAAAAAACACCTCGCAGAGCCCCCCATCGCGGATTTATCCGCGATGGGGTCGGCAACCGCGTAGCAACGTACGGCCAGCTGAAAAAGCATCATGCCGACAGGATAAAGTCCGCTTGATCGATACCTGCACTGCTGACACCGACAAGGCGAATAGAGTCCATTCCGATCCCGATCACCGTGTCCGCCCCGTCAGCCGCAATGCTCACGTTGGCAGCGAACGTCTCGCTGCTGATCCCCAGCCCCGCGATATTGAGCAGGTCCTGCCCTCCGGCCGGATCGACATCGAAGCCCTGGATCGAGTCATTGCCGAAGCCTGCAGCGGCAAACGCGAAGGTATCGTTGCCGAGACCGCCGTTGAGCATGTCGTTGCCCAGCCCGCCGAAGAACAGATCGTCACCCGCACCGCCGACCAGAGTGTCGTTGGCCAGGCCGCCCAGCATCGTGTGGTTTGCCGCCGCTGCATCGTAGGCCAGTTCACTGCCGCTGCCCTCGGCGTTCGCCTGCAAACCCGCCGCCGCGTATTGGCCATTGATCGCGACCTGCGTCGCATGCGCGCCGTCGTTCACGATCAGCAGGCCGCCGGTGCCTGTGTCGTTGGCTGCATAGGTGATCTGCGTATTGGCGCCAAACGCAACATCGCCAAAGTCCAGCTTGTCACCTGCGGCAAAACCGCTGACGCTGCCACTGAACGCCGCCGACACATCGAGCTTGAGCGTGCCTGCCGCGCCGCTGTCGAACGTCACATGCTGATCGGAGGCAGCACCGAATTCCAGCGTTGCCGAACCGCTGATAGTCGCGCTTCCCGCGCCACTGGCATCTCCGTGGACGGTGATGTTGCCATCGTTCGCCCACAGGCTACCGCTGTTGACGAGCGCACTTTCAATCACCAATCCGCCGCTGCCGCTGGCTTGCAGCACGCCAGTGTTGGTGACGGCGTTGCTACCGGTATCGATCACCAGTGCGTTGACGCCGTTGGCAAGGATCAGGCCCGAGTTGACCAGCATCATCTGCCCCGCTCCCAACTGGCCGGCACCCGAGAGGGTGTTGTCGGCATTGGTGAGCACCGTGTCCGCGCTGCCACCAAAGATCACGTTGTGCACGCTGTCGGACAGAACCACTTGCCCACCACCGGTCAACGTCGCGCCACGGAACAGAATCTCGAGATCAGTCCCGCGGCCGGTGGAGCCGAGCGCTATGGTGCCGCTGTTGTCGATGGTGCCACCGAACGGCATGATCGCGCCGTCGGCAATGGTGATGGTGCCCGTATTGGTCGTGACCGGGTCTACATCGAACAGCAGGTTGGCCCCGCTCAACGCCGCCGCATCCACGCCGTTGACCGTGATCGTCTGGTCGGCGCTGATGCTGAGCACGGCATTGCCGTTCGCGTCGTTGGCGATACTCACATCCGCAAAATCGTTGACGCCCGTGAAGCCGATCAAGTCAATTTTGTCCGCCGCCGCGTCGAAGCTGTAAATGACGTTGTTGCCGATCGGCTGGGCAAAGACGAAAGTGTCGGCACCGGACGAGCCGGTCAGGTTGTCGTCGGCGGACAAGGCGAAGATCGGCGTGCCCGGGGCATAGACTTCGACGTTGTTGAACACATAGGCGCTTGCTAGGCTGCCGTCGCTGTTGCTCCAGTGCAGGTTGACATCGAGCACCAACGCACCGGCGAAGTCGCTTGGAGTTGTTACCGTCAATGCGGCGGGATCGCTGGTCTGCACTGTCCAGGTGCCGTCGCCGTTGTCGGTTCCTGCATTGAACGTCCATCCCGAGGGAACACCGCTGATGGCCACCGTTATTGGGCCGCTGATATTGGTCGACGGAACGCTGAGGGCTAGATTGATGGGTTCGCCAGCCACACCTGCCGGGAGATTTGAGCTAGAGGTGTACGCAACACCCGTATTACCAGCCAAGTCCGTGTAGGTGTTTGCAACGCTGGCTTTTACAGAGCCATTGCTGGTTCTGGTGAAGTCCACTGTATAAGTAGTGCCGCTACCGGAGAAGTTGCTGAGGGTTCCGCGGCCTGCGGTGACACTGAAATCACTGATATCGAAGTTAATCACAGCTTCACTGAACGTGATGGTTAGTTTTCCGCTACCGTCGTTCCCTAACGTTTGGGACGCAGTAATGGAAGTCACTGTTGGAGCCACGGTATCAACTGGCGTCTCAACGACGTTCTGCACGTTTACCGTAATGGTTTGCGTGTCGGTTCCGCCATTGCCGTCGGCCACCTGAACGTCCACAACGTAGGCGTTGTCGCCGTCGGTGCCACCGATATCCTGGGGATTCTCGTAGTCGGGCGCCGAAGTGAACGTCAGCACCCCACTCGAACTGATCGAGAACTTGCTGAAGTCCGTCCCGGCCGTATTCAGGATCGAGTAACTCAGCGTCTGCGCTGGCAGATCAGCATCGGTCGCCACCACTGTCGTGACCGCCGTGGTGTTCTCCGCCACGTTGACCGAAGCCGTTGCACCACCTCCGTTGGAGCTGATCACCGGTGAGTTGTCGTTGACGCCCGTCACGGTTATCGCGATCGCCTGGTCGTCAAACAGCGTGCCGTCCGATGCCCGCACAATCACGTCATAGACGTTGTTCGCCCCCGAATCAGTCGGTGCTTCAAAGTTGGGTGCAGAGATAAAGCTCAGCACGCCTGTGCCTGAAACGATCGAGAACTTCGCGGCATCCGCTCCGCCGACGACGCTGTAGCTCAGCGTTTGTGCAGGCAGATCAACATCGGTCGCCGCCACTGTCGTGACCGCCGTGGTGTTCTCCGCCACGTTGACCGAAGCCGTTGCACCACCACCGTTGGAAGTGATCGTCGGTGAGTCGTTGCTGCCGGCGATATGCACGGTGACCGACGTGAGGGTGCCATCGGCACTGCTCACCGCGAAGGTGTCGGTGTAGGTGGTGCCGGCGGCGAACTCGTTGTGGGCGGAGTTGGCGACGTAGGTCCAGGCACCGCCGGTGCCGATGGAGAACTGGCCGTAGCTGCCGGCGGTGTTGGTTTGGGCGACGAAGGTGGCGGCGCTGTCGACGTCGCTGATGCTCAGGGTGCCGGCAGTGGAAATGTCGACGGCGGCATTGGTCTCGGTGAGGTTGGCGATGGCGGCGGACAACACGGCGGCATCGTTGGTGCCGAGGATCTGCACGCTGACCGACGTGAGGGTGCCGTCGGCACTGCTCACCGCGAAGGTGTCGGTGTAGGTGGTGCCGGCGGCGAACTCGTTGTGGGCGGAGTTGGCGACGTAGGTCCAGGCACCGCCGGTGCCGATGGAGAACTGGCCGTAGCTGCCGGCGGTGTTGGTTTGGGCGACGAAGGTGGCGGCGCTGTCGACGTCGCTGATGCTCAGGGTGCCGGCGGTGGTCAGCGCAGCATTGGTCTCGGTGAGGTTGGCGATGGCGGCGGACAGCACCGCGGCATCGTTGGTGCCGAGGATCTGCACGCTGACCGACGTGAGGGTGCCATCAGCACTGCTCACCGCGAAGGTGTCGGTGTAGGTGGTGCCGGCGGCGAACTCGTTGTGGGCGGAGTTGGCGACGTAGGTCCAGGCACCGCCGGTGCCGATGGAGAACTGGCCGTAGCTGCCGGCGGTGTTGGTTTGGGCGACGAAGGTGGCGGCGCTGTCGACGTCGCTGATGCTCAGGGTGCCGGCGGTGGTCAGCGCAGCATTGGTCTCGGTGAGGTTGGCGATGGCGGCGGACAGCACCGCGGCATCGTTGGTGCCGAGGATCTGCACGCTGACCGACGTGAGGGTGCCATCGGCACTGCTCACCGCGAAGGTGTCGGTGTAGGTGGTGCCGGCGGCGAACTCATTGTGGGCGGTGTTGGCGACGTAGGTCCAGGCACCGCCGGTGCCGATGGAGAACTGGCCGTAGCTGCCGGCGGAGTTGGTTTGGGCGACGAAGGTGGCGGCGCTGTCGACGTCGCTGATGCTCAGGGTGCCGGCGGTGCTCAGCGCAGCATTGGTCTCGGTGAGGTTGGCGATGTCGGCGGACAACACGGCGGCATCGTTGGTGCCGAGGATCTGCACGCTGACCGACGTGAGGGTGCCGTCGGCACTGCTCACCGCGAAGGTGTCGGTGTAGGTGGTGCCGGCGGCGAACTCGTTGTGGGCGGAGTTGGCGACGTAGGTCCAGGCACCGCCGGTGCCGATGGAGAACTGGCCGTAGCTGCCGGCGGTGTTGGTTTGGGCGACGAAGGTGGCGGCGCTGTCGACGTCGCTGATGCTCAGGGTGCCGGCGGTGGTCAGCGCAGCATTGGTCTCGGTGAGGTTGGCGATGGCGGCGGACAGCACGGCGGCATCGTTGGTGCCGAGGATCTGCACGGTGACCGACGTGAGGGTGCCATCGGCACTGCTCACCGCGAAGCTGTCGGTGTAGGTGGTGCCGGCGGCGAACTCGTTGTGGGCGGAGTTGGCGACGTAGGTCCAGGCACCACCGGTGCCGATGGAGAACTGGCCGTAGCTGCCGGCGGTGTTGGTTTGGGCGACGAAGGTGGCGGCGCTGTCGACGTCGCTGATGGTCAGGGTGCCGGCGGTGGTCAGCGCAGCATTGGTCTCGGTGAGGTTGGCGATGTCGGCGGACAGCACGGCCGCATCGTTGGTGCCGAGGATCTGCACGGTGACCGACGTGAGGGTGCCGTCGGCACTGCTCACCGCGAAGGTGTCGGTGTAGGTGGTACCGGCGGCGAACTCGTTGTGGGCGGAGTTGGCGACGTAGGTCCAGGCACCGCCGGTGCCGATGGAGAACTGACCGTAGCTGCCGGCGGTGTTGGTTTGGGCGACGAAGGTGGCGGCGCTGTCGACGTCGCTGATGGTCAGGGTGCCGGTGGTGGTCAGCGCAGCATTGGTCTCGGTGAGGTTGGCGATGTCGGCGGACAGCACCGCGGCATCGTTGGTGCCGAGGATCTGCACGGCGACCGACGTGAGGGTGCCGTCGGCACTGCTCACCGCGAAGGTGTCGGTGTAGGTGGTACCGGCGGCGAACTCGTTGTGGGCGGAGTTGGCGACGTAGGTCCAGGCACCGCCGGTGCCGATGGAGAACTGACCGTAGCTGCCGGCGGTGTTGGTTTGGGCGACGAAGGTGGCGGCGCTGTCGACGTCGCTGATGGTCAGGGTGCCGGCGGTGGTCAGCGCAGCATTGGTCTCGGTGAGGTTGGCGATGTCGGCGGACAGCACGGCGGCATCGTTGGTGCCGAGGATCTGTACGCTGACCGACGTGAGGGTGCCGTCGGCACTGCTCACCGCGAAGGTGTCGGTGTAGGTGGTACCGGCGGCGAACTCGTTGTGGGCGGAGTTGGCGACGTAAGTCCAGGCACCACCGGTGCCGATGGAGAACTGGCCGTAGCTGCCGGCGGTGTTGGTTTGGGCGACGAAGGTGGCGGCGCTGTCGACGTCGCTGATGCTCAGGGTGCCGGCGGTGCTCAGCGCAGCATTGGTCTCGGTGAGGTTGGCGATGTCGGCGGACAGCACGGCGGCATCGTTGGTGCCGAGGATCTGCACGCTGACCGACGTGAGGGTGCCGTCGGCACTGCTCACCGCGAAGCTGTCGGTGTAGGTGGTGCCGGCGGCGAACTCGTTGTGGGCGGAGTTGGCGACGTAGGTCCAGGCACCGCCGGTGCCGATGGAGAACTGGCCGTAGCTGCCGGCGGTGTTGGTTTGGGCGACGAAGGTGGCGGCGCTGTCGACGTCGCTGATGCTCAGGGTGCCGGCGGTGGTCAGCGCAGCATTGGTCTCGGTGAGGTTGGCGATGTCGGCGGACAGCACGGCGGCATCGTTGGTGCCGAGGATCTGCACGCTGACCGACGTGAGGGTGCCATCGGCACTGCTCACCGCGAAGGTGTCGGTGTAGGTGGTACCGGCGGCGAACTCGTTGTGGGCGGAGTTGGCGACGTAGGTCCAGGCACCGCCGGTGCCGATGGAGAACTGGCCGTAGCTGCCGGCGGTGTTGGTTTGGGCGACGAAGGTGGCGGCGCTGTCGACGTCGCTGATGGTCAGGGTGCCGGCGGTGGTCAGCGCAGCATTGGTCTCGGTGAGGTTGGCGATGTCGGCGGACAGCACGGCCGCATCGTTGGTGCCGAGGATCTGCACGGTGACCGACGTGAGGGTGCCGTCGGCACTGCTCACCGCGAAGGTGTCGGTGTAGGTGGTACCGGCGGCGAACTCGTTGTGGGCGGAGTTGGCGACGTAGGTCCAGGCACCGCCGGTGCCGATGGAGAACTGACCGTAGCTGCCGGCGGTGTTGGTTTGGGCGACGAAGGTGGCGGCGCTGTCGACGTCGCTGATGGTCAGGGTGCCGGTGGTGGTCAGCGCAGCATTGGTCTCGGTGAGGTTGGCGATGTCGGCGGACAGCACCGCGGCATCGTTGGTGCCGAGGATCTGCACGGCGACCGACGTGAGGGTGCCGTCGGCACTGCTCACCGCGAAGGTGTCGGTGTAGGTGGTACCGGCGGCGAACTCGTTGTGGGCGGAGTTGGCGACGTAGGTCCAGGCACCGCCGGTGCCGATGGAGAACTGGCCGTAGCTGCCGGCGGTGTTGGACTGCGCCTGGAAGCTTTCCGGGCTGTCGATATCGCTAATGGTCAGGCTGCCGCCGGTAGTCAGCGCAGCATTGGTTTCGCTCAGCGTAACGCCGGCCGAGGACAGCACGGCGGCGTCGTTGCTGCCGCTGACGGTGATGGTCACCAGTTGGGTGTCGACGCCGCCGAGGCCGTCGCTGACCTGCACGCTGAACACTTCGTTGTGACTCTCGCCCGCCTTCAGCGCCTGCACCGCACTGGCGACACCATCGGTGCCATTGGCCAGCGTGTAGGTCCACTGGCCGCTGTTGTCCACCGCGATCGAGCCAAAGGTGCCGGTATTTGACCCGGCAATACTCCAAGTGGCGGTGGCATCATGATCGATGTCGGCCGAGCTGAACTGGCCGCTGACGCTGAGCGTGGTGTCTTCCTGCACCGCGCCGGCAGCATTGCCCGTCGCGAAGCTGAGCACCGGCGCATCGTTGCTGCCGGTGACGGTGACGGTCACCAGCTGGGTGTCCACGCCGCCCAGGCCATCGCTGACTTGCACCGTAAATACGTCGTTGTGACTCTCGCCCGCCTTCAGCGACTGCACCGCACTGGCGACACCATCGGTGCCATTGGCCAGGGTGTAGGTCCACTGGCCGCTGCTGTCAACGGCGATCGAGCCATAGGTTCCAGTTGGCGAGCCATTGATGGTCCAACTGGTCGTGGCATCGTGATCGATGTCCACCGAGCTGAACTGGCCGCTGACGCTGAGCGTGGTGTCCTCCTGCACCGCGCCGGCCTCGTTGCCGGTCGTGAAACTGAGCACCGGCGCATCGTTGCTGCCGCTAATGGTGATAGTCACCAGTTGGGTGTCGACGCCGCCGAGGCCGTCGCTGACCTGAACGCTGAACACTTCGTTGTGACTCTCGCCCGCCTTCAGCGCCTGCACCGCACTGGCGACACCATCGGTGCCATTGGCCAGCGTGTAGGTCCACTGGCCGCTGTTGTCCACCGCGATCGAGCCAAAGGTGCCGGTATTTGACCCGGCAATACTCCAAGTGGCGGTGGCATCATGATCGATGTCGGCCGAGCTGAACTGGCCGCTGACGCTGAGCGTGGTGTCTTCCTGCACCGCGCCGGCAGCATTGCCCGTCGCGAAGCTGAGCACCGGCGCATCG
The DNA here is from genome assembly GCF_050436025.1 of Pseudomonas sp. S30_BP2TU TE3576. Taxonomy (NCBI): domain Bacteria; kingdom Pseudomonadati; phylum Pseudomonadota; class Gammaproteobacteria; order Pseudomonadales; family Pseudomonadaceae; genus Pseudomonas; species Pseudomonas sp. S30_BP2TU TE3576. Next base: position 5,594,432 of record NZ_JBNDLK010000001.1, on the reverse strand, counting down.
TTGCTGCCGGTGACGGTGACGGTCACCAGCTGGGTGTCCACGCCGCCCAGGCCATCGCTGACTTGCACCGTAAATACGTCGTTGTGACTCTCGCCCGCCTTCAGCGACTGCACCGCACTGGCGACACCATCGGTGCCATTGGCCAGGGTGTAGGTCCACTGGCCGCTGCTGTCAACGGCGATCGAGCCATAGGTTCCAGTTGGCGAGCCATTGATGGTCCAACTGGTCGTGGCATCGTGATCGATGTCCACCGAGCTGAACTGGCCGCTGACGCTGAGCGTGGTGTCCTCCTGCACCGCGCCGGCCTCGTTGCCGGTCGTGAAACTGAGCACCGGCGCGTCGTTGCTGCCGGTGACGGTGACGGTCACCAGCTGGGTGTCGACGCCGCCGAGGCCGTCGCTGACTTGCACCGTAAACACGTCCTCATGACTCTCGCCCGCCTTCAGCGCCTGCACCGCACTGGCGACACCATCGGTGCCATTGGCCAGGGTGTAGGTCCACTGGCCGTTGCTGTCCACGGCGATCGAGCCAAAGGTGCCGGTATTTGACCCGGCAATACTCCAAGTGGCGGTGGCATCGTGATCGATGTCGGTCGAGCTGAACTGGCCGCTGACGCTGAGCGTGGTGTCTTCCTGCACCGCACCGGCCTCGCTGCCGGTCGCGAAACTGAGCACCGGCGCATCGTTGCTGCCGCTAATGGTGATAGTCACCAGTTGGGTGTCGACGCCGCCGAGGCCGTCGCTGACCTGAACGCTGAACACTTCGTTGTGACTCTCGCCCGCCTTCAACGCCTGCACCGCACTGGCAACGCCATCGGTGCCATTGGCCAGGGTGTAGGTCCACTGGCCGTTGCTGTCCACGGCGATCGAGCCAAAGGTGCCGGTATTTGACCCGGCAATACTCCAAGTGGCGGTGGCATCGTGATCGATGTCAGCCGAGCTGAACTGACCACTGACGCTGAGCGTGGTGTCTTCCTGCACCGCGCCGGCCTCGTTGCCGGTCGCGAAGTTGAGCACCGGCGCGTCATTGCTGCCGGTGACGGTGACGGTCACCAGCTGGGTGTCGACGCCGCCGAGGCCATCGCTGACTTGCACCGTAAATACTTCGTTGTGACTCTCGCCCGCCTTCAGCGCCTGCACCGCACTGGCGACACCATCGGTGCCATTGGCCAGGGTGTAGGTCCACTGGCCGTTGCTGTCCACGGCGATCGAGCCAAAGGTGCCGGTATTTGACCCGGCAATACTCCAAGTGGCGGTGGCATCGTGATCGATGTCGGTCGAGCTGAACTGGCCGCTGACGCTGAGCGTGGTGTCTTCCTGCACCGCACCGGCCTCGCTGCCGGTCGCGAAACTGAGCACCGGCGCATCGTTGCTGCCGCTAATGGTGATAGTCACCAGTTGGGTGTCGACGCCGCCGAGGCCGTCGCTGACCTGAACGCTGAACACTTCGTTGTGACTCTCGCCCGCCTTCAGCGCCTGCACCGCACTGGCAACGCCATCGGTGCCGTTAGCCAGGGTGTAGGTCCACTGGCCGTTGCTGTCCACGGCGATCGAGCCAAAGGTGCCGGTATTTGACCCGGCAATACTCCAAGTGGCGGTGGCATCGTGATCGATGTCCACCGAGCTGAACTGGCCGCTGACGCTGAGCGTGGTGTCCTCCTGCACCGCGCCGGCCTCGTTGCCGGTCGTGAAACTGAGCACCGGCGCGTCGTTGCTGCCGGTGACGGTGACGGTCACCAGCTGGGTGTCGACGCCGCCGAGGCCGTCGCTGACTTGCACCGTAAACACGTCCTCATGACTCTCGCCCGCCTTCAGCGCCTGCACCGCACTGGCGACACCATCGGTGCCATTGGCCAGGGTGTAGGTCCACTGGCCGTTGCTGTCGACCGCGATCGAGCCATAGGTGCCGGTATTTGACCCGGCAATACTCCAAGTGGCGGTGGCATCGTGATCGATGTCGGCCGAGCTGAACTGGCCGCTGACGCTGAGCGTGGTGTCTTCCTGCACCGCACCGGCCTCGTTGCCGGTCGTGAAACTGAGCACCGGCGCATCGTTGCTGCCGCTAATGGTGATAGTCACCAGCTGGGTGTCGACGCCGCCGAGGCCGTCGCTGACCTGAACGCTGAACACTTCGTTGTGACTCTCGCCCGCCTTCAGCGACTGCACCGCGCTGGCAACGCCATCGGTGCCGTTGGCCAGGGTGTAGGTCCACTGGCCGCTGCTGTCCACGGCGATCGAGCCGTAGGTGCCGGTATTTGACCCGGCAATACTCCAAGTGGCGGTGGCATCGTGATCGATGTCGGCCGAGCTGAACTGGCCGCTGACGCTGAGCGTGGTGTCTTCCTGCACCGCACCGGCCTCGTTGCCGGTCGCGAAGCTGAGCACCGGCGCGTCATTGCTGCCGGTGACGGTGACGGTCACCAGCTGGGTGTCCACGCCGCCGAGGCCGTCGCTGACCTGCACGCTGAACACGTCGTTGTGACTCTCGCCCGCCTTCAGTGACTGCACCGCGCTGGCGACACCATCGGTGCCATTGGCCAGCGTGTAGGTCCACTGGCCGCTGTTGTCGACGGCGATCGAGCCGTAGGTTCCAGTTGGCGAGCCATTGATGGTCCAACTGGTCGTGGCATCGTGATCGATGTCGGCCGAGCTGAACTGGCCACTGACGCTGAGCGTGGTGTCTTCCTGCACCGCGCCGGCAGCATTGCCCGTCGCGAAGCTGAGCACCGGCGCGTCGTTGCTGCCGGTGACGGTGACGGTCACCAGCTGGGTGTCCACGCCGCCCAGGCCATCGCTGACTTGCACCGTAAATACTTCGTTGTGACTCTCGCCCGCCTTCAGTGACTGCACCGCACTGGCAACGCCATCGGTGCCGTTGGCCAGGGTGTAGGTCCACTGGCCGCTGTTGTCGACGGCGATCGAGCCAAAGGTGCCGGTATTTGACCCCGCAATGCTCCAGGTCGCCGTGGCATCGTGATCGATGTCGGCCGAGCTGAACTGGCCGCTGACGCTGAGCGTGGTGTCTTCCTGCACCGTGCCGGCAGCATTGCCGGTCGCGAAGCTGAGCACGGGCGCATCGTTGCTGCCGGTGATGGTGATGGTGACGGTCTGCGCCGCCGAAACCGCGTTGCCCGCACCGCTGTTGTCGGTGGCCAGCACGGTGTAGGAAAAGCTGATGGTTTCACCGGCGCGCAGGAAGTCCAGGTTCTCGCTGCTGCTGTAGTGCCAGTTGGCCTGATCCACCGAGAAGCCGGCGACCAGCGCCGCGGCCTGCGCCGCACCGAGGGTGCCGCCGCTCCAGACGAGGTCGTTATTGGCCGTCTGGCTGACCGTCACCGTGTCGTGGCTGTCCAGGTCGGCGAAACTCAGCGCCCCGCTGTCGCTCAGCGTCGCCGCGCCGTTGCCTTCGTTCATCGCCCCGGTCGTGTCGTCGACGGTCAGCGTCGGCCGGTCGTTGGTCCCGGTCAGGGTGATCGTCACCGTCTGTGGCGCCGAAACCGCGTTGCCCGCACCGCTATCGTCAGTGGCCAGTACGGTGTAGGAAAAGCTGATGGTTTCACCGGCGCGCAGGAAGTCCAGGTTCTCGCTGCTGCTGTAGTGCCAACTGGCCTGATCCACCGAGAAGCCGGCGACCAGCGCCGCGGCCTGCGCCGCACCGAGGGTGCCGCCGCTCCAGACGAGGTCGTTATTGGCCGTCTGGCTGAGCGTCACCGTGTCGTGGCTGTCCAGGTCGGCGAAGCTCAGCGCCCCGCTGTCGCTCAGCGTCGCCCCGCCGTTGCCTTCGTTCATTGCCCCGGTCGTGTCGTCGATGGTCAGCGTCGGCTGGTCGTTGGTGCCGGTCAGGGTGATCGTCACGTCCTTGGTCACTGTCGCCCCGACGTCGTCGGTCAGCGTCACGGTGAACATTTCGGTCTTGGTCTGGCCTTCGGCCAGGTACTGCGCCGCGCTGTTGTTCAGCGTATAGCTCCAGCCCACGCTGCCCGCCGCATCGCCGGTGCTCTCGTCGCTGACACTGGCCACCAGCGTACCCAGCGCACCGGACGGCGCGCTGACGCTGGCCACATGTGCGTGATCGGCCAGGTCCACGTCACCGAAGGCAAAGCTGCCGCTGGCCACCGTGGTGCCGTCTTCGGCCACCGCCCCGCTTTCGACTTCTGCCGCCGTCACCGTTGGCGCGTCATTGGTGCCAGTGACGGTGATGGTCACCAGCTGGGTGTCGACGCCGCCGAGGCCATCGCTGACTTGCACGCTGAACACTTCGCTGTGACTCTCGCCCGCCTTCAGCGACTGCACCGCACTGGCGACACCATCGGTGCCATTGGCCAGCGTGTACGTCCATTGGCCGTTGCTGTCCACGGCGATCGAGCCAAAGGTGCCGGTATTTGACCCGGCAATACTCCAAGTGGCGGTGGCATCGTGATCGATGTCGGCCGAGCTGAACTGGCCGCTGACGCTGAGCGTGGTGTCTTCCTGCACCGCGCCGGCCTCGTTGCCCGTCGCGAAGCTGAGCACGGGCGCATCGTTGCTGCCGGTGACGGTGATAGTCACCAGTTGGGTGTCGACACCGCCCAAGCCGTCGCTGACTTGCACGCTGAACACGTCGTTGTGACTCTCGCCCGCCTTCAGCGACTGCACCGCACTGGCAACGCCATCGGTGCCGTTAGCCAGGGTGTAGGTCCACTGGCCGTTGCTGTCCACGGCGATCGAGCCAAAGGTGCCGGTATTTGACCCGGCAATACTCCAAGTGGCGGTGGCATCGTGATCGATGTCGGTCGAACTGAACTGGCCACTCACGCTGAGCGTGGTGTCTTCCTGCACCGCGCCGGCCTCGTTGCCGGTCGTGAAGCCGAGCACCGGCGCGTCGTTGCTGCCGGTGACGGTGACGGTCACCAGTTGGGTGTCGACACCGCCCAAGCCGTCGCTGACTTGCACGCTGAACACGTCGTTGTGACTCTCGCCCGCCTTCAGCGACTGCACCGCGCTGGCAACGCCATCGGTGCCGTTGGCCAGGGTGTAGGTCCATTGGCCGTTGCTGTCCACGGCGATCGAGCCGTAGGTGCCGGTATTTGACCCGGCAATACTCCAAGTGGCGGTGGCATCGTGATCGATGTCGGCCGAGCTGAACTGGCCGCTCACGCTGAGCGTGGTGTCTTCCTGCACCGCGCCGGCCTCGTTGCCGGTCGCGAAGCTGAGCACGGGCGCGTCATTGCTGCCGGTGACGGTGATGGTCACCAACTGGGTGTCGACGCCACCGAGGCCGTCGCTGACCTGCACGCTGAACACGTCGTTGTGACTCTCGCCCGCCTTCAGCGACTGCACCGCACTGGCGACACCATCGGTGCCGTTGGCCAGGGTGTAGGTCCACTGGCCAGTGCTGTCGACAGCGATCGAGCCAAAGGTGCCGGTATTTGACCCGGCAATACTCCAAGTGGCGGTGGCGTCGTGATCGATGTCGGCCGAACTGAACTGGCCATGCACGCTGAGCGTGGTGTCTTCCTGCACCGCGCCGGCCTCGTTGCCGGTCGTGAAGCCGAGCACCGGCGCGTCGTTGCTGCCGCTAATGGTGACGGTCACCAGTTGGGTGTCGACACCGCCCAAGCCGTCGCTGACTTGCACGCTGAACACGTCGTTGTGACTCTCGCCCGCCTTCAGCGACTGCACCGCGCTGGCAACGCCATCGGTGCCGTTGGCCAGGGTGTAGGTCCATTGGCCGTTGCTGTCCACGGCGATCGAGCCGTAGGTGCCGGTATTTGACCCGGCAATACTCCAAGTGGCGGTGGCATCGTGATCGATGTCGGCCGAGCTGAACTGGCCGCTGACGCTGAGCGTGGTGTCTTCCTGCACCGCACCGGCCTCGTTGCCGGTCGCGAAGCTGAGCACGGGCGCGTCATTGCTGCCGGTGACGGTGACGGTTACCAGCTGGGTGTCCACGCCGCCGAGGCCGTCGCTGACCTGCACGCTGAACACGTCGTTGTGACTCTCGCCCGCCTTCAGTGACTGCACCGCGCTGGCGACACCATCGGTGCCATTGGCCAGCGTGTAGGTCCACTGGCCGCTGTTGTCCACGGCGATCGAGCCGTAGGTTCCAGTTGGCGAGCCATTGATGGTCCAACTGGTCGTGGCATCGTGATCGATGTCGGCCGAGCTGAACTGGCCGCTGACGCTGAGCGTGGTGTCTTCCTGCACCGCGCCGGCAGCATTGCCCGTCGCGAAGCTGAGCACCGGCGCGTCGTTGCTGCCGGTCAGGGTGATCGTCACGTCCTTGGTTACTGTCGCCCCGACGTCGTCGGTCAGCGTCACCGTGAACACTTCGGTCTTGGTCTGGCCCTCGGCCAGGTACTGCGCCGCACTGTTGTTCAGCGTATAGCTCCAGCCCACGCTGCCCGCCGCGTCGCCGGTGCTCTCGTCGCTGACACTGGCCACCAGCGTACCCAGCGCACCGGACGGCGCACTGACACTGGCCACATGCGCGTGATCGGCCAGGTCCACGTCGCCGAAGGCGAAGCTGCCGCTGGCCACCGTGGTGCCGTCTTCGGCCACCGCCCCGCTTTCGACTTCTGCCACCGTTACCGTCGGCGCGTCATTGCTGCCAGTGATGGTGATCGTCACGTCCTTGGTTACTGTCGCCCCGACGTCGTCGGTCAGCGTCACCGTGAACACTTCGGTCTTGGTCTGGCCCTCGGCCAGGTACTGCGCCGCGCTGTTGTTCAGCGTATAGCTCCAGCCCACACTGCCCGTCGCGTCGCCGGTGCTCTCGTCGCTGACACTGGCCACCAGCGTCCCCAGCGCACCGGACGGCGCGCTCACACTGGCCACATGCGCGTGATCGGCCAGGTCCACGTCGCCGAAGGCAAAGCTGCCGCTGGCCACCGTGGTGCCGTCTTCGCTCACCGCCCCGCTTTCGACTTCTGCCGCCGTCACCGTCGGCCCGTCATTGCTGCCAGTGACGGTGATCGTCACGTTCTTGGTCACCGTCGCCCCGACGTCGTCGGTCAGCGTCACCGTGAACACTTCGGTCTTGGTCTGGCCCTCGGCCAGGTACTGCGCCGCACTGTTGTTCAGCGTATAGCTCCAGCCCACACTGCCCGTCGCGTCGCCGGTGCTCTCGTCGCTGACACTGGCCACCAACGTACCCAGCGCACCGGACGGCGCGCTGACGCTGGCCACATGCGCGTGATCGGCCAGGTCCACGTCGCCAAAGGCGAAGCTGCCGCTGGCCAGCGTGGTGCCGTCTTCGGCCACCGCCCCGCTTTCGACTTCTGCCGCCGTCACCGTCGGTCCGTCATTGGTGCCGGTGATGGTAATGGTCACATTCTGCGTTACCGACGAACCATGACCATCACTGATGGTGACCAGGTAAGTTTCGGTTACTGTCTGTCCCTGGGCCAAGTACTGCGCCGCCGCATTGTTCAGGTTGTACGTCCACTGCACCGAACCGTTGGCTGCGTTCGCAGCTTCGCTTACCGCCGAGAGCAGGAACGTACCAAGATGAGTAGTGTTGCCCCCCGCCGGCGCGAATGTCGCCAGGTGCGTGTCACTCAGGTCGACGTCGTTAAAGACAATCGTGCCGCTGGCCGTCAGTGAGTCGGTCGCGCTCGCAGTGGTGTCGGCGTCTTCGGTCACCATGCCGGCCTGCGCGCCAATGCTGATCGTCACACCATTATTCACGCCCGAAAACTGCACTGTCGCGGTGGCCCAACTGAGCGTTCCGTTACCAAGACGAATCGCATAGGTAAAGCTGTCCGTCAGGAGCTCGCCAGTAGCAAGCGCCTGGAGTTGAGCCTTGAAAGCAGACGAAAAAGTAGCGACGTCGTAGCCGACTTTTCCGTCCGAGGTGATCCAGATCTTTGCACCATTCAAACTGGTGTCAGAACTCGTCGCCTCAGCCCTCGCCGTATCCTGGGTCAGGAGGTCGGCCGGTGCATAAACCTTGGTGGCAGTAGAAAGACTGTCCGCGTTGTCGAGTGACCAGAGTGTCTTCGCGTTGCCGCCGAGGTCATTGGACATGACGTCCCAATACACGACCCCCAGCAGATTTTCAGTGGTGCTGAAGACGTCATCCTTCGCCTGAGGCGTGTTGGAAAACGAAGTTACGGTTCCGTCGCTGGTAGTTGTGGTGCTAGCCATGTCTTTCTCCCAAGAAGTCACTCTGAGCAAAAAGCCGCTGTGAGCCGCTAACAGCCACAAGCCGATTCTTCCTCAACCCACGAACACCTCACTCCACCGGCACCAGCCGACTGGCCAGCAGCTTCACGCCCGCCCCGGTCCTGCCACCTTGTGGCTCAATGCGCACAATTTGTCCTTGCGCCATAAACTTCATGGGGCCGCCGGGAGTGTCGAGTTCGATCTCGAAGTCAATCAAACTACCCACCTGCTGCTCGCTATCGGTTTCGAAATACAAACCGGAGGCACTGATGTCACGGGTGACACCGTTGCTCCCGCCGGTCAGTCGCAGCAATAGGGTGATTTGTTCGCGGGGCTCAACTCGGTATGCGCCTTTCATGGTTGCAGTCTAAAAACGGCTGCTGTTTTTTACATGAGTGCGCTATCCCTTTTTTTCTGGGAGTCAATCAGCCATGAAAACAGTGCTTTACAGGGCAAATGTCATGGGAGGGGTGGCCTGAAGCGTTATAGAAAAAAGCTACAGGCTGCAACGATTGCTATCATGAGCAACTAACACAACCCGCCTAAAGAGGCAGCGACCTGCATGCCAATTCAAGTTCTGTTAGTAGCTCTGCCGCTCGTGGCCTGGGGCCTTGAGCGTCTGGTGGAAAGCGCTCAGCCGAGGTTGATGCTGGCGGGTTCGGTGGCGTCGGTGGCGCAATACCTGCTTTCGCAGCACCAATACGCGCCAGATGTGGTGGTACTGGACCTGGACAGCGAGGACTGTATCGAGTCGCTGGCCGACTTGCACCGCCAGACCAAAGCCAAGATTCTGGTAGTGACAGGGTCGAGTGACGTGGCGCTGCATGACAGTGCGGTGCTGGCGGGCGCACGTGGCGTGGTGGATAAGCGGGAGTCGGCGTCTGCATCAACACTGCTCAAAGCCATAGAAAAAGTGCATGACGGCGAACTCTGGATTGACCGCAATGCAACCAGCCGTATCTTCCTTGAACTGGCGCGCAAGAAAGCCGAGCGCGAAATGGACCCGGAGCAAGAAAAAATCGCCAAGCTAACGCGTCGCGAGCAGCAAACCATTGCATCGCTGGCCAGTGACCCCTCAGCGCCTGGCAAGTTGGTGGCCGAGAAGCTGCACATCAGCGAGCACACGCTGCGCAACCATTTAACATCAATCTATAGCAAGCTGGGCCTGACGAATCGCGTAGATCTGTACGCCTACGCACACAAGCATGGGCTTTCCACAGTTGATTGAGGACTGAAGCCGCTGCCAGCGAGGCTGCGGCTGTTCAGATGCGGAGTCGAGCGCCTGACCGGGGGAAGTTCCTTGCCAGCCGACGATAGTGAAATATCAATCACCTGGAGTAGTCCTGGAGGTAGACATCTATCGCTTGCCTTTCATGCTGACTACGGAAAGATATGCACCCCAAAGAACACCACATACAGCAAGTATCAGCTCCGGATTGAAAATGTTCTGATCGACCGGCGCCACCAGGATTTCGCTATAAAGGCACAAGGCACCCGCGATCAACGCAAAAAAGTAGCCGGTCCGGGTTCTAGTCCGGCGCAGCAGCAGAACCTTTTTCAGACCTTCGTCTTTCCATTCTTGAAGGGGCATGCTCTGGATTTCCTCCAGCAGCACCACACCCCACAGTAACGCACACAACCAATAACCTATCATTATGATGTCCTCTAGTTAGAACATTGATTCAACGTGAATGCAGCGCGCACTCCGCGCTCAACTGACGAATAGCGACTCCAGTGTCTTCTCTGACTCGCGCAATTTGCTCTCCTGCATATCCTGAAGCAGGCGAGAAGGTTCGAGCGGCCGGTAACAGGGACTTGGCTAAACGCTCCAACATACGGCGCATGGCGGCAAGTTCATTGATCTTGTCGTAGGAGGCGTAGGCTCCCGCATTTGTGAAGTACTTCCAATGTCTCGGACCAGCACAATTGCTGACCACTATGACTTTTGTCAGCGGATACTCAGCTGCGACCACGCGCAATACTTCCATGCCATGACCGTCGCTGAGGTTGACATCCAGCAAGACGACATCGGGTGGTTCACGCCGGATGGCGGCGATAGCGGTCGATGCGCAGTGGAACGCCCCGGCAAGTGACAGGCCCGCGATCCGCGGCGACGCCGTGCCCCACAACACTCGTACGGCGTTCAAATCCTCAACGACAAACAGGCGCAAAGGGCCTGAGTCTCTGGTTGGTATCAGTGCAGTCAATGGTTCTGTGTTGGTGACCTGCATGATTTGACCTCTCTTTTTTGACATAGCTGTGCAAGATGCTGACGAAGACAACTCCATTCAGCGGACGGAATCTTGCGAGAGGTCACTATGCTTGAGTGGAGCCGCCTGCACTATCGACGTTAGCAGGACTTCTTTGTGGAGATATCGGCCAAAAGCTTGTAGTGATTCCACTACAAGCAGGAACTGTGGCGAGGGAGCTTATTGTTCGCTCTATCTCTTAAGTGAGCAGCATTACAATGATGGCAGGGCGTTCTAAGTTAACAAGCCGTTTTCGAGTGCATAGCGGGCCAGTTTCGCGTTGCTGTCCATCCCTGTTTTTTCCAGGATACGTGCCCGGTACGTCGTGACGGTACTTGGGCTTAAGTGCAATATCTCAGCGATGCGAACAATTCTCTCGCCTGCAGCGAGGAGCTTTAGTACTTCAAGTTCCCGGTCGGATAGCGCTTCGTGGGGTGCCGCGTCGCCTCTGCCGATAGCGTTGACCAGTTTTTCTGCCAGTTCAGGACTGACGTGCTTGCCGCCTGAGGCCACCTTGCGAACTGCCGCAACCAGGGTGGCTGCGGAAATATCTTTGGTGAGGTATCCCGCAGCGCCGTGCTTGATTGCGCGTAACGCATAGGCCTCGACCGAATGCATGCTCAACATCAGAATGGCGAGCTTGGGTTTCTCCGCACGCATGAGCTTGAGGAGTTGCAGGCCGGTCTTATCGGGCAGCTGAATATCTACCAGCGCCACGTCGAAATCTTGCTCCCGGACCAGGAGCATTGCTTCTTGTGCCGTCTCTGCTTCACCCGTTACGTCGATCTCGTTGGCAGTCTCCAGCATGCGTCGTACGCCGTTACGCACGATGCTGTGATCATCCACCAGCAAGACTCTGATTTTGTGCTCAGTCATCTGTATTTTCCATTCGCACCCACAAGGCCCTGGCCGTATCGTGTCTCGATGTACAGATGATGTTGAACCCGCCGGCACAGTGGCGCACGCTCTTGCATCCCCACACTAACCCTGCGGCCAGCTTGCCAGCAAGCCATGGAATCTGCTGCAGGGTTTTACGTTAGCAGGCAGGTAGCGCACTTGCACTTTTGCTTCAGGCGTTAGCGGCGCCTAAGCTCTCAGGTGTGCCTGCACGCCCATGGGTAATGCCTTGCGCGTGGCATAAAATTTGACTGGGACAGAGACATGGCCACAGTGACGACACCAATCGAAGTTTTCGACATGAAGACGTTACTGGCAGCGCTGAAGTCGTTGCGCAAAGGTGACTTCACCAAGCGTATGCCGGAAGACTGGACCGGCATGCCGGGCAAGATCGCCGACACGCTCAACGAAATCATCGACATGGCAGCCGACACCACCACCGAATTCGAACGCGTGGCGCGACTGATCGGCAAGCAGGGCAAGGTCGATGAGCGTATCGAATTGCCGATGATGAAAGGCTCGTGGCAAAAGATCGTCAACTCGAGCAATGCGCTCACCAGCGACCTGATCAGCCCGATGAACGAGATCATTCGTGTTGTCGGTTCGGTTGCCGAGGGTAATCTGAGCCAGCAGGTACCGCCGGTGCTCGACGGCCTGAAACTGCGGGGCCAGTTCCTCAAGTCCGCCGAGATCGTCAACACCATGGTGACGCGACTGGGCTCCTTCGCTTCCGAGGTGACCCGCGTGGCGCGCGAAGTCGGCACTGAAGGGATTCTCGGTGGGCAGGCCAATGTCAAAGGGGTGTCCGGCACCTGGAAAGACCTGACCGACTCCGTCAACGACATGGCCGCCAATCTGACCACCCAGATGCGCAACATCGCTTACGTGACGACCGCAGTGGCCAAAGGCGATCTGGGCAAGACGATTACCGTCGAAGCCAGGGGTGAGATTCTCGAGCTGAAAAACACCATCAACACGATGGTCGGCCAGCTCTCGAGCTTCGCTGCGGAGGTGACCCGCGTGGCGCTGGAGGTCGGTACCGAAGGCAAGTTGGGCGGCCAGGCGGAAGTGCGCGACGTATCAGGCACCTGGCGCGACCTGACCGAATCGGTCAACGGCATGGCGGCCAACCTGACCACCCAGGTGCGCAACCTCGCACAGGTGACGACGGCGGTGGCACGCGGCGACCTCGGCAAGAAAATTACCGTTGAAGCCAAGGGCGAAATTCTCGAACTGAAAAACACCATCAACACGATGGTCGACCAGCTCTCCAGCTTCGCCGCGGAGGTGACACGCGTCGCGCTGGAAGTCGGTACCGAAGGCAAACTGGGCGGACAGGCCGAAGTGACCGGCGTATCCGGTACCTGGAAGGACTTGACCAATTCAGTCAACGGCATGGCGGCCAACCTGACCACCCAGGTGCGCAACATTGCCGACGTGACGACGGCGGTGGCCAACGGCGACCTGTCGCGCAAGATCACAGCCGAAGCGAAAGGTGAAATTCTCCAACTCAAGGAAACCATTAATACAATGGTCGACCAGCTCTCGACCTTTGCCGACGAAGTGACACGCATGGCACGCGAAGTGGGGACTGACGGCAAGCTCGGTGGCCAGGCCAAGGTGGCGGGCGTCGGTGGCACCTGGAAAGATTTGACCGACTCGGTCAACAGCATGGCGGCCAACCTGACCAATCAGGTGCGCAACATCGCCGACGTGACGACGGCGGTGGCCAAAGGCGACCTGGGGCGCAAGATTACCGTGGAAGCCAAGGGCGAAATCATGGAGCTGAAGAACACCATCAACACCATGGTGGACCAGCTCAATAGCTTTGCCGCCGAAGTGACGCGGGTGGCGCGCGAAGTCGGCACCGAAGGCAAGCTCGGCGGGCAGGCACAGGTGCAAGGCGTGTCCGGCACCTGGAGGGATCTGACCGAAAACGTGAACTTCATGGCGGCCAACCTGACCAGCCAGGTGCGAGGCATCGCGAAAGTGGTGACCGCTGTCGCCAACGGCGACATGAAGAAGAAACTGACACTGGAAGCCAAGGGCGAGATCGCCGAACTGGCCGACACCATCAACGGCATGACCGATACGCTGGCGCTGTTCTCCGACCAGGTGACCTCGGTGGCGCGTGAAGTGGGTGTCGAGGGCAAGCTGGGCGGCCAGGCCAACGTGCCGGGTGCTGCCGGCACCTGGCGCGATCTGACCGACAACGTGAACGGTCTGGCCGCCAACCTGACCAATCAGGTGCGTGCAATTGCCGACGTGGCGACTGCCGTGACCAAGGGCGATCTGACGCGTTACGTGGAGGTGGAAGCAAAGGGTGAAGTGGCGGAATTGAAGGACAACGTCAACGAGATGATCCGCAACCTGCGGGAAACCACGCGGCAAAACGCGGAACAGGATTGGCTCAAGACCAATCTCGCGAAATTTACCCGCCTGCTGCAGGGCCAGCGCGATCTGGCGGCAGTCTCCAAAATGGTGCTGTCAGAACTGGCTCCGCTGATCAACGCCCAGCACGGTGTGTTCTACATGATGAACGAGAGTCCGCCCGACCCTGCGAAACTCAAACTGCTGTCGGCTTATGCGTACAAGGGAAACATCAATGTGAATGATGAGTGGCGGCTCGGCGAGGGCCTGGTCGGGCAATGCGCTTACGAGAAGCGGCGCATCCTGCTGACCGAGGTCCCCGGAAATTACGTCGCGATTTCATCGGGACTGGGTGCGGCGGCCCCGCTGAATATCATCGTGTTGCCGATCCTGTTCGAGAACAAGGTCAAGGCCGTCGTCGAAATGGCTTCGTTCACGCGCTACAGCATCATTCATCAAACCTTCCTTGATCAGCTTGCTGAATCGATTGGTATCGTGCTCAACACGATCGAAGCCAATATGCGTACCGAAGAACTGCTCAAGCAGTCGCAATCGCTGGCGCAGGAGCTGCAAAGGCAACAAGAGGAATTGCGCCAGACCAACGAAGAACTGGAGGACAAGGCCGGAATGCTGGCCGAGCAGAAAGCCGAAGTCGAGCGCAAGAACCGCGAAGTCGAAATCACCAAGCTGTCGCTGGAGGAGAAGGCGGAACAGCTGATGCTGACCTCGAAGTACAAGTCCGAATTCCTCTCCAGTATGTCCCATGAGCTCAGAACGCCATTGAACAGCTTGCTGATCCTGGCCCAGCAGCTCAGCGACAATGCGGAACACAATCTCACTCCCCGGCAGGTCGAATATGCCAGGACCATCCGTAGCGCGGGCAAAGACCTGCTGGAGCTGATCGACGAGATTCTCTATCTGTCCAAGATCGAGTCGGGTACGGTCACACTGGATCTGAATGAAGCGCTGTTCGCCAATCTGCACGACCAGATCGAACGCACCTTCCGGCCGGTCGCCGAAAGCCGGGGCCTCACCTTCACGATTGAACTGGCGCCTACCCTGCCCCCTGTCATCTGGACTGACGAAAAGCGCCTGTTGCAGGTGGTCAAGAACTTGTTGTCCAACGCGTTCAAATTCACTGAGCAAGGCAGCGTCAAGCTCAGCATCGCGCCCGCTGTGTCCGGGTGGAGCGTGGATCACAGCGAACTGAGTCGCGCCGATGAGGTGGTTGCCTTTGTGGTCACCGACACCGGCATTGGCGTAGCTGACAGCAAGCAGAAGCTCATCTTCGAGGCGTTCCAGCAAGCAGATACCGGAACCTCACGAAAATACGGCGGCACCGGCCTCGGGCTGTCGATCAGCCGCGAGCTCGCACACCGGCTGGGTGGTGAGCTGCGGCTGATCCCCGGTGAGGACAAGGGCAGTACGTTCGCGCTGTACGTGCCCTTGCGTACACAGGATGCCCAGCGTCCGGCGCCAGACGAATCAGCGACAGAAACAGTACCTGGCCAAGTCAAGCGCGATCTCATGTCAGGCCCCTCTGCTCAGATACTGGACGACCGCGAGTCTGTCCAACCCGGGGACCAAGTGCTGCTGATGCTCGAGGGCGACGCCCGATTTGCCGGCATCCTGCTCGAGGCCGCGCACCAGAAGGGGTTCAGGGCTATCGTCACGCCCCGTGGCGCGGATGCACTGGAGCTGGTCGAGCGCTACAAACCCGCCGCGATCACGCTGGACCCAGGCCTGGCGGACATCGACGGCTGGTTGCTACTCGAGCAATTGAAGCGAAATTTCGCCACGCGTCACATCCCGGTCCAGATCATCTCGATCGCTGACGACCGCACACGCGGGCTGCGCTATGGCGCTTTCGACTATCTGCTCAAGCCGGTCACAGCCGACGAGATTCAAAATGCGCTGGTCGGCATCGTGGCATTCGCACGGCGCAAGACCAGAAGCCTGCTGCTGATCGACGGCGACGAAGGGAACCGCGCCCGCATCCTCGATCTACTTGGCAACACCGACGTGAAGATCACAACGACCGACAGCAGCGCTGAAGCCTTGAAGAAACTGGCAGAGAAACGCTACGACTGCATGGCCATCAATCTCAATCTGCCCGACGCATCCGGTATTGGGTTTCTCGAGGCGTTGCAGGAAGACCACGCAATGCGTGAATTGCCGATCGTCGTCTATGGTGCAGAAACACTGACCAAGCCGGAACACGAGCGCTTCAGGACATTGCTCGGCAAGGGCGTCATCAAGGCCGTTCAATCCCCCGAGCGCATACTCGACGAAACCGCACTGTTTCTACACCGCGTCGTAGCCAGGCTGTCGCAGACCCAGCGCAGGATGCTGGAGAAACTCTATGAGGGCTCGGACAGTCTCGAAGGTAAAAAGGCCCTGGTGGTCGACGATGACGTGCGCAATATTTTTGCCCTGACCAGCGTGCTCGAGTGCAACAAAATGCTGGTGGCCACAGCCGAAAACGGCCGAACCGCCATAGAACTGCTACAGCAGCATCCCGATACCGACATCGTGCTGATGGATATCATGATGCCCGAGATGGATGGCTTTGAAACCATGCGCCAGATCCGTACATTCAAAAGATTTGAAACCCTGCCCATGATTGCGCTGACAGCCAAGGCGATGATGGGTGACCGTGAAAAATGCATCGAGGCAGGAGCATCGGACTATGTCAGCAAGCCGGTGGATACCGACCAACTGCTGTCACTGATTCGCAAATGGCTCTATCGATGACTCTGTACCGCGCTCATTGCGCGACAGCAAAGGTGGCAATGTGCGCAAGACCGGCTCGACTTTACCGGTGCTGCCGTTACGGCAAGATGCGCTAGCGCAAACCGAAGTGGCATAAATATGCAGCAGGAACCCCCGGTATTCAAAGAGAGAGCCCAGGTGCGGCAACCGCTCCCGCCTGATGGCGTGCCAGCCTCCGTGTTGCTGGTGGATGACAATCCCGCCAAGCTGACGGCGCTTGCCGCGGTGATTGCCGACATGGGCCTCGATATTGCCACGGCGACTTCCGGGCGCGAGGCGCTGCGCCTGCTATTGCAGCGCGACTTCGCAGTCATTCTGCTCGACGTGAAAATGCCCGTAATGGACGGTTTTGAAACCGCGGCACTCATTCACGGCCGCCCGAAGTCGGCCCACACGCCCATTATCTTCGTCACCGCTGAGGCCGATACGGATTCCGAGCGTTTCCGCGGTTATACGTCCGGCGCAGTGGATTACATCTTCTCGCCGATTGTGGCCGAGGTTCTTCGCGCCAAGATCCGGGTGTTTGTCGACCTGTTCTATCTGCAGCGCAAACTGACGATGCAGGCCGAAGAATTGCTGCAATCGAAGCGGCTGCTGCGTGAGCTGGCCGCCTATCAGGAGCACATCAAGGAAGAAGAGCGAAAGCGCATCGCACGCGACATCCATGACGAGCTGGGACAGAGTCTGCTGGCGTTACGAATCGATGTCTCCATGTTGCAGGCGCGCACCAGTACCATGCACCCCAAGCTCAACGAGAAGGCCAGCGATGCTCTGAATCACCTCGATTCAGCCATCCGCAGTGTCCGCAGTATCATCAATGATCTTCGGCCGCCCGTACTCGATCTGGGATTGCAGGCAGCGATCGAGTGGCAACTTGAAGAGTTCCGGCAGCGCAGCGCGATCGATTGCACGATGTCGGTGGACGACCAGGATTTGCGTTGCGATCTGAATGAAAAATCCGCCACGACGCTGTTCCGCATCGTGCAGGAATCGCTGTCGAATATTGCCCGGCACGCACAAGCGACACAGGTGCATATCGAACTCTACAGGGACGGTCGCCGGCTTTACCTGCAGATCAAAGACAATGGCATAGGCATGACTGATGGCAAAAAATTGAATTCGTTCGGCTTGGTGGGGATGAAGGAGCGCATCAACATGCTGGGCGGGGAGTTCACGATCGACAGCGCACCGGACAAAGGAACGAGATTAACGATATCGCTGCCATCCGACTGACCCGGATAGCATTGAAAGGCTATGGCCCGGGCCCATCGGGCGAGCCAACGACTGCAACCACCCTTTTGATGGCGGTGCAGCCGCCAACGGGTTTATTGGGAATGCTGAACTTGCCCGGGGAAATTGTTTAATCCAATAGTGACTAACAATTAGTGCTTATCGTGATTAGCCTTGTTGGAAAGTTCCGATTCTGCAGCAATACTCCACTCTGCTTTGAAAACCATTCGAGTATAGCGTGGGGCAATAAGTCATGAACTTAAGTGTCGGTGGGGTAAAAGCGTCTCGACTTTCGTTAATCAAGCGATGCCTTCGCCAGCCGTTACTGCACTTTTTAATCGCCGGTTTCGCACTCTTTGTGCTGTACGGAGGATTGCACCGTTCAGCGGTCAATCAAGATCCGCAACGCATCGAAATCACCCCTGAAGTTGTTCAGCGGATCGCGATTTCCTGGCTGGCACGATGGCAACGACCCGCATCGGAACTACAGATGCAGGGCATGATTGATGACTATGTGAAAGAGGAAATCCTTTATCGCGAAGCGCTGAAACTTGGCCTGGATAAAGACGACACCATCATTCGCCGCCGACTGGCGCAAAAAATGGACTTCCTCGCCGAAGATGTAGCGTCGCTTCGCGAACCGGCACCCAGTGTACTAGAGGCCTGGTACAAGCGGCATCAAGAGCAATATGCCCCACTGCCACTTGCAACTTTCCACCATCTGTTCTTTGCCCTGGACAAACGTGGTGTTGATACACAAGCCCAGGCTCAGGCTGCGTTAAGTGGCCTGACCGACAAAAACAGCGGTGAGGGCGATACGTTCATGTTTAAAAGCGCCTACACAGAGCAATCCCGAGATCAGGTGGCGCGGGTCTTTGGTTCAAAGTTTGCCACTTCGTTATTCGAACAAACTCCCGGACGTTGGGTCGGGCCTGTGGAGTCAGGTTTTGGCTGGCATTTGGTGTGGATCGATGCGCTGGCCAAGCCACCGGCACCGCCCTTCGAAACCGTGGCCCGGCAGGTCAAGTCCGATTGGCTGTCCGAGCAACGCAGCGAATCGAAACGCGCGAATTTCGATGCGCTCAAAGCACGCTATGAAGTCGTGGTGATGATGCCTGCTTCCGCCGGTGGCATTGCCGCCACACAAATGGAGCGGCAGTAATGAGACGCACGGTCTGGCTGCTGTTGCTGCTCGGGTTCATGGGGCTGACCGCCATGGCCCATGAGTCGCGTCCCGCGTACCTGGAACTCAATGAAACGGCCGCCGGGCGCTATGACGTACTGTGGCGCACGCCGGTGCTTTCAGGCATGCGATTGCCGATTGCGCTGCGGTTTGCCGACAGTGTGCGCACTGTCGTTGATCCGCTGGAAAGCACGCTGAACGATTCGCAGATCGAGCGCCGGGGCATTGATGCAGGCCCCGCCGGCCTGGTCGGGCAGCGTATCGAATTCATCGGCCTGCAAGCGAGCATCACCGATGTGCTGGTGCGCGTCTCGCGCCTGGACGGCAGCCTGACGACCACCCTCGTCCACCCTGCGCAACCCTGGATAGAAATCGCTGCCACGCCGGGAGCGTTCTCGGTGGCCGGTGCGTTTCTGGTCCATGGCATCCAGCACATTCTGGGTGGTTTCGATCACCTGCTGTTCGTCTTCGGGCTCCTGCTGCTGGTGGGTAATGGCTGGATGCTGGTGAAGACTATCACCGCGTTTACCCTCGCCCACTCCATCACCCTGGCGCTCGCAACATTGGGTGCGGTGCGGCTTCCCGGCCCGCCTGTGGAGGCGACGATTGCGCTGAGCATTCTGTTGCTGGCGGTGGAAATCGCCCGCAAGAACCGTGGCGACGTCAGCTTCACCCTCCAATGGCCATGGATGGTGGCGTTCTGTTTTGGCTTGTTGCATGGCTTTGGTTTTGCCGGTGCGCTGGCGGAAATCGGCTTGCCCCAACGCGACCTGCCGCTGGCGCTGTTCACTTTCAATGTCGGCGTCGAAATCGGCCAGTTGATGTTCGTCGCCGCCGTGCTGAGCCTGCGAGCGCTGTTGCTGCATTGTCGGCTGCCACGGCCCGCGCTCTTGTATGCCCGACCGATTGCTTCTTACGGGTTGGGAACGCTGGCGGCCTTCTGGTTTTTCGAACGGGTCGCGAGTTTCTGGGCCTGAACTTCACCTTGTCACTGCCGAATTCCGGAGACGTGGAATATGAAAACCCTTACACACTTCACCACGCCGTCACTGCTCGGTTGCGCCGTGCTGACTGTCAGCACATTGGCATTGGCGGAGGGCAACCCGGATCGCGAGGTTTACTTTGGCCAGACGCACTCGCACAGCTCCTGGTCGATTGATGCTTACCTGATCGGCAACCATCAGGTCGATCCCGAACAGGCCTACCAATACTCGCTTGGCATGCCGGTCAAGCATCCGATGGGGTTTGAAGTGCAGCTCAAAGGCCGACCGCTGGATTTCCATGGCGTGACCGATCATTCGGAGTACGTGGGCGTGATCGCGCTGGCCAATGATCCGAAGTCAGACTTCAGCAAACTGCCCATCGCGCAAAAACTGATTGCCAAGACTCCGGAGGATTTCAACCGGGTGTTCAAATGGATCGCCGGCAGCTTGAACAATCCCATCAAGGAGCTGATTGATCCGAAGGTGGCCGGCAACATCTGGCAGCAGAACATCGCCATCGCCGACAAGTATTACAAACCCGGCAAGTTCACCACCTTCGTCGCCTATGAATGGACCTCGGCACCCAACAATCAGAACATGCACCGCAACGTGTTTTTCCGCGACTCGAAGAAGGTGCCGGACCTGCCCTTCACGGCCCTCGACTCGAACAAACCCGAAGATTTGTGGGGCTGGATGGACGATCAACGGAAAAAGGGCAACGAGGTGCTGGCGATCTCCCACAATGCCAACCTCAGCAACGGCCTGATGTTTCCGGTGGACGTTGATGACCGTGGCCGCCCCATCGATGCGGCGTGGGCCGAAACGCGGATGCGCAATGAATCGCTCACCGAAATTCACCAGGTAAAAGGCACTTCCGAAACTCACCCCGAACTGTCGCCGACCGACGAATTCGCCAATTACGAAATCATGAGTTTCCTGATCGGCATCGACAACAGCACCTCGAAGCTCAATGGCAGTTACATCAGGCAGGCCTGGCAAAACGGCATGGCCTTGCAGGAAGCCCGCGGCTACAACCCCTACAAAATGGGCGTGGTCGGCGCCAGCGACTCGCACAACGGGGTGATTCCCTATTCGCAGAGCAACAACTTCGGCTCCCACGGTTTCACCGACAGCACCCCGGCGGCGCGTCTCTCCGGCAAACAGAACTCGGGCATGATGGCCCTGCAAACCAGCACCTCGGGGCTGGCCGGCGTCTGGGCTGAAGAAAACACCCGTGAATCGATTTTCGATGCCATGAAGCGTAAAGAAGTCTATGGCACCAGCGGTGTGCGCATCCCCGTGCGCATGTTTGGCGGCTGGGGCTTCGACGGCAGTTTGTGGAACGAAAAAGACTGGGTGCATGCCGCCTACGCCAAGGGCGTTCCCATGGGCGGTGACTTGCCGGCAAAACAGGGTAAACAGGCGCCTTCCTTCGTGGTGTGGGCCGTCAAGGATACCGACGATGGCAACCTTGACCGAATCCAGATCATCAAGGGCTGGACCAAAAACGGCCAGACCTTCGAGAAGATCTACGACGTCGCCTGGGCCGGTGATCGCCAACCGGACCCGGTCACCGGCAAAGTCCCACCGGTGGGCTCGACGGTCGATGTTTCCAAGGCGACTTACACCAATACCATCGGTGCCACCGAACTGAAAAAAGTCTGGGTCGATCCGGATTTCGATCCGGCCCAACACGCGTTCTACTACGCTCGCGCGCTACAGATTCCGACACCGCGCTGGAGCACCTATGACGCGGCCAAGCTGCAAGTACCGCCACCGTCCGACGTCTCGCCCACCGTCCAGGAGCGCGCGTGGACCTCACCGATCTGGTACACGCCGACAGCCGAGGACAGCAAGTCTGTCGCTGGCGGCAAAACCATCGATCAACTGAAAACCGAAGGCGCCAAAGCGCTCACCAACGAGCAGTTGCAAGCCTTCGTGGTGGGCAAAACCATCAAGGTGCGCAATACCGTCACCGGGCAAACGTATGAAATCGTCTATGGCACCGACGGCCAGCGCCTGGTCGCCAGCGTCGATGGCAAGCCGCCTGCGCAAGGGGAATACCTGAACATGCTGCATGGCGGTCAGTTCGGCGTGCCGGCCAAATACGAAATCAAGGACGGGCATCTGCTGACAACACTCGGCGGCACGCCCTTCGAGGCCACGGTATTCGAGCAGAACGGCAAGTACGTGGCGGCTCGCAGCAACGAATTCGGTTATGTGAATTACGAGGTTGAGGAGATCAAGTAGCGTCGAGGCCAGTACCGGTGCTGTGTATGCATCGGTACTGGCAGATTAATGGGCCGCCCCTCAGTCAGCGCGACCCAACAGCGAGGAACTCGCCCGCACCTGCAACTGCGGCGCAAGGATGATCGACTCGGCGGCCTCACCTCTGATGCGCTTGAGCAGCAACTCCACCGCATGCCGCCCCATCTGTGCCATCTGCAGGCGCACGCTGGTCAGTGGAACGATGAGTTCATTGGCTAGCGGGATGTCGTTGAAGCCGACGACGGCAATGTCCTTGCCCGGCTGCAACCCTTTGTCGCGTGCGGCGCCCATCAGGCCAATGGCAAGGAAGTCGTTGACCGCGAAAAACGCCTGCGGGCGTGGGTTGAGCCCCAACAGATACTCGCCTTGCTGGTGTCCGGTGTGGCTGTCGAAAGGACCATTGAGTATCCACTCGGGGCGCAGGGTCAGGCCTTGTTCGCGGTAATAACGGATGAACCCGCGGGTACGATCAGCCCCGGTGGACGCATGTCGTTCGCCAGCCAGGATCGCCACATCGCGACAGCCCAGCCGATACAGATGCTCAGCCGCCAACCAGCCGCCCAATTCGTCGTCGCTGGCCGCCGACAGATGCCCGGCAATCTGTCGGCTGACCAGCACGTAGGGAATGTTCTTGCGTGCAAGCAGATCGAGTAGGGGCTGGGTTTCACCCACATGCGAGTCACCCACGATCAGCCCGGCCACCGAGCGGCGCAAGGCGTGCTCGGCACGCGCCATCTGGCGCGGCTGCTGGTCGTCGGTATTGGAGACGAAGGTGAGGTAGCCGGCCTGCTCCGCCGCGCTGTCGATGCTGTCGTAAATGGTCGCCATTACCAGGTCAGTGAGGCGCGGCATGAGCACGCAGATCTCCTGGCTTTTACGCAATTTCAGGTTGGATGCCTGCGTGTTCGGCCGATAATCCAGCTCTTTGGCCAATGCGCGAATGCGCGCCACCACCTCGGCCGACGCCGCGCGCTCAACCCCGGTCGGGTCGCCATTGAGCACCCGTGACACCGTGGAGACGTGCAACCCGAGTGCAGTCGCCATGGACTTCAGGGTGGCGGGGCGGGATTGATTCGGCATGTCTGAGAGTCTTCCAACCGTGCATTATTCAGCGCGCGATTCTACCTCAATACAGCACCTCCTCTCGAAAAAAAACCTTTACCCAAACGATTGACTAAAACTTTTTCTGTCTCTACATTTCGCCAACCCAAACGTTTGGGTAACACAATAAAAATACGCCGGACGCGGCCGACTTTTTGACTTCTGCCAATCATTTGAAGAGTCAGATCCCTATGAACAGCGCAGCTATTCCGTCTTTCCGCTACCAGATTTTCTTCCTGATCATGCTGATGGCACTGCTCAACTACATTGACCGCGGCGCGATCGCCTATGCCTCGGCGAGCATTCTTCCGGAGTACGGTTTCGACAAGGCCGACTGGGGCAAGGTCCTGGGTTACTTCGGTTACGGCTACATCCTCGGGGCGTTGACCGGCGGCATCCTGGCCGACCACTTTGGCGCCAAGCGCATCTGGCTGATTGCGGGTGCCACCTGGTCGATTTTCGAGATCGCCACCGCGTTTGCCGGTGACCTCGGGCTGGCATTCATGGGCGGCTCGGCCATGGCCGGTTTCGCCACTATCCGCGTGCTGTTCGGCTTTGCCGAAGGCCCGGCCTACTCGGTGATCAACAAGAGTGTGGCCAACTGGGCCACGCCCAAGGAGCGCGGCTTCGTGGTCTCGGTTGGACTGCTCAGCACACCACTGGGCGCGCTGCTCACCGCTCCGGTAGCGGTAGGTCTGCAAACCCTGACTGGCGGCTGGCGCAGCATGTTCGTGGTGCTGGGCGTGGTCAGCCTGGCGTTGCTGATTTTCTTCATGACGCGCTTCACCAACACCCCCGATAAGAACCCGCGGGTGTCCAAGGCCGAGCTCGACTTCCTGCGACGGGAACGCGCAGCGGCAGCCAATGCTTCAACCCCGACCACTAGCGTTGCGCCGGTATGGCATTTCTTCAAGAACAAGGACCTGATACTCAATGCGGTCGGTTACTTCTCGTTCGTGTACGTGACGTTCCTGCTGCTGACCTGGACCCCCAAATACCTGCAGGACGAGTTTCACTACAACCTGTCGTCGCTGTGGTACATGGGCATGATTCCGTGGACCGGCGCCTGCTTCACCGTGCTACTGGGCGGCAAGATCTCCGACCTGCTGTTGCGCCGCACCGGCGACCTGAAGGTAGCACGCAGCTGGCTGGCCGCGACCTGTCTGCTGTTGACCACGCTCTGTTTCATACTGGTTTCGCAGGCCCAGACCGTGTGGGGTGTGATTGCCCTGATGACCCTGGCCAACGCCCTCAACGCGCTGCCCAACTCGGTTTACTGGGCCGTGGTGATCGACACCGCGCCGTCCAACCGGGTCGGTGCCTACAGCGGCATGACCCATTTCATCGCCAACACCGCTTCGTTCATCGCGCCAATGCTGACCGGCTACCTGACCGTGCGCTATGGCTACTCGTCGATGTTCGTGGCAGCGGCGGTAGCCACTGCACTGGGCATGAGCGCAATGCTGATGGTGCGTCCCGGCAGTCGGCAATCCAGCCCTTCCCCTTTATCCGAAGCAGTTTGATGGAGTTGTTTGTATGAGCCTGGCGGAACCTACTCATGTTGGATCTTTTTTTGGTCAATCGATCATCGCGCTGGCCGAACGCCTGCGCACGGGCAGCCTGACGAGCGTCGAGCTGACCCAAGCAGCCCTGGACAGCATCGAGCGCCTGAATCCGACCTTGAACGCCTTCGTTCATGTCGATGCACCCGTGGCGCTGGCCCAGGCGCGCAAGGCCGACGAGCTGTTCGCCCGGGGCCTGGACCTGGGCCCGCTGCACGGCATACCGGTGGCGGTCAAAGACAATATCGACACGTTCGACTATGTCACCACCTACGGCTCTGCTCATTTCGCAGGCTTCAAGCCGAGCCGCGATGCGCTGTGCGTGCAACGTCTACGCGAGGTCGGTGCGGTGATTGTCGGCAAGACCTTGACCCACGAATTCGCCTACGGCCCGACCGGCGACCGCTCGCTGCAGGGCGCGGCACGTAACCCCTGGGATGCCAGTTGCATCACTGGCGGCTCCAGCGCCGGCAGCGCCGCTGCGGTGGCCAGCGGCATGGTGCCGCTGGCGCTGGGCACCGACACCGGCGGATCGATCCGTATTCCGGCGGCGTTGTGCGCAGTGGTCGGCTTCAAGCCATCGTTTGCCAGTGTGCCGCTGGAGGGGGTGTTCCCGCTGGCGTCGAGCCTCGACCACGTGGGCCCGATCGCCAACCACGTCGAGGATGCACGACTACTGTTCGAAGTGGTGGCTGGGCGAGCTTGCGCGCCGCAGGCCAACCCTCGACCGTTGCGGGTTGGCTGGATCACCACCGGCAGCTTCGGCCCGGTCGACGCCGAGCTGGATCGGCAGGTATACCAGGCGGCACAGCAGCTGTTTGGCGAGGCGCTGCAGGATACTGCTGAACTGGAACCGCTGGCGGCCGGAATGAAAGACACCTTGCTGATGCTGCAACGCGCCGAGGCCTTCGATTTGCATGCCGAGCGCATGCAGGATGCACCGCACAAGTTCGAGCAGGAGGTGCGCGAGCGCCTCGAGTTGTCGCGTGAAGTCAGGGGCTGGCAATACATCCGCGCACAAGCCAGCCAAGCACGGTTCAAGGTGGCGATGGCGCGCTTATTCGAGAGCTATGACTTTCTTGTCTCGCCCAGCGTGCCGATTACCGCGCCAGCGGTCGATGCGCGCGAAGTCCGGATTGGTGACCAGGACATCGATGTGCGCACCGCGTTGCTCAGCCATACCAGTGCCTGGAATCTCACCGGGCTGCCAGCGATCAGCCTGCCGGTGGGGCTGGTAAGGGGGATGCCGGTGGGGCTACAGGTGATTGGCGCCGCGGGAGAGGATGATCGTTTGTTGCGGGTTATGGCGCAGCGATTCGTACGGGACTAGTGGGCCTGTAGCAGCTGGCGCAGCCTGCGTTCGGCTGCGCAGCAGTCGTAAACCCTGAGTGCGCGGTGGATCTGACGCACCGCATAGGCTGACTTTACGACTGCTTCGCAGCCGAACGCAGGCTTCGCCAGCTGCTACACGGATCGCGTTTTGGCTTAACTGATCGGCGGCCCGCTGTATGTCACGGATCAGGCGCACAGCGCCAACCACCAGCTGGAATGAATGTGCCGAGTGAAGACATGACGGCTTCATTGGCGAAAATATCCGGGGCAAATGGGTCCACCGATGATGGCAGCAGGCATTGACCGGTTTTGGCGGGGAGCGTTGAGCACTCGATTTTCCATGGAGTTTCTCCGGCGTGATGCCGGCCAAATGACAGTTCGCAGGCAAACAGGGAAGCAGGGTTTATTGAGCTTTCGGGTTGGCTGAGCTTTTCGCGCAAATGAGTGCCCGGTGTCAGCGGTGTGGGGCGGCTGGCGGCGAACAGAAAATAGTCCCCGGCCAATAGCAGACAGCCCTGACGCGATGGATCATCCATCGCTTGCAACCATTGGCCACGACAAGCGCCGAGGGAGTCGGGCAAGCGTTCCCATATTTCGTAGTAGCTTTCGTCCAGAGCGGTTTCGATCAGGCACTCACTGGTTTCAAAGTGCATGCGACCAATGTCTTCAGCGCCACTGACCGGCTGATAGTCCATTTTGCGATGCCATTGGCAAATGTCGACATCTGTCTGGGTCACCCCGGCGAAACCTTTCTGTTCACACAACGCCAGATGGTGAGAGTGGCTGAGTTCTTCAAGCGCCAGACCAGGGAGCGGATTGGAGGGGATTCGCAAGTCGGCAAACAGTCGTGGTGTCTGTAGCCAATACACGGCCGTTTCGCTGTCCGAACGCCCTGAGCGGTACTGGATCAAACGCCGCTTCCATACGCCAAGATAACGTTGCGCAACTTGATGCATTGATATCCCCTTTGTTATGCGTTGCGTCTGGGCAGTACCGGCAGTCCGAAATGGCGATCGTACAGTTTGTGCATCAGGTCTCCAAGCTCGATGTCGTCTTGACGGTTAGTCAAAGCGTGGGTGACCGCCTCTACTTCAGCGCCAAGGCCAGGCCGGGGTCGATGGCCTACTATAATTTAGTGTGGGGGGGGACCGTCGGAGGTGGCGCTATGCGTATCTTCAAGCAACTCCTGCTCTTGGTTGCGGGGCTTCTGGCAAGCGGCCTCTCCCTGGAGGCAATCAGCGGTGGCGGTCTCGATCAAAATCCTCACTCGGCCGTTCTGGTCAGTGGGCAGCCACAGCAATGCGGGCAATTCCAACATTTCAACAGGGGCCCGTTTCATATGCAAAACCGGCATTTCGTACCAATGCACAACCGGCATTTCGTACCAATGCGCAACCGGCATTTCGTGCCAATGGATAACCGGCACTTCGTACCAATGCACAACCGGCATTTCGTGCCAATGGATAACCGGCACTTCATACCGATCCACCGGATGAACAACTTCGAGGTGATCAGAGGGCCCGGGTTCAGCAATCAGCCCTTCGGTTCCAGGCACGTTCACTTTGTGCGTCAGTTCGATCCGCGGACGGGCCAGTTTCTGATTCGGGAAATTGTCTGGTGAAGCATGCCGCTCCAGAAAACCGGGCAACCCCTTAACTCTTGTGTAACCCACGATGATCCGGTTTTCATCCGCCGCATCAGTGAAGTTCGAGTGCATGGTTGCGTTACGCCAATGCAGCGATACGTTCTTGAAAGCGCCTGACTGAAGCCCATCGCGTCTACTGGACATTGGAGCCGGCAGTCGTGCCGAGGCACTTTTTGCCGGCTCCAGCGTTATGACAAAATCTCCTCTAGACAGTGCGGTTTAAGTCGAAACGATCCAGGTTCATCACTTTGGTCCAAGCTGCGACGAAGTCGTTGACGAACTTCTGCTGCGCATCGGCGCAGGCATAGAATTCGGCCAGGGCGCGTAACTGCGCATTGGAACCAAAGGCCAGATCAACCCGCGTCCCCGTCCACTTCACGGCACCGGTTTTGCGATCGCGACCTTCATACTCTTGCTGGGCATCCGATACCGGCTTCCACTCCACGCCCATATCCAGCAGGTTGGTGAAGAAGTCGTTGGTCAAGGCTTCCGGACGCGTGGTGAACACACCGTGTTTGCTCTGGCCGACATTGGTGTTCAACACGCGCAAGCCACCCAGCAACACCGTCATTTCCGGCGCGCTGAGCGTCAGCAGTTGCGCCTTGTCGATCAGCAATTTTTCGGCCGGCACACGGTACTGTTGCTTCAGGTAATTACGGAAACCATCGGCAATCGGTTCAAGGTAACCGAAGGAATCGACATCGGTCTGTTCCTGGCTGGCGTCCATGCGTCCCGGGCTGAATGGCACCGTCACACTGTGGCCGGCATTTTTCGCAGCCTGTTCGACACCCGCACCACCGGCGAGCACGATCAGGTCGGCCAGGGAGATTTTCTTGCCGCCGGTTTGCGCACTATTGAACGCCTTCTGAATGCCTTCGAGTTTGGCCAGCACATTGGCCAGTTGCTCCGGTTGGTTGGCCTGCCAGGACTTCTGCGGCTCCAGGCGCAGACGCCCACCGTTGGCGCCGCCACGTTTGTCGGAGCCACGGAAGGAGGAAGCCGCCGCCCACGCCGTCGATACCAGTTGCGAAACCGACAGGCCGGAAGCCAGCACTTTGCTTTTCAGGTCCGCCACATCGCTGTCGCTGACCAGCGGATGATCGACGGCAGGGATCGGGTCTTGCCACAGCAACTCTTCGTTGGGCATTTCCGGGCCGAGGTAGCGTGAGAGTGGCCCCATGTCACGGTGAATCAGCTTGTACCAGGCACGGGCAAAGGCGTCGGCCAACTGGTCTGGATTGGCCAGGAAGCGCCGCGAAATCGGCTCATAGATCGGGTCGAAGCGTAGCGACAGGTCCGTGGTCAGCATGGTCGGATCACGCCGTTTGGACGGATCAAAGGCATCCGGAATGGTGCCGGCGCCAGCGCCGTTTTTCGGCTTCCACTGGTTTGCCCCCGCCGGGCTCTTGGTCAGTTCCCATTCATAACCGAACAGGTTCTCCAGGTAGTTGTTGCTCCACTGCGTTGGCGTGGTTGTCCAGGTCACTTCCAGGCCACTGGAGATGGCGTCGGCACCTTTACCGGTACCGAACGTGCTCTTCCAGCCCAGGCCCTGCAGTTCGAGGCCGGCGGCTTCGGGCTCAGGTCCGACATGTTCGACAGGACCGGCACCGTGGGTTTTGCCGAAGGCGTGACCGCCCGCGATCAGCGCAACGGTTTCCTCGTCGTTCATTGCCATACGCGCAAAGGTTTCACGGATGTCTATCCCGGCGGCGACCGGATCAGAGTTGCCTTCAGGGCCTTCGGGGTTTACGTAAATCAGGCCCATCTGCACGGCTGCGAGCGGGGTTTCCAGATTGCGCTCGGCGGGAGCTTGCCCGGCATCTTTGCCATAACGCACGTCGCCACCCAGCCACTTGCTTTCCGAGCCCCAATAGACGTCTTCGTCCGGTTCCCAGACATCCGGGCGGCCACCGGAAAAACCAAAGGTCTTGAAGCCCATGGACTCCAATGCAACGTTGCCGGCGAGGACAATCAGGTCGGCCCAGGAGATTTTGTTGCCGTACTTTTGCTTGATCGGCCAGAGCAGCCGACGAGCCTTGTCGAGGCTGACGTTGTCCGGCCAACTGTTGAGCGGTGCAAAGCGTTGCTGGCCGGTGCCGGCGCCGCCCCGGCCGTCACCGGTGCGATAGGTGCCTGCGGCGTGCCAGGACATGCGGATAAAAAAAGGCCCATAGTGACCGAAGTCCGCCGGCCACCAATCCTGGGAATCGGTCATCAGCGCAGTCAGGTCTTTTTTCAGCGCCTGGAAGTCCAGGCTTTTGAAGGCTTCGGCATAATTGAAGTCGCCCCCCAACGGGTCAGACTTGGGCGAGTGTTGACTCAAGATCCTCAGGTTCAGTTGGTTCGGCCACCAGTCGCGGTTCGTCGTGCCACCGCCAGCGGCGTGATTGAACGGGCATTTCGATTCAGTTGACATGGCATCTCCTCTTGATTTTGTTTTCAGCTAACCATCCTTGAGCGTGGATCCGGATCACCGATTGATGAAATAGCTTTTCGGTATGAGATCCATAGCCTTAAGGCTATGACAGCCCCATGATCAGTCGCTCCAGAACATCCATTAAAGTACCGGTCCGGGAAACTGTCGCTTCATCTGGGGAGATAGCTGATAAACAGCTCAAATCAGCAAGGAAATGCAAGATCATGAACCCATGCCACAATGGATAATTAGCATTTGCTGCAAGGATGCTGGCGATCGTAAGAATTGTTTGCCGCAAGAGGTTTCGCCATGTTCTTCAAAGCCATTGTCATCTGGTCATTGCTGTCGATCATCACCGCCGCCGTGTTCTGTCGCCTGATGCATAACGCCAAGGTCGCCGACCGGGCGCTCAAAATCGCCAGGCCGGATCATCAGCCTCAGGGACAAAAGCCTGACAAGGCCTCCATGACCCGGGACAAAGATGGCAGCGACGATTCGGATTACCACGCGGCCTGAGCCATTCAGGGCGTTCCTGCACGCAATAAAAAACCGGCCATTCCAGCCGGTTTTTTTATTTCACTCAACAGCACTTCGGTCCGGCTTTACTGCCGTAACGGGCCTCCTGGCGTTCGCGGAAGAACGCCTCGTAGTCCATCACCGGTTTGTCCGGGTGTTTGGTCTGCATATGCTCGACATAGTTGTCGTAGTCGGGCATGCCGACCATCAGGCGCGCAGCCTGACCAAGGTATTTACCGAGGCGACTCAGGTCATTGAACATGCTGCCCTCCTCGACTACGCGTTTGGCACGGCCTGGAATGGCGCTTCTTTATCCGTACGCTCTTTGCTGCCCCAGGCGGAGATACCAACCTTGAGCGCGAAGAACAGGATGCTGAACACCACGAACAGGAACAGCGCGGTCAGCGTTGCGTTGGTGTAGGCGTTGAAGATCACGTGCTGCATCTGGTCGATGCTCTTGGCCGGGGCCAGCACCTGACCGTTGGCCAGGGCGTCGCTGTACTTTCTGGCCAACGCCAGGAAGCCAATCGCCGGGTTGGCATCGAACAGCTTGATGAAACCGGCGGTGGTGGTGCAGATCAGCAGCCACACGGCTGGCAGCAGGGTGACCCAGACATACCGCTGGCGCTTCATCTTGATCAGCACCACGGTGCCGAGCATCAGCGCGATACCGGCCAGCATCTGGTTGGAGATACCGAACAGCGGCCACAAGGTGTTGATGCCGCCCAACGGGTCGATCACCCCTTGGTACAGCAGATACCCCCACATGGCCACGCAACCGGCGGTGGCGATCAGGTTGGCGGTCCAGGATTCGGTACGGCGCAGGGCCGGCACGAACGAGCCGAGCAAGTCCTGAAGCATGAAGCGCCCGGCACGGGTACCGGCGTCGACCGCGGTCAGGATGAACAACGCCTCGAACAGGATCGCGAAGTGGTACCAGAACGCCATGGTGTTCTCGCCCGGCAATACGTGGTGCAGGATCTGCGCAATCCCGACCGCCAGGGTCGGCGCACCGCCGGCACGGGCCAGGATGGTGGTTTCACCGATGTCATGGGCCACCGCTTGCAGAGCGTCCGGCGTGATGGCAAAGCCCCAGCTGCTGACGGTTTGCGCGACGGCAACTGCATCGGCGCCAACCACAGCGGCCGGGCTGTTCATGGCGAAATACACGCCCGGATCGATCACCGAAGCCGCGACCATCGCCATGATCGCCACGAACGATTCCATCAGCATGCCGCCGTAACCGATGTAGCGGGCATGCCCTTCACTGGCGAGCAACTTCGGCGTGGTGCCGGAAGCAATCAGCGCGTGGAAACCGGAGACCGCGCCACAGGCAATGGTGATGAACAGGAACGGAAACAACCCGCCCTTCCACACCGGACCAGTGCCATCGATGAACTGGGTCAGCGCCGGCATTTTCAGCTCGGGCATGGTCACCAGGATGCCGATGGCCAGGGCGACGATGGTGCCGATTTTCAGGAAGGTGGAGAGGTAGTCACGCGGCGCCAGGATCAGCCACACCGGCAGTACCGCCGCGACGAAACCGTAGCCGATCAGCATCCAGGTGATCTGGATACCGGTAAAGGTAAAGGCCTTGGCCCACACCGGATCCGCAGCAATCTGCCCGCCGAGCCAGATCGAACCGAGCAGCAACAGCACGCCAATGACGGAGATTTCACCGATGCGGCCCGGGCGGATGTAGCGCATGTAGATGCCCATGAACATCGCGATCGGGATGGTCGCCATCACCGTGAAAATGCCCCAAGGGCTTTCGGCCAGGGCTTTCACCACGATCAGCGCCAGCACTGCGAGGATGATGATCATGATCAGGAAGCAGCCGAACAGCGCTATGGTGCCGGGGATGCGGCCCATTTCCTCGCGGACCATGTCGCCGAGGGAACGGCCGTTGCGGCGGGTGGACATGAACAGGACCATGAAGTCCTGAACGGCACCGGCCAGCACCACGCCGGCAATCAGCCACAGCGTGCCGGGCAGGTAACCCATCTGCGCCGCGAGCACCGGGCCGACCAGCGGCCCTGCACCGGCGATGGCCGCGAAGTGGTGACCGAACAGCACGTGTTTGTTGGTCGGCACGTAGTCCAGACCATCGTTATTGAGCACAGCCGGAGTGGCTCGATTGGGGTCGAGCTGCATCACTTTGTTGGCGATGAACAGGCTGTAATAGCGGTAGGCTACGAGGTAGATAGCGATTGCTGCGACGACGATCCACAGGGCGTTGATCGCTTCACCGCGGCGCAGGGCCACGACACTTAGCGCAATCGCTCCCAGGACAGCCACGGCAAACCAGGCGAGGTGTTTAGCCAGACGGGGCATAGTGTGTCTCCTGCCGACAGCCAGAGACTGCGGCGGTAATTTTTATAATTGTGTCCGCGGTGCGGAGCTGGCCCAATATCTGCGCATGGCGTCCACAAATAAATCCGCGTTACTACGTACGTGGCGTCTACGTAGTTCTACGTAGATGCCACGATCTCCCTGTGGGAGCGGGCTTGCTCGCGAAGGCGGTGTATCAGTCAATACTTATGTTGAAGGACACGCCGCCTTCGCGAGCAAGCCCGCTCCCACACTGGTTTTGCATTTCATCCCG
The DNA here is from genome assembly GCF_050436025.1 of Pseudomonas sp. S30_BP2TU TE3576. Lineage (NCBI taxonomy): Bacteria > Pseudomonadati > Pseudomonadota > Gammaproteobacteria > Pseudomonadales > Pseudomonadaceae > Pseudomonas > Pseudomonas sp. S30_BP2TU TE3576. The sequence continues at coordinate 5,561,156 of NZ_JBNDLK010000001.1, read as the reverse complement.
GCCACCGGTCATTCCGTCCAGCAACGCTACTGGCCGAACGCCTCTTTGGCATATGATGCCGAGCCTTCGCGCGGGCAGGAGTCAACATGCAGCTCAAACACAAAATCGTCGCCCTCGGAATTCTGCCGCTGGTGCTGGCCATTGCCGTCATCTGCGCGCTGGTGATTTCCCTCAACCGCCAACTGGGCGATCAGCAGGCGCAACTGATCGAAGACAGCATTCTGGCGAGCAAGCGCGCCGAACTGAAAAACTACGTGGAAATGGCCCAGAGCCTGATCGCGCCGCTGTACGACGACGGCCATGGCGACGCCCGTGCCCAGCAGCAAGTGCTGGAAGAACTGCGCAAACTCAGCTTCGGCATCAACGGCTACTTCTTCGTCTACGACCGCGAAGGCCGCAGCCTGATGCACGCGCGCCAGTCGGAGCTGGTGGGCAAGTACCTCTGGGACATGAAAGATCCCCACGGCCTGCCGGTGATTCAGGCGCTGCTGCAAAGTGCGCAATCCGGCGAAGGCTTTCAACGCTATGCCTGGAACAAACCCTCCTCCGGTCAGGTGACCGACAAGCTCGCCTACGTGGTGATGCTCGATCGCTGGGGCTGGATGCTCGGCACCGGCATCTACCTCGAAGACGTCGAACGCGCCACCCAGCAGGCTCGCGCAGAAGTAGCCCAGGGCATCCGCAAGACCATGATGGCCATCGCCGTGGTCGCCCTCGTCGCGGTGCTGTTCGTGTTCGCCACCGGCATGACCCTCAATGTCAGCGAGCATCGCCTGGCAGACAAAAAACTGCAGCGTCTGACCCAGCGCATCGTCAGCCTGCAGGAGGAAGAACGATCACGGGTGTCCCGCGAGTTGCACGACGGCATCAGCCAGGTGTTGGTCTCGATCAAGTTTCAGTTCGAACTGGCCAGCCATCTGCTGGAACGCGGACAAGCCCACGAAAAGGGTTTGAACACGTTAAAAGACGCCACCGAACGTCTGGGCGATGCCATCGGTGAGGTCCGCAGTCTCTCCCACGACCTGCGCTCATCCTTGCTCGACACCCTCGGCCTGCCGGCGGCCATCGGCCAATTGGCCGCGGAATTCGAGCAGCGCAGCGGGCTGACCGTGACCTATGACGAAAATGAATTCGATTGCCAACTGGTCGATGGTGCCGCTGTCGCGTTGTTCCGCATCGTCCAGGAAGGCCTGACCAACATCGAACGCCACGCCCAGGCGAAAAACGTATCCATCACCCTGCGCGGCTGCGACGAGTCCGTACGGCTGACCGTGGTCGATGACGGCATCGGTTTCAACGTCGCCCAGGTCGAACGTCGTCAGGCCGGCATTGGCTTGCGTAACATCCGCGAACGCGTCGAGCATTTTGGCGGGCGCTTCGATTTGATCTCGATGCCGGGCAGAAGTGAGCTGGACGTACTGCTGCCAATGAAACCTGACGCAAAACACTGAGCCGGCCCAAAAATCACAAGAGTGAAACCTCGCATGAACCTGCCCTCCCCGATCCGCGTCGCCCTGGTCGACGATCACTCCCTGGTGCGCGACGGCATCAAGGCGCTGCTGGCCGTGATGTCGCCCCTGGAAATGGTCGGCGAAGCGGAAAACGGCGCCGAGGCCATCGAGATGGTCGGCCGCTGCCAACCGGACCTGCTGCTGGTCGACATCAGCCTGCCGGACATGAACGGCCTGGAACTGACCCGCGTGCTGCGTAGCCAGTACCCGTCGCTCAAGGTGCTGGTGCTGAGCATGTACGACAATTACGAGTACGTCAGTGAATCGGTGCGCTCCGGCGCCAGCGGCTACGTGCTGAAGAACGCCCCGTCACGGGAAATCATCGCGGCCATCGAAGCCATCAGCAGCGGCGGAACCTTCTACAGCGCCGAAATCGCCCAACGGCTGATCGCCGACAAGAACTCCGACAACGAGCTGACACCGCGGGAAAGCCAGGTGTTGTCGAAGATGGCGCAAGGGCTGAACAACAAGGAAATGGCCCGGGAACTGGATATCAGCGTGCGCACGGTGGAGACACACCGTTTGAGCATTCGGCGCAAGCTCAACATCGACAAGCCGGCGGCGCTGGTCAAATACGCCATCGATCATGGGCTCATTTCCCGCTAACACCCAAAACCCTGTGGGAGCGGGCTTGCTCGCGAAGAGGCCGGCACATTCAATATTGATGGCGACTGACACACCGCCTTCGCGAGCAAGCCCGCTCCCACAAGGGTCAGCGAATCATCCATTGACTGCGTCGATAGTCACCATTGACTCAATGAAGTTCTCTTAAAAAATCCCCGGCGTAACATCTGCTCCATACCAACCCATGACACCCCGGAGCACACCATCATGAAACGCCAAACCCTTCTCAGCATCGCTTTCTCGGTTTTCGCCGTTAACGCTTTCGCCGCAACTTCTGCTCAACCTGTGGTCGCTGAGGGCGGCTCGGATCGTCTGATTGAAAGCCGTGTGGCTGAGGGTGGCTCCGATCGCCTGATCGAGAATCGTGTGGCCGAAGGTGGTTCGGATCGCCTGCTGGAAAAACGTGTTGCCGAAGGTGGCTCCGACAAACTGCTGCAAAACCGCGTCGCCGAAGGTGGTTCCGACAAACTGCTGCAAAACCGCGTCGCCGAAGGCGGTTCCGACAAACTGTTGCAGAACCGCGTAGCCGAGGGTGGTTCCGACAAACTGTTGCAGAACCGCGTTGCCGAGGGTGGCTCCGACAAACTGCTGCAAAACCGCGTTGCCGAAGGTGGTTCCGATCGCCTGATCCAGAACCGTACTGCCTGAATGCAGGGCGGTACCGCAAGACCCGACGAGAACCCGGCCTCATCAGCCGGGTTTTTTTACGTCTTTTAAAAGTCTTCCCCCACCACAAGTAGCGCCTCGCCTGGCTAATGCCAGTCAGCGACACCCTTTTATCGCCGTCCGACCAGAAACTCCGTCCGAGGGACTTGTGCTTAAGGTATTATGGTATACCATCAGACGCACAGACACCCAAAACCTCTACGGAGCAGCTCATGAGTTTCGAAATCCGCAAGATCGTCAGCTATGTCGAAGAAACCTTTATTGAAGGCGGCAAAGCCACCGATAAGCCCGTGACCATGGTCGGTCTGGCCGTGGTGATGAAAAACCCCTGGCTGGGCAACGGTTTCGTCGAAGACCTGAAACCGCAGATCCGCGCCAACTGCTCCGACCTCGGTGCACTGATGGTTGAGCGTCTGGTGGGCATCATTGGCGGTGCTGAAAAAATCGAGGCCTACGGCAAGGCTGCCGTGGTCGGCGCCGATGGCGAAATCGAACACGCTTCTGCGGTGATCCACACCCTGCGCTTCGGCAACCATTACCGCGAAGCGGTCAAGGCCAAGAGCTACCTGAGCTTCACCAACAAGCGCGGCGGCCCGGGCACCTCGATCCAGATCCCGATGATGCACAAGGACGACGAAGGCCTGCGTTCGCACTACATCACCCTGGAAATGCAAATCGAAGACGCCCCGCGTGCCGACGAAATCGTCGTGGTCCTGGGTTGCGCCGACGGCGGCCGCCTGCACCCGCGCATCGGCAACCGCTACATCGACCTGGAAGAACTGGCCGCCGAAAAAGCCCAGTAACCGGCCAGCAGAACGACAACAAGAAGGCATTGCAGGAGCGCTCCATGATTCGGCTCACCGCTGAACTCACCCCGGCTGGCACCAGTTACCTGGCGACCGGCCAAGGCCAGCCCGTGGTCTTGATCCACGGCGTGGGCCTGAACAAAGAAATGTGGGGCGGCCAGATCGTTGGCCTGGCCACGAAGTACCGCGTCATCGCCTACGACATGCTCGGCCATGGCGCCAGCCCGCGCCCTTCGATCGGCACGCCGCTGCTCGGCTATGCCGACCAGTTGCTGGAGTTGCTCGACCACCTGCAATTGCCCAAGGCAACGGTCATTGGCTTTTCCATGGGCGGGCTGGTAGCGCGGGCGTTTGCCCTGCACTACCCGCAACGCCTGGAAGGCCTGGTGGTGCTCAACAGTGTGTTCAACCGCAGCGCCGAACAGCGCGCGGGGGTCATCGCCCGCACCAGCCAGGCCGCCGAACACGGGCCGGACGCCAATGCCGAAGCGGCGCTGTCGCGCTGGTTCAGCCGCGAATACCAGGCCGCGAACCCGGCGCAGATCGCCGCGATTCGCCAGACCCTGGCCGGCAATGACCCGCAGGGTTACCTGACCACTTACGAACTGTTCGCCACCCAGGACATGTACCGCGCCGACGACCTGGGCAGCATCCGGGTGCCGACGCTGATCGCCACCGGTGAACTGGACCCCGGCTCGACCCCGGAAATGGCCAGACAACTGGCCGAACGCATTCCCGATGCGACCGTTGCCGTCCTCGCCGAGCAACGGCATATGATGCCCGTAGAATCGCCGCGCCTGGTCAACCAGCTGTTGCTGGAGTTTCTGCAGGCCGCGCACTCCCAACAAAACCAGATCAAGGGGATCGTTGCATGACACTCGCACGCTTCCAGATGTGCATCGGCGGTGAATGGGTCGATGCCCTGTCCGGCAAGACCTTTCAAAGTCTCAACCCCGCGCTGGCCGAACCTTGGGCCGAATTGCCCGATGCCGACGAAGCCGACGTCGAACGCGCCGTGCAGGCGGCGCAGAGCGCTTTCGACAGCCCGGCATGGCGCGGTCTGACGGCCACCGCTCGCGGCAAACTGCTGCGTCGCCTGGGCGACCTGATCGCCGAAAACAAGGAGCAGCTGGCGCAGCTGGAAAGTCGCGACAACGGTAAGCTGATCCGCGAAACCCGCGGCCAGGTTGGCTATCTGCCGGAGTTCTTCCACTACACCGCAGGCCTGGCAGACAAGCTTGAAGGCGGTACCCTGCCGCTGGACAAGCCGGACCTGTTTGCCTACACCGTGCACGAAGCCATGGGTGTGGTCGCCGCGATCATTCCGTGGAACAGCCCGCTGTACCTGACCGCGATCAAACTCGCCCCGGCGCTCGCCGCGGGCAATACCATCGTAATCAAGCCGTCGGAACACGCCTCGGCGACCATCCTTGAATTGGCGCGTCTGGCACTGGAAGCCGGGATTCCGCCGGGGGTGGTCAACGTCGTCACCGGTTACGGCCCGAGCACCGGCGCCGCCCTCACCCGCCATCCGCTGGTGCGCAAGATTGCCTTCACCGGCGGTGCCGCCACGGCGCGGCATGTGGTGCGCAGCAGCGCGGAGAACTTCGCCAAGCTGTCGCTGGAGCTGGGCGGCAAATCGCCGAACATCATCTTCGCCGACGCCGACCTCGATAGCGCGATCAACGGCGCCATCGCCGGGATCTACGCCGCCTCCGGGCAGAGCTGCGTCTCCGGTTCGCGCTTGCTGGTGCAGGACGAAATCTACGACGAGTTCGTCGCTCGCCTGGTGGAACGCGCCCGGCGCATCCGCATCGGCAACCCCCAGGACGACAGCAGTGAAATGGGCCCGATGGCCACCGCGCAGCAACTGGCCGTAGTCGAAGGCCTGGTGGCCGATGCCATCGCCGAAGGTGCGCGCCTGCGCCTGGGCGGCAAGCGCCCTGAGAATCTGGGCGACGGCTGGTTCTACGAACCGACGCTGTTCGAGTGCGACCGCAACTCGATGAAGATCATGCAGGAAGAAGTCTTTGGTCCGGTGGCCTCGGTCATCCGTTTCAAGGACGAAGCCGAAGCGCTGGCAATTGCCAACGACTCGCAGTTCGGCCTCGCCGCCGGCATCTGGACCCGCGACCTGGGCCGTGCCCATCGCCTGGCCCGGGACGTGCGTTCGGGGATCATCTGGGTCAACACCTACCGCGCCGTCTCGGCCATGGCGCCGATCGGCGGTTTCAAGAACAGCGGCTATGGACGCGAAAGCGGCATCGATTCGGTGCTGGCCTACACCGAGCTGAAAACGGTGTGGATCAACCTGTCCCAGGCACCGATGCCTGATCCATTCGTGATGCGCTAGGAGTCCTGGAAAATGATCGAACCCGGCATTTACAAAGACGTGATGAGCTCGTTCCCGTCCGGGGTCACGGTGGTCACCACCCTGGACCCGGACGGCGGCATCGTCGGCATCACCGCCAGCGCCTTCAGTGCGCTGTCGATCGACCCGGCACTGGTGCTGTTCTGCCCCAACTACGGCTCCGACACCTACCCGGTGCTGCGCGACAGCAAGCAGTTCGCGATTCATCTGCTGTCCGCCGACCAGACCGCCGAAGCCTATGCCTTCGCCGGTAAAGGCAAGGACAAGGCTAAAGGCATCGAGTGGCACTTGAGCGAACGGGGCAACCCGATCCTGGCCAAGGCCACGGCGATCATCGAGTGCGAACTGTGGCGCGAATACGACGGCGGTGATCACGCGATCATCGTCGGCGCGGTGAAGAACCTGATCCTGCCCGAGCAACCGGTCACACCAATGATCTACCACAAAGGCAAGCTGGGCCCACTGCCCGCCCTGGCTTGATGGTTCAACACAATCCCCCTGTGGGAGCGGGCTTGCTCGCGAAGGCGGAGTGTCAGTCGACATTAATATGACTGACCCACCGCTTTCGCGAGCAAGCCCGCTCCCACAGGTTCATCACTTTTTTCAGGAGCCGGCATGAGCCCAGCAGCCTCGTTACTGTTCCGCCAGCAGGCCTACATCAACGGCCAATGGCTGGACGCGCCGCAGGGCGCCTGTCAGGACATCTTCAACCCGGCCACCGGCGAGCGTATCGGCCAGGTGCCGAACCTCGGCGCTGAACACGCGCACCTGGCTATCGAGGCCGCCAACAAAGCCTGGCCGGCCTGGCGTGCACTGACCGCCAAGGAGCGCAGTAATACGCTCAAGCGCTGGCATGCCTTGATGCTGGAAAACGCCGACGCCCTGGCCGAAATCCTCACCCTCGAACAAGGCAAGCCACTGGCTGAAGCCAAGGGTGAAATCCTCTACGCCGCGAGCTTCATCGAGTGGTTCGCCGAAGAAGCCAAACGCATCTACGGCGACACCATTCCCAGCCACAAGGGCGATGCGCGCATCGTGGTCAGCAAGGAGCCGATTGGCGTCGTCGCGGCCATCACGCCATGGAACTTCCCGGCGGCGATGATCACCCGCAAGGCCGGTCCTGCGCTGGCGGCCGGTTGCCCGTGCATCGTCAAACCGGCCCCGGAAACGCCGTTCTCGGCACTGGCCATGGCCGTGTTGGCGGAACAGGCCGGCATTCCAGCGGGCATTTTCAATGTAATCACCGGCGATGCCATTGCCATCGGTGGCGAGCTGACCGGCAGCCCTCTGGTGCGCAAACTGTCGTTCACCGGCTCCACCGCCATCGGCAAGCTGCTGATGGCTCAATGTGCGCCGACGCTGAAAAAAGTCTCGCTGGAACTGGGGGGCAACGCACCCTTCATCGTGTTCGATGATGCCGATCTGGAGCGTGCCGTCGACGGGGCGCTGATCGCCAAGTTCCGCAACGCCGGACAGACCTGCGTCTGCGTCAATCGCTTCCTGGTGCAGGCCGGTATCCATGATGCCTTTGTCGCTCGACTGGCCGAACGGGTTTCGCAGCTCAAGGTCGGCAGCGGTTTCGAAGAAGGTGTCACCCAGGGCCCGCTGATCAACGAGCGTGCCGTGGCCAAGGTCGAAGACCACGTGCAAGACGCCCTGGCCTATGGTGCACAGTTGCTGTGCGGTGGCGAACGCCATGCGCTGGGCAACGGTTTCTTCCAGCCGACCGTGCTCACCGGCGTCACCACGCAGATGAAAGTCGCCCGCGATGAAACCTTTGGCCCACTGGCCGCCGTGTTCCGCTTCGACACCGAGGCCCAGGCCATTGAAATGGCCAACGACACCGAATTCGGCCTCGCCGCCTACTGCTACACCCGCGACCTGGACCGCGCCTGGCGCATGAGCGAGGCGCTGGAGTACGGCATGGTCGGGATCAACGAAGGGCTGATTTCCACCGAAGTCGCGCCGTTTGGTGGCATCAAGTCCTCGGGGCTGGGCCGTGAAGGGTCGAAGTACGGCATCGAGGATTACCTGGAACTCAAATACACCTTGATGGGCGGCCTTTGAGCCCGCGGGAGCTACGCAAATGAACAACGAAAAATACGAAAAAGGCCTGAAGATCCGCACCCAGGTGCTGGGCGAAGCCTACGTCCATCGTTCCATCGAGAACGCCGACGATTTCACCCGGCCACTGCAGGAAATGGTCACCGAGTATTGCTGGGGTCATGTCTGGGGCCGTGAGGGTTTGTCGCTCAAGGAACGCAGCATGATCAACCTGGCGATGATCTCGGCCCTCAACCGGCCCCATGAACTCAAGCTGCATGTGCGCGGTGCCTTGCGTAACGGCCTGAGTCGTGAGCAAATACGCGAAATATTGCTTCAGGTCGGCATTTATTGCGGTGTCCCCGCTGCCGTAGACAGTTTCCGGCTCGCCCGTGAAGCCTTCGCCGAAGCCGATGCCGAGGCCTCCAGTTAACCCTTGGCTGTTTGATCTGACCGGGCACGTAGATTCCCGTAATCGAAGTGTTCTTTTTGCATGGACAGCCACAATCAGAGCGGACCCCATGAAACGCCTGCCACTCGACGACAGCTTCAAGGTCAATCGCAACCCCGTTACCCTGCGCGAAATCGTGCTGGATAAACTGCGAAGCGCCATCATGAACTTCCAGCTCCTGCCGGGAGACCGTCTGGTCGAACGCGATCTGTGCGATCGCCTGGGCGTCAGCCGTACTTCCGTGCGTGAAGCCTTGCGTCACCTCGAATCCGAAGGCCTGGTGGAATTCGCCGATGCCAAGGGCCCGCGTGTCGCGATCATTACCCTGGCCGACGCCGTGGACATCTACGAGCTACGCTGCGTGCTCGAAGGGCTGATCGTGCAACTGTTCACCCTGCGCGCCAAAGCCAAGGACATCAAAGCCCTGGAAAAAGCCCTCGAAGAAAACCGCAAGGCGCTCAAGGACGGCGAACTGCAACAGGTCATCGACTCGGTCCAGGGTTTCTACGACGTGCTGCTCGAAGGTTCGGGCAACCATGTCGCGGCCACTCAGCTGCGCCAGTTGCAGGCGCGCATCAGCTACCTGCGCGCAACCTCGGTGTCCCAGGAAAACCGTCGCGGTGCCAGTAACCAGGAAATGGAGCGCATGGTCGAGGCGATCAAGAGCGGTGATCCACTGGCCGCTCACCAGGCTTGCGTCGACCACGTGCGCGCGGCCGCTGCCGTGGCCCTGGACTACCTCAAGCGCAAGCAGGAAGAAACCGGCGACGTCCCGGCGATCACCCTGCCCATCGCGCTGAAAGAACCGCGCATAGGTCGCTGAGATGTTCAGCCCGAGCTTTTGCCCCAAGTGCGGCAGCGCTGATCTCAGGTCACAGCTGCCGCCGGGCGATACGCACGAGCGCCTGATGTGCCGCGGTTGCGGCTACATCCATTACGTCAATCCGAAAATCATTGCCGGCTGCATCATCGAGCAGGACGGCAAGTACCTCTTGTGCCAGCGCGCGATTCCACCGCGCCCCGGCACCTGGACCCTGCCCGCAGGCTTCATGGAAAGCGGCGAGACCACCGAGCAGGCAGCCCTGCGTGAAGTCTGGGAAGAAAGTGGCGTGCGTGCGGAAATCCTCTCGCCCTACTCGATTTTCAGCGTTCCGCAAATCAGCGAGGTGTACATCATCTTCCGCGCCATCGCGCTGGAGATCACTGGCCAGTACGGCCCGGAAACCCTCGACTACAAATTCTTCGCGCCCGAGGACATCCCTTGGGACAGCATCTACTACCCGGCGATCCGGCAGATCCTCGAACGCTACATCGAGGAACGCCAGGCCGGTGTCTATGGCATCTACATGGGCAATGACGACAGCGGGAAGATTCATTTCATCCGCTGACAGTTCCCACTCCCCCTGTGGGGGCGAGCTTGCTCGCGATGGCGGTGTATCAACCAACATAGATGTCAACTGACACTCCCTCATCGCGAGCAAGCCCGCTCCCACAGGGTTTAGTGGTGTTGGTCAGAGCTGCGGCATGCCCTCGACTATGATGATATCGGCCTTCGCCACGCCTTCGCGGTGTCCCCTCGCCTCCTGATACAACGCCGAGTGGTAGCACGCCAGCGCCTGCTCGTAGGAATCGAACTCGATCACCACGCTGCGTTGCGGTGTCGCTCGGCCTTCCAGTGCTTCGCTGCGCCCGCCGCGAGCCAGAAACCGTGCACCATAGGCAGCGAATGCCTTCGGCGCCCGCTGAGTGTATTGGCTGTATTGATCGGGGTCGGTGACATCCACGTGAGCAATCCAGTACGCCTTCATAGTGACCTCTTGGTTAATTTTGTATTATGGTATACCACAATTCAATCCAGCCAACACACTGAGCGTCCATCATGGCCTTCAACAGCATCGAAGAAATCATCGAAGATTACCGCCTCGGCAAAATGGTCCTGCTGGTCGACGATGAAGACCGGGAAAACGAAGGCGACCTGTTGCTGGCCGCCGACTGCTGCACACCCGAGGCGATCAGTTTCATGGCCCGTGAAGCCCGCGGCCTGATCTGCCTGACCTTGACCGACGAACACTGCAAACGCCTGGGTCTGGAGCAGATGGTGCCGAGCAATGGCAGCGTGTTCAGCACCGCGTTTACCGTGTCCATCGAAGCGGCCGTCGGCGTGACCACCGGTATCTCCGCAGCGGATCGGGCACGCACCGTGGCCGCCGCCGTCGCCGCCCATGCCGGCCCCGCCGACATTGTGCAACCTGGCCACATCTTCCCGCTGCGCGCCCGGGAAGGCGGCGTGCTGACCCGCGCCGGCCACACCGAAGCCGGCTGCGACCTGGCACGCCTGGCCGGTCATACACCCGCCTCGGTGATCGTCGAAGTGATGAACGACGACGGCACCATGGCCCGGCGCCCGGACCTGGAAGTGTTCGCACGCAAGCACGGGATCAAGATCGGCACCATCGCCGACCTGATTCACTATCGCCTGAGCACGGAACACACCATCGTGCGCATCGGTGAACGTGATCTGCCGACTGTGCACGGCACCTTCCGGCTGATCACCTTTGAGGATCGCATCGAAGGTGGTGTCCACATGGCCATGGTCATGGGCGATTTGCGTCGCGAGCAACCGACGCTGGTGCGCGTGCATGTGATCGATCCGTTGCGCGATCTGGTCGGCGCCGAATACAGCGGGCCAACCAACTGGACCTTGTGGGCCGCCTTGCAGCGTGTCGCCGCCGAAGGCCACGGCGTGGTGGTGGTGCTGGCCAATCATGAATCCTCGCAGGCGTTGCTCGAACGCGTGCCGCAATTGACCCAGCCGCCCCGGCAGTTCAGCCGTTCGCAGTCACGGATTTATTCGGAAGTCGGCACCGGTGCGCAGATCCTGCAGAACCTGGGTGTCGGCAAATTGCGCCATCTCGGGCCGCCGCTGAAATATGCGGGCTTGACCGGGTACGACCTGGAAGTGGTGGAAAGCATCCCATTCACCGAATGATCCTCGGCTGAATGCAATCCCCTGTGGGAGCGGGCTTGCCCGCGAAGGCGGTATGTCTGACAGCGAGATGCCGACTGACACTCCCTCTTCGCGAGCAAGCCCGCTCCCACAGGGGAATGCGTCATCACTGAAAAACCACTTTTGGCTGATAGCCGGTACGGCAAAATGCTTGCACAAAGTTTGGAATACCATAATATGATATTCCATAGACCGGACAGTCGAAGCTGACTCGACGGACCTACTGCTCCCGATAGGCGGGCATTCGAAAGCCCCGCTCATAAACACAACAATGAGGGCGTGAAAATGGTGTTGAACAAACGTGCGACCGCGGTTCTTTTTGCAGGACTGCTGAGCGTGACCAGCCAGGCGTTGATGGCGGCTGAAAGCGTCAACTTCGTGAGTTGGGGCGGCAGCACCCAGGATGCGCAAAAGCAGGCCTGGGCCGATCCGTTCAGCAAGGCCAGCGGTATCACCGTTGTGCAGGATGGCCCGACCGACTACGGCAAACTCAAGGCCATGGTCGAAAGCGGCAACGTGCAGTGGGACGTGGTCGACGTCGAAGCCGACTTCGCCTTGCGCGCCGCCTCCGAAGGCTTGCTTGAGCCCCTCGACTTCAAAGTCATTGAACGCGACAAGATCGACCCGCGCTTCGTCTCCGACCACGGCGTCGGCTCGTTCTTCTTCTCCTTCGTCCTCGGCTACAACGAAGGCAAGCTTGGCGCCAGCAAGCCTCAGGACTGGTCCGCGCTGTTCGACACCAAGACCTACCCCGGCAAACGCGCCCTCTACAAATGGCCGAGCCCTGGCGTGCTCGAACTGGCCCTGCTGGCCGATGGCGTGGCGACCGACAAGCTCTATCCGCTGGACCTGGACCGCGCGTTCAAAAAACTCGACACCATCAAGAAAGATATCGTCTGGTGGGGCGGTGGTGCGCAGTCGCAGCAGCTGCTGGCCTCCGGTGAAGCGAGCATGGGCCAGTTCTGGAACGGCCGGATTCATGCCCTGCAAGAAGACGGCGCCCCGGTCGGCGTAAGCTGGAAACAGAACCTGGTCATGGCCGACATCCTGGTCATTCCAAAGGGTTCGAAAAACAAGGACGCGGCGATGAAGTTCCTGGCCAACGCCAGCAGTGCCAAGGGCCAGGCCGACTTCTCCAACCTGACCGCCTACGCCCCGGTCAACGTCGACAGCGTGGCGCGCCTGGATTCGGTACTGGCCCCGAACCTGCCGACGGCCTACGCCAAGGATCAGATCACTCTTGATTTCGCATACTGGGCCAAGAACGGTCCGGCCATTGCGACACGGTGGAACGAATGGCTGGTCAAATGAAAATGACGGTAACCGCGTCTCGTCCGTCCACGGTCTCCGGGAGCGCCACCGGCGCTGCCGGTTCTGCAGTCGGCCAGAGCGTTGCGAAGCAACCCTCACCGACGCTGAAGCAGCGTTGGCGTGGCGCCAGTAACCTGGTCCCCGCCCTGCTGTTCCTCGGTCTGTTCTTTCTGGCACCGTTGATTGGCCTGCTGCTGCGCGGCGTGCTGGAACCGGTGCCGGGGCTGGGCAACTACGAGCAACTGTTCGCCAACTCGGCGTATGCACGGGTGTTGCTCAACACCTTCTCGGTGGCCGGGCTGGTCACGCTGTTCAGCCTGCTGCTGGGCTTCCCGCTGGCCTGGGCGATCACCCTGGTGCCGCGTGGCTGGGGTCGCTGGATCCTCAACATCGTGCTGTTGTCGATGTGGACCAGTCTGCTCGCCCGCACCTACTCCTGGCTGGTATTGCTGCAAGCCTCCGGGGTGATCAACAAGGCGCTGATGGCGCTGGGCATCATCGATCAACCGCTGGAGATGGTGCACAACCTCACCGGCGTGGTGATCGGCATGAGCTACATCATGATCCCGTTCATCGTGTTGCCGTTGCAGGCGACCATGCAGGCCATCGACCCGATGATTCTGCAGGCCGGCTCGATCTGCGGTGCCAGCCCCTGGACCAACTTCTTCCGGGTATTCCTGCCGCTGTGCCGGCCGGGGCTGTTCTCCGGTGGCTTGATGGTGTTCGTGATGTCCCTCGGTTACTACGTGACCCCAGCCCTGCTGGGCGGCGCCCAGAACATGATGCTCCCCGAGTTCATCATTCAGCAGGTGCAGTCGTTCCTCAACTGGGGCCTGGCCAGCGCCGGTGCCGCGTTGCTGATCGTGATCACGCTGGTGCTGTTCTACTTCTACCTGAAGCTTCAGCCGGAATCCCCGGTTGGCGCCAGCAACGCGAGGTAAACCGTCATGCTCCTGACTCCCAATGCCATGAGCCGGCGCATGCGCTTCGGCCTGTATGCCACCACCGGGCTGATCGGTCTGTTCCTGCTGCTGCCGATCGTGTTCATCGTGCTGCTGTCGTTCGGCTCGTCGCAATGGCTGGTGTTCCCGCCGCCGGGCTGGACGCTGAAATGGTACGGCCAGTTCTTCTCCAACGCCGACTGGATGAACGCGGCGATGGCCAGCCTCAAGGTCGCGGTGCTGACGACGTTCTTCGCCGTCGCGCTGGGCCTGCCGACCGCGTTCGCCCTGGTGCGCGGCCGCTTCCCCGGCCGGGAAATGCTCTACGGCCTGTTCACCCTGCCGATGATCGTGCCGCTGGTGATCATCGCTGTGGCGGTATACGCGCTGTTCCTGAAACTGGGCTACACCGGGACCATGTTCGCGTTCGTGGTCAGCCATGTGATCGTGGCGTTGCCGTTCACCATCATCTCGATCATCAACTCGCTGAAGCTGTTCGATCAGTCGATTGAAGACGCGGCGGTGATCTGTGGCGCCTCGCGCCTGCAGGCGGTGTTCAAGGTGACCTTCCCGGCGATCCGCCCGGGCATGGTCGCCGGCGCCCTCTTCGCCTTCCTCGTCTCGTGGGATGAAGTGGTGCTGAGCGTGATGATGGCCAGCCCGACCCTGCAAACCCTTCCCGTGAAAATGTGGACCACCCTGCGCCAGGACCTGACGCCCGTGATCGCCGTCGCCTCGACGCTGCTGATCGGCCTCTCGGTATTGGTCATGGTGATCGCCGCCGCTCTGCGCCGGCGCAACGAAATCAGCGCTTGAGCGCCAGGAGTACGACATGAGTGCAGTGATCAAAGATTCCGCGCAGCAAAATGACAAACCCCTGGTCAGCCTGCGTAACCTGAACAGACACTATGGCGATTTTGCCGCCGTGGACAACATCTCGCTGGACATCAAGGACGGTGAATTCCTCACCTTCCTCGGCTCCAGCGGCTCGGGCAAAAGCACCACGCTGTCGATGCTCGCCGGCTTCGAAACGCCGAGCAGCGGCGAGATCCTGGTCAACGGCCAGTCGCTGATCAACGTGCCGCCGCACAAACGTGACATCGGCATGGTGTTCCAGCGCTACTCGCTGTTCCCGCACCTGTCCGTGCGCGACAACATCGCCTTCCCGCTGGCCATCCGCAAACTGGCTGCCGCCGAGCGCGAACGCCGGGTCGATGCGATGCTCAAGCTGGTGCAGCTTGAACAATTTGCCCATCGCCGCCCTTCGCAACTGTCCGGTGGCCAGCAGCAGCGCGTCGCCATCGCCCGGGCGCTGGTCTATGAGCCACGCATCCTGCTGATGGACGAACCGCTGGGCGCACTCGACAAAAAACTGCGCGAAGACTTGCAGGACGAACTGCGCCAGTTGCATCGGCGCCTGGGCATCACCATCGTCTACGTGACCCACGATCAGGAAGAAGCCATGCGCCTGTCCCAGCGCATCGCGATTTTCAGCCACGGCAAGATCGTTGGCCTCGGCAGCGGTTATGACCTGTACCAGAATCCGCCGAACGCCTTTGTCGCCTCGTTCCTTGGCAACTCGAACTTCCTCAAGCTCAAGGCTCAGGGTAATGCGGTGGCGACCTTTGAAGGCCAGGCGCTGTCGATCCGCCTCACAGCCGGCCTGCATACCGATCAGGACGTGCTGCTGATGGTGCGTCCGGAAAAAGCCCTGGCCCTGAGTAACGAACAAGCCCTTGCCGAACCGCTGGCCGCCGGCTGGAACGAAGTCTCGGCCAAGGTCGTGGAAGTGTTGTTTCTCGGTGAAAGCCAGACCTGCAGCGTGGTCACTTCGGGTGGCACCTCGATGACGGTCAAGGCGCTTTCCGCCGCCGGCATGCCGCTCAAGGCGGGCGACCCGGTGCGCGTGCGCTGGGCCACGGCCGATGCCTGCGTCTACACCGAATGGGCCGAAAGCGACCTGAACAAGGCTGCCGGCGCGCATTGATCCCATGGCCCACAACGGTGGGCCGCTGCTAAAGTGTCACCCTCGGGCCACCACAACGTCGGGTTGTGGTGGCCTTTTTTCTGTCGCCTGTAAGATAAATTGGACAACGGATTCCTAAAATCCCGGTTTAATGCTAAATAGTGCTCAGTATTTTTAACACCCGACCCTGTCGTGCCACACAGTGCAACGAGAATAACGATATGAAAGTCCATTTCGAGAAAAGTGAAGTGTTTGGGACCCTCCACCTGCCAGCGGCGGTGGCAGCATGATCGAAGTTACCGAAGTTTCCATTGCCCAACTGCGCGCAGCGCTCGAATCCGGCCAGACCACCTCGGTTGAACTGGTCCAGGCCTATCTCGCCCGCATTGACGCCTACGATGGCCCCGAAACCTCCACCGCCCTGAACGCGGTGGTGGTTCGCAACCCCGAGGCGCTCGCCGAGGCCCAGGCGTCTGACGCCCGTCGCGCCAAGGGCCAGACGCTGGGTCCGCTGGATGGCATCCCTTACACCGCCAAGGACAGTTATCTGGTCAAAGGGCTGACCGCTGCGTCGGGCAGCCCGGCTTTCAAGGACCTGATCGCCTATCGCGATGCGTTCACCATCGAGCGCCTGCGCGCCGCCGGGGCGATCTGCCTGGGCAAGACCAACATGCCGCCGATGGCCAACGGCGGGATGCAGCGTGGCGTCTACGGCCGCGCCGAGAGTCCGTACAACGCTGATTACCTCACCGCCCCTTTCGCCTCCGGCTCGTCGAACGGTGCCGGCACGGCCACCGCGGCCAGTTTCGCGGCCTTTGGCCTGGCGGAAGAAACCTGGTCGAGCGGCCGCGGCCCGGCGTCGAACAACGGTTTGTGCGCCTACACCCCTTCGCGCGGCGTGATCTCGGTACGCGGCAACTGGCCGCTGACCCCGACCATGGACGTGGTCGTGCCGTTTGCCCGGACCATGGCCGACCTGCTCGAAGTGCTCGACGTAGTGGTGGCCGATGACCCGGACACTCGCGGTGACCTGTGGCGCTTGCAGCCTTGGGTGCCCATTCCGAAATCGTCTGAGGTACGCCCGGAGTCCTATGCCGCGCTGGCGGCGAACAGCGAAGCGCTCAAAGGCAAGAAGTTCGGCATTCCGCGCATGTACATCAACGCCGACCCTGAAGCCGGCACGTCCGAAGCGCCGGGCATCGGTGGCCCGACCGGCCAGCGCATCATTACCCGCCCGTCGGTGATCGGTCTCTGGGAACAGGCGCGCAAGGCCCTCGAAGCCGCTGGCGCCGAAGTGCTCGAAGTGGACTTCCCGCTGGTCTCCAATTGCGAAGGCGATCGTCCTGGCGCGCCGACCGTGTTCAATCGCGGCATCGTCTCCAAGGAATTCCTGCACCACGAACTGTGGGACCTGACCGCCTGGGCGTTCGATGATTTCCTGCAGGCCAACGGCGATCCGAAATTGAATCGCCTGGTCGATGTCGACGGCCCGCTGATCTTCCCTCACGACCCGGGCACCCTGCCCAACCGCGAGGGTGACCTGGTCGCCGGCATGGACGAATACGTGCGCATGGCCGAACGCGGCATCACGCCGTGGGACCAGATCAGCACAGTACCCGACGGCCTGCGCGGGCTTGAGAAGACCCGCAAGATCGATCTGGAAGACTGGATGGATCGCCTGGGACTCGACGCGGTGCTGTTCCCGACGGTCGCCGATGTAGCGCCTGCAAATGCCGATGTCGATCCGCATTCGGCGGATATCGCCTGGAGCAACGGTATATGGGTCGCCAACGGCAACCTCGCCATCCGTCACCTCGGCGTGCCAACGGTCACCGTGCCAATGGGCGTGATGCCGGACATCGGCATGCCGGTCGGCCTGACGTTTGCCGGGCGCGCCTATGACGACTCGTCGTTGCTGCACCTGGCGTCGGCGTTCGAATCGACCGGCAACCAGCGCATGATCCCGCCGCGCACCCCGCCATTGGCGGCTGACAAGCGGTAATCAACTCCGGGACTGGAGCCATTACCGCTCCAGTCCCGGATTTTCAGGGATCGACCTGAGCCATCAGTTCCGGAATCGATTCCGGCCGATTGGCAAAACGCTGCGCCAGCACCGCACAGACCATCAGTTGAATCTGGTGGAACAGCATCAACGGCAGGATCAACACGCCAATGGTGCTACCGGCAAACAATACCTGCGCCATCGGCACACCGGTCGCCAGGCTTTTCTTCGAACCGCAGAAAAGAATGGTGATGCGATCTTCCTGATTGAAACCGAACGCCTTGCCCAGTACGGTCGAGGCCGCCAACACCAGCGCCAGGACCACGCAGCACGCCACCACCAGCCCAACCAGATCCAGCAGCGGAATCTGGTGCCAGAGGCCCTCGATCACTGCCTCGCTGAACGCGCCGTAGACCACCAGCAGAATCGAGCCCTGATCGACGAATTTCAACCAGCTCTTGTTGCGCGCCACCCAGTTGCCGATCCAGCGCCGCGCGATTTGCCCGGTAATGAACGGCAGCAGCAATTGCACGCTGATCTTGAAAATGGCGTCGAGGGTCGAGGCGCCTTCGCCGTGCACATTCAGCAGCAGGGTCACCAGCAACGGTGTGAGGAAAATCCCGAACAGGCTGGACGCCGCCGCACTGCAAATCGCCGCCGGGATGTTGCCCCGCGCCAGCGAAGTAAAGGCAATCGCCGACTGCACCGTAGCGGGCAGCGCACACAGATACAGCATGCCCATGTACAGGTCATTGCCAATCAGCGGCGACAGCAGCGGCTTGAGCGCCAGGCCGAGCAACGGAAACAGCACGAAGGTCAGGCTGAACACCAGCAAATGCAGGCGCCAGTGCCCGGCGCCGGCAATGATCGATTCGCGAGACAGCTTGGCACCATGCAGGAAAAACAGCAGCGCAATGGCGATGTTGGTCAACCAGCCAAAACCGACCGCGACCTGACCGCTGGCGGGCAGCAGGCTGGCAAGCGTGACCACGCCGATCAGGGTCAGGGTGAAGTTGTCGGGTAACAAACGGGGGCGAGTCATGGGCTTGATCATCCGGGGGTTGCCAGTACGTGGAAGCGACTCTAACGTGACTGGAAATTACCGACTAACGCCGATGAGCCAGCAGATGCCGCCAAAAGGACATGAAAAAAGTATCCGGCGCAGTATTCCCGGGCTGTCCAGCCTGCCACGGCCGCTCTACGGCCGTACCGAATCGCTGCCCAATCGCGCTCTGACCCGGCGCCACAGCCACCCGTGGGTGCAGCTTTCCTATGCGATTCAGGGCGTGCTCGAAATACAGACCGGCGTTGGACGTTTCGTCGCCCCGCCGGAACGTGCGGTGTGGATTCCGGCGGGCATGCCGCACCGGGTGTTCAGTTCACCGCGCACGGAAATGCGCAGCCTGTACATCGATTGCAGCGTCTCGACCTGGGCGCAGCCAGGCTGTCATGTGTTGGGGGTTAGCGATCTGTTGCGCGAGTTGATCCGTGCCTTCAGTCAGATTCCAGTGGAATACGATCAGAGCGGCCCGCACGGTCGGTTGGCCCAGGTGATTCTCGATCAGTTGGCTGAGGCGCCACAGATCGACCTGATGCTGCCCCTGCCCCAGGACAGCCGGTTGCGGCAAATCGCTCAAAGCCTGGAATCGCACCCGGAGCAACAAACCACGCTCAGCCACTGGAGCGACAAATTCGGTGTCACCGAGAAAACCCTCAGTCGCCTGTTCCTGCGCGACACCGGCCTGACCTTTCGCGCCTGGCGTCAGCGTTTGCGCCTGCTCGGCGCCCTGACACCCCTGGAACAGGGCCAGCGAGTGACCGACGTCGCACTGGCCTGCGGCTACGACTCGACATCGGCGTTTATCGCCGCGTTTCGTCAGCAGTTCGGCGAAACACCCGGAGAATTCTTCCGCTGAGCCCTGCACCGTACAACCTGTGGGAGCGAGCTTGCTCGCGAAAGCGGTGGGTCAGTCGACACCTGCATTGACTGACCCACCGCTTTCGCGAGCAAGCCCGCTCCCACAATGGATGTTCGTCATCCGCAGGATTTGTGTTCGGCATCAATCAACGGTGGGAGCGGGCTTGCTCGCGATGGCGGTGGATCAGTCGACACCTGCTTTACTGACACTCCGCATTCGCGAGCAAGCTCGCTCCGACACTGGATCCTTGTCATCCGCAGGATTTGTGTTCGACATCAATCAACGGTGGGAGCGGGCTTGCTCGCGATGGCGGTGGATCAGTCGACACCTGCTTTACTGACACTCCGCCTTCGCGAGCAAGCCCGCTCCCACAATGGATCTTTGTCATCCGCAGGATTTGTGTTCGGCATCAATCAACGGTGGGAGCGGGCTTGCTCGCGATGGCGGTGGGTCAGTCGACACCTGCATTGACTGACACAATGCCTTCGCGAGCAAGCCCGCTCCCACCAGTTTCCGGTGTTACTGATCGGACTTGATGCTGGTCCAGACCCGGGTACGGACCCGCTCAAGCTTCTGCGGCAATGGCTGTACGACGTAGAGCGTCTTCAATGCCTCGCTGGTCGGTGTCAGGTTCGGGTTGCCGGTGATGTCCTTGTTGATCAGTGCCAGCGAGTCCCTGTTGGCATTCGGGTAACCGAGGAAGTCGCTGATCGGCGCGATCACTTTCGGGTCCATCAGGTTGTTGAGGAATTCATGGGCCTCGGCGACGTTCTTCGCGCTTTTCGGAATGGCGAAGGTGTCGAACCAGATCGGCGCGCCTTCTTTCGGCAGGCGCCAGTCGACGACCACGCCGTTGCCCGCCTCTTTGGCGCGGTTGCCGAATTGATAGAAGCTGCCGGAGTAACCGATGGCCACGCAGATGTCGCCGTTGGCGATGTCGGTCATGTACTTGGCGGAGTTGAAGTAGGTGACGTAGGGGCGAACCTTGAGCATCAACGCCTTGGCTTTTTCGTAGTCATCCGGGTTCTGGCTGTTCGGGTCCAGCCCCAGGTAATGCAGGGCCAACGGCAGAATCTCCGAGGGTGAGTCGAGCATGGCTACGCCACAGGCCTTGAGCTTCTCCATGTTCTCGGGCTTGAACACCAGATCCCAGCTGTCCACCGGCGCATTCTCGCCCAGCGCCGCCTTGACCTTCGCCGGGTTGAAGCCGATCAGTACGGTGCCGTACATGTAGGGCATGCCGTACTGGTTGCCCGGGTCGTTCTTGTCCAGCAGCTTGAGCAGCGCCGGATCCTGGTGCGACCAGTTCGGCAGTTTGGACTTGTCGAGTTTCTGGAACACGCCCGCCTTGATCTGGGTTTCGATGAACTGGTTCGAGGGCACCACCAGGTCGTAGCCCGAGTTGCCGGTGAGCAGTTTGGCCTCCAGGGATTCGTTGGTGTCGAAGGTGTCCCAGGTCACCTTGATCCCGGTGTCCCTGGCAAAATCCTTGGGCACGGACGGCAGGATGTAGTCCGCCCAGTTGTACACCCGCAACTCGCGCGGTTCGGCGTGCACCGCGCTGGCCAGCAGCGACAGTCCGCAAACGGTGGCGCCCAGCATGCGTTTCATTGAGTCCATGGATCTTTTCCCCAAGTGTGGCGTGAGTTCGATGGTTTTTATGTTCTGTACACGGCAGCAGCCTTGAAAATAGCCAAGGGCAAGGAAGTGGAGATTCTGGTTGTGGTTTCACCTTGGATTGCTGACTCGGCAACCCGCGTCTGATTCTTGCTGAGAGTGTGGTCGGTTCACAGCGTGAGGCAGGCCAAAAGGAGATCGAAACGGCCAAAATACGTGTCCGCATTGATTAGCGTTGCGGGACGTTTCGCCGACAGTGCGGCGGCCAGCCCATACATCGATTTTTGTGGGAGCGGGCTTGCTCGCGAAAAGGCCGGCACATTCAATATCAATGTCGCCTGACACACCGCCTTTGCGAGCAAGCCCGATCCCACAGGAGGTGCGTGATTACAGCAGTGACAAGGTGTAATTGATGATGAACCGGCTCTGATCCACATTGCGGCCGGCGTCAGTGTTCGATTTGGCATTACGCAGTGTGAACCCAAGCCCTTTGAACGTGCCCGATTGCAACACGTAATCCAGGGTCATGTCGCGCTCCCACTCGGACTGATCACTGGCGTTTTGCGCCTTGATGTCCGTACCCTTCAAATACACGATCGAGGCTTTCAGTCCCGGCACGCCCAAGGGCGCGAAGTCGTAGGTGTATTGACCGAAATTCGTCTGTTCTCCGGCCCGGGCAAAGTTCTGGATCATCTTGTCGGTGGGCAGGTAGACACTGCCGCCGCCCGCCCCTTTGTCCACCAGGCTGCCCTGGTTGGGCTGGACGAAATTGCTGCCATCGCCCACGCGCTGATGCCCCACCGTCACCGCGTGCCCACCCTGGGTATAGGTGACCGTCGCAGACCAGGTGCTGTTGTCGATTTCACCGTCGTTGTCGTCGGTGTAACCCGATACCCGATAGCCTTGTGCGCGGCCGGAAGCAGAGCTGTTGGCACCGCTCGACGTGGTACGGAAATAACGCAGGTCGGTGATCAGTGAGCTCGCGCTGTCGATGGACAGGATGTGCGTCAGGCCAAGGAAATTCTGGTTGTAGAAATCTTCCAGCTGCGCGAAGTAATACTGGGTTTTCAAATTCCTGGTGAGGTTGTAGTCAGCACCGGCGTAGTAGAACTTGTTGCTGTCCTGAGTGCTGCCGGCGACCGACAAGCCTGTGCGGTCCGTCGAGGCGCGCCCTACCGCATGCTCAAGTACACCGCTGGTCAACGTCAGGCCATCGATGTCGTTCGAAGTAATCTGCGCACCGGTAAACGATTGCGGCAACACACGCGCATCGTTCGCCAGGAGGATCGGCAACTTGGGCAGCAAGGTGCCGTAGCGAAATTCAGTCCTGGCAAGGCGCATCTTCGCTGTAGGACCGAAACTGCTCCAGGCGTCGGCAGCGCCGTCGCCGTCGGAAGGAATCATGCCGCTACCGACGTGGCGCCCTGCCCCGCTGTCCAGTGTGATGCCGAGCAACGCCTGGGCATCGAGCCCGAACCCCACCGAGCCTTGTGTGAACCCCGACTCATAGCGCAGCAAGAACCCCTGGGCTGCCTCCTCGGTTTTCGAAGGGGCCGCGGCGCCGTCGCGGTTATCGCTGTTGAAGTACAAGGTGCGCATCGAAAGACTGGCTTTGCTGTCCTCCAGAAATCCGTGGGCGACAGAGTCTGCAGCCTGTGCGCCCATCGAACTGGTGACCAGCAGGACGGCGGCGGGGATGGCTCGTTTGAACATACGGTGCTCCTGGGTGTTTCTTATCGTTATTTGAAGGTTTAACCGCCAGTCAGAACCCGATTGCCGCCCACGAGACCGCTCTCAATACGAGTGCGCAATCAAGCACGCCCGCTGAGCGACAGGAGCAGCAGAAGTTCGAAGTGAGGGATGACTGAATGGCTTGTGAAACTCTTAAAACATTTCGAGACGCTATTATCAAACGAGGTGAAAGTAGTTTTCGTGGAGGGATAAGGCTTGTCGCGCAGGGGTATGGACGATCACTGTTTTTGAATATCAGTGCGGCGAATTTTCACCATACTGACATCATTGGCGGTGTGCAGTGGCTGCCTGTATGTCCCAACAAGAGCAATGACCCATGAGCGATCAAATCGAACTGTACGGCGCGAACACCGGTAATACGCTACGGGCTGCCATTGCTCTTGAGGAGGCCGGTATTGTTTACTCGCCACGCTGGTTGGACCTGCATGCACGTGAGCAACTGGACCCGGCATATCTGACCCTGAACCCGGCCGGAAAAGTGCCGACCCTGATCGATCACGGGATGACGCCGGCGCTGGTCATCAACCAGTCCAACGCCATTATCCAGTACGCCGAGGCCAAGGCCCCCGGACGGCTGGCACCGGCGCAACCCGGACCTGAGCGCATCCGGGTGATTGACCGCTATTTTTTTTTCGTGACCGATGTCATCGCCCCCAGCCATGCTGCGTTTTTTCTGCACCAGGCGGGGCAGGACAAGGCGGCAGCGATCATCGATCTGCGCGTGATCGAGCAGCTCACCTACGCGGAAAGCTTTCTGACAGACGACTTCATGGCCGGACAACAGTTCTCCATGGCCGACATTTCGGCGTTCACCATCGTCACGGCGTTCCGTGATCGACTGGACTGGAAACAGCTTCCTCAGCTATCGCGCTGGTTCGACACCGTTGAATCCAGACCGTCGATACAGCGGGCCCGGGCGGCGTTCCAGAACCGCTGAACAATCACCGCAAACAAAAATGCCCGGCGACGCACCGGGCATTTTCAGACAAAAACGAAAGGTTTTTGCCTCAGTCGGTGTAGCCGAGTTTCGCCGAACGGATTTCCGGAGCCTGCCCCCGCGTGGCCAGGCAGAAATACAACGGACAGGTCACCACCAGTCCAACCAGCCATGACAGGTCCGCGCCCTCGACCAGATTGGCGTATGGCCCGACATACAACGACGTATTGGCGAACGGCAGTTGCACGATGATGCCGATGAAGTAGGCAATGATCGCATGCAGGTTGAAACGACCGTAGATGCCGCCGTCAGCGCGGAAGATCGACGCGATGTCGTAGCGGCCGCGCTTGATCAGGTAGAAGTCGATCAGGTTGATCGACGCCCACGGCACCAGCACCAGCAACAGCGCCAGAATCAGGCCGATGAACTGCGAAATGAAATTCGCCGAAGCCCCCAGCGCCACCACGCAGCAACCCGCCAGCACGATGCTCGACAACACCACGCGCACCTTGATGCTGGGCGTCCACTGGCTGGCGAAGGTCTGGATCGAAGTGATGATCGACAACACCGCGCCATACAGATTCAACGCGTTGTGGCTGATGATGTTGAGCAGGAACAACACCATCAGGATCGGCCCCAGCCAACCGGTGGACTGCTTGACCGCCGCCATCGCCTCGGTACCTTCCGGGGTTGCCAGTACTGCAACGGCGCCGAAGGTGAACGACAGGATCGTGCCCAGGGTCGCACCCAGATAGGTGGCAAAGAACGGCCGGGCGATGCCGATATCCGCCGGCAGGTAGCGCGAGTAGTCCGACACATACGGCGAGAAACTGATTTGCCAGATGATGCCCAGCGACACCGTGGCCAGCCAGCCGGACAGGTTGAACCCACCGCGAGTGAAGAAGTCTGCCGGCAAGTCATGGGCGAAGATATAGAGGAAACCGGCGAGCAAGGCGCTGCCCATCACCCAGGTACCGATGCGGTTGAGGGTATGGATGAAGCGATAGCCGATCACGCCGATGGCCGTGGCGCTGAGGGCACCGATGAGAATGCTGGCCGGCACAGGGACCGACGGTGCAATGCCGACAATCGATTTGCCCGCCAGCACGATGTTGGAAATGAAGAACCCGATGTAGATCAGCGCAGCGAAGAACACGATCAGCAGCGCGCCATAGCGGCCGAACTGACCACGGCTCTGCACCATCTGCGGAATGCCCATGCATGGCCCCTGGGCCGACGCGAGGGCAATCACCAAACCGCCGGCCATGTGCCCGAGGGCAATCGCCAGCAAACCCCAGAACAGGTTGAGGTGGAACACCTGGACCACCATCGCGCCGGTGACGATGGGCAGTGGCGCGATGTTGGTGCTGAACCACAGGGTGAAAAGATCGCGGGCCTTCCCGTGGCGCTCTGCGAGTGGAACGTAGTCGACCGTATGGTTCTCGATCAACGGATCTTGCCGGGACATCTGGGACATGTGCATGAACTCGAGTTTGTCTGTTCTTATCTTTGTATGAAGCCAAACCGGGGGGACTCTTTGGCCACCCCTCAGATGCGAACCATATTATGGTATTCCAAACTTTAAACAAGGCTGATCCGGTCTTTGAACAAGCATCTGAGCCGGCATCCTGCCCGACTCACATCAACTCTGGCTATCTTAAAGCCCCGTAATCATTGAGTTTCCGACGAAAGCCGTACGTTTATCGGTTCACCTAAAAAGATCTTGCAATCGATGTATTACGGTATACCATCAGACCTATAAACACATAAAAAACGCGTCACACCTGCCGAGGACCGTCCAATGATCGATGCCGCCATCTACAAACAAGTCATGGGTTCGTTCCCCTCCGGAGTGACCGTGATCACCACCCTGGATGACGACGGGCAAATCGTCGGCCTGACCGCCAGTGCCTTCAGTTCGCTGTCGATGGACCCGGCCCTGGTGCTGTTCTGCCCGAACTACAGCTCCGATTCCTACCCGGTCCTGATCAAAAACAAACGTTTTGCCATCCACGTGCTTTCCGGCGGCCAGCAAAGCGAAGCCTATGCTTTCGCGCGCAAAGGCAAGGACAAGGCCCAGGGGATCGAGTGGACGCTCAGCGAGTTGGGCAACCCGATTCTGGCCAACGCCACGGCGGTCATAGAATGCGAGCTGTGGCGCGAATATGAAGGCGGCGACCACGCCATCATGGTCGGCGCGGTGAAAAACCTGATCGTGCCCCGGCAGAGCAGCGGGCCACTGGTGTATTGCCACGGCAAGATGGGCGCCCTGCCCGTGCTGGCCTGATCCCGCTGATATCACCGCATCCCCCTGTGGGAGCGGGCTTGCTCGCGAAGACGGAGTGTCAGTCAATACATATGCCGCCTGGAAGTTCGCTTTCGCGAGCAAGCCCGCTCCCACACTGGTTAGCGTCAGCCGCGAAGAGAAGTCATTTGCGGAAAATATGTATTATGGTATACCAATAGACCGCGAACCCGCAGTCGACGGGCCAATAACAATAGATCCGAGGTAAGCGTCATGAAGTTTTCCCTGTTCGTACACATGGAACGTTGGGACGAAAGCGTCAGCCACCGCCAGTTGTTCGAAGACCTGACCGAACTGACGCTGATGGCCGAGGCCGGTGGTTTCAGCACCGTGTGGATCGGTGAGCACCACTCCATGGAATACACCATCTCGCCAAGCCCGATGCCGCTGCTGGCTTACCTCGCGGGCAAGACCACCACCATTCACCTGGGCGCCGGCACCATCATCGCGCCGTTCTGGCATCCGCTGCGGGTAGCGGGTGAATGCGCATTGCTCGACGTGATCAGCAACGGACGCATGGAAGTCGGTTTGGCGCGTGGCGCCTACCAGATTGAATTCGACCGTATGGCCGGTGGCATGCCAGCGTCCTCCGGCGGCCAGGCGTTGCGGGAAATGGTTCCGGTGGTGCGTGCACTGTGGAACGGCGACTACGCCCATGACGGCGACATCTGGAAGTTCCCGACCTCCACCAGCGTGCCCAAGCCGATCCAGCAGCCGAACCCGCCGATGTGGATCGCCGCCCGCGACCCGGACTCGCACAACTTCGCCGTGGCCAACGGCTGCAACGTGATGGTCACGCCGCTGATGAAAGGCGACGAAGAAGTCCTCGACCTGAAGAACAAATTCCAGGCCGCCCTGGACAACAACCCGGGCGTGCCGCGCCCGCAACTGATGGTGCTGCGTCACACCCACGTGCACACCGCCGACGATCCGCAGGGCTGGGAAGTCGGGGCCAAGGCGATCTCGAAGTTCTATCGCACGTTCGATGCCTGGTTTGGCAACAAGACCACGCCGGTCAACGGTTTCCTCGCGCCGAGCCCGGAAGAGAAATTCGCCGGCCGCCCTGAGTTCGAACTGGAGAGCCTGCACAAAACCGCCATGATCGGCACCCCGGAAGAAATCATTCCGCGCATCAAGTACTACCAGGAACTGGGTGTAGACGAGTTCAGCTTCTGGTGCGATAACAGCCTGCCCCACGCGGAGAAGAAAAAATCCCTGGAGCTGTTTATCAAACACGTGGTGCCAGCGTTCCGCTGAGTGCGCCACCCTGCGCCTGGATGCGAGGCCGGGGGTCGGCACACCTCAACTGTGGGAGCGGGCTTGCTCGCGAAAGCGCCGGGGCAGTCAACATGGATGCTGGCTGTGATGACGCCTTCGCGAGCAAGCCCGCTCCCACAGGGATTGATGTGCCTGCGCGGTGAATGGACCGCTTCGCACCTGCATTTCAAGCGCCTGCGCGCCAGCGTTTCGGCCAAGCAGAACGGCTTCTGGCAAATAGTTCACTGAGCCCACCCGAACAGCCAATCACGCCCCTCGCGTCTCGCCATTGCATGGCGCGTGCGGTGCATCGTGTTTCGCCTTTGATCAGGTTTGCCCAATGAACAATAACAGCGTGCTCATGAGCTACTTCCTGATCCCGTGGACGGCGATCAATCTGGTGGACTACTACTGCCTGCGCAAAGGCCAATACCGGATTGACGACATCTTCGACCTGAACGGGATCTACGGGCGAGTCAACCGGATTGCCTGCGGCAGTTTCCTGTTGGCGATTGCCCTGGAAATTCCGTTCATGAACACCACGCTGTACGTCGGCCCGGTGGCCACGGCGCTGGACGGGGTGGATCTGGCATGGATCGTCGGGTTGCTGGTGCCTGCGCTGAGTTACTACTGGCTGATGAAACTCGGCAAGCGAGCGCCAGTGATGGAGTCAATGGCCGACTAAATTCCAGGCAAAAAAAATCCCAGGCAGCTGATGGACGCCTGGGATTTAAAAATGCATAAACCGTGGTGGTGAACGCGGCGCGAATACTACGGAATATTTCAGCCTGTAACAAGATATTTTTATTCACTATCCAGTTACTAATCTTTCTAACTCATTAAATATCCACACTTTTTCTAAGGGAGACTACAAGAACCAGCGATACTCCCTCGCGCTGATGTCATGCAGAAATGCCAGATGATCCTGACGTTTGTTTTCGCAATAGACATCCACAAACTCCGCCCCCAGGCCTTCGCGCAGCGATGCATGACTTTGCATGGACTGCACCGCTTCGAGCATTTCCAACGGAAAATCGATGCCACTGCTGCGGTCTTCATTGAGCGGTGCAATCGGTTCACGCTCCCTTTCCAGACCTTGCTCCAACCCCACCAGAATCGCCGCCAACGCCAGATACGGATTGGCATCGGCACCCGCCAGGCGATGTTCGATACGCAGGTTTTTGACGTCCGACTCCGGTATACGCAAGCAGGCATCACGATCCTCAAAGCCCCAACTGGCGCGGGACGCGACGTTCACGGTGCCGCTCAAACGGCGCAAAGCGTTGTGGTTCGGGGCAAAAATCGGCATGCAGTGCGGCAACACATCCAGGCAACCGGCCACCGCATGACGCAGCGCCCGCTGGCCGTTCGCCGCCAGCAGATTGTTGCCGGCCTGGTCATACAGGCTGACATGCACGTGCATGCCACTGCCGGGGTGTTGCAAGTAGGGTTTGGCCATGAAACTGGCGCGATAGTTGTGCTTGAGCGCCACGCCCCGGGTGCTGCGGCAGAACAGGGCCGCCCAGTCGGCGGCGCGCAGGCCGTCATCGCAATGACCGAAGTTGATTTCGAACTGACCCGGGCCGAGTTCGGCGGTGATCACCGTGGCATCGATGCCTTGCGCTCGTGCCGTCTCGACCATTTCATCGAGCACCGGGGCGAATCGCGACAAGCGTTCGATGTGCATGTTCGGCTGATCATCGGCGTCGCCAGTCAACTCATCACGGGGGAACTGCGGCAAGCCGTCCTGCAAGCGGCTGTCGAACAGGTAAAACTCCAGCTCGAAGGCCACCACCGGAAAAATACCCTTGCGATGGAGCCGGTTCAGCACTTGTGCCAGCACTTCGCGGGGTTCGAATTCGATGGGTTTTTCCGTGCCGTCGGAGGTGATCAGCATCTGGCCCAACGGCTGCTTTTCCCAGTTCACCCGTTTCAACGTGCCAGGCACCAGGCGACGGGGTGCATCCGGGTCACCGTCGTTGAAGCAGTAATCCCCGATCTTGAACAACCCGCCCTGAGTGCCGAGCAGCACGCAGTTCTGCGGCAGCTTGAGCACACTGCCGGCAGCCACTTTTTCGAGCATCTCGATCGGGTAGCGCTTGCCGTAGAAGTGCCCCGGAATGTCCAGGGAGATCAGGTCGACGTAACGCACTTCAGGGTTGCAGTGGCGAAAGTTGCGAACCTCGGCCAGCAGATCAGAGCACACAGCATCCATCGTTTTGTTCCTTGTTGTTATCAGGTGTAAACCCAAAGCACGCGGGTCAGTTGGTCGGACAGGTTGCCGTAGCGGCAGTGTGCATGGCTGGCCAGTTGAAAGCTGTCGCCGGGACGCAGGGTCACCGGTTCGTTATCATCGAGCCACAGGGTCAACTCCCCTTCCAGGACATAACCACCCTGCTCGGAACTGTCCTTCATGTGCCGGTCGCCGCTGCTGGCGCCGGGCTCAAGCTGGCTTTCGAGCATCGAAAAGGACGCACGCATTTTTGGCGAAACGAGGATGTCGGTAATTCCATCGGCGTAGTACAGCGTGCGGCGCTCGTCCGGGCGGGTGACCCAGGACAACGCCATGGGTTTGGGCAGGCTGTAGAAATAGGTGGTCGGCACCCCAAGGGTTTCGCTGATGGCGGTCAAGTCCGCCACCGTCGGACGCGACAGACCGCGCTCGACCTGTGACAGAAAACCGACCGAGCGACCGATTTTGTCCGCCAGTTCCTTCAGGGTGTATTTTTTGTGTTTGCGCAGGTCCTGGATCAGGATCGCCAGCGCCGATATTTCTTCTTGCATGTCCATCCAGAGGCTTCCTGAAAGTGTCGCTTCAAATACTGTCGCGCAGTCGATACCAGGCTTTGCCGATGGCTTCCAGCGGCGCGGCCAGGTATTTGCCACCGGGAAAACTGCCGTTGTTCAGGCCCTGGTACAGGGACAGTTCGTCGGGCTGACCGAGTACCGCGTCGGACACTGCCCGCGCTGCGGCCAGTGTCGGCAGCACGCCATGCCCCGAATACCCCTGCATCCAGTACAGATCGCCGCGCCGTCCGATATCCGGCGTGCGCTTGAGGGTCAGGTCGATGTGTCCGCCCCAGGCAAACTCCAGCTCGACGCCCGTGAGCTGCGGGAACACGCGCTCCAGGAACGGCCGGGTCGCCGCGGCGATGTCCTTGGGCATTCCGCCCAGGTAAGTGCAACCGCCGCCGAACAGCAGGCGGTTATCCGGGGTGCGGCGGAAATAATCGAGCACGAACTGGTTGTCGGTCACACATACGTTGCTCGGCAGCAGCGCAGTGGCTTGCTCCTTCGTCAGCGGCGCGGTCGCGACCTGATACGTGCCGACCGGCAACACGCAACTCGCCAGTTGCGGGTCGAGCCGATCGAGGTAGGCGTTGCACGCCAGCACCAGCACATCGGCACGAATACGACCGCGTTCGGTCGTCACCACAAACCCGTCGCCCTCCTCGCCATAGCTCAGCGCCTTGCTTTGCTCATGGATGCGGCCACCCGCCCGCTCAATTGCATCCGCGAGGCCGAGGGCCAGTTTCAGCGGATTCAAATGCCCGCCCTCGGGATCGAACAGGCCGGCCTGATACCGTTCGCTGGCCACCCATTCCGGCAACTGTTGCCGTGGGATGAATTGCAGTTTGTCGTGGCCCCATTTGTGGCTGGCCTCGTGTTGCCACTCCGTCAGCAGGCCTACCCGACGCGGCATCACCGACGTCCAGAGATGACCGGCGCGGTAGTCGCAATCGAACTCATGCCGGCCGGGCAAATCACGCAGTTCGCGCGCGGCCCAGCGCATACCTTCCCACAGTCGCCGCGCCCGTTCATAACCCAGCGCCGCTTCCAGCGGTGGCATGTCGCACGACCAACCGAGAATCGCCTGGCCGCCATTGCGTCCCGAAGCGGCCCAGGCCACCCGGCTGGCTTCGAGCAAGGTCACGCGCTTGCCGGCCAGTGCCAGGCGCAACGCCGTGTGCAACCCACTGAAACCGGCCCCGATGATCAGCACCTCAGTGTCTTGCTCACCTTCCAGCGCGGCTCGATTGAACAGACGACCGGCACAGGAATGGGCGTAGTAACTGGCGACATGCTGAGTGGATTGCTGAAACATATGGCCTCGTGAAATTTTGTATTTTTAATTTCATGAAAAAATACACGGTAAATTTCATGCAGGCAAATGGCGCGCAAAAAAATCCCGTCCAGGAAGACCTGGACGGGATTTTTTGTGCAGACGCGTCGGCGAACGTATCAGGCAATCGGGATCAGCGAGGCCGCAGCACCGCCA
The DNA here is from genome assembly GCF_050436025.1 of Pseudomonas sp. S30_BP2TU TE3576. Taxonomy (NCBI): domain Bacteria; kingdom Pseudomonadati; phylum Pseudomonadota; class Gammaproteobacteria; order Pseudomonadales; family Pseudomonadaceae; genus Pseudomonas; species Pseudomonas sp. S30_BP2TU TE3576. The sequence continues at coordinate 5,529,391 of NZ_JBNDLK010000001.1, read as the reverse complement.
CGTTATTGCCGGCGTGACGCCCCGATTTTCGTTTTCCTGTTCTTACAAACAGTCGCGCACGATTTTACGCAGGTCGCCGGATTTGGCCCAAGGTGGCCCCTGGTACAGCGAAACCTGACTGCCGTTTTTGTACTTCACAATATCCAGCACTTCGTCGGCCGTGATCACGCTGGGCGCGGTGATCCGGAATCCGTTGGATATCGAAACCTGGGTCGTATTCGGTACTTCCTTTTGCCAGGCTGGCAAAACGCACGCCGCATACTCTTTTGGCGCCTTCGCGCTGTGCTTGCTGACATTTGGCTCGCCCGGCACCAGCGAAGCCGGCAATGAACATCCGGCCAGCAACGCCAGCACGACTCCCCCCATCAACATTCGCATGCTGCTTCCTTAAATTCGAAATAAAGAAAATGTAGCCCGCCGTCGTCCGTACATCCATCCCCGACGATTCAGCGACTGTCATTGATATCGGCTCCCCTGGTTAGTTCCTTGAGTTCAGATAAGCCATCCATCTTTCTTGAGTAGGACAGCGTACTTTCACGTTCGCGTTTATTTTCCCGACCAAAGGAAACCCCGCTGATTCAGACGAACACAACATCCGGTCTGGTAAACAGGTCTAAAATTTCGGTGTGCAGTATTCAGGAGGTCATCATGTGGCTTAACGAATCGGAACAGGAACTTCGGCGTGATCTGCAGGGACTTGCGTCAGATTTGCGCTGGTCGGCCGTCGAGCTTTTGCGTATCGAGCAGCAATTGCGCCTGCTCGGCAACGAAATCGACGCGCAAGCCGTTCAAAAACTGTGTGCTTTGTTTCAGGGCGATGAAGAAAAACTGTCCGGCTATGCCGAGGAAGTAAAAGCCAAGGTCATTAGCCGCAACAAGGCTCAATAGCGGGAGCGCTGCCATGAACAGGCCTCTATTCACGCTGGTTGTCACACTGACCGCGTTGGCAGGCTGCAGCACCAACTCGATCTACCAGAACCAGCCGCTGGTGGCGAAGGTCGGCACCGGCATGACCCAGGAGCAAGTCCGGCAAATCGGCGGCCAGCCGCTGGCGATCAGCGATCGTACCGTCGAACCCGGTACGTGCTTTGACTACAAACTGACTCAGTCCGGCCATCAACAAGCTTACAACGTCAGCTTTGACGGCCGGGGCATGGTCGACCACAAAAGCTTTATGACGTGCGCGGAATGGAGCCACATGCAGCAAAAGGCCCGAGAACCCTCACGCCCCAGCGGTGGCGGTGGCTATTAGCGCCCTGTAGGAGCGAGCCTGCTCGCGATGGACTCAAGCGCGCCGAGTTTAGCCAGGAAACACGCGTTATCGTTAGCGACCATCGCGAGCGAGCTCGCTCCTACAGGAGATTGCCGTAGAACCGGGGCTTCGGTTGGGCTTCACTTAGCTTGATGACTGCGCGCAGGCCTGCCGGCGCGAGCCCTGTAGCCGGGCAGCGACGCGGCAAACGCCAGTGCTTCTTCCCGAGTGTCAAATGAACCCAGTCGGTCACCCTGGGTACATACCCGCCAGGGCCCATTGCTCACTCTGAGTACGTCATAGCCGTTCATGTGCATTTTGTTCAGAATCGGAACGCTCATAGTCACCTCCTTTTGGGCAGTGATATCAGGTTGGCTTGCTTACCTTACACCCGCCCTTTTCCAAAATACCGACCAGATATCGCCATGAAGATTCCCGAATCCGATTGAACCTGGATCCTACCCCTTGGCCAACGCCGTCGCAGCCCTGTCGATCAATGCCGCCACTTCAGCGGGCATCGACGCCAGGGACGCATGGCTGGCAGTCAAGGTCAGAATCTCCCGGGCGTTCAGCCGCTCAGCCATCCATTGCTGGTTTTGTGGAGCGATCATCCGGTCCCCGGTCGAAATCTGATACCACGATGGCTTTTTCTTCCAGGCCACCGTGCCAACAGTGTCACCGAAGGTACTCGCCAGCGGCGCTTTCTGGGTAAGGCCCATGACCAACCCTTCGGTCGCCGGCAGGTCCTGACAGAAGCTTTCGTGATAGAGCTCTGGCTTGACCCACAGGTAACCGTCGCTATCGGGCACCAGGTTGGCCGCCGCCGCTGGCAGATGCCGTTGCGTGATGCCCGCTGGGCTTTCACCGGCGTCCGGCGCGAACGCGGCGATGTACACAAGCCCGACCACATTCGGCAAATCACCCGCTTCAGTGATGACCGCGCCGCCATAGGAATGCCCCACCAGCAGCACTGGACCGGGCACCTGGGCGACCATCTTGCGCGTGCGCTCGGCATCATCAGCCAGCGAAGTCAGCGGCAACTCGACGGCGCGAATGTGCGTGTCGCCCCGGCTGAGCAATTTGACGATGACCTTGTTCCAATGGGCAGCGCCGCCCCAGAAACCATGGACCAGCACGATCGTGGGTTTGTCACTCATCACCTTGACTCCGTTTGCGGATGGGATGTCTGTCGCTCGCGTCAGCCTTGATCGCCGCCGCCCACGGGCATGACCATGCCGGTGATATAGGACGCTTCGTCGCTGGCCAGGAACAGAATAGCCCCCGCCTGCTCATCCAGGGTGCCGTAGCGTTTCATCAAACTGCTGTCGAGGGTCTGGTCGACGATCTGCTGATACCAGAGTTTTTCCTCCTCACTCTGCTCGGCACCATTGCGGGGTATGCGTCGCGGCGGTGCTTCGGTGCCGCCAGGAGCGGTGGCATTGACCCGCACACCACGACCGGCGGTTTCGAACGCCAGACAAGCGGTCAAGGCATTCACCCCGCCTTTTGCCGCACCGTAGGGCACGCGGTTGAGGCTGCGGGTGGCGATGGAGGATACGTTGACGATCGCCCCGCTGCCCTGCTCCAGCATGAACGGCAGCGCAGCATGGCAACACCACAAGGTCGGGAACAGCGAACGGCGAACCTCGGCCTCGATCTGCGACGCCTGGTAATGCTCGAACGGCTTGGCCCAGATCGTGCCGCCGACGTTATTGACCAGCACATCGAGGCGACCGAAACGCTCGACAGCGGTTTGCATCACCCGACTGCACTCCTCGTATTGCTCAAGGTCGGCGGTCAGGGCCAAAACCTGGGTGGTCGACGCCAGCTGTTGCTGCACTTCGAACACCAGGTCGGAACGGTCCACCAGGATCAGCTTCGCCCCTTCCGCGGCCATGCGCTCGGCCACCCGCTGCCCGATGCCTTGGGCGGCGCCGGTGATCAGTGCGACTTTTTCGTGAAATCGGTTCATGTGTACCTCAAATAATTCCGGCCAATCAAGAAAATGCAGGCCAAACGCGGTCCTGTGGGAGCGGGCTTGCTCGCGAAGAGGCCGTAACATTCAACAACAGTGCCCCCTGTCAGACCGCTTTCGCGAGCAAGCCCGCTCCCACATTGGGTAGTTGCCTGGCAGGGAATTTGTGCACGACTCAAGCCGCGCTGGCGGCGAATTTCTCAAAGTAGAAGTTCGCAGGCGCAATGCCTTGCTCGCGAATGAACTGGCTGACCGCCTCGACCATCGGCGGCGGGCCGCACAGGTACACATCGACGTCGCCATCGTTCAAATGTTTTGGCTCGATGTGCTGGGTCACGTAGCCCTTGAGCGGATGTTGGCTCTCGGGGCTGGCGACGCAGGCGCTGAAGGTGAAGTTGGGGATGCGCGCGGCAAAAGCTTCAAGGCGGTCGATTTCCACCAGATCAAAATCGTGGGTCACGCCATAGATCAGATGCAGCGGATGATCACTGCCCTGCTCGGCGATTTTCTCCAGCATCGCGGTGAACGGCGCCAGCCCGGTGCCACCGGCCAGCAGCAACAGCGGCCGACGGATGTCGCGCAGGTAGAAACTGCCCAACGGCCCGGCCAGGCTCATGCTGTCGCCGGCCTTGGCCATGCCAGTCAGGAAACTGCTCATCAACCCGCCCGGCACGTTGCGAATCAGGAAACTGACCTCGCCGTCGCGCTGCAACGAACTGAACGAATAGGCACGAGTCTGCTCGCTGCCGGGAATCCCCAGGTTCACATATTGCCCCGGCAGGAACGCCAGTTTGCTCAGCGCTTCGCCCTTGATCGACAGCGCGATGGTGCTGTCGGACAGTTGGCGCACGGCGCTGATGGTCGCGTCGTAGCTGGACTGGCGGGTACGGCAGACTTCCGAGGACGTCGGCACCCGTACCACGCAATCGCTGCGGGCACGCATCTGGCAGGTCAGGACAAAACCCTGCGCGGCCTCTTCAGGGCTGAGGGCGTCTTCGATGTACTCCTCGCCCAGATCGTAGGTGCCGGCTTCGGCAAAACACTTGCAGGTGCCGCAGGCGCCGTCGCGGCAATCCAGCGGGATATTGATGCCCTGGCGGTACGCGGCATCGGCCACGGTTTCGCCGGCATTGGCGTCGATGAACCGGGTGACGCCGTCTTCGAAATTGAACGCAATGGAATGGGTCATGACGGCCGCCTCACAGGTGGTAAACATCGATGACCTGACGAACGTAGTCGTTCTTCAGGATCACTTTCTTGGCCAGGATCAGCGGGTTTTCACCGCGCACGTCGAGGGTGTAGAAACTGCTGCCGAAATAGCTGTCGACGGTCTTGTAGCGAAAGCTCAGGGTGTGCCAGTTGAAACGCACCTTGCACAAACCGTCGGCCTGTTCGAGCAGCTCGATGTTGCTGATGTTGTGGGAGGTGCGAGTGTCCGGCACGCTGGCGCTGGAGCGCTCGGTCTTGATGCGGAAGACGCGGTCTTCCAGGCCGGTGCGGTTGCCGTACCAGATCAGCGAGATTTCCCGCTGTGGATCTTCGGTCAACTCGTCGTTATCGTCCCACGAAGGCATCCAGAACGTCGCCTCCGGTGCGTACAGCTCCAGCCATTCGTCCCACTGGCGGTCGTCGAGGTAGCGCGCTTCGCGGTAGAGAAAGTCGCGCACGGTGTCATGGGAAATCGTCATTGCACGTCCTCCACGGCGATCAGTTTCGACTGCTCGGCGGCAAGGGCCTTGAGCATGGTCTGCTGCCAGTACTTGTGTTGCAGCACGAACAGGCCTTCGTCTTCGGTGCGTACGCCGCTGAGCAGCGGATGCAGATCGATTTCCCTGGCCGCCTCATCGGCGCCTTCGATCCAGTGCTCGGCACCACGGGACATGTCGTTCCAGGTGGTGACGCTGCCCTGGTAGCTGGTCTGGCAGGAGCGGAACTCTTCCAGATCGTCCGGCGTGGCCATGCCGCTGACGTTGAAGAAATCCTCGTACTGACGAATCCGGCTCGAACGCGCGTGGTCGCTTTCGCCTTTGGGGGCGATGCAGTAAATGGTGATTTCCGTGCGGTTGACCGAGATCGGCCGGGCAATGCGGATCTGCGAGCTGAACTGGTCCATCAGGTACACGTTGGGGTACAGGCACAGGTTGCGCGAATTCTCGATCATCCAGTCGGCGCGGGCCTTGCCGAAATCCTGCGCCAGCTCATCGCGGCGCTCGTACAGCGGACGGTCCTCGGGGTTGGCCCAACGGGTCCAGAGCAGCATGTGGCCCTTGTCGAAGGAGTAGAAACCACCGCCCTGCTTGGCCCAACTGCCGGCGCTCATGGTCGGGTTGCTGTCGCCGGCCTCGCGTTGCTTGCGCTGGTTCTGGGTGGCGGCGTAGTTCCAGTGCACGGAGCTGACGTGGTAGCCGTCGGCACCGTTTTCGGCGGTGAGCTTCCAGTTGCCTTCGTAGATGTAGCTCGACGAACCGCGCAGCACTTCCAGGCCATCGGGGGATTGGTCGACGATCATGTCGATGATCTTCGCCGACTCGCCGAGGTGCTCGACCAGTGGCAGCACATCGGCTTTCAGGCTGCCGAACAGGAAGCCGCGATAGGACTCGAACCGCGCGACGCGGGTCAGGTCGTGGGAGCCTTCGCAGTTGAAGCTCGCGGGATAACCGGCGTTGGCCGGATCCTTGACCTTGAGCAGCTTGCCGGAGTTGTTGAAGGTCCAGCCGTGGAACGGACAGGTGTAGGAGCTCTTGTTGCCGGACTTGTGCCGGCACAGCGTCGCGCCACGGTGGCTGCAGGCGTTGATGAAGGCGTTGAGCACACCGTCCTTGTTGCGCGCGATGAAGACCGACTGGCGCCCCATGGTGGTGGTGTAGAAATCGTTGATGTTGGGGATCTGGCTTTCGTGGGCCAGGTACAGCCAGTTGCCTTCGAAGATGTGTTCCATCTCCAGATCGAACAACCGCGGGTCGGTGAACATCTCGCGTTTGCAGCGATAGAGGCCTTGCTCGGGATCGTCTTCAAGCAGGGAATGCAAATATTCGGGTCGCAGGGTCATGGCCACCGCCTCCATTGTTATTGTTCAGGCAGGGCCATGCTAGGACGGGGCGGCAGACTGGAATATCCGCGGGGTGCAGACCTTTATCCGTTTTGTGCAGTCACTGGCGGTGTGTCAGGCGCCATCAATGGTGAAGGTGCCGGCCCCATCGCGAGCAAGCTCGCTCCCACAGTGTTATTGGCTGGATGCGATTTTTTCGCTCAACCGAAATCCCTGTGGGAGCGAGCTTGCTCGCGATGGCGTCGGATCAGGCGACATCGATGTTGAATGCATCAGTGTCGGCGTTTGAGGGTGTCCGACGGCAACTCGCCGAACTGCTTGCGATAGCTGTCGGAGAACCGGCCCAGGTGCAGGAAGCCGTAGTCCATCGCCACTTCCGTGACGTTGCGCACGTTGCAGGTCGGGTCGCTCAGGCAGGCGTTGATGCGCTCCAGGCGTTTCTGGCGCAGGTAGTTTTTCGGCGTAAGGCCGGCATAGCGCTCGAACAGGCCATACAGCGAGCGCAGGCTCATGTGGGCCTGGCGCGCCAGCTCTTCGCTGTCGATGTCCTGCTTGAGGTTGTTGGCGATGTAATCGGCAATCGCTTCGAACGTGGCCGTCTGCGAGCCCGGTTCGAGGCGGCAGACATTGGTTTTCATCAGGCTCAGCATCTTGCTGGCGATGATCTGCGCGTAATGCTCCTGCACCCTGGGGATCTGCTCGCTGGCCTCGGCCTCCTGGCAAATCATCGCCAGCAGGTTGACGAAACCTTCCAGCTCGCCCAGTTGATAACGGTTCTCCAGGAACCGCACGCCCTGCCCTGGATATTGCCAGCGCTGCTCATCGCAAACGGACTCGAACAACCGGGTGGGAATCTTCAGGATGAATTTTTCGCAATCGTTGGAGTACGTCAGGTCCACCGGATCATCGGGATTGATCAACAGCAGCTCGCCGGGGGCGAAGTAATGTTCCTGGCCATGCCCGCGCCACAGGCAATTGCCGCGCAGCAACACTTGCAGGTGATAGATGTTCTCCAGTGCGCCCGACGTCACCCGCACGCTGGCGCCGTAGCTGATGCGGCACAGGTCGAGGCTGGCGAATTTGCGGTGGTCGAGACTGGCCAGTGGCCGTCCCGCACGGGGCATGAGGATGCAATGGTTGCCGACGTGCTGATTGACGTAGCCCGACACCGCGTAAGGGTCGGCGTGGTCGAACACCCGGCTGCGCTGACTCAATAGTTGCGCTTGCATCATCAGGTCACTCTCGTTGTTGTTATGTGTTGTATCGGGCCATTCTAGAACAGTGTGTCAGGCACTTGAGATATTTCCGGACAGTTGACCGAAACCCTTGTGGGAGCGGGCTTGCTCGCGAAAGCGGAGTGTCCGTCAACGTTGATGTTGAGGCTGATTCCGCCTTCGCGAGCAAGCCCGCTCCCACAGGGCTGCGCTATCAGTCTTCCAGTGCGCGGACCCGCTCGTGGCGCTGTTGCTCCTCAGGCTGGGCAGACGGCTGCAAGGTGAAGTCGAAGTCGATTTCGGCAAAGCGACCGCTCACACCATGGGCCGCCGCACGCTGCTGATCGTCGCTGAAGGTGATTTTGGCAATCAGTTCATCGCGGGTGGCGTAGGCGAAGTCGTCGTGCAGGTATTGATCGCCATCGAGGTTGATCTGGGTGGTCAGGTGGCGATGATCCGCTGCGGAAATGAAGAAGTGCACGTGCGCCGGACGCTGGCCATGACGGCCCAGTTGATCGAGCAGTTGCTGGGTCGGACCGTCCGGCGGGCAGCCATAACCCGACGGCACGATGCTGCGGAAACGATAGCGGCCTTCGGCATCGGTAACGATACGGCGACGCAGGTTGAACTCCGACTGCGTGGCATCGAAGTACGAGTAAGTACCACCGGTATTGGCGTGCCAGACATCCACCACGGCACCGGCCAGGGGTTCGCCAGCGGTGTTGAACACGCGGCCCTGCATGAACAGGGGTACGCCCGGATCGACGCCATCGTCGAGGCGCGCCTCGCCCTCGGACAATGGCGCACCGGCCACGTACAGCGGGCCTTCGATGGTGCGCGGCGTGCCGCCGGATTTGCCGGCCTGCTCGTCTTCGGCGTCCATCAGCAGGTCGAGGTAATGCTCCAGGCCAATACCGGCCACCAGCAACCCGGCTTCCTGGCGTGCGCCCAGCACGTTGAGGTAGTTGACGGCTTTCCAGAATTCTTCCGGGGTCACGGCCAGGTCTTCGATGATGTTCACCGAATCACGCAGGATGCGGTAGACCAGTGCCTTGGTCCGTGGGTTGCCGGCGTCGTTGAGCAGGCCGCTGGCTTCTTCGAGAAATTTCTGGACTTCGGCAGTGTGGGAAATCTTGACGTTCATTTTGCTGGGTTCCTCATCTTGTAATTATTAGCGTAGCGCGCTGAACAGGCTGGGCTCAGCGGTCATCGTCACGGATGGAAGAAGGATGCCGGCACATCGCGTCGATCTCGATGGCCATGTACGGAAACAACGGCAATTGCATCAGCAGGTCATGCAATTCCTGAACGCTGTCGACATCGAACACGCTGTAGTTGGCATAGTGCCCGGCGATGCGCCACAAGTGGCGCCACTTGCCCTGTTCTTGCAGGCGCTGGGCCAGGGCTTTTTCGTCAGCCTTGAGTGTGGCGGCCGCTTGCGGATTCATGTCGACCGGCAGGTTCACGGTCATTTTTACGTGGAACAGCATAATGCTCTCCTCAGGCTTGCTGAATGGCGTTGGATGTCTTGTCGCGGCGGAAGAACGCCAGGCGTTCTTCATCCAGGCTCAGGCCCAGACCCGGCGTTTTCGGCACGTGCAGTTCAAAATCGCGATACACCAGCGGCTCGCTGAGAATGTCTTCGGTCAGCAGCAGCGGGCCGAACAGTTCGGTGTCCCACGCCAGTTTGTTCAGGGTGATGAAGGCATGGGCCGAGGCCATGGTGCCGACTCCACCTTCGAGCATGGTGCCGCCGTACAGGGCGATACCGGCCGCTTCGGCGATGGAGGCTGTGCGCAACACAGCACGCGGGCCACCGTTCTTGGCAATCTTCAGGGCGAACACCGAGGCCGCGCCTTCGCGGGCCAGGTTGAACGCATCTTCCACGCACTCGATGGATTCGTCGGCCATGATCGGCGCCGGGCTCATGGCGTTGAGGCGAGCCATGCCGGCGCGGTTGTTGCGTGAGATGGGTTGTTCGATCAGGTCGATGCCGTTGGTTCCCAGAATCCGGCAAGCCCGCAGCGCCACCGCTTCGTCCCAGGCCTGATTGACGTCGACCCGCACACTGGCGCGGTCACCCAGGGCTTTCTTGATCGCAATCACATGGGCCAGGTCACGATTGACCTCGCCGGCACCGATTTTCAGTTTGAAGATGCGGTGGCGGCGCAGGTCGAGCATTTTTTCCGCTTCGGCGATGTCTTTCCCGGTGTCGCCGCTGGCCAGGGTCCAGGCCACGGGCAGCGCATCGCGAACACGGCCGCCAAGCAATTCGCTGACCGGCAGGCCGAGGCGTTTGCCCTGGGCGTCGAGCAGCGCGGTTTCGATACCGGATTTGGCGAAGGTGTTGCCACGGATGCTGCGTTCCAGGCGCAGCATGGCGGCGTTGACGTTGCTGCTGTCCTGGCCGATCAACAGCGCTGCGAAGTGCGTGTCGATGTTGGTCTTGATGCTGTCCGGGCTTTCATTGCCGTAGGCCAGGCCACCGATGGTGGTGGATTCGCCGATGCCTTCGATGCCGTCGGCGCAACGCACGCGAATGATCACCAGGGTCTGGTTCTGCATGGTATGCATCGCCAGCTTGTGCGGGCGGATGGTCGGCAGATCGACGATGATCGTCTCGATCGATTCAATGGCTGTTGCAAGCATTTCGATACCCGTCAGGTTCTTGAAGTTCTGAGTCGGATTCTCATACGGCTTTTTCCGGGCGGCCAATATAGAATTGGTCTGGCTTGATACCTAAAAGGTATTCAATTGAAAATCCGGAGGCCCCATGGAACTGCGTCACCTGCGTTACTTTCAGGTGCTGGCTCAAACCCTCAACTTCACTCGCGCCGCCGAGCGCTTGCACATTGCCCAACCGCCGCTGAGCCGGCAGATCCAGCAACTGGAGGACGAACTGGGGGTGATGTTGCTGGAGCGCGGCCGCCCGCTGAAGTTGACCGACGCCGGGCGATTCTTCCATGAGCACTCCACCGCCCTGCTCGAACAACTGAACAAGGTCTGCGACAACACGCGGCGTATCGGGTTGGGCGAGAAAACCTGGCTGGGTATCGGTTTTGCGCCGTCGACCTTGTATGGCGTACTGCCGGAACTGATCCGCCGGTTACGCAGCGGCGAACCGCTGGAGCTGGAGCTGGGGCTGTCGGAAATGACCACCTTGCAGCAGGTGCAGGCGCTCAAGGCCGGACGCATCGACATCGGCTTCGGCCGCATCCGCATTGACGACCCCGCTATCGTCCAGACCGTGCTGACCGAAGACCGCCTGGTCGCCGCCCTGCCCGCCGGCCACCCGTTGCTCGCCGGTCCCATCAGCCTGCGGGAACTGGCGAAGGAGCCCTTTGTGCTGTACCCCGGCAATCCACGGCCGAGTTACGCCGACCATGTGATTGCCCTGTTCGAATCCTACGGCGTGAGCATCCACGTCGCGCAATGGACGAACGAGCTGCAAACGGCGATCGGTCTGGTGGGGGCAGGAATCGGGGTGACGCTGGTACCGGCCTCGGTGCAATTGCTGCACCGCGACGACATCGGCTTCACCCCGCTTCTGGAAGACAATGCGACATCGCCGATCATACTCAGCCGACGGGTGGGCGATGTTTCGCCGGGATTGAACCATTGTTTGCGGATGATTGATGAACTGCTGCCGCCGACCTCCTGAGCAGATAGAGCGACTGGCCACAGGTCAGTGTTATCCAGCGCTCATTTCTGCACGTTTTTTTTCAATGGGCGTTTGCGCCCCAGATCCAGTTCCAGAAGCCCGGCAACTCGACCGGTTGTGAATCATCGCGCACGGTACGCGCCATGGCAGCCCGCAGCAGCGCGGACTGATCGTCATAAAACGGCTTGTCGGCGGTTTTCACGCCGGTCTCCCGGGCGCTGTCGAGCAGAATCTGCAAGTATTCACGGGTATGCCGGGCGGTGTAGCGATTGAGATCGTGGAACGTCACCACCACCGGAATCACCCCATCGACCACCGGCAACTCGCCACGGGCAATGCGTTCGCGTACTTCGGACATCGAGCGCAGCATGTGCGACCGGCGCCGGGGGCTGGCGTTGAAGCCCCAGATCTTGCCGTCATTGGCGCTCAAGTCCGTCAACAGCACATGCAGGCCATGCTGCTGATAAGCGGCAAAGGTGCGTTTGTCGTAGTTCCAGAATGGCGGGCGCAGCAGGATTGGCGGGGCGCCGGTGATGGCAGCAATGTCGGCGCTGCCATCAGTGAGGGCCTGCTCCAGTTCTGGCGGGTCGAGGGACCGATGATTGGTGTGCCAGGGCGTGGCGGTGTGAAAACCCAGGATATGACCTTCGGCATGTTCGCGACGCATGATGTCCCGGCCCAACTCGCTGCCACCGGCCCGCGGAGCACGGGTTTGCACGAAGAACACGGCTTTGATGCCCGGTTGCAGCGGGTTTTGCGCCAGGCTCTCAAGCACCGTGACGGTCGGATTCCACCAGTTCGATGCGCTGGGACCGTCATCGAAGGTCAGCAGAAACCGGATCGGTGGCTGCGCACTTAGACGCTGTTCGGTCTGCGGAGTCATTTCAATCGGTGCAGCGATACAACCCAGCAGACTCACTGCCAAGGCGCACACCGTTAAACACTTGAACAACTGTTTCATCGTTTGCCTTGGGCCAGACCATCACGGTCGATACTTCAACTGGCAGGAATCCTTTGCCCGTCCATCCGTCGTCGGCCCGCATCGAGACGGCGGGCCGAGGTTGGATAACGTACACAGAGTTTGGTTCCAGTGCCTGCCAAGCTTGTTTCGTTGCCACCAACTAAACTGAAAAAAAATGCTCAACCAGGGTGTCAGGCCATGTGCGGACGACTGTCGCAATACCGCGGGATTCACGACTTCGTGGCGGTGCTGAGCATCCCCGACGCGCTGATCAACCACGTTGGCAACGAACCCCTGGCGCACTATAACGCCGCGCCCACCACGCAACTCGCCCTGCTGCATCTGGAGAATGGGCGCCTGCACGCCGACGCGGTGCGTTGGGGCTGGCGTCCGCACTGGGCGACGGATCGCACGGAACCGATCAATGCCCGGGTCGAGAAAGCCGCCCACGGCCCGTACTTCCGGACAATCTGGCCCCATCGCGCAATCTGTCCGATTGATAACTGGTTCGAATGGGTCGATAGCGACGACTCGACGAAGCAACCCTGGCTGATCCGCCGACGGGATCACGCACCGATTTTTTGCGCGGCCATCGGCCAGTACCCCATCGGCGGAGCCCCTCACCGGGAGCACGACGGCTTCGTGATCATCACGGCCGACAGCGCAGGTGGGATGCTTGACGTGCACGACCGACGACCGGTGGTGTTCTCGCCCAAGCTGGCGCGGGAATGGCTGGACCCGGACACGCCCAAGGAACGAGCCGAGGAAATGGCGTTATCCCAGGGCGAGGTCAGTGACGTATTTGAGTGGTACAAGGTTGACAAGGCCGTTGGCAATGTCAGGAACCAGGGTGCTGCGCTAATCAATAAAGTGCCATGAACCTGTCAGTAACGACAAAGCACCGCCTGAAAGGCGTGATGCTGTTCACCTAAGGACGAACCCTGTATCTGTGCCGAGGGAGCCTGCTTGCGAAGAGGCCCTTACCGGCGCCTCATTACCCTTAGGCAATCACAATCCCCGCTCCCGACAAACTGTCCAGGCCCACCCCCACCAGCGTCACCGAATCATTGCCAAACGTCAGCACGGTATCCTGCCCCACTGCCGTGGCGTGGGCCCGGAAGTCGTCGTTCGGCATCACGCCCTGCACCCCGAGAAACACCAGCTTGTCGTTCGCTTGATAGCCGAGTACCCGGTCGTGGCCAAACGCGCCGCTGAACAGGAATGTATCGATCCCGCCACCCGATTCCAACAGGTCGTTGCCTGTCCCACCGACGAACACGTCGTTGCCTTTGCCGCCGATCAAATGATCATTGCCGTCGAGGCCGAACAACCAGTCGCCGGTTGCCTGCGCCTTCAAGGTGTCATTCCCCGCTCCGCCCTTCACCGATGACGCGTAGTCAGTCAACTGATTGCCCACCGCAAGCCCGCTGGCTGTGACGCTGTGGGTCACGTCATCCTTGAACATCCCCCACAGGAAGCCCGGTTCCTTGCTCACGATGCTGCCAATGTCGCGGGTCACGCAGATACCGCCATTGGCATCGCGAATGTACAAGTTGCCGGCGCCATCGTTGGCAAAGTCGAAATTCTTCACTGACTGCTGCAAGTCGAGCACGTTGTAACCCTTGCCGCCCAACAGGATGTTGTAGCCACCGGCATCCCGGAAGGTGTCGTTGCCGTCGCGACCTTCCAGATAGTCGTTGCCCTTGCCGCCCTGGATCAGGTCATTGCCGTCACTGCCGATGATGAACGTGCTGCCCTTGTGGGTCTCAGCGTTGCGATTGAGATCCTGCACCCAGGTATTGGCCCGTGCCGGGTCCGAGAGGTTGGCCACGATGATGGTCGAGTCCTTGCTGGTGAGGTCGTAGAACGTTGACTCGATCACCCGGTTCATACCGTCGCCATAAGCGGTGGGCAAATGCGAAATCCAGGTCGGAATGTTGAGGATGGAAAACGGCAACAGATTCCAGGCGGTCGATGCGTAGTGGTCATTGAAGCTGACGATGTTGTTGGTGGCCGAGGCTTGATCGGCATCGTGCACGCCGACCGATGACGGGTTGAACGCCGAGCCGTCGAGGGCGCGGAACACCGGGTCGTTTTCATAGCCGACGTTCAGTACTTTGTCGCTGCTGCTTTGAGTCGGCGAGGCGTAGGCGATGTAGTTTGAGTCCTGGAAAAAACCGCCCCATTTTTCGCTGCTCAAATCCGCCAGGCTGTTGACCGCCAGGCCGCCGAGGCTGTGGCCACTGACCAGCACATCCTTGCCGGACAGACCGTTGGCCCGCGCAAATGCGGCAACGTCTGCCAGCAACGTGCCGAATGCTTCACCCACGTAGTTTTTCGCGTAATCCTTCGGGCCCAGCGCCGCCAGCAGGTCATTGATCACGTCGCCGATGGAGTCGCTGATCTGGTTTTCCCGTGGACCGCTGGTACCGCGAAAGGCGATGCCGATTTCCGTGAGGTGACCCTGGGCGTCGTATTTGCCGAGAATCTCCACCTGAGCACTGGTGTAGCCGGCCTTTTCACCGAAGAAGGTTCCCCGGGCGTCGACTTTGCCGTCATAGCCCAACTGCGCGGCGGTGACGGGAGTCCAACCGGCTTTCTGCACGGCGTCGAGTGCGGCTTTTTCCGAATCGGGATTCCACGGAATGCCGGGGATCACGCCTTGGGAATCGGTGCCGCCGATCAACGCCGTCACCAGCGTCGCCGGCAGGCCAAGGCCGAATCCGTTGTGCTGATAACCGGTGGCAAAGCCGTTATCGAGGTTGTGATAGGAATACAGCGTGATTGCCATCGCGTCGGAAAACAGCGCTTTGGCATCCGTTGCGCCGAGGTTCTTGTAGTCGTACACACCCATGGGTATTACCTCTCTCGTTGTTGGAATTGTCAGAGATCGCTCACAACCGGCGCATCCGTGTAGCAGCTGGCGAAGCCGGCGTTCGGCTGCGCAGCAGTCGTAAAACCTGTACACGCGATCTACCTGGGCGACCGCATTGTCTGAATTCACGACTGCTGCGCAGCCGAACGCCGGCTTCGCCAGCTGCTACGGAAAAAGGTGGGGTTAGTGGGGCCTCGGGCCTTGTCCGAATGCCTCATCAACCCTGGCCAGATCCTGCTCATTCAGGGTTCCGGCGTAGTAGTGCAATTTCGTCCAGGCCATCAGGTAGTCGTAGCGGGCCTGGGCCAGGTCGCGGCGTGTGGTATAGAGCTGTTGTTCGGCGTTCAGCGCATCGAGATTGACCCGTTCGCCACCCAGAATGCTTTGCCTGGTCGATACCACCAGTGCTTCGGCGGAGATCAGGGCTTTCTGGTAGGCGCGCAATTTGCTCACGCCGGACAGGCAGGCGCTGAATTGCCGGCGCAATTGGATCAAGGTTTCCCGGGTCTTGCCGTCCAGTTCGTACTCGGCCTGCTCCATCGCTCGACTGGCCTGACGGGTCGATGCCGAGACACCGCCGCCGGCATATAACGGCACGTTGATTTCGATGCCGATGGTGTTGGTGTCATAGCGCTGGTTGTAGGTGTTGCCGCTCTCCGACTCGTTCTGGCGCACCGTGGCGTAGGCGCTGACCCTGGGCAAGTGCCCGGCACGGTTGCGTTCGACCTCATAGCGCGCCACTTCCAGAGCCTGACGCTGGGAGGCCAGGTTTGGGTTGTTGGCCACCGCCAATTCGTGCCAGGTGTCGTAATTGGCCGGTTGCAGGGTGAAGCTCTGGAAGTGCTGATCCAGCGGCGCGAGATCGACGATGTCGACAGTCGGCACGCCGATCAGCGCCCCGAGTTCGCGCAGGGACGCATCCTGTTCGTTACGCGCCTCGATTTCCTCGGCGGTGGCCAGTTCGTAGCGCGATTCGGCTTCAAGAATGTCGGTGCGCGTGCCCTCGCCCTGACGGAACATCTGCTCGTTTTGCTGGAACTGCTGCTCGTAGGCTTTTTTCTTGGCCAGGGCAATGTCGATCTGGTCCTGGGCGAACAGCGCCTTGGTGTAGTTTTCCAGCACCCGCACCAGCAATTGCTGGCTTTTGCCACGAAAGCTTTCATCGGCGAACAGCGCCTGCGCCACACCTTTGCGATAAGCCGCGTAGGCCTCGTAGTCGAGCAGCGGCTGTTGCAGGGTCAGGCTGGAACCGTAACTGCTGTAATTGCGGTCATCGCTCTGGTTTTGCCCTCGCTCGTTGAGGTAGGTGACCTTGGAGCTGTTGCGGCCCTTGTTGTAGTTGTAACCCAGTTTCGGCAGCAGCCCGGCGCGGCCGATGGCGCGGTTCTCAAGGCCGGCATCGCGCTCCTTGATGGCGCCGAGGAACACCGGGTCATTGCGCAACGCTTGTTCGTAGACATCGAACGGTCCCATGGCCGCTACCGCCGGGTTGCCCACGAGCAGCATCAACGCCGCCCCGAGCCTGGAAAGCTTATTCATACAGCCGAACATCCTTATTCCTCGGTCAACGCGGAGCCTGCCCGGTCGAGCAGCGGTTTGAACAAATAGTTGAGGAGTGAGCGTTCACCGGTGCGCACAAACATTTCCGCCGGCATGCCGGGCTTGATCACCAGGCCATTGAGTTTTTCCATGGCCTGATCGCTGACGCTACTGCGCAGCACGTAGTACGGTGCGCCGGTTTTCTCGTCGACCATCTGGTCGGCGGAGATCAGGCTAACTTCGCCCGGTACCCGCGGGGTGCGGCTCTGGTTGAACGCGGTGAACAGGATGTCCACCGGCAAATGCGCCCCAACCTTGTCGATCAGGTTGACCGGCAGGCGTCCCTCCACTTCCAGGCGCGTGTCCTGAGGCACGATCTCCAGCAGGTTGTCGCCCTGGCGCACCACCGCGCCTACGGTGTGAACCCCCAGATTCACGGCAATGCCATCAGCCGTGGCGATGATCTCGCTGTGCTGCAAGTCGAACCCGGCGGAGGTCAGTTGCTCCTCCAGGGTCACGCTTTTGAGCTGCGCATCGGCCAGTTGCGTGCGGACTTCCTTCTGGTACTCCTCGATGTGCTGTTGCAACTTCAGGCGCGATTCGACAATGCCCTGCTCTACCCGACCGCTTTCACCGAGGTTTTCTGCCAACAGTTGCTGCACTTGCGACAGCTGCCGCTGGTACTCCATCAAACGGTTACGCGGGATGTAGCCGTTTTCCGCCAAAGGCGTCAGATTGCTCAGTTGTTGTTGCAGGGAATCGGCCTGAGCGTTCAGGTCGGTGCGGGCACGGCGCATACCGGACAGTTGCGCAGCGGCGCCTTCGATACTGGCGCGCAAGGCCGACTGCTCGCGGGCGAAGGCATCGCGGCGGCTGCTGAACAACTGGCGCTGGCCTTCGAGCACCAATGCCAGACGCGGGTCGGGGTCGTTGCTCAACCCGGCGGGAAAATTCACCTGTTTCAGGTTGTCCCGCTCGCTTTGCCAACGCGCCAGACTGGCCCAGGCCATGCGGTACTGCGCTTGCAGCGATTGCACGTCCGCGGCCACCTGGGTCTGGTCGAGCCGGAACAACGGCTGCCCCTGTTTCACCGACTGCCCCTCGCGCACCAGAATCTGGCTGATCACGCCGTTGCTCATCGATTGCACCGCTTTGCGCTTGCCCGAAACGACTACCGTGCCTTGTACCGGAATGCCCTGATCGAGCGGCGCCAGACTGGCCCAGATGAAGAAGCTGCCGGCGCCGACCAGGGCGAGCATCCAGCCCAGGCGGACGAAATAGCGGGCGTCGCGCTCGGGGCGCTCGGCGATGCAGACCTGTTCCATGCTGGCTTCATTGATGTGGCTCATACGCCCGAACTCCTTGTCGCGGGCTGATACTGCCGGCTCATGCTGAGCCCGCCCGACGGGTGCGCTGCCTTTTCCTGCTGGGCACCCGAGAGCGCCTTGAGCACCTCCTGACTCGCCCCGAACGCCTGCAGGCGCCCGTCATTGAGCACCAGCAACTTGTCAGCCTGGGCCAGCGCGGAGGAGCGATGGGTCACCAGAATCACGCTGGTTCCCTGGGCTTTCATTTGCGCAATCGCGCTGGCCAGTGCCGCTTCGCCCACGGTGTCGAGGTTGGAATTGGGCTCATCCAGCACCACCAGACTCGGCTGGTCGTACAGTGCGCGGGCCAGGGCCACGCGCTGTTTCTGCCCGCCGGACAGACCGCTGCCATCCTCACCGAGCACGGTGTCGTAACCCTGTGGCAGGCGCAGGATCAGCTCATGCACGCCGGCCTGCTGTGCGGCGGCCACGACTTTTTGGGGATCGGCTTCACGAAAACGCGCGATGTTTTGCGCGATGCTGCCGCTGAACAACTCGATGTCCTGCGGCAGATAACCGATGTAAGGCCCGAGGTCGTCACGGTTCCAGCGATGGATGTCCGCACCGTCGAGCCGCACCGTACCGCCCAGGGTCGGCCAGACGCCCACCAGTACCCGCGCCAGTGTGGATTTACCGGAACCCGAAGCACCGAGCACGCCCATCACCTCCCCGGCGGCCAGGCTGAAACTGACCAGGTGCAAGGTTGCAGCGCGTTGGCCCGGAGGTCCGGCGCTGACCTGCTCAAAGGTGATCTGGCCCTTCGGCGCCGGCAGCGCCATGGCGTCGTCACCCGGCGGGAAGGCTTGCAGCAAAGCATTCAGACGGCCATAAGCGAGTTTGGCGCCGCTCCACTGTTTCCACACGGCAATCAATTGATCGATGGGGCTCAACACGCGCCCCATCAGAATCGAGCCGGCGATCATCATTCCGGCGGTCATGTCACCCTTGATCACCAGCAGCGCGCCAAGGCCCAGCACCAGCGATTGCAGGCACAGGCGCAGGGTTTTGCTCAAGGAGCTGATAACGGCGCCGGTGTCGCTGGCCTGGTTCTGCAGGCCGAGGAAACGCGAATGCACCTGGAACCAGCGATTGCGCAACGCCCCCAGCATGCCCATGGCCTGAATGGTTTCGGCGTTGTGCAGGTGACTGGTGGCCAGTTGGCTGGATTTCTGGGAGAGCAACGAGGCCTCGCCCAATGGTTTTTTGGTCATCGCCTCGTTGAGACACGCCAGTCCGATCAACAGGACCGCGCCTGCGGTGGCAAACACACCGAGCCAGACGTTGAACAAATAGATCACGAACAGGTAAACCGGAAACCACGGCGCATCGAAGAATGCGAACAGCGCGGGGCCGGTGACAAACTGGCGAATATGCGTCAGGTCGCCCAGCGATTGTCCGGCGTTGCCTTCGCCCTGGAACAGATTGCGCTCGAACGCCGCCTGATAGACCCGAAGGTTGAAGCGTCGCTCCAACTGGCTGCCAATACGGATAACGATGAAACTACGAACTGCTTCCAGCAAACCGATAAAGGCAAAGAAGCCGACAATCATCAACGACAACATGACCAATGTCGTTTCATTCTGCGAAGACAATACCCGGTCATAGACCTGCAGCATGTAGATAGAGGGCGCCAACATCAGAATGTTGATCAGCGCAGTGAAACAACCAACGCTGAGCAGAGTGCTCTTGTAGTCACCCAGCGTCTTGATTAACGGGGCGGTGGCCGGGTTCTTCGCCATCTTCTTGGGCTCTTCCTGAGGTGTTATCCCTCGCCTGCCTGGCGAGGTCGTTACTTGCACGTTAATTGCAACTTTCTGACACCGGCAATGTGTCCAGGCTATTGAACTTTGCGCTTTAGAATAATGATCAGCCCGGACTTGGAAGTGCCCCGATACAGCCCTTCTCCTTGCCGACTGAAGAACACGATTTTTGCGCCTTCCTTACCGGTAAGCGCGATTCCGTCCGGCTCCGTGAACCAACCGGCTGGTTGCTCGCTTAACCAGTCGCCCAGGCATTCGGCACCGTCCACGGTCTGGCTGGCGTTGAGTTCGATGGTGCAAACATCCAGCGGTTTGTCCTGCAGTGTCACCTGCCACTTTCCCGCGAGTTCCGACGGGTCCGCCAATTTCAGGCTGCGAGCCATGGCTACATCTCCAAAAAACATCATGAGCGTCGCTATCAGCCACGCGGTTGTCTTGCAGGTAAACGCATTGCGAATCATGGGGCGCTTTACTCTTGGTCGCGGCTCAAGGGACAAAGGACGGCGCATCGGCGCCGCCCTCCTTACGCCTTGAATCAGGCCACGATGTCCGAGTACACCGCCTGGCCTACGGTGCTGACCAGGAAGTCAGCCGCGCCATGCCCGGAGAAGTCGATCGACAACAGGCTGTTGCCCCCCGAGGTGTTCAACACCGCATCGCCGGCCGTGCCGGTGAAAGCGCTGACGAAATGCAGGCCAGCGCCATTGGTGATACCCGTCAGGTCGATCTTGTCCAGACCGCTGACGAAGTCGAGGATCTGATCGACAGCCCCGGGTTTGGAGTCGCTGCTGGCGGCAAACACGAAGGTGTCGGAACCGGCGCCGCCCCACAGTTTGTCCGCACCACCGGCACCGTAGAGGATGTCGTTGCCGGCACCGCCCTTCAGCTCGTTGGACACGCTGTTACCGATCAACAGGTCATTGCCGGCACCGCCAATGGCGTTCTCGACGGTGACACCCTTGGCAATGGAGACGTTGCCCACCAGGCCGCCAACGTCGGAGAACGAGGCCTCATTGAGATTGATCTTCTGGTTCTGGGTGAATCCGGAGAAGTCCAGGGTGTCCTTGCCGCCGGCATCCCACACGGAAAACACCACTTTATCCGCTGACGAGGTCGCGCTCAGGAAATCACGTCCCGCGTTGGAGTTGAATCCGTAGGTGGTGTCGCCCGTGCGGGTGGTGGTGTTGCCACCGTAGAGCTTCTGAATGGCCGCAATGTCGTCCATCAGCGGGCCGGACGAATAGGCTTCGACCCCGCCCTTGCTGAAATTCTGGCTGGTGTTGCTTTCACTCCAGTAGCTCATGACGCTGTAGCCGCGGGTATCTTGCCCGTAGGAAGCGTCATTGTAGGTCGGAGCGCCTTCGCCGGCGTTGTAGTCGCCAGGGTGGGCAAGACCCAGGGAGTGGCCGATTTCGTGGGTCAGGGTTTGCCGGCCATAGTTGTTCAGGTCCGGGGTTTTGTTGGGTGTGTAGCTGCTGTTGATCAGGTACCAGGAAGTCCCGTCATATCCGGCCCCGGTGCCCGGCAGGTAAGCAAACGCCGCCGCACCATCCTGGCCGCCGCTGTAGTTTCCGAAGGTCATGTGACCGTCGCCGCCGCTAGTCTTATCGGTGAAGGTGACATTGGCCACATCGGCCCAGGATTGCATGGCAAGCACCGCCTGGCCCTTCTGCTGCGCGCTGAACTGACTGAACCCGGTAATCCCGTGCTTGTTCATCGTGCTCGACGATGCCGAAGTCAGGAAGGTATAGGTCAATTCGATTTTGCCGCTGCCGTCCTTGTCCTGGTAAGCAGCGCCGTCGCGCAGCAACTGGGTAGCGGCCTGGTCGACGGAAAACGAGGGTTTGCCATTGACCGTGAGGTTGCCGCCCCGATCATACTGATGGCTGAAACTATTGATTTGATTGAATGCAGAACTACTGGCTGCCAATGCATTGACTGGCTGAAACGCCTGTTCGGCGGAATCAATAGCGTGATCTTTTACTTTCGACATAAACACACTTCCTTGTTTAGCTATGGAACAGTTTTTGTCAGATAACGACGATCCCTGGCGAGATCGTCCTATCACTCGCCCATTGAAGGCGAAAGAAAACTGACACAACTTGAAATCAAATGTCCACTATTTTTTTGACGTCAAAATGTGAGATTCCAGCAAGTGCCCGGAAACAATAGGTGTGCTCTGAAAGTATTATTTTGAAAGTTAATGCGCGAAAGAAATTGTCCGACAATCGACAATTTGATTATTAAATAAAAGTAAATTTTTCTGTGTGAAAACAGTCTGACTTTTCGCGTTTACTTAATGCGCTTCAGCCAACAAAACTAAACACTCAGTGAGTTAAACGCAGGTTACAAAACAAGTTGCACACGGCCTCCTGTAGCAGCTGGCGAAGGCCTCGCAACATGCCTGCTGAAAACCCGAATGACCAAATAACGACCGCTGCGCGGCCGAACGCAGGCTTCGCCAGCTGCTACAAAAAGCCGGTTGTGCGCAGGCCCTGTAGCAGCTGCCGAAGGCGGCGTTCGGCGGCGCAGCCGTCGCAATCCTGATGTCGCAACGTGCCTGCTGGAAACCCGAATGACCGAATGACGACCGCTGCGCGGCCGAACGCAGGCTTCGCCAGCTGCTACAAAAAGCCGGTTGTGCGCAGGTCGTGTAGCAGCTGCCGAAGGCGGCGTTCGGCGGCGCAGCCGTCGCAATCCTGATGTCGCAACGTGCCTGCTGGAAACCCAAATAACGACCGCTGCGCGGCCGAACGCAGGCTTCGCCAGCTGCTACAAAAAACCGGTCGTGCGCGGGCCCTGTAGCAGCTGCCGAAGGCGGCGTTCGGCGGCGAAGCCGTCGCAATCCTGGTGTCGCAACGTGCCTGCTGAATGACCAAATAACGACCGCTGCGCGGCCGAACGCAGGCTTCGCCAGCTGCTACAAAAAGCCGGTCGTGCGCAGGCCCTGTAGCAGCTGCCGAACGCAGGCTTCGCCAGCTGCTACGAAAAGCCGGTTGTGCGCAGGTCGTGTAGCAGCTGCCGAAGGCGGCGTTCGGCGGCGCAGCCGTCGCAATCCTGATGTCGCAACGTGCCTGCTGGAAACCCAAATAACGACCGCTGCGCGGCCGAACGCAGGCTTCGCCAGCTGCTACGAAAAGCCGGTCGTGCGCAGTCATATCCGGTTGCGATAGGCGTCAACCAAACCGGGTTGCAACGCGGTAGATTCCAAGCCTCTTTTCAGCAGATAAGGGGTAATGGAATGCCTGTCAGTTCGAATGCCGGTCATCTGCGCATTGGTCGCTTTTCAGAGCCAGGACGCATTTATCTGATAACCACGGTGGTTCATCAACGGCAGTCGGTTTTTACCGATTGGCGAATGGGTAGGCTGGTAGTCCAGGAGTTGAGCCATACACAAGAAGAAGGTTGGGTTGATTTTCTGGCGTGGGTCGTGATGCCAGATCATATGCATTGCCTGGTACAACTGCGGGATAAAACATTGGCCGAGCTGATGTGCCGAATCAAATCCCGCAGTAGCCTGGCCGTCAATCAAGCGCTGGAACGGCACGGGCGCTTGTGGCAGAAGGGTTACCATGATCGAGCGGTTCGCCGAGAGGACGATGTAAAAAATCTTGCTCGATATGTGATTGCCAATCCAATTCGGGCGGGACTGGTTGACCGAGTTCATGATTACCCACTGTGGGATGCGTGTTGGCTCTGATGTACCGAGCTGACAGGTCTGTGACGGCTTCGCAGCCGGACGTCGCCTTCGGCAACTGCTACAGACGACTTGGGCCTGTAGCAGCTGGCGAAGCCTGCGTTCGGCCGCGCAGCGGTCGTCATCCTTCAGCGCACCTTGCCTTCAATCTGCCGCGCCATAAGGCTCGCTCCCTCGCCACAGATACAGTGTTCGTCCATAAGTGGGCAGCATTACGCTTGAAGGCGGGGGCTTTGTCGTATTGGCTGATCAGAACTTGCGGTCAGGCTCTGACAGTTCTTTACCATCGTCAGGATGCTTCCAGTCCGGTACCGAACGCTTTTGCTGCTCAATCTCTTCTTCCGTAGGCTCATCCTCGTCTTCTTCCAGGTCCGGACGCTTGGGTTCATTGGCCATGTTCACCTCTCCTACTGAAGGCATCGGTCATCAATTTTAAGCGTAGAACAGATCCCCGTGCCCCGCTCAGAGCCACCAGCGCAGTAAAAAGAAGAACCCCATACTCAGCAGCATGCTGAGTAATGTATTGCGCGTGTAAAGCACCAACCCGACCGCCACCAGCGAGCTGATCAGATAGGGATTGTCCCAGTGCAGATTCAGCTGTTTTTCCGGCATGAACACAATCGGTCCGCAGATGGCGGTCAACATGCCCGGTACTGCAAACCCCAGGAACTGCCGGGCATTGCTGCTCAGGCGTACCGGCAGTCGCGGTTCCAGAAAAACATAGCGGTTGAGGAACACCAACACGCCCATTCCGACAATCACTGCCCAAACCATCATGTGCGTCCACCGTAGAATTTGTTGCAGACAAACCCGGCAGTCATGCCCGCCAGCCCCGACAGCACCAGCGCCGAGCCCCATTGCCAATAGCTGAACAACACCGAGCAAAACAGCGACACCGCCACGCAAACCACGGTCGGCACGTTGCGCACCACCGGCGTGATCAGGGCAATGAAGGTCGCCGCGATGGAGAAATCCAGGCCCAGGTGTTCAAGACCGGGAATGCTGCTGCCGAGCACAATGCCCGCCAGGGTGAACAGGTTCCAGGCGATGTAGAACGTCAAGCCCACGCCCAGGGCGTACCAGCGGTTGAACTGCTGTTTGTCGTGCTGGCTGGTCAGGGCGAACAACTCGTCGGTGAGCAAAAAACCCAGGCCCGCGCGCCAGCGTCCCGGCAGTGGCGAAATCACCGAACGCATGCTCATGCCGTAAAGCAAATGCTGGGATGTCAGCAGCAGCGTGGTCAGCAGGATCGAAAAAATCCCGGCGCCGCCCTTGAGCATGCCGATCGCCACCAACTGCGCCGCACCAGCAAACACAATGCTCGACAGGCCCTGGCCTTGCAGGGGTGTGAGATTGGCTTCGATGGCCATGGAACCGGCCAGCAAACCCCAGGGCGCGGTGGCCAGGGACAACGGCATGATCGCCGCAGCTCCGCGCAGAAAGGCACTGCGCGGCATGATTGAGTTGGACATAACGTTCTACAGACAGGGAAAGACCCCAGACTTTGCCAGCTGTGGCGGCCAATGGCTTGAACAATCTTGCTCACTGATATGACTGCGTGCCATTCATCGGCTGTCTGCTTGATTCGCCACAGTGGCGGCAACATGATGGCGCTGCATTTTCACTCGGCACCACCGGTGCTTCGCTGCATGCCACGGCGCTGGAGTACGTCGACCAGGTCGACCAGTTGCTCTACAAAGCCAAGCACAATGGGCGGATGCGCGCCGAGTTCGCTGATTTTCGTGATTGACAAACGGCGCGCCGGCTTTTAAAACTGGGCGCCTCACTCAGGGTGTAAGCAAGTATGTCCGCAACCTTCAACCTCAACACTTCCGTCATTGGCTTGATTGCCAAGGCGCAAGGTTGCGTTGCGCACGCCCTCAAATCGAAGAAACAGTCGCTCATGTGACCGGGGCGCGCTGTCCCGTCAGATGAGCTGACAGGACATTGAGCGCGACGGACCACCCTCCCCTTGCTTACTCTCCTTCTACGCTCCTGACGGTGACGAAATCGGTCAACCATCAGGAGAAAGTGCATGTCAGCGTTTCAAGGTATCTGGGTTCCACTGGTCACACCGTTCCACAACGGCGCCATCGATTTCGTCGGCTTGCGCCGGCTGGTCAGCCATCTGCTGGAAAAAGGCGTCGACGGCCTCGTCGTTTGTGGCACCACCGGCGAGCCGGCGGCGATGGGCAAGCATGAGCAACTGGCGGTGCTTGATGCTGTGCTGGAGCTGGTGCCGGCACAACGGGTGGTCATGGGCCTGGCCGGGAACAACCTGACCGAGTTGTTGCAGTTCCAGAGCGAGATTCTCAAGCGCCCGGTGGCTGGCCTGCTGGTGCCGGCGCCGTATTACATCCGCCCTTCCCAGGCCGGCCTCGAAGCGTTTTTCCGCGCGGTCGCCGATGCCTCCAGCGTTCCGCTGATCCTCTATGACATCCCTTACCGTACCGGCGTGGCCTTCGAACAGGCGACCCTGCTCAATATCGTCGCCCACGAACGGATTGTCGCCATCAAGGATTGCGGCGGTAATTTTTCAAACACCCTCGCCTTGCTCAATAGCGGCCATGTCGATGTGCTGTGCGGCGAAGACAACCAGATCTTCAATGCCCTGTGCCTGGGCGCCAAAGGCGCGATTGCCGCGTCGGCGCATGTCCATCCCGAACTGTTCGTGCAGTTGCACCGGCAGATCCGCGACAACCGGTTGGCTGATGGCCGCGCCACGTTTTTCCGTTTGCTGCCGCTGATCAACAGTCTGTTCCTGGAACCCAACCCGGCCCCGGTGAAAACCGCGCTGGCCCTGCAAGGCTTGATTCGTGATGAACTGCGCGCACCGATGCAACGCAGCAGTGAATCGATGACCGAGCGTTTGCAAGACGTACTCAGCGCATTGGGCCGCGACATTCGATAGAGCGCCCGCCACCAGCCCGAGTACCATGGAGCGATTCGTTTACCCGCTCAGGGGCACCGACATGCTGTACCGAATCGCCGCCGATGGGCTGATGCTGTTGCACTTGCTGTTCATTGTGTTTGTGTTGTTCGGCGGCTTGCTGGTGCTCAAATGGCGCCCCCTGATCTGGTGGCATCCGCCCGCCGCGTTGTGGGGTATGGCGGTGGAGTTCTTCCACCTGCCCTGCCCGCTGACCGACTGGGAAAACCGCATGCGCCATGGGGCCGGGCAAACCGGCTATGGGGGTGGATTCATCGAGCATTACCTCTGGCCGGTCATCTATCCCGCCGGCCTGACACCCGGCATTCAGCTTGGATTGGGCAGCGTGGTGTTGGTGATCAACGTGCTGGTCTATCTTCGTTTGATCAAGCGATGGGCCACCTGAAAAGTCATTCACCCGTCAAGGACACGAAAACATGTTGTCGACAGAAGACCTGGCGCTGCTCGAGGCCATCCGCCAAACCGGCAGCCTGTCGCGGGCGGCGGCGCACCTGGGCAAGGCGCCATCGACCGTGTCCTATGCGGCGCGGCAACTGGAAGAGCGCTTCGATGCGTTGCTGTTCGACCGTCGCCGCTACCGTTTGCAACTGACCCCGGCGGGCGAATTGCTGGTCAACGAAGCGGCGCGGCTGATGCAGGACGTTTCGCGCCTGACGCAACGGGTCCGGCAAGTCGCCAACGGCTGGGAGAGCCGTTTGTGGATCGTGACCGACGAACTGCTGGAATTCGAAACCTTGATCCCGGTGATCCACGAATTCGATGCGCTGCAATCCGGCGTGCCGCTGCGCATCACCCAGGAAGTGCTCAAAGGCGTCTGGGAAGCCCTGCGCGAAGGCCGCGCGGATCTGGTCATCGGCGCCACCAATGAACCGCCGGCCATTGCGAATTTGCGCTGGAGGCAACTGGGAGAAATGGAATGGGTGTTTGCGGTGTCACCCCGGCACCCGCTGGCCAAGGCCAAAGGCCCGATTACCCGGGCCATGGTCGCGCAACACCGGGCGATTGTGGTGGCCGACTCGTCCAGAGTCTCCGAGGGCAGCACCTACGGCGTCACCGGGGGGCAAACGGTGCTGGCCGTGCCGACCATGCGCGCGAAAATCCTTGCCCAGTGCAATGCGCTGGGGGTGGGCTGGCTACCGCGGCACCGGGTTGGCTCGCTGCTGAAAAACGGCACGCTGGTTGAAAAACACATGGCTGACCCGCGCGAGCCGAACATCCTGTACGCAGGCTGGCGTGGCGATCATGACGGTCGCGCCCTGGGCTGGTGGCTGGAGCAGCTTGAAAAACCCAACCTGGCCACCCGACTGGTTCAGGGAACGGACCGGATTGCCTGACGCCCGACGCTCAGTTGGCAATCACGCTCATGTTCCGTCCGCTGGCCTTGGCCACGTACAGCGCCTTGTCTGCCGCATCAATCAGCTCTTCGGGCCGGACCTGGGCAGTGGCATTGCTGGCACCCACGCCGACGCTGACGGTCACCGTGCCTTCGGCGCTGTCGCTGTGGGCAATACCGGCCTGCAGCACCGCGCGGCGGATTTTCTCCGCCACCAGGAATGCCCCCACATAGTCGGTGCCGGGCAGCACCACGGCGAACTCTTCGCCACCATAGCGGGCGGCCAGGCCACCGGGGCGCTTGATGTTGTCCGTGATGATCGCACTGACCTTGCGTAAACACTCGTCACCGGCAAGGTGGCCATAACGGTCGTTGAACGCCTTGAAATGATCGACGTCAATCATCAGCAGCGCCAGATCGGTCAGGCTGCGCCGGGCACGGCCCAGCTCCACATCGATGAAAGCGTCGAGCTGACGCCGGTTGGCCAGCCCCGTCAGCGCATCCTTGAGGGCCAAGCCCTCGAGGTTGCGATTGACCTCCAGGAGTTTCTCCTGGGTGTCCAGCAACTCGACCTGCACCAGGTTCTGTTGCTTCATCAACTTGATGAGCCGCAGCCCCAGCATCCCGAGAATACTCAGTAACAGCGTGACGATGCCGGCGCTGAGCAGCGTCTCCATGCGCCAGCTGCCGAGCACTTCATCCTTGTTCAGTGCGGTAAAAACGATCAGCGGATAACCCTCGACGCGGCGATACGCCGTCACCCGCTCGACACCGTCGATGATCGACGTGATCGTGGCTGTACCCGCATCGCCCTTGGGCAACAACCGGGTGAACAATGGGCTCTTGGCGAGGCTGGTGCCGATATCCGTCTCTTTGAAGGGTCTGCGAATGACAATGGTGGCATTGTCGGCGATCAGGTTGATCACGCCGTTACTGCCCAAGTCGATGCTGTCGTAGAG
Source organism: Pseudomonas sp. S30_BP2TU TE3576 (assembly GCF_050436025.1). Classification (NCBI taxonomy): domain Bacteria; kingdom Pseudomonadati; phylum Pseudomonadota; class Gammaproteobacteria; order Pseudomonadales; family Pseudomonadaceae; genus Pseudomonas; species Pseudomonas sp. S30_BP2TU TE3576. The sequence continues at coordinate 5,500,799 of NZ_JBNDLK010000001.1, read as the reverse complement.
CTGCAGGAAATGGCTGAGGTAAATCGTCGCCAGCGCCACGCCGGCAAAGCTGCCATCGGGATGATTGACCCGGCGCGAAACCGTCATGATCCATTCACCGCTCGAACGGCTCTTGATCGACGGCCCGATGTGCGGCCCACGGCTGGGGTTATCGCGATGGAAGATGAAGTATTCGCGGTCGGAATTGTTGACGCCGGTTTGGCCAGCACCATTGGAATTGGCGATCCACTGCCCTTTTTCGTCGAACACGAACAAGCCATGGAGCTGGCTCAACTCACTGCGCTGGACGTTGAGCAACTGCGGCAGCCGGGATGGATCCACACCATCGTGTTCCAGACGATCGACCAGGGTGAACAGCAGCGTGTCGGCCTGCTTGATTGTTGCCTGTGCTTGCGATGCCAGGGTCTGCGCAAGGTTGGACATCGCCACTTCCTTGTCATGCAGCTGGTGCTGGCGCGAGTTCCAGGCTTGCCAGATCACGATCGCTGTCATCGACAGACACACCGCGACCAGCAGGATCACCGCCGAACGGACCTTGAGGCGGGTCACGGCTGGCCGGAGCATTTCAATATGATCGTTGATCGACGGATGTCCCATGGTGCTCCCTGAGTGCCTGTGACCGGACGAACCTTCCTGATCGCCGTTGTGTTGCCCACTATGCCTGATCCAGGCTCGCAACGATGTTAGCGCGACGCCTGCTTTACCGCCTCCAGCCACGCCGGATCCAGCCGCGTCTGTTCGGTATCGATGCCCAGCGCTTGCATTCGTTCCATGTGCTGATCCATTTCGCGGATCAGTTGGCTGTGGTCGCTGGAGTTGCCATCGAGCTGATGCATCTGGTTCAACCCCAAATGGTAGAAACGCAACAGCTTCATCGCAACCGGGTTGCCCGCCTCCACGGCCGTCGTTACATGATGCATGACATTGGTAACACTCATCAGGCTGCGCTTGAGCTGCCAACTGTAGACCGCCGGAGCCATCCACGCCTGGCGCCAGAACACCTTGCGCATCAGCGCCGCCATCGCCAGCACGGCAACAAACACGCCACCGACATTGAAGCGCAGATTGTCGCCCCCCGGTGTACCGAACAGCGCTACCGCCGCCGTGGACAGCACCATCGCCAGTGCCAGAAAGATCAGGGCGATGATGAGCGTGCTGCGCCGTGTCTGTTGCCGGTAAGTGTCGGCGTTCATCGGCTGGATTTCGAACATTACGTCGGGTTTCCTGAGCTTCAATGGTAAAAAGGGGGCTGAGGCAAAAAGACAGCGGGCCATTATCGCCTCTGCGAGGGATTTAGCTATGCTGGGGCTCCTTTTCATCTTTTCATCGTCAAGCGGGGGGACATGGCGAGACCGCGCAGTTCGTGCCATCTTCTTTCATGAATACACATTATTCGGATGCCATTCGTTGTTGCCGTGTGAATGACATCGTTTTAAGGATCATTGAATGACCCAACGCCAAGTTATCAACGCCTCCGTCAGTCCCAAGGGCAGCCTGGAAACGCTCTCGCAACGGGAAGTCCAGCAATTGAGCGAAGCCGGTTCCGGCAGCACCTACACCCTCTTCCGCCAGTGCGCCCTGGCCATCCTCAATACCGGCACCCATGTCGACAACGCCAAGACCATCCTTGAAGCCTATAAAGATTTTGAAATCCGTATTCACCAGCAGGACCGCGGCGTACGCCTGGAACTGCTGAACGCTCCCGCCGACGCCTTCGTCGATGGCGAAATGATCGCCAGCACCCGGGAAATGCTGTTCAGCGCCCTGCGTGACATCGTCTACACCGAAAACGAACTCGACAGCCAACGCATCGACCTGAGCAACTCCCAGGGTATCAGCGACTACGTGTTCCACCTGCTGCGCAACGCCCGCACCCTGCGCCCCGGCGTCGAGCCGAAGATCGTGGTGTGCTGGGGCGGACATTCGATCAATACCGAAGAATACAAATACACCAAGAAAGTCGGCCACGAACTGGGCCTGCGCAGCCTGGACATCTGCACCGGTTGCGGCCCCGGTGTGATGAAAGGCCCGATGAAAGGCGCCACCATCGCCCACGCCAAGCAACGCATCCACGGCGGCCGCTACCTGGGCCTGACCGAGCCCGGGATCATCGCCGCCGAAGCGCCGAACCCGATCGTCAACGAACTGGTGATCCTGCCGGACATCGAAAAACGCCTGGAAGCCTTCGTCCGCGTCGGCCACGGCATCATCATCTTCCCGGGCGGCGCCGGTACGGCCGAAGAATTCCTGTACCTGCTCGGCATCCTGATGCACCCGGGCAATGAAGGCCTGCCCTTCCCGGTCATCCTCACCGGGCCGAAACATGCCGCGCCGTACCTGGAACAACTGGACGCGTTCGTCGGCGCCACCCTGGGTGACGCGGCCAAGCAGCACTACCAGATCATCATCGATGACCCGGCCGAAGTGGCGCGCCAGATGACCCTGGGCCTCAAAGCGGTCAAGCAGTTCCGCCGCGAGCGCAACGATGCGTTTCACTTCAACTGGCTGCTGAAAATCGATGAAGGCTTCCAGCGCCCCTTCGACCCGACCCACGAAAACATGGCCAACCTGAAACTGAGCCTCGACCTGCCGTCCCACGAACTGGCGGCCAACCTGCGCCGCGCGTTCTCCGGCATCGTCGCCGGCAACGTCAAGGACAAGGGCATCCGCCTGATCGAAGAGCACGGGCCCTACCAGATCCGTGGCGACGCGGCGATCATGCAACCGCTGGACCTGCTGCTCAAAGCCTTCGTCGCCCAGCACCGCATGAAACTGCCGGGCGGCGCGGCGTATGTGCCGTGCTATCGGGTGGTTGCGTAATAAGATCGGTGTAACGACACCGATGTGAGCTTTACCGTCGCGAGCCGCAGTGAAAGCTGCGGTTCGCGGCACTCTATGGAAAGAAAAAATGCGCCAGCGCCAATCCGCCAGACTGCTGGTGATCAATCCCTCGCCACATTTCTGATGTGAGCCAGAGAATTGTCGTTGGCTGTAAGGCCGCCATCGCGAGCAAGCTCGCTCCCACAGGAGGGCGGGGATGTACATGGATTTTGCGCCTGACACTGGTCAACTGTGGGAGCGGGCTTGCTCGCGAAAGCGGAGTGTCAGCCAACAGAGATGTTGAATGATCAACCGCCTTCGCGAGCAAGCTCGCTCCCACAATTTGATCGGTGGGCATCAGCAAGAAATTGGTCGGCTGGCAGGCCGTCATCGCGAGCAGGCTCACTCCTACAGAAGAACAAAGGCCGAGCGGCGTACACCCGCGCTCTTCACCACTCATCAGGCCGAGCGTTAGCTCGCCTGCAGCTTTTGATTTTGATCCACCCGCCCCCTCGGGAGGCCTCGTTCCGGCGTTCATCCGGGGGGGTAGGCGCGCAGCGCCGTTCGGCGAAGCCGAACACATCGAGAGGAGGTCGAAGCGAAGCCGACCGGAGGCGATGCCCCCGGAGGAATGCCGGAGCGAAGGAACGCCGAGCCTCAGCGAGGGGCCGTACGTAAGGGGCGAGACCTTTTGGTTCCTTTTGGGGCGTTTGCCAAAAGGGACTCGCCGTAAGGGCGAAACCATAAGCCGCCGTGACCGCAGCAACGGATATGTACACAGTCAACAAAAGACAGGTCGGCTGTCAGGCCGCCTTCGCGAGCAAGCTCGCTCCAGCGGTTCAAGGCTGCAACGCCTGGGGCCCGGTGGACTGCGCTTTTGGCGGTCCGTCGGCGCCATCGATGACAACTTTCTCGGCCACGAACTGCCAGTCCTTGTAACTGGCCATGCCATTGAAGTCCGACCACTGGCTGGGAAAATTCACCTGCTTGAGCGGCTTCTCCGTGGAGGGGCAGTACACACCGCTGATCCGGCCGTCGATACCGCGTATCAGCTCCCATTCGCCCCCGGTCATCGGCTCCGGGTACAACCGGCGGATATGGTGTTTGGCCGTCGGGAAACGCTCGTCCTGCAACAGGTCCGCGAGTTCTTTCGGGTACTGCGCCACACCGGGCGAACTGCGGTAATAGCTGCGCAGCGCCTGGGCATATTGCGTACCGGCCCAGAGCAACTGGTGTTCGCGATCCCGGCGCGAAGCGGTGGCCCACAACTCGCCGGCACTGGCCAGGCCCAGGCCCATCACGACGATCAGAAACAGCACACCCAGATAGGTGAAGCCGTCCTGGCCCGAAGGTTTACCATTCGGAATACAGGCTGCCATCACGCGCCCTCCCGCTGGCTCCACTCTTGATATCGGCCACCCCGCCCGCCACGCCATCCGGTGGCGCGACTATGACCCAAGTGTCCTTGCGCTCGGCAATCGGGTCCAGCGGCTGGCTTCGCAGGTAACGCAGTTCGACCAGCTGTTCGATGGAATCGGGATAACGCCCGGTGTCTCCATAGTAATGATCCAGCGCCTCGCGCATGGACGACAGGCTCTGGTGCAAAGTGGTCTCTTTGGAGGCCTCCAGGCTGTTGAAGTAGCGTGGCAAGGCGATCGTCATCAGGGTCGCGATGATTGCCAAGACCACCATCAGTTCAATCAGGGTAAAACCTTTTTGCCGTCGCATATGCTCACCACTCTCGGTAGGCGATACCGTTGAGACCCTTGCCCCGGGCCTTGGAGTAAACGTCAAAGACGTCCTGGCCCTCCTGCGGGTTCTCAGCCGAACTGTCATAGGAACGCAGGCCCCAGCCGCCCTCGTCGTCACGCTTGACGGTTGCCAGCGGGTCACGGGGAATGCGTCGCAGGAAGTAGAACTTGGCGCCCTTGGCACTGCGCGTGTCACGCACACCATCGACCAGCACTTTCAGGTTCGGCGGGTAGCCGCTGCTGTCGATCGACTTCTCGATGTAGCCGGCGTCGAAGGCCTGTTTGTAGGCGTCGATGGCATCGCGGATTTCGTACAGCGCGGTCCGCAAATCCTGCTCCTTGCCCCGGCGCACCACCGTCTCGGTCAGCGGTGCGGCCATGCCGGCCAGCAGGCCGACCAGGGCGAGCGTCACCACGACTTCTATCAGGCTAAAACCGCGTTGCGAGGCGTTCATGATCAAGGCTTCCCGACAGTAACGGTGGTGGCGATCGGTGCGCTCATGGGGTTGGTCTGAACCGTCGTGCTCATCGAGCGGTCCGGTGCCTGGATGTGCATGCTGGTTTCGGTACCGGTCGGGAATTCCATGTCCGACGGGCTCTGGTACGGGAGGTTGCGCACGATCCGCGGGGTGATCGACAGCACCAGTTCGGATTTGCTGACGTCGTCCTTGTTGCTGCCGAATAGGCGACCCAGGCCGGGAATGTCGCCAAGGCCGGGAATCTTGTTGCCGGTGGCGCCGTGGTCGTTGCGCACGAGCCCTGCGAGGATCTGGGTTTCTCCATCATGCAGGCGCAGGGTGGTCTGGGCGTTGCGGGTATCGACCTGGACCGGAATGGTGCCCTGAGCGGTCGGCGTCAGCGGCGTGGCGTTACTGACTTCCAGCGCGATCTTGATCGCCACTTCGTTGTTCAGGTGCACGATGGGTTGCACTTCGAGCTTCAGACCGACGTCGAGGTAGGTCACGCTTTCGGTGATCACCGGGCCCTGGGTCGAAGGCACCGAGGTGGCGCTGATGATCGGCACGCGCTGACCGATGTGGATGCGCGCCTGCTCACGGTTGCTGACCCGAATCACCGGGCTGGCCAGGGTATTGATGTCCTTGTCCTGGGCATTGATCTTGGCCTGGGGCGATGGCGAGATGGTAATCCGGCTGGAGTCGATGCCTTTGAGTTGATCAAGAATGGTCACCGCCGAGCCGTCGCTGTTGACCACGCCGAAGGTGTTGGGCCATTGCAGGCCAAGGTCGAGAATGCGTTGGCGGGCGACTTCCATCACTTCCACTTCCAGCACCACTTCCGGGTTGGACTGATCCTGGGATTGCAGGAGTTTTTCCGCCATGCGCACCGCATCCCCGGTATCGCGCATGGTCAGGGTGTTGAGGCGTTCATCAACAAACACGTCGCGGGTCTTGAGCATGGTCTTGATCATGTTCAGCGCCGTGTTGGCATCGATGCTGGTCAGGTAGAAGGTGCGCATCACCAGCTCCTGGTAATCCTTGAGCTTCTGCGGCGAGTCCGGGTAGATCAGCAAGGTGTTTTCATTCACCACTTTCTGATGCAGCTGGTTCTGTTGCAGCAACAGCTCCACGGCGTCTTCGATACGTACGTCACGTACGAAGATCGTGGCTTTCATGTCCGGGCGCAGATCCTTGTCGAAGATGAAGTTCAGGCCGGCGACCTGGGACAGCACTTCGAAAATGGTTTTGAGGTTGGCTTCGCGAAATTCCAGGGTCACCGGCCGGTCCAGGCGCGTGCGCAGCTGCGGGTACGGCACCACATTGCGGCTCTGCACCAGGCGGATGCTGTCCTGTAGTTCCAGGGCACCCTCGTTCTTCGGGTCCAGTTCCAGGATCTGTTTGACCTGGCGGTCGGCACCGTAGATGTCACCGCGACGCAGGTCGCCACGGGCCAGTTCGAGTTTCTCATCCATGCTGCGCAGGTAGTCGAGCTGGCGCAGGGAATCCTGGGCACGACGGTTGTTCGGTTCGATGTTCAAAAGCCGGCTGTAAGTCATGCGGGCCCCGGCGAAATTACGCTGGGCCCGGTCCATGTCCGCCTGGGCCAGCAACGCCTTCACGGCGAGGGTCCGACCGTTGTTGAGGGCCATGTGCAGATCGGTATCGCGAGGGTTTTCACGCAATCCCTCTTCGATGCGGGCCAGGCCGGCTTCGTACTGGCCCGATTCGATCAGGGCGGAAGCTTCATCCCTGGCAACCTGCGCTGAACTGCACGCGGCCAGCCCGGCACAGAGACACAGGCTCATCAGCAAACGGGATTTGTTCATTCCGTACTCCCCACAGACAAGGTCTGAGATAAATGCAGCGGCAGGTAGACCAGGCTCAATTCCTCATCGGAAATCCGCTCGATCCGCCAGGTTTCGTCGATGACATCCCCTTTGCGCACGACGTATATTTTTTCGCCGTTCTGCAAAAACACCTGCAGACCGGAACGGTCATCCAGCCTGCCGACAAACTGGAAAGGCAACGGCGGTGCAGTGGGGACTTGCACCACCGGAGTAACGACTACCGGTTGTTCAGTGACGGTGCCGAGGGCCGGCTCCGCTTTCCAGCTGTGGGCGGCGAACAGGTCGCCTGCCGGGCTCAGGTCCTTGATCGGCGCCACTGCTGCGGCGGTCGATGCAGGCGCCGATGTGCCTGGCGTCTTGCCCTTGGCTGGCGTGGCCACGACGGCCACCGCAGGGTCGCTGTCGTCAGCCTGTTTGAAATATTCGGGGAACCAGGCGAGCGCTGCCGCTACACCCAAGAACGCCACCCAACCCGCCACTCGTTTGGTATTCATCATGACCTCGACAGATAAAGGGTCATGCGGATTCGCCCGGTCAGGTCGGTATCGGCGATTTTCTTGCGTTGAAACTCCACATCCTCCAGCACCACCGCCGGCAACTGGCCGAGCAAGGCGTGCAGGAAGCGCCGCAGTTGCGGATAGCTGCCACGTACCGGCAGCAGAATCTGATAACGGGCCAGGTGCGTCTTGGGGTCCACGCCCAGGGAGTATTCACCCCGGGACAAGGTGATGCGCTCCTGAGCGGCCAGGGCGTAGATCTTGTCGATGGCCTCGGTGGCCTGAGGCTGGGACGGCAACTTGCTGCGGAAGTCGTCGAGCTGACGCTGCGGCACCACCGGCGCAGCCACGGTGCCGTCTTCGACCTTGGCCAGATACTCGGTGGCTTCGCGAGTCTGCTGGCTGAGGCTCTGCAATGACTCCCAGTCCGGCAGCAACCCGACCAGGCCATAGCCCAGCGCCAGCACCAGCATGCCCAGCCCTGCCAGCCCCGGAACGCCCAGGCCTTGCAGGTATTCGTGGACGATCAATTTAGGGATTTGCATCGCCGATCTCCCAGGTAGCCGACAGGCTGAACTGCACCGGGTGTTCCGGCACGTTGGCGACTATTTCGTGGCTCAGCAGCGACACGTCGGACAGCTCGTCGCTGGCTTCGAGGCGGCGGTGGAAATCGAGCATGGCGTCCAGGTCCAGCGCCTCGCCGCTGATCCGCACCTGGCCCTTGCGAGCGTCCGGGGTCAGGGTCAGCAGGGCAATGTTGTCCCGCGGCATGGCTTCGAGGGTGGCGAACAGGCGCTCCCAAGGGCGGCGCAATTGCTGGGAGACCTTGCGCATTTCGGCCAGGTTCTGCGCCTGCTCGCGGATTTGCGCCGGTGTCAGGCTGAGCTTGGTGCCGGTATCGCCGGTGAGCACCCGCTGGGTGGTTTGCAGGTGGCCTTGCTGTTGCTTGGCCTCGTTATTCAGGTGCTGTTGCACCACAAGGCAAGTCAGTGTCAGCACCACACCACCGGCCAGCAGGCTCCAGCCCAGAGGACTGGAACGACGGCGCGGCTGAAAGTCGAGCATCAGGGGGCGCATGTCAGGCCACCGCCCGAGACATGACGTACAGGCAATCGCGTACGGCTGTCCGGTCTTCGTCGAAGGTGCGCAGATGCACACCGGGCACGTCCGGGTGCGAATCGATGCGCGCCGGTGCATGCAGGTAGACATTCAACGGCCGTTCGCTGGTGGAAGCCTGCAACTGGTTTTCACGGCCGATCAGCGCGGTCAGCGCCGCATCGCTGTCGCTGCTGCCGACCGAACGCACCGAGGTCCAGCGCCCTTCCCGGGCCAGCAGCAACACGCTGCGTACCGGTTCGGCGACCACGAACAGGAAGTCCCCGGCATCAAAGCTTTTATCGAAATGGTTGAACGCCGCCATCAGGTAGGGTTGCACCGAACGCAGGCGCAACCCGCGAGCGCTGACCACGGCGCGCAGGCGTTCGAGCAAGTCCTGTGGCAGCGCGGTGGCGATGCGGTCGTAACCGGCGGGTTCGGGCGAGAGCACCAGGCTCCAGGGTTGATTCGGGGCACCGTAGAGGTCTTCGAAACACAGTTGGGCGAAGCTGAGCAATTCGGCCGGGCTGCTGATCTGCTCGCTCCAGGGCACCAGACAATAGCGGCTGAAATGCCCGGAGATCACCACGGTCAGTTCTGCCCTGGCAACGGTGTGTTCGGCCAGCAAACGGTCGAGGGTATCGAGGGCCACCGTCCAGGCCTGGAAGCCTTCGTCGATGTAGCCGACGCTGCCCAGCCAGTGGATTGCACCGCCTTGCCGTCGCCCCAGGCCAACACCACTGGCACCGAGCACGGCGACAAACTGCTCACGAGATAAAAGTGACACGATTGATCTCCTCGAGCGTGGTCCGGCCTTGTTCCACCATTTCCAGCGCCGACTCGCGCAACAGGCGCAAGCCACGTTTGCAGGCAAGGGCCTTGATCTTCGAGATGGGTTGGCGCTCGACGATCATTTGCCGCAGTTCGTCGTCCAGGTGCAGCAGCTCGGCGATCGCGCTACGTCCGCGATAACCGGTGCCCCGGCAATGCCCGCAGCCCTTGCCGTGGACAAACTGGTAGTGAGCGACCTTTTGCCGATCAAGCCCCGAGACCTCCAGCTCTTCCTCTGTCGGGCTGTAAGGGCTGCTGCAGCTGGTACAAACCAGGCGGATCAAACGCTGGGCCAACACGGCATTGAGTGCCGAGACCAGGCTGTAGGGATCGATTTCCATCTGGGTGAAACGGCCAATCACGTCGAACACGTTGTTGGCGTGAATGGTGGTGAACACCAGGTGACCGGTAAGCGCCGATTGCACCGCGATCTGTGCAGTGTCCGGGTCGCGGATTTCACCGACCATGATCTTGTCCGGGTCATGACGCAGGATCGAGCGCAGGCCTCGGGCGAAGGTCAGGCCTTTCTTCTCGTTGACGGGGATTTGCAGCACGCCCGGCAGTTGATACTCCACCGGGTCTTCAATGGTGATGATCTTGTCCACGCCGTGATTGATCTCGGTGATCATCGCGTACAGCGTGGTGGTTTTGCCGCTACCGGTAGGACCGGTCACCAGCACCATGCCGTAGGGTTCGGCGGCCAGCCGACGCAACTGGCGCAGGGTTTCCTCTTCAAAGCCCAGGGCCTGCAGTTGCACGCCACAGACTTTGTCGGCGAGGTCTTGTTTGTCGAGTACCCGCAGCACCGCGTCTTCTCCGAAGATGCTCGGCATGATCGACACCCGGAAGTCGATCTGCCGGCCGCTGATGCCGATCTTGAAGCGCCCATCCTGCGGCACGCGTTTTTCGCCGATGTCCAGTTCGGCCATGACCTTGACCCGGGAAATCACTTGCTCGGCGAACTCGCTGCCCTGGATCTTGCTGATGTTGTTGAGCACGCCATCGATCCGGTACTTGATCACCAGGCCGTTACCGGTGGTGCCGAGGTGGATGTCGCTGGCGTGCATTTTCAGCGCGTCATACAGGGTCGAGTTGACCAGTTTGACCACAACGCTGGAGTCTTCGCTGATGCTGGTCAGGGACAGGCTTTGCAGGTTATCGATTTCGGCGCCGGCGTCGCTCTGGGCGTTGAGCGACTCCACCGCATGGAAGCTTTCTTCGTGGCGCGCCAGATAGGCCTTCAGGTCATCGGCATGCACCAGGTACAGCGGCGCACCGTGCAGGCATTCATCGATCCAGGCCAGGCGTGCGCTGTCGAAGGGGTCGGCGAACACACCGATGACCGCATCGTCATGACGCAGCAGGATGAATTCGCGCTTGAGGCATTGGGCCAGGGTCACCCGGTCGAACACCGGGGTGGATTTGAACAGGCTGTCGGTGTCGAGTACCGGGTAGTGCAGGGTCACGCCGAGGCATTGAATGAAAGGCATCGGAGCCAGCTCACACAGCCCGGCGAGGGCGTCCAGCATCCGTTCGCCGGAACTGGTGGCCAGGGCTCGGGCCTGGGCCAATTGCTCACTGGTAAAACGAGTCGGTACACATTCCAGTTGCGCCGGTTCTACGGCAAGGGATAGACGGTCCATGGCTTGCTCTCCAACGCACGGGGCGTTAAGCCCTGTCGGCGCGGCGAGCAATTTCGGCGGGGGCCGGAACATCTTGTCGCGCCACTACTCCCCGGTGAGCATTTGTTCGTCGTCTGGCGCCATAGAGGCCGATGAACTTTTTCGGCGATCTGCAAGCACCCAACTACCGTCGTACAACTGCAGCGGGAAACTCTCGGTCTTGCTTTGGCGTCGTTCGACGAAGCCCTCGCAAGTGCTCACACCTGTTTTGGGTTCGCGCTGTCTGCCCAGAAGATCAAGCACTGCACGGGCCAGTTCCACCAATGGGAACGGTTTGAACAGGATATGGCTGACCCCCAGTTGCCGGGCCCGCTCGCAGACCTCTGCGGTGGGGTGCCCGGTGATCAGCACAAAATGACACTTCCTGTTCCGGCGGACGGCATCGAGCACCTGAAAACCTTCCATATCGGGCAACCGGTAATCGAACACCATCACATCGGGTGCGAAATCGTCTGCTTCAGCGATTCCTTGCGCACCGTCGTGAGCAATCCGGACTTCCAGTGCTTGCGCCTGCAGGTAACCCTGAAGGTTTTCCGCCAGCAACTGTTCGTCATCAACAACCAGTATTTTGTTCAACAAGGTGGACTCCTTGAAACCGCAGGTCCGGGTTTCGAACCTGACGGAGTGCGCGCCCTGACAGGACTAACGCACACTTCATGCCAGGCTCGGCGCCGGTAATTTTAGGTCTTCATGTCCTTGAATTTAAAAACAATGCCTTTTCGTACAGAAATCCAATCCCCCAAAAACGGGGAAAGCGATTGGATGGGTATTGAAGTTTTTTCCCCACTGTTGGGGAACCCCCCTATTCGTCGTCAACTCGCTCGATACGATAGCGCGACCGCAATGGCGCCAATACCCTCATTACGGTTAAGCGTAGCCGCGCGGTTTCGAGAGTGGAAGCGTCTGCACCGGGCGCTGCCTTGATCAGGATATGCCGGGCCATTGCGGCACCAAGCCACGGGCACCCACAGCGTCAGCAGGACCAGTAAGGTGTTGAATTTCATGATCGGCCTCCGGTCAGGGCGTGGCAGCAATGGGTTTATAGGGGGCGACCAGATAGAAACGCTGGGCCGGCAGATCCACCGTGACGATATGGGCACCGCGCAAGCCCAGGCGCCGCCCCGGACCAAAGCTGATCAGCGGCGTCAGCCCGGTATCGAAGTCATGCAGGCCTTCCAGGGCACTGACCAGTTTTTCGCGACTGGCATCCCGCCCGGCCTGCCTCATGCCTTCGCTGAGCAGCATCATCGAACTGAACGCCCCCACTTGCAGCACCGCGTGCTGGCCGCCGAGGCCCTGGTGTTCGCGCAACTGGGTCAAGGCCTGGCGCCCGGCCAGGGTCCAGTCGCTTGGTACGAACGGATAGGCCAGGAACACCCGCCGGGAAAATCCGCTGGGCACCTGCATCAGATTGCCCGCCACCTGGTTCGAGGCGGCGAACAGGTAAGGCACCTGCCCCGCCGTTTGCAAGCGCTCGGCCAGACGACTGAAGCCGCTGCTGCTGCCCAGATAAAACACCGAGCGCGACCCCAAGGGAAAATCATCCCTGGTCGAGTCGTAGGCTTGCAGGCGCACCTTTTGCCAGGCGTGCCCCTGCAAGTACTGGCTGAGTTCCTGCGCCACCAGCCGTTGGCCCGATTCTGCCGGGTAGGCGATCAGCGTCGGCCCCTGAAGCACCCGCAAGCTGGCACCGGCGTAGTCGGCCAGGGCAATCAATTGCTCGCGAAGCCCCGGTAGCGGTTCGAAAATCTGCGGACTGGCGTGGAGCGTGCCCTGCAACGACAGCGGCCCGATCAGGGGAATGCCGGCCTGTTCCAGGCGCTCGGCGAAGTCAACGTCCAATGCCGGCGCCAGCGGTGCAATCAGGGCAAACACCTGCTCTTCATCGATCAATCGGTCCAGCGCCTTCTGGGCACTGGCGCGATCGCCGCCGGGGTCGAGGATGGTCAGGCGCAACTGCCGGCCATGAATTCCGCCAGCCTCATTGATACGCGCCACGCAGCCGTTGAGTACCGCCGCCACCGTGACGCCCTCGTCGCTCAATGGCCCGGTGCCCGGCAACAACGTGCCCAGGTGCAGGATGTCGGGCATCAGGCCCGGGTCGCGGTCTTCGGTGAGGCGCTTGAGGTACGCCGTGAGGTTGCGTTGATCGTTCATCGATAACATGAACCGTGGCATCGCCGGATCGAGCCGATTGTTACCGGGGTCGCGCCCCTCCTGCACCGCCCGCGCCAGGGTACTGTCGCTGTAGGCCGGATAACTGCGGCCGTTGATGTGTTGCTGACCATGGCTGCCGGTCAACCGCGACCACCTCAGGTCCGGCGGTCGCACCCCGCCCTCCGGGTGCCCGAGGCCATCTTCGCCGTGACAACCGGCACACGGCAGGCTGGTTGCCGGCAACACCCTGTCCGTTGCACCGACCCGGGCCATGATCGGTTCGCCGCTGGCCGACACACCTTCGCGGTACAAGCGCTTACCGGCACTTTCACTGAGACTCAGCGGCAACGCCTGGGCGGTGAGCGTGATGCCGCCGAAGAGGAGCAGGCCAAGGACCAGGGCAGTATTCATGGCCGTGACTCGGCGACCGGCATTGTCAGCAACTGCAAGTGCTGGGCAATGGCGGCGGCCGGGACATCGGGACGGATTTTGCCCCAGCGCTTGTTCGCCACATCTGCGACGATCAACGGGGTGGAGTGCTGCTCGGGAGGCGGCACGATCTGGTCGATGCGGCCCAATACAAGGTCCATTTGCACCTTGTCGCCGGGAAGAAAAAACCAGTGGGGCTCATTGACGCCCTGTTTCAAGGTGCAAGCCTTGAGTACCGCCGGGGTGTCCCGCAGCGGATCACTGGTAAGGGAGATAAAGGTGATGCCGTCGGCGTTGTCGCCCAGCACCTCACGCACTTCTTTGAGCTTGCGGATAATCAGCGGGCAGGCATCGTTAAAACAGATGCTCAGGGCGACCCCGCCGATGGCTCTCATGGCTGATGCTCCATGGCGATGGCGGTGTGCTTGGCGTGGGTGTTGCGTTCACCACTGAGCTTCTCGACTGCACGGGCCAGCTCCGTCGGGTCGGTGAAACCGTAGTAGCGGGTCCAGAAACGGCTGTTGCCATCCCCCACCAGAATCAGCGGCGAGTGGTTCTTGAATTTACCGCTGTAGGCACCCAGGCCCTTGAGGGTGGCATCGACCGACTGCGGCGAACCGGTCAGCCAGCTCCAGCCCGGCCCCGTTTGGAAGGTGCGGGCGTAGTCGTTCAGGCGTTGGGGATCATCGCGCAGCGGGTCGATGCTGATCGACACCAGTTGCACTTCGGTGCCGACCCGCGCCCCCAACTGTTTCTGCACCTTGCCCATGATCGAGGACACCACCGGGCAGACCGTGATGCAGCTGGTGTAGATGAAGCCCATGACCACGATCTTGTTTCTTACCAGGTCTTTTTCCAGGCTGACGACCTGGCCGTTCTGGTCCAGCAGGGTCACGTCGGCAAACTTGATCCGGGCGGTCTCCGGGCTGGCGGTACTGGTCGACATGTCGTGCCCGCCGTGCTCGTCCGCCGAGTGAGCCAGCGCCTGGCCGATACAGATGGCCAACAGGCAGAACGTCAGCAGGCATCGATGTGCGAATCGGTTCATGTCAGCTTCCTCTCAGGGGGTATCACCGGGCATGACCCGAACACCTGGCGCAATGCCGGACAAGGGTTGGCCGGAGGCTTTGTCCGTCACACGAAATTGCACATCGGTAACGCCACCCTCACGCAGTACACCGACCTTGGCCGGGGGCTTTACATCACGGGCCACCGAAACCCCGTCACGCTCCAGCGTCTGGTTGCTCCAGGTGTCGGGCAAGGCGACTTCGCTGAGCACAATCGGGGGCTTGGTCCGCCATACCCCGAACCCGATCAACGCCACTCCAAGAATCAGCGCGCTGCCAGCGATTGTGATGGTCCTGTCCATAACAACATTCCTCTTTACCGATCTGTTCCTGCCTTGCCCGCCCCCTGTGGGAGCGAGCTTGCTCGCGATGGCTGCTTTGCAGTCGCCAGCGATGTCGGCTGTCAGTCCGCTGTCGTCGGAACGCCGCCCGGAGCAAGCTCACTCCCACAGAGGGAGGAAGGCCAGCAGGCTCTGCAGCTTGAAGGTCAGGCAATCACCGGCAGCTACCCGAAGCAAATTGATCAAGGACGGAGCGTGGGAAATGCCGATCATGAACTCGGGCCTCGCTTCGGGTTATCAGGGAATGCTTCTCGACAATTCGTCTGGAGCAATCCGCGTGCCACAAAAAAATACGTTATTAATCAGCCTGTTATATTCACGACTTGATAAGCCGGGGGATATTCCCCACCCAATCCCCCCACTTTCTCTCCGGGGCCACTTTTCCCCACTATTGGGGGAAAACTACCCCGGGGTTTCGATCACAGCGGCTCGTCTGCGGACAACCCCTGCAAAAGCCGATACTGGTTCAGCACACTGGGCACATAACGCTGGGTTTCAGCGAACGGCGGGACCACGTTGCCCCGACTGAGCACCGCTTGCGGGCCGGCGTGATAGGCCGCCAGGGCGAGGCGGATATCGTTGTCGAACATCGTCATCAGGCGTTTGAGATAGCGGGCGCCGCCCTGGATGTTAGCCTTGGGGTCGTAGACGTTGGTCACCCCCATTTCGCGGGCGATGGCGGGCATCAGCTGCATCAGACCGCGAGCGCCCTTGGGCGAGGTAGCACGGGCGTTGTATCTGGATTCGGTCTTGATCACCGCGTGCAGCAGCGCTGCCGGCAGTTCGTTGGCCGTGGCCGCCGCCGACACCAGCTCGGCATAGGGTTGCGCGGCGATCATCTGCGGTTGTTGGTCGAGGCTGACGACCCTCGCATCGGGCTCATGGATCACCCGTTCATAGTGGCGTCCGGGGCGGTGGACATTGGACAGAACATAGTTGCCTTTGGCGTCCAAGGAAACGAACACATCGGCCTGTGCGGCGCCGGTCAACACAAGAAGACCCAGCAACCCGGTGGTGAGTGATTTCATGGTTATAACTCCCCTTCCCGGCCCCGAAAATTGGGGGAATTGCCCCAATGGCCAGTCGTGAAACAGCCATACGCAAGCACTGTGCCGTAAGTGAGAAGGCACGTATTACGAGGGGTACAGAAGGGTCATCAACCGTGAGCATGGCAATTGCATGCAGTTTCATAGCAACTACATAGCGACTACATAGAGCAACTACATGGCAACTCTGCTACAGACAGTTATGAGGTCATCATGAAACAGCGACTGCGTTATGCCCGGCGAACCCAAAGCGGGTTCACCCTGCTCGAACTGCTGGTGGTGCTGGTGGTGCTGGGGTTGTTGGCCGGCATCGTGGCGCCGAAGTATTTCGCCCAACTCGGTCGTTCCGAAGTGAAAGTGGCCAAGGCGCAAATAGAGGGCTTGAGCAAGGCCCTGGACCTTTACCGCCTGGAGGTCGGCCATTACCCGTCGACCGAACAGGGCTTGCAGGCGCTGGTCACTGCCCCTGCCGACGAACCGCACTGGACCGGCCCGTACCTGCAGAAAAAACTCCCGCAAGACCCTTGGGGCCACAACTACACCTATCGCTATCCCGGTGAAAACAGCGAGTACGACCTGTTGTCCATGGGCAAGGACGGGCAGCCCGGTGGCGAAGGCGAGAACGCCGAAGTCACCAACTGGAACTGACGGGAATAGCAACCATGCGCTTTCATCTCAAAGCCGTCGGCAAGGCCGGTGTCGTAGCCATGACCGTCGAGGCACAGGGGCAAAGCGAAGCCAGGCGCATCGCCGAAGACCAGGGCCTGCGGGTGGTCAGCCTGCACGCCGAGCGGCATTGGCGCGCATTGCGTCTCAGGCAACGCGAGACCTTCAACCTGGTGTTGTTCAGCCAGGAACTGACCACCTTGCTCAACGCCGGCCTGCCGTTGATCGATGCGCTGGAAAGCCTGGCGGAAAAGGAAAGCGCACCACAAGCCCGCAAAACCTTGAGCGAACTGGTTCGCTTGCTTTACGAGGGCAAATCGTTTTCCCAGGCATTGAGCCAGCTGTCGGCCGTGTTCCCCCCGCTGTATGTTGCACTGGTGCAGTCCAGCGAAAAGACCGGTGCCGTGGGCGATGCCCTGGGCCGCTATGTCAGCTATCGCCAGCGCATGGACGAGGTTCGCCAGAAGATCGTCAGCGCTTCGATCTACCCCATGCTATTGCTGGTGGTGGGTGGTGGCGTGGTGTTGTTTTTGATGGGTTATGTCGTACCGCGCTTCAGCCTGGTGTTTGAAGGGCTGGGGTCGAACCTGCCATGGTTGTCGCAGATCCTGATGAGCAGCGGCATGTTCCTTCACGCCCACCAGGGCGAATTCTTCGGTGGCTTGCTGGCCGTTATCGTCGCCCTCGCCCTGCTCCAGCGCCAACCGGCCTTTCGTCGGGGACTGGACCGCCTGATCGAAAAACTCCCGGCGGTACATCAGCGCATCTTCATGTATGAACTGGCGCGTTTCTACCGTTCGCTGGGGATTCTGCTGCAAGGCGGCATTCCCCTGGTCACCGCCATGGGCATGGTCCGCGGCTTGCTCTCCGTCGCCTCCCGCGCACGTCTGGACCAGGCCTGCGAGCGGGTGCGCGAGGGGCAATCGCTCTCTGCCGCGCTGGAACTCAATCACCTGGTGACCCCCGTGTCCCTGCGCCTGCTGCGCGCCGGCGAACAGTCCGGCAACCTCGGGCAGATGATGGAGCGCAGCGCCGACTTCTACGACGAAGAAATCAGCCGCTGGATCGAATGGTTCGTGCGGCTGTTCGAACCCTTGCTCATGACCTTCATTGGCCTGTTGATCGGGGTGATCGTGATCCTGATGTACATCCCGATTTTCGAACTGGCCTCAAGCATTCACTGACCCTTGGGAAGAGGGCCCGGCTGTAAGTTGAATTCTTTTTCAACGTTCCAGCCGAATAAATCGATGCGTTGGAATGTTTACAAAGTTCCTACGGGAAAAAAAGCAGCACATTGCAATGTTAATCAACGTTCCATTCTGAATAAGAAGACGGAGAACGACATGCACATCAATAAGCTTTTACTGGCAGTAGCTATTGGCGCGGTTCTGTCGGCGTCTACCGTATTGATTCCGGACAACCTGTCCGGAGTTTCCAGTGCTCAGGCCAAGGAAGGGGGTAGTGGCGGTGGTGGTGGCGGAAGTGGTGGTGGAGGCGGCGGCGGTAGCGGTGGTGGAGGCGGCGGCAGTGGCGGTGGCGGCGGCGGTGGTAGCGGTGGTGGAGGCGGCAGTGGCCATAGTGGCGACCATGGCAGCAACAGTGGCCATGGCAGTGCCAACAGCGGTTCGGGCCACTCCGGATCGGCCTCGTCCTCAGGACGCAGCGGTACTCATGATGAACCCGGCGATGACCGTGGCGTCCACGCCAATGGCGAACCCGGCGATGACCGCGGCGTCCATGCCAACGGCGAGCCCGGCGATGACCGTGGCGTCCATGCCAATGGCGAGCCCGGCGATGACCGTGGCGTCCATGCCAATGGCGAGCCCGGCGATGACCGTGGCGTCCATGCCAATGGCGAGCCCGGCGATGACCGTGGCATCCATGCCCAACCTGGTGATGACAAAAGGACCTGATTCCCACTGAAATCCATACAACACAAAACCCTGTGGGAGCGGGCTTGCTCGCGAAGGCGGTATGTCAGTCGACATCAATGTCCCATGACCCACCGCCTTCGCGAGCAAGCCCGCTCCCACGATAGATTGTGTGACCCATCTCCTTACAACCCACCCTCAGACTGATCCAGCTCCTCGCGCAAGAACCCGACCAGCGCCTGCACCGGCCGCGAACTTTGACGATGCTGTGGATACACCGCCGATAACGTCAGCGGTCCGGGGCAAAAATCCTCCAGCACCTCCACCAGCCGTCCGTCCTTCAACGCCGAACCGACAATGAATGTCGGCAAATACGTGATCCCCAGGCCGGCGATCGCCGCGTCCTTGAGCAATTCACCGTTGTTGACCCGCATCCGCCCGCTGACATTGACGCTCAATGGCTTGCCCTGCCCCGCAAATCGCCATTGCACCTGGCGACCATGACCGTACGGCAGGCAGTCGTGGCCGTGCAAATCTTCAGGTTTGCGCGGTATGCCGCGTTCGGCCAGGTACGCGGGGCTTGCGCAGTACACCCGTTCAATGGAGGCAATGCGGCGGGCGATCAGCGTCGAGTCTTCCAGTGTGCCAATGCGCAGAGCCAGGTCGTAACCTTCACCGAGCAAATCCACGGGACGATCGCTCAAATCCACCTCCACCGTCACCTCGCGATAGCGCTGCAAAAACACCGGCAACAGGCACCCCAGATGCGCCAGTGCGAACGACAGCGGCGCACTCACACGAATGGTCCCGCGTGGCTCGGTGGTCTGGCCGGCGATGCCCTGTTCCACTTGTTCGACTTCGCTGAGCAGGCGCAGGGCTGACTCGTAATAACTCTGCCCCAGGGGCGTGACATCCAGGCGCCGGGTTGAGCGATTGAGCAAACGCACGCCCAGGCGTTCTTCGAGTTGCATCAAGCGGCGGCTGACAAACTGCTTGGACAGGCCCAATTGATCGGCGGCAGCGGTGAAGCTGCCGGAGTCCATGACCTGGCAAAAAATACGCATATCTTCGAAGGGGTTCATTGTCACTTCCCGGTTGACAGTCAAACACTTTATAGACGCTTTTTCCCTTCCAGGCACCCCATTAATCTGTGCTCACGGTGTTGCTGAAGCCTGAATCCCGGAGCCGGCAGCGACCTCATCCCAAGACACTCAATTCAATCGGTTAAAAAGGATTTACCCATGAACCTCGTTCAGAAAACCCTGACCGCGTCCCTCCTAGCCCTCGCCGTCGGCAACGCTTTTGCCGCAGGCAGCCCGGGTGTCGAACACAACACCCAGGCCTTTCTCGAGGCCCTCGCCGCCGGCGGTGGCAAACCGCTTGAACAACTGAGCCCGAAAGATGCCCGTGCGGTGCTGACCGGCGCCCAGACGTCGGTGAAGGTTGACCTGTCCGGCGTCGACGTCAGCAACAAAGCGATCAAGGTCGACGGGCAGACCATTCACCTCAAAGTGGTGCGTCCAGCCAAGGTCAAAGGTGAGTTGCCGGTGTTCATGTTCTTCCACGGTGGCGGTTGGGTGCTGGGCGATTTCCCGACTCACCAGCGCCTGATTCGCGACCTGGTGGTGGGTTCCGGCGCGGTCGCGGTGTACGTCGACTACACGCCCTCGCCGCAAGCGCATTACCCGACCGCGATCAACCAGGCCTATGCCGCTACCCGCTGGGTGGCCGAACACGGCCAGGAGATCGGCGTCGACGGCAAGCGCCTGGCCGTGGCCGGCAACAGCGTCGGCGGCAACATGGCGGCAGTCGTGGCTTTGATGGCCAAGGAACAAAAAACCCCGGCCCTGCGTTTTCAACTGCTGATGTGGCCAGTGACCAACGCACAGTTCGATAACGCTTCGTACCAGCAATTTGCCGAAGGCCACTTCCTGACGCAAAACATGATGAAGTGGTTCTGGGACAACTACACCACCGACGCCAGCGAGCGTGCGCAAATTCATGCCTCGCCGCTCAACGCCAGCACTGAACAGCTCAAAGGCTTGCCGGCCGCATTGGTGCAGACCGCCGAGTTCGACGTGCTGCGCGACGAAGGCGAAGGTTATGCCCGCCACCTCGATGCGGCGGGCGTGCCGGTGACCTCGGTACGCTACAACGGCATGATCCACGACTTCGGCCTGCTCAATCCGCTGAGCCAGATACCGCAAGTGAAAGTAGCGGTGCGTCAGGCTGCGCTGGAGCTCAAGACGCATTTGAACTGAGCCCCTGCCCTTCACCGCACACTGGTTGTGTGGTGAAGGGCTTTTCTGTGGGAGCGGGCTTGCTCGCGAAAGGGGTGGGTCAGGCAACACTAATGTCACTGATACTCCGTCTTCGCGAGCAAGCCCGCTCCCACAGAAAAGCGCTCTCCACCTGCACGACCTCATTTCTACCGGAGCATCCCCATGTCCTTTCTCCTCGGTCACCTGCTCTCTCTGAGCACCCTGCTGCTGGCCATCGACGCCCTGCTCTGGCACCTCGCGCCATTCAAGCATCGGGTGAGCCGGGTCGGTGTGCGTCTGGTGCTGTTTCTGCTGTTCAGCACAGTGATCATCAACGCCGGCGTCAGCCCCTTGCAGGCACCGCTGTTGGTCGACGATCGGGTGGTGCAACTGGGGGCTACGGCACTGGGGATTCTCTGGTGGCTGTACGCCGCACGGGTGCTGACCGAAGTGATCGGCCTGGCCCTGATGCGACGCATCGGCCATAGCGGCCGGCTGTTGCAGGATGTCATCGGCGCACTGGTGTTCCTGATTGCCGTAGTGGCGGCCGCCGGCTACGTGCTGGAACTGCCAGTGAAAGGTTTGCTGGCGACCTCCGGCGTCGTCGCCATCGTGGTGGGTCTGGCATTGCAGAGCACCTTGAGCGACGTGTTCTCCGGCATCGTGCTCAACACCACCAAGCCGTACCAGGTCGATGACTGGGTTTCCATCGACGGTGCTGAAGGCAAAGTGCTGGATATCGACTGGCGCGCCACGCATCTGCTGACCAGCGCCGGCAGCACGGCGGTGGTGCCGAACTCGGTGGCGGCCAAGGCGAAGATCATCAACCTCAGCCGCCCGACCAACCTGCACGGCGTGTCGATCAGCATTCAGGTGCCCAATCACATTCGCCCGCGTCGGGTACTCGATGCCCTGGACCGTACCCTTCAGGGCAGTAGCAGTCTGCTGCTCGATCCTGCGCCGAAAGCCGTGCTCAAGGAGGCCGGCGAAACCATGTCCGAATACGTGGCCAGCGGCTTCATCGCCGAATTGGGCAAAAAGGGTGAAGTGCGTAATCAACTGTTCGACCTGGCTCATCGGCACCTCGAAGCGGCAGGCATTTCCCGGCAACCCGATGGCGTGATCGAGCCGTCGACCCGCGCACGGGCCTTGCTCGATGAAGTGAAAATCTTCCGTTCCCTGAGCGCCGAGGAGCGGGATCGCCTGGCCCAGAACATGGTGGCGCAGCAATACGCGGCCGGTGAGGTGGTGGTGGATCTGGATGAGGTACCGGACAGCCTGTTCGTTATCGCCACCGGCGTGGTCAGCGCCACCGTCCCCGACGGCAGCACGCAGATCGAAGCCGGGCGCATGGGGCCGAGTGAAGTCATGGGCGAACAAAGCATCCTCGCCGATACGCCATCCCAGGCACGGTTCACCGCCATGACCTCAAGCATCATCTACCGTCTCGACAAATCCCTGACCCGCAACTGCATGACGCAACGACGGGAAGTCGACCGGGCGTTGAACAAGCTGCAAGCGGTGCGCCAGCAGAACAGCCGGATGGCGTTGATGGCCAAACCGGTGGTGGTCAGGAAAGGTGGTTTTTTGGGATGGTTGCAGAGTCGCTGATCAGCAGATCACACAAAACCTTGTGGGAGCGGGCTTGCTCGCGATAGCTCTCTGTCAGTCAACATATGTGTCGACTGATACGCCGCCATCGCGAGCAAGCTCGCTCCCACAGGGGTACGTCTTACTTCGCAGTGAACTTCATGTAGCTGTTGATCAGGTTGCGATAGTTCGGCAGGCGTTCCGACAGCAGGTTGGCCAGGCCTTCCATGTCATTGCGCCAGTCGCCTTGCAGCTCGCAGGCCACGGAGAACCAGTTCAGCAAATGTGCACCAGCGGCCGACATGCGCGCCCAGGCCGCTTGTTGCACAGTGGTGTTGAAAGTGCCGGAAGCGTCGGTCACCACAAACACTTCAAAGCCTTCAGCAATGGCCGACAGGGTCGGGAACGCCACGCACACGTCGGTCACCACACCGGCGATGATCAGTTGCTTGCGACCGGTGGCCTTGATCGCCTTGACGAAGTCTTCGTTGTCCCAGGCGTTGATCTGACCTGGGCGGGCAATGAACGGCGCGTCCGGGAACTGCGCCTTGAGCTCTGGCACGATCGGCCCGTTCGGACCGCTGTCGAAACTGGTAGTGAGGATGGTCGGCAATTTGAAAAACTTGGCGATGTCGCCCAGCGCCAGCACGTTGTTCTTGAACTCGTTGGGCGAGAAATCCTGCACCAGCGAGATCAGACCGGTCTGGTGGTCGACCAGCAATACCACGGCATCGTCTTTGTTCAGGCGTTTGTACGGAACGTTGCTCATTGGAAGCTCCTTGATGGATGGTTGTTGCATACCGCGCCGCCCTGTTGGGTCGGCGCTTTTTTGAATTCGTCAGAAGGCAAAACACGAACAGCCAAAGGCGCCCCAGAAACCGGCGAAATCACTGACCGGTGCGTTCGACAGGCGCGCCCGCTCATGGCTGTGGGAATGCACCGCGCACGGCCCGCTGCAATGGTGAACCTGGGCCTGCATCGGCGACGTCGGGCGCCAGTGGCCCGGCACCTTCACCACCGGCGACCAGTCCGGCAGCACCGGCACGCTGGCCGGCCCGAGCTTCTCGAAGTCACCGGCGCCGTACACCACCTTGCCGCCGACCACGGTCAACACCGATTCGATCCACTTGATCGCCTCTTCATCGACACTGAAAAAATCCGCACTGAGGGCCGCGACGTCGGCCAGTTGCCCGACCTTGATCTGGCCCTTTTTGCCCTGCTCCGACGAGAACCAGGCGCTGCCGTGGGTGAACAGTTCCAGCGCTGTCAGGCGCGACAGGCCTTCGGCGTGCAACTCCATGCCGCCGACGGTGCGGCCGCTGACCATCCAGTACAGCGAAGTCCACGGGTTGTAACTCGATACCCGCGTGGCGTCGGTACCGGCACCGACCGGTACGCCCTCGGCCAGCATGCGCTTGATCGGTGGCGTGGCTTCGGCGGCTTTCGCGCCGTACCGCTCGACGAAGTACTCGCCCTGGAACGCCATGCGATCCTGAATCGCAATGCCGCCACCGAGCGCCCTCACCCGCTCGATGTTCTGCGGGGTGATGGTTTCGGCATGGTCGAAAAACCACGGCAAGCCGTTGAACGGAATGTCACGGTTGACCTTCTCGAACACGTCGAGCATGCGGCTGATGGACTCGTTGTAAGTGGCGTGCAAACGGAACGGCCAGCGATGCTCGACCAGATGCCGCACCACCGGCTCCAGTTCGGCTTCCATGGTTTGCGGCAGGTCCGGGCGCGGTTCGAGGAAGTCTTCGAAGTCCGCCGCCGAGAACACCAACATCTCCCCGGCGCCGTTGTGCCGCAAGTAGTCGTCACCCTGGTGCAGCTTCACGCTGCCGGTCCAGTTCTTGAAGTCGGTCAACTCTTCCTTGGGCTTTTGGGTGAACAGGTTGTAGGCGATGCGCACCGTCAGTTGCTCGTCCTTCGCCAACTGTTCGATCACCTGGTAATCGTCCGGATAATTCTGGAAACCACCGCCGGCATCGATAGCGCTGGTCAGGCCCAGGCGATTGAGTTCGCGCATGAACTGACGGGTCGAGTTGACCTGATACTCCAGCGGCAGCTTCGGCCCCTTGGCCAGGGTCGAGTACAGAATCATCGCGTTCGGTCGCGCCACCAGCATGCCGGTCGGCTCGCCATTGGCGTCGCGCACAATCTCGCCACCTGGCGGGTTCGGCGTGTCGCGGGTGTAACCGGCTACGCGCAACGCAGCGCGGTTGAGCAAGGCGCGGTCGTACAGGTGCAGGACAAACACCGGCGTGTCCGGTGCCGCCTGGTTGAGCTCCGCCAGGGTCGGCATGCGCTTTTCGGCGAACTGGAATTCGTTCCAGCCACCGACCACCCGCACCCACTGCGGCGTCGGCGTGCGGTCGGCCTGATCCTTGAGCATGCGCAAGGCATCGGCCAGGGACGGCACACCTTCCCAGCGCAGTTCCAGGTTGTAGTTCAAGCCGCCGCGGATCAGGTGCAAGTGCGAGTCATTGAGCCCTGGAATCACGCAGCGGCCCTTGAGGTCGATCACTTGGGTGTTCGAGCCACGCAGGGCCATGGCCTCGGCATCGCTGCCCACTGCGACAAAGCGACCGTCGCTGATCGCCACGGCGCTGGCGAGCGGTTTTTCGCGGTCAACGGTATGAAATTGACCATTGAACAAAATCAGATCGGCGTTCATCACGGTTCCTCGTGCAAAGTGGCGGGAGACAGCCAGGGCGCGAACAGACGCGTCGCCATGGGCATGAAGATGTAAACCACCGAGAGCACGATGGTCAGGGTGATCAGGAACGTGGCCACCACGTAGTTGGAGAGCAAGGCGTTGAGCCGTAGCAGCGGCCCCCACAGCAGCGGCACCAGCAAGGTGTGCGGCAGGATCACCAGCAACGTCACCACGGCCTGCTTCCAGCGCGGCGGTGGCGTACCGGCTTCGGCCTGGGGCGAGAACCAGAACTCGTTGACCGGATTGACCTCGGTCTGGTCGCCATCGGCCAGCATCGGCGCGGCTTCGTCGACCAGCTTCTGGCGCTGCGGCGAATCGAGCCAGCGCTGCATCGCCTCAGTCGAGCAAAAACGCAGCACGCAGGTGTAGGTGTCGAGGCCGGCGTTCTTGCCGCGCACCACATCCACGCCCAAATGCCCGACGCTCTGCGCGGCCACCTTGACGATGTTGCGCAGCCAGGCTTCATAAGGCACTTCAAAACCGGCCTTGACCCGGTGCTTGACGATCAAGGTCACCACCTCATCAGGCCCGGGACTTGCCGGTTCACGGCGATTGAGATCAGACATAACGCAAGGCTCCGGCGAAACGGACATTGAGCGCCAGCCGTCCCGGCCCGGCGATGAGAATGCTGGTGAACACAATCAGCAACAGCCAGCCGAACTGGCCTTCGAAGAGGGTCCACTGCGGATGCACGATCAACATCGACACCCATAGCAAAAACAGAATAGGCAAACACGCCAGACGCACCAGCAACCCGACGACGATCAGCAGCGGGCACACCACCTCGGCGAATATCGCCAGCATCAGCGTCAGGTTCGCCCCCAGGTGGAAAGGGTCTTCGATGTTTTGCAACTCGGCACTGTAGTGAAGCAGCTTTGGCAAACCGTGCACCCACAACAGAAACAACCCGCCGCTGACCCGCAGGAACAGCAACCCCCAGTCTTGCGCCCGATCATCGCGTCGCGAAGCGTCCATGGCCCACCCGCACAAATGAAAAACCACCGGCGCCCATGCGCCGGGACTGGATTCGATAGTGCCGGGACAGGGGAAGGAAAAATTGAATGTACGTGCTCTGTTTGCGAGCACGCCGGCGCTCTGCAAATCACACAAAATCCTGTGGGAGCGGGCTTGCTCGCGAAGGCGGTGGGTCAGTCAACATCAATGCTGACTGTCATGACGCCTTCGCGAGCAAGCCCGCTCCCACACTGGATAGTGATTGCCTGTTGGTTTTTGCTCTACCAGACAAAACCGCTCAACCGCTATTCCTGCGGGTCGAGGTTATCCAGCGCCCGATTCACCGCCAGCTCACCCAACATGATGATCTGCGCAATCCCCAGCAACGCGTTGCGATGAGGGCTTTCCAGAAATCCCGCAAGGTCACTGGTCATGATGCTGGCCGAGGCCAGAGATTCGCACGCGTGGGCCAATAGCGTTTCGGTGTTGATGTCGGGGGCGATGACAAACATCGTGCTGGGATTGCGCGGTGTTGCCGGGTCTTTCGGGGGATTGAGGTAGTGATCCAGTGCGCGATCGGCGGCTTCGTGGAGCTTTTTGGAACTGGGGGATTCGTAGGGGGAAACGTCGTCGGCTGGCGGGGGATTCGGGGTTGGTTTGAACATGGTCAAGCTCCTTGATCAATGGAGCCGCCACACGTCGCTGCTAAACGGTATGGGTGGCGGCTGTACGCGGGTTAGCAGACCAGGGATCAAGGAACCCGGCGCACCGAAGTGCCCCACGCACAGCCACCAAATTGCAGACCGGACTGATCTGAAGTTGACACTGGCGAGCCTTGAAATTTACCGAGCTGCTAAACCCGATCGCTGAATGGACAGCGATGCGGAAACGATAGAGACCAGGGTCAAGACTCACAAGCCGGCGGATTCTGGCGTAGTTGTAGGCAACGACGCAAGACGGTGTGGCTTTCAGGAAACAAGGCTGACAACTTTTAAACAGAGCTGCCGAAACACTGCACATTCCCTGTGGGAGCGAGCTTGCTCGCGATGACGGCATTACATCCAGCATGGGTGTTGACTGGCCCACTGCTATCGCGAGCAAGCCGCTCCCACAGGGGGATTGGGGGTGTTTGCAAATGCCGGGGTCACCACAAAAACTGTGGGAGCTGGCTTGCCTGCGAAGAGGCCGGCACATCCAACATCAATGTTGCCTGACACGCCGCCTTCGCGAGCAAGCCCGCTCCCACAGGGGGATTGGGTATACCTGTGAGTAATTGGTCGGCTGACAGGCCGCCATCGCGAGCAGGCTCACTCCTACAATTGGACCGAGTACATTCGATGGAAATTGATCGGCTGACACGCCGCCTTCGCGAGCAAGCCCGCTCCCACAGAAAAGCAACAGCAGAGCAGCCCACACCACCGCGTCGCTTCTCACCACTCATCAGGCCGAGCGTTAGCTCGCCTGCAGCTCTTGATCTTGATCCACCCGCCCCCTCGGCAGGCTGAGGGGAGGCGTTCATCCGGGGGTGGGCGCGTAGCGCCGTTCGGCGAAGCCGAACACATCGAGAGGAGGTCGAAGCGAAGCCGACCGGAGGCGATGCCCCCGGATGAAGGCCGGAGCGAAGGAACCCCGAGCCTCAGCGAGGGGCCGCACGTAAGGGGCGAGACCTTTTGGTTACTTTTGGGGCGTTTGCCAAAAGTGACCCGCTGTAAGAGCGGAACCATAAGCCGCCGTTACCGCAGAAACGGATATGTACTCAATCAACCCAGAACCTGGTCGGCCCAGAGGCCGCCAAGGTCAACCCCTAAGAAACATCCAAAGCCACAGACATGAACTGACTGATCCGTGAGCGCAACCAGCGCTCCGCCGGATCATTGTCATGCACCCCGCTCCAGGCCATCGACAACTGCGCCGCCTCAATCTCGAACGGCGGATCCTCGGCCCGCAACCCACACCCCTCAACCAACGCACACGCCGCATAATCCGGCACGGTGGCAATCATCTCGGTCCCCGCGAGCAACGCCCGCAACCCACTGAACTGCGGCACCCCCAGCACCACACGACGACTACGCCCAACCTTCGCCAGATCCAGATCGATATTGCCGCTCAAGTCACCGGAGAACGACACCATCGCATGGGGTCGCTCACAGTACTCATCCAGGGTCAACGTCCCCGGCCGGGTATCGCCGCGCAGCACTTTGCAGGGAATATCACGCAGCTTCTTACGCTTGGCATTGGCCGGCAGATCCGTGGTGTAACTCACGCCCACCGAGATTTCCCCCGACGCCAGCAGCGCCGGCATCAACAGATAATTGGCCCGCCGCACGACCACGACAATCCCCGGTGCCTCTTCCTGCAACTGACGCAGCAACGGTGGAAACAAACCGAACTCGGCATCGTCCGACAGACCAATGCGAAACACATCGCAACTGGTCGCCGGATCGAACTCCTTGGCCCGGCTGACCGCACCGGAAATGGTGTCCATCGCCGGCTGCAATTCCTTGAGAATCGCCAGCGCCCGCGCCGTCGGCTCCATGCCGCGACCGTTGCGCAACAGCAACGGATCGTCGAACAGATCGCGCAATCGCCCCAGCGCGGCGCTCACCGCCGGTTGGCCCATGAACAGTTTTTCCGCGACACGGGTCAGGTTCTTTTCGAACATCAGGGCTTCGAAAATCACCAGCAGGTTCATGTCGACGCGACGCAGATCATTTCGGTTCATAGGCACGGGTTCCTTGTATGTTCGGCCAGGCGCGAGTGCTATGGACTTTACTCGATCAACGGCACGTTTGCCGCTCGTTTGTACGGGCCGTACTCCACCGGCACCCACTCGAAATGCTTGCCTTGGGCGGTGATATGTCCGATGCCGGGGAATGGCAGGTGCGCAGCCGTCACCCAGGTCTTGCTGGCGGCCGCGGCACTGAACACCTGGTTGCGACTGTTGATCGCTTGCCGGCTGTCGACGTCGAAACCGATCGATACCTCAGGGTGCAGGAACTGCACGGCGAGGTTGTGTACCAGGTCGCCCATGAACAGGATGCTTTGCCCTTGAGACGTGAAACGGTACGTGGTGCTGCCCGGCGTGTGCCCGGCTTCCAGTTGCGCCTCGACCACACCCGGCAGCGGTGACTGGCCGGGGGTGAAGGTCTTGAAACGGCCAGCGGCAACGTAAGGCGCGGTGGAGTCCTGGGCCACCTTGAAGAAGCCCTTGGCCGCTTCCGGTGCCTTGGCCAGTGCCTGCGGGTCGAGCCAGTAGTCGGCTTCGGCCTTGGCCGCGTACACCGTAGCGTTGGCGAACACCGGTTGCCGCTGACCGTCCACCAGACCGCAGACGTGATCCAGGTGCAGGTGAGTGATCAGGATGGCGTCCACCTGCTCCGGTTTGTAGCCGGCCGCTTGCAGGTTGGCCGGCAGCTGGCCGGCGGTAGGACCGATGCACTGCCCTGCCCCGGTGTCGATCAGGATCAGTTGTTGACCGGTGTTAACCACAAACGCGTTGAAGGCGGTCTGCACACCCGGGGTTTCAATCGAACGACGGGCCAGCAGTGCGCGGATCTGGCTCTGGCTCATACCTTGCAACAGCTTCGGCGACAGGTCGTTGTAGCCGTCGAACAGCGCCGTCACTTCGTAATCCCCCAGCGCCAGCCGGAAGTAACCGGGTACTTGCGTGCCCACCTGCGCGGGCGCCTGGGCCAGTGCGCTGGCGGATATCAGAACCAGGCCGATGGCGCCCAGCGTTCCCTGCCATGTCCGTTTCATCTGCTTACCTTTTCAAGCCAACCGGCGGTCCGTTTTGGCCCGCTCCACGCTGCGCATCTTGTGCCAATCGTCGTTACTTGCACTTGCAACGGTGTGCTCTGTTCACACCCTCGGGCATGGAATTAACAACGTTTAACTCGTCAGCCACTCGGGCCGCCTCCAACAATGAAGCCCTCAGCGCAGAACTGTTTTTTTCCAGAGTAACGGTGCTGATCGCTCGAACCGGGCGTCAGCGCTTTTCCTCCCCCGACCGGACAATGGCCATGGCTTACCCACAGCACACCACCGCCCGCGCACCTGCCAGCGAACCCCGCAAGACCAACACCGGTGGCCTCAGCCCGCAGCGCGAAAAACAGGTTAAACAATTGATCCTCGAACGCCTCGGCGACAGCCTGGAAGTCACCGAACTGGCACAGGCCTGCGCGCTCTCGCGCAGTCACTTTTCTCGCGCGTTCAAGTGCAGCACCGGCCTCTCGCCGCAAGAATGGATTCGCCAGCAACGCGTTGCCCTGGCCAAACAGTTGATCCAGTACACCGACATGAGCCTGACGCAAATCAGCCTCGAATGCGGCTTCTGCGATCAGGCGCACTTCTGCCACATCTTCACCCGAAGCGAAGGCATCAATCCGTTTGCCTGGCGCTGTCAGTTTGTCCGCGGCACCGCCCTCAACGGCAAAAGATCACAGCCTTCGCCAACACCTACGGATATGCACACATCCGTGTAGGCGCTGGCGAAGGCGGCGATCTTTTGATCCTGCTTTTACAACGACATCAACCCTTGAGGAATGCCAACAGATCCGCGTTGAGCTGATCCTTGTGGGTGTCCGTCAAACCGTGAGGGGCGCCCGGGTAAATCTTCAGGGTCGAGCCCTTCACCAGTCTGGCCGAGGAGACACCCGCCGCTTCGTACGGTACGACCTGATCCGCGTCGCCATGCACCACCAGGGTCGGCACGTCGAACTTCTTCAGGTCTTCGGTGAAGTCGGTTTCCGAGAACGCCTTGATGCAGTCATAGGCGTTCTTGTGGCCGGCCATCATGCCTTGCATCCAGAACCAGTCGATCATGCCCTGGGACGGTTTCGCATCAGGTTTGTTGAAGCCGAAAAACGGGCCGCTGGCGAGGTCGATGTACAGCTGCGAACGGTCGGCCAGCGAGGCCTGGCGGATGCCATCGAACACTTCCAGTGGCAGGCCGACGGGGTTGGCTTCGGTCTTGAGCATCAGCGGCGGCACCGCGGAAATCAGCCCGGCCTTGGCCACGCGACCGGTGCCATGGCGACCGATGTAACGCGCCACCTCGCCACCGCCGGTGGAGAAACCGAACAGCACGGCGTTTTGCAGGTCGAGCAGCTCGATCAATTGCGCCAGATCGTCGGCGTAATGATCCATGTCATTGCCCGACCAGGGCTGGCTGGAACGCCCATGACCCCGACGGTCGTGAGCGATGACCCGGTAGCCCTTGGAGGCCAGGAAAATCATCTGCGATTCCCAGCTGTCGGCGTTCAGCGGCCAGCCATGGCTGAAGACAATCGGCTGGCCGGTGCCCCAGTCCTTGTAGTAAATCTCGACGCCGTCGCGGGTAGTAAAGGTACTCATGGGTGATGTCTCCTTAACGAGTGTGAGGGGTGAATCAAACCGGAAGTTGGTTCATGCGATCCGCCAGTCGCGCCACACGTTCGCCCAGGTGCGCGGCGGTGCAGCGATCCTCGGGCGGCGGGGCATCGTCGGGGGATTGCTCGACATTCGACTGGGCCATGGCGCCCAGTGAGCTGCCCAATCGGTTCAGTTGTCCGTTGAACGCGCCAGTACTGGAACGCGCCGGCAGCAGGTCAAGGCCGACCCAGATCATCGAGTGTTGGGCGGCGAACACCGCCATCTGCAGCAAGGTGTTGAGCTTGTCGCCGCACAGGCAGCCGGAATTGGTGAAGCCGGCCGCAAGCTTGTCGCGCCAGGGCTGAGCCAGGTAGAACGCCGCCGTGGCCTCCATAAAGCCCTTGAAGGCCGCAGAGGCACTGCCCATATAGGTCGGCGCGCCAAAGATGATGGCGTCGGCGTTGTGCAGCCGCGCCCAGTGCTCGTCCACTTCCTCGACCGGAATCAACTGGCAGGTGCTGCCCAGGTGCCGTTCCACGCCCGCGGCCACGGCTTCGGCCATGACCCGGGTGTGCCCGTAGCCACTGTGATAGACCACCACCACGTTGCTCATTGCTCTGTCCTTGCGATGGGTTGAATTCCCTTGCAGGAGCCAGCTTGCTCCTACGGGAAAAGAGTTTTGTGCGCAGACCGGGCGCGCGACGAGTTAAACGTTGTTAATTTTCCATGGTGCGCAAAAAGCCCCGGCAAGCCCTGTCCATCTGTCGCGCCCAATGTTCTCGGGACCCACAGCCACTGGCCGATACGCTACAGTCAACGCCTGCACCCGACAGTCACCCGGGCGGTGCATTGCGCTACGTAAAAAACCTGAGGAATATGCTCGAAAACCGCGAACTAGACGGATGCAGCAGGAGCGACTCGTTGACCCTTTCCCCCGAACAGGCTGTGCATTTCGGCCCCTACCGGGTCTACCCCGGACAACGCCTGGTGATGGAGGCCAACCAGCCCTTGCGCCTGGGCCGGCGCGCCATGGATATCCTGTTGATCCTGCTGGAACACGCCGGCAACGTGGTCAGCAAGCAACAATTGATCGCCCGGGTCTGGCCCAACAGCGTGGTCGAAGACATTAACCTGCGGGTGCACATGGCGGCGTTGCGCAAGGCGCTCGGCGACGGTCAGGCCGGCCAGCGCTACATCGTCACTGTGGCCCAGCGCGGATACAGCTTCGTTGCACCGCACTCACTGGAACAGGCCGGGCAACCACCGGCACCGGCGACCGCTGCACCGAGCCGGCATAACCTGCCGGTGCGCCACACGCGCATGATCGGCCGGCAGACGCTGGTCGATCGTCTGATGGTGCAACTGCCACGCCAGCGCTTCATCACGCTCGTCGGTCCCGGAGGCATCGGCAAAACCACCGTGGCCTTGCGGGTCGCCGAACAAATGATCGGTCGCTACCCGGACGGCATTCGCCTGCTGGACCTGGCCCCGATCAACTGCCCGCTGATGATCAACGGCCACCTGGCAACGTTGCTCGAACTGGCCCTGCACGACGACGACCCAACGGACTGCCTCGCAACCTTCCTGCGCGACAGGCAAATGCTGCTGGTCATCGACAACTGCGAACACCTGGTCGACGCCATTGCCCAGCTCTGCGAAAACATTCTGCGCAGTGCGCCGCACGTGCACATTCTCGCCACCAGCCGCGAGACCCTGCGGGCCGAAGGGGAGTTCGTCCAGCGTCTGGAATCACTCGACTGCCCGCCGCCCATCGCCGTCCTCGACCACGCCCAGGCCATGACCTTTTCCGCCCTGCAACTGTTCGTTGAACGGGCCATGGCCAGCCACGACAGCTTTGAACTGACGGAGGGTGAACTGCCGCTGCTGATAGAGATCTGCCACCGGCTGGATGGCATCCCGCTGGCCATCGAACTGGCAGCGGCGCAAGTCGGCCACTTCGGATTGCACGGCTTGCTGGCGCAGTTGCAAAGCAGCTTCCGGGTGCTGACTCAGCCCGGCCAGGCGCCCCTGGCACGCCATCAGACCCTGCGCGCGACACTGGACTGGAGCTTCGAACTGCTCAATGCCTGCGAAAAGACCTGCCTGCGCCGACTGAGTGTATTCCGCGGCGGCTTCACCCTGGAGTCGGCAGCGGCAGTGATTGTCGGCGAACACATCGAACCTCGCGAAGTATTCGGCTCGATCACCCAACTGGTCGCCAAGTCCCTGTTGAATGTGGAGGTGGGCGACGAAGACGTGTACTACCGCCTGCTCGACACCACCCGCCGTTACGCCCTGGAAAAACTCACACAAACCACCGACCTGCCAGGCACGCGGGAACGGCATGCCGAGCGCTGCCTGGCGCTGATGCAACAGGCGCAGGACGACTGGGAGAAAACGACGACCGGCCTGTGGCTCGAACGCTATGGTCGAGCCCTGGATGATATCCGCGCCGCCCTCGACTGGGGTTTGCACGCGCAAGGGCCGCAGGCACTGGCGATACGCCTGGCCGCGACGTCCACTCCCCTGTGGCAGGAACTGTCACTGCTCAAGGAACACGGCGGTTATGTGCGCAAGGCGCTGGCCTTGCTCGACCAGTCACCCGAGCCTTGCCCGCGTTTGCAGATGGCCCTCACGCTGGCCCTGGGCAGCGCCTGTTATCACGTGCAGGGCGGTACCGCCGAAGCCGTTGGAGCCTTTGTCAGCGCTGGAGCCCTGGCTCGACAGTGCAACGATGTAGCCGGTCAATTGCGGGCGATTTCCGGGCACCTGGCAGTCAACCTCAGCTGCGGTCATTATCAAATGGCCCTGGAACAGAGTCGGCAGTTCGATCAACTGGGGCTGCATGACGACGCCCTGATGTCACTGAGCATGCACCGATTGCGGGTGCTGGCCCTGCATTTTTCCGGCGATCAGTTACAGGCGCGGGAAGATGCCGAGCAAGTGCTGCAACGCATGGCCCACAGCGGTTACCTCAACCGCTTCACTCACGGCTTTGGCGTGCAGTACGACCAGAGCGTCGCGGCACTGACCATTCAGGCGCGCATCCTCTGGTTGCAGGGCCAACCGGAACAAGCCTGGCGCACAGCCCGGCAGGCGCTGGACATAGCGTTGCAGATCAACCACGGCACATCAATCTGCTACACCCTGGCGCTCTCCGGCTGCCTGATCGCTTACTACAACGGCGACACCCGCAGCGCCCGCGAACTCCTGCGGCTGCTGCTGGAACAGGCGCAGAAACACTCGGTTCAACTGTTCTATCACTGGGCGCAACACTACGCGCAGGTGATCGGCGGCACCCAGGTCCCGCCCGCCAGGCAGCGAAGTGTCGGGTTAATCAAAGACATCATGGTCACGCTGGACTCGACCTGCGTCGATGACGCCTTGCTCGAACGCGCAGAAAACGGTGCGTCAGGCTGGAGCACGGCGGAGATTCTGCGCGCCAGGGCCCAGACGCTGCTGGCAATGGATTGTCCGGCCAAAACCGCAACGGCAGAAACCGTGTTGCTCAGGGCTCTCAACGTGGCCAGGGCTCAGGGTGCGCTCGCCTGGGAATTGCGCAGCGCCACCTCGCTGGCGCAACTGTGGCAACATCAGGGCCGCCACCGACAGGCACATGGATTGTTGGCACCGATCTACCAGCGCTTCACCGAAGGTTTTGCCACGCCTGACCTGATGACGGTCCGCCGCTTACTTGGTGAGTTGCAATGCCACCTGCCGGCCTGAAGTCCAGCGTGTCTGACTGATGTAGCCGGCATAACGCATTTCAAGGGCGCGCAAATCACCACTGAGTTCGAGTTTTTCCAGCGCATAGGTGCGGGTGGTATTGAGGAAGCGATAACGGGTCACTGCGCCGCCCTGCTCCAGGGACAGTAGCGACTTGAGTGCCAGGCTTTCCATCACCTTGACCAGCCTGGCGGGAGGTAACCTGTCGCAGCTGATAACGCCAATCGCTGCGTCCTGGGTAAAAGCCATTTTGAACACGGCCAGACGCTGCAACACGGTTTGCTCCACGGCAGTCAAGCGTTCGTAGCTCCAGTCCAGCGCAGCTTTGAGCGTCTGATGCCGGGGAGCGGCTGTGCGGCGGCCCTGGGTCAGCAGCTGAAAACAGTTATCGAGTTGCGCCTGCAACCCCACCAGCGCCAACGCATCGATTTGCGCCGCGGCCAGTTCAATCGCCAATGGCAGGCCGTCGAGGCGCCGGCAGATTTCGCGCACGGTCTTGAGGTCTTGCTCGCGCAAGGTGAACCCTTGCTGACGGGCTCGGGCACGGTTGACGAACAACTGCACCGCCGAATAGCCCATGACCTCGGCGACACTGCACAGTCCTGACGCCGGCGGCACCGCCAGCGGTGGCAGGCGCAATACGGTTTCGCCCGTCGCCTTGAGCGGCTCGCGGCTGGTGGCGAGAATCGACAGCCGCGGCATCGAATGCAGCAGTGTCTCGACCAACGTCTGGCAGCGTTCGAGCAGGTGCTCGCAATTGTCCAGCACCAACAAGGCATGTCGCTGCGCCAGCGCGTCCAATGTGGTGCCGATCTTCAATTCGAGGGTTCGTGTGAGGTGATCGGTCACTTGCGCCGGATCATCGATCACCGCCAGGTCCACCAGCCACACGCCGTGCCGATAGTGCTGCAACAACAGTTCGGCCACGTGCAGCGCCACAGTGGTCTTGCCGATCCCGCAAGGCCCGACCACGGTCATGAATCGCCGCACCGGCAACTGCCGCACCAGGCTGCCGACAACAGCATCGCGCCCGGTGATCGGCGTGAGCCGCGCCGGCAGGTTGTGCAGGGGCTTGTGTACGGTCTCGCTCGGGAACGATACGGGCTCCGGCGAATGCTGCACCGGGGCGACAAAACTGTAGCCGCGCTGGGGAATGTTGACGATGTAACACTGGCCGTTCTGCCCGTCGCCCAAGGCACGACGCAGGGCGGCGATGTGCACCCGCAGGTTGATCTCCTCGACCACCGAGCGCGGCCAGACCTGCGCAATCAACTCCTCCTTGCTGACCACCGAGCCCGCGTGCTCGACCAATACCTGCAACACATCAAGGGCGCGGCCGCCCAGACGCAGCGGTCGATCGCCCTCCAACACCAGTCGCTGACTGAGGTGGAAGGCATAGGGACCAAATCTCAACACCACTTCGCTGCTTACATCTCTGAGGCTGTTCATGCGCTGTCACCCGCTGGAAGCCTGGCTCGGTACGCGAGTCCATCCCAGGCCCCGCACCTTCCTTGCAATGAGTTCACTGGTATCTTGGCAGGCCTCGGTGACGGTACAACTGCCGCGGGGGGAGCGTCACGGCCATTGCGGTGCGCACAACGGACACACGCGTTCTAGCTGAACTGCTCGCGGTATTGAGTCGGGGTCAGGCCAAGCTTTTCACTGAATAGAAAACGCATGTGCCGCACGCTGCCAAAGCCACTTTTGAATGCCACAGTCTTGAGCGGCAGCTCGGTGGTTTCCAGCAGGTTCCTGGCGCAATCGATGCGTGCGCTTTGCAGAAACTCCATCGGCGTCATGTTCACGTCCCGGGCGAATACCCTGGCGAAATGCCGCGGGCTCATGTTGGCCAGGCTCGCCATGCACTCAACGCTGTAGGGTTCATCGAGGTGTTCGAGCACATGGTTCTGCACACGGGTAATCGCGGTTTCCTGAGGCGCCACCGCCGCCATCAGCGGGCTGAACTGCGCCTGCCCGCCCTGACGTTTCATGACCACCAGCAACACCTTGGCCACGTCCTGGGCGACTTTTTTGCCATGGTCCTGTGCCACCACCGACAGCGCCAGGTCGATCCCGGCAGTCACCCCGCCGGAGGTGATCAGGTTGCGGTCCTGGACAAAGATCTGATCGGTCTCGACGGTCGCTTTCGGAAAGCCCCTGATCAATCGCTCGGTGTAGTGCCAGTGGGTGGTGACGCGATAGCCATCGAGCAAACCCGCATGCCCCAGCACGAACGCCCCGGTGCAGATCGAGCCATAAGCGGCGGACCGGCTGACGTTGTGCCTGAGCCAGTCGAGCAATGGCGGATGCCTTTCGTTGTAGGCTCCGGGGCCACCGGGCACCAGCAGCAAATCAAAACCTTCGCAAGCCTGATCGATGTGCCGGTCGGCGTGCACACTCACGCCATTGGATGCCCGCAGTGCGCCGGGCTCGGTGCCGATGGTCGTCAGCACATAATGATCGTCAGGTTTCAGATAACGATTGGCGATGGAAAATACTTCCATGGGTCCGGCCATGTCGAGCAGGAGAAAGTCGGGAAACAGCACCATTGCCACGGTTTTCATGGATTGCAATTCACTGGGATCAATAGGGTCGGCACACCAATCCTTGTGGGAGCGGGCTTGCTCGCGAAGGCAGTGTGTCATTCACCATCATGTAGCCTGACACGACGCCTTCGCGAGCAAGCCCGCTCCCACAGGATTCTTGCCGTGCATTATGGCTAAGTACGACGCAAAGGTCGGAAAAGAATAGCCGATTCGCGCGCACCAACTGTCAACTTTAAAGAGACAGTATTTCAGTTTTCATCTACTTATTGCATCTACGAGTAAACATTAACCTTCTCCTCAGTCGGACGAATTCACGTCCCCACAGGAGATTTCATCATGCTGACTCTTCGCAAAGCCTCGGATCGTGGCCTGGCCAATCACGGCTGGTTGAAGTCGTTCCATACCTTTTCCTTCGCCAACTATCGCAATCCAAAAGAGCAGGGTTTTTCTGACCTGTTGGTGATCAACGATGACCGCGTCGCCGCCGGTAAAGGCTTCGGCCAGCACCCGCACCGCGACATGGAGATTTTCTCCTACGTGCTTGAAGGGGCTCTGGAACACAAGGACACCCTGGGCACCGGTTCGGTGATCCGCCCCGGCGACGTACAGTTGATGAGCGCAGGCAGTGGCGTGGCCCACAGTGAGTTCAACCACTCCAGCACCCGGCCGGTGCACTTTCTGCAAATCTGGATCGTGCCCGATGTCAGCGGCGCCAAACCGCGCTATCAGCAAGAGCACTTCAGCCCCCAGAAGAAACGCGGGCGCCTGCAACTGATCATTTCGCCGGACGGCGCCAAGGGTTCGCTGAAGGTGCGCCAGGATGCGCGGGTCTATGCCGGCCTGATCGACGGCAAGGAAAGCGCCACCCTGGAACTCGCCGCCAACCGCTACGCCTATGTGCACGTGGCCCGGGGCAGCGTTGAACTCAACGGATTGTTGTTGCAGGAAGGCGACGGTGTGCGGGTCCGCGAAGAACAGGCGCTGACCTTGAGCAACGGTGCGGATGCCGAAGTATTGGTATTCGACCTGCGCCCACAGGAACTGCCGGAAATGCCATGATAAATCCCTGTGGGAGATTCTATGGTTGAAGGCAAGCTCCCATGAAGTGGCCGCGCAGGCGGTAGTTCAGGGTTCGCAGGACTCCTTAAGGGGGGCGACCCCTGCGCCCTGTTCCCCCTGATAACGGGCCCGATAGCGCCCCGGACTTTCCCCGGTCCACTTCTTGAACGCCCGATGGAAGGCGCTGGGTTCCTGGAAACCCAGTTGCTCGGCGATATCGCTGATGCTCGCGTCGCTCTGACGCAATTGCTCAAAGGCCACGCCCCGCCGTACTTCGTCCTTGATCTCCTGGTAGGAGCAACCTTCACGCTCCAGTTTGCGGCGGAAAGTGCTGGGGCTCAGGTGCTGCTCCAGGGCAAAGGCCTGCAACGTCGGCCACTCACTGTAATGACTGCCGCGCAAGCGCTGATGAACCTGTGATGCCAGGCCGTGCTGGTTACGGAAGCGGATCACCAGCCATTGCGGCGCGGTACGCAAAAACACTTTCAGCGACGCCAGATCCTGAACCACCGGCAAGCGCAGGTAGTGGCTGGCAAATTCGATTTCGGTGCGCTCGGCACCAAAGGTCAGGTTGGGCCCCCAGAGCAGGCGATCGTCGCCAAGCGACAAGCGCGCATGGCGAAAGTCCGCGCGGTCGATGGGAATGCGCCGGCCACCCAGCCAGCACAGCAGACTGATCATCAACACCAGAAAGGTTTCTTCACCAAACCGGCTGGCATCATTGTCTGTCGAACGGGTTTCCAGGCTGATAACCGCACGCTTGCCACGCACTGCCAGCGAACCGCGAAAGTCGCGCAGGAACAACCCGAAGTTGGCCAGGCACTGACGCATGGCCTTGTGCAAATCGGGCTCCTGAATCAAGGCCCGGCAAATCAGGGCGAAACTGCCCGGTGGCATGCCATGGGAATCGAGCCCGAAAAACTCATCGTCGAGCTCGCGGATCTGGATCAGCCACAACGCCGCAAACGCATTGGCCGGCACCCGCGCCGTGGGTTGTTGAATGACCGCAGGATCAATGCCCGCCTGTTCAAGCACTGCCGTCACGCGCTGCGGATCATCCTTCAGCCCATGGATCATTGCCTGTACGAAATAGGCGGCAACCGAGTCCTTTTCCCGCATTGGTACGCTTCTCTCTCATCACCCGAATGGCAAAAAACATCAGTGCCGTTGAACAGTTTTGGCATAGGACAACCGCCCTGCCGGCTCTAGACTCGCGGCAATAGTACGCCTTCGGCCGCACTCGCGGCCAAGGTATCGCAGGGTTTGATCGAAGGATGGGAACATGAATCTGCAAAACATCGGGGTAATCGGTGCGGGCACCATGGGCAACGGCATTGCACAAGTCTGCGCCATGGCCGGTTTCAACGTGACCTTGCTCGATATTTCCGAAAGCGCTTTGCAAAGAGCCGTCGCTACGGTCGGTAAAAACCTTGACCGGCAGATCGCCAAGGAAACCCTGACGCCGGAGCAGAAACAGGCCACCCTCGACAAAATCCGCACCAGCACCGATTACAGCAGCCTGCATAACGCGCAACTGGTCATCGAAGCGGCCACTGAAAATCTCGACCTGAAACTGCGTGTGCTGCAACAGATTGCCGCGCAGGTCAGCAGCGAATGCGTCATTGCCTCCAATACCTCGTCGCTGTCGATCACCCAGCTCGCCGCCAGTGTCAGCCAGCCTGAGCGCTTCATTGGCCTGCATTTTTTCAACCCGGTTCCGGTGATGGGCCTGATCGAAGTCATCCGCGGCCTGCAAACCAGTGAGGCGACCCACAAACTGGCGCTGGACATGGCGACCACCCTCGGCAAAACCGCGATCACCGCCGGTAACCGCCCGGGCTTCGTGGTCAACCGGATTCTGGTACCGATGATCAACGAAGCGATCCTGGTGTTCCAGGAAGGCCTGGCCAGCGCCGAAGACATCGATGCCGGCATGCGCCTGGGCTGCAATCAGCCGATCGGCCCATTGGCCCTGGCGGACCTGATTGGTCTGGATACATTGTTGTCGATCCTTGAAGCCTTCTATGACGGCTTCAACGACAGCAAATACCGCCCGGCACCACTGCTCAAGGAAATGGTCGCTGCCGGTTACCTGGGGCGCAAAACGGGGCGCGGCTTCCATGCCTATGCCTGAGCGTTGCTCGCGCTTTGCCGAGTACCGGGACAAGGTCCTGGAGCTGTTTGCCTGCAAGGGGTTCGGCCAGGTCGGCATGCGTGAGCTCGCAACGTGCCTGGGGCTCTCCCCAGGCTCGCTGTACCACCATTACCCCAGCAAACAGCATCTGCTGCTCGACCTGATCGAGGAGTTCTACGAGGAGCTGTTGGCTACCCTGGGGCGTATCCAGCAAAAAGCTCCGGGCAAGCGCGACAAACTCAACAGCCTGATCCGCG
Source organism: Pseudomonas sp. S30_BP2TU TE3576 (assembly GCF_050436025.1). Lineage (NCBI taxonomy): Bacteria > Pseudomonadati > Pseudomonadota > Gammaproteobacteria > Pseudomonadales > Pseudomonadaceae > Pseudomonas > Pseudomonas sp. S30_BP2TU TE3576. The sequence continues at coordinate 5,459,643 of NZ_JBNDLK010000001.1, read as the reverse complement.
CCCATCTGAATCTGCATCGGGAGATGCCCTGGCATTTCCGACTGGTGGAGCGCGACAGCGGTTGCCTGAACGAAGAGCAACAGGCTCGGGTCCGGCAATTGCGCGAGCAATACGAACGCACACTACTGAAGATGCTGGGCGCGAAGTCCCGTTTCAGCGAGCAAGGCCTGCTGGCCGCCGGGCATGCCATTGGCGCGCTGCTCAACAGTGCGCCCAGCTGGCTGACGCCACATGTGCTGGACGAGCAGGAACGTGAAGAGCTGCTCGAGAGCATGGTCAGCGGCGCCATCGAACGTGTGCTTGCGCCACGGCGTGTGCCGGAGGCGATAAGCCTCGCGCGTCCTATCGAAAAAACATCTAAAGAAACACAAGCTTCGACAAAGATTTAGCGCTTTGCTTGTCGGCTCGACACAATCGGAATTCGCCGAAAAAACCGGCGTCCAAACCGATGTATGTACTCGAGCATCTGGAGCCGACCATGAAAATCAATCCCTACCTTATCTTCAACGGCGACTGCAAAACGGCCTTCACGTTCTACGCGCAGTGCCTGCAAGGCCAGATCGAAGCCATGTTGACCTTCGGCGAAACGCCGGCTGGTGAGCATTTCCCCAAAGATCTGCACAACCTGATCATCCATACCCGCCTGATCGTGGGCGATCAGGCGATCATGGGGTCGGACACCACACCGGATCGCCGCGTGGACAAAATGAGTGCCTGTTCGATTTCACTCAACGTCGACAGCATTGCCGAGGCCGAGCGGGTCTTTAATGCGCTGGCGGAGGGCGGCAGTGTGCAAATGCCCCTGGAAACCACGTTTTGGGCGGCGCGCTTTGGCATGCTGGTCGACCGTTTTGGTGTGTCGTGGATGGTTAACTGCGAAAAAGATCACTGAAAGACCTTTATCGATCGACAGTCTTCAAGGCACAAAAAAGCCCAACCTGAAAGGGTTGGGCGCTCTGGCAACTACCGGTCTGTCTGCTACCGTCAACCAGCCACATCCTCTATGCCGGCTTTTTCTGCGGACAAAAACAAAACCCCTACCTGCGTACGCAGATAGGGGTTTCGGAATTTAATCTTGACGATGACCTACTCTCACATGGGGAAACCCCACACTACCATCGGCGATGCATCGTTTCACTGCTGAGTTCGGGATGGGATCAGGTGGTTCCAATGCTCTATGGTCGTCAAGAAATTCGGGTACTGAGTCGTGACCGGCGGGCCTCGCTTCAGCAAATTGGGTAGGTGATAGTTTGGTGTTTTGTGAGCATCTCGAACTTTCGGTTCATTGCGTCTTCACACACCGCAATCTGGTCTCTTTCGTCTTTTCAACGAGGAGCATCAAATTGCTTGGGTGTTATATGGTCAAGCCTCACGGGCAATTAGTATTGGTTAGCTCAACGCCTCACAGCGCTTACACACCCAACCTATCAACGTCGTAGTCTTCGACGGCCCTTCAGGGAACTCAAGGTTCCAGTGAGATCTCATCTTGAGGCAAGTTTCCCGCTTAGATGCTTTCAGCGGTTATCTTTCCCGAACATAGCTACCCGGCAATGCCACTGGCGTGACAACCGGAACACCAGAGGTTCGTCCACTCCGGTCCTCTCGTACTAGGAGCAGCCCCTCTCAAATCTCAAACGTCCACGGCAGATAGGGACCGAACTGTCTCACGACGTTCTAAACCCAGCTCGCGTACCACTTTAAATGGCGAACAGCCATACCCTTGGGACCGGCTTCAGCCCCAGGATGTGATGAGCCGACATCGAGGTGCCAAACACCGCCGTCGATATGAACTCTTGGGCGGTATCAGCCTGTTATCCCCGGAGTACCTTTTATCCGTTGAGCGATGGCCCTTCCATACAGAACCACCGGATCACTAAGACCTACTTTCGTACCTGCTCGACGTGTCTGTCTCGCAGTCAAGCGCGCTTTTGCCTTTATACTCTACGACCGATTTCCGACCGGTCTGAGCGCACCTTCGTACTCCTCCGTTACTCTTTAGGAGGAGACCGCCCCAGTCAAACTACCCACCATACACTGTCCTCGATCCGGATAACGGACCTGAGTTAGAACCTCAAAGTTGCCAGGGTGGTATTTCAAGGATGGCTCCACGCGAACTGGCGTCCACGCTTCAAAGCCTCCCACCTATCCTACACAAGCAAATTCAAAGTCCAGTGCAAAGCTATAGTAAAGGTTCACGGGGTCTTTCCGTCTAGCCGCGGATACACTGCATCTTCACAGCGATTTCAATTTCACTGAGTCTCGGGTGGAGACAGCGCCGCCATCGTTACGCCATTCGTGCAGGTCGGAACTTACCCGACAAGGAATTTCGCTACCTTAGGACCGTTATAGTTACGGCCGCCGTTTACCGGGGCTTCGATCAAGAGCTTCGCGTTAGCTAACCCCATCAATTAACCTTCCGGCACCGGGCAGGCGTCACACCCTATACGTCCACTTTCGTGTTTGCAGAGTGCTGTGTTTTTAATAAACAGTCGCAGCGGCCTGGTATCTTCGACCGGCGTGGGCTTACGCAGTAAATGCTTCACCCTCACCGGCGCACCTTCTCCCGAAGTTACGGTGCCATTTTGCCTAGTTCCTTCACCCGAGTTCTCTCAAGCGCCTTGGTATTCTCTACCCAACCACCTGTGTCGGTTTGGGGTACGGTTCCTGGTTACCTGAAGCTTAGAAGCTTTTCTTGGAAGCATGGCATCAACCACTTCGTCACCCAAAGGGTAACTCGTCATCAGCTCTCGGCCTTAGAATCCCGGATTTACCTAAGATTCCAGCCTACCACCTTAAACTTGGACAACCAACGCCAAGCTGGCCTAGCCTTCTCCGTCCCTCCATCGCAATAACCAGAAGTACAGGAATATTAACCTGTTTTCCATCGACTACGCTTTTCAGCCTCGCCTTAGGGACCGACTAACCCTGCGTCGATTAACGTTGCGCAGGAAACCTTGGTCTTTCGGCGTGGGTGTTTTTCACACCCATTGTCGTTACTCATGTCAGCATTCGCACTTCTGATACCTCCAGCAAGCTTCTCAACTCACCTTCACAGGCTTACAGAACGCTCCTCTACCGCATCATCCGAAGATGATACCCGTAGCTTCGGTGTATGGTTTGAGCCCCGTTACATCTTCCGCGCAGGCCGACTCGACTAGTGAGCTATTACGCTTTCTTTAAAGGGTGGCTGCTTCTAAGCCAACCTCCTAGCTGTCTAAGCCTTCCCACATCGTTTCCCACTTAACCATAACTTTGGGACCTTAGCTGACGGTCTGGGTTGTTTCCCTTTTCACGACGGACGTTAGCACCCGCCGTGTGTCTCCCATGCTCGGCACTTGTAGGTATTCGGAGTTTGCATCGGTTTGGTAAGTCGGGATGACCCCCTAGCCGAAACAGTGCTCTACCCCCTACAGTGATACATGAGGCGCTACCTAAATAGCTTTCGAGGAGAACCAGCTATCTCCGAGCTTGATTAGCCTTTCACTCCGATCCACAGGTCATCCGCTAACTTTTCAACGGTAGTCGGTTCGGTCCTCCAGTCAGTGTTACCTAACCTTCAACCTGCCCATGGATAGATCGCCCGGTTTCGGGTCTATTCCCAGCGACTAGACGCCCTATTAAGACTCGCTTTCGCTACGCCTCCCCTATTCGGTTAAGCTCGCCACTGAAAATAAGTCGCTGACCCATTATACAAAAGGTACGCAGTCACCCAACAAAGTGGGCTCCCACTGCTTGTACGCATACGGTTTCAGGATCTATTTCACTCCCCTCTCCGGGGTTCTTTTCGCCTTTCCCTCACGGTACTAGTTCACTATCGGTCAGTCAGTAGTATTTAGCCTTGGAGGATGGTCCCCCCATATTCAGACAAAGTTTCTCGTGCTCCGTCCTACTCGATTTCATGACCAAGAGATTTTCGCGTACAGGGCTATCACCCACTATGGCCGCACTTTCCAGAGCGTTCCGCTAATCTCAAAGCCACTTAAGGGCTAGTCCCCGTTCGCTCGCCACTACTAAGGGAATCTCGGTTGATTTCTTTTCCTCAGGGTACTTAGATGTTTCAGTTCCCCTGGTTCGCCTCTTGCACCTATGTATTCAGTACAAGATAACCATCTTATGATGGCTGGGTTCCCCCATTCAGACATCTCCGGATCAAAGTCTGTTTGCCGACTCCCCGAAGCTTTTCGCAGGCTACCACGTCTTTCATCGCCTCTGACTGCCAAGGCATCCACCGTATGCGCTTCTTCACTTGACCATATAACCCCAAGCAATCTGGTTATACTGTGAAGACGACATTCGCCGAAAATTCGATTGTGCTCTAAAGAGCAACTCACAAATTTTACCTTAGCCTGATCCGTTACCAGTGAAAGTAACGTTCAGTCTATCTTTCTATCACATACCCAAATTTTTAAAGAACGAACTAGTCAAAGACTAGAAATCAACATTCATCATCGTCTCGATGGAATGCTCATTTCTAAGCTTTTACAACAGAAGCAGTAGTGGTGGAGCCAAACGGGATCGAACCGTTGACCTCCTGCGTGCAAGGCAGGCGCTCTCCCAGCTGAGCTATGGCCCCGTATTTCTACAGGCGTTTCCCACACAAAATTGGTGGGTCTGGGCAGATTCGAACTGCCGACCTCACCCTTATCAGGGGTGCGCTCTAACCAACTGAGCTACAGACCCAATTTCGGGCTGCTTCTTATCGTCTTCTTCAATGAATCAAGCAATTCGTGTGGGAGCTCATGGAGCAGCTGAGTCGTCGATTAAGGAGGTGATCCAGCCGCAGGTTCCCCTACGGCTACCTTGTTACGACTTCACCCCAGTCATGAATCACACCGTGGTAACCGTCCTCCCGAAGGTTAGACTAGCTACTTCTGGTGCAACCCACTCCCATGGTGTGACGGGCGGTGTGTACAAGGCCCGGGAACGTATTCACCGCGACATTCTGATTCGCGATTACTAGCGATTCCGACTTCACGCAGTCGAGTTGCAGACTGCGATCCGGACTACGATCGGTTTTGTGGGATTAGCTCCACCTCGCGGCTTGGCAACCCTCTGTACCGACCATTGTAGCACGTGTGTAGCCCAGGCCGTAAGGGCCATGATGACTTGACGTCATCCCCACCTTCCTCCGGTTTGTCACCGGCAGTCTCCTTAGAGTGCCCACCATTACGTGCTGGTAACTAAGGACAAGGGTTGCGCTCGTTACGGGACTTAACCCAACATCTCACGACACGAGCTGACGACAGCCATGCAGCACCTGTCTCAATGTTCCCGAAGGCACCGATCCATCTCTGGAAAGTTCATTGGATGTCAAGGCCTGGTAAGGTTCTTCGCGTTGCTTCGAATTAAACCACATGCTCCACCGCTTGTGCGGGCCCCCGTCAATTCATTTGAGTTTTAACCTTGCGGCCGTACTCCCCAGGCGGTCAACTTAATGCGTTAGCTGCGCCACTAAGAGCTCAAGGCTCCCAACGGCTAGTTGACATCGTTTACGGCGTGGACTACCAGGGTATCTAATCCTGTTTGCTCCCCACGCTTTCGCACCTCAGTGTCAGTATCAGTCCAGGTGGTCGCCTTCGCCACTGGTGTTCCTTCCTATATCTACGCATTTCACCGCTACACAGGAAATTCCACCACCCTCTACCATACTCTAGCTTGTCAGTTTTGAATGCAGTTCCCAGGTTGAGCCCGGGGCTTTCACATCCAACTTAACAAACCACCTACGCGCGCTTTACGCCCAGTAATTCCGATTAACGCTTGCACCCTCTGTATTACCGCGGCTGCTGGCACAGAGTTAGCCGGTGCTTATTCTGTCGGTAACGTCAAAACACTAACGTATTAGGTTAATGCCCTTCCTCCCAACTTAAAGTGCTTTACAATCCGAAGACCTTCTTCACACACGCGGCATGGCTGGATCAGGCTTTCGCCCATTGTCCAATATTCCCCACTGCTGCCTCCCGTAGGAGTCTGGACCGTGTCTCAGTTCCAGTGTGACTGATCATCCTCTCAGACCAGTTACGGATCGTCGCCTTGGTGAGCCATTACCTCACCAACTAGCTAATCCGACCTAGGCTCATCTGATAGCGCAAGGCCCGAAGGTCCCCTGCTTTCTCCCGTAGGACGTATGCGGTATTAGCGTTCCTTTCGAAACGTTGCCCCCCACTACCAGGCAGATTCCTAGGCATTACTCACCCGTCCGCCGCTGAATTAAGGAGCAAGCTCCTCTCATCCGCTCGACTTGCATGTGTTAGGCCTGCCGCCAGCGTTCAATCTGAGCCATGATCAAACTCTTCAGTTCAAACATCTTTGGGTTTTGAGAAAACCCTAAACTTGGCTCAGCAATCGTTGGTTACATCTTTGATTTCTCGCGGAGTAACTTGTGATGCTGATAATCTGTTGACTAGCAGCCTGACCCCACAAGCACCCACACGAATTGCTTGATTCAGTTGTTAAAGAGCGGTTGGTCAAGAGCTTTTCGTCTCAACCGAGGCGCGCATTCTACAGCAGCCTCATTTGCTGTCAAGTGATTATTTTCCGAAGTTTTCAAAGTTTCCTTTGTAACTTCAACCACTTGCGCTTCCGATCTCTCGTCAGCGGGAGGCGAATTCTACAGCGTTACTCGCTGCTGTCAACACCTCTTTTTCAACTTCCTTTCGGCTTCGATAACCTGAAGCAACCCACTGCCGAAAACTGCGTAACTCTTTGTCTACCAAGGAGTTTTCCGTTTCGACTGCGCCGGAAGTGGGGCGAATTATAGACACCTGAGATCTGCCGTCAAGCACTGATTCAGGATTTCTATCAATAACCTGCAGAATGCAGCAAAACGCACCAAAGGACGCCTATATAGAAGAGCCCAAACGCCCTTCTATATAGAAGGACCTCCTCATAGGCAGCAACAGCCTATGACAGAGCCAAAAAACGAGACCACCGCGTACAGGCGATTAGCCTGCCGCCAAAAAACAAAAAAGCACCCAAGGTACTTTTTTGTTATCTCTATCAGCTGTACAAAGCCGCCACCCTTGCCCGCGCCATGTGCAGCTTTTTGTAGCTGTCGATCAGCCGAAGGTGCCTGTCGAGCCCTTCCAGCTTCATGCTCGTCGGCGTCAGACCATAGAAACGTACGCTGCCATCCACCGACCCTATCGCCGCGTCCATCCGCTCGTCGCCAAACATCCGGCGGAAGTTGACCTCGTAGTCGCTCAGTTCCAGATCATCGTCCAGTTGCATTTCCAGCACGACGTTCACGGCCTGATAAAACAACCCGCGCTCCACGGTGTTGTCGTTGTATTGCAAGAAGGCTTCCACCAGATCTTTCGCCTGATCAAACTTCTGCAAGGCGAGATAAATCAGCAGCCGCAGCTCCAGGATCGTCAATTTGCCCCAAGGTGTGTTGTCGTCGAACTCGATGCCGATCAAGGTGGTGATGTCGGTGTAATCATCCAGCTCACTGTTTTCCAAACCTTTGGCCAGCGTTCTCAGACCGACTTTGCTCAGGCTGTGCAGGTTGAGGATGTCGGCGCGGAACTGCAGCGCTTTGTTGGTGTTATCCCAGATCAAATCTTCTACCGGATAGATCTCTGAGTAATCCGGCACCAGAATGCGGCAGGCCTTGGCGCCGATGTGCTCATAGACCGCCATGTACACTTCTTTGCCCATGTCTTCGAGAATGCCGAACAAGGTCGCGGCCTCTTCGACATTCGAGTTTTCGCCTTGACCGGAGAAATCCCACTCAACGAATTCGAAATCCGGCCTGGCGCTGAAGAAGCGCCACGAGACCACACCGCTGGAATCGATAAAGTGCTCGACGAAGTTATTCGGCTCAGTCACCGCCTGACCTTCGAAAGTCGGCTGAGGCAAATCATTCAAACCTTCGAAACTGCGGCCTTGCAGCAGTTCCGTCAGGCTGCGCTCCAGCGCCACTTCCAGGCTTGGGTGCGCGCCGAACGAGGCAAATACGCCACCGGTACGCGGGTTCATCAAGGTGACACACATCACCGGGAACTCCCCGCCCAGCGACGCGTCCTTGACCAGCACCGGGAAGCCCTGCTCTTCCAGGCCCTGGATGCCGGCCAGAATCCCCGGGTACTTCGCCAACACTTCCTGCGGCACATCCGGCAGGGCCATTTCGCCTTCGAGGATTTCGCGCTTGACCGCGCGCTCGAAGATTTCCGACAGACACTGCACCTGCGCTTCGGCCAGCGTATTGCCTGCGCTCATGCCATTACTCAGGAACAGGTTTTCGATCAGGTTGGACGGGAAGTACACCACCTCATTGTCCGACTGACGTACAAACGGTAGCGAACAAATGCCGCGCTGGGTGTTGCCGGAGTTGGTGTCGTACAGATGCGAACCACGCAGCTCGCCATCCCGGTCGTAAATCTTCAGGCAGTACTCGTCGAGGATTTCAGATGGCAGTTCGTCCTTCGGGCCAGGCTTGAACCAGCGCTCGTCCGGGTAATGCACAAACGCCGCGTTGGCGATGTCCTCCCCCCAGAACTGATCGTTATAGAAGAAGTTGCAGTTGAGCCGCTCGATAAACTCGCCCAACGCCGATGCCAGCGCGCCTTCTTTGGTCGCACCCTTGCCATTGGTAAAACACATCGGCGAGTGCGCATCGCGAATATGCAGCGACCAGACATTGGGAACGATATTGCGCCACGAAGCGATTTCAATCTTCATGCCCAGGTCGGCCAGGATGCCCGACATGTTGGCGATGGTTTGCTCCAGCGGCAGGTCCTTGCCCACAATGTAGGTGCCCGCTTCGCTCGTCGAGTGCGGCATCAGCAACGCCTGGGCATCGGCGTCGAGGTTTTCGACCTCTTCAATCACAAACTCAGGCCCGGTTTGCACCACCTTCTTTACCGTGCAACGGTCAATGGAGCGCAAGATCCCCTGACGGTCCTTGGCGGAAATGTCGGCCGGCAATTCAACCTGAATCTTGAAAATCTGGTTGTAGCGGTTTTCCGGGTCAACAATATTGTTCTGCGACAGGCGGATATTTTCGGTGGGGATATTGCGAGTTTCGCAATACAACTTCACGAAGTACGCCGCACACAACGCCGACGAAGCCAGGAAGTAATCGAACGGCCCCGGCGCCGAACCATCGCCCTTGTAGCGAATGGGTTGATCGGCAATCACCGTGAAGTCGTCGAACTTGGCCTCAAGTCGAAGGTTGTCGAGAAAATTGACCTTGATTTCCATGTGCGATTACCAGAATAACGAGCTAAACGATTTGGCCGCCATTATCCGGTTTTTCAGCGCAGACCGTTAACTTTCCACTATTTATCGATCAACACGACTCCACGCTCCTCAAGCAAGCGCACAAACATCGTGAGGCACTGCGACACCGTCCCCCTGCGCCACACCAGCCAGGTGCGTAAATAGCGGAAAGACTCCGACAATGGCCAGACGCTGACCGTCGAGCATCCAGGCATGCTTTCGAGCATGCTGCGGGGCATCAGCGCCAGGCCGGCACCAGCGCTGACGCAGGCCAGCATGCCGTGATAGGACTCCATTTCGAAAATCTTGCCGGGTACCGCCGCGCCATTGGCGAACCAGCTTTCGAAGTGATGGCGATAGGAGCAGTTGGAGCGGAAGGCATAGATGTTTTCGCCATTCACATCCTTCGCCCGATGAATCGGTTCATGGTTGAGCGGTGCGATCAAGACCATTTCCTCCTCGAATGCCGGTACGCCCTCCAGCGCCGGATGCAGCACCGGACCATCGACAAATGCCGCGGCGAGCCGCCCCGACAGCACCCCATCGATCATGGTCCCGGAGGGGCCGGTGGACAGGTCCAGTTCGACCTTGGCGTGTTTCTGGTTATAGGCTGCCAATAGCTCGGGAATACGTACCGCGGCGGTGCTCTCCAGCGAACCCAACGCGAATGCACCTTGCGGTTCTTCACCCGCCACTGTGGCGCGCGCCTCCTGAACCAGATCGAGAATACGTCGCGCGTAATCCAGAAAACTCCAGCCGGCTGGTGACAAGCGCAGACGACTCTTCTCGCGGATAAACAGGTCCACACCCAAGTCCATCTCAAGCTGCTTGATTCTGGTCGTCAGATTTGATGGCACCCGGTGAATATGCTGGGCGGCAACGCTAATGCTGCCGTGCTCGGCGACAGCCTTGAAAATTTCGAGCTGAACCAGATCCAAGTAATTCTCCAAACGTGAACGTTATGCTCAGTATTATTCAGTTTTCAGAAAACATATACCCCCATAACCTGAGCACATTCCTACCTCGCAGGACGGTGCCATGACCAATGTTTCCAGCCTTACCCATGCCATTTCGATCAACCCGACTACTGGCGAACAGATCGGCCATTACCCTTTCGAGTCCGATTCAGCATTACAGGCCGCGCTGACGCGGGCCGCTACCGGGTTTCGTGCCTGGCGCAGCCAACCGGTTGAACAACGCACGCAGCTTTTGATCAACCTCGGCCAGGCCTTGCGCAACAATTCAGGGGCCATGGCGAACATGATCACCCTGGAAATGGGTAAGCCGATTGCCCAGGCTCGCGGTGAAATTGAAAAATGTGCGCAGCTCTGCGAGTGGTACGCCGAACACGGCCCCGCCATGTTGAGCTCGGAACCGACCCAGGTTGAAGGCGGCAAAGCACGCATTGAATATCGCCCGCTCGGCCCGATTCTCGCCGTCATGCCGTGGAACTTCCCCATCTGGCAAGTCCTGCGCGGCGCGGTCCCCACGTTGCTCGCAGGCAATACCTACGTGCTCAAGCACGCGCCAAACGTTATGGGCAGCGCCTATTTGCTACTGGAAGTCTTCAGGCAAGCGGGCTTTCCTGAAGGTGTTTTCGAGGTCATCAATGTCACGCCAGAGGGAGTATCCAAGGCGATCGCCGATCCACGCATTGCAGCGGTCACCCTCACCGGTAGCGTGCGTGCCGGCATGGCCATCGGCGCTCAGGCTGGAGCCGCGCTGAAGAAGTGCGTATTGGAATTGGGCGGCTCCGACCCATTTATTGTGCTCGACGACGCGGACCTTGATGAGGCGGTGAAAGCCGCCGTGATCGGGCGCTATCAAAACTCCGGACAAGTCTGCGCCGCAGCCAAACGCCTGATTGTCGAGCAAGGCATTGCCCGGGAATTTACCCGCAAGTTCGTCGAGGCCACCCAACAACTGGTCGTGGGTGATCCACTAGCCACCACCACCTACATCGGCCCGATGGCTCGCTTCGATCTACGCGATGAACTGGATCAACAGGTGCGCGATACATTGGAAGAAGGCGCGACGCTGCTAATGGGTGGTAAGAAGGTTGAAGGCCCCGGCAATTACTATGAGCCCACTGTTCTCGGCAACGTGACCGATCAGATGACCTCATTCAAACAGGAATTGTTTGGCCCTGTGGCTTCAATCATCACGGCCCGAGACGCAGCCCATGCGCTGGAGTTGGCCAATGACAGTGAGTTCGGCCTCACCGCCACCCTCTACACACGCAATGTCGAACTCGCCCGCCAGATGGCCGGCGAACTTGAAACCGGCGGCGTGTTCATCAACGGCTATAGCGCCAGCGATCCGCGTGTCACATTTGGTGGCGTGAAGAAGAGTGGCTTTGGCCGGGAACTCTCGCATTTCGGGGTGCGTGAGTTCTGTAATGCACAAACGGTTTGGCTGGATCGACGCTAAGGTTAGCGTAGTGTTCCGAACTGGCTCAGCTTGCCAACGCCTCGAACGCTACAAACTTAATGGCCGTGACATCCACTTGTTGTGCCAGCAAATCGAAGGCTTCGGGTGCCGCGACAAAACGACAAATCCAGTTGGCCAACCGGTCTGCCGGCAATAAACCTATGCACCCGTAACTCGCCGGCACCTGTCGCCTGCACCCTGTCTGAATTGGTGCCCACCCTGACCAGTTGCTGGCCATTCAGTAATCCATCTGAAACACACCAGGCCGGGCAAGCGCTTAGGACTTTACCCAGTGCAGTGTCGGGTGTCCCGAACACAACCCTGAACAAAATTAACATTGAACCTGTCAGTGAACGTCGAATAGTCACCGGCACCACTGTGTCTCACAAGGTATCCCGTCGTGGTCTCCGTCCATTTCCATTCCTGGACAGTTTTGCAGAAAACTCTTGGCCTCTGCGCACGAGATCATCTGCGAACAACGTTTGCGCCCATCACATTTGACAGGAGCCGAAACAGGTTTCAGCACAGTCACGACCGTAGAAATTCCTTTGGGATTCGACAGCTGAGCCTCAGCCCAAGACTGCAACTCAGGGGAAAGCTTCCAAACCAACAGACAAACAACAAGCACAACCAAAATCAACTTCATTTTGATTCATCCATGATGAGAGGCCGTTTGCACGCTCACGTTGCTTGCTTTCCAGCTTAACCCACTAACCCACACACCGCCCTGCGTGAAAGCACTGGCATCTCCCCCTGACAGACGAGCATCCAACAGCGGCAAGCTTGGGCCCAACCACGATACGTACCATTGAGTCGGAAGCTCATGGAGTGCGATGTCACCGAAAGGAGCAGCACCAACGTCCAGCGGGTATACTCGCTGCCTTCAAGAAATTTTCCATCTCACCACTCGTGCAAGAACGTAATATAGAGGGAAGAACAATAATGACGTCTCTTAAACCTGCTGAGCCCATCAGCAACGATAGACGGGAGCACGCCACAAACAAATTCGACACCATTTCTAATGCAAAGTCGAAACGTATGACCAACTTAATGGCCTATGTCGCACTACTGGCAATTTGCATAGCCATATTTGAACCACTGATAAGCACGCTATCAGCGAACGCATATGACTACGTTGTTCACTTGAGGTGGGCAAGCGAAATGGAAGAAGGCCAAAAGCTGATACTTCCACACCCGCTCTATCACCTCCTGACCATTCTCTCAAAGAAAATATTTTTTATTAGCTACGCACAGTCGTCAACTATCGTAATAGTGCTGTCAATATTTTTTCTTTCAGTCTTAAACTATAAAATACTGGCAGAGAACGCGCCTGCAATCATCGCCATACCGTTCTCAGTCTGCCTCCTCCTTGTTACTCCACTGCAACTATTCTTCCCTATAGACCAGCACCTCTATTTCGGCTACATCGGAATCAGCATTTATCACAGCCCTACCATGCTGCTTCTAAAGCCTCTCTCCCTCCTTGCTTTCTGCTATGCGCTCAAATCAGCAAACGGTACATCGAACAACGGCTTATCCAGTGGCATAGCACTTGCCCTATCTTTGTTTTTTTGCGGAATTTCAAAGCCAAACTTCTTAATGATTGTGCTGCCTGCCTTCGTGCTATTCCTCTTGGCTACCCATAGACTGAAGCCAGCGCTGACGAGAAAATACATATATTTTTCATTTTTTCTTCCAATCTGCACAGTGCTTGGCCTGCAATTTTTCCAAACGTTCTTCTTCCAAGACCTTTCACAAGCTACCAGCAATACGGAAAGCCACATCGTGGTTATGCCTTTTGAGACAATGGCTCACTACTCCAACTTTCTGCTTCCGAAATTCATTCTATCAATAGCATTTCCACTGCTGGTTTTTCTGTGCTACCCAAGAAGTTTCACACAAGACAGAGCTATTATTTTTTCTTCCTGCTGCCTTTTCATGGGATTGGTTCTTACGTACTTCTTCGCAGAAAGCGGATACCGAATGTACGACGGGAACTTCTGGTGGAGCGGGCAAATGGGGCTTTACCTAGTATTCCTGTTTTCTGTCGCTTTCTTGTTTAAAAACACAAAAGCTCTCACCAAGAAGAAAATAGACAAAATAAAATACACTCTTTGCCTGGCACTATTCTTTTTGCACGCAGCATTCGGAGTGTTTTTTTACAGGCAGGAGCTTCTTTTTAATGCGAAATTTTGGTAAAAAACCAGTCGAGCCCACAATTTAATAAGATATAAGACACTATGATACCAAAAGCGGCCGGGCCACATATTTCAGTCATTGTTCCGGTTTACAAAGCCGAGAACTCACTTGACGAACTTTACTCAAGATTAAGAAAGTCCCTCGAAGAGATTTCAATCGATTTTGAGATTTTGTTGGTGGAAGACTGCGGAGGCGATCGCTCATGGCAGATAATAGAGCGTCTCGCCAAGGCTGACCCGCGAGTTCGTGGCATTCAGCTAAGTCGCAACTTCGGCCAGCACTATGGAATTACCGCCGGTTTGGACGCTTGCCGAGGGCAATGGGCTGTCGTAATGGATTGCGATCTTCAAGACCGTCCTGAAGAAATTCCACGCCTCTATGCCAAAGCCCAAGAAGGCTATGACATTGTTCTAGCCTTGCGAGGAAAACGAAGCGACCCCCCACTCAAGCGAGCAACCTCCTGGCTGTTCTATAAGACGTTCAGCTACTTGGCAGACTTTGAATACAATGGCGACAGCGGCAACTTCCGCATCATTTCTCGAAAAGTTGTGGATAACGTCTGTCAAATGCGAGAGCAGCTCCGCTTTTTTGGCGCACTGGTTCATTGGACAGGCTTTGCCAGTACAGGAATTGAGATCGAGCACGCGGAACGCCTGGATGGGAAAAGCACTTATACATTTTCAAAGCTTTGGAATTTGGCTATGGAGACAATAATTGCATACTCAGACAAGCCACTTCGACTTGCGGTAAAACTTGGGTTCTCCATGGCGCTACTGTCGTTCCTTTACGGAGCCTACCTCATATTTACCACCATGCTCCATGGCGCGGTAGTGCAAGGCTGGACCAGTCTCATGGTGTCGACATTCTTCATTGGCGGTATTGTGATATCGATACAAGGCATCGTTGGAATATATGTCGGAAAGACATTTGACCAAACCAAGCGGCGCCCCTTGTACATCATAGGTCAGAAAACCTACGAATCGCGACGAGAGACACAAGACATAGCTGTACGTAGCCCGCAGTCAGCGTTTCCCGTCGAAGAAGATAGAAGGTAGTTTACCGAATGAGTTTTTTCACCACTCCTGCTTTTGGCCAATTAATCCGCTACGGCATCGTCGGCCTAGTTAACAACTCCTTGCTTTATCTCGGATATCTATTGATTGTCTATTCCGGCAGTGGTGAAAAGCTCTCAATGACGCTGATGTACTTAACAGGCGTCGCCATCGGATATATCGCAAACTACAAATGGACATTTTCTCAGAGAGAAAATCGAGGAGCACTGATCCGTTATATACAGATGCATATAACCGGGTACCTGATTAATTTTATGCTCCTGTACATCTTTGTCGACACGCTTCAATACCCTCATCAGATAATTCAGATTCTGGCGATAATCGCGGTAGCGTTTTTTGGATTCTTCACATGCAAGTACTTCGTTTTTCGCGAAAACTCAGCATGAGAACAAGAAATTTTAATCATCAAAACAAAACACGAGCTACCGAATCGCCAAGTCACGCTGAATCAGGTCGCGATCTATTTGACATTGCTATTGATCATTATCCTAACTGCTGTTGGAGCAATTAAAGATAAAGCGGGCCCCGGCTTCGAATGGCGCTCTAAAGGTGTATCTGCACTACTTTTGCCTTCCGCATACCCATGACCTGACCTGACCTGACCTGACCTGACCTGACCTGACAAGCATGAAGGCTGCGCTGAACCAGTTCATGCAAGGTGCAGCTGCCAGCCCGGCTTGCGCCAGCATCCCCCCCTTCGACCGGACCGACACTTGGACCATCGTCGACAAGCAGGACTTCGCCATCCAGATCGAAAGCCAGCAGAATGGTGCTCGCAGGTCAATCCACGAGCTCGGGCTTGGTCAGCAGTTGCAGCCAGATCGCCCGCTCGTTGGTCAGCAAGTTTGAGCACGTCAGCCGGTCATCCTGGCCGTCCATAGACCACTTGCGGCTGTCATAACTCCAGAGTAACTTTGCACCTTGATCAGTTCTCAAAGGGATAGGTCTGGTATGGGAATCATCATAACCACGTTGCTGATTGGTTTTTCTTTGGGGACGGTCTGGATTTTTGCGTTATTCGTTGGGCTATGTGTCCAAGTCAAGCAGTGGTGTCATGATTGGATCAACGACACCCCTTCGCCGGTCGAACCGAACATAGTTCTTGAAAAAGTGCTGGTGTTCGTTGGTGCGAGCAGTTTTGACCGTTTCACCTGCGCCATGGTCATCCTGAATGCCTTGGTGCTCTGGCCTTTTTCCCTTTTCCTGGCAGTTCCGGCAATCAGAGCCTTTCGCCAGCGTGAGCGGCGCAGGGTTGAAAAATCACTGGTATGTCAAAGCGAACCAATGCGTCTCTCGCCGGACACGTCGACGCCTCTCGTGACAGCTATTAATAGTCGCTCAGCCTCGAACGTTTGACTATGTAGGTGCAGAGCAAATCCGCCACCTCCCCCGCGGCAGTGACAGCCCTGCTGGAGACAGCAATAGCAAAAGTATCAGGCTGATTTACTAGCGCATACCACACACATTGCGCACATAACTTTGAAACGCCTTCAAGGCTGTTTGATCGGCAATGATCCCGGCCCGGATATCGAAAACAGTTGATCCAGAAGCTGAAGAGAGTTCGACGGTTCCTGCATCGCCCAGGCTGGCTGGGCTGGTGGAACTGAGTACGTCCCCACTACTGGCACGACAACTTCCCGTGATGCGCAGCCGGCGAGCAGAGTCAGCAACAACGCGACGCAATGTTTCATTTTCGGCAAGGCCATCAGTCTTTTCCTTCTGGGCTTTCTGGTCCAGATCAGCAAGTGCCTGCTCGGCGGCCTGCTGCTTCTCTGCTGCTCAGCACCAGCGTTCGCGATCTCAGTGAGGTCCACTGGCTGCCTCATTGTTGGCGATGATCGTTCCGTAGCTGTTGGCCTGCCACATCCAGGCACCTGTGGTGCCGATCAGCACCGCAGCTATATAAGGAAGGATGCGTAGCCAGATGGAAGTCATGCCAGCACCTTCAGCGCGGTGGTGTAGAAGGCTTGGCAGGAGCAGTCGATTCTATTTGCGGAATTGCCCGCTCACCTGCAAACGATGGCGCTGTTCTAGGTGAACACCGGCACGCGGGAGCAGAAAGTCTGCAAACTAAGGTGGGATTGGGAGATTGCGGTACCTGAGCTCGGCACCAGCGTATTTCTGATTCCGGCTGATTTCGGTGGGAGGCACGAACGGCCAAAATATCCGTACTTTTGTGCTTATGCAAACGAGAAACCGTGGCCTCCAGCGGTGGTTTTGCGGACAAACCTCCTCCGGCGTCCTGCCGACCGTACATCCCCCCCAAATCCTACAGCTCGTCGCTCCACCCTCACCAGTCTCGACA
The DNA here is from genome assembly GCF_050436025.1 of Pseudomonas sp. S30_BP2TU TE3576. Taxonomy (NCBI): domain Bacteria; kingdom Pseudomonadati; phylum Pseudomonadota; class Gammaproteobacteria; order Pseudomonadales; family Pseudomonadaceae; genus Pseudomonas; species Pseudomonas sp. S30_BP2TU TE3576. The sequence continues at coordinate 5,442,417 of NZ_JBNDLK010000001.1, read as the reverse complement.
AACACTCAGGGTCGAAGAAGAAATTCGAACCCGTCCTGCAACTCTTTGCGCCGCACTGGGCTCGTACATTTCAGAAAGTTCCTACAGATAAGCAAAACTCCTGGCCATAGACTGCTCACCCTTACCAGAAGGTGTGAAACGCATGGCTGACAATAAATACATGACTACCATCAGCAGGACTCAGAGACCCATTTCAGATCACTGTCAATATTACTCGCTACAAGAACCCAAATGAAGATCACCTGTAAACGCTGGGAGTCGTCAGAGCAGGCTGAGACCCTTACTGTCCAGGCTGTCGCTGTCTATGGCGACACCCTCAACATTCAGAACGGCCCTGTCGAGTGGAACAGCCAGAAATCTGCGATCGGCAAGATCGACAACATCAAATTGAACGGCACCTATCTGCTCGAGTTCGAGTTTCAAGAAAGCGAGCTGCGGAGCTGGTTAAAACAGTTCATCGCTGCCGACCCTGCCTATTCAGTTCAACTGCTTGCCGAGGCGCATGCTGCACTGCTTATCGCCGGCCAAGAACATAGAAAGAATAACAAACGTCTTAAATAAGCCCCATCTACCACACGCGGAAAACGATAACGTGAGCAGATCGAATCTATTAACTCTATTTGTGATGACAGAAAAAGGGCTAGTTTTTGTCGAACAGGCAGTCACTCATTTCAAAGACATCATTGCCGAAGTAGTCATCGGCCAAGACGCCGCTGTACTAAACGACTACTCCGACCAAATCTCTGCCTTGTGTGATTCTGCTGGCGTTAAGTTTAGATACCGGAAAGATTTTTCCGAAATTACCACTGAATACGCAATGGCCATATCCTGGCGCTGGCTGATCAATCATGCGCCGGAAAAACTGATTGTTTTCCATGACTCGGAGCTGCCGAAGTACCGAGGTTTCGCCCCATTAGTCAACGCGCTGATCAACGGTGAAAGCCGGGTCGGTGTATCGGCGATATTGGGGGCTAGTGAATATGATCGAGGCGACATCATCCATCAGACGTCGGTACCGATTAGGTATCCGATCACCATTGCAGACGCCATTAAGGCTATCGGTGATTGCTACCTGAGTTCGGGCTTGGCTGTCCTGCAAACATTAGCCCGCGGCGAGCCGCTGCTAGCCAAGGCGCAGGACCACAAACAGGCTACATATAGCCTGTGGCGTGACGATGGGGATTATAAGATTGACTGGAGCCAGTCAGCAAAAAGGATTCGACGTATGATCGATGCGGTCGGCAACCCATACAAAGGTGCACTCTGCCATGTAGACGGCGTCCCGGCGCGCATCCTTGCGGCTGAAGACCAAGATGATGTCCAAATCGAGAATCGAACTGCGGGGAAGGTGATATTTGTTGAGGATGGATTGCCCGTTGTGGTGTGCGGTACGGGACTATTGAAAGTAACCGCCTGCGTTACGGATAAAGAACGCGCCGCCATGCTACCGCTGTCGAAGTTCCGCGCTCGGTTTAGCTGAAAGGCAGGTGAGTGCAATACCTGATCTTTTCGATACAGTGTTACCTCTATGCTGCGTATTCATCTGCTGCAAAACTGATTCTCGCAGAGCAACCCGGCCATGGATGAGGCGCTTCATGAAGACACTCTTGCGCACGAAGCGAGAGCCGTGACTGGACTTGCAGGGACAGTCTGAAGGGCCGGCGGCCGGGTTGGATGTTGACGCCCCCCCCCCCCCCCGGCCGCTCGCTTTTTTACTTCGGTGTTGAGACTTCTTTGGCATAGGCTTGGCAAGCCGCCAAGGCGATCAATCCTTGGTCGCCTGTGTCTATGATCCCGATAATTCGTTGAGCATACGCTGGGTCAAGTCCGGTGCGCGCTCCTCCATGAACCACGCTGCCGGCGGCGGCACCGATAGCTATCAGGTGGGCAACGACGCCCTGGGAGAGCGCTCGTTCACCACCAGCGGTGCGAAGGTGTTCGTCATGGATTATGCCAGGGCAATAGCGATGCAATCAGTGCGATCCGAATCGGAATGCCCTCTTTGGCTGTGAATTCTCAATACTGGTATCCAGCTTTTCTTCATACGCTGGATCGGGATGGGATAAGGACGACTAAATCTGTATCACCTATGTCGACACCAGCCTGTGAAAGCAGCGTAGTAACCTGGCCACGGTGATGGGTCTGATGGTTGAAGAAATGCATCACCAGGCCGTAAAAATCCTTGTCGGACACTACACCCTTCAAGCTGGCGTAATTGAGGGTGTGGTCTAGATCGGACTCTGTAATAGAGTTAGCCCATTCGACGATTATCTGATCAAGCCTCTCTCGATATGCTGAGAGTTCTCGAATAGTAGAGAACAACGCCTGGTCAAGGTTTTTCGGATCAGAAAGTCGCCTCACCGGCTCCAATGCCGAGTGGTTCGCTGGATGTTTGGCGAATCGCTTTAGCCACACAGTGTCTCCGGCTACCACGTGGTTTAGCGTCCCGAGAATCGACCTGAAGAACGCTTTTCTATCAGCTGAGAGCTCATCATCGGACAAGCACCTGGCTGCTCCATAGATCTTTTCGTTCATCCATTTGTTATAGGTCGCCATCAGGCAGATATGGCCGGTACGGCTCATGTGTTCATCCTTTGAGTGGAATTGCGTGTTCGTTCGAATTGCCATAGATGCCCGAGCACGGTGGCCCATGCGTGGTAGAGATCGTTATTCTTCCGATGCTCACGGGTCCCCCCCCAAGAGGTAACCTTCGACATTTTCTATGGATAGGGCTTCGAGCAGCACCTGCTCCAGGATGGCAAAAAAACATTTGATGTGGGCCTGCTTTAATGCCTGAGGCCGGGTCACCAGATAGACCTCCATATCTGGAAGGTAGAGATCCGGGAACACTCCGATAAGATCCTTCGCCAATATACGGGGCAGTACGGCCACCCCCATACCTCGCCTCACCGATTCGAGCTGCACGGCGAACGAATTCACGCTGATCTGCGCGCGGTCCAGACCACCGGCCTTTGCCGCACGCATTTGCGACAACATGTCCAGCGGGGGAAGCAAGGCAACATTGACCGCAGTAGCCGGGGTCACCCCTGGAAACCGCTTCAGATAACCTGCATCAGCGAAGACACCGTAGGCGAGCCGGCCTATTGGTCGATAAATCAGCGACGGCTCACCCAGATGAGCTGTACGTACAGCAATGTCTGCCACCCCGCGGACGATCTTGTGAAAGTCGGCTGTTACCATCAGCTCCACCGAGCAACTCGGGTGCTGAGCAGTGAAGCGACTCGCGGCCTCCAGCACACAAGACGAGAACCCCTCTCCTGCGCTGACCAGGACACTGCCAGATAGCTCTGTGTGTAGCCCGGATATGCCAGCAGCAGTTTGACGCCTCAAGCCAGCTTCCGCAGCCAGTGCAACCTCCACGAGGGATTGGCCCCGCGAGGTCAACCAGCATCCTTCAACGCCCCGCTCGACGAGTGGCTCGCCCAGTGCGACCTCAAGTTGGGTCAGGCGGCGGGACACGGTAGACGCCGCGATACCCAGCATCTGGCCAGCCTGAAGGAAGCTGCCACGCCGCGAGACTGCCAACAGCAGGCGAAGATCGTCCCAATTTTCTTGCAACGCCATGCGTCCTGTCCTCCCTGGTCTGCATATGTGCAAATCCATTATGCAGTAGTCGCTGTTTTTCGGGAGAGGCCTCAAAGGTATATCTACAGGCCCTCGAAACGAATGGAATGGTTTGTATGACTACTGGCCCCAACGACTATGCGGAACGCGCCGCAAGAGCCTTCAATCGCCGTGATGTGGAGGCGATGCTTGCGTTGGTTTGCGAAGACTTCATCTACCTCGATGGTATGGGGATTCAAACCGGTCGCGAAGCCATGCGCAAACGAGAAACTGCGCTGTTCGAAGCGTTCCCTGATGCCCAAGTGACCTTCACCCCATTCATGGTCGCTGACGATCTTTTGGCGCTGACTGCCTTACTGACCGGCACCTTCGCCGCACCCTTGGTGCTGCCAGGCCGGGTGATTGCACCCCATGGACGCCATATTACCGTGCACTATGCCGCACACTTCACCTTCAGAAACGGGCTGGCCATCCGTGAAGAGACCTTCTTCGACAGTGCGGTGTTGATGCCGTTAGCCGAACAGCGTGAGGGTTGAGCCATGCGCAGCGCATTTGTTACTGGGGCAACTGGCTTGCTGGGCAACAACCTGGTGCGTGAATTGGTCGCTCGTGGCTACGCGGTCAAAGGCTTGGTCCGCTCAAAAGCTAAAGGTGAACAGCAGTTCAAGAATCTGCCGGGTGTGGAGCTGGTCGTTGGTGACATGGCCGATGTCGACGCATTCGCAGCATCGCTGCAAGGTTGCGATACGGTGTTTCACACCGCGGCGTTCTTTCGCGACAACTACAAGGGCGGCAGCCACTGGAAGGAACTCGAAAAGATTAATGTGTCTGGTACGCGGCACCTGCTAAACCAGGCCTACCGCGCCGGTATACGACGGTTCATCCATACGTCTTCCATTGCCGTGCTCGACGGCGCACCTGGCTCGTCCATCGATGAGACATGTCTGCGGGCCGACGCCGACGCGGATGACTACTACCGCAGCAAGATCCTCGCCGACCGTGTCGTCTTGTCGTTCCTGGAAGCGCATCCCGAGATGCATGCCTGTATGGTCCTGCCCGGTTGGATGTGGGGGCCTGCCGACATTGGCCCGACCTCCTCGGGACAGTTGGTTAACGATGTCGTGAACGGCAAGTTGCCCGGGCTGATCCCTGGCAGCTTCTCCGTTGTCGATGCCCGTGATGTGGCATGGGCGCTGATTGCTGCCGCCAGACATGGCCGACGAGGTGAGCGCTATCTCGCGGCGGGCCGGCATATGACGATGCGTCAGCTGGTCCCGGTTCTAGGACGTATAGCGGGCGTCAAGACACCCGTTCGACAACTACCGCTGCCCTTTCTATACACCTTGGCGGTTGTGCAGGAGATCTATGCGCGCCTCACTGGCAAGCCCATTCTGCTGAGCATGGCCACGTTGCGCCTGTTGGTACGAGAAAAGGACCGCACCTGTTTCAACCACAGCAAGAGTGAACGAGAGCTTGACCTGAATTTCCGGACACTGGAGCAAACAATCACCGACACTGTGGCGTGGTACCGCGATCACGGCTGGTTTGAAACACACCAGGACAAGGACGTAAACAGACAGTGAGCAAAAAAATAATCCTGATGCGCCACGGCCAGCCAAAGCTGGCCGCAACCGACAAAATCTCAGCGCTCGAGATGAAAGACTGGATCGAGCAATACAACCGATCCGAAATTACCCACCACCCGGTCCCGCATGCCAGTATGCGACTCGCCGCAACCGCCACGGTGATTGTTTCAAGCAGCGCACCTCGTGCGCTGACCTCCGTCCAAGCGCTCGGCCTGAAGCCTGCACTGGTCGACGCACTTTTCTGCGAAGCACAACTACCTTGTGGTCATTGGAAACTGCCACGGCTGTCGCCGTTTACCTGGGCATTTATCCTTCGAGTCTTATGGTTGTGCGGTTACTCACGCAATGTCGAATCCGCCAGCACTGCGAGGATGCGCGCGAGTACGGCAGCTAAACGATTGCAGTCCCTTGCCAGCGATGGACCGGTTCTGCTGCTCGGTCATGGCTTTATGAATCGAATGATCGCCAATCAACTGGTGGCCGATGGATGGGCTCGCCAAAAACGTAACGGCAGCCAGTATTGGAGTGCGACCGTGTATCAGTACGGCGGTGTGTAAGAGACGCCAACTGGTCGGCAGAGATGCCTGTTAAATGCAGCACTGCTTCCATCGTCATCCGAGTAAACCGTCTTGGCGATACAGCGGCAGATGGTCGGCGAACCTGGTCATCATGACGTGGGTTAGCAGACCCGCTGTCGGCAGGCCCTTATCGATGACGTGCGCCGGTACCGGCGCCTGGATATCGTAAGGGGAAGCGCGGTCGTTAGTGTTCATTGATAATCGGCACGCTGCAGCTGACGTTTCGTTTCGCCGCCGCAGAATGCGTTCCGGAAAACAGGCAGCCTGGGCGCTTTCAATCGTCATGGCTGCCGGGCTAGCGGCGGGTGTACTTGGTCTACAGACGGTCACCTACCCCTTCGATTCGCTTGCACAGATCATCGAGGAAGTCTGCGGCAGGAGCACCGTTCACGGCCCGGTGATCAAAGGTCAGCGAAAGGCCCATGAAGTCGCGCTCTGACAACGCACCATCGGCGCCTCGTTGCAGGCGACGCTGGATGCCTCCCAGCCCGATAATGGCCACCTGAGGGACATTGAGGATGGGCGTGAAGAAACGCACCCGCGACAGCCCCAGGTTGGTGACGGTCACCGTGGCCCCCGTAAGCTCCTTCACCGAGAGCTTCCCGGACAGTGACTTGTCCACCAGGGCCCGGCGTGCCAGTGCCAAGCCCTGCGCATCCAGTTGGTCGGCATCGAACAGTGCGGGCGCCACCAGCAGATCGTCCGGCAGCGGGATCGCCAGACCGAGATGCACCGAACCATGCCGCGTGATTTGGTTATCCTGCAGGGTTGCATTGAGTCCCGGATGGTTCTTCAGGGAACATACGATCTCGAACAGCAGCAGGTCCTGGAGCGATACCTGGCTACCCGCAGCCTTTAGTTCCGCCCGTTTCGCCTGCAGGAGGGTCAACTCGCATTCAGCATGGTGAGTTAGTTGCGCTGCAGTCTGCAGGCTTTCGCTCATCTTCGCAGCGATCATTTTTCGCATGCCTTTCAAGGGCACGGTGCTACCGGAACCGGCAGCAGGATTCTGTATGAGCCCCATGGTTCACTCCACTAACCCGATGGTCGCGCCTTTGACGACCACCGCGTCTTCTTCTTCGAGGATTTTCAGCACGCCGGAAGCCGGCGCCTCGATCTCAAACTGGGCCTTTTCAGACATGATTTCTGCCACCAGGTCGCCTTGGCTAACTTCGGCGCCATCACTGACCAGCCAGGAAGTGATTACGGCTTCGGCGTCGCCTTCCCAGAGGTCGGCGGAAATCAGGATTGGATTGGACATGTTGTTATTCCTCGTTCTTCAGGTTCTGGTAGGCCGCAACGATCTTTGCTGCGCAAGGCAGCGCCCATTGCTCCATAGGCGGCGTGAAAGGAATCGGAATGTCGGGGAAAGCCACCCGCTGCGGGCGCGCCTTGAGCATCCCGATGTCGTGTTCGACGACGCTAGCGATGATTTCGCCGCTCACACCGAAGCTGTGGTAGTCCTCGTCGACAACGATGAGTCGGCCGGTCTTGCGCACAGAGGCGATGACGTGCTTACGGTCCAGCGGCACCAGACTGCGCAGGTCCACTACTTCGGCGCTGACACCCTGCTGCTCCAACTGCTGGGCAGCGCGCAGCGCGTGATGCACGCCGGCGCCCAGGCTGACGATACTGACATCACTGCCTTCGCGGACCGTCTTCGCCTTGCCGATCTCCACGGTATAGGGTTCCTCCGGTACAGCCACCGTGGCGCCCTTCTCGGTACCCAGCCAGCCCATGCCCTGCAGCGACTTGTGGAACAGGTAGATGACCGGGTTGTCATCGCGAATGGCGGCGGTCATCAGGCCCTTGGCGTCGTAGGCGTTGCTCGGCACCACCACCTTCATGCCTGGCAGGTGAGCGAAGGTGCCGTAAAGGCACTGCGAATGCTGCCCGGCGTCGGAGTAGCCGGCACCGGTGGATGCCATCAGCACCATGGGCACGCTGACCTTGCCGCCGGAGAAGTAGGTGTTCTTCGCCATCAGGTTGTAGATCGCGTCCATACAGACGCCGAAGAAGTCGACGAACATCAGTTCGACAATCGGACGCATGCCGTCAGAGGCCGCACCCACGGCAGCGCCGATGAAGGCGGTTTCCGAGATAGGCGTATCACGAATGCGCGCGCTGCCGAATTCTTCATGCAGGCCACGGGTGTTGCCGAACACCCCGCCGAGTTGGCCAATGTCCTCGCCCATCACGAAGACACGTGGGTCGAGGCGCATTTCCTGGGCCATCGCCTCGGCCATGGCGCGGGCGATGGTGAGTTTGCGTTCTTTGATTGTTGCGGACATGTCTGATTTCCTCCGTCGATGGGATCAGTGACGGGCAGCGGCAGGCGCGGACGGCCTGACGATGATCTTCACGTTCTGATCCTTGTTGTTAACCAGCTCCTCGAAGCCCTGCTCGAGGATGTGTTCCAGCTCGATCCGCCCGGTGATCAGCGGAGTGACGTCCAGGCGGCCGTCGGCGATCAGAGCGATGACATCGGCGAACTCACCGTTGTAGGCCAAGGCGCCAATAACCTGCTTTTCGGTGGCGACGATTTCGAAGAAGTTGAATTCGCTGGGCTCCTCGAAGATGCCCACCATCACGCAGCGCCCGCCCTTGCGAATGACATCGATAGCCAACTTGGCAGTGGTCTTGTGGCCGATGCACTCGAAGGAAACCGCGGCACCATATCCATCGGTCAGTTCGCGCACCGAAGCAATGGCATCGCACTGGCTGGGGTCAAGCACCTCGGTGGCCCCCACCTCAAGCGCCTTCGCCTTGCGCGCCGTGGACATTTCGAGAGCGATGATCCGGGCCGCACCCGCGGCACGGGCGCACATGATGGTGCACAGACCGATGGTTCCAGCGCCGACTACCACCACTGTCTGGCCGAGGAGGTTGCCGGCCTTCTTCACCGCGTGCATGCCAACTGCCAGAGGTTCGATCAGCGCGCCGGCCTCTGCAGGGAAACCTTCCGGTAGGCGATACAGCAGATTTGCCGGGATGTTGACCAGTTCAGCGAACGCACCGTTGTTCATCAATCCGGTGAAGGCGAGGTTCTCGCACAGGTTGTATTGGCCCTGCTGGCAGAACCAGCATTTGCCGCAATGCTGGCAAGCATCGGCGGCTACACGCTCACCTACTGCAAAGTTCTGAACCCCCTCCCCCACGGAGACAATCTCACCGCAGAACTCGTGGCCGAGAATGCACTGCCCTTTGAGGCCAGTGAGTGGATGGGCAGTATCAGTGGGAATGAATACCGGCCCGGCCAGGTATTCGTGCAGGTCCGAGCCACAGATGCCGCACCATTGCACACGGATTTGCACCCAACCCGCCTGAGGTTGCGGCGGGCAGGCAACGTCCTGCAGGCGGATGTCGCGTCGGCCATGCCAAACTGCGGCCTTCATTGTCGGTTGTCGGTACATGTCAGTCTCCTTCTTGTCGTTGTTGTGGCGGGCTCCGTTCACACGAACACCATTTCCAGAGCTTCTTGCGGTGCCGGATAGGCACTGTCGCGGGCGAACTGCACCGCAGCGTCGACGCGTCCCCGGGCACGTTCTTCAATGGCGGCGGCGCCGACCTCGTCCAGCACGCCCAGATCCAACAGGCGTTGGCGGTAAGCCGGAATCGGGTCCTTTGCCAGCAAGGCTTGCTTCTCGCCGGCAGGACGGTAGGTTTCGCCGTCACCCATGAAATGGCCGGCCAGGCGGTGAGTTTCGATCTCGATCAGGCTCGGCCCTTCACCGGCACGGGCCCGAGCAATGGCCTCACCGGCCGCGGCGAAGATGGCGTCGGCGTCGTTCCCCGGGACGAACACGCCGGGCATGCCATAAGCGGCGGCACGCAGGTAGTTGCGCTCGATGGCAGTCGAAGAGGCCTTGGCCACCGAGATGCCCCAGGCGTTGTCCTCGATGACGAAGACCACCGGTAGCTTCCACAGCGCGGCCAGATTCAGGGTTTCGTGGAAGGCTCCCTGGTTCGCTGCGCCTTCACCCAGGTAGGCCACGGCGACTCCGGACTTACCCTGTAGTTGGCGCGATAACGCAGCACCCACCGCAGGGCCCATGCCTTGGGCGATGATGCCGGAGCAGGAGAAGTTCACTCGTGCGTCGAACAGGTGCATATGGCCGCCGCGGCCGCCAGACAGGCCGGTCTTTTTGCCGAAGATCTCGGCGACCATCTCGTCCAGGTCTACGCCCTTGGCCACGGCGATGTGGTGTGGGCGGTGGGTGGCGGTGACGATGTCCTCCACCGCGAGGTGGGCGCAGACACCGACGGCGCAAGGCTCCTGACCGTTGGACAGGTGCATCTCACCGGGAATTGGCCCATTGGCCATGTTGAATACAGGCGTCTTGCCTTCCATGTAGATTCGTTCGATAGACTCTTCCAGGTAACGGCTGACGAGCATCTGCTCGAGCATCCAGAGTCGCTGGGTTTTGCTGGGCGTGATCATGGGATTGGCTCCTCAGAGGGCGCGCTGGTTCATCAATGCGCCGATGTGCTCGGCCTGGCGCAAGGCCAGGGCGACAATGGTCAGGGTCGGGTTCTGCCCGCCGCTGGTGGTGAACTGGCTACCGTCAGAGACGAATAGATTGGGGATGTCGTGGCTTTGGCCCCATTTGTTCACCACGCCGTCGGAATCTTTGGCGCTCATGCGGTTGGTGCCCATGTTGTGACTGGCCGGGTAAGACGGCAGGCGGATCACCTCGGTGGCACCGACCGCCTCGTAGCACTTGCGGGTCTGCTCCACGCCGTGATTACGCATGGCGGTGTCGAAGGCATGGTCGTCCTTGTGCACCACCGGGATGGGCAGGCCGTACTGGTCCTTCTCGGCACCGTGGAGGGTGATGCGGTTACTCTCCATAGGCAGGTCCTCACCGCACAACCACACGCCGGACATATGGTCGTAGCGCTCCATCCGCGAAGCAAAGGCACGGCCCCAGCCCTGCGGGGTCGGATCGAGGAAGGCGGACATGAACGGCAGGCCAAGGGACAGGATTTCCAGCCGGTAGCCACCGACGAAACCCCGCGAAGTGTTGTTGTGGGACTCGTCGGAAATGATTCCAGCACAGGTGGTGCCCCGATACATGTGAATCGGCTTGGGCAGCGTTGCGTAGATGCCCGCGGTGGTGTGACACATGTAGTTGCGTCCAACCTGACCGGAGGAGTTGGCCAGGCCGTCCTTGAACATCGAGGACTCGGAGTTAAGCAACAGGCGCGGTGACTCGATGGAGTTACCGGCCACGCACACCACTCTGGCCTTCTGGCGCTGCTGGTGGCCCTCGGCGTCGGCGTAAACCACCCCGGTGACTCGGCCGCGGGCATCATGTTCGATGCGAAGCGCCATGCTCTGCGGACGCACCTCACAGTTGCCGGTAGCCTCGGCGCGGGGGATATCGGTGTAGAGAGTCGACCACTTGGCGCCGATGCGGCAGCCCTGCATGCAGAAGCCGATCTGCATGCAACCAGGACGACTGTCATAGGGCTGTGTGTTGATCGCCATGGGGCCGGACTGGATTTCTTTGTAGCCAATGCGTTGGGCGCCTGTGGCCAGGACCTTGAAGGAGTTGTGCCATTGGTGATAAGGCATTCCGGTGCTTGGACCGGTCACCCCCATGTGTTTCTCAGCCTTGACGTACCAGGGCTCCAGTTCCTCATAGCTGATTGGCCAGTCCAGCATATTGGCGCCCTTGATATCGCCGTTCTCGGTGCGCATGCGAAACTCGAAGTCGCGAAAGCGCAGGGCCACGCCGGCCCAGTGCACGGAACTGCCGCCCACCGCTTTGACGATCCAGGCCGGCAGGTTCGGGTGGTTGCGCGCCACGTCCCAACTGCCGGTGGCGATGCGTTTGTCGAGCCAGGAAATCTTGTTGAACATGGCCCACTCATCGTTTTCGATGTCGGACATCTCGTAACGCTTGCCGGCTTCCAGCACCACGGTACGGATTCCTTGCCTGGCCAAGGCGTGAGCCAGGGTCCCGCCGCCGGCGCCCGAGCCAATGATGACGACGACATCGCTGTCGTCCTGGGAGTATTTCGCTGCCATGGGGTTAACCTCATTGTTGGAATGGATGGAGCCGCGAAGAGAAGGCAGATCAGAGCCAGTCGAGGTCGTTGAAGCCACGCGCGATATAGCCACCTTTCTCCACCGACGAGCCCTCGTAGCCAAACAGTGGGAACAGCGTCTTGTTGTCGTAGATTCCAAACATCAGCGCGCTGCGGGTTTCGCGGAAGAACGGCGTGGTCTCGATCTCGCGAAGCAGGGCGACACGATCGTCCTCACTGACGATTTCTTCGAAAGGCCGACCATGTGTGGTGCGGGCGCGCCCCTGCAGGGCCTTCAAGCCATCGTTAACCAGGTCCGAGTGTTTACCGAGCAGCTCGACCAGCGACTTGGCATACGGTGCATCGCCGAGCCGGTCATGGGGATAGATATCGCGCCCCATCTGCAGCAGCCCGGCGGGCAATTGGGGCAACACGTCGTCGGCGATGACGGTGACGGGAATGAGCTGGCTGATAACGGCGGTAGCGCCGATGAACAGGGCCGATTGCCCCGAAAGACTAAGGAAGCGCCGGCGGCTCAGAGGGCCACTCAGGGGTGAAGAGTCATGCATGGCAGAGCTCCAGGCTTTTGCGGGCACGTCTGTAAGGTGGGAACAGGTGTGGCCGACGTTATTGTTATTAGTCCGGGTGCCTTTTCGGCCCCTTCGGTAGTGAAGGGGCAACTTGTGTGCCAATGCCAAAAATAAATCTTAACCCTATGTTTTTAAATGATTTTTCAGAATTAAAAAAAGCATCTTGCGATGCATGATCTGTAAAGCGAAGGCTTTACACCTGTAAGCATCCGTCCAAGCGTTTTTACATACGTAAAGGCTGGCGATACCTGAACTGAGCGCAAGATCGGAGCGGCGGCATTGCCGGGCACCGCCAGCACATAAGGGGGACCATTTACCTGTCTTTTGGCGGTGGTCCAGCCGCGATCAACGAGGGAAGTGACAGCGCAGGGCTAAACTCGTAATGTGATTGCAACCGTGCCAGCCCGCCCCCCACGTGCTGTTGCCAAACAAGAACAAGATCGTCACGGGCCCCATCCCGTGTCCGGGAGGCCGCATGAGCACCATTTCGACCCCCAGCCTGCATATCGACACTGTGCTGTCCTACGCCAGCGATAACGCTGGGCACGAATCCATCATCACCCGTTCCTGGAAGCGTTGTATCCAGGATTACGGTCTGGATCCGGCCAAGCCTGCGCCACCGCGGTTTGTTCCGCGTCAGGTACTGCGGGAACACCAGGACCACGCGGACGAACTGATCAACGTGGCCCGTGCAGGCGTCGAGCAGTTGTACCGCCACATCGCCGAGCTGGGGTACGTCATTCTCCTCACCGATAGCCGGGGGATCACCGTGCAGTTCCTCGGCGATCCACTGGATGAGGCGGCGCATCGCAAGACTGGCCTGTACCTCGGCGCCGACTGGAGCGAGAACCACGCAGGAACCTGCGCGGTGGGGACCTGTATCAAGGAGCAACTGCCGCTAACCTGCCACCACCATGACCATTTCAGCGCCCATCACATCGCCCTGACCTGCACCGCAGTGCCCATTTTCAATCCCCACGGGCAGTTGCTGGCCGTGCTGGATATCTCGGCATTGAATTCACCACCTTCCAAGGACTCCCAGCAATTCGCCCTGCAACTGGTCAAGCAGTACGCGCGAATGATCGAGGATGCCTACTTCCTGCGCCGCTACCGTGAAGCTCATATCCTCTGCTTCGACCGTTCCCGCGAGTTCGTCCTGATCAATCGCCAGTACCTGCTGGCGATTGCCGGGGATGGCAGTCTCCTGGCGGCGAATACTGCGGCCCGTGTACTGCTCGCCGAATGTGGCTTGCAGCTGCCGGAGCGGCCTTCGGCACTGGCGCGTCGGATCGGTATCCAGGATCTGTTCGACTGCGAGCCTGAAGACATCTTCAGCATCCCCCGCGCCAGCCCCGACCAGGTACGCGCTTTCCGTACCCACCGTCAAAATGCCCTGTTTTTTGCCGCGTTGATGGAGCCCAGCCGAACGCCCGTTGCCCCTCAAGCTCAACGTTCGAGTGAGGAACGCTGCCCGCTGGATGAGCTCTCCGACGATGACCCCGCTATGCGCAAGATGCTCGCTCGTGCCAAACGACTGTGCAGCGAGCCGCTGAACGTGCTGCTCAATGGCGAAACCGGTACCGGCAAAGAACGCCTTGCCCGCGCTTTGCACGACAGCAGCAACAGGCACAAGGCCCCCTTCGTCGCCATCAACTGCGCGGCAATGCCTGAGTCATTAATAGAGAGCGAACTCTTCGGCTATCAGCCAGGCACCTTCACCGGGGCACGCAGCAAGGGTATGCGAGGGCTGATCCAGCAGGCCGATGGCGGCACACTCTTCCTCGATGAAATCGGTGACATGCCGCTGCATCTGCAGACGCGGCTGCTGCGCGTGCTTGCCGAGCAGGAAGTGATGCCACTGGGCAGCGAAAAACCGATCAAGGTCAATATCCGCGTCATCGCGGCCAGTCACCGCGACCTGCGGCAGTTGATTGAACGAAACGAGTTCCGCGAAGACCTCTACTACCGTCTCAATGGCGCGATCCTGCGCCTGCCGGCGCTGCGCGAACGGGCCGACAAGAACTACCTGATAGAACGTATTTTCAGAGAGCTCTGTGAACAGCGCCAACGTCCTGCACGAATCCGGGGCGACGCCATGAGTGCTCTCCTCGGCTACGCTTGGCCAGGTAATATCCGCGAGCTGCGCAATGCGTTGCAGTACGCGCTGGCCACCGCGGAGACGGATGAAATCACTGTGAACGACCTGCCCGAAGAATGCCTGCCAAGCGTCAATCAAAGACAAGCCAGGAGTTCGGCTCCCGTACAGGAACAACAGACATCCCACGCACGCGAAATCGAGGACTGCTTGCGCAGGCAGCGCTGGAATGTCAGCGCCGCGGCACGCGAGCTCAGCATGTCGCGCCCGACCCTATATCGCTGGATGAAGCTTCACAACATCGTTCCTCCCAACGCTCTAGACAGCTAAACCAATAGTTTTAAATGCCCGTAACCGACCCGAGCCGGGTCGGCCGGGCTTTTAAGTCGAATCAGTGCTCAGGTGTGCGCGGGTCCCAGAGAAGGCGCGTCACGCCTTTCTCGTAGCCCATCCCGTCCGGGAAACTCACCAGCTCCAGCTGCAGCCCCCAGGGCGCCAGGAAGTACACCCAGGTCAGGCCCTTGGCTGGGCCATCAGTGAAGGTCGATGGCGTATCCAGTACCTGCACGCCACGAGACTGCAGGTACTCCACCGCCGCCTCCATGTCGTCCACATAGAACGCCAAGTGGTGCCCGCCGACGTCGCTGTTGCGGGGCAACCGACGATTCTGGTCCGGAGCTGTGTACTCGAATATTTCCAGGTTGGTGCCGTTGCCACATCGGACCATCTGGAAGTCGCGAATATACGCGCGCGGATGCACATTGAGGTGCCGCTCCATCCAGTCGTCTTCAAAACGGAACTCGCCAAAGGTGAAGTATGGCTCGCAGCCAAGCACCTCGACGAAGAAGGCAACAGCTTCAGACAGGTTCGGCACCGTGATGCCGATATGCTGCATGCCTCGCATTCCCGGCAGAGTGCCATTCAGGTTGTTCTTGTGGGTCATGAGGTTCTCACTTGTTGTTGTACGAGATTCGCCAGCTTTGTGCTGACACATTCCCTACTGCACGCCCAATGCCACAAACTAACCCATTGATTTGAATAGTAGTCACTCCCGCCGTTGTCAGCAGCGGTGTAAAGGCCTTTACAGCTGCAAGGCGTTACAACAGCCACGTCCCATTCTCTCTCGCCCCTGCCAATGGGCCTTGCACGGGGTGGCCCGGCGCTTGCCTGACGTTTGAGGGCATACCCTTGAAGGATGGAGACCGATGGTGGAGCCCCGACACATTGCCACTGGGCCGGGCAAGGTTGAAACCGACATAAAATTGCGCGGTGCTGAGAAAGTCGCGCGTATACCGGTGAAAATCATTCCGACCGAAGAACTGCCGAAGATACCCAGGCGCCGCAGCCCGACGGCGACGTTGAATGGTGATCGGCGAGTGTTGACGTCGATGCCCAATTGAACCACGTGCCGACGCAAGACCGACCCACCTCCAAATCAGCCCGATCCAGCACAGACAAAGGCTTGTGAGGCATCAGACTGGGTCAGTGACATCTCGGCAACTGGGTGTATTCGACATCGGCATCAACACCAAGGTCGACGCTACTTTATTAAAAAACGCTCAACGAACCGAGATGATTACCTTTGGCTACTTAGTGACTAACTGGTTTTCGCCGTGAACACCATGTATTCATGTGTCGATATCAGACACGGAGGTGGCGTGATCAGGTAACTGAATCATCGGACAAGCCGGGTAAGGTGGCGCATCTTTTTATCGAAATAACCACATCGCGATGATGGGTTTGACAAGAACAGCCGCGTTTGAAGGGTCCCTCTTTCAGGAAGCCCAGCAGGCAACAATGATGATCTGTTGCCCCTGTCAATTCGCTCAAATGTCGATCAGCAGAGAAAAAAAACCAATGATTAGCCCGAGCTCCAAGGATTCGAGTGGCCAATTGGCGCAGGGCTTCAAGCCTCGTCACGTCACCATGTTGTCTATCGCCGGGATTATCGGCGCAGGTTTATTCGTTGGTTCAGGACATGCCATTGCGGCGGCTGGCCCGGCCGTCCTGCTGGCCTATCTATTCTCTGGCCTGCTGGTCGTTCTGGTCATGCGGATGCTCGGTGAAATGGCGGTGGCCAACCCGGACACCGGCTCGTTCTCCACCTATGCCGATCAGGCAATCGGCCGTTGGGCGGGCTTCACCATCGGTTGGCTGTACTGGTGGTTCTGGGTGCTGGTGATTCCTATCGAAGCGCTGGCCGCCGGCCATGTGTTGAACCAGTGGTTTCCCCAGATCGATGCCTGGCTGTTTGCCCTGGTGTCGATCATTGCACTGGTGGTGACCAACCTGTTCAGTGTGTCCAAGTACGGCGAGTTCGAGTTCTGGTTCGCCATGGCCAAGGTCGTAGCGATCATTGGTTTCATCGCCGTAGGTTTTGCCGTGTTGATGGGCTGGGTTCCCGACCGGGAAGTCAGCGGATTGAGCGGCCTGATGGCCGAGCACGGCGGGTTTGCTCCCAACGGGCTGTCGGCGGTAGTCGGCGCCTTCATCACCATCATGTTCAGCTTCATCGGTACCGAGGCGGTCACCATCGCCGCCGCCGAATCCGACAACCCTTCGCAGAACATTGCCAAGGCAACCCGTTCGGTGATCTGGCGCATCGGGGTGTTTTACCTGCTGTCGATTTTCGTGGTCATCTCCGTGGTGCCCTGGAACGATCCGCTGTTGGCTTCGGTAGGTTCCTACCAGCGCGCACTGGAAATCATGAACATTCCCCACGCCAAGTTCATGGTGGACGTGGTGGTGCTGATCGCCGTGGCCAGTTGCATGAACTCCTCGATCTACATTGCCTCGCGCATGCTGTACTCGCTGGGCCGTCGTGGCGATGCGCCGAAGGCGCTCAAGGCGACCTCCTCCGAAGGCGTGCCGCGGGCAGCAGTCATCGCCAGCACCGTGTTGGGCGCGGCGATCACCGTGTGGAGCTACTTCATGCCCGCCGGACTGTTTGACTTCCTGCTGGCCAGTTCCGGTGCGATTGCCTTGCTGGTGTACCTGGCCATTGCAGTGTCGCAGCTGCGCATGCGCCGGATGCTGCGCCGACAGAACGTCGAGCTGACCTTTCACATGTGGCTGTTTCCGTGGCTCACGTGGCTGGTGATCGCGTTCATTTGCGCAGCGCTGGCGGTGATGATGGTCACCCCTGAACACCGTACCGAAGTGAGCACGACCATTGGCCTGGCGCTGGCGATTTCCTTTATTGGCCTGGTCACATCGCGTCAACCTGCGCAATCCGCAAGGGCGACGTCAGTGGGATAACACAAGAGAGATACCTGCGAGAACCTGATACTTGCGCGTACCCGAGGCAGGGGCGTTACACGCTACCGTGCCTCGGGCCGCCAACTCTCTTTGTGAGGACATGACCACAATGTCATCGAGCTCCAGCGTATCCGTCGGTACGGCAACCCGATCGGTCGGTTTTCTGTTGCTGGATCAATTCACGCTGATTTCCCTGGCCTCAGCCGTAGAGCCATTGCGCATGGCCAATCAGTTGTCGGGGCGAGAGCTGTATCGCTGGCATACGTTCAGCCCCGGTGGCGAGCCTGTCTGGGCCAGTGACGGCATGCCGATCACTCCGGATGCTTCGTGGAACAATCCATTAGTGGCGGACACTGTAATCGTGTGCGGTGGTGTTGGAATCCAGAGCGTAATCACTCGCGAGCACATTACCTGGCTACAAGCTTTGGCACGTCAATCCAGGCGGTTGGGAGCGGTGTGCACCGGTAGCTGGGCACTGGCCAAAGCGGGCCTGCTCGACGGGTACGAGTGCAGTGTGCATTGGGAATGTTTGGCGGCCATGCAGGAAGCTTTTCCACGAGTCAGCATCAGTGCGAGCCTCTTTACCCTCGACCGGAACCGGTTCACCAGCTCCGGCGGAACGGCGCCCATGGACATGATGTTGCACCTGATTGGCCGCGATCATGGTCGTGAATTATCCGCCGCCATCTCTGAGATGTTTGTTTACGAGCGCATACGCAACGAACAGGACCATCAGCGCGTTCCGCTTAGGCATGTGCTGGGAACTCATCAGCCCAAGCTGCAGGAGATCGTCGCGTTGATGGAGGCCAATCTCGAGGAACCGATCGACCTGGATAAGCTTGCAGAATACGTTGATCTGTCACGTCGACAGCTAGAGCGGCTATTTCAGAAATACCTTCACTGTACGCCGTCACGCTACTACTTAAGGTTACGTCTGATTCGAGCGCGCCAACTGCTTAAGCAAACATCATTGTCGATCATAGAGTTGGCGTATGTATGCGGATTCGTGTCCACACCCCACTTTTCCAAATGCTATCGCGAGTACTTTGGTGTTCCACCAAGCGACGAGCGTTCCGGCTCTGAAATGAGTCGCATACCGGCAATGCTTGCGACTACGCAGCAGTCATCGACTAGACCGCTGACAGCGCTCGACCAAGCACGAAACGAATCGACTTTTGCCAGCGTTCGGATGATTGAACGTTCTGATTTGGCGGAATCGTGCTGATAGGACGTCCCTGCCACCCCATTCATCCGCAGTGCATGGGTTTACTCAATAAGATCACGCAGGAGATTTGACGTGCACATTGGTGTTCCTCTCGAAACCCAGACCGGTGAAACACGGGTTGCTGCAACCCCGGAAACCATCAAGAAGCTGATCAGCCAGGGTCATAAGGTCACTGTACAAAGCGGCGCCGGTATTAATGCCAGCGTTGTCGACAGTGCCTATGCAGCGGCAGGCGCAAGCATTGGCAGCGCCAATGACGCGTTTGGTGCAGAGCTGATTTTGAAGGTGGTCGCCCCCAGCGACAGCGAGCTGACGCTGATTAAAAACGGCACCGTTGTGGTGGGGATGCTCAACCCGTTCAGCAACGAAACCATCGCCAAGCTGGCCGAGTGCGGCATTACCGCCTTTGCCCTGGAGGCAGCGCCTCGCACCTCCCGCGCCCAAAGCCTGGATGTGCTGTCCTCGCAAGCCAACATCGCCGGGTATAAAGCCGTGTTGCTGGCCGCGCACTACTATCCGCGCTTCATGCCGATGCTGATGACCGCTGCGGGCACGGTGAAAGCGGCGCGCGTGCTGATTCTCGGGGCCGGTGTGGCCGGTTTGCAGGCCATCGCCACGGCGAAACGCCTGGGTGCAGTGATCGAAGCGTCTGACGTGCGCCCGGCGGTGAAAGAGCAGATCGAATCCCTCGGCGCCAAGTTCGTCGACGTGCCCTACGAGACCGATGAAGAGCGCGAATGCGCCGTCGGTGTCGGTGGCTACGCCCGGCCAATGCCGGCGAGCTGGATGCAACGTCAGGCCGTGGCCGTGCACGAGCGCGCCAAGCAGGCTGATATCGTCATCACCACCGCACTGATTCCGGGCCGCAAGGCACCGACACTGCTGAGCGCGGAAACCGTGGCGCAGATGAAACCCGGTTCGGTGGTCATCGACCTTGCCGCAGCCCAGGGCGGCAACTGCCCGCTGACCGTCGCCGATCAGGTGGTCGTCGAGAATGGCGTGACCATTGTCGGCCCGACCAACCTGGCAGCCGCGGTGAGTGCCGATGCCTCGGCACTGTATGCCCGCAACCTGCTGGACTTCATGAAACTGTTGTTCGATAAAGAAGGACAACTGGTGATCAACCTTGAAGACGATATCGTCGCCGCGTGCCTGATGTGCCGCGACGGCCAGATCGTGCGCAAGAACGGCTGAGGATAAAAACAATGGAAGACATGCTGATCTCTCACGGTATCTACAACCTGATCATCTTCGTGCTGGCGATTTATGTCGGCTACCACGTGGTCTGGAACGTGACACCTGCCCTGCACACGCCGCTGATGGCCGTGACCAACGCCATCTCGGCCATCGTCATCGTCGGCGCCATGCTCGCTGCCGCCCTCACCGTGACCCCGCTGGGCAAGACCATGGGCACCCTGGCCGTGGCCCTGGCCGCGGTCAACGTGTTTGGTGGCTTTCTGGTGACCCGGCGCATGCTGGAAATGTTCAAGAAAAAAGCGGCTCCAGCAAAAGCGCCGGCCGCCAAGGCCGACGCAGTCAAGGCTGAGGTGCAGCAAGCATGAGCATGAACCTGGTTACTTCCCTGTATTTGATCGCCTCGGTCTGCTTCATCCAGGCGCTCAAGGGGCTCTCGCATCCCACCACCTCGCGCCGCGGCAACCTGTTCGGCATGCTCGGCATGGGCCTGGCGATCCTCACCACGGTCGGCCTGATCTACAAACTCGGTGCCGAGCTGGCGCATGACGGTATCGTCTACGTGATCGTCGGCCTGCTGGTCGGCGGCACTGCCGGTTCGATCATGGCCAAACGCGTTGAAATGACCAAGATGCCCGAGCTGGTCGCCTTCATGCACAGCATGATCGGCCTGGCAGCGGTGTTCATCGCCGTGGCCGCCGTGGTCGAGCCGCAGTCGCTGGGCATCGTCCAGCAACTCGGAGACGCGATTCCGGCCGGTAACCGCCTGGAACTGTTCCTCGGTGCCGCCATCGGTGCGATCACCTTCTCCGGCTCGGTCATTGCGTTCGGCAAACTGGCTGGCAAGTACAAGTTCCGCCTGTTCCAGGGCGCACCGGTACAGTTTGGCGGTCAGCACAAGCTGAACCTGCTGCTGGGCCTGGCCACACTGGCGCTGGGCGTGACCTTCATGCTCACCGGCGACTACACCGCTTTCGGCGTGATGCTGGCGCTGGCCTTCGTGCTCGGCGTGCTGATCATCATCCCGATCGGTGGCGCCGACATGCCGGTGGTGGTGTCGATGCTCAACAGCTACTCCGGCTGGGCGGCGGCGGGTATCGGCTTCTCGCTGAACAACTCGATGCTGATCATCGCCGGTTCCCTGGTGGGCTCGTCCGGTGCGATCCTCTCGTACATCATGTGCAAGGCGATGAACCGCTCCTTCTTTAATGTACTGCTCGGCGGTTTCGGCAACACCGCGGATGCGGCCGGCCCGGCGGGTTCGAAAGAAGCGCGTCCGGTGAAATCCGGCTCGGCTGACGATGCGACCTTCCTGCTGACCAACGCCGACACCGTGATCATCGTTCCAGGCTACGGCCTGGCGGTAGCCCGGGCGCAACATGCACTGAAGGAGTTGACCGAGAAGCTGACCCATCGCGGCGTGACCGTGAAGTACGCGATCCACCCGGTTGCCGGCCGGATGCCGGGGCACATGAACGTGTTGCTGGCCGAGGCCGAAGTGCCTTACGACCAGGTGTTCGAGATGGACGACATCAACTCCGAGTTCGGTCAGGCCGACGTGGTGCTGGTGCTGGGTGCCAACGACGTGGTCAACCCGGCCGCGAAGAACGATCCGAAATCGCCGATTGCCGGCATGCCGATCCTCGAAGCGTTCAAGGCCAAGACCATCATCGTCAACAAGCGCTCGATGGCCAGCGGCTATGCCGGCCTGGACAACGAACTGTTCTACCTGGACAAAACCATGATGGTGTTCGGCGACGCGAAGAAAGTCATCGAAGACATGGTCAAAGCCGTCGACTAACCCTCTGCGGTACACAGAACGCCCCGACTCGTCGGGGCGTTTTTGTTTGTGTAAATCGTCGGACAGGTAATTAGTGACCGCGAATATACTGTTCGAGTTGCAGAATCAGGTCTGCTTGTTCTGTAATTGCAGTCTTGACCAGATCACCAATCGACAGCAAACCAAGTAGCTTTTCGTTTTCTACAACCGGCAGATGACGAAGGTGACGTTCGGTCATGATTCCCATGCATGTCTCAATACTCTGACTAGAGTCCGTAACCGTCCGGGCAACACACCTTCCTGACACTGTCGCTTGAGGCGATGGTGTCCACCTGAATTTAAGTGGACACCATTTTTAGCCTTTTTTAAGCGGACGCCCATGCCACAAGAACGCCGTTCCTATTCCAAATCCTTCAAGGCCCAGGTCATTGCCGAATGTGCGCAGCCTGACACCTCGATTGCCAATGTCGCATTGACCCACAACCTCGATGCCAATCTCGTCCATAAATGGATTCGCGTGCATGCGCAGAAAAATTTGGCACTGCAAACTGCCTTCATTCCGGTCAAGACAGCGCCGCCGATAGCGACGCATCAAGCTCTTCCCGCCACGATCCGAATCCAATAGCGGTCGTTGAGTCTCATCCACATGAAATGACTTTCATCCCGGGCATGTTCACTTGCATGACCGACGCGCCAAAGTTAAGGTCTGTGTCATGACTGCGCCATGCATCGAATCGAGCACAACCTTCACGACCGCCACAGGCGGGTCGTGGGAGGTTGTGTGAGTTAAAACAACGCATAACCCCAAAGACCCGCCAGTAATGGGCCGGGTCTTTTTTTTGCCCCGGTTTTATTGGCACAAACGTAAGGAAACGCACATGTATGCACTTCTGATTCTCGACATGCAGGTAGGGCTTGTTCACGGCCCGGATAGACCTTGGGGCACTGAAGCGCTTCTCGATACATTGAATAGGCTGATGAGAAGTGCACGGGAGACTGGCGCCCCCATCTTTCTCGCACGTCACATAGGTCCGGTCGGGTCTCCTATCGAGCAGGGTAGTCCGCTCACAGAGCTTGTCCAGGAGTTGCAGCTAAGGGGTAACGAGGTGATTTTTGAGAAGAAACGTCCCAACGCCTTTGCTCAGACTGAGCTGGCCGGTCAGCTACGCGAACGCGGCTGTGAAGGCATCGTCGTTACAGGAATGAAAACTCAATACTGCGTAGATAGTACTTGCCGTGCTGCCCGCGATTGCGGATTCGATGCTGTGCTCATAGCCGACGGACATACCTGCTCTGATACTCCAACGCTCAAAGCAGAGGCCATCGTTGCCCACCACAATGCAACCTTGGCGGGGCCATTCTGCCGAGTCGTTCAGGCTGAGGAATGGAGTTTCTAAGAAACTTCCCTGATCGACCCCGGCCAGGGTCGATCAGTCCGCTTGGCGCTGATGGGTTTCTTCTCCATTGGTCACTATCGACCAAAAGCGGACTGTCACGTCGCGGGAAATAAATCTGTCCCCTTTCTGCTTCCTGTTCAACATATTCGCTGTCTTTGCGAATTGTTTCGGGTGGGCTCGATGAGTCAGGGCCTGGAGCCCGCATCCATCTCGGAGGCGCGCGCCGGCCAGCGGCCAGTTCTCGCCCGGAATGATCCACTCAATATCTTCGGCAGACAACGCCAGCAGACCTTGCATATCGCCGCGACCGATTGCTGCAAACGCATCCTTCACAATCTGAACATTCTCTTGCACGGTCATAGAAATCTCTCCGTTGCTCTCACTTCAGATCGCGACGCAATGGACCTGACAGGTATCGGCGATTCAGCCGATATCGACGTTCAAGGCGATGTCCCAAGTGCCGTCTTGTTTTTCCTGCGCGACGGCCCGAAGCGCTACGGCGAGCTCAAGCGTTTGATCCCAGGCGTCAGCGACAAGGTGCTGATCCAGCAATTGAAGGATCTGGAAGCCGATCACGTGCTGACGCGGACCGACTACAAGGAAGTGCCACCTCGCGTGGACTACGCGCTGACCCCGCTCGGTCGCAGCCTGGCTGAAGCGATTGTGCCGCTGTGCACCTGGGGAACCGAGAACGCGGCGAAAATGGCAAGCATCTTCGCCAAGCGCGACGCTTTGCCCTAGCAGTATGCTGAAGAATCGCTGAGTTGGACGACACTGCGCATTCGTGAGTGGGCGGCAGGTCGAATTCCTCCGGTCAGACCGTCAGGATGCGCGGTTTGGGCGCTCTGGCCCATGTTTGGGTTGAAGCGATAGCCGAAGGTCCGTTTCTGGCCGACTGCTGCCTCTGGCTAGGGGCAGAAATCGACCCACAGTGGCCAGTCACGCCAGGCTATCGTCGGCTAGTAATGGAGGGGCGATGGGGCTGAGTGAGGGGCAATCCAAGCTAATTTAAGGTGCGAGGAAAGGTTGCAGTGAATGTTGTACCGGTGGTGAGAGTAGAAGTTACAGCCACTTCGCCGTAGTGCGCCCTTACAATCTCCCGAACGATGAACAGACCCAACCCGACACTTCTGAGTGCGGCATTATCATGGCTGCCACGGATCATCGGTTCGAACAAGTCCCCAAGCAACACCTCAGGTATTGGGCTACCAAAATTGTGCACGGTAATAATGACCGCTTGATCTTCAACGCGTGTAGAAACGGTGACTTCGCTATCGGCGGCGCCGTAGGCGACTGCATTGGCGACCAGGTTGCCGATGAGCTGATAGAGTCGATCACTGTCAGCAGTAAAGTCACCTTGCCCATAACGCAAGTGGATCAACTCATGTCCGGGGAAAGCCAGACCCAACTCGTCCAGGCAGTCGGCGACCAGTTCGTGTAGATCGATTGGTTTGGGCAGGACTGCGATACCTCGCCCGACTTGCGTCAAGGTGAAATCCAGCAGATCGGCCACCAGACGCTGTGCGCGCTCGACCGAGTGGGTGATGTGGCCAAGTATTTGTGCTTGTTTAGCATCCATCTCCCTGCGGCCCAGCAGTTCCGCCGCCATTTTTATCGCCGACAATGGGTTGCGCAGATCGTGACTGACAATCCCGATAAGCTGCTCGGCGAACAGAGCTCTGTCTTCAGCCGCGGTGTAAGTGATGCGCAGCTTGTCTTGGGTAATATCCATTACCCGTTGATCCTTGAGGTGTTTTGCCAAATGTCTTTCGGCGAGCATTCGGGCATTGAGCAACTCGCGCTCGTACCTTTGCCGATCTTCGGTCTTGAACAGCGTCATTTCAAAAAATACACCAACAGAACTATCACAACGGATGGCGCTGAGCATCATCGGAATTGAATGTCCGTTGTAGTGAACAAGATCGAACTTAACATCAGCGATTACGCCCTGGATTTGCATGAGGGGCGTCCAGTAGGTCCGATGAAACGTCCTCCCTTCAGTACTCATCAGGTCTTGGATGTGACGACCGATCAGCTCGTTCCTGCGGTAGCCAATCCAGCGGCAGAAGGTGAGGTTGACCTGTGTGATCTGGCCATTTTCCGCGGTAAGCAGCAAACCACAATCAGCTTCATCGAAGAGAATTTCAGAACCGGGCTGCGAATCGTCATCTGCGTGCATTTGTATTCACTGACCAATGGGGCCGATATCCGGAAAATTATAGACACGACTCGCGCAAGACCCCTTAAAACTTAGCCTTTTCGCAGTGATTGGCCTCGACATTCGGGGGGTACACCAGCTGTGAATGACCGTTTATGGCCGATTGCTACCTGTCGCGAAGGCCGCAAACCCAAAGCTATCGTTGGTCAGAGGCAGAAGTCGGCCACGATCAGCCGCTCTATGCCAGCGCCATGACTGGTTCTTTGATTCGACCCTGGTTCCCTAGGTAAATCCGAATGCCAGACTCCTGGTCTATCCCATTGAAAAAACTCATCTCATTCAACCAGCCGATCGGCTAAGGGGCGATTCCAATACGTCAAGTTGAAGTTTTTGCTCAACGCATGCTTTGGTCCTGATACTCATTTGTTGAACTCTGGCTGAAAGCACTCCTCCAACATAAACGTGGGAAAATTTCCCGCGCAACGATACTGACTGGCTTTGAAGGATCGTGCGGAAACCGCAGTTGCTCGTTAATACTGCAGATTGATGACCGTGCCGGTTGGCTGGCCGCTCCAATGGGCGGCCGGGAACTCACTGGACATTGCGTTCGATACGGAGATGACGACGCAACTCCAAACGGAGGTTGCAACATGCAGCTCAAAAAATGTTTGTTGGCTCTGGCAATTGGCGGAGTCCTGTCGGCATCGACTGTCCTGGTGCCCGATTACATCGGTAGTTTCTCCAGCGTGTATGCCAAAGATGGTGGCAGCGGCGGTGGTGGCGGTAGCGGCGGAGGCGGTGGTGGTCACGGTGGCTCCGGAGGTGGTGACGGCGGTGGCGGCAGCGGTGGTGGCGGCCATGGAGAGGGTGGCGGTGACCACGGTAGTGGCGGTCACGGTGGCGGCGGCCATGGAGAGGGTGGCGATCATGGTGCAGCAGGCCATGGCGGTGACGGTCATGGGGGCCCGGGGCGCGGCGACGCTGACCATGGTGGTATGGCCGGGAACAGAGGCCCGGGCAATGCGCATGACAACGACAACGACAACGACAACGACAACGACAACGACAATAACGCTGACAACAATGCCGCAGATGCAGCCCGGGATGCTGCCAAAAACGACGCAGATGCAGCCCGGGATGCGGCAAAAGCTACTGCAAATGCAACCAGAGACGCCGCCAGAGCTAAGGCGGATGCAGCCAGAGACGCCGCAAAAGCTGCTGGCGTAGCAGGCGCAGATGCAACCAGAGATGCTGCCAGGGCCGCTGCGGATGCAGCCAGGGACGCCGCCAAGGCAGACGCAGATGCAGCCAGGGACGCCGCCAAAGCTGACGCGAAAGCAGCCAGAGAGGCTGCCAAAGTTGAGGCGAAAGATGCCCGAGAGGCTGCCAAAGCTGAGGCGAAAGATGCCCGAGAGGATGTGGCGGACGCCCCAGACGCCCCAGACGCTCCGGATATCGACGCGGTTGAGGTACACAACTAGGCCAGCACGTTCCGTAATGAACACGGCAGGCCTGGCCGTAGAAAACGTCCCGGGAACTTGAGGGGCGTATCGCCAATGAGTCGCAAGCCCTGAAGCGTCGTGGGGTTTGCGATTTTTTTTGAAATCTGTCGCACATGTCGAAACACTGACGAGGATGGCGGCAATGGGGGCGGAACTGGGTGGGTAAGCAATCAATCCCAGTCGTTCACAAAAGCCGGAGCCCTCCCGTTGTTGTGGCGCGGGGTCGGGAAGTTGGACTCATCTGTCCACCGAC
This sequence comes from Pseudomonas sp. S30_BP2TU TE3576, assembly GCF_050436025.1. Taxonomy (NCBI): domain Bacteria; kingdom Pseudomonadati; phylum Pseudomonadota; class Gammaproteobacteria; order Pseudomonadales; family Pseudomonadaceae; genus Pseudomonas; species Pseudomonas sp. S30_BP2TU TE3576. The sequence goes on along the minus strand of NZ_JBNDLK010000001.1, from coordinate 5,415,183 downwards.
CGCTTTTGGCCGATATCTGCCCGTCGCGACGGCCAGCAATCGACCAAAGCTGACGGTCGACCAAGCAAACTCAGAGCCAAAGATACATTCCCAGCAGGAATGTATTGCATAAAATTAATGAATTTTTATTATCGCCCTGTATGACCTAACTTGATTCAAGGACATGGAGAAGCGCCTTGAAATCATTACCGCTCAACTCAGCTGAAAAATTTGATACCCATCGGGCCAATGAGTACGGAAGACAGAGTCGTATCGCATTAGCAGGCTATGACGCCTGCCACGATCTTGTTGCGTGCATGCTGGCGGCAAGCCTCGGCGATACAAATTCGGCGAAAGTACTGGTGGTTGGCGCTGGCGGCACTGCACAGGAAATTGTTGCGATGGCAACGCTGGAGCCTGCCTGGCGCTTCACTGCCGTTGATCCATCCGCGCCCATGCTGGAGGCTGCGAAGCACCAGTTGGAGGCCAACGACTTGCTTGAAAGAACTGACCTGTATCTTGGGCATGTTGAAGACCTGGCAGCAGACCAGTCCTACGACGCAGCCACCTTGATCGGTGTCCTGCATCATCTCGAGGGTGATGATGCCAAGCACCAGCTTTTACGTTCCATTAGGGCTCGTCTGAAACCCGGTGCGCCACTGATTGTCGCCGGAAATCAGTACGCGTATGCCAGCCAACCGCTATTGCTGGCTGCCTGGGGCCAACGGTGGCGGCAGCACGGAGCCAGCCCGGATGAAGTGAAGGTCAAGCTGGGAAAAATCCTCCAGGGCGCTGACCCGCCACATTCTGAGGCGGCGGTTCAAAAACTGTTGAACGACGCCGGGTTCGGGGACGCTACGCGTTTCTTCAGCAGCCTGTTCTGGGGTGCCTGGTTGACGTGCAAAAGGGTTTGAAGCTGGACACGACAGGCAGCTAATGGCCGACCTCTGCCATTGCTGACGGGCAGCTTCACGCCCTGAGGAAGTCAGTCAACCAAAATCGAGGTTCTTGAGGAGCGGTGAACCACGCTTCCTCAAGGCATTCAAATAGGTGGTTTTGCACCACGCGGTACAGCGTCACCAGGTCGCCATTGATGTCGTTGAGGACTTCAACGGGCGCCGCCTGGGGCCGCATGAAGTACAACGCGGTACCGCCGGCAAAGACTTCAACGTAGCACTCATGCGGTGGAAACGGTGGAAACAGCGGGATAAGGCGATCGGCCAGACGGCGTTTGCCGCCCATCCAAGGAATGATGGGTGAAGACATGGATAGCAAGACCTTTACTGTATAAATAAACAGGCGCCAGGCTCGCTCTGCTTTGTGCACAGAGCAGGAGCCTTGGCGGGACTTGCAGGGACAATCTGCACGGACGGTGGCCAGCCTGGATGTTGACCTGGTTGGCGCCGTGATGAATAACGCCACAGAAACATTCACAGGATTCCTCGACACCTACGAGCGCGACGTTCTGCCACCTCGCGAGTTGGCCAAGGGCACACTGGGGTTGTACGCGGTGCACTTCCGGCGCTTTCGCAAGCAGTTCGAGGGTAAGGCCGTCGACCAGGTCACGATCCGTATGATCGCGGAAATGCTGGACGCTCTCACCCCGCGCACCGCCAACCAGTGCCGTGCCTTGCTGATTGACATCTTTAACCATGCCGCAGCCAAGGGGCTATGCCCAGACAACCCGGCCGCCAGCACCATCAATCGCATCGAGAAGAAGCAGCGCCGGCGTCACACCGTAGAAGGTCTGAAGGCGATCAGGGAAAAAGCACCTGCCTGGCTTCAGAACGCGATTGACTTGGCATTGATCACAGCCCAACGCCGCACCGACATTCTCGACATGCGCTTCGATGGCGTTCGAGAGGGATTTCTGTATGTGGTACAGAAGAAAACAGCCAAGGCCAGGGAGGCGGCGAACTGTTACGCAGGATGGAAGGAAGAAGAGATGCCGGGCTTCCACGAAGTGCGAGCACTGTCACTGCACCTGCACAAGAAAGCCGGAAAGGATGGCCAGAAAATCGCTGGGCCTGCGAGCGAAGGCATGACCAAAAACTACCAGCGCGACCACGAGGAAGTCATCTGGTCCGAGGCAATTCCGGACCTGAATATCAGCGAAATCACCGGGTAGTTTTGCGCCAGTTTTGCGCAGGCACAAAAAAGCCGATCTAGTTGATCGGCTCAAGTGTCTGATTTTACTCAGGAATAATGGTCGGGACGGAGTGATTCGAACACTCGACCCCTAGCACCCCATGCTAGTGCGCTACCGGACTGCGCTACGCCCCGACTAGGCGTGAAACCTGTTCCTCATCTCGAGGAACGCTTAAGAATATATCGCAAGCTTTTGAAAACTGGAAGTATTTAAAAGCACGAATTTATTTCTTGAGCACCACCAGAACATCTTCGAGTTCGGCGATCATCTGGCGGATCATTTGCTTGTATTGGGTGGTGTCGTCTTTGGCTTCATCGCCGGACAAGCGCAGGCGCGCCCCGCCGATGGTGAACCCCTGATCATAAAGAAGCGCGCGGATCTGCCGGATCATCAGCACGTCCTGGCGCTGATAATACCGGCGGTTTCCGCGGCGTTTGACAGGGTTGAGTTGAGGAAACTCCTGCTCCCAATAGCGCAGCACGTGTGGTTTTACCGCACACAGCTCGCTGACTTCACCAATGGTGAAGTAGCGTTTGCCCGGGATGACGGGTAGCTCGTCGTTATGACTTGGTTCCAGCATAAGCCTCAACTCGGGCCTTCAACTTCTGCCCTGGACGAAAGGTGACCACACGGCGAGCCGTGATCGGGATTTCTTCCCCCGTTTTCGGATTGCGGCCGGGCCGCTGGCGTTTGTCCCGAAGGTCGAAATTGCCGAAACCGGACAATTTGACTTGTTCGTTGTCTTCAAGAGCGTGCCTGATTTCTTCAAAAAACAGTTCGACCAATTCCTTGGCCTCCCGTTTGTTCAGGCCCAGCTCTTCATACAGACGTTCCGCCATCTCAGCTTTCGTCAGAGCCCCCATACGTCACTTCCTTAACGTGGCGTTCAACCTTTGTTCGAGCGAGGTGAGGATGTTTTGCGTTGCGGTATTCACCTCATCGTCATTAAGAGTGCGCGATGGATGCTGCCAGGTCAAGCCGACTGCGAGGCTTTTTCTATCAGGATCAATGCCTTTACCCTGATACACGTCAAATAGCCTGAGGTCTGTCAGCCATTCGCCTGCATTTTCACGGATTACATCCAGTACAGCCGTGGCTGCAACGTCTTTGTCCGCGATCAGTGCAAGGTCACGACGCACTTCAGGAAAGCGCGATAACTCGTGGAATTCAGGCATTTTGCCCGCTGCCACTTCCGCCAGAACCAGTTCGAAGACGAAGACCGGTCGGTCGAGACCGAGGGTTTTCGACAATTCAGGATGGATAGCGCCGATGAAGCCGACCAGACGACCGTCACGCTCGATGCGCGCAGTTTGACCCGGGTGCAGCGCTGGGTGCTTGCCCGGCACGAACGTGAAGGAATCCAGTGCACCGGCAAAACCCAGCACCGCTTCGACGTCGGCCTTGACGTCGAAGAAGTCGACGGTATCGCGACCTTGCGCCCAACCTTCCGGCAAACGACTACCGCAAACGACACCCGCCAACATCGGCTCTTGCTTCAGACCCTCAAGCTGGCCAACGAAACGCAGGCCGCTTTCGAACAGGCGCACGCGGTCCTGCTGACGATTCAGGTTGTGCTGAAGCGCCTTGACCAGGCCTGGCCACAAGGACGAACGCATCGCAGCCATGTCATTGGAGATCGGATTGGCGAGTAGCAACGGCTCTACACCCGGATTAAACAGCTCGAACTGTTTCGGATCGATGAAGCTGTAGGTAATTGCTTCCTGATAACCACGAGCAACCAGCAGGCGACGCAGCTCAGGCAGATCGCTACGCGCCTCTGCTTTGGCTTGCGGCGCCAACCGCGCTTGCGGATAACGAACCGGCAAACGGTTGTAGCCGTACAGGCGTGCGAGTTCTTCGATCAGGTCGACTTCCAGGCTGATATCGAAGCGATGGCTTGGCACTTCTACACGCCACTGCCCTGCCCCGTCGGCAGTAATGGTCAGGCCCAAAGCATTGAGCAGACGCTCCACTTCAGCCGAATCCATTTCCATACCCAGCATTTGGGTAATGCGCTGGGCACGCAGGGTAATCGGAGCAATTTTCGGCAGATGCTGCTCGCTGACGGTCTCGATGATCGGACCCGCTTCACCACCGGTGATTTCCAGCAGCAAGCCAGTCGCGCGCTCCATGGCCTCACGGGCCAGTTGCCAATCCACACCACGTTCATAGCGATGCGATGCATCGGTGTGCAGGCCATAGGAACGAGCCTTGCCTGCTACGGCGATCTGGTCGAAGAAGGCACTTTCAAGGAACACATCACGCGTGGTCGCGGACACACCGCTGTGCTCGCCACCCATGACACCGGCAATTGCCAGCGCTCGGGAATGGTCGGCAATCACCAGCGTATCGCTACGCAGGCTGACTTCCTGACCGTCGAGCAGAACCAGCTTCTCGCCCTCTTCGGCCATGCGCACACGGATGCCGCCGTTGATCTCGGCGAGATCGAAGGCGTGCAGCGGCTGACCCAGCTCCAGCATCACGTAGTTGGTGATGTCGACGGCAGCATCGATGCTGCGCACCTCTGCACGACGCAGACGCTCGACCATCCACAGCGGCGTAGGCCTGGACAGGTCGACGTTACGGATCACACGACCCAGATAACGTGGGCACGCGGCCGGCGCCAGTACTTCTACCGAACGCACTTCGTCGTGCGCAGCAGGAACCGAAGCCACTACCGGACGGGTAACCGGAGCGGCATACAGTGCGCCGACTTCACGGGCCAGACCGGCCAGGGACAGGCAGTCACCGCGGTTCGGGGTCAGGTCGACCTCGATGCTGGCGTCTTCCAGATCCAGATAAACGCGGAAATCTTCACCCACCGGCGCATCGGCCGGCAGCTCCATCAGACCGTCATTACCTTCACCGACCTGCAGCTCGGATTGCGAGCACAGCATGCCGTTGGACTCAACACCACGCAGCTTGGCTTTCTTGATCTTGAAGTCGCCTGGCAGCTCGGCACCAATCATGGCGAAAGGAATCTTCAGGCCCGGGCGCACGTTTGGCGCGCCGCAAACAACCTGGAAGGTTTCCGAACCGTTGCTGACCTGGCACACGCGCAGCTTGTCGGCGTCCGGATGCTGCTCGGTGCTCAGCACCTCGCCAACGACCACGCCACTGAAAACACCGGCGGCCGGCGTAACGCTATCGACCTCAAGACCGGCCATCGACAGACGAGCAACCAACTCGTCGCGACTTACCTGCGGGCTAACCCAGCCACGCAGCCATTGTTCACTGAATTTCATCCTGCTCTCCTAAGAATTCGTTACGACTAGCGAAATTGCGCGAGGAACCGCAAGTCGTTGTCGAAGAACAGACGCAAGTCGTTCACGCCGTAACGCAGCATGGCCAGACGCTCAACGCCCATGCCGAAGGCAAAGCCCGAGAACTCTTCCGGGTCGATGCCGGACATGCGCAGCACGTTCGGGTGAACCATGCCGCAGCCCATCACTTCCAGCCAGCCGGTCTGCTTGCAGACGCGGCAGCCTTTACCGCTGCACATCACGCATTCCATGTCGACTTCGGCGGATGGCTCAGTGAACGGGAAGTACGAAGGACGGAAACGCACGGCCAGCTCTTTTTCGAAGAACACCCGCAGGAACTCTTCGATGGTGCCTTTGAGGTCGGCGAAATTGATGTCGCGATCGACCAGCAGGCCTTCGACCTGGTGGAACATCGGCGAGTGGGTGATATCGGAGTCGCTACGGTAAACACGGCCCGGGCAGACGATGCGGATCGGCGGCTGTTTCGACTCCATGGTGCGGACCTGTACCGGCGAGGTATGGGTGCGCAACAACATGTTCGCATTGAAATAGAAGGTGTCATGCATCGACCGGGCCGGGTGATGGCCTGGGATGTTGAGCGCTTCGAAGTTGTGATAATCGTCTTCGACCTCAGGGCCTTCGGCGATGCCGTAGCCAATACGGGTGAAGAATTGTTCGACGCGTTCCAGAGTGCGGGTAACCGGATGCAGACCACCGGAGGTCTGACCACGGCCAGGCAGGGTCACGTCAATGGACTCGGCAGAGAGTTTGGCAGCCAGATCGGCTTCTTCAAACAATGCCTTGCGCGCATTAAGGACCTCTGTGACACGCTCCTTGGCAACGTTGATCAGCGCACCGACCTGCGGGCGCTCTTCTGCCGGCAAATTCCCCAGGGTCTTCATCACCTGAGTCAATTCACCCTTCTTGCCAAGGTAGTGAACCCGGATTTGCTCCAGGGCATTGATATCTTCAGCGCTTTGCACAGCCTCTAGTGCTTGAGAGACGAGCGCATCCAGGTTTTCCATGTACAGACTCCAGATACAAAATAGGGGAAGAGCTTGAAGGCTCTTCCCCTATTTATGACGTTTAACACCTGACCCCACAGATGCGAGGCCGGGTGACTGTCGGGGGTACTTAAGCCAAGGTGGCTTTAGCTTTCTCGACAATCGCAGCAAACGCCGCTTTTTCGTTCACTGCCAGATCAGCCAGAACCTTACGGTCGATCTCGATGGACGCTTTTTTCAGGCCGGCGATGAAACGGCTGTAGGACAGACCGTTGATACGAGCACCAGCGTTGATACGAGCGATCCACAGAGCGCGGAACTGACGTTTTTTCTGACGACGGTCACGGTAGGCGTATTGGCCTGCCTTGATTACCGCTTGCTTGGCAACACGGAATACGCGGGAGCGTGCGCCGTAGTAGCCTTTAGCAAGTTTCAGAATTTTTTTGTGACGCTTACGGGCAATGACGCCACGCTTTACACGAGCCATGAGTTACTTCCTCTATTCTTGACTAAAATTAACGAAGGCGCAGCATGCGCTCGACTTTTGCCACGTCAGACGGATGCAGCAAGCTGCTACCGCGCAGTTGACGCTTACGCTTGGTCGACATTTTGGTCAGGATGTGGCTCTTGAAAGCGTGCTTGTGCTTGATACCGTTAGCAGTTTTCAGAAACCGCTTAGCAGCACCACTTTTGGTCTTCATTTTTGGCATGTTCGGATACTCCGCATTCAGTTGATAAACATAATCAGAAGGCCTGCCGTGCCCTGTTGATTACTTCTTCTTTTTCGGGGCGATGACCATGATCAGCTGGCGTCCTTCCATCTTAGGATGCTGTTCGACCGAACCGTACTCGAGCAAGTCACCTTCAACTCGCTTGAGGAGTTCCATCCCCAGCTCCTGGTGGGCCATCTCACGGCCGCGGAATCGCAAGGATACCTTGGCCCTGTCCCCGTCACTCAGGAAACGTACCAGGTTGCGCAGTTTTACCTGGTAATCCCCTTCCTCCGTCCCTGGACGAAACTTGATTTCTTTAACCTGAATCTGCTTCTGGTTTTTCTTGGCCGCAGCAATCTGTTTCTTCTTTTCGAAGATCGATTTGCCGTAGTCCATCAGTTTGCAAACAGGTGGTACTGCATCGGCGGAAATCTCCACCAGATCCAGCTTGGCCTCTTCAGCCTTAAGAAGCGCGTCTTCGATTGACACAATCCCGAGCTGTTCACCTTCAGCCCCAATTAACCGAACCTCGCGTGCCGAGATATTCTCGTTGATCGGGGCTTTCGGTGCAGTTCGTTTATCTTGTCTCATTTCACGCTTAATAATAATTACTCCGAATCTTGGCGACCACGCCGGGAAACCGCTTGGGCGAGGAACTCAGCGAACTGGGCGACGGGCATCGAGCCCAGGTCAGCACCTTCACGAGTACGCACAGCGACAGTCTGCATCTCGACTTCCCGATCTCCGATAACCAAGAGATAAGGAACCTTGAGCAAAGTATGCTCGCGGATTTTAAAGCCGATCTTTTCATTTCTCAAGTCAGACTTGGCACGAAACCCGCTTTCGTTGAGAGTTTTTTCCACTTCGGCGGCAAAATCAGCCTGTTTATCAGTGATATTCATCACCACTGCCTGGGTCGGAGCCAGCCACGCCGGGAATGCTCCCTCGTAGTGCTCGATCAGGATTCCGACGAAACGCTCGAAGGACCCCAGGATCGCCCGGTGCAACATCACCGGGTGCTTGCGGCTGTTGTCTTCGGAGACATATTCGGCTCCCAGACGGACAGGCAGGTTAAAATCGAGCTGCAGGGTACCACACTGCCAGACGCGACCGAGGCAATCTTTCAGCGAGAACTCGATCTTCGGACCGTAGAACGCCCCCTCACCCGGCTGCAGATCGTACGGCAGGCCCGCGCTATCAAGGGCCGCGGCCAGTGCTGCTTCGGCGCGATCCCAAAGCTCGTCGGAACCGACGCGTTTTTCCGGACGAGTGGACAGCTTCATTTCGACATCTTTAAAGCCGAAATCGGCGTAGACGTCCATGGTCAGCTTGATAAACGCAGCGGACTCGGCCTGCATCTGCTCTTCGGTGCAGAAGATGTGGGCGTCGTCCTGGGTGAATGCGCGCACGCGCATGATGCCGTGCAAGGCACCCGATGGCTCGTTACGGTGGCATGCACCAAACTCGGCCAGACGCATCGGCAACTCGCGGTAGCTTTTCAGGCCCTGGTTGAACACCTGCACGTGGCAAGGGCAGTTCATTGGCTTGATTGCGTAGTCGCGGTTTTCCGACTGTGTGGTGAACATGTTGTCGGCGTAGTTGGCCCAGTGCCCGGATTTCTCCCACAGGCTGCGGTCAACGACTTGCGGCGTCTTGATTTCGAGATAGCCGTTGTCACGCTGAACCTTGCGCATGTACTGCTCGAGCACCTGGTACAAAGTCCAGCCATTCGGGTGCCAGAACACCATGCCCGGCGACTCTTCCTGGGTGTGGAACAGGCCCAGGCGCTTGCCGATCTTGCGGTGATCGCGCTTTTCGGCTTCTTCAATGCGCTGGATATAAGCCGCCAGCTGCTTCTTGTCCGCCCATGCGGTGCCGTAAACGCGCTGCAATTGCTCGTTCTTGGCATCACCGCGCCAGTAGGCGCCGGACAGCTTGGTCAACTTGAAGGATTTCAGGAAGCGCGTGTTCGGCACGTGCGGACCGCGGCACATGTCGACGTATTCTTCGTGATAGTACAGACCCATGGCCTGCTCGTTCGGCATGTCTTCGACCAGGCGCAACTTGTAGTCTTCGCCACGAGCCTTGAACACTTCGATCACTTCGGCGCGCGGAGTGACTTTCTTGATCACGTCGTAATCTTTCTCGATCAGCTGCTGCATGCGCTGCTCGATGGCGGCCAGGTCGTCCGGGGTGAAAGGACGTTCGAAGGCGATGTCGTAATAGAAACCTTCGTCGATGACCGGGCCGATGACCATTTTGGCGGTCGGGTACAACTGCTTGACCGCGTGGCCAACCAGGTGGGCGCAAGAGTGGCGAATGATCTCCAGCCCCTCTTCATCCTTTGGCGTGATGATTTGCAGCGATGCGTCGCTGTCAATGATGTCGCTGGCGTCGACCAGCTTGCCATTGACCTTGCCGGCAACGGTGGCCTTGGCCAGGCCTGCACCGATGGATGCGGCGACCTCGGCTACGGAAACCGGGTGATCGAATGAACGTTGACTGCCGTCGGGAAGAGTAATAGTTGGCATGGCGCCTCCTCTCCTAGTGGTGACCCCTACCAAAGGTCACGTGGGTTGGGATGAGCCAGTACAAGATCCGGTCCAGGCCATTCAATGACGAACGCCTGCCTTACAGCGGCAGGAGCCTTGCGGCCAACCGGGAAACCGAACCAGAGTGACTGGGATTCAAATCAGGGTTAATCGTGCATTTGCCGCTACCGGGACTGAAGGTCCGTCGGAGCCCGCAAACGCCCGAGCGGGGCATGCTAGCACAGATGAACGGTTGTCGACTTGCATGCATTCAGACAGTGAAGATTTCCTCACTTTTATGGCACAGAGTGAACTTGAGATATACGAGCCGCCTCAAATTGACTGAGAATCGCCCCAGATATCGACCCCAAGGAGTTCCTGTCATGCGCCTTATCCGTCTTTTTGCTATCGCTGCCCCGCTAGCCTTGCTGCTGCCCCTGAGCGCCCACGCTGCCTGGCCAGCGGGCGTGAAAGCGCAGTACATGGGCGACTGCACAACAGCTGCCAGCCAAAGTATTAACCCGGCCGAAGCGAAAAAGCACTGTGCATGTGGCGCCGACGTGCTGGAAAAGAAATTCACCACTCAAGAAATCGCGCAGTTGATGGACAAAAACAATCCACCTGGCCCTGAATTGAGCCAGCGCGCCCTGAAAGAAATCTCGGTGTGCAGAGTCCAGAAATAGAGCCGCGCAGGACGTTTTTTGAGTAATCCGGGGGCCTAAAACAGCCAAATATCGGCTGATTCACATAATTTACGCAGCTTTTACGGGTTTTTTTAACCCCCTATTTTGCAGCGCAAACCCTCTGAAACCGGGGCTCACAGCCATTCATGGCGGTTAAAGACGTGCAATATGAAAGCAAACAACGCGTCTGGGGGGCTCCCAAACCGAACATTTCGACTATGATACTCGGGTGTGCCCAGTTGGCCTGAGCAGCACAGTACTACTGAAAATATATGTTTCTTGGAGATACACCATGTCTAATCGCCAAACCGGCACCGTTAAATGGTTCAACGATGAAAAAGGCTTCGGCTTCATCACTCCTCAAGGTGGCGGTGACGACCTGTTCGTACACTTCAAAGCTATCGAAAGCGACGGTTTCAAAAGCCTGAAAGAAGGCCAGACTGTTTCCTTCGTGGCTGAGAAAGGCCAAAAGGGTATGCAAGCTGCTCAAGTTCGCCCAGAGTAATTTCCAGGCGCACTAAAAAAACCCCGTCCATGTGACGGGGTTTTTTATGGGTGAAACAAATGCCGAACGATCAGCCGCAATTGACGCGGGTGACCACCCGGCTGGCATCGGTGTTCAGGTTCAGGCGATCGGAGCGGTACTCCAGCGTCACCATATCGGTTGGCAGCAGGAACCGTGCGCTCTGTGCCCCTGCGCGGGTACGCGCCTGCTCAAGCAGTTGCGGCGATGCCTGTTTGCCGATGGTGAACTCGGCAGCCTTCGCTTCACAGCGGCTGTGACCCGTGTCAGACGTCGCAACATCAGCTGTTGCCGACTCCGTAGAGGTAGTGCTGCAACCGGCCAGCGCGGCAACGGCCAACAAAGTACCCAATGACGCGAGCTTCCAAGGCATGAAGCCTCCTTATTTCAATGATTAAGCTGAGATCGTGCGACAACCAGACTGGCGTTTGGTTTCACAGGCAGGCGGTGCTAGCACCCTGCCCGCAATCCGGACGAGCCGCGATTTTGCCTGAGCATCGCCCACCCCTTAACCACTCAATCGTGACTGAATATGAACGACGCTCAATAGACGTCGATGTAGTCGTAAGGAGGATTTGGCCAGTTCTCCTTCAAGGCATTAAAGATTTGCATGACCCAGACTTCATCGCTGGCCGCGACCCGCCCGACATAACCGGAGCCCTTGGCCCAGGTTTCGAGCCGGAACAACAACCCGTCGATATCGGTACCGCCCACGACCCCCGAGGAGATATAGGCAATGCCTCCTTTGGTGACCCGCAACTGGGTGTGCTCATCGTCACTGGCACCCGCCAGCAACTGACGCACGGCCTCAAGGGTCAGGCCATTCGGGGAATTCAAATCGATCTGCACAGCGTGCTCCTTGAAAATTCGACAGAGACCAAGTGTCGCACAGCCCTCTTTTCATGCCTAAATCGACGTGTCAAAAGCCCCGCAAAATGGTTAACTCGGCACTCAGACTTCCCCGACTTCACGAGTGCCATCATGACCACCGTAAGCATCGACGCTGACATCAAGGCCAAGTGGCAAGACGGCCACAGCTCCTACAGCCCAGGCAGCACGGAAGAGCTCGCCATCATCGGTATCGACCTTCTGGTCAGGGATCTTGGAACCGAAGCCGCCCAATCTTTCATCGAGCAGATTTTCGAGAAACATTTGTCAGACCAGAAGGCCGAAGCGCTTAGCGCACGGGAGTGAAACCCGCAGACAGGCACCTGCGGGACATGACGCTTATTTCAGACGGGCCAGACGCTCGGTCAGCAGATCGAAAAAGCCTTGGGCATCACCGCTTTCAACCCAGAAGGCATTCTTTGGCGCTTTCAAGCCGTCATACCAGTCGACGATGGTCTGTCCAAAGGTCGGGCCTTCGCGGCTATCGACCACCACGTTGACCGAGCGACCGCTGAACAACTGCGGCTTGAGTAGATAAGCGACCACCGTGGCGTCATGCACCGGGCCGCCCGGAATGCCGTAGTGCTCCATGTCGCCCTTGATGTATTCATTGAGAATGTCGCCCACCAGACGGCTGGCATTGTTGTTCAGTGCAGCAATTTGTTTCAGGCGCGCCTCACTGGTGAGGATCTTGTGGGTCACATCCAGCGGCAGGTAGGTCAGCTTCACGCCACTCTTGAGTACCACTTCAGCAGCTTGCGGATCGGCGAACAGGTTGAACTCGGCCACCGGCGTAATGTTGCCGCCATTGAAGTGTGCACCGCCCATGACCACCACCTCCTTGATGCCCCGAACGATATCCGGCTCCTGGATCAGCGCCAGGGCCAGATTGGTCTGCGGGCCAAGCATGGCGATGGTTATGCTGTGGGGCTTGGCCGATTTCAGGGTTTCGATCAGATAAGTGATGGCGCTGCCCTTGGCCAGGCCTTCTCTGGGCTCATGCACGGCAATACCCGACAACCCTTCCTTGCCATGAATGTCCTCGGCGTAGACGGGTGTGCGCATCAAGGGCTTCGGCGCCCCCGCATACACCGGAACCTCTTCGCGCCCTGCCCACTCACGAGCCAATCGTGCATTGCGTGAGGTCTTGTCCAGGCGGACGTTGCCCGCAACGGTGGTCAATGCCCGGACATTCAGCTTGTCCGGCGACGCCAGGGCGAACAACAGGGCAACGACGTCGTCAGCCCCCGGATCGGTGTCGATGATCAAGTCGATCTTTTCCGCCGCCTGGGCAGTCGTTGCGGTAATCAGGGACAAAAGCAGCGGACTCCCGAGCAGTTGGTGCAATTTCTAAGCATAGCGATACTTGGCGCACTCCTTGTGCATGGGCAATCAAAACGTGGATCGCCAGTCAAAACGTAACCCCGGCGACCAGCACAATGTTGCAGTACGGCTGGCACTCGCCCGTACGAACAATCGCCCTTGCCTGACGGCTCAGGACTTTGAACTGGTCATGCGTGAGCAACTCACGCCGACCCAAGGCGCCTTCGCCGTCCAGCTCATTCAGTGCGATCAGGGCCGACGGCTTTTTATCGAAAATCTCCTGAGCCAGCACATGGCTTTCAACCTGCATCTCGCTGAGCACGACCTTCAAGGTGCTGACAAAATCCGGAATGCCATGGGTCAGGGCCAGGTCAATCAACTCAACGCCTGGAGGAACCGGCAAGCCGGCATCCCCGATGACGACCATGTCGCCATGCCCCAATGAGGCGATCAGTCGCGACAGCGCAATGTTGAGCAGTGGTGTTTTTTTCATGGGACTTTAAACGCCTGTACATCGCTCAAGGCGGGAATCGAGGGTTGCGCGCCGGCACGGGTGACCGACAGCGCCGCAGCCACCTGCCCGAAGCGGATCGCCTGCGCCTCATCTTGACCCGCGGCCAGCGCCGCCGCGAAACCGCCCACGAACGTATCGCCGGCCGCCGTGGTATCGACAGCTTTTACGGCAGGCGCGGGGAAATGTTCGAAGCGTTGGCCATTGGCAAACAGCGAGCCTTGCGCACCGAGGGTGATGATCACCTTGCCGGCGCCCATGGCAATCAGCCGGGTCGCAGCAGCTTGTGCGGTTTTCAGGGAGTCCACCACCATACCGCTCAGGGCCGATGCTTCACTCTCATTGGGAATCAGGTAATCGATAGACGCATACCAGTCCGATGGCAGCGGACGGCTGGCCGGTGCCGGGTTGAGAATGACCGTCTTGCCCAGTTCGCGACCGCGCTTGAGTGCATGACCAACAGAGGCATCGGGCACTTCCAGCTGACAGATGAGCACGTCCGCCGCTTGTATCACCGAATCAAAACAGTCGATGGCTTCAGCGCTCAATGTACCGTTGGCACCGGGGACGATCACGATCGCGTTCTGACTGTTGTCGTCGACCACAATCAACGCCACGCCGCTGGAACCCTCGACGGTGCTGACCGCCTGGCAATCGATCTGCTCGGCCAGCAGCGCCCCGCGCAGTGCCTCACCATAAGCGTCATTGCCCACGCACCCGATCATCGACACCTGTGCTCCCAGCCGCGCCGCAGCCACGGCCTGATTGGCGCCCTTGCCGCCGGAGACGGTGGCAAACGACTCGCCGATCAACGTTTCACCGCCCTTGGGCAAGCGCGGCGCCCGGGTCACCAGGTCCATGTTCAAACTGCCTATCACTACTACTTTTGCTGGCATACATTGCTACTCATCGATTCTGTTTCGGCGGTGCTGTGGGTTTAGCAGCTTTCTACTTTCAACGGTTCTCTGTTTTCAACGGCTCTCTATTTTCAACGGAACCGGGCAAACACGCCGGCCAGCGGCGCCGTCGATTCACGTATCACGATACTCGGCGTCACGATTCGCTGATCAGTCATCAGGCCTGGCGTGGCGATTCGCCGTAAAAGCACTTCGGCGGCCATTTCGCCGAGTTGCAGGATCGATTGCCCGACCGTGGTCAACGATGGGTAGACATACCGACTCATCTGGATATCGTCGAAGCCGATCACCGACAACTCGCTCGGCACGCGAATATTGCGCTCGGCGGCGGCCCGTAGCACGCCGATGCCGATCATGTCGTTGGCCGCAAAAATGGCGCTAGGCGGGTTGCGTTCCAGTAAAACCGCGGCAGCGCTGTAACCGCCGGTGCTGGTGAAATCACTTGCCAACATGCGCTCGGGAGAGACCTCGACGCCCGCCTCTTTCAAGGCCCGGCAATATCCCGCCAGACGCATCTGCGCCACGCTGGTGTTTTCCGGCCCGCTGATCGTGGCGATATCCCGGTGCCCCAACTCCAACAGGTGCCGGGTCGCCAGATACGCACCGTATTCATGGTCGATGCGCACCAGGTCCGCATCGACACCGTCCAGTCCACGGTCGACGATCACCATGGGTGTGCGGACGCCTTTCAGGCCTTGTGCCAGGCTACTGTCGCCACCGGCCGAGGCGACAATCAGGCCGTCGATGCGTTTTTCCAGCAGCACACGCAGATAGCTGCGCTGCTTGTCCGGATTGTCGTCGGAGTTGCACAGGATGACGCAGTAACCGTTTCGCTCGCAGTAGTCCTCGATACCCCGGGCCAATTCGGCGAAATACGGGTTGAGGCTGTTGGGTACCAACAGGCCGATGGTCGCCGTGGTTTTGGCCTTGAGTGAGCGAGCCACGGCACTGGGGACATAGTCGAGGGTTTTGATCGCCGCCTCGACCTTGATCCGGACTTCGTCACTGACCGGACGAGTCCTGTTCACCACATGGGAAACCGTGGTGTAGGAAATGCCGGCAAGGGCTGCCACATCTTTGATAGTCGCCATGACTCAGGTCCGCCGGCTTGCGCGTTGACTGCGATAAGTATCCAGCACCACCGCGACCACGATCACCGCGCCGGTAATGATGCGCTTGGTCGGCTCGGTTGCCCCGATTTGCGCCAGCCCCGCGGCCAGTACGGAAATAATCAAGACGCCAAAAAACGTGCTGATCACCGAACCGCGCCCGCCCATCAGGCTGGTCCCGCCGATCACGACGGCCGCGATCACTTGCAACTCAAGACCGGAACCGGCATTCGGGTCCGCGGCCTCCAGGCGAGAAATCTGGAACAACGCGGCAATACCGGCCAACAATCCCATCAGGCTGAAGACCAGGATTTTGTAGGGCTTCGGATTGATCCCCGCCAGCCGCACAGCCTCTTCATTGGTGCCGATACCGATCAGGTAGCGCCCGAACACCGTGCGGGTCAACACGGCCTGGGCGATGAAAATGATCAGCACCGCAATGATAAAGGAGGGTGAAATGCCGAAGACGATCGGGTTGGATAACCAGGCGAACGCATCGCCGATGTAGGCCGTACGCGAACCGGTCATCTGGTACGCCACCCCGCGAGCCATTTCCAGCACCCCCAGGGACACGATGAACGACGGTATCCGCCACGCCACCGTGATCGAACCGGTGATGGTACCTGCGAGCGCCGCGACGGCCATACCGAGCAGCGCCGCAGGCAGAACGCCCCAGCCCCAGCCAAGAATCGCCACACTGACGGTCGAGGCCGCCAGCGCCAGCACCGAGCCTACCGACAGGTCGATGCCACCGATGATCAACACAAAGGTCATGCCGACCGCCAACACCATCAGGTCCGGAATCTGGTTGGCCAGGGTACTGAACGTGTCGTAGGACAGGAAATGACTGCTCAGCACCGAGAACAGCACGATCATCGCCAACAAGGCACCTGCCAGGCCCAGATAGGTGCCCAGGCCGTAGAAGTTGCCATTGCGTGTGCCGGCGAAAGAAGCGGTTTTCATGGAAGATCCCTAGGCGCGGCTTCAAAGAGCTGCGCATCACGTTTTTGGTAGCCGGCGAAAGCCGCGGCGAGCAATTCATCCTGGGTCCAGCTATCGCGATCAAATGTATCGATCAGGCTTCCTGCCGACAGCACACCGATCCGGTCGCAGATCAGCATCAGCTCGCGCAAGTCGCTGGAAACCACCACCAGCGCCTTGCCCTTGCGGGTCAATTCACCGAGCAGGTTGTAGATATCGAACTTGGCGCCGACGTCGATGCCACGGGTTGGCTCGTCGAACAGCAGTACCGAGCAATCACGCTCCAGCCAGCGCCCGATGACAACTTTTTGCTGATTACCGCCGGACAGCTCGGACACCAACTGTGCCGGACCGGAGCTGCGAATACGCATGGCGTCGATCTGACGCTGGGCCAGGGCGTTTTCGCCATCATTGTCGACAAAGCCAGCGCTGGAGATGCCGGGCATATTGCCCAAGGCGATATTGGCGCCGATCGACTGCGTCAACAAAAGGCCTTCGCCCTTGCGATCTTCAGTGATCAACGCGATGCCATGCCCCACCGCATCCACCGGCGAACGGATGCTGACGACCTGCGCTGGCGAGCCCAGGGCAATCGTGCCGCTGTCGGCGAGATCAGCACCGAAGACCAGACGCAACAACTCGGTGCGCCCCGCACCGATCAAACCGGAAATCCCGAAAATCTCGCCGGCACGGACTTCGAACGACACGTCGCGAACCTTGTCGGAACGGGTCAGCCCCTTGACCGTCAACATCGGAGCGCCGATCTTGCGCGCCCCCATATCGATGTGTTCGCCGAGCTCGCGCCCAACCATCAAGTTAACCAGTTGCTCGCTGCTGTAGTTGACCATCGGCTCGACACAAACCAGGTTGCCATCGCGCAGCACGGCAATGCGCTGCGCGACCCGCGCCAGCTCTTCGAGGCGATGGGAGATGTAGATGATCGATACGCCGCGAGCCTGCAGGCGAGTGATTTGCTCGAACAGCATTTCGACTTCGCGCGCAGTGAGCATCGCGGTCGGCTCATCGAGAATCAGCACATGACAATCGCCAATCAGGTTGCGGGCGATCTCGACCATTTGCTGGTGGCCGATGCCCAATTCGCCAACCAGGGTGTCCGGGTCAATGGCGTCGAGCCCAACCTGAGCCATGGCCTCGATGGCAGCCATGCGCAACTGCTTGCGACTGATCCAGCCACCGCTGTTGGGCAGATTGTGAAGAAACAGGTTTTCCGCCACCGACAGGGTCGGCAGCAGATTGAGTTCCTGCATGACCATGCGGATACCCAGGTCTTCAGCCTGAGACCGGCTACCCGGGCGATAGTCCTGCCCCTGAAACTGCATCTGGCCGGTGGTCGGCGCGACCAGCCCGCCAATGATTTTCGAAAGCGTGCTTTTGCCTGCGCCGTTCTCGCCGGTCAGCGCCAGCACTTCACCGCGCATGAGCGTCAGGTCGATGCCGGTCAACACCGGTTGGGCGTAGGTCTTGCCGATACCGCTGACCGAGAGGACAGCGTTCGTAGCGCAAGCGGACATAAAAAATCTCCACGCGCCCGTCCAGCTGGACGAGCGCCGTTGCGTCGCCAGAAGGTTACTGTGTGACCGGCTCTTTGGTGACCAACTCTACCGGCGTTTCGATCACGCCATTGGCGCCGCCTTCGACCTTCTCGCCCTTGAGAATCTTCAATGCCGTCTCGATGCCGAACACCGCCTGCCTGGCTGCAAACTGGTCAGCAGTGGCGAGCACCCGACCATCCTTGAGCATCGGCTGGATGGCGTTGATATTGTCGTAGCCGACCACTTGCACCTTGCCGGCCTTGCCCGCGGCGCGCACCGCAGACACTGCGCCGACCGCCATGCTGTCGTTGCCGGCCAACAAGGCCTTGGTTTGCGGGTATTCACTGAGAATCGACGCGGCCACCTTGTTGCCTTTGTCGATCTCCCAGTCACCGGATTGCAGGGACACGACCTTGATCTGCGCCGCCTCCATCGCATCCTTGAAACCCGCAGTCCGCTGCTGGGCATTGGTGGTGGTGGACACACCTTCTATGATGCCGACTTCATCACCCGCCTTCAGCTGCTTGGCCAGGTAGTCGCCGACCAGCCGTGCGCCCTTGCGGTTGTCCGGGCCTACGAACGGAACATTGATGTTTTTGCTTTTGACGACGGCGGGGTCCAATTGATTGTCGATGTTGATCACGGTGATACCGGCATCGATGGCTTTCTTGATCACCGGCACCATGGCCTTGGAGTCTGCCGGTGCAATCACCAGTGCATTGACCTTGGCCAGGATCATCTGCTCGACGATGCGTGTCTGGCCTGCGGTGTCGGTTTCATCCTTGATGCCGTTGGAGATGAGGTCGAATTCACCGGAGTGTTCTTTCTGGTAGGCCTTGGCGCCGTCTTCCATTGTCAGGAAGAACTCGTTGGCCAGGGATTTCATGACCAGTGCGACTTTCGGTTTTTCAGCGCTTTCAGCAAAGGCCGAAGAGACAGGCAGTACGGCGGATGCGGCAGCCAGCATAGCGACAGCGAGAAGACGTCCAGCGAATGGCAGCTTCATGGGTTCACTCCGATCTTATGATTATTGTGAGCAACGCTTGCGCTGACGTAAGCTTCACGGCCCTGCGATGAAGAGTCATCACTAGAACCGCGCAAACGTTTGCGAGAGCCAAACTATGCGAATCCTGCCGGTATTTGTCAACGACCGAAAAAACGCTTTCAGAGATGCCGGGCGATAAAACGGCATTCAATTCATGCCGTGGTGTTGACCACCGATCCCGTGCCAGAACCCTTGGTCAGCTCTTTGATCAGACTCGCGCTCACTTGCAGGATGGCGCCGTTTGTTTCGGCAACCTGCCCCTGAATGGCCGCTACCGCGGTGGTCTTGGCTTCCGGAGTCGGATAGGACGCCGCCTGGGCTTGCGCCAGTTGCTGCTGTTGCTCGCGCAATTGCTGTTGCAGCTCCTTCAGACGCTTGAGCAAGACCTTCACTGCAACGCTGGTGTTATCACTGGTTTCCGATTCGGCCTGTGCGCCGGCACTTTCTCCCAGTCCTACCGGGCCCGTTTTGAGCTGGGTACCGTCGCTTTCCTGTGCAGCCGGCGATTGAGTAGTGGCATCAGCTGTCGCGTCGCTCAAGGCACGAATGGCAGTGGCCGATTTGCCACCGATGGTGATGCCCGCGGCATTTGGAAAACCAACGGATAACGACATGTGAACTCCTGAAGAAAAGATCCCTTGAAGGAGCATCGACCGACGGGCGCGTTTCTTTAGTCGTTACTGAGGCTTTGACGCGTTGAAATATCAAACATGGCTGCAATCCATTTCGGTTAGCCGAACGCAAAAGTTAAACATGTTCGGAAATCCGGATGCCCCGGCCCCGAAGTCGCCCCGACACAAACAGCAATACCGTTACAAATCATTAAGTTAAGCGTGTTTTTCGATTCAGAGTATTACTGGTACGGATCCTGCTCTTCCCCTCGCACCCCAGGCGTTCAGATTCGCCCGGGGGGTATCTAGATGAACTTGCATCGGCACCGTCTCACAACTAGAAGAGAAAAATAATGACATCTGCACTCAAGACCTTTATTCCGGGCGCCTTGGCCCTCCTGCTGCTTCTGCCCACCGCCCTTCAGGCCAAAGAAGCCGAAACCCAACAGAAACTGTCCAACGTGGTGATCCTGGCCACCGGCGGCACCATCGCCGGCGCGGGCGCCAGCGCCGCCAACAGCGCGACCTATCAAGCAGCGAAAGTCGGCATTGAACAGTTGATCGCCGGCGTTCCGGAACTGAGCCAATTGGCTAACGTTCGCGGCGAACAGGTCATGCAAATTGCCTCCGAGAGCATCACCAACGAAAACCTGCTGCAACTGGGCCGCCGCGTAGCCGAGTTGGCAGACAGCAAAGACGTTGATGGCATCGTGATCACCCACGGCACTGACACCCTGGAAGAAACGGCGTACTTCCTGAACCTGGTGGAAAAAACCGAGAAGCCGATCATCGTCGTGGGCTCCATGCGCCCAGGCACCGCGATGTCCGCCGATGGCATGCTGAACCTGTACAACGCGGTGGCCGTGGCCAGCAGCAAAGATGCGCGGGGCAAAGGCGTGCTGGTGACCATGAACGATGAAATCCAGTCGGGTCGCGATGTCAGCAAAATGATCAACATCAAGACCGAAGCGTTTAAAAGTGCCTGGGGACCGCTGGGCATGGTGGTAGAAGGCAAATCCTACTGGTTCCGCTTGCCGGCCAAGCGCCACACCATGGATTCCGAATTCGACATCAAAACCATCAAGAGCCTGCCTGACGTCGAGATCGCCTACTCCTACGGCAACGTCAGCGATACCGCCTACAAGGCCCTGGTTCAGTCAGGCGCGAAAGCCATCATCCACGCAGGCACCGGCAATGGCTCGGTATCGTCGCGGGTAGTGCCAACCCTGCAAGCCTTGCGCAAGGATGGCGTGCAGATCATTCGCTCTTCCCATGTCAACGCCGGCGGCTTTGTATTGCGCAATGCCGAACAGCCTGACGATAAATACGACTGGGTCGTGGCCCATGACCTGAACCCGCAAAAGGCCCGGATCCTGGCGATGGTCGCACTGACCAAAACCAATGACAGCAAAGAGCTGCAACGGATGTTCTGGGAATACTGATTCACCCTCGCCCGACCGGGTCCGGTCGGGCACCACGCATGCCACTCACCATTCCTGGCGAGTGGCTGCCGCTTGATCTGACAAAAAAACTCCCTTCGCCTTACACCAAATGCAACAAACCGCTGTCAGAGGATTTTCTTGTTTTTTAAGCAGTTGCGAAATGTCCTACAGTTAAATACTGTATGCACGTACAGCTTAATAAGGATAATCCCGTGGATACCACCTCTGCCTCTCCCGACACCTATGTACGCATGGGCCTGCGCGTTCAGAAAATCATCAACTCTCCCACTGCACAAAAGGCCAGGGCAGCGCTGATCTTCCGCCTTCCTGACGAGCCGGTGGATGAATGGGAACGCTTGCTGGAAGAAATCGACGAGAACGACAACGTCACCCTCGCCTATCGCGACGATGGCGGCGTGCAGATTTTCTGGGTTTTGCCGAAGGAAGATTGAGTCGATGAGTGTCCGCTGGTTTGCTTTGTTGTTTCTGTTTTTTGTCATGGGCGCGCAAGCCGACGCCCCCCGCACCTTTACCGAAGCGAAGAAGGTTGCGTGGAAGCTGTATGCACCTCAGTCCACCGAGTTTTACTGCGGCTGCAAGTACACCGGCAACCGGGTGAACCTTGCTGCCTGCGGTTATGTACCACGTAAAAATGCCAAGCGCGCCTCCCGCATCGAATGGGAGCATATCGTTCCGGCCTGGCAGATCGGCCATCAGCGCCAGTGCTGGCAAGAAGGTGGTCGCAAGAATTGCACCCGCTACGACCCGATATACCAGAAGGCCGAGGCCGATCTGCACAACCTGGTGCCCAGCATTGGCGAGGTCAATGGCGATCGCAGCAACTTCAGCTTTGGCTGGCTGCCCGAGCAGTCGGGGCAATATGGTTCGTGCCTGACCCAGATCGACTTCAAGGCAAAGAAAGTCATGCCCCGCCCTTCCATTCGCGGCATGATCGCCCGGACCTACTTCTACATGAGCAAGCAGTATGGCTTGCGCCTGTCGAAACAGGATCGGCAACTGTACGAAGCCTGGGACAAAACCTATCCGGTACAGGCCTGGGAGCGTCAACGCAACCAGAGCGTGGGGTGCGTCATGGGGCACGGCAACGAGTTTGTCGGCCCGGTAGACATGAAGGCCTGCGGCTGAACCAAGGCAACACTTGAAACAAAAAAGACCTCGGGGCTAAACACCCGAGGCTTTTTTGTTTCTTCATTCAACGTCTGCGCTACAGAACGTTATTAAGCGGCCGGACGCTCAAGCACCAGTAATTCGATATTCTGTTTCTTCGAGCGAGTGAGCGCTGCACGGACTTCATCCTGCTTGGCTTCGGCCTCGGCTTTTGAATTGAACGGCCCCATCAGGATTCGGGTATTGCCATTTTCCTTGACGACGCTGGACATGAAGCTGTGCTCGATCAGCCAGCCACTGAGATCGCTGACCGCTTGAGGGGTTTCACCTCGCACTTCGAGATCCCACTGCGGGCCGGACACTGGCGCAGGCGCGGCAGCCACGGCCGGTTTAGGCTTCGGCGCATCCACACTGTTGCCCTCGCCACATCCCGCCAGCGCCAATACTGCGATTACCAAAACCATTTTGCGCACGCCGTTTCCCTCTAAATGCCTAAAGCGGTGATTTTAACATCCATGAATACTTCACGAGTGCCGTAAAATGGGCTCAAAACAACGAGAATGATGGTGGCGGCCTCTGTATAGTTACGCCTTGGGAATTAATGCCACATCTGCACGTCAGAAAGAGGCACCCAAACCGTGAGACTTCGCACTAATCTATACATACCACCGACCTCTGCACTGTCCGAAACAGGTGCCCCACTAAGCAATCAAGGAGAAGACCATGCTGATACTCACCCGCAAAGTCGGTGAAAGCATAAATATTGGTGATGACATTACGATCACCATCCTGGGCGTAAGCGGCCAGCAAGTCAGGATCGGCATCAACGCTCCGAAGGACGTTGCAGTGCATCGTGAAGAAATTTATCAGCGTATTCAGGCCGGCCTGACCGCCCCCGAAAAGCCGCAATCCTGAATTCTGCTGCAGTCAGTAGCCAGCCCGTTCAGTCCGGAATCACGGCTGGCTAAAGATTCGGCATCGCTTCGCCTCCGCTTGCTTAACCAAACCTCCAGGGATCGATACTAGCGGCAAGCTCAATGCTCTGGCTGTCAGACGTTTCTGGTTTGCCCCAAGGAAGGACGCATTCGCCCCGTGGTTAACCGAACATCACACCACGCGCCATACCCGTCGCCGCCACCACCATCAACAGCACCAGCAGCGCCTCGACATGACTGATCCGTGCAAACAGCTTCGCACGGCCGGTATCGACAGCGACTTTGCGGCCCAGCGCGATCCGCCATTTGATCAACGTCACCATGGGTGCAATTTCCAGCAGCAAGATCAGGACGAACAGCGTCATCTTCAGATGGAACAGCGGCTGATGCAGGTAATAGTCCGTGCCTTTTTCGTACCCGCCAAAGGCGCGCATCCCCCCGCTGATCAATAAGACGACAGCAGAAACACCCCAGATATTGTCCGCAACCAGAACACTACGCACCTCTCCTGCCCCGTCGGCCAAACGCCGCAAAGCCGTGCCTCGAGTCAGCACCGCCCACAATCCCAAGACAACCGCCAAAAGATGAACCGCCGCTAGAAACCAGTGAGTCAGCATCGAAAAACTCCTGCCAGGTCGAAGTTGGATAAGCCTGTCAGTAGTAGCCCATGAAATGGCTGCTTGCACGGCATCTTCGGACAATGCCCGGAACACAATATGACAGACCAACTAGACTCCACTGCGTTGGCATTGAGCGTCCGTGGCAGTACCAGCCCCAACAACAACTCACTCTCACCGCATTGAACTGAGTAAACAAAATCATGTGTGAATCATGTGATTCAGGCTCTGCTTCAAACACAACGGGTCGTCGTCGCTTTCTTCAATTTGCCGGACTGAGCGCAGGCGCCCTGCTGCTGACCGGCACACTGCCCGGCAAGATTATCCAGGCTGCTGAAAAAGCGTCGACCCCGCCAAAACCTCAAAACGTAATCAGTCCCGAAATGGCTTTGAAAAGACTGATAGAGGGCAATGAACGATATGTAAGCGGTAATTCCACGACTCACGATTTCAAGGCCGAGCGAGAAGCCTTGGTGTCCGGTCAAAATCCGTTCGTGGCCGTACTGAGTTGCTCCGACTCACGCATCGCTCCGGAATATGCTTTTGACACTGCGCGAGGCGATCTTTTCGCCATCCGCGTCGCGGGCAACTTCGTTACCCCGGAAGGTTTGGCCAGCCTTGAATACGGGGTTGCCGTTCTTGGCGCCCCACTGATTCTCGTACTTGGACATGAGAGCTGCGGCGCCATCGAGGCAGGTATCAAAGCCATCAAGGATCAGACAATTTTCCCCGGCCATATCCCGAAGCTGACTGACGCACTCAAATCAGCAATCGAGACAGTACTCAAACAGCCCGGGAGCCTGATGGAAAACGCCACTGCGCAGAACGTCAAAAACTCGGTCAACAGCCTGAAACATGCTTCGCCATTGCTGACTGATGCACAGAGCAAAGGCACGCTGAAGATCGTGGGAGCTGTTTATCGCCTGGCAACCGGCAAGGTAGAGCTGATCGCTTGACCCGCGTTGCGCACATCGCCAGCATCGGTGCATTCCCCCATATGTAAAGAGCCCAGCGCGACGGCTGGGCTCTGGTTACTTCCGGCTTTCCATCATTTTGTCAGCAAGGGTTCTGGCCCTCTCGATCAACAGGTTCTGCCTGTCTTCGTGAGTAGCCCCGCCAACAACCGGGGCAGTCAAATTGCTTTCGGCAATCAATGCAGCGCAGAAGAATTGATCCCAAACAGCCTTGTCCACAGATGCCTGCTTGCTGATTTGCTCGACGTTCATAGGCGGCTCCTTTTGGTGAGGCAGCACCACTAGTTTACGCCTGAATGGCAAAGAATCCGGGCAATTACCTGGAGTAGCCCGCCACTCGTCGCTTATGAAACCCCGACGAGGAATTCCCGCGTATCCGTGGCTTGAGGATTGCACAGAACGCGCGTAGCAGCGCGGGAACGACATAATCCTGGCGCAGCAGCCATTCAATCAATGCTTAAGGACTCCAGCGATACGCTTGGTCAGTCACCGGGAGATGTAACGTGTCAACGCTCAATGAAATCGCAATGAACCACGCGAGAATGGCTAAGAAAAATGCAGAAGAGTCAACCGAACTGAGCCAGCGACACCTCCAGATCGTAGGAAGCATCGAGGTACCGTCCATTGAAGTACCGCAAAACATCCCATTGCACCTGATCGCTGGAGCGCAGGAGGGGCATCTTGCTCATGCAGCGGGTTTCGCACTCTGAGCTTTTATGAGGCAGGCGACGATCTGTACAATTTCCTCGGCAATCACTTGTTGCCTGGCACCCGCTCAGCAATCGTCTCAGAGGAAATGATTGAGTCGTGACTGGATTCAGCAGCCAGCTTCAATCGGTCAGCCTTACTAATGTATTTAGACTTGTTTTGCGGTGCCAATTTGGCACTGGCCTTTTTGGCGTGAGCCTTTAACAACTGCTTTATTTTTTTACGACGGTTCATACTTTTCTACTCGGCCTTTAAGTTTCTGAATGATATCAGCTTAAATTTTGGCTGTGGACTTAACCGGTCGCGGCCTCCACCAAAGACCGCTGGCCACGAAACAGCAGGAACGCAGCGAGAAGGAACGTTGAGGCTCGTTTCGCTGAGGAATCAATCGAAGAGACAACTTTTTAGTTAGGGGCTCCCCCATGGCAATGCCGCGAATGGGCTTTTTTTCGAGGAGCAAATGGCAGTGCTTTGACCTGGATTGTTAACCCGAGCAAGGCCTTTTTTACGGCTGATTTGCTTGTCCCCCCCGATTTTCCCCATGGAATTTGAAAAAAAGACGAAAAAATCGACGGAGCCCTCATCTGCCTCCCGACTCGCCGGAAAGCCAGTAATGGTGCAGGCCGCGCTACAAAAGATGGCAATGTGCCGCCAGCCATGACACTGCCGTTGGTCGGCAGAACTGATCAAAAAATGAACGGAATCGGATTTTTTCGTTCAGAATACGCAGCAGGTAACACGGGCTCTGCCCCTCACCTGACCCCAGAAGCGGAAGTTAAACCTCATATTGCACCAGGTGCGAATGAGGTTTTTTATTACCTGAAAATGGACACGATCGAATGATTAAAAACTCATTCGAATAAATCGCTATTATCTTGGCAGCGTAACGCCGCAAGATTAATCAATAGAAACAGCTGGATCCTAACTGCAGTCGGCAACGGCAAACTTTATTTAAGCCGCGCTAAGACTGTCTTTGATTCACTGTTCAAAAAAGAGGTAACCATGGAACTTAGTATGCTTTCTTCGTCCACCGTGGAATATTTGCGTTTGGGCGTTGTATATTTCCACCTTATCGCCTGCTGCGTGGCAATCGGGCTGGTCTTGACCAGTGACATTGCAATGGTCAAGCAACTCCTGAATGGGGATGCGTCAGGTCACCATGATGACGCGCATATGGAAAGTCTTCAAAAAACCGTATCGCTTGCACTTGTGGCTCTTTGGATTACGGGCATCGGTATTATCGGGATCGATTATGCCGGCAAGGGGATGGAGTATTTCCTCAATCCAAAACTGCAAGCCAAAATCGGCATCGTTGTGCTGTTGACCTTTAACGGCTTCCTGTTGCACAGCGCTGTATTGCCGGCGCTGAAAAAAGCCGGTTCGTTACTGAACCTCTCCTTCAGCCTGCGCATGCTGGCGCTGTTCTCGGGCGCACTCTCTGGCGTGTCGTGGTTCTATGCCGCCATGCTGGGGGTTGGTCGTCCGCTGGCCTGGAAGTACTCGCTGGTCGAGTTGCTGGCAGCCTATCCGGTTCTCATCGTCGGTGGATTCGGAATGATGGTACTGCTCACGGCCTGGGCAAAAAACAAAGACGCCGAAGGGCGCATGGAGCAAGGCTCCTGGACCGCAAGTAACGCCGCCCTGGCTGGATGGTGAGGCCAAGTTGAACAAGGACGTTCAGCTGTAGCCAACACCCCCCACTGCTAGCCGTTAACAAAATCTCACTTGAGGATATCCAAATGAAATCCATGAAAGCTCTCTTCGTAGTTGCCACTCTGACTGCTTCTTCTCTGGCGATGGCCACCGGTGGCGGTGATCGGACCTTCGCACGCATGGAGTCGGCCCGGACAGTCTCGATGAAAGCCTTCCAGGTTGCACAGAAACAGAAGGCTGAAGCCGCTGTAGCTGTAAGCAAAGCCAAGGCGACCGATCACATCAACGGCTGATCGCTGTAGCGCGTCCCCAAGCTGGCAGAAGTGTGCGGCCTCGAGCCTCAAATGCAGCACCCAAGGTGCTGCTAGTGCCGGTTTAACTGAACACTCGGCACCCTGTATTTCGAAGCCCGACAATACCCACCTGCCCCGGATGTCCGCATCCAGCAGGTGGGCATCGTCGGGCTTCGTTGTGAATACTGCCGGTGTCAGCAAGGATCTCAGCACTCAGCCACCCCCATGCCTCAGGCGCTGGAGTCAGGCGGATACCGAAGCCGGACAACTTCGATAGATCAAGCCGTGACGCTGGAGGATTCGGCCCGTCCATGGGTCACCTGATGCTTGAAATAGTTTCGGGTTGCGGCTATCAGTAAGGCCTCAATCCTTCGAGCGCAGCAACATGCCAACGACCGAAGAATCGATAATTGCCGCAGCAAGGCTGCGCGCAGCATACCGGGGAGAAAACGAGGCGATGGCGGCAGCTTCAGCACTCGAAGTCCTGGCAGCGCTGAAAAAATCCTTATCGGGGGACAAGTATCAGGAAGCCCTCGAAAAACTGTATCTCGAGTACTCAACCTCTTGATCTCCCTGTACTGCACATCCCCCTTTCTGACCAGCAACCCGTCAATCAGCTTCTGCTCACTCGGGCGGAACAACGCGAGCGGATAGTTCGGCACCGAAGCTGTTCCTGTTCAAGGACAGCCGTCATAACATGAGTATCCGGGACAACGACGGCACGCAGGAATCGACATTGCGAGTTCTTTTCCATGAACATCAAGAAATGTCTTTCCCGGCAATCCGTAAAGAACTACAAAAAGGGCCCACCTTTCGGTGAGCTCTTCCAGTCAGCCTAACAAAGCGAGTTTTGTTTGTTAGATTCGGAAAAAGTTACTTCGCGACATACCTGGCGCCGTGCGGATCGTTGAGTTTTGCCTGCAATATCCCCCACTCGCGCTGAATGATCGAGTAAGGAATAAAAATGCTGATCCTCTCAGCCCCCTTTACGCCGGCCTGAGTGCTCACATCGTTCAGAGTGGTTGAGTAGAAACCGATATTGATGCCGACAATACAGCCGTCACTGGTAAGGACCGGCCCACCCGACATGCCCTTGATCAACGGGGCATCATGGATGGCATAGAGATCACCGCTGTGTTCATCGGCATTGATGAATGGCGTTTGATACACCGTGCCTTTCCCGCTAGCGGTCATGAGGTAAGGACTCGCCCCAACGGCCGTTATGCTCTCGCCCACACGCGGTGCGCGCCATGATGGGTAGCGGCCGCTGGCCTTGTGCTGGATGAAGACGAGATCGCAGCCTGTGCTGCAGCTGTACTTCACGTTAGGGATGAACGGAGTGTGGCGGGTGGTTACCGCATAGTCATCGTTCCATTGCACGGCCGAGGCCATGTATAGGTACGGTGCAGGAAAGCCCGAGTAGACTGAAAAGTATGAATCATTGGCAGATCCCGAAAAGTCGGGTTTTACGATGCCGTTGCATCCTGCAGTTACAGCTCCAATTAAAAAGTAGGCCATGATCTTGATCATGATATATCACCGACTTAATTGGGAGAATGTGACTGTTTTTTGTTGTCAGTATTTTGTCATTTGTCGGGCTGCACTACTCCTCGCCGCTTGTTCTAGTTGGGGTTTTCTTACTTATGGCTGAGATTGTAATGGCGCGTATGAATAAATCGCGCTAAGGCCAATTACCTTTCGCGCAACTTCAAAAGTTCAAATATTTGGCGCCTGAAAAACGTTATTACAGCAAGCGGATTCAAACGTAGATTTGGTGACACCTGAAAACTTCTCGACTTACCGACACCCACCTGCAAGTTGCAACTGAATAATACTTATTAAGTTCCTGCGGACCGAGGAGTTGGCATTCTCACCACAGAGATATCTTGTCTGGCACCGTCAGTGTCACTCACAAGGGTACGCTTACTTGAACACCACACCGGACAGCTTGCTGACACACCTCTAAAAGCTTGTTCCCATCTGCCAGAATTGCACCACTCGCCAGCATTCCAACCAGTGCAACTGCTGCCACCATCCTTGCCTTCATGATGATTCTGCTGAGCACGTTAATAGCCGTTGGTGCTCACTACCTGGCCGTAGGCCTTCGATGTGCAATTTGTTTGCTTGAGCATTACATAAGGTTGCGCGCCGGGTGCCGGTATAACTGGCTCTGCGAATTCCGCATCCGCACTAGGCACTGACGCGTTTCCTTCCCGGCCTGTGCTTGCAAAAGTGATTTATCGCACTACTGCGCCCCAACCCTTTCCAGACTTTGAGCCTGAATCGGCATTCTCATTGCCCATGTGTGAACGAACCCGATACTTTGTGAACGTTCTGCAGTAAATCCAGGGCAACAAAAAAGGGCCCACCTTTCGGTGAGCCCTTCCAGACCGCCCAGCACCTGCCGCATGGCGGCAAGGTCGACCATCTTTTGCTCGATCAGGGCCAGCTTGCGCACGGCCAGTGCCCGAGTCTCGCTACAAGTGCAGGCCGCATCCAGTGTCAGCAATGCGCCCACCTCATCCAGCGTGAATCCCAGCGCCTGTGCCCTCTTAATGAAGCGCAGCCGTTTGACCTGCTCCGGTAGATAGCATCGATAACCGCTGAACGGCTTTGGCGGCTCATCCAGCAAGCCACGTCGCTGGTAATCGTGAATAGTCTCGACGTTCACCCCGGCAGCTTCCGCCAACATGCCGATACTCAGCCCTGTCACCATCACACGCCCCTTGATTCTGTACCTGGGTACGGAGTGTAAAGTGACTCTAGGTTAGATCGATTCAATGGAGAAGACGACGAAGGCGGGTTCTCCCTCCACCGTGCACAAGTGAGGCAGCCATGAGCGCCGTCATCCTCGAATCCGTGTTGACCTCGCCAAGCAGGAGGCCATGCCCACGGATGCCTGCCAGTTCCTCTACGAGTGTGGCAGTTGCAAAACCCTGCTACGCCCGAACCGCGGTGACTGCTGTGTGTTCTGTTCGTTTGACACAGTGAAGTGCCCACCGATTCAGAAGCAGCACGGATGCTGCGGTACGGGCTTGACCTGAGTTTATTCGGTTTATCAGACGCCCCTAACGCGCCTCAAACCGTGGTTATGGGAGGTTAGTGTCATGTGGAATCACGCTCTGATGCTCGTGGTGATCTACCTGACTGTCACCCTCTGCATCGGCTGGCTGTATACCATTGCGCTGCTCTATTGGCTTTGATCCAATTGGTGACGACCGGTCAGTCTGCGTTTGGTACCGTTTTCGGCAGGTAGCTTTGCCCCGATCACAGTCGTGGGGAGAGTGGCTGCAATGGGTCGAGGCTGTGTAAAAACACTTTCGGGCTGGTGCAGCAATCAAAATCGGAGCGAAAAACACGCTCCTGCGCAAAATCCAGGCCTGCTGACTAAAATCGGATGCTTGCAGATTTAACGTAGAAGCGAGGACTTTAAAACAGTGTCTGCATTTTTACAGCCTGGGCCAAAAGTCGCTCGGCCGTGCCGTTAAGGCTATCCAGGCACAATCAGCTTGGGCCGACTGGGCGGCGAGATGGCCTTTGATATCACCTACTTGGGCCTTAAATACCTACCGAAGTCGATCAATAGTCGACTGGCTTACTTCCAGTCGGTCAAGGTTCCTGAAGTTAGCACTCAGTGCAGCCCCTCTGTACGTAGCACATTGCTCTACCAACAAGTAGATAGCCGCACAGCCAGATGCATCCCACCTCCTACTCCGCAATGACTTGCAGTGTTCCGGCATGAGTTCGACACCAATCGGTTAGCGCTTATAGCAGAGCCTGACTATGCTCAGCCCTAAATGGATTGCCTGGCCGATAGGCAGGAAGGGAAACCAAATGAAGCTGTGTTTTAAATCCTCGCGTTGGGCTGGAGTACGGCAGTGACGCTGTCTACAGACCGCACTAACCGGCGAATTCTAATTGTTGACGACACTGCGGCGATCCACGAAGACTTCCGCAAGATTCTTGCGCCCAGAGAGAAAACCGAATATAGCCTCAGCTGTGCCGAAGCCACCCTGTTCGGTACCTCTGTAAGTTCCTCGCTGGAATATTTTGTCCTGGACTCGGCATTCCAAGGCCAGGAAGCGCTAGACAAGGTGCAAGCCGCGCAGGATCGCGAACGGCCCTATGCCATGGCCTTCATCGACATGCGCATGCCTCCCGGCTGGGACGGTCTGGAAACTATTGAACGGCTGTGGCAGATCGCCCCCAAACTGCAAATCGCGCTTTGCACAGCCCATTCCGACTATTCCTGGGAGGATATCGCCGAGCGCTTGGAACTGAGCGACCGCCTGCTGATATTGAAAAAACCTTTCGACGCCATCGAAATTCGACAAATGGCCAGTGCGCTGACCGTCAAATGGCAAATGACCGAAGACGCAGCGCTGAAGATGGACCAGCTAGAAAAGGCGGTCGAGGAGCGTACCCGAGAGCTGGCCGACGCCAACATCATCGTCCAGAACAGCCCCACCATCCTCTATCGCCTGCGGGGCGAGCCGTCGTTCGCACTGATGTACATTTCCCACAACATCACCAAGTTCGGCCATGTGGCTGCACAACTGGTGGCCTCGGCCGACTGGGCCCAGACACTGATACACCCGGACGACCAGAGCAAGGTCGAGAGTGCCATGCTCCGCGCCCTGGATCGCGATATCGCTGGAGCGTCGATCGAGTTCCGCATGCGCACCGGTGATGGCACCTTTCGTTGGGTGGAAAATCGCTATGTCCCCGTACGCAATGACCAGGGCCAACTGGTCGAAGTGGAAGGGATCATCCTTGATATCACTGAACGCAGACTGGCCGAAGAAAAAATCGCTCTGCTGGCACGCACAGACGGACTGACCGGGCTGGCTAACCGAGCAACCCTGATCGAACGCCTGCACCAGGCCTTCGCCGCGGCCCGGAGAGGAGCTGCACCCTTTGCAATGTTTTACCTGGACCTAGACCACTTCAAACGCATCAACGACACCCTCGGACATCCTATCGGCGACTTATTGTTGCTGGAAGTGGCCCGACGTATCAGTTCCTGCACCCGGGAAAACGACGTGGTCGCGCGCCTGGGCGGCGATGAATTCGCGATCCTGCAACTGGAGGTCGGCGAGGCTACGAATTGCGCTGCGCTGGCGGTGAAAATTCTCGACACTTTGATGCTCCCCTTCTCGCTGGAAGGCAACGAGATGCGGATCTCAGTGAGCATCGGCATCAGCCTCTACAGCCCACAGACTTTGAGTGCCAACAGCCTGCTGACGCAGTCGGACATGGCGCTATATCGCTCCAAAGACAAAGGGCGTAATCAGTTCCACTTCCACAACGAGGAGATTGACCAGGAAGTGACGGAGCGAGTGACCCTGACCAATGACCTGAAACAGGCCTTGGAGCGTAATGAACTACACCTGCATTACCTCCCCGAGGTCGACCTCGGTACCGGCAGGATCCTCGGTATGGCCACCCAGTTGCGTTGGCTCCACCCCCAGCGCGGCTGGCTCGAGGCCAAAGACTTTGTGCCCGCTGCCGAGAAGACCGGAATCGTCGTTGCCCTCGGGCGCTGGCAGCTGGACCAGGCCTGCCAGCAGATGCGCGCCTGGCGCGACCAGAACATGGCGCCGCCACTGATTGCGATCCACTTGTCCCTGGTCCAGCTCAAGACCGGCCCGGAACTGATTTACGATGTATTGCGCACCACCGCGCGCTGGAATCTGTGTCCGTGGGACCTGAGATTCGACGTGACCGAAGGCACACTTGCCCAGACCAAGTGGACCCACAACGATATCCTGCCTCGGCTTTGCGAGCTGGGTGTGAAGATCGCCATCGACGACTTCGGTACCGAGTATTCATCGTTCGATTATCTCAAGACCTACAGGGTCAACCATCTGAAGCTAACCCAGCGTCTTCTCGACAGCGCCAGCAGCAACTCAGACAACGCCATGACACTGCGAGCCATTCTCAATTTCGCCAGCGAAGCGGGTATCGGGGTCACTGCTGAAGGAGTGGAAACCCAAGAACAGCGCGACACCCTGATGTCCAGCGGTTTACAGCTGGTGCACTCCGTCAGTATGGCAGTCAACAGCGACCAGGCTGGCGAACTACTCAAGGTCAAGTCTGCTGCTGTGGACGACAGCGCGTTGTCTGCGGATTCAACGTCGGAGAACTTCAGGTGAATCCCCTTTCCGTAGCAACCAATCGACGCATTCTGATTATCGACGACACGCCTGCTATCCATCAGGACTTTCGAAAGATTCTCAGCCCCGAAGATGAAGGGAGTCTAAGCAGCATAGAAACCCTACTGTTCGAGGCTCCCCGTATACCCCATCAGGGCTTTCAGCTTGACTCCGCCTATCAGGGTGAAGAAGCCGTGGAACTGGTCAGACGGGCTCAGGCGGAAGGCAGGCCGTATGCACTGGCTTTTATCGACATGCGTATGCCACCGGGCTGGGACGGCCTGCAGACTATCGAACATCTCTGGAAAACCGACCCTCAACTGCAGATCGCTTTATGCACGGCATTCTCCGATTACTCTTGGGAGGCCATGACTGAACGCATCGAATTCGGTGATCAGTTGTTAATCCTGAAAAAGCCATTCGACAGTCTGGAGATCCGCCAGATGGCCAGTGCCCTGACCTGCAAATGGCAATTGGCGCAGGACGCGGCCAGAAAGATGCATAGCCTGGAACAGACCATCGAAGAACGGGTTCAGGAGCTGCTGAGTGTGTCACGGCTACTGCATTACGATGTGCTGACCAAACTACCCAACAGTACGTTGCTGGGCGATCGCTTGGCCCAGAGTCTATCCCAGTCCCGTCGCCACGACCGAAAGGTCGCAGTGATATTCATCGGCCTGGACCGTTTCAAACGCATCAACAATGCACTCGGGCACCCGGCGGGAGACACGATGCTCCAGCACGTCGCACACAGCCTGGCAACCGCCGTGCGCGAGTCCGACTCGGTGTTTCGCTACGGCTCGGATGAGTTCGTGGTGATTCTGGGCGACATCCTCCATCCACAGCAAACCAGAGTCATTGCCAAAAAACTGCTGACGGCCATCAACACGCCGCATTCCGTGGCAGGTCACGACCTGACGGTTACCGCCAGCCTGGGCATCAGCGTCTACCCCGACGACGGCTTCGATGCCGTAACGCTGATCAAAAACGCCGAGACCGCCATGCGCAATGTCAAGGATTGCGGCTCCAACGACTTCAGTTTTTTCATCGAAGACATGAACCTGCGCGCCCGGCAGCAGCAGACCCTGGAAACCGACCTGCGTCTGGCGTTGCAACGCGAGGAGTTCGTCCTGCACTATCAACCCAAACTGGACCTGGCCCGGGGCACGGTGGTCGGAGCCGAAGCACTGATACGCTGGAACCGGCCCGGCCACGGTTGGGTACACCCTTCGGACTTCATCACGATGGCCGAAGAATGCGGACTGATTGTCGCGCTGAGTCAATGGGTATTAAGCCGTGCCTGCCTGCAATCGCAGGCCTGGCAGAAGCAGGGTTTGCCTCCCATCTGCATGTCGGTGAACGTGTCGGCCATCGACTTTCGTCAACGCGACTTCGTCGAACGTGTCACCCGCACTTTGGCTGAGACCGGGCTCGACCCAACGCTACTCGAGCTGGAAATTACCGAAAACGTGCTGATGCAGAACGTCGAAGCCACCATCGCCACGCTCCAGGCGATCAAGCAGCTGGGAATACGACTGGCCATCGACGACTTTGGAACCGGCTACTCGAGCTTGAGTTATCTGCAGAAGTTTCCGGTTGACGTGTTGAAGATCGATCAGTCGTTCGTGCGCGACCTGAATACCAACAGCAACAACGCGAAACTGGTCAGCAGCATCATCGACCTCGGAAAGAGCCTGAACCTGAGCATCATCGCCGAAGGTGTGGAGACGGCCGAACAACTCGACTTCCTCAAGCTCCATCGCTGCGAGGAAGGCCAAGGCTTCTACTTCAGCAAAGCCTTGGAACCCGAGGCATTTATCCGCTTCCTGGCCGACTCTCTACCACGTCATCAGCCCCGCTCATGAAGTTGTCCTTGGTAAGGATACCGACCATGTCACCGCTCGCATTGTTCGTTTCAGTCGGCCTGCTGCTCACTGCGGGTGCCGAAGCAGCACCACTGGAAGGGCCGTTCAAGCCTCTACCCGCGGTGCCGATGCTAAACAGTAAACGGGTCGAACTGGGACGCCAACTGTTCAACGACCCGCGCTTGTCAGTGAACAACAGCCTGTCCTGCGCGAGCTGCCATCACTTGAACCTTGGTGGTAGCGACAACAAACCACTGTCATCAGGCTTTGACGGCAAGCCCCTGCAGATCAATACGCCGAGCGTGTTCAATGCCAGTTTAAACTTCCGTCAGTTCTGGGACGGTCGGGTCGCAACCCTGGAAGAACAGATACACAGCGTAGTGCAGAGCCCCACGGAAATGGGCAGCGACTGGAGCACAGTGGTGCAGCGTATCGCCAGCGATCCGGCTTATCGCACGGCATTCGCCGATGCCTACCCCGACGCCGTGACCGAGGCCAACATCCAGAACGCTCTCGCCGATTATGAACGCACCCTGCTCAGCACCAACTCGCGCTTCGACCAGTACCTGGCGGGAAACACCGAAATCCTGACCTTAGAGGAAAAATACGGTTATCAACGTTTCCAGGAGTACGGCTGTATCGCTTGCCACCAGGGGGTGAACATCGGCGGCAATATGTTCCAGAAGTTCGGTGTGTTTGGCGATTACTTCAAGACCCGGGGCAACCCTACCGAGGCCGATCAGGGGCGGTTCAACGTCACGGGAGAGGAAGAGGACCGCAATGTGTTCAAGGTGCCAAGCCTGCGTAACGTAGCCGTCACTGCACCGTACTTCCACGATGGCTCGGAACAGACCCTTGAGGGAGCCGTGGCGGTAATGTTCAAGTACCAGTTGGGGCGCACTCCATCCAAGAAAGACAATGAGCTGCTCGTCAAATTCCTCAAGACGCTGACCGGCGAATGGGAGGGCAAGCCGCTATGAACGTATCCCGTCGCACCAGCCTGGTAATGCTGGCAGGTGTGGCCCTAGTGTTGGCATCGACTCTATTGTTTCTGTATCTCAGCTCGAGATCGGAACAGACCGCCACCTACGCAGAGTCCCGAAACCTGATCCGCCAGATCATGCAACAGAACGCGCAGTGGGAAAGCGAAATCCTCAAGGCGCGGGTTGCTATCAGCCACAACTACGATCCGCTGGTGTCCCCCCTGATCGAAATGACGAAACTGTGGCGGACCTTCGACTCGCTGGAGTCGCAGAACAGGCTCAATCAATCGTCAATCTGGCGTGACACACTGGACGCCTATCTGATCGCCATGAAGGAAAAGACCCGGGCTGTGGAACTGTTCAAATCCCGCAATGCCGTGCTACGCAACTCCCTGGCCTTCCTTCCTACCGCTGAAGATGACATTCAGGCGAACCTGGCGCGAATGGCCGACGCCGACAAACTGCAAGTGCAGAATATCGTCACCGACATCTACGACCTGTTGCTCAGCAGCATGGAGTTCACACAGGTCACCTCCACAGACCGTGCCGCCGACATTCTGGTGGGTCTGAACAAGCTTCAAGTGGACAAGGAACGACTGCCGCCGGAACTTCATGAGCCTATCGACATTCTCAGCAACCACATTGCACTGATCCTGCGCGAACAACCCAAAGTCAACAGCCTGCTTGACGAGATAGATGTGATACCAATTGCCGAGCGCCTGGATGACATCACCAACATGCTCAACCGCGACCAGCAGCAAGCCGAGGCCATCGACCGGAAGTACCATCTTTTCCTGCTGCTGTTTTCAGCGTTGCTGGTGTTAATACTCATCTGGCTGGCCATTCACCTGATCCGCAGCTTTGCCGAAATCAATCGAATGAACCAAGCCCTGGTGGCCGCCAACGACGAACTCGAACGACGGGTCGAAGAGCGCACTCGCCAACTCAAAGACACCCAGGGCAAACTGCTCGACACCGCCCGCCGGGCCGGCATGGCAGAAATTGCTACCAATGTCTTGCACAACGTCGGGAACGTTCTCAACAGCGTGAATATCTCCGCCGACCTGGTCAGCCGCAAGTTGCGAAACAGCAAAGCCCAAGGGTTGGGTAAAGCGATGCAGCTGATCAACCAACGTCAGCAAGATCTGGGCAGCTTTCTCACCGAGGATGAAAAAGGAAAATTGCTACCCGGTTACTTGAACCAACTAGTCGAGGCTATCGATCATGAACAGCAAGGCATGGCAGAGGAGCTGACACAACTGAGCAAAAGCGTCGATCACATCAAAGACATTGTCGCCACCCAGCAATCCTACGCAGGCGTCAACAGTCTCTTGGAACCCTTGTCGATCAGCGAATTGCTCGAAGACGCGTTGCGCATGAATCTCGGCGCCCTCACCCGCCACAATGTGACGGTGCTCAAGGAGTACGCCGATGTCCCTCTGATCATGGGCGACAAGCACCGTTTGCTGCTTATCCTGATCAACCTGATCAGCAACGCCAAGTACGCCTTGTCCAATGTGTCCAATCACGAGCGGATCTTGACCTTGGGCGCGACCATCGTCGACGGTCAGACATTGCAGATTAGTGTGCGCGACGAAGGTGAAGGAATTTCCCCGCAGGATATGACCCGCATCTTTGCCCATGGTTTTACCACCCGTAAGGAAGGCCATGGGTTTGGCTTGCATAGCTGTGCGCTGGCGGCCATCGAGATGAACGGCCACTTGAACGCCTACAGTGACGGGCCGGGCAAAGGCGCGCTGTTCGTTCTGCAGATTCCCCTGATAGCCGCCGAAGGTGAGCCATGCCCCTCCCCATAAACCGACGCATATTGCTGATCGATGATACACCTGCGATCCACGATGACTTTCGTAAGATCCTGACACCCGGGACCGGCGACAGCACCGACCTGGACACCGTGGAAAGCACGCTGTTTGGCAGCGTACCGAAGACCCCGGCTACGGTGTTCGAACTGACCTCGGCTTATGGCGGCCAGGAGGGCCTGGGCAAACTGCTGGAAGCCGCGGGTAAGGAACAGCCCTACGCTTTGGCCTTCGTCGACATGCGCATGCCCGATGGCTGGGATGGTGCGCAGACCATCGAAGAGCTGTGGAAACACGACCGGTTGCTACAGGTAGTGGCATGTACCGCCTACACCGACTACTCCTGGAACGAGCTGCTCGATCGCCTGAACGGCCATGACCGTCTGCTGATTCTGAAAAAACCCTTCGACAATATCGAAGTCCAGCAGATGGCCAACACCCTCACCACAATATGGGAAATGACCTCTAGGGCCCAATTACAGATTAGCCAACTGGAAGAACTGGTGGAGCAGCGCACCCAAGCACTCAAACTGGCCAGCGCCGCCCTGCAGAAAGAGATCGACGAGCGCAAGCGGCTAGAAAAAAACTGATTCCATCAGAAGAACTCGCCTCTTTTCGCAGACCATTTGGGCAGCATTTCTGTCGTTGTGCATGACCGTGCTGCGCGTGTTCTACAGCGGTGGTACCTGCCCCATGTGTGTCTTGCTCTTCCTGAGCATTATCTGGGGGCTTCGAGCTGATGGGTTTGTCGCCGTCGCTGTCCCAACCGGTCGGTATTTGGATGGGCTTCCACCAACAAAAAAGGGCCCACCTTTCGGTGAACCCTTCTAGACCGCCCAGCAGAGCGGATTTTGTTTGGTAGGCGCGATTGGACTCGAACCAACGACCCCCACCATGTCAAGGTGGTGCTCTAACCAACTGAGCTACGTGCCTGCTGTGAGGCGGCATTCTACGGAATTCCGGAGGGG
Source organism: Pseudomonas sp. S30_BP2TU TE3576 (assembly GCF_050436025.1). NCBI lineage: Bacteria > Pseudomonadati > Pseudomonadota > Gammaproteobacteria > Pseudomonadales > Pseudomonadaceae > Pseudomonas > Pseudomonas sp. S30_BP2TU TE3576. Next base: position 5,375,859 of record NZ_JBNDLK010000001.1, on the reverse strand, counting down.
TGTCAACACCTTTTTTCGAGCTAACCCTATGAATATGCAAAATATTTAATTTTGCGGGTACAAAGAAGATTTTCCGGGTGGCTGGCGGCCGATTTTCAACTCGGGTAGGATCAACGCACTCGTAAAATATATTAAACAGAGGCTGCAGGATGGCTAACACCCCCTACCCAGAATCCTATTACGCCGCATCGGCCAATGCGGTTCCGCCGCGCCCGGCGTTGCAGGATGACGTCGAGACCGATGTTTGTGTGATTGGCGCCGGTTATACGGGGCTGTCCTCTGCCCTGTTCCTGCTGGAAAACGGCTTCAAGGTCACGGTGCTCGAAGCCGCCAAGGTGGGTTTCGGGGCGTCCGGGCGTAATGGCGGGCAGATCGTTAACAGCTATAGCCGCGATATCGATGTCATCGAGCGCACGGTCGGCCCCAAACAGGCTCAACTGCTGGGGCAGATGGCGTTCGAAGGTGGCCGGATCATTCGTGAGCGGGTCGCCAGGTACAACATCCAGTGCGATCTGAAGGACGGTGGCGTGTTCGCCGCGATGACCGCCAAGCAGATGGGGCATCTCGAGTCGCAGAAGCGCCTGTGGGAGCGTTTCGGGCACACCCAGCTCGAGCTGATGGATCAACGCCGCATCCGCGAAGTGGTGGCGTGTGATCAGTATGTCGGCGGCATGCTGGACATGAGTGGAGGCCACATTCATCCGCTTAACCTGGCGCTGGGAGAAGCGGCAGCGGTCGAGTCCCTGAGCGGGACAATTTATGAGCAGTCGCCGGCCGTACGCATCGTACGCGGCGCCAACCCGGTTGTGCACACGCCACAGGGCAAGGTCAGGGCCAGGTTCATCATCGTCGCCGGCAACGCGTACCTCGGCAATCTGGTGCCGGAACTGGCCGCCAAGTCGATGCCTTGCGGCACTCAAGTGATTACCACGGAGCCACTGGGCGAAGAACTGGCGAAGACCCTGCTGCCTCAGGATTACTGTGTCGAAGACTGCAATTACTTACTCGACTACTACCGCCTCAGCGGCGACAAGCGCCTGATTTTCGGTGGCGGCGTGGTGTACGGCGCGCGGGACCCGGCGAACATCGAAGCGATCATTCGGCCGAAAATGCTCAAGGCATTTCCGCAGCTCAAGAACGTGAAGATCGATTACGCGTGGACGGGCAACTTCCTGCTGACCCTGTCGCGCCTGCCTCAGGTCGGTCGCCTGGGCGACAATATTTACTATTCCCAGGGCTGCAGCGGCCACGGCGTGACCTACACACACCTGGCGGGCAAGGTGCTGGCCGAAGCGCTGCGCGGCCAGGCCGAGCGTTTTGACGCGTTTGCCGACCTGCCCCACTACCCATTCCCTGGCGGACAAATGCTGCGTACACCGTTTGCGGCATTGGGTGCGTGGTATTACGGATTGCGGGACAAGTTCGGCTACTAAGCTGCACGCAATACATTGTGCGAGCGAGCTTGCTCGCGATGGCGGACTGGCAAGCGACATCCGTGTTGAATGTGCCGGCCTCATCGCGAGCAAGCTCGCTCCCACAATGTTTTTTGGATACCCGCAGATGTTGCGTACACCCGCTCCCACAGGGGTTTTGGGTTAGAGACGATCCCGTGCGATTCCGCTGCGGATTCGCAAGATGTCAGCCAACACCGCCAGAGCGATTTCTGCCGGGGTCTTGCTGCCCAGGTTTAACCCGATTGGCGCATGGATCCGTCCCAACTCGACATCACCCAGACCGCCGATGCGGCGCAGGCGCTCGAAGCGTTTGTGCGAGGTCTGCATCGAGCCCATCACACCGATATAGAACGCTTCGGTGCGCACCGCCTCCATCATCGCCAGGTCATCAATGCGCGGATCGTGAGTCAATGCCACCACTGCCGTATCGCTGTGGCAACCGCCGTCGGCAATGAACACCGAAGGCAGTTGGCGGCGAATCTCTACGTTTTCCAGCACGACGCCTTCCAGCACGTCGTCCCGCGGGTCACACAGAATCACCTCGAAACCCAGGCCGACGGCAAACTCTGCACAGGCCTGAGCGACACTGGAGTAACCGGCGAGCAGCAAGCGCTGAGCCGCGCCGACGCGCACACGCACCCGGTCGATTTCACGCTCGATACGCACACCCTGCTCACGATCATCGAACAGACTGCGCGCACCGCTGAGCAGATCAACTTCGCGGATCAGTCGACGCCGGCCCAACAGCGCCGACTCCAGCTCCCGCAGATGCGCTTGCACCTCGCAATCGGCTTCAAGCTTCTCGACCAGCACATCCAGCACCCCGCCACACGGCAGGCTGACGCGGGAGCGTGGATCGTCGCCTTCGCCGTAACGAACAACGTTGACCGGCTCCAGAAACGCACCGTCGGCGACTCGCTCGAGAAAGTCTTCCTCGACACAGCCACCAGACAACGAGCCAATCCATTGCCCATCAGTGTTCACCGCCAATAGCGCCCCCGGTGCGCGCGGTGCCGAACCGTAAGTGGCCAGCACCGTACACAGCCAGATGCGCTGACCGGCCGTCGACCATTCCAGCGCCCGACGTATCACCTGCAGATCGAGATGCTGCATATCAGTGCGCCTTGTGCTCGAGCGGCGGCGCATCGGCCCGCAACTTCTGCACGTCATTCACCGCCAGATCATTGGGCTGACCGCCCCAGCCCTGACGCAGGTAGTTCAATAGATCCGTGAGTTGCCCGTCGCTCAACTTCTGAGCGAACCCCGGCATCGGCTGCATGTGCTCGAACCCGGAGAACTTCTGCTCACCGATACCGTCGTCGATCACCCGCACCAGGTTGCGCGGATCTTCCAGGCGCAACGTGGTGTTGCCACGCATGGCCACGGCGATGTGCGGCTTGCCCTCGCCACCCGGCGCATGGCAACCGGCGCAGACGTTCAAATATTCCTGACGGCCACGCTGCGCACTTGAGCTGAGTTTGTCCAAAGACACTTCGATGAGCACCTTCGCCGCCGGCGGCTGATCGCCGAGCAAGAAGGTAGCCATCGCCGCCAGATCCGGATCGCTAAGGCCCTGGGTGCTGTTATGGAACACCGGGAACATCTCGTTGAACATCGTGCCCTGGGCGCTCATGCCGTGCTTGAGGAACGAGCTCAGGTCCTGATGGTTCCAGCCACGTGCCGCCAGGTCGTTAGCCAGCAGGCTTGGCGCCAGATAACCGTTGAGCAGGCCGCCGGTCATGCGCTTGTCCTGCTGCATCGCACCGGGCAAGCCCCGCGGCGTATGACACTCGCCACAGTGACCCAGCACATCGACCATGTATTGGCCGCGCTTCCAGGCGTCGCTTTTGCCTTCGGCCGGTTCCAGCTTCACGTCCTTGCCGTACATCATGTTCCAGCCCATCAGGCCCAGGCGCACGTTGAACGGGAAGCTCAGGTTGGTGACTGGCGCGGCGCGCTCGATCGGCTCGACGGTTTTCAGGTAGGCATGAATCGCGTCGGAATCGGCGCGCGGCATCAGGTGATACGAGGTGTAGGGCATCGCCGGATACAGGTTCGCGCCATCGCGGCGCTTACCTTCGGTCAGCGCGGCAAAGAACTCGTCATCGCTGTACAGGCCAATGCCGTGCTCTTTACTCGGGGTGATGTTGGTGCCGTAGATGGTACCGAACGGCGAAACGATCGGCAGACCGCCCGCATACGGCGCGCCACCCGGTGCGGTGTGACACGCCATGCAATCGGCGGCGCGGGCAAGGTATTGGCCTTGCTTGACCTGCGCCTCATCGGCGTGGGCCAGCAACACAGGCGCAGCCAGACCAACCGCCAATGCCAGACGGCTAAGTAGAAGCTTCATGCTTAACCCTCCTTGACCAGGCCGAGATCCGTCAGCACATTGCGCGTGGCACTGTAGTAACGCACGTAGCCGGTGCAACGGCAGATGTGATGACCGAGGCTGTCCTCGATGACTTTTTCCAGCTGGCTTTTAACAATGGGCTGACGCTGCAGCTTTTCCACCAGTACGGTCGCGGCATTCACGAAACCCGGCGCGCAGTAGCTGCACTGGAAGGCGAATTCATCGACGAAGCGCTGCTGGATCGGGTTCAGCTCGGTGACCTTGCCCTGCTCGTCGCGGGTGGCATGGCCTTCGATGGTCCGTACTTTCTTGCCTTCGAAATAGTGCGCGCCGGTGATGCAGGTGCGCACTTCTTCGCTGGTGCCGTCGGGGTTGTCGACGATCACCACGCAGGCGTGGCAGATGCCCTGGCCGCAGCCAAGGCGCGAACCGGTGAGGTTCTTGTATTCGTGCAGGTAGTCGATCATCGGCAGGTCATCAGGGATGTCCACCGGGCCGACGGATTGACCGTTGAGGGTCAGTTGAAGCGGACGGTTAGCCATTGAGGGCCTCCTTGATGCGTGCAGAAGTGATAGGCAGGTCGCGGACACGTTTACCGATGGCATGGGCCACGGCGTTGCCGATGGCGCCGACCACCGGAATCATCACCACTTCGGCGATGCCCTTGGACGGGTCGCTTGGCGACAGTGGTGGCAAGATGTCCGCTGTCTGCTTCCACACCGCAACATGCCGCGCCATTGGCAGGCGGTAACGGTTGAAGTTCCAGTCACCCTCCCCCGGCCCGCCTTCGTACAACGGCATTTCTTCCATCAGCGCATGGCCGATGCCCATGGCGATGCCGCCTTCGAGCTGGCCCTTGACCAGTTCCGGCACCAGCACGCGACCGCACTCGACCCACGAGTGATGGTTGAGTACCGACACTTCGTTCGAACCCTTGTTGACCTTCACTTCCACCAGCGTCGCCACCGGGCTGTAGTACGTCACCGCCGCGTTGTTCAGCTGGGTTGCCGGGTAGGCGATGTTCTGCCGGTCCAGCAGATGGAAACCGGCGCTGTTCATCTGCGCCTTCTTCGCTTTCGGTGCACCGTCGCCGTACTTGACCGCCAGACCATCGAGCGGCAAACGCTCACGCACGCCGTCGATGCTGAACTCGGCCTCGGCCCAGCTCCAGCGGTTGAAACCGTGCACCGTGGCACCGCTCACCAGACCACGCTCGTGAACGCGCTTGGCGAGCATTGCGAAGGGGAGCGGCTCCATGCCGTTGGCCGTGAGTTTGCCGTCAACCCAATGGGCGTCTTCGCGGCGCACCACATAAGGGTTGGCCTGGCCTCCGTAAGGGCCTTGGCGCCAGATCTCCAGCGCCGCCGGCCACAGGCCGTGGTTGAACAGCACGCGCGCCGCTTCACGGGTGGCGTGGCTGAAGTAGTACGCTGAGTTGGTGGCCGACGATGCCGAAGCCACCTTGCCGACCCAACGCGGGTTGCGCAGGACATTATCCTGTTCGGCCTGGCTCATGATGTACGGGTTGCCGCTGCTGATCAGCTGCAACTCTTTCCATTCGGTTTCGCCGGTCTTCACTTCGTGCGCCGGAATACCGAGGAAATCGGCCACGACCATGGCCTGCGAGGTCGACATGCCGGTGCCGATTTCAATACCGATGTGGCGCAGGCTGATGCGACCTTCGGCGGTGAATTCAATGCTGGCCATCGGCGCTTCGGAACCGGTGCCGAAGTCTTTCTGGCAAATGGCGAAACCAACGCCGTACCAGTTGTCCGGATCGGTGGCTTCGCGCTGCTTCTTGATCGCGTCGCGGTTTTTCCAGACTTCGTGGACAGCCGCCTTGTCGAGAATCTCGTGCAGGCGCAAGGCACCGGCCGGGATCGCGCCCTGGGTGTTTTTCATGCCCGAGCGCAGCGCGTTCTTGCGGCGCAGCTCAATGGCATCGACACCCAGGCGACCGGCGATTTCGTCGACCATCATTTCGGTCGACGCCATGCTCTGCAGGGTGCCGTAGCCACGCATCGACCCAGCTTCTACCGCGCGGGAATGGTAAGCCGTGACCTGCAGGTCGTTCTGCGGCATGTAATAGATCGATTGCGCGGCAGTGGCGCCCACCGCCGCCACCGACGGGCTGTAGTTGATTCGCCCGCCACCGTCGACGCTCATTTCAGCGCGGAAGATCTTGAAGCTGTGGTCGTTCTTGTCCACCGCCAACTGGTAGCGAATGTCGAACGGGTGACGCTTGATGCCGCTCTGGAACTGCTCGTAGCGGTCGTTGGCCAGGCGCACCGGCACACCGGCGCCGTACAACGCGGCCAGCGCTGCGTAGTAGACGAAAATGTTGTGGTCTTTGGAGCCGTAACCGACGGTGTAACCCGGGTGCATGTTCAGGTTGGCCAGGCCGAAACGCGACGGCGCGATCATCTTCGCAGTCTCGGTCGCCGCTTCCAGTGGACATTGGGTAGCGACGACGAAATGCAGGGTCTTGGTGATCGGGTCGTACCAGCCGTTGCCGTTGTCCGGCTCAAGGGCGGCCGGCTCGATCGATGGCGTCTTGTAGCGCTCGTCGAACACCAGCCAGTTATCCGGCGGCGTATCGATCTGCTGCTTCATGCGGTCGGCGTAGAACAACCCGCGCTCGGTCAGGTTGCCGTGCAGGTTCGGCTGGGAGTTCCACACCGGACGACGGTTTTTCAGCATCGGGAACAGGATCGAATCCTTGAGGCTGGCGAACTCGTCTTCGTCGGCCGAGGTCGCACCGCCGACGCGCACATAGCGGAAGCTGCCGTAAGGATCGCCTTCGTAGAACGGCACCTGGGCACCGTAACGAATCGCCTTGTCATTGAATTTGAGCTGGTTCTTGGCCTGACGGAAACGCTCGAAGTCGTTCCAGATCAGGATCGCCACCGGGTGCCCGATGAACATCGGCACCTTGCCGGCCGGCAACAATGGATCCGGCGCGTGCTCCTCAGGGAACACGATACCGTCCTTGACCAGGTCTTCGGCGGTGACGATGCGGTCCGGCTGCAACCCGGCGCCCAGCCACGACAGGTCGATGCCTGCGAAGATGTGGTCGGCCTTGATGGTTTTGAGCAGCATGGCGTGGCCTTGCTGCTGCGGCCAGCCCGGCATGTCCTTGGCGCGGATGTCACGGGCAAAGACTTTACTGCCGCAGACTTTGGACAAGGCATCGTTACGGGCGCGCGCCTTGCCATTGTTGCCGAGCCACTGCTCGGACGGCACGGTCACGCTGTTTTCCATCAAGGCTGCCAGCGCCTGGCTGCTCAATGGCGTAAGCGTCACGCTCACGCCCGCTACCAGCCCGCCCTGAAGGAACGAGCGCCGGGATATATCACGGTTGGACATGGATCATCCTCTGGGCGGTTATGGGGCCCGCCCTTCTGGTTATGTTCTGGAAATCTCGAGTCTTGCAGAGGCCCCTTTCGACGATGCAAAGGGCTGTTGTTGACAGTGCAAAGCTGACCGAAAGGTTAAGTTTATAGGCTTACGGCCTGACGGAAAACTAAAAACTGACCAGCAAATCAAAAAAACGCGACTATTCGACGCAGCACGTTAAGAGTAGCCGTGAATTTCGGTAGCGTGAGGCTGGAGGGGTGCCGCTGGACGACGACGTCGTCAGCGTCCGATAGGCCATTGCGGCAACGAGGCATGCAGAAAGGTCCACCAGGAACAAGGCGAGAGGAGAAAACCTGAATTCCGGAAACAAAAAACCCCGGTCTTTCGACCAGGGTTTTTGCTATCGACTCGAAGTAAACCAGCGGTTTTCTTCGTAGCTCCAAGGCGTTCAGTTGGCCTCGGAGCAGATATGGCGCAGCGGACGGGACTCGAACCCGCGACCCCCGGCGTGACAGGCCGGTATTCTAACCGACTGAACTACCGCTGCGTATCGCTTTGAGCAGATGCTCAAGTAACTCGTCTGATTGAAAACTCAGTAGCTTTTCAATCTCGAACCAGATGAATCTGACTCGGAAAATATGGCGCAGCGGACGGGACTCGAACCCGCGACCCCCGGCGTGACAGGCCGGTATTCTAACCGACTGAACTACCGCTGCGCGTCGGTGGAGGCATTTCAGCCTACCTCTTGCTTTCGCAAGTATCTCGGGAGTGGTGGGTGATGACGGGATCGAACCGCCGACATTCTGCTTGTAAGGCAGACGCTCTCCCAGCTGAGCTAATCACCCGTTTGCATCTCCGAGGCCGCGAAATTTACGCAGGTAGAGAACCTAAGTCAATACCCTGCTTGAAGTTTTTCTAAAAAAGACAAAATTGTGTATAGCAGCAGGATCGCTTTCGCGAGCAAGCCCGCTCCCACAGGGGAATGCATTCCAAATGTGGGAGCGGGCTTGCTCGCGAAAGCGGCGGAACATTCAACATCAATCCCGGAGCTTACTCGCTGTAAATCATCTTCTTGGTCATGCCGCCATCAACCACGAATTCCTGCCCGGTGACAAAACCGGCATTCCTCGACAGCAGCCAGGCCACCATCGCCGCGACATCCTCAACCGTCCCCACCCTGCCCGCCGGATGCTGGGCATGATCGGCCTCGGTCAATGGTTCGGCACGCCGCGCCGATGGGTCGCGCGCATCGATCCAGCCAGGGCTGACGGCATTGACCCTGATTTCCGGCCCCAGGCTAATGGCTAACGCATGAGTCAGGGCCAACAAGCCACCCTTGCTCGCCGCATAGGCCTCTGTGTCGGGCTCCGATTGCGCGGCGCGGGTCGAGGCCAGATTGACGATGGCGCCGCTGTGAGCACGCAGGTACGGCGCACAGTGCTTGGCCAGCAACATCGGCCCACTGAGGTTCACCGCCAACACCCGATTCCAGTGAGCCAGATCGAGGCTTTCCAGGGTGATGTTATGCGGATCGGCAACCGCCGCATTGCATACCAGCGCATCCAGGCGCCCGAACTGGCCGAGCACCTCGGCCACGCCCAGCGCAACTTGCCCCTCGTTGGCGACATCCATGGCGATGAACCAGGCGTTGTCGCCCAGCACTTTCGCCACTTTCGAACCGCGCTCCCGGTCCAGATCCGTCAGCACGACTTGCCAGCCTTCGCTGATCAGCCAGGCCGAAATCCCCAGGCCTATGCCCCGCGCAGCACCGGTCACCAGCGCTACGCGGCCATTGGAGCCCGTGTTTGGCGCAGACAACTCGATCACAACGCAGCCAGGCCGCGCGCCAGATCGGCTTGCAGGTCGGCAACGTCTTCCAGGCCGACCGCAATGCGGATCAGGCTGTCACGAATGCCCGCCGCTTCACGCTCTTGCGGCGCCAGACGACCATGGGACGTGGTGCTCGGATGCGTGATGGTGGTTTTGCTGTCGCCCAGGTTCGCAGTAATCGAAATCAGGCGCGTGGCATCGATAAAGCGCCAGGCGCCCTCTTTGCCACCCCTCACCTCAAAACTGACCACAGCACCGAAACCTTTCTGCTGGCGCAGCGCCAGGTCGTGCTGCGGATGGCTCTTGAGGCCGGCGTAATGGACTTTCTCGATACCTTCCTGCTGCTCCAGCCACTCGGCCAGTTGTTGGGCGTTGGCACAATGGGCCTTCATGCGCAGGTTCAGGGTTTCCAGACCCTTGAGGAAGATCCAGGCGTTGAACGGGCTCAAGGTCGGCCCGGCGGTACGCAGGAAGCCAACCACTTCTTTCATCTGCTCGCTGCGACCGGCGACCACGCCGCCCATGCAACGACCCTGGCCATCGATGAACTTGGTGGCCGAGTGCACGACGATGTCCGCGCCCATTTTCAGCGGTTGCTGCAAGGCCGGGGTGCAGAAGCAGTTGTCGACCACCAGCATCGCGCCTTTGGCGTGGGCGATTTTCGCCAGTTCGGCGATGTCGACCAACTCGGCCAGCGGGTTGGACGGCGACTCGACGAACAGCAGTTTGGTGTTGGGCTTGATCGCCGCGTCCCAGCCGGACAAATCCGCCAGGGCAACGTAGTCGACTTCGATGCCGAAGCGCTTGAAGTACTTTTCGAACAGGCTGATGGTCGAGCCGAATACGCTGCGCGACACCAGCACATGATCACCGGCGCTGCACAGGCTCATCACCACGGCCATGATGGCCGCCATGCCGGTGGCCGTGGCCACGGCTTGCTCGGCACTTTCCAGAGCGGCGATGCGCTCTTCGAACGCACGCACGGTCGGGTTGGTGTAGCGCGAGTAAACGTTGCCCGGTACTTCGCCGGCGAAGCGCGCAGCAGCGTCGGCGGCAGTACGGAATACATAGCTGGAGGTGAAGAACATCGGATCACCGTGTTCGCCTTCCGGCGTACGGTGCTGACCGGCGCGTACGGCCAGGGTATCGAACGCTACACCTTCGAGGTCGCTGTCCAGCCGACCGGCATCCCATTCCTGACTCATGCTGTCACTCCTTGCCCTGCTCTTGATAGATAAAAGTCTTTTTGCCAGATACAAAACCGGCCCCTCAGGGCCGGTAGAAACTCAGTTGTTGTACAGATCGATGATCGCACTGACTGCCTGCGTCTTGACCTTGGAGGCATCGTTGCGTGCCTGCTCGATCTTGTTCAGGTAAGCCTCGTCGACGTCGCCGGTGACGTACTGGCCATCGAACACCGCGCAATCGAACTTGTCGATCTTGATCTTGCCGCCACCGACCGCTTCGATCAAGTCAGGCAGGTCCTGATAGATCAGCCAGTCGGCGCCGATCAGGTCAGCCACGTCCTGGGTCGAACGGTTGTGGGCGATCAGTTCGTGAGCGCTCGGCATGTCGATGCCGTAGACGTTCGGGTAGCGAACCGCTGGCGCCGCGGAACAGAAGTAAACGTTCTTGGCGCCGGCCTCACGGGCCATCTGGATGATCTGCTTGCAAGTGGTACCGCGAACGATGGAGTCATCCACCAGCATCACGTTCTTGCCGCGGAATTCCAGCTCGATGGCGTTGAGCTTCTGGCGTACGGATTTTTTCCGCGCAGCCTGGCCCGGCATGATGAAGGTCCGGCCGATGTAGCGGTTCTTCACGAAGCCTTCGCGGAACTTCACGCCCAGGTGGTTCGCCAGTTCCAGCGCCGCGGTGCGGCTGGTGTCCGGAATCGGGATGACCACGTCGATGTCGTGATCCGGACGCTCGCGCAGAATCTTCTCGGCCAGCTTCTCACCCATGCGCAGACGGGCCTTGTAGACCGACACGCCATCGATGATCGAATCCGGACGCGCCAGGTAGACGTGTTCGAAGATGCACGGGGTCAGGGACGGGTTGGTCGCGCACTGACGGGTGTACAGCTTGCCCTCTTCAGTGATGTAGACCGCTTCGCCTGGTGCCAGGTCGCGAATCAGGGTGAAGCCGAGCACGTCCAGGGAAACGCTTTCCGAGGCGATCATGTACTCAACGCCTTCGTCGGTGTGACGCTGGCCGAAAACGATCGGGCGGATGCCGTGCGGGTCGCGGAAACCGACGATGCCGTAGCCGGTGATCATCGCCACGACGGCATAACCACCGACGCAACGGTTGTGCACGTCAGTGACGGCGGCAAAAACGTCCTCTTCGGTCGGCTGCAACTTGCCGCGCTGGGCCAGCTCGTGCGCGAACACGTTGAGCAGCACTTCCGAGTCGGAACTGGTGTTGACATGGCGCAGGTCAGATTCGTAAATCTCCTTGGCCAGTTGTTCAACGTTGGTCAGGTTACCGTTGTGCGCCAGGGTGATGCCGTAAGGCGAGTTGACGTAAAACGGTTGAGCTTCGGCCGATGTCGAGCTGCCCGCGGTTGGATAACGCACATGGCCAATGCCCATGTGACCGACCAGACGCTGCATGTGACGCTGCTGGAACACGTCACGCACCAGGCCGTTGTCCTTGCGCAGGAATAACCGGCCATCATGGCTGGTCACGATACCGGCAGCGTCCTGGCCGCGGTGCTGGAGCACGGTTAGCGCGTCATACAGCGCCTGATTGACGTTCGACTTACCGACGATACCGACGATGCCACACATGCGACGCAACCCCTACTTAATGGATCTGAACTGAGCACTACTTACTGAGGCGTTTTGGCCATCGGCAAGAGTTGCTCCTTGAACGGAATATCAGCGGGTACGCTGATTCCGCTGGCAAGCCACTGACTGCTCCACCCAAGAATCAGGTTTTTGGACCAGTCTGCGACCAATAGAAATTTTGGCACGAGCTGTGACTCTTTCCACCACCCGTCCTGCTGTACCGGCCCCAGGCTCAACAGCCCGACGGCAATGACCACCAGCAACCCGCCACGCGCGGCGCCGAAGGCCATGCCGAGGAATCGGTCGGTCCCGGAGAGCCCGGTGACGCGAACCAGTTCGCCGATAAGATAATTGATCATTGCGCCTACGATTAAAGTGGCGACAAACATGATGGCACAGCCCGTGATTATACGGGCCGACGGCGTTTGAATGTACCCGCCGAGGTACTCGGACAGTGAGCCACCGAACATCCAGGCTACGACTCCTGCGATGATCCAGGTCAGCAGCGACAGCGCCTCTTTGACGAAGCCGCGGCTCAGACTGATCAATGCGGAGATGGCGACGATTGCTACGATCGCCCAGTCAACCCAGGTAAATGGCACAGTGCAGCCTACAGACGGATAAGGCGGCGCATTTTAGCAGAGCCCATGCTTATCGGTAAGCTGCGATTGTCAGTGCATTTCAAATCGGGGCGATAGTTTTAGCCACGTTCTGGCTGAAAACGCACGACAAACCCCTTGAGGTTCTGCTGGCGGTTCAGCAAGTCACGCAGCCGGTCAGCCTCAGCGCGCTCGATCAGCGGCCCGACAAACACACGATTTTTGCCATCGGCGCTACGGATATAGGCGTTGTAACCCTGGCTGCGCAAGGTTTTCTGAAGTTTTTCTGCGCTTTCACGACTCGACAGGCTGGCCAGTTGCACCGACCAGCTGACCGACAAACCATTGGCATCGACGCGGCTTTGCGTGGTGTCCGGCTTGCCCGGTGCGGCCGTGATGGGCTGGGCAGGCGCGGTCGCGGGTTTAGCCGCCAGAGCCGGGGCCGGGGCCGGCGCTGGTGCAGCCGGTTTGGCAGCAGGCGCTGGAGCCACCGGCGCAGTTGGCACCGCCGCTTCCTGCTGGGCGATTTCGTCATCGCTCGGCACGGGTTCCTGAGGCAAGGCTTGCGGCTCAGGCACCACCACTGGCTCGACCTGTACCTGAGGCAGCGCAGGCGCTTGAGGAGCCGCTGGCGCTTCGACCGTCACCTGGCGCTGTTCGTCCTGGCGGGAAAACAGCATCGGCAGAAAAATAACCGCCAGCGCGACCAACACCAGGGCGCCAACCATGCGCTGTTTGTATGCCTTATCCAGCAATGCCATTTGCCGCGTCCTCCGTGGAGCGCCGGGCCAGCCACTCAAGGGCCTCGGCGACACAATAAAATGATCCGAACAACAGGATTTCGTCGTCGCTGGTGGCCTGCGCGCACTGCCCTTCCAGGGCGGCCGCCACACTTTCGTATGACGTGACCGAAGCACCAAGACCCTGCAACGCGTCGTGCAAATCCGCCACCGAACGCGCCCGAGGCGAATCCAGAGGTGCGACAGCCCAGTGCTGGACACTAGCACTCAATTCGCCGACAACACCACCCAGGTCTTTGTCCGCCAGCAGCCCGAACACCGCCAGACGCCTGCCGACCGGCGGGCGACTGGCCAGACGACGGGCCAAATACTCCGCCGCATGGGGGTTATGCCCCACATCCAGCAATAGATTCAAGCGCTTGCCTTGCCACTCGAACTCGCGGCGATCCAGACGACCGACCACCTTCGTTGCCCGCAGCGCTTCGCTAATCTGCGCAGCCACCCAAGGCAAGCCGAGCAACAAGTAAGCCTGCAACGCCAACGCCGCGTTTTCCATCGGCAGATCGAGCAACGGCAGGTCGTGCAGCTCAACCGCACGCCCCTGCGCATCGACGCCGCGCCATTGCCAGTTGTGATCGGTCATACCGAGATCAAAATCGCGGCCACGCAGGTAAAACGGGCAATTGAGCTCGCGCGCCTTGTCCAGCAGAGGTTGTGGAGGATTCAGATCGCCGCAGAGCGCAGGTGCGCCTTGACGAAAAATACCGGCCTTTTCGAAGGCCACGGACTCTCGGGTATCACCCAGGTAATCCGCATGATCGACGCCAATACTGGTGACCAGCGCCACGTCGGCGTCCACCACGTTGACCGTATCCAGACGACCGCCCAGGCCGACTTCCAGCACCACCGCATCGAGCCCGGAGCGCTGGAACAACCAGAATGCCGCCAGGGTGCCCATTTCGAAGTAGGTGAGCGAAGTGTCGCCACGCCCGGCCTCTACCGCAGCAAAGGCCTCGCACAGCTCGGCATCCGTGGCTTCGACGCCATTGACCTGTACCCGCTCGTTGTAACGCAGCAGGTGCGGGGAGTTGTAAACCCCCACTTTCAAGCCCTGAGCCCGCAGCAAGGAAGCCACAAACGCACAGGTGGAACCCTTGCCGTTGGTCCCGGTGACCGTAATCACCCGAGGCGCCGGCTTGCCCAGTCCCATGCGGGACGCTACCTGCTGCGACCGCTCCAATCCCATATCGATGGCTGAAGGGTGCAACTGCTCAAGGTAGGCGAGCCATTCGCCAAGGGTACGTTCGATCATAGGCTGGCTGGCACCGGCGGAACCACGATCGGCTCGATGGGGGCAGCAACGAACTTCGGCGTCGGCAGGCCCATCATTTGCGCCAGCAAATTGCCCAGGCGCGGACGCAGCTCCTGACGGTCGATGATCATGTCGATGGCACCGTGCTCCAGCAGGAACTCGCTGCGCTGGAAGCCTTCCGGCAGTTTTTCACGCACCGTTTGCTCGATCACACGCGGACCGGCAAAACCGATCAACGCCTTCGGCTCGCCGACAATCACGTCGCCCAGCATCGCCAGACTGGCGGAAACGCCACCGTAGACCGGATCGGTCAACACCGAGATGAACGGGATACCCTCTTCACGCAGGCGTGCCAGTACCGCGGAGGTCTTGGCCATCTGCATCAGGGAAATCAGCGCTTCCTGCATCCGCGCACCGCCGGAAGCCGCGAAGCAGACCATCGGGCAACGTTTTTCCAGGGCGTAGTTGGCGGCACGAACGAAACGCTCACCGACGATGGCGCCCATCGACCCCCCCATGAAGGAAAATTCGAACGCCGAAACCACGACCGGCATGCCCAGCAAAGTACCGCTCATGGAAATCAGTGCGTCTTTTTCGCCGGTCTGCTTTTGTGCAGCGGTCAGGCGGTCCTTGTACTTCTTGCCGTCGCGGAATTTCAGACGGTCAACCGGCTCCAGGTCTGCACCCAGTTCGGTACGGCCTTCAACGTCGAGGAAGATGTCGATACGGGCGCGGGCGCCGATACGCATGTGATGGTTGCACTTGGGGCAAACGTCCAGGGTCTTTTCCAACTCCGGACGATACAGCACAGCCTCGCAAGACGGGCATTTGTGCCAAAGACCTTCAGGCACCGAGCTCTTCTTGACCTCGGAACGCATGATCGAAGGGATCAGTTTGTCTACTAACCAGTTGCTCATGCTTTCTTTCTCCAGTACCGGCGGCCCGAACGCTCTGGTTCGCGACCCCGTGTATGCCCTAGCGCTAAATTCATGTGTGCGGAGAGGGTCGATGGACTGTCGCGGTCAGCGCGAAACATGACCTGCGTGCAACCAGAAACCCTCGGATTTGCCTGCTGCATGCAGTGCATCCGCTTTGTACAGTGCAGTGGACGGCGGCAGTCTGCCAGCCGTCACATCAACAGGTGCTACCGCGTACCGCTTTGATAAATGCCTGAATCTTTGCGTGATCCTTGATGCCCTTGCTCGCCTCTACCCCGCCGCTGACATCCACGGCATAAGGCCGGACGCGGGCAATCGCTTCGGCGACGTTATCCGGCGTCAGACCGCCCGCCAGAATGATCGGCTTGCTCAAGCCTTGCGGTATCAGTGACCAGTCAAACGCCTCACCGGTTCCTCCGGGAACGCCTTCGACATAGGTATCGAGCAGGACTCCGCTGGCACTGGCATACGCATCACAGGCCGCGGCGATGTCATCACCCGCCTTGACCCGCAGCGCTTTGATGTACGGACGGTGCCACCCCTCGCAATCCGCCGCGCTTTCATCGCCGTGAAATTGCAGCAAGTCCAGGGGCACCGCATCGAGAATCTCACCCAACTCGCAACGGCTCGCATTGACGAACAAACCCACGGTGGTCACGAACGGCGGCAGCGCCTGGATGATCGAGCGCGCCTGCTGGAACGTCACCGCACGGGGGCTTTTGGCGTAGAACACGAATCCGATGGCATCAGCCCCGGCCTCGACGGCTGCCAACGCATCTTCCATGCGGGTAATCCCACAGATCTTGCTGCGAACGGCTGACATGTCGATACAACTCCAAGACAAATCCGGGAAAGTCCCGGATGGTAACAAAAGCGTTCGAGGGCGTCAGCCGCCAAGTTCCGAGAAGCCGGTCAGGAAGTGCGGACCGATGTAGCGCTCGGGCAATTCGAATTCGTCACGGTACTCGACCTGCACCAGATACAGGCCGAATGGATGCGCCGTCACGCCACCGGAACGTCGAATCCGGCTCTCCAGCACCTCTTTCATCCACTCCACCGGACGCTCACCGGCGCCAATGGTCATCAGCACACCGGCAATGTTGCGCACCATGTGATGCAGGAAGGCGCTGGCGCGAATATCCAGCACGATCATCTTGCCATGACGAGTGACACGCAGGTGATGCAGCTCCTTGATCGGCGACTTGGCTTGGCACTGACCGGCGCGAAAAGCACTGAAATCATGGGTACCCAGCAGGTATTGAGCAGCCTCCGCCATGCGCTCGACATCCAGCGGACGGTGATTCCAGGTCACTTCTTCGTTCAGATGCGCCGGGCGGATCTGATCGTTGTAGATCACGTAGCGATAACGCCGGGCGATGGCCTTGAACCGCGCATGGAAATGCGCCGGCATGACCTTGGCCCAACTGACACTGACGTCATGGGGCAAGTTGATGTTGGCGCCCATGGTCCAGGCCTTCATCGAACGCTCGACCTGGGTGTCGAAATGCACCACTTGTCCGCAGGCATGCACACCGGCGTCGGTACGCCCCGCGCACATCAGCGAAACGGGTGAGTCGGCGACTTTGGACAAGGCGTTTTCGAGGGTTTCCTGCACAGTGAGCACCCCGGACGCCTGGCGCTGCCAGCCGCGATAGCGCGAGCCTTTGTATTCAACGCCCAGCGCGATCCGGAAAAAGCCGTCGGCTGCCATTTCGGCGGCCGGGTTATCTATATTTGCCAAGGAGGGACAGCCTGCTGATGTACGCAAAGGCGGGCATTATAAGGCCGACTGGAGGGGATGCCAGTACAACCGATGATGCTGTAGTGAATGTAATGGCCTCTTCGCGGGCAAGCCCACTCCCACAGGATCACACTGTACCTGTGGGAGCGGGCTTGCTCGCGAAGAGGCCTCAGCAAACGACATCAATTCATCGGCCAAACAAAAACGGCAGCCTCAATGGGCTGCCGCTTTGTTTACAACCTACCGATCACTCAAGCCAGACGCGAAAGCATCTCCCTGGCTTCGCTCTTCTGCTCGGCACTGCCTTCGCTTACCACCTCATTGAGGATGTCGCGCGCACCGTCGCTGTCTCCCATGTCGATATAGGCCTGAGCCAGATCGAGCTTGGTCGCGGCTTCGTCAGTACCCGAGAGGAAATCGAAGTCATCATCGCCACCCAGCGCAGCATCAGCTTCGGTAAACGTCGGTTCGCCGATGCTGCTGGACAAGCTCTCCAGCTCGGCATTGACATCATCCAGCTCCGCTGCGAACGCATCCGGCACGTCCATTTCGTCGGCCAGCGACAGATCGAAATCGGCCGGCAATTCCAGATCGCCCAGTGCAACCTCAGGAACAGTCGGGGTTTCGGCAACCGGGAAATCTTTCACGCCTTCGTCCAGGTCCAGCAGGAAATCGTCTTCTGCAAGCATCGCCGGCGACGGTTGCGCGCCGAGATCCAGGTCCAGGTCGAAGTCCGACAGGTCGTCAAGGCTTTCCTTGATTTCAGTCTGCTGCTGCAACACCGATTCAAAACTCAAATCGTCGTCCAACGGGAATTCGTCCAGATCTGCCAGCGCCGCCACTTCGGGCTCCGCCGCCGGTGCAGGCGCCACAGGCGTAATCGCGTCCAGATCATCCAGGCTCAGGTCGAAGGCGCTGTCGAGGTCATCCTCGAGCGGCGCAGGCTCTGGCGCGGGTGCTTGCGGCTCATCGAGCAACAGATCCTTAACGTATTGCGCGTCCAGTTCGGCAGCAACGGCGGCTGCGGCGATGCCACCGGCAGCAACCAGCGCCATCGCAGGGAAGCGGCTTTTGAGCTTTTCAACCTTGGCGAAGTTGTCGCCATTGGCCACCAACTGACGCTCCTGGCCGACGAACGCATCGCGGTCGCCTTGCTGGCCGTAGACTTCCATCAACTTCAAGCGCAAGTCGCTGCGCTGAGGCTCCTGCTTGACGCCGTCCTCCAGCAACGCGGCAGCCTGGTTCAGACGACCGGCATTGATGTGCGACTGAGCCTGGCCCAGCACGTCGTCGGAACGCTCGCCAGCCGGAGCCACCAAAGGCGCGGCGATCGGCGTGGTCATCACGACTGGCGCAATGACCGGCGCTGGCGCAGGAGCAGGCGTCGGTGCAGTCGCCAGCTTCACGCTCGGCGACGGAATTTCCAGACCTTCAAAGCTGCTTTCCGGCAGGTCGAGATCGGCTGAGAATTGCTGCTCTTCGGCCAGGGCACGCGCCATGCGCATATGCTTCTCGGCTTCTTGCTGGGCCTTGCGTCGGCGTGCCAGCAACAGCAGCAGAAGCAACAACACCACCGCACCGCCACCCACCAGGCCCAGCAGCACCGGGTTGGTCAGCAACTCATTGAATTTCTGATCGTCGGCTGCCGCCGGAGTCGCCTCAACGGGTTTCTCGGCCGGCGCGGGAGTTGCCTCGGGGGCTGGCACAGGAGCAACCGCTGCAGTGTCTGCCGGAGCAGGTGCCGCCGCCGGGTTGGGAGCCAGCTCGGCCGACATCGCCGGAGCCGTTGCAGCCGCACCCGCACCGCCCTCGGCCTGCAACTTGGCCAGTTGATTGTTCTTCAGCTCGATCAGGCGCTGCAGCTTGTCCACCTGGCTTTGCAGATCGGCCATGCGGCTTTTCAGCTCAGCGTTATCACGACGACTGGTATCGAGGCTTTCCTGGGTCACCGCCAGCTTGTTGCTGAGGGCCCTGGCATCTCCGGCAGCCCCTTTGCCACGGTTCTTGCCGGACTCGGCAGAAACCAGGCTCAGCTTGTCAGTCGCGGCTTGCGTCGCCCCCCCTTCAGCCCGCGGACGCTTGGTGGCGTCGAGTTGCTGCTGCCCTGCCCCGGGCTTCGCCACATAACGACGACCCTGGCGCCAGGCCGTGTTCTGTGCGGCCACTTCGGCAATGGCCTTGGGCTGCGGCAGGCTGGTGCTCTGCGCCGGGTCCGGCAGGCGCAGCACCTGGCCGGTTTTCAAGCGGTTGATGTTGCCGTCGATGAAGGCGTCCGGGTTCAGCGCCTGGATGGCCAGCATGGTTTGCTGGATCGAACCGCCGTTACGCGCCTTCGCGGCGATTTCCCACAGGGTATCGCGCGGCGTGGTGGTGTATTGGGACGCTTTAGTCGCACCGGTAACCGGCGCGGCGACGGATTGAGTCGGTACAGGCTGGGCAGCCGCCTCGGCGGTTTGCGGGGAAAATTTCGATGGATCAAGCAGCACACTGTAGTCGCGCAGCAAACGGCCGTTCGGCCACATGACCTGAACCAGGAACTTCACCATGGGTTCGGAGAGTGGCTTGCTGGAGGTCACGCGCAGGATGCTTTTACCGCTGGCGTTGAGCACCGGGGTGAAGGTCAAGTCATTGAGAAACGCCTGGCGGTCGACACCGGCCTTGGCGAAATCGTCTGGTGAAGCCAGGCTCGGCACCACTTCGGCGGCGGTGAGATCCTTGACATCGAGCAGCTCGATTTCCGCTACCAGCGGCTGGTTGAGCGTCGATTTCAGGGTCAGCTCCCCGAGCCCGAGGGCATGCGCCATACCGGAGGACAGCGCCGAGGCGGCCGCTATTGCTAACACCAGTTTGCGAACTTGAACCATTAGCTCATCCTTAGTTTGAACATTCCTCGGCCAGCGAGAAGGTATTGATAGTCGCTGCCGTAAGGCATTGCGCGCAACGGCGAGGGTCGTCGCGCGCGGTCATTTCGTTGATGCCCCGCAAAGCCCCCGCAGAGCGGCTCGCCCGGAATCATTCGACAAATTGTTGCAAAGTATCTTTTACAGCAGGTCTTTTATCAACAACTCGGCCAGCTGCACGGCGTTGAGCGCGGCGCCTTTGCGTACGTTATCTGACGTTAGCCACAAATTAAGTTCCGACAGGTCGTCGATACCATGGCGCACCCGACCTACGTAGACCACATCCTGCCCTACCGCATCGCCCACCGGGGTCGGGTAATCGCCGGCTTCCACCAGCTCGATACCGGGTGCGTCTTCCAGGGCGGCATTGATTTTCGCCAGGTCAATTTCACTCGCGGACTGCAGGGTCACGCTAAAGCTATCGCCAAAAAACACCGGCGCTTGAATGCAAGTGACGGAAATCTTCAGTGAAGGTCGCGCCATGACCTGGCGCAGCTCACGGACCAGGCGTTTTTCCAGCAGCGTATGACCTTGCTCATCCGCTTTGCCGACCTGAGCCAACAGGTTGAAGGCCATCTGCCGATCAAAGAATTTCGGCTCCAGCGGCCGCACATTCAGCAGTTCGGCGGTTTGCCGGGCCAGCTCACTCACGGCTTCGCGGCCCTGGGCCGATACCGCCAGGCTGGCGGTCAGGCTGACGCGTTGCAAATCGAGCAACTCCATCAGCGGCGCAAGCACCACTGCCAGCGTGGTGGCCGACGGACTTGGGCTGCTGACCTGAAACGGTTTTTTCAAACCGGCCAACACCTGAGCGTTGGCCTCAGGCACGACCTGCGGCGCCTTTTCGGCTGGCAAAGCGCCAGAGAGATCGATCACCGAGCAACCGGCATCGGTCGCACGGGACGCAAAACTCAAGGAAACAGCGGCGCCAGCGGCAAAAAATGCCAACTGCACCTTGCTGAAGTCGAACTCATCAACTTCCCGTACCCGCACATTCTTGCCGCGAAACGGCACGGAACTGCCGGCCGACTCGCTGCTGGCCAACAGATGCAGATTGCCGACCGGAAAGTCGCGCTCTTCAAGAATCTGCACGAGCGTTTCGCCGACAGTACCGGTGGCGCCGATCACGGCAATATCAAAGGACTGGCTCATGGTTGTACCTCTGGCGAAACGGGGGGAGCGGCACTTTACCGGGTGACTGGCATGCAGGCAATTCTGCCAGGCCTTGTGGTGCCTGTGATGGCCCATTCGCGAGCAAGCCCGCTCCCACAAGGATCGCGCTAAACCCTGTGGGAGCGGGCTTGCCCGCGAAGAGGCCGGCATGGGCAACCCATAAACGCCAGACAGTCAGGGATAAAAAAACCCGCACCTCTTTCAAGGCGCGGGTTCTTTCATTGCTTCAGCCAATCAACGCTCGAGCAGGATCCGCAGCATGCGACGCAGCGGTTCGGCCGCGCCCCACAGCAGTTGGTCGCCGACGGTAAACGCGCCGACAAATTGCGAACCCATGTTCAGCTTGCGCAGACGGCCAACCGGAATGTTCAGGGTGCCGGTGACCTTGTTCGGGCTCAGCTCCTGAATGCTGGTCTCACGGTTGTTCGGTACCAGCTTGACCCAAGGGTTGTGCTGGCTGATCAACCCTTCGATATCGGCAATCGGCACGTCTTTGTTCAGCTTGATGGTCAGCGCCTGGCTGTGGCAGCGCATGGCGCCGATGCGCACGCAGATGCCATCCACCGGGATCGGGCTCTTGAAACGACCGAGGATCTTGTTGGTCTCGGCCTGGGCCTTCCACTCTTCGCGGCTCTGGCCGTTTGGCAGTTCCTTGTCGATCCACGGGATCAGGCTGCCGGCCAGCGGTACGCCGAAGTTTTCGGTCGGGTACGCGTCGCTGCGCATGGCTTCGGCAACACGACGGTCGATATCGAGGATCGCGCTGGCCGGATCGGCCAGTTGATCGGCGACAGCGGCGTGGGTCGCACCCATCTGCTTGATCAGTTCACGCATGTTCTGCGCGCCGGCACCGGACGCCGCCTGATAGGTCATGGCGCTCATCCACTCCACCAGGCCGGCTTCGAACAGGCCACCGAGGCCCATCAGCATCAGGCTGACGGTGCAGTTGCCGCCGATGTAATTCTTGGTGCCCGCATCCAGTTGCTGGTCGATGACCTTGCGGTTCACCGGATCCAGAACGATCACCGCGTCATCCTGCATGCGCAGGCTGGAAGCGGCGTCAATCCAGTAACCCTGCCAGCCGGCTTCGCGCAGCTTGGGGAACACTTCGCTGGTGTAGTCGCCGCCCTGACAGGTCAGAATCACGTCGAGGGTTTTCAGCTCTTCAATGCTGTACGCGTCCTTGAGCGGAGCAATGTCCTTGCCCACGGACGGGCCTTGGCCACCGACATTGGAAGTGGTGAAAAACACCGGCTCGATAAGATCGAAATCCTGCTCTTCCAGCATCCGCTGCATGAGCACGGAACCGACCATACCGCGCCAACCGATCAGACCTACACGTTTCATCGCAACTACACCTTCTTGAAATGTGGGCCGCTGCCTTGTCTTGAATTTGGCAGCGGGCCCGAGAGATTACAGATTCCGCAGCGCGGCGACTACTGCGTCACCCATTTCCTGCGTACCGACTTTAGTACAACCGGCCGACCAGATGTCACCGGTACGCAAGCCCTGATCCAGCACCAGGCTGACGGCTTTCTCGATGGCATCGGCCGCGGCCTGCTGGTTGAAGCTGTAACGCAGCATCATCGACACCGACAAAATGGTCGCCAACGGGTTGGCAATGCCTTTGCCCGCGATGTCCGGCGCCGAGCCGTGGCACGGCTCGTACATGCCCTTGTTGTGGGTGTCCAGGGACGCCGACGGCAGCATGCCGATGGAACCGGTGAGCATCGAGGCCTGATCGGACAGGATGTCGCCGAACATGTTGTCGGTGACGATCACGTCGAACTGTTTTGGTGCGCGCACCAGCTGCATGGCGGCGTTGTCGACGTACATGTGGCTCAGTTCGACTTCAGGATAATCCTTGGCCACCTGCTCGACCACTTCGCGCCACAACTGGCTGGAAGCCAATACGTTGGCTTTGTCCACCGAGCACAGCTTCTTGCCGCGCACCATGGCCATATCGAAGCCGACGCGGGCGATGCGGCGGATTTCACTTTCGCTGTACGGCAGGGTGTCGTAGGACTGACGCTCGCCGTTTTCCAGGGTACGGGTACCGCGTGGTGCGCCGAAGTAGATACCGCCGGTCAGTTCGCGAACGATCAGGATGTCCAGCCCGGAAACGATTTCCGGTTTCAGGCTGGAAGCCTCGGCCAGTTGCGGGTACAGGATCGCCGGACGCAGGTTGCCGAACAGGCCCAGTTGCGCACGGATCTTCAACAGGCCGCGCTCAGGGCGGATATCACGTTCGATGGCATCCCACTTCGGGCCGCCAACGGCGCCCAGCAGTACGGCGTCGGCCGCACGGGCACGTTCCAGGGTCTCGTCGGCCAGCGGCACGCCGTGCTTGTCGATGGCCGCGCCGCCGATCACGTCGTGGCTCAGCTCGAAGCCCAGGGCGAACTTGTCGCTGGCCAATTCCAGAACCTTGACCGCTTCGGCCATGATTTCCGGGCCAATACCGTCACCTGGGAGAATCAGAATCTGCTTGCTCATGCTTTCCTCATGTCTTCAGTCGGTGCGCCATCAGACGGCACGCCCGGAAAAATGCTTATCGTTCTGCGCTTATCGTTCGGCCATCAGCACCAGTACATCTGTACTGAACGAACCATCGGCCTCAATCTCAAAATATTCGCGTACTTCGTTGCCCATCGACTGCTGCAACTCGCGGATCGCCGCGCGCATCACTTCAGGTGTGCGCATGCGCTCGACCCAACTGTTGTACTCCAGGCGCAAACGCTGACGGGTGGTACTGCGCGTATGCAGACCCGCCTCGCTGACCTGGCGCAACCACTCGCCGGCGGAGTAATCGCGCACATGGCTGGTGTCGCGCAGCACTTCGACGCTTTGCAGGTAAGTGTCGAACAACGGGCTGCCCGGTGACAACACGTCGATGAACGCCGCCACACCGCCCGGCTTCAGTACCCGGCGCACCTCCCGCAGGGCCACGCCGAGATCGCTCCAATGGTGCGCCGAATAGCGGCTGAAGACGAAATCGAACTCGCCATCGGCGAACGGCAGGCGCTCGGCGGCACCGTTGACCGTGGACACGTTTGCCAAACCACGCTCGGCAGCAGCGGCGGTCACCACGTCGAGCATCTGCTGCGACAGGTCGTAGGCCACCACTTCTTTCACCAGGGACGCCACATGAAAGCTCACGTGACCGGCGCCGCAACCCAGATCCAGAACCCGCGCCTCGCCCTGCCCCGCCAGTTCAGCCTGTAGCAGTGCGAATTCAGTGCCTTGAGCGTGAACGGCGCTGCTCAGGTAGGCCGAAGCCTGTTCACCGAATTGCTTTTGGACTACCTGGCTGTGCTGGGCGGTGCTGGTCATGGGGGACTTCCTTTTGGGGTTTAGGCTGGTGTCGTCTGAACTGCCGTCTTCGCGAGCAAGCCCGCTCCCACAGGGGTTTTGTATACGCCACAAAGCCAATGTGGGAGCGGGCTTGCTCGCGAAGAGGCCGGCCCTGACTACATCAATCTCGGATCAATCAAGCGTCGCGAAACAACCAGGGCTGGCTGGCACGGTGTTTGGCCTCAAACGCCGCAATTGCATCGCCGTCCTGCAAGGTCAGGCCAATATCGTCCAGGCCGTTAAGCAGGCAGTGCTTACGGAAGGCATCGATTTCGAAGCTCAAAACCTTGCCGTCAGGACGGGTCACGGTCTGGGCTTGCAGATCAACCTGCAATTGGTAGCCCGGATTGGCCTCGACCTGCTGGAACAGCTCATCGACTTCGGCATCGCTAAGGATGATCGGCAGCAAGCCGTTCTTGAAGCTGTTGTTGAAGAAGATGTCGGCGTAGCTCGGCGCGATGATGCTGCGGAAACCGTACTCTTCCAGCGCCCACGGCGCGTGTTCACGGCTGGAGCCGCAACCGAAGTTTTCGCGGGCCAGCAAAACGCTGGCGCCTTGGTAACGTTCGGCGTTGAGGACGAAGTCCTTGTTCAGCGGACGCTTGGAGTTGTCCTGATAAGGTTGCCCCACATCCAGGTAACGCCATTCATCGAACAGGTTCGGGCCGAACCCCGTGCGCTTGATCGACTTCAAAAATTGCTTGGGAATGATCTGGTCGGTGTCGACATTGGCACGATCCAAAGGTGCGACAAGTCCAGTGTGCCGGGTAAATGCTCTCATGATTACTGCGCTCCCTGGATCATTTCACGGACGTCGACGAAACGACCGTTTACGGCGGCGGCCGCGGCCATGGCCGGGCTGACGAGGTGAGTACGGCCACCGGCGCCCTGACGGCCTTCGAAGTTACGGTTGGAGGTCGATGCACAATGCTCACCGGACTCCAAACGGTCCGGGTTCATCGCCAGGCACATCGAGCAGCCCGGCTCACGCCACTCGAAACCGGCTTCGAGGAAAATCTTGTCCAGGCCTTCCGACTCGGCCTGCGCCTTCACCAGACCCGAGCCTGGTACCACGATGGCCTGTTTGATGGTCGAGGCCACTTTGCGGCCCTTGGCGATCACGGCCGCAGCACGCAGGTCTTCGATCCGCGAATTGGTGCAGGAACCGATGAACACACGGTCGAGTTGAATGTCGGTAATCGCCTGATTAGCGGTCAAACCCATGTATTTCAAGGCTCGGACAATGGAATCACGCTTGACCAGATCCATTTCCTTCGCAGGATCCGGTACGTTCTGGTCGACCGCCAGGACCATTTCCGGCGAGGTGCCCCAGCTGACTTGCGGCTTGATCTGGGTCGCGTCCAGCTCGACAACCGTGTCGAACACTGCATCGGTGTCGGACACCAGGTCTTTCCAGGCTTCGACAGCCAGATCCCATTCCGCACCTTTCGGAGCAAATGGACGGCCCTTCACGTAGGCCACGGTCTTTTCGTCAGCCGCTACCAGACCTACGCGAGCGCCGGCCTCGATGGACATGTTGCAGATGGTCATGCGGCCTTCGACGGACAGGTCGCGAATCGCGCTGCCGGCGAATTCGATAGCGTGGCCGTTACCGCCGGCGGTGCCGATCTTGCCGATCACGGCGAGGACGATGTCCTTGGCGGTCACACCGAACGGCAATTGCCCTTCGACGCGTACCAGCATATTTTTCATTTTCTTGGCGACCAGGCACTGGGTGGCGAGCACATGCTCGACCTCGGAAGTGCCGATACCGTGAGCCAAGGCACCGAATGCGCCGTGAGTCGAGGTGTGGGAGTCGCCGCAGACCACGGTCATGCCCGGCAAGGTAGCGCCCTGCTCCGGACCAATGACGTGGACGATGCCCTGGCGAACGTCGTTCATCTTGAACTCGACGATGCCGTATTCATCGCAGTTGTCATCGAGAGTCTGGACTTGCAGACGCGAGACCTGGTCAACGATGGCGTCGATGCCGCCCTTGCGCTCCGGCGTGGTCGGTACGTTGTGGTCCGGGGTCGCGATGTTGGCATCGATGCGCCATGGCTTGCGCCCGGCCAGACGCAGGCCTTCGAAGGCTTGCGGCGAGGTCACTTCGTGGATGATGTGACGATCGATGTAGATCAGCGCAGAGCCATCGTCGCGCTGCTTGACCAAATGCGAATCCCAGAGCTTGTCGTAGAGCGTTTTGCCGGCCATCAGACGGTTTCCTCATCAGCTTGTTTCTATGCCCTGGGTCTTGAGCGATTCAATAACCCCTTGGCTTGTGAGGCTGATCCTATGGGGTTACATTAAATAACTCAAATTCATATTTTTTATGCTTTGGATAACCGACTGGAATACAACCATGGACCTCGCCAACCTCAATGCCTTTATAGCCATCGCCGAGACCGGGAGCTTCTCTGGCGCGGGCGAACGGCTGCACCTGACCCAACCGGCGATCAGCAAACGCATCGCCGGGCTTGAGCAGCAATTGAAGG
Source organism: Pseudomonas sp. S30_BP2TU TE3576 (assembly GCF_050436025.1). Lineage (NCBI taxonomy): Bacteria > Pseudomonadati > Pseudomonadota > Gammaproteobacteria > Pseudomonadales > Pseudomonadaceae > Pseudomonas > Pseudomonas sp. S30_BP2TU TE3576. The sequence continues at coordinate 5,348,821 of NZ_JBNDLK010000001.1, read as the reverse complement.
TGCGATTGTTTGATCGCCTGGGCCGGGAAGTCAGCCTGACCGAGGCTGGCCGCGCCTTGTTGCCGCGCGCCTATCAGATTCTGAATGTGCTTGATGATACGCGCCGCGCCCTGACCAACCTCACAGGTGAAGTGACCGGCCGTCTGACCCTGGCTACCAGTCACCATATCGGCCTGCACCGTTTGCCGCCCTTATTAAGGGAATTCACCCGACGCTACCCACAAGTGGCGCTGGACATTCAGTTCCTCGATTCAGAAGTGGCCTACGAGGAAATTCTCCATGGCCGTGCCGAACTGGCGGTCATCACCCTCGCGCCGGAACCCCATGCACTGGTCAAGGCCACCCCGGTTTGGGACGATCCGCTGGATTTCGTGGTCGCCCCGGAACATTCACTGCTCAACAATGGCAAAGTCAGCCTGTCGGACATCGCCCGACACCCGGCGGTATTCCCTGGCGGCAATACTTTTACCCACCATATCGTGCAGCGGCTGTTCGAAGCCCAGGGCCTGACGCCAAATATCGCTATGAGCACCAACTACCTGGAGACTATCAAGATGATGGTCTCGATCGGTCTGGCCTGGAGTGTTTTGCCGCGCACCATGCTCGACGACCAAGTGGCGCGCATACCTTTGCCGGGCATACAACTCACTCGCCAGCTAGGCTATATCCTGCACACGGAAAGGACACTGTCGAATGCTGCACGGGCCTTCATGGCCTTGCTGGATGCTCAACTCGATCTGCCAGGGAATCGAGGCTAACTTGTGCTACTCCTATAGAGCCGCGAATACCTGTACCAAACGCCCATTCAGCCTAAGGCTTGCCAATGCCCAAATCTGTTGACCGTATTCCACCAATGCCGCGCATACAGGCACTTGACCCGAAAAGCTCCGAACAGAGCTGGGAAAGTGCCCCGCAATTGTTGGCCGCGCTCAACGGCGCGCGCCTGGGCGCCTGGTATTGGGACATCGAGCGCGGGCAGATCAGCTGGTCCCGAGGCACGCAGGCGCTGTTCGGCTTCGATCCCCGGCAACCCTTGCCGTCGGATCTGGAGTACCTCGACCTGCTGCCGCCGGAAGATCGCGCGAAAACCCTTCGCGCGTTTCACGCGGTCATCGCTGGCGCGCCACTGGAGCAAGCGATGCATCACCGCATCCGCTGGCCCGATGGCAGCCTGCACTGGCTGGAAATCAACGGCAGCCTGTTGCCGGACAAGCACGGCAGGCCACGGATGATCGGCGTAATCCGCGAGATTACCCACCAGCGCCAACGCGAACAGGCGTTGAGCAGCTCGGAAAAACGCTTCGCCACCCTGTTTCACCTGTGCCCGAACATGGTCCTGCTGACCCGCCAGGAGGACGGCCTGATTAGCGAAGCCAACCAATACTTCGAAAGCCTCTTCGGCTGGCCGGTGCAAAACGCCATCGGCCGCACCACCCTGGAACTTGGGCTGTGGGTGCACCCCGAGCAGCGGGCTGAACTGGTCAAGGCCACCAAAGCCAAAGGTGAACTGGTCAGCATGGAAGTGCAGTTTCGCGCCAGCAATGGCCAGATCCACGACGGCATCCTCAGTGCGCAAAAAGTCGAGCTCGAAGGCCAGCCCTATCTATTGAGCACCTTCCTTGACACCACCGAACGCAAAATCGCCGAACAAGCCCTCAAGGACAGCCAGGAACGCCTCGACCTGGCCCTGGACTCGGCGCAACTCGGCACCTGGGACTGGCACATTCCCAGCGGCATGCTCTACGGGTCGGCACGGGCCGCTCAATTGCACGGCCTGGACGCCAAACCCTTTCACGAGTCCTTCGACGAGTTTTTCGAAGGCGTGCCCGGGGAAGAACGCGACACCATGCGCGACGCTTACCGCAGCCTGCGTGAAGGCCCGGCCGGCAACTATCAATTGACCTACCGCGTGCAATTGCCCGACGGCAGCTCGCGTTACCTGGAAAGCCGCGCCCGCCTCTACCGCGATGAAAACGGTGTGCCGGTGCGCATGGCCGGCACCCTGCTCGACATCACTGACCAGGTGGAGCGCGAACAACAACTGGTGGCCTCCGAGGAAAAATTCGCCACGCTGTTCCAGGTCAGCCCCGATCCGATCTGCGTCACCCATCAGGACAGCGGCCAGTTCATTGAAATCAACTCCAGCTTCACCCAGACCTTCGGCTGGAGCACCGCCGATGTGATCGGCCGCAGCGCCGACGAAATCGGCCTGTGGGACGCCTCGGCGAAAAGCCTGCGACGGATCGAACAAGTCATCCGCGAACAAGGCCTGAACAACGTGGCCATTCTCGTCCAGCACAAGGACGGACAGGTCCTGACTTGCGTGATTTCCAGCCGCCAGATCAGCGTCGGCGACCAGCCCTGCATCGTCACCACGCTACGCGATATCACCCAGCAACAGCGCTCGGAAGCGGCACTCAAGGCCAGTGAAGAAAAATTCGCCAAGGCCTTTCACTCCAGCCCCGACGCCATCACCATCACCGAGCGCGATACCGGACGCTATCTGGAGGTCAACGACGGCTTCTGCCGCCTGACCGGTTATCGCGCCGAGGAAGTGGTGGGCCGCACGGTGTATCAGGTCGGGATATGGGCTGAAGAAAAACAACGCTCGGCGCTGCTCGCCGAATTGCAGATCAAGGGTCGGGTTCATCACCAGGAAATGCTCGGGCGCAACAAGCGCGGCGAACTGCTCACCGTCGAAGTCTCGGTGGAACCTATCACCCTTAACGAAACCGCCTGCCTGCTGCTGACCGCGCGAGACGTCAGCCTGCTGAAAAACGCCGAAGCACAGATCCGCCACCTGGCCTACCACGACCCACTGACCAACCTGCCCAACCGCGCCCTGCTGATGGACCGCCTGAGCCAGCAAATTGCGCTGCTCAAACGCCACAATTTACGTGGTGCGCTAATGTTCCTCGACCTCGACCACTTCAAGCACATCAACGACTCCCTCGGGCACCCGGTGGGCGATACCGTGCTGAAAATCATCACCGCGCGCCTGGAGGCCAGCGTGCGCATGGAGGACACCGTCGCGCGCCTGGGCGGCGACGAATTCGTGGTGCTGCTCAGCGGCCTCGAAGGTTCACGCAGCGAGGTCAGCAATCAGGTACGCGAACTGGCCGACACCATCCGCGAGCTGTTGTCCGAACCGATGTTCCTCGACGGCCAGCGCCTGCAAGTGACACCAAGTATCGGCATTGCACTGATACCCGATCACGGCTCGACCCCGACCGACCTGCTCAAGCGTGCCGACATCGCGCTCTATCGCGCCAAGGACTCGGGGCGCAATACCGCGCAGATGTACCACAACACCATGCAGAAGGCCGCGAGCGAACGTCTGCGCATGGAAACCGACTTGCGCCTGGCTCTGTCCCGGGGCGAGTTTCGCGTGCATTACCAACCCCAGGTCGACGCCCGCGGCGATCGCATCGTCGGAGCCGAGGCACTGGTGCGCTGGAATCATCCGGAGCTGGGTGCGCAGTCCCCCACCGAGTTCATCAAGGTGCTGGAAGACAGCGGGTTGATTCTGGAGGTCGGCACCTGGATCCTCGACGAAGCCTGCCAGGCGTTCAAGCAATTGATCGACCGAGGTCTGGTGAACCCGTACAAATTCAGCCTGTGCGTGAACATCAGCCCTCGCCAGTTCCGCCAGAACGATTTCGTCGAACGCGTTGAAAACAGCTTGGCCAGCTATGGCCTGCCCTGCTCCCTGTTGAAGCTGGAAATCACTGAAGGCATCGTCATCCAGAACCTGGAAGACACCATCAGCAAAATGCGCCGCCTGAAAAAACTCGGCGTGAGCTTCGCCATGGACGACTTCGGTACCGGCTACTCCTCGCTGACCTACCTCAAGCGCTTGCCGGTCGACACCCTGAAAATCGACCAGTCGTTCATCCGCGATGCCACCAGCGACCCGAACGACGCCGAGATCATTCGCGCCATCGTCGCCATGGCCCGCAGCCTCGACTTGAAGGTGATTGCCGAAGGGGTGGAAACAGCGGAGCAACTGGAGTTCTTGCAGGGGTTGGAGTGCCACTTTTATCAGGGCTATCTGCACAGTCAGCCGTTGCCGGTGGAAGAGTTTCAAAAACTCCTGAAATAACCCACCCCGGTAGCAGCTGGCGAAGCCTGCGTTCGGCTGCGAAGCAGTCGCCAAGCCAGACTCCGCGGTGTTTCAGGAGCATTTGGCACACAAGTTTTACGACTGCTTCGCAGCCGAACGCAGGCTTCGCCAGCTGCTACAGGGCATGCGTAAAATAAAAAAGGGCGCCGCAAGGGCGCCCTTTTCGTTGCTCTGGCTTAGTGTTGCAGAGCCTTCTTTTGCGTGCCGTTGATCGGGATGCGCTTGGCTTTCGCCTCTTCCGGTACCACCCGCAGCAGGTCGATACTCAACAGACCGTTGCTCAGGCCGGCAGCCTTGATTTCGATGTGGTCCGCCAGACGGAAGGACAGTTTGAAGGCACGTTGCGCAATGCCCTGATACAGATAAGTGACGTCTTCGTTCGCGTCGCGTTTACCGCCACTGATGGTCAGCACACCTTTCTCGACTTCGAGCTCCAGGTCTTCTTCCTGGAAACCAGCCGCTGCGATGACAATACGGTACTGGTCGTCGCCGTGTTTTTCCACGTTATAGGGTGGATAGCTGCTGCCTGGCTCGTTGCGCAGGGCGGTCTCGAACAGATCGTTGAAACGGTCGAAACCTACCGAGGAACGGAACAGTGGGGCCAGGGAAAATGTAGTAGCCATGATTCAAATCTCCTGAAAACAATCAGCAAGGTTTTTTGTCTCCGCGACCCGAATTCGGCATCGCGTAATCCTTAGATAGGGACCGCTGATTACATTTCAAGAGATTATTTGCTGTTTTTTAAAAAAGAGTTTCAGGCCGCTTCCGCCACCGGCAGACCCAGCAAACGCGAGACGTTATCCAGCTCGGTCTCACGACGCAGCACGGTGAACAGCTCCACCGCCTCGGGATAATTACGCGTCAGCATCGCCAGCCATTGCTTCAGGCGACCCGGCGATTGACGAGCTGTCATCTGTGCCTTGGCCTGCAACCAGAAGTCCTGGATCAGTGGCAGCAACTCGGCCCAGGTCATCTCGACGACCTCTTCGCCGGCCCGCGCTGCGGCGATTTGCCGGGCCAGATCCGGACGCGAAACCAGGCCGCGACCGAGCATGATGTCTTCCACGCCGCTGATCTCGCGGCAACGGCGCCAGTCTTCGACGCTCCAGATATCACCGTTGGCGAACACCGGCACCTTGACCACTTCCTGCACACGCGGGATCCACTCCCAGTGCGCCGGCGGCTTGTAGCCGTCGACCTTGGTCCGCGCATGCACCACGATATGTTGCGCACCACCTTCGGCCAGGGCCGTTGCACACACCAGCGAACCGTCCGGGCTATCGAAGCCCAGGCGCATCTTGGCGGTGACCGGAATGTGCGCGGGGACGGCGCGACGGACATGCTCGACGATCTGGTTGAGCAGCTCGGGTTCCTTGAGCAGTACTGCGCCCCCACGGGATTTGTTGACGGTCTTGGCCGGACAGCCGAAGTTCAGGTCGATCACTTCGGAACCCAGCTCGCAAGCCAGCGCGGCATTTTCTGCCAGGCACACTGGATCGGAACCGAGCAATTGCACACGCAGCGGCACACCGGAGGCAGTCCGGGCACCGTTGAGCAACTCCGGGCCGAACTTGTGGAAATAGGCAGGTGTCAGCAACTGGTCGTTGACCCGAATGAACTCGGTCACGCACCAGTCGATACCACCCACGCGGGTCAGCACATCGCGCAGGATGTCGTCGACCAACCCCTCCATGGGCGCCAAAGCAATTTGCATGAAAAACACACTCAAGGAAAAACGTGCGGCAGTTTACTGGGTTTCAGGGAAAATCTGCAGACCATCGCAAATCCAGTGTGGGAGCGGGCTTGCTCGCGAATGCATTGTGTCAGCAAATTAAATGTTGGCTGACACGACGCTTTCGCGAGCAAGCCCGTTCCCACATGGAATCAGGGTTGCACCAACTCCTGCACCTGGATCGCCGGGCCATAGCCTTCGATGAATTCTGCCGGCATGCGCTTGGGCTTGCCGGTGGACAGCTCGATGCAGACGAACGTGGTTTGCGCACGCAGCAACGTCGCATTGTCGCTGGGGCGCTTCAACTGGAAGTGCCGGGTCATTTTCAGGCGCTGGTCCCAATCAACGATCCAGGTGGCCAATTGCAACTCATCATCCTCATAGGCTGCCGCCAGGTAATCGATCTCATGCCGCACCACCGCCATCGCCCGGTCCAGCCGCCGATACTCGACTAGGTCCAGGCCAAGGCGTTGGGAGTGGCGCCAGGCGCAGCGTTCGAGCCAGGTCACGTAGACTGCGTTGTTCGCGTGCCCCAAGCCGTCAATGTCCTCGGCGCCCACTTGCAGATCAATGATAAATGGCGTTTCCCGATCCCAGCCCATGCCCGACTCCCCGGTCAGATAATTTCGACCGGGGCAGTGTAACGGAAGCTCAGGCGGATTGGCGTGATTGCAGACTGCGCCCGGCCAGCAGTGATAACACGCCATCAATCATCCGAGGGTCAGCCAGTACTCGCTGATGGCCGCCGTCCTTCAAGCGCAACAAGCGGCTGTCGAACCACGCTTCGTGGATCAATTCCGATTCGCTGACCGGGACGAAGTTGTCATCTTCGGCGTGAACGATCAGGCCTGGCATGTCGAGTTGATAGTGCGCAACATCCAGCATCGCGGCGCGCATGCCGACATCCTTCTCCACCTGGCGAATGAACGCCGAGCGAGCCTTCGGCGGCAGCCCCACATAACGGGCGAAACCGCGCAGCACGCCGAGAATCCGCGCCGGGGCGGCAATGCTGACCAGGGTCTCTGTACGCAGGCCCAACTGGACCGCGAGCATGGCACTGGCACCGCCCATGGAGTGTCCGATGACCGCTTGCAAAGGTGGCAATTCGGCAGCAGCTTCAAGCATGGCACGAGCAAACAACACCACATTGGCCTCGCTGCCCGGTGAGCGGCCATGAGCTGGACCATCCAGGGCGATGACGGAATAACCGCTATCAACCAGCGCGGTGATGAGACTGGCAAACTGTGTCGGCCGACCTTCCCAGCCATGCATCAGCATCACTGCCGGGCCTTGCCCCCAGCGCAGGGCCGAAAGACCAAACCGCAGGGTAATGCGCTCGGACCTCGCCAACAGCGGCAGCTCCCAGTCACGGGGCGGCAGATCCCGCGGCGTCATGAAGGCCAGTCGCATTTTGCTTGCGACCAGTTTCGGGGCAAACCAGCCCAAGGTGCCATTAACGCCACGAACCCACTTTAACGCGCTCATCGCATTCTCCTCAGGCCGCAGCCTTCAGGTCAACGCACTGCCGACTTGGCCGCGCGCAGTAATCGATCGGATAACTCTCCCGGCCCCAGCGCCCGCGCCAGAGCCAGCCCACCCACCATCAAGGCCATATCGGCCAGGGCTTTATCGGTTTCTTCAGGACTGGCCGCCAACTGCGCGACCATCATTTCCATATGCTCATTCAGAGCGACACGAAACGCTTCCGGCAACCGCCCCAGCTCGCCAACCGATGCCGGGATAGGACATGCCGATTCGGAGGAGTCACGATGCTTGCGCGACAGGTAAAACGCTGCCACCAAGGCGCGACGCTCTTCGCCGGTCAACTGCGCATCCATGTCGGCAATCAGGTCGCGGCGATGACTGAGCAATTGCTTGAAGGCCTCGAGCATCATCGCGTCCTTGCTTTCGAAGTGTGCGTAGAAGCCGCCGACTGTCAGGCCTGCCGCCCCCATCACTTCACCCACGCTTGGCTCGGCCGGGCCGCGCTGAATCAGCGCTGCGCTGGCAGCCTTGAGGATGCGTTCGCGGGTTTGAGCTTTTTTATCGTTCATCGTTGCCTCCGAATATTACGACTGAAATATTATTCTCATAATAAATTTTAGCAAGTCATGAGTGTGACCGCTGGTCTGAAGAACAGTTTTTTTGGAAAAGGAGGAATTTGGCCAAACGCCAGACAAACAAAAGGGCCATTCAATAATTGAATGACCCTTATAAAATCCCGCAGAGCGGGTAATCGTGGCGTCCCCTAGGGGACTCGAACCCCTGTTACCGCCGTGAAAGGGCGGTGTCCTAGGCCACTAGACGAAGGGGACACAAACCCTTCTATACAACTGATCAGTGCTGAGAGCTGATCGATTCAAGGCCGGTGTGGCCAGACCTTGAACTGTAAAATTGGTGGAGCTAAGCGGGATCGAACCGCTGACCTCCTGCATGCCATGCAGGCGCTCTCCCAGCTGAGCTATAGCCCCGGATTTTTCGCCTCGCGGCGGAGCGACATCTTGCAACATCGCTTCTGTAAAACTGGCGTCCCCTAGGGGACTCGAACCCCTGTTACCGCCGTGAAAGGGCGGTGTCCTAGGCCACTAGACGAAGGGGACGCAAACCCTTCTATACAACTGATCAACGCTGAGTGTTGATCGCTTCAAGGCCGGTGTGGCCAGACCTTGAAGTGTAAATTGGTGGAGCTAGACGGGATCGAACCGTCGACCTCTTGCATGCCATGCAAGCGCTCTCCCAGCTGAGCTATAGCCCCTCATCGTTGATGTCATCGCTGAGGACGGGGCGAATCTTAAGGGTGTATCGAAAGCCTGTCAAACTTATTTTTCAAAAAATTTAAAATTTTTTGTCGGCATAACAATCACTTACCACCCTCCCCCCGGAAATCCGAGGCATATCCGTCCCTGTAGCAGCTGCCGCAGCGCTCGTGATTCGGACACTCCGTCGTTTCAGACAGATTGCGTCAAGGCCATCGGGGCCGCTTCGCAGCCCAACGCAGCCTGCGGCAGCTGCTACAGGGTAACGGCGGGTATCAGGCGATAGCGCCCAACAGCTTTTCCCACTCTTTGTTTTCTTTCTTCGACACACCGCCCAGCAGGTCGATGGCCTGGCGCAGACGGAAACGGGTCAGGTCCGGACCGAGAATTTCCATCGCGTCGAGCACCGACACCGAGCTGGCCTGGCCAGTAATCGCGGCGAACATCAGCGGCATGGCATCACGCAGCTTCAGTTCCAGGGATTCGACCACGGCCTGGATGGTGGCGGTAATGCTGTCTTTCTCCCACTGACGCAGGCTTTCGAGCTTCCACAGAATCAACTGCATCAACTGCCGGACCTGATCGCCCGAGAGCTTCTTGGATTCGAACAGCCGGGCATCCGGATTGACGCCACCGGCAAAGAAGAACCCGGCCAGCGGTGCAACCTGGCTGAAGGTCTCGACCCGGCCCTGCACATGCGGAGCGATCTTCATCATGTATTCGGAGTTGAACGCCCACTTCTGCACGCGAGCGGCAAACTCCTCCACCGGCAGGTCACGCAGCCATTGGCCGTTGAGCCACGACAGTTTCTCGATGTCGAAGATCGGCCCGCCGAGGGACACGCGCTTCAGATCGAAGTTATCGACCATTTCCTGCAACGAGAACTTCTCGCGCTCGTCCGGCATCGACCAGCCCATGCGCCCCAGGTAGTTGAGCATCGCTTCCGGCATGAAGCCCATGCGCTCGTAGAACGTTACCGAAGTCGGGTTCTTGCGCTTGGACAGCTTGCTCTTGTCCGGGTTACGCAGCAGCGGCATGTAGCACAGTTCCGGTTGTTCCCAGCCGAAATACTCGTACAACAGGATCAACTTCGGTGCCGACGGCAGCCATTCTTCGCCACGCAGCACGTGGGTGATGCCCATCAGGTGATCGTCGACCACGTTGGCCAGGAAGTATGTCGGCAGGCCGTCGGTCTTCATCAGGACTTGCATGTCCATACGGTCCCACGGGATCTCAACGTCACCACGCAGCATGTCCGGCACCACGCAGACGCCTTCGCTCGGTACTTTCATGCGGATAACATGGGGCTCGCCGGCCGCCAGACGACGGGCAACTTCTTCCTTGGACAGCAGCAGCGCACGGCCGTCGTAGCGCGGGGTTTCGCCACGGGCCATCTGCTCGGCGCGCATCTGGTCCAGCTCTTCCGCGGTGCAGAAGCACGGGAAGGCATGGCCCATGTCGACCAGTTGCTGGCAGTACTTCTGATAAATATCGCCGCGCTCGCTCTGACGATACGGACCGTGCGGGCCGCCGACGTCCGGGCCTTCGCTCCAGTCGATCCCCAGCCAGCGCAAGGCGTCGAAAATCTGCTGTTCGGACTCGCGGGTCGAACGCAGTTGGTCGGTGTCTTCGATCCGCAGGATGAACTCACCGCCGTGCTGCTTGGCAAAGCAGTAGTTGAACAAGGCGATGTAGGCGGTACCTACGTGGGGATCCCCGGTAGGCGATGGCGCGATGCGAGTGCGGACGGTGGTCATGGCATGTCTCGAAAAGATAAAAAGCGAAGTTCAAAGCGAACTTCAAACAAGAGCCGAATGGTAACAGGCGACACAGGCCACGCTCCAGTGAACAGGGCATTTAAGCCAAGGTTGCGTCTGTAACACCCGTATGGTGCGGCGAATGGCCGAATATCAGCCGATGGCATTTACCGTTTATCGGGTGTATGCCAGATTTGCCTGCTGATAACTCCCCTTACAATTTCTCGACTACAGTTTGCCTCATGCCTGCCCAAATCAAGCGTCGCCTCTTCACATTCCTGCTGGTTGTCCTATTGATCGCCGGGGGCCTGCTTGCCCATTGGTTCTTCAAGGGGCGCTTTTATGAAAGCACCGACAACGCCTACGTCCAGGGTGAGATCACCCGCGTGTCGAGCCAGCTGGGGGCGCGCATCGATCAAGTGTTGGTGCAGGACAACCAGCATGTCGAGAAAGGCCAGTTGCTGATCAAACTCGAAGGCGACGACTTCCGCCTCGCTGTCGACCGCGCCAATGCTGTTTTGGCCACCCGCCAGGCCGAGCGCCTGCAAGCCCAGAGCAAACTGACCCAGCAAGCCAGCCTGATTGCCGCCAGCGAGGCACAAGTCGCGTCCAGCCAGGCGAGCCTGGGTCGCTCGCAGATCGACCTGACCCGCGCCGAAACCTTGCGTAAACCCGGTTACGTATCGGAAGAACGGGTGACCACCCTTTCCGCCGACAACCACATTGCCCGCTCGCAAGTGGCCAAGGCCCAGGCCGACGCGCAAAGTCAGCGCCAGCAAGTCAATGCACTCACCGCCGAGATCAAACGCCTTGACGCGCAAATCGCCAACGCCAGGACCGATCTCGCCCAAGCCGAACTGAACCTGACCCGCAGCGCAATCCACGCGCCCATCAGCGGCCTGATCGGCCAGCGTGCTGCCCGCGAGGGTCAATACGTGCAGGCCGGCGCTTACCTGTTGTCGATCGTGCCGGACGAAGACATCTGGATTCAGGCCAATTTCAAGGAAACCCAGATTGGCCACATGCAGCCCGGCCAGGAAGCCGAACTGACCTTCGACGCCTACAGCGACACCCCGATCAAGGCCCGGGTCGACAGCCTGTTTGCGGCCTCGGGCGCGCAGTTCAGCCTGTTACCGCCAGACAATGCCACGGGCAACTTCACCAAAGTCGTACAACGGATTCCGGTAAAACTGACTTTCGCTGCGGACAACCCGTTGCGCGGCAAGATTCGTCCGGGCATGTCGGTCACCGCCAAGGTGAACATCAAGGACGGCCCTGAAGATGTCACCCCTAAAGTGAGCAACAAAGACACCCCTGACGATGGCCGGTGATCAACTGATCCGCCCGGCCGGCGAACCGACCCGGCGGGACTGGATTGCGGTGATGAGCGTGATGCTCGGTGCGTTCATGGCCGTGCTGGACATCCAGATCACCAACTCATCGCTCAAGGATATCCAAGGCGCGCTGTCAGCCACGCTGGAAGAAGGTTCGTGGATTTCCACCTCGTACCTGGTGGCGGAAATCATCATGATCCCGCTCACCGCCTGGCTCGTGCAGTTGTTGTCAGCCCGGCGCCTGGCGGTGTGGGTGTCCCTCGGATTCCTGTTCGCATCCCTGCTCTGCTCCATGGCCTGGAGCCTGGAAAGCATGATCGTGTTCCGCGCCTTGCAGGGGTTTACCGGTGGCGCGCTGATTCCGCTGGCGTTCACCCTGACCCTGATCAAACTCCCGGAGCATCACCGTGCCAAAGGCATGGCCATGTTCGCCATGACCGCCACCTTCGCGCCCTCCATCGGTCCCACCCTTGGCGGCTGGCTGACGGAAAACTGGGGCTGGGAATACATTTTCTACATCAACATCCCGCCCGGCCTGATCATGATTGCCGGCCTGATGTACGGCCTGGAGAAGAAAGAAGCCCACTGGGAATTGCTGAAAAGCACCGACTACGCCGGCATTCTCACCCTTGGCGTCGGGCTCGGTTGTTTGCAGGTATTTCTGGAGGAAGGCCATCGCAAGGACTGGCTGGAGTCGAACCTGATCGTAACCCTGGGCAGCATCGCGCTGGTCAGTCTGATCACCTTTGTGATCGTGCAGTTCTCCAAACCCAATCCACTGATCAATCTTGGCATCCTCGGCAACCGCAACTTCGGCTTATCCAGTATTTCCAGCGTCGGAATGGGGGTCGGGTTGTATGGTTCGATCTACTTGTTGCCGCTGTACCTGGCGCAGATCCAGAACTACAACGCCCTGCAGATTGGCGAAGTGATCATGTGGATGGGCGTGCCGCAGCTGTTTCTGATTCCGCTGGTGCCCAAGTTGATGAAGTTCGTCTCGCCGAAATGGCTGTGCACGCTGGGCTTCGGGCTGTTCGGGTTGGCGAGTTTCTCATCGGGTGTGCTGAACCCGGATTTTGCCGGGCCGCAGTTCAATCAGATCCAGATCATCCGCGCCTTGGGGCAGCCACTGATCATGGTGACCATCTCGCTGATCGCTACCGCTTATATCCTGCCCCAGGATGCGGGATCGGCATCGAGCCTGTTCAACATCCTGCGCAACCTCGGCGGCGCGATCGGCATCGCCCTGCTCGCCACGCTGCTGGATGCGCGGACCAAGGTTTATTTTGATTACTTGCGTGAATCTATCGTGCCGAGTAATCCACAGGTGGCCGAGCGGATGGCCTCGCTGACCGATCGACTGGGCAACGAAACGGCGGCACTGGGCAAACTCAGCGAAATTGCCCACCAACAGGCGTCAATCATGGCCTTCAACGATGCGTTTCATTTTGTCGGGATTGCGCTGGGAATCAGCATGCTGGCGGTGTTGCTGACCAAGAAGTTGCCGGCGGGGTTGAAGGCGGGTGAAGCGCACTAGTTGATATTTACTGCGCCCTGACTGGCCTCATCGCGAGCAAGCTCGCTCCCACAGGGATCACACTGAACCCTGTGGGAGCGAGCTTGCTCGCGATGAGGCCAGTTCAAGCACTGCAAATCTCAAACAGTGATCAACCGCTCGCGCAATTTGCCAATCTCATCGCGCATCTGCGCCGCTGCTTCAAACTCCAGATCACGCGCCAACGCATACATCTTCTCTTCCAGGGCCTTGATACGCTTGGCGATTTCACCCGGCGTGCGCAATTCGGCTTCGTATCTGGCGTTCTCTTCGGCCGCCTTGGCCATACCTTTGCGTTTCTTGCTGCGCGAACCGGGCACCGTGGCGCCTTCCATGATGTCGGCAACGTCCTTGAACACGCCTTTGGGCGTGATGCCATTGGCCAGGTTGAACGCGATTTGCTTGTCACGACGACGCTCGGTTTCGCCGATCGCGCGCTCCATGGAGCCTGTGATGCGGTCGGCGTACAGAATCGCCCGGCCATTGAGGTTACGTGCCGCGCGGCCGATGGTCTGGATCAGCGAACGCTCGGAACGCAGGAAGCCTTCTTTGTCGGCATCGAGGATCGCTACCAGCGAAACTTCCGGCATGTCCAGACCTTCACGCAACAGGTTGATCCCCACCAGCACATCGAAAGTACCGAGGCGCAGATCGCGGATGATTTCGACCCGCTCCACGGTGTCGATGTCCGAGTGCAGATATCGTACGCGTACGCCGTGGTCGGCCAGGTAATCGGTCAAATCCTCGGCCATGCGCTTGGTCAACGTGGTGACCAGCACTCGCTCTTCCAGAGCGACACGCTTGGTGATTTCCGACAGCAAGTCGTCGACCTGGGTCAGTGCCGGGCGGATCTCGATTTGCGGGTCCACCAGCCCGGTCGGGCGCACCACCATGTCAATGACGCGCCCCGCGTGCTCGGCTTCATAGTTGCCCGGCGTCGCCGAAACGAAAATCGTCTGCGGGCTGATGCTTTCCCACTCGTCGAAACGCATCGGCCGGTTGTCCAGGGCCGATGGCAGGCGGAAGCCATACTCGACCAGCGTCTCTTTACGCGAACGGTCGCCTTTGTACATGGCGCCAACCTGAGGAACGCTGACGTGGGATTCGTCAATCACCAGCAAGGCATCCGGCGGCAGATAGTCGTAAAGCGTCGGCGGCGGCGCGCCGGCTTCGCGACCGGACAGATAGCGTGAGTAGTTTTCGATGCCGTTGCAGTAACCCAGTTCGAGGATCATTTCCAGATCGAAACGGGTGCGCTGCTCAAGACGCTGGGCTTCCACCAGTTTGTTGTTGGAGCGCAGGTACTCCAGGCGCTCCTGCAACTCGACCTTGATGCCTTCGACCGCGCCCATCAGGGTTTCCCGCGGCGTCACGTAGTGGCTTTTCGGGTAGAAGGTGAAGCGCGGCAGTTTGCGAATGACTTCGCCGGTCAGCGGATCGAACGCCGACAGGCTTTCCACTTCATCGTCGAAAAGCTCGATGCGGATCGCTTCAAAATCGGATTCCGCCGGGTGGACATCGATCACATCGCCACGCACGCGGAAGGTCGCCCGGGCAAAATCCATGTCGTTGCGGGTGTATTGCAGGTCGGCCAGGCGTCGCAGCAATTCACGCTGATCGAGCCGGTCGCCGCGATCCACGTGCAACACCATCTTCAGATAGGTTTCCGGGCTGCCCAGACCGTAGATGCACGACACCGTGGTGACGATGATCGCGTCCTTGCGCTCGAGCAACGCCTTGGTCGCGGACAATCGCATTTGTTCGATGTGATCGTTGATCGAGGCGTCTTTCTCGATGAAGGTGTCCGAGGACGGCACGTAGGCTTCAGGCTGGTAGTAGTCGTAGTAGGAAACGAAATATTCCACCGCGTTGTTCGGGAAAAACGCCTTGAACTCGCCGTACAACTGCGCCGCCAGGGTCTTGTTCGGTGCCAGCACCAGCGTCGGGCGCTGCACTTGGGCGATCACGTTGGCGATGCTGAACGTCTTGCCCGAGCCGGTCACACCAAGCAGCGTCTGGTGCGCCAGCCCGGCCTCGATACCTTCGACCATCAGGCGGATGGCTTCCGGCTGATCGCCGGCGGGCTCGAAACGGGTGACTAGCTGGAATTCAGACATGAAATACCTCTGGATCACTCTTGCCGGTAAAACCGACACGAACGAGAAAGACCGCAAACGACCGGTGTCGCCCGAGGAAAAAACTGGATTGTGCTCAATGTGGAGCCGATTGCCAGCGCTTTCAAGGTAAACGTCCTACATCGCGCAAAACCTTTGCCGACGCCATTCGACTACCGGTCGAGAAATAATCGGAAAAACTTGCCCGAAATACTGATTCGCCTGTCGCCAGCAATCGCCGATGGCCTCTATACTAGCTCCCCGTTTGTGCACCGCTCTAGTGCATTCGGCTGGAGCGCGACACGTCCCTCCACTCTCCATTCAGAGCCGCCGCAATAATGAGCCTGTTCTCCGCTGTCGAAATGGCACCACGCGATCCAATCCTGGGCCTCAACGAAGCATTCAACGCCGATACCCGGACCAACAAAGTCAACCTGGGGGTCGGTGTTTACTGCAACGAGGAGGGGCGAATTCCACTCCTGCGCGCCGTTGTCGAAGCCGAAACCATTCGCGCCGCTCAACACGTTTCCCGTGGCTACCTGCCAATCGACGGCATTGCCGCCTACGACCAGGCTGTGCAAAAACTGCTGTTCGGCAATGATTCGCCGCTGATCGCTGCCGGCCGTGTAATCACCACCCAGGCCGTTGGCGGTACTGGCGCACTGAAAATCGGTGCCGACTTCCTCAAGCAACTGCTGCCGAACGCCGTTGTGGCGATCAGCGACCCGAGCTGGGAAAACCACCGTGCCCTGTTCGAAACCGCCGGTTTCCCGGTGCAGAACTACCGTTACTACGACGCCGCGACCCACGACGTGAACCGTACCGGCATGCTGGAAGACCTGAACGCGCTGCCGAACGGTTCGATCATTGTGCTGCACGCCTGCTGCCACAACCCGACCGGCGTGGACCTGAGCCCGGCGGACTGGAAAAACGTCCTGGAAGTCGTTAAAGCCAAAGGCCACGTGCCATTCCTCGACATGGCGTATCAAGGTTTCGGCGATGGCATCGATGAAGACGCCGCTGCCGTGCGCATGTTCGCTGAGTCGGGCCTGACTTTCTTCGCTTCCAGCTCGTTCTCCAAGTCGTTCTCGCTGTACGGCGAGCGCGTGGGTGCCCTGTCGATCGTCAGCGAATCGAAAGAAGAAAGCGCGCGCGTGCTGTCGCAAGTCAAACGCGTGATCCGCACCAACTACTCCAACCCGCCGACCCACGGTGCCAGCGTTGTCGCTGCAGTGCTGAACAGCCCGGAACTGCGCGCCCAGTGGGAAGCCGAACTGGCCGAAATGCGCTTGCGCATTCGTGGCATGCGGACCCAGATGGTCGACCTGCTGGCTCAAAAAGCGCCTCAGCGCGATTTCAGCTTCGTCGGTCGTCAGTGCGGCATGTTCTCGTACTCCGGTCTGAGCGTTGAGCAGGTTCACCGTCTGCGTAACGAGTTCGGCATCTATGCCCTGGACACTGGCCGCATCTGCGTGGCCGCGCTGAACCAGAGCAACATCAAGGTGGTGACGGACGCGATTGTCCAAGTCATCTGATAACACCTTGAAATGAAAACGGGAAGCCTTCGGGCTTCCCGTTTTTATTTGTCTCAGATATTTCCCGATGGGCCGACTGAGCCCTCTAAACTGCACACAAATACAAATGTGGGAGCGGGCTTGCTCGCGAAGACGGCGGCACATTCAGTACTTGTATAAACTGGTCCACCGCTTTCGCGAGCAAGCCCGCTCCCACAGGTTATGCGTACACTCTGTAATTCCGATGAGAACCCACATGAAAAACGATGACCTGCGCGCCGACCGCGATGACCTGGACGACCTGGATCACTTCATCCCCCGCGCCCCGACAAAACGCGGCAACAACCTGGTAATGCAAGTCGCTGCCGGTGTATTCCTCGGTGGCCTGGCCCTGTGGCTGGTGCAATTGGGTGCCACAGCGCTCTACGCCAAACTGATGGTTGCCACGATTACCTTCGGCGGTTAAGCCAGTTCGGTCGCACGCTGGCTGGCAGCGTCGTCGTAGGCGACATACAGCGATTCGGCGATCTGACTCTTGATCGCCTTGGTGCTTTCCAGCCCCAGGACGAAACCTTCGGCCTTGCCACCCGCGCGGTTCAATGCTTCAGCGGTGCCGGCCTGAGTGATGGCGTCGAACAACTTTTCGGCATGGGGACCGACGCCCTTGGGCAGGCTGATCTGAGAGATGCTCATGGGCGCACCCCGTGGTGTCGAGGTGTGAGGGTCGAATGATTCATGGCGCGTACCTTTTCGGCGAATGGCCGGCAGCGCGTGTCACCACTTCCGGGCGGCCATGGTAGACCTCTGGGCTGATCCTGGTAACCGCCAATCGCCGCTAAACCACCGCCCGCCCCGATAATTCGCTCCAATTGTTATTCGATGCTTGACTTCTCTTTTTGAATCAGTAAGATACGCGCCATTCCGCGATAGCTCAGTTGGTAGAGCAAGTGACTGTTAATCACTGGGTCCCTGGTTCGAGTCCAGGTCGTGGAGCCATACAACGTTCCAGAGAAGGCTTCAAAAATCTCTGAGAACCCCGAAAAACCCGCCTTCTGGCGGGTTTTTTCGTTTTGGCGTTCCGTCGGATTCCGGTGGATGCCAGCCATTTTAAGGGTAGCGTTTGCCCCGGTCATCGCATCCCTGCCTTCACCCAACTCAGAATCTCGCGGCACTGGTTTCGTCAGCCAATGCAGCCTCCACCCGCCCACCGGTGACCCGGGTACGCAGATATCAAGCAACATGAGTGTTCGCTGCAAGCTCATGCCGGGGCTGGGGCTCAGGCTTGATCTTGAACCAGAGGGCGTACATCGCTGGCAGGAACACCAGGGTCAGCACGGTGCCGGCAAACGTACCGCCAATCAGGGTGTAGGCCAGCGTTCCCCAGAACACCGAATGGGTCAGCGGAATGAACGCCAACATCGCCGCCAACGCCGTGAGAATCACGGGCCTCGCGCGCTGCACGGTGGCTTCGACCACGGCGTTGTAAGGCGACAGGCCGGCTTGCTCATTGGAGTGAATCTGGCCAATGAGGATCAGCGCGTTGCGCATCAGAATCCCTGACAAGGCAATCAATCCCACCAAGGCGTTGATCCCGAACGGCTGCTGGAACAGCAGCAGAATTGGCACCACACCAATCAGGCCCAAAGGCGCGGTGGCGAACACCATCATCATTGCCGACATCGAGCGCACCTGAATGATGATGGTCAGCAACATCAGCGCGATCATGATCGGGAACAACGGCAGCAATGCCTTGTTCGCCTTACCCGACTCCTCGATCGCGCCGGCAATCTCAATCCGGTAGCCCGTCGGCAGTTTTTCGATGATGGGCTGCAACTGCGTTATCAAGGCGCTGGAGACATCGGGAGGCTGAAGACCTTCAGCCACGTCACCGCGCACGGTGATGGTCGGCGTCCGATCACGACGCCGCAGGATGGGCTCCTCCATGCGCACATCCACCGCCCCTACCTGGGACAGCGACACCCGCTGGCCTTGGGCGCCGGTCAGCGTGAAGGCGGCAATTTTCGATGGATCCAGACGCGTCTCCCCAGCGGAGCGAGCCACCACCTGAACCGCACGAATGTCTTCACGCACCTCGGTGACAGGCACCCCCGTGAGCAGGAATTGCAGCTGTTGTGCGACATCGGTCGAGGTCAAGCCGAATGCTTGCAGGCGATCCTGATCCAGCGTGAGATGAAGCGCCGGTGTGCGCTCGCCCAAGTCGGTGTTGACGGTCCTCATCAGGGGGCTGACGCTCATGACCGCACGCACCTGCGCGGCGATATCTCGTAACATCGCGGGGTCGGCGCCCATCACCCGGAAGGCCACCGGATACGGTGAATAAGGACCAAATACCAACTGCGTCACCCGCACCCGAGCTTCAGGCGCCAAGCCATCGGCCGCGGCTTGTCTGAGGCGGAGCTTGAGCGCCTCGCGCTCTTGCTGATTCGCGGTCAGGACGACGATTTTTGCGAAGGATGGATCGGGTAGTTCAGGGGCCATCGCCAAGTAGAAGCGCGGCGCGCCCTGGCCAATGTAAGCGGTGACGATCTTGGCCTCCGGCTGCTGAGCCAACCACGCCTCGACCTTGGCCGCCGCCACATCAGTCTGTTCGATAGAGGTGCCGTAAGGCATCTGCACCTCAACCAGCACCTCAGGTCGGTCGGACGTTGGGAAGAACTGCTTGTTGACCACGCCCATGCCCAGAATCGCAACAACAAACAAGCCCGCGACGGATGTCGCCACCAGGCCTTTGCGGCGGATCACACTGCCCAGCAGACGCCTGAAACGCTGGTAGTTCGGCGTACCGTAAATCGCCATATGCCCGCCTTCAGGCACCTTGATCTGCGGTAGCAGTTTGACGCCCAGGTAAGGTGTAAACACCACGGCCACCACCCAGGAAGTGATCAGCGCAATGCCAACGATCCAGAACATGTTCGCGGTGTACTCACCAGCGGTCGACTTGGCAAAACCGTTGGGCATAAAGCCGATCGCCGTCACCAACGTTCCCGACAACATCGGCGCGGCCGTGTGGCTCCAGGCATAAGCGGAGGCCTTGATTCGGTCGTAGCCCTCCTCCATCTTCACCACCATCATTTCAATGGCAATGATTGCATCGTCCACCAGCAGCCCCAGCGCCAGAATCAACGAGCCCAGGGTAATTCGATCGAAGTCCTTGCCCGTGGCCGCCATGACAATGAACACGGCCGCCAGGGTCAGCGGCACCGCCGCGGCAACCACAACGCCGACACGCCAGCCCATGCTGAGAAAACACACCAGCAGCACCACGCCCAAGGCAGCAAAGAATTTCACCATGAACTCGTTGACGGAGGCGCCAATATTCACCGCCTGATCCGTGACCTTGGTCAGGCTCATGCCCAAAGGCATCTGCTCGTTGATCGCTGTGGCCTCAGCGTCCAGCGACTTCCCCAAATCCAGGCCGTTCCAGCCGTCGCGCATGACCACGCCGAGCAACAGTGCCGGCTCGCCGTTGTTGCGTACCAGGAACGTCGCGGGGTCCTCATAACCGCGCTTGACCTCAGCCACATCGGACAACTTGAGGGTTCTGCCCTGCACCGTCAGTGGGGTATTACGAATCTTCTGCAGGTCATCAAACGCGCCATCCAGGCGGATGAAAACCTGTGGACCCTTCGCTTCTACCGAACCTGCCGGGGTTATCATGTTTTGCGCGTTCAACGCACTGAAGATGTCGCGTGCGGAAATGCCCAGTGTCGCCAAACGCTCGTAGGACAGCTCGACAAAAATGCGCTCGGCCTGTTCACCGATGATGTTGACCTTCTTCACACCCGCCACATGCAGCAGACGCTGGCGCAAGCTCTCGGCTTCGCGCACCAACAGACGTTGCGGCTCGCCCTTGGCCTTGAGCGCATAGAGCGCGAAGGTGACATCGGAATACTCGTCATTGACCATCGGGCCGATCACCCCAGGCGGCAACCCCTTCTGCTCATCCAGAATTTTCTTGCGCGCCTGGTAAAACTCTTCCTGGACGGCTGAGGGCGGCGTGCTGTCGAGCAGGTACACCGTTGTGAATGCCAAGCCGGGCCGGGTAAAGGTCTCGGTCCGATCGTACCAACGCAGTTCCTGCATGCGTTTTTCCAGCTTTTCTACCACCTGGTCTTGCATCTCCTGGGCCGTCGCCCCTGGCCACGCGGTGACCACCGTCATTTGTTTAATGGTGAATGCGGGGTCTTCCGCACGCCCCAGTTTGAAGAAGGCGTACAACCCACCCACAGCAATCAGCAAGATCAAAAACAGGGTGATTGAGCGCTCGCGTACAGCCAGCGCCGAAAGATTGAAGCCGCTCATCGACTGACCTCAACCACTGAATTTTGCGGAGCATCGGCGAGTTCAGTCCTGACCTTCTCTCCCTCGCTCAGCAAGTGAGCACCCAATGCGACAACACGATCACCCACCTGCAGATCACCCGTCACGCGCACGCTGGCCTCATTATTCAGGCCGCGAACCTTGATCGGGCGCCATGCGACCTGCTCAGGCTCCCCGCCCACCACCCAGACCCCCGGGCCGTTACCGGTGTCGTAGAGGGCCCCCATGGGCACCTGTAATTCCTTGGCATCAGCAACATCCGTGTCAGCGATAACCACTGAGATCGTCGAACCCAGGGTGGCGTTGGAGAGCGCCCCCTCCAGCACATAACGCGCTTCAAACGTTCGGGTCTGTCGGTCGGCAGAGTCGGACAACTGGCGTAAACGCGCTTTACCTGCTGTCTGGTGCTGGCCGTATAGCTCAACCGTCGCCGCCGAGCCCAGCGCAGGACGTAACGTCTCGGGTAACTGGATCACGGCCTCGCGCTGCCCTGAATGGGCAACGCGTACCACCACCTGCCCTGCGCCAACGACCTGCCCCGGCTCCGCCAAGGTATCCACTACCACCCCGTCTGCATCCGCCAGCAACGTCGAATAACCGGTCGCGTTTTTCGCCACATCAGCCTCGGCCTGGGCAGCGTTGAGTTGGGCTTTCGCCGAGTCGGCGGCGGCTTTGATCCCTGCGTAAGCTGAAGCAGATACCGCTCCGACGGACACCAGATCACGGTAGCGAAGCTCGTCATCGGAGGCCTGCCGAGCTCGGGCCATGGCGGCCAGTACCGCTTCCTGCTGTGCCCGCGCGGTCAGCGTCAGGTCGTTGGCATCGATGCGCATGAGGGGCTGCCCGCGCTTGACACTCTGTCCCGCATCCACCAAACGCTCCAAGACCTTCCCAGGTACCCGAAAACCAAGATCGCTCTGAACTCGAGCCGCGACGATACCGGTGAATACCCGTGCCGCAGGTGTGGAGGGCTGAACCACGCCGATGCGCACCAAGGGCACTTGAAGGCGAGGATCGGCAGGCGTGACCTCGTTGCAGGCCGCCAGGGCAAACGGCAACAAGACAATGAAAATGGGTGACATGCGGTGGCGCTGGATCATAAAGACCTCTCGGTAGCGGATGCACCATGCTTATTCAAGTGACTATTTCTGTCAATAGTCACCACCGAGACGAATGAACATTACCCACTTGATCAGAGCAAAGCAAAGCAAAGAGGCTCGATATCTGGTTTTTTCAGGCGCACACGCTGATACGGATGCACAGCGCATCCGTCAGCGGACGGTTTAAGGCATCAGGCTGCGCAGAACAAGATTGGAGATGAGAGAAGGGGCTTCTTCAACAAAATCGAGGTTGTACTGCAATAGCAGAGGATTGATGAAGGGCCGCAGAGCGAGATGAATCGCCTCTACCGTCTCATCCAGCGGTGTCTTGCGTTCAAACTCGCCGAGCTCTCGCCCCTCACGCACGATTTGCAACACGAAGCTCTTGATCCGAGCGTCATAGACTTGTGAGCTGGGCCACCGCTCCGACGCGGCGAACGCTGCGATGTCGTAGAGTTTACGGTCGTTAAAGAACAGGCTCACACCTGTAGCGATTAAGGTTTTGACCAGGCGCCGAAAACGTTCAGTCGGCGAGATGCCGTCTACATTGATGGCTTGCTCCACTGCTGCAACGATTTCAGTCAGGCAGTTTGTACAGATTGCTTCACCAATCGCCTGCTTGGATTCAAAGAATTTGTAGATGTAAGCCTTGGAAAAACCAATGGCCTTGGCTAGGTCAGAAACCGTTGTTTTGCCATAACCGTACTGACTGAAATGTTCGTTGGCCGCCGCAACAATCTGGTCTCGAATGTCGTGATCGGCTGGGCCACGGGCGCTGGGCGAAGAAACTGATGGCTGATTCATGCGAGCAGCTTACTCATCCCAAAGGTGGTTGACAACTTGTGACCAAATTGTAATATCGTCACAAACCGACCCTTTCGCAGGTATCGCATGCACCCTTCTCCTCGTTTCGCCGCCTTACTGTGTTTGGGTATGGTTGCAGGTTGCGCAGTGGGCCCCGACTACTCAAAACCCAGTGTGGAATTGCCCGAGCATTTCTCGGCGCAAACGTCCAAGGCACGACAAGTGGGCGCCGCAAATGCCGATCTCGCCGCTTGGTGGAACGCATTTAATGACCCAATACTCAGTCAGCTGATAAATCGAGCACTTGAACAGAACCTCGATTTAGCCCAGGCAAGCGCAAGGATCGAGCAGGCTCGTGCCGGTTTGGGTGCAGCTAACGCAGCCCTCCTGCCGTCGGCTACCGTCAACGCTCAAGCGGCCCGAGCCCGTCAGTCATTGGAGACTCCGTTGGGCCAAGTGCTCAATTCAGACCCTTCCCATAATCGCTACGGCAGTGCCTATGAGGCGAATTTGAATGCCAGCTGGGAGCTGGATGTGTTTGGCGGGCTGCGCCGAGGTAAAGAAGCCGCCTTGGCCGATTATCAGGCCTCGCAAGCCGGAGCGATTGCCACACGCCTGGCAGTGGTCGCGCAGACAGCCGATCTTTACATCAGCATCCGTGGCCTTCAAGCACGCCTGGAAATTGCCCGGCATCAAGTAGACACGCGACAACAACTGCTCACCACCATCGAACACCTCTATGCAAAAGGACTGGCAGCTGAACTGCAGTTGAACCAGACCCAAGGCGCGCTGAATCAAGCGCAGGCTAACGTTCCGGTACTGCAAGCCGGCCTTGACGCGTCAATGAATGCGCTGGATGTCATGTTGGGCAAAGCGCCGGGCACTTATAGCGCGCAGTTGACTAAACCGGCGCCCATCCCTGATGTGCCAGGCCTCTCGGACATGGGCGCTCCGGCCGACCTGCTGCGTCGGCGCCCAGACTTGATCGTCGCTGAGCGCCGGCTTGCGGCATCCAACGCACGCATTGGCGAAGCCATGTCCGAGTACTACCCCAAACTGTCTGTAGGGGCGCTGCTCGGCAGTGCTACCTCGGTATCCAGCGCAAACCTGTTCAGCAACGGCGCCAGTCAGGCTTCGGCGGCACTGGGATTACGCTGGAGGCTGTTCGATTTTGGTCGCATCAACGCTCAAATTGATTTGGCGAAAGGCCAAGAAGCCGAAGCCTTAGCCGCTTACCGCCAGTCCGTTCTGCGGGCCTGCGAAGATGTCGAAAGCGCTTTTTCGGCGCTCATCAACCGCGAGCAACAGTCGACACAACTCGCCCAGGGCGAGTCGGCGTATGCGAAAGCCCGAGCGACGTCGTTTGTCGCCTATGAAAAAGGCGTGGTCAGCCTGATCGAAGTACTGGATGCCGATGAACACCTTTTAGCGGCATCTGATGGCAGAGCCCAGGCACAAACTGAATCGGCTCGCGCTGCAGTGGCCACGTTCAAAGCATTGGGCGGCGGTTGGCAGCGAGACGACTCAGATGCTCGCGTTGTCTCAACGGTACTGTAAGTACCTTAGAACGTCACACACCTGTCCTTAAAATACAGACACGATTGAAAAGCCGCCCCTTGAAAAGAAAAGGGCCGATCTGTCTATTCAACAGATCGGCCCTTTTTTCAGTCGTCGTGAACGTCAGACATGCTCACTGCTTTTCAAGTGTGCCGCCCGTGGTTCTGCCACGCCATGTTCCGATTCCAGCACCGGAATCTCTTTGCCGTCGCAATCATGCAGTTTGCCGTCGCTGAAGTAGTCCCCTTCGCGCAACGCCGCCAGATCCTGATAACGCAGTACCCGCTCGGTACCAGCCGCAAAGACCGATTGCTGATCGGAGTTACCGGCAGTGAGATGGTTGAACGTCAGGTTCAGCACGATAGCCATGATCGCGGAAGAACTGATGCCCGAATGGAAAATAGTCGCGAACCAGCTTGGGAAGTGGTCGTAGAAGCTCGGCGCAGCGATCGGGATCATGCCGAAGCCAATCGAGGTAGCGACGATTATCAGATTGACGTTGTTGCGGTAGTCGACCTTGGACAAGGTACGAATGCCACTGGCCGCGACGGTGCCGAACAGCACGATACCGGCCCCGCCGAGAACCGAGGTCGGCACGGCGGCGATGACCCGGCCCATGAATGGCAGCAGGCCGAGGATCACCAGGAACAGACCGCCGGTGGCCACCACGTAGCGGCTCTTGATGCCGGTGACCGCCACCAGCCCGACGTTCTGGGCGAAGGCGCTTTGGGTGAAGGAGCCGAAGATCGGCGCGAACATGCTCGACAACATGTCGGCACGCAGACCGTTGCCCAGGCGCCTGGAATCAACCTTGGTGCCGATGATCTCACCGACGGCAAGAATGTCCGCCGAAGTTTCCACCAGCGTCACCATCACCACGATGCACATCGACAGGATCGCCGCGAAGTGGAAGGTCGGCATGCCGAAGTGGAACGGCGTCGGGAAGCCGAACATCGGGCCTTGGGTGACGGACGAAAAATCCGCCATGCCGAGGAACACCGCAATGATCGTACCGATGACCATGGCCAGCAGAATCGACAGGCGGGAGATGGTCGCACTGCCGATTTTACTCAGCAGTAAAACCAGTACCAGCGTCACCGCCGCCAGGCCGATGTTCGCCATGCTGCCGAAGTCCGGCGCATGGCTGTTGCCGCCCATGGCCCAACGTGCGGCTACCGGCATCAGCGTCAGGCCGATGGTGGTAATCACGATGCCAGTCACCAGCGGCGGGAAGAACCTGGTGATACGCGAGAACACCGGGGTTATCAGCAAACCGATCAGGGACGCGGCTATTACCGCGCCCAGCACCGACTGAAACCCGCCCTCCCCACCACTGCTGACAATCGCCACCATGGTCGCGACGCCGGAGAAGGACACGCCCTGCACCAGCGGCAATTGACAACCAAAAAACGGTAAACCCAGGGTTTGCAGCAGCGTTGCCAGCCCCCCCGCAAACAATGAAGCAGCAATCAACAAACCGATGTCCGCCGGCGAAAGCCCGGCAGCCTGGCCGATGATCAATGGTACCGCGACGATACCGCCATACATGGTCAGAACATGTTGCAGGCCATAAGCCATATTCGCGCCGATCCCTAGGTTTTCGTCCTCGGGCCGTTGGTGTGAAACATGGGGCGTTTTCATGTTAGGGGGTTCCCTGGTTTTTGTTATGCGCACACTGTATGCAAGACTCAGGACAAATGTCTATAGAGTTGTATACAACTTGTCAGTCACAAAATGGATACCTGTCCATTCCCGCCTGCCACTCACCCTTCTGGCCCCGCCAAAAACCTTGAAATACATCCCTCCCTGTCCAACCTCTCGCGCTGACTAGTCTTTTGAATTCCTGGCGACCATCGGTAAGGCTCGCCTCTTTTTTATACATATAAAGTATGCATAATGAAGCCATTCGAAATTCAGTTTCACAAGGCAAAGAACGCAGCCAACAAACTCAAGCACCAGGGCATCAGCCTCGCCGAGACCGAACCGGCGTTTCATGACGAACGAGCGCTGACCATCGAGGACAACCACCATGATGAACAACGCTGGGTCACCTTGGGGCTGGATGGCAAAGGCCGTTTGCTGGTCGTCGCGTACACACTCTGCGATCCGAATTTCGTTCGAATCATTTCCGCGCGCATCGCAACCAAAAGCGAACACCGTCAGTATCTGGAGGCATGACCGATGAAAGACGAATACGATTTCAGTAACGCCAGGCGCGGGGCCGTGGCACCCGCCAAAGGCAAGACCCGCATCACCATCATGCTCGATGACGCCGTCATCGAAGCCGCTCGGGCACTGGCAGAAAGCGAGGGGTACGGCTACCAGACAGCGATCAACAATACGTTGCGCCGGGCCCTGCTCAACGAAGGCAAGAGCACACAACTGAAACCAACACTCACCCCTGCCGAACTCAAGGGCCTGGAGCAAAAACTGGCGGAGGCCTTGCGCGAAATCCAACGGGTGATGGAGCCGGGTGTTCGGCCCTGAAACACAAAGGGCTGATCAATCAGACCAGCCCTTTGTGATGTTTTCGATCCGCCAGTTATTGCGGTGCTGCGATCAATCGCTCCAGAGTCCGCGCCAATTGCGCATGTTCCGGTACGTGAATGCCGAACTCGCTGTCCAGCAAGCCAATCAACTCCTGAACATCAGACACCTGCCGCCGCTCGCTGTCGTGGCCAATCCGGTGAATCGCGAAGCTGCCATTGTTGAGCGTACGACGCCACCCCTCCCCGGTGCGCGCCACCATCAATTGCATGGCGAAAGGCGACTCGGGGTGAGTCGAGACGTACCAGTTACCCACAGCGAAATCGATATCTTCCTGGCGTTGCAGGTCGAAGATGTACATCGCTCGCCACTCGCTCGCAACGTTGGCGCGCAGGGTAAAACCGTCGACGTGCAGGTCGATGCGATACAACTCGTGCGGGGTGAGTTGTTCGGCGCGGGAATCGAGCAACAGTGGCGCGGTCGGCACCATGCCGCCGAAGCCGACGTCGGTGATGTAGCGCACGTCATCGATGATGACCAGGCTCAGGCGATGGGTCCGGGCAGTCCAGGCGCCCTCCGGCTGGCCCATTACCACCCGGCCGCTGATGGCACGGGCGTCGAAACCCAACTCTTGAAGCAGGGCCAGAAACAGGTTGTTGAGTTCGTAGCAGTAACCGCCACGACCACTGTGCAAGACTTTCTGCTCGATGGACGGCAAATCGATCAACACCGGTTCGCCGGATAACGTGGTGAGGTTTTCAAACGGAAAAACGCCAGTGTGGCGCAATTGCAGTTGGCGCAGGGTTTCCAGGGTCGGCGCCGGAGGTGCATCGAAGCCCAGGCGTTGCAGGTACAAAGCACGGTCAGTCAGGCGTGGCTCGCTCATCGTTCAATCCTTTTGCACGTTCGCTGCGGATCACTCCGCCGATGGGCGTTATGTATAAGGGATGAACCGGTACGGCCGACAATTGATTTCGCCAATCGCCCTGTGCAGGCCCTACTGATCAAGCTGAATGCCATGTTGTGCGATGGCACCGAGTGGCGGTGACGAGTGGCATGGTGAAAACAGTTGCTCCCACAGGGTTCTCACTTGACCATGGATCGGTGATCCTCTGCGGCCCAGTGCCGGTCACGGTCAAATCCGTGCCACTGTTCAATCGTCCGGCACCCACCGCGCGCCCCTTCACACCCACATCAGGTAACGACTCATCCCGGGAGACGACCATGATGAACATCAGAATGACTTCGCTGCTGCTGACAGGATTGTTGTCGACAATGCCCCTGGCCACGCTTGCGGCGTCCGGCAATGGCGCTGACGCAACGGGTACGACATCGGGCGCAAGCCGCAACTCAACCGTACTGCCAGACAACAACAGGCCCAGCGCCCCCTCGAGCGACAACGGCCGCGGTCGTGGCCCCAGTTCGTCAATCGGCAGCACCGGCGTCAATGGTCCGGGCAGTGGCGCGGGTGGCGGGACCGGCGCCCCCGGAGGTGGAACCGGGGGCGCTGGCGGCGGAACGGGGAGCTGGACTGGCAAAAGCAGCCGATGACGGGCTGTCAGTGGCTGCTTATTGTCGCCTGGGGTAGAGGCACAGCGAACTATCGGCATTGCCCTTGCCGAAATGCAGCACGTATCAGTGCGTCCTGCCGAGTGGCTTGCCGTTGCTGTCGCCGATGTTCAATGGATAAATCGCCTCATTGGGCAGGTTGGTACCGTGCCCCACCTGCGTAACGATGGCGCGCTTGAGGTGGTAGTTGCCGTAGACGCCCGTGACAGCCGACATGGAATCGACCTGAACCTTCGGCGGCATTTGCCTGTCCACTGCCGCGTCGACGCTCACGGTGACGGCTTCAGGTTCCTTGCCCGACCGGGACAGTGGCGTCACCGTGTAACCGGCCTGGATCTTGTGCACCGCCGCGTAATCCGCCGCGCCGTCAGTCCTGGTTTGGCCGATGACCCAGACAAAGGGGGTTGACGCCGGCAGGTGCCCCATCCCGGCGGGCACCGCGCCGGTCCACCCCGGCGGCGTCACCAGCAATTGTCCGGCCTCGGTGTCCGTGGTGAGCCAGCCCGGCGAAGCGAACACGTCAGTCCACATATCGAGCATCGGTAACAGGTAGAAACGCCCTTTTGTATCCGGCGCGGTGATCACCAGCGGCTCGTTGGTCAAATCAAGCCAGGCAATCGAATACAACGTGTCGGAATTGGAGCGCACTGCCTCATTGAAATCGGCGGGCGGGTACTGCGGCACACTCACAAACATGTTCATCGGGTCTTTGCCGAATTCCTTGCCCGGCTCGCTGCTGGTGAATTGCTTGCGAGTGAGGTTCATGCTCGGCAGTGGGTAAAAATACAGATCGGCATCCACACCGATCGCGTGAGCTTCTTCGGCAGTGATTTTCGATTGTGCCTGGCTGGTCAGCGGCAAAACGACAATGGTTGCAACGGTCAGAGCAACGGCTGTCAACGCTGGAGGTATCAACATGTTGGCGATCGTCCGTGCGAAGGGAAGCCTGCCTGGTTCGGCAGAGCTAACGGAACTCTAGACGATCAATTCAGCCGGGGCCGAGAGATGGACCACCGGCAGGAAAAGCACTTCAACGATCGGAACGCATCAAGGCTTCGACACCACCAGCCATCGACAACGTTGCCACGCGGTTTCGCCCCGAATGCTTGGCCTGATACAGCGCCGCATCCGCCCGCTCAACGAACACGTCCATGCTGTCACGTCCCGATGGCACAAACGAGTAGCAACCCAGACTGACCGTCACGTAACCGTTGGGCGAGCCGGTGTGATTGATGTGCTTGTCGATGACGCTACGGCGGATCTGCTCGGCAATCGTCATGGCGCCGTGGATGTCGGTGTCCGGCAGCAGCACCGCAAACTCTTCACCGCCGTAACGCACCGCCAGATCGGCCTTGCGGTGGCAGCAACTCTTCAGCGCACGGGCTACTTCGGCCAGGCAATGGTCCCCCATCACGTGGCCGTAGGTGTCGTTGTAGCGCTTGAAGTAATCGATATCGAGCATGATCAGGCTCAAGGGGCTCGCCTGCCGGGCGCCGCGCCCGAACTCGATTTCCAGCGCCCGCTCGAACAACCGGCGGTTGGCCAGCCCGGTCAGGCTGTCGTGGGTGGCAATCAGCTCCAGCGCTTCCTGGGCCCTGCGCAAATCCGCCTCGACCCGCTCGCCAACACGCACTTGATGAATGAACACCCAACCGAACAACCCTACGCCCAGCAACACCAGGGCAACGATGAGGCTGGAGCGAAACGCCGTGTCGTACCAGCCCGCGAGAATGGACTCCGTGGACGACGCCGCAGCGACCACCAGCGGATACGCCTCCAGCTGGCGGTAACCGTACATGCGCGTCACACCATCGATGATCGACGTGAACATCACATTGCCGGAGGTGGCCAGCGGCAGGGACTTCTGGAAAATCTCGCCCTGGGCCAGCGACGCGCCGATCTGCGCCTCTACAAAAGGTCGACGCGCCAACAACGTGCCATCGGTCAGGCCGAGAAACATCGTGCCGTTGTCGTCGAGGCTGAAGCTTTTGAAGAACTGGTCGAAGTACGACATCTTGATGCCGGCCAGCAACACGCCCTGGAAATGGCCGTTCTTGTCGTTGACCCGTTTGGAAATCGGGATGATCCACTCGCCGTTTTCCCGGCTGCGGATGGCCGCGCCGATATGCGCCACCGACGATACGTTCTGCTGGTGAAACTTGAAGTACTCACGATCCGCCACCCCGGCACCCCGGGGCAGGTTTTCAAACGAGGTCACCACCCACTGGCCCTTCTGGTCGAACAGCAGGATGCCGTGCAATTGATCCAGCGCCAGCACCCGCCGGGCGAAGGTCTCCTGCAAGCGTGGTCGTTGATCCGGGCCGAAACCGTCGACCTGAATCCAGTCCACCAGACTGGTCAGCACCAGGTCGGCCTTCATGAAGGTGTCTTCGGCTTGCTGCGCCATGGCCCGCGTCAGGTTCGAAGACGCCACTTGCGCCAGGCTCAGATCATGGCGACGGGACTGTTCCAGTTGCAGGTAGAGCAAACCGCACAGGCACAGACACACCGTGGCAATGAACAGTACCGCAGCCTTGCGCAGCGGTATGCGTTTCAATGCGACGCCTGGGGCATGGTCCGGGTCGTTCAAGCGTGTGGGCAAAAGTTCATCCTGTCGGGGCAAGGCATGGGGAGCGACCCAAAACCCTCAATTTTTGTGGGCCGTAGTTTACGGGGTTATCCAGGACAAATGGGTGGCCACTTGCCCAGCGGTCTTACACCCGCCCGGTAGTCCTGCCCGGGCACAACATCTGCACCCTGCCGGTGCTGCAAACATGACCCAGGACAACCGCGGCATCCGCGTCAACGAGCTACGATTAGTCTGACCTCAATACAGGGAATCGACATGAGCAAGGCAGACGAACTCGCGGCAAAACTGAAACAAACACGGCATACCGGCACGGATCAGGCGATCGATAGCTGGCCGGGCCAGGTCTACGAACTGTATCAACGCATAGAGGCCTGGCTGCAGCCCTTGACCGAAGCCGGCCTGGTCCTGCGGCGCAACCCCACCCACGTGATCGAGAGTCACCCCAATGGTGATTCTTTCAATTACGCCATTGACCAGTTGGTGATCGCCGGCAATGAACGCAGCCTCACCTTTGATCCTGTTGCGCGCTTCACAGCAGATGGCGAGGGGCGCGTAGCGATTCACTCCCCGGGCAACGAGTTCGCCCTGTTGCGCACCGTGGACGAACATGGTGAAACACACTGGTGGCTACAAACGATCGAGCAGGCCACAGCGCAACTGGACGCGGTGGCGCTGACGGAAACCGATCTGCTGACAGTGGTGCAACAAGGGTTGGCGCTGTAAAAAGGGCACCCAACGCAATTCCTGTGGGAGCGGGCTTGCTCGCGAAGGCGTCGTGTCAATCGCCCCAGGGCGCGCTGACACACCGCTTTCGCGAGCAAGCCCGCTCCCACAATGCCCGGTGTTATTCGTTACAGTTGGTTCTGCCCCGTCACCACCCGCGGTATCTCTGCACGTCGCAAGTCCAGAGCCGGCATCTTCACAGGCTGACTCAAGCCTTGCAGCACCCTGGCATCGTAATCATAAATGTCGGGCTTGAACGTCACCCGCCCGTCTTTGCTCAGGTCCACGGTCCAATAGGCCAACAGCACTGGCACTTTCACCGGCAACAGGATGTTCTCGGTCTTGCCATTGGCCAACTGCTTCTGAATGCCGGCGCTATTCCAGCGCACCGGGTCGTTGAACAACAGCTCGACCAGTTGCAACGGGTTTTCTACGCGGATGCAGCCTGAACTGGTGGCCCGAACCGTTTTGGCAAACAACTCGCGGTGCGGCGTGTCATGCAGGTAAATCGCATAGTCGTTGGGAAAGCGGATCACCACCTGCCCCAGCGAACTGTCGGGGCCGGCATCCTGACGCAGGTGGATGCCTCGCGGATTGCTCCAGTCAACGCTCGACGGATCGAGCACATTGCCTTCGCGATCAATCACGCGAATCCGGTTGGCCTCCAGATAGCCAGGATCGTTCTGGATTTTTGGAATCACGTCCTGTTTGAGGATGGTCGGCGGCACGGTCCAGGTGGGGTTGAACGTGATGTAGGTGATTTCGGCCTGGAACACCGGCGTACTGCGCACCGGTTTACCGACTTGCACCCGTGAACGCCAGATCGGCAGACCGTCGCGGTACATCGCCACCTTATATCCGGCGATATCGACGATCACGAACGTGCCCTGAAGTTTGTACAACAGCCACCGGGCGCGCTCCATGTTGACCCGCACCTGATCGATCCGCGCCTCGACAGGCACGTTCAGCGCCGCCAGCGTCGCCGCCCCCGCCACGCCATCGGCCCCCAGGTATTGCTCGGCCTGATACTTCTTCACCGCGGCAATGACCTTGTCGTCGTAACCGGCTTTTTTCGACAGGCGCGGGTCCAGGTAACCGCCCGCCACCAGACGCGCACGCAATTGTGCGACCGCCACCCCATCCATGCCGGGCTTGAGCGATTGCCCTTCAGTGACTTTCGGCCAGCCGCCCGCATCACGGACCTGGCGCAACCGGGCCAGGCCCTCACGCAAATTGCGGTAAATCTCTTCCTGAGGAGGCGCCTCGGCGAATGCACGCGCCACGTCGTGGGCATCGAGGGCGGCAAACAGGTTGTTCATGTCCTCGCGGGCATCACCGCTGGCAGGATTGAAATTCCAGTGAATGTCCAGCCGCGCCGGATCGACTTTACCCCGTCGCAGTTGCAGCAGCGCGGTGATGAACGTGCGGGTCGCCGCCATGTCGAACATCGCCCGTTGCGCCGTGGAAGGCGCGGCCGCTACCAGCGATTCATGGGCCTGTGCCAGTTCGGTGATGCGAAAATCCGCCGGATTCAAGCCGTCGATCCGGGTGTCTTCGAGGCTCTTGAGTAACTGGGCTACATCACGATCATCGGTCCATGCGGCGCGATAGTTGCGATGCATATAGAAATCCAGCACCACCCGGCTGACATCCACACGCTGATGGCGCCTGGACGTGAGTAACGGTGGAAATGCCGTTCGCAGCGGCTCCAGCGTCGCCTGAATCGCCTGGCCAACCGCATCATCGGGCGCCGCGGCATCAATGGTGCTGTTCACAGCAGATACCGGCTCGATCGGCGAAGTTTGCGCAAACGCTGCACCACTGATCAGAAAGCCCATAAAAAAGATGCGGCTTATGACGAATGACCTTGTTAATTGCACCATGGATAATCCTTAATCTCCCGTTTCAAGCGGCTAGCTTCCCGCGCGCTGCTAGACTCGAAATTATCATGATGAGACCCGACTATGGCGCTAAACCGCTTTGGCCTTTTATTTGCCATTTTACTGACGTGCCTTTCAGTAACGTCAGCCTACGCCGATTCGCTTGAAAACGCGCTGATCAAAGCAGCACCAGGCGCCGACGCCAAAGTGATTGCCCTGGCCGTTCGTGCCACCCAATGCAGCCGCGCCCAAGGCATCGCCCCAGCCCAAAGACTGGCGGTGATCGATTACTCCCTGCCCTCGACCGAACAACGTCTGTGGGTCTTCGATCTTAAACGGCGCAAGTTGCTGTTTCACGAACTGGTCGCCCATGGCCGCAACAGCGGCGAAAACATGGCGACGCTGTTCTCCAACCAGAATGAAAGCTACGCCACCAGCCTTGGCCTGTTCCGCACTCAGGAAAGCTACCGCGGCCAGAACGGATACTCATTGCGCATGGAAGGCCTGGAGCCCGGTTTCAACGACAACGCCTATGACCGGGCCATCGTCATTCACGGCGCGCCCTACGTGAGCCCGGTGCTGGCCCGCGCCAATGGCCGGATCGGCCGCAGCCTGGGTTGCCCGGCCGTCAGACCGGCGATTGCCCATCGGCTGATCGATTCGATGAAGGACGGCCAGTTGTTGTTTTCCTACTACCCGGACCAGCGCTGGTTGAAGTCGTCTTCCTACATCAACTGCGGCAGCGATACTGTGGCCTCGAGGGAAAAGTCCACGTCACGCCAGTAAGCAACGCCCCCACCTGTCAAAACTGTAATCTCCACCTCAGCCTGCTGAAAGGCACCGCCCTCTAGCCTCGTCGACAAGTTCAACAGGCTGACGGGCGGAACACACGGCATGCACTCCCACACTTCAAGACGCACCTTCGTCAAAGGGTTGGCCATCGGCGGGCTGTTCGGCGGCCTCGGGTTATGGCGCACGCCTGTCTGGGCGATCAGCAGTCCCGGTGAACCGCAGGTGCTGGCCGGTAAAGATTTCGACCTGTTCATCGGCGAATCCCCGGTCAACTTCACCGGCACCCCGCGCACCGCACTGACCATCAACGGCGGCATTCCCGGCCCGCTGCTGCGCTGGCGTGAAGGCGATACGGTGACACTGCGGGTGCGCAACAAACTCAAGGACAGCACCTCCATTCACTGGCACGGCATCTTGCTGCCGGCCAACATGGACGGCGTGCCGGGGCTGAGCTTCAAGGGCATCGAGCCGGGCGGTTTGTACGTCTACCAGTTCACCGTGCGGCAGCACGGCACCTACTGGTATCACAGCCATTCGGGCTTTCAGGAGCAATCCGGCGTCTACGGGCCACTGGTGATCGACGCCAAGGACCCGGAGCCGTTCCAGTACGATCGCGACTACGTGGTGATGCTCAGCGACTGGACCGACGAAGACCCGACCGGCCTGATGAAGACGCTGAAGAAGCAGTCCGATTACTACAACTTCCACAAGCGCACCGTGGGCGACTTCATCCACGACGTCAGCGAGAAAGGTTGGGGACCGACTGTCGCCGACCGTACGATGTGGGCCGAAATGAAGATGAACCCTACCGACCTGGCGGACGTCGGTGGCGCCACTTACACCTACCTGTTGAACGGCCAGGCGCCGGACATGAACTGGACCGGGGTGTTCCGCCCGGGGGAAAAGCTGCGGCTGCGCTTCATCAACGGTTCCGCCATGACCTACTTCGACGTGCGCATCCCCGGCCTGAAAATGACCGTGGTCGCCGCCGATGGCCTGCATGTCAAACCGGTGAGCGTCGACGAATTCCGCATTGCCGTTGCGGAAACCTTCGACGTTATCGTCGAGCCGACCGAAGAGGCCTACACCCTGTTCGCCCAGGCGATGGATCGCACCGGTTACGCACGCGGCACTCTCGCAGTGAAGCCCGGACGGGTTGCGCCGCTGCCGCCACTGGACCCGCGCCCTCTGGTGACCATGGATGACATGGGCATGGGTGGCATGGACCACGGCAGCATGGCGGGCATGGATCACAGCAACATGGCCATGGGCGACATGCCTGGCATGCAATCCCACCCGGCCTCGGAAACCGCCAACCCGCTAGTCGACATGCAAGCCATGTCTACCTCACCGAAACTCGATGACCCCGGCATGGGCCTGCGCCACAACGGGCGCCGCGTGCTCACCTATTCCGACCTGCGCAGCACCTTCGAAGACCCGGACGGCCGCGAACCTGGCCGCACCCTCGAACTGCACCTGACCGGGCACATGGAAAAATTCGCCTGGTCGTTCAACGGCGTGAAGTTTTCTGATGCACAACCACTGCGCCTCAAGTACGGCGAGCGCGTGCGGATCGTTTTGGTCAACGACACGATGATGATGCACCCCATCCACCTGCACGGAATGTGGAGCGACCTCGAAGACGAGAACGGCCAATTCATGGTGCGCAAACACACCATCGATATGCCACCCGGCTCCCGGCGCAGCTATCGGGTCACCGCCGATGCGCTCGGCCGTTGGGCCTATCACTGCCATCTCCTGTACCACATGGAAATGGGCATGTTCCGTGAAGTTCGCGTGGAAGAATGAGGCGCACCCCATGATTCGATTCACCCCGTTTTTTTTCGCACTAGTGACTTCGACGGCGATGGCCGCCAGCGATGACATGCAAGGCATGGATCATAGCCAGATGGACCACGGCCAGATGCAAGGCATGGATCATAGCCAGATGGACCACAGTCAGATGCAAAGCATGGACGAAGGCCAGATGCAGCCTGCCGCACCCAGCGAAAGTCGCACGCCGATCCCGATGCTGACCGATGCCGATCGCGCTGCGGTGTATGCCGATCCCGCCGGTCACCACGTACACGACAGCACGCTCAATTCATTTTTCCTCGCCGACAAACTCGAGTGGCAGGACGCCGATGACGGCAGCACCCTGGCCTGGGATTTATCCGGCTGGGTCGGCGGCGACATCGATCGCCTGTGGCTGCGCTCCGAAGGCGAGCGCACCAACGGCGTGACCGAGGACGCGGAAATCCAGGCCCTGTGGGGCCACGCCATTTCCCCGTGGTGGGACGTGGTCAGCGGCGTGCGCCAGGACTTCAAACCCGGCGCCGCGCAAACCTGGGCCGCGTTCGGCGTGCAAGGCATGGCGCTGTACAACTTCGAAGCCGAAGCCACGGCCTTCATTGGCGAAGGCGGCCAGAGCGCCGTGCGCCTGGAAGGCGACTACGACATCCTGCTGACCAATCGGCTGA
This sequence comes from Pseudomonas sp. S30_BP2TU TE3576, assembly GCF_050436025.1. NCBI lineage: Bacteria > Pseudomonadati > Pseudomonadota > Gammaproteobacteria > Pseudomonadales > Pseudomonadaceae > Pseudomonas > Pseudomonas sp. S30_BP2TU TE3576. Next base: position 5,311,613 of record NZ_JBNDLK010000001.1, on the reverse strand, counting down.
TCCTGCAACCGACCATCGAACTCAACGCCTACGGCAAAAACGACCCGCAACGGGGCGTCGGCGCGGGGCTGTCCAACACCGAAGCCGGCCTGCGCCTGCGCTACGAAATCCGCCGGGAATTCGCGCCCTACCTCGGTGTGACCTGGAACCGCACCTACGGCAATACCGCCGACTACGCCAACGACGAAGGCGAGGACCGCAGCGAAGCACGCCTCGTGCTCGGTGTTCGGCTGTGGTTCTGAACAGACTTACCTCAAACCAACAACAACCGCTTCAAGCGGTAAAGGACCTTGCATGCGCATCATCAAACCCACCGCCGTCGCAATCGCGTTGCTCAGCGGCCTGCTTATTAGCACCCTCGCTCAAGCGCACCCCAAACTGCTCTCCTCCACCCCAGCGGAAGGCGCAGCAGGCGCGCCACCCGACAAGATCGAACTGCACTTTTCCGAAAATCTCGTCACCCAGTTTTCCGGTGCAAAACTGCTGATGACCGAAATGTCCGGCATGGCCCACGCCCCGATGCCGGTCAAGGCCAAGGTCAGCGGCGGCAGTGATCCGAAAACCATGTTCATCACCCCGACAGCCTCATTGACTCCCGGCACCTACAAAGTCGAATGGCGCGCGGTGTCGTCGGACACCCACCCGATCACCGGCAACGTTACGTTCAAAGTGAAATGATCGATGAGCGACTCGGCCAACGTCTTTCTGCGGTTAGTGTTGTATGTGGATTTGATGCTGTTGTTTGGCGTAGCGCTGTTCGGGCTTTACAGCCTTAAGGGACAGCAACGGCTATCCGGGACGGTGTTGCCTTTGCGCCGATTGTTGACGGGAACAGTCGTGCTCGGCGCGCTGCTGTCCATCGCTGGCATGGTATTGATGGTCCGCGCCATGAGCGGTGAGTCAGACATTGCCGAGTTGCGTCCTCACCTCGAGATGATGCTGTTCGAGACAGAAATGGGGTTGGCCTGGGCTGTGCGGATGATTGCGTTGGCGGTCGCGGGGTTGGCGGTGATGCTCAATCCACGAGCACCCGGCATCAGCCTGTCGATCGCCGCCACTGCCAGCGGTATCGCCCTCGCCAGCCTGGCCTGGAGCGGACATGGCGCCATGGACGAAGGCAATCGCCGTTACTGGCACTTTGCATCGGACATCCTGCACCTGTTGGCGGCGGGGGCCTGGCTCGGCGCCCTGCTTGCGTTTGCGTTGATGGCGCAGCAAACCGAAGCACACATACGCTTGCTGGCTCACGCTGTTAAGCGATTCGAACTTATCGGTGCGGTGATTGTTGTGATCATCACCGTGACGGGAGTCGTGAACTACCTGTTCATCGTCGGGCCGAAACTCGACGAGGCATTACTCAGCATTTACGGAACTTTACTGGCTATCAAAGTGCTGCTGTTTGCCGGAATGCTGGTGCTGGCGGCGTTGAACCGCTTTCATCTTGGGCCCTTGCTGGAGCGGGCGTTGCGGGTGGGCCAATATCGCGCGGCGGCTAACGCACTTCGGCGCAGCGTGGTGCTGGAAATGGCCGCTGCGGTAGTGATTGTGGGGCTGGTGGCGTGGTTGGGGACGTTGAGTCCGGAAGTGGAAATGAGCCATCTTTAGAGGGCATTCATTTTTCACAGCGGTGAATGTTTCACTACACTCCCCTGCTTCAAAACCACTTATGTACAAAAGCCCGATAACAATGAAGAAAATCAAAAGAGCAATGATGCTCGGCGGTTTGCTCGCACTCTCCCTTGGTGCCCAGGCAGAACCTTCGCATCTGGACAGCGTCATGCAACAGGGGCAACTGCGCGTGTGCACCACCGGTGACTACAAGCCCTACACGTTCAAATCCGAGGACGGCGAGTATTCCGGCATCGACATCGCCATGGCCCGCACTCTGGCCGACAGCCTTGGCGTCAAGGTCGAGTGGGTGCCCACCACCTGGAAAACCCTGATGCCCGACATGCTCGCCGGCAAGTGCGACATTGCCATGGGCGGCATCTCGGTCACCCTGGAACGCCAGAAAAAAGCCTTCTTCAGCAGCATCCTGGACGTCGACGGCAAAATCCCGCTGGTGCGTTGCGAAGACCAGGCGCTGTACCAGACCGTCGAACAGATCAACCAGCCCTCGGTTCGCCTGGTCGAACCCGCCGGCGGCACCAACGAAGCGTTCGTTCACGCCTACCTGCCCCAAGCGCAATTGCAACTGCACGATAACGTGAGCATCTTCCAGCAACTGCTGGATAAAAAGGCTGACGTAATGATCACCGACGCATCGGAGGCGCTGTATCAGCAGAAACTCAAACCGGGCCTGTGCGCAGTCAACCCCACGCACTACATGCAATACGGTGAAAAAGCTTACCTGCTGCCCCGCGACGACATCACCTGGCAACAGTACGTCGACCAGTGGCTGCACCTGGCCAAGGCGACGGGCAATTACCAGAAGATTCTGCGGCAGTGGCTGGCGGTGCCTGACACGAAATAAAGGAGTAACGCCAGTCAGATACTTTGTAGCAGCTGCCGAGCCCGCGAGGCTGCGTTCGGCTGCGAAGCAGTCGTAAAATCAGTCATTGCGGTACGTCAGGCAGGTCGCGTCAGCTGGACTCACGACTGCTTCGCAGCCGAACGCAGCCTCGCAGCCTCGGCAGCTGCTACAGATCGCATTACTGCTTTACTGACTGGCACTACTCCCAAAGGAGCGCCCTTTTTCATTGCGGACCGCGTATCAATCGTCGTGCAGCAAACCTGAACCGTATTCGCCGAAGCTATTGCCGAGTGCGCTGCCATGGAAATTCATCTTGTCGGGGCTGCTGTTGGTCGGCCCCGGACCAAAGCCGACCGGCTGCACCGAGTCGGTCGAATAATCGCTATGGGTGCTCACACCCGAACAGGCGCTCAACAACAAAGCACCGGCCATCAGCGAGACTTTGACGAGGTTTGCGATCATTTTTTTCTTCCTGTGGGAGTGAGACGCGGTGATGTGACCTTAGGTGTTCATCCTAAGCCTCGTCTGCGCCGGACATCATGAAATTTTGCGAGGCAACAGCATTGGTTCAGGTTGCGCGTGTACTTTGGCGTATCCGGACTCACTCAAACCCCACAAGCCCCAATCCTGATAAACTCTCCCACCTCCCAGCCTCACCGATTCCAGATCCCCCATGCCCGTAACCACCGCCACACCCGCCCCGCTCTCTCGCCGTTTTTCCGTCGCGCCCATGATGGATTGGACCGATAGACACTGCCGTTTTTTCCTGCGCCTATTGTCGAAAAACGCCCTGCTCTACACCGAAATGGTCACCACCGGTGCACTGCTCAACGGCGACCACGACCGCTTCCTGCGTCACAACGAAGCCGAACACCCGCTCGCCCTGCAACTCGGCGGCAGTGTCCCACTGGACTTGGCTGCCTGCGCACGCATGGCGCAAGACCATGGATACGATGAAGTCAATCTGAATGTCGGCTGCCCGAGTGATCGGGTGCAGAACAATATGATCGGCGCGTGCCTGATGGGGCATCCGCAGTTGGTGGCCGATTGCGTGAAGGCGATGCGCGATGCGGTGTCGATTCCGGTAACGGTCAAGCATCGGATCGGCATTAATGGCCGGGACAGTTACGAGCAGTTGTGTGATTTCGTCGGCACGGTACGGGATGCCGGGTGCACGAGTTTTACGGTGCATGCGCGGATCGCGATTCTGGAAGGGTTGTCACCGAAGGAAAACCGCGACATTCCGCCTCTGCGCTATGACGTGGCCGCGCGGTTGAAGACGGATTTTCCGGAGCTGGAGATTATTCTGAACGGCGGGATCAAGACACTGGAAGCCTGCCATGAGCATTTGCAGACATTCGATGGCGTGATGCTGGGCCGTGAGGCGTATCACAACCCTTATGTGATGGCCGAGGTGGATCAGCAGTTGTTCGGCAGTTCGGCGCCGGTGATCAGCCGGGCTGAGGCGCTGGCGCAGTTGCGTCCTTATATAGCGGCGCATATCGCTACAGGTGGTTCGATGCACCACATCACCCGGCATGTACTTGGGCTGGGCACCGGGTTTCCGGGGGCACGCAAATTTCGGCAGTTGTTGTCGGTGGATATCCACAAAGCCAGGGAGCCGTTGGCCTTGCTGGATCAGGCGGCGCAGTTGCTGGAAGGACATTAAGAAGCATCAGCATGAAGCACCAAGTTGCAAGCCACGCAACCTGGTGCCGTTGTTCAGAGCGCCGCCGCTTCAGTCCAGTTGACCCAACCGAATACCCAGGTCGCCAGGATCAGTAAACCGAAGGCAATGCGATACCAGGCGAACACAGCGTAACTGTGGCTGGCGATGAACTTGAGCAGACCCCGTACGGCAATCATGGCGAACACGAATGCTGTCACGAAGCCCAGCGCAAAGACCGGCAGGTCGCTGGCCTGGAACAGGTCGCGGTACTTGTACCCCGAGTAGACCGCGGCGCCGACCATGGTCGGCATGGCCAGAAAGAAGGAAAACTCGGTCGCCGCCTTGCGCGACAAACCAAACAACAGCCCCCCGATAATGGTCGATCCCGAGCGTGAAGTGCCGGGAATCATCGCCAGACACTGCGCGAAACCGACTTTGAGGGCGTCCGTCCAGCGCATATCGTCGACGTGATCAACGTACACCACATGTTCACGCCGCTCGGCCCACAACATGATGATGCCACCCACAACCAGTGCCATTGCCACGGTGATCGGGTTGAACAGGTACTCGTGAATCTTGTCGGCGAACAGGACACCCAGGACAACGGCCGGTATAAAGCCAATCAATAGATTCAAGGTAAAACGTTGTGCATTGCGTTGGGTTGGCAAACCGCTGACGATCTCGAGGATCTTGCGTCGGAACTCCCAGACCACCGCCAGAATCGCCCCCAGTTGAATAATGATGTTAAAGGCCATCGCCCGCTCGCCATCGAAGTCGAGCAAGTCCGCCACAATGATCTGGTGCCCGGTACTTGATATGGGCAGAAACTCCGTGAGCCCTTCGACCATACCTAAAATCAACACTGTGAAGGTTGTCCAAAAATCCATTTATCCCCCGTTTAGACCCTTGTAGTACTCGTGTGAAGGGTCTGTTGACTGTTCGAACATTTGGACTTCATCGTAACAATGCGCATCCAGATAAGAAAAATATCAGACCTGACGTTAGTTAGCCCTGATGAAACCCATTTGGGCAACACGAGATTAAAACGCATTAAGCCGCGCATTAAAACCGGTCGTTATCAAATGTCCACCACCAGCACTGACCCGAAAAAAGTTATAGATCAGTTATCAATTGATATATCCCCACAAAAAAAGCTTGAGTGCATCTGGCAATCAAGAAATTTTCAAGACTTGATACTCCCTGGATATGAAACGAAACGCGATACAACCTTCAACCACATGTACAGCCTATGGGCTCGAAAAATCGGGACGCCGCCGCAAAAGATGGCATAATGCTATGCCCTACCTGGCACAAAGTGTCCCGGGCATTCCCCCGCCCATACCGCGAAAGAGCAAGCGATCACGTCAGATTCATCAACAATGTTAGAAAAAACGTGTCGACCGCTTCAAATTCCGATGAAATGTTACCAATTGTCAGTCACAATTGAGAATGGGTGCTTTAACATTCGAATGCCAGCACCCATCCGAGTCAAAGCATGATGCTTATAGGGAAAATAACGACTTCAGGCCACAGCGAAGTGAAGGAGGAGACAGGTATTCTCACCATCGGTCGAACCCATACGCTAGCTGAGGGCTTTAGGGAATTAGTCGCAAGCCACGTAGGCAAGGATATTGCCGTTGATGCAATGTGCTACAGCAACTCATTCAATAGGAACAAGAGTCCTAGTTCATACCGTGCGATCTTTATCGTTATTGACAGCCCTCAAGCGATTGCTGAAAGCCTCACCTTGATCGAAGGTCTTCGTGCCGACAATCTGGCGTCAATAATTTCTGCAGCCATCATGGGCCCAGGCACCTTCAACAAGATGAAGTACTATCTTGCGGGAGCCGATTACTGCATAAATCTCAACAGTACCCCCGACGAAAATGCCGAGGTACTTTCCGAGTTTTTTGACAGTCCGGAATGGCAGAGGAAAAACAGCCTGTTTTTAGACCCCACTCGCATGTGCCTTATTGGGGACTATAAAAGACTTGACGTATCGTTTGCAGAAATGAGAATTCTTGAGGCTTTTTCGCAAACAAAAAACCATATATTAAGCCATGATGAAATCGCCAACGTCATGGGCCTCAATATTAATTTTTATGATCCAAGAGCCTTGGAAAAATCCATCAGCCGCCTTCGCGGCAAAATAAAAGGCATGTACGGCACCAACGCCATACAAAGTATTCGCGGGCATGGATATCGATTAATCAGGGGTCTGATCTCGACAACCTGATTTTTAATGTAGAAGGGAGTTTCTGTATTATGAACGCAACAGGGAGCGTGCCACTTTACGATCACGCTGAGCATTACCTGTCTCGACAATTGATCCTCACTCGGGATGACTGCCCGTTTGGCAGCGAGATCAGAATACATTTTGACGACTCTACTTCCGCGTCCTGCGCGCCAGAGGCGTATCAGATGAGTGGGATCTACAGTGAAGTACTGATGCAAACCAGGCTCATTGCCTTCTCGCTAAAAGATCGCAACACCACTAACGGAAACAAATACTTAAGCCGTAGATTTGTTTGCGTAGGACAGTCAGATCTCGCCAACACTGCGCTCACAGAAGAGTTGATACAGGCCGGCGCCACTCTGCGCGAATTGGGCCAGACACTCGTTATCGCACTCAATGAGCTACCCCTCTCGGCGATCAGTTTCGCAGAAAAAAAGAAAATCCTTCACAACGTATATCTATTGAAAGATCACGGTATAGAAATCGCACTCGACGACTACAACATCGACGATGAACGTATCGAAATCTTTACAACCATGAATCTATTCGACTATATAAAGATTTCCATTTCCTCTCTAGACTTGAGCCTCAAGCTCAGTGGCAATCCAGAGTTGTTCAATCGTCTCCACGAACGTATGACCATGCTCAGTCACAACACTAAAGTCTCCTTTATAGCGGACAGAGTCGAGCATGCTGCCAGCCATATACTGGCACGCGCGCTGCCCTTTGATTACTTCCAAGGGAGTTATTACTCCCCTGCCGACAACCTTTAAATCGACACCCAGACGTGCAACACAGGAGAGAGCCATGGATAGCAGCACAACCCTCCCCAGAAAATACTTTGTGGTAGTTACTCACAACCCCGCACTACAACTGGAACTTGAGGCATTACTGTCCAGCAAGCGATATAACACTTATGGCACGTCACAGGCAAAGATGTTTTTTGAAGGTGTTGCGCCACCCACTTCTGCCCCCAAGCTAATGGAATTCATTTCCCCGCATGTGGCCAGAATGGTCCCGCCGGTTATCAAGCATGATACTCAGCGCATCCTTTCGACGTTCAAGTCCGAATGGCAAGCTGCCCAATCCGTAACGAAATTCACTCACTTCACATCAACTGTGGGCAACTCCAGAGAAGACACCCAGGAATACGCCCCTCAGACGGCCATACCGCACACGCCACTGACTGAAACCTGGCGACTGAGCGATGGCAGCGACGCACTGATCAAAGATGACGTGGAGATTGTCTTGACTGGCCTGGAGGCCGCGTTGCTTAAAAAAATGCTGCACCATGATGATCGCGTGGTCAGCAAGGACGACCTTATCCGCAGCATCGGCAGAGAACCTGAACATTATCGGGGTCTCGAAATGTGTCTAAGTCGATTACAGGAAAAGTTTAAAAATGCCAGTAATGGTGAGCGTCTTTTTCGTGCCGTCAGGAATCGCGGGTACTGCCTGATACAGAAAATCGTACGCGTGAAAATCTAGTCTGAGCAATTAAGATTGTTCGCCCCGGCAGTGCAATACAACAATAAAAAAGCACGCCATTTTACTCCCCCGTATCTGCCTCACCGCCCCCTCTATAAAGCTGCGTTAAAAAAGCTGAAGCCAGACTATTTCTAACGCGCTTCTCGCCCAGATATATCAACCCCATACACCACCCACTCGTTAAAAGTCGTCAGACAGTGCTTGCACTAATAAATTAACCTATGCATTGATGACGACGCCGCCCTCTTGGCGTTTCGATCATCAATGCTCCGCCATCTAACATCAAAAACAACTCTTACTGCATTAATTTTGGCTCTTGTCTGTCGAAACACGAATGGACGTATTTTGGGGATATCGTATGGTTAACAATCTTCGTATCAATCGAAATACCACCCTCAAAGGACTGACCTTCTGGGGACAGTGGGCACTTGGCCAAGGCCTTGTTGTTGCCCTGTTATTAATATTGGTTTATTACCACACGGGTACGGTTGAGTTCTATTATCGAGTATGCGCAACGCTTACTGTGCTTGCATCGGTTCCAGCCTATTCCTGGTGTGGTGTCTACGCAAAGAAAGACAATTTCCTGGAGGGCTTAGTAAGACTCCTGATGGGTTGGTCAATGACACTGGCAGCGTTAGCTATTGTCGCCTTTCTCTGCAAGGCCAATGAGCTGTTTTCTCGTCAAATCATTCTGATATGGGCTGTCTGCAGCTACATCGGGCAGGCGCTGCTGTACATCCCGCTGCATGGTTTTTCGAAGTACTACCAACGGACGCTTCAAATTGAGCGTAGAACGCTGATTGTTGGTACTGGCGAGTTGGCGCTGGGACTGGCTAACAAGCTTCGTGCTCTCGAACACTTCCCATTGGTCGGCCTGGTAAGCTCCGACACCCCCCCTTTGCTGGAGACAGGCGCGCCACCTGTCGTAGGCCCGCAAGAGGAACTACTCGAACTGATCAAGACTCATGACATCCGACGCCTGTACATCACGCTCCCCCTGAGCGAAGCGGCACAAATCGAAGAAATGTATGTCGACTTGCTGGATGCCAACGTAGATGTGGTCTGGGTCCCGGGCTTGAACAGCCTGACGCTGCTCAATCACTCGGTCAGCGATGTGGATGGCATGCCGGCAATCCATTTGATTGAATGCCCGCTGACCAGCCAACCCACTGCCGCACTAAGCAAAAGCCTGCTCGATAAAAGCGTGGCGCTGATGGCCATTATCGCTCTAAGCCCGCTACTGTTGATCATTGGCCTGGCCGTCAAACTCACCTCCCATGGTCCGGTATTTTTCAAACAGGACCGTCACGGGTGGAACGGGAAGGTCATCAAGGTCTGGAAGTTTCGCTCCATGCGCGTGCACGACGATCACGAGGTCAAACAAGCCAGTCGTAACGACTCGCGGATCACCCCGATCGGGCGCTTTATCCGTCGCACTTCCATCGATGAGTTGCCGCAATTGTTCAACGTCTTGCAGGGTCATATGGCGCTGGTCGGGCCACGCCCTCATGCCGTTGCGCACAATAACTACTACTCCGGCAAGATTCTCGCCTACATGGCGCGCCACCGAATCAAACCGGGGATCACCGGGCTGGCTCAAATCAACGGTTGCCGCGGCGAGACCGACACCATCGACAAGATGCAGAAGCGCGTCGAGATCGACCTTAAGTACATCAATAACTGGTCGTTGTGGCTGGATGTGAAAATCCTGCTGAAGACGCCGTTCACCTTGCTGTCGAAAGACATTTATTGATGGTGCATCTGCAGGCTAACCAGGAGAAGCAAGCCATTTGCGCACTGCGTTAGCCTCGTCACTCGTGGCTGGATCTTTCACCAGCCACGCCTGCAACTGCAGCGACAGGTTGTTCTGCTGTCGACTTTCCTGGCGATGTTCATCGCCAACTTCTTTTAAATCTCCGCTCGATACCGTACAGCCTGCTGAGCAGATTCAGGGCAATATCGGCATGCCCGGACTTATCATCAGGCAAGCGCAACGGCGGTAGTTGACCGCAAAAAAGTGGATATCGGGCAATCACGTGACGGCATAAATCTGTTCGCGAGCCGGAACGTCAGCTACGCCATAAAGATGCGGTCCTGACTGAGACCGCTACCTTCCCGGCGCTGCGAAAAAAGCTTAATGCCTACTGAGGGGGGGGGGGAGCGAAGACGAGAGCAACCAATTTTGTTGCCAGAATGGTATCTGCTCGTTGATTGGCGGGCCGGGACCAACGCGCCGTGTCAATGCTTACTGATATTAACCAGGGGGATGCTGATTCTTTGCTCACGTTGCAGCAGTGTCATCAGGAGCAACACACGCTGCTCTCCCTCCATCGCCAGGAAGATCGCTTCCACATCGACAAAAGGCCCTTCATTGATACGTACCCGCTCGCCACAGGCAAACCGAGCCTCCACAGGGGCTCCGCTATCATGCTCATAAAGTCGGGCGATCAAGTCATCACCCACGGGCAACGGCTTGCCCCCAAAGCTGACAACTCGCAATACACCGCGGGTAGAACGCAAAGGCGCCCAGCTCTCACCCGAACCTAGCTGGATAAACAGATAACCCGGAAACAGCGATTCGCGAACAATCCTCCTGCGCCCCTGTAAATCACGTTCGCGCCGGTGCGTAGGGCGAAAACAGGCATACCCCTGGTTAACCAGATTGATCTCTGCGCGCTCGTCCTGGTTCGCCTTGCATTGAACCAAATACCAGGCGCTAGCGGTGAGACTCTCAGGCAAGTTCGCTTGAACAGCCGAAGCACTATGGATGGACACAATCAGCCCCTTCTCTGCCTATGTGGTCAAGTAGCTCCGTGGCTCTCTCCTCGACCTTGCGACGGATTTCTCCCAAGGCTGGAAGCGCAGCTGGCAAACGGAGCTAGCCGATCATGGAAACTGTGCTCTTTAAAAACACGCGAAACTCATTGGCAATAAACGAATGCCGGAGAAAGCTTTACACGAAGCAATTCCCTATACTTATCATCAAACTGCACCTCACGCTATTTAACACAGCCCAGTCCTGAACAACACAAAAAAGCCGAAAATGTTAATATTTGTCTGACAACACCAAGAAGTGTTATTTTAAGAGTTAGTGATGTTATTTAATATCTGACTTTATATATTGATATTTTTTTTCCGCGCGCACTGAATAACCATGTGGCATTTAATGGTTGAGTTTGTCGTGGGTTGCCAGTTATGATTTTTAGCATAGCAACTGTCAAGCACGCTCCAGGTCCAGATTCCAGCAGACCAGAGTCTTTGCAGTGAAAAGTTTCATCCAGCTCGGTAACTCCTCACGGAAAGAGGCACACACCCAATAGCTGCAAGCCGTCACAAAAGTGCCATTGAAGAAAAACAGTATTTCAGTCTTTCCAATTGCACCATCACCGCAAGTGTGGAATTTCCAGGGAGGTTGCCTTGTTTAACAAGATTCTCATCGTTTGCATTGGCAACATTTGCCGAAGCCCCACTGCAGAACATTTGTTGCGGGATGCACTGGGCCGGTCCGACATCGAAGTCAGCTCCGCGGGCCTTGGTGCGCTACAGGACCACCCTATCGAGTCCACCGCCCGGGCCGTACTGGAAGAGCATGGCCATCTGCCAAATGAGCACAAAGCCAATCAACTGACCCACGCCACCATCAGCGAATCGGATCTGATCCTGGTGATGGAACAGTCCCATATAGACCGTGTTCTCAAAATCGCGCCTGAAGCGCGAGGCAAGGTCTTCTTGTTGGGCAAGTGGCAGAACAACCGCGAAATCAGCGACCCCTACCGTCAAGGCAAACCTGCTTTTGTGCATGCATATGCGTTGATTGAAGAAGCAGTAACCGCCTGGGCACGGCGTCTCGCACGCTAAACCACTCCTCGAATATCTGTTAAAAAAGAACCCACTTATGCAGCAAACTCCAGCATTAACCTCACATGACGATGATGATGAAATCGACTTGATGGGCCTACTCGGGACACTGGTCGATCATAAATGGTTGATTGCCGGGATCACTGCTGCCTCTATGGCCGTTGGCACGGCGTATGCGTTGTTGGCCACTCCTGTTTACCAGGCAACGGCCTTGATACAGGTGGAGGCAAAAAAGAATGACATGCTCGGCTTCTCCGATATCAACAGCATGCTGGGTAAAGAATCACCTTCAACCACAGAAATCGAATTAATCAAATCGCGTGCCATCATCGGCAAGGTTGTCGACAATCTATCCCTGGATATCACTGTCGAGCCGAACCGTTTTCCAGTGATCGGCGAGTTTATTGCTCGTCATTTCAAACCGGACGATATTAATACGGTTGCAACGCCTTGGTTTGGCATGAACAGTTTTGCCTGGGGTGGTGAAACCCTGAAAATATTTCAGTTCGAACTCCCACAAAAGCTTCTGGGTGAGGAACTAACTCTCGTCAGCGGCGAAAGTGGTCACTTCACTTTGCTGGATGAAGACGATAATGTCCTGGTCGAAGGCCAAGTGGGCCAAGCCTATGACCAGGACGGCATTAAACTGCAGGTCGAAGTGTTGCAGGCCAACCCTGGCACAACGTTCAGCATTGTGCGTGACCCACGCCTGACCAGTATTTTGAAGTACCAAAAGGTACTTGATGTATCGGAGCGTGGTAAAGAATCCGGCATGATCGGGCTTGCTCTTGAGAGCGAGGAACCGGCTAAAGCCATTCAAATCCTGAATGAAATCGCCAAGCTCTATGTACGGCAAAATGTCGAGCGGACATCGGCCGAAGCCGCTCAAAGCCTGGAGTTTCTAAAGGATCAACTGCCTCAGGTCCGTAAAGACCTGGAAAAAGCCGAAAACGCCCTGAACAAGTATCAAATTCGCAGTAAATCCATCGATATCAGCCTGGAAGCCAAAGCCATTCTCGATCAGATCGTGGCGCTTGATACCAGCATCTCCGAACTGAAATTGCAGCAAGCGGAAATGGATCGCAAGTTTACCCGTCAGCATCCCGCCTATCGGGCCTTACTCAGCCAATTAGGCGAGCTGACAGCCAAGCAGGATGGCTTGGCCAAAAAAGTCGAGGGCCTGCCTTCAACACAGCAAGAACTGCTTAGCCTCACCCGCGATGTAAAAGTCAGCACCGAAATTTATACCCAGCTCCTGAATAAATCCCAGGAACTGGATGTAATGCGCGCCGGCACCGTGGGCAACGTGCGCTTGATCGATACTGCCGATGTCGATCTGAAAAAGCCCGTTAAACCCAAGAAGCCCCTGATAGTAATCATCGCCACACTGCTCGGTGCTTCCCTCGCTATTGCAGTGGTATTGTTTCGCAAAGCCCTTAACCGCGGCGTGGAAAATCCAGATCAAATTGAACAGCTGGGGTTGCCGGTGTACGCATCCATTCCTTTCAGTGCATTGCAAAAAGGCGAGGAAAGCAAAACCCTGCGAAGTGGCCGAGGTCGCGCTAACAACGCCGCCCCTATACTGGCCGGCAGTCACCCAACCGACCTGGCCATAGAAGCGTTGCGCAGCCTGCGCACCAGTCTGCACTTCGCCATGCTCGAAGCCAGCAATAACCGTCTGATGATTTCCGGTCCGAGCCCCAAGGTAGGTAAAACCTTCGTTTCCGCCAACCTCGCTGCCGTCATCGCTCAGACCGGCCAGCGTGTATTGCTGATCGACGTGGATATGCGCAAAGGGTATTTGCATAAAGTGTTCGGAACCCCCGCTGAAAACGGGCTTTCAGATTTACTGGTCAAGCGCTGCGACCTGGCAACCGCGATCAATAAAACTGAATTCGAGCACCTTGACGTTATCGGCCGCGGGCAAATACCGCCCAACCCTTCAGAACTACTAATGCACGCGAACTTCAGTGCCTTTCTGGACCAAGTCAGCGCCCAGTACGACCTGGTGATTCTGGATACTCCACCGTTGCTGGCGGTGACGGATGCGGCAATTGTCGGCCGTCAGTCGGGCACCAGCTTGATTGTGACGCGTTTTGCACTTAACCCGGTTCGTGAAATTGAATTAACCATGCGCCGCTTTGCACAAAATGGCATTGATTTGAAAGGCGCCATTTTCAATGGCGTTGAAAAGCGTGCCTCGGCCAAATATGGCTATGCCGATTATGGTTACTACAACTACGAATATAAGTCAGAAAGCGTTTAGTTCGCTAAATGTTATGAATATCCCGCTACCGCCGAGCAGAAGTGCATGGCGGTGGCAACGTCAATTCCGCCTTGCTACCTGCAGCTGAAAAGAGACGCAGACATTAATAAATAAGACGGCTTTCAGGGACTGGCAATTAATCCTGGGGCGGTAGCGTGGAAAATCAAATTCGTGCTGCCTCACATCGATGGTTTCCGTTAATACGGCGTATTTCTCTGGATCAATAAAGGCCGAGTTACAGGTCCTATATACAGCATAGATTGAAACGACATTTGTTATGTCATGCCAAACAAACCTCCACCTTCAGCTACGAACATAGCAATGGATCGCCCTATGAAGACCCTATGCATTTTTGGTACCCGTCCTGAGGCCATTAAAATGGCTCCACTTGCGTTGGCATTGGCGGCAGATGAACGCTTTGAGGCGAAAGTCTGCGTCACCGGCCAACACCGTGAAATGCTCGATCAAGTGTTGGGGTTGTTTGCCATTGAGCCGGACTTCGACCTGAACATCATGAAACCCGGCCAGGACCTGACCGATGTCACCAGCGCCATCCTGCAAGGGCTGAAGAAAGTCCTGGCAGAATTCAAACCCGATATTGTGTTGGTTCACGGAGATACCGCCACCACCTTTGCTGCCAGCCTCGCGGCCTACTACCAGCAGATTCCGGTTGCACACGTAGAAGCGGGTTTGCGCACGGGTAACCTCTACTCTCCATGGCCGGAAGAAGGCAATCGTAAACTCACGGGCGCGTTGGCCAACCTGCACTTCGCGCCAACCGAAACTTCAAAAGCCAATCTGCTACGTGAGGGCATTAATCCGGACACTATCGTCGTCACTGGCAACACAGTGATCGATGCCCTGCTGGATGTCGTCAAGCGTCTCGATCAGGACCAGGCACTGCTTGCCCAAGCCTCGGCACCGGCGGCCTTCCTGAACCCAGCTCGAAAACTGATCCTCGTTACCGGCCATCGCCGGGAAAGTTTCGGTGACGGCTTCGAACGCATTTGTCAGGCATTGATGGAGGTTGCCCAGCAGCACCCAGAGGTTGATATCGTCTATCCCGTGCACCTCAATCCCAATGTGCGCGAGCCCGTCAATCGACTACTGACCGGCATTGACAACATCTACCTGATCGAACCCCTGGACTACCTGCCTTTCGTCCACATGATGAGCCGTGCGCACATCATCTTGACCGACTCCGGTGGCATCCAGGAGGAAGCGCCGTCCCTGGGCAAACCCGTGCTGGTGATGCGCGATACCACAGAACGCCCAGAGGCTGTTGCCGCAGGCACGGTGAAACTGGTCGGCACCGAAACCGCGGATATCGCCCGCGAACTGAACCGCTTGCTCACCGATACGGTCGCCTACCGCACCATGAGTTACGCCCATAATCCTTATGGAGACGGGAATGCCTGCCAGCGCATTCTTGAAGCGCTGCTCAATCATTAAGCCGCTTAGCCGCTGTTGCTTTGCTCAGCGGTTATCTCACTTAAAAAAGACATCTAGCAAACCGTAAACAGTTGTCGGGCAATAAAATATTCCTTTGCGTCCACCTGGACACTATCTCTTTGGCGGCCGCAAAAAATCAAATTGAAGAGTCTGCCATCACATGCTAATCGGCAACCGAATAATTAACCAACTATGTTCTTTAGTATCGAAGGGCATTGAGCTAGGTAAAATATTCATACTTAATGTTATTAGTGCAAGGTCGTTAGGTGCGGAAGACTTCGGAACTCTTTCTTTTATAATATCAGTAGCAACAGTTATGGGTGTAATAACTGAATTTAGAGTTCAAGACGTGATGATAAAAAAAATCTCAATGGGAGAAAATGAAAATAAAATCATAATAAATGCCATAGCCATTTGCCTTTCTTTCAGTACAGCTGGTTTTTTAATCACAACATTTTTTTCATGCGTTACAGACACCAACATCAGTTGGAAAAATTACTTGGCTTTGTACTCCGTTATATTTATCGCCTCCAGCCTAAAAGTATTCAAGTATGCGTTCATAGCAAATAGAAACAACATAGCCAACTGTGCGGTTGAGGCCATCTCTCTTATTGCTTCATTCGCCTTTTTTCTTTGGCTCTTTAACGAAAACCTAACAATAAACTCATATATATACATAAGAATATTTGATGCAGCAATGGTTTCTATACTAGGCTTTACCATGTACAAAGTCGCTTATAGATTCAAGCTTACAAAACCAGACCTCGTTAGCATACGATCAATCATCATAGAGTCTGGGCCGCTTGTACTATCTGGCTTCGTGGTCATACTTCTTCAGAGAATAGACCAAATAATGATAAAGTATATGCTTGGCAATTACGAACTTGGAATCTACAGCTCTGCCGCCAACATTATCACTGTTTTCTCTATAGCCCCAATGCTCATTAGCCAAACCAACTCCCCATCCATATTCCGCTTAACGAAAGATAGTATTGAATATCAAAACACGCGAATGAAATACATACGTAACATTGCATTTCTTGGGCTGGCAATGTCACTCATTTTATTAGGTGCGAGCAAATACATCATAAGCATACTTTATGGCGAGGCATATGCGGAGGCCGAAAGCATTTTAAAAATTTCTTTCTTGACTCCATTTGTAATAGCTCTAGGGGCAGCCAGCTCGCAAATAATTATAGCCGATAACAATTCAAGCATTGTGTTCTACAAGTCGATCATGGCCTTAATCTTAGGAGCCACTCTAAATTTCATATTAATCCCATTAATGGGAATAGAAGGCGCAGCAATATCCACGCTTTCAGCGATGCTACTAAGCAATGTCGCCTCCAACATATTTATAAAAAAATACAAATACATATGGCACCTACAGTGCGATGCAATTTTCCTCAAGGACAGTAAACAATGACCGCTAAAGCTGTATACACCCTAACATTTCACGGGGTATTAAATCATGGTGCTGTATTGCAAGCCTACGCCCTTCAAAGTTACATTCTAAGCAAAGGATTTAATTCTGAAATTATCAACTACAAGCCATGGTACTTATCCTACCAAATTCTTCGCCCAGCCAAAGGCATAGGCAAGACAATCCTCAAGTACAAAAGATTGTATTTATTCAGACAATTCACAAAAAAACATCTAGCGCTAACCACGCATAGCGTAACGAGCCAAAAAGACTTTCGCAAACTTAACAATTATTTTGCAGTAGTTTGCGGTAGCGATCAAATATGGAATAAGTTCATCACAGGAAAAAAATACGACCCTGCTTTCTTTTTAAACTTCGCACCTAACAACGCACGAAAAATAGCGTATGCGGCAAGCGCAGGTGGAAACGCGCTATCACAAGACCATACACAACTAAGCCAGTATACCAGGTCGTTTGATAGCATTGGAGTTAGGGAACAACATCTCAAACTAGACCTTCTTGAAAATAAACTCCACCACTCTCCTGAGTTAGTTATTGATCCAACGTTCCTAATTAGCAAATATGACAGTATTGCGAGCTACAAGCGTGTCCCTGTTGGGAAATATATAGTTTCATACGAGGTCAGTTCTGAGAGCACCCGAAGCAAACTAAATGATTTTATAATCGCCCTAAAGAACATGACGGGTTTACCTGTATACCACATTGGTGACAAACCCATCGATGCAGCAGATCATTGTTTATTGGATATTTCACCCAGTGACTGGGTAGGCATAGTTCAATCAGCAACATTAGTTTGCACCAACTCGTTCCACGGCACCGCACTATCGCTCAACTTTGAGAAACCATTAGTATTTGTAACGCACCTAGAGGATGAAAAAAACGCTAGGCCTTTAAGCCTGCTAAATAAAACAGACTTAAGCTGTGTCGCTTACGACAATATCGACGAGCTTAAGAGTAGAAACATTTGGCAGAAATACGACAAATCTAAACTGTTAGACTTTATTAAATATTCTCAAAATTTTTTAGACCGAGCACTACAATGATTAGGATGACCATCGCGCTTATTAAAATCGTGTATAGCCGAACTAGCAGATCACTATCCGATGGCGCGACACTATCTAATAACATGACCATAATTCCTAGGCGCAGACATGAATAAAGGAGGGTATTATCCACAAGGGATAAGAATGAAGCTCAAACTGAGTCATATTGTATACACAATGGTTTTTTTGTTATGTTTTGACAGCGTACTTAAAATCCCTGTCGGCCCAATATTTATGCAGCCCGGCATACTTATTGGGCTACTAACATTACTATTAATCACTCTAAACAACATCAATTCAAATAAACCCTTTCTGACTAGAAACCTTCTAGACAAGCCCACATCAATCTTACTTATATACTCAATAGCTCACATAGCCTTGGCAAAGAACTTAGACGTGTACTTTTCCATACTGTCTTATTTAGCCATCTATGCGCTGATGTATATATTCATAAACCATGTGTACGCTTACGTTAACTGGAGCAAACTCTCTAAACTTGCAGTTGTTACATTGGTTTCGACGGGACTCATACAATATCTTTTTATTAACGTATTTAATATTCAATTAGAACTCCGGGGACTGGACTCCAGCTACTACGCAAACAAAGGAAATTTAGGGACCCGTATGCGAGGCTTTTTTTTAGAGCCTAACTGGTATGGACTTGCTTTATTTTCTTGGCTTTTTTTATACTATTATCATCAACAACAAAAAAAATGGACTGATTATGGATTGGCTTCCTTATCAATCCTTTGTCTGTATCTGAGTGAAAATAGAACCATCTTCATACTCTTAGCTATTTGTGTGTTTAGCATTTACGCTGAGCGGCACTTAAAATCATTCCGACGAATAATCCCAATCGCTATCGTTGCTACTGCCGCCATTATCTATTTTTATTTCTCCGTAGCTGTAAATGACTTTGATGATAGGTCGGCCATGGCCAGGACCTACACCGCAGCAAACATTATCAACATTTGGTTAACCGATAACCTAGTCACAAAAATGATTGGCCACGGACTCTCTAACTGGGGTTACTACTCCAACATTTTAGAGTTCAGTAGGAGTAACTACACTTTTGACCAAGCACTAACCAGACGTGACAACGCTGAAATATATGTATATTTATTTGAGATGGGAGCAATTTCTTTTGCGATTTTCGCATATGATTTATTTAACATAGGAAAAAAATCCAGAACATTATCCCCACCAATATTTGTAGCTTGCTTATATCTCTCATCTTTATTCTATCCGATTTACGGCTTTATCATGTACCTTATTCCCCTAATGGTAATCAGATGTGGAATATTCAGAGGACAACAGAATGCTAATCCACTTAATTAACCATTCTTCCAAGGAATTAGGAGGCGCGCAAAAAATATTAAAGCTTCTTTATGACGACAACGCAGAAGAATCAAAAATCATTTCATTTGACTATATCCTAGATAAAAATGGTCAACGGCGATCGAGCGTTCTCTATGCCTTCTTATTATTTGCTATCGAATTAATCAAAAACCCAAACAACACATTTATTATTCACCACCGCATGTTTCTTCTACCCTTTATACTTGCCAGAAGAATCAATGTTATATTCGTATGCCATAGTATTTTTCCTAATAAAAATTATATATTCAGCCTCCTGAGCAATACTAAATGCATTGCAGTATCACCCGAAGTCAAAAACTATCTGCTCGATTTAAACCCAAAACTCAATGTCGTGACTATTTCTAATGGGGTATCGAGTAATCCATCAGAAAACTTTGAGCACCTAGACAACGACCTATTTGAAGTTGGATATATTGGACGCCTGGGTGTTGAAAAAGGAATTGATATCCTACTTGATGCCTTTATTATATTTTCAAAGCAAAATAGTCATATTAAAACCAAACTACACATCGTCGGTTCAGGAGAGCTTGAGTCATTACTATTAGCAAAAATCCAATCAGAACAAATGGAGGGAACCATTGTACTTCATGGTTATTCTGAAACGCCATTTACTACACTCAAAAATATAGATCTATTAGTTGTCCCTTCTCAATACGAGGGTTTTGGGCTGGTTTTTTATGAGGCATTGGAAAGACGACATATGGTGTTAGCATCCAACATCCCAGTATTCCGAAAAAAGGATAACGATGCAGGAGTGTATTTTTTCACACCCAATGATCTAATAGACTTGGTTGAAAAAATAACCACATGTTACAAGAACCAAAAAAAATGGCTAGACAACAATAACACTTCCACAAAGCGGCATGACTTTTTTACAGTAGATGAAATGCTATCAAGATATAAAACAGCTTTAAAGGTGCATGCTAAATGAACGACAACAATCTATTCGGCCTCCGTTACGAACTTGATTCAAAAGCAGAGACCATTTCAAAAATCTGTGCATCTATAGACAGCGGGCGAAAGTGTTTTGTTCGAAGCGACTTAAACGTTGCAACTATTGTAAACTGCCAAAAAGATCCAATACTTTTAAAGGCAGTCAACAGCTCTCATCTTATTAATATCGACGGGATGGGTGCGTTATGGGGGGCGAAACTACTAAAACTCGCAATTCCCGAACGGGTAGCTGGTGTAGATTTGTTCACTGAACTATTAGAAGTTGCAGAAAAAAACAAGTACTCTGTGTATTTTCTCGGCGCTACTAGTCTAGTACTAGCGAACATGATTGAAAACGTTTCGAGCCGATTAACCAATCTCAAAATAGCAGGATATAACGATGGCTATTTTTGGGGAAGGGAGGCTGAAATAGTCGATCAGATCAATGCATCGGGTGCGAATATGCTTTTTATAGGTATCAAGTCGCCTGAGAAAGAGATGTTTATCTACAAGTGGGCTCCGAAACTTAACGTCGAATTTGTCATGGGCGTCGGTGGTAGTTTTGATGTCGTTTCTGGAAAAGTTAAACGTGCTCCTAGATGGATGCAAAATTCCGGATTGGAATGGGCATTCAGGATTTATCAAGAGCCGCGACGCATGTGGAAAAGGTATTTAACGTCAAACTTTGCCTTCCTGAAAATGTTAATTCAGAGGAAACTAGAGACTAAATCATAGCAGAAGTAGCTAGAAGCACTACCCCTCCAAGGCTCTGCTTTATAACTCACTCAAATCAACCACCCGCCCATCTAGATCACGAAGTCAATACTATGAACCTGAGTAATAAAATCCAAAACTCATTCAAAGTTAAATCACATTGCACTGAAATTTTTAAAGTGCACACTGTCGATAGCTTGGTCAGTAAAGGAAAAGGTGGACTTTTCACTTCAAAGACCTCAATCGTAGGTGGTGGATATAACATTATCCCTAGAAGTTTTGTAGACGGCCTAGTAGTGCAGTCCAATCTAAGCACCATAGAAACGACTGAAGACGACAACAGCCATGTACTAGTTAAAGTTGGCTCTGGTGTTGTTTGGGATGACCTTGTAGGCTTTACTGTTAGCAAAGGCTATCTCGGGTTGGAAAATCTATCCTTAATTCCAGGTTCGGTTGGCGCGGCACCGGTGCAAAATATTGGTGCATACGGTGCGGAAGCTTCTACATTCATTCAAACGGTTCATTGCTACAACTTAAAAACTGGGATTTTCAGTGATTTAAGTAAAGACGAATGCGAGTTTGGCTATCGAACTAGTCATTTCAAATCCAAACCTGAACTTTTCATTTGCTATGTTACCTTTAGACTATGCAAATCAAACTTATCAGTAAAAGAGTTGATCAACTCAACAAAATATTCAAAGCTCGAATTTCTGAAGGACACCTTTCGCCTAATACGTCTCTCCTTTAAAAGTATAACGCTTAAATTTTCCCCTCGACCAAAAATCAAATTTAGCTTCTCTTGCATTCGGGATATTTTAACGCTTTGCATTCTCCCAGCTAAAATCAAGCGCAAGATTGTAAGTGTTATTAGGACCAAGACCCTTCACAACCCTGACAAAATAGGAAATTGCGGTTGTTTTTTTAAATGCCCTATTTTACCTAATGCAGAGTTTGAGGACTTAAGAAATCAGTTCCCAGAAATCGAATGGTTTGAGCACGACAAACAATCGGTTAAAATATCGGCTTGCTGGCTTATGAAAAACACCAATTGGGCCGGAAAAAAAGCCAATAACGTACTTACCGATACAAAACGTCCTGTCGTTTTATTAAATGCCGGAAGTGCTACCGGAGAGGACGTGCTGCATGTTATGAGCCAAATACAGCATGATATTAAATCGAAATTCAATATCTCCCTAGAGGCCGAAGTAGTCGTACTATAACACTCTATAATCATACCGAGCTTCTCAGCCAGTCTATAAACCTTGCAATGCAGACGAGGGATCTAGGGCATGATAGAGCGTTCAAAAACAATGACTTTAGCGACTTAGAGTATAGAGATCACTTAACAGCAATTAGAATTCGTAATTTTCAATACTGTGCGCTTACGAAAAATAGCGAAGACTTCCCGAAAAATCAAAAATCGCACA
The DNA here is from genome assembly GCF_050436025.1 of Pseudomonas sp. S30_BP2TU TE3576. NCBI lineage: Bacteria > Pseudomonadati > Pseudomonadota > Gammaproteobacteria > Pseudomonadales > Pseudomonadaceae > Pseudomonas > Pseudomonas sp. S30_BP2TU TE3576. Next base: position 5,289,230 of record NZ_JBNDLK010000001.1, on the reverse strand, counting down.
CAGCTTTTCGGTAGTTGATTATTTTTACTGTGCGGCGAGAGCTAAATCAGTCGGTTTGGAAAACCATTAGCGTAATGCTGGGTCGCCCCAAAAAAGGTCGCCCATTAGTTGGATTGGAAAACCACGTGTGGCTTGCCGAAAATGATGGCCGATACTTCGCACTGGCAAGCCGCTAACCCACAACGCTATGGCCAGTGCCACTGCTCATCACTTGTATGGCGTGGAAATCAGGTGCGAAGCACGACATTTGCACCACATACCCGATAACAATTGTTAGAAACAGCGGTCGCGTTATAAAACGTCAGACCCGTTAGACGTCCTACGCAGGTATTCTTGAGGCAATAATCGCAAGATAAATCTCACTGAGGAATGACCCAAAGGTCCACTCTCATCGAGTTCGAATCGATACTATCCTTAACGTTACTGGACGCTCAGCGTTTTTGGCCTTGCACGCTCGCTTCTTCGTTTCACCGCCAATACCGACGATGCATCAAAAAGGAATCTACCATGACCAAACTACTTGCTTCCGTTCTAATGCTTTCTTTGAGTGCCTCTGTTATGGCCGCTGAGCCTCCAGCAGCGTCTTCTGCTCCAGGCACACCTGCAAAACCCGCAGCAAACGCTCCTTTGAGTCTGAACACCCCTCTCGTGGGCAGCCTGACCACAGGGACTGCTCTCGGCATCGGCGCCGCGGTTATAGCCGGAGCCGCAGCGCTGTCATCCAGTGGTGGCGGAAACAACAATGACGGTGGCACTACCGGCACTACCGGCACCACAGGCACCACCGGTACACGCTAAGCGCACCGCGAGGTCGATAGCCTTCTACCACCCGGAGCAATCCGGGTGGTTCCGTTCTGATGTGTTCCCTCCACAAGTGTCCTCAATCATGATTCGTAGTTTGTCGCTCGCTGTGCTTGCAGGTGTTGCCCTGCAAGGCTGTATGTTCTCGCCCGGTCAACACCTGGATACCAGCCAGGTCGGCCGTGATGGCTCACCGGAAAGCAGTCGGATCGAGTTGATTCCGATAACGCCCAAACTGATTGCCCAGAACGCGGCGACAAAAATGCAAGCCTCGGTGCCCGCCGAGTTGCTGGCGTACAAGCCGGGTGCTTACCGGATTGGCGCCAATGATGTGTTGTACATCACTGTGTGGGACCATCCTGAGTTGACTGCACCATCGGGTGCACAACAGCAAATTGATGCGAACGGCCGTCTGGTACGCCCGGACGGCACCATGTTTTATCCCTATATCGGCAATATTCATGCCGCCGGCAAAACCATCGAGGAGCTACGCGGTTTTATTGCCGAGCGCCTGACGCAATTCGTCGACAGCCCCCAGGTTGACTTGAGTGTTTTGCGCTTTGCCAGTCAAAAAGTAGTTGTTTCCGGTGCTATTTTGAAAGCCGGTCAACAACCCATTACCACTTCGCCGCTCAGTGTCGTCGAAGCCATGGGTACTGCTACTGTCGATCCATTGAATGCCGACCTTGCCGGCCTGACACTGACCCGGGACGGACGTGAGTATCCGCTCGACTTGGACTCGCTTAACAGCAAAGGCTCGCAGTTGCATAACGTCTATTTGAAAGACGGCGATCAGTTGTACCTGCCCTACAACGACCGGAAAAAGATCTACGTCATGGGTGAGGTCAGCCAGCCTCGGGCGCTCACGTTCAAAATCAATCGGATGAATCTGGCCGATGCGATCGGAACGGTCGGTGGACTGAACCAGACCACCTCCAATGGCAATGCGCTGTATGTCATTCGAGGTGCCGAGAACCTTGAAACCGAGCCGGCAAAAGTCTTTCAACTGGACGCCGAATCGCCTACCGCGTTTGCTATCGCCAGCCGCTTCGATCTGCAACCCCAGGACATTGTCTACGTCGGCCCTGCAGGCGTGACCCGCTGGAACCGCTTGATCAGTCAATTGCTGCCCTCGGCTCTTATCCTGGGTACCGGAGCAGCGGCTCAAAATAATCTCAGTGAAGCCAGCAGTCGATAAGGTTTGAGCCGCTTTGAAAACTTTGCGTAACAGCTCATGCCTGGCGGTGGGTTTACTGCTGTGTGGCTGTAATCCCTTGATGCAGGCGTCCCTGGATACCTTTAAAGCCTCCACACTGGGCGTCCAGCCGCTGGAAGTGACTGCGGCGCAAGTGGAGGCCCTGCCCTATGCGCAGATAAAGGTCACCACGGACGCCAGCGAAGGTGTGTTGGCCAAGCTTCGTCAGCAGGACGACCTGGAGTTCTGGGTCGCCTCCGGCAAGCAAGTGTTGTTGATGCGAGATGGTCTGGTCGTGCGCACTGTCGGCCTGGGCATTAATCTCGATGGCACGCGCTTCAACGGCGAGTCGCCGTTCAAGCTTGGCTTGCAGCGATTGCCCGATGGTTACAGCAGTACTCGCTGGATAGATACCTATCAGGGTCCGCGGGTCGGACTGGCGGTTAACAGTCGATTCAGTCGAGAGGCCATCGAAACCGTCACCATCCTGGACAAGGACTATGCGTTGCAGCGCATAGACGAACGCATCGACATACCCGAGCTGGGATTCAAGGCCACCAACCGTTTTTGGGTCAGGCCTGCCGATGGCTTGATCCTGCAGAGCGAACAACATCTCACGCCGGAACTTTTCTTGAAGATTGTGCAATTGCGCCCTGACCGGGAGACGGCTCGGTGAGATATTCGAAAACGCTGTCGGCTTGCCTGTTGCTGGCAAGTTCTGCGATGACTCAGGCCGCTGTCACAGTCACGGGTGACGTACTAAACGCCGGATCCTTCACGTTCGTGCCAGGTGCACGCCTGCTCGATGCCGTCAGCCAGGGACGTCCGAACCCCGAAAGTTACTGGCTGGCCGCCGCCTGGCTGCACCAGCCATTGATGGAGCAGCAAACCCGCCTTAAAGCCGGGGTGCTGTTCGATCTGAAATTGCTTCAACGTGGCGCCCTGCTGGAAGACAACAACAGCCTTGCAGCTCTGGCTGCGCGCCTGTTTGAAGAGGTCAGCCGACTACCCGTCACCGGCCGAAAAGTCGCGGCGCTCGACCCCGTGGCGCTGGAAGTCGCGTTCGCCCTCAATTACTCGCTCAATGACGGCGACCATCTGATCTACCCCCGACGCCCGTCTACGGTCACCGTCCTGGGCGCAGTGGAAAAGTCCTGCACGCTGCCGTATCGCGCCCCGCAACAAGCCCATGAATATCTCAAAAGCTGTCTGCCAGTGACCGACGCAGATGCTGATTACGTGTGGCTGATTAATCCCGACGGCCAGGTCAAGCGAGTCGGTATCGCTGGCTGGAACCGCGAAGATGGGGTGTTTGTCGCCGCAGGCAGCACAATTCTGGTGCCCGTGCGCAACGATGATCCGGACCTGCCCACCCCCGACTTGAACGAGCAGCTTGCCCAGTTTCTCGCCACCCAACCGCTGCCCGAGGTGGCCCCTTGAAGTTACGTTTTGCCGCCGTAGTGTTGTTGCCCTACAGCTTGGCTCATGCTGAGCCGCGTTTTACCCAGAATGATTTCGGTGGCGTGGGTTTGTTGCAAACCCCCACCGCACGGATGGCGCCTGCTGGCGAATTCAGCCTGAACGCCAACCGGACAGAGCCATATTCTCGCTATAGCATTTCAATACAGCCCCTTGACTGGCTGGAAGGCAGTTTTCGTTATACCGCTATCAGCAACCGTAAATACGGGGCCGAATCATTCAGTGGCGACCAGAGTTATAAAGACAAGGCGGTCGATGTCAAAGCCCGCCTCTGGCAAGAAAGCCACTGGTTGCCCGAGGTCGCGCTCGGCTTTCGGGATGTCGGGGGCACCGGCCTGTTCTCCAGCGAATACTTTGTGGCAAACAAACGTTACTACGATCTGGATTTCAGCCTGGGCGTTGCTTGGGGCTACATCGGTAACCGCGGGGATTTCGAAAACCCGCTGGGGTACCTCGATGAGCGCTTTGATACACGCCCGGTAAACACGGGCGCAGACGCGGGCAACGTCAATACCGGCTCGTATTTTCGAGGCTCGCCCGCGTTGTTTGGCGGCGTAGCCTATCAGACGCCCTGGTCGCCCCTGAGCTTGAAACTCGAGTTCGACGGTAACGACTACAAGCACGAGCCGCTAAAGAGTAGTCTGAAGCAGGACACGCCCATAAACATCGGGGCGGTGTTCAAGCTAACTGACTCAGTCGATTTGACCGCCGGTTGGGAGCGCGGCAACACCGCGTTGTTCGGCATCACTTTTCATACCAATTTCGCCAGCCGCAAGGCGCCGGCCAAGCGCTACGACCCCGCTGTCGAAGCGCTGCCGGCACACGAGCCAACGACTCCGCTCGATCAGGTCGACTGGGCTGGGGTTTCCAAACGACTGGAAAACAACGCAGGTTATAAGGTCGAGCGCATTGCTCAGCGCGATTCCGAGCTGATTGTGTATGGCGAGCAGTCGCGCTATTTCTACTCAGCCAAAGGCGTGGGCCGGGCCAGCCGGATTCTGGACAACAGCGCGAATGACGAAATCGACTGGTTCACGATGGTGAACAAGCGTTACGACATGCCTGTGGAAGAAACCAGTGTGCCGCGCGAAACCTTCCGGGCCGTGGTGAACAACCAACAAGACCTTACAGACCTGCACCGCACCACCGAATTGAACCGGGCCACGCCGCACATTGAAAACACACTGTACACCCAGGCTCTCGATCGTTTCACCTATGGTATTGGCTTGGGTTACAAGCAAAACGTTGGCGGTCCCGACGGCATGCTGTACCAACTGACTGCTGATGTGGACGCAGAATACCGCTTTACCCGCAGTACGTGGACGAGCGGGGTCATAAGCACCAATCTGCTGAACAACTTTGATAAGTTCAAGTACGACGCGCCGAGCAACCTGCCCCGAGTGCGGACCGATTTGCGCAAGTACGTCATCACCTCTGATGTAACAATGCCGACATTTCAGCTCAACCATGCCAAGCAACTGGATCAAGACTTGTTTGGCATGGTGTATGGCGGTTATCTGGAGTCAATGTTCGCCGGGGTCGGCGGTGAATTGCTGTACCGCCCCATGGGCGAGCGCTGGGCCGTGGGTGCAGACTTGAACTATGTACGCCAGCGCGAATTTGACCAGGGTTTTGGTCTGCGCGATTACAAGACCGCGACCGGTCACATCACCACCTATACCGAACTGCCTTTCGATTTGCAGGCGGCGGTCAGTGTCGGGCGTTACCTGGCGCGCGATTGGGGTGCCACGTTCGATCTGTCGCATGAGTTCAGTAACGGCGTGAAGTTCGGTGGCTGGGTCACCCGCACCACGGCCACGTCAGAAGAGTTCGGCGAGGGTAGCTTCGACAAAGGTATCTATATCTCGGTCCCCTTCGACGAGTTGATGAGCGTTTCCACGATGCGTCGTGCCAATCTGGTCTGGGCTCCGTTGACCCGCGATGGTGGCGCGCGTCTTAACCGCCAGTATTCGCTGTACACAATGACCAATGGCCGCGACAAAGATGCGTTCTATAAAAACTTTGAGAAGATCACCGAATGAGTTCGTTACTCCTGGGTGTCACACAACTTTCCCAATGGATACGCACGCTGTTTTTCATCATCGTCAGTGTGGTCTTGCTGACCGCCGCTTTGCGAGCGCAACCGATTCCCGAAGCCTTTGCCCAGGAAGACAAGCTGCATCACCTGGTTGGTTTTTTCGCATTGTCTTTTAGTTGCCAGTTGGCCTTCCTGCGGGTCAAAGCGCGCTGGATCGCCTTGGGCTGTCTGCTGACGGGGATCCTGATCGAATATGCACAAGCACTGATGCCGCTGCGCACGGCATCACCTTACGACGCCTTGGCCAATACTGTCGGTGTGTTGATCGGTTTGATTGTGTGGCGTTGTAAGCAGCCAGTCAAACAATCCGTTGAGCTCACGGATACTTAAGACCATGGCTTCGTCCGTGAGCATAACGAGAATTGGGAGGCACTGCCCATTGGCGGGGACAACTTAGTGCTGTCCGCAGTAAATGATGGTTTCTCTTATACATTGGAGTAAAGGACGCTTCTATGATCCGTAAATGTCTGTTCCCTGCTGCCGGCTATGGCACGCGCTTTCTGCCCGCTACCAAGTCGATGCCAAAGGAAATGCTGCCGATCGTCAACAAGCCGTTGATCCAGTACGGAGTTGAGGAAGCACGGGATGCCGGCCTGCAGCACATGGCGATCGTCACCGGGCGCGGCAAGCGGGCGCTGGAAGACCATTTCGATATCAGCTACGAACTGGAGCATCAGATTCGTGGTACCGACAAGGAGAACTTTCTCAACGGTACCCGCGAGTTGATGGATACGTGCACCTTTTCCTATACCCGCCAGGTAGAGATGAAGGGGTTGGGGCATGCGATTCTCTCCGGCCGTTCGCTGATCGGCGATGAGCCGTTCGCGGTGGTGCTGGCAGACGACTTGTGCTTGAACCTGGATGGCGATGGTGTGCTTACCCAGATGATCAAGCTGTACAAGCAGTTCCGGTGCTCGATCGTAGCGATCCAGGAAGTGCCTATGGATCAGACTAGCAAGTACGGGATTATTGCGGGCGAGCAGATTAGGGAAGGGATTTACCGTGTTAACAGCATGGTCGAGAAGCCACAGCCGGAAGATGCACCGTCCAACCTGGCAATCATCGGCCGGTACATCCTGACGGCGGATATCTTCGACCTGATCGAGGATACCGAGCCGGGCAAGGGTGGCGAGATTCAGATCACCGATGCGCTGATGAAGCAGGCCCAGAATGGTTGTGTACTGGCGTATAAGTTCCAGGGCACGCGTTTCGACTGCGGTGGCGCCGAAGGCTATATCGCTGCGACCAATTTCTGTTATGAGAGTTTGTATAAGCAAGGCCTGTAATCGGTATTTTTTTAGCGCTTGGGTGCCGCATTTCTGAGCGGCCATAAACCTTTTGCAAGGCAGACCACTATGAACGCTTCCAGATCACCTATCGACTCTGTCTATACATCGCTGGACCCTTTTGCACCGGGCAATATGGTTTTTGGGCAGAAGTTCACCGAGGGCAACAGTGGATTGATGGCCTGGTTGCGGACGTACGAAAGAGCACCCTCCGCAAACTCCACTCAACCCAGATTACTGGTGGAACGCATTGGGCTCTTCCCCTCCTCCGGGGAAATTCGATGTGCAGTCCGCAATCCGACTGACGTACTAGAACATCTCTGTTCCCTGTATGCCGGTAAGGCACTGGACATGGACGAGAGCAATGGCCTAAGCCTGACGTTCACTGAGTGGCGTTTCAAAGTCCACCTTTCGGAGACCGAATCTGAAATCCTGCTAACCGTTGAGAGTCGCGGCGATGTAGCCCTGATGCAGTTGAAAACTGCAGAGTTGTTGGCCCGGATTGAAGAGAAAAACAGTAGTGAGTCCTAGCCCCCGCATTCTTGCCAGGACTCAAAATCAAGCCAACCTCTATAACCGTGACGCCCTGTCAGAGGTGCGCCAATGAGGCTGCATAAAAGCCTTTTCCGCCCCCGACAGGGTCACCGCTAGCGAGTTCAAGACCCCCTCTGCGGTGTACTTGGGAATGCTCGTACTCATTAGAATTACCGCCAACCCCAGCACCAGCGCCTGCCGGGGAATTTTGCGGATTTCCTTTCTCTCCAGCCTGAAAAGAAATACGCACGCCGCGGCTGAGCCCACAACCGCTCCGGCAATGGCTTCCGGCAGAGGATGAATTGTCTGCCCGACATACTGGATGCTGAACCACCAGGTCGACAGCAGCCCCGCCCCCAATGCCAGCCATCGAAGCCGATGATCCAGTTGGCGAAACAGCAAACTCAGTACAACGGTCGACACCAGGCAGGCGTTCATTGCGTGGCCGCTGATGACCGCGATATTCAGGCTTTCCAGGCCGATTCCCCAGCCCTTGAACAGCACTTTACTGAGACCTACGACGAAATAGGCTACGAACAGTACGCCTAGCCAAAGAACGGCGAGTTTTCTGGATGCCATGCACCATAACCAACCTGCGACGACCATGGCCGCTGGAAGCATGACGGTGATTCCGGCGTATTGAGCGATGTACAGTTTTGACTCCAATCTACTTCCTCACCGCCTCATGCAATTTTCCAGTGCAATGGACACTGGGTGCGTGTTCAGTAGATACAACGCTCATTGATCAACAAAGCACTTCAGACGATTCTCTACGACAACCACCGAATAACTGGCGATGTGCATTGCCAGTCCGTCCTCTACCAGCGCTTCCAGCAAGGCAACTTGTGCCGCGAAACGCTGGTTGCGCTTGAGTTTTCGAGAGGCGTGCATCTGATCGATCAGGACATGGGTCACTTGATATGGGGTATTGCCTCGCAGACGCCGCAGCCAGACGGGGATTTTTTTTGCGGTTTTGGATTGTCTGATATCCAGCAAGCACGTCGCCTTGTCCGAAGCGGTGTTTTTCGAAACCTCCACGATTTCTTCAAATACGTCGGTCAATTTTTTTAGTGCATAGCCAAGCATCAAATCATCAAACGCATCCAAACACATATACCTCTTCACGTTGTGAAGTTATTTCTACAAACACACACTCCCAATTATTACATTACACTTTATTTTATATTTGTACTGGACGTATTCTAACGACCAAAACTTCTGCCAGATAACATTACACCTGCTAGCGCGAAGACCAACTTGACCAGGGTGTTAATTGACTTTTTATAACAATTATTGAGCCCGCAATCGAACTATATAGACTTCAACGATATCGTTAATTACACGTAAGGTGCCGCGAGAGTTAACAGAGGATTCAGGCGTCGAATGATCTGATTACAAGGCGCTAACCGTCAGATGAGTTGAACCTGTCAGCCCGATTGGCATCCTATTTATCGATACCGCGCCCCACCTTTCAAACACCCGTTTTCAGGTTGTTGCCACAGGGGGCATTGATACACGCACGCACCCTTGAGTGGCTGTCAGCGCTCGGGTAATGTCAACAGATCCATAGGACAGAGCACGCCCATGACTTCCAAGCTGGAACAACTCAAACAAATGACGACCGTAGTTGCCGACACCGGCGACTTCGAAGCTATCGCTCGCGTTAAACCCGTGGACGCCACCACCAACCCTTCCCTGCTGCTCAAGGCTGCGGCCATTCCGGCTTATGCCGAACTGCTGAACGCCAGCGTCAATGACTGCAAGGGCGATGTGGGCCTGGCCAGCGACCGTTTTGGCGTGGCCGTGGGACAAGAAATCCTGAAAGTGATTCCGGGCCGTATTTCCACCGAAGTGGATGCGCGCCTGTCGTTCGACACCGACGCCATGTTGAAGCGTGCGCATCGTTTGATCGAACTGTACGACAAGGCCGGAATTGGCCGCGACCGCGTGCTGATCAAGATCGCGTCCACCTGGGAAGGCATCCGCGCTGCCGAAATCCTGGAAAAGGAAGGCATCCAGACCAACCTGACCCTGCTGTTTTCCTTCGCTCAGGCGGCCGCCTGTGCCGACGCCGGGGTGTTCCTGATTTCGCCGTTCGTGGGCCGTATCTACGACTGGTACAAGAAAGCCACCGGCAACGACTACCTCGGTGCAGACGATCCGGGTGTGCAGTCGGTGACGCGCATCTACAACTACTACAAAGCCAATGACTACAAGACTGTGGTCATGGGGGCGAGCTTCCGCAATCTGGGGCAGATCGAGCAACTGGCCGGCTGCGACCGCCTGACCATCAGCCCGGACCTGATCGACAAGCTGGCTGCGGATACCGGCAAGCTGGAGCGCAAACTGGTGCCGGGCCATGCCGGTGAAGCGCGCTTGAGCCTCAACGAATCGCAGTTCCGCTGGTTGTCCAACGAAGATGCGATGGCGACCGAAAAACTGGCTGAAGGTATTCGTCAGTTCGCCCGGGATCAGGAGAAGCTTGAGGCGTTGTTGCAGGCCAAGCTGTGATCTGAATTGATGTAATGCAAAAAGGGCGAACCTTGGTGGGTTCGCCCTTTTTTGTCAGCCATCTCGCACTCACAGGTATTGTGGGTTGAAATCGAATCGTGCGCCAAGTGCAAAACCAATGTGGGAGCGGGCTTGCTCGCGAAGGCGGCCTCGCATTCAACATTGCAGTGAACGGACTGACGCCTTCGCGGGCAAGCCCGCTCCCACAGTGGATTGTGGTGAATTGCAATTCTGTGTTTGACCAGAACCTTGTGGGAGCGAGCTTGCTCGCGATGGGGCCTGTCCGGCCCACATCAATTCAGTGGATCAGTGCCGCTCCAGCGCATTCACCAGGTCATGAAAGGCTTCGCGATTGGTGTCGTTCAGGCCCATGAGGATTTTGTGCGCTTCGAGCACTTTGATCCGCACCACTTCTTCGGACTGATCCTGGTCTGGCAGGTCGTCCAGGCATTCCGGGCACGGCACTGGCTGGTCAACGATGTTGAACACCTGTTCGAAGCCCATGGACTGCAGCAGGCGCGTGATGTCGTCGTGGGTGGTGACGACGGTCGGCAGCAGGCCGACTTTCTGCCGCGACAGGATCGATAGCTTGGCCAGCAGGCCAAGTGTGGTGCTGTCGATGCTGCGGGTTTCGGTCAGATCGATCACGATCGTGTTGAAATTCAACGCGCTGAAGATCCGCTCAATAGTCGCATCCAACGCCGAACACAGGGTCAGGCGAACTTCACCGACGAACTTCAGGACGAAGGTGCCGTCCTGCTCGGCGAACTGGATTCTACCGGTACTCATTAAAGATTCCTGCTCAACACCAACAGGGCGATATCATCCGGCATCTCCCCTAGCGTGGCCAATCCAAAAACCTGCCGCAACCCATCCAGGGTGCCGCCCGCAGCCTTGACCCGTTGAGGCAACGCTGCTTCTTTTTCTTTGAGTGTGGGTTCTGGCAAAAGATCCAGAATGCCATCAGACATCAGCGTCAGGCTGAACGTCGGCGGCAGTTCCAGCACGTGATCTTCATAGGTGGCTTCGTTGAAGAGGCCCACCGGCAGACCACGCCCGTCCAGATAACGAACACTGTCTGGCGTGTACAACACAGGCAACGGCAAATGACCGCCGATGCTATAGGTCAACAAACCGGTCTCCTCGTCGATGACTCCACCGACCATTGTGACGTGTTTACCCAGCTTACAACTGATCAGGCCCCGGTTGATATGACCAAGGACCTCTGAAGGCTTGAATTCCGGCAAGGTGCCGCTGCGCTTGGACTCGAACAGCAAGCGCGTGGTCATGAACTTCAACAGCACGGTGACGAAGGCTGAAGAGGCGCCATGACCGGAAACGTCCGCCAGATAGAAAGCTACCCGGCGCTCGTCGACCCGGAAGTAGTCGACGAAATCACCCGACAGGTACAGCGACGGGATGATCTGGTGAGCAAATTTGAACTCGTCGATGGCCCAGGGGCTGACCGGCAGCATGTTCATCTGCACCTGGCGACCGGCGTTCTGGTCCTCCTGGAGCAGGTTCAGGCTGGCAGCGAGCTCGCGGTTGGCCTTTTCCAGCTTCTCGCGGTAGCGCTGGTTCTCCAGCAGCAGGCGCGCGCGATCCAGGGCCCGGCGCACAGAGTGCTCGAGCACAGCCAGATCTTCGAGAGGCTTGATCAGGTAGTCCGCGGCGCCCAGGCGCAGGGCTTCGACCGCGTCGTTCATCACGCCCGCGCCCGAAACCACAATCACCGGCGTTTGCGGCGATAGCCCGGTCACCTGACGGATGAGTTCGAGTCCGCCCATCTGCGGCATGCGCAGATCGCAGATAACCAAGTCGGGCTTGTCTTGCTCGAATACCTGAAGACCTTGCTGACCATTGCTGGCCTGCAAGACGCTGAAACCACTGTCTTCCAAATAGGCGGCGAGGCTCGCGCGCACTACCTCGTCATCATCGATTATCAGCAGCGTGGCACTGGTTTTTGGCATGTGGGCAAACGGCGCCAGAATTAGGTTGGCGTAGCAGGCGGGGGTTTGGCCCGGCGCTGACTACTGGATTCGCTTTCTAGCCTCTCTGTCGCACCGCTTTCGGGCATTCGCCCTACACACATGTGCACCAGAGGTGCCCTTCTAAGGCGCAGACGGTACTCCCATCCGCGGGGCGTTTCAAGCTCACGCCGATGGTCGCTTGACGTCTTTATTTGTCAAATCACAGAGAGTTATAAGAACAGGCAAATCCGTAACCCAATGGAAGGATTGATTCCATGAGTCAAACCGGTCGGGACTACAGCGAAAAGCGCGATTTCATGCGCATGCGGGACTTCGCAGACAAAAAAAGGCGGCCTTGATGGCCGCCTTCTCAATTTACCGGTCGACGTTAAAAATCGTCTTCGACCTGACCGTCTTTCACCTTGAATTCACGGTTCTGCAAATACGCATTACGAATGAAGGTGTATTTGTCACCGGTGATCAGCTTCTCGCTCGACAGCAGGTTGGCCCGGGTATCGATGATGTCCAGGGCGTAGAACGAGTTACGCACCGGAATGTCGTTTACGTAACGATAAGCGCCGGTATAGCTGTCGACGTACTTCGACGGCGCATCACGCAAGGTGCTTGGCCCCAGGAGTGGCAGCATCACGTAAGGGCCGCTGCTGACACCCCAGTAACCCAGTGTCTGACCGAAGTCTTCGTCATTGCGTTGCAGGCCCATTTTGGTGCCGACATCGATCACGCCGAGCAAGCCGAAGGTGGTGTTGAAAATGATTCGCGCGGTATCCACGCCTGCAGCGTGAGGTTTGGCCTGCAGGATATCGTTGGCCAGGTTGCGCACATCACCGATGTTCCGGAAGAAATTGTGAACGCCGTCTTCGACAAACTGCGGCGTCACGTACTGGTAGCCCTGGGCCAGAGGCTTCAGGGCATAGGTGTCGATCACGTCGTTGAACTTGTAGATCGGGCGGTTGACGCTCTCCCAAGGATCCTCTTCCGTCGCTGCCTGGGCAACGAACGGAACCACCATCGCACTGGCGCACACACAAATCCTGGCTAGATAATTGCTCCAGCGCATAGAAAAAAACTCCTTGGTTTGTACTGGCTCGGGCACTTGGCCCAGGCAATAAGTTGGCAAGTATAAGACGTAAACGCCGTTTAAGGCACTTTGCACGGAATCCAGACCGAAGCAATCGTGCCAAATGTGAGCGATTCACATCCATGTCACTCAACTGTCACCGTCGCCCGCTAGCCTTCAGGCTATTTCAGGGACGTCCACATGCCACTCGCCGAAGCCTTGCCCCAAACCGCACCCAGCCTGACCGCCGTACTGTTCGGGCTCAGTGGCTGCCTGGTGGATTTCGGCGCGCACACGCACCGGCACGGCAGTCACTCGAGCGAACACGCCGAGGCCACACCCGGCGCACTGGATAGCCTGCGCAGTTTGCAGCGCCAGCACATCCCTTGCGCCTGGCTCGATGAACTTCCTCCGGCCCTCAGCCAATCCCTGGCCGCTGCGCTGCCGAAATGGATCAAACCCACGCAACATCCAGCAACAAATAATCCATGGCCCGCCCCGAATGCCTGCTGGCAAGCCTTGATGGCCCTGAACGTCGAGCGACTCGACGGCTGTGTACTGGTGAGCGGCGAGCCCCGCTTGCTGCAATCGGGACTCAACGCCGGGTTGTGGACCATCGGCCTGGCGTCCTGCGGTTCGCTGTGCGGGTTGACGCCTCAGGAATGGCAAGCATTGCCCCCGCAAGAACGCGACATCAAACGCGCCAAGGCCACGATGCAACTGTTCGGTCTGGGCGTGCATTCGGTGATCGATCACCTCGGTGAACTCGACACCTGCCTGGCCGATATCTGCCTGCGTCGACTCAAGGGCGAAAAGCCCTGACAGAGATCATGCACGTTATGCACGAGTGGATTAATCTAAAGGTCAGCCATAGACCTTTGGCGTGCTGCCGTGGTCTATGCCAGTGCCAATCGAGAGAAGGAAGAACGCCATGCCTGCCCGCGAACTGCAAGAACAGCTCAATGCCCTGCGCGAGCAATTGGAACAGAATCCTCCACTGTCCGAAGCCGAACGCGCCGAGTTACACGAACTGATGCAACAGATCGAGTTGAAGCTTGAGCTTGAAACCAAAACCCAGGATTCCAGCCTCGCCGACGGTGTGAACCTGGCCGTTGAGCGCTTCGAACTCGAACATCCGACACTTGCCGGCACCCTGCGCAACATCGGGCTGGCCTTGGCCAACATGGGGATCTGAACCCCGCCAGATGCAAAAAAGCCCTGCTAGCAATAGCAGGGCTTTTTCACTTCTACGACTGACAATGCAAATCCCCTGTGGGAGCGGGCTTGCCCGCGAAAGCGGTGGGTCACTCAACATCATCGTTGAATGTGAAGCAGCCTTCGCGAGCAAGCCCGCTCCCACATTAAAGCTTTACTGGCGGACCAGGCGATGGTTCGGCAGTTGTACGTCTTCAGTGCTGCGATACGGGTTGATATCCAGCCCGCCACGACGCACATAACGCGCATACACCGTCAGTTTTTCCGGCTTCAGCAACCGCTGCAGGTCGAGAAAGATCCGCTCTACACACTGCTCATGGAAATCCGAATGCTGACGGAAGCTGACGATGTACTCGAGCAGGCTCGCGTGATCCAGCGCCGCACCGCGGTACTCCACCGCCACGCTGCCCCAGTCCGGCTGGCTGGTGACCGGGCAGTTGGACTTGAGCAAATGGCTGTGCACGCTTTCCTCGACAATACGCGAATCATCGCAACGCAGCAGTTCCGGCCGTGGCTGCTCGTAGTTGCTGACGCGAATATCCAGTTCATCGATGCACACGCCCGGCAAGGCCACGACGCCTTCGCGCTCGACATCCTTGAGACTGCGAATGCGCACACCCACCGGCTTGCCGGCGGCAGCCGACAAATCCTTGACCAGCGTCGCCTCAAGGCTCGCGGTATCGGCAAACGGCGTCTGGTTCAGGGAGTTGAGGTACAGCTTGAACGACTTCGACTCGATGATGTTCGGTGAATCCGCCGGAATGCTGAATTCGCCGATCGCGACCACAGGCTTGCCCGAAGGCAACAGCCACGACAGTTCGAAGCAGTTCCAGAAGTCCACGCCTTTATACGGCAGGGTTTCGGCCGTCAGGCCCAGCTCCGCCCACTTCGCGGTGCGCGGGATCGGGAACAGCAAGGAAGGTGTATACGTGGCGATGTATTCGCTGGATTTGCCCAGCGGCGAGTGTTCGGCTGCGGGATGCATGGCGGAAACCTGACTGAAGAATCAGCAGATTCTATCAGCCTTTGCTCCAGCCTTTGAGTGCTTACTGACTGACAGTCAGTTTGCCAACCATGCCAGCCTGGTAATGGCCGGAGATATTGCAGGCAAATTCCAGATTGGTGGCCTTGCTGAAGGTCCAGGTCAGCTCGGCGGTCTTGCCCGGCTCCACCAGTACGCTGTTCGGGTCGTCATGTTTCATGCCGTGGTCCATTTTGCTGTGATCCATGCCAGCCATGTTGCCGTGATCCATTGCCTTCATGCCGGTTGGCGTCAGCATCCCGCTCTGTTGCATTTGCAACATTTCCTGCTGGTGTCTGGCGTGCATCGCCGCATCACCCAGATTGAATTCATGCAACAACTGGCCCTTATTGACCAGCACGAAGCGCACGGTTTCCCCGGCCTTGACGTCGATGGCCTTCGGCGTGAAGGACATGTCACCCATGACCACCTCGACGCTGCGGGTCGCCTTGGCCGCCGGGGCCGGTTGACCGAAATCGTAGGTATGCCCGGCGTCCGCCCACACCGGTGAACTCAGCGCCAGCAAACAAACGATTGGCGCCACGAATTTGCGTAAAAACATCGTCATACTCCAACAAGATAAGGCTCAGCGTGCGCAAAACTCTAAACTGCTGCCACTGCCCGTAACCTGACAGCCAGATTACAACTTTGTCAGGTTGCCCTGTGCGAATGCTTCCCACGGTATAAAGCGTTCGTTCCATTTGCATGAGTCGCCCATGAAACTGCTGATTGTCGAAGACCAACCGAAAACCGGACATTACCTGCGCCAGGGCCTGGCCGAGGCCGGGTTCAACACGGAGCTGGTAGCTGACGGTAGCACCGGCCAGCAACTGGCCCTCAGCGGCGAATATGCCCTGCTGATTCTCGATGTGATGCTGCCCGGTCGAGATGGCTGGCAAATTCTTCAAGCGGTGCGCAGCGCTGGCCTGGACACCCCGGTACTTTTTCTGACCGCGCGTGACGCCGTGGAGGACAGGGTTCATGGCCTCGAACTGGGCGCCGACGACTATCTGGTCAAACCGTTTGCTTTCTCCGAACTGCTGGCCCGGGTCCGCAGCCTGTTGCGCCGCGGCAGTGCCACGCCTCAGGAAACCAGCTTGCAACTGGCCGATTTGCGCCTGGACCTGATCCGTCGCCGGGTCGAACGCGGCGGGCAGCGTATCGACCTGACCGCCAAGGAGTTCGCCCTGCTGGAAATGCTCCTGCGCCGTCAGGGCGAAGTCCTGCCCAAGTCGCTGATTGCGTCCCAGGTCTGGGACATGAATTTCGACAGCGACACCAATGTCATCGAGGTGGCGATCCGTCGTCTGCGCCTGAAGATCGACGATGAATTCCCCAACAAACTGATCCACACCGTGCGCGGCATGGGCTACGTCCTTGAAGAGCGCCCCGCCTGATGCGCCAGCTGTCCTTGAGCAGCCGCCTGGCGCTGCTGTTTGCCGCCTGCACCGCCGTGGTGTCGTTGTTCGCCGGCGTGCTGTTCAGCCGCGCCAGCGAAGCGCACTTCATTGAACTCGACCAGCAACTGCTGCACGGCAAGCTGATGGGCTTGCGCCGGGACCTGCACGACTTTCAGTCCAGTGATAGCGAAGTGAAGCTGGCAGAAGAATTGAGCCGACAGGCTGATTTGTCCCTGCGCATCACTGGCAGCGACGGCCGGCGCTGGTATGACAGCTCGACAACCATTCCACAGGCATTGCCGCGCCAGCCGGGATTGTCGACGGTGAGCCATGCAGGCACGGATTACCGCGTGCTGAATGCACCGCTTTTCGCGGACAAACCCGACTCACCGCAACTGACCTTGCTGCTGGACATCACCCACCACCAGCACTTTCTGCAACGCATGCAGCATTTGATCTGGTTGACCGTCGGCCTGTCAGCCCTGGCCACCGCGCTGCTTGGCGCCTGGGCGGCACGCAGCGGCTTGCGCCCGTTGCGGCGGATCAGTGCGGTGGCCAGCGGTGTTTCCGCGCAATCGCTGAACTCGCGGCTGCCGGAAGAAAACATGCCGCCGGAACTGGCGGAAATGGCCCACAACTTCAACGCCATGCTCGGACGCCTCGACGACTCGTTTCAGCGTTTGTCCGCGTTCTCCGCCGACATTGCCCATGAGCTGCGCACGCCATTGTCGAACCTGCTGACCCACACCCAGGTCACCCTCACCCGCCCTCGCCCCATCGAGGACTACCGTGAAGCCCTGCACAGCAACCTTGAAGAACTGCAATGGATGGCGCAACTGGTCAACGACATGCTCTATCTGGCCAAGGCTGATCATGGATTGTTGATCCCCAAGCGCGAACCATTGGAACTGGGACGGGAAGCGGATCTGTTACTGGAGTTTTTTGCGCCGCTGGCGGAAGACGCGCAGGTGACGCTCGCACGGGAAGGCCATGGGTGCCTGGAAGGCGACCGCAGTATGTTGAGGCGAGCATTGTCCAACTTACTGGATAACGCGCTACGTTTTACCCCCGGTCGATGGCGAGGTTCGGGTAAACATTGTCGAGCAAGCGAATGACCTGAGATTGAGCGTCGAAAACACAGGGAGCGCAATAGACGCACAGCTACTGCCGCGGCTATTTGACCGCTTCTACCGTGCAGATCCAGCGCGCCGCGAAGGCAGCAGTGAACATGCAGGATTGGGATTGGCGATCACCCGGTCGATCATCCGCGCCCATGGCGGGCAGATTCGTTGCGAATCGGAGAATGGGTGGACGCGGTTTGTGATTGAGTTGCCAAGGGGGGATTGAGGCCGGCAGTACCGGCCCCTTCGCGAGCAAGCCCGCTCCCACATTTGGAATGCATTCCCCTGTGGGAGAATGGGTGGACCAGGTTTGTGATTGAGTTGCCAAAAGGAGACTGAGGCCGGCAGTACCGGCCCCTTCGCGAGCAAGCCCGCTCCCACATTTGGAATGCATTCCCCTGTGGGAGAATGGGTGGACCAGGTTTGTGATTGAGTTACCAAAAGGAGACTGAGGCCGGCAGTTCCGGCCTCATCGCGAGCAAGCTCGCTCCCACATTTGGAATGCATTCCCCTGTGGGAGAATGGGTGGACCAGGTTTGTGATTGAGTTACCAAAAGGAGACTGAGGCCAGTAGTTCCGGCCCCTTCGCGAGCAAGCCCGCTCCCACATTTGGAATGCATTCCCCTGTGGGAGCGGGCTTGCTCGCGAAAGCGGTGTAACGGCTTACGAATAGCGCAACGCGTGAGCCGGCTCGATCTTCGCCGCCCGCCATGCCGGGTAAACCGTGGCCAGGAAGCTCAGGACAAAGCCCGCCGTGCAGATCAACGCCACATCGCCGCCTTGCAGCTCCGACGGCAGGTTGCTGACGAAATACACGTCGGAACTGAAGATGTGCTGCCCGCTGACCCGCTCGATCCAGCCGACCATCTCGCTGACGTTCAGTGCGGCAATCACACCCAACACACCGCCAATCAAGGTGCCGACAATCCCGATCACCGTGCCCTGCACCATGAAGATCGCCATGATCTGCCGCGGCGTGGCACCGATGGTGCGCAGGATGGCGATGTCCGCGCCCTTGTCGTTCACCACCATGATCAGGGTCGCGATGATGTTGAACGCCGCCACCGCGACGATCATCAGCAACAGCAGGCCGATCATGGTTTTTTCCATCTTCATCGCACTGAACAGGCTGCCCTGGGTGTGGGTCCAGTCGTCAGCCTTGTAGGCGGCGCCCAGCCCCGTGGCGATGTCGCTCGACACTTGCGGCGCGGCATACAGATCCTTCACCGCCAGGCGCACGCTCTGCACCTGGTTCGGTTCCCAGTGCTGCATTTGCGCGGCATCGGCCATGTGGATCAACGCCATGGTGCCGTCCAGCTCCGCACCGACCTTGAACACGCCGACCACATTCAGCCGTTGCATGCGCGGGGTAATGCCGCCCGGCGCATTGCTGACTTCCGGCACGATCAGGGTGATCTTGTCGCCAACGTTCAAGCGGAAACGGCGTGCCGTGATCTCGCCGATCACCACGCCGAATTCCCCCGGCTTCAGGGCTTCGAGACTGCCCTGAACGATGTGTTTGGCAACGATCGACACCTGGCCTTCCAGCGCCGGGTCGACACCGCTGACCTGGATGGGCTGCATCGTGCCCTTGTAGGAGAGCATGCCTTCCATCTCGGTGAACGGCACCGCCGCCGTCACTTCCGGGTTTTTCATCGCGGCCGCTGCCACGGGCTTCCAGTCATCAATCGGGTTGACGCCGACGATGGTGGCATGCGGCACCATGCCGAGGATGCGCGAGCTCATTTCGCGCTGAAAGCCGTTCATTACCGACAACACCACGATCATCGCCAGTACGCCGAGGGCGAGGCCGATCATCGACGTCATCGAGATGAAGGAAACAAAGCGATTGCGGCGCTTGGCGCGGGTATAGCGCGTGCCGATAAAGATCGATAACGGTCTGAACATTCGCTGGGGCACCGTATAAAAATAAAAGACCCGACGCCTTTTCAGGCATCGGGTTTCAATCCGTTAGATGGGAGTCAGGCAACCTTCCTGCAGGTGCAGGACGCGATCCATCTGGCGGGCCAGGTTCATGTCGTGGGTCACCACCAGGAACGCCGTGCGCATCGAGGTGCTGAGCTCCAGCATCAAGTCCTGGATGCCCTGGGCAGTGTGAGAGTCGAGGTTGCCGGTCGGCTCATCGAGCATCACCAGGCCCGGCTTGTTCACCAGGGCGCGGGCAATGGCCACGCGCTGACGCTCACCGCCGGATAATTCGGCCGGCTTGTGTTCCAGGCGATGGCCCAACCCTACCCGCTCCAGCAACGCCGTGGCACGCTGGCGCGCCTCGGGGATCGCCGTCTTGCCGATCAGCAGCGGCATGCAGACGTTTTCCAGGGCGGTGAATTCCGGCAGCAAGTGGTGGAACTGATACACGAAGCCGAGGGCACGATTACGCAGCAGGCCGCGTTTCTTCTCGCTCAGCGCCGACAGCTCTTCACCGTCGAGCCAGACACTGCCGTTGGTCGGTGTATCGAGGCCGCCCAGCAGATTGAGCAAGGTACTTTTGCCCGAGCCGGACTTGCCGACAATCGCCACACGCTCTCCCGGGTGCAACTCCAGTTGCAGGCCGGCCAACACTTCCACCGATTCCGGGCCTTCCTCGTAGGACTTGCCCAGGCTGCGGCAGCTCAAGATTGCTTTATCACTCATGCCCGACTCACTCATAACGTAGCGCCTCCGCCGGCTGGGTGCGCGCGGCACGCCAGGCTGGATACAGGGTGGCGAGGAAACTCAGGACCAACGCGGCGGCGCAGACCATGACGACGTCCTGGCTCTGCACTTGCGACGGCAGGTAATCGATGAAATACACGTCGGCGTTGAGGAATTTGTGCCCGATCAGGCCTTCGAGGGCCGAAATCGCGGCGCTGACGTTCAACGCGGCGAAGATGCCGACCACGGCACCGATTACCGTGCCGACCACGCCAATCACCGTGCCCTGCACCATGAACGTGCGCATGATCGTGCCCGGCGTGGCGCCCAGTGTGCGCAGGATCGCAATGTCGCCCTTCTTGTCGTTCACCACCATCACCAGCGTTGAAATGATGTTGAATGCCGCGACGGCAACGATCAGCAGCAGCAACAGGCCGATCATGGCTTTTTCCATGCGGATCGCCTGGTACAGGTTGCCGTGGGTGCGGGTCCAGTCGCGGGCGTAGAAGCGGTCTTCGCCCAGATCGCGGGCAATGCTCCACGCGGTGCGTGGTGCCTGGAACAGGTCGTCGAATTTGAGGCGCAGACCCTGGACCTGATCCGGTTTCCAGCGATGCAGCCGGGCCAGATCCTGAAGGTTGGTGACGCCGAGGTAGCCATCAAGCTCACCGGCACCGACGTGGAAGATGCCGACCACGGTAAAACGCTTCATGCGCGGGAACATCCCGGCCGGGGTCACGGTGACTTCAGGTGCGACGAAAGTAAGCTTGTCGCCAACCGCCGCGCCGAGTTTGGCTGCCGCCTTGTCGCCGATGACGATGCCGAACTCACCCGGGACCAGGTCGTCGAGTTTGCCCTGAGTCATGAAGTGATCGATGATCGACACCTGGCGCTCTTGCTCCGGGTCGATGGCATTGAGCAGGACTTTCGAGACCTTGCCGTTGTTGGTCAGCAGACCCTGCATTTGCGTAAACGGCGCAACAGCCGTCACCTGCGGGTTCTGCTTGACCTTGGTGGCCAGGCTTTGCCAATCGCTGATCGGCTCGCCGGACTCGATAGTCGCGTGGGGCACCATACCCAGCACGCGGGTGCGCATCTCATGATCGAAGCCGTTCATCACCGACAGCACCACGATCATCACGACCACGCCAAGGGCGAGCCCGATCATCGAAGTCAGGGAAATGAATGACACAAAATGATTGCGACGCTTTGCACGGGTGTAACGCGTGCCGATAAATACGAAGAGAGGTCTGAACATGTCGGGGCTTGTTCGGAGGGAAAAGGAACGTCCTTGTGGCGGGGGTCGATAACCAGCTTTACACTCAGACCACCGCCGCTACCATGGGTTCGCCATGTCGACATTAGATGAAGAAGATCGCCGCGAATACTACCGTATCGAGGACACGATCGCACTGGAAATTCGGCCCCTGTCCGCTCCCGAAGCCGCAGGCCAGGAAGTGTTGCAGGATGCGTCCCCACTCTTCAACCTGCTCAGCGAACTGCACCTGAGCGAATTCGAGTCGCAACATCTGTTGCGCCAGATCAGCGAACGCGACCGCACGACCGCCGCATTTCTCAAATCCCAGAACAAACGCATCGATTTGCTGAGTCAGGTCGTCGCCCTGACAGTGCTCGGGCAGATCGGCGCACCGCAGCCGGTGATCATCTCCGAAGGTGGTATCGACTTTCAGCACCCATCGCCCATTACCGCCGGCACACGCCTGTCGGTCAAGCTGGTGTTGATGCCGCAAGCCCTGGGCCTGCTGTTGCGCGCTCGTGTCACCCATTGCGACCGCAAGGGCGATGGTTATGACGTCGGCACCGAGTTCGAACACCTGACCGACGCCCAGCGCCAACTGTTGGCCCGCCACATCTTGCAAAAGCAGGCCCAGGAACGACGCCTGGCCCGCGAACAACTCGAATCAGGCAATTAATTTAAGGAAGAACCGTGACCCTCATCTACGGCCATCGCGGCGCCAAGGGCGAAGCACCGGAAAACACCCTGACCAGCTTCCAGGAATGTCTCAAGCACGGCGTGCGTCGCTGCGAACTGGACCTGCACCTGTCCATGGACGGCGAGTTGATGGTCATCCACGACCCGACCCTCAAGCGCACCACCGACCGTCGCGGCAAAGTCGTCGAACACACGGCGGCCGAGCTTGTGACTTACGACGCGCGCAAGGGTGGCCCGGGCTGGATCAAGCCCTGCCCGATTCCGACGCTGGAAGAACTGTTCGAAAAGTGCGACTTCGATCACTGGCAACTGGAAGTCAAAAGCGCATCACGGATGCGTGCCGCGACCACCGTGCTGGCGATTCGCGAAATGGTCCAGCGTCATGGGCTGATGGACAGGGTAACGATCACCTCGAGCTCGCGTGAAGTGCTCAAGGCTGCGCTGGAACTGGTGCCGGATGTGTCCCGTGGACTGGTGGCCGAGTATGCCTGGCTCGACCCGTTAAAGGTCGCGGCCAGCTATGGCTGTGAGATTCTGGCGTTGAACTGGACCCTGTGCACGCCGGAACGCCTGCAAAGGGCACAGCGTCAGGGGCTGCATGTGTCGGTGTGGACTGTCAACGAGCCTGCGCTGATGCGCAGGCTCGCCGACTTCGGCGTTGACAGCCTGATTACAGACTTTCCCGGTTTGGCCATCGCCACGCTCGAGAATTGCTGAAATCGGTCTCCCCGGCCGGCTCAGGCCACCGGCCGGAGCCGCTCAAAAAAGCCGGTTGAGGCCGTCGTACGCCGCTACCCGATAGGCTTCGGCCATGGTCGGGTAGTTGAACGTCGTGTTGACGAAGTACTTCAGCGTGTTCAGTTCACCCGGCTGGTTCATGATCGCCTGACCGATGTGCACGATCTCCGACGCCTGATAGCCGAAGCAGTGAACGCCCAGCACTTCCAGGGTTTCACGGTGGAACAGGATCTTCAGCATGCCTTGCGGCTCACCGGCGATCTGCGCCCGCGCCATGCTCTTGAAGAACGCCTTGCCCACCTCGTACGGCACCTTGGCCTGGGTCAGCTCCTGCTCGTTCTTGCCGATCGAGCTGATCTCCGGAATGGTGTAGATGCCGGTCGGCACGTCATTCACGAAACGCCAGCTACCGTTATCCACGATACTGCCAGCGGCCGAACGGCCCTGGTCGTGGGCGGCACTGGCCAGGCTCGGCCAGCCAATCACGTCACCGGCGCCATAGATGTTCGGCACGCAAGTGCGGTACGCCTCGTCGACTTCGATCTGGCCACGGCTGTTGACCTTCACGCCGATGTTTTCCAGGCCCAACTGATCAGTGTTGCCGGTACGGCCGTTGCACCAGAGCAAGGCGTCGGCCTTGATCTTCTTGCCGGACTTGAGGTGCAGGATCACGCCGTTGTCCACGCCTTCGACGCGGTCGTAGTCTTCGTTGTGGCGAACCGTGATGTTGTTGTTGCTGAAGTGATAGCTCAACGCCTGGGAAATTTCCGAGTCGAGGAAGCTCAGCAACTGGCCACGGTTGTCCACCAGTTCAACCAATACACCCAGACCACTGAAGATCGAGGCGTATTCGCAACCGATCACGCCGGCGCCATAAACGATGAGTTTGCGCGGGGTGTGGCCGAGGCTGAGGATGGTGTCGCTATCGTAGATACGCGGGTGGTGGAAATCGATGTCCGCCGGGCGATAAGGACGCGATCCGGTGGCAATGATGATGTGCTTGGCTACCAGTTTTTCGACCACGCCGTTGGCGCAGACTACTTCGATGGTTTGCTCGTCGGCGAAGCTGCCGGTGCCGAAGAACACGTCGACGCGGTTACGGGCGTAGTAGCCGGTACGCGAAGCAACTTGTTTGGAGATGACTTTTTCGGCGCTTTTCAACACGTCCGGGAACGAGAACCAGCGCGGTTCGCCAATGGCCCGGAACATCGGGTTGGTGTTGAACTGCATGATCTGCCGCACCGAGTGACGCAGTGCCTTGGACGGGATGGTGCCCAAGTGAGTGCAGTTGCCGCCGACCTGGCGACGGCTATCGACCATCGCCACCTTGCGGCCTGCCTTGGCGGCGTTCATTGCCGCGCCTTCCCCCGCCGGGCCGGAACCCAACACCACCACGTCGTAGTTGTAGACAGCCATGCGTACTCCTCAGAACAGGCCGCGGCACCCTCGGCACCTGCGGCTAAATCACGCCCAAGTGTGGCGTGAAGGAACAATTTGGGGCCAGTGCAGAACCCGGACACAGTCTATAGAAGCGTCAACGCCGCGCACATTAACCCTTGGTCGCGTCGTAGGCTACTTTTGCCTGCACTAGAACGCCAGTTTTCAATGCTCAAATTGCCGCAATCACTCGGCTTTTTGGCCACTGAGGCGCTCAAAAGCGTGACTGCTGCGTGTGACGAAACCTGTATCGGCGCGAATCACAAAAAATGCACCGATATCGTGTTTTTCTGCGTAGTCCCAACCGCGTTCCGGCCCGAGAATCAGCAACAGCGTCGATAAGCCATCGGCCATCAACGCTGAAGGATGAATCACCGTGACGGACGCCAAGGCATGTGAAACCGGCGCCCCCGTGCGCGCATCGAAGGTGTGGGAAAAACGTCGCCCGCCCTGCTCGAAGTAATTCCGGTAGTCGCCGGAGGTGGACAGGCCATAGCCGTCAACAACAATGACGCGCTCGGCCACCTGTCGATCATCCCGCGGCTCTTCCAGCGCGATGCGCCATGGCGAACCGTCGGCCTTCTTGCCGGACGCCTTGAGCTCGCCCGTGGCTTCGGCAAGAAAGTCGCGAATACCCATCGCCTGGAGTCTTGCAGCAATCGTGTCCACGGCATAGCCGGCAGCGATGCTGTTGAAGTCGATCTCAACGGCGGCATCCTTGCACAACCGGTCGCCATCGATGCGCAAGTGCTGGTGGCCGACGCGCTTGCGGGCTTCGGCGAGCGCTTCGGTGGTCGGGACTTTTTCCTCACGGGCCTGCGGACCAAATCCCCAGAGGTTCAACAACGGCTCCACCGTCAAATCATAGGAGCCTTCACTTTGCACTGACAGTTGCTCGCCTACGCGGACCAGCTCGAGGATCGACGCCGGCATTGCCTGACAGCGGTTGGCCGGCAACGCGTTGAAGCGCTCGATGTCCGAGTCGCTGCGGTAAGTCGACATTTGCCGATCGACGTCAGCGAGGATTTGCTCGACCTGGACACGAACTTCGTCCGGCGCCGGAAGGCCGGCATGGCGCACATACTTGATCGAATAAGTGCTGCCCATGGTCGGGCCGCCAAAGCTTTCGAGGGCGTCGCTGTTGCCGCAACCTGATAGTGCGCCGAGCAGCAAAAACACCGCCCCCTGCCACCTGATCAACAATTCCCGAGCTCCCCCAAAAACACCCCCTGACACGCCGCCAAGGCCAGCCATTATGCGACAGAAATGTGGGAGCGGGCTTGCTCGCGAAGAGGCCGGCACATTCAACAGAGATGTCGACTGATCCACCGCTTTCGCGAGCAAGCCCGCTCCCACAATTTTGATCTTCAGTGACCGCCAATCCCACGGCCGGCCACAATCCCTGTGGGAGCGGGCTTGCCCGCGATGAGGCCAGCTCAGGCAACATTTCCCTACTGACAAACCCACAAACAAAAACGCCCCGACCAAAGTCGGGGCGTTTTCATGTGCAGCTAAGGCTTAGCGCGGGAATGCTGGCGGGTTTACACCGGCCATGTCTTCCATCACGCGAACCACCTGGCAGCTGTAACCAAACTCGTTGTCGTACCAAACGTACAGCACAACGCGGTTATCCTGGGTGATGGTCGCTTCTGCGTCCACTACGCCTGCGTGGCGCGAGCCAACGAAGTCGGTGGAAACCACTTCCTGGGAGCTCACGTAGTCGATCTGCTTGTGCAGATCCGAGTGCATGGCCATCTGGCGCAGGTACTCGTTGATCTCTTCGCGAGTGGTGGCTTTTTCCAGGTTCAGGTTCAGGATAGCCATCGACACGTTCGGCGTCGGAACACGAATCGCGTTACCGGTCAGCTTGCCCTTGAGCACTGGCAGCGCCTTGGCGGCTGCGGTGGCAGCACCGGTCTCGGTGATCACCATGTTCAGCGGCGCGGCGCGGCCACGACGGCTGCCCTTGTGGAAGTTGTCGATCAGGTTCTGGTCGTTGGTGAACGAGTGAACGGTTTCGACGTGGCCGTTGACGATGCCGTACTTGTCGTTGACTGCCTTGAGCACCGGAACGATGGCGTTGGTGGTGCAGGAAGCCGCCGAGATGATCTTGTCGTCAGGGCTGATGTCGCCATGGTTGATGCCGTGCACGATGTTCTTCAGCGCGCCCTTGCCAGGTGCGGTGAGGATCACGCGGGCAGCGCCCGGGCAGGCCAGGTGCTGGCCCAGACCGTCTGCGTCACGCCATACACCGGTGTTGTCGACGATCAGAGCGTTTTCGATGCCGTACTGGGTGTAGTCGACTTCGGCCGGGCTCTTGGCGTAGATAACCTGGATCAGGTTGCCGTTGGCGGTGATGGTGTTGTTGGCTTCATCAATGGTGATGGTGCCATCGAACGGACCATGGACCGAGTCGCGGCGCAGCAGGCTGGCACGCTTGACCAGATCGTTCTCGGCGCCCTTGCGGACAACGATGGCGCGCAGACGCAGGCCGTCGCCACCACCGGTTTTCTCGATCAGGATGCGCGCCAGCAGACGGCCGATACGACCGAAGCCGTAGAGGACAACATCAGTGCCTTTGCGGGCGGAAGCATTTTGCTGGCCAACCACGTCAGCCAGTTCATCACGGACGAACTGCTCGGCAGTACGGCCATTGCCTTCGGCCTTGAATTTGGCCGCCAGCTTGCCCAGGTCCACCGAAGCGGCGCCGAGCTTGAGTTCGCTCATCGCTTTGATCAGCGGGAATGTTTCGTGGACGGACAGCTCGCTTTCGTCGGACTGACGGTGACGAGCAAAGCGGTGAGCTTTGAGAATCGCAATGACTGAACGATTGATCAGGCTGCGGCCATAGATCGAGCTCACCACGTTGTTATTGCGGTAGAGCTGACCGATAAGCGGAATCATCGCTTCTGCGAGTGCTTCACGGTCGATCCATTCACCAAGACACTGGTCGGGCTTCTGAGTCACGGGAACCTTCCACATGTAGGGGCAGAAAAAAGGGGCTACATTATGCCGCCGAGTGACAGCCGTAGCAATGCGCGCCCGTCGTGCATTACGTAACAAATCGTCGTTCAAAAAAATTACGCCTCGCGCCAGCCCAGTAAAACCGGGGCTTTCAGCGAAGTCAATTTTTTGGAGGTCATGCCTCCTTGTCCGTAACCCTCCGTAACACTCGTTGTATTTTCCACTACATATTCAGCGATTCCAGGTAAAAAACCGCCGAATTTTGTCTTTACCACTACATTTCGCCACACCCGCGCATTAGGCGCAGTCAGCAACTGACAGGCGGCATCGTAGACCGCTACAATTACCGACTTTGTCGCAACGCTTGGAGCTCAACCTTCCGTGCCCGTTCTGCGTCTACCGCTTCTCCCTGCCGCGGCAGGTAAACAGCACTGGGGCAACCTGCCCGGTGCCGCCCTGAGCCTGGCCATCGCCGAGGCCGCCAGCGCTGCCAAGCGCTTTACCCTGCTACTGACCGCCGACAGCCAAAGTGCCGAACGGCTGGAACAGGAGCTGGGTTTCTTCGCCCCGGATTTGCCCGTATTGCACTTTCCCGACTGGGAAACCCTGCCCTACGACCTGTTCTCGCCGCACCAGGACATTATTTCCCAGCGCATCGCCAGCCTGTATCGGTTGCCGGAACTGAGCCATGGCGTGCTGGTGGTGTGCCGATCACGACCGCCCTGCATCGCCTCGCACCGACCAAATTCCTGCTCGGCAGCAGCCTGGTGCTGGATATCGGCCAGAAGCTCGACGTCGAGCAAATGCGTACCCGGCTCGAAGCCACGGGCTATCGTTATGTCGATACGGTGTATGAGCACGGCGAATTCACCGTTCGCGGTTCGCTGATCGATCTGTTCCCGATGGGCAGCAAGTTGCCGTATCGCATCGACCTGTTCGATGACGAAATCGAAACCCTGCGCACCTTCGACCCCGAGAACCAGCGCTCCATCGACAAGGTCGACTCGGTCAAGCTGTTGCCAGCCAGGGAATTTCCGCTACAGAAAGAAGCGGTCACCCGTTTCAAGGCACGCTTCCGTGAGCGTTTTGACGTCGACTTCCGCCGTTGCCCGATCTTCCAGGACTTGAGCAGCGGGATTACTCCGGCCGGCATCGAGTACTACCTGCCGCTGTTCTTCGAAGAAACATCGACGCTGTTCGATTATTTGCCCCAGGACACGCAAGTGTTTTCCCTGCCGGGCATCGAGCAAGCGGCGGAAAACTTCTGGAACGACGTGCGCAATCGTTATGAAGAACGCCGCGTCGATCCATCCCGTCCTTTATTGCCACCGGCCGAATTGTTCTTGCCGGTGGAGGACTGCTTCGCCCGCCTGAAGAACTGGCCGCGGGTGGTTGCCAGTCAACAGGACGTGGAAACCGGTGCCGGTCGCGAGCGCTTCCCTTCCCGGGAACTGCCGAACCTTGCCATCGAAGCCAAGGCCACCCAGCCGTTGGCGGCGCTGTCGAGCTTCCTCGACGAATTTCCCGGTCGCGTGCTGTTCACCGCCGAATCCGCGGGCCGGCGCGAAGTGTTGCTGGAATTGCTGGAACGCCTGAAGCTGCGACCGAAAACCGTCGACAGCTGGCCGGACTTTGTCGCCGGCAAGGAGCGCCTGGCAATCACCATCGCCCCCCTCGACGAAGGCCTGCTGCTCGACGATCCAGCTCTTGCCCTCGTCGCAGAAAGTCCGTTGTTCGGCCAGCGCGTGATGCAGCGTCGTCGCCGCGAAAAGCGCGCCGATGCCAACAACGATGCCGTCATCAAGAACCTCACCGAACTGCGTGAAGGCGCGCCCGTGGTGCACATCGACCACGGCGTCGGGCGCTATCTGGGCCTGGCAACCCTGGAAATCGACAACCAGACCGCTGAATTCCTCGCCCTGGAATACGCCGAAGGCGCCAAGCTTTATGTGCCGGTGGCCAACCTGCACCTGATCGCCCGCTACACCGGCAGCGACGATGCCCTGGCCCCGCTGCACCGCCTCGGCTCCGAGACCTGGCAAAAGGCCAAGCGCAAAGCCGCCGAACAGGTACGCGACGTGGCCGCCGAGCTGCTCGACATCTATGCACGCCGCGCCGCCCGGGAAGGCTACGCTTTCGCCGATCCGAAAGCCGACTACGCCACCTTCAGCGCCGGTTTCCCGTTCGAAGAAACCCCCGACCAGCCAAACCACCATCGAAGCGGTGCGCGAAGACATGCTCGCGCCCAAGCCAATGGACCGTCTGGTGTGCGGCGACGTCGGCTTCGGCAAGACCGAAGTGGCGATGCGCGCCGCGTTCATTGCAGTCCACGGCGGTCGCCAGGTGGCGATTCTGGTGCCGACCACCCTGCTCGCCCAGCAGCATTACAACAGCTTCCGCGACCGCTTCGCCGACTGGCCGGTGACCGTGGAAGTGATGAGCCGCTTCAAGTCGGCCAAGGAAGTGAATGCGGCGGTCGCCGATCTGGCCGAAGGCAAGATCGACATCGTCATCGGCACTCACAAGTTGCTGCAGGACGACGTGAAGATCAAAAACCTCGGACTGGTCATCATCGACGAAGAACACCGCTTCGGTGTCCGTCAGAAAGAACAGCTCAAGGCCCTGCGCAGCGAAGTCGACATCCTCACCCTGACCGCCACACCGATTCCGCGCACGCTGAACATGGCGGTGTCGGGCATGCGCGACCTGTCGATCATCGCCACCCCGCCGGCCCGTCGCCTGTCGGTACGCACCTTTGTCATGGAGCAGAACAAGAGCACGGTCAAAGAGGCCTTGCTGCGTGAGTTGCTGCGTGGCGGCCAGGTCTATTACCTGCACAACGACGTGAAAACCATCGAGAAATGCGCCGCCGACCTCGCCGAGCTGGTACCGGAAGCACGGATCGGCATCGGTCACGGGCAGATGCGCGAACGCGAACTCGAACAGGTGATGAGCGACTTCTACCACAAGCGCTTCAACGTGCTGATCGCCTCGACCATCATCGAGACCGGCATCGACGTGCCGAGCGCCAACACCATCATCATCGAGCGTGCCGACAAGTTCGGCCTGGCACAGTTGCACCAGTTGCGCGGCCGGGTCGGACGCAGCCACCACCAGGCCTACGCCTATCTGCTGACGCCACCGCGCCAGCAAATCACCCCGGACGCGGAAAAGCGCCTGGAAGCGATTGCCAACACTCAGGACCTCGGCGCGGGCTTCGTGCTTGCGACCAACGACCTGGAAATCCGTGGTGCCGGCGAACTGCTCGGTGACGGCCAGAGCGGGCAGATCCAGGCTGTCGGCTTCACGCTGTACATGGAAATGCTCGAGCGCGCAGTGAAGTCGATCCGCAAGGGCGAGCAGCCGAACCTCGACCAACCGCTCGGCGGCGGTCCGGAAGTCAACTTGCGCGTACCGGCGCTGATTCCCGAGGACTATCTGCCGGATGTCCACGCCCGCCTGATTCTCTACAAGCGCATTGCCTCGGCCACCGATGAGGACGGCCTCAAGGATTTGCAGGTGGAGATGATCGATCGATTCGGCCTGTTGCCGGAACCGACCAAGAACCTGATCCGCATCACTGCGCTGAAATTGCAGGCCGAGCAACTGGGCATCAAGAAAGTCGATGGCGGCCCGCAAGGCGGCCGCGTCGAGTTCGCCGCACAAACGCCGGTCGACCCGTTGACCCTGATCAAGCTGATCCAGAGGCCAGCCAAAACGCTACAAATTCGAAGGCGCCACGATGTTCAAGTTCATGGTTCCGATGGAGCGCCCGGAAGAGCGCTTTAATACTGTAGAGGCGCTGTTCGAGCGCCTCGTTCCGAAAACTGCTTGAAGGACGCCGCATGCGCCTGTTTCGCTCACTGACCTTGCTGACCCTGTTGATGCCAGCGCTGGTCGCACCCACGGCATTTGCCGATGACCTGTATCAGGTCGAAATGATTCTGGTCCGGCAAAACGCCGTACCGGCGATTGTCAGCCGCGCTGCACCGGAAGACTGGGCCGCTGGCGCTCAACCCGTCAGCCCCGACAGCCTGCGCACGCCAAGCCTGAATGGCGAGGTGGAAAAACTCACCAGCAGCGCCGACTACACGGTATTGCTGCACAAGGCCTGGCAACAGACTCTCGGCGAAAACGCCAGCAAAGTCGCGATCAGCGACGGCAAGGAACAATATGGTCAGTTCCCGATCGAGGGCACGCTGAGCATGAAACTCGGACGATTCACCGACGTCGACGCCGATTTCTGGGTCAACCAGATCGACGCCAATGGCATGGTGACAGCCAGCGAGCGCCTGAAACAGGAAAGCCACACCAAGAACGGCCAGTTGAACTTCCTCGACAACGGCCACCTCGGCCTGTTGATCAAGATCACTTCGCTGACCGCCCCTGCACCTCGGCCAGTCCCCGAAGAAATTCCGGACTGATTGACCTCCTTATGTCTGCGACCCTGAGCAAACCCCTGGCGCCGTCCTGGGTCAGCCGATTCAAGGAACAGAGCCTGGAACGTGGCCGCCGCTACGCGCTGGAGAATCGTGTCCGCATCGTCGAGGCCGGCGACGCCACGATCATCGCCGTTTGCGAAGGCTCTGGCGGTAACGTTTACCGCCAGACCATTCGCCTGCGCGAGTCAGCCAAGGGCACCCTGCTGATGGTCGACGCCACATGCTCCTGCCCGGTCCACAACAACTGCAAACATTGCGCAGCGGTGCTCCTGCAAGTGCAGGAAACCCTCGACTACCCCGCTGCCGCCAAAGACGCCGAACTCCTGGAAAAACTCCAGGCAGTCCTGGAAAACCGCAGCCCGAAAGCACCGCCACAAGTGCTGGTGGACAATGTGCAACCGGTACCGCGCCTGTGGCTGGCCAGCATCGAGTTCAGCGCCTTCGAACCGCGCAACGGCCGAATGCAGCGTTACATTCAGCATCGTGCGGCGCTGTCTTTCAGTTACCTGGACGAGTACGTTTCAGGACAGAAAAACGCCGACATCCTGATTCGCCAGGAAACCCGGACGCTGCGGATAAAACGCCACCCGGAAGTGGAACAGTCCTACCGGGAACAGTTGCGAATCCTCGGCTTCAAAGTCGCCACCCGGCAAAGCAAGGCGTTGCCGGAAAGTGCCGGCGAGCTGTTCGAGATGGTCAATGACAGCGCCTGGCTGACCTTTACCCTCAATGAACTACCGAAGTTGCGCACCCACGGCTGGGAATTGCAGATCGACGAGGACTTCGGTTTCGACCTGACCGCGGTAGACGACTGGTACGCCACTGTCGATCAGGCACCGGAGCGCGACTGGTTCGATCTGGAACTGGGGATCATCGTCAACGGCGAACGCCTGAGCCTGTTGCCGATCCTGCTCAACCTGATGCGCTCCCACACCGAAATCCTCAACCCGGAACGCCTGGCCCGACGACGCGACGACGAGTTGATCCTGGTAAACATCCCCAATCGTCCGAACTCCGAGCACGGTCCACTGCAAGTCGCCCTGCCCTTTGGCCGCTTGAAGCCAGTACTGGCAACCCTCGGCGAGTTCTACCTGCAGGAGCCCGGCGAAACCACGCTTCGCCTGAGCAAGGCCGATGCCACGCGCCTGAACCCGCTGGAAGACATGCCACTGCTCTGGGAGGGTGGAGAACAGATCCGCACCTTTGCCCAGCGCTTGCGCGACATCAAGGACCATACGGCCACCGCCCCGGAAGGTTTGAACGCGACGCTGCGCCCGTATCAGCTTGAGGGCTTGAGCTGGATGCAATCGCTGCGGCAACTGGACGTGGGCGGAATTCTCGCGGACGACATGGGCCTGGGCAAAACCCTACAGACACTGGCGCACGTTCTGAGCGAGAAAAACGCCGGCCGCCTCGATCGGCCGTGCATGGTCGTGATGCCGACCAGCCTGATCCCCAATTGGCTCGACGAAGCGGCACACTTTACGCCGCAGCTCAACGTACTGGCGCTCTGCGGTGCCAGCCGCAAAAAACACTTCGACAAGCTGGCTGATTACGATCTGATCCTGACCACCTATGCGCTGCTGCCCAAGGATGTCGAACGCCTGGCGGCGCAGCCATTGCACGTCCTGGTGCTGGATGAAGCGCAATACATCAAGAACCCCGGCAGCAAGGCCGCCCAGGCTGCCCGCGAGCTGAATGCCCGGCAGCGCCTGTGCCTGAGCGGGACACCGCTGGAAAACCATCTCGGTGAACTGTGGTCGCTGTTTCACTTCCTCTTGCCCGGCTGGCTTGGCGACGTCAAAAGCTTCAACCGCGATTACCGCGTGCCGATTGAAAAGCGCACCAGCGAGGTCAGGCTTCAGCACCTCAATGGCCGGATCAAACCTTTCCTGCTGCGCCGCACCAAGGAACAGGTGGCCACCGAGTTGCCGCCGAAAACCGAGATTATCCACTGGGTCGAACTCAACGAGGCCCAACGCGATGTGTACGAAACCATGCGCCTGGCCATGGACAAGAAAGTCCGCGACGAGATCACCCGTAAAGGCGTAGCCCGCAGCCAGATCATCATTCTGGAAGCACTGCTCAAGCTGCGTCAGGTGTGCTGCGATTTGCGCCTGGTCAATGAGGCGACCCTGCCAAGCCGTGGCAGCACGTCAGGCAAGCTCGACAGCCTGATGGAAATGCTCGAAGAACTGTTCGAGGAGGGTCGACGGATCCTGCTGTTCTCGCAGTTCACTTCAATGCTGTCGCTGATCGAAGACGAGCTGAACAAACGCGGCGTGGCCTACGCCCTGCTGACGGGCCAGACCCGTGACCGCCGCACACCCGTGAAGGAATTCCAGAGCGGCAAACGTCAGATTTTTCTGATCAGCCTGAAAGCCGGTGGCGTTGGCCTGAACCTGACCGAAGCGGACACCGTGATTCATTACGACCCCTGGTGGAACCCGGCGACAGAAAACCAGGCGACTGACCGGGCGTATCGCATCGGCCAAGAGAAGCCGGTGTTCGTTTACAAATTGATTGCGCGCGGCACGGTGGAAGAAAAGATTCAGCACCTGCAAAGGGAAAAGTCCGACCTCGCGGCCGGCGTGCTGGATGGACGCAAGGCCGGGGACTGGAAACTGCAAAGCGATGATATCGAGGCGTTGTTTGCGCCACTGCCGGAAAACCTCGAAAAACGCTGAGATTGGCGGCGCCTGAACCAACCTCTTCGCAGGCAAACCCGCCCCCACATTTGGATTGTGCTGATCAATGTCACTGGCAGGGGTTGCCACCCCCGAGCTAACGTAAAGGTATTGACTACTCGATTCGCTAAAAGGATCTGCCTGATGCATATCATCAATGCCCGTCTGCGCAACCAGGAAGGCCTGCATGAGTTGTACCTGGAAAACGGCCTGATCAGCAGCGTCACCCGCCAGATCGAAGCCCCGACCCTGGGCCCTGACGATCTGGATGCCGACGGCAATCTGGTGGTGCCGCCCTTTGTCGAGCCGCACATCCACCTCGATGCGACCCTGACCGCCGGTGAGCCGCGCTGGAACATGAGCGGCACGCTGTTCGAAGGCATCGAGTGCTGGGGCGAGCGCAAGGCGACCATCACCCTGGAAGACACCAAGAACCGGGCGAAAAAAACCATTCAGACCCTCGCCGCCCACGGCATCCAGCATGTGCGCACCCACGTCGATGTCACCGACCCGCATCTGACCGCGCTCAAGGCCATGCTCGAAGTGCGCGAGGAAAGCCGACACCTGGTCGACCTGCAAATCGTCGCGTTCCCCCAGGAAGGCATCGAGTCCTACCGCAATGGTCGCCAATTGATGGAGGAAGCCATCCGCATGGGCGCGGACGTGGTGGGTGGCATTCCGCATTTCGAATACACCCGCGATCAGGGCGTCAGTTCGGTGAAGTTCCTGATGGACCTGGCTGAACGCAGCGGTTGCCTGGTGGACGTGCATTGCGACGAAACCGACGACCCGCATTCACGCTTTCTCGAAGTACTGGCCGAAGAGGCTCGCAGCCGCGACATGGGTTCGCGGGTGACGGCCAGCCACACCACGGCCATGGGCTCCTACGACAACGCCTACTGCGCCAAACTGTTTCGCTTGCTCGGGCATTCGGGGATCAGCTTTGTCTCCTGCCCCACTGAAAGCATCCACCTGCAGGGTCGCTTCGATAATTTCCCGAAACGCCGGGGCGTAACCCGGGTCAACGAGTTGCTGGAAGCAGGTATGAACGTGTGCTTCGGCCAGGACTCGATCGTCGACCCATGGTATCCGCTGGGCAATGGCAATATTTTGCGGGTGCTCGAAGCCGGGCTGCATATCTGCCACATGCTCGGCTATCGCAACCTGCAAAGTGCGCTGGATCTGGTGACGGACAATAGCGCCAGAGCCATGAACCTCGGCGATCGCTACGGCTTGGAGCGCGGGCGGCCGGCGAATCTGCTGATTCTGTCGGCGGAGAGTGATTACGAGGTGATCCGCAGCCAGGGATTGCCGCTGTACTCGGTGCGCAATGGCAAGGTGTTGATGAAGCGCACGATGCCGGTGGTGGAGTTCAGTGAGCTGAGCTGAGTTTGGTGTTGACTGATCTGGCCTCTTCGCGAGCAAGCCCGCTCCCACAGTAGATTTGTGTCGTTCACAAAACCCTGTGGGAGCGGGCTTGCTCGCGAAGGCTATTTTGAAGTCAATCGATCAACCGAGCCGTACCAAACAGGCTGACCCGACTCAATTCCCCCCGCTCCTCTTCCAGCAAGATCGGCGCCGTGCCACCCGGCATCGTCACCTTCACTTCACCGGCACTGACCCAGCCCACCCGCCACGCCGCACAGGCCACCGCACTGGCACTGGTCCCCGACGACGCCGTCGGTCCCTCGCCCCGCTCGAACACCCGCGCAGCGATATGCCCGTCAGACAAGCGCATTGCCCATTGCAGATTGACCCCCGCCGCGCAGGGCTTGCCTGCCCCGGTTGGCATCGCGTAGGCGATGCGCATCAGCCCCTCACCCAATTGCGCTTCTCGCATCTGCTCATTGCTCGGCAAGTCGTCGGCGTTTTCGACAAACGTCACGCAATGCGGATTACCGACCCGCGCGAACTGGCTGCGCGACCATGCGCCATTGAGTGCCGACAATTGCTCAACGTGGCTGAGTTCGCGGCCATTCAACAGCGCTGTTTCAACCCCCACGGCACTGACCGCCGAAGGCCCGAACCCAGGCTGGCCCAGATCAAGCCAGAAGCCCTTTGCGCCCTCGACTTGTGCGGTTCTCACTGAAGTCTGTCCCGGTGAGGGCGTGTCGGATTTGTCGTGGTGAACCCTGAGCAGACAGGCTTCGTCGCGGGGTAAAAGCCCTTGGTCGCTCAACGCCTGGGAAAAAATCGTCAGACCGTTGCCGCTGCGCTCGGCCAGGGTGCCGTCGGTGTTGACGATCAATAGATCAAAGGGGGGCGACGATTGAAAGGGGCCGACCAGCAAACCGTCGCTGCGATGCTCCTTGCTGCCGGACGGTTGCGTGCCGGGAGCCCAGCTACAGCAAGCCTCGATAGCGGCCAGCGCCCAGGCTTCAAGTGTTTGCGCTGCCTGGCTGGCCTGTTTGGGCAGGTCAATGCCCTGGCTGCGCAGTTCTTCGGGGGCCACCACGATATAAATATTGCCCCGTGCATCGTACCTCTGCGCCATGGCGCCCTCCGCGTGTCATTGGAATGGCTCAACATATCGCGAAAAACACCGGCGCTGTGTAACGATGTCGCGCTGATTGCTCCGCAAGCTTTCCGGGCACTGATCGAACCCTCGCCGGTCGATCACTGTCCGTTGAGGACGTGACGTTTTTTGCCAGGGATTGATATGACTAGCCTCAACAACCAAACCACCTTCGTTCCCGGCCGCCTGGAGCAAATGTCCACGCGCATCGCCTTTTTCATCGCCGGGTTCGGTATCGCCGCTTGGGCACCGCTGGTGCCTTATGCCAAGGCCCGGGCCGGACTGAGTGAAGGCACCCTGGGCCTGTTGCTGTTGTGTCTGGGGACAGGCTCGATCCTGGCGATGCCGTTGGCCGGGATCCTGGCCACGCGCTTCGGCTGTCGGCGGGTGACGACTGGCGGAACGTTGCTGATCTGTGCCGCCCTGCCGCTGCTGGCGACGGTGTCGTCGATTCCGGCCTTGATCGCGGCGCTGTTTATGTTCGGCGCGGGTCTCGGCACGGTGGATTCGACGGTCAACCTGCAAGCGGTGATCGTCGAGCGCGCCAGCGGCAAAAACATGATGTCGGGTTTCCATGGCCTGTTCAGCCTGGGCGGGATTGTCGGGGCGGCGGGCGTCAGCGGGTTGCTTGGCCTGGGTATTTCTCCACTGGGGGCCACACTGGTGGTGATCGTGATGCTGCTGATCGCGCTGGCCCGGGCCGTGCCGCATCTGTTGCCCTACGGCAGTGAGCGTTCGGGGCCGGCGTTCGCGGTGCCCCATGGCATTGTCCTGTTCATTGGCGGGATGTGCTTCATCGTGTTTCTCGCCGAGGGCGCGGCACTGGACTGGAGCGCGGTGTTCCTGGCGCAGGAACGTGGCATCGACACGGCGTATGCGGGGCTCGGTTATGCGGCGTTTGCCTTGACCATGACGGCCGGGCGTTTGACCGGCGACAAAATCGTAGGACGGCTGGGCGCGACACGGGTGATTGTGTTCGGTGGGCTGACGGCCGCTTCAGGATTGTTTCTGGCAACGTTCGCGCCGGGCTGGGAGGCCGCGCTATTGGGGTATGCGCTGCTGGGTGCCGGTTGCTCGAACATTGTGCCGGTGTTGTACACCGCTGTGGGCAAACAGACCGTCATGCCCGAAAGCATCGCCGTGCCGGCCATTACCACCCTGGGTTATGCGGGCATCCTGGCAGGCCCCGCCGTCATCGGCTTCATCGCCCATGGCAGCAGCTTGAGTTTTGCCTTTGCCTTGATGGCGCTGTTGCTGGTGGCGGTGGCGATTGGCGGGAAGGTGTTGAGGGTCTGAAAGAATTCCACCGCAATGCCTGCGAAGCGAATGTGGGAGTGGGCTTGTTCGCGAAAGCGGTCTGACAGTCAACATTGATAGCGACTGGCACGGCCTCTTCGCGAGCAAGCCCGCTCCCACAGGGTTTGGCGTCGTACACATGATTTGTAAACGATGCAGTCATTGTGGGAGCGGGCTTGCTCGCGAAAGCGGTCTGACAGTCGACATTGATAGCGACTGGCACGGCCTCTTCGCGAGCAAGCCCGCTCCCACATTTGATCTCCACTTTGCTCAGTGCTTGCGCAACCACTCGATAAATAGCGCAAACAGTTCCGACTGCGAACCCACCTCCAGTTTCAGGTACAGATTTTTGCGGTGCATGCGCACGGTTTCCGGCGAGATGCTCATCTGGCTGGCCGTGGACTTCACCGAATGCCCGCGCAACACCATGTGCGCCACTTGCCGCTCGCGTTCGGTCAACAACTCACACCCGAAGTTCTCGAAAGCCGCCTGTACGCGATGCTTGAGATCATCGCGCAGGCCTTGCTCGTTATCGCTCCCGAGCCCGCTACTGCGCTGCATGCCACGCTGACTGAACTCGCTGATGAATTCGCGCACCAACGGTTCGACGGCGCGCAGCAGATTCAGCTGTTCGACGCCCAGGCATTCACCGCCGAAACCTTGAAACAGGCTGACGGAGATCTTCGTGTCGTTGCCGGTATCGACGATGTAGTAGCTGTCTTCCGAACAACCTGCCTTGAGGTAGTAGGTCTTGTAATAGTCACTGTCGAAAAAGTTGTCCGGCGCGATCTCTTCCAGGTGATAGAACCCTTGTGCCAACCCTTGCTCCACTGCCAGGCAGAACGGGTCGAGCAAATAGCCCCCGGCAAAATAGCGCTCCAGAATCGAGACCTGGTACTCCTGGGCAATCCCGCGCTGATGCAGCAACTGTGGGGCGCGGTCCTTGCGCTCCAGGCTGATCATCATCGACTCGACCGACACCAGTTGCGCCAACGCTGACGCCAGGTATTGCAAGGCGTCAGGCTCATCGATATGGGCGAATGCCTCGCGCATTCCCCCATGCCATTTGTGCAAGGCCCCGAAGGGCATTGCGATCAGCGTATCGTCGTCTGGTTTGCTCATGCCCCGCAGTCTAGCGGGTGCGCAGGCCCTTGATAACAGCCTGTAGGGCGAATTCATTGGCCGCCATATTGGCCGCTGGCCTGAAGCTCCGCCGCCACTTCCAGGATGCACGCGCGCAGGGTCTCGACGATTTCGTCGACCTGGACAACCGTCAGGATCAGCGGTGGCGACATCACGTTGAGGTGCATGATCGGCCGCACCAGCAAGCCCCGGGTTTGCGCTCGGGAGTGAATCATCTCGCCAATGTTGATTTCGTCGGCAAACAATTCCTTGGTGCGCTTGTCCGCGACGAACTCCACGCAGGCCATGAGTTTCTGGCAGCGCACATCCCCCACCAGCGGCAAGTCCCGCAGGGTGGCCAGGCGTTCTTCCAGATAAGCGCCTACCGTATCGACGTGGGCCAGCAGGTTTTCCCGCTCGATGATTTCGATGTTCTTCAGCGCCGCCGTGCAGCACACCGGATGGCCGCTGTAGGTGAAGCCGTGGGTGAAACAGCGGCCCTTGCCCGGCTCGGCGATGACTTTCCAGATGCGGTCGGAAAAAATACACGCGCCCAGCGGCAGGTAAGCCGAAGTCAGGCCTTTGGCGGTGGTAATGATGTCGGGCTGCACATCGAACACATCCCGGGAGGCAAAGAACTTGCCCAGGCGCCCGAACGAGGTCACCACTTCGTCGGCGACGAACAGGATGTCGTAGCGCTGGCAGACCTCCCACATGCGCTTGAGGTAACCCTGTGGCGGAATGATCACCCCGCCCGAGCCCATGATCGGTTCGGCGAAAAACCCGGCGACCTTGTCCGCGCCGATGGCCAGGATCTTGTCTTCGAATTCCTTGACCAAAAACTCGAGAAACTGCGCCTCGTCCATGCCATCGGGTGCGCGGTACGGATTCGGGTTGGAGACGTGGTGGATCAGCGGGTTGGCGTAATCGAACTCCGGCACCCGGTCGGCGGCCTTGTTGCCAATCGACATGGTCAGGGTGGTGGAGCCGTGATAGGCGTTGAACCGGGCAATGACGTGCTTCTTCTCGGGTTTGCCACGGCAGTTCTGGTAGTACTGGATCAGCCGGTAAGCGGTGTCCACGGCGGTGGAGCCGCCGGTGGTCAGGAACACATGGTCGAGGTCGCCGGGGGCCAGGCTGGCGAGCTTTTCGCACAGCTGAATCGCCACGTTGTTCGACATGTCGGAAAACGGATTCGAATAGGCCAGTTGCCGCACCTGATCGGCGATGGCCTCGGCCATTTCCTCACGGCCCAAACCGATATTGGTGCACCACATGCCGCCCACGGCATCGAGAAAGCGGTTGCCCTGGGTGTCGTAGATGTAGGCGCCATCGCCTGCGACGATGTTCAACGAGCCGTGTTCGGCGTGTTCGTCGAACACGTGATAACCGTGCATATGGTGAGCCTTGTCGGCCTTGACCAGCCGGGACTCGTCCGCTGGGGAAAAAACGCTGCGTGTTGGCGTCGCCATAAATAAACCTCTAACCGAATTGACTAACGATCGAACAAATCAGATGCCGCTTTTCACGGTGCTCCAGACCCGGGTGATCGCCCGCATGTCCTTGGCATCCTGGGTCTTCTGCGGGAACAGGCGCTCGCGGGTTTGCGCGTCCGGGTAGATCGCCGGGTTGTTGCGCACATCGGCGCTCAACAACGGGGTGGCCGCCGCGTTGCTGTTGGCGTAATTGATGAAATCGCTCACATCCGCCATCACCTGCGGCTGCATCAAGTACTCAAGAAACTTGTGGGCATTGGCGACATGGGGCGCGTCGGCCGGGATGTACATGTTGTCGAACCAGATCAGCGAGCCTTCCTTGGGGATGAAGTAGGCCAGATCGATCTTTTTCTTGGCTTCTGCGGCGCGGGCCATGGCCGTGGCGTAATCGCCGGACCAGGTCATGGCCATGCACACGTCGCCGTTGGGCAGGCTGGTCAGGTAATTGACCGAGTCGAATTTGCGGATGTACGGCCGCACAGACAACAGCAAGTCCTGGGCGGCTTTCAGATCTGCCGGGGTGGCACTGTTCGGGTCACGTCCCAGGTACTTCAAGGCCAAGGGGATGACTTCGGTCGGGGCATCGAGCAGGGTCACGCCGCAGTCGGCGAAGCGCGAGACGATCTTCGGATCGAAGATCATCGCCAGCGAACCGATCGGCGCGTCCGGCATGCGTTCCTTGATCTTGTCGACGTTGTACGTGACGCCATTGCTGCCCCAGGTGTAGGGCGCAGAGTACGTGGTGCCCGGATCAAACCCCTGCAGGTCCTGCAAGACCTTCGAGTCCAGGTTGCTCCAGCCCGGCAGCAACTTTTTATCCAGCGGCTGGAATACCTTGGCCTTGATCAACGGCGGCGCGAGGGACGCGTTCAACACGATCAAGTCATAACCGGAGTGGCCGGTGAGCAATTTGGCCTGCACCGTTTCGTAGGCATCGAAGGTGTCGTAGATGACTTTGATGCCGGTGGCCTTTTCGAAGTCGGCCACGGTTTTTTCACCGATGTAATCCGCCCAGTTGTACAGCCGCAGCGTATTGCTGTCGTCCCCTTGAGCGGCGTAGGCATTCAAAGTCAGCGGTACAACAAACAGACTGGAAATCACCTTAAGCAGCGTCTTGCCCATAGCAAATGCACCTTATAGCGAGTTCGGCTCTGGATGAGCGGATGCCCCCACTATTGGCGGATTGGCCGGGCGCAGCCATACCCCGAATGGGTGTGTGTCGCTTTTGGCGCACCGGCATGGCAAAAAGCGGCAGTGCAGTTGACCCGTTTTGCCATAGATCCGGGGTTTGTCCGGCGCTTAAAGTGGCAGCCTGAACCGACCTTGCGGAGCCTGCGATGACCGACCTGATCAAACACGAGCGACGCGACGGAGTGTTGACGCTGACCATCGACCGTCCGGACAAGCTCAACGCACTGAACAATGTCATGTACACGCAACTGGCCGACCTGCTGCTGGCCGCCGACGAAGACGCGCAAACCGGCGTGATCATCCTCACTGGCGGCCCGGCCTGTTTTACCAGCGGCAATGACCTGGTGGACTTTCTCCAGAATCCGCCGACGCACCTGGACGCCCCGGCGTTTCGCCTGATGAAAGTCGTCACGCACCTGCAAAAACCGCTGATCGCGGCAGTCTGCGGGGCGGCCATCGGCATTGGCACCACGTTGCTATTGCATTGCGATCAGGTGCTGGTCACCCGCAACGCCAAGCTGCGCATGCCGTTCGTCAACATCGGCCTGTGCCCCGAATTCGGCGCCAGCCTGTTGCTGCCACGCCGGCTCGGCCATGCCCGTGCCGCGAGCCTGCTGCTGTTGGGCAATGGCCTGGACGGCAACGAAGCGCTGGCCTGGGGCCTGGCCAACGAAGCCTTCGATGACGGCGAGCAATGCCTGGCGGCGGCGACAAAAATCGCCCAGCGCTTTTTGGCGATGCCCCAGGAGGCCTTGCGCCAATCCCGGCAATTGATGAAACAGGCGACGTTGCCGGAACTGGAAGCCACCCTGCGCGAAGAGAACACGCTGTTCATCCAGCGCCTGAATACCGACGAGGCGAAATCCGCCTTGAACGCCCTGCTCAATCGCAGTACAGATAAGAATCCACCGAAAGGAAACCAGCCATGAACACTCCGGAAATCTACGTCGTCAGTGCCGCCCGTACCGCCATCGGTACGTTCGGCGGTTCGCTCAAGGACGTGCCACTGGCCGACCTCGCGACCACGGCCGTGAAAGCCGCCCTGCAACGGGCCGCCGTGGACCCGGCACTCGTTGGCCATCTGGTGATGGGCAACGTGATCCCGACCGAAACCCGCGATGCCTACATCTCCCGCGTCGCGGCGATGAACGCCGGCATTCCGAAGGAAACCCCGGCCTACAACGTCAACCGCCTCTGCGGTTCGGGCCTGCAAGCGATCATCAACGCCGCGCAGACGCTGATGCTCGGCGATGCGGAAATCGTCGTCGGCGCCGGTGCCGAATCCATGAGCCGTGGCCCGTACCTGATGCCAGCCGCCCGTTGGGGTTCGCGCATGGGCAACGCCCAGGTCATCGACTACATGTTGGGCATCCTGCATGACCCGTTCCATGGCATCCACATGGGCATCACTGCCGAGAACGTCGCGGCACGCAACGGCATCACCCGTGAAATGCAGGACGCCCTGGCACT
Organism: Pseudomonas sp. S30_BP2TU TE3576; assembly: GCF_050436025.1. Lineage (NCBI taxonomy): Bacteria > Pseudomonadati > Pseudomonadota > Gammaproteobacteria > Pseudomonadales > Pseudomonadaceae > Pseudomonas > Pseudomonas sp. S30_BP2TU TE3576. The sequence continues at coordinate 5,245,554 of NZ_JBNDLK010000001.1, read as the reverse complement.
GGAAGACCAGAATCGCGCCGCCCATGCGATTGCCAACGGCTACTTCAGCGAGCAGATCGCAACCGTGGAAATCCAGGATCGCAAAGGCGTCAAACTGTTCAGCGTCGACGAGCACCCGCGCGCCACCTCCCTGGAACAACTGGCTGCAATGAAGCCCGCGTTCAAGAAGGACGGATCGGTCACCGCCGGCAACGCCTCGGGCCTGAACGACGGCGCTGCCGCACTGGTCATGGCCACCGGTAACGCGGTCCAGGCCAATAACCTGAAACCACTCGCCCGCCTGGTCAGCTACGCCCACGCCGGCGTCGAACCGGAATTCATGGGCCTGGGCCCGATCCCGGCCACCCGCCTGGCACTCAAGCGCGCCGGCCTGACCGTCGCCGACCTGGACGTGATCGAAGCCAACATCGCCTTCGCCGCCCAGGCCTGCGCCGTCAGCCAGGAACTCGACCTCGACCCGGCCAAGGTCAACCCTAACGGTTCGGGCATCGCCCTGGGCCACCCGGTGGGCGCAACCGGCGCCATCATCGCCACCAAGGCCATCCACGAACTGCATCGCACCGGTGGCCGTTATGCACTGGTGACCATGTGCATCGGTGGTGGTCAGGGGATTGCGGCGATTTTCGAACGCGTCTAAGCAATAGCCGCAAAAAGGCCGGTGATCGCGCAGATCACCGGCCTTTTTGCTTCCAGTAAACCAGTAGCGATTCCCTGTGGGAGCGAGCTTGCTCGCGATGGCGGCGTGTCAGGCACCATCATTGTTGACTGGACGGCCGCTATCGCGAGCAAGCTCGCTCCCACAGTGGTTCTCTAGCGCACGCAGAATTTCATTTTCTCGGAACAACCCACCTGACGACCGGCAGCAAAAACCACTTGCCACAAAATATTACACGCGTCATATTACAACCATCATAATTGACCGCCGCTCCAACAGGTAACCCTCCATGACCAGCATGCCCACCGTTGAACCCGACCTGGCTGCCCCGGTGACTGCCGCCAAACCTCCCCTGCTCAAACGTCTGCTGTTGCCAACAGTGGGCATCGCAGCGTTGGTACTGGCCGGTGTATATGGCGCGCATTGGTGGAGCGCCGGACGTTTCATCGAAGAAACCGACGACGCCTACATTGGTGGTGATGTGACGGTGATCGGGCCGAAAGTGGCGGGCTATATCGACGAAGTGCTGGTGACCGATAACCAGAAGGTCAAGGCCGGCGATGTGCTGATCCGTCTCGATTCGCGCGACTACCGTGCCAACCTGGCCAAGGCCGAAGGCGCTGTGGCCGCCCAGGAAGCCTTGCTGGCCAACCTCGACGCCACCGAACAACTGCAACAGGCCGTCATCGGCCAGGCCCGCGCCGGCATCGACGCTGCCGGTGCCGAAGCCGCCCGTTCGCGGGATGACGATGCCCGCTACAAAAAACTGGTGATCACCAACGCCGTCTCGGTGGAAAGCGCCCAGCGGGCCAATACCACATTCAAGACGGCCCAGGCCCAAAGTAACCGCGCCCAGGCTGAGCTGCTGGCCGCGCAACGCCAGTTGAATGTGATCGATACCCAGAAACAACAAGCCCGGGCTGCATTGATCCAGGCCAAGGCTGAACGCGATCTGGCGCAATTGAATGTCGGCTACACCGAACTGAAGGCACCGGTTGATGGTGTGATCGGCAATCGCCGGGCTCGGGTCGGCGCCTATGCCCAGGCCGGTTCACAATTGCTCTCGGTGGTACCGACCAGCGGTCTGTGGGTTGATGCCAACTTCAAGGAAGACCAACTGGCGCACATGGTGCCGGGGCAACGGGTAGTGATCCGTGCCGACGTGCTGTCGGGTCAGGAATTCCACGGTCACCTCGACAGCCTCGCCCCGGCCAGCGGTTCGCAATTCAGCGTATTGCCACCGGAAAATGCCACCGGCAACTTCACCAAGATCGTGCAGCGGGTGCCGGTGCGGATTCACCTCGACCCGGCCGACAGCGTACTCGGCCACCTGCGTCCGGGGCTGTCGGTGACCGCTGAAGTGGACACGCGCAAGGCGCCTCAAGCGCCAGCCGTGGCCAGCACGCCATGAGCCGCGCCCTCGCCGCCCCGGCGCAACCGTTCAATGCCGCGAACATGGCGACGGCGACCAAGGTCTTCGCCTTTGCCAGCATGTGCATCGGCATGTTCATTGCGCTGCTGGATATCCAGATTGTCTCAGCTTCGTTGCGTGACATCGGCGGCGGACTCTCCGCCGGCACCGACGAAACCGCGTGGGTGCAAACCAGTTACCTGATCGCCGAGATCATCGTGATCCCGCTGTCGGGCTGGCTGTCGCGGGTATTTTCGACGCGCTGGCTGTTTTGCGCATCGGCGGTGGGTTTCACCCTGACCAGCCTGCTGTGCGGCGTGGCCTGGAACATCCAGAGCATGATCGCCTTCCGCGCCCTGCAAGGGTTTCTTGGCGGCTCGATGATTCCGCTGGTGTTCACCACGGCCTTCGTGTTCTTCACTGGCAAGCAACGGGTCATCGCTGCCGCCACCATCGGCGCGGTGGCGTCCCTGGCACCAACCCTGGGACCGGTGATCGGTGGCTGGATCACCGACATATCGTCCTGGCATTGGCTGTTCTACATCAACCTGGTGCCGGGGATTTTCGTCGCGGTCGCCGTGCCGATGCTGGTCAAGATCGACCAACCGGAACTGTCGCTGCTCAAAGGCGCGGATTACTTGAGCATGGTGTTTCTGGCGCTGTTCCTCGGCTGCCTGGAATACACCCTCGAAGAAGGCCCGCGCTGGAACTGGTTCAGCGACCGCACGATTCTGACCACCGCGTGGATCAGCGGCCTGGCCGGCCTGGCGTTCATCGGCCGGACCCTGCACGTGGCCAACCCGATTGTCGATTTGCGCGCCTTGAAGGATCGCAATTTCGCCCTCGGCTGTTTCTTCTCGTTCGTCACCGGCATCGGCCTGTTCGCCACCATTTATCTGACGCCGCTGTTCCTCGGTCGGGTGCGTGGCTATGGAGCGCTGGACATTGGTCTGGCGGTTTTCTCCACCGGAGTGTTCCAGATCATGGCGATTCCGCTGTACGCCTTTCTGGCCAACCGCGTCGACCTGCGCTGGATCATGATGACCGGCCTTGGGCTGTTCGCGTTATCGATGTGGGATTTCAGCCCGATCACCCATGACTGGGGGGCCAGGGAATTGATGCTGCCGCAAGCTTTTCGCGGGATTGCCCAGCAACTGGCGGTGCCGCCCGCGGTGACGCTGACCCTCGGCGGCCTGGCACCGGCCCGGCTCAAACATGCGTCGGGGCTGTTCAATCTGATGCGTAACCTCGGTGGGGCTATCGGTATCGCCGCGTGTGCGACCATCCTCAACGACCGCACCAACCTGCATTTCACCCGGTTGGCGGAGAACCTCAATAGCACCAACGAGGCGCTCAACCAATGGCTGTCCCAGGTCGGCAACAACTTCGCCGCCCTCGGCCAGAGCGGTGACGCCGGGGTCACCGCCAGCCTGCATCAACTCTGGTTGCTGACCTACCGCGAAGCCCAGACACAAACCTATGGCGACGCGTTTTTGATGATCATGGTCTGCTTCATTATTGCCACGGCGATGGTGCCCCTGATGCGCAAGGTGCAACCACCGGCCGCGCCGAGTGCCGATGCCCATTGAGGCATCGGCGGATTGTTGAGAATCAGGCCTGAGGCATTTTACGGAAGCCGACCGCCAGGCGGTTCCAGCTGTTGATGGTGCTGATGGCGACGGTCAGGTCAACCATTTCCTTGGGTGTGAACTGCGCACTGACCACTTCGTAGTCCTCGTCCGGGGCGTGGGTCAGGCTGAGCTGGGTCAGGGATTCGGTCCACAGCAGCGCAGCGCGTTCACGCTCGGTGAAAAACGGCGCCTCGCGCCAGGCCGTCACGGCGAACAGACGACGCGGGGTTTCGCCACCCTTGATCGCATCGGCGGTGTGCATGTCGATGCAGAAGGCACAGCCGTTGATCTGTGAGGCACGCAGCTTGACCAGCTCGACCAGGTTTTTTTCCAGCGGCAGTTTGGAAACAGCCGTTTCCAGGGCAATCATGGCTTTGAGGGCGTCGGGGCTGGCGGTGTAGAAATCGGTACGCGATTGCATTGCGTGCTCCAGGGCAAGTGGGTGTGTCGCTACGTTAGTCCCTCGGTCGGCATACACAAATAGCCAATTTTTCAGAAGTCGAGGAGGCCACTGGTGCCGTCTGGACCTTGAGCGCGCCTACCTGGAAACCACCCTTCACACCCGATTGCGCAACCACTGCAGAAAGCCCTTTTTCGCCACCGTCACCGGCAGCTCCTGAGTCAGGCTTTTCGCTTTTTGCAGCCGGTAATCGAGCAACGCCTTCATTGCGTCGTTGATGTCGTGACGGGCATCCAGGCACGGCTTGAGGTATGACTTTTCGATACGGTACAGGCCACAGAATGTCTTGGCGGTAAACTGCGCAGGCAACGCGCTGTCGGTGAGGATACCCGCCTCGCCGATCACCTCCCCCGGCCCCATGCGTCCGGATTCGTATGGCGTTCCGTGGCGCATCAAGGTCACCGAGATCACGCCGGACTCGATAATGAACAAGTGATCGCTGATCTCCCCCGCTTCCAGGATCACCTCCCCGGCGCGAAAGGTTTGCAGGGTCATGTTCTGGCTGAACGTGTCTTTCTCTTCCTGACGCAGGGTGGAGAAAATTGGCGAGCTGTCCAGCAACGCCCGTTTGCGTGTCGAGTTGATCGGCGGGCTGGGCTCCACGCTCGACAACAAATTGACTCCGGATGCCTGCAAGTGCCGGTAGGCCAGGTCGTATAGCTGATTGCGCACTGAGCGTTTCTCGTCCATCGACGCGACAAACCCGCTGATTTCGTAGACCGCGCCGGTGTTGCTGGCATTTTTCAGGCCGACGCTGGGCGACGGTGTCTCCAGCAGCGCACGGCACCCTTGCATGGCCCGCTCCAAGGCCTCGATCACCGTGTTCGGCCGCGCATGCGGGCTCACTTCCAGGGAGACGGAGATTCCGAACATATCGTTCGGCCGACTGAAATTGATGATCTTGGCCTTGGCTGCCAGGGAGTTGGGTATGACCGCCATGCAACCCTGGGAGGTTTGCAGGCGCGTGGCACGCCAGTCGATGTCGGTGACCCGGCCTTCCATGCCATCGATGGAGATGTAGTCATCCAGTTGATAGGGTTTGGTGGTGTTCAGGACTATCCCGGAAAACACATCGCTGAGGGTACTTTGCAAGGCCAGGCCGACAATGATCGCCAACGCACCGGACGTCGCCAGCACACCCTTGACCGGTAGATCGAGTACGTAGGCCAGGGCGGCAATGATAGCGATCAGGAAAATCACCGCACCGAGCAAATCCTGAAGCAATCGCCCGGTATGCCCGACCCGTTGCATCATCACCGCGCCGATCAGTACGGTCAGGGTCCGCGCGCCGAACAACCACCAGCCGATCTGCAATCCGGTGGCCGCCAGGTGCAACGCTACGTTGTCGGCCCAGGGCGGCGGCTCCATCGGGTTCAGGCCTTCATTGAACAGCAGCAGGCTGAACAACGAAAAAATCACCACCCGCACCAGCAGCCGCCAGGCACTGCCAAGGGCACTGAGCAAGTACCACAAACCAAGATCGATCAGGATCAGCGCCATCGCGCAGATCAGCGGGTGTTCGGTGAGCAATGACAGCATCAAGCAACTCCAGCCAGGGTCAATAACGCGAAGATCGCATGGATTGGCCTTAGTGTAGGAGCAATTGATTTCGCTGGATTCTGCAATCGCCACAAAAACAAATGTGGGAGCGGGCTTGCTCGCGAACTCAGTGTGTCAGGCAACGTTTATGTTGTTTGACACACCGCTTTCGCGAGCAAGCCCGCTCCCACAGGGGGGATGAGTGATGCCGAAGTTACTTGCTGTTGGCCAGCGTGCTGTAGCTGGTCATCAGGTTGCGGTAATCCGGAATGTGGTTGGAGAACAGTGTGGCCAACCCTTCGACATCGTTGCGCCAGTCACGGTGCAGTTCACAGGCCAGGCCGAACCAGGTCATCAATTGCGCGCCGGCGGTAGACATACGGTTCCAGGCCGATTCGCGGGTCAGTTCGTTGAAGGTGCCGGATGCGTCAGTGACCACGAACACATCAAAACCTTCGGCCAGGGCCGAGAGGGCCGGGAATGCCACGCAGACTTCGGTCACTACGCCGGCGATGATCAGTTGTTTCTTGCCGGTGGCCTTGATCGCCTTGACGAAATCTTCATTGTCCCAGGCGTTGATCTGGCCCGGGCGAGCGATGTACGGCGCTTGCGGAAAGAGTGCCTTGAGCTCCGGCACCAGCGGGCCGTTGGGGCCGGTTTCGAAACTGGTGGTGAGGATGGTCGGCAGCTTGAAGTACTTGGCCAGGTCGGCCAGGGCCAGCACATTGTTCTTGAAACGATCCGGATCGATGTCGCGCACCAGAGACAACAGGCCCGCCTGATGATCAACCATCAAAACCGCGGCGTTATCCTTGTCGAGACGCTTGTAGGAAGTATTCATTGCAGTAGTCCTCGCATGTTATCGATGCCGAGTGAAATCGGCGTGGGGTAACCGGTTAGCGCTGGGAGTCCAGCACCTCGTGTTCGTTCACCACTTGCTGAGCCTTGAGGTAGCTCTCGATCAGCAATTGATAATGCGGCATGGCCTGGGCGTAGACAGCGGCCCACTGCTCGGCATCCGGACGGTTCCACGAGCCTTGCAGCTCAGAGAGCGTAGCCATGATGTCGATCGGCACCACCCCGGCCTGGGCCAAGCGGGCAACGGTCAGATCAGTGGCCAGTTTCGAGTGGTTGCCGGAGGCATCGACCACCGCAAACACCTTGTAGCCTTCATGCACCGCGGCGATGGACGGGAACGCCAGGCACACACTGGTCAAGGTGCCGGCGATCACCAGGGTTTTCTTGCCGGTGGCTTTGACCGCCGCGTGAAACTGCGGGTTGTCCCAGGCGTTGATTTCACCTTTGCGCGCCACGTATTGCGCATGGGGCGCAGCTTCGTGAATCTCCGGAATCAGCGGCCCGTTCGGCCCCTGGGGAACGGAAGCGGTGGTGATCACCGGCATTTTCAGCAGGGTCGCGGCCTTGGCCAGGGCAATGGCGTTGGCGCGCAGTTGTGGCACGTCCATGTCCTTGACGATCTGGAACAGTCCGCTCTGATGGTCGATCAACAACATGGCGGCATCGTTGGGGTCGATGGTCGGTTTCTGGCCGTTGAAATTGGCCGCGTTGACAGTACTCATGTGTGTTTCCTCTTTATTACAGGCAACAGCCATCCCTGGCCTCGGACCGGCCTACGCATCCTGTGTAGAACGGGTTGTTGAAACGGAACGGGTTAAGCGTGCATCCGGCCGAAGCGACCGGACTGGAAGTCGGCGAAGGCCTGGTGGATTTCTTGCTCGGTGTTCATCACGAACGGTCCGTGGCCGACGATCGGCTCGTCGATCGGCTCGCCGCTGAGCAACAGCACCACCGCGTCTTCGCCGGCTTCAAGGGTCAATTGATCGCCCTTGCGCTCGAACAGGGCCAGTTGCCCCTGACGCACCGATTCCAGGCCGTTGACCTGAACGGTGCCGCGCAAGACCACCAGTGCGGTGTTACGCCCTTCATGCAGATCAAGGGTGAGCAACTTGCCGGCATTCAAACGAATGTCCCATACGTCGACCGGGGTGAAAGTGCGCGCCGGGCCCTTGTGACCGTCGAACTCACCGGCGATCAGGCGCAGGTTGCCGGCGTTGTCCTTCAAGGCGATGCCCGGGATGTCGCGATCGAGAATCGTCTGGTAGCCGGGGTCGGCCATTTTGTCCCTGGCCGGCAGGTTGACCCACAGTTGCACCATCTCCAGGGTGCCACCGCTTTTGGCGAAGCTTTCGGAGTGAAACTCTTCATGCAGGATCCCCGAGGCAGCGGTCATCCATTGCACATCGCCGGGGCCGATCTTGCCGCCACTGCCGGTGGAGTCCTGATGCTCCAGTTCGCCCTTGTAAACGATAGTCACCGTTTCGAAGCCACGATGGGGATGCTGACCAACGCCACGTCGTTCGGTGGTCGGGGTGAATTCAGCGGGGCCGGCGTGATCCAGCAACAGGAACGGGCTGATGTGTTTGCCCAGGTTGTCGTAGGAAAACAGCGTGCGAACCGGAAAACCGTCGCCAACCCAATGGGTCCGTGGACTGGTGTAGATACCGATGATGTTTTTCATGGTGTCTCCTGATGAGGTGAGTGAAGCCATGGACAAAGCTTAAAACCGTGACCTTTGCTGCGCTAGACTGCAAAAATCAGCTTTAGCGTTCTATTTGGAGAACGATGGTGGAAGACCTCAACACCCTCTACTACTTCACCCAAGTGGTGGAGCACCACGGTTTCGCGGCGGCCGGGCGCGCACTGGACATGCCCAAGTCCAAGCTCAGCCGACGCATCGCCGAACTCGAAGAACGCCTTGGTGTACGCCTGCTGCACCGCACCAGCCGGCATTGCTCATTGACGGAAATCGGCCAGGCCTATTACCAGCGCTGCCTGGCCATGCGCGTGGAAGCGGAAAGCGCCGCCGAACTGATCGAGCGCAACCGCTCCGAGCCCCAGGGCCTGGTGCGTGTCAGTTGTCCGACGGCGCTGCTCAACTCCTGGGTCGGACCGATGCTGACCCGCTACATGCTCAAGTACCCATTGGTGGAGTTGTTCATCGAGAGCACCAACCGCCGGGTCGACCTGATCCATGAGGGCTTCGACATTGCCCTGCGGGTGCGCTTCCCCCCGCTGGAGAACACCGACATGGTGATGAAGGTGCTGGGCAACAGCACCCAGAGCGTGGTCGGCAGCCCGGCCTTTGTCTCGCGCCTGTCGACACCGGCCTCCCCGGCCGACCTCAGCGGCTTGCCGAGCCTGCACTGGGGCGCGGCGCAACGCGAGTATCAGTGGGAACTGTTCGGTGCAGATGGCAGCACCGCGATGATTCGTCACGCGCCGAGGATGGTCACCGATGACCTGTTGGCCTTGCGCCATGCGGCAGTTGCCGGAATCGGCATCGTGCATCTGCCCAGCGTGGTGGTGCGCGACGAAATTGCCACCGGACAATTGGTCGAGTTGGTGCCGGGATGGGCACCGAAAAGCGGTGTCATCCATGCGATCTTCCCGTCGCGTCGCGGCTTGTTGCCATCGGTGCGCACGTTGATCGACTTTCTCGGGGAAGAATTCAGCCGCAGTGATATTGCCTGATGGCAGCTACAAGCTTTTAGCGGCAAGCGGCAAGCTGATGGGGGGTAAGGCTTTGGACCGAGTCGCGGCCTTCGCGAGCAAGCCCGCTCCCACAGGGGAAAGCATTCCAAATGTGGGAGCGGGCTTGCTCGCGAAGGCGGCGGATCAGACACCATCACCCAACCAGACTGCCGGTGATTCTTGACTTGCGGTAAACATTGCTTTGCCGCTCCAGCGGTTTTTCTCACGGATGCAGGCGCGGATACTCGCGCCCATTCCCACTGCAACCTCTGGAGTCATCAATGTCCATTCCCGCCTTCGGTCTGGGTACGTTTCGCTTGCAAGGCCAGGTGGTCATCGATTCGGTGAGCACCGGCCTTGCGCTCGGTTACCGGGCGATCGATACCGCGCAAATTTACGAAAACGAAGCCGAAGTCGGCGAGGCAATCGCCGCCAGCGGCATCGCCCGGGAAGAACTGTTCATCACCAGCAAGATCTGGGTTGCCAACTTCTCCGGGGATCGTCTGATCGACAGCCTTGAAGAAAGCCTGCGCAAATTGCAGACCGACTACCTGGACCTGACCCTGATTCACTGGCCGTCGCCGGACGATCAAGTGCCTGTCGCAGAATTCATGGGCGCCCTGCTCGAAGCCAAGCGCCTGGGCCTGACCCGGCAGATCGGCGTGTCCAACTTCACCGTAGACCTGATGAAACAGGCGATTGCGGCCATCGGTGCCGAGCACATCGCAACCAACCAGATCGAACTGCATCCGTACCTGCAAAACCGCAAGGTCGTCGCGTTCGCGCAGAGCCAGGGCATCGGCATCACGTCGTACATGACCCTGGCGTACGGTGAAATCCTCAAGGACCCACTCGTCCAGCAGATCGCCGAACGCCTGCAAGCGACACCGGCTCAGGTCACCCTGGCCTGGGCCCTGCAATCGGGCTACGCAGTGATCCCGTCGTCCACTCGCCGGACCAACCTTGAAAGCAATTTGAAGGCTCGCGAGCTAACCTTGAGCGAGGCCGACATGGACTTGATCGCAACGCTGGATCGCGGCCAGCGGCTAACCAGCCCAAAAGGTATCGCGCCGAACTGGGATTGAGCCTCAATCCTGCTCGAGACTTTGATCCAGGCGGGCCATGGCTTGCTGCAACTGGTCGACGGCGTCGTCGATCAGTGCCCTGCGGCCGTCATGGCACGCCCGCTCCAGTTGTTCGCAACACTCCACCAGGCCAAACGCTCGCACCATCAACGCCCCACCCTTGATCCGGTGTACCAGTGCCTGCAAACCAGGGTGATTGTCGCTGGTGTGCAAGGCCAGCAAATGCACGCGATCCTCGCGGTTGGTCAGCGCCAGATCGCGCAGTAGTTGATCGATCAGCTCACGGTCCGAATCCGCATAGCGCTCCAGCCCGCTCAAATCGAACTCGGCGAAGCCAGGAGTCTCGATTGCCGCTGGAGGTGCACTGGGAAACCGCTGGGCGAGCCACGCCTGCAAATCCACCAGGCGAATGGGTTTGAACAGGCAATCATCCATGCCCGCCGCCCGACACCGGGCTTTCTCTTCGGTCTGCGCATTAGCGGTAAAGCCCAGAATCAGCGTCGGCGACAGACCTTGCAGCTGCTCTTGCTCACGTATCGCACCCGCCAACTCGTAACCGCTGAGCACCGGCATGTTGCAGTCGGTGATGATCAGATCGACCCCCTGCCCGCGCCATTGTTCAAGCCCCTGCACCCCGTCCTCCGCGAGCACCACACGGTGGCCCAGATAGCTCAGTTGCCGCGAGAGCGACAGGCGATTGGCCGGATAATCATCGACCACCAGAATCGTCAACGCCCGGGTCGCGAGCGGCTCCGGCCCTAGGGACACCACTTCGACCGGCAACGCTTGCAGGATGGGCAGCACCAGGCTGATGTGCACCCGCGTGCCGCGCCCAGGTTCACTGTCGAGTTGCAACCGGCCGCCCATCATTTCGCACAGGGTGCGACTGATTACCAGGCCCAGGCCGGAACCCTGCCGGGCCGTCTGCTGGCTGTTGCCCGCCTGCACGAACGGACTGAACAGGCGTTGCTGGTCGAAAGCGCTGATACCGATGCCACTGTCCTCGATGTGTACGCTGACCGCGAGATGCGCCGGTGCTTGCGGCAGCACCCGCAGCGTCAGGTTCACCTGGCCTTCACGGGTGAACTTGATCGCATTGCTCAGCAGATTGGACAGCACCTGTTTGAAGCGCGTGGGATCGAGCATCACGTCGCAGTCACTGTGTGCATCGAGCTCGACCTGCCACTGCAGATTCTTCTGCACCGCCAGCCCTTCGAATACCCGGCAGACCGACGTCACCAGCGCATGCAGATTGACCCGCTCCGGCGCCAACGACAAATGCCCGGATTCGATCCGGGCGACATCCAGAATGTCGCCGATCAAATCCAGCAACTGCTGCCCGGCGTTGGACGCCACCTCGATGGCGGCGCGGTCGGTCACGCCTTCATCAGCTCGTTTCAGCGCCAGCTCGAGCATGCCGATCAATGCGTTCATCGGCGTGCGGATTTCATGGCTCATGGTGGCCAGGAACGTGGTCTTGGCCCGATTGGCGTCGTCGGCCGCGTCCTTGGCTTCCTGCAGTTGTCCGAGCAATTGCTGACGCTGACGAATCTGGCGCCGCTGCCAGACGATCCCGGCCAACGCCAGCGATAGCAAGACACCTGCCACCGCAAACGCCTGCACGATCGCCTGCCGGTGTCGCAGCCAGTAACTCTGCTCGACCATCGAGTCATAGCGCCAGGGTTGAGTCAGCTCGTCAATTTCTTCGGGTGGGATACTCAGTAGCGCCTTGTCCAGAATCGAATGCAGCTCGGTGGCCTCACGACTGGTTGCCAGGGTGCTTCGAGCGGGGTCGGTGCCCACGGTGCTGGTCACTTGCAAGCGATCGCGATACTGCCGGGAAATCAGGTAACGGGCGCTGATCAAGGAGTTGATGCCACCTTGGGCCTTGCCCTGTGCGACCATTTCCATGGCGTCCGTCGACAGTGGCGCATCCACCTGCTGGATCAGCGGGTAATGCTGGCTAATGTACTCGCTGGCAATGTTGCCCCGGGTCAGCGCCAGGGATTTCCCCGCCATGTCATCCAGCGTCCTGGGGCTGTCCACGGCCACGCGGGTCACCAGCACCGACGGGCTGCTCAGAAACGAACGGGTGAACCGCAATTCATCTTCACGCTGGGAACTGAGGCCGATACCGGCCAGCACATCGATCTGGCCGCTCGTGATGCCGGTCATCATCTCGGCCACCGACTTCATGCCCTGGATGTCAAATTGCAACCCGGTGCGCAAAGTGATTTTCGCCAGCACATCGACACCGATACCGCGAAACTTGCCTTCACTGTCGACAAATGTAATCGGCGGGATATTTTCGTTGATCGCAACTCGCACGCGCGGGTGGCGCTGGAGCCAGTGCTGTTCGGCCACGCTCAATTGCAAGGACTGGGTGCCCGGGATAGACACCCCGTTGGCCCCCCAACGGCGCAGGATGTTCATTTGTTCATTGGTGGTGATGGCCGCCAGCGCCTTGTTGACGATGCGTAACAGCGGCACGTTGTCACGGGCCATCGCAAAGGCAAAACGCCCGGACTCCATGGGCGAAAAATCCGTCAACTGCACGTTGTTCAGGTAATTCTTGCTGATCAGATAATGAGCGTTGATCGCATCGCCGAGGTAGACATCGGCCTGACCGAACGCCACCGCGCCCATCGCCGCCAGTGTCGAGGGAAACAGCTGGACCTGCGCTTTGGAATAGAACTGTTGCACGCTGTATTCGGGCAAGTAGTGATACAGCATCACCAGGCGCTTGCCGGCCAGTGTCGGGTCGAGCACCGGAGGGAAATCGGTGCGCGTGACCAGCACCGGTTGATCGACCGCATAGGCACTGGACATCTGTAACTGTGGATCTTCGGCTTCAAATCGATTGGCCGTTCCCAGCAGGTCTGCCTGCCCCTCCTTGATGGCCTGTACCGCGTCGGCCCGCGACGGATAACGTCGAACCTCTATGACCACATTCAACAATTGTTCGAGCAATCCGGCGTAATCGGCTGTGACGCCCTCGAACACCTTGCCCGCCGTGTTGAACTCGAAGGGGGGATAATCCGGAGCCGAGACGGCCAGCACCAATCGGCCCTTTTGCTGCAGCCAGCGCAACTCGGTGTCCGACAACCCGGCGCTCAGGCCTTCGGCACTCGAGCGTCCCAACAAGCTCAACGACTGTTGTGCACAGACCGTCGATGCCCATAGAAGAAGGCCAGTCAGCACCCAACCTGCCAGTCGTCGGAAAGCGTTCATTCAGATCAAATGATTGCGCAGGGCGAAATCCCTCAAATGCACCGACGAGCTCATGTTGAGCTTGAGGGTGAGCCGGGTCTTGTAGGTACTGACGGTCTTGTAGCTCAGGTGCATGATCTCGGCGATTTCCAGGTTTTTCGAACCCCGGGCCAGGTACTGCAAAATGGTCAACTCACGATTGGAGAGCTTGTCGATCAACTGCTTTTCACTGCGTTGCAACTCCCCCATCGACACGGAGCTCGAGGAGATCTGAGCGAAATAGGTGTAGCCGGCCATCACGCAATTCACCGCCGCCTTCAAGTCATCCAGGTCCTTGCTCTTGGAAACATAGGCCACAGCCCCGGCACGCATGCACCGGTCCTGATAAAACTGGGCCTCCAGCGAGGTGAACACCACCACGCGGCATCGCGTGTCTTCGGCCTTGATGCGATCCATCACCTCAAGCCCCGCCACACCGGGAAGGCCCAGATCAAGCAGCACGACATCCGGTTGATGCTCGCGAATCAACGACAAGACCTGATCGCCACGGGAGGCCTCGTAGATCCGCTTGAACCCTTCGCCCTTGAGTACGAGTTTGATCATGGAGCGAACCACCGGATGATCTTCCACAATCAGTGCTGACTTCATGACAACTCCCGTGCAAAACAACACGATCGGGCAAAAAAATGCCCTCCAGGCACCGCAGCGGTTGGGCACAACGCTGCGCATAGACTTTTGCATGGAAGGCTGAAAAGAACTACCTGACAGAAATGACAGTTCCGACGAACGGTAATCCACAATCAATGGCGCTCATCAACTGCGTAATCGCCGCCAGGTCAGGCAGCACGGCCTGGCTGACCTGCACTTTGGCTGCGACGGGCGGCACCGGCACCTGCTGGTCATTGAAGATAAACCCGTGATGAACATGCGGGTTGTCGGCCAGGAAACTGAACAGGTCCAGCCCTTCGCTGGCCATCGCCCCATTGACGAGCACCAGATCCAGAGGCTCGCCAGCGTACTCCACCAGAGGAAGGAGCTCGTCGAGGCTCTGCACCGGTGCCACCCGGAAGTAGCCGAGCTGGTTGAACAGCCGCTCGATCCGCAGGCGGTTGAAGTGCTGCGCATCGGCGATCAGGATGCGCAAGGATTTATCCGGCAAGGTGACCTCCAAAAGGATGTCGGTTTCAAGAGGCCGCAAAGCCTACGGAAGACCCTCCTAGGTTTATGTAGGAATATTCCTAAATAAATGCCGGTTAGTCTGACGTTTGCCAGGGAAACCTTGGCCTTCACTCCGTAGTACTCGGACTCCAGAACGCCTGCACCACCAGGGTCGACGTCGAAATCCGCGCCACCAGCGCATCCAGTTCATCACCATCGACCGAGGTGGTCGCCAGGGTGGCTTCGATTTCTATTTCATCCGTGCCGAAGGCATGCACATCGACATCGCTGGCCGGATAGTTGCTGCGTTCCAGCTCGGCCTCGAGCAAGGCCAGCACGGTTTTTTGCTGCGTACGCCGGGCAATGACATAGACGATGTTGGTGACTTCTGCCGAAATCACATCCAGCGGCTGACGGTTGATGTTGTTGACGATCGGCCGTAGCAAGGTGTTGGCCGCGAGCACGAACAGCGTGCCGAGCAACGCTTCGGCCAGCAGGTCGGCGCCGGCGCAGGCGCCCACGGCCGCCGAGGTCCAGAGGGTCGCGGCGGTATTGAGGCCGCGCACGTTGCCTTCTTCACGCATGATCACCCCGGCACCGAGAAAACCGATGCCGGAGACTACGTACGCCACGACCCGCACCGCGCCCTCGGCACCGGCCAGCCGGTTGGCCATGTCGACGAAAATCGCCGCGCCCACCGCCACCAGCACGTTGGTGCGCAGGCCGGCGGTGCGTTGCCGGTACTGACGCTCGAAACCGATCAGGCCGCCGAGGATAAAGGCCGCGCTGAGGCTGACCAGGGTGTCGAGCAGGGAGGCCAGGTTGAGGTTGTTAAGTGCTTGCATGATGAATCCCTTGAAAAACACACGATCCCCTGTGGGAGCGGGCTTGCTCGCGAAAGCGGTGGGTCAGTCGATGATGATGGTGACTGATACATCGCATTCGCGAGCAAGCCCGCTCCCACAGGTTTTGCGGCTTTATTGCCAGCCGAACCGGCGGATGTAGAACCCTTTTACCGCCTGGGTCAGCGCCATGTATGCCAGCAGGATCACCGGCAGGAACACGAAGTACAGCGACGGCAGCGCCTGCAGTTTGAAGTAATGCGCCAGCGGCCCCATCGGCAGGAAAATCCCCACAGCCATGATCAGTGCGGTCATCACCAGCAACGGCATGGCCGCGCGGCTTTGCAGGAACGGGATCTTCGGCGTGCGGATCATGTGCACGATCAGCGTCTGGGTCAGCAGCCCGACCACGAACCAGCCGGACTGGAACAGGGTCTGGTGATCCGGGGTGTTGGCATCGAACACGTACCACATCAAGGCGAACGTGGTGATGTCGAAGATCGAACTGATCGGCCCGAAAAACAGCATGAAGCGCCCGACATCCGCCGGCTGCCAGCGTTGCGGTTGCTTGAGCATTTCGTCATCGACGTTATCGAACGGAATGGCGATCTGCGAAATGTCGTAGAGCAGGTTCTGCACCAGCAGATGCATCGGCAGCATTGGCAGGAACGGGATAAACGCACTGGCCACCAGCACCGAGAACACGTTGCCGAAGTTCGAACTGGCGGTCATCTTGATGTACTTGAGCATGTTGGCGAAGGTCCGGCGCCCTTCCAGCACGCCCTCCTCCAGCACCATCAGGCTCTTTTCCAGAAGGATGATGTCGGCCGCCTCCTTGGCGATGTCCACGGCGCTGTCCACCGAAATACCGATGTCGGCGGTGCGCAGCGCCGGGGCATCGTTGATGCCGTCCCCCATGAAACCGACCACATGGCCATTGCCCTTGAGCAGACGGACGATGCGCTCCTTGTGCGACGGCGTCAGTCTGGCGAAGACGTTGGTGGTCTCCACCGCCTTCGCCAGCTCGGCATCCGTCATGCGCTCTATGTCGTTGCCCAGCAGCAGGCCTTGCTGCTCCAGGCCGACTTCGCGGCAGATTTTCGCCGTCACCAGTTCGTTGTCGCCGGTCAGCACTTTCACCGCCACGCCGTGCGCCGCCAGGGCCTTGAGGGCCGGGGCGGTGCTTTCTTTCGGTGGGTCGAGAAACGCTACGTAACCGATCAGTGTCAGTGCCTGTTCGTCGGCCAGGCTGTACGTGTCGCGTCCTTCAATCATTGACCGGGCTGCTACGGCAACCACCCGCAAGCCCTCGGCGTTGAGGGTGGCCGTGACTTGACGAATGCGCGCCAGCAGTTCTTCGGTCAATACTTCATCGACTTCGCCGTGACGAACCCGCGAGCAGACCGCCAGCACTTCTTCCACCGCGCCCTTGCAGATCAGCAGGTGCGGTTGCTCGTGCTCGGCGACCACCACCGACATGCGCCGGCGAGTGAAGTCGAACGGAATCTCGTCGACCTTGCGAAACGCCGTGCCGACTTTTAGCTCACGATGGACCTCGACGTGTTCGAGCACCGCCACATCCAGCAGGTTCTTCAAGCCGGTCTGGTAGTAGCTGTTGAGGTAGGCCATTTCCAGCACGTCATCGGAGTCGCAGCCCCAGACATCGACATTGCGCGCCAGGAAGATCTTGTCCTGGGTCAGGGTGCCGGTCTTGTCGGTGCACAACACGTCCATCGCGCCGAAGTTCTGAATGGCGTCGAGGCGTTTGACGATGACTTTTTTGCGCGACAGGAACACCGCGCCTTTGGCCAGGGTCGATGTCACGATCATCGGCAGCATTTCCGGGGTCAGGCCCACGGCAATCGACAGTGCGAACAGCAGCGCTTCGGTCCAGTCGCCCTTGGTGAAACCGTTGATGAACAACACCAGCGGCGCCATGACGAACATGAAGCGGATCAGCAGCCAGCTGACTTTGTTGACCCCGGTCTGGAACGAAGTCGGCGCCCGGTCGGTTGCGCCCACGCGCTGGGCCAGGGCGCCGAAATAGGTGCTGTTGCCGGTGGTGAGGATCACCGCCAGCGCCGTGCCCGACACCACGTTGGTGCCCATGAACAGGATGTTGTCCAGGTCCAGCGGATTGCGCGTGTCGCGGTCCTGCTGGCGAGGAAATTTTTCCACCGGCATCGATTCACCGGTCATCGCCGCCTGGCTGACGAACAGGTCCTTGGCACTGAGCACCCGGCAATCGGCGGGAATCATGTCACCGGCGGACAGCACGATCAGGTCGCCCGGCACCAGTTGCTTGATCGGCAATTCGATGCGCTGCGCGCTGAGGTCTTCAAGGTCCCGGCGTATCACTGTGGCCGTGTTACTGACCATGGCCTTGAGGGCATCGGCGGCCTGGTTGGATTTGGATTCCTGCCAGAAACGCAGCAAGGTCGAAAGCACCACCATGGAAAAAATCACGATGGCGGCTTTCATGTCTTCGGTCAGCCAGGAAATGACCGCCAGCAACGTCAGCAGCAGATTGAACGGATTTTTGTAGCAGTGCCACAGGTGCGTCCACCAGGGTAGCGGCTGCTCGTGCTCGACTTCGTTGAGGCCATATTGCTCGCGCAGGGCAGCGGCTTCGAGTTCGCTCAAGCCGTCGGTGTGGGTGCCGAGTGAGTTGAGCAACTGGCCCGTTTCACTGCCGGCAGCGGCCACCAGGGTTTGTGCCAGGGTCGGCGGGACTTCACGGCTGACCGTGGTGTCGGTGAAGGATTCCAGCAACGCCAGGCGACGAAAGTGTCGGGCGATGTGGCGGTTGCGCAGGAAACCTGCGAAGAATTCCTTGAGGGTAAGTTTCATGGCTGGTGCCCCTTTGGTCAGCCGGGAAACCGTCAAGCAGGCAAGTCCACGCCGCTGCCGCCGGAACAACCGGCATGGCAAGGCCTGGCGCGCCGGTCACGAATGACAGGCGTGTCGATAGAGCGGCGGCCACGACAAAAAGTCGAAACCACGCACTGTTCAGCGTCGATGAGAGGGGCGTCGGGACACGACCAGGATTGGCCATGACCGGGATGCCGCTGCTCGCTTTTCGGCGAGACAACGGCACAGGAGACTGCGCGTTATCTTGCCGAGAAAATGCCGGTTACCGAGACCGGCCGACAACTGTCACTCGAACAAGTACCCACTGTGGGTCTCCGTAATGGATGAAAACGCGCGAAGCTTACGCCCCGGTTTTTGCAGAGTAAACCAGGCATTGCCGAGCTGAAGGGGAATCGCGGGGTTCTTCAGGAAGGGTTCAGGATTCGATATTAGTGGTGTTTTCCATGGCCCCTTCGCGAGCAAGCCCGCTCCCACATTGGTCCGGCGAACACAGGTCCATTGTGGGAGCGGGCTTGCTCGCGAAGAGGGCCTCACAGACGCCACAAATCTCAGCTGGCAGTCGCCAACAACAGATCCACCACCGACCGGCCATGCCCGCGATGCTTGCCATGCTCATACAAAGAGCCAGCTATTTCATCGGCACGAATCGGCAGGATCGACAGCAAGGTGTCGCTCAGCCCATGGCTGGCCTGGCAGAAGCCCTGCATGTAGAGACCGGCCTTGCAGCGTTCATCGGTGATCAGTTTGTAGTGGCGATCGACCTCGAAGTCACCCAGGTACTCCTCCAGCGGCGCCAGCAGCTTGCGGTGCATCTGCCGCTCGTAACCGGTGGCCAGGACCACGGCGTCGTAGTGACGAACCGAGGCTTCACCGCTGGCGTTGTTGCGCAACACCAGTTCGACGCCGCGTTCGTTGGCTGTGGCGTTTTCAATGGTGGTCAGGGTGTGGAACGCATGGCGGGCGATGCCCGAGACTTTCTGCCGGTAGAAGATGCCGTAGATGCGCTCGATCAGATCGATGTCCACCACCGAGTAGTTGGTGTTGTGGTACTCGTTCACCAGTCGCTCACGCTCGCTGTCGGGCTGCTGGAACACCAGGTCGGTGAACTCCGGCGAGAACACTTCATTGACGAAGGGGCTGTCGTCGGCTGGCTTGAGTGCCGAGCCGCGCAGGATCATGTCGACCTGCACCGACGGGAAGCTGTCGTTCAAATCGATGAAGGCTTCCGCCGCGCTCTGCCCGCCGCCGATGATCGCAATGCGCATCGGCCGATTGTCCACGCATGGCTGCCTGGCCATCTGCGCCAGGTATTGGGAATGGTGGAACACCCGGCCGTCATCCTTGAGTGCCTTGAACACTTCGGGAATGCGCGGCGTGCCACCGGCGCTGACCACCACCGAACGGGTGGTGCGTACCTGTTGATGCCCGCTCGCATCGCGGGAAATCACCCGCAATGCCTCGACCTGATGGTTGTGCAGCACCGGCTCGATGGTCAGAACCTCTTCGCCGTAGCGGCTTTGCCCGGTGAACTGCCCGGCGACCCAGCGCAGGTAGTCGTTGTACTCCATGCGACACGGATAGAAGGTGCCCAGGTTGATAAAGTCCACCAAGCGCCCGTGGGCTTTGAGGTAATTGACGAACGAGTAAGGGCTGGTCGGATTGCGCAGGGTCACCAGGTCCTTGAGGAAGGAAATCTGCAACTCGCTCTGGGTCACCAGGGTGTTGCCGTGCCAGCGGTAGTCCGCCTGTTTGTCTAGAAACAGCACATCCAGTTCGCCCTGGCTCGCCCCGCGTTCTTGCAGCGCGATGGCCAGTGCCAGGTTCGACGGGCCGAAACCGACGCCGATCAGGTCGTGAACGAGGGGCGATGCAATTGCCTGTGTCATTTCCAGTGTCCTCTGGATGTTCCCCTCAAAAACGGGGCATTGAACCTAAGTAACCTGACAGGCCTTGGGCCGCACAACAGGTCGTCTGTTGAGTAGGAACGAGGACAATGAAACAAAATTTAACGAGGTTTGATGAGTCCGGGGGATCAGTGGCCATCCCACTGACGCATCCGCACACGGCAATGCTTCATGGCATTGACGATGTGCTTTTCGACCAGTGCACGGGAAATGCCCAGTTGCTCGGCGATTTGCGGATGGGACAAGCCCTCGATCTTGCGCAACAGGAAGCTCTCGCGGCACAGCCGTGGCAGCTCCGACAAAGCACGCTGGAGCATGTCCAGGCGCTGGCCGTGATCGAGGACCTTGTGCGGCGAGGGCGTGAAGTAGCGTTCTTCGCTGTCGAGCACCTCCAGTGGCTCGGCGCGACGCAAGGCGTTGCGCCGATGGTCATCGATGACCAGATTCAATGCGGTGCGATACAGGAATGCGCGGGGCTGCTCGATCGGCGCTTCGCTGGTGCGTTCCAGCACGCGCAGATAAGCGTCATGAACCACATCTTCGGCCGCCTGACGGTTGCCCAGCCTGGCGTTCAGGAAACACACCAGCTCACGATAGTAGTTTTCCAACATGACTCCCGTCCGCACAGGGGCGCGGTTTCTATCCTTGAGCCGTTTCGGCGACCGCTGAATCACGCAGTGGCACGATAGTGGCAATTCGAGTCGCGTAATTTATAGTAATTCTCATATAGATTTAAAGTACTGCGTCGCCTTGCCCGATAAATAGTGCTGGTCTATGTGGGAGCGGGCTTGCTCGCGAAGGCGGTGCATCAGGCAACATAAATGGTGAATGTGCCGGCCTCTTCGCGAGCAAGCCCGCTCCCACATTAGATGGTGTCGTCGCCTAAATTCCGCGCCCGGTTCATCGTTTACAGGACATCTCCCCGTCCCTGCCCGGCCCTGCCGGCAGTGTTCAGCCATCGACTCGCCGCTGAACGACGGGCCGATTTCCCCAGGCCGGAACCCTGCATGAAACGTCCCAGACAGACCCGACGCGCCCTGTTTGCTGCACTTTGTCTGATCCCCGTGGTTGCCGTCGCCGCCTGGCAGTTCATCCCGCCGGGCCGCGACCAGTTCGCTACCGTCCAGGTCAGCCGCGCCGACATTGAAAGCAGCGTCACCGCATTGGGCACCCTGCAACCGCGGCGCTATGTCGATGTCGGTGCCCAGGCCTCCGGGCAGATCCACAAGATCCACGTGGAAGTCGGGGATGCCGTCAAGGAAGGCCAGTTGCTGGTGGAAATCGACCCGTCCACGCAACAGGCCAAACTCGATGCCGGGCGCTTCTCCATCGAAAACCTCAAGGCGCAGCTGCAGGAGCAACGGGCGCAACACCAGCTGGCCCGGCAGAAATACCAGCGTCAACAGAACCTCGCCGCCGGCGGCGCCACCCGTGAAGAAGACGTGCAGACCGCCCAGGCCGAACTGCGCGCCACCCAGGCACGGGTCGACATGTTCCAGGCGCAGATCCGCCAGGCCCGGGCCAGCTTGCGTAGCGACCAGGCCGAGTTGGGCTACACGCGGATTTATGCACCAATGGCTGGCACAGTGGTGGCGCTGGATGCCCGCGAGGGCCAGACCCTCAACGCCCAGCAGCAGACGCCGCTGATTTTGCGCATCGCCAGGCTGTCGCCGATGACCGTGTGGGCCGAGGTGTCGGAGGCCGACATCGGCCACGTCAAACCCGGCATGCACGCCTGGTTCACCACCTTGAGCGGCGGCACCCGGCGCTGGACCAGCACCGTGCGGCAAATTCTCCCCGTGCCGCCCAAGCCACTGGACCAGACCAGCCAGGGCGGCGGCAGCCCCGCCAGCAGCAGCAAAAGCGGGAGTGCCCGCGTGGTGCTGTACACCGTGTTGCTGGACGTCGACAACGCCGATAACGCGCTGATGGCAGAAATGACCACCCAAGTGTTTTTCGTCGCCGATCAGGCGAAGAACGTCCTGACCGCGCCCATCGCCGCCCTGCAAAGCGGCACCGAGGCTGATCGCCAAACGGCCCAAGTCGTCGCCAAAAACGGCGACATCCAGCAACGCGACGTCCATACCGGCATCAGTGATCGCCTGCGCGTACAGATCCTCGACGGCCTGCAGGAAGGCGATCATCTGTTGATCGGCCCGGCCGACGGGAGTGGCGGCTGAATGCACACGCCCCTGATCGACCTTTCGGACATCCGCAAAGCCTACGGCGGTGGCGACGCGCCTGAAGTCCAAGTGTTGCGCGGCATCGACCTGTCGATCCATGCCGGAGAGTTCGTGGCGATTGTCGGCGCCTCCGGCTCCGGCAAGTCGACGCTGATGAACATCCTCGGCTGCCTCGACCGCCCGACTTCGGGCGAATACCGCTTCGCCGGGGAAAACGTCGCGGCCCTCGACAGCGACGAGCTGGCCTGGCTGCGTCGCGAAGCCTTTGGTTTTGTGTTCCAGGGTTATCACCTGATTCCGTCCGGTTCGGCCCAGGAAAACGTCGAAATGCCGGCGATCTACGCAGGCACCCCGGCCGCCGAACGCCACGCCCGCGCCGCTGCCCTGCTCGACCGCCTCGGCCTGGCCTCGCGAACCGGCAACCGTCCGCATCAACTCTCGGGCGGGCAACAGCAACGGGTGTCGATTGCCCGCGCCTTGATGAACGGCGGCCACATCATCCTTGCCGACGAACCCACCGGCGCCCTCGACAGCCACAGTGGCGCCGAGGTAATGGCTCTGCTCGACGAACTGGCGAGCCAGGGCCACGTGGTGATCCTCATCACTCACGACCGCGAAGTGGCGGCCCGGGCCAAACGCATCATCGAGATCCGCGACGGCTTGATCATCAGTGACAGCGTCAGGGACAACCCTGCCGCGCAACACTCGGCCAACCCCGGCGCCCTGCAAGCGGTAGACCTGCGCAAGCGCCTGAGCGAAGGCGCTGAAGCGACTGGCGCCTGGAAAGGTGAATTGGTCGATGCCGTGCAAGCGGCGTGGCGAGTGATGTGGATCAATAAGTTTCGCACCGCGTTGACCCTGCTCGGGATCATCATCGGCGTCGCCTCGGTGGTGGTGATGCTGGCCGTGGGCGAAGGCAGCAAACGCCAGGTGATGGCGCAGATGGGCGCGTTCGGGTCCAACATCATTTACCTCAGCGGCTCGGCGCCCAACCCGCGCACGCCAATGGGTATTGTCACGCTGGATGAAGTCGCGGCGATTGCCAGCTTGCCCCAGGTCATGCGGATCATGCCGGTCAACGGCCAGGAGGCCGGGGTGCGCTTCGGCAACCTTGATCACATGAGCTATGTCGGCGGCAACGACACCAATTTCCCGGCGATCTTCAACTGGCCGGTGGTCGAAGGCAGCTACTTCACCCACGCTGACGAACAGAACGCCGCAGCGGTCGCGGTGATCGGGCACAAGGTGCGGACCAAATTGCTCAAGGACGTGGCCAACCCGATCGGGCAGTACATCCTGATCGAAAACGTACCGTTCCAAGTGGTCGGCGTGCTCGCGGAAAAAGGCGCCAGCTCCGGCGACTCCGACAGCGACGACCGCATCGCCATCCCCTACTCCGCCGCCAGTGTGCGCCTGTTCGGCACGCACAATCCCGAGTACATCGCCATCGCCGCCGCCGACGCGCGCAAGGTCAGGGAGACCGAAAAGGCCATCGAGCAATTGATGTTGCGCCTGCACAACGGCAAGCACGATTTCGAACTGACCAACAACGCCGCGATGATCCAGGCCGAAGCGCGCACGCAAAACACCCTGTCGCTGATGCTCGGCTCGATTGCCGCGATTTCGCTGCTGGTGGGCGGGATCGGCGTGATGAACATCATGCTCATGACCGTGCGCGAACGTACCCGCGAGATCGGTATTCGCATGGCCACCGGTGCCCGCCAGCGCGACATCCTGCGCCAGTTCCTCACCGAAGCGGTGATGCTTTCGGTGGTGGGCGGCCTCACCGGGATTGCCCTGGCGCTGATCGTCGGTGGCGTGCTGATTTTCAGCGAAGTCGCTGTCGCATTCTCCCTGATAGCGGTGCTGGGCGCCTTCGGTTGCGCCCTGGTTACCGGTGTTGTTTTCGGCTACATGCCGGCCCGCAAAGCTGCCCGACTCGACCCGGTCACGGCCCTTACCAGTGAATGATCGATTGATGAAGCCGCCACTCAGTGTGTTAACCCTGTGCCTGTTGCTCAGCGCCTGCGGCAGCCCGGCCCAGCGCCCCGACAGCGGCATCCAGCCTCCAGCCACCTGGCAATCGCCGCACACCGTCGGTGCAGCCCACGACAACCAACAATGGTGGAACCGCTTCGGCAGCCCGCAACTGGGTCGCCTGATCGAACAGGCGCGGCTCGGCAGTTACGATTTGGCCGCCGCCATCGCCCGGGTGCGCCAGGCCCGGGCCGACACGGTCATCGCCGGCGGCTCGCAATTGCCGGAGGTCAAGGCCGAGGCCAATGCCAATCGCCAGAAGCTGCTGCGTGGCAGCGGCTACAGTCAGCTCGACGCCGACAGCGATAACGACGCCGTCGACTACTTCACTGCGAACCTGACTGCCAGCTACGAAATCGACTTCTGGGGTGGTCAACGGGCCAGTCGCGACAGCGCGCAATCCAGTCTGAAAGCCAGCGAGTTCGATCAGGCCACCGTGGAGCTGACGCTGCTCAGCGGTGTCGCCAATGGCTACGCGCAAGCCTTGTCGTTGCAGGAGCAGAGCCGCATCGCCGGGTTGAACCTGGCCAATGCGCAAAGCGTGCTGAAACTGGTGCAGACCCGCTTCGATTCGGGTTCGGCCACGGCCCTGGAACTGGCACAGCAAAAAAGCCTGGTGGCGGCGCAGCAACGCCAGTTGCCGCTGGTGCAGCAACAGGCCGAGGATGCGCGGATCAGCCTCGCCGCCCTGCTCGGCCGACCGGTTCAGGCGCTGGCGTTGGGCCAGGAACGTTTCGATCAACTGACCTGGCCGGCAATTGACGCCGGGGTGCCCAGCCTGTTGCTCAGGCGCCGCCCGGACATTGCCCGGGCCGAGGCGCAACTGGCCGCTGCCCAGGCCGACGTCACCGTCGCCCGCGCCGCGATGCTGCCGACTGTGACCTTCACCGCCGAACTCGGCTCCGGCGCCGACCGGGCCGACGACATTCTGCGCAGCCCCTTCTACAACCTCACCGCCGGACTGCTCGCGCCGGTGTTCAACAACGGCCGCCTCGCTGCCCAGCGCGACAAGGCCATGGCGCGCCAGGAAGAACTGCTGGAGACCTATCGCGGCGCAATCATCAATGGCTTCGCCGACGTCGAAAAAGCCCTCAACAGCATTCGCGGACTGGATGAACAGCGCCAATGGCAGAGCGAAGAATTGAGCCAGGCGCAAACCGCGTTCAACATCGCGCAAAGCCGTTATCGGGCCGGGGCCGAGGATT
Organism: Pseudomonas sp. S30_BP2TU TE3576; assembly: GCF_050436025.1. Classification (NCBI taxonomy): domain Bacteria; kingdom Pseudomonadati; phylum Pseudomonadota; class Gammaproteobacteria; order Pseudomonadales; family Pseudomonadaceae; genus Pseudomonas; species Pseudomonas sp. S30_BP2TU TE3576. Next base: position 5,219,811 of record NZ_JBNDLK010000001.1, on the reverse strand, counting down.
TGCTGACGGTGCTGGAAACGCAGCGCACGCTGTACGCGGCGCAGGATTTGAACGTACAACTGCGCTTGTCACGGATGCAGGCGAGCATTGCGTTGTACAAGGCGTTGGGTGGGGGGTGGCAGGTTCTTTAATTGCGCTGCCTGTCAGGACGCCTTCGCGAGCAAGCCCGCTCCCACCTTTGATCCTGGTCGTACACAGGTTTTGTGTTCACTGAAGTTCTACTGTGGGAGCGGGCTTGCTCGCGAAGGGGCCGGTACATCCAACATCAACATTGCCTGTCAGGACGCCTTCGCGAGCAAGCTCGCTCCCACCTTTGATCCTGGTCGTACACAGGTTTTGTGTTCACTGAAGATCTACTGTGGGAGCGGGCTTGCTCGCGAAGGGGCCGGTACATCCAACATCAACATTGCCTGTCAGGACGCCTTCGCGAGCAAGCTCGCTCCCACCTTTGATCCTGGTCGTACGCAGGTTTTGTGTTCACTGAAGATCTACTGTGGGAGCGGGCTTGCTCGCGAAGGGGCCGGTACATCCAACATCAACATTGCCTGTCAGGACGCCTTCGCGAGCAAGCCCGCTCCCACCTTTGGTCCTGGTCGTACACAGGTTTTGTGTTCACTGAAGATCTACTGTGGGAGCGGGCTTGCTCGCGAAGGGGCCGGTACATCCAACATCAACATTGCCTGTCAGGACGCCTTCGCGAGCAAGCTCGCTCCCACCTTTGATCCTGGTCGTACGCAGGTTTTGTGTTCACTGAAGATCTACTGTGGGAGCGGGCTTGCTCGCGAAGGGGCCGGTACATCCAACATCAACATTGCCTGTCAGGACGCCTTCGCGAGCAAGCTCGCTCCCACCTTTGATCCTGGTCGTACACAGGTTTTGTGTTCACTGAAGATCTACTGTGGGAGCGAGCTTGCTCGCGAAGGGGCCGGTACATCCAACATCAACATTGCCTGTCAGGACGCCTTCGCGAGCAAGCTCGCTCCCACCTTTGATCCTGGTCGTACACAGGCTTTGCATTCACTGAAGATCTACTGTGGGAGCGGGCTTGCTCGCGAAGGGGCAGGAACATTCAACATCAACACCCCTGCCTTCTCGATTCAACGATAACGCGGCTATCAAGCCTGACTTTGCCTGGCCTTCAAATTGCGCGCATACCACGGCCGCTGCGGCACCTTGCGGAGCAAATCCTTCAGTTTCTTTTCGTCCTCGCCAAAGGTAATGCGCAACGCCAGCTTCATGGTTTCCGGGTCCATTTCCACCGACTTGCCGACCTGCAACCCCGGCGTGGGGCTGCAACCGTGGGTGATCGGGCCGAGCCAAGGGTCATCGATCTCGACCCAGCGCCCCGGCGCAAACCAGGGCACGCCATTGACCTGCAACCGACGGACCTGCCCCGGATGGAAGCGCTCGTGGGCGCGAAACCAGTCCTCCAGGCGATCATCGATCCAGCCGTGGAAATGCCAGAACACCGGGCTCACATGGGAAGAAAACGGGTCGCCGAGAAAATCGTTTTCCGGTGCAAACCAGCGTGCAGAAAAGTCCGCAGGATCCCGGGCGAACGGCACCGGCTGACCGTTGGACGGATCACGCGGCACCGAAGCCCAGCGCATGTGCAACCAGTCGTGCAAGCCCAGTTCAACCTCCGAACCGAACTGGCCGAGGGTCAGCTGCGACAGATAACGCGGGTCGCGGTAGCGCGATTCCCAGACCTGGAAATTGCTGTGATACGTCTCGCCAGTCTTGATGTCGCTGACCCATTGCGTGTACTCGTCATCGTCCTCGGCCAGCCAGGTCGGCGGCAGCGCTGTGCCGTCGTGATTGTCGAAGTAACGCGCAAAACCGGGCCGGTCCCGCGCCAGTTCCGGCTGTGGCAACGGGAAATGCGTCCAGGACGGCAAGTCTTGCATCGAACGCGCCGTGCCGAGCATGTGCCGGTGCATGAAGAAAAAGTCCACGCCCGAACCATTGCGATCCTTGCGCGGGCCACGGGCGTCGCGCTCCCTGTCCCGCGGGCCGGGCTGCCAACCGATGCCGCGCAAGGCACCGCGCTGGTCTTCAGACAGCTTGTGCCACTTGTCCCGGGAGGCATGCCAGAGCTGATGGAACAACCGGTGCTCTGGCGAAACCAGCCAGGCCAGCAGGGTCGGATTGAGGCCGCTGCGTTCCCGCGCTTCAGGGAATACCCGTTTGACCGCAATGAAGCGATTGTCCTGGGCCGTCAGCATCAGTGGACGATTGAGGTCCAGCACGCGCCCACTGAGGCTGCCGCTACCGGCGTTACCGAAACCGGCCCAGACCTCGTCAAGGGTCATGTCGAACTCGTAATCGCAACAGCCGTTGGCACCAAGCAATCGCCAACTCAACTGTTTCGGGTTGGCCCCGGACAGATCGCCGAGCACCCGGTAGCGGGGCTCTTCGGTGGAGCGCAAACGTTCGGCGGTGTCGAGGTAACCGACAACGCCACGACCTTTGTGGCCGATGTCGAGAAATACCTCCAGCCCTTCCAGCGGCAAGCCTTCGATACCGGCGTCACGACCTTCGAAGCGAATCTGCCAGACCCCGCGCAAGGTATCCGCCAAGCGCTGGCCGGCAACATCCGCCACGTCGAACGAGGCTTCGTCGGGGGTGATCGTCGGGTCCGGTTTGCTCAGTTCGCGATGCCCGTAATACGCCGTCGGTACGGCGGCACCGGTCAGCGCCAGCCCCGCGAGGAACCATCGTCGAGAAATCGTCATTGCCCTACCTGTGTCAGCCATGGAGCAGGCTTTATCCAAGCTAGAACGTTTGTTGTGCCGCAGAATTTAAGAGCTTCGCGAGCAAGCCCGCTCCCACAGGTAACCGCATTCCAAATGTGGGAGCGGGCTTGCTCGCGAAGAGGCCGGCACCAACACCTAAATTCTCAGCCCAGCCACTCGTTCCTCCCAGATAGCAAAGGCCCCTGGGCCTGATCCTCGACGGCGAACCTGACTGAGACGGCAATGACAAAACCACGTTCGAAAACGGCTCTTTTCATCGGCCTGCCGCTGGCCCTGGCGATCAGTGCCGGTGCCGGCTTCGCGGTCTGGGATCATGGGTTCAGGGACAACCCCGGTTACCCGGTCAAGGTAATGAAACAGGCCGATCAACTGCAGGAACGCATCCTCTCGTTCGACAGCCACATCACCGTGCCCATGGATTTCGGCACCGCCGGCAACGAAGCCGACAAGGATGGCGAAGGCCAGTTCGACCTGGTCAAGACCGGACGCGGGCGCCTGTCCGGGGCGGCCCTGACGATTTTCGGCTGGCCGGAAATCTGGAACGGCCCCAACGCGCCCCATCGCCCTACCGCCGGTTTCGTCGACGAGGCCCGACACGAGCAGGAAACCCGCTACAAGATCATCAGCGCGATGGTGCGTGACTTCCCCAATCAAGTGGCCATCGCCTACACCCCCGACGACTTCCGTCGCCTGCACGGCGAAGGCAAGTTCGCGGTCTTCATCAGCATGCTCAACGCCTACCCGCTGGGCAATGACCTCAACGCCCTGGACAAGTGGGCAGCGCGAGGCATGCGCATGTTCGGCTTCAGCTACGTGGGCAATAACGCCTGGGCCGACTCGTCGCGGCCACTGCCGTTTTTCAATGATTCGCGGGATGCGCTGGGCGGGCTGTCGGACATCGGCAAGCAAGCGGTGCATCGCCTCAACGACCTGGGCGTGATCATCGATGTGTCGCAGATGTCGACCAAGGCCCTGGAGCAAGTCGCGCAACTGAGCCGCGCGCCGATGGTGGCGTCGCACTCGGCACCGCGAGCGCTGGTGGACATCCCGCGCAACCTCAGCGACACGGAAATGCAGCTGATCAAGAACAGCGGCGGCGTGGTGCAGATTGTCGGTTTCCCGACTTACATCCGCCCCCTCAGCCAGGCCACCCGGGACAAGCTCAACGCCCTGCGCGCGCGCTTCGACCTGCAACCGTTGCAGGGTCTGGAGATGGCCTTGATGCCCGGCGACCCGGTGATCACCGTCTGGCCCGAGCAGCGTTTCGGCGAGTACGCCAGCCAGCTCTATTCGATCCTCGACGAAGAACCCAAGGCCAGTCTCAAGGACTACGGCGATGCAATCGATTACGCCGTGAAGAAAATCGGCATCGACCACGTCGGCATCAGTTCCGACTTCAACGACGGCGGCGGCCTCGACGGCTGGAAAGACGTCAGCGAAGCCCGCAACGTGACCGCCGAACTGATCAGCCGCGGCTACAGTGAAACCGACATCGCCAAGCTCTGGGGCGGCAACTTCCTGCGGGTCTGGGACCAGGTACAAAAGTCCTCCCGGCCCGTGGTCCGGAACTGATTTTTTCCTTTTGCCAAAGCGAACCGAATCCATGACCAACCGTCGTTCATTCCTCAAGCAGGCCGGCATCCTGGCAGCCGGCATTCCCCTGGCCTCGGCCGTGAGCCTGCCGGCACTGGCCGCCGCCCCGGCGCCCTTGCCCAAGGACAAATGGGAGCAGTTGCGCCAACTGTTCACGCAAGACCCGAACTACCTGCATTTCGCCAACTTTTTGGTGACTTCGCACCCGCGTCCGGTGCGTGAAGCCATCGAAATGCACCGTGCCAACCTCGACCGCAACCCCGGCCTGGCCATGGACTGGCATCGCGGCGAAACCGAACGTCGCGAAGAAGAGGTGCGCGTCTGGGCCGGCCGTTACTTGAAGGCCAAGCCGTCGCAGATCGCCCTGACCGGCAGCACTACCGAAGGCCTGGCGATGATCTATGCCGGCATCCACGTGCGCCCTGACCAGGAAATCCTCACCAGCGAACACGAACACTACGCCGCCAACAGCGTGTTCGAATACCGCACCCAGAAGGACGGCACCCAGGTTCGTAAAATCCGGCTGTTCGAAGACCCGTACAAAGTCTCGACCGCCGAAGTGCTGGCCGCGATTGAGAAAAACATTCGCCCCGAAACCCGAGTGCTGGGCATGACCTGGGTGCACTCCGGCAGCGGCGTAAAGCTGCCGATTGGCGAGATCGGCAAACTGGTGGAAGAAAAAAACCGTGGCCGCGCCGACAAGGAGCGCATCCTGTTCGTGGTGGACGGCGTCCACGGCTTCGGCGTGGAAAACCTCGACTTCCCCGACATGCACTGCGATTTCTTCATCGCCGGCACCCATAAATGGATGTTCGGCCCACGGGGCACCGGGATCATCTGCGCCCGTTCCGACGAGCTCAAGGACGTGACCCCGACCATCCCGACCTTCTCCGAAGCCACGCAGTTTTCCACCGTGATGACCTACGGCGGCTACCACTCGTTCGAACACCGCTGGGCGCTGACCGAAGCCTTCAAATTGCATCTGGAACTGGGCAAGGCCGAGGTCGCAACGCGCATTCACGACATCAACAGCTACCTGAAAAAACGCTTGCAGGCGCACCCGTCGGTGGAGCTGATCACGCCACTGTCGCCGGAGTATTCCGCCGGTTTCACCTTCTTTCGCATCAAGAACCGCGATTGTGAAGAGGTCGCCAATTACCTGATGGACCAGCGCGTGGTGTGTGACGCCGTCGACCGCGATGTCGGGCCGATCATTCGTGTGTCGCCGGGGCTGCTCAATACCGAAGCGCACATCGACAGGTTGATGGAACTGATGGCCAGCAAACTCTGAACCGCCGACTCCCTTAAGCGAGAAGCCTTATGAAAAACACCCTCTACAGGTGGCGCGCCAAACGCCTGGGCACCCCGATGCTGCTGGCATTGCTCGGCAGCGCCGTGCCGAGCCTCGCCCAGGCGTACACTGCGCCGTTGCCGGGCAAGGTCTTTAAAGACTGCCGTAATTGCCCGGAAATGGTGGTGCTGCCCGCCGGCACATTCACCATGGGCACCCCGGAAGACGAGGTTGGCCGCGAGCCTGATGAAGGCCCGATGCATGAAGTGACGTTCGCCCAACCATTTGCCATGAGCCGTTACCAGATCACCGCCGCTGAATGGGACCAGTACCTCAAGGAAACCGGGACCACCCTGCCCGATGGCGACACCCGCCCCGGCCGCGAGTGCATCAACAGCAAGCCGCGCTACCCACAAAGTCCGCGCCAGCCTGCCGTGTGCATGAACTTCGCCGAAGTCTCGGCGTATGTCGCCTGGCTGTCGCTGAAAACCGGCCAGCACTACCACATCGTCAGCGAGGCCCAACGCGAATACGCGGCCCGTGCCGGGTCAACGGGACCGTTCCCCTTCCCGTTCGACCCCGGCACCGAATACAGCATCGCTACCCACGCCAACACTTACGGCCCGACCGATGGCTACAGCTATTCCTCACCGGTCGGCAGCTACCCACCCAACGCCTTTGGCCTGTACGACATGCACGGCAACGTCTATGAGTGGATCGCCGACTGCTACCACCCGGACTATGTCGGCGCGCCCACCGACGGCAGTGCCTGGACCGAACCCAACTGCGACACCCTGCGCATCCGTGGCAACGACTGGGGCGAAGCACCGGTGTTTTCCCGTTCGGGCAACCGCAACGACATCGACCCGCAGACCCGTGGCGACTGGATCGGTTTCCGTGTAGTCCGCACTCTCTAACCTCCCCCCTAACCCCTGTGGGAGCGGGCTTGCTCGCGAAGGCGGCGGATCAGAAAAGTTGATGTTGGCTGACACGACGCCTTCGCGAGCAAGCCCGCTCCCACAGGTTTTGTGTCGCCCACCATTTAAATAAAGCCCTCCATCAGACGTTCTATTGGGTATCTGCCTTACGACCCAAGGAACTGCTTGCCATGACCCAGCCCACCCGAGGCGCCATCGGCGAATTACTGGCCCTGTTGAAACCGTTTCGACTGATCGTTGCCACGTCCATTGTCCTGGGCATGGTCGGTGGCCTGAGCGTGACGGTACTCCTGGCCACCATCAACAACGCGCTGCATTCGCCGGACGGCCTGACCCAAGGCGTGGTCGCACTGTTCGGCGGCCTGTGCCTGCTGGCCCTGGGCAGTTCGATCTGCTCGGACATCGGCACCAACTACGTCGGCCAGCACATCATTGCCAGGCTGCGCAAAGAGCTGGGGGAAAAAGTACTCTCGGCGCCCATCGAACAGATCGAACGCTATCGCAGCCACCGCCTGATCCCGGTGCTGACCCACGACGTCGACACCATCAGCGACTTCGCCTTCGCTTTCGCGCCACTGGCGATTTCCCTGACCGTGACCCTCGGCTGCATGGGTTACCTGGCAATGTTGTCGTGGCCGATGTTCCTGATAATGGTGGTGGCGATTGCCATCGGCACCGGCATCCAGTTCTACGCGCAGGGCAAGGGCATCCAGGGTTTCATGGCCGCCCGTGACGCCGAAGACGATTTGCAAAAGCATTACAACGCCATTGCCGGCGGCGCCAAGGAGCTGCGCATCCACCGCCCGCGGCGCCAGCGCATGTTCGTCAAGGGCATCCAGGGCACCGCCGATTTCATCTGCAACACCCAGGTGCGTTCGATCAACACCTTCGTGATCGCCAAGACCCTGGGTTCGATGCTGTTCTTCGTGGTCATCGGCCTGGCGCTGGCCCTGCAATCGCTTTGGCCCAGCGCCGACAAAGCGGTGATGAGCGGCTTTGTGCTGGTGTTGCTGTACATGAAAGGCCCGATTGAACACTTGGTCAGCACCTTGCCGATCGTGAGTCGGGCGCGCATTGCCTTGCGCCGCATTGCCGATCTGTCGAACCGCTTTTCCTCGCCCGAGCCGCACCTGCTGCTCAACGACAACGGCATCCAGCCGACCGTGGTCAACCGTCTGCAACTGGACAACGTCAGCTACGCCTTCCCCGCCGCACCGGGCAGCGACGCATTTCGCCTGGGCCCGGTGAACCTGACTATCGAGCAAGGCGAGATCATTTTCATCGTCGGCGAAAACGGCTGCGGCAAGACCACGCTGATCAAGTTGCTGCTGGGCCTGTACGCGCCGCAACACGGTGAAATCCTGCTCAACGGCCAGGGCATCGATGCGCAGAACCGCGACGACTACCGCCAACTCTTCACCACGATCTTTGCCGACTACTACCTGTTCGATGACGTGGTGCAGGGCGACCGGCACATCCCCGAAGACGCCAATAAATACCTGCAACGCCTGGAGATTGCGCACAAGGTCAGCGTCCAGGACGGCAGCTTCACCACCACCGACCTGTCCACCGGCCAGCGCAAGCGCCTGGCGCTGGTCAATGCCTGGCTGGAAGAACGCCCGGTACTGGTGTTCGACGAATGGGCCGCCGACCAGGACCCGACCTTCCGCCGCATCTTCTACACCGAGCTGCTGCCGGACCTCAAACGCCTGGGCAAAACCATCATCGTCATCTCCCACGACGACCGCTATTTCGACATGGCCGATCAACTGGTGCGCATGGAATCGGGCCGGGTCGTCACCGAGCGCACAACCGTCTGAGTGTCGTTGCCGCACGCAAATCATTGTTTTTTGAAGTTTGTTTTCCGGTTTAGGCAAAGTGGCCCGTCTAATAATAATTATCATTAACTAAAAAACTGCACACACCCTTCTGGAGCGATTCGAGCAATGCAAAGCCCTACTCTGTCCCGCGCACCCTTGGCATTAGCCATCGAACGGCAAAGGAAATTCCGAACGCTCGTGCCGGGCGCACTGTTGACCCTGTTGCTGTTGGGCACTTCCCAGGTCGAGGCAGCCCCGGTGAACGTCAATGTGCCGGCTCAGGCGCTGGCCAGTGCATTGCGCCAACTGGGCCAGCAGACCAACCTGCAGATTCTCTACAGCCAGGACATGGTCAACGGCATCCAGTCCACGGCGGTGTCCGGCAACATGGAACCGGAACAGGCACTGAAAACCTTGCTGCTGGGGAGCGGCATCAATTTTCAGTTGAATGGCAACACCGTGTCGCTGGTGCCATCGGCCGGTGACTCCAGTGCGCTGCAACTGGGCGCAACGTCCATCACTGGCGTGGCGCTGGGGCCGACCACCGAAGGCACGCACTCCTACACCAGCGATGAAGTGACCATCGGCAAAGGCAACATCAAGCTCAAGGACATCCCGCAGTCGGTGTCCGTCGTCACGCGCCAGCGCATGGACGACCAGAACCTGAACAGCCTGCAGGACGCCCTGCGCCAGGTCACCGGCGTGACCGTCAAGACCTACAACTCCGGCTCCAGCCTCAACGACATCTTTATGCGCGGCTTCCTCGTTGACCAGGTACAGGTCGACGGCGTCTCGCAACCCACCGGCCAGGGCGACATGGCCACCAGTTTCGACCTGGCGATGTACGACCGCATCGAAGTGCTGCGCGGCCCGTCGGGCCTGTACCAGGGCGCCGGCGAACCCGGCGGTACGATCAACGTGGTGCGCAAGCGCGCCCTGAGCAAATTCGCCCTCGGTGGCGAACTGGCCGCAGGCTCCTACGATCGCTACCGCTCTTCGGTGGACGTCACCGGCCCGTTGAATGACCAGGGCACCGTGCGCGGTCGCTTCATCACCGCCTACGAGAACAACCAGTCCTTCGTCGACCACGCGCAGAACGAACGCCCGATGGTCTACGGTCGCCTGGAGTTCGACCTCGACCCGGCCACCACCCTGTCGGTCGGCGGCGCTTACCAGAAGAACAACTCCACCCCGGCCTTCGGCTTGCCGGCCTACGCCGACGGATCATTGCTCGACGTGCCGCGCTCGACCTTCGTCGATGCCAAGTGGAACACCCTCAACGAAAAAGTCTGGGAATCCTTCGCCGAACTCGACCACGAACTGGATAACGGCGGTCAGTTCAAGACCACCCTGACCTACCGCGACGCCGAAACCCCGGAGCGTAATTTCACCTGGGCCGACGGCGCGGTCGACCCGGCCACCGGTGACAGCTGGGCCGTGGCGTACGACTACTACACCCACATCAAGACCATCGGTGTCGACAGCTTCGTCACCACGCCATTCGAATTCGCCAATCGCCGGCACGAGTTCACCCTGGGCGCCGAGTACCAGCACCTGGACAAGGATTTCACCTACGGCGGCGGCGAGTACTTCCCGATCAACGTGTGGGATCCGGGCAGCATCGACATTCCCCGCAACGACTATGCGCACGTCAACGGCAACTGGTCCAAGTCCGATCAGTACGGCCTCTACACCCGCGCCAAGTTCAACGTCACCGACTGGCTCGATGTCCTCGGCGGCAGCCGCGTAACCTGGTACGAAAGCGACGCGAAGAATGCCAACGCCTTCTTCAACAACTTCGGCGAAGCCCACACCAGCATCAACCGCAAGGTCGTGCCGTACGGCGCCGTCATCGGCAAGATCACCCCGGAACTGTCGACCTACTTCAGCTACACCGGCGTATTCAAGCCGCAGAGCGAAATCGGAACAGACGGCCAGCCGGTCGGCCCGCGCGAAGGCAAGCAGTATGAGATTGGCCTCAAGCGCGAATTCTACGACGGACGCCTGAACGCCAGCATCGCCGCCTTTCGCATCTACGATGAAAACCGCGCCGAATACGACAACACCTCCGGTGCCTACATGACCGAGGGCAAGGCCCGCAGCGAGGGCTGGGAAACCGAGCTGAGCGGCAACCTGACCGAGAACTGGAGCATCGTCACCGGTTATGCCTACACCTCCACCAAGTTCCTGGACGGCGATCAGGCCAACAAAGGCAAGACCTTCAGCACCATCACGCCCAAGCACAACTACAACTTGTGGACCAAATATGAGTTCACCGACGGACCGCTGAAGAATTTCAGCGTCGGCGGCGGCGTGCGTGCCGTCAGCGAAACTTACTTCCAGCGTGATGTGAAGTTCAGACAAGGCGGCTATGCCGTCACCACGGCGCAGGTCGGCTACAAGTTCAACGAAAACCTGTCGTCGACACTGACCGCCAATAACCTGTTCGACCGCAAGTACTACGACCGCGTCGATGCCTCCTGGGGCACCAACTTCTACGGCGACCCGCGCACACTGACCCTGAGCCTGCGCGCGCAGTACTGATTGCTGACAGCCTCATCCGCAACAAAAAACCGGGCCCCTGTAGGAGCGAGCTTGCTCGCGATAGCGCAATGTCAGTCAACAATGATGCTGACTGTGCAATCGTCATCGCGAGCAAGCTCGCTCCCACAGGTGTTGCAGTGGCCAAAGCCTTGGCTGAACAGCATTGGCCGCGTGCGGTCCGGTTGTGTTTTCGGCTTTCGACAACAGTCTGTGCCTGATTGGCTTCAGAAGTCGACCTGGCGGTCGTGCGCAGCGGCTCTGAGTTGCTCGGTATCGACGCGGACAAAAATGGAGTCTCCGACAGCGGTCAGGACATCCCCGGCGAAGACCTCACAGATGATGCGACTTTTACGCCCGACATCACCCTCGACCTTCGCCCTCAATGTCAGGAGAACACCCATCGGTGTGGGCTTGATGAACTTGATACCCAGGTTACCGGTGACACAGTTGATGTGGGGCAAGCTGCCCACTTCGCGCTGTTCTGCCCGATAGTGATAAGCCATCGCTGCCCAGTTGGAGTGGCAATCCACCAGCATCGCGATCAAACCGCCGTAAACCAGATCCGGCCAGCCGCAATACTTGTCATCGGGCAAATGCTCCGCCATGACATGCACCCCGTCTTCATGCCAAAAGCTCTTGATGTGCAGCCCGTGCGGATTCTGGCTGCCGCAGCCATAACAAACGCCTTCAGGTGCAGCGATGTCTTGAAGCGAAGTGTCCTGCGTGGTCATACCGTGTTCGTCCTTAATACTGGCGGCGAATCGTCGTGGTTCAAAGCGGGCCAGGTCGCACCGGTTCGCAACGGCTGATCAATAAGGAGGAGACGCTTTCATATTTCCCAGCGGGAGCGAGCGGCGGGCAGCATCGGGCCGATGTCGATATTACATAGCCGCTACTGAGTTATGAAGTGGGCTTCATGTGTGTCGCGTTATCATCCTGGATCGGCTGGAACCCGCAGCGCAGATAAAAGGCAGCGCCTTCTGGCGTGTCCGTGGACAGGCGTACGACACGGAAATGTCCACGCGCCTGTTCAAGAAGGTGCAGCACCAGCGCCTTGCCCACATTCTGCTCCCTTGATGCTCGCGCCACGTACACCCGTCGCAGTCTTCCTGTGCCGGGCCCGGCAAATGGATCGCACGAGAGTCCGCCAACGGCTATCAGTCGTCCGTTACGGAAAGCCCCAAAAAGGCATTCGCCTGCCTGATCGAATCGATTCGTCCCCGTTTCCCACTCCGCAATCAGTCGGGTGAGAAACCTGAACCCTTCTGCAACCGCCTCCGCTTCCAGCACCAGAATCTGCGGTGCAAGCGCTGAAACCTTACGTATAGCCAAATCGTCCGTTGTCATGACCACGGGATATCCCTTGTGTTTTCCCTAAGCGACACCGTCTGTCGCACCCCGTCGGCAACCTAGCGTCACTCGATAGCCGCAGGATACTGCCATGCCAATCCCCCCACGCCCGTTCACCCTTGTCTGCCCTCACTGCGCCTGGAAAGAAACCATTCTGCCCCACAGTGATTTGCTCGTGCTCGGCCAGGACTGGTTCATCAACTGCCCTCAGTGTCATATCCCTTCCCTTGAGCGCCGAGAGGCGAGTCGCAAGGAAATTCTCAAAACACGCCTGGAACAATTCCTCAACCAGTGACATTCCAGCGTCGCGACACAGGCTGTCGCCCCCCCGTGGAAAATGATCAGAAGCCCAGGAGGCCCTTCCATGAAAAACCTGTTTGCCGCCGTAGGATTGATTGTGGTGCTGAAGAAAAGCTACGAGCTGTACCGCGAGTACAGCGAACTGAAGCGCTACAAGGAAGAGCATCCGACTGCCCCCTCCTGAGCCACGGACAGTTGCTCAAGTTTAAAACGCCGCGGCCGAATAACTTTCATCCTTGTGCTCTGCACAAGTGATAGCATAACGCCATCTTACTCGGTAGCATCGACGTCAACTTACCGCCAGCCACTGGCTATCAGTTGAGACGCAGAACAAGGTAGTCATCATGTCCCAAGCGAAGGATACGCTGCTCAGACTGTTTGCATTGCTACGTCTGATTCCCACCGAACCTCAGCGCATCGCCACACCGACGTTGCTCGAAAAACTGCGCGACAAAGGCTTCTCCGTAACGCTGCGCTCGATTCAGCGCGACTTGAACCGGTTGTCGATTCCCTTCTCTTTACAGTGCGACGACAGCGAGACTCCGTTCCGCTGGAGCTTCACCCGCAATGCGCCGTTGAAACTGGAAGACATGGACGCCCCCACGGCTCTCGCCCTGTACTTGTCGGAGGGCCATCTGAGTGCCCTGCTGCCTCAGACCGTCCTCGACCAACTTGGCCCGCAATTTCGGCGTGCTCGAAATTTTCTGCACGGCCTTGGCGCTAACGGACTTGCAGACTGGGCGCGACGGGTACGCGCCATACCCAGTGGCAAAACCTTGCTACCTGCCCCCGTGACACCACAGGTCTGGGCACAAGTGTCTGCCGGCCTGATGGAACGCCGACAACTACAGGTCACCTACCAGAGTCGTAGTAAAGATGCCCTCAAGCATTTTCGATTACATCCGACGGGGATGGTGTCAAGGCACGCCATCAGCTACCTGTTGGCGTCGGTCGAAGGCTATAGCGACATCCGTCAGTTTGCCCTGCACCGCATTCAGCAAGTCCAGGTGCTGGACGAACCGGCAGGGCTGCACAGCGACTTCAATATCGACGACTACATCGCCAGTGGCGTGTTCAGCCAGCGCGAGTCCGACGCCAAAGTGGAACTGGTTGCCGATGTACATCCGCAAATCGCTTCCCTGTTACGAGAAACCCCTCTCAGTCACGAACAAGTCTTGAGTGATATCCCCTCTCACGACTGGAAACGCCTGCGCGCCGTCGTGCCGCTGGATCGTGAAACGCTGTGGTGGATCTTCGGGCTCAACGACAACATTCGAGTGCTCGCACCACAGATCTGGGTCGATGAAATTCGCCAACGCCTGGACTCGATGCAGTCGTTCTACCGAGTCGCACACCCGGCCTGATCAAGCAAGACCCGCACATTCGATCAAAGACAACACGGCAGTTAAATCGCCCTCGGAATCACGAAAGGCCGAGGGCAGGAAGTGCCACAAATCTCGTCAAACAACCACAAGGAAATTGCCATGCCGCTCCCACTGATCATCGGTGCCGCCGCCCTAGTCACAGCTGCTTATGGCGCCAAAAAAGGCTATGACGGTTATCAAAAGCACTCGGAAGCCGACGAAATCGTCAAAGATGCTCAACAACGCTATGACCGTAAAAAGGTCGCCTTTGACGAACAGGAACAAGAGACCACATCGGCTCTCGACCAGTTGGGGAAAAAGGAGCTTGAAGTTGGCAAGAGTTTTAACGAGTTCAAAATCCTGGCTGACAAACTCCTGCAACAGTTGAATGCGGGTCGCCAGAACAAGCTGGAAATCAAGATTCCCGAGCACAAACTCAAAAACGTCGAAAACTATAGCTACACGGCAATTGGTGTACTGGGCTCTGTCGCCGGTGCAGGTGCAGCCGGCGCAGCTGCCGGTTTTGCCGTCTACGGTGGCGTCATGGCGCTGGGCGCGGCCTCGACCGGTACTGCTATTTCCTCGCTGGCAGGTGTAGCTGCCACCAACGCAACCATGGCTGCCATTGGCGGTGGCTCGCTGGCCACAGGTGGACTGGGTATTGCCGGTGGCACCGCTATTCTCGGTGCCGCGGTGGCAGCACCCGTTCTGGCCATTGCCGGGTGGGCATACAACAGTCACGGCGAAGAGGCCGTGAAAAACGCACGCAAGGCCGAACAGGAAGTCGCCAAGGCTGTTGAAAAACTGGGCAGGGCCATCGAGCAGCTAGGCGATACAGGGGAGTATGTGCGCAAGATCCGGCGCACGCTGACGTCCATTTTCGGCCAGTTCAACCAGTATTTCGACACCCTGAAAGAAATCGAAAACTGCCTGCAGGATGCCAGAAGCCGCAACGCTGACGTGGGCCCGGTGATGGCCCGGTTCAACGACTCGATCATGCGCAGCATCGAAAATGGTTATGCATTGGCAGCCATTCTGGTTGACGTGATCACCACGCCAATCTTCAAGATCAAAAAAGTGGGTGGCAAGGTTGTTGAAAACAAAGACGGCATGCCGGTCATGGAAACGGATGCAGACGGCTCCATGGTCTTGAACGACACCGGACTGGACAGTGCCCTGATCAAGGCAAGCTCCGAGGCTGGAAAATTCGCGGCTTGATCCGGTCAAGGGGGGACCTCTCCCCCCTTTCTTCACTTCGTTTGTTTTCAGGGACTCCATCATGCACGCCGCAGCGCAGAACTTTCCTTGGGCCCAAGAGCTCGAGAAAACCGTCGTCAACAGCCTTGCCACCAGTTTCGGACTGGACTTTCTCCTGTTCAAGGACAAGCTCGGTGGCGAGGTGGACACCATCCATAATGCCCGCAACAAAGTCTGGGCCTCGGAAGAGGAAAAGCAACGCTACGAGCAACGCGGCGAATACAATTCGGACCCGTACCACCAGCACGAAAACTACATAGCGACCGGTCGCAAGGACAAGCAGTCCCATCAAGCGGGCACGCTGCACGACCCTTATCGCAACACCACCATGAAGGCGGGAGAAGAGCGCAATCTCGACCACGTCATCAGCGCAAGGGAAATCCATGACGACGAAGGGCGGGTCATGGCCGGACTGGACGGTGTAACCCTGGCCAACCAGGACAGCAATCTGCAATCCACCCATGAAAGCATCAACAAATCCAAGAACCGGACGTCGATCGACGACTACCTGAACAAGCTGCCCAACCTCATCACTACGCATGAATCAAACCTGGCCAGGGATCGCCAGCGTCTTGCCGGTGCGCCACGTAATACCCCCCAGGAGCAACACGTCGCGCGTGAACTGGAGGACAAGATCCGCAAGACCGAAGCGAAGCTCAATGAGCTGAAGGCCATCGACCCCGATGAAATGCGCAAAAGAGATGCGACAGCCAGGGCGCCATACGACGAACAGATCAATCGCGCCTATTACACCAGCAGCAAGTTCCTAACGCAGGCCGCGACGGCATCGGCCACGGCGGGCCTGCGCATGGGCACCCGGCAAATGCTTGGGCTGGTACTGGCTGAAGTCTGGTTCGAATTGCGTGAGCAGTTGCCTGCACTCTTTGAAAAGCTCAAGCACAGTTTCGACCTGGAAAAGTTCATCGACAGCATCAACAAGACGCTCAAAGGCATCTGGAAGCGCGTACAGGCACGCTTCAACGACTTCCTCATTGCATTCAAGGATGGCGTCTTTGCCGGCATCCTCGCCAGCGCCACGACCACGCTGTTCAACATCTTTGCCACAACCCAGAAAATGGCGATCAAGATCATTCGCGAGGTCTGGGGGCAACTGGTCAAGGCCATCAAACTGATGATCTTCAACCCCGAGAAACTGGGCTTTGTCGATCTCTGCAAGGCTGTCGTCTCGTTGATGTCTGTCGGGGCCGCGACGGTGGTAGGTTCTGTGGCGTACACCCAGTTGCTACCTCTGTGCAGCTTTCCGTTTGGCAGCGAGCTGGCCGCGTTCGCCAGTGCCCTGGTCACCGGCGTCGTCACCCTGGGGCTGAGCTATTTCATGCTGCACAGCAGCGTGGCGCAAAAGGTCTGGGCGTTTATTGAATCCCTCATGCCGCATGCCGCCATGACCCGCAAGTTTCAGGACATCAATGCCGAGCTGGATCGATACCTGACTGAACTGAGCCATCTCGAATTCAACCTTGATGTACACGAGATGGAAGAGTTCTCCCGTGAGCTGATGCACTGCAATGATGAAATGCAGCGCAGCATCGTGCTGAGGGAGGAAGTGGCCAAGCGCGACATCGAGCTGCCCTTCGAGATGGGCAACTCGGCCAGCACCCGAAGCTGGCTGGCGTCGTTAGTCTGACGATGCGGGTATTTCCGTGTACCCAATGCGGCAAGTGTTGCCAGAACGTCCACCTGGCTGAAGAAACCCGATTCCTGGATCGGGGCGACGGCACCTGCAAACACTACAGCGATAGTAGCAAGCAATGTACGGTCTATGCCGACCGACCGGACATCTGTCGGGTTGATCGGCAGTACGAAATGAACTACGCGAACCGCTACAGCTGGGACGAGTTTGTCGACCTGAACCTTCAGGTATGTGCAGTCCTGGCAGAACAACCTGAACGTGGGCCGCGATAATCCTGATCGCGGTTGCCTAATCTTCTCAGGGCGTGAAGCGGACCGGATTGCCCGGTTCGCACAGCGGCACCCTGGCCGTTGATTAAACACCGCCCGACAGACTTTGTTTAAGCGGCCTACAGGTTACTTCGTGAAAGCCACAACGCCTTGCGCCGTTGCCTACAGGTACGCCAGAATCCGCCGGCTTGTGCGCCTTGGGGGGCGTCGGTAACTTGGTTCGGGTCACTGATTTCCAGTGATCGGGTTTAGTAGCCCGTCTCATCATCCAGAATCGGTGCATAAGCGTCCTTCAGTCAGGTGTCTGCCTGCATTTGATGGTGGCTGTGCGCATGGCGCCTTCGGGTGCGCCGGATTTGGATGGTTGTCCGGTCTACTAACTTGCGTACAGCCGCCACCCTTCCGTTTAGTAGCGAGACAGGATGCGGCTCAACTGAGAGGTTTACCATCCATGTTCAAACCTACACCCAATCCGCCGGACACCGACCCGGCCTCCCCACATGAAAGCCCCGACTCAAAACAATTCCACGAAACCGCCGAGTGCGCCATCGATCCAGGCCCCAACATCATGGCCACCCCGCGCGCACCCAGCACGATGTTCATCGTCAACCCCGAACTCAGTACCGAAACCCTGCTGGTGCACGCCTGTGAGTCACTGGCGTCGGCCAATGTCATGGCTAACGATCTGGTGGATCATTTGCAGGGGACCAGCCGCAATGCGCTGTTGGGGATTGCGCAGGTGATCATGCTCGGGGAACTGGCGGTGAATCGGGCGCTGGATCAGCTTGATCCGCCCTGACCACATTTCCCAGATCACCGATAGACCTGTGGGAGCGGGCTTGCTCGCGAAGGCGGTGTGTCAGGCAACTTATGTGTTGGCTGAAATATCGCTTTCGCGAGCAAGCCCGCTCCCACAGGGGTACGACGTCGCTGATCACTAATATGTCAGGCCAAACTCTCGCTGATCTGCGCCGCCAGTTGCGCCAACATCCCCGGTACTTCCTGGACCATCTCGCCCATGCGTGCAAAGTCGTGGGTCATGCCGGCTTTCACGTCCAGCACCAACGGCTGCCCCGCCGTACGCAGTTTCTCGGCCCAGGCCAGGCCCTCGTCCAGCAACGGGTCGTACTCGGCCAACCACAGAACGGTGGGCGTCAGACGTTGCAAACGCTCGGCGTACAGCGGCGAAAAACGCCAGTCGGCACGGTCCGTCTCGCTGCGTTGGTATTGCTGGTAGAACCACTCCAGCGTGGTGGCTTCCAGCAGATAACCTTCGGCGAATCGCTCAAGGGACGGGCGCTTTGTTATGGCGTCGATCACCGGGTACAGCAGCACTTGCAGACGCGGCACCAGCGGCCATCCCAACGGGTCCCGGGCAATGGCGATACACAGTGATGCCACCAGGCTGCCGCCGACACTGTCCCCCGCCAGCGCTATTCGCCTCGCATCCAGCCCCAACGCTTTGGCACCGGTAATCGCGAGCCAGCGCGTGATGTCTTCGGCGTCGTTGTAAGCAGTCGGAAACCGGTGCTCGGGTGCCAGGCGATAATCCGCCGACAACACGGCAAACTCCCCCGCCAGTGCCAGGCGCCGGCACAGGGTGTCGTGGGAATCGAGGCTGCCCACCACGTAACCGCCGCCATGGAAGTACAACAACACCGGACGCGGTTCGCTGCCCGGTTGCGGTTTGGCGTACAGCCGCGCGTTGAGCCAATGCCCGTCTCGCGCAGGAATGCTGACCGCCGTTACCGTCAATGCACCCGTCGGTGCCTCATCGAGCAACTGCGAAGTCTGTTCGAATTGCTGCCGCGCTTCGCCAGGAGTCAGCTCGTGCATGGGTTGGCTTTTGCCGCTGAGGCGGCCGAACTCGGCCAGCTCTAGAAATCCTTCGATGTCCGGGTGCAGTGCCATGGGCGGTAGTCTCCAAAAATAAACAGGCTCGCCCAATAAACGAACCGTGAGGACCGTTCATTAGAGCGAGCCTGTTTTTGTCGCGGGCAAGCCCTAGAGCTGCGGCACCACCTCCCGGCCAAGCAGCGCCACCACCGCATCCAGACACTCATCCTGTTGCAGGATATCGAAGTGGCCGGACGTCACTGTTTGCACCTTGCGCAACCGTGGTTGCTGTCGTTCGAGGGTCGCGCGTTCGGCCGTCGGGTTGCCATCGGCCCACCAGCAATGCAGCCCGGCTTGCGGAATCGGCAGGGTTTCGACCTGCCGGGACAGCGCCTTCAAGCGTGTGCTGACCATGAACGTCTGGGCTAACTCGTCGGCACCGAGCAGCGCGTAACCGCTGACCTGATCGCTTTCACCATCGATCACCGCACGAATGATTCGCGCCACGGCATCGTGGTCCCCCGCCGACTCGGTACTTAACGCCCGGGCGATCACCTCGCCATCCATGCCCAAGGTTGCACCGAGGAACTCGACCAGATCCACACGCCACTCATGCGCACTGGCGACGGCATTGGCCTGGGTCGGTACAAAACTGTCCACCAGACCGATGAACGCCACACGCTGACCCTGTTGTTCGAACAGGTGACTCACCATCAACGCCAACGCCCCGCCCAGCGACCAGCCCAACAGGTGGTACGGCCCTTGAGGCTGTTTGCCGCGAATAGCCTCGACGTAATCACGGGCCATCTGCGAAAGCGACGAGTCATGCCACTGCCGGTCGAGCAACATCCGGCATTGCACGCCGTACAACGTACGCTGACCTTCCAGACGCCGGGCCAATGGCTCGTAGTCGAACACCGTGCCGAAACCGGCGTGCAGGCAGAACAGCGGCGGTTGATCGTCCACCGCCTGATTGAGCAGCAACAGCGGTTGTGGACTCTGGCGCACGGGTTGCTCATCGACACCGGACAACCCGGCAATCGTCGGCTTGGCCATCATGTCGCGCAGTTTCAGCTGGAAGTCCGGCTGATTCAGGGCGCGCACTTTCGAGATCACCTTGAGGGTGCGCAGCGAATCACCGCCCAACTCGAAGAAGTTGTCGGTGATACCGACCTTCTCGATGCCCAGCACCTGTTGCCAGATGTCCGCCAGCGCCCATTCCAGCGGCGTGCGCGGGGCCACGTAGTCGCGGCCGGTGAAGGCCGGATCCGGCAGGGCCTTGCGGTCGAGCTTGCCGTTGGGCGTCAGCGGGAAGCGTGGCAGCACCACGACCTGCGTCGGCACCATGTAGTCGGGCAGGCTTTCGCGCAATGCCGCCTGGCAACGCGGGCCGAGGCCATCGTCTTGCGCCGCCACCACATAGCCCACCAGTTGCGGCCCCTGGCCGTTGTCCCGCACGACCACCAGCGCATCGTTGACCCCGGCCTGCTCGCGCAAGCGGGCTTCGATTTCGCCCAGTTCGATGCGGAAGCCGCGCACCTTGACCTGATGGTCGATGCGCCCGACGTAGTCGAACACGCCATCCTCGCGACGGCGCACCAGGTCACCGGTGCGGTACAGGCGCCCGCCTTCAGGGCTGAACGGATCGGCGACGAAGCGCTCGGCGCTCTGCCACGGATGACGATGGTAGCCGCGCGCGACACCCCGTCCGCCGATGTACAGCTCACCGACCATGCCCACCGGCAGCGGATTGAGGTCCATGTCCAGCACGTGCAGGCTGCGACTGCCGACGCGTTGGCCAATCGGCGCGTACATCGCCTGGCAATGGCCGTCGGCGGCGATTTTCCACAGCAGCGGCGTGACCACGGTTTCCGTCGGGCCGTAGCCGTTGACCAGGTATTGCGGCTTGAGCGTGTGCTTGACCCGCTCGAACGTGGCATCCGGCACCGCATCGCCACCGAAGCAATAGATGCGCACCGGCGGCGGATCCCCACCCTGCAGTTCGGCGTGCTCGGCCAGTTGCAGCAGGTACGCCGGCGGGAAGCAGGCGACGCTGATGCGCTGGCGGTGCAGCACGGCCAGGGTCTGTTCGGCGGTCCACAAGGTGTTGTCACGAATGACCAGGGTCGAGCCGCTGATCAGCGCGGTGATCCAGCGTTCATGGGCGCCATCGAAGGCGAATGACATGAAATGCAGTTCGCGATTGCCCGGGTCCATCTCGTACAGCTCGGCGATGGCCTGTACGTGCATGCTCAATGGTCCGTGAGCGACCGCGACGCTCTTCGGTTTGCCGGTCGAACCCGAGGTGTAGATCAGGTAGGCCAGTTGCTCGGCATGCACGGCGCGTTGCGGTGCCGGCACCTCGACGTCGAGATTCAATCGGTCCACCGCGACCATCGCCGTGCCCGGATTGAGTTGTGCGCTCTCGCACAGCCGCTCTTGGGTCAACAGCAAGCGCATGTCGCTGTCGGCCATCATGTAGCGCAGGCGTTCCTGCGGGTATTGCGGATCGAGCGGCACATACGCGGCGCCACACTTCATCACCGCCAGCAACGACACCACCAGCTCCAGCGAACGCTCCATGAACACGCCGATCACGTCCTCGGCCTGCACGCCTAGTTCCAGCAGATGCACCGCCAACGCATCGGAGCGCCGGTCCAGCTCGGCGTAGCTCAGGTGCTCGGCGTCGCGGTCGGCATGGCTGAGGACCAGCGCCGTGTGATCCGGTTGCAGGCGCGCACGCTGACGGATCAGCTCGTGCACCGGTGTCTCGTCACCGTCCGCCACCACTTGCGGTTCGCCGTCCAGCGCCCGGCCTTCGTCCAGGGTCAGCAGGCCCAGTTCGCCGACGGCACGCCCGGCGTCTTCACACAGGCGCTGCATCAGGCTTTCCATGTGGCTGCGCAGGGTTTCGACGGTCGCCAGATCGAACTGGTCGCGCTGGTGCATGTATTCGATGCGCAGCCCCTCGTCGAGGCTGACCATCAGGTCCATGGCGAAGCTGGTCAGGCCGAAGTCGGACACGTCTTCGAAGCGCAGCGGGTCGCCGTTCCATTCGCGCAGGGTGCGATCCACCGGCTGGTTTTCGAACACGATGATGCTGTCGAACAACGACTGTCCGCCCTGCCCGGCCCAGCGCTGGATATCACTGAGCGGGGTTTGCTGGAAGTCGCGGATCTCGAGGTTGCAGGCCTGGATTTCACGCAGCCAGTCACCGACGCTCACGTCGGTGGGTACCGTGTTGACCACCGGCAAGGTGTTGATGAACAGCCCGAGCATGTTCTCCGAGCCGTTGAGGGTTTCCGGACGCCCGGACACGGTGGCGCCGAACGTCACCGTGCGTTGGCCGGTGTAGCGCTGCAAGAGCAGCAACCACGCGGCTTGCACCAGGGTGTTGAGCGTCACCTGCTGTTGCTGGGCAAAGGCCTGCAATCGAGCAGTCTGACTCGCATCGAGGTGCGTGTAGATCGCGTGATAGCCGGTTTGCGGCGCCTTGACCGGCAACGCACGGGCCAAATGCGTGGCGCCTTCCAGATTGTGTAGCTTGCCCTTCCAGAACGCCTCGCTGGCCTCGGCGACTTGCTGGCCGAGCCAGTCGATATAGTCGCGATAGGCGGCCACCGGCTCCTGCGGGTCGCCGCTGTAATGACGCAACACTTCACCGATCAGGCGCGACACGCTCCAGCCGTCCATGAGGATGTGGTGGTAGGTCCAGATCAGGCGATAGCGGTCGTCTTCCAGACGCACCAGCAGCAGACGCAACAAGGGAGCGCGGTTCAGCGAGAAGCCGCGTTCGCGCTCCTCCATCGCCAGTTGGCGTACGCGCTCAGGCTGATCATCCAGCCCGCGCCAGTCCAGTTCGGTCAGCAGCGCAGGCGCATCGCGCCGCACCACTTGCAGCGGCTCCCTGTCGCCTTCCCAGAGGAATGCGGTGCGCAGAATCCCGTGACGCCGAGCGGCATCGGCCCAGGCCGCACGAAAACGCGCACCGTCAACACCGCGCACACCCACTTCGATCTGGTTGACGTACAGCCCCGAGTCGCCGTCCTGCACCGAGTGGAAGAGCATGCCTTGCTGCATCGGCGACAGCGGATAAACGTCCCCGACTTCGTCCGCCGTCAACTCCAGCGCCTGGTACTGCGCTGCACTCAGTTCGATTTTCGCTGCCGGTGCAACCACCGCCGGCACGGCTTGATCCGCCGCGAACGGTTGGGCGACCGTCGCCAGTTCGGCAATAGTCGGGTGACTGAACACATCCTTGGGCGAAATGCTCAAACCGGCCTTGCGTGCGCGGCTGACGGCCTGGATCGAGACGATGGAATCGCCGCCCAGTTCGAAGAAGTTGTCGTGCATGCCCACCTGCGGCACTTCGAACAACGCCTGCCACACCGCTTGCAACGTTGACTCCACGGGATTGCGCGGCGCGATGTATTCGCGCACTTGCTGGTCCGGCTGCGGCAATGCGCGGCGGTCGAGTTTGCCGTTGGGCGTCACCGGCAACTGATCGAGCAGCAGCATGTGGCTTGGCTGCATATGTTCGGGCAACGCGTTGCGCAGATGTTGCTTGAGTGACTCAACGTCGGCATCACCGATAACGTAAGCCACCAATTGCCTGGACTTACCAACGTCCTGGGCAATCACCACGGCTTCGCGCACCTGTGGATGTTCCAGCAGGCAGGCTTCGATTTCCCCCAGCTCGATGCGCAAGCCGCGGATCTTCACTTGATGGTCGATGCGGCCGACGTATTCGATCACGCCGTCCTCACGGTAGCGTGCGAGGTCGCCGGTACGGTACAGACGCTCACCCTGCTCACCGAACGGGCTGGCGACGAAACGCTCGGCGGTCAGGTCCGGACGGTTGTGATAACCACGGGCCAGGCCGATGCCGCCCAGATACAGCTCGCCCACACAACCTTGAACCTGCGGTTGCAGGCTGTCGTCGAGAATGCAGGTCACCAGGTTGGCAATCGGATAACCGATCGGCACGCTGAACCCGCCGTCATCGACACAGGTCCAGTGGGTCACGTCGATCGCCGCTTCGGTCGGACCGTACAGGTTGTACAGGCCAACGTTCGGCAAGACGCGGAACAGGCTGTGCTGCAAATCCGCCGATAACGCTTCGCCGCTGCACATGATCTGCCGCAGGCTGGCGCAACGCTCGAAGCCTTCGCCCTGGACAAACGCCTGCAACATCGACGGCACGAAATGCAGGGTACTGACCCGGTACTGCTCGATCAGACTGACCAGTTGCGCCGGATCGCGATGGGCACCCGGCTCGGCCACGGCCAACCGTGCGCCGGTCATCAGCGGCCAGAAGAACTCCCACACCGACACGTCGAAACTGAACGGGGTTTTCTGCAAGACAGTGTCGCGACCATCCAGCGGGTACGCGCCCTGCATCCACGCCAGACGGTTGTACAAGGCATCGTGACGGTTGGCCGCACCCTTGGGTTTGCCGGTGGAACCGGAGGTGTAGATCATGTAGGCCAGCGATTGCAGCTCGACCACGCAGGGCAGGTTTTCTTCGCTCTGGCCTTCGAGCAGCAGCGCCATGTCGTCCAGGCAGATCGCCGTGGTGGCGGCCGGGATCGGCAATTGCTGAAGCAGATGCCGCTGGGTCAGCAGCAGGTGTACGCCGCTGTCGTCGAACATGTGTTCCAGGCGTTCGCGCGGGTAGTCCGGATCCAGCGGCACGTAGGCGCCACCGGCCTTCATGATCGCCAGCAGACCGATCACCAGTTCCAGCGAGCGCTCGGCAGCAATGCCCACCAACACTTCGGCGCCCACACCCTGGCTGCGCAGCAGGTGCGCCAGGCGGTTGGCCTGTTGGTTGAGCTCGCGATAACTCAGGGTCCGGCCGGCAAACACCAGGGCCGGAGCCTCCGGGGTTTGCAGTACCTGAGCTTCGAAGCACTGATAGACCGGGCGCACCTCTGGCCAGACTTGTGCGGTGCGGTTGAAGCCTTCGACCTGCTGCATCGTTTGCGCGGCATCGAGCAGGCTCAAGCGCCCCAAAGGCTGTTGCGGCGCACTGACCATAGCGTCGAGTAACGCCAGCAGACGTGTGCTCAAACCTTCGATGGCCGTGGCGCTGAACAGCGCCGTGTCATAGTTGAAACGCAGCTCCAGGCATTCGCCCATCTCGGCGGCAATCGCCAGCGGGAAACTGGTCTGGTCATGGTGACGGATGCCGGAGAACTTCAGCGCGCTGCTGTTGCCCTCCTCCAACGCTTGCG
This sequence comes from Pseudomonas sp. S30_BP2TU TE3576, assembly GCF_050436025.1. Classification (NCBI taxonomy): domain Bacteria; kingdom Pseudomonadati; phylum Pseudomonadota; class Gammaproteobacteria; order Pseudomonadales; family Pseudomonadaceae; genus Pseudomonas; species Pseudomonas sp. S30_BP2TU TE3576. The sequence continues at coordinate 5,194,606 of NZ_JBNDLK010000001.1, read as the reverse complement.
CCACCGGGTAGTTTTCGAACACCAGCAGCGTGTCGAACAGCGCCTCGCCGGCATGACCGGCCCAGCGCTGCACGTCAGCCAGCGGCGTGTACTCGACTTCGCGCAACTTGAGGTTGAGCACCTGGACTTCATCGATCCATTGGCTGACCGTGCGCTCGGGGTGCGGCGTGGCGATCACCGGCAAGGTGTTGATGAACAAACCTATCTGCTGCTCGATCCCTTGCAACTCGCTCGGGCGACCCGACACCGTGGCGCCGAACGCCACCGTCTGTTGCCCGGTGTAGCGCTGCAACAGCAACAGCCATGCGGCTTGCAGCAGGGTGTTGGGCGTGACGCGGGCCTGACGGGCAAAGCCGCTCAGGCGTTCGGTGGCTGCGCGGTCCAGGTTCAGGTGCCGAGTGCGATGACCGCCACCCAGCCCCGCAACCGGCCCCGGCAAGGCACCGGCCAAACGTGTCGGTTCGGTGAACGCCCGCAATTGCTCCAGCCAGAACGCTTCGCACGCGGCACCGTCGCGAGTACCCAGCCAGCCCATGTAGTCGCGATAACGGCCAACGCCTGGCGCGGGCATGTTTCCGGAATACCGCTGCAGCACTTCGCCGAACAACTGCGAGGTACTCCAGCCGTCCAGCAGGATGTGGTGGTTGGTGAAGATCAGGTGATGGCTGTCACTGGCGGTCTGTACCAGAGTCAGGCGCAGCAATGGCGCCGCCGTCAGGTCGAAACCGCGCAGGCGATTTTCATCTGCCAATTGATCCAGAGCGTGGGACAAGCCCGTTTGATTGCGCCAGTCGAGCACGGTCAGCGGCAGCGTGGTGTCGGCCAGAATCACCTGCAGCGGCCGCGAGCCGTTGCTTTCGCTGAAAAATGCCGCGCGCAGGATTTCATGGCGCTCAAGCGTTTGCTGCCAGGCGTTGCGGAACGCCTCGACATCCAGGCCCTGCACATCCACGCGCATCTGCGGGACGTAGGCACCGGCATCCGGGGCAAACAGACTGTGGAACAACATGCCTTGCTGCATCGGCGACAACGGCAGGATGTCTTCGATCTGGCTGGTCGCCAATGGCAAGGCATCCAGCTGCGCCTGATCGACGCGCACCAGCGGCACATCGCTTGGGGTCAGGCCGCCGGCACCGCTGAGGCAATGTTCGATCAGCCGTTGCAGTTCGCTGGCGTAGGCATCGGCCAGGCGCTGCACGGTTTGCGCTTTGAACACTTCGCCACTGAAGGACCAGCTCAGGCGCAATTGCCCGGCGTAGACCTGGCCGTTGATGCTCAGGCCACGTTCCAGCGCGACCGATGCACCTTGCTCGGCGCCGCCGCTTTCCCGGGCCGGGCGCCACGGCGCCTGCTCGTCGAAACTGGCGTCGAACTGGCCCATGTAGTTGAAGGTGACTTGCGGTGATGGCAAGTCCTTGAGGCCAACGTCGGCCAGATACCGCAGGATGCCAAAGCCGATGCCTTTGTCCGGCACGGCGCGCAACTGTTCCTTGACCGCTTTGATGCTGCCGGTCAGATCGCTGGCCGGGGTGAGTTTCACCGGGAAAATCGAGGTGAACCAGCCGAGGGTTCGGGTCAGGTCGATGTCGTCGAACAGGTCTTCACGACCGTGACCCTCCAGCTTCACCAGAGTCGACGGCTGGCCGGTCCAGTTGCCCAGCACCCGCGCCAGTGCGGTCAGCAACAGGTCGTTGACCTGGGTGCGGTAAGCCGCCGGGGCGTCTTGCAGCAGTTGGCGGGTCAAGGTGCTGTCGAGCACGGTTTCCACGCTGATGGCGTGCTGGCTGGCCAGGCTGCCTTGTGGGTTGTCCGCCGGCAGTTGCAGCGTGACGTCGTGGTATTGGGCTTGCCAGTAAGCGGCTTGCTGCGCCAGCTCCGGGCTTTGCGCATGTCGTTGCAAACGTGCGGCCCAGGCCTGATAGGCGCTGGTCTTGGCCGGCAGGCGCAGCGGCTCGGCCCGACGTACCTGAGCGTAGGCGGCTTGCAAGTCTTCGAGCAGCAAACGCCAGGAAACACCGTCCACCGCCAGGTGATGCACCACCAGCAACAGGCGCTGGCCTGCCGTGCCCATGTCCACCAGCAAGGCACGCAGCAACGGGCCGTCCTGAAAATTCAGGCTCGCCTGTGCGGCATTGCACAGTTCAAGCAGTTCATCGGCATCGGCGGCTTGGCGCTGCCACAGTACATCGGCGCTACTCCATTGTTCGGCTTGCGCCTGTTGCCAGACACCATCGACCTGACGCAAACGCAGGCGCAATGCGTCGTGATGTTCCAGCAACGCCGCCAGCGCCTGTTGCAGGCAGCCGCTGTCCAGTGGCTCGCGCAGCTCCAGCAATACCGACTGGTTCCAATGATGACGGGCCTCGATGTTTTGTTCGAAGAACCAGTGCTGGATCGGCGTCAGCAACACTTCACCGCGCACCGGCCCCTGATCGATGACCAGCCCGGCGCTGCGCACAGCGACTTTCGCCAGGCTCTGCACGGTCTGGTGCTGGAACAGGTCGCGCGGGGTGATGCGAATCCCGGCCTGACGCGCACGGCTGACCACCTGGATCGAGATGATCGAGTCGCCGCCCAGCTCGAAGAAGTTGTCATCGATGCCTACACGCTCGAGCTTGAGCACGTCTTGCCAGATCGCCGCCAACTCGCTTTGCAGCTCATCCATCGGCGCCGTGTAAACCTGTTGCGCCAGCGCGGCGTCGGGCTTGGGCAGTGCGTTGCGATCAAGCTTGCCGTTGCTGGTCAACGGCCAATGATCAAGTTTGATCAGATGCGCCGGCACCATGTAGTCCGGCAAACCGCCCTGCAAATGTTCGCGCAGGGACTGACGCAAATCCTTGTCGTCGCTGGTAGCGGTGAACCACGCGACCAATTGCTGGCTGCCGTTGACCTCAGGCGCCAGCACCAATGCTTGCTCGATGGCCGGGTGGCTTTGCAGGCGATCCTGGATTTCCCCCAGTTCGATGCGAAAACCACGGATCTTCACCTGATGGTCGATACGCCCGGCGTATTCGATGCTGCCATCGGCGCAGTACCGCGCCAGATCGCCGGTGCGATACAGGCGCGCCCCCGACTCGGCGGCGAACAGGTCCGGCACAAAGCGCGTGGCGGTCAGATCGGCACGCTGGTGATACCCACGGGCCAGGCCGGCACCGCCGACGTACAGCTCACCGACGCAGCCCTTGGCCACCGGGTTCAGCCGCGGATCGAGCACGTACCAGCGCAAATCGCTGATCGGCTCGCCCAGGGGCGAGCTGTTGTTGCCATCGAGGTCGGCACGGGACAGCGCACGGTAGGTCACGTGCACGGTGGTTTCGGTGATGCCGTACATGTTGATCAGCAATGGCTGCCGGTCGTCGAAAGCGTCGTACCACGGCCGCAGGCTGGCCACGTCCAGTGCCTCGCCACCGAACACCACATAACGCAGGGCCATGTCTTGCGCGTTGGCGCAGGCGAACGGCATCAACTGGCGGAAGGCCGAAGGGGTCTGGTTGAGTACCGTGACGCCCTCATCGCTGAGCAAACGGGCGAAGTCTTCCGGGGAGCGGCTGACCGCGTGTGGCACTACCACCAGCTTGCCGCCGTAGAACAACGCGCCAAAGATTTCCCACACGGAAAAGTCGAAGGCATAGGAGTGGAACAGGCTCCAGACATCGTCCGCGTTGAAACCGAACCAGTGCCCGGTGGCGCTGAACAGGCGCGTCAGGTTGCTGTGGGGCAGCAGCGTGCCTTTGGGTTTGCCGGTGGAGCCGGAGGTGTAGATGACGTAGGCCAGGTTCGCTGGAACGGTCAGGTTCGGCAGGTTGTCGGCACTGGCCTCGGACAGCCAGTCGCTAGCGTGATCGAGGCAGATCACTTCAATGCCTTCGTTCAACGGCAGGCGCGGCATCAGAGTCGAAGCGGTCAGCAGCAGGCGCGTGCCGCTGTCGACGAGCATGTAGGCCAGGCGATCCTGCGGGTAATCCGGGTCCAGCGGCACATAGGCGCCACCGGCCTTGAGGACCGCCACCAGGCTGACGATCATCTCCAGCGAGCGCTCCAGAGCGATGCCCACCAACACGTCCGGGCCGACACCACGCTCGCGCAAGCGATGGGCGATGCGGTTGGCGCGGCTGTTCAGTTCGGCGTAAGTGAGGGTGATGCCGTCGCAGGTCACAGCGATGTTATTCGGGTGCGCAATGGCCTGGGCTTCGATCAACTGATGGGCACACAACGCGTTCACTTGGTCGCCGTTCAATAGCGCACTGCGGTTCCAGTCCAGCAACGTGGCCTGCTGCTCGACAGGGTCGAGCATGCTCAGGTCCGCCAAAGCCACGCGGCTGTCTGTGCAGATCGCCTGCAACAGGTTCAGCCAGTGTCGGCCAAGACGCTCGATGGTCGCGGCGTCGAACAGTTCGGTGGTGTAGACGAACGACGCGTGGATACCCTCGTCGTCTTCGACGGTATCGAGCATCAGGTCGAACTTGGTGGTCTTTTCATCCCAGATCAGCGGCTCGACGCTCAGCCCCGGCAAGTCCCAGCGTTGCGGGTCGCCAACGTCACGCTGGTGGTTGAACATCACCTGGAACAACGGCGTATGGCTAAGGCTGCGTTCCACGCCCAGGCCATCGACCAGTTGCTCGAACGGCAGGTCCTGATGGGCCTGCGCGCCGAGCGCCGCGGTCTTGACCTCGGCCAGCAATTGCACAAACGGCTGGTCCGCCCGGGGCTGGCTGCGCAGCACCTGGGTGTTGACGAAAAAGCCCAGCAGGTTTTCCACGTCCTGGCGGGTGCGGTTGGCAATCGGCACGCCGACACGGATGTCCTGTTCGCCGCTGTAACGATGCAACAATGTCTGCAATGCCGCCATCAGCAGCATGAACAGCGTACAGCCTTCGCGGCGGGCCAGTTCGCGCAGTTGAGCAGTCAACGCAGCGCAGACTTTCAGCTCGACACTGGCGCCCTGCTGGCTCGGGATCGCCGGACGACGACGGTCGGTCGGCAGGTTCAGTGGCGGGTGCTCGTTGCCCAACTGCCCGCGCCAGTAATCGAGCTGGCGCTCGGCCTCGCCGGCCTCCAGCCACAGACGCTGCCAGCGGGCGAAGTCGGCGTATTGAATGCCCGGCTCCGGTAGCTGCGGGGCCTGCCCGGCACGCAATTGTGCATAGAGTCGGGTGAACTCCTGCAACAGGATCGGCAGCGAGCCGCCATCGGTGACGATGTGGTGGAAGGTCAGCACCAGCACATGTTGCCGGGCATCGAGGCGGATCAACCGGCAACGCATCAACGGGCCGTGCTGCAGGTCGAACGGCTGCTCGGCGTTGAAGGCGATCTGGAGTTGCAGTGCGATGTCGTCGGCGGCAGTGACCTCGACTAGCGGGGTGTCCATCTGCGGGTGAATCTTTTGCAGCACTTGCTGTTCGTCGAAGACGAACGTGGTGCGCAGTACTTCATGCCGTTGCACCAGTGCAGCCAAGGTCTGCGCCAGCGCGTCGCGGTTCAGCTCACCGCTCAGTCGAAAAGCGCCGGTCAGGTTGTAGGCCGTCGCCTGGGGCTGCATCTGCCAGAGAAACCACAAGCGCTGCTGCGCGTAGGACGCCGGCAGCGTGTCGACGGCGCGGTCCCGTGGTGGAATCGGCAGCAGTTCCAGGGTCAGCCCCTGGGCGTGCATCTTTTGTTGCAGTGCTCGCCGGGCGTCTGCGCTCAAGTCGCAGAATCGCTGGGCCAGGGTCATCATTCTGTCCAGTGCAGCACTCATCGCGCGTGTTCCTCATCCACTTCGTCGAACAACGCTTCGAGGGCGTCTACATCGTTTTCCTGGTGTTCACTTTGCTGGCGGAACTGCTCGATTTGCGTCGCCAGGCGTTCCAGGGTGTCGCCGTCGAAAAACAGCTTGAGCGGGATCGCCAGGTTCAGTTCCTCCTGAATCCGCGCACGAATGCGCGTGGCCAACAGCGAGTGCCCGCCGAGTTCGAAGAAACTGTCGTGTACGCCAACGCGCTCCACGTGCAGCGCTTCGGCCCAGATCGCCGCCAGGGCTTTTTCCAGGTCGTTGCGCGGAGCAACGAAGGCACTGCGGCGCACGTCGAGATCGAGCAAGGCCTGGCGATTGAGTTTGCCGTTGGGCATCAGCGGGAAGCGCTCCAGCACCTGCAAGCGCGCCGGCTGCATGTGCTCGGGCAGCGCCTCGGCCAGATGGCTTCGCAACTCATTGAGGCGAACATCGGCGGTGTCGGCCGGGGACACCACGAAGCCCAGCAGTTGTGGGCCGGTCGGGGTTTCCCGGGCAATCACGGCGGCGTCTTCTATGCCCGGCGCGCTGCGCATGGCGGCTTCGATTTCGCCCAGTTCGATGCGGAAGCCACGGATTTTCACCTGATGGTCGACCCGGCCCAGATACTCCAGCACGCCATCGGCGCGATAGCGCGCCAGGTCACCGGTGCGGTACAGACGTTGGCCCGCCGACGCCGCGAACAGGTCGGGGACAAAACGTTCGGCCGTCAGCGTGGCACGCTGTAAGTAACCCCGGGCAATGCCGGCACCGCCGACGTAGAGTTCACCCTCGACGCCCACGGCCAGCGGTTGCAGGTCCGGACCGAGCACGTGAATGCGCATGCCGGCAATCGGCTGGCCGATCGGAATGCTGTCGGCGTCCTGACCGAGCGGCAACTCCCAGGCCGAGCACCACACCGTGCCTTCGGTCGGGCCGTATTCGTTGACCAGCGTCACCCCCGGCAACGCCTCGCGATGTCGCTGCACCAGTGCGTTGCTGCAGGCTTCGCCGGCGACGATCACACAGGCCAGCGCCTGGCGGTCGAGGTGTTCGAGAATCTGCGCGTGGTAGGACGGCAAGGTCAGATAGTGGGAAATCTCTTCGCGCTGGATCAACGCCGCCAGTTGCACCGGATCCTTGTAGCTGTCTTCGTCCGGCAGGCACAGGGTCGCGCCCTGCCCCAGCGCCCAGAAAACCCCGGCCACCGAGCTGTCGAAGGAGAACGACGAGAGCATCAGGAACGCGCGCAGCGGCTGGCGATAAAACCCAGTGCGCGCCAGGGTCGAGGCCACGGCGTTGGCATGGCTGATCATCACGCCCTTGGGTTTGCCGGTGGAACCGGAGGTGTAGATGACGTAGGCCAGATTGGCGCTGTCGCCCTGAGGCGCAGGTTCGGTTCGCGCGGCGGCCCAGACGTCGGCCCCCGGCATCAGGGAAATGATCCGCTCATGATGCAATGCGTCTGGCAGCGGCTGGCAGGCCAGCACGTGGCGTGCACCGGTATCGGCGAGCATGAACGCCAGACGCTCGATCGGGTAGTTCGGGTCCAGCGGCAAGTACGCGGCACCGGCCTTGAGCGTACCCAACAAGGCAATGACGATTTCCAGCGAGCGCTGGCCGTAGACCGCGACGATTTCATCCGCCGCCACACCTTGGGCGCGCAAGGTATTGGCCACCTGGTTGGAGAGCGCATCGAGTTCGGCATAGGTCAGGCGCTGGCCGCTGACACTCACGGCGGTGCGTTGCGGATGCAGGCGCGCCTGTTCGCTGAACAATTCCTGCAGGAAACGGCACGGCAATGCCTGGCCGGCAGCGTCCGGATTGAAGCCATCGATCAATCGGCTCAGTTGTGCGTCATTGACCAGACTCGCCTGAGCCAGGGTCAGTTCGGGCATCGCCAGCAATTGACGACTGAACTCGACAAACTGCTCCAGCCATTCGGCCAGCATCGACTCCGGCAGCGCACCATCGAGACACGACAGCTGCAACCGGTCGCCCTGAACACGCAGGCGCAGGACTTCGGGGTTGCCGTCGTCCACCTCGATACCGGCTTCGATGGCGGCCTGATAGACGAAGCCATAACGCAACGGCGCGCTGCCTTCGGCGCTCAGTTCGAATTCGTTGAGGCAGTCGAGCCAGGACAGCGACTGTTCGACGCTGGCGGTAAAGGACGTCAATGCCTGCGCCAAGGATTGATTGCCGCGGTGATCAAAGGCCACCGGCAAGCGCCGGGCAAATCGGCCCAGGGTCGCTGCGGTTTGCTCGTTGCGCCCCTCTACCTGCCAACCCATCAGCAATTTTTCTTGTTGGCCGATGCGGGCGACAAATGCGCTCCACAGCAGCAAGACCACCTGTTCGGCCTCGACACCGAGGTCGGCGGCGGACTGTTGCACACCGGCAAACCATTGCTTGTCGATGAGCACGGCCTGACGGCGAGCAAGGGAAACCTCGACGGCTTTTTCAAACGGCAAGCGATGGGCCACGGCGAATTGCTGTTGCAGGTTGCGCCAGAACGCCGCGCCTTGGTGGCCAATGTCTTGCTCACGCAGTTCTTCCTGCCACGCGGTGTAATCCAGGTATTGCAGCGCATCCTCGTCGTCGGCCAGGGTTTCGCCATGCAACAGGCTGGCGAGCTCGGCCGACAGTACACGTAACGAAACTTCATCGAAGCTGCATGCCGGGGTCAGCAGGGTGACGAAATGCTGCCCCGCCTCGCCTTCGACCTGCGCTACCGCCAGTGCGAGATTCGAATCTTCAACCATGACTTCGCGGCTGCGGCTCAAGGCCTCGGCCACCGAAGGCTGGTTGCCCGGCAACGTGAGCGGCAACCCATCGCACAGGCTCTGCACCGGCCACATCATGCCCGGCAAGCGGCGATACAGCGTGCGCAGGGTTTCATGGCGCTGACCGAGTGTTTCCACTGCCCTGCGCAGCGCCTGGGCATCCACCGGCCTGGCGACCGGCAACGTCAGTGCGGCGAACAGCGGTTGGCCGCCCAGCTCCTGGGCACGCAAATAAAAGGCCTGCTGGGCCGAAGTCTGGAATACGTCTACCGAAGGTTCGAGGGCGCTGGTGTTCATGTCGGGTGTCCTTATTCCTGATCCAGGTCGGCGCTTTTCTGCGCGATGGCCATGGCCGTGAGGATTTTTCTGTAGCCGGTGAATTCGTTGCGCGCATGCACGCTGAGGATATTGTCGAGCAGGACCACGTCGCCTTTCTCCCAGGCGAACTCGACCATCACCTCGCGGTAGATGCCTTGCAGGTGGCGAATCACCTCGTCGGGAATCGGCGAGCCGTCGCCGAAGAAAGTGTTTTGCGGCAGGTCTTGCGGAGCGAATTCACGCAGCAGGTTGTCGCGGATACTGTCCGGCAAAGTCAGCGCATTGAAGAACGTGCCGTGGTTGAACCAGATGCGCTCGCCGGTCAGCGGATGGCGGACGATGACCGGGCCGTTCTGCCGTGTGCGCAGGCGGTTACCGGACTTCCACTCGGCCTGGATACCGATTTTGGCGCAGTAGGCTTCGACCTCTGCGCGGTCCTCGCTCTGGAACACGGTCTGCCATGGCAACCCCATGCCATCGCCGTAATTGCGCACGTACATGATGCGTTTACGGGCAAACTCTTCGCGCACCGCCGGGTCGATTCGCGCGAGGATCCGGCGGGTATCGCCGAACGGCGTTTCACCGCCGGTGGTCGACGGCGTGTCGCAGTAGAAGTACAGGTGACGCGGGAACACCGGCGAATACGAGTGTTCGTTGTGCGGGAAGATTTTCTCCGGCGCCGGGTAATCGGTGGAGCTGTAGATCTTGAACTGACCGCTGATCTGGGTGCGTGGCGAGGCGCGGAACAGGTACTCCAGGGCACCGCCGGAAATCGCATCGACGCAGCGGTTGAACTCGCCGATATCGCCTACCTGAAAACCACGGAACAGAATTACCGCGTGCTCCAGCAGCTTGCTTTCGATCAGTGCGCGATTCTGGCTCGCCCATTCCACCAGGCTCACGCCGGACACAGCCGGACGGCACACCAGCGGCATGCTGTGGCCCTCGAACATCGGCGCAAAACTCACCAGCCGCGTCGGATCGGTGGACAGGCTCTTGCGGGCACCACGACCCAATTTGGGAATGGACCTGGTCGTTGAAACGCTCATAAACCCCTCCAGAAAATGTTGACGACGGCGCTGAAAAGCACCGCCGACTGAATCAGTCCGCCGTCGATTGCGCGGTTGGCACACCCCGGATCGCCGAGCGGCGCTTGATCGCCATCGCGCCGCCGAGCAAGGCCTTGCGTTGCTCGTTCAAGCGCACATCGGCACGGCGTTGCACATCGGCGGCCAGGTTCAGCAACTCGCCAACCTGCAACTCTTCGGCACTAATCAGCGTTTCGAGCACCGCCTGAATCTGTTCGAACAAGCACTCCAGCGTGCTCGGCAGGTACTGGCCGGCCGGTGTCTCGAAACTCAGGTGGATGTGCTGCGCATCGTTGTAGAACGCAGCGACCATGCCGATTTCGGCGGCCTGACGCCCGGACGGGAAGTCTTCGACCTGCAAACCTTCCATCGACGGCAGGCGACCAACGCCTTCCTGGTAAATCAGCTTGATGTCGAACAGCGGCGAACGTCCGGCCCGGCGCGGCAGGCGCAAGGCCTCCACCAGTCGCTCGAACGGCAGGTCCTGATGGTCCGAAGCCTCCAGCACCGCTCGGCGACAGGCGTCCAGCAATTGCTCCGCCGGCTGTCCGGCATCAACGTCGATTTGCAGTACTAATTGGTTAACGAAGAAGCCGACCATTTCTTCAAGCTCGGCTTGATTTCGGTTGGCGATATCGGTGCCGATGCGCACACGACTGACCTCGGTGCGCTGGCGCAAGATCAGGGTGAAACCGGCCAGCAGCAGCATGAACAGCGACAGATCGCGCTGTTGGGCAAAGTCGCGCAACTGCTGGCTGAGTTCGGCACTGAAGGTGAAATGCGCACTGGCACCTGCTTGCGCCGTGCGCCGGTCGCCATCGGCGGGCAACTCCAGCACGGCTTGCGGCTCAGCGAGGCGCTGCTGCCAGTAATCGAGCTGGCGTTGCAACTCGCCGCCCTGCTCCAGCCACTGGCGCTGCCATTTGGCGAAGTCGGCGTACTGCACGCCGTGCGCCGGCAGTTGCGGGGTCTGACCACGGCTGAGGGTTGGATACAGCGTGACGAATTCATTGATCAGGACGCGGAACGACCAGTCATCGGCGACGATGTGATGCACCGTCAACAACAGCACATGCTCGTCATCCGCGACCCGCAGCACCCGCACCCGCAGCAACGGGCCGTGGCGCAGGTCGAATGGCCGGGCGACTTCCTCGCGGGCCTGTTGTTGCGCTTCGACGTCCGGTGCCGGCAGATGCCGCAGGTCGCGGTCGACAAAACTCAGCGGCAGTTGCGGATGCACCTGCTGCCAGGTCTGGCCGTCCTCTTCGTAAAAGGTGGTGCGCAACACCGCGTGACGCTGCACCAGGGTTTCGAAGGTCTGGCGCAAGGCCGCCAGATTCATCTCGCCGCGCAAGCGCAAGGCACCCGGCATGTTGTACATCGAACTGTCCGGCTCCAGGTTCCACAGGAACCACAAACGCTGCTGGGCAAAGGACAACGGCTGGCGTTCGCCAGAGGTGTCCGCCACCAGCGCCGGGCGTTCACAGCGGTGTTGCAGCGTCTGCACCTGAGCGGCGAAATCCTCGAGGCGCGGGTGTTCGAACAGGCTGCGCAGGCTTACCGACAGGCCCAGGCGCTGGCGGATCTGCGAGACGATTTGCGTCGCCAGCAACGAATGCCCGCCCAGTTCGAAGAAGCTGTTTTCGCGGTCGACGCGACTGACCTGCAACACCTGCTGCCAGATCTGCGCCAGTTCGATTTCCAGTGCACCTTGGGGCGCGCTTCCAGCCTCGACCTCCCACAGTTGCGGAGCCGGCAGTGCGGCGCGGTCGAGTTTGCCGTTGCGGTTGAGCGGCAACGCGGCCAGCAACACCAGTTGTGCCGGGAGCATGTAATCCGGCAGGCGCTCGCCCAAGGCGCGGCGCACGGTGTCGGTGAGCTGGCGCGCATCAACGGCCAGCAGCCCGGCATTGGCCGGCACCACATAGCCGATCAACTGCTTGCCACCAACGCCTTCGTGCACCAGCACCGCAGCTTCGCTGATCATCGGCAGGCCTTGCAGGTGCGCTTCGAGTTCACCCAGTTCGACCCGGAAACCACGGATTTTCACCTGATGATCGATACGCCCCAGGTATTCCAGCGCACCGTCTTCACGATAGCGTGCCAGGTCGCCGCTGCGGTACAGCCGCGCCCCCGGCGTGGTGGAAAACGGATCGGCGATGAAGCGCTCGGCGCTCAACCCCGGACGTTGGTGATAACGCTGGGCAAGGCCGGCATCGCCGCCGATGCACAACTCGCCGACACAACCGGTCGGCAGCAGGTGCCCTTCACTGTCCAGCACATACAACGCACGCCCCGGCAATGCTTTGCCGATGGGCACGCCGACGTGGTTGCGGGTGTCGGCCAACGTGCATTCGTGGGTGCTGGACACCACCGTGGCTTCGGTCGGCCCGTAGGTGTTGAGCAAACGCACGTCGCCCAGACCGGCGGCATGCCACAACTTCAGGCCCTCCAGCGACATGGCCTCGCCGCCGACGTGGACCTGACGCAAGCGCCCTTTCTCACGCTGCGGTTGCGTCGCCCACTCCTGAGCCAGCAGGAACCAGTAGGCCGCCGGCAGGTCGGCCAGGGTTACGCCGTGCTCGATGATCTGGCGGTAGAGGGTGTCGGTGTCCCACAGCTCATCGCCGCGCATCACCAGCGCCGCACCCACGCACAGCGGTGGATAGCACTGTTCGACAAAGCCGTCGAAGCTGAAGGTGGCGAATTGCAGCACACGGTCTTGCGCAGTCAGTTGTGAATAGTCCGCCGCGATCACGCAGAACTCGCGCAGTGCAGCGTAGGCCAGGCACACGCCTTTCGGGCGTCCGGTGGAGCCGGAGGTGTAGATCAGATACGCGAGGTCTTCGGCGCTGGCGAGGTTCGTCAGGTTGTCGCTGGAATATCCGTCAGTGCCCGGCTCCAGCGCCAGGCGCGGCAAACCTTGCGGCAGCGCTACATCGGCGAGCAACCCCGGTTGCGCCAGCAGCAGATCCATGCGGCTGTCTTCGATCATGTAGGCCAGACGCTCGGCCGGGTAGTCCGGATCGAGCGGCACATAACCGGCGCCGGACTTGAGGATGGCCATCAGGCTGACGATCATCTGCGCATTGCGCCGCACCGACAGGCCCACCCGCTGCCCCGGCGCCACGCCGTGGGCGCGCAGGCGATGAGCGAGCCGGTTGGCTTGCGCATTGAGCTGGGCATAGGTCAGGCGCTCGTCGCCGACCATCACGGCCAACGCATCGGGCGTGCGTGCCGCTTGTTGCTCGAAACGCTGATGGACCAGCAGCGGGCTATCGATTTGCGGCGCAGGCGGACGGCAATACGCCAACACTTTTGCCTGGGCCTCGGGGTCCAGCAAGCTGACCGCGCCCAATGCCTGTTGTGGCTGTGCGACGAACTGCTCCAGCACCTGCAACAGGCTGGTGCCCAACTGGCTGATCTGCGCGGCACTGAATCTGGCCCGGTCGAAACTGAAATCCAGACGCAAGTCGGCACCGACTTCGATACCCAGGGTTAGCGGGTAGCTGGTGATTTCGTGATTGTGCAGCGCGCCGAAATTCAGGCCTGCCGGCGCCCCTCGCTTGAGGGCTTCGGCCACCGGGAAGTTCTCGAATACCAGCAGGCTGTCGAACAGCGCCCCCTGGTGCCCGGCCCAGCCCTGAACGTCGTACAGCGGCACGTGTTCGAACTCGCGCAGGCTCAGGTTCAGCGCTTGCAGGTCGTTGAGCCACTGGGCCACCGATTGCCCTGCCGGCGGTGCGGCAATGATAGGCAAGGTGTTGATGAACAGCCCCAACTGCTGCTCGATGCCCGGCAGCGGCGCGGAGCGTCCGGCCATGGTGGCGCCGAACGCCACGCAGGATTGGCCAGTGTAGCGCTGCAACAGCAGGCCCCAGGCGCCTTGCAGCAAGGTGTTGAGGGTGATTTTCTGCTGCCGGGCGAAATCGCCCAGGCGCTGTAGCGCGGCGCTCTCAAGGGTCAATTGATGTTCGCCCATGCCGCGTCCTTCGACAGGTGTCGGCAAGGCTTGCGCCAGCAGCGTCGGCGTCTCCAGTGGCGCCAGTGCTTGCTTCCAGAACTGCTCGGCGGCCAGCAACGGTTGCTGTTGAATCCAGCCCAGATAATCGCGGTATTGCCCCAACGGCCTGGTCAGCGTCTGGCCGGCATAGTGCTGGATCACTTCGCCGAGCAACTGCGCGTTGCTCCAGCCGTCCATGAGGATGTGATGGCTGGTGTAGATCAGGTGCCAGTCATCAGTGCTGCGGCGCACCAGCACCAGGCGGAACAACGGCGCGGCGCCAAGTTCGAAGCCGCGACTGCGCTCTTCGGCGGCCAGTGCATCGAGGTCAAGGTCAGCCGCTTCGATCACTTGCAGTTGCAGGTCGATCTGGCGATGAATCACCTGATGCGCGCACTCAAGCCCCAGCCAGTGGAAGCTGCTGCGCAGGATGTCGTGACGGTTGATCGCCGCTTGCCAGGCCCGGCCGAATACCGCCAATTCCAACCCCTGGATGTCCAGGCGCAATTGATTGATGTAGGCCTCGGCCTGGGGTTCGTACAGGGTGTGGAACAGCATGCCCTGCTGCATCGGCGTCAGCGGGTACACGTCCTCGATGGCTGGCGCGGCGACGGGCAAGGCGTCCAGTTGCCGCTGGGTGATGCGCGCCAGCGGGAAGTCCGACGGCGTGACCTGGCCTGGCGTTGTCGCGCAGCAATGCTCAATCAGCGCCTTGAGCTCTTCGGCGTAGGCATCGGCCAGTTGCTGCACTGTGGACTCGGCAAACATGTCGCGGCTGAAGCCCCATTGCAGCGAGAGCTGCCCGCCATAGACCTGGCCTTCCACGGTCAGCCAGTTGGCCAGCGGTGCATCATCGCCCTGAGCCTGGCCGCCGCTTTCCGGGGCCGGGACGAACAGCGCCGCGTCATCGAACTGACGGTCGAACTGCCCCAGGTAGTTGAAGGTGATGCGTGGTGCCGGCAAGTCTTGCAGCGATTGGCGCTGCGCCGGTTCACCGAGGTAGCGCAGCAGTCCATAGCCCAGGCCTTTGCCGGGGATGGCGCGCAGTTGTTCCTTGATCGACTTGATCGAATTCTCCGCCCCGGCCTCGGGTTGCAGGCGCAGCGGAAACAGACTGGTGAACCAGCCGACGGTGCGGCTCAGGTCGAGGTCGTCACCCAAGTCCTCGCGGCCATGGCCTTCGAGCTGGATCAGCGTCGAGCCCTGCCCGCTCCAGCGGCAGATAACCCGCGCCAACGCGGTGAGCAGCAGATCATTGACCTGGGTGCGATAGGCCGCCGGGGCCTGTTGCAGTAACTGGCGGGTCAGTTCGGCGTCCAGTTTCGATTCGATCTTGTGCCCGTGGCGCTGCTGCAAGCTGCCCTGCGGGTTATCACACGGCAGGTCCCGGGCATCCGCCAGTTGCGCCTGCCAGTACGACATTTGCCCAGACAAGGTGCCGGCATGCTGTTGCAGGTGCGTGGCCCAGGCTTGATAGGCGCTGGTTTTTTCGGGCAACGCCACTTGCCGGTAAGCCTGCTGCAAGTCTTCGAGCAACACCCGCCACGACACGCCGTCCACGGCCAGGTGATGGATCACCAGTAGCAGGCGCTGACTGCCGTCGTCGAGGCTGACCAGCAAGACGCGCAGCAGCGGCCCGTGCGCCAGATCGAGGCTGCGTTGCGCTTCATCGCACAGCGCGGTCAGGGCTTCGGCCGAAGACGCCCGACGCAACCACAATCCAACGGATTCGACCTGCGGCCCATGGTGTTGCCGCCAGCCTTCGGCACCGTCGATGAAGCGCAGGCGCAAGGCGTCGTGGTGGTTGATCACGGCGACCAGTGCCCGTTCCAACGCTTGCGGATCCAGCGCCTCCCGGGGTGTCAGCAGTAGCGACTGATTCCAGTGCTGACGCTGGGCGATGGCCTGTTCGAAGAAGTAATGCTGCGCCGGAGTCAGGATCACCTCGCCACTGACCGGGCCTTGATCGATAGTGCTGCGACTGTCGAACACCGCGACCAACGCCAGGCTGCGCACGGTCTGGTACTGGAACAGATCCCGCGGACTGAGGCGAATGCCCGCCTGGCGGGCGCGGCTGACCACCTGGATGGAAATGATCGAGTCGCCGCCGAGTTCGAAGAAATTGTCTTCGAGGCCCACACGTTCCGCGCCCAATACGTCCTGCCAGATCTGCGCCAGCGTGGCCTGCAGCGCATCTTGCGGTGCGACGAACGCCTGTTGCGGCGCGGCGTCCGGTGGCGGCAAAGCCTTGCGGTCGAGCTTGCCGTTGGCGGTCACCGGCAAGGCGTCCAGCGGCATCAGGTACGTGGGCACCATGTATTCCGGCAGGCTGCCGAGCAGCCAGGCCTTGAGGGTTTGCGGCCATTGCGCATCGGCGTCGGCGTTTTCCAGCACCAGATACGCCATCAGATGCTTGCCGCCCTGCACCAGCACCACGGCCTCGCGCACCAGGTCATGCTGCATCAGGCGGGTTTCGATCTCTCCCAGCTCGATGCGCAGGCCGCGCAATTTGACTTGATGGTCGAGGCGTCCGAGGTACTCGATCACGCCATCGGCACGCTGTCGCACGCGGTCGCCGGTGCGGTACAAACGCGTGCCATCGTGGAACGGACACGGTACGAAACGCTCGGCAGTGAGTGCCGGACGCCGGTGATAACTGCGTGCCAGCCCGGCGCCGCCGAGGTACAACTCCCCTGCCACGCCGGCCGGAACCGGAAGTAATTGCGCATCCAGCACATGGGTGCGCAGGTTGGCGATAGGCCGGCCGATGGGCACGCTGTCGACGCCTTCGTCGACGCAGGTCCAGTGGGTCACGTCGATGGCCGCCTCGGTCGGGCCGTACAGGTTGTACAACCCGGCACCCGGCAGTTTTTTGAACACCTGCAATTGCGCATCCAGCGGCAAGGCTTCACCACTGCAAGCAATGCGTTTAAGGCTGGTGCACGCCTCGACGCCCGGTTCGTGGATGAACGCCTGGAGCATCGACGGCACAAAGTGCAGCGTGCTGATGCCGTGGTCAGCGATCAGGCGGATCAACTGCGCCGGTTCCCGATGTGCGCCCGGTGGCGCCACCACCAGACGCGCGCCGGTCATCAGCGGCCAGAAGAACTCCCAGACCGACACGTCGAAACTGAACGGGGTTTTCTGCAACACCGAATCGCTGCCATCCAGCCCGTAAGCCTGCTGCATCCAGCACAATCGATTGACCAGCGCCGCGTGACTGTTGCCGGCACCCTTTGGCTTGCCGGTGGAACCGGAGGTGTAAATCACATAGGCCAGGTTCAACGGATGCACATCTACCGGCGGGCAGGTTTCGCTGTAGCCGTCGAGCCAGTCTTGCGCCTGGTCCAGGACGATGACCTTGACGCCGTCGGTGGGCAGCGCGCCGAGCAGGGTGCTTTGCGTGAGCAGCAGGCCAATCGCGCTGTCGTCGATCATGTAGGCCAGGCGTTCGGCCGGGTACTCCGGGTCCAGCGGTACGTAGGCGCCACCGGCCTTGTGAATGGCCAACAGGCCAATGACCATTTCCAGCGAACGCTCGACGCAGATCCCCACCAGCACATCCGGGCCAACACCCTGCCCGCGCAGATAATTGGCCAGTCGATTGGTGCAGGCATCGAGTTGCGCGTAGCTCAGCTGGTGCTCGCCAAACACCAGCGCCGGTGCCTCGGGCGTGCGTCGGGCCTGGGCCTGAATCAGCTGATGCAGGCACTGCTCGACGGGATAGACCTCGGCGGTGCGGTTCCAGTCCTGCACCAGCACCTGCTGCTCATCGGCGCTCAGCATCGGCAACTCGCCGATTTTTTGCGTCGAGTCGTCGACTAACGCCTGCAACAGGCGCGTCCAGTGCCGGGCCATGCGCGCGATGGTGTCGGCTTCGAACAGGTCGTTGGCGTAGGTCAGCGCGGCGTGCAGCTTGCCGCCCTTCTCCCAGGTGTCGAGGGTGAGGTCAAACTGGGTGGTGCGGCTTTGCCAGTCGATGCTGCCCAGCACCAGGCCGGAGGCGGTGCTGACCGACGCCATGTCGGCCACGTGCGGTTGGTGGTTGTACATCACCTGGAACAACGGCGTGTGACTGAGGCTGCGTTCCAGTTTCAACGCTTCAACCAGACGCTCGAACGGCAGGTCCTGATGGGCCTGGGCGCCAAGGGCGGTTTCTTTGATGGCGCGTAACAGATCGTCGACCCGGGTCTGGCCATCCAGCTGGGTACGCAGCACCTGGGTGTTGACGAAAAAACCGATCAGGCCTTCGATTTCCGCACGGTTGCGGTTGGCGATGGGCACGCCGACGCGAATGTCGGTTTGCCCGGTGTAGCGATGCAGCAACGCGTTGAAGGCGCCGAGCAATAGCATGAACAGGGTGATGTTGTGCTGCTGCGCGGTGCTGCGCAGTTGTTCGGCCAGTTGCGCTTCGACCGCGAATTCGTAGCGGTTGCCGCGATAGCTCGGCATGGCCGGGCGCGAATGATCCAGGGGCAATTCCAGCACCGGATGTTCATCGCCCAGTTGCGCCTGCCAGTACGCCAGTTGCCGCGTCTGCTCGCCCGCCTCCAGCCAGCGGCGCTGCCACAAGGCGTAGTCGCTGTACTGGATCGGCAAGGGTGCCAGCTGCGGTTGGGTGCCTGCATCGAAGGCGTCGTAGCCGCGGATGAACTCGTCGATCAGCACGTTCATCGACCAGCCGTCCGACACGATGTGGTGCAGGGTCAGCAACAGCACGTGCTGTTGTTCGGCAAGTTTGAGCAAGGTGACCCGCAGCAACGGGCCGGTCGCCAGATCGAATGGCAGCATCGATTGCTGCTCGGCGGTTTGCGCCACGGCCCGTTCGCGCTCCTCGGCGGGCAGTGCGCTGAAATCCACCTGTTCGATCAGCAACGGCGCCGTGGCAGGCACTTGCTGCAAGCTGTCGTCGACCTGACGCTGGAACACCGTGCGCAGGGTTTCATGCCGCGCCACGAGGCTGGCGAACGCCTGCTCCAGCGCCGACAGATTCAGGCACCCGGTCAGTCGCACCGCGCCCGGCAGGTTATAGGCGCCACTGTGCGGGTCCAGTTGCCAGAGGAACCACATGCGTTGCTGGGCGTACGACAACGCCTGGCGATCCTCGGCCCCGATGCCGGCCGGAATCGGAAAACGGGCGAAATCCACGCCCTCCCTGTCCAAGGCCGCAAGGAACATCTGGCGCTTTTCCAGGGACAACCCGATAAACCGGCGAGCAAGTTTCAAGGAGTCTTCAGCATTCATCTATCGGCATCCGCATCAGTAGGCAGGAGGCGCAAAGGCGCGTCGTCCCTATAAAACGAATGCAGGCGGGAAAAATTAGCGGATGGGAACAAGTATCAGGAGGGAGGGTAAAACACGAAAGACCGTGGTTGTTGCAGTTCAAAATGTGGGAGCGGGCTTGCTCGCGAAAGCGGTGTGTCAGTCACATGCATAGCGTCTGATACACCGCTTTCGCGAGCAAGCCCGCTCCCACACTGACCGAGTCAGGCAGTGACCGCCATGGAGTGCCGCCGATGATGCCCCTCGAGCTGATCCTTGATCACCCGCAGCACTTTCGCTTCATGCTCATGGATGAAGAAGTGCCCGCCCGCCAGCATGTCCAGCGAAAAACTGCCACGGGTTTCCTTGCTCCAGCCGATCAACTGCTCGGTGGTGGCGCGGTCGTTCTTGCCGCCGAGTACATGCACCGGGCACTTGAGCAGGGGTCGCTGCAGCGGTTCGAAACGCCCGCACAACAGGAAGTCCGCACGCAGCACCGGCAGGGTCAGGCTCATCAGTTCTTCGTTGGCCAGGATCTCTTCGCTGGTGCCGTTGAGTGTGCGCAGTTGCTCGATCAGTTCGGCGTCGGTTCTGGGCTGGGCAAAACCACGATCGTAATCGGCGCGCATCGTCGGCGCGGCGGTGCCCGAAGCGAACAGTGCCACCGGCTCCGGGCAACCCAGTGAGCGAAGCGCGTGGGCCATCTCGCAAGCCAGCAGCGCGCCCATGCTGTGCCCGAACAACGCGTACGGTGCCTTGAGCGTGGCTTTCAGTTCCAGGGCCAGTTGCAGCGCCAGGCGTCGCATGTCGGTGTGCAAGGGCTCGCCATAGCGCGCGCCCCGTCCCGGCAGCTCCACCGGTTGCAGCTTGAGCCACTGCGGTAGCTTGCGCCGCCAACGGCTATAGACCATGGCACTCGCGCCCGAATAGGGCAGGCACAGCAATGTCAGCTGGGTCACCGGGCTTACCTCGAAAGTTGTCTGTTTGGAGAACGGATGAGGTGTAGCCGGAATTAGTCGCAGATCCAAATGTGGGAGCGGGCTTGCTCGCGAAGAGGCCCGCAAAACCGCCACAACCACCCCGCCAAATGAACTCTCGGCCACCCAAACCAGTCACCTGATTAGGCCCCTGGTTCCCGGAGTTTCACGACAATGGCTGATCATCCCGAACGCCAAAGCCCTATCGACGCCCACGGCATCATTGGTGACATGCGCAGCGCGGCGCTGGTCAACGACAAGGGCAGCGTGGACTTTTTCTGCTGGCCGGAATTCGACAGCCCGTCGATATTCTGCTCGCTGCTGGACAGCCCCGAGGCCGGAATTTTCCAACTCTCCCCGGATTTACCCGATGCCCGCCGCGAACAGATTTACCTCCCCGACACCAACGTGCTGCAAACCCGCTGGCTCAGCGACCGCGCCGTGGTCGAAGTCACCGACCTGCTGCCCATCGGCGACACCGAGGACGACCTGCCGCTGCTGATGCGACGGATCCGTGTGGTCAGCGGCCGCGCCACGTTCCACATGCGCTGCGCTGTGCGCCATGACTACGCTCGTGCCAGCACCCGCGCTCGCATGGATAAGAACGACGTGATCTTCGAGGCCGCCGATCAACCACCCCTGCGGCTTTCTTCGGATCAGGTTTTACGCATCGACGACAACGTGGCGGTCGCCCGATTCACCCTCGACCAGGACCAGACCAGCGAATTCCTGCTCGGCGCCATCGACGATCCGCGTTTCAGGAAAGGCGCTGCCGAACTGTGCCTGCAGCGCACGCTGAAGTTCTGGCGCGACTGGATCGGCCAATCCAACTACCGTGGTCGCTGGCGCGAAATGGTCAACCGCTCGGCCCTGGCGATGAAGCTGCTGACCTCGCGCAAATACGGCGCGATTCTCGCTGCCGCCACCTTTGGCCTGCCGGAAAGCCCCGGTGGCGAACGCAACTGGGACTACCGCTTCACCTGGATCCGCGACGCCTCGTTCACCGTCTACGCGTTCATGCGCCTGGGCTTCGTTGCAGAGGCCAACGCCTACATGCGCTGGTTGCGCGGGCGGGTCAGCGACTGTCGGGGCAAGCCGATGAAACTCAACATTCTGTATGCCATCGACGGTCGCCAGGAGTTGCCGGAAATCGAGCTGGCGCACCTGTCCGGTCATGGTGGCGCACAACCGGTGCGCATCGGCAATCAGGCGTATGAACAGGTTCAGCTCGATATCTTTGGCGAGCTGATGGACGCGATTTACCTGGTCAACAAATACGGCGAAGCCATCTCCCATGAAAGCTGGAAACACACTGTGGAAGTGATTGATCAGGTCTGTGAAACCTGGGAACAAAAGGATGTCGGCATCTGGGAAATGCGCGGCGAGCAACACCACTTCCTGCATTCACGGCTGATGTGCTGGGTCGCCCTGGACCGCGCCATCCGCCTGGCGTCCAAACGCTCGCTGCCCGCCCCGTTCGCGCGCTGGGACCAGACTCGCCAGGCGATCTACGCCGACATCTGGGAAAACTTCTGGAGCGAAGAGCGCGGGCACTTCGTCCAGCACATCGGCGGCACCGGCCTGGATGGTTCGATGCTGCTGATGCCGCTGGTGCGCTTCGTCAGTGCCCGCGACCCACGCTGGCTGGCAACCCTGGAAGCCATCGAAAAGAACCTGGTGCGCGACGGCATGATCTATCGCTACCGCAACGACGACAGCCAGATCGATGGCCTGCCCGGCACCGAAGGCGCCTTCGCCGCCTGCTCGTTCTGGTACGTCGAATGCCTGGCCCGCGCCGGCCGGCTCGACAAGGCCCATCTGGAGTTCGAACAACTGCTCCGGTACGCCAACCCGCTGGGGCTGTATGCCGAAGAGTTCGACAGCCATGGACGGCATATGGGCAACACGCCGCAGGCGCTGACGCATCTGGCGTTGATCAGTGCGGCGTGTTTTCTGGATCGGCGGTTGAGTGGGGAGAAGGTTGTTTGGCAGCCTTGAGAACGCGTCGCCCCTTTCGCGAGCAAGCCCGCTCCCACAATGGCCGGCGTACACCGCTCAAATGTGGGAGCGGGCTTGCTCGCGAAGGGGCATCAGCCACAACACAAGATTGACTAAATACCGCCGAGTGGACCGGTGACCGGGGCAAGCCAATACCCTGCAACCACTAAACAAACCTGCCCGATTATCAGCAAGTAAGGCATCTCCATTGCCCGAAAACGATTGTTGCCAGCCGCTAATACCCCACCTACCATCCTCGATCAACGGGTACAGCAGAGCTGTCCAGAACCACCCGAATTCAAGGAACCAGAATGACCCAACGCATCCATCGCAGCATCGACGCCCCGCTCCGAACCGGGTTGAACCGCGAAGAACTCTGGGAGGCCAACGACAAAGGCCTGATCAAATGCTGGGAGGTCGGCCGCCAGCGCGCCGCTCGTTTCCCCGACCTCGCCCAACAGTGCCGCGCCGGCGAGTTGCCGGTACTGGGCTGGAAAGGTGGCGTCAGCCGCAGCCTGAAGAAACTCGAAAAATACGGCTCGCTCAAATACCTCGCACAGTGGCAAGGACTGCGCGGGGAAGATCTGGATGTGGATCTGGTACAGGAACGGGCACTGACCTGTTCACGGACAGGCATGATGGTGACGTTTACGCCGGATCCGGCGAAGTATTTCAATCAGGTGGCGGAAACGGAAGCCTGATAGCAAGGGGCTCAAGTCATGGCGGAATCTGCTCCAGCACTGACCGAAAAGCGCTCCCGATAAGCCTGCGGCGTCACCCCCATGGCCCGCAGGAAACTGCGGCGCAGGGTTTCTTCGCTGCCGAAGCCGCATTGCACCGCCACCCGCTTGATCGGCACGCCAGTGTCGCTGAGTAAACGCCGCGCGGTTTCGACGCGGATCAGTTCGATGGCCCGGGCCGGCGTCTGGCCGGTGTCGGCGCGGTAGTGGCGCACGAAACTGCGTTCGCTCATCCCGGCCTGCAAGGCCAGGGTCGGGATGCCAAGGTCCTGGGTCAGGTTTTCGCTGATCCAGGCGTGAAGTTCGTCGAATCGGTTGCCTTCTTTTTGCAGGGACAGGGTCACACTGAATTGCGACTGGCCACCCGGACGCTTGAGAAACACCACCAGTTGCCGGGCGACTTCCAGGGCCATGTTGCGCCCGAGGTCTTGCTCGACCATGGCCAGCGCCAGGTCGATGCCGGCGGTCACCCCGGCCGAGGTCCAGACCGGGCCGTCGTTGATGAAGATCGGATTGGGCTCAACGTGCAATTGCGGGTGCTGTTGCGCCAATTGCTCGCAGCGGGTCCAGTGGGTGACCACGCGTCGGCCATCAAGCCAGCCGCTGGCCGCCAGCAGAAACGCACCGGTGCACACTGAGGAAACCCGCCGGCAGCCCCGTGCGTGTTCGCGAACCCAGGCGACCAACGGCGCATCCTGCGCCGCCGCGTAAACACCCCAGCCACCGGCAATGATCAGGGTATCAGTGCCCTCGTCCGGTAACGGTTCGGCCAACAGCGCCAACCCCGCCGACGACATCACCGCCCCGCCGCCGCTGGCAATCACCGTCGGCGCATAGGGTGGCGGCAGGCCTTGCTGACGGGCAATGTCGTTGGCCGAAGCGAATACCTGCAACGGCCCGGTAACGTCGAGCAATTGCACGTTGGCGAAGGCGAGTACGTGGACGGTTTTGTGCATTTGGCGTAATTCGTGGGGATATTGGCGTATACGCCAAAGCCTACGGGCCTACAGTTAAACCGTCCACCCACTTCACGAGAAAAACACCATGACGTTGCAGATCGGTTTTCTGTTGTTTCCTCAGGTTCAGCAACTGGATCTGACCGGCCCTTATGACGTACTGGCCTCGCTGCCGGATGTGAAAGTGCATCTGGTCTGGAAGGACCTGATGCCGGTCACTGCCAGCACCGGCCTGATGTTGAAGCCGACCACCACGTTCGACGATTGCCCGGCGCTGGACGTGATCTGTGTTCCCGGCGGCAGCGGTGTCGGGCCGTTGATGGAAGACGACCAAACCCTGGACTTCCTCAAGGCCCAGGCCGCCAACGCCCGGTACATCACGTCGGTTTGCACCGGCGCGCTGGTGCTTGGCGCGGCGGGATTGCTCAAGGGCAAACGCGCCACCACCCACTGGGCGTATCACCAATTGCTCAAGCCGCTGGGCGCAATTCCGGTAAAGGATCGGGTGGTTCGTGACGGCAATCTGCTGACCGGGGGCGGGATCACCGCCGGTATCGACTTTGCCCTGACCCTGGCCGCCGAGCTGTTCGACCAGGCCACCGCCGAGCTGGTGCAACTGCAACTGGAATACGCCCCGGCCCCGCCGTTTACCGCGGGCTGCCCCGAGACGGCCCCGGCCAGTGTGTTGGAAGAGGCTCGCCAGCGGGCGGCCGGCTCGTTGAAGCTGCGGGCGGAAATCACCGAGCGCGCGGCGGCGAAACTCGACCGGCAGTGAAAAAATGGCGGCAGGAGCCCGGCTCCTGCCGCCACGATTTTTCAGACGCCCACAAAAAAACCCGCCGAAGCGGGTTTTTCCAAGACCATGACGACTCCTTGTCGTAGCGTTCCTTGCATATGGTCGATCATCCATGATCCTGAGCACATCCTGTGCTTCAGTGGGTGAGGCCAGATTACGCATCGGATCCAATCTGTAACAGGCGACATCGTTACCAGCGCGTGTAAGACATTCGCTATAAGCCCCCTTCCGAAAACCCTTAGACGCCTCAGGCACGGAGGCCGCGAGTTTCGCTCAAACACCCTGATGTTCGTGTGCCTTGGCCAGTAGAAACTGTTCGATATTGCTCATTTGTTCATCCCAGCCGCGACTGTCCATGCGGAATGCCTTGAGGCGGCGATGTTGGGGAACGTGGTCGAAACCGGACTCGGAGACCTTGAGCAACGTGCCGTTGTCCATGTCTTCGAGCTCGAATTTCACCAGTGTGGTGGGCTCCTGGGAGTAATCGAATTCAGGCTCTACCGCATACGGATGCCAGCGAAACGAAAACAGCCGTTCCGGTTCGACCCGCTCTACCAGTACATTCCAAAGCAAATGCTCATAACCGGGATAGGTAATCTGCCCCTGGGTCCACTCGCCTGCCACAAAGCGCTTGCCCTCCAGCGCCACGCCAAACCACTTCCCGAACTCTTCGGCATGGGCTATCGCTCGCCAGACCTGTGAACGCTTGGCTTTGAGCAGGACTTTCCTTTCAATGCGATCAGATGCTGGGTTCATAAGTCACCTCCTGTACTTGAACAGTAGGTCAGTAAGATCACGAGACCAACCCTAAAGTTGTACCAATCGGGATGCGCAATCAACCATACCTGAGATATTCGGTTGCATTTACACCGATAAGTTCTGGAGCAGGAGAATAGTCAGAGAATCGAAACTGCTAACGTTCCCCATTGAAATCGCCCCCGAAAGGAGTCATCCATGAAAAACCTGCGCGGCAGTTGCCTGTGCAAAGCCGTCGAGTACGAACTCGATTGCCTCGACATGCCCATCAGTCACTGTCACTGCCAAACCTGTCGCAAGGCTCACGCGGCAGCTTTTGCATCGACCGCCGGGGTCATGCGCGAGCACTTTCGCTGGACCAAAGGCCAGGATCGCCTGAGCCGCTACGAATCGTCGCCGGGCAAGTTTCGGCATTTCTGTTCGGTCTGCGGTGCACATTTGATGGCCGAACGGCTGGCCCAGCCTCACGTTATTGTTCGTGTGGCGACACTCGATAGCGATCCGCAGATGACGCCCCAAGCGCATATCTGGACGTCTCATGATGTGCCATGGCTTGAATACGAATCGGTGGAAAAGCACTCGCAATGGCAAGCGTAGTGGGCTGATTCCATCTCGGCGCTACACTGCACCTCTACATTCGGTCACAGCGAGCACTCCAGCATGAACCCACGCTTATTATTGGCGTTGCCGCCCCTGTTGTTCACCTCCATGGCTTTCGCCGTGGACTGCGACAACGCCAGCGACCAGGCGACGATGAACCAGTGCGCGGCGCAGCAGAATGTGGCCGCCGACAAGGAATTGAATGCGCTGTACCAGCAGATCACTTCGCGACTCAAGAGCAATCCGGACAGCAAGAAGCAGTTGGTGAGTGCGCAGCGGGCGTGGGTTGCGTTCCGCGATGCCGAGTGCAAGTTCTCGGCGTCCGGGGTGGAAGGTGGGAGTGTGTATCCGCTGATCTACAGCAATTGCACCACGGAACTGACCAAGGCACGGGTGGCGACGTTTAAGACTTACCTGAAATGCCAGGAGGGGGATTTGGGGTGTCCGGTGCCGGGAGTTTGAATCTCTAGCGCCTGTAAGGGCCTCTTCGCGGGCAAGCCCGCTCCCACATGGGCCGGTGTGAATGCAAATATGCGTTCCAACTCGGTCAGCTGTGGGAGCGGGCTTGCTCGCGAAGGCGTCAGTTCAGTCGCCGCAACTACCGGACAAAAATCTGCGCCGTGGTAATCGCCATGTCCCCGCCCGGCAACTTGATGCTGCCAGTCTGCTTCAAGCTGTCGGCATCGAAGATCGCCACGTCGTTGAAGGTCCCTGCCAGGTAGATCTTGCTGCCGTCCTTGTTGAAGGAAATGCAGTAGTACGAGTGATCGAGCGTGGCGGACTGGAGCATTTTCTTCTGCTTGATGTCGTACTTGGCCAGGCGGTTGAGCACGCCAAACATCAGGTTCGGATCCTTGGGCGAGCGCATGCCGCTGAAGTAGATTTCGGTCAGGGGGCCGAAATCGGTGGTTTCGGTCTTGCCGGTCTTCAGGTCGACGCTGAACAGGCCGTACAGGTATTCGGCCGTGGCCGGGTCCTGTTTCTTGTCCTTGAACTTCGCGGCGGTGTAGAGCAGCGAGAAGTCATTCCGGTACGTCTGCTGGTTCCACACGTAGAGCACGTCCGGTGCGCTGTAGTTCGGGCGTTTCCAGTGACGACTGGGGATCAGCACGTCGAACTTTCCGGTCTTCACATTGACCTTGTAGACATCCGCCCCCGCCACGTACAGCGTGCCGTCGTCGCCGCTCTGCATGATGGTCAGCTGCCGTGGCGCCGGGAAACTGCGCACAGGCTTGGCGTCCATCCCGGCGTCGGTGGCATACACGTCCAGCCGAGGCTGCTGCACTTCGTACCGATCGTTCATCATCAGCGTCGGGTTGGCGATGGTGAACAGTTCCTTGCCGTCGTGGCTAAGGGTAAAGGCGAACATCGACCTGGCTTTCTCCCCCGGCTTCTGGGTGATGCTGGCGTGGAACACCTGCTTGCAGCTGTCCAGTTCGACGCCGTAGACATCCGCGTAGTGATTGTTCAGCACATAGGCGGTCTTGCGGTCCGGCGACAGCTGCACGGTGCCGGGGCCGAAGGCGTCGGGCATCTTGCAGGTCTTGTACAAGGTGTCGGTGGCCAGGTCGATCACGTGCAGGTTGTTCGGGTAATTGGTGGTCAACATGTATTCGTGACCGTCCTGCAACGCGGTATTTTCATCGGCCAGGACACTGACCGAACAACTGCTCAGGACGGCAAACGCGGCCAGGCCGCAGGCTTTGATGCTGTGCATGCTGGAATCCTTCTTGTTATACGCTGCTTTCAAGGGCATCACTTGTCCTTGGGGAAGACAGTGCCGAGGTTGCGCCAGTTTTCGTTGGACGCCTGGGCATCCTTGTTCCAGTCCGGGTAGGTGCTCATCATGTCGGGCACCTGGGCCGGCCACCAGCAAGGGTCGGAGCAACCGTAGAGGTCCGCCTCCATCGGCTGGCACAACGACGACACACCGCCAAACGCATCGATTTCCCAGCCTGGGTCGGTGGTCGAGGCACAGCCCGCCACGGAACTCATGGCCACCACTTCTTCAATGCGGTTTTCATCCGCGGCCTGATCCAGCTTCAACGCTTTGTTATTGATTGCCTTGAGATGTTTCATATCAGTGAGCCTTGCGCGGAGTGATGTAACTGCTGATGAACGCAGGGTTATGGGCCATGATCCGGGTGTAGACCTCGATGCCGAAATCGACCCAGTCACGCATCAGTTCGCAGTAGTGATAGGTCGGGTGCGTCGGATCGCCGTACCGCGCGTAGCTCTCGTGGTAGCAACCGCCGGAGCACAGGTTGCGGATCTGACAGTCTTCGCAACCGGTATTGGTGCGGTCCAGGCGCTGGGACAGAAAGTCGTTCAACTCCACCTGCTTGACGCCGCTGTGGACGTTGCCGAAGGTCGGCAGGCTCGAACCGGTAAAGCGGTGGCACAGGTTCAGCTCGCCCTTGTGATCGACCGCCAGCATCTTCAGGCCCGCGCCGCACGGCAGGGCCTTTTTGTGGCCTTCGTGGATGTCGGTGATCAGCTGGTGCAGGTTGGAGAAGCCGATGTTGCGGTGCTCCAGCGCCGCTTCCAGATAGCGCCGACCGAGTCTCTTCATGTTGGCGAAGACCTCCACCAGTTCATCGCTGGTGAGGTTGAAGCTGCTGATGTCGCCGGAGGTCACCGGGGCAAAGCCGACTTCGGCGAACCCCAGTTCGTTGAACAGGTGATCCCAGATGGTTTCGACGTCGGTCACGCCGGTGGTCAGCGTCACCCGCGCCCCTACCGGACGGCTGTTGTAGCGCGACAGCAGCATCTCGGCCTTGCGTCGCACCACATCGTACGTGCCCTGGCCGCCCACGGTGATGCGGTTGCGGTCGTGCACGGTTTTCGGCCCGTCGATACTCACCGACAGCCCGAAACGGTGAGCATTGAGGTAGTCCACGGTGTCTTCGGTGAGCAGCGTGGCGTTGGTGGTCATGACGAACTCGACGAACTTGCCCGCCTCGCGAAAACGTTTCTCACAGTAGTCGACCATGTACTCGATCAGCTTGCGGTTGCTCAGCGGTTCGCCGCCGAAGAACACCACGGTGAAACGCTCTTCATCCGGGGATTCGCGCAGCAGCATTTCCACCGAGGCAATCGCCGTTTCCACGTCCATCTTCTTGCCGGCCGACGGCTTGTCGAGGTCTTCCTTGTAGCAATACGTGCAGCTCAGGTTGCAGCCGGTGTTGACGTTGAGCACCACGGTATTGATCGCCGTGCGCTCGACCCGTTTGGTGGCGATGTCCGGGGTCAGCGGCGAGCCGTCGCTGACCAGTTCCAGGGCCATCAGCTCACGCAGGGTCTCGGTGATTTCCTCGCCGTTGAAGCGCGCGGCCAGGCGCTGAATCAGGTCGTCCGAGGAACACCCGGGACCGCGCAGGGTATCGATGATGGTGCCCGTCAGTTCATCGCTGGCAAACAGCGAACTGCTGGGGATGTGAAACAGCATGCGGTCGGCATCGACCTGCACTTCGTGCAGGTTGCGTTCGACCAGATTCAAGATAGCGCCCATTGCCAACCTCCTGTGCAAGTCCCGCCTGGGGACCTGCGATCATTCCGGAAAAGTGTCTGAAGCCTTTGCTGTCAGTGCGGCTCACGTTTCAACATCACGGAATGGGTGGATTGTTCCAGCGTTGCACGGTCACGATCATGTGGCCTTCGCCGGTCAGGGATTTCCCGGCGTCGTCGACGGCGGCGATCACCTTGAGGTTGCCGGCATTGTTGGTGGACATCTTGCGCGCCGGGTTCGGCCCGGCATCGCCCGGGGTGAATACGCCTGCATCAGCCTGCATGGTGCCGGCAAACTTGACGTCTTCGTCTTCCTTGGCGCGGTCGTCGAAGGCCTCGACCTTCCACTGCGCCGGGAACACGCCGATGCGGTACGGCTTGCCGTCAGCGCCCTTACCCCAGGCTTCCGCGTCGAAGCGGCCCTGGACTTTCGGCGTCGAACCACCGCCTTCGCCGATCCGCGCCACCGAGAACTCAGGCACGACTTTGACTGTATCGATCTTGCTGTACACCGACAGGCTCGGGCCTTTCAGCGTACCGACGCTGACCGC
Source organism: Pseudomonas sp. S30_BP2TU TE3576 (assembly GCF_050436025.1). NCBI lineage: Bacteria > Pseudomonadati > Pseudomonadota > Gammaproteobacteria > Pseudomonadales > Pseudomonadaceae > Pseudomonas > Pseudomonas sp. S30_BP2TU TE3576. The sequence goes on along the minus strand of NZ_JBNDLK010000001.1, from coordinate 5,164,519 downwards.
GCGCACGCCCGGTTGGGCATTGGCGGCGGCCTTGAGCTTGACCTTGATCTGCTCCGGGCTCTGCGAGACGACTTCGACCACTTCCACGCCTTTGCCGAAGTTCGGCTTGCCGGAAAGACCGCTGCCGATCAGGGTCACTTCGGTTTCGCTGCCGGCCTTCACATAGCCCGGCTGCACCGCCAGCAAACGCTGGGCCCCCTGTTTGGCGGCGACGAAATCCAGGCCACGCTCGTCGTGCTCGGCCTCGAACATCCGGCCCTGCAGCGCATTGCCTTGCGCGGCGAACACCTGGCGCATGGTCACGCCATCGATGGTCACGTTGCCGCGCCATTCATAGCCGGTGTACAGGATTGCGCTGCCGTCGCCATTGAACGGGCTGCCGTCGGCGTACTGGCCCTTGACGCTGACCTTGAAGGTGTCACTGCCATCGGCGCTTACGGTCATGACACCGGCCAGCTCGCCCTTGCCCGGCAAGTGGCCGCTGAAGCTCCAGTCGCCCACCAGCGCATCGGCTTTGGGCGCCGCGCTCTGCCATTTTTTCCACGCCGGGTTGTCCAGCGGATAACGCTTGGCCAGCAGCGGCACCATGTCCTTGCGGGCGATGTCGAACCAGTCGCGGTCGCGGGCCAGCGCCTGATATTCCAGGGACGGCCACTGACCGAGGTGGAAGTTCACCAGGCGTTCCCACTCCTGCGCCGGACGCCGTTGCAAGGCGACCCGCGCCCCGGAGTGGCAGCGGCCGCACATCTGGCTGGTCTGGTCGTCGAAGCGCTCGACGGTATTGAGCCGCCGCTCCAGCGCATAGCGCACGCCATCGGTTTCGCTCGGCGCCAGGCCCTGGGTGTCGGCGAGGTATTTGACCAGCGTGCGACGGTCGTCATCGCTGATCTGCAAACCGTGCATGGTCTGCATGCGGGCAATGCTCATCAACCAGCCTTCCGGCGTTTTGCGCTGGTGGCTGATACGACTGAGGGTGTTATCGGCTTCGGGGGTGTGACAGCCCTGACAGGTTTCCTTGAGGATGGTCTGGGCGTCGCGGGCTGCCAGGCTATGAGGCGAATGCAGCGCTACACAAGCGGCTACGGCCAGCAGGCTGGCGCTCATGCCTGATCGGAGTTTTCTCTTCATCAACGTCGAACCTCGCACGGTGCGTTCTTATTGTTGTGGCTTATCGTTTTTATGGTTTCTGCCGTCGGCTTTGATCCGCTGACGGAGGCAAGAGAAACGTGTGCAATGTGCAATACACAGAGTGTGCCAGTTTGCAGATAAGCTTTTTTATCAATCACTTGCGTTGATTTTCCTGCATTGACCCATGCCTGGACGCGATGAGCTGCGTCTAGTTTCGCGACAACTGTTGCAGTCTGAGACAGCATAGTTGGCCCTGCCGGAACAGCTCATCGCCCGCCCATTGACGCCCCTCCCTTGCAGGCGCGAAATGGAGAGTCACCGATTGCCAACCAGAGGATAAATAAATGGCAAGCATCACTGTCCTGGCGGGGGACTTTCTGCAGGGTGACGGAGATTATCGCGATGGCGTTTTTACCCTCAGAACATCGTTGCACCCATGGCCCGGCCTGACCCTCCCGCTATCCAGGTTCAAAAGCGTGGAAGTGGCCAATGAGGACTCGATCAACAACATCAAGCAAGCCATCGGTTTCGGCGTGGCAGGCGCCATGTTGCTAGGGCCGATCGGCGCATTCGCCGGGTTCATGCTGGCGGACAAGGAAACCGAAGTGACCTTCCTGGCGACACTCAAGGACGGACGCAGGTCACTGATTGCCGCAGATAGCAGCACGTTCGAGGAAATATCGCGAAAAATGGCGTCTTGAACCTATCGGCGCAGTCCGCACCACACCGTGGTGCGGCTGACGTCAGATTCAGTGATAGAGCGTCGGTTGAACGCTTTTTTGCGACTGGATCTGTTGGCGCATTTCCGCCACCAGCGTTGCAATGCCGTGGACGCTGTCCAGTTTCCACAGTGGAACGTGGGTGGCCACCAGATCCACGTGGCCGGTCATGCAATCGCAGACCCGGATCGTCAATGACTGGTCCGGCGCCACGCTGCAGGTGCACACCGAGGGTAGAAAACTGCGCTCAATGATGCTTTGGATCTCCAGGGGTGAAAGGTTCATCGCTACCTCCCTCACGCCAGATGTGTAGCCGGGAAAATGGTCCGTCATTTCACCCACCGAGCCGGAAAATTCTAGTCCTCGCCAAGGGGCGCCTCAAGATCGCGGGCGGGTTGTTCGTCGTCTCATCCGGTTTCTCGATTTGCGACAAACTTCGCGCTATCCGACTGCTTCGGCGTCAGGCAAAACCCCGTCCGACAAGGCCTGACCGGCACTCCCGAACACTTGGCACAGCCATTGCGAAAGCCCGGTTCTCACGAACAACAAGAGGCCTCGCCAATGTCGCTCCCAAACGTGCTTCCCGCCACTTCGGCATTCATCCAGCGCGCCCCGCGCATGCTCATCGGTGGCGACTGGGTCGAGGCCGCCGACGGCCAGACCATGCCCCTGCACAACCCGGCCACCGGTGAGGTGCTCTGCGTGGTGCCACGGGCAACGCCGGAGGATGTCGACCGTGCCGTACTCGCCGCCCGTCAGGCGTTCGACGACTCGGCCTGGACCCGCACCCGTCCCCGGGAGCGGCAGAACCTGTTATGGAAACTCGCCGACCTGATGCAGCGCGACGCCGAGCTGCTGGCGCAACTGGAATGCCTGAACAACGGCAAAAGCGCGGCCGTGGCCCAGGTGATGGACGTGCAACTGGCCATCGACTTCCTGCGCTACATGGCCGGTTGGGCGACCAAAATCGAAGGCTCTACGGTTGACGTGTCGGCACCGCTGATGCCCAACGACCAGTTCCACAGTTTCATCCGCCGCGAAGCGGTGGGTGTGGTCGGCGCCATCGTCGCCTGGAACTTCCCGCTGCTGCTGGCCTGCTGGAAACTCGGTCCGGCCCTGGCCACTGGTTGCACTGTCGTACTCAAACCGGCCGACGAAACCCCGCTGACCGCGCTGAAACTCGCTGAGCTGGTGCTGGAAGCCGGGTATCCCGAAGGCGTGTTCAACGTGGTCACCGGCACCGGCATCACCGCAGGCGGAGCCCTGACCCACAACCCATTGGTCGACAAACTGACCTTCACCGGCTCCACCGCCGTGGGCAAGCAGATCGGCAAGATCGCCATGGACTCGATGACCCGGGTCACCCTGGAGCTGGGCGGCAAGTCGCCGACCATCGTCATGGCCGACGCCGACCTGAAAACCGCCGCGGCCGGGGCGGCCAGCGCGATTTTCTTCAATCAGGGCCAGGTCTGCTGCGCAGGCTCCAGGCTGTATGTACAGCGCAAGCATTTCGACAATGTGGTGGCGGACATCAGCGATATCGCCAACGCCATGAAACTCGGCAACGGCCTGGACCCGAGCGTCGAGATGGGGCCGTTGATCTCGGCGCGCCAGCAGGAGCGGGTTTATGGGTACATCGAAAAGGGCCGGGCAAGCGGCGCGACCATCGCCTGCGGTGGCGAGCAGTTCGGCCCGGGGTTCTTCGTCAAGCCGACAGTGATTGTCGATGTCGACCAGAAGCACTCTCTGGTGCAGGAAGAAATTTTCGGCCCGGTGCTGGTGGCGATTCCGTTCGATGACGAAGCCGATGCCTTGCGCATGGCCAATGACAGTCCCTACGGCCTGGGGGCGAGTATCTGGTCCAATGACCTGGCGGCGGTGCACCGGATGATTCCGCGGATCAAGTCCGGTTCGGTGTGGGTCAACTGCCACAGCGCCCTGGACCCGGCGCTGCCGTTCGGCGGCTACAAGATGTCCGGGGTCGGGCGTGAGATGGGCTATGCGGCGATCGAGCATTACACCGAGTTGAAGTCGGTGTTGATCAAGTTGTGATTTGTAGCGTCCTTTAGGCCGCCTTCGCGAGCAAGCCCGCTCCCACAGGGAAACGCATTCCAATGTGGGAGCGGGCTTGCCCGCGAAGAGGCCGGTCCAGGCAACCCAGAACTCAGGGCTTGAACCCCTGAGCCAACAACCAGCCACGAACCATCCTCCCCTGCTCTACCGTCAATCCGGCCAACACCTGTTCGGCCGGCTCGTTACGCAACCGCCGCACCAACGGTGCCACCTCAACCCCCTGTACATGCCAGATGCCCAACGGCTGATCCGCCGTGATCACCACCTCGGCCTCATCGACAAAACCATCGCGCAGCACCGGTGCGCGCTCGATCCTCAGGGCATTGAAATCGGCCTCGGCATGGGTGATTTCAGCATCCGGCCATTGCCGTCGCGCCTGCCAGAATGGCTGATCCAGCCAACGCTGCTCATCGGCATAAAAATCCCGGCCGATCCGCGCAAAACGCAAAAACAACTGTTCCACCCGCTGCTGGTGAAAATGCCAGGCCAGAGCCGCCCGTTCGGGTTTGCACAACAGCGTGTTAATCACCGTCGGCGCCTGCAACGCCGAGGAGAGGGATTGAAAGATGCCATTGCCCGACAACGGGTCCACCGCCATCGCCGCATCACCGACACGAATCCAGTTATCGCCGCACACCTGCGGGCTGAAAATCGCCGTGCTGCTGCGGGCATGCAGCTGCAAATCAAGCTCCGGTTCGCCGCCGAAAAACCCACGGGCCACTGCCGACTCCCCACGTCTTTGCCGGCAGTAATCGAGCAACATCGCCTTACCCGGCAACCCGGCACTGGTCACGTCCACCGTCCATTGCCAATAACACTGGCCGTCGGCCCGCCGCGCCATCCAGGCCCAACCGTCCGCAAGGCTCTCCACGGCGCTGGCGGTGCTGCCCGGCGTACCTTGCCAGCGATTGAGCAGGCTGACCGTCTCCGGTCCACGCAAGCCTTTACCGAGGGTCGGCGCCTGGCGTCCGCGGGCCTCCACTAGAAAGTCCGCTACCAGCGATTCGCGGCCGTCTATCTCGATTCGATGTCCGGTCGCGCAGGTCTGTACCGCCAGCACTCGACCTTCAATAAGATCAACGCCAGCCAAGCGCAAATCCTCACGCAAGCCGCGATCAAAGGTCGGGCGATCAAGCAGGTATTCAACGTTCTGCGCATGCTGCTGGCCGTTCCAGTTCACCTGTCGCCGGGAAGGCAACGCCGCTTGCGCCAACGCCTGCTGCAGGCCCGCGCCGCGTAACGCTTCCAGCACCCGCACGGACACGCCTTCCAGCGCAGCAAAGCGGCGCCACTCGCTGACCAGTGTCACGGCGTAACCCAGTCGCCGCAGCCCCAAGGCCACCGCCGCGCCCGCCGGCCCCGCCCCCAGAATCACAATCGCGGTCATGGCTCGAAACGCCGTTCGGGGCCGCGATAACGTGCGTTCTGTCGCAGAAACTCGATGATCTGCTCGTTGCTGGCATCAGGCTGCTCGACGAGGAAACCGGCGATGTGCCCGCTCAACGCGGCACAACCGAGGCTCGCCCCGGATTGCCCCGGATAGGTGCCATGCACGCACGCGGCGAAATCCGCCTGGGCACTGTTGAGCCACGACCATTCCTGCTCGGCGCACCGCGCATCGCCGGTCACCCGCAACACCTGCGGATAATTCGCCGGAAACACCCCGTCCCCCTGGGCCGGGCTCGACGCACACAGCAGCACGCCCCGCGCCACCGCTGCCGCGCAAGCGGCGCGTAACAGGCTGCGATCCTGACGCAAGCCGAGGCTCAAATTGATCAGTCGCACGTTCTGTGCCACCAGCCAGTCAATCGCCGTGGCGATCTGCAAAGCGCTGGTGACACCGCGCTGGTCGAACACCTGAGCTACGCAAAACAGTGCCGATGGCGCACGCCGGCCGATCGCCTCGATCACCGCACTGCCATGCCCCAGCGGATCTTCGCGCAAGTCGCCCTCGGCCAGGCCGTCTTCGAGCAATGAAAAGCGCCGACCGGCGATCACTTGCACCCGTTGTGCTGCCGAGTGGCCGCTGTCCACCACACCGATGCGCAACTCAGGTTTCATGCAGCACCGTTTTCGAGGTCAGCACGCCGTCGAGCAATTCGAAACGCAGATCGGCATCGGCCAGGGTTGAAGGGCGATGGCTGATCAGGATGCGCGTGCGTGCGGCAAACAAGCGGTCGATGGCGTCGATGACTTCGCGCTCGGTGGCTTCGTCCACCGCGGAAGTGGCCTCATCGAGTACCAGAATCAAAGGGTCTTGCAACAGCGCCCGGGCAATCGCGATGCGTTGCTTCTGCCCGCCGGACAACTGCTGGCCACGCTCGCCCAGCGGGCTGTCGAGGCCTTCGGGCAAGGACTCGATCAGGCTGTCGAGTTGCGCCAGGCGCGCCACTTCGGCAATCGCCTCGCGGCTGGCGTCCGGCACCGCATAGGCCAGGTTGTCGGCGAGACTGCCGCGAAACAGCACGATGTCCTGGCTGACGATGGCAATGCGCCGACGCAACTGGAACAGGTCCAGTTCGCGCACATCGACGTCGCCCAGCAGTACCCGCCCCGATTGCGGATCGTGATGCCGTTGCAGCAGGTCGATCAGGGTCGATTTACCCACGCCCGAGCCGCCGCTGAGGGCCACTTTCAAACCGTAGGGAATCCGCGCTTCGATGCCGCGCAGGGTCGATTGGCGACCGGGATGGGCGAAGTGCACGTTGTCGAACCAGAGATCGCCGCCATTGGGCATCGCGCGTGGCCTGGCGGGCGTCGACACGGTCGGCTGTTCGCCGCGCAACTCCATGACCCGGCCGAGGCTGACGGTCATCCGCTGAATCGCGACGTAGAGCCCGAGCAGGCTCTGCACCGGCCCCACGGCCATTCCCAGGTAGGTGGAAAACGCAATCAGCGCACCGAGCTGCCAGGTGCCCTGCACCACCCAGTATCCGCCGATCAAGAATGCGCAGGCCCGGGACAGCGAGGTCAGCGTGCCGGGCACGGCCTGGGTGAAAAACTCAGTGACTTGCAGGCGCAGCAACTGGCTCATGTAGCCTTGCCCCAGCGTCTCGAGGCGCTGCGCCTCGCGCTGTTGCTGGCCGGCGGACTGGATGAACTTCATCACCGGCAACGTCTCGACCATAAACGACGACATGTCCGCCGAACGCTCGCGCAACTGCCGCACATCGCGTTCGACCTTGCGCCGCATCCAGCGCAGCCAGAGGACATCGAGGGGAATCAGCACCAACGCCAGCAGCGACAGTTTCCAGGACAGGGTCAGCAGCATCGCCACCGCGACCACCAGGCCGATCACGCTCGACACCGCCGAGAACAGCGAGTCCACGGCAAAACGCTGGATTTCCGCGACGTCACCGTCGAGGCGCGACATCAGGTCGCCGATGCGCCGCTGGCCGTAAAAGCTCGGCGACAGGGTTTGCAAATGCCGATACAGGTCATCGCGCAGGGCAAACAGCATGCGCCCGGACAGGCGCGTGTGCAGGTAGCGGTTGATGCCCGAAAGCGCCGTGCCCAACAACCCGGCAACGATCATCAGCCCGGCGATCAGCACCAGCATCGGGAAGTTGCGCGCCAGCAGGCCGTCGTCGATCAGCAGTTTGGTCAGCCACGGCTGCACCAGCACCAGCGCTGAGGCGCAAACCGACAGGCCCAGCAGCCCGGCAATCGCCAGGCGATGGGGGCGCACAAAGCTGTACAGCCAGCGCAGCGACGCTTGCAGGGCCTCGGGGTTCTGGCTGTCGATCAGCCGGACGATCAAGCGCTGCATCACGAACGCAACTGTTTGAGCTTGCGATACAGGGTCGCGCGGCTGATGCCCAGGGCGTCGGCGGCGGCCGAGACGTTGCCCTGATGCGTGTCCAGGGACTGACGGATCAGCTCCAGTTCATTTTCACGGATGCTGCCGGCCTGGGGCCGTTCGCTGGCGGTCAATTCGTCGAGCATGCTGTCGGGCAAGTGGTCGAGGGTCAGCACGGATTCACCCGGTTCGCGCATGGCCAGCGCGGTGCGCAGGACCATCTCCAGCTGGCGGATGTTGCCCGGCCAGTGATAACCGCTGAGCAAGCGATTCAGATTGTCGTGCAGGACCACGGCGGGTGCGCCCAGTGTCGCCAGCATGCGACTGACCAGCGCGGCGAAATCTTCGCGTTCGCGCAGGGCCGGGAGCATCACGCTGATGCCATTGACCCGGTAGAACAAGTCCTCGCGAAAGTGTTTTTCTTCCACCAGACGCTTGAGGTCACGGTGGGTGGCGCAGATCAGTGCGACGTCGATGTCTTGCTCCTCGCCAGCGCCCAGGGGCGCAACCTTGCGATCCTGCAACACGCGCAACAGTCGGGCCTGCAAGGCCAATGGCATGTCGCCGATTTCATCGAGGAACAAGGTGCCGCCGTGAGCCTGTTGCAGGCGCCCGACCATGCCGCCCCGGCGCGACCCGGTGAACGCGCCTTCGCGATAGCCGAACAGTTCGGACTCGATCAGGCCTTCGGGAATGGCCGCGCAGTTCACCGCCACGAAGGGTTTGTCGCAGCGCGCTCCGGCCATGTGCAGGGCGCGGGCGATAACCTCTTTGCCGGTGCCGGTTTCGCCCAATAACAACACCGGCAGTTCATTGGCCAGGCCTTGACGGGCCATGCGCAAGGCACGGGCGTAACGTGTATTGCTGCCGGCCAGCGCTTCCAGATCCGGTTGCGCCTTGGCCGGTTTCGCGACTGTGCGCGGCGGGCTGCTGACGTTGATCGAGCGTTGCGGCGCGCGCAGGGTTTTGTAGAAGAATTCACCTTTGGCAGTTTGCAGGCTGCCGGTGCCGCCCTGATGCAAGCGCGCCAACAATTGCAGGCCGTCGACACCGAGAAACTCCTCGCAGCGCCGACCGACCAGGGCCGAGCGCTCGGCGTGGAGCAACTGACAGGCCTGGGCGCTGACCGCCAGGATCTGCCCGCCGAGGCTCACGGCCAGCAAGCCTTGCCAAGGGGATTCCAGGTATTGCCTGCGGCTGTGAAACGCCAGGACGATTTCGTCCGGATAGCTGGCGTTGAATACTCGGCTTTCGATCTGGCTGACCGCCATGGCCAGCAGCGCGGTGCTGTCGTGGGCGCGGCCGAGCGGGCCTTCGCGGGTCAGGTCGAGGACGCCGAGAATGTCGCCTTGGGGGCAATGGATCGGCACCGAGGTACAGGAAAAATCGCTGAGGCGATCCAGATAATGCTCGCCGCAATCGATCAGGGTCGGCCGGGCTTCCACCAGTGCCGTGCCGAGAGCGTTGGTGCCGCGGACGGCTTCGCTCCAGCAGGCGCCAAGGGTGATGTCTTGCAGGCCGCTGCCCTTGAGGCGATCGGCGCGGCCTTCGACAGCGAGGATGGTGGCATCGGAGTTGGCGAGGATGATCAGCCCTTCCTTGCCCTGACGCTCGGCCAGGTAATCGATCGCCGGCAATGCGGCGTCGATCAGCAAGCGATTGCTGGCCAGCAACACGTCCAGGCTGGCACTCGATTCCAGCGCCAGCTCATGCTTGGCATTGAAATGCACGCCATGACTCAGGCTGCGCCGCCACGAAGCATCGATTTCCGCACGCAGGACGCCATTCGGCACTTCGCCTTCCAGATGCAGCTTTTCCCGGGCCAGCCGGGCTTCGCGATGCAGTTTGGGGGAGTTTGTTTTTATTAGCGTCATCAAGCGCTCCGGGTCATCCGCCCTGCGCCTTCATACGTCGGCGCCCTGGCGCAATCTTTACGTTAACGTAAGGGCTATGGCAAGTGCCGTAGGGCGCTTACAGACCGCGTTATCGTTCATCGCGAGCAAGCTCGCTCCCACAGGTTCAGTGCTGTCCGCAAATCTGCGGTTCTACTCGGACACTGTGGGAGCGGGCTTGCTCGCGAAGGCGATGTCACAGGCACCGAAGATTCAGCGCTGCCACACTTGCGGCCCGACAAAAAACGCCCGCGCATTATCCTCCAGACTCTCCAGGTGATAGCCGCCCTCCTGCACGATCAGGCACGGCAACCCCAGGCTGCGAATCCGTTCACCGAGCACGGCGAATCCTTCGCGGGTCACCGCCACTTTGCTTTGCGGGTCCAGCTCGAAAATATCGAAGCCCAGGGACAGCACCAGTACCTCGGCGCCAAAGTCTGTCACGGCCTGCAGTGCTACATCCAATTGCTCCAGGAAGTCGGCCTCGCTGGCGCCATGAGCCATCGGCAGATTGAGATTGAAACCTTCGCCCGCGCCGACACCGCGCTCATCGGCAAAGCCTGCGACACCGGGATAGAAATTGGTTGGATCGCCGTGCACCGAAACGTAGAGCACGTCCTCGCGGTCGTAGAAAATCTCCTGGATCCCTTGGCCGTGGTGCATGTCGGTATCCAGCACCGCTACCCGCGAAAAACCGGCGCGCAGTACCTGCGCCGCCACTGCCGCGTTGTTCACATAACAGAAACCACCCGCGGCTTCGACCCGGGCGTGGTGCCCCGGCGGACGGCACAAGGCATAGGCTGCCGGCTCGCCATCGAGCAACGCCCGGGCGCCGGCGATAGCGCTTTGCGCCGACCAGTAAGCCGAACGCCAGGTCTGCTCGCCCACCGGGCAACTGCCATCGGCCAGATAACGCGCGGCTTGCGCGAGTATCCCGCGCAGGGCATTGGGCTCACGGACAAAGATGTTCGACATCACCTCGTCGCCCCAATCCTCGGGAATCTCTTTCCAGCGCTGGTGGGCTTCCTGCAAGAACCTCAGGTACGGTGCGCCGTGCACCGCCAGCAACGGATCGAGCCCGGCATCGGCCGGTTGCTCAACGGTAAAACCCAATGCATGAGACGCCTGCACCAGGCGCTGCGCACGCTCCGGCACTTCCTGCGGCGTGCGCATCTGGCCACGGGAGTAATAGCTGCGTGGATGGTGGAGCAATTGTTCTGGGTGGAAAAAACTGCGCATGGATTAATACCTGTCAGTGTGGGAGCGAGCTTGCTCGCGATGAGGCCAGCACATTCAACATTGATGGCGACTGATCCACCGCAATCGCGAGCAAGCTCGCTCCCACATGGGAATTGTGTTTATTCAACGATTACTGCGCGGGCCAGCACGGCGTTGAGCAACACATCGGTCCCCTGCCGAACGTCTTCGGGCAGCACGTCTTCGGCTTCGTTGTGGCTCAAGCCGCCTACACACGGGATGAACACCATGGCCGTCGGACAAAACCGCGCCAGATGGATCGCGTCATGCCCGGCGCCGCTGACAATCGACTGCTGAGCGTAGCCCAGCGCATCCACGGCCTGCTGCACCGCCGCCACACAGTCCGCGTCGAACGGCGTCGCCGGGCTGATCCAGTGCGGGGTGATCGCCAGATGCAAACTGCGCTCGTCGGCTATCGCCATCAGACTCGCCCAGAGGCGTTCGCCATTGATCTTCAACATGAGTTCTCCAGGAAAATTCAGCTTAAGGACCGGGCCAGTTCCACGCGTTCAGCGCTGGCGTGACGACGGGCAAGGGACAGGACACACACCAGCGCGGCGGCAGTGGCGTAGATGTAAAAGTCGTACCACTCGGTCATGGTGCCAATGAAGCCAGCGGCTGCCGCACGGCGCGGCTGGGACGAAGCGGGAGGCTTCATGGGGGACTCCTTTGGTTATTTTTTTGGCAGGAGAGAAACGGCAAATCCGCGGCGCTCTGGCGGCGCCGGTCTGGGGATGTTTTTTCGATCCCGGACCATGATTAGTCAATTTTCTATTTATTATTCGAAGTATTACGAAGACTTATAATCAAGACAGCGGCAGCCGAACGCGATGTGCCACGCATAGGCGTTCAGACGCGTCACTGGCAATCGATGACCGGAACTGAAACGAGACTACGCCCGGCGTTCGCCTACGGCCCCAACTGCCCTCAAGCCGAACGTGAGGACTGGAATTACCAGCGAATTCACGGCACGGTAATGGGAACTCTACAAGTAGTATTGGGCGGTCGTTTCGATAAAAACGATTTCGTGTTGCTGCAAATGCTGAAGCCTCAAGCCTGGTCCAATCATCCCCATTGACCGCCAGTGTTCGTTAGTTAGCGTTCAATGCGCTGAACAATCAAACCGAGGCTTTTAAATCCACGCCCAGTGCCTGGGCAAATGCCTTCACCAACGGGCTGCGCACAGTGTTATGGCGCAGGATCAGGCTGAACGGCGTGACGATGTTGATCAGGTCCGGGCGCACCGGGCGAAACTCTCCCCGCGCCACCATCGCCGCAGCGTAATGCTGGGGCAGGAAACCCAGGAAACGCCCCGTCTTGATCAGCAAAGCAACGGCCTCCACCTGGGTTGCCGAGGCGGAAAAGCTGTCGTAATGGGCAAATTTCAGTTTGTCGCGATGAATCGCGTAGCGATGGTTGATGCACTCGTAGTCCTTGAGCACATTACCCTCCATGTCCGCGTCCGCCATGGAGAACAGCGGGTGGCCAAGCCCGCAATAAACCTCCGAGCGCTCTTCGTATAGCTCGTAGTAATCGAACTCTTCGCGTTTTTGATAAACCGGAACAATTCCCGCCACTAACCGGCCCTCTACAACGCCTCTTTCCACCTCATCAAGTTGTGTCGCCTGAAGTTGAAATCTAACCTTGGGTGACTGTTCATTTATTCTTCTAAGCGCAGAAACTAACGGTGAATTATCGTCAGAGATCGTATTATCAATAACACCCACACCAAGATCGCCGATCAGTTCATTCTGAGCCGAACTAAGACGATCACGAAAGTTGTCGACGGAAGCAAATAAATCAATCGACGCCTGATATACCAAACGCCCCTCTTCCGTCAGGTGAAAGCCCTCTCGCCCTCGTGTGCAAAGGCGCATGCCGATACGGATTTCCAGGTCGGAAATCTGTTTACTGATGGCTGCCAGCCCCACATTCAGCTCATTTTGCGCGGCGCTGAAACCTCCGGCCTCGACTACGGCCTTGAACACTTTGAGCAGTTTGAAGTCCAGCCCACTGAGGGCCAACGGTGCCCGTTGCAGCGTTTTCGGCGGCGGGTTTCCGGAATTGGAAAGTGGGGTTTCCATAATGCTTATTTACCTCTGGCGCCCTATTCAACAATCTGTGCCCAACAACAAAAACATAGCTGGCCTAATAATAATGAACACAGAAAACCAGGCTTGGCAACCGCCAATAAATCCCGAGCATCAGTGCCAAATCACTGATCTCAAAACATTAAAAGCTGACACTTCGATCAGCTCTCGCTCCTTTGCAACTGCCCTCTTGAAAATTGCTCTGGCCTGATTTCGTTCGCTGACTTTGTAGCGACGTTGCGGCCCGGCATACCCATTTCAGTTCGCGTTACCGACGAGGAAAATAACAATGTCTCAAACCACCGACCGTCTCTGGGGTGCTCGCTTCAAAAGCGGCCCGTCCGAAGCCTTGGCGGCCCTGTCCCGTTGCCCTGAGCGCTACTTCCGGCTCACCCCGTACGACCTCGCCGGCTCCAAGGCCCATGCCCGGGAACTGCAGCGCGCCGGACTGCTGAGCGAGCAAGAAACCCGGACCATGCTCGACGCCCTGGAACGTATCGGCGCTGACTACCGCGCCGGCAGCATCGCCCCGACTCTGGACGACGAAGACGTCCACACCTTCATCGAGCGTCTGCTGACCGAACGCCTTGGCACCCTCGGTGGCAAGCTGCGCGCCGGTCGTTCGCGCAACGACCAGACCGCCAACGACCTGCGACTGTTCCTGCGTGACCACGTGCGCTCCCTGGCCGTTGAAGTGCTGGGCCTGCAGCAGGCGCTTGTGAACCAGGCCGAGCAACACATCGAGAGCATCTGCCCCGGCTTCACCCACCTGCAGCAGGCACAACCGATCGTGTTTGCTCATCACCTGCTGGCCCACGCCCAGTCAATGCTGCGCGACGTGCAACGCCTGGTGGACTGGGACGCGCGTACTTCGCTGTCGCCACTGGGTGCGGCGGCCATGGCCGGCTCGGCTATCGCTCGTTTACCTCAGCAATCGGCAAAAGAAATGGGCTACAGCGGTGTTTGCGAAAACTCCATCGACGCCGTGGCCAGCCGCGATCACGTCGCCGAGTTCCTGTTCATCGCCAGCATGCTCGGCATCAACATCTCGCGCCTCGCCGAAGAATTTTGCCTGTGGTCGTCGCGGCAATTCCGCTGGGTCGCGCTGGACGATGCCTACGCCACCGGCAGTTCGATCATGCCGCAGAAAAAGAATCCGGACATCGCCGAACTGGCGCGGGGCAAGGCAGGTCGCCTGATTGGTAACCTGACCGGCCTGTTGTCCACCCTCAAATCCCTGCCACTGTCCTACAACCGCGACTTGAGCGAAGACAAGAACGGCGTGCTCGACAGCGTCGACACCCTGCTGCTGGTGCTGCCGGCCATGGCCGGAATGGTTGCGACCATGACGGTCAACGTCGAAGAACTACGTCGCCAGGCACCGCTGGGCTTCACCCTCGCAACCGAAGTCGCCGACTGGCTGGCGGTGCGCGGCGTGCCGTTCAAGGAAGCTCACGAAATCACCGGTGCGCTGGTCAAGGCCTGCGAGAAACACGACATCGAACTGTGGGAAGCCTCCCCGGCGCTGCTGGCGGAAATCGACCCGCGTCTCACACCAGAAGTACGCGAAAGCCTGACCCTCGAAGCCGCCATCGCCGCCCGTAGCGGCTGGGGCGGGACCGCGCCACAACAGGTGCGCGAACAGATCGGCCGCCTGAAAACCGCCCTCGCCGCCCAGCAGCAATGGACCGAGGACTATCAGGGCTTCCGCCTCTGAAGTAATAACCAAAACCTGTGGGAGCGAGCTTGCTCGCGATGACAGTTTCACATTCAACCTCTATGTGGACTGACCCACCGCTATCGCGAGCAAGCTCGCTCCCACAGGGATAGCGTTGAAACCGAGTTCGGAGAAACAACATGAGCCAGACACAGGCAGAACGACTCCAGGCGGAGCGCAAACTGGCGGAAAACCAGTTCGACATCACCCAGTACGATCATGTGCCGCGGCGCTACTACGGGCGGATTTTCTTTGCCACGGTGATCGTCATCGCGATCATCGGCCTGGTGCGCGCCTTCGCCGAAGGCAAGATCGAATGGTCGTACATCGGCCAGTTCCTCACCTCCCAGGCGATCATGTGGGGCTTGCTCAACACCATTGTCATGGCGGTGCTGGCGATGGCGCTGGGCATCGTGTTCGGCGTGATCACCGCGATCATGCGCATGTCGGCCAACCCGATCCTGCGCTATGTGGCGCTGACCTACACCTGGCTGTTTCGCGGTACGCCGCTGATCCTGCAACTGCTGTTGTGGTTCAACCTGGCGTTGATCTTCCCCACCATCGGCATCCCCGGCCTGTTCGAACTTGACACCGTGAGCCTGATGACGCCGTTCGTGGCCGCCCTGCTCGGCTTGAGCATCAACCAGGGTGCCTACACTGCCGAAGTGGTGCGCGCCGGTCTGCTCTCGGTGGACACCGGGCAGTATGAAGCCGCCAAGTCGATCGGCATGCCGCGCCTGCAAGCGCTGCGCCGGATCATCCTGCCCCAGGCCATGCGCATCATCATTCCGCCGGTGGGCAACGAGTTCATCGGCATGGTCAAGATGACCTCGCTGGCGAGCGTCATCCAGTACTCGGAACTGCTCTACAACGCCCAGAACATCTACTACGCCAACGCCCGCGTGATGGAGCTGCTGATCGTCGCCGGTATCTGGTACCTGGCCACTGTCACCGTCCTGTCCTTCGGTCAAAGCCGCCTGGAGCGTCGTTTCGCCCGCGGTGCCGGCAAGCGTTCTTGAGGAATCCGATATGAGAAGCATCGTCAAGGCCGTGAGCCTGAACAAGTACTACGACAACTACCACGCGCTCAAGGACATCAACATCGAAGTCGAGCAAGGCGAAGTGCTGTGCATCATCGGCCCGTCCGGCTCCGGCAAGAGCACTTTGCTGCGCTGCGTCAACCAGTTGGAAAAGATCGACAAGGGCGGCCTGTGGGTCGACGGCGAACTGGTGGGCTACCGGGTCGTCGGCAACAAACTGCACGAACTCAACGAAACGCAGATCGCCCGCCAGCGCCTGTCCACCGGCATGGTGTTCCAGCGTTTCAACCTGTTCCCGCACATGACCGTGCTGCAAAACATCATCGAAGGGCCGTGCCAGGTGCTCAAGCGTTCGCCCAAAGAGGCGCAAGAAGAAGCCGTGGAACTGCTCGCCCGCGTCGGCCTGGCCGACAAACGCAACAGCTACCCGATCGAGCTGTCGGGTGGTCAACAGCAACGCGTCGCCATTGCTCGTGCATTGGCCATGCGCCCCAAGCTGATGTTGTTCGATGAGCCCACTTCGGCACTCGACCCGGAACTGGTCGGTGAGGTGCTGTCGGTGATGCGCGATCTGGCGCAGACCGGCATGACCATGATCGTCGTCACCCATGAACTGGGCTTCGCTCGCGAGGTTTCCAACCGCATGGTGTTCATGGACGGCGGGCAGATCGTGGAGGCTGGAAGCCCCGAAGAAATACTAATAAGTCCGCAAAACCCTCGCACCCAAAGCTTCATTTCTGCCGTTCGAACCTAAGGCCCGATGTCGGCCTTCACAACACTCATAAGAGAACGACCATGAAGAAACTCGTTATCCCAGCAGTACTCGCCGGCGTTATGGCATCCGGCTTCACCTTCGCTGCCGAATTGCCGGCCAGCATCAAGGCCAAGGGCGAGATCGTCGTAGCGATCATGCCGAACTACCCGCCGATGGATTTCAAGGACCCGGCCACCAACACCCTCACCGGCCTGGACTATGACCTGGGCAATGCCCTGGCCGAACGTCTGGGTGTGAAGATCAAATGGCAGGAAACCGGCTTCGAACAAATGATCAACGCCCTGACCACCGACCGCGTGGACATGGTGCTGTCGGGCATGACCGACACCGCCGAACGTCAGGCCAGCGTGACTTTCGTCGACTACTTCACCAGCGGCCCGCAGTTCTACACCCTGCAGAAAAACAAGGACACCAACGAGATCATCGACCTGTGCGGCAAGAAAGTCGGCACCAGCCGCCGCACCACCTTCCCGGCGGAAATCGCCGAGTGGAGCAAGGCCAACTGCGAAGCCGCCGGCAAACCGGCGATCAACGTGATCGGCACCGAAGGCTCGGCCGATGCCCGTGCGCAACTGCGCCAGAGCCGCATCGACGCCGCCATGCAGGGCAGCGAAACCCTGCCCTACCTCAAGACCCAGGAAAAGGACATGTACAAAACCGTGGGCCTGCCGATCTCCGAGCAGTACACCGGGATGGGCGTGAGCAAGAAAAAACCTGAGCTGAGTGAAGCGGTGAAGGTTGCGCTGCAGAGCATGATCGACGACGGCAGCTACCAGGCGATCCTGAAGAAGTGGGATCTGCAACTGGGTGCGATCAAGACCGTCACCGTCAACGCCGGTAAATAATCGCACAGGCGCCCCGAACCCGTTGTGGGAGCGGGCTTGCTCGCGAAGGCACCCGGTCAGCCAATATTTAAATTGACTGACATACCGCGTTCGCGAGCAAGCCCGCTCCCACAAGGTCCTGCGTTCACTCAATACCAGTTGGAGCACCATTAATGTCCTCCTCCCCCCACCCCACCTGGCCCGGCCGGCACAAAGCCTGCCTGGCCCTGGCCTTCGACCTCGACGGCCCCACCGGCGATGCGATGCTCAACGGCTCGATCTGGCGCAAGCCCGAGTACTTCGGTTTCGGTGGTTACGGCCCGTACCGGGCGTTGCCGCGGATTCTCGATCTGCTCGACGAATTCCGTATCCCGACGACGTTCTTTGTCCCGGCCTGGGTCGTGGAGAACTGGCCGAAACAGTGTCAGGCGATTGTCGAGCGCGGGCATGAGGTGGCTTATCACGGCTACAAACACGAATCTTTCTACGCCCTGACGCTGGAACAGCAAAAGGACGTGATGAAGCTGTCCCGCGAGGTGTTCTGGAAGCACCTGCACATCCGCGCCGAAGGTTTCCGCACGCCGTCCGGCGACTGGCGGGCCGAAACCCCGGCGATGCTGATGGAGGCCGGCGTGACTTACTCCAGCAGCATGCGCGGCGATGACCGACCGTACCTGGTCAATGTGCCGGGCCACGCCACGCCGCTGGTGGAAATCCCCGGCCGCTGGGAAATGGACGACTACGCCTCCATCGCCTACACACGGGCCCCGGACTTCCCGTCCGGGCTGGACCGCACCGCCAGCTACGCACTGACCCTGGACAACTGGTGCCGCGAATACGACGGCGCCATGGATGAAGGGTTGTGCCTGACCACCCTGTTCCATCCCAAGATCACCGGCAAACCAGGGCGCATCCTGCTGCTGGAAAAACTCTTTGAACACATGCGCCAACGCGACGACGTGTGGTTCGCCACCTGCCGCGATGTCGCCCAGTGGTGGCTGAAGGAGCATCACCATGGCTGATTCCACTGTCTGGCCCAAGGGCTATCGCTGCGCGGTAGTGCTGACCGTCGATTACAACGACATCCATGGCATCCTCACCCAGGCCCCGGAAGTTGCGGGGCGCGACAAGACCCTGTCGGTCTGGCGCTACGGCACCCAACGTGGCGTCGAGCGTTTGCTCGCTTTGTTCAAGGAGCTCGGTGTTTCCAGCAGCTGGTTCGTACCCGGTATCGTCGCCGAGGAAAACCCCGAGCATATTCGTGCGATCCAGGCCGGCGGGCATGAGATTGCCTGCGCCGGGTATCGCCATCAGAACTACGACACCCTCGACCTCGCCGCGCAGAGCGCCGACATCGCCAAAGGATGTGCGGCGTTGACAACGCTGACCGGCCAGCGTCCCACCGGTTTCCGTATCCCCGCCGGCGACGGTGCGCCAGGCTTCATCGAGGCGTTGAGGGATCAAGGCATTCGCTGGTCGTCGTCCTGGCGTGGTGATGACTTGCCGTTCGCTCACCCGACCGCGCCCGACGTGATCGAATTGCCCCTGCATTACGAGCTGGAGGACGAACCCTACTTCGCCTTCAATCTCAGCCCGGCGGTGCCGCCGGCGCAATCGCGGATCGCTTCCTACAGCCACACCCTGGGCAATCTGCAAATGGACTTCGCCGGGTTTCATCGCTTCGGCCTGTGCTACGTGCTGCGCCTGCACCCGGAGATCATCGCCACGCCGGGACGGATTGGTGTGTTGCGTGAATTGCTTGAGGGGATTATGCAGCACGATGACGTGTGGATCGCCACAGGAACCGAGGTCGCCCGGTGGTGGGGCGAGTCGGCTGTGCCAGTGACCGAGGATCATCCGGCCTCCGTGTATGAGCGGCATTATCGGGATTATCTGTTATGACCGAGCGCATGCAACGACTGGCGAAATTTTGCGTGGATACGCGGTTCGAGGACCTTCCGCCCGCACTGGTGGAACAGGCCAAGCGTCACATCCTCGATACTTTCGGCGCGACCCTCGCCGGGGCAGACAGCGAAGTCGCGAAAACGGCACAGCAGGTATTCGCAGACGAAACGGGCGACACCTTGGTCTGGAGCACTCGCCAGCGGGTCGGCGCCGCTCAGGCAGCCATGCTCAACGGCATTGCCGCCCATGCCCTGGAACTGGACGACACCGGTGGCTGCGACCACTCCGGCGCCGTAGTGCTGCCGGCGGTCATGGCGGCGGTGTCGATGGCCGGGCAACCGGTGAGCGGCCGCGAGTTCATCACCGCCGTGGTGATCGGTTACGAAGTCGGGCGCCGGGTACTCGAAGCCTGCGGCGGCTACTCAGCCCATAACGGCGCTGGCTGGCACTCCACGGCGACCTGCGGGGTGTTCGGCGCGGCGGCGGCCAGTGCGCGCATCCTTGGCCTGGATGCACGGGAAACCCTGTCGGCACTGGGCATTGCCGGCAGCTTCAGCGGTGGCCTGTGGGCGTTCATCCACGACGGTTCGCAGAGCAAAAAACTGCACACCGGGCGCGCCGCCGAAGGTGGATTACTGGCGGCGCGATTTGCCCGACAGGGCATCAGCGGACCGACACAGTTGTTCGAGGATGTCTGGGGCGGTTTTCTGAAAACGCTCGCCACAGCCAACTCAACGCCCGCAGCGCTGGATGCCGATCTCGGCGTGGTATGGAAGCTCGCCCGCTGTTCGATCAAGCCTTATGCCTCTTGTCGCGGCACCCACTCGGCTATCGATGCGTTGGGGCTTCTGTTGGAGCAATTGAAAGTGCCGGTCGATCAGGTCGAGGATGTGCAGGTTTCGCTGTGCGGGTTTCTGCGAGACATGTGCGGTGGTCAGGACGTCAGCACCCTCGCGGCGGCACAGATGAGCTTGCCCTATGCGCTGGCTTCGCGACTGGTGCTGGGTCATTGCCGGTTGCAGGCCTATGACGATGAACAACGCAGAAATCCGCGGATTACCCAATGGCTGTCGCGCATTCACCTGGAAGTGAACCCGCAACTGTCCGAGGATGGCGAGCCCGTGGTGACACTGCGGACCGTGGACGGTCGGCAAGCGAGCCTGTGCGTTGAAGTGCCGTTGGGCGCGCCGGGTAATCCGCTGAGTGATGCGGCGCTGGAGGAAAAGTTTTTCAGTTTGGCGATGCGGGTCATGTCCCGAGAGCGGGTTGAGGAACTGCTCGGGCAGTTGTGGCGGATTGAAGAACTGGAATCGGTTCGTACTCTGGATCGGTGGTTGACTTGAGTATTGCGTTACTTGTGCCGGCCTCTTCGCGGGCAAGCCCGCTCCCACAGGTACTGCGGTGCTATTGCGGCGAACACCAACAATCTGAATAAGGACATTTGCACCACCGTGGCCACTTACTCGCTCGTTATCCGCCGCTTGATGATCGTTTCACTGACCATCGTGGTCAGCCGCGCCATTACCAGTCCGTTGCTCACGCTGTTCCTGAGCAACAAGCTGGGCCTCAACCAACAGGACGTGGGCTTGCTGCTCGGTATTGCGGTGTTCATCGCCACCCTGCTCGCTCTTTACGGCGGCTACATCATCGACCGCCTGGAAAAGCGCCGGCTGCTGATCCTGGCGATGCTCTCCAGCGCTATCGGCTTCGTGCTGCTGACCTTTGCCAAAAACCTCTACCTGACCACCGCGACCCTGGTGATCACCGAGACCGCGTCAGCGCTGTTCCTCATCGGCTCCAAAGCGATCCTCAGCGAAAACCTGCCCATGGGCCAGCGGGCCAAGGCGTTTTCCTTGCGCTACACACTGACCAACATCGGCTATGCCACAGGTCCCATGCTCGGCGTGGTGATTGCCGGGGTCTATCCGATTGCACCGTTCCTGATTGCCGGTGGCATCGCATTCTTCAGCATCTTCCTGATGATAGGCATTCCCAGGGATTCGGCGCAGACACCCGCCATTGGGCAACCCCAGAGTTTCCTGAAAACCCTGGTCACCCTGAAAAACGACCGTACCCTGATCATGTTCACTTGCGGCTGCCTGCTCAGCACCGTGGTGCACGGGCGTTTCACCCTCTACTTGTCGCAATACCTGCTGGTGACCCACGATTCCAAACGCGCCCTGCAAACCATGGCCGCCCTGCTCGCCTGCAATGCCATCAGCGTGATCCTGCTGCAGTACCAGATCGGCCGGTTCCTCAATCGCGAGAAGCTGCGCTACTGGATTGCCGCGGGCACCAGCCTGTTCATCCTTGGCCTGATCGGCTTCAGCCTGGCCGACAGCATGGTGAGTTGGTGCGTGGCGATGTTCATCTTCACGCTCGGTGAAATGATCATTTACCCGGCCGAATTCCTCTTCGTCGACACCCTGGCCCCGGAAGAGCTGCGCGGCAGTTACTACGGCGCCCAGAACCTGGCGGCCCTCGGTGGCGCCCTGAGTCCGGTGATTTGTGGCTTTCTATTGATGCACACCCCCGCGCCCACAATGTTCTATGCCTTGAGCGCACTGACCGCGATGGGTGGATTACTGTGCTTCATGAGCGGTCGTCGGGTGGCGATAGTGCAAAAATAACGCACTGAAAGTGAGTTTCGGCACCGCCCTACCCCACAGAAAGTGCGATGCCGAGAATCACGTAGCCACTACTCAATCAGTTGATCAATCAGAACCGCGTTGGTATAGATCAATCTACCATCGGTCGCTCGGTGCCCGACCAGATGGAACTGACCGCGCTCGTCATGCAAATAGACGCGCATTTGGCAGTCGGACAAGGGGCCGTATCCCTCCGGCAAGATCAATTCCATTGAGTTCATGTCGACATCGACCATGGCTTCACGCTCATGGGTCTTCTGCAGGCGTTCTTCAGCTTCCTCCAGACGCACATGCAGAGGGCCGTCGACGTAAAAATGGATTTCCCCAATCGGGGTAGACTTTTGGTCGGGGCTGGGCTTGCACCAGCCCTCGATCGTCAGGGCACTCATGACGAAACCTCCAATTTGGATTGCTGGACTCTGTCGCTATCGTCCCTTCTCAATGCCATCAATTATCTGACTACCAGGCATAGGCAGGGTTCGTCTTTCAGACCACATCTGGGCGATCACTGCTGTCCGTAATCTGAAATTGAGTATAGCTGGCAACCGGGCCTCGCTTGCCGACCTCACGGTACAGCCCGATGGCTCTATACTTCTCACTGACTTTGCCACCGGGATGGGTGGCAATTGTCTGCCCTGCTTGGACGTCAGCGGCGATGCTTTGGCATAACCAATGAGTAACAGGAACAGGATGAGAGAACATGGCAATAGCAATTATCTTGATACTAATCGTTATTGCATCAGTACTCTTCCACCTACTAGCGCCTTGGCAGGCGACACCGGCAGCTTCCAACTGGGGGTCCATAGACACCACCCTGTTCATCACCCTGATCATCAGCGGAATATTTTTCATTGCCATTACCGTATTCATGGCAGTAGCAGTGATGCGGTATCGTCACAAAGAGGGTGCCAGGGCGGCCTACCAGCCAGAAAACAAAAAACTGGAGTTATGGTTAATTATCGTTACCTCGGTAGGTATTGCCGGGATGTTGGCGCCAGGTCTGATTGTTTACAACGATTTCATCCGGGTGCCGAAAAATGCTTACGAACTTGAAGTGGTCGCCCAGCAATGGCAGTGGGCCTTTCGTTTTCCCGGCCAAGACGGAAAGCTGGGCAAATCGGATATCAAGTTTGTTGATTCCGCCAATCCCCTCGGTCTTGATCCCAAGGATCCTGTAGGGCAGGACGATGTGCTTGTTATCAATAATGAAGTTCATCTGCCGCTCGATCGGCCGGTGAAAGTTTTACTGCGCGCTAAAGACGTTCTGCACGATTTCTATGTACCGCAAATTCGCAGCAAGATGGATATGGTGCCAGGGATGGTGTCGTACTTTTGGTTTACGCCGACTAAAACCGGAAAATATGAAACCCTTTGCGCTGAATATTGTGGTGTAGGTCATTACAACATGCGCGGCCATATGATCGTGGAAGAACAGGACGTCTTCGATCAATGGCTAAAAGGCCAGCCTACTTTTGCGCAAACATTAGCGACAGCTGCCAGGCCCAGTCGAGACAGCGTGCTGGAAAAAGGCCGCCAGTTGGTCGAACAGCACGGCTGTAAGGCCTGCCATAGCCAGGATGGCAGCGCCAGTCTCGGCCCGGGATGGAAAGGACTGTACGGCCGCACTGAACAGCTCGCCGATGGCACCCGTGTGCAGGTCGATGAGGCCTACCTGAAAGAGTCGATTCTCGATCCGAAGGCCCGATTGGTACAGGACTACCCGCCGGTGATGGTGGCCTATACTCTCAATGACGATGAACTGGGTGCTCTCGTCGCCTTGATCAAATCACTGGGTGCTGCGCGGCAGGACGATGAACTTTCTACGAGCGAAGCGTCGGGCCCTGGTGAAGACTTGTCGGCGCAGGGACAGCGGCTGGCCGGGGCGCTTGGCTGCCTGGCCTGCCACAGTGTTGATGGCAGCAAGAGTGTCGGCCCCGGTTGGCAGGGCCTGTATGGCAAGACTGAAACCCTTGCCGACGATACGAGCGTCAAGGTCGATGAGGGTTATATAAAGGAATCGGTTCTTGATCCTGCTGTCAAAGTCGTCAAGGGTTATGCACCCGTTATGCCGGCCTTGAAACCGAGCGACAAGGAGTTGGACGCGCTGATCGCTTTTATCAAATCCAAAGCGAATGCCAACGCTGATGCAAGCAAGGCGGAGCCAGGGAAGTAGCCGTAAGCAGCCAGGAATACACTGAAACTTCGACAGGAGGATGACGTGATGGCCTATGCGGAGCAAGCCGAAACAGAAGCACTGCACGAGCCAAAAAGTTTCCTGACCAAATATATCTGGAGTCAGGACCACAAGGTCATAGCCATTCAATATTCCTTGACGGCTCTGTTCGTGGGGCTTATCGCCGTGGTGTTGTCCGACTTGATGCGCATGCAGATAGGCTTCCCCGGCAGTTTGGCGTTCATGGATGCCAGTACTTACTATCAGGCGATGACCATGCACGGCATGATCATGGTCATTTACTTGCTGACGGCCTTGTTTCTGGGTGGCTTCGGCAACTATCTGATCCCGTTGATGGTGGGCGCCCGCGACATGGTCTTCCCCTATGTCAACATGCTCAGCTACTGGTTCTACCTGGTGGCGGTAGTGGTGTTACTTGCCAGTTTCTTTGTCCCTGGCGGCCCCACGGGTTCAGGCTGGACGCTCTACCCGCCACAGTCCATTGCCCGGGGGACACCGGGGGTCGAGTGGGGCATTGTGCTGATGCTCGTCTCACTGGCGATTTTCATTGTCGCCGCCACCATGGGCGGGTTGAACTACGTCACCACGGTGTTGCAGGCGCGCACGTACGGCATGACATTGTTTCGCATGCCGCTCTCGGTATGGGGAATCTTCATGGCCTCGATCATGGCCTTGCTGGCGTTCCCGGCGTTGTTTGTCAGCGCGGTCATGATGCTGTTTGACAAGCTCTTGGGCACCAGCTTCTTTATGCCGGCGATGATCTCGCTGGGGCAGCAGCTCGATCACCAGGGTGGCAGCCCGATATTGTTCCAGCACCTGTTCTGGTTCTTCGGCCACCCGGAGGTCTACATCGTTGCGCTTCCTGCGTTTGGTCTGGTCTCCGACTTGATCAGCACCCATGCGCGTAAAAACATCTTCGGTTACCGAATGATGGTGTGGGCCATTATTGCGATTGGCGTACTCAGTTTTGTGGTCTGGGCGCACCACATGTATGTCAGCGGAATGAACCCGTATTTTGGCTTTTTTTTCGCCATCAGCACCTTGATCATCGCGGTGCCGACCGCACTGAAAGTCTACAACTGGGTGCTGACCCTGTGGCGGGGTGACATCCATCTGACCGTGCCTATGCTGTTTGCCCTGGCCTTTATCGTCACCTTCCTGGTCGGCGGTCTGACCGGGTTGTTTCTCGGCAATGTGATCGTGGATATTCCGCTATCGGACACCTATTTCGTCGTAGCCCATTTTCATATGGTCATGGGTGTCGCACCGGTACTGGTCGTGTTCGGCGGTATTTATCACTGGTTTCCGAAAGTGACCGGGCGCATGACGAACGACTTCCTGGGCAAGCTGCATTTCTGGATTACCTTTCTGGGCACTTACGCCATCTTCTTCCCCATGCACTACCTGGGTTTCCAGGGCATGCCACGGCGCTACTACGCCTATGAAAACTACGCGTTCATCCCGCAATCGGCGCAAGAGTTGAATGCCTTTATTACGGTGGTCGCATTGACCGTCGGCGCTTCCCAGTTGCTGTTTGTGTTCAACCTGGCCTGGAGTGCGTTTAAAGGCAAACCCGCAGGCAGTAATCCCTGGGGCGCGGCCAGCCTGGAATGGCAAACGCCGAACACCCCACCGATACACGGTAACTGGGGAGCGAAGCTGCCGGTGGTGCATCGCTGGGCCTATGACTACAGCGTGCCAGGGATAGAGCAGGATTTCGTTCCGCAAACGGTCTCCGCCGAGGAACTGGAGCACATGCGGCAACTTGGTGCCGGAACCCGGATAGCGGACGTTAAAACATGAACAGACTGCTATTGAAAAACGCCGACGGCTCTGACCCCGGTGGCAGTTGGAGTCGCGATCCTGAGGGTATTCAGGCCACCGCTGATAGAAACCAGACAGCAAGAATAGGCCTGCGCCTGTTTCTGGCTGTAGTGAGCTCGTTGTTCTTTCTCTTCCTGCTCGCCTTTATCGCCCGCTCGCAAATGGCCGACTGGCTACCCCTGACAGAACCCTTGGCGCCGCTGGCCAATCCATGGCCCTTGTGGCTGAATTCGGCTTTTCTGGTGTGCAGTTGCATCGCACTGCAGTGGTCGCGCATGGCTGCCCGAAAGGATCGACTGGACGCAACGGTCA
The DNA here is from genome assembly GCF_050436025.1 of Pseudomonas sp. S30_BP2TU TE3576. NCBI lineage: Bacteria > Pseudomonadati > Pseudomonadota > Gammaproteobacteria > Pseudomonadales > Pseudomonadaceae > Pseudomonas > Pseudomonas sp. S30_BP2TU TE3576. The sequence continues at coordinate 5,138,322 of NZ_JBNDLK010000001.1, read as the reverse complement.
TTGGTTTTGCATTGGGGGGCGTATTCGCAATTGCCTTTCTGGCGGGGCAACTCTGGGTCTGGCAGCGGTTTGTCGCCTGGGGTTACTTTGTCGCCAGCAATCCGGCCAACAGTTTCTTCTACCTGTTAACCGGTGTGCACGGGTTCCACCTGCTGGGCGGGTTGATTGCCTGGGGCAGAACCGTCGCCAAACTCCTGCGTCACGTGCCGTTGCCGCAACTCAGCGCCAGCGTAGAACTCTGTGCCATCTATTGGCATTACCTGTTGGGTCTTTGGTTCGTGCTGTTCGCGCTGCTGACCAGCACGCCGCAAACCTATGAATCCATCGCCAGACTCTGCGGCCTGAGGTGAAAAGCCATGGCATCGCACCCACAAGCCCCCAGTGAGTCCAGTTCATCCAATCCACCAGTCTTGCCACCTGCCCCGGGATGGCAGGGCATCGCAAGCGACTGGGCCTCGGATAAGGAGGCTTTCAAGCAGGTCCCCTGGGGCAAGGCGATGATGTGGATATTCCTGCTCAGCGATACGTTTATATTCACTTGTTTTTTAACCGGCTATATGTCGGTACGCATGACCATCACCACCGCGTGGCCGAACCCCAGCGAAGTGTTCGCCCTGACGATCGGCGGCAGGGAAATCCCGCTTATTCTGATCGCCATCATGACCTTTGTGCTGATCAGCAGCAGCGGCACCATGGCCATGGCCGTCAACTTCGCCTATCGCCGTGATCGCGCGAAAACCACAGCCCTGATGCTGGCGACCGCTGCCTTGGGTGTGACCTTCGTCAGCATGCAGGCATTTGAATGGACCAAGCTCATAGCCGAAGGAGTACGTCCCTGGGGGAACCCCATGGGGGCGGCGCAATTTGGTGCCACCTTTTTCATGATTACCGGTTTTCACGGGCTGCACGTGTCAATTGGCGCGATCTACCTCAGCATTGTGGCGATGAAAGTAATGCGGGGAGATTATGAGCGCTCCGGAAACTACCAGAACGTCGAGATAGCCGGGCTTTACTGGCACTTCGTGGATTTGGTGTGGGTGTTTATTTTTGCTTTCTTCTATTTATGGTAGAGGAGCACAGGTGATGGCACATGCTCAGGGCCAGCAACATCCAATCAGTTTGTACCTTAAAATCTGGGGGCTGTTATTTGTCCTCAGCACGCTGTCGTACCTGGTCGACTACTTCCACTTCCATGGCTACCTTCGGTGGGCCCTGATTATCACGTTCATGTTGTTGAAGGCAGGTCTGATTGTCTCCATCTTCATGCACATGGCCTGGGAACGGTTGGCGATGGTCTACGCCATATTGGTGCCACCGCTGTGTTTGCTGGTGCTCGTCGGACTGATGGCCACCGAAGCAGATTATGTTTTCCTCAGCCGGGTCATTTTCTTTGGTCAATAACCTGCTTTGGATGGCCTTGAGTCTCCAGGGACTAACCCGATATCACTCGCTTGAACTGATGCCATTTGTGCTGCCAGGCTACTGTCCAGTGAGGGGCTGCCGCTCCCGTGCCGGCGATTTTCAGCATTGGATGATGTTTGATTACCTGGTCCAGGACCGGTTCCTGATTCGGTTCAACATCCACGAAGAAGATATGTTTGCCTTCTTTTACCACCTGACTGAAATTGCGGAAGTGAGTGTTCGGCACCTGGAACCCAAAAAAACCGCCTTCCCAGATACAGAAACCCAAAATAACAATGGCAAGGAAGATAAAAGGCATCCAGCCTGCGGCAGATTCGGTCCAGCCCATCCAATAGGCGCCACCCAGAACCAACACCGCAAGTGGCACACCGACCACCGCACCAATCTCACCAGAGTGAACAGCATCTTGTTCCATTAACGAGTTAACTTCGTGGAGGTGATGTTGTTCAACATCAGCAACTTTTTCACTGAGCACATGTATCTGTTCGGAATTGATGCCGCTGGCTTCCAGTTCATTTTCAACGGTTTCAAGATCGTTGAGATTGTCACTGATGTAATAGTGTCGATTCATGCCACACCTCCCATACCGTGTTTGCTGTAGACCTCCTCTGTCCGGCAGCGGTTAACCGAGATTCGCAGTCGATATCTGTACCCTGGAGAACGTTGCACACTTGATGCAATCTGAGCGAAGTATAGCACTCGCCAGAATGCGGATCGGTCGGCAACTCGCGGCTCCGGTAGTGTCATGAGATCGATCGGAAGGTGCGCTATTTGATCTGCACAATGACCGGACCTTCCGTTACGATCGGCGGGTTCGCATGAATGTTCGAAGCATTTTTCTGAATCCAGTCGCGCGCGACTTTCAAGCTCGCATCACTGCCGGCCTTGTCCGTGCAAACAGTCACCGCCGTACCACCATCACCAGTGTTCAGCAGTGTGTAGCTTACAAGACCAGGCACTGTCCGCATGGCAGCTTCAACATCGGCCTGGCGCTTCTCTAAAAGCTCGAAAAGCTGCTTTGCACCAGCACCCAAGTAGACTCTTATAACCGCATACATAGTCGTCTCCTTTGGGAGTACCGTCTTGATACCAATCCAGATCCGCTGATGATCGCTATCACTCAGCTTTCAGCTCGCCCTGATTTATTAAGCTTAGCCAAACGCTGGCGACAAGCGAAATGCAACGACCACCGGCCACTCTTGGCCCAGGGTGCGTAGAACACCTATGCGCCCCTTAGGCGTTCAGCAGAAAGTAAAACGGTGTCTGCACCGAATGCTGCCCTACTCGACAGGCAGTCACAGCCAAAAGTAAACCATCGGCGGCCCGGTGTCGCTTGGGAGTCTTCAAAATGATGCCGTACTAATGGCATCTCTCGTTAGTAGCCAACGCAGACACGTACCCGCCGGTAAAGTCCCCTCTGGCAAGCGCGATAAGTAGCTAGCTATTTGTTAATGAAAGTATGAAGTATTCATTTGAACTTTCAGATTCTTTCAGTGCGCGGCCTGTGCCTAACATCGACTCCACAGCGAACCAGCCTCTTAGTAGCCTGGCGCCGTCGAAGTGCTTTTGCAGTAGGCCCTGGGATTTTTGAGGATTACCGATGAAGCTGGAAATTTTCCGCACGCTGTGGGGTTACACCGCCAGCAAGGCTCAGGCGCTCGAAGAGCTGCTGCACGCGGGCTTTGATGGCATGGAAGCGCGCCTGCCACTGGACGCCCGTGAACGGGCCGAGTTCGGCGCCTTTCTCCAGGCCAATCGCCTGGGCTATATCAGCACAGTCTTCACCGCGTACGACGTGCTGCCGGACCAGTCGGCGCCCCCTGCCGTCCACCTCAATGACCTCGACCAGAAACTCGCCTGGGCCGCTGAACTCGGCCCGCGCTTCGTCAACGTGCTGGCAGGCAATGACCGCTGGTCCTTGCCACAACAAGTGGAGTTCTTCGGTCAGGCACTGGAACTGGCACGCAAGCACGGCCAGGTCTGCAGTTTCGAAACTCACCGCTCGCGCTCGCTGTTCAACCCCTGGGTGACCCTGGAATTGATCCGGCAACTGCCCGATCTGTTGTTCACCAGTGACATCAGCCATTGGGTCGTGACCTGCGAGCGTCTGTTGGATGACCCGGCCGATGACCTGAGCGCTTTCATCGAGCGGGTTCACCATATCCAGGCCCGGGTTGGTTATGACCAGGGACCGCAGGTTCCGCACCCGGCGGCTCCCGAATATGCAAAGGAACTGGCTTTCCATCAGCAGCACTGGGAAAGCATCTGGCGCTCGCAGCAAGCCCGCGGTTACCAGGTCAGCACCCTGACCCCGGAATTCGGCGCCGACGGCTACTTGCATCATTTGCCCTTCACCAATGTCCCGGTCGCCGACCTGTGGTCATTGAACGTGTGGATGGGCCAGACCGAGCGCGAACACTTCGAGCGTTTCCACCACTCAAGCCATCCTTAGGGAGCCGACGCGTCATGCCTGACAATAAAAACAACAGCGCCAGCACTGACACACACAAAGCCAACTTCAACAGCATCCCGGTGGTCAACATCGCCGGTCTGTTCAGCGTTGAACTGGAACACCGCCTGGCCGTAGCCGAACAATTGGGGCGCGCCGCCAGCGAAGTCGGGTTTCTCTACATCACCGATCACGGTATCGACCCGCAACTGATCGCCAACCTGCGCAAGGCGGCCAAGGACTTTTTCGACCAGCCCCTCGACACCAAGATGCGTCACTACATCGGCACCTCGCAAACCCACAAGGGCTTTGTGCCCGAAGGCGAAGAGGTCTATTCCAAAGGCAAGCCGGACCACAAGGAAGCCTTCGACGTCGGCTTCGAAGTCCCGGCCGATGACCCGCTGGTGCTGGCCAACACCCCATTGCTGGGGCCCAACGACTGGCCGCAGCTGGCAGGCTTCAAGGCATCGGTGCAGGCCTACTACGAAGCGATCTTCGCCTTGGGTCGGCGCCTGTTCGGCGGCTTCGCCCTGACCCTGGGCCTGGAAGAAAACTATTTCGACAGCCTGGTCACCCGCCCGCCGTCCAAGCTGCGCCTGATCCACTATCCCTACGACGGTGCCGCCCATGACGCTCCGGGTCTTGGCGCCCATACTGATTACGAGTGCTTCACCATCCTCCTGGCCGACAAACCAGGCCTTGAGGTGATGAACAATCTTGGCCAATGGATCGATGCACCACCGATGGCCGACGCCTTTGTGGTCAACATCGGCGACATGCTGGAAGTGATGACGGCAGGCGCATTCGTTGCCACTGCGCACCGGGTGCGCAGCGTGAAGGAGGAGCGTTATTCCTTCCCGCTGTTTTATGCCTGTGACTACCACACCCAGATCAAACCACTGCCCGGGTTCGCCCAGGCCGGCAACGACTACGAAGAGATCACGATCGGCGAACACATGTATGGCCAAGCGCTGCAGACCTATCAGTATCTGCGCCAGAGGGTGGCCAACGGGGAAGTTCAACTGCCAGGCAAGGCACGCAAGCCCGCCAGTTTCGGACATTTGAAAAATCAGGCCCAACCGTCCTGATTGACGTTTTCAGCTAACCCCCTACCTACGCCGGAGTCAGTAAATGATGAAAAACAATAAAAAAACCCTCTTGAGCCTGGCTGTATTGGCAGCCGGCATGTTCGGCGCCTCGGTGAGCATGGCCGCGGTAGACACGTTCAAGGTCGGCATGGAAATCACCTACCCGCCTTTCGAGTCCTATGACAAGGACAAAAACGTGGTGGGTTCGGACCCCGAACTGGCAACGGCACTGGCCAAACACATGAGCGCCAAGGTGGAGTTCGTCGACACCAAGTTCCCGAGCCTGATCCTGGGCCTGAACTCCGGCAAGTACGACGCGGTCATTTCCGGCATGTACATCACGCCGGAGCGCCAGACCCAAGCCCAGACCATCGCCTATGCCAACACCGGCGCCGCGGTCATGGTGCCCCAGGGCAGCGAGATCAATGCGAAAAAGCCTGAAGACCTGTGCGGCTTGAAACTGGGTCTGGAACAGGGCACGACCTGGGTCAAGGAATTCCGCAAGCTGTCCGACGAATACTGCGTGCCGAACAACAAAGGCGCCATCACCGTCAGCGAATACCCCTCGGCCCCCGAAGTGACTCAGGCCCTGTTGTCCAAGAACATTCAGGCCCAGGTTGAAATCGCTGGCGCGGCAAAAATGATCGCGGAAAAGACCAATGGCCGGGTAGTGATCACCACCGAGCATCCGATTTATCAGCAAACCCTGGGCATTTTCGTCAAGAAAGGTAACGACGAAACCTACCAGGCCGTGCAAAAGGCCTTCGAGGAGACGAAAAAGAGCGGAGAATATGCCGCAATCCTCAAGAAATATGGCTTGGAAGAACCGACTGCCAACTAAGAACCTGCCCTTGTAGTCTGGTCATCTGCCTCCCCTGCACCGGGGCGGCAGATCGAGGTGTCCCATGCAATTCGATTGGTCGTATTTCTTTTCCCTGTTTTCCCTGCCGGACTTCTGGAATGCCTGCGTCACGGTGATCCAGCTCAGTGCCCTGGCCTGGTTCATCGGCATGCTGCTGGGTTTTGTCCTGGCCACGGCCAAGCTGTCCCAATCGCCCTTGCTGCGCATTCCCGCAGCGGTCTACATCTGGTTCTTCCGCAGCATCCCGTTGCTGGTGCTGGTGGTTTTCGTCTACAACCTGCCGCAATTGTTTCCCGGAAGCGGACCGATTCTGTCCAACCCCTTTTACGCAGGGTTGCTGGCCCTGGTGGTCACCGAAGCGGCGTACATGGCGGAAATCCATCGGGGTGGTTTGATCTCTGTGGCCAAGGGCCAGAAGGAAGCCGGGCGCGCGCTGGGTGTCGGCCTGTTCGGCATGCAACGCTTGATCGTGATCCCCCAGGCTTTCCGTATTTCGCTGCCCACTCTGATCAATGAATACATCACGGTGGTCAAGCTGACATCGCTGGTCTCGGTCATCTCCCTGACTGAAATCCTCACGGTCGGCCAACGCCTCTATGCCACTAACTTCCTGGTCATGGAAACCCTGGCTGCGGTAGGCGTCTACTACGTGTTGATCGTCACCGTGTTCGGCTATTTCCTGCAGCGTCTGGAGCGCTACCTGGACCTGAACTTCCGCAAGCCGCACACACTCGACGCAGCCACCATCGCCAAGTTCAAGGCCAGTGCCGAAGCGTTGCCGGACATTGCGCGCAAAGCCGCAGGCAACAACAAAACGCCCATCCTGCAACTGAAGAACATCCAGAAGAGCTACGGCACGCACAAAGTGCTGCTGGGTATCGACCTGAATGTCGAATACGGCCAGGTAGTCTCGATCATCGGGCCATCCGGCTCCGGCAAAACTTCGCTGATCCGCACAGTCAATGGCCTGGAAAGCATCGATACCGGCGACATTCTGTTGTTCGGCGAAAAATTCATCGAAGCTTCGGACAAACCCAACAGCTCCCGCCTGCGCAAAGGCGTGCGGCACATCGGCATGGTGTTCCAGAACTTCAACCTGTTCCCGCACCGCACCATTCTCGATAACGTCACTCTGGCGCCGCGTTACCATGGCCAGCCGGGCGAGCTGAGTGAACATCGTGCCTATGCGCTGCTGGACAAGGTCGGCCTGCTGGCCCATGCCCACAAGTACCCGCACCAGCTCTCCGGCGGGCAGCAACAACGTGTGGCGATCGCTCGAGCCCTGGCGATGGAGCCACAGATCATGCTGTTCGACGAGCCGACCTCGGCCCTCGACCCGGAACTGGTCAACGACGTGCTGAACGTGATCCGCGATTTGGCCAAGGAAGGCATGACCATGCTGATCGTGACCCACGAAATGGACTTCGCCATGTCGATATCCGACAGGGTCGTATTCATGGAGAACGGTAATATCCAACTGGATGCGGCACCTGAAACCATACGATGCGATGCCAAAGGGGAAAGAGTGCGGCGCTTTATGGGTATCAGTACCCGATCGCCAAACCTGTCTGCAGCGGTGGATCACGCATGAACAGGCAAGCGTTTTACATGAGCTTCTTTCTGTCAGGAACACACGCATGAATCTTGGAATAGCAGGACGCTGGGCACTGGTGTGCGCGGCCAGCAAAGGCTTGGGTAAAGCCTGCGCACAGGCACTCGTCAGCGAGGGCGTGAACGTGGTGATCACCGCGCGAGGCGAACACACGCTGAATGAAACAGCCCGTCAACTCAGGGCGCTAAATCCTGAAGTGACGGTCATCGCCGTAGCCGGAGACATTTCGACGCCCGAGGGTCGGGCGGCAGCGCTCATGGCCCATGAGCATTTCGATATTTTGATCAACAATGCCGGAGGCCCTCCTCCCGGGGATTTCCGTGAATGGAATCGCGACGCCTGGCTCAAGGCGCTGGATGCCAACATGCTGACTCCCATCGAGTTGATCAAGGCAACGGTAGACGGTATGGCGGCACGCGAATTTGGCCGGATCATCAACATCACGTCGAGTGCCGTGAAGTCCCCTATCGAAAGCCTGGGTCTGTCCAATGGTGCGCGCAGTGGCCTGACGGGGTTTATCGCAGGGCTTGCCCGGCAAGAAAACATTGCCAGTCGCAATGTGACGATCAACAACCTGCAACCGGGTTCATTCGACACCGATCGACTGCGTGACAACCTGGTCGCTGCCGCCGAAGAGTCGGGGCAAGACAGTGAGGCATTCCTTGACGAATGCCGTAGCGAAATTCCGGCCAAACGTTTCGGCTCGCCCGAGGAGTTCGGTGCACTTTGTGCCTTCGTTTGCAGCTGCCATGCGGGCTACCTGACCGGGCAGAACCTGTTGATTGATGGCGGGGCCGTTCGCTCCAGCCAATAATGGGCCGCCAACCGGATCGGCACCCCATGGCGGTGCCGGACGACCTGTTGCAGGCCGTCGCTCCCACCTCTGGCTAATCAGGGTTTACGCGCAATGATCACCTGACTTTTCGCCACCACGGCATCCAGCGCCTGCTTGATCTGTGCACCCCGTGGCGAAGCCAGAATCGCCTGCCAGGTATCCGCCCAGTGGTTGAGCAACGGATGGTCCGGGTTGCTGAAATCGACCTTGGCTTCCCAGAACAGCAGCATCCACATCGACCAGTAGAATCCGTACTGGCTGTGGCTGATCACTTCCAGGCCGGCATCGCTGACCATGGCCTTGAACTGCTCTTCGCTGATGATGCGAATGTGGTTGGGCTTCTGGAAATACTCGGCCGCCGCGATATCTTTCTGCAGGTCTTCGGAGCTTGGGTGCGGGACGCTCAGCAGATACAACGCGCCCGGTTTACCGACGCGCACCAGTTCGGCGAGGAACTGCGCCGGATCGTCCACGTGCTCGATGACCTCGGTCGACACCACCCGCGTGGCGGTCTCATCGGCAATCGGCAACGGGTTGCAGTCGGTGACATGGCATTCGACGTCGCGGGCCGGCGTATCGCCCAGGCGCTGGCGCGTCGCTTCGACCTTGGCCGCGTCGATATCGGCAATGATGATCTTCGCCCCGCGCATCCCGCAGAAATGCACGTTGCCGCCGTCGCCACAGCCCACATCCAGCAGCGTGTCCTCGGGAGTCACCGGGAACCCGCTGAACAATTCGCCGGTTTGCTGATTGAACCAGCCGCTGAGCATCGCGTCGTGCAGGCCGAGCATATAGGGGTCGACCTTGTCCGCCGCTGGCGTCGCGGGCGGTGTCTCTGGCTGCACAGTCGCGGGCGTGCCCGCCGTGAGTTTCTTCAAAAGGCTCAGCATGAGGTGGCTCCAGAGGATGAGACGGCTGTTCGGGAGGTGCCCAGGCGTTTGACCAGCGAAGCGCCGCGGTTGCGCATGGGCATTTCGATGAAGCGGTAGTTGAGTTCGCTCAGCAGCACGATCAGGCCGCCAGCCATCAGCAACATCAGAATCGGATGGCCAGCCGGACTGGGCAGCCCGGCAGCCTGTAAACGGAAAATGAATTCACGAACCAGCAAGTAGGCCGGGATATGGATCAAGTAAATCCCGTAGGAACGACTGCCGACCCACGTCATCAGGTTTTTGAACACGCCGCGCGGCAACAGGTAATCGCGGTTGTAAGAAGCGATCCAGACCAGCAGTGCGCACAGCACTGCAATCACGCCGATCCGGTAAGAAGCGAAGGTGAAACGATCCGTTGCCATGAAGCTGAGCAGCAGCGACACCGTGATCAGTGCGGCAACACCCGCCCATGGACGACGCAAGAATTTTGGCTCCCAGCGCAGGTACGACGGTTGCGTACTCCACATCGCCAGCAGCACGCCGAGGGCCAGCGCGTCGGTGCGTACCACCATCAGGATCGGCGTGCGCAAGGTGAACAGTTGCACCGCAACCAACGCCAGTAACGCCCACACCAGGTGCTTGCGAAACAGCACGATCATCAGCGGAAATAGCAGATAGAACTGCTCCTCCAGCGACAGGCTCCAGTACACGAAACTGGTGCCGTACTCATAGCGATAAAAACTGTCGGCAAAGCGGAAATTGGCGTATTGCGCGACGCCGGCCAGGGTCGCCTGAATGTTCGCGTGCAGCGTGCCGAACGCGCCGGAGCGGTTGAGAAAAAGGCACGCCAGCAACATCAGCGCCAGCCACAGCCAGGCCGAAGGCAGCAAACGAAAGGCCCGGCGCAACCAGAAATTGCGCGTCTGTTGCCAATATTCCTGACGCGTTGTGCAGCGGCGCAAGGCCGGGATCAGGCTGCGGGCAATGACGAAGCCCGAGATCGCGAAAAACAGATCCACCCCCCACCACGGCTGGCTGTACAGCGTGATCGTCTGCAGCAACGGCACAGCCGCCGCGAACAGGCTGTCCTGCAGGTGATGAAACAGCACGCCAAGCACCGCAATGCCGCGCAGCAACTCGATGTCCATGATCCGTTTTTCGTTGCTCATGCGCCCTCCTGGACATGAGGTTTTCGAGCAATGATCACCTGGCTCTTGGGCATGAACCGGTCCAGCATCTGCTTGATCGCCAACCCGTCGGGCTGTGCCAGCAAGTCCTGCCAGGTTTTCGCCCAGCTCTCCATCAGCGGCGGGTACGGTGCCTGAATCCGGTCGCGAACCGCACCGCCCAATTCACGCCCGGCGGCCCGTTCACTGGCCCAGAAAAAAATCATGCCCATGACCCAGAAAAACCCGCTGGCCTGACGATGCTCGATGACCAGGCCCGCGTCTTCCACCAGCGCGGCGAACCGCTCGGGACTGAAAATCTGCACGTGATTGGGCGATTGAAAATAGCTGGCCGGGGCGATGCCTTTCTGCAAATGCTCGCCCACCGGGGACGGCACGCTCAGCAGGTACTGCGCGCCGGGGCGGCCCATGCGCACCAGTTCGGCCATGAAGGGTTCCGGCTGATCGATGTGTTCGAGCACTTCCATGCACACGACTTTGCTCGCGCACCCGTCGGCCAATGGCAGCGGCAAACTGTTGCTGACCAGCCCCAGGTTCGGTTTGTCCGATTGTGCGGCCACTTGCCGGGCAAGATCGCGGACCTTGTCGTGTTCACTGTCGGTGAAGATCACCGAAGCGCCTTGACGCACCGCAAACAAGGTCGCCACGCCTTCGCCACAGCCGACATCCAGCAAGGTGTCGTCGGCGGTGATGGCAAAGCCCTTGAGCAATTCGCCGCTGTCGCCCGAAAACCAGCCGTCATGCATTGCATCGTGCAAGCCCACCTCTCTTGGCGACACACGGGATTGCTCGACCGGCAACGGCGCGGGCTGGGGCTCGGGTTTCGTCTCTGGAAAGAAACGTCTGACCAATGCGCGAATCATGCCTCAGGGGTTTCCACGGCAAGGCTCTCGAACAGGCGCTCAAAAAATACGTCAAGCCGCTGCTCGGCAGTGGCCTGGCTGCAGAATTTTTTGAGGCTGGCCACTGCGTGCACGGACATCTGTGCATAACGCTCGGGATCCCCCTTGGCCACGTCATAGCTTGATCGGTAAGCCCTGCACAACGACGCCCAATTGGTAACGTAGCGCAAGGTACGAAACGCCCTGCGCGGGTCATGTGGCCAGGCTGTCAGCTCATCGGTGGAGTCAATCAGGAATGCATTATCGGCATCCAGATAATCGATCATCGCCGTGGTCCTTGGCGCTACCGCCGGTTTGCCACAGGACATGAATTCCATCAGCGGGAGACATTGGCCTTCGCCGTAGGACGTGTTGACCACATAACTCGTGGCTTGCACCAGTTGCTCATAGTCCGCGTCAGCCAGATAGCCGTAAATCAGCACGACCCGGCAGCGGTAAGACTGGTTTTTGTACAAGTGGTGAAGGATGTCAGTCAGTGCTTCTTCAGCATCGTGGTGCGTCAATTTGAGCACCAGCGTTGCGTCATCCACCTCGCGAAACGTCACGCAAAAGGCACTGAGCATGTCTTCCCAATTCTTGCGCCCATCACCGGGGTTGAACACCGAGGTGTAAATCACACCATCGAGGACCAACTCGTGTTCACTCGGCGGGGCCTGGAAATCAATACCCACGCCTTCGCGAGTGGCCACGGGGCCGAAGGCTCGCAAGTCGAGCTCGCGGCTGTCCGCCAGCAACCCCTTGAGCGTCAACCGCACCTGACTGGCCAAGGGCTGACGTTGCAAGTGGGCGCCGCGCTCGGAAAACCGGTCCCATACCGGGGCAGGTACCGCGATGATCGGATAGTCGGCGCCCATCGCCTCGCGCACCGCATTCACGGTGTAGCTGGAATGCGTAATCGCCGCACCCGCTGCCCGCAACACCGTGCGCCAGTCATTGAGCGGGTCACCGGCAAAGGGTTCGTTGGGGATGGTGCTGAATTCCCACGCGAACACTGGCAGCGTCGGGCAGGCAAAATTGACCGGCGTGCGATGAGGCGGTGAGAACGACAGAAACACGCACGCTTCACCACGGGACAAACAGTCCATGTACAAGGCGTCGACTTCGGTCTGCGGGTCGCTGACTTCTACCACTCGCCCCAGCCGCGCCAGCACGGGGCGGTACTCCTTGAGCACGAAGTAATAGCTGTACTCCGAGCGGCCAAGGTTCTGGGCAATGGTGTGCTGGTTGGTTTCCGAATGAATAATGATCAGCATGGGGCGTTATCCGTCACGGTTGCTGTCGGCAAAGCCAGTGGCGCCAGCCCGAAAAAATCCGCCATGCGTTTCTGCACCGGGGCGAAAGCGCAGTAATCGTGCATGCGTTCGACGGCGGCGAAGGACATGCGCTGATACTCCAGCGGTTGTTCCTTGGCCAGACGGTAGCTGTTTTCGTAAGCGGTTTTCAGCGAACCCCAGTCCGGCCGGAAACGCAGGGTGCGGTAGATGATACGTGTGTCCTGCGGCCAGATGGTCAGCTCTTCGCTGGACTTGACCACAAACGCCACACGCTCATCGATGTAGTCCTCCATGGCCGTGTGATCCGGGGCAATCACCGGTTTACCGCTGGCCATGAACTCCATCAGCGGCAGGCACAGCCCTTCGCAGCGCGAGGCATTGACGTAGTAACTGGCGGCTTCGTACAGCCGGGCGTATTGCGGGTCGTCCAGGTAGCCGTGCATGACCACCACCCGACAGGCGAACGGGGAAAGCTGCGCGAGCAACGTCATCAGTTCGTCGTGGTAGGACGACAGATCGCTTTGGGTAATCTTCAGCACCAGCGTCGCGTCAGACGTTTCGCGGAACGCCCAGCAGAATGCGCTGATCAGTTGATGCCAGTTCTTGCGACCGTCACGCGGGTTGAACACGGTGACGTACACCACACCGTCAACCTGTGTTTCGACCTGGGCGGTGGTGTCCGGCCACTGTCGCGGTTCTGGCTCGGGTACTGCCATCGTCTGCGGGCCGGCGATGGCCGGCAACCACTCGGCGAGACGCTGATGGGCGGCTTCCGACAACAAGTCGCGAATCCCTTCCCAATACCACTGGCTTAGAAAATGAGTGCGATGCACCGGAACCGGCAGCGATCTACCCTTGTCCAGGCGCCACATGTGCAGGTAATGGCGAGCAATCACCAAGCGGCGCTTGAGCGTCAGCGGCGGTGGCTTCAATGCCTCCAGCGCCGCCAGTTCCTCGGGGGTCGGCACAGCGGGAATCAATGCATCGGCGCTCAGCCCGAGTGTGCGTGTATCGAAGATGCAACCCTTGATGTCCAGCGTCGAGCCGGCACTGATCGGGACGCTGGTGTGGCGACTACGAATGTCGGCGAAGTTTTCCCACAACGGCGTCGGCAACACCAGCACCGGAAAGTCTTCACCCATGGTCCGACGAATCGCCCGGGCGGTATGGCTGGAGAGTGTGATCACCCGACCCTGGCGTGCCAGCATTTGCGTCCAGTCCTGGCGCGGGTCGTTATCCCATTGCTCATCGGGAATCGAATCAAACTCCCAGGCCACTACGCAGATCGTCGGGCACTTGAGGTCGTTCGGGGTTTTCTGCGGCGGCGTAAACGACAGGAACAGACTGTCTTCGCCAGCGGCCAATAATTGTTTGTAGAGCGGATCGACCTCGGCGGTGGAGGACACCACATGCACTCGCCCAAGGCTTTCGAGTACAGGGCGATATGCCTTGAGCACGAAGTAGTAACTGTACTCGGGACGGCCGAGACTCTGGCTGATGGAGCTGTCGTTGACGTCGGAGTAAAGAATGAAATTCATGGCATCCCACGGTGGCGCCGCCATCCCGGCAGCCTCACGCTATGACGGGGAAAACACGGTTCGAGCCAGTGTTTACTGGCGCTCGCCCATCGTCTTGCTGCCCGTCTTCGTTCTTGTTTTAGTGGTCAGTTTCTCGCAGTTTCGAAGCGACACTGCCGAACCCCGGTTAATCGTGACGAGGGGCATTCTAAACACATCCATTGAGGATTCGTGAACCGCCCGGCGAGAATAAATCAGGCTACGCTGATGAGAACTGATCAGTCACGATTGGACTTGTTGAAATTGCCGAGCAAATGGCACAGATTGGCTACCAAACAACTACAACAAAACATTTTGTCTGTCTTTACGGGCGATCCTATAGCTTTATGAGACCTTTCCGTAAAGCCTGTAGGAGTTGACGAAATGTATGACCGAGGGGTCGCTGTTTGAAAAAGCGTCTGTTTGTCACGGGGCTGACTGGATTCGTCGGACAACACATCCAATCGCGTTTGCAGGCCGATGCCTCGGAATGGGAACTTCTGCCTGTTCCTTGCCGCTACGATCTCGCCGCGCCGGACAGCCTCGAAGGCTTGTGGCCGGAAATGCCCGACGCAGTGATTCACCTGGCCGGCCAGACGTTCGTCCCGGACGCCTTTCGTGATCCGGCGCGCACCCTGAACATCAATCTGCTGGGCACCCTGAATCTGCTGCAAGCCCTCAAGGCACGCGGATTCACGGGCACGTTCCTGTACGTCAGCTCCGGTGATGTCTATGGCCAGGTCACGGAAGCCCATCTGCCCATCACTGAATTGCAACCACCCTGCCCGCGCAATCCATACGCCGTGAGCAAACTGTCGGCAGAGTTCCTGAGCTTGCAATGGGGCCTGAGCGAAAGCTGGCCGGTACTGGTTGCCCGTCCGTTCAACCACATCGGCAGCGGGCAGAAGGACAGCTTCGTCATCGCCAGCGCCGCACGTCAGATCTGCCGGATCAAGCAAGGCCTGCAAGCACAACAACTGGAGGTCGGGGACATCGACGTCACGCGCGATTTCCTCGATGTCGCAGACGTGGTCTCGGCCTACCTGGCCTTGCTGGAAAAAGGTACGCCGGGGCAGGTCTACAACATTTGCTCGGGGCGCGAGCAGAGCATTCGCAGCTTGATCGAACAGCTGGCAGATCTTGCCCAGGTCGACCTGCAACTGGTCCAGGACCCTGCGCGACTTCGCCGCGCAGATCAGCGTCGGGTGTGTGGCAGCCCTGCCAGGCTGGTCGAAACCACCGGATGGAAGTCTGAAATCACAACACAACAATCCCTGCGGACGATCCTGTCCGACTGGGAGAAGCGAGTACGACAAGAATGACTAAAAGTGCATTGATCACAGGGATCACCGGCCAGGATGGCGCGTATCTGGCCAAACTGCTGCTCGATAAGGGCTACAAAGTCCACGGCCTGGTAGCGCGTCGCAGCAGCGACTCGCGCTGGCGCCTGCGCGAGATGGGGGTCGAGGCGGACATCGTCTACCTGGACGGCGACATGGCCGATGCCTGTTCAGTGCAGCGCGCGGTGATCAAGTCGGCGCCGGACGAGGTCTACAACCTGGCCGCGCAAAGCTTTGTCGCGGCCTCCTGGGATCAACCGGTGACCACCGGCATCGTCGACGGCCTGGGCGTGACCCACCTGCTCGAAGCGATCCGTCAGTTCAGTCCGCACACACGTTTCTACCAGGCATCCACCAGCGAAATGTTCGGCCTGATCCAGGCCGAACAGCAGGACGAGAACACGCCGTTCTATCCGCGCAGCCCCTATGGCGTGGCCAAGTTGTATGGCCACTGGATCACCGTGAACTACCGCGAAAGCTTCAACCTGCACGCCAGCAGCGGGATTCTGTTCAACCATGAATCACCGCTGCGCGGCATCGAGTTCGTGACGCGCAAAGTCACCGACGCCGCCGCCCGGATCAAGCAGGGCAAGCAGCAGGAACTGCGCCTGGGCAATATCGACGCCAAGCGCGACTGGGGCTTTGCCGGGGACTACGTCGAGGCGATGTGGCTGATGCTGCAGCAGGACAAACCCGACGACTTCGTGGTGGCCACCGGCGTGACCACCACCGTGCGCGAGATGTGTCGGATCGCCTTCGATCATGTGGGCCTGAACTACCGCGATTACGTGAAGATCGACCCGGCGTTCTTCCGCCCGGCCGAAGTCGAAGTGCTGCTCGGCAACCCGGCCAAGGCCCAGCGTGTGCTGGGCTGGAAACCAAAAACCGATCTGGATGCCTTGATCCGCATGATGATGGATGCAGACATGAAACGCGTCGCCAAGGAGTAGGCCATGCTGATTCCCGTGATTCTCTCCGGCGGTGCCGGGACAAGGTTGTGGCCGGTGTCACGTGAAGGCCATCCCAAACCCTTCATGGCATTGCCTGACGGCCAGTCGCTGCTGGGCAAGACCTACCGGCGTGCCGCGGACCTGCTCGACGGCTGGGGCGATATCGTCACGGTGACCAACCGCGAGTACTACTTCCAGAGCAAGGATCACTTTCGGGACGCGCACCTGGGCCGTCATCGCGGGCATTTCCTGCTCGAGCCGACGGGGCGCAATACGGCGCCGGCCATTGCCGCCGCCGCCCTCTCGCTCCAGGCCCTGCATGGCGACGACGCGATCATGCTGGTCATGCCCGCCGACCACCTGATCGTCAATGTCGACGCGCTGAAGGACGCGGTCGAGCATGCCGTGACACTGGCCAGGCGCGGTTACCTGGTAACCTTCGGTGTCGTGCCGACCGCTGCGCAAACCGGTTTTGGCTACATTGAAGCCGGCACACCGCTGGACGATAAAGGCGCTGCCAGCGTGCGGCGCTTCGTCGAAAAGCCCGACCTGCAAACCGCGACGCATTACGTGGAAAGCGGCAACTTCCTGTGGAACTCCGGGATGTTCTGCTTCTCGGTCGCCACCCTGCTTGCCGAACTGCAAACCCATGCTCCCGCCTTGCTGGAGCAAACGCAAACCTGCGTGGCCGCCAGCGCTCCCGTGGAAAACGCCGGGAGCGTGCAACAGGAACTGTCACCGGCCCTGTTTGGCGAAATCATGGACATTTCCATCGACTACGCGTTGATGGAACGCTCCGACAAAGTGGTCGTCGTGCCCGCCCGTTTCGACTGGAGCGACATAGGCTCCTGGGGGGCGGTGGCCGCGCTGGTACCGGCGGACGCACAGAACAACCGCGCCGTCGGCGAGGCGATTTTCATCGACAGCCACAACAACTTTGTCCAGAGCGACAACCGTCTGGTAGCGACCGTGGGTGTGGATAACCTGATCATCGTCGACACTGCCGACGCGGTGCTGGTGGCCCACGCCGACCGCGCCCAGGATGTGCGCCGGGTGGCCAGGCAACTCAAGGACAAAGAGCACGAAGCCTATCGCCTGCACCGTACGGTCAGCCGTCCATGGGGCACCTACACCGTGCTCGAGGAAGGCCCGCGCTTCAAGATCAAGCGCATCGTGGTCAAGCCCGGCGCCAAGCTTTCGCTGCAGATGCACCACCATCGCAATGAACACTGGGTGGTGGTCGAAGGCATGGCCAAGGTCACCAACAATGGCACCGGCACGCACCTGGTGGCCAAGAACGAGTCGACCTTCATTGCTGCGGGGCACAAGCATCGCCTGGAGAATCCCGGCGTGATCGACCTGGTGATCATCGAAGTGCAAAGCGGCGAATACCTGGGAGAGGACGACATCGTCCGCTTCGAAGACCAATACGGCAGGACGGTTTGAATGCTGCTTTCCCTATACCGCACGCTGAGCAGCTATCGAGGGTTTATCCTCGGTAGTGTCCAGCGGGAATTTCAGGCGCGTTATCGCAATTCGTTGTTCGGTGCCCTGTGGACCGTGCTCAACCCGCTGTCGATGATCATCGTCTACACGGTGATTTTTTCCCAGATCATGCGCGCCCGTTTGCCTGGGGTAGATGACGGCATGGCCTACAGCATTTACCTCTGCGCCGGGTTGTTGACCTGGGGCCTGTTCGCAGAAATCACGGTGCGCAGTCAGAACATGTTTCTGGATAACGCCAACCTTCTGAAAAAAATCAGCTTCCCACGGATCTGCCTGCCGGTGATCGTGCTGTTGAATGCCGGAATCAACTTCGCAATCATCATCGGCTTGTTCCTCGGTTTTCTGTTGATCACCGATCGACTGCCGGGCATGGCGCTCTTGGCGCTCATTCCGCTGCTGGCGTTACAGGTGATGTTTTGTGCCGGGCTGGGGATGATTCTTGGCGTATTGAATGTGTTCTTTCGCGATGTCGGACAATTTTTCGCCATCTGCCTGCAATTCTGGTTCTGGCTGACGCCGATTGTGTACCCGATGAGCATCCTGCCCGATTGGGTGCAGCGCTTGCTGCAATTCAACCCGCTGACCAATCTGATCACCAGCTACCAGAACATCTTTCTCTACGGCCAATGGCCCGTCTGGGGTTCGCTGCTGCCGATCATGGTTGGCAGCGTATTGTTCTTCGTCATCGGGCTGCGGCTGTTTCGGCACAGGGTCGGCGAAATGGTGGATGAACTCTGATGGGGCACATACGCGTCACCGGCCTGGGCAAGGCCTATAAACAATACCCTACCCGCTGGAGTCGACTGGCCGAGTGGCTGCTCCCGTTTTCACCGATCCGTCATCGCCAGCATTGGGTACTGCAAGACGTGACCTTCCAGATTGCCCCCGGCGAATCGGTGGGCATCGTCGGGGTCAACGGCGCCGGCAAAAGCACCTTGTTGAAGATGATCACCGGCACCACCCAACCCACCTGCGGCACCATTGAGCTCGAAGGCCGCGTCGCTGCCCTGCTGGAATTGGGCATGGGTTTTCATGCGGACTTCACCGGGCGGCAGAATGCAGTCATGGCCGGGCAGTTATTGGGCATGCAAGTCGAAGAAATAGAAGCGTTGATGCCTGAAATCGAACGTTTCGCGGAAATTGGCGACGCCATCGACCACCCGGTGCGCACCTATTCCAGCGGCATGCAAATGCGCCTGGCGTTCAGTGTGGCCACTGCGCGACGCCCGGACATTTTGATCGTCGACGAAGCTCTGTCAGTGGGCGACGCCTACTTCCAACACAAAAGTTTCGACCGCATCCGCAGCTTTCGCAAAGCCGGTACCACGCTGCTGATCGTCTCCCATGACCGCTCGGCGATTCAGTCGATCTGCGACTCGGCGATTCTCCTGGAAAACGGCCACATGGCCATGCACGACACACCCGAAACCGTCATGGATTACTACAACGCCCTGCTCGCCGCGCGTGAAGGTCAGACCGTACGCCAGGAAATGCTCTCTGGCGGTCAAGTCAGCACCATTTCCGGAACGGGTGAAGCCAGGATTCTGAACGTGCGTCTGCTCGACCAACATGAGCGGTCCATCGACGCCGCCGAAGTCGGCCAGCCGGTCGTGCTGGAAGTGAATGTCGAAGTTCGCCAGGACATCGAGCGGCTGGTGCTGGGTTTCATGATCAAGGATCGCCTGGGCCAGGCCATGTACGGCATCAACACCCATCGCCAGGACCAGGCGCTGAACGACTTGCAGGCTGGCGAGCGCGTGACCTACCGCTTCACTTTCGTCATGGGATTGGGCAAGGGTAATTATTCCGTGGCGTTGAGCCTGTCACGCCTGGATTCGCACCTGGACCGCAACTTCGAGTGGCGAGATTACGGGTTGGTGTTCCATGTGATCAACAACCGGCAGGAAGATTTTGTCGGCTGCTCGTGGCTGGCCGCGAAGACCACCGTCACACGCTCGAGCGCGCCGGTCACCTCGGGGAGCACGCCATGACGCGTCTTTTGGTGGAATGCACGCACGTGTTCCAACACCCCAAGGTCAATTCGGGCATTCAGCGGGTGGTGCGCAACGTCGTCAACCAGCTACCGGAATCGGTCGACGGCGTTGAATGCATCCCGGTTGTGTTACTCAAGGGCAAACTCTACCGAGTGCTGATGCTCGGCGCGCTGAACATGCCGTTTTTCGATCAGATGATGATGTTCGGTGGGCGACTTGGCCGGCTGGCACATCGTTTCTGGCAATGGCACCAACGGCTTGATAAGCGCCTGACATCGCGATTCGCCCGACGCGTGGTGTACGTGGCTTATCGACTGACAGCGCTGACCTGCTTCAGTGTGCCGCTACGTCTGATCGACCAGCTCAATCAGTATCAACTGCCCAAACGTTGCACGCCGCTGCAGCATCAACCGGGAGATCAACTGGTGTTGCTGGATTCGTCCTGGCACACCGACTTTTTCCCGTTTGCCGAACAGCTCAAACGTGAAGGCGTGGGCATTGTTTCGGTGATTTACGACCTGATTCCCGTGACGCATCCGCAGTTTTACGACACGCGGCTGGTGCAGGTTTTCAACGAGTGGTTCGACTGGATCACCAAAACCGCCGATGGCTACGTGGCCATTTCCGCCACGGTGCGCGATCAGGTTCGAGAGGAGGTTCAGCGCCGCCTGGGCTCGGCCAAGGCCAATGCATTGTGGTTCGATTACTTCCACTTGGGCTCCGAACTGGACCTGAGCGAAACCACGGCCGCCGTCGAGCCGCGCCTGACGCGCATTTTCAATACGCCGGAACCGGTGTTTCTGATGGTCAGCACCATCGAGCCGCGCAAGAACCACGACTACCTGCTGGATGCCTTTGAACGGGCCTGGGCGGCGGGCTCCAAGGCCCGGCTGTGTATCGCGGGTCGGGTCGGCTGGAAATGCGACGCCCTGCTCGCCCGGGTACGCAATCACCCGCAGCTGAATCAACGCCTGTTCATGTTCAACGACCTGAGCGACACCAGCCTCGAACATGCCTACACCCACGCCAGCTCACTGGTGTTTCCGTCTGTTGTGGAAGGCTTCGGCCTGCCGCTGGTGGAGGCCATGCAGCGTGGATTGCCGGCCATGGGCAGCGACATTCCGGTCTTTCGCGAAATCGGTGGTGAGTTCATGGCGTATTTCGACCTGGCCGAACCACAAAGTCTGGCTGATCTGGTCATTCGTTTCGAGAGCAGCGGTCAATTCCCGGCCACTCGCGACGTCGCGGACTGGCGCTGGATCGGCTGGCGTGAAGCCAGTGCGCAACTGGCTTCACGCACCCTGCGCAATCTCTCGGACGTACCGCTCGAACAAGAGAGGCAACATGCGCATTGCCCTTAACGCCCGCATCCTCCAGGCGCCGCGCACCGGCATCGGCCACTACGTCGCCGAACTGGCGAACGCCCTGGCGGGCGAACCGGATATTGAACTGGCGCTGTTTCATGGCTGGGGCTGGAGTACTGTGCTGCCTGAAGCGGCCATGCCCGGTTATTCCCGACTGACACCCTTGCTGCGGCAGATTCCGGGGGCCTATCAGGCCCGACGCTGGCTGGAGCAGAAACGCTTCGATCAAGGCCGCACGCAAGCCATCGACCTCTACCACGAACCGAGTTTGTGGCCGCTGTCGTTCGACGGTCCGACCGTCATTACCCTGCATGACCTGACTCACCTGCACTATCCCGAAACGCAGCCACCGGCGCGCTTGCGAGAAATCGAACGGCGCGTGGCCGACGGCGTGCGACAGGCAAGCCTGATTCTTACCGACTCGCAATACATTGCAGACGAAGCCCAGGCACATTTCAGGCTACCGGCGGAGCGGTTTGTTGTCGCGCCGCTGGGTGTAGCCGCACGTTTTCACCCGCGGTCCCCCGAGGCTATCGACGCCGTACTCAAGACCCATGGCGTCGAAGCGCGGGAATACTTCCTCTGCGTCGGCACCCTGGAACCGCGCAAGAATCTGTCGCTCGCCCTGCGCGCCCACGCCCGATTGCCGGAATCAGTCCGTCAGCGTTTTCCATTGCTGATCGTCGGCATGGCTGGCTGGCAGCGCGAGCAGTTCAGCGAAGAATTGCACCAGGCCCTGGCCTGCGGTCATGTCTGCTTGCTGGGCTATCTGCCTGACGAGCACGTTGCGCAGCTGTTGGCCGGCGCCCGGGCATTGATTTTTCCGTCGATTTACGAAGGTTTTGGCCTGCCGGTGCTGGAGGCCATGGCCTGCGGCACGCCGGTCATTCTGACCAGACGTTCGGCCATGCCCGAAGTGGCAGGCTCTGCGGGTAACTATGTTGAACCGGATGAAACCGACGGCTTGTGCGATGCAATGAGTCGTCTGATCGAGGATCTAGCGCATTGGCAGGCATGCCGGGAAGCCGGATTGCTACAGGCAAGGCTTTTTACCTGGGAACGCTGCGCGCAAGTCACGGCCAGCGCTTACCGCCAGGTTATGGGAGGTTGAATGCGAGTTCTTCATTTTTTCAAGACGTACCTGCCTGACTCGGTCGGCGGGATCGAACAAGTGATTTTCCAGTTGTGCGAAAGCGGTGCCCTGCACGGCGTTGAAGGCAAGGTGCTGACACTCAGTACCGATCCGACACCGCCGGTGATGCAGATCGCTCAACATGAAGTCCATCGAGCCAGGCTCGACATTCAGTTCGCCTCCACAGGGTTTTCCTGGAGCGTCTTCAAACAGTTTCGCGAGCTGGCAGCCGAAGCCGACGTGGTCAATTACCACTTTCCATGGCCGTTCATGGACCTGGTGCATTTCTCCAGCGGCCTGAACAAACCCAGCGTGGTGACATACCACTCGGACATTATCCGCCAGAAACACCTGCTCAAACTTTACCGGCCGCTGATGAATCGCTTTCTGCACAGCGCCGACCGGATCGTCGCGGCATCACCCAATTACCTGCACACCAGTGATGTGTTGCAACAGTTTCAGCACAAGACCCGAGTGATCCCTTATGGATTGAACAAGGCAGGTTACCCACTGCCGGACAACAATCGAACGGCTCACTGGCGGAAAAAGCTTGGCGACAAGTTCTTTCTGTTTGTGGGTGTGATGCGCTACTACAAAGGTTTGCACATCCTGCTAGACGCCCTGAAGGACCTGGATTATCCGACAGTGATTGTTGGTGCCGGCCCGCTGGAAGCAGAGCTGCATGCCCAGGCGATCGCCTTGGGTTTACGCAATATTCACTTCCTCGGGCGTCTGGGGGACGAGGACAAGGTGGCGCTGCTGCAACTGAGCTACGCCATCGTGTTCCCATCGCACCTGCGCTCCGAAGCCTTTGGCATTTCGCTGCTTGAAGGCGCGATGTATGGCAAACCGATGATCTCCAGTGAAATTGGCACGGGCACCAGTTACATCAACATCCATAACGAAACCGGGCTGGTGGTGCCGCCAAGTGATCCACTGGCGTTTCGTCAGGCGATGCGCACGCTTTGGGAAACCCCGGTGCTGGCGGCACAAATGGGCGAGAAGGCGCAGGCCCGTTATCAGAATCTGTTTACGGCGGACGAAATGGGTCGCAAATGGGCGACCTTGTATGAGGAACTGCTGGAAGAAAAATCCCTCGCCTACGCATGACGCAACCGGTAGTGAGCCAGGCACTCAAGCGCCGGGAAGAAGTCCGGCGACTGGTGATCGCCGGCTTCGGTATCGGTTGTTTGCCCGAGCACGTGGTGGCGGCTGACGTCGACGCCGGATTGCTCTGGCGCCTGCCGCCGCACGAAGGGATTGCCGATGTGGACATTCATTTGCTGTGGAACCGCGAACAACGCATGAGCCGGGCCGAGACGATCTTTCTCGAAAGCCTGCAACAATGCCGCACCGACTATCCGTGCCAGATACGCCGAAGCGAACGTACCGAAAGCCAGCAGCGTTCCGATCAGCGGCACGAAATCCGGAAAGAACACTTTGTTGAATACCAGCGCCGACGCCGTGGCAAACACAAACAAGTCGTACCACTCCACAGTGGTGCCAATCACACTGGCCACCGCGACTTTTTTCATGCTGACTGCAACTTCCGGTGGTGCGCCAGACTTTTCTGCGGACGATAGATCGCTCATCACTGTCTCCAGGAATTCATCAAGAACTCGTTATTTAATTGTTTTGACTGGCAGTAAAACGGTGAGGCGAAGATTGTTGTTATGGCTCGCCCAACTGAGCGGGCGAGTTCGCAGGGCATTTTTATTGATTGGATAGCGGTTGGTTCAATAACCCAGTAATCGGTCCGCACAGTTCAATAACGGTTCGCCGCTATTCAATCGGCGGAAGTTTTCCGCCACTTGTTCGGCAATACAGTCATGGGAAGCCGCCGAAGCCATGTGCGGGGTAATGGTGACACCGGGCATGGTCCAGAGCCGGTGATCGACCGGCAGCGGTTCCTGTTCGAAGACATCCAGCAGCGCACCGCGCAATTGCCCTCGGGCCAGTGCCTGTTCGAGATCGTCGATGTTCAGATGAGCGCCCCGGCCACAGTTGACCAGTGCTGCGCCGTTGGCGAGTTGGTCGAACGTGGCCCGACCGAGGATGCCGCGGGTTTCGCGGGTGAGCGGTGTGCAGGCACGGCATTACGATGATTTCCTCGCTGACTTCCATGAAACCCACCCGAAAATCGAGCTGGAAGTCGAGGTAATGGGCAGTTCGAACATCATCAGTTCGCTGCTGCAAAAGACCGCGACCGTTGGCGTCGGCCTGTGTCGTCTGCCACAGCCGCGGCTGGAACAGCGGGAACTGTTTCGAGAGACATACGCTTACTTTTGTGGCCAGCGCCATCGGTTGTTCGGGCAACAGAATCTGACTCTGGAACAGCTCTCTGCGGAAAACTTCGTCAGCTTCACCAGCGATCAACTGGGCGGCAATCTTTCACCCCTGACACTGTTCCGCGACCAGCAAGGTTTCACCGGCAAGATCGTCGCCTCATCCACCAGTTTCGAAGAAATTTACCGCCTGATCTGCGCGGGTTACGGCATCGGCGCCTTGCCCACTCATCTGGTGCGCCGGGATGTCGAGCAAGGTCTGCTCTGGCGCCTGCCGCCGGAAGACGGGGTGGTGGATTTCGATATCCAGCTGTTGTGGAATCGCGAACAGAAGATGAGCCAGGCCGAAACGGTGTTCCTCGAGAGCTTCCAGCACATGCTCAGCATCCGCGAGCCTGTGCTGTGAAGCCATGCGGGTTCAGACATGAGGATCGCCCGGCGCCTTGCTCGGCGCTGCGTATTGCGGCTTCAGGTGCCCGTCCTGATCGAGTAGCCAGGCGTCCATGATCTCCCGGACGACCGGTCCGGCGACGCGACCACCCGCCTCGCCATTTTCGATCATTACCGAAATCACGATCTTCGGGTGCTCGGCCGGGGCGAAACCGACGAACAAGGCATTGTCGCGGTTACGCTCACGGGTTTTCTCCCGGTTGTAACGTTCACCCTGCTTGATCGCCACCACTTGCGCGGTACCACTCTTGCCCGCAATACGGTACTGCGCCCCCGCGGCGGCGGCCCGGGCAATCCCGCGGGCATCGTGCATTACCATCTGCATGCCATGGTTGACCTGCTCCCAGCCGCGAGGATCCTTGAGCAGAATATTCGGCATTGGATGCTCATCCACCGGTGCGACACCGTCCACGGTTTTGGCCAGGTGCGGTCGATTCCACACTCCTTTGTTGGCAATCAGCGCCGTGGCCTGGGCCAATTGCAGCGGCGTGACCTGCATGTAGCCCTGGCCGATACCGAGAATCACCGTCTCGCCCGGAAACCAGGCCTGACGACGCGTGGCGCGCTTCCAGGCTTGGGATGGCATCAGGCCGGGGGATTCTTCATACATATCGAGAGAGACTTTCTCACCGAGTCCGAACATGGCCATGTAGTCGTGCAGGCGATCGATACCGAGCTTATGTGCGAGATCATAGAAGTAGGTGTCGTTGGAACGCATGATTGCCGCATCCATATCCACCCAACCATCGCCGCTGTGGTTCCAGTTGCGGTACTTGTGATCGAAATCCGGCAGTTGGTAGTAACCGGGGTCGAACACGCGGGTCTGCGGCGTCACGACACCCGCATCGAGGCCGGCGATTGCCACTTCCGGCTTGATGGTCGAACCCGGTGCGTACAGGCCGCGCAGCACACGATTGAACAGCGGGCGGTCGATGGAGTCGTGCAGCGCCGCGTATTCCTTGAAGCTGATCCCGGTGACGAACAGGTTCGGGTCGAAGCTCGGCTTGCTGACCATGGCCAGCACTTCACCGGTCGACGGATCGAGCGCGACCACAGAGCCACGGCGATCGCCCAAGGCTTGTTCCGCAGCCTCCTGAAGCTTGACGTCGAGGCTCAGTACAATGTTTTTCCCGGGCACCGGATCGGTGTGCTTGAGCACTCGCAATACCCGGCCCTGAGCGTTGGTTTCGACTTCCTCGTAACCGACATGGCCATGCAGTTCCGATTCGTAAAATTTTTCGATCCCGGTCTTGCCGATGGATTGGGTGCCTCGGTACTCGACCGTATCCAGGGCTTTGGATTCTTTCTCGTTGATACGACCGACGTAGCCGATCGAATGAGCAAAGTGCTCGCCGAACGGGTAATGGCGCACGAACTGCGGCTCAACATCGATGCCCGGCAAACGGAATTCGTTGACGGCGAGTACGGCAATCTGTTCTTCGCTCAGCTCATAGAACAGCGTCACGGGTTCGAAGGGGTGACGTGCCTGCTTCATCGCTTTGTCGAACAGCGAGCGGTCTTCAGCGGGCAAGTGCAGGAGATTGACTACCTCGTCCAGCTCGCTTTTCACATCGGCGGCGCGCTCGCGGGTGATGGTCAGGTTAAAGCTGGGACGGTTGTCCGCAAGGAGTACGCCGTTGCGGTCGTAGATCAATCCGCGGGTAGGTGTAATCGGCAGGACATGTACGCGATTATTTTCGGAGATGGTCGAGTGATAGTCGAACTCGACCACCTGCAGGACATACAGGCGTACCACCAGAGCACAGGTAATGGCGGTAACGAACAAGGCGCAGGCCATGAGTCTCTTGTTGACCAGGCGTGTTTCTTTTTCGTGGTCCTTGATCGGTATCGGTTCAGGCACTTGTGCAGCAACTCTTTAAAAAGAATGCCGATCCGTGGGCGCAGACTCAGTCCATTAAAAATGAGCCGCACCTTACCAAAACCGTGGAGTCCGGTTTGTGTGATTTTTTTTACAATTGACTTTGAATGGGCCGCTCCTGTTTTTTCACGCGCAAAAACAAAACCCCTACCTGCGTACGCAGATAGGGGTTTCGGAATTTGATCTTGACGATGACCTACTCTCACATGGGGAAACCCCACACTACCATCGGCGATGCATCGTTTCACTGCTGAGTTCGGGATGGGATCAGGTGGTTCCAATGCTCTATGGTCGTCAAGAAATTCGGGTACTGAGTCGTGACCGGCGGGCCTCGCTTCAGCAAATTGGGTAGGTGATAGTTTGGTGTTTTGTGAGCATCTCGAACTTTCGGTTCATTGCGTCTTCACACACCGCAATCTGGTCTCTTCCGTCTTTTCAACGAGGAGCATCAAATTGCTTGGGTGTTATATGGTCAAGCCTCACGGGCAATTAGTATTGGTTAGCTCAACGCCTCACAGCGCTTACACACCCAACCTATCAACGTCGTAGTCTTCGACGGCCCTTCAGGGAGCTCAAGGCTCCAGTGAGATCTCATCTTGAGGCAAGTTTCCCGCTTAGATGCTTTCAGCGGTTATCTTTCCCGAACATAGCTACCCGGCAATGCCACTGGCGTGACAACCGGAACACCAGAGGTTCGTCCACTCCGGTCCTCTCGTACTAGGAGCAGCCCCTCTCAAATCTCAAACGTCCACGGCAGATAGGGACCGAACTGTCTCACGACGTTCTAAACCCAGCTCGCGTACCACTTTAAATGGCGAACAGCCATACCCTTGGGACCGGCTTCAGCCCCAGGATGTGATGAGCCGACATCGAGGTGCCAAACACCGCCGTCGATATGAACTCTTGGGCGGTATCAGCCTGTTATCCCCGGAGTACCTTTTATCCGTTGAGCGATGGCCCTTCCATACAGAACCA
The DNA here is from genome assembly GCF_050436025.1 of Pseudomonas sp. S30_BP2TU TE3576. Taxonomy (NCBI): domain Bacteria; kingdom Pseudomonadati; phylum Pseudomonadota; class Gammaproteobacteria; order Pseudomonadales; family Pseudomonadaceae; genus Pseudomonas; species Pseudomonas sp. S30_BP2TU TE3576. Next base: position 5,110,388 of record NZ_JBNDLK010000001.1, on the reverse strand, counting down.
CCGGATCACTAAGACCTACTTTCGTACCTGCTCGACGTGTCTGTCTCGCAGTCAAGCGCGCTTTTGCCTTTATACTCTACGACCGATTTCCGACCGGTCTGAGCGCACCTTCGTACTCCTCCGTTACTCTTTAGGAGGAGACCGCCCCAGTCAAACTACCCACCATACACTGTCCTCGATCCGGATAACGGACCTGAGTTAGAACCTCAAAGTTGCCAGGGTGGTATTTCAAGGATGGCTCCACGCGAACTGGCGTCCACGCTTCAAAGCCTCCCACCTATCCTACACAAGCAAATTCAAAGTCCAGTGCAAAGCTATAGTAAAGGTTCACGGGGTCTTTCCGTCTAGCCGCGGATACACTGCATCTTCACAGCGATTTCAATTTCACTGAGTCTCGGGTGGAGACAGCGCCGCCATCGTTACGCCATTCGTGCAGGTCGGAACTTACCCGACAAGGAATTTCGCTACCTTAGGACCGTTATAGTTACGGCCGCCGTTTACCGGGGCTTCGATCAAGAGCTTCGCGTTAGCTAACCCCATCAATTAACCTTCCGGCACCGGGCAGGCGTCACACCCTATACGTCCACTTTCGTGTTTGCAGAGTGCTGTGTTTTTAATAAACAGTCGCAGCGGCCTGGTATCTTCGACCGGCGTGGGCTTACGCAGTAAATGCTTCACCCTCACCGGCGCACCTTCTCCCGAAGTTACGGTGCCATTTTGCCTAGTTCCTTCACCCGAGTTCTCTCAAGCGCCTTGGTATTCTCTACCCAACCACCTGTGTCGGTTTGGGGTACGGTTCCTGGTTACCTGAAGCTTAGAAGCTTTTCTTGGAAGCATGGCATCAACCACTTCGTCACCCAGAGGGTAACTCGTCATCAGCTCTCGGCCTTAAGATCCCGGATTTACCTAAGATCTCAGCCTACCACCTTAAACTTGGACAACCAACGCCAAGCTGGCCTAGCCTTCTCCGTCCCTCCATCGCAATAACCAGAAGTACAGGAATATTAACCTGTTTTCCATCGACTACGCTTTTCAGCCTCGCCTTAGGGACCGACTAACCCTGCGTCGATTAACGTTGCGCAGGAAACCTTGGTCTTTCGGCGTGGGTGTTTTTCACACCCATTGTCGTTACTCATGTCAGCATTCGCACTTCTGATACCTCCAGCAAGCTTCTCAACTCACCTTCACAGGCTTACAGAACGCTCCTCTACCGCATCACCTAAGTGATACCCGTAGCTTCGGTGTATGGTTTGAGCCCCGTTACATCTTCCGCGCAGGCCGACTCGACTAGTGAGCTATTACGCTTTCTTTAAAGGGTGGCTGCTTCTAAGCCAACCTCCTAGCTGTCTAAGCCTTCCCACATCGTTTCCCACTTAACCATAACTTTGGGACCTTAGCTGACGGTCTGGGTTGTTTCCCTTTTCACGACGGACGTTAGCACCCGCCGTGTGTCTCCCATGCTCGGCACTTGTAGGTATTCGGAGTTTGCATCGGTTTGGTAAGTCGGGATGACCCCCTAGCCGAAACAGTGCTCTACCCCCTACAGTGATACATGAGGCGCTACCTAAATAGCTTTCGAGGAGAACCAGCTATCTCCGAGCTTGATTAGCCTTTCACTCCGATCCACAGGTCATCCGCTAACTTTTCAACGGTAGTCGGTTCGGTCCTCCAGTCAGTGTTACCTAACCTTCAACCTGCCCATGGATAGATCGCCCGGTTTCGGGTCTATTCCCAGCGACTAGACGCCCTATTAAGACTCGCTTTCGCTACGCCTCCCCTATTCGGTTAAGCTCGCCACTGAAAATAAGTCGCTGACCCATTATACAAAAGGTACGCAGTCACCCAACAAAGTGGGCTCCCACTGCTTGTACGCATACGGTTTCAGGATCTATTTCACTCCCCTCTCCGGGGTTCTTTTCGCCTTTCCCTCACGGTACTAGTTCACTATCGGTCAGTCAGTAGTATTTAGCCTTGGAGGATGGTCCCCCCATATTCAGACAAAGTTTCTCGTGCTCCGTCCTACTCGATTTCATGACCAAGAGATTTTCGCGTACAGGGCTATCACCCACTATGGCCGCACTTTCCAGAGCGTTCCGCTAATCTCAAAGCCACTTAAGGGCTAGTCCCCGTTCGCTCGCCACTACTAAGGGAATCTCGGTTGATTTCTTTTCCTCAGGGTACTTAGATGTTTCAGTTCCCCTGGTTCGCCTCTTGCACCTATGTATTCAGTACAAGATAACCATCTTATGATGGCTGGGTTCCCCCATTCAGACATCTCCGGATCAAAGTCTGTTTGCCGACTCCCCGAAGCTTTTCGCAGGCTACCACGTCTTTCATCGCCTCTGACTGCCAAGGCATCCACCGTATGCGCTTCTTCACTTGACCATATAACCCCAAGCAATCTGGTTATACTGTGAAGACGACATTCGCCGAAAATTCGATTGAGCTCCTAAGAGCCACTCACAAATTTTACCTTAGCCTGATCCGTTACCAGTGAAAGTAACGTTCAGTCTATCTTTCTATCACATACCCAAATTTTTAAAGAACGATCTAATCAAAAGACTAGAAATCAATATTCACTGCGGAATATTCATTTCTAAACTCTCAAACTTTCGAAGCAGTTTATGGTGGAGCCAAACGGGATCGAACCGTTGACCTCCTGCGTGCAAGGCAGGCGCTCTCCCAGCTGAGCTATGGCCCCATACAAAATTGGTGGGTCTGGGCAGATTCGAACTGCCGACCTCACCCTTATCAGGGGTGCGCTCTAACCAACTGAGCTACAGACCCAATTTCGAGCTTGTAACTGTTAGCGTGAGCTATCAGCCTGGAGCTTAAAGCCGCTTCTATCGTCTTCTTCAATGAATCAAGCAATTCGTGTGGGAGCTCAT
>NZ_JBNDLK010000001.1:3880000-5105000 GCF_050436025.1 Pseudomonas sp. S30_BP2TU TE3576 | reverse complement strand
GGCTGTGGCAATCTACGCCTCCCGTCGCGCAATCGACTTTTTGTGGATTGCCTTGGCTGCCGTCGGCTTACTGTTATTGATACCGACAGGAGAAGCGACCGCGGGAATCGATCTGATAGGCGCCGGTTATGCTTTGGGTGCAGGTGTCTGCTGGGCACTGTACATTTTGTTCGGCCAAAAAGCCGGGGCTGACAATGGCGTGCAAACCGCCGCGCTGGGGGTAATGATCGCTGCACTGTTCGTAGCCCCTATCGGCATTGTCCATGCCGGTTCCGCTCTGCTGACCCCATCATTGATCCCTGTGGCCCTCGGCGTTGCCGTGTTGTCCACTGCCCTCCCCTACACCCTGGAGATGGTCGCTCTGACCCGTATGCCGGCCAGAACCTTCGGCACACTGATGAGTATCGAGCCCGCCTTCGGCGCATTATCGGGCTTGCTGTTCCTTCATGAATACCTCTCGCTGTCACAGTGGATGGCTATCATGTGCATCATCCTGGCATCCGTCGGCGCAACCATGACTATGAGCACTGCCGCCAAGCCGGCAGTAGCGGCAGATTGAGAGCAGATATGACGTAGGTCTGGTATTTGCCGCTCAATTAGGCCATGTTTAGCCCCGCGACCCAGAGTCATACCATGGACAATTCCAGATAGGGATATCGGTAAGCTTCAAGCGCAAGCGAATGCAGCCAGACCCGGGCACAAGATCCGGGGACGCTTTAAGGACAGTAATGAAACGAATTTTGATACTGATCGCCGTACTTGCAATTGCGGGCTGCGCAGCGACATCAAAAACACAGATCAAACACGGCAAGAAAGGGCTACATATCAACTGTTCCGGACTGTCTTCGTCCTGGGACAAGTGCTACGCCAGCGCGGCCAACTCCTGCGCCCCCAAGGGTTACAAGGTCATCGCCAAGTCGGGAGATGCAGTGGAAGAGCCCGGCGATTATCCGTTTGGCCTCAATCCTGCCGGGTATACCAGCCGCAGCATGATTGTCATCTGCAAATAGTCAGGGCCGTCGCGTCACGCTCTTGGAGTTGCGATCTGACGGCCAATCTCTTCGTAGCTGGACTTAAGCACTGTGCGTTGAATATCCGGGCTAGCGAGCATACGCGCTACAACCAGCGCGCCAATGCATTGCGACAGAATCGCCCACGCCAGGCTGTCGCTTTGCAGAACACCCGCCCAACTTTCCTGAAGCCGACAAATCCAGTTCTCTGCCTGTTGGCGGACAGTCACGTCGGAACGGGCAATCTCCGCCCCCAAAGCCGGTAACGCACAACCGGTTTCCGGACTCTCGACATGCGACATGCTCAGGTACAGTTTCAAGCAGCGCTCAAGCTTGTCACGGTCCTGCCCTTCCCCCAGTCGCGCCAGGCTTTGGCACAACTCACGCTCGACAATGGTTGCGAACAACTCGTCTTTCGACGAGAAGTGGCTGTAGAAAGCGCCGCCACTCAAGCCAACCGCTTTCATCAGGCTGTCCACGCCCACCGTTGAAAATCCGGATTTCTTGGCCAATACCGCACTGCTTTCCAGCAGCCGTTGCCTGGTTTCCAGCTTATGACTGGCGGAATAACGCATTGCCCTTCTCCCTTGATTGCTCACCTTGACGCCCGTCGAATCGTAGCATAACGTTCGTTTAGTTAACGATCGTTTACCAAAGGGATCTACCCATGAATAACAAGAAGGTCGTACTGGTCGTCGGTGCAGGTGATGCCACCGGTGGCGCCATTGCCAAGCGTTTTGCGCAGGAGGGTTTTGTCGCCTGCGTCACCCGCCGCAGTGCGGACAAGCTCCAGCCACTGGTGGATGCCATCCAGGCCGATGGTGGCGAGGCCCATGGTTTTGCCTGCGATGCACGTAAAGAGGAAGACGTGATCGCGCTGGTCGAGCAGATCGAAACCCAGATCGGTCCCATCGAAGCTTTTGTCTTCAACATCGGCGCCAACGTGCCGTGCAGCATTCTCGAAGAAACCGCCCGCAAGTATTTCAAGATCTGGGAAATGGCCTGTTTTTCCGGTTTTCTCAACGCGCGTGAAGTGGCCAAGCGCATGGCCAAGCGCCAGCGGGGCACGATCCTTTTCACCGGGGCCACCGCAGGCATGCGTGGCGCTGCCGGGTTCGCCGCATTTGCGGGTGCCAAGCACGGTATTCGTGCACTGGCGCAAAGCATGGCCCGAGAGCTCGGGCCGATGAACATTCACGTTGCCCATGTCGTCGTCGACGGTGCCATCGATACCGACTTCATCCGCGAAAGCTTCCCCGAAAAATACGCCACCAAGGATCAGGATGGCATCCTCGATCCCGAACATATCGCCGAAAACTACTGGTACCTGCACAGCCAGCCCCGTGATGCCTGGACTTTCGAGCTGGACCTTCGCCCCTGGAGTGAGCGCTGGTAACTCCCCCACACATAACAACAAGACGAGCGCCTTGAACATGAGCAAAACCGTGGAGTTCTACTTCGACCTCGGCAGCCCCGCCACCTATCTGGCCTATACCCAGCTACCGAAAATCTGCGCACAGACCGATACCCGGCTGGTCTACATTCCGCTCTTGTTGGGCGGGGTATTCAAAGCCACCGGAAACGCCTCTCCGGTGACTGTCCCGGCAAAGGGCCGCTACATGTTTCAGGATCTGGACCGCTACGCCAGACGCTACGGCGTGCCTCTGAAATTCAACCCGCACTTCCCGATCAACACCTTGATGCTGATGCGTGCCGTAACTGGCATGCAGTTGCGCCACCCTGAACGCTTTGCCGCGTTCATCGATTGCCTGTTCAAGGCCATTTGGGTCGACGGTCGGAATCTCGATGAACCGGCAACCGTCGCAGCCGTGCTGAGCGAAAACGCTTTCGACCCGCAAGAGGTGCTGGCCCTGACCGCTGATGAAGAAGTCAAAGCCGTGCTCAAGGACAACACCGAAAAAGCTGTGCAGCGAGGGGTGTTCGGAGCGCCGAGCATGTTTGTCGGCAACCAGTTGTACTTCGGCCAGGATCGACTGGACTTCGTGCTCGAAGCCTTGAGTTAAATCTCGACCACCAACCGCCCCTTTGCCGCTCCCGACAAGAGCAGTACATGGGCGGCTTCTGCGGTCTGCAATGTGAACGAGTGCGGGTCAAGCAACGGCAAGAGCTTACCCGCCTCAATCAACCGCGCCGCCTCGTGCAGAATCTCACCGTGATGCTCACGTCCCTTGCCCGTCAGGAGCGGCAGCAAAGTGAAAACACCGGAGTAAGTCGCCCCACGAAAAGAAAGCGGTGCCAGGCTGTGCTGACCCCAACCAAGGCAACTGAGCACATGGCCGTGATACGTCCGTGCAGCCTTGAATGACGCATCCAGCGTTTCCCCCCCCACAGTGTCATAGACAATGTCAAACCCCTCACCGGCCGTATGCTCAGTCACATAGTCTTCAACCGAAGATTGCCTGTAATCGATAAATGTCGCACCAAAGCCCTCGATCGTTTTCTGTTGCGTGGCCGAGCCCGTAGCAAAAACCTCAGCGCCAAAAGCGCGGGCGATTTGCACCGCGACATGTCCGACGCCACCGGCACCACCATGAATCAATACCTTCTGCCCGGGCCGAACACGAGCCCGGTCCACCAGACCTTCCCAGGCGGTAATCAGCACGAGCGGCAATCCGGCAGCCTCGCGCATGCTCAAGTTGTGCGGTTTGCGAGCCAACAGCCGTGCATCAACTGCCGCGTATTCGGCCAATGAACCTTGAATACCACCAATGCCGGTGGCCAAGGCGTACACCTCATCCCCCGGCAGCCAGCCACTGACGCCCTCCCCCAACGCTTCTACGGTTCCGGCCAGATCCATACCCAATATCGCCGGTAACGGTTGACGCGCATGAGCCGCCTGCCCGGAGCGGATTTTGCCGTCCAGTGGATTCACACCACTAGCCTTGATCCTGACCAATACTTGCCCCGCCTGTGGCACAGGCCGCGCAATGGAAACCAAGCGTAACGACGCATTGGCCGAGTCGACCATCAGAGCGCGCATATCCAGTGAGTCAGTCATTTCGCAAAATCCCATCAGAAGTGAATGTAGGATCAATCTTGCCTCGACCCACTCATGCCGATAAGACGCTATATCACTATAGTGATCATGCCGATAAAGCATCAATGGGGAATCCCGTGGACAAGCTCAATGCAATGGCGATTTTCGTACGGGTGGTCGAACGCGGCAGCTTTTCCGCCGTTGCCCGGGAGATGCAGACCAGTCAGCCAACCATCAGCAAAGTGCTGCAAGCGCTGGAAACACAACTGGGTGGAAAGCTGATTGCCCGCAGCACCCGCAAGTTATCCCTGACGAATGAAGGTCAGCGGTACTACAACGAATGCCGAATCATCCTCGCCGCCGTGGATGCGGCAGAACATAGCTTCCAGTCCGGTCGGGAAAGGGTCGCCGGACCGTTGAAAATCGGCTCGTCCGTCAGTTTCGGACGCTTGCAGATCGCCCCCCGTTTACCGGGCTTTCTCAAACACTACCCTGACGTACAGATTGACTTGCAATTGAGTGATCAGAATCAGGATCTGGTCAGCGAAGGGCTGGACGTCACATTCAGGATCGGTGCCCTGGACGACAGCGGTTTGATCGCGCGCCTTGTGGGCAGCACGCATCGTGTAACCGTCGCATCACCTGACTACCTCAGGCAAAACGGCCAACCACAAACACCGCAGGAGCTGACCAGGCACAATTGCCTGATGTTCAATCTGCTGAGCAGTCAAAACCTGTGGCTGTACACAAAAGATGCCCAACGTCACGAAGTGCGGATCAAGGGCAATGCGCAGAGCAACAATTCCGAGGCGATCCGCGAACTGGTGCTGGGGGGATTGGGGATTGCGCTGTCACCGGTGTGGCTGTTCAGCGAAGACCTGAAAGCTGGCCGGGTGATCGCGATTTTGCAGGACTACAGCACGCTGTCGCTGCCGATACATGCTGTATCCCCGGCGAATCGTCGCCAATCCGCCAGGGTCAAAGCCTTTGTTGACTACATGAGTCAGGCGCTGGAGACAGCACCCGAACTGAAAGCAATCAAATAGCCGCGGTACGGGTGTTCAGCCACTCAAGAGCCGCCCCCTCGACCAGTGGGCTCAGGCGTTCGCGCACTTCGGCGTGATAGGCGTTGAACCACTGTTTTTCCTCTTCGGACAGCAGTGAGGTTTCCAGGCAGCGTGTATCGATCGGACACAGGGTCAGCGTTTCGAACTTCAGGAACTCGCCGAATTCGCTTTTGCCTGCTTCACGGTTCATGGCCAGGTTTTCGATTCGCACTCCCCAACGACCCGGACGATAGGTACCCGGCTCAATGGACGTGATCATGCCGGGTTGCATCGCCGTTTGTGGCGCAGGCGCAGCCTGATAAGCGATGACTTGCGGACCTTCGTGGACGTTCAGGAAGTAACCGACGCCATGCCCGGTGCCGTGACCGTAGTCGACACTTTCCGCCCAGATGGGCGCACGGGCGATGGCATCGAGCAGTGGCGACAGAATGCCCTTCGGGAACTGCGCGCGGGACAAGGCAATCACGCCCTTGAGCACGCGGGTGCAATCGCGTTTTTGCTCATCGGTCGGTGTGCCCACCGCAACCATCCGCGTGATGTCGGTGGTGCCGCCCAGGTACTGGCCGCCGGAGTCGATCAGCAACAGACCGTCCCCTTCGATCACCGCGTGTTCTGCTTCGGTGGCATGGTAGTGCGGCATCGCGCCATTGGCGTTGAACGCGGCGATGGTATTGAAGCTCAGCGACACGTAATCCGGACGACGCTCACGGGCGGCGGTGAGTTTTTCGTCGATGGTCAGTTCGGTGATGCGCTCACGGCCCAGCGCCGAGTCCAGCCAGGCGAAGAATTCGCACAGCGCTGCACCGTCCTGTTCCATGGCCTGACGGATGTGTTCGGCATCGGCCAGGCTTTTTTGCGATTTGGCCAGAGTAGTCGGGTTCAGGCCTTCGATCAGTTTCACCCCGCTGTCGAGGTTGTCCAGCAACCCCGCCGTGACCCGCGCCGGATCGACTTGCAGGCTCGCGCCACTCGGCACGGCGCGCAGTGCGGCAGCGACTTCGCTGTAATCGCGCAAGGTCACACCGTCCTGTTCGAGGATTGCGCGCAACTCGGCGCTGACTTTGCTCAAGGCGACAAACAACGTGGCCTGTTGCTGATTGATCAAGGCGAAAGAAACGAATACCGGATTGAATGACACGTCGCCGCCACGCAGGTTGAACAGCCAGGCGATGTCATCGAGGGTGGCAATGAAATGCCAGTCGGCACCCCGTGCCTTAAGGGTTTCACGCAGTTTGGCGAGTTTTTCGCCACGGCTGACGGTCGCCTGCGGTGGCAAGTGTTGATAGATCGGTTCGTTCGGCAGGCTTGGGCGGTCGCTCCAGACTCCGCTCAACAGATCGAGGTCGGTACGCAGACGGGCGCCACGCTCTTCAAGTTTACCGCCCAGGGTCCGTGCCGAAGCCACGGCCATGACCGCGCCATCGACGGCGACAACGCCACCTTCGGGGGTTTGCTCGGCGAGCCACTCCAGTGGCCCGGGTTGACCCGGTTGCAGCTTGACCAGGTCAATGCCACTGCCCTTGAGTTCCTTGGTCGCTTGCTCCCAATAACGGCTGTCGGCCCAGACGCCGGCAAAATCCGCGGTTACGATCAAGGTACCGACCGAACCATGGAAACCCGACAACCACTGGCGCCCCTGCCAGTAACCCGGCAGGTATTCGGACAGGTGCGGGTCGGCCGACGGCACCAGCAGGGCGTGAATGCCCTCCCGGCTCATCAGTTCGCGGGTTTGCGCCAGGCGCTGGGGCACCGATCCATTGATCGAAAGCTGCGTATTCATCGTGTCTCCTGCTAACCACTTCATCATTATTGTTGAGGGCCGATCAACGTCGGCACTTCGTCGCCCTATTGCCAGAATGCCGGAGCACTGGCGCAGGCTGCCTTGATCAGTTGAACCGCCTGGTCGATATCCTGCTCGGTGGTGAAACGCCCGAGGCTCAAGCGGATGGTGCGACTCGCCGAGCGGGCATCATGCCCCAGGGCCAGCAGTACATGGGATGGGGTATTGCTGGCGGAATTGCAGGCCGAGGTCGCGGAAAACGCGATCGAGGCCAGCAATGCTGCCGGGTTGAACTCGCCTTCACTGAAGGTCAGGCTCAAGGTATGGGGAATGCGCCGGGTCGGGCTGCCATTGAGCCGTACACCGGGAATACTCTGCAATTGCTCGAGCAAGCGTTCACGCAAACGCACGATGCTGGCTTTCTCTTCATCGAATGCAGCCGCCGCCAGTGCAAAGGCCGAGCCCATGGCCACGATCTGATGGGTCGCCAGTGTTCCGGAACGCAAACCGCCCTCATGCCCGCCGCCATGGATCTGCGCCCGCAGACGCTGTTGTGCACGCGGACCGACGTACAACGCACCGATGCCTTTTGGGCCGTACAGTTTATGTGCGGAAAACGACATCAGGTCCACCGCCCACTGCGCAAGGTCGATCGCCACTTTGCCCGCGCCCTGTGCGGCGTCAACATGGAACAACGCCCCGCGATCACGCACGACCTGACCGATGGCGGGAATGTCGTTGAGGGTGCCCAGTTCGTTGTTGACCAGCATCAGCGAGACCAGGAAGGTGTCCTCGCGCATGGCTTCGCTGACCGCTTGCGCGGTGATCAGGCCATCGGCGTCCGGCACCAGATAAGTCACCGCTACACCGGCGTCCTGCAGTTGCTTCGCGGTATCGAGAATGGCCTTGTGTTCGATCTGGCTGGTGATGATATGGCCGCCGCCAACGCCCCGGGCCTGGGCCACGCCTTTGAGCGCGAGGTTGTTGGATTCGGTGGCGCCTGAGGTCCAGACAATCTGCTCGGGTGTTGCGCCGACCAGCTCGGCGACCTGGCGTCGCGCCTGTTCCACCGATTGCCGGGCCTGCTGACCAAATGCGTGGGAACTGGAGGCCGGGTTGCCGAAATTGCCGGTAAAGCCCAGACACTCGACCATCACCTTGATGACTCGCTCATCCACCGGCGTGGTGGCGGCGTAGTCGAAATACAACGGACGTTTATTCATAAAAGACTCGCAGAGCGTGTTCCGGGATCAGGAAGCTCGTGACTGCAAACGGCAAAGCGCAGCCTTGTGAGCTGCGCGCGGTTTTCAGAACGTTACCAATACCTGATCGGATGCCGTTAAAGAAGAACTACTTCATTTAATAGTGCGTAGGAACGCTCCTGAAAAGTCAGCTTAACAGGCATCGGGCAACCGGTTGAAGCAATGCGTCAGCTAAAGCTTTCGAGCAACAGCGGATACAGCGACCCCACGAGCAGCGCGGCCATGCCCCAATTGAACAGGCGCAGCCAGCGGCGGTCCTTCAGAACGTTGCGTAACAGCGTGCCGCAAGCGGCCCAGACACCGACGCTCGGCAGGTTGATGATCGCAAAGACGGCCGCAATCACGATCACATTAGTGAAGTAACCCTGCATCGGCGTGTAGGTGCTGATGGCGCCAATGGCCATGATCCAGGCCTTGGGATTGACCCATTGGAACGCGGCGGCGCCCAAATAGCTGATCGGTTTCGCTTCGCCCTGCTGGCTCTCCGACATTGGTCCGGAATGGGCGATTTTCCAGGCCAGATACAGCAAGTACGCCGCTCCCACATAACGCAGTACGGTGTAGAGCAAAGGGTAAGTCTGGAACACCGCGCCAAGGCCAAAACCGACCGCCACCACGAGTACGAAGAAGCCACAGGTGATGCCGAGCATGTGCGGGATCGTGCGGTTGAATCCGAAGTTCACCCCGGATGCCAGCAACATGGTGTTGTTCGGGCCGGGTGTGATCGAGGTGACGAGGGCAAACAGGGCGAAGCCCAGCAGCAGGTCGAGTGAGAGCGTCATGGGTGGCGGTCCGTCAGGGTCGGTCAGGTATTGACCCTACCGCACACCTTGGGCGAAACCCACGGACAGTTGTGTGAAACTTGGAGCAGTACAGTTTTGCTTCAGCTTGGACGACCGTGAAGCTGTACAGATCGCCCGGCGTTCATTTCACCCTGGTTGTCAAAGCCGAACGCCTTCTGCGGCTGGCCGAGCAGTTCGGCTTTTTTCGCATGGTATTCGTCGAAGGACAATCCGCGACGGTTCAGCGCCTCCAGCGCCAGTTCCTTGGTCTCTTCAGCCGTGTAAGGCCGAAGTTCCGGGGAAACATGGCTGGCACATCCGGCGAGTACGGAGACGGCGAGCATCAGCAAAGTGGCAATCATCGGTTTCATTTTTGGCGTCCTGGCGACTGGGTTCGAGGCAATGAACACAGGCTACCCGTGCCTCCCGGGCAGCAGAAATCAACGCTTTCAATAGTGGCTATCAGGAAATGGCGATCATTGTCGATGTGCTGGGAGCGCACTGGTTGGAGCCGACTTGATGGCACTTGTGTGGCGCGACTGCTCGTCGGGCGCTCGGTGAGGCGAAAGAGGCTGACCTATATTTATTCGGCCGAATAACGGCGCAGGCACTGTCTATTCACAGAACAGGAACAGGGAGATCCATCATGAGCGTCAAACCCATTCCAGAGGGGTATCACAGTATCACCCCCTACTTGGGCATCAACAAAGCTGCCCAAGCCATCGATTTCTACAAAAAAGCCTTCGGCGCCATTGAAGTCATGCGCCTGGCCATGCCTGATGGCAGTGTCGGTCACGCCGAACTGCGCATTGGCGATTGCCCGATCATGCTCGGCACACCGTGCGATCAAGGACCGCTGAATAATCCGGACAACTCGCCGTCCGTGGGTCTGCATTTGTACGTGACGGATGTCGACAAGTCCTACAAAAAAGCCATCGATGCCGGCTCAACCGTTGTATCCGAGGTCAAGGATCAGTTTTACGGCGACCGTACGGGCACCTTGAAGGATCCCTACGGGCACGTGTGGTTCCTGGCTACGCGCAAGGAAGACCTGACCCAGGAGCAGATAGAGAAACGGGCGAAGGAGATGTTCAGTCAGGGTTGAGGGCTTTTTCCCAACCATAGAATCTCCCACAGTGGGTCCCCGATCTTACGCGGGACTTGTGATCACTGAAGGCCCCTGTGGGAGCGGGCTTGCTCGCGAAAGCGGAGTGTCAGGCGACGTGGATGTTGAATGTGCCGGCTCCTTCGCGAGCAAGCCCGCTCCCACCGTTTGATCTTCAGTGAATGTAAATCCTGCGGCCGGCCGTGCGCGGATTGCTCTGCCTTTCCGCCCCCCGCGAAACATTTTCTTTCATTTTCCCTTTCGGGATTTCCCCTGCTCATCCGTCCTACCTAGATGCAGTCCTTTCGCGTAGGCAAAAGCCACGACTGGACCTTCATGGCGCTCAGTCCTGCGAAGCCCGCAGCAGAGTGACCACTCATCCAGGCAAGACCTCCAACATGTCAAAGAAGTCCCGTTCAAAAATCTGGTTCCTGGTCCATAGCTGGCTGGCGCTGCCGATCTGGTTTTTCGTGCTGATCGTGTGTGTGACCGGCACCCTGGCCGTCATCAGTCAGGAAATCGTCTGGCTGGCCAACCCGCCAATGCGTGCCACCCAACCCACGGACGATGCCCCGCTGCTCAGCTATCAGCAGGTCATCGAGGCCATCAACAAGGCCGAACCGCAGACCGTGGTGCAGAGCATCAGCCGCCCCGACGAGTCGCACTTTGCCCTGGATGTCGAAGTCAGCTACCCCGACGGGCGCTCGGTGGTGATTTATGTCAATCCGTACAGCGGTGTGATCCAGGGTGTCGCTCCGCAATTCAACTTCCGCGCCTTCACCCGCGCCTTGCACGCCTGGTGGCTGGTGCCGTTTACCAATGGCTATAGCTGGGGCTGGTACCTGGTGTCGTTTCTCGGCTTGCCATTGCTGGCTTCGCTGATCACAGGACTGGTGGTCTACAAGCGCTTCTGGAAAGGCTTCTTCCGCCCGACCCTGCGCATTCGCCACGGCGCACGGATTTTCTGGGGCGACTTTCACCGCTTGAGCGGCATCTGGTCGATCTGGTTCATCGCAGTGATTTCCATCACCGGCACCTGGTTCCTGATCCAGGCATTGCTGTCCGATAACCAGATTTCCATTTCCACGGAAAAGATCATCCCGGCGATGTCCCGCGAAGCGGTACCGCTGTCGCCCGATGGGTCGCCCCCACCCCGTATTGACCTTGACCGCGCGATTGAAATCGCCACGCAGGAAATCTCCGGTCTGGAGGCCAGCTTCGTCAGCCTGCCGGGCAATGCCTACAGCCATCTGGATGTCGGTGGACGCGGTTGGTATCCGTTGATGTTCCAGACCGCCACCATCAACCCGTACAACGGCGAAATCGCCGCCTCGCGCCTGATCTCCGACCGCTCGGCCCTGGAGTTCGTCACCGAATCCATGCGCCCGTTGCACACCGGAGACTTTGGCGGACTGTGGATCAAACTGATATGGGCATTCTTCGGCCTGCTGCTGAGCATGATGGTGCTCAGCGGTCTGCTGATCTGGACCAAACGTACGGCGCTGGCCACGGCCAATGCCTTCAAACGCAGTCACAAGAAACAGCGCGGCACCGCGGCGGCGCCGGCCACGAACAACGAAACGTCGGAGGCCAACCTGTGAGCAAAGTCACTGCGGCCTCGCAACCCTTGCGCCTGAGCGTGTTCTGGCACAAATGGCGCTTTCACCTGAATGTCCTGTTGCTGCTGATTCCACTGGGTTTCATGCCCAAGTATTTCGCCGACGAAGCGTTGATGCGTGGTGACAGCGGCCTGGGCGAACGCGACGTCGGCGAAGTCCGGGTCGGCCCCTGGAGCCTGCGCCTGGCGGAATTGCGCAACTCAGCCCCGATGCTCGAAGGACCGGCCGGTTACATGAAAGGCTTCAACGCCGCGCTGTGCGATGCCTGTATCGGACAGGTCAAGGCCACTTACCTGCGTATCGGCAAGCCCCGCAGCCTGCGCGCCGCCGGGGTGATTTTCTTCGGTACGCCGTACCGCATGGGCGCTTCGCTGCCCGTCCCGGAAAAGACCACGGCCGACGCCGAACTGTGGATCACCATGGAAGGCTGGGACGGCGCCATGCATCAGGCATCCATTCCTTTGCGCCAGGCCTCTCCCGCCACCATCGTCTGGCTGAACAAACAAGGAGGCAAACCATGATCAACCCGCTTCGTCCTCTCAACACCGTGTTGCTGCTCTGCGCCGGCTTCAGCGCCAGCGCCCTGGCCCACAACCCGATGTGCGAATGCAAGGCCATCGACGCCGACCAGATCCAGTGCACCGGCGGTTTTTCCGACGGCAGCGGCGCGCCGGGCGTGACCCTCGACGTGATCGGCTACGACGAAACCATTCTGGTGCCGGGTAAGCTCGGGCCTGATTCGACCCTGACCTTCAAGAAGCCCGGCGCCGAGTTCTATGTGCTGTTCGATGCCGGCCCCGGTCACGTCGTGGAAATAGACCAGGCGGACATCCAGGCGCCATGAGCACTCCAACGACCCAAGTCGTGCGCCCGGCCGGTGCAGGTCACGAATCCCTCTACGTTCTGCTGCTGTGCCTGGTGATCCTCGCGGTCGCAGGGACTGTGGTGTTCTGGCGCGGTGAATCCCATGAGGTGAGCAGCGTCAACAGCCACCAACTGGATGCCCGCCGTGACCTCAGTGCTGCCGAGCAAGGCATCTACGCCGATTTGCGCGTGACGCTGGATGAGATTCATTTGTTGCGTCAGGAACAGCAAACGCTGGCGACGCCCGAAGCTCTCGCCGAGGAAGGTTTTGCCCCGTTCGCCCAGGACGCCAGTTCTGTCAGCCGGGGCGGCCATGCCTGGCAAATGCTCGACGCCAAGGCCTACTTCGGCCTGAGCCAGTCGCCGACTGTCGCCGGTTCATTCCTGATGCGCCTGAGCGCAACCGACGATGCCGCATCGGACATCTGGCTCAACCGCGCCGACAAGCTCACGGCACCGGCCGACCTCAGCGACGCCACGCTCGAAAGCGCCGGCTGGCAGCAGGTCGTCGCGCAATTCGATGCCGGCGTGACCCGCCAGCACCGGCACTGAACCCTCGCCTTCACCCGAGAGAAGACCGCTTTCCCATGCCTATTTCATCTCAACGATCTTTCCTACGCCTGCTGCTGGTGGGGCTTCTGGCCTGCCTGCTGCCATCACTGGCCAGCGCCGACGAAGCCAAGCGCCTGCGCATCGGCATCACCCTGCACCCTTATTACAGCTACGTGGCGAACATCGTCGGCGACAAGGCCGACGTCGTGCCGCTGATTCCGGCCGGTTTCAATCCGCATGCCTATGAACCCCGCGCCGAAGACATCAAACGCATCAGCGGCCTCGACGTCGTCGTGCTCAACGGCGTCGGCCATGATGATTTCGCCGACCGTATGATCGCCGCCAGCGAAACCCCGAACGTCGCGGTGATCGAAGCCAATGAAAACGTGCCGCTGCTCGCCGCCACCGGTGTTTCCGCCCGTGGTTCCGGCAAAGTGGTGAACCCGCATACCTTCCTGTCGATCAGCGCCTCGATTGCCCAAGTCAACAACATCGCCCGCGAGCTGGGCAAGCTCGACCCGACCAACGCCAGGACCTATACCGAAAACGCCCGCGCCTACGGCAAGCGCCTGCGCAAGATGCGCGCCGACGCCCTGGCCAAACTGACCCAGGCGCCGAACGCCGAACTGCGGGTGGCCACGGTGCATGCGGCCTACGACTACCTGCTGCGCGAGTTCGGCCTGGAAGTGACGGCCGTGGTCGAGCCGGCCCACGGTATCGAACCAAGCCCCAGCCAACTGAAAAAGACCATCGACCAACTGCGTGAGCTGGACGTGAAGGTGATTTTCTCGGAGATGGATTTCCCGTCCACTTACGTCGACACCATCCAGCGCGAATCCGGAGTGAAGCTGTATCCGCTGTCGCACATTTCCTACGGCGAATACGCCGCCGACAAGTACGAAAAGGAAATGACCGGCAACCTCGACACCGTGGTGCGGGCGATTCAGGAGTCCGGCGCATGACTGCCAAGGAGATCATCAGTGCACAAAGCCCCATTCCAAGTGACTCCGAATCCATTGTGGGAGCGGGCTTGCTCGCGAATGCGGTGGGTCAGTCAGCATCATTGCCAAATGACAGTCCGCTTTCGCGAGCAAGCCCGCTCCCACAGGTTTCGGGGCCGACCCTGGATTTTTCCGACATCAGCCTGACCCTCGGGCGCACGACGATCCTCGATAAGGTGACCTTTCAGGTCCGCCCCGGCAGCGTGCATGCACTGGTCGGCCCCAACGGCGGCGGCAAGAGTTCGCTGATCAAGACCTTGCTCGGGCAAATGCCGCATCAGGGCCGCTTGAGCCTGCATTGGTCGGCCGAGCCGGGGACCATTGGCTATGTGCCACAGGCGCTGGAGTTCGACCGGGGATTGCCGATGACCGTCGACGATTTCATGGCCGCCATGTGCCAGCGTCGCCCGGCTTTTCTAGGTTTGAGCAAACACTACACGGCGGCGATTGGCGAGGCGCTGGAACGGGTCGGCATGCAGGACAAACGCAAGCGACGTATGGGCGCGCTATCCGGCGGCGAAAGGCAACGGGTGTTGCTGGCCCAGGGGCTGATCCCGCCTCCGCAACTGCTGGTACTCGACGAACCGATGTCGGCCCTCGATGAGGCCGGAATTCAGGTGTTCGAACGCCTGCTCGGCGACTGGCGAGCGGCGGGCATCACCGTGCTGTGGATCGAGCACGACCTGGAAGCGGTCAGACGCCTGGCCGATCACGTCACCGGGCTCAATCGCCGGGTGCTGTTCGACGCCACGCCGCAACAGGCACTGACGCCAGAGCGCCTGCTGATGCTGTTCTCGACTCACCCACGGAGCCTTGCCTGATGAGTTACGAAGCTTTTCGCCTGATGGTTCAGGGTTGGGCCTCGTCGGGTTATCTGCCCGAGGCGCTGGCCTATGGATTTGTGGTCAACGCCCTGCTCGCCGGCCTATTGATCGGCCCGGTACTGGGCGGCCTGGGTACGCTGGTGGTGGTCAAGCGCTTCGCGTTTTTCTCCGAGGCGGTCGGCCATGCTGCGCTGACCGGCGTGGCCATCGGCATTTTGCTCGGCGAGCCCTACACCGGCCCCTACGGCAGCCTGTTCGGCTACTGCCTGCTGTTCGGCATTTTGCTCAACTACCTGCGCAACCGCACCGGCCTGGCGCCGGACACCTTGATCGGCGTGTTCCTCTCCGTGTCGCTCGCCCTGGGCGCGAGCCTGTTGCTGATTCTGGCGGGCAAGATCAACGTGCACATTCTGGAAAACGTGCTGTTCGGGTCGGTGCTGACGGTCAACGGCAATGACCTGTTGGTGCTGGCCATCGTCGGTTCGCTGGTGATGGCCCTGGCCTTGCCGCTGTACAACCGCATCATGCTCGCCAGCTTCAATCCGCAACTGGCGGCGGTGCGCGGGGTCGCGGTGAAGGCTCTGGATTATCTGTTCGTGATTCTGGTGACGCTGATCACCGTCGCCGCAGTGAAGGTCATCGGTGCGATTCTGGTTGGCGCGCTGCTGGTGATTCCGGCAGCGGCGGCGCGTTTGCTCAGCCAATCGCTGAAGGGCTTTTTCTGCTGCTCGGTGTTGATCGCCACTGTCAGCACGCTAGGCGGGATTCTCGCACCGATTGTCTTCGACCTGCCGATCCCGTCCGGCGCCGCCATCATCCTCGTGGCCGGTATCGCCTTCGCCCTGGCCGCCATTGCGCGCGGCATTGTCCCCAGCCTGAAAGGGAACCTTGGATAAATGATTTTTTCTCTGCGCCAACTGACCCTCGCGGTGGCCCTGTGCGGGCTGACCGCCACGACCTTCGCCGCAAACAACGGCAAACCGCTGCGCGTGCTGGCCTCCTTGCCGATTACTTATGGTCTCGGTGAACTGCTGCTCAAAGACACCGATGTCAGCCTCGAACGCGCCGCGCCGGCCAACCTGCCCGGCAGCCGCCAGACCGCCTACTTCACCGGCCGAGGTGCTCCGGCGCTGGCCCAACTGGCGAAGGATGCCGATGCGGTGATCGGCCTGCGCTCACTGTGGCCGGATGACCCGCTGTACCCGATCGCGCGCCGTAGCAATATCCGTATCGTCGAAGTCGACGCCGCCCGCCCGGTGGACGGCGCCCTGCCCGGCATTGCCATGCAACCCGGCAACAAGGTCGACGGGCTGAACAGTCAGCCGTGGTTTTCCAGCAATAACATGGGGCGGATGGCCGACGTGATGGCGGCGGATCTGGTGCGCCTGGCCCCTGAAGCCAAACCGACAATCGACGCCAACCTGGCAGCGCTCAAGCAGCGCTTGCTCAAACTCAGCGCTGCCAGCGAAGCGCGCCTGGCCAACGCGGATAACCTCAGTATGATGAGCCTGAGCGATCACTTTGGCTACCTGATCGGTAGTCTCAATCTGGAGTTGATCGGCCAGGACGTACGCCCCGATGCCGAGTGGACACCCGAAGCGCTCAGGCAGTTGGCCACAACACTCAAGGACAATGATGTGGCGGTGGTACTGCATCATCGGCAGCCGTCGGATGCACTGAAAGCGGTGATTGCCGGGTCGGGTAGCCGGTGGGTGGTGTTGAGTACCGATGCCGAGGATCCGGTGGCTGAACTGGAAGGGAATGTGGATTTGCTGATCAAGGGGCTTGGCGGGGTGTGACCTCAGTTGGACCGCGTTATCGTTCTTCGCGAGCAAGCCCGCTCCCACATTTGGAATGCGGTCACCTGTGGGAGCGGGCTTGCTCGCGAAGGCGGCTGGACAGACAACACACACTCCAGACCTGAAAAAGCCCGCTGCCTGTCACCAGTCCAGCGGGCTTCTTTGCAGGCAACAACTCAGTGCGCCACAGCCGCCTGCTCCTCCATCTTCTGCCGCAGGCTCAGCGGACGCATGTCGGTCCAGGTTTCTTCGATGTAGGCCAGGCACTCCTTTTTCAGCCCGCTTTTACCCACGGTGCGCCAACCTTGTGGCACGGCTTTGTAGTCGGGCCAGATCGAGTATTGCTCTTCGTGGTTGACCACGACCTGAAAGAGGATGTCCTCGCGGTCGAATACTGACGTCATGGTGTCTCTCCATCGTTATCGGGCGGACTGCGCTGTGTGCGCAGCCGTTATGTAGAAGGAACGTTGCGCAAGGCCGAAAATTTAAAGACTGCCGGTGGCGGCGACCAGGGCCCGGCCGAAAATCTCAGCCACGCGATCGATTTGTGCAGCGGTAATCACCAGCGGCGGCAAAAAGCGCACCACCGCGCCATGCCGGCCACCGAGCTCCAGGATCAAGCCACGCTTGAGGCATTCACGCTGTACCAGCGGTGCCAGGCGGGCGAAGGCCGGCGGGTGACCCTGGGCATCCAGCGCGCCAGTCGGGTCGACCAGTTCGACGCCGAGCATCAAGCCACGCCCACGAATGTCCCCCAGGTGCGCAAAATCCCGTTGCAGGATGCGCAGGTGCCCGGCCAGGCGTTCGCCCATCGCGGCGGCATGCTCGCAGACCCTGTGTTCGACCAGATAACGCATCACCGCAGACCCGGCGGCCATGGCCATCTGGTTGCCACGGAACGTCCCGGCGTGGGCGCCCGGCAGCCAGGTGTCGAGCCAGTCGCGGTAGACCACCACCGCCAGCGGCAGGCTGCCGCCGATGGCCTTGGACATCACCACGACATCGGGAATGATCCCGGCGTGCTCGAAGGCATACATCTTGCCGGTGCGGGCAAAACCGCTCTGGATTTCATCGACGATCAGCGCGACGCCAGCCGCTTCGGTGATCCGCCGCACACCGCGCAACCAGTCCAGGTCCGCCGGGATCACCCCGCCCTCACCCTGCACCACTTCCACGATCACCGCCGCCGGCAATTGCACGCCAGCCTCGGGATCGTTGAGCAGATTTTCCAGATAACTCAGATTGGCCTTGACCCCTTGCGCGCCGCCGAGCCCGAACGGACAGCGATAATCGTAAGGGTACGGCATGAACTGCACGCCGCTGCCGAGCAAAGCGCCCAGGGGCTTTTTCGGCCCCAGGCTGCCCATCAGGCTCAACGCACCCTGACTCATGCCGTGATAACCCCCCTGAAACGAGATCACGGTGCTGCGGCCGGTGGCGGTACGCACCAGTTTCAGTGCGGCTTCCACGGCGTCGGTGCCCGTGGGGCCACAGAACTGGATCTTCGCTTCAGCGGCCAAGGCAGGTGGCAGCAAGCCGAACAGGTCCTGGACGAACCGGTCCTTGACCGGTGTGGTCAGGTCCAGGGTGTGCAGCGGCAATTCATCGATCAGCACTTGTTGGATGGCTTCGATCACCACCGGGTGGTTGTGTCCCAGGGCCAGGGTCCCGGCACCGGCCAGGCAGTCGATGAACGTGCGGCCTTCGACGTCTTCGACGTATATTCCCCTGGCGCGCTTGAGCGCCAGGGGAATGCGTCGCGGATAACTGCGGGCATTGGATTCCTGCCGGCTCTGGCGAGCCAGCAACGGCGATTCGTTGAATTGATAAAGCGTCTCGGCGGACGTCGCCGGCGGCTCTTCGATAAGGCTGGTAGCGACTGACATCTCTCGACCCCTCAATACGCTGTGGATAGTGACCAAAACTGCACACCGGGCAGGTACGCGTTCCGGTCACGGGGCGCACTTGTCAGGTTTTCCTGTTCTGGAAACGCATCAGCGTCGAGAGGATTTAGACTTTGGCTCGGCTTTCTCAGAGGTAACTGCAATCCCTTGTGGGAGCGAGCTTGCTCGCGATAGCGGTGTATCAGTCAACATTTGAGTCGACTGAAACGACGCCATCGCGAGCAAGCTCGCTCCCACAGGTTTTTTCTGTGTTTTTCAGGCCGGTTGCAGTGGCATCGTCAGCTCGACCCGCAAACCGTCCGGCCGGCTATCGAAATGCAGCGTGCAACCGCAACGCTGAACGATGGCCTGGACAATCGCCAGCCCCAGACCACAACCGGTGCTCTGGCCGTTGCGCCAGAAGCGCTGGGTCAGGTGTTGCAGATCTTCTTCGGCAATCCCCGGTCCATGGTCGCGCACCACGAACTGCACACGATTGCCGGTGGTTTCCAGGCTCAACTCCACCGTTTTGTCGGCGGGGGTATGCCGCAGTGCGTTGTCGAGCAAGTTGCGCAGCGCGGCAATCGACAGCACGGCGGGCATTTGTACCGGCGCAGCGGAAACCTTGTCCGGCGCCTGGAACCTGATGCGCTGACGATCGCCACTCGCCGCGTCCTGGATCGCCAGTTTCGCCACTTGTTCGGCGTTGCATTGCACACCGTCGTCGAACGACAGGCTGCCCTCGACTCGCGCCAGCAGCAGCAATTGTTCCAGGGTCCGGTGCATGCGGTCCGCCCCCTCTTCGGCCCGGGCCAGGGACTGATCCCGGGCGTTGCCATCGGTCATCCGTGCCACTTGCAGGTGGGTCTTGATCGCAGTCAGCGGGCTGCGCAGTTCGTGAGCCGCATCACCGGTCAGGCGACGCTCGCGCTCGATGGTCTTGCCAATGCGCTGGAGCAACTGGTTCTGGGTTTCCAGCAGGGGTTGCAACTCGCTGGGCAATGGCTGGATCTGCAACGGTTCGAGGGAATCGGCACTGCGCCGCATCAAAGCATCACGCATGCGGTTGAGCGGCGCCAACCCCTGGCCGATGCCCAGCCACAGCAGGCACAAACATCCGAGCAACGCCACGCCCACCGGCACCGAAGCGGCCAGCAGGATCGACATGTTCAAGGCCTCGCGCTCAATCTGCCGGTCGGCGGTGGTAATGCGCAGATCGCCCCGGGCCAATGTGAAGCTGCGCCACGGCGCACCGTCGATCATCTGGTCGTGAAAACCGAGTTTCTCGGCTTCCAGTGCCTGCTGCGGATCGGTGTGACTGCGGGCGAGGATTTCACCACGCAACGAGCTGACCTGGCACGCCATGCCACCCGGAATGTTCAGTTGTTTCGGCGCTGAAGTGGGTGCCCTCGCCCTTGCTCGGCACGGGCGGCAGTTGCTCCATCAGGCCAGCGACCATACGCGCCGACGCCACCAGGCGCTGGTCGAGGGAAAACATCATTTGATTGCGCAAATCGCTGAGCATCCAGGCCGCGGCCAGGGCCCAGATCAACGTAAACGCGGCGCCGAGCGTCAGGCTCAGGCGCAAACGCAGACTCATCACTTCGATTCTTTTCCGCCGTCAGCCGGCCCCAGGCGATAGCCCAGGCCGCGCACGGTCTCGACAATGCCATTGCCGAGTTTGCGCCGCAGGTGATGGATATGGACGTTGAGGGCGTTGCTCTCCAACTCGTCGTTGAAGCCGTAGACGCTGTCCTTGAGTTGCTCGGTGGACAGCACCCGGCCACGGTTATGCAGCAAGGCTTGCAACAATGACTGCTCGCGACGCGACAGGTCCACCGGCTGCCCCGCGAGTGTGGTTTCGCGACTGCTCGGGTCGTAGGTCAGGGCTCCGTGTTCAATCAGGTTGACGCTACGCCCCGCCACCCGTCGCAACAGCGTATGCAGCCGTGCAGCCAGTTCACGCAAGTCGAACGGTTTGAGCAGATAGTCGTCGGCACCGGCTTGCAGGCCATCGACGCGGTCGGTGACCGAATCACGCGCGGTGAGGATCAAAACCGGCAACTCCAGACCTTGATGGCGCAGCTGCTGCAGCAGCTTGAGGCCGTCTTCGTCCGGCAGCCCGAGGTCGAGCACCATCACGTCGAATTCCGCCACTTTGAGCATCGCCCGGGCGGCGGACGCCGTGGCCACGTGCTCCACGGTCAGGCCCTGGGCGGTCAGGCCGGCGACGATGCCGCTGGCGATCAGCTCATCGTCTTCGCAAACCAGTACGTGCATGGGGAAACCTGTAGAAAAGTGTTGATTAAAAGGCCACCGGGTTAACTCAGGATTATGCCTTGACCCGGCATCAGCTGTCGTTCTCAAGACTGGTGGTCCGTCGAGTGCGCGATACATATGTACCGCACTCGCGCCTGTTCGCCTGAATAACCTGTGTATCGAACCACCCCAATCAATCATCAACACAGGTATCGATTATGTATACACATTCATCCGCTTTGAGGACGCTGTTCGGCTTGCTCAATACGCTTGGCACGCTGATCAGCCGATTCACCGATCAGCAGGACGCCGCCCGGAAAAAGGGCCTGGAACTTTATAATCTGGGAGAATTCCGCAGTTCGGAGGCCTATCTGACGATCGCCGCGACCGCAGGGGATAGTGAATCGCAGTACGCACTCGCCGAAGCCATCAGACGTCGGGAAAACAGCCTCGATGAGAAAGATAAAACCCACGCCGACAAAGACTGGTACGCGCTGGCAGCGGCTCAAGGCGACATCTACGCCCTGCTGCGATTGGCAGATGAAGCGTCCCTTGAACAAGCCAAAACACTTGCGCAAGCACGTGCCGACAGTGGCGACGGCCAAGCCATGCTGCAACTTTATGAAATGACCAAGGATATCGCCTGGCTTAAAAAATCGGCTGAAGCCAATTTTCTGGAAGGGCAATACATACTGGCAATCGTGTATGACAAGGACCACACCCTCATTCCGGATGCGGTTGAACGCAGGACCACTATCGACAGCTGGCTCAAACGTGCCGCCGAGGGAGGCTTTTCCAAAGCGATGCATTGGTACAGCAATCGTCCACCCATCAGCCAGGATCTCCCTGCCAGGAGAGAGTGGGTGATAAAACGGGCGCAATTGAACGATATAAACGCTGTGCTCGAGTACGGGTATGGGCTCGGTGGTGTCTACGAGGATGAGGACGGAGTCGACACCGAATATGGCTTTGAGAAGGACCTGATCAAAGGTTACGGTCTCATTTGGCTGGTGCTGGACACCTCTCGAGAATTTTGGCGACACAACGAGGCGTCGAATAACCTTTCCGGGATTGCGAAAGACATGTCCAGCGCAGACATGGAAGCGGGCAAGGCGTTTGCGCAAGAGTGGAAGGATACGCATCCCCCAATGTGGGAATGCCGATTGACCTACAGCGATCTTAAATAATCCAGCGAGGGCGATTCGCGCTGCTTTTCAGGATTTCAGCGCGAATCAATCCAGCAACCAAATGTGTCCGGTTCGTTAACACCCGGTTAATCGGCGGCCATCATCGTGCCCGACATTAGCAATTTTCAAGGCTCTGTCGATGCGCGGTATTTTTGTTTTTCTGATCTGGCTGTTTGCCAGCTTTGCTCAAGCAGCCCCCGGGAATAACCCTTTCGAGAGCAAGCCCGACTTTCTGCCCGTCGAAAAAGCCTTCGTCTTCACCTCGGAACGCCTTGAATCCGGTGAAACCCAATTGTTCTGGCAGATCGCCGACGGCTACTACCTGTATCAGCAGCGGCTGAAGTTCGATGGATTGCCTGCCGGGCAGCATCCTGCTCTGCCGCTGGGTGAAGCCCACAGCGACGAGTTTTTCGGTGAACAGCAAGTCTATCGCCAGGGTCTGGAGTTGAAGATTCCTGCCGGTGCCAGCGGTCAGATCAAGGTCAGTTATCAGGGCTGTGCCGATGCCGGCTTGTGTTATCCGCCGCAAACCAAAGTCGTGGACCTGGGCAATACCAATGCGTTGAACACGACCACCGAAGCACCCGACCAGGCGCTGGCCAGCAGCCTGCAACAACGGACTCTGGGCTGGAGCCTTTTGCTGTTCTTCGGCTTGGGCCTGTTGCTGGCCTTCGCGCCTTGTTCCTTGCCGATGTTGCCGATTCTGGCCGGGTTGATTGTCGGCAGTGGCGCCACGCCCAAGCGTGGTTTCGCCCTGGCCAGCAGTTACGTGGTCAGCATGGCGCTGGTGTATGCGGCGATGGGTGTCCTGGCCGCATCCCTCGGGGCGAACCTGCAAGCCTGGTTGCAGAACCCCTGGCTTCTGGGGAGTTTCGCGGCGATTTTCGTGCTGCTGGCGCTGCCAATGTTCGGCTTCTTCGAACTGCAACTGCCGGTGGCCTTGCGCGATCGCCTGGAAAACGTCTCGCGCAATCAACGCGGCGGCAGTTTGATCGGCGCCGGGGCACTGGGTGCCCTGTCGGGTCTGCTGGTCGGCCCGTGCATGACCGCACCGCTGGCCGGCGCGCTGCTCTACATCGCGCAAAGCGGTAACGCGCTGCATGGCGGATTGATTCTGTTCGCCATGGGCATTGGCATCGGTGTGCCGCTGCTGTTGCTGGTGACCGTCGGCAATCGTTTCATGCCCAAGCCTGGCGCCTGGATGAACCTGGTCAAAGGCATATTCGGCTTCCTGTTCCTCGCCACCGCATTGTTGATGCTGCGCCCGGTGCTGGACGAATCCCTGTGGGTCGGCTTGTGCGGTGCGCTGCTGTTGATCGCGGCCTACAGCACCTGGAAACAGTCGGAAGGTTTCGGCCGCACCGCGCACCTGTTTGGCGCCAGTTCGTTGCTGCTCGGTTTATGGGGCGCAATGTTGGTGGTCGGTGCGGCCGGTGGCAGCGATGATCCGTTCAAGCCATTGCAGGTTTACCGCGCCTCGAACCAGGCTGTGGCCGCCGTACCGGTTGGCCACGATGCCTTCACCACCATCAAGGATCCGCAGGCACTGCAACGGGAACTCGACGCCGCGCAGGCTCAGGGCCAGTGGGTGCTGCTCGACTACTACGCCGACTGGTGCGTGTCGTGCAAGGTCATGGAAAAACAGGTCTTCGGCAAAACCCGTGTCCTCGAAGCCTTGAGCGATGTGCGCTTGCTCCGGCTGGACGTCACCGCCGACAATGCCGCCAGCCGCGAACTGCTCGCTCGTTACAAAGTGCCAGGGCCACCGAGCCTGCTGTGGATTGGCGCTGACGGCGAAGAGCGGCGCAGCCAGCGCATCACCGGCGAGGTCGATGCGGATACTTTCCTGCAACGCTGGACCATCACCCGAGACGCCCGTTAATGCTGACCTTCACCCTCGGCACCTTTGCCATCGCGCTCAATCACCTGCTGTTGATCAGTGCGCTGGCGCTGGCCACTTTTGTTGGCTGGCGGGTGGCCAGGCGTGGGGGTGAAAACCCCGAATCGGTACTGTTCAGCCTCTTTCTGCTGGGTATGCTGGCAGCCCGAGTCAGCTTCGTGGTGGTCTATTGGGCGCACTATCGCAACAATCCGTGGCAGGTCATCGACCTGCGCGATGGCGGTTTCCTCGCCTGGCCGGGGGTGATTGTCGTTTTGCTCGCCACGCTGTATCGCGGCTGGCGTCGCCCGGGTTTACGCCGTCCATTGGGCTTTGGTGTGGTCAGCGGCCTGGCGTTCTGGCTGTTGGCGACGTTCTCACTGTCGATTTATGAACAAGGCACACGCCTGCCGGAAATCGCCTTGAAAAACGCCGCCGGAGAAATCGTGCAACTGGCCGACTACAAGGGGGGCCCGTTGGTGATCAATCTCTGGGCCACCTGGTGCCCGCCGTGTCGCCGTGAAATGCCAGTGCTGGAAAACGCCCAGCAACACCGGCCCGACCTGACGTTCCTGTTCGTCAATCAGGCGGAAAGCATGCAAAGCGTTGCGACCTTTCTGGAAACCCAAGGCCTGAGCCTGACCAACGTGCTGTTCGACGGCGGCGGGCGTCTGAGCCAGGCCGTCGGTTCCATGGCATTGCCGACTACGCTGTTCTATAGCCCCGAAGGTCGTCTGCTGGGCAGTCATCTGGGCGAGCTGTCGGAAGCCAGCCTGGCCCGCGCACTGGAAAACTTCGACGCCGTTCCCGTCACCTCTTCAAGGAAACTGCCATGCCCCGCCTCCGCCACCTGCTGACCCTGAGCCTCGGTGCTGCCCTGTTGCACCTGCCATCGGTACAGGCCGAAGAGTTGCCCGATGCCATCAAGAAAATCGAGGCCAAGGGTGCGAAAATCGTCGGTCAGTTCGATGCCCCCGACGGCTTGCGCGGTTATGCCGCGCAATACCAGAACCGCGGCATGGCGCTGTACCTGACTCCGGATGGCAAACACGTGTTGCTGGGCAACTTGTATGACGCTGAAGGCAATGACCTGAGCAGCGCGCCATTGCAGAAACTGGTGTACGCACCGATGGCCAAGGAAGTCTGGGCCAGGTTCGAAGCCAGCAACTGGATCGGCGACGGCAAAAAGGATGCGCCGCGCGTGGTGTACCTGTTCAGTGACCCGAACTGCCCGTACTGCAATATGTTCTGGGAACAGGCCCGGCCGTGGGTGAAGGCTGGAAAGGTGCAACTGCGTCACATCATGGTAGGCATCATCCGCGAAGACAGCCCGGGGAAATCCGCCGCACTGCTCGCGGCCAAAGACCCGGAAAAAGCCCTGCAGGATCACGAAGCCGCTGGCAAGGACAGTTCGCTCAAGGCCTTGAAGGATGTGCCACCAGCGATTCAGGCAAAATTCGCGGCCAACATGCAATTGATGGAAGAGCTGGAGCTGCAGGCGACGCCAGCGATTTTCTACATGGACGACAAGGGCAATCTGCAACAGCAGCAAGGCGCGCCGTCGCCGGACATGTTGGTGAAGATTCTCGGGCCGAAGTAGTTTTACTGACGCCTTCGCGGGCAAGCCCGCTCCCACAAGGGGTCGTGGTGAACATATGATTTGTGCACACCAGAAATCCCTGTGGGAGCGGGCTTGCCCGCGATGAGGCCGGTACAAACACTAGAGAATCACAGCCCCTCAAGCTGCGCCATCAGGTCATTCAAGCGATCCACCTTCTCCTCGGTGATTTCACTCGCCGCCAACCCGTCGATGTACCCGGCCAACGCCTCCACCGTGCTGCACTCGAACATCGCCCTCAGCGGCACGTCCCGTTGCAGGGTATTCTGCACCCGCGAGGCGATCTGCGTGGCCAGCAGCGAATGCCCGCCCAGCTCGAAGAAGTTGTCGCGAACGCCCACCTTCTCCAACTTCAACACCTCGGCCCAAATGCCCGCCAGGGTCTGCTCCAGGTCATTGCGCGGTGCCTGGTAATCCTCGCTGTGCATCTGGCCAATCTCCAGCGCCGGCAGGGCCTTGCGGTCGAGTTTGCCGTTGGTGTTGAGCGGCAGCTTATCCAGCCACAGCCAGTGCAGCGGCACCATGTATTCCGGCAGTTCGGCGCGCAGGCGTTGCTTGATGCGCTCCAGGCATTCAGTGCAATTGAGCGCTGAATCGACCGCCACCAGATAACCCACCAGATGCTTGCCGTTCGCGCCGTCCTGCACACCGACCGCCGCATCGCGGACTTGCGGTTGTTCGTGCAGGCGTGCTTCGATTTCACCCAGCTCAATGCGATAGCCGCGAATCTTCACCTGATGGTCGATGCGCCCGACGTACTCCAGCACGCCATCACTGCGACGGCGGGCCAGGTCGCCGGTGCGATACAGGCGCTCACCCGGTGCGCCGAACGGGTTCGGCACAAACACCGGGGCGGTGCGCAGCGGATCGCCGACATAGCCACGACCGACTCCGGTCCCCGCCACGCACAGTTCACCCACCGCACCCAGCGGCACCAGTTCCAGCGTTCCGTCGAGCAGGTACAACTTGTTGTTGTCGGTCGGCGTGCCGATCGGCAGGTAACTGCCGCGAGTCGAGGCCAGGTCAACGCGGAAGAACGCAACGTCATCCGAGCACTCCGCCGGGCCATAGGCATTGACCAGGCCGATCTGCGGATAGCGCAACAGCCATTGATGCGCCAGCTCCGGCGGCATCGCCTCACCCGTTGGCAACATCCAGCGCAGGCCTTCGAGGCTCATGCGTTCCTGGGCGAGCATGCCCTGGATCAGCGACGGCACGCTTTCCAGCACAGTGATGCCCTGGCTCTGCACATGGGCCAGCAAGCCCTGTGGGTCGTGGGCAATGGTGTTCGGCACAATGTCCACCCGTGCGCCGAACAACGGCGCGGCGAGGAACTGCCAGACCGAAATATCAAAGCTTTGCGACGCGGTTTGCGCGATCACGTCGGCGTCGCTCAGGTTCAGGTACGGCGCCTTGCTCAATTGGTTGTTGAGCATGCCGCGCTGTTCGACCATCACGCCTTTCGGCAACCCCGTGGAACCGGAGGTGTAGATCACGTAGGCGAGGTTGTCCGCAGCACTGTAGATGCCAGGATTGTCCGCTGACAGCGCAAGGGCCTGAACCTCCTCCCAGACCAGCAGCCGTGGCCGGCTGGCGCAGCCGAACTCATCAAGCAAGACCTGCGCCTGTTCACGACACGCTTGCGTGCACACCAGCAAAGGTGTGCGACTCAGTTCGATGATCCGGCTCAGGCGCTGACTCGGCAAACCCGGGTCCAGCGGCAGGTAACCCGCACCCGCCTTGAAGCTGCCGATGATCATGCCCAGCAAATCGAGACTGCGTTCGGCCAGCAACGCTACCGGTTGATCGCGCCCGACACCGGCGGCGATCAACGCATGACCGAGACGGTTACTGCGTTGGTTCAGCTCAAGATAACTGTGCTGCCGGTCAAGACAACTGGCGGCAATCCGCTGCGGGTGCCTGGCGACCTGCATTTCAAACAATGCAACGTAGCTCTGCTCCAGCGGATACGGGTGTTCGCTCTGGTTGCAGCCATGGATGAGGAAGTCCTGCTCTTCGGCCCCCAGCAACGGCAGGTCGGCCATGTCGCCATGGAAACCTTCCACCAACGCCAACAGCAGACGCTTGAACTCACCGAGCATGCGCTCGACCATGGCCTCATCGAAGTAGCGCTGGTCGTAGGACAGGTGCAAGCCCAGGTCATCACCCGGATAGCACACGGCCGTGAGCGGAAAGTTGGTATGCGTCCGGCCCGAATCCGACGTCGCGTTGAGGCTCTGCGCACGGTCCAGCACCGAGACTTCCACCGGGGCGTTTTCGAACACGAACAGGCTGTCGAACAGCGGCTGGCCTTTGGGCAATTCGCTCTGTTCCTGGATGTCCACCAGCGGCAGGTATTCGTATTCACGCAGTTGCATGTTGTTATCGAGAAGACCGCTGAGCCACTGGCGCACGCTGCAACGCTGGCCGTCTTCGGGCATTTTCACCCGCAACGCAACGCTGTTGATGAACAGGCCGACAGTACGCTGCATCTGCGGCATGTCCACCGGACGCCCGGCCACGGTGACGCCGAACAGCACGTCGCGATCACCGCTCAAGCGCCACAGCACCAGCGCCCATGCCGCCTGGGCGAAGGTATTGATGGTCAGCTGATGCGCCTGGGCCAGTTCACGTAGTTGCGCGCCGTCACGGGCATCGAGCCTTGTGTAGCAGTCACCGACGATCATGCCGCCGCTGTCGCCGGCATGTTCACGCAGCAATGGTCGGTCGCTCGGGATCGGCGTGGTCCGTTCGAAACCTTGCAGGTTGGTTTTCCACCACTGCCGCGCTTCGGCCAGGCTCTGATGCTGCAGCCAGCCGATGTAGTCGCGATAACGTGACACAAGCCCAAGCTGCGCTTCCCGGCCTTCGCCGAGGGCGCTGTAGATCTCGAAGAAATCGTTCATCAGCAATGAACGGCACCAGGCATCGATGAGAATGTGGTGGTTGCTCATCATGAACCAGTAGCGCGCCGCGCCGACGCGGATCAGACGCAAATGGAACGGTGCCTGGTTGAGCAGATCGAAGCCGGCCTCGCGTTCGGTCTTGAGCAAGGTTTGCAGTTTCGGCTCTTGCTCGGCTTCGGCGATAGCGCTCCAGTCCAGATACTCGATCGGGGTGCTGCCCGGTTTGTGGATCACTTGCAGCATGGCTTCACCGACGTTCCAGCAGAACGAGGCGCGCAATGCTTCATGGCGGGCGATCACCGCTTGCCAGGCCTGGGCGAAACGCTGCGGGTCGAGTTCGCTGTTGATGCGGTAACGGTCCTGCATGTAATACAGGCCGGTGCCCGGTTCCAGCAAAGTGTGCAACAACATGCCTTCCTGCATCGGGGTCAACGGGTAGACGTCTTCGATGACGGCGGCCGGGACCGGCAGCGCATCCAGTTGCGTCTGGCTGAGCTGCGCCAGCGGGAAGTCCGACGGTGTCAGGCCACCGGCATCGTCGCGCAGGCAATGCCCGATCAGGCTTTGCAGTTCGCCGAGGTACGCGTCAGCCAACTCGTTGATCGTCTGCGGGTCAAAGCGTTCAGCGCTGAAGGTCCAACGCAGCACCAGTTCACCGCCATACACCTGACTGTCGACGCTCAGCTCATTGGGCAATAGTGCATTGGCATCATGGGCCGCGCCGATGGCTTCATCCAGCGGATGGAACAGCGCGTCCGCCCCGAAGCTCTGGTCGAACTGGCCGAGGTAGTTGAAAGTAATCGGCGCCACCGGCAACGCCGCCATGCTGTGGCGACTCTGGTCATCGGCGAGATAGCGCAGCACGCCATAACCCAGGCCTTTATGCGGGACAGCACGCAGTTGTTCCTTGATCGCCTTGATCGACGCGCCTTGCCCGGCGGCTTCTTCGATGTTCGACGGCGTCAGGCGCAGCGGATAGGCGCTGGTAAACCAGCCGACGGTGCGGGTCAGGTCGATGTCGTCGAACAGCGCTTCGCGGCCGTGGCCTTCCAGTTGAATCAGGGCCGATGGCTGACCGTTCCAGCGGCACAGCACGCGGGCCAACGCGGTCAGCAGCAGGTCGTTGACCTGGGTGCGATAGGCACTCGGCGCCTGTTGCAGCAGTTGCCGGGTGCGCTCGGTGTCGAGGCGCACGCTGACGGTTTGCGCATGCCGGTTCTGCCGTCCGCCTTCGGGACGATCACACGGCAATTCGGCACTTGGCCCGGCCAGTTGCGCTTGCCACCAGCCCAGTTCTTCACGCAGGGATTCGCTCCCGGCGTAGGCCTGCAAGCGTGCGGCCCAATCCTTGAAGGCGCTGGTTTTCGCCGGCAGCTTCACCGACTGTTGCGCGTCCAGTTGGCGATACACGGTTTGCAGGTCATCCAGCAGCACCCGCCACGACACACCGTCCACCACCAAGTGGTGGATGGCGATGAACAAGCGTTGCTGACCTTCGGGACCATCGACCAGCAACACGCGCAGCAACGGCCCCTCTTCCAGGTCGAGGCTGCGCTGGGCATCGGCGAACAACGCCGCGCATTTGTCCATGGACGAAACGCGCACCTGCCACAGTACCGGTGCATCGAAAACAGATGGGTGCATGGCCTGCCATTGGCCGGCAAGGTTGCTGAATCGCAGGCGCAAGGCATCGTGCTGCTCGATCACCGCCAGTAACGCTTGCTCCAGACGATGGGGTTCCAGCGTCACGGCCGGTTGCATCAACAACGCCTGGTTCCAGTGTTGGCGTTGCGGGATATCGGTGTCGAAGAACCAGTGCTGGATCGGCGTCAGACGCGACTCGCCGATGATCAAGCCTTGCTCGGCGCTGACCTGCTCGCTGCGGGTGGCCACGGCGGCAAGGGTCTGCACGGTCTGGTGCTGGAACAGCTCACGCGGGCTGAAGTGAATGCCCTGCTGCCGTGCCCGGCTGACCACCTGGATCGACAGAATCGAGTCGCCGCCCAGTTCGAAGAAGTTGTCGTTGAGGCCAACCTGACCGACGTTGAGCACTTCGCACCAGATCTGTGCGAGCGTGATTTCGAGCTCGTTGCCGGGCGCCACGTACTGTTGGCGATTGAGCTCCGGGTCCGGTGCCGGCAGCGCGCGGCGGTCGAGTTTGCCGTTGGCGGTCAGCGGCATGCTGGCCAACAGGATCAGGTGCGTGGGCACCATGTAATCCGGCAGTTGCGCTTTCAAACAGGCCTTGAGCGATTCACGCAAAGCGGATTGCTGCGCTTCGTCTTGTTCAGCGATATCCGTTACCAGATAGCCGACCAGTTGCTTGCCGCTCGGTGCATCGAGCGCCAGCACCACGGCTTCTCGAATCGACGCATGCTCCAGCAGACGGGTTTCGATCTCGCCCAATTCGATACGGAAACCACGAATCTTCACCTGGTG
Organism: Pseudomonas sp. S30_BP2TU TE3576; assembly: GCF_050436025.1. Classification (NCBI taxonomy): domain Bacteria; kingdom Pseudomonadati; phylum Pseudomonadota; class Gammaproteobacteria; order Pseudomonadales; family Pseudomonadaceae; genus Pseudomonas; species Pseudomonas sp. S30_BP2TU TE3576. The sequence goes on along the minus strand of NZ_JBNDLK010000001.1, from coordinate 5,074,166 downwards.
GTCGATCCGCCCAAGGTATTCCACCAGGCCGTCGGCCCGCTGACGCACCAGGTCGCCGGTGCGGTAGATCCGCCCGCCGCTGGCGGCAAACGGATCGGCCACGAACCGCTCCGCGGTCATCCCCGGACGCTGGTGATACCCCTGGGCCAGACCCGCGCCGCCGACGTACAACTCACCCGTCGCGCCTTGCGGCAGCAACGCCAGATCGGCGTCGAGAATGTAAGCCACGCGGTCACCGATCACGCTGCCGATCGGCACGCTGCCAGCGCCCTCTTCCAGCACTTCAGGGGCGCGGCTGGCCAGCGGCATGACCACGGTTTCGGTCGGGCCGTAGGCATTGAAGAACTGGCTCGGCTGGAACGCTGCGCGAATCCGCGCCAGGTGTTCACCGGTCAGCGCTTCGCCGCCAGTGATAACCGTACGGACCGGCAGGGTTTCATTTTGCGTTGCCAGCCATTGCGCCAACTGGCTGCCGTAGCTCGGCGTGAAACCGAGGACGTTGATGTGATGACGACGGATCAGGCCACAGATTTCTTCCGCGTCCCACTGCCCTTGAGCCCGCAGTACCACTTGTGCACCGCTGAGCAGCGGCACCAGCAAACGTTCGGTGGCGGCGTCGAAGTTGATCGAGTAGAAGTGCAGCTCGCAGTCGTCGGGGCGCATGCTGAAACGCTCGATCACGGCGCGGCAATGCATGGCGATTTCGCCGTGAGACACCACCACGCCTTTCGGCTTGCCGGTCGAGCCCGAAGTGTAAATCAGGTAGGCCTGATGCTGCGGCAGGCTGATCAATGGCAACTCGGTGGCCGGATAGCCGGCCAGTGCAGCGGCGTCCTCTTCAAGACACCAGCGACCGACGCTCGCCGGCAACTCGCCCAGGGCCTTGAACATCGTCGCATCGCTGAGCAGCAGACCGATGCCACTGTCTTCGATCATGTAATGCAAGCGTTCCAGCGGGTATTCCGGATCCAGCGGTACATAGGCGCCGCCAGCCTTGAGGATCGCCAGCAGGCCGACGACCATTTCCAGCGAGCGCTCAAGTGCCAGGCCCACACGAACCTGCGGTCCGACGCCGCGCTCGCGCAGCATCCACGCGAGGCGATTGGCGCGGCGGTCGAGTTCGGCGTAGCTCAGGGTTTGTCCGGCGAAGGTCAGCGCCGGAGCATCCGGACGCGCCTGGGCCTGTTCACTGAATAGATGATGAATGCACTGATCGCGTCGATGCTCACCCGGTTCGATGCCAAGACTGTCGAGCAGATGTTGTTGCTCCCCGGCGTCCAGCAGCGGCAGCTCGCTCAAGCGCTGTTGCGGATCGGCAATCAGCGCCTCCAACAGATTGCGCCAATGCCCGGCCATGCGGGCGATGCGCGGTTCGTCGAACAGATCGGTGCTGTAGGTCAGGCAGCAACCCAGGCGATGGTCAAGGTCAGTGACTTCCAGGTTGAGGTCGAACTTGGTTGCGCGGGCATCGTTGGCCAGGTACTCGACCGTCATGCCGGCCAGGGTTCGGCTTTGCTGGAACTCCCAGCGCTGCACGTTGCACATCACCTGGAACAACGGGTTGTAGGCCGCGCTACGCGGTGGTTGCAAAGCTTCCACCAGATGATCGAATGGCAGGTCCTGATGGGACTGGCCTTCGATCACCGTGTGCCGGACCTGCTCGAACAGCTCGCCCACGGACATCTGCCCGTCGAGCTGGCAACGCAGCACTTGAGTATTGAGGAACGCGCCGATCAGCCCTTCGCTTTCCGGACGAATGCGGTTGGCTACCGGGGCGCCGATGCGCAAATCGGTCTGACCGCTGTAGCGGTACAGCAGCGTCGCCAGGGCGGCGGTCATGGTCATGAACAGGGTCAGGCCGTGTTGCGCGTTGAAGGCGCGGACCCGCGCCGCGAGGTCGTCGCTCAGGTCGAACCGGTACAACTCACCCTGATGGCTTTGCACCGGCGGACGCGGACGGTCTGCCGGCAACTCCAGCAACGGCTGTTCGCGGCCCAGCTGCGTGGTCCAGTAATCGAGTTGGCGCTGACGCTCGCCGGACTCCAGCCACTGACGTTGCCACACGCTGTAATCCAGGTACTGCACCGGCAACGGCGCCAGCGGTGATTCACGATCATCGACGAACGCTTCGTACAGCGCGCTGAGTTCCCGGGCAAAAATGTCCATCGCCCAGCCTTCGGTGACGATGTGGTGCAAGGTCAGAACGAAGTAGTGTTCCTGTTCGGCAGTCTTGACCAGGCAGGCGCGCAGCAACGGTCCGGTTTCCAGATCGAACGGCTGGTGCGCTTCGTCGTCAGCCAGTTGCTGAACCTGCCACTCGCGGCTTTCGGCATCCAGCGCGGTGAGATCCTTCCACGCCATGCGCACGCCGGATTGCGCGTGCACGTGTTGGCGGGCGACCCCGTCAATGCTCGGGAACGTGGTGCGCAGGGTTTCGTGGCGCAGGATCAGGGCTTGCAGCGCGGCTTCGAAACGTGCGACATCGAGCACGCCGCGCAGCCGCGCCATGCCGCCGACGTTGTACGCCGGGCTGTCCGGCTCCAGCTGCCAGAGGAACCACATGCGCTGCTGGGAATAGGACAGCGGCACCGCCTGGCGGCGGTCGACTGGTTCAATCGGCAACTGTTTATTGGTGTGGCCGCTGGCCTGGATCAGGCGAACCTGTTCGGCAAACGCACCGAGTTCGCTGTGTTCGAACAGCACCCGCAGCGGCAACTCGACGTCGCAGGCCTGGCGGGTGCGGGAGATGATTTGCGTGGCCAGCAATGAGTGGCCACCGAGTGCAAAGAAATCATCGCGCAGGCCGACTTGGGTCAAACCCAGCACTTCGCGCCAGATACCGGCGATGTGTTGTTCCAGCTCCGTCACGGGTTCAATGTGTTCGCGAACCTGCCACTGCGGTTCCGGCAAGGCGCGACGGTCGAGTTTGCCGCTCGGGCTGAGGGGCATTTGTTCCAGGCGCATCAGTTGCGCCGGCACCATGTATTCCGGCAGTTCGGCGGCCAATGCGCTTTTCAGACGCGCAGATTGGTCGGCTTCGTCCCCGGCATTGTCCGCAGCGGTGTAGTAACCGATCAATTGCGCACCGGCCACGGTTTCGCGCACCAGCACCACGGCTTGCGCAACCCCCTCCCGGGCCAGCAGGCGCGCTTCGATTTCCCCTGGCTCGACCCGGAACCCGCGCAGTTTGACCTGCTGATCGAGACGGCCGAGGTATTCGATCACGCCGTCCGCCGTCCAGCGCGCCCGGTCGCCGGTGCGGTACAGACGTGCGCCCGGCTCGCCCAATGGATCGACCACGAATCGTTCGGCGGTCAATGCCGGGCGACCGAGGTAACCACGGGCTAAACCAACGCCGCCGATGCACAGCTCACCCGACACGCCGGCCGGAACGGGATTGAGATCGCCGTCGAGCACGCGGCAGATCACATTACCCAGCGGCCGGCCAATCGGCGAGCGCTCGCCGTCGGCGCTGGAGCACTGCCAATGCGTGACGTTGATCGCGGTTTCGGTCGGTCCGTAGCGGTTGTGCAGTTGCACCGCCGGCAGTTGTGCCAGCACACGATTGCGCAGCTCCGCAGGCAAGGCTTCGCCTCCGGAGAACAGCCGACGCAGGCTAGTGCATTCAGCGCTGAGCGGTTCGTCAATGAACAACGAAAGCAGCGGCGGCACGAAGTGCAACGTGGTCACGCCGTGTTCTTGCACCAGCTGCGCGATGCGATACGGATCGCGGTGTTCACCGGGGCCAGCGATCAACAGCTTGCTGCCGGTGATCAGCGGCCAGAAGCACTCCCACACCGACACGTCGAAACTGATCGGCGCCTTTTGCATCAGCACGTCGGTTTCGTTCAGGCGATAAGTATCCTGCATCCATTGCAGGCGCTCGGCCAGCGCCGCGTGGGTGTTACCGACGCCTTTGGGCTGACCGGTGGATCCCGAGGTGTAAATCACATAGGCGAGGTTGTCGCCCTGCAGGCGCAACCCCGGTGCGTGGCTTGGCCAGCGGTCCAGATGCAAGGTGTCCATGGCGATCACGCTGACGCCCTCGCAGGCCGGCAAGCGCTCGAGCAATCGGGTTTGCGTCAGCAGCAATTCAACGCCGCTGTCGCTGAGCATGTAGGCCAGGCGCTCGGCCGGGTAATCCGGGTCCAGCGGTATATAAGCACCGCCAGCCTTGATGATCGCCAGCAGGCCGATCAGCAGTTGCGGCGAACGTTCGCAGGCGATGGCCACGCAGACGTCCGGGCCGACGCCTTTGTCGCGCAGGTAATGGGCCAGACGGTTGGCCTGAACGTGCAGTTCGGCGAAGTCCAGGCTGCCGCCGTCCCACACCAGCGCGGTGCGCTGCGGCGTCTGGCGCGCCTGCTCATTGAGCCATTCTGGCAGCCATTGACTGGCCGCTGTGCACGGTGCGATGGCCCACCCCGATTGTTGCTGCTGCTCGGTAACCGTCATCAGTTGCAGGTCGCCAATGGCAGTTTTCGGTTGCTCGCAGACCGCCCGCAACAAGTTGCTGAAGTGTTCGGCCAGGCGCCCGATGGTCGCGACGTCGAACAACTCGCTGGCGTAGTCAAAGGACAAGGTCAGGCGACCATTGCGGTCTTCTTCACTGTGCAACTGCAAATCGAACTTGGCTTCGCGGCTGTGCCACGGCAGCTCTTCGGCCAACAATCCCGGCAGCCGGCGCAAGGCGCTCAAGTCCCGTTGCTGATGGTTGAACATGACCTGGAACAGGCCCTGTTCGCGGGCCTGCGGGAAGGTTTCCAGCAGTTGCTCGAATGGCAGGTCCTGATGGGCCTGGGCGCCCAATGCGGTGTGTCGGGTTTGCGCCAGCAGTTCAACGAATGGCAGGCGCGAATCCACCTCGGCGCGCAACACCTGGGTATTGATGAAGAAGCCAATCAGCCCTTGGGTTTCCAGGCGCGGACGGTTGGCATTGGGCACGCCGATGCGGATGTCCCGTTGGCCGCTGTAGCGGTGCAACAGGCTCTGGAACACTGCAAGCAGCAGCATGAACGGTGTGGACTCATGGGCCTGGGCGGTCTGGCGAATGGCTTCGCTGAGGGGAGCGCCCAGACGCACCGTGTGTCGTGCAGCGCTATGCAGTTGCTGCGCCGAGCGCGGATGATCGGTGGCCAGGCTCAACGCTGGATGCTCCTCGCCCAACTGTGCTTTCCAGTAAGCCAGTTGCTGCTCGCTCTCCCCTTGCGCCAGCCATTGGCGCTGCCAGCTGGCGTAATCGGCGTACTGCGTCGGCAACGGCGCGAGCACCGCTTGCTGCCCCTGGGAGGCGGCCGCATACAGGCGCGAGAACTCGTCGATCAGCACATTCAGCGACCAGCCGTCAGCGATGATGTGGTGCATCGTCACCAACAACTGATGATCTTCGTCGTCGAGGCGTACCAGCATCACCCGCAGCAGCGGGCCTTTCTCCAGATCGAACCGGGTACGCGCTTCATCCTCGCGGATTTGCTGCGCGCGGGTTTCACGCTCGGCAGCAGGCCGGTCGCTGATGTCGATCATGTGCAAATTGAACTGGCCAGCCGCATCGACCTGTTGCAGCGCCACGCCATCACGCTCGAAGAATCGCGTGCGCAGGGATTCGTGGCGCTCGATCAACTGCTGGAAACTGCCGCGCAAGGCGTCCTCATCCAGCTCACCGCGCAGTTGTAGGGCACCGGGAATGTTGTAGGCGCGGCTGTGGGGGTCGAGTTGCCAGGTGATCCACAGGCGGTTTTGTGCCAGGGATTGCGGCATCGGCTGCAGGCGCGACAGCGCGGTGATCGCACCCTGGGCCAGGCCACCGTCCTGTTGCAGATGGGCCACGACATCGGCGAATGCGCCGAGGGTCGGCGCTTCGAACAACAGGCGCAGGTTCAACTCCAGACCGAGTTCTTCGCGCAGGCGCGCCACCACTTGCGTCGCCGCAATGGAGTTGCCGCCGAGCAGGAAAAAATGATCGTCGGCGTCCACCCGCCCGACCTGCAACTGCTCACACCAGATGCGACCGATCAGGCTTTGCAGCCCGGAGCCCGACTCGATCTGGCCGGCGCTCTCGGTGTTGGCCGACGGGAACACCGCGTAGCTGTCGAGATTGCCGTCCGCCAGGCGGTTGCGGCACGCCGAGCGTTGCACTTTGCCGCTGGATGTCTTGGGCAACGCACCCGGATTGAGCAGCACCACCACGCTCGGTGCTTCCTGATACGCCTCGGCGACGGCCTGGCGAATGGCTTTGATCAAGGACTCGGGCGGCAGGATTTTCTGCACGCTGCGGCTGATTTCGGCGGCGATGCCGATGCCTTCCCGCCCCTCGATCGAGACAGCGAAGGCGGCAACCCGCCCCTTGCGCACCACTTCCACTTCGCGCTCGACGGTCTGCTCGATGTCTTGCGGGTACAGGTTGTGCCCGCGCACGATCAGCAGGTCTTTCAGGCGCCCGGTGATGAACAGCTCGCCGTTGCGCATGAAGCCCAGGTCACCGGTTCGCAGCCAGGTCTGGCCGGCGTGCCGGACGAAGGTCCTGGCGGACGCCTCGGGGTTGCGCCAGTAGCCGAGGGCGATGCTCGGCCCGCTGGCCCAGACTTCACCGACAGCGTTGTCGGCCTGTTCGGTGAGCGCGACCGGGTCGATGATCAGCACGGCGTGCGCCGGTTGGCTGATACCGCAGCTCATGATCGGGCTGCCCTCGCCCGCTTCGACACGGTTCTGCGCCAGGGCCTGATCGTCCACCCGCAGGTTGCCGATGCCTTGGCCGCGCGTTGTGCCGGCCACGAACAATGTGGCTTCGGCCAGACCGTAGGAGGCCATGAAACTGTCCGCGGTGAAGCCGCAGGTCGCGAACTTCTCCGAGAAGCGTTCCAGGGTGTCGAGGCGAATCGGTTCGGAACCGGAATACGCCACGCGCCAGCCACTCAGATCGAGCCGTTCCAGAGCCGTCTCGCTGACCCGTTCGCTGCACAAGCGATAGGCAAAATCCGGCCCGCCGCTGATGGTGCCGCCGTATTCGCTGATCGCTTCCAGCCAGCGCAACGGCCGGCCAAGGAAGTACGCCGGGGACATCAACACGCAAGGCACGCCGCTGAAAATCGGCTGCAACAGGCCGCCGATCAGCCCCATGTCGTGATACAGCGGCAGCCAGCTGACGATGACGTCATCGGGGTTCAGGTCAATGCCGAAACCGTGGCGAATCAGCAGTTCGTTGGCCACCAGATTGCCGTGGCTGACTTGCACGCCTTTGGGCAATGCGGTGGAGCCGGAGGTGTATTGCAGAAAAGCAATGTGATCGTCCTGCAAATCCGCCGCGACCCAACGCTCGGCCAGTGCACCGTCGAGGGTATCGACGCACAGCAGCGGCGGCGCCCCGTCGATTGGCTGCAATGTATCGCGCAGCCCGGCACTGGTCAGCAGCAGGCGCGGTTGGGCATCGTCGATGATCGACAACAGGCGTTCCTGGTGATGACGCCGCGTCGACTCCGGCGGATAGGCCGGTACTGCAATCACCCCGGCGTACAGGCAACCGAAAAACGCCGCGACGTAATCCGGGCCGCTGGGGAACAGCAACACGGCGCGGTCGCCAACATCCGCTTGAGCCTGCAACGCGCCGGCAATCGTTCGCGCCCGCTGATCCAGTTCGCGATAGCTGAGCACCACCACTGGTTGCGGAGTCTCGGCGAGAAAACGCAAGGCCACCCGATCCGGTGTCAGTGCCGCACGGCGCTGAAGGGCCTGGACCATTGTGCTGGGGAGTTCGAACGCGTCGGTCATGAGGTTTCCTGCCTGATTTCGGCTGTAGGAGCGAGCTTGCTCGCGAAAAAAGGAGAACGCCGCAGAGTGTCAGGCGCCCATCGCCATCCTTGATGACCATCGCGAGCGAGCTCGCTCCTACAGGGTTATGAGAATTGCGCTGTTCCATTCACCAATGAGAACGGATGACGTCTTGAATTAATTAGTCGCCAGGCCGGAACACAAAGCGGACTGAAGTGAGTCAGCGTGTCGCAGTTCTCACTCGATATCGCTACAGCGCACTGGTTCTTTTTCTCATTTGACAATAATTATCATTAAGCCTAATTTGTCGCTCGATGTGTAGGACGGTCCCCCCGGTTTATTCGCCGTCCCACCAACCTTTTGGCAGCAGGGTGATTTCCATGATGGAACCAGTATCCACAAGCAGGTGCGATACACCGCTACTTCAGGCATTCGTCGACAATCGATTGATTCTGGTGAAGATTGCCGCCCGAATTACCGGTTGCCGCTCACGTGCCGAAGATGTTGTGCAGGACGCATTCTTCCGGCTGCAATCGGCCCCACCCATCACCAGTTCGATCAAGGCCCAGCTCAGCTACCTGTTCCAGATCGTGCGCAACCTGGCGATCGACCACTACCGCAAGCAGGCGCTGGAGCAGAAATATTCCGGCCCTGAAGAGGAAGGTCTGAATGTGGTGATCCAGGGTGCGTCGCCGGAAACTTCGCACATCAATTTCTCGACGCTGGAGCACATTGCCGATGCGTTGACGGAGTTGCCGAGCCGCACCCGCTACGCCTTCGAGATGTATCGCCTGCACGGCGTACCGCAAAAAGACATCGCCAGGGAACTCGGCGTCTCGCCGACCTTGGTGAACTTCATGATTCGTGATGCGCTGGTGCACTGCCGCAAGGTGTCGGGCAAGCGTGGCGATGCGGCTTCCCGCCAATAAGATCTGAAATCTGCGTCGCGCCCTTCGCGAGCAAGCCCGCTAGCGCACACCCTGTGGGAGCGGGCTTGCTCGCGAAGGCTGACTCAAGACCGCAACGAATCTTGAGCTTCAAGCATCAAGCCAGTGCGCAGCGATCAAAAAACCGCTCCCGCCCCAACACCATCAAGGCCGCGCGCTTGTGCGGGAAGTCGAACTCTTTCTCGCAGTGAAAGCACTGGTTTTGCATGTACCCGATCATCTTCGCGTTATCGGCACGAGGCTCGGCAACCACGCGCTGCGTGCGCGGATCATCAAGAAACAGGTAATGCACCAGCGCCGATAACCAGCTCGCCACCTTGTGCGGACCGCGATGATTTTCCTCACCCACCAGCATGTGAATGCCACGGTCGTAATCGTTGACCTCATAGAACGGCGCGATGCGATCTTCCCTGGCCCAATAAGCCTCGAAATAAGCGAATGGCTGATCGTCGAAACTACCGATGAGCGTTAGCGTGTGCGGGTCGGCCTCGAGTTTGTTCAGGTATTCGCGATGCTGTTCGAGGCTGCCCTCCTCCTGCCAGAAACTGGCAACGCGCGGGCTGTTCTGCCAACGGTTGAAGCGTGCCAGGTCTTGCTCGATTTCCAGCGTGCGCAGGGAAACCCAGGCGCCCAGCCGCGCATCGAAGCGTCGATACACTTCACCACGGGGTTTGACCGGCCGCCGTGGATGACGCTTGCCGTCGCTCATGAGCATTTGCTGCGGATAGCTGCCGGTCAGTGAATGCCTCAGCCACGGCTGCGACAACTGCCAGAACAACGTGCGCTCGCAGTGGTACTGGCCGCTGATGGGGGTCGGAATCAGCAAGCCGCTGAACACGGCTTCGTTCGGCACGTCTTGCAGTTGCCAGACCAGGCGCTGACAGTCGGGGTCGCGGGCGAACAGCCAGTAACAGGCCGCCCACAACGCCTGCCCTTCAGGGCGACCGAAATGCGCCTCCGGTTGCACGTGCAATTCGGGACCACGCATCAGCCGCAGGGTGAGCAACGGTTGCCCCTCCAGGCTGAAACTCAGGCGGCTTTGCGTTTCATCAGCGGCAAGACGACTGCCTGTCGGCAGACACAGGGCAGTCAGGTCATTCAGATTGGGCATGGATCAAGCTCACGATAATCGTCGACAGTTCAACGAGGTGACGTGAGCCACGGCGGGAAATTTAGGAAAAGACCATCACTTGGCGACCTGTGGAGCCGGCTCGTTGTGCGGGATCGGCACAATCGCAATCTTGTACGGATCGAAAATTTTCAGCATCTGGCCGTTGTCCCGCAAGCCTTGCAACAGCTTGCCGAAGGCCTCGCCGCTGATGGGCGCGGTCGGACGCAGAATGGCGTAGTGGTGATAGACCTGATCGATGCGATCGGACGCCAAAAACTTCTCGGCGACATCCTTATTGCGCAAAAAATAGTCGTTCAGGTAAGAGCGCGTGACCAGGGCAATGTCGGCCCGGTCGCGTAATACCATCAGCAAATTGCTGTCATGGGAATAGGTCAGCGTGGCGTTGTAGTTTTTCGCGAGGTACTGGGGGTCGGCATTGAAATTGGCGAATTCGTAGTGATAGCCGCTGAACAGGGCCAGACGCTTGCCGTTCAGGTCGGCAAAATAGCTTTGCTGTCGATCGGGCAGGCGTTGCGCGACAAAAATCTCGGCGTCCTCCAGCCCCATGTCGACGGCCGTGTGAGGAATATCCTCCCAACCCCAGGCGGGATTTTCGAAGATGGCCATGTCGACCCGGTCCTGCTTGAAGTCACCGAAGCGCCGGGGAATGGAAGTGGGTACCAGGACAAACTGGTAGTCACTTTGCAATGCGTTCAGGGCCTCGACCAGTTGCGGCAGCAACCCGGTATCGGCCCCGGATTCCGGGCGCACGGTGTAGGGCGGAAAGTGCGCGGCACCAATACGCACCAGTTGCGCCGCCTGGGACGGCATCACCGTTGACGCCGCAAGCATCGCCAGCAAAAGCCGCGAGGCTGTCCGAATTTTCAAACCCATCAAAACGCCCCCACTCCCCAATAAAACGGCATCAATGCATTCAAGCTAGGCGGTTTTGTCCAGTTAGCCAGTTTAATGCCGGCCAACACTAGCTTATTGCCGCTCCTCCAGCACCAGAATCAATGCCTCATCGGCCAACTGATCGAGGCTCATGCTGCCATCGGCGCGAAACCACGTCGTGGTCCAGGACAATGCGCCGGTCAGGAACCGTCGGGTGATGAACACATCACCACGGATAAACCCGGCGGCCTTGGCTTCACCCAGTACTTGCAGCCAGATGTCTTCGTAGATGTCCCGCAGCGCCAGGACCTTGGCCTGGCCGTCTTCAGACAGCGAGCGCCATTCGTAGACCAGCACGGCCATGGCCTCGCCGCTGCCACCCATGATCGACTGCAATTCACACCGGATCAGCGCCAGCACCCGCTCGCGCACACTGCCGGCCTCGGCAATGGCCGCACGCATCATCGCGGTGTTGTAGCGTATCGTTTCTTCCATCACGGCGCGCAGGATTTCGTCCTTGCTTTTGAAGTGATGGAAAATACTCCCCGACTGAATGCCCACGGCGCCGGCCAGATCGCGCACGGTCGTGCGTTCATAGCCTTTATTGCGGAACAGGTGGGCCGCCACTTGCAGCAGCTTGCCACGGGCGCTGTCCGGGTCGGTCAATTGGCCGCTGTCCACCAATTCGCGCATGACCCTCAGGGCTTTTTGCTCGTCCACCCGTTCTCTCCTACAGTCGATCAATCAATAACGCCGATCCCCCCGAAAACAGCGGGATTGCGCGGGCAATTTAAGCTCATGGATGCAACCAAGCAAGCGCTTGGGCAGAAGATAATCAAGTCATTTACAAACCAAGCGCTTGCTTGGTAGTGTCGACGCACTTCGGTTGGAGATGGCTATGGAATGGACTGCGCCAAAAACAATTCGCATCGGCTGCGCCAGCGCCTTCTGGGGCGATACCTCGACCGCTGCCGCGCAACTGGTCAATCATGGGCATCTGGATTATCTGGTCTTTGATTACCTGGCCGAGATCACCCTGTCGATCATGGCCGGTGCGCGGATGAAAGATCCCCAGGCCGGTTATGCAGGCGACTTCATCGAAGTCCTCGCGCCCTTGTTGCCGCAGCTCGCGCAACACAATATCCGGGTCATCAGCAATGCTGGCGGGGTCAATCCCCAAGCCTGCGCCGCCGCCCTGCAAGCAGCCTGCGACAAGGCCGGGGTGGCCCTGAAGATCGCCGTGCTGCTGGGTGACGACCTGCAACCGCAATTCAAACGGCTGGGCAACCTGGGCATTCATGAAATGTTCAGCGGCGCTCCCCTGCCATCGATGTGCGTCTCGACCAATGCCTACCTCGGTGCACCCGGTATCGTCGAAGCCCTGCGTCTGGGGGCGGACATCGTAATCACCGGGCGCGTGGTCGACAGTGCCGTGGTCAGTGCTGCGCTGGTGCATGAATTCGGCTGGTCGTGGCACGACTACGACAAGCTCGCCCAAGCAGCATTGGCCGGGCACATCATCGAATGCGGCGCCCAGTGCACGGGCGGCAACTTCACTGATTGGCGCGACGTCCCCGACTACGAACACATCGGCTTTCCCATCGTCGAAGTCAGCGCCGACAGCCAGTTCATCGTCAGCAAACCCGAAGGGACCGGCGGGCTGGTCACACCGCTGACGGTGGGCGAACAGATGTTGTACGAAATCGGGGACCCGCGTGCGTATCTGTTGCCCGATGTGGTGTGCGATTTCACTCAGGTCAAACTGCTGCAACAAGGCAAGAACGCAGTGCAGGTGCACGGTGCCAAAGGCCTGCCACCGACGGCTCAATACAAGGTCAGCGCGACGTACCCCGATGGTTTTCGCTGCACCGCCAGTTGCCTGATTGCCGGCATCGATGCCGTCGACAAGGCACGGCGCGTCAGCGATGCGATCATCAACAAGACTTCGGAAATGTTCCGCCAGCGCGGCTGGGCGCCGTACAGCGACGTGAATATCGAGTTGCTGGGCAGCGAGGCCACCTACGGCCCCCACGGCCAGCGTCAGGACAGCCGCGAAGTGGTGATCAAACTCGCCGTGCGCCATCCGGACAAGCAGGCCCTGATCGTGTTCTCCCGGGAAATCGCCCAGGCCGCCACCGGCATGGCGCCGGGGCTGACCGGGATTGTCGGTGGGCGGCCAACGGTGTATCCGCTGATCCGGCTGTTCTCGTTCCTCATCGACAAAACCGCCTGCACGCTGGACATTGATTTCATGGGCCGGCGCCACCGGTGTGCCCTGCCCGCCCTTGATGTGCTCGACCCGCTGGACCTGCCAGTCCCGCTCGCCGCGCCGAAACCGATTGGCCAGGCCGACGCCAGCGTGGCCCTGGTCAAACTCGCGGTCGCCCGTTCCGGCGACAAGGGCAACCACAGCAACATCGGGGTCATGGCCCGCGCTCCCGAATATCTGCCATGGATTGCCGAAGCCCTGACGCCGGAAGTGATCGTCGACTGGATGGGCCATGTCCTCGATCCAATCCACGGGCGGGTTGAACGCTGGTACTTGCCCGCCAGCCACAGCCTGAATTTCCTGCTGGAAAACGCCCTCGGCGGCGGCGGTGTCGCCAGCCTGCGAATCGACCCGCAAGGCAAGGCCTTCGCCCAGCAACTGCTGGAAATCCAGATTCCGGTGCCGCAGCGCATCGCCGACCAGCTCAATTAGAGGATTGCCGCCATGGCCTACGATTCGATTTTCAAAGCCGATTTGTTTGCCGGCCAAAACATCATTGTCACCGGTGGTGGCAGTGGCATCGGCCGCTGCACCGCCCACGAACTGGCGGCCCTCGGCGCCCATGTGCTGCTGGTCGGGCGCAAGGCCGACAAACTGAAAACCGTTGCGGCGGAGATCGCCGAAGACGGTGGCAAGGCCGATTGGGCGGTTTGCGACATCCGCGAGGAAGAACCGGTGCAGCACCTGGTCAGCGAATTGATCCGCAAACATGGCCCCATTCATGGCCTGGTCAACAACGCTGGCGGGCAGTACCCGTCACCCCTGGCCTCGATCAATCAGAAGGGGTTCGAAACCGTGATGCGCACCAATCTGGTGGGCGGTTTCCTGATGGCCCGGGAAGTGTTCAATCAGTCCATGAGCAAGCATGGCGGCGCCATCGTCAACATGCTCGCCGACATGTGGGGCGGCATGCCCGGTATGGGCCACTCCGGCGCGGCACGTTCGGGCATGGACAACCTGACCAAGACCGCCGCGTACGAATGGGGTTATGCCGGGGTGCGGGTCAACGCCGTGGCGCCGGGCTGGATTGCCTCCAGCGGCATGGACACTTACGAAGGCGCATTCAAGGCTGCGATTCCGACTTTGCGCGAACACGTGCCGCTCAAGCGCATCGGCACCGAATCGGAAGTCAGCGCGGCGATTGTTTTTCTGCTCAGCCCGGCAGCGGCGTTCGTCAGCGGCAGCACCTTGCGCATCGACGGTGCCGCCAGCCTCGGCGGGCGTGCCTGGCCGATTCACAAGGCAACCAACAGCGAGTCGTACAACGGTTTCCACCGCGCCTACTTGCCAGACGTGTTGAAGGACAAGGAATAACCCATGCCGGTGATTCAGTCGCAACTCGACCCCCACAGCGAGCCGTTCGCCCGGAACCGTGCGGCGATGCTGAACGCCATCGAGCAAGTCCGTGCGCTCGAACAGAACCTGCTGAACAAGGCTGCCGAAGCCAGGCCCAGGTTTGAAAAACGCGGCCAACTGCTGCCCCGCGAGCGCCTCAATCTGCTGCTGGACCCCGGCGCGCCGTTTCTCGAACTGGCCAGCCTGGCCGGTTACAAGCTGCACGACGACAAGGACGGCAGCTCCGCCGGTGGCGGCTTGATCGCTGGCATTGGCTATGTCTGCGGCGTGCGCGTGCTGGTGGTGGCGAACAACAGCGCAATCAGGGGCGGGACCATTTCCCCCAGCGGTTTGAAAAAATCCCTGCGCCTGCAACAGATCGCCATGGAAAACAAACTGCCGGTGATCACCCTCGCCGAAAGCGGCGGTGCCAACCTCAATTACGCGGCGGAGATTTTCGTCGAAGGCGCACGCAGCTTTGCCAATCAGGCGCGGATGTCGGCCATGGGGTTGCCGCAGGTCACCGTGGTGCACGGTTCGGCCACGGCGGGTGGTGCCTATCAGCCGGGGTTGTCCGATTACGTGGTGGTGGTGCGCGGCAAGGCCAAGCTGTTTCTCGCCGGCCCGCCACTGCTCAAGGCTGCCACCGGTGAAGTCGCGACCGATGAAGAACTGGGCGGTGCCGAGATGCACGCACAAACCGCCGGCACCGCCGAATACCTGGCGGAGAACGATGCCGACGGTGTGCGACAGGTACGCGAAATCGTCAGCCTGCTGCCATGGAACGAGCAGTTGCCCCAACTGCCCGAACGACACTGGGAGGAGCCACGGTACCCCATAGACGAACTGCTCGGCCTGATCCCGGATGACCCGAAAAAACCCTACGACGTGCGCGAAATCATCGCCAGGATTGCCGACGCTTCGAACTTTCTTGAATTCAAGGGCGAGTTCGATCAGCAGACCGTGTGTGGCCACCTGAAAATCCAGGGCCGCGCCTGTGGCTTCATCGGCAACAACGGCCCGATCACGCCCAAGGGTGCGAGCAAGGCCGCCCAGTTCATCCAGCTGTGCGACCAAAGCCGCACGCCGCTGCTGTTTTTCCACAACACCACCGGGTTCATGGTCGGCACCGAATCGGAGCAACAAGGCGTGATCAAACACGGCGCGAAGATGATTCAAGCGGTGGCCAACGCCCGGGTGCCGAAGCTGACCATCGTCGTCGGTGGCTCCTACGGCGCGGGCAACTATGCAATGTGCGGGCGCGGCCTCGACCCGCGTTTCATCTTCGCCTGGCCCAACAGCCGCACCGCCGTGATGGGCGGCGCGCAAGCGGGCAAAGTGCTGCGCATCGTCACCGAGGCCAAACAGGCCAAGGACGGCCTGGTGCCCGATCCGAAAATGCTCGACATGCTGGAACAGGTCACCGCGCAGAAACTCGACAGCCAGTCCACGGCGCTCTACGGCAGTGCCAACCTGTGGGACGACGGCTTGATCGACCCGCGCGATACCCGGACCTTGCTGGGTTATCTGCTGGATATCTGTCACGAGGCCGAGGTGCGGCCATTGCAAGCCAACAGTTTTGGCGTAGCCCGGCTCTAGGCTGGCTCAAGGAGAACAATAAAAATGATCTTCACCCAGGAACACGAAGCACTGCGCCGCACCGTGCGCCAATTCGTCGAGCACGAGATCAACCCGCACGTCGAAGAGTGGGAAAAGGCCGGGCGCTTCCCCATCCACGAAATCTTCCGCAAGGCCGGCGACCTCGGCCTGCTGGGCATTTCCAAACCGGAAAAATTCGGTGGCATGGGGCTCGACTACAGCTATTCGATCGTTGCCGCCGAGGAGTTCGGCACCATTCATTGCGGCGGCATCCCGATGTCCATCGGCGTGCAGACCGACATGTGCACGCCAGCGCTGGCACGTTTCGGTTCCGATGAACTGCGCGACGAGTTCCTGCGCCCCGCCATCAGTGGCGAGCAGGTCGGTTGCATCGGCGTCTCCGAAGTCGGCGCCGGCTCTGACGTTGCCGGGCTGAAAACCACTGCGCGCAAGGACGGCGACGATTATGTGATCAATGGCAGCAAGATGTGGATCACCAACTCGCCGAGCGCCGACTTCATCTGCCTGCTGGCCAACACCTCGGACGACAAACCGCACATCAACAAGTCGCTGATCATGGTGCCGATGAACACACCGGGCATCAGCTTGAGCTCGCACCTGGACAAACTCGGCATGCGCAGTTCGGAAACCGCCCAGGTGTTTTTCGACAATGTGCGCGTACCGCAGCGCAACCGCATCGGTCATGAAGGCGCGGGGTTCATGATGCAGATGCTGCAGTTCCAGGAGGAACGCCTGTTCGGCGCGGCCAACATGATCAAGGGCCTGGAGTACTGCGTCGACAGCACCATCGAATACTGCAAGGAACGCAAAACCTTCGGCAATGCGCTGATCGACAATCAGGTGATCCACTTCCGCCTGGCCGAACTGCAAACCGAAATCGAATGCCTGCGGGCGCTGGTCTATCAGGCCACCGAGCAATACGTCAAAGGCCAGGACGTCACGCGCCTGGCCTCCATGGCCAAGCTCAAGGCCGGGCGGCTGGGCCGCGAAGTCAGCGACAGTTGCCTGCAATATTGGGGCGGCATGGGCTTCATGTGGGACAACCCGGTGGCCCGGGCTTACCGCGATGTACGGCTGGTATCGATTGGCGGCGGCGCCGACGAAATCATGCTGGGGATCATCTGCAAGTTGATGGGCATTCTGCCGGGGAAAAAGAAATGAACAGCCTGCCGGTTTGCCAGACCTTACTGCTGGAGCTGCACAACGGCGTGCTGCACATCACCCTCAATCGCCCGGAAAGCCGCAATGCGATGAGCTTGCAGATGGTCACCGAGTTGCGCTCGGTGCTGACAGCCGCGCGCGATGACCGAGGGGTGCGCGCTCTGGTGATCGGCGGTGCCGGCGGCCACTTCTGTGCCGGCGGCGACCTCAAGGACATGACCAACGCCCGCGCTCAAGGTGCCAGTGCGCACCGCGACTTGAACCGGCTGTTCGGTGCGCTGCTGCAAGAGGTACAACACGCCCCGCAAGTGGTGATCACGGTGCTGCAAGGCGCGGTGCTCGGCGGCGGTTTCGGCCTGGCCTGCGTCAGCGATATCGCCCTGGCCGATCACCAGGCGCAATTCGGTCTGCCGGAAACCAGTCTCGGCCTGCTGCCGGCGCAAATCGCGCCATTCGTGGTCCAGCGCATCGGCCTGACCGAGGCCCGGCGCCTGACCCTGACAGCAGCCCGTTTTGATGGTCACCAGGCACGGCGCATGGGACTGGTGCATTTTGTCGAACATGATCCGCAAGCCTTGGCCGAACGTCTCGATGAGGTCCTGGCCCATGTGTTGTGTTGTGCGCCAGAGGCGAATGCGATGACCAAAAAACTGTTGCTGGCGAGTGCCGGCCAGCCGTCGGATGCCATGCTGGATCAGGCTGCCGAATGGTTCAGCGAAGCGGTGACCGGAGCAGAAGGCGTCGAGGGAACGCTGGCCTTCGTGCAAAAACGCAAACCGGGATGGGCCATTTAAAAGCTTCGCGAGCAAGCCCGCTCCCACACTGGAATGCATTTCAAATGTGGGAGCGGGCTTGCTCGCGAAGAGGCCCGAACAGACACCGCAAATACAAGAGAGCCAACCCATGCCCGGACTGAAAAAAATCCTCATCGCCAACCGCGGTGAGATCGCCTGCCGAATCCAGCGCACGGCCCAGGCGCTGGGCTATCGCACGGTCGCCGTATTCAGCGACGCCGACGCCGATGCCCTGCACGTGCAGATGGCCGACGAAGCGGTCAACATCGGCCCGGCCCCGGTGCAACAGTCTTACCTGAACATCCCGGCCATCCTCGACGCGGCCCGGCGCACGGGCGCGGATGCGATCCATCCTGGCTACGGTTTCCTCTCGGAAAACGCCGGGTTTGCCCTCGCCTGCCAGGACGCCGGCATCACCTTCATTGGCCCCAGCCCCGAGGCCATCGAACTGATGGGCAGCAAGCGCCTGTCGAAGATCGCCATGATCGAAGCAGGCGTGCCCTGCATCAACGGTTATCAAGGTGCCGAACAGGACGACGCCACCCTGAGCCGCGAAGCCGAGCGCATCGGCTATCCGTTGATGATCAAGGCCAGCGCTGGCGGCGGTGGACGCGGTATGCGCCTGGTGCACGACGCCGGAGATTTGCTGGAGCAGATTCGCACCGCGCGCTCCGAAGCCCTGAACGGTTTTGGCAGCGGCGAACTGATCCTTGAACAGGCACTGGTCGAACCACGTCACGTCGAGGTTCAGCTGTTCGGTGACCGGCATGGCAACCTGATTTACCTCGGTGAGCGTGATTGTTCGGTCCAGCGCCGGCATCAGAAAGTCATCGAAGAGGCGCCCTGCCCGGTGATGACCCCTGAGTTGCGGCAGGCCATGGGCGAAGCGGCGCTCAAGGCCGGCCGAGCGGTGCAGTACGTTGGCGCGGGTACCGTAGAGTTTTTGCTGGATGCGCGCGGGCAGTTTTACTTCCTGGAGATGAACACCCGGCTGCAAGTGGAACACCCGGTGACCGAATTGATCACCGGGCTGGACCTGGTGGCCTGGCAACTCAACATTGCCGAGGGGCAAGCATTGCCGCTGCGCCAGGAGCAGGTGCAACTCAAGGGCCATGCCATGGAAGTGCGCTTGTATGCCGAAGATCCTGCCCGGGGTTTCCTGCCGCAAACCGGGCGCGTCGTGGCCTGGGAACCGGAGTTACGGGACGGCGTACGGATCGACCACGGTCTGATCGAAGGTCAACTCATCAGTCCCTTCTACGACCCGATGCTCGGCAAGCTCATCGCCCATGGCGCCACCCGCGAACAAGCCCGACGCAAATTGCTGCGGGCGGTGCAAGACAGCGTGCTGCTGGGTCTGCAAAGCAATCAACGCCTGCTGGCCAGCCTGCTGGAACACCCGCAGTTCGCCCGCGGTGATTTCAGTACCGGGTTCATTGCACAGCATTTTTCCGAGCATGCCTGCCTGCATTCTTACGTCCCGAACGCGCAACACCTGGCCATCGCAGCCGCCCTTCTCTATCAGGCGTCGGCGCAGGCTCATCCGGCACCGCTGTCTGGCTGGCGCAACAACGCCAGTGTGCCGCTGCACTATCGCATTGGCCTTGACGATCAGGACTGGCCGGTAGCGTTGCAGGCGATCCCGGGCGAGCCGTTGCGCATCCAGGTCGCCGGGCGCAGCCTCGAACTGAAGATCATCCACAGCGACGGACGCTGGGCCACTCTCGAAATCGAAGGCGTTCGCCAACGCCACGCTTACCGCCTGGAAACCGGGCATCTCTGGCTGTTTACCCGTCCGGGCAGCCTGCAGTTCGTGGATCGCACTCAGGCGCAGGTCTGCAGCCAGGCCAGTGTCAGCTCCGGCACCCTCAAGGCACCGATGGACGGGGCGATTATCGACGTCCTGGTCAATGAAGGCAGCCCGGTGACCAAAGGCCAATTGCTGGTGGTACTGGAGGCGATGAAAATGGAGCACCCGTTGAAATCGGGCATTGACGGTGTTCTCAAGCGCTTGCAAGTGAAAGTCGGGGATCAGGTGAAAAACCGGCAGATTCTGTTGGAGGTCGAATAAGCGACTAGGCGGAACCGCCGGGTTTGGCTACGCTCAAACCCTAACAGGCCGCGGATACCAGGAACCCTGCAATGCCTCACTGGCTGGTCATTGATCTGGAGGCCACCACCGATGAGGGTGGTTGGCCCGTAACGGATATGGAAATCATTGAAATCGGTGCCACCCTGGTGGACCGCAAGGGACGCGAACTGGACCACTTCCAGCGCTTCGTCCGCCCCTTGCGGCGGCCGTTGCTGACGCCGTTTTGCCGCGAGCTGACGCACATCACCCAAGCCAACATCGATGCCGCGCAACCGCTTGGCGAGGTCTGGTCGGCGTTTGAACGCTGGCTCGGCCAACACCACACGCGACTTGAAGGCTGGGTCAGTTGGGGCGATTACGATCGCAAACAACTGCTTCAGGAATGGCAGCGGCTGGGGCTAGCCAGTGTGCTGGCCAACGTGCCGCACATGAACCTCAAGCAGCGCTTTGCCAAGGCCCGGCGACTGGAACGTCCGCTGGGGCTCAACGGCGCTCTGCAACTGGCTGGCCTGCAGTTCACCGGCCAGCAACACCGGGCGCTGGAAGATGCACGCAATACCGCACGACTGCTGCCACTGGTTCTTCCGCTTTAGACAGGTGACGACACCCAGGGCCTTGTGCATACTGGCCGGCCCTTTTTAGCCCTTTTCGAGGAATCGCCCATGTTTAAAGTCAACGAGTACTTCGACGGCACCGTCAAGTCGATCGCCTTTGGCACCGCAGAAGGTCCAGCGACCATCGGCGTCATGGCTCCGGGCGAGTACGAATTCGGCACCAGCCAACGTGAAATCATGCACGTGGTCAGCGGCGCACTGACCGTCAAACTGCCAGACAGCAGCGACTGGGAAACCTTCGCCGCCGGCAGCCAGTTCAACGTGCCGGCCAACAGCAAGTTCCAGCTGAAAGTGGCCGTCGACACCGCTTACCTGTGCGAATACCGCGGCTAAACCCGCGGGCTTCAGCAAAATAGAAGTCACCGAAATAAAAAATGCCCGTGTTTTTTGACACGGGCATTTTTTATTCTGCGGAAAATTATTCGAGGATCTCTACCGGCATGCCGACTTCGAGTCGACCGTTGCCATCGTTGACCAGGTTCTGCCCGAACATAGCGCCGTCGGCCTGCGAACGGTATTTCTGCAAGGTTGCCAAGGGTTCGCGGTCATCGCTGCGCTCCCCGGTCTGCGGATCGATGGTGGTCAGGATGCAGCGTGAACAGGACTTGACCACGCGGAACTCGACCTCGCCGATGCGGATACGTTTCCAGCCGTCTTCGGCGAACGCTTCACTGCCTTCGACCACCAGGTTTGGCCGAAAACGCAGCATCTCCAATGGACGTCCGACCCGTTGCGACAAGTCCTCGAGGGAGGCCTGGCCAATCAGCAACAACGGGTAACCATCGGCGAACGCCACCTGATCGTCATCCTTGCCGTAGCCAGCCTCCGTCATCCGCGCCCGATCCAGCGGCACTTGCACCAGACGGGTCGGTTTACCAATAAATTCGCTGACCCAGGCTCCTGCTTCATCGCCGGCATCGGGGACTCGCAAGGTATCGCGCCAGATCGTCACGCCACGCAGTTCTGCATCGCTACCAGGCAAGGCAATGTCAATCGGCGAATGGCCCGGCGCACTGAGGGTCAAGCCACCCTCGGCATTCCACAACGCCGACAGCTGGCTCATCTGCGCCACTGCACGCTGGGTCAGGAAGCGTCCACTGGCCTCATCCACCAGCATCCAGCGTCGATCGCCGTCCAATCCAAGTTTATCAAGACCGATTTGTTGCAGCGTCTCGCCCTTGGCGGATTTCAACGGATAACGATACAGCGCGCTCAGACGCAACATGGCCAGCTCCCTGGTAGGCAAAAACGCCACCCTATACGAGCTTGAAGGCCGAATCAAAGACTGACGATCACACACCGCGTCCCATGTGGGAGCGGGCTTGCTCGCGAAAGCGGTGTGACAGTTGGCACAGTCATCGACTGACACTCCCACTTCGCGAGCAAGCCCGCTCCCACAGGTTGTGCAGGCCCCTCTTAGGCCGGCACTTCGTCAAGCATCAGGCGCTGGCGCACCACGTCGACGAGTTTGTCCGGCTGGAATTTGGAGAGGAAATTGTCGCAGCCGACCTTTTTCACCATCGAGTCGTTGAAACTGCCGGACAAAGACGTGTGCAGCACCACGTACAAGCCACACAGGCGCGGGTCATTGCGGATTTCGGTTGTCAGGCGATAACCATCCATTTCCGGCATTTCCGCATCGGTGAAGACCATCAACAGTTTGTCGGTCATGTGTACGCCGGTATCGGCCCAGGCCTTGAGCATGTTCAAGGCTTTCAGACCGTCGCTGGCGATGTGCATCTTCACCCCCAACTGTCCCAGGGTATCGCGCAATTGCGCCAGGGCCACGTTCGAGTCATCCACCAGCAGCACCTCACGGCCACGGGCACGTTCCAGCACCGGATCTTCGAGCTTGTCGCGGGAGACTTTGGCGTTGTACGGAACGATTTCGGCCAGGACCTTTTCGACGTCGATGATTTCCACCAGTTGATCATCGACCTTGCTGATGGCCGTCAGGTAGTGCTGGCGACCGGCGCTGCTCGGAGGTGGCAGGATGGCTTCCCAATTCATGTTGACGATCCGGTCCACGCCACCGACCAGGAAGGCCTGCACCGAACGGTTGTACTCGGTGACGATAATCGTGCTGCCTGGCCCCGGTACCAACGGGCGCATGCCGATGGCCTGGGACAGGTCGATCACCGGCAGGGTCTGGCCACGCAGGTTGACCACGCCGCACACAAAAGGATGGCGCTGCGGCATCAGCGTCAACTTTGGCAGCTGCAACACTTCCTGTACTTTAAAGACGTTGATCGCGAACAATTGCCGCCCGGCGAGCCGGAACATGAGAATTTCCAGGCGATTCTCACCCACCAGTTGCGTGCGTTGGTCTACCGTGTCGAGAATGCCGGCCATCAATGACTCCTGGTCTTGTTCGGATGAATTCACTTAAAGAAGTTTATCGGCTGTTTTTGCCGAAGCTTGACCCTCTCTAAAATGCCACGCCCGGGCATTGATGTCACATTAACATCATGCTTTACTGGCGCCGTGAATACATCTGCTGCCCGCCTGCGCCACGCGACCATAGTTCACGCGATAGGTTCCGTTGCGTAAGGGTTTCCCCTACCAACAATCAGGTGCAACCTGATATTCGCAATATCCAATAGCCATTAATGTGACGCCATTCTCATTGCATGAACGGAGTCAGGCTTTTGTGTGCGATCGCAAGTAAGTGGCCAACCACCCTCTCGTGTTCCCCTGCCTGCCTCCAGGCCAGCCGCAGTTCGTTCACCCGACGACTCGGCGATGCCGGGGTCCCGACCGCCCTCGTCGACACACACGATATCCCCTCATTTGACATGACGTTGTGGAGATAAGTATGCCGAACGATCGTAAAGAGTGGGCCCGGCGGCTCCCGGAGTTTCTCGTCGAGGCTGAAACACTCCTGGCTAAAACCGAGGAATGCCTGAGTCACCTGCAGTTGATCAGCAATGACAAGGACGCCATCGACTGCATGCTCAGCACCCTGCTCAAGCTGGCGAACAAGGCCGATGCCCTGGCGTTGGCGGCCGTGTCTGAATTCTCTCTGCATATTCATGGCCTGCTGAATCACGCACAGAGCACGATGAGTCTGCACGACGAGGCGCTGGGTGCCTTGAAAGACTGCCTGACCCTGATTGCCTGGCAACTCGAACTCATCGACCAGACCACCGGCCAACTCAGTCTCGACGACAGCGAGCAGGTCACCCTTATCGAAGCCTTTGCCTTTCAGGTCGGGCAAAGCCGGTTTCAACCACCGGTCAATTCCAGACCGTTCACCCTCGTGTCCTATTCGGAACGACAGGCCTGAACTTGCCAAACTATGCCGTATGGCGTGTTTTGGTTATCAATACCGCGCTGTAACTTGAGTGCGCACATGTCGCAAATAAATCTTTCATAGCTATAAACGACACCGCGTCACAAACACGAATACCCATCGACAGTTGCGTGCCTGTCTTGACCAGGGTTATTGCCTGGGTATCAACAACAAAATCCAGGGACAATCGTCATCTTGCGACGGCGACAGCCAACTTGTTCCATTATGGAACCACTGTCTAAATGTCTGGATTCCTGACTTTTCGGACATGTATACAAACGCGACCAACGGTATCTTAAGTGCTACTATGCCGCCTGTTAGTTGGCGCCAATTAATGGCAGTGTGATTGCAGCCGGAGAGTTTGAGGCTGATTTCTCCAACAAAATAGTGCATCCCGTTGAAGTCGACGCTCCACATTAAAAAACAGGGGCCTGTCAGCCAGCATGACCGGTCTGCCCACAGCGAACATCCATTGGCTCCATCCGCTATGCACGCCAGCCTCAAGTCAATCGCCATGTGGCCACCGTCCCGAGAAAATGCACGCACATTCACGCTGTTGCTATGTGCCTGCTCGACGCTCGGCAGTGCACTGGCCTATGGCTTGTCCATTGCGTTGCCCCTGGCATTGCTGGTGCTCAATGTTGCGGCGCTGACCAGTGTTGCGGTGCAGTACCGCCTCTCGCGCAAGTCCATCAAATTCCAGCCTCAGGAACTGGCCGACCGGCTGTTGCAGGTTCAGGAAAACGAGCGTCACCGGTTGAGCCGGGAGCTGCATGACGATATCGGTCAATTACTGACCGCTGCAAAACTTCAAAGTGACTGGCTCAAACGCCGGATGCCCGAAGAACTTCAGGGGCAATGCTCGGTCCTCTGCGACACGCTGGAAGAAACCCTGGCCAAGGTTCGTGATGTATCCGCCATTCTCAATCCCCGGCAGTTGACCAGCCTTGGGCTGGAAGCCAGTCTGCGGGCGCACCTGCTCAAGACCCTGGCCAACACCCCGGTGCACTGGAGCCTGGAATGCCAACAGCGCCTGACCGGCATACCGGAGGAAATGGCCGTGGCCGCTTTCCGTATCACCCAGGAAGCGGTCACCAACATCCTGCGGCATGCCCACGCCAAGAACCTGCTGGTGTGCCTGCAGCGCCTGCCACAAGGCCTGATGCTGCAGATCCGCGATGATGGTCAGGGCTTCGCGCCCGCAACAGACCCAGGTCGTGAAGGGCAACGCGGTATGGCCGGGATGTCGGAGCGGATCGACCAACTGGGCGGCACATTGACCGTTACCAGCGAGCCGGGCAAAGGCACTCAAATCGAAGCTCTTTTTCCCTGGGCGCCCCGTGCGCTCGAACGGGCCAGTTCGAATAAGGTTATGCATTGACTTGTAATTTACTACTGGTGGATGACCACTCGCTGATCAGGGCTGGCGTGCGCGCTCTGGTAATGGATCTGCCGGGCTATGCCGTCATCGGTGAGGCCAATGACGGCTCGCAGTTGCTCGAAATGGTCGGGCAGCTGTCCCCGGATATTATCCTGCTGGATATTTCGATGCGTCACACCGGCGGCCTCGAAGCCTTGCAGCAGCTCAAGCGAGTACGCCCGCAGAGCAAGGTCCTGATCCTCTCGATGCACACCGACCCGGCCCTCATCATGCAGGCGCTGGAGTCCGGAGCCCATGGCTACCTGCTCAAGGACACCACGGCGACCGAACTCGAACACGCGCTGGAGGCCTTGCGCAACAACGAGCGCTATCTGAGCCCGGCCATTGCCCACACGGTGATCAATCAGGCATTGACCCGAAACCAGAAACACCAGCCCGAACCTGCCGACTCGCACAACCTGACAGCCCGTCAGCTGGAAATCCTGCGGTTGATCGTTCGCGGAAAATCCACCCGAGAGATCGCCAACGGCCTGGGGCTGAGCGTCAAGACCGTCGAAACCCACCGCTCGCAGGTCATGAAGCGCTTGCAGATCTACGATGTAGCCGGCCTGGTGCTATTTGCCGTGCGCGAACAAATCATCAGCCTCGATGACTAGGCACCTCACTGGCATTCAATCGCGGCGAATCCTCTGACAAATGCACGAGCAGCGCCGCTGGGCGATCTGAAAAACGCAGGTTATCCCCTTCCAGCGGCTCACCGTCCAGATTGATGTTAAAGCCCTTCCGAGACCTTGATCTCGCCCCACGGACATACTGTCGTTACCGAAGCCTTCGGCCAACAGGACTTTCAACGTCCGCCCACCTCCTACCCGTCTCGTCGACCTCGAAGCCTCCGTTAAAAGTCGCAAGAAAATGAATTATTTCCTGACAGAAAGACACGGCAGGATTTTTCTTACAAAACATGAGGAATCGGCTCAATTGACCAGAATTCTGAATTGGTAGACCTTGGGCTGCAGCAGGACATCACAAGGACGTGCCATGCAAACCCAAAACCTCGCATCACCCGCTATTTCAGCCTTGCCGCTCGCAGATATTAAAAGTGCAGGCCACCGAACTGAATGCAGCAACCGCATAAAAGCCACGGGAGAAGTTGATATGGAACCTCGCGTCACCGACCTGGAAACACACCTCAAGTACATACGCAGGGACATGGAAGAAGTCCGGGGTGACGTCAAATCCATCAGGCACAGGCTTGCCTATTCCGCCGGCGGAACAGCCGTAATCCTCGGTTTGCTTGGCTGGATCGCCAATAGCCGTTTCGAGCAGGTTATTTCATTGCTTCTGGCGCATTGAACGGCCATCAACACAACACCCGGTTCAATCAACCGGGTCTTGTGTGAAAGAGCCGCTGGAGCCATCAGCTCAGGACTTCGCTCAACGGAATGAAGAAAACACTGTCGCCTTGTATCAGCGTACGACCTTCCAGGACTTCTACCAGCCCATCAGCCCAGGCAGCGCTGCGCAGCACACCGGAACTCTGGTTTTTGTAAATCGTCGCCCTGCCGTTTTCCAGCCGCCCGCGCAAATACTCACGCCGATTGCCGGGTTGAAGCCAGTCAAACCCTGCCGGCACCTGCACCTTCAAGGGCTCAACGTCTTGCACACCCTGACGACGCAAGAGATAGGGCCTGGTCAACAACGCAAAGGTCACGAGGGTCGACGCCGGATTGCCCGGCAAGCCGATCACCGGCACACCGCGAAAATGCCCGAACGTCAGCGGTTTGCCGGGCTTGATGGCGAGTTTCCACAACGTCAACTCGCCCTCTTCGCGCAAGGCGATGCCCAGAAAATCGGCTTCTCCTACCGATACGCCACCGGTCGAGAGGATCAGGTCGACATCCTTCAACTCACCCAATCGGGAGCGAGTGGTTTCCAGATTGTCCGGAAGAATTCCCGCGTCGACGACCTCACACCCCAAACGCTGCAACCAGCTACACAACAACACCCGGTTGCTGTTGTAGATCTGTCCCGGCCCCAGCGTCTGCCCGGGCTCAATCAATTCGTCGCCGGTAGACAGCACCGCCACGCGCACCCTGCGAACCACTTCCAGCTCGGCGCACCCCAAGGAGGCAGCCAATCCTTGCTCGATCGGGCCCAGCCGCGTACCTGCCGGCAGAATCAACTCGCCGACGGTCGTTTCCTGACCTTGCGGACGAATGTTCTGGCCTTGGGTCATGGTTTCGGTGAAGCGCACTCGCCCATCCGCCTGAACCTCGGCGTTTTCCTGCATCTCGACGCAGTCGGCACCTGCGGGAACAGGCGCCCCGGTGAAAATGCGCGCACAGGTTCCTGGCTGCAACGGATCGGGGGCCTGGCCGGCAAACACCTTCTGACTAACCACCAACGGCTCTCCCGTCCAGTCAGCCATGCGCAAGGCATAGCCGTCCATGGCACTGTTTGGCCAGGGCGGCAGATCAAGTGTCGACACCAGGTCTTCAGCCAGTACACGCCCCTCTACCTGCGCCAACGGCAAGCGTTCACGCTCGACAATCCTTGAGGCTTCGGCCATTTCCAGCAGACGCGCCAATGCCTGCTCGACAGGCATCAGACTGCCAGCCTTGCCAGGCTTACCCACGGGATTCACAAGGCGCTGCCTGTTTCAAATGGGGTACGAAATTGCACGGGCGATGCCGCGAATCCAGTTGCTCGGCAAGTATGCCGTCCCAACCGGTGCGCACGGCATTGGTCGAACCCGGCAAACAGCAAACCAGCGTACCGTTAGCCAATCCGGCCAAAGTCCGGGACTGAACGGTCGAGGTGCCGATATCGGCCACCGAGATCTGGCGGAACAGTTCACCAAACCCATCAACCTGTTTGTCCAGCAGGCAGCTAACGGCTTCCGGCGTGCTGTCACGCCCGGTAAACCCGGTTCCGCCGGTGATCAGCACAACCTGCACGACATCGTCGGCAATCCAGTTGGCGACTTGCGCGCGAATTTTGTAGAGGTCATCTTTGAGCAACACCCGGGCTGCCAGGTAATGACCGGCAGTGGTCAAGCGGTCGACAAAGACCTGACCTGAAGTGTCGGTTTCCAGTGTGCGGGTATCACTGACAGTCAGCACGGCGATGTTCAGCGGTGCGAAAGGTACATCAGCCTTGGCTTTCATAGGCTCGTCCAGTTGTAGGAGAAACAGCCCGGTGTTATATCACAGCGCTCCGTTTTTTCGCCGCTCCCATGGAGACCTGCCATGACCACGAATTCACAATTGCCACCCTGCTCCATTCTGCTCCTGGCGGGCGGGCGCGGCCAACGTATGGGCGGTCAGGATAAAGGGTTGCTGGACTGGCACGGCGAACCGCTGATTGCACACTTGCATCGCAAGACCCGTCCACTGACCGATGACCTGATCATCTCCTGCAATCGTAATCCTGAAAAGTATGGGCCCTACGCCGACCAGTTGGTCCACGATGATGAAGGTGACTTCCCCGGGCCTCTGGCCGGTATTCGCGCGGGCCTGAAAGCTGCTCGCCATACCCACCTGTTGGTCCTGCCATGTGACGTTCCGGGCATTGATGCGGCGCTGATCGGCAACATGCGCGAGACTGCCAACCTGCATCCGGACAAGCCGCTGATGGTGCGGCATGATGGCCACTGGGAACCGTTGTTGTGCGTTATTCCCGTGGAACACAGGGCTGCGTTCGAGAATGCCTGGAGCGAAGGTGAGCGCAGCCCTGGCCGGTTGATGCGCAAGCTCGGCGCGACCGCACTGCAATGCCCCGACAAAGACCCTCGGCTGGCCAACCTGAACACGCCGGAACTGTTAAGCGGTCATATCACTGTGTCAGACTGATATTAATCAGGAACTTGCGCGGACAGTGCACGTCTCAAGCTCGGCAATCAAAGAACTCTTATTCGGAGACACACTCATGACTCAACGGACCCTCGCCACTTTCATGCTCGCACTCGGCCTCGCAAGCCTCGCCGGTTGCTCGTCGCCTACAGTGATCACCTTGAATGACGGTCGCGAAATCCAGGCCGTCGACACCCCACAGTACGACAAGGATTCCGGTTTCTACGAATTCGAACAGCTCGATGGCAAACAGACCCGCATCAACAAAGACCAGGTTCGTACCGTTAAAGAGCTGTAACCCTGGCGCCGCCGGATACACAAAAGCCCGCTTGATGCGGGCTTTTTCATGCCTGAAGAACAGCGCTTCAGGGTATTGCCAGTCAGTCAGATACCCTTTGTAGCAGCTGTCGAGCGCATTACCGTTTAACTGACTGGCATTAGCGCTTCAGGGACGCTTTTCGATCACCATTGCAAGGTGATTTCACTCTCGAACGCTCGCTCCTGGCCCGTGACCGGATCGATAAATTTCAGCCCCTGAGCCAGCAATTTCAAAGGATTGGCGTAGTCATCTTCTGCATCCTTGAGCACCTCGGGGTAAAACGGGTCGTTGCAGATACCGGCTCCCAACGCCGCCATATGGACCCGCAGCTGATGTTTCTTGCCCGTTACCGGGTAAAGACCATAACGCCAGAGATCTCCCTGTTTCTCCCTGACCTCTACCGCAGTCTCGGTGTTGCTGGCCCCGGGGCCCTCCTGCATGCGGAAGAACGGTTCGCCATCGACCAGCCGGCTTTTATGAACCAGCGGGAAAGCAAGATCAGGCAACGCCCGTGCGATGGCCTCGTAGCGTTTTTCGATCTGCCGGGTTGGAAACAAGGACTGATAAGCCGAACGAGTCTTCGGGTTAGCAGAAAACAGCACGAGCCCCGCGGTATGCCGGTCAATGCGATGCAATGGCACCAGATGCGGATTATCCAGGCGCCGGATCAAGCGCCTCAGCAGCGTCTGTTCGACGTATTCGCCAGCCGGTGTCACAGGCAGGAAGTGCGGTTTGTCGGCCACCACCAGATGCTCGTCCGCGTACAGGATCGACTCGATTACCGGGATCGGCTTTTCATCCGGCACTTCGCGAAAATAATGAATCCGCAAACCTTCCTTGTAGGCCAGGTCGAGGGCGATCGGCATGCCCTGCCCATCGAGGACCCGGCCACGGGCGATTCTGTCCAGCCATTGTTCACGACCGATAGCGCTGAAATGCTCACACAGGCAATCGACAACGGTCTGCCACGGGCCAGGCGGCAAGTAGAGCGTACTGGCCTGACTGTGTGCCGCGGAAAAAGAAGAAGTGGACATACGAAAGCTTTAACCCTCAGTGCAGAGCGGCATTATCCAACAGCAGGGGGAATGAACCTAGGGGACGCTCTCAATTAGTTTTCCCGGCGTGAAAACTAATTGAGAGCGTCCCCTAAGATTCCTCAAGCCGGGATCTGCGTGCGTGCCGCCGCCTCGGTGTACTCCTTGAGCCAGCGCAGCACATCGACCGCCTCCCAGCGAGCGGGGTCATACAGGGCGTACAACAACCCCTGATAACCCACGACATCGAGTTGCCGGTGATAACCCGCACGTTGAAACAAGGCTTCGATTTCAGCGAAACAGGTATTGAAATGCGTTTTGTTGAAGGGCGTTTTTCCCTCGGTCACCAGACCATCCAGACGCAACTCACGGACGGCCTCGTGCACGACGTCTGCGGACATCCGGTTCACGCTGCTCTTCAATTGTTCGACATTGACCATGATTCATCCCTCTCACGCCCGGGCTTGCCTGCTCGTTCCCGAAAATCGGCAATGGCAAGGCAGGCACCGCGAATAACTGTATGCGCGTACAGTATCCGATCAACACCGTATAAGCCAAGGGGATCAATCGCAAAGTTCGACAGGCGGGAGCTAGTGCCAGCGCAAAAACGCTTAGCGCAGGAACGCCACCACCTCATCGGCACTGAACGGCCAGCCCAGTTCAGCGCCGGTATCGACTCGTCGCAGCACTGGAATACGCAGGCTGTAAGCTGCGAACCATGTTTCCTTGTCGGCGATATCCACTCGTTCCACCAGCAGACCGCGCTCGACAAACTCCACCAACATGGCTTCGGCGACTTCACAAAGATGGCATCCAAGGGTGCCGAACAGCTGACATTCAGGAAGCATGAGCGCTCAACCAAAAATTGAAGTGATCATTCTAGGCCTGCCCCGAATAGCCGTCGAGCCGTTGAGGCCCCGGCCCTGATGCCACCGACGATAAGGAGATCTGAGTCAGTCCTGGCTCACTGCGCCGATCTTGTGAATCGACAAATCCGCGCCGTAATACTCCTCTTCTTGACTCAGGCGCAAGCCATGCAGCGCCTTGATCACGCCGTACACCGCAAACCCGCCGGCCAGGGCTACGGTCACGCCCAGCGCGGTGCCAATCAACTGGCTGATCAGGCTGACCCCGCCCAAGCCGCCCAAGGCACTCTGGCCGAAGATGCCGCAGGCAATGCCGCCCCATACACCGCACAAGCCATGCAACGGCCACACACCCAACACATCGTCGATACGCCATTTGCCTTGGGCTGCGGTAAAGCACCAGACAAACAGCGCCCCCGCGATGGCACCGGTAACCAGCGCGCCCACGGGATGCATCAGGTCAGAACCGGCACAGATTGCCACGAGCCCCGCCAACGGGCCGTTATGCAGAAAGCCGGGGTCGTTGCGCCCGACAATCAGCGCGGCCACCGTACCGCCCACCATGGCCATCAGCGAGTTCACTGCCACCAGTCCGCTGACACCTTGCAGGGTTTGCGCGCTCATGACGTTGAAGCCGAACCAGCCGACGATCAGGATCCACGAGCCCAACGCCAGAAACGGGATGCTCGATGGCGCGAACGCGACCAGGCGTCCGTCGCGATAACGGCCGTTACGCGGCCCGAGCAACAACACCGCCGCCAGCGCCAGCCAACCGCCCGTGGCATGCACCACCACCGAGCCGGCAAAATCATGGAAACCGGCACCAAAGCGCTCCAGCAACCAGGCCTGCAAGCCCAGGTTGCCGTTCCAGACCATGCCTTCGAAGAACGGATAGATAAACGCAACAATCAACGCTGTCGCGCACAGTTGCGGAACAAACCTGGCGCGCTCGGCGATCCCTCCGGAAATGATCGCCGGGATCGCCGCGGCAAAGGTCAGCAGGAAGAAAAACTTCACCAGTCCATAGCCATGGTCGGCATTGAGCACGGCCGCTGGTTGCATGAACGTCACGCCATAGGAAATCCAATAGCCTATAAAGAAGTAAGCCAGTGTCGAAACGGCGAAGTCACTGAGGATTTTCGACAGCGCATTGACCTGGTTTTTCTGTCGCACGGTTCCGACTTCGAGAAAGGCAAAACCGGCGTGCATGGCCAGAACCATGACCGCACCGATCAGAATGAACAGCGTGTTGGAGCTATGGACCAGGGTGTCCACGGCGCTTTGCAGATTTTCCATTGGATGGGCAGACCTTATGGCAGAAAAAAAGCACCAAAGCAGTTCGCGAAGTCTGTCCATGCACCAAGTTGCGGCTTCGAAGCATCAGCGGACTGATCTCGTTGAACCGCCTTGGTGCACGGACACCGTCCGGGAAAAACGTGCCCCGGACGTTTGCGCGAGTTTTTGATTGTTGGTCCTACGGTTTTACTGAAATCATGCCCGGCTATAGCGCAATGGCGCGGACCGGCGCACCACGACACAGCAAAAGTTGTACCAGTCATTTGTACTGAACCTTCGCCGAAGGCTCATACTCGAACACATCAGAAAGCCACTTATGGAGATCCACCATGGCCCGCACCCAGGCAAAGACTGCTCAAGAAATCCTGATGAACGACTTTCAGACACTGGTCAGTGACACCGAACGGTTGCTGGAGCACACCGCGACCCTGGCCGGCGATCAGGCCGACGAGTTGCGCGAGCAGATTCACGACAGTCTGTTGCGTGCCCGTGAAACCCTGAAGCTGACCGAAGACTCCCTGCGCGAACACGGCAAGGCTGCTGTCACCGCCACTGAAGACTATGTCCAGGCCAACCCTTGGCAATCCGTCGGGATCGCGGCCGGCGTGGGTTTCCTGATCGGCCTGCTGGCCAGCCGGCGCTGATATGTCGATCGGCGAATCCGGCCCGTCTGTAACGGGAACAAGCTCCTCATCGCGGCGCCTGGGTGCTGCCTTCCTTGGGTTGCTGCACAGCCATGTCGAACTGTTCGGCATCGAATTGCAGGAACAGAAAGCCCGCACCGTCAGCCTGTTGCTGTTTGCCGGCCTGGCCCTGGTGTTTGCGTTGTTGCTGTTGGTGGGATTGTCGACGCTGGTGCTTATCGTGTTTTGGGACACGTATCGCCTGACCGCCATCATCGGGCTCTGTGTGTTCTACACCCTCGCCGCCCTATTCTGTGGAATGCGCTTGAGAGCAGCGATTTTCGATGAGTCCTCGCCCTTCAACGGCACGCTGGAAGAGCTGGCCAACGATCGGGAGCGCCTGCTGCCATGAGCCTGCCTGAACTGCCACACAACAGCTCGCGCACGGAAATGCGCAAGGCACTGATCCGTCTGCGCATGGAAATGCATCGTCAGGAAATCCGCCACGAATCAGCGCAACTGCTGCAACCCTTGCAACGCGTGCGCGGGATGACGCAAAACCTGCAGGACGGCTTCGGCATCAAACACGCGCCACTCTGGGGCGTGGCCGCCGTCACCTTGCTGGGCTTTCTGACCGGCAAGGGTGCAAAAAACGGTGGTGGCCTCGGCAGCCTGACCCGGCTGGTCCAGCTCGGCACCACATTGGGGCCGCTGATCAAACTGATCATGCAGGGCTCTTCGCGCAAAGACTGACCGGTTTCTTTCTGGCGGCACTCTTGCAACATCAACGGGATGCGCCCCTCTATCGAGGGGTGCCATCCTGTGCACCTGCCCGGTCAACAGGCACCCTCCAGAAACAACACCTTGCCAGGGAAGCCTGGTGATCGACGAGTTCCGCTTGCAGGTCATGGCGCGAAACGGGAAGCTAGGCCATCAGTCACCTGACGGAGAGACCCCGCCTTGGATTGGCACACCCTGCTTACCCGCGAACGCCTCGGAAAACCGCTGCACAGCCCTGAAGAGCTCGGCCGCAGTCCTTTTCACAAAGACCATGACCGCATTATTTTTTCGGGGGCTTTCCGTCGCCTCGGGCGCAAGACCCAGGTTCATCCGGTGTCCAGCAATGATCACATTCATACGCGCCTGACCCACTCACTGGAAGTCAGTTGCGTGGGGCGCTCACTGGGCATGCGGGTCGGCGAAACCATCCGCAACGCCCTGCCCGACTGGTGCGAACCCAGCGACCTGGGGATGGTGGTGCAATCGGCCTGCCTGGCACACGACATCGGCAACCCGCCTTTCGGCCACTCCGGTGAAGACGCGATCCGGCACTGGTTCCAGCAAGCAGCAGGTCGGGGCTGGCTGGATGCAATGAGTGAAGCCGAGCGCAATGACTTCCTGAACTTCGAAGGCAATGCCCAAGGCTTTCGGGTACTCACCCAGCTGGAGTATCACCAGTTCGACGGTGGCACCCGACTGACGTATGCAACGCTGGGCACGTACTTGAAGTATCCATGGACGGCCAAGCACGCCGACTCGCTGGGCTACAAGAAACACAAGTTCGGGTGTTATCAGAGCGAGCTGCCGCTATTGGAGCAAATCGCCCATAAACTCGGCCTGCCGCAACTGGAGGAGCAACGCTGGGCACGGCATCCGCTGGTGTACCTGATGGAAGCCGCCGATGACATCTGCTATGCGCTGATCGACCTGGAAGACGGCCTGGAAATGGAGTTGCTGGAATACGCCGAAGTCGAGTCCCTGCTGCTGGGCCTGGTGGGCGATGACTTGCCGGAGACCTACCGCCAGCTCGGTCCTGGTGATTCGCGCCGACGCAAACTGGCGATCCTGCGCGGTAAAGCCATCGAACACTTGACCAATGCGGCGGCCCGCGCCTTTGTCGAGCAACAGGACGCGCTGCTGGCCGGTACGCTGCCCGGCGATCTGGTGGAACACATGCACGGTCCGGCCAAGCGCTGCGTATTGAATGCCAAGGACATCGCTCGCAAGAAAATCTTCCAGGACAAGCGCAAGACCCTGCACGAGATCGGCGCCTACACCACGCTGGAAATCCTGCTCAACGCCTTTTGCGGTGCAGCGCTGGAGCAGCACAACGGTCGTACCCCGTCGTTCAAGAGCCGCCGCATCCTTGACCTGCTGGGCAACAACGCACCCGATCCTCATGGTCCATTGCACACATCGTTTTTGCGCATGATTGACTTCATCGCCGGCATGACCGACAGCTATGCCGGTGACATGGCCCTCGAGATGACCGGCCGCTCCAGCCACTAAGGTGTGTCGATTGATCAGCCATTACGGCATCGGTTATGGCTGATCAACCCTTCAACATCCAACAACACTCAAGTTTCGTCGAATCGCCCTACAGCACATGGCGAGCGAACTGATCGCTTGCCCAACACACTCGCGAAACAATCGCCCTCCCTTCTGTTCGACAGATGAAGTGCGCCCCATGGCCGAAAACGATCTACGCATCCTCGTGGTGGAAGACCACCCCTTCCAACTAATAGCCACTCAATACCTGCTGGAAAGTTATGGCTTCAACCGACTGACTACCACCGACAGCGCCAAAGGCGCCATGCAGCAAATGCTCGGGGCTGCCCAACCGTTCGACGTCCTTTTATGCGATCAATGCCTGCCCGATCTGACGGGACTCGATCTGGTCCGGTTCGCCAGCCAGCGAGGGTTGATCAGACAGGCGATCATACTGAGCAGTCTGACGACTTCTGAACTGGATGAACTTGAAAAAGCGGCCACTGAACACGGGCTGCCATTATTGGGTTACTTGATAAAACCATTGAAACAATCTGAATTTAGAAACTTGTTGACCTCAGCACCACTATAAAAAACACACATGCAATAGTCGAAAAACAAACAACGAAAAACTCACAAGAAACCTTCTTTTAAAGCGCACCTGAACATTGGCGCGCTTCAGCCTTCCTAATAAAAAACCTAGTTAATGCGTAGTCCAATTCTTTTTAATCTGTAGGACTTCTCCTATATTGCTGCTACAGCTCCGTCAGTTCATGCGTCCCTTCAAGTATCTGAGCTAAGGTGCGCGCTTTATTTGAGCTTGCATGGGACTTGATTATGAACTCCGTTTTTATTGTCGACGATCACCCCGTTATCCGCCTTGCCGTTCGAATGTTACTGGAACATGAAGGTTACAAAGTCGTCGGCGAAACTGACAATGGGGTCGACGCCATGCAGATGGTTCGCGAATGCATGCCGGACCTGGTCATTCTCGACATCAGCATTCCAAAGCTGGATGGCCTGGAAGTGCTATCCCGATTCAACGCAATGAGCACACCCCTTAAAACACTGGTACTGACGGCACAATGCCCGACACTTTTCGGCATTCGTTGCATGCAATCTGGTGCATCGGGTTATGTCTGCAAACAAGAAGACATCAGTGAACTGGTCAGCGCGATAAAAGCGGTATTTGCAGGTTACAACTATTTCCCGAGCGAGACTTTGAACCCCGTCCGCGGAGATGAAACACGCTGCATCGAACTGGAATTGTTCAAAACCGTGAACGACCGGGAATTGATGGTCTTGCAACTTTTTGCCCAAGGTCGCACGAACAAGGAAATCGCCAAGGGAATGTTTCTGAGCAACAAGACCGTGAGCACCTACAAACAAGAATTTCACATGTACACAAGAACTCCCGCAAACTGTGGCGGGGCTTTGGAGCGGCACTGCCCAAGGGCAGGCATCTGGCGCCGTCTGAAAGTAAGAACAAATATAGAATCCGATGAGACGCGCTTCCAATCCTCTCCGATCCTGCGAAATAGACAGTTGAGTAAGTTGTTTGGGTGGAATGCCGTACAGCTCGCTGAGTACGGGGTTCAGATATAAAAACTCGTACACCCCTTCAACTAAGTATGCAACTTTTACTTGACAAAACATCACTTTCGTGAGAGAATTATACAAAGGATAGAGATAAATTTCTCTTCTTTCGCAACAACAGTTTTCAATCAATCATGTCTGAAAGGGTTCGCTGTTGTTGTCTGGTGGTAGCTTCCTGTTACCGCCATCTATTCCCATCTCACCATCATCGTTTAAGTCCTTCTCTGTGATGGTGGGCGAACTGCGCTCAACGTAGCTCACCTATATTTCCTCAAAAATCTTGAGATGCCAGCAACGGACTGTTTCCCCGTTGTTCCTTGCGTTCTATCCAGTAGCGTTGGCGAAACTGGTACATCAGGATAAACGGAATCAGGGCCGTTTGCTCAATAGACCGTTTGCTGGCGGTGATGGAAACAGCAACTAATTCAATTGGCTTTGAAATCGAATGATGGCCCTTGCGGCCATTTTTCTTATTTCGCCCACAAACGTTACAACCAAAAACCATACAGCACAGGAGGCCACGAATGGCAAACAAGGTTATTCGCTGCTCGCATTGTGGCCGTCCATACGCATTGGAGCGCATTCGGATTCGCAACTATTGCAGCATTCGCTGTCGAGTGGCAGCACATCGAGTAAGCAAGAAAAAACTGGTTGAACTCTCGATCAATGAGAACAACCTCACAGGAGAGACACATGGAATTTAATGAAGAAACAGGCCAATACGAATGGCCAGAATAATCAACAACGGATGCCTTCGAAGAAAGCAAGGCAATCGCTGAGCAATACATCAACCTATTAATCCAACTCAAAAACCACAAGGAAACCAACTGATGTCCGTTTTGCGTAAAGAAAACAAGCAAGAACTACAAGCCCTGAAAGAAGCAGCTACCGCCGCTTATAAGAATCGCCAGCATGGCTACGACGCCTTTGCCGAGACTGATCCAAAAACAGGACGCGCCATTCCCAAGATGATGATTGGTGCATACGCTCCTGAGCTGGTTCTGTCTGCTGCTCAGATCATTCCAACATATCTGGCAAAGATCGCAGAAGGCTGCACACTGCATGAGTTTGGGACGATGCAGCATGTTGGAGCCTCGCAGTACATCTATTTCTACAAGCCCGAAGCGCAGCAGCGTGCTGACATTAAAACTCTTCACCTCGAAGTGGAGGCGAAGTACAAAAAAGAGATTGAAGAACACAACAATGCAGTTGTTGCTCGACAAGTAGAATTGGAAGAAGCCGCGATTGATCGTCAAGTTGAAAAAGAACTGGCGGCAGAACGTCAGGCTCAACGTGCTGCAATCGAAACTCGTATTCGTGCGGAGCTATCGAAATGACAAATCCCAACGATGTATTCACCAACCTACGATATGCCGCCCCGACTCAGAGTGAACTGCAAGCCCTGCTTTTACAAAGAGATGCACTGTCTACCCGAGCAAGTCAGCTTGCAGATGAGAAATGTGAATTGCAATCGAAGCTGGATGCCATGACCGCTGCATTCGAATTGTTGGCCGTGCAGTACAACGAAGCTGTTCACTTGCTTGATGTTTCCACTACAGCACTTGAAGAGCTGACTTCCGCTATTGTCGAAGGTGCTCAATGAAACTCACAAAAACACAGAAGCAGTTTTTTACTCACTTCGTCGAGGATGCAACACGCTCGACGCTGCAAGATGTTCGGACGCCAGCGGAAATTGACGAGTTTATAGCTGGCACCGATCTATCACCAATGGCGCAGGAGTATGCGGAGTCACTGTTGAAGCAAGTTGATTTCACCGTTTTGAAAAGAGTTGATCGATTCTTACGAAGTGACGAATACCTGGCCGTTATGGCTGCCATCGAAAACACATTAACTGAAGTAACACGGAGGACAGATGAAATTACCTGAGTACATTCAAACCATCAGCGAGGGTGGGCCAGCCTTCTTGGTCCACTGCCTTATGGGCAGCATCAACATCAGACACCTGCCTAGTGCAATGCGTGGGTACGTCAACCACAACGCGGGATGCGCTTATCAGTATCGGTACTTCTGGTTCGCCACAGAGGTTGGTCTGGTGGTAGCAGTCTCAGGTGACAGGAAGGCCATTGAGGTGCTGGACGATTTCTTCTCTACACCACAGCCGACATACGAAGAGTCTGAACTCCAATATAAGGGCAACGGCCCGAAAGCATTCCTGCGAGTCCTGAATTCGTTCCGCAGGTGCTACATGGGGTTGAATCGCCAACGCTCCTACGGTGGCTCTGTGCTGCCCAAGGGTGAAACAGCATGATGACCGAGGAAATCGCTAGGCTCTCCGGCAAGCTGGTTTTTGACGTCGATATGCGCCGCATGCTGGCCTTTGAACGAAAGCTCACAGCCTTGCAGCATCGACTCCAAGAGTTCGGCAAGGTGGCAAACAAGAAACTGAAACTGGATGTGATCGCCAATGCAGGCAACCTACAAAAGCAACTGAAACAGAACGCTGCTCTATCGAAAGAACAGTTCGCCGCTCAGATGCAAGCCAGCACGTTTTCCCTTGCGAATGAGAAAGCCCGTACTGCCCTTTCGATAGAACAGACGAAGCAAGCCCTCAAGCAATCCCAAGTCGCTAAAGCAGCTCAACAGCACAGCATGCGAGCCGAGGTTCATGCTCAACGTATGCAGCGTGAGCGAGCAGCTACAGCCGCCGCTGAGGCGCGTTCCCGCACAGCTTTAGGCCGAGCAGAGGCATTCGTACAGCAACAGCATGAGAAGCGTCAGAAGGCCGCAGAGCGACAAACTCAACGAGCTTCCTACCAACGTTCGAGTGGTAGCGTTCACCGTGGTGGTCATGGCCTTGGCGGTATGGCCGGACGTATGTCCATGATGCCCTCTATTGGGCCCATGGTCGGTTTGGGGAGTGCTGCCGCTGGCGCCACTATCGCTATCGGTGCAATGGCTGCCGCCGCTCTAGCTGCATCACTGGCCTTCGCTTCCAGCGCCGAGAAAACCGCCAACGCTCGTGATTCCCGTATGGCCTCTTTCAATGCCGCCGCAGGTAGCAAGGAAGGCGGGGCCAGAATGGAAAAGAGCTACCAGACTCTTGCCGACTTCCTCGGTTTGAACGCCAAGGAAGGTGGTCGAGATTACGCCAAGGTGACTGGAGCGTTCGCAAAGCGTATGGGCGTGGAGAAGGCCGAAGACACGTCTCGCGGAATCATGTCATTTGGTAAATCACAGGGCATGTCTCAAGAGGACCTGTCGAACATGAACCGAGGCATCATTCAGGCGTTGGGCAAGAACCAGCTCTACAGCGAAGAGTGGACAGGCCAGATTTCTGAACACATGGGCGCTAACGCCAACCAGTTTGGTGCAGAGGCATGGCAACGGACAATCGGGGGAAACCTGAAAGGTGACGCTGCCGAGAAAGCGTTCTCCGATGCTCGTGAAAAGAAACTGATCAAGGGTAGCAAGGTCGTCACGAAGTTCTTTGAATACCTCGGGGCGATCATGAAGCAGCACGCCAATGACGGCGGTGCCCTGGATGTGGCTCGCAACACGCAGGAGTCACGCGCCAACCGCTTCAACAACCAACTCGACAATCAAATGGTGCAAGCCTACGAGTCGGACAACGGCAAGTTGAAAACAGCCACCGGGGACTACGCTGCCGCGAAGCTGGAACTCTTGAAGTCTCTCGGCCCACAGTTCGATCAGTTCGCCAGCTTCACCGCAGACACACTGGATAGCCTGACGAGAATTCTCAAGCTCACAAAGGAGCTTGTAGACACCCTTAATAGTCCTGATCCAAAAGCGATGGAGCAGTATTTCAGCCCGGAATCAATCGAGAAGTTCAAGCAGGCATGGAGCACCTTCGGTGATTCCATGACCAATCACTTTGAGGCATTGAAGAAGCTTTGGCAGAGCATCTTCGGTGATGATGGTTCTCGTGATGTGATGTCTTTCCTGTTGAATCGCATCAGTGACGTGCTCAACTTAGTCAGTGCGACTTTCGGTGTAATCGATTCGGTCATTGAAAAGATTCGTTCTGTTCTGATTGCAGCAGGCATGTTGAAGCCAGACACAGAGCAAAAGAAGATTGCCGAGGTTAAAGCCGAAACAGCTGCCCCTCATAACGGCAATCAGTACATGACCAAGAAGCCAGAACCGGGCCATGAATGGGATATGCCAGCTCCTTTGGGTGGCGCAAGTCTTAGCCCTATAGAGGTACAGAACGCAGCAGATAGTTTGCAACTTCGCATCTCTACGATGAACCTGCCTCAAGTACGTATGCCGGAATACTACAACGCCCCACCAGTGGAGCAGGGAGTAACGCATATACATCCTGAGTTCGACTATGAACAGTTGGCTTCTGCAATTAACGGTGCAAACACCACACTTGGTGGCCTGGCCCCGATTGAAGTGAAGCTAGAAATGAATTTCCACGGTGTTACTCAAGCATCTGAAATTATCAACACAGCAAGAACTGAAATTACAGATATTGCTCGTGAAGCGTTCACCGACCAAATCAGTCGAGTGAACGCAGGCTTGAAAGACATTAAATAACGGATGGCCTCCGGGCCATTCATCCCCACCAATATAGAAAAGGAACATGCCAATGTACATCGGCAAGACACCGTTCGCCTTCTGTTTGACGTTGACACTGATTGCAATATCGCACTTTAGCCAAGGGTCGCAGATTGAATCTGTCAGTCAGCACGCAATCGACTTGAATCGGCAGACTTACAACCGACTCCAGTTAGAACGCTCGCAAGACAAGACGATAGATAACGAGCAGATACAAAAGCTAGTGGCACTCGAAGTGATGCGGGCCACGTCCAGCAACAAAAATATCAAAAACTCTACAGGAGAAATAGATTGAATCACCCTGAGAACCGACACATTCGCAAGAGTGTTGATCGTCAAGCAGCTCTAATTGCCTTCGGTCTTTCTGCCAGTTCAGCGAAAGAGTATGCCGAGAAACTGAAAGACTTCACTGATGCACAGTTCAATCAGATAGTTACAGGTGCTACTACTTCAATCGCAAAAGCAGCAGCTCCAGAAGAGCTAACTTCTGTTGATATGACAGTGCAAATCCTCAAAGCCAAATATGGAGAATCCGAATGAACCAACCCGCATTACTGCAAGGAATTCTAAGCGTGCTGCAAGAGTATGCCGCCGAATACCCTATCGCCCTACGCATTCAATTGGTCGAAGAACTTATTGAGGCAATGGGAACACGCGAATCACCACAGCCTGTATTAACTGGGCGAAAGGCATGGCGAAGAAATGAAGTAAAGGAAGAGCGCCCCGCGTGGGCACTTCCACACTACGCCTACTAATCAACTCAATTTCAGGAGAAAACCCAATGAACAAGACTTGCACCTGCAACTACTGCGGTCATGTGTTCTCAGTCCAGAAGCGACGCCGTTATTGCAATGCGTTCTGCTTCCACTCTGATCCACACAACCCGAAAGCCCAAAACCCGATCAATGCCAACCATAATGGAGCCAATACCAATGACCGCAACATCCAGAACAACAGCTAAGCGCCAACCGACCTGCCCACAGTGCAAAAAGCGCTTTCGCACCAGCAGCAGGACAGCGAAATTCTGCAACACATCTTGCCGCACCAGTTTCAACAATGAAGCACGCCGTGTGACATATCTGTTCAACGCCACAAACTCCCCTTTCTTTCAAGAGCTGGCCCGACAAGCTGTTCGTGCAAGGACTCTTCTGATCTACAAGGACTTCTCGCAGGAACAGCTAGAAGCACTTTATGACGTGTACGCCGCTTACCAGAAGACGAACGTTTATGGGCTACGCAAAGAGTTCGGTGAAGCTCAGTTTGAAATCAGCCACATTGCGCCAGTTCGTGGCAAAGAG
Organism: Pseudomonas sp. S30_BP2TU TE3576; assembly: GCF_050436025.1. NCBI lineage: Bacteria > Pseudomonadati > Pseudomonadota > Gammaproteobacteria > Pseudomonadales > Pseudomonadaceae > Pseudomonas > Pseudomonas sp. S30_BP2TU TE3576. The sequence goes on along the minus strand of NZ_JBNDLK010000001.1, from coordinate 5,031,199 downwards.
TCTGTCGGCTTGTTCCGTGCTGACAATCTGGTGATTGCTCCAATGGCTCTGAACCGTGCGCACGGGACTAAGCATTTCAGTGGCGGTGCATCCCTCCCTGTAACTGATCTGTCTCCGCGTTTCGGCCTGGAGAAGGACGCCAACCACGCTGACGTGATTCAACGCATCATCAAGCTGATTGGCGAGAAGGTAGTCATGGCCGTGGTCAAGTCGAAGAAGATTCAACCGTCAAAGCGACAGGCTCTGTACTCGTGGCTAGTCGATAACCTCGACCCAGCAAACCCTGATCATGCCAAGCATCTGACAACGATTGAAACAGCATCCGCTCGCATCCTTGCGGGGATAAAGAGAGAGGTGCAAGGCAAGGAAGCAGCGGCGGACTTCCGTGTGTTCCTGCCTTACCACGATGACACTAGTGTTCTGATGAGCGAGTGGGAACGCATAGGGAAAGCGTATCGCCCTGAGCTGCTGCCAGCTTTGGAGCGCATCCAGTTTTTGCTCGCCAACACGAACTCTCGTTTCAGGTTCAACTTCTACTTCGATGCTATCGACACGCAACTGGTCTTCGACATGCTCCACGGCAAGCCAGCCTACACAGTCGATTCTGTGATTGACGCTCTGTACACCAAGGCTCTTGCATCGCCAGTGATATACCGGCCTACCGATGCACTTCTACAATCAGTGCAACCAGCCGTACAGCCTCTAGAAGCTCGCAAGTCGGTCACGCTATCCTTCATTGAAGATCTGGATAGCCAAATGGAGTACATCGCTCCTATTGCCCTCGTAGTCACTAATATGGCGCCAGTTGAAGAGCCTCACTTCATTGTTCGATCATCCCTCTAGGGATGTAATCCACACGGTGGAATCAGCCTGCAAGCTACGGTTTATAAGGCTTTGAGGGCTATTTAAGTGTGCGTGCAAAAGCCCTACTTGGGGCTTTCGCCCCAGAGGTTTTCGGATTGAATTACTCCACCGATGCAACTTTACCAACCCAAAGGCGAGTGTCACTTGGATTTCTTCCGGGTCTCCAGAACACCTCGCCACTCACTTCGTTGGGAATACGATAGACAATCTTGGTCTTCATAGTGATCAATGGATTTATACTTTTGAACCAGATGTTGTAGCCTTCGAGCATAATCGGCTCTACAGTATCAAACTCGTAATCCTTTCCATTGTAATTAATAAAAAGGCTCCCTCCGATTGGAAGTCGAGACTCTGTGTCGAGATTTTTAAATGAAGCATTTACAACAAAGAATCGAGAGCCTTCCCATTGCTTCGGCTCAGCAAACTGGTTGCCAGTGCCTACCTTGTTGGTAGCGTATGCTTTATTGGCTGACACTTCAAAGTAGCCGACTTCTGCTTTTGAGGGTCGAGACTTCACGAAGTCTATATACTGTTCAAAGTAGTTTGCATTTTGCCCGAACCCAGTAGCTGTGGCAATCGCACCACAATTCATGTAGTTCAACAGAGATGACTTCAGTTCTCCCTTCGCGCCTTTGATAATCTTTCTGAACTCAACAGTCGCCTCGCTAAGCAGGGGCTTTGAATAATCCTCATCACCTTCAAATGCATCTAATAAATCTCGCTTGCCGTACTCTGACTCTCGTGCCAACTTTAGTTCGCTATTAAGCTTTATACCTTTGGCCTCAAGAGGAGCCTCAAGTCTTGCTATCACGGAGTCTTTTGAAGTTACATAGCCCAATGAATCTTCAATTATTATAATAGGCATCACTCGAAATATGATTTGCTTCTCTTGGTCTGATACGGAGCTTAAATACTTGTCGCATTCACCAGAAAAGTAGAATTTATCATTGATCACGGCGTCTAATGACTTGTCTGTTTTTGCCCAAGCAGATGTACTTGCTAAAAGTGTTAGGGTGATGATCGCCATTCTCATATCGATTACATCCTGTAGTGTCGTTAGGCCATCCTATCATGCCAGCGCTATCTAAGTGTGAGGGTGCTCCTTGAAGAACATGCGGAAAACCTCGATCAATCCCCAAACAACTTCGGCAAACTGATTCATCTTTGAAGTGGTGAAATTTGCAGCACGTCTGTAACCCTGATTCCGTGGGGCTTCCAGTCTCTGGCTGTGTAGCAAAGCCCGCTCCCCGTAGTCGAATTTCAGTTTCTGCAAGAAATCTGCAAGATTTCCCGCCTGCTCCATACTTTGTGCGTCCAGGCCAATCCACCATCGAGTTCTGCTCCCATGCCAGACAACACAGAAGCCCACATAGCGACAGCGGATGTACTAACCCTCCTGCTGCATAACCAGCACGCGCTTGCAGCAGCGATTGAAGAGTTGTCCTTATGGGCTAAATCCAGTGGTTCAAGCGAAGCCCATGAGAACGCCGTCACCGCATTGCAAACTCTTGATGCGAACGCAACCGCCATCACTGCCGGGATTCTCAAGCTCCGCCAATCCTGATCCGCTGTGTTCAATTAGGTACACCCTTGAGACCACTCATCGATGAATACGGATTCTGTATTCAATAGGGTTGATTTTGATTGTGCATACAGCCACAATCCAATCATCTAGACCCAAATGAATACGGAGCACGGGCAATGGCAGAGATTGGTTATGTACGGGTGTCCTCGGTTGATCAGAACACCGCCCGCCAGTTGGACGGTGTTGCCCTGGAGGAAGTGTTCACGGATCAAGTAAGCGGTGCGACCACAGAGCGCCCACAACTACAGGCCATGTTGAGGCACGTGCGAAAAGGCGACACCGTTTACGTGCATTCGATTGACCGTCTTGCTCGCTCCCTTGAAGACTTGCTGTCATTGGTCAAAGGTTTGATTGGCCGGGGCATAGCCATCCGATTTCACAAGGAACAACTGCACTTCACGGGCGAAGCAAACCCAATGCAGGAGCTAATGCTTTCCCTGCTGGGCAGCGTTGCACAGTTCGAACGGAGCATGATCAAAGAGCGCCAGCGTGAAGGCATAGCGAAGGCCAAGGAGCGTGGTGTCTACACAGGCCGCGTGAAGACAGTAGATGACGAAGCAATCAAAGCTTCCATCGCTTCTGGTGTGTCTTATCGTGCCACTGCCAAGGCTCTTGGAGTGAGCCTGAGTACCGTTCAACGCGCAATGAAAGACTGACTCACACCATCACTTTGCTCGGGTGCTACGGCGCCCGAGTGGCGAAGTTTATTTTCAGAAAGCAGTGGTTTTCATTTGGCCCCCTCGCACTTGGCTAAGCACCTCGGGAATGGCGCCAGATTATATTTTCGGCTAAAAGACCAAACGACTGTCGAAGTGCACTGAAAAAAAATTCGGGGGCATGGTGGATTTCTAGAAAAGGGTCTAGTCATCCGTTGTCGTTGGCACTGCCGCACAACACCAGCCGAACACGTGGAGCTGTCCACAACTCCAACACGCTTTGTGTTCGCCGTGCTCTATATCCTCAATCGCCATTCTCTGACCGCATCGCTTGCAAGGCATTGAAAAGCGCCCGGCACGTTCAACTCTGAATTTGTCGCCTACTTTGATGATGCTGTGTTTCGCCCCGCACTTCTCGTTGTAGCACTCTATTTCAGACCCAGCGTCCACTTGGGCTTGACTGAAATACATATCCGACTGGCACACCGTGCAGGGCTCTACGGCAACCATGTTGACGCTCATAACAACGTTTGCTGAGGCGACCCGCTCCACCTCATTGATGATCTCGTGCAGCATTTCTGCCGTTACCTTGGCGGGAGATTCCGCCTCCTTTAGAGAGGGGACATGCAGGAATTTACCAAGCTTGTGGTAGTTCTCGTTTAACCACTTCACAGGGAACATCCTATAGTCGCCAAGCGGTGACCACTCACCCGATGGAGCGCCATCATTGGCGGGCACACAATAGGATACTGTCGCGTCCTGATCAGCATGCGGCTCGAAACTCAGGAGGCGTTTCAACGCTTGTGGTGGTTGCCACGTGCGGTAAACCGACCTGGGAAGGACTTTACCGACCTTGCCGAGTTTCTGGTAAACAATGCTCTCGATGCAGTATCGCAATTCAAGGCAGGCATGGCGTAGTGCGTTCTCACCTCCTGCGGCTACGTAGGCTTTTGCCCGGCTGATGTACTCATCGACACTATATATGCTCATCCTTGTTCGCCTTTTTATTTGGTTGTGTCCCATCGACTGCTGCCCAATACCGGTGATTGCTTGTGTGGCTCTAGGGACGTGAGTCACACGGACAGTATCGGCTGGGAGCCTTGATTTATATAGCGTTGAAGCGTTTTTTGGTGTGCGTAAAGGGTGGCGCTTATACCCCTTTTTACAGGGATTGCAAGCAATTTATCTTGATAGGGTTTCAGCCAGCACATACAATGCTCTACTGCGTCAGCAGCATCACCCCCTAACCTCCGGCCGAATACCCATAACAAACAATAACAACACCAATCAAAGCTTCTGCTTTTGATCTTTGCTGGGACTGGAATACTCGCATCGCCTTCGTTGATCCTGACACCCGCGCACCATTGAGCGGGTTTTACGGCATACCATCAATCCCGCTTTCATCGTGCACCCTTACCTTTTGTTGTTCGTACTGCAAACGAAGATTTTCATAATCTGCTTCATCCCACGTCGAGCTACCCTCTATTTCTTCAAATGACTCGTCGTATTGGTAATCCTCATCAGAACCTTTCAGAATCAGCAGCAGCTTGTCACCCTGCATCAGCTTGTATTTGTTAGTCCGTCGATCAACCCCAGCGTAGCGATACACCACTTCAATGTGGGATGGAACAAGTCGGCCATCAGGGTGAATTGTGATCGTGTAACCAACATTACGGAGCATTGCAGAGAGGCGCTGAGGATCGTTTCGCTCAAGCTCCCACACCTTACCTTGCTCGATCCATCCATTAGCTGCCGGAACTACAGTGGCCTTGAGCACTGCCAATTCTCGCTCGGTAGTTTCCCGTGCTTCTTGAGTTTTCTGGAGCTGCGCCACCACTTCAGGAATGTCACTTACAGTGAGCATTACAGAGGTTAACACCTGCATCTGTCTGGAGATTTCAAGCAGCCTGGCTTCAGCAGCAATGATTGCACTTTCATTCACGCCACTACGTTCACGCTTCACAACCTCCAAAGCAGCAGTGACGGATGTGTATTTGTAAACCGTATCAATGATCTCCTTCGGAATCACCTTAGCGTTCTGGCATCCCGTCAACTCTTGCCGCTTACGGCAACGCATAGAAACCTGCACACCCTTAATGGTGCGCATGATGAAGTTGTGTCCACAGCATCCACACTTCACGAGCCCTACAAGAAAATGGGTAGATGTCTTTGCCCGTGGGGCAGTCTTGCGTTTGTCACCTTCGAGTTGGGCACGGTGGTATAGCGATAGGTCAATGATCGGCTTATACACCTGTGCGCCGTTCCAGCGACCAATCACCGCTTCATTGCGAAGCCAGCCTTCAACACCGGGGCCAGAACACTTGGCGAGCGCCTGTACACCGCTTTCCCGCATACGCTTGGCAATTACAGCCTTCCCTAGCCCAGATGCGTACAGTTCAAATGCTAGTTTCACTTGAGCCGCAACCTCTGGAATCACAACGCCTTCCGAGGTTAGCCACACAGGTGTACTGCGCTTGGGAGTCTTGCCCTCAGCTGCAAGCCTACGGCGAGAATCATAGGATGCCTTGATACGACGACTCAGGTTATCGCTGTACTGCCGTGCAGCTTGAATCTTGCCAACGAGGATGTAGATATGCCCGCCTTCGTTCAAGCTCGCTTCAGTGAAGACCACGCCGTCATCCAAGGTGACGATTGACACACCAGCTTGCAGGATAGGGCTGACGATTTTACTCAGCATTTCCAGCACAGGAAGACGCCCGGTACGGTCGATTGCCTCAACCAACACCGCATCCCCAGCCTTAATCACACCGGCTTCAACAGCCGACAGCAATTTAGCAAAGCCCCCGCCCTCCTTGATGTGCTCTCCCTTCCAACCGCTCTTACCCAAATCTTGGAATGTCAATTCACTCGGATTGTAGTCAGGGTGATGGAGAATCCAGTTGCCAACCATAGTCTGCTGGCGCTCAAGGCTTGAGCCCTTCTTTTGAATGGCACTGGAGAAACGTGCATAGCTGAATGCTGTAGGCATGGCGCCCTCTGACTGATGCTTGAGCGCCTATTGTAATCATATGAAATACCTACAAAAAGCGCCTCATGCAGAAACTCAAAGCCAAATCCCTGGTTGAACTTATCGAGATGGCAAAACGTAACGCGCTAGTGTGAGAACCTGGATGCCCAGCCGTTTGAAGGTCTATCTGATTCAAGTGACCGCAGGCCTATGCGTGAGCACCTCGTTGTTCGGGGCACCGGGCAGTGAACAATACACGCTGCTCAGCCGCTCGAAGGCCGGGGCTCTGGAGGTTCGACTGGATGAATCCCAACGACAGTGGATACAACGCAAACATCGACTGACCCTTGGTACGTCCGCCCCGGACTATCCGCCTTTCGACCTGACGACCAGTGGTCAGGACTATGAAGGGTTTACTGCCGATTACGCCGGCCTTCTGGAAAAAACAACCGGTTTGCCCGTCACGGTTCAGCGTTTCGATTCCCGAGGGGCAGCGATCGCTGCGCTGCAAAACGGCGAAGTGGATCTGCTCGGCACCGCCAATGGCTTCGAAGCTGGCAATGCCGGTATTGCTCTGTCCACACCCTATGCCGTCGACCAACCCGTATTGGTGACCCGCGAAGGGGAAACCCGATCCCTTGCCGATGGCCTGGCCGGATTGCGCCTGAGCATGGTGTATCACTACTTGCCGCTGCCGGAAGTCAGGGCGATGTATCCGAAGGCGATCATCACGTCCTATCCGTCCTACCAGAATGCGATCAACGCCGTTGCCTTCGACCAGGCGGACGTGTTTCTCGGTGACACCATTTCAACTCACTACATGATCAACAAGGGGTACTTGAACAACATCCGCATGGCCAACTTCGGCAAACACGAAGCCCATGGTTTCAGCTTTGCCGTGAACAGGAACAACCCCGAACTGCTCGGCATCATCAACTCGATGATCGGGGCCATCCCCTCCAGTGAACGAGAAAACATCGCCAAACGCTGGAGCGCCGGCAGCGACATTCTGCTTACCGATCAAAAACTGCAACTCACTGACCGGGAAGAACGCTGGCTGGCACACCATCCGATGGTGCGCGTCGTCGTCAACGAAGCCTTTGCGCCACTGACGTTTTTCGACAGCAATGGCAACTTTCGCGGGGTCACCGCTGACTTGCTTGAACTGATCAGGCTGCGCACCGGCTTGCGCTTTGACATCCGGCGCAGTCGAAGCGATGACGAGATGATCGAACAGATCAGGAACAACAAGGCTGATGTGATCGCCGCACTGCTCCCCAGCACCCAACGTCAGACCCAACTGAACTTTACCCGCCCCTTTCTGGAGAACTCTTCCGTCCTGCTGACCCGCAAAGCCGCCGACAGCCCGGCCAACCTTGAACAGTTGCAGGACAGGCGCCTGGCAATTGCCCGAGGCAACCCACTCATGGATTACCTGCGCAGAGAGTTTCCCCGGATCAGGTTGATCGAAACCCAGGACACCTTCAGCGCCGTAGAGATGCTTGCCGAAGGTCGGGCCGACGGCGCCGTGAGTTCACTGATCATTGCCAACTACTTCAGTTCGTCGCGGCTCTTCGAGCACACATTGCAAATCAGCACCACCATCGGCACCGAGCAGGCGGCGTTCTCGCTTGCCACAGCCCGGGACGCCAAAGAGTTGAACGCCATCCTCGACAAGGCGTTACTGAGCATCTCACCGGAGGAACTGGGCATCATCAACAGTCGCTGGCGCGGCTATTCGGCGTCCTCGCAAAGCACCTGGCGCAACTATCAAAGACTGTTCTACCAGATCGTCATCGGTGCAGGCGTGTTGCTGCTGATTTCCATTGCGTGGAACGATTACATGCGACGCCAGATCAAGCAGCGCAAGGCCGCCGAGCGTGCGTTGAACGATCAATTCGAGTTCATGCGATCGCTGGTCAATGGCACGCCGCATCCGATTTACGTACGTGATTGCCAGGGGCTACTGCAAAGTTGCAACGACAGTTACCTGCAGGCGTTCTGCGCCAGGCGTGAAGATGTCATTGGCAAAAGCGTCATGCAGGGATCGATGAGCAATGTGTTCGAAGCCCGGGAGTACCAGGCCGACTATCAGCGCGTGGTGGCCGAGGGCAGACCGCTGATTGTCGATCGCGAGCTGCATATCGGTGGCCGGAAGCTGACGATCTATCACTGGATTCTGCCCTATCGGGATTCCAGCGCAAAAGTCCAAGGCATTATCGGTGGCTGGATCGACATCAGCGAACGGCGGCAACTGCTCGATGACCTGCGTTGCGCGAAAGAGCGCGCCGATAAAGCCAACCGGGCCAAAAGCACGTTTCTGGCCACGATGAGCCATGAGATCCGCACGCCGATGAACGCGATCATCGGCATGCTCGAACTGACACTCAAGCGCCTTGATCATCAGCACCCGGAGCGTCAGGCCATCGATGTCGCGTACAACTCGGCGCAAGGATTGCTGGAACTGATCGGCGACATTCTCGACATCGCCAGAATCGAATCGGGACGCTTGAGCCTGAGCCCGGAGCGTGTCAACCCGGGCGAACTGGTGGCCTCGGTCCTACGGATTTTCGATGGTCTGGCTCGACAGAAGGAACTCGAGCTGGTGCTGGAGTTTTCGTCGGTCAACCCGGCCGTCGATGTGCTGCTGGACCCTTTGCGCTTCAAGCAAGTGCTCTCCAACCTGGTCAGCAATGCCATCAAGTTTACCGAGCATGGCCAGGTCCGGGTCATTGTCGACCTGCACCCGGCAACGCAACCTGAGTGCGTGCAAATGCGGGTGCAGGTTCACGACAGTGGTATCGGGATCAGCGAACAGGATCAACAGCGCCTGTTCGAACCCTTTGCCCAGGCCGACAACGCCATGCAATCGGCCAGGGGGGGCGCAGGGCTGGGGCTGGTGATCAGCCGCAACCTGTGCGAAATGATGGGCGGCAGCCTGCAATTGCACAGTGAGCCGGGCGTCGGCACTCAAGTGCAGGTTTTACTGCAACTGGCAACGTTGCCGCTGCAACAGTCAGCCCAGGTAGCCGAAACGCAAGTCGTCATCGCCACAACTCCATTGAATGTTCTGGTGGTTGACGATCACTCGGCCAATCGTCTGCTCACCTGCCAGCAACTGGAGTTTATTGGCCATCGATTCACCGTCGCGGCCGATGGCAAGGAGGGATTCGAGGTGTGGAAAAACCAACCGTTTGATCTGGTGATCGCCGACTGCAACATGCCGGTCATGAACGGTTACGAGCTGGCCCGCGCCATTCGCCGGCATGAACGACAAAACCATCGCCCTCCCTGCACCGTTCTCGGGTTTACCGCCAACGCACAACCGGAAGAAATACAACGCTGCAAACAAGCCGGAATGGACGACTGCCTGTTCAAGCCCCTCAGCCTCGGCGCCTTGAGTCAATGGGTGGAAGGCATTGAACCGGCCCATGCAGCCCCGGCGTTCAGCCTCCAGGGGTTGAAACTGCTGACCGGAGGTAACCCGATCTTGAACCAGCGATTGCTGAACGAGTTGGTGAGCAGCAATCGCCAGGACCTGCAAACGCTGCTTTCGCTATCCAGCTCCGGGGACACGCAGGCGTTGCAGGACATTGCCCACAAAATCAAAGGCGCGGCCCGGATAGTGCAGGCCTCTCGTTTGATCGACCGCTGTGAGGCGCTCGAAGCCGCCTGCCATGAGGATTCCGATCACGAAAAAGTGGCTGGATGCTGCAAAACCATGGAGCGCGCCATGCTTGAGCTGGAGCACGCGTTACTACGTCAGATTGAGCATTGCGACGAAAGCAAAATGACAGAACCTTAACGATGCTTGGCCCCTCAGCAGCGTGTTGACCACCCTGGAGAAACCCGCCATGCCTGACCCACTGCGCACGGCCCCACGCCGGTTTCCCCTGCATGTCCATATCAGCGTGATGTTCACCTTTTTGTAGTTGCTGACCGGGGTGGTGCCGGGCCTTTTCAACTATCGGCAAACCACACAAATCATACTGTCGAGCAGTGAAAAACTCTTCAGCCGCATTGAGCAGGATGTCCGGCTGGACCTGCACGCCACCCATGAACCCATTCGTCATCTGTTGAGCCTGCTGGCCAAGGCCGGTCCGGCGTCTTGATCAGCAGTCGGTCAGGCGCAGGAAAATCGCCGCCAGTCGTTCGATTCCAGCCTGGTCCTGTGCGCTGAAGCGCGCGAGCTTCGGACTGTCGAGATCGAGCACGCCGATCAATCGGCCGTCCTTGACCAGCGGCACCACCAGTTCGCTGTTCGAGGCGCTGTCGCAGGCAATGTGGCCGGGAAACGCGTGAACATCTTCGACCCGTTGGGTCTGCAAGGTGGCTGCCGCTGCCCCGCATACGCCGCGACCGAACGGAATCCGCACGCAAGCGATCTGCCCCTGAAACGGGCCCAACACCAGTTCTTCATTGCGGTTGAGGTAGAAACCGGCCCAGTTCAAGTCATCGAGCTGATTGAACAGAAACGCCGAGAACTGCGCGGCATTGGCAATGAAATCCCGCTCGTCCGCCAACAAGGACTCAAGCTGCGCGTGCAACATGCCGTAGCCCTCGAGGCCCTGGCCGCTCTTTTGTAAATCGATCATGCCTTGTGCTCCAACAGCTTCAGCCCGACCCAGTAACGGGCAAATTGATAGGCGCAACGTCCGTTGCGATTGCCACGGCCGGTGGCCCAGCGCACCGCCAGAATGTCCAGCTCTTCGCTGCGCTGCCACGCCAGTCCGGCCTTGCCGGCCAACTGGCCGATCCAGTGCTCGACGACGTTGAGGAAGTGTTCCTGGGTAAACGGATAGAATGACAGCCACAGACCGAAGCGATCCGACAGCGCGATCTTGTCTTCCACCGCTTCGCTGGGATGCAGTTCGCCGTCGACCCGTTTCCAGTTTTCGTTGTCACTTTCCTTTTCCGGCACCAGGTGGCGACGGTTGGACGTGGCATACAGCAAGACGTTGTCCGGCGCCTGTTCCAGCGAGCCATCTAGGACGCTTTTGAGTACCCGGTATTCGCCCTCGCCCGACTCGAACGAGAGGTCATCGCAAAACAGCACGAAACGCTGGGGCAGTTTGGCGATCTGTTCGACCACTCGCGGCAGGTCTGCCAAGTGATCACGCTCAATCTCGATCAGGCGCAAACCGGCTTGAGCGTGTTCGGCCAACAAGGCGCGCACCAGCGATGACTTGCCGGTACCGCGCGAGCCCCAGAGCAAGGCGTGGTTGGCGGGCATGCCGTCGAGGAACTGTTGGGTATTGCGCCCAAGCTGCTCGACTTGCCGGTCGACGCCGATCAGGTCCGACAACCGCATGTCGAGGCTTACCTCCAGCGGCAACAGATAACCGCCGCGCGACTCACGCTGCCAGCGCGCGGCCAGGCAATGCGTCCAGTCGATGGCTGGCCGGGGCGCCGGCAGCAACGGCTCGATACGGGCCAGAACGGCATCGGCGCGTTCAAGAAAAGCATTCAATCGGGAATCCACGACTTCTCCTCAGGCACGTTCACAGTAATGATGGTGATACAGCGACGAAATACAGCGTCAGACAAGTGGCTGCCCCCGCGATACAGGCCCCGCGTGAACATCAATAGGCTGGCATGATCGACTATGCTAGAGCAGCGAAAGGAAACGGAAGTGGTTCACCCCCCCATGGATATCAAATTCACCAACCGGCTGTCGTTCAAGCAAGCCCGGCTTACCGTGCTGGTCGGTTTCATTCTGGGCACGCTGCTCAGCCTGCTGCAAATAGGCATCGATTATGCCAGTGAAGACGCCTCCATCAATCGTGAAATCCTTTCATTACTGGAAATCAGCCACAACCCGGCCTCGCGAATCGCCTACAACATCGACGCCGAACTCGCCAAGGAACTGACCCAGGGCCTGCTGCGCTCGCCGGCGATCATCGGCGCGAAACTGACCGACAACAACGGCACCGTGCTGGCGAACTCCAAGCGACCCGAGGTGCAAAACGGCTACCGGATGTTCAGTGACTTCCTGTTCGGTGCCAGCCGACAGTTCGAAGACCGACTTTACCTGGATCATTTACCCAGCGAATCCCTGGGTACGCTGCGGCTGAACGTCGACACTTACGCCTTCGGCAACCGGTTCCTGCGCCGGGCCGAAGTGACCCTGCTCAATGGCTTTGCGCGCAGCCTGCTGCTGTCCGGCATCCTGCTGGCGCTGTTTTATGTAATGCTGACCACCCCCCTGGTGCGGGTCATCCGTGAACTCAGCGGTCGCGACCCGAGCAGTACCGAGCCGACCTCACTGGAATGTCCCACCGGGCACGCCAACGATGAGATCGGCGTGCTGGTCAAGGTTGCCAACCAGCAATTCAAAAACACCGCCACCGAAATCCAGCAGCGCCGCAACGCGGAAAACCGCCTGACCGAGTATCTCGGCCAACTGGAAAACATCGTCTCGGCCCGCACTGCCGAACTCAAGGCGATCAATGCCCGGCTGAGTCAATCCAACGAGGAACTGGAAGCCGCCCGCAGTACCGCCCTGAACATGGCCGAAGCCCGCTCGGTGTTCCTGGCCAACATGAGCCATGAAATTCGCACGCCACTCAATGGTTTGCTCGGGATGATCGCGCTGTCCCTCGACGGGCCGCTGAATGCCGAGCAACAGCAGCAGCTGTCCATTGCCCATGACTCGGGCAAAGTGCTGGTGGAATTGCTCAACGATATTCTCGACTTGTCGAAGTTCGATGCCGGTCAACTCGAACTCGAGCGCATCCCCTTCGACCTCGGCTCGCTGATCGAAGACACCGCCAACCTGTTGTCGCAGAACGCCGCCCCCAGTGTCGAACTGACCTGCCTGATCGATCCGCATTTCCCGGCACTGGTGCTCGGCGATCCGACCCGGGTGCGGCAGATCGTCAGCAATCTGCTGTCCAACGCCCTCAAGTTCACCCGTTTCGGACGGGTCGACGTGCGCCTGTCGACGTTCGGGGACGGCGTCAGAATCGAAGTCTGCGACACCGGCATCGGCATCCCTCAGGATGCTCAGGTCAAAATCTTCCAGCCCTTCACCCAGGCTGGTGCCGGTATTACCCGCCAATTTGGTGGCACCGGGCTCGGCCTGGCCCTGACCTACAACCTTTGCGAGGCCATGCAGGGGCGCCTGACAATCAGCTCCGAGCCAGGTTTTGGCAGCCAGTTCTGCGCGGATTTGCCATTGCCCATCCATACCCGTGCAATGCCTGCTGTTTTGCTCAAGGGCAAAGTCATCGCCATCACTGCCGCCAGCAGCGGGCTGGGCGAATTGCTCAACAGTCTGTTGCCGGGATGGGGGCTGGACTATGAACGGCGCTCCATGAATGACTCACTGCTTGGGCTGGCAGCCGACGTGCTCATCACCGATTGTCCCGAATGCCTGTTCAATTTGCGCCCCACCCTCAGCGCGCCGATCCTGTTGATCACCGCTTATGGCAATTTCATGCCCAGCGAAGAGGCCAACGCCCTCGCTCCCTTGCAACAACAGGCACGCCCCTTGGCACGCAATACGCTGTATCAGATGTTGCAGCGGATCCTGCAACCGGAAACCCACCCGATCAATGATGTCCGGCTCGACACGCAATCCCCGCTACGCCGCGGGCGTGTGCTGCTGGTGGAAGATAATCCGGTCAACCAGCTGGTGGCCAAGGGCATGCTCGGCAAACTCGGCTGCGAGGTCACCACCGCGGCTCATGGTGGCGAGGCCCTGGATCAACTTGAGCAACGGGAATTCGACCTGGTGCTGATGGACTGCAACATGCCGGTGATGGACGGCTATGAGGCCAGCCGGCAAATCCGCCGCAGCGGACGCTGGCCGCAACTGCCCATCGTCGCCCTGACGGCCAACGCCATGTCGGAAGAGCGCGAACGCTGTCGTGCCGCGGGCATGAGCGACTACCTGGCAAAACCTTTCCGGCGAGAAGAACTGGCCGCCTTGCTGGACTTGTGGGTCCCCGCTACGACAGCGCCTTGATCTGCCCCAACAGGTGATCGAGGCCATCGCGCAAGTCGTTGAGACGATTCAGATCGACACCGCTGTCGCACAACAGACGCGCCTTGAGTGGCCCGACCTGATCGCGCAAGGCCATGCCGGCTGGCGACAGGCTCAGATGCACTTCACGCTCATCGCGCGCCGAACGCTGACGCTGCACCAGTTGCAGTTGCTCGAGGCGCTTGAGCAACGGTGTCAGCGTGCCGGAATCCAGGGCCAGGCGCTCGCCCAATGCCTTGACGGTCGGTTGCTCCGGGGCGGCTTCCTGCCACTCCCACAGCACCAGCATCGCCAGGTACTGAGGGTAAGTCAGGCCCAATTGATCGAGCATAGGCTTGTAGGCGCGAATCACCGCCCGGGAAGCCGCGTACAGCTTGAAACACAGCTGGCTGTCGAGCTTCAGGGAATCGACGGACAAGGTGTTCATTTGAGCAAGGCTTCGATCTCGCGGGTCAGGTCCTGCGGCTTGGTCGCCGGGGCGAAACGCTTGACCAGTTGCCCGTCCTTGCCGATCAGGAACTTGGTGAAGTTCCACTTGATGCCCTGGGAACCCAGCACACCCGGTGCGCGCTTTTTCAATTGCACGAACAACGGATGGGCGCCGGCACCATTGACCTCGATCTTTTTGAACAGCGGAAAGCTGACTCCGAAGTTCAGCTCGCAGAATTCGGAGATCGCCCCTTCGTTGCCCGGCTCTTGCTTGCCAAACTGATTGCAGGGAAAACCGAGCACCACCAGGCCCTGGTCCTTGTAGGTCTGCCACAGCTCTTCCAGGCCTTTGTACTGCGGAGTGAAACCGCATTTGCTGGCCGTGTTGACCACCAGCACGGCTTTGCCGGCGAAATCCGCCAGGGTCTTTTGCTCACCCTTGATCGTGGTGCAAGGGATACTCAGCAGGTTGTCGCTCATGTTTGAGGTTCCGAGTGAATGGAAGAGACAACAAAGTAGCGAGCAATTGAATTGCGTGCAATTTAAATATCCGGAAAGCGATCATCGGATCGCTTCGGGGACTTATTCGCGGGGCACCAGGTCCAGGCACACCGAGTTGATGCAATAACGCAGGCCGGTCGGCGGTGGGCCATCCGGGAACACGTGGCCAAGGTGCGCGTCGCATTTGGCGCAGACCACTTCGGTGCGGATCATGCCGTGGCTGACATCACGGATTTCGGTCATGGCGCTGTCGCCGATCGGCGCGTAGAAACTCGGCCAGCCGCAGCCGGAATCGAATTTGGTCGTGGAGTCGAACAGCGGTTCGTTACAGCAGATGCAGTGGTAGACACCGTCGGTTTTGGTGGCGTTGTATTTGCCGGAAAACGGACGTTCGGTGCCTTTGAGGCGGCACACGTTGTACTGCTCTGGATCGAGCATCGCCTTCCATTCTTCCAGGGTTTTTTCCAACTTTTCCATCATCACACCTCAGCGGCTGAAAAAGCCCGATCTGTACCTTTTCCACGGATCGGGCGGCACGTATGATTGCGCCTCGTCAAACGCCAGTCTGGCAGCCAGACCACGCGCATTCAAACGGAAATATGGGTGCTGCATCTCAAGGCGCCGGGCCTGTGTGAATACGCAGGATTCCCAGCACGGTTGTCCAAATGCCGTCTGGATCGTTCATTTTCGGGAACACATCGCCATGCAGGTCAGCAAATCGAACAAGCTCGCCAACGTCTGCTACGACATTCGCGGCCCGGTGCTCAAGCACGCCAAACGCCTGGAAGAGGAAGGCCATCGCATCCTCAAGCTGAACATCGGCAACCCGGCGCCTTTTGGTTTCGAAGCGCCGGATGAAATCCTCCAGGACGTGATCCGCAACCTGCCGACCGCCCAGGGCTATAGCGACTCCAAGGGCCTGTTCAGTGCGCGCAAGGCCGTGATGCAGTATTACCAGCAAAAGCAGGTAGAGGGCGTCGGCATTGAAGACATCTACCTGGGCAACGGCGTTTCCGAACTGATCGTGATGTCGATGCAGGCCCTGCTCAACAATGGCGACGAAGTGCTGGTGCCTGCGCCTGACTATCCATTGTGGACTGCAGCCGTGAGCCTGTCCGGCGGCAATCCGGTGCATTACCTGTGCGACGAGCAAGCCAATTGGTGGCCAGACCTGGCCGACATCAAGGCCAAGATCACCCCGAACACCAAGGCCCTGGTGATCATCAACCCGAACAACCCGACCGGCGCGGTGTACTCCAAGGAAGTGTTGCTGGGCATGCTGGAGTTGGCCCGCCAGCACAATCTGGTGGTGTTCTCCGACGAGATCTACGACAAGATCCTCTATGACGATGCCGTGCACATCTGCACCGCCTCCCTGGCGCCGGACCTGCTGTGCCTGACCTTCAACGGTCTGTCCAAGTCCTATCGCGTGGCCGGCTTCCGTTCCGGCTGGGTTGCCATTTCCGGCCCGAAACACCACGCCCAGAGCTACATCGAAGGCATCGACATGCTGGCGAACATGCGCCTGTGCGCCAACGTGCCGAGCCAGCACGCGATCCAGACTGCCCTGGGTGGCTATCAGAGCATCAATGACCTGGTGCTGCCGCCGGGCCGTTTGCTCGAACAACGCAACCGCACCTGGGAGTTGCTCAACGACATTCCGGGCGTAAGCTGCGTCAAGCCGATGGGGGCGCTGTATGCATTCCCGCGGATCGACCCCAAGGTCTGCCCAATCCATAACGACGAAAAGTTCGTTCTCGACCTGCTGCTCTCCGAGAAGCTGCTGGTGGTTCAAGGCACCGCATTCAACTGGCCATGGCCAGACCACTTCCGCGTCGTGACCCTGCCCCGTGTCGATGACCTGGACATGGCCATCGGACGCATCGGCAACTTCCTCAAGTCCTACCGCCAGTAAGCGGCCAGTCACCGTGCGACGCTCCCGTACGTCGCACGGTGATTCATTCAGCAACACATGTATGCGCTCCGCCGATGGCAGCCACTTCGCTCCCTGCCGGATAACACCTTGTCTGCTCGCGCCTAACAAAGGTTGGGGCACTCGACGGTATTTGACTGACAAACACTTCCCGCACCCGCGTCGGAAATGCCCTGCAAGCAGCTAAACTATTGCCGTAGGACACAGTTTGAAATAGTCACCCGGTTGAATACCCCGGTGCAGCACCTTATATACCCCGCAGTACGCTACATATTTAGCATGAGGAGATTTCTACAACCATGATGCGCATCCTGCTGTTCTTGGCCACTAACCTGGCGGTCGTGCTGATTGCCAGCATCACCCTGAGCCTTTTTGGCTTCAACGGGTTCATGGCGGCCAACGGGGTTGATCTCAACCTCAATCAGCTGCTGATTTTCTGTGCGGTCTTTGGTTTCGCCGGTTCACTGTTCTCGCTGTTCATCTCCAAGTGGATGGCGAAGATGAGCACCAGCACCCAGATCATCACCCAGCCACGCACCCGTCACGAGCAATGGCTGCTGCAAACCGTCGAGCAACTGTCCCGCGAAGCCGGGATCAAGATGCCCGAAGTCGGTATCTTCCCGGCCTACGAGGCGAATGCCTTCGCCACCGGCTGGAACAAGAACGACGCGCTGGTCGCGGTCAGCCAGGGTTTGCTCGAGCGCTTCTCGCCGGATGAAGTGAAAGCCGTTCTGGCCCACGAAATCGGCCACGTAGCCAACGGCGACATGGTTACCCTGGCATTGATCCAGGGCGTGGTGAACACCTTCGTGATGTTCTTCGCACGGATCATCGGCAATTTCGTCGACAAAGTGATCTTCAAGAACGAAGAAGGCCAGGGTATTGCCTACTACGTGGCGACCATCTTCGCCGAACTGGTTCTGGGTATCCTGGCCAGCGCCATCGTCATGTGGTTCTCGCGCAAGCGGGAATTCCGCGCCGATGAAGCAGGTGCAAACCTGGCCGGCACCGCCGCGATGATTGGCGCCCTGCAACGCCTGCGGGCGGAACAGGGGCTGCCGGTGCACATGCCCGACACCCTGAACGCCTTCGGCATCAACGGTGGCATCAAGCAAGGGTTTGCCCGCATGTTCATGAGCCACCCGCCGCTGGAAGAGCGCATCGACGCCCTGGCTCGTCGCCGCGGCTAAGAGGTTCCACCGCAAATGAAAAGGCCCGCAGCAATGCGGGCCTTTTTTTGTCTGCTTGAATACTTCGGTGTGTTTCAGGGCCTCTTCGCGGGCAAGCCCGCTCCCACAGGGGATCGCGGTCAAATGTGGGAGCGGGCTTGCTCGCGAAGGGGCCAGTGCAGCTAACCGTTCCTACCGACTGGAAACCCGATACACCCGCTCCTCAAGTCGCGTCACCCCCGCGTCCAGGAACTTCCCGCTCTCACTCAGAACATCCTGATCTTCCAGCACCTTCAACGACCACGACCCGCCCAACAATCGCTGCACCTCATCATCGAGTACGGCAAACGGCGGTCCGTCCATTTGTGCCTGGTCATAGTCCAGCGTGATCAATAATCCGCGACACTCTTTCGGCAATATGCGATTCAGGTGCGCGGCATATTGCTCACGCATCTTCGGCGGCAATGCAATCAGCGCGGCGCGGTCATAGAGCGCAGAGCAATCAGCAACGTCGCCGGCCGTGAGCTCAAAGAAGTTGCCACACCAAAGCTCGATGGAACCTGCCCGATAAACCTTGAACGGCCCCTGCTCGCTGACGGCCGGATCAAAGCCATGCTCGCTGAAAAACTCCTCGACGGCTTTTTCCGAGAGTTCGATTCCCAAGACCTCATGGCCTTGATGGGCGAGCCAAAGCAAATCCAGGCTTTTTCCACATAACGGCACCAACACGCGTGCCCCTTCTTCAAGGCTTAACCCTGGCCAGAACCGCTTCAGATGAGGGTTCACCTGCGGCAGGTGAAAGCCGATCTGATTCGCCGCCCATTTCTTGTGCCAAAACTCAGGCTGCATAATTAACCCCGAAAATTCGATCAAAACACCCTAAAACTTATATTAGATTTAGATTAATGATCTGACTGAAGATGTTGCATCTTAACTCTCAGGAGCTCATTCATGTTCCCCAGCCTGTACATATCCCATGGCTCCCCGATGCTCGCCCTGGAGCCCGGCGCCAGCGGGCCGGCACTCGCCCGCCTGGCTGCCGAGATACCCAGACCCAAGGCCATCGTGATTGTTTCTGCGCACTGGGAAAGCAATGAGCTGTTGGTCAGCGGCAACCCACAACCGGAAACCTGGCATGACTTCGGCGGCTTCCCCAAGGCCCTTTTCGAGGTCGAGTACCCGGCACCCGGCGATCCACGACTCGCCGCAGAGGTTGCCGAGTTATTGAAAACCGCTGGCTTGCTTGCGCGTATCGACAGCAATCGGCCTTTCGACCATGGCGTCTGGGTGCCTTTATCGCTGATGTACCCGCAAGCAGACATCCCGATTGTTCAGGTTTCACTGCCCACCCGTGGCGGCCCCGCTCTGCAGACCCGCGTTGGCCACGCGCTGGCCAGCCTGCGCGAGCACGGCGTGCTGCTGATCGGCTCCGGCAGCATCACTCACAACCTGCGGGAACTGGACTGGCATGCCGGCCCCGAGAGCGTTGAGCCTTGGGCCCAGGCGTTCCGCGACTGGATGATCGAGAAACTCGCAGCGAACGACGAAGCCGCGCTGCACGACTATCGCGCACAGGCGCCAAACGCTGTACGCAATCATCCGAGTGATGAGCACTTGTTGCCGTTGTACTTTGCCCGCGCTGCCGGGGGGCAGTTCAGCGTTACTCACCAAGGGTTCACCATGGGTGCGCTGGGCATGGATATTTACCGCTTCGGCTGACAGACAGACCGCGTCGCGACCTTCGCGAGCAAGCCCGCTC
Source organism: Pseudomonas sp. S30_BP2TU TE3576 (assembly GCF_050436025.1). Lineage (NCBI taxonomy): Bacteria > Pseudomonadati > Pseudomonadota > Gammaproteobacteria > Pseudomonadales > Pseudomonadaceae > Pseudomonas > Pseudomonas sp. S30_BP2TU TE3576. The sequence goes on along the minus strand of NZ_JBNDLK010000001.1, from coordinate 5,011,348 downwards.
CCACATTGGTTCTGTGTCGTTCACAAATCAAGTGTGGGAGCGGGCTTGCTCGCGAATGGGCCACCGCCGCTCACCAGCCAAGTCTTGACGACAGGCAAAAAAAATCCCCGAACCAGTCGGGGATTTTTCATCTTCGATCAATCAGCCCGAAAGCGGATCAATCTTCGCGGTAGCGACGCAGCTTCAACTGCTTACCGGCAACGCGAGTGTCCTTCAGCTTGGTCAGCAACTTCTCAAGACCATCTTCCGGCAGCTCGACGAGGCTGAAGCTGTCACGCACCTGGATGCGACCGATGGCTTCACGCGCCAGACCACCCTCGTTGAGGATGGCGCCCAGCAGGTTCTTGGCGGCGATACCGTCACGCGCACCCAGCGCGGTACGGCAACGGGCACGACCTTCGGCCAGTGGAATCGGAGCACGACGCTCGCGATCACCACGCTCTGGACGATCACCGGAACGCTCTGGACGATCGCCACGCGGTGCATTGTTCGGCACCAGTGGACGCTCTTTCTCGATCGCGGCCAGGTTCAGCGCTTGACCGTTGGTTGCCTTGCGCAGCAGGGCTGCGGCCAAGGCACGCGGGCTGCAACCGATGTCGGCGGTCAGGCGATCGAGCAGATCACCGTGAGTCGATTCGGCCTCGGCCACCAGCGGCGACAGGCTGTTGGTCAGTTTCTTGATGCGCGCATCCAGAACGGCTTGAGCGTCCGGCAGGCGAACTTCAGCAACCTTTTGACCGGTTACACGCTCGATCACTTGCAGCATGCGGCGCTCGCGCGGAGTCACCAGCAGCAGTGCACGACCTTCGCGACCGGCACGGCCGGTACGGCCGATACGGTGAACGTAGGACTCCGGATCGTACGGCATGTCAACGTTGAACACGTGAGTGATGCGCGGAACGTCCAGGCCACGAGCGGCAACGTCGGTCGCCACAACGATGTCCAGACGGCCATCCTTGAGGGAGTCGATCACGCGCTCGCGCTGGTTCTGGGCGATGTCACCGTTCAGCGCAGCGGCTTTGTAGCCTTTGGCTTCCAGGGCACTGGCCAGATCCAGGGTCGCTTGCTTGGTGCGCACGAACATGATCAGGGCGTCGAAATCTTCCACTTCCAGCAAGCTGAGAACGGCAGAAGTCTTCTGGTCAGCGTGAACCAGCAGGTGAGCCTGCTCGATCGCGGTAACGGTCTGGGTCTTGCTCTGAATCTTCACGTGCTTCGGATCGCGCAGGTGGCGCTCGGCGATGGCACGGATCGATTGAGGCAGGGTTGCCGAGAACAGTACGGTCTGACGGGTTTCCGGCATGGCCTTGAAGATGACTTCCAGGTCGTCCATGAAGCCCAGTTTGAGCATTTCGTCGGCTTCGTCGAGAACCAGGTGGTTCACGGTCGCCAGTACTTTTTCGTCGCGACGCAGGTGGTCGCACAGACGGCCCGGAGTGGCGACAACGATTTGTGCGCCATTACGGATTGCTTTCAGTTGTGGGCCCATCGGCGCGCCGCCGTAGACAGCCACAACAGTCACGCCCGGCATTTGCTTGGCGTAGGTTTCGAAAGCGGTTGCAACTTGTAGCGCCAACTCACGAGTTGGGGCCAGGATCAGAGCTTGCGGCTCGCGCTTGGACGGATCAATGCGGTGCAGAATTGGCAGAGCAAAGGCAGCGGTTTTACCGGTACCGGTTTGCGCCTGACCAATCATATCGTGACCGGCGAGAATGATCGGGATCGACTGCTGCTGAATGGCCGAAGGCTCTTCATAGCCGGTAGCGACTACTGCAGCGACAATATTTGGATGAAGTTCAAGAGCGGCGAAGCCGCCGATTTCCTGGGTCATGGGTCTGCCTCTAAGTGCATCCGCAAAGACCCATGCTCCAAAGCTGCACATGCCGTGTTGAGACTCAAGAGTCGCCCTGGCAGCTTTGTCGGCGGGGATTTGCGAAAACGAATGAATGAAAAGAATCGTCAAGGAAGAGTCCGCTGGGCGGACGTGCAGCCGAAGCTGGCTTCGGGGAATTGCGCTACCTAAACGCGGCCCGGTTAAAGGCCGGCGCGCACTATACCGGAATTCGCCCAAAAAGGGAGTTTTTTTTATCGAAAATCCACTGGATACGCGGTTGTGTCACAGGCTTTGCGAATAATCGATCAGCCGTCTATTTTTCAAAGGCCCGGCCTTGCGGGTGACGGCGCTAAAACGGTTCACCCTTTGCCGTGCTGACCGCCTGTCTGGCACGCCTTTCCTACCCCCGAGGATCGCTCCATGAATCAGCCCTGCTCCAGTCGAGTCAGCCGCGAACGGCATGGTCATGTGTTCCTGATCGGTCTGGATCGGGTGACCAAGCGCAACGCCTTCGATCTCGACCTGCTCAACGCATTGAGCCTGGCCTATGGCGAGTTCGAAGCCGACAGTGAAGCCCGGGTGGCGGTGGTATTCGGTCATGGCGAACACTTTACCGCCGGGCTCGATCTGGTCAATGCCAGCGCCACAATGACAGATGGCTGGCAGGTTCCGCCCGGCGGCTGCGATCCGTGGGGAGTGTTCGCAGGTCCCAGGGTCAGCAAACCGGTGATCGTCGCCGCCCAAGGGTATTGCCTGACCATCGGCATCGAACTGATGCTGGCCGCCGACATCAACCTGTGTGCCAGCAACACCCGGTTCGCACAGATGGAAGTGCAACGCGGGCTTTTCCCGTTCGGCGGTGCCACCCTGCGTCTGCATCAAGTCTCAGGCTGGGGTAACGCCATGCGCTGGTTGCTGACCGGTGATGAATTCGACGCCCATGACGCCTTGCACCTGGGATTGGTGCAGGAAGTCATGGCCAGCGAGGATTTGCTGCCCCGGGCAATTGAACTGGCCGAGCGAATCGCCCGCCAGGCACCGCTTGGGGTCCAGGCGACGCTGATGTCTGCGCGACAGGCCCGGTATGAAGGGGAAACCGCAGCGGCACAGGCGTTGCCTCTGCTCGTCAAGAAGTTGATGGCTAGCGAGGACGTCAAGGAAGGCGTGCGATCGATGGTTGAGCGGCGGCCGGGGGTCTTCAAAGGGCTTTAGCCTTGTATTGCCAGGTAGAAAGCTATCGCGAGCAAGCTCGCTCCCACAGGGGATCGCGTTCAAATGTGGGAGCGGGCTTGCCCGCGAAGAGGCCCGGATAGTCAGCGCAATCATGTCGCTGGGCGAATGCACTTGATCAACGACTGCAACGAATACCCCAGGCGCGGCGCCAGCGCTTCGGCACGGGCGATCAAGCCGTCCATGTCCAGTTCCTGATCCAGCTCCGACGGCACGATCAGAATCACGTTGCCCTCCTTCACCGGCAGCTCCCAATAATGTCGGTGATACAAACCGCGCAACAATGCCGCGCCCAGGGGTTTTCCATCGTCGGTAGCCCACTGATTGATCACCAGCCAACCACCCGGATTCAATCGCTTCTGGCAGTTTTCCAGAAAGCTCCAGGCCAGATGACCGACACCCGGACCGACGTCGGTGTAAAGGTCGACGAAAATCAGGTCCGCCGACTCGGCGGTGTCGAGCAGTTCCAGCGCATCGCCAACGCGGATGTACAGGCGCGGGTCGTCATCCAGCCCCAGGTACTCGATGGCCAGGCGCGGTACGTCCGGGCGCAGTTCGATGGCTTCGACATCTTCCAGCGGCAGGAACTTGAGGCAAGCCTGAGTCAGCGTACCGGCGCCGAGGCCGAGAAACAGCGCACTTTCCGGTTGCTCGTGGCACAACGCACCGATCAGCATCGCCCGGGTGTAGTCGTACTCGAGCCAGCTCGGATCGGCGGTGAACACGCAGCTTTGCTCGATGGCGTCACCGAACTCGAGAAAACGGTAATCGGCCACTTCCAGCACACGAATCACGCCGAACTCGTCCTGTACCTCGGCGAGCAGATGCTCGACGCGCTCCTCAGTCATTTCATCTCCTGATCGTCACCGGGGCCGGCAACGCAATAACACCGCGTGTAGAGAGCGGCAAAGACGAGATTGTCGGCGAAGCGACGGGAACAGGTCACGCACTAATTTGCTGATAACATGGACGTCCGAGCGAAAACACTAGAGACCGTGATGAGCCAACCCTGGAGCCCTGACAGCTGGCGCGCCCTGCCGATCCAGCAACAACCCCAATACCCTGATGCCGCACATTTGCAGCAGGTCGAGCAGACCCTGGCCAGCTATCCACCTCTGGTGTTTGCCGGTGAAGCCCGGGAGTTGCGCCGCCAGTTTGCCGAGGTGACCCAGGGCCGCGCGTTTTTGTTGCAGGGTGGCGACTGCGCCGAAAGCTTCGCCGAATTCTCCGCGGCGAAAATCCGCGACACCTTCAAGGTGTTGCTACAGATGGCGATCGTGATGACTTTTGCCGCCGGCTGCCCGGTGGTCAAGGTCGGGCGCATGGCCGGGCAGTTCGCCAAGCCGCGTTCGGCCAACGACGAAACCATCGATGGCGTGACCTTGCCCGCCTACCGTGGCGACATCGTCAACGGCATCGGATTCGACGAAAAAAGCCGCGTGCCGGACCCCGAGCGCCTGTTGCAGTCCTATCACCAGTCCACCGCCACCCTGAACCTGTTGCGCGCGTTCGCCCAGGGCGGATTTGCCGATCTGCATCAGGTGCACAAGTGGAACCTGGACTTCATCGCCAACTCGGCACTGGCAGAAAAATACAGCCACCTGGCCGATCGCATCGATGAAACCCTGGCGTTCATGCGCGCCTGTGGCATGGACAGTTCGCCGCAGTTGCGCGAAACCAGTTTCTTCACCGCCCACGAAGCGCTGCTGCTGAACTACGAAGAAGCCTTCGTGCGTCGCGACAGCCTGACCAACGATTACTACGATTGCTCAGCGCACATGCTGTGGATCGGCGACCGCACCCGCCAGCTCGATGGCGCCCACGTCGAATTCCTGCGCGGGGTGAACAACCCGATCGGGGTCAAGGTCGGTCCGAGCATGAACCCCGACGACCTGATTCGCCTGATCGACGTGCTCAACCCGGACAACGACCCGGGCCGCCTGAACCTGATCGCGCGGATGGGCGCGAACAAGGTCGGCGATCATTTGCCGCAACTGATCCGTGCCGTCCAGCGTGAAGGCAAGCAAGTGCTGTGGAGTTCCGACCCGATGCACGGCAACACTATCAAGGCGAGCAGCGGCTACAAGACCCGCGACTTTGCACAGATCCTTGGCGAGGTGAAGCAGTTCTTCCAGGTGCACCAGGCCGAAGGCAGTTATGCCGGTGGTATCCACATCGAAATGACCGGGCAGAACGTTACCGAGTGCATTGGTGGTGCGCGGCCGATTACCGAGGACGGCTTGTCGGATCGCTACCACACCCATTGCGATCCGCGGATGAATGCCGATCAGTCACTGGAACTGGCGTTCTTGATTGCGGAAACACTGAAGCAGGTTCGGCGCTAGTTGTTGGCTGCCTGACAGGACGCCTTCGCGAGCAAGCCCGCTCCCACACTTGATTTGTGAACGACACAGAACCAATGTGGGAGCGGGCTTGCCCGCGAAGAGGCCGGCTCAGTCACCGCCAATTTGTGTGAATGCCACCCGCAACCTGTCTGCACTCGCCCGCGGGCAATTCAACTGAACCTGCACCAACCCCAGCCAAGCCGCCATCTGTCGCAGCTTGACCGCCAACGCCAGCATTCCCTCGTCATCCAGCCCCGGCTCTTCCTCATGCACCGCATGCACCGCCAGCCGCCCCGTCGCCCGTTCGGCGCGCAGGTCGACCCGCGCGGCAATCCGTTCGTTGTGCAAAAACGGCAGGACGTAATAGCCGTAGACCCGCTTGTCCTGCGGCGTGTAGATCTCCAGGCGGTAGCGAAAGTCGAACAGGCGCTCGGTGCGGCTGCGCTCCCAGATCAGCGAATCGAACGGTGAGAGCAATGCACTGGATACAACTTTGCGCGGTACCTTGGGCTCGGGCAGGCAGTAAGCCGGCTGCCGCCACCCCTGTACTTCACAGGCACTCAACTCACCTGCCTCGAGCAACTCCGCCAATCGCAAACGACTGTCCGCCGGGTTCAGGCGAAAATAATCCCGCAAGTCTTTCTCAGTGCCCACGCCCAAGGCTGTCGCGACATGCAGCAACAGGCCGCGCTGGGCCTCGGCCTCACTGAGCAGGGGTTGTTGCAGAATCGCAGCAGGGATCACCCGTTCCGGCAGGTCATAGAGCCGTTCGAATCCCCGCCGGCCGGCCACTGTCACTTCCCCGGTGGCGAACAACCACTCCAGCGCGTGCTTTTCCGCGCTCCAGTCCCACCAGGGGCCGGCCCGTTCCTGACGGGTCGACAGGCTCCCGGCGCCAAGCGCGCCGTGCTCCTCGACCGACGCCAGTACCCGGCGAATGGTGTCCTGTTGTTCCCGTCCAAAGCGCGCCAATTGCTGATAAATGTCTTCGCCGCGGCTCGCACGCTGCATGCGCCAACGCATCAATGGATACATGGAAAGTGGCAATAACGAGGCTTCATGACCCCAATACTCGAACAACGTACGGCGCCGGCCCTGACTCCAGGCAGCCTGGTCGAGCAAATCGGAGGAGTAATTGCCGAGGCGGGAAAACAGCGGAAGGTAGTGCGAACGCACCAGTGCATTGACCGAATCGATCTGCAAAATGCCCAGCCGTTCGATCAGGCGATTGAGCGCAACAGCCTTGATCGCCGCTGGCGGCGACCGCCCATTGAACCCTTGGGCGGCCAGCGCCAGACGCCGAGCCTGTTTGAGGGTAAAGGACAATGTTGCGGGCATGGATGCCTCCTTGTCTGCGCGCAACCTACCTCACCGGTAAGGGGTTTGTGTAGCGTGGCATTCATCATTTATGCATCGGGTCGTTCCAGAACGGTTTGATCGACTCGTTCTCCACATCCGCACGGCTCATGCCGATGTCCTTGAGTGCTTCGTCGCTCAAGCTCGCCAGCAGTTCGCGCTCGCGATGCAGTTCGTACCAGCGGCTGACCTTGTGCAGCAGATCGGATATCACGTGAATCGAGTGTTTTTCTGCACCGTGGAACTCATGTTGACCTTTCATCTTGTTGCCCTCCGTTTGGATGGCTCCAGTCTCGCGCCGGGTCTAAGATCAATCCAACGAATGTTTCTGATGTCACATATCTCGGAGATTGATGGATGTCGGCCTACCCGAGTATCGATACCGAAGTATTGCGCACCTTCGTCGCCATCGCCGACCAGGGCGGCTTTACCCGCGCCGGTGAAATGGTCAATCGCACCCAGTCAGCTGTCAGCATGCAGATGAAGCGACTGGAAGAAGATGTGCTGCAACGCCAATTGTTCCAGCGCGACGGGCGGCAAGTGCGGCTGACGGCCGAAGGCCAGGTGTTGCTCGGCTATGCGCGGCGGATCCTCAAGCTGCACAGCGAGGTCTTCAATACGCTGCGTGAGCCCGACATGGTCGGCACGGTGCGCATCGGCACGCCGGACGATTATGTGATGCGATTCCTCCCGGGGATTCTGCGCCGGTTTGCCCAGTCCTATCCGCTGATCCAGATCGAAGTGCACTGCGAATCATCAAAACAATTGCTGATGCGCCAGGATCTGGACCTGTCCATCGTGACTCGCGAACCGGGCAGCGAAATCGGCCAATTGTTGCGCAAGGAGCGTTTCGTCTGGGCCGAGGCGCAATGCTACAGCGCCCACGAGCAGACGCCGCTGCCGCTGGCGATGTTCAACAGTGATTGCTTCTGCCGCCTGTGGGCCTGCAATGCCCTGGATGCCCAGGGGCGCGATTACCGGGTGGCGTACAACAGCGACAGCCTGTCAGCGATCATGGCAGTGGTCAGCGCCGGCCTGGCCGTTACGGCGCAGCTTGAAAGCCTGATCACCGCGGACATGCGCATCCTCGGTGAGGCCGAGGATCTGCCGCTGCTGCCCGAGGCCAGCATCATGCTCGTGCGCAATCTGCATAACCCGTCACCGATCACCGAGTGCCTGGCCGAACACATCATTGAAGGCTTCAAACTTTGAAGGCGAGCGTCACTGCACAGAACACCAGGAACCCGCAAAACAGCCCGCGCAGCAGCCGCTCCGGCAAAGCGTGGGCAACCTTCACGCCCCAACTGATGCTCATCAACCCCCCGGCCGCCAAGGGTAAGCCGATCACCCAGCTGACCTGATGGTGCACGGCGTAAGTCACCAGCGTCACCCCCGTACTCGGCAAGGCCAGCGCTAACGACAAACCCTGCGCAACCACTTGGCTGGTGCCGAACAGACTGGTCAGCACCGGTGTCGCCACCACCGCGCCCCCCACGCCGAACAACCCGCCCATCGTGCCGGATGCAGCGCCAAGCAGGCCCAGCCACGGCCATGAGTAGTTCATCTGCGAAGCCGGCGGAGCGCTGGCGGCGAACATGCGAAGCAAGTTGTACGCCGACAGTGCGATTAGAAACGCGACAAAACCTATGCGCATGGTTTGCGCATCAATGCCCACCGCCCAGATCGACCCGAGCCAGGCGAAACAGAACCCCATGATGGCCAGCGGTAGTGCGTGGTGCAGCTCGATCCGGTTGCGCTGATGATAGCGCCACAGCGCCAGCATCACGTTCGGCACCACCATTACCAGCGCCGTACCTTGGGCAATCTGCTGGTCGAGCCCGAACAGCACGCCCAGCAGCGGAATGGCGATCAGGCCGCCGCCGATACCAAACAACCCGCCGAGCGTGCCCAACGCAGCGCCGAACACCAGATACATCAAGAACTCAATCACAGCATTTTCCCCGTTGCCGTCAGGCCTTTGATCCTACGCAGTTGCTTCTGGCGCGGAAACGCACAGCGACGCACAATGGCTGTGCCAAATTCGCACAAGCGCAAACCTGCCATGAACCCTAATCAACTGACCGACCAACTGGCTTTGTTCCTCGACGTGCTGGAAACCGGCAGTTTTTCCGCCGCCTCGCGCCGTCATCCGCTGACCCCTTCGGCCGTGGCACGGCGGATCGACAGCCTGGAAAGCGCGGTCGGCAGCCAGTTGTTCATCCGCAGCACCCATGCGGTACGCGCTACCCCGGCGGGATTGGCCTTTGCCGAGCGCGCCCGGCGAATCGTCGCCGAGTTGCGCCTGGCCCGGGCCGAGGCAGTGTCCCTGAGCAGCGCGCCGGAAGGTTTGATTCGTATCGATGCACCAGCAGCCTTTGGTCGCCGGCATCTGGCACCGGTGATTGCCGATTTCCTGATGCTCTACCCCGGACTCGACGTGCAACTGCACTTGATCGACAGCTTCGTCGACATGCAGGGCCAAAACCTTGGCAAAGTCGATCTGGTGCTGCGTGCCGGGACAATTGGCCGACACCCGGCTGGTGGCTACGCCACTGGCAAGCATGGTGCGCATCGCCTGCGCCAGCCCTGATTATTTACAGCGCCGCGGCGTGCCGACCGATCCGTCACAGCTGATTGAACACGACGGACTCGACTGGGATGGCCTGGCCCCGCCCTTCGCCTGGCGCTTCGAGCGGGACGGACAAATGCAGTTGCACCGGCCAGCGCGGGTCCGCATGAGCGCCAACAATGCCGAGGCGCTGGTGTGCGGCGCATTGGCCGGACTGGGTATCGCACACCTGCCGACCTGGCTGGCCAGCGAGTACCTGTTGCGCGGTGAGTTGCTGCCGCTGTTCTGCGAAAGCGGCCTGCCGAAACCGGAAAGCGCCGGCATCTATGCCTTGCGCCTGGAACAGCAACCCAACTCCCGCAGTCGCCTGTTGCTGGAGTACCTGAAAACCCGCTTCAGTCCGGTTCCACCCTGGGATCTGGTGCTTCAAACCCATTTGCAACGGCACTGATCAAAATTATCTGGCGCATTAAAGATTCGCCCGCTAGATTTCTAAGATCACAAATCAAGGCTTCGACATGAACACCGAGCGCAACACCCTGGATAACTGCGACAACCTGCTGCTGGACAATCAGGCCTGCTTTGCCCTGCACTCTACTTCGCTGATGATGACCAAAGTCTACAAACCCTTGCTGCAAGCGTTGGGGCTGACCTACCCGCAATACCTGGCGATGATGGTGTTGTGGGAGCGGGACGGTTTGACCGTAGGTGAAATCAGCACGCGGTTGCTGACCGATCCTGGCTCGCTCACCCCGCTGCTCAAGCGCCTGGAGGCCGAAGGCCTGCTCAGCCGCACCCGCAGCCGCGAGGACGAGCGGGTGGTGATCGTCGAACTCACCGAACAGGGCCGGGCATTGCGCGACAAGGCGCGTGATATTCCCCAATGCATCCTCGGTGCCAGCGGGATGACAGTGGAGCGCCTGCAAAACCTGCAAGCGGAGCTGCAAGAGCTGCGTCGCCACCTGCAAGACAGCCTGTAACCTCCAACCCACCACCATCCTTGTGGGAGCGGGCTTGCTCGCGAAGAGGGAGTGTCAGTCGATAGTGATATTGCCTGACACACCGCATTCGCGAGCAAGCCCGCTCCCACATTTGCCTCAGGGTGTCCTGAAAGATTCGGCTCGCCCTCGAAAAAACTCTGCTGAAAATCCCGCCTCAATAGCTCTATCTCGACACTTCCAGCCACATACAAGCCTCCGTCCGCTCCCCTTTTCCAAACTTTTTTCAAAATTTATCTTGCGCACTAAACATTAGCGCGATACATTCACTTCGCACTTACTTAGCGCGCAAACATTTAGCGCAAATACACATCCCCTGAACGAGGCTTTCACCATGCAAACTCTCTACACCGCAATCGCAACTTCCACCGGTGGCCGTGACGGTCGTGCGGTGTCCAGCGACAACATCCTCGACGTCAAACTCGCCACGCCGAAAGAACTCGGCGGTGCCGGCGGCGCAGCCACCAACCCTGAGCAACTGTTTGCCGCCGGCTACTCCGCCTGCTTCATCGGCGCCCTGAAATTCGTCGCCAGCCAGACCAAGCGCAGCATCCCCAACGACGCCTCGATCACCGCCCACGTCGGCATCGGCCAGATCCCTGGCGGTTTCGGCCTGGACATCGACCTGCACATCAGCCTGCCGGGGCTTGAGCAGGCCGATGCACAAGCACTGGTCGACGCGGCCCACCAGGTCTGCCCGTACTCCAACGCCACCCGTGGCAACGTCGATGTGCGCCTGCACGTGACCGTCTAACCGCTGACCTACCAGGCCCGAACAGGAAACGAACATGAACACTTTCAGCAAAGTCTTGACCGGTACCCTTCTCGCCCTGTCCATCCACAGTGCATTTGCCGGCGACGTTGAACACAACACCCAGGCATTCCTCGATGTGCTGAATGCCGGCACCGGCAAGCCGCTTGAACAGCTCAGCCCGAAAGACGCCCGTGCCGTGCTGACGGGCGCGCAGGCCGGGGTGAAGCTGACGCTGCCAAAAGCCGATGTCAGCCAGAAGACCATTCAAGTCGACGGCCAACCGCTGAACCTGACCATCGTCCGGCCGGCCGGGGTCAAGGGTGAGCTGCCCGTGTTCATGTTCTTCCACGGTGGTGGCTGGGTACTGGGAGATTTCCCGACCCACGAGCGGCTGGTGCGTGACCTGGTAACGGGTTCGGGTGCAGCGGCCGTGTTCGTGAACTACACGCCGTCGCCGGAAGCGCATTACCCGGTGGCGATCAACCAGGCTTACGCCGCGACAAAATGGGTGGCCGAGCACGGTAAAGAGATCAATGTCGATGGCAAGCGCCTGGCGGTAGCCGGCAACAGTGTCGGCGGCAACATGGCGGCCGTGGTTGCGCTTATGGCCAAGGACAAGGGCACCCCGGCGATCAAGTTCCAGGTGCTGTTGTGGCCGGTGACGGATGCCAACTTCGAAACCGCGTCCTACAACCAGTTTGCCGAAGGGCACTTCCTCAGCAAAAATGCGATGAAGTGGTTCTGGGACAACTACACCACCGACGCCAACCAGCGTAACGAGATCTACGCCTCACCACTGCGCGCAACCACCGCCCAGTTGAAAGGGTTGCCGCCAGCGCTGGTACAGACCGCCGGTGCCGATGTGTTGCGCGACGAAGGCGAAGCCTACGCCCGCAAACTGGACGAGGCCGGTGTGCCGGTGACGTCGGTGCGCTACAACGGCATGATCCACGACTACGGTTTGCTCAACGTGGTGAGCCAGGTCCCGGCGGTGCGTTCGGCGATGCTGCAGGCCTCGCAAGAGCTCAAGGAACACCTGAAATAAAACTGTGGGAGCGGGCTTGCTCGCGAAAGCGGACTGTCAGTCGACATAAATATCGAATATGAAGACGCCTTCGCGAGCAAGCTCGCTCCCACAGTGTTTCTGGTTGAACCCAAAATCGCAGACACAAAAAAGCCCGACTCAATGGTCGGGCTTTTTCATTCCTCAAGCTGTGCTTATTTGGCACGGCCTTTGTAGGAACCGCCTTCGCGGGTATCAATCTCGATCATATCGTCGATATTGATGAAGTCAGCAACCGACAGCTCGGTACCGTTCTTCAGTTTGGCAGGCTTCATCACCTTGCCGGAAGTGTCGCCGCGAGCGGAACCTTCGGTGTAGGCAACCTGACGCACGATGGTGGTCGGCAGTTCTACGGAAACCAGACGGCCTTCGAAGAACACGGCTTCGCAAACGTCGGTCATGCCTTCTTCAACGAACGGCAGAACGGCTTCGATGTCTTCGGCGTTCAGCTCGTACATGGTGTAGTCGGTGGTGTCCATGAACGTGTAGGAGTCGCCGCTGATGAAGGACAGGGTCGCTTCCTTGCGGTCGAGGATCACGTCGTCCAGCTTGTCGTCCGCACCGTATACGGTTTCGGTCTTGTAGCCGGTCAGCAGGTTCTTCAGCTTGGTCTTCATGATCGCGCTGTTACGACCGGACTTGGTGAATTCAGCTTTCTGAACCAGCCAAGGATCGTTGTCGATACGGATCACGGTACCGGGTTTGAGTTCTTTACCAGTTTTCATTGCGAATATCCGAATTTGGATGGGATTTACAAAAATCTAGGCCGCGTATCATATCCAATTTCCATAAAACTGTACCAGCGCCGTGGCAAGATCGGCCTGCAAGGCCTGTTCCAGACACCACGCCTCAGCGTGTTTTTCCAGCTCTGGCCAGTGTTTACGGGTGGATTGCCAGTGGTCGGCCATTTTTTCACCGGCGTTCCAGGCCCGCCAGAGACCGCTGATCGCCTCCCGCGCAGGCGCAGACAACCCCTTTACATAGAGTTCGAGGAAGGCTTCGAGCTTGTCCAGGTGGATGTCTTCTTCCTGCTGGTAAATATGCCAGAGAAATGGCCGGCCTGCCCATTGGGCGCGCACGAAGGAGTCTTCGCCACGCACGGCATTGAAATCGCAGCACCACAGCAACCCGTCGTATTGGTCCTGGCGGACGAATGGCAGCACTTGAACGATCAAGGCATCACGCACATGCACGGCACCGGCCGTCAAACCCTGCACACCGAGCCAGCGTTCGACATCCCCGAGAATCCGCCCTTCCGGCACCAACAGATGAGTGGGCGTCGGATCACCAGCCAGCGCATCGAGCCAACTGGCCAGCCCGGTGTTTTCGTAGGCAAACAATGAGATCAACTGCGCTCCGGGCGCACGATCGATCCCTAAACCTTGCAGGAATTCTCTTTGAGCTTGCGGGTCTTGCTGAAATTGCCGACGACGTTCAAGCAACCCGCGCTCACGTAACAACCCGCCTGTACCCTTCCGGAACCCCGGAAAGAAAAAGAATTTCTGTACGCTTTTATACTTCACCGAGGGCAGCCCGTGGCAGCCGATCACCCAGTCCTCAGCGCTCAGATAGTCGAGGTTCATCCACAGCGGTGTCTTTTCCCGTTCGGCCATGGCGTCCATATAGGCGCTCGGCAATTGGCAGGCAAATGCAGCAATCACCACATCGGCGGCTTCAGTCGGTTGCCACTCGGCCGGCCATTGGCGCACTTCGACCTCTTGTTGCCACTGCTGCGCAACGTGGATGTCGATTTCCGGGCACAGGCGTTCGAACGCTCGCAGATCATCGACCCATAGACGCACTGCCAGTCCATGTTCGGCCACCAGTTGCCGGGCCAGTCGCCAGGTCACGCCGATGTCGCCGAAGTTATCGACCACGGTGCAAAAAATATCCCAGCGGGTTTTCATTTCAGGCATTCCAGGCTCCCGTTGGCAAAGGCGCCGATTGTCCGCATAAATTACCCCGCGCAGAAGAGCCGACGGCGATTATTCTTCATGCGACAATCGCCACTCGCCAGTGACCTTTCGCCAGGAGGCAATCATGCCCCACCGCCCCACTCCGCGCCGATCCTTCCCCATCAGCCTCAACGCCCTGCAACTGACCGGTAGCATCGCCCTCGGCATGTGGCTGGGATTCATTGCCATTGTGCTGACCTGCTGGCTCGCTTCCCACTTGTTGTTCAACAAGCAACTGGCATCTGTTGCGGCCGCCGTGGAGCAACTGGCCAAACCGCCCGTGGCAGCGCAACCGGTACCGGACATTGCGCCGCAGAATCCACTGTTCGAGCAATACGAAGAAAACCTGCGCAAAAACGAGCAGGCACAACGGCTCGATCAGGCGCGCAGCAGCAGTCGCAACCAGTCCAATCCGACCTGTCAGTTCTGGTTGCAACAGGACCGGACGATACCCAGCGAAAAAAGTCGCGCCAACGTCCTGCAATTCTGTGATTGATCATGAATAAGCATACCGTCCACCAACTGATTCTCGACAAGCTGCGGATCGATCTCGACATCGCCGAACGGGCCGCGCAAACCGCTTACGAAACAGCGACCCACGAAGAAAACATCGCCGAGAACAAGTACGACACCCTGGGGCTGGAAGCCTCCTATCTCGCGGCCGGGCAAGCCAGACGGGTCGAGGAAATTCGCCAGTCACTGACCCTCTGCCAGAACATGGCCCTGCGCCCGTATGAAGATCGACGGGGCATCGAAGTGGGCGCGTTGCTCGGGCTCGAGGACGAAAAGGGACGCGAACAATGGCTGTTTCTCGCCCCCGATGCGGCCGGGCTGAAGGTCGATCTGGTGGGGCAACTGATTACCGTCATCACCCCGCGCTCACCGCTGGGCAAAAGCCTGCTGGGCAAGTTAGAGGGCGATGAGGTGGAGATTCTGGTGGCGGGCGCTCGGCAACAGTTTGCTGTCACCGAGGTCGTTTAAGCAGGATTAATGAACGGGTAGTTCGACACCGTCGAACAGCTCTTCCAGTTCCTGCTTGTTGTGGCATTGAATGGCCTTGGCCATGACTTCGCGGGTCAGGTGCGGCGCGAATTTCTCGATGAAATCGCACATGAAACCACGCAGGAATGTGCCGCGACGGAAGCCGATCTTGGTCACGCTGGACTCGAACAGTTCGCTGGCATCAAGCACCACCAGGTCGCTATCGAGTTTGGCGTCGACGGCCATTTTTGCCACAATGCCTACGCCCAGCCCCAGGCGAACATAGGTCTTGATCACGTCGGCATCGGCAGCGGTGAACACCACTTTCGGCGTCAGGCCACGATGACTGAACGCTTCGTCGAGTTTCGAGCGGCCGGTAAAACCGAACACGTACGTCACGATCGGGTATTCGGCCAGTGCTTCGAGGGTCAGCTTCGACAGCTTGGTCAGCGGATGCCCCTGAGGCACAACCACACAACGGTTCCAGCGGTAGCACGGCATCATCACCAAATCACCGAACAGCTCGAGCGCTTCGGTAGCGATGGCGAAATCCACGGTGCCGTCAGCGGCCATTTCGGCGATTTGCATCGGCGAACCCTGGTGCATGTGCAGGGCAACGTCCGGGTATTGCTTGATGAAATTGCTGATCACCGGCGGCAACGCGTAGCGCGCCTGGGTGTGTGTGGTGGCAATCGACAGGGTGCCTTTTTTCTCGTTGGAGAATTCCTGGGCGATCTGCTTGATGCTTTCAACCTTGCGCAGAATTTCGCCAGCGGTGGTGATGATGCGCTCGCCGGCCGGGGTAACGCGGGTCAAGTGCTTGCCGCTGCGGGCAAAAACCTCGACGCCCAGTTCATCTTCCAGCAGACGGATCTGTTTACTGATGCCCGGTTGAGAGGTGTAAAGACTTTGGGCTGTTGCGGAAACGTTGAGGTCGTGGTGCGCCACTTCCCAGATGTAGCGCAATTGTTGAAGCTTCATATGAATCCCTCAAAGCAGGTAGACGCCACGGGCATCAGCGACGGTATATAACTATATTAATGGCACAAAGAATAAATCTAGAACTTTTTTGTCAAATTGCCATTATTCGTGTGCTAGCGATCCCCTTGGCGACGGCGTTGCACCAGCGGCACCAGGTAGACCGGCACCTTGGACAGTTGCAACACACGGGCGGCGGTTCGCCCCAGAGGCGTTTCCGCACCGGCACCATGGCTGTGACTACCTACGATCAATAAATCCACGGAGAGTTTCTGGGCCTGATCCAGAATCACCTGCGACGGATCGCCCTGCAGCACCCGCACCGCCTGAATCCGCTCCAGGTCATGCTCGCCCTCATCCCCCAGCTCCTCGCGAAAACTGTCGAGCACCCGCTGCTCGATACTGGCAATCACCGTATTCAGCCCCTGACTGTGAAACTCATTCAGCGCCTGCTCATCGAGATAACTTTGCAGCACTGATTCGGCAAACAACCCCATGGGTTCAACCGCATGCACGACATACAGATTGGCATTGAAAGTCCGGGCCAGCTCCAGCGCATGCTGCATCACCACGGGCGCATACAGGCCGAGATCAGTGGCATACAGCATCGAACGAATCATATGACCTCCTCGACTGCCAACATGGCGGAGATTTGATTCAGCTTAGCAGTGCCTTGGCGACTACGATATCCGGCGCAACGCATTGAACGGCGGGCTTAAACCTTTTGCTCGTTGCTTATGCCATGGGGCACGTGACCGGTGGCGACGACTTCACGGGCCAACTCGCAGTGACCGGCCTGATCGTCGAAAAAAACGTCGGCCGCGAAGGCTTCGAGAAAGGCCGACTTGGTCAGGCCGCCGAGGAACAGCGACTCGTCAAGACGAATGTCCCATTCGCGCAACGTGCGAATCACCCGCTCATGGGCTGGTGCCGATCGCGCCGTGACCAGCGCGGTACGGATCGGACAGGCGTCCTCCGGGAACTCACGCTGCAGCAGATTGAGAGCGGCAAGAAAGCCCTTGAACGGCCCACCGCGCAACGGCTCGCGAGCGGCCTCGCGCTCGCTGGCCTGGAACGCTTCCAGACCACCAGCCTGATAAATGCGCTCCGACTCATCGGAAAACAGCACCGCGTCTCCGTCGAAGGCAATGCGTAACTCGTCGCTGGCCGCACGGCTGGCACCGCCCGACAGAATGGTCGCTGCCGCGAACCCGGCGTCCAGTGCATTGCGTACGTCTTCGGCATGGGTCGAGAGAAACAGGTCGCAGCCAAAGGCCTTGAGATAGGGATACGGACTGCGCCCGCCGACAAAGGCCGCCCGGGAAATTGCCAGGCCGTAATGGTCAATCGAGTTGAATACCCGCAGCCCGGTGTCGGCACTGTTGCGCGACACCAGAATCACCTCGACCCGGGCGCGGCCGAGGCTGTTATTGAGGTTCAGGAGTTTCTGCACCAACGGAAAGGCATCGCCGGGCTCGAGGATTTCGTCTTCGTGTTCGATCTGATATTGCCGATAGGCTTCGACGCCACTCGACAGGTAGACTATGTGGCTTTCGCTCAGGTCGAACAGCGCCCGCGAAGAAATCGCCAGCACCAGCTTGTCGTCAATTGCCTTTGGCATGCCCTTCCCCCTCAGGTCGGTCGACTCAGGTGTTGCGTCGATCAATGAAACTCAAACTGCGAAACAAGGCCTCGATGCGCGGCATCTCACACCCGGCTGCCTTCGCCGCCGCCAAAGGCCGGGCGTAGATCGCGGCCAGTTCCAGCGGTCGCTTGTGCAAGTAATCGTGGTACATGCTCGGCCAGTAGTCGGGCATTTTTTCGGTCACCATGAACAAGTGCTCGGCATACCCTGCTGGTACGTCGTGCCCGCACGCGACTGCGCCTTGCACCACTTCTGCCATCAGCGCCTTGATCAGCTCACGAGTGTCGGCATCGGCCATCAACGGCGTGGTGCTCGCCCCCAGCAAAACCGAGAGACCGTTGTAGGGGATATTCCAGACCAGTTTTTGCCAGCGTGCCTGGTGCAGGTTCGCCATGGCCTGGGAATCGAGGCCGGCGCTGCGAAACAGGTCGACACCCTCCTCGACAATGGCGGCGCGCGTCGGCCCATCGACGGCGGGACCGCTGTGATAGCCAACGTGCACTGCGCCTAGCGCTTGATGGGTGATGACGCCCGGCGCCTCGCGATGGACGCAGATATAACAGAGCCCGCCAAGCACGTGCAGCGAGTCGGGGAGCAGCTCGCGCAGGCTGTCTTCGACGTCCAGGCCATTTTGCAACAGCAGCACTTTGGCGTTCGGTGCCGCAGCCTGCAGGATGGCTGGTGCCAGGTCTGCGTTGCTGGTGGTTTTCGCGCCCACCAGCAACCAGTCGCAGGGCGGCATGTCTTCAGCGCTCGAATAAGCCTTAACCGGGTTCAATGTCAGGGCACCGTGGGGCGCGCTATCGACTCGCAACCCATGCTCGGCCACCGCGGAGAATTCGCTGCGCAGCAAAAAATGCACATCAAAACCGGCACGCGCCAGCATCACCCCATAGAAACCGCCGATTGCGCCGGTCCCGATAATGCCGATTGTCGGCCTGGTAACTGTCCCCATCATGGCAACTCCTCTGCTGTTCGACTCAGCGCCTGGCGCACGGCCCGATTGAGCTCGGTGTCGGTCAGGCGCGATTTCAGTACTCCGAAGAATTCGCCGTCGCGAACGACAAACAGCGCCGGCAAGTGAAAGACCTGATAACGCTCGACCACCCCTCCGTTATTGCCGGCATCGATCCAGCACAGTCGATCGACTGCCAGATCGAGTGTTGGCAATTGCTCGCGGGCAAAACGGCAACCGGCGCAGCCGACACTGGTGAAAATAACCAGCGATACGCCGCTCATCGCCAGCAGCCGTTGGTCGGCGTCAAAATCGGTCAGTTCCAATTCGACCACTATACTGGGTGTAACAATGTCAGATGGCCGACACATGGAGTCTGTGTTCATGGGACGATTTATTCCTCACCCTGACGATGTGCCCGTCGAATTAACGTTGCTGAAACCTGAGTGTATTTCGCGACGACAGCTGCACACTATCAGTCTCGGGGGCATGGCTTGCAATTATCACCGCGCGTGGCGCCACGGCACGGCGCTGGAAGTTCGCATGCCGACCGTGAACCCGGACGCGCGCTACCTGGGCTATGTCGCCTGGTGCCTGCGGCGCAAACGCGGTTATCTGGTGGGCATCGCCTTCGTCGACGAACAAATGCTGTTCAGCGCCCGGATGGGCGAGCAGGTGTGCCAGATCGAACGCTACTGCCGCCTGCATGACACCCACAACGACTTGCAGGATATCCAGGCCCTGGCCCTCGAATGGCTCCAGGAGCACGCCGACGAGTTCTCTCACGAATCAGTGCGCAAGGCTTTTGCCGAGCCTGTGCCGGATTAGAGGCATTGCCGAAGGGTTTGCCGGTCACGTTGCGGAAACTGACTGAGAATGGCCCCTAAACCAGCGTCTGCCCATTGTCGAGCCACGGTGTAACGCGCTAAGGTTCAGCTCCCCGACGCGCTTAATTTGCTGTGCTCCGCCGCGCGGGTTCGCTGGCGGCCGGCACCCGTGACCTGACGAGTAAACGATGGCTGATTTACCGATCAACGACCTAAACGTCGCCTCCAACGAGACACTGATCACTCCCGATCAGCTCAAGCGCGATATTCCCCTGAGCGACGCCGCACTGCGCACCGTCACCAAGGGCCGCGAAGTCATTCGCAACATTCTGGATGGCACCGACCACCGCCTGTTCGTTGTCATCGGGCCTTGCTCGATCCACGACATCAAGGCCGCCCATGAATATGCCGAGCGCCTGAAGGTCCTCGCTGCCGAAGTGTCCGATACCCTGTATCTGGTCATGCGCGTGTATTTCGAAAAGCCACGTACCACCGTTGGCTGGAAAGGCTTGATCAACGACCCGTACCTGGACGACTCGTTCAAGATCCAGGACGGCTTGCACATCGGTCGCCAGTTGCTGCTGGACCTGGCCGAAAAAGGCCTGCCGACCGCCACCGAAGCCCTCGACCCGATCTCCCCGCAATACTTGCAGGACCTGATCAGCTGGTCGGCCATCGGCGCGCGCACCACCGAATCCCAGACTCACCGTGAAATGGCGTCCGGCCTGTCCTCGGCCGTCGGCTTCAAGAACGGTACCGATGGCGGCCTGACCGTGGCGATCAACGCCCTGCAGTCGGTTTCCAGCCCGCACCGTTTCCTGGGCATCAACCAGGAAGGTGGTGTGTCGATCGTAACCACCAAGGGCAATGCCTACGGTCACGTGGTGCTGCGCGGCGGCAACGGCAAGCCGAACTACGATTCGGTCAGCGTTGCGCTCTGCGAGCAGGCGCTGAACAAGGCGAAGATCAAGCCGAACATCATGGTCGATTGCAGCCACGCCAACTCCAACAAGGATCCGGCCCTGCAACCGCTGGTGATGGAAAACGTCGCCAACCAGATCCTCGAAGGCAACAAGTCGATCATCGGCCTGATGGTTGAAAGCCACCTGAACTGGGGCTGCCAAGCGATCCCGAAAGACCTCGCCGACCTGCAATACGGCGTGTCGATCACCGACGCCTGCATCGACTGGACCGCGACCGAAAACACCTTGCGCAGCATGCATGCCAAGCTCAAGGATGTACTGCCTAAGCGCGATCGCAGCTGATCGCCTGATTGGCTGCACAAAAAGCACGCATAAAAAAACGCCGGGTAGAACCCGGCGTTTTTTTATGTATTCGTTTTATTGAAGGTCACTGACTCAGCTTGGCAGCATGCCGCTGGTGACGCTCCATGTAGCGTTCGACGTAGGAGCACGATGGAATGACCGTGTAGCCCATTTCGTCAGCGTACTCCAGCGCCTTCTCGGTCAAGGCTGCCGCAATACCGCGACCACGCAGTGCGTTTGGCACGAAGGTGCGATAGATATCCAGGGTCTGCTTCCCCAGATCCATATAGGTCAGATAGGCACGATGACCGTCCACATTGGTCTCGAACTGATGACCAGCCTGGTCATGGTGGATGGACAACGCCTCGCTCATCACTACTCCTCGCGGGTCTGGAATTCGACCCCTACCTTACCGATGTTTTTCCGGCGAAGGAACATCTACGCCACCCCGTGCCTGAATGGACACCGAGAAGAGCTGCACCGATCTCGCGCTACCGAGCACGTACAAATAGTAGGCACCATTGACAGAAATGCTCAAGGTGCGCTCGTCATCATGCAGGTTGGCGGGTGCAGCTCCGGATTACGCAGGAATGGCTCGACCGAAGCTCACTCCGGGTCGATAGCCTGTACATTGCCGGATGTTGAGACTTAAGACGAGCGCCCGTTGTTAAAGTCACCTGAAGATCGAGAAAGATATTGAGAGGTGCTACGCAAAAGCCGAACAAAAGTGTAGACGACTCCATATAGGCGGACTTTAGCCAGACTGAAAAACAGCGGTGTGCCA
This sequence comes from Pseudomonas sp. S30_BP2TU TE3576, assembly GCF_050436025.1. Classification (NCBI taxonomy): domain Bacteria; kingdom Pseudomonadati; phylum Pseudomonadota; class Gammaproteobacteria; order Pseudomonadales; family Pseudomonadaceae; genus Pseudomonas; species Pseudomonas sp. S30_BP2TU TE3576. The sequence continues at coordinate 4,989,809 of NZ_JBNDLK010000001.1, read as the reverse complement.
CAGGAACTTTTTCTTGTCGGCTCGCTCAGCCACGGGCCTTGCAGCTGGATATTTTTTAAACAATTCAGTTAAAAGTTGCTCGAAAAAGAATCAACGCCTACAATTTTTTTTGCTTCTTGCGTCACGTCAGTTTTACTTACTACAAGTAATGGGTAGTATGTACGCCGGCTATTTCCTCAATCGGAGGAGATAGCTACTTAATAGAAAGTCCTTGAAGGGGAACACGATGAACAACGTTCTGAAATTCTCTGCTCTGGCTCTGGCCGCAGTTCTGGCTACCGGTTGCAGCAGCGCATCGAAAGAAACTGAAGCACGTCTGACCGCTACTGAAGACGCAGCTGCTCGCTCCCAGGCTCGTGCAGACGAAGCTTACCGTAAAGCTGATGAAGCTCTGGCTGCTGCTCAAAAAGCACAACAGACTGCTGACGAAGCTAACGAGCGTGCTCTGCGCATGCTGGACAAAGCTAGCCGCAAGTAATAGTCCTTCGGGATTGTTATCAAGCCGACCCATTTTTGGGTCGGCTTTTTTATTGCCCGGCGTTTTCTCCAGGCAAAAAAAACCCGTCGACGCGATACGCGCCGACGGGCTCTTTGCAAGCTTACTGCATCGGGTCGACCGGAGTGCTCGACACCATCGGTGCGGCGCTGGCGCCCGGCACAGCGATCTCCACCGGCAGGCCATCTTCAGCGGCAACCACATCACGCACCACATCCCAGTTCATGCGCAGGTTGTTGGTGATGTCTTCACGCTTGAGCATCGCGTTGATGACCGCCGTGTGCTTGTCGACCACCGACGGGTTGCCCTTGTCGTCCAGCGGCGTATGCGCCTCCAGATAGACCTTGCCGCCACTCATGCCGAACTTGTACGGGTCGTTGATGATCCGCACCGACGTACCGACCGGCACCATGCCCGCCATTTCCAGCACGTTGTTGTTGAACATGCGGAAGCAGCCGTGGCTCGTGCGCATGCCAATACCGAATTTCTTGTTCGAACCGTGGATCAGGTAGCCCGGTGTACCCAGGGTGAACTTGAACGGCCCCAGCGGGTTGTCAGGGCCGGCCGGCACGACATTAGGCAGCGGATCACCGTCCGCTGCGTGCTCGGCCTTGATCGACGCCGGAGGCGTCCAGGTCGGGTTAGGTGTCTTGGCGGTGATGCTGGTATGGGCAATCGGCGAACCCCAGCCTTCACGACCAATACCCAGCGGGAACGTGTACACCACGTTTTTGCCTTTCGGGAAGTAGTAGAGGCGGTACTCGGCCAGGTTGATCACGATGCCTTCACGCGGGCCTGGCGGCAGGATGAAACGGGTTGGCAGAATGATTTCCGTGCCGACGCCTGGCAACCATGCATCGACTCCCGGGTTGGCCGCGACCATTTCCGTGTAGCCCAGATCGTAGGTGGTACCAAGGTCGGCAAAGGTGTCTTCGTACTTGGCCTTGATCACCTGCACCTGTCCGATGATGTCCTCACCGGGCGGCGGCAGGGGAAACTCCAATGCTGCAACGGGACCTGCCACCAAAAGGGCGGCAAGAGTCAGGCAGCGGGTGACGGCAGGAAAGCGCGGCAACATCCGGAAAATCCTTCGCATAATCAACAGAGGGTATAAAAACGTGATTGTACACCGCCGTCCGTTATTTCGGGGAGATCGCCCGATTGCAGGCAATGCAAGGCGATTTTACGATTATTCTAGCTCCCACATTGGGTCCCCTGGCCACTGAAGATCCCTGTGGGAGCGGGCTTGCTCGCGAAGGCTGTGTGTCAGGCGATGATTGTTTTGTAGGTGTGCATATCCGTTGCTGCGGTCACGGCCGCTTATGGTTCCGCTCTTACAGCGGGTCACTTTGGAAAAGCCCCAAAGTAACCAAAGGGCTCTTGCCCCTGACATTCGGTGCCTCGCCGTGGCTCGGCATGCCCTCGCTCCGGTCCTGCTCCGTGGGCCCGCCGCCATCGGCCATCCATGGCCGGGGGCGGCTAACCCGGCATCCATGCCGGGTTGCCCACTGCGCAGAACCTGCGCTCGGCCTCACGAGGGGGCGTACACCGCAAAAGCAAAGCGAGGCGGCCTACCGGCCGGCCTGTTTACGGGGTTCGTTCGACTGTGATGTACCTGCGCCTGTCAGGCCGCCATCGCGAGCAAGCTCGCTCCCACAGGGGATTGGGTATACCTGTGAGAAATTGGCCGGCTGGCAGGCCGCCTTCGCGAGCAAGCCCGCTCCCACAGGGGGGCTGGGTGTATCTGTGAGAAATTGGCCGGCTATCAGGCCGCCTCGACTCCCGGCGGGTCAAAGCTCGAACCGCAACTCCGGCCAGATCGGCGAAGTGCCACGCTTCTGCGACTCAAGAATGGCCCGACACAGCGAACACAAACGCTGGTCCTGAAACACCCGGCGATCAACACTCGACCAGCGCGGTTGCGCCGGCAACAGGCTGCCACACAGGGTCCGGTCCGCCGAGCCGCCCAACTCCAGCTGACGAGTCACCAGATGCACCCGCACTTCCTGACAGGCGAACAGATCCAGCTGCTCGTCAGGCTCGATCAGTTGGTAGGCAAATAGTGACCAGGCGGGACGCGGCATCGGGGGCTCCAAATCGGGGGCGCCACCTTAGCCGAAAGCCTGCTTCTAGAAAAGTGTCATAACAACGGTTTTAGAGTAGGCCAGACATTTTCCAGCAACTTGTCCTGGGCCCCCGCCGCCGGGTGTATGCCGTCGGCCTGCATCAAGTCCGGATGGCCGCCCACGCCTTCGAGGAAAAACGGCACCAGCGGGATCTTTTTCTCATCGGCCAGGTTGCTGTAGACCTCGGCGAATGCCTTGGTGTAACGCGCACCGTAATTGGGTGGCAATTGCATGCCGAGCAACAGCACCTTGGCACCGCTGGCCCGGGAGCTGTCGATCATCGAGGCAAGATTTTGTTGCAATTGAGTTGGCAGCAAACCGCGCAGGCCGTCATTACCCCCCAACTCGAGGATCACCAGTTCCGGTTTATGCTCTGCAAGCAGCGCGGGCAGGCGCGCCTGGCCTCCGGCACTGGTGTCGCCACTGATGGACGCATTGATCACTTTATCGTCGAAACCTTCGCGCTTGAGCCGTTGCTCAAGCAGCGACACCCACCCCAAGCGGGTATCCAGCCCGAAACCGGCGCTGATACTATCGCCAACGATCAGGACTGTACCCGCCGCTGCGTTTTGGGCCATGCACATCAAGGCCAGGCCAGCACTCAAAAACCAGACACGCATCGGACTCTCCATGGGCGCAAGCATTCTCATCGCGAAGGACCTTAGCAAAGTGGTTCCCAGCGCGGAAGGTGAACTGACCATCCTGCACGAACTCAGCCTGGAACTGAACAAGGGCGATAGCCTGGCCATCGTCGGCGCTTCCGGTTCCGGCAAATCCACCTTGCTGGGCCTGCTCGCCGGCCTCGATCTGCCGAGCAGCGGCGAGGTCACTCTCGCCGGGCAAGGCTTGAGCAACCTCGATGAAGACCAGCGTGCGCGCATCCGCGCCGAGCACGTGGGTTTCGTGTTCCAGTCATTCCAGCTACTCGACAGCCTCAATGCCCTGGAAAACGTCATGCTGCCGCTGGAACTCGATGGCCGCAAAGACGCCCGCGAACGCGCCACCCAATTGCTGCAACGTGTAGGCCTGGGCCAACGCCTGACTCACTCGCCGCGCCAGCTCTCCGGGGGCGAGCAACAACGCGTGGCGATTGCCCGCGCGTTTGCCGCCGAACCCGATGTGCTATTCGCCGACGAACCTACCGGCAACCTCGACAGCCACACCGGTGAGCGCATCAGTGACTTGCTGTTCGAACTCAACAAGGAACGCGGCACGACCCTGGTGCTGGTGACCCACGATGAACGCCTGGCCCATCGTTGCCGGCGCCTGATCCGTCTTGAAGCCGGCCTGCTGGTCGCCCCTCTGGAGCCTTGATGGCACGTCTGCCGCTGTTGCGCCTGTTCAGCCTCGCCATCCGCCAATTGCTGCGCGATGCCCGCGCCGGTGAGCTGCGTGTGTTGTTTTTTGCCTTGTTGGTGGCCGTGGCCGCCAGCACCGCCATCGGTTACTTCGGTGCCCGCCTGAACGGCGCCATGATGCTGCGCGCGACTGAATTTCTCGGTGCCGACCTGCTCCTCGAAGGCAGTTCGCCTGCTCGCCCCGAACAGATAAAAAGCGGCGCCGAACTGGGACTGGAACATGCGCAGGTGGTGGAGTTTTCCAGCGTCATCGCCACCGACAATGGCATCCAGTTGTCCAGCATCAAGGCGGCCGATGATGCCTACCCGCTACGCGGCGAATTGAAAAGCGCGCCCGCCCCATTCGCCACGGAAACAGCCGGTGGCGGACCGCAACCCGGCGAAGCCTGGGTCGAGGCACGTCTGCTGACCGCCCTTGACCTGAAGATCGGCGACAGCATCGATGTCGGCATGAAAACCCTGAAACTGGCGCGGGTGCTGACTTACGAGCCCGACCGCGCCGGCAATTTCTACAGCCTGACGCCTCGGGTGCTGATCAATCTCGGCGACCTCGCGGCAACCGGCGTGGTGCAACCCGGCAGTCGGGTCAGCTATCGCGAATTATGGCGAGGCAATGCCCAGGCCCTCGAGACGTATCGGCAATTGATTAAACCGGGACTTGCTGCCAACCAGCGCTTGCAGGACGCCCGCGACGGCAACCGGCAGATCGGCGGCGCCCTGGGCAAGGCCGAACGCTACCTGAACATGGCCAGCCTGGTGGCGGTGTTGCTGTCCGGCGTGGCGGTGGCGCTGTCAGCAACCCGCTTCGCCACCCGCCGCTTCGATGCCAGTGCGTTGCTGCGCTGCCTCGGGCTGTCACGCCGGGAAACCATGGTCTTGTTCAGTCTGCAACTGACGGTGCTCGGGCTGCTGGCCAGCATCAGCGGCGCCTTCCTCGGCTGGCTCGCACAGCTGGGGTTGTTTGCCCTGCTGCATGAGTTGCTGCCGACCGACGTGCCTCCGGGCGGACTGTTTCCGGCCGTCGCCGGGATCGGTACCGGACTGGTGGCGCTGGCCGGTTTCGCCTTGCCGCCGCTGGCGGCTCTGGGTCGGGTTCCGCCATTGCGCGTGCTGCGCCGGGACATGCTGCCGATCCCTTCCAGTACATGGATGGTCTACGGCGCAGCGTTGGGCGCCCTCGGCCTGATCATGTGGCGTCTGAGCCTGGACCTGGTGCTGACCTTTGCCCTGCTCGGCGGCGGCGTGATTGCAGCACTGGTGCTGGGCGGTTTGTTGTTGCTGCTGTTGAAGAGTTTGCGGCGCATGCTTGCTCGTGCGTCCCTGCCCTGGCGCCTCGGACTCGGTCAATTGCTACGTCATCCGCTGGCGGCCGCAGGCCAGTCCCTGGCATTCGGCCTGATTCTGCTGTCGATGGCCCTGATCGCCTTGCTACGCGGCGAGTTGCTGGACACCTGGCAAAACCAGCTACCCAAAAACGCACCGAACTACTTCGCGCTGAACATCCTGCCGGCGGACAAACAGGCCTTCACCGATCACCTGATCGCCGTGTCGGCACAATCGGCGCCGCTGTACCCGGTAGTGCCGGGGCGCTTGATCAGTATCAACGGCGAGCCGGTGCAGCAAATCGTCACCAAAGAATCGGCCGGCGACCGGGCGATCCAGCGCGACCTGAGTCTGACCTGGGCCGCGGACCTGCCGTCGGGCAACAAGCTCACGGCCGGCAACTGGTGGAACGAACAAACGCCGGACGATATTCCCGGTGTGTCGGTAGAAGGCAAGGTCGCTGAAAGCCTGAAAATCAAGCTCGGCGATCATCTGGTTTTCAGCGTTGGCGGGGTCAATCGCGAGGCGAAAGTCACCAGCCTGCGCGAGATCAACTGGGACAACTTCCAGCCGAACTTCTTCATGATCTTCCAGCCCGGCACCCTGAAGGATCTGCCAGCGACGTACCTGACCAGTTTCTATCTGGCATCGGGTCATGACCAACAGATTGTCGATCTGTCCCGCGCCTTCCCGGCGGTGACGATCCTGCAGGTCGAAGCCCTGCTGGAGCAACTGCGCAGCATCCTCGCCCAGGTGACCCTGGCGGTGGAGTACGTGTTGTTGTTTGTGTTGGCGGCGGGGATGGCGGTGCTGTTCTCCGGCCTGCAAGCAACGCTGGACGAACGCATTCGCCAGGGTGCATTGCTGCGGGCGCTGGGCGCGGAGCGGCAGTTGCTGATCAAAGCTCGACGCATCGAGTTCGGTTTGCTGGGAGCGGTCAGTGGTTTGCTGGCGGCGCTGGGTTCGGAGGTCGTCAGTTGGGTGCTCTACCGCTATGCCTTTGACCTGCCGTGGCATCCGCATCCATGGCTGTTGTTGCTGCCACTGGTTGGCGCGGTGCTCATTGGTGGTGCCGGGGTGTTCGGCACCCGTCGGGCGTTGAACGCCAGCCCGCTGACAGTCCTGCGCGAGGGTTGATAGACGCCTGCCATCCTCACCACAGAAAGCTGTCGTGAGCCGTTACCGCCGGCACCGGGGTGATCGCCCGGAGAACGCCGAACTGTTCCAGGCCCCGCACTTTTCATACCATTGCCTCTGAAAGCCTTTAAATCCGGGCACCCGGAATTAGTAGCCACTCTCAGAAACGCATACTATTTTTCGTAAAAAATTTCGTTAATCCACCACAACATTTCTCCACCCGGGGTATGAACAACAGCCTCGTCGCCCACTTCCTTCTTCAAAAGCGCACGCGCCATCGGCGAATCGATCGAAATGTAATCGTTACGACCGTAGATTTCGTCGTACCCCACCACTCTGAACTTCTTGATCTCACCCGCCTCGTTTTCGATCTCGACCCAAGCCCCGAAAAAGACCCTTCCCTCCTGCTCGGGCGAATACTCGACAACCCGTACATCCTCGAGCCTTTTTCGAAGGTATCGGACACGCCGGTCAATTTCTCGAAGCAGCTTCTTGTTGTACTGGTAGTCAGCATTTTCACTTCGGTCGCCCAGTGAGGCTGCCCACGTGACTTTTCGAGTGGTGTCAGGACGTTTTTCTCGCCAAAGGAAGTCGAGCTCTTGCCGCAAAGCCTCGTGCCCTTCTTTTGTGATTATGTTGGTACTCAAGTCGGGGTTCTCACTAACGATTATCTCAAGCCAGGCTGGATGGGGTCGCGAATTGCCGGCTTCATACCCGGCGCAAAAGCGATCTCTTCGGGCACAGCCATCCGGCGACCTGATGCCCTCTGGCGTTTTTTGCCTTCAATTCGAATGATCTGCAATGGCCTGGGCCGATTTTTTCAACAACAAGCTTAATCGCTCTCGCTCATTGATAGCTCGGAATAGCTGTATCGAGCTCTTCAATTTGAGGGTTCTGGCCATGGATATAGCCGCACTGGTGGGGCATCTGTTTAGCGTGGTGGTCTGGCTGATCATCCGTGATGTGTAGTCCACCCGTGAAGCTTTCGGATCGCTTTACAGTGAACTACTGTCAGTCATGGGCCCCCGTCAATGCGCAACTGCTCAGGTTCTGATGGACGTAATTCGTGTACTCCGAATGGGTCTGGCGTATGAAGTTTTGGCCAAAACCACCTCCAGGCTTGCCCATCCCGAGTATCGTTTTGATTGAATGTGAAGCGCTTCAGCTCAAACATGCCAATCTCCAGATATCCGTTGAATTGCAGGGTTTCCAACCGACCGTTCACGAAGATCAGGGAACCAAATCGATGATAAAAGACGCAAAGGTCGAATCAGAAAGCGAGACTTTTATCGCGCAGGAGACTGACGCTTCGGTCGGACCTGCCCCTGCTAGCGATGTGGTTCGCAATGGAATCTGGCGCACACGGGTCAGGGGCCAGGCGCGCAAGCTGAGTCGCTCGACCCAGTTTGTCATTGCCGCCGCGGTGATCCTGGGACTTACCATGTTCTTCGTCGGCAAACTGGTGAGTGAACGAATAGAAAGTGCCGCGGTATATAGCGCGGCAGAAGCAGCCGCTCAGTACATGGATACGTTTCTGGAGCCCTATGTGCAGGAGATGAGCCGGGATAACGGCCTGTCGGCTGCAAGTGTCCAGTTTCTGGACCGTCTCACGGAAAGTCGCTCGCTAAAACAGCACATTGTCTCGATCAAGATCTGGCGAGCGGATGGCACAGTGGTTTACGGCACGAATAAAGCCATTACCAACCGCAAATTCCCAATGGATGAGATCACCGAGGCACTCAAGGGCAAAGTGGTCACCGACCTTAAGGACCTGGACGAGGATGAGAACGAGTTCGAGCTCGACTTGCCGCTCTATGAGATCTACGCGCCCCTGCGGGATTCAAGCTCCGGAAAGATCATCGCAGTGGGCGAGTTTTATGAAAAGGCCGATAGCCTCAAGCGCGAGGTCAATCGGGTCCGACAGCAGGTATGGGCGGTCGTTGGCGCCGCGACGCTGGCAATGCTGTCACTGCTTTTTTTCATCGTGCGACGCGGTGACAAGATTATCCAGCAACAACAAGTGGCACTGCGCTTACGGCTGCAGGAGCAAACCCGTTTGCACATCAGTAATGCCGAACTCCAGCGCAAGATAGCGACGGCGACCCAAGAGTTTTCCCGTGTCAACGAACTGACCTTGAGGCGCATCGGTGCAGACCTGCACGATGGGCCGGCACAGTTACTGACTTTGATTCTGATCCGGCTCGACGACTTGGCCGAAAACTGCTCCGCTGTCGATCAGGAGTCGCTGGAAACCATTCGTGGCGCCGCCACCGACGCATTGCATGAGGTCCGCGATTTATCACGAGGGCTGGCACTTCCGGAAATTAACGACTTGAGCCTGGTGGAAGAATTGCAGCTAGTGGCGCAACGGCACGAGCAACGCACTGGCACCAAGGTCACATTAACGCTGGGGCTGCTACCGGAGGCCGCGCCACTGCCGCTTAAACTCTGTTTGTACCGTTTTGTGCAAGAAGCCCTCAGCAACGCTTACCGTCATGCCAACGGCGAGGGTCAGGTCGTCCAGGCGCAATACATTGATGAAATATTGAACATCAGCGTCAGGGACAGTGGTCCGGGTATGGCGGCGGACGCCATGCTGCAAGAGACATCCGGCAGAACCCGATTGGGGCTCGCCGGTTTGCGCTATCGCATTGAGTCTCTGGGCGGGTTGTTCAGCATCGACTCCGACGCGTCCGGTACGTCGGTAAAGGCACAGTTCAAATTCTAGTCAGGAGTCGCTCCGGGCATTTGTGTTTTCCCTGTGCCGATATGAAGTCGCTCGATAGCTTCGCGCTCCCTGTAATGCCGTAGAGCCGTAACCGCTTCGACACGATTTCGGGCGTGCAGTTTCTGCATCACACAGCCCATGTGGTGCTTGACGGTTTTTTCGCTGATCGACAGCTTTGATGCAACTTCCCTGTTGGTCAGCCCATTTGAAACTTCACGAATGACCTCCTCCTCGCGATGGGTCAGATCAAACTTGTGAGTTTCCGCTTCGTGCTTTTTGCTGTTACTCAGCAGTTTGTTGGCAAACTCGGGGGTGATATACGTCTCTCCCTTGGCAACCGACCTGATCGCCATGACCAGTTCCGGTCCGCTGACACCTTTCAGCACATACCCGCGCGCGCCGGCCTCCAGTGCCAAAAAGGCATCATCTTCGGATTCTGAAACCGTCAGCATCAGCACTTTTACATTCGGCAACTGAGTGGAGATGAACCGCACCACGGCGAAAACATCGCCCGGCATATTGACGTCCATCAGCATCACGTCCGGACGCACCTTCTGGGCAATATCCCGGGCATCTTCCGCATTGGCGCCCTGCTCCACGACCTGAAAATCCGCCCGTTTTCTCAAGGTATTGGCAACGCCCTCACGCAACATCGGATGATCGTCGGCAATGCCGATGCGAATGAATGGACTCATGACGCGCTCCCGAAAGGATCAGCACTCGAACACTCATTGATTAATAGCAGGGAACCCGGGATGACGCCGGCCACCGGTCGTATGTCGCAGGCTCCAAGTGTTCGAAAATCAGACTTAGGTCGGACAAGATTCGACCGTCAACAAGCAATCCTTGTGACAAGAATCTGAAATGTGAGATTCCAGCCAATTGTTTTTAAACGCCTTCAAAACCTTGAAAAACTGACCCCCTCATAAAACCCGGATCCGTCTTTCATCCGACCAACAGTCGCTCATGCCAGGCAGCTCTGGCATGCAATGGCGAATATCGGCATCGTGGATGCCTACGAAATCGTTGCTGGATAACAGCTTCGAAGGCGCACCGTTGCGGGAAATTGTCGATCACTTTGCACTGGCTGATGCTGGCGCTGTCTGTTGGCGTCTACGGTTTTCCGGGCCTCAGCGCCGGGTAATCAGCCCTTGCCGGGCAACGCGGGTGAGTTGCCTGATCATTTCAGGAGCGTCTTCGAGGCTGGGGGATTGAATCACCGCCAGATCGAAACTGTCGTCGGCAAAACGAGCGAGCGACTCACCGTCTTCGACAAACTGGATCAGGAAGGCAGCTGGACCGCCGGTACGACGTGGCCAGCCATCGAGATAACGCAAGAGCGTCGGCTGATGTTTACCGCCAAGCAGGATTTTTGGATTGCGCTGGGTGAGATGTGCCGTGATCGGCGCGGGACGTACAACAGGGTTTAGTGCATTCATTGTGTCGTGTCTCTGCCTCAAAAGTCTGCATGGCAGGTGAGAGGCAACACCGAACCAGCGCTTTAGCGGTATTTCGAAGCCTGTTCTGGCTTCTGTCGGCAACTGAATGAGTCACCTGGCGCCCCGCAAGTAGCTGTTTAAATCGGCGCATGAGCAACATCCTAGAGAAGCTGACTGGACAGTGTCAAGAATGACGCTCAACAAAAAAGGCCCGCACGATGCGGGCCTTTTCGTTGAGACAGAGCGGTCAGCCAGCGATGGCACGGTCTGCCGAGAGTTTGCCCGCACCTTCGATCAATACCGCGATACTGCCACCGAGCAGGGCCAGGGCGAATTCATAACCGTTGTTGGCCATGAACAGTCCGTTGCTGATGTGCACCGAGAAAATCGCGACCAGCGACAGAAAGATCAGGCCCAGTGCGGCCGGGCGAACCAGCAGGCCGATGATCAAGGCCAGGCCGGCGAAGAACTCGGTGCCGCCCGCCAGTGTCGCCATCAGGTAGCCCGGAGTCAGTCCAATGCTTTCCATGTACTGCGCGGTTCCCGCCAGACCATAGCCACCGAATGCCCCGAAGAGTTTCTGCGAGCCGTGAGCGGCGAAGACAATACCGACAACAATGCGCAGAACCGTCAGGCCGTAGCCAGCGCGGGTAGTCAGTACCTTGTTGATCAGAGTGCTCATGCTGTTTCATTCCTTGTCAGTGTGTGTTGGTTGGCCGCTATATTAATCGGTAAATCTCATGTTAATAGCGCAAAAACCTCAACATAAAAATCGAATTAATTGATCATTTGCGCAAGACAACTGTTTGTCCCTGGGGCTCCAACGACTCGCGCTCCCGGTCGAACGCCAAGAAATACTTGTTCACGCTATTAACATAGCTGACGGGGCCCATACCCACTTGCTCCATGGCAACGCGTTCGACCTGGAAGAACCACTGATTGGGATTCAATCCTCGCCGCCGGGCTTCGGCGCGCATGCCCTGAACTCGCTCCGGCCCAATGTTGTAGGCCGCCAGCACGAAGGCCATGCGTTCGCGCTCGTTGAGTTTCGGGCTGGCAAAGAACTTGCGCCGGATCATTGCCAGATACTTGGCCCCAGCCTGCACATTGCCATCAACGTCCTGAATATTGTTGACCCCCACTCGCTGCGCCGCAGAAGGCGTGATCTGCATCAAACCGGTCGGACCACCGCCACTGCGGGCGGCAGGTTGCAGGGCTGATTCCTTGAAGGCCAGCGCCGCCAGGTTCAGCCAGTCCATGCCCTGGGCATCGGCGTGTTTCTGCAGCACCGGGCGAAGTTTTTCCAGACGCTGCCGGTCCGCCTTGGCCAATGGATAGTGCACTTGATAGAGACGACGATAGATCCGCAGGAACGCGGCATCCTGATCCGATGGTTTTTTATAGACGGTGAGGAAGCGATCAATGCTGGCTCGCAGCATCGACGCATCGCGGCGCACGAACCAGAACTCTTCTCCCGGATCACTGATGAGTACCTGCTTGTCGAAACGCAAGTTGGGCAGGATCTTGCCCCAGCGTTCGGCGATCGGCTGCTCGACGATGGTCAGGTGGAAGATCCCGCCCTGCACCATCTCCAGTACGTCCTCGACGGCGAGGCTCGGATCGACCCACTCGACTTTGACCGGTGGCAGTTTGTGCAGGGCGAGCTTTTGATTGATCTGGCTGACGGCATCCCCGGCGGCGCTGCCGGCAGGTAACGCCAGGGTCTTGCCGGAAAGCTGTTCAAGCCGGGTGTAGCGACGTTCGCCTTTGATGCCCACCAGGACCAACGGGATGTTGCTGGCAACCGGCTCACTGGTGCTGACGGCGAAACCCGCTTGCAGATCGAGCAACTCTCCGGGCGCCACCAGATCGCCCTCCCCGCGCTGCAATGCGCCGAGCAATTGATCCTTGGCCTTGGGAATGATCTTGAGGGTGATTTCCTGACCGTCACGGGCGTGGCCGTTGAGGTATTGCTCGAAAGCTCTCAGGCGATGGTATTCGACCCCGATCGCCTGCCCCTGGACTTCGCCGGAACTGTTGCGGCTCTGGTTGACCAGCACCCGCAGCACACGACTGCTGCGGATTTGCGCAAGGTCGCGCACCTCGCTGGCCGGTACGGCTTGCAGTGGCCCGGGCAGACGCGCGACCGCCGACATCGGCAGTAGCAGCGAACAGCACAGCAGTAGCAAAACCGAGGGACGAATCATCCACTCTCCGGAAAGAATATGAGGCCGCTTCAATGAAGTACGGCGACAAAAACAGAGCGCCCGAAGCGCTGGCAAATCGGGAAAGACTGGCACAATGATGGCAAAACTACCAACCCAGCCTGGCCCGCGGCTCAAGAGACAGCGTTAACCCGTTGTAGTTCTTGGCTTTTCTTATAAATCCACGGCTCTGATATGCTTTCCGGCCTTTGGGCCGAGGTAGCACCATGCAACTCATCGATATCGGCGTCAACCTGACCAACCCCTGTTTTGCCGACAAACACCAGGCCGTACTCGACCGTGCCTACGCGGCCGGCGTGTGCCAACTGGTGCTGACCGGCACCAGTGTCGAGGGCAGCGAACAGGCCCTTGAGCTGTGCCAGCAACTGGACGCGAGTGCGCAGCGCCTGTTCGCCACCGCTGGTATTCACCCTCACTGCGCCAGCGACTGGAACGCCGACAGCGCCCGACGTTTGCGCAGCTTGCTCAAGGAGCCGAGTGTGGTGGCCGTGGGCGAATGCGGGCTGGATTTCAACCGTGATTTCTCGCCGCGTCCGCAGCAGGAAAAGGTCCTCGAAGAGCATCTGGCAATGGCCGTTGAATTGCAGTTGCCGGTTTTTCTGCACGAACGCGACGCCAGCCAGCGTTTGCTGGAGATCCTGCGCGACTTCCGCGATCAACTGCCGGCCGCCGTGGTGCATTGTTTTACCGGAGAGCAGAAGGCACTGTTCGGCTACCTTGACCTGGATTTGCACATCGGCATTACCGGCTGGATCTGCGACGAGCGCCGGGGCACGCATTTGCATCCACTGGTCAAGGAGATCAAGCGCGGGCGTCTGATGCTCGAGAGCGATGCACCGTACCTGCTGCCGCGCAGCCTGCGCCCCAAGCCGAAAAACGGGCGTAACGAGCCGGCGTACCTGACTGAAGTGTTGCGCGAAGTAGCGCTGCATCGCGGCGAAAGCCAGGAAGATCTGGCGGCGCACACCACAGCGTGCGCACGGGCGTTCTACGGGTTGCCATCAATCCCACAGTAAACACAGAACCCTCTGTGGGAGCGGGCTTGCTCGCGAAGGGGGAGTGTCAGACACCAAGGATGTCGACTGATACCCTGCTTTCGCGAGCAAGCCCGCTCCCACATTGACCTGTATCAAAATCCGAATTCTGCATGGCGGCACAATGCTGGCACCTTGCCAAAACTGTTTCCGCTATCAGAGAAGACCTCCATGGGTGCCTGGCTTAGCAATATCTCGCTGAAATACAAATTCTGGGCGGTCAATGCCGTCGCGTTCGTCACCACCCTGTTGTTAGTGCTGTACGCGGTGCAGCTTGAACAGCAGGCCCGTAGTCATGCGTCCCAGGCCTCGGCCCAGGCACAAGCGCAATTACTGGGTGACTGGCCTGCCGCGCAACCGCTCCCCAGGGCCGATAACCTTCTGACATTCAGCCGCGGACAGGCGCCGTCACTGGATGGACAACCCGTGCTCGAACTCGCCGACTCAAACGGCTGGGTCGAGATCAACGCGATGCCGCTGTTCGGTGACAACCCGTTGATGGGCGCCGAAGTGTTTACCCGCACCGGTGGCCAGCAGGTCGCCGTGATTGCCCATGGTCCGAGCCTGAGCCAGGTGTTCAGCGAGCGTTTTGCGAGTTACGCGGTGGCCGTGTTCATTCTAATGCTGGCAATGCTCGGCGCATCGCAACTATTGATTCGCTTCCTGCTTAGCCAGCTCAACACCTTGAAAGACGTCATGTTGCACGTGGAGAAAACCGGCGACCTGTCGGCCCGCGTGCCATTGGCTTGTCGCGACGAGGTCGGGCAAATGGCCAACGCCTTCAACGCCATGCAAGCCGGTTATCAACGAGTGGTCAACACCGTCGCCAGCACCGCCCGGCAACTGGACGTCGGCGCCGCGCGGCTGGCAGCCAGCATGAATGAAGTGCGCCACGGCATGCTGGGCCAGCAAAGCGAAACCGATCAGGCCGCCACGGCGATCAATGAAATGACGGCCACGGTCTATCACATCGCCCAACACGCGGGCGCCACCCGTGACCTTTCGCAATCGGCCGATACCCTGGCCGGCAGCGGCCAGGAGGTCGTGACGCGGGTACAGCGGTCGATTGCCGGACTGTCCACCGGTGTCCAGCAGACCGCCGAGATGATTCAGCGCCTGGCCGAGGACAGCCAGAAGATCAACGGCGTGGTCAATGTGATTCACAGCATCGCCGAGCAGACCAACCTGTTGGCGTTGAACGCCGCCATCGAAGCGGCCCGTGCCGGCGAGATGGGGCGCGGCTTCGCGGTGGTCGCCGATGAAGTGCGCAACCTGGCCAAACGCGTGCAGGCCTCCACGGATGAAATCACCCTCATGGTGGCGGCATTGCAGGCTGGCACGCGGGACGCCGTGGACTTCATGCAAGAGAGCTCGTTCAAGGCCGACGATTGCGTGCAACAGGCCCAGGAGGCCGGATCGGCATTGGCCGAGATCACCGGCGCGGTGGCGCAGATGCGTGAAAGCAACACGCAGATCGCGGTGGCGGCCGAACAGCAGAGTCAAGTGGCGGAAGAGATGAACCGGGCGGTGGTGAGCATCCGTGACGTGACCGAGAATACGGTGCAGCAGACGGTGACTTCGGCGATTACCAGCAATGAGTTGGCGGCATTGGCCGGGGAGTTGAGCAAGGCGATAGGCCAGCTGAAACTTTGAGGGCCTCTTCGCGGGCAAGCCCGCTCCCACAGTTGAAATGCATTCCCCTGTGGGAGCGGGCTTGCCCGCGAAGAGGCCGGAGCCGGCAACATCAATCCAGACCATGACGCCTATCAAGCCAATAGCCAGCCTTGATTCGCCGCCAGCATTGACCGGGCCTATTCTTCATCATATGTGTTCAACATGGATCGAGGATCAGCATCATGGGTAAACGTCACCCCAACCTTCCCGCCTGGCAATGGCGAGCATACCCGAACAATCATCAGCACCCGACCAATCTAGTGCTGCACCTGATCGCGGTGCCGCTGTTCATCGTGGCGTTTCTGTTGATCGTGTCCGGGGTATTCAGCCTGAGCCTGGCGAACGTCGCCATCGGCGTGATCGGGGTGATTGCTGCGCTAGCCTTGCAACGCCACGGCCATAACCTCGAGGCGCAAGCCGCCGAACCCTTCAGTGATCGCAAGGATGCGATATCGCGCTTGTTGGTCGAGCAGTTCCTGACGTTTCCGCGGTTCTTCCTCAGTGGTGGCTGGTGGCGCGCCTGGCGTGAGCGCCACCGCCGTCACTGATCAGGCGAACACCGTCACCGTCTGCCGGCTCATGGCGATCAACCGGCCATCCGCGCTCCACATTTTCGCGGCGGCATGCCCGTAGCCGTCGGCGGCGTACTCGGTTTCGACGAGGTATTTGCACCAGTCCAGGGTGTTCAGTTGCAGCAGCGGTTGCACGAACTCGATGGTCCAGGTCAGCGTGCTGCCCATCGCCGGTTTCTTCAAAAACGGCATCAGGGCCGGTGGCCAGGCGTCCACCAGCGCCAGAATATGCGCCTCGCTGATCGCCTCTTCTTTAACGTCGCCGCGCAAGCGTACCCAGCCGCCCATTTGCCGGGAGGTGCTACCGCTGAACGGCAGCCCGCCGACGCTCCAGCGCATCGCCAGATGCCGCATGAATTCCGGGAGGACGCCTTCGACAAAAGGCAATTCCTGACACTCGTCCCAGTGCTTCATTTCCGGTGCCGGTTCAGCAGCCACCGCCACTTCCGAGGGGCGCGAGGCGCCAAAACTGCCTTGGATCAACGTCACCACTTGGCCCTTTTGCATCACCCGGCCCAACACCTGGCTGACGGCCTTGCCTTCGCGCAGCACGTCGACCTCAAAACTGACCGGAACCTCGGGTTCAACCGGGCCGACAAAGGTGAGTGCCAACGAACGCACCGGACGATCAATCGGAACCCGCGCACGCATGGCTTCATACTGCAAAGCGGCCACCAGGCCACCGAAACTGGCCCGCCCCTGTGCCCAGGAGGCCGGGATAGACAGCTCCAGCGGCTGGCTACGGACAGCGTCGAGCAATTCGGAAAAGCGCATGAAAACCTCAGGGATCGGAAAAAGATGAAGGGATCTTAACCAGCCAGCGATGGCTATACAGCACCCATTCCGGCCAAATTGACTGACAGATGAGCCGTGCAGGTTTCATGTCGAACATAAAACCCTGTGGGAGCGGGCTTGCTCGCGAAGAGGCCATCAGCCCTGACATTAATGCTGACTGACCCACCGCTCTCGCGAGCAAGCCCACTCCCACATTTGTTCGGTGGTGTTCTCAGGATTTGAAACAATCGCGACTGAGTTTTTCCAGCACCCGGTCTGCACACTGTTCAGCCTCGGCCATAGTGGCTTTCCACACGGCAACACAGGGTTGCAAATCCGCTTCCCGTTCAGCCATGGCCAGCCATTGCACACAATCGTGCCAGTCACCCAGCGCGCCCTGGGCCGATTTCAATCGGGGCATGGCCGCTTTCGGCAAACGGTCCAGCTCGGGGTAAGCGTCGATACCATAGCGCACGCGCTTGATCAGCAGACGCAGCCGGTGGCGGTCGTGGGTCGGGTCGTGCAATGCTTCGTCGAGTTTTTTCCACTGTTTGCCCAGGCGTTTTTCAATGCGCTTGCGCAAGCCCTTGAGCAATCCCTGGCGCTGGGCAGCGCGTAGAAAACGCGGAAACGCATCGAGGACGATCAGCATTTGCGCGAGCTCGGGACTGGCCGCCACGGCCGGATAGGCCTCGGCCATTTGTGCCATGCGCCGCTGTGCAGCTTGCGGTTGATGGTGCTGGAGCAGGTACGCCGCCAGCACTTCGCGATCACGTAATGGCGTGGTCAGATCGCCTACCCGGGAGGCTGCAGCTTCCAGCTGTTCGACACCGGGCACCCCCTGCAAGGGGCGCAACAGGCTGCGCAACCGACGCATGGTTGTGCGCAGATCGTGTAACGCTTCAGGGTCAGTACGCTCTTTCAAGCGGGCCTGACAGGCCAGCAGACGAACTTCCAGGCCCAGGACATGAGCCACCAGCCGATCGATCATGGGGGTTTACTCCGTAAACAGCGCCAGGCTGCAAGCTACGAGCTGCAAACCCGATGAGTCTTGCAACTCGTAGCTTAGAGCCTGCAGCTGCTTTTTGCCTTCAACGCCCCGCACGCGACTCACGAATATAGAAACGGGCCTTCTCGGCCTTGTGGCTGCACCCTTCGAACCCCTCGAATTGCTGCTGGGTCTTGGCCGCGGTCAACAGCGACAAGGCTTTGGAGTAGCTGACAGTCCCGGCGAAACCTTCGGCCTTGGCCAGGTC
The DNA here is from genome assembly GCF_050436025.1 of Pseudomonas sp. S30_BP2TU TE3576. Taxonomy (NCBI): domain Bacteria; kingdom Pseudomonadati; phylum Pseudomonadota; class Gammaproteobacteria; order Pseudomonadales; family Pseudomonadaceae; genus Pseudomonas; species Pseudomonas sp. S30_BP2TU TE3576. The sequence goes on along the minus strand of NZ_JBNDLK010000001.1, from coordinate 4,971,667 downwards.
CAGCTCATGCCATGCGGCATCCAGGTTACTACCGCAACTGTCGCGATAAGCGGTTTTGCCGGCACAACCGGCAAGCGCCAGGGCAATCAATGGCACGCAGATCCAGGCTTTCATCACTCACTCCTCAAAGATAGGTCAACAGTCGTGCAGGTAAGACGGTGTGGCACCCGAAAAGTGCCGTTGGTCCGCTATGCAAACTATAGCGCTGACAAGGATAACCATGTGCCGCCATGGACTGTCGAAAATACGACGCCGTTGCCCCATAGAACGACCATGGCGATTGAAGCATGCCCCTCGATGGGTGCATTGTTGAACCATTCAAGCGAGGGCGATCCATGAAAAAGCGTGTCGCACTGGTATTGGGCTCGGGTGGAGCCCGGGGTTATGCGCATATTGGGGTCATTGAAGAGATCGAACGGCGCGGCTATGACATTGCCTGTATCGCCGGTTGCTCCATGGGCGCGGTGGTAGGCGGGATCTATGCTGCGGGCAAACTCAACGATTACCGCGACTGGATCGAGAGCCTGGATTATCTCGACGTATTGCGTCTGGTGGACGTCAGTTTTCGTCTGGGGGCGATCCGTGGCGAGAAGGTGTTCGGGCAGATCCGCAAGATCGTCGGCGAGGTCAACATCGAAGACTTGCGTATCCCCTACACCGCGGTTGCCACCGACCTGACCAACCAGCAGGAAATCTGGTTCCAGGAAGGTTGCCTGCATCAGGCCATGCGCGCCTCGGCAGCGATTCCCAGCCTGTTTACCCCGGTGATGCAGGGCAACCGCATGTTGGTGGACGGCGGCATTCTCAACCCGCTGCCGATCGTGCCGGTGGTGTCGAGCCATTGCGATTTGATCATCGCGGTCAACCTCAACTCCACCAACCAGCGCCACTATCAATTGCCGGTCATCCAGCGCCCCGCCGCCTTCAAGACCCGCTTCGACAGCCTGATCAACTCCGTCGGCTCGAAATTGCCGTTCCGGCGCAAACAGGCTGAACAATTGTTGGTTCTGGAACAGGAAGCCTTGAAGGCCGAAGGTGCGGACTTCAATCCGTGGCTCGAATCCGCCGAGCCCGACGCGCAGCAACCCGTGGCAGCCCCGCAAGCCAGTGGCGCGCCCCGCTCCGCCACCGGTTCGTTCATCATCGACAACGTCGGGCCGGCGTCCTTGCTGGATCTGATCAACCAGAGTTTCGAGGTGATGCAGACGTCGCTGGCGCAGTACAAGATTGCCGGGTATCCACCGGACATCCTGATCAACGTACCCAAGCGCGTGTGCCGGTTTTTCGAGTTCTACAAGGCGCCGGAGCTGATCGCGCTGGGGCGGGAGATTGCGCGGGATACGCTGGATCGGTATGAGAATGAGCAGAACTGAAAGTCTGAAGGTTCTCGGGTGACTATCAGGGCCTCTTCGCGAGCAAGCCCGCTCCCACAGGGTTCGCGTCGTACACATGAATTGGGCCCGACGCGGTTATTGTGGGAGCGGGCTTGCCCGCGAAGAGGCCCTGATAGTCACCACAAAATTTCAAAACTACTCACTCAACAACCGATACCCCACCCCCGCCTCGGTAACGATGAACCTTGGCCGGGTCGGGTCATCCGCCAGTTTCTGGCGCAAGTGCCCGACCACGATGCGCAGGTAGTGGGTGTCTTCGGTGTGAGTCGGTCCCCAGATGTCCTTGAGCAATTGCTGCTGGGTGATCACCCGCCCGGGATGCCGCGCCAGTTGCGCCAGCACGGCGTATTCCTTGCGAGTCAGCGCGACTTCGGCACCGTCGAGCAGCACCCGGCGATACGCCAGGTCGACGGTCAACGGGCCGAAAGCCAGTGCCGCTGGCTGGGTTTCGCCCACGGGCGCCTGGCGCAACAACGCACGAATCCGTGCCAGGAACTCCTGAATACCGAACGGCTTGGTCACGTAGTCATTGGCGCCGCCATCCAGGGCCTCGACTTTTTGCCCTTCACCGGCGCGCACGGAGAGCACCAGCACCGGCACCGTCGACCACTCGCGAAAATCACGTAATACCTGTTGGCCGTCCATGTCCGGCAAGCCGAGGTCGAGCACCAGCAAATCCGGTTTGTTCAGTGCAGCTTGTGCCAATCCTTCGCTGCCGGTACCGGCCTCCAGCACTTTATAGCCCTGGGACACGAGGCTGATGCGCAGAAATTTGCGGATCTGCGGTTCGTCATCGATGACCAAAATGGTCGCGGTCTGGCTCATGAATTCACATCGACACTAAGAAGTGGCAAGAGAGTAGCGCACGCACGTTCAGGCTTCACCTTCGTATCCCGGCTGAGCCTGTAGCGGCAAATGTAAGGAAATGCAGGTGCCACGCCCCTCGATGCCGTCGGCGACGCTGATGCGCCCGCCATGGGCACCGACCATGCCCTGACAAATCGCCAGCCCCAACCCGGTGCCCTGGCCGCCACGATCACCTCGCGCTGCGGTGTAGAACATGTCGAAAATTTTCGCCCGTTCCGCCTCCGGAATGCCCGGGCCCTCATCGCTGACCGAAAAAAACAGCTCACTGTCATCAGCCCCGGCGCGCAATTGCAAACGCCCGTGGGGCGGCGAAAACCGCGCGGCGTTTTCCAGCACGTTGACCAGTGCCTGTTCGATCAGTGCGGCATGCACGTACAGCAACGGTAATTCGGCCGGCACGTCGGTGCTGACTTGCAACGTCGCAAGGACTGCCCGCAGGCGATTGAGCGCGCTGCCGACGATGTCCGCCGGCGACACCCAGTCCCGCGCCAGCTTCAGGGCTCCGTGGCCGAGCCGGGTCATGTCGAGCAGGTTTTGGATGTAGCGGTCGAGGCGCTCGGCTTCATCGCGGGTGCCTTCGAGGAGTTCACGCCGATCCTCCAGCGGGATCGCTTCACCCAGGGCCAGCAGGCTGTCGATACTGCCGCGCATGGACGTCAGCGGTGTGCGCAAATCGTGGGACACCGAAGCCAGCAAGGCACTGCGCAGTTGCTCGGTTTCGCCGTGCAGCCGCGCTGCTTCCAGATCATCGGCCAGTTGCGCCCGGGCCAGCGCCTGGGCCAGCGGCTGGCTGAGTGCGGTCAACAAGCGTCGACGCTGGCCGCTCAGGACCTGGCCTTCCCTGGCGCATACGCCGAGCAACGCCAGCGGGCCGTCCTCCACCGATAACGGCCACCACCACCAGCGGCCGAACGGCAATGTGCCGGTGCCCGCACCCGCCGGTTGATCGTGCTGCCAGGCCCAGTCGGCGGCGGCGCGTTCGGCTTCGGTGAACTCCAGCGGGCCACCGGTTTCGACTTTCCAGCCGTTTTGCCCGTCGCGATTGAGCAGGCACAGTTGTACATCACTCCAACCGTTGAGGTGCTGGGCAGCCGCGCTGACCACAGCCTGACGGTCGGTGGCGGCGGTGAGTTTGCGTGACAGGTCGAGCAATTCGGTGGTCTCTTCCTGGGTATCGCGCAGTGCCTGCAATTGCCTGCGCTGGCGCGCCGCGAGGTTACCGGTGAGGGCTGCCATCAGCAGGAAGAACAGCAAGGTCAGCACGTCTTCTTCGCGCTGGATGCTGAAAGAGAAAATCGGTGGAATGAACAGAAAGTCATAGGTCAGAAACGACAGCGCGGCACAGGCCAGAGCCGGCCCGAGGCTGCTGCGCACCGCCACCAGCAAAACGGCGGCAAGGAACACCAGTGAAATATTTGGCAGCGGCAGAACACTTGCCACGGCCCAGGCCAGGGCGCTGGCCAGAACCGTCGCGAACACAGCCAGTGCGTAGTCGAACCAGACCAGCGACTGCATCGACCGCTGATGGGGTTGATGCTGTTGGTGATCGCTATCGAGAACGTTGATTTCCAGTCCGCGAGCATTGCGCAGCAGTCGCGCCGCCAGCCCGCCACCGAACAGACGGCGGCGCAAGCGCGGCCTGGACTGACCGACCAGCACCAGGCTGGCGCGACGTTCGGCGGCATGCTGGATCAGGGTTTTCGCCACTTCACCGGCCCGTAGCAACACCACTTCGCCCCCCAGCCGTTCAGCCAGTTGCTGGGCGCTTTGCAGGCGCAGGCGCGACTGCTCGTCAGGCACGCGGCCGTTGTCCACGTGCACCAGGCTCCAGGGCAGGTGCCGCCGCTGGGCCACGCGACTGGCATGCCGCACCAGGCGCTCGGCCTGGGCATCGCCGTCGACCCCCACCAGCAAACGCCCGCGCACGGCTGGCGCCGCTTGACCGAGTTGGCGATAGCCCTGGGCCAGATCGTTATCGACCTGAGCCGCCGCAGTTTGCATCGCCAGTTCGCGCAGGGCCGTCAGGTTGGTCTGGGAAAAGAACGCATCGATGGCCGCCCGCGCTTGCTCCGGCACATAGACCTTGCCATCGCGCAGGCGCTCCAGCAGCTCCCGTGGCGGCAAGTCGATCAACAGCAGTTCATAAGCTTCCTGCAGTACCCAGTCCGGCAGGGTTTCGCGGACCTGCACGCCAGTAATGCCGCGCACCTGGTCATTGAGGCTTTCCAGATGCTGGACGTTGACCGTGGTGTACACATCAATGCCGGCAGCAAGCAGTTCCTGAATATCCTGCCAGCGCTTTTCGTGACGGCTGCCGGGTGCGTTGGTGTGCGCCAGCTCGTCGACCAGCACCAGTTTCGGTTTGGCTTTGATCAGGCCGTCGAGGTCCATTTCTTCGAGCAACACACCACGGTATTCCGAGCGCACCAACGGCAGCTGCGGCAAGCCGCTGAGCAGTGCTTCGGTTTCGGCACGGCCGTGGGTTTCGACGACACCGGCAATGACTTTCACCCCTTGACGTAACCGGGTGTGGGCCGCTTGCAACATGGCATAGGTCTTGCCGACACCCGGCGCGGCGCCGAGAAACACCTTGAGCCGTCCACGGCCATCGCGGGGCAGGTCTGCTAACAGCGCGTCGGCGCGGCCGGAGTTGCTCATGCTTGAAGCTCACTTTTTTCTTGAAGGGAATGGGTGACCGTTCTACCGCCCTCGCGAGCAAGCCCGCTCCCACATTGGAATGCGTACTCCTGTGGGAGCGGGCTTGCTCGCGAATGGCTCCACCACGGATTTACAGTTTTTCCAGCGCCAGGTTCAACTCAAGCACATTCACCACCGGCGGGCCTACCAATGGCTGCTCGATGTGGGTGTCCAGCAGTTGCTGCAGGGTCGCTACCGGCAGGTTGCGCGCCGTCGCGACACGCGCCAGTTGATAGGCAATCGCGGCCGGTGGCAAGTGCGGATCGAGACCGCTGCCAGACGTAGTGACCAGCGCCAATGGCACCGGCCCCTGGCCTGGCACCAGCAGTTTTCTGGCATCGTCGATCACCCGCGTGGCCAGGGCCGGGTTGCTGGGCGACAGGTTGCTGGCACTGCTCGACACGGTGGCAAAGGCACCGGCCGAAGGGCGCGGGTGGAACCAGGCGTCGCCGACGAAATCCTGGGCGATCAGCGAGGAACCGCGGACCTTGCCCTCGGTATCACGTACCAGGCTGCCGTTGGCCTGATCCGGGAAAGCCACCTGGGCCACCCCGGTGACCACCAGCGGATAAGCGACGCCGGTGATCAGCGTCATCAGGACCAGCAGGCTCAGGGCCGGGCGTATCAATGTGGACATTTCAAAATCCTCTAATTCACAAGTCAGGTACACCGTGGTGCATCCATCGCGAGCAAGCTCGCTCCCACAGGGAGATGTGGCGATTTTGCGGGAGCGAGCTTGCTCGCGATGGCGGCTTATCTGGCACCCCGCACAATCAAACCAAATGCAACGCCGTCAACAGCATGTCGATCGCCTTGATGCCCACGAACGGCACCAGAATCCCGCCCAGGCCGTAGATCAGCAGATTGCGCCGCAGCAACGCCGCCGCACTCGCCGCCTGTACCCGCACACCGCGCAGTGCCAGAGGAATCAGCACCACGATGATCAGAGCGTTGAACACGATCGCCGACAGAATCGCGCTTTGCGGACTGCTCAGGTGCATCACGTTGAGCACGCCCAGTTGCGGGTAGATCGCGGCGAACAGCGCCGGCAGAATCGCGAAGTACTTGGCCACGTCGTTGGCGATGGAAAAGGTCGTCAGCGCACCGCGGGTGACCAGCAATTCCTTGCCGATCTGCACCACGTCCAGCAGCTTGGTCGGGTCGCTGTCGAGGTCGACCATGTTGGCCGCTTCCCGGGCCGCTTGCGTGCCGTCGTTCATCGCCATGCCGACGTCCGCCTGGGCCAGGGCCGGGGCGTCGTTGGCGCCGTCGCCGCACATGGCGACCAGGCGACCGTCGTTTTGCTCGTGACGAATGCGCGCCAGTTTTTTCTCCGGCGTGGCTTCAGCCAGCACATCGTCCACACCCGCTTCGGCAGCGATGGCGGCGGCGGTCAGCGGGTTGTCGCCGGTGACCATGACGGTGCGAATGCCCAGCTTGCGCAACTCGGCGAAACGCTCGCGGATGCCGGGCTTGACCACGTCCTTGAGGTGGATCGCGCCGAGCAGCTTGCCGTCGGCACACACCAGCAACGGGGTGCCGCCGCTTTGGGCGATCCTGTCGATTTCACGGGACAACGGTGCCGCCAGATCGGCACGCTTGAGGCCCACGAACGCCAGCAACGAATCCACCGCGCCTTTGCGGTACACGCGCCCTTGATAGTCGACACCGGACAAGCGGGTTTCGGCGCTGAATGGCACGGCTGTCAGCTCGTCGGCGGACGGCTCCGGCTGCGGATGAGTGCCGCGCAGGTACTCGACGATCGACTTGCCTTCCGCAGTATCGTCGGCCAGCGAAGCCAGCAATGCGCCTTCAGCCAGTTCCCTGGCTGGCACGCCAGGCGCGGCATACACCGCCGAGCAACGACGGTTACCGAAGGTGATGGTGCCGGTCTTGTCCAGCAGCAGGACGTGCACGTCCCCCGCCGCTTCCACCGCACGACCGGACTTGGCAATCACGTTCAGGCGCACCAGTCGATCCATCCCGGCAATACCAATGGCCGACAGCAAACCGCCGATGGTAGTCGGGATCAACGTGACCAACAGCGCCACCAGGAACACCAGCGGCAGGCTGCCATTGGCGAAGTGGGCGAACGGTTGCAGGGTGACGACCACCAACAGGAAGATCAGGGTCAGGCCGATCAGCAGGATGTCGAGCGCTACTTCGTTCGGGGTCTTCTGGCGTTTGGCGCCTTCGACCAAGGCGATCATGCGATCCAGGGTCGATTCGCCCGGGTTGGCGGTGATCTTCACTAGCAGCCAGTCGGACACCAGTCGGGTGTTGCCGGTAACGGCCGAGCGATCACCACCGGACTCACGAATCACGGGGGCCGATTCACCGGTAATCGCCGCTTCGTTGACCGCTGCGATACCTTCAATCACCTCGCCGTCACCCGGAATCATCTCCCCCGTTTCGACGCGCACCACGTCCCCTTTGCGCAGGCTGGCAGCGGGCACCACCTGAAAGCTGCCGTTGCCGGTTTTGCGCCGGGCGCTCAAGCCTTCGCTACCGGCCTTGAGGCTGTCGGCGCGGGCCTTGCCACGGCCTTCGGCCAAGGCTTCGGCGAAGTTGGCGAACAGCACGGTGAACCACAGCCACACGGCAATTTGTGCGGCAACGAAGGTCGGCACCGCCGTGTCGGGAATGAAGCACAGCACGGTGGTCAGGATCGCCGTCAGCTCGACCACCAGCATCACCGGCGCACGCTGCAATTGCCGTGGGTCGAGCTTGACGAAGGCTTGCAGCAGCGCCGGGCGCCACAGGGCCGAGATCGCGGTTTTCGGTTGTTCCGGCGCTTTCATGGCGACCGGTTTAATTACGGGCATATTCATCAAATAATCCTCAGAAGCCCATGCTCAGATGTTCAGCGATAGGACCCAGCGCCAACGTCGGCAAGAAGGTCAGGCCGCCCACCAGCAAAATGGTCACAGTCAGCAAGGTCACGAACAGCGGGCCGTGGGTCGGGAAACTGTTCTGCCCGATCGGTGCGGTTTTCTTCATCGCCAGGCTGCCGGCCAGGGCCAGAACTGGGAGGATGTAGCCGAAGCGACCGATCAACATGCCCAGGCCCAGCATCAAGTTGTGGAACGAGGTATTGGCGCCGAAGCCACCGAAGGCAGAACCGTTGTTGGCGCTGGCCGAGGTATAGGCGTAGAGCAACTGACTGAAACCATGAGCGCCGGGGTTGCTCACGGCAGCCACCGGGCCTGGCAGGCTGGCGGCAATCGCACCGAGCACCAGTACGCCGATCGGCATGACCATCAGGGTCACCACCAGCAATTGCACTTCCCTGGCTTGCAGTTTCTTGCCGAGGTATTCCGGGGTGCGGCCGATCATCAGACCGGCGAGGAACACTGCGATCAGCACGTTGAGCAACATGCCGTAGAGCCCGGCGCCAACGCCACCGAAGATCACCTCGCCGACCATCATGTTGACCAGCGCCACCATGCCGCTCAGCGGGTTGAGGCTGTCGTGCATGCCGTTCACCGAGCCGTTGGACGCGGCCGTGGTGGTCACCGACCACAACACCGTGGCGGTGGTGCCGAAGCGCGCTTCCTTGCCTTCCAGCGGCGCGGCCTGTTCGACGGCGACGTTGTTCAGGGCCGGGTTCGGCTGGTATTCAGCCCATAGCGAGGTCGCACCGCCGATCAGGAACAGTGCCAGCATGCAGGTGATGATCGCGCGACTCTGACGCAGGTCTTTCACGTAGTGGCCGAAGGTAAACACCAGTGCCACGGGAATCAGGATGATCGACGCCAGCTCAAACAGATTGCTCCACGCCGTCGGGTTCTCGAACGGATGCGCCGAGTTCACGCCGAAGAAACCGCCACCGTTGGTGCCCAGTTGCTTGATCGCAATCTGGCTGGCAGCCGGGCCGAGCGGGATCACTTGATCAACGCCTTGCATCGTCACCGCATTCACATACTGCGCGAAGGTTTGCGGCACACCCTGCCAAACCAGGTACAGCGCCAGCAGAAGGCACAACGGCAGCAAGCCGTAGAGGGTGGCGCGAGTCATGTCGACCCAGAAGTTGCCGAGGCTTTTTGTCGACTTGCGACCGATACCGCGGCACAACGCGACCAATACCGCCAGGCCGGTGGCGGCACTGACGAAGTTCTGCACAGTGAGGCCGACCATCTGGCTCAAATAGCTCAGGGATGCTTCACCGCTGTAGCCCTGCCAGTTGGTGTTGGTCATGAAGCTGACGGCGGTGTTAAACGCCAGCGTCCACTCCTGACCCGGCAGGTTCTGCGGGTTCAGCGGCAGGTGGTCCTGGAACAACAGGATGGCGAACAACAGCAAGAAACCCGCGAGGTTGAAGGCAAGCAAGGCCAAGGCGTATTTCTGCCAGGTCTGTTCGGCTTGCGGGTCAACCCCGGCCAGCCGGTAACAGCCACGCTCGACCGGCCCGAGGACCGGCGTCAGCCACGTGCGCTGGCCTTCCATTACTTTGTAGTAGAAGCGCCCTAGAAACGGCGCCGGGACCAATACCAGGGCGAAAAAACCGAGGATCAGCCAATAGTCATAACTGTGCATAGCCGCTCCTAGTTCCGGTCCGCGCGCAGCAGCGCAACCAACAGATAAATGAACAGCCCCACTGCCAGCAGCAGTGACACCCCGTCCAGAACGCTCATGGAAGTTCTCCGTGTTACGGCGTATTGCCGCGTGTGGAGTCATTGTCGGAAAAGAGGCTGTAAAGGAACGAGATCGAGGGTGCACGCAGGGCATAAAGAAAGCGTAAAGAGTAGGTTTACGCAGGGGTTACAGGGTGTTGGGAGGAGCTCCGCTGCACAAAACACCGGGAGTGTCGTACGCAGAACTCTAAATTGTGCGCGAGAGTAGTGATTGACGGCTGCAAGTCATGGATAATTCAGGCCGATTGGCGCGACGCAACTGAATGGGGTCAAGAACTCTTGCACCTCCCCGCTCACGCCTGCAAGCTACCGCTATTTGCATTACTGAAAAAGGCTGGCCCAACATGCGTATCCTTATTACCGGCGGAGCCGGTTTCATAGGCTCGGCCCTTGTTCGCGAGCTGATTCAACACACTGAGCATGATGTGCTCAACCTGGACAAACTGACTTATGCTGGCAATCTCGAGTCGCTGACCAGCATTGCCAACAACCCTCGCTACGAGTTTGTTCAGGCCGATATTGTTGATCAGGCGACCGTCAGAGCAGTACTGGCACGTTTCCAGCCTCACGCGATCATGCACCTGGCAGCGGAGTCCCATGTCGATCGCTCCATCGACGGGCCATCGGAATTCATTCAGACCAACATCGTTGGCACCTACAGCCTGCTCGAAGCCACCCGCTCCTATTGGCAAGCCCTCCCGGAGCCTGAGAAAAGCGCCTTCCGCTTTCATCACATTTCCACTGACGAGGTTTACGGTGACCTGCACGGTGTCGATGATCTGTTTACGGAAACGACGCCCTACGCGCCGAGCTCGCCCTACTCCGCCAGCAAGGCGGCGTCCGACCACCTGGTCCGCGCCTGGCAGCGAACCTATGGCCTGCCGGTGTTGCTGACCAATTGCTCGAACAATTACGGGCCGTTCCACTTCCCCGAGAAACTGATTCCGCTGGTCATCCTCAATGCATTGGCCGGCAAGCCTCTACCGGTGTATGGCAATGGCCTGCAAGTTCGCGATTGGCTGTTCGTCGAAGATCATGCCCGGGCACTGCTCAAAGTGGTGACCACTGGTACCGTCGGCGAGACCTACAACATCGGCGGGCACAACGAACAAAAGAACATCGACGTGGTGCGGGGCATCTGTGCCCTGCTTGAAGAACTGGCACCGCACAAGCCCGAGGGCGTTGCGCATTACGCCGACCTGATCACGTTCGTCCAGGATCGTCCTGGTCATGACTTACGCTACGCAATCGACGCCAGCAAGATTGAACGCGAACTGGGCTGGGTGCCCGAAGAAACGTTCGAAACCGGTTTGCGCAAAACCGTTCAATGGTACCTGGACAACATGGAATGGTGCCGCCGTGTTCAAGATGGCAGCTATCAGGGCGAACGCCTCGGTGCCATCAATTCCAAGGAGTTGCTCGCATGATGAAAGGCATCGTTTTGGCGGGTGGCTCTGGCACACGCCTGCATCCAATTACGCTCGGAGTGTCGAAACAGCTGTTGCCGGTCTACGACAAGCCCATGATCTACTATCCGATCTCGGTGCTGATGCTGGCCGGCATCAAGGATATTCTGCTGATCTCCACCCCGCAGGACCTACCTCAGTATCGCAATCTGCTGGGTGACGGCAGCCAGTTCGGGGTGAATTTCAGCTTTGCCGAGCAACCATCACCGGACGGTCTGGCCCAGGCTTTTCTGATTGGCGAAGAGTTCATTGGCGATGACCCTGTGTGCCTGATCCTGGGCGACAACATCTTCCATGGCCAGCACTTTGGCGAACAATTGCAGAACGCGGCAAAACGCTCCTCCGGCGCCACCGTGTTCGGTTACTGGGTCAAAGACCCCGAGCGCTTCGGTGTCATCGATTTCGACCGCGACGGCCGTGCGCTTTCGATCGAAGAAAAACCGAAAAAGCCGAAATCCAGTTATGCCGTTACCGGCCTGTATTTCTACGACAACGATGTGATCGAGATTGCCAAGGCGGTAAAACCTTCGCCTCGCGGCGAGCTGGAAATCACCGACGTCAACAATGCCTATCTGCAACGTGGCGATCTGCAAGTCGAACGCTTTGGTCGAGGTTTCGCCTGGCTCGACACCGGCACCCACGATAGCTTGCTCGAAGCCTCTCAATACGTGCAAACCATCGAACATCGTCAAGGCCTCAAAGTTGCCTGTCTCGAAGAGATAGCCTATGAAAATGGCTGGATCGACCGTGAACAACTGCTGGAACGCGCCCAATACTTCGGCAAGACGGGCTATGGCCAGTACCTGGCCAAATTGGCAGGGGAAGAGTAATGAGTCTGTGTGAGTCCGATTTGCCCCGTGACGAGACTGGATTGTTTCCATGAAAGTACTCATCAATGGCCGGCATGGTCAGGTCTCACACGAGCTGCAACGGCGACTGGGTGCGCTCGGCGAACTGATCGTATTGGGTCGCGATCAGCTCGATCTCGCGCAACCCGATCAGATTCGCCGTCAGGTGCAAAACGTGCGGCCCGATCTGATCATCAACGCGGCAGCCCATACAGCGGTTGATCTGGCAGAAAGCGAGCCGCAAAAAGCCTTTGCCATTAACTCGGTAGCTCCCGGCATCCTTGCCGAAGAAGCGCTGGCTCTCGATATTCCGTTGATACATTACTCAACAGACTATGTATTCGACGGGATGAAGCCCGGACCTTACACCGAGGACGACGCGCCAAATCCGCTCGGGGTGTACGGCAAGAGCAAGCTGGCCGGTGAACAGGCCATCAGGGACGTACAAGGTAAATATCTGATCCTGCGTACCAGTTGGGTCTATTCAACCCATGGCCGCAACTTTCTGCTGACCATGCAGCGTTTGCTGCAAGAGAAACCGGAGTTACGTGTAGTCGCCGATCAAATCGGAGCACCTACATGGGCCGGTACAATTGCCAACAGCACCCTTGCCCTGATTGAACGCTGGCAGGCGAACGAAGTTGCCAACTGGGGGACTTATCACCTGACCGCTCAAGGTGAAACCTCCTGGTTCGGCTTCGCCCAGGCGATCGGCGAAGCATTGCGACAACAGGGCAAACCCTGCGCCGACCTGCTACCGATTCCGTCCAGCGACTACCCGACACCCGCAGCCCGGCCGCTCAACTCGCGCCTGGATTGCAGTCGCTTGCAGCGCGATTGGGGCGTCAGTCAACCTGACTGGCAAACGGCGCTGCGCGAGTGCCTTGCTGAACAATGCTGAGCATCAACCGCTGCCCGCATTTGCATTGAGGCAGTCGGTGCCTGCATCGCGGCCGGTTTCGTGTACTTCATGCGCACCGCGCAATTGCGCGTCGACGCACCGGCGGATGTGATGTTGACCGGACATCGAAAGCGTTCGAGTGAACCTTGAACAACAGGCATAGAATGGGGGTGACAGCGATGGAACTGCGTTGAAACCCCATCACTCATAGTGGTATGCACGATCGGTTGGCGAACCCTCGCCAACCCGCCTGCTTTCAAGGAGAGTCCTATGCCCTGGTATGCCTGGTTGATTCTGGTCGTTGCCATCGGCTCGATCGTTGGTGGTCTGATGCTGCTGCGTGACACCGCCCACAAGGTCGAACTGACCGAAGAGCAACGTAAGCGCGTCGCCGAACGCAATGCGGAAATGGACGCCAAGGAAGCGCAGGACCGCTGACTGAAAACCCCGCCTTTAACGGCGGGGTTTGTTTTTGCGTGAAAACGCCTGAAATCATGCTGCTTTGTGCCCATATCGAAGCATCTGCATGTCTTTTAGAAGTAGAAGTACAGTCACCATGCAATTTTCATTGGTTAATATGGCCGCATTGATGCGGAGATATCAGATGCGTTACTCGCAGGACCATAAAGCCCAGACCCACCAACGCATAATCAAAGAAGCTTCAGCGCGATTTCGACGCGACGGTATCGGCGCGACCGGGCTGCAACCCCTGATGAAAGCACTGGGCTTGACCCACGGTGGCTTTTACTCGCACTTCAAGTCCAAAGACGAACTGGTGGAAAAAGCCTTGCAGGAGGCTGGCGAACAAGTCGACAAGTTGTGCGCGCAAATCTTCGCCGAGGAGCATCCACTCGAAGCCTTCATTGACGCTTATCTGTCCGAATGGCATCAAACCTCACCTCAGGAAGGCTGCCCGCTGCTGACCATTTCTTCGGAACTGGGGCTGCGTGGCCAACCGAGTCCAACCAGCGACGTCGTGCTCCAGGCGCGACTCGATCAGATCCAGAATACCCTTGACGGAGAGCGCACCGCCGACCGCAGCATCGTCATCATGTCTACGCTGGTCGGCGCCTTATTGCTATCCCGCAGCGTTGCCGACGCCGAGTTTGCCCAACGGATTCTCGACGTCGCACGCGAACACCTCAAACACTCGCAGGATTAACCCTGCCAACGCTTGAACAGCACACTGGCATTGACCCCGCCAAATCCGAAGCCGTTGGACAACGCATATTCGATGGCCATCGGCCGCGCATTGCCATGAACGATGTCCACACCTTCAGTGGCAGGGTCCGGATTCTCGAAATTGAGGGTCGCCGGCACGATCTGGTCGCGGATCGCCAGCAGCGTAAAGATCGCTTCTAGTCCTCCCGCTGCACCGAGCAAATGCCCAGTCGCCGATTTGGTGGATGTCACGGCGATGCCGTTTTGCGCACCGAACAGCGCCTTGATCGCCGCCAGCTCACCCAGATCACCCACTGGGGTCGAGGTTGCATGAGCATTCAGATGCTGAACCTGAGCCGGTGAAACACCGGCCTGTGCCAATGCCAACGACATCGCTCGCCGCGCACCGCTGCCGTCCTCGGGGCCTGCGGTCAGGTGATAGGCATCGGCAGTGGTGCCGTAGCCGACCAGCTCCGCCAGAGGTCGGGCGCCACGGGCCAGCGCATGGTCCAGAGACTCGATGACCAGCAGCCCGGCCCCTTCTCCCATGACAAAGCCATCGCGACCATTGTCGAAAGGTCGCGAAGCGCGCTCAGGCGTTTCGTTGTAAGCGCTGGACAAGGCGCGAGCAGCTGCAAACCCGGCAAGGCTGACCCGATCGATCGCCGCTTCCGCACCGCCGCACACCGCGATATCCGCTTCACCCGCACGAATCAGCCGCGCCGCATCACCTATCGCCTGAACCCCGGCGGCGCATGCCGTGACCGGCGCGCCCAATGGCCCCTTGAAGCCATGCTGGATCGACACATGACCTGCCGCGAGGTTGACCAGAAACGACGGGATGGTGAATGGCGACAAACGTCTCGGGCCACGACTATCGGTGGTGCGCACCGCGTCTGCAATCGAGCCAAAACCACCCACACCTGAACCGATGATGGTGGCCGTGCGCTCCTGGGCATTGGCATCCAGCGCTTGCCAGCCGGCTTGCTCCAGTGCCTGACGCGCGGCTTCCATGGCGAACAGAATGAAGCGGTCCATCTTCTTCTGTTCCTTGGGTGGAGTCGCCCGGTCCGGATCGAACCCCGCCTCCGGATCATCTGCCAGCGCAGGCACTGCACCGCCGACCTTGGCCGGCAGATCGGCAACCACCTCTTCAGGTAGATTACGCAGTCCGGAACGCCCGGCCAGCAGCCGCTTCCAGACCGCTTCGACACCGCTCCCCAGCGGCGACACCAGGCCCATGCCCGTTACAACCACACGACGATCATTCATACCGCACACACCTCAAGACGATTGATGGCGCTTACCGATAACGGGCAGCGGCCTTGCTTTTGGAAAGGTTAGGCGCCATCACATGACGCGCCGCCACGAACGCATCCCAATCCGCCGCATCGGGCAACGAAGGGATAGTGATCAATTCACCCTGATCCAGACCCGACAACGCAGCATCGACCATCTCACCTGCCTCCATCACCATTTCCGCAGGAATCTGCGACGCATCGATACCGGAGCGCTCCCAGATTTCAGTACGTGTCACACCGGGCAATACCGCCTGGACCTTCACCCCGGTGCCATCCAGCTCGGCGTTCAACGATTGAGTCAAGCTCAATACATAAGCCTTGCTGGCGCTGTACGTCGCGTTGAAGCGCTCAGGAAACAATGCCACCACCGATGCAATATTGATGATCGTGCCGCGCCCGACCTTGGTAAAACCGGCCGCAGCCGCCGCGGCCAATCGCGTGACAGCGGTGATATTCAACTGAATCATTCGCTCCAGTTGATCGGTATCGGCATTGGCCAATAGCCCCTCCGCCGCCACACCGGCGTTATTGAGCAACAGGCTGATGCTCGAATCGCTGCGTAACCGCTGTTCGAGTTGCAGCACATCTTCTTTTTGGGTCAGGTCCGCCTTCAGCACTTCGACCTTGATCCCATGTTCCGAGCGCAGCTTGCTCGCCGCCGCCTCCAGTCGCTGCTCGTCGCGAGCAACCAGCAACAAATCAAAACCGCGGGCTGCCAACCGCTCAGCGTAAACCGCCCCGATTCCGGAGGAAGCGCCGGTGACGAGGGCCATACCTTGGGACTGAACTGGATTCATGACTGTGCTCCTGATGGATGCTGAAGGACGCCTGACGCCAAAGCAGATCGACGCAAGCTTTTTTTATTATAGGCATAATCCAAACACAATATGATAGCCGTAATTTTTAGTTCCCGAGGAACGGCCGGTTCTCAGCAATGGCCCGGTCAGAATGAGAGTAGACCCTGAATGAACGTGAAACCGCACCGGGCGTCTGCAATGTAAACGACTGGCCCGCCGGGCAGAAGTCTCGCTACAGACAAAGGCCGATCAATGATCGGCCTTTGTCGTTCAATCACACGCTTAATTCACTTCGATCTTGTCGCGGTTTCGATCCAGAATCGCTTTGCCGATACCCTTCACTTCCAGCAATTCGTCAACTGACGCAAACGCACCATTACTTTCACGATAAGCAACAATCGCTTTGGCTTTTGCCTCGCCCACTCCAGCCAACTCGCGTTGCAGCGTAGGTGCATCAGCACTATTGAGATCGACTTTGCCGGATTGCGCCTTGGCGGCGACATCCTGCACCAGAGGAGCATTCATCACCTCAGGTGCACTGGCAGGCGCCGCGGTTGCCGCAAGAGAGGCGCTGGTGAGAAGGGCGAAAACCAGAGAGTAGAAACTGCTTGTACGCATTAGTGAAGCTCCATGCCATCGTTTGAGAAAGCAGCTTTTCCGAAGCTGCTCTCCAAACTTAGGCCATGTCGTGGGAGTGTCAAAAATGTGTACGTTACAGGATATGAAAAAATCAGGGCTCCAGGCGGCGCTGCTGGTAGATCCAGTCGACAATCTCACCGTCTGGGGTATAGCCGCTGACCGTATCGCGCAACAGTTGGCGAACGCGCGCATAGTCGTCCTGATCCACCGCGGCAAGCAACTCGGTCAACTTGATCTTCAGCAAATCCCAGGACAGGTGATCCTCGTTGGCAGTCATGATCATCGGGTGCTGAGTTGCCGACACGTTGTCACCGATCAGCAGCTCTTCGTAAAGCTTCTCGCCCGGACGCAGCCCGGTGAACTCGATAGCGATGTCGCCATGCAGGTTTTTTTCCGAGCGCACGCTCAGGCCGGACAAATGGATCATCTTCTCGGCCAGCTCGACGATCCTCACGGGTTCGCCCATGTCCAGGACAAAAACATCACCGCCCTGCCCCATGGAGCCCGCCTGAATCACCAGCTGCGCCGCTTCAGGGATGGTCATGAAGTATCGAGTGATCTTCGGATGCGTGACAGTCAGCGGACCGCCCGACTTGATCTGTTTGTGAAACAACGGAATGACCGAACCCGACGATCCGAGGACGTTACCAAACCGCACCATCGTGAAGCGCGTTTTGTTCACGCGCGAAACGTTGCTCATATCACCAAACAAAACCGGGGCCAACTCACGACTCAACGCTTGCAACGTCAACTCGGCAAGGCGCTTGGTACTGCCCATGACATTGGTAGGCCGCACGGCCTTGTCGGTCGAAATGAGGACAAAGTTGGCCACCCCTGCCTGGAGCGCAGCCTGGGCCGTATTAAGCGTGCCGATCACATTATTGAGCACGCCTTCGGCAATGTTGTGTTCGACCATGGGGACATGCTTGTAGGC
This sequence comes from Pseudomonas sp. S30_BP2TU TE3576, assembly GCF_050436025.1. Classification (NCBI taxonomy): domain Bacteria; kingdom Pseudomonadati; phylum Pseudomonadota; class Gammaproteobacteria; order Pseudomonadales; family Pseudomonadaceae; genus Pseudomonas; species Pseudomonas sp. S30_BP2TU TE3576. The sequence continues at coordinate 4,954,028 of NZ_JBNDLK010000001.1, read as the reverse complement.
TGCGGCGTGATACACCGTGTCCACTCGCCAGGTTTTCATGACATCGAGCAACTTGTGCGGGCTACGAACCGACCCAAGAATCGGCAACAGACGAATGGACAGTGACTCTCGTGCGACCCGTTGCTCCAGTTCAGACAGAATGCTGTAGAGATTGAACTCACTGTGTTCAAACAGTAGAAGCGTTGTCGGGCGCAGTGCCAGAATTTGCCGGCAAAGCTCGGAGCCAATGGAGCCCCCGGCGCCCGTGACCAACACGGATTGCCCGGTGATGCAATGTTCGAGCAAATCAGCCTGGGCCGGGACAGCGTCACGCCCGAGCAGGTCGGCAATGTCTACTTCCTGAATATCGTCGACCTTGACCCGGCCGCTGGCCAGGTCCATGAAACCCGGGACGCTTCGAACGTGCAACGGAAAGCCTTCGAGAAACCCGAGAATCTCGCGGCGGCGTCCACGGTTGGACGAAGGAATAGCGAGGAGAATTTCCTGAGCGCCAGTGTTGTCGATCATCTGCTGGATATGTTTGGGCTTGTACACCTGCAATCCGGAGATCACTCTGTCGGCGATTCCGCTATCGTCATCGATGAAAGCCACAGGCCGCATGACCCGCCCCATCCGTAGCGCAGTAACGAGTTGATTACCTGCCGCCCCCGCGCCGTAGATGGCCACTTTCGGCAGACCGTCATCCCGGCTGGTAAACGGGACGTGCTGAGCAGCACTGAACCAGTCGCCCATAAAATACTGACGCATGGCCAGGCGCAGCCCGCCGATCATGATCAGGCTCAACCACCAATAGTTGAAAATGATCGAACGAGGAACGACGTTTTGATGATTGCTGTACCAGTACACCACAACGCCAAGAATCAAGGACGATAGTGTCACCGCCTTGATAATGGCAATGAGCGCGTCATTTCCAAAGTAACGCATGACGGCACGGTACATGCCAAAGCGGATGAAAAGAGGAATGGCGACGACAGGTGCACTGACAAAAAGCCAGACGTGCTGAGTGAACGGGTTGACCAACTCGTCCAGACCAAGACGCACGACAAACGCCATCCACAGGGCAATCAAGACCAACAAGATATCAGTCAGAACCTGCAGAATACGTTTATGTCGTCTTGGCAGACTTAACAACTTTGCCCGAATCTTATCCATAACCCCTCTAAACACCTCTCGAAGCTCCGAGCATTGATACAGCAACTACAGCTTTCGGTAACTCACTTGCCGATAAAGCAATACTCAAAAACCAATGCGTCCATCACGCCTTGCCAGCGACTTCCAGCTCGCCTGCGTGATACTTGAAAGCCAGCAACACCAGAGGTACGTAGGCCAGGACCAACCCTGCCACGCCGTCGAGATACTGCATGACGACCAATATAGCCACTGGCACTAACCACAACAAATTGATCGCGGTTATTGCCAGCGTGACCGCCCGATGGCTGCCATATTTTCGGGAAGCATACTGGTATCCATGGCTGCGATGGGCCTCATAAACCTTATCCCCACGCAATAGCCGACGAATGAGGGTAAAGGTCGCATCAACAATAAAGACGCCCAACAAAATGAGCCACGCCCAGAGAAACAGTGGGTTCGTCCATGCTGCATAAAGCGACATCACCGCCAACACGATGCCCAGAAAACCACTGCCGGCATCGCCCATGAAGATCTTCGCCGGCGGGAAATTCCAGACAAGGAAACCCAAGACGGCCATCGCCAGTACAAGCGGGGCAATGGCGAGGCTGGTGTGGCCTGCGATCCAGTACACCAGGCAAGCACCGAGACAGGCGCAAATCGCCTCGATGCTGGCCAAACCATCAATACCATCCATAAAGTTGTAGAGATTGAGCATCCAGACCAGATAGAACGCCCCGATGACATAACCGAACCAGCCGAGATTGAACTCGAGACCGAACAGGCTGATCGGCGCCATTCCCCCAATCCAGAACAATGCCCAGATGGCACCACCGAAATGCGCAAGCAGGCGCCAACGCGCAGCAATATGCCCATGGTCGTCGAGAAAACCAATGATCGCGATCCAGCCGCCAGCCCCCAACAGAGCCAGCGCCACCGGCCAGGCGACGGCATCTGTCCAGGCCAGGACAGGCAGCGCAATCAGGAAACTCAGGACGATAGCCACGCCACCACCCCGAGGGGTCGGGACCGAATGTGAGCTGCGCGCATTAGGAACATCTATCAAGCTGCGTGCCAATGCGTATTTGCGCAATGCACCTGTGCCCAAGAATGAAACACCCACCACCAACGCCAACAACCAAATTGTGTTCAAAGGTCAACTTCCTGAAACAGCCAAAACCAATTCTGCAATTGAACCGGCACTGTCATAAGCCAGCTTAGCGCTGCCTTTCCTTGTAGTAGTTGGCAGCCGACGCAAGCGCCTCATCGACGCTGACCGGTGGAACCCAGCCGAGCAATTCCCGAGTCTTGCTTATATCGACTTGCAACGAACCGCACAGTCGTTGCGACAAGGCTTGCTTGCCCAAAAGCTGCGCACCCCGTTCAAGCAACACGCTTGGCACAGGCAACAAGCGCGCAGGTTTACCCAATGCCTTTGCCATCCGCGTCAACAATTGCGTCGTGGACAAATCCTCTCCATCGCTGACGAGGAAGGTCTGATTGGCGGCGGCCGGATGACGGATGCAGGTCACGATCAAATCAGAAAGATTTTCCAGCGCGACCAGACTGCGCCGATTATGGATAGCCCCGAATGGCAAGGGTATTCCCTTGTCCAGCCAACGCATCATGTTCAGAAAGTTGGCTCTCACACCCGGGCCGTAAACGAGCACCGGACGGATGATCACCACTTCCATCCCGGAGACGCTCGCAATTTCGCGCAACCCTTGCTCGGCCTCCATTTTCGAAATGCCGTACGGATCGCCAGGTGCAGGTGTCGCGTCGGCGAAGTAAGGCTGATTGAGCGGCGTACCTTCGCCATTCACCTTGATCGAACTGATGAACACAAAGCGACGAACGCCCAATGAAGCAGCCTGCCGGGCGAGGCTCAGCGTGCCTTCGACATTCACCTTGCGAAACGCCTCCAGCGGATCGGACTCGGTGTCATTCATGACGTGAACGCGAGCCGCGCCATGAATGACAACCTCCACTTGATCCAGCGCCTGTGACCAATCGGTATCGGCACTGAGCCCGGCGGTTCGAACGGTAGTAACGCGCGACGGACAGTCAGGCAAGGCGTGCCCACGAATGGCTGCCACCGGTTCCAGATCGTCAGAGGCCGCCAAACGCCCCAATACCGCGCGACCAACGAAACCCGTAGCACCTGTCAATAAAACACGCATTTTTCAGACCTCGACGACGCTCAGGATTTCGACCAGACAGTACGATTGATGTAGTCGGTGTAACTCAACACGACCCGAACGACCTGCTTCGACACAGGACCTGCCTGGTAATCCCTCACGACCGGGATAACGCGCCGAGTGCGATCGTGCTGGCTAGTCACCACACGAACGGCATCCAGAACGCCCTCCACTTTCAGACCACTCATGATGAGCGTGCCTTCATCCATTCCCTCTGGACGCTCGTGCGCATTACGAATGGTAATGGCAGGCAGATTCAGAAGAGAAGCTTCCTCAGTGATGGTGCCGCTATCGGACAGCACGCAAAACGCCGACATCTGCAACTTGATGTAGTCGAGCAGACCGAATGGCTTCGAGAAACGAATCAGCGGGTGGTCCAGCGATTCGCCTATCGCTTCCAGACGCTTGCGGGTACGAGGATGCGTGGAAACGATGATGGGGTACTGGTACTTGTCGGCCAGGGCTCGCAGCGTTTTGAGCAAGTCGCGAAGGTTCTCCGGCGTATCGACGTTTTCCTCACGGTGAGCGCTGATGATGAAGAACTTGTCCTGCTCCAGGCCTTCTCGCGCCAACACGTCGGAAGTAAGGATTTTCGGCATGTAATAGTCGAGCACCTCCTCCATGTGCGATCCGGTCTTAATGATCGTTTCAGGACGAATCCCTTCAGCGATCAGGTAACGCCGGGCATGCTCGGTCAGGACCATATTGATATCGCTGAGGTGATCGAGCACTTTGCGATTCAATTCTTCAGGGACGCGCTGATCAAAACAGCGGTTACCGGCTTCCATGTGGAACACCGGAATCTTGCGGCGCTTGGCGGCAATGACGGCCAGACAGGTATTGGTATCGCCGTAGAGCAGCAGCGCATCAGGCTTTTCGGCCTCAAACACTTCATCCGCCTTTGAAATCACTTCGGCGATGGTCTTGGCTGCAGTTTCACCGGCGGCACCCAGGAAATAATCAGGCTTACGAATTTCAAGATCATCGAAAAAAACCTGATTCAATTCGAAGTCGTAGTTTTGACCCGAGTGAACCAGCACGTGATTAACCTGTTTATCAAGCTCGGCAATGACGCGGCTCATCTTGATAAGTTCTGGTCGTGTACCAACCAGCGTCATGACCTTAAGCATCAAGTTGCTCCTGAATGTATTCCAGATTCAAAAGAACTTTCTTCACGCCTTCTACATCGAGACGTTCAGTATTATGGGAGGTGTAGTCGTCGAGATCGGATATCTCTTGTTCGCCCTCGACAAAGAACTTTTTGTAGTTGAGGTCGCGATTGTCCGAAGGAATGCGGTAGTAGCGCCCCATGTCCTCGGCCTTGGCCATTTCTTCACGGGAGATCAGCGACTCGTAAAGTTTTTCGCCATGGCGGGTACCGATGACCTTGACCGCATTGTCGCGAGCAAACAGCTCCTTGAGCGCTTGCGCCAGGTCCGCCACTGTCGAAGCAGGTGCTTTCTGGACAAAAATATCACCTTGCTCGGCATGCTCGAACGCGTGCAGAACCAGGTCGACAGAATCCTCGAGCGACATCAGGAAGCGTGTCATGTTCGGGTCGGTGACGGTCAGCGGCTCGCCACTCTGCAGCTGTTTGATGAACAACGGGATCACCGAACCGCGCGATGCCATGACGTTACCGTAGCGGGTTGCGCAGATCACTGGACCTGTCGCCGGAATCATCCGCGACTTGGCAACCATCAGCTTTTCAGCCATGGCTTTGGAAATACCCATGGCATTGATCGGGTAAACAGCCTTGTCGGTACTGAGAACAACAACGCGTTGTACACCCGAAGCAATGGCCGCATTCAACACGTTTTCGGTACCCATGACGTTGGTACGCACGGCTTCCATCGGGTAAAACTCGCAGGAAGGCACCTGCTTCAGGGCAGCGGCGTGGAAAATGTAATCCACCCCCACCATAGCCTGATCGAGGCTGTCGCGATCACGTACGTCACCGATATAGAACTTCACTTTGTCATTCGACAAAGCAATGCGCATATCTTCCTGTTTTTTCTCGTCTCGGCTGAATACGCGAATTTCTTTTACGTCGGTATCCAGAAAACGTTTCAACACCGTATGGCCAAACGAGCCCGTACCGCCCGTGATCATCAAAACTTTATTATCGAACATAACGACCTTCCCAAACCTGATTGAATTTAATGATCAACGCAACGCGCGCATCGATTTAACCAATTCCAACCATGAAGGTGGAACGTAACCGGTTGCAGCCTGAAATTTCGAGGAGTCCAGCGAGCGATCTATAGAAACTTGACTATCCGCGATGATATCGATTTCCTTTTCGTATATTTCCGCGACCAGCTTCAGAAGAGACAACTTGTCGATCGGCGCCACCGAAACATGATAAAGGCCGTGGAGCTCTGGATTCGGGATCACGTAATCGCGAATGACGCGTGCCAGTTCTACGGTAGGAAGCCCCGAAAAAATAGCCTTCTCATAACCCTTGACCGGCCCGTTCTGGGACAGGAACCAGTCCACCAGCGAATACTGGCTCCCTAGTTCGTGACCAATGATCGAGGTCCGCAGCGTAACGGCATTCAGTTCCGCGTGAAGCTCACCGATGTACTTGGACTTACCGTAGAGATCCTCTGCATCGGAGATATCCTCCTCGGTGTACATGCCTTTGCGGCCAGAAAACACGCAATCGGTGCTGATATGAATCAGGCGAGAACCGGACAACGCGCACAACTTGGCAATGCGATGCGGCAACATGGCATTGATAGGGAGTGCGGAAAGGGGGTCCTTGGCATCAGCCAATTGTTTGATCAGCCCGATGCAGTTGATGACGACATCCGGCTTGACCCGTGCCAGCACCGAAACCAGCGAGTCTTGGTCAAGCACGTCGACATTACTGATCAACGAACTGTGCATGTCCTCAGAGAAGTATTTTGCGCCACCCGGATTGCGCAAAGTGCCCCACACCTCATAGTGCGGGTTTCCATGGAATTGCCTGAACACTGTGCTACCCAGCATTCCGGTGACCCCTAACACGAGAACTTTCATTTTGAGCTACCTTTAAATTCGTTGATCCTGCTACTGAGGATTTCGACCAGACGCTGGCTTTGCCGCTCCATTTCGAAATGCTCGAGGTAGTACGCCCGACCTGCCTGCCCCAACGATTCCCGCTCATCCGAAGTCATGCGGAAAAGTTGCTCAATGCAATTGGCCATACCTTCGGCATCTTGCGCCGCAGTGGTCAGACCGGCTCCCGCCTCTTGAATGACGCGCGCACCCTCACCGTCCAGTGCGGCGATGATCGGCCTTCCCGCTGCCAGGTAAGCCTGGACTTTACTAGGGATGGTATAGGAGAACGCCTCATCCTGCTTCAACGTCACCAACAATCCCGCGGCACGGCTGAAAAAATGTGGCATTTCACTGACAGCAAAGCGTCCGGCGAGGACAAGGTTGTCCAACGCGCGGGACTGCTTCTGGGTTTCGATCCAGCTCGACATACTGCCGCTACCGACCAGGACAATCCTGACCTCCGACAAATGGCGCAGCTTGTCGGCTACCTCAACAAGAGTTTCGACCGACTGTGCGGTCCCCAGGTTTCCGGCAAAAACCAGACAGAAATGATTGTCTAGTTCTGCAAGCAATGGCGCAGGAATTCGCGTCTCTTCGACACTCGGCGGTACGTCTTGGTAGGAGTTAGGGTAATACACTACCTTGCCAGGGTTGGCATAACGGGCAACCGGCTCGCGGAACGCCCGCGACTGAACGAGAAGCGTATCGACGAAAGCATAAATGCCTTTGACTAGCCATCCCACAACCCCCAAAACCGCCTTGTTTTTTATGAATCCGGTTGCACTCAAACTCTCCGGCCAGAGATCCTGAACCCAAACGGCCAGATGACTTTTGAGCTTCCACTTCAAGTAAATCGCAGGAATTACCGAGGTTATAGGAGACGGCGCAAACACAAAAATCGCGTCAAAACGCTCACCCTTTACTGCACCCGGGTAAAACTTCAGGCCATTTAAGATAAATGACAAATAGTTCAACACGAGATTTTTCGCCCCGGAAGAACCACGTGGCCTGAGTGGCGCACGGCAAACACTAACGGAAGACTCGAATTTCTCTTCCTGATATCCAGAAGCACTGTAACCGCCAAAGACAACGCCATCAGGGTAGTTCGGCTTGCCAGTAAGAACCTTTATGACGTGCCCTTGACCAGCCAAGTTCTTGACCAAATCATTAATAATGAAAGACTCGGGCCAAAAATATTGCGTAACCACCAGAATTTTCATCTAGCAAGCACCTTCTTTTGAGCGTTTGGCCAACACCGGCAACTCGGGCCAAGTCTTTTTCGAGGTACTTTCCCAATCAAACTTTTCACCCTGCAAAACAGTCGCACTGGGCAACTTACTCAATTGCTCAGGAGTTGATAGTGCCTCAGTCAGCACATCACTTATATTCATTGAATAAAACGGAGAAAAACAAAGTGCTGCATTTTTTCCGAATTCCGGAATGGTCATTACATCGGAGTAAATCATCGGCCTTCCGGACGCCAGTGCTCCCAGAAGAATATTTGTGTAGTTCTCGCAGGACGATGCAAAAATATTCAAATATGAGCCCCTGCAGTACTAATTCTGCTATATAGCTCATCAATCGGAGTCGGCGCAGTAACAATAAATTCGTTGCAACCAGCTAATTCGCGCGGCTCCAAGCAAAAACTCAGCCCCGATGCAGATTTTAATTCGCCGTCAGATACCTCGCGCGTAGCATCATGACCGGAATTCAGCGCACCAACCCTTGCTTTGCTGATATCAAACCCAACCACACGCATTCTCTTGCCAAACTCTACAGCCAGCGGCAGGCCCACATAACCGAGACCTACAACGGCCAAATCTACATCTTTGAGTTTAAGCATTGAATTCACTTGCCACCATTTGCCGGGCCGATCGTAAATCATTTCATTATTTTACAGATTCAGAAATCGGAACTACAACCGCTAAAATCAGAAATTATACCGAATGTGACTATAGGAACCATAACCATTTTCAAACGGTTGCATCAACCGCGTTCAGCCTGATGCCGGCAGTTCTACGTACGATTAAGCTCTCCTGACAACCCGATAATGTCAGGCCCAGCAGTAGTACGGATAGCCATAGAGGTTTATCCAAGAGCCCGGCGCTACAGGATGGAGGTCGCATCCCCATCGGCACCAATGGAGCTTGATTCGTAGCAACCATCCGCCGTCCCTCCGCCACCCACCGCCAGGCAAGCAAGCACCTACCTATCAAGATCAATAGATAGAGTTGCTTTCTTTTCTGGAGAGGGATAGGTATTCAAAAAAACCCGACAGATGTCGTGCGATATTGCACTACGCGGCATGTCGAGGAGAAAGAGATAGCGATCAAATTTTGTCAACCAGAAGCAAAAGCTCACAAACTTTGTAGCTCCCGAAAGAACTTTAAGATTCCGCCACATTTCAAAAATGAAAAATTTTCTATTGAACTACCTATTGAAATACAAAGGGCTTTCTCACTTAAATCTTTACACAACATCAAATCTTGACTTAAGAGCCTTTGGCCCGAGTTTGATAACAGAGCATACAAAAGAAAGTATAGCTCGGCATCTACTGAATCGAATTTCAAAATTTGGGTAACAGGTCGTCAAATCGATAAATTTTGAAGTCGTATCTTCGATATTGAACTGAGCAGCTTTAGCCCTGTGCGCATCAGATAGAGCGTTGTATTGGGAAGCGTCCATTCGATATAGCATTTCTATGCATTCGGCAATAGGAACTCGACGCGTTGTGGCCGAAGCCTCATTGTATGAGTAGCCGTCAATTTCCGAAAAAAAGCCACAAGTATGAGGAGTCGATATTGATTCTATACCAACAATTGATGGCACACCCGCTGCAGAGGCCTCAATAAGAGTGGTACCGGAACCTATAACGCAAAATGCATCATTAAAAATCTCAGGAAGATCCGTATACTTAACTTCACCCATAAAGTGGACAAACTGCGCTACACCACACTGAACAGAGTAATCTTCAAGCGCTTTTCTTTCGGGCCCGTCACCATATATGAAATACTGAAAATCATCGACAAGTCGTAAGCTAGACAGTATAGATATCACGTGTCTATTGTAAACTTTAAAATCTACAAGACGACCAACAGACAACAGCTTTAATGACAGCTTGCCAGGATAACACTTCCTATAATTTTCAAGTGATACCCCCAAAGGCAACAACGCCACCTCACTATTATCTAAAGCCTTGTACGTAGCTGCAATCTCCGCAGTACTCTCATTGGGAAATAGAGTGAGCTTTACATTCTGATCGTACAATTCAAGCATCTTTTTTCTAAAATAGATATTTCGATCGCGCCACCATACAATTTCTCGAGAGTGGTAGATGCCGATAGATAGCGCACCGAAAGAATATTTTTTCCGCTGGAAGTACATATATGCCAGAGTCAATAAATCAACTACATGTACCACATCAAAATGAGTATGAGAACGCGCACTCGCAGGCACTAAAGCGTTTAGCCAACTGGACGCTCCAAAAAATGGAAAATACTCAACAACATGAACTGTTGCGACAGACGATAGCTTTTGAAAGAGTAAATTATCATGCTTACTGGAAAGCAAAATCACAGTAACGGTGTGGCCCTGCTTCTGTAATTCGGTGGCCAATCGGACCACGTAGGTTTCTACGCCACCCATGGATAGCCCACCCATCACAAAAAGTATATTTTTCAATTTACTCTCTACTTACTAATTATTGAAATTAAAAAACTGAACTGCTTCACCTGACCAACCAGCATTATCGGTCAAGTTCAAGTACAAAGTCAGCCCTGCATACAACACTATTAAAGCGTAGCCCAACCATTTACCGAACAACGAAAAAACGACAAAAGGCAATAAGATGTACTCAAACATCGAAATAGCCGCATAACTCCTTCCCGCAACAATTGCAAAGTCGCCCAACGTTATCCGCATAAAGGTTGCGCAAAAAAAGAAGCAAAACACCAACTCAAAATTTTCATATCTTTCTGAAATTCTTTGCCAAAAAATTAAAGCCAGCCCCACAAAAACTAAATTCTTTAAATTCACAGCACTAAACAAGGCTAACGGGTAATTATAAATCTCCGCATTGAGATACAAATTTATTTTCTCACCTATGAACCCAAAATTAATTAAATATGAAAAAAATGTTTGTATATCAAAAAATGCCGTAAAAGCCAGAAAAAAAAGTGCGACCGCTGCATACACAGTACGACTTGGTCGAAGCTGATAAACAGCGAACGGCAGTAGAATCAACAATGATGAAACATGTACAAATGCGGCACAGATCACCAGAAATAGGAACGTACCGATCCTCCGTATAGGAATAAGCGTCACTGCCCAAAATAGAATCGCGGAGGCCAAACCAAGGCGGATAGCATTTAGCTCTTTATTTAGATAGAAATGGCAGAAATATACAAGAACCGCACCACCGACATGAGGAGTAAAGAACTTTATCGCTCTGACATTCAGCGCCACAGAGATTAATGCAACGACACTGAAAAGCACGTATGGCTCGCTACCAAAACCGCGCAATACTGAAAGCAAGGTAAAAAACCCGAGTTCTATATTGAGCTGGGAGTAACTGTAACCGCATAAAAACTCATCACATCCAAAAAAAAACGGCACAGTCTTGAACATTTCCGCATACGCAACGTCATCGCTACCTACACCCAAACTCCGCAACGAAGCTAAAAATATAAGAACTATAGCGGATGAAAAAACTGCAAGTTGCTTGACCCACCCCTGCCTAATCAACATTTCCGTACCACCGGAAACGGTCAAAAATATAAATACTGCGTAAATAGGCCAAACAAACTCAATTGACATCAGCTACGCACCCAATACTTTAATACAACAACACTAACAAAAAAACATATGATATACGACATCATGTACGCAATCGTGACACCTTCGGCGCCAATAATGAACCGCCCCATCAAGAAGCTTAGAAATACAAATAGACCAGCCTGAAAGACTTCCGAGATAATATAAATACGAGTTGCCGCCCTCGCAACCGCAACGAAACCAATGACATAGTTAGAAGCTTTAAAAAAATCACCAATCAACTGGTACAACAGAAAACTGTTTAGCTCCTCGAACTCCTTAGAAAGTAGCAAGGGAACAAAAAACCCTCGACCAAAATAAAGCGTCCCGCCTCCGACTGCGAAAACGATCATGACAAAAATTATAAATTTATGGGTTAGTCGTTCGATCTCTTTCTTATTATCACACCGCGATATCATCGGCATGAAATAGGATGCCAAAAAAACACTAAAAAAACCCAAATACGCACTAGAAAGCTTAATTAGACCTTGCCAAATCCCCGCCTGGGTGTAGCCGGCATTACTAATTAGGTTTTGTCGAATATAGATTTCGACCACGGGAAATGCTATGGCACTCACGCACAACATCAAACTAAACCAACTTAACTTTTTAAGTAGGAGCGAATCTATTTTCCTACGCCTAAACCTGAAACGCAGCGAAGACCTCAGATACAAATAAAGACTTGGAACTGCTGCCATTGCCAAGATCGATACAATCGCAATTGCTGCGCCCGACAACCCAAACTTTGATATCAGCAACCAAGCAATAGGTAATGAGATTAAATTTCCAATTATCTGAGTAACCGCAAACGACTTAACATCGGCAAGGCCATTTGCAACAGAGGAGAACAGCATATTAAAGGCTAGCATCAACTGAAACAGTGATAGCAACGATATCACCCATGCAAGGTTGCCATCCCCAAGTATGAATACTGATATTGGGTGAGAAAAAAGCAAAAACAACAAAGCTAGAAGAACAGAAAATACAAATGCAAAAGCTGAAGCTGTGCTCAAAAGCCTATAGAGATTAAACTTGTCACTCCTATACTCAGCAGAATATTTTATGACGCCATGAGCGATACCTCCGCCAGCCAGCAGAGCGAGTATCGAAGTCAGACTCATAAAATGGCCAAGCTTTCCTAGTCCGTCTGGCCCCAAATATAAGGCGATTAACTTTAGTATCAGAAAGCCGACCACTATTTTTGAAGCCTGGGCGAAAGTCGTCAATATGGCGCTGGAAACAGCTCTCCGATACTGAAGCGTATCGCTGGATTCGTTACGCGCCACAGGACATAATCGCTGCAGTTACCTGGCTCTTGACCTCATTTGCCTCCTCGGCATTCATACCCAACCAGAGAGGCAAGCGAATCAGGCGTTCACTTTCTCGGGTTGTAAACTTATCCTCACCCGAAAATACACCGAGTTTTTTTCCAGCTGGAGCCGAATGCAATGGAATGTAATGAAACACGGCACCAATACCAAGGTCTTTTAGTTTACCCAGCACCGCCGTGCGCGCATCAATATCCTTAACCTTAATATAGTACATATGGGCATTCGCGACACAGCCATCCGGCACCACTGGAAGATCGACAACTCCCTTTTTTTCAAAAGCTTTAAAATGCTTATCGTACATTCCCCATAAGGCAAGGCGCGCAGTATTGATATACTCAGACTTTTCTAACTGGCCATACAGATAAGCTGCTTGTAGTTCACCGGGAAGATAACTACTCCCTACATCCACCCATGTATATTTATCGATCATCCCTCGAAAAAATTGACTCCGGTTCGTCCCTTTTTCCCTGATTATTTCTGCACGAGCAACAAAGCGAGCATCATTGATTATCAACAAGCCGCCTTCACCACCGCTTGTAAAGTTTTTTGTTTCGTGAAAACTAAAAGCAGCCATGTGGCCAATAGATCCCAGTTGACGCCCTTTGTAGGTGGACATCATTCCCTGAGCGGCGTCCTCAATTACAAACAACCCATTTCGCTCGGCGATGTCCATAATTGTATCCATCTCGCAAGCGACGCCAGCATAATGTACAGGTACGATTGCCTTGGTCCGAGATGTAATAGCGCTCTCAATCAGGGTTTCATCAATGTTCATTGTGTCTGGACGAATGTCGACAAACACGATTTTTGCCCCCCGAAGCACAAAGGCATTTGCCGTACTAACGAAGGTGTAACTCGGCATGATGACTTCATCACCCGGCTGAATATCTATAAGTATTGCAGCCATTTCCAATGCCTGAGTGCAAGAAGGCGTCAGTAGCGCCTTGACGCAACCCAATGACTTCTCAAACCACTTATGGCACAAGGCGGTGAATTCACCATCACCGGACATTTTACCACTACGCATCGCACGGAGAACGTATTGATCTTCATTACCGGTATATGGCGGTTTGTTAAATGGGATCATTTTTTTGCTCACTTAAAAATTCGACTTCGAGTTTCAGCAGATCTTTTTTACGCTGTTTTATTAGCTTCGCGGGCACCCCGGCATATATACCCCATGCCTCAGTCGACTTGGTGACCAATGCCATTGAGCCTATAGAACAACCTTCTGAAACCTCAACACCCGGAAAAATAACTGCTCCCGCCCCGACAATGACATGCTTGCCGAGTCGAACGGCGGAAAACGTCTCGTTTTTGAATTTTTTCGGAACGAGAGAGTTGGTCAACGTCTCGCCACTATAATCGTCCGATTGCGAGAAGACTTTTACGCCATATGCTAACGTACAAAAATCATCCATGACGATACCAGGAATACCTCCGGCGACAAGACACATTGGCGTGATGTGATTGTATCGACCAATCTTTACGCTTCCCGAGATTACACAAAAATCGTCAATCCTGGAAAAATCACCTATCTCAATTTTGTCCGCGTTGTAAATACACGCCTTGTCACTGATTTTTACCTGCTTGCCAAGACTCTTGAAACCCAATCTTTGGAGTTCTTCATCTGTTAAATAGGCCATCTCGATGTACCAATTGAATGTGTAGCGCTAAATATTATTATTTCTGCCATTACCGGTTACAAGCTTGCTTTGAGGTATCTTACCTAAGCCCTGCGCTTCCTGCTCATAACCGGGAGGAATCATTGTACTGGCAACCGGTAGCTATCAGTCGAAAACTACTGGCTGGTTGTACATCCAATAACCTGAGCTTGCACAATGCCGTCGAAGAACCAACGCAAGCGCCTAACATCCAGCACTTGCCTTAGAGAATTCTCAAGAAAGCACTCTACGCAGACTCCACAAGTAGCGGGCCAAGCCAATCAGCAGACCCAGGAGCAACCCTCCAATCACAGCCAACCCTATGTACAGCATCTTCTTTGGACGGATAGGTTCGTCAGGTATCTCTATAGATCCATCTTGCCGAAAAACAGAAACGCGTGAGGAATCAATCTGCAGGTCTTCATAGAAGAATTTCTTGATTTCAAGCATACGAAGATTTTTTATGAAGGGATCGTTACTTTTTCTGTCCTGCAAATTTTTTATTTCCGCACTCAGCGCTTTGGTGCCTCGCATGTACGTCAACTGGCCATCCATGGTTGCAGTAACTTCGGCGGCAACATTACCTGCAATGATAGGAGGCTCTTCAAGACCAATCGATTGTGCAACCTTCAACGCTTCTTGTAGTCGGCTAATCGAATCGCTCCGTACCCCATTTTCAGTTTGCCGCAAAATACTGATTTGCTGCCCAATATTACGAGCGCGAACTTCTGCTTCCCGCGTAACGTTGGTGATCACCTCACTCTTAGAAGCAATACCTGCATTTGCTGTGAAGGTTTTCACCCACTCGGTTGCGCGCGCAGGATCATTATCCTGAACTGAAACTGAGTATCGATCTGGCTGTTCCTTGGAAGGCAACCCTATAGTAAGTTTCTTCAAATACTTTGAATACAATAAATCCTGCGAACCTTTTCGATCTGCTTCAGAAAGTGATGGCAAATACACCTCAAGAAAGAACGCGCGGTGCAACGCCTCACTTTGCAAATTGCGGATAAAAACATCATATACATCTTTTACTGTATAAGGTGTAAGCTCCAAGTCTTTGGTTCGACCATAGTTAAAATCGGCGATCCCATTCAAAGTTGGAGGCAGCAAATATACACGAGCTTCATAAACTGGCTTACTGACAAACGCATAAGCTGTTACACCCAGAGCAACAACCAAAGTAGTGCACAGTATCATTACTTTTTGAGCCCAAAGGGATCTCATCAACTCAAAAAAATCTATCTCATCCGACCCGGGCTTGGTCGATGGGTCATTCGTCATTCTGGCCAGCCTTTTCTAGTATGCATTTATGATGTTGCGTTTCATGTTCTAAGCTCGTATTTTAACTAATCCTAGGATCCTTTTTCTTCTTTTGCGCAAAAATAAAAGCTAGAAGAGGGCCTATTGCCATACCGATCAGCAACACCAAAATTAGCGATAAAGCTACCGGGAGCTCCGGAGACGACCAGCCAAGAAACACCAGTGAAACAGGTTGCTTATTTTCAAGCACAAAGATGACTGTCGCAAATACAATCAGCAATGCGATTACAAAAAAAATGATTCGTCTGAAATTACTCATCGAAAACCTTCTCGCTAATTCTGACTACAGCTCAGCATCCTCATCCTCATTCACCCGATCCCTCAACTCTTTGCCCGGTTTGAAATGCGGAACGAACTTGCCGTCGAGACTGACAGACTGGCCGGTTTTCGGGTTACGGCCGACCCGTGGTGCGCGGTAGTGCAGAGAGAAGCTGCCAAACCCCCGGATCTCGATACGATCCCCGGTAGCCAGACATTGGGACATTTGCTCAAGCATGGTCTTGATGGCCAACTCCACATCCTTGGATGAGAGCAGCCCTTGATGGGTGACAATTCGTTCGATCAACTCCGACTTCGTCATATTTTTCCCTTCTTTTTCAAGCAGCTAGGTCAGCGCTTCAAAGGTTTTAGCACGCCCGCAAGATTTTGAACAGCCCGAGTTTTGCCATCTATCCCACCACCTCAAAATGCCTGATTCCTGGAAGAAGGAAGACTTCCGAGCAACCACAACCTCTCATCGGCAAATCACCAACATAGTGCGCGTCAGGAAGCCTGCCGGGTTGAATCCAAAGAGAAAACTCTCCTCCTCTTCCTTGACATCATCAGACCTCGCCAAAACTTTGTAGCCCAGCCCCTTGCACTCCTTAGCCGCGCGCTTGTAACACCTCTCCCATTTTGAACCGATCCCCGAACAATCAACCTCAATGCCGCTAACCCCATGCACCACGTGAGTTTTGGCATTGGTGGTACAACCCGCTAACGCCAGAACCGCTACTGCGACAATGAGCTTGTTCATTCACTTCCTTTTGCCAGAAAGCCTACCGGGCGATCATTTGTCTCAGGCTAAAGACTAGCTGCTAATAAGCGTTTGATCCGATTAAACAATCAGACAATTTTTCAGTATTTTTGGTTCACGACTCGAGCTGGTAAAACCGGTGCAATCCACCAAATTCCAGACACAAAAAAGGGCGACCGAAGTCGCCCTTTTCTACAGAAAGCCAGAACTTAGTTCTGTTTTTCCATTTGTGCACGCAGCAGGTCACCCAGAGTGGTGGCCACAGGAGCATCAGTAGCTACTGGCTTGTCGCGCAGGCTCTGGATTGCTTCTTTCTCGTCTTCAACGTCTTTCGACTTGATCGAGAGCTGGATTACACGGCTCTTGCGGTCAACGCTGATGATCTTGGCTTCTACTTCTTCGCCTTCTTTCAGAACGTTGCGCGCGTCTTCAACGCGGTCACGGCTGATTTCGGAGGCTTTCAGAGTTGCTTCGATATCGTCGGCCAGAGTGATGATGGCGCCTTTAGCGTCAACTTCCTTCACGATGCCTTTAACGATGGCGCCTTTGTCGTTCTCTTGAACGTACTCGGAGAACGGATCGCTTTCCAGTTGCTTGATACCCAGGGAGATGCGCTCGCGCTCTGGGTCAACCGACAGGATAACGGTGTCCAGCTCGTCGCCCTTCTTGAAGCGGCGTACGGCTTCTTCGCCCACTTCGTTCCAGGAGATGTCGGACAGGTGAACCAGACCGTCGATGCCGCCGTCCAGACCAATGAAGATACCGAAATCGGTGATCGACTTGATGGTGCCGGAGATTTTATCGCCCTTGTTGAACTGGCCAGAGAAATCTTCCCACGGGTTAGATTTGCACTGCTTGATGCCCAGGGAGATACGACGACGCTCTTCGTCGATGTCCAGAACCATAACTTCCACTTCGTCGCCGACTTGTACGACTTTCGAAGGGTGGATGTTCTTGTTGGTCCAGTCCATTTCGGAAACGTGTACCAGACCTTCAACGCCTTCTTCCAGCTCAGCGAAGCAGCCGTAGTCGGTCAGGTTGGTTACACGCGCGGTAACGCGAGTGCTTTCCGGGTAACGGGCTTTGATAGCAACCCATGGATCTTCGCCCAGTTGCTTCAGGCCCAGGGAAACACGATTACGCTCGCGATCGTACTTCAGAACCTTGACATCGATCTCGTCGCCAACGTTGACGATTTCGGAAGGATGCTTGATACGCTTCCAAGCCATGTCGGTAATGTGCAGCAGGCCATCGACGCCACCCAGATCGACGAATGCGCCGTAATCGGTGAGGTTCTTGACGATACCTTTGACTTGCTGGCCTTCCTGCAGGGATTCCAGCAGAGCTTCGCGCTCGGCGGAGTTCTCGGCTTCCAGGACGCTGCGACGGGAAACGACAACGTTGTTGCGCTTCTGGTCCAGCTTGATGACCTTGAATTCCAGCTCTTTGCCTTCCAGGTGCGTGGTGTCGCGCACTGGACGGACGTCAACCAGAGAACCTGGCAGGAACGCACGGATGCCGTTAACGTCGACAGTGAAGCCGCCTTTAACCTTACCGTTGATAACGCCCTTGACCACTTCTTCGGCTGCGAAGGCTGCTTCCAGAACAATCCAGCATTCAGCGCGCTTGGCTTTTTCACGGGACAGCTTGGTTTCACCAAAGCCGTCTTCAACCGAGTCCAGAGCAACGTGAACTTCGTCACCGACGTTGATGTTCAGTTCGCCAGCGTCGTTGTAGAACTGCTCAAGCGGGATGAGTGCTTCAGACTTCAGGCCAGCGTGAACGGTTACCCAGCGAGCTTGGTAATCGATATCAACGATAACACCGGTGATGATGGAGCCTGCCTGAAGGTTCAGGGTTTTTAGGCTTTCTTCAAAGAGTTCCGCAAAGCTTTCGCTCATTTTAATTCCTGTTGATGAGGGCGAAGAATACGCCCATCTCCACACCCCAGACGGTATGGGTTAGTTTCATTTAAAAGAAGCCACCGCAGGACTATGACTGGTCCCCTGCGGCCTTCTTGGTCACCCGGCGATATCGCGAATGGCGATCTCGCTCATGATGCGTTCCAGCACCTGGTCGATGGATAATTCCGTGGAATCCAGCTGTATGGCGTCAGCCGCCGGTTTGAGCGGGGCTACCGCTCGCTGGGTGTCACGCTCATCGCGCGCACGTATCTCATCTAGCAGACTCGACAGACTAACACCCTCGACTTTGCCCTTCAACTGCAAATATCGACGGCGTGCCCGCTCCTCGGCGCTGGCGGTCAGAAAAATCTTCAGCGGCGCGTCAGGAAAAACCACGGTACCCATGTCGCGACCATCCGCCACAAGGCCCGGCGCTTCCTGAAAAGCACGCTGGCGCTGCAGCAGCGCCTCGCGTACAGCGGGCAGCGCAGCCACCTGGGAAGCGCCGGAACCGACGCTTTCAGTGCGAATGACATCGCTG
Source organism: Pseudomonas sp. S30_BP2TU TE3576 (assembly GCF_050436025.1). Lineage (NCBI taxonomy): Bacteria > Pseudomonadati > Pseudomonadota > Gammaproteobacteria > Pseudomonadales > Pseudomonadaceae > Pseudomonas > Pseudomonas sp. S30_BP2TU TE3576. Next base: position 4,935,067 of record NZ_JBNDLK010000001.1, on the reverse strand, counting down.
ACTTCATCACCTTCCAGAATGATGCGTTGCAACTGACCGTCCGTCGCGGCGATGAATTGCACATCCAGATGAGCGGCGAGTTTTTTCAGCAGCTCTTCATTGGTCAGGTCGACACCATGGTTATGCGCGGCGAAGGCCAGCAATCGGTACAACGCACCGGAATCCAGCAGATTCCAGCCCAGGCGCTTGGCCAGGATCCCGGCTACCGTACCCTTGCCCGAGCCGCTTGGCCCATCGATGGTGATGACCGGTGCAATGTTGATCACGACTGTGCCTCTTGCGCCACGCGAATACCGACCTGTGCGCACAGCGCCAGGAAGTTCGGGAACGACGTCGCGACGTTGGCACAATCATGAATGCGGATCGGTGCACTGGCGCGCAGCGAAGCAACGCTGAATGCCATGGCAATACGGTGATCGCCATGACCGTGTACTTCACCGCCGCCGATCTGGCCGCCGTCGATGATGATGCCATCCGGGGTTGGCTCGCACTTGACGCCCAGCGCCAGCAAACCGTCCGCCATGACCTGGATACGATCCGACTCCTTGACCCGCAGCTCTTCGGCACCACGCAACACGGTGCGCCCTTCGGCGCATGCGGCGGCGACGAACAGCACCGGGAATTCGTCGATGGCCAGTGGAACCAGCGCCTCGGGAATCTCGATACCTTTGAGTTTAGCTGCACGTACGCGCAAGTCTGCTACCGGCTCGCCACCCACTTCACGCTGGTTTTCCAGGGTGATGTCAGCGCCCATCAGGCGCAGGATGTCGATCACACCGGTACGGGTCGGGTTGATGCCGACGTGCTCCAGCACCAACTCCGAACCCTGAGCGATCGATGCCGCCACCAGAAAGAACGCCGAAGACGAGATATCACCCGGGACTTCAATGTGGGTCGCGATCAGCTTGTTCCCGGACTCGACCGATGCGGTCGCACCATTGACTGTTACCGGGTAGCCAAAACCACGGAGCATGCGCTCGGTATGGTCGCGGGTAGGCGCCGGCTCGGTCACGGTGGTCTTGCCTTCAGCATACAGACCGGCCAGCAGCAGACAGGACTTAACCTGGGCACTGGCCATTGGCATGGTGTAGGTCAGACCCTTGAGCTTGTTGCCACCACGAATGATCATCGGTGGACGACCTTCAGCGGCCGTTTCGATCACGGCGCCCATTTCACGCAGCGGATTGGCCACGCGATTCATCGGACGTTTGGACAGCGAAGCGTCGCCGGTCAGGGTGCTGTCGAAGTTCTGCGCGGCCAGCAGGCCGGACAGCAGGCGCATCGAAGTACCGGAGTTGCCCAGATAGATCGGGCCAGGTGCAGGCTTCAGGCCATGCAGGCCGACGCCATGAATGGTCACGCGACCATGGTGCGGGCCTTCAATGACCACGCCCATGTCACGGAATGCCTGCAAGGTCGCCAGGGCATCTTCGCCCTCGAGGAAGCCTTCGACTTCGGTGACGCCTTCAGCCAGGGAGCCAAGCATGATCGAGCGGTGTGAAATCGATTTGTCACCTGGTACGCGAATCCGACCGGACAGGCGGCCACCAGGTTGAGCCAGGAAAATCAGATCGTTGGAATTCATAGCGTCCACATAGGCCCTGCGGGCCAGGATTTTACTGAAATGCTCGCGGGCAACCCGGGCGCGAGTGAAAACGCCCAACAACTGGTGCCCATCCCCTGCATCGACCGCGTCGCGCAAGGCGTCGAGATCGCTGCGAAATGTATCGAGTGTGCGCAGGACAGCTTCGCGGTTGGCGAGGAAGATGTCGTGCCACATGACCGGGTCGCTTCCGGCGATTCTTGTGAAATCGCGGAAACCGCCCGCAGCGTAACGGAAGATTTCAAGATTTTCATTGCGCTTGGCCAACGAATCGACCAGGCCGAACGCCAGCAAGTGCGGCAGATGGCTGGTCGCGGCCAGCACTTCGTCGTGACGCTCGACCTGCATGTGTTCGACATCGGCGCCCAACTCGCGCCACAGGCGATCGACTACCGCCAGGGCTGCCGGATCGGTTTGCGCCAGCGGCGTGAGGATCACTTTGTGGCGACGGAACAGCTCGGCATTGGAGGCTTCCACCCCGCTTTGCTCGGAACCGGCAATCGGGTGCCCCGGCACGAAGCACGACGGCATACTGCCAAATGCTTCGGTGGCCGCACGCACCACATTGCCCTTGGCACTGCCGACATCGGTCAGGATCGCTTGCCCAAGGTCCATGCCGGCCAGACGCGCGAGCACTTTCTCCATGGCGAGAATCGGCACCGCCAACTGAATGACGTCGGCGCCCTGGCAAGCAACGCCCAGGTCTTCCTCGCAGCGATCCACCACACCCAACTCGACCGCGAGCTTGCGCGATTGCGGATCGAGATCGACCCCAACCACTTCGCGGCACATGCCGCTTTCACGCAAACCCTTGGCAAACGAACCGCCGATCAACCCAAGACCGACCACCACCAAGCGACCGATCATAGGCTCAGCAGATTGCAGCGCAGTGACATCAACCACGAGCCAGAACCTTGGTCAGCGCCTCAAGGAAGCGGCTGTTCTCTGCCGGCAGGCCAATGGTGATGCGCAGGTGATTCGGCATGCCGTAATTGGCCACCGGACGCACGATCACGCCCTCACGAAGCAGGCCCTGGAACACCGGGGCCGCGACTTGACCGAGATCGACGCAAATGAAATTGCCTTTGGACGCAATCCAGCTCAACCCCAGCTCACGGAAACCGGCTTCCAGTTGCTGCATGCCGGACTCGTTCAACTGGCGACTTTGCGCCAGATACTCTTCGTCCTTCAACGCCGCACAAGCAGCGGCCAAGGCCAGGCTGTTGACGTTGAACGGCTGGCGTACACGGTTCAGCACGTCTGCGACCACCGCCGTGGACAAACCATAACCCACGCGCAGTGCCGCCAGGCCATAGGCCTTGGAGAAGGTGCGGGAAACCAGCAGGTTCGGATAAGCCGCCAGGAAGTCCAGGCCATCCGGCAGATCACTGCCTTCGGCGTACTCGATGTAGGCCTCGTCCAGTACGACCAGTACATGCTCCGGAACATCCTGCAGGAATTCGTCCAGTGCCTCGGCGTCGAACCAGGTCCCGGTCGGGTTGTTCGGGTTAGCGATGAAGACAACGCGGGTATTGGCATCGATCGCTGCCAGCATGGCAGGCAGGTCATGCCCCCAATCCTTGGCCGGAACCACCTTGGCCTGCGCGCCGACTGCCTGAGTGGCAATCGGGTAGACCGCGAACGCATGCTCGCTGAACACGGCATTGAGGCCAGGCGCCAGATAGGCACGCGCAACCAGTTCCAGGATGTCGTTGGAACCATTGCCCAGCGTCACCTGGTTAAGCTCTACGCGGCACTGTTCGGCCAGCAGGGTCTTGAGCGCAAAACCATTGCCGTCCGGATAGCGGGTCAGCTCGGCCAGCGCCTCACGGATAGCCGCCAGCGCCTTGGGGCCGGGACCCAGCGGGTTTTCGTTGCTCGCCAGCTTGACAATGCTGGCTGGATCGAGGTCCAGCTCACGAGCCAGTTCGTCCACGGGTTTGCCCGGAACATAAGGCGAAAGTTGTTGCACGCCCGGCTGTGCCAGAGCGAGGAAATTGCCACTCATTTGCTACCGCCCCTTAGAGAACTGCTTTCGGGTAGGAACCCAGCACTTTGAGTGCCACTGCTTCCTGACTGATCTTTTCCAGCACCCCTTTGACCAACGGGTCGCGATGATGGCCGACAAAATCGATAAAAAACACGTAGGTCCATTTACCGCTGCGCGACGGACGAGTCTCGATTCGCGTCAGGTCGATGCCATTGTCGTGGAACGGCACCAGCAACTCATGAAGCGCACCGGGCTTGTTGCTCATCGAAACGATGATGGATGTCTTGTCGTCGCCGGTCGGCGGCACTTCCTGATTGCCGATCATGAGGAAGCGCGTGGAGTTGTCCGGGCGGTCCTCGATCTTCTCGGCCAAACGGGTCAGCCCATACAGATCGGCCGCCATGTCGCCGGCAATCGCCGCCGAGTTCCACTCGCCCTTGACCCGCTTGGCTGCTTCGGCGTTGCTGGCCACCGCCACACGCTCGACATTCGGGTAGTGGGAGTCCAGCCACTTGCGGCACTGGGCCAGGGACTGGGCGTGGGAGTAGATGCGGCTGATGCTGTCGGTCTTGGTGTTCTCACCGACCAACAGGTGATGGTGGATACGCAGCTCGACTTCGCCGCAGATCACCATGTCGTGTTCGAGGAAGCTGTCGAGGGTGTGGTTGACCGCGCCCTCGGTAGAGTTTTCCACCGGCACCACGCCAAAATTCACCGCACCGGCCGCCACTTCACGGAACACTTCGTCGATCGCCGCCATCGGCTTGCTGATCACCGCGTGACCAAAGTGCTTCAAGGCCGCTGCTTGAGTGAAGGTGCCTTCAGGGCCGAGATAAGCCACTTTCAACGGCTGCTCGAGTGCCAGGCAGGAAGACATGATTTCGCGGAACAACCGCGCCATCTCTTCGTTGCCCAGCGGCCCCTGATTGCGCTCCATGACACGCTTGAGCACCTGAGCTTCACGCTCAGGACGATAGAACACCGGCACTTCGCCTTCGGCCAGCGAGGCCATCTTTACTCGCGCGACTTCCTGGGCGCAGCGCGCACGCTCACTGATCAGCTCCAGGACCTTTTCGTCCAGGGCATCAATGCGCAGACGCAGTGCCTTGAGTTCTTGCTCAGACATTAGCCGTGTTCCTTCTCGAACTCTGCCATGTACGAAACCAGCGCATTGACGGCGTTGATGTCGACGGCGTTATAGATGGAGGCGCGCATACCGCCCACGGAACGGTGACCCTTGAGGTTCAACAGACCACGCTCGTCGGCACCGGCCAGGAACGGCTTGTCCAGACGATCATCTGCCAGGCGGAATGGCACGTTCATCCACGAGCGGTCCGACTTGTTGATCGGGTTGCTGTACAGGCCGCTGGCATCGATGAAGCTGTACAGCGTGCGCTGCTTGACTTCATTGAGCTTGCCGATGGCTTCGACACCGCCCTGCTCTTTCAGCCACTCGAACACCAGGCCGGACAAGTACCACGCCAGGGTTGGCGGTGTGTTGTACATCGAGCCGTTGTCGGCCGCGACCTTGTAATTGAGCATAGTCGGGCAAATGGAGCGGGCGTTGCCCAACAGGTCTTCACGAACGATGTTGACCACGATGCCGCTCGGGCCGATGTTTTTCTGCGCGCCGGCGTAGATCATGCCGAAGCGCGAAACATCCACCGGACGCGACAGGATGTCCGAGGACATATCGGCGACCAACGGAACATCACCGGTTTCCGGAATCCATTGGAATTCCAGGCCGCCAATGGTTTCGTTCGGCGCGTAATGAACGTAGGCTGCGTCTTTCGACAGCGTCCATTCGTTCTGGCCGGGAATGGCGAAATAGTCGTAGGGCTTGGCGGTGCCGGCAACGTTGACGTGGCCGAAGCGCGAAGCTTCTTCGATGGCCTTCTGCGACCAGATACCGGTGTCGATATAGTCGGCAGAGCCGTTTTCCGGCAACAGGTTCAGAGGAATCTGAGCAAATTGCTGGCTGGCGCCACCTTGCAGGAACAGCACTTTATAGTTCGAGGGGATATTCAGCAGATCACGCAGATCCTGCTCGGCCTTGGTGGCAATGGACACGAACTCATCGCTGCGATGGCTCATTTCCATAACCGACAGGCCCTTGCCGTGCCAGTCGAGGAGTTCACCCTGGGCGCGCTGCAGGACAGCTTCGGGAAGCGCCGCAGGACCGGCACAGAAGTTATAGGCTCTCTTGCTCACATCCAATCTCGCTCTGATTTGGTGGTATCACGCAGTAAATCATCAGCCGACACCAATGCAATGTGGGAGCGGGCTTGCTCGCGAAAGCGGCTGGACTGGTGACATCTTTATTGGATGTCAGTCCGTCTTCGCGAGCAAGCCCGCTCCCACACTGGATCTTCGTGGGTGTCGATATTTCATTACGGACAAACAACAAGGGGGCGAATTTTCATCCGCCCCCTGCTTACCCGCTTATTCCTGTGGTTCTTCGTCAGCAGCGGCGTCGAGTTGCTGGTCTTCGGCAACGTCGGCAATTACGACCTCACCGACAAACCCGTCACCCTCTTCACCTTCGAGCTCCTCACCCTCGACTTCCGACGGCTCCTGAACCCGCTCCAGCCCAACCAGCGTTTCATCGTTGGCCAGCTTGATCAAGGTCACGCCCTGGGTGTTACGGCCCAGGCTGGACACTTCGTCGACACGGGTGCGCACCAGGGTGCCCTGATCGGAAATCAGCATGATTTCCTCGCCGTCGAGCACCTGAACCGCACCGACCAGACGGCCGTTACGCTCGTTGCTGACCATGGCGATAACGCCCTGACCGCCACGCTTGTACTCAGGGAACTCGGTGATCGCCGTGCGCTTGCCGAATCCACGCTCGGAAGCGGTGAGGATCTGGCTGCCTTCTTCCGGGATCAGCATGGAAATCAGCTTCTGGCCTTCCGGCAGCCGCATGCCGCGCACACCGCGGGCGGTACGGCCCATGGCGCGAACGTCGGATTCCTTGAAGCGGGTCACTTTGCCGCCGTCGGAGAACAACATCACTTCGCGCTCGCCATCGGTGATGGCTGCGCTGATCAATACGTCGCCTTCATCCAGCTCCAGCGCGATCAGGCCAACGCTGCGCTGACGGCTGAAGGATTCCAGCGGAGTTTTCTTCACGGTGCCGTTGGCGGTGGCCATGAAGATGTAGTGACCTTCGGTGTATTCCTCGACCGGCAGCATGGTGGTGATGTATTCACCGTCATCCAGCGGCAGCAGGTTGACCAGCGGACGACCACGGGCAGCGCGGGACGCTTCAGGGATTTCGTAGGTCTTCAGCCAGTACACCTTGCCCTTGCTGGAGAACAGCAGCAGCGTGGTGTGGCTGTTGGCAACCAGCAGGTGAGCGATGTAGTCCTCATCCTTGACGCCGGTGGCCGACTTGCCTTTACCGCCACGACGCTGGGCCTGGTACGCAGCCAGCGGCTGGGTCTTGGCGTAACCACCGTGGGAAATGGTCACGACGCGCTCTTCTTCCGGGATCATGTCACCCAGAGTCAGGTCGAGACGGGCATCGAGAATCTCGGTGCGACGTACGTCGCCGTATTCCGCGCGAATCACTTCCAGCTCTTCGCGGATCACTTCCATCAGGCGCGTGGCGCTGTTGAGGATGCGGATCAGCTCGCCGATCTGGTTGAGGATCTCTTGATACTCGGCCAGCAGCTTTTCGTGTTCCAGACCGGTCAGGCGATGCAGACGCAGTTCCAGAATGGCTTGCGCCTGTTCTGGCGACAGGAAGTACTTGCCGTCGCGCAGACCGTATTGCGGATCGAGGTTTTCCGGACGGCACGAATCGGCGCCGGCACGTTCGACCATCGCCACCACAGCCGAGGATTCCCAAGGGGTGCTGACCAGCGCCTCCTTGGCTTCCGACGGCGTTGGCGATGCCTTGATCAGGGCGATGACCGGGTCGATGTTCGACAGGGCAACCGCTTGACCTTCAAGAATGTGGCCACGCTCGCGCGCCTTGCGCAGTTCGAACACGGTACGACGGGTAACCACTTCGCGACGGTGACGCACGAAGGCTTCCAGCAGGTCCTTGAGATTCAGGATCCGCGGACGGCCGTCGATCAGCGCGACGATGTTGATGCCGAACACCGCTTGCAGCTGGGTCTGGGCGTAGAGATTGTTGAGGATCACCTCAGGCACTTCGCCGCGACGCAGTTCGATCACGACGCGCATACCGTCCTTGTCGGACTCATCGCGCAGTTCGGTGATGCCTTCGAGCTTCTTCTCTTTGACCAGCTCGGCGATCTTCTCGATCAGACGCGCCTTGTTCAACTGGTATGGGAGTTCGGTGATGACGATCTGCTGACGACCACCGACCTTGTCGATGTCTTCGATCATCGAGCGGGCGCGCATGTAAATGCGGCCGCGACCGGTGCGGTAGGCTTCGATGATGCCGGCACGACCGTTGATGATCGCAGCGGTCGGGAAGTCCGGACCGGGGATGTATTGCATCAGCTCGTCGACGGTCAACTCGGGGTTGTCGATGAGCGCCAGGCAACCGTCGATGACTTCACCGAGGTTGTGCGGCGGAATGTTGGTCGCCATGCCCACGGCGATACCGCTGGAGCCGTTGACCAACAGGTTGGGAATACGGGTCGGCATGACCGCCGGGATCATTTCGGTACCGTCGTAGTTCGGCACCCAGTCCACGGTTTCTTTATGCAGGTCAGCCAGCAACTCGTGCGCCAGCTTGGTCATGCGCACTTCGGTGTATCGCATGGCTGCGGCGTTGTCGCCGTCCACCGAACCGAAGTTGCCCTGGCCGTCTACCAGCAGGTAGCGCAGGGAGAATGGCTGCGCCATCCGAACGATGGTGTCGTACACCGCGGTATCACCGTGCGGGTGATACTTACCGATCACGTCACCGACAACACGGGCAGATTTCTTGTACGGCTTGTTGAAGTCGTTGCCCAGCTCGCTCATCGCGAACAGCACACGCCGGTGCACGGGCTTCAAGCCATCGCGCGCATCCGGCAGTGCCCGCCCGACAATTACGCTCATCGCGTAGTCGAGGTAGGACTGCTTCAGCTCGTCTTCGATATTGACCGGGAGGATTTCTTTGGCCAGTTCGCCCATGAGAAGCCTGATTCCTTTTTCTGGTGAAACTTCGTCACATCCATATGGGACCAACGAAGCTCGCCGATACAGGCTGAGTGCCATGTACCGACTTACGACAAATCAACGAGTTATGCCATGGATCTGCGCAGTAAAGGTCACCCCGTGGGGCAACTCTGGAAACCGCCGGATGTTATCACAAGAGCCGCCACGCACCTATCCCCTAGATGCGCATGGAGAGTAGTTAGTTGACCGGTGACAGGCTTGAAGGGGACGAGAGAGGCTTAGAGCCTTATTAATTGAAGATTCTCGGGCTAAATAGGGGATTTTTTGCTGGCCATCAGGGCCTCTTCGCGAGCAAGCCCGCTCCCACACTCGACCTGGTCTAACTGGAGAGCTCGGTCAAATGTGGGAGCGGGCTTGCTCGCGAAGGCAATGTATCAGGCATCCTGAATCATCAATGCAGACGCTTGCGGCACATCAACTGTGCCATTTTCGCCGTATCCGGGCGCTCAACGATGCCTTTTTCGGTAACGATGACATCGATCAGGTCTGCCGGGGTTACATCGAAGACCGGGTTAAAGGCATCGACATCGGCCCCGACTCGCTTGCCGCCGACATCCAGCAACTCCCGGCCGTCACGCTCTTCAATCGGAATGTCGTCACCGCTGGCCAGGTGCATGTCGATGGTCGAACTGGGCGCCACCACCATGAAGCGCACGCCGTGGTGCATGGCGTTGACGGCCAGTTGATAGGTACCGATCTTGTTGGCCACATCGCCATTGGCAGTGATCCGGTCAGCGCCGACGATGACCCAGGTAGGGCCTTTGGTCTTCATGATATGCGCCGCGGCGGAATCGACATTGAGGGTTACGGGAATACCTTCATTGGCCAGTTCCCAGGCGGTCAGCCGTGAGCCCTGCAGCCATGGGCGGGTTTCGTCGACATACACTCGTTCGACCATGCCTTCGATGAACGCAGCACGAATCACCCCCAACGCCGTGCCGAAGCCGCCCGTGGCCAGCGCGCCGGTGTTGCAGTGGGTCAGGATCGCCTGGGCGTTGCCCTGATGCTTGCGGATCAGGTCGACACCCAGTTGCGCCATGGTCAGGTTGGCTTCGCGATCACTTTCGTGAATGGCAATGGCCTCGGCCTCCAGCACCTCCAGCGGATCGGCATTGTCTTTCAGGCGATCCAGCCGGTCGTGCATGCGGCCCAGCGCCCAGAACAGGTTAACGGCGGTAGGACGGGAATCGGCCAGCAGCGCAAAATCCTCTTCCAGCGCTGCGTACCAGTCGCCGCCTTCGGCAATCCGGGCACGCGCCGCCAATACAATGCCATAGGCGGCACTGATACCAATCGCCGGAGCACCGCGCACCACCATCGAACGAATGGCCTCGGCCACGCCAGCGGCGCTGGTGTAGGCGATCCAGGTTTCCTCGAACGGCAAAATACGCTGATCCAGCAGATGGAGAGCGCCATCACGCCAATCGATGGCCTTTACCTTTTCCGCAGCCAACAGTCGATCGCGCATCCCTCACCCCGCACTCATGAACAAAAGCCGCCGATTATAGCGATCCCCCCGCGAAGACGCTCGGGTATACTTCGCCATCCTTTACAAAAGCACTGGAACCGACCCTCGATGCCGAACACTGCCGCTGCGCTCGACCTGTTGTTGCTGCCGACCTGGCTGGTACCCGTCGAACCCGCTGGTGTTGTCCTCAAAGAACATGGCGTGGGCATCCGTGATGGACGCATCGTGTTTATCGGCCCACGTTCTGCCGCACTGAAGCTTAACGCAACCGAAATCCGCGAATTGCCCGACATGTTGCTCAGCCCCGGCCTGATCAATGCCCACGGGCACGCGGCGATGACGCTGTTCCGCGGCCTGGCCGATGACCTGCCATTGATGACCTGGCTGGAAAACCACATCTGGCCCGCCGAAGCCAAATGGGTCGACGAGGACTTCGTGCGCGACGGCACCGACCTTGCTATCGCCGAGCAAATCAAAGGTGGCATCACCTGTTTCTCTGACATGTACTTCTTCCCGAAGGTTGCCAGTGAGCGCGTGCACAACAGCGGTATTCGCGCGCAAATCGCGATTCCAATCCTCGATTTCCCGATTCCGGGCGCAGCTACGGCGGACGAAGCCATTCGTCAGGGCGTCGAGCTGTTTGGCGATCTCAAGCACCACGAGCGCATCAAAATCACCTTCGGCCCCCATGCACCCTATTCCGTAGGCGACGAAAACCTGGAAAAAATCCGGGTGATCGCCGAAGAACTGGACGCCTCGATCCACATGCACGTGCATGAAACAGCGTTCGAGGTGCAGCAATCGGTCGAGCAGCGCGGTGAACGCCCGCTGGCCCGCCTGGCGCGCCTGGGTTTGCTGGGGCCGCGCTTCCAGGCGGTGCACATGACCCAGATCAGCGATGAAGACCTGGCACTGCTGGTAGAAAGCAACAGCAATGTGATTCATTGCCCGGAGTCGAACCTGAAGCTGGCCAGCGGCTTCTGCCCCGTTGAGCGTTTGTGGGAGGCCGGGGTCAATGTCGCGGTCGGCACCGATGGTGCGGCGAGCAACAATGACCTGGACCTGCTCGGCGAAACCCGCACCGCGGCCCTGCTGGCCAAGGCTGTCGCCGGCTCGGCCACCGCGCTGGATGCCCATCGCGCCTTGCGCATGGCTACCCTCAACGGCGCCCGGGCTTTGGGTATCGAGGCCGAAACCGGCTCGCTGGAAATCGGCAAGGCCGCGGACATGGTCGCTTTCGACCTCTCCGGCCTGGCCCAGCAGCCGGTCTATGACCCGGTTTCGCAGCTTATATACGCCACCGGCCGGGACTGCGTGAAACACCTTTGGGTGGCCGGCAAGCAACTGCTCGACGACCGTCGCCTGACACGTCTGGATGAACAACAGCTTGGCACCGTTGCGAAGGCCTGGGGTCAGCGCATCAGTGGCCGTACCGAATCGTAAGCCCCCTGGAACGCCATCCGGGGCAACAGGATTTTTCAAGTTTTAGAGGACTTAAACCATGAGCAACGTCGACTACGCCGAAATCGCCAAATTCGAGGCCCTGGCCCATCGCTGGTGGGATCGCGAAAGCGAATTCAAACCGCTGCACGACATCAACCCGCTGCGGGTCAACTGGATTGACGAACGGGTCAACCTGGCCGGCAAAAAAGTCCTCGACGTGGGTTGCGGCGGCGGCATCCTCAGCGAAGCCATGGCCCAGCGCGGCGCGACCGTCATGGGTATCGACATGGGCGAAGCGCCGCTGGCGGTTGCCCAGCTGCATCAACTGGAGTCGGGCGTCAACGTCGAATACCGGCAGATCACCGCTGAAGCCCTGGCCGAGGAAATGCCCGAGCAGTTCGACGTGGTCACCTGTCTGGAAATGCTTGAGCACGTACCGGACCCGTCTTCGGTAATCCGCGCCTGCTTCCGCATGGTCAAGCCCGGCGGCCAAGTGTTCTTCTCCACCATCAACCGCAATCCGAAGGCGTACCTGTTCGCCATCGTCGGCGCCGAATACATCATGAAGCTGCTGCCCCGCGGCACCCACGACTTCAAGAAATTCATCCGACCCTCCGAACTCGGTGCCTGGAGCCGCATGGCCGGCCTGACCGTCAAGGACATCATCGGCCTGACCTACAACCCGCTGACCAAACACTACAAACTGGCGGCCGACGTGGACGTCAACTACATGATCCAGACCCTGCGCGAGGAATAAGCCGATGCCAATCAGAGCAGTTCTTTTCGACATGGACGGCACCCTGCTCGACACCGCGCCGGACTTCATTGCGATCTGCCAGGCGATGCGTGCCGACCGCGGCTTGCCACCGATGAACGACAAGCACATTCGCGACGAGATTTCCGGTGGCGCCAGGGCTATGGTCGCAGTGACCTTCGCCATGGACCCGGAATCGCCGGGTTTCGAAGCGTTGCGCCTGGAGTTCCTGGAGCGCTACCTCGTGGGTTGCGCCGTTCACAGCAAGCTGTTCGACGGCATGGCTGAATTGCTCGCCGACATCGAAAAAGCCAACCTGATCTGGGGCGTGGTCACCAACAAACCATTGCGTTTCGCCGAACCGATCATGCAACAGCTGGGGCTGGCCGAACGTTCGGCGCTGCTGATCTGCCCGGATCACGTGAAGAACAGCAAACCGGATCCGGAGCCATTGATCCTGGCCTGCAAGATGCTCGACCTGGACCCGGCCAGCGTGCTGTTCGTAGGCGACGATCTGCGCGACATCGAGTCGGGCCGCGATGCCGGCACCAAGACTGCTGCGGTGACCTTCGGCTATATCCACCCGGACGATAACCCGCGCCACTGGGGCGCGGACGTGGTTGTCGACCATCCGCTGGAGTTGCGCAAAGTGCTCGATAGCGCTTTGTGTAGCTGCTGAGATCCGGTTTCAGGCTCCAGGGAAGTGGCGTGATGTCTGACGCCTTCGCGGGCAAGCCCGCTCCCACAGGTTCCCCAGGTGGATACAAAATATGTGAACACCCTCAGTCTTTGTGGGAGCGGGCTTGCCCGCGAATGGCCGCGCTGCGATCTGTCTTCTGTTTGTGAGGTTTTTTATGTTTGATTATTCCGCCCGCCCCGAACTGCTCAAGGACCGGGTCATTCTGGTCACCGGCGCAGGACGCGGCATCGGCGCCGCCGCGGCAAAAACCTACGCGGCCCACGGCGCAACCGTACTATTGCTGGGCAAGTCCGAAGCCAACCTGACTCAGGTTTACGACGAAATCGAAGCCGCCGGCCATCCACAAGCGGCGGTCATCCCGTTCAACCTCGAAACCGCCCTGCCCCATCAGTACGATGAGCTGGCCGCAATGATCGAGAGCGAATTCGGGCATCTCGACGGCCTGCTGCACAATGCTTCGATCATCGGCCCGCGCACGCCGATCGAGCAACTTTCTGGCGAAAACTTCATGCGGGTCATGCAAGTCAACGTCAATGCCATGTTCATGCTCACCAGCACACTGCTGCCACTGCTCAAGCTGTCGCAGGATGCCTCGGTAGTGTTCACTTCCAGCAGTGTCGGCCGCAAGGGACGCGCATACTGGGGTGCTTACGGTGTCTCCAAGTTCGCCACCGAAGGCCTGATGCAAACCCTGGCTGACGAAGTCGATACCGTGGCCCCGGTACGCTCCAACAGCATCAACCCGGGCGCCACTCGCACCAGCATGCGCGCCCAGGCTTACCCGGGTGAAAATCCGCTGAACAACCCGACGCCCGAGGAGATCATGCCGGTCTACCTTTACCTGATGGGCCCGGACAGCACCGGTATCAACGGCCAGGCGTTCAACGCCCAGTAACGACCGTGCGTCGCTTATTTGTGCCGCGCCGGCTTCCCGACGCGGCACTCGAAGGCTCTCGCATTCGAGCCAGACACCTGTCAAACAAACGTCACGTGCAGCGCTACACGTGTCGCAAATGAATCTCAACACATTGATTTAGTACAGATTTTATTTGGATGAAGCGAATGGCACGACTTTCGCTCTAAGTTTGCTCAGACACGCAACGTGAAAGCAGACGGGGTGAAGCATGAGTGCAGAAGTTACTCATCTTCCAGAAAGCAGATTAAACTTGTACGAAATGTCCTACGGGACTGACGGACCAGTACGACGCGCAGCCCTAAGCCGCTCTCACCCTGCTTGTAAGACAGCCTTACTGCTTAGGGGCGCATGCCTTATGAAACCACCTTCCCAGACCAACGCAATTGACTTCGATAGCGCCAAATTGCAGCGCCTGGGCTTTGGTCAGCAGCCGCCCCTTCTGGAAAGACCCGTCAGCCTTGCGCAATTGCGCCAGCAACTGAGCCTGCAGTTGCAAACCAGTCTTGAGCCGCAACGCATTCTTGGGACGTTCTATCGCGAAATTCAGCGATTGGTGCCGTTGGACGCCTTGAGCTACCAGCACAAGAGCAGTGACCTGCGCCTGGAGTTCGGCCAACGCGGCCACCATTCAATCAGTTACAGCCTCAGTCACGAAGGCGAACACCTGGGTGAGCTGATTTTCCGCCGCAATCAGCGCTTCAGCGAACAGGAACAAGGCAATCTCGAATCACTGCTGGCCGCGCTGCTATTCCCGATGCGCAACGCGCTGCTTTACCGTACCGCCACCCAAAGCGCACTGCGCGACCCTCTGACGGGCGCCGGTAACCGCATCGCCATGGACCAAACGCTGCAAAGGGAAATCGAGCTGTCCCGGCGCCATCTGCAACCGTTGTCAGTGCTGATGCTGGACATCGATCATTTCAAGCAAGTCAATGATACCCATGGTCACAGCACTGGCGATGACGTGCTCAAGGCGGTCGCCGCCTCGATCAAAAACCAGCTGCGCAACGTGGACATGGTGTTCCGCTATGGCGGTGAAGAATTCCTGATCCTGCTGTCGAACACCTGCCGCGAGGCCGCGGCGATGGTCGGTGAGCGGCTGCGGTTTGCAGTGCAGTCTGAAGAGTACCTGGCCGATGGTCATACGATCGTGCTGACGGTCAGCATTGGCTGTTCGACCCTCTTGCCCGGTGAGTCTGCCGAAAGCCTGTTGCGTCGGGCAGACAGCGCTTTGTATGTGGCCAAGCGCGAAGGACGTAACCGACTGAAGATGGCGGGCTGATTTTTCAGCCACCACACAAACCAATGTGGGAGCGGGCTTGCTCGCGAAGGCGGCGTATCAGCTGACATCCGAGCTGAATGACACTCCGCTTTCGCGAGCAAGCCCGCTCCCACAGTTTTATTGCGTAATAGTTGAATCAGCTTTCGGCCAGTGCCAACCGCTCACGAGCGACCGGCGTTCTCTCTGCGTGTTCCAGTTGCATGCAACGTTCGAGAAACAGGTACATGTAATCGTAGCTCTTGCAAACGGCCTGACGCAGCTCCATCTGCAGGGATCTGCTCGGGTTGGTGCCCGCCAATGTGCAGATGATTTCCAGGGCTTCCCAAGGGTGGGCATCGTCGTACTGGGCATGCATCTTCAGCCATTTCATCGCCCGTTTGCGATCTTCCTCGGGGAACGAGGCTGCGTAGATACCGTTGGAACAAACGACCGCCGACCATTCCCCGGTCGCCCCTTCGATGGCGTAGTTGGTGGCGGCAATCGCAACGATCAGTGAGTCGGCTGAACTGGTGTGCCAGCACCAATGGCTCAAGGCGTGAAGCTCAGGGGCCACCTGCTGGGCCTGCAAATCTTCCAGGCTGACACCGTGCGCGCGGCTCCAGTGCACCCAGTAATCGGCGTGGTTCAATTCGACGCGGATATTGCGCATCAGCCAGCGACGGGCCATGTCTTCGCCAGGATGACGGGCAAAACGGGTCTTGGTCAGGTTTTGTGCCATATACAACGCGAACTGTTCGACCACCGGCCAACCACCGATCAGGTATTGGCGCATGGTCTTCGCACTGAGCTTGTTGTCTCGCATGCGTTGGTACAGTTCGTGTTCGACAACCCGGCGCTTGCTCTCACTGCAATCCAGGATCAGGCGCTGGGCCCAGGCAGGATAACTTGCAGCTTCCATGAGCGGTCCGGTTCGGTTGAATGTGTCGATCACTGTCGAGCTCCTTTTGATTGTGATTGTAAGACCGGCAGGAGTTTCAACGGAACGTGCCAGGCGCCTTGAACAACAGCGGTTGAGGCCTGGCAGGACGACTTAGCAAGCTATCGCGGGTAAACAGATGCGGGCGTTCAATCACATACCCTTGAGCGTAATCCACCCCGATTTCCAGCAATGCCTGCTCGATCTGGGGCGTTTCAACAAACTCGGCAATCGTGCGCTTACCCATCACATGGCCGATGTGATTGATCACTTCGACCATGGCGCGGTTAATCGGGTCGTCCAGCATATCCTTTACGAAACTCCCGTCGATCTTCAGGAAGTCTACAGGCAAATGTTTCAGATACGCGAATGAGGACATTCCGGCACAAAAGTCATCGAGTGAAAAATGGCATCCTAAGCCTTTGAGTTCATTAATGAATCGAATGGCGCTGCCAAGATTTGAAATGGCGCTGGTTTCAGTAATTTCAAAACAAATCATTTCAGGCGGAATCGAATACGTCACAAACTGTTCGCGCAAAAAGTCCAGAAACGCTTCATCCCCAATCGTCGCGCCTGACAGATTGATCGCACACATGGCCAGCGGCCCGTGGCCTTGTTCGGCCCGGCACTGGGCAATGATCTTGAACACGTTCTGTACAACCCAACGATCCAGCGAACTCATCAGGCCATAACGTTCGGCAGCCGGGATGAAGCTGTCAGGCAAAATCATCCGCCCCGCTTCATCATGTAATCGCAGCAGAATTTCAATGTGTCCGCCGTCCTGATCGATATGGCCCAAGGGTGCTATTTCCTGGGCGTAGAGGCAGAAGCGGTCTTCTTCCAGCGCAATGTGCAAACGCTGCACCCAGGCCATTTCGCCGAAGCGCAGGGACAATTCCGAGTCATCCGGATGGTAGACCTGGACCCGGTTCCGGCCTTTTTCCTTGGCCATGTAGCACGCCATGTCGGCAGCACGCAGCGAGGTTTCGAGCGTCGTCGGATTCTGCGCAACGTGGACCAGGCCGATACTGACAGTGGTCACAAAAGGCCGGCCCTTCCAGACAAAATGCAGATTCTGCACGGTCTGACGCAGACTCTCGGCAATTTTCTCCGCCGCTTCCGGAGCGCAGTTTTCCAGCAGGATGCCGAACTCGTCACCACCAAGGCGCGCCAGGGTATCGCCTTCGCGCAGCCCGGATTGCAACAGCGCACAGATATGCCGCAACAGCTCATCGCCCGCCGCGTGGCCGCAGGTATCGTTGACCAGTTTGAACTGATCCAGATCGAGGAACATCAGGGCATGGCGACCTGAGTAGCGGGTCAGATTGTGCAGCGCCTGTTCCAGTCGATATTCGAATTCGCGGCGGTTGGCGAGCCCGGTCAAGGCGTCGTGGGTCGCCTGCCACGACAGATTGGCGATGTATTGCCGCTCCTGGGTCATGTCATGCAGCACCAGCACCGTCCCGCTGACTTTGCCGGCATTGCGGATCGGCGCGCCCACCAGCGTGACCGATACCGTGCTGCCGTCCAGGCGTTGAATCAGCTTGGAATGCTCACTGCCGCCACTGAGCTGGCCGCTCAGAATATGCTCGATCAGGGTGAAACCATCGGTCTGGGCATTTTCGTCCAGCAGGTTGAACAGCGCAGCCAGCGGCAACCCCGTCGCCTGCTCGGCCTTCCAGTGGGTCAACGCCTCGGCCGCCGGATTCATGTAGGCAATCGCACCTGAAACATCCGTGGTGATCACTCCGTCGCCAATCGATTGCAGGGTGATCTGCGCCCGTTCTTTCTCCAGTTGCAGCGCATCGGCGAAGGCATGGCGCTGCTTGAGCAGTTTATGGGTGCGCATCAATGCCAATGCAATCAAGCCCAGGGCGGTGGCCAGATTCGTCATCAGCAACAAACGCAGAATCACCCGCGAACCTTCACCCAAGGCATCGCTGAACGCCTTCGCCGCCGGCGTCACGCCGTCGTTGATGGCGAAAATCTGCTCCTTCCAGCGCTGAACATCCGCACTGGAGGCCGGGCCGGCAGTGATGTGCTGATGCATGTCCCGCGCAACGGCATCGAGCTGGACCAGGTAGGCATCACCCACCGTCCAGCGATCGATGGCTTTTTCGAGGTAGCTGAAGTGCCGGAAATTGAGGTACAGCCAGATCAGGCTGGACACGTCGTCAGGATGGTTGCCGCCCTTGAGGATCGCCGCACGTGCGGCCTCGATGTTCGGCGGCTGATGATCCAGCGCCACACGCAACTCATGCCCGCCCTGAGGCACGGAAATGGCGTTCTGGTATTTATGAAAAATCGCTTCGTCGCCACTGTCGGCGTAAAGGTTGAGGTAATAGATGGCGTCTTTCTGGCCCTTGGACCACAGGCTTTCACCGGCGACATAGCCACGGACCGCTGACAGTACATAAAGACTGACGCCCCCCAACAGGGCCTGAAATAACACAACGGCGATAAAAGGCCAGACGATGCCTAACAACCGTGGCGTTCCGAGAGTCCGCGTTTGATTCATGAGTTCCCTTGCTTTAGCACTGCTTGCTCGTCTTCCGGACGAAATCGCTTTAGCTAGACTAGGGGGCGATTCCGATCCCGGCAAGCGATAAGCAATGCTCGGAGGGAGTATCGCGGCCGCTAAATCCGGTCGCGACGATGGTTTTTATAATATTGAAGTAACGTCCTGCAACCTTGATGTCATCTCGCTACAACCGCTGCAGATGACCGTAAAGCTTGGCGTACAGACCACCGTCTGCAATCAGTTGCTGATGATCGCCATCCTCTGCGACCTGCCCACCGTCGAATACCAGCACACGATCGGCCTGTTTTACGGCAGAAAGTCGGTGGGCAATGATCAAAGTGGTGCGATTGCTCAGGAATCGCGCCAGGGCCTGGTGCAGGTTGTATTCGGTGGCGGCGTCCAGCGCCGAGGTGGCCTCGTCCAGAATCACCACTTTGGGTTCGGCCAGCACCATCCGGGCGATGGCCAGGCGTTGGCGCTGCCCGCCGGACAAACGCACACCAGAGCGCCCGACGATGCTGTCCAGGCCATTGGGCAAATCCCGGACCGTACCGTGCAATTGGGCAATTTCCAGCGCCTGCCAGCAGGCCTCGTCACTGCGTAAACGGCCCATGGTCAGGTTGGCCCGTATGGTGTCGTTGAACAGCGCCGGATGTTGCAGGACCACAGCTACATTTTCCCGCACGGTTTCCAGGCCAATTTCCTGCTGGGTCGAACCGCCAAAACGGATGGTCCCGGCCTGCGGCGTGTACAGACCAAGCAGCAACTGCACCAGCGTGCTCTTGCCGCCGCCACTGGCACCAACGATCGCGACCTTTTCGCCAGGGGCGATGGACAGGTTCATCTGGTTCAAGACCAGTTCATCACCGTAACCGAAACTCAACCCTTGCACTTCCAGCCCGACCGTCTCGCGACCGTTGAACGGATCGACTCCGCCCGGGTATTCGGGCTCATCGGCGCGGGACAGCAGCTCATTGATCCGCGACAGCGCACCGCCGGCAGCGTAGTAGGCATATTGCAGGTTCAGCAGTTGCTCCACCGGACCGATCATGAACCACAGGTAGCTGAATACCGCGAGCATCTGGCCGATTGAAAGGTCGGAAAACAGCACGGTGAGCATCGCCGCGGCCCGGAAAATATCGATGCCGAACTGGAACAGCAAACCGCTGGCACGGTTCGACGCATCGGTTTTCCACTGCGAATTCACCGCATAGTCACGCACGTCCCGGGCGCGTTGCCCCAGGCGACCGAGGAAAAACCCCTGGCGGTTGCCGGCGCGAACTTCCTGGATCGCATCCAGCGTTTCGGTCAGCGCCTGGGTGAAGCGCGAGGTGCTGTCGTTCTCGAGTTTCTTCAGGTGCTTGACCCGCTTGCCCAACTGCACCGTGGCGTAGATCACCAACGGGTTGAACAGCAGAATCAGCAATGCCAGCTTCCAGTGCATCCACATCAGAATGCCGGCAGTGCCGACCAGGGTCAGCATGGCCACGAGGAAACGGCTGAGGGTTTCACCGACGAATTTGTCCAGCGTATCCAGGTCAGTCACAAGGTGCGTGGTCACCGTACCGCTGCCCAGGCTTTCATATTCGCCGAGGGAAATACGCTTGAGCCGTTCGATCAGCCGCACACGAATGCGATAGACGATGTCCTTGGCCAGCCCGGCGAACAGTTTCGCCTGCACCACGTTGAACAGTAACGCCGTGCAACGCAGGGTCAAGGTCACCAGCAGCATCAGGCCGATATAGCCCGCGGCCTTCTGCCATTCTTCGGGCAGCGCATGGTTCATGATCTTCAGCGCGGCATCACCGTGACCCAGCAACACCTCATCAACCAGCAACGGCAGGAGCAAGGGAATCGGCACGCTGCACAAGGTCGCCAACACGGCCACGCCGTTGGCGATCCACAGGGATTTCTTGTGATGCAGGGCCAGACGACGGATTTCCGCCCAGCTCAGGCGGTCGACAAGTTTAGCGGTTGAGACATCATCGGACGGGTCATGCACAGGCAGCACGCTCCAGCCAGCGGCCGAGCAACGGGGACAACTCGCTCAAAGGCTGATAGCCATTGGTCAACAACGCCAGTTGACCTTTACGCTCAGCCAGCATGGTGGGGAAACCGGCAATGCCCAGGTCCTGGACCCAGGTGAAATCGGCAGCGGTGGCCGTATGCATATCGGCCCGGTCGAAAGCGCCGGCGAACTCGATACGTGGCAAACCGGCCTGCTCCGCCAACTCCACCAGCACGCTGGCTTGCGTGACATCGCGACCTTCGGCATAAAACGCGTGCTGAATCAGCCCGAGCAATTTCCACGCGCAATCCGGCGCCAGGCTGCGCGCCGTCACCAGTGCCCGGCAGGCAGGTTCGGTATCGTAGACAAAACCGTCGGGCAGCGCGCCTTCGAGCTTGAAGGGCTGGCCGGTGGCCTCGGTGACTGCCTGCCAGTGCTCAAGGATATAGCGCCGGGTACTCGGCTCCAGCGCCGCACCGCTACCGGTGCGCAAGCCGCCCACTATCAAGTGCACCTTCACGCCTGCGGCTTGCGCCTGCTCGACCAGTGCGTTGGCCACCGGGGCAAACCCCCAGCACCAGGAGCACATCGGGTCCATCACATAGAGCAGGCGCGCAGACATGATTCAGGCCTCGGAGGATGCTTGCTTGTAGTTGTAGCCGATCGGGTGAGGCATGTTGCGAGCCTTGGCCAGTTCGATCTGTTTCTGCCGGTCGATGGCGCTACGACGGGTCTTCTCACTCAGCTTATCCCAGCAATGCGGGCAACTGATGCCGGCCACGTAATGCTCGGACGCGCGGTCTTCGATGCTGACCGGTGTGCGGCAGGCATGACATTGATCGTAGTCGCCTTCGCTCAGGTCATGGCGCACGGTCACGCGGTTGTCGAACACGAAGCAGTCGCCCTGCCACTTGGTTTCTTCCTGCGGCACCTCTTCGAGGTACTTCAGGATGCCGCCCTTGAGGTGGTAAACCTCATCGAAACCTTCGCTGAGCATGTAGCTCGATGCCTTCTCGCAGCGGATGCCGCCGGTGCAGAACATCGCGACCTTCTTGTGCACGGCCGGGTCAAAGTTGGCTTTGATGTAGTCAGGAAATTCGCGAAAACTGGTGGTTTTCGGGTCGATAGCGCCTTCGAAAGTACCGATCGAGACTTCGTAATCGTTACGAGTGTCGATCAACAGCACTTCCGGGTCGCTGATCAGCGCGTTCCAGTCCTGCGGATCGACGTAGGTGCCGACCTTTTTGTTCGGGTCCACGCCGTCCACGCCGAGGGTGACGATTTCTTTCTTGAGTTTGACTTTGGTGCGGTAGAACGGCTGCTCGTCGCAGTACGACTCTTTATGGTCGATGTCATCCATGCGCGGGTCGTTCTTGAGCCAGGCCATCAGCCCGTCAATGCCTTCGCGGCTGCCGGACACGGTGCCGTTGATACCTTCTTCGGCAATCAGCAGCGTGCCTTTGATGCCATTGTCGACCATCGCTTGCAGCAGAGGCTCGCGCAGGGCGACGTAATCTTCCAGGGTGACGAACTTATACAGTGCCGCCACGACAATCTGTTGTGTCATGGGTAAATCTCCAGGTGGCTACCCTCGTAAGGGGTGAACCGGATGCGAAAAAAAACGCGCCGGGTTAGCGGCGCGTTGGGCATTCTAACAAAAAAGATCGCAGCCTGCGGCAGCTCCTACATGGGAATACGTTCTCTTGTAGGAGCTGCCGCAGGCTGCGATCTTTTGATCTTAATGCTTGCTGCCGCCGGCACAGGTCGGCGAGGCCGGAGCCGCGTCGATCTGTGCCCATTCCTCTGGCGTGTAGGTATGCAGCGCCAACGCATGGAACTCGCCCATCAGTTCGCCGAGCGTGCCGTAGACTTTTTGGTGACGCTTGACCCGGTTCAGGCCTTCGAACTGCGTACTGACCACCACAGCCTTGAAATGGGTTTGCAGCCCACGGCTGTGCATGTGGCTTTCATCCAGAACCTGCAGATGCTGGGGCTGGAGCAGGCCCAGCGCCGATTCAATGCGTTGTTGCATGGTCATACCGAACTCCGCTTAAGGCTTTTTCTTGGCTGGCGCAGCCGCGTCTTTCGGGGTCAGCTCGGCTGTCATGTCAGCCAGCAGCTTGTTGACCACCGGCACTGCGCTTTCCAGCTTGGCCTGGGTCATCTGGGCCGATTGCTGGGTCAGCTGAGGCATTTTTTCCAGGACTTTCTTGCCCAGTGGCGACTGGTAGAACGCGACCAGGTCCTTGAGCTCGGATTCGGTGAAGTTGGTGGTGTAGAGCTTGACCATGTCCGGCTTCAGCTTGTTCCAGCCAATGGCCTGGTCCAGAGCAGCGTTGGCCTTGGCCTGGTAGGTTTCCAGCACGGCTTTTTTCGACTCAGGGGCTTTAGTCTGTTCGAAACGCTGGGCAAACATCTGCTGTACTTGCATGTACACCGGGGTGCCCAGTTTGTCCGCATGCGCCATGGTCAGGAAAGCCTCGGCACTGGCGTTATGGCTGGCGGTGTCGGCAAAAACCTGGCCGCTGGCGCAGACCAAAGCAACGGCGGTACAGATGGCACGAAGACGAGTCATCGGGTTTCCTTTTCTAGCTGGCGAGGATAAGACCCCAAGGGCGTCCATTCTGCGCCTAAAAAAGTCTGTCGCTCAACCCCACGCCTTGTGGTGCCTGATTTAGACGGGTTGAATGGTCAAATTCAGACTGATGGAACCACGGCCGTCGATCACGGCCTAAACTGCGCAATCGGACCTACAGGAGTGAGCAAGATGAGCCGTATCGAAACCGACAGCCTCGGCCAGGTTGAAGTCCCGGATGAAGCCTACTGGGGCGCTCAGACGCAACGCTCGCTGATCAACTTTGCCATCGGCAACGAGCGCATGCCGCTGGCAGTGCTGCATGCCCTGGCACTGATCAAGAAAGCCGCAGCACGGGTCAATGATCGCAATGGCGACGTGCCCGCCGATATCGCCCGCCTGATCGAGCAGGCGGCCGACGAAGTGCTCGCCGGCGAGCACGACGACCAGTTTCCGCTGGTGGTCTGGCAAACCGGCAGCGGCACCCAGAGCAACATGAACGTCAACGAAGTGATCGCCGGCCGTGCCAACGAGCTGGCCGGCAACCCGCGCGGCGGCAAGTCCCCGGTGCACCCCAACGATCACGTCAATCGCTCCCAGAGTTCCAACGACTGCTTCCCCACCGCCATGCACATCGCGGCCGCCCAGGCGGTGCAACATCACTTGCTGCCAGCGATCAGCGAGCTGTCCGGCGGGCTGGCCGAGCTGGCTGCTCGTCACATGAAACTGGTCAAGACCGGCCGCACCCACATGATGGATGCGACACCGATCAGCTTCGGCCAGGAAATCTCGGCGTTCATCGCGCAACTCGATTATGCCGAGCGGGCGATCCGCAGCGCGCTGCCCGCGGTCTGCGAGCTGGCCCAGGGCGGAACGGCCGTCGGCACCGGGCTGAATTCCCCTCACGGGTTCGGCGAGGCCATCGCCGCAGAGTTGGCCGCCCTCTCCGGCTTGCCGTTTATCACGGCGCCGAACAAGTTCGCCGCTCTGGCTGGCCATGAGCCGCTGACCACGCTTTCCGGTGCGCTGAAAACCCTCGCCGTGACGCTGATGAAAATCGCCAACGATCTGCGCCTGCTGGGTTCCGGTCCACGCGCCGGCTTCGCCGAAGTCAAGCTGCCAGCCAATGAACCAGGCAGTTCGATCATGCCGGGCAAGGTCAACCCGACCCAGTGCGAAGCGTTGTCGATGCTGGCCTGCCAGGTCTTGGGCAATGACGTCGCCATCGGCTTTGCAGCCAGTCAGGGCCATTTGCAGTTAAACGTGTTCAAACCGGTGATCATCCATAACCTGCTGCAATCGATCCGCTTGCTGGGCGATGGTTGCAGCAACTTCCAGCAGCACTGCGTGGCGGGTCTGGAGCCGGATGCGGAAAAAATGGCTGAACACCTGGAACGAGGCCTGATGCTGGTGACGGCGCTCAACCCGCACATTGGCTATGACAAATCGGCGGAGATCGCCAAGAAGGCCTACGGTGAAGGCCTGACCTTGCGCGAGGCGGCGTTGCAGCTTGGGTATCTGACTGATGAAGAGTTCGATGCCTGGGTAAGGCCGGAGAACATGCTGGAGGCTGGGGCCAAGGGCTGAATCTGTAGCGCCTGATAGTCCGTCTTCGCGGGCAAGCCCGCTCCCACATTTGCCCCCCGTTCGCAGTTCAATGTGGGAGCGGGCTTGCTCGCGAAGAACGATAATACGGTCTACCGACCGACCGCCATCCGCATCCGCCGCGCCCGCAACCCGGCAATCAACGACGGCCCCAACGCCACCAGCGCCGACCCCAGCACTACCAGCACCGCACCGCCATAACCCAACCCATTGATCGTCTCGGCATGCACATAGTCGGGCCACAGCCATGCCGCCATGGCAACCGCCGCAAAAGTCACCAGCGGCGTGATGGCCAGCGTCGCGCTGACCCGGGAGGCTTCCCAATGGGCCAGGGCCTCGGCAAACGCGCCATAGGCAATCAGGGTGTTGAGGCAGCACGCCAGCAGCAACCAACCCTGCAACGGGTTCAATTGCAGCGCTTCAAGCGGATGCACCCACGGCGTTAACAACAGCGCACAAAACAGGTAGATCACCATCATCACCTGCAGCGAATTCCACACTGTCAGCAATTGCTTCTGGCCCAGGGCATAGAAGGTCCAGACCGTGGACGCCAGCAGCACCAGCAGCACGCCGGCGGTGTAGTCGGTCAGCGACGTGAGCAACTCACTCAGGCGCTGGTTGAAAAACAGCGCAAAACCGATCAGCAGCACCAGCAGCCCGATCCCCTGCCCCAGGCTGAAACGCTCCTTGAACACAAACAAGCTGGCGATCAGCAGCATGATCGGCCCCATTTGCACAACCAGTTGCGCCGTGCCGGGGCTGAGCAGGTTCAGGCCCATCAAATACAACACATAGTTACCGACCAGGCCGAGTACCGCCATCAGCACCAGCCAGCCACCGCGCGGACCGAGCACTTTGCGGCTGGGCAGACGCCTGGTGGCCGCCAGGTAAATAAACAGGCAGCCGCCGGACACCATCAGGCGATACCAGGTCACCGTCACCGGGTCCATCACCAGCAATACCTGCTTGAGCTTGATCGGCAGGATTCCCCACAACAACGCGGTCAGCAAGGCCAGGAACAGACCGTAAACCCAGCGACCCGATGAAATGTGCATGTGAACCCCAGCGCCGACGAACAGGAGTGGACATTCTAGGCGCAGAGCGCTGACGCACACAGGGACAGTTACGGTCTGGCCGCGATTGAAACTGTGCGGGTCGCAATGTGAAAGACCGTGGCGCCTGCATTCGCGAGCAAGCCCGCTCCCACATTTGACCGCGTTCGCAGTTCAATGTGGGAGCGGGCTTGCTCGCGAAAGCTATATGGCAGACAACGCAAAAAAAGAGGCTTACCGCACCGCCTCGAACAACCCCGTAGCCCCCATCCCGCCACCCACACACATGGTGACGATGCCGTAACGCAGATTGCGTCGCTGCAACTCACGAACGAGATGCCCGACCTGGCGCGAGCCGGTCATGCCGAACGGGTGGCCGATGGAAATCGAGCCGCCATTGACGTTGTACCGGGCGTTGTCGATTTCCAGCCGGTTGCGGCTGTACAGGCACTGCGAGGCAAACGCTTCGTTGAGTTCCCAGAGGTCGATGTCGTCAATCCGCAGGCCTTTGGCCTTGAGCAGTTTCGGCACCGAAAACACCGGCCCGATGCCCATCTCGTCCGGTGCGCAACCGGCCACGGTAAACCCGCGGAAGAACGCTTTCGGCTTGAGCCCCAGTTCCAGCGCTTTTTCCAGGCTCATCACCAGAGTCATGGACGCGCCGTCAGACAGCTGCGACGAGTTGCCCGCCGTGACCGAGCCATCTTCGGCGAATACCGGTTTCAACCCTGCCAGACTTTCCAGGGTAGTGTCCGGGCGATTGCAGTCATCGCGGTCGACGATGCCGTCGAGGATCTGTACCTGGCCGGTCGACTTGTCTTCGACGCGGTACTTCACCGCCATCGGCACGATTTCATCAGTGAACAGCCCGGCGGCCTGAGCCTCTGCGGTACGCCGCTGGCTTTGCAGGGCGTACAAATCCTGCTCTTCACGGCTGACGCTGTACCGACGCGCGACGATTTCAGCCGTCTGGCCCATCGGAAAGTAGATGCCCGGCACCTGCTCCTTGAGCAACGGGTTGATCAGGTTGTCGGTGTTGACGCTTTTCATGGTCAGACTGATGGATTCGACGCCACCGGCGACGATAATGTCGCTGCAACCCGAAGCGATCTGGTTGGCGGCGATGGCGATCGCCTGCAAGCCCGAGGAACAGAAGCGGTTGAGGGTCATGCCGGCCGTACCGATGCCCAGGCGCGACAGCACCGCGACATTGCGCCCGATATTGAAACCCTGGGCGCCTTCGTTGGAACCGGCGCCAACGATACAGTCCTCGACGCTTGCCGGATCGATACCGGTGCGCGCCAACAGGGCATCGACACAGTGTGCCGCCATGTCGTCCGGGCGGGTCATGTTGAATTTGCCGCGAAAGGATTTGGCCAGGCCGGTCCGCACGCTGTCGACGATCACCACTTCACGCATGGCATACCTCATTGTTGTTGTCGGTTGAGAGTGGACCGAGCATAAGTCCACCCCTTTACCGACCGCGACAATCATTCACCTCGCGTATGCGTAACCATCGCCTCAATCCTTGTCCTTATGCTTCTTGCGCTCATGACGGTCGGACCTTTCGAACGCCTCCTCCAGTGCCTGGTTGATGGTGCGCAGCACCTTGACCCGCGCCCAGCGCTTGTCGTTGGCCTCCACCAGGGTCCATGGCGCAATTTCGGTGCTGGTACGGTCGACCATGTCGCCGACCGCCGCCCGATAGTCATCCCATTTTTCACGGTTGCGCCAATCGTCCTCGGTGATCTTGAAGCGTTTGAACGAAATTTTTTCGCGCTCCTGGAAGCGTTCCAGTTGCGTCTGTTTGTCGATGGACAGCCAGAACTTGACCACGATCACCCCGGCGTCGGTGACCTGCTCTTCGAAATCGTTGATTTCACCGTAGGCACGCAGCCAGTCCGCCGGGCTGCAAAAACCTTCGACACGCTCCACCAACACCCGGCCATACCAGGAGCGGTCGAACACGGTGAACTTGCCCCGGGCCGGAAGATGACGCCAGAAGCGCCACAGATACGGTTGCGCCCGCTCTTCTTCGGTGGGTGCGGCAATCGGTACGATGCTGTACTGACGTGGGTCCAGTGCCGCCGCTACCCGGCGGATCGCCCCACCCTTGCCGGCTGCGTCATTGCCCTCGAATACCGCCACCAGTGCGTGCCGGCGCATGCGTTTGTCACGCATCAGCCCGGAAAACCGCGCCTGCTCGGTGATCAACTGTTCTTCGTAATCTTCCTTCTCCAGGTGCAGGGCCAGGTCCAGACTGTCGAGCAGGTTCACTTGATCGACACTGGGGAACACTGGCGCCGCGCTGACCTTTTCCGGATGGATCGTTGGCCGTTGCAATGCGCCCTGCAGGCCCGCCAGCAGAATCCGCCCCACGGCCAGACTGCGATAATGGGCATCCGCCCCGGCGATCACATGCCAGGGCGCATAGTCGCGGCTGGTACGGCGCAGCACCCGCTCGCCATACTTCACGAACCTGTCGTAGGTTTCCGATTGCTGCCAGTCCAGCGGGCTGATGCGCCAGCTGTGCAGCGGGTCGTCGGCCAATGCCTTGAGGCGTGCCTTCATTTGCTTCTTGGAGAGGTGGAACCAGAACTTGAAGATCAGCGCACCTTCGTCACAGAGCATTTTTTCCAGGCGCTCGGCCCCGTTGATCGCCTGGTCGAGCCGTGGGTCCTTGAACTCGCCATGGACCCGCCCCTGCAGCATCTGGCTGTACCAGTTGCCGAAGAAAATCCCCATGCGCCCCTTGGCCGGGAGCATCCGCCAGTACCGCCAGGCCGGTGGCCGCGCCAGTTCTTCGTCGGTTTGCTGATCGAAGGTACGGACCTCGATCAGGCGCGGGTCCATCCACTCATTGAGCACCTTGATCGTCTCGCCCTTGCCGGCACCTTCAATGCCGTTGATCAAAATGATCACCGGAAAGCGGCGTTGCTGCTGCAATTCGAATTGCGCTTCGAGCAACGCTTCGCGCAGGGCCGGTACTTCGGCGTCATAGGTGTCTTTGTCGATGGCGTGATCGATTTCGGCGGATTCGAACATGGATGGCTCCCTTCCAGATGTGAGCAAGACTAGCGGATTGAGCTGAAGGTCAGCAGAGATTTTCCCTGACGCCACCAACACCTGTGGCGAGGGGGCTTGCCCCCGTTGGGTTGCAAAGCAACCCTCAAACCAAACAACCAAGTCGTGTCAGACGAACCGGGTTCACTGATTTCACGACTGCTTCGCAGCCGAACGGGGGCAAGCCCCCTCGCCACAAAGAGCTTGACCATGCCGTCGATCGGCTAGAATAGCGACCTTGCCGTTGCCGAGCCTGCCATGAAACCTGTACTGCCCCACGCCCAACTCGACTGGGACGACCAAGGTCGTCCGTATTCGCGAGTGTTCGACGATGTGTACTTCTCCGATCAGTCGGGGCTGGATGAAACCCGCTATGTGTTCATCGAACAGAACCGTTTGGCCGAACGCTTTGCCGCCTTGCCGCAAGGCGGGCGCCTGGTCATCGGTGAGACGGGGTTTGGCACGGGGCTGAATTTTCTGTGTGCCTGGCAGGTGTTCGAGCAACACGCGGCGGCCGGTGCGCGGCTGCATTTTGTCAGTGTCGAAAAGTACCCGCTTAGCCCGGCTGACTTACAGCGTGCCCTGGCGCTGTGGCCGGAACTCAAGGTGTTTGCCGATCAGTTGCTGGCGCAGTACGTGGCGATCCACCAGGGTTTCCAGCGCCTGACGCTGGATAACGGCCGTGTCACCCTGACCCTGCTGATCGGCGACGCATTGGAACAACTGCCGCAACTCGATGCCCGGATCGACGCCTGGTTCCTCGACGGTTTCGCTCCGGCGAAAAACCCCGACATGTGGACCGCCGAAGTGTTTGCCGAACTCGCACGCCTGTCCGCCCCCGGCGCTTCCATCAGCACCTTCACCAGCACCGGTTGGGTGCGGCGCCTGCTCAACGCCGCCGGCTTCAAGATGAAACGCACCCCCGGCATCGGCCACAAATGGGAAATCCTGCGCGGCGAGTTCCTCGGCTGGCCGCAGGAAACGCCTGCCCCTGCCCCGGATAAACCCTGGTTTGCCCGCCCGGCTCCGCTGCCCGGCGAACGCCGGGCACTGGTGATCGGTGCCGGGCTGGCCGGTTGTGCCAGTGCCGCCAGCCTCGCCGCACGAGGCTGGCAAGTGACATTGCTGGAGCGTCACGCCGACATCGCCCAGGAAGCTTCGGGCAACCCACAGGGCGTGCTCTACCTGAAGTTATCGGCCCATGGCACGGCGCTGTCGCAAATGATCATCAGCGGTTTCGGCTACACCCGACGACTGCTCGAACACTTGCAACGGGGCCGCGACTGGGACGATTGCGGCGTGTTGCAACTGGCCTTCAACGCCAAGGAAGCCGAACGCCAGATGCAGTTGGCGCAAGCGTTTCCTGCGGATCTGTTGCACTTGATAGATCAACCCGAGGCACAGGCCCTGGCCGGCATCGGGCTGGCACACGGGGGCCTGTTCTATCCCGAAGGCGGCTGGGTTCACCCACCAGCGCTGTGTCAGTGGCAGGCTGCGCATCCACAGATTCAAATGCTCCCCCGTCACGATGCGCTGGAACTGCGCAAGATTGAGGAGCAGTGGCAGGCCTGGGACGGCGAACGCTTGCTCGCCAGCGCGCCGGTGGTGGTGCTTGCCGGTGCAGCTGAAATCCAGCGTTTCCCCGAGAGCGCCGGGTTACCGCTCAAACGCATTCGCGGACAAATCACGCGCCTGGCGCAAACCCCGCAAAGCCAGTCCCTCGGCACGGTGGTATGTGCCGAAGGCTATGTCGCCCCCGCGCGGTTCGGCGAGCATACCCTGGGGGCCAGTTTCGATTTCAAGAGCGAAGACCTGACACCCACCACGGCAGAGCACCTGGGCAATCTGGCCATGCTCGAAGAGATTTCCCACGATCTGGTCACGCGGCTGGAAATCGATCGTCTCGCCCCTGAAAGCCTTCAAGGTCGCGCTGCCTTCCGCTGCACCAGTCCTGACTATTTGCCGATCGTCGGTCCGCTGGCCGACGAACAGGCCTTCGCCCAAGCCTATGCCGCGCTGGGCAAGGACGCCCGGCAAGTGCCGGATATCCCATGCCCATGGTTCGACGGTTTATACGTCAACAGCGGCCATGGCTCGCGGGGTCTGATCACCGCACCGTTGTCCGGTGAATTGCTCGCCGCCTGGCTGGATAACGAACCGCTGCCCTTGCCCAGAGGCGTGGCCGAGGCCTGCCATCCCAACCGGTTTGCCTTGCGGCGCTTGATCCGCGGCAAGTAATCGATACAGCAGCCGAAGTCGCCCTCACGGGGGGATTCGGCCGTGGTCTGTCGGCATATAACCCATCGATCTAAAACTCCCCTTACCGAGGAGGGTCACTTTCTGAGTGCCTGCCGTTTTGGCGTGGTATCGAATGACCCTCCCCAACGGAAAAACCGGTAAGGAATTTATGTGCGGATTAGCTGGCGAGTTACGTTTTGATCATCAACCTGCAGACCTTGCAGCGGTTGAACGAATCACCCATCACCTGGCCCCTCGCGGCCCCGATGCCTGGGGTTTTCATAGCCAGGGACCGATTGCCCTGGGCCACCGGCGCCTGAAAATCATGGACCTGTCAGACGGCTCGGCGCAGCCGATGATCGACCCGCAATTGGGCTTGTCCCTGGCCTTCAACGGGGCGATCTACAACTTTCCGGAACTGCGCGCAGAACTTGAAAGCCTGGGTTACGCCTTCTATTCCGGTGGCGACACCGAAGTGCTGCTCAAGGGTTATCACGCCTGGGGCGAAGCCTTGCTGCCGAAACTCAACGGCATGTTTGCCTTTGCCATCTGGGAGCGCGATGCCCAACGTCTGTTCATGGCCCGCGACCGTCTCGGCGTTAAACCGTTGTACCTGTCGCGCACCAGCCAGCGTTTGCGCTTTGCTTCGGCGCTGCCGGCATTGCTCAAGGGCGGCGACATCGATCCGCTCCTCGATCCCGTGGCGCTCAATCACTATCTGAACTTTCACGCCGTGGTCCCGGCACCGCGCACCTTGCTGGCGGGTATTGAAAAACTGCCGCCCGCCACCTGGATGCGCATCGAAGCCGATGGCCGCACCGAGCAGAAAACCTGGTGGACGCTGCCCTACGGCCCTCACGCCGATGAGATGAATCTGACCCTCGAAGACTGGCGCGACCGTGTGCTCGACAGCACCCGTGAAGCGGTTGCCATCCGCCAACGCGCGGCAGTGGATGTCGGCGTGCTGCTGTCCGGTGGCGTCGACTCGAGTTTGCTGGTGGGCTTGTTGCGGGAAGTCGGCGTGGACAATCTGTCGACCTTCTCCATCGGGTTTCAGGATGCCGGTGGCGAGCGCGGTGACGAGTTCCAGTATTCCGACCTGATCGCCCAACACTACGGCACACAGCATCACCAGTTGCGCATCGATGAAAAAGAGATCATCGAACAACTGCCTGCCGCGTTCCGGGCCATGAGCGAACCGATGGTCAGCCATGACTGCATCGCCTTTTACCTGCTGTCCCGGGAAGTGGCCAAACACTGCAAAGTGGTACAGAGCGGCCAGGGCGCCGACGAATTGTTCGCCGGTTACCACTGGTATCCGCAAATGGACGGTGCAAGCGATCCGTATACCGCCTACCGCGAAGCATTTTTCGACCGCAGTTACGACGATTACGCCGCCACCGTGCAACCGCAATGGCTGACCGCGCATGACGCCGCCGGTGACTTCGTCAAAGCCCATTTCGCAAGGCCCGGTGCCGATGCGGCGGTGGACAAGGCCTTGCGTCTGGACAGCACGGTGATGCTTGTGGACGACCCGGTCAAACGCGTCGACAACATGACCATGGCCTGGGGCCTGGAAGCGCGCACGCCGTTTCTCGACTACCGCCTGGTGGAGTTGTCGGCACGGATTCCGGGGCGTTTCAAACTGCCGGACGGCGGCAAGCAAGTCTTGAAAGAAGCCGCGCGCCAAGTGATTCCCAGTGAAGTGATCGACCGCAAGAAAGGTTACTTCCCGGTGCCGGGCCTCAAGCATTTGCAGGGCGATACGCTGGGCTGGGTACGCGAGTTGCTGCTCGATCCAAGCCAGGATCGCGGCCTGTTCAAACCTGCGATGCTCGACCGTCTGCTGACTGATCCACAGGGACAATTGACGCCCTTGCGCGGCTCGAAGCTGTGGCAACTGGCGGCTCTCAACCTGTGGCTCAGCGAACAAGGAATCTGACCGATGAAACCTCACGCCACGGCTTTCAGCCAACGCCTGTTGCGCGGCCAGTCGCCTTCCTACGAACGCTTGCAGGCACGTCTGGCCGAGGACGGCAGTGAACTCGGCGGAGCGCCGATCGCCGTGCATTGTGGCTGGGGCCGCTTGCTGATCGGCCACACCTTTGCCGATGCCGCGAGCCTCGCCGGGGAGTTGCTCAACGAGCAGCCCGGCGAACGGGACATTGCCCTGTACGTCGCCGCCCCCCAGCAAGTGCTGGGGCTGGAGCCGACCCAGCTGTTCCTCGACCCGTCCGATACCTTGCGTCTGTGGTTCAGCGATTACCGCCAAGCGACCCGGGTGTTTCGTGGTTTTCGCATCCGACGCGCACAAAGCGACGCCGACTGGCAGGCCATCAACCAGCTGTACCAGGCACGCGGCATGCTGCCGATCGATGCCACCCGACTCACTGCGCGCCACCTGGGTGGCCCGGTTTACTGGCTGGCCGAAGACGAGGACAGCGACGCGGTCATCGGCAGCGTCATGGGCCTCAATCATGCAAAAGCCTTCAACGATCCGGAAAACGGCAGCAGCCTGTGGTGCCTGGCGGTCGACCCGCATTGTGCGCGGCCGGGTGTCGGTGAAGTGCTGGTGCGGCACTTGATCGAACACTTCATGAGTCGCGGTCTCGCGTACCTCGACCTGTCCGTACTGCACGACAACCGCCAGGCGAAAAGCCTTTACGCCAAACTCGGTTTTCGCAACCTCTCGACCTTCGCCATCAAGCGCAAGAACGGCATCAATCAGCTGCTGTTTCTCGGGCCAGGCCCGGAAGCGGCGTTCAACCCGTACGCGCGGATCATTGTCGAGGAAGCTCATCGTCGTGGCATCGATGTGCAGGTCGATGACGCTGACGCCGGGATGTTCACCCTCAGCCATGGCGGGCGCCGGGTACGCTGCCGTGAATCCCTGAGCGACCTGACCAGCGCCATCAGCATGAGCCTGTGCCAGGACAAAAGCCTGACCCACAAAGTGCTCAAGGCCGCCGGCTTGAACCTGCCGGCGCAGCAACTGGCGGGTAACGCCGATGACAATCTGGCGTTTCTCGATGAGCACCTGCGCGTGGTGGTCAAACCGCTGGACGGTGAACAGGGCCAAGGTGTGGCAGTGGATTTGCAAACCATCGACGAAATTCAGCAGGCCATTGAGGCCGCCCGCCGCTTTGACAGCCGCGTGCTGCTGGAAAGCTTCCACGAAGGCCTCGACCTGCGAATTCTGGTGATCGGTTTTGAAGTGGTCGCGGCCGCCATTCGCCGGCCGGCTGAAGTGGTCGGCGACGGCCAGCACTCCATCGGCGCCTTGATCAAAGCCCAGAGCCGGCGGCGACAAGCAGCCACGGACGGCGAAAGCAAGATTCCGCTGGACCAGGAAACCCTGCGTACCTTGCATGCCGCCGGATACGACTACTGCAGCATTCTGCCGGCCGGCGAGCATCTGTTCGTACGGCGTACGGCGAACCTTCATACAGGAGGTGTTCTTGAGGACGTGACGGCGATCCTGCATCCGACGCTGGTGGACGCCGCCGTGCGGGCAGCGCGAGCGCTGGACATTCCCATGGTCGGCCTTGACCTGATGGTGTCCGCCGCTGACCAGGCGGATTACGTGTTTATCGAAGCCAACGAGCGGGCCGGGCTGGCGAATCACGAACCACAACCCACGGCAGAGCGGTTTGTGGACTTGCTGTTTCCGCACAGTCAGCCGGTGGTGCCTTAGTTCTGTGGTGTCTGGACTGACCTCTTCGCGAGCAAGCCCGCTCCCACATTTGATCGCGTTTCCCTGTGGGAGCGGGCTTGCTCGCGAAGGCGGACTGACAGGCAACCAGGATCCCTCATCGAAACCATCGATGCGCTCAACTCATCAGGAGTTTCCATGACCAGTAAAATCCCCGAACCGGACCTCGTCTACCTGCAAAAAGTCCTGCTGGAAATGCTCGCCATTCCCAGCCCCACCGGGTTCACCGATACCATCGTGCGCTATGTCGCCGAACGCCTTGAAGAACTCGGCATTCCCTTCGAGCTCACCCGTCGCGGCACCATCCGCGCCACGCTCAAAGGCAAGAAAAACAGTCCAGACCGCGCCGTTTCCGCCCACCTGGACACCATCGGCGCGGCAGTGCGTGCGGTAAAGGACAACGGCCGTCTGAGCCTCGCGCCAGTCGGCTGCTGGTCCAGTCGCTTTGCCGAAGGCAGTCGGGTCAGCCTGTTTACCGACAATGGCGTGATCCGCGGCAGTGTCTTGCCGTTGATGGCTTCCGGGCACGCATTCAATACCGCCGTGGATGAGATGCCGATCAGTTGGGATCACATCGAATTGCGTCTGGATGCCTACTGCGCCACCCGCGCCGACTGCGAGTCGCTGGGGATCAGCGTCGGCGATTTCGTCGCCTTCGACCCATTGCCGGAGTTCACCGAAAGCGGCCACATCAGCGCCCGCCACCTCGATGACAAGGCCGGGGTAGCCGCACTGCTGGCGGCGCTCAAAGCCATCGTCGACAGTGGCGAAGACCTGATGATCGACTGCCATCCGCTGTTCACCATCACCGAGGAAACCGGCAGCGGCGCGGCAGCGGCGTTGCCCTGGGACGTCAGTGAGTTCGTCGGCATCGACATCGCACCGGTCGCGCCAGGCCAACACTCCAGCGAGCACGCCGTCAGCATCGCGATGCAGGATTCCGGCGGGCCGTATGACTATCACCTGTCGCGCCATCTCCTGCGCCTGGCCAGCGACAACGAGTTGCCGGCACGCCGCGACCTGTTCCGCTACTACTTCAGCGACGCCCATTCGGCGGTCACCGCCGGCCACGACATTCGCACCGCCCTGCTCGCCTTCGGCTGCGACGCCACCCACGGCTACGAGCGCACCCACATCGACAGCCTCGCCGCCCTGAGCCGCCTGCTCGGTGCGTACATCCTCAGCCCGCCAGTGTTTGCCAGTGATGCGCAACCGGCCAAGGGCTCACTGGATCGCTTCAGTCATCAACTTGAACACGACACCCAGATGGAAAGCGATACGCGGGTGCCGTCGGTGGACAGCCTGGTGGGGCAGCGGTCGGAGAACTGAGTTGAAACGCGGAGATATTCGGTGTCTGGTCCGGCGCCTTCGCGAGCAAGCCCGCTCCCACATTCGACCGCATTTTCCTGGAGTAACTCGGTCATCTGTGGGAGCGGGCTTGCTCGCGAAGGCAATCTGTCAGACAACACAAGATCCCGGGCTGGCCGTCCTCGCCCAATCGCCGTAGCATCGCGCCATTGATCCAATCGAGGTGCCTATGCTGATTCCCCACGACCAACTTGAAGTCGACACCCTCACCCGCCTGATCGAGGATTTCGTGACCCGCGACGGCACCGACAATGGTGATGACACGCCGCTGGAAACCCGCGTACTACGCGTGCGCCAGGCGCTGACCAAGGGCCAGGCACTGATTGTCTTCGACCCGGAAAGCGAGCAATGCCAGCTGATGCTCAAGCATGACGTGCCCAAGCACCTGTTTGACTGAGGCTTCAGCGTCCCTTGGTTTTTTCCAGTTTGTTCTGGATGCGTTCGTAGATTTCGGAGCGGTGCACATTGACGTCCCGAGGCGCGTCGACGCCAAAGCGAACGTTGTTTCCGTTGATCGCGAGAACGCGCACGCAAATGTTGTCACCGATGGAAATGGTTTCGCCCACAACGCGACTGAGTACGAGCATAAGGAGTGTCCTTCAGGGGTTACTGGCCCCTGAAGATGCCCGGCCCGCCGTACGCCTACAATGCTCTGACAGCAAACCGGACCAGACTGACAGCCCCTGAGCCACCCCGCTGACGGAAAAGTCTGACACGCCGGGTGATTGTAGGGCCGATCTGTCAGGACGCGGAGAATCGCGGCCCGAACAGGATGATGCTCGCGCCGATCACACACAGCGCCACGCCAAGCCAGTCCGAACCCAGCGGACGAATCCGCTCGACCACGGCCAACCAGCCAATTGACGCAATGATGTAGATGCCACCGTAAGCGGCATAGGCGCGGCCGGCATAGGCGGCTTCGATACGGGTCAGCAGCAGGGCGAACAGGGTCAGGCTGAGGAGCGCCGGCACCACCCACAACATGCTTTTACCCTGGCGCAGCCACAGCCAGAAGGCAAAGCAACCGGCAATCTCGAACAGCGCGGCGAGGAAAAACCACAGGTAATTGAGCATGCAAATGTCTCGCGAGGATGGCCAATGGCGGCCACCCTAACCACCGCGTTGCCTATGGGCAAGATCAGCTTGCGGATTGCCTGGCCTTGGCGCGCATTTTATCGGCCATGACCGTCATTTCGTTGTAGAGCAACTGCGGGTTCTTCTGTTTCATCGCCCAGGCCATGCGGCCCTGTTCGTGGGGCAGGATCATGAACTCGCCGGTGGCGACCTGCCGGTAGATGTAATCGGCGATGTCGGCGGCGCTGATCGGCGAACTTTCCAGCAACTTGCCGACCTGGGCTTTCATGGCCGGGGTCGGGCCGCGGAAGGAGTCCAGCAGGTTGGTCTGGAAGAACGACGGACACACCACATGCACGCCGATTTCCTGATGCGCCAGCTCGATCAGCAGGCTTTCGGACAACGCCACCACGCCCGCCTTGGCCACGTTGTAGTTGCTCATTGCCGGGCCTTGCATCAGCGCGGCCATGGACGCGATGTTGATGATCTTGCCTTTGCTTTTTTCCAGCAGCGGCAGGAAAGCCTTGCAGCCCTTGACCACGCCCATCAGGTTGATCGCGATCTGCCAGTCCCAATCCTCCAGGGACAATTCACTGAAGAACCCGCCAGACGCCACACCCGCGTTGTTGACGATGACATCGATACCGCCGAGCTTGACTTCACAGGCCTGGGCGAACGCCGTCAGCTGGCTGTAATCGCGCACGTCGCAGCGCTGGATAAAACCATCACCGCCGGCTTCACGGACCAGCTTCAGGGTTTCCTGCAAACCGGGCTCGCTGACGTCCGACAAGGCCAGTTGCCAGCCTTCACGCGCCCAGCGCAGCGCGATTTCGCGACCCAGGCCAGAGCCTGCACCAGTGATCATCATGCGATTTTGCATAGCAAACAGCCTTGTTGTTCTCGAAGATGCATCGAGTGTAGCGAAGGAAACTCCCCGACCCACGCTCCATCAGATTGCTGAATGGCCCGGGCAAACCGCGGGCACGCCTGAAGTAACTAAGGCAACCACAAACGAAATAAGAGCCTGTTCGAAATACTTCAAAAAAACCTGGAATTATCCTGTAAGTGCAAGAGTCGAAATTTTTAAGCAGCTTGAATTTACTTTATTCCCGCTGACCTAGATTGGCATGGTCAATCCACGGCATTTTCGACAAGGAAACAGACATGGGCACAATACTTCTCGTCATTCTGATCCTGTTACTGATCGGTGGTTTGCCGGTCTTCCCGCACTCCAGAAGTTGGGGTTATGGCCCGTCCGGAATTATCGGCGTGGTGTTGGCGGTGTTGTTGATCCTGCTCTTGCTCGGCCGAATATAAAATCCGCCAGGCAAAAAAAAAGAGACCCTTGAAGGGCCTCTTTTCTATTGCGTCACAACTTATTGCGGCGTGCCGTGAACTACACCGGCGGTGTTGTCCAGCAGACTCTTGGTCGCGGTTTGCAGGAACGCTTCGAGCTTGAGTTTCAACTCAGCGGAACGCGCTGCATCCGCAATGATTTCGGCGTGCGGCGTAGCGCCCATTTCGTACTGGTACAACTTCGGCGCCATGTCCTTTTCCTTCGGCAACACAAGGATCCGGTCGTCGCTGAGGATGGCTGTGGTCTGCTCGTTACCCGAAGGTTTGATCACACCAAAACCCTTATCGCCTTCAGGCAGGTTGAGCAGGTCGCGGCCCCAGCATTGCTGGCGAGTTTCGCCGCCCAGGCGGCCCATGATGGTCGGCACGATGTCGATCTGGGTGCCCACTGTGTGGTCGCGCTGGCCGAACTTCTCCTGGATACCCGGTGCGATCATCAACATCGGCACGTTGAAGCGGCCCAGGTCCATTTCGGTGATT
Organism: Pseudomonas sp. S30_BP2TU TE3576; assembly: GCF_050436025.1. Lineage (NCBI taxonomy): Bacteria > Pseudomonadati > Pseudomonadota > Gammaproteobacteria > Pseudomonadales > Pseudomonadaceae > Pseudomonas > Pseudomonas sp. S30_BP2TU TE3576. Next base: position 4,895,801 of record NZ_JBNDLK010000001.1, on the reverse strand, counting down.
TGCTGTTCGTTACCGAAACCGTGGTCACCCACGATGACAAACAGGGTTTCCTTGAAGTACGGCTCCTTGCGGGCCTTTTCAAAGAACTGGCCCAACGCCCAGTCCGCGTAACGCATGGCGGTCAAGTGTTCGTTCAGGTTTCCGCGATTGGTCACGGGCTCGACCGGCAATGGTGTCGGCAAGGCATAAGGCGTGTGGTTGGACAGGGTTTGCAGCAAGGCGTAGAACGGTTTGCCGTTTTCACGCGCCTTGAGCTCTTGCAGGCTGCGATCGAACATATCCTGGTCGGACACGCCCCATGTCGGGTCGGAGAACACCGGATTCACGAAATCGTTACGACCGATGAAGTTGGTCATGCCCTGGTTGCTGAAGAAACCCGACTGGTTGTCCCAGGCGAAATCGCCGTTGTAGACGTACACATCGTCATAGTGACGGGCACTGAGCAACTGCGGCAGGCCGGACAGCTTGTGGCTGCCTTCCGGGGTCTGCATCAGGTATTCGAAACCCGGCAGGTTCGGGAAGCAACCCATGGTGGCGAACATGCCCTGGTGGGTATGGGTACCGTTGGAGAAGAAACGGTCGAACAGCAGGCCTTCCTTCGACAGTTTGTCGAGGTACGGTGTGATATTGCCCGGCCCGCCCAAAGCCCCCACCGAGTGACCGGCCATGCTTTCCATCAGGATCACAACGACGTTCTTGATCGGCAGGGTCTTGTCGGCCGGCGGCGTGTAGTCACGACGTACGGCGGCCATATCGGCCTCGACCAGTTTTTCGTCCGGCAGCACCAGCATGTCACGCACGATCTGCTGGGCTTGCTCTTGAGGCAGGGTGGCCTTCCAGATGTTGTCGCGTTCTTCGGAGATCCGGCTCTTGGCGGCAGCCACCAATTGCAGGGTGCCGTTGAGGCCCAACTGGTTGGCGAAGTTCGAGTTGGTGGTATAGACGTCACCCCAGCGTAGCGGCGGGCCCTGGCGCAGAGTGCCACGCGCAGCGACTACGCAAACCAGCAAACAAACCACGAATACCGCAATTCGCGCATACCACGGTGCAACCTGGCGCGTGCCGATGCTGCCGCCACTGAACGGGCCACGGGGACGGGTCGCACGGTCGGCGCCCTTGAATGCCAGGCTCAGGATCCAGGTACCCACGGCCCATGCCAGCAGGTAACGGACCACCGGAAAACCGTACCAGAGCATGCTCATCACGGTTTTCGGATCTTCCTTGACGTACTGGAAGACCAGGCCGTTGAGGCGCTGGTGGAACTCACGATAGAAGTCCATCTCCATCAGGCCCAGGAACAGCGCAATGCTGGAGACGATCGTCAGCCACAGACGGAACAGCCCGCGTGCCGCCATGGCCCGGGCGCTGAACAATGCCAGCAGCAACGGAATACTGAGATAGACCACCAGACGCACGTCGAAACGCAGACCGTTGGCGAATGCCTCGAGGAAAGTCGAGGCCGGTGTGTCGAGGATCATCGAGCGGTTGTAAACCAGCAGCGCGACGCGCAGCAGGCTGAACATGACCATCATGACCAGGGCACACAACAACGTGTAGGCCAGATGCGATTTGACGGTCGGTTGCAGCAGGCGACTAGAAGCTCGCTGCTGATTCAGGGCGTCCGGGATTGCCATGTCGTTTTAGGACCCATTGGAAGTTGAAGTTTCAAAAATACAGCTGCGCCTTGCCCTCTTTTTGGCCAGTACCAGGCCCCGGGGATTGCGCGGTGCGCAAATGTTGCACGATCAACGGCAGCATTGCCATTGATTACTGTCCGCAATGTTGGCGCCGGCGAATTGTCTTGGACACTTTGTGAAAATTTCGTGCAACGCATATCCGGAAACACAATAAACCCCAGGCAAAACATGCTCTTTGTAGCAGCAGGCGAAGCCTACGTTCGGCTGCGCAGCAGTCGTAAGATCAGCCGGCGCGGTTCTTCAGGAAGACCGGGGGCTCCGGGTTTTACGACTGCTGCGCAGCCGAACGCAGCCTCGCAGGCTCGGCAGCTGCTACAGGTCGCGTGACGGCTTGACTGAGCGGCATTTTCCCTATTGCGCAAAGAAAAACGCCCCGAACAAGTCGGGGCGTTATCGAAAGAGCGGCGCGGTTACTTCTCGGCGCGTTCTTTCAGGGCTTTCAAGGTATTGAACGGGGCATCCACCACGAACTTGTTGGCCACCATTGACGGCACGCTGCCGCCCGGTTCGGTGTGCACCTGATAGGTCACTTCGATCTGGTCGCCCTTGGGCACGAACTTCCAGAAACCGTCGACCTTGGCGACCCGGACGAAACCTTTTTCTTCAGGAAGGTATTTCGGTACGCCTTCGAGCTTGCGGGTCACGCTGCCATCGGCGCCTTCGATGGTGGTGACGTGCAGCACCGAATCACGCGGGGTAACCGGCCACGGGGTGTTGAACTGGGTGTAAGTCCAGCTCTGGTCACCTTCGTGCTTGAGCAGCTTCTGGGTCTTGCATTCGTGAATCCAGGCGCAGGCCCCGGGCACGTCTTCCTGCAACGCACGCAGCTTGGCCATGGTGGTTTTCATCAGCGTGACGCCCTGGTAGGCCTTGTAGTCGGACCCGGCCACTTCACTCAGGGAGATCTTGATGCCGTCTTCGTCTTTTTTGACTTTCCAGTCTTCGGCCTGGGCCGCCGAGGTAGCCAGCACAACCGTCAAACCACACAGCACAGCAATACGATGCAGCGAACCCATAGTCTTATTCCTTATTGTTGAAGTTCCGTTCGTTTGGCTTGCACCTCCGATCACCTTCAGGTCTTTCGCAGGTGATCGCAGGTGCGAGCCCACACATCACGCCGCCGTCATTTGCTCCCACCAGCCAATCAACCGAATGGCGTCTTCGCGGCTGCTTCCGCAGACCTCCGGGTCGGCATCAAACGCCGAACACACTGCCGGGCGCTCTGGCTGGCCGAAAATACGGCACAGGTTATCGGCCGACAATTGCAGGCAACGCTCCCCCGCAGGTTTGCCGTTGGGCATACCGGGAATCGGTGAACTGATGGAAGGGGCAATGCAACAAGCGCCACAACCCTCACGGCATTTCATGACGACAAGCTCCTCGCGATGAGCAATGTGTTAAAGGACGGGGCACAGAGTACCCGCTAAAACAGTTGTTTTAAATTACCTGCGAGCGGGTTTTTCAGTGCAAACGAACGTGACCGACCAGTCTCCGACAAAGCGTCTGGTCTGGGGCTCGCGGATCGGGATGAGGTTACTGTTTGAACTCGAAATCCAGTGCCGCGCCTTCGACCTCGCGGCGCTCTTCATTTCGTAGTTGCAGCTGCATTTCATTGCTGAGCAAGCGTCCGTTGAGCTGGAACGGACTGCTGCCGCTCTTTTCGCCGAACATCGGTGGCAATAACGGTTCGCGCTTGGGCGATACCACCGTTCCCAGTGGTTTCAGCTCCTGAACCATGTCCCGAGGCAAGCTCAGATCCAGCTTGGCAGACGGAAGCTCAGTCTTTACCACCTCGCTGGCCGGTTTCGATTTGGAGGCAATGGGCGGACGCTTTTTCACGGGCGTCGCCGGTTTCGTGGCCGGCGAGGCTTTTTTCACAGGTTCGGTTTTTAACGGTGCTACGTGGAAACTGCCAGTGGTTTGCTGATCCTGCTCGGTAGCCGCCACGACGAATGCCGGCTGAATACTCGTAAACAGGCAGAGCAAAAGCCAGGTGGCAGGAAAAGTCGGTTTCATGTGTCCAACGGTGGGCGCAAACGGCAGGGGTGCATATGCTCGCCTGTTGCAGCCCACAAGACAAGCGCAGTAGCAGCCTGTTACAAACCGCCGGCCATCTCCTGGCAGAGTTGGGTGGCCAGCATGCCCAAGGTCATCAATGCGCGCTCGGCTTCACGGTTCCATGGCGTGCCGCAATTGAGGCGAATGCAGTGATTGAACTGTTCGGTGTTACTGAAGATCAGACCCGGCGCAATACTGATGCCCTGCTGCAATGCCCGCACGTGCAACTCTTGCGTGTTGACTCGCCCCGGCAGACTGACCCACAGAATGAAGCCACCGGTAGGCCGGGTCATCTGCGTGCCTTCCGGGAAATACTGCTGCACGGCCAGTTGGAAGGCACTGAGGTTTTTACGGTACTCCTGACGGATGAAGCGCAAATGCCGGTCGTACCCGCCATTTTCCAGGTAAGCGGCGATGCCCATCTGGGTAACGCTGCACGCAGAATGCGTGCTGAAAGTCTGCAAGCGCTGGATTTCCTGCTGATACTTACCGGCTATCATCCAGCCGATCCGCACGCCAGGCGACAGGGTTTTCGAGAAGCTTGAGCAGTAGATCACCCGGTCCAGCCGATCGTAGGCCTTGAGGGACTTGGTGCGCCCCTGCTCGAACATCAACTCACCGTAGATATCGTCTTCGACAATCTGGATATCGAAGTCCGATGCCAGGCGCAGTAATTGTTTCTGCCGCTCCTCCGGCATGGTGCCGCCCAATGGATTACTCAGTCGGGTGGTCAGCACCAACGCCTTGATCGACCATTGGTTGGCCGCCAGTTGCAGGGCTTCCAGGCTCATGCCCGTGGCCGGATCGCTGGGGATCTCGATGACCTTGAGGCCCAACAGATCGGCCAGTTGCAGCAACCCGTAATAGGTCGGCGATTCGGCCGCGATCAGATCGCCCGGACGGGTCAAGACGCGCAAGGACATCTGCAGCGCATCGACGCAGCCGTGAGTGATCACCACCTCCGACGGATCGACCACCACGCCGGCATCGCGCATGCGGATCGCCACCTGCCGACGCAACGGCTCGAAACCGGGGCTGAACATGTAGCTGAAGGCCCGCGGGCTATGGAAACGGGTGACTTTGGCCAATTGCTGATGCAGTGCCCGCACCGGCAAATAGTCGACACTCGGCACCGCGGCGCCCAGCGGGAAGACACCTTCACGACGGGATTCGACCAGGACTTGTTGAATGATGCTGCTGCGGGTGACCAGCCCCGGGCGCTCGACCCGGGCGATATCCGGCGTCGGTGCGGTAAGTGCCGGCGTCTGGTGCACGTAGTAACCCGACTGCGGCCGGGCGCGGATCAGCCCCTGATCCTCGAGATTGGCATACGCCTGCAACACCGTCGCATGGCTGACATTGAGCTGCGAGCTCATCTTGCGCACCGAAGGCACGCGCTCTCCCGGCTGATAGACCCCACGGCGGATGTCTTCGGCCAGTTGTTGAGCAATACGTTGATAGAGCAAAAGATTGGTCATGACGCAGCACTCGATTTCACGGGCATTTTATTCTTGTGTGAAACAATACCGGAACAGTTTAGAAGTGTACTGGGACAGTTGCCACAATAGTCGACCATACAGTGCAGTGTCAGCAAAATCTGTACTGTTTTGTGCGGTAATCTGCGGACGTAAAAAAACCCGGCGCTGCATGGCAGGCCGGGTTGTTGCAGGAGCGTCACCCTGGAGCAGCTTTAGCGGGCAGCGCCGAGCTGGCCTTTTTCGTCGGAAAACACAATTTCCACCCGACGGTTCTGCGCCCGGCCCCGCTCCGACGCATTAGCGTCCACCGGATACTCGTCGCCATAACCCTCGACCTGGATACGCTTGTCATCGATACCCAGGTCCATCAGTACGTCAGCCACCGATTGCGCGCGGTCGCGGGACAGCTTGAGGTTTTCCTGCTTGCCCCCGGTACTGTCCGTATAACCCTCGATCCGCACCACACGCTTGGGGTTGAGTTGCAGGAACTGCACAATCTTCAACACCACACGGTTGGCCGAAGGTTTCAACTCCGCTTCGCCCGTGTCGAACAGCATGTCGCCCAAGGTCATTACCAGGCCGCGATCGGTCTGGGTGGTGGTTAATGCCAGGATCTGCTCTTCGAGCCATTTGCCTTGCTGCTGAACGCTGAGCAGTTTGGATTCACGCAGTTCCAGTTGCAGGCGCTGCCGCTCCAGTTCGAGTTTCGCCGCTTGCTCTTCGTTGAGCGCCTGATTGGTATGTTCCCGGGCAATCGCGCTATAGCGCTGGCTCAGGTAGGCGTAATGCACCACGTCCGAACCGCTGCCCCAATAACTGGACAGACGATCGGCACGGGCCAGGGACTCTCCGGCGCGAATCACGTCCTTGGGGGCGATTCGCAGCACATTGGAGTCTTCCTTGACCTTCTGAAAGTCGGCACCGGCCTGCTGTAACGCCGTTTCACTGTGCTGACTGGCGCAGCCAAAGAGACTTGCGCAGCCTGCCAGGATCAAACCGCCGAGGGTTTTAGTCTTGAGACTCATTCGGCATCTCCCAGTTGCTTGCGCAGGCGGGCGATGCGGGTGTTGAGCACGTTCAACTGCTCCTCGCTCTTGAGGGTCAGCACACGCGCTTCGGCCAGACGCGCATCCAGCTCGGCCTGTTCGGCCCGCATGCGCGCATTCTTGAAGGATTGGTCGTTCATGTTGCCCTTGGCACGGTTGAACTTGTCTTCGGCCAGTTTCATTTCCGGCACATCGTCTGCCGTGGCGCCCACGGCCCTGGCCTGTTCAAGTGCCTGTTCGGTCAGGCGCATTTGTTCATTCGGCGCAGGATCGGTTGCACAACCCGCCAGGACCGCAAAGGCCACGCCAGCGAAAAGAGGTCGAATACTCACTAAATATCCCTACTGTTTTGGGGTACTGACGGGTTGTTGCGGGGGTTTCTGTTGCGGCTGTGAGCGTTGCGCCTTCCAACGCTCGATATTGCGCATCAGTACGGCCTCCGTCAGTCCGGACGCGGGCAATTCTGTCATCTTTTTGGCCAACTGTCCGCGCAACCACGGATCGTTGCAGGCCGAGTCATGGGAAATCGCCAGGTACAGTCCGGGCTTGTCGACCGGTTGCGAGCGCGCGACCAGATCACCGGCCATGCCCAGTGTCTGTGCGGTCGCCATGCCCGAGTAACGTCCTGCCAGGACAAATTCGACCTCGCCCAACAGCAGTTTCTGAAAGGCCTGGGTCAGGCTGGACGTGCGCGCCAGGGTTAATTGCTGTCCGGCAAAGGTGCTGAATTGCGGGGTCATTCGGGCCTTTTCCGACACGGCACCGGGATGGCCGTGCAGGTCTTGTGCTTCGTTGTAGACCAGCGCCGAGTCTTTGCGAGTCCAGACCAGATAGTCGTTTTCCAGCAAGGGTGGATGGATGTAATCCAGGGTTTCCAGCTCGCTGACCGTCAACGGTGCGTCCGCCAGCATGTCCATGCGCCCGCTGCGCACTTCGTCCAGAGCCTGGGAACGTTTGCCGGCATAAAGCAGGTCGACCTTGAGCCCCAACTCCCCCGCCACTTGCTGCAACAAATCGGCACTGGCACCGATCAGGTGTTTGGGATTCTGCGGGTCTTGCCACAGGTACGGTGGCGCATCCGGGCTGCCGGTCACCACCAGGCGTTCGCATTTGCCTGCGGCGAAAGACAGCGCGGGCATAGCCGACAGCCCCAACAGCAACGACCAGCCACACAAGCGACGCAAATCCATGGCATCACACCCCCATTCAAATCCGGAACAAAAAAAAGCCCGACCAAAAGGCCGGGCTCTTTATAAGTGAAGCAGCCGGATTAGACCAGCTTCTCCAGCTCAGGGATGGCTTCGAACAGGTCTGCCACCAGGCCGTAATCGGCCACCTGGAAGATCGGCGCTTCTTCGTCTTTGTTGATCGCAACGATCACTTTGGAGTCTTTCATGCCGGCCAGGTGCTGGATCGCGCCGGAGATACCGACGGCGATGTACAGCTGTGGAGCAACGATCTTGCCGGTCTGACCGACCTGCATGTCGTTGGGTACGAAACCTGCGTCGACCGCGGCGCGGGAAGCACCGACGGCAGCGCCCAGCTTGTCGGCCAGGGCGTACAGGTGTTTGAAGTTGTCGCCGTTCTGCATGCCGCGGCCGCCGGAAATGACGATCTTGGCAGCGGTCAGTTCCGGACGATCGGACTTGGCCAGTTCTTCGCCGACGAAGCTGGAAATACCAGCGTCGTGAGTAGCGCCAACGGCTTCAACGGCAGCGGAACCACCAACAGCTGCAACCGGGTCGAAACCGGTGGCACGCACGGTGATCACTTTGACCGCAGCGTTCGATTGCACGGTCGCGATAGCGTTACCGGCGTAGATCGGACGCTTGAAGGTGTCAGCGCTTTCTACCGAGATGATCTCGGAGATCTGGTCAACGTCCAGTGCAGCGGCAACGCGCGGCAGGATGTTTTTGCCGTTGGAAGTGGCGGCAGCCAGGATGTGGCTGTAACCCTTGCCCAGCTCGGTAACCAGCGGCGCAACGTTTTCCGGCAACTGGTGAGCGTAGGCAGCGTTATCGGCTACCAGCACTTTAGCCACGCCAGCGACTTTCGCAGCGGCTTCAGCCACGGCGCCAGCGCCTTGGCCTGCAACCAGAACGTGGATGTCACCACCGATTTTGGCGGCAGCAGCAACGGTGTTCAGCGTGGCCGGGGCCAGTACTTTGTTGTCGTGTTCAGCAATAACCAAGATAGTCATTTAGATTACCTTCGCTTCGTTTTTCAGTTTCTCGACCAGTTCAGCCACCGACTTGACCTTGATACCCGCGCTGCGTGCAGCTGGCGCTTCGACTTTCACGGTCTTGTTGGTGGAGGCGGTGGAAACGCCCAAAGCGTCCGGAGTCAGCACTTCGAGAGGCTTCTTCTTGGCTTTCATGATGTTTGGCAGGGACGCGTAGCGCGGCTCGTTCAAACGCAGGTCGGTGGTAACGATGGCCGGCAGCTTCAGGGAAACGGTCTGCGCGCCGCCGTCGATTTCGCGAGTCACGGCCACGCTGTCACCGCTGACTTCGACTTTCGAAGCGAAGGTGCCCTGACCATAGCCACTCAAGGCAGCGAGCATCTGGCCAGTCTGGTTGTTGTCGCTGTCGATGGCCTGTTTGCCAAGGATCACCAGCTGAGGCTGTTCCTTGTCGACAACGGCCTTCAACAGTTTGGCAACGGCCAGGGAAGTCAGGTCTTCGGCGGACTCGACGAGGATGGCGCGGTCGGCACCCAGAGCCAGCGCGGTGCGCAGTTGCTCTTGAGCGGTGGACGGGCCGACGGAGACGACGACGATTTCAGTCGCAACACCTTTCTCTTTCAGGCGTACGGCTTCTTCAACGGCGATCTCGCAGAACGGGTTCATCGACATCTTGACGTTGGCAAGATCGACGCCGGAATTGTCCGCCTTGACGCGGACCTTGACGTTGTAATCCACAACGCGTTTGACAGCTACAAGAACCTTCATGGATTCCTCGTTACTCTCCGGTGAAAAGAAAGTCGCCTAGGCGAACCTGGCGGTTGATACTCATCGGGCGCAAGGGCACCTCCAAAAACGCCGGCAAAGCTGTCAAGTGACCATCGCTCATGATGTGGATGACCGTTCGTCAGTGGTGACTGACGAGTCATTCAACATCGTGGCGTGTAAACTGCGCATCAAACCCGCGCAGCGCATCACTCTCTACTGCCATCGCCCTGTCTTTAGAGGTGCTCTTGAAACCAACAGTCAGCCTACGGCGAGCGCAAAACCGCCCGTATCTTGACCGGAACGCCTATTCCGGTCAATACGCCAAAATGGCCGTTCATAAGGCGCGTGACTTTGATTTCTCTGGCTTTGAGCCAATTCAAACAAACGTTTGTATTGGACGCTGAGAGTGGTGTAGATATAATGCGCCACCCAAAGAGAAAGGTGGTCAATCGATTGTCCGCTTTCGGCGTTGCGCCGGGATTCATGGATGCGACACCCAACCTCCAAATTAGAAAAAAAACTGTTGAGCCTTGAGTAGGAGATAACCTGTGGAACGCGAATACATGGAATTCGACGTTGTCATCGTCGGTGCCGGCCCCGCTGGTCTTTCCGCCGCCTGCCGCTTGAAGCAGAAGGCCGCCGAAGCCGGTAAGGAAATCAGCGTCTGCGTGGTCGAAAAAGGCTCCGAGGTCGGTGCTCACATTTTGTCCGGTGCCGTGTTCGAACCACGCGCCCTGAACGAACTGTTCCCGGACTGGAAAGAACTCGGCGCGCCGCTGAACACCCCCGTCACCCGCGACGACATCTTCGTGCTGAAGAACGCTGAAAGCGCGCAGAAAGTTCCAGACTTCTTTGTGCCCAAGACCATGCACAACGAAGGCAACTACATCATCTCCCTGGGCAACCTGTGCCGCTGGCTGGCCCAGCAGGCCGAGAACCTGGGCGTGGAAATCTACCCGGGCTTCGCCGCTCAGGAAGCGCTGATCGACGAGAACGGCGTGGTTCGCGGGATCATCACCGGTGACCTGGGCGTCGACCGCGAAGGTAACCCGAAGGAAGGCCTGTACACTCCGGGCATGGAGCTGCGTGGCAAGTACACGCTGTTCGCCGAAGGCTGCCGTGGCCACATCGGCAAGCAGTTGATCAAACGCTTCAACCTGGACACTGACGCTGATGCCCAGCACTACGGCATCGGCCTGAAAGAAATCTGGGAAGTCGACCCGGCCAAGCACCAGCCGGGCCTGGTGGTCCACACCGCCGGTTGGCCGATGGACATCATGGGCACCGAGAACACCGGTGGCTCGTTCCTCTATCACCTGGAAAACAACCAGGTAGTGGTTGGCCTGATCGTCGACCTTTCCTACAGCAACACCTACCTGTCGCCGTTCGACGAGTTCCAGCGCCTCAAGCATCACCCGGTGCTCGAGCAGTACCTGGAAGGCGGCAAGCGCATCAGCTACGGCGCCCGCGCCATCTGCAAGGGCGGCCTGAACTCGCTGCCGAAAATGGTCTTCAAGGGCGGCGCGCTGATCGGTTGCGACCTCGGCACCCTGAACTTCGCCAAGATCAAGGGCAGCCACACCGCGATGAAATCCGGCATGCTCGCCGCCGATTCCGTGGCTGACGCACTGTTCGCAGAGAAGGACAGCAGCGAAGAACTGACCACTTACGTCGACGCATTCAAGAAGAGCTGGCTCTACGAAGAACTGTTCGCCAGCCGCAACTTCGGCCCGGCGATTCACAAGTTCGGCGCCATCGTTGGTGGCGGTTTCAACTGGCTCGACCAGAACATCTTCGGCGGCAAACTGCCGTTCACCCTGCACGACACCAAACCGGATTACGCTTGCCTGAAACTGGCGGCCGACTGCAAGAAGATCGACTACCCGAAACCGGACGGCAAGATCAGCTTCGACAAACTCAGCTCGGTGTTCATCTCCGGTACCAACCATGAAGAAGAGCAGCCGTGCCACCTGAAGCTGGCCGACCCAAGCATCCCGATCAGCAAGAACCTGCCGCTGTACGATGAGCCGGCACAGCGTTACTGCCCGGCTGGCGTGTACGAAGTGATCACCAAGGAAGACGGCGAGAAGCGCTTCCAGATCAACGCCCAGAACTGCGTTCACTGCAAGACCTGCGACATCAAGGACCCTGCACAGAACATCACCTGGGTGACACCGGAAGGCTCAGGCGGCCCGACTTACCCGAACATGTAAGCCGAACCGCGAACATCAAGGCTCCCGAAATGGGGGCCTTTTTGTTGCCCGCGATTTATGTACTGCAGAAGACCCGGTGTGGGAGCGGGCTTGCTCGCGAAAACGGTAATTCATTCAACATTGATGTCGACTGATACACCGCTTTCGCGAGCAAGCCCGCTCCCACAAGGGGGTTCGCAAAATGTTTCTTTGCCGAATCAGACCTTGAGGCCCAGCTCCGCCGACAGCCGGGCCGTGACCCCTTTGATCAGGGGAATCAGCTCGGCCATCTTTTCCAGCGGCATATACGGCACGGTGCTGGCGATGCTGATGCCAGCGACGATGCGCTTGCTGGCATCGCGCACCGGCGCCGCCACGCAACGGATCGACGGCTCGTTATCTTCCAGATCGAAGGCATAACCGCCGGCCACGTACTCGACCATACGCTGCTCGAACTGCTCCCAGGATTGCTCCGGGTGCTGCGGCCAGAATTGATTTTTCCCACCCACCGGCAGGCTGACTTCGTACAGGCGCTGCCACTCCTGCGGCGAATCATCCAGCATCAGCGCCTTGCCGATCCCGGTCCGCGCCAGCGGCATGCGATGGCCGACCCGCGAACGCATTTCCGGGCCATTGCGCCCCGGATTCTTGTGCAGGTACAGCACTTCGTCACCTTCACGAATCGCCAGGTGAATGGTGTCGCCGGTCAACGCCGACAACTCATCCAGATACGGCCCGGCCAGGGTCACCAATGGCAACTCTTCACGGGCCTGAAACCCCAGTTCGATCAGTTTCGGTCCCAGCAGATAACCGACTTGCGGCACCACCCGCAAATAACGCTCGTCCACCAGGCAACTGGCCAGGCGATGGGTGGTGCTGCGCGTGGTGCCGATCAGCCGGGCGATTTCCTTGAGATCGCGGGCGCCACTGGCCACGGCCTGAACCACACCCAGACCGCGAAGCAGGGTCTGGGTGCCGGTGGGTGCGGCGTCCTTGGCGATTTTTGGGGCGTCTTCCTGCATATCCAGCCTTTACCGTTGAGCGTGTGAACGGGCGGCATTATGGTCGCCCGGATGCCACGACTACAACTTGATACGCTCGACCTTGCCCACCAGCAAGATGTAGGAAAGTGCACCGATCAACGCCAGCACCGAGATGTAGGTGATCGCCGGGGCGAAAGAATCACCCGTCGCGAGGAAGCCGATCACGATAGGCGTGGCAATCGCCGACAGGTTGCCGATGAAGTTGAACACCCCACCGGTCAGCCCGAGCAATCGCGCCGGGGCAAGTGTCGACACCAGCGACCAGGTGATGGACGCCAGGCCATTGCCGAAGAACGCCAGCGCCAGAAAGGCAATCACCAGCGGCGTCGACTCCACAAAGTTGGCGCCGATGATCGAGGTCGAAATCAGCAAGCCGCTGATGATGGGCAACTTGCGGGCGAAACCCACCGTGTAACCGCGACGGATCAAAAAGTCCGAGAAAAAACCGGAACACAGCACGCCGACAAAGGCCGCAAGAAACGGCAGTGACGCCAACAGGCCGGACTTGATGAAGTCCATGCCGCGGTATTTCACCAGATAGGTCGGGAACCAGGTCAGGAAAAACCACAGCGTCGAGTTGAGGCAGAACTGACCGAGGTAAATGCCCCAGAGTTTGCGCTTGGTCAAAACAATCCCCAGGTCGGTCCAGCTGAATTTGGCTTTGACCCTGGCCTGCTCGGCCTGAATGTCCACCAGGCCACCGCCCTCGCGGATCAGATCGATTTCCGCGTCATTGGCGCCTTTGAAATCCCGGGGTTCGCGATACACCGCGTACCAGATCACCGCCCACAGAATGCCCACTGCGCCGGTGGTGACGAACACCATGTGCCAACCGAATTCGTGCTGAAGCCAGGCCAGCACCGGCGTCAGGAAAGCCAGGCCGACGAATTGCCCGGAGGTGTAGAAACCGATGGCCGTGGCGCGCTCGCGCTCGGGGAACCAAGTGGTGACCACGCGGCTGTTGATCGGGTACGCCGGCGCTTCCAGGGCACCGACGGCCATACGCAGCACGAACAGCGCGATGAAGCTGCCGGCGAAGCCGAGCATCACCGTGGCCACCGACCACAGCAGTAATGCGACGCTGTACAGAATCCGTGGCGGCACGCGGTCCACCAGCCAGCCGCCGGGGATCTGCATGGCGGCGTAAGTCCAGCCGAAGGCGGAGAAGATCAGGCCGACATGAATCGGGTCGATACCCAGGTCGCTGGTCAGCGCCGGGGCGGCAATCGACAGGTTGCTGCGATCCAGGTAGTTGATCACCACGGTGATGAACAACAGGACCATGATGAAAAAACGCTTGCGACTGGGCGTCACCAACGACGCCTGCCCGGTGAGGGTTTGCGGTTGCATGGGGGGTGCCTCTTCATTATGGTTATTGAGGTCGAAAACTGGGTTAACGCAGATCTCACTACCTATGGAGATCAAATGTGGGAGCGGGCTTGCTCGCGAAAGCGGAGTGTCAGTCAACATCTATGTTGAATGTGCCGCCCTATTCGCGAGCAAGCCCGCTCCCACAGGGATATGTGGTACTCACCACTCGGCAAAACTGCCATCGGCATGGCGCCAGATCGGGTTGCGCCAGCGGTGCCCGATGGCGGCGCGTTCGATCACGTATTCCTCGTTGATCTCGATGCCCAGGCCCGGGCCGTTCGGGATCTTCACGAAGCCTTTGTCGTAGTCGAACACCCGTGGGTCTTTCACGTAGTCGAGCAGGTCGTTGCTCTCGTTGTAATGGATGCCCAGGCTCTGTTCCTGGATGAACGCGTTGTAGCAAGCCGCATCCAGTTGCAGGCAGGCCGCCAGGGCAATCGGACCCAGCGGGCAATGCAGCGCCAGCGCCACGTCGTAGGCTTCGGCCATGTTGGCGATCTTGCGGGTTTCGGTGATGCCGCCGGCATGGGAGGCATCCGGCTGGATGATGTCGACGTAGCCTTCGCTGAGCACGCGTTTGAAATCCCAGCGCGAGAACAGCCGCTCCCCCAAGGCAATCGGCGTACTGGTCAGTGGCGCCAGTTCTTTCAGCGCTTCGTAGTTTTCGCTGAGCACCGGTTCTTCGATGAACATCAGTTTGTACGGATCAAGCTCCTTCATCAGCACCTTGGCCATGGGCTTGTGCACCCGGCCATGGAAGTCCACGCCGATGCCGACGTTCGGGCCGACGGCATCGCGCACGGCGGCCACGTTGGCCAGGGCCTGGTCGACCTTGTCGAAGGTGTCGAGGAATTGCAGCTCTTCGGTGCCGTTCATTTTTACCGCGGTAAAGCCACGCTCGACCGCTTCTTTCGCCGCCCGTGCGGTATCCGCCGGGCGGTCGCCGCCGATCCACGAATACACGCGAATCTTGTCTCGCACCTGACCACCCAGCAGATCACTGACCGATACACCCAGCGCCTTGCCCTTGATGTCCCACAAGGCCTGGTCGATCCCGGCCAGCGCGCTCATGTGGATCGCGCCGCCCCGGTAGAAGCCGCCGCGATAGAGCACGGTCCAGATGTCTTCGATGTTGCGTGGGTCTTTGCCGATCAGGTAGTCGGACAATTCTTCAACGGCAGCGGCAACGGTGTGGGCGCGACCTTCCACCACGGGCTCGCCCCAACCGGTGACGCCCTCGTCGGTTTCGACCTTGAGGAAGCACCAGCGTGGCGGAACGATGAAGGTGGTCAGTTTGGTGATTTTCATCTGTTGTCTCTCTTATTGGATGCAGCGCTCGCAGCGCCAAAAAGTCTTAGCGAAGGGCTTTCCAGGCAGCGACATAGGCCTTGGCATTGGCCGCCACTTGCGCAGGCGTCATGCCCGGTTTGAACAGACCGGAGCCAAGGCCGAAACCTTTGACGCCCGCGTCGATAAACACCTGCATGTTGTCCGGGGTGATGCCACCGACCGGCGCCAGAATCGTTCCGGCCGGCAGCACCGCGAGCCAGGCTTTGACGACCGCCGGGCCCATCTGCTCGGCCGGGAACATCTTCAGCACATCCGCGCCTTCGGCCAGTGCCGCGAAGGCTTCGGTCGGCGTGGCGACCCCCGGCGACAGGTACAGACCCGCCGCTTTCGCCGCACGCAGCACCTTCGGATCGCTATGGGGCATGACGATCACCTGGCCACCCGCGGCTTTCACTTGTTCAACCTGCTCCGGCGTCAACACCGTGCCGGCACCGATCAGGCAATCAGCAGGCAAGGTACTGCGCAGGATGCGGATGCTTTCGTACGGCTCCGGGGAATTGAGCGGCACTTCGATGACGCGAAATCCGGCGGTGTACAGGACTTCGCCGATGGCAGCCGCTTCTTGCGGGCGCAGGCCGCGCAGGATCGCGATCAGGCCGTTTTGTGCCAGCGCTTGTTTGAGCATGTCAGGCCTCCAGGCAGATTTAACGGGATGCGGTGGACGTGACCAGGCCGGCGGCGAGCGCCAGTTGCCACAATCCGCGTTCAGTGGCCTGTTCGGCCTGGGTTACCCGGGCAAAGCCGCAGGCGTCGAGCGCACGGCTGTAGCGGGCACAGAGTTGGGTATTACCGATGAGGATGATCGAAGGCAGGTGCACGCTGTTGCGCCGGCGCCGTTGCACGCCGGCCAGGGCTGACAATTCGTGGCCGATCAACAGGCCGGACAGATAATCCGCCTGGGCGGTGGCGTTCAGTTCGCCAGTCAGGCCCAGGCTGCGGGCGCTGAACATCGTCGACAGCGGACCGATTTCACCGTCCGCCGACAACGCGACCTGCACACCGCGATCGAACGCATCGCCATCGAAAGACGCGCCACGCTGTTGGGTGCGTCCGAGAATGCTGTGTTCACTGAGCACGGCGAACATTTCGCCGGTCATGAACGTATCGAAATGCACGATGCAGCCGTCGGCCACTTCCACCCATTTCGAGTGGCTGCCCGGCAGGCCGATCAGCGGAGCAGCCCCCGCCTCGCCCGCCAGGTTTTGCAGCACACCGAGCACCTGGGTTTCTTCGCCACGCATCACGTTCGGCAAACGCGAACGCTGGATGACGCCGGGCACAATGTGCACATCAATCCCGCGAAAACTGCGTACGGTTTGTAAGGAAGTTCCGAGAGTCGCGACGTTCGCCGGTGTTTCGCGGTAGGCCGCTTCGCACCAGCCCTGGGCGCTGCCGACCATGCCGCAGGCAATCACCGGCAAATGCGGCTGCGCATCGAGCCAGTCGCCGCAAGCCTCATCGAAGGCCAGATCAAATCCATCGGTGCATTCCCGGCCGCCAATGATTCTGGGCGCCTTGGGCAACTGCATGATTCCCGAGGACAGCGAACGCTGTTCGAGCACCTGGCCACCTTCAGCCAATTTGTAAGCACGGAGTGAGGTCGTCCCCCAATCGAGCGCGATCAATTGCGCCTGCATCGCTTCACCTGTTTTGGTTTTTGGCAGTGAGTGAGCGGGACTATAAACCCAGGCGCCGTAAAATCTCAATATATAAATATCAATCCCATATACTGGGACAAGCACAAAAAAAACCACCGCCTACGGTAGCTCCCTGGAATGCATTCCCCTGTAGGAGCTAGCTTGCTAGCGATGGTCGTCAACGATAAAGCGCAAAGCCTGACACCCCATGGTGCTTTCGATTGCTTCGCGAGCAGGCTCGCTCCTACAGGAGATACCGCTCAACTGCCCTCGGCGAACTCGCGCAATACTTTTCCATCCATCCGATACCGAACCCATTCCTCCTGCGGCTGCGCGCCCAGGGATTTATAGAAATCGATAGCCGGCGTATTCCATTCCAGCACGCTCCACTCGAAACGGCCGCAGTCGTTGGCGCAGGCGATTTTCGCCAGATGCCGCAGCAGGGTCTTGCCCGCCCCACCACCGCGCTGTTGCGGAGTGATGTAAAGGTCTTCGAGGTACAAGCAATTGCTGCCCAACCAGGTGGAATAGCTGAAGAAGAACACCGCGAAACCGATGGGTAGGCCGTCGCGCAGGCAGATCAGGCCATGGGCGGTGGCGCCTTCGCTGAACAGGCTGCGCTCGATATCGGCAACACTGGCGATGACTTCATGGCGGGCACGTTCGTAGTCGGCCAGTTCAGTGATGAACGCGAGGATTTGCGGTGCGTCACTAGGGGTCGCCGGGCGGATTTCGATCGTCATGGACGTGCCTTGTCTAAAATTGAAAACGCCATACTAAGGCGACGCGATATTTGTGGCGAGGGGGCTTGCCCCCTCACCACAAGCAAGCTCCCTCGCCACAGAAGCTGGATCGCCACCACCGTGCAGAGGTTTTACTCCGGCCCGTACTAACCCTGGAATCGATAACCTCGGACCTAATATTTGGGCGCCGCGTGGTTAGATAGATGCGCTGCTCATTTATCCGGCCAAGGAACCGTGCCATGTCTACCGCAACACCCCCTGTTTCCAGCAAGTTGTTCGGCCTGTTCTGCCTCGCCAGTTACCTGCTGTCACTGTCCTACGGCTCAACGTTTTTGCTGTCGTTACTGATTGGTTCTCGCGGCGGTAACGAACACGACGCCGGGAATGTGATTTCAGCGGCGATGCTCAGTACCTTTGCGGCGGTGATTGTGTCCGGCCATTTGTCCGACTTGCTTGGTGCCGCCCGATCGGTGGCGCTGTTCGGTGTGTTGCTGGTGGCGGCCAGCCTGGGCTTCGCCCTGACCCCGGGCTTTGGTCATCTGCTGTTGTTTTTCGGGTTGCTGTTGGGCCTGGGCTGGGGCGTGTTCTACACCCTCGGGCCGATCATCGTGGCGGGCCTGGTGACACCCGCACAGCGCGCCAGGTACTTCGCCCTGCTGTCGGGCAGCATGATGAGCGGGATCGGCAGCGGCCCATTGCTCGGCCGCGCAGCGAGTGCGCTGGGCTATCCGGTGACCACGGCGTTTTATCTGGCGGCGCTGGCCAGCCTGGTCGGCGTATTGCTGTTCTGGCGCCTGGATCGACAACTGCAACCGGTGCCCGCGCAATCGAGCAGCGTGTCGCGGATTTCCTGGCGTGCAGCGGGTCAAGTGCTGTCGTCCAGGGCCATATTCCCGATCATCATGGTCGGTCTTGGTGGCTGTGTGTTCGGCGGCTTGTCGAGCTTTCAAACCAGTTATGCCGCAGCGCGCTCGCTCGACTATTCGCTGTTCTTCCTCGGCTTCATGAGTGCGGCGATCAGCGGCCGCATGCTGGTTGCCGGTTTCGTGGTCAAGCGCGATCCATTCCACGCGTCGTGTGTGCTTTCGGGGCTGATGCTGGCGTCGATCGTGATGTTCGGTTTTGTCGTCGACAGCAGTGTCAGCTACGTGCTCGCGGCGGTGATGCTCGGGATCGGTTACGGCCTGACCTACTCGGTGATCAATGGCCTGGCCGCCAATGAAGCGCCGAACGGCACCACCGCACAATCCTTGTTGCTGTTCAGCCTGTCGTACTTCATCGGTGTGTTCGGCTTTCCCTTGCTGGCCGGGAAAATCATCGTCGAGCAAGGCATGGCCACGCTGTTGCTCACGGTGTTGGCGGTCGCTTCGCTCAACTGGCTGATCACCGTGGGACGGTTGATCTGGCGAAGAGCCACGGCGGTCAGGGTATTGGAGCAAGCCTGAGCCGTTCGTCGCTGATAATGCACCCATTCAGATCGAGGACGGACTAATCAGGTAAGGACTCTAATCGTTGGAGACAACACCATGATCCTGTCCAGGTCGATCGCTCTCGTTCTCATGGCCTTTTTGTCCATTGCTACTTTCGCCGGGCCCCTCGGCTCCAGCACCGGCCCGACCAACCCGGTGGAAAAACCCAGGGCGCCGGCCATCCAGAGTGCCCCCGGCATGAACACCGATGGCACCACGGTCGACCACAACCTGCCACCGCCCACCGGCACAGATCCGCGGGTTCAAGGCAAAGATGCCGGACGACCGTTGCCGGGCCGTAAAACACCCGGCAGCGGCGGACTTGGCTCGACCACTAGCGGTAACCCGGGAGACGACGACAGCGACAATCAATAACTTGCGGTTTGAGGACAAAGCAATTGGTCGAGGCGCTGCGCAAGACAAGTCAGTGCCAGATCATGTGTTGAGTTTCAGGACCTCTTCGCGGGCAAGCCCCCACAGGACTGTGTCGGACCGCACCTTGTGGGAGCGAGCAGGCCCGCGCCCACAAGTGCAATGAATGTCAGCGTTGCTTGAGGCGGTCGATGACCACCGCCAACAACAAGATCGAACCGCGAATCACATACTGATAAAACGTATCGATGTTCTTCAGGTTCATCGCGTTCTCGATGATCGCCAGAATCAACACCCCGGCAATCACGTGCCGGATCATGCCGATCCCGCCACTCAACGATACCCCGCCCAGTACGCAGGCCGAGATCACGGTCAGCTCGAAACCCTGGCCGATCATCGGTTGGCCGGAGGTCATGCGTGATGCCAGGATCACCCCGGCCAACGCGCCGATGACGCCATGCACGGCAAAGATGATGATTTTGGTCCGGTCGACATTGACCCCGGCCAGCAGCGCCGCTTCCTGATTGCCGCCAATCGCCATGGTGTTGCGCCCGTAGGTCGTGTAGTTCAGCAGCCAGCCGAAGAACAGGAAGCAGACGATGGTGATCAGGATCGGTACCGGCACGCCGAACACCTGGCCGTTACCGAAGACGAAGAACGACTCCTGGGACACCCCCACTGCTTTGCCGTTGGCGAAGATGTAGGCCAGGCCACGCACGATCTGCATGGTCGCCAGCGTGGTGATCAGCGCATTGACCCGCAGCTTGGCGATAACGATGCCGTTGATCAGCCCGACGATCAGCCCCATCACCAGCGCCGCACAGACACCGAGAAACACGCTATTGGTGTCGCGCATCACCACTGCCGCGACGACCCCGGCGCAGGCGATCACCGAGCCCACCGACAAGTCGAAATGCCCGGACGCCAGGCAATACAACATGGTGCACGCAGCGATTCCGGTGGTGGAAATCGCCAGGCCCAGGCCACGCATGTTCAGCGGCGAAAGGAAGTTGTCGATCATCAGGGTACAGAGCACGAAGATTCCGACGGCCGCCAGCAGCATTACCCAATCATCTAGAAAACGCCGCATATCCAGCGGTTTGCGTGTAGTCGGCAGGGTGTTGTCTTGGGTTGTCATCATAGTCACCTCTCAGTTCGCTACGCCGTCGGCGCGTTGGCGCGGCAAAGCCAGTTGCAGCAGGTTGGATTCGTTAGCCTGGTCACGCCTCAGTTCGCCACGCAGCGCGCCTTCGCACAGCACCAGGATGCGGTCGGAAATGCCCATGACTTCCATCAAGTCACTGGACACCACAATCACCGCGATCCCTTCGGCTGCCAGGTTATGGATGATCTGGTAGATCTCGGCCTTGGCACCGATGTCGATACCGCGGGTGGGTTCGTCGAGGAGCAGCACTTTCATCGGCATCGACAGCCAACGGCCGAGAATGGCCTTCTGTTGATTGCCGCCGGATAGAAACTTGATCGGCTGCCCGGCGTGTGGCGTTTTCACCTTGAGTGCCTTGATCTGCTGGTCGGCGTTGCCTTTCTCCCACAGGCCACGCAACAGGCAGCCGAAGGTGGAATGGGCGCCGCGTGCGCTGATGTTGATGTTCTCGGCGACGCTGGCCAGCGGCAGGATGCCTTCCTTCTTGCGGTCCTCGGGGCACAACAGGATCCCGGCGGCAATCGCGTCCCGGGGTGAGCGCAGCTTCAGTTCATGGCCGCGCAGTTTCAAATGTCCGGCGCTATTGCGCGCCAGGCCGCTGAGCAGGCGCAGCAGCTCGGTGCGACCGGCGCCCACCAACCCGAACAGCCCGAGGATCTCGCCTTTGTGCACCTCGAAACTCACCGGCTCGCGCAAGCCTGGCCCCAACAAACCCTCGACCTTGAGTGCCACCGCGCCACGCTGGCGCGGGCGGTAATCGTAGATGTCCTGGATATCGCGCCCGACCATGCAGGTGACCAGTTGATCGTGGGTCAGCTCGCTCATATCGTCGAACGTACGCACGTATCGCCCGTCCTTGAACACCGTCACCGCATTGCAGATGCGGAACACTTCTTCCATGCGATGAGAGACATAGAGCACCACTTTGCCCTCGTCCCGCAGCCGGCCGATGATCGCCATCAAGCGGTCGATCTCCCGCGCCGAAAGGCTGCTGGTGGGTTCGTCGAAGGCAATCACATGGGCGCCACGGGACAGCGCCTTGGCGATTTCCACCAGTTGCCGTTGCCCCAGGGACAGGCGCCCGACCTTCTCTTGCGGGTCGATTTCATCGGCCAGGCCTTTGAGACAAGCCACTGCCTGCTGGCGCAGGGTGCCGCGATTGATCAGGCCGAAACTGGCCGGCAGATGCCCGAGAAACAGGTTCTCCGCCACGGTCATTTCCGGCACCAGATGCAGCTCCTGGTGAATCACCGCGACGCCACTGCCGATGCTGTCGGCGGTGGACTTGAAGTCCATCGTCCGCTCGCCGATCTGCAAGGCCCCGCTGCTGGGTATGTAGGCCCCGCCGAGGATTTTCAGCAGCGTCGATTTGCCGGCGCCGTTTTCGCCCATCAAGGCATGAACCTGCCCCGGATGGGCGACGAAGCTGATGTTGTCCAGCGCCTTCACCCCGGGAAAAGTCTTGCCGATCCCGCTGAAGCGCAAGCTGCCGCTGTGTTGTTGTGTATTTGTTTGCGCGTGCATAACCCACCCCTTTCAAACCGGACAGGCAGCCTCGTCGCCGAGGCCGCCGCTGAAATCAAGCGGCCGTCAGTTCCACAGGCCGATCTTTTCCAGTTCCTGCTTGAAGTTGTCGCGGGTGATCAGCGTCACGTCGTCCATTGCAGTGAATTTCGCCGGTTCAGTGCCGGTGGTGACCCACTCGTACATCATGCTCGCCGTGTTGTAGCCCTCGATGTGCGGGCTCGGCAGCATCGAACCATAGAAGCCGCTGTCGGGTTTCTTCAGCTCGCCGATGGCGTCGGTACCGTTGATGCCGATGCCAATCACGTTGGCCGCAGCGAACCCGGCGCTCTCGGTGGCGCGCACACCGCCGAGCACGGTGTTGTCGTTCATGCCGCCGATGATCAGGTTCTTCGCCGCACTCGGCAGTTTCACCAACGCCGAGTTGGTGGCGTCCATGCTGCCCGGCACGTCGAGGGTCTTCAGGGCCGAGAACAGGATGTGGTTCTTCGGCATGCCGGCGTCTTCCAGGGCTTTCACCGAACCGTCAGTGCGCTTCTTGCCGGTGTCGAGTTCGTTGTAGGTATTGATCACCGCGTACGTGTCTTTCCAGTCCCAGCCGCGTTTCTTCGCCTCGGTGGCCATGGCATTGCCTTGCTTCTGGCCGACTTCGAACGCGGCCATGCCGAGGTACGGCACGTCTTCCATGAATTTGCCGCTGGCATCGACGAAACGGTCATCGACGGCGATCACCTTCAACCCGTTGAGCTTGGCCTTGGCCATGATCGCAGGTCCCAGGGACACGTCCGGCGGGCAGATCACGAAGCCTTTGGCGCCATTGGCCGCGAGGCTGTCGATGGCAGAAAGGGTTTTCTCACCGTCCGGCACGGCGATCTTGATCAGGGTGAAGCCCTTCTCTTTCCCGGCCTTTTCGGCAAACGCCCACTCGGTCTGGAACCAGGGTTCTTCCGCTTGCTTGACCAGGAAACCGATTTTCACTTCCTCGGCCGCCAGCAGCGTGCTGCTCAGGCCGACCGCCGAGACCGCCAACGCGGCACAGCATAGGGAACGGATAACATGACGACGATTCATAAGCTGACTCCTTGTTATTTTTCTTGAGCGTTCTTTGAAAGCGTTCTTTAAAGCCAGGACGGTAAACCTTATTGCCAATAGTCATATCATATGATGATTGAATTTCAGGCGTACCAAGACGCCTGAAAGCCCGGTCACTCAGTCGTGGTACATCACCGAGCGCCCTCCATCGATGGTGATGCACGAGGCGTTGATGAACGGCGCTTCATCACTGGCCAGGAACACCGCGGTCATCGCCACTTCAATCGGCTGGCCGATGCGCTTGGGTGGATGCAGGTCAAACGCACGCTGGCGCTCAGCGTGAGGGTCGGCGAAACCGTTCCAGTAATCGATATTGATCTGGGTTTCGATATAGCCCGGTGCGATGGCGTTGACGCGGATGCCCCTGGACGCATATTCGATGCCCAGCGCGCGGGTCAGGCCGAGCAAGCCGTGCTTGGCCACCGGGTAGGGGAAGCAGCCCGGAATGATGTGGGAGGAATGGGTCGAGGCAATATTGATGATGCTGCCGATGCCCTGCTCGATCATCTGCGGCAGCACCGCCTTGCAACCGTACCAGGCGCCATCAAGGTCAATGGCAAAGCAGCGACGCCAGTCTTCCTCGGTCATTTCCAGCGGATCACGGAACACGTTGACCCCGGCGCAGTTGACCAGCACATCGATCCGGCCGTGTCGCTCGACCGCCAGCCTGGCCATTGCCTGCAGATCGCGCTGCTGTGAGACGTCAGCCTTGATCGCCACCACATCGGCGCCTTGGCCACGCCAGTGCGCCGCGACCTTCTCGACTTTCTCGGCCTGAATGTCGCTGATGATCAGCCTGGCTTGCTGGGACGCAAAGGTCGCCACAATCGCTTCGCCAATCCCCTGGGCGGCACCGGTCAACAATACGACCTTGTTTTTCAGGCGTTCGCCCTTCGGTGGTTCGGGTACCGGCGGCAATGACAACGGTTCAGCCATGGATCAAGACTCCTGTTCGAAAACACGACGAAAACCGGGCATCTGTCGATGTCCGGACAAAAGGCGCTGAGTAAGAAACAGACGGGAGCGAAACCGTTTCAGCTTGAAGACGGTCTGAGGCCTTGTCTGCGCAAGGGAGTGCGAGGGGCTTCGCTGCATCACTTCACCTGTTTTGTTTTTTTAAGTGTGAGTGCATGTCACTGGTGAGGCCGACTATAAACCCGGCCCGTTTAAAATCTCAATATATATATTCGCATCCCACATTTTGGGACTTATCCGGCAAAACGTGCGCAATGCTTTCCAGGCACATCCACTGCAATCGACAACACGGCCCCGTCTAACGGATGGCCCAGCGGACTTGCCGCGCTGGTGATGTACAGGGTTTTCAGATCCGCACCGCCGAACACGCAACTGGTGGAACGGCTGATCGGCAATTCGATGATCCGATCGACTTTGCCGTCCGGGCTCAACCTGAGCAGGCAGCGACCGTCCCAACGGGCATTCCAGATAAAACCTTCGGCATCCATCGCCGAACCGTCCGGAACCCCGCGCTCATGGGGGCCAAACCAGACCTGCGGCGCATCGAGGGCTCCGTCGGTACGGATGAAATGTCGGTACAAGGTGCCAGCGAGGCTGTCGCCGAAATAAACGCTAGTGCCGTCATCGCTCCACAGCAGCGTATTGGGGACGCCCAGCCCTCGGAGCAGCGGCATGACCCGAGCGTCCCGATCAATGCGGAACAGCCCGCCGGTGCGCCGTTCGATGGGCAAGTCTTCGCCTCGCTCGCCGATGTTGTTTTGCATGGTGCCGAGCCAGAGCCGGCCCTGGGCATCGCAGCGGGCTTCGTTGGGGCGGTTGCACGGTTGTGGATCGGCCACGCAGAACAATGTCAGGCGCGGGTCCAGCCCGGGTGAGTCCAGGTCCAGCCGATACACGCCACTGCTCAGTGTCACCAGGGCGTCGCCGCTGGCGCAGGGGATGAAGGCCGATACATGCTCCGGCATCTGCCAGATCTGCACATTGGCGCCGATCAGCCGTAGCGCCTGTTTACCGGCAATATCCACCCAATACAGTGCCTGGGTCGGCGCATCCCAGAACGGACCTTCTCCCAGTTTCGCCCGATGCCCGGTAACCGCGGTCCACGTCATGAAGCCTCCTGCATTGTTCTTGTTTTTATTGTGTAGGAGCCAGCTTGCTGGCGATGGTGTGTCAGTCGGCGTTGTGGTAGCTGCCATACCATCGCGAGCAGGCTCGCTCCTACAGGGGTTCGAGTTGTCAGCTCGCTTTTTTATCGGCCATGACTTGCGGGTAGTAACGCTTGATCGCCAGGTCGGCGTTATCGATCAGGGTCATGCAGGCCCAGACACCCCGGGCAGTATCACGGGCCGCGATAGCCTCGGCCAGGTCCCGGTGAATCGGCAAGGTGCGGCGCAGTTCATTCGGGTCGGCGGCGGACACTTCAAAGGCCACCGCCAGCAACGCGCCGAGGGCGGGAACCATCTGTTCGATGAATTGATTGTGGCTGGCTGCCAGGATGCACTCGTGGAAGAGCTGGTCGGCACGGTTGTAATCGATGCCGCTGTCCACCGCCCGTTCCAGTGCGTTGCAGGCCAGCAGGATCGCGTCCACCTGTTCGCCGGTTGCGCGTTCGCAAGCCCAGCGCACAGCCATCGGTTCGATGGTGCGACGCAGATCGAGTAGATCGTCGACGAAGTTTTCCGGCAAACCGCTGCGTGACAGCCAGCCGACGACTTGTGGATCAAAGAGGTTCCAGCGCCGCACCGGCAACACCCGCGTGCCGACTTTCGGGCCGACTTCGAGCATGCCTTTGGCAACCAGGGTTTTGATCGCTTCGCGGATGACCGTGCGGCTCACACCAAGTTGTTCGCCGAGGTCGGCTTCGACCTTGAGTGACTCACCCGGCCTGACCTGCCCCGTGGCGAGCCAGCATCCCAACCAGTCGACCGTCGAAGCATGAAAGCTGTTGGACATGGGCACCTCAAAGCCGTATGCGATGGAGAACCACGCTAATCATCATACGATTGGGTGTCAATTTGATTTTTTGAAGAAATCAGAAATCTAATGTGGGAGCGGGCTTGCTCGCGAAGACGGAGTCACATCCGACAAAGATGTCGGCTGACCCAGCGCTTTCGCGAGCAAGCCCGCTCCCACAGGGTTTTGCGTCAGGGTTCGAGACCGATGGGGAAAAACTCTCCACCACTCCACACGCCTAACCAACGCTGGCCGTCGATCTCTCGGCTCACTGCCAGCTCTACCAGTTGGTAGAACACATTGCGGTGAATCAACGCCTCAAGATTGCTGCGCACATGCACGTAAGGGGCTGGCTCCTGCGTTACCGGGTCGATGACCACACGCAGCGGATGACCGGCACCAGCCTCGGTGGTTTCCTCGACGTTGGTGGTAAAGCGCAACAGCTGCGCCTCGCCCTCGCCTTCCACGTCGACGGCAATCGCCACGAACGGCGCATCGTCGACCTTGATGCCGACCTTTTCGACGGGTGTGATCAGAAAGTAATCATCGCCATCGCGGCGAATGATGGTAGAGAACAGCTTGACCATCGGCTTGCGCCCGATCGGGGTGCCCAGGTAATACCAGGTGCCGTCCCGGGCGATGCGCATGTCGATGTCGCCGCAGAAATCGGGATTCCACAGGTGCACCGGCGGCAAGCCTTTGGTCTTGGAGATTTGCCCCAGCAAGTCATTGGCTTTTTGCGGGCCACTCATGGCGTTCTCCTTAGAATTACTGGTCGCTGAGCCCCAGCAGGCTGCGCGCGTATTGTTCCAGCGGCGGGCCCATCAGGTCTTCCGGTTTTTTATCGTGGAACGTCAGTAAACCGCCACGACTCTTGATGGTCGCAGTATCAATCAAATACTGGGTGCTGGTCTCGATCAAACTGATCTGAATCATACCGCTGTCGATGCCGAGACGATCCAGGGCTTCCTGATCCAGCCACTCGTCCGAGTTGCCGATACGGTCGTCAGACTTGGCAAATCGGGTGTACAGCAGATAGTGCGCACCGGCGGCACGGGCTTCGCCCATGGCCTGGTCGAGGCCTTCCGGCGTACGGGCACGGCGGACCATCGGGAAGTATTCGACGAAGCCATCGAACGCGACTTCGGCAATCACATTGGGCCGTGGATAAACGGCGCTGCCCGGCGGCATGAAAGCGCCCTGGGCGATGTAGACGAACGAGTCAGGCTGAATGCGCAGGTTGTTTACGCGACGACTGTCGCTGTGGTCGAGCAGCCCCGCATCGCTCATATGGTAACGAGTCCCTTCGGCCATATCGCTGACGTTCATGCAGCCACCAAGTGCCAAAACGGCCAGCAGCAAAACCAGGCTACGCATCCTATCCTCCAGAGGCCGGTGTCGGAAAACCGGCGAATGGCCGTAGGATGCAGCTTCCGCGCCAGCTCATGAGCATTGTTGACTTAACCATAGTCATCGCGAGCAAGCTCGCTCCCACAAGGATTTGCGCAAATTCTTGTGGGAGCGTGGCTTGCCCGCGATGAGGCCGAATCAGCCGCCGATAATCTTCATGACAGTCGCACCGCCGGAGAACGCCACTTCCTGCTTGTCGCCCAAGGCTTTGACCAGCAGCCGCTGCAGGGCCGGCAAGGCCTGATGACGTGGTTTGTCCAGCAAATCGCCGATGTAATGGCGATTGCTCGATGACAGGCAGCCATGCAGCCACCCGGTGGAAGATAAACGCAACCGTGAACAGGTCCGGCAGAATGGCACGCTTTCGTTGGCGATCACGCCGAAATAACCCTGGCCGGGAATTTCATAGCGAACGGCCGTTGCATCGACCGGGGCATCGGCCTGCAGGTACTCGTAGCGCTCGCCGATCAGGCTCAGCAACTGCTGGAGGCTGACGAACTGTTGCAAAAAGGCGTTGGAATCGTTGGCCAGGTGCCCCATGCGCATCAGCTCGATGAAGCGCAGTTCATAACCACGCTCCAGGCAGTAGTCGAGCAGCGGCATCACTTGATCAAGGTTCTGCCCGCGCAGCGGCACCATGTTGACCTTGATCTTCATGCCGGCCGCACTGGCCTCGCTCATGCCATTGAGCACAGTGGCCAGATCGCCGCCCCGGGCAATGCTGCGGAACGCACTCGCATCAAGGGTATCGAGGGAAACGTTGAGGCGCCGAATGCCGGCATTCAGCAGCAGCGGCAGTTTCTTCGCCAGCAACTGACCGTTGGTGGTCAGGCTGATGTCTTCCAGGCCCATCTGCCCGACCGCTGTCATGAACGCTTCGAGTTTCGGGCTGACCAGCGGCTCGCCGCCGGTAATGCGCAGGCGCTCGATCCCCGCCGCTTCAATCAGATAAGCCACGCCGCGCGCCATGGCTTCGGCTGACAACTCATCCTGCGCAGCCACCAGCCGCTTGCCGTTGGGCACGCAGTAGGTACAGGCGTAATTGCAGGCTGAGGTCAGGCTGATGCGCAAGTTGCGAAAACGCCTGCCTTGACGGTCAACGATCATGGTCACTCCGGCGGAAGAATATTCGGGCCGCTAAAACTTGACTCAGAAATCAAGTTTTAGCAAGTCCTCTACCTGAGTATATTCCTGCGGTACTGCGCCAAGTAGCGAAATCATGGCGCAATAAGGCAACTGAATGACTCAGCTGCTCGAAGTGTCGGTGTCGCGCTTGCGCTTGTTACCCATGCGCACGCCGATGTCCATGAGGAACTGGAAGAAACCTTCCTGATCTTCCAGCACATTGCTCCAGAACGGCGAGTGATACAGCGCCACGGCACCGTGCACCAGCGCCCAGGACGCGCAGTAATGGAAGTAAGGTGGCACGTCTTCCAGCTTGCCTTCGCTGATCCGGCCTTTGATCAGCAAGGTCAGGCGCTCGAAGTTCGAGGCACGGATCTTGTGCAGTTCCTCGATCATCTCCGGCACCTGGTTGCCCTTGACCACTTTTTCTTCAAGGCGGTCGAACAGGCGATAGCGTTGTGGATCGCGCATGCGGAATTCGAAGTACGCCCGGGACAGGGCTTCCTTGTCCTTGTCGACATCGGCCGAATGCAGCAGTGCGTTCAAATCGCGCTCGTAGTCGAGCATCAGGCGCAGATAGATTTCTGCCTTGGATTTGAAGTGCTTGTAGATCGTGCCTTTGCCGATACCGACGGCATCAGCAATCATCTCGACGGTGACACTGTCTTCACCTTGTTCGAGGAACAGCTTGAGCGCGGTATCGAGAATTTCCTGCTCGCGGCGACGAAACTCACGGACCTTACGAGGTTCTTTATGCATAAGAAAAGGTCTGTCGGGGTCAAAATTCGAAGCCGCGTATTATGCCTAACTTGCGCAAAAATGCACGGATCATCCGACCATATCTGCGCCTTCTGGTCATTCTGCGTACGTTTACAGGTTGATGAGAACTCTTCCGAAGCGCACGTATTCCAAATTTGTTTAAAAACCCTGACCAGCAAACTGGACTAGGCGCAATCCTGATCAATACTTGAACTGTCGGCGGGGCATCTCCCCCAAGTGTCACGCTGATATTGGTACCAACGGACCGCGTACCATTGTTTTACTCCTAATGGTCTTAACCCGGATTCACCCCCCAGAACCCGGGTTTTTTTTGCCTGCGATTTAACCTTTTACATGTGCCAGCGGGAACAGCCGCTTGAAATTCGCCGTGGTCTGCTCGGCAAATCGCTCGTAGGGTTCACCACGCAACATTGCCAGAAATTCCGCTACCTCACGTACGTATTGCGGCAGGTTCGGCTTGCCGCGATAGGGAATCGGCGCCAGGTACGGCGAGTCCGTTTCCACCAGCAACCGGTCGGCTGGCACCTTGCCCGCCACATCACGCAACGCGTCGGCATTGCGAAAAGTGACAATCCCGGACAGGGAAATGTAATAGCCCATGTCCAGCGCGGCCTTCGCCATCTCCCAGTCTTCGGTAAAGCAATGCAATACGCCCGCCTGGGGCAGCGCCGCTTCACGCAACAAGTCCAGGGTATCGGTGCGGGCGCCACGGGTGTGGATGACCACCGGTTTGCCGGTCTGCTGCGCCGCTTGCAGATGCAGGCGAAACGACTCCTGCTGCAACTGCGCCGCTTGCGGTTCGTAGTGGTAGTCCAGGCCGGTTTCGCCGATGGCGACCACACGCGGGTGATTGAGCTCCTGCAACAGCCAGTCCAGCGCCGGCGCGGCACCCGGCTGCACATCCAGAGGGTGCACACCCACCGAGCAGTCGACGTCGTCATAACGTTCGGCCAGGGCTTTGACGTCGGCCGCGTTGTCCGCGCTGACACCGATACACAGAAAGTGCCCTACCCCGCGCTGTCGGGCCGCATCCAGGGCGGCATCCAGGGAGCCGTCGTGGGCGGCCAGGTCGAGGCGATCAAGGTGACAATGGGAATCTACGAGCATAAAGGGCTGCAACTTACATCGAATGGGTGGGACGGTCGGATGTTCCGATACTCAGAGTCTAGGCGCAGACAGTCATCTTTGGGCAGGCAACGACGCCCATTGCACCAGCAATGCCTCCAGCAGCAAGGCCGGATTGAGGTTGGCCTTGCTCAAGACTTTCTGTCGCTGGGCGAGTATCCAGTCCTGGATATCGAGGACTTTGCCCTGGGCACTTTTCTGCGCCAGGTATTGCACGACCTTGCGCATGTCAGTCAGGCCGAGGCCGGCTTCATCCTGGGTCAACTGATAGCGCAGGATCAGGCTCGACCAATCGCAGAACCAGTCGAACAGACGCAACATCGGAATGTTTTTCCATTCTTCGGCCAGTTGCGTCGGCGACTGCTGTTGCTTGAGAAGTTTTTTCACCCCTTCCACCACTTGCGTGCGCTGTTCACGCACGCCCTGGGCCTGAAGACTGACCGCCGCCAGCGGTGAACCGGCAGCCAGCGTCAGCAGTTCGACACGCTCTTCTTCGGAACACTCCGGCAACGCCTGAGCCAGCCATTTCAAGCTCATGGCATCGCCCGGCAGCGGACAGGCCTGCTGCACGCAACGACTCTTGATCGTTGGCAACAAACGGCTCGGCTGATGGCTGACCAGCAACAAAACAGTATCGCCGGACGGTTCTTCAAGGCTTTTGAGCAAGGCGTTGGCGGCGTTGATATTCATCGACTCGGCCGGCTCGATCAGCACCACCTTGCGCCCGCCCAACTGCGCGGTCTGCACTACGAAACCGACCAGGTCGCGAACCTGATCGACCTTGATCGCCTTGTCGGCTTCTTCCGGTTCCAGGATGTAGTTATCCGGATGACTGCCAGCCTTGAGCAACAGACAGGATTTGCATTCTCCGCAGGCGTCCAGCGCGTTCGGGCGCTGGCACAGCAAGCTGGCCATCAAGCGCTCGGCCAGTGCCCGCTTGCCGATCCCCGCCGGGCCATGCAGCAGATAGGCATGAGCATGCTGGGCGCGACCGGCCAGTTGCTGCCAGAGATTTTCCTGCCACGGATAGGCCTCAGCCACGGCTCAACTCCAGCAGGCGCGGCAGCAAGGCATCCAGAGATTGCTGAACCTGCGCCAATGGTTGGGCAGCATCGACCAGCACATAACGCGCCGGATCCGCCTTGGCCCGCTTGAGGAAGGCATTGCGTACGGCATCGAAGAAGGTCCGGCCTTCGAGCTCGAAACGATCCAGACGACCGCGGGCGCTGGCACGGGCCAGGCCGACCTCGACAGGCAGATCGAAAATCAGCGTCAGGTCCGGGCGCAGATCGCCCTGAACGAAGGTTTCCAGGGTCGCGATACGCTCCAGCGACAAGCCACGGCCGCCGCCCTGGTAGGCGTAAGTCGAATCGGTAAAACGATCACACAAGACCACGGCACCGCGGGCCAGCGCCGGGCGAATCACTTCGGCCAGGTGCTGGGCACGCGCCGCGAACACCAGCAGCAACTCGGTATCCGGGTTCATGACTTCGTCGACCGGGGCCAGCAGCACTTCACGGATGCGCTCTGCCAGCGGCGTGCCACCCGGCTCGCGGGTCAGCACCACCTCAATGCCGGCGGCGCGCAAACGCTCGGCCAGGTATTCGCGATTGGTGCTCTTGCCGGCGCCTTCCGGGCCTTCCAGAGTAATAAACAAGCCAGTCACAGGCAGTCCTTAGTCAGAGTCATTGCGGGCTTTTCGGCGCGCTTGCATCGGGGGCCGGCATTTCAGGGGCCGGTGCAGGATCTTGCGGCGCCACCTGCGGTAGCGCCTCGGGAGCCGTGTTGGGTGAAGCGGCCGGGATCGGCGCCAGTTCCTGCGAAGCCTTGGCCTCCTGCGTACCGGATTGCTCACCCTCGGGTTGCGGCGTCTCGGGCGCGGTAGCTGGCGCCGGGCTGGAGCGGTAATCGGCGCGACGCTTGAGCTGGAACTCCTTCACAGCATTGTTGTGGGCATCCAGGTCATCGGAGAACACGTGAGTGCCATCACCGCGCGCCACGAAGTAAAGGCTGTTGCCCTCAACCGGATTGAGCGCCGCATGAATGGCTTCGCGACCGACCATCGAAATCGGGGTCGGTGGCAGGCCCGCATTCATGTAGGTGTTATAGGGCGTCGCTTCCTTGAGATGAGCCCGGGTCAGCTTGCCGCTGTAGCGGTCGCCGAGGCCGTAGATCACCGTCGGGTCGGTCTGCAACAACATGCCCATCGCCATGCGTCGCACAAACACACCGGCAATTTGCCCGCGTTCCTGCGGCACACCGGTTTCCTTTTCGACCAGCGAGGCCATGATCAGCGCCTGGTAGGGTTCGGTGTACGGCGTATCCGCAGCGCGCTGATCCCACTCCTTGGCGAGTACTTCGTCGAGGCGGTCGTAAGCGGTTTTCAGCAGCTCGATATCGGACATGCCGCGCACGTAGCGATAGGTGTCAGGGAAAAACCGCCCTTCCGGAAAAACCCCGGTGTGGCCAAGCTTGTCCATGACCTGGCTATCGCTCAAACCGTTGAGGCTATGATCGAGCTTCTCTTCCTTGGCCAGCGCTGCGCGGACCTGACGAAAATTCCAGCCTTCGACCAGCGTCAGGCTGTACTGAACCATTTCCCCACGCTTCCACAAGTCAATCAGGCCTTCGACGGTCATACCCGGTTGCATGCGGTACTCACCGCTGTGCAGCGGCTGTTTGGGGAGGTTGAAGCGCCAATACACACGCAGCCAGAACGCGTCCTTGATGACGCCATTGGCTTCAAGTCGATAAAAGGTGCGGGTCGGCGTCGTGCCCTTGGGCACATCCAGCAATTGCTCCTGGGCAATGTTCAGCGGCTGTACCAGCGCCGAATGAATTTTCCAGGCTGAAGCACCCAACAGCAGCCCCGCCAGAACCACTCCGGTTTCCAGCAGCAGCAAGAATTTACGTCTCACGTATCAAGCATCCAGTAGCGCACGGGCAATGGTTTGGAGTTTACGGGTGAGCGGCCCAACCGGCCAGTGAAGAGCAGCACAGGCGCGCACCGGCCAGATACCATACACGCTGTTGCAGACAAAGACTTCGTCAGCCCATTGCAGCTGTTCGAGGGGAATGTCGGTGATTTGCAAGGGGATTCCAAGCGACTTGGCCTGAAACAATATTTCGGCACGCATCACGCCGGCCACGCCACAGCGCTTGAGGTCCGCGGTGATGAGCACACCATCGCGCACCAGGAACAGATTGCTGAACACGCCTTCAATCACGCGCCCGGCCTGATCGAGCATCAAGCCTTCGGCATGTTCGGTGTCCTGCCATTCGGCACGGGCGAGGACTTGTTCAAGACGGTTCAGGTGCTTGAGGCCGGCAAGTAATGGCTGTCTGGACAATCGCGTGGCGCAAGGAAACAAACGAACACCCTGCTCGCCATGCGCGGCAGGGTAAGCCGCAGGTGGATTGCCTTGCAGAATGCGTCGGGCCTGGGCCGAAGGATCGGGAGCGTAACCGCGCAGACCGTCGCCGCGGGTGAGAATGAGCTTGAGTACCCCATCACCCAATGCCGCGGCATAGGCCTGCAATTCGCTGCGGATCAACGCTTGATCGGCGGTAAGCGCCAGACGCGAACAGCCATCCGCCAGACGCGACAGATGCCGGTCCAGCAACACTGGCTGCCCGTTGCGCACGGCGATGGTCTCGAACAGACCATCGCCATAAGCCAGGCCGCGATCCTTCAGCGACAAAGCGTCAGCCGGCTGACCGTCGACCCAGCTGTCCATCAGCCTGCGAACCGGCGGAACACCAGCGAGCCGTTGGTGCCGCCAAAACCGAAGGAGTTGGAAACCACTACATCGATATCCATGTTGCGCGCGGTGTGCGGCACGAAATCGAGGTCGCAACCTTCGTCCGGCTCATCGAGGTTGATGGTCGGCGGCGCTACCTGGCTGTTGATGGCCAGCACGCTGAAGATCGCCTCGACCGCACCCGCCGCACCCAGCAGGTGGCCGGTCATGGACTTGGTCGAACTGACGGCCAGCTTGTAGGCGTGCTCACCGAACACCGACTTGATCGCATTGACTTCGGCCAGGTCACCTGCGGGAGTCGACGTGCCGTGGGCGTTGATGTACTGCACTTGATCGCCATTGATCTTCGCATCGCGCAGCGCATTAGTGATGCAGCGCGCAGCACCGGCGCCATCGGCGGGTGGTGAAGTCATATGGTAGGCGTCGCCGCTGGTACCGAAGCCAATGAGCTCGGCATAGATCGTCGCGCCGCGAGCCTTGGCGTGTTCCAGCTCTTCGAGGACCAGCGCACCGGCGCCATCGGACAGCACGAAGCCATCGCGGCCCTTGTCCCATGGACGGCTGGCGCGGGTCGGCTCGTCATTGCGGGTCGACAGTGCGCGGGAGGCACCGAAGCCGCCCATGCCCAGACCGCAGGCCGCCATTTCGGCACCACCGGCAATCATCACGTCGGCTTCGTCGTACATGATATTGCGGGCTGCCATGCCAATGCAGTGTGTACCGGTGGTACAGGCCGTGGCGATGGCGTAGTTAGGCCCCTGTGCGCCCAAATGGATCGACAGGAACCCGGAAATCATATTGATGATCGAGCCTGGCACGAAAAACGGAGAAATCCGTCGTGGGCCGGTCTCGTGCAGGGTGCGGCTGGTTTCTTCGATATTGGTCAGTCCGCCAATACCCGAGCCCATGGCCACGCCAATGCGTTCACGGTTGGCGTCGGTGACTTCCAGGCCGGCGTTGCGTACCGCCTGAAAACCTGCGGCCAGACCGTACTGAATGAACAGGTCGAGCTTGCGGGCTTCCTTGACCGACAGGTATTCCTCGACATTGAAGCCCTTTACCGAGCCGCCAAAACGGGTGGAATAGGCAGAAAGGTCGGTGTGTTCGATCAGACCAATGCCACTGCGGCCAGCCAGAATGCCCTGCCAACTGCTCGGCACATCCGTGCCCAGTGGCGACAACATACCCATACCGGTGACTACGACGCGTCTACGCGACACAGCACTCTCCTTTTTTCAAATGACGACTTTGCATCAGGCCTAAAGAAAAAACCGCACGCCGTGATAGCAGTGCGGTTTTTCCATGACAGCGAGCAACGATTACAAACTATTACGCCTGGTGGGCAGTAACGTAGTCGATTGCGGCTTGTACAGTAGTGATCTTCTCAGCTTCTTCGTCAGGGATTTCGGTCTCGAATTCCTCTTCCAGAGCCATCACCAGCTCAACGGTGTCAAGGGAGTCGGCACCCAGGTCTTCTACGAAGGAAGCAGTGTTGACCACTTCTTCTTCTTTAACGCCCAGTTGCTCAGCAACGATTTTCTTGACGCGCTCTTCGATGGTGCTCATACCTTGTTTTCACTCCTAATGGACAAATTCAGGCAGCTGGCCAGTGGGTAAGTGTATAGAAAGGCTTTTCAGCTTTTCAACTGAAAGCTTCACTCCTCAAACCCGGTGACCCTATGCCTATAAATAGATTGCAGCTTTATAACGGATTTTAGACAGCTCGTATGACATTTTTTTGAAGCAATCCGTCACATTTGAATTACATGTACATCCCGCCGTTCACCGGGATTGTAGCTCCGGTAACGTAAGCCGCACCGTCCGACGCAAGAAAAGCGACCACGGACGCGATCTCTTGAGCTTGCCCCAGACGACCCAGCGGAATCTGCGTCTGCAAGGCTTCACGCTGCGCCTCGGGCAGTTCACGGGTCATATCGGTATCGATGAACCCTGGGGCCACCGAGTTTACCGTAATCGAACGCGAACCGACTTCACGCGCCAGAGCACGACTGAAACCTTCCAGGCCGGCCTTGGCGGCAGCGTAGTTTACTTGGCCTGCGTTGCCCATGGCACCCACAACCGAGCCAATACTGATAATTCGGCCCCAGCGCGCTTTGGTCATGCCGCGCAAAACGCCTTTGGACAGGCGGAACAGACTGTTCAGGTTGGTATCGACAACGTCATGCCACTCGTCGTCTTTCATGCGCATCATCAGGTTATCGCGGGTGATGCCGGCATTGTTGACCAGGATCGCCGGCGCACCGAACTGCTCCTGAATGCTTGCCAGGACACTTGCCACGGACTCGTCGCTGGTGACATTGAGCTCCAGGCCGGTGCCTTGAATACCGTTTTCCTTCAGGGTCGCGGCAATACGCTCGGCGCCCGACGCGGAGGTCGCGGTACCCACAACGATGGCGCCCTGACGACCCAGTTCCAGGGCGATAGCCTGGCCGATACCACGGCTGGCACCGGTGACCAGTGCAACTTTACCTTGCAGACTCATGCAAGCTTCTCCTGATTCAGGCCAACGCTGCACGGGCGGCAGCGAAAGCGTCTGGGGTATTGAGGTTGGATGTCGACACGCCTTCGGCGCAACGCTTGTTCAGGCCGGCCAGCACTTTGCCTGGGCCGCACTCGACCAGACTGGTCGCGCCCCTGGCTGCCAGCGCCTGTACCGATTCGACCCAGCGTACTGGCTTGTACAGCTGTTCGAGCAGATCACGCTTGAGGGTTTCCAGATCGGCCGGCACTTCGGCACTGACGTTCTGGACCACGGGAATCTGCGGTGCCTGCCAGTCGATCGCGGCGATCGATTCGGCGAAACGCTCGGCAGCCGGCCGCATCAGTTCGCAGTGGGATGGCACGCTGACCGGCAACGGCATGGCACGCTTCGCACCACGGGCCTTGCAGCCTTCGATGGCGCGATCAACGGCAGCCTTGGCGCCGGCAATCACCACCTGGCCCGGGGAATTGAAGTTGACGGCGCTGACCACTTCGCCCTGTGCCGCTTCGGCACAGGCAGCCAGCACATCAGCATCTTCCAGACCGAGGATGGCAGCCATGCCACCCTGCCCGGCTGGAACCGCTTCCTGCATCAGTTGGCCGCGACGCTCAACGAGCTTCACCGCGTCTGCCAGCTTCAGGCTACCGGCAGCAACCAGCGCGCTGTATTCGCCCAGACTGTGCCCGGCAACATAAGCCGGGCGCGCACCACCTTCCGCCAACCAAAGACGCCACAGGGCGATAGAGGCGGTCAGAATGGCCGGTTGGGTTTTATCGGTTTGATTGAGTTGCTCTTCCGGCCCTTGCTGGGTCAATGCCCACAGGTCGTAACCCAGTGCATCGGAAGCTTCTTTGAATGTTTCAAGGACAACCGGATGTTGTGCGCCCAACTCGGCCAGCATGCCGAGGGACTGCGAACCCTGTCCCGGGAAGACGAATGCGAGGGAAGCAGACATGTAACAAGCCCCTAATGATCTTGTCGTCGGAGAGTTGGCGTCCCGCTTGGGGGACGCAAGAAACTGACAGTTGGATGGCCCATCGAACCAAGCGGTCACATTTAAGCATTGTCCGACGAAAACACCTAAGGCAACAAATCCTCCAGACGGCCGTGCAGGCGCTCGGGAAGATTCTCCTGAATCTCGATCAAGGCTCGCTGAATGGCACTTTGAAAACCCTGAACCCCGGCAGAACCGTGGCTTTTCACTACAATTCCCTGCAATCCGAGAAAGCTCGCACCGTTGTGTCGTGCAGGCGCCAGATCAGCCTGCAGACGCTTCATCAAGGGCAGCGCCAGCGCGCCGACCACGCGAGAGGCCACGTTCTTTCTGAACAACGCCTCGATGCGCCCGGCAATCATGGTCGCCAGGCCTTCGCTGGATTTGAGCAGGATGTTGCCGACAAAACCGTCACACACCACCACATCCGCTTCGCCACGGTACAAACCGTCACCTTCGATAAAGCCGATGTAATTGATGCCCCGGGCGCTTTGCAACAACGTCGCTGCCAGCTTGACCTGTTGATTGCCCTTGATATCTTCGGTGCCGATATTCAGCAACGCCACCCGTGGACGGCTAATGCCCAACGTCTCCGCAGCCACCGAGCCCATCACTGCAAACTGCAACAGATGCTCGGCACTGCAATCGACGTTGGCACCCAGGTCGAGTAATTGGCAGTAACCCTTTTGTGTCGGGATCGCCGCCACCATGGCCGGACGGTCAATACCCGGCAGGGTTTTGAGCACGAACCGCGACAACGCCATCAGCGCCCCGGTATTGCCGGCACTGACACAGGCCTGGACTTTACCGTCGCGCAGCAGCTCAAGCGCCACGCGCATCGACGAATCAGGCTTGCCACGCAAGGCCTGGGCGGGTTTTTCGTCCATGGTAATGACTTCGCTCGCCGGGGCAATCGACAGGCGCGCGCGATCCACAGCCGATTGGCCAGCGATCAATTCTTCAAGGAGGGAGGGTTGACCGACGAGGGTCAGGTAAAGCGAGGGCGTAGCAGACAGGCAAGCAAGGCTGGCCTGGACAATGCTGCGGGGACCGAAGTCCCCGCCCATTGCGTCAATCGCGATGACTTGAGCGGACAAGTGATTACTCGTCAGCGCCCTTGTCGATCACTTTACGGCCACGGTATACGCCTTCTGGCGATACGTGGTGACGCAGGTGAACTTCACCGGTGGTTTTTTCTACAGACAGGGTGCTAGCCTCGAGAGCGTCGTGCGAACGGCGCATGTCACGGGCAGAGCGGGATTTTTTGTTCTGCTGAACAGCCATAATTGATTAACTCCTAAACGTTTGGGTCACGCTTTAACTGCGCCAATACACTGAACGGGTTGGACCGCGTTACCTCGTCCTCGCTCGGTTCGGGCTCATCTGCTCCCGCCGGCTGCTGGCATTCTTCCGGATGATGAGCAGGCACAATGGGCAAGGCGAGCAGAAGCTCCTCCTCGATCAGTGACTGCAGATCCAAAGGATCTTCGCCCAGTTCCAGCACGTCATAACCTTTCGGCAACGACTGGGTATTCGCACCCTCCTTCACCACAGCGTAACTGCATTCGCTGTGGATCGGCAGGGTGACCAGCTCAAGACAACGCTGGCAAACCATTTTGACTTCAGTGTCGATAAAGCTGTGGATGACCACAGATTTACGTTCATCTCGTTCAAAAACGAATTTAGCCTGCACCGTACCGACATTGTCGGAAAGCGGGTCGCAGAGTCTCTCCAAATCGGCCAGCAGCATTTCACCTTGAAGGGTGGTGCCACGATCAGCCAATTTGCGCGGGTCAACGTGAGGTGGAATCGGGTCATTCAACATAGGCGCAGCATTATAGGGATGCACCCGCCCATGTCAAAGGAAATTCAGCCCTGTCCGCCACTTGGAAGCCTCGCTAGAATTCGCACCTGTCTTTTGGAGATGCGCATGCTGCCCTTATTACTCGCTTCCGGCTCGGTCTATCGCCGGGAATTGCTGACCCGCTTGCAGCTGCCTTTCACTTGCAGCTCGCCGGATATCGACGAAAGCCATCGCCCGGGCGAATCCGCCATCGAGCTGGTCAAGCGCCTTGCCGAAGAGAAAGCACGGGCGCTGGCCGACAGCCATACCGCTCATCTGATAATCGGCTCTGACCAGGTCGCCGTGCTGGGAGACCGGATTATCGGCAAGCCCCACACATTCGAAAAAGCCCGCGAACAACTGCTGGCCTCCAGCGGTGCCAGCGTGACCTTCCTGACCGGCCTGGCCTTGCTCAACAGCCAGAGCGGGCACTGCCAGGTCGATTGCGTGCCGTTCACCGTACACATGCGCACACTCGACGCGACCCGCATCGAGCGTTACCTGCACGCCGAGCAGCCCTACGATTGCGCAGGCAGCTTCAAGGCCGAAGGCCTGGGGGCCAGCCTGTTTCAAAGCACCGAAGGTCCGGACGCTACCAGCCTCGTCGGCCTGCCCTTGATTCGCCTCGTGGACATGCTGCTCGCCGAAGGCGTACGAATCCCCTGATTACAACAAACATGTAGCAGCTGGCGAAGCCTGCGTTCGAGTGCGAAGCACTCGCCAAGACATCCACCGCGACCTTACAGGCAAATCGCGCACCGGAATTGCGAGCGCTGCGCACTCGAACGCAGGCTTCGCCAGCTGCTACAGAGACTGCGTTCAAACGAAAAAACCGGCCACTTGGGCCGGTTTCTCTACACGCTGAAAATTAGCGCAGCGACGGACCGTTAAAGCCCATCCACATCGCCAAATGCTCAGCCACGCTGGCACCGAGTTTTTTCGAGAAGCGATCGAATGGCGACTCCTGAACGGTAAAGTCCACCAGCTCTTTCTCGCCAATCACATCCCGCGCGACCGAACTGGCATTACCCAGCCCATCGATCAACCCCAGTGGCAGCGCCTGCTCGCCCGACCAGACCAGACCGGAAAACAGCTCCGGATGCTCTTTATCCTTCAGGCGATCGCCACGCCCTTGCTTGACGCTATTGATGAACTGCCTGTGAGTCGTATCGAGCACGCCCTGCCAGAAGGCGGTTTCTTCCGGTTTCTCTGGCTGGAACGGATCGAGGAACGACTTGTGCTCGCCAGAGGTGTAAGTGCGACGCTCGACGCCCAGCTTCTCCATGGTGCCGACAAAACCATAGCCTGCCGCCGTCACGCCGATAGAACCGACCAGGCTCGCCTTGTCGGCGTAGATCTGGTCCGCCGCGCTGGCGATGTAGTAAGCACCGGAAGCCCCCAGGTCGGAAATGACCGCATACAGCTTGATGTCCGGATGCAGGCCGCGCAGACGACGGATCTCGTCGTAGACATAACCCGACTGCACCGGACTGCCGCCCGGGCTGTTGATGCGCAGGACGACACCCTTGACCTTCTCGTCCTCGAAAGCCGCACGCAGGCTGCCAACGATATTGTCTGCGCTGGCCGGCTCCTTGTCGGCAATCATGCCTGTCACATCGATCAGCGCCGTGTAATGGGCACTGCGGGTAGCAGCCTTCTCCATATCCATCAGCGGCGAAAACAGAACAATTGCGCCAAACAGATACACAAAAGTCAGAAGCTTGAAGAATATTCCCCAGCGACGGGACCGACGCTGCTCCTGCACGCCGGCCAGCAGTGTCTTTTCCAGCAGCTTCCAGCTTCTGTCGTCACCGCTCTCTGCATTCGCCTTGGCGGGCGCCTTCCATTCGTCGGTCATGCCATCCACCCCAAAAACAACCGGTTAAGCCCGCTGACTCAGCCAGGCATGCAATTCAGAAAAGCGGTCGATGGCCAGTTGCGGCTCATACAACTTCAACGCTTCAATCGATTGAGCGCCATAACTGACAGCCACCGAGCCCATGCCGGCGTTGCGCGCCATCTGCAAATCAAAGGACGAATCACCGACCATCAACGCCTGTTCCGGGCGAACCTCGCAATGCGCGAGAATTTGCTCGAGCATCAACGGATGGGGCTTGCTGGCGGTCTCGTCAGCTGCGCGGGTGATATCGAAGTAATTTTCCCAGCCATGGGATTTCAACACCCGATCCAGCCCGCGACGGGCCTTGCCGGTCGCCACGGCCAGATGATAACCCTCGGCACGAAATGCCTCGAGCGACTCGACCACGCCCTCGAACAGCGGCGAAGGCACAGCCTCCGACGCAATGTAATGTTCGGCATAGTGCTCGCGGAACGCGATCAGCTCGGCGTCACCGATCTCGGGATACAGGGTGCGGATCGCTTCCGGCAAACCCAGACCGATGATGCCTTTCACGGCAAAATCATCGCGCTGTTCGAATCCGGAGCGCTGCGAGGCAACGTGCATCGCCTCGACAATCCGACCGATGGAGTCGGCCAGAGTGCCGTCCCAATCGAAGATCAGCAGCTTGTAATCAGATGGGCGCACTCAATCGCTCCACAGTCTTGGCCCACATCTCGTCAACCGGCGCCTGCAACTTCAATTCGCCACCATCCGGCAACGGCACGGTCAGCATGTAGGCATGCAGGAACAGGCGCTTGCCGCCCAGATCGCGGATTTCCTTGCTGAAACCTTCGTCGCCATACTTGGTGTCGCCAGCGATGCAATGCCCGGCGTGCAAGGTATGGACGCGGATCTGGTGAGTCCGGCCAGTAATCGGCTTGGCTTCGATCAGGGTGGCAAAATCGCCGAAGCGGCGCAGGACCTTGAACACGGTCACGGACTCCTTCCCCTCCTCCTCGTCGACCTCGACCATGCGTTCGCCGGAGCGCAGATTGCTCTTGCCCAGCGATGCACGGACTTGCTTGATCGAGCTCGCCCAGTTACCGCGGACCAGCGCCATGTAGCGCTTGTCGACGCCATCACCGCGCAACGCGGTGTGCAAGTGGCGCAACATGCTGCGCTTCTTGGCGATCATCAACAGGCCGGACGTATCACGGTCGAGACGGTGAACCAGTTCGAGCTCCTTGCAATCGGGGCGCAACTGACGAAAGGCTTCAATCACCCCGAAAGTCAGGCCGCTACCGCCATGAACCGCAATGCCGGCGGGCTTGTTGATCACGATCAGCGCCTTGTCTTCGAAGACAATCGACGCTTCGAGTCGCTGCAACAGCCCCTGCGCCAGCGGCACCGGCTCGTCGCGCTCGGGCACGCGAACCGGCGGCACGCGCACGATATCGCCCGCCTGCAGCTTGTACTCGGGCTTGATCCGACCTTTGTTCACGCGCACTTCGCCCTTGCGCAAAATGCGATAAATCAAGGTCTTGGGCACGCCTTTGAGCCGGGCGAGAAGGAAGTTATCAATACGTTGGCCGGCATATTCCGGCGAGACCTCAAGCAGTTGTACGCCTGGAGTCGGGGGGGTAGTCGTCGTCATGGCGCGGATGATAACAATTTTTTATGGAATTGAAGCACTTAATCATTACTGCTATAGTCGCGAACGTCGCCAAAAGCGGCCTGGACAGCGGACCAACGGTCAAAAACCGGCCCTGACCAACGCAATTCACCAGGACGCGAGGCCGTCCTACGGGGCTTTCGCTACGTAACGGTGGAATTTGCAGGTGTAACGAGCGCAGGTGACATGAGGCCTGAATCACGCCACAAAGCAGAGTTTTTCACTCGTTTTGCGAGCCATATTCACGGCCAGTTCACAAAGTGCAGTCATTTGCGAATGACCCCGAGCGAAAACATCGGAAACAACGCCTAAATTAGCCATGATGCGTGACCTCCCCTTTCGGAGCTCACGGTAAATGCCAACCCGCTGCGGATTCTGCGCGCGGCAGCACCCGAATTATCAGGGATACGTGTAGGGTGGAGATGCACAACCGCCGGACTGTGTAGCAACAGGCTTTCTCAAGACGCTTCATCTCGTCCACAGCCGCTGGTTGATTCCTCCTCCTGACTGAGTGCTTAAGTAGCCACAGCAAGCAGGACGCGTACGTCGCGATGAAGGCCCACATTGGCCGGACTTCGCTGGACACGGGAAATGGCCAACCACTCCCGACGCACCTGACACCGACCGTGAGAAGTCGTGTGTGCCGAACGCCGTTTCCGGCAGCCCGGAAACCGACGGTACTACATGAAAAGAATGCTGATTAACGCAACTCAACCCGAAGAGTTGCGTGTTGCACTGGTAGATGGCCAGCGCCTCTACGACCTGGACATCGAATCCGGTGCACGCGAGCAGAAGAAGGCCAACATCTATAAAGGCCGGATTACTCGCATCGAACCAAGCCTTGAGGCTGCCTTTGTCGATTTCGGCTCTGAGCGCCACGGCTTCCTGCCCCTCAAAGAAATCTCCCGCGAATACTTCAAGAAAGCCCCGGAAGGTCGCGTCAACATCAAGGACGTCCTGAGCGAAGGCCAGGAAGTCATCGTTCAGGTCGAAAAAGAAGAACGTGGCAACAAGGGCGCCGCCCTGACCACTTTCATCAGCCTGGCCGGTCGTTACCTGGTGCTGATGCCGAACAACCCGCGTGCCGGCGGTATTTCCCGTCGCATCGAAGGCGAAGAGCGCAATGAACTGCGTGAAGCCCTGAACGGCCTGGTTGCCCCGGCCGACATGGGCCTGATCGTGCGCACTGCCGGCCTGGGCCGCAGCAGCGAAGAAATGCAATGGGACCTCGACTACCTGTTGCAACTGTGGACAGCCATCAAAGAAGCCTCGCTGGATCGCGCCGCGCCGTTCCTGATCTACCAGGAAAGCAACGTGATCATCCGCGCGATCCGCGACTACCTGCGCCAGGACATCGGCGAAGTGCTGATCGACAGCGTTGAAGCCCAGGACGAAGCCCTGACCTTCATCCGCCAGGTAATGCCGCAGTACGCCAGCAAGATCAAGCTGTACGAAGACAGCGTTCCGCTGTTCAACCGTTTCCAGATCGAAAGCCAGATCGAAACCGCGTTCCAGCGCGTTGTCGAACTGCCTTCCGGCGGTTCCATCGTGATCGATCCGACCGAAGCCCTGGTGTCCATCGACATCAACTCGGCGCGCGCCACCAAAGGCAGCGACATCGAAGAGACCGCGCTGCAAACCAACCTTGAAGCCGCCGAAGAAATCGCCCGTCAGTTGCGCCTGCGCGACATCGGCGGCCTGATCGTCATCGACTTCATCGACATGACCCCTGCCAAGAACCAGCGCGCCGTGGAAGAGAAAGTCCGCGAATGCCTGGAAGCCGACCGCGCTCGCGTGCAAGTCGGTCGCATCTCG
This sequence comes from Pseudomonas sp. S30_BP2TU TE3576, assembly GCF_050436025.1. Taxonomy (NCBI): domain Bacteria; kingdom Pseudomonadati; phylum Pseudomonadota; class Gammaproteobacteria; order Pseudomonadales; family Pseudomonadaceae; genus Pseudomonas; species Pseudomonas sp. S30_BP2TU TE3576. Next base: position 4,850,818 of record NZ_JBNDLK010000001.1, on the reverse strand, counting down.
CGCTTCGGCCTGCTGGAAATGTCCCGTCAGCGCCTGCGTCCGTCCCTGGGCGAAAGCAGCGGCATCGTCTGCCCGCGTTGCAACGGCACCGGCATCATCCGTGACGTTGAATCGTTGTCCCTGGCGATCCTGCGCCTGATCGAAGAAGAAGCCCTGAAAGACCGTACCGCCGAAGTTCGTGCACAAGTGCCGATCCCGGTGGCTGCGTTCCTGCTCAACGAAAAACGCAACTCGATCACCAAGATCGAACTGCGCACCCGTGCCCGTATCGTCATCCTGCCGAACGATCACCTCGAAACACCGCATTTCGAAGTGCAGCGTCTGCGTGATGACAGTCCGGAAGCGGCCACCAACCAGTCCAGCTACGAAATTGCTGCAGCCGCTGCCGAAGTGGAAGAAGTCCAGCCAGCCGCTGCGACCCGCACCCTGGTTCGCCAGGAGGCGGCGGTCAAGACCGCTCCGGCCCGCGCCAACGCTCCGGTTCCGACCGAAGTTGCCGCGCCGGCTCCAGCACCGGTCGCCGTACCGGAACCAAGCCTGTTCAAAGGCCTGGTGAAGTCGCTGATCAGCCTGTTCGCCACTAAAGAAGAGCCTGTTGCTCCGGTCGTGATCGAAAAGCCTGCAACCACCGAGCGTCCGGCCCGCAACGAAGAGCGTCGCAACGGTCGCCAGCAGAGCCGCAACCGTAACGGTCGCCGCGATGAAGAGCGCAAGCCTCGCGAAGAGCGTGCACCGCGTGAAGAACGCGCACCACGTGAGGAACGTCAGCTACGCGAAGTACGCGAACCTCGCGAGCCCCGTGAAGAAACGCCGGCCGTCGCTCGCGAAGAACGCGCACCACGCGCGCCTCGTGAAGAACGTGCACCGCGTGCTCCGCGTGAAGATCGCAAGCCACGTGGCGAGCGCGAAGAACGCGTTCGTGAACTGCGCGAACCTCTGGATGCCGCTCCGGCCGCCGCTGCTACCACTGAAGAGCGTCCGGCTCGCCAGCCACGTGAAGAGCGCGCTCCACGCCCGCCGCGTGAAGAACGTCAGCCACGTGCCGAGCAAGCTGTCGTAGCCGCAGCTGCAGCCGAAGAAGAACTGACCACCAACGAAGAGCAACTGCAGGAAGACGGTCAGGAAAACGCCGAAGGCGATCGTCCACGCCGCCGTTCCCGTGGCCAGCGTCGTCGCAGCAACCGTCGCGAGCGTCAGCGTGATGCCAATGGCAACGTGATCGAAGGTTCGGAAGAGTCCGAGTCCGGCGAAAACGCCGAAGCGCCAAGCGTAGCCGATCTGGCCGCCGGCCTGGCTGTCACCGCAGCCGTTGCCAGCAGCGTGATCAGCGCTCCGGCTGAAGCAGAAGCCAACGTGCAAGCCGAACGCGCCACTGCCGCCACCCTGGAAACTGCTCCAGTCGAAGCGCCAGTCGTGGAAGCGACCACGCCGGTCGAAGTCACTGCATTGCCAGAAATCGAAGTCGCGCCGGCGCCCGAGGCACAGCCTGCCGTTGAAGCAGCTGCCGAACCGGCTCCAGCGGTTGAAGCACCCGCCGAGGTTGCAGAAGCCGTCGTCGAAACCGTGACCGAAACCGTTCGCGAAGTACGTGAAGAGCAAACGGCGTTCAACTGGGTCGCCGAGCCAGCCGTCGCTGAAACAGCTGCTCCAGCCGCTGAAGCCATGGTATCCGAGCCGGTGGTTGCCGCCGCAGAACCGGCTCCAGCGCCGGTGGTTGAAGCGCCAGTCGTTGAAGCTCCGGTCGTTGCCGAGGTGCCTGCTCCGGTAGTCGAAGCCGCTCCTGTCAGCGCCCTGACGCCAAGTGGCCGTGCACCTAACGACCCACGTGAAGTGCGTCGTCGCAAGCGTGAAGCCGAGCGTCTGCAGAAGGAAGCCGAACTGGCTGCCGCTGCTGCTCCGGCTGAAGCGGTTGTCGCTGCCGAAGTGGTTGAGGCAGCTCCTGCCCCGGCCGCTGAAGTGGCTGCCGAGCCGGCTGAGTCGGTTATCCACGAAGCACCGCGCTCCGTTCAGGAAGCGGTAGAGCAACACGAACAAGCCCAGGAAAAAGAGCACGAGCCTAAACCTCTCGTCTGATTCCATCGGCCACTAAAAAGCCCCGCCTGGTGAACCCAGGCGGGGCTTTTTTATGCCTCATGACTTTCTGCTTTTTTGTGGGAGCGGGCTTGCTCGCGAAAGCGGTGTGTCATTCAACGTTGATACTGACTGACCTGACGCCTTCGCGAGCAAGCCCGCTCCCACAGGGGATCACCTCCGGAATTACTTGAAGTCCAACGCCTCAGGAACATCCACATCCCACAACACGCCGGGATCATCCACGGTCACTTCAACCACCCGCCCTTGGGCAAACAGCGGTTTGGCGCCGCGATCCCCCGATAGCGCCATCAACCCTGCAGCGAAGTCCCGCCCGAACCCGACCGGATGCCCATACTCACCGTCCTGCACCGGCACACAGATACTGTGATCGCTGATACCCGCCAACACTTGCTCGATACTGGAGGGCAGGATGAACGGCATATCACCCAGTACCATCAGCCAGCCATCGAGTTGCTTGCAGGCAGCGACTCCGGCGGCGATGCTGTCACCCATTCCCGTCGACTCGATCAGCACAATCTCGCAACCATAGGCCTGAGCCATACGACTAACCTGCGGGCGATCGGCGGTCGTCACCAGCACGCGCTTGCCCAGCGCCGCCGGCAGGTTGACCAACGTGTGCTCAATGACGGACCGCACCGCACCGTCACGCCCGGTGCAATCGGCCACTAACTTGTCCTTTTCAGCGCCCGCCACCTGACGAAACCGGCTGCCCTGCCCCGCCGCCAACACGATGACGCCGATGGACTCGCTCATACGCTCTCCTGCAGGATTTTTTTCTGTTTCAGCTCGACGCCATTTTTCACTGCCACGATTTCCGCCATCAGCGACAAGGCAATTTCCGCTGGATTATGACTGCCGATGTGCAAACCGATCGGACCATGCAAGCGGTCAATCGCCGTTTGCGACAAACCCAGTTGAGCCAGGTTTTCCCGGCGCTTCTGGCTGTTGACCCGCGACCCCAGCGCTCCAACGTAAAAGGCTTTGGAATCCAGGGCCGTGAGCAGCGCCATGTCGTCCAGACGCGGATCATGGGTCAAGGCCACGATGGCCGTGCGTTCATCCGTCTGGATATTCAATACCGCCTCATCCGGCATGCCCGAAACGAATCGTCCATGCTGCTCTTCCCAGCCGTAGACGAACTCGGTACGCGGATCGCAAATCAGCACCTCGAAATCCAGCAGGCGGGCCATTTCCGCCACATAGCGCGACAGCTGCCCTGCGCCGATCAGCAGCAAGCGCCAGCGCGGGCCATAGATTGCGCGCAAGGTCTGGCCGTCGAACGTCAACACGTCCGCTTTACTGGCCGGCTGCAAAAGCACTTCACCGGTGACCAGGTCCAGTTCACGCGCAACGATTTCATGGGCCTCACAACGGGCGAGCAATTGCTCGACCCAATCCCCATCGTCGATGCGTTCCTCGGTCAAACGCAAGGTACCGCCGCAGGGCAAGCCGAAACGTGCGGCTTCCTCGCGGGTCACGCCGTACGTGATCAGTTGCACCGGCGGCCCGTCAAGCGCAAGGCGGCCATCGTGCAGCCGGGCGATCAAGTCATCCTCGACACACCCGCCCGAGACCGAACCAATCACCATACCGTCTTCACGCAAGGCCAGCATGGCGCCGGGTGCCCGGGGCGCAGTGCCCCAGGTTTCGACCACGCTGTACAGCACCACCCGTTGACCGGCGCGATACCATTGCAACACACTGCGCAGGACGTTCAGATCAGCGCTGTCCATCAGTCTTCGGCCTTCTGCCAGCCCGCCAGCTGATAACGAACCGGCAGGCTGCGGATGCGTTTGCCGGTGGCGGCGAAGATCGCGTTGCACAACGCCGGCGCAATCGGTGGCACGCCCGGTTCACCGACACCGCCCAACGGGACGTCGCCCGGCGGCGTCACCAGATGCACGGCCACTTCTTTCGGCGCCAGGGACATGCGTGCCACTTCGTACATGTGGAAGTTATCCTGCTGCACCTTGCCATCCTTGAAGCTGATTTCCCCGAGCACCGCATTCCCCAGGCCCATGACACAGGCCCCCTCGAATTGCGCACGAATCCGCTCGGGGTTGATCTGCGGCCCGCAATCGACGGCGATGTCGGCCTTGTGCACCACCAGCGTACCGTCGTCCTTGACCTCCACCTCGATCACCGCCGCCACATACGTCACGAAGCTGTAATGCACCGCCAGGCCCAGACCGCGCCCCTTGGGCAGCTCGCGCCCCCAACCGGCGGCTTTGGCGGCGGTCTCCAGCACCGTGCGCAGGCGCGCCGTGTCGATCGGATAACGCTCGGGGGACTCGCCGTAGTTCCACTCTTCACTCAAGGTTCGCGGATCAATCTGACGGTCCGGACCGAGCAATCTGATCTGGTACTTGAGCGGATCCTCCCCGGCCTTGTGCGCCAGTTCATCGATAAAACTCTGGATCGCGAAGCCATGGGGAATGTTCGACACCGAGCGATACCAGCCAACCCGGGTATGCACTGTCGCCTCGGGGTTTTCCAGGCGAATGTTGGGGATCGCATACGCCATGTTGGTGAATCCCATGCCCAGTTCGAACGCTGCCTCATGGTTCATGCCCGGCGCAAACAATGCAGTGATGCTCGGCGCCACCGTACGGTGCAACCAGCCGGAAGGCAGGCCATCCTTGTTCAGGCTGGCCTTGAGGTATTCGGCCGACACGGTGTGGAAGTAGGAACAGTGGATGTCGTCTTCGCGGGTCCATTGCACCCGCACCGCTTTACCGGGGAACTCCTTGGCGAGGATGGCGGCTTCGATGATGAAGTCCGGCTTGGACTTGCGCCCGAACCCACCCCCCAGCAGGGTCACGTTGAAGGTGACGTTGTCGAACGGCAGGCCCAGGCGCTCACCGATTCGTTCCCGCGTGACCTGCGGCGCCTGGCTTGGCCCCCAGGCTTCGCACGCACCGTCCTTGAACCGCGCAATGGCGACCATCGGTTCCATCGGCGACTGTGACAAATGCGGCAAGTAGTAGGAGGCTTCCAGCGTGCTGTCGGCGTTGGTCATGGCCTTTTCGATGTTGCCGGTATTGCGCACCACCTTGCCGGGTTTGAGCGAGGCCGCTTCGAGCTCCTTGCGATAGACAATCGAGTCGTAACTGGCGTTGGGGCCGTCATCCCACTCGATTTTCAGCGCCTCGCGCCCCTTGATCGCCGCCCAGGTATTGCTCGCCACCACGGCGATGCCACCCAGGGGTTGAAACTCCGAAGGCAAAGGCCGGCTTTCGATCTGCAGCACCTTGACCACGCCAGGGACTTTCATCGCCGCGCTGCCATCGAAGCTTTTGACTTTGCCGCCATACACCGCGGGCCGCGCAATGGTGGCATAGAGCATGCCGTCGAAATGCACGTCGGCGCCGTACACAGCACGACCGTTGACGATGTCTTCACCGTCGATGGCCTTGCTGCCTTCCTTGCCGATATAACGGAATTGTGCGGGTTGCTTGAGCTTCAGGCTGTCGCGGGCCGGAACCGGCAAGGCACTTGCGGCAGAGGCCAGGGCGCCATATCCGAGCTCGCGGCCAGAAGGCTCATGGACGACCTTGTGCAATTGCGCATGGCATTCACCGACCGGCACTTTCCATTGCGCGGCGGCAGCCTGTTCGAGCATGGTCCGCGCGGCGGCACCACAACGGCGCATTGGTTCGTACCAGTGGCGCATGCTGCGCGAGCCGTCGGTGTCCTGGTTACCGAAGCGCACTTCATCACCCGGTGCCTGCTGCACCTTGACCATCGCCCAGTCGGCTTCGAGTTCATCGGCCACCACCATGGTCAAACTGGTGCGCACACCCTGGCCCATCTCTGAGCGATTGCAAATCACCGTCACCGTGCCATCAGCGGCGATGCTCACATAGACCTTGGGATCATCAACCCAGCCGTTGGGCATACCATCGGCACCGAATTTTTTCTCTTTCTCTGCAGCAAATGCGTCTTGCCAGCCCCAGCTCGCCGCCAATACCAGCGCACTGGTAGCGCCCACGCCTTTCAGAAAGCCACGGCGACTGAGATGACTCAGGTTGCTCAAGGCAAAATCATTCGGTAACCGGCTCATGCCTTGGCCTCCTTCAGGTGAGTGGAGGCCTGGCGGATGGCCGTCTTGATGCGGTTATAGGTACCGCAACGGCAGATGTTGCCGACCATCGCCTCTTCGATCTGCTCATCGCTCGGGTTCGGATTGGTCTTGAGCAGGGCCGTCGCCGACATGATTTGCCCGCCCTGGCAGAAACCGCATTGGGCGACCGCCGTGTCGAGCCAGGCTTGCTGCACGACTTTGCCGATCGGATCGGCGTGCAGGTTGTCGATGGTGCTGACATTCTGTCCGACGACTGAACCGATGGGCGTGATGCAACTACGCGCCGGAGCCCCTTCGATATGAATGGTGCAGGCCCCGCACAGGCCCATGCCGCAACCGAATTTGGTGCCGTTGTAACCGGCCACGTCGCGGATCGCCCAGAGCAGCGGCATATCCTCGGTGACGTCGAGTTGATGGTCTTGACCGTTGAGTTTCAGGGTAATCATGGGCACGCCCGCATAGTTCTTGAGTTATGGGGTCGAGCAATCTGCCGCTGGATCTCGGTGGGTCGCACGCAGATCGACTCAGGCTAATAGGCTCTCTTGTGCGGACACAGACGTCTGCACCGGGCCTTTGGTGGAACAAGTGTGTGCATCGTTAGCTGACTAAGTTAACCGAGCATTAACAAAAAAGCCCTGCACAATAAACATTGCGCAGGGCTTTTTGATGCGTCTGGAAAGCTTAGCTCAATACCGGTTCGGCTCCATTTCCAGGTCGACATGGAAACGTTCTGAAATGTCTTTCTGGATGCGCTGCGCCAGGTTCAGCAATTGCAGGCCCGTTGCGCTGCCATAGTTGACCAGCACCAGCGCCTGCAGCTTATGAACACCCGCGTCGGCATCGCGAAAACCTTTCCAGCCTGCCCGTTCAATCAGCCAACCGGCAGCCAATTTCATCTGGCCATCAGGTTGCGCATAAGCCACCAGATCCGGGTACTCACCCTTGATTCGTGCGGCCAACGCGGCCGACACCAAGGGATTCTTGAAGAAACTGCCGGCATTGCCGAGTACGGCGGGGTCCGGGAGCTTTTCATTGCGGATGCTGCAAATGGCCTGGCTGACATCGGTGGCGGTCGGATGCTCGATGCCTTGTTCGGTCAGGCGCTGACGTACCGGTCCGTACTCGAGGTGCAAGTGCGCGGCACGATCGAGGGCGAAACGCACACGCAGGATCAACCAACGCCCCGGTTCCTGCTTGAACAGGCTGTCACGGTAGGCGAAGTTGCACTCTTGCAGTGTAAAGTCGCGCAGTTCGCCGCTCTGGCGATCCAGCGCGGTCAGGCCGGCAAACACGTCTTTGATCTCGACGCCATAAGCGCCGATGTTTTGCATTGGCGCAGCGCCAACGGTACCGGGAATCAGGCTGAGGTTTTCCAGACCGGACAACCCCTGGGCCAAGGTGTGTTGCACGAACGGATGCCAAGGCTCACCCGCCTCGGCTTCAATCACCACCTTGCTACCGTCATCGCTCAGCACGCGAATCCCGCGGGTGGCCATGCGCAGCACCAGTGCATCGATATCCGCCGTCAGCAGCAGGTTGCTGCCACCGCCGATCACCAGCACCGGCACCTTGTATTCCAGCCCATAGGCCAAGGCTTCACGCACATCGGCGTCGCTATGGGCCTCGGCAAACAGCCGGGCCTGGACATCCACGCCAAAGCTGTTGAACGGCTTGAGCGAAACCTGCGATTGAACCTGCAAACTCATAACCGTCCTTTCAATTCGATCACCAGCAAATCGCTGGCGCGCTCGATCAGGTCCAGCACCTGCTCGAAGCCTTGTTCGCCGTCGTAGTAAGGGTCCGGCACTTCATCGATTTCCGATTGGTAACGGCGCAGGAACAAGTCCAGCTCAGCCTTGCCCTTGGCGGGATGCAAGGCCTTGAGGTTGCGCAGGTTGCTGTTGTCCATCGCCAGGATCAGGTCGTACGTGGCGAAATCGGCGCGGGTGACTTGTCGGGCGCGCTGGGCAGACAAGTCATAGCCGCGCAACTTCGCCGCGGCCTGACTGCGCTTGTCCGGCGCCTTGCCGACATGCCAGTCACCGGTACCGGCGGAAGCGACTTCGACCCGGTCGGCCAGCCCCGCTTCACGCAACTTGTGCCGCAGCACGCCTTCGGCCGTGGGAGAGCGACAGATGTTGCCCAGGCAGACAAACAGGACCCGCATCACGCCTCCAGCAGGCGACGAACGCGCTCAAGGTCTTCAACGGTATCGACACCGGCTGGCGGTGCGATCTGTGCGTCGGCCACATGAATGCGCACGCCGTGCCAAAGGGCTCGCAGCTGTTCCAGGCACTCGGTGTTTTCCAGCCAGCATGGACCCCAGCTGACGAAATCCTGCAGGAAACCGGCGCGGTAGGCATAGATGCCGATATGGCGGCGATACGGCACACCTTCCGGCAACTGCTCACGGTTCACGGCGAATGCGTCCCGTGCCCAGGGCAAGGTGGAACGACTGAACGTCAGCGCCAGGCCATTGAGGTCGCTGACGACCTTGACCACGTTGGGATTGAACAGGGTGTCCGCGTCTTCGATCGGCTCGGCCAGGGTGGCCATGCGCGCTTCGGTGTGGGCGGCCAGGTTCGCAGCGACCTGATCGATCACGTTCGGCGGGATCAGCGGCTCGTCGCCCTGGACGTTGACTACGATGGCGTCGGGCGCCAGGCCCAGCTTCGTCGCAACTTCGGCCAGGCGATCGGTGCCGGAATTGTGATCTTCACGGGTCAATACCACTTCGGCACCAAAGCCTTTGCAGGCTTCGACGATGCGCGCGTCGTCGGTGGCAACCACCACCCGCTCGGCGCTGCTTTTGCTTGCCTGTTCCCAGACGTGCTGAATCATCGGCTTGCCGGCGATCAGCAGCAGCGGCTTGCCCGGCAGGCGGGTGGAGGCATAACGCGATGGAATGACGACAGTAAAGGCTGTGGTCATTTATCCAGGCGCTCGTCGGTGGTCAGGGTGCGCGCTTCGGATTCGAGCATCACCGGGATGCCGTCGCGAATCGGGTAGGCCAGGCCGGCGCCCTTGCTGATCAGCTCGGTCTTGTCGGCGCTGAGCTTGAGCGGGCCTTTGCAGACCGGGCAAGCAAGAATATCGAGCAATTTAGTGTCCATGAGCATTCCCTGGAAAAACGGATTTAAGGCAACAGACGAGCCGGCAACAGGCGCATCAGCTGTGTGTCGAACCAGGCCACGAAGGCCGGCGACGGCACCGCATCAACCGCCAGATACCACCAGTCGGCGGCGGCAAAGGCACGGCATTTCACCGCATCCTTTTCCGTCATCACCAACGGCAATGACGGCGTGAAATTCAAAGCCTCCACGCTGTATTCGGCGTGGTCGGCAAACGCATGCGGGACTGGCTGCCAGTGTAACGTTTCGAGGGTCTTGAAGAAACGTTGCGGATTGCCGATGCCGGCCACCGCGTGCAGGGCCTGGCCAGAGGGGAAATGGTCGAGGGGACGCCGCTCGCCGCTGCGCAAATTGAACAGCGCGACAGGTTGCAATTGAAAGGCAAAACCATCCTCGCGGTCAGCCGTGGCACCGTTGTAGAGAACCGCGTCGACGCTTTGCAAGCGCTCGACCGGTTCGCGCAACGGCCCGGCAGGCAGGCAACGGCGGTTGCCCAGGCCGCGGGCGGCGTCGATCAACACCAGTTCCAGGTCACGGGCCAGGCGGTAGTGCTGCATGCCGTCGTCGGACAGGATCAGGTCCAGCGGCTCACTGGCCAGCAACGCTTTGACAGCGTTGCTGCGATTGGGGTCGATCATCAACGGCACACCCGTGCGCTGAACGATCAGCAACGGCTCGTCACCGGCGATATCAGCACTCTGCCCGGCCTCGACCCGCCACGGCAACTGCGGCGGCTTGGCGCCGTATCCACGGCTGACCACGCCGACCCGCAGGCCGCTGCGCTGACAATGCTGGATCATCCACAGAATCAGCGGCGTCTTGCCAGTACCGCCAACGGTGATGTTGCCCACGACGATCAACGGCACCGGAGGTTGATAGATCTCGCCCTCCCCCGCCAGAAAGCGCTTGCGCTTGTTCATGACCACGCGCCGGTACAGCCACTCCAGTGGCTGCAACAGCTTCAGGGCCGGATGACCTGCGTACCACGCGGCCAGTAATCGATCGGACATGGTCATCAGGGCGCGGGGGGCGCCGCCTCGATGGTGGTCATGCGCAAATGGCTGAAGCCAAGCTTGCCGGCTGCATCCATGGCGGTAATGACGGACTGATGTTGAGTCTTGCCGTCGGCGCTGATGGACAGCGGCAGGTTGGTATCGCCATTGGATTCTTTCTGCAGCGCTTCCATCAACGTGGCCAGGTCGCTTTTCGGCAATACATGGTTGTTCACCGAGAACACACCGTCGGCACTGATGGCAACATCGAGCTGCCGGGTCTGGTCGTCGGCAGATGCGCCACTGACCGCTTCCGGCAGCTCGACACGCAACTGGGTTTCACGGGTAAAGGTGGTGGTCACCACGAAAAACAGCAGCAGGACAAACACCACGTCGATCAGCGACACGAGGTTGATGTCCACGTTCTCCCGTTGCTTGCGGCGGAATTTCACGCTTTGCCCTCAGCCAGATCAACGTCACGGTCACCCTGCACCACTTCAACCAGCTTGATGGCTTCCTGCTCCATGCCCACGACGAGCTCATCAATGCGCCGTTGCAGAAACCGGTGGAAGAACACCGACGGGATACCGACGATCAGGCCCGAAGCCGTGGTAATCAAGGCTTTGGAAATACCGCCGGCCAGCACTGCGGCGTTGGTCGTCATGCCTGTGCCCATGAACGAACTGAAGATTTCGATCATGCCCAACACGGTACCCAGCAGACCCAGCAACGGCGCCATGGCGGCGATGGTGCCCAGCGCGTTGATGTAGCGCTCCAGCTCGTGGATCACTCGGGCAGCGGCCTCTTCGATGCACTCCTTCATGATCTCGCGACCATGTTTCGAGTTAGCCAGACCAGCCGCCAGGATCTCGCCCAGAGGCGAGTTGGCACGCAGTTCCTTGAGTTTTTCTTTATTGAGCTGTTTGTCCTTGATCCAGACCCAGACCTGCCCGAGCAAGTGCTCCGGGGTCACGCGGCTGGCGCGCAGTGTCCAGAGACGTTCGGCGACGATGGCCATGGCCACGATGGAGCTCAGAATGATCGGCAGCATCATCCAGCCGCCGGATTTGACCAATTCCCACACAGTGACAGTCCCCTCGAAAAAGTGCGCCACTCTAACATAGGGGGTGGGCGCACCGAAGACCGTGATGGCGCATCCGGTCGGGCTTTGATAACACTCGGTTACTGATTCAAGGGCGGCGGATCGCGCCAGAAACGCCGTTCCTGACGCATCGTCCACGGCGGTTCGAAGCGCCCCAGTTGCAGACGAATGGCACCCTGTTCAGCACTGTCGTAGATCGCCACTCCGCGCTTTTGATATCGCGCCACGACCGTGGGATGCGGATGGCCGAAGGCATTGCCCAGGCCGCGCGAGATCAGCACCGTTTTAGGTTGCAAGCCATTGAGCAGCGCCATGGACGACGAACTGCGACTGCCGTGATGGGGCGCCGTCAGCCAATCGGTGGGTACCACCAATGGACTGTCGAGAAGGGCTCGCTCGGCAGCGGAGTCGATATCGCCGGTCAACAGCAGGCGCTCGCCATTGGCTTCGATCTGCAACACGCAGGACTTCTGGTTACGGTCGCTGGCGGAAGACCATTGCCAAAGCCGAAACTGCACGCCATCCCAAGTCCATTGCCGCTCACTCTCACAAGCCTGGGCGCCCAGCTCCTGTGGCAACTCCAGGGGATCGCCACTGAGCACCTGTTTGATCGGCATGCCATTGGCCACCGCACGCGCTCCCCCGGCATGATCGGCGTCCGCGTGGCTGATCAGCAGCAGATCCAGTTCATCCACCCCCAGTTTGCGCAAAGAAGGCAGTACGACCCGCTCCCCCAGATCAAAATCACCGATGCGTGGTCCGGTGTCATACAACAGCGTGTGATGGCGAGTGCGCACCAGAACGGCCAATCCCTGCCCCACGTCCAACTGCCAGACTTCAGCGACGCCTTCCGGCAGCAATGACCGGGGTGGAAATACCAACAACAACAGCAGAGGCCAACCCAATGGACGCAGCGGCACCCCACGCGGCAACAACAGCAGAAAAGCGCCCAACGCGCCGAGACCCCATACCCACCCAGGAGTCGCCCTGGGCACCCACGCCGGTATCACTCCCGCCAACAACGCCAGTCCCCTGAACAACCCATCGATCAAACCGCCCGCCAGCCACAACAAGCCCTCCCCCACGTAAGGCACAGGTATCAGCAATGTCCCGAGCAAGGCCGGCGGCAATACCAGCAGGCTGATCCACGGCACCGCCCACAGATTGGCCAACGGGCCGCTGACACTGATCGGCAACCCCAGCACCAGCAACAACGGGCACAGACCGATGGCGATCAGCCATTGCGCACGGGTCCAGGTCTGCCACCAGCGCCAAGGGCCCAACCGGCCGCCAAAGGTGAAAATCAAGATGGCCACCGCCGCAAAAGACAACCAGAACCCCGGTTGCAGACTCGCCAGCGGATCCAGTAACAAAACGCCATTGAGCGCCAGCAACAACGGCCACCAGGCGCCGAGATGACGAAACCGTAGACGCCACAACAACACCAGACCAATCATCAGGCAGGCCCGCTGCACCGGAACCTCGAACCCGGCCAGCATCCCGTAACCGAGCGCAGCGGCGAATGCCAGGCCACAGGCCCACGGCAACCACGGCAGGCGGTTCGGCCACAGCCCATGGCGGGCCAGTCCTGCGATCAACAGATACACCACCCCGGCCAGCAAACCGATGTGCTGCCCGGAAATAACCAGCAGATGCACCGTGCCCGTATCCTGCAATACCTGCCAGTCTTCGCGACTCAGCCCGGCGCCGTCCCCGAGTACCAACGCCGTCAACGCGCCGCTTCGCCCTTGGGCATCCACCGCTTGCAAACGCTGACGGACTCCATCGCGCCAGGCCCATTGGGCTTGTACAAGGCGTTCGCCCTCCTTGACCCTCCCGGTCGCCCCGATGCGTTGTGCCAGCAACCAGGCTTGATAGTCGAAGGCCTGCGGATTGAGGAGCCCGGCCGGGCGCTTCAATTTGACTGCCAGACGCCAGCGCTCGCCACTGTTCACCGGCGGCCCGTCATGCCAGGCCAGGCGTAAGTGCTTCGGCAGATGAGTGCGCCGAGACTGAGTGTCGGCCAGCTCAAAACGCACCACTGCGTCGCCGTGCTGGGGCAGCCCCGTGACCCGTCCTTCGACCCAGCGGGTTTCGCCGTCCAGCCCCGCAGACAGTCGGTCATCCAGTGCCGACTGGGCATTCGCGCAGGCCCAACTCAAACCGAACAGGTAAAAGGCCACCGGATAGGTTCTGAATGGCAGCAACATCAAACCCGCCACCGGCATCGCCAACCACAACCAGACCGGCGGCAATGCCGGTAAAAAGCGCAAGGTCAGCAGACCCAACGCCAGCGCCATCATCCCTGTGCGCATAAGCCCGTCCTTGAGAGTACCCTTCAAGGCTTAGCCCGTCCGTCGCATGGGCGTCGTCAATAATTGTCACAAAGTCTGAATGGGCAGCTCATAGAATCCAGACATACTTGCCGCCTTGACCGACCGAGAAGCCTTATGCCCCGGCGCTTATTCAAACGTTACATGCCAGACCCGATGAGCATCAGGGAACACAAGTCCTTACGCTTTCTCGGCACGCTGTTGCATGACCCCAACCTCTGGCACCTCAATCGCCACTCCGTTGCCCGTGCAATGGCAGTGGGCCTGTTCGCCGCGTTCCTGCCGATCCCGTTGCAGATGCTGCTCGCGGCCATCCTCGCCATTATCGTGCGCGGCAACATGCCGATTGCCGTGAGCCTGGTCTGGCTGACCAACCCGATCACCATGCCCGCCGTATTCTTCTGCACCTACCAGGCCGGCGCCTGGCTGATGGACGTTCCCGCCCGGCAGTTGCCGGACTCGCTGACCTGGGAATGGATCAGGGGAGAAATCTCGACGTTGTGGCAGCCGTTCTTGCTGGGTTCAGTCGTGACGGGAGTGGTACTCGGGGCGCTGGCCTACTTTCTGGTGATGATGTACTGGCGCTGGTGGGTGGCCCGGCAATGGAAGCGGCGCAAGAAGAGCCGGATGTGAGAATGCAAAACGGCCTCCACTTGGGAGGCCGTTTTTTTTTTTGCGGTGTCTGGGCTGACGCTTTCGCGGGCAAGCCCGCTCCCACAGGGATCTTCAGTGCTACATAGATCCAGTGTGGGAGCGGGCTTGCTCGCGAAACAGACGACTCGGTATTTCTCAGGTACGCATCCCGCGCCCGCTGACCAGCAACCGCGCACAACCGAAATACAGCACCACGGTCGCGACCAGCATGAAGGCGATCGCCACGCTGATACGGATATCCGATACGCCGAGGATGCCGTAACGGAATGCGTTGACCATGTGCAGCACCGGGTTGGCCAGGGATACGGTCTGCCAGAACGGCGGCAGCAAAGTGATCGAATAGAACACCCCGCCCAGGTAGGTCAGTGGCGTCAGCACGAAGGTCGGGATGATCGAGATGTCATCGAAATTGCGCGCAAACACCGCGTTGATGAAACCCAGCAACGAGAAGATCGTCGCGGTCAGCACCACCACCAGAATGGTCACGCCCAGGTGATGCACCTGCAAATGGGTGAAAAACAGCGAAAGCAGGGTCACGATGATCCCCACCATCAACCCGCGCAGTACACCACCCAGGGTGTAGCCGATCAGAATGGTGTGCGGCGACAGCGGCGAGACCATCAGTTCTTCAATGGAGCGCTGGAATTTACTGCCGAAGAAACTCGACACCACGTTGCCGTAGGAGTTGGTGATCACCGACATCATGATCAGTCCCGGCACGATGTACTCCATATAAGTGAAGCCACCCATGTCGCCTATTTGCCGACCGATCAGATTACCGAAGATCACGAAGTACAGGACCATGGTGATGGCCGGCGGCAGCAAGGTCTGCGGCCAGATCCGGGTGAAACGCCGGACTTCACGGTAAACGATGGTGTTGAGGGCAACGAGGTTGGGGCGCAGCTCGGAACTCATACCGCCACCTTCGACAGATTTTTCTCCACCAGGGACACGAACAACTCCTCGAGGCGATTGGTTTTGTTACGCAGGCTCAACACTTCGATGTTCTGCTGTGCCAACTGGGTGAACAGCGCGGTGATGCCCATGGACTTGTCCACCTGGACTTCCAGGGTGTGACTGTCGATCAGCCGGGACGGGTAGCCGAGCAACTGAGGCGCGGCTGGCAGGACGCCCTTGAGGTCAAGCAGGAAGGTTTCGACATGCAGTTGGCTGAGCAACTGACGCATGCTGGTGTTCTCGACGATGGTGCCATGGTCAATGATGCCGATGTTACGGCACAACTGCTCAGCCTCTTCCAGGTAGTGGGTGGTGAGGATGATGGTGATGCCTTTCTGGTTCAACTCGGTGAGGAAGCTCCACATCGAACGACGCAGCTCGATGTCCACCCCGGCAGTCGGTTCATCGAGGATCAGCAGGCGCGGCTCATGAACCAGCGCGCGGGCGATCATCAGGCGCCGCTTCATGCCGCCGGACAACGAACGCGACGGCACATCCTTCTTGTCCCACAGGCCGAGTTGGGTCAGGTACTGCTCGGCACGTTCCTTGGCGATTTTCGCCGGGATGCCGTAGTAACCGGCCTGGGTCACGACGATGTCGAAGGTCTTTTCGAACTGGTTGAAGTTGAATTCCTGAGGCACCACGCCGATGGAGCGTTTGAGCTGTGCAGGATTCTTGTCCAGGTCGTGACCGAAGATATTCACCGTGCCGCTGGTCTTGTTCACCAGGGTCGAGAGAATGCCGATGGTCGTGGATTTGCCGGCGCCGTTCGGGCCGAGCAAGGCGAAAAAGTCACCTTCGGCGACATCCAGATCGATACCGTTCAGGGCCTGGAAACCGTTGCCGTAGGTTTTGGTTAGCTGCCGGATGGACAGAGCGGAACTCATATCTGATTTACGCACCAAGATGGGAAAAAAGGGTCAGGTAAGGGCGGGCGGCGCGCATTGCAACCACGTCGCATCAGCGCAATGGTGCTTGTCGCCGCCACACAAGTACAGTCAAGCGTGTCGATAGTGAGTATTAAGTCAACGCGGTCATGACGGCTTTGCGGTACGCCGGACGCTGTTTCAATCGTGTGTACCAGGCCTCCAGATGAGGCTGGGGCGCGCGTTCGATCGGCATCTCGAACCAGGCATAAATAAAACTGCCCAGGGGAATATCGCCCATGCCGATCTCGTCTCCCGACAGGTAGGGTTTGCTTGCCAGAGCCTGATCGGCCATCGCCAGCAGCGTGTCGCATTCCTTGATCGCCGCCTTGATGGCGGGCCAGTCCTGCTGGTCTGCCGGGGTACGCAGCACGCCCCAGAATACGGTGCGGAACGGGCCGGCAAAGCTTGAGGTGGTCCAATCCATCCACTTATCGGCAGTGGCGCGGGCCTTTAGATTTTTTGGGTACCAGGCCGTGCCGTCAGCATGCAAGGCCATGAGGTAACGCACGATGGCGTTGGATTCCCACAGCACGAAACCGTCGTCTTCAATGACAGGCACGCGACCATTGGGATTCATGGCGCGGTACTCGGGCGTATCGACGACACCAAAGGCGCCACCGGCATCGATAGCCTCGTAGGCCAGCCCCAGCTCTTCGGCGGCCCACAATGGTTTTCTGACATTCGACGAGTTTTTCCGACCCCAGATCTTCAGCATGACCGCCTCTTTTTCAGTAAGTGGGCAGGCAGCATACGCCGGATCAGGCGCGACTCAAATCGCTCTGCATGTCACCCGACAGCGGTTGCTGCTGCACACCAAACAGGTGCGGATAGCATTTTTCCAAGTGTTCGAAAAAGAACGCTTCAGGTACGTCGGCGAACTGGCCGTGATCAACCAGGTACTCCATCAGCTTCGCGCCATCGCGGTTGAAAGGATGAAAAACGCTGTCGTTGATCCCGTCGAATTCCAGCGGCGCCACATTGAACAGATCGCAGAGTTTGCGGTTGAACGCTGGCGTCGCCTTGACCCAGCGATCCTGCAAATAAAATTCGGTGTAGCCATGCATGGCGAACATGTCGCTCTTGAGCAATTCAAGCAGCCGTGGCGTCGACAAATGATTGCGTACATCCGCCAGGCCGATCCGCGCGGGAATCCCGCAATGCCGCGCTGCACCTGCCAGTAGCGTGGCCTTGGGCACGCAGTAACTCTCCCCGGTCGCCAGTGCATGACTGCCGCGCAGAGTCTGTGGATCGCGACTGAACGTGTACGGGTTGTAGCGCACCGCCTCGCGCACCGCGTAATAGAGACTGATCGCCTGCTCGAGCGGATCGCGGCTGGCGCCACGGTGTTTTTCGGCGAACTCCACCACGGACGGATGGTCACTATCGATGAAGCGGCCGGGACGCAGATACTCGTGCATGAGAATAATCTCCTGGGGAAGCCCCGAGTCTAGCGAGAGCTTCAGCACAGAGATAACGACATTTCGGCCAAACATGGGCGCTTTGCCGCTTGCTCAATGAACGTTTCCCACGTGTGCGACCCATCTGTCGCACGAAAATCATCGGGGGGTTCCTACGAATCCAATCACATCGCTCTGACCTGTCCGTTTTGCGGATGCCGTCTAAGCTTTGTGGGCTGGTTCGCCCTGGTTTCACGGAGGAATGAATATGCTGCTGTTGTGGATACTGGTTCTGCTGGTCGGGATTGCTTATTTGGCCCACCGCCGCATCGCCCCGCTGCCCGCCCTGACCATCGTGGCTGTCTATGTCGTGGCAATGGGCGCTTTCAGCCGTGCGCCGGGCTGGTTGCTGCTGGTTTGCTGGATATTGATCGCCGCCGTCGCCGCGCCCTTGCTGCTGCCCGACCTGCGCCGCAAATTGCTCAGCGCGCCGATGTTCAACTGGTTCCAGAAAACCCTGCCGCCGATGTCGCAAACCGAACGCGATGCCATCGACGCCGGCACGGTCTGGTGGGACGGCGAACTGTTCAGTGGCCGTCCGGACTGGAGCAAACTGCTGTCCTACCCCA
The DNA here is from genome assembly GCF_050436025.1 of Pseudomonas sp. S30_BP2TU TE3576. Classification (NCBI taxonomy): domain Bacteria; kingdom Pseudomonadati; phylum Pseudomonadota; class Gammaproteobacteria; order Pseudomonadales; family Pseudomonadaceae; genus Pseudomonas; species Pseudomonas sp. S30_BP2TU TE3576. Next base: position 4,832,516 of record NZ_JBNDLK010000001.1, on the reverse strand, counting down.
AAGCACAATTGAATGAAGAAGAACAGGCTTTCATCGACGGGCCGACCGAAACACTCTGCACCATGGTCAGTGAATGGCAGCTCGGTCAATCCATGGACCTGCCGCCCGAAGCCTGGACATTCATCAAGGACAACGGTTTTTTCGCCCTGATCATCCCCAAGGAGTTTGGCGGCAAGGGTTTCTCCGCCTATGCCCACTCGCAAGTGGCGATGAAACTGGCGAGCCACAGCGGCGACCTCGCAACGACCGTGATGGTCCCCAACTCCCTGGGCCCAGCCGAACTGTTGCTGCATTACGGCACCGATGAGCAACGCAATCATTACCTGCCACGCCTGGCGCGCGGCGACGACATCCCGTGCTTTGCCCTTACCGGTCCGCTGGCCGGTTCCGACGCTGGCGGCATGCCGGACTCCGGAGTGATCTGCAAAGGTGAATGGCAGGGCCAGGAAGTCCTCGGCCTGCGCCTGAACTGGGAAAAGCGCTACATCACCCTCGGCCCGGTGGCCACCCTCCTCGGCCTGGCGTTCAAGGCTTACGACCCGGATCACCTGCTGGGCGACAAGGAAGACCTGGGCATCAGCCTGGCGTTGATTCCGACCGACACCGCAGGCGTCGAGATCGGTCGCCGCCACCTGCCGTTAGGCGCTGCATTCATGAACGGCCCGAACGCCGGCAAGGATGTGTTCGTCCCGCTGGAATTCCTCATTGGCGGCCAGGAAATGCTCGGCAAAGGCTGGATGATGCTGATGAATTGCCTCTCGGTCGGGCGTTCGATTTCCCTGCCGGCGGTGGGTACCGGCATGGCCAAGTTCACCAGCCTGGTGACGGGCCAATACGCTCAGGTTCGCGAGCAGTTCAATGTGCCGATTGCCGCTTTCGAAGGCATTCAGGAGGCCATGGCGCGCATTGGCGGCAACACCTGGATGATGGACGCCGCCCGCATGCTGACTGCCAATGCGGTCGACCTGGGCGAGAAACCGTCAGTGCTGTCGGCGATTCTCAAGTACCACCTCACCGAACGCGGCCGCGACTGCATAAGCGATGCGATGGACGTGCACGGCGGCAAGGCAATCATCCAGGGGCCGAACAATTACCTGGGTCGCAAATGGAACTGCGCGCCGATCTTCATCACCGTGGAAGGTGCGAACATTCTCTCGCGCAACCTGATGATCTTCGGCCAGGGCGCGATTCGCTGCCATCCCTTCATCCTCAAGGAAATGGCCCTGGCCAGTCGTGAAGACAAGGATCAGGCACTCAGAGAATTCGATGACCTGCTGCTCAAGCACATCGGCTTTGCCGTGAGTAACGCCGCCAGTACGCTGGTGTTGAATCTCGGTTTCGGGCACCTGGAACACACCCCGGGCGACAAACTCAGCCAGGGTTACTTCCGCGCACTCAATCGTCAGGCCGCGGCTTTCGCCCTGCTCGCCGACCTCAGCATGATGCTGCTGGGTGGTGAACTGAAGCGCCGGGAACGTCTGTCCGCACGGCTGGGTGATGTGCTGAGCAACCTCTACCTGGCCTCGGCCGCACTCAAGCGCTACCACGATCTCGACTCACCGCAGTACATGACGCCACTGCTGGCCTGGGCCATGGAAGAAAGCCTGGGGCAGGCCGAGCGCGCCATGGATGAACTGTTGAGCAACTTCCCGAACAAAGTCATCGGCTGCCTGTTGCGGGTGATCGTGTTCCCGTTCGGTCGCCGGCACAAAGGGCCATCGGACAAACTCGGTGCCGAAGTCGCTGCATTGATTGGCCGCGCCAAGGGCGACCCGGCCCTGGAGGAATTGCTTCAGGGTTGCTATCGCCCACAAGCGAGCGACGACCCGGTCGGTGCATTGCAACACGCCTGCAACTTGTTGAGCGCCGCACAGCCATTGCAGAAAAAGCTGCATGTGGCACTCAAGAGTGGTCAGGTCAAACCGCTGGCCGGCGAGTCGGTGATCGATGCCGCCCTCGAGGCTGGCGTGTTGCAGCCGATGGAAGCCCAAACCCTGCGTGAAGCCGAAGCGGCCCGGCGCAAGGTGATCGACGTCGATGACTTTGACCAAAAGGCTTTGGCGCTGGCCAAGGGAAAAGTCCGCTGATCCCTTCAAACATGTAAAAACGGGCGCGGGCGCTTTATACTCCCGCGCCCGTTTTGCTCTTGAGGACTTATCTCGTGTCCAACATCGTTGCCGATCATCTCGTTTTACTCGACCACCTGCGCAGCATCCTGGTCGCCGTAGGTGAGGCCGAGCAGGTTCCCGAAGAAAGCCATGCCTTGTTCCTTGAGCGCTTCGACGAATTGCTGGCGTCACTGCCGATCGATCCGATCGAAAGCCAATACCTGGGCCAGGACATTCTGTGCCAGGTCATCACTCGCTATCCGCAAATCGCCCACCTGATTCCACGGGATCTGCTGTGGTATTTCGCCGGTGATTGCCTGCACTACTTGTCCGATGAAGAAATCGACCTGTATCAGGCACTGGAAGAACGCCGCTTCGAAGCCGAACAGAACGACGAACCTTTCGACTGGAACCAGGAAAAACAGCTGCTGGCGTTGTCGAACCAGGACAGCAAGCACTGATCGTCAATCAGTGAAGCCAAAGGCCCGCATGCTTGAGCATGCGGGCCTTTTTTGTTTATTGCCTTCAGCGCACCCCGTCAACATCAGGCAAGCCCACTGCGCTGCGACCCTGCCCACCCGCCTATCTCCAGCCTTTGCACCAATGCTTTTCTTTAAATTCATGGCACTTTGGTTTGATTGAACTACCTTCAAACAATAAGAAGTCATGACGGCTTGATTTTCCACGTCAGCTTCAGTGATCAGTCAGCGAATTGGCAAAAGGAGTTACCTCACCATGGTCCTGGCAGGCGTTTTCCGGCTCTGTACCTTCATTGCCGACTACTTTGCGGGGGGAACCAGGTCGCCCCATAGGCGCAAGTCTCGCGCTGGCGGGCAGTCCAGGTATGCGGATCACTCAAAACCGTTTTTGCAGAGGTCGCTCGCTGTCCAGCCCGGTCCGCGAATGGCGCCCGCTCGTGTGTAGCACGCAAGGAATAATGCCAAGGCCCTGGATAAGTGGTCTGGCGCATTGGGGGGATAACCCGGTCCCCGTGAAGTGATCCGAGACGACTCAGTCCGCCTAAAGACGGCCTATCCAGTGAGGATGTACTTAATGAGCTTTCGTACCGAGCCCGCTTTCAAGCGAATTATCCATGGCCTGTTCTGGATGGGCCTCAGCGTGGATGCGGCTCAGGCCGCGCCGGCCAATTGCCCGCAACTGGACAATTGGCCGACAACCTACGAGGTCGGTCAGGGGCTGCAGAGTGAACTGCGCAGCCCCGTTGCGGTAACGCAACTGGCGGTGGGTGACCCGAAAATTGCCGACGTGCAACCCAGCGGCAGCAACGCGTTCATACTCACGGGCCTTGCACCGGGGACCACCAGCCTGATGGTCTGGACCGCCTGCTCGAAAACGCCGCGCCAAAGCATGGTGTTCGTCAAGGGTAAAGCCACAGCGGCGCTGACCAGCGTGCCGTCGGTGCCTTCCGACGACCCGCTGCTGCCGAGCCAGGTGCAGACCGATATCCGCTTCGTTGAAGTCAGCCGGACCAAGCTCAAGGAAGCCTCCGCCTCGATTTTCGGCATCCGCGGCAACTTCCTGTTCGGCTCGCCGAGAACCTTGCCCACCATCGGCGGCATTGTCACGCCGTCGGTGCCGGTGAATAACAACAACTTCAATCTCACGTTTGCTACCGGCAATACCATCGTGGCGCTCAACGCGCTGGAAGGCAGCGGTTTCGCCTACACCCTGGCGCGGCCAAGCCTGGTAGCGCTCAGCGGGCAAAGTGCGAGCTTCCTGGCCGGCGGTGAAATACCGATTCCGGTGCCCAGTTCAGGCAGCGATAACGTGTTCATCGAGTACAAGGAGTTCGGTATCCGCCTGACCCTGACGCCGACCATTGTCGGGAAAAACCGTATTGCGCTGAAGGTGGCGCCGGAGGTCAGCGAACTGGATTTCACCAACGCCGTGAGCATCGCCGGCACGGTCGTCCCGGCTCTGACCGTGCGCCGTACCGATACCAGCATCTCCCTGGCCGACGGCGAAAGCTTCGTCATCAGCGGCCTGATCAGCTCCCGCAACAATTCCCAGGTGAACAAGTTTCCTGGGCTGGGCGATATCCCGGTTCTGGGCGCGTTTTTTCGCGACAACACCATCAATCGTGAAGAGCGCGAACTGCTGATGATCGTTACCCCGCATCTGGTCCAGCCACTGGCGGCCAATGCACAACTGCCGTCATTGCCTGGCGAACAGCTGCGCAATTACGACCCGAACTTCTATCGCATGTTCTTCCTGGAAAATGGCGACTTCGACAGTCGCAGCGGGCTTTCGCAATGAACCAGAGCCTGAACCGGACTTGTCTCGCCCTCACTCGTAACGGTGACGTTGCACGCTGGCCGGGCCAACCTTATTGCCATTGGCCGGGCGTTCAACGTGTTGTAGCCAGAGGACCTTCAATGAAAGCAGTCATTGCAATAGCGGCGACATTAATGCTCGCCGGTTGTGCCAGCCATGGCCTGTCTTCGCGACCGGCCAGCTGTGCCAAGCCCGATTCGGAGCAAGAACTGGCCCTGAACCTGGCCGACAGCATGGCCGACGAAGGTCGTTTGTATGCCAGCCTGGCAAATCTGGAAGGAATGCCCGATAGCCTGGTCCAGGTTCGCCTGCGCAAGGCTCGGGTGCTGCGCTTGATGGGGCGTAGCGGCGACGCGCAACCCTTGTACGAAAGCTTGCTCGGCACCTGCATGGCGGCTGAAGGGGAACTTGGCCTGGGCCAACTGGCCGCCGCCAAAAATGATAACGCCAGCGCTGCCACTCACCTTGAGCGTGCGGTGCAGATGGCCCCCACCGACGACAGGATGCGCAACGACCTGGGGGTCGTCTACCTCAATCAGCACCGGATCCCTGAAGCACGCTTTGAGTTCATGACCGCCATGGAGCTCAAGCAGGCAAACACACTGGCGGCACTCAATATGGTGACGCTGCTGATCTATCAGGATAACTGGAAATCGGCCGCCGAACTCGTGACCCGCGCCGACTTGAGCCCCAAGCAAGTCGTAGAGGCTCAAACCCGCGCGGAAAAACTCAAGGCCTCCGCCAAAAAAGTGGTGGCTGCCGATGGTAATCGCAAGGCTGAGGTAGCCGATGCCTCTACCAGTGCGAGCAAGTAAAACGTACGAGGAGTCGAGATGAATACCAAACGGCTGTTGATCCTGTGCACGGCTTGCCTGTCCACCACTGCCTGGGCCATTGAGCCAGGCCCCTCTTCGCCGTATCAACAAGGCACCGAACAGTGGTTGCAGCTGCAGATTCGCGGTGTGGTTGCCTCCCCTCACCTGCAAACCGCTTCGGCCACCGAACGTGACCTGGCCATGCAGCGCTGGCTGAACAGCTTCAACTTCCCGATTCCGGAATTTTATGACCAGGATACAGCGGGACAAATGACCATCGGCAACGGTAACTGAGGCCGGTAGATGGATGATCAACCTCTGACGTAGTCCGCAGTGGCCTGGCTGCAAAGCCGGGCTTGATGTCGTGCACAGGAAAATACAGTCCAGATACTACAAAGTGGAGCAAGCGATTGGAGTGAATGCACTCCGTACGCCAGCTCCACCCCGCTCTTATGCAGTACAGCCATCCAGTTCTACAGTAAACCATTCCTGCTCACTTACCGAATGCTCTGAGTACCCCGATCAGGGGGGGACCGATGGCTACCAGAAAGAAGCTCGGCCACAGGCAGAAAATCAGCGGAAATACCAGCTTGGTACCGACTTTCGCCCCCATCTCTTCGGCGGCTTGCGTACGCCGGTCACGAAATTCATCGGCATAGATACGCAGGGTGTCCGCCACGCTGGTGCCGAAGCGGATACTTTGCGCCAACAGGCTAACCAGCCCTTGCACATCTTCCAGGCCGGTGCGCACAGCCAGTTGTTTGAGTGCTTCGGTACTGGGAATGCCGGCGCGGATTTGCGAGTTGACCAGCGCCAGTTCCTCAGCCAGTTCAACCTGGCTGACCGACATTTCCTCTGCCACCCGCTCAATGGTCTGCGGCAATGCCAGACCCGACTCCACGCACACTACCATCAGGTCCAGGGCATCCGGGAAGGCGGCACGCAGGTTGCCCTGCCTGATCTGCTTGCGCTTATCGACATACATCGCGGGCAGCAACCACCCGGCACCAGCAGTCATTGACACCACCAACAACCCCATATTCAGAGAAAGCCCGGAAAACATCGGCAACAACAACAGCGCAAGGCCAACCGAAATCAGTGGCAGCAGCAGGCGCACCGCCCAGTACATCTGTACCGCCGTGGGCGAGCGGTAACCGGCGTGCATCAACAGGGTTTGGGTGGCAGACGTTTTAGCCGACTCAGCCGAGCCAAAGCGTTGACCGACGCGCTCCAGCAATAATTGCAGATTACCCGGCAAGTCCTGCCCGGCGGTACTCCCTGAATGACCACGCTTGATAAGCGCCAGACGACGCTGTACCGGATCCTGCAGCCCAAACACCAGCAACATCACGGTGATGACCGCGAGCACCGCACTCAATCCGATAGCACCGACGAACAACAAACGCGCCAGCTGCGCATTGCCCACTACCTGACTGAACAACCCGAGCAAATAGTCCATGACCTGCACCTCCGCGAATCGAATACCACTCAAACCTGAATCCGGATGATTTTGCGGATCCAGAGAATCCCCAGCAACATGGCGCCGAAAGCCCCGATAATCAGCTTTTGACCTGTGGGATCATTGATCAACACAGGCAAGTAACTGGGGGTTGTGATCAGGATCGCCGCAGCCAACACGAAGGGAATGGCCACCAGCACCCAAGCCGATATACGTCCTTCAGCCGACAAGGTTTTAATCTTGCGCTGGAAACGGAAACGCCCGCGAATCAGGCTACTCAGACGCTCCAGCACCTCGGTCAGATTACCGCCGGTCTCGCGATGAATAAGGATCGAGGTCACCAGCATCATCACCGTCATGCTGGGCATCCTCTCCAGCAGGCCGAGCATGGCCCGGCGCACATCGTTGCCATAGTTGATATCAGCGAAGGTCAGGCCGAACTCCTGAGCCACCGGCCCCTTGTGCTCCTCGGCCACCAGGCGCAGGGTTTCGTTGAATGGGTGCCCGGCGCGCAGAGCGCGGCACATGGCATCCAGCGCGTCTGGCAGGCCTTCCTCGAACGCAGCGAAACGCTTGCCACGGTCGCGAGAGATTTTCAGTACTGGGAACCAGAAGGCCGCGAAACCCACCACCAGCGCCATCCACCAGACTGGCGAGACCATCCAGATCAAGATACCCGCCCAGACACCCAGCACCAGGCCGAGCAGCAATACCCGATAGGCCCGGTATTCGTGCCCGGACTGCTCAATCATTTGCGTCAATGCTTCCATGAAGGGCAGTTGCTCCAGCCTGGCCTCCAGTGGCGATAAACGCGTCAGGTACTTCTGCCTCAATACCGTTTGCATGTTGGGCAAATTATTAGCTTTCTCCAGTACATGCAGGCGGCCACGGATGCGCTTGCGCATCTTGCCGGCCTCGCCGAACACCGGCACCGCCACCCCCTGGGACAGGAGGAACACGGCAATAAACACCATGCCGAGGAACATCAGAATGAATTCACCGGGAACCTGGTTCATGGCTGCCGCGCCTCCATCCATTCAGGCCTGAACATTGTCAGCGGCAACTCGATGCCGCGCTTGGCCAGCACATCGCGGAAAGCGGGGATCATGCCGCTGGGCCGATAATCACCCAGCACTTCGCCGTTTTCGCCCATGCCATGGCGCGCGAAGGAGAAGATTTCGGTCATGGTGATGATCTCACCCTCCATGCCGTTGATTTCCTGCACACTGACCAGGCGGCGCTTGCCATCCTCCTGACGCTCCAGCTGGATCACCACATCGATGGCCGAAGCGATCTGCTGACGCATGGCCTTGATCGGGAAGGTCGCCCCGGTCATCGACACCATGTTCTCGACCCGCCCTAACGCATCGCGCGCGGTGTTAGCGTGGATCGTGGTCAGCGAGCCATCGTGACCGGTGTTCATCGCGGTCAGCATGTCCAGTGCCTCGACGCCACGCACTTCGCCGATCACGATGCGGTCCGGCCGCATCCGCAGGCTGTTGCGCACCAATTCCCTTTGGCTCACCTCGCCACGTCCCTCAATGTTCGAAGGCCGGGTTTCCAGACGCACCACGTGGGGTTGCTGCAGTTGCAGTTCGGCCGAGTCCTCGATGGTGACGATCCGCTCGTTATGCGGAATGAAACTGGACAGGACATTGAGCATGGTGGTCTTGCCACTGCCGGTACCGCCGGAAATCAGCACGTTCAAGCGCCCGCGGACAATCGCCTTGAGCAAAAGGGCAATGGCCGGGGTCAACGTCCCCACCTGGATCAGGCTGTCGGTATTGAGCAGGTCCACCGCAAAGCGCCGGATCGATACGCTCGGGCCGTCGATGGCCAGCGGCGGGATAATCGCGTTGACCCGCGAACCGTCCTTGAGCCGGGCGTCCACCAACGGCGAGGACTCGTCGATACGCCGCCCCAGGCTGGAGACGATGCGGTCGATGATGTTGAGCAAATGCTGATCGTCGCGAAAGCGCACATCGGTGCGTTGCAGTTTGCCGAAGCGCTCGACATAGACCGAGGCATGGCCGTTGACCAGAATGTCGGACACGCTGTGGTCAGCCAGCAACGGTTCCAGAGGGCCAAGGCCGAGCACCTCGTCGGTGATCTGCTTGATGATCAACTGGCGGCTGGACGTACTCACCGGTGCCGAATGCTCATCGAGCAGGCGCTGGCAAATATCGCGAATCTGCCGCGTGGCCTCAGCCTGTTCAAGGGAATCCAGCAAGGACAGGTCCATGACCTTGAGCAACTGCTGGTAGATCCTTTCTCGCCACTCGGCTTCCACCGGGGTGACCTGACTTTTGGTTTCGTAAAGAACGTCCGGCGTTGCACGCTCCCACGCCATTATTTCCTCTGCCGGATCCAGCGGGTCATCACCCGGTTGGTCAGCCGGTGTCGAGGCGGGTTTACCGGCCTGTTTGCGCAAGCGGTTACGAAAGTCGCTGATCATGAGTCATCCCCCGAAAAAACGGTTGAAGGCGCGTTTGAACAAGCCTTTGTTTCCAGTCATCTGCTTGCCGGCCAAGTCCTCGGCCATGTTGCCCAGCGCAGCGGTGATTGCCGCCCTCGGTGCATGCAGACCCAACGGCACGCCAGTGTTCTGACTCTGGCTGACCAGGTTAAAGTCGTTGGGTAATTTCGACAGATTCGTGCAGCGCAACGCCTCGCCGATATCTTTGAGGCTGATCGCTGCTGCCTTGTCATAACGGTTGACCACTATCTGCAATTGATCCCCACGCACGCCCAGGTCTTCGCGAAGAATCCGCACCAGGGAGCTGGCATCCCGCAGATGGCCGACACTCTGCTGCAGCACCACGTACACCCGGTCCACCTGTTCCAGCACGGAGCCGGTGAGGTGGTCGATTTGCCGCGGCAGATCGACCACTATCCAGTCGTAGCTGCCGCGAGCCAACTGCAACAGGGTATCAAGTTGCTCGGGTTGGGCATCCTGCGACAGACACAGCTCACCGGCCCGGCCACCCAGCACATGCAAGGTCGGGCTGAAGTGGCTGCAAAAACCGCGTAACGCGACGCTGTCCATGCCGTCGACCTGATGCAACACTTCCAGATGGCTGTGCGTCAGCGCCACATCCAGATAATGCGTCACGCTGCCAAATTGCAGGTCCATATCCAGCAACAGGGTACTGCCTCCCTTCATGCTGAGCTGCTGAGCCAGGTTGCAGGCCAGCAAGGTTCCGCCGGAACCGCCCTTGGCGCTGATCACGGCGATCAATTTCCCGACTGTCCCGCTGCCGCTCCGGACCTCCATGACCAGGCGATTCAAGGCGGCGACCAGTTCTGTCTCGGCGACGGGCTCCGGCAACACGTCACGGGCACCGGCCTGCATCGCCAGGCGCATGCCTTCCTGTTCGCTCAACAGTCCGCACACCAACATCGGCGGACGCTCATGGGCCGGGCGTTGCAACAGTGCCGCCAGCTCCTCACGCCACAGGTGGCTGACGCGCAACAGCAACAGATCGGGCATCCGGTCCAGACCGTAGAGCGGGTCGACATGCCCGTTGCTCACCAGGCGAGTGCTCACCTCCAGGCAGGGCATGCGTTGGCAGACGCTCTGCAGGTCGCGCAACGACGTGGCATCACGGCTGCTGATCAGCAACCTGAGCCCGGCTTTGCCGGTCGAACTGGAGAGTGGAGTGTCCCTGGTATTCAGCATGGCGTGATCTCCCCGGAATCGGAATGACGCCCGAGGCTTTCGCGTGGCAACGTTGCCCTGAATGTAGGCAGGGTAATGGGCACGCCGATCCCGGGAATGAACAAATTGAAAACGAAGTTCTGCAGACTCAACCGGACATAGCGGATGGCACGAAAACCATTGACGCTGACCAGGTCAGCGGGGTTGGCCACCAGCGCACCGTTCACGTCCAGATAGGTCAGCGTCAGATTGGTGGTGGCCAGATCGCCGATCAGTTGGCTATTACCTGCATCGCTCGCGGCATTGAAGATCGCTCGCCGCAACACCACCGGATCGCTGATATTGCACACCGCCGCCAGGCGCGTACCACGGCGTACGGCTTCATCCAGCGCATTGACCGTGAAGTACAGGCGGCCCATTTCCAACACGCCGAACAACAACGTGAACATCAGCAGACCAATGAAGGCGAACTCCACCGTATAGGTGCCGCGCATGTGTTTTCTGTTCATCACAGGGCCCTCATCACGGTAGTGGCGACCAGCGGAATGCTCAGTGCAATCGGATTACCAAAAAAACCGGGAAGCGATCCGGTGCAATTGCCAGCACCAATCACCGGGCAGAACGTGTAAGTGATGGTGACCCGCACATGGTCAGTGCCCACTGCGGCAACGACCACGTTGCCAGTCGTCAGCCCTGACACCACAGCAGTCCCAGTGTTGGCCGGCACGCCATACACCGCCACGTTTTGCGTCTGGGTCAGTAGCGTATCGCTCAGGGTGATCATACCCAGCGTCGAGTTCCAGGCCTGGCTGGCGACAAAACGGTCGGCATCGCGGCTGGCCTGTAGCAGGACGTTGTACTGATAGAGCATGCGGCCGAACTCACCGAAGGCCAGCAACAGCAGCAGCAACACCGGCAGGACCAGGGTGAATTCCACCATGGCCAGGCCTTGCTGGCGCTGCCGGTGTTTAAATCCGTGAAGTCTCATGACGCCTCCTACGAGTCAGTGCTCGGAGTGCCGCTGCCGTTGAGATAGGTTTTGTAGAGCTGAATGATCTGCGGCCCAGTAGAGGTTGATGGAGAGGGGCCGGCCACGTTGTCGCCTTCGCACTCCTTCACGAACTGGCCGAAGATCTGCGAGTCGCCGCCGCCACCACTCACGGGCTGCACAACGAAATAGCAACCAAAACCGAGAACGGGGATCGAGGTTGAACCACCCTGTTTGCCGGTGCAGTTGCCCACCACGACTTTCAGCATCCGGCGCTCGAACACCCCATTGCCCTGACAGCCACTGCCGGACCCTGCCACACACGCGGCAACGCTTGCACGCCAGTCGTTGTAGTCAAATATCGCATTGCCGCCCGCCGTGAGATTGCCGTTGTCCGAGGTAACGGCTTGCCCCTGGTACTTCGGGCCTGTGCCGTTGTCAGTGATTGCGGGGTTACTGGATGTGGTCACCAGATCCGGTGGATAGGCCGAGGCACTGATCTGGCCGCCGCTGTAGATGCCGAAGCGTGTATTCAGCCCTTGAGAGGTAGGGCCGGCCGTGTTGCCAGGAGCGGTCTGGACATTGTCCCCAACATCGCGACAGACCCTGCCGCCTCCGGCCAGATCCTCCCTGACCTGACTGCCGCCCGAGCCAAAATCGAGCAACTGAAAGTTGCCTGGACCAATGGGCGACGAACTGCCGGAAGCCGTCTTCAATACCTGCAAATCACCAAACTGGAAGCCCCAGAACATGCCCGTGCCCGGGTTGTATTGAGTCGGGTCGCCACAGACCATCAAAGGTGAGAGATCGCAGGGGTTGGTAGGGCTGGGGCCAGCGGTGGCGATCGCTGCCACCGCTTTGGCTCCCAGGCCGCCAGGGCCGAATGTCTGGGCGAAGTTCCAGAAAAATCCCGTCAGGTTATAGCTCGGTACCGATACCCGAACGTACTTGGCATCCGCTGGCCCGGGATAGGAGAAAGGGCCATAGACGCTGCTTGCCAGCTCCACCACTGCAAATGCACCGGCGTTGCCGCCGACCGCCGTGGCCAATTCGTTGTTGCCCGTGGCATTGGCATTCTGTGTCAGCGTATTGAGCGCGGCGGTACGCGTCGCGCTGGCACTGTTGACGCCACCCTCCACTTGACTCAGGGTCTTGGCGCCACTCAAGGCGGCGGCGTCCACCGCATTCTGCAGGCGCGTTTTGTTCAGCATCATATGCCCGCCGTCCAGAGCCAACGCCGCCATCATGGCCATCGCCGCCAACGCGATCACCATCAATACACTCACCGATCCTTCCTGGCGCCTTGGCGTCGAAGTGAACGGCCGCTGAATACGAAGATTCATCATCAAGCCCTCGATTGCCGATATCGATCCGGATCGGCTGCGCCAATATCGTGGTGACCAGGCACCTGTTGCGCCCTGTCAGCGAACTCTGACTTCTTTGGCCTCGATCCCGCGGATAATCGTGAGGGCTCTGCCCCCCTCTCCATTACCACGCAGTACTACGCGTTTTGGCTCTGTGGCGGTAGCCACCGCCATGACCGGTGCGGCAGGCGCAACAGCTGCGGTTTTCTTCTCGAGATTCAGCGGGTTACGCAGCGCCAGTTGCAACTTGCCTTCCGTCTGCGCCGTGACCAGGGTTTCCGCTTCAGCCGCCGACATCTCCAGCGTCACGGCGCGCACCACGACCGGTTGGGTCTTGTCGGTACCCGCGGTCTGATCCACCGCCAACACCCGCAAGTTCTCGAGGATGGTCCTGGACGTGGCGCTGTTACTGCCGGCATTGGTGGTTTTGGTTGCCAGTACGTCGACCCGGTTACCCGGCAACAGGAACCCGCCGACGCCGACCACATCGTCCACGCGTACCGATATGGCGCGTTTGTCAGGCGCAATCAAAGAGGCCAGGGTGCTGCCACCCAGGTGCTCGCTCAGACGCGCACCGCGCACGATGTCGCCCCGCAGAATGTCGAACGTTGCGATCTTGCCCACGGCTTTTTCGCTGGCATCGAAGGCATCGTCCGGGATCGTATCCACGGGCATGCGTACGGTCGTGACCTGTTGGGCCTCGACCATCTGCCCGAATGGAATCTCTACCGTGGCGACCACCACGCTTCGAAGGTGGTCGTCCGGGCTGGCATTGAGCCGCGCGCTCAGCCAGGAGTCGGCCATCCATGCAGCCCCAAGGCCCATGGTCAGAGAAACGCCTATCAGGGTTAGAGTACGAGAGCTCATGTCAGTATCTCCGCATCAAAGAAAGTCGAGCTGGACGAAGTAGTTGTGCCAGGCCCATTCCAACTCTTTCGGTGATAGTGGTCCGGAACCGCCCATATAACGCTGGCGATCGAGCGCCATGTTCAGGAGATCGCGGGGATGGCAGGGCACCAGGGGCATGCCTTCACTTGCATAAAGCCTTTGCAGCACATAACGCAACAACAGCGGGTCATAGGAAATGCCCAGACGCTCGTTTTCCTGACGCCAGATCTTTTCGTACTCCTCGGGCTTCAGGTAACTGAATTGCAGCTTGTAGCCAATCCGGCGAAGGAAGGCCTCATCGGCCAGCTCCAGGGGATTGAGGTTGGTGGAAAACACCAGAATCAGATCGAACGGCAGCTCGCAATGCCGGCCGCCGCCCAGGTTGAGGAAATCGCGTTTCTCTTCCATCGGGACGATCCAGCGATTCAACAGCTCGGCGGGTGCCATGCGCTGGCGCCCCATATCGTCGATGATGAACAGGCCATTGCTGGCCTTGAGTTGCAAGGCGGCCTGGTATTGACGCGTGAACGGGTCATAGCGAACGTCCAGCTGTTCCATGCTCAACTCACCGCCCGTGATGACGATCGGGCGTTTGCAGCACAGCAGTCGACGGTCGATCCCTTCGTTGAGCATCAGATTGTTCTGTTGAGCGTTTTCATCGAGGCGCTGATGCACCTGCGGGTCATAGATCTCGATCACTGACTCGTTGATGACGATGGCATGCGGGACCCAGATGGCCTCGGCGAACAAACGAATCAGCCGACTGCTGACATAAGTCTTGCCGGTACCCGCGGGGCCATAAATCATGATCGCGCGCCCGGAGTTCAGCGCCACACCCAACTGATCGAGCATCTCCTCCGTGAGCACTACGCCAGCCAGGGCATTGCGCATATCGTTGGCGTTGATGCGACCATGGTGAATGGTCTGTAGTTTGATCAGGGAGCGGTAAGTACTCACCGGGAAGGGTGCCGCACCGATATAGCCACTGCGCGACAGGGCATCGCGGGCGACACTGCGACCACGTTCGGTCAGGCCGTAACGCAACATCTGCCCACCCGTTTGACTTGCCTGGCCCAGCACTTCGACACGGCCATCCTTGCGCAGAAACGCCAGGACTTCTTCAAGTACCGCACCGGTCAGCGCCAGGCGGTCCACCAGCCGCGACATGTCCAGTACACCGGCATCAAACAAATGCTTGCACACCAACTCGCCGAGAAAACTGTCTGTCAGACCGGTTTCTCGGATTGTGCACGGCTGAGGAGCCAGTCGTTGCACCGCTTCCCGCTCATTGGGGAAGGCATCAGTATCAACCATGACGTGCATGACTAATCTCCCAACCCACTGGCAACGAGTTGCCAGTAGATGCTGCCCAGCGTGCCGAGCAAAATTGCAACAGCGTAAGGAAAGGGCTTGCCGGCCGCCTCGTCCGCACTCGGTGCCAGGTAGGCCCGAGCCTTCAGAATCAGCCAATAACGCCCCAGGGTTTGCAACATCTGACCGTGCACCAGCACAATCAGAAAACCGCACAGGCCGCCGAATACCAGACTGTATAGGGCGGCCCACAATGCGTAATGAACCGGCAGGAAGCTGCCAACCATGGCCATCAACTTGACGTCGCCGGCGGCCATGCCCCCCACGGCATACATGGGCAGAAACAGCGCAAAACAGATCAGGATGCCCAACAGGCCGTCACCCAACCCGCTCAACCCACCTGAATAAGTCTGACCGGCTAATCCCAAGGCCAGACCCACGAGGATCAGCAGGTTGGGAATGCGGTGGCGACGAATATCGCTCACCACCGCTATGCCCAGCAGCCCTATCAGCAAACCAGTAGCCACCAGCTGCTCGATGGACATCACATCATCCCCCTATCGGAAATTACTGTTACCGGCAAGCACCACCACCAACGGCGGTGCACAACGCAGTGATTCGCGTATGTACGTTCGTTCCGAGATCGGTGAACGCGAAGGCAACAGCTGCCGTAATCAACCCTCCCGCTACCGCATACTCCACAATGGTCAGGCCATCTTCGTCTTTGACGAACTTCAGTACCGAAGCCTTGATTGTTTGCATGATCATTTTGCCCACCTCACTCGAATGTTGTTTTTTCCGGAGGCAGTACTTTCTGCGCTGCCTGATGCAACCCTAGTCAGTGGCAAGGCATGGGCGTTAGGAAGATTTTGCACATCGCTAGGACTTTTTTGCTGAGTGGCCAAATAGGGGTCATTGGCCTTTGCCGAAGTCACGGGGAGGGGTAAACAAGGCGTTGAAAACCAAAGGCAATTGTCATTGACTCACAAGCGACAAACGGTTCGAGTCGGGATCGTCGATAACACACCAACAAACACTCGCCCGGAGCTGCCTTCCAGGCAACCCATAGAGCGAATAGAACTAAAAATCGTCTTTCTTATCAGGATTAAATCTGCAAAGTAATGGCACCTTGGCAATACTCCTTTGCTAAGAGAGTCACCAAGAACCCCAGAGTAGAGACATGACGTCCAATTTGACCAAAAGGCCATCGCTCCTGTGGTTCGATCTGACTCATGATCGGTCCACGAAAGAACTCGTCGCGCAGTTCGAGGACACCTGCGACTGCAAACTGGCGAAAAACTCCATGCTGCCCATCGCGGAACCGGCAGACATGATCTGCGTCCATTTTGATCGCCCCGACACGCCAGGCCTGCGGCTATTGCTGGAGATCAAACGCACCACCCCCACCATCCCGATCACCATGTTCACCGTGCAGCACTCGGAGGAACTGGCTGTATGGGCCATGCGCTCCAGCGTCTGGGAATACATGGTGCTCCCGCTCTCGAGCACCGAGAGGAAGCGTTACCTGACGGCGGTGGTGCAGCTCTGCGAGCTGCGCCGAAACGCCAACAGCCGGGGCAAGTCATCGCAGATCGACCACTCCCCGACCCTTCCGGAAAGCATCCGGCTGACCTCGGGACACCAAAAACACCAGGCGCTGAGCCATGTCATGCTGTACATCGAACAGCACTTTCGAGACAGCATCGATCAGAGGGAATTGGCGCAGCGCTGCGGCATGACGACATTTCGCTTCAGCCGCCTGTTCAAGGAAGCCAACGGGCTTGGCTTCACGGATTACATCCTGGACAAGCGCATGAACTTCGCCAAAGATCTGCTCGACAACAGCCAGATGCCGATTACCAGCATTGGCTATGAGGCCGGCTTCAAGGATCCGTCCTACTTCGCTCGTGCCTTCAAGCAGTTCGCCAACTGCACGCCCAGCGAATACCGCGTGGCACGCCAAATCAAAGCGGCTGCCGCTGCGCAACCGGTGCAGGATGACAAAACCACTGAAGTGCTCGAAAGCCTGGTACAGAGCCTCAGTGGTTAATTTGTTTTTTATACGCGCACACAAAAACGCCGCTCAATGAGCGGCGTTTTCGTTAAATATGGAGCGGGAAACGAGACTCGAACTCGCGACCCCGACCTTGGCAAGGTCGTGCTCTACCAACTGAGCTATTCCCGCAAATGGCGTCCCCTAGGGGACTCGAACCCCTGTTACCGCCGTGAAAGGGCGGTGTCCTAGGCCACTAGACGAAGGGGACACGCTACCCGGAACACATGGTGTGTGTTTCGGTGTCCAGAGCCGCATCCGAAGACTTGGTTCTGGTTTCACTCAGCCCTGCCCGAAAGCAACGCTGTTTAAAATTGGAGCGGGAAACGAGACTCGAACTCGCGACCCCGACCTTGGCAAGGTCGTGCTCTACCAACTGAGCTATTCCCGCATTGGCGTCCCCTAGGGGACTCGAACCCCTGTTACCGCCGTGAAAGGGCGGTGTCCTAGGCCACTAGACGAAGGGGACACACGTACTGCATTCACTCCCTGCCGCGTTTCGCTGTGTGCTTTACGCTGCAAGTGGCGCGCATTCTATGGATGGATTGAGAGGTCGTCAACCCCCTGATATAAATTTATTTAAATCAATGACTTCGCCCTGCTTTTGAGCGCCATTGCGGTTTTTCCGCTGCCCGGCGTTTGACGCCTATATTCCGGCACCCGCCAAGACGTTATAGTTCACCCAGTGATGGCACTTTGTATACCTGGTGCCATCATTTATAGAAACGGGGCTGCGGCCGATATAAGCACAAGCATGTCCGATCCAACCCGTCATGCGAGCCTGGGCGCTCAAATGCCAAGCCACCCGACTCGCATGCGTAACCTATAAAGAGGTCTTACCAGTGACGCCACTCATGATCACCCTGCTCGTCGTAGCCGGGATCGCACTGTTGATCGCCATTGGCTACATGAACCATGTGGTGGAAAACAACAAGCTGGAAAAGGCCCGTACCAAGATTGAGCTCAACGATCGCCTGCGACGCTGTGGCGAAATCACCGAGACGTTCCCCGGCCAGTTGATGACCCCCGCACTCAAGCTGCTGTTGGCCCGCCTGGAACTGAATGTCTGCCAGCGCCTGCTTAACCTGGAAAAATCCAGCGCCAACCTCAAGGCACGGATCGCCGAACTGGAGGCCCTTGTCGGCCAGGGCGAATCCATCCCGGTCAACAATCCGCCTGCACCCGTCCAAACCGAAGCCAAGGCCAAGGATGTACGCTTCCTGCTCGAAGCCCTGCATGGCCAGATTACCCGCGCGGCACAGGATGGCTTCCTGCCCCCCAACGAAGCCAAACGCTGGATCCGTGAAGTGCGCCATATCCTGGTGTTGCTGCACATCGAGTTCTTCAACAACCTCGGCCAGCACTCCCTGCAACAGAACCAACCGGGGCAGGCTCGCCTGGCATTCGAGCGCGGCGTGCAGTACCTGCGCAAACAACAGGAGCCACAGGTCTACGCCGAGCAACTGGAATACCTGGAAAAACTCCTGGCTCGCGCCAATGACCAGGTCATGGATCGCATCGCGCCGGTCGAAGGCGAAGTCAACCAGTTGACCGAGGGCCTCAAAGACGTCGAGGCCGACGCGGACTGGAAAAAGAAAGCGATCTACGACTGACCGGCGAAAGCACAAAAGCCACCGAGAGGTGGCTTTTTTGGGGCCTGGCCGATGATCATTTCAAAGCCTGAAATGCCCCACCATCCCCTTCAGCTCAACCCCCAGTTGTGCCAACTGAATACTGGATGCCGCATTACCCTGCATCGCCAGCGATGACTGATCGGCACTGGCGCGAATACTGGTGACACTGCGGTTGATCTCTTCGGCCACCGAGCTCTGCTCCTCGGCAGCCGCGGCAATCTGCTGGTTCATCTGCTGGATCAACGATACCGCCGCCGCAATACTTCCCAGCGCACTCTCGGTCTGCAAGGCATCGCTGACCGCCAGCTTCACCAACTCGCCACTGCTCTGAATCTGCTGCACCGACGACTGCGCCGCCGAGCGCAAAGCGCTGACCAGGCGTTCGATTTCTTCGGTCGATTGCTGGGTTCGCTTGGCCAACGCGCGCACTTCATCGGCCACCACCGCAAAGCCCCTGCCCTGCTCGCCAGCCCGGGCCGCTTCGATCGCCGCGTTCAACGCCAGCAGGTTGGTCTGCTCTGCCACGCTTTTGATCACACTCAAAACCGTGCCGATGTTGTGGATTTCCGCACTCAGGCTTTCGATGCTCGAACTGGCCGAGCTGGCCGAATCCGCCAACTGCTCGATTCGCGCCATGCTCTGACGCACCACCTGCTGGCCACTTTCTACCTTGCCGTCGGCCGTTTGCGCAGCCAGGGCCGCTTCTTCCGCATTGCGTGCGACATCATGCACCGTGGCCGTCATCTGATTCATCGCGGTGGCAACCTGTTCGGTTTCCTCTTTCTGCGTGCTGACTTCGAGATTGGTCTGTTCAGTCACCGTCGACAGCGATTGGGCAGAAGTCGCCAACTGTTCGATCCCCGACTGCAAGCCGCTGACTATATGGCTGAGCCCCGCGCCCATTTGCTGCATTGCCTGCATCAACTGGCCGATTTCGTCACGGCGGGTCACGTCAATGGTCGCACTCAAATCCCCTGAGGCAATCTGTTGCGCCACATGAATCACACTGCGCAGCGGTGCCACGATCAACCGGGTGATGAACCACGCGGCAACCAGCCCCACCAACAAGGCCAGGGCGGAAGAGCCAATGATCAGCAACGAGTTCTTTTTCAGCTCGGCCTGCATCGACTGGTCTTCAGCGCCATAAGCCTGATCCACCCGTTCAACCACCTGGGCAGCGCGTTGATGCAATTGTTGATAGACGGTTTTTTCCTGTTCCAGCAGGCCGGTGTACTCGGCAAGCTTGTCACTGAAACTGGCGATATGGCCCATCACCTCATTGAGGACGGTCTGGTAACCCTCATCCTTGACCGTGGTCTTGAGCTGCTCTGCCTGGGCCAATGCCTGGCTGGCCTGCTCGATCTTGCCCTGCCCGGCGCTGTCGTCACCTTTGCGGCTTTGATCCAGACGCACGCGAGCTTCATTCATGGCTTGCAGCATCAAGCGTGAAACCTGGCTGACCTGGCTGGCCTGCTCGATGAATTGCGCACCGTCCTTGCCTTCGGAGTCTTTCAGCGTATAGGCACCGTCATCGGCGAGTCCGGATTGCAAGACATCAAGATTGTTGGCCACGCTGGACACCGACCAACTGGCCATTTCCAGCGCCAGGTCCTTGGCCTGGCTGAGCGAGACAAACTCGTCGAAGGCCTTGCGATAGGCACCCAGGGACTGCTCGACATCATTCATCACCGGCACGTTGGCCGCAGACGCGGCCTTGAGTTGGTCGGCCAGGGCGATCAAGCCATCGACGCCCTCGTGCAGGGCATCGACGGTTTTCGGATTACCGTGCAAGGCGTATTCCTGCTCCAGCAGCCGCACCTTGAGCAAACCGCTGTTGAGCGATGACATTTGCTTGAGGCCGTCAAAGCGCTGGCTGATGGTTTGCAAGGACCACACGCCAATGCCCGCCACCAGCGCAGTCAACAACAGCACCAGGACAAACCCGATACCCAGTTTTTTCGCCATACCGAGGTTGGCAAAACGTCCTTGCACGCCCGAAATCATTGCACTTAGTCCCCTGCCAAAGTCTGTAGATGCAGATTCGCAACGGGCCAGTAGCAACACAAGGCTCTGACACCTGAATAATGGCAAAAAGCTACGTCAACGTCGTTTTCAGAACGCTTGAGGTCGATCCCGGGCAGTGGCCTGAAAGAACGCACGAGCACGCGGGTCGCTGGCATAGGCCACGTTGATACGCTGCCAGTCGCTGGCCTCACCCGAAGGGTTGAAGGCGGTCTTCGATGACAGCAGTACACCCAGGCGCCGTGCCTGGGCCCGCACCAGCTCGTCATCTGACATGCGTGATCGCGCCCAAATGAACAGGCCTCCCGCCGGCTTGCCGAAAACATCCCATTCGGCATCTTCGAGCGATTGCAACACCGCCAGCCGGTCGCTGTTCAGGCGTTGGCGCTGACGCTGCACCAGTTTGCGGTAGGCACCGTTCGCCAGCAGACACGCCAGCACCGACTCGCAAAATCGCGAGGCGCCCATGCCGCTGATCATCTTGACCTCGGCCAGACGTGTAATGACTTCGACACCAGCCACCACGAAGCCGACCCGCAAGGAACTGCTGAGGGTCTTGGAATAACTGCCCACGTAGATCACGTTGTCGTCCAGCGCAGCCAGTCGCGTGCCGGAACCACTGTGCAAATCCGCATAAACGTCGTCTTCGATCACCTGCACGCCATGAGCCCTGGCCAGTTGCAGCACGCGACGCGCCATCACCGGCGCAAGGCTGCTGCCGGTCGGGTTGTGATAGAAGCTATTGATCAGCAGCCCTTGAGGCCGGTGCTTGACCAGCACGGATTCGAGCACCTCCACGTCCGGCCCGCGCGGTGTACGCGGCACCTCGATCATGTGGATGCCATGCAGCCTGAGCAAATCGAACAGCAGCGGATAACCGGGACTCTCCACGACCACACAGTCACCGGCCTTGAACAGTGTCCGTACGATCAGGTCGAGCCCCTGACTGGCACCCGCCGTGGTCATGATCCGGTTGTCCTGTGCCGGGATATCCAGTTGCCTGAGGCGCTTGAGGATCTGCTGTCGCAAGGCTGGCAAACCCAGCGGCGTGCTGTAGTTGAACAGGCTGGCTGTGTCGGTGCGACTGACTTGCCGAATCGCATAGCTCAGATCGTCTGTCTCGCGCCAGCTTTCGGGCAGCCCGCCACAGCCCAGCCGCAGCTCACTCGAACGGGCTCCGAGCTCGGGCTCAGCCCCCTCGAACCACACCGGCTCGTGCTCTGCACCCGCGGCCAATACCGGGTTGGCAACCGCATAGCCCGCCCCATGACGTGACACCAGCATCCCCTGCGTGACCAGGCGTTCGCAGGCCTGGGCGACGCTTAACTGACTGAGCAAATTGTTCCGCGCGATCTGTCGCACCGAAGGCAGGCGAGTACCGGGCGATACCCCGCTGGAATGAAGCCAGCACGTCAGCGCATCAACAATTTGCTGTACGACGGGCACCAGCGCCTGTCGGTCGATTCTCAATTCCATGAGCAAGCAAACTCCTGTGGTTTTGCGAAAAGCAGTTAATCACAGGAGCGTTCGCAGGCATGTGCGACAACGCCGCCAAAATCCTTGGTTCTAATCATTTGAAACACATTGCCCGGTCCCTTTGTGGAAGCAAAAAACCTGTGGGAGCGGGCTTGCTCGCGAATGCGGTGGATCAATCACTAATATGTCGACTGACACGCCCTCTTCGCGAGCAAGCCCGCTCCCACAGGTTCCGGGTGTATTCGGTGTGTGGTGTTAAAACGCGGTAACGCCGCCATCCACCGCCAATGAGTGCCCTGTGGTGAATGCAGCGCCATCGCTGCACAGGTACAACACCGCGCTGGCGATCTCCTCGACCTTGCCGATGCGGCCTACCGGATGCATGGCGTTGGCAAACTCGCCTTTTTTCGGGTCGGCCTCGTAAGCGCGACGGAACATATCCGTGTCGATCACCGCCGGGCACACTGCGTTCACCCGGATCTTTTTCTTGGCGTATTCAATGGCCGCCGACTTGGTCAGGCCGATCACCGCATGCTTGGAGGCTGCATAGATGCTCATTTTCGGCGCAGCCCCAAGGCCAGCCACCGATGCCGTATTGACGATCGCCCCGCCCCCCTGCGCCAGCAGCAACGGCAACTGGTATTTCATGCACAACCAGACGCCCTTGACGTTGACGCCCATGATCGCGTCGAACTCGTCGAGCGTGCCTTCGGCCAGTTTGCCTTTCTCGATTTCGATGCCGGCATTGTTGAAGGCATAGTCGAGGCGACCGTACGTATTGATCACCTCATCCATCAGATTTTTTACATCGCTTTCCAGGGTAACGTTGCAGCGCACGAAGGTCGCTTCGCCACCGGCCGTACGAATCAGCGCCACCGTGCCCTCGCCGCCCGCCGCGTCCATATCGGCCACCACTACTTTCAGGCCCTCGGCGGCAAATGCCTGGGCGGTCGCGCGGCCAATACCGGCCGCCCCGCCTGTCACCACGACCACCTGGCCGGAAAACGTCATGCTCATTGTTATGTCCTCGAAGAGAAGAAAGCGGGGAATCGCGTATGGCCAGTCTAGCCATGGAGGTCTTGAACACGGCAGCACTATCAAGGCTCCGGTTGGGCGCCCATGAGTTGCAGTGATGGAACTGCCGTACCAACTATCACTGCACTGGATCAACGTGCATTCGCCACATCAGCCGAACTTGCGGCATCGTCGCTGACCGGCTATCAACAAAGCTTCATTACATCCTGAGTGCCTGCCATGACCTCCCAGATCAATCGCCAATTCCTGCTCGCCAAACGTCCGGTTGGCGCGGCGACCCGCGAGACATTCACCTATCAGCAAGTGCCGGTCGGCGAGCCGGCGGCGGGTCAAATCCTGGTCAAAAACGAATACCTGTCCCTGGATCCGGCCATGCGTGGCTGGATGAACGAGGGCAAGTCCTACATCCCGCCGGTCGGGCTCGGCGAAGTCATGCGCGCATTGGGTGTGGGCAAAGTCGTCGCCTCGAACAATCCCGGGTTCGCCGTGGGTGACTACGTCAATGGCGCCATCGGCGTTCAGGATTACTTCCTCGGCGAGCCGCGAGGCTTCTATAAGGTCGATCCGAAACTGGCACCCCTCCCGCGTTATTTGTCTGCACTGGGCATGACCGGGATGACCGCGTACTTCGCCCTGCTCGACGTCGGCGCGCCGAAGGCCGGTGATACCGTTGTGCTGTCGGGCGCGGCCGGCGCCGTGGGCAGCATTGCCGGGCAGATTGCCAAGATCAAAGGGTGCCGGGTGGTTGGCATCGCCGGCGGCGCCGACAAGTGCAAGTTCCTGATCGATGAACTGGGTTTCGATGGCGCTATCGACTACAAGAGCGAAGACGTCCTCGCCGGCCTCAAGCGCGAGTGCCCGAAAGGCGTCGACGTGTATTTCGATAACGTGGGTGGCGACATTCTCGACGCGGTGTTGAGCCGTCTGAACATGAAAGCACGAGTAGTGATTTGCGGTGCCATCAGCCAGTACAACAACAAGGAAGCGGTCAAGGGCCCGGCCAATTACCTGTCGCTGCTGGTCAACCGCGCGCGCATGGAGGGTTTTGTGGTGATGGACTACGCCGCCCAGTACGCCAGCGCCGCACAGGAAATGGCCGGCTGGATGGCCAAGGGGCAGCTCAAGAGCAAGGAAGACATCGTCGAAGGACTGGAGACTTTCCCGGAGACGCTGATGAAATTGTTCAACGGCGAGAATTTCGGGAAGTTGGTGCTGAAGATCTAAGGCAACTACAAACCAATGTGGGAGCGGGCTTGCCCGCGAATGCGGTAGATCAGTCAATAAATATGTCGACTGACACTCCCTCTTCGCGAGCAAGCCCGCTCCCACATTTGGATCTTCAGTGTTTGATCAGGCGAGTTCAGCCACAACGTCGGCCAACGCCTTGGCTGGATCAGCCGCCTGGCTGATCGGACGGCCGATCACCAGATAGTCGGAACCGGCATCCAGCGCCTGGCGCGGGGTCAGAATGCGGCGCTGGTCGTCCTGGGCGCTGCCCGCCGGACGAATCCCCGGGGTCACCAATTGCAGCGACGGATGCGCCGATTTCAGCGCCTGGGCTTCCAGGGCCGAGCACACCAGGCCGTCCATCCCGGCTTTTTCCGCCAGGGCGGCCAGACGCAGCACCTGCTCTTGCGGCTCGATGTCCAGACCGATGCCCGCCAGGTCTTCACGCTCCATGCTGGTCAACACGGTCACGCCGATCAGCAGCGGTTTCGGACCGGTGCGCTTATCCAGCACGTCACGACACGCAGCCATCATGCGCAGGCCACCGGAGCAATGTACGTTGACCATCCACACGCCCATTTCCGCAGCCGCCTTGACGGCCATCGCGGTGGTGTTCGGGATGTCGTGGAACTTGAGGTCCAGGAACACTTCGAAGCCCTTGTCGCGCAGGGTGCCGACGATTTCCGAGGCGCAGCTGGTGAACAGTTCCTTGCCGACTTTGACCCGGCACAGCTTCGGGTCCAACTGATCGGCCAGCTTCAGTGCGGCGTCACGGGTAGGGAAATCCAGGGCGACGATGATAGGAGTCTGGCAGGCGGACATGAGTGGGCTCTCAGGCAAGTCGAAATCGGCGCGCATTGTAGCGGAACCGGCGCCGCTGCGGGACCCGATGATCGGTAAATCGTCGAGACGGCTCAGGCAAGACTAGTCCCTGGGGCCATTGTGTCGAGTTCGATACACACACGACACGCCCGCAACACCCCGGCGCGCTACCCTCGGCAACCGCAACAGGTCCTCGCAACAGCACTTCCCGCCCCCGGGTCGGACGCCTATGCTGGAACCACAACCTCGCAGCCCATCTTTGTGGTTGGCAGCCTACCTGGCAGATGAACGCACGCATGCACACCCCCCAAGCCCCCGTGAACGACGACCCAAAAACGCCTGGTGACGACAAACGCTGGAGCATTCGCGCCCTGATCGTCGACGATGACGTCCCGATCCGTGAATTGATGATTGACTACCTGGCCCGGTTCAACATCCACGCCAGCGGCGTCACCGATGGCGCTGCGATGCGCCTGGCGATGCAGGCGGAGCATTTCGACGTGGTGGTGCTCGACCTGATGCTGCCCGGTGAAGACGGTCTGTCGCTGTGCCGCTGGCTACGCGCCGAGTCGGACATCCCGATCCTGATGCTCACCGCTCGCTGTGAACCGACCGACCGGATCATCGGCCTCGAACTCGGCGCCGACGACTACATGGCCAAACCGTTTGAGCCCCGCGAGCTGGTGGCGCGCATCCAGACCATCCTGCGTCGGGTGCGCGATGACCGCAGCGAACAGCGGGCGAACATTCGTTTCGACAATTGGCGCCTGAACAGCGTGCTGCGGCAACTGATTGCCGACAATGGCCTGGTGGTGCCGCTGTCCAATGCCGAATTCCGTCTGCTCTGGGTATTTATCGAGCGTCCGCGCCGCGTGCTCAGCCGTGAACAACTGCTGGACGCCGCTCGTGGTCGTTCGATTGAAGCCTTTGATCGCAGCATCGACCTGCTGGTGTCGCGCCTGCGCCAGAAGCTCGGCGACGATCCCAAGGCTCCGCAGCTGATCAAGACCGTTCGCGGCGAGGGTTACCTGTTCGATGCCCGGGACATCGGCTGATGCGCGGGCGCTTCGATACCCTGTTCGGCCGCCTGTTCGGCGTGCTGTTGCTGGCGATTATCCTCGCGCACCTGCTGGCCTTTGCCTGGTTTCACCATTACGGCCCGCCGCCACCGCCACCTCCACCGGCGTTTTCTGAAGGCCTTGATGGGCCACGCCCGCCGCTTGATCCACGCTTCGAAAAACGGCCGCCACGGCCGTGGTTCGGCGGCCCCTTGGTGCCCCTGACGTTTCAATTGGTCTCGCTGATCATTGCCGCCTGGTACGGCGCCAAACTGCTGAGCCGGCCGATCCAGCGCCTGAGCGATGCGGCCGAGCGCCTGAGCGAAAACCTCGACAGTCCGCCACTGGAAGAGTCGGGCCCACGGGAAGCGCGGTTAGCGGCGCACACATTCAACAAAATGCAGCGGCGCATCCTTGAACAGGTCAAGCAGCGCTCGCGCATGCTCGGCGCGGTGTCCCACGACCTGCGCACGCCACTGTCGCGGCTCAAGCTGCGGCTGGAAAAAATCGACGACGACCAGCTGCAAGGCCAGATGCGACAAGACCTCGACGACATGATCAGCATGCTCGACGCCACCCTCACCTATCTGCATGAACAGCGCACCAGCGAAGCCCCACAGTGGATGGACGTGCAGGCGTTGGTAGAGTCCCTGAGCGAAAATGCCCAGGACCAGGGCGCGAACGTCCAGGCCAGCGGTCACTGTGCCCCTCTGCAAGTGCAGCCGATGGCCCTGCGCTCTTGCATCAACAACCTGATGGACAATGCCCTGCGCTACGCCGGCCAGGCGCTGATCACCCTGGAAGACCATCGTGAACACCTGGTGATTAGGGTCATCGACCACGGCCCGGGTATCGCAGCAGAACAACGCGAAGCGGTGTTCGAACCCTTCTTTCGCCTTGAAGGCTCGCGCAATCGCAATTCCGGCGGCGTTGGCCTGGGCATGACCATCGCCCGCGAGGCGGCGCAACGAATGGGCGGACAGTTGACTCTGGAAGAGACGCCGGGTGGCGGCCTGACGGCGGTCATCTACCTGCCGCGCACCTGAAAATCCATCCGATCCATTGTGGGAGCGGGCTTGCTCGCGAAGAGGGCGTGTCAGTCGACATATTTATTGACTGATCCACCGCATTCGCGAGCAAGCCCGCTCCCACATTGATCTGTGTCGATCACAAAACCAGTGTGGGAGCGGGCTTGCTCGCGAAGAGGCCCTTATCAGAATACAGGTCTCAGGGCCTGCGATCTTCGACCCGCCCTTGAGTCTTGCTCCAGTCGGTCAACAGGCTGTAGGCCACCGCCAGCAACGTCGGGCCGATGAACAGGCCGATAAAGCCAAAGGCAATCAACCCGCCAAACACCCCAAGCAGGACAATGACCAGCGGCAGATTACCGCCCCGGCTGATCAGGTATGGCTTGAGCACGTTGTCGACACCGCTGATGATGAATGTGCCCCAGATCCCGAGGAATATGGCCAGCCCGTACTCGCCTTTCCAGGCCAGCCACGCGGTTGCCGGAATCCATACCAGCGGTGGGCCCATCGGGATCAGGCTGAGCATGAACGTCACGATGCCGAGCACCAGCGCACCCGGTACGCCGGCAATCAGGAACCCGATCAGCGCCAGGATCGCCTGGGCTGCCGCGGTGCCGATCACACCGTTAACCACCCGCTGTACCGTGCCCGCGACCAGTTCAATGTAGTAGCCGGCCCGTTGACCGATCAGCCGCTCCAGCAAAGTGTGCACAAACGCCGCCAGGCGCGGCCCGTCACGATAGAAAAAGAACACGAAGAGGATGCTCAGGGTCAGTTCGAGAATACCGCCACCGATCTGCGCGCTGCGCGCCAGCAACCAGTTACCCACCTGCCCCAGATAAGGCTTGAGCGATACCATCATCGCTGCGCCGTGCTCATCAATGCTGTTCCAGATCCCGACCAGCCGCTCGCCCACCAGGGGAATCGAACCCAGCCAGGCTGGCGCCTCGGGCAGACCCTCGACCTGCGCATCCTTGATGAACGCCGTGGCATCGCGAACATGGTCGGCAAGGTTGAAGCCCAGCCACACCAGCGGCGCCGCTACCAGCACCATCCAGCCCACCGTCAGCAATGCCGCGGCCAAAGACTCGCGGCCATTGAGCCAACGGGTCAACAAGCGCATCAGCGGCCAACTGGCAAAGGCCAGGACTGCGCCCCAGAACAACGCCGACCAGAACGGTGCCATCACCCAAAAGCTCGCGCCGAACAGCACCACGAGCAGGATCTGCACCAACAGGCGATCGTTATTGATCATCTAAAGTCTCGAAAAAGTCAGTCAGCAAAAGAGTAGGCGAACACGGCGTACGCGTTCGCCCGGTACAGCCTACCGCAATAGCTCGATGTGCAGGCCAGAGCCTTCGGCACTTCCGGTTTCCATCCGCGCTGCACGCACGCCCTGGCCAATCAGCGCCTGTCGCCAGGCTTCGGCATTCGCTCCGGAAATACTGACCCGCAAGGTGGTGTCCAGATTCAGTCCGCGAGAAATCAGGCGTAGCCAGGTCTCGTCAGGTGCGTCGCTCAACGTGGAGAAGTCGAGCTCACCAGTGCTCCTGAGTTCACGCAGCAAGGTCGCTGAGGTCGGCAACAACTCGCCCAGCGGTGCCGAAGCTTCGAACTGTTCGACATGCAGATAGGCTTTGCGGTTACCCCGAGTGATGCTGTACAGCGCTACGAGTGTGTTATCCCGTGGGGCGGCAAGTCGCAGCAGCAAATAGGCTTGTTGATCGTCGGCGCCGTACAGTTTGGCGTTGCCGAAGACTTCATTGGCCCAGAGGCTGCTTTCACCGCAATCGCGCGCCTGGCACCAAAAGAGCAACCCGGCGCCCTGCTGTTGCAAAGCTTCGCGGGCAGCGGTGAACGCCTCGATGGACGAATGCTCCGCTGGCAACTCGTAGGTCACCGAAGTGACGTTGCCGCGGGCACTGACCTGACCGTCGAAACGTAACTGGCCACTGATCTTGCGAATCGAGCCCAACGGGTAGATCCGCTCCAGTCCGGCGGCCGGGCGATAGTCGACAATCTGGGCGTCGGCCATGCGCGGCACTATCGGGAGATCGTGACTGCCCGGAATATCGGCGGCGAACAACAAGGGACTGAAACTGCACAGCACCAGCAAACTGAATGAACGCATGGATAGACTCATCGAATCAGCATGGCCTGGGCGCCCTTGATGACACTGGCTTCATCGGCGCGTTGCGGTATCTGCAGTCCACGCTGCACCGCCGGCCGGGCCTCCATGGTTGCCATCCAGCGTTGCAATGCCGTCAAGCCCTCCACCGAGACGCCCGACCACTCGTAACCGCGCACCCACGGAAAGGTTGCGATGTCGGCGATGCTGTACTCGCCAGCGAGGAACTCGACGCTTTGCAAACGCGTGTCGAGCACTTCGTAGAGGCGACGGGTTTCATGCTGATAGCGGTCGATGGCGCCCTGGAGCTTTTCCGGAAAGTAGCGGAAGAACACGTTGGCCTGGCCCTGCATCGGGCCGATACCCCCCATCTGGAACATCAGCCACTGCAATACCAGCGAACGGCCCTTCGGGTCGCAAGGCATCAGCTTGCCGGTTTGTTCAGCGAGGTAAATCAGGATGGCGCCGGACTCGAACACAGCGAAATCGCCGTTGGCACGGTCGACAATCGCCGGAATCCGTCCATTGGGGTTGATCTTGAGGAAGTCCGCGGACTTCTGCTCCTTATTGTCGAAACTCAAGGCATGCACCGTGTAGGGCAGGCCGAGTTCCTCGAGCACGATAGAGACCTTGTGGCCATTCGGGGTCGCAGCGGTGTAGAGATCTATCATGGTTGTCTCCCATTTCAACCCGCCCAGCCTCGACAGTTGCCCGTCGCAAGTCAAGGAATGGCGAAGAACCGATTGAAACAGTCTGCGACAAGGTCGGCGCCGGGTTCGTCATTGAGGTGCAAATGATGGCCGCCGGGCAGCTGTTCACGGCTAAAGGGTAGACGCTCCAGCAATTCGGGGTGTTTGGCGAGCATGCCGTCGGCAGCGACCACCAGAGTTGCAGGGCATTTGACCCGCTGGACGAAGGCCATGGCCTGCTCGGAGGTAAGGCGCAGTGGCGATGGCAGCGTGAGGCGACTATCGGTGCGCCAGGTATAACCGCCCGATACCGGCATCAGGCCACGCTGCGCCAGCAGTTCAGCGGCCTCGCGGCTGACCGCCACCAGGCCTTTCATGCGCGCCTCGATGGCACGGTCGAGGGTGTCGTAGACCGGTTTGCGCTTTTCCCGCAGATCCAATTGCGCTTGCAGGGCCATGCCCATGCGCTCGGCAGCGTTTTCACCTTTGTCTGTAGGAGGAATGATGCCGTCGATCAACGCCAGGTGGGTGACCCGCTCGGGCATCGACCCGGCGATGATCAGCGAAGCGATGGCGCCCATGGAATGTCCCATCAGCGCAAATTTCTTCAGTCCAAGCTGTTCGGCGACCTGCAGCACATCGTGGGCATAGTCCCACATGGCGTAACCGGCTCCCGGCGGGCGATGCCCGGAATGACCGTGACCGGCCATGTCCAGCGCGATGATACGCAGGCCTTTGAGTTTGGGTGCCAGGCGGGCAAAACTGTTGGCGTTGTCCAGCCAGCCATGCAGGGCAATCACCGGCAAACCGTCTTCAGGACCGAACAGGTGCGCCGCCAGTTCGATGTGCGGCAGACTCAGGCGGACTTCTTCGACGACGTGGCTCATGCGCATTCCTGTTGTCGACGGCCGTCCCAGCGGTTGAACAGGCCTTTGAGCATTTCAGCGGTATCAAGGGGACGCTCGAGCGGAAACATGTGGCCGCCAGGCATGGTCAACGACTCGCCCAGCGGCAGGCGGTCGACCGAACTGGCGTGATGGCGCATGACCACGCGGCTGCTGTGCCCGCGAACCACCGCCAGCGGCACTTTCAACTGCCGGGTGCTACCCGGGCTGGTGTGCGGCACGCCGCGATAGATGCTGATTTCCGTGGCCGGGTCGAAACGCAGGCGCAGCTTGTCGCCATCCTGGTGCAAACCATGCTGCAGGTAGGCATCGAAGCATTCCGGGTCGAAACCGCGAAACAGGGTTTTACCGGCGAAATACTTGCGGGCGCTTTCCAGGTCGGCGAATTCTTCACGACGACCAAGGGTCCGGCCGGCCGGGGTCAAGCGGTCGATGAAACCAAAGCGCTTGGCCGCACGGATGACCCATCGATCGGTTCGGGTCAGCACCGGCGAGTCGAGCATCACCACGCCGCGATACAACTCGGGGCAGCGCAAGGCCGCATGCAGGTGCAACAC
Source organism: Pseudomonas sp. S30_BP2TU TE3576 (assembly GCF_050436025.1). Lineage (NCBI taxonomy): Bacteria > Pseudomonadati > Pseudomonadota > Gammaproteobacteria > Pseudomonadales > Pseudomonadaceae > Pseudomonas > Pseudomonas sp. S30_BP2TU TE3576. Next base: position 4,800,996 of record NZ_JBNDLK010000001.1, on the reverse strand, counting down.
GCCACCGAAGGAATGACCGACGCCCCACACGGGTTCGGCCTGCCGTTGCAGGTGATGGATCAACTCGTCCACCAGGTTGTACCAATTGTCATCGGCCGGGAAACGCGGGTCGTGGGCGTGCTGCTCCAGATGCGTCACCTGATATTCGGGTGCCAGCGCCGCAAACAACTTGCCGTAGGTCCCCGAAGGAAAACCATTGGCGTGGGCGAAAAAAATCTGTTGCGACATACCTGCAAATCCATGAGCGAAAACAGGTGTTGATTGTCCGCAAGACCGCGTCCTGCAGCAATGACCGTAACTGCCAGGAATGATGACACACCCGCCGTGGCAATGACGCCACTGCGGACACCGCCTGTTATTTCTGACAGTTGACCGCCAACCGGTATCAAGCAGATAAGAAGGACTGTTCCACCAAGTCACAGGCAATCTCACGATGACCCACGCCAACACTCCCGCCATCCAGGTATTTGACCCTCGCCGGCTGAGCGTGCGTGGTGTGGCGTATCACCGTCGCGAGAATGCGCAGGCACCACAGCCTTGCATCATTCAGCAGGAATATGACGGCGCCGGTCGCGCTGTTCTGACTCGTGATCCACGCCTGTTCCGTTTGCATCAAGACGGTCAGACGGCCGCCAATCAGCACAACATTTTCAGTTTGTCGGGCACTGTAGTGCTTTCGCAAAACAGTGACGCCGGTTGGCGCCTGGGGTTGCCCGGCGCGCACGGGCAAAGTGTTGAAGGCTGGGATCAGAAACTCAGCCAGAGCCGAGTGGACTATGACCCTCAGCGCCGCCCGGTCGCTACGTTCGAGCGTGCGTGGCAAGGCGCGGAACGCTGCATCGCACGTTTCACCTATGCCGATAACGACGCCGATGCCAGCCATAACCTGCGCGGCCAGTTGATTCGGCACGACGACAGCGCCGGCACCCTGCTCGTTACCGAGTTCAGTCTGAACGCTACGCCGCTACAGCAAAGCCGCACCTTTATCGCCGATCCGCAATGGCCGGTGGACTGGCCCGAGTCAGTGCCTGAACGCGACGCCTTGCTGGAGAACGCGCCAGCCATCACTCGCCTTCATTGCAACGCCGCCGGTGAGCCCGTCACCCAGACCGATGCATTGGGCAACCGGCAGACATTCCTTCATACCTGTGCAGCCGAACTGCGTGAGGTTCGTCTGAAACTCGCCGGGCTGGCAGAGGAAACGGCGCTGGTCCGGGACATTCAGTACAACGCCTTCGGCCAGATAGAACGACAATGTGCGGGAAACGGCGTTATTTCATGGGCGACTTATCGACCTGACGATGGCCGACTGGAACACCTCAAAGCCCATGTAACAGGGCAACCGGCCTTGCAAGATCTGACTTACGAATACGACGCTGTGGGCAATATCACCTGCATCACCGACGGCGCTGAAGCGACTCACTTTCACCGCAACCAGCGCATCGAGCCAGTCAATCGCTACCGCTACGACAGCCTCTACCGCCTGATCGAGGCCAGTGGCCGGCAATTGCGCAACGCGCCGGGTGGACCACAGCTACCGGATTTCCAGCCCGCCACCGATCCCGGACAACTGGAAAATTACACGCGTATCTACACCTACGATGAAGCCGGTAACCTGAAGGTCATGCAGCATCAGGCAGACAGCGCCAGCCGTACCGAACGCACGGCAGTCGCCCGGTTCAGCAATCGCAGCCTGCCCGAAAAGCCCGATGGCGAACTGCCCGACGAACAGGAAATTGCCATCGGTCATGATCTCAATGGCAACCGTACCGGGCTTCAACCCGGGCAAACTCTGCTTTGGGATCTGCGCAACCAACTGCGCCAGGTCGATCAGGTGGTGCGTGAAGATGAACCGGACGATTGCGAGTTTTATGTGTACGACGGCAGTGGCCAGCGTCAGCGAAAAATCCGTCAGGCCTACACCGGCGCATTGACCCGCACCCACGAAACCCGTTACTTGCCGGGAGTGGAAGTCCGCACGTCTGCCGACGAGACACTCCACGTCGTGACGATCAAGGCCGGACGCAGCACGGTGCAAATCTTGCACTGGCAGACTGAACCGCCAGCCGGCATTCCCCAGAACCAGCATCGCTACGGTTTTACCGATCATTTGGGCTCCAGCGCCCTGGAACTGGACGAAGCGGCCTTGCTCATCTCCCGGGAAAGTTACTACCCCTATGGCGGAACCTGCTGGTGGGCCGGGCGCAACAAACTGGAAGCCAACTACAAAACACTGCGCTATTCAGGGCAGGAACGGGATGCCACCGGGTTGTATTACTACGGGTTTCGTTATTACGTGCCGTGGTGTCAGCGGTGGTTGAATCCGGACCCGGCAGGCGTTGCCGATGGCTTGAACCTGTATGCCATGGTGCATGGCAATCCAATTGGACACGTGGACTTTCAGGGGCTGATCACTGTCGGTGAAGTGTTTAACGCTGCTGGCGCAACGCTTGCGCGTGACGGGCTGAGTGCCTTGGCGGGGGGAACTGTCCGGTATTTTGCGACACAGGCAATGACACAATGGGCAACACGGCCTGACGACGCAGACGGTCAAACCGTGGACCCAGGCTCCAACCTCGCCTTGACCGTGGCAGGCTCAGTGGTGGGGGCATTGGCCGGCGGTTCGATGGGGATGGGTGCGGGAAGCAACATCGTTTCCCGTTACAGCAACAGCCGTACCGCGCAATGGATCGGGGCGACGCTCGGTGGTGTGCTGGGTGCAACAGCGGGCGCAGCGGCTCCCCTCTATTCCTATATGAGCAACCCCGGTGCATTGAATGTCGTGGCCATCGGCGTCATTAGCAGTGTGCCTGGAAACCTGACCAGGGAAACCGGGCAACGAGTCTCCGCAGAGCTTGGTCCCAGACTCACACTCGCGCCGTCCGGTGTTGCGACGGCCCTGCGCACAGGTGTCTACGGGGCATTGCTGTTTAGCGGTGGCGCCATTCGAGCAGAACTATCTCCTTTAGCCGGAGTAGCCATCAGTGCTGTCGTCGAAGGTCTTGATGGGGCATCTATCGTCACTATCAATGCGTCGCGCGCAGGAACGTACGCATCAGGTACCAATCGGCTATCCATGCCAAATTTCTGGGAGGTCATATATGGCTGGTCTACGCGCACCGCCGGGGCAACCTTGACCGCCTCTCTGACGTTTATTTTCAACCCGCTGACCAGCGCGATTGAAAACGTCAATTTGCGGATGGGAACCGCCGCAACAATGGCAACTCCCACTGAAGCCCGAACGTATTTGGGACAACACGTGCAGCGCGGCGTTGCCGCGCTGTTCAGGTCTGCCAATGCGAACTTCATACTGGACCACTTCACCCCACCGAACAGGGAGTGGACGGGGCACCCGGACATGCCCAATAGCGACGAAATCAGGATGACAACGTTCAGCTCCCGTGCTTCGAGCTAGCCCTAACGCACCGGCGGATTCTCCCCCAGCGGCACCACCGCCATGGTCAGCCGCGACACGCAACTGGCCTTGCCTTCATCACTGGTCAGGCGAATGTCCCAGACATGGGTCGTGCGGCCGATGTGGATTGGCTTGGCCACCGCCGTCACCCGCCCGCTGCGCAGGCCGCGCAAATGGTTGGCGTTGATTTCCAGGCCCACGCAATAGAACTTGCTGGCATCGATACACAGGTAGCTGGCCATGGACCCGACCGTTTCGGCCAGTACCACCGAGGCACCGCCATGCAGCAAGCCGTAAGGCTGATGGGTGCGGTGATCGATGACCATGCTGGCGGACAGGGACTCCTCGTCGAAGGCTTCGAAACGGATGTCCAGCACTTCGCCGATGGTGTTTTTCTGGATTGCGTTCAACTGCTCGATGTTTGGAGTGGTGCGCCACAGGCTCATCGCAGAGTTTCCTTGTTGGTTTTGTTCGTGGATCAATCCTGCCACAGCACCGCTTCGTTGCGCTCGCTCCATTCTTCAAAGCGCTCGCCATAAGCTGCTTCGATCACGTTGCGCTTGATTTTCAGGGTCGGGGTGAGAAAGCCGTTTTCCACCGCCCAACTGTCTTTCACCACCACCAGGCGGCGCAGTCGCTCATGTTTGTCGAGGGCGCCGTTGACCTCTTCCAGCAGTTTTTCCAGGCTGGAATGCAAGCCGGCGCGGGCAGCCCCGTCGGCATCCTGCTGGCCGACCGCCGACAACACGCACAAGCCCAGCGGTGCGCTCAAGCCATCGCCCACTACGCAGACCTGTTCGATGCGTGAATGCACGGCCAGGCGATTTTCAATCGGCGCCGGGGCCACGTATTTGCCTTTGCTGGTCTTGAAGATTTCCTTCAGACGCCCGGTCAGGCGCAGATAGCCTTCGGCGTCTTCCTCGCCCTTGTCGCCGGTACGCAGGAAGCCGTCCTCGGTAATGGTGTCGGCGGTTTTTTCCGGTTCCTTGTAATACCCGAGCATGGTCGCGCCACTGCGCACCATGACCTCCCCCGTCTCGGCGATCCGCACTTCGACTTCCGGGCACGGTTTGCCGATCCAGCCCGGTTTGTTCTGGCCCGGCATGCAGATGTGCGAATAGCCGCAACTCTCGGTCATGCCGTAGACCTCCAGCACATCCAGCCCCAGTTTGCGGTACCACATCAACAAGGTCTGCGGAACGGGCGCCGCGCCAGACAACGCGATGCGCAATGCATCCAGCCCGAGCCCGGCCAGGACTTTATGCCCGACCCGCTTGCCAATGATCGGCAGGCCGAGCAGGAAGTCGAGGCGTTTTGCCGGGATCTTGCTGTACACGCCCATCTGGAATTTGGTCCAGATGCGCGGCACGCCAAACAGCGCGGTGGGGCGTGCACGCTGCAGATCGGTGAGAAAGGTGTCCAGGCTCTCGGCGAAGAACACCGTCTGGCCGGTATAGATCGACGCCAGTTCGACGAACATCCGCTCGGCAACGTGGCACAGCGGCAGGTAGGACAACAACCGGTCCGACTCGTTGAGGCCGAACAGCGAAGTGCCGTGGGTGGTGGCGAATCCCAGAGTGCCGAAGCTGTGCATGACACCCTTGGGCAGGCCGGTGGTGCCGGAGGTGTAAATGATGGTCGCCAGTTGATCGGCGGCGGGTTTGGGATCGTCCTGGATCGGCGAGCTGCGTTGCAGGTCGTCCCAACTGAAATCAAAGTCGCCGGGAGGATGCAGCGGCAGGCTGATGGTCGGCAGGTCGGGGCTGACGCCACGGGACATGCCGGGCCAGTCGTCGAGCTTGCCGATGAACGCCAGCGTCGCTTGCGAGTGTTCAAGCACCTGGCAAACCGATTCGGCGGTGAGGTTGGGGTACAACGGCACCGACACATGCCCGGCCATCCAGATCGCCAGGTCGGCAATGATCCAGTGCGCGCAGTTCTTCGAGATTAGCGCGATATGGCTGCCCTGCGGCAGTTCCCGTGCCCGTAACCAGTGAGCCGCGCAACGGGCCTGATGACCGACGTCCGCCCAGGTCAACGTCTCGACCTGGGCGCCTGCGACAGGCTGGACCAGAAAGCGCTGGCGGGGATGACGGGCTTCACGCTCGTAGAAAACGTCCAGCGGCAAACGAAAAGCAGCAGACATGCGACTCGCTCCTGTGATTTTGGTCTGGAGCAAGCGTAGTCAACCAAGCAAGTGCTTGGTTGACTATTTCATTCAAAATTTTTCTACATCTGTGGGAGCGAGCTTGCTCGCGATGACTGACTCACATTCAACAAAGTTATTGACTGACCTACCGCTATCGCGAGCAAGCTCGCTCCCACAGTGTTCAGCGCCGTCTTCAGGTCAAGCTGTGTCCTTTGAAAGGGCTGGCTAAGGGTGCTTGATGCTGTCGAGCTTCATCGAGCCGACTAGTAACTCATCACCCTTGAGTTCGGCCAACCCGGCGGTGCTGACTTTTTCCGGCGGATGCCCGGCACCATGTTGCAGGTAACTCAACAAATGCCCCACCAGCGGGTTGTGGCTGACCAAAAGGACGTTGCTCACCGATACGAGCTGCTCGGCCACTTTGTCCGGATCGGTTTCCGGGGTAAGCCATTCGACGGTGCGGATTTCCGGTTCGAATCCCAGTGCTTCGCGCACCAGTTGCGCCGTCTGCTGCGCTCGCAGGTACGGACTGGCGTAGATCGCCGTCAGCGGTTGGCCCATCAGTAGCGCGGCGCTGCGCAGCACCTCCTCACGACCGTGGTCTGTCAGTTCCCGCTCCGAATCGTGGGGACGGGCACCGTGCGGAACGGCTTCACCATGACGCAATACCCAGAGTTTCATAGCTTGGGTTCCTCATCTCGGGCCGAATGCGGTGCCGGTGCCACGACGTGCGGCGCTTCACCTTCCGGCGTACGCGGCGTCGGCCAATCGGCGAACGGCCAGGGTTTCTGGTCGCTGTGAAAACTGCCGAAACGCCCGATCTGCGCCAGAAACTGGCTCAGGCTGTCGCCGAAATTCATCAGGCTGGCGCTCGGGGCGCCATAGAACAAACGATAGATCAACTGCACCAGCACGACGGCGCCGAGGATGAACTGCGCCACTTGCCACACCAGCACGAAAACGATCATCCACAACACGCGCAGCAGGATGGATTCGTATTTGGCTTCTACTTTCGGATCGTTCATGCGCAACTCCATGCTTTTCTGGCAAGTGTGATTAGTTGAAACCACTGGTGGAAATAAAGTCGACATCGGTTTTCGGCTCGCCACGCATTAACAGAGCGATGACCTGTTCCAGCGTACGGCCTTCGAACAGGATCGCATGCAGCCCGGCGACCAGCGGCATGTACACGCCAACCTCCTGGGCCTTGGTCTTGAGCACTTTAAGCGTGTTGACCCCTTCGGCGACTTCGCCCAGGCGTGTGACGGCCTCGTCCAGGCTCAGGCCCTGGCCGAGGGCGAAGCCGACCTGATAGTTACGGCTCTTGGGCGACGAGCAGGTCACGATCAGATCGCCCACGCCCGCCAGTCCCAGGAAGGTCATCGGGTTGGCGCCCTGATTCACCGCGAAGCGGGTCATTTCCGCCAATGCCCGGGTGATCAGCATGCTCTTGGTGTTTTCCCCCATGCCCAACGCCACCGCCATGCCGGCGATGATCGCGTAGACATTTTTCAATGCCCCGCCCAGCTCGACACCGAAACGGTCGGCGCTGGCGTACACGCGAAAGGTGCGGCCGTGCAGCGCGGCCTGAACCTGCTGGCACAGTTCTTCGTCTTCACTGGCGACCACCGTGGCGGTCAGCGCGTGTTCGGCGATTTCACGGGCGAGGTTGGGTCCGGACAGGACGCCGATGCGCGCCTGCGGGGCAATCTCTTCGAGGATCTCGCTCATCAGTTTGAACGTGTGGGCTTCGATGCCTTTGGTCAGGCTCACCAGCAATTTGCCGGTCAACCGTTCGGCGTGCGGCACCAGCACCGAGCGCAGCGCGCTGGAGGGCAATGCGACGAAACACAGGTCACAGGCATCCAGGGTGGCTTGCAGGTCGGTGACCGGCGTCACGCCGGGCAGGATCTTGATGCCTTTGAGGTAACGCGGGTTCTCGCGATTGACCCGAATGGCCTCGGCCTGTTCGGGGTCGCGCATCCACTGAAGGACCTGATGCCCGTTCTCGGCCAGCAGATTGGCCACGGCGGTCCCAAAACTTCCGCCTCCCAGGACCGCAATTGGGCGCTGTTCAGTCATATGCAATCCGTTAATCCATACCAGTGGCGATGTCGGCATTATACGGGGCGGCCCCTTGGCGGCCAGCCCCGACGTCAAATACTGGCTCCCGCGGGAAGAAGACCAACAAATCCGAGGAAAATGCGGGCATCGTGAATGGAAAAGTCATTCGGCTCGGTTAACATGCGCGCCTTCAATCACTGACAGGAACGTGTTGTGTCTCCGGGTTATCCTTCACCGCGTTCGCCTTTGGTACTGGCGCTGATTTTCAGCCCGCCATTACTGGCCGACGATTTGTTCCTGGACAGCGAACCGCTGCCGCAAGTGCTCACGGCCACGCGCCTGAAGCAGTCGCCGGCTGCCGTTCCGGGCAGCATGACCGTGATCGACAGCGCCCTGATCCACGCCAGTGGCGCCCGCGACATCAGCGAACTGCTGCGCCTGGTGCCGGGGATGATGGTCGGCAACATCAGTGGCAACCAGGCCGCGGTGAACTACCACGGCACCAACGCGACTCAAGCCCGGCGCATGCAAGTGCTGATCGACGGGCGCTCGGTGTATCGCGCCGGCCTGGCTACCGTGGACTGGAGTGACATTCCGGTGGCCATGGAAGACATCGAGCGCATCGAAGTCTTTCGCGGGCCGAATACCGTCAGCTACGGCGCCAATGCCCTGATGGCGGTGGTCAACATCATTACCCGGCGGCCGGCCGACAGTCACGGTACGCGCATGAAAGTCATCCAGGGCCAACGCGGCATCAACGACTTTTACGCCAGCCAGGGCGTGGGCTGGGAGGATGGCGACTTGCGCCTGTCCTTGTCCGGCCAGCAAGACGACGGTTTCGACAGTGACCGCACCGGTGCCGACTACCACGACGGCCGACGCTTGAACCGTTTCAACCTCGCCGTCAGCCAGACACTCAATGCACAGCAAAGTATTGATTGGCAATTGAATGCCAAGGACGGCACCAACCAACGACCCTATACCTACAGTCCGGTGTTCCCGGGGATTACCCGCGCGGGCGACGACTCCGACGTCACCTCCAAGGACTATGCCGGGTCATTGCGCTGGAACCTCGATATCAATCCCGATCACAGCCTTTATATCCAGGGTTCGGCCCAACACTGGGATCGCCAGCAAACCTGGCGGGCCTGCGACGCAGAAGTATCGTTCAGCCCGCAACTGACCGAACTCTGGCAATTGAACCCGAACTACACCGAACGCCTGGCCCGCAACATCACGCGTTTCATCGATCCCGGTGCGCCGGCCGGTACACCCGCCGAGCAGGCGTTGGCCAACCAGGTTCTCGATCAATGGCGCAACGGCGCGAGCCAGACCGTGTGCGGCGACATCGACCAGAGCACCCGGGAATCGCGTTACGACCTCGAATTGCAGGACACTCTGAGCCTTGCCGATAACCTGCGGCTGGTCAGCGGGATAAACTATCGTTACGACCGGGCGGATTCCGAAACCTATTTCAATGGCACTCTCGATGACACGATCTGGCGGGCGTTCGGCCAGTTCGAGTGGCGTGCCACCGAACACTGGCTGCTGCAAGGTGGCGCCATGTTCGAAGATACCCGGTTGATCGGCAGCTCGCTGACACCCCGCGTGGCGGTCAACTACCTGATCAACCCGCGCCACGGCTTGCGTGCGGTGTACTCCGAGGCCATCCGCTCGCCGGACATGTTCGAGAACAACGTCAACTGGAGTTATCAAGTCACCAACCTCAAGCCCGGTGCCTTTGGCCAGTCCAGTGCCCGTTATTTCGTCAAGACCCGTGGCCCCGGCAACCTCGATCAAGAGCACATGCGCTCCCGGGAACTCGGCTACAACGGCTATTTTCCCGAACCGGGGCTGGCGCTCGACGTTAAGCTGTTCCACGACGAAATCACCGGCATGATCAGTGAACCGCTGCGCAACAATCAGTACATCGCCAGCAACGCCAACAAGGCGCGTTTTTCGGGGGGCGAAACCCAGCTCGACTGGCGTGTCGGCAGCCTCGATCGCCTGCGACTGACCTATGCCTACGTCGATGCCGACGCCAGCAACCCGCTGGATGCCAAACAGACTGCACGCAATAGCGGTTCCGCCGGGTGGATGCGCGATTGGGGCCGGGGCTGGAACAGTGCGCTTTTCTACTATGGGGATGACGCCCTCAACGGCTACCGCTTCGAACGGGTCGATGCGCGCATCGCCAAGCGTATCGGCCTGGGCAAGGCCAGCCTGGAACTGGCCGGAGTGCTCCAGCAACGGCTGGACAATCAGCCGACCACCTTCATCGATAACAATTATGACCAGCGCCACGTGATGTATTTCAGTGCGGAGCTGGAGCTTTAAGATGCCGCATCGTCCGGCCAGCAGAATGCCGACCCTGGGCCGGCTGCTGGCCGCACTTTGCCTGTCGTTATGCGGCATGCTGAACAGCCTGGCGAGTAACGCCGCCGACATTTTGCTCACAGGGGCCGAAGACACCCCCGGTGTGCGGGCGTTTACCCAGGCCCTGAGCGAGTTGCGACCGGGCGATAATGTACGATTCCAGGCACTGGCCAGCTTGCCGATACCGGATAAGCTGCCGGAAAACATCCGCTTGATACTGCTCGACCTGCCCAGCCTCGACTGGCGCCTGCAGGACGCCCAGGGCCCGGCGACACTGGTACTGCGCATCAGCCGCCTGCAAGCCCGGCAACGCTTGAACAACACGTTGCCTGCGCGCCTTTGCCTGCTATGGAGCGATCCACCGCTGGACCGCCAGTTGCGCTTGACCCGCGCCCTGTTGCCTCAAGCCCAACGCATCGGCGTGCTCTACGACAACCACAGCGAATTCCTCTTGAATGAGCTGCGTCAGGCCGCCCTCCCCTTGCGTCTTGAGGTGGTCACCCAGCGTTGGGACGACATTCACGACAGCCGTCCGTTACAGGCCTTGTTGAAAAACAGCGACGTGTTGCTGGGCCTGGATGATGCCGAGCTGTACAACCCGCAAACCGCCAAGAATCTGCTGCTGAGCAGCTACTCACGGCAAATGGCGCTGATCGGCCCCAACGCGGGTTTCGTCAAGGCCGGGAGCCTGGCCAGCACCTACAGCGATCAGAGTGATTGGCTGGCGGTCGTCGACGAATTGCTCGACCGGCCACCGGCCACCTGGCCGCGCACGCATTACCCCCATCGATTCAAAGTTGCGAGCAACCCGCAGGTAGCGCGCTCATTGGGCCTCGAGCAGATAAACGAAGCGTCTGTCGCCACACTGCTGGCTGAAGGAGAACGCCGTCCATGAACTTTCGCCGTCGCTGGGACATCAACACCCGTACCCAACTCATCAGCCTCGGCCCTGCTTTGCTGCTGACCTTGTTGTTGATCAGCTTCTTCACGTTCGTGCGCATCCAGGATCTGCGTCAGGAAATCACCCACACCGGCCAGTTGATCGCCAATCAACTGGCCCCCGCTACCGAATACGGAGTGATTTCGGGCAACAGCGAAGTGCTCGAAACCTTGCTCAAGGCGACACTGGCCACGCCCAATGTGCGCTTTCTGGAAATCCAGGACAGCGCCAACCGGGTTCTGGTGTACGTCGAGCAACCAAGCGAACCTCACAATCGAGCACAACAGGTCGAAGTGTTCCAGGCACCGATACGGCTACAGCGCATCGCTTTGCAGAATGATTTTTTCCAGAGCAGCAAAAGCGCCAACGCAGCCCCCACCGAAGACTATCTCGGGCGGGTGATCGTCGGGCTGTCCAATGATGCCTTCAGCCAGCGCCAGCAGGAAATCGTGCTCAAGGCCGCCATTCTGGCGCTGTTTGCCCTGCTGTTTACCTTCCTCGTGGCCCGGCGTCTGGCGGGCAGCCTGTCGCAACCGATCCGTGATATCGGCAATGCGGTCAAGGCGATTCAGGACGGCGACTACAAAACACCGCTGCCGATTGTCGATGACACCGAACTGGGGGCGCTGTCGCAACACATCAACAACCTCGCCAGCGGTCTCGAACAGGCCAGCCGCGAACAGCATCAGGCCATGGCGCAGCTGATCCAGACCCGCGAAGAAGCAGAAAAGGCCAACAACGCCAAATCCGACTTCCTCGCCATGATGAGCCATGAACTGCGCACGCCGATGAACGGCGTACTGGGCATGCTGCAGTTGCTGGAAACCACCGACATGACCGAGGAACAGCTGGAATACGCGGCGCTGGCCTCGGAATCCACCGAGCACTTGCTCAAGGTCATCAACGACATCCTGGACTTCTCGCGGATCGAACGTTCGGAGCTGGAACTGGAACACATTCCATTCAACCTCGCCGACCTGATCGGCAGTTGCGCCCAGTCGTTCCAGCACAGTGCCGCGCAACGCGGCCTGGACTTGAAACTGAAGATCCCCGACGACATGCGCGGCTTGCAGGTCAAGGGCGACCCGACGCGTATCCGGCAGATACTGGTCAACCTGATCGGCAATGCACTGAAGTTCACCGAGCAGGGCCGCATCACCCTCGAGGCGCAGTGGCAGTCGCTGGACCACGAGTTGCTGTGGTTCACCTGCACCGTGCGCGACAGCGGTATCGGCATTCCGGCGCAAAGTCTGGAACTGATGTTCAACGCCTTCCAGCAGGCCGACAGCTCCATTTCAAGGCGTTACGGCGGCACCGGGCTGGGCCTGCCAATTGCCCGCACCCTCGCCGAGCGCATGGGCGGCACCTTGCGCGCGCAGAGTGAGGAAGGCCGCGGTTCGGTGTTCACCCTGGAAATTCCGCTGGCACTGCATCAGCAGACGCAGCCGCTGTTGACCCCGCGCGCGCAAACCGGCAACAGCAGCGGCGAAGGGCGCAATGTGCTGCTGGTCGAAGACAACCCGGTCAACCAGACGGTCATCGAAGCCATGTTGCGCAGTCTGGGCTTCAAGGTCAGTGTTGCCACCGACGGCGCTCAGGCGATACGCAGCGCCGAGAGCCTGATTTTCGAAGCGATCCTGATGGATTGCCGCTTGCCGATCATCGATGGCTATGAAGCCACCCGGCAGATCCGCCAACTGCCCGGGTGCTCCGACCTGCCGATCATCGCCCTGACCGCCAACGCCTTGCAGGGCGATCGCGAAGCCTGTTTGTCGGCGGGGATGAACGATTACCTGGCCAAGCCCTTCAAACGGACTGATCTGCAGCAAATTCTGCAGCGCTGGGTGCAGTAGTACAGGCCTTTCGAGCATCTGTGACTGGCGTGAAAGGCGAAAGTGCGGCAGTCTTAAGCACCCGAACAGGCCCGAAAAGGGGCTTGAATAATAATTTCAGTGCACAAGTGTACATTCATGTCCTTGGTGCTGTGACTTTCACCACAACGCAATAGTCTATGAGTAGGCTGCCGGTTCGAGGCATGAACGCTTCGATCGGCCGGGAAGATTTGCCCCACCTGCCGCATGGGACTATTGAGGAGCTCGCATGACCAAACAAAACGCCTTTACCCGGGAAGATCTGCTGCGCTGCAGTCGCGGTGAGCTGTTCGGCCCTGGTAACGCGCAACTGCCCGCCCCGAACATGCTGATGGTTGACCGCATCACCCTGATCAGCGAAGAAGGTGGCAAGTACGGCAAGGGTGAATTGGTCGCCGAGCTGGATATCACTCCGGACCTGTGGTTCTTCGCCTGCCACTTCGAAGGCGATCCGGTAATGCCGGGCTGCCTGGGCCTCGACGCCATGTGGCAATTGGTCGGTTTCTTCCTGGGCTGGCAAGGCCTGCCGGGCCGTGGCCGTGCGCTGGGTTCGGGCGAAGTGAAATTCTTCGGCCAGGTCCTGCCGACCGCCAAGAAAGTCACCTATAACATCCATATCAAACGCGTCCTCAAGGGCAAGCTGAACCTGGCCATCGCCGACGGTTCGGTCACTGTCGACGGCCGCGAAATCTACACCGCCGAAGGCCTCCGGGTCGGCGTGTTCACCTCCACTGACAACTTCTAAGGGTTATCCGCATGCGCCGCGTCGTTATCACTGGTCTGGGCATCGTTTCTTGCCTGGGCAATGACAAAGAGACCGTCTCCGCTAACCTGCGTGCAAGCCGCCCTGGCATCCGGTTCAACCCGGAATATGCCGAAATGGGTCTGCGTAGCCAGGTTTCCGGCTCCATTGACCTCAACCTTGAAGAACTGATCGATCGCAAGATTTATCGCTTCGTCGGCCACGCGGCAGCTTATGCCTACCTGGCCATGAAAGACGCCATCACCGACTCCGGCCTGACCGAAGAGCAGGTTTCCAACGTGCGTACCGGCCTGATCGCCGGCTCCGGTGGCGCGTCGACCCTGAACCAGATGGAAGCACTGGACATCCTGCGCGAGAAAGGCGTCAAGCGCGTCGGCCCGTACCGCGTCACGCGGACCATGGGCAGCACCGTTTCCGCCTGCCTGGCCACGCCGTTCAAGATCAAGGGTGTGAACTACTCGATCTCCTCCGCTTGCGCCACCAGTGCTCACTGCATCGGTAACGCCATGGAACAGATCCAGCTGGGCAAGCAGGACATCGTTTTCGCCGGCGGCGGTGAAGAAGAACACTGGAGCCAATCGTTCCTGTTCGACGCCATGGGCGCCCTGTCCACCCAGTACAACGAAACCCCGGAAAAAGCTTCCCGTGCCTACGACGCCAAGCGTGACGGTTTCGTCATTGCTGGCGGTGGCGGCATGGTCGTGGTCGAAGAGCTGGAACACGCTCTGGCCCGCGGCGCGAAGATCTACGCGGAAATCGTCGGCTACGGCGCGACCTCCGACGGCTACGACATGGTTGCCCCGAGCGGCGAAGGCGCGATCCGCTGCATGCAGCAGGCACTGTCCACCGTCGATACCCCGATCGACTACCTGAATACCCACGGCACCTCGACTCCGGTCGGCGACGTCGCGGAAATGAAAGGTGTGCGTGAAGTGTTCGGCGACAAGGCTCCGGCCATCAGCTCCACCAAGAGCCTGTCCGGTCACTCCCTGGGCGCCGCCGGTGTTCACGAAGCGATCTACTGCCTGCTGATGATGGAAGGCAACTTCATTGCCGGCTCCGCCAACATCGACGAGCTGGACCCTGAAGTGGCCGATCTGCCGGTACTGACCAAGACCCGCGAAAACGCCACCATCAACACCGTGATGAGCAACAGCTTCGGTTTCGGTGGCACCAATGCCACGCTGGTACTGAAGCGCTGGGAAGGAAAGTAATTTCCCGCTGCCAAGCCGCACATGAAAACGCCCCGACTGGTTCGGGGCGTTTTTTTTTGCCTTGAGAAAAACCCAGAACAGATGCAAGACCTGTGGGAGCGAGCTTGCTCGCGATGAGGGAGTGTCAATTAACATCATTGCCGTCTGATCCACCGCCATCGCGAGCAAGCTCGCTCCCACAGTTCCAGTGCTCGACACTGGATTTTCGGCGCTTCCAACATGAAGCTTTTGTCATGAAACCAAAAGCCCTGCGACTGAATGTCGCGCGTTTAGCGGGCTGCAGGACTGTTTCCGCTTTTGCAAAAAACCCTTACCGAACTCAGTCATTTACTTAGCAAGCTACCAAACCCTATAAAAGAGGCCTGCACATGCCTTGCTGCAGATAACAGAGATTGGAGCTAGCAGATGACTGTAAAAGTAACTGAACGCGACGATTCACATAAATCCCACGAGGGTGTAGCCGCCGGTATCCGGATCTGGGACGTGCATCAACAAGACCTGCTGGTCGGGATGTTCCATTCCGAGACTGACGCGCAAAACTACAAGGCCGAACTGGAAACACTCGAGCAGCAACGAGAACGACGCTCCGCCTGAACCGTCCCTGTAAGCATTAACAGCATTGAAAACGACAAACCCCGCCATGAGCGGGGTTTGTCGTTGTTGCAGCCTTCAGTGGTTTACCACATCAGATCATCAGGAATCTTGTAGGCCGCGTACGGATCGTCCTCGACACTGACTTCTTCGGTCTGCACATTCAGCTGCACGATGCGTTGTGGGTCGCGCTCCTGAATCTTCAATGCCGCCTCGCGCGGAATCACTTCGTAGCCGCCAGCGTGATGCACGATGGCCAGCGAACCGCTGCTGAGCTTGTTGCGCATCAGGGTGTTGACGCTGATGCGCTTGACCTTCTTGTCGTCGACGAAGTTGTAGTAATCCTCGGTCGTCAGTTTCGGCAGGCGCGAGACTTCGATCAATTGCTTGACCTGCGCGGCACGAGCCTTGGCCTCGGCTTTCTCCTGCTGCTGGCGGTTGAGTTCCTGGTCGCGCTTGACCTTCTCGGCCATGGCTTCCTGCGCCGCGCGCTGCTGGGAGTCATCCAGCTCGATCTGGCCTTTGTGGGCCAGGCGTTGTTGTTTCTGCTTGTCTTTGCTGACCTGCTTGGCCTGCTTCTGGTTGACCAGCCCTGCTTTGAGCAACTGGTCGCGAAGGGAAATGCTCATGGTGCTTATTACTCACTTAGGCCACTGCTCAACCGCAGCTGGGCAAATTCTTTTCCTGACGTTTGGCTTCGCCCCACAAGGCGTCCAACTCTTCGAGGGTGCAATCTTCCATGGGACGACGGGTGTCGCGCAATGCCTGTTCGATAAAACGAAAGCGTCTTTCAAACTTGCCGTTGGCGCCACGCAATGCGGTTTCCGGATCGACCTTGAGATGCCGCGCCAGATTGACCACGGAAAACAGCAGGTCGCCGATCTCGTCGGCCACGGCCTCGGGATCGTTTTCCGACATGGCTTCGAGGACTTCGTCGAGCTCTTCACGCACTTTATCGAGCACCGGCAAAGCGTCCGGCCAGTCGAACCCGACCTGCCCCGCGCGCTTCTGCAATTTTGCCGAACGGGACAACGCCGGCAGTGCGGCCGGAACATCATCGAGCAACGACAACTGCTCGGGTGCCGAAGATTTCTCCGCGCGCTCTTCGGCCTTGATCTCTTCCCAGCGCTGCTTGACCTGCTCTTCACTCAGGCGCGGGACATCCAGCGGCGCATACAGGTCACCGGTGGGGAACACATGAGGGTGACGGCGGATCAGCTTGCGGGTGATGCTGTCGACCACGCCGACGAACTCGAAGCGCCCTTCTTCCCGGGCCAACTGGCTGTAATAAACCACCTGGAACAGCAGATCGCCCAACTCACCCTGCAGTTGATCGAAGTCGCCGCGCTCGATGGCATCAGCGACTTCGTAGGCTTCTTCAAGGGTATGCGGGACGATGGTGGAGTAAGTTTGCTTGATGTCCCATGGGCAACCGTACTGCGGGTCGCGCAGGCGGTTCATCAGGTGCAACAGGTCTTCAAGTGAATACATTTATCAAACTCTACTGGACCCTGTGGGAGCGGGCTTGCTCGCGAAGAGGGAGTATCAGGCAACACCGTTGTCGACTGACACACCGCTTTCGCGAGCAAGCCCGCTCCCACAGTGGATCGGCGCTGTTCATCAAGGCGTACGGTTACGCCGGGTTTCGATGATGTTCGGCAACTGGGAGATTCGCCCCAGCAACCGCCCCAATGCATCCAGCCCCGGAATCTCGATGGTCAGGGACATCAGCGCGGTGTTGTCCTCTTTGTTCGAGCGGGTGTTGACCGCCAGCACGTTGATCCGCTCGTTGAGCAGCACCTGCGACACGTCACGCAGCAGACCGGAACGGTCGTAGGCACGGATAACGATGTCCACCGGATAAGTGAGCACCGGTACCGGCCCCCAGCTGACCTGGATGATTCGCTCGGGTTCGCGCCCGGCCAGTTGCAGCACCGAGGCGCAGTCCTGGCGGTGAATGCTCACGCCGCGGCCCTGGGTGATGTAACCGACGATTGCATCGCCCGGCAACGGTTGGCAGCAGCCGGCCATCTGGGTCATCAGGTTGCCGACGCCCTGGATCTGGATATCGCCGCGTTTGCCCGGTTTGTAGCCGGTGGCCTTGCGTGGAATCAGTTCCAGCTGTTCGTTGCCGCGTTCTGGTTCGACCAGTTGCTGCGCCAGGTTGACCAGTTGCGCCAGGCGCAAATCCCCGGCGCCGAGGGCGGCGAACAGGTCTTCGGCGGTTTTCATGTTGGCCTTGTCGGCCAGCTTGTCGAAATCCACCGCCGGCAGACCGAGGCGATTGAGCTCGCGCTCAAGCAGCGTTTTACCGGCCGCGACGTTCTGGTCACGAGCCTGCAACTTGAACCAGTGAACGATCTTCGCTCGCGCCCGCGACGTGGTGACGTAACCCAGGTTCGGGTTCAGCCAGTCACGGCTCGGGGTGCCGTGCTTGCTGGTGATGATCTCGACCTGTTCACCGGTTTGCAGGCTGTAGTTGAGCGGTACGATGCGCCCGTTGATCTTGGCGCCACGGCAGTTATGACCGATTTCGGTGTGTACGCGGTAGGCGAAGTCCAGCGGCGTCGCACCCTTCGGCAAGTCGATGGCGTGGCCGTCCGGGGTAAAGATGTAGACGCGGTCAGGCTCGATATCGACCCGCAACTGTTCCGCCAGGCCACCGATGTCGCCCAGTTCTTCGTGCCATTCGAGCACTTGACGCAGCCAGGAGATTTTCTCTTCGTAGTGATTGGAACCGGACTTGACGTCGGTGCCCTTGTAGCGCCAGTGCGCGCACACGCCGAGCTCGGCTTCTTCGTGCATCGCGTGGGTGCGGATCTGCACTTCCAGCACCTTGCCCTCGGGCCCGATCACCGCGGTGTGCAGCGAGCGATAGCCGTTTTCCTTCGGGTTGGCGATGTAGTCGTCGAACTCTTTCGGGATGTGCCGCCACAGGGTGTGGACGATGCCGAGCGCGGTGTAGCAATCGCGCATCTCCGGCACCAGCACGCGCACGGCACGCACGTCGTAGATCTGGCTGAACTCCAGGCCCTTGCGCTGCATTTTGCGCCAGATCGAATAGATGTGCTTGGCCCGGCCGCTGATGTCGGCATCGACGCCGGTGGCGTGCAATTCGTTTTTCAGCTGGCTCATCACGTCGCTGATGAAGCGCTCGCGATCCAGTCGCCGCTCATGGAGCAACTTGGCGATCTGCTTGTACTGGTCCGGCTCCAGGTAACGGAAAGACAAGTCTTCCAGTTCCCACTTGATGTGGCCGATACCCAGGCGATGGGCCAGTGGCGCATAGATATCGAAGACTTCACGGGCCACGCGGTTGCGCTTTTCGTCATCGGCGGTTTTTACCGCACGGATGGCGCAGGTGCGTTCGGCCAGTTTGATCAGGGCGACGCGAACGTCGTCAACCATGGCCACCAGCATCTTGCGCAGGTTTTCCACCTGGCCCTGGGTGCCCAGCACCAGGGATTTGCGCGGGCTCAGGCTGTCGCTGATCGCGGCCATGCGCTGCACGCCGTCGATGAGTTTGGCCACCACCGGACCGAAGCGCTGGCTGACGGCCGGCAACTTGATCTGGCCTTCGCGTACGCCTCGATACAGGATCGCGGCGACCAGTGAATCCTGATCGAGTTTGAGATCGGCGAGAATCTCGGCGATCTCAAGGCCGGTACGGAAAGTCGAGTTGCCTTCCGACCATAGATTCTGTGCCGCATTGGCTTGCTGCTCAGCCTCGCGAGCGTACTCGCAGGCTTCCTTCAAGGCTTCGCGATCCAGTGCCAGATCGACACTTACCGCGTGATCGAGCCAAGCCTCGAGATTGATACTGCCGTCGGTGTTGATCGGCTGGTGTGCTCTCACCTGTACCATCTTGCTTACCTTCCCTACGACGCAGATTCAATGCGTCAAATCGCTGACCTTCGTTGCCTGTGTGCCCACGTCGGGCTCGGTGCGCGGCTGCACGGGCGGGCCAGTCGGACCAGACGAGCATCCTAGCTCGCTTCAAATAACGCCATGGCCTCGACATGTGCCGTTTGAGGAAACATATCGAGAATCCCGGCACGTTTTAACCGGTAGCCCTGCTTGATCAACTCGACCGTGTCGCGCGCCAGGGTTGCCGGATTGCACGACACATACACCAATCGCTCGGCGCCCAGGGTCTTGAGCTTGCGCACAACCTCGAAAGCACCGTCACGCGGTGGGTCCAAGAGTACCGCACAAAAGCCTTCGGCGGCCCATTTGGCGTCCGTCAAAGGCTGGGATAAATCGGCCTGAAAAAACTTC
This sequence comes from Pseudomonas sp. S30_BP2TU TE3576, assembly GCF_050436025.1. Lineage (NCBI taxonomy): Bacteria > Pseudomonadati > Pseudomonadota > Gammaproteobacteria > Pseudomonadales > Pseudomonadaceae > Pseudomonas > Pseudomonas sp. S30_BP2TU TE3576. The sequence goes on along the minus strand of NZ_JBNDLK010000001.1, from coordinate 4,781,335 downwards.
GCGTTATGCAGATTATTGCTAGCCGCATTCGCCGCTGCACGATCGACCATCACCTGCACACCTTCCACCGCCACCACTTCGCGAGCAGCCTTGGCCAGTGGCAAGGCAAAGTTGCCCAGGCCGCAGAACAGATCGAGTACGCGCTCATCGGCTGTCGGCTTCAACCAGTCCAGTGCCTGGGCGACCATCGCTTCGTTGACCCCGGCGTTGACCTGGATGAAATCTCCTGGCCGGTAAGCCAGTTCCAGATCCCACTGTTCAAGACGATAGCCCAATGACTGACCCGCTTCGACCGGTTGCGGTTCGCCGTCGCCATGCAGCCACAACTGGGCTTCGTGGAACGCGCAGAAATCCTTGAGAACTGTCAGGTCGGCGTCGGACAACGGCGCCATGTGCCGCAGCAAAACCGCCAACGTCGAGCCGCTGAACAACTCCACATGCCCGAGTGCCTGAGGTTTGCTCAAGCGCCGCAGCATCTCCGGCAAGCGGGCCATAATCGGCTGCAAGGGCTGTACCAGAACCGGGCATTCATCGATGCCCACGATGTCCTGGCTGCCGGCGGCGCGGAATCCGACTTCGAGTTTTTTCGCCTTCATGTCCCAGCGCACCGCGACGCGGGCGCGACGACGGTAGCCGAACTCCGGACCACTCAATGGCGCGGCCCATTCCTCGGGCTCGACACCGGCGACTTTAGACAATTGCTCGGCGAGCATGCGCTGTTTCAGGGCAAGTTGTTCGTTGTGAGGCAAATGCTGCACGCTGCAACCACCGCAACGACCGGCATGGGCGCACAGTGCCGGGCGACGCAACTCGCTGGCCTTGAACACCCGTTCGGTGCGCGCCTCGACCACTTTGCCGTGGGCACCGAGCACCCGTGCCTCGATCTCTTCACCGGCCAATGCGCCGATGACGAACCAGGTGCGGCCTTCGAAAAACGCGATGCCGCGACCGTCATTGGCCAGGCGCTCGATGTTCAGGCGCTGCTTTTTGCCGGTCGGGATTTGCGGGGCCTTGCTGCCGCCGGTGGGCTGGAAGCGCAGGCCTCTTTCATGTTTGGCCATCAGTTGGGCGCGTCGAAAATGCCGGTCGACAGGTAACGGTCGCCACGGTCACAGATGATCGCGACGATCACCGCGTTTTCAACTTCTTTGGACAGGCGCAGCATTGCCGCCACGGCACCGCCCGAGGACACGCCACAGAAGATGCCTTCTTCGCGGGCCAGACGACGGGTTACGTCTTCGGCTTCGCTTTGGGCCATGTCGACGATCCGGTCGACGCGATCAGCTTGATAAATCTTCGGCAGGTATTCCTGCGGCCAGCGGCGGATGCCCGGGATCGCCGAGCCTTCCATCGGTTGCAGGCCGATGATCTGCACGTTGTCGTTCTGCTCTTTCAGGTAGCGCGACACGCCCATGATGGTGCCGGTGGTGCCCATGGAGCTGACGAAATGGGTGATGGTGCCCTGGGTCTGGCGCCAGATTTCCGGACCAGTGGTGGTGTAGTGCGCCTCGGGGTTGTCAACGTTGGCGAACTGATCCAGTACCTTGCCGCGACCTTCGGCTTCCATCTTCTGCGCGAGGTCACGGGCACCTTCCATGCCCTGCTCCTGGCTGACCAGAATCAGCTCGGCGCCGTAAGCAGTCATGGCCGCCTTGCGCTCGGCGCTGGAGTTGTCCGGCATGATCAGGATCATCTTGTAACCCTTGATCGCAGCGGCCATGGCCAGGGCGATCCCGGTGTTGCCCGAGGTCGCTTCGATCAGCGTATCGCCAGCGTGGATCTGCCCGCGCAGTTCGGCGCGGGTGATCATCGACAGCGCCGGACGGTCCTTGACCGAACCCGCCGGGTTGTTCCCTTCGAGCTTGAGCAAAAGGGTATTGCTGGTGGCGCCGGGCAGGCGCTGCAAACGGACCAGCGGAGTGTTGCCGACGCAATCGGCGATGGTTGGGTACTGCAAGGTCATGGCGTATTCGCAATCCAGACTGCGGGGGCGACTATCATACCGGCAAACCGACCGAGGCCATATCACGCAAAGTATGGTGCTTATGGTTTATGGGAATAAGCCCGGTTTTATCGGTGTGTGGAAGGGCCTCTTCGCGGGCAAGCCCGCTCCCACAGGGTACCGGGTGATCATACGTTTTGCGGCTGAAACACGGCCAATGTGGGAGCGGGCTTGCTCGCGAAGGCGTCGGCACTGGCGCTATCAACATCCGCCAACAAGCGCATATTAAGGCGCAACCCGGTCCCGGTGTTCTGCGCCCAAAGCTGTCCGCCCTGACGCTGCACCGCGTTCCGGGCGATGCTCAAACCCAGCCCAAATCCACCATCCCCCGGCCGCGAACCGTCGAGTCGGGTGAACGGCAGGAAGATCCGCTCAAGATCGGCCTCCGCCACCCCACCGCCCTGATCCTCCAGCCAAAGGTGCCAGAAGTCGCCATCACGCCGTCCGCCGAGACTCACGACACCCCCCTTCGGCGAATGACGAATGGCATTGCGCAGAATGTTTTCCAATGCCTGGGCCAGGGTGTTGAGATGACCGCGGACCCAGCAGGATGAATCTACGGTGCATTGCAACTGCGTATCGGGCCAGCCACTTTCATAGCAGGCATTCTCCGTGAGCATCTCCCACAGCGCCTGGATCTGGATCGCTTCGTCGGGCAAGCGGGTGCGCTCGGTGTCCAGCCACGCCAGTTGCAGTGTGTCCTCCACCAGACGCTGCATGCCATCGACCTCACGGCCGATGCGTTCGCGCAATGGTTCCAGCCCCTGTTCGCTTTCACTGGCCACCCGCAGGCGACTCAAAGGCGTGCGCAATTCGTGGGACAAGTCGCGCAGCAATTGCTGCTGCAAGGCCACGGTGCTTTGCAGGCGTTCAGACATGTGATCGAACGCCCTGCCCAACTCACCCAGTTCATCCGTACGATTGGTGGTCCGGGTCGACAGCCGTACGTTCAGTTGATCGGCACGCCAGGCATTGGCCTGCGCGCGCAAGTGATTGAGCGGCACCACCAACAAGCGATACAACCCGACGCACAACAGCAAGGTGAACAACCCCGGAATCACGCCGTTGGTGATCACCCGCCAGAACAGCCGGTAATGCCCCGGCAAGAAGCGCTTGGGCAGTTCGATCACCAGGCTGCCGGCGGAAGGGTCACCGGGAAACGGTATGCGCATCCACGGCCGGCCTTTCCTGTGGATGGGCCAATCGAGGCCGCGCAAAAAAGTCAGGCGTTCGACTTCCTTGTCCGTCAGCGCCTGGTTGCTTAGGGACTGCAAATCAGCGCCGATGACACCGACCCAGCCTTCTTCCCGCTGATACATGCCTTGCAGCCAGTTATCGACGCCGGCGCTCTGGTGCTGTTGCCATGCTTGCTCGGCCTCGGCGGCATAGCGCGTCAGGGTGCCTCGGGCCTCATCCGAGAGGAACTGGTTGCGTTCCTCCATGTAGCGGCCCCAGGACCAACTCAGCCAGATCATCAACAAGCAGAACGCTACCAACAGACAGGCCAGTTTCCAGAACAGCGAATGCCTGCCCGGCAAGTTACATTTCATCGGCGGCGCTCAGGATGTAACCCTTGCCCCATACCGTACGCAGTTCGCGCTCGGTATAGCCAATGGCCTTGAGCTTGCGGCGGACCTGGCTGACGTGCATGTCCAGGCTGCGGTCATGGGCCGCATAGCCGCGCTGCAGCACCTGTTGATAAAGGAAGGCTTTGCTCAATACTTCGTCGGCGCTGCGGTGCAGCATCTCCAGCAACCGATACTCGCTGCGGGTCAGGCCGGCAGCCTGTTCGCCGTAAAAGACCTCGAAGCTTTCATCGTCGAAACGCAGGCTGTCCATCGACGGGGCCAAGACGGTGGGCGCGGGTCGGCGGTCGAGTGCCACCCGCCGCAGAATGGCTTCGATGCGCACCCGCAACTCCACCATACTGAAGGGCTTTGGCAGGTAATCATCGGCCCCCAGGCGAAAGCCGCTGATGCGATCGGCCTCGGCACCGAGGGCCGACATCAGCAACACCGGGGTGGAATGGCTCTGGCGCAATTGGGTCAATACCGCCAGGCCATCCATGCCCGGCAGCAGAATATCCATCAGCACCACGTCGAAAGGCTGCCGGCGGGCAATGTCCAGGCCTTCCTGGCCGTTCTGGCACCAGGTCACCTGGAAGCCGCTGCGGTCCAGATGCTCATGAACGTAGGCTCCGAGCACGAGGTCGTCTTCGATGGACAGGATTCGGGGGAAGCCGGCAGTGATGGGAGTCATGACTATCTGCAAATAATTCTCAGTTGAGCCGATTATTCAAGATTGCCTCGCCAGGGGCAACCTACGGTTTGTCCGTATCGCCAATGAGTCGCCCGGGCCGACGAATGGCCGCACCATTTTTACCAGGATTGCCCGCGAGCAAATCGCTACACTGCGCAAGTGGCGCATGGCGGATGCATGTGCCGGTCGATAAATAGCGGGATGCAGGAGAGATGCGTGCTCAAGAAACTGGGAATCAAAGGCCGCGTGCTGTTGCTGACCCTGTTGCCAACCAGTCTGATGGCGTTGGTGCTGGGAGGTTATTTTACCTGGATGCAACAGGCTGACCTGCAAACCCAACTCATGCAGCGCGGCGAAATGATCGCCGAGCAGTTGGCTCCGCTGGCAGCGCCAGCCATGGGCCATCAGGACAACGAACTGCTGGAACGCATCGCCACCCAGGCCCTGGAACAAACCGACGTACGAGCCGTGACCTTCCTGGCTCCCGACCGCACGCTGCTGGCCCACGCCGGCCCGACCATGCTCAATCAGACGCCCTCCGGCGGCGGCGCGCAAATGCTGCGCCGCAGCGGCAGCGATGCGACCCGCTATCTGCTACCGGTATTCGGCAAACACCGCAACCTGGCCGGGGACGTGATTCCCGAAGAAGCCGACCTCCTGCTGGGCTGGGTCGAACTTGAACTGTCCCATAACAGCATGCTGTTGCGTGGTTACCGCAGCCTGTTCGCCAGCCTGATGTTGATCAGTGCGGGACTGATCGGTGCGGCACTGCTGGCCTTGCGCATGGGCCGCACGATCAATCGGCCGTTGAGCCAGATCAAACAGGCCGTGGCTCAACTCAAGGACGGCCATCTGGAAACCCGCTTGCCGCCCCTCGGCAGCCAGGAACTGGATGAGCTGGCTTCCGGCATCAACCGCATGGCCGGCACCCTGCAAAACGCGCAGGAAGAATTGCAGCACAGCATCGACCAGGCCACCGAAGACGTGCGCCAGAATCTGGAAACCATCGAGATCCAGAACATCGAGCTGGACCTGGCGCGCAAGGAGGCCCTGGAAGCCAGCCGGATCAAGTCCGAATTCCTGGCCAACATGAGCCATGAAATCCGCACGCCGCTCAATGGCATTCTCGGTTTCACCCACCTGTTGCAAAAAAGCGAGCTCACCCCGCGCCAGCTCGACTACCTGGGCACTATCGAAAAATCCGCCGACAGCCTGCTGGGCATCATCAACGAGATTCTCGACTTCTCGAAAATCGAGGCGGGCAAACTGGTGCTCGACCACATTCCGTTCAACCTGCGCGACCTGCTGCAGGACACCCTGACCATCCTCGCCCCGGCCGCCCATGCCAAGCAGCTGGAACTGGTGAGCCTGGTGTATCGGGACACGCCGTTGTCACTGGTGGGCGACCCGCTGCGACTCAAGCAGATCCTGACGAACCTGGTGAGCAACGCGATCAAGTTCACCCGCGAAGGCACCATCGCCGCCCGAGCCATGCTCGAAGAAGAACACGAAGACACTGTGCAATTGCGCATCAGCATTCAGGACACCGGTATCGGCCTCTCGAACCAGGACGTGCGGGCGCTGTTCCAGGCCTTCAGCCAGGCCGACAACTCGCTGTCGCGGCAACCCGGCGGCACTGGCCTGGGCCTGGTGATTTCCAAGCGCCTGATCGAACAGATGGGTGGCGAGATCGGCGTCGACAGCACGCCGGGGGAAGGTTCGGAATTCTGGATCAGCCTGAGCCTGCCGAAAGCCCGCGACGATGCCGAAGACTTGCCCGCCGCGCCCTTGCTCGGGCGTCGGGTGGCGGTGCTGGAAAACCACGAACTGGCCCGGCAGGCGTTGCAGCATCAACTGCAAGACTGCGGCCTCGACACCACGCCGTTCAATACTCTGGAAAGCCTGACCAATGGCGTCACCGCCGCCCACCAGACTGACCAGGCAATCGACCTCGCCGTGCTTGGCATCACCAGCAAAGACATGCCTCCGGAACGCCTCAACCAGCACATCTGGGACCTCGAACATCTTGGCTGCAAAGTGTTGGTGCTGTGCCCGACCACAGAACAGACGCTGTTCCATCTTTCCGTGCCCAACCCCCACAGCCAGCTCCAGGCGAAACCGGCCTGCACCCGCAAGCTGCGACGTTCCCTGTCTGACCTGGTCAACCCGCGCCCGATGCGCAGCGAGCCGAGTGAGCCGGTTTCCAGCCGTGCGCCGAAGGTGCTGTGCGTCGACGACAATCCGGCCAACCTGATGCTGGTGCAGACCCTGCTCGAAGACATGGGCGCCAAGGTGCTCGCGGTGGAAAGCGGTTATGCCGCCGTCAAGGCGGTGCAGAACGAGGCATTCGATCTGGTGTTGATGGACGTGCAGATGCCCGGCATGGACGGCCGCCAGAGCACCGAGGCGATCCGCCAGTGGGAAAGCGAACGGCATTGCACGCCGCTGCCGATCGTGGCCCTCACCGCCCACGCCATGGCCAACGAAAAACGCGCACTGCTGCAAAGCGGCATGGACGACTACCTGACCAAACCGATCAGCGAACGGCAATTGGCGCAGGTGGTGCTGAAGTGGAGCGGCCTGGCGCTGAACAACCACAGACCGGAGCGCTCCAGCGATATGCATGGCGGCGCTCATGACCTGTTGGTGCTCGACCACGAGGAAGGATTGCGCCTGGCCGCCGGCAAGGCAGATCTGGCGGCGGACATGCTGGCGATGCTGCTGGCGTCACTGGAGGCCGACCGCGAAGCCATCCGCCTCGCTCAGCAAAGCAACGACCACAACGCCCTGATCGAACGGGTCCATCGCCTGCATGGCGCGACACGTTACTGCGGCGTACCGCAATTGCGTGCAGCCTGCCAACGCAGCGAAACCCTGCTCAAGCAACAGGACCCGAAAGCCAGCATTGCACTGGAAGAACTCGACCGGGCGATCAATCGCCTGGCAGCCCAGGCGCGCACGAATGCTTGATGCAGCGCAACCCTGCCAGGTTGCATGAAAGCTAATGTAGCTGCTGCCGAACGCAGGCTTCGCCAGCTGCTACAGAAAGCTTCAACTCTCAGGGGGACAGCATGCGTACGATTCTTTTCAGCAGCCAGAACTACGACCGCGACAGTTTTCTCGCTGCCGCGCTGCCCGCCAGCATCGAGCTGCATTTTCAAGCGGCGCGACTGAGCCAGGATACGGCGGCACTGGCGGAACATCACGAGGTGGTCTGCGCCTTTATCAACGATGATCTCGGCGCCCCGGTGCTCGAACGCCTGGCTGCCGGCGGCACACGTCTGATCGCCCTGCGTTCGGCCGGTTACAACCATGTCGACCTGGCATCGGCGAAACGCCTGGGACTGGCGATTGTGCGGGTCCCGGCCTACTCGCCCCATGCCGTGGCCGAGCACGCGGTGGCGTTGATCCTCGCGCTCAACCGCCGCTTGCACCGCGCCTATAACCGCACCCGTGAAGGCGATTTCAGCCTGCATGGGCTGACCGGTTTCGATTTGGTGGGCAAGACCGTCGGCGTGGTCGGTACCGGGCAGATCGGCGCCACCTTCGCCAAAATCATGAACGGTTTTGGCTGCCAGTTACTGGCCTATGACCCCTACCCCAACCCGCAGGTCGAAGCCTTCGGCGCGCGCTACATGAGCCTGCCGCAACTGCTGGCCGAATCACAGATCATCAGCCTGCACTGCCCGCTCAACGAGCAGAGCAAGCACTTGATCAACCGCGAATCGCTGGCGCACATGCAACCGGGCGCGATGCTGATCAATACCGGACGTGGCGGCCTGGTGGACACCCCGGCGCTGATCGATGCCTTGAAAGACGGTCGCCTGGGTTACCTGGGGCTGGATGTGTATGAGGAAGAAGCGCAGTTGTTCTTCGAGGACCGCTCCGACCTGCCACTGCAGGATGATGTGCTGGCACGGCTGCTGACCTTCCCCAACGTGATCGTCACCGCGCACCAGGCGTTCCTGACCCGCGAAGCGCTGGACGCGATTGCCGCCACCACGTTGCGCAACATCGCGGCCTGGATGGCAGGCACACCGGAAAATCAGGTGACGGGAGACTGAAACGGATCGAAGGTCATCTGCCTGCGCGATGCGGCGTGCAAGCCCGTGCTAGCATATCGCGCATATTTGGAGGACCCATGGTCGAACACGATTTCCGCTACAGCCTGATGAACCCGCAACACACCCTCACCGAATGCCGCGCCCTGGTGCCGGGGCGTTATCAAGTCACCGGCAACGGTGGCTCGATTCGCAACAACGACGTGCTGGTCGTGACCCTCAAGGGTGCCAAGGACTTGTCCATGCGCCTGACCGTCGAAACGGTTCGCCACCTGATCAACCCGCCTGGTCAATGGGTCGCGGTGGCCAGTGGCCCGGTGTTCGGCGAACTGGCCATTCACACCTGGCAAGTGAACTGTGACAGCTGCGCCAAAGAGCTGAGCTTCGAGTTCGCCGTCGATGCCAAGCTGGGCAACAAGGCCGAAAAACCTGCCGCCACCGCGCGGATTGCCGAGCTGGGCTGGTCGACCGCCGGCGAAAAACACCTGTGCCCGAAATGCCAGGAGCCTGCGTGATGAAGCGCCTCGCTCTGACCGCCACGGTCAGCGCCAGCCTGCTGGGCTGCGCCGCCGAGCCGGTGCAACTGCAACAGAACCGCAGCTACATTCTGGAATGGATCGGCGAGCGGCCGTTGATGGACTACAGCCACCTGACCATCACCCTCGACGAGGATGGCCGGGCCTACGGCAGTGGTGGTTGCAACCATTGGTTCGCGCCGTACACCCGGGAAGGCAACAAGCTGACCTTCGGCAAAATTGGCAGCACCCGCAAACTGTGCGCGCCGGCGCTGATGGAACAGGAAAAACGTTTCCTCCAGGCACTGGAAAATGTCCAGCGCTGGGACGTCTCCCCGATCGAGCAGATACGCTTCTGGCCAGCCGAAGGCAAGCCGCTGCGCTGGTGGCTTGAGGAGGGTTGATCGCCCTCAATGTCAGCTGGGTGAAACCTGTGGCGAGGGGCTTTTGTGGCGAGGGGGCTTGCCCCCGTTCGGCTGCGTAGCAGTCGCAAACCGGCGCACACGATGAATCCGATTAAACGTAGTGGCTGGGATTAGGGCTGCTTCGCAGCCCAACGGGGGCAAGCCCCCTCGCCACAAAAGCCCGATCACCACAGTGAAATCGATCATCTGATCAGTTTTTAGCCTGCAACGCCTCAAGCTTCGCCAGCACCCCCGCCGCCGTCTGTTCACCCATCAACTGCTCACGCACCTTGCCCTGGTTATCGATGATGTACGTCACCGGCAACGCTTCGTTGCGCGGCAGCTCGAACAGTTCGGAAGGGTCCTGGGCCAGCACCGTGAACCTGATCCCCAGTTTCTCGCTCGCGCCCTTCAGCTCCTGCCCCTGGACGTTGTCGAAGTTGACCCCGAACACATCGATTTTCCTGTCCTTGAGCTGCTCGGCCAGGGTGTTCAATTGCGGAATCTCGGTACGACACGGTCCGCACCACTCCGCCCAGTAGTTGAGCACCAGCCATTTGCCGTCCAGTCGGTCGGCGGCGACTTTCTGACCATTCTGATCGATGCCATAGTCATTACCGCAGCCCCCCAGCATCAACGTTCCGATGATCGCCAATGCCGCTGCCAGTCGCCTTGTCATGTCGTTTTCCTTGTCAAAAATTGAATGCGCCTGCGACCCGTCGCCTCTCACGGTTCTGGATTGCGCGCTGCACAGTTAGAATAGCCGCCACCTTACGCAAGATGCGACCCGCTCATGACCGATCTGACGCTTTATCACAACCCGCGCTGCTCGAAATCCCGCGGTGCGCTCGAACTGCTTGAAGCCCGTGGCCTGACGCCGACCGTGGTCCGTTACCTGGAAACCCCGCTGGACGCCGCGCAAATCCAGAGCCTGCTGGGCAAACTCGGGATCAGCGCCCGGCAATTGCTGCGCACTGGCGAGGACGAGTACAAAGCTCTCAATCTGGCCGACAGCAGCCTGAGCGAAGCGCAATTGATCGCCGCCATCGCCGCCCACCCGAAACTGATGGAGCGGCCGATTCTTGAACTCGGTGACAAAGCCATCATCGGCCGCCCACCGGAGCAGATCCTGGAACTGTTGCCATGAGTGCGCCGTACATTCTGGTTCTGTACTACAGCCGCAGCGGCTCGACCAACGAAATGGCCCGGCAGATTGCCCGTGGTGTCGAACAGGCCGGGCTTGAAGCCCGCCTGCGCACGGTGCCGGCGATTTCCACCGAGTGCGAAGCCGTTGCGCCGGAAATTCCCGACGAAGGTGCGCTGTATGCCAGCCTCGACGACCTGAAGAACTGCGCCGGCCTGGCGCTCGGCAGCCCGACACGCTTCGGCAACATGGCGGCGCCGCTCAAGTACTTTCTCGACGGCACCAGCAACCTGTGGCTGACCGGCGCTTTGGTCGGTAAACCGGCCGGTGTGTTCACCTCCACGGCAAGCCTGCACGGCGGCCAGGAAACCACGCTGCTGTCGATGATGTTGCCGTTGTTGCACCACGGCATGCTGATCACCGGCCTGCCGTATAGCGAATCGGCACTGCTGGAAACCCAGGGCGGCGGCACGCCATACGGCGCCAGCCACCACGCCGGTGCTGATGGCAAAAGCGGCCTGGACACCCATGAAGTGGCGCTGTGCCGGGCACTCGGCATGCGCCTGGCCAAGACTGCGCAGAAACTGGAGAGCTGAAGTGGCCAGGAAGCCGAAAATTCTGCCCTCCCTCGAATGGCTCGAACCACGCGTCAAGGCGATGCGCGTCATCAGCCTGCTGTGTTTTTTCGGCCTGGTGGGGCTGCTTTGCGTTTACTACCTGGCGGTCGCCGACCTGCACGGTGCACGCCCTTGGGTGATTCTGTTGATCGAGCTGGTGCCACTGCTGATTTTGGCGCCGGGGATGATCGTCGGCAGCCCGCGCGGGCATTCGTGGATGTGCTTTGTGGTGAACCTGTTTTTCATCAAGGGCGCATTGGCTGCCTATGACCCGAACCGGCAAATCTTCGGTTTGCTGGAGATGGGTGCGAGCCTGGCGGTGTTCTGCTCGGCGCTGTTGTATGTGCGCTGGCGGTACCAGCTGAACCGTAAGCTGGCTGGCGAGGGTGAGATTTCCGTCGCCTGACCAGACGCCTTCGCGAGCAAGCCCGCTCCCACAGGGTTTACGCGTTCCTTGTGGGAGCGGGCTTGCTCGCGAAGGGGGGCGACGCGGTCTCAATGATTGACGGTATAAGCCAGCATCATCGAAATCTGGCTCATCGGCCGCCCGCCACTTTCCTCATGCCACTGGTTAAACACGTCCTGCACCAACGCCAGGTCGCGCAGACTGCTCGGCACCTTGTCGATGATCTCCTGCGCATTCAGCGCCGCCACCACGTCGTAGCTCGGCACAAAGGTATCCTTGCCGATCATGCGCAGGAAGCGCGGAGCTGACAGGCCGCCCAACTGATGTCCGCGTTTTTTCAGGAAGGTCCAGAGCCCGACGATATCGGTCACCGGCCAGTCGGCGATCAGCGCACCGAAGCTGCCCTTTTCATGGGCCACGTCCAGTATGAACTGCGCATTGCGCGGCACACTCTTGAGCTTGCCCAGGTGACGAATGATCCGCGTGTCCTGCATCAGGCGCTCAAGGTGCTCGGCGCTCATCAGCACGACTTTTTCCGGATCGAACTTGAAGAACACTTCTTCGAAAGCCGGCCACTTGGCATCCACCAGGCTGTGTTTGAGTCCGGCGCGGAATACCCGTAGCGCCATCATCGAGAGGTAGCGATCGTCGCTGATCTTGCGCAGTTGCGCCGGAGTTTTGGGAACGGGCAGATGGGCTTCCAGTTCAGCCGCCGAACCGAAGCGGTTCAGACAGTACTCATTAAGCCACTTGTAATCGCGCATGCCCTCTCCTGAGGATTGAAACAAAAAACAAAATGGGAGCGGGCTTGTGGCGAGGGGGCTTGCCCCCGTTTGAGTGCGTAGCACTCACAAGATCTTTGCTACATCAGACATCTTGGGGCCGCTTCGCAGCCCAACGGGGGCAAGCCCCCTCGCCACAGGCCCGCTCCCACAGTTTTGATCAGAGGTTGACCACGTTGACGAAGCGCGAAGCCGCGCTTTCGTCGATCTTGAGGCTGGTGAAGTCGAACAGGTTGCGGTCCGCCAGTTGCGACGGAATCACGTTCTGCAGGCTGCGGAAAATGCTCTCGGTACGGCCCGGGGTCTTGCGCTCCCAATCCAGCAGCATTTCCTTGACCACCTGGCGCTGCAGGTTTTCCTGGGAACCACAGAGGTTGCACGGAATGATCGGGAACTGTTTGAGATCCGAGTAAGCCTGGATGTCTTTTTCATTGCAGTAGGCCAGCGGGCGGATCACCACGTTGCGGCCATCGTCGGCGCGCAGTTTTGGCGGCATGGCCTTGAGCGAACCGTTGAAGAACATGTTCAGGAAGAACGTTTCGACGATGTCGTCGCGGTGGTGACCGAGGGCCATCTTGGTTGCGCCGATTTCGTCGGCGAAGGTGTAGAGCGTGCCGCGACGCAGGCGCGAGCACAGCGAGCACGTGGTCTTGCCTTCCGGGATCAGTTCCTTGACCACCGAGTAAGTGTCTTTCTCGACGATGTGGTACTCGATGCCCAGCTCTTTGAGATAAGCCGGCAGCACGTGCTCCGGGAAGCCGGGCTGTTTCTGGTCCATGTTCACGGCCACGATCTCGAACTTGATCGGCGCGACCTTCTGCAAATGCATCAGCACGTCGAGCATGGTGTAGCTGTCCTTACCACCGGACAGGCAGACCATGACCTTGTCGCCGTCTTCAATCATATTGAAATCGGCGACCGCCTCACCGGCCTGTCGGCGAAGGCGCTTTTGCAGTTTGTTCTGGTTGACCGTGAGAGTGCCCATGACGCGAAATCCGTGAGGTGTGACGAAAGGCTCGCATTTTACGCAAAAACGCTTCAGGGGCGAAGTGCCTCGCCACAGGTGTCACACCGCACAGACCCGACGGCGATTAACAATTGTGTTTACAGCGCGATTTGCTCTAATGCCCCTACTCCCTCTGGGGAAACTCCTCCCTATACTGCGACATAAGGTCGCATATTATCTTCAGACCTATGACTTGCTTGGCCGCATTGGCCCGTAGGCGCTCCACTGGGGGGCGACGGTAAAAAAAAGAGGAGTGACTGGCATGATCCATCACGTAGTGGGGCTCTTCACCCACCCTGACCAAGAATGGAAAGAAATCCGTGGCGACCAGGAGGAAAGCATCAGCCACATGTACCTGACCCATACACTGATCCTGGCGGCGATCCCTGCCGTGTCTGCCTTCATTGGCACCACACAGGTCGGCTGGGTCATCGGCAATCGGCCTCCCGTGATGCTGACCGTAGAAAGCGCGATATGGATGACGGTCATGTCGTACCTGGCGATGCTCGGCGGTGTTGCGGTAATGGGCGCATTCATCCACTGGATGGCCCGCACCTATGACGCCAACCCAAGCCTCGCCCGCTGCATTGCGTTTGCAACCTACACCGCTACACCGCTGTTCATCGGTGGCCTTGCCGCCTTGTACCCGCACTTGTGGCTGGGGATGATCGTCGGCACCGCAGCCATCTGCTACACGGTGTACTTGCTGTATGTGGGCTTACCGACATTCATGAACATTCCATCTGACGAGGGCTTCCTGTTTTCAAGTTCAGTGCTCGCCGTAGGCCTGGTGGTGCTGGTCGCCATCATGGCGTTCACTGTGATTGTCTGGGGACTCGGCGTGGGGCCGGTCTACACCAGTTAACCGTTCATCACTGAAAATCAGAACTGCCGACAAAGGCCGCCGCAAGGCGGCCTTTTGATTCTTCGGCAACAAAAAGGCACACGACCATTCGGCAACCTGGCGATTCGCAAGGCCCGAGGGTTGCGGCATACTCGAGCGCTCTGGAGATCCATCAAGCATGCCCGAGCAACTCAATACCCGCGTCGAAGACTGTTTCCAACTCGCCGAATCCTTTTTCAAACGACCTTTCAAGCGCCCCGTGGTGAGCCTCAAGCTGCGCGGGCAAAAAGCCGGTGTCGCGCATTTGCACGAGAACCTGCTGCGCTTCAACCCGCAGCTGTACCGGGAAAACACCGAAGATTTCCTCAAGCAGACCGTGGCCCATGAAGTCGCGCACCTGATCGCCCATCAACTGTTCGGCGACCGCATCCAGCCCCATGGCGAAGAGTGGCAATTGATCATGCGCGGCGTGTACGAACTGCCGCCCAACCGCTGCCACACCTATGACGTCAAGCGCCGCAGCGTGACCCGCTACATCTACAAGTGCCCGTGCGCCGACAGCGACTTCCCGTTCTCGGCCCAGCGCCACAGCCTGGTGCGGCAAGGGCGGCGGTACTTGTGCCGGCGCTGTCGTCATACCTTGGTGTTCAGCGGGGAGATGCGGGTCGAATAGTTGTTTTTTTGGTGACTGCACTGACCTCATCGCGAGCAAGCTCGCTCCCACACTGGGTTTGTGTCATGCCACAGATCCCCTGTGGGAGCGAGCTTGCTCGCGATGGCGGCCTGGCAGGCCCTAGAGAATCACCTTGGCCCGCCGCAATTCCGCAATCCTCTGCGCACTGAACCCCAACTCCCCCAACACCTGATCCGTATGCTGCCCCAGCGCCGCACCGATATGCTTCGGCTCTGGCAAGCCATCGGAAAACTTCAACGGGCACGCCATCTGCGCCTGAATTGAACCATCGCCCCGCGGCACGTCGGTCACCAGCTCCCGCGCCCGCAACTGCGGATGACGCAGCGCTTCTCCCAGGCCCAACACCGGCTCGACACACGCATCCAGCTCCGCGAACAGCGCACACAACTCGGCAAAGTCATGCTTTTCAAATTCGACCGTCAACGCATCTTTAAGCTGTTTCTGATGCGCCGGTTGCGGTGACAGGCCGAGACCGGCCAGCTCCTCCAGCCCCAACGCCGTGCACAACTGCTTCATGAAGGCCGGTTCCAGGCTGCCCACCGACAGCCAGCGCCCGTCCCGGGAGCGGTAGTAATCGTAGAAGCTGCCGCCATTGAGCACCTGGCTTTCCGGCCCTGGCTCAATGCCACAGGCCAGATACCCGGCGCCGGCCATCGCATTCAGGCTGAACGCGCAGTCGGTCATGCTGATATCCAGGTGCTGGCCCTGACCGGTTTGCTGCCGGGCAATGACCGCCGCCAGCAAGCCAATCACCCCGTGCAGCGAGCCACCGGCGATATCCGCCACCTGCATGCCCAACGGCAGCGGCCCACTGTCGGCACGGCCGGTGTAACTCGCCAGTCCGGACAGGGCCAGGTAGTTGATGTCATGGCCGGCGCGGTCCTTGTAGGGGCCGGTCTGGCCGTAGCCGGTGATCGACACATAAATCAGTTTCGGATTGATCGCCTTCAGGACTTCGTAACCCAGGCCCAGACGCTCCATGACACCCGGACGGAACTGCTCGAGCACAATGTCGTAGTCCTGCAGCAACGATCTGATCACCTCCAGTGCCTCAGGCTGCTTGAGGTCCAGGGCGAGGCTGCGCTTGTTGCGATTGAGGTAGGCATGACTGGCCGACACCCCTTGATCGTGGGGCGGCAACACCCGCAGCAGATCCAGGCGGATCGGTGATTCGATGCGCAGCACTTCGGCGCCCATGTCCGCCAGCAGCAAGGAGGCGAACGGCCCCGGCAGCAGTGTCGAGAAATCCAGAACCTTGAGTGATGCCAGTGGACCGAGCATGAACGTTCTCCCTTTACGATGCCCACAGCCTAGGCAGCCGAACGCATTGCAGCAATCACCTTATGCGCCAGTCACACTGACCGTTGCGCTCAAACCACAGGCAACAAAAAACCCGCCGAAGCGGGTTTTTCATTACAACAAGGCTTACTTGGCGTTAGCCGGGGCTACCTCTTCGACGTGGCCCAGAACATCATCTTTAGGCTCGTCGGCAATGCCGCGACCGCCCGAAGCCAGTTCGGCTTGCAGCACGTCGGTGTCCAGTTCCTTGACCCACTTGGCCACAACGACAGTGGCAACGGCGTTGCCGATCAGGTTGGTCAGGGCACGGGCTTCGGACATGAAGCGGTCGATGCCGAGGATCAGCGCCAGGCCGGCAACCGGCAGGTGACCCACGGCGGACAGGGTGGCAGCCAGTACGATGAAACCGCTACCGGTCACGCCCGCAGCGCCCTTGGACGACAGCAGCAATACCACCAGCAGGGTGATCTGGTGCGTGATGTCCATGTGGGTGTCAGTTGCCTGGGCAATGAACACGGCCGCCATGGTCAGGTAGATGGCGGTACCGTCGAGGTTGAACGAGTAACCGGTCGGGATCACCAGACCTACTACGGATTTCTGCGCGCCCAGACGCTCCATCTTGACCAGCATCCGTGGCAGTACCGATTCCGAAGAAGAAGTACCCAGCACGATC
This sequence comes from Pseudomonas sp. S30_BP2TU TE3576, assembly GCF_050436025.1. NCBI lineage: Bacteria > Pseudomonadati > Pseudomonadota > Gammaproteobacteria > Pseudomonadales > Pseudomonadaceae > Pseudomonas > Pseudomonas sp. S30_BP2TU TE3576. Next base: position 4,764,629 of record NZ_JBNDLK010000001.1, on the reverse strand, counting down.
AGCAGTTCCTCACGGATGTAGCGGATCATTTTCAGCACACTGAAGCCGTGCAGGCGGGCGATGGAGCCCAGCACGATCAGGATGAACAGCACGCAGGTGATGTAGAAGCACGCCATCAACTGACCCAACTGCACCAACGAGCCGACACCGTAGGCACCGATGGTGAACGCCATGGCACCGAAGGCACCGATTGGCGCGAGCTTCATGATCATGTTGATGATGTTGAACATCACGTGGGCGAAGCGATCGATGAAGTCAAGGATCGGCTTGCCGTAGGCACCCAGGCGATGCAGGGCGAAACCGAAGATCACCGAGAACATCAGCACTTGCAGGATGTCGCCGGTAGCGAACGCGCCGACGATGGTGGTCGGGATCACGTTAAGCAGGAAGCCGACCACGCTTTGATCGGCACCGGCCGCGACGTAGGTAGCGACTTTGGAAGCGTCCAGTGTGCTCACGTCGATGTGCATGCCAGCGCCTGGCTGCACGACGTTGACCACGACCAGACCCACCAGCAATGCGATGGTCGAAACGATTTCAAAGTAAAGGAGTGCGTAACCACCAGTCTTGCCGACCGCTTTCATGTCCTGCATGCCGGCGATACCGCTGACGACGGTGCAGAAGATGATCGGGGCGATGATCATTTTGATCAGTTTGATGAACCCGTCACCCAGCGGCTTTACCGCCACACCGAGCTGCGGATAGAAGTGACCGAGCAAGATACCGATGACAATTGCAACGATCACCTGGAAATACAGGGATTTGTACAGTGGCTGACGAGTCGTCATTGCAAAGTTCCTCAAGGGTGCCCGGTGACAACATCCATCTGTTGCCCGCAACACCGCAATTGCGAACCCTCCTGCACTGGAGGGATTTGTTTTGTCGAGCTGCGCTACGGCAGGCATCTGCTCGTTGTATCGCAAGGCCCGTGCCACCTTGCGTAAAAACCCTGCAAGCCTTTTGATACCAAGGGTTGCAGCAAATTCCCTGTCGCCGGGCGGTTACAACGGTGTGGCGGATTTCCGCCCTTCCACTAAAAGTCGTCCTGCTAATTGGCGGATATCCGCCCTGTTCATGCCCGCAGTGCGCAGCTACCATCCGTCGATCAACGGTCAGATCTGCTGCCATGCGCGAACGCACCATCGCCAGTCATTTCGCCCGCGCCGCCCTTGGAGGTGCGCGTCGGCACGGCTACGACTATTCGGGCCTGCTCCAGCAATTGGGCATCAGCCCCGAATTGCTGGACGAGCCGCGGGCGCGCATCGCTCCGGAGCAGTTCACCCAACTGATTCAGGCCTTATGGCTGGCACTGGACGACGAGTACCTGGGTTTTGGGCAAGCCCCGAGCAAACCGGGTAGCTTCGCGATGATGTGTCATGCCGTGATCCACTGCCGCAATCTGGATAAGGCACTCAATCGCGGCTTATTGTTTTATAGCCTATTCCCCGGGGCTCCGCGTTTAACCCTGAGCCGCGAGGACGAATGGGTCCGGCTGAGCCTGGACGACGCGCAACTTTGGGACCCGGATCATTTCCTCAGCGAAAGCCTGCTGGTGATCTGGCATCGATTCGGCAGTTGGCTGATCGGCCAGCGCATTCGCCTGGAGCAGGCCACGTTCAGCTACCCCAGGCCCGAACACGGCGCCGAGTACGACCTGCTGTTTTCCTGTCCGCTTGAGTTTTCCAGGCCCCAAAGCAGCCTGTTGTTTCACAGCCGCTACCTGACCATGCCGCTGTTGCAGGACGAACGCACCCTCAAGCATTTCCTCGAACGTTCCCCCGCCGACCTGCTTTCGCGCCCGGACGAAGGCGACAGTTTGAGCAGCCGCTTGCGGCGCTTGCTCAGCCGCGACAGTGCACGCTGGCCCGACCTGGAAGCCGTGGCCACCCACTTGCACATCAGCCCGCAAACCTTGCGCCGGCATCTGCGGGAAGAGGGGTCGAGCTTTCAGGAGTTGAAGGACCAGTTACGCCGGGACATCGCGATTTATCACCTGAGTCGCGCCGACCTGTCATTGCAACAGATCGCCGAGCAACTGGGGTTTTCCGAGCCTTCGGCGTTTCACCGGGCGTTCAAGAAATGGACCGGGCTGACACCGGGGGCCTATCGGGCGCAGGAGAACTGATTCCCAAGGCCGATTTTTTTGAAATATTCACTGGCCTCTTCGCGAGCAAGCCCGCTCCCACATTTGGCCCCGTTCCGTCAGAGAGAACGCGGTCGAATGTGGGAGCGGGCTTGCTCGCGAAGAGGCCAGTAGATGCACTATCAATCTCCCGGTTAAACCACCGGGAAGTGAATCCGGAACGCCGCCCCGCCCATCGGCGAATCCCCCAGCGTCAGCTGGGCGCTGTAGCTTTCGATGATGTCCTTGACCACCGCCAGGCCGATGCCCTGCCCCGGGTGCTGGCGGTCCAGGCGCTCACCGCGTTCGAGAATCCGTGCACGCTGATCCTGTGGCACGCCGGGGCCGTCGTCCTCGACACACAACTCGGTGCCGCCGAGGGTTTCGCGCACACTGATGCGTATTTCGCCAAGGCACAGGCGATAGGCGTTTTCCAGCAGGTTGCCCAGCATTTCCAATAGAGCGCCCTGCTCGATCGGTACGTAGCACGGATCAGGCAGGTCGAAGGCAACGTGCACGCGCTTGTCGCGATAGACCTTGTCCAGGGTATCGCACAGGCTTTTAAGCACCGGCCGCAAGCGCACCTGATGACGCACCAGACCGCTTTTGCGCAGGCTGGCGCGCTGCAACTGGTAGCTGATCTGCTGGCTCATGCGTTCGATCTGGGTTTGCAGCACCCAGGCCTGATCGCGATCCTCCGGACGCAGCGCCATGTCTTCACTGACGCCTTGCAACACCGCCAGCGGCGTTTTCAGGCTATGGGCCAGGTCATCGAGGGAATCGCGGTAGCGACTGCGCTGCTCACGCTCACTGTGCAGCAAACGGTTGAGGGAACCGGTCAGGCGCAGCAATTCCCGGGGATGTTCTTCGCTGAGGCTTTCGCGGGTGCCACCTTCGATCTGGTCCAGCTCCTGGCTCAGGCGCCGCAATGCCTGCAAGCCCCAGGTCAGACCGATCCACAGCAACGCCAGCAACACCAACAGTGCCGCGCCAAAACCCAGGTAAAGATTTTCCCGCAGGCCTTCGAGGGTCAGTTCGTACTCGCGAACCGGTTGCAGCGCCACGATGCTGAACGCTGCACTTTTACCGCCGAGCAACTTGACCTCGACGTCGTAGACGAAGAACTCCTGGCCATTGGCTTCGCGGATCCGCGCGAACTCGCTGCCACGTCCGTCGTAGCGCGGCGTGTAATTGATGTGTTCTTCCTGGGTCGCCTTCGAACGCCAGACCTGGTGCCCCTCACGGTCATAGATGTAGCCGAGCAATCGGCTGTCGGTGAGGTTGAAGCGTTCGTCGGGCAATTGCGCCGGCATCTGCAGGCTGTTGTTCTCCACCCGGGCGGCAGAGATCAGCGTGGTCACGTCCGATGCCAGGCGCTGCTCGATGGAGTCCTGCAACGCCAGGCTGAAGGCCCCTTGCATCGCCGGCAGCAACGCCAGCATGAACAACACCGCCAACAGCGTGGCGGCGAGCATCAAGCGAATGCGCAGCGAACGGATCAAGTGCAACGCTCATTGAACAGGTAGCCCAGGCCGCGCACGGTGTCGATCGGCTTGAACCCGCCTGGCCCCTCCAGTTTGCGCCGCAGCCGGCCGACCAGTACCTCGATCACATTCGGATCACGCTCGTCGTCATCCGGGTAGAGCTGTTCCATCAAGCGGTCCTTGGGTACTACTTGCTGATGGTGGCGCATCAGGTACTCAAGGATGCGGTACTCGTACGCGGTCAGCGCCAGCGGCTGTTCATCGAGGGACGCCTGTTTGCGATTGAGGTCCAGTAACAAGGGACCGGCAACGATGGTCGATTGGGTAAAACCGCTGGAGCGGCGCAGCAAGGCATTCAGACGGGCGTCCAGCTCTTCGAACTGGAACGGCTTGACCACGTAATCGTCGGCCCCGGCGGCCAGGCCTTCGACCTTGTCCTGCCAGTTGCCGCGCGCGGTGAGGATCAGGATCGGGAAGGTCTTGCCACTTGAACGCAACTGGCGGATCAGGTCGAGCCCGCTCATGCCCGGCAGACCGAGGTCGATCACCGCCAGGTCAAAATTGAACTGTGCGGTCTGATACAGCGCCTCCTCGGCGTTGGCCACGGACTCGACCACGTGGCCGCTCTCCGTCAGGCGGGTTTGCAGGTGATGACGCAACAGCGCTTCATCTTCGACAACCAGCAGTTTCATAACGCTCTCCCGGGCAAATCAACATCTCCAGAGGCACAACGTCGCACCTCAATAGCTAACATGGCAACGCCGGATCAGTCACTCGGGCTGATCCGGCGCAGGCCGCTCACGAAACGCTTGTCAGAAAGCGTAGTTGGCGGACAGGTAAGTCTGGGCGCTGCTGGTCAGGTCCAGCGACCCCTGCTTGCTGCCTCCGCGCTCACTCATCTCGGTGCTGGCATTGCTGCGCAGATAACGGTAACCCAGTTCAACCGAGGTGTTCTGCGAAACCTGTTGCAGCACACCCACCTGGCCACCGATGGCGTAGCCGATATCGCTGTCACGGCTGAAGCCTGGCGATTCCTGCGTCAGTTTGGTCAGGCCCGCGGTGGCACCGCCGAACAATTTGGTACTGCTGCTCACCGGGTAGAACAGATCGTAGCTGCCCAGGAGGTTTTCCTGACGCAGTTTAATGCCGTTGTGCGAGCCCGACACATTGTCGTAAGTGGCGTAGTAACGGCCCTGGCTATTCTGCTGGCCCAGACGCACACCCCAGGTGGTGTCTTTGCCGATCACACCGTCGGCGTTCGGGTGATTGAGGTTGTCGTTCAGGGCATGGGACTTTTTGACTTTGTCGCTGGTCTGTCCAAGAGTAAGGCTGGCGAAGTTGTCGTTGGACGCGAAGGCTGCGGTGCTCGCGCCCAGAACGGCGAACGCCATCAGCAGTTTTTTGAATCCAGTCATTGGGGAGTTTCCTTATGCGCTGTTTGATTTTTGGGTACGGGGCAAGGTTACGCACCACGCCCTGAACTCCCCCTGAACGCACTCTGAACCTGGGCTGAACCGCCCTCTCCCGAATGTTTCGACACGTTTCAACAGGAGATCCGACCATGCGCATGTTCTTCGCCGTCCTCCTACTGGCCTTGAGCGGGCTCGGCCAGGCCGCCATCAAGACCCAGGAAATCCCCTACCAAAGTGCCGACGGCACGAAAATGATCGGCTATTACGCTTATGACGATGCCATCAAAGGCCCGCGCCCCGGGGTCTTGGTGGTACATGAGTTCTGGGGCCTGAACGACTACGCCAAACGTCGCGCCCGGGATCTCGCCGGCCTGGGCTACAGCGCCCTGGCCATCGACATGTACGGCGACGGCAAAAATACCGAGCACCCCAAAGACGCCATGGCCTTTATGCAAGCGGTGACGAAAGACAGTGCCGTGGGCAGTGCGAGGTTTAACGCCGGGCTCGATTTGCTGAAGAAACAGCCACAAACCAACCCGAACAAAATCGCCGCCATCGGCTACTGCTTCGGTGGTGGCGTGGTACTCAACGCGGCGCGCCAGGGTGTGCCGCTGGCGGGCGTGGTGAGTTTCCATGGCGCGCTGGCGACCAATACGCCGGCGACGCCAGGCAGCGTCAAGGCGAAGATCCTGGTGGAGCACGGGGCGCTGGACAGCATCGTCACCCCGGAAAACATCACGGCTTTCAAGAGCGAGATGGACAAGGCCGGGGCCGACTATAAATTCGTCATTCTCGACGGCGCCAGGCACGGCTTCACCAATCCGGATGCCGACCGGTTGAGCCATGGCGATCATGGCGGACCGGACATTGGCTACAACAAGGCCGCGGATGAAAAATCCTGGGCGGACATGCAGGCGTTCTTCAAAAAGATCTTTGGCTGAGACCGCCCTCTGTGGCGAGGGGGCTTGCCCCCGTTGGGTGGCGAAGCCACCCCAAAACCTGCAATCGCATTGGGCCAGATAGGGCGCGGTTGCAGGATTTACGACTGCTTCGCAGCCGAACGGGGGCAAGCCCCCTCGCCACAGCAAGCTCCCTCGCCACAAAAGCTATCGGCTACTACCCAGTCTTGCTGCTTAACGGCAAAATGCCCAACATGAACTCCACCCCCGCCCTGCCCGTCTGCTGTACGCCCCTCGATGACCATTGGCCGCTGCCATTTGTGCTGCCCGATACGGTCCTGCTGAGCACTCACTTCGATAGCGCCCGGCTGGCCAGCGATGATTTCCAGCGCAGCGCCGTCGAGGCGCCGGCGAGCATCCAGCGCTCGGTGGCCAAACGGCAGGCGGAGTTTCTTGCCGGGCGGGTGTGTGCCAGGGCCGCGTTACAACGGCTCGAAGGTTTGAATGTGGTTCCGGCCATCGGTGAAGACCGGGCACCGGTGTGGCCCGCTCATATCACCGGCTCGATCACCCACGGCACCGGCCGGGCCGCCGCGATCGTGGCGAACAAAAACCATTGGCGCGGCCTGGGCATGGACCTGGAAAAGGAAACCTGCTCAATGCCGAACGGGCCGAACGCCTGGCCGGGGAAATCCTCAATCCACCGGAGCTACAGCGCCTGGCGGCCGGTGATCAGGATCAACGGGCGCTACTGGTCACCCTGACGTTCTCGGTCAAGGAAAGCCTGTTCAAGGCGCTCTATCCGATCGTTCAGCAACGTTTTTACTTCGAACACGCCGAAGTGCTGGAGTGGCGTGAGTCGGGTGAGGTGCGGTTGCGACTGCTCACGGATTTATCCAGCGAATGGCGCAGCGGCACCGAGCTGGATGCGCAGTTCGGGGTCAAGGACGGGCAGTTGTTGAGTCTGGTCAGCATCAAGGCCTGAAGATTTTCGGCACATGACCGGGCCTCTTCGCGAGCAAGCCCGCTCCCACACTGGATCTGTGGTGTTCACAAAGCCCAATGTGGGAGCGGGCTTGCTCGCGAAAGCAGTTGAACAGTCACCGAAAATCTCAACGCTTCTCCTGGTTCCGCGGCCAACTCAGGCTGAAACACGCCCCACCCAGGCTCTTGCTCTTGCCGATCAACGCACGCCCGTTGTGCCAATGGATGATGCGCCGCACGATCGACAACCCCAGTCCATGCCCGCCCGACGCGCGGGTACGGCTGTCGTCGAGGCGCAGGAACGGCGTGAAGATCTTCTCCCACGCCGACTCCGGCACACCCGGCCCGTCATCCTCGATATCCACCCGGCAACGCTGCTGCCCCACCTGATAGCTGATGGTCACCCGTGATTGCGCATGACGCATGGCATTAGTCACCAGGTTCTGGATCGCCCGATGCAGATAACGCGGTTCGGCCTCGACCCAGGCATCGTCGTTATCGGCGGCCGACAGGCACAAACCCCGCTGTACCGTGACGTCGGCGCGCAACGGCGCCAGCTCTTCAATCACTTGATTGACCAAGGCATCCAGATCGATCCGCTGGAAATTCAGCGCCGGCGAGCCCTGCTCCAGCCGCGCGTAGGTCAGCATCTCGTCCACCAGCCGATCGAGGTCTTCGATGTCGTGGTCCATGCCCTGGCAGTATTTTTCCAGGGCTTGCGGCGTGGTAGCCGAGCCGATCATCTCCAGGCCGAAGCGCAGGCGCGCCACCGGCGTGCGCAATTCGTGGGACACCGCACGCACCAGTTCGCGCTGGATCGCCAGCAACTGTTGCAAGTGCTCGGCCATGCCATTGAACGCCGAGGCCAGCCGTCCCACCGAGTCCGCGCCGCGCGCTGGCACGCGGGTTTCCAGGCTACCCTTGGCAATGCGCGTGGCGGCGGCTTCGAGGCCACGCAAACGCCGCTCCAGCTGGCGCACCAGCAGATAGACGATCAAACCGATCAGCGTCAGGCCCAGCGCGGCAATCAACACCAGCCACTCCGGCGGATAAGGATTCATCTGGTACAACGGGCCGATTTCCAGGACCCACGGCGTGCCGACCATGCCGGCAAACACCCGGATCGAATCACCCTCCTTGCCCAGCGCCATCACGGTGTCACCCTCGGACACCCGGCGGCTCTGGTCGTCGTCCATGCCCGCCTCGTCAACCGTGACCAGCCGCAGGTCGAAGCCGAAGCCCTTGCTTTCCTTCAATTGCGCCAGGCGCAAGGGCTGCTCGGCTACCGGGGTCCGCACCAGTTCATCGGTCAACAAGTAGATGGTCGCCCGGGCCAGTTGTTCGCTGATCTGCTGCACTTCCCCGGTGAGCATCAACTGTTCCTTGTCGCTGACCAGTTTGTAGACCTTCGCCGCGTGCGGCCCGGTCTGCTCCACCAATGCCTGGCCGCGCAACACGCGAGTGCGCTGGGTAAGGTCGAGGTCCGTCTCGGCAAAGGTTTTCAGCGCCAGCGGAATGCCCAGCAGCCGCTCCCACACCAGCAAGGCCCGGTGGCGTTCGGTCGGGTTCATCGGTTGCAGGTTATCGGCCATCAGCGAAAACGTGCCGTGGGCCAGGCGCTCGCGGTACTGCTCGCTGCGCACCTGATTGAGCAGGTGCAACGCCAGCACACCGAGCACCGCCACCAGAATCAGCGCGGCGCACATGCCGCCATAGATACGCAGGAAGATCGAGTTCACAGGGGCTGGTCTACGCAAGCCTCGGGAACGAACAGATAACCTTTGCTGCGCACGGTCTTGATCAGCCGTGGATGCTCCGGGTCATCGCCGATCTTCGGGCGGATGCGCGAGATGCGCACATCGATCGAGCGGTCCTGACCGTCATAACCGATGCCCCGCAGCGCGGTGAAGATCTCTTCCCGGGACAGGATGCGCCCGGCATTGGCCACCAGCAGCCAGAGCAAGTCGAATTCGGCACTGGTCAGCTCGATGCCATTGCCCTGCAGCCAGGCTTCACGCAAGGCGTTGTCGACGATCAACGGGCCGAACTGCAGACGCCGCTGTTTTTCCGGGGTGACCTCGGGCGTTTCGCTACGGCGCAGCAGGGCCTGGATGCGCGCAAGCAGCAGGCGCGGGCGCACCGGCTTGCACACGTAGTCATCGGCACCCAGGTCCAGGCCGAGAATCTGGTCGGTGTCGTCGGTGCGGGCGGTGAGCATCAGGATCGGGCCGTCATAGCGGGCGCGGACCTTGCGGCAAATGCTCAGGCCATCTTCACTGGGGAGCATCAGGTCGAGGATCACCAGATCCGGTTGTTCCTTGATGATGCGGTTCGCAGCGAGCGCACCATCCCCTTCGATCGATACACGCAGGCCATTGGCTTCCAGGTATTCGCGGGTCAGTTCGGCCAGTCGCTGGTCGTCCTCCACAATCAATACCTGCCAGGCTTCTTGCTCCACGGGTGACCTCTGCTTGCCAAAAACACTAATAAGGAAGGATCCGCCCGTCTTTTTTTAATGATTCGGGGGGACAAATAGGTATACACGCTGGGCCGATTGTATAAACGCCACCCGTCGAGAACACAAGCGGGTAAATGCGTTCGGACAACACGGTTTTTTGTGATAGGGTTCGCGCCCTTAAAAATCCGCCCGAGCGTTTTCGATCGTAGAAAATCGCTGAAAAAAGGTCCGGTCCAGCTGCGTCGCGGCCTACACGCCGGTTCCCTCTTTCACACACAATTTACGCACAGGTTTATCCACAGGCAGTACGTTGCAATCGCCCCCCAAAACGCATTATCTTGTAGCCCGGCGCTAAAAAAACCCTAGATATAGGGTTTTGCGCAAAAAACCAAACACAAACCAGACACCAATTTCAAGCGCTTTTATTGCCTCTGTCCGGTTGAACCAAACGTATTTTCGAAAGACCAAACCGCGCGTGCGGATGGCTACTGTATTTCGGCCCCGAGTGGTGAAAACGGTACGGGTGTTGCAGTCCCGACTGCCACCTATAAAGGACCCCGGTTTCAGGCCCAAGGCGTGAGACCAAAGACTTCGGCATGGAAGCGGCGCCCGATAAAGCCCCCTTCCTCCTGTCCCGAAGTTGTTATGCCCGGCGCTCGCCGGTTGTAGTGCTTCAGGACGGAACGGTGGGCACCGTGATGGTGCCCAAACAAACATAGAGAATGTGGAGACACCCCCCCATGCAAACCGACACAACTCGCGAGAACCCGCAGGGCACCTTGCCGCAGGCCGCTGATTCGAATTCGGATCTGTCCGCCACCGCGCCTGGCCAACTGCGTGTGATCAAGCGTAACGGCACTGTCGTTCCCTACACCGATGACAAAATCACCGTCGCCATCACCAAAGCGTTTCTCGCAGTTGAAGGCGGCACCGCTGCTGCCTCGTCGCGAATCCACGACACCGTTGCCCGCCTGACCGAACAGGTCACCGCGACCTTCAAGCGTCGCATGCCATCGGGCGGCACCATCCACATCGAAGAAATCCAGGACCAGGTCGAACTGGCCCTGATGCGTGCCGGCGAGCAGAAAGTGGCTCGCGACTACGTGATCTACCGTGATGCCCGCTCCAAGGAACGCGCTGTTCGCACGACCGAAGAGCCCGTACAAGCGCACCCTTCGATCCGCATCACCCGCGCCGACGGCAGCCTGGCGCCGCTGGACATGGGCCGCCTGAACACCATCGTCACCGAAGCGTGCGAAGGCCTGGAAGAAGTCGACGGCGACCTGATCCAGCGCGAAACCCTGAAGAACCTGTACGACGGCGTGGCCCTGACCGACGTCAACACCGCCCTGGTGATGACTGCCCGTACCCTGGTTGAACGCGAGCCGAACTACTCGTTCGTGACCGCCCGCCTGCTGATGGACACCCTGCGTGCCGAAGGCCTGGGCTTCCTCGGCGTCGCCGAAAGCGCCACTCACCACGAGATGGTCGACCTGTACGCCAAGGCGCTGCCGGCCTACATCGCCAAGGGTATCGAATACGAGCTGCTGAACCCTGAGCTGGCCTCCTTCGACCTGGAAAAACTGGGCAAGGCGATCAACCACGAGCGCGACCAGCAATTCACCTACCTGGGCCTGCAAACCCTGTACGACCGTTACTTCATCCACAAGGATGGCGTGCGTTTCGAACTGCCGCAGATCTTCTTCATGCGCGTGGCCATGGGCCTGGCGATCGAAGAGAAAGACCGCGAAGCCCGTGCCATCGAGTTCTACAACCTGTTGTCGTCCTTCGACTACATGGCTTCGACCCCGACCCTGTTCAACGCCGGTACCCTGCGTCCACAGCTGTCGAGCTGCTACCTGACCACCGTGCCGGATGACCTGTCGGGCATCTACCACGCGATCCACGACAACGCCATGTTGTCGAAATTCGCTGGCGGCCTGGGCAACGACTGGACCCCGGTTCGTGCGCTGGGTTCGTACATCAAGGGCACCAACGGCAAATCCCAGGGCGTGGTGCCGTTCCTGAAAGTCGTCAACGACACCGCCGTTGCCGTTAACCAGGGTGGCAAGCGCAAAGGCGCTGTGTGTGCCTACCTGGAAACCTGGCACATGGACATCGAAGAGTTCATCGAGCTGCGCAAGAACACCGGTGATGACCGTCGTCGTACCCACGACATGAACACCGCCAACTGGATCCCTGACCTGTTCATGAAGCGTGTCTTCGATGACGGCAAGTGGACCCTGTTCTCGCCGTCCGAAGTGCCGGACCTGCACGACCTGACCGGCAAGGCCTTCGAAGAGCGCTACGAGTACTACGAAGCCCTGACCGAGTACCCGGGCAAGGTCAAGCTGTTCAAGACCATCCAGGCCAAAGACCTGTGGCGCAAAATGCTGTCCATGCTGTTTGAAACCGGCCACCCATGGCTGACCTTCAAGGACCCGTGCAACCTGCGCAGCCCGCAGCAACACGTCGGCGTGGTCCACAGCTCGAACCTGTGCACCGAGATCACCTTGAACACCAACAAGGACGAGATCGCCGTTTGCAACCTGGGCTCGATCAACCTGCCGAACCACATCGTCGACGGCAAGCTGGACACCGCCAAGCTGCAACGCACCGTGAACACCGCCGTGCGCATGCTCGACAACGTGATCGACATCAACTACTACTCAGTGCCGCAAGCGAAGAACTCCAACTTCAAGCACCGTCCGGTCGGTCTGGGCATCATGGGCTTCCAGGACGCGCTGTACCTGCAGCACATCCCTTACGGTTCCGATGCTGCCGTCGAGTTCGCCGACAAGTCGATGGAAGCGGTCAGCTACTACGCGATCCAGGCTTCCTGCGATCTGGCCGACGAGCGTGGTTCGTACGAGACGTTCCAGGGTTCGCTGTGGTCCAAAGGCATCCTGCCGCTGGATTCGCAACAGATCCTGATCGAGGCCCGCGGCCAGAAGTACATCGATGTCGACCTGAACGAAACCCTGGACTGGGCACCGGTTCGCGCCCGTGTACAGAAAGGCATTCGTAACTCCAACATCATGGCCATCGCACCGACCGCGACCATCGCCAACATCACCGGCGTATCGCAGTCGATCGAACCGACCTACCAGAACCTGTATGTGAAATCGAACCTGTCGGGCGAATTCACCGTGATCAACCCGTACCTGGTTCGCGACCTGAAGGCTCGCGGTCTGTGGGACGCGGTCATGATCAACGACCTGAAGTACTACGACGGTTCGGTGCAGCAGATCGAGCGTATCCCGCAAGAACTCAAGGAGCTCTACGCGACTGCCTTCGAAGTGGACACCAAGTGGATCGTCGACGCGGCCAGCCGTCGTCAGAAGTGGATCGACCAGGCTCAGTCGCTGAACCTGTACATCGCTGGCGCTTCGGGCAAGAAACTGGACGTGACCTACCGCATGGCCTGGTACCGTGGCCTGAAAACCACTTACTACCTCCGTGCCCTGGCTGCGACCAGCACCGAGAAGTCGACCATCAACACCGGCAAGCTGAACGCTGTTTCCAGCGGCGGCAACCACGGTGACGACTCGGTCCTGGCAGCGCCTGCCGGCCCTGCTCCAGTGCCGAAGGCTTGCGCCATCGACGAGCCGGATTGCGAAGCTTGCCAATAAGCTGAGCCGGTAAGCACCGAGAGGTGCTTACTAAAAACCCCCGATCAGCCGCTGGCGGGTCGGGGGTTTTCTTTTGCCTCAAGGAAAGCGGTGACTGAGCTGACGCTTTCGCGGGCAAGCCCGCTCCCACAGGGGACCGAGTCTTTCCAGATAAACACGATCAACTGTGGGAGCGGGCTTGCCCGCGAAGAGGCCATCACCACCAACACAAAACCTCAGGCCACAAAAAAGCCCCTCTAATGAGGGGCTCCTTGCACAGCACTGTCCAGCATCAGGTCATCTGAATGATGGTCTGCATGATGGTGCTCTGTGTGGAGATGGTCTTGGCGTTCGCCTGGTAGTTGCTCTGCGCCTTGATCAGGTCGACCAGTTCGTTGGTCAGGTTGACGTTGGACTCTTCCAGGGAGTTGGAAACGATCGAACCCAGGGTGCCAGTCTCCGGCGCATCGTAGCCTGGAATGCCCGACGCGTAGGTTTCTTTCCAGCTGGTGCCGCCTACCGGCTGCAGGCCTTGCTCATTGGTGAAGCTGGCCAGGGAAATCTGGCCGATGGGCTTGGTCTGGTTGTTGCTGAAGTTGGCCAGCAGCACACCGCTGCCGTCGATGGTCAGGTTGGTGATCTGGCCAGTGGCGTAACCGTTCTGTGCCGGTATCGAACGCGCGGTGTCGGCGTTGAACTGGGTGGTGTTGGCCATGGCGATGGTCAAACCAGCGGGATCGGCTGCGGCGCCGTTGGCTGTCCAGACGCCACCGGTCACGGAGCCCGGAGTCCAGTTGGTGATCTTCAGGTCACTGCTGATCACTGGAGCGCCAGGCGGGGCCGGGGTACTGACCGAAACCAGTTTACCAGTCGAGTCGAACGACATGGTCGAAGCAACCGGAGCGGTAACGGTAGGATCGCTGCCATCCGGGTTGCGACCATCGATCAGGGTGTAGGTGTCCCACGTGTTCGCGCCAGTCTTGACCATGTATTGATCCATGGTGTGCTGGTTACCCTGAGTATCGAAGATCGGGGTACTGAACGACTTGGTAAAGGTCTCGGTCTTGCTCGGGTCGAACTGGTTCGCCGCAACCGTCTGGTCGATCACCGCCGAGGTGGAGTTCAGGTTGATCGTCGACGACACGGTGCTGGTGGACTTCGGCGCCAGGTTGGAGGTGTCGATGCGCAGGTCGGTCAGCACGCCGTTGACGATCTTGCCGTTGGAATCCACTCCGTAACCTTGCAGGCGGGCAGTACCGTCGCTGTTGGTGACGTAGCCTTCCTTGTCGGTCTTGAATGTACCGGCACGGGTGTAGGTCAGCGAACCGTTGTTGCTCAGGACGAAGAAGCCGTTGCCCTGGATACCCATGTCGAGCACGTTGCCGGTGTTGCTCACGTCGCCCTGGCCGAACTGCTGGGAAACGTTGGCCAGGCGCACGCCGTTGCCGACGGTCTTGCTGCCGGTACCCAGGCGAGTCGCCGAGTACACGTCTTCGAATTCTGCACGGGACGATTTGAAACCGGTGGTTGCGACGTTGGCGATGTTGTTGCCGGTCACGTCCAGTTGCTTGTTGGCTGCATAGAGACCGCTAAGGCCGATATTGAAAGACATCATCCACTCCTTTGTGCCGTGTTAGTCGGCTCTACATACCAATGGTTTGTACTTTGGACAGGGCAACGCTGCCCAGCCCGGCCAGGTTGAGCATCAACTCACCGCCGCTCTGGCTGATGGTCACGCTGTTGACGGTCGCTGGCAGGTTAGTGATCAACGCGACGGACTTGCCATCGATCGTGGTCGTGGCGCCGAAGGTGTAGGTGCCCGCGGGTACCGTCTCACCCGCATCGTTCTTGCCGTCCCAGATGAAGCTGGCGTTGCCGGCCTTCTGTGAGCCCAGGTCGATGGTGCGCACGGTCTTGCCGGCTGCGTCGGTGATCTTCAAGGTGGCGGACGCCACCGAAGACGGCACGACCACTGTGCCGCTGAGGCTCTTGGTGGTGTCGACCACGGCCTTGTCGCCCGGCGCGATGACCGAACGGCCCACCAGCGACGACGCCTGCAAGGCCTGGGACGAGTTGTAGTTGCTGGCCAGACCGCTCACGGTATCGTTGAGCGTGGTGATGCCTTCCAGGCTACTGAACTGTGCCAACTGGGCCACGAACGCGCCGTTGTCCTGAGGCTCCAGCGGGTTCTGGTTTTTCAGCTGGGTCACCAGCAACTGCAGGAACGCATCCTTGCCCAGGGCCTTGTTGCCGGTGGCACTGCCGGTTGCCGACGCGAGGCCATCCGTCGTGGTGTTGGTCTTGATCGAGGAATTGGCCAGGATGTCGTTGAGACTCAAACCGCTGGTGGAATCGGTAACACTCATCTGAGTCGCCCCTTATCACTGACCGAGGGTCAGGACTTTCTGCATCATGGTTTTTGCGGTGTTCATCATTTCGGCGTTGGTCTGGAACGAACGGCTCGCGGAAATCATATCGGCCATTTCCTCCACCACGTTGACGTTCGGGTAGTAGACATAGCCCTTGGCATCGGCCGCCGGATGGTTCGGCTCGTAGCGCGCCTCGAGGTTGCTCTGGTCTTCGACCACACCCAGCACCTGCACGCCCTGACCGGCGGCGTCCTGGCTCTGGAACAGCGAGTCGCTGCCGCCGCTCTGGCCGCCCTGGAACATGGTGGCGAACACCGGGTGACGCGCGCGGTAGGTCTGGTCGATGCTCGACGAGACGGTCTCGGCGTTGGCGATGTTCGAAGCGACGGTGTTCAAACGCGTGGTCTGCGCACTCATGCCGCTACCGGCAATGTTGAAAACACTGGATAGAGACATGGCTTACTCTCCGCGCAGGGCTGACACCAGCCCTTTGAATTTGCTGTTGAGCAGGGTGAAGCTGGCCTGGAAGCCGATCGCGTTTTCCGCGTAGTTCGACTGTTCCAGCTGAGCGTCCACGGTGTTCTGGTCGATCGACGGTTGCATCGGCGTGCGATACAGCAACGACTCGTCACCATTACCCAGGCCTTCGGCTTCGATATGACGGCTGTTGGTCATGTTCAAGGCGAAGGTGCCGTTTTTGGTTTTCTCGTTCTGCTCGGCGAGCACCTTCGAGAAGTCCAGGTCCCGAGCCTTGTAGTTCGGGGTGTCGGCGTTGGCGATGTTGTTGGCCAGGACTTCGGCACGCTGGGCGCGGAAGCCCAGGGCTTGTTCGTGGATACCGAGCGCTTTATCGAAGCTGATGCTCATGTCGGGAAACCTTCGGGTGACCTGATTTTTCGTAGGATCGACATAGCAAGCCCCATGCCAATTCAAAAAAGCCCGGAAACCGGGGCCTTACCGGCCATGGCAATGCGGCAATGCCAGAAAAGCGGCAACGGTTTTCCGCCGCCTGCCGCTTTTCTGCCGCTTGATCCACTGTCGAGAACACCGCCTGACAACTGTGGGAGCGGGCTTGCTCGCGAAAGCGGTGTGTCAGAAAAACAAATACTGACTGACAAGACGCTTTCGCGAGCAAGCCCGCTCCCACAGGGGATTTGTGGTGTGCGGAGAGATATTGCGGACAAAAAAACGGGAGCCCCTGAGGACTCCCGCTTTTTTTGCCAACGCCAACAGAATCACTTCGCCTGGTAAATGATCCCCGGGCTGCACTGGACCATCTGGTAATGATCCGGCAAACCGTTCAACGCTTCGGAAGCACCGAGGAACAGGTAGCCGCCCGGCTTCAACGTGCTGTGGATGCGCAACAGAATGTCCTTCTTCACCTCGGCGGAGAAGTAGATCAACACGTTGCGGCAGAACACGATGTCGAACTTGCCGAGGCTCGCGTAGCTGTCCAGCAGGTTGAAGGAGCGGAACTCCACCCGGCTTTTGATCGGCGCCTTGATCGCCCAGCGCCCCGGCCCTTTCGGGTCGAAATAACGCTGCAGGCGCTCGGGCGACAGACCGCGGCCAATGGCCAGGCTGTCGTACTCGCCGGTCTTGCAGTTGTTCAACATGGTGCCGGACAGGTCGGTGGCAACGATCTGCACGCCCATCCTCAACTGGCCCATATTGACCCGCTCGAACTCGTCGATGGACATCGACAGCGAGTACGGTTCCTGGCCCGACGAGCACGCCGCCGACCAGATGCGCAGGCGCTGGCCGGGACTGGCCTTGATCGCTTCGGGCAGTACCTTGTTCTTCAAGACTTCAAACGGGTAGGTGTCACGAAACCACAGGGTTTCGTTGGTGGTCATGGCATCCACCACCTGCTCGCGCAAACCGCTGCGCGGCTGGGTCTGCATGCGCCGAACCAACTCTCCCAAAGACTTGATGCCTTGCTGTTCCATCAGTTTGTTGAGACGGCTGGAGACCAGGTACTGCTTGTTTTCACCGAGCAAAATGCCACAGGCTTTTTCCAGGAATACCCGGAACTGTTCGAAATCCAAATTACCCGTAGACAATGATGCCGCCTCTTAAATCGTGTTGACTGCCAGGGGCGCGGGCCCCTAGCTGATATCTGCTGCTTTGATCCGGTCGACTACCCGGGATGCCAGGTCATCAGGACGGAATTTGGCCAGGAAGTCATCGGCACCGACCTTCTTGACCATCGCCTGATTGAAAACCCCCGACAACGAAGTATGCAGGATGATATGAAGCTTTTGCATGCGCGGGTCGTTGCGGATTTCCGCCGTCAGGGTATACCCGTCCATCTCCGGCATCTCGATGTCGGAGATCATCATCAGGAACTCTTCTTCCGGCTTCTTGCCCTCGTCGACCAGTTTGCGCAGGTAGTCCAGCGCTTGCCGACCGTCGTTCAACGCCACCACTTCGACGCCGACCGTTTGCAGGCAACGCGTGACCTGCTTGCGCGCCACCGATGAGTCGTCGACCGTCAGCACGCGCAACGAAAGGGCCTTGTGCTGGGTTTCGACATCCACCACACCCACGGAAATCGCTTCCGGCGTCGGTGCCACTTCCGCCAGCACTTTCTCGACGTCGATGATTTCGACCAACTGATTGTCGACCCGCGTCACCGCCGTCAGGTAGTGATCGCGTCCGGTGCCCTTGGGTGGCGGATGGATCTCCTCCCAGTTCATGTTGACGATGCGCTCCACCGAGCGAACCAGAAAACCCTGGGTCTTGGTGTTGTACTCCGTGATGATCACGAACGGATTGTTCTTGTCCTTCAACGCACCGGAGCCGGTCGCCATTGCCAGATCAAGGATCGGAATGGTCGCCCCCCGGATGTTCGCCACACCGCACACAACAGGACTGGACTTGGGCATCAGCGTCAGCTGGGGGCATTGCAGCACCTCCCGAACCTTGAAAACGTTGATCCCGTACAGCTGCTGGCCGTCGAGACGGAACAACAACAGCTCAAGGCGATTCTGCCCCACCAGTTGCGTGCGCTGGTTTACCGAATCCATTACACCAGCCATGCCCAGACTCCTACACCAACGCCAAGTGTTGTTGCGACGCGCCTTCATCACTAATCGGCACGGCGCTTGCTTTTTTAATCGTTATGAACACAGAACCGACATTTTTTCGACGCCTGACCACACCCTACCGCAAATTGCTCGGCGTGCTGGCGGCCGTTTGCCTGTTCAACGCTGGCAGCCCTGCCCTTGCTGACGCGGTTACCTTGCCTGACATGCTTATCGGCGTCACTCAGGGCTTTCTTGAATTCACCGTAGAAGACTATCTGGCGACCAGTCAAACCGAAGGTCGCTACGAGATCCAGGTCAACCCGCTCGATCCGCGCATGCACATGCCCATGTGCGACAAGGAATTGACAGCAACGCTTGAGAGTCCAAAGCCGCTGGGACGGGTCACGGTCAAGGTCCGCTGCGAGGGCGCATCCCCCTGGACGGTCTTCGTACCCGCTCAAGTTCGCCTGTTTCGCGATGTCGTGACCACCGCCCGGCCACTGCGCCGCGCAGCCATTGTCGAGCCTGGGGATGTGGTCCTGCGTGAGCGCGATATCAGCCTGATCGGCCAGGGCTACCTGACCACCCTCGATCAGGCGATCGGCCAGCGACTGACCCGACCAATGGTCACCGACCAGGTGATTACCCTGGTGCATATCGAACAGGCCGAGGTCATCCGCAAGGGTGATCAGGTGGTGATTACCGCCCGCAGCGGTACGCTCAGCGTGCGCATGCCGGGCGAAGCCCTGTCAAACGGCAGCCTGAGCGAACAGATCCGGGTGAAAAACCTCAATTCCCAGCGAGTCATCAAGGCGCAGGTCACGGCGCCGGGGCAGGTGGAAGTGTCCATGTAAGGTTCTCTGTTCATCAGAATGTGGCGCTTGCGCTGGCTGTTCCCTAGACTGTGCTCCATGCAGGGCAAGCGCTGGCGCGCGCACGGCTCATCGATAAATGAGCCTAAAGTTTTCCAGGGAATGGCCGAAACCATGGCAAGCGTCCAAATTCCCAGAGGTTTTTTATCATGGTCATCGATTTCAGCCGTTTAAACAGCTCCTCGTCCCTTTCGGGCAGTACACGTACCAGCGCCAGCAAGGAAAGCGCCGAAGCCGGCAAATCCGCGCCGCTGGAGTCCGCGGCCGAACAGGCCGGTACCGTCAAAAGCGGGGAATCGGTACATCTCAGCAATGAGGCTCAACAGTTGCAGAAGGTCACTGACAAGCTGCGCGATCAGCCTGCCGTCGACAACGCCCGCGTGGCCGAGTTGAAAGCAGCGATTGCCGATGGCAGCTATAAGGTCGACAGCAACCGTGTAGCCAGCAAACTGCTCAATTTCGAAGCCCAGCGCTAGGCCACCGCCGGCGCCAGGCTTTTGGACGCTTAAAACCCAAGGCCAGCCATGCACGACACTCATTTACTGCAACTGATCACCGACGACTTTGCTCCGGCACAACACTTGCTGGAGTTGCTGCAGACCGAATCCCTGGCGCTGCATGGTCGCGACATGCCATTGCTCGAGGACATCCTGGCGCAGAAACAGGCATTGGTCGTTTTGCTCGAACAGCATGGCCGCAAGCGCAGTGAAATTCTCGCCAGCCTCAACCTGCCGACCAATCGCGACGGCCTGGAGCAACTGGCCAGCCAGTCGAGCATTGGCGACCAGTTGCTGGCGCAAAGTGACGTACTGACCGATCTCATCGCCCAGTGCCAGGCCATCAACGCCAACAACGGCCAGTCGATCCTCACCCAGCAAGCGGCTACAGCCACCCAGCTGAAAATCCTTACTGGCGGTGAAACCCCGGCGCTTTACGATGCCAGCGGAACCTTCTCCAAGCTTGCTAAGCCACGCCCGCTCAGTCAGGCTTAAACCGTTCGAAGAGCCCGCTCTATCCAAGACGTAAAAGATGCTGGCAAAATGCTGGCTAGTCGTAGTCAAATTTTGTCTGGAGATTGATTAACCGTGTCCAATGCCTTATCCGTGGATGATGCTCCGCAGCCACCCAAGGTGCTCTCCACGCCCTTGGAAATCTCCGGCAACCTGCGCCAGCTGCTCGAAAGCCATGACCCGCTGATCATCACGTTCCACGAGCGCAGCCAGCGCTTCCAGAGCTATCTGGTGGACCTGGACCGTGAAAGCAACATGATGGCCCTGGACGAAATGATCCCCCGCGATGGCGAGCGTTACCTGCTGGCGGGCGAACCGTTCAAGGTCGAAGGTTTCCACGAAGGCGTGCGCATCGCCTGGGAAAGCAACGGCCAATTGACCATCGACGAATCCGGCAGCAGCCGCTGCTATCGCGGCAGCCTGCCCGACGAAGTGGTGTACCACCAGCGTCGTAATGCGTTCCGCGCCGCGCTGAAGCTGGCCCAACTGGTCAACGTCAACCTGGACGGCGAAAAGCTCAAGACTTTGATCAGCGGCAAGCTGCTGGATATTTCCGCTACCGGCTGCAAGCTGCGCTTCGACGGCGACATCACTGGCAGCCTGCAACTGGGTCAGGTTTACGACCGTTTCAGCGCCGAACTGCCCTTTGGCAAGATGACCGCTCCGGTCGAGTTGCGTTATCTGCACTTCGAAGAAAAGATCTCCACCACCTTCGCCGGCGTTCGCTTCCACAACATGAGCGGGTTGGTACAGCGTCAGGTCGAACGCTTCGTCTACCAATTGCAACGCGAAGCGCGTCGCTTCGACAAAGACGACATCTGATAGCGCGTCAATAAAAAAACGGGCAGTCCCTTGCGGTGACTGCCCGTTTTTTTGTGCCCTGGATTTAAGGCCTGGCCTCGCTGTAGTTGGGATCCCGCCCTGTATCAGGATCTTCCGGCGGCTGACCGGATTCAGTTTCGGTGACTGTTTCAGGCTCTGATTCAGGCTCTGGCCCGGCACTTACCGGACCGGTCATCTGATCCTGCACCACCTGCTCATCAACACGCGGATCGAGGCAGGCCACCAGCGGCGAACTCGTCATGTTGTCCGGCATGGCCACGTGATGCAGCGGCGCATCTTCCACCTGGTGCAGGTTGGTCACCGCTTTCGGACGAATTCGCCACACCAGCACCAACGCGAAGAAACTGAAAAACGCATAGAGCATCTGGCTGCCGAACAGCTTCATCAGCACCCCGGCCACCAGCGGCCCAATACTCGCACCCACACCATAGGTCACCAGCAACATCGCCGTCAGAGACACCCGGCGATCACCTTCGACGTGGTCATTGGAGAATGCCACCGCCAACGGATACAGGCAGAACTGCACCAGCGAACAGAGGAAACCGGCGATGAACAACACCTCCAGCGGTACCTGCGGCATGATCGCCAGCGGCAGTGCGGCCAGTGCCAGGCTGAATGCGAAACTGCGGATCAACACCGCCCGGTCGTAGCGGTCGGACAACCAGCCCAACGGCCACTGCACCAGCAGCCCGGCAAAAATGCAGCTACCCATGAACAGGCCGACCTGTTCCGTGGACAACCCTTGCTGCGAGGCATACAGCGGTGCCAGACCATAGAACGACCCCACGATCAGGCCCGCCCCAAGCACCGTACTCAATGACTGCGGCACGCGCTTGATAAAGAACCGTGGCTCCATCGGCGCCGGATGCAACGGTGCCGGGTGGATCCGCCGGGTCAGGGCCACGGGCACCAGACACAGAGCGAAACACAGGGCAACCAACATCAGCAGTTCCAGTCCCAGCGCCGGATGCATGACCAGAATCAGTTGCCCCATCACCAACCCCAGGTAGGAGGCGATCATGTAACCGCTGAACACCAACCCGCGTTGCCTGGCTTCGGCCTGTTCGTTCAGCCAACTCTCGATCACCATGTACTGGCACATCATGCCGAGGCCGACGATCACCCGCAGGAACAGCCAGGCCGGCAGCCAATCGACCAGGCCATGGCCCAGCACCGCCGCGCCGACGATCCCGGCACAGGCCGAATAAGCCCGGATATGCCCGACCCGGGCAATCAAGCGGTGACCGATCTTGCCCCCCAGCACCAGGCCGAAGTAGTTGGCGGCCATCAATGCACCGACCCACAGACTGTCGACATGGTCGGCAGCCAGGCGCAGCCCCAGGTAAGTACTCAACAGGCCCGAGCCGATCAACATCATCAGCGAGGCGAAATACAGCGCTCGAAAGGATTTCCAGATTTGGCGCATCGGCGTTCCGAGCGGCTCCTTGCAGTGAGAATCGGCTACCGCTAAACGATAGCCGGATGTCGACGGATCGTCAGGCCTGGGCCGCTAAAACGCGACGCTCCCAGGGCGTAATTTCATCTTGGAAACTGCTCAACTCCAGGGTCTTCGAAGCAATGTAGCCTTCGATGAATTCCGCGCCGAACAGTTCCTTGGCCAACTGGCTACGTTTCAGACGCTCAAGTGCCGCATGCAAGGTACACGGCAACGAAAGATTATCCGGTACTACGAATTCACCCTGGATCGGCGCGCTCGGTTCCAACGCGTTCTCGATGCCATGCAACCCCGCCGCCAGGCTTGCGGCAAGCGCCAGATACGGATTGGCGTCGGCGCCCGGCAAGCGATTCTCGACCCGGCGGGCCACCGGCAAACTGGCTGGAATGCGCAAGCCGGCCGCCCGGTTGTCATAGGACCAGCAGGCATTATTCGGTGAAGCGTAAGGGTGGCACAAGCGCTGATAGGAATTCACGTTTGGCGCAAACAACGCGGTGAAGTCGGCCATGCAAACCTGCTGGCCGGCAATGAAATGGCGGAAGGTTGCCGTCTCCTGCCCCGCCTCGTCACTGAACACATTACGTCCCGAATCGATCTCGACGACGCTCTGGTGAATATGCATTGAACTGCCCGGCGTATGCGCCAACGGCTTGGCCATGCACACCACGCTCAGACCGTGCTTGAGGGCAACTTCCTTGAGCAAGTGCTTGAACAGGAATGTCTGGTCGGCCAGCAACAGCGGATCACCATGCAGCAGATTGATCTCGAACTGACTGATGCCCATTTCGTGCATGAACGTATCGCGAGGCAACCCCAGGGCCGCCATGCACGCGTAGACCTCATTGAAGAACGGCCGCAGGCCATTATTGGAGCTGACACTGAACGCCGACTGACCGTCTTCGCGGCGACCATCCAGCCCCAGCGGCGGCTGGAACGACTGAGTCGGGTCGGTGTTGGGCGCAAAAACGAAGAATTCAAGCTCGGTCGCCACCACGGGCGCCAGGCCACGGGCCGCGTAACGGGCAATCACGCTTTTGAGCAGACCCCGGGTCGAAAGGCCGCAGCTGTTGGTGGTGCCCAGTTCCTCCGCATCGCAAATAGCGAAGGCCCGCGGTGGATTGCTCCAGGGCAAGCGGTGGATTTGTGCAGGGTCCGGGATCAGCGCCAGGTCGCCATCATCGCTGCCGTAAAACCGCGCTGGCGGGTATCCGCCCATGATGCATTGCAGCAGCACACCCCGCGCCATCTGCAAACGTCGACCGTCGAGAAAGCCCTCGGAGGTCATCACTTTGCCCCGTGGAACGCCATTCAAATCCGGCGTGACACATTCAACTTCATCAATGCCCGTCAATCGCTGCGCGAGTGAACTCAGGCCAACGCTCGTCATGACGCAATCCTTGTTATTGTGCGGGCCGCGAACGGCGACCGTACAAAATAGGCTCCACGTGTTCGGAATTTCAAGCAGCGTCGATAAATATGCTGGCTGTCAGGGCAGGAAAAGACGGAACACTCCACCGCCCAACGGTCCGCCATTACCGATTTCGGTACGTCCACCGACACCGTTGCGTTGATGCAACGCGGCAATGCGTCCGGCAAAGTACAGGCCCAGACCGGTACTGCCGCTGCTTTGGTTGATGCCCTGCACGTAATCGGCCTGACGCTCGAGCATCTGCGCCGGGTACCCCTCGCCATCGTCATTGATGGTCAAGACCAGTTGCCCGGCCTCGTCGCTGACACTGATCAATACCGCATGGCGCGCAAAGCGAATGGCGTTGTTGATGCAGTTGGCCAATACCGAAGCGATCAATTCACGATCGAAGAAACCCAAAGGGCTCAGCGGGTCCACTTCATAGGTGACCATGATGCCGCGGCTGGCGAACACTTCCTGATGGCAAGCCAGTTGCGCTTCGATGAAGTCGTCCAGTTCATGGTAGGCCGGCTGCAACGGCATCTGGTTGACGCCGAGCTTGTACAGCCCCAGCAACTGCACCAGCATGCCATTGAGGTGGGCGAACTCGAAGTCGATCACGCCCTGCTCCGGCGTCTGCTGCGCCGACTCCGGCAATCGCGCCAGCCACTGGCTGTGGGCTTGCATCAGCATCGCCAGCGAGTTCTTCATGTCGTGCACGGTAGAGGCGATCACCGTGGAGAAATCCAGTGCCTGTTCGTTGTCGTTCATTGGCCAAACGCCTTGCTTTTCAGCTTCTGGTAACGCGGATAGCGCGCGTCGGTATCGGGCATCAGGCCGACCATTTTCAGGCAGACCCGGCATTCTTCCAGCTCCGCCGAAGGCACACCGGTGTCGGTGCCATGCAACAACGACTGCGCCATGTTCAGGGCGATACTGATGTTCTTCGGTTGCATTGCCAGGGCTTTGCGAAAGACCTGCCGGGCCTCCACCAGATTGCCGGTCTTGTACACGCGCACGCCCTGACGGTTGAGCTCCGCGGCGGCGTTGCCGGAGTTGAGGATGGTCGGGTCATCGGTCTGCTTGGCGATGTCCTTCATGACCGCCGGATCGTCGCCGTAGATTTCCACGCAGTTTTTCAGCATCGCGGTGCCGGCCTCGGTCTGCCCGAGCATTTTCAGCTGCTTGGCCACCAGCAAGGCCGCTTCGGCGCTCATGAATTGCTCCATGCCGTCCAGACGCAACAACGCTTGCTCGGTGAGCTTGTCGGCTGTCTCGGCATCGTTGAGCAACAGGCTGGTGGCCTTCATCAGGCGCGCCCGAATTTGCAGGCCCGGATCGGAGGGGTTTTCCTTGGCCACGGCGCTCAATGTAGTGTTGATTTCCAGTCGGGTCCGCGTGTCCAGACCCCTTTCGCTGCCCTTGCTGATCAACGCATGGGCCAGGCCGAGATTGCTCTCGGCATCCTTGAACCGTGACTGCGCGCCCTGGCTCACTGCCTGGCGATAGGCCTTGGCCGCCGTGTCGAAGTCCTCGTTGGTCATCGCCAGCTTTCCGAGCAACGCTTGTCGGCGCACCGCCAGCGGCGACAGGCGAATCGCCTCTTCCAGAACGCGCTGTGCACCTTTGGTGTCCCCTTCGGCGACCAGTACATCCGCCATGCCGTCATACAGCGACGGCATCATCGGGAAGACTTTCAGGGCTTTTTCGTAAATGCCTTTGGCCTGCCCGACCTGACCGCGCTTGAACAGCAACTTGCCCAGCCCGGCAAACGCCCATGGCAACGGGCGGTCGGCAATGATGCCGTCGTAGAGGCGCTCCAGCGCTTCGTTCTGATTGAGGTCACGCAGGGCATCGGCGCGATAGCGCAGGCACAGCGGCGAATAGCGTATGTCTTGTTTGCACAGGGCAATGCAGGCGTTGAGTACCTCCATCGGTTTGCCGCGGTCAAGGGCCTGCAGGATCGGCTTGAGCAGGGTCTTGCGCTGCTCCAGGCGCTCCAGGCGCTGGGCCAGGCTGGAACGGTTGAACGGCTTGGTCAGATAGGCATCGGGCTCGTGCTCCAGTGCACTGAGCACCATAGCCTGGCTGGTTTCGGCGGTGACCATGACGAACACCGCTTCATGGCTGATCAGCTTTTCTTCCATCAGGTCTTCGAGCACCTGCTGGCCATTCTTCTTACCGTCGCCCAAGTGAAAGTCCTGCAGGATGAAGTCGTACTGCTTCTGCGAACACATTTTCAGCGCCTGTTCGCCGGTATCGGCAGTGTCCACTTCCTTGACGCCCAGTTCGCGCAGCATCGACCTGACCGAACTGCGGAAGTCCGAGAAATCATCGACGATCAGAAAACGCTTTTGGTGATACGACAGCATCGAAGATTTCCAGGCAATTTAAGAAGAAGAACCCAAAGGCAAATACACGGACGGACTCAGCTTCGCAGCCCCTGTTTTGGCGCGCAGATGATAGCTGGTAGCCCTTAGCCATCAAACACCTTCTCATTGTCAATCAGCACATGCGTCGACAGCGAGAGACGAAGAAGCCCGTAACTGTCCGGGTTATCGGCCAGCCATGGCATTCCCTTGAGAACCTCCCTCAACGCTCACGCTGAATCTGTGAAGGCGTTGCTGAAAACGAGACCGGCCAGTGCTATTCACTGATTTCGTCAAACACTGGCTTGCAGGTGGCTCGATCAGGCAGATTTCGCCAACAAATTGACTAAGTTGAAGTTGGCCCTCCTAACTACACACCATTTGTCGGCTAATTGACGATTTTGATCAGGATCAGACTTTGGCCGTGGGTCATCCGTGGCGAGCCTAATACCTTGATTTTCGAGGGTTCACTCCCTCCTTGAGAACATCGGTCAGGCCTACCCGCACTGGGCTTGTATCGAGGACCGACGGATGGTCAGGCTGGCAGCGCTCCGGGCTGACCTAGACTCCGTTGAGAGGCACGCGGGAGCACATCATCATGCGTATTCTGTTGATCATTATTCGTATTTATTTACTCTCTCGGGCTTTGCCAGCCTTTGGGAAACGTTCGCCCTCCCTGCCTGTGCTGTTGCTGGAAATGACCCCAAGGCCGCTGGTTGCCAATGCCTGGACGAGCACCATCACGACCTCCCGGCGCTC
Organism: Pseudomonas sp. S30_BP2TU TE3576; assembly: GCF_050436025.1. Lineage (NCBI taxonomy): Bacteria > Pseudomonadati > Pseudomonadota > Gammaproteobacteria > Pseudomonadales > Pseudomonadaceae > Pseudomonas > Pseudomonas sp. S30_BP2TU TE3576. Next base: position 4,737,544 of record NZ_JBNDLK010000001.1, on the reverse strand, counting down.
AAATCGGTTCTTCAATCGCGGCGAGCAAGTGAGCACGTTGCTGACCCAGGCAGGCCAGCGGGTGGAGGCCATCGTTGGTTTTTCAAGGGGGTCAGGAAGATGATGACTGACCAGGAAAAACCAATAGGCGTGATGTTGATCGATTGTCGCCCCCTTGTGCTTATGGGCCTTCAAGACTTGATTAATGCCAGAAAGCCCCGGATGGAAGTGACAGGCCAGGCCACCACCTATACCCATGCGCTGGATCTTGCCGATCAGTTGCGGCCCAATGTCATTTTTTTCAGTTTCTTTCCGGATGCGCTGAATCCTCTGGATGTCGTCGCGGGACTCACCCGTAGCGCTGAAATGAAAGTGCTGCTACTCAAAGGCCTGTACGAAACCGTCCCCGCTGCCCAGGCGATAGAGGCCGGCGCTCGCGGCGTCGTGCTGGTGGAAGACCCGACGGAATCGATTATCCAGGCCATCCTCAAGGTTCACCATAGCGACTTCGCAATGGATAGAGCCTGGGCTGGCGGCCTTTCCGGCTATGCCGCGACCGGGCATATCCCCATGAAATGCAATCTGGAGCAGGCGAAACAGGCGCGGTTGACGCTGCGCGAGAGAGAACTGATTCGCGCCATCGTAGGCGAACCGTCCGCCAAATATGTGAGCATCGCCGGGCGCCTGGGGATCAGCGAGCACACCGTGCACAACCACCTCAGCAACATCTATCAAAAGCTTAATCTCATCAACCGCATCGACTTGCTGATGTATGCGCTGAAACACGGGCTCACCAACGAAGCACCATCCGAGTCCGCCTGGGTGGAACTGGATTGAATTTCAAGTCGATACAAGACGGTCTGCCCCTGACTTTCAGGAGGTAGGCCGTCACTGCTTCGCCATCCTTGTCGAAGACCCGGAACAGGGTGCCAGGAATGCTGATGTCGTTCCTGGTATCTCCCGCCGCGTTAACCTGTATCTATCCGCCGCGCTTTTTAAGCCTTGTACTGTTCGACAGTTCACGGCAGATGCAATCATGCGGATCCGTATTAGAACGACAAAAAGAATGCGAGGGTGGTTTCCTGAGCCACCCTCGCATCCGTTCAAGCGCGCAATGCTTCAGGCGCTGCCAAAAAAGATGTCGGTACTCTGAACATGGGCCCCGACCACGGTGATGGTCGTTGCTTGTCCGCCAGACTCGGCAACCGTCACGACGCTGTCTGCACCGGTGTTGTTGATCGATTGGACAACGGCATTCGGGTCGCCGTTGAGCACCAGCTTGTCTTGCACGCCTGAGCCCGCATCGAAGCCGGTGACCTGGTACCGGTTCTCATTGACTGACAGATCGATGTTGAACGCATCCTGCTTAGCGATCGTGCCAGCCAGCGAGAAGTCGAAGGATGCGTTGGCCGGGTCGTTGGCGAACAGGTTGGCGGCAAACGTACTCGTCGCCGAGTCCCCATCCTTGTCCGTCAGCGTCGCGCTGAACGCCAGCTGGACATCGCTGGCCAGACTCTCGCTCTGCTGAATGAACTGGATCACCGGAATCTTGACATCGCCCCGGCCCATCGTCAGCTGGACAGCGTCGATCAGTACCGTGCCCTCCTTCTGAACGAGGAAGGACACCTGCCCGCCAGCCTCCGGTGTCAGGGTGTTCACCTCGACGAGGCTCGAATTCGAGCCATCCGCGTAGTAGATCCTGTAGTACAGGTCCTCGGTCGCCGTGTTGTAACCCGCCACGGAGTTGTCGATGAAGACCTTCATTCCCGTCAGCAGGCTCTCTGGATTGATGACGAAACTTTCATCGGCGGCGCTGATTGCCGCCAGGTTATCCCCCTGGAAAACGTTGTTGGCGACGCCGATACCGGACGTGCTGACGTTCATCGCCGCCGGGTCTATGTACGATGGCAGGGGGTTGGTCTGTAGCGCGGCTTCGGTGGGGTCGGGTGCACCGAGCCCGATGCCGCTCAGGATGTCTGCAGTCGACGCAAGCGCCTTCGCGGAAAAGAACACAATCTCCTCGGATGTCGAAGGAATGGCCGGGTTACTCGTCTGCGGAATTAACAACGTGCGCACCGAATCCGGACCACCGGCATCGAGCGAGCCGTCGGCACTGCTGAGCACGATCGTCGAACTGAAGCCTTGCACCAGATCCAGTGCATAGCGACCATCGGCATAGGCGGTCAGCGTGTAGTCGACGGTGGTATTCGCCGTTGCGGTGTTGTTGTCGAAATCACCGGTCAACGTACCTGCGAAGTGGTACGCGCCATTGATATCCGGTGATAGCGCCAGCTCGTTGAGCGTGCCGGTCCCGGTCGTGGTCGTGTTGTCTGGCCTGATGAGGGTGAACTGGTTATTGACCAACGAAATATCCAGACCGGCCGCACCCAGACCGTCGGCCCCCGTCGCCATATTCCAGAACCCGGATTGCGCAAGGACGCTACCGGTCCCGATCAGGTTGCCGAATGTGAGTGCCGGGCCGTCATCCCTGAACACCAGGTTCTGCCCGATGTTGAGCGTCGCCAGGGCACTGTCGCCGTCCCTGTCGGTCTTGATCGCGGTCAGCGTCACCAGGTTGTCCGAGGTCAAACTCGTCGAGTCATCGGGATTGCTGGCGTTGGCATGCACCACGGCCCGGAGCTGGTCGAGGGTGACGCTGCCATCGGCGGCCACGCCGACCGAGAATACCAGCAGATTGCCCGTGGCCGTGCGCCCTTCGACCACGGTGCCATTGAGCGACAGGTTCACTGCGTCGCCCGTGGCCGTGTCGGTCAGCCCGGAGGCTCCGGCCACTACACCCAGCGCATAGGTCAGCGTGCCGGCCCCATCGGCGCCAAACGCCGAATTGAAGTTGGCGGCGAAACTCTGGGTCGCGTTGGTCGCCAGCACCGTCTCGTCCACCGTCAGTGTCGGTTCCACGCCAGTGGTGCTGATGCTTGGACCGTCGTCCTTGAACACCAGGTTCTGCCCGATGTTCAGCGTCGCCTGGGCGCTGTCGCCCTCCTTGTCGGTAATGGTCGCGGTCAGTGTCACCAGGTTGTCCGAGGTCAATGTCTTCGAGTCATCGGGATTGCTGGCGTTGGCATGCACCACGGCCCGGAGCTGGTCGAGGGTGACGCTGCCATTGGCGGCCACGCTGACCGTGAACACCAGCAGGTTGCCCGTGGCCGTACGGCCTTCGACCACCGCGCCATTGAGCGACAGGTTCACTGCGTCGCCCGAAGCTGTGTCGGTCAGCCCGGAGGCTCCCGCCACCACGCCCAGCGCATAGCTCAGGGTGCCGGCACCATCGGCGCCAAACGCCGAGTTGAAATTGGCGGCGAAACTCTGGGTCGCGTTGGTCGCCAGCACCGTCTCGTCCACTGTCAGCGTAGGCTCTGCGCCGATGGTGGTGATGCTCGGCCCGTCGTCCTTGAACACCAGGTTCTGCCCGATGTTGAGGGTCGCCTGAGCGCTGTCGCCGTCCCCGTCAGTCTTGATCGCCGTCAGCGTCACCAGGTTGTCCGAGTTCAGGCTCGTCGAGTCATCGGGATTGGCAGCGTCGGCATGCACCACGGCCCGGAGCTGGTCGAGGGTGACGCTGCCATCGGCGGCCACGCTGACCGTGAACACCAGCAGGTTGCTGAGGGCCGTACGCCCTTCGACCACGGCGCCATTGAGCGACAGGTTCACCGCCTCGCCCGAGGCCGTGTCCGTCAGCCCGGAAGCCCCGGCCACCACGCCCAGCGCGTAGGTCAGGGTGCCCGCCCCATCGGCGCCAAACGCCGAATTGAAGTTGGCAGCGAAACTCTGGGTCGCGTCAGTCGCCAGCACCGTCTCGTCCACTGTCAGCGTTGGCTCTGCGCCAGTGGTGGTGATGCTCGGCCCGTCGTCCTTGAACACCAGGTTCTGCCCGATGTTGAGGGTCGCCAGGGCGCTGTCGCCGTCCCCGTCGGTCTTGGTCGCGGTCAGTGTCACCAGGTTGTCCGAGGTCAGGCTCGTCGAGTCATCAGGATTGGCAGCGTCGGCATGCACCACGGCCCGGAGCTGGTCGAGGGTGACGCTGCCATCGGCGGCCACGCTGACCGTGAACACCAGCAGGCTACTGAGGGCCGTACGCCCTTCGACCACGGCGCCATTGAGCGACAGGTTCACCGCCTCGCCCGAGGCCGTGTCGGTCAGCCCGGAAGCCCCGGCCACCACGCCCAGCGCGTAGGTCAGGGTGCCCGCCCCATCGGCGCCAAACGCCGAGTTGAAATTGGCGGCGAAACTCTGGGTCGCGTCGGTCGCCAGTACCGTCTCGTCCACCGTCAGCGTTGGCTCTGCGCCCGTGGTGGTGATGCTCGGCCCGTCGTCCTTGAATATCAGGTTCTGCCCGATGTTCAGCGTCGCCAGGGCGCTGTCGCCGTCCCCGTCGGTCTTGGTCGCGGTCAGCGTCACCAGGTTGTCCGAGGTCAAACTCGTCGAGTCATCAGGATTGGCAGCGTCGGCATGCACCACGGCCCGGAGCTGGTCGAGCGTGACGCTGCCATCGGCGGCCACGCCGACCGTGAACACCAGCAGGCTACTGAGGGCCGTACGCCCTTCGACCACGGCACCATTGAGCGACAGGTTCACCGCCTCGCCCGAGGCCGTGTCGGTCAGCCCGGAGGCTCCGGCCCCCACGCCCAGCGCATAGCTCAGCGTGCCCGCACCATCGGCGCCAAACGCCGAATTGAAGTTGGCAGCGAAACTCTGGGTCGCGTCGGTCGCCAGCACCGTCTCGTCCACCGTCAGCGTTGCCTCTGCGCCGGTGGTGGTGATGCTCGGCCCGTCGTCCTTGAACACCAGGTTCTGTCCAATGTTGAGGGTCGCCTGGGCACTGTCGCCGTCCCTGTCGGTCTTGGTCGCGGTCAGTGTCACCAGGTTGTCCGAGGTCAGGCTCGTCGAGTCATCGGGATTGCTGGCGTTGGCATGCACCACGGCCCGGAGCTGGTCGAGCGTGACGCTGCCATCGGCGGCGACGCTGACCGTGAACACCAGCAGGCTGCTGAGGGCCGTACGCCCTTCGACCACGGCACCATTGAGCGACAGGTTCACCGCCTCGCCCGAGGCCGTGTCGGTCAGCCCGGAAGCCCCGGCCACCACGCCCAGCGCATAGCTCAGCGTGCCCGCACCATCGGCGCCAAACGCCGAATTGAAGTTGGCAGCGAAACTCTGGGTCGCGTCAGTCGCCAGTACCGTCTCGTCCACTGTCAGCGTTGGCTCCGTGCCGGTGGTGGTGATGCTCGGCCCGTCGTCCTTGAACACCAGGTTCTGCCCGATGTTCAGCGTCGCCTGGGCACTGTCGCCGTCCCTGTCGGTCTTGGTCGCGGTCAGTGTCACCAGGTTGTCCGAGGTCAGGCTCGTCGAGTCATCGGGATTGCTGGCGTTGGCATGCACCACAGCCCGGAGCTGGTCGAGGGTGACGCTGCCATTGGCGGCCACGCTGACCGTGAACACCAGCAGGCTACTGAGGGCCGTACGCCCTTCGACCACGGTGCCATTGAGCGACAGGTTCACCACCTCGCCCGAGGCCGTGTCGGTCAGCCCGGAAGCCCCGGCCACCACGCCCAGCGCATAGGTCAGGGTGCCGGCCCCATCGGCGCCAAACGCCGAATTGAAGTTGGCGGCAAAGCTCTGGGTCGCGTTGGTCGCCAGCACCGTCTCGTCCACCGTCAGTGTCGGCTCTGCGCCGGTGGTGGTGATGCTCGGCCCGTCGTCGTCGAAGATGATCTTGGAGCCGATTTCGGTTTTCGAAATAGAGGCCTGAACCAGCGTGAAACCACCGATATCAAAATCGGCGTGCTCATTGCCCTTGGCATTGACGGCCGCGCCGTTCTCGACGAGCACGCGGTTGTGGTCCGCCGTCGTGGTGTATTCAATCTGATAGCCGGCTTTAACGCCGATGATGGTTGCAACCCCTGCTGCAAAGCTGATGGTGATGGCCGGATCATTCACCGAGCCGTTTGAGTTCTCGATCACCTGCCCGGTACTGTTGAAGACGCGAACATTGGTGATAGATACCGCCGTATCATTCGCATATCCGTTGATGAAATTCACGCCAGGTTCAGCAGCGGTGCTGAATGCGCTGACCCTTACCACGGCACTCTTGCCGCTTTGCAACTGCACGACGTCGAAACTGGCCGATTTCGCATTGAACACGCCGGTAAAGTCGACGTTGGATTCAATATCGGCTTCGTTCTGGTCCAGGTTGGGAATGGTCACATTCTGCCTGGCACCCGTGACGAACGAAAAGCGGATGCCCTCTTGCTCCACAATCATCTGATTGTTGGTGCCGAAGGTGGTCGGCCCCCCTGCCTGGCTGGTATTGATCGTGTCGCCAGTCGTTATACTGGCGCCGCTTGACTGGTCAGCGGGGTCCTTGCCGGTGGCGATGATGGTGGGATCCGTGATCCGCAACACGCCGCCATCGTTGACAACAGTCGGGTTCGCCTTCGTGAACATCAGGAAGAGGTTCTGACCGGAGGGCGCATTGGCCAGACTGAATTCCATGTCCTGACTGGCTCCGATGAAAACCTTATTCAGCAGATTGAGCGAATCATCGGCGTTCGTCATATCGGGATGTTTGAGCGGTTGGTACTCCACGGTCCAGATCTTGCCGCCCGTGACTGGCGATCCGGTTTCTTCTATATAGGCAGCGAACACGATCGCGCCGCTTGAGCCGCCGGCTCGGCCCAGAACGATGTTGTTGTTCGTATCCGTATAGAGAAGGATGCTGGTGCCATCGAGGGTAAACAGCCCGCTGTCCACGCCATTGAGCGGTACGCCTGTGCTGCCGACGAAGCTGACATCGGTAATGCTCGCTCCGGCGTCAGCGGTGATGGTGAACGCATTGCTGCCCGTGTTACCCACGGCACCGGTATAGCCGCTCAAGGCCGCACCCGTTGCGGTGCCTGCCCCAAGTCCGGTCAAACGGTTAGCGAAGGTCGTGGGCAGGGAAGCCACCAGAATGTCGTTGTCGTCCGCGTCTCCTACAGGGCCTGGAGTGGCGGCGCCATTCTGCAGCCCGGCCGTTTCGTCCAGCGTAACGTCCTCGCCGGTCGCCACGACGCCCAAAACGCTGTCCGTAAACGACGTTGTCGCCACGGCGTCGTCACTGGTGCCGACCACACCATCGGCGCCCGCAGAGGTCGCGGTGAGCAGAAACGTTGCGCCCGCCGAATCGTCGGGATTCACGTACCAGGAAGTGGTGACGCTGCCGTTGACCTGGCCGTCGAGATCGCCAGCACCGCCGTCGGTCACAGACCAGGGCTCGTGACCCGCGCCAGTGTTGGTATCAAGCACATCGTCGGACGTACCCCACACACCATCCGCGCCGGCACCGATGGCGTGGTCCACTTCGAGTGTCACGGTGCTGCCGGCGGCGAAACCGCTGGCCGTGATGATGGCAGTGCTGCCCGGCGCGTAGTCTTCAAGGTTGGTGGTGACGGTCGGAATGTAGGTAAAAGTCCAGTCGTGGCTGACGGGTGAAGGATGGTCACCGGCGTTATTGGCCAGGTCATACGTTGGCGATGAAGTCTTCTTGCGCATAGTCATGACTTTCTCCTGAGCGGGGTCCAGTCATCGGAGGTCGACCTTGGACCATTTTCTGTTCTCTATAGGTCACAACTATGAACAAGCACCGCAGGCGGCACATCGACCGATACTCCCAGGCGGGATGGGAGATTCAGACTACTTGGGTGAGGAGACGGGAAGACGCGAAGGTAGAGCTGATGGTTTTGATAAACCCCAGGTACCTGAATGTGTCGAACTTTATCTACAAGTCGTGAAAATGAAGGGTTGAAACAGGTATAAGGCGGGGAGCTGCAAAATATGGTGTCCCAGGGCAGGTTCGAACTGCCAACCTTCCCCTTAGGAGGGGGATGCTCTATCCAATTGAGCTACTGAGACACATGTTGACCACGACGAAACGCGGTGCGATGGACGGCGTGCATGTTAACGGTCGGGCCAGCGTTTGTCATGTCGTCCGTAGGGCTTTTTAAGTGTAGGCAGACGCCTCTGCCGGGCGCGGATTTGTTTGCCGTGCAAATTGCATCAGCGCAAAAAGCCATCATTGCAAAACGCAAGACCGGTGTTTCGCGAAAATATTCTAATTCGTTGTTTTTAATGAATTTAATTGCCGATAGACTCTGGCACGCGTGCTGCTTCAGCTGTTCTCACAGAACCACGGAGGCCCGCCTCATGATCAGCGCCCTTTTACTCTCGAATGCAATCGCCCTGACAGTTTTGCCGGGTTTTCATTTTACCCCCGAGAGCGGTGCAGCGCAGGTTGCCCAGCGAATGCCACATTACCTTCAACTGCAGAAAGCCCCGCCGTTGGCAGTGAAAAGCGATCAGCATGGCTTTGCCAGCCAGGAAAATATCCTGATGCCGGCTCCGTCTGCCGAACGCTTGGTATTTTGAATGACCCTCACCAGGAGCACAGCATGTCCAGATCAGCCGCGAGTTTCTTCATCCTCGCCTTGTTGAGCGGCATTTTTCATCTGTCATTGACCCAGGACATGGTCGTCACCCTCCCTCTGATCGCCTGCGGTGTATTCAGCGCTCTTTTCGTACTTGCCCTGATTGCCGGACGCAAGATCAAGTTTGATCCGGTCCTGCGCTAATCCGTGTATGGCAGATCCGGCACAGGGGCCTGCCATCCATCCTGAATTCCCCCTCGCCATAAGACTCCCCCTAGTAAATCGGCCATTTGCCACTATCCTGTAAGGGCAAGGAACAGAGATCGAGTCCTGTTTTTCCTGCCCATCAGATACCTTTCGTCGGGTGGAGAAGGCGCTAAGCGATACGGCCCGGTCGAACTTTTCAAACCAGTATGCATTTCTGATAATTGGTGCTGGCAGAAAGCCTTTATACAGTTCAATATTTGTCACAGAATTGACGCCAAGGATCTGGCTGATTTGGGGCATGATGCGCGCCTCTATCAATTCAGGTTGAACATTTGGTCAGAGCGCTTGTCCTACCAGACATCCTGCGGCCAATCCCGAAAACCGCTCCCCTGAACTAACCGGTTAAATATATGCGCCCATTGAAACAGGCAATTTATTCCAGCCGTACGGCTGACAAGTTCGTCGTACGTCTGCCAGACGGAATGCGTGAACGCATTGCCGAGGTGGCTCGCAATCATCATCGCAGCATGAACTCCGAAATCATTGCGCGCCTCGAGCAGAGTCTTATTCAGGAAGGCGCACTGGGAGAAGAGTTGAGCATGCGCCTGGACAGCCCGGAGTTGTCCTTGCACGAACGGGAGTTGCTGCAGCGCTTCCGCCAACTCTCCCACCGGCAGCAGAACGCCCTGGTTTCGCTGATCGCCCATGACGCTGAAATGGCCTCCGACGCGTCCTGATTCAGCCAGAAAGTTCAAGCCAGCCTGATCGCTGGCTTTTTTTTCGCCTGAAATCCGGGCACAAAAAAACCCGCCAGATGGCGGGTTTTAGTGAAAGGGACTTTATAGCAGGAAGATGGTTGCCAACCCCAGGAAGATGAAAAAGCCGCCACTGTCGGTCATGGCGGTAATCATCACACTGGCGCCCATCGCAGGGTCACGCCCCATCTTCGCCAGCGTCATCGGAATCAAGACCCCCATCAACGCCGCCAGCAACAGGTTGAGCGTCATCGCGGCGGTCATCACCACACCGAGAGACCAGCTGCCATACAGCAAGTAGGCGACCACCCCGATCACCCCACCCCATATCACGCCGTTGATCAACGCTACTGCCAACTCTTTGCGCATCAGGCGCGAGGTATTACCGGTGCTCACCTGATCCAATGCCATGGCCCGGACAATCATGGTGATGGTCTGGTTGCCCGAGTTACCACCGATCCCCGCCACGATCGGCATCAAGGCCGCAAGCGCCACGAGCTTCTCGATCGAGCCTTCAAACAAACCGATTACCCGAGAAGCCACGAACGCGGTGATCAGGTTGATCGCCAGCCAGGCCCAGCGGTTACGCAAGGATTTCCAGACCGACGCAAAAATGTCTTCCTCTTCACGCAGACCCGCCATGTTGAGAACTTCGCTTTCGCTCTCTTCACGGATCAGGTCGACCATTTCATCGATGGTCAGACGGCCGATCAGCTTGTTGTTCTTGTCGACCACGGGCGCGGAGATCAAGTCGTAACGCTCGAACGCCTGGGCAGCATCGTAAGCATCTTCGTCCGGGTGGAAACTCACCGGATCGCTGGCCATCACCTCGGAAACCTGTTTGTCCGGATCGTTGACCAGCAAACGCTTGATCGGCAACACGCCCTTGAGGACGCCATCGTAATCGACCACGAACAGCTTGTCGGTGTGGCCCGGCAACTCCTTGAGACGGCGCAGGTAGCGCAGGACCACTTCAAGACTGACATCCTCGCGGATAGTCACCATCTCGAAGTCCATCAACGCACCGACCTGCTCCTCGTCATAGGACAGGGCCGAACGCACGCGCTCGCGTTGTTGCTGGTCGAGGGTCTCCATGAGCTCATGGACGACGTCTCGCGGCAGCTCGGAGGCCAGGTCAGCGAGTTCGTCGGCATCCATGTCCCTGGCCGCCGCCAGGAGCTCGTGATCGTCCATGTCGGCGATCAGCGATTCACGAACCGAATCGGATACTTCGAGAAGGATGTCGCCGTCGCGATCGGCCTTGACCAGTTGCCAGAGCGTCAGACGATCGTCCAGCGGCAAGGCTTCAAGAATGTAGGCGACGTCGGCGGAGTGCAGGTCATCGAGCTTGCGTTGCAACTCGACAAGGTTCTGCCGGTGAACCAGGTTCTCGACCCGGTCATGATGCGGGCCTTCCTGGCGGTGAGTCAGGTCTTCTACAACTCGCTGGCGCTGCAGCAATTCAACCACCTGAGCCAGGCGATCCTGCAAGCTTTCCTGCGTTTTCTTTACTTCAACTTCGGACATAGGCGAACTCCACTCCCAGCAGCGGGGCACGCCGGAAGGATCAATCAGTCAATTCATGATTGGTAAAACGGGGTACTGAGTAACTACTGGGTAAGTCCATGGAGATATTCCACAAGCCCCGGCGGGGCTGACGGGCGCAATGATACACCGCCTGACGGCTTTAAACGTTAAAAAATCTTGGCTGAAACAAGCGCTTGCACAACAAACTTGAGCATCGTCCTGATCCATGAAAATGCGACGACGCATTCTGAAAAGAAAACACACCCCCTTCGAAAATTGTAGCCGCTACCCTTGAAAAGGAACGTCATGGAGGACGCCCGATGCCATCGACTGCACAATTCCTTTTGCTGCTCACCCTGCTCACCCTGCTCAGCCCCCTGCCCTTGGCACTTGCCACCACCGTTCACCGTTGCGAGGCGGCCAATGGGCGCATTACCTTCACGACGCTGAGCTGTGCCGCAGGAGAAAGCGCTTCACTTCAGGATGTCCGCACCTTTACACCTGGCAGCACGATGGCGCTCATGCCGGAAGCCGAACCCCGTGAAACGTCAGGTATGAAAATCAAAAGGAGAGAGCCGACCGTGGTCGGTCAGATGCAGGACAAATGTGGAAACCTGATCAGTGCCAGGGAGCGCCGGGACGCGATCATCAATCAGCGAGTGATAGCCGGCATGAGCCAACAAGACGTCGAAAGCGCCCTCGGCAAGCCAGACAAGATCAGTATTCGCAATTCGACGACAAGCTACCGTTACGACACCCAGCGAGGTCGCAGCGCACAGGTGGAGTTCGATGAGAAGGGATGCACGAAAGGAAAAGCCAAATCCCGGACGGCAAAAAGCCCGCATTAAATGCGGGCTTTCTGTTGTATGGTGCACTCGACAGGATTCGAACCTGTGACCGCTCGGTTCGTAGCCGAGTACTCTATCCAGCTGAGCTACGAGTGCAATTTGTGGTTTTAGACCAGATCACAACTGGTTGGAGCCAAGTTACTTACATTGCTATAAATAACTCTTAAATGGTGCACTCGACAGGATTCGAACCTGTGACCGCTCGGTTCGTAGCCGAGTACTCTATCCAGCTGAGCTACGAGTGCATTTGTTGCCGCGCATTATAGGCCGTCTAATCTCTATGTCAAACACTTTTTCTAGTAATTTCAACAACTTACCGAAAAAGCCAGATTACAACGTACTACGCAAATAATGGCGGAGAACGGGGGATTCGAACCCCCGACACCCTTTTGAGGTGTACTCCCTTAGCAGGGGAGCGCCTTCGGCCACTCGGCCAGCTCTCCGCAACACGGGGCGTATATTAACCAGCTTCTTCCCCGTTTGCAAACATAAAAAACGATAAAAATTAATGGCTTGGTTCTTCGTCCTTCTCTTTCTTGATACGCAGGTAAATTTCTTCCCGGTGAACAGCCACCTCCTTGGGAGCATTAACACCGATGCGCACTTGATTTCCTTTGACGCCGAGCACGGTCACGGTGATTTCGCCATCACCGATAATCAGGCTTTCTGCGCACCGACGAGTCAGAATCAGCATACCTTTCTCCTCACGCATTTCATTTCAGGGACAACAGTCTGCAAAAAAAAGGCACTCGACCCACAACCGGAGCGGTCGCAGCCCTACATGCCTGAGTATTGACTAGCGCGAGCAAAAGAACAGTCTCGGGAGCCCCGCCATTCAAAAAAACAAAAGGCGCGGTCAGACCGCGCCTTTTGGCAAACGCATCACTCGCCCTGGGAGGCCGGTGCGTCCAGTTCGAAAGCCGTGTGCAGAGCGCGCACAGCCAGTTCCAGGTACTTCTCTTCGATCACTACGGAGACTTTGATTTCCGAGGTCGAGATCATCTGGATGTTGATGCTTTCCTTGGCCAGGGATTCGAACATACGGCTGGCCACGCCTGCGTGAGAACGCATGCCAACGCCGACGATCGACACCTTGGCAATCTTGGTGTCGCCAACGACTTCACGGGCACCCAGTTCGCTAGCGGTTTTTTCCAGCACGGTTTGCGCCGCCTGGTAGTCGTTGCGGTGCACGGTGAAGGTGAAGTCGGTGGTGTTATCGTGCGCAACGTTCTGCACGATCATGTCGACTTCGATGTTCGCGGCACTGATCGGGCCGAGAATCTTGAAGGCAACGCCCGGGATGTCAGGCACGCCACGGATGGTCAGCTTGGCTTCATCGCGGTTGAAAGCGATACCGGAAATGATCGGCTGTTCCATGGTTTCCTCTTCATCAATAGTAATGAGGGTGCCCGGACCCTCCTTGAAGCTGTGCAGTACGCGCAGCGGAACGTTGTACTTGCCGGCGAACTCGACCGCACGGATCTGCAATACCTTGGAACCGAGACTGGCCATTTCCAGCATCTCTTCGAAGGTGATCTTGTCCAGGCGCTGAGCCACGGACACCACACGCGGATCGGTGGTGTAGACGCCGTCGACGTCGGTGTAGATCTGGCATTCGTCAGCCTTCAGGGCTGCCGCCAGCGCCACGCCGGTGGTGTCGGAACCGCCACGACCGAGGGTGGTGATGTTGCCGTGCTCGTCGACGCCCTGGAAACCGGCGACAACCACCACACGACCTGCCTTCAGGTCACCGCGAATCTTCTGGTCATCAATCTGCAAGATACGCGCTTTATTGTGCGCACTATCCGTGAGAATCCGCACCTGATTACCGGTGTACGACACCGCCGGCACGCCACGCTTGATCAGCGCCATGGCCAACAGGGCAATCGTCACCTGCTCACCGGTGGAGACGATCACGTCCAGCTCACGCGGAACCGGTTGGCCGTCGCCACTGATTTGCTTGGCCAGATCGATCAGACGGTTGGTTTCGCCGCTCATTGCAGACAGCACAACCACCAGGTCATCGCCGGCATCGCGGAATTTCTTAACCTTGTCGGCGACCTGCTCGATTCTCTCGACAGTGCCGACCGAGGTGCCTCCAAATTTCTGTACGATCAAAGCCATTTCAAAGCCGCCTCTGCCCATGAAGGGCGCCCAAATAATCACTCAAACAGCGTTGCGGCCCACCACTAGACTGCGGGCCGCAATCACTGCCTTATAGACCCTGCTCTACAAACGGAACGGTCAGGGCCAATGCTGCGTCCAGTGCGCCAGCGTCGGTACCGCCGCCCTGCGCCATGTCTGGACGACCACCGCCCTTCCCGCCCACTGCCGCAGCGGCTTGCTTCATCAAATCACCGGCTTTGAGTTGGCCAGTCAGGTCTTTGGTTACGCCTGCAACCAGAACGACCTTTTCCTCATGGACACTGCCGAGCAGGATCACTGCGCGGCCGAGTTTGTTTTTCAGTTGATCGACCAGCGCCAGCAGCGCCTTGCCATCCTGACCGTCCAGACGCACGGCCAGCACTTTCACGTCCTTGACGTCCAGCGCCTGGGCCGACAGATCGTCGCCCGCGGCACTGGCAGCCTTGGCTTGCAACTGCTCGAGTTGCTTCTCCAGCAGACGATTGCGCTCCAGCACAGCCGACAGCTTGTCGATCAGGTTGTCGCGGCTGCCCTTGACCAGGTTCGCCGCTTCCTTGAGTTGTTCTTCCGCCGCGTTCAAGTAGGCCAGTGCCGCAGCACCGGTGACGGCTTCAATACGACGCACACCCGATGCCACACCGCCTTCGCTGATGATTTTCAGCAGGCCGATGTCGCCGGTACGATTGGCGTGGATACCGCCGCACAGCTCGACCGAGAAGTCACCCATACTCAGTACGCGCACGCTGTCGCCGTACTTCTCGCCGAACAGCGCCATGGCGCCTTTTTGCTTGGCGGTTTCGATATCGGTTTCTTCGGTTTCAACCTCGGAATTCTTGCGAATCTCGGCGTTGACAATGTCTTCCAGCGCTTTCAGTTGCTCAGGCTTGATCGCTTCAAAGTGGCTGAAGTCAAAGCGCAGGCGCTGACTGTCGACCAACGAACCTTTCTGCTGAACGTGATCGCCCAGCACCTGACGCAATGCGGCGTGCAGCAAGTGAGTCGCCGAGTGGTTCAGCGAAGTCGCGTGACGCACTTCGGCGTCGACATGAGTCTCCACCGGAGTACCTACGATCAGGCTGCCCGAATCCAGTACGCCGTGGTGCAGGAACGCACCACCGGTCTTGGTGGTGTCGCGCACGTCGAAACGCGCGGCGCCAGCCTGGAGGAAGCCGCAATCACCAATCTGGCCACCGGATTCCGCATAGAACGGCGTCTGATTGAGAACGACCACGCCCTCTTCGCCTTCGCTCAGTACGTCAACCGATTGCCCGTCTTTATAGATAGCAACGATTTTGGCGGAACCGCTGTGAGCGGTGTAACCGGTGAACTCGGTGGCCACATCGACCTTGACCAGGCTGTTGTAGTCCATGCCGAAGGAGCTGGCGGAACGGGCACGGACGCGCTGGGCTTCCATTTCACGTTCGAAACCTTCTTCGTCGATGGTCAGGCTGCGCTCGCGAGCGATGTCGCCGGTCAGGTCCATCGGGAAACCGTAGGTGTCGTAGAGCTTGAATACCACGTCGCCCGGTACCACGTCGCCTTTCAGTTCAGCCAGATCCTGCTCGAGGATCTTCAGGCCCTGCTCCAGGGTCTTGGCGAACTGCTCTTCTTCGGCTTTCAGTACGCGCTCGATGTGCGCCTGCTGGGATTTCAGCTCTGGGAAGGCTTCGCCCATCTCGGCAACCAGGGCCGCAACGATCTGATAGAAGAAACTGCCCTTGGCACCCAGTTTGTTACCGTGACGGCAGGCGCGACGGATGATCCGGCGCAGCACGTAGCCGCGGCCTTCGTTGGATGGCAGCACGCCGTCGGCGATCAGGAAACCGCAGGAGCGGATGTGGTCGGCCACCACTTTCAGCGAAGCCTGGGCGTCGTTGGTGCAACCGACAGCCTTGGCCGCTGCATTCAGCAGGCTCTGGAACAGGTCGATCTCATAGTTCGAGTGAACGTGCTGCAGCACGGCACTGATCCGCTCCAGGCCCATGCCGGTGTCCACCGACGGCGCTGGCAGTGGATGCAACACGCCATCGGCGGTGCGATTGAACTGCATGAACACGTTGTTCCAGATTTCGATGTAACGATCGCCGTCTTCTTCCGGCGAGCCCGGTGGGCCGCCCCAGATGTCGGCGCCGTGATCGTAGAAAATCTCGGTGCAAGGACCGCACGGGCCGGTATCGCCCATGGTCCAGAAGTTATCGGAAGCGTACGGCGCGCCCTTGTTGTCGCCGATGCGCACCATGCGCTCGGCCGGAACCCCGATGTCCTTGGTCCAGATGTCGTACGCCTCGTCATCGCTGGCGTAAACGGTGACCCAGAGCTTTTCCTTCGGCAGGTTCAGCCATTTGTCGGAAGTCAGGAAGTTCCAGGCGTAGCTGATGGCATCACGCTTGAAATAATCGCCAAAGCTGAAGTTACCCAGCATTTCGAAGAAGGTGTGGTGACGAGCGGTATAACCGACGTTTTCCAGGTCGTTGTGCTTGCCGCCGGCGCGCACGCATTTCTGGCTGCTGACCGCGCGGGTGTACGCGCGCTTTTCCTGGCCCAGGAAGCAGTCCTTGAACTGGTTCATCCCCGCGTTAGTGAACAGCAGGGTTGGGTCGTTGCCCGGAATCAAAGAGCTGGAGGCTACACGGGTGTGGCCTTGCTCTTCGAAGAAGCGAAGGAAGGCTTCACGGATTTCTGCGCTTTTCATTAGGTTCTTCCACGGAGGCTGCGGCCAAAGGCCTGTTCGAAACGTCAACAGACGAAGCGACGGCAAAGGGCCGCATTATATCGGCCCTGCGCGCGGGGTACAGCGTGTTTATACGATAGAAACAGTCAATTGAAGCGCTAACGCTATCACTTGCGCGAAAAGTCGACGAATGTCGCGACGACTTGCTCGATTTGCGCACGGTTGATGTCCATGTGCGTGACCATGCGCAGACGAGCGGCGGCACTGAGCTTAATCCCGCGTTCACCGGCAAACGCCTTGATCGCCTCCGCCTTGTCACCCATCTGTACGTAAACCATGTTGGTTTGTACCGGCTCCACATCGAAGCCCGCGGCACGCAAGCCTTCGGCCAGCGATTGCGCATTGGCATGGTCATCGGCCAGGCGCTGAACGTTGTGATCCAGCGCGTACAGGCCTGCCGCCGCCAGAATCCCGGCCTGACGCATGCCGCCACCGACCATCTTGCGCAGGCGCCGCGCCTTGCCGATCAACGCCACCGAGCCGCACAGTACCGAACCCACCGGGGCGCCCAACCCTTTTGACAGGCACACCGAGACGGAATCGAAATACTGGGTAATTTCCCGGGCATCGACACCCAGTTTCACCGCCGCGTTGTACAGGCGTGCGCCGTCCAGGTGCAGTTGCAAGCCATGTTCGCGAGTAAAACTACGCGCCCGTGCCAGGTATTCCAGCGGCAGGACCTTGCCCTGCATGGTGTTTTCCAGCGCCAGCAAACGGGTGCGGGCGAAATGGAAGTCATCCGGCTTGATCGCCGCCGCGACCTGCGCCAGATCCAGCGAACCATCGGCCTGCACTTCCAGCGGCTGCGGCTGGATCGAGCCGAGCACCGCTGCGCCGCCACCTTCATATTTATAGGTATGGGCCTGCTGGCCAACAATGTACTCGTCACCGCGTTCGCAGTGGGCCATCAAACCCAACAGGTTGCTCATGGTGCCCGTCGGCACGAACAGCGCCGCGGCAAAACCCAGGCGCTTGGCCAGTTCGGCCTCCAGGTGATTGACCGTCGGGTCTTCGCCATACACGTCGTCACCGGTGACGGCCTTGGCCATCGCGTCGAGCATACCGGCGGAAGGTTGGGTGACGGTGTCGCTACGAAGATCGATAACGCTCATGAATCTGGCCTCGGTAAGCAGGGGAATTCCCTTTCAGGAAAGAATTACTGCGGGCATGGCGACGATTAATCAACCCTTGAACGAGTAAAAGGCCAATTGCGCCCATGTGGGAGCGGGCTTGCTCGCGAAGGCGGACTGACAGTCGACATTTGTGTTGGATATTAAACCGTCTTCGCGAGCAAGCCCGCTCCCACAGGTTCCACACCTTGACTGACCGGTATTGGCCATGCGCATACCGCAAATATGTGATAAAAACGCTGCGCCGCCAAACATTCCGGCGGCAAAAACGTTCTCAGGGCGGGGTGCAACTCCCCACCGGCGGTAATTGCGCGCAATGCGCATAGCCCGCGAGCGCTTGGTGACAGCACGGCTTCGGCAGTGCCTGGCAGCAAGGTCAGCAGACCCGGTGTGATCCCGGGGCCGACGGTCATAGTCCGGATGAAGAGAGAACGGGATTGACGGCGCCTAGCTCTATACCAAAGCGCCGTCCGTAGGCACTCGTGCCTGCGTACCCTCAAATCCCCTTCGATTCATAACGCCCTGTTTTTCACACAAACAGGAGTCAGAACATGCAACCCACCGCAATCGACAGCAAAAGCAAAAACCATCACGGCGAGCGCGTTGCGTTCATCCAGGCCTGCTGGCACAAGGAAATCGTCGATCAGAGCCGTAAAGGTTTCCTCGCCGAAATGATTGCCCAGGGTTATCAGGAATCCGACATCGACTTCTTCGAAGTCGGCGGCGCCTTTGAAATGCCCCTGCACGCCAAGTTGCTGGCCAAGTCCGGTCGTTATGCCGGCATCGTCGCGGCCGCCCTGGTGGTGGACGGCGGGATCTACCGTCACGAGTTCGTTGCCCAGTCGGTGGTCAGCGGCCTGATGCAGGTTCAACTGGAAACCGAAGTGCCGGTGTTCTCGGTGTCCCTGACCCCGCACCACTTCCATGCCGGCGAAGAGCACCAGAAGTTCTTCTTCGAGCACTTCGTGCATAAAGGTCAGGAAGCGGCGAAAACGTGTGCGGATACGCTGCACAAGGTGCGTGCGCTGCGTCGCAGCGAGCCGCGTGCGGTAGCGGTCTAAAACACAAGTAAGGTCTATGGCCTCACCCAAAACCAAATGTGGGAGCGGGCTTGCTCGCGAAAGCGGTGTAACAGTCACATCGATGCTGGATGTGCCACCGTCTTCGCGAGCAAGCCCGCTCCCACATTGGTTCTACGCTGATTTCAGGCCAGGTTTTCGTCGGTGGTCGGCACGACCAGGATGCCGGCACGCAAACCATTCTTGACTTTGGGGTTCGGGAAGATGATCCGGGCGCCCTCTTCTTCAATGACCCAGCGGGTGTTGGCGATGTCTTCCGCCAGCAGGTAACCCACTTCCAGCTCCGAAAAGTTCTCGATGTCCGCCGGCAGGTTCAGGCGGAAACTGTCACTGTGCTTGATGATTTCCCGCGCCACGCTATAAAGCTGCAAACCGTCCAGTGCTTCGCCAGTCATTTCCGGTTCGGTGTCTTCGATGATCTGCTTGAGGCTTCTCTCCAGCAGCGAGACATTGACCCCGGCGTTCTGCCCGAACGGCCGCGCCTTGCCAAGCTCCAGGGTGAAGGCCTCGGCACCGAGCTTGTCGTAGGTGTAGGCGCTGAACACGATGGACGGCTTGTTCTGCAGCAACACCGCTTCCATGCCGGCGGCACGCAGGCGTGCCAGTTCCAGGCGGGAATGCTGGCGGCCTTCCTTCCACGGATACAAGGCAAATTGCTCGATTTTCGAGCCACGAATTGCCGTGTGCAGGTCGTAATGCAGACGCCGACGGTCCGGCAGGCTGAAGAAACTCGCAGCCAGACGCTCCAGTTCACAGGCGCGCAAGGCTTCAGAGCCGCTGCTTTGTTCATGACGGCCGTTGAACAGCCGATTGACGTCCTGCTCGATAAAACGCTCGCCTTTGCGAATCGCTTCAGGATTGCCGAACAGGAACAGAATACGTGCACGCGGCTTCAGGTCGCCGCGGGCAATGTCGTGCAACAGGCGATCGAGCAACTCGATCGGCGCTGTTTCGTTGCCGTGGATCCCCGCCGACAGCAGCAAGTCCAGGCCATTGTCACGCGCCTCAGGTGGCCGGACTTCCAGCGCACCTTCGCTCAACCAGCGCATGCGCACGCCGTCGACAGTCAGTTGAGTCTTCTCCGCCGGTTCACGGCCGGCGAGGGTCAGTTCAAGCAGTTTGCCGAGGGCGAGCATAGAGCGGTTTCCTTAGTGGTCGTGGTTGCAATCCGGGCCGTGAACGTGTTCCTCATCGTCGGTGAGGTCAGCCGGTTCCATCTCCAGTTGCAGACTTACCAGATTAGTCGCCAATGGGCGTAACAGCAGGTTGGCGTATTCGGCATCGCCTTCTTCGACGTCCACGCCGATCAGCAATTGGCCTCGGCCATCCTGCTGGATCCACAGCTCTTTGCCTTGCCACATGACCGCGACGCGGGTGCAGGACGTTTCCAGTTGCGTGCCGTCGGTGTCTTCAAGGATCAGCTGCAGGGTATCGCTCATATCTTTACGCTCTCATTGGAGATGAAGCAGCGCGCTGCCGTATCAGGCGGCGCGCCGTCGATCAATTGATCTGGAATGGATAAACCGCGCCCAGTTTAAGGATTTGCGTCAGTTCATCCAGTGCCGTCCGGCACTCAAGCAGCAATTGCGGGTCCGCCAGATCGTTTTCGGTCATGCGGTCGCGGTAGTGCTTCTCGACCCATTCGGTCAGAGTGCCGTACAACGGTGCCGTCATGATAACCCCTGGGTTGACGGCCGCCAGTTCGGTTTCGTTGAGTGCGACGCGCAACCGCAGGCAAGCCGGGCCACCACCGTTCTGCATGCTCTGCTTGAGATCGAAGACTTTCACTTCGCGGATCAGGCCGCCGGAGCTGGTCAACCCTTGCAGGTACTGCCAGACACGCTCGTTGCCACGGCATTCTTCCGGCACGATCAATAGCATGGAGCCGTCAGGACGCGACAGCAGCTGGCTATTGAACAGGTAGGAACGAACCGCATCGTCCACGCTTACTGCGGAACGCGGTACACAGATCGACTGAAATTTCCCACCGACTTTGGCGAGCTTGCTTTGCAGCTCAGCCAGCATCTGTTCGGTCTCGAGGAATGCGTCCTCGTGATAGAACAGCACTTCACCGTTGCCGACCGCGATCACGTCGTTGTGGAACACGCCCTGATCGATCACCGCCGGGTTCTGCTGGGCATAGACCACGCCGTCATCGCTCAAGCCGTGCAAGCGGGCCACGGCCTGGGATGCCTCGAGGGTCTGGCGCGCCGGGTACTTCTGCGGTGCCGGGTAGCGGGTGTCGAATGCGCTGCGACCGAAGACGAAGAACTCGACGCCGGCTCCGCCGTACTCGCGGCAGAAACGCGTGTGGTTGGCTGCGCCTTCGTCACCGAACTGCGCCACGGCCGGCAAGGCGGCATGGTGGGCGAAGTGCTTCTTATCAGCGAACATTGCCCCCAGTACGCGGCTGGTGGTCGGGTGTTCGATGCTGCGGTGATATTTGCAGTTGAGGTTGGCGGCAGTGAAATGCACGCGACCGTCAGCGGTGTCGGCGCTCGGGCTGACCGTGGCGGCGTTGGCCACCCACATGCTCGACGCCGAGCAACTGGCCACCAGCAGCGGCATCGCGTCTTTGGCCGCACGCTCGATCACCTGCGCATCGGTGCCGCCAAAGCCCAGGCGACGCAGTGCGGCCACATCCGGGCGCTCTTGCGGTGCCAGCACGCCTTGCTGGAAACCCATTTCCATCAGCGCTTTCATCTTCGCCAGGCCTTGCAGCGCCGCTTCCTTCGGGTTGGAAGACTGCTGGCTGTTGCTCTGGGACGCGACGTTGCCGTAGGACAGGCCGCCGTAGTTATGGGTCGGCCCCACTAGACCGTCAAAATTGACTTCATAGGATTTCATCAGCGAGGCTCCACGAGAATCTGTTGTTATAGGCTTCTAGTAACAATTGAGTAAGACCGGGTCGCGGCCTTCGCGGGCAAGCCCGCTCCCACAGGTTCAGCGGTGTTCACAAATTTTGTGTTCGACGCAGTCCTTGTGGGAGCGGGCTTGCCCGCGAATGGGCGCTACGCCATTTTCACGCCAGGCGTGAGAGCCGCAGGCATCACCAGGCTCGGCGTTTCCAGCGAGGCCACCGGGTACGCGCAGTAATCTGCCGCGTAGTAGGCACTGGCGCGATGGTTGCCCGAGGCGCCGACGCCGCCGAATGGCGCGCTGCTTGCCGCCCCCGTCAGCTGCTTGTTCCAGTTGACGATACCGGCGCGGCTTTCCAGCCAGAATTGCTGGTAACGCGCTTCGGAGTCCGACAGCAGACCGGCGGCCAATCCGTAGGCGGTGTCGTTGGCTTCAGCGATCGCCGCCTCAAAATCAGCGTAGCGGATCACTTGCAGCAACGGGCCGAACAGCTCTTCGTCAGGACGATCGGCGACGGCGGTCACATCCAGGATACCCGGAGTCAGCAAGGCCGACCGGGCCTGAGGCTGAGTCATTTCCAGCAGCGCCACGGCGCCATTGGCCAGCAGGTGTTCCTGCGCCTCCATCAACGCTTTTGCCGCGCCAAGAGAAACCACCGAGCCCATGAACGGCGCCGGTTGCTGATCGAAAGCACCGACTTCGATGGTCGCGCTGACCGCCACCAGGCGCGCCAGCAACGTGTCGCCCCAGGCACCTTGCGGCACCAGCAAGCGGCGGGCGCAGGTGCAACGCTGGCCGGCAGAGATGAAGGCCGACTGGATGATGGTGTACACCGCGGCATCGAGGTCGGCGACCTGATCGACCACCAGTGGGTTGTTACCGCCCATTTCCAGCGCGAGGATCTTGTCCGGACGACCGGCGAATTGCTGGTGCAGATGATTACCGGTGCGGCTGGAGCCGGTGAAAAACAGACCGTCGATGCCCGGGTTCGCCGCCAGGGCGATACCGGTTTCGCGAGCGCCTTGCAGCAGGTTCAACACGCCGGCCGGCAGACCGGCCTCGATCCAGCACTTGACCGTCAGTTCGGCCACTTTCGGTGTCAGTTCGCTTGGTTTGAACAGCACGCTGTTACCGGCCAGCAGTGCCGGTACGATATGGCCGTTGGGCAAGTGCCCCGGGAAGTTGTAAGGACCGAACACTGCCACCACACCGTGGGGTTTGTGGCGCAGTACAGCGGTGGCGTCGCCCAGCGGGCCGCTCTTCTCGCCGGTGCGCTCGCGGTAGCTCTGCACCGAGATGGCAATCTTGTTGACCATGCTGGTGACTTCGGTCGCCGCTTCCCACAGGGGTTTGCCGGTTTCTTCGCCGATAGTGCGAGCCAGTTCGTCCGCATGATTCTTCAGCGCGGCAGCAAAGGCTTCCAGCACCGAGATACGCTCTTCCAGGGTACGCCGCGCCCAGCCCGGAAACGCCTGGCGCGCCGCCTGCACAGCCGACTCGACCTGAGCGGCGGTGGCACCGGCGCCGGACCACAGCACCTGCTGGGTCACCGGGTTCAGCGACTCGAAGGCTTCGCCCCCACCTGCCAGCCATTCACCTGCGATGTAAAGCGACTTCATTATTTCGACTCCCGAGCTGCGGACAACGCCACGGCGCGCACTTGATCGCCTGCGTTGAGTTGAAGACGTTTGGCGGTCTGCGGATCAACCACCAGGGTGCCGGCGGCCAGACGTGCCGGCGCAGCAGTGATGCGGCAGTCCTCGCGCTTGCGGTTGTGAATGATGAATGGCGTGGCGTCGTCACCCGGTGTGCCGACGGCCAGCACCAGCGCCTGGCTGTCACGTACTGCGCGGATCTTGCCGGTTTCGCACTCGATGGCAGGACCTGCGTCGAAAATGTCGACGTAGCCCTGGTAGCTGAAACCTTCGCTCTTGAGCATGGCCAGCGCCGGCTCGGTGTCCGGGTGAACCTGACCGATCACGCTGCGCGCCTCCGGCGACAGGAAGCAGGTGTACAGCGGGAATTTCGGCATCAGTTCGGCGATGAACGCCTTGTTGCCCACGCCAGTCAGGTAATCGGCCTGGCTGAATTCCATCTTGAAGAAGTGTCGCCCCAGGCTTTCCCAGAACGGCGAACGTCCGGCTTCGTCGGAAACACCACGCATTTCGGCAATGATCTTGTTGCCGAACAGTTGCGGAAATTCGGCGATGAACAGCATCCGCGCCTTGGACAGCATGCGACCGTTGAGGCCGCTGCGGTAATCGGCGTGCAGGAACAGCGAGCACAGCTCCGAGTTACCGGTCAGGTCGTTGGCCAGGAACAGCGTCGGGATTTCGCGATAGATGTTCAGCTCTTGCGAAGCGCTGACCGTCAGACCAACCCGGAAGTTGTACCAGGGCTCACGCAGGCCGACAGCGCCGGCAATGGCGGAAATGCCCACCACACGAGCGTTGTCGTCTTCGAGCACGAACAGGTAGTCCGCGTCGCCCCGCCCGGCTTCGCCACGAAAGGTCTTCTCGGCCCAGCCGACCCGATGGGCCAGACGTTCTTCGTTGGCCGGCAAGGTGGTCAGGCCGGTGCCGGTGCTGCGGGCCAGGTCGATCAGAGCGGGTAAATCGCTGCTGCGTACGGGACGAACGATCATGCTATCTCCTCAAACGGGCCGCTAGCGCCACCCGTGAAACTCGCTGCTTTCTAAGCATTCTTTAAAGCAGGTGTTAAACCGCCACCAGGCGCACGCTGGCACCTTCACCGACGCCCAGGGCTTCGGCCGCTTCCAGATCCAGGGTCACCGGTTTGCCCGGTGCGTAGTCAAGCTCGAGCATGACCGCGCGGTAGTCCTGCAACTGGGCATTGGCGACCAGGTACTGGCGACCGACACCTTTGACCGGCTCACCGATCTTCACCGGCACCACACGGCTCTGGGCAATCGAACGGATCCCCGAGACACGGGCATGCAACGTCGGGCCACCGTCAAAGATGTCGATGTAGTGATCGGTCTCGAAGCCTTCGCGCATCAGGATGTCGAAGGTGATCTGCGCCCGCGGGTGCACCTGGCCCATCGCTTCTTGCGCGGAGTCCGGCAGCAGTGGCACGTAGATCGGGTAATGCGGCATCAGTTCGGCGAGGAACGTACGGCTTTTCAGCCCGCACAGACGCTCGGCTTCGGCGTAGTTGAGATCGAAGAAATTACGACCGATGGCATCCCAGAATGGCGAGTCGCCGTTTTCATCGCTGTAACCGACGATCTCGGTCACCACGGAATCGGCAAAACGCTCCGGATGGCTGGCCACGAACAGCAAACGACCACGGGAATTGAGTTCGGCCCAAGGCGAACCCACCAGCTCGCGCTGCACGTAGAAACTGGTCAGCAAGCTGTTGCCGGTCAGGTCGTGGCACTGCGAGAGCACGTGGATCTTGTTGTGAATCTTCAGCTCGCGGGAAGCGTGCACGAACGTTTCGTTGCGGAAGCTGTAGAACGGCTCGGAATAACCGGCCGATGCCACGATGGCCGAGCAACCGACCAGCTTGCCGGTGGTAGAGTCTTCGAGGACGAAGAAATAGCTTTCCTCACCGTTGAAACTCACTTCGGCGGCGAACGAAGCTTCGCTTGCCGCGATCTTGTCGCTCAGGCGCTCAACGTCATCCGGCAAGGAAGTGACACCAATCGGACTGTCCGCAGCCAGACGCTGTACCTCGCCCAGATCAGCCATTTGCGCGGGGCGCATCACCAGCATGGTGTCACTCCTTTATCTCAGAACTTACAGAAGAAAAATCCCGGGCCTACACAGAGATCAGTGTGGGAGCGGGCTTGCTCGCGAAAGCGGTGGGTCAGACAGTAAAAATGTTGACTGATACACCGCTTTCGCGAGCAAGCCCGCTCCCACATTTGATCGTGCCCGGCATCAAAATTGGGTTCGACGCCTGAAAGGTCAGGCGTCGAAGGGTCTATCAGGCTTGCGTCAGTTTTGCTGCGGCACGTTCGAAGCGGTCCAGACCGGCATCGATATCGGCGTCTTCCACCACCAGGCTTGGGGCGAAACGCACCACGTCCGGGCCGGCTTGCAGCACCATCAGGCCTTCTTTTTCAGCGGCGTTGAAGATGTCCTTGGCCTTGCCTTTCCAGGCATCGCTCAACACGCAACCGATCAACAGGCCCATGCCACGGACCTTGGTGAACAGGCCGTATTTTTCGCCGATCTGCTCAAGGCGCGCCTTGAACTTGTCGTGCTTGGCCTTGACGCCGGCCAGCACTTCAGGGGTGTTGACCACGTCGATCACGGCTTCCGCGACAGCGCACGCCAGCGGGTTGCCGCCGTAAGTGGTGCCGTGGGTGCCGACGACCAGGTGCTTGGCCAGGTCTTCGGTGGTCAGCATGGCTGCGATCGGGAAACCGCCGCCCAGGCTCTTGGCGCTGGTCAGGATGTCCGGAATCACACCGTAATGCTGGTAGGCAAACAGATGGCCAGTACGGCCCATACCGGTTTGCACTTCGTCGAAGATCAGCAGCGCGTTGTGCGCGGTGCACAGTTCGCGGGCACCTTGCAGGTATTCGAGTTCGGCCGGGATGACACCGCTTTCGCCCTGGATCGGCTCCAGCACCACAGCGCAAGTCTTGTCGGAAATGGCGGCTTTCAGCGCGGCCAGATCGTTGTACGGCACGTGGGTGATGCCGGTGATCTTCGGACCGAAGCCATCGGAGTACTTCGACTGGCCACCAACGTTCACGGTGAACAGGGTACGGCCGTGGAAGCTGTTGAGCGCGGCGATGATTTCGTACTTCTCGCTGCCGAAACGGTCGAAGCCAACGCGACGGGCCAGCTTGAAAGCGGCCTCGTTGGCTTCGGCTCCGGAGTTGCAGAAAAAGGCGCGGTCGGCAAAGGTGGCATCGACCAACTTATGCGCCAGGCGCAGGGCCGGCTCATTGGTGAACACGTTGGACACGTGCCACAGCTTGTTCGCCTGCTCGGTCAAGGCACCGACCAGCGCCGGATGCGCGTGGCCCAATACGTTAACGGCAATCCCGCCAGCGAAGTCGATCAGCTCGCGACCGGACTGGTCCCAGACGCGGGAACCGGCGCCACGCACAGGAATGAATGCGGCAGGCGCATAGTTGGGAACCATTACCTGATCGAAATCGGCGCGTTGTACCGCAGCGTGCTCAACGGACATCGGAGTCTCCTGAAGAGAAAACACTCGCCTGAAACTGGCGAGCTTGGTGAGGATTGTAAGGACAGTTTTCAGCCCGGCCTTGCCGCCAAGCGACAACTTCTTATAGCGCAAACCCCGGATTTTCCCGGGGTTTACGGCAATGCGACATATAGGGTCGCAAAGGCGCAGTTTAACTGGCGGGCGGCATTTGCGGCAGCTAGTTCAAGTCGGACGGAACGTGGTGGTAATTATGTACCGCACGCCAGGGGCGGTCATGGGTTTTGCTGACGGCCTATCAATATCAACGGCCCTCCCATGAGCATCGACACCGAACAACCCGACACCGCCTCGGCCTCATTCACCCAGGACGCTCATTTTCAGCACCTGATGAGCGCAATACCTCCATGGCTGGCTCAGGCCTCGGCGCAAAGGCGCGACACCCTGAAAGGCATCACCCCCCGCCTGCCGAACGACATCAAGGAAGTATCTCGCAGCCAGCACGCCAAGCTGCGTGAGTTGAACGCCCGACACTGGACGGCGCAGAACCGGGTCGATCGGGCCTTGGCTAACTTGCAAAACGCCGACACTTTTGCCGAACCACTGCTTCAAGCCGCCATCAAGGAACGCTTTGGCCTGACACTGGACGTCCGCCAGACATTTTTGCGTCTTTATATTCCTGCGCACATACCCTGGCTGCGACTGAAATCGGGGGCTGCACGCATCTGGACGGTGTCGTTGCTGGATGCCGCGCTGCATAACTTCGAAAGCAGCGAGACCGAGGATGACGCCTTCGAGCCTGCCTCCACCTATATCAACGCGCCTTCACCCACCGAGCAACTTCATCAACTTCCCGACATTCTGCCAACAATGCCCATTGCAGCGTTCACCCGGTTGTGCCGGGAGCTGGATATTGGCGAGCGCTACAAAGAACATCTCGAAGACAATCTGGGCATCCACAACCCGGTAGCGGCGGCAGCCCTGCAATCCAGGATCAAAAACAGCCAGAAAGCAGCGCTAACCACCGCGCTGCACATGGCGCACCTGCAAAACAAAATCAGTGGTGACACCCATGAGCTGATCGTCGGATTACGCGACGGTCATCAGAATTTGGATCTGCGCGGCCATGAAATAGCAATCATGAATGCCAACCTGACCGGCATCATACTGTTTGCCCCGGACCTGGAACGCTCGCGTAAAACAGTTCGGGTCGTGGCTTATATTCCCGACGACCCCGAACACCCGCTCAAAGAGTACGCTTCTACCGGCGCATTCGCCCAGGAGCTGACCCAGCGCTTGCGCAGCTCTGACTATCAACGGTTTTTCAGTCGCTTTGTCGACCATCAGGATCGCGGGCACTTCTTCGCTCAATTGAACAACCGCCTCGCCCCCATTACCTGGCAACCCGTGCCTTCCGGCGATCCCCGCCCTACCTGGAGGGAGCACCCAAACCAGCGACCCAATTTGCAAATGACGGCAATGCCGATCCAGGGTGACCTGTGGATTCATCTCTACCAGCGCAAACTGGACAAGATTCTCAACGATGCACGGGTCATCGCTGTGTCCACTGCCCTGGTCGACCAGAAAGCCCGATGGGCGCTATGGGATTCCTTCACGGAAATCGCCTCGGCTCTGCTTAACGTCGCAGCCTTTATCGCCCTGCCGTTCGTACCGTTGCTCGGCGAAGCAATGCTGGCCTACATCGCGTACCAATTGCTCGATGAAACCTTCGAGGGCATCGTCGACTGGGCAGAAGGCCAGACTACCGAAGCGCTCGAGCACTTCATGACGACGGTTGAGTCCGCGGTCCAGTTGGGCATCTTTGCGGCTGGAGGCGCCCTCGTCGTGGGGGAGTTTCGCTCAGTCCTGCCTCGAGAGGTCGTTGAACTCATCGACCGTTTCAAACCAGTCAAGATACCGAGTGGCGAAACCCGCTACTGGAAACCCGACCTGGTTCCATACGAGCAACGCACAGAATTGCCCAAGGGCTCGACAACCAATGATCGCGGGTTGCACATCCACCAGGGCAAAGCCTTGCTGAAGCTGGACGAAAAACTCTATGCCGTGATTGAGGACCCGGAGACCGGCCAGTCTCACATCGACCACCCTACCCGCCCCGACGCTTATAAACCCGCGCTCAAACATAACGGCGAAGGCATCTGGCAGACCGAAGTCGACCAACCGTTGGAATGGGACCAATCCAGACTTTTGCATCGCATCGGTCCGGATATGGAGCGGTTCTCTACCCGCGAACGCGAACGAATGCTCAAGATCAGCGGCGTCCATGAAAACGCACTGCGCAAAATGCACGTGGATGTCGAACGCCTGCCGCCGCTGCTCGCCGACACACTGAAACGTTTCAAGATCGAACAGGACATTCAGACCTTTATCGATCAAATGAACAGCGACCGGCCTGAAGACTTCCTCAAGGCCGATCCCGTGACACAGCTGGAGCTACTCCACGAAAACGGTTACTGGCCCGGGCAAAAAAGCCTGCGCCTGATCGATGGACAGGGGCAACCCCTCTGGCAAAGCCACCACACCGGGGCCCCGGACCTGCAAATCGATGTCAGGCAATTGAACGATGGCGACCTGCTCAAAACGTTGCTGCTGGCACTGAATGAATCCGAAATAAAAACGCTGCTGGGCGAGGAGTTCGGCGCCCCCATCACTCGTCTCGACATCCGTACCCGCACACTGCGCCGTACATTGGCGCAGATTGCCGAGCGTAAAAGAGAAACGCTGTTCGACTATCGCTACCGCAGACTCGAACACGGCACCAGCGACCTGGCGCAAACCATCATCGACGCCGAACCCGGCCTGCCGAAGAGCCTGGCAGAAGCCGTGCTCGACACCGCGAGCGAGCAGGAACGACAGCAACTTGAACGCGGCACACTACCTGCACGCCTGGCGGACTTGAGCCGTGAGGCCGGTTTGCAAACACGGGTGTCACGCGCTTATGAAGGCCTGGAACTGAAGTCGACCGCCAACAACCTCGACACACAGCGTCTGGCCCTGCACTCGCTGGAGCACTTGCCTGGCTGGTCGGGGCAACTGCGTATCGAACTGCACCAGTACAACTACGGGGGGCAGTTGATCGACAGCGTTGGCAACACCGATGCACCGCTGCGCAAAGTCCTGGTCATGACCGAAGAGGGGCCGTTTCAGGCTTACGACGGGACAGGCCGGGCACTCCATTCCACCAGCGATTTCTACACGAGTCTGCTGCAGGCATTTCCCGACTCCGAGCGTAACGCGCTGAGGCTCAACATCGGCGAAGGAGAGAAACTCAGACTGTCGATCGGCAAACATGCTTTGAGTCGCGAAGAGTTGCGCGCACTGTTATCGCACCACCCCATCTTCAAACCCACTTACGAGCCGTCAGTAATGCGGTTGCTGGGCGGCGCCGACGGCTATCGGCCTTTGCCCAAACAGATCCCAACGCTACAAGCCCGAGCCCAGGCTCTGTTTCCTCATCTCTCGGCCGAGGACCTACAGGCATTCGTCGAACGGCTACAGCAGCAGCCGAGCGGTCCGCGAGCTGAATTGACGCGATTAATCGCCGAGCACGAAAGGCTTCGCGATGGGTTGCAAAACTGGGTCAGCGACATTCCGCAGCTCATTCCCGATACCGACGTCGAAATCAGCGCGGCCCAACTCACCCAACAACAACGCAATCGCAGGCAATTCATGAACGAGTTGCTCGACTGCTGGCGCCGACAAACCACTCACCCACCGACCGACGGCGAGCACGTCGACTTTATTTTCACCCGTCCGATCCTGGGCGAGCTTCCGACGCTGAACGTCAGTTTCGATCGCGTGACCAACCTGGCGTTGTCAGGCAATAGAGCCACCAAGGGCGTGAATGGATTCATGAGGCGCTTCGCCGGGCTGCGTCGCCTGGCCTTGCGCAACTTCAACCTTGGCAATCTCCCGGACGCCATCACCCAATGGCCGCACCTCAACGAACTGATTCTCAGCGACTGTGCGCTCACCCTCACCCCGCAGAGCCAGGCGACACTCTCTGCGCTGAATAACCTGGTAACGCTGGATCTGTATCAAAACCCTCTGGGGTTACTCCCCAACGTCGAGAACATGCCCGCTCTGGAGTACATCGATGTGGCAGGGACCCACATCTCCAGCTTCCCCACCGGTTTGCTGACGCGCCCTTACCTGCGAACCGCCCTGCTCAATGACAACCGGATTGCGCAACTGCCCACCGCCCTCTTCGAGCTACCCCGCGAAAGGCAGAACGGTTTTGACCTGGGAGGCAACCCGATTGCCGCAGCCGACCGCGAACGCATCAAGCGCTATTTCATGCAAACCGGGCAGGACTTCGGTTTCTTTGCCGATCAGGACGATATTCATCGGTTACAACGGCTCTATCCAGGACTGGATCAAGAGCAAGCCAGCGACTTCATTTATCGCCTGCCCGGCACACTTGCAGACGGCCGGACAGAGCTGGCGCGCCTGGAAGCCGAGTACGAAACGCTGAGAAGCACCCTGGAAGTCTGGACTACGGACATTCCCACCAACCACCCAATCTCTGGTCAACCCCTCACGCCGCAGGAGCGGACATTCGAAGAGTTGAACCGGTTTGAATTCAAACGGAATCTGGAGAAGTGCTGGCGCCATGAAACCGATATGGACGACCTCAACGAGGCACTAGAGCCGACCTATGAGTTGACACTGACCATCAACATCACTGGCAACCTGCCGGTACTGGACGCCGACTTCAGTCACGTCTCGATGCTCTATTTGCACAGTCATGCCGGGCTGACTTCAGGGGCCGGACATTTTCTGGAGAACTTCCCGCGCCTGAGAAGCCTGACCATCCGTGAATACACACTGGGTGAAATACCCGAAGCTGTGTTCAGGATGGGCGACCTGACAGCGCTGGCCCTGACCCGGAGCCAAGTCACCCTGACTACGCAAAGCGTGATTGAACTGGCGCAAATGGAACACATGGATTATCTGGAGCTGAGCAATAACCCCTTGGGGCTGGCACCCGATGTCAGCCAGATGCCTGACCTTTCAACGCTGCTGTTGAACAGCACAGGGATCACTGAACTTCCCAAGGGCCTGCTACAACTCAAGTCCCTGGATGTGGCGGATCTGAGTGCTAATCAAATCACTGAAATACCTAGCGACATTCTGGAACTGCCGCTGGAAATCGCCGAAAGCATCAATCTGCGAGGCAATCCGCTAAACGAGCAGAGCCTGCAAACCCTTATCGCCTACTTCAAAAAAACCACCACGGATTTTGGTGTAGAAGCCGTAATCCAACGAGCGGAAATGGAGGTGTCGACGTCGGAAGATTCCGAGCCTGACGAGTGAACCTTAACCGCGCTCGGACGGCACCGAAGACAATTCGAACGGACTGCTGCTGCGCCGCTGGTTGCGATCTTCCCGCGGCGTGGCACCAAAGAAATTGCGATAGGCGCTGGAGAAATGCGGCCCCGAGGAGAAGCCGCACGACAAGCCGATCTGGATGATCGACTTGCTGGTTTGCATCAACATCTGCCGAGCCTTGTTCAGGCGCAGTTCCAGGTAGTACTGGCTCGGCACGCGGTTGAGGTATTGCTTGAAGATCCGCTCCAGTTGCCGACGGGACACGCACACGTGCTGGGCGATTTCGTCGGTGGTCAGCGGTTCTTCGATGTTGGCTTCCATCAGCAACACCGCCTGGGTGAGCTTCGGATGGCTGGAGCCGAGACGGTTCTGCAACGGGATGCGCTGACGTTCACCGCCTTCACGAATGCGCTCGACCACCAGTTCTTCGGACACCGCACCGGCCAGTTCCGCACCGTGGTCGCGGGCCAGCACCGCCAGCAGCAAGTCGAGCACCGACATGCCGCCGCACGCGGTCAGGCGATCGCGATCCCAGTCGAACAGATGACTGGTGGCGATGACTTTCGGGAAGCGCTCGGTGAAGTCGTCCTGCCAGCGCCAATGCACGGCAGCGCGATAACCATCGAGCAAACCGAGTTGCGCCAACGGATAGACACCGGCGGACAAACCACCAATCACGCAACCGGCACGCACCAGTTGCTTGAGCGCACTGCTGAGCGCCGGCGCCAGTGCAGTCGGTGGCTCGTCAGCGAGCAGGAACAGTTTCTGGAAGTTCTCGAGCTTGCCGGTCCAGGCTTCACCCGGCAATTGCCAGGCGCTTTCGCTCGCAGCTTCTGTAATGGCTTCGGCCTGCAAGAACGACAGCTCGTAAACCACGTCCGGATGCACACGCTGGGCAACACGCAAGGCCTCCTCAGCCAGCGCAAGCGTCAGTGCTTTAGTGCTGGGCCAAATCAGGAAACCAATTCGATGGGCAGTCATGGTGGGCAATCCGAAGCGGAGAACAATGATGAAGGCATGGGCCAATGCTAGCCCGTAAATGAACGCAAATCTCGAAGCCGCCCCGGATCAAATGTGGGAGCGGGCTTGCTCGCGAAGGCAGTGTGTCTGTGGCATAGAAGCAAATTGACCCACCGTTTTCGCGAGCAAGCCCGCTCCCACAGGGGATTAGGGCCGGCCTCCAGATCGCGAAGCATGCACTATCCCGGGGCACAACGGGAGTTCGGTTTACTTCAGGCTGCCCGAGAGGAATTGCTGCAGGCGCTCGGATTGCGGGTTTACCAGCACTTCGCGCGGGTTGCCGCTTTCTTCGACCACACCTTTGTGCAGGAACACCAACTGGTTCGACACTTCACGGGCAAAGCCCATTTCGTGGGTCACCACGACCATGGTCCGGCCTTCCTGGGCCAGGGCCTGCATGACTTTCAGCACGTCGCCGACCAGCTCCGGGTCGAGGGCCGAGGTCGGTTCGTCGAACAGCATCACTTCAGGTTCCATCGCCAGTGCACGGGCAATCGCCACGCGCTGCTGTTCGCCGCCGGACATGTGGCCCGGGTAAGCGTCCTTGCGATGACCAACGCCGACCTTGTTCAGATAGTGTTCGGCCTTGTCGCGCGCTTCCGACTTGGACATGCCGAGCACGTGCACCGGCGCTTCCATGATGTTTTCCAGCGCGGTCATGTGCGACCACAGGTTGAAATGCTGGAACACCATCGACAGGCGCGAACGCATGCGCTGCAGCTGTTTCGGGTCGGCGGCCTTCAGTGCGCCGTCCTTGTTCGCCACCAGCTTCAACTCTTCGTTGTTGAGCAGGATCTTGCCCGCGTGCGGCTGCTCCAGCAGGTTGATGCAGCGCAGGAAAGTACTTTTGCCGGAGCCACTGGAGCCGATGATGCTGATCACATCGCCGGCTGCCGCTTTCAGGGACACACCCTTGAGCACTTCGTGACTGCCATAGCGTTTATGCAGGTCTTGGACTTCAAGTTTGTACATGCGGTCGGTTCTCACAAAAACAGTCAGTCAGTGGTATTCAGTGCTTGCGCGGGGCCAGGTAGCCCAGCCAGCGGCGCTCGGCCATCTTGAACAGCTTCACCAGCATGAAGGTCAGGCACAGATAGAACACACCGGCCGTGATGTAGGCTTCGAACGGCAGGTAGAACTGGGCGTTGACCGTGCGCGCGGCACCGGTGATGTCGATCAGGGTCACGATGGACGCCAGACTGGTGGTCTGCAGCATCATGATCACTTCGTTGCTGTACTGCGGCAGCGCACGGCGCAGGGCCGACGGCAGCAGGATGCGCTTGTACATCTTGACTCGCGACATACCCATCGCCTTGGCCGCTTCGATCTCACCGTTCGGCGTGGCCCGAAGGCTGCCGGCGATGATTTCGGCGGTGTAGGCGCTGGTGTTGATCGCGAACGCCAGGCAAGCACAGAACGTTGCGCTGGACAGCCACGGCCAGAGGAAGCTCTCACGCACCGCTTCGAACTGCGCCAGACCGTAGTAGATCAAAAACAGCTGCACCAGCATCGGTGTGCCGCGGATCACGTAGGTATAGAGCCAGGCGGACATGTTGACCACCGAGTTCTTCGAGACGCGCATCAAGCCCAGCGGCAATGCACACAGCAAGCCGAAGAACAGCGACAGCGCGAGCAGTTTGAGGGTGGTCACCAGGCCGCCGAAGTACAGCGGCAAGGCCTCCCAAATGACGTTGTAGTCGAAGATCATAGATCAGCCGCCCTTACGCCTACCGAGTAGCGCTTCTCAAGGTGACGCAATGCCAGCAACGAGACACTGGTAATCACCAGGTACAACGCCGCCACTGCGAGGAAGAAGGTGAAAGGCTCGCGGGTGGCATCGGCCGCCTGCTTGGCCTTGAACATCATGTCTTGCAGACCCACCACCGAAATCAGCGCGGTGGCCTTGGTCAATACCAGCCAGTTGTTGGTGAAACCCGGAATCGCCAGACGAATCATCTGCGGCACCAACACCCGGAAGAACACCTGAAAACTGCTCATGCCATAAGCCATGCCCGCTTCGGCCTGACCTTTGGGGATCGCCATGAAAGCACCACGGAAAGTTTCCGACAGGTACGCACCGAAGATGAAGCCCAGGGTGCCGATACCGGCCACCAACGGGTTCAGGTCGATGTACTCGTCATAACCGAGCATCGGAGCGACGCGATTGAGCAGGTCCTGGCCGCCGTAGAAAATCAGCAGGATCAGCACCAGGTCGGGAATACCGCGGATCACCGTGGAATACAGATCGCCCAGCCAGGCCAGCCAGCGCACCGGCGACAGACGCAGTGCCACACCGATCAGGCCCAGAACGATGGCCAGGGCCATGGACGACAAGGCGAGCTGAAGCGTCAGCCAAACGCCATCGAGGATGACAGCCCCGTAGCCTTTCAACATGATTCAGATCCTCGAAAGTTAGGATGAAAAAATGGCGCAAACCTCAGAGATCCTGTTGCTTGCGCCATTTCGGACTTGTCGCCGGGACGTATTACTTGCCGTAGATATCGAAGGCGAAGTATTTGTCCTGGATTTGCTTGTACTTGCCGCTCTCACGAATGGCGGCGATGGCGGTGTTGAGCTTGTCCAGCTCAGCCTTGTCGCCCTTGCGAACCGCGATACCTACGCCGTCGCCGAAGTATTTGACGTCGGTGAACGCAGGGCCGACGAACGCGAAACCTTTACCGGCGTCGGTTTTCAGGAAGCCGTCATCCAGCAGCGTAGCGTCTGCCACGGTGCCGTCGAGGCGGCCAGCGGCCACGTCGAGATAAATTTCGTTCTGCGAACCGTAAGGCTTGATCTCGGCACCCAGCGGGGCCAGGACTTCACGGGCGAAACGCTCGTGGATCGAACCACGCTGCACGCCGATGTTCTTGCCCTTGAGCTCGGTCAGGCCTTCGCTGACCTGAGTGCCGGCCTTCATGACCAGGCGCGCCGGGGTGTTGTAGTACTTGTTGGTGAAGTCCACGGACTTCTTGCGGTCTTCAGTGATCGACATGGACGACAGGATCGCATCGATCTTGCGCACCTTGAGGGCCGGGATCAGGCCGTCGAACTCTTGTTCGACCCACACGCACTTGACCTTCATCTCTTCGCACAAAGCGTTGCCGATGTCGTAGTCGAAACCAACGATGCTGCCATCCGGCGCCTTGGAAGCGAACGGAGGGTATGCCGCTTCGATACCGATTTTCAGAGGTTTTTCATCGGCGAAGGTTGGCAGGGACAGCACGGACAGTGCCAGGGCGCCAAGCAGCACGAGTTTCTTCATCTTGGGACTCCATCGGTAAAGGGCAAAAACGGCAGAGTGAGCGACAGCCCAATATGCGAGTGAGTTGAACCGCAAAGCAGTGCTGCGTCCTGGGAAGCCGGTGTTTAAATTCAACACGGGCAACGACGAGCGAGTGATCGGCATTCTAACGACAGGCCCGAGGCCGATATTTCTTCAATGCGACAACTAATTACAGAAGCACCGAGAAAGCCGTTTTGGCACGTTGACAGCCCTGCAAAATCATGCAAGAGCAAAAGACATTGAACCGATCTATGTTGCAAATTGCGGGCCTATTATTGGCAAACCCTTCTAATCCGGCAAGCGTAGCGTGGGATCATATTTTTCAGAGGTGTTTTTGAAACCCTGATTTGAGGTTTGGCGTTTCCCAATGCCCCGCAATGAAGCGATGCGGTTACACATTCAGTTACCTGAAAGAACACAGGTAACAGTAGGAAAATACCGACAGCGGAACCCGATAATTATTGGCTGATGTTGCTGTAGCGCCTGACAGATCGCCTTCGCGAGCAAGCCCGCTCCCACAGGTTTTTGTGGTGTGATTCAGATCGCATATACGCCGCAAATCCCTGTGGGAGCGGGCTTGCCCGCGAAGAGGCCAGCCCAGCCAACACAAAAACCTCAGGCACAAAAAAGCCCTGCCAGGCTCAACACCTGACAGGGCTTTCAGTGACTCACAACCGCCGCTTACGCAACATTCATGGTCTTGTGCGTATCAATCAAATGCTGCACCACACTCGGATCAGCCAGGGTAGAGATATCCCCCAACCCATCATATTCAGCCGTCGCAATCTTGCGCAGAATCCGCCGCATGATCTTGCCCGAACGGGTTTTCGGCAGCCCCGGTGCCCACTGGATCACATCCGGAGAGGCAATCGGGCCGATCTCCTTGCGCACCCAGTTTTTCAGCTCCAGGCGCAGTTGTTCGTTCGGCTCTTCACCATTCTTGAGGGTGACATAGACATAAATGCCCTGCCCCTTGATGTCGTGCGGCACACCAACCACCGCCGCCTCGGCGACTTTCGGGTGCGCGACCATCGCGCTTTCGATCTCGGCAGTGCCCATGCGGTGGCCGGACACGTTGAGCACGTCGTCCACGCGACCGGTGATCCAGTAGTAACCATCGGCGTCACGACGCGCACCGTCACCGGTGAAGTACATGCCACGGAAAGTCTTGAAGTAGGTATCAACGAAGCGGTCGTGGTCGCCAAACAGCGTACGCGCCTGGCCTGGCCACGAATCGAGAATCACCAGGTTGCCCTCGGCCTCGCCTTCGATAATGTTACCCAGGTTGTCCACCAGTGCCGGCACCACGCCGAAGAACGGACGCGCCGCCGAACCCGGCTTGAGGGCATGAGCACCCGGCAGCGGGCTCATCATGTTGCCGCCGGTTTCGGTCTGCCACCAGGTATCGACGATCGGGCAGCGGGACTTGCCGACATTCTTGTAGTACCAGTCCCAGGCTTCCGGGTTGATCGGCTCGCCCACCGAACCGAGCAGGCGCAAGCTGCTGCCGTCAGCGCCTTCAACAGCCGCGGTGCCCGAGGCCATCATGGCGCGGATCGCGGTCGGGGCGGTGTAGAGGATGTTGACCTTGTGCTTGTCGACGATCTTCGCCACCCGGGTGATGTCCGGGTAGTTCGGCACGCCTTCGAACAGCAGCGTGGTCGCGCCGTTGGCCAGCGGGCCGTAGACGATATAACTGTGGCCAGTGACCCAGCCGACGTCGGCGGTGCACCAGTAGATTTCACCCGGGCGGTAGTCGAACACGCGCTCGTGAGTCATGGCTGCATACAGCAGGTAACCGCCAGTGGTGTGCTGCACGCCCTTCGGCTTGCCGGTGGAGCCCGAGGTGTAAAGGATGAACAGCGCCTCTTCAGCGCCCATCTCTTTTGGCGCACACACGGTGCCGGCCACTTTCATCAGGTCTTCAAACCAGATGTCGCGGTGCTGGTTCCACTTGATGTCGCCACCGGTGCGCTTGCACACGATGACTTTCTGGATGCTGCTGGTTTCCGGGTTGGTCAGCGCGTCGTCGACGTTGGCCTTGAGCGGGATCTTCTTGCCGGCACGAATGCCTTCGTCGGCGGTGATCACCACTTTCGAGCGGCAGTCGATGATGCGGCCGGCCAGGGCTTCCGGCGAGAACCCGCCGAACACCACCGAGTGAATCGCGCCAATCCGGGTACAGGCCAGCATGGCGACCACGGCTTCGGGGATCATCGGCATATAGATAGTCACCACGTCGCCGCGGTGCACGTCCTGCCCACGCAGGGCGTTGGCGAACTTGCACACCTGCTCGTGCAGTTCGCGATAAGTGATGTTGCGGCTTTCGGCAGGATCATCGCCTTCCCAGATGATCGCGACCTGGTCGCCGCGCTCGGCCAGATGACGGTCGAGGCAGTTGTAGGACACGTTCAGGGTGCCGTCGGCGAACCACTTGATGTCGACATGGTGGTCATCGAAGGAGGTCTGCTTCACCGTGGTGAAAGGCTTGATCCAGTCGAGGCGCTTGGCTTGCTCGCGCCAGAAGCC
Organism: Pseudomonas sp. S30_BP2TU TE3576; assembly: GCF_050436025.1. Taxonomy (NCBI): domain Bacteria; kingdom Pseudomonadati; phylum Pseudomonadota; class Gammaproteobacteria; order Pseudomonadales; family Pseudomonadaceae; genus Pseudomonas; species Pseudomonas sp. S30_BP2TU TE3576. The sequence continues at coordinate 4,698,529 of NZ_JBNDLK010000001.1, read as the reverse complement.
GTCCGGGTTGACGACCGACTGCTGGTACATGGCCTTGTAGGTCGCCTCGTCGGTCAGCGTGTTGGCCAAAACCTCGGGACGAACGGGATACAGGGAAGCCGCACTCATCTTTCTTACCTCGGTGGAATAGTTGTTTTTGTATGACCCCGTTTTAGCCGGGCCGGGCCTATAGAACCATTCGACGATGGTAGTAACAAGCCCCTACAAAATGTCGTGAAAAACCGTCAAACCCACTACCGCTGCGGTACCTGTGGGAGCGAGCTTGCTCGCGATGGGGCACTTAAGGACACCCATTTAAAGTCTGAGACCCACACAGACCGGGGATTGTTACAGGATCTGTTAAAGGTGTTTATCAAAACCACGCCTATATGGACGAAGCGTCGACGCCTAAAATCTGCCACGCCAACAAGGCAATCTGATTAACCAAGTTGCAGCCCCCACGAAGGCAGTTAATCAAACACCCTGGTACTGAAGTTCCACACGCAACCCCAAAAAGGTTGCGTGAACCCACTCGACCTTAGAAAGGTAAAACTTAAATGAAAGCTTTATTAGTTCTGGCCCTCGGCAGCGTGTGCGTAACCGCCATGGCCGGCGAGGTCCCGACTGATGTCGCGCAGCAACAACCGCCCGTTGAGGAATACACTTACTCGATGAATCTGGACATCGCCAAAGTGATCTCCATGAGCGAAGCACCGAATGTTTGTGAAGTTGTGCCGATGAAAATGGAATACGAAGATTCCCACGGTCAACGGCACATCCTGCGCTACAGCATGATGGGCAACGGTTGCTCTAACGGCTGACTCCCTGCTTCACCCCTCCCCCCAAAAAGGTTCGACCCACCCGCCGCGATCAGGCAGATGAAGCGCCGAACCTTAATGATCTATTTAATCGATGGCTTTAAGCATTTATTTGCGCTTTTTAATCGAATTAGCAGGCGTAGAATCAATTGCAACCCAAGACAAACAACGCCTACGAAACTGGAGCAATGACCATGAAAACCCAACTGATCCTCGCCCTGACCCTCTCCGTCCTGGCTGCCAACACCTTCGCCGCCGATGGTTACGACCGCACCGGTTCTGCCGCTTACACCAGCGAAGCGGCTGTCGCTTCCGACGGTTACGACCACACCGGCTCAGCGTCCTTCGCAGCCGATGGCGCAGACCACATTGGCGCTGGCAAACTCGCATCCGACGGCTTTGATCACACTGGCGCCGCCCGCCTCGCCGCCGATGGCACTGATCACGTCGGTGCAGCTCGCCTGAGCTGATCCGCCAGCGTGACTTCATAGCCCGGCTTCGGTCGGGCTTAGTTGTGTCTGGAGCCTGAGAAAACCCCACCGAAACACAAGATGTAGTGAAAAAAGCCTTTTTTGGTTATTTCTTGAACAAAAATAATCCAGGGCAAAAATTCAGAAAAAAAAATCTTCCCCCGCCAACATCGTTCAAAGCCCTGTAAACCCTCACTCTGACCGAAAAACGGTCGCCGTCGACCGATCCGTGAGCCATTTCGCCGCACCACAGCACGCAAAACTTCCCTATAATGCGGCCTTAAACGGGCCTGCAATATTCCCTTACAGGGATGAAAGCCAGTCTGAAGCCCCGCACAAGCGATCAAAGCTTGTTGCGCCCATCAGTGGCTCTCGGAACCCCGTACAAAATTCTGTTTGATGCCTGCGTATAGCTGCTGCAAAAAACGATTCCTTTAGATCCAACGCGGCCAGTAAGGCTGTGTGAAAAACCGACCTATCCATTTTCACACGGGCACACTGGCCCTCACGCAGGAGACGACACGTCATGCTGAGCTGGGACGAATTCGACAAAGAAGACACGGAAGTAGCAGTCAAGAGCGCCAACGCTGGCCACGCCACCGAAGCCAACATGGACCGTCTCGACAGCGCTGGCGGTGCCGCCGCCCTGGAAGCCCGTGCCGTGACCGCGTCTGACTCCGCCGCCGTTGCCCGCGCCAAAGCCGCCCTGGATTCCCTCGACGTCGCCGAAGGCCTCGCCGAACTCGAAGGCGCCTCCGCCCGTGTCGCCGTTGACGAAAAGCGCATGATCAACTGCCGCGCCGACCTCAACCAACTCGTACCCTTCAAGTACGACTGGGCCTGGCAGAAGTACCTGGACGGCTGCGCAAACCACTGGATGCCGCAAGAAGTCAACATGACCGCCGACATCGCCCTCTGGAAAAACCCGGAAGGCCTGACCGACGACGAGCGCCGCATCGTGATGCGCAACCTCGGCTTCTTCTCCACCGCCGACTCCCTGGTTGCCAACAACCTGGTCCTGGCCGTGTACCGCCTGATCACCAACCCGGAATGCCGCCAGTACATCCTGCGCCAGGCCTTCGAAGAGGCGATCCACACCCACGCCTACCAGTACTGCATCGAATCCCTGGCCATGGATGAAGGCGAAATCTTCAACATGTACCACGAGATCCCGTCGGTCGCGAAAAAAGCTACCTGGGGCCTGAAATACACCCGTTCGATCTCCGATCCGAAGTTCGAAACCGGCACCGTCGAAACCGACAAAGAATTGCTGCGCAACCTGATCGCCTACTACTGCGTTCTGGAAGGCATCTTCTTCTACTGTGGTTTCACCCAGATCCTCTCCATGGGCCGCCGCAACAAAATGACCGGCGTCGCCGAGCAGTTCCAATACATCCTGCGCGACGAATCCATGCACCTGAACTTCGGCATCGACGTGATCAACCAGATCAAAATCGAAAACCCGCACTTGTGGGATGCTGAAATGAAGGAAGAAGCTTCGCAGATGATTCTGCAGGGTACTCAGCTGGAGATTGAATACGCTCGTGACACCATGCCTCGTGGGGTGTTGGGCATGAACGCGGCGATGATGGAGGACTACCTCAAGTTCATCGCTAACCGTCGTTTGAGCCAGATTGGTTTGAAGGAAGAGTATCCAGGGACGACTAACCCGTTCCCTTGGATGAGCGAGATTATGGACTTGAAGAAAGAGAAGAATTTCTTTGAGACGAGAGTTATTGAGTATCAGACTGGTGGGGCCTTGAGCTGGGATTGACTTATTAAGATCCCCCCCTGAACCTGAGGAGGCTGCCACAAGGCAGCCTTTTCTTTAAATACGACACATTCCCCCCCCCTGCAACATAAAAACATATAAAATCACAAACCATTTAAAAATACTCACAAACCAACCCGGAAAGCAATTCTGAATATAGAACTATTCTGAAGATTGAATTACGTACAACTTGCCCTTTTGAAATAGAGGTATTGCATACCACACAAAAAATTGAAGCCACTCCTCGTCCTCACCACCTTGACGGAGACTCTACGCTAACACCATGAGCGAATCACACACAATCCTCAGATGCGCTCTAAACTGGCAGCTATCCATCAGCTCTTTGCAAAGACTGCATTCAACCAGAATCAGCCAATTCATATCTGAGAGTGCCTTGCTAATAGCAAGCGCTTGCAACCACAACTCAATCTCATTAATTGGCAAAATATCCTGCCTCGCAATCAAGCTAAAAACTTTTAACTCGACAACTTAGCACCTAGATCCGCCATCACAAACTCTCCTTCATATATAGATCTCGCTCAACACGAGAGCACTCTAGCGATCTACAAAGTCAATTAAATTCCGGATATAATTTTTTCTCCTACTGAAGCCTTGCGGATAAAAGCTCAACATCCGTAATCTTTGTGCTTAGTTGACCATCTATAAGCCCGGCAATTTTTTCCGCAACTTCTTCAACCTTGGAGAGCACTGACATTGAAAAAAACTCCCTAACATACAATGACTTGTAATAAACTTTATTTTTGCCATCTATGCTTGTTTCTGCGGGAGCAGCTCTAGACTTTCGCCTCAGCACTCTATCAATATACTGCCGAGTCATTTCAATTCCGAGCACATGAGCATTATCTCGAGCCTTCAAGTTGGAAAGCAGATAAGAACTTCCTACATTCTTATCCCAATAAGGTTTAACCAGGATAGTGTGCAAGACCCTCACACCACAATCTATCAACTCCCCTAAAAGAAAGGCTTCCCCATCATTTAACCCAAACCCCGACCATTCCCCTTGACCGAATGGATATTTATGCTTCGCCTCCAAAGCAATTAATTCCTCGTCAACCAAGAGTACCCGATCAATATTCCAAACACCCGAAAACCAAGGCTGAATTATGCAATTAACCAAATATCTGGTTAGAGCCACTCGCTCTTTTGTCCGCCCTAAATGGACATTACTCAAGTGCCCGTAAAACGCACCAAGCTGTCTTGCTTGATTCCTTACAGAAAGATCAACCTGGTGCTCTCTCGAATTAACGTTTCCAATTTTACTAACAAGCTCTATGAGTGGCACATACTTATTCTCCTTCACAACTGACGGATATGATTTAGCGTAAAACCTACACTCACCCGCCTCCCACATTACAACGTAGACTTCGCACCTTACAGCCAATGCCCGCAAGTATCTCCGCAACCCAACTCCCGCACTTCTACTCCAAACAAAAGCAACAAGCTTACCACTACTATTTTTCGCCACAAACGTCTCAACACCCAACACAACGACTTCTCTATGCAAATACTTCGGAACCCTTTCCAATACTTGATCAAAAACATCCTCAAACACCATACCTTCAGCAACAGTATGTTTATCTAATGATAAAAACTCAAAAACCTGGTCTAGCGTTTCAAACCCCAAGTCGACTTCACTAACATTACTCACACGACCTCCATGCAAACCATCAAACTAAATTTTTAAAAAAATCGAAATTATCAAATAAATTTATATGCTACCTGGAAGCAGCCTTTGATCACGTCCGTTTGATGGATACGCACAGAATCCACTGGCGGGGATTTATAACGAATCCCCCGGAGATTACAGCTTAGCGGGAGTGCCTGCTTTCGTGTTTTTGGCCAATCATGCATTGAGCATTGCCCACCTAAAACCCATTGATTTCCTACAAGCAAGATCTTGTAGCAACGCGACATCGAAAATCCTCATGTCGTTAAAGCGAGTTGTAGATTGGAATTACCCAGCTGTATGATTTTACTTACTCGCAGCGAGCGACAAATGGATTGGAAGCACATTCTTCGTCTTCGCCCATCTGGCGATAGACGCCCGCCAGCTCATCACGCTCAACTGCGCCCGCCCCCTCCCGAATATAGATTTCTAGATCAGGGAGTCTCTTTTACTCTCCTGCCTGTGAATCACCGCTGCTTATAAGCACATCAACGCCAAGCCGTGAGCTCGTCATTGGAAAATTGCGTGGATGTGCATCAGCTGTCCCAGAACAGCATTGACTCGAGATGTTGCCTAGACATCTTCGGTGCATAGCTGCTGAGAGCAGCACACCCTGTCGCAGTGGCTCGCCTCCCTTAATCAAGCAACAGCGTGGGATACATGTCTTTAGCTTCACCAGCGCGTCAAAAACCATTTGATATACGATACATGTATGGCAGCACGCCATCATCTTTTTTTGCTAATCTTTTTTCCAAGCCCATCTGTGTGTAGGGAAACCAATGTCAAATATCATGACGGATCCGCAGTACGATTTGTGCCGAGACTATATCGACCTTTGCCGGCAGCAGAATCTGAAATGGGATGAGTTACTGTCCCGCGGTAAGACCGAAGAGGAACTTGATCGATGGCTGGCCATGCAGGTGGAACTCAATTTCTGGCCTTCGCTTGGAAAAACGTCGGCCGAACGGCGTCAATGCTGGCACGAACTCGTGGCCGGCAAACAGGCTGCGGACGAGCGGGCCGTCGAGACGAGTCGCCCGCTAGTAGTGGTGGGAATTGAGGAAAGCGAGCCAGATATCATGGTGCCCGCTTCGGCGAAAACAGCTTGGCAGCTGTACCGGAAACATCTGCTCGACCAAGGCTGGAAAAAGACAGCCGTCAGTAACATCGAAAACTCTGCACTGAAAACACTACGGCACATGCGACTGAAAAGCCCTGTGCCTGTGAAAGGGCTTATTGTCGGACATGTACAGTCCGGAAAAACGGCGAGCATGGCCGGACTTATTGCTATGGCCGCAGACCATCGCTGGAACTTGTTCATTGTATTAACCGGAACGTTAGAAAATCTCCGGGTGCAAACTCGGGACCGACTCCTCAATGACCTTGTCCGTCCCGGCAATCTGGGTTGGCGAGCGATCAATCACCCTAGTCCGGGCAGTCCACCGGAATACCAAGCCCGGAACATGGATTTCACAAAAGACAGCCGTGACCGCCATCTGATTGTGTGCCTGAAAAACCTTGCGCGACTCGAGAGGCTGATTGGCTGGATAAAGGAACTCAGAACTGGCATGGGCAACATGCGTATTGTGGTAATCGATGACGAAGCCGATCAAGCCGGCATTAATACCGCTGACGTTTCCTCAGAGGAACGCACGCGAATCAACAAACTTATCGTCGAGCTTGTGAATTTGCCTGCGCAGAGCGTGAACTACATTGCCTATACGGCGACACCAGCGGCGAACTTCCTCAATGAGGGGCCGGGGGAAGGGCTGTACCCGGAAAACTTCATCATTGCGCTGAAGCAGTCCGACGAGCATTTCGGCCCGGTCCAGATTTTTGGAAACTCAGACACGGGGCAAGAGGCACTGGGTATCGTACGTACCGTCAGTGATGAAGATCTTGAGCGTGTCGACGCTATACACGATGGCAACATCAGTGAACTACCTAAAACTCTCGAAGACAGCGTGCTGTGGTTTCTTTGCTGTGTCGCTGCCATGCGGGTCAGAGACTTTTCTAAGCCGGTAAGCATGCTGGTGCATACCAGCTCTAGACAGGCGCACCACGCAGGTGTGGATGATGCGATCAAGGCACTGTTGAAGCATTTTGCTGCCCAACACGGGACTGATCCCGAAGGTTTCATGCACCGGTGCAGGCGGTTCTGGGAGCGGGTTACAGCAGATCTGGATGCCACAGATTTCGCCATTCGATTTCCCATGTATGGCAGGTTGGAGGTTATCGAAGCTTGCCCGAACTTTGATGAGATCTACCCGGAGTTTGGCGCCCTGCTAGCTGAGGTAACCGCCATTCAATTGGATGACGAGGGAGCGTTGAGTTACCACCAAGGGGTGCATATTTGCGTGGACAACTGCGCCAACAATGGAATCAATAATGAAAACGAAGTACGGCGGCTGTTTTATCCTCAGCCGCCAACAAAGGGCGGCCCCGACTTTGCCACTGCGTTCATTGTCATCGGCGGGGGGACGTTATCCCGCGGGCTGACCATTGAAAATCTTGTTAGTACCTTTTTCTTGCGGGGCTCAGCCCAAGCAGACTCGCTGATGCAAATGGGCCGCTGGTTCGGCTACCGAAAAGGCTACGAACTACTTCCACGCATCTGGATGCCTGATGAGACGCTCGAAAAGTTCGAGTTCATGGCCCAGGCGGAAGAAGACCTTCGCGATGAGTTGGAGCGTTGTGAGCGCCAAGGTACCAAGCCGTCGGAATTTGGCCCCCGGGTACGTATCAATCCCCGGATCAGTTGGTTGCGCCCTACAGCCAAAAACAGAATGCAGCGCGCCATCGGCGCCATGTATGACTTTTCCGGAGTTAACCGGCAAACAACCCTTTTTCACGATGGTGCCGGATCCGGAGACATTCATCGCAAGAACTTCGAGATTGCAGGGAATTTTCTGCGTGCCCGTGGTAAAGGCACTACTGGTGGATTTGGCAGCCTAGTGTGGAGAGGCGTAGAGGTGAGCGATGTGTCGGAGTTCTTGCGCAGTTTCACATTCCACCCGGCCAGTCAGTTCTTCTCGGATATTTCGCCATTTTTAGGGTGGCTTGAAGAACATGCAAAGACGGCCGGCTTTGATACGTGGAACGTTGTGGTTGGGGGCACCGAGGCCAAAACTGAAGGCGGGTGGGGGGTACCGGGCGTAAGCGTCGGGCGTGTGACCCGTACCCGTTTGGGCCAAGAGCGTAGTGACGGCGCCGTATCGATTGGTGCGCTGAGGGATCCGCGGGACTTGCTGGCAGATCTCGACAGTGCAGTTTCAGATGTTCCTTCGGGCAAGACATTTACCAATGTCTACATTGAAAGTCTCAGGAAGAAGCACGGGGTGGGCCACGTTCCCCAACTGTTGCTCTACCTCATTGACAAGGACAGCATGCCGAAGCCACGACCTACTAGTGAAGCACCTGAGGGAACTGATGTGCCATTACCCGAAAAGACCCGCCAGCCACTAGCGGCACAGACGGATATTGTCGGGGTAAGCATCTGGATGCCCGGCGCCAACAGTGGCAAAAAGCAAAACTTTGTCACCCACGTCACCGTTCAAATTCCCGCAGCGTTCACAGATGGCGATGCTGACTGGGTATAGGAAAATTCAGAGGAAACCTGAATGAAGTACCATGGATTATCGTTACGACCCATGCAGGAATCCGGCGCTTTTTTGTTGCGGGCCATGCAAAATGAAGAAATGCCACGCCTCGACCTGCTGGTTAGAGAATCGGTTCAAAACTCACTGGATGCGGCCATCGATAAACTACCGGGTGGCAGTGTTTGTGTAGAATTTTCTTTCCGTGAACATTCCACCGGGGCGGTGACGGACTGGTTCCATGATGGAATTGACGTACCAGCGCTGCATGAGCGCTTCCCTAGGGGGGGGCGCTTGCTAGAGATTCGTGACTCCCGCACAGAAGGCCTAGGCGGTCCACTCAGGTTTTCGCAGGTGAGTGGCGCCAGTCCGCATGGCAACTTGCTCAAACTGGTATTCGAGATTGGACGTACCAGGGATGACGAAAACGCCGGCGGCTCTTGGGGATTGGGCAAAACATGTTACTTCCGCATGGGGCTGGGTTTTGTCCTGTATTACTCACGTATTCTCACCGAACTAGGCTATCAGGAACGCTTAGTGGCTAGCATCGTAGAAGACGAAGCCAGCCAAGCGAAAATCCAGCCCAATACGCAAACCGGGATTGCTTGGTGGGGTGAAGATAACAGCCAGGAACCGGTTCCGGTAACGGCCTCTTCACACATCGCGCCCGTGTTGGCCGCACTAGGCGTACGTCTCTTTCAGGGGGAAGAAACCGGGACGGTGATTGTCATTCCGTTTCTTAAAGACGACTTGATTGCCGAAGAGGAGCCTAGAGAGGATGGGCAAATACCACGCCAACCTTGGTGGTGTGAAAATTACGACACATACACCGAAGTTGCACTGCAGCGCTGGTTCGCTGCCAGGCTCAACAACCCCTCGTTCCCCAATGGGCCATGGCTGGATGCACGGGTAAACGGCCGGGCGGTGGTCCGTACCGATATGCTCCCTGTCTTTCAGGTGATGCAGTCGCTTTATAACCGCGCCGCAACAGATCAAATTCTCGGCGACGACTACCTAAAAAGGCAGGCTATAGATGAGTCTGATCTAACGTGCAGGCCCGTGACCGTTCGTAGCGAGTTCGAAGGTACCAGTCGTGCAGGTACACTGGCAGCAGTGATTCTCAGCAATGACCAGTTGGGCATGGGGGCACCGAATAACCAGCCAAGCCCCGGAGCCTGCATATTCGGGCGCATGGACACCTCCCCACCCTATCGCCCGATTGTCACTTACGTGCGAAAGCCGGGCATGAATATTTGCTGGGACGACAGCACAGAAAGTCGAGGCTGGTCTGGTGGCCTGCCTAGTGCTGCCACTGGGGGGCACCTGATTGCTGTGTTCGTGCCACTCCATGACCAAGTGTTGGTGAAAAGAAAATTTCTGCCAGTTGCAGTAGGCCGTGCACTGACCCTTGAGGCATACCTGCGCAGTTGTGAGCGCTCGGACCATACCGAGTGGGTCGATAAAAGCGGGGTGCGAATCGTCGAAAGAATCCGCACCAACACCGGGCGAGCTCTTAAAGACTTCGGTGGAAAATCTGTTCCAGTTTCCAATGTAAAACCGGCTGTACGGCTCGCGCGCAATTTGGCCGATCTTGTAATGCCCAAACGCGGCTTCGGCCAGGACGGGCGCTCTGGCCATCCTGCACAGCAGAACAGGCCGCGAACCGGGGGGCACCCGAGAACTTCGAACCCGACTTTCTATATCGAGCACATTGAACACTCCGGCGGCAGTATCGTCGTCTACTGGTCGCTGGCGTGGGGGGCTGCTAACCCATCTAGCGCCCGTGTGATTGATCTGCGCGTCGATTCCGAGGCAGGCACAATTACAGGTAGTCAGTGGACCAACGACGCGTTGGGGGATTTTCCATTCCGGATCGGAGACTGCAAGATCGAATCGAGGGGCGCTGTAACGCAGCTAGTTGCGCACTCTTATGTTCGGATTCAGGCAACGGCTACGCAACCACCCGTTTCTGTAACAGGCCATCTTCGTATACACATCGCGGCACCCTCCGGAAGTACGCTACGCCCGGCACTACACGTGAGTCTTGCTGAAACGGCAGAGGTGGTGCTGTGAGCAGACTAATCATGCCGTACCGGACACTACCGGCCAATCTGCCTACCGACTTCCAGTTAGATGCGCAATTCACCTTCACCTCGCAAGGGCCCGACCCTAAACCAGAGGTTATCAGTGACCGCCAATACTCACTTGGAAAAGACAGCGACTGGAGTGCGGATGACCATGATCTGGTTATTCACTGCCAGTTGGATAAAGTCTCTCCTCTTGCAGTACTGTTCGGCGAAGAGGGCATAGCTGCGCCTGACGCCGAACTGGTAATCGCGCTGGAGTGGACTTCGGCGGATTCAGGGTGGCGGCAATTCAGCCTCCCTCTCCGCTTGACCCGCGAGCAGTGTATGCAAAGGGATGTAGCACGACGCATCAGGCTCCAGATTGAGCGCGCTACGATACGTGGCTGCGGACACCTGACGCTGATGCTGATGCTGGGGCGGCCTGGCAGCGCCGCGACCAACTCTGCCTGGGCCCAAGTAGCCGGCGCTCACTTAGGCGCGCTGGCTGAGCGTGTGGAAGTGGTAATTGATGGTGACGGCTCACTGTTTCCAGTTCTGGAGGAGGCTCGGACCGCCGAAGGCGCTCTGTGGGAGTTGCGCGCCAACTGGACCGACGCATTCGAGGAGCCGTTTTCCAGTGAATACATTGCCCTGCTGTTGAACCGAGACCATGAGCTGTATAGCGCGCTTTATGAGCGCAAGACTGAGTCAGGTCGCCAGACGCCCTTAATGAGGCAGGTGCTTTCATCCTGGATTGCGCTGTTTGTGTATAAAGTCAAGGATGAGATCGGTGACGATCTCGAAGCTCTGGTCGGACGGCCAAGTATCACGGATGAACTAGGCAGCGTTGCAGATGCCGCAGCTGCTTTTGTTCGGCTCGGGGCTCTGGATACGACATCGCCAGAAAAACTGTTTGCATCGGCACAGTGCTGGCTCGACCGGTGTGTAGAACCGGAGATTGAGCAATGAAATTGCCCACACTGAGTGTGACAATGGCACAACGGCGCTTCAGCGAGATGGCGGAGAATAATGTTTTTGAGTCCGCAGGGCTTACCGCAGAGCTCGAGGCGCTCCGCGATGAGCTCCTGCGTGAGGTCGCGTGCTTTGAAGGCTTATTGAAACAGAACGCAGGTGCATTCGATGTGGCGTGCGGTCTTGTGCTATATCGAGTCTTGGGCCAAGCCGAGTTTGATGTGCGAGCAGCCGCCGACAACGGAGTATGGCGCTTTCTTTCGGTCAAGCTGCTGCCTGATCTGGTAGCAAAACGGTGGGAACAGACGCCGGAAAGCCGGTTCTTCAGCGGTCGAAGCCGTATATGGTTACGCACTATCTGGTGGACGGTACACCTGACTTGGCAAGGTTCAGAAGTGCGGACGCGGGATATTCTCGCGACAGTGACGACCGATACCATCGTACAGCTGGTAGAACGGCCTGGCAGGGCTGGATTCAGGGTTGAGCTTACCCGGGAGCTGTTCGCTGAACGCAGCCAGCGCAACCCCTCGCAAGAGCAGTTCCGAGCAATCATGAGGCTGAACACCGCACGGATACTGATACTTGAACCTTCGCTTCATGAAGGCGGAATAATCGGTTATGTCCGTCGCCTGTTCAATGATGCAGGCTGCCCGAATCTTCTGAACGTCCGAGCACATCTAAAAGGTGAATCCCCCCATGAACCTGCTTGAAGAAATCCGATTTGGTTTTGCCAATCTCGGCAAAAACGGCTTGATGCTACCGATCAACCATCTGCCCCGTAGCGCACCCGCGTGGGTATTTAGTGAGGGTGCAGTATTTGGAGTGGCTGTCGAGCTGAATGATGACCGACTAGTGGCAGAGGCTTTTACCGGCTCCCAACTGGTATCGGTTGATCGCATTGTTGGCGGTACGCCGCGCCGCTTACTGCGCCTTGAATCCAGCATTCAGTCGTTACGAAATGAATTCGCGGTCATTTGTGCCCAAATGATTACACCGGGGGCGAATGACTGCTTACGTAAGGAGTTGATTGATGAGCCTTCGGCGTGGTGGAAAAAGTGGCGCCACCTGCTGGGTAATTCTCTGGCAGTCAAAAGCAGCTATGGAGCACTCGCCGAGTTGCTCACCATTGAGAAGTTGATGCAGCAAGGGATGGAAGTGCAATGGTACGGGCCCTCCGGCGGTGTGGTTGATGTCTGGACTCCAACCGCGGGATACGAAGTAAAAGCAACAGTCAGCTGTTACGACTCCTATATTCACGTGGCCGGACAATTCCAGCTGGCGTTGGCTTCTGCAAGTCTGCTGAACTTGGTCCACTACCGGTTCGAATCGTCTGCGTCCGGCGACTCCATTGACGCTGTAGTGCAGCGCCTTATCAAAGCTGGGTTCGACGCCGAGGTACTGGCTCAGTCATTGGCACGGATTGGCTTTCATCCAGGTAATTCAACGCGGCGTGAAACTTTCATGGTGTTGGAGTCGCGGCTGTTTCCGGTAGGCACTGATTTCCCGAGAATCGTCCCGGAGAGCTTTGCAGATGGATGCTTGCCTTCCGGGGTAGTGCGTATTGAGTACCAAGTTGACCTAGCTGGGCTTGATCACCAACCGTTTTGACTCATGTTAAAGGCTGAACATTTCTCAACAAAGAAAATCCTTGAGAACGACCAGCGACACAATCAATATGGAGTTGCTATCGACAAGATTCGTGCGCCACAGCGCACCAATTAAACAATCGATATACAAAACCACTTTTACATTAAAATTAGAACAGACTACACATACAGCAACTCATAAAAACCTAAAAAACCTTACACACAGGTCTGCTTCACCAACGTTACAAACTCACCAAGACTTATCAACCATTTTCTTTGCGAGTCTGTATATGTCGCTTGAATTCTTTCTGGCACTACCAGCCTCAAGCGATAAGATTGCATCTCCGTAGTTTGACACTCACTTATAGCCGCTTCCATAGTCACTAAGTGCTTTTCGTTGACCCTGTGAGCCTCGGCCAAGACTTGGCGCCAACGATCCTTACATGTCGTCTTGGCCCCTAACATAATTAGCTTCACCTCAGGGAATTCGGCGTCATGGTACTCAGAAAACCCGGGGAATATAAAGTCAGGTCTAGAGTTATTTTCAGTTGTTAAACCTTTGCCTCGCCCCTGTTGAAAGCGCAAACCGTGCAATCGGAAGATTTCATCCAGATGTCCTTCAAATGCATGTCCCACCCTGGATTTCCGACGATTTTGCACGCTCAAAGAGAAACTGATGAACTCATCTACATCATCACCCGCCTCGCCAAAACCACTACGAAGTCGCTGCTGAACCAAATGCCGCTCGTAGATACGAAAAAGCTTTTCTTCATGCTCCATCCAATCAAGGATGGTCTGATCGGGACAGCCTAGAGGATCGACCATCTCTTCAATAGATTTTCTCGCATATACCGAGAATGCAGAAGTCGTTGGAAAAGCCTTTCCGCCAAACAAATGAACGAGTTGTTCAAGCCAAACATCATCTCCCGTTTCAATTCGGCTTACTTCAATTCCTAAATCTTCCAGCATTAGTCGTAATGGTAAAAGCAACTGCACAGAATCCAGCGTTCCCGAGGTGAAACTCTCACCTACGTGATCCAGACCGAACAGAAGCCGCAATTGGCTCTCAACCGTGCTACCTGCTGGCGTGAATATCATCAGCAATGAACCGTCACGCATTTTCGCTACCAGAAGGAAATCCCCTTCTTCGAGCAACTCGGTTACTGCATTCGTATTGTAATAGAGACGAAACTCAGCGCTTCGAAGAGGTTGCTTTCGCCGACAATCATACCAAGTGACCATCCCTTCACTGATATCGGGCGCAACAGACTCATCCGTGAAATAAATTTGCTTGGCTTTGAATCGATACTCCTCGTTCTTCCCGGGAGTACCTAGGTAGTGCTTAAATCCTGCAGCAGGAAGGCCACCAATTTCGTGCTGGTGAGAGCGGCCTGGATCTGCATCCACAGCACTCAAATACTTGGCAGCTACACCTTCGAAGTAGTCGCTGATGCGGTCGGTGAACATGCGTTTTCGTCTATCTGTAAATGTTCATTACCGTTTATCAGCCAGTCAGCTATGAGGTCAATCAATAAAAGGGATTTCTCTCGCTTCATTGACCTTACCGCGCACTCCCAAACGACAAGAATCCTCCACCCTTGCCCCAACAGGGAGGTCTCATGGGATCGGTCTCTGATCTGATTTTTACCGATTTTTTCCAACCAAAAATCAGGTCGCGTCTGGGGGACTTTGAAATATCGACAGGTGTGTCCATGCCAAAAGCAGCCGTGCACAAACACCACTGCGTTGTATTTTGGTAAGACCAGATCAGGTTTACCGGGGAGATGTTTAACGTGCAAACGGAAGCGAAAGCCTCGTGCATGCAAGGCTTTGCGGATTAAAACTTCTGGTTTGGTATTTTTACCCTGAATGCCAGACATCATTCGAGAGCGTGTTGCCACATCCACGATATCGACCAAAAACCCACCCCCATGCAATCGATAGCTCCACCCCTTTGTATACCTTGAGAACGGGTACTCTCAAGGTGGATGTGAGCTATCTGATGCATTCGAGAATGTCGATCGATGCGCTGGAGCGCAAACGCTCCGTACTTACCGCTGGAAGGGTATCTCCTCACTCAGGAAGGGCAAACTCCAACTGTGGTCGCTCCGTGTCAGCAGTTTTTTCCTTTGCAGCCAAAATACGATCTTTCATCAACCGAGCCACAGCTTCAAAAACCGGGACGGCAACCGAGTTACCAAATTGACGGTAAGCTTGGGTATCAGATACAGGGATCACAAAATTGCTTTCACCCGGCTTGTCGAAACCCATCAAGCGTGAGCATTCATGAGGAGTAAGCCTGCGAGGTCGATTGATCTGATTCAGCTCGCTGTTGAAGTCCAGGTGTTCAACAAATCCACGGTCGACCAGAATTTCCGAACCATCCTTGTGGTATCTAGCCGATAGGGTACGAGCGACATCATTCGGACGAGTCAAACCAAAGCCAAAACCATTACCTTTCTCGCGGTGTTTTTCGGCATACCGATAAAGGTAGTCCCAAAGCTTTGGTGTCAGGATGTACTTGCTGTCCACTTCCTTATCAAGCAAATCACCGAAGCTAGGTCGCTGCTTGGGTATCAGTTTGCTGATATCGCGTAGCGTGAAACCTTGGTGAACATTCAGGTCCCGACGGAAACCTACCAACACGATTCGCTCGCGATGCTGTGGCAGGAAGTGCCGTGCATCAATGACTTTTGGATCAGTGCCCTTCGGCGCATTAACGTCTGCAACCTCGTAGCCCAGTTCATCGAGAGCCTCGCAAATGATCCGGAACGTATTGCCCTTATCGTGGCTTTTGAGGTTTTTCACGTTTTCAAGCAAGAACGCGGCTGGCCGCTTTGCAGCAATAATCCGGGCCACATCAAAAAACAAAGTGCCTTGGGTTTCACATTCAAAACCGTGTTTGCGTCCCAAGGAGTTTTTCTTGGAAACACCTGCCAGAGAGAACGGCTGGCATGGAAAACCTGCCAACAGAACATCGTGATCAGGGATCTCACGATCAATATGCCTGTACGCCTCCTCATCACTCACTTCGGGCTTGTCCGAAAGAGTGACCGAGCGAATATCCAGATTGAAGCGATGCCGAACCGGATCGCAAAAATGGTTTGCCTTGTAGGTTTTGACTGCGTATTTGTTCCACTCGGACGTGAACAGACATTCGCCACCGATGGCTTCAAAACCTTTTCTGATGCCCCCGATACCGGCAAAAAGATCAATAAAGGTAAACGAAGGTTTATGGTTCAAACGCTTGGGTAAAAGAGCTTCCAGGCGAGTGAATTCGATATGAGAAAGCTTTGGTGAAGCTTTACCTTTGACCCAGCGATTTATGGTTTCACGACACCAGTGAGTCGGACTGACATCGTTGAGAATCTCAGCGAGCTGACCTTGATCATAGATTTCCAGCAGCTTATGAAGCAGTGCGAGATCAGTGGCTGGATGGGTATCTGTGTCATGGGAGCGCGAACTCATTTCACTCAAGGATTCAAAAGATGGTGTTTCAAAAAGATTCATGAGCCCGAGATCCTCTGGGTCAAAGCTGTGACGAATGGTCACCATTCTAGCCCTTGAAACTTCAAAGTAAATGAAATTTCTTGGGTTCCCAAGCATTTGGGTTGATGACGCACGACAGGGCTAGGGATAGAAATTTGCAAATGCAAAATACTGTATATGCAGCCAGTCTAATTCACTCTTCGTCGTTGTCCAGCGATCCTTGTGTTCAGAAATTTATGAAACGAACTGTGGGTTGACGGAGCCATCTGATCCTCCTACCCTCGGCTCCGAGCCTAAGAAACTCTACAAACCAGAGCGGCCCTCCGCACCCGACAGTCATGCGGCTTTTTTTCGTCTGCGGTTTCTCTACGCCTGCGAGAAAATCCCCGTTATGTCGGGAGTGGGCGAATACAAGACCCGAAAGGGGAATATGTCCGGCCCGTCTCTGGTGGGTTTCTTAGCTCCCGACACCCTTAACGAATGCCCTAAGAAAGCAGCCAGAGGTAAAGGAAATGCCTGACTATCTGACCTTCACGATGAAGGTAAATCGCCGTACCCACAGATCCGACCACGCGCTTCCGTTCCAGGAGGCCCGCCATGCCTGAATCACTGAAACCTACCCTTTTCACTCGTCACAACGTCCACCTGCATGCCCTTCTTTTGGAGAACCAGGCCTGGTTCTGCGCGCATGATCTCGGGCGACTTATGGGCAAACACCTTGATGAGCGCGTGACGCGCAAGCTCGATGCGGACCAGAGGCAATTGATGCTCGTCGACCTCTATGGCGCCGCTAAAGAGCGTTTGATGGTGAGCGAGTCAGGTGTGTATGCGTTGTTGATTTATCACTACTGCCCTGAGAATCGATTGCTGCGAGAGTGGCTGACGCATCAGGTTGTGCCTGCGCTGCGTGATGCGCGGCCGTCGCGAATGGTGGAGCGCCCGACTTTGAGTGTGCTTGATTGGCCGAAGATGTCGCTCTGTATGTTGCATTGGCAGGATGAGCCGTGGATTCGGTTGCGGGATATGCCGTGTGTGTTGGCAGATGATCCTTTCAATCGACGTGAATCCTGGTGGCGGAAGGCGTCAAGAGTGATGCGTGGATACTTATTGTTCGAACCCACAAAAATCCGCTGCCTGAATTACACGCAGCGGATTTTCATCTGAGTGCAAATCGTTAGTCGGCACAATTCAGTTTGTCTGGGCCTCCCGAGTTGCAGTATTAGGGGCTGCTTCGCAGCCCAACGGGGGCAAGCCCCCTCGCCACACAGTGGGTGGCTGGCTTGGTTGTTGTGTTGATCTTGCGAATCGCGAGCAAGCTCGCTCCCACAGGGGGTCGGCGGCTGGCTTGGGAACGCTGGTGTTATCAGGGCCTCTGGATTTTCCTGCGGCCCTTTTCTTTGCCCGCGATACCGCTAAAGCGTCATTTCCCCAACCCACTAATCCGCCACGGACACACTGCCGCCCTCACCCCACTCGGCCCGACGATCTCCGGTGTCTGCCCCAACGACCTCGCGCTCAGCACGCTCCCCACCCGTTCAATCAACTGGTCAAACCCCAACGTCGCATCCTCCTGATGCAATTTGCGCAGTTGTTCGACCAGGGCGTAGGTGAAGGCGCCGTAGCTGTTCGAACCCACCTCATACTCGTTGGCTTTTTCGTTTTCTCTCGCAGCGTAGAGCATCAGGGGCATATACGGCCCATGGTGGCCGTAGAGTTTGCCTTGGCGCAGCAGTTGGGCTTTTTTCTCGGGGCGCAGGCCGGTGGCGGCGCCTTGGGTGGTGCGGGTGCGGGTGAGGCCGCGGTTTTTGTTGTCTTGTTCGCTGAAGTCGCGGCGGTCGGTGTCGACGGCGTAGACGCGGCGGTCCCAGTCGCCGGCGTAGGGGTCCCAGCGCAGCATGCGGTGGCGGATGTCGCTGGGTGGGGTGATGCCGCGCACGCGGCCGTTGCCGCGGGTCATGCCGCCGGCGTAGCAGCAGTCGAACATGACGGTGAGTTTGGCGCCGTGGCCGTCCGGGTCGAATGGCAGGTGGCTGTAGAACTGGCGGAACAGTTTGTCGGTGAAGTGGGTGCTTTCGTCGTCCCAGTCGAAGTCGTGGAGCACCAGGGTTTCGTCCATGCAGTCGGCTTCGCCGCTGCTGCTGTAGACCGGCAGTTGGGTGCCGTGGCCGGAGTAGAACAGCACACGCTCGTCGCCGGCGCGGGCGCCTTCCACCAGCCATTCGAGGCGCTCGACGAAGTTGGCTCGGGTCGCTCGGGCGTCGTGCAGCAAGCGGATGTCGCCGGCGTCGTAACCGCTTTCCTGAAGCATGCGGCTGATCAGGTAAGTGTCGTTGATGCAGCCGTCGAGGCGTGCGCTCGGGTCGAGGTAATCGTTGATGCCGACCACCAGAGCACGGCGTTTGCGTTGGCCGCTGCGGGACAGGAACGCCGGCACTTCCAGCGCGCGTGCGGCCACCACGTCGCGGGCCAGTTGCGGCCAGAGGCCGGTCTGGCTGGTGGGTGACGACAAGTAGGCCTGGGCGGCGTGATTGAGGTCGAGCAGGTCATCGCGCAGCGGCACGCTGAATTCGGTTTGCAGGTCGACCCGCGCCGAATCCGGCGAGGTGATCGGCCGGGTCAGCAAGCCGTCGTTGGGGTTGTAGAGGTGGAACCAACGGCGGATGCCTCGGCCGTTTTCGCTCAGGCGCAGGACCCGCCCGCCCCACACTTCGCGCATTACCAGCGGCAGTGCGATCGGTGAGCCGAAGCTGACGAACACGCGGCCATCGATGCGCTTGAGTGCCGAACCTTTTTTCGCTACCGACCGGCGCAGGGCGTCGTAGCCGATCAGGCTGCCCAGCCCTTGGGCGAAGATGATCTGCGGATTGAATGCCTCGATCTTCGCCAGCAGATGTTGAGTCAACTCAGTGCGCAACTCGGCATCTTCGATCCATTGCACGATGGCGCCAACCGTGGTGCGCAGCATCTGATTGACCGGCAGGCCCCAACTGCCGAAATTCTCGTCGGCCTTGCCGCTTGCGTCGGCCCTCAGCATCGCCAGGCCTCGGGTGATCTGGGCGAAGTCCGGCCCTTCCTTGAGTTGCTCATCGAAGGACAGAAAGTCGATGTCCTGATCATCAATGAGGCGACCGTTCTGCGCCAGTTGTTTGCGGATCAATGTGCGCCATTGCTCCTGCCAGTTTGTATCAATGCCGCCCTGCCCTTTGTCGGCCGGCGTGAACCCGACACCGGGCAGGCACAGGACGCGCAGCCGCGTTGATGCGATTTCCGATCCCGGTTCTACCAAGGCTTTGCTGGCAGGCGCCGCAACCGGAGGCACCGCTTGCCCTTGGGCGGTGACCATCAAATCCTGCAGGCGCCGCAGTTTCGCCTCCAGGCTGTCCGCACTGGGCGCGGCAGGCGTGAGCGCGGCCTGAGCCGGATCAGCCAAGGCCCGGCTGCGATTACCGAGAAAACCGCTGACCCATTGGGCGCTGCTCTTCCAGATTTGCTCTGGATCGAGGCCGTCGAGGTAACCGGTGGCACTGTCCACCACCTGCCGACTTTGGGTCGCCAGTTCGGACTCGATCAATGGCAAGCCAGCACGACTTGGCACCACGGTGGTCGCCAATTTTGGCGCAGCCGTTACGCCCGGTGCAGTGCGCCAGATGGGCGCATTGCCGAAGTGCTGCGCCGCAATCCCCCGTGGGCCGAGGGCACTGCGCGGCAATTTGAAATGATCGCAAAGAAACGCCAGCAAACTGGTGTGATCGTAGTGCTGCGCCTGGACGTCGCCCGTCCAGGGTATCAAGCCTGGCTTGAGCCACGGCGAAGCGAGGATCGCCGGAACACGAACGCCGAGACGGGTGAAGGGATTTTTCCATGGGACATCGGCCGTTGAACCGGTCGCTACACAAGTCGGCGGCACCACGTGGTCATGGAAACCGCCATGTTCGTCGTACAGCAGCACGAACAGGGTTTTATTCCAGACCGCGGCATTGGCCGACAAGGCGTTGAACACCTCACCGACAAACTGATCGCCAAAGCGCAGGTCCTCCGGTGGATGATGCGACACGTTGGGCCCGAGTTTACCGTTGAGCAGGCCATAGCTCGGCTCGATCCAGGACAGTTCGGGGAGTTTGTTACCGGCGACGTCCGACTTGAAGTCCTCGATGCTCAGGTGCTGCAAACCACCCTTGACCAGCGCCGCCAGCGGTACCGCGCCATCGGAATAAATGCGCGCGTCGTGGCCGTTGTTGCGCAGCAGCGAAAAAATACTCTCGCCGCCAAACTGTGCGATCAGGCTTTTGATGCCGGCCAGTACCGTGCCGGTCGAGGGCATCAGCAAGTGGCCATTGCAACTGCCGAGCATGGCAAAAAAACGGTTCGGCCAGGTTGGGCCTGGCACTGAGGAAAACCAGCGATCACACACGGTGAAATTGCGCGCCAATCCATGGATTGCCGGCAACGTATCATCCGCTGTCTTAGCGCCGAACGGGATGTAGTTCATCGCCCGTTGAGCCATGGATTGCGACCAGGTTTTGTACACCTTCAGGTCCTTGCGGGCCTTGTCGTAGGCGTCCTGGGCAAAACCATCGAGTTTGGGGTTGGCCGGGCTGGTCTTGAACGAGACGCCCAGTTGTTTCTCTACGTTGACGAACTCGTGGCCAAGGTCGAACCCCTCACTATTGCTCGGCGGTAGCGCCGGAGGCAGAGGGGGCGGCGGCGCCCACAGGCTGTAGTTTTCCGGGAACTCCGACGCCTGGGTGATCACCGTCGAATTGCCATTGGCCAGTTTCAGCGGATTGCTGCGGGGCGCATTACGGTTGATGCCGTCACACGCCGGGTTGATGCGGGTGTAATCCCCCAGCAAATGATCGAATGACCGGTTTTCCATCATCAACACGACAACGTGCTCAATCCCGTCGGGCCAGTTGTTCGGCATGGTGCGCTCCTTGCTGTGAAGTCTCGATTTCGATCTCTCGGGTTTCACCGCAATCAAGGCTTGGACGGCTGGAGAGTCCGCTTGGCCTGGCAGTTGCCCATGAGGCATGCGGCGATTCGATCTGCCAGACAACGCTAGTCAGGCGATGGAGGCCTGTCCAATGGCGGGAGCGCCTATCCTTTCACCCAATCCACCGAATACATCGCAACATAACTATCCACAGCCGCCCCGACCGTAGGAAAAAACGCCGTTTCCCCCAAGCGCGCAAACAACCCGAACCGCTTGAGCTTGTCCTTGACCGGGTCTTTCATCTCGGCAATGCACAACTCGATACCCGCCGCGTGCAGGGTGTCGTCCAGTTCGGCGAGCATGTCGGCGGAGGTCACGTCGACGCTGGTGACCGGCTCTGCGGCGACCACCAGCCAGCGCACGGGCGTGGGCGATGCCGCCACGGCGTCCAGCACTCGGACGCTGAACAGCTCGGCATTGGCAAAGAACAAGGGCGCATCCCAGCGAAACAGGACCAGGCCGGGGATCAAGCGCGCGTCGGGATAGCGTTTGATGTCGTGGTAGCCCTTGACCCCGTCGGCGCGCCCTAATACTGCGGAGTACGGACGCCAGGCATCCCAGAGGAATTCGATGATCGCGATCACGATGGCCAGGCCGATGCCCTCGATCGCGCCGAACACGGCCACGCCGACGGTGCAGACAATCGATAGCCAGCATTCCCAGCGCTGGATGCGATAGATCCGCCGCAGGTCGGCGACCTCGATCAGGCCGATGGCCGATGCAATCACGACTGCCGCCAGTGCGCTGGACGGCAAATGTTGCAGCAGGTCCGGCGCCATCACCAGCAACAAGGCAACCGCCAATGCGCCGACGACGCCGGTCATTTGGGTCTTGGCGCCGGCGGCCTCGGCCACGGGCGTCCGTGACGAGCTGCTGCTAATCGGGAAGCCCTGGAAAAAACCGGCCGCCAGGTTCGCGATGCCGAGGCCGACCATTTCCTGATTCGGGTTGACGTAGGTTCGGGTCCGCGCCGCATAGACCCGCGACAGCACGCTGGTGTCGGCGAACGAAACGAGTGCGACGGCGCAACCACCAATCAAAACCGGGACGATATCGGCGGTGGTGATCCAGGGGATGGCGAACCCGGGCAAGCCTTGGGGGAGTGAACCGAGGACTGACACACCGGCGCGTGCCGCAAGATCGAATACACCCACGGCGACTGTCGCGCCAGCCACGGCGATCAGGATGCCCGGCAATTGCGGCCTTCTTTTGAGCAGCAAAATCACCGCCAGGGTGAGCGCGCCGACCGTGAATGCGGCCCAATTGGCTTTTCCCTCCATCAACGCTGAGGCGATGGCCCACAGGTTTCTCAATGGACCGCCAGATTCAATCGAAAAACCGAACAGCTTGGGCAACTGGCTGATCAATACAGTCAGTGCAATCCCGTTCATGTAGCCGTAGCGGATCGGCTTGGACAGAAGCTCGGTAATAAACCCCAGGCGCGCCATACCGGCCAGGATACACACCGCGCCCGACACGATCGCCATCATCCCCGCCAGGGCGACGGCACGCTGCGGGTCGCCACCGGAGAGTGGAATGATGACAGCAAGGATGACGGCCACCAGGGAGGAATCCGGCCCCATCACCAGAATTCGGCTGGGGCCAAACAAGGCATAGAACAGCAGCGGAACGATCGTCGCGTAGAGGCCATAAATGCCGGGCACACCCGATGCCACCGCATAGGCGATACCGACGGGCACCAGCATCGTGGTCAACACCAGGCCGGCCACGATGTCGTAACGCAACCATGCCCATTGGTATTCGCGCAGCATGCCCAGCCCCGGTAGCCAGCGGCGCCAACCGGTCTGTTCATCCCGGCGGGCAATCCGGCCCGGTTCCGGGAGGGGCGGCGAAGTATCTGAATGGCTCATGAACCGCCCTCTTTGATGGACTGTGCAGACTCGGCGATATCGAAGTGATCTCAGTGTAGCTATTGCTTCGAATGCACCATCACTGGAAGCTGTTCATCTAAAGGATTTGGAAGCCGACATGAAATTCGACCTCGCCTACTGCCTCAGCCTCAACGACAAGTTGTCGATCTACGACGTTCGGGATCTGAATTTCGACGAGACGATGGATTTCGACTCCGCCAGGGAACACTTCCAGTGCCCCAACGATGCCTGTCGCCTGGCGTTCGATGCGGCCAATGAGCTGGGCACGTTCAACGCCAAGAATGTGAATTACGTGCGTACGCCGCACTTCAAGAACCTGCCGAGTACGCGGCATGTCGAGGGCTGCCCTTATGTCAGCTTGAAGACGCCGGCGTCGGGTGTGGATGAGGCGGAAACGGATGACAGTCGCGAAGAAAATTTCCCGTCGGAATTGTTACTGACTCGGCGTGAGTATGTGCGTAAGCCGTCCAGTCCGAAGGTCGCAGCGGATGGGGTGCGTGATGAGTCGCTAACGCCGTCGGTGGCAGGCAATGTCGAGCAACCGGGCAGGGAATCGGCACCGGACAAGACCAGCATCTTTGCCCACCCGGTGGAATGCTTTGTTTCAAACTTCGACGACAAGGATTTGCTCAAGCGCGTGCCGCTGAAGATTGGCGAGCACACCGCGCCTTACGCTTCGTTCTTCAAGAAGATCGAATACCTGCAAGACAACAGGGGGCTGATTTACTGGGGCAAGGTCAAGGAGATCAAGGACTACACCCAGAGCTTTCGTATCGATTTCGAGAAGAAGGTCTGGTTCGAAAAGAGGCCTTACTCGGTCAATGTCTACCTGAGCAAAAAGCTCATAGACAGCTACCGCAAGCGCAAGGCGTTCCTCGAAGAGATCAAGCATGCCATCGAGAGTGGTCGGGAACTGTATTGCTTCTTTTATGGCGTGACGCCCGAGTTGAAGCAGGTGCCGAGCAAGAAAAACCCCGAGCAGACGTTCGGGGTGTTCAGCGCCAACATTGAGAATCTGGATCACTTTATCGTGCGGGAGGCGCCGGGGTTGGCGGACAAATAAACGCTGCGCCGTTCGTCTGTCTGAAAAGACAAATCAAAAAATGCGTTTGATCCGGGCTCAAAACAACTGTACAAAAACACAGTATATTTTGACCAACACTCTCGAGCCCGGAGAACACCATGGCCTCTCAAGCGATGAAAATCACCCTGGAACGTATCGCCCTCTTCCAATTCACCCCGGCCCACTGCGCCCAGGCCCGAGCGATGCTGGGCTGGAGTGTGGATGAGCTGTCCCGGGAAGCCGGGGTTTCGGTTGATGCCATTCAGCGTTTCGAGGCGAAGCGTGAGGTGCTGGATGTCACTCGTTTGGCGTTGGCCTATCGGTTCGAATCGGAAGGGCTGGTGTTCTTCCCGGGGTTTGCACCGGGGCGCGGGATGAATGTGAAAGGGTCGACGCCGAATCCGGTGGGGCGGGCGGATTTTGCGATGGTGGAGTGAGCACCGAAAATTTCGTAGGCCACGTGCAAATCGTCGTCAAACCGGCCCCCTGATCGCGAAAGGCGGGCCGGCTTGAGGTGGTTTTTGCTTAGCGCATTTCTATGGTTTGAATGCAGGTGTCTGACGCGCATGTGAGGCTTGTTCATAGCTGTAAGCCATCGCCAGAAGTTTGGCCTCACTCCAAGGGGCACCGTAGAAAAACACTGAGGTCGGAACGCCGTCAGCGTCCACTCCTGACGGCATCATGATGCCGGGGTAGCCTGCCAGCGCAATGACGTTCAAACCGGGGGAGCCGACGTCGAGCACCAAGGCGTCGAGTTGGTGGGTGTTCAGTAAGCCGTCGATGACAGCGGCGTTTTCGTGCTTGATTTTCCGCCACAGCTCGTTGTACGTGCGCTCTTCGAAATCGATGGTGTTGGCCGCGCTCAGGATGCTTTGTCCGTAATCCGGGTTGCCAGGCGTGTCCTTGTTAAAACGCACAATAGCTTCCAGTGTGGGGGCAGCCATTGCGGTTCGGGTCGCCAGATACCTCGGCAAATCACGCTTGATACCCATCCATAGCGCCTCATCTACCTGCTCCGATAACGGATCAGTGAGTTCCACGGGGATCAGAATTGCGCCGGCAGCCTGCATGACCTCCAGAGCCCTGGAAAACTGCGGATCACTTTCAACCCCCTCAGCGCTATTGTCGAACTTCAACGGGAAACCGATACGGCGCCCCGACAATGCATCAGGACGCAACAGAGCCGTGTAGTCCGTTGTATTGACGCCTGACGGTTTGTTGATTGGGTCAGCCGGATCATTGCCGGTCATGGCGTTCAGCAATAATGCAGCGTCGCGAACGCTGCGAACCATCGGCCCTGGCGTATCGAGTTTGTGCGTCACGGGAACAATGCCACTGCGGCTGAGTAAACCCACCGTCGGTTTGAGGCCGACCACACCATTGAGTGACGCAGGACAGATAATCGAACCGATCGTCTCAGTCCCAACCGTCAGCGGAGCGAACCCCGCCGCGACCGCTGCGCCCGAGCCCGAACTTGAGCCGCAGGGTGTTGCGCTAAGCAGATGGGGATTTCTGGTTTGTCCGCCTCGGCCGCTCCAGCCATCGGGAATGGCCGGATCGCGAACGTTGGCCCACTCGCTGAGGTTGGTTTTTCCGAGAATGACCGCTCCGGCGCCCCTTAGGCGCTGCACGATAAAGGCATCCTGTGCAGCAGGTTGCCCGACCAGGGCCAATGAACCGGCGCTGGTCTGCATCGAATCGGAGGTATCGATGTTGTCTTTGAGTAGCACCGGAATGCCATGCAGCGGTCCGCGGACATGCCCGTTTTGGCGCTCCCGATCCAGGGACTTGGCAATCTCCAGTGCATCAGGGTTCAGCTCGATGATTGCGTTGATCGCCGGGCCTTGTTTGTCCAGCCTTTCGATCCGTTGCAACAAGTGCCGAACCAGCGTTACGGAATTCAACTGACCGCGATCCATCCGCTGGTTGAGTTCATCGACACTCAGGTATTCCAGCCTGGTTTCAGCCGCCGGGGTCTGCGCATAGGCTGCGCTGGTGGCCATCGATAACAGGACAATCCTGGCCAGCCGCGTCATGCAGCTGTTTAACGTTACTTCCATGTAAAAATCCTTCTGACTGATGTCGAGTGAATGATTTCACCCGTTTTTCAGCCTAAAGAATCAGTCGGAATTTTCCGTCATCTCAGGTCACCAGCTCTTGCACGAAAGTTCGTCGCAATCTGTAGCCGCCTCACCCAACGCTCTGTTGATCCTGATACACCTGTTGTTCAACCTCCAACCACCACGCACCACCACGCTGCGGATGCATCAGGTTGAACGCCTCGCCCATCTGCGGCGTGGTAATTGAAACACTGCGCTCCCAGGCCAGGGCCAGGATGCGATCGAAAGGCTCGTACCAGGCGTGCATCGACAGGTCGAACGTGCCGTTGTGGATCGGCAACAGCCAGCGGCCCTTGAGGTCGATGTGGGCTTGCAGGGTTTGTTCGGGTTGCATGTGCACGTGCGGCCAGTCGACGTTGTAGGCGCCGGTTTCCATCAGAGTCAGGTCGAATGGGCCGTACTGTTCGCCGATGCATTTGAAGCCGTCGAAGTAGCCGCTGTCGCCGCTGAAGAAGATGCGTGTATCGCCGTCGATCATCACCCACGAGGCCCAGAGGGTGCTGTTGCTGTCGAACAGGCCACGGCCGGAGAAGTGCTGCGACGGGGTGGCGATGAAGCGGATGCCCTCGACTTCCGTGCCTTGCCACCAATCCAGTTGGCGGACTTTGCTGGCGTCGATGCCCCACTTGATCAGGGTATCGCCTACGCCAAGTGGTGTAAGGAAGTATTTGGTCTTGTCCGCGAGCTTCAGCACGGCCTGATGATCCAGGTGGTCGTAGTGGTCGTGGGACAGGATTACCGCTTCAATCGGTGGCAATTGTTCCAGGCTGATTGGTGGCTGGTGGAAACGCTTGGGGCCGGCCCATTGCACCGGGGAGGCACGCTCGGCGAAGACCGGATCGGTGATCCAGAACTTGTCCCGCAGTTTGAGCAGAACCGTGGAGTGACCGAGACGATAAACACTGTGGTTCGGCGCGGCGATCAGTGCGGCTTGCGTCAAGGGTTGCACCGGGACGGGCGCGCTCGGGCGCGTGTCACGCGGTTTGTGGAAGATCATATTCCACAGGATCCGTAGCGTCTTGCGAAAGCCTTCGCGCTTCACAGGCGCATGATTTCGGTAGGCTCCCTCGACCTGACGAGAAGCTTCAGGCGTAGAGGCGTTATCCGTTGGGGAACTTGAATTGGCCATAACTGGATAGCTCCAGAGAAACCGTAAACATTTCGGCTTCTCACGGTGGGACGATAAATGGCCAAGGCACGCACGCATCAGCCGGACTTTCTATTTTTTACTGGGCAGAATTAACAAAACATTACACTGCACAGTGTAGTTTCTAGGTTGCATCAAAGTCGATGACAAGTAAACTGCCGAGTGTAATTCTTCCCTTCTTCCTGCCGAAGCGTACTTATGACAGCTCCACAGCGCCTCACCGACCGAAAACGCCAAGCGATCATTCAAGCCGCGATCAACGAATTCCGTGACAACGGTTTCGAAATCACCAGCATGGACAAGATTGCTGCCACTGCCGGCGTGTCGAAGCGCACGGTGTACAACCACTTCCCCAGCAAGGAAGAGTTGTTCGCCGAAATCCTCAATCAGTTATGGGTCCGGGTGACGGCAGAACAGGAAACGTCCTACCGTCCCGACTTGCCTTTGCGCGACCAATTGCGCGAGTTGCTGATGGCCAAGTTGCAAATTTTGGGCGATGACAATTTTCTCGACCTGGCACGGGTGGCGATAGCGGCGACGATTCATTCCCCAGAGCGGGCGCAGGATATGGTGGCCCGCATGGGCGAGCGCGAAGAGGGGCTGACGGTGTGGATTCGGGCCGCTCAAGCGGATGGCCGATTGAAGGCCGTGGCTCCCGAATTCGCTGCTCAACAGATCCATGGCCTGCTCAAATCTTTTGCATTCTGGCCGCAGATTTCCATGGGCAAGCCGGGCTTGTCAGCCGAAGAACAACACCGGGTAGTTGAATCCGCGCTGGACATGTTTCTGGCCTGCTACCAGTTGCAATAAATGACAATGTCAGCCGTGTTATCGAAAGTTTGGTCTCTCTGAATCAAACACCGCAATGTGTTTCAGAATGAAACTGGCGCCGGGGCTATAGTGAGCCCCAGTCCCAGCGCCATGCAGAGAACACCATGACCACCACGCCCACCAAAACCACCGCCCCCGTCGATCACCTGCGTTTCCATCGCCCTCACGCCCACTTGGCGCCGACGTTTGGCAATGACAAGTTTGCCCTGCGCGCCGAAGCCTTTGCGCGGTTCTTTGGCACACCGACGTTTCTCGGCGCACAAACGCTGATAGTCGTCGCCTGGGTGTGCCTCAACCTGTCCGGTGTCACCCACTTCGATGCGTACCCGTTCATCCTGCTCAACCTGGCTTTCAGCCTGCAATCGGCCTATGCCGCGCCATTGATTCTATTGGCTCAGACTCGTCAGGCCGCGCGGGACAAAGCCCAATCCGATGCCGATGCGCAGCACCGCGAAGCGCTGGCGACCGCCAACAGTGAGCGTCAAGCGGAAGCCGCGAAAAACAGCGCACAACTGCTGGAGCTGCTTGAACAGAACACCCGCCTCACGGAGATGACCAAGGCCCTCACCGAGCACATCGAAAACCTGACCACGGAAATGCATCAACATTTCGTGCGCAAGGATGAGCCACAGGCTTGAGCGCTTTCACGGCAGTTTCAGCGCCCACCCCAACTCATCGAACAAGGTGACCACCGAGCGCAAGGCGCGGCAGTCGGGACGGGTCAGCAGCCACAGCGCGGTGTCGTAACCGTGCAACGGCTCGCCCAGCGGCTGTAATCCGCCGCCGATCAAAAAGTCCGGCAACGCCGCTACACCCAGCCCTGCCCTCACCAGCCCGGTAACCGAAAGCATGCTGTTGCAGCGATAGCCCGGGGTTACGCCTGGCAAGGCCTGGCGACGCCAGGTAACGGTCGGGTGATCAGGCAGGAAGTCATCCGGGGCGATCCAGGTCAATGAGGCCAGGTCAGTGGTATTGACCGATTGCAGATATCGCTCGCTGGCACACACGCGGTAGGAAATATCCGCCAGGCGTCGTCCCACCAAATGCTCCGGTGGCGTGCGGGTCAGGCGCAGGGCGATGTCGGCATCCCGACGGCTGAGGTTGGCAAAATCATTGGATGTGCTGAGTTCGAGCGTCAGCGCCGGATAGTTCGGCATGAACTGCGCCAACGCCGGCAACAGCAATTCTTGCAGGACCGAATCGGTACAGGTCAGGCGCACGATGCCGCTGATCACTTCACCGCCCTGCTCCACACCGATGCGCGCCGCCTCCAGCGCCTGCTCAGCGCGCTCGGCCTGTTCAGCCAGCGACTGCGCGAGGGTGCCAGGCAGGTAACCGGCGCGGCTTTTTTCGAACAATTGCTGACCCAGCGCAGCCTCCAGCCGGCGCACCGCTCGAAACACCGTCGAGACATCCACCTTCAGCAGTTGCGCGGCCCGGGCCAGGGAGCCGCCGCGCACCAGGGCGAGGATCAGCGCCAGGTCCGCGTAATCCAGTCGATATTGCATGGCTGCATTGATCACTTGGTAAAACGCCAATATTGAGTGCGTGAACGCCAATCTATAGTGGCCACCAGGAATTAACCAGTGCCGAGGCCCCTCATGGAAACCCGTCAGATTCGCATCGCCCTGATCGGCGACTACGACCCACAAGTCACCGCCCACCAGGCCATTCCCATCGCCCTCGAAATGATTGCCGGACACGCTGGCCTGAACCTGCAATGGCAGTGGCTGGCCACCGATGAAATCCACGCCGAGACACCCCTGCACACATTCGATGGTTTCTGGTGTGTACCGGCCAGCCCGTATCGCAACATGGACGGCGCCTTGCTGGCGATTCGTTTTGCCCGCGAACAACGGCGACCTTTCCTCGGCACCTGCGGTGGTTTTCAACACGCAGTGCTGGAATATGCACGCAATGTGCTGGGCTGGTCGGATGCCGAACACGGCGAGACGGCGCCCGATGCAACGCGGGCGCTGCTGACGCCACTGTCGTGCGCGCTGGTGGAAGCAGTCGATACGATTCATTTGCTTGAGGGTTCGTTGATCGCCGAGGCGTATGAAACGTCTGAGATACGTGAAGGCTATCGCTGTCGTTACGGTGTGAATCCGCAATTCGAGAGGGAGCTGCTCAAGCGGGAACTTCACGCCGTCGGCCACGATTCGGAACAAGGACTGCGCGCGATCGAACTCAGTGGCCATCCGTTCTTTGTCGCGACCTTGTTCCAGCCCGAACGAGCAGCGCTCAAGAGCGTCTTGCCGCCGTTGGTGAGCGCCTTTGTCGAAGCCTGTGCGGGGTTGAACGGGCCTACGGGCTCAGCCTGTAAATGATGCGGTGATATTTAGGCCGCCTTCGCGGGCAAGCCCGCTCCCACAGGGGGTGTGGGTGTACGCAAGATATGTTCCCGACACAAAGACCTGTGGGAGCGGGCTTGCTCGCGAAGAGGCCAGTCAAATCACCGCAAAAACTCACCCCTGAACCAGGCTGCGAACCGCCGAAATCTCCGGCACGTCACGCCGGTTCATGTACACCCGTAACGGCTCGCTGATGTTGATCCGGCCATCGATGTTCTGGTCCAGCAGCAACTGGATCAATTCGCGCTTGAGGGTCATGGTTTGCCCGGGCCCCGCGACCCAGACGAATTCGCTGGCAGGGATGATGCCGTCATCCGCCACATCCATGCCGAACGAGTCTTCACTGAAGCGAACGATGTAGTGACCGGTCTTGCGGTTGAGGCCGACGAAGCCTTTGAGTTGGTCGGCAGCCTGGCAGATGAGCCGGGAAGTGATGCGCATGGTAAACCTCACGATAGATCGATGATTTACACACAGGGCCAGCGAATGGTTTTCCCTCTGCCGGGGAAATTTGCGGAACTCAGCGTACTGCAAACAAGCGCACGAAAACGCTGACGAACATCAGCTTTAAACAGGTTTGTGTCGGTCTCGCGATAGCGCCTGCAATGATCCGTTGTTAAAAGGGAGTGCACATTCATTGCGAAAGGATCTCGACCATGCCTGCAACGTTTACTAAAAACGCCTTGTTACTAAGCCTGTTGCTCAGCTTCGGCCAGGCACAGGCCGCCAGCGAACTTGCTCCCACGGCACTGGCAACCCGTTTGGGGATTCCGCATCCGGCGGTGATCGCTCACCGTGGCGCATCGTTCGATGCGCCGGAATCCACCGCCGCCGCCTACAAACTGGCCCGCGACCTGGGCGCCGATTATCTGGAACTGGATCTGCAGCGCAGCAAGGATGGCGTGCTGTTTGCCCTGCACGACAACAACCTGCAACGCACCACCGATGTCGCCAGCAAATTCCCCGAGCGCAAGGACAGCCCGGCCAACGCGTTCACCATGGCCGAGTTGAAAACCCTGGACGCCGGCAGCTGGTTCAATACCGCGTACCCGGATCGTGCGCGTCCTGGCTTCGCTGGTCTGAAGATTCTGACCCTCGATGAAATCATCGACATTGCCCAGGGCAACCCGCCGCACAAGCCTGGCCTGTACATCGAGACCAAGGAGCCGAAGCAGTTTCCCGGCATCGAGCATGACCTCAAGGAAAAACTTCAGGACCGTGGCTGGCTGAGCCCGATGGGTGCGCAATCGGCGAAAAACGAGCAGGCGGTCGGCCAGGGCCCAGGCAAGGTAA
Source organism: Pseudomonas sp. S30_BP2TU TE3576 (assembly GCF_050436025.1). Taxonomy (NCBI): domain Bacteria; kingdom Pseudomonadati; phylum Pseudomonadota; class Gammaproteobacteria; order Pseudomonadales; family Pseudomonadaceae; genus Pseudomonas; species Pseudomonas sp. S30_BP2TU TE3576. Next base: position 4,666,402 of record NZ_JBNDLK010000001.1, on the reverse strand, counting down.
TCCTGCAAACCTTCGAGAAAAGCAGCCTCGAACTGCTGCAGAAGGAGATGCCGCAGGTACCGAAAATTCTGCTGTTGTGGGTCGGTGAAGGCAGTATCGAGCCCAAGTCAAAAGTGACCTTTGCCGAGTCCGGCGAAAAGGATAAAGCCGCTTACTACGCCAGACAGCAGCCGAAAGACAACGCCGAATTCCAGCGCTGGGTCGACTACGCCAAGGCCCAGGGCGCCATCGGCACCGGCCCGTCCGCCGCACTGACCCGGGGTGGCGACCAGAGTTATTCGGACCTGGTGCAACCGTGGATGAACCAATACACCCACGATCAGGGCCTACTGGTGCACGTCTACACCATCGACGATGCGGTGGATTACCAGAAAGTCATGGACGCCGGTGTCGACGGTATTTTCACCAATCGCGCCAGCGAGTTGTTGAAGTTCTATAAACGCCCGGCGGCGAGCGTGGCACAGGTGCTACAGAACAACGGCTACTGATCCAGAGTTGCGCAAAACCTGTGGGAGCGGGCTTGCTCGCGATTGGGCCATCAGCTTCAACATCAACGTTGACTGACACTCCGCTTTCGCGGGCAAGCCACGCTCCCACAGGGATTGATGCAGGACATGTCGGGGTTTTAAGGGTGGATTAAGTTACACACGCTAGCCTGATCCCACTTGAACAGATCACCCCAGGAAAGACGCCCATGAAGACCCTGACTGCTTTGCTTGCCGCTGCAACCCTGACCCTCACTGCGGGCCTGGCCCAGGCCGATGTCCGGGTCGATGAGATCCCGCAACTGGTCAAGGGCGGCAAGATCAAGCCGCTGGAAGAGCTGAACAAAATCGCGCTGGATCTGCATCCGGGAGCAACGATCGCCAAAACCGAACTGGACAACCACTTCAATGGTTACGAGTACGAAATCGAACTGCGTGACGCCAAGAACGTCGAGTGGGATGTGGACATCGATGCCTCCAACGGCAAGGTCCTGAAAAACAAACAGGACACTTAATCCTGAAACACACAAAAGCCGCACGATTGAGAAGTCGTGCGGCTTTTGTGCATCCTGGATTCAAGCGCTCAGGCGCGCCGTCACTTCGTTCAACTGCCCCGACAAACCGTGCAGGTTGTGGCTTGCCGCTTCAGTGCGCTGCACGTTGTCCAGGTTGGTGCTGGCGATGCTGGTGATCTCGGTGAGGTTGCGCGAGATGTCTTCGGCCACCGAGGTTTGCTCTTCGGCAGCGGTGGCGATCTGGCGGTTCATGTCGCGAATGGCTTCCACGGCCAGGGTGATGCCGTTGAACTGCTCGTTGGTACCACCGGCCATTACGGTGGCGATCGAGTTCAACTCACCGCTGGCGCTGTCCAGGTCCGCCGGTTGCTTGCAACGCAACAGGACGTTTTTCCACTCCTGCACCTGCACCTTGAATTGCAGGTTGGCTTCATCGATCAATTGCGAGGTATGCAACGGACCTTCGATCAGTTTGGCGTAGCTTTGCACGCCGCTGGACAGGAAGTGAAAGCACGCCAGGGCATGGTCAGATCCTCGGAATCGACCAGTGCCAGTTAAAGACTGTTACCTATGTGCTTGAACTGTTTTGTTACCTATGTGGGTGAGTCATACCGTAGAGCAATTTTTTTGCGTTATTTTCCTGTCACAAAAACATCATCCCGGCTTGCGATGATGCCGCTCAAGTGAACCCGTAAACCAGCCATAACGTGTCCTGTAGCAGCTGGCGAAGCCTGCGTTCGGCTGCGCAGCAGCCGTGAAATCAGGCAATGCAGTTCCATTGGAAGACCGCGTGTTCAAGTTGACGACTGCTGCGCAGCCGAACGCAGTCTTCGCCGGCTGCTACCCAAGAGCGATAGAGCCCTCCCCTTGCGAGTCCTCATGAACCACAGCATCGATCAAAGCCATCGCGACACGGATCTGTTCGGCCTGCTTTACGGTTTCAGTTTTCGCCCAGGTGAGGCCGGTCGGGAAATCAATTCCGCCGAGGCCTTGCAGTACCTGCAACAACCGCAAAGCGACGAGCAATTTCTCTGGCTGCACCTGAACCTCGCCCATGCCGCGTGCGAGCGCTGGATGAAGAGTCATCTGGAGTTGCCCGAGGAATTTTTCGAAGCGCTGCACGAGGGCTCGCGCTCGACGCGCATCGAGCATGTCGATTCGGCGCTGTTGGCGGTGGTCAACGACGTGGTGTTCAACCTCAGCAACCTGGTGTCGTCGGATGTCTCGACGCTGTGGGTGTGCGCCCGCAGCCGGCTGATCATCAGCGCCCGCCTGCAACCGCTGCACTCGGTGGACAAACTGCGCTCCTCGGTGAAGGCCCGGGAGTGCTTTCGCTCCCCGCTGGAGTTGCTGGTGCATTTGTTGCGCGACCAGGGTGAAGTGCTGACCCAGATCGTGCGCAAGACCAGCCAGAGCGTGGATCAGATCGAAGACGAATTACTCTCCTCGCGCCTGTCGACCAACCGCGCAGAACTGGGTGCCAATCGCCGGGTGCTGGTGCGTTTGCAACGGCTGCTGGCGCTGGAACCGGGCTCGTTGCTGCGCCTGCTCAACCGGCCGCCGCAATGGCTGCAAAAGGAAGACGTGAAGGAACTGCGCAAATCCACTGAAGAGTTCGCACTGATCATCAACGACCTCACAGCGCTGGGTGAGCGGATCAAGCTGTTGCAGGAAGAGATCGCCGCCAACATCAACGAACAGACCAACCGCACGCTGTTCACCCTGACAGTGGTGACGGTGCTGGCGCTGCCGATCAACATCATCGCCGGTTTCTTCGGCATGAACGTCGGCGGCATTCCGCTGGCCGGTGATCCGGAAGGTTTCTGGATCCTGGTGGCGCTGGTCGCGACCTTTACCGTGATTGCCGGACGCTGGGCGTTTCGCAAGCAGCAGGATTATTGAGTCCTCGACCTCGCCTGACACTGATCAACTGTGGCGAGGGGGCTTGCCCCCGTTCGTCTGCGAAGCAGACGCAAAATCATTGAATGCGGTGTGTCAGAACAAACCCGTTTGATTGATTCAGGGTCGCTTCGCAACCCAACGGGGGCAAGCCCCCTCGCCACAGGGTTCTGCATAGCCCTCAGGAAATGTGTGGAATTCAGATCAGCGGCTGCAAAAAACCCAAACACTGATCCAAAGCAGTCTCCCTGTAATAATTAGCAACGATTATCACTGACACTCCTTCCCTCTTCAGGAATGTCCGTGATGGCTACGCCCTCCTTCACCGCCGCCCCGGCGCCCGCCAGTAGTGCCAAACCGCAATTCGACAAAAAACCCGGCTTGCTCACCATCGTGGTGTTTTTTGCCGTGCTGGCCATCGGCTTGTTGTTTACCGCTTACAGCCTGATGCGCGACATGAACGAACTCGGCACCGTGGTGACTACCTGGACGCCGTTTCTATTGCTCGGCGTGGCGCTGCTGATCGCCTTGGGCTTTGAGTTCGTCAACGGCTTCCACGACACCGCCAACGCGGTGGCCACAGTGATTTACACCCACTCGCTGCCGCCGAACGTCGCGGTGGTCTGGTCCGGCTTTTTCAACTTCCTCGGGGTGCTGCTTTCCAGTGGCGCGGTGGCGTTCGGCATCATCGCCCTGCTGCCGGTGGAGCTGATCCTGCAAGTCGGCTCATCCGCCGGTTTCGCAATGATCTTCGCCTTGTTGATCGCTGCAATCCTGTGGAACCTCGGCACCTGGTGGCTGGGTCTGCCGGCGTCGTCCTCGCACACCCTGATCGGTTCGATCATCGGTGTCGGCGTGGCCAACGCCCTGATGCATGGCCGCGACGGTACCAGCGGTGTGGACTGGGCCCAGGCCACCAAGATCGGTTATGCGCTGCTGCTTTCGCCACTGGTCGGTTTCGGCTGCGCCGCGCTGCTGTTGCTGGCCCTGCGCGCTTTCGTGAAGAATCGTGCGCTGTACAAGGAGCCTAAAGGCGAGACACCGCCGCCATGGTGGATTCGCGGCCTGTTGATCGTGACCTGCACCGGCGTGTCCTTCGCCCACGGTTCCAACGACGGCCAGAAAGGCATGGGCCTGATCATGCTGATTCTGGTGGGCACGCTGCCAATGGCTTATGCATTGAACCGCACCATGCCGGCTGACCAAGCGTTGCAGTTCGCGGCGGTCGCCGAAGTGACCCAGCAAGCCCTGGTCAAGGCGGCTCCCCTGCCGGCCCCGGCCGACCCGCGCGCGGTGCTGTCCGAATACGTGCGCAGCAAGGAAGCGACCCCGCAACTGGTGCCGGCACTTGCTGCGCTGACCGGCAGCATCGGTGCCCAGGTCAAGGGTTATGGCTCGCTGTCGAAAGTCCCGGCCGAGGCCATGGGCAACGTGCGTAACGACATGTATTTGAGCAGCGAAACCATTCGCCTGATGGACAAGAACAAGGTCGGCAATTTTGACGCCGACACCAACGGCAAACTGCAATTGTTCAAGCAACAGATCGACAACTCCACGCGATTCATTCCGTTGTGGGTGAAGATCGCGGTGGCCATCGCCCTGGGCCTGGGCACCATGGTCGGCTGGAAGCGCATCGTGGTGACCGTCGGCGAGAAAATCGGCAAGACCCACCTGACCTACGCCCAGGGCGCCTCGGCAGAAACCGTGGCGATGCTGACCATCGGCGCCGCCGACATGTTCGGCCTGCCGGTATCGACCACTCACGTGCTGTCCTCGGGCGTGGCCGGGACCATGGTCGCCAACGGCGGCGGCTTGCAGATGAAGACCATCCGCAACCTGCTGATGGCCTGGGTGCTGACCTTGCCGGCGGCGATCCTGCTGTCAGGCAGCCTGTACTGGTTGTTCACTCAATTGTTCTGAGCCTTCGCGCCTGGACTCACGTCCCGCAGCGAGCAATCGCTGCGGGACGTTTGCTTTCCACCCGGCGGAAAAGTGAGCCTTTCATCGCCCAATCAAGGTATTGCTCCTTTCGTTCAAGGATTGCGCTTCAGTTTGCCAATGTGTTGCCGACTCTTATGAGAGCCAAAGTATTCCTGGGTGAGAACCGTGAACTTATTCATCAATCAGTTGCACAAGCACGCTGATTTCAGAAGTGCGATCTACGCTGGCGACATCTTCCTGAACACCGAACTGAAAGCGGCAAAGGAACTCTGTACCTTTGCCCAGGAAAGCATCACGGCAGCCTTCGATGGCGAAACCAACCACCAGGCGCTGCATACACTGATGCCGGTGGAAGAGTTCGTGGTGCTGGTGACTCGCCTCAAGGGCCAGTTCACCAATAGCCTGCGCGCCAAGGAGCTGATCCGCAGCTTCACCGACGAAATCGGTGCGGCTCCCGAGGCGTTCATTTTCGACGTACCGCGTATCCGCGTTGTGCCCAACTACGACTACCTGCACGCCGGCGTCAGCTATGCCTACAAGCCCCATCGCGATACCTGGTACGGCGGTGTCGACTGTCAGATCAATACCTGGATGCCGGTCTACACGATCCAGCCTGACCAGACCATGATGATCAACCCGGCCTACTTCGACGCCCCGGTGAAAAACACCTCGGCGCAGTGGAGCCTGTCTGACTGGATCGACGTGCAACGCCAGCGCGCCAAGGACAACGTCAGGGAAGAGGCGCGCCAACATCCGGTGCCCACCGAAGCGATCAACAGCGCCTGCGAACTGCGCATCGCCGGCAACACTGCCGAGATGCTGGTGTTCTCCGGTTCGCACCTGCACGGCACCGTTCCCAATTACACGCAACAAACCCGCTTCAGCGTGGACTTTCGCCTGATGCACCTCGACGACCTCAAGCAGCAGCGCGGCGCGATTAACGTCGACAGCGCCTGCCCGGATGTCGGCGCTGGTTTCAAAGACTACTTCCACGTCCACGACTTTTCGAATTTCCAAGGAATCCAGCAATGACCAAGCGTCGCATCACGCCCGCCGAGGCCCAGTACAACGAAACCCGTACCAACGTCCTGAAACGGGTCGATGCCGAATACGTGGCCGACGCTCCGTTCGTCTTCGCCAACCGCATTGGCGTGACCGCCGCGCTGTCGCGCATGGAGCTGTTCAAGAAGGTCGCAGAAGTACCGGGCGCCATCATTGAGTGCGGCGTGTACAAGGGCAACTCGTTGATGCTCTACATGCACCTGTCGATGATTCTCGAGCCGTATGCGATCAACCGCTCGATCGTGGGTTTCGACACCTTCGAAGGCTTCCAGAGCATCGACAAGAAAGAAGACCCGGCCGACGTCAACGAAACCATGTTCGCCGACACCGACCAGTCGCTGATCCAGGACATGATCGACGCCAACGACCTGTTGCGCCCGGTCAACCGCATTCCGCGCTGCGAGCTGGTCAAGGGCGACATCGTCAAGACCGTACCGGAGTGGGTCAAGACCCGTCCGGACCTGGTCGTGGCCATGCTGATCCTCGACACCGACCTGTACGAGTCGACCAAAGTTGCGCTGGAAACCTTCCTGCCGTACATGCCCAAAGGCGCGATCGTGGTGCTCGACGAAGTCGCCTACCGCAACTTCCCGGGCGAAACCAAGGCCCTGCGTGAAGTACTCGACCTGAACAAGATCGAACTCAAGCGCCTGCCGTTCGATTCGTGCGTGGGTTACTTCCACGTCTGATCCAAACTGCAAAAACCTGTGGGAGCGGGCTTGCTCGCGAAGGCGGTGTGTCATGCAGCAATGATGTTGACTGACACACCGCCTTCGCGAGCAAGCCCGCTCCCACAAATGCATCGGTTTCAGACTTCTGAGCGGATCACCTCTCCCAGCCAGTCCATGAACGCCCTGACCCGCAACGGTAAATGCCGCTGCCGGGCATACAGCAGCGACGCCTCCATGGACGGCGCGTTGAACTGCGGCAACACCTCCACCAATTCGCCGCTTCGCAGGTATTGGTGCATGCCCATCCTCGGCGCCTGAATCAGGCCGAAACCACCCAGGCACGCGGCCTCATAAGCATCAGTGCTGTTGACCGTGACACTGCCGGCCATCGGCAGTCGCTGCACCTGCCCCTTGTCGACGTACACAAACCCTTCCGAACGCCCGCCCAGTACGCCGACGTAGTGCACCAGCCGATGCTGCGCCAGATCTTCCAGCCGCCCGGGCACGCCATAGCGCTGCAAATACGCAGGGCTGGCGCAGTTGACCATGGTGAAGTCACACAGGTGTCGCGCCACCACCGATTGATCCGGTTGAGCACCGATGCGCAGCACGCAATCGAACCCCTCGGCGAGCAGATCGACCCGGCGGTCGGTGCTGCTGATTTCCAGTTCAAGCAGCGGGTGCCGCGCCATGAATTCCGGCAAGCGCGGCATCACCACCCGGCGGGCCAGAATGTTCGGCAGGTCGATGCGAACCCGTCCGACCAGCGACGCCTCGTCCTGACGAAACAACCCCTCGATTTCGTCCATGTGCGACAGCAGATCCTTGCTGCGCTCGTACAACACCAGGCCATCCTGGGTCGCCTGCACCTTGCGCGTGGTGCGTTGCAACAGCCGTGTTCCGAGCAATGCCTCCAGTGCCTGCACATGCTCGGACACCGTTGATCGAGGCAGGCCCAGGCTTTCTCCGGCCAGGGTGAAACTCGACATCTCGCTGACACGGACAAAGGTGCGCAACAGTTCCAGTTTGTTCATCAGCCTGCTCTTTTATTGTTCGGATTATCCGACCAGTGATTCCGGTTTAACTCTGTTTATCACCCCTCAGCGGATAAATAAACTTCCTCACATCAACCGCCCACTGCACTTGAGGAAGTCCCATGAACCGTAAAATCGCACTGATCACCGGCGCCAGCCGCGGCCTCGGCAAAAACGCAGCCCTGCACCTGGTCGCCCAAGGCATCGACATCATCGGCACCTACAACAGCCGCGCCGATGAGGCGCAGGTACTGGTGGCCGAAATTGAAGGCCTGGGCGGTCGCGCCGCCATGCTGCAACTGGACGTTGCCCGGAGCGAGCATTTCGGCGCCTTCGCCAGCGAAGTTGCGAAGGTCCTGCACAGCCACTTCGGGCGCGAGCGCTTCGATTTTCTGGTGAACAATGCCGGGATCGGCCTGCACGCCAACTTCGTCGACACCACCGTCGAGCAGTTCGACCAGTTGGTGAACATCCAACTCAAGGGGCCGTTTTTCCTCACACAGACCTTGTTGCCATTACTCAATGACGGCGGCCGCATCGTCAACATTTCCAGTGGCCTGACCCGTTTCAGCCTGCCGGGCCACAGCGCCTACGCGGCGATGAAAGGCGCGATGGAAGTGTTGACCCGCTACCAGGCCAAGGAACTCGGCGCGCGCAACATCGCGGTGAATATCCTCGCACCCGGCGCGATTGAAACCGATTTCGGCGGTGGCGCCGTGCGCGACAACCCCGGGTTGAACACGCTGGTGGCGAACAACACCGCCCTGGGTCGCGCCGGGTTGCCGGATGACATCGGCGCCGCGATTGCGCTGCTGCTGGCGCCGGGCAGCCAGTGGATCAATGGTCAGCGTATCGAGGCGTCGGGGGGGATGTTTTTGTAAGGCTTAATGCTGAATAACTGGCGGGACACAACACCTGTGGCGAGGGGGCTTGCCCCCGTTGGAGCGCGAAGCGGTCCCAAGCTTTACGACTGCTTCGCAGCCGAACGGGGCGGTGCGGCGATCCGACAAGCCCCCTCGCCACAAAAAGCCTGGTTCACGCTCTACTTAGCAAACCTCGCGAGTCATCACCACCCGCTCCCGAACCACGTCATACCCCCAGTGGTAGACGTAGGTGTACGGCAGGAAGAACAGCAACACACCGATATCCAGCAGGAACGCCTGCCACAGGCTGACACTCAGCCACCAGGCAATCAGCGGCACGCCGAGGGCGACCAGTCCGCCTTCGAACAACAAGGCATGCACGACGCGAACCCAGGCGTTGTGGGCGATGGCGAGGCGCTTGAGCACCCGGTCGAACATACCGTTGAAGACCACGTTCCAGGCGAGGGCCAGAGCGGCGAGGAGGACGGTAATCGTACCCATTTCCAGCATCGGTTTCTTCATGATCCAGGCCAGCAACGGGGTACAGATCAGGATGGCCAGCAGTTCGAAACCGATGGCCTGGAAAATACGTTCAGTAATGGATTTGTTGGCGCTCATGGCCAGACTCCCTTGAGTGACTGTGGTTGCCATGATCTGTCATCACATCGATACTTCATAACCAATAACCATCGATCAAGGCGATAGTTCATGGCCTCTCACGAAGTGTTGCTGGCGTTTGTCGAAGCGGCGACCCAGGGCTCGTTTTCCGCCGCGGCGCGCAAGTTGGGCCGCAGTCAGTCAACCATCAGCGCGGCAGTGGCCAGCCTGGAAATCGATCTGAACCTGACGCTGTTCGACCGCAGCAGCCGCAAGCCCGGACTAACCCCGGCCGGGCACGTCATGCTGCAACGGGCCGAAGACATACTGACCGCCACCAGTCGCCTGGAAATAACCGCCAGCCAACTGTCCCAGGGGGTGGAAGCGAAACTGACGGTGGCGCTGTCCGACACCTATCAGTCGGACCGCTTCGAGGCGTCACTCAGTGCCTTCGAACAGCGTTACCCGGACCTGGAGCTCGAATGCCTGATCGCCGAATGCGATGACCTGATGTCCCTGGTGCAAAGCGGCCGGGCGCACATTGCCTTTGCCGAAATGCAGGACAGTTACCCGCCGGACCTGGTCAGCTCGACGGTGGACGAGCGCACGGAAATTGCCTTGTTCGTGTCTGCGGCACACCCATTGGCGACGCTGGACTACGTCGATCAGGACATACTGCAGCAGCACCGCGAGCTGCGTCTGGCCACCATCATCAATCCCTATGACAGTCGGGCGAAGGGCCGCGTCTGGTCAGCGCCGAGTTATCTGATGCTGCTGGAAATGGCCCAGGGCGGATTCGGCTGGGCACCGTTGCCCCGCTGGCTGGTCGAGCGGTTCGGGCCCGGCACGCTGCAGGAGCTGGAAGTGCGCGGGTGGCCGAAAACGGTGTCGGTGGATGCGTTGTGGTCGCGGCTGAATCCGCCGGGGCCGGCGGGGAGCTGGTTGCTGGGCAAGATGCTGGAATAGCGGCGCGGCCATTCGCGAGCAAGCCCGCTCCCACAGGGTTTGATGGCGTACTCGATACCTGTGGGAGCCGGCTTGCTCGCGAAGAGGCCCGCAAGGTCGCATCAACCTAACGCTTGCAACCGCGCTTCGATAAACCGCCGCTCCGGCTCTTGCCGGGTCAACTCCAGTGCCCGTTCCCACGCCGCCCTCGCCTCTTGCTTGCGACCCAGTTGCCGACAAAACTCCGCCCGCGCCGAATGCGCCAGGTGGTAGTCGAGCAACTCTCCCCGGTCCAGAATGGCGTCGACCAACGTCAGCCCCGCCAGCGGTCCATCCCGTTGCGAAATCGCCGCCGCACGATTCAACTCGATCACCGGTGACGGCACCACTCGCAGCAGTACGTCATACAGACCGACAATCTGCGGCCAATCGGTTTGCTCCGCCGTCGGGGCTTCGGCGTGCACCGCCGCGATGGCCGCTTGCAGGCAATACGGTCCGAATCGTCCCATGGTCAGAGCCCGTTCGATCAGCGTGCAGCCTTCGCTGATCAACCCGGCGTCCCACAGCGAACGGTCCTGCTCGTCCAGCACAATCAGCTCGCCGCTCGTCGAAGTCCTGGCCGGACGCCGCGACTCGTGCAGCAGCATCAACGCCAGCAAGCCCATTACCTCCGGCTCAGGCAACAGTTCCACCAGCAATCGGCCGAGACGAATCGCTTCGCGGGTCAGATCCTCGCGGATCAGTTCCCCCCCGATGGACGCCGAGTAACCCTCGTTGAACACCAGATAAATCACCCGTAATACGCTGTCCAGGCGCTCGGGCAACTCAGCCAGCGTCGGCACTTGATAAGGGATTTTCGCGTCGCGGATCTTCGCTTTGGCGCGCACGATGCGCTGGGCGATGGTGGCCGGGGCCGAGAGAAAGGCCCGGGCGATTTCTTCCGTGGTCAGGTCGCAGACTTCCCGCAGCGTCAGCGGCACTTGCGCGTCTGCCGCCAGGGCCGGGTGGCAGCACGTGAAGATCAGCCGCAGGCGATCGTCTTCCACGTCTTCAACACTCCAGTCTGCCTGCTCCAGTTCTTCCAGTTGCGCAATCAGCAAAGGCTGCGACGCAGCAAAACGCGCGCGCCGACGCAAGGCATCAATGGCCTTGAAGCGCCCGGTGGACACCAGCCAGGCCCGCGGATTGTCCGGCACACCGTCACGCTGCCAGCGTTCGACCGCGATGAAAAACGCCTCGTGCAAGGCTTCTTCGGCGAGGTCGAAATCCCCCAGCAAGCGAATCAGGGTCGCGAGAATCCGTCGCGACTCTTCGCGGTAGACTCGCTCGACCAGCGCCTGAACCGGCAGCCCCGGCATCTTAAGGATTCAACTGCCGAACGGGGCGCACTTCGACACTGCCGACCCGGGCCGCCGGAATGTTCCCGGCGACCTGGATGGCTTCGTTGAGGTCCCTGGCATCGATCAGGTAAAAGCCGGCCAACTGCTCCTTGGTTTCAGCGAATGGGCCATCGGTGATCGACATCTTGCCGTTGCGCATGCGCACGGTGGTGGCGGTCTGCACCGACTCCAGTGCCTCGGCGGCGACCATCCGGCCACTGCCCTGGATCGACTCGGCATAGGCCATGCACTCTTCGTCCTTCGGGCTTTCCGGTAGCGAGTGCAACAGACGCTCATCGCTGTAGACCAGGCATAAGTACTTCATCACGCTCTCCTTATCGAACGATCAACTATGGTCGCTGATTGGCATTCCGGCTCGGCTTCCCGACGATCAGGGCTTGAGGTCGAACAACGTCGCGCCGCTGCTCATGTCGAACGGCGCCGACCAATGTTCGTGGACAATCTGCCACAGCCCGGCTTCTTGCCGATAGCAGGCGGTGACGCGCATCCAGCAAGACTGGGTTTCGCCCTTGTCGTTGGTGCCACCGCAATGTGCCAGCCAGTGAGCGAACGCGATTTCCTGGGACGGCTCGATGGTGATTTCGTGGAATTCGAAGATGTGCGGGCCGGGGCACATTTCCATGCAGGCCTGCCAATGCGCGCGATACGCCGGCTTGCCTTTGAATTGCAGGGCCTTGACCGCGTCGAAGGAGACGATGTCATCGGCGTACAGGGCCATGACTTTTTCAATGTCCTTGGCCATGACCGCCTGACGATAGTTTTCGATGAGGTTGTGGATCTGGGTTTGCGAGTTCATGGTGGTTCTCCGTGGTTTTTATAGTGAAGACACCCTTAGTCGTCCGGCGATCCGGCAAATCGACAGAAGAAATAAAAATAATCCAAACGGCCAGAATCGCTAGAATCCAAGACTCATTTATGTAGGAAAAAGGACATTCCCGTGACAGCCCGACTCGCGCCTTATGAAAGCCTGAATGCGCTGCAGCGCCAACAGGTCGAGGCCATCGAAGTGCATCCGGAGCAAATCAGGTTCTCCGGTGATATCCACGGTGCGCTGCACACCCTGCTGTCCCGGCCCGGACCCGGCGTCAAGGGCTTCGCCCTGCTGGCGGAGGATGTTCCCGTCGCGTTCCTGCTGCTCAAGCGCCCGCCGGTGTTGCCAGCCTGGGCCGATGAACACAGCGCCACCCTGCATGCACTGCAGGTCGATCAGCACGCCCAGGGCAAGGGCTACGGCAAGGCCTGCCTGCAAGCGCTGCCCGAGGCGGCACGCCTGGCCTGGCCGGAAATCAGGGGGCTGGAGCTGTCGGTGGATGCCGATAATGAGGCCGCCATCGCCCTGTACGAAAGGTTTGGCTTTGTTGACAGTGGCGAGGCGTACAAGGGCCGGATCGGCTATGAGCGGCGGATGGGGGTATTTTTCTAAATCGTCGAAGGATCAACGATGATTAATCAATCGAAGCGCTGAAAGCCATTTACGACCTCCCCCCCCCCCCCCCCCCGAACGAGCCCTGAGCAAACGGATCAGCTTTCTCAACTACGAATATCGGGCGATGGTCCGCGCCTCGCTACTGGTGGTGATCAGTTCGGTGGGCGTCGACAATCTCAACAGTTCGCCAAGCGGCGATACGCCAGGATTTGTACGGATAATGCACGAGCGCTTCCTCGTCTGACCGGATCGAGCGCACGGTGATGCTGAGGACGGTAGAGAGCACGTTTCACAAACGCTTTAATGTCAAGCAGTTCGATGCCCAGACTTACGACCACGAAACACCGATGCCGGTGAGGAACAGTCTTTACTGACACAACAGATTCAATGCCACTCCTATAAGACCTTGCGAATTATTCTGTAGGAGAATTCCCCGCCCAAAAAAAGACTTTTCTTTCTCTAAAAAGTCACCCGACTGTCAAAGCCTGTAGGGCACTTCTGATTTTCTTCCTGAATATTGACGAGCAACTCTTATCAAAACTATGGTTTAACCACGACCGCTATCACCACGAAATCAAGCCAACCACTAAATTTCAACCGTAAACATCATTTAAAGTTAAGGATTATAGACGCTGCCAATCATAACACTGTAAACATTCGACATTGTGCAAGGAGCGACACGCAATGACCGCCTTAATAAAAACCTCACAATCAAAAATATCCGACACCGAAATAACAATATTAGATGGGAAAATTTCAATCCCGAAAGACTACCTACGCCAAAAGGCATTTTTAGACGATACGAGTGTACTTATTGTTTCCGGATCTTTAATTGAAGGAATCGGCACCATACATTCCGACATCGACTGCATCATTCTTTGCGATCAACGCCCCAATGCACACAGCATAAAAGGAATTGAACACGCCTTTGTGACCGACATGAATTATCGGCACATCGCTCAGGATGAAGACGTTCATAATACAACCGATTTTTACGGTGACACCAGCATTCACATTGACGCTGACTACATAACATTTTCAGAGATAGAAGAGATATTTGAAAAAATAGAAATTGCATTCAGCGAAATATCTTCCGACCAGCGTTTTCTATATGCCCCTATTTTGACTAACACAGAAAACAATGTTATCCACAGATCAATTATTGGGCACGCTTTGAAAAATGAAGAAAGATTTAACGGTTTAAAATCAAGAATACCTCTGGAAAAACATATCTACGTAGCTCACCGTGAAAAGCTTCCTGTTTTTTACGCATTTCAGGATGTTCAAGGCTGCTGGCAATCAGGAAACCTCTGGATGGGATGTGAGATCGTCCGTGACATGATGTTAAAAACCACAATGAGCTTCACTTACCTTACTGGCACGACGAATAAGCACTACAAGTGGGTTTATTCAAACATGTATCGAATCGAAGGATTTGATGAAATAAAGCATAAATTCTTCATTTTGGCCAGACAAGGTGCAACCACTGAAATAGAATGTAGGTCATACATTGAAGAAACACTCAAGTATATGGACTTGGTATTTTTGGCAATTGAGACCCTTCTAAAAAAATCAAAAATCTATCCAACAACAGAAAAGTCACTTATTGCACTTGACAACGAATTTAACGAACGCAAGCAAACCAAACACAAAGCTTCGATGTGCGAGTATTACTTCAGAAAAAAATATTTCGCCGCAACTGGAACACCACAATTGGTGAATCTACTAAAGGAATGGGATTAACCCCAAACCAAGCTGAAAGTCAACCCGTTATTGGCATTTTCATCGGCGGCCTATGTATGGAAGTTTTCCGAATAGCCATTCCGCTCATATTTTCCAGATTAGGCGATTTGACAGCTTCATTAATATACTTCTCTTTTGTTGGCCACTTTATTGTAGATTCACTTAGCTCCGCATCATTTGCCCTGGCATCAATTTCTTTCCTAACAGTCGTCGGATTCGGTTTCTTTTCAACGACACTACTAAAAGTGGCTGGGTCATATGATTTAAATACAAGCGGAATAGAATCAGAAATAATAATCTCGATAAGATTTGCTATCTTATTTGGAGTACTTATTATAGGCGCAATATTTTTTACAAGCACAACAACACTCAACTCGTTCGCAGGCTTAGGTCAAACAGAAGAATTCAAAGCACTACTAACACTTTCTCTCTCAATGCCTGCCATATATCTGCAGATAACAATTTTCAACTTCTTTAACGGAGTCAAAAAACCGCAATACGAAGTCATATTTACATGGCTATTCAACTTTTCCCTCTTGGTAGCCTGCGCCATCTTGATTACCATGGAGTCAGGCAAAACCTTATCCAAATTTATCCTGATATATTCTTCCTTACGGTGCATTTTTTCTGCTCTAGCGTTATTTTTTCTCAATCTAAAAATACAACAACATATTGAGAATTTTCTGCACACCAGATGCCTCCCGAAAAAAGAGTATATTAATTACACGATTCGAGGTCTCCCCATAGCACTGTGCCTTGGCGGTGAAAGCTTTCTCTTTCTTATGCTTTCTATAATCTCAAAAAACCTAAGTGACAGCAGTTTATCCGCATACCAGGCATCTCTCCACTTTATTAGCATTATATATATGATTTCTATCGGAGTGGGAAACGCGACGGGGATCGTCGCAGCACGCTATTACACTGCAATGGATATACAATCGATCATAAAAACCTACACCCAAGGAATAACTCTTGGGCTAATAATACTGACACCCTTGTTAATTGGCTGTTTCTTCTTAAATGAATATATATCAATAATTTATACGTCAGACGCGCCAACCAGAAAACTAATTGAAAATAACATTCACATCTCGATTCCTTTCTTAGTATTTGAATTTGTTTACATTGTGACCCGTATGACATTGAGGAGCATGGAAGACTTCTGGATTCCCACGTTGCTTACCATATTAATACTAAATATTTTTGGCATAGTTTTTTCAGTCTCCCTGCTATCACTTTACGATTACACAGTGCAATCCATATTTTTAGCTTTAGTGCTTTGCTCATTCATCCTAATGCTGTTTCTATTGTGGCGACTAAAGTCAATATCAAAGAAAAAAACCATAACCACAGACCAGCAAAATAAACTTAAAACCTGCACAAACAAAACACGAACTGAAAAATAAGTTAAAGCCCATAACGTTTCAATTTTCGTGAGAATCAAACCATGAAGCGTACTCTCCCTTCACCTTATTTTAAAAATTCAAACTCAAACCTTATAACCATTATTAGTGAGCATCACGCTTGGCGAACACTGAGCGGTGTGCAAACAAATGACTATTACGCTTATCGCAAAGCACTGTTCAATGGCTGCCACCTTCAAAAAGCCTCTTTCGAACTTCGTCATCCAGAAGTAATGATCTACGACTTGAGCAATATTGAGCCAAACTTCAACTATTTGTCCGACGACGAAATAGTGAACACATGGAATTACCTAAACCTAAGAACGAGTCTACTAAACTCGAGTGAGCTTCGTAAAATAAAAGGAGACGGCCTGTCCCCGGAAATAGCTATTTCTGGCCCCTCCAAACCTTTACTGCTCGAATACAAAAACTCTCTAATTAGAGAAGCACTCTCTAATTTCTCTCATAACAAACAGTTCTCCTCGATGAAACCAACGATTCGAGGCATAGCAAAGAACAGGTTGCTGATAGCCACAAACGACGAAACGATAGACTTTCACAACCGATTCTGTGAGTTCTACAGCGAATACATCTCTCACGAACATTGGGACAGTAGTCTAGCGCTTAATACGAGATACATTTATGAGCATCATGCCATTTGGCACGAAATTAAAACGATAGCAAAAAATAAAATATTTTTACTATCGGCTGGTCTACCACTCGCACTTGGTTATCTGGCAACGACTGGAGATCGAAACATCTTCTTTTCAGAGATCCATCGGCAAAACGATCCAAGCTTGCTAACTAGAGACAACGATTTCCTAGACATTTTTCCTCACACATCATCATCGAATGAGCCATGGTTGATTATAGATAAAGCTTATACGGGGGGAAGCCTAAGAGCAGCAGCCAATATGCTCAGAAAAAAACTAGGCTATGAACTGGACGTTAAAACTCTAGCACTATTTCCAAAAACCTTCAGTGCCTTCATGAGCGCAGACTATGCCATTTACGCAGGAAAGCTTTTTGAGGTCAGATCGCACGCCTCACGATTGGATAGAGAGAATTGGCATACACAATTAATAACTGAGCAACCAATATGAGAGCGTTATTCAAGCGTGAATATGTAGCCGAACTGGAAGAATGCCTTTATGAAGCCAGGAAGCAATTACGTCGCTATTGGGCGGCAACGCTGTCATGCCTACCAGATTTCAAAAATGAGAACAAGATCTGGGACAACACTCAAACCAAATTTGATATAGATTGCCAAAATATACTATTTAAATGTCTTTCGAGTATCAGCATTCCGTTAACTATCTATTCCGAGGAAAATACCTCGCCTATAAAATTTGGAAGTCACGGAGACTTCTACTTATTGATAGACCCTTTAGACGGGACACACAATGCTGTTCTAGGCTTTCCCGGTTATACATCTAGCGTGGCACTTTATCATGATGGAAATTATGTCTTCGGCTGGGTCTACGACATATCAAGAGATTTAGTTTACACCGCTGCATACGGCGAGGGCGCCTTTCTTCAGTCTCCAATAATTGTAAAACGGCTTAAGACTCGAAAACCCAACTCAATAGAAGACATGCGAATTTCATTTCATCGCCCAAAGGGTAGTAGGGACATAAATAAAATTCAAAGCCTTATATGGTCGGCGGCTAAAATTCGCGTTTACTCATGCTCTTCTTTGGAAATATGCCTGATTGCCGCTGGAGCTCTTGATGCATTCATAGACATAGGTCCACCTGGACATGAGCGGAGTTGTGATATTGCCGCTGCAGAGTTAATTCTCAGAGAGGCAGGTGGAGCATTGTTCGATGATAAAGGTCACCCCAGATTCTGTTCACCACCAACGACAGCTTCTCTATCAGACAACGGAACATTGATAGCCTTATCCTCAGAAAAACTGATACAAATAATTTTATAGCGCAATTCAAACGGAGACGAACCATGCTATTAGAAATAGTAAATTTGAAACTTGAGTTACTATCTAACGGCGTTAGTTTTACCCAAGAGTTCCTAGAGTACTTTCAGACCCAAACAAATCACATTGAAAAAAGGCGAGCATATGGAATAGGTGATAGCGTCATACTTAGCTCTGACACCCGGACCCCACAGGAAATTATTCTTGGCGGTCAGATTATTGCAGCCGCCAACTATAACCCCAACTCAAACCTCAGAGTATTTTTAGCAGAAGAGACGCCATCACTAAGACACGGTAACAAAACGATAAAAATCACATTTCCGGCGAGACCACGTTCTTACGGAAGACGCTTGAGCAATGGTGAACTGCTCGAAAGAAACTTGACTGTATACGGAGATTCGACCCTCGGAATTTTCTCACCTGGTCATTGTTATTACTTCAACGATGGTCATGAATGTAAATTTTGCTCTCTGGGCCCTGCAAGAGAAAGTTTATCTGATCATAAGATGCGTGTTAAAGGTGATATAGCGGGGGAAGCAGTAGCAACAGCTATTGAAGAAGAGAACAACCGGTTCAAGAGGGTGTTATTGAATGGCGGCACAGTCCCGAATTATGACAAAGGATATTTAATGCATATAGACTTACTTGAACGAATAAAACAAAAAAACCTACAAAACGACTTAGACTATCATTTGATCTCTATGCCCCCTAAGGACTTTCGACTTTTTGAGCGATTCAAAACAGTTGGCAACAACATGTCAATGAGTCTGGAGGTATTCAACTCAGACCTATTCTCCGAAGTTTGCCCAGGCAAATCTCGTGATTTTACTCGGGATCGATTTCTTGCCGCTTTTGAAGCTGCTGTAGACGTTCTAGGTCGCGGCAATGTATACGCAGGTTTTGTAGCCGGCATGGAACCGTTAGAATCAATCATTGAAGGCATAGAGTACTTTGGAGATATGGGAGTAGTTCCTGCAGTTGCAGCGTTCCACCCTGACGCTGGCTCGCAATATTCTACAAGAGAGCGACCATCTGTGAATTTCCTGAATACACTCGGTAAAAAAATGTCAGAGATATATCGCAGAGAAGGATTTCGGCCGTTAATAGAAGGAAGTGGTAGAAACTCTCTGGACACCGAGGCTTACTTGGGAGGTTTCGCATGAAAGATACATCTCAGCCGGCAATATTTATTGCTTTTGAAGGCACGGATGGCGCCGGGAAATCCACTGTTGCAAGGGCCACATATGACAAAATTCTTAAGTCCCACGCGGCGCTACAGTACATAGACAAGAACCGTCCACCGGTATCGTCAGGTTATTCAGAGTTCCATATGTCCCGCCTTCGTGAAGTTCTTTGGGATTATCCCGACCAAGCCCCACTTGAACAACTAGGTGACAGACATTGGCTGGCCTTGATAACCGCTTGGTTTCAGGCCACAGACTATGGTGCCATAAGACCACTAGTTGACTCTGGCATGAGTTGCATCGCAGATGGTTGGTACTATAAATACCTTGCTCGCTTCCTACTTAAAAACGAAGACTTGGCTGAAGAGGCCTTAGTAGTATTCTCGACAATTAGAAAACCCGATTTCGTCATTTTTTTAGATGTGGACCCAGTTCTCGCTGCGCAGCGTAAAGAATCATTCCGACTGAGCGAGAGTGGAGCCTATGATGGAGGTAATGAAGATCGCATCCAGAGCTTCATTGAGTATCAAAATCGAGTCCGATCCAGCTACGAACGATGCGGTTTGGAAAGTTGGGTGCGGATTGATACAACCGACCTCAGTGAGGAGGCTGTACTTGATAAAGCGGTAAGCGCCGTACGGAATATACTCAACGGAATATAGTATTCACGACCCCACCTGCCCTGTGTCGGGGCGTTCCACAAGTGTTTGAATGGCCACCAGTTCGATGCATAGACCTACAACCGCTGGCTCCGGTCCGGGAAAATATTTACTAACCCTGAAACCAAGAGCCACCACTAACTCCTGCTCGCGATAGCGGACTATTCAGTCGACATATCTGTTGAATGCTACGCCGCTTTCGCGAGCAAGCCCGCTCCCACAGGGGACCTCAGTGTGGCTTACAGTTCCAGCACCATCTCATGCCACGCCATGCCGCCATGGTCGGACGCCGAGGGTTTGACGTAGGCAAAGCCGAACCCGGCGTACAACGGAATATGCCGTTCCTTGCACATCAGGTTGATGCTGACCTTGCCCATCGCGCGCATGCGTTCGATGAATTCGCCCATCAGGCGCTTGGCCAGGCCTTGGCCCTGATAGTCCGGATGCACCACCACCGACATGATCACCACGTGCGGCCCGGCCGGGTCGTGGCCGATCAGTTCCTTGAACGCCTCATCCGACATTTCCACCTGGAACGCCGCACCGGAATTGATGAAACCGGCGACGACCCCGTCCACTTCAGCCACGATAAAACCCTCGGGCCAGGTGGCGATGCGGGTGGCGATCTTCTCGCGGGTGGCGGCCTCGTCACCTTCATAGGCAACGGTTTCGATGGCAAAGCAGCGGTCCAGATCGGCAGGGGTGACGTTGCGGATGACGGTGTTCATGGCAGCTCGGGATCAGCGTGGGAAAGGCCGGGGATGATAAATCAGCCGCCGTGGGACATCGAGAGACGTATCGGCTGATTCGCCTCTCGATGCACATCTCACGCTTTGATCGGTACCCAGATCTCCAGCTTGCCGGTGTTGAGCTTGGGGTTGAAGTCTTCGCTGTAGCGTTCGAACTCCGGGGCATCCAGCGCCTGGTGTCCGGACTGTGGCAGCCAGGTGTCGAAGATGTAGCGAAAGGTCTGTGGCAAGGTGTCCAGCGCCCCCTTGTGCTCGAACACCGCGTAATACTGGGGCTGCACTTCAACCCAGCGATAGGTTTCCGGCAAGTCGTCGAGTTTGCTGATCTCGACCCCGGCGATGTAATCGAAGCCGCCCTTGCCGTCGAAATTGCAGCAGACGCCGTAAGTGACTTCGCTTTTTTGGCCCGGAATCTCGCCCAGACGCGGTTTGAGTTTCTCCCAGAGCTCGGGAATGCCTTGAATGGTTTGTTGGGTAAATGTTCCACCAAACCCTGCAATCAGCAGGAAGTGCCCGTGTTCGAAGCGCGGTTGCGTCAGTTCGACGCGTGCTAATTCATCCATGACTCGACTCCTGACACATAAAAATGGGTTCGGCTGGGAGTATAGAAGCCAAACCCGATTCGCCCAATTACAGTGCGTGCAATTGCTCGACGGCAGCGGCACCGACGAACTCGTTGTAGCCAGATAGAATCACGTAGACCGCGAAATAGCAGAAGATCGCGGCCGATGCCATGTAGGAATAACGCAGCAGCTTGTCGCCCAGCAACTTGCCGCCATGGCTTGCGGCAAAGCACAGCCCGATACACCAGAGAATCCCCGCGCAGAGAAAACCGCCGAGAAACAGCGCGGAACTGAGGGCGCCACCGCCACCGGAACGAGCGATCAGCGTACCGCCCACCGCAGCGAACCAGAGAATCGCACTGGGCGACGACATGGCCAGGAAAATCCCGCGAAAGAACTCTTTGCGATGGGAGTTGTGCCCCACCTCGGCCGATTGCGCCAGCACCGCTTCGTGGTGAATCGCCGAATAAATCATCTTCGCCGCGAAGTACACCAGCAGCGCCGAGCCACCAATCCACAACACCCAACGCACGGTTTCGTACTGCAGCAACACGGTCATGCCAGCCAGTGCCAGCACCGCGTAGATCAGATCGCCGACACAGGTCCCGAGCCCCAGCGCAAAGCCCTGGAAATAGCCGCGTTGCATGGCCAGAGTGATCATCGCGATGTTGGCCACGCCGATATCCAGGCACAGCGAAAGGCTCAGCAAGAAGCCGCTGGTAAATTCCATCGAACCCTATCCTTCGGAAAAATTTGTTTACTTTGAGGCTGGACAGTCTGCCACAGCTGCCCGTACATTCCGCCACAGGTCACCGCAGTGACCTGCGTCGCTCGGACGGTTCCGGGCGCTTACGTTATCCGAGGCAACAATGGCCGAACAAGGTTCGCCGCGCCGCTTTGCGCGCATCGATCGACTCCCCCCTTACGTTTTCAATATCACCGCCGAGCTGAAGATGGCCGCCCGTCGTCGTGGCGAAGACATCATCGACTTGAGCATGGGCAACCCCGACGGCGCCACGCCGCCGCACATTGTCGAAAAACTCGTCACTGTGGCCCAGCGCGAAGACACCCACGGCTACTCCACCTCCAAGGGCATTCCGCGCCTGCGTCGGGCGATTTCCAACTGGTACAAGGATCGCTACGAGGTCGACATCGATCCGGAAAACGAAGCCATTGTCACCATCGGTTCCAAGGAAGGCCTGGCGCACCTGATGCTGGCCACCCTGGATCAGGGCGATACCGTACTGGTACCGAACCCGAGCTACCCGATCCACATCTACGGTGCCGTGATTGCCGGCGCCCAGGTGCGGTCGGTGCCGCTGATTCCTGGCGTGGATTTCTTCGCTGAACTGGAACGCGCCATTCGCGGCTCGATCCCGAAACCGAAGATGATGATCCTCGGCTTCCCGTCCAACCCCACCGCGCAGTGCGTGGAGCTGGACTTCTTCGAGCGCGTCATTGCCCTCGCCAAGCAGTACGACGTGCTGGTGGTGCACGACCTGGCCTACGCCGACATCGTCTACGACGGCTGGAAAGCCCCGTCGATCATGCAGGTGCCGGGGGCCAAGGACATTGCGGTGGAGTTTTTCACCCTGTCCAAGAGCTACAACATGGCGGGCTGGCGCATCGGCTTCATGGTCGGCAACCCGGAACTGGTCAACGCCCTGGCGCGGATCAAGAGCTACCACGACTACGGCACCTTCACCCCGCTGCAAGTGGCGGCGATTGCGGCGCTGGAAGGCGATCAGCAATGCGTGCGCGACATCGCCGAGCAATACCGGCAGCGGCGCAACGTGCTGGTCAAGGGTTTGCACGAACTGGGCTGGATGGTGGAAAACCCGAAAGCCTCGATGTACGTCTGGGCGAAGATTCCCGAGGCCTACGCACACCTGGGCTCGCTGGAGTTCGCCAAGAAACTGCTGGCCGAAGCCAAGGTGTGTGTCTCGCCGGGCGTCGGGTTTGGCGAGTATGGCGATGATCACGTGCGCTTTGCGCTGATCGAAAACCAGGACCGGATTCGTCAGGCCGTGCGCGGGATTCGCGGGATGTTCCGGGCGGATGGGTTGGCACCAAAAACCAACTGACAACACATAACATTGTGGGAGCGGGCTTGCTCGCGAATGCGGTGTATCAAACAACATCCTGGTTGACTGACACGACGCTTTCGCGAGCAAGCCCGCTCCCACATTGGTATTGTGTTCACCCACAAAAAAACCGCATCGCTGCGGTTTTTTTGTGCCTGCCGAATCGCTTTAAACGAACAGCGACAACAACAGGATAAAGCCCAGGCCTAACTGACAACACATAACATTGTGGGAGCGGGCTTGCTCGCGAATGCGGTATATCAAACAACATCCTGGTTGACTGACACGACGCTTTCGCGAGCAAGCCCGCTCCCACATTTGTTCTATGTTCAGTCTAGAAATCGATCACCCACAAAAAAAACCGCATCGCTGCGGTTTTTTTTGTGTCTTGCGTTCGCTTTAAACGAACAACGACAACAACAGGATAAAGCCCAAGCCCACCACCGACAGGATGGTTTCCATCGCGGTCCAGGTCTTGAACGTTTCGGCCACGGTCATGTTGAAGTACTGCTTGACCAGCCAGAAACCGGCGTCGTTAACGTGAGACAGGATCAACGAACCGGCACCGGTGGCCAGCACCAGCAGCTCACGGTTCACTCCCGGAATCATCCCCACCACCGGCACCACGATGCCCGCGCCGGTAATGGTCGCCACGGTCGCCGAACCGGTTGCAATACGGATCACCGCAGCTACCAGCCAGGCCAGCAGGATCGGCGAGATCTGCGCGGCCACCGCCATGTTGCCGATCACGTTACCCACACCGCTGGTCACCAGCATCTGCTTGAAGCCACCACCGGCACCGATGATCAGGATGATTGCGGCGGTCGGCGCCAGGCTCGCATCCAGCCATTTCAGGATCTGTTGGGAACCGATGCCCTGCTTGTGGCCGAAGGTGTACAGCGACAGCAGCAACGCCAGCAGCAGCGCCGAGATCGGGTGACCGATCAGGTCCATGAAGGTGCGGAAGAAGTTGCCGTCCGGCAGCACTACGTCGGCAAAGGTCTTGAGCAACATCAGGAACACCGGCGACAGCACGGTGACCAGGGTGATGCCGAAACTCGGCAGATCGGCGGTATCCGACTCGCGCGCCAGTTGATCCACCAGCTCCTGATTCGGATGACCGGGGATGTGCTTGGCAATGAACGTACCGAAGATAGGACCGGCAATGATGGCCGTCGGCAGCGCCACGATCAGGCCGTACAGAATGGTCTTGCCGATGTCGGCACCGAACACGCCGATGGCCAGCAACGGCCCCGGGTGCGGCGGCACCAGGCCGTGTACCGCGGACAGACCCGCCAGCAGTGGAATACCAATCTTGATGATCGACACGCCGGTGCGGCGGGCCACGATGAACACCAGCGGAATCAGCAACACGAAGCCGATTTCGAAGAACAGCGGGATGCCGACCAGGAACGCGGCGAACATCATCGCCCACTGCACCTTGTCCTTGCCGAAGGCGCGGATCAACGTCTGCGCAATCTGATCCGCACCGCCCGATTCGGCCATCATTTTGCCGAGCATCGTGCCCAGCGCGAGGATGATGCCGACAAAACCGAGTACGCCACCGAAGCCGTCCTGGAACGCCTTGATGATGGTGCCGATCGGCATGCCGGAGGTCAGCCCGAGGAAAGCGGCGGCAATGGTCAGGGCAATGAACGGGTGGAACTTGAACTTGGTGATCAGGACGATAAGCCCGATCACCGTGACCACTGCATCGAGCAGCAGGAACGTCTCGTGGGACATGCCAAACATTGGGGGTGTCTCCTGGTTGTTGTTGTTATTGAAGCGGGTTAGTCAGAAGCCGAGAGGACAGCGCTATCTTTGTAAACACAGTCATACCGCCTGCTTCAGGCCGTGCGCCTGCCACCAGACATGAGCCTGCGCAGCCAGTTGCTCGACGCTATGGGTCGAAGCATCCAGCGCCAGGGTCAACGGCTCGCCTTTGGGCGATTCGAGAGTGGCGAACTGGCTGGCGATCAGGGTCGACGGCATGAAGTGGCCCGGCCGATGGGACACACGGTCGGCGGCCACTTCGGGGGTCAGCTCAAGGAACACGAAGCCCAGGCCCGGCAAGGCACTGCGCAGGCGTTCGCGGTAGATGTGTTTGAGGGCCGAACAGGTCAGCACCGGGCGCTGGCCCTTGGCGTCGACACGGCGCAATTCATCGCACAGGCTGTCGAGCCAGCCGGCACGGTCTTCATCGTTCAGGGGAATCCCCGCGCTCATCTTTTCGATATTGGCGGCAGGGTGGAAAGAGTCGCCTTCAATGGCCGTGGCGCCGCTCAGTTGGCACAGGGCCTCGCTGACGCACGTCTTGCCGCAACCGGCAACGCCCATGATGACCAGGGCGGTGATGGGATGATTCATGTAACACCTCAGCGCGCAGACAGCGCTACCTTTGCCAGTTATGACACTAGACCAAAAGCAGATATTGCCGACGCCTTTCTTGTCATTTTAAGGGTTGCAGCAGGTTAAGTCTCAACACCAAAAAGCGAGGATCAGGCGAACCCTCGCTCACGCATTTGCAGCTGCATCGAGACAGCGCTACCTTAGTGCCTTGAATTTTGTTTGGCAAGCCGTCGATGAACACAACCAAGAACGATAAAAATACCCGCACCACTGGCCGCCCTACCCTGAACGAAGTTGCCCGACTGGCCGGCGTCAGCCCGATCACCGCCTCCCGCGCCCTGCGTGGCGTCAGCACCGTAGCCACCGAACTGGTGGAAAAAGTCCAGAAAGCGGCGCTGGAACTCAACTATGTGGTCAACCCCGCCGCCCGTGCCCTGGCCTCGGCCCAGAGCCAGTCAGTGGTGGTATTGGTGCCGTCGCTGTCCAACCTGCTGTTCATCGACACCCTGGAAGCCATTCATCAGGTTTTGCGCCCCAAGGGCTTCGAAGTGCTGATCGGCAACTTCCACTACTCACGTGATGAAGAAGAAAACCTGCTGCGCAACTACATGGCCTATCAGCCGCGCGGTTTGTTGCTGACCGGTTTCGACCGCACCGAAAGTTCGCGACGAATGATCGAAGCCAGCAACATTCCCTGTGTGTACATGATGGAACTGGACAGCGCCGCCGGGCTCAACTGTGTCGGTTTCTCGCAACTGGCGGCGGGTGAAACGGCGGCCGAGCACTTGCTGTCTCGCGGCCGCAAGCGCCTGGCCTACATCGGCGCACAGCTGGACCAACGCACCTTGCTACGCGGCGAAGGCTTCCGCAAAGCCCTGCAAAAAGCCGGTTTGTATGACCCGGACCTGGAAGTATTGACGCCACGCTCTTCCTCGGTTGGCCTGGGCGGCGAGCTGTTTTTGCAACTGCTGGCCAGTCACCCCGATGTCGATGCGATCTTCTTTGGCAACGACGACCTGGCCCAGGGCGCCCTGCTCGAAGCCTTGCGCAATGGAATCAGGATTCCCCAGCAGGTGGCGATCCTCGGTTTCAACGACTTGCCCATGTCAGAACATATGGTCCCGCGCCTGAGCAGCATCAACACCCCACGAGAGGCCATTGGCCGTCGCGCGGCAGAGCAGATGCTGACACTGATGGCCGGCAATACCGTGACCAGACCGGTGCTGGACATGGGGTTTGAGTTGAAGGTGCGGGAGAGTACATAGGCACCTGCATCAATTTGGTCAGGCAAGGGATATTGTGGCGAGGGGGCTTGCCCCCGTTCGGCTGCGGAGCAGTCGTAATCCGGTTCACGGGGTTTAACTGTATGACCGCAGTGTCTGCCTTGGGGTCGCTTCGCAACCCAACGGGGGCAAGCCCCCTCGCCACAGGGAAGGCCTCTCACCTTGGCTCAATGTTCAGTCCTGCGGATCAAGGTTATCCAGCACTCGATTCACCGCCAGTTCGGCCAGCATGATGATCTGTGCAATCGCCAATGCCGTGTTGCGTTGGCTGCCTTCCAGAAACGTAGCAAAGTCATTGGTCATGACACTCGCCGAGGCCAGTGACTCGCAGGCGTGCGCCAATAGCGTTTCGTTATTGATGCCGGGTGAGATGGAGAACATCGGGCTGGGATTGCGTGGGGGGTTGGGCGTGGGTTTGAACATGACAATGCTCCTAGAGTGGTGGAGCTGCCACGATTCGCTGCTAGACGAAAATAAGGTGGCAGCCGTGCGCGGGCTAGCAGACCAGGACTCTAGAACCCGGTAGACCCGAAGGTCTTCCCGCGCACAGCCGCCATAACATGAACCGACAGGCATAAAAAACACCTGCTCACGAGTGGTGGACGCTATGCGCCTAAAGTATCCAGGCTGCTAGACCCGATCGCTGAATTTGCAGCGACACGGAACGATAGAGTCCGGATACCAGGCGCACAAGTCGGCGGATTCTGGCGTAGTTGTAGGCAAGGGTGCAAGAAACCGTAATCTGTGGAGCTCATCTGAAGCCGCCCTCCTACAGCGCCTTCCTACATGCCACCACCTACAATTGCCTGTATGCCATTCTCGCTGGAGCAGACCATGGAACATGCACTGAAGATTCTCGGCAAAGCTTCATCCATCAACGTCAGAAAGGTCCTGTGGACCTGCGAGGAACTGGGCATAACCTACGAGCGCGAGGACTGGGGCAGCGGCTTTGCCTCGACCCACAGCCCGGAGTTCCTTCGGTTCAATCCCAACGCGCAGGTGCCGGTGATCATCGATGAATCCGGGGTGTTATGGGAGTCCAATACCATCTGCCGCTACCTGGCCGGCAAACACCATCACCATCATAGCGAGCTGCTGCCTACCGAACCCGCCGCCCGCGCTCGGGTGGAACAGTGGATGGATTGGCAAGCCACCGAGCTCAATCCGTCCTGGAGATACCCGTTCATGGCACTGGTGCGCAAGGACCCGGAATTCCAGGACCCGCATAGCCTGGAAGTCGGCATACGTGGCTGGAACCAGAAAATGGGCATCCTCGAACATCAACTCGCGACCACCAAGGCCTATGTCGCCGGACCACGGTTTACCCTGGCCGACATCGTCATCGGCCTGTCGGTCAACCGCTGGCTGATGACGCCCATCGAGCGTCCGGACTACCCCGCCGTCGATGAGTATTTCAAACGCCTGGCGCAACACCCTGGTTTCCTGAAGCATTGCTGCAACGGCTTGCCTTGAATGGCCGCCTCGCACTAACCGCCACACAATGAAAGGGGGCCCTAATGCCAGTCAAGTCGCGACACCCTTTGTAGCAGCTGCCTCGCGGGCTCGGCAGCTGCTACAGATCGCATTAGCGCTTAACTGACTGGCATTAGGGACCCTTTTTCATTTGCCACGACTAGTTCAGTTGCAACGTCGAATTGAACTGGCTGATCGCTTCCACCCTGGAAGCCACCTCCCCCGGCACCCAGCCCTTCCACACCTGCGGCTGATCACGCAAAAACGCTTCGGCGACTTCCCTGGGTTTTTGTCGTTTTTCGCTCATCTGGCCCAAGGTCTGGTTCAGCAAATCAATCGGCAAATCAACTTTTTCGAAGAACGTCACCAGCTCCGGATATTGCACCTTGAACGGTGCCGACACGCCGATGGCCAGGCTGGCCGGCATCGAGCGCGTGCCTTTGGGGTTCGTGTTGTTGGCGTCGGCCAGGGTTTTCCAGGCTTCGGCGTCGAACGGCGGCTCGTCGAGTTTCACCAGTTTGAAGCGCCCCAGCAGCGGCGTCGGCGACCAGTAGTAGAACAGCACCGGTTTGCCACGGCGGATCGACGACGCCACCTCTGCATCCAGCGCCGCGCCGGAACCGGTGCGGAAATTGACGAAGCTTTCGGTCAGGTCGTAGGCCTTGAGTTTCTGGCTGTTGACGATCTCCGAGGTCCAGCCAGTCGGGCTGTTGAGGAAACGTCCGCGGCTCGGGTCTTCGGGGTCGCGGAACACATCCTTGTACTTCGCCAGGTCGGCGACGGATTTAAGCTCAGGAGCCAAAGGTTTGATGCCACGCTCAGGATCGCCCTTGATCACGTACTCCGGCACCCACCAACCTTCAGTGGCGCCTTTGACCGTATCGCCAAGGCCGAACACCTTGCCCTCGGCGGCGGCCTTGACCCACGCCGGACTGCGCCCGGCCCACTCTTCACCAATGACCTGGATATCGTTTTTGGCCAGCGCCGCTTCCAGGCTGACGGTGCTGCCCGGCAGCGTGTCGGTCGGGTAGCCATAACCTTTTTCAACGATCAGGCGCAGGATTTCGGTGATGAGGCTACCGCTTTCCCAAGTGATGTCGCCAAAGTGGATAGGTGTCGTTTTTTCCGTGGCCGATGCCGGGTGGGACAACAGGCTCAGGGCCAGCAGCGAACAGCCGAGCAGGGTTTTGATCGATCTCATGCGGACCTCTTGTTCTGGTGTGGACGGTTCAGGGATTGATTGGCGCTGTGCCGGTTGCACAGGGCCTGGGAACGGGTCATGTAGTCGCTGACCGAACGCAGCGAGATGCCCAGCGCAGCGGCAATTTGCGGATAGGTCAGGCCGTCGATCCGCGACAGCAGGAAGGTCGAGCGCACTTTGCCGGGCAGCCGCTGAAGACTGCGATCCACACGGCTCAGGGTCTGGGACAACTGAGCCAGTACCTCCGGCGATTCGGCGTGGATCGTCTCGGCCTGTTGCAGTTGCTGAAGATGCCGGCGCTCCAGATCACCTCGACGCCAACGCTGATAGAGCAGGCGCCGGGCGATGGTGGTAAGCAAGGCACGGGGTTCACGGATGGCCGTCAGGCCAGGGGCTTCGAGCAATTGCACGAAGGTTTCGCAGGCAATGTCCTCGACGCCGGCGGTATCGTTCAGAGATTGACGCAGGCGTGTGCAGAGCCAGTGGTAGTGAGCGCGGAACAGTCCGTCCACGTGTTTGCGATGAAGAATATCGGCGCCGGACATAGGGGCTCCTGGGTTAGGGGTCGCTGAATGTCCGGTGGTCCGGTGAGGCGAATCCTAGCAAGGAGCCTTATTCATTAATAATACTTAAAACTTATTTTTATATTCCTATTAAGAATTAAAGATCACTTGCGCCTGACAGCCCGTCATCGCGGGCAAGCCCACTCCCACAGGGTTTCGGTGTACCTGTGGGAGCGTGGCTTGCCCGCGAAAAATGGACCTGTCGACCCGACATTTGCGCCCTATCGCAAATCTCCATACCCCAGCATCTCGGCCTCACGCTGATAATCGAGCACAACCTGATAGTCGCTTTCGCTAGCCGGCAGTACCTCTGGCAACCCGAGGATTTCGGCGACGTCAGGCAATTCGCACAATGCCTGATTCATCGCCTGCAATAGCGCTTCAGCCTGCTGATCGCTGACGGTGGCTGCCGTGATGTAGGGCAACGTCGGACTCAATGCACTGCGAGCAATCACGCGCAAACCGGCCACTTCCTCCTCGGCGTATCGGGCCAGACAGGCAAATGTCACGCTGTCGATGGCCGCCAGATCAGCAAGGCCTTCGCGCAACCAGCGCAGGCTTTCGCGATGACTACCGCTGATGCCAACCTGAACAAAAAACTGCCCCTCACGTTGCAACGGCGCCAACCGGTGGCGCAGCAGGTTCATGCCGCTGTTGGAGTCATGGCTATTGATCACGCCTCGGCTGCCGCGAAAATCCGCCAGGGTTCGCCGTGCATCATCAATACGCCCCAGAATCAGGCTGCAATGATTGCCTCCGCTACTGTCCGAAAGCTCATATCGAGGGCGGCCCAGCACACGGACCTTGCCGCGCAATGCCGTCATCAGCGGATAACCGCAGGTTTGTGTGAGCAGCAAGTGCGGCGACAGCCACAGGTCCGGCAGTGACAGGCCTGCAGCATTACGACGGGAGTCGCCCAGGTGCCCGAGGATTCGCGCCAGCCAGCGCTCGTTGGCCTGGCGGATAGGCTCGGGGGCGACGTACATCAGTAGTTCGGCGATGTGTTGAGGCATCAGGATATTCCAATACGACAGTGTTCCCTGTGGGAGCGGGCTTGCTCGCGAATGCGGTGTGTCATTCAACATTGATGCTGGCAGAGACGACGCCTTCGCGAGCAAGCCCGCTCCCACAGGGGGGGAAGGCGTGTGGCAAAAAATCAGTGAAACGGATGCCGCGGACTGTCGATCGCCCTCACCCCATACTCACGCCACAACTGGCCATAACCCTGCACCAAAAATCCACCACTGCGCGCCAGCCATTGCTCGCGGCGGGCCCGATAGGCGCGGGGCAAGTCGTACCAGGGCAGCCCCGGCAAATCGTGGTGCACCAAATGCAGATTGAGGTTGAGGAACAGCCAGCGCCACGGCCAGGCCGCTTCATTGAGCACGGTACGCTGCTCCGGCGCCGCATGAGGTCGATGTTCATAGTAGGAGCGAATCATCGCAATCGACAGCGCCGGTACGCTGACCAGCAACAGGTAATGCCACACCGGCAACACGCTGTAGCGCGCGATGAACAGCAGCATCGACAGGGTCAAGGCGCCATGGCTGAGCCACATCAACCAGGCCTGGCGCTCGCCGCTTTTCAGGCGTTGCAGTTCCTCCCGGGCCAGCGTCAGCAAGGCGATTGGCGCACCGAGCAGAAAGCGCCCGAGCACGGTTTTGTTCAACCAGTGCAGGCCTTGTTCGAACAACGAACTGCCCTGCCACTGCTCGGCATTCAGGTAACGGCTTTCCGGATCGCGACCGGGGATGGTCAGGTCTTCATCGCGGTGATGCAGCAAATGGCTGTCGCGATACAAGGTGTAGGGATACCAGACGGCAAACGGTGCGTAGCCGAGGATTTTGTTCAACAGCGGCCAGCGGGTCGGATGACCGTGCAGCAGTTCGTGCTGCACCGACAGCCACAACACCACCACGGGAATCAGCAACAACGTGCTCAACCACAGACCCAATGAATCACTGGCCAGAACAAGGGCGAACCACGCGCTGTACACGCCCATCAACAGCAACCAGGTCGGCCACTCGGTGCGGGCAGTGACGCGTTGGCGCAGGGTTTCGATTTCTTCTCGGTGGGCTGCATCGAAATAGTGAGGCATGGCATTGCTCGGATCGGGGACCAATCCTCTTCTGTGCAACGACGCCCGGATTTCTTGCAGATTATTTTCAATGTGATCGCTCCCGCATTGCGCGGGAGCGATCGGTCAACGCAGGCTCAATGCCCGAACACATTGACCTTTTTGGCTTTCTTGTCGGCGCGCTTTTCGATAGCGGTTTTCGCCGGCTTTTTCTTGTCTGCTTTCTTTGAATCCAGACCTTTGGACATGATGCGTACTCCACTCATGGGGATGTGAGATCAGGTATACACCTATCCCGGCGCGTGCGTTCTTTTATAATCGCCCGCTTTGCACACCGACTGTCCGAGACCATGCCCGATACCCAATTCACCCTGCTCGACGAGCCGTTATGGCCATTGATGAACAAATTCTACCGCGCTCACCAATCGTCGATGAAAGCCGTGCGGGACGCGCAGCTGTGGGTGGCCCGGCGTGACCAGATAGTTGCCGCGCTGTGTTTGCGTCCGGTGTCCGGCGGGCATTGGCTGACCGGATTGTTTGTCGATCCGGGGTGTCGCGAACAAGGGCTTGCCGCCGGGTTGATAGCGGCCGCGGTGAAGGATTGCAAACTGCCGGTGTGGTTGTTCTGTCATCCGGACTTGCGGGGGTTTTATGAGCGGCGCGGGTTTACTTTCGATCCGCCGATGCCTTACGCGATGGTTGAACGGTTGAGCCGGTATGCCCGCAGCAAGCCGATGATTGCGATGGGGTTGG
The DNA here is from genome assembly GCF_050436025.1 of Pseudomonas sp. S30_BP2TU TE3576. Taxonomy (NCBI): domain Bacteria; kingdom Pseudomonadati; phylum Pseudomonadota; class Gammaproteobacteria; order Pseudomonadales; family Pseudomonadaceae; genus Pseudomonas; species Pseudomonas sp. S30_BP2TU TE3576. The sequence goes on along the minus strand of NZ_JBNDLK010000001.1, from coordinate 4,633,547 downwards.
AGCCAAGCCAACTGACTCAATAAAACCTGATGGAGATCCAATGTGGGAGCGGGCTTGCTCGCGAAAGCGGTTTAACAGTCAAAACTGATGGAGACTGACACACCGCTTTCGCGAGCAAGCCCGCTCCCACAGGGTTTTGCGGTGGCTTTAATCGTCGGCGTTGGGGTCCAGATCCGGGAACATCACTTCGGTGAAGCCGAACTTGCTGAAGTCGGTAATGCGCGACGGGTACAAGCGGCCGATCAGGTGATCGCACTCATGCTGCACCACCCGTGCGTGAAACCCCGAAGCAATACGCACGATGGGTTCACCCTTGGGGTCGACGCCTTCGTAGCGAATCTGCTGGTAACGCTGCACCGCGCCGCGCAGGCCGGGCACAGACAAACAGCCTTCGAAACCCTCTTCCAGGGTCGGGCTCAACGGTGTGATCAACGGGTTGATCAGGATCGTCTGCGGCACGGCCTCGGCATCCGGATAACGCTCGCTGTGCTCGAAACCGAAGATCACCAGTTGCAGGTCGACACCGATCTGCGGAGCCGCCAGGCCAACGCCCCCCACACTTTCCATGGTCTGGAACATGTCATCGATCAGTTGCCACAGCTCGGGGCTGTCGAACATCTCGGCCGGCACTGGCGGGGCAACGCGCAGCAGGCGCTCATCGCCCATTTTCAGAATTTCACGAATCATGATCAGGTTTCGTCAATGGTCGGTTTGTGTGAGTGATCGCGGCCCAGTCCCGACACGTGGTGTTTTTCCTCATGGACGGGACCATGCTCGCCAGCCACTTTTTCGCCAGGGTCCTTGCCGTCTCGCGACATGTGCTCGATCACCGCATTCATCTCCGCGCCGAGCAGCAGCACGGCGGCGGAAATGTAGAAGTACAGCAATAGCACAATGATCGCACCGATACTGCCATACATGGCGTTGTAGTTGGCGAACTCCTTGACGTACAAGCCGAAGCCCAGGGACGCGATGATCCACACCACCACCGCCAGCACAGAGCCTGGGGTGATGAAGCGAAACTCCTGTTTGACGTCAGGCATGACGTAGTAGATCAACGCCACCGCCACCATCAGCAGAATCACGATCACCGGCCAGCGCGCGATGGTCCAGAGCGTGACGATGAAGTACTCAAGGCCGACTTGCGCGGCGATCCACTCCATCACCTGCGGCCCGAGCACCATCAGCGCGGCAGCGATCAGCAGCATGCCGGCAATGCCGAAGGTGTAGATGATCGACAACGGAAAGCGTTTCCACAGCGGGCGCCCTTCAACCACGTCGTAGGCAGCATTCATCGCGCTCATCATCAGCCGCACACCGGCGGAGGCGGTATACAGCGCAATCACGATACCCACTGACAGCAAGCCGCCTTTGGATTGCTGCAACTGGTCGATCACCGGGTTGACCTGCTCCAGTGCCTGGGGCGGCAATACAAGTTCCGATTGCAGGCGCAGCCAGGAGAAGAAATCGGGCAGATGCAGGAAGCCGATCAGGGCGATCAGAAACAGAATGAACGGAAACAGTGAAAACAGCATTTGATAGGCGAGCGCCGAGGCATAGGTCGACATTTCGTCGGCGATGAACTCGGTGACCGTGCGCATCATCACACGGTGCAGGGGCAAGCCTCTCATGTCCGGAAAAATCATTAGCGTCTCCATTCGCCGCATACGCATTTGGGTTGAAGTCGTGGCGACTCAGGGGCCGTTTTCTTCATCAAGGTAGCCCACTTGGCGACTTTGAAACAATTTCAGTGTGCAAGTTCAGGCTGACACAAAAACGGCCATTTGAAGATGGCCGCTTCTTCTTTTCATTAAAGACATTTCAATGGAGGAAAGTCGTTACACAAGGTTGACCGGGGGCTTTTGCAGGGCGTTTCATTTATTTTCACCACGACATTTCATCGTTCAGTGCAGGTTGCGCTTTATGTTTGCCCGGCAACCCCTGAGAATGCGCAACACATTCAGGCCACGGCGCTGAAGATCCAATCCCGTAGGAACGTTATGAAACTCGATAAAAAGCAGGCCATTGCCCGCAGAAACCAGGAACTCGGCGGTGCTGTGCTTGGCGTCAACAACTGCCACTTCACCGAATTGAACCGCAACCGCAACATCTGGTGGTTCGACATCCCGGTAGCGCGCCTGGCCGTGGGTCAGTACGAGTGGATTCACCTGCTGATGCACACGCCGGACACCGACGAACTGCTGCACCTGAAAGTGCCGACCGTGTTCCTGCGCGAGAAGCTCGAAGGCCTGGTGGTGCGCAACCAGGGCAAACGCAAAGCCGCCCTGAGCCTGGAATTGAGCGCCGACAAGGACTCGTACCTGCAAGACATGCGCCCGGCGGGCACCAACGTCAACTTCGCGCCGTTTCGCCAATAAAAGCAAAAGCTTCGCGAGCAAGCCCGCTCCCACATTTGATCGCATTCCTTCTGAAGGAACCCGGTTAAACGTGGGAGCGGGCTTGCTCGCGAAAGCGGTCTGACAGGCACCACTGAGCTTACAGACAAACAAAAAGCCCCGCATCTGCGGGGCTTTTTGTTGATTACGCGGTGGCTTTCTTTGCGTTGATCTTCTTCAGCTCCTCATCGCGCAATTCACGACGCAGGATCTTGCCGACGTTGGTGGTCGGCAGTGCATCGCGGAATTCCACCGAACGCGGGACCTTGTAGCCGGTGACGTTGGCGCGCATGTGCTCCATCACCTGTTCCTTGGTCAGGGTCACGCCCGGCTTGGCAACGATGAAAATCTTGATCGCCTCGCCCGACTTCTCGTCCGGTACACCGATGGCCGCGCATTGCAGCACGCCCGGCAGAGTGGCCAGCACATCTTCGAGTTCGTTCGGGTAGACGTTGAAACCGGACACCAGAATCATGTCTTTCTTGCGATCGACAATGCGCATGTAGCCGTCAGGCTGGATCAGCGCGATGTCACCGGTCTTCAACCAGCCTTCGCTGTCGAGGATTTCATCGGTGGCTTCCTGGCGCTGCCAGTAACCCTTCATGACTTGCGGGCCCTTCACGCACAGTTCGCCGATTTCGCCCATCGGTTGTTCGACACCGGCATCGTTGATGATTTTGCACAGGGTCGACGGCACCGGAATGCCGATGGTGCCGATCTGGATGTTCTGGATCGGGTTGACCGTGGCCACCGGGCTGGTTTCGGTCATGCCGTAGCCTTCGCAGATGGCGCAACCGGTCACCGCTTTCCAGCGTTCGGCCGCCGCCAGTTGCAGGGCCATACCGCCCGACAAGGTGACTTTCAGCGCGGAGAAGTCCAGCTTGCGGAAGCCTTCGTTGTTGCACAGGGCCACGAACAGCGTGTTCAGGCCGACGAAACCACTGAACTTCCACTTCGACAGTTCCTTGACCATCGCCGGCAGGTCACGCGGGTTACTGATCAGGATGTTGTGGTTGCCGATCAGCATCATCGCCATGCAGTGAAAAGTGAACGCATAGATGTGGTACAGCGGCAGCGGTGTGATCAGGATTTCGCAACCTTCATTGAGGTTGGACCCCATCAGCGCCTTGCACTGCAGCATGTTCGCCACCAGGTTGCGGTGGGTCAGCATCGCGCCCTTGGCCACACCGGTGGTGCCGCCGGTGTATTGCAGCACCGCGACATCGCTGCTGGCCGGATTGGCTTCCGCCACTGGCTGGCCCAGGCCTTTGCTCAGCACGTCGTTGAACTTGACGGCTTTTGGCAAGTGATAGGCCGGCACCATCTTCTTCACGTACTTGATGACGCTGTTGATCAGCAGGCGCTTGAGCGGCGGCAGCAGGTCGGCGACTTCGGTGACGATCACGTGCTTGACGCCGGTTTTCGGCACCACGGTTTCCGCCAGGTGCGCCATGTTGGCCAGGCAGACCAGGGCTTTGGCACCGGAGTCGTTGAACTGGTGTTCCATTTCCCGTGCGGTGTACAGCGGGTTGGTGTTGACCACGATCAACCCGGCGCGGATGGCGCCGAAGACGGCAACCGGGTACTGCAACACATTGGGCAGTTGCACGGCGATTCGATCGCCTGGCTGCAAATCGGTATGCTGTTGCAGGTAAGCGGCAAACGCACCGGACAATTCGTACAGCTCACCGTAGGTGAGTGTCTTGCCCAGGTTGCTGAATGCCGGCTTGTTGGCGAAGCGTTGGCAGGATTGCTTCAACACTGCCTGAATATTCGGATACTCGTCTGGATTGATGTCGGCAGCAATCCCAGCTGGGTACTTATCCTTCCAAAAGTCTTCGATCATGGAAGCCCACTCCTCAGCAACGCGAATTCAGCACCGCATTTGATGCGATTATTATTGGTGTTTGGCCATTGGTGAATCTGGCTGATAGAAGGCCGAGAAGTCACAAAGCGCGCCGAGAGTAGCAGCTTTGCCAAGGGTCGACTAGAGCCAAAAACGGCCTCTACGGTCACTTTTGTGACTCAAGACTTATAAGCAGTCATTTTAGAGCAAAAAACCTATAAGGCTCTGAAACCCACGAAAACCGGGGCTTTAGCGTCCGCCGAAAAGCTTCGCGGGCAAGCCCGCTCCCACAGGATTCGCATCGTTCACATCCATTGTGTACGACACGAACTCTGTGGGAGCGGGCTTGCCCGCGAACCGCGCGAAGCGCGGCCATTCACCGATCAGGCGATATCACGCAACTCCCGCCGCAGGATCTTGCCCACCGGTGTCATTGGCAACGACTCACGCAGCACGATGTGCTTCGGCACTTTGTACGCGGTGAAGTTCTCCTTGCAGTAAGCCTTCAACTCTTCAAGGCTGATGCCCGCTTCACGGGCCACCACGAACAGCTTCACCGCCTCCCCCGACCGCTCGTCGGGCACACCGATGACCGCACAGTTGGCGACTTTCGGGTGAGCCATCACCACGTCTTCGATCTCGTTCGGGTACACGTTGAAGCCCGAGACAATGATCATGTCCTTCTTGCGGTCAACGATGCGCACGAAACCGTCCGGGTCGATCACGGCAATGTCACCGGACTTGAACCAGCCCTCGGCATCCAGCACCTCGGCCGTGGCATCGGGCTTCTGCCAGTAGCCCTTCATGATCTGCGGGCCTTTGATGCACAACTCGCCGCGCTCACCCAGTGGTTGTTCGACACCGTCATCGCTGATGACTTTCAGCGTGGTGCCCGGCACCGGCAGGCCGACCGTGCCGATCCGCGACCGGTTGCCGTAGGGGTTGGTACAGGCCACCGGCGAAGTTTCGGTCAGGCCGTAACCTTCGGTGATGCGGCATCCGGTCAATTGCTCCCAGCGCTCGGCGGTGGCCTTGACCAACGCGGTGCCGCCGGAGTTGGTGAGCTTGAGGCTGGAGAAATCCAGGGTCTTGAAATCCGGGTGATCCATCAGCGCGACGAACAGCGTGTTGAGCCCCAGCAGCGCCGAGAAGCGCCAGTTCTTCAGTTCCTTGATGAAGCCGCCGATGTCCCGCGGATTGGTGATCAGCACGTTGTGGTTGCCCGTCACCATCATGCACATGCAGTTCGCGGTGAAGGCATAGATGTGGTACAGCGGCAGCGGCGCGATCATCACCTCCTGCCCTTCGCGCAACAACGGCTGGCCGTCACTTCCATGCTGACTGAGACAAGCCCGCGCTTGCTGCATGTTCGCCACCAGGTTGCCGTGAGTCAGCATCGCGCCCTTGGCCAGACCGGTGGTGCCGCCGGTGTATTGCAGCACGGCGATGTCGTCGAGGCCGACGTTCAGCGGCTTGATTCCCAGGCCCCGGCCCATGCGCAGCGCGCTCTTGAAGGAAACAGCCTGGGGCAAGGAATAGTCCGGGACCATTTTCTTGACCTTGCTCACCACAGTGTTGACCAGCCAACCCTTGGCGGCGGGCATCAGGTCGCCCATCTTCGTTTCGATCAGGTACTGGATATCGGTGTCGGGCAGCACTTCCTGGACTTTCTGCCCGAACACGTTCAGGTACACCAGCGCCCGGGCGCCGGAGTCCTTGAACTGATGACGCATTTCCCGCGCGGTGTACAGCGGGTTGGTGTTGACCACGATCAGCCCGGCGCGCAAGGCGCCGAACACGGCAATCGGGTAATGCAGGACGTTGGGCATCTGCACCGCGATGCGGTCCCCCGGCACCAGGTCGGTGTGGGCTTGCAGGTAACCGGCGAAGGCGGCGCTGTGGCGTTCCAGCTCGGCGTAGGTCAGGGTGATGCCCATGTTGCTGAACGCGGGGCGGTCAGCAAACTTCTTGCAGGAACGCTCGAACACCTCGATCACCGACTTGTAGGCCCCAAGGTCGATATTCAGGGGGACGCCGGCCGGGCGTTTGTCATTCCAGAAATCAGGTTGCATTGTTCTTGTCCTCTTTACCTGAATCTATCCGGGGCCACTTTTCTGTCATTTCTCTCTGATCCCTCAAAGGCAGAAAGCGAAAAGCGGAGCTTCACGGACACTAGCAGCTATGGCGATTCAGGCAAATATGCCAAAAGCCGTCATTGATCGTGTGAATCTACCTGCCTTGCTGCGGGCTGATCAGACGCGTGCAACGGGATGCGCTATACAATGCAACGACTCAGTGCAAAGGAACCGCCATGATCCATGACACTTTCTGGCTGACCACGAGCGACCACAGCCGCCTCTTCGTCAACCAGTGGCTTCCCGAGGGCAGCCTCAAGGCAATGATTCTGCTGGCCCACGGCATGGCCGAACACAGCGGTCGCTATGGCGCCCTTGCGGAAAAACTCTGTGATCAGGGCTATGGGGTGTGCGCGCCAGACCTGCGTGGACATGGCAAAACTGCCGAAAACGGGACCCTCGGGCATTTCGCCGATGACGACGGCTGGTGCAAGGTCGTCAGCGACCTGGCGTGCCTCAACCAGCACATCGGCCAGCAGTACCCTGGCGTACCGATCTTGCTGCTCGGCCACAGCATGGGCAGTTACATCGTCCAGGCCTATCTGCTGCACCACAGTGCCAGCCTGCACGGGGCAATCCTCAGTGGCTCGAACTTCCAGCCAGTGGCGCTTTATCGCGCGGCACGGCAGATCGCCCGTTTCGAACGCCTGCGCCAGGGCGGCAAAGGACGAAGCGCATTGATCGAATGGCTGTCGTTCGGCTCGTTCAACAACAAATTCAAACCGGCCCGCACGCCGTTCGACTGGCTCAGCCGCGACCCGGCGCAGGTCGATCTGTATGTCAACGACCCACTCTGCGGCTTTCGCTGCACCAATCAACTGTGGATCGATCTGCTCGGCGGGTTGCAGCAAATCAGCAAAGCGTCCAATCTCGCGCAGATCGATCCGGGCCTGCCACTGCTGGTGATTGGTGGTGAATGTGATCCGGTGAGCGAAGGCAAACGTCTGAAGGATCTGGCCGACGCGCTGCGAGCAGCCGGCAACCAGCACCTGCAATTGACCGTTTACCCGCAGGCGCGGCACGAACTGTTCAACGAGAGCAACCGCGATGAAGTCATCGCCAATGTGCTGAACTGGATCGCACAAGCCTTGAGCGCCCCTCGGCCGCACCGATCCGAATAGTTTTTTGTGAATTTTTTAATTCGTCACAGGAATTGAGACAGATGACCCAGGTTACCAACACCCCTTACGAAGCCCTCGAAGTCGGCCAGACCGCCAGTTTCAGCAAGACCGTCGAAGAGCGCGACATCCAGTTGTTCGCCGCGATGTCCGGCGATCACAACCCGGTGCACCTGGACGCCGAATACGCCGCCAGCACCATGTTCAAGGAACGCATCGCCCACGGCATGTTCAGCGGCGCGTTGATCAGCGCGGCGGTCGCCTGCGAATTGCCTGGACCGGGCACCATCTACATCGGCCAGCAAATGAGCTTTCAGAAGCCGGTAAAGATCGGCGACACCCTGACCGTGCGCCTGGAAATTCTGGAAAAACTGCCGAAGTTTCGCGTGCGCATTGCCACTCGCGTGTTCAACCAGCGCGATGAGCTGGTGGTGGACGGCGAGGCTGAAATCCTCGCGCCACGCAAGCAACAGAGCGTGACTTTGACCGAACTGCCAGCCATCAGCATCGGTTGATCAACGCGGGGCAAAAAACAAACCATGTGGGAGCGGGCTTGCTCGCGAAGGCGGCGTGTCAGTCACTCTTAATGGTGACTGGCAGATCGCTTTCGCGAGCAAGCCCGCTCCCACAATTGTTTCAGTCTGGATTACGAGCGTGCACGCGCCTGGTTACGCAGGGCTTTTACCTGATCGTGATTACGCTGCACGCCGTGGTACTGACGCTCAACCAGGTCACGAATGCCCACCAGGTTGTGCTTGTTGATTTTCTCCATGGCGTCGCGGTAAGCCTTCAATGCATGGTCCTCACCACGCTCGGCTTCATTGAGTACGGACTCCTCGCCCTTGCCGGTGAGCATCGACTTCACGTCGACCCAACGACGGTGCAGGTCGCCGCTGACACTGGTGGAGGTTTGCGGATCGCCCCCCATCGAACGCACGGCAGACTGCAATTGCTCAGCGGCCGCACCACAATCAGCCGAACGCTTGATAAACAGGCTTTTGAGTTCAGGGTGCTTGATGTCTTCAGCACAAGTCTTGAACCCGGCCTGACCGTCCTTGCTGGTTTCAATCAGGTCGTTGAGTACAGAAATCGCTTCTTTGTTCATATCGGTCATTTTTCAACTCCTTGCGGTGGATGAAAGGTGCAATGACCGTTGCACCCTGCATGCCAGCGTGGAACTGTTTATCTATTCGTTATTTTTCAAACAGTTATAAATTCTCAATAAATCTGTATCCGTTTTATTTGCATGATCTGTCATTTGGCCTGCATGCAGAATGCCTGTATTTTCCAGACTGACTGAATCAAGACGACCGATCGATGAATCCTGAAAAGCTCGAACTGCTGATCACCCGCGAAATGCCCTTTGGCAAATACAAGGGTCGAATCATTGCCGACCTGCCCGGCCTTTACCTGAACTGGTTCGCCCGGGAGGGTTTCCCCCATGGTGAGTTGGGCGGCCTGCTGGCCCTGATGCAGGAAATCGATCACAACGGTTTGTCGGACTTGCTCGAACCGCTACGCGCCAAACACGGCAAACCTGCCCCGCGCCACTGAATCACCTACCGAGTAACCCATGCCCGACAACACCCGCCGCGCCCGTGATGAAGCCTTCTGGCAAACCTTTGCCGACCGTTACGATGTAGAACCCGGCCCGCTCAACCTGGAGAACGGTTACTTCGGACGCATGTCACGCACGGTGGTCGAGGAATACCAGCGCAACATCGAGCTGATCAACCGCAGCAACTCGGTCTACGTGCGCCAGCGCTTCGAGCAGGGCGACAGCCTGAAGATCCGCGCAGAGCTGGCAAGGCTTATAGGCGTCCCCGGCGACAGCATCGCCCTCACCCGCAACGCATCGGAAGGTTTGCAGTCGCTGATCCGCAACTACAACCGGCTCCAGCCCGGCGACCAAGTGCTGTTCTGCGACCTGGAATACGACACGGTCAAAGGCGCCATGCGCTGGCTGGCGCGTCATCGCGGCGTTGAAGTGATCGAAGTCGAACACGCGCACCCGGCAACCTTCGACAGCCTGCTCAATACCTATCGAGAAGCCTTCGCACGGCATCCTCGGCTGAAGCTGATGGCGCTGACCCACGTCACCCATCGCACGGGCCTGGTGATGCCGGTGCAGGCAATTGCAGCTGCCGCGAAAGAACATGGCATTGATGTCATCCTCGACGGCGCCCATGCCCTCGGCCAGCTCGAATTCGACCTGACCGGGCTCGGTATCGCCTTCGCTGGCTACAACCTGCACAAGTGGATTGGCGCGCCGCTGACGCTCGGCTTCATCTACATCGCCCCCGAACGCCTGGCCGATATCGACCCGGACATGGGCGAGATGCATTTTCCGCCCACTGACATTCGCGCCCGCACCTCGTACAGCACCCCCAACATCCCGGCACTGCTGACCCTGCCGCTGGTGCTCGAAGAACATTGGGCGATGGGCGGTGCCGCGGCCAAAGGAGCGCGACTTAATTATCTGCGCAACCGCTGGGCCGGTGCGGCGCGGCAGTTGCCGGGCGTCGAAGTCCTGACCCCGGATGACCCGCGCCTGTATTGCGGCATCACTTCGATGCGCTTTACCCGTCATGCCGACCAGCAAGTCATGGTCGAGCGCCTGCTCAATGAGTACAACCTATTTACCGTGACGCGCAGTGGCGCGGCGTGCGGAACGTGCATCCGCATCACACCGGGGCTTACCACCACGGCGGACGACATGGATACGCTGACCAGGGCACTGACCGAACTGGGCTGACGTCAGACGGTGTACTTGTCGAAGTCCTCGGGCTTGATCTGTGACGACACGGCGAACGTGTCGATGCCGATGGTCATCTGCCCGAAGTATCCGTCTTCAGCCGAATCCCGCCCCAGGGTATGCACGTTCAAGGTCGATTCTTCACCGCCCATGGTTGTATAAAAAAAGTCCTGATCGTTGGTCCGTGCCGGCACGGCTCGACCGCTGTACGGTGGGGTGCAAAGTACCGAGCGCGAGACCACCTCAGGCAGGTAAAGCTGCCCGACCCAGGCGACATGCCGCTCTTGCAGATAATTGTTGCCGGCCGTGATGCGCACGGCGACGTGAATGTGCAAGGCGCGGCCGGCGTAAAAACCCGGATAGATCGTGGTGAAGCGCACGATGCCCGACTTGTCGGTGAACTGCCCGCCGCGCAGGTAGGTATCGTCATCGGTTCGCGGGACTGCGCCAATGTCACCGGTACCGACCTCGACATCCGGGTTTTTCTTGCTCCAGCCGGAATAGGCGCCCCGCGCATTGCAATGCCAGATGTCCACCAGCGCATCGGGGACCGGCTCACCGGTCATGGCATCGACAATGGTCAGCCGCAGCACCAACGGAATGCCATCGGCACCTTCGCTGATGTTTCTGCGGATCAGTTTCGGATTGCGGAAATACGGGCCGGCAATCTGTTCGGGGGACAGCAGGTAAACCGGTGCTGAGGGGACTGCGAAGGTGTTGTCTTCCATGACGTTCTCTCTTCCATAAGATGAACGCAGGCTAGCACCGGTCGACTTTCGGTATGCGGTAACTATGTATCGCATGATGTCTTTTTTGTGTGGGAGCGGGCTTGCTCGCGAATGCGGCGTGTCAGGTAACGTTGATGTCGACTCACACTCCCTCTTCGCGAGCAAGCTCGCTCCCACAGGGGGGGATGAGTCGATCCAGGCAACTTTCTTCAGGCAAAAAAAAACGGTGCGCCGACCAAGCGCACCGTAAAGCCGTAGAACACACAACGAAGTGTCGGGTGAAGCGATCAGTCCAGCAGCGCCAGGGCCTCGGCGGTGCATTCCTGAATGCGGGCCCAGTCGCCGTTCTTGATCCACTCCGGATCAAGCATCCAGCTACCGCCCACGCACATGACGTTTTTCAATGCCATGTAGCTCTTGATATTGGCCGGGCCAACGCCGCCGGTCGGGCAGAATTTCACTTCGCCGAACGGGCCGCCCAACGCCTTGATGGCCGCGACGCCGCCGCTGACTTCCGCCGGGAACAGCTTGAAGCGACGGTAACCCAGGCCGTAGCCCTCCATGATGCCCGAGGCATTGCTGATACCCGGCAACAGTGGAATCGGGCTGGCGACGCTGGCTTCGAGCAGGTCACGGGTGATGCCTGGTGTAACGATGAACTGCGAGCCCGCCGCTTCCGCCGCCGCCAGCATCTGGCGATCAAGCACAGTGCCGGCACCGGTCACCAGCTCCGGGCGCTGCTCGCGCAGAATCTGGATCGCCTTGAGGCCGAATTGCGAACGCAGGGTCACTTCCAGGGCCGTCAGGCCACCGGCCGCGAGGGCGTCAGCCAGCGGCAGAATGTCCTGCTCGCGGGCGATGGTGATCACCGGAAGAATCCGCGCTTTTGCGCAGAGGCTGTCGATCAGGGCAACTTTGTCCGCCATGGAAACGGTCGGGGATGGGTTTGTCATAGCGGCTGTTCCTTGGCTCATGGGCACCAGTAAATCTCTAACGTAGGTTGCAGAAATGCGCGCACCGGCATTGCGGCGACATCGTCACCCGCCAGTGCGGTACTCAGAGTGGTCAACTTGGACTGACCGGAAATCGACAGAACCTTGTGCTTGGCCGAGGCCAGCAATGCGCGGCTCATGGTCAGGCGCTGATGCGGTACGGTCGGCGCCAGCATCGGCCAGCAACGACGGACACCGTCGGCCTGCAATGCCTCGGCAAGGTTCGGGCTGTTGGGGAACAACGACGCGGTGTGGCCGTCATCGCCCATGCCAAGCACCAGGACGTCGATCACCGGCAGCTCGGACAGCAAGCGGTCGGCCTGCTCGGCCGCCTGTTCAAGGTTGGCACTGGCGCTGTACAGGCTCAGGAACTGCGCCTTGGCCGCCGGACCTTGCAACAGGTAACGCTTGATCAGGCCGGCGTTGCTGTCGGCGTGTTCGACCGGCACCCAGCGCTCATCGGCCAGGCTGATCACCACGCTCGACCAGTCCAGTGTCTGCCTGGCCAGGTGCTGGAAAAACGCCACCGGGCTGCGACCACCGGAGACCACCAGGGTCGCAGTGCCCTGGGCGTCGATCGCGTCGCTGAGTTTTTTCGCCACGCCCAGTGCCAGGCTTTCAGCCAGCAGCACCGGGCTCTTGAACGCATGGGCGCTGACGCCCTGCGGCAGTTTCAAATCAGATATCGCCATACCACGACCTCCCGTCCCGCGTGATCAGAGCAATGGAACTCATCGGTCCCCAGGACCCGGCTGCATAAGGCTTGGGCGCATCACCGGATTTTTTCCACCCGGCGATCAACTGGTCACACCACTTCCACGCGGCTTCGATTTCATCTTTACGGACAAACAGGTTCTGATTGCCGCGCATCACTTCCAGCAACAATCGCTCGTAGGCATCGGGAATTCGTGCACTGCTCCAGGTGTCGGAAAAATTCAGCTGCAACGGACCGCTGCGCAGCTGCATGCCTTTGTCCAGGCCTTGGTCTTTGGTCATTACACGCAAGGAAATGCCTTCGTCCGGTTGCAGGCGGATAATCAGCTTGTTGCTGATTTGCAGGCGCTGCTCGGGAGCGAAGATGTAGTGCGACGGTTCCTTGAAGTGGATGACGATCTGCGACAGCTTCTGCGGCATGCGCTTGCCGGTACGCAGGTAAAACGGCACGCCGGCCCAGCGCCAGTTGCGGATGTCGGCACGCAGGGCGACGAAGGTTTCGGTATCGCTCTGGGTGTTGGAGTTGGGCTCTTCCAGGTACCCCGGTACCGCTTTGCCTTCGCTGTAGCCGGCGATGTACTGGCCGCGCACTACTTGCGTGGTCAGGCCTTCCGGGCTGATCGGCGCCAGGGCCTTGAGCACTTTGACCTTTTCGTCGCGGATGCTGTCGGCGGACAGGTCGGCCGGTGGGTCCATGGCGATCAGGCAGAGCAGTTGCAGCAGGTGATTCTGGATCATGTCCCGCAGCTGGCCGGCCTTGTCGAAGTAACCCCAGCGGCCTTCGATACCGACCTTCTCGGCCACGGTGATTTCCACGTGGGAGATGTAATTCTGGTTCCACTGGGTTTCGAACAGGCTGTTGGCGAAACGCAGGGCGATCAGGTTCTGGACGGTTTCCTTGCCCAGATAATGGTCGATGCGGTAGGTGCGGTTCTCCGGGAAGAATTGCGCCACGGCGTCGTTGACCTTGCGCGAGGACTCCAGGTCCGAACCGATGGGTTTCTCAAGCACCACACGGGTGTTTTCCGCCAGGCCGACCTTGGCCAGGTTCTCGCAGATCGCACCGTAGACTGCTGCCGGAGTGGCAAAGTAGGCGATGACGCGCTGCGCACTGCCGCAGGCTTCGGCCAGGGCCACATAATCTTCGGTTTTGAGGAAGTCGACGTGCAGGTAGCTCAGGCGCGCCAGAAAACGCTCGACCACCGTTTCGTCCAGCTCTTTGGCACCGACATAGCGGCGCAGCTCGGAGGTGATGAACGCCAGGTGTTCCTGCGCGCTGCCAGCCTCACGGGCCAGCGCGATGATGCGCGTGTCCTCGTGCAAGAGGCCTGCACCGTCGAGTTGATAAAGGGCAGGAAACAGCTTGCGCAAGGCCAGATCGCCAAGGGCGCCGAATAAGGCAAAGGTGCACGGTTCAACCGTAATCGAGAGCATGATGTTTGTTCTTTTATCAAGTTAAGCTACAAATACCTTTTTTTAAGGCATCACTCAAGGGAAAATGTAGTAATAACCACAACATTTTCGCAAAATATAGATTCCGAGTGGTGGTCGATCGGAGCCATCAGTAGGATAGGCCACCGTTACGGGCCTCACCAAAGGCCCTTTTTGCATTAGCCGCGCGCTTATCGGCGCCGGTGAATCAAGGAATCCCATATGGACCGCGTGCGAAATTTACTGGAACAAATCCAGAGTCGCCTTGAAGAGCTGAACAAGGCCGAACGCAAAGTCGCCGAGGTGATCCTGCTCAACCCGCAGCAGGCCACCCGGTTCAGTATCGCCGCCCTCGCCCAGGCTGCGTCGGTCAGTGAACCGACGGTCAACCGTTTCTGCCGTTCGTTCGGCGTCAGCGGTTACCCCGAGCTCAAACTGCAATTGGCACAAAGCCTGGCCAGTGGCGCCGCGTATGTCAGCCGCGCGGTGGAAGCCGACGACAACCCTGAAGCCTATACCCAGAAGATCTTCGGCAGCGCCATCGCCTCGCTGGACAGCGCCTGCCAGGCCCTGGACCCGAACCTGATCAGCCGCGCTGTCGACCTGTTGATCCAGGCGCGGCAGATCCACTTCTTCGGCCTCGGCGCCTCGGCCCCGGTGGCACTGGACGCGCAGCACAAGTTTTTCCGTTTCAACCTCGCCGTCACCGCCCACGCCGACGTGCTGATGCAGCGCATGATTGCTTCGGTGGCACACACCGGCGAGCTGTTCGTGATCATTTCCTACACCGGCCGCACCCGCGAACTGGTGGAAGTGGCGCGTATCGCCCGGGAAAACGGTGCCTCGGTCCTTGGCCTGACCGCCGAGAACTCGCCACTGGCCAAGGCCAGCACCCTGAGCCTGAACATTCCGCTGCCGGAGGACACCGACATCTACATGCCGATGACTTCGCGGATCATTCAGTTGACCGTGCTGGACGTGCTCGCCACCGGCATGACGTTGCGCCGGGGCGTGGATTTCCAGCCGCACTTGCGCAAGATCAAGGAGAGCTTGAATGCGAGCCGGTATCCGGTAGGTGACGAGTTCAACTGACCGATCCTGAATCTTTATTGCTTGAAAGGACGCCTTCGCGAGCAAGCTCGCTCCCACATTTGGAATGCATTCCCCCTGTGGGAGCGGGCTTGCTCGCGAAGGGGCCAGTCAAGACACCGCAAATCCTGAATTACCCCCCACCCGCGCCTGCAAACTCAAATGCGCCCGCTCCCCAGGTGCAAGGCACAGGCTGTCGGTGCCGCCGCTTGCTGCCTCTACGCAAACGAATTCGGATATCTCGTTCCAGGTCACGCCGAGTAGCGGACGTGAACCGGGATGCCAAACCACCGTTTCGGCTGTTTCACCCGTATCGATGCACAACGCCCGCTGCCAGGCATGGTCATTGAGTTGTAATTCACCGTCGTGCTGGAACACCCGCTGACAACCGCCATCCACGCGTAATTCGCCTTCCTGCTGACAAACCTGCCGGCTCAACTGGTCGTAACCCTGCGCACCTTCGAGTCCAGATAGCGCTATCTCACTGACATCGCCAATACGCCAGTAAGCATGCAAAGCCTGGCTCAACTGGCACGGCATGTCATCCTGATGCTCGGTGCTCAGGCGCAATTCCATGCGCTCCCCCAGGTGCGCGCGCAAGTCCACCTGCCAGTCGCACAACTTCAGTTGCCAGTGTAAACGCACGCCATCATCGTCACTGCGGCTGTCGAGCAGTTTCCAGTCGAGCAACCGGGCCCAGCCATGGGACGGCCAGGCGTTTTCGCTCGGATGCCGGCCATACCACGGCCAACACACCGGCACGCCACCGCGAATGGCACCGACCTGTGGCCACTTCGCCGCGCACCACAGCCAAGGCTTTTGTCCCTTGGGCTGGAAGTGCAACAACTGCGCCCCCTGACGACTGAACACCGCCTGACACAGCGGATGATCGATCACCAGCACGTCGCGCATCTGATAGCGCTCCCACGCGAATACGGAACGCTCGCGCAAGGATTTGAAGAAGCGTTGTAGCGGATGCTCAAGCATGTGCCACGATCCTGAAAATCATCTGTCACCGGGGTGCGCGGCCCGCAAAAAAAAGCGGACAGCCATGGCTGTCCGCAAATATGCGCACATGGAGAGAAGCTTATCGCAGACGCGTCAGAACACCGACTGAATTTTCAGGCCCGCCACCAGCGCGTTGTCGACTTGATCCACTCCACCCGGGTGTGTGATGTATTGCAGGTTGGGACGCACGGTCAGCCAGTTGGTTACGTGGAAACCATAGTTGAGCTCGTAGTTGTATTCGGTTTCACGAATGGGTGAGAACAGCGGATTGTTGTAGTCCGAAACACCGTTGGCTGCGTTAGTCAGCTCAGCGTTTTTCTTCACGTCATCGTTGACATGGATACGGGCGAAACCGATGCCCACGTCATCTTTCGGACGCGCATCGAAAGGCCCCTTGTACACAAACATCAGCGACTGGTAGTTGTCGACGACGTTAGTGTCCTTGTCGTGGAAGGTGGCGTTGGCGGCGATATTCAGGCCGCGAGAGGCATCGCCATTGTGGCTGGTGAGTTGCTGCTGCGCGACGAACCAGTAGCCGTGCTTGCTATCGTGGACGCGGAAAGCGTTACCGGTGGTCGCTGCGTCCTGACCGTTGTCGTCCTTGAGAACGTCATCAGCAGGGGCTGTGCTTTTGTAGTAACCGACACGGTATTCGCCCGGCAGGCTGTTGACCTTCGGCGACCAGACCAGCTCGACCGGCAAAACGGTGCCAGCTGTACCGCTGCCGCTGAGCTTGAAGCCGTTTCCGTGCTCCAGTTGCGACGGGTTCTGGTTGTACGCGCCAATCTGGGCGTAGAGCTCGTCGTTGATGTGGTACTTCACGCGGATCGCCGCCTGGCTGACCGGCCAGTTGAACCAGACATTGGTGGCCCAGTTACCCACTTGGGATCCGCAGAACGCCAGGTTCTGGAATTCGCACGGGAAGGTGTTGAAGTCTTCACCTTCACCGAAGTAACCGGCCTTGACGTCCAGTTTGTTGTCGAAGAACTGGTGCTGAATCCACAACTGGGTCAGACGCACCATATGGCCACGACCGAAGACTTCCTGGGAAGAACTCAGGGTGCCGGCACGCGGGTCGCCGATACGGTCGTTGGAGATGTTCTCACCGTTACGGTTGGTGAGCTGGATCTTGGCCTGGGTGTTGTCCCAGCCGAACAGTTTTTCCAGGTCCAGCGCCGCGCCCAGGCCGAACTGGTCGGCGTAGCGCGCGGTCTTGTCGTCGTTAAAGCCGCCATGGAGGTTGGCCCCCACTTCACCGACGTAGTCCATCTTGATGTCGATGCCTTGCTCGATCAGCTTGGTACGCTCGCCACCCCAGTCGCCCGTCATCCACTTTGAATCGGAGCTGAACGCTTCATCGGCCATCGCATTGCCGGCCAGAACCAGTGCTGCCGCTGCTGACACTTGGCAGATCAACCGGGCCTTGTTCTTCATCTTCATCCCTACATCCTCGTTTTATTGTTATTAACTTTTCTTTTTTTTAACGCGGTTACATCCGGTGCAATGCGCGACAGGCCGCGCATTGCGAATCCCCCCTGTGGGAGCGAGCTTGCTCGCGATGGCGGTGTATCAGGTGACAACGATGTTGAATGTCAGTCCGCTATCGCGAGCAAGCTCGCTCCCACATTGATCTCTATCTACCTTTGAACTGTGCGACGTTATCAGCGTGCACCTCGGTTTTCGGCAGGCCGGCAACCCCCAGTCGCTCGCCACTCTTGGCATCGAACAACAGCACTTTCGCCGGATCGAATTGCAGGGTCAGGGTCTCGCCCACCGCCGGCGCCACGTCCGGTGCCAGGCGGCAGCAGACCTTGGTCTCGTTGAGGTTGACGAAGACCAGGGTGTCCGGTCCGGTCGGTTCGGTGACCTGGACTTCGGCACGAATGGTCGGCAAACCATTCGCTTCGCCGTTGGCCAGAATGATCTGTTCAGGGCGCATGCCGAGGATCACTTCGCGGTCTTCAAGACCGGCGTCCTGCATGCCCAGCGGCAATTCGCAACGGGCCTGGCCGCTGTCGAGCAGCGCCAGCAGGCGACCGTCCTTGCGCTGCAGACGCAGCGGGATGAAGTTCATGGGCGGCGAGCCGATGAAGCTCGCCACGAACAGGTTGGCCGGGTTGTTGTAGATGTCTTTCGGCGTACCGAACTGCTGGATGATCCCGTCCTTCATCACCGCCACCTTGTCGCCCAGGGTCATGGCTTCGATCTGGTCGTGGGTCACGTAGACCGTGGTGGTTTTCAGGCGCTGGTGCATCAGTTTCATTTCGGTGCGCATCTCGACCCGCAGCTTGGCGTCGAGGTTGGACAGTGGTTCGTCGAACAGATAAATCTTCGGCCGCCGCGCCAGTGCACGGCCCATCGCCACACGTTGCTGCTGGCCACCGGAGAGCTGGCCAGGCTTGCGACTGAGCAGGTGTTCGATCTGCAACAGCTTGGAAACCCGAGCGACTTCTTCGTCGATTTCGGCCGTCGGCATTTTGCGAATCTTCAGGCCGAAGGCGATGTTGTCGCGCACGCTCATGGTCGGGTACAGCGCGTAGGACTGGAACACCATGGCGATGTCGCGATCCTTGGGGCTCATGCCGCTGATGTCGGCATCGTCCACCAGGATTGCGCCGCCGCTGATGGTTTCCAGGCCGGCGATGCAGTTCATCAAGGTCGACTTGCCGCAGCCCGACGGGCCGACCAGGATCAGGAACTCACCGTCATCGATTTTCAGTTCGATGTTTTTCAGGGTGTCCGGCAGGCCGGGGCCGTAGGTCTTGTTGACGTTGCGTAATTCGAGAGTTGCCATTTTTCTACCCCTTGACCGCGCCGGACGTCAGCCCACGCAGGAAATACTTGCCAGCGAATATGTAGACCAGCAGTGTCGGCAGCCCGGCGATCATCGCGGCGGCCATATCAACGTTGTATTCCTTGGCCCCGGTGCTGGTGTTGACCAGGTTGTTCAGGGCCACGGTAATTGGCTGGGCGTCGCCACTGGCGAAGACCACGCCGAACAGGAAGTCATTCCAGATCTGGGTGAACTGCCAGATCAGGCAGACCATCACGATCGGGATCGACATCGGCAGCAGGATCTTCAGGAAGATCGTGAAGAAGCCCGCGCCATCGAGCCTTGCGGCCTTGACCAGCGCATCCGGAATGCTCACGTAGTAGTTGCGGAAGAACAACGTGGTGAACGCCAGGCCGTAGACCACGTGCACCAGCACCAGGCCGGTGGTGGTGTTGGCCAGGCCGAACTTGCCGAGGGTGAACGAGGCTGGCAGCAACACGGTCTGGAACGGCAGGAAGCAGCCGAACAGCAACAGGCCGAAGAACAGTTGCGAACCCCGGAAGCGCCACATCGACAGTACGTAGCCGTTCATTGCGCCGATAAAGGTAGAAATCAGAACCGCCGGCACGGTGATCTTCACCGAGTTCCAGAAGTAGCCGCCAACCACGTCCCAGGCCTTGATCCAGCCGATGCCATCGATCACGGTCGGCCAGCTCAACAGGTTGCCGGTGCGGATGTCTTCCGGGGACTTGAAGCTGGTCAGCAGCATCACCACCAACGGGATCAGGTACACCGCCGCTGCCAACAGCAAGGTGGCGTAGATCGCGATGCGGCTGAAACTGATGCCCGATTTTCCGAGTTGATTAGTCATGGCGTTTGCCTCGCAGCTCGGAGTACAGGTACGGCACGAGGATGGTCAGCACGGCGCCGAGCATCAGCATGGCGCTGGCCGAACCAATGCCCATCTGGCCACGGCTGAAAGTGAAGGAATACATGAACATCGCCGGCAGGTCGGAGGAGTAACCCGGACCGCCCGCGGTCATCGCCGCGACCAGGTCGAAGCTCTTGATCGCGATGTGCGCCAGGATCATGAAGGCACTGAAGAACACCGGGCGCAGGCTCGGCAGGACGATCTTCAGGTAGATGGTCGGCAGGCTCGCGCCATCGACTTGCGCGGCACGGATGATCGATTGATCGACACCGCGCAGGCCGGCGAGGAACATCGCCATGACAAACCCGGAGGCTTGCCACACGGCGGCGATCACCAGGCAGTAGACGACGCGATCCTGATCCACCAGCCAGTCGAGACGAAAGCCTTCCCAGCCCCAGTCACGCAGCATCTTGTCCAGGCCCAGGCCGGGGTTGAGCAGCCATTTCCATGCGGTACCGGTGACGATCATCGACAGCGCCATCGGGTACAGGTAGATGGTGCGGATGAAGCCTTCCTTGCGAATGCGCTGGTCCAGCAGCACGGCGAGGAACACGCCCAGCACCAGGCTGATGCCGATGAACATGCCGCCGAACACCGCGAGGTTCTTGCTCGCGACCCACCAGCGGTCGTTGTCCATCAGGCGCATGTATTGCTGCAGGCCGACCCACTTGTAGCTCGGCATGAAGCTGGAATTGGTGAAGGACAGAATGAACGTCCAGATGATGTAACCGTAGAAACCTACCAACACGATCAGCATGCTCGGCGCGAGTACCAACTTGGGTAGCCAGCGTTGCAGGGCATCGAACGGTGAGGCTTTGCTGAAAATCGCCACAGAGCTCATCGGGATTATCCAGGTTTAGAGAAATGAATCGACACGGTGATCCCTTGTGGGAGCGGGCTTGCTCGCGAAAGCGGTGTGTCAGTCGACATTAATGTTGAATGTCAGTCCGCATTCGCGAGCAAGCCCGCTCCCACATTGGGTCAGGCTGTGTCAGGGATTACTGGGCCGCTTTGACAGCCGATGCCAGTTGGGCGCTGGCCTTGGCCGGGTCAGCATCCTTGTCGTTCATGAAGTTGGTGACCACGTCGAAGATCGCGCCCTGCACGGCCAGGGACGTGGCCATGTTGTGCGCCATGCTCGGTTGCAGGCCGCCGGTCTTGTCGTCCGCGATGAAGTCCTTCGCCGACTTCTGGGCGCACTCGTCGAAGCCGAGCTTGTCCATTTCGTTCAGCATGTCGTTACGCACCGGGATCGAGCCCTTGTTCATGCTGAAGACTTTCTGGAAGTCGGTACCCAATGCGACCTTGGCCAGGTCTTGCTGGGCAGCGATGTCACCCTTGCGATCGGCCTTGAGCTTGAACACCGCCAGGGAGTCGATGTTGTAGGTGAAGGCTTTTTCAGTGCCCGGGAACGCCACGCACTGGTAGTCTTTGCCGGCGACTTTCTTCGCCGCAGTCCACTCGCTTTTCGCCCAGTCACCCATCATCTGCATGCCGGCCTTGCCATTGATGACGTCGGCGGCGGCGATGTTCCAGTCACGACCGGCACGGTTCGGGTCCATGTAGCCGGTGATCTTTTTCAGCTCGGCGAACGACTGGGTCATCTGCGGGCCGGACAGGGTTTTCTGGTCCAGGTCGACCAGGGCTTTTTTGTAACCGTCAGCGCCCATGACCGAGAGCACCACGTCTTCAAACACGGTGCTGTCCTGCCAAGGCTGGCCACCGTGGGCGAGCGCGATGAAGCCTGCGGCCTTGAGCTTGTCGCCGGCGGCATAGAATTCTTCGAGGGTTGTCGGGGCTTTTTCGATCCCGGCTTTCTTGAACACTTGCGGGTTGATCCACAGCCAGTTGACGCGGTGGATGTTCACCGGCACAGCGACATAGTCACCTTCGTACTTCACCGTGTCGGAAACTTTTTTCGACAGCAGGCCATCCCAGTTTTCCGCCTTGGAAACGTCTTTCAACGCGTCGGTGCTGAGCAGGCCAGTGCTGCCCCACTCCTGGATATCCGGACCCTTGATCTGTGCAACGCCCGGCGGGTTGCCGGCAACGGCGCGACTCTTGAGTACGGTCATGGCCGTGGAACCGCCACCACCGGCGACTGCACCGTCCTTCCAGGTGAAGCCGTCTTTTTCGACTTGAGCCTTCAGGACATCGACCGCTGCTTTTTCACCACCGGAAGTCCACCAGTGAACGACTTCAACGGAACCTTTGGATTCGGCGGCCAGGACACTGAGGGGGAGCGCAGACAGGGAAGCGAGAGAAATGACAGTAGCGAGGCGAGAAATCGCATTCATCTAGGAGCACCTTTCTTGTTGTTATGCATGCAAGTCTGTTGCTTGCGCTGCATAGGATTTTAAACAGGAGATATCCCCTCGCAGGTAACGAAGGGATGCGCGTATGTCACCGCATGGTTACATAGAACCGCTCTGGGACAGCTGCGCCAGTGCACTGGCCATGCTCGGTGCCAGGGGCAGGCGCGGAATCAGCACGGCTTGCCAGGCGTGGTAAAGGTCAGGTTTGCCGGGCCAGATATCGGCACTCGGGCGGTTCAGCGGGTCGAGTTCGTGATGCCAGCTGCCGCCTTCGCGGTCGATGAAATGACGGTCACAGAATTCCCAGAACAGCCGGTACCAGTGTTCGTACTGCACGTCCCCGGTGCGCTTGAGCAAGGCACTCGCGGCGGCGCTGGCCTCGCAATGGGTCCAGTGCAGGCGGTGACGGACCACCGCTTTGTTGTCCCAATCGAGGGTGTAGACCATCCCCGGTGCGCCATCAATGTTCCAGCCGTAACGGCAGTTGTGCTCGAAGAGTTTTTGCGCGTCGGTAACCAGCCAACCCGGCGTGAGCATCCCGGCTTTCACCCGCGAAGCTTCGAGGTGCAGCAACAGCCGCGCCCACTCGAAACCGTGGCCCGGGGTGGTGCCGTAAGGGCGGAAGCCGTCGGCCGGATTGTCGTGGTTGTAGTCACGCAGTGGCTGCCAGGTGCGGTCGAAATGCTCGATCACCAGGTAGTCGTTGGCGGCGGCATGGCCATGGATCACGCGTTCCACGATGCGCTGGGCGCGGCACAACCAGCGGTTGTCATCGGTAACATCGGCCAGGGCGAGGAAGGCTTCGGTAGCGTGCATGTTGCTGTTGGCGCCGCGATAGGCTTCTTCGCAACTGAAGTCGCGATTGAAGGACTCGCGCATCGCCCCTTCTTCTTCGCTCCAGAAACGGGTGTCGATGATGTCGATCGCATCATCAAGCAAGGCTTGTGCACCGGGACGCTGCGCGACCACCGCAGAACTGGCGGCCAGCGCGACGAAGGCATGCAGGTAGGCGTTCTTGTCGGTGTTGCCATCGCGATGTTCGGCGGCTGCGAACCAGCCGCCATGCAGCGCATCACGCAGTGGCCCGCGCAGGGCCGCAACACCGTGATCGACCAGCTCGGCGAAACCCGGCAAGCCTTGAATATGGGCCATGGCGAAGCTGTGGGTCATGCGCGCGGTGTTCATGGTCCAGGCTTGCGCATCAGCCGGGAGGCGACCCTTTTCATCGAGGTTGCCGAAGCCTTCAGGCAGCTTCGAAGCCTTGGCGAACGCCAGCAGGCGCAAGCCTTCGGCGGCGAGCCATTGCTGATGGGCAGGCGAGTTCAGCCAACTGCTGAAGGCCGGTTGGAAGGTGTCCATGGCGTACCTTTTTTGTTGTTATGACTGAGGGGCAGTCTAAACAACGGACGAAGGTCGGCTTGTAACGAAGGGGGTGGGTTATGTCACCAGGCTGTGACATTTATCTTGAGGGATGTGTTGAATCTTCTAACGCCTTCGCGAGCAAGCCCGCTCCCACAGGGGGGCTGCGTCGTATACAAATCCAATGTGGGAGCGGGCTTGCTCGCGAAGAACGATAACGCGGTCTAACTAGTCAACACTGCGTGGCAATTGCAGGGTCACCCGCAACCCGCCCTCACGCAGATTTTGCAAGCTCACTTCACCACCATGACTATGGGCAATGTTGCGGGCAATCCCCAGCCCCAACCCATAACCCTGCTGCTGCCCGGCCAGGCGGAAGTGCGGTTCGAACACCTGCTCCAGCCGCTGCTCCGGCACACCCGGCCCTTCATCATCGACATGCAGGATGAACGCGCTGTCATCGTCATCGATGTGCAGGTGCGCGTTCTGCCCGTACTTCAACGCATTGTCGATCAGGTTGCCGATGCAGCGCTTGAGCGCCAGCGGTTTGCCCGGGTACGGTGCCAGCGCCCGCCCCTGCTGGGTCACGCGACCATTGCCGTTGGGCCCCAGGTACGGTTCCACCAGACAATCGAGCACATGGTTGAGGTCCACCGGCTCGATGTTCTCGTGGATGTCGGTGTCCTTCACGCATTGCAGTGCGCCCTTGACCAGCAATTCGAGCTCATCCAGATCGCGCCCGAACTTGGTTTGCAGCGTTTCGTCTTCGAGTAATTCAACCCGCAGGCGCAAGCGGGTGATCGGCGTGCGCAGGTCGTGGGAAATCGCGCTGAACAACTGGCTGCGCTCCGTCAGGTAACGGCTGATGCGTTCGCGCATGGTGTTGAACGCACGCCCGACCTCGACCACTTCGCTGCCCCCGCCCTCGGCCACCGGTTCCACGTCGGCTCCCAGCGACAGATCCCGCGCTGCCCGCGCCAGGCGCTTGAGCGGACGACTCTGCCAGTGCACCAGCAGGCCGATGAACAACAGCAAAAAGCCGCTGGTCAGGACGATGAACCACACCTGCTGCGCCGGCAGGCCCTGCTCTTCAAGACTGGTGTAGGGCTCGGGCAACAGCGAGGCGATGTACAGCCATTCGCCCGGCGCCATCTGGATCTGCGTGACCAGCACCGGCGGGTTCACCGGCTCCAGGGTCAGTGCGTAGTGCGCCCAGGAGCGCGGCAACTCATCGAGCTTCAGACCGCCATTGAAGATACGCAAGTCTTCAGGGCTGACGAAGGTCACCGAGATGTCGGTGTCCTGGCCGAGGGACTGGCGCAACACTTCGTCCACCGCTTTGAGCACCGCCTCTTTGCGCGGGGTGATGGGCAGTACTTCCATGCCCAGGGGTTTGTCGTTGAGCGTCACCACGAACCGGGTGCCGCCCATGCTGCGCAACTGATCGAGCACCAGGGGCCGGAACGCCACCGGCAACGAACGGAAATAACTGACACTGGCCGTCATCGAATGGGCCAGGCTGCGGGCGCTGGTGACCAGGCCTTCGAGCTGCGTGGCGCGCAATTGCGAAACCCAGATCACGCTCGACAGCGTCTGGGCGAACAACACCGCCAGCAAGGTCAACAGCAACATGCGCCCGAGCAGCGAACGCGGCGTCGGTATTTTGCCGGCGAGCTTGCGAAGGATCTCAGTGGCCATTGCTGGCAACCACACTCGCCGCCAGTTGGTAGCCGCTGCCACGCACGGTGCGGATCAGCCGTGGCGGTTTTTCCGTGTCGCGCAGGCGCTGGCGCAAACGGCTGACCGCCATGTCGACGATGCGATCGAGGGGCATCAATTCCCGGCCACGGGTGGCGTTGCCGATGGTGTCGCGGTCGAGGATTTCCTGCGGGTGATCGAGGAACAGTTTCAGCAGCGCGAAGTCGGCGCCCGAGAGAATCACCTCTTCGCCGTCGATGTGAAACAGCCGATGGCTGACCATGTCCAGGCGCCAGTCATCGAAGGCCAGCACCTCACCGCCGTTACGTTCCTGGCCGAACTGCGCGCGGCGCAGCAACGCCTTGATCCGCGCCTGCAACTCCCGCGGGCTGAATGGCTTGCCCAGATAATCGTCGGCGCCCAGTTCCAGGCCGATGACGCGGTCGGCTTCGTCGGAACTGGCGGTGAGCATGATGATCGGCACCTGCGCCTGGCGTGGGTGCTGGCGAATCCAGCGGCACAGGCTGAAGCCGTCCTCGTCGGGCAGCATTACATCAAGGATCACCAGATCGGCCGGCGCCTCGTTCAGCGCCTGGCGAAAACCGGCACCATCGGCAGTGGCACGCACCTGGAACCCGGCGCGGGTCAGGTAGGTGTCCAGCAACTCGCGTATCTCTTGATCGTCATCGACCAACAAAATCGACTTGTTGACTGAGCTCACTTCGAAGGCATCCTTGTTGTTGGAATTGGGCGGATTATGCCTTAAGCACCGATTTTACAAACACTGAAGAACAACTGTGGGAGCGGGCTTGCTCGCGAAAGCGGTGTGTCAGTCGACATTAATGTTGAATGTCAGTCCGCATTCGCGAGCAAGCCCGCTCCCACATTTAGAGTGCATTTCAAGCGGGGAGGGATTGCTCCAGCGCCACTCCCGCCCCCATCAACCCCGAATACGGCGCCGTCACCAGCCACACCGGAATCCCCTTGAAGTAGTCACTCATGCAGCCCTTGTCGGCGAAGCAGCGGGCAAAACCGCTTTCGAGGAAGAAATCGGCAAAGCGCGGAATCACCCCGCCAACGATAAACACCCCACCTCGAGCACCGGTGGTCAACACGTTGTTACCGGCCACACGACCAAGCCAACAGCAAAACTGCTCAAGCACTTCCACGGCAATCGGGTCGCCCGCCAGCCCGGCGGCGGTGATGGCTTCCGGGGTGTCAAGCACCGGCTCATGTCCGTCCACCGCGCAGATCGCCCGATAAACCCGCGGCAAGCCGCCGCCGCTCAACGCAGTTTCAGCGCTGACGTGGCCGATTTCGTCGGAAATGTGCTGCCACAGTTGGGTTTCACGCGGGCTGCTCAATGGCAGATCGACGTGACCGCCCTCCCCCGGCAACGCAGCGAATCGGCCTTCGCCCAGATCGAGCAAGGTGCCGACGCCCAGGCCTGTGCCCGGACCAATCACCACCGCCGGACGCAACGGCTCCGGCGTGCCTTCGCAGACCACGCGAAATTCGCCGGGCTGCAAACGGGTCATGCCCAGGGCCATGGCCGAGAAGTCGTTGACCAACAGCAGTTGATTGACCTGCAAGGTCTGGCAGAAACCCTTGCGGCTCAAGCGCCAGTGATTGTTGGTGAACTTGAACTCATCGCCACTGACCGGACCGGCCACCGACAGGCACACCGAACCGATCGAACCCGGCGCCAGCCCCAGGCCATTCAGGTAGAGGTTGATTGCCTCTTCGGGGCTGGGGAAATCTGCTGTCGCCAGCACCTGGACCGATTCCAGTTGCTGGTTTTTCCACAACGCGAAACGTGCGTTGGTCCCACCGATGTCACCGACCAAAGCCAGTTTCAATTAAGCGTCTCCAGGGCAGAAGTAAAGGCGCTGGCGCCCTGCTCCGCCGAGCTGAAGGCCATGCGCATGAAACCGAACAGCTCGCGACCGGTGCCGATGTTGTTGCCCAACAGGCCCTTGGCCGGCGTGCGCGCTGCGAATTCTTCGGCGTCCACCTTAAGCTCCAGGGTGCCTTTGACGCCATCGACGCGGATGATATCGCCCTCTTGCACCCGCGCCAAAGCGCCACCGACATAAGCTTCGGGGCTGACGTGAATGGCCGCCGGAATTTTCCCCGACGCGCCGGACATGCGTCCGTCGGTCACCAGTGCGACCTTGAAGCCGCGATCCTGCAGCACGCCGAGGAACGGCGTCATCTTGTGCAACTCCGGCATGCCATTGGAGCGCGGGCCCTGGAAGCGCATCACCGCGACAAAATCCTTCTCCAGCAAACCGGCCTTGAACGCATCGGCCAAGTCCTGCTGATCCTGGAACACCATGGCCGGTGCTTCGACAATCTGGTTCTCCACGGCGACGGCGGAGACTTTCATCACCCCGCGACCGAGGTTGCCTTCCATCACCCGCAGGCCACCTTCCGCCGAGAATGCACGGGCGACCGGACGCAGGATGCTTTCATCGAGGCTGTCGGTCACGCCTTCGCGCCAGACCAGTTCGCCATTGTCGAGGAACGGCTCCTGGGTGTAGCGACTCAGGCCGTGGCCCATCACGGTGTTGACGTTTTCGTGGAGCAACCCGGCTTCCAGCAGTTCACGGATCAGGAACGACATGCCGCCTGCAGCCTGGAAGTGGTTGATGTCGGCCTTGCCGTTCGGGTAGACGTGACTCAGGGTCGGCACCACCTCGGAGAGGTCGGCCATGTCTTGCCAGGTCAATTGAATGCCCGCCGCCATGGCGATGGCCGGCATGTGCAGGGTGTGGTTGGTCGAGCCGCCCGTGGCGTGCAGCGCGACAATCGAGTTGACCAGCGAACGCTCGTCGACGATTTCGCCGATTGGCATGAAGTCGCCGTTCTGCTTGGTCAGGCGCGTGACCTGATGCGCCGCTTCGCGGGTCAGGGCATCGCGCAACGGCGTGTTCGGGTTGACGAAGGACGCGCCCGGCAGGTGCAGGCCCATGACTTCCATCAGCAACTGGTTGGTGTTGGCGGTGCCGTAGAAGGTGCAGGTGCCAGGGCTGTGGTAGGACTTCATTTCCGATTCCAGCAGCTCTTCGCGGGTCGCCTTGCCTTCGGCGTACTTCTGGCGCACGTCGGCTTTCTGCTTGTTGGAAATGCCCGACACCATCGGCCCGCCCGGCACGAAGATCATCGGCAGATGGCCGAAGCGCAGCGCGCCCATCATCAGGCCCGGCACGATCTTGTCGCAGATGCCGAGCAGCAGCGCGCCGTCGAACATGTTGTGGGACAGCGCCACGGCGGTGGACAGCGCGATCACTTCGCGGCTCGGCAGGCTCAGTTCCATGCCCGGCTCGCCTTGGGTCACGCCATCGCACATCGCTGGCGTGCCACCGGCGAACTGGCCGACGGAGCCGATCTCGCGCAGGGCCTTTTTGATCAGTTCCGGAAAGACTTCGTACGGCTGGTGCGCCGAGAGCATGTCGTTATATGACGAAACTATCGCGATGTTGGCGGAGTTCATCATCCGCAGGCTGTGCTTGTCGTCGCTGCCACAACCGGCCACGCCATGGGCGAAGTTGGCGCATTGCAGCTTGCCGCGCATCGGACCGTCGCTGGCCGCACCGCGGATCAATGCAAGGTAGGCCGCACGCGTGGCGCGGCTGCGGGCGATAAGCCGTTCAGTGACCTCAAGGACGCGGGGATGCATGTGTAGAACTCCAGGCTAACGGATGTGGCGACCTGATTGTCTATGCTGATCAAAGGCCGGTGTCGATGGGATGACAGACGGTTTATTTGACCATTCGGACCAGTTGATCCAGGTCACTCGTTGTAGATCGAACAAAATATTGCCATTAAAAAGGCTTGTTTTCTATTTTTTTACGAATAATCTTGTAATTCCAACAACAAAACGACGGTAGCGCTGCAATATGACTCTTCGAATCGCAATCAATGGTTTTGGCCGCATCGGCCGTAATGTCCTTCGCGCACTCTATACCCAGGGCTACCGTCAGGATCTGCAGATTGTCGCCATCAACGATTTGGGCGACAGCGCGATCAATGCTCATCTACTCAAGTACGACACCGTTCATGGCACGTTCGATGCCGATGTTCAGCACGACCAGGAGAGCCTGACGGTCAACGGCGACCGCATTTCGGTCAGCGCCATCCGCAACCCGGCCGACCTGCCCTGGGCCGCGGAAAAAATTGATGTGGTATTCGAATGCACCGGTCTGTTCACCGACCGCGCCAAAGCCGCCGCGCATATTACGGCCGGCGCGCGCAAAGTGATCATCTCGGCTCCCGCCAAAGGTGCCGACGCCACTGTGGTTTACGGGGTCAACCACGACATTCTGCGCCAGTCGCACCAGATTATTTCCAACGCCTCGTGCACCACCAACTGCCTGGCCCCGGTGGCCCAGGTGCTGCATCGTGAACTGGGCATCGAAAGTGGCCTGATGACCACCATTCATGCCTACACCAACGACCAGCACCTGACCGACGTCTATCACGTCGATCCGTACCGCGCCCGTTCGGCCACCCAGAACATGATCCCGAGCAAGACCGGTGCCGCCGAAGCGGTGGGCCTGGTGCTGCCGGAACTGGCGGGCAAATTGACCGGCATGTCGGTGCGCGTACCGGTCATCAATGTGTCGCTGGTGGACCTGACGGTGCAGCTCAAGCGCGAAGCGTCGGCCGATGAGGTCAATGCGCTGATGAAAGAAGCCAGCCGGCACTCGAAGATCCTTGGCTACAACACCCTGCCGCTGGTCTCCAGCGACTTCAACCACAACCCGCTATCGTCGATTTTCGACGCCAACCACACCAAATCCAGCGGCAAGTTGCTCAAGGTACTGGCGTGGTATGACAACGAGTGGGGTTTCTCCAACCGCATGCTCGATAACTGCCTGGCGCTGTGCAACGCGGAATAAGCCCGGAGCGACCATCGATGATCGGCATCAGCTTTACGCAAAAGACCATGGCAGCGCGCAAGCGTATTGCCCTGGTCGCCCATGACCACTGCAAGGTGTTCTTGCTGGACTGGGCCGAACGGCAAAAACACAAACTGGCCCAGCATGATCTGGTCGCCACCGGCACCACGGGCTTGTTGTTGCAACAACGCCTCGGCCTGCCGGTGCACAGCATGATCAGCGGGCCACTGGGCGGCGACCAACAGCTCGGCGCGCAAATTGCCGAACAGCGGGTCGACATGCTGGTGTTTTTCTGGGATCCGTTCGAACCCCAGCCCCACGACCCGGATATCAAGGCATTGCTGCGGGTCGCGGCGGTTTGGAACATCCCGGTGGCGTGCAACGAATGCAGCGCCGACTATTTGCTCAGCAGCCCGCTGATGGATCAGGCACACCTCCATCGGATTCCCGATTACGCGACCTATTTGCAGGGTCGCGCATAAAGCTTCACAAATCAGTACTTGACCATTCGAGTAGATGATAAGCATTATCATTTGCTCGAAATGGATCAGGTCCTCCCGTGAGTCAGTCGCGCTTCAACCACGTTTTCCTCACCCAGCGCACTTCCCTGCTGCGCACGCTGGAACGGATGGTCAACAATCACAGCACCGCTGAAGACCTCTTGCAGGAAACCTATCTGCGGGTGACCCGCGCGTTGAGCGAACGGGCCATCGATCATCTTGAGCCCTTTGTCTTCCAGACGGCGCGCAATCTGGCGCTGGACCATTTGCGCGCGCGGCGCATCCATTCGCGCACCATGGTCGACGACGTGCCACAAGAGGTGATGCACAGCGTCGCCGACCCCACCAGCAGCGCCGAAGACGCTGCCCATGCCGAACAATTGCTGGAGCGCCTGAACGTGAGCCTCAGTGAACTCAGCGCCCGCCAGCAGCGGATTTTCATCCTCAGTCGCCTGCACGGGCACAGCTACCAGGAAATCGCCGACAAGCTGAACGTATCCCTCAGCACCGTGCAGAAAGAACTCAAACTGATCATGTCGATCTGCATGGGTGTCGCCGAAAGGAATGACGGCAGCGGCAAGCTATAAGCGGCAAGCTACAAGTCAAACCCGAAACCAACTTTAGCTTGCAGCTTGCGGCTCGCGGCTTAAAACTGCTGCTCAAAAAGCCCCCGCCGAGGAAACACCGTGACGGACAACCACCGCTCCCCCGAGCCTTCACTGGCGCAGGATCCCGCAAGCGCGATGGACCAGGCCCTGGACTGGTTGATCGTGCTCGGCAGTCCCGACGAGGAGCAGAGCCGCCAATTCCACGCATGGCTCGACGCCGATCCGTTGAATGCCCAGGCGTTCGCCAAGGCCCAGGCGATCTGGGACGGCCCGCAAGTGGCGCAATGCGCGCAAAGCCTGGCTGCCCGTCCCGCGAAAGTCACAGTCCTCGCCCGCCTGCGTCCGCACTGGAAACCGCTGGCCACCGCCGCCGTGCTGCTGCTCGGGATGTTCAGTTTCAGCAATTTGCCAATGCGCCTGCAAGCTGACCACTTGACCGTGGTCGGGGAGCGCCAGCGTCTGCAACTGGAGGACGGCTCCAGGGTTCTGCTCAATACCGATTCGGCGTTTTCCAGCACCATCAACGATCGACAACGGGTTGCCCGCCTGTACCAGGGCGAAGCGTTTTTCGAAGTGCAGGCCAACCACAGCCAGCCACTGGAAATCGACGCCGGCCCGGTCACGGCCAGCGTTCGCGATACCGCGTTTGCCGTGCGTTACCTCGACGGCGTGGCACAGGTGCGGGTGCAGCGCGGCGATGTCGACTTGCGAGCCACCCGCGACGATGCGCGAGTGCGCTTGTCCGCCGGGGAAAGCATCCGCATCGGCCCCAACGGTTTCGACCGCCCGGCCAAGCTGGATGCCGCCACCGAACTGGCATGGGTCCAGGGGCGACTGGTGTTTGAAAACTGCCCGTTGAACCAGGTGCTGGCAGAACTTCGCCGCTACTACCCGGGCTGGATCATCAACAACAACGAGCAGTTGGCCGATGTCGCCGTGACGGGCAACTATCGCCTCGACCAGCCGCTGGACGTAGTTCGCGCCCTGGCCCACATCACCTCGGCACGGCTCCAGGAATTCCCGGCGCTGGTCATCCTGAACTGAATGAGAATTATTTTTACTCGATAGCCAAACCCCGTACGTCTCGTTATAGCCAATGCAATTGATTCGCATCTAACCATGCCGATCAGCACCTATAAAGATTCGTGCGACACGGAGCGCTATCGATGTCCTCTCGCCTCACCCGCCCAGCCTCTTCACCCTCCCGCGTACTGTCGCTGCTGACCGCCGCCATCCTGACGGCCGGTGCCGCCCCACTCATGGCCGCCACCGCCGCCGAGCCGTCGACTCGTAAAATGGGCGATTACTCGTTCGCCATTCCCCAACAGTCACTGGTGTTGGCACTCAATGCCTTTACTGCCGTGACAGGCTGGCAGGTCGGTGTGTCGTCGGAGCTGGCGCAAGGCGTGGCTTCGCCGGGAGTACGCGGCTCCCTGTCACCGGAAAAAGCCCTGGATCGCCTGTTGGTGGGGACCAACCTGAGCTATCGCAAACTGGGCAACAACAGCATTGTTCTGGAAAAGCGCGCCAACAGCGGTGCCCTCAGCCTGGATCAGGTGACCATCAGTGCAACCCGTAATGAACAGAGTGTGAACAGCGTGCCGAGCACGGTCTCTGTCTACACACGCGAGGATCTGGACCGCAACAACGTCAATACCATCAAGGAACTGGTGCGCTATGAACCCGGTGTTTCGGTGGGCGGTTCGGGCCAACGCGCCGGCATCACCGGTTACAACATTCGCGGCATCGATGGTGACCGAGTGCTGACCCAGATCGATGGCGTGCAGGTGCCCGACGGTTTCTTCAACGGCCCGTATGCCCAGACCAACCGCAACTATGTCGACCCGGAAATCGTCAAGCGTGTGGAAATCCTCCGGGGTCCGGCCTCTGTTTTGTACGGCAGCAATGCCATTGGCGGCGCCGTCAGCTACTACACGCTGGACCCGGACGACATCATCAAACCGGGCAAGGATGTCGGCGCACGGCTGAAAACCGGCTACAGCTCCGCCGA
The DNA here is from genome assembly GCF_050436025.1 of Pseudomonas sp. S30_BP2TU TE3576. NCBI lineage: Bacteria > Pseudomonadati > Pseudomonadota > Gammaproteobacteria > Pseudomonadales > Pseudomonadaceae > Pseudomonas > Pseudomonas sp. S30_BP2TU TE3576. The sequence goes on along the minus strand of NZ_JBNDLK010000001.1, from coordinate 4,600,236 downwards.
CGACAGCTGGCTGACCTCCGGCACCATCGCCGGCCGCACCGGCGAGTTCGATGGCCTGCTGCATCTCAGTCAACGCAACGGTCATGAAACAGAGTCCTTTGGCGAAACCGGCGGCACTGGCCTGAACCGCACTGCAGCCAACCCCCAGGACGTGCGCACCACCAGCGTGCTGGCCAAACTGGGCTGGAACTACGCCGACGACGCACGCCTGGGCCTGACCTACGAGAATTACACGGACGATCGCGACACCAATCAATTGAGCGCGGTGGGCGGCCCGTTCAATGCCGGACGTGGTTTCGGCTTCTATAAGTCCCGCACCGGCAACGACACGATCACCCGCGAACGCTTTGGCCTGGAACACAGCTTCGGCCTGGACAGCTTGCTGGCAGACAACATCAAGTGGACGCTGAACTACCAGATCGCCAAGACCGACCAGAGCACCGAAGAAATCTACGCGCCCTCGCGGACTGTGCTGCGTAACCGCGATACCAACTTCAAGGATCGCCAATGGATATTCGATGCCCAGGCTGACAAGTCGTTTGCCATCGCCGACACCGAACACCTCGTCACTTATGGCACCACCATCAAGCAGGATAAAGTCACCGGCCTGCGTACCGGTACCGGCACCTGTCTGACCGTGGCCGGTGCCTGCCGGGTCATTGGTGCCCCTAGCGCCCTCGACACACTGAAACCCGCCAGTGACTTCCCGGACCCGACCATCAATAGCTACAGCCTGTTCGCCCAGGATCAGATCAGCTGGGGCAACTGGACCTTCATGCCCGGTGCACGCTACGACTACACCGAGCTCAAGCCGCACATCACCGAAGAGTTCCTGACCACCGCTGACCAGAGCGACAACGGCACGGTGAGCGACGACACCAAGACCTGGCATCGTCTGTCGCCGAAATTCGGCACTACCTACAGCTTCAACGATAACTACACCTGGTACGGCCAATACGCCGAAGGCTTCCGCACACCGACCGCCAAGGCGTTGTATGGTCGTTTCGAAAACCTCGCCGGCGGCTATCGGGTCGCGCCTAATCCGGACCTGGAACCGGAAAAAAGCAAAAGCTACGAAACCGGTTTGCGTGGCAACTTCGAGCAGGGCTCGTTTCACGTTGCGGTGTTCTACAACAAATACCGCGACTTCATTAACGAGAACGCCATCACCCCCGGCTACACCGAGACCACCTTCCAGAGCAACAACATCAAGCACGCCACCATCAAGGGTGCCGAGGTCAAGGGACGCCTGAACCTCGACGCCTTCGGTGCCCCGCAGGGCCTCTACACCCAGGGCTCGGTGGCCTATGCCTACGGTCGCAACGACGACAGCGGCGAACCGCTCAACAGCGTCAACCCGCTGACCGGCGTGTTCGGCCTCGGTTACGACCAGGACAATTACGGCGGTTTGCTCAGCTGGACCCTGGTGAAGAAGAAAGATCGCGTCGACAGCACCAGCTTCAAAACACCGGACGGCACCAGCACCCAATTCAAGACCCCGGGCTTCGGCATTCTGGACCTGAGCGCCTTCTATAAAGTGACCGACGACGTGACCGTCAACGGCGGCATCTTCAACCTGACCGACAAGAAATACTGGCTGTGGGATGACGTGCGCGGCTACGACAGCGTCGGCGAAGCGTCGGTGACCCAGCCGGCCAACCTCGATCGCCTGACCCAGCCGGGTCGCAACTTTGCGGTCAACGTGATCTGGGATATCTGATCCGCTCATCTCGCCGGGCGGTTTCAACAAGCCGCCCGGTGAGGATTTTTTACTGTCAGGCGCCTGCTTGTTCGTCTCGTTACCAAGCGCCTTTTTTCCCCCAAGGAATTGCCATGACTACCCAGGCCACCGAACAACGCCCCAACCTGCGTTCGCAACGTTTGAACCAGATCACCCACGAGCCGCACAGCAAGCTCGATACCCTGGTCAAGGCCCATGCCCCGTTTGAAACCCCGGCCAATTTCGCCCGCTTCGTGGTGGCACAGTACCTGTTCCAGTCGGAACTGGTCTCGCTGTACAACGATGCCGAACTGACCGCCATCGTCCCGGACCTGCCAGCCCGCTGCCGTGCCGATGCAGCCAAGGCCGACCTCGCGGACCTGGACACCGACGTGCCGGCGCCTGTCGCCGGTGCACTCAAGCACCCGACCAAGGCCGAAGCCCTGGGCTGGATCTTTGTGTCGGAAGGTTCGAAGCTCGGTGCCGCGTTCCTGATCAAGCGTGCCGTGGGCCTTGGCCTGAGCGAAACCTTTGGCGCCCGTCACCTTGGCGAACCGGCCGGTGGCCGCGCTGAAGGCTGGAAAAGCTTCGTCAAAACCCTGGATAGCCTGGTGTTCAGCGCCCAGGAAGAGACCGAAGTGGAAAAAGGCGCCATCGACGCGTTCAACCGTTTTACCGTGTTGCTGCAGCGGGCTTACGCCACCGAAGCCGCCTGACCCCACGCGTTTCCCTCGTGGGAGCGGGCTTGCTCGCGAAGGGGTCATCAGCCTCAACATCAACGTTGACTGACACACCGCTTTCGCGAGCAAGCCCGCTCCCACAGAGGACGAAGCAAATCTGTCAGATTCCGATCCGCCTCACGTATTGCCTTGAGCCCATGCCCACCTCTTCCAGACTCTCCCGCCTCCTCTTCGGCCTGTTGGCCTATGTCAGCCTGGGCATCGGCCTGATCGCCATCGTCATTCCCGGCCTGCCAACCACCGAATTCATCCTGCTGGCCGCCTGGGCCGCGACCCGAAGTTCGCCGCGCCTGAGTGCCTGGCTGGAAAACCACCGGCTGTTCGGCCCCATCCTCCATAACTGGCGCAACGGCAAGGTCATCGCGCGCCGGGCCAAGGTCAGTGCCACCGTCAGCATGTTGTTATGTGCAGGTCTCATGCTGGTAATGCTCGAGCACGGCTGGCCGATCTACCTGGCGATTGCCGGCATGGGGCTGGGCAACCTGTGGATCTGGTCACGACCGGAATCCTTGCCGCAACCCTCCTGAACTCACCCCGCGTTTTTTCCTCTTTTTACCCCCATTTTCGGCACATTTTTCTGCGCAAACGTTCAACCGATACCGTTCGTCGGCACCCCATTCATGTAACTTGGCCTTCACGCCGATGTGCATTGCATGGCGCTAAATGGATTTAGCGAGTGAGCCGCAACGGCTCGCAGCCAACACTTCATCCATTCGCGAGTTCGCCCTATGTTCGACTCACTGTCCATCCGCCTGAAAATCGTCCTGCTGTCCGGTCTGTGCCTGCTGGGAGTAGTCGCCTTGATAGTCGGCATGAACATCTACCAGACCAATCAGAACGATGATCTGGTCAACGATTCCAGCAGCAGAATGCTCACCGCCAGTGTGCAGGACCTGCTCCAGGCCAAAGCCGCCGAGCAAGCGGTGCGGGTGCAGAAGACCTTCGGTGAAACCCTCACGGTGGTGACCGCCCTGGCGGATCAGATCAAGGACATGCGCGCCATGGCCGCCAAGCGCTCGCTTGAGCCCGGCGCCCTGCGTGAAGAGTTGAACCAGAGCCTGAAAACCGCCTTCGAGCGCAACGGCAAGGTGCTGGGCATCTGGTTGGCGTTCGAGCCCAACGGCCTGGACGGCAAGGACAGCGAATTCGTCAATGACGCCTTGCGCCAGTCCAACGAGATCGGTCGTTACGCCACCTACTGGAGCCGCGCCGGCGGTGAGTCGCTGAACACGATCATGGTCGAAGAGGACATGACCAAAACCACCCTGAACCTCAGCGGCACGCCGTACAACGTCTGGTACACCTGCCCTCGGGACAGCAAGCGCACCTGTCTGCTCGACCCCTACGCCGATACTGTCGGCGGCAAGGAAGTGTTGATGACCAGCATTTCCGTACCGCTGTTGGAGAATGGCAAGTCCATCGGCGTGGTCGGTATCGACATCGCCCTCGACGCCCTGCAAGCGGCGGCGGTCGGCTCCCAGCGTGAACTGTTCAACAACGCCGGGCACATGCTGATCGTCTCGGGCACGGGTGTAATGGCCGCCTACAGCGTCGATGCGGCGAAAGTCGGCAAGAGCATCGGCGACACCCTGGGCGCAGATGGCAAGGACATCCTGCAACTGCTCAGCGCTGGCGCACCGAAGATTCTCCAGCAAGGCGACCTGATCCGTGCGGTGTACCCGGTCAGCCCGATTGCCGATGCCAAGGCTTGGGCCGTGGTGATCGACTTGCCCAGACAAGTGCTGCTGGCCGACTCGGTGAAGCTGCAAACAGTGCTCGACGATGCCCAGCAAAGCGGCACGATCAAGGCCCTTGCGGTGGCGGTGATTGCCGGCCTGCTCGGTCTGCTGCTGATGTGGCTCACCGCATCGGGCGTGACCCGGCCGATCAACAGTGTGGCCGAAATGCTCAAGGCGATTGCCAGTGGCGACGGCGACCTGACCCAGCGCCTGCACTACAGCAAGAAAGACGAATTGGGCGAACTGGTAGGCTGGTTCAACCGCTTCCTCGACAAGCTGCAACCGACCATCGCGCAGATCAAGCAAAGCATTACCGACGCCCGCGGTACGGCCGATCAGTCGTCCGAGATTGCCCGCCAGACCAGTGAAGGCATGCAGGTGCAGTTCCGCGAAATCGACCAGGTCGCCACGGCGTCCAACGAAATGAGCGCCACCGCCCACGATGTCGCCAACAGCGCCTCGAACGCGGCCAACGCCGCCAAGGGTGCCGACCAGTCGGCCCGCGACGGCATGTCGATCATCGAACGCAGCACCCGCGACATCAATCAACTGGCCGAGGAGGTCAGCAAGGCCGTGACCGAAGTCGAAGCCCTGGCGGTCAACAGCGAGCAGATCGGTTCGGTGCTGGAAGTAATCCGCAGTATTGCCGAGCAAACCAACCTGCTGGCGCTCAACGCAGCCATCGAGGCCGCCCGTGCCGGTGAAAGCGGTCGCGGCTTTGCGGTGGTGGCCGACGAAGTCCGTAACCTGGCCAAACGCACCCAGGATTCGGTGGAAGAAATTCGCCTGGTGATCGAGCGCATCCAGTCCGGCACCCGCGGCGTGGTCGCCACCATGCATTCAAGCCAGACCCAGGCCCACAGCAACGCCGGGCAGATCCAGCAGGCGGTCCAGGCTTTGGGCAAAATCAGCGACGCGGTCACCGTGATCAGCGACATGAACCTTCAAATCGCCAGCGCCGCCGAACAGCAAAGCGCCGTGGCCGAAGAGGTCAACCGCAATGTCTCGGCGATCCGCAGCGTCACCGAAACCCTGACCGGCCAGGCCACTGAATCGGCGCAAATCAGCAGCCAGCTCAATTCCCTGACCACTCACCAGATGAAGTTGATGGATCAGTTCCGCGTTTAAGAAGCACCGCCGACCGATGTGGGAGCGGGCTTGCTCGCGAACGCGGTGTATCAGTCACCATCATCGTTCAATGATGGATCGTATTCGCGAGCAAGCCCGCTCCCACAGAGGGATTTCATCTGACCTGGAAACTTTTGGACTAAGATCAGGCTCTCGCTCCGGAGGGCCTTCGATGACTGATCTGCTCACGCCCATTCAAGCCGCACTCGGTTTGCCTCACACCCCGATTCCATTCACCTCCAGCGGCGCCCTGCCCTCGGCGTTTGCCGTCACTGACCTGGCCTGCGCCAGCATTGCCGCCGCCGGCCAGGCCGCCAGCGAACTGCTGCACCGACAAAACGGGCGCCTGCCCGACCTTGAAGTTGACCGACGCCTGGCGTCATTCTGGTTCGCGACCTCGATTCGCCCGACAGGCTGGAGCGTTCCACCGCTGTGGGATGCGGTCGCCGGTGACTACGCCACCTGTGATGGCTGGATTCGCCTGCACACCAACGCGCCCCATCACCGCGCCGCTGCCGAAAGCGTACTCGGTGCCTGTGCCGACCGCGCAGCGATGGCCGGCAAAGTAGCGCAATGGACGAAAAGCGAACTTGAGCAAGCGGTGGTTGATGCCGGTGGCTGTGCCGCCGAAATGCGCACCTGGGAACATTGGCAAACCCATCCTCAAGGCCAGGCGGTAAATGCCGAACCCTTGATTCAATTCGCCAACTACCCAAGCCAGAGCAGCCAACCGTGGATGGGGTCAGTGGCCCGACCACTGGCTGGCATCAAGGTGCTGGATTTGACCCGGGTGCTTGCCGGCCCCATTGCCAGCCGCTTTCTGGCTGGCCTCGGCGCCGATGTATTGCGCATCGATCCACCGACCTGGAACGAGCCAGGGGTGGTGCCGGAAGTCACTTTGGGAAAACGCTGCGCGCGCCTTGATCTGAACGACAAGTCCGACCGCGGCGTATTCGAAAACCTGCTCAAGGACGCCGACATTCTGCTCCACGGCTATCGTGCCGATGCTCTGCAGCGACTTGGCTTGGGCATGCATGAGCGCCGGCAACTGAACCCGGGCCTGATTGATGTTTGTCTCAACGCCTATGGCTGGAGCGGCCCGTGGCAAAACCGTCGGGGCTTCGACAGCCTGGTGCAGATGAGCAGTGGCATCGCCGAAGCCGGGATGCGCTGGAAAAGTGCCAACAAACCGACACCGCTCCCGGTACAAGCGCTCGATCACGCTACCGGCTACTTGATGGCGGCCAGTGCGATCAGGTTGTTGACGCAACGGTTGAGCAACGGTACAGGTGGCTCGGCGCGATTGTCGTTGGCGCGTACGGCGAAGCTGTTGATCGAGCACGGGCCCGGGACGGGCGAGGCGTTACGCGCGGAAGATGTGCAGGATCAGGCGATGCTCGTGGAGCAGACACCGTGGGGACCAGCGCACCGGTTGCATGCACCTTTGAAGATCACGGCGACGCCATTGCATTGGGCGCTTCCGGCAACGGAACTGGGTTCACATCCCGCGCAGTGGTGGTGACCGTCAGATCGCCTTCGCGGGCAAGCCCGCTCCCACATTTGGTCGCGATCACCTGTGGGAGCGGGCTTGCTCGCGAAGGCGTCAGGGTTATCGGTACAAATTCCGGATCAACTCAGTCCGCCCGACTCAACGAAGTCCAAAGAAGCTGCGCCGCATACCCTCGATAAGGCCGCCAGCCCTCAGCCCGCAACAACAGCTGCCGCGCCGTTACCGGCCCACCCTCCAGCGCTGCCAACGCATTGATCAGCCCTACGTCGCCATTGGGAAACCCATCCATCTCCCGCAACTGTCGCAACGCAATGTACTGCGCCGTCCAGTCACCAACCCCGTGCAAGGCCAGCAACCGCGCTACGCCCCCCTTCCGCCCGGACTCGAACAACCGCGGGTCATCGAGTAATGCCTGAGCCACCCCCGACAACGTCCGGCCTCGGCTTTTCGGCATGCCCAGCGTCGCCAGATCCGCCCCCGCCAGCACGCCAGCCGTGGGAAACACATGGCTTAATCCCGGCTGCGGTGAACTCAATGGCACACCGTATTGCGCCAGCAGCTTCCCCGCCAACCGGATCGCCGCCGCTACCGTAATCTGCTGCCCCAACACCGCACGGATCGCCAGTTCCAGCCCATCCCACGCCCCCGGCACTCGCAACCCGGGGCGCTCAGCAATCAACCGTGCCATCAGCGGATCAACCGCCAAGTGCCGGTGAATCGTCGACAAGTCGGCATCCAGGTCGAACATCCGCCGCAGCCTTGCGACAACTTCAGGTACGGCATCCGGGTCAGGAAAATCCAGGGTCAGCTCAAGTGCATCGGATGCAGCAGGCTGGATCGAAAATGTACCGTGAACGCCATGCAAATCGATGCTGCGCGAGTAAACACCCTCGACCACCGTTTCCAGGCCAACAATCGCCCGCGCCGACAAGAACCCCAGCAACGCCGGCCAGTCATAGGGCGGCTGGTACGCCAGCAGCAACCTCACAGACTGAGCAACCCGCTGTACAACCCATAGGCCGCCAGCCCCGCACCACCGATGACACAGGTGAAAATGCCTTTCTCGACTACCGTGAACAGTGGTTTGCCCTGCTCATGACGTGCCTTGGCAAACAGGATCGCCCCGGCATCGGCCCTGGCTGCCATGTTTTGCGGCAGGGCAAATATCCCGTCGCCAATCATCGACCCCACCACCAACGCGATCAATGCACTCAGGCGAAGCTTGCTCGGTGATTGCGACATCGTTGCATCTCCATTTCTCCGGGGGGCGACAAGTGCCGCGAGATCGTCACATAACGAGCGTCAACTAAACTGTTGAAGAGTAATAACGTTTATTGGATAACGCCAACATGCGTCTTTTTACTTGCACAAAACGGCTATTAGAAGCACCGATATAATCATTTGTTGTATACGTTTTGCTAATACATCAATTTTGTACAAAAAACCCACGGGGAAGATTGGCGGATTCTGAAAAACCAACTAGCGTCATAATTCGAAACAAAACACAAAATAACTGAAACAATCTACAAAAAGGCTCTAGAACAAGCATTACAAGCAGCCGCCTTGCAAATGATGGCACTCCGCCAACAAACTGGGGACGCTCTCATTTAATGATCCAAGTCAGCTGATTGGATAGCCAACGGAATTAGTCTGTTGCCTCTCTTCTCCTGCATTGGAGTCATGCAATGTCTGAAGCCCCCGGAAAACTCAAACTCGGCGCACTGGTTGCATTAGTCGTCGGTTCGATGATTGGTGGCGGGATCTTTTCCTTGCCGCAAAACATGGCCGCCAGCGCGGATGTCGGCGCCATTCTGATCGGTTGGGCAATCACCGCCGTCGGCATGCTCACCCTGGCGTTCGTATTCCAGACCCTGGCCAACCGCAAACCCGATCTTGATGGCGGGGTGTACGCCTACGCCAAGGCCGGGTTCGGCGACTACATGGGCTTCTCGTCCGCCTGGGGGTACTGGATCAGCGCCTGGCTGGGCAACGTTGGCTACTTCGTTTTGCTGTTCAGCACGCTCGGCTACTTCTTTCCGATATTTGGGGAGGGGAATACCCCCGCTGCCGTGATCGGTGCCTCGGTGCTGCTCTGGGCCGTACATTTCCTCGTACTGCGAGGAATAAAGGAAGCAGCGTTCATCAACCTGGTGACCACCGTCGCCAAGATTGTGCCGCTGGTGCTGTTCATGTTGATCGCGTTGTTCGCCTTCAAACTGGACATCTTCACCGCCGACATCTGGGGCCTCAAGAACCCTGACCTGGGCAGCGTGATGGACCAGGTGCGCAAAATGATGCTGGTCACCGTGTGGGTGTTCATCGGCATCGAAGGCGCGAGCATCTTTTCGGCCCGGGCGGAAAAACGCAGCGACGTGGGTAAAGCCACCGTGATCGGCTTCGTCACCGTCCTGCTGTTTTTAGTCCTGGTCAACGTGCTGTCGCTGGGGATCATGACCCAGCCGGAACTGGCCAAGTTGCAGAACCCGTCGATGGCCGCCGTACTGGAACACGTGGTCGGTCACTGGGGCGCGGTGCTGATCAGCGTCGGTTTGATCATCTCGTTGCTGGGGGCGTTGCTGTCGTGGGTGCTGCTCTGCGCGGAGATCATGTTCGCCGCTGCCAGGGACCACACCATGCCGGCGTTTTTGCGCCGCGAAAACGCCAACCATGTACCGGTCAACGCCCTGTGGCTGACCAACGCCATGGTGCAGATCTTCCTGATCATCACACTGTTCTCGGCCAGTACTTACCTGTCGCTGATCTACCTCGCCACCTCGATGATTCTGGTGCCGTACCTGTGGTCGGCAGCCTACGCGTTGCTGCTGGCGGTGCGTGGCGAAAGCTACGAAGGCGCGGCGGGCGAGCGGCAGAAGGATCTCGTCATCGGTGCCGTGGCCCTGGTCTACGCGATCTGGCTGCTGTACGCCGGCGGCATCAAATACCTGCTGTTGTCCGCCCTGCTCTACGCCCCCGGCGTGATCCTGTTTGCCAAGGCTAAGCTTGAAGTAAACAAACCGGTTTTCACCAACGTCGAGAAGCTGATTTTCGCGGCGGTGGTCGTCGGCGCCGTGGTGGCGGCCTACGGCCTCTATGACGGCTTCTTGACTCTGTAACTACCCTGTTTTGTCATCTGGAGGAACACGATAATGACCACGGTAAAAGTTAAGTACGGCGTCCATTCCGAAGCCGGCAAACTGCGCAAAGTCATGGTTTGCTCCCCAGGGCTTGCCCATCAGCGGCTGACCCCGAACAACTGCGATGAACTGCTGTTCGATGACGTGTTGTGGGTGGCCCAGGCCAAGCGCGACCACTTCGACTTCGTCACCAAGATGCGTGAACGCAACATCGATGTACTGGAAATGCACAACCTGCTGACGGACATCGTCGCCATCCCCGAAGCCCTGGACTGGATTCTGGAGCGCAAGATCACCGCCAACTCGGTGGGCCTGGGCCTGATCAACGAAACCACTTCGTGGCTGCGTAGCCTGGAGCCGCGCAAGATCGCCGAGTTCCTGATCGGCGGCGTCTCGGGCGACGACTTGCCCACCAGTTTCGGCGGCAAGGCCATCGAGATGTTCCGCGACTTCCTCGGCAACTCCAGCTTCATTCTGCCGCCGCTGCCCAACACCCAGTTCACCCGCGATACCACCTGCTGGATCTACGGTGGCGTCACCCTCAACCCGATGTACTGGCCGGCGCGCCGTCAGGAAACCCTGCTGACCACCGCCATCTACAAGTTCCACCCCGAGTTCACCAACGCCGACTTCCAGATCTGGTACGGCGACCCGGACAAGGACCATGGCAACGCCACCCTTGAGGGCGGTGATGTGATGCCGATCGGCAATGGCGTGGTGTTGATCGGCATGGGCGAACGCTCGTCGCGGCAGGCCATTGCCCAATTGGCGGTGAACCTGTTCAAAAACAAAGCCGTCGAGAAAGTGATCGTCGCCGGCCTGCCGAAATCCCGCGCGGCAATGCACCTGGACACCGTGTTCAGCTTCTGCGATCGCGACCTCGTCACGATCTTCCCGGAAGTGGTGAACCAGATTGTCGCCTTCACCCTGCGTCCCGATGAAAGCAAAGCGGGTGGCATCGACATCCGCCGCGAAGAAACCAACTTCCTCGACACTGTGGCCCAGGCCCTCAACCTCAAGGCCCTGCGTGTGGTGGAAACCGGCGGCAACAGCTTCGCCGCCGAACGCGAGCAGTGGGACGACGGCAACAACGTGGTAGCCGTGGAGCCCGGCGTGGTCATCGGCTACGACCGCAATACCTACACCAACACCCTGATGCGCAAGGCCGGGGTGGAGGTCATCACCATCAGCGCCGGCGAACTCGGCCGGGGACGGGGCGGCGGCCATTGCATGACCTGCCCGATCATCCGCGATCCGATTGACTACTAACCTATTAGCCTTGGCCCGCGCTTACCAAGTTCGGGCCAAGGGGATAACCGACACCTTAGGAGATCCAAAATGGCGTTCAATATTCATAACCGCAATCTGCTGAGTCTGGAACACCACACCCCTCGCGAATTGCGCTACCTGCTCGACCTGTCCCGCGACCTCAAACGTGCCAAGTACACCGGCACCGAACAGCAGCATCTCAAGGGCAACAACATCGCGCTGATCTTCGAAAAAACTTCGACCCGCACCCGCTGTGCGTTCGAAGTCGCCGCCTATGACCAGGGCGCCAATGTCACCTACATCGACCCGAACTCCTCGCAGATCGGTCACAAGGAAAGCATGAAGGACACCGCCCGCGTGCTCGGGCGCATGTATGACGCCATCGAATACCGTGGCTTCAAGCAGGAAATCGTCGAGGAGCTGGCCAAGTTCGCCGGCGTACCGGTGTTCAACGGCCTGACCGACGAGTATCACCCGACACAAATGATCGCCGATGTGCTGACCATGCGTGAGCACGCCGACAAGCCGATCCACGAAATCAGCTACGCCTACCTCGGCGATGCGCGTAACAACATGGGCAACTCGTTGCTGCTGATCGGCGCCAAACTCGGCATGGACGTGCGCATCTGCGCGCCAAAAGCCCTGTGGCCGGCGGACGACCTGGTGGCTCGCTGCAAACAGTACGGGGAAGAAAGCGGCGCCCGCATCACCCTCACCGAAGATCCGAAAGCGGCGGTCAAGGGCGTGGATTTCATCCACACCGACGTCTGGGTGTCGATGGGCGAACCGGTTGAAGCCTGGGCCGAACGCATCCAGCAACTGCTGCCGTACCAGGTCAACGCCGAACTGATGAAAGCCACCGGCAACCCGCGCACCAAGTTCATGCACTGCCTGCCGGCGTTCCACAACTGTGATACCAAGGTCGGCAAACAGATTGCCGAGCAGTACCCGCACCTGAGCAATGGCATCGAAGTGACCGATGACGTGTTCGAGTCGCCAGCCTGCATCGCCTTCGAGCAAGCGGAAAACCGCATGCACACCATCAAGGCGATTCTGGTGTCAACGCTGGCTGATCTTTAACGGCTGACTCGGCTCCCACTGACGGAAAAGGGTCAATGTGGGAGCGGGCTTGCTCGCGAAAGCGGTGTATCAGGCAACAGAGATGTCGGCTGACACTCCGCTTTCGCGAGCAAGCCCGCTCCCACACGGGTCCAGGTTCCACAGAAAGGCCGCGTTGCTTGCAACCTCTTTGTTTAGAAGGACTGCACCATGCGTATCGTCGTTGCTCTGGGCGGTAATGCCCTGCTCCGCCGGGGCGAACCCATGACCGCTGACAACCAGCGCGCCAACATCCGGATCGCCACCGAACAGATCGCCAAGATCCATTCCGGCAACCAACTGGTCATTGCCCACGGCAATGGCCCTCAGGTCGGCCTGCTGTCATTGCAAGCGGCTGCCTACACCTCCGTCACCCCTTACCCGCTGGACGTGCTCGGAGCCGAAACCGAAGGCATGATCGGCTACATCATCGAACAGGAACTGGGTAACCTGCTGGACTTCGAAGTGCCCTTCGCGACCCTGCTCACCCAGGTTGAAGTCGACGCCAATGACCCGGCCTTCAAAAACCCGACCAAACCCATCGGCCCGGTCTACAGCAAGGCCGATGCGGAAAAACTCGCCGCCGAGAAAGGCTGGGCCATCGCCCCGGACGGCGACAAATACCGCCGCGTGGTCGCCAGCCCGAAACCGAAACGCATCTTCGAAATCCGTCCGATCAAATGGCTGCTGGAAAAAAGCAGCATCGTGATCTGCGCCGGTGGCGGCGGCATTCCGACCATGTATACCTCGCCCGGCAAACTCGAAGGCGTCGAAGCGGTCATCGACAAAGACCTGTGCTCGGCGCTGCTGGCCGAACAGCTTGAAGCCGATCTGCTGGTGATCGCCACCGACGTCAACGCCGCCTTCATCGACTTTGGCAAACCCACGCAGAAAGCCATCGCCCAGGCTCACCCCGACGAAATGGAAAAACTCGGTTTCGCCGCCGGCTCCATGGGACCGAAGGTGCAGGCAGCCTGCGAATTCGCCCGCCATACTGGAAAAGTGGCGGTGATCGGCTCGCTCGCGGACATCGAAGCGATCGTCCAGGGCAAGGCCGGTACGCGCATCAGTACGGCGGCGCCAGGCATCAGCTATCAGTAAACGAAACTTCGGGAGCAGGCCTGGGGTCTGCCCTGATTCAAGACCTTTTGAAGGAGAGTCAACAATGGCAACGTTCGAGCCGGGTCACCTGCACATCGAGCGACACGCGCTGAACAAGGACGACGTCAGCTACAACATCTACCTCGACTATGAAGTCGCCCAGGATCCCAAGGAAGGCAAAGGGATGCTGTTCAGGATGCACGGCAGTATCCAGGGCAAGGACATGAGCGAGTCGTTCTTCCTGCCCAAGGACATGGCCTACAACTTCGCCAGCAACGTCACCAAAATTGCCGAGAAGTACGGCATCCCGAAAACCCACAGCAACATCGGTTCGGTCCACAAGCATTACGACAAAATGTTCGAAGACGTGCGTGTGCAGCTGAACATGAAATCGGGCGACCCGGTCAAACCCGAGCACCTGGAATAACGGATTCACCACAATCTACTGTGGGAGCGGGCTTGCTCGCGAAAGCGGAGTGTCAGGCACCATCGTTGGTGACTGATACAGCGCTTTCGCGAGCAAGCCCGCTCCCACAGGGGGGATCCTCGCTCTATTGAAGTCCGCGCAGGATTTCACCATTAGCCCGCCCCAAGGCATACTTGCCACCCTCCGCACTGCAGAACCCGAAACCGCCCCATGCGTATCCACGTCAGCTTCATCGACCGCGTCGGTATCACCCAGGAAGTCCTGGCCCTGCTCGGCGGGCGCAATCTGAACCTGGACGCGGTGGAAATGGTCCCGCCCAATGTTTATATCGACGCCCCGACCCTGAGCCCGCAAGTCCTCGAGGAACTGCGCGATGCCCTGTTCAGTGTGCGTGGCGTGCAAGCGGTGACAGTGGTCGACATCCTGCCCGGCCAGCGCCGGCACTTGCAGCTCGACGCGTTGCTTGCCGCCATGACCGACCCGGTGCTGGCGCTGGACAGCGACGGCAAGGTGCTGCTGGCCAACCCGGCATTGATCGCCCTGTACGGCCGCGAACCGGCCGGTGAAAGCGTGGCCGACCTGTTTGCCGACCCGGCCTTGCTCGACGCCTTGCTCGAACATGGCTTTCGCCTGCCGCTGCGGGAAATCACCGTCAACGGCCAGACCTTGTTGCTCGACGCCACGCCGATCACCGACGCCGGCGCCCTGCTGACCCTGTATCAACCGAACCGCATCGGCGAACGCCTCTCCGCACTGCATCATGATCACGCCGAAGGTTTCGATGCACTGCTCGGCGAGTCCCCGGTGATCCGCACCCTCAAGGCGCGCGCCCAGCGGGTGGCGGCCCTCGATGCACCGCTGTTGATCCAGGGTGAAACCGGCACCGGCAAGGAACTGGTGGCCCGTGCCTGCCACGCCATCAGCGCCCGGCACAGTTCACCCTTTCTGGCGCTGAACTGCGCGGCATTACCGGAGAATCTCGCCGAAAGCGAACTGTTCGGCTACGCCCCCGGCGCCTTCACCGGTGCACAACGCGGCGGCAAACCGGGGTTGATGGAACTGGCCAACCAGGGCACGGTGTTTCTCGATGAAATCGGCGAGATGTCGCCGTACCTGCAGGCCAAGCTGCTGCGCTTCCTCAACGACGGCAGTTTTCGCCGGGTCGGCGGTGACCGTGAGGTCAAGGTCAACGTACGGATCCTCAGCGCGACCCACCGCGACCTGGAAAAAATGGTCAGCGAAGGCCTGTTCCGCGAAGACCTGTTCTATCGCCTCAACGTCCTCAACGTCGAAGTCCCGCCCCTGCGCGAGCGCGGCCAGGACATTCTGCTGTTGGCCCGCTACTTCATGCAGCAGGCCTGCGCGCAGATCCAGCGACCGATCTGTCGCCTGGCGCCGGGCACTTACCCGGCGCTGCTGGGCAACCGCTGGCCGGGTAACGTGCGGCAATTGCAGAACGTGATCTTCCGTGCCGCGGCGATTTGCGAAAGCAGCCTGGTGGACATTGGCGACCTCGACATCGCCGGCACCTCGGTGGCGCGCCAGAGCGACCATGACGTCGACAGCCTGGAACAGGCCATGGACGAATTCGAGAAAACCCTGCTGGAAAAACTCTACACCAGCTACCCGTCGACCCGGCAACTCGCGACCCGCCTGCAAACCTCCCACACCGCGATTGCCCATCGGTTGCGCAAGTACGGCATACCCGGCAAGGCCTGAGGCCTGACACAGAACAACTGTGGGAGCGAGCTTGCTCGCGATTGCGGAGTCACATTCAACAAAAATGTCGACTGACACGCCCTCATCGCGAGCAAGCTCGCTCCCACAGTTTTTTGTGTTCGACATGAAATCACGCCAAAAACGACCTCCACCTGTACTGAAAGCGCTACAGCGGAACGATATCGCTACACCCCTCTCCGGTCACGGCTGTGCAAGGCTTTGATCCACCTTGGCTTTTATCCTTGACATATACCGTATCGATTTCGCTACAGCGGCTGAGTTCCAGTGTTTGTAGAAATCACCTAAATCATTGATCAATAACAATAAAAGCAACATTGGCCGCGTTCTTGCTTTGTAGTTCTCCATCACCAGGGCATCGCCCAAGCATTCAATCGCGTCCACCAGACGAGTCTGGCCCCTTAGGAGTTTCCATGAGCGAGTTGCGTTTTACTGAAGATCACGAATGGCTGCGCACCGAAGCTGACGGCAGCGTCACGGTTGGCATCACCGCTTTCGCACAGGACGCCCTGGGCGACGTGGTGTTCGTTCAACTGCCTGAGCTGCAGTCCTACGACAAAGGCGCCGAAGCCGCCACCGTGGAATCGGTAAAGGCTGCAAGCGGCGTGTACATGCCGCTGGACGGCGAAGTGCTGGAAGTGAACCCGGCGCTGGACAGCAGCCCTGAACTGGTCAACGAAGATCCGCTGGGCGAAGGCTGGTTCTTCCGTTTCAAACCAAGCGACGCCGCCGCTGTCGGCCAACTGCTGGACCAGGACGCCTACGACCGCCTGATCAAAGCGCAAGCCGAAGCCTGAGGAGCGATGACATGACTCAAATCAATCCTGCCGTTGTAAACATAAGCACCGCCAACGAATTCATCGCCCGTCACATCGGCCCGCGTGCCGGCGACGAGCAAGCCATGCTCAACAGCCTCGGTTTCGACTCCCTGGAAGCCCTGAGCGCCAGTGTGATTCCCGACAGCATCAAGGGCACCAGCGTCCTCGGCCTGGAAGACGGCTTGAGCGAAGCCGATGCCCTGGCCTTGATCAAGTCCATCGCGAGCAAAAACCAGCTGTTCAAGACCTACATCGGCCAGGGCTACTACGGCACCCACACGCCGTCGCCGATCCTGCGCAATCTGCTGGAAAACCCGGCCTGGTACACCGCCTACACCCCATATCAGCCAGAAATCTCCCAGGGCCGTCTCGAAGCGCTGCTGAACTTCCAGACCCTGATCAGCGACCTCACCGGCCTGCCGATCGCCAACGCCTCGCTGCTCGACGAAGCCACTGCCGCTGCCGAAGCCATGACCTTCTGCAAACGCCTGAGCAAGAACAAGGGCAGTCACCAATTCTTCGCCTCCGTGCATTGCCACCCGCAGACCCTCGACGTACTGCGCACCCGTGCCGAGCCTTTGGGCATCGACGTGGTGGTTGGCGACGAGCGCGAACTGAGCGACGTGACGCCGTTCTTCGGCGCCCTGCTGCAATACCCGGCGAGCAACGGTGACGTGTTCGACTACCGCGAGCTGACCGAACGCTTCCACGCCGCCAACGCCCTCGTCGCCGTGGCTGCCGACCTGCTGGCCCTGACCGTGCTGAGCGCACCGGGCGAGTTCGGTGCCGACGTAGCCATCGGTAGCGCACAGCGCTTCGGCGTGCCGCTGGGCTTCGGTGGTCCGCACGCGGCGTATTTCTCCACCAAGGATGCGTTCAAGCGTGACATGCCGGGCCGTCTGGTCGGTGTTTCCGTAGACCGTTTCGGCAACCCGGCCCTGCGTTTGGCCATGCAGACCCGCGAACAACACATCCGTCGCGAGAAAGCCACATCGAACATCTGCACCGCGCAAGTGCTGCTGGCCAACATCGCCAGCATGTACGCCGTGTACCACGGTCCAAAAGGCCTGACACAGATCGCCAATCGCGTGCATCACCTGACCGCAATCCTGGCCAAAGGCTTGAGCGCATTGGGTCTGAACGTCGAGCAAGCGAGCTTCTTCGACACCCTGACCGTGAAGACCGGCGCTCAAACCGCCGCCTTGCACGACAAGGCACACGCCCAGCGCATCAACCTGCGCGTGGTCGATGGCGAGCGCCTGGGCCTGTCCCTGGACGAAACCACCACTCAGGCCGACGTTGAAACCCTGTGGAGCCTGCTGTCCGATGGCAAGGCCCTGCCAGACTTCGCCGCCCTCGCCGCCTCGGTGCAGAGCACCATCCCGGCCGCGCTGGTGCGCCAGTCGCCGATCCTCAGCCACCCGGTGTTCAACCGTTATCACTCGGAAACCGAGCTGATGCGTTACCTGCGCAAACTGGCGGACAAAGACCTGGCGCTGGATCGCACCATGATCCCGCTGGGTTCGTGCACCATGAAGCTCAACGCCGCCAGCGAAATGATCCCGGTGACCTGGGCCGAGTTCGGCGCCCTGCACCCGTTCGCTCCGACCGAGCAAAGCGCCGGTTATCAGCAATTGACCGACGAACTGGAAGCCATGCTGTGCGCTGCGACCGGCTACGATTCGGTTTCGCTGCAACCGAACGCCGGTTCCCAGGGTGAATACGCAGGTCTCTTGGCGATTCGTGCCTACCACCAGAGCCGTGGCGAAGACCGTCGCGACATCTGCCTGATCCCGTCGTCGGCCCACGGCACCAACCCGGCCACCGCTCAGATGGCCGGTATGCGTGTGGTCGTGACCGCGTGCGATGCCCGTGGCAACGTCGACATCGAAGACCTGCGCGCCAAGGCGATCGAGCACCGCGAACACCTCGCCGCGCTGATGATCACCTACCCGTCCACCCACGGCGTGTTCGAAGAAGGCATCCGCGAAATCTGCGGCATCGTTCATGACAACGGCGGCCAGGTGTACATCGACGGCGCCAACATGAACGCCATGGTCGGCCTCTGTGCCCCGGGCAAGTTCGGCGGCGATGTTTCGCACCTGAACCTGCACAAGACCTTCTGCATCCCGCACGGCGGTGGCGGCCCGGGTGTCGGCCCGATCGGCGTGAAATCGCACCTCGCGCCATTCCTGCCAGGCCACGCCCAGATGGAGCGCAAGGAAGGCGCCGTTTGCGCGGCACCGTTCGGCAGCGCGAGCATCCTGCCAATCACCTGGATGTACATTCGTATGATGGGTGGCGCGGGTCTCAAGCGTGCTTCGCAGCTGGCGATCCTCAACGCCAACTACATCTCCCGTCGCCTCGAAGAGCACTATCCAGTGCTGTACACCGGCAGCAACGGCCTGGTGGCGCACGAGTGCATCCTCGACCTGCGTCCGCTGAAAGACAGCAGCGGCATCAGCGTCGATGACGTCGCCAAGCGCCTGATCGACTTCGGTTTCCACGCGCCGACCATGTCGTTCCCGGTAGCCGGCACGCTGATGATCGAGCCGACCGAAAGCGAATCCAAGGAAGAACTGGACCGCTTCTGCGACGCCATGATCCGCATTCGCGAAGAAATCCGCGCAGTGGAAAACGGCACCCTGGACAAGGACGACAACCCGCTGAAAAACGCTCCGCACACCGCCAGGGAACTGGTCGGCGAGTGGTCGCACCCGTACAGCCGTGAGCAGGCGGTTTACCCGGTTGCGTCGCTGATCGAAGGCAAATACTGGCCGCCGGTCGGTCGCGTCGACAACGTGTTTGGCGACCGCAACCTGGTCTGCGCCTGCCCGTCGATCGAAAGCTACGCTTAAACCAATATGGGGGCGGGTTTACTCGCCCCTCTCAAGAACACCGCATATCCCCTTGTGGGAGCGGGCTTGCTCGCGAAGGCGGTGCGTCAGCCGCCAAATGTGCTGCCTGTTACGCCGCCTTCGCGAGCAAGCCCGCTCCCACAGGGATCTGCGCCAAGCCCCCCCCTGTTTGCGCCTATCCCTATAACAAGAAACCGGAGAACCACCATGTCGTTAAGCGTGTTCGACCTGTTCAAGATTGGCATCGGCCCCTCCAGCTCCCACACCGTCGGTCCGATGCGCGCCGCTGCACGTTTCGTCGAAGGCCTGCGCCGTGAAGGGCTGCTGACGGCCACCACCTGCGTCAAGGTCGAGCTGTACGGCTCGCTCGGCGCGACCGGCAAGGGCCACGGCAGTGACAAGGCTGTGCTGCTCGGCCTGGAGGGCGAACACCCGGACACCGTGGACACCGAAACCGTCGCTGCGCGTCTGCAAGAAATTCGCGGCAACGGTCGCTTGAACCTGCTCGGCGAACACAGCATTGCGTTCAATGAGAAAGAACACCTGGCGATGATTCGCAAACCGTTGCCCTATCACCCCAACGGCATGATTTTTCGCGCCTTCGACGCCGCGGGCCTGCAGATCCGCAGCCGCGAGTATTACTCGGTCGGCGGCGGTTTTGTGGTCGATGAGGACGCCGCCGGCGCCGACCGCATCGTCGAAGACGCCACGCCCCTGACCTTTCCGTTCAAGAGTGCCAAGGATCTTCTCGGTCATTGCGTCAAATACGGGCTGTCCATCAGCCAGGTGATGCTGACCAACGAAAGCGCCTGGCGTCCGGAAGCGGAAACCCGCGCCGGCCTGCTGAAAATCTGGCAAGTGATGCAGGACTGCGTCGCCGCCGGATGCCGCAATGAAGGCATCCTGCCCGGCGGGCTGAAGGTCAAGCGCCGGGCCGCGGCGCTGCATCGGCAATTGTGCAAGAACCCGGAATCGTCATTGCGCGACCCGCTGTCGGTGCTGGACTGGGTCAACCTGTACGCCCTGGCCGTCAACGAAGAAAACGCCAACGGCGGGCGCGTGGTCACGGCGCCCACCAATGGTGCGGCCGGGATCATTCCGGCGGTGCTGCATTACTACATGCGGTTTATTCCCGGCGCGAATGATGACGGCGTGGTGCGTTTTCTGCTCACTGCGGCGGCCATCGGCATTCTGTACAAGGAAAACGCCTCGATCTCCGGCGCCGAAGTCGGTTGTCAGGGCGAAGTCGGCGTCGCTTGCTCGATGGCTGCCGGTGCCTTGTGCGAAGTCCTTGGCGGCACCGTGCAACAAGTGGAGAACGCCGCGGAAATCGGCATGGAACACAACCTCGGGCTGACCTGCGACCCGATTGGCGGGCTGGTGCAAGTGCCTTGCATCGAGCGCAATGCCATGGGTTCGGTCAAGGCCATCAATGCCGTACGCATGGCCCTGCGCGGCGACGGGCAACACTTCGTCTCCCTCGACAAGGTTATCCGCACCATGCGCCAGACCGGCGCCGACATGAAAAGCAAATACAAGGAAACCGCCCGTGGCGGTTTGGCGGTCAACATTATCGAGTGCTGATGTGCACTCATCTGCACCCTTCTTCAGGAGCTGAATATGTCCACCGAACAACTGTTGAAAACCCCGTTGCACGCACTGCACATCGAACTCGGCGCCCGCATGGTGCCGTTCGCCGGCTACGACATGCCGGTGCAATACCCGCTGGGCGTGATGAAAGAACACCAGCACACCCGCGACCAGGCCGGGCTGTTCGATGTCTCGCACATGGGCCAGATCCGCCTGACCGGTGCCAACGCGGCCGAGGCCCTGGAAACCCTGGTGCCGGTGGACATCATCGACCTGCCGGTGGGCATGCAGCGCTACGCGATGTTCACCAATGCGACGGGCGGCATCCTCGATGATTTGATGGTGGCCAACCTTGGCAACGACGAACTGTTCCTGGTGGTCAACGCCGCCTGTAAGAATCAGGACCTGGCACACCTGCAAAAGCACATCGGCAATCAGTGCACGATCGAGCCATTGTTCGAAGAACGCGCCCTGCTCGCCCTGCAAGGTCCGGCGGCGGTCACTGTGCTGGCACGTCTGGCACCTGAAGTGGCCAAGATGACCTTTATGCAGTTCGCTCGAGTGAAACTGCTGGGCGTGGACTGCTTTGTCAGCCGTTCGGGATACACCGGTGAAGACGGCTTCGAAATCTCCGTGCCGGCCGCCAACGCCGAAGCCCTGGCTCGCGCCCTGTTGGCCGAACCGGAAGTGGCCGCCATCGGCCTTGGCGCCCGCGACTCCCTGCGCCTTGAGGCGGGCTTGTGCCTGTACGGCCATGACATGAACACCGACACCACCCCGATCGAAGCGAGCCTGCTGTGGGCGATCTCCAAGCCACGTCGCGCCGATGGCGCACGAGCCGGCGGCTTCCCCGGCGCCGAAACCGTATTCGCTCAGCAACAGGCAGGCGTAAAGCGTAAACGCGTAGGCCTGCTGCCGCAGGAACGTACCCCCGTGCGCGAAGGTGCCGAGATCGTCAACGAAGCCGGCGACATCATCGGTAGCGTCTGCAGCGGCGGTTTCGGCCCGACCTTGGGCGGGCCGCTGGCCATGGGTTATGTCGACAGCGCTTACATCGCACTGGGCACACCCGTTTGGGCGATTGTTCGTGGGAAAAAGGTGCCTTTGCTTGTAAGCAAAATGCCATTTGTTCCACAACGCTACTATCGCGGCTGATTGAATGTTTCTATAAGTAACGCGGTTGCGTTTACAGTGCACTAATGTGTAACGCAACCGCCATAAAGTAGTGCATTGTTTGACTCTAAGCTTCGATTATGAACTTTGCTTATAACGTTCGAAAACGATTGAACAACGTTAACGTATAAGGCACTACGAGTGGACTTACTTTGCCATCAACCTGAGGAAATACGGGGCCTTCACAGGGCTTGTTTTTTCTCCCGTAGTTGGCGTAGAGTTTGTTCACTGTGTTTGCATGGGTCGCTTGGAATCGTGACCTGGGCAGTAGCCTACAAGTTAGCTACATCCCGTTCGACGTCTTCTTACTCTCCTGCAACCAGCCCCAGTACTCTTTCACGAGAAGGAGACTGTCATCAATTTTTTGCGTCAAAGGAAATAAGAAATGTCCCAACGTCAGAGCGGTACCGTCAAGTGGTTTAACGACGAGAAAGGTTTTGGTTTTATCACTCCTGAAAGCGGTCCGGATCTGTTCGTACATTTCCGTGCCATCCAGGGCAACGGCTTCAAGAGCCTGAAAGAAGGCCAGAAAGTGACTTTCATCGCCGTGCAGGGCCAGAAAGGCATGCAGGCTGACGAAGTACAAGCAGAAGCCTAATCTTCTGTTACGAAAAAGCCCCTGATGCTGACATCAGGGGCTTTTTTGTGCGCGCAAATCCGTAAAATGGCTTCTTTTTTCGCCGAGAGCCTGCCATGTCGAAACACCTGCTTACTCCCCAGGGCGACTTTCCTGCCGCTGGTCTGGGTCGTCGTCTGGCAGCCATGTTCTATGACTTCCTGCTGTGCACCGCCCTGCTGATCGTCACCAGCGGCATCTACAAGATGATCCAGATGGCGATCATCGGTGAAGAAAGGATGCGCACCCTGACCGAAGCCGGCGCGCTGGACGGTGATCCCCTTCTATCGACGGTGCTGTTGTTCGTACTGTTCGGCTTTTTTGCCAAGTTCTGGACATGGTCTGGTCAGACCCTGGGCATGCAAGTCTGGTGCATCCGGGTACAGAACGCCGACGGCTCATCCATCAGCCTGTGGCAGGCGCTGCTGCGTTTTGTGGTATCGATCGCTTCGCTGCTGTGTGTTGGCCTGGGCTTCCTCTGGTCATTGTTCGACAAGCAGAAACGCAGTTGGCACGACATGTATTCCAATACCCGGCTCGTGCGGATTCCAAAGAAGACCAAATAATTTCCCGACGCAGAAACCACTGTGGGAGCGGGCTTGCTCGCGAAAGCGGTGTGTCAGCCGATATCAATGTTGCCTGACACTACGCCTTCGCGAGCAAGCCCGCTCCCACAATTTTTGCGACCTGCCTGATAAACCTCAGGCGTTCCCGGCCAGCTTCATCCGCGCCGCCTGGGTGAAATCAAGCATACGCTTGAGCGGGCGAATCGCCTGCGGGATCAGCGCCGGGTCGACAAAGATCTCGTTTGCCCCTTCCTTCAACGCTTTCAGCGTCCGCTCAAGCGTGTTCATGGCCATCCACGGGCAATGCGCACAACTACGGCACGCCGCGCCGTTACCCGCCGTCGGGGCCTCGATAAAGACCTTGTCCGGGCACAGCTGCTGCATCTTGTAGAAGATGCCACGGTCTGTCGCCACGATCAGCGTTTTGTTTGGCAGGTTCTGTGCCGCCGCGATCAACTGACTGGTGGAACCAACGGCATCGGCCAATTCAATCACCGAGGTCGGCGACTCCGGGTGCACCAGAATCGCCGCATCCGGGTACAGCGCCTTCATGTCTTCAAGCTGTTTGGACTTGAACTCTTCGTGAACGATGCAGGCACCGTCCCACAACAGCATGTCGGCACCGGTCTGGCGCTGAATGTAGGTGCCCAGGTGCTTGTCCGGGCCCCAGATGATGGTCTCGCCGTTGTCCATCAGGCTTTCGACGATTTCCAGCGCACAGCTTGAAGTCACCACCCAATCCGCTCGGGCTTTTACCGCAGCGGAAGTGTTGGCATACACCACCACCGTGCGCTCCGGGTGTTGGTCGCAGAACGCGGAAAACTCGTCCACCGGGCAACCCAGGTCGAGCGAACAGGTCGCTTCGAGCGTCGGCATCAGCACGCGTTTTTCCGGGTTGAGGATCTTGGCAGTCTCACCCATGAACTTCACGCCGGCGACGACCACGGTCTTGGCCGGATGGGCATTGCCGAAACGGGCCATCTCCAGCGAATCGGAGACACAGCCGCCCGTCTCTTCGGCGAGCGCCTGAATGACAGGATCACAATAGAAGTGGGCCACCAGCACCGCGTCCTGAGCCTTGAGCTCGGCAGCGATGGCAGCACGGTAATAAGCCTCTTCATCGGCGGTCAGCGGCTTGGGCTGTTTGGCGTCGAGGTGGGCTTGAACCAGAAGGCGTTCGGAAATTTGCGTCATGTTCGCAAGACCTGCAGGCGCTTTCGCGCGAAAGTCGAGTATACACCCGGCTCCGTACCTTTCAGGGTACCGCCGGGAAAGTGAGTATTCATCAGGCACGGACAGCGTTGAAGCTGCGCAAGGCTACAGAATATCCGACGGATGCAAAAGGTGATTCTGACCTGCGTCATGCGCAGCAGCCTGGAGCAAGGCGGACTTGAATCGCGGGCAAAAAAAAACCCGGAAATCCTCACTTTCGTGGGCCTTCCGGATTTTCTAAACCGCCAAAAATGGTGGGTCGTGTGGGATTCGAACCTACGACCAATTGGTTAAAAGCCAACTGCTCTACCAACTGAGCTAACGACCCGCTGTGTGGTGGCGCGTATAATACTGATTTTTAAGGACTATTCAACACCTATTTTGAAAAAAATCAAAAATAAGGTGTTGGGTCGCTGATTCCGGCCGCCGCAAAGCCTTCTGCACGCAGTCGGCAGCTGTCGCACTTGCCGCATGCACGACCGTTATCGTCGGCCTGGTAACAGGAAACGGTCAGACCATAATCCACGCCAAGCTTCACGCCCGCCTGGACGATCTGCGCCTTGCTGAGGTTTTGCAGCGGTGCCTGAATGCGGAAACCATTACCTTCCACGCCGGCCTTGGTGGCCAGATTGGCCATGCGCTCGAAAGACTCAATGAACTCGGGACGGCAGTCCGGGTAACCGGAGTAATCCACTGCATTCACGCCGATGAAGATGTCTCGTGCGCCGAGCACTTCAGCCCAGCCCAGTGCGAGGGACAGGAACACCGTGTTGCGCGCAGGCACGTAAGTCACCGGAATGCCCTCACCCAACTCTTCCGGAATATCGATGCTGCTGTCGGTTAGCGCCGAGCCGCCCATGCCGTTCAGGTTGAGGCCAATCACCTTGTGTTCGACCACACCCAGGTCCCGGGCGACGCGTTCCGCGGCATGCAGTTCGGCGTGAGAGCGCTGACCGTAGTCAAAGCTCATGGTGTAGCAGCTGTAGCCTTCGGCGCGAGCCATCGCCACGACCGTCGCCGAGTCCAGGCCACCGGACAGCAGGATGACCGCACGTTTTTCAGCAGTATTGAGTTGTTCAGTCATTTCAGCGCCCCGGCTCGTCATTCCAAAGATATTTATGCAGCTGCAATTGCAAACGCACAGGCAGGTTGTCCGCCACTATCCAGTCCGCCAGGTCCCGGGCATTGAGATCATGGTGACTTGGCGAGAACAGGACTTCACCGGCACGCTGGTCCAGACCGTACTGGATCAGTTTGGACACGGACCAGTCATAGTCCTCCCGCGAGCAGATGACAAACTTCACCTGGTCGTTGGGCGTGAGCAGCTCAATGTTTTCGTAGCGATTGCGGTGTGCTTCCTTCGAACCAGGGGTTTTCAGGTCGACAACGCGACTGACCCGGGAATCTACCGCCGATATATCGATAGAGCCACTGGTTTCCAGTGACACTTCGTAACCGGCATCACACAAGCGCTTGAGCAAGGGAATGGCGTTGGGTTGCGCCAGGGGCTCGCCGCCCGTGACACAGACGTAACGCGGGCGGAAACCGGCGACCTGCTCGAGGATGTCGTCGAGCGTACGAATGGTTCCGCCGGTGAACGCGTAGGCGCTGTCGCAGTATTGGCAACGCAACGGGCAACCGGTCAGACGCACAAAAACAGTAGGCAGGCCGGCAGTCCGAGTTTCACCCTGCAACGAGTAGAAAACTTCGGTGATTCTCAATGTGTCTTGCATAGTCGCCACGGGCGTAACAGCTAAACAGGCTGTCCGCCTCCGTCAGGCACTTCAAGGAACCCCGGCAATGCGTAAGTCCCAAAAAGCGTGTTTCAGAAAAAGGGGGTGAATTCTAACGAAAAAACCCGCGACAAGCGCGGGTTTCTTTGAAACGGCTCAAGCCGTCTTACATTTTCTGCAGATCACGTTGGGCCAACTGAGCGGCGGATGTCCCCGGATATTGGGACACAACCTGCTGCAGAATGCCTTTGACCCGGTCGGTATGACCGAGACGACGCTCTACATCAGCGAGCTTGTACAGCGAATCAGGCACTTTGGCGTGCTTGGGATACAGCTGCGAAACCTTGGCAAACGCCTGACCTGCACCTTGCAGATCACCTTTGGCCAGGTTCACTTCGCCCAGCCAGTATTGCGCGTTGCCCGCGTACTGGCTGTTCGGGTACTTGCGCAGGAAAGCCGAGAAAGCCTGGCTGGCCTTGTCGAAGTCCTTGGCCTTGATCAGGTCGAAGGCAGCATCGTAATAGAGCTTTTCCTTCGCCGGATCTGCCGGCTCGCTACCTGCGGCAGGCGCTTGAGCGGCGGCCGCGCCTGCTGCCGCCCCTGCTGCTGCACCGGGGGCATTCAAATCACCACCGGCGGAAGAATTTTCAGGAGTCGCGGCTGGTGCAACGCCGGTTCCTATGCGCCGATCAAGATCCTGGTATCGCTCCAGGTTTTCCTGCTTCATGCGCGCTACATCATTTTGCAGAACTTCAATCGCACCTTGCTGGCGCTCGATCTGTTGCTGCATTGATTGCAGTTGGTTGAACAGCTCGCCCTGTGCCGAGACAGGGGCCGAAACCCCTCCCCCGGCATAGGCGCCGTTCGTACCGTAACCTGCAGGCGGATAACTGCTCCCGCTATTGTTATAACCGGAGTTGTCATCGACCACAGGAACCGCAGCCCACACCGCAAGCGGTGCAAGGCTGAGAGCCAGAACAGTTACAGCACGACGGCACGTTCGCATGACAAATTACTTACGCAGTTCGACGCGACGGTTTTGAGCCCAGGACTGCTCGTCGTTGCCGGTAGCAACTGGACGCTCTTCGCCGTAGGAAACCAGTTCCAGCTGAGCTGGGGAAACACCTTGCAGTACCAGGTAGCGCTGAACGGCTTTCGCACGACGCTCGCCCAGTGCCATGTTGTACTCACGAGTACCACGTTCGTCGGTGTTGCCTTCCAGAACAACGCGAGCGCCGTTTGCTTTCAGGTCTTTGGCGTGAACGTCCAGAGCGCGCATGGCTTCTGGCTTCAGGTCCGAACTGTCGTATTCGAAGTAGAAAGTGGTGATAGCGCGCAGTGCAGCTTCTTCGCTCAGGGAGCCGTCAACTGCACCAGTGTTTGCGCCGTAACCAGCGTTTGGATCTACCGCGCCTTCACCGGCATTGTCGCCGCCTTTGGACGAGCAACCTACAGCTACAGCCATGGCGAGAGCCAGCGCAGCAAATTTACCAAACTTCAGCATTTCCATCGTGAAACTCCTAATGAACCCCAGTGTGTTAAGTAAAACGTATAGCGCCGCGTCAGTTCAGGTAAGGGGACCAGGAAGGTTCTCTGACTTCGCCTTGTGCGGTAGGAAGCGGGAGCCTCACGCGTCCATTGATGGACACGAGCATCAAGACTCCCCGGCCCTGCTGGCGGGTGGCGTAGATTACCATGGTGCCGTTGGGCGCAACAGTGGGCGACTCGTCCAGAGTGCTATCAGTGAGGATTTTTACACTACCGCGTTGCAAATCCTGGGCCGCCACTTTGAAATTGGTGAAACCATCCTGACGGTGAATCATGACAAGCGTCTTTTCATCAGCCGACAGTTTAGGGTTGGCGTTGTAGTTACCGACGAAAGTCACACGCTCGGCACCGCCACCACCCACGCTGGTCTTGTAGATCTGCGGTTTGCCACCACGGTCGGAAGTGAAGTAGATGGTCGATCCATCCTTGCCCCAGAACGGCTCGGTGTTGATGCCAGGACCGCTGGTGACGCGGGTGATCTGACGCGAGCCCAGGTTCATCACGTAGATGTCCGGGTTGCCGTCTTTCGACAGCACGAACGCCAGGCGATTGCCATCCGGCGACCAGGCTGGCGCACCGTTCAGGCCTTCGAAGTTGGTGATCTGCTCACGGCGGCCGGTGTCGATGTTCTGCATGAAAATACGCGGACGCTTCTGCTCGAAGGAGACATAAGCGATGCGCTTGCCATCCGGTGCGAAACGCGGCGACAGGATCGGCTCGCGCGATTGCAGCAGAGTCACGGCGCGAGCACCGTCGTAGTCCGAACGTTGCAGGGTGTAGCGGGTGTTGTTCTCGGAGAAACGCTCAGCCGTTACATACAGCAGACGAGTCGAGAAGGCACCCTTGATGCCTGTGAGTTTTTCGAACGACTGGTCAGAGATGTAGTGCGCCATGTCGCGCAACTGATCGACGCCGCCCGACACGCTGCCGGTCAGCACTTGCTGCTCGGTGGCCACGTTGAACAGTGCGTATTGCACCTGCAGGCGACCGCCCGCCGGAACAATGCTGCCGACCATGACGTACTGGGCACCCAGCGCCTTGAAGTCACGGAAGATGATTTCGCTGGCCTGGCTCGGCTGGCTGATCATGTTCTGCTTTGGAAGCGGCGAGTAGTAACCCGAGTTGCGCAGATCGTTACCGATGATTTCCGCCATGTCGTCCGGCAGCACGCTACCGCCCTGGAAGCCGAACGGCACAACGGCGATCGGAGTCGCCCGATCGCTGCCGCTGGTAACCAGAATGTTTTTCTCATCTGCCATCGCCATCCCTGCCATGCAGCAGATAGCGACCAGCATTCCTCGTAGAAGGTTTCTCACAAGGCTAGATCCTCAGGTGTGAATGTCATCTTGAATGAACGATACGGAGCGAAATCACTCGGCTTCATTCCCTGCATTTCTGTCAAACGTCCAATATTCTTGACCGCTGCAACAGCCGATGCGTCAAACGGACCGTCGCCACTGGACTTGGACACGCTGACCGAAGTCACCGTACCGTCCGGCAACATGCCGATTTGCAATACGACCGTCATGCCTTTGCGCGCCGAAGGTGGACGAGCCCAGCCTTCCGCTGCACGCGCACGAATCAGATCATCGAAACTGCCGGCGACTTCGTCACCCTGCTCATCGGCCAAGGCCTGCTGACGCTGCGGCGTATCGGAAAGCAAATCTGCCAGGGCCTGGGCCTTTTTGTCTTCGGCGGATTTACGCGCCGCGTCCTGCGATTTCTTCTTCGCAGCATCGGCAGCAGCTTTCTTCTTCGCTTCTTCGGCGACTTTCTTCTTCGCCTCTTCAGCCTCGGCTTTCTTCTTGGCGTCTTCCGCGGCTTTCTTCTTCGCGTCTTCGACGATCTTTTTCTTGGCTTCTTCAGCGGCCGCTTTCTTGGCCTCTTCTTCAGCAGCCTTCTTGGCTTCTTCTTCAGCTTTCTTCTTGGCTATATCAGCCAATTGTTTCTCTTCTGCCTTCTTGGCTTCCGCGGCTTTCTTCGCGTCGTCGGCTTTCTTGGCTTCATCAGCCTTTTTCGCCTCGTCCGCTTTCTTGGCCTCATCGGCCTTCTTGGCTTCCTCGGCCTTTTGAGCCGCCTCTTCTTTCTTTTGTTCCGCCGCCTTCACCGCTTCCTGCTCGACCTTTTTCTGCTCCATCTGCTCGACTTCGGTCTGACGCGCAGCAGATTTCTGCGCCTCACCGGCAATCTTCTGATTGGTCTGGGTGGTCGCCCGACTTTTCGATTTCAGCTGGTACAAGGTCGCCTGGACAATCGGCTTGGCCGGCGGCAGTTCCGGGGTAAAGGCAAAACTGACGAACAGCATGCCGAACACCAGCACGTGCAAGCCAATCGCCCAGACACTAGGCCAGAAGTAGCTTTCCGAGGCGGACGGCTCTCGCTGTTGCTGCATCAGGGCGCCTCGGTGATCAAGCCAACATTACCGACCCCGGCTTTCTGCAACCCGCCCATGGCGCCCATGACGGAGCCGTAATCGACGGATTTGTCACCGCGAATGAAGACTTGGGTGTGCTTGCCGTTTTCATTGCCGACGCGAATGATCTTGGTCACGGCGTCAGTCATCTGCGGCAACGTCATGGCCCGGTCCTGCTGCTTGTCTGTGTCGACTTCGCTGCCGAGGTTCCAGTAATAAGTCTTGTCGGATTTGATGGAAATGGTCAGGACCTGGGTGTTGTTGTCCTGCGGCAAGGCTTCGCTGGAAACCTTGGGCAGATCAACTTTCACGCCCTGATTGAGCATCGGCGCGGTCACCATGAAAATGACCAGCAGCACCAACATCACGTCGATGTAAGGCACCACGTTCATCTCGGCGACCGGCTTGCGCTTTTTGCGAGCTCGAGCGATTAAAGCCATTGGAAATTACCTGCTTATTCTTCGCTGGTGTGCACTTTGCGGTGCAGGATCGCCTGGAACTCGTCGGCGAAGGTGTAGTAGCGGCCCAGCAGGGTTTCGCTGCGAGCAGCAAAACGGTTGTAAGCGATAACGGCTGGAATGGCAGCGAACAGACCGATGGCCGTGGCGATCAGTGCTTCGGCGATACCCGGGGCCACAGTGGCCAGGGTCGCTTGCTGGGCGGTCGCCAGACCACGGAAGGAGTTCATGATCCCCCAAACGGTACCGAACAGACCGATGTACGGGCTGACGGAGCCGACAGTGGCCAGGAACGGCAGGCTCTGCTCGAGCTTCTCTTCTTCGCGGGAAATGGCAACGCGCATGGCGCGGGCCACACCTTCCATGACGGCCTCCGGGTCAACGCCTGACTGCTGGCGCAGACGGGAGAATTCCTTGAAACCGGCACGGAAGATTTGCTCGACACCCGAATCAGGGTCCGGGTTGCTGCCGGCCTGACGGTAGAGCTTGGACAGGTCGATTCCCGACCAGAAGCGCTCTTCAAAGCTCTCCAGGGCACGTCGACCGGCGCGCAGCAGGTTGCTGCGCTGAAAGATCATGATCCACGAGGTCACCGATGCGGCTACCAGGATCAGCATTACCAGTTGCACCACGATACTGGCATTGCTGACCAGGCTCCACATGGAGGAATGGTCGACGACGTTAGCTTCCACGCTTTATCTCCTGCTTTGAGTGTGTACCCGCGCCGCTCACGTCGGCAAAGGCCGCTCGTAGAGCTTCGGGAATGGCCCGGGGTTTCAAACTTTCAGTGCGCACACAGGCCACCAGAAACTGCCCTTCGCAGAGCAGCACATTATCCGTCGCCCGCCTGACCTGCTGTTTAAAGCGCAGGCTGGCACGGTTCAATTCGATTACTTCAGCGCTTACCAGCAGTTCGTCATCCAGTCGCGCCGGCGCGTGGTAGCGCGCTTCGCTGGAATGCACGACGAACAACAGGTCCTCCCCGGCAAGCTGCGATTGGGCAAAGCCCAGATCTCGTAGCCGTTCGGTTCGAGCCCGTTCCATAAACTTGAGGTAATTGACGTAATACACGATGCCGCCCGCATCGGTGTCCTCGTAATAAACGCGACAACGATGTGCGAAAGGCTCAAGCCCGTTTTGCGCGCGCATACTCTAGTGCTTACTCCTCAGGTTGCCAATCCGGCCAGGCAACTGTTTTTCATTGTTCTGCGGCTTTCTTGCGAAAGTACGGTCCTGGGACCCTACATTGCCCGAAAAAATCAGCACGCAACGTTAATTAATCGTCACTGGCATCGAGGAACTCGTCTACCACGGGCATTTCGCCCAATCGTGACGGGATGTTTAAACCGAAATGCAGGTAGGCATGCCGCGTCACCACCCGCCCCCGTGGCGTGCGCATGATGTAGCCCTGCTGGATCAGATAAGGCTCCAGCACGTCTTCAATGGTGTGACGCTCCTCGCTGATGGCAGCAGCCAGGCTGTCGACCCCGACTGGCCCGCCGTCGAATTTCTCGATCATGGTCAGCAACAGGCGCCGGTCCTGGTGATCGAAACCACGCTCGTCGACGTCCAGCAGGTTCAGCGCCAGGTCGGCAATCGGCTTGGTGATATGCCCCTTGGCACGAACTTCGGCGAAATCACGCACCCGACGCAGCAGTCGGTTGGCGATTCGTGGCGTGCCACGGGCGCGACGGGCGATTTCGAAGGCACCTTCCGGGTCGAGCGGCAAACCGAGGATGTTCGCCGAACGACCGACAATGGTTGCCAGGTCGGCGTTGCTATAGAACTCCAGGCGCTGGACGATGCCGAAACGGTCGCGCAGCGGGTTGGTGAGCATCCCCGCCCGCGTCGTCGCGCCGACCAGGGTAAACGGCGGCAGATCCAGCTTGATCGAACGTGCGGCCGGCCCCTCACCGATCATGATGTCGAGCTGGAAATCTTCCATGGCCGGGTACAGCACTTCCTCAACGATGGGCGACAGGCGATGGATCTCGTCGATAAACAGCACATCGTGGGGCTCAAGGTTGGTCAACAGCGCCGCCAGGTCACCGGGTCGCTCCAGCACCGGCCCCGAGGTGCTTTTGATCGATACGCCCATTTCCTGGGCGATGATGTTGGCGAGGGTGGTCTTGCCCAGGCCCGGCGGCCCGAAGATCAGCGTGTGATCCAGGGATTCGTTACGACCGCGGGCAGCCTGAATGAACAATTCCATCTGCTCGCGAACGGTCGGCTGGCCAATGTACTCGGCCAGGCTGAGCGGGCGAATCGCCCGGTCCTGGACTTCTTCGCGCTCACGCGGGCTGTGCGTGGCAGCGATCAGACGATCAGCTTCAATCACTTAGATCATTCCCTTCAAGGCACGGCGGATCATGTCTTCGCTGCTCAAACCTTTATCCTTGATTGCAGAAACCGCCTTGCTGGCTTCCTGCGGCTTGTAGCCCAGGGAGATCAAGGCGCTGACAGCGTCATTTTCGGCAGTGTTCACCGGGGCCGGCCCATCCGGCTGGTTCGGCACCAAGGCGAACATGGCCGGTACGGTTTCCCAGGCCTTGAAGCGATCCTTGAGTTCCACCAGCAAGCGCTCAGCGGTTTTCTTGCCGACGCCCGGGACCTTGGTCAGCGCCGAAGTGTCCTGGGACTGCACGCAACGCACCAGCTCGTCGACTTCCAGGCTTGACATCAAGGCCAGCGCCAGCTTCGGCCCGACGCCATTGAGGCGGATCAATTCACGAAAAAAGTCGCGCTCACGCTTGCCGACAAAACCATAAAGTAACTGCGCGTCTTCGCGCACCACCAAATGGGTGTGCAAGGTCAGCGGCTCACCGACCGACGGCAAGCGGTAAAGAGTCGTCATGGGCACTTCAAGCTCATAACCCAGACCGTTTACATCCAGAATCAGATGCGGTGGCTGCTTCTCAGCCAGGGTGCCGCGCAAACGTCCAATCACATTACAAATCCTTGAGCGTTGGCCAGCTCTGGGCCAGCGACTGATAGAGCGAGGGAGTACCGCCGACAACCCAGGCGAAACGCCCCCACCCCATAAAAATGATTGCTGATGCTATCAGAGACGCAGGCGCCCGCCACGACTGCGTGCTGCTCCCAAACCATGGGGCAGCAGGCTGGAACGGGTATGAGCATGGCAGATGGCAATGGCCAGGGCGTCCGAAGCATCGATTTGCGGTTTGCTGGTCAGCTTTAACATATGCATGACCATCATCTGCACCTGCTCCTTGTTGGCCGCACCGGTGCCGACTACTGCCTGCTTGACCTGCGTCGCCGTGTACTCGGCGATTTCCAGACTCTCTTCCGCCCCCGCCACGATTGCGGCGCCACGGGCCTGCCCCAGTTTCAGGGCGGAGTCGGCGTTACGGGCCATGAACACTTTTTCAATGCCCATGGTGACCGGACCGTAGGTCTGAATGATCTCCCGCACACCGCGATAGACAATCTGCAGGCGCTCATGCAACTCGCCGGCACCGGTGCGGATACAACCGGAGGCCACGTATTCGCAGCCACGGCCGGTATCACGAACCACGCCATAACCGGTGATGCGTGAGCCGGGGTCGATACCAAGAATTAAAGTCATAACGCCTGCAGATTAAGGAAGTGCACTGTATTCAATGAAACAAATGTGGGAGCGGGCTTGCTCGCGAAGACGGCTTAGTATTCAGCAACGACGTTGCCTGCAAGTCCGCATTCGCGAGCAAGCCCGCTCCCACACTGGATCTTAGTCGCCTTTAACCGAGCTGCGCGGCCACCGACTCCGGAATCTCCGCGTTGGAATAGACGTTTTGCACGTCATCCAGGTCTTCGAGCATGTCGATCAGCTTGAGGACTTTCTCGGCGCCTTCCAGATCGAGCTCGGCGCTGGTGGTTGGCAACATGACGATTTCCGCGTCGTCACCTTTGAAACCCGCCGCTTCCAGTGCGTTACGCACGGAATAGAAACCGGCAAACGAGGTGAACACATCGATGGAACCGTCTTCGTTGGTCACCACGTCATCGGCATCGGCCTCCATGGCCGCTTCCATCAACGCGTCTTCATCCACACCTTGAGCGAAGGAAATCTGCCCCTTGCGCTCGAACAGGTACGCTACCGAGCCATCGGTACCAAGATTGCCGCCGCACTTGCTGAAGGCATGGCGAACCGCAGCCGCCGTACGGTTGCGGTTGTCGGTCATGCACTCGACCATCACCGCCACGCCGCCAGGACCGTAGCCCTCGTAGGTCAATTCGACCACATCATCGGTATCGGCAGCCCCGGTGCCGCGGGCAATGGCACGATCGATGATGTCACGACTCATGTTCGCACCAAGGGCCTTGTCCAGCGCCAGGCGCAGACGCGGGTTGGAGCCCGGATCACCGCCACCCTGACGGGCAGCGACGGTCAGCTCGCGAATCCATTTGGTGAAGATCTTGCCTCTCTTGGCATCCTGACGTTCTTTGCGGTGCTTGATGTTCGCCCACTTGGAATGACCTGCCATAACTCGCTCCGAATTCTCTTTGAAACATTGCCCGCCACGCCATGATGCGCCAGCCGGCAAATAAAAATCCCGACCCGTTTTCAATCTTTATAGATAGAAAAAAGGCGCATCCGAAGATGCGCCTTCAGGTCAACCTTACTCAGCCTTAGGCGTTTCGCGCAGACGAATGTGCAGTTCGCGCAATGCCTTGGCATCCACCTGGCCCGGTGCCTGAGTCATGACGTCCGCCGCGCTCTGGGTTTTCGGGAAGGCGATCACTTCACGGATCGACTGGGCGCCGGTCATCAGCATCACCAGACGGTCCAGACCGAAGGCCAGACCACCGTGCGGCGGCGCGCCATACTTCAGGGCGTCGAGCAGGAAGCCGAATTTCTCTTCCTGTTCGGCTTCATTGATACCCAGCAGACGGAACACCGATTGTTGCATTTCCTTGCGGTGGATACGGATCGAACCGCCACCCAGCTCGGTACCGTTCAACACCATGTCGTAGGCACGGGACAGAGCGCCAGCCGGGTTGGCTTCGAGCTCTTGCGGGGTGCACTTCGGCGCGGTGAACGGGTGGTGCAAGGCGCTGAAGCTGCCGTCGTCGTTCTCTTCGAACATCGGGAAGTCGACGACCCACATCGGTGCCCACTTGCAGGTCAGCAGCTCCAGGTCGTGGCCGAGCTTGATCCGCAGCGCGCCCAGGGCCTCGCTGACGATCTTGGCCTTGTCGGCGCCGAAGAACACGATATCGCCGTCGACCGCACCCACGCGATCGAGGATCACGTTGAGGTTGTCTTCAGGGATGTTCTTCACGATTGGCGACTGCAGGCCTTCGACGCCTTTGGCGCGCTCGTTGACCTTGATGTACGCCAGGCCCTTGGCACCATAGATACCGACAAACTTGGTGTAATCGTCGATCTGCTTGCGCGGCATGCTTGCCCCGCCCGGAACGCGCAGGGCGGCGATGCGGCATTTCGGGTCGTTGGCCGGGCCGCTGAACACCTTGAAATCGACTTCCTTGAGTTGATCGGCAACGTCAACCAGTTCCAGCGGGTTACGCAGGTCCGGCTTGTCGGAACCGTAACGGCGCATGGCCTCTTCAAAGGTCATGTGCGGGAACTCACCGAATTCCAGATCCAGCACTTCCTTGAACAGGTTGCGGATCATGCCTTCAGTGAGGCCCATGATGTCTTTTTCATCGAGGAAGCTGGTCTCGATGTCGATCTGGGTGAATTCCGGCTGACGGTCGGCACGCAGGTCTTCGTCACGGAAGCACTTGGCGATCTGGTAGTAACGGTCGAAGCCGGCCACCATCAGCAGCTGCTTGAACAGCTGTGGCGATTGCGGCAAGGCGAAGAACGAACCGGCATGAGTACGGCTCGGCACCAGGTAGTCGCGAGCACCTTCAGGGGTGGCACGGGTCAGGATCGGCGTTTCTACGTCGAGGAAGCCGTTCTCGTCCAGGTAGCGACGGATGCTGGTGGTCATGCGCGAACGCAGACGCAGCTTCTCGGCCATTTCCGGACGACGCAGATCCAGGAAGCGATAGCGCAGGCGGGTTTCTTCGCCGACGTCGGAGAACTCGTTCAGCGGGAACGGCGGGGTTTCCGACTCGTTCAGTACTTCCAGCTCATAGCCGAGGACTTCGATCATGCCCGACGCCATGTTGGCGTTGGTCGCACCGGCCGGACGCAGGCGCACCTTGCCGGTGATCTTCACGACGTACTCGCTGCGCACACGATCGGCAGCGGCGAAGGTTTCAGCGCGGTCCGGATCGAACACGACCTGGGCCAGACCATCACGATCACGGATATCGAGGAAAATCACCCCACCGTGGTCACGGCGACGGTGGACCCATCCACAAAGGGTAATTTCCTGGCCGTCCAGGCTTTCGTTCAGTTGGCCGCAATAATGGCTGCGCATCATGGTCGTGTTTTCACTTCTCGTAATTCGAAATTCGGTTGGAGATCCTGCAACAGCCCCGTCTTTAAAAAAGTCGCCAGGTGATGCAAGAGCTCACGCGTGTGGTTCAACCCAGGTTCCAGACCTTAGTCAGCTTTGTCGCCGCCGGCCAGGTTCTTCTTGGAACCGGTCTTGAAATCGGTTTCGTACCAACCCGTGCCGCTGAGGCGGAAGCCCGGCATGGACAGCAGTTTTTTAAGCTCTGGCGCCTGACAGGCAGGGCAGTCGACCAGCGGTGCATCGCTGATCTTTTGAATGGCTTCCAACTGATGACCACAGGAAGCACATTGATAATCGTACATCGGCATGGGGGTTGTCTCGGCGATCAGATTGCTACCGCATACGCAGGGTTTTGCGGCAAAGAGCGGGATTATATCCATTAAACGCAGCCTGTGCAGCCGTAAGACTGCACAGCCCGACACTCTGCTACTTTCGCCGATCAGACTAGGCTGTGACGATGCCCCCCCCCTTCCTTGAGACTGTGTACGACACAGACCACCCGCACCAATCCGCTGAAATTCCTTACCCCGCCGTGACGCAAGTGAACTTCGCGGTCCACATGAGATAACAGGCTACTGACCGAGCAACAATTGACCCGGGCCATTTCCCCCAAAATATCCCAATAAACCTGCTCAAGCCGCAAACAGGTGGCGAAGCCATTCAATCGTACGGAGCGAGACAAAGGCTGGGCCAACCCCATATCGAACTCACGAACGAATGGATCAACCCTTACATCCTTGTGCGAAGCGTATCGCCCCTCTTCCTGCCTGTCATAAACCATAACGCTGACACTCCTTTGCCATCCTGGTTTCTTTAAGAGCAACTGTCTGTCGACTTATAAAAACGCAGGTGCAGAGGTATATCCAGACGACTTTATGACCTTGGACGTAGGATAAGCCAACAACTGCTGGCAGATTCGGGATAACGTCCTACTCAGGACAATTTCCCACGCAGCGAAGTGACTCCCCCTTCAGAAGTACAGTATTGAATGGCGTAGGAAAGAAGAGCGCGAACAACACTTGAAGGCGTCATCCGCGCACGCGAGTGTTACTGCTCCAGCAGAGCGCGAAGCATCCACGCCGTTTTTTTTCATGCCCCTGCATACGCTGGACAGCAAGTCAGCCGCCTTACCGCAGCCCCGGAACTTCGGGCAACCTGCGGTAAACCCCTCCAAAAAGAGCCGCCGGACGCCCTGATTTGAGTAGCCTGCAGCTTTGCTGTTAAATAGACGGCGTGTCGCCAGTGCCAATTTTTCCGGGTACGGCGCATAGGCTGATACCGGGTACGTGTCCAACGCCTCTTTATTGTCTTGAAGCGAACCGTGCGCCATCAGCTCTTCCTTGTGAGCTGCCTTAACGTGAGTTAATCAAAATGTTGAAAATCGTCCATCTACTGATAGGCGCAGCGGCCTTGCTGCTGTCCTTCATCCCTAGCCTGCAGTCCGAGGCGTTACCTTACCTGCAACAACCCGATGCTCTGTACCTGGCCTTTTTCGGCCTGCTCAACCTCACACTTGCACCTGTCATCCCTTACTGGAACAAAGGCCCGCGCCATCAACTGCAAAACCTGGTCAGCGCCCTGCTGGTTCTGGCTGTGGTCCTGCAAACCCTGACGCTGATCGCACCGATGCCTGTCATCGCCGGTCAACCCGCCGTTCTGTTCAGCCTGATCGCCGCCGTGGTTGCTGTTTTTCTGCACCTGGCCATCAGTTTCTACAAGTCATCACCGGTCGCTGCCTCGCCAAACTACGACATGAGCAACCGCGATACCGGCACCGTCAAGTGGTTCAACACCTCCAAAGGCTTCGGCTTTATTTCCCGCGACTCCGGTGACGATATTTTCGTGCACTTCCGGGCCATTCGCGGCGAAGGACACCGTGTCCTGGTCGAAGGCCAGCGCGTGGAGTTCTCCGTCATGAATCGTGACAAGGGCCTGCAAGCCGAAGATGTGATCGCCGCACTGCCGCGCCGCTGATTCAAGGCTAAAAAAAACCGCGCACAGCCCGAGCTGTTCGCGGTTTTTTTATGCTTGCGCCTTGCTTAATAGTGCGGCGGTGGCGCTTCCTCTTCGAATGACCCGAACTGGCCGACCATTTCCTCCTGCCGTTTGAGCAATGCTTCCATTTGCAGCTGCAGACGCTCGACCACCCTCTGCTGCTCCACCAGCACATCATTCAATGCCTGGATGGTGTCATCCTGAAACGCCAGGCGGCTTTCCAGATCGGTAACGCGTTCTTCCAGGCTCATGGTTCAGCCCTCCAGAAACGTAAAATCATCGGTCAAAATCAGGCGCAAACGTTCGCGAATGGCGGCGATTTGCTCCGAACCATAGGGTTTTGCCGGATGTTTCCCCCAAACCGGCGCTGGCCAGGCGGCATCTTCGCGTTTGCGCACAATCACATGCATA
Organism: Pseudomonas sp. S30_BP2TU TE3576; assembly: GCF_050436025.1. Taxonomy (NCBI): domain Bacteria; kingdom Pseudomonadati; phylum Pseudomonadota; class Gammaproteobacteria; order Pseudomonadales; family Pseudomonadaceae; genus Pseudomonas; species Pseudomonas sp. S30_BP2TU TE3576. The sequence continues at coordinate 4,560,811 of NZ_JBNDLK010000001.1, read as the reverse complement.
TGCAACTGACTGACAACGTTGCCCAGCGCCGCAACATTCAATTTATCCGCATCGAACGAGTCCTTGAGCAGTTGCGCAAGCGTCGTCGTCTCCTTCCAAAGCTGCTGCTGGTCTGCATCATCCAACTGAAATATCTCGCTGATATCCTCACGACGAGGTACCAGGATGAACCAGGGATAGTTCGAGTCGTTGGACAGCAGCAACCGGCAGAGCGGAAAGTCCCCGATCGGTAACGTATCTTGTTGAAGTCGTGGATCTAAAGCGAACACTGCGCGCACTCCCGCCGGGTCATCATTTTTCAGCTTAGCGCCCATCTTGATGGGACGGCGCACCAAGCGACCGGACGGCAGCATACCTGCGAACGGCGCACGCTTCACGGCGAACCTTACACAGAGCCCATAAGCGCCAGCGAAAGGCTGACAACCCGCCCCCGGATGAGACACTTTTCGTCGTGGCGCACCATTACAGAACCGACAGACCAGCAAAAAACGCCGAAGTGACTGATTAACAACAAGGAGTTCGCTTCGAACAAGCGGTCGACCTGGATGAATTCAGTATCAGGCCAAAAATTTTTTGCACCAAAACCGCACAGTGGGTCTACGCTGAATGCTTCGACATCCGCCATTTACTCACTGACGGGGTGAACCGGTAACATTTTTGCTTGTCATGCAGTCGACCGGAACGGTACAACATGATGTCAGGCAAGGCGTCAAGCCCAAACCAAAGGTGCTTGAACCCCCGGATTTATGAGGTTTTTACAGCGTCAGACGGCCAATGAGAAAAAAACCGCTACAAAACCCGTATTTGTGCACGCTTGTTGCATTGATACCCAATATCGCCTGAGTGACACCCGCTGGAAGCGGAGGTCTTGAGGCAAAAAAAACAGTGGCAAGGTAGCCCGATGGAGATTCAAACGTTTCACCAGGACTCTTTTTACCGACGCCAAGGTTCAGAAAACAGCATTAAAGTTGTCAGCCCGGTTGCGTCGGAGCTGGAAATTTGCGACATCTAGCACGCTGTTTGCGACAGGGTCGTAAAGAAGGCGAAAGGTTAGATACGCAAGTATCGCCAACATTGTCGGCGTGATATAAGTTTGCGCCGACACAAAAAGAAAGAGCCGCCCAGATAATAAAACAGGTGGGACGGCAGTACTCTTCTAAAACCAAAGGAGCAAATCACGATGCGCGTGATGAAGTGGAGCATGATCGCACTGGCAGTTGCAGCAGCAGCCAGTACTCAATTGGCTACGGCCGCCCCTTTCGTAAGTGACCAGGCTGAAGCCAAAGGTTTCGTTGAAGACAGCAAACTCGACTTGCTGGTTCGCAACTACTACTACAACCGTAACAAGAAAGACGGCGCAGTCGATGACAAAGACTGGACCCAGGGCATCCAGGGCATGTACAGCTCGGGCTACACCCAAGGTCTGATCGGTGTTGGCGTTGAAGCCTGGGGCCAACTGGCCATTAAGCTGGACGGTTCCGACAAGTATGCCGGTTCGGGCAACATGTCCGTGGACGATGATGGCCAGGTCAACAACAACCAGGGCAAAGCCGGCGCTGCCGCCAAGTTCCGCATCTCCAAGACCGAGCTGAAAATCGGCGACATGCAGCCAAGCACCTCTCCGGTGTTCGCTGTAGGCGGTTCCCGTATCCTTCACCAAACTGCCAGCGGTATCCAACTGCAGAGCAGCGAAGTTACAGACCTCGACCTCGAAGCCGGTCACTTCTACTCGGCGACCAGCCAGGACAGCAACGGCCGTGACGGCAGCCTGTGGGCTACCTACGCTGGCGTGCAAGCCAACTCCATCGACTACTTCGGTGGCAAGTACGGCATTAACCCTGACCTGAGCGTATCGCTCTACGGTGCCAAGCTCGAAGACGTCTGGAACCAGTACTACGCCAACGCGAACTACACCCTCGCACTGGGCGGCGATAACTCGATCAACTTCGACGGTAACATCTACAACACCAAGGATACCGGTAACGCTAAAGCAGGCGACATCAGCAACACCGCCTACTCCCTGGCTGCTGCTTACTCGTTCCTGAAAGCACACACCCTGACCCTGGCCTTCCAGAAGGTCAACGGCGATACCCCGTTCGACTACATCGGTGTGGGTGACAACAACCGTGGTGGCGACTCGATTTTCCTCGCCAACTCCATCCAGTACTCTGACTTCAACGCCCCTGGCGAGAAGTCGGTACAAGCCCGCTACGACCTGAAAATGGCCGAGTACGGCGTACCTGGCCTGAGCTTCATGGTCCGTTACGTGAATGGTTGGAACATCGACGGTACCAACACTCCATCGAACAGCACCTACACCGGTCTGTACGGTGCAGACGGCAAACACCACGAAACCAACGTGGAAGCCAAGTACGTCGTTCAATCCGGCCCAGCCAAAGATCTGTCGTTCCGCATCCGTCAAGCATGGCACACCGCCAATGCTGACGAAGGCGAAGGCGATATCTCTGAGTTCCGCCTGATCACCGACTACCCGCTCAACATTCTGTAATTGCAGAAAGTTAGTTCGCGGTAATCAAAAAAGGCCCATCTTCGGATGGGCCTTTTTCGTTGGTGTGACAACAGTGTGTTTAAACGATCAGGTTCATGCAGAACATGCCTGACCGAATAGTCAGGCATTGACCCGAAAACCAATCACTGCGCAGCAGACTCCTGAACCACGCGAATAACCCGTTGTGGAAATGGAATATCGATGCCGGCCTCCCTCAGACGATCACGGGACAGCTCGTTGAACATGAACATCACATCCCAATAATCCGCGGTATTCACCCAGACACGCAGAGAAACAGTGATAGAACTGTCACCCAATGTCGAAATGACTGCCTGAGGTGCCGGGTCAATCAATACACGCGGATCCTTGGCCAACTCCAGCAACACTTCACGGGCTTTCTGCAAGTCCGCTTCGTAATCAACGCCTACATCAAACACGACCTTGCGGGTCGGCTGACGATTGGTGTTGGTGATAATGCCGTTCGACAGATTACCGTTGGGCAAGATGATGGTTTTGTTGTCACCGGTACGCAGTACGGTATGGAAAATCTGGATGCTGTCGACGGTGCCGGCGACACCCTGAGCCTCGATCCAGTCACCGATACGAAATGGACGGAACAGCAAAATCAGCACTCCGCCGGCGAAGTTCGCCAGGCTACCCTGCAAGGCCAGACCAATGGCCAGACCCGCCGCACCAATCGCCGCCACGAACGAAGTGGTTTCCACACCAATCATCGAAGCCACGCTGACGATCAGCAGGATCTTGAGGATGATGTTCGCCAGGCTGCTGATAAAGCCTTGCAGCGCCAGGTCGGCGTTACGCAATGCAATCAGGCCGCCAAGCTTTTTCGTGACTTTGTTGATCAGCCACCAGCCGATGGCCAGGGTGATGACCGCCAACAGTACACGACTGCCGTATTCCATGATCATCGGGATCCAGGTTTGGGAAACCTTGACCAGGTTGTCTACCTCAGCATTTAAGTCCATCTACTTGCTCCTGTTTTCCGGTTATCCGGCACGCGTAAAAAAAAGCGGCAGAAAGATCGAACCGCGACGGGCTCAATCGTTTCTGCCGATGCTTGGGCCTCCGACGTCGCAAATGCCAAGAGGTTCCCGCTTTCGAAGTCAGTCGCGGAAGTTGTTGAACTGCAGTGGCATACCGAATTCCTTGGCCCGCAGCACTGCAATAGCTTCTTGCAAGTCGTCACGCTTCTTGCCGGTGATGCGCACTTGCTCACCCTGGATGGCGGCCTGAACCTTGAGCTTGGCGTCTTTGACGTGAGCGACGATCTTCTTCGCCAGCTCCTTGTCGATGCCTTCCTTGAGGACGGCGTCCTGCTTCATCAGCTTGCCCGACGCAAAAGCGTCCTTGACCTCAAGGCACTGCACGTCGATTTTGCGCTTGACCAGCGCAAGCTTGAGGATCTCAATCATCGCTTCGAGCTGGAAATCCGCTTCTGCGGTCAGGTTGACGGTCAGGTCTTTTTCCTTGAACTCGAAGCTGCCTTTGCCTTTCAGGTCATAACGACGATCGAGTTCCTTGACAGCGTTCTCGACCGCGTTGGTGACTTCGTGTTTGTCCAGTTCGGATACCACGTCGAACGACGGCATGTAATCTCTCCAAATATAAAGGCGCACCGATGGAGCACGCCTGGCTTGCGGTTAAAATCCGCGCTGATTATAACGGGTCTTTCCCATCATTCACTGCGAGCTGCCGATGCACGCCTTAAACAGAGCAAAAAGCTGATGTCCACCACATGGCATATTCTAGGCGCCGGCAGCCTCGGTACTTTATGGGCGACACGCCTGGCACGGGCCGGCGTGCCAGTCAGGCTGATCCTGCGGGACACCGCGAGACTGCAAGCCTACGAGGCGACCGGTGGATTGACGCTGGTAGAACACGACGAGGCGCAACACTATGCCGTACCCGCCGAGACAGCCGACAGCACGCAACCGATCAACCGCCTGTTGGTGGCCTGCAAAGCCTACGATACCGAAAGTGCAGTGGCCCGACTGGCGCCCCGCCTGGCCCCCGGCGCCGAACTGATCCTGCTGCAAAATGGCCTGGGCAGTCAGGACGCGGTGGCGGCACAGGTTCCGCAGGCGCGCTGCATTTATGCGTCGAGCACCGAAGGTGCCTTTCGCGATGGCGACTGGCGCGTGGTGTTTGCCGGGCATGGCTTCACCTGGCTGGGGGATGCGAGCCATCCGGTTGCGCCGATCTGGCTCGATGACCTGAGCGCTGCCGGTATCCCTCACGAGTGGAGCACGGAGATTCTGACCAGGCTGTGGCGCAAGCTCGCCCTCAACTGTGCGATCAATCCGCTGACGGTGCTGCATGACTGCCGCAACGGCGGTTTACAGCAACATCACTGCGAAGTCGCCACCCTGTGTGGCGAACTGGTGGAGTTGCTTGAGCGTTGCGGTCAGCCGGCAGCTGCCGAAAACCTGCAACAGGAAGTCGAACGGGTGATTCACGCCACCGCAGCCAATTATTCCTCGATGCACCAGGACGTCACGAGCCAGCGCCGCACAGAAATCAGCTACCTGTTGGGTTACGCCTGCAAACTGGCCGGGCGCCATCAACTGAACCTGCCTCACCTCAATCAGCTTGAGTCGAGGTTGATTGCTCGCCTGCAAAGCCTTGGATTGCCCAGCGACTGAGCAGCGGCTACGCTGGCCACTTGTTCCTTTGCAGCGATGAACCCGATGCCTTTGCGCCAGCGCCTTGAAAACCTGCCTGTCGGCCAGAAACTGCTGGCCGCCCTGCTGGTCCTGTTAATCACTGTCCTGCTGGTCGCCAACCTGACCTTTATCAGCGCCGCCTACTACATCTCCCAGGAAAGCATGGCGCCACAGGCCCTGCAGACCATCGGCCGACTGGTGTCGAACCCGAGCCTGGTGTCCGAAGCCCTGGACTCACCGCAAAGCGCCGAGCGTCTGCTCAACGAACTCAACAGTTATTCACCGCTGCGCGCGGCAGTCCTGTATGACGGCAAGGGCGAACAGTTGGCGCAACTGCAGAGCGGCGACAAACTGGAGCTGCCGAAACGGTTCCGGCATATCGAAGACTGGCAGGTTACCGAGTTTCGCAGCAACCAGATCATCACCCTGCCCCGCCCCGGAACCGCACCGGGGCATTTGCTGCTGGTTGCCAGCAGTGAATTGCCGATGGCGTTCTACACCGGGACCCTGACGGCCAGCCTGGGGATTCTGATTTTCAGCGTGCTGCTCTGGCTGGTCATTGCCCGTCAGATCAAGCGCCTGATTACCCGGCCAATCCATCAGCTCGAAGAACTGTCCCGGCAGGTGACCCGCGAAGAGAATTACTCCCTGCGCGCCTCTCGCGGCAACCATGATGAAATCGGCAGCCTCGCCGAAGCGTTCAACACCATGCTTTCGCGGATCGAGGCCCGGGAACAGCAACTCAAGCGGGCCAGGGACGACTCCCAGGCTGCCTACGACCAGGCCCAGGGGCTCGCCGAAGAAACCCGGCACACCAATCGCAAACTGGAGCTCGAAGTCCAGGTGCGCAGCAAGATCGAGAAAAAGCTCACCGGCTTTCAGAACTACCTCAACAGCATCATCGACTCCATGCCGTCGGCACTGATCGCCCTCGACGAACAGCTCTACGTGACGCAATGGAACCAGGAGGCCAGCGCCCTCTCCGGCACACGCCTCGACGAAGCCCTGAACCAGCCGATCTTTCTTGCCTTCGAACCGCTCAAGCCGTTTTTGCCGCAACTCAAGCAAACGGTCGAACAACATACGGTGGCCAAAATCGAACGTGTCACCTGGCTCAAGGATGAAGAGCCCCGCCACTATGCACTGACCTTCTATCCGTTGATGGGCGGTGCCGGGCGCGGCGTGGTGATCCGGATCGACGACATCACCCAGCGCCTGTCCCTGGAAGAGATGATGGTGCAGTCGGAGAAAATGCTCTCGGTCGGCGGCCTTGCCGCCGGCATGGCCCACGAGATCAACAACCCCCTGGGTGCGATCCTGCATAACGTGCAAAACATTCGTCGACGCCTGTCGCCCGATCTGCCGAAGAACCTTGAACTGGCTGAACAAGCCGGAATCGAGCTGGCGACGGTCAACCAGTATCTGCAAATCCGCGAGGTGCCACAGTTGCTTGACGGCATCCAGCAGGCCGGTGCCCGGGCGGCGAAAATTGTCACCCACATGCTCAGTTTCAGCCGGCGCAGCACCCGCCAGATGGCCCCGTGCGATTTGCCTGCGCTGATCGACCAGGCGGTGGAGATCGCCAGCAACGATTTTGACCTGGCCATCGGCTTCGACTTCAAGGGCCAGGCCATCATTCGTCAGTTCGATCCGGCGTTGGGTCCGGTACCCGGCACCGCCAACGAACTGGAGCAGGTGCTGCTCAACCTGTTGAAAAACGCCGCGCAAGCCATTCACCAGCGCGAAGACGACAGCGAGCCGGGGCGGATCACTCTGCGCACCAGGCTCAATCCGCCATGGGCGGAAATTCAGGTCGAGGACAACGGTATCGGCATGAGCGAAAGCGTGCGCAAACGGACCTTCGAGCCGTTCTTCACGACCAAGGAAATCGGCCAGGGCACCGGCCTTGGGCTGTCGGTGTCATATTTCATCATCACCAACAACCACAAGGGGCAGATGGAAGTGCAATCGACCCCGGGCCAAGGCACTTGCTTCACCTTGCGCCTGCCCCTGGCAAGCACGCCACCTGTCTCGCAAGAACTCAATCTGCTATCGAGGTAACCATGGGCTTTCGTTTGTCGAAGATTTACACCCGCACCGGCGACAAGGGCGAGACCGGGCTGGGCGACGGACGTCGCGTACCGAAAGATCACCCGCGCATTGAAGCAATCGGCGAGGTCGATACGCTGAACAGTCAGGTCGGGGTGCTGCTGGCCGGGTTGGCGGCGCAAGCGGGCCAGTTTCCAGGCCTGAACGAAGTGATCGAGGTATTGGCTCCCTGCCAGCATCGGTTGTTTGATCTGGGTGGTGAGCTGGCAATGCCGGCCTATCAGGCGCTCAATGCAGCAGAAATCGAGCGCCTGGAGGCGGCGATCGATGTGTGGAATGAAGAATTGGGACCACTGGAGAACTTCATCTTGCCCGGCGGTTCGGCGCTGATTGCCCAGGCTCACGTCTGCCGTAGCGTCGCTCGCGGTGCCGAGCGGCGATGCCAGCAACTGAATGCGATTGAACCGTTGGCCGGGGTTGGACTGGCGTATATCAATCGGTTGTCGGATTTGTTGTTTGTGGCGGCGCGGCTGATTGCCAGGCGTCAGGGAGTGGCGGAAATTCTTTGGCAGCCGGCTGCGAAACCTGAGGTTTAGCCGGCGCCTGTCAGGCCCTCATCGCGAGCAAGCCCGCTCCCCCAGGTTTTGTGTACTCCACAAATCCACTGTGGGAGCGAGCTTGCTCGCGATGAGGCCAGTAGACTCGCTAGAGAATTAACTCTCAGGCCAAAACGCCCGAATCCCCGCCACCCCTTGCGCACCCGCAGCCCAAGCCTTATCGACCTCCGTCGGGCCAACACCGCCGAGCAGGAACACCGGTTTGCTGAACCCTTCGATCAAGCCAGACGCTTGCTCCCAACCCAACGGCTCGGCGTCCGGGTGAGTCAGGGTCGGTTGAACCGGCGACAGGGTCACGAAATCCACCCCCATCTGTTCGGCCAGCGCCAGCTCTTGCGCGTTATGGCACGACGCCGCCAGCCAGCGCGATGCCGGTAGCGGTCGGCCAGCCGCCGCGTATTTGCGCAGTTGCGCCGCAGTAATGTGCCAACCCGCGGACGGGAAGTCGCCGAGCCATTCGAACGGCCCCTTGATCATCAACTGCGCTTTGCCGGCACACAAACCCACCGCATCGACAGCCAGGTCGCGATACTTAGGATCGTAGCCGTTCGGTGCGCGCAACTGGATCAGCTTGATGCCGCCGGCAATGGCCTTCTGAATACCACGCAGCAACGCCGGCGCTTCCAGATCTTCCGGCGTGATCAGGTACTGGGCAGGCAACTTCGCGGCCGCGACGATCGGCTGATTGGCCGCCGGGAACTCGTAACCCGAGAGGTCACGGGGCGCCACCCAGGCCAGCGGTTGCCCCTCGGCACCGTGGGGTTCGCCGGTAAACGACGAGACTTCCCAGACATCCAGCAACACCTGCTTGTCCGGGTAGTCATGTCGGATCTTGATCAGCGGGCGCGCCGCGCCCACCACGATACCCAACTCTTCATGAAGCTCGCGGGCCAGCGCAGCCTGGACCGACTCGTCGGCCTCGACCTTGCCGCCGGGAAACTCCCACAGGCCACCCTGGTGCTGTGAGTCGGCACGCCGGGCGATCAGGATTTGGCCACTGCCATCGCGGATGACGGCGGCGGCGACATGGACACGTTTCACTTTTCCAACTCCTCCAGTCCGGCCTTCTGCCAGGCCTTGAAAGCCGGCCATTGGTAGAGGGTTTCAACGTAGGCTTCGTCAATTGCAGACAGCTTCACCTGATAAGTGCGCAAGCGCACGGCAATCGGTGCGAAAAACACGTCAGCCAGGGTTGCACGGCCAAACAGGTACGGCCCGGTTTCGGTCGCGGCAGCACGGCATTCGGCCCACAGCGCCGACATGCGTTCGATGTCGGCCTGAACGTCAGCCGGGACTGGCGACAACGGGGCGTCATGGCTCAGGTCAAACGGCATGTTGCCGCGCATGGCGAAAAACCCGCTGTGCATCTGCGCACACGCCGAGCGCGCCTGGGCGCGGCTGGCGATGTCTTGTGGCCAGAGGCCGGCGGCCGGGAACTGTTCTGCCAGGTATTCGGCAATCGCCAGGGAGTCGGCGATGGTGCCGTGTTCGGTTTTCAGCAGCGGGACCTTGCCGGTGGGCGAATGCTTGAGCAGACGCTCGCGGGTGTCCGGCTGGTTCAGTTTGACCAACTCTTCGGTGTAGGCAGCGCCGGTCAGATCGAGAGCCAGGGCGCCACGCAGGGACCAGGAGGAATGCAGTTTGTCGCCGATGATCAGGTGCAGACTCATGTTCGGGGTGCCTTCTCGTCAGGGTAACAAGCCAGAATATCTAGCGTCTGGTCGTCAGCCTTCGCGAGCAAGCCCGCTCCCACAGTGGTTTGAGGTGTACACAAATCAAATGTGGGAGCGGGCTTGCTCGCGAATGGAGCGACTCGGTCTTACGTACGGTACTCGGCGTTGATCTTCACGTACTCGTGGGACAGGTCCGTGGTCCAGATGGTTTCGCTGCAATCGCCACGTCCCAGCTCGATACGGATGGTAATTTCTTCCTGCAGCATCACCGCCGCGCCCTGGGCTTCGGTGTAGGTCGCCGCGCGCGCGCCACGGCTGGCAATGCACACGTCGCCGAGGAACACGTCGATCTTGCTCACGTCCAGGTTAGGCACACCGGCACGGCCAACAGCGGCCAGGATACGGCCCCAGTTCGGGTCGGAAGCAAACAAGGCGGTCTTGATCAGTGGCGAGTGAGCCACGGTGTAACCGACGTCCAGGCACTCCTGGTGATTACCGCCGCCGTTGACTTCAACGGTCACGAATTTGGTCGCGCCTTCGCCGTCGCGCACGATGGCCTGGGCCACGTCCATGCACACTTCGAACACCGCTTGCTTCAACTTGGCGAACAACTCGCCCTCGGCGCGGGTGATTTCCGGCAGCGCAGCCTGACCGGTGGCGATCAGCATGCAGCAGTCGTTGGTCGACGTATCACCATCGATGGTGATGCGGTTGAACGACTTATTGGCGCCATCGAGCATCAGGTTTTGCAACACGTCGCGGGAAACCTTGGCGTCGGTGGCGATGTAGCCGAGCATGGTCGCCATGTTCGGGCGAATCATGCCGGCGCCTTTACTGATGCCGGTAACGGTGATGGTCACACCGTCGTGCTGGAACTGGCGGCTGGCACCTTTTGGCAGGGTGTCGGTGGTCATGATGCCGGTGGCGGCAGCTTCCCAGTTGTGGATCGACAGATCATCGAGGGCCGCCTGAAGTGCGCCTTCGATTTTCTCGACGGGCAGCGGCTCACCAATCACACCGGTGGAGTACGGCAGCACCTGGCTGGCATCGACACCGGTCAGTTCCGCCAACCTTGCGCAGGTGCGCTCGGCGGCGACCAGGCCAGGTTCGCCCGTGCCGGCGTTGGCATTGCCGGTGTTGGTCAGCAGGTAACGCACAGGGCCTTGTACGCGCTGCTTGGCCAGGATCACCGGAGCAGCACAAAACGCGTTCAGGGTGAACACGCCGGCAACCGTGGAGCCTTCAACACAGCGCATGACCACAACATCCTTGCGCCCCGGGCGCTTGATGCCGGCCGAGGCGATACCGAGTTCAAAACCGGCAACCGGGTGCAACGTTGGCAAAGGACCAAGACCAACAGCCATGAATGCGCTCCTTAATAGATGATGTCAGCACCGTTTCAGGAAAAACGGTGGTTCGAATGGTAAAACGCCGCGACGGCAGAAGCCGGTCGCGGCGCGGGTATTTCAGCGATTGAAACGGGTTTTACTGGATCTGCCCGTGGCAATGCTTGAACTTCTTGCCCGAACCGCAATAGCACAGCTCGTTACGACCCAGCTTCTGCTCGTTGCGAACCGGCGCAGCAGCGAGGGCAACATCGACCTCTTCACCCAACACTTCCGGATGCTCCAGGCCTGGGGCTTCTTCATGCAGGAACTGCATGCGAGCGGCCAATGCCTCGGCTTCCTGACGCAGGCGCTGCTCTTCTTCGATCGGGTCTTCGCGGCGAACCTGAACGTGGGACAGCACACGGATCGAGTCGCGCTTGATCGAATCCAGCAACTCGGAGAACAGGGTGAACGACTCGCGCTTGTATTCCTGCTTCGGGTTCTTCTGGGCATAACCACGCAAGTGGATACCGTGACGCAGGTGATCCATGGTCGACAGGTGATCTTTCCACAGGTCGTCCAGTACGCGCAGAACGATTTGTTTCTCGAAGGTGCGCAGCGCTTCGGCGCCCGCCTGGTCTTCTTTCTCGTTGTACGCCGCGACGAGCTCGTTCATGAGCTTCTCGCGCAGGGTTTCTTCGTACAGGTGATCGTCTTCGTCGAGCCACTGCTGGATCGGCAGCGTCACACCGAAATCGCTCTGCAACGCAGCTTCCAGACCGGCCACGTCCCACTGCTCAGGCAGCGATTGCGGAGGAATGTGGGCGCTGACGGTGGCGCTGAGCACGTCTTGACGGAAGTCGGCGATGGTCTCACCGATGTTGTCGGCGGCCAGCAACGTGTTACGCATGTGATAGATCACTTTACGCTGTTCGTTGTTGACGTCGTCGAACTCGAGCAGTTGCTTGCGAATGTCGAAGTTACGGCCTTCAACCTTGCGCTGGGCCTTTTCGATGGCGTTGGTCACCATGCGGTGCTCGATCGCTTCGCCAGGCTGCATGCCCAGGGCCTTCATGAAGTTCTTCACCCGGTCAGAGGCAAAGATGCGCATCAGGCTGTCTTCCAGCGACAGGTAGAAGCGGCTGGAACCGGCGTCGCCCTGACGACCGGCACGACCACGCAGCTGGTTGTCGATACGGCGCGATTCGTGACGCTCGGACGCAATCACCTGCAAACCGCCCGATTCGAGCACTTGCTGGTGACGCTTCTGCCAGTCGGCCTTGATCTGGGCAATCTGCTCAGGGGTCGGGTTTTCCAGGGAGGCCACTTCCACTTCCCAGTTACCGCCCAACAGGATGTCGGTACCGCGACCGGCCATGTTGGTGGCGATGGTCAGCGCGCCCGGGCGACCGGCCTGGGCAATGATCTCGGCTTCCTTTTCGTGGAACTTGGCGTTCAGAACCTTGTGTTCGATGCCTTCCTTCACGAGCAGGCTGGACATGTGCTCGGAGGTTTCGATGGTGGCAGTACCGACCAGGACCGGACGGCCTGCGGCCATGCTCTCCTTGATGTCGGCCACGATTGCCGCGTATTTCTCGTCGGCGGTCAGGAACACCAGGTCGTTGTAGTCTTTACGGGCCAGCGGCTTGTTCGGTGGAATCACCATCACCTGCAGGCCATAGATCTGGTGGAACTCGAACGCTTCGGTGTCGGCCGTACCGGTCATGCCGGACAGCTTGTTGTACAGACGGAAGTAGTTCTGGAAGGTGGTCGACGCCAGCGTCTGGCTTTCGGCCTGGATATTCAGGTTTTCCTTGGCTTCGATGGCCTGGTGCAGGCCTTCGGACAAGCGGCGGCCCGGCATGGTACGGCCGGTGTGCTCGTCGACCAGTACGACCTGACCATCCTGCACGATGTATTCGACGTTGCGATGGAACAGCTTGTGCGCACGCAGGCCGGCGTAGACGTGAGTCAGCAGGCTCAGGTTGTGCGCCGAGTACAGGCTCTCGCCTTCAGCCAGCAGGCCGATGCGGGTCAGCGTTTCTTCGACGTACTGGTGACCGGCTTCGTTGAGTTCGACCTGACGGGTCTTCTCGTCGATGGTGTAGTGACCGGCCTGGGTCACTTCGCCTTCGACTTCTTCAACGTGCAGCTTCAGCTGCGGGATCAGCTTGTTGACCTCGATGTACAGCTTGGAGCTGTCCTCGGCCTGACCGGAGATGATCAGCGGCGTACGGGCTTCGTCGATGAGGATGGAGTCGACTTCGTCGATCACGGCAAAATTGAGTTCGCGCTGGAATTTTTCTTCCATGCTGAACGCCATGTTGTCGCGCAGGTAGTCGAAACCGAATTCGTTGTTGGTGCCGTAGGTGATGTCGGCGGCGTAGGCAGCGCGCTTCTCTTCCGGCGGCTGGAACGGCGTGACCACGCCGACCGTCAGGCCGAGGAATTCATACAGCGGGCGCATCCAGTTGGCGTCACGGCGGGCCAGGTAGTCGTTCACCGTCACAACGTGCACGCCGTTGCCGGACAGCGCGTTGAGATAAACGGCCAGTGTTGCCACCAGGGTCTTGCCTTCACCGGTGCGCATTTCCGCGATCATGCCTTCATGCAAGGTCATGCCGCCGATCAGCTGGACATCGAAGTGGCGCATGCCCATGACACGCTTGCCGGCTTCACGGGCGACCGCAAAGGCTTCTGGCAGCATTTTGTCGAGGGATTCCCCTTTGGCGATGCGGGCCTTGAACTCGTTTGTCTTGGCACGCAATTGATCGTCCGAAAGGGCCACCATTTGCTCTTCGAAGGCATTGACGAGTTGCACCGTCTTGAGCATGCGTTTGACTTCACGCTCGTTCTTGCTTCCAAAAAGTTTCTTTAACAAAGGCGCAAACATATCGGCAGGATCTTCCACACTAAAGGGATGGAGGGCGGCCCCGTGAGTCGCCCGTGCAGCCCTCATGGCCGCATGCGAACGAGCATTCTACCCGGAAACGATGGAGAGGAAAGTGGCGATATTCCACGATGCTGGCACAGCGCTTTGACGGGGCTCACTTAAAATAAGGGCGTTTTGCTCAACTTCAAGCCATTCAAGGCAGAAGTTAGTTGTTGATTTAATGGGTAAAGCACCCACAAAAGCAATGGGCGGGCGCATCCGCTGCTTTCTGCTACCATGGCGCCTCTGTTACTTCAGGTGTCTGATCATGGCATTTCGCCCACTTACGGCCAAAGTACCTGCCGTTCTACTACGCGAAGCCAAACCGCTGAAAGCCATTCTCGGCCACGCTCAACGCCTGGGCCATCTGCAACGTTTGCTCGAAAGCCAATTGCAACCCGCCGCTCGCGAGCATTGCCACGTGGCTTCCTGGCGCGAAGGCAGTTTGTTGCTGATTGTCACCGACGGTCATTGGGCAACCCGCCTGCGCTACCAGCAGAAGCGCCTGCAACGGCAACTGCAAATGTTCGACGAGTTTGCCAACCTGACGCGAATCCTGTTCAAGGTGCAGCCGCCTACCGTTCAGCGGGGCGCGACCGGGCACACCATGGATCTGTCGGACGATGCGGCCGCGACCATCCAGGCCACGGCCGACGGGATCAGCGATCCGAATCTGCGGGCAGCGCTGGAGCGACTGGCGGCGCACGCCAAGACCAAATCCTGACACTGGACCAATGTGGGAGCGGGCTTGCTCGCGAATGCGGTGTGTCAAACAACATAATGTTGACTGACATGCCCTATTCGCGAGCAAGCCCGCTCCCACATTGACTGTGTTCGCTCAAGCTAGCGGCGTTTGCTGCCACCCAGTAATGAGCCCATCAAGCCGCGCACCAACTGTCGGCCAAGCTGGTTCGCCGCCTGTTGCATCGCCGATTTCAGCGCCTTGCCTGCCGCTGTACCGAGGAACTCACCCGCCTGTTCGGTGAAACTCGGTTCCTGCTTGCCTTGCTCCGCCTCGGGCTCGGGCGCCAGGCCCTTGCGTCCCATCAGCACTTCATAGGCTGATTCACGATCGATCGGCTGGTCATAACGCCCTTTGAACGGTGAGCCTGCGATCAACACCTTACGCTCGGTTTCGGTCAACGGGCCGATCCGCGATTGCGGCGGCGCCACCAGAACCCGCTGGACCATTTCCGGCGTGCCTTTTTCCTGCAAGGTACCGACCAGCGCCTCACCGATCCCGAGCTCGGTCAATACTGACAACGTATCGAACGCCGGATTCGGCCGGAAGCCTTCGGCCACTGCGCGCAGGGACTTCTGTTCTTTGGCGGTGAATGCACGCAAGCCATGCTGGATGCGCAAACCCAACTGCGCCAGCACATCATCCGGTAAGTCACCCGGCGACTGCGTGACGAAATACACGCCCACACCTTTCGAACGAATCAGCCTCACGACTTGCTCCAGACGGTCACGCAATGCCTGGGGCGTACCGTTGAACAACAAGTGGGCCTCGTCGAAGAACAGCGCCAGCAAAGGCTTGTCGGCATCGCCGCGCTCCGGCAGTTGCTCGAACAGCTCGGCCAGCAGCCACAGCAGGAACGTCGCGTAGACCTTCGGCGCTTCATGCACCAGACGACTGGCATCCAGCAAATGAATGCGCCCACGCCCCTCTGCAGTGGGTGGGAGGATATCTTCGAGTTGCAGCGCCGGCTCGCCGAACAGGGCCTCGGCGCCCTGTTGCTCCAGCGTCGCCAGACGCCGCAGCAATGCCTGGCTGGAACCGGTGGTCATCAATGCCGCATCGTCGCCCAGCAACTGGGGGTTGTCCCGCAGGTGATTGAGCAACGCCTTCAGATCCTTCAGATCGAGCAACAACAAACCTTCGCGATCTGCCACCTTGAATGCGGCGTACAGCGCCGACTGCTGACTGTCGGTCAATTCCAGCAGGCTGCCCAGCAACAACGGCCCCATTTCACTCAAGGTCGTGCGCAATGGATGACCGGACTGACCGTGTACGTCCCACAACGTCACCGGATAGGCCTGAGGCTTGTGGTTGAGCCAGGGCATCCCGGCAATCCGCTCGGCGATCTTGCCCTGGGGGTTGCCCGCGGCGCCGAGACCGCACAGGTCACCCTTGATGTCGGCGGCGAACACCGCCACGCCGGCATCGCTGAAGGCTTCGGCCATTCGCTGCAAAGTGACGGTTTTGCCGGTGCCGGTCGCGCCCGCGATCAAACCGTGGCGGTTCGCCAGGCGCATGGCCTGAGCAATCGGTTGCCCTGTGAGGTCGGCGCCGATAACGAGTTGCAGTGAGTCAGGCATTTGGTCACCCATGATTAATCTTTAGTCCTGCACGGCCGATAGAGATAACGACAAAGCAATCAGACACGATCTGATCGGAAGTTTCCCTAAGGAGAGTCGGAAAATTCACTTGCTTTCAACCTTGCCCGTCGTGCGTCCCTTTATAAAAGCACGCGCTGGACATTAAGACCTTAGCGGAACCCCAAGCCATGAACAAAAATCTGCGTTTCAGCCATAAAATCCTGCTTGCCGCCGCCCTCATTGTTATTGCCGCCTTCGCCTCATTCACGCTGTACAACGACTATCTGCAGCGCAACGCCATTCGCCAAGACCTGGAAAATTATCTGCAGGAAATGGGCGGTGTGACCGCCAACAATATCCAGACCTGGTTGAACGGGCGCAGCCTGCTGATTGAAAACCTGTCACAAACTGTCGCGCTCAATCCCGAGGCAGACAACGTTTCCAGGCTGCTTGTACAAAAAGCCGTGACCTCGACCTTCATGGGCGCCTACCTCGGCAGCAAGGATGGCTCTTTCATCATTCGCCCGGACAGCAAGATGCCCGATGGCTATGACCCGCGCGCACGCCCTTGGTACAAGAGCGCGCAAGGCAGCAGCGGTTCGGCTTTAACCGAGCCTTACATCGATCTGGCCTCCGGCCAACTGGTGATTTCCATTGTCGACAGCGTTATCAAAGACGGCCAGAACATCGGCGTGGTCGGCGGCGACCTGAGTTTGCAGGTGATCGCCGACAGCCTTGGCACGCTGGATTTCGACGGCAAGGGTTATGCCTTCCTGGTCAGTTCCGACGGCAAGATCCTGGTACATCCCGACAAAGCGCTGGCGATGAAGACACTCAAGGATGTCTACCCGCAAGACACGCCGGCCATCAGTAGCGCACTGAGCGAAATCCAGGTCGACGGCAAAACCCGCATCGTGACCTTCACCCCGATCAAAGGTTTGTCGTCGGTCAACTGGTACATCGGTCTGTCAGTCGACAAAGAAAAAGCCTACTCGATGCTCAGCGAATTCCGCACCTCTGCGGTGATTGCGACGATTATTGCCGTGGCCATCATCATCGCCCTGCTCGGCATGTTGATTCGCCTCCTGATCCAGCCTTTGCACGTCATGACCCGCGCCATGGCTGACATCGCCGACGGCGAAGGCGACCTGACCAAGCGCCTGACCATTCAGAACAACGACGAATTCGGCACCCTAGGCACCGCGTTCAACCGCTTCGTGGAGCGCATTCACGGCTCGATCCGCGAAGTGTCCTCGGCGACCGGACAAGTCAACGAAGTGGCGTTGCGCGTAGTAGCCGCTTCCAATTCGTCGATGTTCAACTCCGACCAGCAAGCCTCGCGCACCAGCAGCGTCGCGGCCGCGATCAATCAGCTCGGCGCCGCCGCCCAGGAAATCGCCCGCAATGCGGCACAGGCCTCGAGCCAGGCCAGCGATGCCCGCGGCCTGGCCGAAGACGGCCAGCAAGTGGTGGATCGCAGCATCGCAGCGATGAATCAATTGTCGAGCATGCTGAGCGCATCGAGTTCCAATATCGAATCGCTGAACAGCAAAACCGTGAACATCGGGCAGATTCTGGAAGTGATCACCAGCATTTCCCAGCAAACCAACCTGCTGGCCCTCAACGCCGCGATTGAAGCCGCCCGCGCCGGTGAGGCCGGTCGCGGTTTTGCCGTGGTGGCGGACGAGGTGCGTAACCTGGCCCACCGCACGCAGGAATCGGCGCAACAGGTGCAAACCATGATCGAGGAGCTGCAAGTCGGCGCCCGGGAATCGGTCAGCACCATGAGCGACAGCCAGCGCCACAGCCAAGAGAGCGTGGAAATCGCCAATCTTGCGGGCGAACGCCTGAACAGCGTGACGCTGCGAATCGGTGAAATCGACGGCATGAACCAGTCGGTGGCCACTGCAACCGAAGAACAGACTGCGGTGGTGGAGTCGATCAACGTCGACATCACCGAGATCAACACGCTGAACCAGGAAGGTGTGGAAAACCTGCAATCGACGTTGCGCGCGTGCTCGGACCTTGAGCAGCAGGCGGCGCGGTTGAAGCAGTTGGTGGGTAGCTTCAGGATCTAATTGTTCTCTCGGGCCCCTTCGCGAGCAAGCCCGCTCCCACATTTGATCTTCAGTGGACACAAACTTTGTGTACGACCGAGATCCACTGTGGGAGCGGGCTTGCTCGCGAAGGGGCCTGTCAAACGATACATATCCCCGCTGACACCCCCACCCGCACAACCCCAACCGAACATCTATCCTTCATATAGGTCAACCAAGGGAGTACCGGGACCGGAGGATTGTTCATCGTGCATATCGCTGACATCACCATGTTCTACGCCCCTGCCAGCGGTGGCGTACGCACTTACCTGGATGCCAAACACCGTCGTTTGGGGATCAAACCGGGCATTCGCCACAGCTTGCTGATTCCCGGATCGTCTTTTAGCGAGCAGGATGGCATCTACACGGTTCCGGCACCCGCCCTGCCCTTCGGCAAGGGTTATCGCTTTCCTCTGCGTCTCGCGCCCTGGCGCAATGTCCTGCAAGACTTGCAACCCGATCTGATCGAAGTCGGCGACCCCTATCTCACCGCATGGGCAGCGCTGGATGCACGGCGCCAACTCGATGTACCGGTCATCGGTTTCTATCATTCGGACCTGCCGCTATTGGTCCGCAACCGCATGGGCAATTGGGTGACCAACAACGTCGAGGCCTATGTCAGCAAGCTCTACGGCAACTTCGACCGGGTCCTGGCGCCCAGTCGGGTCATGGCTGACAAGCTCACCGGGCTTGGGGTCAGGAATGTGTTTGTGCAACCACTCGGCGTTGACCTGCAAACCTTCAATCCCGATGCCAGAGACCCCGGGCTGCGAGCCGAGTTGGGCCTGGACGAAAACACCTACCTCTTGATCTTCGCCGGACGCGGTTCCAAGGAAAAGAATCTGCCGGTGCTGCTCGACTGCATGAATCGCCTGGGCCGCCGCTATCACCTGTTGCTGGTTGGCTCGTCGATGCCCACGGCCGTGCCGCCCAACGTGACAGTGATCGACCAGTTCTGCCCGGCCGCACACGTTGCCCGCCTGATGGCCAGTGCCGATGCACTGTTGCACGCCGGTGATCAGGAAACTTTCGGCCTGGTGTTACTGGAAGCCATGGCCAGCGGCATTCCGGTGGTGGCCGTGGCGGCCGGGGCCTTCGAGGAAATCGTCAACGATGACTGCGGTGTGCTCTGCGCACCGAACAACCCCGCCGCGATGGCCAGCGCCGTTCGAGAACTGTTTGACTCGGGCAGCGCAGAGCTGGGCAAACACGCTCGATTACATGTCGAACGGCACTACGCCTGGGACACGGTGGTCAGCAGCTTGCTGCGCCACTACCACGCTGTGCTCGGCAGCCAATGGCCGCTGACGGCCAATGGTTGAGTTCATGAACAAATCCGGCTTGTTACTGGTACTGCACGACGTGGCACCGCCAACCTGGGCCGATTACCAGCCTTTTGTGCAAGCCGTCGACGCCTTGGGTGGCGTGCCGATCACCTGGCTGGTGGTGCCGGACTTCCATCAACACAACGACCTGGCCGCCCATCCGGAATTTCGCCGCCAGCTCTCTGCACGGGTCACCCGGGGTGACGAACTGGCGCTGCACGGTTACTTCCACTGCGACGACGGGCCGATGACCGGTAATCCCCGAGACTGGTTCATGCGTCGGGTCTACACCCAAGAAGGCGAGTTTTACCGTTTGTCGCGAGAAGACGCCCTCGCCCGCCTGCGTTCGGGCATCGAGATGTTCCACCGTCATGACTGGCCGCTGGAAGGGTTCGTCGCCCCGGCCTGGCTGATGAGCCCGGGCACTCGCCAGGCATTGCGCCAATTGCCGCTGAGCTACACCAGCGACTCGCAGCATTTATACCGTTTGCCGGATTTCACCGCGATCGGAGCGCCGGGGCTGGTCTGGAGTGCACGCAGTGCCTGGCGCCGGGGTGTATCGAAGCTCGTCAGCGACCGCCGTGAACGACGCTGGCAGCACGCCCCGGTGATTCGCCTGGGCCTGCACCCGGAGGACATGCGCCATGAGTTTTCGCGCCGATACTGGCTACAAACCCTCGAACGCCTGCTTAATAACGGACGAGTTCCGATGACCAAGGCCCACTGGCTGGCACTGCATGACGACCACATGGGTCGTGCCGCGTGAGTGGCGCACTGCTGTTGCTCGTTGGCCTGCTCGCGGCGCTGCTGATTCCGGCACTGCTGGGTGGCAGCGAGACCTGGTCACGACTGGACGGTTTTCCAATGCCGTGGCTGCTCGTCATGTTCAGCATGATCCTGCTGTGCTGGGCAGTGAACACCTTGCGTTTGCGCCTGTTGCTGGGGGATCAATGCGACCGGGTCAGCCGGCTCAGGAGCCTCGGTGTGGTGATGGCCGCCGAATTTGCCTACTGCGCCACCCCCGGCGGCAGTGGCGGACCTCTGACGATCATGGCCTTGCTGGCGCGTCACGGCGTGCGCCCGGCCAGGGGCAGCGCAGTGTTTGCCATGGACCAACTGAGTGACTTGTTGTTTTTCCTCTGTGCCCTGAGCGGGATTCTGATTTACGCACTGTTCCAGCACCTCAGCCAGCGCATGGAATGGTTGCTGATGGTCAGCGCCGTCTCGCTGTTCGGCGGCCTGATCAGTTGCGTCATGGTAGCCCGGTATCACCGTTTATTGATTCGCCTGAGCGGCCGCTGGCTCGCCCGACTCAATGTCAAAGCGGCCACGCGAATGCGTTGGGCGCGCAAGCTCCTGCAGTTTCTGGCGGCGTTTACCGACACCCTGAGGTTGCCCGTGCAGACCTTGCTCAAGGTATTCGCCCTGACCTGTGTGCATTGGGCCCTGCGCTACAGCGTGCTGTACCTGGCGTTGCGCGGGCTTGGCGCGGATTTGCAGTGGGCCTGGTGTTTTCTGATCCAGATGCTTGCACTGAGTGCCGGACAATTCAGCCTTTTGCCCGGTGGAGCCGGGGCGGCTGAACTGACGTCCGCCGCGCTGCTGGCGCCCATGGTCGGAAAGTCCACGGCGGCAGCGGCGATTCTGATTTGGCGGGCGGTGACGTATTACTTCTACTTGCTGGTCGGTAGCCCGGTGTTCTTGCTGATGCTGGGCCGGCCGCTGCTGAAGAAGCTGATGAAACTCAGGCAGGCTTAGGTTTGTCGTCGGGCACCTGCTGCAACTGTTCCCACAACTGCGCGGCATCCGGAAACTCGGTACCCGTTTCAGGCCCCATGTCATCCGGGTCGTAGCGGCTCAGGCAGCCCTCGCCCAGCGTGGCGGGAGCCTTGGATGTGGCTTTGTCCAGTGGATCGGCCATGGTCATGTCCTCAGTGCAGAAACGGCGAAGGGCCTGAAGCGATTGAACGCCCAGGCCCTTCGAATTTCAACGGTGCCGCCGGTCTGTCAGAAAACGACGGTTTTGTTGCCGTGCACCAGCACCCGGTCTTCCAGGTGATAACGCAGGCCACGGGCCAGCACCATTTTCTCGACATCACGGCCGAAACGCACCATGTCTTCGATGCTGTCGCTGTGGCTGACACGCACCACGTCCTGCTCGATGATCGGGCCGGCATCCAGCTCTTCGGTCACATAGTGGCAGGTCGCGCCGATCAGCTTCACGCCACGCAGGGAGGCCTGGTGATACGGCTTGGCACCGACGAACGACGGCAGGAAGCTGTGGTGAATATTGATGACCTTGTGCGCGTATTCACCGCACAATTCGGGCGGCAGGATTTGCATGTAGCGGGCAAGCACCACTACTTCGGCATCGTGCTGTTTGACCAGGCGCGAAACCTCGGCGAAGGCCGGCTGCTTGTCCTGCGGATTGACCGGGACGTGGTAATACGGAATGCCATGCCACTCCACCATGCTGCGCAAGTCATCATGGTTGGAAATGACGCAGGAAATTTCGCAGTCCAGTTCATCGCTGTGCCAGCGGTGCAGCAAGTCGGCCAGGCAGTGCGACTCGCGGCTGGCCATCAGGACGACGCGTTTCTTTTGTGCGGTATCAGTGATGCGCCAGTCCATCGAGAACTCTTCGGCGATCGGGGCAAAAGCTTCGCGAAACGCCTCGATACCAAATGGCAGGGAGTCGGCACGGATTTCGTGACGCATGAAGAACCAGCCACTGAGATTGTCCGAGTGATGGCTCGCTTCAGTGATCCAGCCGTTGTGTGATGCCAGAAAGTTACTGACTTTGGCAACGATGCCAACACGGTCCGGGCAAGAAATCACCAGACGAAAAGTGCGCATGAGGGGGGAACTCCAGAACTTCGCAAAGGCCGCCATTCTAGCGATTGCGCAGCAAAACTGCAGTATTGTTGACGTTTCGCCCTGTCGGAAGGTCGGCGCGACAGGTCGGACAACGCCAGTGCGCGTTCGCACAGATGCTCTAGCGGTGCCAGTCATTTGTTAATTTATGTATATCTGTCAGACCCGGACCACACTTACAACTGCATTACCAATGTGCGCCGAAACCACAGCAACTAAATTAAATAAACCTGGCTTAAATGTTTACTTGATGAAACACCGTGACTATTATTGCCGCACTGTCACCTGCCATCCAGCGCACAACATAAGGTAAGTCCACATGTCCTTGATCAACGAATATCGCGCCACTGAAGAAGCTATCAAAGAGCTGCAAGCCCGTTTGAAGAACCTGTCCCAAGACGACAAACTGCAAACCGAGCTGGAATTCGAAGGCAAACTGCGCACCCTGATGGGCGAATACTCCAAGTCCCTGCGTGACATCATCGCGCTGTTGGATCCAGAATCCAAAACCAAAGCACCTCGTGGCGCTGCAGTAAAAACTACCGGCACCAAGCGTGCTCGCAAAGTTAAACAATACAAAAACCCGCACAACGGTGAAGTCATCGAAACCAAAGGTGGCAACCACAAGACTCTGAAAGAGTGGAAAGCCAAGTGGGGCGGTGACGTGGTGGAAGGTTGGGCTACCCTGCTGGGCTAAGCCCCAGAGCTTGTCGCAGATGGATCCGTGACAAAAAATAACGCCAGCAAATGCTGGCGTTTTTTTTATGCGCGGTATTTATGCCCTGGCATGTTCGATTTCAAAGATTCAAACGCTGGCGCAATCCCTGGACATAATCCTGCCACTCACTGAGCACCCCCTGCTGAAACGGAGTAGCACTAACGCTCAATTGGGCCGCGGTCTCTACAAAACTTTCAAGGGTATTTGGCGCCCCCCACTCGGGTTCTGACAAACGTTTCTGACAGAATATTCGCCAGCGCTCGTGCTCTTCGGAATTCAACGTGTCGGGAAAGTTGCGTGCGCGATATCGAAACAGCAATTCAGGCAAACGTTCGTCATCGAAAGGCCACTGCTCTTGTGCCAATTGCATCGGGTCAACGGTTCTGACTTGCTCACACAATCGCCGATCCCGATCACCGATAAATCCATCGTATAACTGTTGCTCCGGATCCTGGTTCGGGGAAAAATCTTCGCGGGCATAAATCGCCAGAATTTTATCCAGCCAAACTTTCTGCGCGTCATTTAGCCGCAACACCCGCTGCTGATACAGTGCCATATCCAGCCCCAGGCGCTGTTGATCTTCCTTGCGAAGTACCGACAACGGTGCCACTACCGGGCACTTGTTGATGTGAATCAGTTTCAACGGCACCGGCAACTCACCTTCGGCCAGTTCCTCGCGGCGGGAATACAAGCGCTGGCGCAAACTTTCGGCATCCAGGTCGAGCAGGCTCTGAGGATCGAGGTGCAGATCACAGACGATCAGAGCGTTCTTGTTGCGTGGGTGCCAGGCCAGCGGCAACACCACCCCCACATAGCTGCGCGCGGCCGAAAAACGCCCGGAAACATGCACCAGCGGTTGCAGCAGGCGTATCTGGTCCATGACTTTTTGCTTGCTGCGCAACTGAAACAGCCAGTCGTACAGCTTTGGCTGTTTTTCCCGTATCAGGCGTGCCAGGGCGATCGTCGCGCGAACGTCCGACAGCGCTTCGTGGGCATTGCCATGATCGATGCCATTGGCAGCGGTCAGGCGCTCGAGTTTGAGCGTGACCCGCCCCTCGTCGTCCGTCGGCCATTGCATGCCATCGGGGCGCAAGGCATAAGCGGCGCGCACCACATCGATCAGGTCCCAGCGGCTGTTGCCGCCCTGCCACTCCCGTGCATAAGGGTCGAAAAAGTTGCGGTACAGGCTGTAGCGGGTCATTTCGTCGTCGAAACGCAAGGTGTTATATCCCGCGCCACAGGTGCCCGGCGCTGCGAGCTGGGCATGCACCCGGGTCATGAAATCGGCTTCGCTCAAGCCTTGCGCTTGCAGTTGCCCGGGGGTGATTCCCGTGATCGTGCAGGCGGCAGGATGCGGCAGGATGTCGTCACTGGGCTGGCAGTAAAGATTGACCGGCTCATCGATTTCATTGAGATCGAAGTCAGTGCGCAGGCCGGCCATTTGCAACGGACGGTCGCAACGGGGATTGATGCCAGTGGTTTCGTAGTCGTACCAGAAGATGGAAGTCACGGGCGGTTCCTGAACTGAAGATCGGCAAAGTCTAGGCGTTCAGCTCCCGTCCCGGCCAGTAGTCTTGTCATTCAAGCATCTGGCGCGACTCACCAGGCGATACACAGTTATGTCGTTTCCCCCCGCCCCCGCCCCTCGAATAGGCTGCTAGCATCGAATGGATACACAATCCCGATCCAGGCCACATCATCAGGTTGCCCATGCTCGAGACCACAGCACTGCGAGGGAATGCGCCGCTGTCACCGCCACTGGATACGCGGTATCACGTCGAAACGCCGGAGGGCGTCGACCTGCCGTTGCGCCCGGCCGGGTTGATGGTCCGTGCGCTGGCGTTCGCCATTGATCTTGTTTTGCGCGGCCTGGTCCTGGGCGTGCTGTTCATGGCACTGGCGATGCTCGGCAAACCGGGTGCCGGACTGGGGTCAATCCTGCTGTTCGTGGTGAGCTGGTGGTACATGGTGCTGTTCGAGGTCCTCAACCACGGACGCTCGCCGGGCAAGCTATGGATGGGAATACGAGTGGTGCATGACGATGGCACCCCGGTCGGCTGGTCCGCGTCGCTGCTGCGCAACCTGTTGCGCGTTGTCGACCTGTTGCCGTTCGGCTACTGCCTCGGAGCCATCAGTTGCCTGCAACATCCTCAATTCAAGCGCCTTGGCGATATCGCCGCCGGGACCCTGGTGATCTACCGCGAACAAGCGCACACCCGCCCCGAACTCCCCGAAGCCCAGCCCCGCCGCCCGGCCTTTGCCCTGACACTCACCGAACAACGAGCCATTCTCGGTTTTGCCGAGCGCCAGGGCGAACTCTCCAGGGCCCGGGTCGATGAACTCGCCGAGATCCTCGCCCAACCGTTGCAAGTCCAGGCCCCGCAGACGGTGACTGAACTCAACGGCATCGCCCGCGGCTTGTTGGGGCCGCCATGAAACAAAGCCTTTTTGAAAACCGGCACAAGGCCGAATGGGAACAGTTCGCTCGCCTGCTCGAGCAATTGGAGCACGACAGGCAAGCCACCGGGGCCGGCAATTTCCCGAGGGACTACCGACGCCTCTGCCAACACCTGGCACTGGCCAGGGAGCGCGGCTACAGCAGTTTTCTGATCGACTCGCTGCAGCAACAAGTGCTGCGCGGGCATCAACAGCTTTACCGTCACCGCAGCCATTTGGGGGGCAATGTGCTGGCATTCATCCTGGCCGGTTTCCCGCGGCTGGTGCGCGAACAGTGGCGCTTCGTACTCGTCGCCAGCCTGCTGTTTTTTGCCAGCATGGCCGGTTTCGCGCTGCTGGTGTACCTGTACCCGGACCTGGTCTACAACCTGATCCCCCCCAGGCAGGTCAGTGAAATGCAAAGCCTGTACGACCCCGTTGCCGGTCACCTCGGGCGCACGGCGGAACGGGCCGCCAGTGAGGACTGGGCGATGTTCGGCTACTACATCATGCACAACATCGGCATTGCCTTTCAGACCTTCGCCAGCGGTTTGCTGTTTGGCCTGGGCAGCGTGTTTTTCCTGATCTTCAACGGTCTGATGATCGGTGCAGTGGCCGGCCACCTGACTTACATCGGCTACGGGCAAACCTTTTGGTCATTCGTGATCGGCCACGGCGCTTTCGAACTCAGCGCCATCGCCCTGGCCGGTGCCGCCGGCCTGAAGCTGGGCTGGGCGTTGATCGCCCCGGGGCGCCTGCCACGCGCCGAGGCCTTGCGCCTGGCAGCGCGCAAGAGTGTGCTGCTGATCTGTGGCGTCATGCTGTTTCTGTTGATCGCGGCATTTATCGAAGCCTACTGGTCGTCAATGACTCACCCGTCACACCAGACCAAGTACCTGGTCGGCGCGGCGCTCTGGTTGCTGGTGGTGGTTTATCTCGTGTTTGCCGGACGTCATCGCCATGCGCCTGAGTGACGCCACAGTGGTGATTCGCCCACGCCCGACCTGGGAAGCCATGGACCTCGGCGTGCTTCTGAGCCAGCGTCACCGACGCCTGTTGATGACCAGTTGGGCCATGGTCACCTTGCCGTTTTTTGCGCTGCTCAGTTGGGGATTCCGGGATTCGCCCTCTCTCGCCGTGTTCATTTTCTGGTGGCTGAAGCCGGCGTTCGAACGCCTGCCCTTGTACATCCTGTCCAAAGCCCTATTCGGTGAAACGCCGACGCTCAAGCAGGCCCTCTATCAATGGCCACGGTTGCTCAAGCCACAACTGCTGGCCAGCCTGACCTGGCGCCGCCTGAGCCTGCACCGCAGCTTCCTGATGCCGGTGATGCAACTGGAAGGCCTGGACGGACACGCGCGACAGCAGCGTTTGCACGTATTGCTGCAACGAGACGGTGGCGCGGCGCGATGGCTGACGATCATCGGTGCGCATCTCGAAGGTGCGTTGTGGATCGGCTTGATGGTGCTGTTCTATCTGCTCCTGCCACAACAGGTCACGCTCGACTGGAGGTGGCAGTCGCTGATTTCCGCGGCCACCCAGGACTGGCGCTGGCTGGAACACCTGACCAACGCGTTTTATGCCTTGGTACTGGTGGTCTGGGAACCGGTCTATGTCGCCTGCGGTTTCAGCCTTTACCTGAACCGGCGCACCGTTCTGGAGGCCTGGGATATCGAGCTGGTGTTCCGCCGGATGCGCCAGCGTCTCGTCAGTGCAGGGGCTGTCCTGTTGATCGCCGTGATTGTGCTGATGCCGACCACACACAGCACGTGGGCCGCCGAACCCGCCATCTCGCCCGACAGCCCGCGCCTGCTGGGCCAGCCCCTGAGCAGCCAGGCCTCCAGGGACAACATCAAGGCAATCCTCGAGCAGCCGCCCTTCAAGAACCGGGAAACGGTGACACGCTACCGTTTGGGCGAAGACCAACCGGGCGCCGGAGCCCCGGACGACGGCAATACACCGCAATGGCTGAAGGCCCTGTTGAAGCTGTTTGAGGGGCAGCACTTCGGGGCCTTGGCGACACTGATTGAAATCGTACTGTGGGGCACGGTCGTCGCAGCCATCGGTCTGTTGATCTGGCGCTATCGCGACTGGTTGCAGGCGTTCGTCAGCCGACGACCGGCACTGAATGCTAAAGCCCCGCGGCCGTTACCACAGCAGGCGTTCGGCCTGGACCTCAAGCCCGAGTCCCTGCCCGCGGACATTGCCTCCAGCGCTGAAAGCCTCTGGCAGACTAACCCGCGCGAAGCGCTCGGCTTGCTCTATCGCGGCCTGCTCAGCCGCCTGGTGCACGACTTCAACATCACGCTCAAAGCCGCCGACACCGAAGGGCAGGTTCTTCGGCGTGTCGAACTGTTACAGCAACCGGCCTTGCTGGCCTATAGCACAAACCTGACCGGGCACTGGCAAAACATGGCTTATGGTCATCGCCTGCCGCCCGATCAGGTGCAACAGCAATTGTGTAACGGCTGGCGTGTATTGTTCGGCCCCGGGGCCGCCCGTTGAGTCGGCGCTGGGGGGCGATAGCCGCGGCGTTGATCGCCGTGTCGGTGGTCGCGCTGAGCGTTTATCTGTACCTCAAGGTTATCCCTTACCAGACCGTAATCGACCACGGTCCCTCCCCCGAAGCCAGGGCCAACCCTTATCTGGCGGCGGAGCTCTTCCTGCGCCAGCATGGCCTGAGCGTCGAGCACGCCAATGGCCTCGACATCCTGCCCAGTCTCGACCCGCGTCGACGCAGCCTGCTGTTGCTCGGGAACCGCAACAACATGACCCCACGACAGATCGACCAGGTCATGAACTGGACCCGGGCCGGCGGGCGGCTCCTGTTCGTCGCCGAGTCGCTGTGGAATGAAAAACTCGGCCACAGCAATGACCTGCTGCTCGATCGGGTGCAACTGCACCAGTCCCTGAGCAAAGACCTCAAGGAACCGCCGCCCAATGTCGGCGACGATCCTTTCCCGCTACTGACCAAGCTCTATCTGGAAAACGAAGACGCCCCGGCCTATGCCGGTTTCAATACCGCGTTCCATCTCGAAGACCCGAAAAACCTCGCCCAAGCCTGGGCCAACAGCGCCAGGGCCACGCACATGATGCAGCTCAGCCACGGGCGCGGCTCGATCACCGTGGTCACCGATGCCGACTTGTGGAAAACCCCGGCCATTGGTCAGTTCGACAATGCCTGGCTGCTCTGGTACCTGACCGCCGATACCCGCGTGACGCTGATTTTCAATACCGATCACGACAACCTGCCGACCTTGCTGCTGCGCAATTTTCCCCAGGCGCTGGTCGCGTTGCTCGCTTTGATCGGCCTTGGTTTCTGGCACGTTGGCGTGCGTCAGGGGCCGTTGCAGGAGCCGGCACCGAAAGCGCGCCGGCAATTGCAGGAACACCTGCGTGCCAGTGCCGACTTCCTGTTGCGCCGCAACGGTCAGGCCGGCCTGCTGCAAGCCTTGCAGCAAGACATCCTGCGCCGCGTGCGGCGTCGCCATCCCGGTTTTGAACAACTCGGCGTTGCCGAACAATGGCTGGTGCTCGCACGCCTGACCGGCCAACCCACACGCGCCATCAGCCAGGCCATGAGCCCACGACCGAAGCAACGGCTTTCCAGCGTTGAATTCAGCCGTCAGGTCGCCCACCTGCAATCCTTGAGGAACGCCCTATGATCTGACACCTTACGAGCTCATAGCCTGAGATGTTGGACGATGAGAACTTCGCCTCAGCGGTCAAGGCTACGGGGCGCAAGAAACTGATCATCGCCGGGGTCACCAATGACGTCCGCATTGGGTTGAATCCACAGCCGAAAGCGGACATTCCCAGGCACCTGCGAAGTTATGGCGATTTAGTCTTGGTTCATGGGAAATCAGTGCTCGCCATTAATCTTTCGTGAACATACGCCTCAAATTGTTCGGCTGGCAGTGGCGGGGAAAACAGGAAGCCCTGGTAGGTCTGGCAGCCATGCTTGACCAGAAAGGTGCGCTGAGCTTCTGTCTCCACACCTTCTGCAATCACCGAAAGCCCCAATATCTGGCTCAGGCTCACAATCGCGCAGGCGATGGCGGCGTCGTTGGGATCAACCAGCACATCTCTGATGAAGGACTGGTCGATCTTGAGTTGATCCAGCGGAAGGCTCTTGAGGTATGACAGTGACGAGTAGCCGGTTCCGAAATCATCCAGCGAAAGGCCTATGCCGATCTCTTTCAACTCGATCATTTTGGCGACAGTACCTTCCATATCCTCTATCAGCAGGCCTTCGGTCAGTTCCAGTTTCAATTTCTTCGGATCGGCCCCCGTGTATCTCAGTACTTGCAGTACATCCTCGACGAAGTCCGGATGGTGAAACTGGCGGGCGCTGACATTCACAGCCATACCCAGTCGGGCGGTTTCCGAATGCTTTGCCCAGGCTACCAGCTGAGTGCAGGCTGCCTGCAGCGCCCAACGGCCTAAGGGCAGAATCAACCCCGTTTCCTCTGCCAATGGAATGAACTCGCCTGGAAACACGACTCCGCGCTCAGGATTCTGCCATCTCATCAGTGCCTCTGCGCCAATGATACGGCCCTCACTATTCACCTGCGGCTGGTAATGAAGAAGGAATTCTTTGTCCTGCAAGCCTTGGCGCAAGTCTACTTCCAGTCTGGCGCGTGCCGTGGCAACCGCCTGCATTTCCGGATCGAAGAAGCGCATGGTATTGCGGCCCGCCGCCTTGGCGCGATACATCGCCAGGTCAGCGCGCTTCATAATATCGTCCACTGTGCTCAGCCGCCCCTGGAACAGCGCAATGCCGAGGCTGGGGGTGCTGTGGTGCGCATAGCCATCCAACTGGTAGGAAATGTTCAGAGAGTTGAGAATTTTTTCGCCAATAGCCTTGGCCTGGATAGCTGCTTCTGGAGGACTCTCATTAAGGCCATCCAGCAGGACGACGAATTCGTCTCCGCCCAGGCGAGCCACGGTGTCGCTCTCGCGTATGCAGCCGCAAAGGCGCAGAGCGACTTGCTGCAGCAACATGTCGCCTCTGTCATGCCCCAGCGTGTCGTTCAGTGCCTTGAAGTTATCCAGGTCAATGAGAATTATCGCGCTCGTATGCAGGCTACGGGAGCTGCCCGCCAGCAGATGCTGTAACCGGTCCAACATGAGCCGCCTGTTGGCCAGCCCGGTCAACTGATCGTAGAAGGCCAAACGCTGGACCTCTTGCTCAGCGGTCTTACGGTGGGTGATGTCAGTATTGATCGACAGAACGGATTGCGGCTGGCCATCATCGTCTCGCACCAGGGTTCGATGACTTTCGAGCGTGATGGTGCAGCCATCCCGGCGTCGAATTGTAACTTCGTCCGCACAGTCACCCGTTTCTATCAGGCTGTTAGTGGCCGCATTGAAAGCGGCGCTACCCTGGTAGATCAACTCCTGTGCCGATTTGCCGAGTGCCTCTTCCTTTGACAGACCGTAGAGACGCTCGGCACTTTTGTTCCAGTACAGGATGCGGTTATCCATCCCGTGAACGACAATGGCGTCCTGGGCCTTGTCCAGCAGCGATGCTTGCTGGCGGGCCTGCTTCTCGCTTTCGCGCAGCACTGCCAGATAACCCTCCCTTTCAGCTGCTTGCGACTCCATTTCGCGCCTGATCTTGCCCCCGTAGATAACGGCCGCACTGACCATCAGTAGCACGAACACCATGATCGCGTATTCGACCCGGCGCAGTTCTTCGACCGACTCAAGCTCCTCCTCCAGGAGCTTGCTTTGAATCAGACCAACGCGATCCCGCACGGTACTGAGTGAGGCGAGCAACAGGGCAAACTTCCTGTCCATCGTTGCCATGCGTTTGCCGGCATTATCCGACTGCCCCTCCCTGAAGTAGGAAAAGATCAGCAAGGCCTCGTTCACCATTTCGACCATCGCGGCATCAACTGCACCCACCTCATCCTTCAATGCAAGGGTAAAGGCTTGTATATCTGCACTGTGTTCAGCCTCATTGGCGATCCGTACCTCCAACTGTTTTTTGGCCATTGCCAAATGCTCGTTGAAGGCGCGCAAGGCTTCATCCATGTTCCGCGATTCGGCTTCAACATTATGTGTATCGAACACATTATTGCCCGGCGCATTGACTGCGGAAGCCAGGCTGCCCAGCGTTGAATAGCTCGACAGCTGTTGGACCCACGACTGGTTTGCCTTGATGGAGCGGTGATAGGTATCGACGATCAGGTGATTCAATAGCACGCTCAGCACAACCACCAGCACGTCGAATCCCGCAAGAAAAAAGTACATGCGGTGCCATTTGGTCGAGCGCGGCTTATTTGAACGGGTGGGTATGGCTTGCTTTGCGGCGCTTTTGTTCCTGAAAAAATCCATTTCACAATCTCCAGTAGCAACCGAAGCTATACGTCTTAAGCGTCACGCCAACCAACTATTCGACACTAAGCAATGCCTTTGGCGATGCTAATTTCATGGTGAAATCTTTTACTCTCGGAAGCAGTCTCTTAACATTTCGGCGATAAAACGAAATCATCTTCATTTGTTGTGTTTGACATCATCGTTTCAGGTAACGATTCGCCTCGCTCTCCATTGTAGAACTGAACGTCGGCCATCACTTTTGCCAGATGCTCTGTTCCTTTCAATTTCCTCAGCCTCGTTCTGCGCCTCTGGCGAGCGTGCAGACCTTGGCCTGCATGTCCGGGATGAGCAAAAGTCGGGTGACATAGGGCACGTTGCGGGTCATTTCCGCGCAGCCTGCCGGACTGCCTGAACAGCTTCGACAGCAGACCAAGCATAGCCAGTAATTTGCCATTGTTCTGTTCGCCGACGGCTCCGGGTCAGCCCTTGATGGTCGGCAGTTTTCGGCCGAGTCTGTTGAAAACAGTCGGCCATGGTTTCCACGGTAGAAAAGTACGCGCTTGAGATTGAAATCTTTACATTGAGCCGAGGATTCCCCCCGGCCCGGATTTCGCGTAGCGGCGCGCAAAAAGGCGCTTTCAGCGGTCGGTATGCGGGCCGTCTGGAAGAACCGACTTTTTCAACAGAATCGGCCATTCCCTGCCAATCATGCCTACAAAGCACCCTGGTCAAATTCCCGATTCTGAAATCGCGTGCCCTCTGATCGTCATCGACTAACCTCCACCTCTGACGAACGCTCAAATGAGGGGGTTGCCAAGGATTGCAATGAGGCAGATCGGCAGTCACTCACTCGTTCCACGCGTAAAAAGTACGTGAAAACAATCAGATTAGGTAAGTGACTGATTTATGGAAGATAAACCACATGTAACGGTTAGCAGGGCTGCGGCAGCCATGGGTGACCCCATCGAGCCCGACGTATCGGACCATGCCGCTCAACAACGTCAGCGTGCCAGCCATCTGGCCCAGGCCGTACGCCATGAGTTGCAAAAAGCGTTGATCGGTCAGGACAACGTTATCGACGATGTGCTGACGGCGTTGATCGCCGGTGGTCATGTACTGCTTGAAGGCGTACCGGGGCTGGGCAAGACCTTGCTGGTGCGCGCCCTCGCCCGTTGCTTCGGCGGTGAATTCGCGCGCATTCAGTTCACCCCGGACCTGATGCCCAGCGACGTCACCGGGCATGCGGTGTACGACTTGCAGACCGAGCAATTCAAGCTGCGCAAAGGCCCGCTGTTCACCAATCTGTTGTTGGCCGACGAGATCAACCGCGCCCCGGCGAAAACCCAGGCGGCGCTGCTCGAAGCCATGCAGGAACGGCAAGTCACCCTCGAAGGCCGGCCATTGCCGATTGCACAACCGTTCATGGTGCTCGCCACGCAAAATCCCATCGAGCAGGAAGGCACTTATCCGTTGCCGGAAGCCGAGCTGGACCGCTTCATGCTCAAGGTGCGCATGGATTACCCCGACGCCGGGCAAGAGCTGAACATGGTGCGCCAGGTCAGCCGCTCGACCCGGGCCGACATGCTGGATGTCCAACCCATGCGCACGCTGTTGCAGGCCAGGGATGTGCTGGCCCTGCAACGCATTGCCAGCGACCTGGCGCTGGACGATCAGGTGCTCGATTACGCCGTGCGCCTGGCCCGCTCCACCCGCAACTGGCCCGGCCTGACCCTCGGCGCCGGGCCACGCGCGTCCATCGCACTGGTGCGCTGCGGTCGGGCCCGGGCGCTGCTGCGCGGTGGTGAGTTCGTGGTCCCGGATGACATAAAAGGTTGCGCGCTGGCCGTGCTGCGCCATCGTGTGCGCATCGCGCCGGAGCTGGACATCGAAGGGCTGGACGTCGATCAGGTGCTCCGGCAGATGCTCGACCAAGTGCCGGCGCCACGGTTGTGAAACCTTCGCGCCTGATGCTGGTGTGGCTGCTGATCCTGCTGGCCTGCGGCATCGTGTCGGGCACTTTGCGAGTACTGGAGTTCGCGGTTCCTGCGAACCTTGCGGCAATCAATTGGGGCTTGCTGCTGGCATTGCTCGTCCTGGCCATACTCGACGCCGTTCGTCTCAAGCGCCTGCCCTCGCCCCGACTGCAACGGCAGATACCCGGCAGCCTGGCGCTGGGTCGCTGGAGTGAAGTGCGACTGGAGGTCGAGCATGACTTTCCTCAGCCGTTGAACATTCAGATCTTCGACCATGTACCGGATGGCCTGAGCTTCGAAAACCTGCCGCTGACGGTCGAGCTGCAACCCGGCCAGCACAGCCGGATCGACTATCGGCTACGCCCGCTCAAGCGCGGCCACTTCACCTTCGAACATTGCGAAATCAACCTGCCGAGCCCATTGGGGCTGTGGTCCGGCAAACGTCTGCTCAGCGTGACCGACCACACCCGCGTCTACCCCGACTTCGCTCGCCTCTACGGCGGCCAACTGCTGGCGGTGGACAACTGGCTCAGCCAGCTCGGCGTGCGCCAGCGACAACGACGCGGCCTGGGCCTGGAGTTTCACCAGCTAAGGGAATTTCGCGAAGGCGACAGCCTGCGCCAGATCGACTGGAAAGCCACCGCCCGCCAACGCACGCCGATTGCCCGGGAGTATCAGGACGAACGCGACCAGCAGATCATCCTCATGCTCGACTGCGGCCGGCACATGCGCAGCCAGGATGATGAACTGTCGCACTTCGATCACGCCCTCAACGCCTGTCTGTTGCTCAGCTACGTCGCGCTACGTCAGGGCGACGCGGTGGGCCTGAGTACCTTTGCCAGCGAACAGCCGCGCTACCTTGCGCCGGTAAAAGGCACCAGCCATCTCAACACACTGCTCAACAGCGTTTATGACTTGAACAGCGCCCAACGCAGCGCCGACTATCAAGCGGCGGCAACGCAACTGCTGGTACGACAAAAACGTCGGGCACTGGTAGTCTTGGTGACCAACCTGCACGACGAAGACGACGATGAATTGCTTTCGGCCGTCAATCGCCTGAGCCAGCAGCATCAGGTGCTGGTGGCGAGCCTGCGCGAAGACGTGCTCGATACTTTACGCCAGTCACCTGTGCAGACCTTGCCCGAGGCACTGGCGTATTGCGGGATGGTGGATTACTTGAATGCACGGGCCGAACTCCATGAGCGCTTGAACGCCCATGGAGTGCTGGTGATGGATGTGCGGCCCGGGGAGTTGGGGCCAGCGCTGGTGACGGAGTATTTGAGCTGGAAGCGAGCCGGAAAGCTTTAATCTTTGCACATCGAATCTAGACAGCCACTGGAATCGATCGACCATCGAGCCACATTTCACTCAACGCCAAAGGAACAATGCGCAGATCAATCTTGAAGTCCGTCACGTTAATACCACCTAAATTTCCGTTATCAGCACTGGTCACCACCAGGTCTATCTTTGTGTCAGACCTCGAAAGCCCCTCAATGGCAATCGGTGCGTAAGGCCTTAAAACCACCAGAACTTCATCATCTGAAGTCCCGGCGCCCTCTTGGCTTTTTCTGCTTAAGAAAGGCTCGTCGAATACTACTTCTCCGCCTTCAGTCGTAAGAGTGACCCTACTTGGTTGGTTGCCTACCACTTCATAGGCGAAAGAAAACCAGTAAACTGCATCCTCGTCGGGACGCACAGGTAACTGGAAGGTTTGAGTGACCGTAGCCCCCTTGGTCATTTGCAAATAGGTTTTACCCGTCGCACTGTCCTCACGCACAACGACAGGCCCAGTAACCGCCCAGACATCGCGCCACCCCCCGCTGAAATCTCCAAATTCAATCAGGTTTCTTCCTTCAATCTGATTACTTATTTCAAACAATTCATTAACGCTCATAATTGCCTCACCGATGGTGGAGTTGGTATTGTCCGGCCTCAATATCTGATGCCGGTGCACTGCTCAGAGATCAGCCATTCAGCTCTTGGAAACTGATTTAAGTTTGTCCAGAACTTTTTCCCGGTACGTAGTGTTCCCCATGAAGGCAAGGTAGCGAACACGCACAATGATGTCCGTCAGGCTATCCTTCAGAGCCTCTTGCTTGTCTTCTTTGCCCATCGGCAACTCGAGTCTCCACTTCGATACAGCGCCCGTCCCTTCGAAAGGCTGGTAGCGCTCATCACCGAAACTCATCATGTACTGGCCGCTATCGTCGATACCGGTGGACACTGCAATTTGCTGGCTGTTACGCAAGTTGAGTTTGATGTCAGGTGGCGTGCGCGACGCATCGGGCGCATAGAGGTAATCCAGTGATGCGACGACGGGTTTGACAGCCGTGATGCTCGATACCTGAGTGAGGACAAGTTGCACATCCTGATAAGGCCCCAACACCACCGGCAAAGTCACGTCCAGGTTGGTGATCTGTCGGCAGTAATGGCCCGGATAGTTGCAATCGAACAGCTTCTGGGGGAACTCGAAATCCAGGCTTCCCTCGTCCTTGAATTTTTTCAGGACCTCAGCCCAGTCATCCTGAGCCGGATCATCCTTGGCATTGGCATCGAACAGTTGACGCAGGGAAATGGTCTTGACCAACTCCAGGCGCCGCTCGTGACGATGGAGAAAAGCTGACTCCATGCGCAATAGGTCCAGGGCCATGGACTCACCGGCCATCAAGCCGTGATAGTTGTCCATCCACACGTTGGGGCGCACGAAGGTGGTGTCGTAATCGCCCATTTCGTATTGCCAGGAAGCCTGGGCGCTCAGGCACAGCCCGACCACGGCGTCATGCGCCTGGTAGTAGTGGGTGGCCATCTGGCTCAGCAACCAGCGATACAATTCGACATTAGTGGTTCGGGTTTTGTGGAACGAGTAGATCGCCTGGGCCTGCTCGGCGCTCTTTTTGGCTTGGCGCAAACTGGCCTCGGCGGCAGCAATTGCATGATTCTGGGCGAGGATCTGCTCGTCGATAATGTCTATTTCTGCGGTGGCCTGTTGTTCTTGAAAACTCCATTCGGCGGCACGGCGATTGTAGTGAGCGGTAAGACGCAGAGCCTCGGATGCCGCAAATGTAAGCGCCCCTGATCCTGCTAATACAGATGCTGCACTGAGCATGGGTGCACCTGCGTCTCCTGTCTCTTTCGTTACGACAGCCGCTGGGAACAGACCTACTGCACCGCCCCACGCTCCAAATTTTCCCGCCAGTGTTGCAACTCCGGCAGCTACCTCAGGAATGAACGCCGCAGCCCCCAGTAACCGGCCTACTCCTCCCAGGTAATCGCTATAGATTTCCAGCGCCAGCAAACCTGACGATTGCTGCTCCTTGTAATAATTCGCACGCTTTTGAAGCACTGCCTTGCTTTTCCCCAACCCGTCTTTTGCTGCCTTCAACTGATCGATCGTCGCTTTCTGTATCTCCTCGGCAAACGTACTCAGCTCAATCAAATGGCTTTGTTGCAACTCCTCCAATTGCCCGCGATCACGTTGCTCCATGAACTGCAGCACCTGCTGACCGAATCGCATCAAGGTCTGCACCGCATTTTGCGACGAGGCCAACATCGTGCGAAAACGGTAATGCGGAATGTTCAACCAGCCACCGGCACTGCGCGAAGCACCCGATGAGCCACCGGC
The DNA here is from genome assembly GCF_050436025.1 of Pseudomonas sp. S30_BP2TU TE3576. Taxonomy (NCBI): domain Bacteria; kingdom Pseudomonadati; phylum Pseudomonadota; class Gammaproteobacteria; order Pseudomonadales; family Pseudomonadaceae; genus Pseudomonas; species Pseudomonas sp. S30_BP2TU TE3576. The sequence goes on along the minus strand of NZ_JBNDLK010000001.1, from coordinate 4,523,329 downwards.
CTGTGCGCGGAGCAAATCAAGTGGATTGGTCGGCGGCGCGAACAACGGTAACCACATCGGTTTGCCGTCGATAGTCAGGTTATTCGCCATGTTCGACACGCATTGTTCGATATGCCGCCACAAGTCCAGCAGCATCTCGTTGGTCGCCGGGCGGAATTCATCGAGTTCAAGGCCTGCCAACTGCGCAGTTCCCATCACCCGTTCCGGCAGGTTAGCGACATTGACCTCAATCGACTGCTCAAACAGCTCCAGTTTCGAGGGGGTGCCAGCTGCGCCGGGGTTGAGGATTTCTGTCACCGACTTCGGCACCCAATGACTCATGGGGGCGACATCAGGTTTGGGGCCGAGCAGCGCCAGTGCCCGTTCATACAACAACTTGGCCGCCACCAGATCGTCCCGGGTCAAGCGACGGTACAGGGAGTCGGCGTGGGCAAGAATGCAGCGCACGTACCCCATGAAGATGGTCTTGCGATAGATGACCGGGCTGGCGTACGCCATGGCGTCCGGGTCCACCAGGTTGTCGGCTTCGGCACCGGCATAACCGGGTTCGAGCAACGGCCGGCAGTACCAGTGACCTTCTTCGACCGGCATATCTTTTTCACGTTTGTTTTGTGGGTCGAAGAGGTAATGAAACCAGCGTTGAGACTCCAGATAGTTGCGTTCCTCGCACAACCGATGGGCAATCAGGAACGGTAGATGGAAAAACAGTTCCCAATAGAAAATGCCATGGGCACTTTTGAAATCCATCGGCACCGATGCATAACTGCCCACCGCGCCTTCCGGAGCAGGTTCTGGACTGTGCTGGGTCTCCCAGGACAGCAGCTCATCAATCGACATCGCCACTTTCGATTTCAGTACCGGCCCAAACGGCGAATTAAGCCGAACCCAGCGTAATCTGGATAAACCCAGCGACTGCAAATCCAGAAACTGTGCACCCGAAGCCTGTGTATCGAGCAGTGGCAAGCTACTGGCTGCGGGCGCCTGATAGATGGTGACGTCGTATTTGTCACGCCCTCGGGTACCGTTGTCATCACCCCAGGTCACGCTCAACGTCTTGCCCGCCGGATCGCCCTGCCATGGATATTCAATCCAGCCGGAGGCATACCAATGCTCCAGATCAAAGGCAAAATTCTGGGCCTCGAGCTGAGTATTCCCATCAAAGAGTTTCAAGCCGAAGCCGAGGTGTTGCGGTTTTGCGTTGACTGAAAGCTTGTTCACCATATCGTTGAATCGGGCCGCACCGAGGCCGGTACGAATCGACATACCGGCACCACCAAACGCTTCGTCAGGCCGCCTTAGCGCCAACTGCTCCAGGTGCTCTTGAGTCAAGTCGATCACTTGCGTCGCCCGCCGCCAGCCATTGGCGTCAGAAAAGGCATTGGCCTCGATAACGCCCAACACAGACTCCTTTTCCTCCATGTCCTTGAACAGCAGCTCGACTTTAGTTGCTGCAGTTTGCAGATGGCAGGTCAACAGTACCGATGTGGGTCCCTCGTATGAAACCTCGAAAAAGGCAAACGCATTATTAAATTTATGCTGAGAAAGCAGGACGATTTCTTTCAAATTGAAATCGGTTCTTGATGCCTGACACAAACCTTGAACCTGCAGGCGATTCTGAATGACGCCTTTGTCATCCAACTGGCTGCTGAAGTTAAGATTCACTCCCAGCGTACCGCTGAGATCGCCCTCGATGGTTCCACCACTCGCCGGAGCCCGAAGCTCCCGATTCAGCGACGCATACTCGTCACGAGTTACTTTGTGCTGCAGCGAGCGTTGGTCTTGGAATCGTCCGCCAGACCAGCTTTGCAACGTAGCGACCTTGACCGGTTGCGGCTGCGAATAGGCATCCACACAAGCAAACAGCCACCCTGGTGCTGTGTCAGCGCGCCAGGCTTGTGCAGCCGGCGCAACACCAAGTGAAGTGAAACTTACGGCCAGCCAGTCATCGATGTCTTTGCGAGGGCCTGCAACCGTTACCGCCACCAAACGTATGGCATCCTTGTTCAGAACGGCGAACTCTTCCTTGCGCAAGCTGACCGGCGTCGACCAGATGCCGCTCAAGTCCAGCCACGACAACTTTGCCTCCACGGTCCAGGCGCCGGGTTTAGTGATGTTGCCGTCCGTGTCCTTTTCATCCTTGGCTTGTTCGCCTTCGATATACACAAGGCTCAGCCGCCCACCGAACACCACCGGGCGCACCGCCAGCACCTCGAGCCCGGCAGGCAGCACCAATTCCTCCCATTCGCTCCAGGCCGCTGGATTGAGGTAGTCCTGGTCCTTGTTTTTCTCGTTGATGTGCACCCGGACCTTGCGCCAGAAGTAGGAGTAAGGCTGCTCCGTCTGTCGGCCGATAAAGTAGTAGTGGCTGTTCTTGAAGGTCGGTACGTTCGGCTCAGTCGATGGTTTGTCGGTGCTATCGATGTACGCGGATATCAACTTCAAGTTGCAAACTTTCTCGAACTTGCCCAAGTGTTCATAGAGTGCAGCCTGAACTGACGCATCGCTGATACGGGCCTGGGACAAGTTGTTTTCAAGCTCGGTAAACGACTTGGTTTTTTTCAGGCGCAACCCCGGAGAAATGTAGTTTTCCGGATAGTCCTCAAGCATCTGATAACCCGCCCAATCGCTGATATTGCACAAGCGCTTGTGCCAGTACTCCAACTCATCCGCAGTAAATTTATCGCTGTAGCCGGGCTCCATCTTCGAATAGATTCGCCCCAGATAACGCTGCAAGCAGGCAATAGCTTCGGCCAGCGGCGAGGTATCGACCTTGGCGGTCATCTGTGTGTCCATCAACAGATACTGTTGAACGTCGTCAATGGTCGTCAGGTTGAGAGGCTGCTCACGACGTTGATCCTGGGTGGTTGCGACGTGACTTCGGTAGTAATCCACCAATGCACTACGACGGCGCTCTGCCAATGCTCCGATAACGGGTTTGTTCATCGCAACTCTCCTTTCATGGCCATGACCCAGTCGCACTTACCGCGAAGTCGGCCTCAATGTTTTTTTCAGCGCAGGCAGTAACCAGCGCGCAGTCAGGCGTCTTCTTGCGATAGCGGATTAGTGACTACTAAAGAGGAATGACCTTTGAAACCCCATTCCGATTGTGCCTCCTCGGTGCCCAAATACCCCTTCAACACCAAAGACTGGTCAACCCTGTTGCACAACCAGGTCAATTCGAATTCACCGCTGCGCAGGTCCGCGCAATCGATGGTCCAGCCCATGGTGTCGCCGACCACCTCGCTGTAGGCCCCGGTCAATGGTGCGAATGTCATCCCCATCGCCTTGGCGGAGAACGCGCCGCTCCAACCCAACGCGGCCCGTGCGCCTGTGAGATCGAGGTTGGTTTCTGGTGTGAGCTCCAGTCGGTACTTGTGTCCGCGGATGAAGTTGAACGTAGTGTTCGGCTCAATCGTTTCCTCGACAGGGGTGCCAGTGGTATCGATCAGCTTGATACTCCACTTCAGGGGTTCGACTACTTCAAGATTGAACGTCTTCGAACCGCTGGCACCGGTGGCCGTTACGGTGTATCGGCCAGGCTTGTCGGCCAGGAACGGAAAGGTCGAGCGGCCTTTGGCATCTGTTGCCACCCGCTCTTCGGGCAGAGGATCATCACCTGGTTGGGCATCCTCATAGACAACCTTCCAGACAATCGGATAGCGCGCAATCGGATGGGCGTCGTTGTTCGCCGCTTCCCTGACCTCGACCCACAGCAGGCTGGGCCGGTCAGAACCTGCCACGGGCAGCAGGTAATCAACCGCTTGCCCGCTAATCACCGCGTCACCCGCCACATCGATTTCACGCGTCATACTGCCGCCGGTGACAGTCGCCTTGAATACAAATGTACCTTTGGCAATATTGGCGACAGTGCACGTTGCTTCGCCATCCACATTGGTAACGCTGGATGGAAGCGACGTCGCGTCCTGAAGCCACGTGACTTCCACATCTTTGACCGGACGCCCATCCAGGCCAATGACTTTGCAACGCAACTCCAGGGGTAACCCGGCCACGGCGGGTGAGATCGCCTCCAGCACAACAACACGTGGCCGATCGACGAACTTGATGTTCTCGAACTTGAGCAAGTCCTTGTTCGCGTACTGCGCGGTCACAGTGATGTTGTCTTCGGGTGAGCGACTACGCACTCGAGTGCGGGCAAAACCGTCCTTGTCGGTATAAGACACCACCGGGTCCAGGTGCCCGGCCGTACATCCCCACCGAACAGGGCGATCGATGGCAAAATTGTCAAACCGATCCACCAGCCTGACTTGCAGTTCCAGGTATTCGAGATCACCCGCCAGCTTCTCATCAAAAGGCGGTGCGGAGATATCGCCTGGCAGGTAGTCGAGGGAGTCTTCATCACAGTCGATCAAGATCGGCTCCGCGTAGACCCGCTGCCCCAGGCCATACCGGGCAACCACCGTGGCCAGGCCCATCCAGCTACCGGCCTTGAAGCGCACACTGGCGCGCCCTTCGTGGTCTGTGATCGACTCCAGGTCCTGCAAGCCGCTGCGTTCGCACTCCCATGTCACGGTGATGTTGGACAAAGGCTCGTTCTGGAAATCCCGCAACGTCACCTCGACTCTTGAATACTCGCCCGGGGCATTGCAGATCAGCTGTTGGTGGGAGACGGTCATGCTGCCCGCAACACTTTGCCCGACCTCACCGAACTCCAGCGCCTTGCTCTGGATGGCCGACTCGGACAAGCATTGCAGGGCATGTTCTGCCGCCTGACGGCAACTGACGACATCACTCTCCGGACTGAGCGCACCCAACGTCAGAATGGCATTGGCATCCAGGCCGGTCTTAGCCGCAAAGCCCCGTGCACGAATAACGAAATCAAGTTGGGATAATTCGCGAATCAGTGGTTTTTCGGAGTTCAGGTAGTTAGCGCACTCCAGGACCTCCTTGATACCCCACTTGAGCGCCTGCGCCAGTGAACTCGCTGCCGCGTCGCGAATCAGGCGCAGGTCTTCCGGAGTCAGTTGAGCGGGAAGGTCATTCACCAGTTTCAAGTATGCCAGCAGCTTCTCGGCCGGCTCCTCGGTGTGCACTACCGCCCTACCGTAGATGGTCAACAGGTAGAACGAGTTGAGGGTCAGCTCTTCGATTTGCCGCAGCCCAAACCAACGCCAGTGCTCCTGGGTGGTAAGGGTGGTCAGCATCGCCGAACTCAGCGCCAGTTTTTTCACCACCGCAGTGCGCCGGACCAGGTGAGCCAGCACTTTCAGAATGTCATCACCGAGCTCAATGGTCGGTTGGGCCATCGTCCCGGCGCCCAACACACGCATGGTTTCGTTGAGCAGCAGGTAGACCCCGCCCGACTCGACCCAGCGCAAAACCACCAGTGCCAGGTCTTGTGCAATGTTCAGGTAAACCGACAGGCTTTCCTGAACGACAGCGCTCTGCGCCGCACGCGTTTGCAGCATTATGGCCAGAATCGTGGCCTTGACCCGTTCGACCTGGGTGACATCAATCTGCGCTAACTCGACTGCCCCGTCGATCTCGCCCTTGGCGAACGTTTCGTAAGCCTCTTCGTCAACGGCATGGCCGCTGAGCACCAATCCCTTCTCATCCACCAATTGGTCCAGAAGCGTCAGCCAGTCGCTGCCCAGGCTGACGGCAAGCGGCGGAACCCCCGCCCCCAGCAGCGTCTCCTCACTCAACCGGGTCGGTTCCAGCCGCTTGCGCAGTTCCTGCAACAATGTCAGCTCTGCTTCCGAGGCAAAGACCGGAACCACAACCGGTGCCACGTGTTGCACCAGCCAGATCACCTCCAGATCGTTTTCGCGGCACCATTCGATACAGGAATGCACCGCATGCAGCACATTCAACACGTCGGCCTTGGTAATAGTCCGATAACCGCTGATGCGCGGCGCGCCCAACAGTTCACGTAACCAATCGCTGCCATTGGGGCTCATGGTCTCCAGCAGCGCAGCCAGTTCGATGGAAGTAATACCGCAGAACGAGGCCAGCCGCACCACCCGGTACAGGCTCGAAAGAATCGGCAAACTGCGCGTCAGTTCGCCGCGCAGGCCATAGCACTCCGCGACGACCCTGGCCAGATAACGCCAGGTTTCCAGATTGATGCCAAGGCCACTGCAAATCTGGTCAACCGTGCGTCGATCAATCTCTGTTTGCGGGTGAATGGCAAAAGCCCCACCGTCGAGCTGAAGTGGCGTTTCAAACAATGATTGTGCGTTGAACACACGATCAAACTGGGACTTTCTCTCGCCCCGGCCAAATGCGCTCATTTCGTCGATCAGCGCTGCAAAATCTTCCGCCGAACAGTTGTAGTGGCGACGAAACTCCTGGAAAAGACCGATGGCCCTCAAGGTATTGCCGCTGATTTTGTAGGGTTGAGTTGCGGTTAATTCTTCGGGCTCATCTCCAACCGGGGCGCGTTGTTCGGCGCGTATGGCCGCAACCACCAGGCGATCGCATTCTTCGTAGGGCAAATCAATGCGCCTGGCCAGCCGAAGCATCCGGTTGATCAGGTCGAATCGGCGCTGCGTAGCGTTTGCGAGCCTTCTTTCTATTTCGTCTGTCCCGGATTCGGTCACCCCGATTGCAGGTTCATTACCATCGGCATTGATGAACACCGAGCCGAAAATATTGGGTTTTGGCACAGCAAGTGTTGGCACGTTAGGAGAAACCGTGGGCGCGTAACGCTCAATCGACAGCAGGCTGGCCAGCGTGTCTGAATTCATCGAAGTGTGGGTACAGAACTTCACCACATCCTGCAAATCAGCGTAACTTGCGCCGAAGTTGTTCTGGAAGAACTGCGCATTGGTGGTTTCCGGGTCGGCGTCAATACGGCCCGTGCGAGGGTCTATATACGGGTTCGACTCAGCGCTCTGTGATGCCGCATCAAATCTGTAGCGGTCCTCCAGCAATATCGCCTGCATGGCCGGGCCAAGTCCGCTGGACTGGCGCATCGCGGTATCCGAACAGCTTCCGTGAGCGCCCGGATTCTTGAAATAAGGAGAATCCGGATCCGCAATACGCACCACATCGCCCAGGGACAGATCGTTCTGTTTCAGCACGTAGTCCCATTGCTCCTGGTACCACTCGAACGGCAACGTGGTCATTGGGTATCGGGTGTTAAGCAGTCGATCATCAACCACCTCATTTTCCAGCCCCCAGGCGGCGGCATGATCTTCGATGATGCGATCGAGCACCTCATTGACCAGCACCACCGTCGGGGTGATCCGATAGGCCATTTCCGGATTGATTTCACGTGTTGCGAGGTCAGGACGCCGATCCTGCAGTTTTATTTTCTGCCCGCCACTTACCACTCGTTCTTCCAGTTCAAGAGCCTTGCGATACAACTCCACGAAGTACGCGGCGGGCGAATCATTGGCATCCAGACTGCCCACAGGCGTGGTATTTCCCCAGGCCAGTTTGAACAAACGGTGATAGTCGGGACCTTCCACCCAGGAGCGAATACCGGTTTCATGCAAGGGGTTTCGCGGTGTATAGCGGGTCAATCGATGGTTACGGTACTGGCGCGCAAGGTGTACCAACACGCTATTGGCTTTATCCAGCAGAACACTTGCCTCAGGGCTGGAGAGTTCAAAGGTGTTCATCAGTCCCTGTTGCCCCAACCTCACCAACTGCAAGACTGAACGGCTCTCTTCGAGGAAGCGCTGGCCTTGCGCCGTTTCTGCGATCCGCTCCCGACCGACTGTCGAGTCGAACAGCTGTGAAAGGAGTGAAGGGCGAGTGTCCTGATTCATGCTGACTCTCCGGCAGTCATTAGCGATGGATTCAGATATACCCGAAGAACCCAATGCCAAATACCTGTGATAAATGACAGTTACGACGAACGGTAAGAATTGCAGCGCGTTCGAAAGCGAATCTTTCCTAACTAGTTCTTCTGCAAACTAGAGCGTCTTTGGCGGGGTCAATACATAAAAGTATTTGATAAATACCCATGGGGAATTTTCATTATCCGAGCCGTTGAACCATTTCCCCAGCGTATGCAGCTCATGAGGACCAGGAGATAGCGCTTGTGAAAATTTTCCCAAATGGGCGTCTTTCTCCAGCTTTGGCCCGTCATAGTAAAAATCGATCAGGAACTTCTTCGCGGTATAATGCCCTCCGCTTCCCGGCGTGATGTCGATACTTACAGGCGATCGGTAAACCTCGCCGCTACGAGGGCTGTTGACATCGGGCGGGCTGATATCAACTAACGGGCGTGGATCTTCTTGAAGGTTTGCCATTTTTCCAATCTCCATTCGTAGAACAACCAGTCATTACACGGTGTCATTGCTACCGCCTTCGCGACGCAAAAACACCTGTAACAAATGACAGTTCAGACGATCGGTATATCGATCTTCAATTGGAGTTGGTGCTGACGCCCTCGCGAACAAGTCCGCCTCTTGGCTGCTCGATGCCGTAAAACAGGAACCATGGACACAGGTAATCGAATATGTGGAACGGACTCGTTCACAAAGCTTTCAACACTTCAAGTCAGGCCGACGCAGGCAACGTCTGAAAACTGAAGTACTGCTTCAACGCCTCCACCAATTGCCCATACTCCGGCGGAGCCCGTTGCAGGCTGAATCCGGCGTCGTAATGTTGGGGGGTTGCGTCTTCGTGGCACCACAGGCAACAGGCCTGCAAATCGATGATCTGCTGGCCACCTTCGCTGGCGGGAATTTTCAGGCGCAGATTGAAGTCCGCGCCGATCATCATCGGCAGCTGGCTGATCAGCATCAACCCGTCGTCGGAGACATTGCCCAGATAGCCGATGGGTTTACCGGTGATACCGTTGAACACTTTCAGGAAGTACGGCAGTTGATGCCGCTCGATTCGGCGGTCGGTGAACATGTGCAATTTCGCTATGCAAGGCCCTTAAGCAGAGCCGCACTACTGCTTCGGAACGGGTACGCATGTGTCGTTGCCCGCTCTCCCCGCTCCCGGTGCGCCAGTCGTTGTAGCGCAGAGTCCTGCTTGTGCCGGTCACAGGTGTTGCCCCGATTCCAGAGATCAGGCTCCAAACCGGTTCCTTCGACTATAGCTCACCCCTCGCCGCCGAGGCGGCGATTAGAGGGCTGCCGCCATCAGAACTGCGTCGGTTTTGCCGCTGCTGCACTGCGCGTCGGGTAGTGACCAAGGCTCTGCAAGGTTTCCAGGCGTGCGTGGGCACGGTAGGCGTATTCGCTTTGCGGATACGAGGCGATGATGAACTGATAGGTCTGGGCCGCGTCGATGAACATCTTCTGCCGCTCCAGGCACAGGCCGCGCATCATCGACACTTCCGGCCACACATAAGGCCGCGCGCGGCTGTCGCGCTCGACCTTGGACAGTTCAAGCATCACCTGCTCGCAATTGCCCCGGTCAAAGGCGCTGTAGGCATTGTTCAAATGATGGTTCATCGACCAACGGGTGCAACCCGTGACACTGAGGGCAAGGGCGGCAATGAGCACGAATCGCATGGGGGATCTCCTGTCTTGAACCCTGTATCGACCCGTGGTCGGAAATCTTCAGGCTGCGGATGCAAAGTTGTGGGGTTCAATAAAGAAAGCGATAAGTAGTGCATTCGAACAATGACTACAACTTCGGAGCATAGTAGCCTCACTCAGCGCTTGAACTCAGGAGTCTTTGCATGTCCGTCCGTCGTACCAAAATCGTCGCCACCCTTGGCCCGGCCAGTAACTCGCCGGAAGTTCTCGAACAGCTGATTCTGGCTGGCCTGGACGTCGCCCGCCTGAACTTCTCCCACGGCACCCCCGACGAGCACAAGGCTCGCGCGAAGCTGGTGCGTGACCTCGCCGCCAAGCACGGCCGCTTCGTCGCCCTGCTGGGTGACCTGCAAGGCCCGAAAATCCGTATCGCCAAATTCGCCAACAAGAAGATCGAGCTGAAGATCGGTGATCAATTCACCTTCTCCACCAGCCATCCGCTGACCGAAGGCAACCAGCAAGTGGTCGGCATCGACTACCCGGACCTGGTCAAGGACTGCGGCGTGGGCGACGAGCTGCTGCTCGACGACGGTCGCGTAGTGATGCGCGTCGATACCGCCACCGCCACCGAACTGAACTGCACCGTGACCATCGGCGGCCCGCTGTCCGACCACAAAGGCATCAACCGTCGCGGTGGCGGCCTGACTGCTCCGGCCCTGACTGAAAAAGACAAGGCCGACATCAAGCTCGCTGCGGAAATGGAAGTCGACTACCTCGCGGTATCCTTCCCGCGTGACGCCGCCGACATGGAATACGCCCGTCAACTGCGCGACGAAGCCGGCGGCACTGCCTGGCTGGTGGCGAAGATCGAACGCGCCGAAGCCGTGGCCGATGACGAAACCCTCGACGGCCTGATCAAGGCGTCCGACGCGGTGATGGTTGCCCGTGGTGACCTGGGTGTGGAAATCGGCGACGCCGAACTGGTGGGCATCCAGAAGAAGATCATTCTGCACGCACGCCGCCACAACAAGGCGGTGATCGTCGCGACCCAGATGATGGAGTCGATGATCCAGAACCCGATGCCAACCCGCGCCGAAGTGTCCGACGTAGCCAACGCCGTGCTCGACTACACCGACGCCGTGATGCTCTCGGCCGAAAGTGCTGCCGGCCTGTACCCGCTGGAAGCCGTTCAGGCCATGGCGCGCATCTGCATCGGTGCCGAAAAGCACCCGACCAGCAAGACCTCCAGCCACCGCATCGGCAAAGAGTTCGAGCGCTGCGACGAGAGCATTGCGCTGGCGACCATGTACACCGCCAACCACTTCCCGGGCGTGAAGGCGATCATCGCCTTGACCGAAAGTGGCTACACCCCGCTGATCATGTCGCGCATCCGCTCCTCGGTGCCGATCTATGCGTTCACCCCGCACCGCGAAGCCCAGGCTCGCGCGGCGATGTTCCGTGGCGTGTACACCATCCCGTTCGATCCAGCCTCGCTGGCGCCGAACGAAGTCAGCCAGAAGGCGATCGACGAGTTGGTCAAGCGTGGCGTGGTCGAGAAAGGCGACTGGGTCATCCTGACCAAGGGCGACAGCTATCACACCACCGGCGGCACCAACGGCATGAAGATCCTGCACGTTGGCGACCCGATGGTCTGAGTGACCGGTTGCTGAAAAACAAAAGCCCCGCCATGTGAATGGCGGGGCTTTTGCATTCTGATCCATTTTTTGTTGTGCCTGATCCGGCCCCTTCGCGAGCAAGCCCGCTCCCACACTGGATTTATGGTGTCCACAAAATCCCTGTGGGAGCGGGCTTGCTCGCGAAGGGGCCGGCCCAGACACCGAAAACTCAATGCCGCTTGATAAACCCGGTCAACGCCGCCAATGCCTCCGGCGACCGCAGCCGCTGGGTGAACAACGCCCCCTCCTCTTCAATCACCTTGCGCAACCGCTCCCGGTCCGGCGCTTTCATCAATTGCTTGCTGATGCGTACCGCTTCCGGTGGCAAGTCCTCAAAGCGCAGCGCCATTTCCCGCGCCTTGGCCAAGGCTTCTTCGCCACTGCCCAAGGCTTCATTGGCAATGCCCCACGCAGCCGCCTGTTCACCGCTGAAACTTTCACCCAGCAGCAACAACTCCGCCGCTTTAGCCTGCCCGAGCAGACGCGGCAGGATCAGGCTGGAACCGAACTCAGGACACAAACCAAGGTTGACGAACGGCATGCGCAACCGCGCATCACGGCTGACGTAGACCAGATCGCAATGCAGCAGCATCGTCGTGCCAATGCCCACCGCTGCACCGGCGACCGCTGCGATCACCGGTTTGCGACATTCGAGCAAGTTGAGCATGAACTGGAACACCGGGCTGTCGAGGCTGGTCGGTGGTTGCTGGATGAAGTCGGCGATGTCGTTGCCGGCGGTGAAGCACTCGGCAGAGCCGCTGATCAGTACGGCATTGATCTCGGGGTCGCTGTCAGCCTGTTTCAGCGCTTCGGCCAGGTGGCTGTACATGGCGCGGGTCAGGGCGTTTTTCTTGTCCGGGCGATTCAGGCGCAGGGTCAACAGGCCGCGTTCGCGTTCAACTTGGATGGCATCGGTCATGGCAGGTCTCGCGTCTGAAAAGTCAGCGCTCAACCACGGGGCAGGAATACATCGGCCAGCAGTTGATTGCGCGGCAATCCCGCCAGGTACAGGCGCCGGGCGAAGGCGTCGACACTGTCGGGGGCTCCGCAGAGTAAGGCCAGGGTTTGCCGGGAAACAAGCCGCAGTTGCGCCAAATCCGCTGGCAACCCGGCCGGGGTCCACAGCTCGATACTCAGGTTCGGACGGCTGGCGGCCATGGCCTGCAGAGGTTTGGCCAGATAGTGTTCATCGGCATCATGGGCCAGGTGAATGACGCGAATGGCGCCCTGGTGATCCTGGCGCAGCGCTTCGCGCAGCACACCAAACAATGGCCCCAACCCGGTGCCGGCCGCCATCAACCACAACGGCCGGGCGTGCCAGTCCGGATCGTAATGCAAGGCGCCGCCGCGCAATTCACCGAGACGGATCGGATCGCCGATCTGCATTTGCCTGGCTGCATCGCTGAACTCCCCGGGCTGGCGGCAATCGAGATGGAACTCCAGAAAACGGTCTTCCTGCGGCAGGCTGGCGAGGGAATACGGTCGCGCCACGTTGCCTGTCCACAACACCAGGTGCTGGCCGGCGCTATAGCGCAATGAGCGCTGCGGGGTGACCCGCAAGCGCAGCACCGTGGTGCTCAGCCAATCGACCGCGGCGACCTCGGCCGGCTGGCCATCGAGCTGCGGGTCGAAGGCGTGCACTTGCAAGTCCTCGACCACCTGGCACTGGCACGCCAGGCGCCAGCCCTGTTCACGCTGCTGTGCACTCAGGGCATCGGGGCGGCTGTCGCTCGGCAGGCCCCGCACACATTGCACCAGGCACGCATGGCAACTGCCGGCGCGGCAACTGTAAGGCACCGCAACGCCGTTCTGATTCAACGCATCGAGCAGATTGCTGCCCGCCGCCACCGACCAGTGGCGCTCGCCAACCTGCAGCTCAGGCATCGATGTTCTCCCACGCCGCCGCGCATCGGTTGCGACCGTCACGCTTGGCGCGATAGAGCGCCTGATCGGCCTGTTGCAGGGCGTCATCGAGGTCGTCGCCCAGCTCCAGCAGGGTCATGCCGGCGGACAGGCTGAGGTTGCGCACATTCAGACCGATCAACTCGACATCGGTGAACGCGATGCGCAGCCGCTCGCAGCACGAAGTCAAACTGTCGGCGTCGCAGTCGGGCAGCAACACCACGAACTCTTCGCCGCCGTAGCGGGCCAGAACGTCACCGTCGCGCAGGCACGCGGTGGCAACGCCGGCAAAGGCTTGCAGGACCTGATCGCCAGCGGCATGACCGTGCAGGTCGTTGATGCGCTTGAAGTGGTCGAGGTCGATCAGCGCCAGGCCATGCACGACACCGGCCTCCATGGCCTTCAGCTCGCGGGACGCCAGGCGCAGGAAATGCCGGCGATTGAACAGGCCTGTGAGCTCATCGGTGGCCACCAGGCCTTCGAGCTGGCGCATCATTCCCCGCAGAGTGTCCTGGTGCGCCTGCAACGCAAAACGCCGCTGGCGCATACGCTTTCGCGAGGCCTGGACATGGCTGGCGTACAGCACCAGCCACACCAGCACGATGAACAGCACACAGACCTGCAACACCGCCATGGCCGGGTCGGGCAGCTGGAAGTGGTAGCCCTCCCACAGCGTGATCGCACTGAAACTGAGAAACACCAGCAGCGCGCATCGTACAAAAGACCGGCGTGACAGGTGGAACAGGCCGAACAGCAGGATCAGGACGTAAAACACCAGAAACGCACCCCGGGCTTCGTCCAGGTGGGCGATCAACCAGGTTTGCCATCCCAGCCCGAGCAACACTTGTGCCTCGGTCAGGCTGGGATCGGCGAAGCGCAGGTTGCAGCCGCTGTAAAACACCGCGAACAGGGTGGCCTGGCTAATCACCACCAGCGTGCTGCCGATGACGACACTGGAAAGCGGCGCGTCGTAGTGACCGGTAAAAAACGCCAGCCAAAGCAATAGCAAGGCCAGGGCATAGGTACCGGCCGCGAGGGCGAAACGTTTGAGCAACAGGCGCTGGATGGCGTTTTGGGTCAATCGTTGACTCACCAAATGAAAGAAGACTGACAGAGCGTCCTACTCTACAGACCGTATGTCACTTTAGTGGCGTGGCCGATAAATGACCATTCAATTTTCGGGATGGATAGTAAGAGCATCGCAGGACTCTGTGGCGAGGGGGCTTGTCGGACCGCCGCACCGCCCCGTTCGGTTGCGAAGCAGCCGTAAAACCGTCGCATGTAATCCGTCTGACACAACGCGTTGCCTGCTTCCGGGACTGCTCCGCAGTCCAACGGGGGCAAGCCCCCTCGCCACAAAAGCCATCACCACACGCCTGCCGCTTGTAACTTGCCGCTTGAAGCGGCTTCCATGCGACCAACGATTGACTACCGGCGCGTGTGCAGGCCTTTGATGCGCGCTATACTGCCGCGCCTTTTTAGCGTCGCGCCAGCATGCCCGGCGTGCCTTGAAAGGTGCTTGCAACCGACCGATGCACCCAAGCTGCAAGCACCTTATTGAATGTTCCCGTCTTTTAGAGGAGCGCGACTCATGACCGTGATCAAGCAAGACGACCTGATTCAGAGCGTTGCCGACGCCCTGCAATTCATTTCCTACTACCACCCCGTGGATTTCATCCAGGCGATGCACGAGGCCTACCTGCGCGAAGAATCGCCGGCAGCCCGTGACTCCATGGCGCAAATCCTGATCAACTCGCGCATGTGCGCCACCGGCCACCGCCCGATCTGCCAGGACACCGGTATCGTCACCGTGTTTGTCCGTGTCGGCATGGACGTGCGCTGGGATGGCGCCACCATGGGCCTGGACGACATGATCAACGAAGGCGTGCGTCGCGCCTACAACCTGCCGGAAAACGTCCTGCGCGCTTCGATCCTCGCCGACCCGGCGGGCGCTCGCAAGAACACCAAGGACAACACCCCGGCAGTCATCCACTACTCCATCGTTCCGGGTAACACTGTGGAAGTGGACGTGGCAGCCAAGGGCGGCGGCTCCGAGAACAAGTCGAAGATGGCCATGCTCAACCCGTCCGACTCGATCGTCGACTGGGTGCTGAAGACCGTCCCGGAAATGGGCGCCGGCTGGTGCCCACCGGGCATGCTCGGCATCGGCATCGGCGGCACCGCCGAGAAAGCCGCTGTCATGGCCAAGGAAGTGTTGATGGAATCCATCGACATTCATGAGCTCAAAGCGCGTGGCCCGCAGAACCGCATCGAAGAAATGCGCCTGGAGCTGTTCGAGAAGGTCAACCAGTTGGGCATCGGTGCCCAGGGCCTCGGTGGCCTGACCACCGTGCTCGACGTGAAGATCATGGACTACCCGACCCACGCCGCGTCCCTGCCGGTGTGCATGATCCCGAACTGCGCCGCCACCCGTCACGCACACTTCGTGCTCGACGGTTCCGGCCCGGCCTCGCTGGAAGCGCCGCCACTGGACGCCTACCCGGAAATCGTCTGGGAAGCCGGCCCGTCGGCCCGTCGCGTCAACCTCGACACCCTGACCCCGGAAGACGTGCAAAGCTGGAAGCCGGGCGAAACCGTCCTGCTCAACGGCAAGATGCTCACCGGTCGCGATGCTGCGCACAAGCGCATGGTCGAGATGCTGAACAAGGGCGAAACCCTGCCGGTGGACCTCAAGGGTCGCTTCATCTACTACGTCGGCCCAGTCGATCCGGTCGGTGACGAAGTGGTTGGCCCGGCAGGTCCTACCACCGCGACGCGGATGGACAAGTTCACCCGTCAGATCCTCGAGCAGACCGGTTTGCTGGGTATGATCGGCAAATCCGAGCGCGGCCCGACCGCGATCGAAGCGATCAAGGACAGCAAGGCCGTGTACCTGATGGCCGTCGGCGGCGCCGCTTACCTGGTCGCCCAGGCGATCAAGAAGTCCAAGGTGCTGGCGTTTGCCGAACTGGGCATGGAAGCGATCTACGAGTTCGAGGTCAAGGACATGCCGGTGACCGTCGCGGTCGACAGCAAGGGCGAGTCGGTCCACATCACCGGTCCCGCCATCTGGCAGAAAAAGATCAGTGAAAGCCTGGCGGTGGAAGTGCAGTAAGCACTGACCACAGCACAGTGAAAACCGGCCGGTCGGCAACGACAGGCCGGTTTTTTTATGCCGGTCAAAAAGTAATCGAAGACAGGAACGAGCACATGGTTTGTTCCAAAGAATGTGGGGTGACCTGTCAGATCTGACAGGTTACAGCAACCAGTACCGCTGATAGCTTGAACGCACTCGATGTAATTTCTGTCACGGCGGACACATCCATGGCCACAGAACAGCAGGGCATTCTCGAAATCAACGCACCGGCCCTTCCCAAGGGTGGCGGCGCAATCCAGAGCATCGGCAAGGGCTGGGGCGCTGTCGGCACCAGCGGTGCGGCATCGCTGGAGTTGCCGCTGCCGATCAGCAAAGCCCCCAACCGTGACATGGTCCCGGCCTTGGGCCTGGGCTACAGCAGCGATGTCGGCAACAGCCCGTTCGGCATCGGCTGGCGCCTGACCACCAACGCCATCACCCTGCGCACCACCAAGGGCGTGCCAAAGTACGACGGCAATGATCTGGTGGTGGGGCCTGGCGGTGATGTGTGGATGCCCGAGAAGAGTGACGACGGCAAGCTCATCTCCAGACCGGTATCTGAGTACAACGGCGTTCAACAAGGCACGCACCATGTCGTGCGCTACTGGCCGCGGGTCGAGGGTGCTTTCGATCTGATCGAGCACTGGACCAGGGTTGACGATGCGGACAACCCGGCCGGTTTCTGGCTGATCCACGGCGCGGACGGCAGCCTGCATTGCTACGGCAAAACCGCGGCTTCACGCCGGGCCGATCCGAACGACAAGTCCCGCGTCGGTGTCTGGCTCATTGATGAAAGTCTCAACCTGCGTGGCGAACACATAGTGTACGAGTACAAGGCTGAAACCGACGCGCCGGCCGCCCCGCAGTTTCGCGATTACCGTGCGCAGCGTTACCTGCACAAAGTGCTTTACGGCAACGCGCAGGCATCTGCCGACTTGTACTCCTGGAGTGCCAATGGCTGGAAAGATGTGCAATGGCATTTCCACTTGCTGTTCGACTATGGCGAACGCAGCGCCGACCTGACGCAAGTACCGCCCTACCAGCCCGCCGGTGAATGGCAGGTCCGCAGCGACCCGTTCTGGAACTACGCCTACGGCTTCGAATTGGGTAACCGGCGACTGTGCCGGCAGGTGCTGATGTTTCATCAATTTACCGATGAACTGGGGACCGAACCGGTGCTGGTCCAGCGCCTGCTGCTCGAACACCGTCAGAGCCCCTTGGGCTACAACCATCTGACGGCCGCTCACATTCAGGCGTATGACAACCAGGGGCAGATGGAAAGTCGCCCGCCCATGGAGTTCTTCTACAACCGCTTCGAAGCCGATCCGGCGCGTCCAGGCTGGGCAGCGTTTGCCCCGATGCCCGGCCTGAATGACGGTCAGCGTTACCAGTTGGTGGATTTGTACGGCGAGGGAATGCCAGGGGTGCTGTTCAGCAGTGACAAGGCCTGGTACTACCGCGAACCGTTGCGCGCCGCCACCGGTGGCAACGACGTGAGTTATGGCGACTGGGAGGCATTGCCCGGCATTCCCGTGGCCGATAGCAGCAAACCGATTCGCCAGTCCCTGAGTGACCTGACTGGCGATGGCAAGCTCGACTGGGTAATCGCCCGTCCCGGTCTGTCCGGGTTCTTCACCCTCAATCCCGACCGCTCTTGGTCGAACTTCGTGGCCTACGATGCATTCCCCACGGAGTTTTTTCATCCGATGGCACAACTGGCGGATCTGGTCGGTAACGGTCTGACTGATCTGGCACTGATCGGCCCCCGCAGCGTGCGGCTGTATTCAAGCCGTCGTGAAATCGGGTTCAGCCAAGGCGCCGACGTTCCTCACGATGACGACTCTCTACCGCTGTTGAGCAATGCCCAGACTGAACTGGTGGCGTTCAGCGACCCACTGGGCAGCGGTGCGCAGCACTTGATCCGCATCCGCCACAACGAAGTCAAATGCTGGCCGAACCTGGGTCATGGCAAATTCGGCAAAGGCTTTGTGCTCTGCGCCTTGCCCTTCGACTACGCCGAATTCGATGCTTCGCGGGTGCGACTGGCGGACCTGGACGGCTCCGGTGCCGCTGATCTGATCTACCTCGAGTCCGACCATTTCCGGGTGTTCATGAACCATGGCGGCAATGGCTTCGATCAGGTGTCAGTCGATATGCCTTGGCCCGAAGGTGTGCGTTACGACCGCCTCTGCCAGGTGAGCATCGCCGACCTGCAAGGGCTTGGCTGTTCCAGTCTGATCCTGACCGTTGCGCATATGGAACCCCGGCACTGGCGTTACGATTTCGTCAGCGCCAAGCCGTATCTGGTGAATGCCAGCCACAACAACATGGGCACCGTGACGGGTGTGGGTTACCGCAGTTCGGCCCAGGAATGGCTGGACGAAAAGGCCGAGCTGATTGCGGCGGGCAAGGCGCCGGTGTCGCACCTGCCGTTCGCCATGCATCTGGTCAGCCAGCAAACCCAACTCGATGAAATTACCGGCAATCGCCTGACCCAGAACTTCAGCTACCGCCAAGGTTTTTACGACAGCGTCGAGCGTGAATTCCGTGGTTTCGGCCTGCTGCTGCAAACCGATACCGAAGCCTCAGTCGCCGAACGCGCCAACCCGGGTTTTACGGCGCCAATCCTCAGCAAGACCTGGTTCCATACCGGACGTGCCGTTGACATGGGCGACGACGGGTATTACCGCGGTGATTCGCACGCAGTGTCGCTGAAGGCAACATTGCTGCACGAGTATCACCTCAACGATGCGGCGGGTCGCCTGATCGATCCCGATGAAGACCTCGCCCGCGAAATGGCCCGCGCACTCAGTGGCTCGGTGCTGCACACGGAAGTCTTCGCCGCCGACGATGATCCCGCAACAGCGGTGCCCTACACCGTGCAAGAGAACCGCTTTCTGGTGCGCGAACTCCGGCCCAGGGGCAACCATCATCCTTACGCCGTACTGCAACCGCTGGCGCTGGAAAGCATCGCCTACCAGTACGAACCGCAAGTGGCCGATGACCCGCTGATCCAACACACGATCAATCTGGACTGGGACAAATTCGGCGACCTGACCCACGGTTTTGTCGTGCACTACGCCCGGCGTAAAACCGACAAGGACACCCCGCCCTTCGCCGTCGCTACACCCGGTGACGAAAGCGATGAAGATTACGAAAACAGGTGGTGGCTGGACGCCCATGACGAAGCTCAACAGTGCTGGTATCTGACCCAGGCCAAGGCCGAGTACAGCCACCTGGAAGACTTTGATGGCTGGCGTCTGGGCCTGCCTTGTCGTCAGCGCGGCAATGCGCTGGTTCTGGAAAAAGACGAACTCAAGCCCGCCGACATCAACCACGAAAACTTCCTTGGCTGGAGCGCGGATAGTGGGGCCTGGTCAGCCAGAGCGGTGCTGACCGGTTTGTCATTGCAGCGCTATCAGGATCCGGACACGGGCAATTTG
The DNA here is from genome assembly GCF_050436025.1 of Pseudomonas sp. S30_BP2TU TE3576. Classification (NCBI taxonomy): domain Bacteria; kingdom Pseudomonadati; phylum Pseudomonadota; class Gammaproteobacteria; order Pseudomonadales; family Pseudomonadaceae; genus Pseudomonas; species Pseudomonas sp. S30_BP2TU TE3576. Next base: position 4,503,765 of record NZ_JBNDLK010000001.1, on the reverse strand, counting down.
CTGGACCCGGACAAACTGATCTTCAACGCCCTGCCCGACTACGTGGAAACCGCCGAGCTGGATGCCACCGCCCTGAGCGCCTATGACAAGCTCAAGGACGAAAACGGCAATATGCCGTTCAACCTCAAGGAGAAACTCGAATCCCCTGAGGTTGGCTACCACATCATGGATCTGTTCTTGCCTGCGCCTGAAGCAAGTCCACCCGCCAACTCCAATGAAGCCAAGGACTACCTGTGGTCAGTACGCAAAAGTTTCCCTACCTATCACAGCCTCACAGGTTTTTATAACGTCGAAAAATTCCAGCAGACCAAGAGCCATGGCATCACCAGCGTCGCCTATGACGACCACTGGTGCCTGAGCACCGCCGTCACGCTGCCGGACGGTTGCACCACGCGCATCCTCGACGTCGACTACCGTTCGTTTCTGCCTGCCGGTATCGAGGACCCTAATCGCAATACCCAGGAGGCGCGCTACAACGCGTTCGGCGAAGTGCTGGTGACCAGTTTCTACGGCACCGAGCTGGGGGTCGAGGTCGGTTTCGACCCTCTCAGCGGCTACGAGCCACCCGAGGATCGCACGCCGGCCGGGGCTATCGCCGACAAGAACAGGGCCATCGGCAACTTTGCCACGGCCACGTTCTCCGCCCCCTTCAGCTGGATGGGCGAAGTTCCACAGACAGCTCCCGCACCCTGGCTGGACTGGGCCCGCGCCGAAGGTTTTGTATTACCCGACGGCCACCTCTGCAGCCGCGCCCGCGTGCATCTTGAGGGCTTGCAAAACCCTTCAGCGAATGAGCAAACACTTCAGCAATACGTCGACGAAGCTCATAGGGAACCGCTGCACATCGTCACCTTGCAGGCCGACCGCTACCCCGGCGACCCTGAACTGCAAATCCGCGCGGCCATCGCCTGCTGGGATGGTTTCGGGCGTGCGCTGCAAGCCAAACAGGAAGTGGAACCCGGTATGGCCTGGGTGGTGAACGACAAAGGCGAGCTGGACCTCAACGAAGACGGCCGTCCCAAGGAAGAACAGGCGGCCCGGCGCTGGCGAGTCAGCGAACGGGTCGAGTACAACAATAAAGGCGAGACGGTGCGTATCTATCGGCCGTACTTCGCCAGCGCGTACCGTTACATCAATGATGCGGCGATCCGTGAATCCGGTTATCACGATCAGCAGTTCTACGATGCCGCCGGTCGGCCGACCCACACCGTGCTGGCGAAAAAAATGTTGCAGGGCAACCCGCCGCAAGAAAAACCGCTGCGCCGCGAACAGCGCTATCGCACCTGGTACACCATCGCGTTCGATGAAAACGATCTGTTCGAGCCGCCGCCGGCACAGCAGCGCAAAAACGTGTTCGGGAGATGAGCCAAGGGAGGAGTCTCCGCGCATGCGTTCCGGCGAGTGATACGCGCCCTTCGCATGCTATGGTGCTCCCCCCAATTTCCGCCTGTTGTTCATCGCATGTTGCCGACCTCCCGAACCCTGCGCCTGGCGCTCTACACCCTGCTGATCATCGCCGGTGCCGCCATCGCCGCCACCCTGGCCATGCGCCACACCGTGCGCCAGTCAATGGTCGAAGACGCCGCCCGCGCCAATCAGCAATTGGCGCTATATGCCACGTCCCTGCATACCCTGATCGAACGTTACCGAGCCCTGCCCGCCGTGCTGGCGCTGGACCCGGAACTGCGCTCGGCGCTCAAGGGGCCGGTGAGCCCCGGGCAGCAGGATGCGCTGAACCGCAAACTGGAAAAGATCAACGGTGCCGCCGACTCCTCGACCCTGGAATTGCTCGACCGCAATGGCCTGGCGATCGCCGCCAGCAACTGGCGCCTGCCCAGCAGTTACGTCGGCCATAACTACGCTTTCCGTCCCTACTTCAGCCAGACCCGCACCCAGGGCACCGGGCGCTTCTACGCCGTGGGCGTGACCAGCGGTATTCCCGGCTACTTCCTCTCCAGCGCAGTCAGCGGTGACGACAACCAGTTCCTCGGCGCCATGGTGGTGAAACTGGAGTTTCCCGAACTGGAACGCGAGTGGCGTCAGGGCAGCGACACGCTGTTGGTCAGCGATGCGCGCGGGATCATCTTCATCGCCAACCAGCCGGGCTGGCGCTATCGCCTGCTCAAGCCGCTCGGCGACAGCGATCATGCCGAACTCAAGGCCACCCGCCAGTACGACAAACAGCCCCTGACCCCGTTGGTGTTTCAGTCGTTGCGGCGCTTCGACGACAACAGCGACCTGGCTCGGGTCGATGGCCCGGACGGCAAGGCGGATTACCTGTGGGAATCCCTGCCGCTGAGTGCCGAGGGCTGGACCCTGCACCTGCTGCGGCGCCCGCAGGTCGCCTTCGAAGACAGCCGCAATGCTGCCTTCGCTGCTGCCGGCTTGTGGCTGACCCTGGTATTCCTGCTGCTGTTTCTCAATCAGCGCTGGCGCTTGGCCAAGCTGCGCCAGCGCAGCCGGGAAGAACTCGAACAACTGGTGGAAGAGCGTACCCGCGACCTGCGCACCGCCCAGGAAGGCCTGGTGCAATCGGCCAAACTCGCGGCGCTGGGGCAGATGTCCGCCGCCCTGGCCCATGAGATCAACCAGCCGCTCACCGCCCAGCGCATGCAGTTGGCGACCTTGCGCCTGCTGCTCGAGCACGGGCGGGTCGATGACGCCTACAAGGCGCTCAAACCGGTGGATGAAATGCTCACGCGCATGGCCGCCCTCACAGGCCACCTGAAAACCTTCGCCCGCAAAAGCCCCAGCGGTTTGCGCGAACGCCTGGACCTGGCAGCGGTGGTCGACCAGTCGCTGCAACTGCTCGACACCCGGCTGCGCGACGAACAGGTCAGCACGGTGCTGCACTTGACGCGTCCGGCCTGGGTGCGTGGCGATGCGATTCGTCTGGAACAGGTGCTGATCAACCTGCTGCGCAACGCCCTCGATGCGATGCAGGATAAACCCTGCAAACGCCTGGAAATCCGCCTCGAGGCCGACGAACAATTGTGGCGCCTGAGCGTCATCGACAACGGTGGTGGCATTGCCGAGGAAAATCTGTCGAAAGTCTTCGATCCGTTCTTCACCACCAAACCGGTGGGCGAAGGACTGGGCATCGGGCTGGCCGTGTCCTTTGCCATCGTTCACGAATCCGGCGGGCGCCTGAGTGCCGGCAATCATGACAAAGGTGCCGTGTTTACCCTGACCTTGCCCATCGACCAGGAGGTGCATGAACCATGCTGAACTCAGTGATGGTGGTCGACGACGAAAGCAGTATCCGCAGTGCCGTCGAGCAATGGTTGAGCCTGTCGGGTTTCGAGGTGCAGCTGTTCAGCCGCGCCGACGAGTGCCTGGCGCAATTGCCGAAGCATTTTGCCGGGGTGATTCTCAGCGATGTGCGCATGCCCGGCATGACCGGCCTGGAACTGCTGGCGGAAGTACAACGCCGGGATGCCGATTTGCCGGTGATTCTGCTGACCGGCCACGGCGATGTGCCAATGGCGGTCGAGGCCATGCGCGACGGGGCCTACGATTTCCTCGAAAAACCCTTCAGCCCGGAAACCCTGCTCGGCAGCCTGCGTCGCGCCCTCGACAAGCGCCGGCTGGTCCTGGAAAACCGCGCACTGCACGAACAGGCCGATAACCGCGCCAAACTGGATGCCACGCTGCTTGGGGTGTCCCGTGGCCTGCAAACCCTGCGTCGACAGGTGCTGGACCTGGCAGCCCTGCCGGTCAACGTGCTGATTCGCGGAGAAACCGGTAGTGGCAAGGAACTGGTTGCGCGTTGTTTGCATGACTTTGGGCCGCGAGCCGACAAGCCCTTTGTCGCGCTCAATTGCGCGGCCATCCCCGAGCAACTGTTCGAGGCCGAGCTGTTCGGCCACGAGAGCGGTGCGTTTACCGGCGCCCAGGGCAAGCGCATCGGCAAACTCGAATACGCCGACGGCGGCACGCTGTTTCTCGATGAAATCGAAAGCATGCCCTTGGCCCAGCAGGTGAAATTGCTGCGGGTGTTGCAAGAGCAAAAACTTGAGCGACTGGGTTCGAACCAGAGCATTCGCGTGGATTTGCGCATCATCGCCGCGACCAAACCGGACCTGCTCGACGAGGCTCGGGCCGGGCGTTTTCGTGAAGACCTGGCCTATCGTCTGAACGTCGCCGAGTTGCGTTTGCCGCCGTTGCGCGACCGGCGCGAGGACATCCCGTTGCTCTACGAGTCGTTTGCCCGCAACGCGGCCGAACGCCTGGGCCGGACCTTGGCGCCGTTGAGCGGTCCGCAGTTGAGCCATCTATTGAGCCACGACTGGCCAGGCAATGTGCGCGAACTGGCGAACGTTGCCGAGCGTCAGGTATTGGGGCTCGGTGAGCCGGAGCCCTTGGGCATCGAGCCCGGCCAGTCACTGGCGGCGCAGCAGGAAGCGTTCGAAGCGCAATGCCTGCGTGCCGCATTGACCCGGCACAAGGGCGATGTGAAAGCAGTGCTCGAAGAACTGCAACTGCCGCGCCGGACCTTCAATGAAAAGATGCAGCGGCATGGGTTGAGCCGGGAGATGTTCCTTCAGGAGAACTGAGTTTTTTGCGGTGCCTGTTCTGGCCTCTTCGCGAGCAAGCCCGCTCCCACAATGATCGGCGTACACAGACCCACTGTGGGAGCGGGCTTGCTCGCGAAGAGGCCGGCAAAGGCAATACAAATCCCCCTCCCGGCAAGCAACTTTCCGCTCACCACCCACCCGCAGACAAGCGGATTTCCGCTCACCGAACCTCCCTCCCCCCTCTAAACCGGCCCTCTCCTCCTTGGCACAGCTCCTGCTATATCCCTCGCAGGCTGCGTTTAAACGCGCTCCACAAAAACAATTAAACGAAGGATCCTTCAATGGATAACTCCAACTCCCTGCCGCTTGGGTCGGCTGCCGTGCCGGCCAAAGAAAGAACCACGTCCAGCCGCATCAAATCGATCTTCAGCGGCTCCGTTGGCAACATGGTCGAGTGGTACGACTGGTACGTCTACGCCGCATTCTCCCTGTACTTCGCCAAGACCTTCTTCCCCAAAGGCGACACCACCGCCCAACTGCTCAACACCGCCGCGATCTTCGCCGTGGGCTTCCTGATGCGCCCGATCGGTGGCTGGCTGATGGGGCTGTATGCCGACAAGGTCGGGCGCAAAAAGGCCCTGATGGCCTCGGTGTACCTGATGTGCTTCGGCTCGCTGCTGATCGCCCTGAGCCCGAGCTACGAAATCATCGGCATCGGCGCGCCGATCCTGCTGGTGTTCGCGCGTTTGCTGCAAGGCCTGTCGGTGGGTGGCGAATACGGCACCTCGGCCACTTACCTCAGTGAGATGGCGACCAAGGAACGTCGCGGCTTCTACTCCAGCTTCCAGTACGTGACCCTGATCTCCGGCCAGCTCATCGCCCTGGCGGTACTGATCGTGCTGCAACAATTGCTGACCACCGAAGAGCTCTACGCCTGGGGCTGGCGCATCCCGTTCGCCATTGGCGCGCTGTGCGCCGTGGTGGCGTTGTACCTGCGTCGTGGCATGGAAGAAACCGAGTCGTTCACCAAGAAGGAAAAGGCCAAGGAAAGCGCGATGCGCACCTTGATGCGTCATCCGAAGGAACTGATGACCGTAGTCGGCCTGACCATGGGCGGCACCCTGGCGTTCTACACCTACACCACCTACATGCAGAAATACCTGGTGAACACCGTCGGCATGAGCATTTCCGACTCCACCACCATTTCCGCCGCCACGCTGTTCCTGTTCATGTGCCTGCAACCGATCGTCGGCGGGCTCTCGGATAAAATCGGGCGCCGGCCAATCCTGATTGCCTTCGGCATTCTGGGTACGCTGTTCACCGTGCCGATCCTGACCACCCTGCACACTATCCAGACCTGGTGGGGCGCGTTCTTCCTGATCATGGCAGCGCTGATCATCGTCAGCGGCTACACCTCGATCAACGCCGTGGTGAAAGCCGAACTGTTCCCGACCGAAATCCGCGCCCTGGGCGTTGGCCTGCCGTACGCACTGACCGTCTCGATCTTCGGCGGTACCGCTGAATACATCGCGCTGTGGTTCAAGAGCATCGGCATGGAGACGGGTTACTACTGGTACGTGACCGCGTGTATTGCCGTGTCGTTGCTGGTGTACGTCACCATGAAAGACACCCGCAAGCATTCGCGGATTGTCACCGACTGATCGCCAACCGGCGCTCACTGCAACGGTGAGCGCCAAGGCCCTTCGCGAACGACCTCGCGAAGGGCACCATTCGTCTCCCCCGCCAGCAAGATAATCAACGGTTAATTCACCGGCCGCACCCTGCAGCCGAGTGCATCCAAAACAACAGGACGCACGTATATCCGTTACAGGCCTCGAAAGAGCGTCTGAACGCCTCCATTGCGAACGTACCTGGAGTACCCGTCATGAAAACCCGACTGATCCTTGCCCTGACCCTTTCCGTGCTGGCTGCCAATGCCTTTGCAGCTGACGGTTACGACAAAACCGGCTCGGCCTCCTACGGCGCCGGTACCAGCGCTGCCATCGAACACGCCCATTCGGGCACCTATGCCTCCGATGGTTTCGATAAAACCGGTAGCGCAGAAGCTATCGGCTGAATGTGGAGGGAAGTTCACAGCCCGGCTTCGGCCGGGCTTAGTCCTTTTTGGGGGGAACACAAAGTCTGGCATTCACATAAAACCTGTGGGAGCGGGCTTGCTCGCGAAGAGGCCGTGTCAGCCGACATCAATGTTGAATGTCACACCGCTTTCGCGAGCAAGCCCGCTCCCACATTGGACCTCATCATTTCAAGTACTGAATCCGGCTGGAAATCTGCGCCGCGTGCTTGCACCATGAGCGTCTCCCGCAAGTTCCGGAACTCACTCCATGCCCGACGACATCCATTTCTACGAACCCGCCAACGGCCACGGCCTGCCCCACGATCCATTCAATGCCATTGTCGGCCCACGCCCCATTGGCTGGATCTCTTCACAGGATGCCGAGGGCCGCTTGAACCTGGCGCCCTACAGTTTCTTCAACGCCTTCAACTACATTCCGCCGATCATTGGTTTTTCCAGCGTCGGGCGCAAAGACAGCCTGAACAACATCGAGCAAACCGGCGAGTTCGCCTGGAACCTGGCCACGCGGCCATTGGCGGAACAGATGAACCAGAGCAGCGCCATGGTCGTGCCTGAGGTCAACGAATTCGAACTGGCCGGGCTGACGACCGTGGCCTCGAAGGTCATTAAGGTGCCACGGGTGGCCGAGAGCCCGGTGTCCTTCGAGTGCAAGGTCACGCAGATCATTCAGTTGCAGCGCGTCGATGGAAATGTGGTGCCAACCTGGCTGATCCTCGGCGAAGTGGTCGCCGTGCATATCGCCAAATGGCTATTGAAGGATGGGGTATACGACACCGCCGCGGCAGAACCGATTCTGCGCGGCGGCGGGCCGGCGGATTATTTCCAGCTGGGGCCTGAGGCCTTGTTCAAGATGTACCGCCCGGGGCGGTGAAGTCATTACCAGAGCAGGTCGGTGTTTTCTTTGACGTCCTTGAGATGGAGCAGCTCTTTGGCGGCCGCATCATCGGCCTCGTGGGCAGTCTTGAAGACCTGGCCTTCCAGTACTTTATGAAACCGCGGGGCGCCGGAACCATCCAGCGCTTTGACGGCGATAGCGGCGTGGTAACCACCCTCGCCCGGTACTACAGCGGAAACAGCTTCGAAGTGATCAAAGGCTTTACGTGCCATGTCGCGAATCCTGGCTGGTTGAGAATGCTGTCATTAAACCCTCAACCGGCCAGTTTGTGTACTGCTGCCCCGGACTGACCGAGGGCCTGCGTCGCCGACACATCCTTGAAGGTGTGGAAGTCCAGGCTGTTGACCACCAATTCCTGCACCAGCTCGGCAAAAATCTCCATCGCCGGCGTACTGAAGTACGCAGTCATGGCCTGTTGATTGCTCCAGAAACCGGACACCAGCCACAGCTCGGGATCGCACTGCGAATGCTGCAAGGCAAAGCTCAGGCAGCCCGGTGCTGCGCGAGACGGTTCGATCAGGGCGCTGAGGCGCACACCGAGTTCCGCCGAACGCCCGGCGCGCGCTCGAACGAAGGCCATATGACTGACGGGGATCTGCTTGGACATGTTCAACCCTCCCGGGGAGTCGCGTGGCAGCCGGGGGACGGGCTGCGACAGGATCCAAGGTTAAGGGCCGCGACGCCTGTCTCGTTAGTCGATTCCTGCCAGCGTATTGCACAATCCTGCGAAACTGCATGGACAGCCTGTAACAAGCGGTAAAACCCTGTCACGGTTCTGTCATACGAGTTTCAAGCAAGTTTTTCAGGCTCAAGGCTCTAGTGGCAACGCCACCGGTCGACCCCAGGCAGAATCAGGCAAGCATCTGGCAGGATGTGTCTACCGCTGCCACTTGCACAAACTTATGCTCTGTCCATTCCCTCCATGCCTTGCCGAGGATGCCGCGCATGCCGTCGCTCGATCACTTTCAAGCCCCGCTGGACACCGACATGGAAAAGCAGCGCGCGGAACTGGCGGCGATCATCCGCCGTAACACCGCCGAAGATGGCAGTTATGCCACGGCCATCGCCTCACTGTTCATGTCGCGCCACAGCCAGTCCCATGAGTTTGCCCCGGTGCTCGCGCAACCGGCACTGTGCATCATGGCCCAGGGGCGCAAGGAAGTTCAGTTGGCCAACGAGTACTTCAATTACGACCCGTTGAACTACCTGGTGGTCTCGGTCTCGATGCCGCTGAGTGGACGGGTGGTGGATGTCTCGGCCGAAGAACCGATCCTGGCCTTGCGCCTGGACATCGACCCGGCGGAAATCACCGCACTGATCGCCGACGCCGGCCCCCTCGGCGTGCCCACCCGGCCGACCGGGCGCGGGCTGTATGTCGAGCGGCTCGACACCGCCATGCTCGACGCCGTGCTGCGCCTGGCACGCTTGCTGGACACACCGAAAGACATCGCCATGCTGGCGCCGCTGATTCGCCGCGAGATCCTCTATCGACTGCTGCGCAGCAAGCAAGGGCATCGGTTGTATGAAATCGCCATCACCAACAGTCAGAGCCATCGCATCAGCCAGGCGATCAAATGGCTCAACGGCAATTTTGAACAGCCGTTGCGCATTGATGATCTGGCCAAAGAAGTGAACCTGAGCGTGTCGACGCTGCATCACCGCTTCAAGGCGATGACGGCGATGAGTCCGTTGCAGTATCAGAAGCAGTTGCGCCTGCAGGAAGCGCGGCGGTTGATGCTGGCCGAAGGCCTGGAGGCTTCGGCGGCGGGGTATCGCGTCGGCTATGAAAGCCCCTCGCAGTTCAGCCGTGAATACAGCCGGTTGTTCGGGGCGCCGCCGTTACGGGATCTGGCGCGGTTGCGCTTGAGCGTCTGATCCGGAATTTTCGGTGCAGCTACGGACGCCTTCGCGGGCAAGCCCGCTCCCACACTGGATTTGTGAACGCCACAAATCAAATGTGGGAGCGGGCTTGCCCGCGAAGAGGCCCGTTCAGGCAATACCAGTCCTGGATCAGGCGCCGAGTACCCGGCAAGCCTCCATCGGCAAGGTCACCGACACCGGATGCCCAACACTCAGGCCAAAGCCCTGACACGGCGTGCTCAGCGCGGTAAACGACACCCCGGAACACTCAACCGTGGTCTCGATGGTCGCGCCGATATCGCGCACGAACGTCACCTTGCCCAGCAAACGGTTGCCCGCGGTCGCCTGAGGTGCGGACAGTTGCAGGTCTTCCGGACGAATCAGCATCTTCACTTTTTCACCGACCACAATGCTGCTGCAAATCGGCACTTGCAGCGCATCGCCGCCCGGCAGGCTGACCTTGCCGTTACCCAGCGCCGTGGCCGGGAAGATGTTGCCCGAGCCGATGAAGTCCGCGACGAACTCGTTGGCCGGGTGCCGGTAGATTTCAATCGGCGTACCCACCTGCTGCACTTTGTGCTCACCCAGCACAACCACGATATCGGCCATGGTCATGGCCTCGCGCTGGTCGTGGGTCACCATGATGGTGGTGATGTTCAGGCGTTGTTGCAGTTGACGAATCTCCACCTGCATCGACTCACGCAGCTTGGCGTCCAACGCCGACAGCGGTTCATCCAGCAGAAGAATTTTCGGGTGATTGGCAATCGCCCGGGCAATCGCCACACGCTGGCGTTGCCCGCCGGACAGCTTGGCCACCGGACGATCAATCATTTGCTGCAACTGGATCAGCTCCAGCAACTCCACCACCCGCGCCTGCTGGTCAGCCTTGCTGACCCCGCGCAGCTTCAACGGATAGGCGATGTTCTCCCCCACGGTCATGTGCGGGAACAGCGCCAGGGACTGGAACACCATGCCGAAGTTGCGCAGGTGCGCCGGGGTGTTGCCGATGTCTTCGCCGTCCAGGCGGATCTCGCCGCCGGTCAGGGTTTCAAGGCCGGCAATCATGCGCAGCAAGGTGGTTTTGCCACAGCCCGAAGGGCCGAGGAAACACACCAGTTTGCCCTCGGGCAAATGCAGGTTCACATCGGTTACCGCACAGGCCGAGCCGTAATGTTTCTCGACGTTTTCCAGAATCAGACCAGTCATGTGAATTACCTCAAGAAATCAGAACGAAACGCCACCTTCACCAACCAGTTTTTCGAGCGCCCAGATCAGGACGAAGTCGATCAACACGATCAGCACGGCAAACGAAAATACGGTTGGGTCGAGCGAAGACACGGTGCGGCTGTACATCCAGATCGGCACGGTCATCACATCGATGGTGTAGAGGAAATAGGTCACGGTGAATTCGTTGAACGAGACGATGAACGCCAGCAGCATGCCCGCCAGGATCCCCGACTTCATCAACGGCACCACCACATCGACAATCGCCCGCAGCGGTGAGGCACCGAGCATTTGCGCAGCCTCTTCGACTTCGCTGCCGATGGAGAGCATCGCCGCCGTGCAGTTCTTCACCACGAACGGCAGCGCCAGGATCACGTGGGCAATCACCAGGCGCGAGGTGGTCATCTGGAACGGCAGGCTGTCAAACACCAGCAGCAACGCCAGGCCTAATACCACCATCGGGAACACCAGTGGCAACGACATCAATTGCAGGGCCACAGCCTTGCCACGGAACTCGCAACGGGTCAGCGCGTAGGCTGCCGGCACTGCGATGATGGTCGCGAAAATCATGGTCAGGCAGGACACCATCAGGCTGGTGGTCATGGCTTTGCCCAGGCTCAGCACATCGCTGGCGTCCGGCGACACGAAGGTGTGCCAGGCGGCCTTGTACCATTGCAGGCTGTAGCTGCTCGGCGGGAAGTCGAGGTTCGACGCGCCGCTGAATGACATGACGATCATGGTCAGGATCGGCAGTACCGCCAGCAGCAGAATGAAGCCCGAAAGGATGCCGGCAAACTTGCCGGTTTCGCCGGGCAACAGCCCATAACGCTTCTTGGTCAGGGTGCTCATTGGGAAGCCTCCAGCATGCGCCGACGACGGCCAGTGATGTATTCGGACAAGGTCATGATCGCGAGGGTGGTGACGATCAGCACCACACCGGCGGCGGACGCGGCGGGCCAGTTCATCAGTGGTGCGATCTGGTCATGCACCATCACCGCCAGCATCGGCACGCGTCGGCCACCGAGCAGCAACGGCACCACGAAACTGCTGGCGTTGTAGGCGAACACCAGGGTCGCACCGGTGATGATTCCCGGCAGACTCATCGGCAATACCACCTGGCGGAACACCTGGAAGCGACTGGCGCCGAGGGTGGCGGCAGCCTCTTCGTAACTGCGGGCGACACCGCGCATGGCGCTGGCAATCGGCAACACGGCCAGTGGGAAGGCGGTTTGCACCAGGCCCATCAACACGCCGTTCTGGTTGTACAGCAGCATGATCGGGCGCTTGATCAGGCCCAGGCCCATCAGGGTCTGGTTGAGCATGCCACCAGGGCCGAGGATCACCAGCCAGCCGTAGCTTTGCAGCAGCAGGTTGACCAGCAACGGCAGCAACACCGCCGCGAGGAAGATCCGTCGCACGAACGGCGAGGTCAGGCGCGACATGGTGTAGGCCACCGGGATCGCCAGAATCACTGCGATCACTGCGCTGATCAGCGCCAGGCGCAGGGTCAGCATCAGGGATTTGAGGTAATAGGGTTCCAGCAACTGGGCGTAACTGGCCAGGCTGAACCCGGACCATTCCGCGCCTTTGGTGCCCACGCTCATGCGCAGCACCAGCAGGCTGGCGGCAATCAGCACACCCAGAAACAGCATCGACGGCGAGAGAAAAAGCCAGGCGCGCGTCGTCGGCGAAACACCCCGAACGGCGCGCACGGGGGCGGCACTCAACGGATGAGTCAGAGGTTGGTGTTCCATAGCAAGGGTCTCGTCAATGGAAAGCAGCTGACAAACACAAGACCTGAAAGCACAGCGTTTCTAATGTGGGAGCGGGCTTGCTCGCGAAGGGGCCGTGTCAGCCGACATCAATGTTGAATGTCACACCGCATTCGCGAGCAAGCCCGCTCCCACATTTGATTTGTGGTGCTTCAAGGGCTTGCGAGCGTCACTCGATCAGGAAGAAAAGATTTCCGTGTAACGACGAATCCATTGGTCATGCACGGTCGCCAGGAAGGCGTTGTCGTGCATGATCGCCTTCTCGGCAATCTGCTCCGGCGTAAGGATGTACGGGCTCTTGCGCGCTTCGGCGGAGATGATCGCCTTGGCGTTGACCGGGCCGTTGTAGATGTCTTCAGCCATCTTGCCCTGCACCAGCGGGTCCAGAGAGTGGTTGATGAAGGCGTAGGCCATGTCGGTATCGCCCGGACGATTCTTCGGCATCACCGACAGCATCAGGTCGGTGTAGAAACCTTCCTTCATGCCGAAGGTGGCGCCCAGACCGTAGTTCGGATCGCGGATCTGTTTCGGGAAGAAGGCTGGCGCGTACAGGCCACCCATGTCCAGGGAACCGGTGCGGAACAGCTCGGCGATCTGGTTCGGGTTTTCACCCAGGGTCACCACACGATCTTTCAGCTCGGCGAGTTTCTTGAAGCCAGGCTCGATGTTGTGCTCGTCACCACCGGCCAGTTTGGCGGCGATGATGATCAGGTCCATCGCCTCGGTCCAGTTCGGCGGCGGCAGGAAGATGTTCGGGGCCAGTTCCGGGTCCCACAGGGCCGCATAGCTGTCCGGCGCTTGTTTCTGGGTGCGGGTGCTGTAGACCAGGCTGTTGCACCACAGCAGGTAACCGATGCCGTGACCGTTGGCGCCGGTGCGGTATTTCTCCGGTACATCGACCAGGTTGGGAATGCGGTTGAGGTCGGGTTTTTCCAGCAGGTTGGCGGCGGCCAGACCTTCGGCGCCGACGCCTGCCAGAGTGATGATGTCGTACTGCGGACGATCACCGCCGGCCTTGAGTTTGGCGACCATTTCCGAGGTACTGCCGGTGCGGTCAGCGATGACCTTGCAGCCGTACTTGTCTTCGAAAGTCGCGGCGATGTTGCGCAGTGCAGCCAGGCCGGTGTCATCGGACCAGGTCAGCAAACGCAGGGTCTTGCCGGCAAAACGTGTGTCGCTGGCATTGGCCTTGATGAACGGCATGCTCATGGCTGCCGCTGCAACCGAGGCTACGCCCACGGTCTTGATAAATTGACGTCTGTTCAGATCATGCTCGCCCATTACGGACTCCCTTTGTTTTTGTAGGTATAAGGCAGGTCGAAACTGTTGCATCCGCGCGACCGGACCAGCGTTATCCCTCGTATTTTCGGGGGCTTGGCTGAACCAGCAAGTTCATCCTGAGGTCGTGTAAAACACCTGACTATCGATAAAAACTCATTGAAGCCATGACGCCAGCGCATGCCTCATCACGATGCATGCGCTCACCTTTTTCGTGCCTTCAGACGGCCCGAATCACGTGTTTGATTTCCTGGAAAGCCTGCAAGCCCCACGGCCCCAATTCGCGGCCGATGCTGCTCTGCTTGTAGCCGCCCCAGGCGGTCTGCGGGAAGATCACCTGCGGTGCGTTGATCCACACAAGCCCCGCCTGCAAAGCGTTGGCGACGCGGTCGGCGGTCTCGGCATTGCGCGTCACCACACTGGCGACCAGGCCGAACTGGCTGTCGTTGGCCAGGGCAATCGCTTCGGCTTCCGAGGCAAAACTGCGCACGCAAATCACCGGGCCGAAAATCTCTTCACACCACAACGCACTGTCGAGGGGCACTTCGGTGAAAACCGTCGGCTGCAAAAAATATCCGCGCGGCAGGTCGGCTGGGCGATTGCCACCGCAAACCAGTTTGGCGCCGGCACTCAAACCGCGATCGATGTGACCGAGCACGCGCTGGTATTGCGCCTGATTGACCAGCGCGCCCATTTCCACGTTCGGGTCGAACGGGTCGGCCACACGAATGGCTTCGGCACGGGCCTTCACCCGGCTCAGGAATTCATCGGCCAGCTCATCGGCCACCAGCACGCGGCTGGTGGCGGAACACATCTGCCCGGCGTTGAAGAAACCACCGCCGCAGGCCACTTCCACCGCCAGGTCGAGATCGGCATCGGCCAGCACCAGCAGCGATGATTTGCCGCCCAGTTCCAGGCTCACGCCTTTGACGGTTTCCGCCGCCCGCTGCATGACCTGCACGCCAACGGCGTTGCTGCCGGTGAAGGAAATTTTCGCGATCCGCGGATCTGCCGACAATGGCGCGCCAACGGCCAGGCCGGTGCCGCACACCAGGTTGAACACGCCCGCCGGCAAACCGGCTTGAGCAATGATCGTTGCCAGTTCCAGCTCTGGCAGCGGCGTGACTTCCGAAGGCTTGAGCACCACACAGCAACCGGCGGCCAGGGCCGGTGCGAGCTTCCACGCGGTGGTAACCATCGGGAAGTTCCACGGCACGATCAAGCCGACTACACCGCAAGGTTCGCGACGCAGGCGAGCGCTGAAATCATCGGTTGGCAGTTCGATGGCGCTGTCCTGCTTCGCGTCCAGCCCTTCGGCCAGACCGGCGTAATACTCGAACGTGGCGATCACGTCATCGACGTCGATCGCCGCTTCGAATTGCGGCTTGCCGTTGTTGCTCGACTGCAAGTGCATCAATTTTTCACGCTTGGCCTGCACGCCCACGGCGATTTTGCGCAGGATGGCAGCGCGTTCGGCACCCGTGGTTTTCGACCAGTCGGCGAACGCCTGGGTCGCCGCGCTCACGGCTTGAGCAACAGCGCGCTCATCGCCGCCATTCACCGTGGTCAACAGGGCTTCGGTCGCCGGATTGATCACGCGCAGGTGCTCGTTACCGGCCGACCATTGGCCGTTGATGTACAGGCCATCCAGTGTCGTAGGGAGCATCATTGCGACACCGCCTGCATCCACTTGGCCTGGTCGATTTCAATCAGGGTCGGGCCCTGGCGATCGGTGGCCATACGCAATGCGCCACGCAGTTGCTCGACACTGCTGATCGCTTCGGCCGCACAACCCAAGGCCTTGGCCACACCGATGAAGTCCGGGGTGTAGATGTCCACGCCGACCGGCTCGATGGCGCGGTTGACCATGTATTTCTTGATCTCTTCGTAGCCCTGGTTATTCCACAGCAGCACGATCACCGGGGTACGCGCTTCGACGGCGCTGGCCAGTTCCGGCAGGGTGAATTGCAGGCCGCCGTCACCGATCAGGCACACCACCGGCGGGCGCGCAGCGTTTTCAGCGCTGCCGCCGAGCCAGGCGCCAATCGCCGCCGGCAAGGCGTAACCGAGAGTGCCGTAACCGGTGGACGAGTTGAACCAGCGACGCGGGCGCTCAGGGTTAAAGGTCAGATTGCCGGTGTACACCGGCTGGGTCGAATCGCCGACGAACACCGCGTTCGGCAGTTCGTGCAGGACGGTTTCGAGGAAACGGGTCTGGGCCAGGGTCGGTGCGTCCCAGGTCGCGGCCAGGTCTTCACGCAGGCGAGCGGCGCGTACCTGGCCCCAATCGTTGCGGCGTTCGGCCAGGGATTTGTGCGACAAGGCGCTGAGCAAAGCCTGGGCGGCGTTGCGCGAGTCGGCCACCAGCGCCACGTGCGGCGGGTAGTTGCGCACGGTCTGGTCCGGGTCAATGTCCACGCGCAGCAGTTGCCCAGGAATCTCGAAGCCACCGGCGAAGGTCACGTCGTAGTCGGTCTCGGCCAGTTCGGTGCCGATGGCCAAGACCACGTCGGCCTCGGCGACCAGCGCACGGGTGGCGACCAGGCTCTGGGTCGAGCCGATCAGCAGCGGGTGGGCGGAGGCGAGCATGCCCTTGGCATTGATGGTCAGGGCGACCGGCGCGTCCAGCAGCTCGGCCAGCTCAGTCAGCTCGGCCGCCGCGTCGATGGCACCGCCACCGGCGAGAATCAGCGGACGCTTGGCGTTGGCCAGCAATTCGGTCATGCGCGACACGGCACTCGGCGAAGCACCGGCGCGGTCAATATTGACCGGCAGGCTGGCGAGCAGGTCATCGGCTTCTTCAACCAGAACGTCCAGCGGAATTTCAATGTGCACCGGACGCGGACGACCCGCCTGGAACAGCGCAAAGGCGCGGGCCAACACACCCGGCAATTCCGACGCCGACATCAGGGTGTGGGAGAACGCCGCCACACCGGCACACAGTGCGCCCTGGTTCGGCAGCTCATGCAGCTTGCCGCGACCGCCGCCCAACTGGCTGCGCGATTGCACGCTGGAGATCACCAACATCGGGATCGAATCGGCGTACGCCTGGCCCATGGCGGTGGTGATGTTGGTCATGCCAGGGCCGGTGATGATGAAGCACACACCCGGTTTGCCGCTGGTGCGGGCGTAGCCGTCGGCCATGAAGCCGGCGCCCTGCTCATGGCGCGGCGTGACGTGGTTGATGCTCGAACGGGCCAGCCCGCGATACAGCTCCACGGTATGAACCCCCGGAATGCCGAACACCTGCTCGACTCCGTAGTTTTCGAGTAACTTGACCAACACTTCGCCGCACGTCGCCATGTCTTTGCCCTTTTTGTTCGTTTGAGACGCCGGGCCTGCGCTGTGTTTATGATGGATTCGCAGGCCCGGGAATAGCCTCATTGGAACGGGCGACACGTAGCCGCAACAATGGATAAAAAGTCATACTAGCCATGTCCTCACGTCATACCTTGGATCCCAATGAAACGACTGCCTCCCCTGCCGGCGCTGCACACTTTTCTGATTACCGCGCAGTGCTGCAATTTCACCCGGGCCGCCGAACAACTGCACATCACCCAGGGCGCGGTGAGTCGGCAGATCGCCGGGCTGGAAGACCATCTGGGTTATGAGTTGTTCATCCGCCAGGCCCGAGGCCTGGACCTGACAGCCGAGGGACGGGAATGGCTGCCACGGGTCCAGCAGATTTTCGGCCTGATCGACGAAGCGGTTGAGCAGATCGGCGAGAAGCGCGAAACCCTGCAGCTCAAGGCACCGACCTGCGTCATGCGCTGGCTGCTGCCGCGTCTGTTGCAATGGCAAAAGGAACGCCCGGACGTGCCGGTGGAACTGACCACCACGGTCAAGCACGGCGTGGATTTTCATCGCGAGCAGTTCGATGCGGCAGTGATGTACGGCGCACCGCCGGACGATTCATTGATGTCACAAAAACTCTTCGATGAACAACTCACGCCGGTGTGTTCCAGACCGATGCTCGAAGGCCCCATGCCTCTGCAAAATCCGGCCGATCTGCAACAACACCTGTTGCTGCACCCGACTCGCGACGAGCGGGACTGGAAGGCCTGGCTGAAAGCCGCGGATGTGCATTTGACCAATGTCGGCAAGGGCCAGCATTTCGAAACCCTGGACCTGGCGATGTCGATGGCGTCCCAGGGAACGGGTGTGGCGATTGGCGATTGGTCGCTGATCGGCGATGACCTGAATGCCGGGCGGCTGGTCATGCCATTCGAATTGAAGGTGACAACGGGACTGGCGTATTACCTGGTGTTCCCCGAAAAACCCGGGCCTTCGCCGAAGTTGCGCGAGTTGATGGGCTGGTTGGTAGAGCAGGCGCAGAGCCGCTGAAAAGCTTCGCGAGCAAGCCCGCTCCCACAGTAGATCTCTTGTGAACGCAGTGTTTGTGTACGACGTTGATCACATGTGGGAGCGGGCTTGCTCGCGAATGGTTTAAGCCACGCCATCAATACCCGACTGTAAAGCGCTGCCGCGAATGCTTCGGCGCTTCCACTTCGTCGAACAGCGCAATCGCATAATCGGCGAATGTGATCCAGCTGCGCCCTTCACTGCTCACCAGCAAATCATCCTGGCCGATGCGGAATTTCCCGCTGCGCTCGCCTTCGACAAATTCGGCCGATGGCGACAGGAAGGTCCAGTCCAGTTCCCTTTCCTGTTGCAGGCTCCCCAGGAACTCGGCACCGGCGCTGGCTTCGGCTTTGTACGCGTCCGGAAAACCTTTGCTGTCGATCACCCGCGTTCCGTCAGGCAACAACAGCGAACCGGCACCGCCCACTACCAGCAAGCGTTTTACCCCGGCCTCTTTCACCGGCCCGACGACAGCGCTGGCCGGTAGCGTGGCGAAATGCGCCGCGCTGATTACCACGTCATGCCCCTTGACGGCAGCTTGCAGTGCAGCGGCATCGAGGGCGTCGACGTTCTTGCTGACCACACCGGCACGCTGGCCGATTTTCGCCGTGTTGCGAGCGATGGCGGTAACGCTGTGACCGCGACGCAGGGCTTCTTCCAGCAGTTGGCTACCGGCACGACCGGTGGCACCGATGATTGCGATTTTGCTCATGACATACTCCAGTGGATGACAAATTTGAAAAGCAACGCGGCCTATTGTGGCGAGGGGGCTTGCCCCCGTTCGGCTGCGCAGCAGTCGTAAAACCTGTGCTTAGGGTGTGACTAAAGGAATGCAGGGGAGTGCTTCGCACTCCAACGGGGGCAAGCCCCCTCGCCACAAAAAAGCATCACAGCATCAACTCATTCACCCCACTTCATCTCGCCCTTGGCGACTTTGGCGCTCAGCTCCAGGGAGCTTTCGTCACCCAAGCTCGGGAAACGCTTTTTCATCGCGGCGATCAGTGCTGAAGAATCCTTGGCCTTGGCGGTTTCTTCGTCGAAAGCCTTGATGTAATCGGCTGTGAACTGCACCGCAGCGAGGGCATGGTTGCCGTCGCCAAGGTAATGACCCGGCACCACGGTTTGCGGTTTCAGGGTTTCAATGGAATGCAGCGTCGTCAGCCAATCGGCATGGGACTTCGACGTTTGCGTGTCGGCCATCCAGACGTGGATGTTTTGCGCCACCACGACACCGCCGACCACCGCCTTGATCGACGGAATCCACACAAAGCTGCGATCCGGCTGCGGCCCCTCAAGACCGACCACCTGCAACCTCTGCCCTTCGAGCATCAGGCTGTCGCCCTTGAGCACGTTCGGCACGATGGTTTTGGCCGGTACATCGGCCCCCATTTTCGGGCCCCAGAACGCCAGTTTGCCGTCGACGGTTTGCTTGATGTGGTCAACCGTCGGCTGCGAAGCGAGGACCCTGGCCTTGGGGAACGCGGCCGTCAGGGTATCGAGGCCGAAGTAGTAATCCGGATCGCCGTGGCTGATGTAGATGGTGGTCAGTTGCTTGCCGCTGGCGCGGATTTTTTCCACCACCTGTTCTGCCTGGGACTTGCCGAATTGTGCATCCACCAGGATCGCTTCTTTTTCGCCGCTGACCAGCACCGAGGTCACCGGGAAGATGGCTTTTTCGCCGGGGTTGTAGACATCCAGCGTCAAGGTCGAGGCGGTTGCATGGGCGGCGAATCCGAGGGCGGCGCTTGCCAGTAATACGCGCTTGAGGGTGGTGAAACCGATCATCTGTTGCTCCGTTGTCCGAATGCCTTGTTTGGCGATGGAACAGAGCTTAGTTGCCTGACTCAGTACAAAAAATGCGATGCTTGGACATAGTTTGTTTCTGAAAGCGGGCAAATCATGGATCGTCTTCAAGCAATGCGCGTGTTCGTCACGGTAGTCGACCTCGGCAGCCAGTCGGCCGCTGCCGATCATCTGGAGCTGTCCCGGCCGGTGGTGTCGCGGTATCTGGCGGAACTGGAAGACTGGGTCGGCGCGCGGCTGATGCATCGCACCACTCGCAAATTAAGCCTGACCGCCGCCGGTAACGAGATCCTGCCCCGATGCCGGCAAATGCTCGACTTGTCCAGCGACATGCAAGCCGCCGTCAGCGAGCCGGATGACGCACCGCGCGGCCTGCTGCGGATCAGCGTCAGCACCTCGTTCGGCCAGGCGCAACTGGCCGATGCCATGGCCGCTTACGTCAAACGTTACCCCGGCGTCAGCATCGACATGCAGATGCTCGACCGCACCGTGAACCTGGTGGATGAGCGCATCGACCTGGCGATCCGCACCAGCAACGACCTGGACCCGAACCTGATCGCCCGCCGCCTGACGGTTTGTCGCTCGGTGATTTGCGCGTCCCCCGCTTACCTGCGCGAGCACCCGGCGCCGCAACGGGTCGAGGACCTGAGCCTGCACAATTGCCTGACCCATTCCTACGTCGGCAAAAGCCTCTGGCATTTCGAGCAGGATGGCGAACAGGTTTCAGTACCGGTGCAGGGCAACATCAGCGCCAACGAGGCCAGCACGCTGTTGCGCGCAACGATTGCCGGTGCCGGCGTGGCGATGCTGCCCACGTACCAGGCCGGCGTGCACATTCACAGCGGCGAGTTGATTCGCCTGCTGCCGGCGGCCGAACCCCGGCAAATGAACGTGTACGCGGTGTATGCCTCGCGCAAGCACATGCCGGCCGCATTGCGCAGCCTGCTGGATTTTCTGGTACTGAGATTTCCGCAAGAACCGGCGTGGGATATCGGCCTGTAACCCGATCAAAATGTGGGAGCGGGCTTGCTCGCGAAGAGGTCGGTACATCCGATGCAAATCTTGCGCATGAAATACCGCTTTCGCGGGCAAGCCCGCTCCCACAGGGGGCATCAGTGTTCTGAATACCGCGCTATTGCTGGCAACCCATCGGCGCTGACCTATGCTCAAAGTAATACCGAAGGGTATTCGTTCAGAGGTCAACGCCATGAACATCAGAACAAGAAGATACCTCGCGATCTTCATCACCTGCGCGGTCACGCTCGGGTTGTATGGCGCTGCCGCCTGGCGTGTCGAGCAACTGCGCAACCTGCCCCGTGAATACGCCAGCTGCAACTTCGAGCGCTGCATCCCTCACAACGCGACCCTCAACGCCCTCCGGTAACGAAGGGGGTCAGGCTTCGTTGTCCTGATCGGCCTTCAAGCGGTCGCGGAACGCCTTGGGCGAAATCCCCACGCGACGTCGGAATAGGCGCGTGAAGTTGGTCGGATCGGAAAACCCCAACACGTCGGACATTTCATAAATGGTCATGCTGGTGTAGGTCAGCAAACGCTTGGCCTCCAGCAATTGCCGTTCGTGCATGATCTGCAACGCCGGTTGCCCCGCCAGCTCACGACAGGTGCCGTTGAGGTGGGACACGGAAATCCCCAGCCGGTGCGCCAGGTCCTCGACCTTGACGTGCTGGCGATAGGTCTCTTCCACCAGTTGAATAAAGCCGTTGAGGTATTCCCGGGCCCGCTGCGGTCGCGCCATGGCGGTGCGACGCTGGATCACCTGGCGGCTGACCCACACCACGATCACACTGACCAGCGAATGCATGAGCATTTCCCGCGCCGGTTGATGGCTGGTGTATTCGCTCTGCAAGGCACTGAACAGGCTGTTGAGGTACTCGGCATCCTTGCCTGCCGGGTAACTTTCGGCTTGGGCCAGGGCATTGACCGATTGCCCCAACTGCATCTGCAAGTGGGCGATCAGCGGCGCGGCCAGGGTCACGACAAACCCTTCCACGTCCTCGGAAAAGCGAAAGCCGTGCACCGATAGCGGTGGCAGGATCTGGATCGCCGGTTCAACCAGTTGCGTACGTTTGCCTTCGATTTCAAGCTCTGCCTGACCTTTGAATACGAAGAGCAACTGGCACAAGTCCGCGTGGCGGTGGGGTTTGATTTCCCAATGATGTTCGCGACTGCGTTTGGAAATGGTTTCACAGTGCAGCAAGTCCGGGGTCGGCCAATCCAGGCTTTCACCGTAGAGCTTGAACACCGGAATCGAAGGCAGGTCAGGCTTGTTCATCACTTCAATCCAGGCCTCGGAATAGATGACGGGCGATAATCGCACCGATTGGCAGAATGTACAGCTATCCGCTCAGTTTTCACCTTCAATTGACAGA
This sequence comes from Pseudomonas sp. S30_BP2TU TE3576, assembly GCF_050436025.1. Taxonomy (NCBI): domain Bacteria; kingdom Pseudomonadati; phylum Pseudomonadota; class Gammaproteobacteria; order Pseudomonadales; family Pseudomonadaceae; genus Pseudomonas; species Pseudomonas sp. S30_BP2TU TE3576. The sequence goes on along the minus strand of NZ_JBNDLK010000001.1, from coordinate 4,481,569 downwards.
CCCGCAAGGGAAAAATGCAAGCACTCGATCCATAAAAATCATTCACCGGCCCTGGTCGCGTGAAGCTTGCGAGTCATAAAAACAATGAAAACGCTGAAAACTCAGGTCGCCATCATTGGTGCCGGCCCTTCAGGCTTGTTGCTCGGTCAATTGCTGCACAACGCCGGCATCGACACCCTCATTCTAGAACGTCAGTCCCCGGACTATGTACTCGGCCGAATCCGCGCCGGCGTGCTTGAACAAGGCATGGTAGAGCTGTTGCGTCAGGCCGGTGTGAGTCAGCGCATGGACGCCGAGGGACTGGTCCATGGCGGTTTCGAGCTGGCTCTCGACGGGCGCCGGGTAAACATCGATCTACACGCCCTGACGGGTGGCAAAACGGTGATGATCTACGGCCAGACCGAGGTCACCCGCGATCTGATGGCCGCTCGTCAGGAAGCCGGCGCACAGACGATTTATCAAGCAGACAAGGTCGTCCCCCACGGCCTGAAAACCGATGAAGCGTTTGTCACTTTTGAGAAGGACGGCGAAACCTGGCGACTCGATTGCGACTACATCGCCGGTTGCGACGGCTTCCATGGCGTGGCGCGGCAATCGATCCCCGCCGAAAGCCTGAAAATCTTCGAACGGATCTATCCCTTCGGCTGGCTCGGGATTCTGGCCGATACCCCGCCGGTCCACGATGAACTGGTCTACGCCCGCCATGAGCGCGGTTTTGCGTTGTGCAGCATGCGCTCGCCGACACGCACCCGTTATTACCTGCAAGTGCCCACCAGCGATCATGTCGACAACTGGTCGGATCAACGCTTCTGGGACGAACTCAAGTCGCGATTGCCGCAGGCGCTGGCGGACAAACTGGTCACCGGCCCGTCCATTGAAAAAAGCATCGCGCCGCTACGCAGCTTCGTGGTCGAACCCATGCAGTACGGCCGTCTGTTCCTGGTCGGCGATGCCGCGCACATCGTCCCGCCCACCGGCGCCAAGGGCCTGAACCTGGCGGCCAGTGATGTGAGTACGCTGTTCAACATCCTGCTCAAGGTTTATCGCGAAGATCGCCTTGATTTACTCGAGAAATACTCGGAAATCTGCCTGCGCCGGGTGTGGAAGGCCGAGCGGTTTTCCTGGTGGATGACCTCGATGCTGCACCGTTTCGAGGAGCACGATGCGTTCAGCCAGCGCATTGCCGAATCGGAGCTGGAGTATTTCATCGACTCCGAAGCGGGTCGCAAAACCATTGCAGAAAACTATGTCGGGCTTCCTTACGAGGCTATCGAATAGCTTCCTACCGACTTACACTGGCGAGCACTACCGCTCGCCTTGCTGCTTGCGGGTCAATTACTGCCCACAGGTTTTCCCGTGACCAATCTCCACCAGCCTGAAACGCCCAAACCGGCCATTCGCAGTGTGCTGATCGCCCTGATGCTGGCGATCTTTCTCGGGGCACTGGACCAGACCATCGTCGCCGTCTCGATGCCGGCCATTTCCGCGCAATTCAAGGACGTCAGCCTGCTGGCGTGGGTGATTTCCGGCTACATGGTGGCCATGACCGTGGCGGTGCCGATCTACGGCAAACTGGGCGACTTATACGGGCGGCGCAAACTGATGTTGTTCGGTATGGGCCTGTTCACCCTGGCGTCGGTGTTCTGCGGCATGGCCCAGAGCATGGAGCAACTGGTACTGGCGCGGATCTTCCAGGGCATCGGGGCCGGCGGGATGATCTCGGTCAGCCAGGCGATCATCGGTGACATCGTGCCACCGCGCGAACGCGGTCGTTATCAGGGCTATTTCAGCAGCATGTACGCGGTGGCCAGCGTGGCCGGCCCGGTGCTCGGCGGCTACATGACCGAATATCTGTCGTGGCGCTGGGTATTTTTGATCAACCTGCCGCTGGGCCTGGGTGCCTGGCTGGTGGCCTGTCGCACGCTGGTGGGGCTGCCGATTCCGCAACGCAAACCGATCATCGATTATCTGGGCACCGTGCTGATGATCATCGGGCTGACGGCGTTGTTGCTGGGTATCACGCAGATCGGTCAGGGCCATTCGTGGCGCAGTGCCGAAGTGCTGGCACTGCTCGTTTGTGCGGTACTCGTGCTGGGGCTGTTCGTCGCCCACGAGCGGCGGGCACGGGAGCCGTTGCTGCCTATGCATCTGTTCGCCAACCGCAATGCGATCCTGTGCTGGTGCACGATTTTCTTCACCAGTTTCCAGGCCATCTCGCTGATTGTATTGATGCCATTGCGCTTCCAGAGCGTCACCGGCGCCGGTGCCGGCAGCGCCGCCCTGCACCTGCTGCCGCTGGCCATGGGGTTGCCGATTGGTGCGTATTTCGCTGGCCGCCGCACCTCTGTGACCGGACGCTACAAACCGATGATCCTCACCGGTGCCGCAATGATGCCCATTGCGATTCTTGGCATGGCGTTCAGCCCGCCGCAGGCCTTCGTCGTGAGCAGCCTGTTCATGTTGCTCTGCGGGATTTCCTCGGGCATGCAGTTCCCGACATCGTTGGTGGGCACGCAGAATTCGGTGGAACAGCGGGACATCGGCGTGGCCACCAGCACCACCAATCTGTTCCGCTCGTTGGGTGGTGCGGTCGGCGTCGCATTGATGTCGGCGCTGCTGCTGGCGCTGTTGCAGGATTCAAGCTTCGCGCACCTGACCGGCTCGTCGCTGATTGCCGAGGGCCGTTCGGGGAATGTGTTGCTGGACGGCTTGAACGCCGCACCGGGCGACGCGCAGAACGCCTTGCGCGCCGAGTTGTTGCTGACGTTCCGGCACTTGCTGACGGTCAGTGCGGTGGTGTCGTTGCTGGGGCTGGCGGCGGCGATTGCCATGCCGAATATGTTGTTGCGCGGGCGCGAGGACAGGGTTCGTTAGACAGACCGTGTTGCCTGTAATCGCGAGCAAGCTCGCTCCCACAATGATCTGTGGTGTACACAAACGCTGCAATCACTGGAGATCCAATAATGAGGCTTGTGTGGCGAGGGAGCTTGCCCCTCGCCACAAGTGCTCGTATTACTGCCGGGCGCGCAGTTGCTGCTGCAGGTTCTGGATCTGCGCTTGAAGGGTGTTGATATTGCGGGTGACCTGGCTGCGGAATGCATCGAACTCGGCGGTGTTGGTCGAGCCCTGTGCGGCGGCCGGACGGTTATCCTGCTGGCTCTTGAGCACGATCATGTCTTGCTCGAGACGCTCGATGGCCGCGCCCGGGTTGCCTTGCTTCTTCAGCGCGACGATATCGGCGCCCAGGCTTTTCAGCTGTGCATCGAGTTTTTCCGCGTCGGACGGGGCACTTTTCAGGGTGGCCAATTCACCACTCAAGGCTTTGACCTGGGCCTGCAACTGCGTATTGGCTGCCTGATGTTCAGTGTCCCGGGCAGTCAGCTGCGCCAGGCGTTTGTCCAGTTCGGTGGTTTGCGCGGTCATTTGTGCCAGGCGCTTGTCCAGGTCCGAGGCCTGGCCGGCAACACCTTGTTGCTGTGCGCTCTGGTCCTGGAGTTTGTTTTCCAGCTGGCGAATTTGTAGCTTCAAGGCTTCGCTGTCGGTGGTGACGTTGGTCTGACTGGCGACAACTTTTCCGGAAATATCCTGCAAGCGCCCCGCTGCTTCCTCACTGATTCGCGCGAAACTTTCCTGGGTCGCCACCAATTGCTGTTCCATCAGGGAAATCTGCTGAAAGCTCCACCAGGCCAGGACCGCGAACGCAATGACCAGCGCCCCGACCAACGCCCAAAGGGGGCCGGTGCTCGCCGCCTTGACCTTCACCACCGGCGCCGGGCGCGAATGCACGACCGTGCGGGCAGTGGGCGGAAAATCGTCGTCGAGAACGTCTGCACGCAGGCTCGGTACATCGTCGAAGTCGTCGTTGGCATCGTTTCGCATGGACATTGAGTCAACCTTAGTGAATCACATAATGGCTTTATGCCGCGCAGTATAAACCCCACAGCCGTAACCATTGACCCCGAAGCCCCGTTTCCGGTTCAGTCAGGGGTCGTTGTTCGAGCGTCACCGATTAGCCTGGGCCTTCCACCAGCCACAGAACTCATCGAGCGCCGTCCAGAGGCTGACCTTGGGATCGTAATCCAGATAATGCCGGGCGCGGCTGATGTCCAGGGTGAAATTTTTGTTCATGACCTGCATGCCCAGACGCGACAGCGTCGGTTCGGGTCGCCCCGGCCACATCTTGCACACACCCTCGTTGAGCGCCGCCACGCTGTAGGCCAGGCCGTAGGAACGGTAGCGGGTTACCTGTGGGACTTCCATGTTGCGCATGACGTAATTGACCACGTCCCACAACGGAACCGGCGTGCCGTTGCTGATGTTGTAAGCCTTGCCCAGCGCAGAACCGCTGGCCAGCAAACTGCTGAGCAACGCCTCGTTAAGGTTTTGCACGCTGGTGAAGTCAACTTTGTTCAGGCCGTTGCCGATGATTGCCAGGCGCCCCTTGCGCTGCATGTTCAACAGGCGCGGGAAGATGCTCATGTCGCCGGCCCCGGTGACGAAACGCGGGCGCAGGGCCAGGGTTTCGAGGCCGAACTCCTGGGCACCGAAGACTTTTTGCTCGGCCAGGTACTTGGTGGCGGCGTAAGGGTGCTTGAAGCGCTTGGGCACCTGCTCTTCGGTCAGGCCCAGGTGATCGCGACCATCGAAGTAGATCGACGGCGACGACAAATGCACCAGCCGCCGAACCCGTTGCTTCAGGCACGCTTCGACCACGTTCTCGGTGACCTGGACGTTGCCCTGATGGAAGTCCTGATAACGTCCCCACAAACCGACGGCACCGGCGCAATGCACCACGGCCTCGACGCCCGAACACAGTCCACGCGCCAGTTCCGGGTCGCTCAAGTCACCCTGGATGAACTCGGCTCCGCGGCGTACCAGATGCTCCACACTCTCGGCCCGGCGACCGTTGACCCGCACGTCCAGGCCCTGCTCCAGGGCAAAGCGCGCAAAGCGCCCGCCGATGAAGCCGCTTGCGCCGGTAACCAGAATCTTCATGAATTGCTCCTACAGATGCAGCTACAAGCTTAAAGCTACGAGCTGCAAGTTAAATCGAGTGCGCAAGCGCTTCACTTGCGGCATGCAGCTTGACGCTTACTGCTGCTCCAAGGGCACCAGCCATTGCTTTGATACGCGTACCAATTGATCGGTGAGCAGACCCAGCAACTGGCCGCCATTGCGCCAATGATGCCAGTACAGCGGCACATCGATCGGCTTATCTGGCAGCAACTCCTGCAATACGCCCCTTTCCAGTTGCTCACGCACCTGCAGTTCCGGGACCAGGCCCCAGCCGAGCCCGGCTTCCGTCAGCCGAATGAAACCTTCGGAGGACGGGCATAAATGGTGTTCGAAACCACCCTCGACACCCAGGGACGCAAGATACCGATGCTGCAGGAAATCGTCCGGGCCAAACACCAGCGCCGGGGTACGGGCCAACTGATCGGCGCGTACGCCTTGTGGAAAATGCCGGGCAATAAAGGCCGGGCTGGCCAGTGCACGGTAACGCATGGCCCCCAGCAACACACTGCGCGCCCCCGCCACCGGGCGCTCGCTGGCACAGACGCAGGCCGCCACTTCACCGGCGCGCATGCGCTTGAGGCCGACGGTCTGGTCTTCGACCACCAGATCCATCAACAGATGTTGTTCCGCGCAAAACGCCCCCACGGCCTGCGCCCACCACGTGGCCAGGCTGTCGGCGTTGAGGGCGATCCGCAGGCGTTCGGGCAGGCCCTCTTCATCCAGCGCCGGCACCAGGCTTTGCAAATCCCGTTCAAGCAAGCGCACCTGCTGCACGTGGTTGAGCAGCCGCCGACCGATTTCCGTCGGTGTTGGCGGCGTGGCTCGTACCAGCACCGGCTGGCCAACCCGCGCTTCCAGCAACTTGATGCGCTGGGAAATCGCCGATTGCGACAGGCCCAGCACCTGGGCTGCCCGCTCAAAACCGGCCTGCTCAACCACGGCCGCGAGGGCAGAAAGCAATTTATAGTCGAACATCAGTTTTCCTAATGAGCGATCAGCAAGATTGGTTTTTCTTATACAGCCTTCACAACGACAATGACCAGCAAGAACTCTTGAACAAGGATCACCCACATGGCTGGCGAAACTTCATTGGCAACACTGCTGCGCAGCATGAGCCCGCAACTCAACGCCGGCGAATACGTGTTCTGCACCCTGCGCGACGGCAGGTTGCCCACGGGTCTGGAGATTGTCGGCAGCTTCCGCGAGCAGGAAGGCCTGACCGTTATTCTCGAACGCTCCTACGCCGAAAAGGCCGGATTCAGCTTCGACTACGTCGCCGCCTGGATCACCTTGAACGTGCATTCGGCCCTCGAAGCGGTCGGCCTGACCGCCGCGTTCGCCACGGCACTTGGCCAGGCTGGCATCAGCTGCAACGTGATTGCCGGCTACTACCACGACCATTTGTTTGTCGGCCAGGCCGACGCCGACCGAGCCCTGCAAGTGCTGCGGGATCTGGCAGCCAACGCGGAGTAAAAAATCATGTGGCAAAGTTATGTCAACGGGCTGCTCGTGGCCTTCGGCCTGATCATGGCGATCGGGACCCAGAATGCGTTTGTCCTGGCGCAAAGCCTGCGGCGTGAGCATCACCTGCCGGTGGCGGCGCTGTGCGTGGCCTGCGATGCCTTGTTGGTGGCCGCCGGAGTGTTCGGCCTGGCGACCGTACTGGCACAAAATCCGACGCTGTTGGCGATTGCCCGCTGGGGCGGCGCAGCGTTTCTGTTGTGGTACGGCAGCCAGGCACTGCGTCGGGCCTTTTCGACACAGAGCCTTGAGCAGGGCGAGGGGCAGACCGTACGCTCGCTGCGGGCGGTCATGCTCAGTGCGTTGGCGGTGACGCTGCTCAACCCGCACGTCTATCTGGACACCGTTTTGCTGATCGGCTCCCTCGGCGCACAACAAACCGAGCCGGGAGCTTATGTCGTGGGCGCGGCCAGTGCCTCGCTGCTGTGGTTCTTCACCCTGGCGCTCGGTGCGGCATGGCTGGCACCGTGGCTCGCCCGCCCCAGTACCTGGCGAATTCTCGATCTGTTGGTGGCGGTGATGATGTTTGCCGTAGCGCTGCAGTTAATCGCAGCCATCTGATTCGCGGAACCTCTATTCCACACAGTTGTTGCGTGGTTATGCCGTCCCCCCGGTGCTATGATCCGACTCCCTGCGCCGCAAAGAGTACAAACTCCCCGGCGCTTGTCTGGCCGCCCGTGATCGGCCTTGCGCTCACCGCAACTGACCTGATTAGGAGAATCATCATGGCTTTCGAATTGCCGCCGCTGCCGTACGCACACGATGCCCTGCAGCCGCACATTTCCAAGGAAACCCTAGAATACCACCACGACAAGCACCACAACACCTATGTCGTGAACCTGAACAACCTGGTGCCAGGCACCGAGTTCGAAGGCAAGACCCTGGAAGAAATCGTCAAGACTTCCTCGGGCGGTATCTTCAACAACGCCGCACAGGTCTGGAACCACACTTTCTACTGGAACTGCCTGGCGCCAAACGCTGGCGGTCAACCAACCGGCGCACTGGCTGAAGCCATCAACGCAGCGTTCGGTTCGTTCGACAAGTTCAAGGAAGAGTTCAGCAAGACTTCCATCGGCACCTTCGGTTCCGGCTGGGGCTGGCTGGTGAAGAAGGCTGACGGTTCCCTGGCCCTGGCCAGCACCATCGGCGCCGGCAACCCGCTGACCAACGGCGACACCCCGCTGCTGACCTGCGACGTCTGGGAACACGCTTACTACATCGACTACCGCAACCTGCGTCCGAAGTATGTCGAAGCGTTCTGGAACCTGGTCAACTGGAAATTCGTGGCTGAGCAGTTCGAAGGCAAAACCTTCACCGCTTAAGCTCGATGCCAGTCAAAAAACCCGGCTTTTCAGCCGGGTTTTTTATTGCCCGGGATTTTCAGCGTTCGGCAGGGCCCCTTCGCGAGCAAGCCCGCTCCCACATTTGATCTGTATACGACTCGATCCAGTGTGGGAGCGGGCTTGCTCGCGAAGAACGATAACGCGGTCAACCTGACTGAATACCTATCCCTGCGGATCGACGTTATCCAACGCACGATTCACCGCCAGTTCCGCCAGCATGATGATCTGCGCAATGGCCAGCGCCGTGTTGCGATGAGGGCCGGTCAGGAAGGTGGCGAAATCACTCGCCATGACATTGGCTGAAGCCAGTGATTCACAGGCGTGGGCAAGAAGGCTTTCAGTGTCCATGTCGGGGACGATCATGAACATGGTGCGGGGGCTGTAGGGTTTGGTGGTGCTGCTGGGGGGATCGGGGATTAATTTGTCCATAAAACCATTCCTCTAACGCTGTGGCCACCACTTGCCGTTTCTCACGCGGTGAAGAGGTGGCAGCTATGTGCGAGGTGAGAAACCGGTATGGACACCCGGGCCAGACCTAAGTCTGCCCGCACACAGCTGCCATGACGCATTTACAGACAGCGGAATAGCTGGCGGCGATTATGCGTGCACAGGCTCTGGATGACCATAAGTAGCCGGGTTCTCACACCCGATCGCTGAGTTTTCAGCGACAACCAAAGGCTATTCAGCCCGCTTCCGACGGACAACCTGAAAACTGCGTGGGAAACTTCTGGCGCTTTCCTACACCGCGCCATCTCGCAAAAACGTAACGCGGAGCGTCCCTGGCAGCACTCCCACGCGGGAGCGTGGGAACGATCAGCTTAGAGGCGTGGGAGATTGGTCGGCTGTCAGGCCGCCTTCGCGAGCAAGCCCGCTCCCACAGGGGATTGCGTGTATCTGCGAGAAATTGGTTGGCTGTCAGGCCGCCATCGCGAGCAGGCTCACTCCTACAATGGGTCGGCGTACACCTTCGCTCTTCACCACTCATCAGGCCGAGCGTTAGCTCGCCTGCAGCTCTTGATCTTGATCCACCCGCCCCCTCGGCAGGCCTCGTTCCGGCGTTCATCCGGGGGTGGGCGCGCAGCGCCGTTCGACGCAGTCGAACACATCGAGAGGAGGTCGAAGCGAAGCCGACCGGAGGCGATGCCCCCGGAGGAATGCCGGAGCGAAGGAACCCCGAGCCTCAGCGAGGGGCCGTACGTAAGGGGCGAGACCTTTTGGTTCCTTTTGGGGCGTTTGCCAAAAGGGACTCGCCGTAAGGGCGAAACCATAAGCCGCCGTTACCGAAGAAATGGATATGTACTCCGTTAAAGCGCCAAAACAACCTACAGAATCCAAGGCATTTTCCAACAACGAAACAAGCCTCGAGCCCCTTGCCCCACCGCCACAGACGACTAACATCAAACAAAAGGAAAATATCTCCACCCCCGCCCCTCAAGTTGAAGGACTCGACAACCGACACAGTGCTAATAGGCTAACTCGTCAAGACAACTGCAAATTGGCCAAGCTAAAGGCAAAATCCCTCAAGGATGATTGTCCCTTTGACTGCCATCACGGGATTGCCAATACTCATGGCAATTTGATGCCACCCGCACGGAACAAGGAATAACCCTTTGAAGCTGGAACTCAAGAACAGCTTGTCGGTGAAGTTGCTCCGGGTCGTGCTCCTGTCGGCATTGATCGTCGGCGTGGTCTTGAGCTGCGCACAGATTGTTTTCGATGCCTATAAAACACGCCAGGCTGTCGCCAGCGATGCCGAGCGCATCCTCGACATGTTTCGCGACCCCTCGACCCAGGCTGTCTATAGCCTGGACCGGGAAATGGGCATGCAGGTAATCGAAGGCCTGTTTCAGGACGCCGCCGTGCGCCAGGCTTCCATTGGCCATCCCAACGAAGCCATGCTCGCGCAAAAAACCCGCGAGTTGCAGCACTCCCACAGCCGCTGGCTGACCGACCTGATTCTTGGCAAGGAACGCACCTTCACCACCCAACTGGTCGGTCGCGGGCCTTACAGCGAGTATTACGGCGACCTGAGCATCACCCTCGATACCGCCACCTACGGCCAGGGGTTCATTGTCAGCTCGGTGATCATTTTCATTTCCGGCGTACTGCGCGCGCTCGCCATGGGGCTGGTGTTGTATCTGGTCTATCACTGGCTGCTGACCAAGCCGCTGTCGCGGATCATCGAGCACCTCACGGAGATCAATCCGGATCGTCCCAGCGAGCACAAGATTCCGCTGCTCAAGGGTCACGAGAAAAATGAACTGGGTATCTGGATCAACACCGCCAACCAGTTGCTCGAATCCATCGAACGCAATACCCACCTGCGCCACGAAGCGGAAAACAGCCTGTTGCGCATGTCCCAGTACGACTTCCTGACGGGGTTGCCGAACCGCCAGCAATTGCAGCAGCAACTGGACAAGATTCTCATCGACGCCGGCAAGTTGCAGCGCCGGGTCGCGGTGTTGTGTGTCGGCCTCGATGACTTCAAGGGCATCAACGAGCAGTTCAGCTACCAGACCGGCGACCAGTTGCTGCTGGCCCTGGCCGATCGCCTGCGCGGCCATAGCGGTCGCCTGGGCGCCCTCGCCCGTCTCGGTGGCGACCAGTTCGCCCTGGTCCAGGCCGATATCGAGCAGCCCTACGAAGCCGCCGAGCTGGCGCAAAGCATTCTCGATGACCTGGAAGCGGCGTTTGCCCTCGACCATCAGGAGATCCGCCTGCGCGCCACCATCGGCATCACCCTGTTCCCCGAGGACGGTGACAGCACGGAGAAATTGCTGCAAAAGGCCGAGCAGACCATGACGCTGGCCAAGACCCGTTCGCGCAACCGCTATCAGTTCTATATCGCCAGCGTCGACACCGAAATGCGCCGCCGCCGCGAGCTGGAAAAAGACCTGCGCGATGCGCTGGTCCGCAATCAGTTCTACCTCGTCTACCAGCCGCAGATCAGCTATCGCGACAACCGTGTGGTGGGCGTCGAAGCCCTGATTCGCTGGCAACACCCCGAACACGGCATGGTGCCACCGGACCTGTTCATCCCGCTGGCCGAACAGAACGGCACCATCATTGCCATCGGCGAGTGGGTGCTGGACCAGGCCTGCAAACAATTACGCGAGTGGCATGACCAGGGTTTTACCGAGCTGCGCATGGCGGTGAACCTGTCCACGGTTCAATTGCACCACGCCGAACTGCCACGGGTGGTCAACAATCTGCTACAGATGTACCGCCTGCCACCACGCAGCCTGGAGCTGGAAGTCACCGAAACCGGCCTGATGGAAGACATCAGCACCGCGGCCCAGCACTTGCTCAGCCTGCGCCGCTCCGGCGCGCTGATCGCCATCGACGACTTCGGAACCGGCTATTCATCCTTGAGCTATCTGAAGAGCCTGCCGCTGGACAAAATCAAGATCGACAAGAGTTTCGTCCAGGACCTGCTCGATGACGACGACGATGCAACCATCGTTCGCGCCATCATCCAGCTGGGCAAGAGCCTGGGCATGCAGGTGATTGCCGAAGGTGTGGAAACCGCCGAGCAGGAGGCCTACATCATTTCCGAAGGCTGCCACGAAGGTCAGGGCTATCACTACAGCAAGCCGTTGCCGGCACGGGAGCTGGGTGTTTACCTCAAGCAGGCCCAACGCAGTAACGCGGCCATTCTCTGAAACAACGCAGCCTTGTAGCAGCAGGCTTCGCCAGCTGCTACAAGGCTGCGATCTTTTGATTTGCCGCAAACCACCCGCTGAATAAGAAATATTTCCAGGTACAACCCTTTACACATAATGCGAAAGATTTGCATTATGTCGCAGTTTTGCGTGTGCATAGCACGACTCCACCCCTTATCGAAGCAGGATGTTCGCCATGATTCGTATGCCTCTGGCTACCGCCAGTCTGTTGGCCATCGCTATTTCCCTCGCCGGTTGCGGCGAAGGTAAAGACCAGGAAAAAGCTGCCGCGCCTGCGCCAGCTGCCAGCACTGCGGCGGCTCCAGCCGCTGCGCCTGCCGCTGCCGGTAAAGTCGACGAAGCCGCCGCCAAAGCCGTTGTCGCCCATTACGCCGACATGGTTTTCGCCGTTTACAGCGATGCCGAATCCACCGCGAAGACCCTGCAAACCGCCGTAGACGCCTTCCTCGCCAAGCCGAACGCCGACACCCTGAAAGCCGCCAAGGCTGCCTGGGTCGCCGCTCGCGTGCCTTACCTGCAGAGCGAAGTGTTCCGCTTCGGCAACACCATCGTTGACGACTGGGAAGGTCAGCTGAACTCCTGGCCACTGGACGAAGGCCTGATCGACTACGTCGACAAATCCTACGAGCACGCCCTGGGCAACCCGGGTGCCACTGCCAACATCATCGCCAACACCGAAGTGCAGATCGGCGAAGACAAGGTCGATGTCAAAGACATCACCCCGGAAAAACTCGCCAGCCTGAACGAGCTGGGCGGTTCCGAGGCCAACGTTGCCACCGGCTACCACGCCATCGAATTCCTGCTCTGGGGCCAAGACCTGAACGGCACCGGCCCAGGCGCCGGCAACCGTCCGGCTTCGGACTATCTGGAAGGTAAAGGTGCTACCGGTGGGCATAACGATCGCCGTCGCACTTATCTGAAAGCCGTGACCCAATTGCTGGTCAGCGACCTGGAAGAAATGGTCGGTAACTGGAAGCCGAACGTGGCCGACAACTACCGCGCCACCCTGGAAGCGGAACCGGCTGAAACCGGCCTGCGCAAAATGCTGTTCGGCATGGGCAGCCTGTCCCTGGGCGAACTGGCGGGCGAGCGCATGAAGGTTTCCCTGGAAGCCAACTCCCCGGAAGACGAACAGGATTGCTTCAGCGACAACACCCACAACTCGCATTTCTACGATGCCAAGGGCATTCGTAACGTGTACCTGGGCGAATACACCCGTGTTGATGGCAGCAAAATGACCGGCGCCAGCCTGTCGTCCCTGGTGGCCAAGGCCGACCCGGCCGCCGACACCGCGCTGAAAGACGACCTGGCCGCTACCGAAGCCAAGATTCAAGTCATGGTTGACCACGCCAACAAGGGTGAGCACTACGACCAGTTGATCGCCGCCGGCAACACCGCGGGCAACCAGATCGTGCGTGACGCCATCGCATCCCTGGTCAAGCAGACCGGTTCGATCGAAGCCGCCGCTGGCAAACTGGGCATCAACGACCTGAACCCGGACAACGCTGATCACGAATTCTGATCAACGCTGGCCGAGTGAATAAAAAGGCGACCTTCGGGTCGCCTTTTTTGTCGAGCCGAGCACCATCGATGTGGGAGCGGGCTTGCTCGCGAAAGCGGTGTGTCATTCAACATCCATGGGGACTGATCCACCGCCTTCGCGAGCAAGCCCGCTCCCACAGGGTCCAGTGTCATCCGAATAACCTGCCCCACATCAAGCAAACGATAATTCCTCTTATTCAAATTCCCATCCCCCTGTTAGACTTTGCGCCCTTGTTTTGCTCGTCTTGCAGGATGTCTGATGCCCTCGCTGCCTCTTCGCTTGTCCGCACTGTTTCTGGCCCTGGGCCTGAGTGCCTGCGATGACGCCCCGAAATTCACCCGGGCCGAACCCGGTGAAGCCCGCTCCGGCGGCAGTGCGACGGTGCGCAAAACCGATCAGAACGCGTTTTCCATGCCCTCGGCGAATCTGCCGCCGTCACGGCGCGTGGATTTCAGCGTCGGCAACAGTTTCTTCCGCAGCCCTTGGGTGATCGCCCCATCGACGACGACCGCTCGCGATGGCCTCGGTCCACTGTTCAACGCCAATGCCTGCCAGGGCTGCCACATCAAGGACGGCCGCGGCCACCCGCCAGCGCCCAACGACGTAAATGCCGTGTCGATGCTGGTGCGCCTGTCGATTCCCGACGCCCCGGCGTATGCCAAGGTCATCGAGCAGATCGGCGTGGTGCCTGAGCCCGTCTACGGCGGTCAGTTCCAGGACATGGCCGTACCCGGTGTGGCACCCGAAGGCAAAGTGCGGGTCGATTACACCCCCGTGCCGGTTCGCTTCAACGACGGTACTGAAATCGAGCTGCGCAAACCGAGCCTGAACATCACCCAGCTGGGCTACGGCCCGATGCACCCCGACACCCGTTTCTCGGCGCGTGTAGCGCCGCCAATGATTGGCCTGGGCCTGCTCGAATCGATCCCCGACGAGGCGATCCTGGCCAACGCCGCAGCGCAGGCCAAGGCGGACAAAGGCATCAGCGGACGGCCGAACCGGGTCTGGGACGACGCCCAACAACAGACAGTGTTGGGAAGATTTGGCTGGAAAGCCGGACAACCGAACCTCAATCAGCAAAATGTCCACGCGTTTTCGGGTGATATGGGCCTCACGACCAGCCTGAGACCCTTTGATGACTGCACGGACGCGCAAACGGCCTGCAAACAGGCACCCAGTGGCAACGGCCCGAATGGCGAGCCGGAAGTCAGCGACAACATTCTGCGCCTGGTGCTGTTCTATAGCCGCAACCTTGCCGTACCGGCCCGTCGTGACGTTAACGCCCCTGAAGTGCTGGCCGGCAAGACCCTGTTTTATCAGGCCGGTTGCCAGTCCTGTCACACACCGAAATACACCACCGCCGCCAACGCCGCCGAACCTGAACTGGCCAATCAAGTGATTCGCCCGTACAGCGATCTGCTGCTGCATGACATGGGCGACGGCCTGGCCGATAACCGTAGCGAGTTCCAGGCCAGCGGCCGCGAATGGCGGACCCCGCCGTTGTGGGGCATCGGCCTGACACAGGCGGTCAGCGGCCATACCCAGTTCCTGCACGACGGCCGCGCCCGCAACCTGCTCGAGGCCGTGCTCTGGCATAGCGGCGAGGCGACAGCGGCGCAGCAACAGGTGTTGTCTTTCAATGCCGAGCAACGCACTGCGCTGCTGGCGTTCCTGAATTCCCTTTAACACCCATTCCACTCGCGGGAGCCCGACATGTTCCGTCCCAAATTGTTGTTCACCAGCCTTGCCGCCCTCGCTCTGGGCGCCTGCTCGCCCCAGGACCCGCAAGCGGTCACATCGGCGGCCATTGCCAAGTCGGTGATCCTGCCAACCTACACCCGCTGGGTTGAAGCCGACCGTCAATTGGCGGTCAGCGCCCTGGCCTACTGCGAAGGCAAGGAAACCCTGGAAACCGCCCGTGCCGATTTCCTCCACGCGCAAAAAGCCTGGGCCGAACTGCAACCCTTGCTGATCGGGCCGTTGGCCGAAGGCAACCGTTCGTGGCAAGTGCAGTTCTGGCCGGACAAGAAAAACCTGGTGGGCCGTCAGGTCGAGCAACTGGTCACCGCCCAGCCGCAAATCGATGCCGCCGCACTGGCCAAGTCCAGCGTCGTGGTGCAGGGCCTCTCGGCCTACGAATACATTTTGTTCGACAGCAAGCCTGACGTGGCCAACGCTGAGCAGAAGAGCAAATACTGCCCGCTGCTGGTCGCCATCGGTGAACGCCAGAAGCAATTGGCCGAAGACATCCTGCAAACCTGGAACAACACCGACGGTATGCTCGCGCAAATGAGCAAATTCCCGAACCAGCGCTACGCGGACTCCCACGAAGCGATCGCCGATCTGCTGCGCGTGCAAGTCACGGCCATCGACACCCTGAAGAAAAAACTCGGCACGCCGATGGGTCGCCAGAGCAAGGGCGTGCCGCAACCGTTCCAGGCCGATGCATGGCGTAGCCAGTCGTCCCTGACCAGCCTCGAAGCCAGCCTCGCGGCCGCCAAAACGGTCTGGGAAGGTGTGGATAACAAAGGCCTGCGCAGCCTGTTGCCGAGCGATCAGAAACCGTTGGCCGAGAAGATCGATGCCGCCTACTCCGCCTCACTGAAGCTGTTCGCCGGCAACCAGCGCTCGCTGACCGAAATGCTCGGTGACGACGCCGGCCGTCAGCAGCTCAACGACCTGTACGAAAGCCTCAACGTTGTACATCGTCTGCACGAAGCTGATCTGGCCAAGGCGTTGGGCATCCAACTGGGCTTCAACGCCAACGACGGTGACTGATGAGGGTGAGGTCCATGCTGCGACGCCAGGTTCTGACTTTAGGTAGCTTGTTGCTGGGTGCGGTGACGCTGGGCGGCTGGAAGTTGTTCAAGCAAAAGGACAGGAGTCCGTTGTTGCTTTCGGCACGGGACGATACCGATGGCCAGCATTACGCTGTCGGATATCGACTGGATGGCACCCAGGTGTTCGCCACTCGGGTCGGCCAGCGTTGCCACGACATCATTAACCACCCGACCCTGCCGATTGCCCTGTTTGTCGCCCGCCGTCCGGGGACCGAGAGCTACCTGATCGACCTGCGCGACGGCACGCTCCTGCAAACCGTGGCGTCACAGCCGAACCGGCACTTCTACGGTCACGCGGTCATTCACCACAGCGGCGACTGGCTGTATGCCACCGAAAACGACACCACCGATCCGGGTCGCGGCCTGCTCGGCGTGTATAAATTCGAAGGCGAACGGCTGGTGCACAGCGGCGAGATTTCCACCCATGGCCTCGGCCCGCACCAGGTGTCGTGGATGCCCGATGGCGAAACCCTGGTGGTGGCCAACGGCGGAATTCGCACCGAAGCCGAAAGCCGGGTGGAGATGAACCTCAACGCCATGGAGCCGAGCCTGGTGCTGATGCAACGTGATGGCACCCTGCTGAGCAAGGAAACCCTCGCCCAGCAGATGAACAGCGTGCGCCATCTCGCCATCGCCAGCGACGGCACCATCGTCGCCAGCCAGCAATTCATGGGCGCGGCCCACGAGTCGTCGGAACTATTGGCGATCAAGCGTCCCGGTCAGCCTTTCGTCGCGTTCCCGGTGCCCGAGCACCAGTTGCAGGCCATGGGGCATTACACCGCCAGCGTCGCGGTACACAGCGACTTGCGTCTGGTGGCGTTGACTGCACCGCGTGGCAACCGCTTTTTCATCTGGGACCTGGACAGCGGTGAAGTACGCCTGGATGCACCCCTGCCCGATTGCGCCGGGGTCGGCGCCGTGGCCGATGGTTTTGTCGTGACCTCCGGTCAAGGGCGCTGCCGCTACTACGACTGCCGCCAGACAAACCTGGTTGCAAAACCGCTGGAGCTACCCGCGGGGCTCTGGGATAACCATCTGCATCTGATGGCGTAAATCACTGTAAAGATCGCCGCCCTGGACCGTGCCTGCATCGGAATGACATACATCCCGCAGGCGCGACTCGAGGCGGCGAATCTTTTCAGGCTTTCACCTCTCTAATACCTCACAACCTGTAAAAACGGCAGTCGGATTACCCTCTACACTCCCGGTAATGTGCCCCACTGTCTCACCTGATTTTCTCCAAGGAACTGGAATATGCTGCGTCGCCGCATGCTGTTCATGTTGGGTGTTGTTCTACTGATTGTGCTGGTCCTGGCCGCGTACAAAGCCTTCTCCATCTATACGATGGTTCAAGGCTACTCTGCACCCAGACCGGCCATCAGCGTTGCCGTGGCCACCGCCACCGAACGCCCATGGCAAGCCCGCCTGCCTACCGTTGGCACGCTCAAGGCATTGCAAGGCGTGGACCTGAGCCTGGAGACCGATGGCACCGTCATCGATTTGCAGTTCGAGTCAGGGCAAAAGGTCAAGGCCGGTCAACCACTCCTGCGCCTCGACAGCGCCGTGGAAAGTGCCCTGCTGGAAACTGCTCTGGCCGACCTCGGGCTGGCACAGCTCGATTACGGTCGCGGTAGCCAACTGGTCGGCAGCCAGGCCATTTCCAAAGGCGAGTTCGACCGACTTTCGGCGGTGCTGAAAAAGAGCAGGGCCACGGTCAACCAACTCAAGGCTGCGCTCGAGAAAAAACGCATCGTCGCGCCGTTCAGCGGCACCATCGGCATTCGTCAGGTAGACGTTGGCGACTATCTTGCCAGCGGCACCATGATCGCCACCCTGCAAGACCTCAGCAGTCTGTATGTCGACTTTTTTGTGCCTGAACAGTCGGTGCCGAAGATTGCTCTCGGCCAGCCAGTGCAGGTCATTGTCGCGGCGTATCCGACCCAGGAGTACCCCGGCACCATCAGTGCAATCAACCCTAAAGTCGAAAACAGCACCCGTAACGTGCAGGTCCGCGCCACCCTGGCCAATCCCGATGGCAAGTTGATGCCAGGCATGTTCGCCAGCCTCCAGGTGCTCCTGCCTGACCCGCAGCCGAGCATCGTGGTGCCGGAAAGCGCGATTACCTACACGCTCTACGGCAATTCAGTGTATGTGGCCGTACCAAAGAAGGCCGAAGACGGCAGCCCGGAAAAGGATGACAAGGGCCTGCCGGTGCTGATCGCCGAACGGCGTTTTGTCGAGACCGGCGAACGCCGCGACGGGCAAGTGATGATCACCAAAGGCGTGCAGAGAGGCGAGAAAGTGGTGACCGCCGGCCAGCTCAAACTGGATAACGGCGCACACATTGCCATCAGTAACGACAAGACCCTGGCCGAGCAGAACAGCCTGCCAAGCGCGGACTGATCAAGGAATCCCCCATGGCTTTTACCGACCCATTCATCCGCCGCCCGGTTCTCGCTACCGTGGTCAGCCTGCTGATTGTTCTGCTGGGCTTCCAGGCTTGGGGCAAGCTGCCGCTGCGCCAGTACCCACAAATGGAAAACGCCCTGATCACGGTGACAACCGCCTACCCCGGGGCCAACGCCGAGACCATCCAGGGCTATATCACCCAACCGATGCAGCAAAGCCTGGCCAGCGCCGAGGGCATCGACTACATGACCTCGGTCAGTCGCCAGAACTTCTCGGTGATCTCGATCTACGCACGCGTCGGCTCCAATAGCGACCGTCTGTTTACCGAACTGCTGGCCAAGGCCAACGAGGTCAAGAGCCAGCTGCCCCAGGACGCTGAAGACCCGGTGCTGAGCAAACAATCTGCCGATGCGTCAGTGCTGATGTACATGAGCTTCTTCAGCAAGGAAATGAGCAACCCGCAGATTACCGATTACCTGTCACGGGTGATCCAGCCCAAACTGGCGACCTTGCCTGGCATGGCCGAAGCCGAGATCCTCGGTAACCAGGTCTTTGCCATGCGCCTGTGGCTGGACCCGGTGAAGCTGGCGGGTTTCGGCCTGAGTGCCAGCGATGTGACCAACGCAGTGCGCCAGTACAACTTCCTCTCGGCCGCCGGCGAGGTAAAAGGCGAATACGTGGTCACCAGCATCAACGCCAATACCGAACTCAAGTCCGCAGAAGCCTTCGGGGAGATTCCGCTCAAGGTCGATGGCGACAGCCGTGTATTGCTGCGCGATGTGGCGCGTGTGGAAATGGGCGCGGAGAACTACGACACCATCAGCTCGTTCGGTGGCACCCCTTCGGTGTACATCGGCATCAAGGCAACGCCCGGCGCCAACCCGCTGGAAGTGATCAAGGAAGTGCGCAAGATCATGCCGGACCTGGAGGCCCAGCTACCACCGAACCTCAAGGGTGAAATCGCCTACGATGCCACTCTGTTCATCCAGGCCTCGATCGACGAAGTGGTGAAAACCCTGTTCGAAGCGGTGCTGATCGTGATCGTGGTGGTGTTCCTGTTCCTCGGCGCCCTGCGGTCGGTGGTGATCCCGGTGGTGACCATTCCGCTGTCGATGATCGGCGTCATGTTCTTCATGCAGATGATGGGGTACTCGATCAACCTGCTCACCCTGCTGGCGATGGTATTGGCCATCGGCCTGGTGGTGGACGACGCCATCGTGGTGGTGGAAAACATTCATCGCCACATCGAGGAAGGCAAGACGCCGCTCGACGCTGCCATTGAAGGCGCCCGGGAAATCGCCATGCCGGTGGTTTCGATGACCATCACCCTGGCGGCGGTGTATGCGCCGATCGGTTTCCTGACCGGACTGACCGGGGCGCTGTTCAAGGAGTTCGCCCTGACCCTGGCCGGCGCGGTGGTGATTTCCGGCATCGTCGCCCTGACCCTGTCGCCGATGATGTGTGCGTTTCTGCTGCGCCACGACGAGAACCCCAGTGGCCTGGCCCATCGCCTGGACGTGATTTTCGAAAGCCTCAAGCGCCGCTACCAGAGCATGCTTCACGGCACCCTCAACACCCGGCCGGTGGTACTGGTGTTTGCCGTGATCGTGCTGTGCCTGATTCCGGTCCTTCTCAAATTCACCCAATCGGAACTGGCGCCGGATGAGGACCAGGGCATCATTTTCATGATAGCCAACGCCCCGCAACCGACCAACCTCGACTACCTGAACACCTACACCGATGAGTTCGTCTCGATCTTCAAGGCGTTTCCCGAGTACTACTCGTCGTTCCAGATCAACGGTTTCAACGGCGTGCAATCGGGCATCGGCGGTTTCCTGCTCAAGCCATGGAACGAGCGCAGCCGTACCCAGATGGCGATCCTGCCCGAGGTGCAGGCCAAACTGGGAAGCATCCCGGGGTTGCAGATTTTCGGCTTCAACCTGCCCTCTCTGCCGGGTACCGGCGAAGGGGTGCCGTTCCAGTTCGTCATCAACTCCGCCAACGATTACGAATTGCTGCTGCAGGTGGTCGACCGGGTAAAAAAACGTGCGAAGGAATCCGGCAAGTTTGCCTTTGTCCACGTTGACCTGGCCTTCGACAAGCCGGAAGTGGTGGTGGATATCGACCGCGCCAAGGCCGCGCAGATGGGGGTTTCCATGCAGGATCTGGGGGGAACCCTGGCGACCCTGCTGGGTGAAGCCGAGATCAACCGTTTCACTATTGAAGGTCGCAGCTATAAGGTCATTGCCCAGGTCGAGCGGCCGTTTCGCGACAATCCGGACTGGCTGAACAATTACTATGTGAAAAACAACAAGGGCGAATTGTTGGCGCTGTCCACTCTGATCACTGTCACCGACCGTGCGCGACCGCGACAGCTGAACCAGTTCCAGCAACTCAACTCGGCCACCCTGTCCGGAGTGCCGATGGTGAGCATGGGGGAAGCCATCGACCTCGTGCGCCAGATCGCCCGGGAAGAGGCTCCCGCCGGTTTTGCCTTCGACTACGCTGGCGCATCGAGGCAGTACGTTCAGGAGGGCAGTGCCCTGTGGGTCACCTTTGCCCTGGCACTGGCGGTCATTTTCCTCGTGCTGGCGGCCCAGTTCGAAAGCTTCCGCGACCCGCTGGTGATCCTGGTCACCGTGCCGCTGTCTATCTGCGGCGCATTGATTCCGCTGTTCCTCGGTTGGTCGAGCATGAACATCTACACCCAGGTCGGGCTGGTGACGTTGATCGGGCTGATCAGCAAGCACGGCATCCTGATCGTCGAGTTCGCCAACCAGCTACGCAAGGACAAGGGCCTGACGGCACGCGAAGCCGTAGAGGAAGCAGCGGCCATCCGGTTGCGCCCGGTCTTGATGACCACTGCGGCGATGGTGTTCGGCATGGTGCCATTGATCATCGCCTCCGGTGCTGGCGCGGTCAGCCGGTTCGACATCGGCACGGTCATCGCGACGGGCATGTCGATCGGCACGTTGTTCACCCTGTTCGTGTTGCCGTGCGTCTACACGGTGCTGGCCAAACCCGATAAGCGCTGACGCAGAAAAACCTGTGGGAGCGGGCTTGCTCGCGAAGGCGATTGATCAGTCAACTTACTGGTTGAATGACACACCGCTTTCGCGAGCAAGCCCGCTCCCACATTGAATCGTGCATGTTTGGAAGTCAGGGCAAAAAAAAAGGCCGCGCATCAGCGAGGCCTTTCATTTGGGCTTCAATCGGTTCAACTGTGCGGCCTCAATCCCTGAGAAAGTCCGAACATGAACAGTAACAAATCATGATCGGGTTGAGTGGCCACGGATGCCTTCGCAACCCGCGGCAACGGACAATGTTCTTCTGCGCTTATCGAGCTGAGAACCTGGGGGCGTGGTTGCTCCCAGGCTGCCATCGCGATTGATGCAACTGCCAAGGCTCCTACCAGAAACAAACCTCGTGCAATTTCGAGTTTCATCGCTATAAACCCTTGATAGCGCTGCCAAACGCCGTCTCATAAAAGTAGACGAGCTTTTTCCAGTCTGCCTCGCTGAACGACGAGTGGCGACGCAATTGCCTCATGTCATGGGTAGAAGCGCGATAGGCGGTCAAGCGCTGTCGGCTTTTCTCCAGATCGATCAGGGCAACTTCGACCTTGGCCGACTCGCCCTCACCCGTCACACGAACAAATACATGCTTGACGTACATGCAGCCGTGCTGCCAACGGGCCTTGTGCATACGGGCCAGGTTTTCAGCCAGGTCCTTGAGCACTCGGTCATTTATGGCTTCACCATGGCGTTCGCGACCGCCACCGGCGTACCAGTGCTCGATTTCCTCGAAACCATCCAGCGACTTGGTGACCAGCAGGGCACGCCATTTGTGCACAGGATCGCGCTGTGCGCCACAGAAAACGATATGCGGAACCCGTACGCCAAGCTCGGTCACACCGGTGAGCGCATCACGCTCGCGCAGTACCGTAGGTCGACCGAAAGGGTGCTGCCAGCTACGATGGATATGCCCGGTCTGGCGCTTGACGTAGAGCAACTGACCGTCACTGCCCATCACTCGTTGAACGCCGCTTTCCCCTCCGCGACGGACGTTGGGTTCTTCTACCCATTCACCGCGCTGATTCCAAAAGTAATCGAAGCGGTCCTGGGGAGCGACTTCCGTTTCTGCTGCACACTGCACTGCCATCCTGTTACCTCTTGCGTAATACGTAAACTCGCCACATCGCATAGAGCGGCAAAAAGTCCAGTTGTTCCTGGATGCGGAAACCCGCCTGCTCAAATTCTTTTTCTACGGTAGCGACCGGTAACACAAACCGGTTTTGGTAACCTTTCTGCCCTTGGGTTCTCTGCGAACGCTTGCGTTTCCAGGCCTTGAAGTTGCCATCGACCCACAGCGACAGGATCACGCTGTCACGGGAAACACGCTCGAACTCGCGCAAAATAGCCATGCGATGCTCGGCTTCACCGATGTGGTGGAGCAAGCGCATGCAAAAAATGCTGTCGACAGCGTTGTTTGGCAAGGCAATGTCGAATACAGAAGTGTGCAAGGGTTGTACCCGTTTCACCACGTCGGCCGGTTGCGCCCGGGTTGCGATCTTCAGCATGGACTCCGAGTTATCGGCACCGATGATCACGCGGTTGGCTTTTTCCGCCAGCAAGGGCCAGAAACGCCCCGCACCGCACGGCAAGTCGAGGACCAGGCCAGGTTCGCCAGCCAGGGCCAGTGCCTTGCGCGCCAGTTGCTCGTCACGCCAATGGGACAATCGACGTTCGAAACCATCCTGATGGTTGCGCAAATAGCGTTGCGCGTGTTGATCGTCGTATTTTTCGGAAAAATCGAGCTTGATCGGGCCATCCATCACCAGGCCTCCTGAACTTCTGATAGCAACTACCTTAGGTTTCGTGGTGTTGGTGACAGGTGATCCGAATGTGAAAATTTCATTGTAGAAAGCCCTGAAGTATTACAGGGTTTTACATAATTGACAGGGGCTGCCGGGCGCCTGACTCAACTGATCACGTTCGGGACAACTCCACCTGAAAACGGCAGCCATTCGGTTCCATGGTTGTCAGGCTGACGCTCCAGCCCTGGTTTTCACAGATCCGCTGCACCAGTGAAAGCCCCAGGCCCAAACCCTCCCCGCGCTGTTCGCTGCCCCGAACGAATGGTTCGAACATCGCCTCGCGTTTTTCCTCGGGAATGCCCACACCACTGTCTTCGACCAGAAAA
Organism: Pseudomonas sp. S30_BP2TU TE3576; assembly: GCF_050436025.1. NCBI lineage: Bacteria > Pseudomonadati > Pseudomonadota > Gammaproteobacteria > Pseudomonadales > Pseudomonadaceae > Pseudomonas > Pseudomonas sp. S30_BP2TU TE3576. The sequence continues at coordinate 4,458,012 of NZ_JBNDLK010000001.1, read as the reverse complement.
CCCGAGCCCGTCAGGGTCAGGCGGATGAAGCCCTGTTCGGTGTAGTGCAAGGCATTGCGCAGCAAGTTCCCCATCACCGCGTGCAGCAGCGTTGCATTGTAGCCCTTGGCCTCAGGCTCGCCCGGTTCGAAGATCAGCTTCAACCCTTTGCTTTCAATGGGCTCGCGCCACAGACCGAGCAGGTCCTCGGCCACCTGGCCCAGGGACTGCTGCGGCGACATGCTGGCATCTTCGCGCTGGGCACGGGCCAGCATCAGGAAGGTTTGCACCAGCTCACGCATTTCTTCACATGCCCGGGCGATGCGCTCGACCTGGGCACGGCCGCGCTGATCGATACCGGGGTTTTCCAGCAACAACTCGCAGGAACTGGCCAATATCATCAGGGGGGTACGCAATTCGTGGCTGACGTCGCTGGTGAACAACCGCTCGCGGGTCAAGGCCTGACGCAAGCGCCCGAGGGTGGCGTCGAAGGCCACGGCCAACTCGCCCACTTCGTCGGCGGCATAGTCCGGGGCCAAAGGGGGGGCCAGGCCGAGCAGTTGATCGCGATGGCGCACCTGGCGGGCCAGCCGCACCACTGGCGCCATAACCTTGCGTGCCAGGACCCAGCCGAGAAACACCGCCAGCGCCAGGCTCAGTACGAAACCCACCAGCACCACGGCAAACAGCACCCGCTCACGCTCTTCGAAGTCGCTCTGGTCCTGCAACAACACGTAACGTCGGCCGTCGACGATTTCGACCATGGCGTGGTACGACAGGTTTTCACGGAACACTTCGTGGAAACCCGGCTCCAGGTGGCGCAAATCCTTGGGCAACTGGAAGTCGCCCGGTCCACCACTGAAGTAAAACAATTGGTCCGGTTCGGGGCGATGGCTCCAGTTCGCGACATTGTCCATCAGCAACAGGCGCTGCAAATCGCCGCCCAGGCCTGCGGAAATCAGTTTCTCTTCCACCAGGTGCACGGTCGCCACGATGCCCATGGCAAAGGCACCCGCCACCAGTGCGCTCATCAGCGCAAAGGCAATGATGATTCGTTGAGCAAGGCTCTGCTTAAACTCCATCACGGCCCTCGGCCAAGCGATACCCCACACCGTGTACGGTTTGCAGCAATGGCTTGGCGAACGGCTTGTCGATTACCTGGCGCAGTTGGTGGACATGGCTGCGCAGGCTGTCGCTGTCCGGACAGTCATCGCCCCACAGGGCCTCTTCAAGAATTTCACGGCGCAGCACATGAGGGCTTTTCTGCATCAACACGGCCAGCAACTTCAGGCCGACCGGGTTGAGTTTCAGCAACCGGCCTTCACGAGTGACTTCCAGGGTGTCGAGGTCATAGCTCAGGTCGCCGACCTGCAGGGTCCGCCGCCCGCCGCCCTGGGTTCGGCGCATGACCGCTTCGATACGCGCCGCCAGCTCAGACAGGGCGAACGGTTTGATCAGGTAGTCATCGGCGCCGGACTTGAAGCCTTGCAGACGGTCATCCAGTTGGTCACGGGCCGTGAGCATGATCACCGGCGTTTCGCGGCGGGCATCCTCGCGCAGGCGTTTGCACAGGGTGTAGCCATCGATGCCGGGCAGCATGATATCGAGCACGATCAAATCGTAGTGCTCGGTGGCCGCCAGATGCAGGCCAGACAGACCATCCTGCGCGCAATCCACGGTATAGCCTTTGAGCCCCAGGTAATCGGCCAGGTTGGCCAGGATATCGCGGTTGTCTTCAACCAATAGAATTCGCATGGGTATCTCTCCGTCCACAGTTACGGCCGTCGTGGCCCGCGCAGCTTAAGGCCAAGTGTGGCCCACGGCTAGGGGAAGGCTGTCCATGAATCAATTCGCTCAACCAACAAGTATGATTGACAAGTTTTTCACTATCGATTCACACGCTGACTACAGCGGTCGGTGAAGACTGTCACGCGATTGATAATAAGGAATATAGAAAATGGACTATTTGAAGACAGCCCCCATGCGCTTTTTGCTGCTGGTCAGCGGCACCTGGCTGGCAATATTTTTTCTGACTCGAACAGTCCTGCTCCTCACGCATCTGGATGAGGCCGGAAGCGGCTTCCTGTCGGTATTCGGCATCGGCCTGCTTTACGACCTGGGCTTTATCGCTTACGCAGCGCTGCCCATGGGCCTCTACCTGTTGCTGTGCCCGCCGGCCTTGTGGCGCAGTCGTGGGCACCGCTGGTTTCTGCAAGGTCTGCTGACCGTCAGTCTGTTCGCGATGCTGTTCACCTCAGTGGCCGAGTGGCTGTTCTGGGATGAATTCGGCGTTCGCTTCAACTTCATTGCCGTCGACTACCTGGTGTATTCCGATGAAGTACTGAACAACCTGCTGGAGTCATACCCGATCGGCACGCTGCTGAGCATCCTCGCCGTGCTGTCCGTGGTCCTGAGTCTTGTATTGCGTAAAGCTTTCAACGCTGCACTTGATGCGCCGTTGCCGCCGTTTCGTGGCCGCCTGCTCAATGCACTCGGTTTGTTGATCGTCGCCAGCCTGAGCCTGCAGTTGCTGAGCCAGGATGCCCCGCGTGCCCAGGGTGGCAACGCCTATCAGAACGAACTGGCGAGCAATGGTCCCTACCAGTTCTTCGCCGCGTTCCGTAACAACGAACTGGACTACCCGCAGTTCTACAGCACTTTGCCGGCGGCAGTGGTTGCCCAACAGATTCGCGCCGAACTTGCCGAGCCCAATGCCCGCTTCGTTGGCCAGGACCCGCAGGACATCCGCCGGCAAATCGATAACCCGGGCACGCTGCGCAAGCCCAACATCGTGCTGGTCACCATTGAAAGCTTCAGCGCCAAGTACATGGGCAGCAACGGCGACACCCGCAACCTGACCCCCAACCTGGATGCCTTGCGCAAGCAGAGCCTGTATTTCAATAACTTCTACGCCACCGGCACCCGCACCGACCGCGGCCTGGAAGCCATCACCCTGGCGATTCCACCGACACCCGGTCGCTCGATCGTCAAGCGCGTGGGTCGCGAAAGCGGCTTTGCCAGCCTTGGCCAGCAACTCAACGCCGTGGGCTACGACAGCGTGTTTGTTTATGGCGGCCGCGGTTACTTCGACAACATGAATGCGTTCTTCAGCGGCAACGGCTACCGCGTCGTGGACCAGAGCAGCGTTGATGAGTCGCAGATTCACTTCAAGAATGCCTGGGGCATGGCTGACGAGGATCTCTACAACCAGACACTGAAACTGGCGGATATCGACTATGCCAAGCAGCAGCCATTCCTGCTGCAGTTGATGACGACGTCCAACCACCGCCCCTATACCTATCCGGACAACCGGATCGACATCAAGTCCGGCAACGGCCGTGACGGCGCAGTGAAATACACCGACTACGCCATCGGTCAGTTTCTCGATCAGGCGCGCCAAAAACCCTGGTTTGACAATACAATCTTCATCTTTGTCGCCGACCACACCGCAGGCAGCGCCGGTAAGGAAGACTTGCCTATCGCCAACTATCAGATTCCGCTGTTCATCTATGCACCGAAGCTGATCGAAGCTCGGGAAACTGCACAATTGGCCAGCCAGATTGACCTGGCGCCGACGTTGCTCGGGTTGCTCAATCTTGATTATGAATCGACGTTCTTTGGCCGTAACCTGTTGCAGGACAACCCGCTGCCGCCACGCGTAGTAATCGGCAACTACCAGCACCTGGGCTTGTTCGACGGCAAGGACCTGGCGATTTTGAGCCCACGCCAGGGATTGCGTCGTCACGATGCAGCGCTGACCGAAAGTCGCGAGTCCCGGTCGACCGCCGATGACCCGCTGATCACCCGCGCCATCACCTATTACCAAACCGCCAGTTATGGCTTCAAGCAACAGCTGCTTGGCTGGAAGGCGCCCAAGGAGGGTGCCGGTCAAGTCGGCGAACGTTAACCAAATCGCCCCGGGCTGATGCCCCGGGGCTTTTTCCTTTGTTCAGGATCCACCATGTCATCAACCGCTGTCCGCCCTGCCCCTCGCCCGCTCAACTTCCGGGTGTGCCTGGGCGTTCCCGCCGTTGCGGCGATCATTCTGGTGTTGCTCGAACTGACCTCACTGGACATGGACCTTGCCAAGCTGTTCTACGACCCGGTCGCGGGTGACTTCATCGGACGGCACAGTTACTTCCTGGAAAACATCCTGCATACCCGCGCCAAGCAGGTCGTCATTGCATTTTCGGTGTTCGCCATCTTCGGCTATATCGCTTCGTTCTTCATGGCCAGGCTCAAACCGTTCAAGCGCGAACTGGGTTGCCTGGTGCTGTCCCTCGGCCTGGCGACTTCCTTTGTCACGCCGATGAAAGCAGTGACCGCGGTGCAATGCCCATGGAGCCTTGAGCAATTTGGCGGTCACGAAACGTACAGCGAACTGTTGAGCCCTCGCCCGCACACTGATAAACCGGGACGTTGCTGGCCCGGCGGCCATGCGGCCACCGGCTTCACTCTGTTTGCCCTGTTTTTCGTATTGCGTGACCGTCGCCCGCGCATGGCTCGTGCAGCGTTTGTCTTTGCCTTCGCCCTCGGCTCGGTGTTCTCCATCGGGCGGATGATGCAGGGCGCGCACTTCTTCTCGCACAACGTGTGGACGGCGGTGTTCTGCTGGCTGATTTGCTTGGGCTCGTATTACTACGTTCTGTATCGACCGGCTTTGAAGGCTGATCGCGAGGTAAATGCAGAACCGGTCAGCGCCTGACCTGACGCCATCGCGGGCAAGCCACACTCCCACAGGATTTACGCAACTCCCTGTGGGAGCGGGCTTGCTCGCGAAGGCGGTGGTTCAGACAACTAAATGGGTGACTGGCACCCCGCCTTCGCGAGCAAGCCCGCTCCCACAATGGATCGATGTGAACATTGAAGTCCGGGCAATAAAAAACCCCGCCGGCTTTCGCAGGCGGGGTTTTTTCGTACAGGGGTAAGGCTGGCTTACATCATGCCGCCCATGCCGCCCATACCGCCCATGTCTGGCATACCGCCGCCAGCACCGCCGTCTTTCTTCGGTGCATCAGCAACAGCGGCTTCGGTGGTCAGGATCAGACCGCCGATCGACGATGCAGCTTGCAGCGCGGAACGGGTGACCTTGGTCGGATCCAGGATACCCATTTCGATCATGTCGCCGTATTCGCCAGTCGCAGCGTTGTAACCGAAGTTACCTTTACCGTTCTTGACTTCGTTGACCACAACGCTTGGCTCGTCACCGCTGTTGGCAGCGATCTGACGCAGCGGTGCTTCAACGGCACGGCGCAGAACAGCGATACCTACGTCCTGATCAGCGTTGTCGCCTTTCAGATCGTTCAGGGTTTGCAGAGCGCGGATCAGCGCAACGCCACCGCCAGGTACCACGCCTTCTTCAACGGCTGCACGGGTAGCGTGCAGGGCGTCTTCAACGCGGGCTTTCTTCTCTTTCATTTCAACTTCGGAACCAGCGCCAACCTTGATCACTGCAACGCCGCCGGACAGCTTGGCCAGACGCTCTTGCAGTTTTTCACGGTCGTAGTCCGAGGAAGTTTCGGCAACCTGAGCACGGATCTGAGTGATGCGTGCTTCGATGTCGCCGTGTACGCCAGCACCGTCAACGATGATGGTGTTTTCCTTGGACAGGGTCACGCGCTTGGCGCTGCCCAGGTTTTCCAGGGTTGCGCTTTCCAGGCTCAGGCCGATCTCTTCGGAGATAACGGTACCGCCGGTCAGAACGGCGATGTCCTGCAGCATGGCCTTGCGACGGTCGCCGAAGCCTGGAGCCTTGACGGCTGCGACTTTGACGATGCCACGCATGTTGTTCACAACCAGAGTCGCCAGGGCTTCGCCTTCAACGTCTTCGGCCACGATCAGCAGTGGACGGCCGGCTTTGGCAACAGCTTCCAGCACTGGCAGCATTTCGCGGATGTTCGAGATCTTTTTGTCGACCAGCAGGATCAGCGGGCCGTCCAGCTCAGCGACCATGGTCTCTGGCTTGTTGACGAAGTACGGGGACAGGTAACCACGGTCGAACTGCATGCCTTCAACAACCGACAGTTCGTTTTCCAGGCCCGAGCCTTCTTCAACGGTGATCACGCCTTCTTTACCGACTTTTTCCATGGCTTCGGCAATGATGTCGCCGATGGAGTTGTCGGAGTTGGCCGAGATGGTACCAACCTGAGCGATGGCCTTGGTGTCAGCGCATGGCTTGGACAGGTTTTTCAGCTCTTTGACGATGGCGATGGTCGCCTTGTCGATGCCGCGCTTGAGGTCCATCGGGTTCATGCCGGCAGCGACGGCTTTCAGGCCTTCGTTGACGATCGACTGAGCCAGAACGGTAGCGGTGGTAGTACCGTCACCAGCGTCATCGTTGGCACGGGAGGCAACGTCTTTGACCAGCTGCGCGCCCATGTTTTCGAAACGGTCTTCCAGTTCGATTTCTTTGGCGACGGAAACGCCGTCCTTGGTGATGGTCGGAGCGCCGAAGCTCTTCTCGATGATCACGTTACGGCCTTTCGGGCCCAGGGTCGCTTTTACCGCGTCAGCCAGGACGTTGACGCCTTTGAGCATTTTCTTGCGGGCGGAATCGCCAAACAGAACTTCTTTAGCAGCCATGATCGATATTCCTTAAATACTTTGTAGTAGCGGAAAATGAACGGGGGTATCAGCCTTCGATAACAGCGAGGATTTCGTTCTCGCTCATTACCAGCAGGTCTTCGCCGTCGACTTTCACAGTGTTGCTGCCGGAGTAAGGACCGAACACAACCTTGTCGCCCACTTTTACGGACAGTGCACGCACTTCACCGTTTTCCAGTACGCGGCCGGTGCCTACAGCGAGGATTTCGCCGCTGTTGGCTTTTTCAGCAGCCGAACCTGGCAGGACGATACCGCCAGCGGTTTTCTTTTCTTCTTCGCTGCGACGGATGACGACGCGGTCATGCAGAGGACGAAGCTTCATTGTCGATCTCTCCTAATTGTGGTTTTCATCGGCCGGTGTAGTCCCGGCGGGTTTAACAAAGTCCGGCGGCGCCGGTTGCGGCTCGTCAAGCGAACCGCGGAAGTCTGTCTGGCGTGTTCGCCAGAAACCTTGCGGTGACCGTTACATAAGGGCGCATAAGCTGATTACAAGGGCGGCGATGAAAAAATTTTCAGGTCGATGCCCCGCAAACGAACACGGCACCCGAAGGTGCCGTGTGGATGTGCGTTTTACTTGGTATCGCGATGTTCGAACTCGCCTTCGATCACGGTCGGTTCACGACCCAGTGGCTCGCGCGGGGCAGGACCGCCGCGTGCTTGCAGGTCGTCGGCGAACGCTCGCTGACGCATGGCCTGCTCTTCGGCACGCTGGCGCATTTTACCCGCCAGCAGACGGCGACTGAACGGCAGCAGCATGAACAGGCCGACCACATCGCTGATGAAACCCGGAAGAATCAACAGGCCACCGGCCAATGCCAGCATCAGGCCTTCGAGCATGGTCTGGGCCGGCAATTCACCGCGGCTCAGGCTTTCACGGGCACGCAGGGCCGTGGCCAGGCCGGCGATGCGCAGCACGAACACGCCGAACATCGAGCCGAGAATGATCAGCAGCAGGGCCGGGAAAAACCCGATAGACCCTGCCACCTTGACGAATACGAACAGCTCCAACACCGGGAACAGCAGAAAGAGCAACAAAAAAGGGCGCATCAAATGGTTCCTCAACGCAAGAATGCCTTGCCAGTTCACCTTAGATGACGTCGCCGTTTCGTGAATTCAAGCGTCGGCCACTTCATTTTTCGGCCAATGATCGGCGTGGGCCAGAGAAACCAAGGCTTCCCGGACTTGTGTCGGCGTATTACAAGGCGCTTGAAACGGCAACCAATACAGGCTTTGACCGATCCGCAGGTGCATGCCTTCGGCATCGATACCGGCCATTTGCGCCGGCACGTTTTTCGGCAGCCCGGCCAAATCGACGTAATGGGCGATGGCCTTGGCGTGATCGGCGTTCATGTGCTCGACCATGCTCACCTCAGCCTTGCCGGCGAACGGGTTGGCCAGAGTCAGGTCGTTGACCCAGTGAATCGCCCCAAAACCGCCGATGTAACGGTGACGTACTGGCTTGAGCACCCAGAAATCGAAATCGTGGGCCTTGTGATAACCCTGCGACTCCGGGAAGTAGCGGTAATAACGCTCGGAGGCGGCTTCGATGGCGGCCTCGTCTTCGAGCTGCTGCGCTTGCGCCAGGTAAGTCAGCCGACCAACGGCTTGAACATCTTCGGCGCCACGCTCGCCGACAAAAAGCGAGCACTTCGGATCTTTTTGCAGATTATGAGTGTGCTGGGCGATGCGGCTGATCAGGATCAGCGGCCGGCCCAGCTCGTCCAGACAGTAAGGAACCACGGAGCCGAACGGAAAACCGGGCATCGATTTGGAGTGCGTCGAGAGCACCCCACGGTATTCCTTGAGAAGCAATTCTCGTGCATGCTTAGCCGCTTCAACGCTCAATTTATGACTCCTTAAATAGAATCCGTCATAAAAACGGACGAGCTGCTGGTGAAAGTTCCAGCACGCCATCGGGGCAGTTCTCATGTGCAGCCGGACCACGTCAGGCGCAGATCGAGAGGCTCTCTACAAGGAAACCACTCAGACCTGCTGCCGGGGGCATGCGAATGCAACTCACTGACAAAGTAATCATTATCACTGGCGGTTGCCAGGGTTTAGGCCGTTCCATGGCTGAGTATCTCGCCAGCAAGGGCGCGAAACTGGCGCTGGTGGACCTGAACCAGGAAAAACTCGACGCCGCCGTAGCGGCGTGCAAGGCCAACGGCGTAGAAGCCCGTGCCTACCTGTGCAACGTGGCCAACGAAGAGCAAGTGACCCACATGGTTGCCCGGGTCGCTGAAGACTTCGGCGCGATCCATGGATTGATCAACAATGCCGGGATTCTGCGCGACGGCCTGCTGCTCAAGGTCAAGGATGGCGAAATGACCAAGATGAGCCTGGCCCAGTGGCAGGCAGTCATCGACGTCAACCTGACCGGCGTGTTCCTGTGTACCCGTGAAGTCGCGGCGAAAATGGTCGAGTTGAAAAACACCGGCGCGATCATCAATATCTCCTCGATTTCCCGCGCCGGCAACGTCGGTCAGACCAACTACTCCGCCGCCAAGGCCGGTGTCGCGGCGGCGACCGTGACCTGGGCCAAGGAACTGGCGCGCTACGGCATTCGTGTCGCCGGCATTGCACCGGGCTTCATCGAAACCGAAATGACCCTGGGCATGAAGCCTGAAGCGCTGGAGAAGATGACCTCCGGGATCCCGCTCAAGCGCATGGGCAAGCCGGAGGAGATCGCCCATTCGGCGGCTTACATCTTCGAGAACGACTACTACACCGGCCGGATTCTGGAAATGGATGGCGGGTTGCGCCTCTAAGGTCCGACACAAAACAACTGTGGGAGCGGGCTTGCTCGCGAATGCGATAGATCAGTCAACCATCTGTTGAATGACACACCGCATTCGCGAGCAAGCCCGCTCCCACAGGGGATTGCATTTCAGAACATCAATCGTCGCTGATGCTGATGTTCGGCATCGCCGGCGTCAAAGCTTCCTGCAACACAATCCGCGCACCGACATGGCGGGCCAGTTCCTGGTAGACCATGGCGATCTGGCTGTCAGGCTCGGCGATCACCGTTGGCTTGCCGCCATCGGCCTGTTCGCGGATGACCATCGACAGCGGCAACGAGGCCAGCAACTCGACGCCATACTGGTTGGCCAGTTTCACGCCACCGCCCTCACCGAACAGATGCTCGGCATGCCCGCAGTTGGAGCAGATGTGCACGGCCATGTTCTCCACCACGCCCAGCACCGGAATGTTGACCTTGCGGAACATTTCCACGCCCTTGCGCGCGTCCAGCAATGCCAGGTCCTGCGGGGTGGTCACGATGACTGCACCGGCCACCGGCACTTTCTGCGCCAGGGTCAGCTGGATGTCACCGGTGCCTGGCGGCATGTCGATGACCAGGTAGTCCAGGTCGCCCCACGCGGTTTGGGTCACCAGCTGCAGCAAGGCGCCGGAGACCATCGGACCACGCCAGACCATCGGCGTGTTGTCATCAGTGAGGAACGCCATGGACATCACTTCGACACCATGGGACTTGAGCGGCACGAACCATTTCTGATCCTTGACCTCGGGACGGGTGCGCTCCGGGATGCCGAACATGATGCCCTGGCTCGGGCCATAGATATCCGCATCAAGAATCCCGACCTTGGCGCCTTCGCGGGCCAGGGCCAGGGCCAGGTTGGCCGCCGTGGTGGATTTGCCCACGCCGCCCTTGCCGGACGCCACGGCCACCACGTTCTTGACGTTGGCCAGCCCCGGAATCTGCGCCTGGGCCTTGTGCGCGGCGATCACACTGGTGATCTCGACTCGGGCACTGGCCACGCCATCCAGACCTTGAATGGCCATTTCCAGCATCTGCGCCCAGCCACTCTTGAACAGACCGGCGGCATAACCCAGTTCAAGCTGAACGCTGACGCGGTCACCCTGGATGTCGATGTTGCGCACGCACCCGGCGCTGACCGGGTCCTGGTTCAGGTAAGGGTCGGTGTATTGGCGAAGGACGGCTTCCACCGCTGCGCGATTGACGGCGCTCATGGGCAACTCCGAAAACAGGACTGGAAAAGATAGCGGGTATCGTACCTGTTCCACGCCCAAGTCGGCATGCTTACAGATCATTTGTTGCTGTGGCGAGGGGGCTTGCCCCCGTTCGGCTGCGTAGCAGTCGTAAAACCGGAGAATGCGGTGAGTCTGATGCACCACATTCGCCGGTTTAGGGGCCGCTCCGCAGCCCAACGGGGGCAAGCCCCCTCGCCACAGGGGTGAAAAATATGCGCCAGCGCTTTATAGTGGCCGACCTCCGTTTCATCAAGTAGCCGAGCCCCATGTCCGAGCCACGCAAGATCCTCGTCACCAGCGCCCTGCCCTATGCCAATGGTTCGATTCACCTCGGCCATATGCTGGAATATATCCAGACCGATATGTGGGTGCGCTTCCAGAAGCACCGCGGCAATCAATGCATCTATGTCTGCGCTGACGACGCCCACGGTTCGGCGATCATGCTGCGCGCGGAAAAAGAAGGCATCACCCCGGAACAACTGATCGCCAACGTCCAGGCTGAACACAGCGCCGACTTTGCCGAGTTCCTGGTGGACTTCGACAACTTCCACTCCACTCACGCCGAAGAAAACCGTGAGCTGTCGAGCCAGATCTACCTGAAGCTGCGTGACGCCGGGCACATCGCCACGCGCTCGATCACCCAGTATTTCGACCCGGAAAAGAAAATGTTCCTGGCCGACCGCTTCATCAAGGGCACCTGCCCGAAATGCGGCACCGAAGACCAGTACGGCGACAACTGCGAAAAATGCGGCGCGACCTACGCGCCAACCGACCTGAAAGATCCGAAGTCGGCGATCTCCGGTGCCACTCCGGTGCTCAAGGATTCCCAGCACTTCTTCTTCAAGCTGCCGGACTTCCAGGCAATGCTGCAAACCTGGACCCGCAGCGGCACCCTGCAGGACGCCGTCGCCAACAAGATTGCCGAATGGCTGGACGCCGGCCTGCAACAGTGGGACATCTCCCGCGATGCGCCGTACTTCGGTTTCGAAATTCCCGACGAGCCGGGCAAGTACTTCTACGTGTGGCTGGATGCGCCGATCGGCTACATGGCGAGCTTCAAGAACCTGTGTAACCGCACGCCGGAGCTGGACTTCGATGCGTTCTGGGGCAAGGACTCCACCGCTGAGCTGTACCACTTCATCGGCAAGGACATCGTCAATTTCCACGCCCTGTTCTGGCCAGCCATGCTCGAAGGCGCCGGCTACCGCAAGCCGACCGGGATCAACGTGCACGGCTACCTGACCGTCAACGGCCAGAAAATGTCCAAGTCCCGCGGCACGTTCATCAAGGCCCGCACTTACCTGGATCACCTGTCGCCGGAATACCTGCGCTACTACTACGCGGCCAAGTTGAGCCGTGGTGTCGACGATCTGGACCTGAACCTCGAAGACTTCGTGCAGAAGGTCAACTCCGACCTGGTGGGCAAAGTCGTCAATATCGCCAGCCGTTGCGCCGGCTTCATCCACAAAGGCAATGCCGGCGTGATGGTGGACGTCAACGCCGCGCCCGAGCTGACCGAAGCCTTCCTGGCCGCCGCGCCAGGCATCGCCGACGCCTATGAAGCCCGCGACTTCGCCCGCGCCATGCGCGAGATCATGGGCCTGGCCGACCGCGCCAACGCCTGGATCGCCGACAAGGCTCCGTGGTCGTTGAACAAACAGGAAGGCAAGCAGGATGAAGTCCAGGCCATCTGCGCCACCGGCGTCAACCTGTTCCGCCAGTTGGTGATCTTCCTCAAACCCGTCCTGCCATTGCTGGCTGCTGACGCCGAGGCGTTCCTGAACGTCGCGCCGCTGACCTGGAACGACCACGCGACCTTGCTCGCCAACCACCAGTTGAACGAGTTCAAGCCGCTGATGACCCGTATCGACCCGGTCAAAGTGCAAGCCATGACCGACGCTTCGAAAGAAGACCTGACCGCCAGCCAGACCGACACTGGCGAAACCGTACCTGCCGGCAACGGTGAACTGGCCAAGGATCCGCTGTCGCCGGAAATCGAGTTCGACACCTTTGCGGCGGTCGATTTGCGCGTCGCGCTGATCGTCAAGGCCGAACACGTGGAAGGCGCCGACAAGCTGTTGCGCCTGACCCTGGACATCGGTGACGAGCAACGCAACGTGTTCTCGGGAATCAAGAGCGCCTACCCGGATCCGTCCAAGCTCAATGGCCGCCTGACCATGATGATCGCCAACCTCAAGCCACGGAAAATGAAGTTCGGCGTCTCCGAAGGCATGGTGATGGCCGCCGGCCCTGGCGGAACAGAAATCTACTTGCTCAGCCCTGACAGCGGCGCCAAGCCGGGTCAGCGCATCAAGTAAGGCCTGCGGCAAATCGATCCCATAGTCGTGCCTGGTGCGGCTGTGGGATTTTCATGTCTGGCCCCCCCTCCCGCCTTGCCGGATAATGCCTACTCTTTTTAGACAACTGCACTAAAAAGCCCTGTACTTGCCGGCACGATCAATGACCGAAATCCTGCTTACGCTTATCAGCGCCGCCCTGATCAACAACCTCGTGTTGCACTGTCCGTTGGCCGTCGATCCGCTGTTGGCTGGCCAGCGCCGTCAGGTCCATGCCCTGGGCATTGCGACGACATGCCTGATGCTGCTCGTGGGCATGCTTGGCTATGCGCTCTACCACTGGCTGCTGGTACCGCTGCAATTGACGGCGCTGCGCCTGTTTGTGTTTCTGCCATTGAGCGTGCTGCTGATCGACCCGTTGCTGAAGCTACTGGCGCGGATATTTTCGACACTGTCGTTCGAAGGCCTCTGGCCATTGCTGCTGGGCAATGCAGGCGTGCTCGGCGTGACCTTGCTCAACACTCAGGATGACAAGGGCTTCTTTCACGCCACAGCCTTGAGCCTCGGTGCAGGGCTGGGCTTCTGGCTGGTGTTGAGCCTGTTCACTGATTTGCGTGAACGCACGGCCGACAGCGATGTTCCCCTGCCCTTTCGCGGCTTGCCGATCGACCTGATCGGTGCCGGTCTGATCGCAGTGGCCTTTCTCGGATTCAGCGGACTGATCAAAACATGAGTCTGATTCAACTCATCGACGCACTCTTGCCGCAAACCCAATGCGGCAAGTGCGGCCACCCCGGGTGCAAGCCATACGCCGAGGGCATCGCCAACGGCGAGCCAATCAACAAGTGCCCGCCCGGCGGCAACGAAACCATCGCCGCCCTGGCTGAGTTGCTGAAGGTGCCGGTGCTGGAGCCGGACATCACTCGCGGCTCGGCACCTGCACAGATCGCCTATATCCGCGAAGCCGAGTGTATTGGTTGCACCAAGTGCATTCAGGCCTGTCCGGTCGATGCCATCGTCGGCGCAGCCAAACTGATGCACACGGTGATCATTGATGAGTGCACCGGTTGTGATCTCTGCGTGGCACCGTGCCCGGTGGACTGCATCGAAATGCGCCCGCTGCCACCGGACACGGTACTGCCCGTTGTCGGCGACCTGGCCCTCACACCACAGGCGCGGCAGGCCCGCACCCTCAAGCGCGACCACGCACGGCGCCGTTTCGAGCAGCGCAATGCCCGCTTGCAGCGCGAGGAGCAACAGAAAATCGCCGAGCGTCAGGCCCGACAGCGTGCCGCACAGCCTGCTGCTGCGGCGGCCGCCGACCCGGTGCAGGCCGCCCTTGAGCGCGTCCGCGCCCAGAAAGCCGCCAATGCCGATGCCGCGCTGAAAAAGGCCAAAATCGATGTGGCGATGAGTCGCGCGCAACTGCACAAATCGCTGAAAGCCTTCGGGCATCCGCCGACCTTCGAACAGCAATCGCAGTTGATCGTCCTGCAACAACAGTTTGAAGCCGCCGAACAAAATCTGGCGCAAATGGAAAGCGCTGCCCCACCCGCTCCCGCACCGACGGTCGCAGCCGTGTCGTCAAATGATGCCGATCTGAAACGGGCCAAGATCCAGTTGGCCATGCGCCGCGCCGAACTCAAGAAGGCTCAGGCCAACGAAGCACCGGCGGAACACATCGAAGCCCTGGAGCGCGCACTCGGCGAAGCCGAACGCCAGGTGAACGCCCATGCCAGCCCTTGAAACAGTTGATGAGCGCCTACAGCAGGCGATGAAGCTGGTGCTGCTGGCCACGCTGCCGGGAGTGCTTGCCGCGTTCTGGCTGTACGGCTGGGGCGTGTTGATCAATCTGGCTCTGGCAGCCACTGCGGCCCTGGTCATTGAGGCCAGCGTCGTGCAATGGCGCAAGCGACCGTTGAGGCCGACCTTGAGTGACGGTAGCGCATTGGTCAGTGCCACATTGCTGGCTCTGGCGCTGCCGCCTTACTGCCCATGGTGGCTGACCCTCAGTGCAGCCGCTTTTGCGATGATTTTCGGCAAGCACCTGTATGGCGGCGTCGGTTCGAACCCCTTCAACCCGGCGATGCTCGGCTTTGCCTTGGTGCTGGTGACCTTTCCCCAACCCATGACCCATTGGCCATCGTCCCATGGCATGGACCTGCTCGGTGGCTTGCACCAAGTGTTCGGTGTCGGCAACACGCCGGATGCATGGGTACAGGCCACGGCGCTGGACAGTCTGCGGATCAACAAAAGCCTGACCATGGATGAACTGTTTGCCGGCAACCCGGCATTCGGCCACTTCGGCGGCCGGGGGATGGAATGGGTGAACCTGGCGTTTCTGGCGGGCGGAATGTTTCTCCTGCAACGAAGGGTGATCAGCTGGCATGCACCGGTCGGCATGCTGGCCAGCCTGTTCATCATCAGCCTGCTGTGCTGGAACGGGTCGGGCTCCGACTCCCATGGCTCGCCGTTGTTTCACCTGCTGACCGGCGCGACCATGTTGGGGGCGTTCTTCATCATCACCGAACCAGTGTCCGGCCCCAGAAGCCCTGGCGCGCGGCTGCTGTTCGGCGTCGGCGTCGGGCTCCTGACTTATCTGATTCGCACCTGGGGCGGGTATCCTGACGGCATCGCCTTTGCCGTGCTGTTGATGAACCTGTGCGTTCCGGCGCTGGAGCGATTCGTGGTGGCCAGACAACAGCCGGAGGCGCCATGAGCCGGACATCAAGTATCGCGCTTCTGGTGCTTTTGGCCGCACTTGGCCTTGGCATGACGTACTTCGTGCAGCTCGGCAGCGCGCCGCGCATTGCAGCCGAACAACGCCTGATCGACAGCCGTAACCTGCTAGACCTGATCGCGTCAGACAGCTACGACAATCAACCACTCGAACGCCCCATCACGATCGAATCAAACGCCCTGACCAACAGCACCTTGCTCGGTGGTTATCTGGCGACCCGGGCCGATCAACCCGTCGCAGTGTTGCTGCGCAGTCAAACCCTTGGCTACGCCGGTGCCATCGACCTGATGATCGCTATCGACGCCAATGGCCGGTTGCTGGGCGTCAAAACCCTCAAACAGTCGGAAACACCAGGACTGGGTGCACGGATCGCCGACTGGCCCAATGCCTGGCTTCAGGTTTTTTCCGGCAAGTCTCGAACAGAACCGGGCGACAGTGGCTGGGCGCTGAAAAAGGATCAGGGGCAGTTCGATCAGATTGCTGGCGCTACCATCACCTCAAGAGCGGTGATCAATGCCGTCCACGATGCCTTGCGCTACTTCGATGAACACCGGCAACAACTGCTGGGAAACCCTGCCCATGGATAATTCATCGACTCTGCGCAACGCCTTGATGCTGACGCCGCTGATCGGCGCCACCCACTCACTGGTGAGTGCCCTTGGCCTGTGCCTGATGTTCGTGGTGGTGACCCAGTTGTTCAGCCTGGTCATGGGCGCCCTGCGATCGCGACTGGTCCCGGCGACCCGCTTGCTGGCCAGCCTGCTGTTGGCAGCCACGCTCACCAGTTGCGCGGAATTCATGGCACAGGCCTGGTCGCTGCAATGGCAGCAGCATCTGGGGTTTTATGGCGCCTTGATCGCCCTGCAATGCGTCGTACTGGAGCACACCGGGTTCTTTCAGAACGGTTGGCGCCAACGCCTGCGACTCAATAGCCTGTTTGCCACACTGATGATTACGCTGGGCCTGCTGCGCGAACTCATCGGCAACGGGACACTCGCAAATCACCTATCGTGGCTGATCGGCGCAACGCAAACTGACTGGCAAGGCTGGGTGCTGATGGCTGATGGCGGCCTGCGCCTGACCACATTGGTCCCTGGCGGGTTCATTCTGCTCGGACTGCTGATCGCCGCCTGGCAAGCCTGGCACCCCACGCCCACACAATGATTGCCTTCGAGGAAACGCACTGCCCATGAATGCCGCAAAACGTCTGGAAATTTTCCGCAGACTGCACGAGGACAACCCGGAGCCCAAGACCGAGCTGGCCTATTCCTCACCGTTCGAATTGCTGATTGCGGTGATTCTCTCGGCGCAATCGACCGATGTCGGCGTCAACAAGGCCACAGCCAGGCTGTTCCCGGTCGCCAATACCCCGGCGGCGATCCATGCCTTGGGTGTGGAAGGATTGTCGGAGTACATCAAGACCATCGGCCTGTACAACAGCAAAGCGAAAAACGTGATCGAAACGTGCCGCTTGCTGGTCGAGCGTCACGCCGGTGAAGTGCCACAAACCCGCGAGGAGCTGGAAGCGCTGCCCGGCGTCGGCCGCAAAACCGCCAATGTGGTACTCAATACGGCATTCCGTCAGCTGACCATGGCCGTCGACACGCATATTTTCAGGGTCAGCAACCGGACCGGCATTGCCCCCGGCAAGAATGTGCTGGAAGTCGAGAAAAAGCTGATGAAGTTCGTGCCCAAGGAGTATCTGCTCGACTCCCATCACTGGCTGATCCTTCACGGCCGCTACGTTTGCCTGGCCCGCAAGCCCCGTTGCGGGAGCTGCCGGATCGAGGACTTGTGCGAATACAAGCACAAAACCTCCGACGATTGAGCCGCTATTGGATTTATTGAATTGTCGATTGAAAAAATCTTTTTTACCCGCCGGGAGATTATCGATATAAGGAGCGCCAAAGGCCTTCTTAGCCTGGAGCAATTAAATGAGTACTGGCAAAGAGCAATTGGACGTAGAAGACGACTTCACCACCGCCGAAACCGATGACGCTGAGCCGGTGGTTGAAGTAGCGAAAACTAATCTGAGCAAACGCCGCACCATCGACAACCTGCTGGAGGAGCGCCGACTGCAAAAGCAATTGGCCGATTACGATTTTGACTTATGACACCTGAAAGCCTCCCGAAACGGAGGCTTTTTACTAAGTGCCATACCCCGGTAGATGCCCCCTTGTCGAGCAGTTACGTCATCACACCAGACCATTGCGTTGTGCCAGCTCGATCAGATCGACCAGAGACCGCGCATTCAGCTTTAGCAACAGACGGGTCTTGTAAGTACTGACTGTTTTATTGCTGAGAAACATTCCATCGGCAATCTCTTTGTTGGTCTTACCTCTGGCCAACTGTTGCAGGACCATCATTTCCCGTCCCGACAATCGATCAACCATATCGGCCTCGCTGGCGTTCCCCAAACTGGAACGTACAGTATGCAAGGCTTGATTCGGAAAGTAACTGTAGCCTGACAACACGGCCTTTATTGCACTAAGCAACTCCGTCAGGTCTTGTTGCTTGCAAACATAACCGGCCGCACCGGATTGCATGCAACGCATGGAAAAATGCCCCGGCGCCTGGGAAGTCAATATCAGCACTTTCATTGGCATTGAGGTCGAAGACAAACGCGCGATGACTTCCAACCCGTCCAGCTTCGGAATCCCGATATCCAGAATAACAATATCCGGCATAAGTTCACGGGCCAGTTGCAGTGCATCCACACCATTATCGGTTTCTGCAACAACTTCGTAGCCATGACGCTCCATTAGCATACGTACCGCAAGACGAATGACGGGGTGATCATCCACGATCAGCACTTTATTCATGGGCAAGTCCAATTTTCGCTGTTCGAATTTTTAGAGCCCGCACAATAGCCTAGTCGTTTCACCCATGGCATGTCGGCCCTTCCAGCCACCCGCACCGAGAGACATTCCTTACAAACAACACGGATTCCTCCTACAAAAAACCCTCGAACGGAATGAGCTGAAAACGGTATCAGCGTCATGGTGTCGCATCTTCCAGCAGTCGCCGCTATCGATTTACGACCAAAATTTTCCGAGAGCCCGCCTGAACAGTCGTAACCCGATAAACATCAGCCTCTACTCCGTTAAAGCGTAACTGATATTTACGCACTCAACATTCACACCAGAAATATCACACACAAGGTATCCGACTACTCTTACAGCAAATAATATTTTTTGAGCAATCATTAAAACATCATCAACACTCAAAGCATCGAAGCCCCCCAACAAACAAATAAAAATACCTATAGAAACCAACAGACAATAAAATCACTACAATAATCACCACACCAAACCAGCCACATAAACCATTCGAGAAAAGATAATCCAGCATGAGTACAGAACATGATAAGAAAACGAATTACCAACCCAATGACAATTATCGCGATATTCGCCGCACTCTCTGAAACTTCGGCAGCCGTTTCCCTACCCTTCCTTGGTCAGGAGGAAAGAGAACTCTATGTCTGGTTTCTGATCAGCTTCCCGTTTTATTTACTTTTACTTTTTTTCGCGACACTCAACTTCAACTACAAATCACTTTATGCGCCTTCCGATTTTGAAAAGGGAAAGCACTTCATGAAGGTCATGGATGATGCAGGGCGGTCGGAAAAAAAAGCCTCCGGGAAGTCGTCTGAAAACCCCGCACTGGAAACGTCAACGAATGACTGGCAGTCAACCCGGACGCCCTGTGGCGCACAGGACCCGCCAACCGGGATTGGTCTGCAAACCAGCGTCTCCGTTCAGCACCGACTTCAGTTACCGGAACTTGTAAAAGACCTGTACATCATTGATGCACGCTGGATGAACAAGGAGATCGAATTTGGAGCGCTGCTGGAAAAAATCCAGAGGCCACGGGAAAAAACGGCGTACGTGATTCTGTTTGTCACTTGTGCCGTTTCGGAGACTTTACTGAAAGCCAGCGCGCTTAAACATTCAAGGCAGACCAGAAAGCGCAGTGCCGCCTTTCATGTAGCCTACAATCTGGACTCGCACAGGTTGTCGGTCATTGATCAGGCCGGACAACCGGCAAACAACAATGCGTAGTCCAGGACAGACCATTGGAAGGAGAAAAACAGGAAATCATCAGCGCAATCGAAATCACGCGACAACGCAGTAACTGGCGTCACACTCCGTTTTCAGGTGCCTGACCTCGTCGAGGACGAGGTCAGGCACCCATCACGATGTCAAAGGTCTCAGAACAGCTTCCGGCCTTTGTTCGCCGCAATGCGCATGCGCAGGGCGTTGAGCTTGATGAAGCCCGCTGCATCCGCCTGGTTGTACGCGCCACCATCTTCTTCGAAGGTAGCGATGTTGGCGTCGAACAGCGAGTCGTCGGACTTGCGGCCAGTGACGATCACATTGCCCTTGTACAGCTTCAGGCGCACAACGCCGTTCACGTTGACCTGGGACGCATCGATCATCTGTTGCAGCATCAGACGCTCAGGGCTCCACCAGTAGCCGGTGTAGATCAGGCTGGCGTACTTGGGCATCAGCTCGTCTTTGAGGTGAGCCACTTCGCGGTCCAGGGTGATCGATTCGATCGCACGGTGGGCACGCAGCATGATGGTGCCGCCTGGGGTTTCGTAGCAGCCACGGGACTTCATGCCCACGTAGCGGTTCTCGACGATGTCGAGACGGCCGATACCGTGTTCGCCACCGATACGGTTCAGGGTCGCCAGTACGGTGGCCGGAGTCATTTCGACGCCGTCCAGCGCGACGATGTCGCCGTTGCGGTAGGTCAGCTCCAGGTACTGCGGCTTGTCTGGAGCGTTTTCCGGGGAAACGGTCCAGCGCCACATGTCTTCTTCGTGCTCGGTCCAGGTGTCTTCCAGCACGCCGCCTTCATAGGAGATGTGCAGCAGGTTGGCATCCATGGAGTACGGGGATTTCTTCTTGCCGTGACGCTCGATCGGGATCGCGTGCTTATCGGCGTAATCCATCAGCTTTTCACGGGACAGCAGGTCCCATTCACGCCACGGAGCAATCACTTTCACACCTGGCTTCAATGCGTACGCACCGAGTTCGAAGCGAACCTGGTCGTTGCCTTTACCGGTGGCGCCATGGGAAATGGCGTCAGCGCCGGTTTCGTTGGCGATTTCGATCAGGCGCTTGGCGATCAACGGACGAGCGATGGAAGTACCCAGCAGGTACTCGCCTTCGTAAACGGTGTTGGCGCGGAACATCGGGAAAACGAAATCGCGCACGAACTCTTCGCGCAAGTCGTCGATGTAGATCTCTTTGACGCCCATGGCCTGAGCCTTGGCGCGTGCAGGTTCGACCTCTTCGCCCTGACCCAGGTCAGCGGTGAAGGTCACCACTTCACAGTTATAAGTATCCTGCAGCCACTTGAGGATCACCGAAGTGTCCAGGCCGCCGGAATACGCCAGAACGACCTTGTTTACGTCCGCCATGCCATCACTCCACGGGGTTCTACGGAAAGCCGTGAAGTCTACCGCTCATGCAGAACAATTTACAGTGGCGCGACAGCTTATGACGACGAAGCGACAGATTCTGTCGAGAGCGCGACGATGACCGAAGAGTCAGGAAGTTGCCGATACGGCTGCTTTTGTCGCTTGCGGGGCGACTTGTTCCGCCGGCGCTCCCCGCTCCAGGCGTACCGCTACACGACGGTTCTTCGCGCGGTTGACGTTGTTGGTATTAGGCGCCAACGGATAACGCTCGCCATGGAAACGCACGGTGATTTGCGATTCCTGGATGCCGTTGGCCTTGAAGAACTCCATCACTGCCAGCGCCCGGCGCCGCGACAGGTCGCGGTTGGTCAGGCGGTTGCCGCTGTTGTCGGAGTGACCGTCGAGCTCGATGTGATTGACCGTCGGATCCGCCTTCATGTACTCCAGCATCACCTGCAGCCTGGCCTTCGCCGCACTGTCGAGTTCGATTCCGCCGCCGGGGAAGCCGATTTCGGATTGCTTCACCTGCTCGAAGTTCTGCGGCAACAATTTGGCCACGCAACCCTGGTAATCGGCAAAGGCCTTGTTGAACCTGACCGGCAACAAGCGCACTTCCGAGACCCGGCCATCCCCCGAGGAATGGCGAACCACCGGGCTGCGACCGTCCATCAGACCGTTGATCAGGCGTCCGGCCTGAACCTGTGAACTGTTGAACAACACGTTGCCGCTGCCGACTCTCACCGTGCCCAGATTGATATCGTCACGCCCCGGTTGCCACGGTGCCGCAGCCGCCAGCAAGGTCGCCGAACCGCCGCCGATCATCGGGTTGTAGCTTTTCAGACGAAAAGTCGCCTGCTCGCCGGCACGACGCACGAACTCGCCCGAACCGAAGTCGGTAATCGGCTGCGTCAGACGGCATTCGAACTTGTCACCTTCGACCGTCCACTCAATGTTCTCCAGACGGGTCTGGAAAGTGAGCGCCATTGCCGGAAGGCTGGCAAACACACTGAGCAAGGCTAAATAACGCTGGCGCACGGGAGGCTCCACTGGCTTCTACAACAAAAAGACCGACACACACATGTTTACGGCATACCTGTTGGATATCGGAAGCTTCCTGCAAAACTTGATAGCGAGTGCCTGCAAGAGTCTTTTCCGGTAGCATTCCCTTGAGTTTGACCCGCCTGGAATCCCCTCATGTCCGACCGCCTGACCCTGCTGCGTCCCGACGACTGGCATATTCATCTTCGCGATGGTGCCGTGTTGACCAATACCGTCGCGGATGTCGCGCGCACCTTTGGCCGCGCCATCATCATGCCCAACCTGGTTCCACCGGTGCGCAATGCGGCCGAAGCCGACGGCTATCGCCAGCGGATTCTCGCTGCCCGCCCGGCCGGCAGCCCGTTCCAGCCGCTGATGGTTCTGTACCTGACCGACCGCACCCAGCCTGAAGAAATTCGCGAGGCCAAGGCCAGCGGATTCATTCACGCCGCCAAACTGTACCCGGCTGGCGCGACCACCAACTCGGATTCTGGCGTCACCAGCATCGACAAGATCTTCCCTGCACTCGAGGCCATGGCCGAAGTCGGGATGCCGTTGTTGGTTCACGGTGAAGTCACCCGTGGCGATGTCGACGTGTTCGACCGCGAAAAAATCTTCATCGATGAACACCTGCGCCGTGTGGTCGAGCGCTTCCCGTCCCTCAAAGTGGTTTTCGAACACATCACCACGGCGGACGCCGTGCAGTTCGTCAACTCGGCTCCGGCCAACGTAGGCGCGACCATCACTGCTCACCACCTGCTGTACAACCGCAACCACATGCTGGTGGGCGGGATTCGGCCGCACTTCTATTGCCTGCCGATCCTCAAACGCAATACGCACCAGGAAGCCCTGCTCGACGCCGCCACCAGCGGCAGCGAAAAATTCTTCCTCGGCACCGACTCGGCGCCCCACGCCCAGCACGCCAAGGAAGCGGCCTGCGGTTGCGCCGGTTGCTACACCGCTTATGCGGCCATCGAGATGTATGCCGAAGCCTTCGAACAGCGCAATGCGCTGGACAAGCTCGAAGCCTTCGCCAGCCTCAACGGCCCGCGGTTCTATGGTCTGCCGGCCAACACCGATCGCATCACCCTGGTCCGCGAAGAATGGACCGCCCCTGCCAGCCTGCCATTTGGCGAGCTGACCGTTATCCCGCTGCGCGCCGGTGAAAAACTGCGCTGGCGCCTGCTGGAGGAACACGCGTGAGTGAAGACCATTTCGACGACGAACTGGAAGGCAATGGCGGCGGAGGCGGCCCTCGTCATCCAATGGCTGCCAGGTTCCGTGGTTACCTGCCGGTTGTCGTCGACGTAGAAACCGGTGGCTTCAACTCGGCCACCGATGCCCTGCTGGAAATCGCCGCGACCACCATCGCCATGGATGAAAAAGGTTTTGTCTACCCGGATCACACCTACTTCTTCCGTGTCGAGCCGTTTGAAGGCGCGAACATCGAACCGGCCGCCCTGGAATTCACCGGGATCAAGCTCGATCACCCGCTGCGCATGGCCGTGAGTGAAGAGTCCGCCCTGAACGATATCTTCCGTGGCGTGCGCAAGGCTCTCAAGGCCAATGGCTGCAAACGGGCGATCCTGGTCGGGCATAACAGCAGCTTCGACCTGGGTTTCCTGAATGCGGCGGTTGCGCGCCTGGACATGAAGCGCAATCCGTTCCATCCGTTCTCCAGTTTCGATACCGCAACGCTCGCAGGCCTCGCGTACGGCCAGACCGTACTGGCCAAGGCTTGCCAGGCAGCGGACATCGACTTCGACGGTCGTGAGGCTCACTCGGCGCGCTATGACACCGAGAAGACGGCAGACCTGTTCTGCGGCATCGTCAATCGCTGGAAACAAATGGGCGGCTGGGAAGATTTCAACGACTGATGGCTTTCTGTAGGAGCGAGCCTGCTCGCGATGGTCGTGAACGATAACGCGGGCAGTCTGGTTCCCCGCGGTGTTCTTGAGTCCATCGCGAGCGGGCTCGCTCCTACAGGGATTTCAGTCACAGATTTATTTCCACCCATAAAAAACCGGCCTCGAAGGCCGGTTTTTTTATTCCTGGAACGTACCTTACAGAGCGGCAGCGTGCTCGGTCAGGTAAGCCGCAACGCCTTCTGGCGAAGCGTTCATGCCTTTGTCGCCTTTCTTCCAGTTGGCAGGGCAGACTTCGCCGTGCGCTTCGTGGAATTGCAGAGCGTCGACCAGACGGATCAGCTCTTCCATGTTACGACCCAGCGGCAGGTCGTTGATGATCTGCGAACGGACAACGCCTTTGTCGTCGATCAGGAACGCGCCACGGAAAGCCACGCCGTCAGCGGACTGAACGTCGTAGGCCTTCATGATGTCCTGCTTGATGTCGGCAGCCATGGTGTAGCGAACCTGGCCGATACCGCCATTGTTCACTGGAGTGTTGCGCCATGCGTTGTGGGTAAAGTGCGAGTCGATCGAAACAGCGATCACTTCAACGTTGCGTGCCTTGAATTCAGACATGCGGTTGTCCAGAGCGATCAGCTCGGACGGGCAAACGAAGGTGAAGTCCAGTGGGTAGAAGAACACCAGGCCATATTTACCTTTGATCGCCGAAGACAGGGTGAAGCTGTCAACGATCTCGCCATTGCCTAGTACGGCCGGTACGGTGAAGTCAGGGGCTTGTTTGCCTACGAGTACGCTCATTGGATATCTCCTGGTGTAATAGCGTGAGAAACAGGGTTCGCATCAGCCTGCCACCCTGAGGCGACAGCCCTGTGACACGATCCCCGGTCGCAAAAGACCGGCCATCATACACCGCGCGTTTGAGCTGTCTTAGCTGTTTTTTCCCGGGACGGCAAAATCGGCACTCGGCTTTCTTCACTGACTTTGTGCGCCAGACCGTTCGTCAGCCACACACCCTTATGACGAAAAGTGCTCCGAAAGCACTTTGACAATCATTCTCGTTAACATTAAGATCCATCGCAATTGAGTCACAATCAGCGACGGTCTTCCTTATGTATGTTTGCCTCTGCACTGGCGTCACCGACGGTCAAATCCGCGATGCGATCTATGAAGGATGCTGCAGCTACAAGGAAGTCCGTGTAGCCACCGGCGTTGCCAGTCAATGCGGTAAATGTGCCTGCCTCGCCAAGGAAGTAGTCCGTGAGACCCTGACAAAACTGCAAACAGCCCAGGCTGCGATTCCTTATCCAGCAGAATTTACAGCGGCTTAAATATCGAATTTCAAAAAACCGGACATATGTCCGGTTTTTTTATGTCTGAAAATCAACTAGTTATGCTCTAGACGCGGAACACAAACATTCTTATTCCGATTAATTTTCATTTAAGTTTCAATAACTTAGGTTTGACACCCTTAAATACCCGGCTCAAACTCTGTTCTATTGACAGCTAATACAGGGCAGGACCCCATCATGAAAGGCGACGTTACAGTCATCCAGCATCTCAACAAGATCCTCGCCAATGAACTGGTCGCGATCAATCAATACTTCCTGCATGCACGCATGTATGAAGATTGGGGCCTGAACAAGCTCGGCAAGCACGAGTACCACGAATCCATCGACGAGATGAAGCACGCGGACAAGCTGATCAAGCGCATTCTGTTCCTTGAAGGCCTGCCGAACGTCCAGGATCTGGGCAAGCTGCACATCGGCGAACACACCAAGGAAATGCTCGAGTGCGACCTGCGCATCGAGAAAACCGGCCATGCCGACCTGAAAGTGGCTATCGCGCATTGCGAAACCGTTGGCGACTTCGGTAGCCGTGAACTGCTTGAAGATATCCTTGAATCCGAAGAAGAACATATCGACTGGCTGGAAACCCAATTGGGCCTGATCGACAAAATCGGTATCGAAAACTATCTGCAATCGCAGATGGGCGAAGACGAGTAAGGTCTACGCGATCAATCTCGATGCAATAATAAAAAAGCCCCGCCCTCTTTCGAGTGGCGGGGCTTTTTGTTATCCGGAATTCAGGTTTACCCTGAAATCCTGATGTGGGAGCGGGCTTGCTCGCGAAGCAGGCGACACGATTTATCTGGAAACCGCGTTATCGTTCTTCGCGAGCAAGCCCGCTCCCACACACGGCGAATCAGGCTTCGGTCTTGGCAGCAGCGGCCTTGGCGGCGGCGTCCTTGATCAGAGTCTGCAGCGAACCGTCAGCAGCCATTTCAGTCATGATGTCGCTACCGCCGACCAGCTCACCGGCAACCCACAGCTGTGGGAAGGTTGGCCAGTTGGCGTATTTTGGCAGGTTGGCGCGGATTTCCGGGTTCTGCAGGATGTCCACGTACGCAAACTTTTCGCCACACGCCATCACGGCCTGCGCGGCTTTCGCGGAGAAGCCGCACTGCGGGGCATTCGGCGAGCCTTTCATGTAAAGCAGAATGGTGTTGTTGGCAATCTGCTCTTTAATCGTTTCGATGATATCCATGGAGCACCTCGGCTGAACTTTCCGACTCATGGGTCGGCACGGTGGCGCATTGTAACGGAAAGCCGAGCGCCCTGCTCGGTCTCTCCGTCAGACTGATTCAAGCCGCCGCCACGGTCACCGGCACGCCATTGAGCGCAGCATTTCCCGACAACTCGTCAATCCGGCATTCGTCGGTCAGGTCGTTGGCGCTGGACCCCGGCTGGCTGCTGGCAATCGTCATTTGCACGCCTGGCCGCGCATGGCCCCAGCCGTGTGGCAGGCTGACCACTCCCTTCATCATATCCAGACTGCCAAGCACCTCAACCTCAATCTCACCCACCCGTGAACTGACCCGCACACGTTGCCCGTCGCTGAGTCCGCGACTGGCCAGATCGTCCGGATGCATCAGCAACTGGTGACGTGGCTTGCCCTTCACCAACCGATGATAGTTATGCATCCATGAGTTGTTGCTGCGCACATGTCGGCGGCCAATCATCAACAACTCGTCGGCGGCCGGCGCCTGCAAGGCTGCGAAGCGCGTCAGGTCAGCGAGAATCGCGGCCGGCGCGGCCTGGATACGTTGATTGGCAGTCTTCAGGCGTGGTGCCAGGTTGGGCTTGAGCGCTCCCAGATCGACACCATGGGGATGATCGAACAAAGTCGCCAGCGACAGCTTATGCTCTGAAGTGTCGCCGTACATCCCCATGCGCAGGCCGCGATCGATCATTTGCGCCGGGGCGATGGTCGGCTTCAACTCTTTGCCGGTCCTGGCGGCAAATGCCTTGGCCAGCCCGACGAAGATCTCCCAGTCGTGCAGTGCCCCCTTGGGTTTGGCGAGGATTGCGCGGTTGAAACGACTGACGTTGCGCACCGCAAACAGGTTGAACGTCGTGTCGTAATGGTCGTTTTCCAGCGCCGACGTGGACGGCAGGATCAGGTCGGCGTAACGCGTGGTTTCATTGATGTACAAGTCGATACTGACCATGAACTCCAGCCCGTCCAGCGCCTGCTCGAGTTTTCGGCCATTGGGCGTGGACAGCACCGGATTGCCTGCCACGGTGATCAACGCCCGTACCTGCCCGTCCCCTTCGGTGAGCATCTCTTCGGCCAGCGCCGACACCGGCAGCTCTCCGGCATATTCCGGACGCCCGGAAACCCGGCTCTGCCACAAGTTGAAATGCCCGCCCGAAGTCGTCGCCACCAGGTCCACCGCCGGTTCAGTGCACAAGGCCCCGCCAACGCGATCGAGGTTGCCGGTGACCAGGTTGATCAACTGCACCACCCAGTGGCACAGCGTACCGAAGGCCTGGGTCGAGACGCCCATGCGGCCATAGCAGACTGCACTCGGTGCCGCGGCGAAGTCCCGCGCCAATTGGCGGATCTGTTCCGCTGGTACGGCGCACAAGGCGCTCATGGCCTCCGCGGTGAACGGCGCGACGGCCTCCCGCACGTCCTCCAGACCGTCGACCGGCAGATGGCTGTCGCAAGTCAGACCTTCAGCGAACAACGTGTTGAGCAGGCCGAACAACAATGCCGCATCGCCGCCAGGGCGCACGAACAGATGCTGATCGGCAATCGCCGCCGTTTCACTACGGCGCGGATCGACCACCACCACTTTGCCACCTCGAGCCTGTATCGCCTTCAAGCGTTTTTCCACATCCGGCACGGTCATGATGCTGCCGTTTGAAGCCAGTGGGTTGCCGCCCAGGATCAGCATGAAATCGGTGTGATCGATGTCCGGGATTGGCAGCAGCAAACCGTGGCCGTACATCAAATGACTGGTCAGGTGATGGGGCAATTGATCAACCGAGGTGGCGGAAAACCGGTTGCGGGTTTTCAGCAGGCCGAGGAAGTAATTGCTGTGGGTCATCAGCCCGTAATTGTGCACGCTCGGGTTGCCTTGATAGACCGCCACGGCATTTTGTCCGTGATGCTCCTGAATGGCGGCGAGGCGTTCGGCGACCAGATTGAATGCCGCTTCCCACTCGATGGGCTGCCACTCATTACCCACCCGCTGCATGGGCTGATGCAGGCGATCCGGATCGTTCTGAATGTCTTGCAACGCAACGGCCTTGGGACAGATGTGCCCACGGCTGAACGTATCCTGGGGGTCGCCCTTGATCGATGTGATCTGGACGTTACCGCCTTCGACCTCGGTGGTTTCGATGGTCAGGCCACAGATGGCTTCGCACAAATGGCACGCACGATGATGGAGAGTCTTGGTCATGGCCAGTCTCTGTCTTGTTATGGGCGGGGCAACGTTGGCCGCGGAAACAAAACTATGGCGCCAGACCCGCCACCGCGCCAGCGATGTTCGTCTTGTGAATCGATGGTTATCAGGCCAGCCGATGGATATCGGAGTTCAATTCGAAGGCGGCCTGGGTGGTGCCTGTAACTGGATTATTTCAAGCTGGCGACACGCTGCTCAAGACCTGGAACGACAAGTCAGAAACCGACTGTCAGCGCACCATTGCCGCCCCGCCCGATTGCCAAGCCCCGAGAGGCCGGTGTACAAATGAGCCGCTGCTATCAGGAAACAGGCTTCAAAAGCGCTACCACGGTAAACCCGTAGCACCTCTGAAACTCCCTAAAAACTGTAGCCCTATTGGTAAGACGCGACATTTAATTATAAGATCGCGCCTTCCCCTATTTCGTCGCCCCGTGCGGCTTACGCCGCAGGTCTCGCCCGTTGTTCCGTTAAACAAGGCTTTGAGCATCTGCGGTTTGTAGCAAAAAGGTAGTCAATGATGAGCGCAAGGCACTTTCTCTCCCTGATGGATTGCACGCCCGAAGAGCTGGTCAGCGTGATCCGTCGAGGCGTTGAGCTCAAGGACCTGCGTAACCGCGGCGTACTGTTCGAGCCTCTGAAAAACCGCGTCCTGGGGATGATTTTCGAGAAATCCTCGACCCGCACCCGGATCTCTTTCGAGGCCGGCATGATCCAGCTCGGCGGCCAGGCGATCTTCCTGTCGCCACGTGACACCCAACTGGGCCGTGGCGAACCGATCGGCGACTGCGCCATTGTCATGTCGAGCATGCTCGACGCGGTGATGATTCGTACCTTTGCCCACAGCAACCTGACCGAATTCGCCGCCAACTCCCGCGTGCCGGTGATCAACGGCCTGTCCGATGACCTGCACCCGTGCCAGTTGCTGGCAGACATGCAGACCTTCCTCGAACACCGCGGCTCCATCCAGGGCAAGACCGTGGCCTGGATCGGCGACGGCAACAACATGTGCAACAGCTATATAGAAGCGGCGATCCAGTTCGACTTCCAGTTGCGCGTAGCCTGCCCGGAAGGCTACGAACCCAACCCGGTGTTCCTGGCCAAGGCCGGCGATCGGGTCACCATCGTTCGCGACCCGAAAGATGCCGTGCGCGGTGCACACCTGGTGAGCACCGACGTCTGGACCTCCATGGGTCAGGAAGAGGAAACCGCCAAGCGCCTGCAGCTGTTCGCACCGTATCAGGTCAACTGCGCCCTGCTCGACCTGGCTGCTGAAGACGTATTGTTCATGCACTGCCTGCCGGCGCACCGCGGCGAAGAAATCAGCGTCGACCTGCTCGATGACAAACGCTCGGTTGCCTGGGATCAAGCCGAAAACCGTCTGCACGCGCAAAAGGCCTTGCTCGAATTCCTCGTTCCGCCTTCGTACCACCACGCATGAGCCAGCCATTACTGCTTAACCTGCGCAACCTCGCTTGTGGTTATCAGGACCAGCGAGTGGTTCAAAACCTCAACCTGCACCTGAACGCGGGCGACATCGGTTGCCTGCTGGGCTCCTCGGGTTGCGGTAAAACCACAACGCTGCGGGCGATTGCCGGTTTCGAGCCGGTGCATGAAGGTGAAATCCAGTTGGCTGGCGAGACGATCTCCAGCGCCGGCTTCACCCTCGCACCAGAGAAACGCCGTATCGGCATGGTGTTCCAGGATTACGCGCTATTTCCGCATTTGAGCGTGGCCGACAACATCGCCTTCGGTATTCGCAAGCATCCGCAAAAGGATCGGGTGACCGAAGAGCTGCTGGAACTGGTCAACCTGAAGAACCTCGGCAAGCGCTTTCCTCACGAGCTTTCAGGTGGGCAGCAGCAACGTGTCGCCCTGGCCCGCGCACTGGCGCCGGAACCACAACTGCTGCTGCTCGACGAGCCGTTCTCCAACCTCGATGGCGAACTGCGCCGCAAGCTCAGCCATGAAGTGCGCGACATCCTCAAGGCCCGTGGCACCAGCGCGATTCTGGTGACTCACGACCAGGAAGAAGCCTTCGCGGTCAGCGACCACGTTGGCGTGTTCAAGGAAGGTCGCCTGGAACAGTGGGATACGCCCTACAACCTCTACCACGAACCACTGACACCGTTTGTGGCCAGCTTCATCGGCCAGGGCTATTTCATTCGTGGTCAGTTGAGCAGCCCGGAGTCGGTACAAACCGAGCTGGGTGAGTTGCGCGGTAATCGGGCCTACACCTGGCCGGTAGGCGGTGCCGTAGACGTGCTGTTGCGCCCGGACGATATCGTCTATGCACCGGACAGCGCACTGAAGGCGCGAATCGCCGGCAAGACGTTCCTGGGGGCATCGACCCTGTATCGCTTGCAGCTGCCGACAGGCGCCCAGCTGGAGTCGATCTTCCCCAGCCATGTCGATCGTCAGGTCGGGGCGGATGTGGGCATTCGTGTCGCGGCTGAACACCTGGTGCTGTTCCAGGCGTCCGGCAGCACGGCTGCGCAGATTCCGGTGGTTGAATCGGGTGTCCGGCGTTACAGCGCGGCGAACTAAACAACACAATCCCTGTGGGAGCGAGCTTGCTCGCGATGGCGTCGGATCAGTCAACAAACTTGTTGAATGTAATACCGCTATCGCGAGCAAGCTCGCTCCCACATTGGGTTTGCGTTAGCCCAGCATCAGCGTTCCACGCGCAACCAGCGTCGCATTCCCGCCAATCTTCACCCGCTCCCCTTCCAGTCGGCAGAACAATTCCCCACCCCGGGCCGAACGCTGACAGGCCGTCAAGCTCGACTTGCCCAAACGCTGCGACCAGTACGGAATCAGAAGGCAATGGGTCGATCCGGTTACCGGATCTTCGTTGATGCCGATCGCTGGCGCGAAATAGCGGGACACGAAATCGTGCTGGCTGCCACGCGCCGTCACGATTGCGCCCAACCACGGCAGTTTCGCCAGGGCGACCATGTCCGGCTTGCAGTCGAGCACCGCTTGCTCGGACTCCAGCACCACAAACAGTTCATTGGAACCCAGCACATCGACAGCTTCAACGCCGAGGGCACGCTCGACATCCAGGGTCACGTCGATTTCCGAGGGAATGATCGCCGGGAAATTCAGCCACAGGCGCCCACCTTCACGGGTCACGCTCAGCGGTCCGGATTTGCAGGTGAAGTCCAGTCGTTCGACTGGTTCTTTATAGATTTCAAACAACACATAGGCACTGGCCAGCGTCGCGTGACCACACAATGGCACCTCGGTGGTCGGCGTAAACCAGCGGATGTGCCAGCCCCGCCCTTCGCGTACGACAAACGCCGTTTCGGCGAGGTTGTGTTCGGCGGCAATCTTTTGCATCAACTCATCGGCGAGCCAGCTATCGAGCCGATAGACCATCGCCGGGTTGCCACTGAATGGCTGATTGCTGAACGCGTCGACCTGATGAAACTCCAGCTGCATAACCTTCTCCCTTTGTCAGACCGCCGAGCATGCCGCGCTGGCCGCACCGGCACCAGTGACAGAGCAGGCTGATTTTCACCATACAGATCTGCGTTCACTTCGACGCTCACGTACGGCCGATATCGGCAAACTTCGCCTGGGTGTGTTCGGCCAGCACGGCCGGCGCCAGTTCGACTTCCAGTCCGCGCCGGCCCGCACTGACAAAAATACTGGCGAAGGGCTGGGCTGAATTATCAATGAAGGTTCGCAAACGCTTTTTCTGCCCCAGCGGACTGATCCCGCCCAACAGATAGCCAGTGGAGCGCTGCGCCGCCGCCGGGTCGGCCATTTCGACCTTTTTCACGCCAGCGGCGTGGGCCAGCCCTTTCAAATCCAGGCTGCCGACAACCGGCACCACCGCCACCAACAACTCGCCCTTTTCGCTGGCCGCCAGCAAGGTCTTGAACACCTGAGCCGGGTCGAGCCCCAGTTTCTCCGCGGCTTCCAACCCGTAGGAGGCGGCCTTCGGGTCATGTTCGTAACTGTGTACGCGATGTTCGGCTCGAACCTTTTTCAACAAATCCAATGCGGGGGTCATGGCAGCTCCAGATTGGGCGGCAGAAGAAAAATACTGCGGCGGATTCTAGGACATTGATCGTTAAAAGGCTCCAGGGCAGCGCATCCATGACGCCATAACCCAACCTTCCCAACACCCAAAGACTCGTTCATTCATGCGACGAATAGTTTATTTATGACCGATGGTTCACTTTCGACCTTTGACAGTAGTGTTTCTTGTCTATATTTTTTCGTTTCTGAAACTATACGAAATGTCCTACCGTAGCACCCAGCAGTAAACCGCGATCAGGATGGGGATCCTGCCTCGCTGAAAAACGCGCTCCGACCATGATGGAAAAAGCGCCAGACAACAAAAAAAAACCGAGGTTTCAATGACAACTGCTTTACAACAACCATCGCTCTCGAGCCAATGCATGGCCGAATTTCTGGGTACGGCGCTGCTGATCTTTTTTGGTACGGGTTGCGTTGCCGCGCTCAAAGTCGCGGGTGCCAGTTTTGGCTTGTGGGAAATCAGCATTATCTGGGGTGTCGGCGTCAGCATGGCGATCTACCTGACCGCCGGAGTTTCCGGGGCACATCTGAACCCTGCCGTCAGCATTGCCCTGAGTATTTTCGCGGACTTCGAAAAGCGTAAATTGCCTTTCTACATGCTCGCTCAGGTGGCAGGTGCTTTCTGTGGAGCATTGTTGGTTTACACGCTTTACAGCAATCTATTCTTCGAATTCGAACAAACGCACCATATGGTTCGCGGAACCCAGGCCAGCCTTGAATTGGCCTCCGTGTTCTCCACCTTCCCGAATCCTGTGCTGACCACCGCCCAGGCGTTTCTGGTCGAGGTGATCATTACGGCCATCCTGATGGGCGTGATCATGTCCCTGACCGACGACAACAATGGTTTGCCAAAAGGCCCGTTGGCACCGCTGCTGATCGGCCTGCTGATTGCAGTGATCGGCAGCTCGATGGGGCCGCTGACCGGCTTTGCTATGAACCCGGCGCGGGACTTCGGCCCTAAACTGATGACTTTCTTCGCTGGCTGGGGTGAAATTTCCGTCACTGGCGGACGCGATATTCCGTATTTCCTGATTCCTGTTTTTGCACCGATTGTCGGTGCCTGCCTCGGTGCTGCCGCCTATCGCGGGCTGATTGCCCGCCATCTGCCCTGCGCCGTACCTGCTACAAAGGACGCACTACCTGCTATTGACGGCAAACCCAGAACTTCTTGATACCGTTGGCGCGTGCCCCTGCCCTTTGATCGCGCGCCAGACCTCACTCCCTTATTCACGCCAAGGCAATCGACATGACCGACACACAGAATAAGAACTACATCATTGCCCTCGATCAGGGTACGACCAGCTCCCGCGCGATCATTTTCGACCGCGACGCGAACGTGGTCTGCACCGCCCAACGGGAGTTCGCTCAGCATTACCCGCAAGCCGGCTGGGTCGAGCATGACCCGATGGAAATCTTCGCCACCCAAAGCGCCGTGATGGTCGAGGCCCTGGCACAAGCCGGCCTGCACCACGACCAGGTGGCAGCCATCGGTATCACCAACCAGCGCGAAACCACCGTGGTGTGGGACAAGAACACCGGCCGCCCAATCTATAACGCCATCGTCTGGCAATGCCGACGCAGCACCGAGATCTGCCAGCAGCTCAAACGCGATGGTCACGAGCAATACATCAGCGAAACCACCGGCCTGGTCACCGACCCCTACTTCTCCGGCACCAAGCTCAAGTGGATTCTCGATAACGTCGAAGGCAGCCGCGAGCGAGCGCGCAACGGCGAGCTGCTGTTCGGCACCGTCGACAGCTGGCTGATCTGGAAATTTACCGGCGGCAAGGTCCACGTCACCGACTACACCAACGCCTCGCGCACCATGCTCTTCAACATCCACACCCTGGAGTGGGACGCGAAGATGCTGGAGGTGCTGGATATTCCGCGCGAAATGCTCCCGGAAGTTAAATCGTCCTCGCAAATCTACGGCCACACCAAAAGCGGCATCGCCATCGGCGGTATCGCCGGTGACCAGCAAGCCGCTCTGTTCGGCCAGATGTGCGTCGAGCCAGGCCAGGCGAAAAACACTTACGGCACAGGCTGCTTCCTGCTGATGAACACCGGTGACAAAGCGGTGAAATCCAAGCATGGCATGCTGACCACCATCGCTTGCGGCCCTCGCGGCGAAGTGGCCTACGCGCTGGAAGGTGCGGTGTTCAACGGCGGCTCCACTGTGCAATGGCTGCGTGACGAGCTGAAAATCATCAACGACGCCCACGACACCGAATACTTCGCCAACAAGGTCAAGGACAGCAACGGCGTGTACCTGGTGCCGGCCTTCACCGGCCTGGGCGCACCGTACTGGGACCCGTATGCCCGTGGCGCATTGTTCGGCCTGACCCGCGGCGTACGCGTGGATCACATCATTCGTGCCGCGCTGGAGTCGATTGCCTACCAGACCCGCGACGTGCTGGACGCCATGCAGCAGGACTCCGGCGAACGCCTCAAGGCCCTGCGCGTGGATGGCGGCGCGGTGGCCAATAACTTCCTCATGCAGTTCCAGGCCGACATCCTCGGCACCCAGGTCGAACGCCCGCAAATGCGCGAAACCACGGCACTCGGCGCCGCTTACCTGGCAGGCCTGGCCTGTGGCTTCTGGGGCAGCCTGGAAGAGTTGCGTGGCAAGGCCGTGATCGAGCGCCGGTTCGAGCCGACGCTGGATGAAGCGGCGAAGGAAAAACTCTACGCAGGGTGGAAAAAAGCGGTCAGCCGCACCCGCGATTGGGCGGCTGAAGACGAGGCTGAATAATCCGGGATACGGGCTCGTATCCGGATGTAACTGGTAGGGAGCAGATTCCTGCGGCATCATGGGCAAATTTTGCACGGCAGCCCAAAGGACGCCCCATGAATCTGCCTCCCCGTCAGCAGCAAATCCTCGAACTGGTCCG
This sequence comes from Pseudomonas sp. S30_BP2TU TE3576, assembly GCF_050436025.1. Lineage (NCBI taxonomy): Bacteria > Pseudomonadati > Pseudomonadota > Gammaproteobacteria > Pseudomonadales > Pseudomonadaceae > Pseudomonas > Pseudomonas sp. S30_BP2TU TE3576. Next base: position 4,422,357 of record NZ_JBNDLK010000001.1, on the reverse strand, counting down.
CGAACGCGGCTATGTCAGCATCGAGGAAATGGCCACGCTGTTCGTTGTTACCCCGCAGACCATCCGCCGCGACATCAATCAGCTCGCGGAAGCCAATTTATTGCGTCGCTACCACGGTGGCGCCGCCTATGACTCCAGTGTCGAAAACACCGCCTACGCCATGCGCGCCGATCAGATGCGCGATGAAAAACAGCGTATCGGCGAAGCCATTGCCGCGCAGATTCCCGACCATGCCTCGTTGTTCATCAACATCGGCACCACGACCGAATCCATCGCCAGGGCACTGCTCAACCACAGTCACCTGAAGATCATCACCAACAACCTGCATGTGGCTTCGATGCTCAGCGCCAAGGACGACTTCGACGTGCTGCTGACCGGTGGCAACGTACGGCGCGACGGTGGCGTGGTCGGTCAGGCCAGCGTCGACTTCATCAACCAGTTCAAGGTCGATTTCGCGTTGGTCGGCATCAGCGGTATCGATGAGGACGGCAGCCTGCTGGACTTCGATTATCAGGAAGTGCGGGTATCCCAGGCAATTATCGCCAATGCCCGACAAGTGATCCTCGCGGCCGACTCCAGCAAGTTCGGGCGCAACGCCATGATTCGCCTGGGGCCCATCAGCCTGGTCGATTGCCTGGTCACCGATCAGCAGCCTTCGCCGGCGCTGGCGCAGCTGTTGAACCAGCACAAGGTTCGGCTGGAGGTTGTTTAACCTCACCGCTATATCTACGGCGCCTGCACTGCCGCCATCGCGAGCAAGCTCGCTCCCACAAGGAATTGAGTCGGTCACAAAACTTGTGTATGCCATCAATCACTGTGGGAGCGAGCTTGCTCGCGATGGCGGTCGCTCAAACTCCGCTCTTCTCAAGTCAGTCATCTCTCAAAATGTTCGTAAATTTTCCTTTAACGGCCCTTCGATGAGTATTTTCAATCGAAGCTGACTGGCTGCGCGCGTCTTTATGGGCTAGTATTTTCGCAAATGAACATCAATGTTCGATTTCAAATACAGAACATCAAAGAACTCCGAGGCCAAGCCGATGCCCACTTCCACCTTGCCTACGCCCCCTCTCGCCGAGGTTTACGATATCGCCGTCATCGGTGGCGGGATCAATGGCGTGGGGATCGCAGCGGATGCTGCCGGTCGCGGCCTATCGGTGTTCCTTTGTGAAAAGGATGACCTGGCCAGCCATACCTCGTCGGCCAGCAGCAAGCTGATTCACGGTGGCCTGCGCTACCTCGAACATTACGAATTCCGCCTGGTGCGTGAAGCCCTGGCCGAACGTGAAGTGCTGTTGGCCAAGGCACCGCACATCGTCAAGCAAATGCGCTTCGTACTGCCACACCGCCCGCACCTGCGCCCGGCGTGGATGATCCGCGCCGGGTTGTTCCTCTATGACAACCTTGGCAAGCGCGAGCAACTGAAAGGTTCGAAGAGCCTGAAGTTCGGCCCCGACAGCGCGCTCAAAAGCGAGATCACCAAGGGTTTCGAATACTCCGATTGCTGGGTCGACGACGCACGCCTGGTGGTATTGAACGCCATGGCCGCCCGGGAAAAGGGCGCCCACGTTCACACCCAGACCCGCTGCGTCAGCGCCCGTCGCAACAAAGGCCTGTGGCACCTGCATCTGGAACGTGCCGATGGCAGCCTGTTTTCGATCCGCGCCAAGGCATTGGTCAACGCGGCCGGGCCTTGGGTCGCCAAGTTCATTCGCGATGACCTGAAGATGGAATCGCCTTATGGCATCCGCCTGATCCAGGGCAGCCACCTGATCGTGCCGAAGCTGTACGAAGGCGAACACGCGCACATCCTGCAAAACGAAGATCAGCGCATCGTGTTCACCATTCCGTACCTGAACCGCTTCACCCTGATCGGCACCACCGACCGCGAGTACACCGGCGATCCGGCTGCCGTTGCAATTACCGACGGCGAAACCGATTACCTGTTGAACGTGGTCAACGCCCACTTCAAAAAGCAAATCAGCCGCGACGACATCCTGCACAGCTATTCCGGCGTGCGCCCGCTGTGCAACGACGAATCCGACAACCCGTCGGCCGTGACCCGCGATTACACCCTGGCGCTGTCGGGCTCTGGCGAAGAAGCTCCATTGCTGTCCGTATTCGGCGGCAAACTCACCACCTATCGCAAACTGGCCGAGTCGGCGCTGGCGCAACTGGCACCGTACTTCAAGCACATCAAGCCAAGCTGGACCGCCAGCGCCACGCTGCCGGGCGGTGAAGACATGACCACCCCGCAAGCCTTGACCTCGCGTATCCGCGACAGATTCGACTGGGTACCGAGCGAGATCGCTCGCCGTTGGGCCACCACCTACGGCAGCCGTACCTGGCGCATGCTCGAAGGCGTACAGGACCTCAGTGATCTGGGCGAACACATCGGCGGCGGTCTCTACACCCGTGAAGTCGACTATTTGTGCAGCGAAGAATGGGCCACCAGCGCCCACGACATCCTCTGGCGTCGTAGCAAGCTCGGTTTGTTCACGACGCTGGCCGAACAGGAAAAGCTCAAGGATTACCTGAACAAGGTCGAACAGAACCGCAGCAAGATCGAAGCGGCCTGATCGATCACCGGCATAAACAAAAGCCCCTGAATCTCACGATTCAGGGGCTTTTTCGTATCGATGGATTTCAGTCGCGCAAATCCGATTCGTGAATCGGCTGCTCACGGTGGGTCGCCCGCTGATATTGCGCCGGCCACACGGCCTTGTGCCCGCCCAGATCGTCATCTGCATGCAGCGCCCAATATGGATCGCGCAACAACTCACGGGCCAGGAAGATAATGTCGGCCTGGCAGGTACGCAGGATGTGCTCGGCCTGGGCCGGCTCGGTGATCATGCCAACCGTGCCGGTGGCCATGCCCGACTCCTTGCGCACACGCTCGGCGAAGCGGGTCTGATAACCCGGCCCTGTGGGAATCTCGGCATTCGCCGCAGTCCCGCCCGACGAGACGTCGATCAGGTCCACGCCCAGGTCTTTCAGGCTGCGCGCCAGTTCCACGGTTTCATCAGGGTTCCAGCCGTCTTCCACCCAGTCGGTGGCCGAGACCCGGACAAACACCGGTAACTCTTCAGGCCATACCGCACGCACCGCTTCGGTGACCTGCAGCACCAGCCGAATACGATTTTCGAACGAACCGCCATATTGATCGCGACGCTGGTTACTCAACGGCGACAGGAACTGGTGCAGCAGGTAACCATGGGCCGCGTGCACTTCGACCACCTTGAAACCGGCAATCAGAGAGCGCTTTGCCGCATCGACAAACGCCTGGATCACCTTGGCGATCTCGCCCTCATCCAGTTGTCTGGGTTGTGTGTGCTGTGGGTCGAACGCAATCGGCGAAGGTCCGACCGGCACCCAGCCGCCATCGTCGGGTTTGACGCTGCCGTGTTTGCCAAGCCATGGCCGGTAGGTACTGGCCTTGCGCCCGGCATGGGCCAGCTGAATGCCGGCAACGGCGCCCTGGGCGCTGATGAAGCGGGTGATGCGTTGCAGGGGTTCGATCTGCTCATCATTCCACAGACCGAGGTCTTGAGCGGTGATACGCCCGTCGGCGGTGACCGCCGTGGCTTCGGTAAACACCAGCCCTGCCCCGCCGACAGCGCGGCTGCCGAGGTGGACCAGGTGCCAGTCATTGGCCAGGCCATCGGCGCAGGAGTACTGGCACATCGGCGATACCGCGATGCGGTTGGGCAGGGTCAATTGGCGAATGGTAAAGGGTTCAAGCAGCAGACTCATGGGGCACCTCTCGTATCAGTGGGCAGGCTCCAGGTTCTGTTTGAAAAGTCGACGAGTGACAGGAAAAAGGTACAACACCCGCCCCCGCGGGCAAAAAATTCGACAAGACGTCACAAGGCCAATCAAGCAGTGTTTAGAGCCTAGTCGACAACCGGGAATGAGGGAGGGTTCAAGAATTGAAACACCTCAATGGCAGGTTAATGAAGGACCTGTGGCGAGGGGGCTTGCCCCCGTTCGGCTGCGCAGCAGCCGCAACAAAGCCATTCGGCACAGTTGGCCTTGCGGAATTCTAAACCAGATTTGGGGCCGCTTCGCAGCCCAACGGGGGCAAGCCCCCTCGCCACAAAAGCAATACAGTGAGCTGACTTATCGCGGTTCGATGTGGGCAATCATCAGTTGAACCGTCTCGTTGCCACGAAACTCGTTGAGATCGAGTTTGTAGGCCAGTTCCACCCATTTGATGGTCGGATTCGGCCAGATGTCGCGGTCAATCCCGAAGGCAATGCCGTCGAGTTTCACCGAACCACACTCACTTCTCAGCACGACTTTAAGGTGCCGTTCGCCAACGACGCGCTGCTCGACCAACTGGAACACCCCATGAAACAACGGCTCCGGGAAGTGCTGCCCCCATGGGCCGGCATGCCGCAGGGCACGGGCCAGTTCCAGGTGAAACTCTTCCACCGCCAGGGTGCCGTCCGACAGCAGGCGGCCTGTCAGGTCTTCTTCGCGCAGTTGCCGGCGCACTTCAGCGTCAAAGGCTTCGGCGAACAACGGGAAATTCGCTTCCGGCAGCGTCAGGCCGGCCGCCATCGCGTGACCACCGTACTTGGTGATCAGGTTCGGATGCTGCGCCGCCACCACACTCAAGGCGTCGCGGATGTGAAAGCCCTGGACCGAACGCCCCGAGCCTTTGAGCAGGCCATCTCCGGCATCGGCAAAGGCGATGGTCGGGCGGAAATAGCGCTCTTTCATCCGCGACGCAAGAATACCGATGACGCCCTGATGCCACTCCGGATCGAACAGGCACAAGCCGAACGGCATCGACTCCACCGGCAAATCCTTGAGCTGCGCCAGCGCTTCGCGCTGCATGCCTTGCTCGATGGATTTGCGATCCTGGTTCATGCCATCCAGTTGCGCCGCCATTTCACGGGCAGTCGCCGCATCGTCGGTGAGCAGACACTCGATGCCCAGGCTCATGTCATCCAGGCGCCCTGCCGCGTTCAGACGCGGGCCAACAATGAAGCCCAGGTCGGTGGAGGTGATGCGCGCATGATCGCGCTTGGCCACTTCGAGGATCGCCTTGATCCCCGGCCGGGCACGTCCGGCGCGAATCCGCTCAAGGCCCTGATGCACCAGAATCCGGTTGTTGGCATCCAGCGGCACCACGTCGGCCACGCTGCCCAGGGCCACCAGGTCAAGCAGTTCGCCGATATTCGGCTGCGGCTTGCTCGCGTACCAGCCCAGTTCACGCAATCGTGCGCGCAGGGCCATCAGCACATAGAAAATCACCCCGACACCGGCCAGCGCCTTGCTCGGGAACTCGCAACCCGGCTGGTTCGGATTGACGATGGCATCGGCCAACGGCAGTTCGTCGCCGGGCAAGTGGTGATCGGTAACCAGCACCTTGAGCCCGGCCTTTTTCGCCGCCACCACGCCGTCGACGCTGGAGATGCCATTGTCCACGGTGATCAGCAGATGAGGCTGGCGCTCAAGCGCCACCGCGACGATTTCCGGGGTCAGACCGTAGCCGTAGTCGAAACGGTTTGGCACCAGATAATCGACATGCGCAGCACCCAACAGGCGCAAACCCAGGGTGCCCACGGTGCTGGCCGTCGCACCGTCGGCATCGAAGTCGCCGACGATCAGAATGCGCTGGCGCTGTTCGAGCGCCGTCACCAGTAAATCCACGGCGGCATCAATGCCCTTGAGCTGCTGGAACGGAATCAGCCGCGCCAGGCTCTTGTCCAGTTCTGCCTCGGATTGCACGCCCCGCGCCGCGTACAGGCGGGTCAGCAGTGGCGGAATATCACCGAGGAATGGCAGGGGTGTCGGGCAGCAGGCGAGGTTCGATGCGCATGGGGTGACAGGAGCTTCTCTTGAATACGTAGGATAAAACCGGGTGACGCGCTAGAGCGGCGAAAAATCAGCCGCGCTCACCGGCCAGCCATTGCAACTGGACTTCATGCTGACCACGGTCGTCGGTGACGAAGATCGTCCCTTCGCTGATCATCACGTCCCACTTGATGACGCGCGGCATGTCCTTGGCCAGGGTTTCCAGGACTTCCTGAGGCACGGCAGCGATGTTGACGTTCTTCAGGTTTTTCACCGCCGGCACCACTTTGCCTTCCCACACGCGCAGGCTGCCATAGGCCAGCAGACTGGTGCGTTCAGTGCGGCGCGAACACCAGGTCAGGCGCTCGGCATCGGGCTGGCCGACTTCGATCCAGTGCAGGACACGGTCATCCAGGCTTTTTTCCCACAAGGCCGGCTCATCCACTTCCGACAGACCACGGCCAAACGACAGCTGCTCGTTGTACCAAAGAGCGTAGGCCAGCAGGCGTACGGTCATGCGTTCTTCGGTTTCCGAAGGGTGACGGGCGATGGTCTGCTTCACGCTCTCATAGACACTGCGGTCGAGGTCGGTGAGGTTCAGTTCAAACTTGTAGGTCGTGGACGGCTGGGCCATGAACGGGCTTCTTGATACGAGGAAAGGCGGCAAGTCTACCCGATGCGACGGGCAATCCACGAATAGAACACAATCAAGCTGGAGCGTCGGACAGTCGGCTATGTTAAAACGCTCTATCCTCTCAACCCTTGTCCTGCAGGATCCCGCATGCCGATCACCGCCAAACCGCTTTCCGGTCTGAAAGTCATTGAATTGGGCACCTTGATTGCCGGCCCGTTTGCCTCGCGCATTTGCGCTGAATTCGGTGCCGACGTAATCAAGGTCGAATCCCCGGACGGCGGTGATCCATTGCGCAAATGGCGCAAGTTGTATGAAGGCACTTCGTTGTGGTGGTTCGTCCAGGCGCGTAATAAAAAATCCCTGACCCTCAATCTCAAACACCCCGAAGGTCAGGCGATCCTGAAACAGCTGCTGGGCGAAGCAGACATTCTGATCGAAAACTTTCGCCCCGGCGTCCTGGAAAAACTCGGCCTGGGCTGGGATGTCCTGCACGCCTTGAACCCGAAACTGGTCATGGTGCGGCTGTCGGGTTTCGGCCAGACCGGCCCGATGAAAGATCAGCCCGGCTTTGGCGCGGTCGGTGAATCCATGGGAGGCCTGCGCTACATCACCGGTTTCGAAGACCGGCCGCCGGTGCGCACCGGCATTTCCATCGGTGACTCGATTGCCGCGCTCTGGGGCGTGATCGGCGCGTTGATGGCCCTGCGTCATCGCGAGGTCAACGGCGGCCTGGGGCAAGTGGTGGACGTGGCGCTGTACGAAGCCATCTTCGCGATGATGGAAAGCATGGTCCCGGAGTTCGACGTGTTCGGCTTCATCCGCGAACGCACGGGCAATATCATGCCGGGCATCACCCCGTCCTCGATCCACACCAGTGCCGATGGCAAACATGTGCAGATCGGCGCCAATGGCGACGCGATTTTCAAACGCTTCATGCTGATCATTGGTCGGGAAGACCTGGCCAACGACCCTCAGCTTGCCAGCAACGATGGCCGCGATGCCCGACGCGACGAGATTTATGGCGTCATCGATCGCTGGGTCAACTCGTTGCCGCTGGACACGGTGCTGGCGCAGCTCAATCAGGCCGAGGTACCGGCCAGCCGGATCTTCAGCGCCGAAGACATGTTCAATGACCCTCAGTACCTGGCGCGAGAAATGTTCCTGCAAGCCAAACTGCCGGATGGCAAGGACTTCAAGATGCCGGGCATTGTGCCGAAACTCTCAGAGACCCCCGGTGAATGTGAATGGGTCGGGCCACAACTGGGTGAGCACAACGCGCAGGTACTCCAGGAACTTGGCTATGACGCGTCGCAGATCGCACAGTTGCGCAAAGATGGAGCCATCTGAACTGAGGCGCCTGCCTGCATGGCCCATTCGGCACCACCCGTCGCACGGCGGATGGCCGCTGTGCATGCTGGCGATTTTACTCTTGCTCCTTGAACCGCTCCCGTCAGCCCTGGCACAGCCCAAGGAAAACCTGATCTGGCTCAAGCGTGATCTGCCGCCACTGACGATTTTCGACGGGCCGAAAAAGGGCCAGGGTGTCATCGATCAACTGCTTCCACTGTTGATTGCCGGCATGCCGCAGTACCAGCACAGCGTGATGAGGGTCAATCGCGCGCGTGGACTGCAAATGCTCCACGAACCGGCCCTCGTCTGCGACGCGGCGCTGAACTGGAGCAAGGAACGGGCACAGTGGATCGCCTTTTCCATTCCAGTCTTCCGCGCCATGAGCAATGGCCTGGCCGTGCGGCGCATTGACCAGAACGTGCTGGCACCCTTTATCAAGGATGGCGAAGTCGACCTGGCAGCGCTGCTCGCCAGCGGCCGCGAAAAACTGGGGATTATTGCCGAGCGCAATTACGGCGAATACCTGGACGGGCTGCTCAGGCAAGCACCATCCAACACACTGACCGCTCATTACGGCAACGACGCCTTGGGCAGCCTGTTGCAAATGCAGCGCCTGGGACGCTTGCACCTGCTGCTGGGCTATCGCCCGGAAATTCGCTATCAGGCCTCGCTGCAAGGCATCGCCGAGGATGAATTGCAGTTCTATCCAATTCGCGGCACGGGCAAATACCTGTCCGGTTACATCGGTTGCACCGACACGCCAAAGGGCCGGCAGGCCATCGTCGAGATCAACCAGGTGCTGCGCGCCCTTCCCCGCGAGCCGCTTGACGAGGCCTACGCCGCCTGGCTGGATCCGGAGAGTCGCAGCGATTACCTGAAAGACACCAAGGCTTTTTTCGACAATCTGGCGCAACCATGACAAATCCCGGGCAAAAAGAAACCCCGGGAAGTGGGGAGACGACCCGGGGTTAAACGTGGCCTGCTTGGAGACCAGTAGCAGCAAGCTACAAGCACCGGAGCACAATGCTTGATCCTGCTGTTAAAAAGTCTGACTGACCTGGGCGCGGGAAGGTTCCCACAAAAATCCATTCAATTGCGGCTGGCCAGAAGCTTGTCCTGGGCAGCATTGCGCAATGCCGCGATGACACAAGGCTCCAGGCGTCCTTCAGCGATCAGCACGTCGCGATGCAAACCGTCGACCACATCCGTCAGCAGGCGTTTGTCATTCAACTGGGCCTGATTGAACGCGCGCTCGACCACCGTCGCGCCGATAGCATTCTTCAGAGTCACCCGGCATTCGCCACGATTGCCTGACGGGGTCAATGTGACCTGATACGGGCTCAGCGCCTCACCGAGCAACAGACTGATACTTTCCATCCCGATCACCACTCAATAGTCCGAAACAACGTGCCTGGGGCATGCCTACAACAGATGACCGCTGGCCCGAGAAGAAAGTTCTGGATACTGACCGCAGCTGAAACTGCAGGTCAGTCAAGAGAGCATGCACGGCGAACATGACAGAGAAAAAACGCAACCGTCACGTTTGTCGGGTACGCCGGGCGATATCGGCCCAGCCCCCCAGCAATCCTCGTAGTTGGCCATCCGCCGTGTAAAACGGCACCGTCCACTGGTAGATATCCCTGACGCCGTCCTTGAACACCAACTGACGCTCGAAAAAGCGCGTTCTGCGCGTACTCAACTGCGCCATGAGTTCGGCATGCAGCAGTTCCGCGGTTTGTCTGGGCATGACATCAACCTCGATCAACTGCCGCCCCTGCATCCGGTCAAAATGCGTCGACAAGGCGTCCTCATAACTCTTGTTGCACATGATCAAACGCCCTTGCAGATCACGAACAAACATCGGGTCAGGCATGGCATCCATCAGGGCATGCTGGAATGCCAGCTGATCACGCAGGCTTCTTTGGGCCTCGACCCGTTGCCTGACCACCACCGCCAATCGCCGGTTCCAGAGCAGGGACAACAGACCAAACAGGCTGACCACAAACATGCCCCAGCAAACCCATTGGTCAAATCGCTGCCAGAAGCCATGTGCCTGTGACGTGCTGGTGCCACCGAGCCACTTCAGGCGCATGGCGCGCAGTTCCTGCTCAGGAAACGCCTCGAGCGCCTTGTTGAGGATGCTCAGCAACTGCGGCTGGCCTTTGCGCACCGCCAGATAATCCCCATCCCATTTGCCCGGCACCACAGCCCCGAGCTGTAGCCGGCCTGACGGAAACAGCTGGGCGCCGATTTCGTTTTCGATGGTGGCGTAGGCTTCACCGCTTTCAACCCAGGCACGGGCTTCGGCGTAGGTTTTAACCGAGCGCAATTCGATGGACGGATAATCGCGACGTATCACCGCTTCCAGTGCATGTCGGGTCGGCAGCACCAGCACCCGTTTCGCCAGATCCTCCAGCGACTGCACCGGCGGCGCCCCCGACTGCCCGACAAAGACCCAGCCTGCACCGCCGAACGCATGGCTGAAATCGAGAAGCGCCCTGCGTTCTTCATTCATCGAAAGCGTGGTACTTAAATCCGCCGTGCCTCTTTCCAGGTGTGCGAGCATCTGATCGGTGGAGAACGACTCCTGGTAAACGAACTGCAAGCCCGTCATGTCACTGATGCGCTTGAGCAGATCGCTGTTCAGACCCGTCCAATGACCATGTTCATCCTTGAACAGGTACAACGGATACTCCAGTGCCGTGACAACGACCCGTGGATGGCTGGCCATCCAGCGTAACTCCTGTTCATCCAGCACGACCATTGAACGGGCGACAGACTTCCCGCGCTCCTGAATGGTTGGAGGACTCGCGCCGCCCCATTGGGCGATGCCCATGATGCCGAGCAAAAACAGCCAGCGCATGGCCGGTTTGAACACACTTGTAAACAGCATTCCCACGTCCTTGGTGATTCACTCGCCTGTCCTTTCGCGGCGATAACACGACAAGTGTGCATGCAGAAATGAAAAAGCCCGTCAGGAGACGGGCTTCAAAATGTGACAGCTCTGAGCGATTAAAGCGGCTTGCCGCGGTTGCCATGCTGACTGACAAAGGCCTGTACGGCCTTCAAGTCATTTGGCAATACGGTGCAACGCTCGTCTCGTTCAAACAAATCAGAAAGATGTGCAGGCAGTTCGAGAGCTTTTCCTACACCGGCTTTTTCCACGGCGTCCGGGAATTTGACCGGATGGGCGGTGCCCAGAATCACCATTGGAATGTCCAGGCTGCGGCGGCATTCCCGCGCTGCTTTCACGCCGATGGCCGTGTGCGGATCCAGCACTTCACCGGTCTGTTCATAGACTTCAGCGATGGTTTCGCAGGTTTGCGCGTCATCCACGGCCAGCGAGTCGAACAGCTTGCGGGCTTCGGTCCAGCGCTCTTGCTCGACGCTGAAACCGCCACCTTGCTTGAAGCTGTCCATCAGGCCGGCAATCGCCGCGCCGTTGCGACCATGCAGGTCGAACAACAGGCGTTCGAAGTTCGACGACACCATGATGTCCATGGACGGCGACAGCGTCGCGTGCAGGGTTTCCTTGACGTACTGGTTGCCGCTCATGAAGCGGTGCAGGATGTCGTTGCGGTTGGTGGCGACGATCAACTGGTTGATCGGCAGGCCCATGTTGCGCGCCAGGTAACCGGCGAAGATGTCGCCAAAGTTGCCGGTCGGCACCGAGAACGACACCGAGCGTGCCGGGCCGCCCAGTTGCAGGGCCGCGTGGAAGTAGTAAACGATCTGGGCCATGATCCGCGCCCAGTTGATCGAGTTCACGGCGACCAGACGGGTGCCCTTGAGGAAACCCTGGTCGGCGAAGCTCGCCTTGACCATTTCCTGGCAGTCATCGAAGTTGCCTTCGATGGCGATGTTGTGGATGTTCTCACCGAAAATGGTGGTCATCTGCCGACGCTGCACCTCGGACACGCGGTTGTGCGGGTGGAGGATGAAGATGTCGACGTTTTCGCAATGCTTGCAGCCTTCGATGGCGGCCGAACCGGTGTCACCGGAGGTGGCACCGACGATCACCACGCGCTCGCCGCGCTTTTCCAGCACGTAGTCAAGCAGACGGCCGAGCAATTGCAGGGCGAAGTCCTTGAACGCCAGGGTCGGGCCGTGGAACAGCTCCAGCACCCATTCGTTGCCGTTCAGCTGACGCAGCGGCGCAACGGCACTGTGGGCAAACACGCCGTAGGTTTCTTCGAGGATTTTCTTGAAATCAGCGTCTGGAATGCTGCCGGTGACAAACGGGCGCATAACGCGGAAAGCCAGCTCGTGATAGGGCAGGCCGGCCCAGGAAGCGATTTCTTCCTGGGTGAAACGTGGCAGGTTTTCCGGGACGTACAGACCGCCGTCGGTGGCAAGACCTGCCAGCAGGACGTCTTCGAAATTCAGGGCCGGTGCCTGGCCGCGGGTACTGATGTAGCGCATGTTTTCAAACCTTCGGTTTGAGCTTCAAGCTTCAAGCTTCAAGCTGCAAGCTGAGCGTCACTGGCTTCTGGCTTGCCGCTTGGAGCTGATAGCTTGCAGCTGTTTTAGTTAAGGTGCTCGACACGGATCCGAACAACCGGACCGACCACACCCGCCAAGGCTTCCAAAGCGGCGATGGCATCGTTGATGTGCTGTTCCAGCACGCGGTGGGTCAGCAGGATCATCGGCACCAGGCCGTCGTGTTCCTCGGCTTCCTTCTGCATGATCGACTCGATGTTGATGCCACGCTCCGAGAGGATGCTCGCGACCTGAGCCAATACGCCCGGATGGTCCTTGGCCTGAATACGCAGGTAGTAGGCGCTTTCGCAGGCTTCGATCGGCAGGATCGGGTGAGCCGACAGCGAATCCGGCTGGAACGCCAGGTGCGGTACGCGGTTTTCCGGGTCGGAAGTCATGGCACGGACCACGTCCACCAGGTCGGCGATCACCGACGAAGCGGTCGGCTCCATGCCGGCACCGGCACCGTAGAACAGGGTCGAACCGGCGGCATCGCCATTGACCATCACTGCGTTCATCACGCCGTTGACGTTGGCGATCAGGCGGTCGGCCGGGATCAGCGTCGGGTGCACGCGCAGTTCGATACCGGCCGCGGTGCTGCGCGCCACACCCAGGTGCTTGATGCGGTAGCCCAGCGCTTCGGCGTAGTTTACGTCGGCCGTCGTCAGCTTGGTGATGCCTTCGGTATAAGCCTTGTCGAATTGCAGCGGGATGCCGAATGCGATGGACGCCAGGATCGTCAGCTTGTGAGCAGCGTCGATCCCCTCAACGTCGAAGGTCGGGTCGGCTTCGGCGTAACCCAGAGCCTGGGCTTCGGCCAACACGTCTTCGAAGGTGCGACCCTTCTCACGCATTTCCGTCAGGATGAAGTTGCCGGTGCCGTTGATGATCCCGGCCACCCAGTTGATGCGGTTGGCGGACAGGCCCTCGCGGATCGCCTTAATCACCGGAATGCCACCGGCCACCGCCGCTTCGAACGCAACGATCACGCCTTTCTCGCGTGCCTTGGCGAAAATTTCATTACCGTGAACAGCAATAAGCGCCTTGTTCGCGGTGACCACATGCTTGCCATTCTCGATGGCCTTGAGTACCAGCTCGCGGGCAACGGTGTAGCCGCCCATCAGCTCTATGACGATGTCGATCTCAGGGTTCGTGGCCACTTCGAAGACATCGTTGGTAATCGCAATACCGGTCGTTTGGAACTGAGGCTTTGGCGTGCGCATGGCAATTTGTGCCACTTCGATCCCACGCCCGGCACGACGAGCAATTTCCTCGGCGTTGCGCTGAAGTACGTTGAAGGTACCGCCACCGACGGTCCCTAACCCACAGATGCCTACTTTGACCGGTTTCACTGTGAACTCCCCATAAAACGGCCGACTCAAGGCCGGCCGTGAAAACAGCCGCATGCTCGCGGCTCTCTATTAATGACCCGGCGATGTCGCTGCCGGACCATGATCGTCAAGGCTTGCCGTGACGATGCGAATTTACTTCGCGCCCAGCGCCAGTTTGGCGACTTGTGGCGCAGGCTGGTAGCCCGGAATGACCTGACCGTCGGCCAAAACGATGGCCGGTGTGCCGTTCACGCCAATCGACTGGCCGAGAGCGAACTGCCTGGAAACCGGGTTATCGCACTTGGCGGCCTTGATTTCCTTGCCGTCGACCATTTTGTCCATGGCCGCTTTCTTGTCTTTCGAGCACCACACCGCTTGCAGCTGCTCGTCACCCGGCGAACCCAGGCCCTGACGCGGGAACGCCACGTAACGCACTTCGATGCCGCGCTTGTTCAACTCAGGCACTTCGGCGTGCAGCTTGTGGCAGTACGGGCAGGTGGTGTCGGTGAATACGGTGATGTGCGACTTGGTTTCGCCAATGGCCGGGTACACCACGGTTTCAGCGACCGGAATATCGTTGATCAACTTGGAAATGCCCAGGCGCTCGGTCTTCTCGGTCAGATTGACCGGCTTGCCGTCCTTGAGGTCGAACAGGTAGCCCTGAACCACGTACTGACCGTCGGCACTGGCGTAAAGAACGCGACTGCCCTTGAGCTTGACTTCGTACAGACCTGGCAACGGGCTGGCGGTGATGCTTTCCACCGGGACTTCGAGCTGGAGGTTTTCCAGGCTTTTACGAATGGCTTTGTCAGCCGCGTCATCGGCGACGGCAAAGGTGCTGACCAACGCAATGGCTGCGGCGGCGAAAATCTGGGTCAGACGCATGAGAACTCCTGAAGGCGAACATATGGGACGATCAGAACGCCCGTGCCGAAACACCGGGTCATAATCGCCCATCGTGCAAACTGGCCAAGCCTATCACATAAGGTCCCTGTGGCGAGGGGGCTTGCCCCCGTTCGGCTGCGCAGCAGTCGTAAATCCGGACAACTCGGTGATTCTGAACGATTGCAGGGGGCTGCTTCGCAACCCAACGGGGGCAAGCCCCCTCGCCACAGGCTCGTATTCCATTTGAAGCACTGAATCACCCCCGTGGATGGTGTTTGGCGTGCAGGTCCTGCAAGCGTGCGCGTGCCACGTGGGTATAAATCTGGGTGGTCGACAAATCGCTGTGCCCCAGCAGCATCTGCACAACCCGCAGATCCGCGCCGTGGTTGAGCAGGTGCGTGGCGAACGCATGACGCAGGGTATGCGGCGACAGTGACTTGCCGATCCCCGCGACCTTGGCCTGGTGCTTGATCCGGTGCCAGAACGTCTGGCGGGTCATCTGCTCGCCGCGCTGACTGGGAAACAGCACATCGCTGGGACGCCCACCAAGCAGCTCACCACGCCCATCGCGCATATAGCGCTCGACCCAGACAATTGCTTCCTCGCCCATCGGCACCAGCCGCTCTTTGCTGCCCTTGCCCATCACGCGCAACACGCCTTGACGCAGATTGACTTGTTCAAGGGTGAGGCTGATCAGCTCGGTCACCCGCAAGCCGCAGGCATACAGCACTTCAAGCATGGCCCGGTCGCGCTGACCGATGGCTTCACTCAAGTCCGGTGCCTTTAGCAAGGCTTCTACATCTGCCTCAGACAAGGATTTGGGTAATGGCCTGCCGAGCTGCGGCATATCAACCCGTAACGTTGGATCAACAGCGATCAACTTTTCCCGCAGCAAATAACGATAGAAGCCACGTACGCCGGAAAGAAACCGTGCGGTTGAGCGGGGCTTGTAGTTTTGCTCCAGACGCCAGGCCAGGTGATCGAGGATCAGCTCGCGGCCGGCGTTGATCAGTTCCAGGCCTTTTTCCTGCAGCCAGCCGTTGAACAGGGCCAGGTCGCTGCGATAGGCATCGCGGGTATTGTCGGAGAGACCTTTCTCTAGCCACAGGGCGTCGAGGAATTGATCTATCAGGGGATGATCGATGGCGGGCATAAAGACTCAGGCAGCGGAAAGACTGACCGCAAGTCTTTCATAGCCCGCACGCCCGCGAAACCATCGCACGCATAAATCGCAAGCAACAAAAAAGCAGCCCGTAGGCTGCTTTTTTCTGCATCGGAAGCTGGACTTAAGCCAGTTTTTCCTTGATGCGAGCTGCTTTACCCGACAGGTCACGCAGGTAGTACAGCTTGGCTTTACGTACGTCACCGCGACGCTTGACAGCCATGCTGTCGATTTGCGGGGAGTAGGTCTGGAAAGTACGCTCTACGCCAACACCGTTGGAGATTTTACGAACGGTGAATGCACTGTTTACGCCGCGGTTACGCTTGGCGATAACAACACCTTCGAACGCTTGCAGACGCGAACGGTCGCCTTCCTTCACTTTCACCTGAACGACAATGGTGTCGCCCGGGGCAAAGGTAGGGATCTCTTTGGTCATCTGCTCTGCTTCGAGTGCAAGGATGATTTTGTTAGTCATGCTGTGCTCCTAAGGTAAATCGTCTGATCTACCATCGATACGTTGTTAACTATCGTCCCGCTCGCGGATGTATTCCTCGAGCAGCTTCTTCTCTTCTCCAGAAAGCGAGCGGCTTTCCAGAAGATCGGCGCGTCGTTCATAGGTCCGACCAAGGGACTGCTGTAAACGCCAACGCCGGATGTGCGCGTGATTGCCACTTAGCAATACGTCGGGAACACGCTGATCCGCATACACCTCCGGGCGGGTGTAGTGCGGGCAATCCAGCAAACCATCCGTAAAGGAATCTTCCTCGGCGGAGTCCGCATGCCCTAAAGCTCCAGGCAGCAGTCGTGTAACCGCATCGATCAGGACCATCGCCGGCAGCTCGCCGCCAGACAGTACATAGTCGCCAATCGACCACTCTTCATCGACATGAGCATCAATAAAACGCTCGTCAATGCCTTCATAGCGGCCGGCAATCAGGATCAATGCATCCAGATTCGCCAACTCGCGTACCGCCGACTGAGTCAGCTGACGGCCTTGGGGGGACAGGTAAATCACCTTCGCTCCCTCCCCGGCGGCTGCCTTGGCCTGAACCAGAGCATCTTCCAGGGGCTTGATCTTCATCACCATGCCCGGACCACCGCCAAACGGGCGATCGTCCACAGTGTGATGTCGATCCGTCGTGTAGTCTCGCGGATTCCAACAGGTGAGCTGCAAGAGCCCCTGTTTCACCGCACGACTGGTGATGCCGTACTCGCTGATGGCGGCGAACATCTCGGGAAACAGACTGATCACTTCTACGCGCAAGTTAGCCACGCTTAGAAATCCGCGTCCCAGTCCACCTTCATCTCGCCTGCGGCCAGGTCGACAGCCAACACGCATTGCTCGGTATAGGGCAACAGGCGTTCGCGATCATCCAGGCTGCCAGCGCAAGGCTTGACCACCATGACATCGTTCGAGCCGGTCTCCAGCAGGTGATCGATCTTCCCGAACAGTTGTCCGAGCGTGTCGATGACCTTGAGACCTTCCAGCTGGTACCAGTAGTACTCGCCGTCGGTGAGTTCAGGGAACAGGTTGCGCGGCACGCAGATCTCATAACCGGCCAGAAGACGAGCTTCTTCGCGATCATCGAGACCCTTGAGCTTTGCGACCAGGAACTTGTCATTCCCGCGTCCGCTAACCAGCTCTACCTGCTTTACATTACCGTCACGCTTGAGCGTCCAGGTTTTGTAGTCCAGCAGGTTTTTAATCGGATCAGTAAAGGAGTACACCTTCACTTCGCCGCGAACGCCGTGAACAGAATAAATCTTGCCGATAACGATCAAATCATCAGCAATAGCTGGCGTCGCGTTCATATTGCTCAGGCCGCAGCCTTAGCAGATTCCTTCAACAACTGAGCAACGCGCTCAGAAGGTTGTGCACCAACGCTCAGCCAGTAGGCTACGCGCTCTTGGTTCACGGACAGACGAACTTCCTGACCACGAGCAACAGGGTTGAAGTAGCCAACCTGTTCCTTGTGCGAACCGTCGCGCGGGTTGCGGCTGTCGGTTACGGTCAAGTGGTAAAACGGGCGCTTTTTGGAGCCGCCAAGGGCAAGACGGATTGTTAGCATGTGAACATCGTTCCTGTAGTCGGTGCTGCAAATCTAAATGCACAGCGGGCATGGGTGCCCGAAAGGCCGCATATTCTAAGGAATATCCGGACTTTTGCAAATGACTTTTTCCGGCGCCTATCGGCCGCCATGCAGATTTGCTATAGAGCCGTCGTTGAAAACGGCCGGTCAGCTCCCGCCTGATGCGGGTTTGCTGTTGATCCCACTTCCTTGTGGGGCGGCGCAAGAGCCAGCTCTTGCGCGGATTCTTTACATCTTCGGCATGCCGCCGCCGGGCAACATACCGCCCATGCCGCGCATCATTTTGGCCATTCCGCCTTTCGCGGAGAATTTCTTCATCATCTTCTGCATCTGCTTGTGTTGCTTGATCAAGCGACCGATATCCTGCACCTGAGTGCCGGAACCCATGGCGATCCGGCGTTTGCGCGAACCGCTGATCATCTCAGGGTCACGGCGCTCGGCCGGGGTCATGGAGTTGATGATGGCTTCCATCTGCTTGAATTGCTTTTCTGCCGCCCCCTGGGCGTTGCCCATCTGCGCCAGATTCACACCACCGATATTCGGCAGCTTGTCCATGAGCCCGCCGAGGCCGCCCATGTTCTTCATTTGTTGCAGCTGATCGCGGAAGTCTTCGAGGTCGAAGCCCTTGCCCTTCTTCAGCTTCTTGGCCAGTTTGTCGGCCTTGTCCTTGTCGAGAGTCGCTTCCGCCTGCTCGATCAGGCTGAGCACATCGCCCATGCCAAGGATGCGTGAGGCGATACGTTCAGGGTGGAACGGATCGAGCGCTTCGCTCTTCTCGCCCATACCGATGAACTTGATCGGCTTGCCGGTGATGGCACGCACCGACAGTGCCGCACCGCCACGGGCGTCGCCGTCGACCTTGGTCAGGATCACACCGGTCAGCGGTAATGCATCGCCGAAGGCCTTGGCCGTGTTGGCGGCGTCCTGGCCAGTCATGGCGTCGACCACGAACAGGGTTTCGACCGGTTTGATCGCGGCATGCAGCGCCTTGATCTCGCCCATCATCTCTTCATCGATGTGCAGGCGACCAGCGGTATCGACGATGACCACGTCGATGAATTTGAGTTTTGCTTCCCTAATAGCCGCGTTGGCGATGTCGACCGGCTTCTGGCTCAGGTCCGACGGGAAGAACGTCACACCGATGTCGTTGGCCAGGGTTTCCAGCTGCTTGATCGCCGCCGGACGATACACGTCGGCGGACACAACCATGACCGACTTCTTCTTGCGCTCTTTAAGGAAGCGCGCGAGCTTGCCGGCGGTGGTGGTTTTACCAGCGCCCTGCAAACCGGCCATAAGGATGACCGCTGGCGGCACTGCGCTCAGGTTCAGGTCTTCGTTGGCCGCGCCCATCAGGCTTTCGAGCTCGGCCTGGACGATCTTCACGAAGGCCTGGCCCGGCGTCAGGCTGCGCGACACCTCGGTGCCGACGGCGCGTTCCTTGACCGAATTGACGAAGTCCTTGACCACCGGCAGGGCGACGTCGGCTTCGAGCAACGCCATGCGCACTTCGCGCAGGGTGTCTTTGATGTTGTCTTCAGTCAGCTTGGCCTTGCCGGTGACATGGCGCAGCGTCTGCGAGAGACGGTCGGTTAAGTTTTCAAACATTGCGCGATCCTTTCAGGCCCTGTGTAGACCGGGATAATGGCGGCCCGGACCGGACTAAACGTGTGCTCGGCGAGCCTGCGGCGTGGGCAGGTCGCGGATTATAGCGAAGACTGTGGCTGGCGGACACCTCGCCGTCGGGTTGTGTGGTCTTTCGTGTCGTGGGGGTTCTATGCCAAACTCAGCGACTTTCGGGCTTGCCTAACAGGATTTATGCTCCCCTTGTCACCCAGCTTGCTAACTACCCTCGCCGCCGCCTGCTTGTATGCCGCTGCGACCATTTACCAGGGCATTCGCCTGGCGTCCGGCGCCAAGGTCAACAAACGCCTGCTGGTCATGCTCGGCGTGCTCGCCGTATTGGCCCACAGCGTCAGCCTGCTCACCCACCTGCTGACCCCGACCGGCCTGGCCCTGGACTTCTTCAGTGCCGCCAGCCTGATTGCCGTGGCGGTCATCGCACTGACCCTGCTGGCCTGCTCGCGGATTCCGGTAGAGAACCTGCTGGTCCTGCTGTTCCCGCTTGGGGCCTTGACCGTGATGCTGGCGCATTTTGCCCCCGCCGGCACGGTACAGGTCATCGATGAGGAGCCGGGCATCCTCGCCCACATCCTGCTCTCGATTCTTGCCTACGGCATGTTCACCATCGCGGTGTTCCAGGCCTTGCTGCTGCTGGTTCAAGACCACCAGCTCAAGCACAAGCACCCATCCGGGCTGATCAAGAACTTCCCGCCGCTGCAAACCATGGAAAGCCTGCTGTTCGGCTTCCTCTGGGCCGGCTGGTCGCTGTTGTCGCTGTCGCTGATTTCCGGCTGGCTGTTCGTCGAAAACCTGTTCGCCCAGCACCTGGTGCACAAAACCCTGCTGGCCTGCGTGGCCTGGGTCGTTTTCAGCGTGCTGCTTTTGGGCCGCAATCGCCTCGGCTGGCGCGGGCACAAAGCCATTCGCTGGACCCTGGTCGGTTTTTGCCTGCTGATGCTGGCGTATTTCGGCAGCAAACTGGTACGTGAATACATCCTGCATATCTGACGGGCGGCATTAATGGACGATTTGCCCATAGGGCCAATGCTCGCGGTAGTGACCCTGCTGATTTTATGGTCGGGCCTGTTTACCGCCATTGAAGCGGCGCACCAGCATTTACTGGCCAAGCGCATTGCTACGCGCTCCAGCGACAAACCGCCGGCCAAATTGAGCTTTCCCCTGGTCAGCCTGATCTTTTGCAACACCCTCTGCCGTGCACTCGTGGTGGTCATCGGCACTTTGCTGGCAATTTTCACCTGGGCCGAGAACGGTCCGTGGGTCGCTTGCCTCGGGGCGGGCGCCATACTGCTGGTGTTTTCCGACTACTTGCCACGCGCGCTCGCCGCCCGCTATCCGGATGCGATCCTGGCCCAAGGCAACAATCTGCTGCGCGTGCCGCTGAAAATCATCTATCCCGCGGCATGGCTGCTCAACAGCATCAGTCAGTTGGTGATACGACCGTTCGCCCGTAAAGCCAAAGTGGTGCAACGAAGTGAGGACGAAACACTGACGGAGCGGCAGGATACGCCGGAAACCGTAAGCCGCCCTCACCCGCTGCCTGGCATCCACGCACTCGACAACATCACGGTTAATGACATCCTGGTACCGCGCAGTGATGTGGACGGCATCAATCTCGATGACCCCCTCGAAGAAATCATCGAACAATTGCGCCACAACAAACGCACTCGCCTGCCGGTGTTCCACAGTGACATCAACCAGGTCGAAGCCGTCCTCAACACCCGGCACATCCTGCACTTGCTGCCCGATGCAAGCCTGACCAGGGAAGCGTTGCTGGCGGCCAGCCACGAGCCGTACTTCGTGCCGGAAAGTACCCCGCTGCAGTTGCAACTGCTCAACTTCCACAAGCAGCAGCGGCGCCTGGGCATGGTGGTCGACGAATACGGCGAAGTGCTGGGCATCGTCACGCTGGAAGACATTCTTGAAGAGATCGTCGGCGAGTTCGAAAGCCAGCACAGCCTGGACAATCCGCACATTCATCCGCAAGCCGACGGACGCCTGGTGATCGACGGCGCCGCGTCCATTCGCGAGTTGAACAAGAGCCTCGGCTGGCACCTGCCAAGCGATGGCCCGAAAACCCTGAACGGTTTGGTCACCGAGGCGCTGGAAACCATTCCCGAAAGCGCGGTATGCCTGAAGATCGGTCGGTATCGCCTGGAAATTCTCGAGACCGAAGACAACCGTGTCACGCGAGTATTGATCTGGCAGACCAACTCGATGCCTGTGGTTATCTAGGATTCGACGCTACATAAAGCCACAGCCCAATCCAGCTACTTGTTCGATCGTTAGCCACCTTCCTATAATCGAACCGCTTACCCAAGCCTCGCCGGCCCCGTGCTTATCCCGCACTTCGCAGCTTCCGGCCCGATCATCAGCAACATCCGCAGTAAACCGACGACTGTTCCTACCTGAAACAGCGACCGTGCCCCCACCCACATCCCTGGGTTCTCGACCATAATAATTCGCTCCACTGGAGCACATGACTGTCAGGGATAACCGCATGACGACCAGCACGACTTACAGCGACTCCACATCTGCGCAACCGACAAACTCCGCCACCCGCGTGGCTACTGCGAGCTTCATCGGTACCGCCATCGAGTTCTACGACTTCTATGTCTATGCCACCGCCGCTGCGCTGGTGATCGGCCCGGTGTTCTTTCCACAGACATCCGGCACCGCACAGATGCTTTCGGCGTTTCTCACGTTCGGCATCGCCTTCCTTGCTCGCCCCTTGGGTTCGGCCCTTTTCGGCCACTTTGGCGACCGTATCGGTCGTAAATCAACCCTGGTCGCCTCGCTACTGCTGATGGGCGTGTGCACCACGCTGATCGGCGTGCTGCCGGGTTATGACAGCATTGGCGCCTGGGCACCGATCCTGCTTTGCGTCCTGCGCTTCGGCCAAGGCCTGGGGTTAGGCGGCGAATGGGGTGGCGCGGCATTGCTGGCCACGGAGAACGCGCCAAAAGGCAAGCGCGCGTGGTTCGGCATGTTCCCGCAGTTGGGCCCATCCATTGGCTTCCTGGCTGCGAACGGCCTGTTCCTGACACTGGCCGTGGTGCTGGACGATGAACAGTTCCGCTCATGGGGCTGGCGTATTCCGTTCCTGCTCAGCGCCGTACTGGTGATAGTCGGCCTGTATGTGCGCCTCAAGCTGCACGAGACCCCGGTATTTGCCAACGCCGTGGCTCGCCAGGAGCCCGTGAAGATCCCGCTGGTCGAACTGTTCAGCCAATACTGGGCGCCCGTATTGCTGGGAGCCGGCGCAATGGTCGTGTGCTACGCGCTGTTTTACATCTCCACCGTGTTTTCCCTGAGTTACGGTGTGACCACGCTCGGCTACAGCCGCGAAACCTTCCTCGGCCTGTTGTGCTTCGCCGTGCTGTTCATGGCGGCCGCCACCCCGCTGTCGGCCTGGGCCAGCGACCGTTACGGGCGCAAGCCGGTGCTGATCATCGGTGGCGTGTTGGCGGTCCTGTCCGGCTTCGTCATGGAACCGCTGCTGACCCAAGGCTCGACCTGGGGCGTGGCGCTGTTCTTGTGCATTGAGCTGTTCCTGATGGGTGTGACATTTGCGCCAATGGGTGCGCTGCTGCCGGAACTGTTTCCGACCCGCGTGCGCTACACCGGCGCGTCGGCAGCCTACAACCTGGGCGGTATTGTCGGCGCTTCCGCGGCGCCGTTCTTTGCACAGAAACTGGTGGCGATGGGTGGTTTGAGTTACGTCGGCGGGTATGTGTCCGGGGCGGCGGTGCTGAGTTTGATTGCGGTGCTGTGCCTGAAAGAGACGCGGCATAACGATTTGAATCAGATCGCCTGACAGATCGCTTTCGCGGGCAAGCCCGCTCCCACAGGACTTTTGTCGAACCACTATTTTGTGATCGGCACTGATCCTGTGGGAGCGGGCTTGCCCGCGAAGGGGACCTCTCTGACAAAACACCAACCACAATTTTCCCCCCACCCATTGTCACCTCGCTCTACGCGCATCGGCACATCCCCGCTATACTTCCCGGCTTTTCCTGAATAAATGCCAATAGGGTCCCGCCGCGCATGGATAAGACCTACCAGCCGCACGCCATTGAAACTTCCTGGTACAACACCTGGGAGTCAGAGAATTACTTCGCCCCGCAAGGCGCGGGCGAGTCCTACACCATCATGATCCCGCCGCCGAACGTCACCGGCAGCCTGCACATGGGTCACGGCTTCAACAACGCGATCATGGACGCCCTGATCCGTTTCCGCCGCATGCAGGGTCGCAACACCCTGTGGCAGCCGGGCACCGACCACGCCGGTATCGCCACGCAGATGCTGGTAGAGCGTCAGCTCGAAGCCAAGGGGCAGAGCCGCCACGACCTGGGCCGCGAGAAATTTCTCGAGAAAGTCTGGGAGTGGAAGGATGAGTCCGGTGGCAACATCAGCCGCCAGATCCGTCGCCTCGGTTCGTCCGTAGATTGGAGCCGCGAGCGCTTCACCATGGACGACGGTCTCTCGGAAGCCGTGAAAGAAGCCTTCGTACGCCTGCACGAAGACGGCCTGATCTACCGTGGCAAGCGCCTGGTCAACTGGGACACCAAGCTGCACACGGCAATTTCCGACCTCGAAGTGGAAAACCACGACGAGAAAGGTTTCCTGTGGAACCTGAAATACCCGCTGGCCGACGGCGCCAAGACTGCTGAAGGCAACGATTTCCTGATCGTCGCGACCACTCGCCCGGAAACCATGCTCGGCGACTCCGCCGTCGCGGTGAACCCGAACGATGATCGCTACAAAGCCCTGATCGGCAAATTTGTCGAGCTGCCGCTGGTTGGCCGCCGCATCCCGATCATCGCCGACGATTACTGCGACCCTGAATTCGGCACCGGCTGCGTGAAAATCACCCCGGCCCACGATTTCAACGACTACGAAGTCGGCAAGCGCCACAACCTGCCGCTGCTGAACATCTTCGACAAGAATGCCACCGTTCTTCCTGCGTGCCAGGTGTTCAATCTCGACGGCACACTGAACGAAAGCATCGACGGCAAGATCCCGGCCGAATACGCCGGCCTGGACCGCTTCGAAGCGCGCAAGCAGATCGTGGCCGCGTTCGATGCTGCCGGTCTGTTGGTCAGCGTTGACGACCACGCCCTGAAAGTGCCGAAAGGCGACCGTTCCGGTACCGTCATCGAGCCGTGGCTGACCGACCAGTGGTATGTGTCCACCAAGCCTTTGGCCGAGCCTGCGATTGCTGCCGTTGAAGACGGCCGCATCCAGTTCGTGCCGAAACAATACGAAAACATGTACTTCTCGTGGATGCGCGACATCCAGGACTGGTGCATCAGCCGTCAGCTGTGGTGGGGTCACCGGATTCCGGCCTGGTACGACGAGTCGGGCAAGGTCTACGTCGGTCGCGACGAAGCCGAAGTACGGGCCAGGCACAACCTCGGCCCGGACATTGCCCTGCAACAGGACAACGACGTTCTCGACACCTGGTTCAGCTCGGGCCTGTGGACGTTCTCCACCCTCGGCTGGCCGGAGAAAACCGAATTCCTGAAGAAATTCCACTCCACCGACGTTCTGGTGACGGGCTTCGACATCATTTTCTTCTGGGTTGCCCGGATGATCATGCTCACCATGCACTTGGTGAAAAACGAAGACGGCACGCCGCAGGTTCCGTTCAAGACTGTGTACGTTCACGGCCTGGTGCGTGATGGCCAGGGCCAGAAAATGTCCAAGTCCAAGGGCAACGTCCTGGACCCGCTGGACATCATCGACGGCATCGAACTCGAAGCGCTGGTGCAGAAACGCACCTCCGGCATGATGCAGCCGAAACTGGCGAAGAAGATCGAGAAGCAGACCCGCGACGAGTTCGCCGAAGGCATCGCCAGCTACGGCACCGACGCCCTGCGCTTCACTTTCTGCTCGCTGGCGTCCACCGGCCGCGACATCAAGTTCGACATGGGCCGCGTCGAAGGCTACCGCAACTTCTGCAACAAGATCTGGAACGCGGCGCGCTACGTGCTGGACAAGGGCGAAGACTGCGGCCAGAACGGCGAAGCCTATGAACTGTCCCTGGCTGATCGCTGGATTATTTCGCAGCTGCAACGCACCGAAGCCGAAGTGACCCGCCAGCTTGACCAGTTCCGTTTCGACCTGGCCGCGCAAGCCCTGTACGAGTTCATCTGGAACCAGTATTGCGACTGGTACCTGGAACTGTCCAAACCTGTGCTGTGGGACGAAAACGCACCGGTCGAGCGCCAGCGCGGCACCCGTCGCACCCTGGTTCGCGTGCTGGAAGTCGCCCTGCGCCTGGCGCACCCGTTCATGCCGTTCATCACCGAAGAAATCTGGCAGCGCATCGCGCCGCTGGCCGGTATCGACGGCAAGACGATCATGCTGCAACCGTGGCCAGTGGCCAACGAAACACGCATCGATCAGGCTGCCGAAGACGACATCGAATGGCTCAAGGGCCTGATGCTCGGCACCCGTAACATCCGTGGCGAAATGAACATCGGCCCGGGCAAGCCGCTGCCGCTGTTCCTGAAGAACGTCAGCGCCGAGGATCAGCGTCGCCTGAGCGAGAACGAAGCCCTGCTGAAGAAGCTGGCGCGCCTCGAATCGATCACCGTCCTGGCTGCCGGCGAAGAAGCACCGTTGTCCGCCACCGCACTGGTCGGCGAGATGGAAGTGCTGGTGCCGATGGCCGGTTTGATCGACAAAGGTGCGGAACTGGCGCGCCTGGACAAGGAAATCCAGCGCCTGCAAGGCGAAGTGCAACGCGTCGGCGGCAAGCTGTCCAACGCCGGCTTCGTTGACAAGGCCCCGGCTGAGGTCATCGAGAAAGAACGCGCCAAACTGGCCGAGGCCGAACAGGCCTTGGGCAAACTGGCCGAGCAGCATGCGCGGATTGCCAGCCTGTAACGGCCATTCGCAATGAAAGAGGGAGGCCAGTAATGGCCTCCCTTTTTTGTGCCTGCCACTTTCTTACATCCAATGAAGATCCCCTGTGGGAGCGGGCTTGCTCGCGAAGAGGCCATGACATTCGATAGAAATATCGACTGAAAGTCCGCTTTCGCGAGCAAGCCCGCTCCCACAGTTGATTAGTGTGACTCTCAGATGTGGGACAATGCCCGCCACTTTTAGCCATACCCGAATCGACCACCGCCATGACCGCCCCCCGTACACCGAAACCTGCGCGCAAAAAGCCTGAATCCGCGCCTGCGGCCAAAGCCGCGGCACCGCGTGAGAAGGCCAGCCTGCACCCGCGCAATCGCCATCAGGGCCGCTACGACTTTCCGGCGCTGATCAAAAGCGCCCCGGAACTGAAGAAATTCGTAATCATCAACCCGTACGGCAAGGAAAGCATCGACTTCGCCAGCCCGGAAGCCGTGCGAGTGTTCAACAGGGCGCTGCTCAAGTCGTTCTATGGCATCGCTCACTGGGACATTCCGGCCGACTACCTGTGCCCGCCGGTGCCAGGCCGCGCCGATTACGTGCACTTCCTCGCCGACCTGCTGGCCAGTGGCAATGACGGTGTGATCCCGCGTGGCGCCGCCGTGAAGGTGCTGGACATCGGCATGGGCGCCAACTGCGTGTATCCGCTGATCGGTTATAGCGATTACCGCTGGCAGTTTCTCGGTTCCGAGATCGATGCGACCGCCATCGCCGCCGCCAAGGCAATCATTGCGTCAAACGGTCTGAACAAAGCCATACAGGTCCGTCAGCAGAGCAACCCCAAGCAGATCCTCACAGGCCTGCTGGAGAGTGCCGAACGCTTTGACCTGACGATGTGCAACCCGCCGTTCCACGCGTCACTGGACGAGGCCACACGGGGCAGCACGCGCAAATGGCGCGCGCTGGGCAAAGCGGATCCGAAACGCAAGCTGCCGGTGCTGAACTTCGGCGGACAAGCGGCGGAGTTGTGGTGTGAGGGCGGGGAGGTGCGTTTCGTCACGCAACTGGTCAGCGAGAGCGTGCAGGTGGCACAACAAGTGCTGTGGTTCAGCACGCTGGTGTCAAAGGCGTCGAACCTGCCGGCAATCCAGGCAGCCCTGAACAAGGCCGGCGCGCTGGACAGTCAGGTGGTGGAAATGGGTCAGGGCCAGAAACAGAGCCGCTTCGTCGCCTGGACGTTCCAGACCAAGGCGCAGCAACACGTCTGGCGTGAGCGTTGGGCGCGCAGCAGCTGAGTCAGTGAACGGCAGGTTATTTGCGCTAAATCGCAGGCACAAAAAAACCGTGCCCGGATCGCTCCGGTGCACGGTTTTTTTAACAAGTCTTACTTGTTGACAGCGTCGGTCAGGCCTTTGGCCACAACCAGCTTGATCACTTTCTTGGCAGCGATTTCGATGGCAGCGCCAGTCGAAGGGTTACGGCCAGTACGGGCAGGGCGCTCAGTCACTTTCAGTTTGCCGATACCTGGCAAAGTGATTTCGCCGCCGTTTTCCAGCTGATCGGCAACGATTTGGCCCAGTTGGTCCAGAGCGTTACGCGCGGTGGTTTTCGGCGCGTCGATAGCTTCAGCGATGTCGGCGATCAGTTGGTCTTTAGTAAGAGCCATTTAGTGTTCCTTCCCTATCAAATTCATATGGATTGCAGAGTGCAATGTCAGCTATCGAGCCCGATCTTCTGGATCTGGCACCCTCGGCCAAATAACCTCGGGATCGGGGTTATAGATACCGAAATCAGGGTTTGGTTCGACCTGACAAATGCTGACTGCACGCTTAACGCAGTGACGTCGCGCAAGACCGGGCAAAGCTAGCACACAGACGTGGAAATATCCGCCTCTAGCTACCCATTTGGTCAGCTTTATTGCACTAAAACAGGAAAAAAACGCATAAGCGCCGTCGGTCGCCCGTCAATTGCCCTTCGCACCGCGCCAAAACCAGTGGTTGCGGTACACTGAGCGCTTTTTCGGGGGAGCACGCCCTCCTCTCCTCATTCAGCCGAGAAGCCCATGCCGATCCGTCATTGCATCGTCCACCTGATCGACAAAAAACCCGACGGCACACCCGCAGTTCTGCATGCCCGCAACGAAGAACTGCCTGAGTCCGCGGCCATCGAGAACATGCTCGCCGACCTCAACGAAAGCTATAACGCCAAACAGGGTAAAGCCTGGGGCCTGTTCCATCCGGAGTCCGGCGCATTCCCGTTCAGCGGCTGGCTGAAGGAGTACCTCGATGGCGGCCAGGACTTCACCGCATTCAGCCGTGTGGCGGTCGAACATCTGCAGAAACTGATGGAAGAGTCGAACCTGTCGGTCGGCGGCCACGTACTGTTCGCGCACTATCAGCAAGGCATGACCGACTACCTGGCCATCGCCCTGTTGCACCACAGCGAAGGCGTGGCAGTGACCGACGAACTGGACGTGACCCCGTCCCGCCACCTCGACCTTGGCCAGTTGCACCTGGCCGCGCGGATCAATGTTTCCGAGTGGCAGAACAACAAGCAGTCCAAGCAGTACATATCGTTCATCAAAGGCAAGAACGGCAAAAAGGTTTCGGAGTATTTCCGCGACTTCATCGGCTGTCAGGAAGGCGTCGACGGCCCGGGTGAAACCCGCACCCTGCTCAAGGCCTTCAGTGACTTCGTCGAAAGCGAGGACCTGCCGGAAGACGACGCCCGCGAGAAGACCAAGACCCTGGTGGATTACGCCAGCAGCCAGGCCAAACTTGGTGAGCCGATGGGCCTGGAAGAGTTGTCGGGGCTGATCGACGAAGAACGCCCGAAAGCCTTCTACGATCACATCCGCAACAAGGACTACGGCCTGTCGCCGGAAATCCCGGCGGATAAACGCACCCTGAACCAGTTCCGCCGATTCACTGGCCGCGCCGAAGGCCTGTCGATCAGTTTCGAAGCGCACCTGTTGGGTTCGAAGATCGAGTACGACGAAGAAGCCGGCACGTTGATCATCAAGGGCCTGCCCACCTCGCTCACCGATCAGCTGAAGCGTCGCAACTGATGCTCGGCGGCGTACTGAAAAAATTCCTGCTGATCCTGCTGGTGGTCGTGGTTTATCAGAACTGGGGCAAGATCGAGCGGGTGTTCAATCCAGCGCAAGCACTGCCTGAGCAGACGCAGGCCAAGGCCAATGTCGTGCTCTACGCCACCGAATGGTGCGGCTACTGCAAGCTGACCCGACGCTTTCTCGATCAGAAAGGCATTCCGTACAAGGAATTCGATATCGAGAAGGATACCGTCGCGCGCAAGGACTATGTGGCCCTGGGTGGCGGAGGGATTCCGATCATCGATGTCAACGGAACCCTGATTCGCGGGTATGACCCGGATGCGATACTGGCCGCGTTGAAGTAACTGATCAGACTCACAAAACCCTTGTGGCGAGGGAGCTTGCCCCTCGCCACAGGTGTATGTCGGTTTCAGATGGCTTCGATCCGGAAACCGAACCGCGGAAAGTGCACATGCACCACACCGCCACGCTCGTCCTTGCGCCGTACAATCAATTCTTCGCTGCCGGCAAACAGCAGCTCTCCCGCGACCGGATCAACGCCATAGTCCGTGGCCGCGATCACCACCTGCTGACCCGCCGTGAACCCGTTGGGATCGACGAACTGCTCATCCGGCAACGCCGCTGGCGTGGACCTGCGCGCCACCTCCAGCGCCTCTTCGGACGTCATCTCACTGGATGCGCCATGGCCGAACCCCAACACCCTTGAATGCCACGCACTGACCGCCGGATAAGCATCGACCAGGGGAGCCGTGACCGGCGTCGCCTTGAGAAACCACAGCGAATGAGCCAAGGCGAAGTCGGCAATCGACGGCTCGCCAAACAGGTAATCGCCGTCTTCGCGCTGCAACTGTTGCTCCAGACGCGACATGAGGGTTGGCCACTGATGTTGGGCCTGTTCGGTGGACAATTTTGTCGCGCTACCGCCACTGAACAAACCGGCACGGTCGGCCAGAAACGCCTTGATCGCTTCCGGCGACAAATTGCCAAAGCGCACCGCTATCGATTCCGGCTGGAACACCAGGCTGACCGCATGCTGGAACACCACCGAATCGGCCCAAGCGGCAAACGACGCGGTGATCATTTCCTGACCTTCCGGGAAAAACGCCGGCAAGGCTTTTTCCTGTTCCAGTCGCCGGGCAATCAATGCCGTGTCGCAATAAATATCTGCACCGACTTGCAACACCGGCGTTTTGCGATAACCGCCAGTCAGGGCCGTAAGATCGGGTTTTGGCATCACCGGCGAGATCTTCACCGAGCGCCAGGACAACCCTTTGAAACCCAGCAGCAGCCGGGCCTTTTCGGCGAAGGGGGACGTCGGGTAATGATGAAGAATCAACTCGGACATGCTCGGCTCCGCAGCTCAGATAAGGAATCCGCAGCTTAGCGCGCAATCGGTTGGTAGCCTACAGATGTGCCTGATGGGGACCGATCAGTCAGATTGATAAGACGCGACCAGACATTCCTTGGCGCTTTTGCGCAGTTTCTTGATCAGCCGTTCCTGGCGCAGCGCTTCGCTTTTATCGCGGCAAAGTTCGGTGTAGACCAGTGCCATGGCCGGGCTGGAAAGAAAGAACCGTGCACCCTTGCCGCTTTGATGCTTGGCGAAGCGGCGCACGGGATCATCGCTGACCCCGCAATACAGCGAACCATTGGCGGCGCGAACGAGGTAGACGAACCAGGGCTTGCTGACGGGAGACTCGCTTGGGGTGGTCACGGCACGATCAAGACTTGAAAGAAAACAAGCCGCGATCTTATCAGCGACCGGCCTGGAATGCCTTCAGCCCCTTCAATGCCTGAGCCCGAACGGCGTTGCGCACCAGTGGCGTCCAGCCCAGCAGCAGACCTTTGAAACCCAACGCCTGACGTGACCAGGTCCACACATCGAAACTGTCGTGATGTTCGCAAATCTTGCCATCGCGAAAAACGAAGCGCGCCTGGATGTCGTTGACCACGGTGTTGCCGGTCTGGCTGAACAGATACGTCGCAACCCAATGGGCACCACCGGTGTGCTCGTCGGCGCGAACATGGTCAAACGTCAGGGAAAAGTCCTTGGCCCGAGTGGTCAGCATGCGCCACATGTCACCGGCATCGCGACCGCGAAGCTCGCCGAACGCCGGGTCACTGAACACCACATCATCGGTGTAGCAGGCAGCCATGGCTTCGGCATCCAGGCGCTGGAAAGCCTGGTAGAAACGGGTGATCAAGGCGCTATGGGCTTCACTCATTTGCGGGTTCCCCTGGATTTGCATAATGGCTTCGAAAGATTGCCTGCACGATAGTCGGCAAATGCACCGAACACTATCGGCATTCATGACGAAAATAACGCAATGATTACTCCCGTCATTTCAGTACGACATTCCGTTGTCCCGAGCGTAGGAAAAAAGATCAACGTCCGTGGAAATGCCTAACCGGTGCATGGCCATGTTCTTTTGTTTACTGATGGTCGACACGCTGCGTTTGAAGTGACTGGCGATTTCACTCACGGTCATACCACTGGCGAGCATTCGGACCACTTCATGTTCCTTGGCTGACAGTGGCGATTCGTGCATCTGATTGCGGGTGTTGGCCAGCAGCGTGCGCAGGGACTCGCTGAGGTAGCGACGCCCTTCCTCCACCGCGTTGATTGCCAGGGGCAACTCGGTCGACGAGGCGGTTTTGGCGACGATGGCCATCACCCCTTGGGCCAACGCGGCCCTTGCCGTCGCCACACTGGTAAACATCGTCACCAGAATGATCGGCAAGGCCGGGTAATGGCGCTGGATCGTACTCAACATTTTCAAGCCATCGGCCTGCTGCCCTCCCGGCATGGAGAAGTCAGTGATCAGCAGTTCGCAGGGCGTGCTTGAAAGCAGACTCATCAGGCTGTCGGCACTGTCGGCCTCGCCGACGATCACACATCGTCTGCTGGCGTTGATGAGTATGCGCAGCCCTACACGAACGACGGAATGATCGTCAGCAATAACGACTCTCATTGTGGGACGTCTCCTGTTTGTGTCGCAAAGGCGCGGAAAATAGCGCCGTTGCTCCCCCTTCCACAACGCCCCGAAAAAACCTCTAACTTCGCACCCTCAATGTATTCAATGGGATCACTCTTTGCCTATTTAACAAATAGATGGTTCCTACAGTGCAGTGCGGCTTAAGACTACGCAGAAGGACTACAACCAAAGGGTTCCTCGTTAGCAAGCGTTCCGTAGTCCGCAACACTCTTTCATACACACCCCCTCCCTTTTCGTATTAGTTGCATTCCTCCCGCTCCGCTTGCTCGCTAAATTGTGGCCTGCCAAGCAGTCCGGCCGTACCTGCACAGAACTGCGCTCACTCTTTGCCTGACTATCGAATACATGAACAAGACACCAATTACCCTGCGCACTGCACGCCTGTTCACGGAGCCCCTGCGTTACCTGTATTCCGAGCCATGCCAACGGTCTTTTATCCGGGAATTTCAATGAGAGACATCAAGACGATATTTTTGAGGCATCTGCGCCGTTTGACCCATACGGGCATCGGTGCGTGCGCTCTGTTATTGACCACACAGACTCATGCCGACGGCATGGTGCCCGATACCTCCGTGGTCATCGTCAATGAAGCCAATGGGGAAACCTCTGTATCCGTGACCAATACCGACACCCGTCTGGCGCTGCTGCACGTCACCATCGAAGACATTCCCGAAGACACCGAGCCATTGGTGTTCGTGACACCACCGCTGGCACGCGTCGAGGCCTCCAGGACGCAGTTGGTACGCTTCATCCTGCAATCGGAAAAGCCCCTGCTCACCCAGCGATTGAAACGGGTGATTTTTGAAGGACTTCCCCAGGGAAAACCCGCCGCCGAGACCGGGAAAGCCCAAGTGGGTGTGACGGTTCGCCAGAACCTGCCGATCATCCTTCACCCCGCAGGCCTGGCGCCCAACCGTACACCGTGGACCGACCTGACATGGTCACTGCAGGACGGCCAACTGACCGTACACAACGAAACGCCTTACGTGGTACGCCTGGCTCAGGAAGTACAACTGCTGCCTTCCGGGAGCGGTGCGATGTTGCCAAAAACCTACGTACTGCCGGGTGAGCACATCAGCGTGGCAGTGACCGCCAAGGCTGCTGCCCAAGTGCGCATTCATCCCGCCACCGTTTATGGCTTTGCCGTGCCGCCCTATGACGCGCCGATCAAATCCTGAAACCGGCACAACCGAAAGCACCCGCCAAGGAAGAGTGGGCCTGATTGTTCGAAGCGACGGTCTGTAATCCGCCGCGGGATGTGAGCCTGAAGCGGTAGCGGACTGGCCCAGCCCACCGGCAAACCCCAAGTGAACCCCCATGAACACAGTATCGAAATACCGTGACGGCGAAGCCATGCCCGCGATTCGGGCTGCCGGCACTTCTCATCCGCTTCGGCTCCAGGCCGGCGCGGTGTTGCTGCTGAGCAATGCGCTGGTGTCAATCGATGCCCTGGCCAGCGATGCCAATGACGTTTCGTCATCGACGCCATTCGACCAAACGATGCTGAGTCAACGCGGTATCGACCCTGGCCTCGCAACCCTGCTGCTGGCCGCCCCGCGCTTCACCGCTGGCCGACATCCGATCACCCTCACAGTCAATGGCCTGCGCCATGGCCGGGTGGACGTCACGTTCAATGGGGAAGGTGACTTGTGCTTTGACCGTGCCCTGCTTGATGCGGCAAATCTGAGCATGCCACCAGCCCCGGTCACCGACAGTGGCTGTTTCGATGTGCTGACCACCTGGCCGCAAACACGAATCGAACAGGACCCGGCCAACCTCGGCCTGTCATTGATAGTGCCAACCAACGCAATACGTCCGACTGTTCGGGATATCTCCGGTTTTCAAACCGGAGGCATCGCGGGGTTGCTCAACTACGACGTCAACAGCCTTTACAGCCAATACGGCAGCCAGACAAATCGCTACACCTCAGCCAACACCGAGGTCGGCTTCAATGCCGGCGACTGGATTGTGCGCAGTCGCCAGGTGCAGACCTGGCAGAACGATGTGTCCCGTACCGCTCACCTGGCGGCTTACGCCCAGCGCACCTTTGCCAGTCATGAGACGGTGCTTCAAGCCGGTCAGATCAATCTCTACAACCCGGTGCTGGCCGGTGCGCAGATCACCGGCGTGCAGGTCATGACCGAGCAGGCCCTGCAGGTGGAAGGCCAAAGCATTCCCATCGAAGGGATTGCTCACAGCCAGGCTCAGGTCGAAATTCGGCAGAACGGTTCGCTTATCCACTCGACAGTGGTTCCGGCCGGCCCGTTTTCCCTGAGCAATGTGCGTCGGCTCGACAGTCGCTCTGACGTTGAAGTGACCGTCAAGGAAGCGGATGGCCGCGAGCAACAATTTACGGTTCCCGTCGCCATGCTCGGCGTTGGCCTGCCGGCTCCCGGCTTTTCGTTGGCCGCAGGCCAGGTGCGCAGTCTCGGCGATGCGCAAAGCGGCGAACCATGGGTGATCAGCGGTGGCTGGAGCGGTGCACTCAACCCGTATGCCCTGCTCAGCGCCGGCGCCACGGGAGCCACCGACTACCGTGCTGCAGGCGCAGGCCTTGGCTTGCTGCCATGGTCCGACACGCAGATCCAGACCACTCTGCAAACGACTGACACCCGTGCCCGCCAAACCGACAGAGGGCTGCAGGCCGATCTGAATGTATCGCAACGTTTGGGCGAACAGTGGTCGATTAATGCAGGCACTTCATATCGGACCTTCGGCTATCGCGAACTGTCGGAGGCGGTGTTCGACACTCAGTCGGAACGCAGCCAGTCGCGTTACCGCGATCAGCACAGCTTGTCAGTGGCCTGGTCGACTCCCGGGCTTGGCGCGTTCAGCAGTGGCTTCAATCGCTCAACGACATTCGACGGACAAAGCAGCAGCCGCGTCCTCGCGTCCTGGGGCACCAACATCAGAGGCGTGTCCGTCTCGGCCACAGCGCAAAGGCAAGTCAGCGGTACACAGCGCAACGATGACAGCGTTTATCTGAGCGTCAGTATTCCTCTGGGTGAAAACCGCCGGGTGCGCTCTTGGGTTCGCAGTTCCGCTGGCGAATACCGCAGCGGTGTCGGCTTGAACGAACAGGTCAATGACCAGTTGAGTTACCGGGTCGGTGTTGAGCACGACACACGAGACAAACAAGTGCAGTCCTCGGCGGGGGTTTCCCTGTTGCCGCGTTACAGCCAACTGGACTTGAGTTACACCCGCTCCGATGCCGAGCGCTCCAGTTACCAGGCTGGAGCACGTGGCGGCGTCGTGCTGCACGGCAATGGCTTGACGTTGTCGCCGTACCCCGTGCGGGACACCTTTGCGCTGCTCTCGGTAGGCGACGCAAGCGCCATCAAAGTCTCGACCCCCAGCGGTCCGGTCTGGACCGATTGGCAAGGCCAGGCCGTGGTGCCTCAAGTGACCGCCTATGGTCGCAGCCCGATTGAGGTCGACACCCGTTCGCTGCCGCGCAACCTCGATATCAACAATGGCCTGGCCGTGGTTTCCGCAGGGCGTGGTGCCGTCGACAAGGTCGAATTCGGGGTCACGCTGACCCGTCGCGCCTTGCTCAAAGTCACCACGGACAACGGTGCTCCCCTGCCCCGTGGCGCAACGGTAAGCAACGCAAACGGAGAGTTCATCACGCTCGCTCAAGAAGGTGGATTGGTGTTTCTGCCCAACGCCCTGACTGCTCGCGACCTGTGGATAACCGCACCAGGACTGGAGCGCTGCGAACTGCGTTTCGAACTGCCGGCCAAGGCCAATACCCAGGTGTATTACGAGACCGCCCCCGCCCAGTGTCGAGCACTTTAAGGATGACCCTATGAAGCTGTCCCACCCTTTGTCGCTGACACTCGGCACGCTGATGTTGAGCGGACTTGCGCCGCACGCCTCGGCCCTCGCCGATGAATGCAAGCTCACCCTCAGCCAGACAGTACTCGACTACGGCGTAATGAATCGGGCGATACGCGCCAATGGGCCCCAGGAGCGAACCTTGGGCGAGCGCCGATTGAGCCTGAACCTGAACTGCGCACAACCCACTGACATGACCCTGTTCTACCGTGCCATGGCCGCGACCGCCGAGCGTTTTCGCTTTACCGGGGACGGCAGCTATGCCGTGCGTATGAGTGACGCCGTACTCGATGGGCAACCGGTGGAACTGGGCTTGATTTCCGCCGCCGGCCAGGTACCTGAAGCAACCGCTTCGAGTCTGCTTTGGCGACCGCAGCAGGCCATCGTTCCGGTTCGGGGCGGTGTCACGGCGCAAGGGCAAAGTTTTTCGGCGCAACTGGAACTGACAGCCTGGGCGCAGGAAAAAGCGTTGCAGGTACGTGACGCCGTTACCTGGGAAACCACCGGCCTGTTCGACGGGGTCGCTACGGGCCGCTCAAGGGAGATAACCCTGCGCGCCAGTTTCGCGCCCACCGCGTGCAACGTGGAACTGTCCAATGGCGGCCTGGTGGATTTCGGCCGGCTATCGAAAAACGACCTGAACCCCGACAAGAGCACACGGCTGTCGCCCAAGGATTTAACCCTGCGGGTTGGCTGCGCCGCCCCGACACAATTTGCCTTGGTCATGCATGACAACCGCTCA
This sequence comes from Pseudomonas sp. S30_BP2TU TE3576, assembly GCF_050436025.1. NCBI lineage: Bacteria > Pseudomonadati > Pseudomonadota > Gammaproteobacteria > Pseudomonadales > Pseudomonadaceae > Pseudomonas > Pseudomonas sp. S30_BP2TU TE3576. The sequence goes on along the minus strand of NZ_JBNDLK010000001.1, from coordinate 4,385,471 downwards.
GGCTCGGCGACGGTCAACAGCGAGATTTACTACGGGCTGGGTCTGGATCACCGCAGCAACAAGATCGGCCTGTATTCACTCAATGTCGATCCCGCCAACGCCAGCGCCGACAGCTTTACCCGCCTGTATCGAACCGACTCCACCACCCAAGGCGTGGCCTGGAGCACCTCCAGTCCGAACCCCATACCGTTCGCCCAGAAAAGCTACCTGGGTTTTACCGACAGTGCCGGCAGCACTTCAGGGCCGGCCTCGATCCAGAACCTCACAACCACAGTGACGGTGGATGCCGTGATCGCCCCCACCACGAGCCTGGACTTGAGTAGCGCCGTTCACCTCGACGGCTCGGGGACCATCGAAATTCTTTACCCGTAACACCCAACCTGCCTTGTTGAACCCGAGGAGCACTCACGCGCCCCGGACCATTCAAGGTCAATAACGAAAGAAAGGAAGTTTCAACATGAAAAAGTACTTCGCAGCACTCACTACAACGGCACTGATCGGCGCCGCACCTTACGCCATCGCCGCCTCGAACGTCGACCTGACGGTCACAGGCCTCATCACGCCTGTCGCTTGCACGCCGACCTTGTCCAGTGGAGGTGTCATCGATCTGGGCAAGATCTCGTCTCAGGACCTTTATCGAGACCGCAATACCAAGGTTGGGACAGATCCAATTCAACTAGTCGTATCCTGTAGTGATCCAGCCAAGTTCGCACTGAATCCAATTGACAATAGAGACGGCACATCAACTGGTGAATGGTTTGGCCTTGGTCTGACCGATAACAGCGAAAAATTGGGCTATTTTTTCCCCAAAGTCGTGCAAGTCAAAGACGGGGCAACTGCGCTGGACGCAATCAAATCAAACAACGGCGGATCAACCTGGGTGAGCGCAACCGATGCTCAACCGGGATATCTCTTGTCCGTTGCCACTACTGGCGGCACCACACCAGTTGATGCAGAAGTTGTCACCTTTGATTTTGAGGTCGACACGTACATCGCTCGCGCCGACTCACTGACCCTGACCGACGAAGTCACCATTGATGGCTCCGCGACGTTCGAAGTGAAATACCTCTAAGGGCCAAGGCGCTGGACCGTTCGCTGCCTGAATGAGCGAGCGGTTCAGCACCGATACCTTCTTCTCAAAAAGGAATTTACCGATGAAGCTTATCCCCACAGCCCTGACCGCAGCGCTTTTGACGAGCATGGCGACTTGCGCCCTTGCGGCGTCTACCGCAAACCTGACAGTCAACGGCATCATTACCCCGGCCGCCTGCACGCCAACTTTTTCCAGCAATGGCCTCGTCGACTACGGAAAAATATCCCGGCAAGACCTGAGCATCGACAATAGGACGCGACTTCGCAACGAATCACTCGACCTCAACATCAACTGCAACATGCCTGCACGATTCGCATTGATCATGCGCGACAACCGAGACGGCTCGGCCATTGTCAACAGCGAGATCTACTACGGCCTTGAGCTCGACCGCAGCGGCAACAGGATCGGTATGTACTCACTGCAATTCGATCCCGCCAGCACCGTAGTGGACGCTTGGCCGCAAGTGTATCGAACCGATTCCACCACAGGAGGGCGGGCATGGAGTACATCCAGGTCCAGCGCGATACCCGTTGGCGCCCAGAGCTATCTGGGTTTCACCAATGTTGCGGGCAGCACTGCCGGCCCCGCCGCGATTCAGAGTCTGAGCAGTCGGGTCACACTCGTTACGTACATTGCTCCTACCTCAACGCTGGACCTGACTGACGATGCAACACTCGATGGCTCGGCGACGCTGGAGGTTGTCTATTTGTAGACACCCCCCATTGCATTTAAATTTTCTCGCTGCTGACCTGCACATACCGCGCCCGTCCGGCACCGAGCCCGGCGATGATCGCGCCAAGGCCAATGACGCCGAAGATCCAGCCAACGGCGTTCCAGTCGCCGGTCCAGTCATGCACGATACCGACCGCGAACGGCCCCATCGACGCCAGGGTGTAACCGAAACCCTGAGCCATGCTCGACAGGTTCGCCGCCACGTGGGAGTCCCGCGAGCGCAGCACGATCAGGGTCAACGCCAGGCTGAACGTGGCGCCCTGCCCCAGGCCCAGCACAATTGCCCAGCCCCACAAGCCTTCGATCGGCGCATACAGGCAACCGAACAAGCCGCCGAGGGTCAGCACCATCACAATCACAATCGCCAGCCGCTGGTCCTTGTCGCGAGTTGCCAGCCACGGCGCCGCGAGCGAGCTGACCAGTTGCACGATCACCGAGCCGGACAGCACCAGCCCGGCCTGGGTCGGGGTCAGGCCGCGACCGATCAGAATCGACGGCAACCAGCCGAACACGATGTAGGCCAGGGACGATTGCAGGCCCATGTACAAGGTCACCTGCCAGGCCAGCGGGTCACGCAATAATCCCCGGACGCGGTAGGCGACATGATGCGCGCCGTGTTTCTCGCCGACTTGCGGCAGCCAGAACACTGCAGCCGCTAACGCCGGGATAACCCAAAAGCCAAGGCCCATTGCCCAGTTCTTGTCGAAATGCTCGCTGAGGGGCACGGTCGCCCCCGCCGCCATCGCCGCGCCCAGGCACAGGGCCATGGTATAGACGCCGGTCATGGTCCCGGCCTGATTCGGGAAATCACGCTTGACGATGCCCGGCAGCAACACGCCGATCACGCCGATGCTGGCGCCGGCCAACACACTGCCAGCGAACAAGCCGATCTCGCCGAAGGAACTGCGCAGGATGATCCCGCCAGCGAGGGTCAGCAGAATCCCCAGCACGACTCGCTCGGCGCCAAAGCGGCGCGCCAGCACCGGCGCCAATGGCGCGAACAGGCCAAGGCACAGCACCGGCAACGTCGTCAGCAAACCGGCCTGGGATGCAGACAAACCGAGGGACTTCGACACATCGCTGAGCATCGGCGCCATGCTCGACAATGCCGGTCGCAGGTTCAAGGCCACCAGAATCAGACCCAGCAGCAACAACCATGGCCGGCGCAAAACCGGGTGAACTTGCTGGACCTGCTCATCATCGGCCTCGGCGTCGATCAGCAATTCTTCCAGCTCTGCCACGCGTTTTGCGGCTGTGGATAAATCACTGCGATGCATGGACTTCTCGGTTTCAAGGTTCATTGATCAACTGCCTCGACAGGGCTTTGGCCCGCTCCGGGTCGCGTTGTTCGACCGCATCGAGCAACTCGATGTGCAGGTCGAACACTTCCTGGCGGCGTGGAACAATGTTCAGCGTCTGACGCAACTGCGCGCCGACGATGCTGGAGAAATAGCGATACAACTCGCTGAGGGTTGGGTTGTGCGCGGCGTCCACCAGACGGCGGTGGAACACCAGGTCGCAGGCGATGTAGGTGTCGAGATCGCCGTGGTAATGGCTGCCGCTGACTCCCAGCGCCTCGCGTAACGCCACCAGATCCTCATCGGTACGGCGCAATGCAGCCAGACCGATGGCCTCGACTTCAAGGATGTGCCGGGTTTCCCGCGCCTGCTCAAGAGAACAACGGGACAACGCCTTGAGCGTATCCAGCGGATCGATCACTGCCCGCAGGTAACTGCCGTCGCCCTGACGGATTTCGATCAGCCCGGAAAACGCCAACACACGCATGGCTTCGCGCACGGTGTTGCGACTGATGCCCAGCTCTGCGGACAGCTCGGGCTCGGTGGGCAAGCGCTGCCCGACGACCCAGACACCCTGGTTGATGCGCAGGCGCAATTGGTCCAGGGCCTGATCGACCAGGGATCGTTTAACCAGTGGAGAAATTTCTGACATTGAATTCGCCCTCTCATCCAATCATCGGATGAATTTTCTGACATGTTAGTCAGCTTCGTCTGAGAGGACAAGCGCCTAGGGTTAATGGGCGAGAAAGGAGCGGAATTTTCGATTGGTCAAAATTACCCTTTAAGGGTAATTTCAGGGATAGGGTTCACGGTTTCTTATGGAAAAGAACACACCCCATTACGACTTGGTGGTGATCAAGGAGGATGTCATGCGGCTAGGGACTAGAGCATTCACACGCACTGCCCAAGGGAATGGCTTCGCACTCGGCCTGGATCTCACAGGGATGCAAGAAGTCATTCTCAAACTACAACGCAACATGTTGTACAAATCGATGACGACCTATGACGATCACCGAGTCTGGCAAGACGTCTATCACATCAATTCACATGATCTGGAGATTTACATCAAGGTGTCATATCGCCCCGGCGGGCGCCCACCGGTGATCTCCTTCAAGGAGAAAAACTCATGAATACACAGCAGTGTTTCAGTTGCGGAGCTCCGGAAGGCATGTTGCATTTCGAGAGACGGGGCGAAACCTTGAGCGTCAAGGGAATGGAACGTCGAATCGATGATTTGTCTGGTTGGGAGTGCCAGAAGTGCGGAGAGGTCGAGTTCGACGCCGAGTGCTCACAGCGTTTCTCAGACGCAGGAGATGAACTGGTTAGAGCCGGCAGACAGATGATCGGCAACGAGATGAGGAGAATCCGCCGCAAACTGCACCTGTCGCAAAAAGACGCTGTGCAACTGCTCTCCGGTGGCGGCCACAACGCGTTTTCTCGCTATGAGAGCGGTGAAGTACTTCCACCAAAGGCATTGATACTACTGATGCGTCTGCTGGATCGTTACCCGCATTTGCTCACCGACGCAAAGATTCTGGGTGAAGATGCGGACTTGAGACAATTCAAAACGACAGTGCACAAAGAGCATGAAACGCTCACGGCTTCCTGAATAGCAGACGTAGTAAAACAAACCCGGCGCGAGGCCGGGTCTGTTTTTGCGAGTCAGTCTGAGATCAATGCAGGATCTGGCTCAGGAACAGCTTGGTGCGCTCGTTCTGCGGTTTGTCGAAGAAGTCGTTTGGTGCGGCCTGTTCAACGATTTCGCCCTTGTCCATGAAGATCACGCGGTTGGCCACGGTACGGGCAAAGCCCATTTCGTGGGTTACGCAGAGCATGGTCATGCCGTCTTCGGCCAGGCCGATCATGGTGTCCAGCACCTCTTTCACCATCTCCGGGTCGAGTGCCGAAGTCGGTTCGTCGAACAGCATGATTTTCGGCTTCATGCACAGTGCACGGGCAATCGCCACACGCTGTTGCTGGCCACCGGACAGTTGCCCCGGGTACTTATGCGCCTGCTCCGGAATGCGTACGCGTTCCAGGTAATGCATGGCAATTTCCTCGGCCTTGCGCTTGGGCATCTTGCGCACCCACATCGGCGCCAGGGTGCAGTTCTGCAAAATGGTCAGGTGCGGGAACAGGTTGAAGTGCTGGAACACCATGCCGACTTCACGACGGATCGCTTCGATCTGCTTGAGGTCGTTGGTCAGTTCCACGCCGTCGACCACGATGCGGCCCTGCTGGTGTTCTTCCAGACGGTTGAGGCAGCGGATGGTGGTGGACTTGCCGGAACCCGACGGGCCGCACAGGACGATTCGCTCGCCCTGCTTGACGTTGAGGTTGATGTCCTTGAGTACGTGAAACTGGCCGTACCACTTGTTCACGCCCTGCATCTGAATAATGCCTTCAGGGCTCACAGGCTGTTTGATTGCTTCGCTCATCACAAAACTTCCTAAATTAGGTAGCGACTTAGCGCTTGTGGCCAGTGTCGAGCTTGCGTTCCAGATGCATGGAATAGCGCGACATACCAAAACAGAAAATCCAGAACACCAGGGCGGCGAACACATAGCCTTCAGTCGCCATGCCCAGCCATTTCGGGTCGGCGGCGGCTTGCTTGACACTGTTGAGCAGGTCGAACAGGCCGATGATGATCACCAGGCTCGTGTCCTTGAACAGCGCGATGAAGGTGTTAACGATGCCGGGGATCACCAGCTTCAGGGCTTGCGGCAGAATCACCAGCCCCATGCTGCGCCAGTAGCCCAGCCCCATCGCTGACGCCGCTTCGTACTGACCTTTGGGAATCGCTTGCAGGCCACCGCGCACCACTTCGGCAACGTAGGCCGACTGGAACAGGATCACGCCGATCAGCGCCCGCAGCAGCTTGTCGAAGTTCATGCCTTCGGGCAGGAACAGCGGCAGCATCACCGAGGACATGAACAGCACCGTGATCAACGGCACGCCGCGCCAGAACTCGATGAAGGTCACACAGACCACCCGAATCGCCGGCAGGTTCGAACGACGGCCCAGGGCCAGGACAATCCCCAGCGGCAGCGCACCGGCAATACCGACGGTGGCGATGACCAGGGTCAGCATCAGGCCACCCCACTGGCTGGTCGCCACGTTGGTCAGGCCGAAAATGCCGCCATGCAACAGGAAGTAGGCGATGATCGGGTACAACACCAGGAAGCCCAGCCCGTGCACCGCTTTATGGTGGAAGCGCGAGATGAACAACGGCGCCACGCCGATGACCGCCAGCCATACCGTCAGGTCCACGCGCCAGCGCAGTTCCGGCGGGTAGTAGCCATACATGAACTGGCCGAAACGCTGCTGGATGAACACCCAGCAGGCGCCCTCCTTCGTGCAGTCGGCGCGGGTCGTGCCCACCCAGTTCGCATCGATGATCGCCCATTGCAGAATCGGCGGCACCACCAGGTAGATGAGGTAGAACGCAAACAGGGTCAGCAGGGTGTTGAGCCAGCTGGAGAACATGTTCGCGCGCATCCACGCCACCACACCGATGCTGCGGCCCGGTGGAGGCATGTCAGGTTTGAAAGTATGAGTACTCATGCGCTATTCCTTACCGCTCGATCAGCGCAATGCGCTTGTTGTACCAGTTCATCAGCATGGAAATGCTGATACTGATCGCCAGGTACACGCTCATAGTGATGGCAATCACCTCGATCGCCTGCCCGGTCTGGTTCAGCACCGTACCGGCAAACAGCGAGACCATTTCCGGATAGCCGATACCGGCCGCCAGCGAGGAGTTCTTCGCCAGGTTCAGGTATTGACTGGTCAGCGGTGGAATGATCACGCGCAGGGCTTGCGGGATGATCACCTTGCGCAGGGTCGGGCCGTTGCGCAGGCCAAGCGAATGCGCCGCTTCGGTCTGACCATGGCTGACCGACTTGATGCCCGAACGCACGATCTCGGCGATGAACGCCGCGGTGTAAACGGTCAGTGCCAGGGTCAGCGCCAGCAGTTCCGGGATCAGTACCCAGCCGCCGATGAAGTTGAAGCCTTGCAGCTTCGGCATTTCCCAATGCAGCGGTGCACCAAAGATCAGTGCGCACAAGGCCGGGATCACCAGGAACAGCGCCAGGCCGGCCCAGAACTTGTGGAACGGCACACCGGTTTCTTCGAAGCGCTTGGTGGCCCAGCGGCTCATCAGCACGATGGCGACGATGGCCACGACGATGCTGATCACAAACGGCCAGAAGCCGTCCGCCATCAACGCCGCCGGCATGTTCAGGCCACGGCTGCTGACGAAGAAGGTATCGCCGAAATTATGGCTGTTGCGCGGCCCCGGCATGGTCAGGAACACCGCGAAGTACCAGAACAGGATCTGCAGCAGCGGCGGGATGTTGCGGAAGACTTCCACGTACACCGTCGCCAGCTTGGCGATGATCCAGTTCTTCGACAGCCGCGCCACACCGACGATGAACCCCAGGATCGTCGCCAGGATCACGCCAATGAAGGTCACCAGCAAGGTATTGAGCAGGCCGATGACAAACACCCGGGCGTAAGTGTCCGCTTCGGTGTAGTCGATCAGGTGCTGGGCGATACCGAAACCGGCACTGCGCTCAAGAAAGTCGAAACCGGAGGTAATGCCCCGGTGCTGAAGGTTGGTTTGCGTGTTGTCGAACAGAAACCAGCCTAACGAGACCACCCCGATAATCGTGATGATCTGGAATACCCACGCACGCACTCGTGGATCGCTGAGGCTGAGCCTCTGCTTTGGTGCGCCGATTGAATTTTGCATGAAGTGCCCCGGAAATAATGGAACAGAACATCACCCGGTGGTTGGCCCACCGGGTGATAGAACCATCAGCGCACTGGTGGTGCGTATTGAATGCCGCCAGCGTTCCACAGAGCGTTCAGCCCGCGGTCGATTTCCAGCGGAGTGCTCTTGCCGAGGTTTTTGTCGAACACTTCGCCGTAGTTGCCGACTTGTTTGACGATCTGCACGACCCAGTCTTTCTTCACTTTCAGGTCTTTGCCGTATTCACCATCGGTGCCGAGCAGACGGGCAACGTCAGGGTTCTTGGTGCCCTTGGCTTCGGCTTCTACGTTCTTCGAAGTGATGCCGGCTTCCTCAGCGTTGAGCATGGCGTAGCCAGTCCAGCGCACGATGGCCAGCCACTCGTCGTCGCCATTACGCACGACCGGGCCCAGGGGCTCCTTGGAAATGGTTTCCGGCAGAACCACGTAGTCCTTCGGCGAAGCCAGCTTGCTGCGCTGGGCGAACAGCTGGGACTTGTCGGAGGTCAGTACGTCGCAACGACCGGATTCCAGCGACTTGGCGCTCTCGTCGGAGGTGTCGAACGTGATCGGGGTGTATTTCAGGCCGTTGCCGCGGAAGTAGTCGGAAACGTTCAGTTCGGTGGTGGTACCGGCCTGGATGCAGATGGTCGCGCCGTCCAGCTCTTTAGCGCTTTTCACGCCCAGCTTGTTGTTTACCAGGAAGCCGATGCCGTCGTAATAAGTGATGAAACCAGGAAATTTCAGGCCCATGCCCGCATCACGGGAGCTGGTCATGGTGGTGTTGCGCGACAGAATGTCGATTTCGCCGGATTGCAGCGCGGTGAAGCGCTCCTTGGCGTTCAACTGGCTGAACTTGACCTTGGTCGCGTCGCCGAAGACAGCAGCCGCTACTGCACGGCAGTAGTCAGCATCGATACCTACGATTTTGCCGGTGGAATCCGGAACCGAGAAGCCTGGCAGGCCATCGCTGACGCCACACTGCACGAAACCTTTCTTCATCACTGCATCCAGGGTTGCGCCCGCCTGGGCAAACCCGCTGACACCGAGTACCGCGGCTGCAGTCACGATAGCCAGGGTGGATTTCAACATCTTCATTCAAACCTCCAGTTTTGCTCTTGTTGTGTCGGAGCGTGAGTCCTGTCGCACCCTTTTGAGGCGTAGTTGACCCGTGTTGGCTTGTTTTGGGGTCAACCGACGTAAGACGTTAGCTTTGAGTCTAGTAGGAGAAAATCCACGTCATGGAAAACTCACTCTCACCAGTCGGCCGAACGGGCGGTAGCCCTTTCACGTTCGCGAAGCCCCGTAGCGGCCATTGGCGAACATCCATCACCGGATTCATTGCTATCCCACAGTCGGCAGTACACTGATAGTGTTACCGCCGGGCGCGAGATGGGTTGCACCGTTTCCCCATAGCAAAGCTCGTACCACACCGCCTACTAAAGCGGTTCAGCAGCAGGTCAATAGCAAAACTTGTACCCTTGCGACATCTTCTTAACGGATCAACCAGACGCGCACTTGGATCTCGCACTTAATGAGCGCGCGCGCACAACATTGGAGCAGCCATGACCAACCCCTTGATTCTTGAACCCGTCAAGACCGCAGACGCCTGCGTCATCTGGCTGCATGGCCTGGGCGCCGACCGCTATGACTTCTTGCCGGTGGCCGAAGCGCTACAGGAAAGCCTGCTGAGCACCCGCTTCGTTTTGCCCCAGGCACCGAGCCGCGCCGTGACCATCAATGGCGGTTACGAGATGCCGAGCTGGTACGACATATTGGCCATGAGCCCCGCGCGCGCGATCAACCGCGAGCAATTGGAAGAGTCTGCCAACTGGATCATCGAACTAATCGAATCACAGAAGGCCAGCGGAATAGACGCCTCGCGGATTTTCCTGGCCGGTTTTTCCCAAGGTGGTGCCGTGGTGTTCCACACCGCATTTCTGAAATGGCAGGGACCACTGGGTGGCGTAGTTGCCCTTTCTACTTATGCACCAACCTTCAGCAATGAACTGGAACTGTCCGCCAGCCAGCAGCGCATTCCGGTACTGTCGATGCACGGCCAATACGACGACGTGGTGCAAAACTCGATGGGACGCAGCGCCTACGAGCATTTGAAACAGCGTGGTGTCACCGTGACATGGCAGGAATACCCAATGGGCCATGAAGTGTTACCCGAGGAAATTCGCGACATCGGCACCTGGCTCGCCGAGCGCTTGCGTTAAGCATTCCTGTTTAAAAGCGCCCTTTGATCCATCCCACTACGCCGCGCCCGATTCTTGCATTACACTGGCCGGCGTACATTCCTTAACCAATTGATGAGATGACCGTGCTCAAAGCACTCAAGAAAATGTTCGGTAAAAGCGAGACTGAGCAACTCGCGCCAGTTCCCAGCGCTGCGTCTCACGCTCCCAGCCACCGCACCGACGGTAATCAGCCTGAACGGGCCGCCCCCGCTGCTGCACCCAAGCATGAGCCGAAGACCGCAAAAGCTGCCCAGCCTGCGGAAGTAACAGCCCCGGAACAGCCACACAGCGAAACGCCGAAACCCGCCAAACCGCGCCGCGAACCCAAGCCCAAGGCGCCGGTCATCCCATGGAAACTCGAAGACTTCGTCGTCGAACCCCAGGAAGGCAAAACCCGCTTCCACGATTTCAAACTCGCCCCTGAACTGATGCACGCCATCCAGGACCTGGGCTTCCCGTATTGCACGCCGATCCAGGCCCAGGTGCTGGGCTTCACCCTCGCGGGCAAAGACGCCATCGGCCGCGCCCAGACCGGTACCGGCAAGACCGCCGCATTCCTGATCTCGATCATCACCCAATTGCTGCAAACCCCGCCGCCGAAAGAGCGCTACATGGGTGAGCCACGGGCGCTGATCATCGCGCCGACCCGCGAACTGGTGGTGCAGATCGCCAAGGACGCCGCCGACCTGACCAAGTACACCGGCCTCAACGTCATGACGTTCGTCGGCGGCATGGACTTCGACAAGCAACTCAAGCACCTCGAAGCCCGCCACTGCGACATCCTCGTAGCCACACCGGGCCGCCTGCTGGACTTCAACCAGCGCGGCGACGTGCATTTGGACATGGTCGAAGTGATGGTGCTGGACGAAGCCGACCGCATGCTCGACATGGGCTTCATCCCGCAAGTGCGCCAGATCATTCGCCAGACGCCGCCGAAGGCCGAGCGTCAGACGCTGCTGTTCTCCGCGACCTTCACCGAAGACGTGATGAACCTGGCCAAGCAATGGACCACCGACCCGTCGATCGTCGAGATCGAGTCGCAGAACGTGGCCAACGAAAACGTCGAACAGCACATCTACGCGGTGGCCGGTGCCGACAAATACAAACTGCTCTACAACCTGGTCAACGACAATGGTTGGGAGCGGGTCATCGTCTTCGCCAACCGCAAGGATGAAGTGCGACGCATCGAAGAACGCCTGGTGCGTGATGGCATCAACGCCGCGCAATTGTCCGGCGACGTGCCGCAGCACAAGCGCATCAAGACACTGGAAGGTTTCCGCGAAGGCAAGATCCGCGTATTGGTCGCTACCGACGTGGCCGGTCGCGGCATCCACATCGACGGCATCAGCCACGTGATCAACTTCACCCTGCCGGAAGTGCCGGACGACTACGTGCACCGCATCGGGCGTACCGGTCGTGCTGGCGCCGACGGTGTGTCCATCAGCTTTGCCGGTGAAGACGACTCCTACCAGCTACCGTCCATCGAAGAAAAACTGGGGCGCAAGATCAGCTGTGAAACACCACCGACGCATCTGTTGCGGGCGGTGGAGCGCAAGCGTCCGCACTAAACGACGCTGAAAAGACAAGCGCAGCCGGAAACGGACTGCGCTTTTTTTTCGTCCGGATATTGTTAGATACAACTAAAAGTCCATAATGGACAAATTAGTTTACCTTCAGTCCCGGAGCCGACCATGTCCAATACGCCCCAAGTGATCAACCAACACCAGGCTCGCGAGTTGCTGGCGCAGGTCGACGTGCCGCAGATCCTGCGCAAAATGTTCCGTGACCTGGCGGCCGGGCAAGCCGTGCAACCGGCACAACAACTGGTGGAATTTCCCCAGGGCGCCGGCGACTTCATCAACTACCTGGGTGTGTTGGCCGAAGACGGCGTGTACGGCATCAAGACTTCGCCGTACATCGTCCGTGAGCAGGGACCTTTGGTGACCGCGTGGACTGTGCTGATGTCGATGCAGAGCGGCCAGCCACTGTTGCTGTGCGACGCGGGTGAACTGACCACCGCACGCACCGCCGCGACCACCGCCGTGGCGGTCGATGCCCTCGCGCCGCTTGCCGCCAATCGCCTGGCGATCATCGGCAGCGGTAAAGTTGCCCAGGCGCACCTGCATTACGTGAAAGGCCTGCGCGACTGGCAGAGCATCAACCTGTACGCGCCGAGCCTGAGCGAAGATGCCGAGACCGTGAGCCTGCTGAAAAACATCGAGCCACGCCTGAACATCGTCGAGAGTCGCGAAGCTGCCGTGCAGGACGCCGACGTGATCATGCTCTGCACCTCATCCGCCGGTCCGGTGATCGATCCGTCGAGCTTGCGCAAACCGGCGCTGATCACCTCCATCAGCACCAACGCACCGCGTGCTCACGAAGTGCCGCCGCAGTGCCTCAACGACATGCAGGTGTTCTGCGACTATCGCCTGACCACCCCGGGCTCGGCCGGTGAAATGCTGATCGCCGCCGAGCAGCACGGTTGGGACAGGAGCGCGATTGTCGGCGACCTGCCGGACCTGCTCAGCGATAAAGTCCAGCGCCCGGATTACGATCGCCACGTGTTTTTCCGCTCCATCGGCCTGGGCCTGGAAGACATTGCGCTAGCCAATGCCATCTACCACCTCAAGTACTAATACCGCGAAACCTGTGGGAGCGGGCTTGCTCGCGAATAGGGTCTGACATTCACCTGAGATGTTGACTGTCACACTGCTTTCGCGAGCAAGCCCGCTCCCACAGGGGATCACTACAATTTCAGCATCGCGCCTCACAGGAGACGTTCATGAGCCAGGCAGATTTCATCATCATCGGCGGCGGGATTGCCGGCGCTTCCACCGGTTTCTGGCTGTCGCAGCATGGCCGCGTGATCGTGCTCGAACGCGAATCCCATCCGGCCTATCACTCCACCGGTCGTTCGGCCGCGCTGTACACCGCAGCCTATGGCACCCCGCAAGTGCGGGCGTTGACCCTGGCCAGCCGGGACTTTTTCGACAACCCCCCCAGCGGCTTCTGCGAACACCCGCTACTGACCCCGCGCGGCGAAATGACTGTGGACTTCACCGGTGACCCGGACGAACTGAACAGGCAATACCAGAGCGCCAAAACCACGGTGCCGGAGATGCAATTGCTCAGCACCGACGAGGCCTGCAAGCGGGTGCCGATCCTGCGCCGGGAAAAAGTCCACGGCGCGATCTACGATCCGACCGCCAGCGACATCGACACCGATGCCCTGCACCAAGGCTATTTGCGCGGTATCCGCCGCAATCAGGGCGAAGTGCATACCGACAGCGAAGTGGTCAGCCTGAGCTGCGATGACCAAGGTACATGGCACGTCCAGACCAGCAGCCAGACGTTCAGCGCACCGATCATCATCAACGCCGCCGGCGCCTGGGCCGACAAGATCGGCGAACTGGCCGGCGCGAAGCCACTGGGCCTGCAACCAAAACGCCGTGCCGCGTTCATCTTCGCCGGCCCCGAAGGCGTGGACATCCACCATTGGCCGATGCTGGTCAGCCTCGACGAATCCTTCTATATGAAACCCGACGCCGGGATGTTCCTCGGCTCGCCGGCCAACGCCGACCCGGTGGAACCTCACGACGTGCAGCCCGAAGAACTGGACATTGCCATGGGCATCTACCAGATCGAAGAAGCCACTACCCTGAGCATTCGCCGCCCGACCCGGACCTGGGCCGGCCTGCGCAGCTTCGTCAGCGACGGCGACTTGCTGTCCGGCTTCGATCCTCAGGTGCCGGGGCTGTTCTGGGTCGCGGCACAAGGCGGTTATGGCATCCAGACCTCGCCCGCCATGGGCCAGGCCAGCGCGGCACTGGTACGTGGTGCAGCGTTGCCCGAGTCGCTCGGCCGCTTCGGCCTGAGTGCCGAAATGCTCTCCCCCGCCCGCCTCGGCTGATCCTGATCCTCAGGTGACGTGCCCCCACGATTACGGCACACTTTCAGCGCCCCTTTGATGGGGCGTTGACGCTGCCTGGAGTTCCACTGTATGAACGCCCCCGAAAAAGACTCCGCCCCGGACACCACGTCGCTGGATAACTACCGGGCGATCGCCGATGCCATCGCCACGCTGTTCTTTCCCCACGCCGAAGTGGTGCTGCACGACCTGCGCACGCAAAAGGTCGACTACATCGCCAACAACCTGTCCAAGCGGGAAATCGGCGACGACTCGGCGCTGGAAGACATGCTCAGCGACGATGTCAGCGAACGAAACATCGGACCGTACGAAAAGCTCAACTGGGATGGTCAGAAGATTCGCAGCCTCAGCACGGTGCTACGCGACAGCGAAGGTCATCCGCTGGCGGTGCTGTGCATCAACCTGAATATTTCGCTGTTCGAGAATGCCAAGGCCGCTCTGGATCTGTTCCTTTCGCCGACCAAGCTGATCCCGCAACCGGACTCACTGTTTCGCGATGACTGGCAGGAACGGATCAACACCTTCCTCCACGCCTGGCTGCGCGAACGTCAGTTGAGCCTGAATCTACTGACCCGCGACCACAAGCGTGAGCTGGTGCTGGCGTTGCACGCCGAAGGCGCATTCAAGGGCAAAAGTGCGTCGAACTATGTAGCCAATGTACTGAACATGGGGCGGGCGACGGTGTACAAGCATTTGAAGGAATTGAAGGGCTAGGCCCTGAGGCTTGTGCTGTCTGATCTGGCCTCTTCGCGAGCAAGCCCGCTCCCACACTGGATCTTCGACTTATGGAGATCAAATGTGGGAGCGGGCTTGCTCGCGAAAGCGGACTATCAGTCGCCGTAGATATCCGACTTGAAGTACTTCTCGGAAATCTTCTGGTACTCACCACTGGCACGAATGCCATCAATGGCCGTGTTCAACTCGCTGACCAGTTCAGTGTTGCCCTTGCGCACGGCAATCCCGGCACCCTCGCCCACATACTTCGGATCTTTCAGCTCCGGCCCGACAAAGGCGTAACCCTGGCCACGCGGCATCGACAGGAAGTCATTGAGTGGAATGGTGTCGGCAAAAATCGCATCAAGGCGACCGGCTGCCAGATCCATGTAGATTTCTTCGTTGTTGCTGTAGCGCTTGACGTTGATGCCCCTGGGCTCGAACACCTCGGTGGCGTAACGGTCGGTGGTGGTGGCCCGCTGCACGCCAACGGTCTTGCCCTTGAGGCTGGCGTACTGGTCATCCACCACCGCGCCATCCTTCATCACCAGGCGCGACGAAGTGAAATAGTACTTGTGGGTGAAGTCCACCGACTTCTTGCGGTCTTCATTGATGGTCATGGACGACAGCGCCATGTCGATTTTCTTCACTTTCAGGGAAGGAATCAGACCGTCGAACTCGCCTTCGACCCACACACACTTGGCCTTCATCTGCGCGCACAGCGCGTTACCGATGTCGTAGTCGAAACCGACGATCTCGCCTTTATCGGTTTTAGAAGCGAACGGTGGATACGCGGCTTCAATGCCAATGCGCAGGGTTTTCTCGGCGGCGAACACAGAACTGCACGCCAACAGGCTCAAGGCCAGACCGGTGATGAGGGGGAACTTCTTCATGTTCGTTTTCTCGCGGTTGTTGTTGGTTTGGCAAGACAGAAGAAAAAGCTGAAACGGGTGGAAACCTTTTTTGTACTTATAATTCCATCTTGGACTTTTATGTATTGATCGTCAATCAGGCAAATGCTGCCCGTGCCGGCCGATGGTCGGGTGGTGGTTCTGCAAGGTATTGGGTGAGTCAGATGGCCCCTTCGCGAGCAAGCCCGCTCCCACAGATTTTGTGTACGACACAGAACTCTGTGGGAGCGGGCTTGCTCGCGAAGGCTGGCTTGAGAACGCCGCAGGAGTTACTGCTTCCAGCGATCCGCCGCCGCATGATCACTGTCACGCCCCTCGACCCAACGCGGCCCGTCGCTGGTGTTTTCCTTCTTCCAGAACGGTGCGCGGGTTTTCAGGTAATCCATGACAAAGGCACAGGCGTCGAATGCCGCCTGACGATGGGCACTTGCCGCGCCGACGAAGACAATCGGCTCGCCCGGTTCCAGAGCGCCAATACGGTGCAACACTTTCAGCTTGAGCAACGGCCAGCGCTGTTCAGCCTCGATGGCGATCTTGCCGAGGGCCTTTTCGGTCATGCCCGGATAATGTTCAAGGAACATCCCGGCGACATCCAGGCCGTCATTGAAATCGCGCACGTAACCGACAAAACTCACCACTGCACCCACGCCGACATTGGCGTCGTGCATGGCGTTGACTTCAGCACCCGGATCGAACGCTGTGGACTGCACGCGAATGGCCATGGCTCAGCCTCCGGTCACAGTCGGAAAGAACGCCACTTCATCGCCCTCGCTGACCGGCTCGTCGAGCTGGCACAAGTCTTCGTTGCGGGCGCACATCAGGTTTTGCTCGCTCAACACCTCGGCACCGTCACGCTGGGCCAACAGCGCGCGGACGTCGTCGACGGTGGCGAAGTTGCCTTCAACCTTCACCGAGTCCAGCCCCAGCGCTTCACGATAACGGGCGAAAAACTTCACGGTCACGTTCATGGCTGCTCCGCCTGGAAATGTCCGCTCTTGCCGCCAACCTTCTCCAGCAGACGCACGCTTTCGATGGTCATGCCGCGGTCCACGGCCTTGCACATGTCGTAGATTGTCAGCGCGGCGACACTGGCGGCGGTCAGGGCCTCCATCTCGACGCCGGTCTGTCCGGACAGCTTGCAGCGCGCCACGATGCGCACTGAATCGTCGCCTTCGGCACTGAGCTCGACCTTGACACCGGTCAGCATCAGCGGATGGCACAGGGGAATCAGATCGCTGGTTTTCTTTGCGGCCTGGATGCCGGCAATGCGCGCCACGGCAAACACATCCCCCTTGGGGTGGCCGCCGCTGACGATCATCTGCAGGGTTTCGGGCAGCATGCGCACCAGCGCTTGGGCCGTCGCCTCACGGAACGTCACGGCTTTTTCGGTGACGTCGACCATGTTGGCGCGACCTTGGGAATCGAGATGAGTCAGCACGGATTTACTCCTGATCAGGAGCATCGATTGTAAACCTGTGGGTCAGATTTCCGCACGCACGATTGTCGGCCCACCACAAACCAATGTGGGAGCGGGCTTGCTCGCGAAAGTGGCAGGTCAGTCGATGCATGGGTGACTGATCCTCCGCTTTCGCGAGCAAGCCCGCTCCCACAGGTTTTTCATACTTCCACAAAAAACCGGGCGACTGTTGGGCCGCCCGGTTTCGGTGGACAGTTACAGATGCGATTCCTTATTAAATTTTAAAAACACCAATAAAAGTTATGCCAACCAACAGAAAGAAATGTAACAAAACCCTACTGGAAATTCGCTTTTTTGACATCACCGAACAATTTTAATTTGCGCACCAGTTGATAATTTACTGATTACTTTAAAGTAAATTTCGACGTAAGATTTTTCCGTAAGTCCGCTCCCATTACCTGCTGTGAAGTTTCCTACAACCGAATGATTGACCGTATTGCTCATTCAAGAAAAACTGACCAACAAAGCCAACAACTCTACAAACTTCAGTACAGAGGTATCACATAAGGTCTTTGACACGCGAATTCAGTAAATCCAACATCCCGGTCTGCGCCATTGATCCAGGTGCAGTTTCCGGCAGTCACCAGCCAGGATTTCCTGAAAAAATCATGAACACGCTCACTTTCCTACTGACCTCCGGCAGGAGCTCAACGGGACAGACCCTACACGTTAACCATGGTTAGTACATGGGAGGCCAGTCATGTCAGCGCGGACAATTTATTCTGGAAAACACATCGTAATCTCTCATTGCCGGGACTGTGACATCCCTGGCTACATGATTATTTCTCTTAAGCGGCGCACTTCAAAGCTCGCAGATCTAAGCTCGGCGGAAAGTGCAGAGCTGATGAGAGGTTTAGCATTTACGGAGCGAGCCTTAAATACTCTATTTTCTCCTGAGAGAATATACATAATGCGTATTTCCGAGCTCAATCTTGAACTGCATTTTCATGTTTTTCCCAGGTATGCCTCCGTGACCAAGTTATATTTGGCGGAACACAATGAATGTATTATTGATGGCCCCCTCTTTTTCAGCTGGACACGAAAAAAGTTTAGCAGCTCACAGCCTGAGCCGACCCAAGAGGTATTGAAGGCTCAATCAATTCTTACAGAAACCCTCAAGGGCTATTTTTCGCAACCTCTGTAAACACCCCAGGCTTTACAGAATCACACTCATCGGTATTGGGTCTGCATCATTACGCCTGATTGCTGCCCTGAGGCGCGGCTCTTACGTCGCGCAGAGCTTTTTTGTTTGAAAAACAAAATATCTATGTTCGTAGTAGATCAATCAATGTATCGCATCAAGTGGACAGAACAGTGAAGCCCCCACATGTAAAGGGATATGGCTACTTATGTGGCATACGATTTAGTAGCTCAGTAACACTTTGGGTAGACTTCGTTCTGATTTTTACGGCGCTTACATTTGGATTCGATGCATCTCCACAAATACTGGGGTATGCAGCAGCATTATATGGACTTCCATCACTACTATTAGGGCCATTCTTCGGCACACTGGCTGATCACACGAGCCCTTTAAAATTCTTAACCATCAGTTTTTTAATCCGTTTTATCGTTGCCTGTCTATTGTTTGGAGCAACCTCTGAAGCTTTCTTCCTGGTGTTTGTCTGCCTCAAAGGAATATCAAATCTAGGCTCCGGAGCAGCAGAAATAATTTTAACCAGAAAGCTTTTGACAAACAAAGATCTCGTCAACAACATTTCACTGATAACAATAATGGATCAGTGCATTAAAGTCTGCTCACCTCTCGCAGCAGGTATCATTGCGACCATGGCAGACAAAGCATACGGCTTTTTAATCTCCGCTTCTTTTTCACTACTCGGTATATTCTGTGTAGCCTTGCTTTCTTTAAATTGTCGCGAGAAAAAAATACACAACCCCGAAAAACGATCATTTGGAAGTTTTGAAGCATTGAAGGTGCTGTTACGGAGCGGCCCTTCCACTCAATTATTTTTCATCTGTGCATTAATTCAATCTGCCGTATTAGGGTGCTACGACTCGTTACTAAGCATATTCTTGAAAAACATTGGATTTGAAGCGTATGTATTTGGAGTAATCGTTAGTTCTACGGCACTAGGAGGAATTTTAGCCGGCCTGATCTTCAAATTAGTTTACCCCAGTAAAATTTCTCTATGCTCAACTTCCTCTCTACTAATATTTGGTTTAATGGTAGCAACTGCGGGACTACTTCCAATGATAGAACATGTATCGATACTTGCTACTTTGATATTTATCTTCTTCATCGCAGGCTTCGACTATGGGCTTACATCTTTAGGATTTGGCGTAACCTTGCAGAAATACTGCCCTTTATCTAATCTAGGGACAGTGTCAGCGTCCGCACGCAGCTTAACATTATTGTTTATGATCGCAGGGCCGATTTTTGGTGCATGGCTATCGACACTTATTTCAATCGGCGGTGTTTTTATTCTTTCTGGAGGTATCGCCGTATTCTTCGGGGCACTTCTATATTTTAGGTATCGCGATGATTTCTCTTCAGAGGCAACTCGCATATTAAATGAATGACGAGGTTGTCTTGGATAATAGAGTTGCTGTGTTGACACCATCGTGAGCAAGCCCGCTCCCACAGGTTTTTCATACTTCCACAAAAAACCGGGCGACTGTTGGGCCGCCCGGTTTCGGTGGACAGTTACAGATGCGATTCGGCGTATTCGGCCAGGATCGAACGTGGTACCCCTTGCAGGGTGATGTGCACCCCGTTCGGGAAGTCCTTGAAGCGTTCAGTGAGGTAGGTCAGCCCGGAGCTGGTCGCGGACAGGTAAGGGGTGTCGATCTGTGCCAGGTTGCCCAGGCACACCACTTTGGAACCGGCGCCGGCACGGGTGATGATGGTTTTCATCTGGTGCGGCGTGAGGTTCTGGCATTCGTCGATCAAAATCAGGCTCTGCTGGAAGCTGCGACCCCGGATGTAGTTGAGGGATTTGAACTGTAACGGCACTTTGCTGAGGATGTAGTCGACGCTGCCATGGGTGCTTTCGTCATCCATGTGCAAGGCTTCGAGGTTGTCAGTGATGGCGCCCAGCCACGGCTCCATTTTTTCCGCCTCGGTGCCGGGCAGGAAGCCGATTTCCTGGTCCAGGCCCTGCACGCTACGGGTGGCGATGATGCGGCGATAACGCTTGCTGACCATGGTCTGCTCGATCGCAGCGGCCAGCGCCAGAATGGTTTTACCCGAGCCTGCGGCACCCGACAGGTTGACCAGGTGGATATCCGGGTCGAGCAAGGCGTATAACGCCAGGCTCTGATAGATATCACGCGGCTTCAGGCCCCAGGCTTCCTGGTGCAACAGCGGTTCCTGGTGCAGGTCGAGGATCAGCAACCGGTCCTCTTCGATCTCCTTGATCCAGCCGACAAAGCCCTGTTCATCAATGATGAACTCGTTGATGTGCACCGCCGGCAGGTTGTCGATCAACTGCACCTGGTGCCAGGTGCGGCCATGGTCCTGACGGGTTTCGACATTCCTCACACGATCCCAGAAGGAGCCGGTCATGTTGTGATAACCGTTGGGCAGCAGCGATACGTCGTCAACCAGTTGGTCGGTACTGTAATCCTCGGCTGCGATCCCGCAGGCGCGCGCCTTGAGGCGCATGTTGATGTCTTTGGTGACCAGCACCACGGGCTTCTTCGGGTCGCGCGCGTGCAGATCGATCAGTTGGTTGATGATTTTGTTGTCATTCAGGTGCTCGGGCAGAATCAGGTTCGGCTCGGCATGCTTGCTCATCAGAATTGACAGCAAACCCTTGGGTCCGCTTTTGCCACGCTGGATTGGCACACCCTGCTCGACGTCCTCGGGTGAGGCATCGCCCAGGGTCTTGTCGATCAGGCGGATGGCCTGGCGGCATTCGGCAGCAACGCTGTGATGCCCGCTCTTGAGCTTGTCGAGCTCCTCAAGCACGGTCATCGGGATCGCGACGTGGTGTTCTTCGAAGTTAAGCAGCGCGTTTGGATCGTGAATCAATACGTTGGTATCGAGTACATAAAGGATTGGCTGGTTGGAAGAAGAGCTACGTCCGTGATCATCCATACTCGGTCACCTTTGTGGGAGCCAGTCGACGCAATACCTTGACGGTGCTGCGCCTCGAAGTGACTGCCGAATACACCTGCGGGGACTCAAGTGTTCTGCCTGCATAGCTGGGTCTTGGGAGACGCCACCTGTGTTGCAGGTTTCGGCGGTCTGTC
Organism: Pseudomonas sp. S30_BP2TU TE3576; assembly: GCF_050436025.1. NCBI lineage: Bacteria > Pseudomonadati > Pseudomonadota > Gammaproteobacteria > Pseudomonadales > Pseudomonadaceae > Pseudomonas > Pseudomonas sp. S30_BP2TU TE3576. The sequence goes on along the minus strand of NZ_JBNDLK010000001.1, from coordinate 4,364,108 downwards.
TTCGTAATACTCCAAAACGTGTGACAGAAAAAAGTACTTTGACGCTTTTTTGAAGTTTATTTTTCAGAATGACCAATAGCACTTGGCGGACTGCCATCACCCGTTTACAGTCGGAAGTCAACCTGCATCGAATTCCCGCCAAAAATCGCCCCGAGTCCAGTGTTTACGGGCTTTCGTCGTTTTCAGCGAAACGCATCCTGGCAATCTTCCCAGCCAATCCCGACCGGCGCCGTTTGCGTGACCAGCCACGGCAACGCCGTTTTCACCCCATCCTGTTTCACATTGAAATTGATCACCCCGTGCCGCCACAGCAGCATCAAGGTCAGCACCCGTTGCGCACTCGGGTTGCCCTTGAGTTTGCCGGCGCCGTCCTGGGCGTCGATGTCCCACAGCGCTACCTGCAAACCCTGAGTCTTGAAGAAGACTTCGGCATCGGAACGGCGCTGGCCATCAGGCGGACGGAACAGCGGCACATAGTTCTCCGGCAGTTTGCTTTTGACCAGTTCGGCACTGCGGCGCACCGAGTCTTGCCAGTCCTGCCAGTGGCTGTGGGAGCGGAACTCCCAGCCTTGTACGCCGATGCACTGGGTTGAGTAGGTCGCTTGCAGGTCACTCACCGAATGCTCGGCCAATCGGGCCTGGATGTCCTTGCCGAGGACGAAGAACGTCCCGCTCATGTTCGACTTGCGCAGGTACTCGGTGACCCAGGCGGTGTTATCCGGCACGGCGTTGGCAGCACTGTCGAAGCTCAGCAGAAACAGCCGGTCATGCATCTCGTCGCCAGTGCGCTCATAGTCGCCAAAACGATCGACTTCGCTGCTGGTTTGCGGGAACAGCGCGGCCTTGCGCAACTGCTCGTCCAGGTACTGGGTGTGAAACACACGGCTCGGCTCGGCCCACTTGATGTAGTAGCTGTCTGCACCGACCTGGAACCTGGCGGCCTGTTCGCGCAGGGTGGGCATGTCTTCGACCAGAAAACAGAAGGAGGCATCCTGGTCGCAACTCTGTTGGGCAAAGTTGTAACTGGCCAGCAGCCGTTGCCACATGCGCTGGCGAACCCGGTTGACCGATTCCAGATTGATCGTGCGCAGGCCCAGGCGCTGGGCCAGGGCCGGTTCATCCAGCGACTCGCTGGCCAGCAGGACACTGGAAAACATCAGGATCTCAGCCCTCGACGCCACGTCGAACAGCGTCGGGTTGCCGAGTTTTTCTGGCCAGGTACTGCGATCAAGCGTCGCCACATCGCCCGGTGCCGCGATGGCAGCGACGCTCAGTAGCCAGGCCGAGATGAGCAAAACAATACGCAATGGGATGTCTCCATAACAAAACCCGCGCGGCACTATAGCTGATCCAGACACAACTCCCGCAGCAACACAGAACCACTGTGGGAGCGGGCTTGCTCGCGAAAGCGGTGTATCAGTCGACATTTTTGGTGAATGTCATACCGCATTCGCGAGCAAGCCCGCTCCCACAGGTTCAGCGCATGACCACCGGCCATCACCTATGGATGCCATAGCTGGAGTCAACGACGACAACCCCCTAGAATCGCCGCCACGATTAAAGGAGACGACTTCATGCTGATGGTGATTTCACCCGCCAAGACCCTCGACTATGAAACACCGCCGGCGACCCAGCGCTTCACCCAGCCGCAGTACCTCGACCACTCCCAGGAACTGATCCTGCAATTGCGCGAGCTGACGCCGGCGCAAATCAGCGAATTGATGCACGTCTCCGACAAGATCGGCGGGCTCAACGCCGCTCGTTTCGGCAGCTGGACGCCCGCGTTCACCCCGGAAAACGCCAAGCAGGCACTGCTGGCCTTCAAGGGCGACGTGTACACCGGCCTGAATGCACAAACCTTCAACGAGGCCGATTTCGACTATGCCCAGCAGCATCTGCGCATGTTGTCCGGCCTGTACGGACTGCTGCGCCCGCTGGACTTGATGCAACCCTACCGCCTGGAAATGGGCACCAGGCTGACCAACGCCCGGGGCAAGGACTTGTATGCGTTCTGGGGCACACGCATCAGCGAATGGCTGAACGAAGCCCTGGTCGATCAAGGCGATGACGTACTGCTCAACCTGGCCTCCAACGAGTATTTCTCGGCGGTCAAACGCAGCGCCCTGAACGCACGCATCATCAATACCGAGTTCAAGGACCTGAAGAACGGCCAGTACAAGATCATCAGTTTCTACGCGAAAAAGGCCCGCGGCCTGATGAGTCGCTTCGTCATCGAAGAACGCATCAACGATCCGGCTGCCCTCAAGCAATTCGACATTCAGGGCTATCGTTACAGCGCCGAGCAGTCCAAGCCGGACAATTTGGTGTTCCTGCGCGATCACGCACCAGAGTGATGCATCCAGTCGGCGCACGACCTCCACAACTCTCGTGCGCCGACCCTTGATTCACTTCAACCTTCCCCGCCTTTTCGCCATATTTATGGCGCCAAAAAATCACCACTCGATTTCCTAACTTTAGTTTCACTCGACTTCGATCTTTTTTTTGCGTAGTGGCACTGACTTTTTTTAACAGTAGTGGCAAAAAACTATCCGCTCCAATTATTCGCCTATATATAAAGGGCGAAACGGCAAGTGCTATCAGTTTGAGGGCAGTGCCATCTTTCTCAATATTTCAAAAAATTTCAGATTTCACGATGAGCGGACTGGAACTATGTCCAAACGCGCCGCTCATACCACCCGTAACGATTCTCGCCGAGCGTGTACGAGATAACTTACGCAGATAAGCGATTCTTGCAGCGAAGTTGTAATACTAACTTGCGCTGACTAATCACTGATTTGGACAACAGCAAGCGGACAGGAGATAACGCGGTATGACTATCCCCTACAAGGCCACGGCAGCGCCCCTATAAACGTGCTCACCCGAGCACCCAACCGCTTGATCCACGGGCTTTCGGCCTGAGATCAAGCGTGCAGCACCTTTTTGCACCTGCATCCCCTGAAAGGAGGATCGGCTGCATAACAGGGCAAATCATAATAACAAGGCCTAGTTGCGCACACCTTGAGTGCATTTATTTAGACACTCGTAACTTATATGCCAGCACACGGCATCGTTGCGCCTGTAAGGCGCACTTTCGAGTGCACTATCACCGCTGAACACCATTAACTCCGGCCATCTAATTGGCTTGATCAATACAGAGGTAATTGCGATGCGCATCAGCATTTTTGGTTTGGGTTACGTCGGCGCAGTATGTGCCGGTTGCCTGTCTGCACGGGGTCATGACGTCGTCGGCGTCGATGTGGCCAAAGACAAGATCGATATGATCAATGCCGGCAAATCGCCGATTGTTGAACCGGGCCTGGGCGAACTTCTGGCCCAGGGTATCCAGACCGGTCGTCTGCGCGGTACCACCAACTTCGCCGAGGCGATTCGCGACACCGATCTGTCGATGATCTGCGTGGGCACGCCGAGCAAAAAGAACGGCGATCTGGAGCTGAACTACATCGAGGCGGTGTGCCGCGAAATCGGTTTTGTCCTGCGTGACAAATCTACCCGCCACACCATCGTCGTGCGCAGCACCGTGCTGCCGGGTACCGTGGCCAACGTGGTCATCCCGATTCTCGAAGACTGCTCCGGCAAGAAGGCCGGTGTTGATTTCGGCGTGGCCGTGAACCCGGAGTTCCTGCGCGAAAGCACCGCCATCGCCGACTATGACCAGCCGCCAATGACCGTCATCGGCGAGTTCGACAAAGCGTCCGGCGACGTTCTGCAGTCGCTGTACGAAGAGCTCGACGCACCGATCATCCGCAAGGACATCGCGGTCGCCGAGATGATCAAGTACACCTGCAACGTGTGGCATGCCACCAAGGTCACTTTCGCCAACGAAATCGGCAACATCGCCAAGGCGGTCGGCGTCGACGGTCGCGAAGTGATGGACGTGGTCTGCCAGGACAAGACCCTCAACCTGTCCCAGTACTACATGCGCCCGGGCTTTGCCTTCGGCGGCTCGTGCCTGCCAAAGGACGTGCGTGCCCTGACCTACCGCGCCGGTTCCCTGGACGTGGAAGCGCCGTTGCTCAACTCGCTGATGCGCAGCAACGAATCCCAGGTGCAGAACGCTTTCGACATCGTTTCCAGCCACGACAAACGCAAAGTCGCCCTGCTGGGCTTGAGCTTCAAGGCCGGCACCGACGACCTGCGCGAAAGCCCGCTGGTCGACCTGGCGGAAATGCTGATCGGCAAAGGCTATGACCTGAGCATCTACGACAGCAACGTCGAGTACGCCCGCGTTCACGGTGCCAACAAGGACTACATCGAGTCGAAGATCCCTCACGTCTCGTCGTTGCTCAACGCCGACTTCGATGCAGTGATCAACAACTCCGACGTGATCATCCTCGGCAACCGCGACGAGAAGTTCCGCGCTCTGGTGCAGGACGTTCCACACGGCAAGCAGGTAATTGACCTGGTTGGCTTCATGTCCAAGGCCACCAGCACCAATAGCCGGGCCGAAGGTATCTGCTGGTAAGGCAGCCGCAAGCTTCAAGCTCCAAGCCGCAAGTTCAAAGCTCCTCGCTTGGGGCTTGAAGCTTGGGGCTTGCAACTGACTTTAGGATTCCGATTATGCACAGGCTAAAACACGGCCTACTCCAGGCCGCCGGTTGGCTGTTCTACCTGAGTTTACTGATGGGCCTCGCCATGGCGTTGCCCGTGTCCACGTTCGACTCCGAGTCGAAGGACTTCATTTTCCTGATTGGCGCCGTGGGTATCTGGCGCTATTCGATGGGTGCCACGCACTTTGTGCGCGGCATGATTTTTCTGTACATCGTCTACCCGCACCTGCGGCGCAAAGTGCGCAAGCTGGGTAAAGCGGCTGACCCGTCCCACGTGTTCCTGATGGTCACCAGTTTCCGCATCGACGCCCTGACCACCGCGCAGGTCTACAGCTCGGTGATCCGCGAAGCCATCGACTGCGGCCTGCCGACCACTGTGGTCTGCTCCATCGTGGAAATGTCCGATGAGCTGCTGGTCAAAAGCCTGTGGAACCGGATGAACCCGCCATCCCGAGTGAAGCTCGACTTCGTGCGCATTCCCGGCACCGGCAAACGCGATGGCCTGGCCTATGGCTTCCGCGCCATCTCCCGGCACCTGCCGGATGATCGCGCCGTGGTTGCAGTGATCGATGGCGACACCGTGCTCGGCGAAGGCGTGGTGCTCAAGACCGTGCCGTGGTTCCAGCTGTTCGGCAATGTCGGTGGCCTGACCACTAACGAATTCTGCGAAGTGCGCGGCGGCTACATCATGAGCGAATGGCACAAGCTGCGGTTCGCCCAGCGCCACATCAACATGTGCTCGATGGCCTTGTCCAAGCGCGTGCTGACCATGACTGGCCGCATGTCGGTGTTCCGCGCCACCGTGGTCACCAACCCGGACTTCATCGCCGACGTGGAAAGCGACTCGCTGCAACACTGGCGCCTGGGTCGCTTCAAGTTCCTTACCGGCGATGACAAATCGAGCTGGTTCAGCCTGATGCGCCTGGGCTACGACACGTTCTACGTGCCGGACGCGGCGATCAACACCGTTGAACACCCGCCGGAAAAGAGCTTCATCAAGGCCAGCCGCAAACTGATGTTCCGCTGGTACGGCAACAACCTGCGGCAGAACTCCCGGGCCCTGGGCCTGGGGATCAAACGCCTCGGCGTGTTCACTTCGGTGGTGCTGTTCGACCAGCGCGTGTCGATGTGGACCTCGCTGCTGGGCCTGACCGTGGCGCTGATCGCCAGCTTCAAGTACGGCACCGCGTTCATCCTGGTGTACCTGCTGTGGATCGGCATCACCCGGTTCATCCTGACCTTGTTGCTGTCGTGCTCCGGACACCGGATCGGCCCGGCCTACCCGGCGATTCTTTATTACAACCAGATCGTCGGCGCACTGGTGAAGATCTACGTGTTCTTCCGTCTCGACCAACAGTCCTGGACCCGCCAGCCCACCCACCTGACCCGTGATCTCGCCAGCTTTCAACGTTGGTTCAACACCTGGTCGTCTCGGACCATGACCTTCTCTGCCGGCAGCATTTTTGTCGCCGTGCTGCTGTTGATGGTCTGACCGCCCCCTTATTGAATTAACCAGGAAATTGCCTTTATGAATACCGCCGTCAACGCCAACGTAGTGCACGAATCCGAAGCCCAGCGCCAACACGCCCGCGTAAAAATCCCGGCCAAGTTGCGCTTCTTCGGCCCTGACCGGACACCGGTCGAAGCCCGGGTGATCGACCTGTCCGCCGGTGGCCTGGCGTTCAACGCCGGTCAATTGCCACTGAAGATCGGCGACGTGTACAAGGCTCGCCTGCAATTCGTCATCGACAACCTCGGCCTGGCCATGGACGTCGAGTTGCAGGTCCGCTCCTTCGATCGCGAGACCGGACGCGCCGGCTGCCAGTTCCAGAATCTGGAACCACGGGACATCTCGACCCTGCGCCACCTGATCACCTCGCACCTGGCCGGCGACATCGTCAGCGTGGGTGAAATGCTGGCGACCCTGCAGCGCGACAACTTCACCAAGGCGCGCAAGGTCAAGGACGGCGGCCACGGCATGTCCGCGTTCGGGCGCATGAAAGCCGTGACTTTCAGCCTGGGGATCTTCGTGGTTGGTGTGGCCGCCTTCGGTTTTGTTTTCAAATCGGTGTACGGCATGTACTTCGTCAGCCATGCCCAGGCCGGTCTGGTCAGCGTGCCGGGTGTGAACATCACCATGCCTCGCGACGGTACCGTGCAGAGTCTGGTGAAAGCCGACGGCGTGGCCGCCAAGGGCGCACCGCTGGCGACCTTCAGCACCAGCATGCTCGACGTACTCAAGGGCCATCTGGACGAAGACCAACTGCAACCGGCCAAGGTTGCAGAACTGTTCGGCAAGCAAATGACCGGCACTCTGACTTCGCCGTGCGACTGCACCGTGGCCCAGCAAATGGTTGCCGACGGTCAGTACGCCAGCAAGGGTGACGTGATCTTCCAACTGGTGCCTCGCAACAGCGAAGCCAACGTTGAAGCGCGCTTCTCCTATCGCCAGTTCAGCGACGTGCGCCCGGGTACTTCGGTGCGCTTCCAGATCGCCGGCGAGGACAAGAGCCGCACCGGCAAGATCGTCAGCAGCACCAGCCTGAAAAGCGCCGACCTGTCGTCGGACATCCGCGTGCTGATCCAGCCGGACGAAACCCTGGACAGCTCCCTCGCCGGCCGCCCGGTGGAAGTCAACAGTGACCGTGGCCCGAACCTGAACTGGCTGATCGACAAAGCCATGGCTGTCGGTCTTTAAGTCGAGGACATGCCTGTGACGACTCCAAATTTTCTGAACACACCACATCCCCTGTGGGAGCGGGCTTGCTCGCGAATGCGGTTGAACATTCAGAATCAATGCTCGCTGACACACCGCTTTCGCGAGCAAGCCCGCTCCCACATGGGCTCTCTGTGTGCCGTGGCATTGGCGGTGAGCCTGGCCGGTTGCGCCGGCCTCCCCGACCAGCGCCTGGCCAACGAAGCCCTCAAGCGTGGCGATACTGCCACCGCTGCGGCGAACTACCGGCAACTGGCAGACCTGGGCTACAGCGAAGCGCAGGTCGGCCTGGCCGATATCCAGGTCGACAGCCGTGACCCGGCGCAGATGAAACAGGCCGAGGCGACTTACCGCGCCGCGGCCAGCGTTTCGCCGCGTGCCCAAGCGCGTCTCGGGCGCCTGCTGGTGGCCAAGCCCGGCGCCACTGAAGCCGAGCACCACGAAGCCGAAACCCTGTTGAAAAAAGCCGCTGCGGCAGGCGAAGGCAACACGCTGATCCCGCTGGCGATGCTGTACCTGCAATACCCGCACAGTTTTCCCAACGTGAATGCGCAGCAGCAGATCAGCCAATGGCGTGCCGAAAACAAACCGGAAGCCGGTTTGGCGCAGGTGCTGCTCTATCGCACCCAGGGCACCTACGACCAGCATCTGGATGACGTGGAAAAAATCTGCAAAGCCGCGCTCAACACCAGCGACATCTGCTACGTCGAACTGGCCACGGTCTACCAGAAACAGGCCAAGCCAGAGCAGCAGGCAGAGCTGATCAAGCAGATGCAAGCGGCTCACGCTCGCGGCAGCGTTTCGGCGCAGCGCGTCGACAGCGTCGCCCGTGTGCTCGCCGATTCGACGCTGGGCAAGACCGACGAGAAAACCGCGCAGTCGCTGCTCGAACCGATCGCCCCGGGCTACCCGGCGTCGTGGGTCACCCTCGCGCAGTTGATCTACGACTTCCCGGAACTCGGCGACGTCGACCAGATGATGAAGTACCTGGACAACGGCCGCGCCGCCGACCAGCCACGCGCCGAGCTGTTGCTGGGCAAGCTCTACTTCGAAGGCAAACTGGTGCCGGCCGACGCCAAGGTCGCCGAGGAGCATTTCCAGAAAGCCGTCGGCCGTGAAGTCGCCGCCGATTACTACCTCGGCCAGATCTATCGCCGTGGCTACCTGGGCAAGGTCTATCCGCAGAAAGCGCTCGACCATCTGTTGACCGCTGCGCGCAACGGTCAGAACAGCGCCGACTTCGCCATTGCCCAACTGTTTTCCCAAGGCAAGGGCACCAGGCCTGATCCGCTGAACGCCTACGTCTTCAGCCAATTGGCCCTGGCCCAGAACACCCCGCAAGCCACCGAGCTTGCGCAAACAATCCAAACGCAATTGCCGCCCGACCGGTTGGCCGAAGCCCAACGCCTGTTGAAACAAGAACAGGCCGTGCGCGGTGCCCTGAGCCCGAACACGCCGGAACTGCACACCCTGCAAGAAGAAGTCAGCGAGGAATCCCAATGAAGTTGAATCCATTCATGAAGGCCGGCATCGGCCTGACATTCGCGCTGATCTGGTCTTGCCCGACGCTCGCTGCGATGACTGAAACCAAGAACTTCGGCCTGGACGTGAAAATCACCGGTCAGTCCGAAGACGACCGTGACCTGGGCACCGCTCCCGGCGGTGACGTCAATGGTGTCGGCCTCGATCTGCGTCCGTGGGTCTACGGCGAAAGCGGCGCGTGGAGCGCCTACGCCATGGGTCAGGCGGTGACGTCCACCGACATCATCGAGACCGACACCCTGCAACAATCCGATGGCGCCGAGAACACCGACAATGGTGATCGCGAGACCAAGAAAAACTACCTGGCCATGCGCGAATTCTGGGTCGGCTACAGCGGCTTCACGCCCTACCCCGGCGAGATCCTGAAATTCGGTCGCCAGCGCCTGCGCAACGACGACGGCCAATGGCGCGACACCAACATCGAAGCCCTGAACTGGACCTTCGACACCACCCTGCTGCGCGCCAACGTCGGCATCGCCGAGCGCTTCAGCGAGTACCGCACCGACCTCAAGGAGCTGTCGCCGCAAGACAAGGATCGCCTGCACGCCTACGCCGATGCCGCGTACCAGTGGACACCGGGCAACTGGGTCGGCATTCGCGGTCATCACACCCATGACAACGGCAAGCTCGACTTCCCGGAGCCGGGTGTGCCGGCTGATTCGCTGGACAAAAAACAGAACGGCGACATCAGCTGGCTCGGCCTCACCGCCGACAGCGACGCCTACAACTGGCGCAACACCAACACCGTCAATTACTGGGGCAGCATCACCGGCATGCGCGGCGACGTCGACAAGGTCAACCCGCTGAACGCCGATGGCACGCCACCGGCTGAAGCCAAGCGCGGTGAGGATCTCAACGGCTGGGCCACCGATATTGGTGTGCGTTTGCGCCTCGATCCGCAATGGCAAGTCGGTGCCGCCTACGCCCGCGCCAGCGCCGATTACGAACAGAACGGCCTGGAAAGCAACCGCTCGAACTACACCGGCACGCGCTCGCGAGTTCACCGTTTCGGCGAAGCCTTCCGCGGTGAAATGAACAACATGCAGTCCGCAACTTTGTTCGGTTCGTGGATGCTCAACGACGAATACGACGCCAGCCTGATCTACCACAAATTCTGGCGCGTCGACGGCAACAAACCGGTCGGCAGCAATGGCATCAACGCCGTCCAGAACAACACCGACGACGTCACCGGCGCGATCCTCTCCAGCACTTCGCTGCCGCTGAACGATGGCGAAAAAGACCTCGGTCAGGAGATGGACCTGGTGGTCACCAAGTACTTCAAGCAAGGCCTGTTGCCCGCGGCACTGAGCCAGTCGATCGACGAGCCTTCGGCCCTGGTGCGCTTCCGTGGCGGCGTGTTCAAGCCGGGTGATGCCTATGGCAGTCAGGTCGATTCGTACATGCACCGTGCGTTCATCGACGTGATCTGGCGCTTCTGATGCACATTGCGAAGGGAGTCTCCCAGATGAATCATCCAGCCCGAAAAGGCTCGATCAGCCTGTTGGCCGGCGCGATGCTGCTGGCCAGTGCGACTGGCTTCGCCAATGTAGAGCCGGCCAAAGCGGAACCGGCGAAGCCGGCAACCATCGCCAAGGAACTGCAACAGGCCAAGACCTACACCGTCAGCAGCGCACCGATTGCACCGCTGGAGCTTGAAAAGCCGAAATTGCCGGACATTTCGGGCTACACAGCCGAGGCCATCGCGGCAAAAATCGTGCGCAGCAAACCGGGCAAGATCAGCCTGCGCCGGATGATGCAGGAAGACGCCCTGAAGGACTTCATCGGCGGTGACAACAAGATGGCCGAGTGGGTGGTGCGTCAGCACGGCATCCCCCAGGCGATCTTCGTCGACGACGGCTACATGAACCTCAAGGACCTGGCGAAAAAAGTCCCCAAGCAGTACTTCAGCGAAACCTCGCCGGGGGTGTTCCTGTCCCGGTTGCCGATCGTGGTCGGTCGTCACGGCATCCTCGAAATCGACAAGCAGACCCAGGAACTGCGCCTGTCCCAGGAGGCCGGTGCGTTCCTGGTCAACGACGGCCAGCTGTTCGTGCGTGACACCAAAATCACTGGCTGGCGTGAAAAGGACAACGGTCCGGCGACATTCAATTCGCCGAAGGAATTCCGTCCGTTCCTGCTGTCCTGGGGCGGCACCGAGACTTACATCGCCAACAGCAAGATCACCAGTTTCGGCTACGCCAACAGTAAGTCCTACGGCGTGAGTATTTCCCAATACACGCCGAACATGGCCAAGGTGCTCAAGCGCCCTGAACCGACCGGCTGGATCGTCGGTTCCGAATTCTCGGACATGTGGTACGGCTTCTACTGCTATGAAACCCGCGACTTCGTGGTCAAGGGCAACACCTACAAAGACAACATCGTCTACGGCATTGACCCGCACGACCGTTCCCACGGTCTGATCATTGCCGACAACACGGTGTACGGGACCAAGAAGAAGCACGGGATCATTATTTCCCGTGAGGTCAACGACAGCTTCATCTTCAACAACCGCAGCTACGACAACCACCTCTCGGGGCTGGTGATCGACCGTAACAGCGTGAACAACCTGATCGCCCACAACGAGATCTACCAGAACCACACCGACGGCATCACCCTCTACGAGAGTGCCGACAACCTGCTGTGGGGCAATCACGTTCTGAGCAACAAGCGCCACGGCATCCGCATTCGTAACAGCGTGAACATTCGCCTGTACGAAAACGTCGCCATGGCCAACGGCCTGACCGGCGTCTACGGCCACATCAAGGACCTGAGCAACACCGACCGTGACATCAAGCTCGACCCGTTCGACGCCCAGGTGTCGCTGATCGTGGTCGGCGGTGAACTGGCAGCCAACGGCAGCGGACCGCTGTCCATCGACTCGCCGCTGAGCGTCGAGTTGTATCGCGTGTCGATGCTCGCGCCGACCAAATCCAGCGGCATCAGCTTCACCGGCATCCTCGGCGATCGTCAGGATGAAATTCTCGACCTGCTGGTGCGCCAGCAGAAAGCCGTGCTGATCGACCCTGTCGAACGCCAGACCGAAATGCGGGACTGAGGATAATCTTATGCACCCACACTTGATCAAACTACTCAGCCTGTCGGCCCTGACCGCCGGCATTCTCGCGGCCAGCGGCGGCGCGCGCGCCGACGAGGTGCAAGCACCGAAATTCTCCGCCGAGCCATGCTGCAGCCTGTGCCCGGCCGCCCATGATCCGAAGAACTACACCACCCGTTATCAGCAGAACTTCACCACGCTGGTGCAGGCCCAAGGTGACTGGCTGTTCCGTACGCAGGAAGACTTGCGCACCGAATTCGACACCACCCCCGCCGGCTACAAACGCATGAAGCAACTGCACGATGCGTTCAAGAGCAAAGGTGTGGAGCTGGTTGTCGTGTACCAGCCGACCCGTGGCCTGGTGAACCGCAACAAGCTCAACCCGGCGGAGAAAGCCAGCTTCGACTTCGACAAGGCGCTGAGGAACTACAAGTCCATGCTGGGCCGTTTCGCGCAGATGGGCTACGTCGTTCCGGACCTGTCGCCGCTGACCAACGAGTCGTTGCCCGACACCCTGCCCGCCCACGATTTCTACTTCCGTGGCGACCAGCACTGGACACCGTACGGTGCCCAGCGCACGGCGAAAATCGTCGCCGAGAAGGTCAAGCAATTGCCGGAGTTCGCCGACATTCCCAAGCGCGAATTCGAGACCAAAAAGTCGGGGCGCATGGGCAAGACCGGAACGTTGCACAACATGGCCGGTCAACTCTGTGGCACCAGCTACGCGATCCAGTACATGGATCAATTCACCACCGAGCCGAAGGGCGAAGCGGGTGACGGCGATCTGTTCGGCGACTCCGGCAATCCGCAGATCACTTTGGTGGGCACGTCCCACAGTGGCAAGAACTACAACTTCGCCGGTTTCCTCGAAGAGGCCATCGGCGCCGACATTCTCAACGTGGCGTTCCCCGGCGGCGGCCTCGAAGGTTCGATGCTGCAGTACCTGGGCAGCGACGAGTTCCAGAAGAACCCGCCGAAGATTCTCATCTGGGAATTCTCGCCGCTGTACCGCCTCGACCAGGAAACCATCTACCGCCAGATGATGGCGTTGCTGGACAACGGTTGCGAAGGCAAGGATGCACAGATGTCCGGCAGCGCCACGCTCAAGCCGGGCAAAAACGAGTTGATGGTCAACAGCAAAAACATGGACCTGCGCAACGCTAGCCACCAGGTCGACATCCGCTTCGCCGACACCTCGGTGAAAACCCTGCAAGCCACCCTCTGGTACATGAACGGTCGCCACGAGGACATCAAGATCGACAAACCGGAAACCTCCGAGACTGACGGGCGTTTCGCTTTCGAGTTGCGCACGGACGAAGACTGGGCCTCGCAGAACCTGCTGGCCGTTGAAGTCCAGGGCCCCGAAGCCGGTGCCGCGCCACAGAAAGTCGAAGCAAAAATCTGCAAACGCAACGTTTTCCCGGGCGCCGAACAGCGTACTGCTTCGGTCGGGCAATGAGGTCTGCTATGCGCAATCCGAAATTTTCAACACTGTTGGCACCGACGCTCTTGAGCCTGGCGATGTTCGCCGGGGCCACGCAAGCAGCGGCACCACTGCGTCCACCCCAGGGCTATTTTGCGCCTGTGGATAAATTCAAGACGGGCGACAACAGCGAAGGCTGCGATGCGATGCCGACGCCGTACACCGGCTCGTTGCAATTTCGCAGCAAGTACGAAGGTTCGGACAAAGCCCGCGCGACCCTGAACGTGCAGTCGGAAAAAGCCTTCCGCGACAGCACCGCCGACATCACCAAGATCGAGCGCGGCACCAGCAAGCGCGTGATGCAGTTCATGCGTGACGGTCGCCCGGAACAGCTGGAATGCACGTTGAGCTGGCTGACGGCCTGGGCACAGGCCGACGCGCTGATGTCCAAGGACTTCAACCACACCGGCAAGTCGATGCGCAAATGGGCGTTGGGCAGCATGGCTTCGGCGTACATCCGCCTGAAGTTTTCCGACTCCCACCCGCTGGCCACCCATCAACAGCAAGCGCAAGTGATCGAAGCCTGGTTCAGCAAGATGGCCGACCAGGTGGTCAGCGACTGGGACAACCTGCCGCTCGACCAGACCAACAACCACTCGTACTGGGCGGCGTGGTCGGTGATGGCCACTTCCGTCGCCACCAACCGCCGCGACCTGTTCGACTGGGCGGTCAAGGAATACAAGGTCGGCGCCAATCAGGTCGACGCCGATGGCTACCTGCCCAACGAACTCAAGCGTCAGCAACGGGCACTGGCCTACCACAACTACGCCCTGCCGCCGCTGGCAATGATCGCCAGTTTCGCCCAGGTCAACGGTGTGGATCTGCGTCAGGAAAACAACGCCGCGCTCAAACGCCTGGGTGATCGGGTGTTGTCCGGGGTGAAAGACCCGGACCAGTTCGAGAAAAAGAACGGCAAGGAACAGGACATGACCGACTTGAAAGAGGACATGAAATTCGCCTGGCTCGAACCGTACTGCTCGCTCTACACCTGCTCGCCCGAGGTGCTGGCGAAGAAGCACAAGATGCAACCGTTCAAGACCTTCCGCCTCGGCGGTGACCTGACCAAGGTCTACGACCCGGCCAATGAAAAGGGCAAGGGTTCTTAGAGACAAACACAAATCCCCTGTGGGAGCGGGCTTGCTCGCGAATGCGGTCTGACATCCACCAAAAATGTCGACTGACGCACCGCTTTCGCGAGCAAGCCCGCTCCCACACTGGGTCAGTGCAAGACGTTAGTTATGTGTGATGCCCCCCGGTTTTCCATGGGGGGTTTGGGGGGGCCGTTGGCCCTTGACTGTTGGTTCAAACAAGGAGAGATCGGGATGGTTTTTTCGTCCAACGTGTTCCTGTTTTTGTTCTTGCCGATCTTTCTCGGCTTGTACTACCTGAGCGGGCAACGCTATCGCAATTTGCTGCTGCTGATTGCCAGTTACGTGTTCTACGCCTGGTGGCGTGTGGACTTCCTCGCGCTGTTCGCCGGCGTCACGCTGTGGAACTACTGGATCGGCCTGAAAGTCGGTGCCGCCGGGGTCAGGACCAAACCGGCTCAGCGCTGGCTGCTGCTCGGCGTGGCAGTCGACCTGTGCATCCTCGGCTACTTCAAGTACGCCAACTTCGGCGTCGACAGCATCAACGCGATGATGACGTCGGTGGGCCTGGAACCATTCATCCTGACCCACGTGCTGCTGCCGATCGGGATCTCGTTCTACATCTTCGAGTCCATCAGCTACATCATCGACGTCTACCGTGGCGACACTCCGGCGACCCGCAACCTGATCGACTTCGCGGCGTTCGTGGCGATCTTCCCGCACCTGATCGCAGGCCCGGTTTTGCGTTTTCGCGACCTGGCCGACCAGTTCAACAACCGCACCCACACCCTCGATAAATTCTCCGAGGGCTGCACGCGGTTCATGCAGGGCTTCATCAAGAAAGTCTTCATCGCCGACACCCTGGCGGTGGTGGCCGACCATTGCTTCGCCCTGCAAAACCCGACCACGGGCGATGCCTGGCTCGGCGCACTGGCCTACACCGCGCAGCTGTATTTCGACTTCTCCGGTTACAGCGACATGGCCATCGGCCTGGGCTTGATGATGGGTTTCCGCTTCATGGAAAACTTCAAGCAGCCGTATGTCAGCCAGTCGATCACCGAGTTCTGGCGGCGCTGGCACATCAGCCTGTCGACCTGGCTGCGTGACTATCTGTACATCACGCTGGGCGGCAACCGCAAAGGCACGCTGATGACCTATCGCAACCTGTTCCTGACCATGCTGCTCGGTGGTCTGTGGCACGGCGCAAACATCACCTACATCGTCTGGGGCGCGTGGCACGGCATGTGGCTGGCAATTGAAAAAGCCATTGGCCTGAATACTTCGCCACGCAGCTTCAACCCGATCCGCTGGGTAATGACCTTCCTGCTGGTGGTAATGGGCTGGGTGATCTTCCGCGCGGAAAACCTGCACGTCGCCGGGCGCATGTACGGCGCCATGTTCAGCTTCGGCGACTGGTCACTGTCGGAACTCAACCAGGCCAGCCTCACCGGCCTGCAAGTGGCGACCCTGATCGTGGCCTACGTGACCCTGGCGTTCTTCGGCCTGCGCGACTTCTACACCAATCAGCCTCCGGTCAAGACCAAGCCTGCGGTAAACGTCGATGCCGACGGCCCGGCCGCCGCGACAACCGGAACGATCAAGGCCGTGCCTGGGGATAACCCGGCGAGCATCCATCAACCTGGCTACACCGTCGGCGTCGAAGCCCAGGTGCAACCGGCTTATTGGACCGCTAACTGGTCGCGCTACGTCATGCGTGCACTGGTGCTGCTGCTGTTTATCGCCTCGATTCTCAAACTCTCGGCGCAAAGCTTCTCGCCGTTCCTTTACTTCCAGTTCTGAGGGATCTGACCATGACCCGCTCATTACGCATCTTCTACATCGCGCTGTTCCTGGTGACCCTGCTGGCGCTCGGTCTGTGGTCGGTGCGCAGCTTCTTCGGCTTCAGTACCAACGCCGATGCGACAGTGCTCAACGGCCGCTGGACCAAGGCCGTGGAAACCCACTACGACGACGAGTTTCCGATCAAGCGCCTGGGCACCAATCTTTGGGCCGCACTGGATTTCAAACTGTTCAACGAAGGTCGTCCGGGCGTAGTGCTCGGTCGTGACCAGTGGTTGTACAGCGATGAAGAGTTCCATCCGGTGGTCAACGAAGAACTGAACCTGCAAGGCAACTACGCGCTGGTCGAAGGCGTGCGCCAAATCCTGAAAGAAAAAGGCGTGCAACTGGTGATGGCGATAGTGCCGGCCAAGGTGCGCCTGTACCCGGAACACCTCGGTGAAGTGAAACCGGCCAGCATCCACGCCAACCTCTACAAGGACTTCCACCAGCGCCTGGCCGCCGAGCGGATTCCGGCCCCGGACCTGCTCGGCCCGCTGCAACAGGCCAAACAGAACGGCCAGCAAGTGTTCCTGCGCACCGACACCCACTGGACTCCGGAAGGCGCCGAGATCGCCGCCAACCGCCTGGCCAAAACCATTGCCGACCAGTACCCGCTGAGTGGCGAACCGCAGCGCTTCGTGACTGAACCTGCGGAGACCGTGACACACAAGGGTGACCTGCAGCTGTTCCTGCCGCTCGACCCGCTGTTCGAAAACCTGATGCCGGCGCAAGAGCCACTGCAAAAACGCAACACCGTGGCGGCGAACGACCAGCCGGCCGGTGACGATGCCCTGTTCGCCAACACCGAAGTGCCGGTGGCCCTGATCGGCACCAGCTACAGCGCCAACCCCAACTGGAACTTCGTCGGTGCGCTCAAGCAGGCGCTGCACAGCGACGTGGTCAATTACGCCGAAGACGGCCACGGCCCGATTCTGCCGATGCTCAGCTACCTGAAAAGCGACGCCTTCAAGAACAGCCCGCCACAAGTGCTGATCTGGGAGTTCCCTGAACGATATCTGCCTGTGAACAACGAAATCGGCGACGCCGACCCGCAGTGGGTCGCAGAGCTTAAACAAGCCGGCGCGCGCCAACAAAACGTAGCCATCAACAACAAATCCGAGACGCCCGACCGGGCGCAAAACTGAAAGAGAGGTACACCATGACTTTCACTACAACTCCGCGTCGTCTCGCCAAACGCTTTGCCCTGGTTGCCGGCCTCAGCGTGCTGTCGGTGCAGGCTTTCGCCGGTGGCGACGCCGCCCTGTACGGCCCGACCGCACCGAAAGGCTCGACCTTCGTGCGCATCTACAACGCCAGCAACGCCGAAGTCAGCGCCACCGTTGGCAGCACCAACCTGAGCGATGTCGCGCCACTGTCCAGCACTGATTTCAGCTTCATGCCGGGCGGTGACTACAGCGCCAAGGTCGGCAGCCAGTCCCTGCCGGTGAAACTGGCCGGCGACCACTATTACACCCTGGTCAACAACGCCAGCGGCGCACCGCAACTGATTGAGGAGCCGCCGTTCAAGAACAAGCAGAAGTCCTTGGTACGCGTGCAAAACCTCAGCGACAAGGCGCTGACCCTGAAGACCGCCGATGGCAAGACCGACGTGGTGCCGAACGTGGCCGCCAAAGGCCGTGGCGAGCGTGAAATCAACCCGGTGAAAGTCAGCCTGGCGCTCTATGACGGCACCACCAAAGTCGGCGACGTGAAACCGGTCGCCCTGGAACGCGGTGAAGCCGCGGTGCTGTACGTCACCGGCAGCGGCAGCAGCCTGTCGCCGGTCTGGGTGAAACGCCCGGTATCGACGCGCTAAACGATTTGCCTGACTGACGCATCCCCCCTGTGGGAGCGGGCTTGCTCGCGAAAGCGGTCTGACATTCAACATCAATGTCGACTGATCCATCGCCTTCGCGAGCAAGCCCGCTCCCACAAAGGATCGAGGCGTCAATCGGGCTACGAAACAAAAACAAGAGTGAAACGACAGAACGCAGTAGCTCTAACCAATCGATATTCAAGGAGTAACAACATGATTCCGGTGATCTTGTCAGGTGGTAGTGGCTCACGTCTTTGGCCGCTTTCCCGCAAACAATTCCCTAAACAGTTCCTGGCCTTGACCGGTGAACACACCCTCTTCCAGCAAACCCTGGAACGCCTGGTGTTCGAAGGCATGGACACGCCCATCGTGGTCTGCAACAAGGACCACCGTTTCATCGTCAACGAGCAGTTGGCCGCGCGCAAACTGGAAACTCAACGCATCCTGATGGAACCGTTCGGGCGCAACACCGCGCCGGCCGTGGCCCTGACCGCGATGATGCTTATCAACGAAGGTCGCGACGAGTTGATGCTGGTACTGCCGGCCGACCACGTACTGGAAGACCAGAAAGCCCTGCAACGCGCCCTGGCCCTGGCCACCGTCGCCGCCGAAAACGGTGAAATGGTGCTGTTCGGCGTACCGGCCACCAAGCCTGAAACCGGTTATGGCTACATCAAGTCGACCAACGACTCGCTGCTGCCCGAGGGCGTCAGCCGCGTCTCGCACTTCGTCGAAAAACCTGACGTGAAGCGCGCCACCGAGTTCGTCCAGTCGGGCGGTTACTTCTGGAACAGCGGCATGTTCCTGTTCCGTGCCAGCCGCTTCCTGGAAGAGCTGAAAAAGCACGATCCGGACATCTACGACACCTGCCTGCTGACCCTGGAACGCAGCCACCAGGACGCCGACACCATCACCTTCGACGAAGCCACCTTCGCCTGCTGCCCGGACAACTCCATCGACTACTCGGTGATGGAAAAAACCCAACGCGCCTGCGTCGTGCCGCTGACCGCCGGCTGGAGCGATGTCGGTTGCTGGTCGTCGCTGTGGGAAGTGAATGCAAAAGACGCCAACGGCAACGTCACCAAGGGCGACGTGGTCATCCAGGACAGCCGCAACTGCATGATCCACGGCAACGGCAAACTGGTGTCAGTGATCGGCCTGGAAAACATCGTCGTGGTCGAAACCAAGGACGCCATGATGATCGCCCACAAGGACAAGGTCCAAGGCGTGAAACAGATGGTCAACACCCTCAACGAACAGGGCCGCAGCGAAACCCAGAACCATTGCGAGGTCTACCGTCCGTGGGGCTCCTACGACTCGGTGGACATGGGCGGGCGCTTCCAGGTCAAGCACATCTCGGTCAAACCGGGCGCGTGCCTGTCGCTGCAGATGCACCACCACCGCGCTGAACACTGGATCGTCGTCAGTGGCACGGCCGAGGTGACCTGTGACGAGAACGTGTTCCTGCTGACCGAGAACCAGTCGACCTACATTCCGATTGCTTCGGTGCATCGTCTGCGTAATCCGGGGAAGATTCCGTTGGAGATCATTGAGGTGCAGTCGGGGAGTTATCTGGGTGAGGACGATATCGAGCGGTTTGAAGATATCTACGGGCGCTCGACGCCGGTTGAGCGTGGGGTTGCGGTGAAGACTATCGCGCAGTAAGCGATTGGTAAAAATAGCCCCCATTCAGTCCACTGCGTCCCTATCCGCAGTGGGTTGGGTGGGGGCTTTATATTTACTGGTTCAAGGATAATGCGGCATTTCTTCGGGCTAGAACTGAAGCGAAGAAGCTTCTTCGCTCAGGTGGTTTTTCGGCAATCACCGTTTCGTAGGGCCCCGTCGGAACGACGGCCACCACAAAGTCTGTATAGCCTCCCGTGACCTCCTTCGTTACAACTGTAGCTTTCAAGCCTACTTCATCCATCAACCTTTGCGTCGCCTTGCCGTTTGGCGTTTCAGAGAAAAAAACCCTGAACAATTCCTCGCTACCGCTCGCAAGTTCTTCTGTTTTTTTCAGCGTTACGTCATTGAGCACTTTAGATCGCCTGATCACGCTTGGCAGATAACTCAGATCAGCGACAAGCCTTATTTGCTGCCTGTTTATATCATTCAAAAAAACGGAGCCAGAATCAGAATATTTATAGTTACTCTTCAACTCCCACTCACTCCGGGTAAATATATTAAAGAACTTACTGGGTTTCTCCAGGGTCGTTGCTTTCGGAGTAGTCACTACAGATCCAATTCTGCTGTTTATCTTATTTTCGAAATTACCCTCGACCTGGATCGATCTCCCTTGAGATGCTGCATCGGCCAGCGATAATCGACTTTTCAAGTAATCAACCCGGTAGTAGAACGGTTGACCTCCAATGGGGGTATTTTTTTGTTGCACCGCATTAGGCATCATTGTTTTATCTTGAGGCTTTTCATCAAAGTGGGTCGGCGCCAACCCTTGATCGTCTCTATATCCTATCGGGCAGTTCCAGACCACTCTGTAGAGATTCAGTCCATCAATTGTCCCCGCGGGATCAGCGCTAAGCCACTTCTGGAGCCAAGATACGTAATACCTGAATCCATAGTAATAAAGCCCCGTCGCATCCCGCTCCTTCCCCGAATAACGCACTGTTCTATAACTCGCCTCCACCTCCCCTCGTCCGGCGAACCACGCGGTGGTGCCAAACGGGTGATAACGCTCCTGGCTGATCACTTCACCGTCGTCGTCGAGTTCCAGGGTGCAGGAGCCCAGATGGTCATTCAGGTGGTAGCGGTATTGGTCATTGCCCACGCCTTTCGGCGGCGCCGACTCCCAATGCAACACCCGCACACTGCTGCGCCCGGTCTGGACGCTGATCACCCGCAACACTTCACCCGTGCCGCTGTGAGTGCGCAGTTCCAGGTTCGGCAGATAACGGGTTTCAGCGACCAGCGTCCGGGTATTGGATTGTGTTTCACGGACTTTGCGCAGGCGCATGCCGTCGGCGCTGTAGACATAACGTTCGCGATCATTGAGACCGGAATCGCGCACCACGGGGCGCACTTCGCCCAACTGGTTGCGCAGGTCCCAAGCCAAGGCTTGCCCCGGTTGCAACGTGAGCAAATTACCGTTGCCATCGAAGCCTCGGCGGAAGTCCTCTTCGTCCGGTTCCTTGCCCTCAATTACCGACAAACAACGGTTGCTGTGCGCTGCGGCGACCAGTCGATGGCCTTGGTTTTGCGGGCCTTCGTGGGTCAACTCCAGCAGATTGCCGCCCGCATCGTAGCGATAACGCTGGCGATAATTCGCCCGGGACGCGGGGTCGTCGAAGGTTGAAAACTGCGGGCCTTTGTTGGGGCTGCTCGCCTCCCAACCAGTGGCTTCGATCAGTTGCGACAGGCTGTCGTAAGCATAACGATTGACCGCTTCGACCCGCTGGTTGGCGAAGTAGCAAATCGGTTGCGCGGCATCCTCGATGCTCAGCACATTGCCCACCGGGTCGTAGGCGTAGCGCAGGTCTTGCAGGGGGTCGTTGCCGCGCTCGGCCTGGAGGCGGGTCAGACGCCCGTTCTGCGCGTCGTACTCCAGCATGGTGATCACGCCATTGCCGGCGACTTCCCGCTCGGTCTGGCCGTGGGCGTTGTAGGCGATGGCGCTGACCAGCGTTTTCGGGGTTGATGCGCCGTTGAGTTGCAAGCGAACCTCGCGCAACTGCCCGTCGAGGGTCTGGCTGAACAACTGGTGGTGACCTTTGGCATCGGTCTGTTCGATCGCCTCAGCCAGCGCGTTGAAGTGCGAGCGAGTGGTGGCGCCCTCGCCCGGCTCCAGCAGCAATTCGCGATCCGCTACCGGCTCGGGCCAGTCCGGCAGCGTCAGGTCGTTCAGAAAATGCCGCGTCTGCTCCAGCGCCGTGCCGTGCAAGCCGAACTCGCTAAAGCGCAGCGTCCCCGCCGGGTCATCGTGGCGGATCAATTGGCCGCATCGGTTGTGCCCGGCAGCAGCCTGATCACTCGCGCCGTAACCCAAGCGCTCCGTGCAAAGCGCTTCACCGTCCTCCGCCTGCTCGAACACCGATACCGGGCGCAACTGAGTGTCGTACCGCAACCAGCGCTGCGAGCCCCGGCCATCCCAGTGGTGGAGCGGTTGCCCGGCCACGCCCAACAACGCCGCACGCCACCCGGCATCGACGCTGTCCGTACTCAACACCGCGCCGGACAGCGCCTGAATCGTTTGCAGATTGGCCGGTGCCGAAGCGTCCAGAAACAGCCGCGGGTCCCACTGCGCAGTCGCTCGCCCCGCCCAATCATGGACCGTGCGGTTGACCCGTTTCTGAGGGAGCACGCCGTCGTTGTCACGCCAGTAACCCACAGCACGCACCGTCAGCCCCCGAGGATCCATCGTCGTCAGGGTCGGTGTACGGTAATGGACAGACAGTACTGTAGGCATATTTAACCCATCCTCGAACGATGCGTTCATCCACGCTGTCCATCCTGGTCCTGGATACCGTCGGAAATTAAAGATCCTGTCGGTGGGCAGGAAAGTTGCTGCCTTTACTCAGTAGGGCGAGTTTTCTCCCCACCCCATGGCCATAGCGGCTGAACGAGGGTTAATAGCATTTGTACGAATATTCTTCACATTCGCAGTTTTAATGACTTGACTTAAAGCGTGCATTGTCAAAAAGGTTCCCGCGCCACGGAGTCTCAACGTGGCCTGCGTTCCTCCAGTCTCGCTTTCCCCCATTTGCGGTTGCACACCAACTATTTGCGATTCAGGGTCAACAATGGTGAAGTCAACACTTAAATCAACTTTATTACTAGAAACTCCTTCGCTAGATTCAGAAGACTTCGAAGAAATAAGAGTAAGCCCATACAGTTTTCGATCAGCAGGCTCTTCAGTTCGATCAGTTTTTTTAATTAATGCAAACAACCTATCGTCTGGTCTTTCGCCTAGATCAACCTGCATCTGGCGAGTTTGTTCACCTCGAACAAACCATTCTCCGAACTTACCGGCCACATACTCTCCAACCAAAAAGTTCTTTCTCTGTTTCACAGCATCTCCACTGCCAGCCGGAAATTCCTTTAAGCTTGCATATCCTTCTCTATAACTCATCAAGGTATCTCTTACCTCTTCACTGGCCACAACACCTCTTCTATTTCGCCGAAGTAACTCTTCCCTCGAACCAACTCCTACCTCAACAATCTCAAACTCATCACTACGTTCATATACCCCTGACTCCCCACTCATCACCTTAACCCTGGACTTTGACAACTTAGCGCTAAAGTAGAATTTTTTAAAAGTATCAACCTCCACTACCATTTCTTTACCAGACTTCGAAAAAAAATAATCACTAACCTTATTGACGGACTCTAACCCCAATCCATTTTCGTCTGTGTAACCAAGCGGATTATTTCCGACCATCCGATAAAAATTAAGCCCATCTATGTCCCCCGCTGGGTCCGGATTCAACCACCGCTGCCACCCCGCCACGTAATACCTGAACCCATAATAATAAAGCCCCATCGCATCCCGCTCCTTCCCCGAATAACGCACTGTTCTGTAACTCGCCTCCACCTCCCCACGCCCGGCAAACCACGCGGTACTGCCAAACGGGTGATAACGCTCCTGACTGATCACTTCACCCTCATCATCGAGCTCCAGGGTGCAAGAGCCCAAGTGGTCGTTCAGGTGGTAGCGGTATTGATCGTTGCCGATGTCGTTCAACGGCGCCGATTCCCAGTGCAACACCCGTACACTGCTGCGCCCGGCCTGGACGTTGATCACCTGCAACACTTCGCCCGTACCGCTGTAATTACGCAGTTCCAGGTTCGGCAGATAGCGGGTTTCAGCGACCAACGTCCGGGCATGGGCCAGCGTCTCGTAGACTTTGCGCAGGCGCATCCCGTCTGCACTGTAGACATAACGCTCACGGTCATTGAGACCCGAGTCGCGCACCACGGGGCGCACCTCGCACAACTGGTTGCGCAGGTCCCATGCCAAGGCCTGTCCGGGTTGCAACGTCAGCAAATTACCGTTGCCATCGAAGCCTCGGCGGAAGTCCTCTTCGTCCGGTTCCTTGCCCTCAATTACCGACAAACAACGGTTGCTGTGCATCGCCGCGACCAGTCGATGACCATGGTTTTGCGGGCCTTCGTGAGTCAGTTCCAGCAGATTGCCAGCCAAGTCGTAGTGATAGGTCTGGCGATAGTTCGCACGGGGCGCGGGATCATTGAAAGTGGAAAACTGCGGGCCTTTATTGACGGTACCCGCCTCCCAACCAGTGGCTTCGATCAGTTGCGAAAGACTGTCGTAGGAATAGCGATTGACCGGTTCGATGCGCTGGTTGGCGAAGTAGCGAATCGGCAACGCGGCATCCTCGATGCTCAGCACATTGCCCACCGGGTCGTATTCGTAACGCAGGTCTTGCAGGGCTTCATTGCCGCGCTTGGCCTGGAGGCGGGTCAGACGCCCGTTCTGCGCATCGTATTCCAGCGAAGTGATCGCGCCATTGCCGGCGACTTCCCGTTCGGTCTGGCCGTGGGCGTTGTAGGCGATGGCGCTGATCAGTGTTTTCGGGGTAGATGTGCCGTTGAGTTGCAGGCGGACTTCGCGCAACAGCCCGTCGAGGGTCTGGCTGAACAACTGGCGGTTACCTTTGGCATCGGTTTGATGGGAGACCTCGCCCAATGTGTTGACCTGTGAGCGGGTGGTGGCACCCTCGCCCGCGTCCAGCATTAATTCGCGATCCGCTACCGACTCGGGCCAGTCCGGCAGCGACAACGCGCTCAGAAAATGCCGCGTCTGCCCCAGCACCGCGCCGTGCAAGCCGAACTCGCTAAACCGCTGCGTGCCCGCCGGGTCATCATGGCGAATCAATTGCCCGCATTGGTTGCGCTCGGCAGAAGCCTGATCGCTCGCGCCATAACTCAAACGCTCCGCGCAAACCGCTTCACCGTCCATAGCCTGCTCAAACACCGATACCGGGCGCAACCAAGCGTCGTATTGCATCCAGCGCTGCGAACCCCGGCTATCCCAGACATGAACCGACTGCCCCGCCTCCCCCAACAGCGCAACACGCAGCCCGGCGTCGACGCTGTTCGTACACAATACGGCGCCCGACAGGGCATGAATCGTTTGCAAATTAGGCGACGCCGAAGCGTCCAGAAACAATCGCGGATCCCACTGCGCAATCGCTCGCCCCGCCCAATCAAGGGCCGCGCGGTTGACCCGTGCCTGAGGGGACACGCCATCGATGTCACGCCAATAACCCACGGCACGCACCGCCAGCCCACGAGGGTCACTTGCAGTCAGGCTCGGGGTGTACCGGTGGATTGAAGGGGTTGCTGGCACAATAGCCGCTCCGGAATCGCTCCCCTCATGTAAGCCCGCCGCTCAGACACCTGCCTACTGTCAGAAATTACAGTTCAGACCGACGGTCTCAAACGCCATCGCCACGCCCTGCCCATCGCCAACCCCACTCCCGCTTAGGTAGGATGCTCCTCTCTATTCCCGAGATTTACCTCATGTTCATCGGCGTCCTGCTGGTCATCACCTGGCTGATCCTGTTGCTGCGCTATCCGGCCAAGGCACTGCCCGTTTCCATGGCCGCCGCCGTGGGGCTGGGCCTCGTCGCCACCTGGGTCATCTGGATGGACCACCGCGAACTCAAGCAACTGCAACGCCTTGAGCTGCGCATCAGCTACGCGCCGCAGCAGTGTCCTGCCGACCGGCCACTGCAATTGACCCTGAACAATGGTAATGACGTGCCGCTGACCGAGCTGCGCTGGCGGGTCGCGGCCTATGCGCCGGGCGATACGGTGAACCTGGCCGACAATCAATACACCGCCCCGCGCTATCGTGGCCCCGGCGAATTGCAGGCCGGTGGCAACTGGGAAGATTGCTTGCCGCTGCCGCCACTGCGCCCTGGCTACCGTCCGGAAACCCTGGAGTTTCGCGCCGAGCGATTGCAGGGCAGTTTTTCCGACTGATCCCTCTCCCATTTTTTTGCACAAGGAATGCGCCATGCCCGTTGCGTTGATTACCGGTTGTTCCAGCGGCATTGGCCGTGCCCTTGCCGATGCGTTCAAGGGTGCTGGCTATGAAGTCTGGGCCAGTGCCCGCAAGGCCGAAGATGTCGTGGCACTCACCGCCGCGGGGTTCACTGCCGTGCAACTGGATGTCAACGACGCTGCTGCGCTCGAAGCCTTGAGCGAGCGAATCAACCAACAAACCGGCGGCCTCGATGTGCTGATCAACAACGCTGGATATGGCGCCATGGGGCCGCTGCTTGATGGTGGTGTACCGGCCATGCAACGCCAGTTCGAAACCAACGTGTTCGCCATCGTCGGCGTCACCCGTGCATTGTTCCCGGTGCTGCGACGGGCCAAAGGGCTGGTGGTGAATATCGGTAGCGTGTCCGGCATCCTGGTCACGCCGTTCGCCGGGGCCTACTGCGCCTCGAAAGCCGCCGTGCATGCCTTGAGCGATGCCTTGCGCATGGAACTGGCGCCGTTCGGCGTACGGGTCATGGAAGTCCAGCCGGGAGCCATCGCTTCAAGTTTTGCCAAGAATGCCGGCCACGAAGCCGAGCAATTGATCAGCGAGCAATCGCCATGGTTTCCGCTGCGTGAAGGCATACGCGCCCGGGCCAGGGCTTCCCAGGACAAACCGACCCCGGCCAGTGAGTTTGCCGCCGGATTGCTCAAGGCCGTGCAGCAAGCCAAACCGCCACGGCTGGTGCGCCTGGGCAATGGCAGCCGTGCGTTGCCGCTGATGGCCAGTTTGCTGCCCAAGGGTTTGCTCGAATCCGGGCTGATGAAGCGGTTCGGGTTGCGTGGGCAGCTCTGACACCGCGTCGCTCCCTTCGCGAGCAAGCCCGCACCCACACTGGATCTTCAGTGAACTACAAAAGAGATCAAATGTGGGAGCGGGCTTGCTCGCGAAGAGGCCCCCACAGTCCCTGCAAAACTTCAGGTAACAGCACAATGACCGACTACACCGCATACTTCGACGAAGTGATCCAGGCCCACGTGGCCATCGAACAATGGCTGGCCGAGGAGCGCGACGCGTCTGAACTCGAAAAACTGCTGACGCGTTTTTCGCCACAGTTTTCCATGGTCTCGCCGCTCGGTCGGGTGCTGGATTTTGATGCGCTGAACGAATTGTTCACGTTGGCGGGCGGCAAGAAGCTCGGGTTCCGCATCGAGCTCAGCGAGTTGCGTGGCATCGCCTTGCATGACAATGGCGCAACCGTGAGTTATCGCGAACAACAGACCGATGCCACCGGGCTGCACTCGGATCGCCGCTCCACGGTTGTGTTTGAAAAACACGCCGATGGCCACGTGATCTGGCGGCATCTGCATGAGACGTTTTGCAAGGAGTGAATGCCCGACGCCTGCCTGATTAACCGCGCCGCCCCCTTCGCGAGCAAGCCCGCTCCCACACTGGATCTTCAGTGAACTGAAAATTTGCGCACGAAGGAGGTCAGATGTGGGAGCGGGCTTGCTCGCGAAGCAGACGACTAGATCTGCAAGTCATGCATCAACCCCCCACCACCAACAGTATCCAAAGCCTCCTGTGGCGATTACTTTTGTATGCAACACCGCCACAGGACAATAGCAACAATCCAAAACATTCAAGCAACAAACCCTTCTCGTCAAATAGCAACCAACCCTATAACTTGCCTGCTAACCCATCATTCAATGGGTTACAACTAACAATTCCAAAAACCAAATTAGACGAAGGCAATAATATGGACGTTATTACTCACAACTCATTTAACTTCCCGATTACCAATGGGCGTGATCCGGACTTTGGCGACGAAGGTGCCATCACGTTATTCAAATTGGAGCACGAACTTGATCTCGACCGGCATGTAAAAGGAATCAAAGTACTGGAGGACGACAGGATTCTGGTCGGAGCCTGGCTCGCCCGTAACCTGAAAGGGCTTTATGGCCTGGCACGTTTCAATCCCGATGGCAGCGTAGACACCTCCTTCGCCGACAACGGTCTGGCGCTTGGCAACTTCGCCAATGGCTATGACTCGGCCGGCGGCAGTCTGGCGATGCAGGCAGACGGGCGGATCCTGATGCTCGGCTGGTCGCGAAAAGTAGACACCTACAGCCCCAAACGC
Source organism: Pseudomonas sp. S30_BP2TU TE3576 (assembly GCF_050436025.1). Taxonomy (NCBI): domain Bacteria; kingdom Pseudomonadati; phylum Pseudomonadota; class Gammaproteobacteria; order Pseudomonadales; family Pseudomonadaceae; genus Pseudomonas; species Pseudomonas sp. S30_BP2TU TE3576. The sequence goes on along the minus strand of NZ_JBNDLK010000001.1, from coordinate 4,335,895 downwards.
CTGGTAATCGCCCGCTTCGACCACGACGGTGCAGTCGACCAAAGCTTTGGCCAGCAAGGCTGCGTGATGCTCGAAAACAGTTCCCTCGGCGAACTGGTCAGCGACTCCAGCACACTGCAAATAATGGAAGATGGAAGAATCCTCATCAGTGCCACTTACCTCGACGAGGATATTTACACCGCAGTGGCAATGCGCATCAATACTCGTGGCGACCTGGATAAAACTTTCAACAAGACAGGTCGAATCGAAATTAAACATCCGGCATTTATCGACACTTCAGCGAATGCACTGTTAGTAAAAGACAACACTATCCTGATCGCCGGAAGTGCCAAAACCCCAACTTCAGAAACACAGGGTTATATCGCGCGCTACTCCATCAATGGCGAACTGGACAACAGCTTTGGCGATCAGGCAACGCCTGGCTTTTCGACGTTGAAAATACCCGATGGCACGGTGATCTTTCATGATCTGATTGATACGGCTGAAGGTCAGGTTGTCGGCATTGGCCAAGCCAGTACCGCGTACAGGAACTGGGGGTTGCTGGTGGGCCTGGACGCATCCGGTAACCCTCACTCTGCGTTCAATGGTGGCCGGCCAGTGTTGACGTTGTTCGATCCCGAACATGGCAACGAATGGGTCTGCGGCGAAAAGCAGGCCGATGGCAAAATCCTCACCGCCGGCGGCTCCCAGCGCCTGTACACCGCCCGCTATCAGGCCAATGGCTTGATTGACCGCAGCTTCGGCCAACACGGCAGCATCAAGGAGGACACGCCATTGGTGACCACGCCGGCTCAGCTACAACTTCAAGCCAACGGTCGCGTTCTGCTGGCCGGCAACACCATTGGGATAGGCGGCGCGCTGGGGCATATTTATGCCTATCTGGGCTGATCAACATTAAGCCGCGAACTCGGGATCAGGCTGGAACCGGACAAGGATTTGCCGGTGTCCATTCAACTTCTCTATCCGCCGGCATCGGGGCAGGATCCTGCATTGCGCAGCCTTCCCAATCTCATGGCCTGGCCGCGCCAAGCGATAAAAAACACCTCTATCCACCAGGATAGAGGTGTCCTTTGATAGCGAGCCTGCTCGCGAATGCAGCGCCCCGATCTACCGGTTACACCCCGCCATCCTGCTTCACCACCACCGTACACGTAATCCCCGCCGCCAACACCACACCCTCCGGCACTTCATCGATGTGAATGCGCACCGGCACCCGCTGCGCCAGGCGTACCCAGTTGAAGGTCGGGTTGACGTCGGCGATCAGTTCGCGGCTTTCCGGGTTGTCGCGGTCGTAGATGCCGCGCGAAATGCTTTCCACGTGGCCCTTGAGCACTTCGCCACTCATCAGTTGCATGTCGGCCTTATCGCCGACGCGCACATGGGGCAGTTTGGTTTCTTCGAAGAAGCCGTAGACCCAGAACGAGTTCATGTCGACCACGGCCATTTTCGCCTCGCCGATGCGCGCATAATCGCCGCGATGGACGTTGAGGTTGGTCACGTAACCGTCCACCGCCGCACGGACTTCAGTGCGCTTGAGGTTGAGTTCGGCGGCTTCCAGTTGCGCCTGGGCCTGCTGGTAATCGGCCAGGGCCGAATCAGCGAGGTTGCTGGCGTCGTCGCGGTTTTCCCTGGAGATCACCAGGTTGTCCATATCGGCACGACGATGGGCGTTGACCTTGCGCATCTCCCACGTCGCCTTGCGCGAGGCAACCAGGCTTTGTGCCTGCTTCACCGCCAGGCGGTAGTGCTCGGGGTCGATCTGCATCAGCAAATCGCCTTTTTTCACTAGCTGGTTGTCACGCACCGGCACGTCCACCACTTCGCCGGTGACGTCGGCGGCGACGTTGATGATGTCGGCGCGCACGCGGCCGTCACGGGTCCACGGCGTGTTCATGTAGTGCTCCCACAAGGAGCGGCCGATCCACAGCGCAAGGGCCAGCACCAGCAAGGTCGCGAGCAGGCTGAAAAACTTTTTCATCGGGGCATTCTCAGTGATAGAGAGTCAACGGTAGACAGTCAGCGCCATGGCGCCGAACAGACAGGTAAACAGGCTCAGGCGCAGCAACGCCGGGTGCCAGAAAAAACGGTACAGGTCGAACCCGGACAGGAACCGGTCCAGCGCCCAGGCAAGCGCCGCAGCAATGAAAAACATCAGGGTCATGGTCGGCATATACACGCCGTGGAAGGCGATTTCACGAGGCATGTTCAAGTCCTTGTGGGTGGCTGCCTGCGAAGGTGGCGAGCGGTGATTGCGGATCGAGCAGAGAGGTGCGGATGAAGTGCAGATAGCTCTTCACGCGGCGCAACGCCGAGGTATCGAAGTGCGGGGCGAAGGGTTCGTCGGTGGACTGCACACGGCTGATCGCGTGATCGACGGCGATCAGTGCGCGTTCGAGGTTGCTGCTGTTCGGTTGCAGGAACAACCGCACCAGTGCGCGCCCCATCACCCGGATCGCCTGACGCCATGGCCGGGATTCGGCATAGGCCGGATGCACCGGCAGAATCGCCTGTTCCTTGCGTAACTCGATGATCGCGTGGCCGACTTCCAGCACCACGAACATCCAGCGCAACAAGTCCCGCTGCACTTGCGGTTGCCCCGCCGCAAAGCCGTAGGCCTGGTGCACCAGATCGCGGGTACGGCTTTCGAAACTCGACGCCAGCCCCTTGAGCTTGCCGCTGATGGCGTACACCACCTGACCGCGCAAATCCTGCTCCAGCCGGCGCCACAGCCAACGACTGTTGGGCGGCAGAATGATCGCCCCGGCCGCGGCACACACCAGCATGCCGAGCACCATGGCGATGTAGTCGTTGATGAAGGTGTAGGGGTTGTAGACCGTGAGGTTGTCCGGTACCGAACCGGTGCTGAAGAAGATCAGCAAGCCCAGGCCGACGCCCACGTATTGCGGCCGCGAGGTCAGGAACGAGCCGAGTACGATCACCGGGGCGAGCATCACGCACAGCAATGGAAATCCATCGATCCACGGGAAAATGAAAAACATCTCGACAAAGCCGATCAGCGCCCCGAGCAATGTCCCGCACGCCATCTGAAAGGCCATGCGCTTGGGGTTTGGGGTAGCGGCGGACAGGCCCACGGTCGCGGCGGCAATCAGGGTCATGGTCGCGCCGCTCGGCCAGGCGGTTGCCACCCAGTAGCTGCCCAATACCACCAGAATGAATGCCGCGCGTATCCCCGATGCTGCCGCTGCCATCCAGTTGGTTTGCGGGGTGAACGGCTCGTCCCAGCGCTCCCGTTCGTGACTGTGATCGGCCAGCGACGCGTGGGTCTGTGCATAACTGTGCAAGTCGTCGACGAAGCGATAGAGCAGTTCGTAGGCGGTGTGGAAGTCCAGTTGCCCGGCATCGCCCGGATTGCTCTGCTGGAACGTCGCCCGAAGACTGCGCACCCGCGCCGGCAGACCTTCCTTGTAGGCACTCAGCACCGCGACCAGCCGCGCCGCATCGGCACTGGTCAGGGCTCGACCGCTGAAGCCGTCGAGCAACTCGGCGAGGTCCTGCAAGCCCGGTTTGATCGCCGCCACCACCTGGTCCGCCGCGCTGCTGCGCAAACGTTCGAGCAATTGATGCAAGGCGTTGAAACGCGTGGTGATACCCATGAATTCGCTGTTCAGGCGACTGAGCCGGCCATTGCGCCGACGCATGTGCGGGTCTTCAAAAACCGTGACGCTGCGCAAGCCTTCCAAGCCGACGGCTTCGGCGATGAAACGCACGTTGCCGGCCTCGAACGCTTCGCGCTGACTGCGACCGCGCAATCCGTCGGTGACGAACAAGGCGAACACGCCAAAGCGCTGATACAACGCATTGCGCATCGCCGCGCTGGCCGATTGCGGGAGGATGGCGGCACTGATCAGTGTCGAGCAAAGAATGCCCAACGAAATTTCCAGTACCCGCCAGACCGCGGCCATGAACGCGCCATCCGGATGAGCCAGCGCGGGCAAGCCGACCATCGCTGCGGTGTATCCGGCGAGTACGAAACCGTAGGCGCGAAAGTTGCGGCAGCGGGCGGCACCGGCGGTGCAGATACCGACCCAGATCGCCAGCGAACCGAGGAACAGTTCAGTGTTCTGTGCAAACAGGGCGATCAGCGCGACCATCACCGCAGACCCGGCCAGGGTGCCGAGAAAACGATAGAAACTCTTGGCGAACACCTGGCCGCTTTGCGGTTGCATGACAATGAACACGGTGATCATCGCCGTGCGCGGTTGCGGCAGCTCCAGGCGCATGGCCAGCCACAGCGTCAGGAATGCCGCGAACAACACCTTGAAAATGTAGACCCAGGTCACGCCATCGCTGCGTGCCCAGTCAAAGAAACCCCGGCGCCATTCAAGGGAGTACAACCAGCGCAAGGGTGCGGGCAAGGGAGTCATCAAATCCTGCTCAATAAAATTCAGTGAAGACCCGGAACCTGTGGGAGCGGGCTTGCTCGCGAAGAGGGAGTGTCAGGCAACAAAAGTGTCATCAGACACACCGCCTTCGCGAGCAAGCCCGCTCCCACAGGTGTTGTGTTCAACGTAAAAGGCTCGGGGTTTTCGGCGCCTGGGTCTGGCTGTCTTTCGGCACGTCGTTGCCGGCACCGAGGCCACCGCCCAACGCCGTCACCAGTTCGGCATGGGCGCTCAAACGCGCCGCCTGCACCTGCTGCTGCACTTGCTGCTGCTTGAACAGCAAGGTCTGGGCGTTGAGCACGTTGAGGTAGTCGGTCAGGCCACGCTGGTAGGCGATCATCGCGATGTCGTAGGTCTTCTGCGCGGTGGCCACCGACTCGGCGGCGAACGCCTGCTGCTTGTCCATGGACTCGCGGCGGATCAACTGGTCGGAGATGTTTTTCAGGGCGTTGACCAGGGTCTGGTTGTACTTGGCTACGGCGATGTCATACCCGGCCGAGGCTTCACCCAGTTCCGAGCGCAAACGCCCGCCATCGAAAATCGGCAACGAAATCGCCGGACCCACGCTGTAGTTGAGTTTCTTGCCGGTCAAAAACTCCAGGGCCCCGCCGCCGGTGGCCATGTAGCCGAGGCTGCCGAGCAGATCGACGTTCGGGTAGAAACCGGCATGGGCAACATCGATACCTCGCGCCTGTGCTGCCACTTGCCAGCGACTGGCGACCACGTCCGGGCGTTGGCCGAGCAATTGCGCCGGCAGCGAAGACGGCAGTTTCAGTGGCGCACCCAGCGACAGCGTTGGCCGCTGCAACTGTGCGCCTTCCCCCGGGCCCTTGCCGGCGAGGGCCGCGAGCTGATTGCGGCTCAAGGCGATTTCTTCGTCGAGGGCATCGATCTGGCGATGGGTTTCCGGCAGCGGCGTCTCGGCCTGGCTGACTTCGAAATGGGTGCCGATGCCACCGTTCAGGCGCTTTTGCGCCAGCTCGAGAATCTGCTGTTGCTGCTTCAAGGTCGCGTCGACGATGTCCCGCTGGGCGTAATGCAACGACAACTCGATGTAGACACGCACGATGTTGTCCTGCAATTCGAGTTGGGCCTGACGCGCTTCGGCGACGGTCATGTGCGCCATGTCCACGGCGCGCTCGGTGGCATTGCTTTCGCGGCCCCAGAGGTCGAGGGCATAACTGAAACCCAGCGCCGCGTTGTTGTCCCAGGTCGTGGAGTTGGCCAACTCACCCGGCCCGTAGAACTGGTCGGTAGGCCAGTTGTGGCGCTTGAGGGTGGCATCGCCATTGATCTGCAGCGACTCGGCCGCTTCGGCCACGCCGGCCATGGACCTGGCCTGACGCACCCGGGCGGCGGCCATGGCCAGGGTCGGGCTGCCTTGCAGGGCGAGGTCGATCCAGCGATTCAGTTGCGGGTCGCCATAGGCTTGCCACCATTGCGCGGCAGGCCAGTGCGCATCTTGCGCGGCGCTCTGGATCGCTTCGTCGGTGGCCAGTGAATTGGCCTGCAGCGCCTTGCCCTGTGGGGCAATACCTCCGGTTCCGATGCAGCCGCTGATTGCCAGGGTTAAAACCAAAACACTGAGCGGCTGAAGCGCTCTGCTGATGCGACGCGGCACTGCTGCGATTTCCTGAAATAGGGGGAGGCATGAGATTTTCTGGAAACCGGAGATCCGCTTTTGTGGGAGCGGGCTTGCTCGCGAAGGCGGTTTGTCAGTCAACATCGCTGTTGAATGTGATGCCCTCTTCGCGAGCAAGCCCGCTCCCACAGGTTATGCGGTGGGTCGAGCCCCGGTTGCCCAAGTTGCGCAATTCTATGGGGCGGCCGGAAGGGCGATAAGCCGGGATTCCTGTGAATCTTTGTTACCGTTAACGAGATAATCCGTAGGTAGGGGTCACCGCCCCCGAAACTTCGTGTCACAATTTGCCATCGCACCCGAGAGCACCCCATGGACACTTTGCAAAACATGCGCGCCTTCAGTTACGTGGCCGAAGCCGGCAGCTTCACCGCCGCCGCCGTACAATTGGACACCACCACGGCCAACGTCTCGCGCGCGGTCTCCAACCTGGAAGCCCACCTGCAAACCCGCCTGCTCAACCGAACGACCCGCCGCATCGCCCTGACCGAAGCCGGCAAGCGTTACCTGTTGCGCTGCGAACAGATCCTGGCCTACGTCGAAGAAGCCGAAGCCGAGGCCAGCGACGCCCACGCACGCCCGGCCGGGCAACTGAAAGTGCACACCATGACCGGCATCGGCCAGCACTTCGTGATCGACGCCATCGCCCGCTACCGCAAGACCCACCCGGACGTAACCTTCGACCTGACCATGGCCAACCGCGTACCGGACCTGCTCGACGAAGGCTACGACGTGTCCATCGTCCTCGCCCGCGAACTGCCGGACTCGGGCTTCGTCTCCCAGCGCCTGGGCATCACCTACAGCATCGTTTGCGCCTCACCGGCCTACGTCAAAGCCAACGGCTGTGCACAAAAACCCAGCGACCTGCTCAACCACGCCTGCCTGCGCCTGGTGAGCCCGGTGATTCCGCTGGAAAAATGGGCCTTCGACGGTCCTGATGGCCAGGAAATGGTCACCATCAACAGCTCGCCGTTTCTGGTGAACTCCGCCGACGCCATGAAATCCGCGATCATCAGCGGCATGGGCGTTGGCGTCCTGCCGCTGTATGCCGCGATAGAAGGCCTGCGCAATGGCACGCTGGTGCGCGTGATGCCCAAATACCGCTCGCAGGAACTGAACCTGTATGCGATCTACCCTTCGCGCCAATACCTGGACGCGAAGATCAAGACCTGGGTCGAGTATTTGCGCGGATCATTGCCGGAACTGCTGGCGGCGCATCAGGCGGAATTGGCGGCGTATGAATTGAGCGGGAGCCTGGGTGGGGTTCGGGTGGCGAACTGAAAATCTCTCAGCTCACAGATTGATCCTTTGTGGGAGCGAGCTTGCTCGCGATAGCGTTCTCACCTTCAACATCACTGTGAGCAGATACACCGCCTTCGCGAGCAAGCCCGCTCCCACAGGTACTGTGTACACCGAACCAGACAGTCAGGCCGGCCGGTAGGCCGCCTCGCTTTTGCTTTTGCGGTGCACGCCCCCTCGGGAGGCCGAGCGGAGGTTCTGCGCAGTGGGCACCTCGGCATGGATGCCGAGGTAGCCGCCCCCGGCCATGGATGGCCGATGGCGGCGGGCCCACGGAGCAGGACCGGAGCGAGGGTACCCTGAGCCTAAGCGAAGGGCCGAACGTCAGGGGCAAAGCGCTTTGGTTACTTTCGCGCTCTTCGAAAGTGACCCGCCGTAAGGGCGGAACCATAACCCGCCATTACCGAAGAAACGGATATGTACTGGATCAACCAAGAACATAGTCGGCTGAAAGGCCGCCAAGTCCCCCCAAACTGACAGCGCCGTCAGTTTGCAGTCACCCTCCTGACCAGCAAACAGGTTTATAAAGGAAACTACCTTACCCACCTACCGACCACCCAGCCCCGGCGTCTCACTCGCATGCGAATCCAGAAAAAAACCGCCCTGCTTGTCGCCCTTCTGATCCTCCTGGCAGCGCTGGGCCTGTGGTATGCAACCAAACCGGCCAAGGCCAAACTCGCCAGCCCTACCGCCATCCCCGTGCGCGTGGTCGCCGTCGCCGAAAAAGACGTGCCCCGCTATGTCAGCGGCATCGGTTCGGTATTGTCCCTGCACAGCGTCGTGGTCCGCCCGCAAATCGACGGCATCCTCACCAAACTGCTGGTCAAGGAAGGCCAACTGGTGAAAAAAGGCGACCTTTTGGCCACCATCGACGACCGGTCGATCCGCGCCAGCCTCGACCAGGCCCGGGCACAACTGGGCGAAAGCCAGGCGCAACTGCAAGTGGCGCTGGTCAACCTCAAGCGCTACAAACTGCTCAGCGTCGACGACGGCGTGTCCAAGCAGACCTACGATCAGCAACAAGCGCTGGTCAACCAACTCAAGGCCACCGCCCAAGGCAACCAGGCCTCGATTGATTCTGCAGAGGTACAACTTTCCTACACACAAATACGCTCCCCGGTCAGCGGCCGTGTCGGTATTCGCACTGTGGACGAAGGCAACTTCCTGCGCATGAACGACGCCCAGGGTCTGTTCACCGTGACCCAAATCGACCCCATCTCAGTGGAGTTCTCCCTGCCGCAGCAAATGCTGCCGACCCTGCAAGGCCTGATCAACGACCCACAGCACGCCCTGGTCAAGGCTTACATCGGTGCCGACGCCGACGGCGAAACCGGCAACCTGCTCGGCGAAGGCCACCTGACCCTGATCGACAACCAGATCAACGCCAACACCGGCACCATCCGCGCCAAGGCCGAATTCGACAATCCAGGGCAGAAACTCTGGCCGGGCCTGCTGGTGACGGTAAAGATTCAGACCGCGCTGGACAAAGATGCGCTGGTGGTGCCGCCGACAGTCGTACAACGCGGCCTCGATCAGCACTTCGTGTACCGGGTCAACGGCGACAAGGTCGAAGCCGTGCAAGTGCAGATGGTCTATCAAAGCAGCGGCCAGGACATCATCAAAGGCGTGAAACCGGGTGATGTGCTGGTCAGCGATGGTCAGTCGCGGCTCAAACCGGGGTCGACGGTGCAGGTGCTGACCGAGCCGTCGCAAGTGGTGCAATCGGAGGCTGCGCAATGAAAGGCCACGGTTCGATATCCACCTGGTGCATCGACCACCCGGTAGCGACGGTCCTGCTGACGTTTGCCCTGGTACTGCTGGGCGCCATCGCCTTTCCGCGCCTGCCGGTGGCACCTTTGCCCCAAGCGGAATTCCCGACCATTCAGGTGGCGGCGCAACTGCCTGGTGCCAGCCCGGAAACCATGGCCTCGTCGGTGGCCACGCCCCTGGAAGTGCAGTTCAGCGCCATCCCCGGCGTGACCCAGATGACGTCGAGCAGCGCCCTCGGTTCGACCAACCTGACCCTGCAATTCACCCTCGACAAGAGCATCGACACCGCCGCCCAGGAAGTGCAGGCCGCGATCAACACCGCCGCCGGCAAGCTGCCCAAGGACATGCCGAACCTGCCGACCTGGCGCAAGGTCAACCCGGCTGACAGTCCGGTGCTGATTCTTAGCGTCAACTCGTCGCTGATGCCCGGCCCGACACTCAGTGACCTGACGGAAACCCTGCTGTCGCGTCAGATCAGTCAGATCGACGGCGTAGGCCAGGTCGTCATTACCGGTCAGCAACGTCCAGCGATCCGCGTCCAGGTCTCGGCGGACAAACTTGCGGCCATCGGCCTGACTCTCGCCGATATCCGCCTGGCGATCCAGCAAACCAGCCTCAACCTGGCCAAAGGTGCGTTGTACGGGGAATCGAGCATTTCAACCCTGTCCACCAACGATCAGTTGTTCCACCCCGAGGATTACAGTCAGTTGATTGTTTCCTACAAGAACGGTGCACCCGTCCACCTCAAGGACGTGGCCAAAGTCGTCAATGGCTCGGAAGATGCCTACGTCCAGGCCTGGGCGGGCACGCAACCGGGGGTGAACCTGGTGATCTTCCGCCAGCCAGGGGCCAACATCGTCGACACCGTGGACCGCATCCAGGCCGCCCTGCCGGAGCTGGAAGCGATGCTGCCGGCCTCGGTGCAGGTCAAGACGCTGATCGACCGCACCCAGACCATTCGCGCCTCGCTGCATGAAGTGGAAATCACCCTGCTGATTGCGATCATGCTGGTGGTGGCGGTGATGGCACTGTTCCTGCGCCAATTGTCGGCGACCCTGATTGTGTCGGCGGTACTCGGCGTGTCGCTGATCGCCAGTTTCGCCCTGATGTACGTCATGGGTTTCAGCCTGAACAACCTTACGCTGGTGGCGATCGTGGTGGCCGTGGGCTTTGTGGTCGATGATGCGATTGTGGTGGTGGAGAACATCCACCGCCATCTCGAAGCCGGCGACGGCATGCGCGAGGCGGCGATCAAAGGCGCCGGGGAAATCGGCTTCACCGTGGTGTCGATCAGCTTCTCGCTGGTGGCAGCGTTCATTCCACTGCTGTTCATGGGCGGCGTGGTCGGGCGACTGTTCAAGGAGTTCGCCCTGACCGCCACCTCGACCATCATGATTTCTGTGGTGGTTTCGCTGACGTTGGCGCCGACCCTCGCTGCCCTGTTCATGCGCGCGCCGGTGCATCACGCTCACGCCAAACCGGGCTTCGGCGAACGCCTGCTGGCGCTCTATGAAAAAGGCCTGCGCCACGCCCTCGCCCACCAGAAGTTGATGATTGGCGTGTTCGGCCTGTCCCTCGGCCTGGCCATCGCCGGTTACATCTTTATCCCCAAGGGCTTCTTCCCGATTCAGGACACCGGTTTTGTCTTCGGCACCACCGAAGCAGCTGCGGACATTTCCTACGGCGACATGGTGAAAAAACACCTGGCGATGGCCGAAATCGTCGCCGCTGATCCGGCGGTCAAGACGTTCTCGCACTCGGTCGGGGTGTCCGGCAGCAACCAGACCATCGCCAACGGCCGCTTCTGGATCGCCCTGAAAAAACGCGCTGACCGCGATGTTTCCGCCAGCGAGTTCATCGACCGGATTCGCCCGCAGCTGATGAAAGTCCCGGGCATCGTGCTGTATTTGCGCGCCGGCCAGGACATCAACCTCAGCTCCGGCCCGAGCCGTGCCCAGTATCAATACGTACTCAAGAGCAATGACGGCGGCACACTCAGTACCTGGACCCAGCGCCTCACGGAAAAACTGCGGAGCAACCCGGCGTTCCGCGACATATCCAACGACCTGCAACTGGGCGGCAGCATCACCCACATCAGCATCGACCGCAGCGCCGCAGCGCGTTTTGGCCTGACCGCCAGCGACGTCGACGAAGCCCTGTACGATGCCTTCGGCCAACGCCAGATCAACGAATTCCAGACCCAAGTCAACCAGTACAACGTGATCCTGGAACTGGACACCAAGCAGCGCGGCAAGGCCGAAAGCCTCAACTATTTCTACCTGCGCTCGCCCCTGAGCGGGGAAATGGTGCCGCTGTCGGCCCTGGCCAGGTTCGATGCGCCGACCATTGGCCCGCTGTCCATCGCCCATGACGGCATGTTCCCGGCTGCCAACCTGTCGTTCAACCTGGCGCCCGGCGTGGCGTTGGGCGATGCGGTAATCATGCTCGACCAGGCCAAGGCCGACATCGGCATGCCGACCGCGATCAGTGGCAATTTCCAGGGCGCGGCCCAGGCGTTCCAGAGCTCGCTGGCCAGCCAGCCATGGCTGATTCTGGCAGCGCTGGTGGCGGTGTACATCATTCTCGGCGTGCTCTACGAGAGCTTCGTGCACCCGCTGACGATCATTTCGACCTTGCCCTCGGCAGGCCTCGGTGCGGTGATCATGCTGTGGATTTGCGGCCAGGACTTTTCGATCATGGCCCTGATCGGGCTGGTGCTGTTGATCGGTATCGTCAAGAAAAACGGCATCCTGATGATCGACTTCGCCCTCGAAGCGCAACGCAATGGCGGGCTGTCGCCTGAAGAAGCGATCTTCAAGGCCTGCATTACGCGTTTCCGGCCAATCATCATGACCACCCTCGCCGCCCTGCTCGGCGCCCTGCCGCTGATGCTCGGCTACGGCACCGGCGCCGAGTTGCGCCAGCCCCTGGGGATCGCGGTGGTCGGTGGTTTGCTGGTAAGCCAGGCGCTGACGCTGTTCACTACGCCAGTCATATACTTATGGCTTGAGCGACTGTTCCATCGACCTAAACCAGCGCCGGTTGGGGCGCTGACGACCACAGACTGAGGCGGGGTCATGCGCGTTCTGATTATCGAAGACGAGGAAAAAACCGCGGACTATCTGCACCGCGGCCTGACGGAACAGGGTTACACCGTGGATCTGGCGCGGGACGGGGTCGAAGGCCTGCACCTGGCGCTGGAAAGCGACTACGCGGTGATCGTCCTCGACGTGATGTTGCCGGGCCTCGACGGCTTCGGCGTGCTGCGCGCCCTGCGTGCGCGCAAGCAAACCCCGGTGATCATGCTGACCGCCCGCGAGCGTGTGGAAGATCGCATCAAAGGCCTGCGTGACGGTGCCGATGATTACCTGGGCAAACCGTTTTCCTTTCTTGAACTGGTGGCACGCCTGCAAGCGCTGACCCGACGCAGCGGTGGCCATGAACCGGTGCAAGTGAGCATCGCCGACCTGTGGATAGATTTGATCAGCCGCAAGGCGACGCGTGGCGGCGCACGGCTGGACCTGACCGCCAAGGAGTTCTCGCTGCTCAGCGTATTGGCGCGCCGCCAGGGTGAAATCCTCTCGAAAACCGCCATTGCCGAGATGGTCTGGGACATCAATTTCGACAGCGACGCCAACGTCGTCGAAGTCGCGATCAAACGCCTGCGGGCCAAGCTCGACGGACCGTTTGAAGAGAAGCTGCTGCACACCATTCGCGGCATGGGTTATGTGCTGGAGAGCCGTGGTGTCCAGTAACTCGATCGCGCTGCGCCTCAGCGGCATGTTCACACTGGTGGCGCTGTTGGTATTTTTGTTGATTGGCTGGGCGCTGTACCAACAGGTCGACAAAGGCCTGGGCCTGTTGCCCGAAGCCGAGCTGGATGCGCGCTACAGCGTGCTCGAATCCACGGTCGGCCGTTACGGTACGCCCGAGCATTGGGTGAAGATCAACAACAAGCTCAATCTGCTGAGCGAAGAAGACAAACGCATCAGTTTCTGGATCATCAGCGGCGATCCGCACTACGAATACGGCCACCTGACACCGCAGATCCGTACCTTTGCCCAAGGGCCGCTGGGCACGCGCGACATGCAGCTGCCGGATCACCCGTATCCGCTGAAAGTGCTGGTCAGCGAATTTCCCGCCAAGGACCAGCGCCCACCGCTACGCTTCATGATCGCCATCGATACCGAGACGTTTTTCCAGACTCAGCATCAACTGTTGATCGCGCTGATCAGCCTGGCGATTGTCGGCGTGTTGCTGGCTTCGGCACTGGGTTATTGGGTGGCGCGGATCGGGCTCAAGCCGCTGATCAAACTGTCCCAGGAAGCCCAACGCCTGGCCCCGCCGTTGCGCTCGGGGCGCTTGCGATTGTCACCGTTGCCGCCGGAACTCGATCAATTCGTCAGCTCGTTCAACTCGACCCTGGAGCGGGTTGAGCAAGCGTACTCACGCCTTGAATCGTTCAATGCCGACGTCGCCCACGAACTGCGCTCGCCACTGACCAACCTGATCGGCCAGACCCAGGTCGCATTGACCCGCGGACGCTCCGCCGAGCATTACTTCGAAGTGCTGCAATCGAACCTCGAAGAGCTTGAACGCCTGCGTTCGATCATCAACGACATGCTATTCCTCGCCAGTGCCGATCAGGGCAGCAAAGCGACCAAGTTGACGTCCACATCGCTGGCAGATGAAGTGGCCACGACCCTGGAGTATCTGGATTTCATTCTCGAGGACGCTCAGGTCCGGGTTGAGGTCAGTGGTGACGCGCAAGTGCGGATCGAGATCGCCCATTTGCGCCGGGCATTGATCAACCTGCTGAACAACGCGGTGCAGCACACCGCACCCGGGCAGGTGATCCAGGTGCGGATCGAAGCCCGGGAGCATCAAGTCAGCATCGGCGTCGCCAACCCCGGCGAGCCGATTGCCCGTGAACACCTGCCACGGCTGTTCGAGCGCTTCTACCGTGTCGATGCATCGCGCAGCAACAGCGGCCACAATCACGGTTTGGGTCTGGCCATCGTCAAGGCGATTGCGTTAATGCATGGCGGCGATGTGTTCGTGCGCAGTGACCATGGGATGAATACCTTCGGCATCCATCTTCCCGTGTGACCCCCTTTTCCTTTGTGGGAGCGAGCTTGCTCGCGATGCAGGCGACTCGGTGCAACTTCGGAACCGAGGTGATGCTATCGCGAGCAAGCTCGCTCCCACATTGGTTCCGGGTTGAACACAAATGTGCGGCCAACCAACTGTTGCCATAACAGCAACAGTCCTTTCATCAATCCGCTCTTTTTCCCCTCGCCTCATGTCCTTATCTTTGCCCGCACCAAACAGCACTTGCCAAGCAAGAAGGTTTTAAAGATGTCCAACAGTATGGGTATTGCCAGCGCTTTCGTTTTGTCCTCTTTGTTCCTGTCGCCAGTAGTGATGGCGGAAGAATCGCAAACTTTCGTCACACATAACACCGCACGCGCTGCGGCGTTCGAAGAGCATCAGATCGAGATGACGGCCAAGGCTGCGCAAGACTCCCAAGCCCCGCAAGCCTCCAGCACTCAGGCCCAGTCACCGGCCGAAAAAGACAGCTGATCTGCGCCTCTCGCGCCTGTTTCCCTCGACACTTTTCATTGGCTCTTCCCTTTGAAAAGTTGTCTTCGAAGCCGCTGCTGTCAGCGGCTTTTTTTATAGTGGCGACTCAACCTTCATTGCGGTTTTTGCAACGCAAGTCACTGCCGCCCGCACCATTGTTAATCGTTCGAGCAACTGGAACGAATCATTTGGCTGTTACGTTTATGGAACTACGCTTACAAAGTCCTTCCAGCAGACGTCTGTCTTATGACCGCAAGCCGAACCCCACAATTTCCAGGCAAAACCAGACGACCCGAGATCATGGTGATCCTCGGCAGCACCCTGACTGTCATCTCGATCCTGTGCATCGTCACTTTTCTGCTGATCCGCGAACACGCCTACGCCCAGCAAACCGCTACACGCAGCGCGACCACCATTGCGCAACTGATCGATGCCGATGTCCTGCGTACGGTCGAGCTCTATGACTTGACCTTGCAGGGCCTGATCGCCGCCGCCCAGCGGGACGACCTGAAACAGGTTTCTGCGCAGATCCGCCATCTGGTGCTGTTCGATCGCTCCACCACTGCGCGCTACAAAGGCGACATCCTGCTGCTGGACAAACACGGCGACGTGCTGGCCGACTCATCGCTGATCGAACCGAAACCGGGCAACTTCGCTGACCGCGATTATTTCCAGGCCCATGTCTTCAATCGCGACGCTGGCATGTTTATCAGCCGGCCGTTCAAGCCGAGCTGCGACTGTGATGACCGCGACGAATGGCGCATCAGTTTCAGCCGGCGCATTTCCTCGCCCACGGGTGAGTTTCTGGGGGTCGCGGTAGCCTCGATGCGCATGAGCTACTTCGATCAGTTGTTCAACAGCCTCGACATCGGCACCGGCAGTACGCTGGGCATCATCAACAATGACGGGATCCTCCTGGCGCAAAAGCCGTACCGGGAACCAAACTCCATCGGCAAAAGTTTCTCCAGCCGCCCCAACGTCGTACGCATGCTGCAGGAGCGCAACGGCACTTTCGAAAGCGTGTCGAGCGTCGACCATCAACGGCGCCTGTACACCTTTTCCCGGGTCGGCAATCTGCCGCTGACCGTCATCGTGGCCCTTTCCATCGATGAAGTGTTCGCCACCTGGAACCGCACGGCCTACGTGATCAGCGGTGCTACCGGGGTTTTGTGCATCGGTCTGTTGTGGCTGACCTTGCTGCTCTGCCGCGAACTGCGCCTGCGCCAATGTGCCGAACAGGAATTGGCGCAACTGGCGGCCACCGATGCCTTGACCGGCGTAGCCAACCGCCGCTCCCTTGATCAGGCCCTGCGCCATGAATGGTTTCGTGCGCAGCGTAGCGGCAAGCCATTGTCATTGCTGATGATCGATGCCGATCACTTCAAGGCCTTCAATGATCGGCACGGGCATCAGGCCGGTGACGAAGCCTTAAAGGCATTGGCCGAGGTCATCCGCACCAATGTCCATCGCCCGGCGGACCTGGTGGCTCGCTATGGTGGCGAAGAATTTTCGGTGATCCTGGCCGAAACCGGCAGTGAAGGCGCGCAGCAGATCGCCGAACATATCCGGGCGGCGGTGCAAGAACTGCCACTGGTGGACGCCGATGAGTCGCCGATGAGCGTGAGTATCGGTATTGCAACCTGGACGGCGACCAGCGAGATCAACCTGGAGCAGTTGCTGTTCAGCGCGGACAAGGCGCTGTATCAGGCCAAGGAAGGGGGGCGTAACCGGGTGGTGTATGCCAGCTGAATTTTATGCTGAACCGACTGGCCTCTTCGCGAGCAAGCCCGCTCCCACAGTTGACCGCGTCCCCCCTCTGTGGGAGCGGGCTTGCTCGCGAAGGGGCCTTCACTGCCAACATAGAAATCAGGAAATAAAAAAAGGCCACCCGAAGGTAGCCTTTAAAAAACTAGAGAGGTTTTTTGCTTACACGGCCGCAACCGGGCGCATGTAAGAGATCGGTGCAGTGCTGGCGTCTTCGAACGTCACGACTTCCCAGGCATCTGTCTGCTCAATCAACTTGCGCAGCAGCTGGTTGTTCAGTGCGTGGCCGGACTTGAAGCCCTTGAACTCACCAATCAGGCTATTGCCCAGCAGGTAGAGGTCACCAATTGCATCGAGAATCTTGTGCTTCACGAATTCGTCTTCATAGCGAAGGCCGTCTTCGTTCAGTACGCCATCGGCGTCGACCACAATTGCGTTTTCAACACTGCCGCCGAGTGCGAGGTTGTGCTTGCGCAGGTACTCGATGTCACTCATGAAACCAAAGGTACGGGCGCGGCTGACTTCTTTTACGAACGAAGTGCTGGAAAAATCCACGCTTGCACTTTGGGTGCGGTCACGGAAAACCGGGTGATCGAAATCGATCTCGAAGCTCACTTTGAACCCTTCGAAAGGGACGAAAGTAGCGCGCTTGTCGCCATCTTCCACTGTCACTTCACGCAGGATGCGGATGAACTTCTTGGCGGCGTCCTGTTCTTCCAGGCCAGCCGATTGAATCAGGAATACGAAAGGTCCGGCGCTACCATCCATGATCGGGACTTCGGACGCGGAGAGCTCGACGTAGGCGTTATCGATGCCCAGGCCTGCCATGGCCGAGAGCAAGTGCTCTACCGTGTCCACTTTGACGTCACCGTTAACGAGCGTGGTCGACATAGTGGTTTCACCAACGTTTTCCGCGCGGGCAGGAATCTGCACCACGGGATCGAGGTCGGCGCGACAAAACACAATGCCGGTGTCGACAGGCGCTGGCTTGAGGGTCAGATAGACCTTCTCCCCGGAGTGCAGGCCGACACCTGTGGCACGGATAATATTCTTCAGGGTGCGTTGTTTAATCATGGCATGGGCCGCTTCAGCGCAAATTGCGAACTGGTATCAACAAAGGCTGGCGATGATAGCAGACCAGACCTTTGCTGAACACCAATCACCCGAATACCCCTGATACATTTCATCAATCGGCCTGACGACGCAGGAAAGCCGGGATGTCCAGGTAGTCCAGGTCATCTTGCGGATTCATCTTCGCGGCAGTCGCAGCACCGGCCTGGGCCTGGTTGCGCATGACGGTCGGACGGTCCAGGTCACGGTAGTTCACCGCTGGAGCTTCCTGACGAACAGGGGCCTGTTGTTGTGGCTGCGAAGCCATCGACGTGTGGACGGTGTTGTCGATGACCTTCACAGGCTTCTCGATTTTTGCGCCCAGACCGGTAGCGACGACAGTCACGTGCAGCTCGTCGCGCATGTCCGGATCGATAACGGTACCGACCTTGACCATCGCGTGCTCGGAAGCGAATGCCTCGATGATGCTACCCACGTCGGAGTATTCACCCAGGGACAGATCCGGACCGGCGGTAATGTTTACCAGGATGCCGCGAGCGCCTTGCAGGTTCACGTCTTCCAGCAACGGGTTGCGAATGGCCGCTTCGGTGGCTTCGCGTGCACGGTTCGGACCGCTGGCGCAGCCAGTGCCCATCATCGCCATGCCCATTTCGCTCATCACGGTACGCACGTCGGCGAAGTCAACGTTGATCATGCCCGGACGCTTGATGATGTCGGAGATACCGCGAACGGCACCGGCCAGTACATCGTCAGCCTTGGCGAAAGCCGACAGCAGGCTGGCGTCTTTACCGAGGATGGTCAGCAACTTCTCGTTGGGAATGGTGATCAGCGAGTCGACGCTTTCGGAGAGCATGCGGATGCCTTCGTCGGCGATCTGCATACGCTTGCGGCCTTCGAACGGGAACGGACGGGTCACCACCGCAACGGTGAGGATGCCCATTTCCTTGGCCACTTCGGCGATGATCGGCGCAGCACCGGTACCGGTACCACCGCCCATGCCAGTGGTGATGAACACCATGTTGGTACCGGCCAGCACTTCGGCAATGCGCTCACGGTCTTCCAGAGCGGCTTGACGGCCGACTTCAGGGTTGGCGCCAGCGCCCAGGCCCTTGGTCACGCCAGTGCCCAGTTGCAGGATGGTCCGCGCGCCAATGTTTTTCAGCGCTTGAGCATCGGTGTTGGCGCAGATGAATTCGACGCCTTCGATGTTGCTCTTGACCATGTGGTTGACAGCGTTGCCGCCGCCACCGCCGACACCGATAACTTTGATTACCGGGCTTGCGGGGATGTTGTCTACGAGTTCGAACATTTTCCCTCTCCTTTACATTCTCTAGTTTTTTCGCCTACTGCGTGCTTCGGTGTAACGGTGTTGCGGTAAATCTTCAGAAGTTGCCCTGGACCCACTTCTTCAGGCGGTCCAGCAGCGGAGCCTGCGGCTCTTCATTGCTGTAGCTGTCACGGCTGCCGATGCCCGAGAACGAGATGCCATCGGACTGCTTCTGCAGGCCGTACATCAACAGGCCGACGCCGGTGGAATAGATCGGGTTGCGTACCACGTCATCCAGACCTTTCACGCCATGCGGCACGCCCAGGCGCACCGGCATATGGAAGATTTCTTCGGCCAGTTCGGTGGCGCCTTCCATCTTCGACGTACCGCCGGTCAGCACGATGCCGGCCGGGATCAGGTCTTCGTAGCCGCTGCGGCGCAGTTCGGCCTGGATCAGCGTGAACAGCTCGTCGTAACGCGGTTCGACCACTTCGGCCAGGGCCTGGCGGGACAGCTCGCGCGGTGGACGGTCGCCAACGCTTGGCACCTTGATGGTTTCACCGGCACCGGCCAGTTTGGCCAAGGCGCAGGCGTAGCGAATCTTGATTTCTTCGGCGTACTGGGTCGGGGTGCGCAACGCCATGGCGATGTCGTTGGTCACCTGGTCACCGGCAATCGGGATCACGGCGGTGTGACGGATCGCACCTTCGGTGAAGATCGCGATGTCGGTGGTACCGCCACCGATGTCCACCAGGCACACGCCCAGCTCTTTCTCGTCATCGGTCAGTACCGAATACGCGGAAGCCAGCTGTTCGAGAATGATGTCGTCGATTTCCAGGCCGCAGCGACGCACGCATTTTTCAATGTTCTGTGCGGCATTGACGGCGCAGGTGACCACGTGGACCTTGGCTTCCAGACGCACGCCGGACATGCCCAGCGGCTCGCGGACGCCTTCCTGGTTATCGATCACGTAATCCTGCGGCAGGGTGTGCAGCACGCGCTGGTCAGCCGGGATCGCCACGGCCTGGGCGGCGTCGAGTACACGCTCAAGGTCGGCCGAGCTGACTTCGCGATCACGAATCGCCACGATGCCGTGGGAGTTCAGGCTGCGGATGTGATTGCCAGCCACACCGACGAACGCCGAGTGAATGCGGCAACCAGCCATCAGCTGCGCTTCTTCGATGGCGCGCTGGATCGATTGCACGGTGGACTCGATGTTCACCACCACGCCTTTTTTCAGGCCTCGGGACGGATGGGTGCCGATCCCGACGATTTCCAGCGTGCCGTCGTCCGCGACCTCGCCTACCAGCGCCACCACCTTGGAGGTGCCGATATCGAGACCGACGATCATTTTGCCGCTTTGCACGTTTGCCATGGGTCCTGCCTCTTCTTAATTCTTCGCGACAGCGGGTTGGGCTGCCGTGGGCGCTACAGGTTCCCGCCAGCCAACAGCGAGGCCGTTGGCGTAGCGCAGATCGATGCGCGCAATGTTCGTAATCTGTTCTTTGAGCGTCTTGTCATAGATGGCGATGAAGCGGCGCATCTTTTCCACCAGGTTGCCGCGTCCGAGCAGCAGTTCGATCCCCGGGCCGGCACTGCCGGGTCCGGTGGTCAGGAACCAGCTGCCGCGTTCACGCAACTCCAGGCGTGCAATCGAGAAGCCCAGAGGCCGGAGCATCTGACTCAACACCTGGTATTGCTGCATCACCTGCTGCTGGGCCCGCTGTGGGCCAAACAACTGAGGCAAGTGTTCATAGTTCGCCAGCTCGCGCGGGGTGAAGGCCTGGCCCTGGTTGTTCAACAGCGATTCGTCGCCCCAACGGGCCACCGGCAGTTGTTCCTCCAGGCGGATCACCACTTGGTCCGGCCAAACCCTGCGCACTTCGGCGTGGGCAATCCATGGCATCGTTTCAAGCTCGGTACGCATGCTCGCCAGGTCGATGGTGAAGAAGCTCGACGCCACGTACGGGGCGATCCGCTGCTGCACCGCTTGCTGACTGATGTAACTCAGGTCGCCCTGCACATTGATCTTGGTGATCGGCCGGTCGGCATACGGCAACAAGCGTGTCGCGCCTTCGTAAGTACCGAACCCCAAAGCCACCAGCAGCACTGGCCAGAACAACGCTTTGAGAAAACCGAAGTTGGCTTTCGGCAGGCGCACGGACATCGGCTCTTTGGCCACCATTCGGCTGGCACCCCGTGGCACCGGCTTGCGGCCGGGCGGTGCGGAGGGCTGATGTCTGAGCTGTGCGCCTTGCATGGCCTTAACCTCTCGTCGACTCTTGGTTACCGGCAGTGTTGCCGGCAACGCTCTCGGCCAGAATGGCCAGAACCAGTTGCTGGAAATCCAGACCGGCGGCACGCGCCGCCATCGGCACCAGGCTGTGATCGGTCATGCCCGGTGCGGTGTTGACTTCCAGGAACCAGAACTGCCCTTCGGCGTCCTGCATCACGTCTGCCCTGCCCCAACCGGCGATACCCAGCGCTTCACAGGCTTTCGCCGTGAGGTCCATGAGTTCCTTTTCCTTGGCGCTGTCCAGACCGCACGGAATGCGGTACTGGGTATCGTTGGCGATGTACTTGGCGTCGTAGTCGTAGAAGCTGTGCGTCGTGCCCAGGGCAATCGGAGGCAACACCTGGTCACGCAGGGTGGCGATGGTGAACTCCGGACCGTGAATCCATTGCTCGACCAACACTTGCGAATCGTAGGTACTGGCCGCTTTCCAGGCGTCGATCAATTCGGACGCGGAACTCACTTTGGCCATACCGATACTCGAACCTTCATGGGCCGGTTTGACGATCAAAGGGAAGCCCAGTTCCGTCGCTGCCGAAATACAATCGGCCTCGCTGCTCAGTACCGCGTGACGTGGCGTCGGAATGCCCAGGCTGTGCCAGACCTGCTTGGTGCGCAGTTTGTCCATGGCCAGGGCCGAAGCCAGGATGCCGCTGCCGGTGTACGGAATGCCCAGGCATTCGAGCAGGCCCTGCATGCTGCCGTCTTCACCGCCACGACCGTGGAGGATGATGAAGGCACGGTCGATCTTTTCGCTCTGCAGACGCTGCAGCAGGTCATCACCCACGTCGAGGCCGAACGCGTCGACACCGGCGCTTAGCAGCGCGTCGAGAACCGCGTTGCCCGACTTCAGGGACACCTCGCGTTCGGCACTCTTGCCGCCGAACAGCACGGCGACGCGGCCGAAGTCTTTCGGCGCGATCGTGGAGACCAGGTTGGCGTAGGCTGCAGTCATTTCAACTTCCCCTTCTCCGGCGCGGCAACGGCACCGGCGAACAACTCGCTTTTCAACAGTTTTGGTGCGAGACCGCCGATATCACCGGCGCCCTGGCACAGCAGGATGTCGCCAGCGCGCAGCAGCGGCTTGACCACTGGCGCGAGGTCGACACCACGCTCGATGTAGATCGGGTCGAGCTGGCCACGCTGACGGATGCTGTTGCACAACTTGCGGCTGTCGGCCCCCGGAATCGGCTCTTCGCCGGCCGGGTAGACCTCCATCAGCAGCAACACGTTGGCGTCGGCCAGCACATTGACGAAATCGTCGTACAGGTCGCGGGTGCGGCTGTAACGGTGCGGCTGATAGACCATCACCAGGCGGCGCTCCGGCCAGCCACCGCGTACGGCCTTGATCACGGCCGCGACTTCGGTCGGGTGGTGACCGTAGTCATCAACCAGCATCACGTTGCCGCCGTCCACCGGCAGTTCGCCGTAGACCTGGAAACGTCGGCCAACACCCTGGAACCCGGACAGGCCCTGGACGATGGCTTCATCGCTGACGCCTTCGTCGGTGGCGATGCAGATGGTCGCCAGTGCGTTCAATACGTTGTGATTGCCCGGCATGTTCACCGAAACCTCCAGCGGCTCGCGGTCAGGGCGCAGCACGGTGAAGAAGGTCTGCATGCCTTGCTGGCGCACGTTGATGGCGCGCACGTCGCAGTCTTCGCCGAAGCCGTAGGTAACGGTCGGACGCTTGACCTGCGGGAGGATTTCACGCACCACCGGATCGTCCAGGCACACCACCGCCAGACCGTAGAACGGCAGGTTGTGCAGGAACTCGACGAAGGTTTTCTTCAGCTTGTTGAAGTCGCCGTCGTAGGTCGCCATGTGATCGGCATCGATGTTAGTGACCACGGCCACCAGCGGCTGCAAGTGCAGGAAGCTGGCGTCGCTTTCGTCGGCCTCGGCGATCAGGTAGCGGCTGGTGCCGAGCTGGGCATTGGTGCCCGCGGCATTCAGGCGGCCACCGATCACGAACGTCGGGTCCAGGCCACCGGCCGCGAACACCGAAGCGATCAGGCTGGTGGTGGTGGTTTTGCCGTGGGTACCGGCAACGGCGATACCGTGACGATAACGCATCAGCTCAGCCAGCATCTCTGCACGCGGTACCACCGGAATGCGGCGTTCCAGCGCAGTAGCGACTTCCGGGTTGGACGTGTTCACGGCGCTCGACACCACCAGTACGTCAGCGGCGGCAGCGTTCTCGGCGCGGTGGCCGATGAAGATCTGCGCGCCGAACGTTTCCAGGCGTTCGGTGACCGGCGAAGCTTTCAGGTCAGAACCTGACACTTCATAGCCCAGGTTCAACAACACTTCGGCAATCCCGCACATGCCCACACCGCCGATACCGACGAAGTGGATGCGACGGATGCGGCGCATTTCCGGTTGTGGCATGGCTTTCTGACTTTCAACCATGGGCCACCTCCAGGCAGCTATCGACAACGTTACGGGTGGCATCGGGTTTGGCCAGGCGGCGTGCCGCAGTAGCCATTTCGTTGAGTCGTTGTGGTTGCATCAGGACCTCTGTCAGGCGAGCGGCAAGATCCGCGGCGCCAGTCGTTCTTTGCGGCATCAGGAAGGCTGCGCCTTCACGGGCCAAATATTCGGCGTTGCGGGTCTGGTGATCGTCGATGGCATGGGGCAAGGGCACCAGCATCGAGGGCAGACCGGCAGCGGCCAGTTCACTGACGGTCAGCGCGCCTGCGCGACATACCACCAGGTCGGCCCAGCTGTAGGCTTGGGCCATGTCTTTGATGAAGGGCTGCACCTGCGCCTCGACGCCAGCCGCGCGATAGCGCTCTGCAGTCACTTCATCGTGGTTTTTGCCGGCCTGATGGAGCACTTCCGGACGCAAGTCGGCAGCGACTTGCGACAGGGCTTCAGGCAGCAACTTGTTCAACGGCTCTGCGCCCAGGCTTCCGCCCAGGATCAGCAAACGCGCCTTGCGACCGGCCAGGGCGGGTCGCGATGTCTCGAGGAACAGTTCGGTGCGCACCGGGTTACCGGTGGTCCGACGGCTGCTCGACAGGGTAAAGGTGTCGGGGAACGCTTCACAGACTCGGGCGGCCAACGGCACCAGCAACCGATTGGCGGTACCGGCCACCGCGTTCTGCTCGTGAACGATCACCGGTACACCGGCCAGTTTGGCGGCGACGCCGCCCGGACCGGTCACATAACCACCAAAGCCCACGACGCAGACCGGTTGCAGACGGCGAATGATCGCCCGTGCCTGCCAGACCGACTTGAGCAGCATGAACGGTGCCTTGAGCAGCGACAGCTTGCCCTTGCCGCGCAAACCGCTGGCGTTGATCCGATGCAGCTCGATACCGGCGGCCGGCACCAGGTCGTTCTCGATGCCACGCGGGGTGCCGAGCCAGTGCACGGTATAGCCGCGTGCCTGGAATTCGCGGGCACAGGCCAGCGCCGGGAACACGTGGCCACCGGTGCCGCCAGCCATGATCATGACGTTAGCGCCCATGATGCGGCTCCTCGGCGAAGTCGCTCTCATGGAACTCCATCTCCTCACTGCCCAGGTGGGTTCGACTCTCCCACTCGATGCGCAGCAACAAGCCGAGACAGGCACAGCAAATCACCAATGAACTACCGCCATAACTGAGGAACGGCAGCGTCAGGCCCTTGGTCGGCAGCAGACCGACGTTCACACCGATGTTGATCAGGAATTGACCGATCCACAGGAAGGACAAACCGTAGGCAACATAAGCCGCGAAAAACTGCTTGGCCTTTTCAGCCCACAAACCGATGTACATGCCACGAATACACACGAAGACGAACAGTGCCACGGTGCACAGGGAACCCACCGCCCCCAGTTCTTCGGCCAGGACCGAGAACACGAAGTCAGTGTGGGCTTCCGGCAGGTAGAACTGTTTCTGCACGCTGTTGCCCAGGCCGACGCCCAGCCATTCGCCGCGACCGAAAGCGATCAATGCCTGGGACAACTGATAGCCGGCACCGAACTGGTCGGCCCACGGGTCGGCAAAGTTGGTCAGACGCGCCATTCGATAGGGCTGCATTTGAATCAACAGCACCACCGCGCCGACAGCCAGGACCACCATCAGGGAAAAACGGAACAGCCCGACGCCACCAAGGAACAGCATCGCCGCCGCAGCGCCCATCATCACGACGGTGGCACCGAAGTCCGGCTCCATCAGCAGCAGGCCCGCCATCGGCAGCAGCACGATGAACGGCTTGAAGAAACCCATCCAGCTTTCGCGCACTTCTTTCTGCCGGCGCACCAGATAACCGGCGAGGTAGATCACCACGAACACCTTGGCGATCTCGGAAGGCTGGACGTTGAAGAAACTGAAACCGATCCAGCGCATCGAGCCGTTAACCTCACGGCCGATCCCCGGAATGATCACCATCACCAGCAAGCCGAATGCACCCAGCAGCATCAACCAGCCCAGGCGTTGCCAGGTGGCAATCGGGATCATCATGGTGACGATGCAGGCACCCAGGCCCAGCACCACATAAATAAGGTGGCGAATCATGTAGTACAGGGCGCTGCCCGACTGCACGGCCGCCACTTCGGTCGATGCCGAGGCAATCATGATCAGCCCCAGGCCGAGCAGCGTCAGGCAACCGGCGAGCATCGGGAAATCGAGGTCGATACCGCGCCCGGTGATGATCGGCGAAGGGTATGGCTTGATGATGTCTTTCAGGCTCATGCCAGATCCTCCACGGCTTGGACGAACTGGTGACCACGGTCTTCGTAGTTCTTGAACATGTCGAAACTGGCGCAGGCAGGCGACAGCAGCACCACGTCGCCCGGCTGGGCAGCGGCGCGGCATTGCTCGACGGCTTCGACCAGAGTGCCGGCGCGGATCAGCGGTACGGCATCGCCGATGGCCTCGCCGATCTTGTCGGAATCGCGGCCCATCAGGATCACGGCACGGCAGTTGGCCGCCACTGGATCGCGCAGATCCTTGAACTCGGCACCCTTGCCGTCGCCACCGGCGATCAGCACGACCTTGCCGTCGATGTCCGCACCCAGGCCTTTGATGGCCGCGAGCGCGGCGCCAACGTTGGTGGCTTTGGAATCGTTGTAATAGCCCACGCCGTCGAGGTCGCGGACCCATTGGCAGCGATGCTCGAGACCGGCGAAAGTGCGCAGGCTCGACAGCATGGCATCGAACGGCAGGCCAACCGCATGGCCCAGGGCCAGGGCCGCCAGGGCGTTGGACTGGTTGTGGGCGCCACGAATCTTCAATTCGCGCACCGGCATCAGGTTCTGGAATTCGAAGGCCAGGTATTTCTCGCCGTCTTCTTCACGGATACCGAATGCTTTGAAATCGGGTTTGTTCAGGCCGAAGGTCCAGCACGGCTGGCCCTCGCCCATCAACGGGCGGCTCAGGGCATCCTGGCGATTGACCACGAACTGTTTGGCACCACGGAAAATCCGGTGCTTGGCCAGGTGATAGGCCGGCAGACCGCTGTAACGGTCCATGTGGTCTTCGCTGATGTTGAGCACGGTCGCGACTTCGGCGTTGAGTTGATCAGTGGTTTCCAGCTGGAAACTCGACAACTCCATCACGTACAACTCGACGTCGTCGCGCAGCAGATCCAGCGCCGGGGTACCGAGGTTGCCGCCGACGGCAACACGCTTGCCAGCCGCCGCCGCCATTTCGCCGACCAGCGTGGTCACGGTGCTTTTCGCGTTGGAACCGCTGATGGCCACGATCGGCGCCTTCGCGTTACGCGCGAACAGTTCGATGTCACCGGACAATTTCACGCCACGGGCGGCTGCGGCCTGCAGGGCCGGGGTCGCCAGCGCCAGGCCGGGGCTGACGTAGAGTTCGTCGGCACGGCACAGGAACTCGACGTCCAGCTCGCCACAACGCACTTCCACGTGCGGATAGTCACGCTTGAGCGTGGCCAGTTCCGGTGGATTGTCCCGCGTATCGGCCACGGCAAACGCCACGCCCTGGTTCGCCAGGAAGCGAACCAGGGACATGCCGCTCTTGCCGAGGCCGACAACGATGCGGAAGTGGTCAGAAGCGATCAGAGACACGAGTTTCTACCTCAGCTTCAGGGTGGCAAGGCCGATCAGCACGAGAATCACGGTGATGATCCAGAAACGGACGATCACACGTGGCTCGGGCCAACCCTTGAGTTCAAAGTGGTGGTGAATCGGCGCCATGCGGAATACGCGGCGACCGGTCAGTTTAAAAGAGGCGACCTGAATGACGACTGACAGGGTTTCCATCACGAACACGCCGCCCATGATGAACAGGACGATTTCCTGACGGACGATCACCGCGATGGTGCCCAGGGCCGCGCCCAGCGCCAGTGCGCCGACGTCACCCATGAAGACTTGTGCCGGATAGGTGTTGAACCAGAGGAAGCCCAGGCCGGCTCCGATCAGTGCGCCACAGAACACGATCAGTTCACCAGCGCCCGGTACATAAGGAATCAGCAGGTATTCGGCGAACTTCACGTTACCCGACAGGTAGCAGAAGATGCCCAGGCCGCCGCCAACCATCACCGTCGGCATGATCGCCAGGCCGTCGAGGCCGTCGGTCAGGTTGACCGCGTTGCTCGAACCGACAATCACGAAATAGGTCAGGACAACGAAGCCTGCGCCCAGCGCAATGCTGTAGTCCTTGAGCATCGGCAGGATCAGCGTGGTCTCCACCGGAGTAGCGGCAGTCACATACAGAAAGATCGCCGCGCCCAGGCCAAATACCGACTGCCAGAAATACTTCCAGCGGCTTGGCAGGCCACGGGAGTTCTTCTCGATCACCTTGCGGTAGTCGTCGACCCAGCCGATGGCGCCGAACAGCAAGGTCACCAGCAGTACGACCCAGACGTAACGGTTGGTCAGGTCAGCCCAAAGCAGGGTGCTGACACCGATGGACGACAGAATCAGCGCGCCGCCCATGGTCGGTGTACCCGACTTTGACAGGTGCGACTGCGGGCCGTCATTGCGAACGGATTGACCGATCTGACGGTTCTGCAAAGTGCGGATCATCCACGGGCCATAGCACAGCGACAAGACCAGCGCGGTCAGTACACCGAGAATCCCGCGCAGGGTCAGGTACTGGAAGACCGCGAAGCCTTTGTAGAACTGTTGCAGATACTCCGCTAGCAGCAGCAGCATTAATGTTTCTCCGGACTGGACCCGCACAAAGCGGCGACGACGTTTTCCATCGCAGCGCTGCGCGACCCCTTGATCAAAATGGTGGTGTTTGTGTCTTGCTCGGCGCCCAAGGCCTTGATCAGTTCAGCCTGCGTGCTGAAATGAAAAGCCTGTGGACCGAATGCGTTCACGGCATGAGCCATCATTGGCCCGACGGCGTACAGCGCAGAAACCTTGCCACGGGCGTACTCGCCCACGTCGCGGTGCCCCTGCTCCGCCCACTCGCCCAACTCGCCGATATCCCCGAGCACCAGGACGGTGCGACCGGAAAAGCCGGCCAGTATATCAACGGCAGCGCACATGGAGGTGGGGTTCGCGTTGTAAGTGTCATCGATCACGCGCATGCCATTGCTGGCCAGTTGCGCGACGGTGCGCCCCTTGACCGGTTGCACCGCGCCAAGGCCGGTGGCGATTCCGAACAGCGACACACCCAGGGCATGGGCGGCAGCGGCGGCGGCCATGGCATTGGCGACGTTATGGGTGCCGAGCAAGTTCAGTTGAACGCGCTCCACACCTTCAGGGCTGTGCAGGTTGAACGCCGGGCAGCCGCGAGCATCAGTGGCCAGGTCACTGGCGTAGAAATCGGCGCTGGTGTTGCTCAACGCAAACGTCAGCACTTTGCGATCCCCGGCGCGTGCCTTCCAGATGCCGAATGCCTTGTCGTCGAGATTGAGAACGGCGACACCATCGGCATCCAGCCCTTCGATAATCTCGCCCTTGGCCTCGACGATCTTTTCCGGGCCGCCGAACTCGCCGACGTGGGCGGTCCCGGCGTTATTGAGAATGGCCACGTGCGGCTTGGTCAGGCCGACGGTGTAGGCAATTTCGCCCAGGCGCGAGGCGCCCAGTTCGATCACGGCCGCAGTGTGTTCCGGCGCCAGTTCGATCAAGGTCAGCGGTGCGCCGAGGTCGTTGTTCAGGTTGCCACGGGTTGCCAGCACTGCGCCGCGCGTGCGCAGGATGCTCGCCAGCATTTCCTTGACCGTGGTCTTGCCGCTGGAGCCGGTCACGGCGGCAACGGGTTGGGTGAACGCGGCACGATTCAACGCACCCAGTTGTCCCAGTGCCTGACGGGTGTCCTTGACCAGCAGTTGCGGCAGCGTACTGTCGGCGACTTCACGTTCGACCAGCGCTGCGACGGCGCCTTTGGCCGCCACGTCATTCAGATAATCATGACCATCGAAACGTGGCCCGGCCAGGGCAATGAACAGCTGACCCGGCTTGATCGCACGACTGTCGATGCTCACACCGTCGAAACTGGCATCGGCGGACACCAGGCGAGCGTTCAGCGCGCCGGTCAGTTCGCTCAGTTTCAAGGCCTTAAGCATGGGCCACCTCCCACGCGGTCAAGGCATGATCGGCCTCGACCAGATCGGAGAAGGCATGACGCTCGCCGTTGATTTCCTGATAGTCCTCGTGACCTTTGCCGGCCAGGACAATCACGTCATCCACCGAGGCACTGGCGATCAGCTGGGCAATCGCCTGACCACGACCGGCAACGAACTCCACTTTATCCACAGCCGTGAAACCGGCGCGGATGTCATCGAAAATCACTGACGGGTCTTCCGTACGCGGGTTGTCATCGGTCACCAGCACGCCATCGGCCAGGCGCTCGACCACTTCGGCCATCAACGGACGCTTGCCGCGATCGCGGTCACCGCCACAACCGAACAGGCACAGCAACCGGCCCTTGGCGTGTGGACGCAGGGCCAGCAGTACTTTTTCCAGCGCATCCGGGGTGTGGGCGTAGTCGACCACCACCAGCGGCTGCGAGCCACCGCCCAGACGCTGCATGCGCCCGGCAGGGCCTTCGAGTTTCGGCAGCACCTTGAGGATTTCGTCCAGGGCGTAATCCAGACCGAGCAACGCACCGACCGCCGCCAGGACATTGCTCAGGTTGAAGCGACCGAGCAAGGTACTGCGCAAGTGGTGCTCGCCCTGCGGCGTGACCAACGTGGCGCGCACGCCTTCGTCGTTGAATTGTGCCTGGCGGCAATACAGGTAGGCGCTGGAATCTTCCAGGCTATAGGTGATCAGCCGCGACTCGCGCTTATCGGCGGCCAGTTGCCGACCGAACTTGTCGTCGAGATTGACCACGCGGCATTTCAAATCATTCCAGGCAAAGAGCTGGGCCTTGGCTTCGCCGTAAGCCTGCATGGTGCCGTGGTAATCCAGGTGATCGCGGGACAGGTTAGTCATCACCGCCACATCGAAGGCCAAGGCGGTCACGCGGCCCTGGTCCAGGCCATGGGAAGAAACCTCCATCGCCACGGCTTTGGCCCCGGCCTTTTTCAGGTCCGCCAGGGTCGCTTGCACGGCAATCGGGTTCGGTGTGGTGTGCAGGCCGCTTTCCAGTGCGCCGTAGAAACCGGAACCGAGGGTGCCGACCAGGCCACAGTGCTGGCCGAGCAGGTCCAGTGCCTGGGCGACCAATTGGGTCACGCTGGTCTTGCCGTTGGTGCCGGTTACGCCCACCAGGTTCAGGTGATGGCTCGGCTCGCCATAAAAACGCCCGGCGATGTCCGACAGTTGCGCGGCCAGACCTTTGACCGGAATCAGCGGCACTTCAGTGATCGGCAGGACCGTGGCGCCTTCTACTTCATACGCCACCGCAGCAGCGCCGCGTTGCAAGGCGTCAGCGATATGCGCGCGCCCATCGAATTTCCCGCCCGGCACGGCAAGGAACAGATCGCCCGCGCGCACATTGCGGCTGTCCAGCGCGAGTTCGCGAATCAGCAGATCGTGACCGGCGTGAGGGAATATCTTGTTCAGGCTCAGAGACATCAGCCGCGCCCTCCATTAGCTTTCAGCGGAACGACCGGTGTTGCGTTCGCTTGTTGAGTGGGTGGCAGGTTGTCCGGCGTAATGTTCATCAGGCGCAGGGTGCCCGACATCACGCGACTGAACACCGGCGCGGAAACCAGGCCGCCGAAGTAACCGGCCTTGGTCGGCTCATCGATCACCACCACGATGGCGTAGCGCGGATCGCTCATCGGGCCGAAACCGGCGAACAGCGAGCGGTACGAGTTCTCGGCGTATCCCTTGGTGCCGACCGACGTTTTACGTGCAGTACCCGACTTGCCGCCCACGTGATACGCCGGCACCTGCGCACGGAACACACCGCGCGGGGCCTCGATCACTTGCTGCAGCATGCCTTGCATGGTTTTCGCGACAGCTTCCGGCAACACCTGAGTGGTTTGCGGTGCCTTGTCGGTCTTGATCAGGGTCAGCGGCGCGAGACGACCGTTGTTGGCCAGGGCCGAGAAGGCGTGGACCAACTGGATCGCAGTCACGGAAATACCGTAGCCGTAGGACAGCGTGGCGGTTTCTGCCTTGCGCCATTCGCGGTAGTTCGGCAGGTTGCCGACGCGCTCGCCCGGGAAGCCCAGGCCAGTGTCCTGGCCGAGGCCGACCTTCTGTGCCAGACGGAAAATGGTTTCACCGCCGATGTCGAATGCGACCTTGCTCATCCCGACGTTACTGGAGTTGATCAGAATGCCGGTCAGGTCGAGCACCGGGCCTTCGGTCTTGGAGACGTCCTTGATGGTGTATTTACCAATCTGCAAGCTGCCCGGATACACCTCGACGGTATCGCTCGGCTTCCAGCGCCCGGTTTCAATCGCGGCGCTCATGGAAATCGCTTTCATGGTCGAACCCGGTTCGAACACGTCGATCATCGCGCGGTTGCGCATCATCGCCGGTTGCAGGTTGCGACGGTTGTTCGGGTTGTAGGTCGGCTGGTTGACCATCGCGAGAATCTCGCCGGTCTTCACGTCCATGATCACCAGGCTGCCGGCCTTGGCGCCGTTCTCGATGATCGCGTTGCGCAATTCACGGTTGGCCAGGTATTGCAGGCGCAGGTCAATGGACAACGCCAAGGGCTTGCCGGCCTTGGCGTTTTTGGTGACCTGGACATCCTTGATCAGCCGGCCGCGCCGGTCCTTGATCACCTGACGCTTGCCAGGAACCCCGGCCAGCCATTCGTCGTAGGCCAGTTCGACACCTTCGCGACCGTGATCGTCGATGTCGGTAAACCCGACCATGTGGGCGGTGACCTCACCGGCAGGATAAAAACGCCGGAACTCTTCGATGCCGTAGACGCCTGGTACTTTCAGGTCAAGCACGGCCTGACCCTGCTCAGGCGTCAGCCCGCGCACCAGGTAAATGAATTCTTTGTTGGCCTGGGCCTCAAGACGCTCGGTCAGGGCTTTGGGATCTTGTCCCAGCGCGGCGGCCAATGCTGGCCACTTGTCTTTTTCCAGCTGCATTTCCTTGGCGTTGGCCCACAGCGTAGTCACCGGGGTACTGACGGCCAAAGGCTCGCCGTTACGGTCGGTGATCAGACCACGGTGAGCGGGAATCGGAATATGACGAACGCTGCGCGCATCGCCCTGACCTTTAAGGAAGTCACGGTCGACCACTTGCAGGTCGATGATGCGCCAGGCAATCGCGGCCACCATGATGCCAAGCAACCCCAGAACCACGCGGAACCGCCACGGAAAGAGAGCGCCTTCGAGTTTCATCATGGCGCCACCATCTTCACGTCAGCGGCACCGGGGATGTGCATTTTCAATTGTTCGGAGGCCAGCACTTCGATACGACTGTGGGCCGTCCAGGTGCTCTGTTCCAGAATCAACCGGCCCCACTCGGCCTGTGCCTTGTCGCGCACGCTCAACTCGCTGTACAGCGAGTTGAGCAACTGGCGATTCCAGTGCGCGCTGTAAGACACGCCGATGGCCGACACGAGCACGCCGACAAACAGCAGCAGCATGAAGAAGCTTCCGCCGGGCAGTGGCTTGGCGAAAAGCTTGCTCACCGCAGCTTCTCCGCCACACGCATGACAGCGCTACGGGAACGTGGGTTGGCTTTGAGTTCGGCGTCGGAGGCCGTCTGCGCTTTGCCATGGACTTTGATTTTCGGTTCGAAGGCGACATGCCGAACCGGCAGGTTGCGCGGCAGGTTGTCGGCTTCGCCTTTCACCAGTTTGCGCATGAACAGTTTGACGATACGGTCTTCCAGCGAGTGGAAGCTGATCACCACCAGGCGACCGCCCACTTCCAGGCAATCCAGCGCGGCTTCGAGGCCGGTTTCCAGATCACCCAGTTCGTTGTTGACGTGAATACGCAATCCCTGGAATGCACGGGTTGCAGGGTTCTTGCCCTTTTCCCACGCCGGGTTGGCGACTTTCAGGACTTCCGCCAGGTCACCGGTGCGCTCGAATGGCTTGATGTCGCGGCGCTCGACCACGGCACGGGCCATACGACCGGAAAAACGCTCTTCGCCGTATTCCTTGAACACCCGGGCGATTTCTTCCACGGGTGCGGTGTTGACGAATTCGGCAGCGCTGATTCCGCGGGACGGATCCATGCGCATGTCCAGCGGACCGTCATTGAGGAAACTGAAACCGCGCTCAGGATCGTCAAGCTGCGGCGAAGACACGCCCAGATCGAGCAACACACCGCTGACCTTGCCGTTCATGCCACGCTCGGCCACTTCGGCACCGAGCTCGGCAAAGCTGCGCTGCACAACGACAAAGCGGCCGTCTTCGGCCGCTAGCGTCTGCCCGGTGGCAATCGCTTGTGGATCTTTATCGAATCCGAGCAAGCGACCATCAGGACCGAGCTGGCTGAGGATCAACCGGCTGTGCCCGCCGCGCCCGAACGTGCCGTCCAGATAGCAGCCATCAGGGCGTACGGCGAGAGCCTCGACGGCTTCGTCAAGCAGTACGGTGATGTGGTTAAAGCCGCTATCAATAGTCACAGGATCAAATCA
The DNA here is from genome assembly GCF_050436025.1 of Pseudomonas sp. S30_BP2TU TE3576. Taxonomy (NCBI): domain Bacteria; kingdom Pseudomonadati; phylum Pseudomonadota; class Gammaproteobacteria; order Pseudomonadales; family Pseudomonadaceae; genus Pseudomonas; species Pseudomonas sp. S30_BP2TU TE3576. The sequence continues at coordinate 4,301,881 of NZ_JBNDLK010000001.1, read as the reverse complement.
CGCAGTTCATCAGGCATCGCGCCCGGTTGTTGAATAGCAGCCAGGTCAGCGGCAGAAACCGCGTTCCAGGCATCCTCGTCCCACAATTGGAACTTGTTCAGTTGGCCTACCAACATCGCGTGCTTATCCAACTTGGCATATTCACGAAGACGCGGCGGAACCAGAAAACGACCACTGCCATCGAGCTCGAGGTCGACGGCATTACCAATCAGTAAACGTTGCAGGCGGCGGTTCTCTTCGCGAAGCGAAGGCAGTGCGCGCAGTTTGGTTTCAATAATTTCCCACTCATCGAGCGGGTAAACACACAAACAAGGATCAACGGCATCAATTGTTACGATCAATTGACCGGAACTACGCGAAACGAGCTCGTCACGGTACCGGCTCGGCATGGCGAGACGGCCCTTTGCATCGAGACTGATAGCGTTGGCTCCGCGAAACACGTCAGCGTTTCTCCAAATTTTAGCGTTTTGAGTTCAAAAAACCCACTTCATGCCACTTTCCGCCACTTGTGCACACTATAGGAATGCGCCCACCACACCGTCAAGGCGCGGGTTAAAGGAAAACCCTTACAGAACTGAGATTTAGGAGCATTAAAGGAGGAGCAACGAGAATCCGGCAGATGAAACCGTCCGATAACTTGAATCAGCACAGAAGGCTGCGTTCGGAAGTTAAAGTAATTTATTAAGAGTAAGATTTTTTTGGTATTACAAAAGAGGTTCTGCAGATGAATGTGTAAGGAGGGAAATTGCTATCACCACACCCCTTGCTCAATGATTTAAGCAGAGGGGAGAAAAAGGTGGAGAGTCGATCTGTAAGCCGGGTTCTGTCTTGAACAGTCATTCGTCTACGATGGCCATCACTGGACATCTTTAGCAACCTACCCGGTCCCAGCGCGGGCCACGCCTTGGGACCCTATTTGGTCTTGCTCCAAGTGGGGTTTACCTAGCCACGAACTGTTGCCAGACGTGCGGTGCGCTCTTACCGCACCTTTTCACCCTTACCGGCGCCGAAGCACTTAGGCGGTTATTTTCTGTGGCACTTTCCGTAGGCTCACGCCTCCCAGGCATTACCTGGCACTTCGCCCTATGGAGCCCGGACTTTCCTCCCCCCCCTAATTTTCATAGGGGGCAGCGACTGTCCGATCGACTCTCCACCGCGAAGGTTACCGGCAGAGCGCCCGAAGAACAAGCGCTAAGCGCCTTTGAGCGCGCCGGTACGTCGGGTTTTACTCCCCTTTCTGTTTATCCAGCGCAATCTGGTACAGCACATTCTTTCGCTCGCCGGTGATTTGCGCCGCCAACGCCGCCGCACGCTTGAGCGGCATTTCTTCAAGCAACAAATTGAGGATGCGCATTGCCTCACTGCTGACAGCGCCCTCCTCCTCGGGAGCAGACCAGCCCGCCACCAATACCACGCACTCGCCGCGCTGCTGATTGCTGTCCGACTCGACAAACTCGCGCAGCTCGGCCAGAGGCAACCCCTTGAGGGTTTCAAACGTCTTGGTCAGCTCGCGCGCAAGTAGCGCCAGACGCTCGGGGCCAAACACCAGCTCCATGTCTTGCAGGCATTCAAGGATGCGATGCGGCGCCTCATAGAAGATCAAGGTGCGCGGCTCTTCCTTTACCTGCTCGAGGCGCGCTCGCCTCCCCACAGCCTTGGCCGGGAGAAAACCTTCGAAAATGAAACGGTCGGAAGGCAGCCCCGCCGCCGATAACGCGGCAATCAACGCGCAGGCCCCCGGTACCGGCACCACATTGATACCCGCAGCCCGGGCCTGCCGCACCAGGTGGTAACCCGGATCGGAAATCAGTGGTGTCCCGGCATCGGAGATCAGCGCCACGCTGTCACCGGCAAGCAGACGAGTGATAAAGCGACTACCTTCATCCCGCTCGTTGTGTTCATGGCAGGCCGCCAACGGCGTCGAAATGCCGAAGTGTTGCATCAAGCGCTGGGAATGGCGGGTATCTTCCGCGGCGATCAAGGCCACTTCCCGCAGAATCTTCAGCGCCCGCGCACTGATGTCATCCAGGTTGCCGATGGGCGTCGCCACCACATAAAGCGAGCCAGCAGCGGAATTCAAAGCACCTGGAGCAGTCAAAGCGCACACCTCATCATCGGTAAAAGTCGCCATTGTAGCGCGTAGCGAGACTCACGATACGCGCAACCAAACGCGGCTTCGGCGACCGTTTGCGCTCTGGCGCAACATTTACACCAGCTAAATTGATCGATTCACGCCAGTAACATCGCGCCCCGGCCAGTGCTTGGGTACAATTCCACGCTAATTTGATCGAGTATCAGGAACGCTTACATGATCGCTTGCCTGCGGCTGTTATCTGCCCTCTGCCTCGCTGCCTTGCTGGCGGCTTGCGCCAGCTCGCCCTCCTCCAGCCTTGGCGAACTTCCACGGACACCGGACGCCAGTATCGAGCAGTTGCTTGAGAAGGCCGCCCAAAGCAAATCGCCGGAAGATGCCGCTCTGCTGCGCTTGAGCGCTGCCGACCTGGCCTACCACCAGGGCAATGCCGGCCAGTCCGCGCAAATCCTGCAACAGGTGCCCATCGAGCAACTCAAGCCGGGCCAGCAGGTTTTCGCCAACACCCTGGCGGCTGAATTGGCCATGACCCGCAATCAGCCCAAGGCAGCACTGACTGCCCTGAGCCACCCAAGCATGCAACGCTTGAGCGAACTGCCCGTCGAGCTGCAGGTCCGCACCGGCACCGTTCACGCCCGGGCACTTGAGGCCGATGGCCAGACCCTCGCCGCTGCTCGCGAGCGCATTTTTATCGCGCCAATGCTGAAAGGTGAAGCTGCGAGCAAAAACCACGAAGCCATCTGGACCCTGATCGCTTCGCTGCCGACCGAGCAGTTGCAGCCAAACACCGCCGACGACCTCGGCGGCTGGATGGCCCTGGCACTGGCGGTGAAATCCGCCGGCACCCTGGAACAGCAACAAGCGGCCATCGACAACTGGCGCTCGCGCAATCCAAAACACCCGGCAGCCATTCAATTGCCGCAGCCACTGACCCAGCTCAAGGAACTGGCCAGCCAGCCCCTGAGCAAGATCGCCCTGCTGCTGCCTCAGGACGGGCAATTGGCCTCGGTCGGCAAAGCGCTGCGCGACGGCTTCATGGCCGCTTACTACCAGGCCCAACAAGGCGGGCAGAAACCACCTGCCATCGAGTTTTATGACAGCTCGCGCCTGACCTCCATGGACGAGTTCTACCGCAAGGCCCAGGCCGATGGCGTGCAATTGGTCATTGGCCCGCTGGAGAAGCCGCTGGTCAAACAGTTGAGCACTCGCCCGCAATTGCCGATCACCACCCTGGCGTTGAACTACAGCGAAGGTGATCAAGGCCCGGCGCAGTTGTTCCAGTTCGGTCTTGCCGCTGAAGACGAAGCCCGTGAAGTGTCGCGCCGCGCTCGCGCCGACGGCCTGCACCGCGCAGCCATCATGGTGCCGAAAGGCGAATGGGGCGACCGCGTGCTCAAGGCGTTCAGCCAGGATTGGCAAGCCAATGGCGGTACTATCGTTGCCACCGAACGCGTCGATCAACCGGTCCAGCTGGCCCAGCAAATTGCCGACATGTTCCAGCTGCGCCAGAGCGAAGGTCGCGCCAAGAGCCTGCAAAGCACGGTTGGCTCTCAAGTAGCCGCCCAGCCGTCGCGCCGCCAGGACATCGAATTCATTTTCCTGGCCGCAACACCGCAGCAGGCCCAGCAGATCAAGCCGACCCTGAACTTTCAGTACGCAGGCGATGTGCCGGTATACGCCACCTCTCACGTATTCAGCGCCAGCGGTGACATCAACCAGTACAACGACATGAATGGCATTCGCTTCTGCGAGACGCCATGGTTGCTGGATGCCAATGATCCACTGCGCCGCCAGGTCACCGCCCAATGGCCTCAAGCCGCCGGCAGCCTGGGGCGCCTGTATGCGATGGGTGTGGATGCCTATCGACTGGCGCCGCGCCTGGGCCAACTCAAGTCCCTGCCAGACAGCCGAATTGACGGTGAATCGGGCAGCCTTGGCATGAGCCAGAGCCAGCGGGTCGTGCGTCAGTTGCCCTGGGCCGAGTTCGCCAACGGCCAGGTTCAACGCCTGCCGGACACCTCTCGCTGATGCCTGACAGGTCACGCCAGCAAAGCGGCAAGGATGCCGAGCGCCATGCGCTCGAGCATCTCCAACAACAGGGTCTGCGCCTGCTGGCGCAGAACTGGTTGTGTAAACGCGGCGAGCTTGATCTGGTCATGCTAGATGGCGATACAGTAGTATTCGTTGAAGTCCGCTACAGAAAAAACACTCAATGGGGTGGCGCGCTCGATAGCATCGATGAGCGCAAACGGCAAAAACTGATTTTCGCCGCGCAATATTTTCTTCAGCGCGAGTCGCGCTGGGCCAATTCCCCTTGCCGCTTCGACGTGATCGCCATCGACAGCAATCTCGATCAGTTGAACTGGCTACAGAATGCCTTCGACGGCTGATCGCCGGCATTGCGAACCGGACACTATCACCCAACACTTTTGCTCTTTGCTTTGCGGGCTGCACATTCACGTGCCGAACAGCCGCGCTAATTAAGGTCACACAGATGGACATGCAATCCCGAATTCGCCAGCTTTTTCAGGCCAGTATCGACACCAAGCAACAGGCGATGGAAGTACTTGCACCGCACATCGAGCAAGCCAGCCAGGTCATGGTCAACGCCCTGCTCAACGAAGGCAAAATGCTTTCCTGTGGTAACGGCGGTTCTGCCGGTGATGCCCAGCACTTTTCGTCCGAGCTGCTCAATCGCTTTGAGCGCGAGCGCCCGAGCCTGCCGGCCATTGCCCTGACGACCGACAGCTCGACAATCACCTCGATCGCCAACGACTACAGCTACAACGAAATCTTCTCCAAGCAGATCCGTGCACTCGGCCAACCGGGCGACGTGTTGCTGGCTATCTCCACCAGCGGCAACTCGGCCAACATAATTCAAGCGATCCAGGCCGCACATGATCGCGAAATGATTGTCGTAGCATTGACGGGACGTGATGGCGGCGGCATGGCGTCGCTGCTGTTGCCCGAGGACGTCGAGATTCGCGTACCGGCCAACGTCACCGCTCGTATTCAAGAAGTCCACCTGCTGGCGATCCATTGCCTTTGCGACTTGATCGACAGCCAATTGTTCGGGAGTGAAGAATGACCCCTAATCGCCTTGGCCTACTGGCCTTGACCCTGTGCCTCGGCATCAGCGGCTGCACCTCGGTAGTGACCGCCAGCCGTGAAGCACCGATTGAAGATGACCGCGGTACTCGTACGCTGGGCAGCAAGATCGACGACTCCCTGATCGACACCAAGGTTGGCGTGAACGTCGCCAAGGCCGACCCGGCCCTGGATAAAGACTCACACATCGTTGTCACCAGCTTCAACGGTGTTGTGCTGCTCGCCGGGCAAACGCCACGCGCAGACCTCAAGGCCAAGGCCGAACAGGCCGCCGCCGCTGTTCAGCGCGTGAAGCAGGTGCACAACGAACTGCAAATCCTGCCCCCCTCCTCGCTGCTGGCTCGCCAGAACGACACCTGGCTGACCACCAAGATCAAGACCCAGATGCTTGCCGATGCGAACATCCCCGGCTCGCGCATCAAGGTCGTCACTGAAAACGGCATTGTCTACATGCTGGGCCTGCTGACCAAACAGGAAGCTGCGCAGGCGACCAACCTGGTGCAAGGCGTTTCCGGCGTGCAGAAGATCGTGAAGCTGTTTGAGTACATCGATTGATCTGCAATCCTGCGTAATAAAAAAGGCGATCCTTGCGGATCGCCTTTTTTATTACTTCACCACTTTCAGACTGGGTCGACCGCTTGGACGCGGTGGCTCGCTGTCAGGTGGTGGAAGATCGTCATCCGGATCGATCTCTTCGTCCTCGCCCATCGGCGATTCCAGATCAAACACCATGCCTTGGCCATTCTCCCGGGCGTAGATACCCAGGATCGATGCAATAGGCACGTACAAGGTGTGCGGCACGCCACCAAAGCGCCCCTCGAAACTGACCGCCTCGTTGTCCATGTGCAAGTGGCGCACGGCCTGTGGCGATACGTTCAGGACGATCTGCCCGTCACTGGCAAAACCCTGAGGCACCTGTACCGACGGATACTCGGAATTGACCAGCATGTGCGGGGTGCAATCGTTGTCCACAATCCACTCATAGAGCGCGCGGACCAGATAAGGTCGACTGGAGTTCATAGCGGCTCCTTAAGCCTCAGCGCATGTCGCGTTCGACACCAGACAGACTCGCCTGGAAAGCCTCACGCGCAAACTGGCGCTCCATATAATCAAGCAGCGGCTTGGCCGGCCGCGGCAGTTCTATACCCAGGATCGGCAATCTCCAGAGTATTGGTAATAGGCAGCAATCCACCAGACTTTGTTCCTCACTGAGGAAAAACGGCTTGTCGGCAAACAGTGGCGACACACCCGTCAGGCTTTCGCGCAATTCTTTGCGAGCCACGGCACGGGCCGCTTCCTTGGTCCGTGAATCCAGAATCAGGTCCACCAGACCACACCAGTCTCGCTGAATGCGGTGCATCAGCAGACGACTGTTGGCACGCGCCACCGGATAAACCGGCAGTAGCGGCGGGTGCGGGTAACGCTCATCCAGATATTCCATCACCACAGTCGACTCCCACAACGCCAGGTCGCGATCGACCAGGGTAGGCAAGCTGCCGTAAGGGTTCACTTCAATCAGTTTAGGTGGCTGGCGACCAGCCTCCACGTAAATGATCTCGGCGCTGACACCCTTCTCTGCCAGTACGATGCGCACTCGGTGGGAATAGTGGTCGGCGGGGTCGGAGTAACAGGCCAACCGATTGGTCACGCCCATGGCGATCCTCCTCGCTTGTAGAAATTATCGAAAGCTCAAAAACGAGCGCGCCCAGAGGGCGCCTCCCGTAACGACTGGTTCACCAGGCTCGCTACATCTTCAGAGGCGCCCTTGGGCGCGCGCGATTAACAGCAATAGCTTGTAGCTTTATCAGTGCACGTCTTTCCAGTATTCGCGCTTGAGCAGGTAAGCGAAGACGAAGAAGAACGCCAGGTACAACAATACGTAAGTACCGATGCGCTGATGTTGCAGCTTAACCGGGTTAGCCGAGTAAGCCAGGAAGGTTACCAGATTCTTGACCTTCTCATCGAACTGCTCTTCAGTCAGAGCACCGCTTTTCGGCACGATGGTCAGTTGATCACACGCTTCATGAGTCAGCTTCGCACCGGTCAACGGATCATATTGCTTCTTGCCGTCTTCGACGATCTGAACCTGCTTGCAACCGACGACCTGGCGACCTTGCAGGCCAGCCAGGACGTTAGGCATACCCACGTTCGGGAAAACCTTGTTGTTCACACCCCATGGGCGCGAAGGATCTTCGTAGAACGATCTCAGGTAGCCATAGAGCCAGTCAGTGCCGCGAACACGGGCAACCAGGGTCAGATCCGGTGGCGCCGCACCGAACCAGGCCTTGGCGTCCGCAGGCTGCATGCCGATGCTCATGTGGTCGCCGATCTTGGCACCCGTGAACACCAGTTTTTCCAGCATCAACTCATGGGGAATGCCCAGGTCGTCGGCAACACGCTCATAGCGCTGGAACTTGGCACTGTGGCAACCCATGCAGTAGTTGGCGAACGTACGCGCGCCGTCCTGCATGGCTGCTTTATCGGAAACGTCAATGTCGACTTTTTCCAGCTCGGGGCCACCGTGTTCAGCTGCGAAAGCGAACACTGGCAGCGCGGCAAGCATCAATACAGCAAATAGTTTTTTCATCAGCCAGTCACCCTTTCCGGAACCGGTTTGGTCTTCTCGAGCCGGGTGTAGAACGGCATCAGAATGAAGTAGGCGAAGTACAGGAAGGTACATACCTGCGACACCAACGTACGCTCAGGGGTTGGGGCCAATACGCCCAGCACACCCAGGATCACGAACGCGATGCAGAACACCCAGAGCCAGATCTTGCTCAGCCAGCCTTTGTAGCGCATCGACTTGACCGGGCTACGGTCCAGCCATGGCAGGACGAACAGCACAGCAATGGCCGCACCCATGGCGATCACCCCGAAGAGCTTGTCCGGAATCGCGCGCAAGATGGCGTAGAACGGGGTGAAGTACCAGACTGGAGCAATGTGCTCCGGAGTCTTGAAGGCGTTCGCCACTTCAAAGTTCGGCTTTTCGAGGAAGTAACCGCCCATTTCCGGGAAGAAGAACACGATCGAGCAGAAGATGAACAGGAACACCACCACGCCGACGATATCCTTCACCGTGTAGTACGGGTGGAAGGCAATGCCGTCCAGCGGTATGCCGTTTTCGTCCTTGTGCTTCTTGATATCCACGCCGTCCGGGTTGTTCGAACCGACTTCGTGCAACGCCAGGATGTGCAGCACCACCAGACCAAGGATAACGATCGGCAGGGCAACCACGTGCAGGGCGAAGAAGCGGTTCAGGGTAATACCGGAAATCAGGTAGTCACCGCGAATCCATTGGGTCAGGTCGTTGCCGATGACCGGGATCGCACCAAACAGCGAGATGATTACCTGGGCACCCCAGTAGGACATCTGGCCCCACGGCAGCAGGTAACCCATGAATGCTTCGGCCATCAGCGCCAGGTAGATCAGCATGCCGAAGACCCACACCAGTTCACGCGGTTTCTGGTACGAACCGTAGAGCAGGCCACGGAACATGTGCAGATAGACCACGATGAAGAATGCGGAAGCGCCAGTGGAGTGCAGCAGACGCAGGATCGAGCCGTACTCGACGTCACGCATGATGTATTCGACGGAAGCGAACGCTTCTTCCGCCGACGGGTTGTAGCTCATGGTCAACCAGACACCGGTAACGATCTGGTTGACCAGAACGAGCAGTGCGAGGGAGCCAAAAAAGTAGAAGAAGTTGAAGTTTTTCGGAGCGTAATACTTGCTGAGATGATCTTCCCACATCTTGGTGGCGGGAAAGCGCGCGTCAACCCAATCCATGAACTTGCTCATCACGCTTTCTCCGTATCGACGCCAATGACAATGATGTCGTCGGTCTCATAGGAATGCGGGGGAACTGGCAGGTTCAAAGGCGCAGGTTGCGACTTGTAGACGCGGCCAGCCAGATCGTAGTGGGAACCGTGGCAAGGGCAGAAATAACCGCCTACCCAGTCTTTACCCAGATCCGCAGGTGCCACTTCGGGACGGAACGTCGGCGAACAACCCAGGTGCGTGCAGATACCGATCAGCAGCAGAACCTCAGGCTTGATCGAACGGGTTTGCGGATCAACGTAAGTCGGTTGTGTCGAGTTCTTGGAGGTCGGGTCAACGAGCTGGCCCTCGATCTTTTTCAGATTCCCCAGGATTTCCGGTGTACGGCGGACGATGAACACCGGCTGGCCGCGCCACTCAGCAATCATCTGCTGGCCTGGCTCGATTTTGCTGACATTCACTTTCACCGGTGCACCTGCGGCTTTCGCCTTGGCACTGGGAAACCATGACCCCACGAACGGGACCGCAGCCCCCACCGCTCCTGCAGCACCCACCACGGATGTGGCTGCTACCAAGAAGCGACGCCGGCCTGCATTCACGCCGTCATTGCTCATTCAGTCCTCTCCCATCAGCTTTGTGGCCTGTTAAATCAGGCATCTACTAAGTAAATCTATGTACTTATAAAAATTTTGCCGAATGGTAATGAAAAGCCCCAATTCTGACAAGGTAATTACCGGAACCCATCACCCCCAAGCCTTGTAGTATAGGGCGTCTACGGATGTGGCAAGTTGTCACAGCGCAATTCTTTGATAAATCGCAGGCACAAAAAAACGCCCAGCTCCGTGAGGAAACTGGGCGTTCTTTTTTGAACGTGAAAGCGAATTAACGCTTCGAGTACTGCGGACGCTTACGCGCTTTACGCAGACCGACTTTCTTACGTTCAACTTCACGAGCATCGCGGGTTACGAAGCCGGCTTTACGCAGGGCGCTGCGCAGAGTCTCGTCGTAGTCCATCAGAGCGCGAGTGATGCCGTGGCGGATTGCGCCAGCCTGACCACTTACACCACCGCCGATCACGGTGACGTAGATGTCGAACTTCTCGACAGTCTCAGTCAATTCCAGCGGCTGACGAACTACCATGCGGGCAGTTTCGCGGCCGAAGAAATTATCCAGCGAACGGTTGTTGATGGAGATGTTACCAGTACCCGGACGCAGGAAAACGCGTGCGGTTGCGGTCTTGCGACGGCCAGTGCCGTAATTTTGAGTCGCCGACATAATGAACTATTCCGTTAAATCTTCAGTTCTTGGGGCTGCTGAGCAGTATGAGGGTGTGCAGCGCCCGCATAGACTTTCAGCTTACGGTACATGTCGCGACCCAGCGGGTTCTTAGGCAGCATGCCTTTGACCGCGGTCTCGATCACGCGCTCAGGGGCCTTGGCGATCAGCTTTTCAAAGTTGATCGACTTGATGCCGCCCGGGAAACCGGAGTGGGAGTAGTACATTTTGTCAGTGGTTTTAGCACCGGTAACACGGATCTGCTCAGCGTTGATTACGACGATGTAGTCGCCGGTGTCAACGTGAGGAGTGTACTCAGGCTTGTGCTTGCCACGCAGACGGCTCGCGATTTCGGTGGCCAGACGACCCAGGGTCTGACCAGCAGCGTCGACGACAAACCAGTCGCGCTTTACTGTTTCCGGTTTAGCAGTAAAAGTTTTCATTCTTTATAGCCTCAGGGGCCGCCCTGTAAATTAGACGGCGGATCTTACTGAATAGTGCGTACTTTGACAAGTCAAAGGCAGCCGGATACAGACGCTTTCGGGGGCTCGGGTCGGCGCGTCCGTTCAACGGCAAGATTCTTCGGCGGCGGCGCATCACTTCCACTGCAGAAAGAGGTGCGCAATTATGCAGATTGCGAAAAATAATTCAACCTGCTTTTATGATTGTTTTGCCCAAGGAGCACCCGATGGACTATCGCCAGCTAGGCCGAACGAATCTGAACGTGAGTGCCCTCTGCCTCGGAACCATGACCTGGGGCGAGCAAAACAGCGAGGCAGACGCCTTCGCCCAGATTGAACGGGCCAAGAGTGCCGGGATCAACTTCATCGACACTGCCGAGATGTACCCGGTGCCGCCCAAGGCCGAAACCTACGCCACCACCGAACGCTACATCGGCAATTACTTCAAAAGCCGTGGCGACCGCTCCGACTGGATCCTGGCCAGCAAGATCGCCGGCCCCGGCAACACCATCGACTACATCCGCGACAAGAACCTTCGGCACAATCGACAGCACATCACCGAAGCCGTGGACGCCAGCCTCAAGCGCCTGCAGACCGATTACATCGACCTGTACCAATTGCACTGGCCGGAGCGCAGCACCAACTTCTTCGGCCAGCTCGGCTACAAGCACAAGATCGAAGCCAACCTGACCCCGCTGGAGGACACCCTCGAAGCGCTGGACGAGCAGGTCCGCGCCGGCAAGATCCGCCACATCGGCCTGTCCAACGAGACGCCGTGGGGCACCATGCGCTTCCTGGCCCTGGCCGAAGCCCGAGGCTGGCCGCGCGCCGTTTCGATCCAGAATCCGTACAACCTGCTCAACCGCAGCTTCGAAGTCGGCCTGGCGGAAATCGCCATCCGCGAGCAATGCGGCCTGCTCGCCTACTCGCCGCTGGCGTTCGGTTTCCTGTCAGGCAAGTACGAAGGTGGCGCCCGCCCGCCAAAAGCTCGCTTGAGCCTCTATAGCCGCTTCAGCCGCTATTTCAACGCGCAATCGGAAGCCGCCTGCAGCCGTTACGTGGCTCTGGCTCGCGAACATGGCCTGGACCCGGCGCAAATGGCCCTGGCGTTCGTGACGCAGCAGCCGTTCGTGACCAGCAACATCATTGGCGCGACCACGATGGAGCAACTGGAGAGCAATATCGCCAGTTTCGACTTGAAGTTGTCGGAGGAAGTGCTGGAAGGGATCGAGGCGATTCACAAGGATCATCCGAACCCTGCGCCTTGATCGACAGTTATAAAGCCTTCGCGGGCAAGCCCGCTCCCACAAGGACTGCGCTGTCCCTGTGGGAGCGGGCTTGCCCGCGAAGGCATCTGGCCTGCCCAACTCAGATCAAAGCGACCGCGCAATGATCTCCTTCATGATCTCGTTCGTCCCGGCATAGATCCGCTGCACCCGCGCATCCGCCCACGCCCGGGCAATCGGGTACTCCCACATGAACCCGTAGCCACCGTGCAATTGCACGCATTCATCGAGCACCTTGCATTGCAGGTCAGTGCCCCAGTACTTGGCCATTGCCGCCGTCGGCACGTCGAGCTTGCCTTGCAGGTGCAGTTCCAGGCAGCGGTCGACGAAGACGCGGCCGATCTGGATTTCCGTGGCCATCTCCGCCAGTTTGAACCGGGTATTCTGGAAGTCCGCGATCGACTTGCCGAACGCCTTGCGCTCGCGGGTGTAGTCCAGCGTCCATTGCAGCGCCGCTTCGGCTGAAGCCAGGCCGCCAACGGCCACGGTGAGACGCTCCTGGGGCAATTCCTGCATCAGGTAGGCGAACCCCATCCCGGCCTGGCCCAGCAGGTTTTCCCTGGGCACACGCACGTCCTGGAAGAACAGCTCCGACGTGTCCTGGGCCTTCATCCCGACTTTCTCCAGGCGCTTGCCTTTGTCGAAACCTGGCGTATTGGCTTCCACCAGAAACAGACTGGTGCCCTTCGCGCCGGCCTTCGGATCGGTCTTGGCGACGACGATCACCAGGTCGGCCAGGTAGCCGTTGGTGATGAAGGTCTTGGAGCCGTTGATCACGTACTCGTCACCCTCGAGCACTGCCGTGGTTTTCACCCCTTGCAGATCGGAACCGGCGCCCGGTTCAGTCATGGCGATCGCGGTAACCATCTCGCCGGACACCAGTTTCGGCAGGTACTTGCGCTTCAGCGCTTCACTGCCGTAATGCAGGATGTACGGCGCGACGATGTCCGAATGCAGGGAAAAACCGATGCCGGTCAGGCCAAGTCGCCCCACTTCCTCGATCACCACCGCACTATAGAGAAAGTCCGCCCCGAGGCCGCCATACTCTTCCGGCAGGTGCGAGCAGAGCATCCCCGCCTCCCCTGCCTTGTTCCAGAGCTTACGGTCGATATAGCCTTGTTTTTCCCATTGCCCATGGAATGGCACCGCCTCTTTTTCGAGGAACGTCCGCACGCTGTCGCGGAAAAGCTCATGCTCGGAGCTGAACAGGGTTCTGGGGATCATGCGGCACCTTTTCTTTGTTTTTAGAAGGGGTTGACCTTCAGAGACTAAGCCTCGCTTCCGATACAGGACACTGGACACATCCGACAAAAAATAAGACGATCCAGCCGTCTGGTGACCACTTCCCCCTATAAAAATAAAGTTGAATTATGTCTAACCAAGCCTCCACGCCCCTGCGGCGCGTCAGCATCCTGGCCATCGACCGGGTTTTCGCTTCCACCCTCATGCAAGCCAAGGACTTCTTCCACCTCGCCAGCCTGCGCTACGGCAAACAGCTGGGCCAGGGCCTGACACCGGCGTTCGAAACCCGTCTGGTCAGCCCCGACGGCAAACCGGTCAATACCTTCAGCGATGTGATGATTCCGGTGGATGGCGGGCTGGAAAACGCCGACATCATCGTTCTTCCTGCGTTCTGGGACGATTTCGACAGCCTGTGCAAGCGTTATCCGCAAGTCCTGCCCTGGCTGCGCCAGCAACATGCACGCGGTGCCGTGCTGTGCGGCGAGGCCACCGGTGTGTTCTGGCTGGCCGAAGCCGGGCTGCTCAACGGCAAGGAAGCGACCACCTACTGGCGCTTCTTCAATGCCTTCGCCGAACGCTTCCCCCAGGTCCAGCTCAATCAGGACAAACACCTGACCGACGCCGATAACCTGTACTGCGCCGGCGGCACCACGTCGGCGTGCGACCTGTACATTTACCTGATCGAGCGTTTCTGTGGCGCCAATGTGTCCCAGGCCGTAGCACGGGACATTCTGTATGAGGTACAGCGCAGTTACTCGCCGGGACGCATCGGTTTTGGCGGGCAGAAGCTGCACCAGGATGTGATCATCCTGCAGATCCAGCACTGGCTCGAAGAACACTTCGCCGACAAGTTCCGTTTCGAAGACGTCGCCCGCGAACACGGCATGAGCATCCGCAACTTCATGCGCCGCTTCCAGACCGCCACCGGGGACAAACCGCTGCATTACCTGCAACGCCTGCGCATCGAAACCGCCAAGGGCTTGCTGTCCGGCAGCCGCAAGAGCATCAAGACCATCAGCTATGAGGTGGGCTATGACGATGCGAGCTTCTTTGCACGACTGTTCCGCCAGCACACGGAGTTGTCACCGAACCAATATCGCCAGCAATTTCAGCAAGCGGCGTGAAAGCAAAGAACCTTGAGAAAGGCCTGCATCGCAGGCCTTTTTTTGTAGTTTTTTCCTACGTAAAAAGCGGAACGAAGAGCGCCAACGAACCCGATTGAGCTCATGTACGTGAAGTCTTCAACGCTTCAATCTCTCTCCCTGCATTCACCATCAGTGCTGACAGGGAAGATCAACAGTGACTATTGGATCAAGCGACAATTACCCTTCATCCGTTGCCGAAGAAGACGCCGCCACAACAACGCCCCCGGCTGATAACCCATGGGTCGCGCGTTTTCCCAATCCACCTGACTTGTGCTTCGATTATCGGGCGCTGGTTGAACAGGACAACGGCATCGCCCGGGCAAACGAGCAACAACACCGGATTTGCATCATCGGCGCAGGCGTCACCGGACTGACGGCCGCCAGAGAACTCTATCGTTGTGGCTTTACCCAAATCACCCTCATCGAACAATCCAGGCGCATCGGCGGCAGGCACCTGACCGTCCTCGGCAGCCAGCACCCAGCGCAAACTCATACGCCATTTGAAATGGGCGCCATGCGCATGCCTTTTTTCAACCGGGCAGGCGAATCACCGACAGAGGGCAGATCGCTGATGGCTTATTACGCCAAGGCGTTCGACCTGGCGTTTTCAGACTTTGCCAACCCCGGAAGCCAGTGGGTCAGCTCTACCGGGATCTATCTTCGCGAGGGCAGCATGGGCGGCGGAACAATTGCGCAGATGCTGGTATGGAAAAACCAGGATGGCCGGACTCCACCACCCGGAGAAGAGCTGCAAAAGGTCTATGCCAAGTGGAAAACTTTTGCCGATCGCATGACCCGGCATGTCGCGGCGGTGTACGCCAGCGACAAATGGGAAGCCATGTGGGCGGCGATCGTCGACAAATACGAGAGCGTGTCCTTCCGTAATCTGGTCAGCATGCCGGCCCTGCAAGCCTGGGATGAACGGTCGCCCGGAGACTTTGGCGGGCTGGGAATGTCTGCGCAGGAGTCGGCCATTTTCTATGCCATCGGCATCGGTGATGGCAGTTGGGGGGCCTTTTACGATGTATGTGCCCTCTACCCCCTGCGCACGGCCATTTTCGGCTTCAGCAGTCATCTGCAACTGATCCATGGCCGGGTGGACACACAGGGTAATCCGCTGGCCTCACCCTGCTTGCACAGCGAAGCCGTGCATGACTCGGCGGGCCTCGACTTCGACAGGCCGCGCTACATCGGGCTTGCCTCACTGAGCGAGTGCCTGTTCTTCATGGCCATCGAGGAGACCGGAAAATCCGTCTATGAACACAGCCGTGAACGAAGCAACGGCTTTCTCACAGACTCATCCGTTACCCGCCTGAGAAAACTGGCCAACCGCAAAACACGCGTTTACTTCAACTGGAAACACAGCCAACCCACGCACACCCAGGAACACTTCGATGACTTCGACTCCGTCATCATGACCCTGCCGTCCTGGCTGATTGAAACCCGAATCAAACTTGAACATTTCACCCAGCAAATGCTGCCTTACGAGACGATCAATGCCTATAAAACGGCGCACTGGGAAACCAGCTGCAAAGTTTACGCGCCCTTGAAAAAATCATTCCTGTCGAGCCCCGGCAAAATTCCGCAGACCATCGTCACCGACAGTTTTATCCATGACGTCTATGCCTACCGCTACAACGATCACTACAGCGATGACTGCATTCTCCTGAGTTACACCTGGGAGGATGACGCCACCAAACTCGGTTTGCTGAGTGACAAGGAACTGGTGGCCCAATGTGTCGAAGAGCTGGACCGTATCCTGATGAACTGCGCCAATATTCAAGAGCGAATTTCGCCCTACATTGGCATTGACCAGGCCGTGGTCCAACGCTGGATCACCGATAAAAACGCCCTGGGTTGCGCCAGGCTGTATCGCCCCGGCACCTATTACGACGCCGTCGGCTTGATGAGATACAACAGGGATTTCGCCCACCTGTCAGGTTTGTATTTTTCCGGAGAATCCTTTTCAGTCGATGCCGGCTGGACGGAACCCTGCTTTCGCGGGGCCGTCGATGCGGTCATTCACATTTGCAACAACACCGCCGCGACTTTCAATGGTGGCTTCACCATGAATGACTATCCGCACTACCAGCTCCGCCCCTGATCCCCTTCACTCCAGAGCCATGCACGACGTGTATTGGCTCTTTCCCCGGCGCGCCTGTCGCCCCCGTCAACGCCTTCAATCTTCCATCTTGGGACAAGGACTACAGCCTTATCGGAAGCCGCTGACTTACGTCCAGCGGCTGATTCAACTCTTATAAACACGCAGTTAAACAACGTGAATAACAATAAAAAGGGGTCATCCGTAATGAGCGAGCCAACAAGTCCTGTTCGTGTAGCCGTCGTGCAATTCGATCCACAAGTCGGCCTGGAGAATCGCGAAGCGAATCTGCGGCGCAGCCTGGAACTGGCGCTGGAAGCGGTCAACGGCGGGGCGAATCTCATCGTCGTGCCTGAGCTTTCCAATTGCGGCTATTTTTTCCGCAACCGGCAGGATGCCTTCGACCATTCGGAGCTGATTCCCGAAGGGCCAAGTGTGCAGAGCTGGTTAGCGTTTGCCGGTAAACACAAGGTTTATCTGGTTGCCGGCCTGGCCGAGCGTGACGGCATGCGCTTGTTCAACACCAGCGTCCTGCTCGGGCCGGACGGTTTTATCGGCAAGTACCGCAAAGCCCATTTGTGGAATCTGGAGAAATTGTGGTTCACACCGGGTGATCTGGGTTTCCCGGTGTTTGATACACCCATTGGCCGCATCGGGATGCTGATCTGCTGGGACATCTGGTTTCCGGAAGTACCGCGCATCCTCAGCCAGCAAGGCGCGGACATCATTTGCAGCCTGAACAACTGGGTCTGGACGCCACCGCCGCTGTTCGACGATGCCGGCAAGTGCATGGCGTCGTATCTGACGATGACCGCCGCTCACGTCAACAATGTGTTTATCGCGGCGGCGAGCCGGATCGGCGAAGAGCGAGGCGCTCGCTACCTCGGCTGCTCGCTGATTGCCGGCACCAACGGCTGGCCGATTGGCGCGGTAGCCTCAGCGGACAAACAGGAAATTCTGTTTGCCGACATCGACCTGACCAGTTCACGCAGCGCGCCCATCTGGAACAACCTGAACGACCTGCATCGCGATCGTCGAGCCGACCTCTACGGCCAAATGCTCGGCTATACCCAGCACGCATGTCTCCCGCGCTGATCAGGAGACATCACTCATGAAAACCACAACCAACAAAAACCGCCCTATCCACCGAACGCCTTTCGATACGGCGATCATCTTGCTGATGATCGGCACGACATTGCTGATTATCTGGCTTTCATTCACCAACCGTTCCTTCTGGTCCGCTCATTGGCCAAGCTACAGCGACATGCTGTCGGGCCTGCCCGAGCCGAGCGCCTGGTTGCGCTGGGTGGTGGGAGACATCAGTGAAGTGGCTTTCTACAAACACGAGTTCGCCTCCATCGGGCTGCTGGCGGGGGCCTATCTGGCGTATTGGGCGAATCGCACGAAAAGACCCTGGCAAGGCTTCGCCATTTCCTATGGCACCGGGTTGTGGCCGTGGCTGGTCACCAGTTCCCTGCTCGGTTTGTTGCTCAGCAATCTGCTGTGGGGCTGGACGGTGACAGCCTCGAGCTGGCAACCCACGTTTGCCGCATTTGTCTCGCTGCCAGCGGCGATGGTGCTGATGTTTGGCGGCGGCTGGAAGGTCACGATCAACGGCGCGATCATGGGGGCCGTACTCGTCACGCCCATGTGTTTGCTGATCGTCAACCATGTCTGCAACCCACTGGGCCTGCCGGTGGTGATCGGCAATGTCTCGGGCATGGCGATCGCCAGCGTGTTGGCTTTTCTGCTCTGTCGTTACCTGCCGAGCCTGGTGAAATCCGCCCCATGCGAAACGCCATCGGACCTTGCACCCGCACCCACCCCCACCAAAACGCCGGATTACGGTGTGGTCTGGAGCTTGCGCAGGGTCCTGGCCGACTTCTCGGAAGCGCCGTTCTTTGGCAATGAACTGGCAAGCATCGGATTGCTGGCCGGTGCATGGCTGGCCTACACCTTGAACCCCATGAGCCCGGTTTACGGCTCAGGCCTGCTGCCACAACTGATCGGCGCCCAGGCGCTGACCTCTGCCATCGGCGTCGTGTTCTGGCGCCGGCAATGGATGTTGCGCGGCTGGTACCCGACCTACGTGCCGCTGGTGTCCGTCGTGCCTGCGGCGCTTTTGACTTATGGCGGCAGTTGGCTGGTCATCGTCTCGAGCGCAGTACTGGGGGCCTTGTGCGCGCCACCCCTGGCCTGTGCGATATCCGCCAGATTGCCGACCGACATGCACGGCTACATCGGCAATGTCCTGTCCATGGCTGTCAGCACGGCATTGATCATCCCCCTGATCGGCTTCCTGATCGCGCTTTGAAGCACGCGGCCAACCGGCTGTATCACGACCTCAAAAGCGGATACAGCCACCCCTCATCGCAAGTAAGCGAGGTATGACATGGACCTACCCAAACTGGCCATCGCTGCGCTCGGTGGCACCGTGAGCATGCAAGCCAGGAACGCCGGCGAAGGCGTGATTCCGACGGTCAGCGGCGAAGCCCTGCTGGCATCCGTACCGCAATTGACGACGCTGGCCCGGGTGACGGTTGAAACCCTGGGCCTGCTGCCCAGTGCATCATTGAACTTCGGGTGCCTGCTGAGCGTACTTTCCTGGGCGAAATATCAGGTAGAGCAAGGTGCCGTCGGCGTGGTCATCACCCAAGGTACCGACACCCTCGAAGAAGCGGCCGTGTTTTTCGATTATCTATGGGACTGCGATGAACCCCTGGTCCTGACGGGCGCCATGCGTTCGGCCAAACAGCCTGGCGCCGACGGCCCGGCAAATGTGCTGGATGCCTGCCGTGTCGCGCTGGCCGAAAACAGCAGGCGCCGAGGCGTCCAGGTAGTGATGAACGGGCAGATTCATCAGGCCAGGTGCGTACGCAAAACCGATTCGCTGGCCCTGCAAGCATTCTCTTCACCTATCTTCGGCCCCGCTGGCTTGCTGGTGGAAAACCACGTTGGCTATTTGTGTCCGTCGGTGCCGCGCAGCGTTCTGCCCTTGCCACAACACACAACGCATAAGGTCGCCTTGCTGGAAGCGTCACTGTCTGCCGATACCCTGTTATTGGAAAACATCCTCAAACTCGGCTACGACGGGTTGGTGATTGCCGGTTTCGGTGCCGGGCATGTCTCGGAGAGCTGGGCTGCGATGATCGAGGTCATCGCCGGGAAAATCCCTGTGATCATTGCAACCCGCACCGGTTCTGGCTCCACCGCGCAACATTCCTACGGGTTTGCTGGCAGCGAGTTGGACCTGATTCGCAAGGGCGCACTGATGGCAGGCTTTCTCTGCCCGCGCAAAGCCAGGATCCTGCTTTGGCTACTCCTCGGCTGCCAGCGGCAAGATGAATTGGCACGCTATCTCAACGACAACTCTCACCTTCAACCCTGATGCAAAACCCTGTGGGAGCAACTGTCTTCCCCCTGCCGCTCGTCACCGCCATTCGGTGCCGTCCCTCAACATGGCATTCAGCCGGATAAGTAGGATCCGCATGCAGGCGATGAGCGCAACTGTCTTCCCCCTGCCGCTCGTCACCGCCATTCGGTGCCGTCCCTCAACATGGCATTCAGCCGGATAAGTAGGATCCGCATGCAGGCGATGAGCGCAACTTTCGCGCTCTTGCCTCGCTCCCGAAGAGCGTCATAGCGTGCCTTGAAGTTTGGCTGATGACGGATTACGACCCAGCAAGACATGTAAAGCGCACGTCTGACGCGGGCTCTGCCTCCGTAGATTTGACGTTTTCCGCTGTGATTGCCGCTGTCGTCGTTGTACGGCGCAATTCCCGCCAAGGCCGCCACTTCACGACGATCAAGCGCGCCCAATTCGGGCAGGTAAACCAGCAAGCTGGCTGTGGCCACCGTACCGATGCCTTTAACGGAAATGAGTCGTTCGGCTTTTTCGGCATCCAGCTCATGCATGCTCTGATGGATGGTTTTATCGAGCTGCTTGATTTGCACTTGCAGGTAGTGAACAAGGCCTTTGATCGCCTCGCTAACAGCGGGTAACTGAACTTGCTGAAGCCGGCGCTTGTTGTCGTCTCGTTGCTGAACAAACTGCTCGCGCAACTGGATCAACTCGCGCAGTGCTTCACGTTCCGGCGAAATGATCTTGTCGCGGGATGCATGCAGCACTTCAGCGAAGTCCGCCAGCACGGCCGCGTCGATGGGATCGGTCTTGGCATTCTTGCCCATGGCCACGGCGAAGGCTCTGGCCCGGCGGGGATTGATTCTAAGCACTTTGAAGTCGGCGCCCTGCAGTGCCGCCATGACCTTGCATTCGTAACCACCGGTGGCCTCCAGCAGAACCCGGTCAACCTCGTACTGGCTCAGGCGCTCAATCAGCTCAACAAAGCCTTCTGACGTATTGGGAAGGTCAAAACCTTCACCCTGAGGTTGAACCCATACAACCAGGTTTGATTTGGAGATATCGATGCCGACCCAGGAAATCATGGCAAAACCCTCTTACACTCAGGAGTGAGAGTGCTCTGGCCTTGCCCACGCTTGTGATTCGAGTGGCGCTCGTCCAACTGTTCGGGCTTATGGGCCAGAGTGGAAAGGTGGATGGCAGCTTGGCTCCCACACGTGCTTTTAGCACCGCGGACTCACAGCTTGCCATTCACCTCTCTCACCCCAGAGCTTATCCCTAGATCTAGACACAAGCGGGCTTGCCCGCGATAGCGGATTTTCAGTGAAATTAATATCAACTGACCCGGCGCCTTCGCGAGCAAGCCCGCTCCCACAGGGGGCCTTTAAAGTTAAGCCACAACGCAATCTGTAGCAGCTGGCGTAGCCTGCGTCCGGCTGCTACAAGGAAGGCGTAGCGTCCGGGTTCGCCTGACTGATCGGCATTATGCAATGCAGGCCTTTTTAGTTTTCGAATCTCGCCCTACGGCTTGTGCGCCCGGGACAGGAATTCGTGAGATTGCATCTCCAGCAGACGACTCAAGGTGCGCTGGAATTCGAAATTCAAGCGACCACCGGTGTACAGATCCTTGAGCTCGACTTCGGCAGAAATGATCAGCTTCACGTTACGGTCGTAGAATTCGTCGACCATGTTGATGAAGCGTCGGGCGATGTCGTCGGTGGTGACGCTCATCTGCTCGACATCGCTGAGCAGCACGGCGTGGAAGATCTTGCCCAGTTCGATGTAGTCGTTCTGGCTGCGCGGGCCATCGCACAGTTCGCGGAAGTTGAACCAGGCCACGTCATCGCAGGTGCGCAGGGCACGAATTTCACGGTTTTCGATCATCAGCACGTCATTTTCGACCGCTGCCGTGCATTCCGGCGTCAGTGCACGGAAGCTCTTGCGCAGGCTTTCGTTGGCGGCTTCGTCGAGCGGATAGTGGAACAACTCGGCTTGTTCGAGGTGACGCAGACGATAGTCGACGCCGCTGTCGACATTGACGATCTCGGTGTTCTGCTTGATCAGCGCAATGGCCGGCAGGAAGCGCGCGCGTTGCAGGCCGTCCTTGTACAGGCCGTCCGGCACGATGTTCGACGTCGCGACCAGGGTCACACCGTTCTTGAACAGTTCTTCCATCAGGGTGCCGAGGATCATGGCGTCGGTGATGTCGGAGACGAAGAATTCATCGAAGCAGATCACCCGGGCTTCGGTGGCGAAGCGCTTGGCGATGATGGTCAGCGGGTTTTTCTCGCCACCCAGGGTCTTCATCTCTTCGTGCACACGCTTCATGAAGCGGTGGAAGTGAGTGCGGGACTTTTCCTTGAAGGGCAGCGCTTCGAAGAAGGTGTCCACCAGGTAAGTCTTGCCGCGACCTACGCCGCCCCAGAAATAAAGGCCCTTGACCGGGGTCTGATCCTTCTTGCCAAACAACTTGCCCAGCAGGCCCGGCTTGTTTTGCTCGGCCGCGACCAGGTCGTCGTACAGGCGCTGCAAATGACGCACGGCAGTTTCCTGCGCGGCGTCATGGAAGAATTCCGGGCGTTTCAGATCAGCTTGATATCGTTCTAGGGGCGTCATAATTCGTTAGCAAGGCAACAAAAACGGGCCGACACTGTAGCGACGGCCCGGAAGAATGGCAATCGGCCCTTGGTCGGGCCGAACCGTTGTTTATTCCTGAACCGGCGTCAGGGCAATGCGCAAGGCCTCGATGGCCGCGTCGCGTGCAGCGCTGTCAGCAAAGGCCGGACTGTCGGCGACGCACTGGCCTTCCAGCCAGACACTGAAGTTCAGGTCTTCATTTCGCACGTCCAGTGGCTGACCCGATTGCAGTTGCTTGGTCACCTGACCGGCGGTCTTGCCATCGGCGAAGTTGCGCGACAGCAGCAGTTGTTCGCCATCGGCGGCCAGCAGACGGAAGCGGAAACTGCCGTCGTCTTCACGGAAGCTGACAAAACGCGCAGCTTTCGCGGCTTTTTTCTTGATGGTCGTCGCCACCTGGGTCTGGGCAACGAAGGAGCGCAGGCCCACCGCTTCACGCAGTTCGTTGAGGAACGGCGTCGCTACCGAACGGGCCTTTTTCGCGCCGTGTTGCAGGATGTCTTCCAGATCCGCCGGGCGCTCGATCAGCTGGTTGTAGCGCTCACGGGATTCGCCCAACTCGCTGTCCAGCAGCTGGAACAGACGATTCTTCGCCTCGCCCCAACCCAGGCCCTGCAACAGTTCGCTGCGGAACTCGTCGGCCTGCGCCGGGGTGGCGAACGCCTGGAACAGGGTGAACAGGTGCGAATTATCCGGATCCTTGGCTTCGCCCGGCGCGCGAGAGTCGGTGACGATCCGCGAAATCGCGTCCTTCATTTCTTTGGCACTGCTGAACAGCGGAATGGTGTTGTCGTAGCTCTTCGACATCTTGCGGCCATCAAGGCCCGGCAATGTGGCGACGCTTTCTTCGATCAACGCCTCGGGCATGGTGAAGAACTCTTTGCCCTGGCCGAACAGGTGGTTGAAGCGCTGGCCGATATCCCGCGCCATTTCCACGTGCTGGATCTGGTCGCGACCGACCGGCACCTTGTGCGCGTTGAACATCAGGATGTCCGCAGCCATCAGCACCGGATAGCTGTACAGGCCCATGGTGATACCGGCGTCCGGGTCTTCGCCGGTCTCGACGTTCTTGTCCACCGAAGCCTTGTAGGCGTGGGCGCGATTGAGCAGGCCCTTGGCAGCGACGCAGGTCAGCAGCCAGGTCAGCTCGGGAATTTCCGGGATGTCGGACTGGCGGTAGAACGTCACGCGGTCGACATCCAGACCACCGGCCAGCCAGGTCGCGGCGATTTCCAGACGCGAGCGCTGGATGCGCAGCGGGTCATCGCATTTGATCAAGGCGTGGTAGTCGGCCAGGAAGTAGAACGAGTCGGCATTGCTGTCGCGGCTGGCAATGATCGCCGGGCGGATGGCACCGGCATAGTTGCCCAGATGTGGCGTGCCGGTGGTGGTGATGCCGGTGAGGATACGGGTACGAGTCGTCATGGGTAATCGCTTGTCAGACTGCAATCAATTCGAGAGACGCGGCAGGATCAGATCCTTGAGATCGGTCAGCTTGCCATGAAAAAAGTGTCCGCATTCTGCCACTTTCAGCAGCTCATGGGGGCGTTCGAGCTTGTCAGACCATTGGTAAACGACTTGTGGATCGATCACTTCGTCGGTTTCCGGCTGAATCAGGGTCAATTCGCCATGCTGCGGCAGTTGATCCTGATCCCCCAGGCGCATGACCGCCGGCGCGACCATGAACAGGTGCTTGAGCTGCTCACCCTTGGCCTCAAGGCGTCCGCCGAGACTGGCTGCAACAAATCCACCGAAGGAGAAACCGAACAGGGTCAGCGGCAATTCCGGGTGTTTGGCCCGGAACCACTCGGCCACAGCCTGGGCATCATCGACTTCACCCGTGCCCATGTCGTGGGTGCCTTCGCTGGCGCCGACTCCACGGTAGTTGAAACGCAAGGTAATCAAACCGGCATCTCGCGCGGTGCGCTGCAGGGTCGAAACCACTTTGTTGAGCATGGTGCCGCCCTGTACCGGGTTCGGATGGCAGATCAGCGCCAGGCCACGAGGCTGCTCGTTGTCCAGGTACAGTGCTTCCAGTTGACCCACCGGGCCAGCAATCACTACAGGGGTTTCACGCATAAGCAAGGAAGGAACTCCGTGACCTCGAATCGGGTCGACTCGTCTAGCAAATTGTCTGTGACTGTCTATTGCGAGTGAATCGCGGTATACAGCGCAGGTTCGAGCCGTTAACGTAAAGCAAAGCCGTTTATAGAGGAAGGACTCGTGGAACACTCGCTCTTAGTTTGGTTGTTACCGACTCTTGCCCTGGTTGTGGGTGTCGCCATTGGGTTTCTGATCGCTCGCCTTGCGCCGAATGCCGCGCCCAGCCGCACGCAGCGTCAGCTGGACGATATTCAGGAACGTTTCGACAGTTATCAGAACGAGGTGGTGACCCACTTCAACAGCACGGCGACCCTGGTCAAGAAACTGACTCAGAGCTATCAGGAAGTGCAGGACCATCTCGCCGAGGGCGCCAACCGCCTGGCCCTGGACGAACAGACTCGCCAACGCCTGTTGGCCTCCCTGCACGCCGATGCGGCACAGGCACCCCGTGAACGCCTGACGCCACCACGCAATCAGGAGCCGCCTCGCGACTACGCACCGAAAGCCCCGAACGCGCCGGGCATGCTCGATGAGCATTACGGCCTGAAGAAGTAATCAGGTTTCGCGCATAGCAAAAAGCCCCTGGACAATCACATGTCCGGGGGCTTTTTTGTTTCTGATTCGATATTACTGTTGCCCACACTGGCCTCTTCGCGAGCAAGCCCGCTCCCACATTGGAATGCGTGCAAATGTGGGAGCGGGCTTGCTCGCGAAGGGGCCGGATCTGACAACACAAAAAAAACCGCCCGACCTGTTAAGGATCGGGCGGTTTTTTTTACGCCTGGGGTTCAATCAGGCGATCAAGGGTACTGCTGGACCGTACCTTGCTGCTGGGCACCGTACTGCTGGCCCGGAATCGCCTTGAGGTTGACCTCTACACGGCGGTTCTGCGCACGGCCATTGATGTCGCCGTTGCTGGCAACCGGGCTATCCGGACCGGCGCCGCGAGCGCTCAGGTTGGCACCGCTGACACCTTGCGAGGTCAGGTAGGTTGCCACGCTCTGGGCACGACGCTGGGACAGGTCCATGTTGTGCTGGCGGCTGCCGGTGCTGTCGGTATAGCCGACGATCTCGATCTGGTTCTGGTTGAACTCTTTCAGCGAGCCAGCCAGGTTGTTCAGCGGCTGGTAGAAACTTGGAGCAATATTCGCCGAATCAGTAGCGAACGTGATGTTGCCCGGCATGATCAGCTTGATCTGGTCGCCCTGGCGCTGCACTTCAACCCCGGTATTGGCCATGCTGGCGCGCAGCTTTTTCTCTTGCTGATCGGCGTAGTAGCCGTAGCCGGCGGCGGAAGCACCGACCACTGCCGCACCGATCAGCGCGCCCTTGCCACGGTTATCGTGGTTGATGGCAGCACCGGCCAGCGCACCGGCCAGAGCGCCGAGGCCACCGTATTTCGCGGTCTTGCTCATGCCTTCGGAGCCGCTATCCGCCTGGCCCTGAGCCTGGCCTTGACCGCCGTAAGGGTTAGGCGAGGCACAACCGGACAAAACGGCCACAGCCGTAGCGACAATAATCAAACGACGCGTGGTGAACATGTAAAGCTCCTACTTTTTTGCATTCTGTGGTGCAACGGACCAAGGCATCAGCCTTTGCGGGCGTTGGATCATGTTAATCAGTAAAAATTCCAACTGTTACAAATCAGCCCCGAACAAACGGATTCTCGCGCATTTCGTCGCCCAGCCGGGTATCCGGACCATGTCCGGTTACCACGGTCGCGTCTTCGTCGAGGGTGTACAGCCGCTGTTTGATCGAGCGCACGATGGTCGCCTGATCGCCACCCCACAAATCCGTGCGCCCGACGCCGCGACGAAACAACGTATCACCGGCAATCAGCAGCTTAGCCTCTGAAAACCAAAAGCTCATGGAACCCGGTGTATGGCCCGGCGTGTGCAGCGCCACGCCACAGCCGCAGGCCAGTTCTTCATCATCGGTCAGCCAGCGGTCCGGGGACGGCACCGGGGTATAAGGGACGCCGAACATCTGGCACTGCATTTCCAGGTTGTCCCACAGAAACTGGTCTTCCTTGTGCAAATGCAGGGTCGCGCCGGTTTTCTCCTTGAGTTGACCGGAGGCCAGGAAATGATCGAGGTGCGCATGGGTGTGAATGATGCTGACCACTTTCAACCCCAAGGCATCGAGCCGCGCCAGGATCAGCTCATGATTGCCACCCGGATCGACGACGATGGCCTTTTTCGTCACCGGATCGCCGATGATCGTGCAGTTGCACTGCAAAGGGCCGACGGGGAAAGTTTCGCGGATAAGGGTGGGTTGCTGGGACATCGGGGCCTGCTCGATAAACGGGGACGAGCGATTTTCGCACAATTGAGTATCCAGCCAATGGCCGCGATGTGTAACGTGAAAAATACTTAACCCAGTACTCCCAACTCCTTGGCCCGCGCCACGGCCTGCGTGCGTCGCTCGACCCCCAGCTTGCTGTTGATGTGGCTGGCGTGGGTCTTGACCGTGTGCAGGGAGATAAACAGCTGATCGCTGATTTCCTGGTTCGAACAACCTTGGGCGATCAATCGCAGGACCGCCATTTCCCGCGTGCTGAGCTGTTCCGCGGCCGCACAGGACTCCAGCCCGGGACGGGCAGCCAATGCCGGCAGTTTTTCACTGAGGCTCAGGGAAACGGGGGTTGGCGGACAGAGTTGCAGCTGCCCACGCAGCCAGTCCGGGTGCTCGGCCAGCAAGCCCTCAAAGGGTTGCAGCACCCCTCCGCCGGCGGCGTCCAGCGCCTGAGCCAGTGCCTTGCGTGCTTCCGGCTCGCGCCCGCTGCCAAGCAACAACATCACTTTCTGGGTCAACGCCATGGCACTGAGCATCTGCCGACCGCTTTGCTGGCCGTGTTCCAGCAGCGCATTCAAACGTCCTTCGGCCAGCATCGGTTGGCCCTGGATGACTTCCAGCAAGGCTTGTTGCAGTTCGATATGCAACGGCAATTGCGGGTGGAATTCCGGTGGTGCCGCGCCGTTTTCGCCGTTATAGGTCTGCCCCAGACGCGCCAGCCAGGCTTCGGCCAGATCGGTGCGTCCCTGGGCCAGCCAGAGTTCACATTTGACCAGGGTGATCATCGCCAGGTAGTAGATCGGCGGTACGTCCCAGATGTGCATCAGCCGTTCGGCTTCGGCCAGTTCGGCAAAAGCCTTGGCGAACTCGCCGCTGCTGCCTTCCAGCCTGGCAATCACGCAGTGGCCGATGAGCACGCTGATGTCGCGACAGGCGCGCGCCTCGCTCAAACCGGCCTGCAATCGCACCCGCGCCGCTTGCGGCTGCATGCGCAGGGCCAGCAAAAAGCCTTCGTACAAGGTCAGCCGGGCGCGAACCGCATACAGCCGTTGCGCAGACAAGCTCTGCAAGCGCTGCAACCCCTGACGGACCTCTTCCAGCGCCCGACAGATTTCCCCGCGTGCTTGCAGAACCCGGGCGCGGTCGTAGTGTGCCAATGCTTCGAACAACGGGTTGCCGACCCGCTGTGCCAGCTCCAGCGACTCGCGGTTCAGCCCCCGTGCCCGCCACAAATCACCGTCGGCAATGGCCAGGTTGGACAAGGTCGAGAGACACATCAGGCGCTGGCCGTAACGCTTGGACGGAAGACTGTCCAACGCTTCGCGGCAATACCACTGCGTCAGTTCGCGGTTGCCGCGCCCACGGGCAATGATGCCACTCAACGCCAGCCATTGAGCCAGCATGGACTTCTGTGCGGTGGCCGACGGCGCGGGCAGGAAGCGGCTCAAATGGCTGGCCAGCTCCTCGGCCGCATCCAGTTGACAGGCCATCCCCAACGCCCAGCTATAGAGCACGATCAGCCGCGGTGTGCTGATCAGCAAGCTGTCAGGCAAGTCCATTTTCCAGCGCAGCAACATGCCGACGTTCTGCTCGGCCAGCAGTTGCTCTTCGGAGAGGTTCTGCACCAGGTTCGCCGCGACGTCCAGATGACCGGCACGCAGGGCCTGCTCCACGGCCTCATCGAGCAGTCCCTGGGCATTGAACCAGCGGCAGGCGCGCAAGTGCAGGCTGGCGGCCGGCACCATCGACTGAGAAGTCGGCCGCGTACGCAACAGATCGGAAAACAGGTGGTGGTAACGATACCAATGACCATGCTCATCCAGCGGCACCAGGAACACCTGGTGAGCGAGCAGGAAGCGCAGGATCTCCCCGCTGTCATGGGCGTCGCGAACGGCATCGCACAGCTCACTGCAAAAACGTTCCTGGGGCGCCGTGTCGTAGAGGAATGACTGGACCTCGACGGGCAGGCAATCGATGACCTCTTCGAGCAGATAATCGCGGATCAGCCCCTCCCCACCGTGCAACGATTGCGGCAGTGCGCCATCGGTGCCCGCCTCCGAGGCAGCCAGCAGCCAGAAGCGCAACCCCGCGACCCAGCCTTCGCTGCGCTGGATCAGGTTTTCCAGTGCCTCGCCGCGCAAGGAACTGCTGTGCCGGTCGAGCAGGCTCAAGGCCTCGTCGTGGGTCAGGCGTAAATCCTGTTCATGCAACTCAAGCAGTTGCCGCGACAGCCGCAGCCGTGCCAGGTGCCAGTCGGGACGCTGGCGACTGGTGACCATCACCAGCAAACCATCGGGAAGATGATTGAGGAAAAATTGCAGGCAACGGTCCAGCACCGGCCCCTGGGCCAGATGGTAATCATCCAGCACCAGCAGCAATGGCGTCGCCGTGGACAGGTGCCCGGCCAATTCGTCGAGCAGGCCGTCCAGCCATTCTTCGAACGCGAACGGCTGATGGCGCTGGCGCATTTTCAATAGGCCGAGGGATTGTCTGCCCAGTTGTGGAAAGTAGTCCTGAAGGCCTTCCAGCAGGCGCTCGAGAAAACGTCCAGGGTCGCTGTCTCGCGGGCTCAACCCCAGCCAGAGACTTTGCCAGTGCGCCGGCAACCCCTGACAAAACTCCACCGCCAACGAACTCTTGCCGAACCCTGCCGGTGCGCTGACCAGCAATAACCTGCCACCGAGCCCGGCACTCAGGCGCTCGCACAAACGTGGGCGCAGCACATGGCCGTCGGGCAACGGCGGGCGGAAGAAGCGCCCGTCGAGTGTCGCGACAGCAACGTTTGCAGAACCTGGGGGTGTAGACAAATCAGTCATAGCCGGCTCTTGTTTGAATTGCGGGTGGCGGCGTTGCAGATGTCCGCAGACTAGCCGTAAACGGATAGGGAATGAAGGTAATTGCTACAAATGGCTACAAAAAGTCTACAAACAAAAAAAACGCCCCGAACCAGTCGGGGCGTTTTTCAGAGGGTGCGGCCTCTATTCAGTTCACGTCAGCGAACACCATCCTGACGCAAGGCGGCCGGGGTGAAGTCGCTGGTGGTGGCAGTGAAGCCGAAGTCATAGGCCGACTTCTCTTCGTTCTTCATGCCCAACGCCAGGTAACGACCCGATTGCAGGTCATACAGGGCTTCGAGGGCATACCACGGCACTTGCTTGTCGTAGTAGTTCTCGGCATGGGCCTCGGCGACGCGCCACAATTGTCCGCGACCGTCGTAGTGATCGATGACCGCTGCTTGCCAGGTGTCTTCGTCGATGTAGAAGTCACGCTTGGCGTAGATGTGGCGCTGACCTTCCTTCAGGGTTGCAACCACATGCCACACACGACGCAACTCGTAACGCGCCAGGTCCTGGTTGATATGACCGGCTTTGATGATGTCGTCGTACTTGAGCGTTGGCGAGTCGAGTTTGTAGCTGTCGGAGGCGATGTACATCTCTTTCTTGCCTTCGAGCTTCCAGTCATAACGATCCGGTGCACCGTTGTACATGTCCAGGTTATCGGAGGTACGCAGGCCGTCGGCCGCGGTACCCGGGCCGTCATAGGACACTTGGGGTGCACGGCGCACACGACGCTGACCGGCGTTGTAGACCCACGCCGAACGCGGTTCC
Organism: Pseudomonas sp. S30_BP2TU TE3576; assembly: GCF_050436025.1. Taxonomy (NCBI): domain Bacteria; kingdom Pseudomonadati; phylum Pseudomonadota; class Gammaproteobacteria; order Pseudomonadales; family Pseudomonadaceae; genus Pseudomonas; species Pseudomonas sp. S30_BP2TU TE3576. The sequence goes on along the minus strand of NZ_JBNDLK010000001.1, from coordinate 4,271,390 downwards.
TTCACCTGGTCGAGGGTTTCGTGCACCAGCAGTACACCACCGGCCAGACGTGCCGGCGCGGTCACTTTCTGCTTGAAGTAGAACAGGATATTGCCCGGGTTTTTCGGGTCGTAATCCTTCATTTTGTCGCGGAACACGAACTGGTCCTGGAAGTACACCATGCTATATGAGCCATTCGGTTGCGGTGTCGCCTGGGTCACCAGACGGGTCACGCTGCCCCCGCGATAGCGGGTGATGTGGTTCCAGATGACTTCCACGCCGCTTTTTGGAATCGGGAACGGCACCGCCGTTTCGAAGTTCTCCAGACCGTTACCGCCGGACACCAGGTTGGTGTTGGTGGCGTTGCGCTTGATGGCGGCGAACACATCATCCGGCACGGTGGCACCGCGGTGGGACGGGTACACCGGCATCTTGAAGGTTTCCGGGTAACGCTTGAACATCGCGTACTGACCAGGGGCAAGCTTGGCCTTGTACTGTTCGACGTTCTGCGCCGTGATAGTGAACAGCGGTTTTTCACCCGCGTACGGATCGGACAGGAAGCCCTTGCTGTCGATGGAACCGGCATTCTTCGCCAGTGGTTTCCAGGCCGGGATCGAACCGTCGGCGTTACCCGCCATTTCAGCGCCCATCGGGGTCAGGCTCTTGCCCAGCTTGTCGGCTTCAGCCTGGGGAACCGCTGCAATGACGCTGGTCGCCAGCAGCGAAAGGCCCAGAACACCGGCGTGGAACAGACTCTTTGTTATTTTCATATGCGTGTTTGTCCTGAAAATACAGTGCTTAGAAGTTCACGCCGAGGCTGAGCGCAACGAAGTCGCGGTCATCCACGGTGGTGTACTTGCCGTCGAAGAAGTTGGTGTAAGCCAGGCTCGCGGTGTAGGTGTTCTGGTATTCGGCGTCGACACCCAGGCTCACCGCCTTGCGGCCCTCCTCGAAGTTGCCGCCAGGGCCAGGGGAATAACCGCTCACGTCATGGGACCAGGCAACGTTCGGCTTGAGGTTCACACCGGCAAACACGTCGTTGTATTCCCAGATGGCGCGACCGCGGTAGCCCCACGAAGTCGGAGTGGTGAAGCCTTCGTTGGTGCAGTTACGGCTGCGGTTGTTGGTCGGAGTACCCGGACCGGCACCGTTGATGGTGCTGGTGTTGAGCGTCACGCAGGTATCGAGCGCGCCAGAGGCTGGCAATTCACCCGGGCCATAGACCGGATCGCGGCCATAACGAACGTCGGAAGTGCTTTCCAGGCCGCCAACGTGGGTCACGCCCACTTCACCCACCAGGGTCAGACGGCTGGCGCCCATGACCTGGTCAAAGAAGTGCGTCAGGGTGGTCTGGAACTGGGTGACTTCCTTGCGACGATAACCGTGCAGGTCCTGACCCGGCACGCCGGTCAGCAGCGATGCATTGGTCAACGGATTGTTCGGGTTGTTATTGCCCAAAGGACGTATACCGGAGAACAGGATGTCGGTGGTATTGAGTTGCACCGGAGCGTTCGGACGGTAGCTGATCTCACCGCTCCACGCCGTACCGGTAGGCAGGGTGGTGGAGAAGCTCAAGCCATACAGGCGAATGTCCTCGGGGTATTCGATGAAGTATTGCGAATTGCCTGCCACCAGCAGTGGCCCGAGTGCCGCGAACGGGCCTGGGAGCCCTGCTGCCGTGTTGTAGACCGACTGCGGCGCACCGGTGGCGCTGAAGATCGGTGCACGGCTGTGGTAGTTCATGAAGTAGGCGCCGAACTCGGTGTCCAGCGGATCGAACATGTACTTGAAGGACGCGCCCCACTGACCGCTGTCGCGGGCATCACGATCCGGACCACGACGCACCAGAACACCTTCTTCGTTGACGTCGACGCCGTTGGCGGCCAAAGGCCCCAGGGCAATGGCCGGAATTTGCGAACGCTTGTTCAGCACGCGCAGGTTGTTGTCGCAGCCGTCGGCAACGATGTCTGGCTGGGAGAAGAACGTGCCGCAGTTGTCGACGACGGTCTGGTCCCATTCAATTTGGTAGAACGCTTCGGCCGAGAGGTTTTCGGTCAGGCTCTGGGACACATAGAACATGTTGACCGGGATCAGGCCTTCCTTGATCTCGGCACCCGGACGACGGAACGCGGACACGTCGATCGGGTTGATCGAGTTGATGCCACCACCGATGAAGGTACTTTCACCCCAGCTCACGACCTGCTTGCCCAGACGCACGGAGCCTGGCTGATCGGCAATGGAGTAGTTGTGGTAGACGAAGGCGTCGAGGAGTTGAGTGCCAGCGGACTTGGCGCCTTCCTTGCGGCCGTCGTCACTGATGTCCTTGAACGGACGGCTTTCGTCTTTCAGTTCAAAGTCGTACCAGTATTTGCCACGGACGAAAACACCGGTATCGCCGTATTTCAGTTCAAGGTCATGGATGCCCTTGAAGATCTTCGAGAAGGTTTCGCCGCTCTTGAAGTTCAGGTGACCATCATCAGAGGTCTGCGACAGACCCCGGCCACCGTTGTTGACACCGATGAGGTTCTTGTTCGGCTGCTGAGTAGACCAACTGGCACCAATCGACAGGGATGAGTCGAACTGACCTTCGATTTCACCAACGTTGAAACTGACGCCGAATGCTGGCCCGGCGAGCGTAGAGGCAAGACTGACAGCCAGGGGCAGTTTCGCCCGGCGCCAGAACTGGTTTACTGATGTCATCGACGCTACTCCATGTGCATTTTATTTTTATGGCATGAGCACTTCTAAAAACGCTGTGGATAACCGGGAGCCATGGCATCCCAAAGTCATTCCAAAGTTGCATCGCTCCGGTTCGTGCGGTTGCCCCGTTCTTAAAAATCCTTGAGCGGACTATAGCCAGCAGGTAGTAGTGCTTGATCCCTCTAAAGTGTGATTTGCAGTTGCCAGCCACTCTGGAACAGTCCTTTCGCCAGTCCGACACCCGTCGGCCCGGCAAGGATGGCTGAAAATTTCGTTTTGACAAGCCAAGCGCTTGCTTGGTGGGGCTGGCGTGCCCTTTCGGGCACGCCGAGAGGCGCTTAAAGCGTCGAGAGAAAGGTGCTGTTGGTGGCTTGCCATTCGGTGATGTCGACACGAATGCGCTTCTTGTCGAGTTTGCCGACGCTGGTCTTGGGAATTTCAGTAACAAGGGCGATCTGGCTCGGGATCGCCCACTTGCTCAAGTGCCCCAGTTCCACAAACGGCTTGAGGTGTTCCTTAAGTTCACGGGCCCCAATCGCATGTCCCTCACGGAGCACCAGCAGGGCAAACGGCCGCTCGCCCCACTGCGGATCGGGGATCCCCACCACCGCTACTTCGCGTACCGCCACATGACGGCTGATCAGGTCTTCCAGATCCAGGGAGGAGATCCACTCGCCACCGGTCTTGATCACGTCCTTGATGCGGTCACGAATGTCGATCACCCCCATGCTGTCCAGGGTCGCCACGTCACCGGTGTGCAGCCAGCCTCCGGCCCAGAGCTCGGCGCCCTTCTGCGGTTCGTTGAAATAACCCTCGGTGAGCCAAGGCGCGCGCAACACCAGTTCGCCCTGGGTCTCGCCGTCGGCGGGCAGGAAGTTGCCCTCGGTGTCGACAATCGCCGCCTCCACCAGCGGCCCGGGCACGCCGGCCTTGATCCGGTAGGTGGTGCGTTCGTCTTCGGTGCCGGCCATCAATTCGTCGTTGAGGTGCGCGCACGACACCAGCGGCCCGGTTTCCGACATGCCGTACGCCGCGGTCAACTGAATGCCTTTGGCCTTGGCCGCCTCGTACAGCGTGCGGTTCAGGGCACTGCCGCCGATGACGATTTTCCAGCCGCCGAAGTCGACGTTCTGCGCGGCCTTGGCATTGAGGACCATTTGCAGGATGGTCGGCACGCAATGGGAGAACGTGACCTTCTCCTCGCGCCACAACTCCACCAGGTATTCCGGGTCATAGCGGCCGGGATACACCTGTTTGAGCCCGAGCATGGTCGCCACGTACGGCAAGCCCCAGGCGTGGACGTGGAACATTGGAGTGATCGGCATGTACACGTCGTTGGTGCCCAGCAGGCGCACGCTATCGATCGCGCCCATGATGGTCGACACACCCATGGTGTGCAGCACCAGTTGCCGATGGGTGAAGTACACGCCCTTGGGATTGCCGGTCGTGCCGGTGGTATAGAACGTGGTCGCGACCGAGTTTTCGTCAAAATCCTGAAAGTCGTACTGCGGGCTCGCCGCTGCCAGCAGTTGTTCGTATTCGCCGACGAGGTTCGGCAGCTCCGCGGTTTTTTCCGGCAGGTCAGTCAGCAGCAGGGTTTTCTCGACCGTGGTCAGTTGCCCCTCGATTGCCTTGTAGAGGCCGACGAACTCGCTGTTGACCAGCACAAAGCGGTCCTCGGCGTGGTTCATGGTGTAGAGGATCTGCTCCGGCGACAACCGCACGTTGATGGTGTGGATCACGGCGCCGATCATCGGGATGGCGAACATGCATTCCAGGTAACGATGGCTGTCCCAGTCCATCACACCCACAGCATCCCCGGGCTTGACCCCGGCCGCCGTCAGCACATTGGCCAGGCGGGCCACCCGTTCGATCAGGGTCGGGTAGCTGTAGCGCAACTTGTCGCGGTAGATGATCTCGCGGGTTTTCTCATAACGGGCACCGGACATCAGCAGCCGTTTGATCAATAGCGGGTATTGGTAAGCGCCTTCGGCCGGGGGGATAACGCGAGTCTGCAACATAAGAATCCCTTTAATCTGACTGCACGGTCGTGACTGAAAGTACGCACTGTAGTGCCCTTGAACGCCAGCCAAATCAGCCAAAGGAATGATTTGCAGAGCATTGCAGATGCTAGCATTGAGCCAGCACCTGCAAGTCTTTTCTGTCTGTAGTGTCTACGGAATCAATGCATCTCGGTGAATGCCAGCTTCACGCCAATCGCAATCAGCACCGCGCCCATGGTCCGGTCGAACCAGTGGCCCATGCGGGCAAAACCGGCGCGTACGCGCTGCTGGCTGAACAGCATCGCCACCAGGCAGAACCAGGCTGCTGTCGCCGCCGCCAGGTAAACCCCGTAACCGGCCTGCACGGCCAATGGTGTATGCGGGTTGATGACCACGGTGAACAGCGAGAGGAAGAACAGTGTGGCTTTCGGGTTGAGACCGTTGGTGACGAAACCCGAGGTGAAGGCGCCACGGGCCGTGCGCTCGCCGGCTTCCTTGTGCAGATCGTCCACCACAGGCTTGGCCGGTTGCGCGCGCAGTGCCTTGTAGCCGATGTACAGCAGGTAAGCGGCTGCAGCCCATTTCAAGGCATTGAACAGCACAATCGACTGGGACACGATCAGGCCGATCCCCAACAGGGAATAACCCACGTGCAGGAAAATCGCCGAACCCACACCCAGCGCGGTCCAGGTGCCTGCGCGGCGACCGTGGGTCACACTCTCACGCACCACGACGGCAAAGTCCGGGCCGGGACTGGCCACGGCCAGCAGGTGAATCAGGGCAACGGTCAAGAACTCTGTCCAGTACATGGGGGCTCCTTCAGGCCAAGCGTATCTATTTATTTCATCTGGTAGGCTCGGCAGATTACGCCTTCAGTTCAATGCACAAAAGGTACAGTTGATGACGAACACTCGCCGCGCCGTTTTCCTCGACCACCCGTCCCTGGACCTCGGCGACCTTGATCTCAGCCCGCTGCGCAGTTGTTTCAGCGATTTGCAGCTGTTCGCCCAGACCTTGCCCGATCAAGTCATCGAACACCTCAAGGGCGCCACCGTTGCCATCAGTAACAAGATCCTGATCGACGCCGCCGCCATGGCTGCCAGCCCTGATCTGAAGCTGATCCTGATCACCGCCACCGGCACCAACAACGTCGACCTCGCCGCCGCCCGCGCCCACGGAATTACCGTATGCAACTGCCAGGGCTACGGCACACCATCGGTGGCGCAGCACACAATCATGCTGCTGCTCAACCTGGCCACGCGCCTGGCCGATTATCAAAAAGCCGTCGGCGAAGGTCGCTGGCAGCAGGCCAAACAGTTCTGTTTGCTGGACTACCCAATTGTTGAACTTGAAGGCAAAACCCTTGGCCTGCTCGGTCATGGCGAATTGGGCGGCGCGGTCGCACGGCTGGCTGAAGCCTTCGGCATGCGCGTTCTGCTGGGACAAATTCCCGGACGCCCCGCCCGGCCGGACCGCCTGCCACTCGATGAACTGTTGCCGCAAGTCGATGCCCTGACCCTGCACTGCCCGCTCAACGAGCACACCCGCCACTTCATCGGTGCCCGTGAACTGGCCTTGATGAAACCCGAAGCGTTCGTGGTCAACACCGCCCGCGGCGGCCTGATCGACGAACAGGCGCTGGCCGACGCCTTGCGCAACGGGCATTTGGGCGGCGCTGCCACTGATGTGCTGAGCGTCGAACCGCCCATCAACGGCAATCCGCTGCTGGCCCACGATATTCCGCGCCTGATCGTCACCCCGCACAACGCCTGGGGCAGCCGTGAAGCGCGCCAGCGGATCGTCGGTCAGGTGACCGAAAACGCACTGGGATACTTCAACGGTAAGGCGCTGCGAGTCGTCAGTTGATAAACTGCGGCACTTTTTTCCACGGGAGCAGTTATGGATCCGCGCAGTGAAGTACTGCTTCGTCAGGTCGAGTTATTCCAGGGTTCGGTGCTGTTGGCCGGTTTACCTGCCGACGACTTGCTGGGCCGTCTGCCAGAGGCTCATGGCTGGTGCTGGCACGCCGGCGATCAGGCCGCGCTGGACGCCCGCTTCGCCGAGCGCAGCCATTTTGGCGTGAACGCGCCGGAGCGCGGGTTCGATACCGCCGTGGTCTTTCTGCCCAAGGCCAAGGACCTGACCGATTACATTCTCAACGCCCTCGCCTCGCGGCTGGCCGGGCGCGAGCTGTACCTGGTCGGCGAGAAAAAAAGCGGCATCGAAGGTGCCGCCAAGCAACTCAACCCGTTCGGCAAGCCACGCAAACTCGACAGCGCGCGACACTGCCAGCTCTGGCTGGTCACCGTGGCCAACGCACCGCAAGCCAAACCGCTGGAAAGCCTGGCGCAGACCTACGAACTGCCGCTGGCCGAAGGCCCGTTGAAGGTCATCAGCCTGCCGGGGGTGTTCAGCCATGGTCGTCTGGATCGCGGCAGCGCGCTGCTGCTGGAACACCTGGACAAACTGCCCGGCGGTCACTTGCTCGATTTCGGTTGCGGCGCCGGGGTGTTGGGCGCAGCGGTGAAACGTCGTTACCCGCACAACCAGGTCACATTGCTGGACGTAGATGCCTTTGCCGCTGCCAGTAGTCGCCTGACCCTGGCTGCCAACGGTCTGGATGCCGAGGTGATTACCGGTGACGGAATCGATGCCGCCCCGATGGGTTTGAGTGCCATTTTGAGCAATCCGCCGTTCCATGTCGGCGTGCACACCGACTACTTCGCAACAGAGAACTTGCTGCGAAAAGCAGCAAAACACCTGAAAAACGGTGGCGAACTTCGCCTGGTAGCGAATAGCTTCCTGAAATATCAACCGCTGATCGAAGAGCATCTGGGCGTGTGTGCAATCAAGGCCGAGGGACAGGGTTTCAGAATCTACCGGGCCAAACGCGGCTAAAACCTCTTTGAAAAAGAAGGCTTGCCGAAAGGATTTTGCCTAGGCAGAATCCGCCCCGTCCTAGGGGAGTAGTCTCCCACGAGCGCCATGCTCGTCCGGCATGCGTCAACATACTTGGTCCTCAGACCATGGCGCATGCGACCCAAGCATCCACATCAGCTGGATCGCAGGGTTTGACAAGACCTATGACACGCACACCTTACCCGGGGCGGGAAGGCTGTACGTGTCATAGCCGTGTCGACCCGCCCCTTAGGAAAACCCCTGATGCTGGATTCACTTCTCGTACCTACCGCAATCGTTGCCTTGGCCGAAATCGGCGACAAGACGCAACTGCTCGCGCTCATTCTCGCTGCCCGTTTCCGCAAGCCCTGGCCGATCATCGCTGGTATCGTCGCCGCGACCCTGGCCAACCACGCGGCCGCCGGTGCAGTCGGTGCCTGGGTCGGCAGTTTCTTCTCGGATACGATGCTGCACTGGATCCTCGCCGCGAGCTTCGCCGCGACCGCACTGTGGACCCTGGTGCCGGACAAGATGGACGACGACGAAGCCAGCACCGCCCGCAAGTTCGGGCCGTTCCTGACCACGCTGATCGCGTTCTTCCTGGCGGAAATCGGCGACAAGACGCAGATCGCGACCGTGATGCTGGCTGCGCAATATCCGGAGTTGTGGCTGGTGATCATCGGCACCACCCTCGGCATGCTGATTGCCAACGTGCCCGTGGTATTGGCCGGTAATTTTGCCGCAGATAAATTGCCATTGACCCTGATCCGTCGACTGGCGGCATCGGCGTTCTTCATCCTGGCGATTGTCGCGGTGTACAAGGCGATGCAGAGCAGTGGGTGGGTTTGACGAGGTAACGCAGTAGACCGCGTTATCGTTCTTCGCGAGCAAGCCCGCTCCCACATTGGTTTTGTGCTCGACGCCGAACCCTGTGGGAGCGGGCTTGCTCGCGAAGAGGCCAGCAGTCTCACCGCATGACGATCAGGACTTCCTGGCCTGCTCGTACAAAGGCATGACTTTCGGAATCGCCGCCTGCAACGCCGCAATACGACTCGCCGATGCCGGGTGAGTGCTCATGAACTCTGGTGGCGCCCCCTCCGAGACCTTGCTCATCTTGTTCCACAGAGTGATTGCGGCATTCGGGTTGTAGCCGGCGCGGGCGGCCAGTTCCAGGCCGATCAGGTCCGCCTCGTTTTCATTGGCGCGACTGTTGGGCAAGGTCATGCCGTAGTTGGCCACGGTATCGGCCAGGGCCATGGTGTCCTGCCCCAACCCCAACAAGGCACCGGCGCCCTGCTTGGCCATTTCGATGCCGTAAGCCTTGGACATCGCTTCACGACCGTGCTCGCGCAGCGCGTGGGCGATTTCATGGCCCATGATCGCGGCGATTTCATCATCGGTCAGTTTCAGGGTGTCGATCAGCCCGGTGTAAAAGATGATCTTGCCGCCAGGCCCGCAGTTGGCGTTGAGTTCATCGCTCTTGATCAGGTTGACTTCCCACTTCCACTGGGCCGCATCCGGACGAAACGTCGGTGCCTGGGCAATCAGCCGGTCGGCAATTGCCTGAACCCGCCGGGCTTCATTGCTGGTCTTGTCCAGCACACCTTTGCTGGACGCTTCGCCCACGGTCTTCTGATAGGACTGGGCGTACATCTGGTCGACCTCTTGCGAGGACAACATGCTAAACATGTACTGCTTGCGCTCAATGCCCACGGCACCGCCGCTGGTGGTGTTGACCGACTGGCAACCGGCGAGCAGCAGCGCGGAGCCCAGTGCACTGACAACCAAAATCTTGTTCATCAAAAAACTCCCTGAAAACATGCCGCGTATCCTAGGCGTGGAAATGTATCGGCGCCAGATACAACGGACGTAAGACGCACAATTCGGACAAAGCTCTCACCGGTGCAGGAAAAAATTCACAATCCGGGGCGAGCCGCAGCCCATCACGCCGCACATTGATTCATTTGCGACATCCGGCACGCAAAAACAATCAATTCAGCGACCCGAACTCATGCCCGCCCGACACCCTGCCGATACACCTGGGCAGACGTCCTTTCGCGTGCGGAGCCACCATGAAATTCAAGTCGATCCAGTTTTCCGTGGCGGCCCTTGCCGGCGCCATTGTCCTTAGTGTCGTGGCAGCGCTGGTGGTGTACGCACTGTTTTCCGGCGCGCGGACGCAAGACATGGTCCAGGAACGGACCCAGGCACAATTCGAGCAAGTCATCGAACAACGCCTGACGTCCCTGGCGCAGACCCAGGTCAGCCAGATCCAGCGTGAACTCGAAGCACCGCTGCTGATAGCCGGCGCACTGGTGCGGGTCAACACTCTGATCGGCACACCGGGTGCCGATGGCCAGCCTGCGCTGAGCCTCAGCCGCGAGCAATTGATCGGTCTGATCAAGGAAAACGTGGTCAAGAACCCGAAAATCCTCGGCACCTACATCGGTTGGGAAAAAGATGCACTGGATCACAACGATGCGGCGTACGTCGGCACCCAGGTGACCGGCATCGACGCCAGCAACGGGCGTTTCCTGCCCTGGTGGTTCCGCAATGACGACGGCAGCCTCGGCCTGGATAAACTGGTGGACGTCGACGACCAGAAAGTCCTGTCCACCGGCGTGCGCGCCAGCGAGTACTACCTGTGCTCGAAAGAAACCAGAAAATCCTGCGTGATCGATCCGGCGCCTTATAAGGTGGGCGACAAAATCGTCATGCTCGCCTCCTTTATTGAACCGATCATGCTCAACGGTGCCTTCCAGGGCATCGTCGGCGCCGACCTGTCGGTCAACTTCATCCAGGAAATGCTCTTGGGCGCCAACCAGAAGCTCTACGGTGGTGCAGGTGAAATGGCCCTGATCGGTGGCAATGGCCGGATCGTCGCCTTCACCAAGGACCCGAGCAAATTCGGCGAGAAGGTCAGCGACATCCTCGACAGCAAGCAGATTGCCAACATGGCCAACCTCAAGCGCGGCGAAGTCACCTACACCGTCGACAAGGCCCAGGGCCGGATCGAGTTGTACCTGCCCTTCGGCATCGGCCAGACCGACGCCCGCTGGACCCTGATGCTGCAATTGCCGCTGAATGCGGTCATGGCCGACCTGCAAAAACTTCAGGCCGACCTGAACGCACAGCGCAAATCCGACACCTTCGGCATGGCAATGGTCGGCCTGGTGATCGCCGGTATCGGTTTGCTGGTGATCTGGCTGGTGGGCCACGGCATCGCCCGTCCGCTCAAGCAGATGGTGGCCATGCTCGACGATATCGCCCAGGGCGAAGGTGACCTGACCCGGCGCCTGACCAGCGACCGAGCCGATGAACTGGGTTCGATCGCCAAAGGCTTCAACACCTTCCTGGCCAAGTTGCAGGCGATGATCACCCAAGTGGTGACGTCGGTGCAGAGCGTCAGCGATTCGTCGGAACATACCGCCGACATCGCCATCCGCACCAACACCGGCGTACACAAACAAATGGCCGAGATCGATCAAGTGGCCACCGCCGTGCAGGAAATGACCGCCACCGCCCAGGACGTGGCGCGCAACGCGACCCAGGCTGCACAGGCCGCCAGCCATGCCGATCAGGCCGCCAGCCAGGGCATGCAGATCGTGCGCGACACGTCGAACTCAATTGGCGCTCTCGCCGTGGAGATCGGCCGGGCCGTCAGCGTGGTGCAAACCCTGGCCAAGGACAGCGAAAACATCAACGCCATCCTCACCGCCATTCGCGGGATCGCCGAGCAGACCAACCTGCTGGCCCTGAACGCGGCTATCGAAGCTGCCCGTGCCGGTGAGCAGGGCCGTGGTTTTGCCGTGGTGGCCGACGAGGTGCGTAACCTGGCGCAGAAAACGCAAAAGGCCACCGAAGAAATCCAGACCATGATCCAGCAACTGCAGCAAGGCACGCGGGACGTGGTGCGAGTCATGGAAGACAGCCAGAACCGCACGGACGAAAGCGTGCAGCATGCCTCCAAGGCTGCCGAAGCGCTGGAAACCATCACTCAGGCGGTGTCGGTGATCAACGACATGAACACCCAGATTGCCAGTGCGGCCGAGGAACAAAGTGCGGTGGCGGACGACATCAACCGCAACGTGATCAATATCGGCCAGGTGGCCAATGAAGTGGCGGGCGGCGCGGATGAGTCGAGTGCGGCCAGTGCGGATCTGACCAAGCTGGCGGAACAGCAGCGGCGGTTGATCAATCAGTTCAGGGTTTGACCTTCAGGCCCTCTTCGCGAGCAAGCCCGCTCCCACAGGGGATTTGTGTACACCACAGATCCCCTGTGGGAGCGGGCTTGCTCGCGAAGGGGCCAGCACCGACACCCAAAAACTCAACCCGGCGTCAGACACTCCGGCCCATTGAGCTTCGGGTCATTCACCATGTTGGCCAACACTCGCTCGCGCAACGCGGCAGGCTCACTGGCCAGCAATGCTTGCAAAGCATGCAATGGCGTCTCGGGATCCAGCCACGCGGCCTGCCCCGCCTCATCAAGAATCAACGGCCGCCGCTGGCTTGCCGCAGGTTGGGTAATCACGGCGGTACTCAGCCAAACCTGCTCCTGTACCGGATACGCCTCCCAGATCGCGGCAAAAAACAATGACGAGCCCTCCCCCGGTGTCAGCCAGTACGGGCGCTTGCGCGTCGTACCGCGCCATTCGTAGAAACCGTTGGCCGGCAACAGGCAACGACGCAAGCGCAGGGCTTCGCGAAACATCGGTTGTTCGGCAACGGTTTCGGCGCGGGCATGGGCCGGGGTGCGGGACAGATCGGTCAGCCAGGGGGGCGTCAGGCCCCAGCGGGCACGGGCCAGCGTGCGCTGGCCGTCAGGCCCGGCCCGCAGCATCAACACCGAATCATTGGGGGAAATGTTCCACTGCGCCTGCTGGTCGGCGGGAAAACCGGGCAGCGCCGCGAAGGCGGGATTCCAGCGAAACAGGGCATAACGTCCACACATGGGGCAACACGGCTCTTGATCAAACGAACGCCAGCCTAACAGACCAGCGTGCCGGGAAAGCTCTCCGGTTCATCGCCGGACAGCGGCAGCGCGGCATTGTACGCGGTGATCAGCTCGCGGGCGTATTCGGCCTGGTCGTTATCGACCGACAGCCCGAGCAGGCCATAGATCGGCAACTCGCCGCTGCCACCGAGCAAATCACGGCCCACCAGATGCGCCTCGATACCCTCGCTGGCGAGCATGCCTTGCAGCAACTCGCCTTCCATCAGGTTTTCCGGATCGTAGATGCGCTGCATACACGCCCCTCATTCGTTTTCACTGAACACTTCGAGATGCCATTCCTCTCCATGAACCTGCAACACGAAGGTTATCGGCCGGCAGCACACCTGGCAGTCTTCAATGTAGGTCTGATCGCCACCGGACAAATCCAGCGTCGTCTCGACTTCCTCACCACAATACGGACATTCATACTGCGCAGTTTCCAGCATCGCGGTCTCCCAAGTGACTTGTGCGTATAATCGCCGGTCTATTTGCAGGGCTATTTTTGTCTGGCTACTTTTTCAGACCGTGCCCCGCCGGTTTTCGATCAAAACCTTTACTTACCCTAGCCGTTTCTAACAAGAGAGCATGATGGGCGAATTCGATGCCATCCGACCTTACGACGACAGTGAAGTCCCGGCAGTGCTGGCACGACTGCTCGGCGACAAGGCGTTTCTAGATATCCTCACCCACTTCAGCTTTCCGCGTTTTGCCGGCGCTTTAGGCTGGGCACTCAAACCTTTTATAGCCCATCGGCTGCGCCGTGAGTTTGCCGGCGTGACCTCCGTGGCCACGCTGCAGGACAAAGTCGAGCATTACGTCGACCATACCATTGAGCGCGCCACCGACGGTGTCACCTATACCGGTGTGGAGCAATTCAAGTCCGGCAGTGCCTACCTGTTCATCGCCAACCACCGCGACATCGTGATGGACCCGGCCTTCGTCAACTACGCCGTGTACCACGCCGGCCTGCCGACTCCGCGCATCGCGATTGGCGACAACCTGTTGCAAAAGCCCTTCGTCAGCGACCTGATGCGCCTGAACAAGAGCTTCATCGTGCACCGCTCGATCAGCGGTCGCCGGGAGAAAATGGCGGCGTACCAGTTGCTGTCAGCGTACATCAATCACTCAATCCGCAACGATTGCGCCTCGATCTGGATTGCCCAGGCCGAAGGCCGTGCCAAGGACGGTGACGACCGTACCGAATCGGCGATCCTCAAGATGTTCCACATGAGCCGCAAGGACGAGCCGTTCGGCGAGGTCATTCAGTCGCTGAACCTGACACCGGTGTCGATCAGCTACGAATACGACCCGTGCGATCAGGCCAAGGCCCGCGAGCTCTACATCCGCGCCACCACTGGCAGCTACACCAAGGTGCCGGGCGAGGATGACGTGAGCATCGCCAAGGGCATCACCGGCTACAAGGGCCGGGTGCACGTGAACTTTGCCGCGCCAATCACCGAACTGTTCGAAGACACCAAGCAATTGGCGGTCGAGATGGACAAGCAAATCCTCAGCGGATACCGCTTGTTCCCGGTGCACTACCTGGCTTACGCGCAGTGGAAAGATGCAGATCCAGCGTTGCAGGTGCCGAAGGCCGCCGACGTGTTCCCGGTCGAAGAACTGACCAAGGCCCAGGAAGAATGGCAACGCCGCCTGGACGCCTGCCCGGAAGAGCATCGGCCATTCCTGGTGCTGCAATATGCGACGCCGGTACGCAATCAGTACCGGGTGAAGGCGGGGTTACCGCTTTAAGCGGTTTTGGCCGGATACGAGAACGGCGCCGACTTGTGGCGAGGGGGCTTGCCCCCGTTCGGCTGCGTAGCAGTCGCAAGCTCATCCGGGCCGCTTCGCAGCCCAACGGGGCGGTGCGGCGGTCCGACAAGCGCCCTCGCCACAGGGTTTACTTCAGATTCAAACCTGAGTGCTGATCCACGACACCAGCAACGCCATGCCCATGCAGGCAAAGCCGAAGATGTAGAAAAACCGGTTCGTGCGCAAGGTCGCCCATTCCAGCGTGGGTTCTACATTGGGGCGACTCTGGCGCTGCGCCTGCAAACTGGCCATCGCGCGCAGTTCGCGACGACGGGTGGCGTGCAGCAACCAGCCTCCCGGGAAGGCAAAGAGCAAGGCCAGCAGATTGATCAATTTGGCGGGATGGGCGGTAAACAGCGTCATCAAGTGCAGCGACATCACGAACCTCTGGGAAAACGGGTGTGGCTGGTGCCGGACCGGCGACCGCGGCGCGGATTCTACCGAAAGCTTTCGCGCCTGCCCTCAGTTTCCGACAAATAACGAAGTAATTGATCAATGGCTGTCCTGAGTCACGGCTTCGTCATCTGCATCGACGACCATGTGCGCCTCGAAACCGACAGGGACCACGTCATGCTCCACGCCGAAAACCAGGACCGTCTTTACCTCATCACTCCCAGCGAAGAACAACAAGCCGTCGTCGACGGCCTCGCCTTCAACGTTCAGGACCGCCATTGGCTGGTGTATTGCGCCTTGGGCGGGCATCACCATGCGGATTTGCCTGAAACGGATTTACTGACCGGTGTGAGTGTGCTGGATTTCTACTCAGAAGCAGCCTGACACAATCATTCCCCTGTGGGAGCGGGCTTGCTCGCGAAAACGGTGTGTCAGTCAATATTGATGCGGCCTGACACTACGCCTTCGCGAGCAAGCCCGCTCCCACACTTGATCAGTGTGCATCTGACTCAACCCAACGCTCATGAAAAAGCCCGGGGCCATTGCTGGCACCGGGCTTTTTCACATCCGGCGAGGTTTATTCACCGAGAATCTGACCCACGGTCGGATCCTTGAACAGGCGGGTCAATGCATCGCTGAGCACATCGCTGACCAGTTTGGTGTTGGTTTCCTGGTTCGGCGCCATACCGAAGCGCTGGTCCAGGGACGAACCATAACGGCCGCTGTAGCGACGGTTGGCGTTCTGTACGTCCGAGCGGAACGTCGCGCCGATGGTGGCTTCGGTCACGTACAGGCCTTCCTTGGGCGACTGGTACTTCAACTCTGTCAGGGTCACGGTCAGTTGCGGTGCATTCATGGCATTGTTCGTCGGGGTAAAGCCCAACAGACGCACGGCGGCTTCAGCCTGGGCCTGAAGCTTCGGCAGGATCTGCGCGCCCTGCACGGTAATCGCGCTGGTCTCCGGATACAGGCCACCACGGGTGCCCAGTGTCGGCGACGGACGACCGTCCACGACACGCACCACGACGGGCTGGCCGTGGCCGACCGGGGCCAACTGGGCGGTCAGCTTGGGTTCCGGGCTCAGTTGTTGCGGGCTGTGGGCGCAGCCAACCAGGGTCAAACTGGTCACAGTGATCAAACCGAACAACAGGCGTTGCAACATGCTCTTCTCTCCAGAATCAGGCACAAACAGGCTGGCAGTATAGCGGTGCGTTACTGCGGGGAACCAGCACCGCACAGTGATTGATGAAACTCTGACAAGCCCCGGAAGGCGCTTCTTGTCACACAGATGTCACCGCTCATACACTTGCACGTAATGGCTTGCGATTATCGTTTTCCTCAGAAAACCAACAAGGTACTCCACCATGCGCCATCTGATCTCTCTGTTCGCGCCACGCCCGCTGCATCGCTGCTTCGCCCTGCTCGACCGCAACGGCCACTGCCAGGCCTTCAAGCAGTGCAGCCTCCAGCCCATGGGCGATGGCTGGGTTGAAATCGAAGAGATCCGCCTGAACTGGCTGAATCAGCCGCTGCCTGCCGACGCTCGCATCGTTTCGCAACAGCATCAGCCACGCTCGCGTGCCCAGCAGATGATGACGACCTGACCAAACACCTAATAAAAGTCATTAAACACGACCATTTCCCTGCGTTTCTTAGATACAATCTCCCCCCGATTATAAGGACGTCTCCTGATCGGGCCTCGCAGCATCGTCAATGCGCTTGTGTTGACACCCCGCACCGCCCACAGAGAGCCGCCCACACAGATCGAGTGAAGCTGGCGTGCTTGCTGTTTTGTTGAGCAAAACCTCCACTTTTCGCGAATCTGCAGAGCTGTCATTACGCTCGGTCACTGAGCTGTTTGCCCGTTTTGCCTGCCCTGTATCCCATGGCGGCAATCCATCCGGGCACGGTGCCAGGCTGGGACAGCCCTTTTTGAGGTTCACGTCTTCAAAAGAGCGTGAAAAAAACGGGTTTTCACAACTTCACAAGAGTGTGGCGAGCAAATGAATAGTTTTGCGTCTGAACATGCACCATTAGCGTCTACAACAGCCCAACGACACAGGACCGAGTATTCCTCGAACACCGGAGCCTGAAGCCTGTCCGCTACGGATTTGGTTGCACAAACGGATGTATCGACCATAAGTCGAATTGCCTCCCGCGCGCTGAAATGAGTTCATATGGCTCATAGGCCCGGCCGGTAGCGTCCGTCGAAGTTGCGATAAATTGCGAAGATTCGGACATGGCGATCCTGCCATGAGTACCTGGGGCAACACTGACACGCCCCGGAACGCCTGGCAGCCATGCCGACAATTTGGTGCTGCAGATTTTGGAGACGCGTTAAATGGCGCATAACGAAGCAGTCGACGTAGTACTGGTTGGGGCCGGCATCATGAGTGCCACCCTTGCAGTACTGCTCAAAGAGCTCGACCCCGCGATCAAGCTGGAAGTCGTCGAGCTGATGGATTCCGGTGCCGCGGAGAGTTCCAACCCATGGAACAACGCCGGTACCGGTCACGCCGGGCTGTGTGAGCTCAACTACACGCCGCAGGCAGCCAATGGCGCCGTCGACATCAAGAAAGCCGTGCACATCAACACCCAGTTCGAAGTGTCGAAGCAGTTCTGGTCGTACCTGACCAAAAAAGGCACGTTCGGCTCGTGCAAATCGTTCATCAGCCCGGTGCCACACCTGAGCTTCGTGCAGGGCGACAGCGGCGTGTCCTTCCTCAAGGAACGCTTCAAGGTGCTGAGCAAGCACCATGCTTTCGCCGACATGGAATACACCGAAGACAAGGCCAAAATGGCCGAGTGGATGCCGCTGATGATGCCTGGCCGCGATCCTGGCGAAACCCTCGCCGCGACCCGCGTGATCAATGGCACTGACGTCAACTTCGGCGCCCTGACCAACCAGTTGCTCAAGCACCTGACCAGCGCACCCGATGCCCAGGTCAAGTACTGCAAGCGCGTGACCGGCCTCAAGCGCAGCAACGGCGGCTGGACCGTCAGCATCAAGGACGTCAACAGCGGCAACACCCGTGAAGTCGACGCCAAATTCGTCTTTCTCGGCGCTGGCGGCGCGGCACTGCCGCTGCTGCAGGCCTCGGGCATCGAAGAGAGCAAAGGTTTCGGCGGTTTCCCGATCAGCGGCCAGTGGCTGCGCTGCGACAACCCGGAAGTGGTCAAGCACCACCAGGCCAAGGTGTACAGCCAGGCTGCCGTAGGTTCGCCGCCAATGTCCGTGCCGCACCTGGACACCCGCGTGGTTGATGGCAAGAAGTCCCTGCTGTTCGGACCTTACGCCGGTTTCACTACCAAGTTCCTCAAGCACGGCTCCTTCATGGACCTGCCGATGTCGGTTCGTGCCGGCAACATCGGCCCGATGCTGGCCGTGGCGAAAAACAACATGGACCTGACCAAGTACCTGGTCAGCGAAGTGATGCAGTCGATGGAGCAGCGCCTGGAGTCCCTGCGTCGTTTCTACCCTGAGGCGAAAGCCGAAGACTGGCGCCTGGAAGTGGCCGGCCAACGGGTGCAGATCATCAAGAAAGACCCGAAAAAAGGCGGCATCCTGCAATTCGGTACCGAACTGGTCGCGGCCAAGGACGGTTCCCTGGCGGCACTGCTCGGCGCTTCGCCAGGTGCTTCGGTGACCGTTTCGATCATGCTGGAACTGATCGAAAAATGCTTCCCTGGCAAAGCCAAAGGCGAATGGGCTGGCAAACTGGCCGAAATTTTCCCGGCCCGTGAAAAGGTTCTGGAAACCGACGCTGCGTTGTATCGCAAGATCAACACGCAGAACAACGTTGCCCTGGAACTGGTTGAAGCCAGCAGCGAGACCGAAAGCTACGCTTGATTCGGTTGCATGAAAAACGCCCCGTTCTCACTGAGAGCGGGGCGTTTTTTTATGCATTTGAAAGATCGCAGCCTCGCTTCGCTCGACAGCTCCTACAGGAACAGACGGTCCAATGTAGGAGCTGTCGAGCGAAGCGAGGCTGCGATCTCTTGATCTTAACCGCGAATCTTCTCGATCAGCTCGATGTAATCCGACGCGTTGCGCTGATCCTTGATCAGGGCAACGAAGTCATTGCCGTGCTCATCCTTGCCATTCACGTCGTAACCGGCTTCGACGAAGAACGTCAGGAAACGCTCGAAATCGTCGATACGCAGGCCACGGTAGGCCTTGACCAGTTTGTGCAGGGACGGAGAAGTCGCATCGACCGGCTCGAAATCGAGGAACAACTTGATCTGCTCATCGCCGATTTCGTCACCAATCACTTGTTTTTTATCTTTACGCATTGCCGACTCCAGCTCGCAGACATTACACGGGGCGGGCAGTTTACCCCCGCGCAGGCACAGGGCTCAACGCGGACGAGTGCTGCCAGTGTGCAGATCGGCCCAGACATGACCATTGGCGTAGCTGAGAAACTGGCAATACACCGTGTCATTGCGCAACAAATCGATCACCACCCGGTATTGCGCCAGCGGGTAATAGAGCGTCAGGGTCTTGCTCGGCTCGTCGTATACCGGCTTTTTCAGGCTTTTGCTTTCACCATCGAAGTTGACCAGCACCTGACTGATGGTAGCGCCCTTGTTCAGCGATTTGCCCTTGAGACGAATCAGCAACGGCGACGTGACCGGAATCGGCTGTTGATTGGATTGACGCTGAGCACCGACCACTACCGAATAATCGGTGACCTGCATCAGTTGCTGCTGTTCGGGATCAGCATCGCGCAGAGTGAGATCGTCCGGCGGCAGGAACTGACTGTGCATGGGCGCCGGCGCGGCGGCAAGGGGCAGGCTGAGGGTCAGCAACAGGGCGGCGCAACAGCGGATGGAACGGCTCATGGCAGGCTCCGGAATCGGGGCCGAGCACTCTAACATGGGCTGAAGGAAGTGGTTCAAGTGCACAGAAACCACTGTGGGAGCGGGCTTGCTCGCGAAGAGGGAGTGTCAGTCACATCACTGCAACTGACACACCGCATTCGCGAGCAAGCCCGCTCCCACAGGGGCAAAGATCAGTCGAACTGCGCGCGCATCCAGGCCTGATACTCGGCAACACCAGGCTCGCCTTCGCGAGGCGCCCAATGCGCCAGCTCACCTTCACCGACCGGACGATAAGGACCGGCCTTGCATTCGAACATCAGGCTGTCGACCTCCAGCACCACCAAACCGTGGAACACACCGGTTGGCAGGTCCACGCCAACGCAGTCGCCACCGGCCTGAAGCACGGTCTTGCTGAGTACCGTACCGGTCTCATCAAAGATCAACACGCCCAGCCGGCCCTTGAGGACCAACAGGGTTTCAGCCTTGTTGTCGCCCAAATGCCGGTGAGGCGGGATGTACGTGGACGGCTGCAGCCCCACCGCCATGCGATGGCAAGCGTCTTCCATCTGATGGAAATTGTGATGCTGGCGCCCACGAGGATTGGCCGCGGCTTTCCCGGCCAGCTCGGTGAACAAGGTCTGATCCAGAAAACGCGGCGTATCCATGTCTTACATTCCTTTAACGGCGAAAATCCCGTTGGCGTTACGCCAGTAACCTTTGTAGTCCATGCCGTAACCGAAGATGTAGCGGTCGATGCACGGCAGACCGACGAAATCGGCCTTGAGGTCAGGACGGGCCTTGCGGTCGTGGTCTTTGTCGATCAGCACGGCGGTGTGCACTTTACGTGCGCCGGCGTGTTTGCAGAAGTCGATGATCGCGCCCAGGGTGTGACCTTCGTCGAGGATGTCGTCGATGATCAGCACATCACGGTCGATGAAGGAAACTTCCGGCTTGGCTTTCCAGAACAGGTCGCCGCCGCTGGTTTCGTTGCGATAGCGGGTGGCGTGCAGGTAGGACGCTTCCAGCGGGAACTGCAGATAGGTCAGCAGCTTGCCGGAGAAAATCAGCCCGCCGTTCATTACACAGAACACCACCGGGTTGCTGTCGGCCATTTGCTCGTTGATTTGTGCACCGACGCGGGCGATGGCCGCCTCGACTTCAGCTTCGGTGTACAGGCAGTCAGCCTCTCGCATGATTTGACGGATATGCTCGAGATCAGCGGACATGGCGCTCTCCAGGGGGTGACGGATTCGGAAAAGCGGGCAAAGGTACGCATCAAGCGAGGCCAGATCAAGCCTTTGTGGACTAACGTACTGTATGTCTATAGGACAACACCCTCGGATAGATTAACCTAGGCCGGTTTTTTTGCCCGCCGCCGGAGCCTTTCCCCATGCCCATCCATGAGATCCGCCACCCGCTGATCCGTCATAAACTTGGCCTTATGCGCCGCGCAGACATCAGCACGAAGAATTTCCGTGAGCTCGCTCAGGAAGTCGGCGCCCTGCTGACCTATGAAGCTACCAAAGACCTGCCGCTGGAAGCCTACGATATCGAAGGCTGGTGCGGCACCGTATCGGTCGAGAAAATCGCCGGCAAAAAAATCACCGTGGTGCCGATCCTGCGTGCCGGCATCGGCATGCTCGAAGGCGTGCTCAGCCTGATCCCGGGCGCCAAAGTCAGCGCCGTAGGCGTGGCCCGCAACGAGGAAACCCTCGAAGCCCACACCTACCTGGAAAAACTGGTACCGGAAATCGACGAACGCCTGGCCATGATCATCGACCCGATGCTCGCCACCGGCGGCTCGATGGTTGCCACCATCGACCTGCTGAAAAAAGCCGGTTGCCGCGACATCCGCGCCATGGTGCTGGTTGCCGCCCCGGAAGGCATCGCCGCCGTAGAGAAGGCTCACCCGGACGTGATCATCTACACCGCATCGATTGATCAAAAACTGAACGAACATGGTTACATCATCCCGGGGCTGGGCGATGCCGGTGACAAGATCTTCGGCACCAAGCAGAAGGACGCGTGACCATGCAGGATGAGTTCAACGATCCGCTCTGGCGCACGGTGCTGTCGGGTGCACAGATGCTGTTCGTGGCCTTCGGCGCCCTGGTGTTGATGCCGCTGATTACCGGTCTCGACCCGAACGTGGCGCTGTTCACGGCCGGCCTGGGGACGATCCTGTTCCAGATCGTCACCGGGCGTCAGGTGCCGGTGTTCCTGGCATCGAGTTTTGCCTTCATCACCCCGATCATTCTCGCCAAGGGCCAGTTCGGCCTGGCCGCGACCATGGGCGGTGTGATGGCGGCGGGCTTCGTCTACACCTTCCTCGGCCTCGCGGTGAAGATCAAAGGCACCGGTTTCATCGACCGCCTGCTGCCGCCGGTGGTCATCGGGCCGGTGATCATTTCCATTGGCCTGGCCATGGCGCCGATTGCCGCCAACATGGCCATGGGCAAGGCCGGCGATGGCAGCGAGCTGATTCATTACCAGACGGCGATGATGATCTCGATGCCCGCGCTGCTGACCACGCTGATCGTCGCGGTATTCGGCAAGGGCATCTTCCGCCTGGTGCCGATCATCTCCGGTGTGCTGGTCGGTTTCGGCATGTCGTTCTACTTCGGCGTGGTTGATACCGCGAAGATTGCTGCGGCACCGTGGTTCGCGATTCCGAACTTCACGGCACCGGAATTCAACTTGCAGGCGATTCTGTTCATCGTTCCAGTGGCCCTGGCCCCGGCCATCGAACACATCGGCGGCGTGATTGCCGTGGGTAGCGTGACCGGTCGCGATTACCTGAAAAAGCCCGGCCTGCACCGCACCCTGCTCGGCGACGGCATTGCCACCACGGCGGCCGGTCTGTTCGGCGGCCCGCCCAACACCACCTACGCCGAAGTGACCGGCGCGGTCATGCTGACCAAGAACTACAACCCGAAAATCATGACCTGGGCGGCAATCTTCGCCATCAGCCTGGCGTTCATCGGCAAGTTCGGCGCACTGCTGCAAAGCATTCCGGTGCCGGTGATGGGCGGGATTCTCTGCCTGTTGTTCGGTTCGATTGCGGCGGTAGGGATGAACACGCTGATTCGCCACAAGATCGATCTGGGCGAGGCGCGCAATCTGGTGATTGTTTCGGTGACTCTGGTGTTCGGGATCGGCGGCGTGCTGATCGGCACCGGCACCGGGCCGGACGATTTCGGCCTCAAGGGCATCGCGCTGTGTGCGGTGGTGGCGATCGGCTTGAACCTGATCCTGCCGGGCAATGACAGCTGGAAGCACAAGAAGGCGAATGAGCCGCTGATCTAAGCAGATTCGGATTTTTCGCTGACAGTAAGACCCTCTTCGCGAGCAAGCCCGCTCCCACAGGTTTTGCACTGAACCTGTGGGAGCGGGCTTGCTCGCGAAGCTTTTAAAGCGCCAACGGCGCCCTTTCGCACAACACACTCAACGCCCGCGCCCAGTGCGGGTCATCGTTGAGGCACGGCACCAGCACCAACTCCTCGCCCCCCGCCTCGCGGAATTGTTCTTTGCCGCGATCACCGATCTCTTCCAGTGTCTCGATGCAATCGGCAACGAATGCCGGGCACATCACCAGAATCTTTTTTACGCCGCTTTTGGCCAGTTCATCAAGGCGCGCTTCAGTGTAGGGTTCGATCCATTTGGCACGCCCCAAACGCGACTGGAACGACACCGACCACTTCCCCTCCGGCAGCCCCATGCGCTTGGCAAACTCTGCAGCTGTACGCAGGCATTGACCGCGATAACAGGTAGCGACCACCTCAGGAGGCGCGCCAGCGCAGCAATCACCGCCGCCCTCGAAGCTGTGACCTGGATTGAGCTTCTTCAGATGCCGTTCCGGCAAGCCGTGAAAACTCATCAGCAAATGATCGAAATCCTGCTCCAGATAGGGCTTGGTCGTGGCCACCAGCGCATCGAGGTATTCAGGTTGATCGTAGAACGGCTGGAGCACCGACAACTGCACGTCGAGGTTCTTCTCGCGTACGACCCGCTTGGCTTCCTCTATGACCGTGGTGGTGGTGCTGTCGGCAAACTGTGGATAAAGCGGTGCCAGGGTTATCCGCTTGTGCCCCGCCGCAGCCATGCGAACCAGCGTCGATTCAATCGACGGCTCGCCGTAGCGCATCGCCAACTCGACCGGGCCATGCTGCCAGTGGCCGCTCATGGCTTGCTGCAGGCGACGGCTGAGTACCACCAGCGGCGAGCCCTCGTCCCACCAGATCGAAGCATATGCATGGGCCGACTGCTCGGGACGCTTGATCAGGATCAGCGACACCAGCAGGCGTCGCACCGGCCATGGCAGGTCGATCACGTACGGGTCCATCAGAAATTGATTGAGGTAGCTGCGCACATCTGCCACCGAGGTGGATGCAGGTGAACCCAGGTTGACCAGAAGCAACGCGTGATCGGTCATGCAACGTCCTATTTCAAAGGCGACCGGACAGATCGTCCAGAGCCGCGCGCAAATCCGTGAACTGAAAAGTGAAACCGGCCTGTAACAAACGCACCGGAGTGGCGCGCTGGCCGCCCAGCAACAGCAAGGACAACTCGCCCAGAGCCACCTTCAATGCAAAGGCCGGCATCGGCATGAAGACCGGGCGATGCAGCACGCTACCCAGCGCCTGGGCAAACTCGCGGTTGCGCACCGGTTTGGGCGCGCACGCATTATAGGGACCGCTGGCCTCGTTGCGATGCAGAAGAAAATCAATCAGGGCGATTTGATCGTTGATATGAATCCACGGCATCCACTGCCGGCCGTTGCCGATCGCCCCTCCCAGGCCCAGTTTGAACGGCAGTAACAGCCGCGACAAAAAGCCGCCCTCCGCCGACAGCACTAACCCGGTACGGATGAGGATGACGCGAATGCCCAGCGCTTCAGCCCGCAGTGCAGTCTCCTCCCAGGCAATGCATAACTGGCTGGCGAAATCTTCACTGACCGGCCCCGAGTTCTCGGTCAATTCGCGCTCGCCACCGTCGCCATACCAGCCGACAGCCGACCCCGAAATCAAAACCCGTGGTTTCTGCTCGCGATTTTCGAGCCACGCCAACAGGGTTTCAGTGAGCGTGATGCGGCTGCCCCACAACAAGGCTTTACGCTTGTGCGTCCAGGGCCGGTCGGCAATCGGCGCTCCGGCAAGGTTAACGATCGCATCCACCGGCTCCTGCCCCAAATCCTCCAGCCGGGCAACTCCACGCGCTTGGGCACCACATATTTTTGCGACTTTTTCAGGCTGACGACTCCAGACTGTCAGGCGATGTCCCTGGCCCAACCAGTGCCGGCAGAGCTGACGTCCTATCAAACCAGTACCGCCGGTCAGCAATATGTGCATGACTTCTTCCTCGCGTGGCGTTTTACCTTGTCCATTAGTCTATTTTTATAAGCAGGGATCTTTGGTATCGAGCAGGCTCTGTGTTTAACAATAGGCCAAGCTGTCAGAACGAGAACGCTAAAAGTTATACCAAAAAACAACATTGTACAGGTTTGAACCCCGGCGTAGTCTGTACAGAAAGGCAAACGAGGCCCCTATGACTGTACCTATCGCGATCATTGGCACCGGCATCGCCGGACTCTCCGCCGCCCAGGCCCTGACGGACCTCGGGCATGTGGTTCAACTGTTCGATAAAAGCCGCGGCAGCGGCGGGCGCATGTCGAGCAAGCGCAGCGATGCGGGTGCTCTGGACATGGGTGCGCAGTATTTCACCGCCCGTGAGCGGCGTTTTGCCAACGAAGTCCAGCGCTGGCAAGACAACGGCTGGGTCGCCGAGTGGACACCGCAGCTGTACACCTACCATGGCGGCCAGCTCAACCTGTCGCCGGACGAGCAGACCCGCTGGGTCGGCACGCCGCGCATGAGCGCCATCACCCGCGCCCTGCTCGGTGACCTTGAAGTGCATTTCGCCTGCCGGATAACCGAGGTCTATCGCGGCGAAGAACACTGGCACCTGCAGGACGCCGAGGGCTTCACCCACGGACCGTTCAGCCACGTGATCATCGCCACACCGGCCCCACAGGCCACGGCTTTGCTGGCATCAGCGCCGAAACTCGCCGGGGCCGCCGCCGGGGTGAAAATGGACCCGACCTGGGCCATCGCCCTGGCCTTCGAAACGCCCCTGGAAACGCCCATCGAAGGCTGCTTCGTACAGGACAGCCCACTCGACTGGCTGGCCCGAAACCGTAGCAAACCCGGGCGCGACAACACCCTCGACACTTGGGTGCTGCACGCTACCAGCACCTGGAGTCGCCAGCACATCGACCTGCCCAAGGAGGCTGTGATCGAGCAACTGCATGGCGCCTTCGCCGAACTGCTGCACGATTCCATGCCCGCACCGAGCTTCAGCCTCGCCCACCGCTGGCTCTATGCGCGCCCCGCCAACAGTCGCGAATGGGGCACCCTGGCCGATGCCGACCTGGGGCTGTACGCCTGCGGCGACTGGTGCCTGTCCGGACGCGTCGAAGGGGCCTGGCTCAGCGGTCAGGAAGCCGCCCGCCGCTTGCACGAACACCTGCAGTAAAGGGCATCAACCCGAGCACATCGCTGCTGTCGCCATGGACAGCAGCCCGCAAAAAACTTATACACAACATTTGACTTGTACAACTTCGAATCTATGATGAAGTTATCTTGTACGGACTCGATCGTCTGTACAGATTCAGATTCGAGGTGCTCCGATGCCCCACGCCCCCACCAAACAGAAAATCGCCATCAACGCCGGCCCGCCGCACCCGGACTTGCCGGTGGAGGAAGACGGTCGACTCAATGATCCGGTGCTGCGGGAAAATTTCCTAACCCGCATGTACGCCTACAGCGCCTGGCAGCAGCTATGCCAGGAAGGTCTGACCCGGCGCGGTCTCACGGACTTTCACTCGCGCTACAAATACCTGCTGATGGCCCATAACCCGGTGCAGTACAAAACCCTGGGCCACCTGCTCGGCAACATGGGCCATACCGATCCGCAGGAACTTGGCCCCCGCTATTTCAGCGAATTGATGTCGGCGCTGAAAAAATACCCCACCCGCCGCACTCACACCAACGCCCTGCAACACCTCAGTGGCTACCTGAAACAGGCCATCAGCGGCGAAGAAAAACAGAAAGTGCAACACGTGATCAGCCAATACCGCTTGGGCATCGTGCCGCTGGCGGTGCCGCTGACGCTGCTCAATCATCACTTTCGCCAACACCCCGATCCGTACATCGCACAGCAGGTCTATCTGCAACCGCCCCATGAAAACCTCAGCCTGCGAAACGCCATCTGATGAAAAAGGCACTCGACACCAGCGCCCGCGAAGACCTCGGCGACGACGTTGAAAAAGCGCTGGACAAAGGCTGGCTGCCGATTCGCGAAGTGGCGCGGCTAACCGGCGTCAATGCCGTGACCCTGCGCGCCTGGGAGCGGCGCTACGGCCTGATCGTGCCGCAACGCACACCCAAGGGGCACCGGTTGTTTTCGGCCGACCATATACAACGCATCCAGATCATCCTCACCTGGCTCAACCGTGGCGTTGCCGTCAGCCAGGTCAAACAATTGCTCGACGCGCCGCAAACCTTCAACGAGTCCGTCGACAACGATTGGCACACCTTGCTGCAAGTATTGCTGCACGCGGTCAGCGGATTGCAAGAGCGCGCCCTGGATGACAGCGTCAATCAGGCGATGGCGCTGTATCCGCCGCGGACCCTGTGCAAACAATTGCTGATGCCCTTGCTGGCCGCTCTGGAGTACCGCTGGCAAGGTCAGTTCGGGGCGCAGATGGAGCACGGCTTTTTTTGTGCCTGGCTGCGCAGCAAATTTGGCGCACGCATCTACCATAACAATCGTCAGTTGCGCACCGCGCCGCTGCTGTTGATCAACCACTCGGACCTGCCCGTGGAACCGCACCTGTGGCTCACGGCCTGGCTGATCAGCAGCGCCGATTGCCCGGTGGAGGTCTTCGACTGGCCGCTGCCTGTCGGCGAACTGGCATTGGCGGTTGAACTTCTGCAACCCCGTGGGGTTCTGCTGTACTCAAGCAAAGCCCTGAACCTGACGCAACTGCCGAAACTTTTCAAAGGCGTCAGTTGCCCAAAAATGATTGCCGGACCAACGGTATGCATCCACCACGCCGAGTTGTCCGCAAGTACTACCGGGATCGCTGATTTGTACTTGGCCGAAGATCCGTTGTCGGCACATCAGGCACTCGTTCAGCACGGGCTGATTTAAATGAATCGCGTGGATAGCAAAAAGCAATTGATCTGGCTGCGCAGCGACTTGCGTCTACATGACAACACCGCCCTCTCGGCCGCTGCGGCTCGCGGCCCGTGCGTGGCGGTGTATCTGCTGAGCCCGGGACAATGGCTGGAACACGACGATGCGCCCTGCAAAGTGGACTTCTGGCTGCGCAACCTGCGCGAGTTGAGCCGCGAACTGGGGCAACTGAACATTCCCCTGCTGATCCGCCAGGCACCTCGCTGGGATGACGCTCCAACGGTATTGCTGAACCTGTGCCGACAGTGGCAGGTCGACGCGCTGTACCTCAACGAAGAGTACGGCATCCACGAATCCCGTCGCGATGCAGCGGTCGCCCGGACGCTAAGAGCCGAAGGCATCGAAGTTCGCCGCTACCTCGATCAGTTGCTGTTCCAGCCCGGTAGCGTGCTGACCCGGTCCGGCACTTACTTTCAGGTTTTCAGCCAGTTCCGCAAAGTCTGCTACGAACGACTGCACCACTCGCTACCCAGTCTGGTACGCGCGCCGCTGAAACAAGCGCCGCTGAACATTGCCAGCGATGCAATTCCCTCGAGTGTCGACGGTTTCGCAACGCCCGCTGACCACCTGCGCAGCCTGTGGCCGGCGGGCGAAGCCTGTGCCCGGCGTCGCCTCGACCGCTTTAGCGATGCGCAGATCGACCACTACCAAAGCGAACGAGATTTCCCGGCGAAGCCCGGCACCAGCCAGCTTTCGGCCTATCTCGCCGCCGGGGTGATCTCTGCTCGCCAATGCCTGCACGCGGCATTGCACAGCAATCAGGGCGAATTCGAAAGCGGCAAGACCGGCGCCGTCACCTGGATCAACGAACTGCTGTGGCGCGAGTTCTACAAACACATCCTGGTGGGCTACCCGCGAGTTTCCCGGCACCGCGCGTTTCGCCCGGAAACCGAAGCGCTGGCCTGGCGCAACGCCCCCGAAGAACTTGCCGCCTGGCAACAGGCACGCACCGGCTTGCCGATCATCGACGCCGCCATGCGCCAACTGCTGGCCACCGGCTGGATGCACAATCGCCTGCGTATGGTGGTGGCGATGTTCCTGAGCAAAAACCTGCTGCTTGACTGGCGCGAAGGCGAGCGCTTTTTCATGCGCCACCTGATCGATGGCGACCTGGCGGCGAACAATGGTGGCTGGCAGTGGAGTTCCTCCACAGGCACCGACTCGGCGCCTTACTTCCGGATTTTCAACCCGTTGAGCCAGTCGGAAAAGTTCGACCCCGAGGGCCTGTTCATCAAGCACTGGCTGCCGGAACTGGCCGGGCTGGACAAAAAAGACGTGCACAACCCCGCCAATCTCGGCGGCCTGTTCGGTGTTGTGGATTATCCGTCACCGATCGTCGACTTGAGTACATCCCGTACGCGCGCGTTGACGGCGTTCAAAAACCTGCCCTCGCGGCCATACGCCGCCGCTGGGTCATGAGTTACCGCTACCGGGATTACTTCGATGCCGGGGCTCTGTTTTATGCACATTTACCCGTATTGGGCCGGGCAATTGCCTGGCTGAAAAGGAGATTGGGATGAGTCGCACACTCGCACGACGATACTGGCTGACCGGCGCCAGCAGCGGCATTGGTGCCGCCCTGGCTGAAGAAATCCTGAAAAGCGGTGCGCACCTGGCCGTCAGTTCGCGCTCGGTAGCGCAGTTGAAAGTCTTGTCACAACGCTATCCGGGGCAGGTGCTGGTAGTGGCCGGTGACTTGACCAACAGCCAGACCGTGCGCGAAATCGGCGAGCAGATTGCGGAGGACTGGGGCTCGCTGGACTCCGTGATACTCAACGCCGGTACCTGCGAGTACGTGGACGCCAAGCAGTTCGATGCGTCGATTGTCGAGCATGTGGTGCGCACCAACCTGTTGGCCAGCAGCTATTGCATCGACGCAGCCCTGCCCTTGCTGCGGGCCGGCACCGCACCGCATATGGTGGCCATGGCCAGTACGGTGACTTACCTGCCGCTGCCCAGGGCAGAAGCCTACGGCACCTCTAAAGCCGGGCTGCGTTATCTGTTCGAATCCCTGCGCATCGACCTGGCCCCCGAGGGCATAGAACTCACGGTGATCAGCCCCGGGCTTGTCGAAACGCCACTGACAGCGAAAAACGACGTCCCCATGCCCTTGAGCTGGCCGGTGGAGAAAGCCGCGCGGTACATCTTCGAAAAACTCAGGGACCGCCCGCCGGAAATTGCTTTCCCGGCAGCGTTCATGGCCACCCTCTGGCCACTCTCCAAACGGCCGGACCGAGTGAAACTGGAGATCGGCAAACGCATGGTGCGCAGCCAGCCACCGATCAAGGATTGACCGTGAAAAGCGTCATCATCGGCAGCGGTATCCCGGACGTTTCGATACTTGAGCGTCCGTCAGACCTTTCACACAGCATCCGGCGACTGCCTTACACTGCGCGCCATGAAAACCATCCCCCATACGCAAATCGCGGAACCCGCGGTCACCTGCTCGACCTGCGCAGCCTGTTGCTGTCAGCTCGAAGTCATGCTGATCACCGATACAGGTGTACCTGAACGGTTCATCGATACCGATGACTGGGGCGGGGAAGTGATGTTGCGTCTGGACGACGGCTGGTGTGCCGCGCTGGATCGCAACACGATGATGTGCACCATTTACGAAAAGCGCCCGTTGATTTGCCGGGAGTTCGAGATGGGCGCACCGGAGTGCATCGACGAGCGCCAGGGGATTTCGACGGCGTATCGCTGAACTGGAAAACAACGCACCCCCTGTGGGAGCGAGCTTGCTCGCGATGACGGAGTGTCAGCCAACATCACTGTTGAATTCATGACCGCTATCGCGAGCAAGCTCGCTCCCACAGGGGTATATGCAACTTGCTGAAACCGTGGTGCTTACAACGGCAACGTGTAGTGCAGCGAGTAGCTTTCTACACCGTCGTTGGAACTGGCGAGCCCGGCGTTGGAATAATGCGTCGCACGGACCCCGACTTCATGACCGCCATTGAAGCGCAGGCCAAAACCGAGCCGGTCTTCAAACTGGAAAGCACTGCCGATGTTGTTGTCTTCAAGTCGGGTATTGGAGAACACCGCCACGCCAATGCCCGCTTCAACGTACGGCTTGACGTTCTGGCCGGCAAATTCGTAAACGAATACCGGGGAGAACGACAGGCTGTTATTGCTCGAAGTCTTGTCGCCTTCCCAGTAGGTGTAGGCGCCACTCCAGTAACCGGTCATGCGACCGACGTCACTCTGCCACCAGCTCTGGTCCCAATCGAATTGCATGCCCAGTCGATACGTCATCGTCGAATCGCTGGTCTGACCAACTGCGAACTCCACACCTGCCGCCTGCGCGGTAAAGGTGTGCCCCATTAGTGCGGCCGCAATCGCGGCCAAGCAGAATAGTCGCTTCATTAGAAACTTCCTTTTCCGAACAATTTCGTATGGTTTTTTTTGTTGCTCAGCCCTGAAAAGCTATAGAAATCGGCAATTTATCAGAAGCTCACCCCAATTTTTCGTTTGATTCCCCGGGACTTTCTTACCTGTTGAAGCTTCGCACAATGCCAGCCGTATTCCACAGTATCGGCAAGATATTTCTGAAATGAACCGGATCGGCACTGGTCCAGAACTGCGCCTCATGGGCAGGCCCATCGGCGAGCAGTTCGCCTTCGGCCAAAAGCCGCTGGAGTTGCCGCGCGACGGCGGCACCGGTATCGATCAGGCTGATGCCCTCGGGGATCATCTGCCGGAGCATCGGCTTGAGAAAAGGGTAGTGGGTGCAGCCGAGAATCAGGGTGTCCGCGCCGGCGGCCAGCAATGGCTTGACATACCTAGTCAACAGCTGGCGCAACTCGGGGCTGCGCAGATCACCGTTTTCAATCAGCTCCACCAGCCCCGGGCACGGCTGGGTGATCACGTTCACGTCCGTGGCGAAGCGGTCGAGCAACGCGGCGAACTTGGCGCTCTGCAAGGTGCCGGTGGTGGCCAGCACCCCCACTACGCCGGAGCGGGTTGCGGCGGCGGCCGGCTTGACGGCCGGCTCCATGCCAACGATGGGCCATTCTGGATAGTCGCGACGCAGGTCGGCAACACCGGCCACCGTCGCTGTGTTGCACGCCAACACCAGGGCCTTGGCGCCCTGCTGCCGAAAGAATTCAGCCATCACGCTGCAACGCTGTTGGATAAACTGCGGGGTTTTCTCGCCGTAGGGAACATTCCCGCAGTCGGCGACGTACAACAGGGACTCATTGGGCAGCAAACGCTGGATCTCGGCCAGTACCGAGAGCCCGCCGACACCGGAGTCGAATACGCCAATCGGCGCTTCACGCATGTTTCGCCCCGCAAACGCTGCAGCCTGGATCACGCTTGACCCGCAACTCACGGAAGCGTGTACCCAAGGCATCGATCAACAGCAGGCGCCCCACCAGCGGCTCACCGAATCCGGCCAGCAACTTCAGCGCTTCGAGGGCTTGCAGACTGCCAACCAGCCCCACCAGCGGTCCGACCACACCGGCCTCGCTGCAAGTCAGTTCGGCTTCGCTGCCGTGCCCGTACAAACAGTGGTAGCACGGACTCTCCGGCCGACGCGGATCGAACACCGACAGTTGTCCCTCGAGGCGAATCGCCGCACCACTGACCAGCGGTTTGCCGGCCGCCACGCAAGCGGCATTGACCGCTTCACGGGTAGAAAAATTGTCAGAGCAATCGAGGACCAGATCTACCCCGGCCACCACGGCGGCCAGGGAATCTTCGTCCAGCGCCGCACGATGGGCGACCAGTTGAATCTCGGGATTGATCGCGGTCAGGCGCTTGAGCGCCGAATCGACCTTGGTCATGCCGACGCTGTCGGTGTCGTGAATGATCTGGCGTTGCAGGTTGGTCAGGTCGACCGTATCGAAGTCCGCCAGGTGCAGCTCGCCAATGCCGGCGGCCGCCAGATACAGCGCCACTGGCGCGCCAAGGCCGCCAAGACCGACGATCAATACGCGGCTTTGCTTGAGCCGCAACTGGCCGTCGATATCGATGTGTTGCAGCAGAATCTGCCGGCTGTAGCGCAGCAACTCCTGATCATTCAGCACGGCAGGCGCCCCAGACTGATGCGTTGATGACCGCCCAGATCGGTGCGGCTGTGGACTTCTTCAAAGCCTCGGGTCAGCAGCAAATCGCGGACTGCCTCGGCCTGATCGTAGCCATGCTCGAGCATCAGCCAACCAGCGGCGTCCAGATAATCCGGCGCCTGGGCGACGATCAGACGCAGATCGTCGAGCCCGTCGACACCGGCCACCAGGGCGCTGGCCGGTTCGAAGCGCACATCGCCCTCGACCAGATGCGGATCGGCTGCTGCGATATACGGCGGATTGCTGATGATCAGTTGAAAGCGCTGACCTTGCAGGGCGCTGAACCAATGGCTGCTCAGTACCTTGGCGTTGTTCAGATGCAGACGCTGGCGATTGCGCTCGGCCAGGGCCACGGCTTCCAGCACGCGATCCACGGCAGTGACGCTCCAGGCCGGGCGCTCGCTGGCCAGGGCCAGGGCAATCGCGCCACTGCCGGTGCCGAGGTCGAGCACCTTGGCCGGTGTGGCCGGCAACAGTTCCAGCGCAGCTTCCACCAGCAGCTCGGTGTCCGGGCGCGGGATCAGTGTGTGTGGCGCGACTTCCAGATCCAGCTTCCAGAAACCCTGCTGGCCGAGGATATAGGCCACCGGCTCACCGCTGCGGCGGCGCTGCAAATACTCGGCGAACGTCAGCGCCGCTTCGCTCGGCACGATACGCTCCGGCCAGGTGTGCAGGAAGCTGCGGGACTTGCCCAACGCTGCCGCCAGCAGCAATTCGGCATCCAGACGCGCCGTCGGCGAGTCGGGCAGATCGGCGGCACGCAACAAACTGGCAATGATCGTCATTTACTCACCTATCGCTGCCAGTTGATCGGCCTGGTACTCGGCCAGCAACGGCTCGATCACCGCCTCGACGCCGCCGGCGAGAATCTCGTCGAGGGAATACAAGGTCAGGTTGACCCGGTGGTCGGTGACCCGGCCCTGGGCAAAATTGTAGGTGCGGATGCGCTCGGAGCGATCACCGGAACCGACCAGCAACTTGCGCTCGCTGGCGATGGCGTTGGCCGCGGCGGAGGTCTGCTGATCGTTCAGCTTGGCCGACAACCAGGACATCGCCCGGGCACGGTTCTTGTGCTGCGAACGTTCTTCCTGGCATTCGACCACGATGCCGGACGGCAAGTGCGTAATGCGAATCGCCGAATCGGTCTTGTTGACGTGCTGGCCACCGGCGCCGGAGGAGCGATAGGTGTCGATGCGCAGGTCGGCCGGGTTGATCTCGATCGCTTCCTGTTCGTCCGGCTCGGGCAAGACTGCCACGGTGCAGGCCGACGTGTGGATGCGGCCCTGGGATTCGGTCGCCGGAACCCGCTGCACACGGTGCGCGCCGGATTCGAATTTGAGCTTGCCGTAGACGTTGTCGCCCTCGACCCGGGCAATCACTTCTTTATAACCGCCGTGCTCACCCTCGTTTTCCGAGAGGATCTCCACCCGCCAGCCACGACGCTCGGCGTAACGCGAATACATGCGGAACAGGTCGCCGGAGAAAATCGCCGCCTCGTCGCCGCCGGTGCCGGCACGGATTTCGAGGAACACGTTGCGCCCGTCGTTCGGATCTTTGGGCAGCAACATGCGTTGCAGGTCGGCTTCGAGCGTGACCAGGCGTTCCTTGGCCTCGCGAACTTCTTCCACGGCCATTTCACGCATGTCCGGGTCGCTGTCCTTGAGCAGTGCCTGGGCACCTTCGAGGTCATCCTGCACTTTCAGCAGTTCTTTATAGGCGCCCACGATCGGCTCAACTTCCGCGTACTCCTTGGAATAGGTACGGAATTTGTTCTGATCGGAAATGACCTCGCCATCGCCCAGCAGGGCGGTCAATTCCTCGAAACGGTCCTGGAGGATATCCAGCTTATTGAGCAGTGACGCTTTCATTGCGGTTTTTTATCCGAAAAGCTATCCGATGAGCCCTCACCG
The DNA here is from genome assembly GCF_050436025.1 of Pseudomonas sp. S30_BP2TU TE3576. Lineage (NCBI taxonomy): Bacteria > Pseudomonadati > Pseudomonadota > Gammaproteobacteria > Pseudomonadales > Pseudomonadaceae > Pseudomonas > Pseudomonas sp. S30_BP2TU TE3576. The sequence continues at coordinate 4,236,556 of NZ_JBNDLK010000001.1, read as the reverse complement.
AGGGCAAAGAGTTCCTGGGCCATCGCCAGCGCATCCAGGCGACCTTCGGCAGAGAGCTTTTTTAACTGCACGCTTGGCGCATGCATCAGTTTGTTGGTCAGCCCGCGAGCCAGTTGCACTAGCACCTCTTCGGCACTGCTACCGTTGGCCAGCATGCGCTGGGCCTTTTGCAATTCTTCGTCGCGCAGGCGTTCGCTCTGTTGACGATAGGCCTTGAGCACGTCCACCGCCGCCAATTCACGCAGGCGGACCATGAAGTCTTCGGCACCGACCGAGACCATCTCTTCGGCGGCCTGGGCTGCACCCTGACGGCTCTTGAGGTTCTCGGCCACCACCTCGTGGAGATCGTCGACGCTATAGAGGTAAACGTCGTCCAGTTCGCCGACTTCTGGCTCGATATCGCGCGGAACGGCGATATCGACCATGAAGATCGGTTTGTGCTTGCGCAGTTTCAAGGCGCTTTCCACTGCACCCTTGCCCAGAATCGGCAACTGGCTGGCAGTGGAACTGATGACGATATCGCTGCGTACCAGCTCTGCCGGAATATCCGACAGCAACACCGCATGGGCGCCGAACTGTTCGGCCAGAATGCTGGCACGTTCCAGGGTGCGGTTGGCAACCACGATGCGTTTTACACCCAGGTCATGCAGATGGCGGGCGACCAGGGTGATGGTTTCGCCAGCTCCAATCAACAACGCCTGGCTGCGTTGCAGGTCGCTGAAAATCTGCTTGGCCAGACTCACCGCGGCAAACGCCACCGACACCGGATTCTCGCCAATGGCAGTGTCGGTGCGTACCTGCTTGGCCGCATTGAACGTGGCCTGGAACAACCGCCCGAGCAATGGCCCGATGGTGCCGGCCTCGCGGGCCACGGCATAGGCCGACTTCATCTGGCCGAGAATCTGCGGTTCGCCCAACACCAGCGAGTCGAGCCCGGAAGCCACCCGCATCATGTGACGAACTGCCGCATCATCTTCATGCACATAGGCGCTTTCGCGCAGCTCGTCGTAGCTCAAATGATGATATTCGGCCAGCCAGCGCAGCACGGTGTCCGCCGACAGGTGATCCTGTTCTATATAGAGTTCACTGCGATTGCAGGTGGAGAGGATCGCAGCTTCGCGGCTGTCGGTGAGTCGGCAGAGCTGCTGCAAGGCCTCAACCAGCTGCTCAGGGGTAAAAGCCACGCGCTCGCGGACGTCTACTGAAGCAGTCTTGTGGTTAATACCGAGTGCAAGGAAGGCCATTCAAAGTCGCTGATGGTGACGTGAAGCCGGTAATTGTCCTACTTCGACGGAATCAGAACAACTACTCGATATCTATCGCCCCGCCAGGTGACGCCCACGTTGCGAGCAGTTCTCGTTTACAGGGCCTCCAGGTTTTGCCGGATCCGCTGCGCGGGTAAATTGGCGGGCCGGTTATGTTTGGCCGAAAGCTTGTGTCATGATGATCTGACCGCAGGTTAGTCGTCCTCTTCCTATATGAATAGATCTTCCGCGTTGCTCCTCGCTTTTGTCTTCCTCAGCGGCTGCCAGGCCTTGGCACCCGTTTCGCCGGACGGTACGTCGCCGGTTGAAGACAGCACCCCGGCCCCTAAAAAGCCCAAGGTCTACAGCTCATTCAGCGAGGAAACCATCTTCAGCCTGTTGAGCGCCGAACTGGCTGGCCAGCGCAATCGTTTCGACATTGCCCTGGACAACTATGTGACCCAGGCCATCAACACTCAGGATCCGGGTATCTCCGAGCGGGCATTCCGTATCGCCGAATATCTGGGCGCCGATCAGGCAGCCCTGGACACCGCGCTGATCTGGGCCAAAAACGCCCCCAACGACCTTGAAGCGCAACGCGCCGCCGCCGTGCAACTGGCACGCGCCGGGCGTTATGACGAATCCATGGTCTATATGGAGAAAGTCCTGCAAGGCAAGGGCGACACCCATTTCGACTTCCTTGCGCTGTCTGCGGCCGACACCGACCAGGACACCCGCAACGGCTTGATGAAAAGCTTCGACCGCTTGCTGCAACGTCATCCGGACAACGGCCAGCTGATTTTCGGCAAGGCCTTGCTGATGCAACAGGATGGCGATGCCAAAGGCGCGCTGAAGCTGCTGGAAGACAATCCACCCGACGACGGCGAAATCGCGCCAATCCTGCTGCGCGCACGCCTGCTGCAAAACCTGGCTCGCGGCGACGAAGCCCTGCCGCTGCTGCAGAAAAGTATCAAGAAGTACCCGGACGACAAGCGCCTGCGCCTGACCTACGCACGCATGCTGGTTGAACAGGACCGCATGGAAGACGCCAAGTCCGAGTTCTCGAGCCTGGTCCAGCAATACCCGGAAGACGACGAGCTGCGTTACTCCCTGGCGCTGGTCTGCCTGGAAGCCAAGGACTGGAAGGAAGCCAAGGGTCATCTTGAAGACCTGATCGCTCGGGAAAGCCATGTCGACTCGGCGCACCTGAACCTCGGCCGCATCGCCGAAGAACAAAACGACCCGCAAGGCGCACTGATCGAATATGCCAGGGTTGGCCCGGGCAACGACTTCCTGCCGGCGCAATTGCGTCAGGCCGACATCCTGATCAATAACGGCAAGACCGCCGAAGCGCAACGCAAGCTGGCGGCAGAGCGCGATGAACAGCCGGATTACGCCATCCAGTTGTACCTGATCGAAGTCGAAACCCTGTCCGCCAACAATCAGGCCGACAAAGCCTGGAATGTTCTGCAACAGGCCTTGCAGAAATACCCGGACGACTTGAACCTGCTCTACACCCGCGCCATGCAGGCGGAAAAACGCAATGACCTGGCGCAGATGGAAAAAGACCTGCGCACGATCATCAAGCGCGACCCGGACAACGCCATGGCGTTGAACGCCCTCGGCTACACCCTGTCTGACCGCACCACGCGCTACGCCGAAGCCAAGGCCCTGATCGAACAGGCGCACCAGATCAGTCCGGAAGACCCGGCGGTACTCGACAGCCTTGGCTGGGTGAATTACCGCATGGGCAATCTCGACGAAGCCGAGCGCCTGCTGCGTCAGGCCCTGGAACGCTTCCCCGATCAGGAAGTCGCCGCTCACCTGGGCGAAGTCCTGTGGACCAACGGCAAACAGCGTGAAGCCAAACAAGTCTGGGGCAAGTTCCTCAAGGAACAACCCGACAGCCCGACCCTGCGCGGCACCATCAAACGCCTGACCGGATCAGAGACTCTTTAAGATTATGTTTTTGCGCCATTTCATCGTTTTCAGTTTTATCGCCCTGCTCGCCGGTTGCGCGGGTCTGGGTCCCCGCGAATCGGTCGAGGGGCACGGCAACCCCGCCCAATGGCGTGAGCACAAAGAGCAATTGACCGGCCTTGACGGCTGGCAGATCGACGGCAAGATCGGCATTCGAGCACCGAAAGACTCGGGCAGCGGCACGCTGTTCTGGTTACAACGCCAGGATTACTACGACATTCGTCTGTCCGGACCACTGGGCCGCGGCGCGGCTCGCCTGACCGGACGCCCGGGCAAGGTGTCGCTGGAAGTCGCCAACCAGGGACGCTACGACGCGCCGACCCCGGAAGTGCTGCTCGAAGAACAGCTGGGCTGGAAGCTGCCGGTGTCCAATCTGGCCTGGTGGGTACGCGGGCTCCCGGCTCCGGACAGTAAAAGTCGCCTCACACTGGATGCCGACAGTCGCCTGGCCAACCTCGAGCAGGATGGCTGGCAGGTCGAATACACCGACTACACCCAGCAAAACGGTTACTGGCTGCCCGAGCGCATCAAGCTGCATGGCACCGACCTTGACGTCACCCTGGTGATCAAGGCCTGGCAACCACGCAAACTGGGGTCATGACATGCCAGACAATCGCCTGACGTTGCCATCGCCGGCCAAACTCAATTTGATGCTGCACATTCTGGGTCGCCGCGAAGACGGCTACCACGAGTTGCAGACGATGTTTCAGTTCCTCGATTACGGCGACGAAATCACCTATGCCCTGCGCGATGACGGTGTCATTCAACTGCACACCGAATTCGCAGGCGTGCCCCACGACAGCAACCTGATCGTCAAGGCGGCAAAAAAACTTCAGGAGCAATCCGCCTGCTCGCTGGGTGTCGATATCTGGATCGACAAGATCCTGCCCATGGGCGGCGGCATCGGTGGCGGTAGCTCGAACGCCGCAACAACGTTGCTTGGACTCAATCATCTGTGGCAATTGGACTGGGATGAAGATCGCCTGGCTGGCCTGGGGTTGACGCTGGGCGCCGACGTCCCGGTTTTCGTTCGTGGTCACGCAGCTTTCGCCGAGGGCGTGGGGGAGAAACTGACCCCTGTCGACCCTGAAGAACCGTGGTATCTCGTGCTGGTGCCGCAAGTCTCTGTAAGTACGGCAGAAATTTTTTCAGATCCGTTGTTGACACGTAACACTCCTCCCATTAAAGTGCGCCCCGTTCCCAAGGGAAACAGTCGAAATGACTGCTTGCCGGTGGTAACAAGGCGTTATCCAGAGGTACGTAACGCTTTGAATTTGTTAGGTAAATTTACCGAAGCAAAACTCACCGGAACTGGAAGTTGTGTGTTTGGGGGCTTCCCAAGCAAAGCTGAAGCTGATAAAGTCTCGGCCCTTCTGACAGAGACCCTTACAGGTTTTGTAGCAAAAGGAAGCAACGTTTCGATGTTGCATCGCAAGCTTAAAAGTCTGCTCTAAAGGAACCGATTACCGGGTAATCGTTGCAACAAATACAGGGGCGTCGCCAAGCGGTAAGGCAGCAGGTTTTGATCCTGCCATGCGTTGGTTCGAATCCAGCCGCCCCTGCCATTTTCCTATACTCATCCAGGTTACCCTCAGCCTTCAGGTACTGCGCGTGTCCAAGATGATGGTCTTTACGGGGAACGCTAACCCCGATCTGGCTCGGCGTGTCGTACGTCAGCTGCATATCCCTCTCGGTGACATTTCTGTCGGTAAGTTCTCCGACGGCGAAATCACAGCCGAGATCAATGAAAACGTCCGCGGTAAAGACGTCTTCATTATTCAGCCGACTTGCGCTCCGACCAACGATAACCTGATGGAACTGGTAGTGATGGCTGATGCCTTCCGCCGCTCCTCGGCTACTCGTATCACTGCTGTTATTCCTTACTTTGGTTATGCCCGTCAGGATCGCCGTCCGCGTTCCGCACGTGTGGCTATCAGCGCGAAAGTCGTGGCTGACATGCTTACCGTAGTCGGCATCGACCGTGTTCTCACGGTTGATCTGCATGCTGACCAAATCCAGGGTTTCTTCGATATTCCGGTAGATAACATCTACGGCTCCCCGGTTCTGGTGGATGACATCGAAGATCAGCGCTTCGAAAACCTGATGATCGTGTCCCCGGACATTGGTGGCGTCGTGCGTGCACGTGCCGTTGCCAAATCCCTGGGCGTGGATCTCGGGATCATCGACAAACGCCGTGAGAAAGCCAATCACTCTGAAGTGATGCATATCATCGGTGATGTCGAAGGGCGCACCTGTATTCTGGTCGATGACATGGTCGATACCGCCGGCACCCTGTGCCACGCGGCCAAGGCCTTGAAAGAGCATGGCGCTGCCAAGGTTTTCGCCTACTGCACGCACCCTGTGCTGTCGGGTCGGGCGATCGAAAACATTGAAAATTCCGTGCTGGACGAGCTGGTGGTGACCAACACCATCCCGCTGTCCGCTGCAGCACAAGCCTGTGCGCGTATCCGCCAACTGGATATCGCACCGGTAGTTGCCGAGGCGGTCCGCCGCATCAGCAATGAAGAATCGATCAGCGCGATGTTCCGCTAAGGGCCCTGCCCTTCTCGAAATGTCTCGTTGACGAAAAGCGCCCCGCCCCGGCATTCCTGTCGGGGCGGGGCTTTTTTGCCCATATCGCCTTTAGCGCTGGTCGCAAACGCTGGGGCGAGTGTGGTTATTTTGGAGATACAACATGAACGATTTTACTCTGAATGCTGAAGTGCGTTCCGACCTGGGGAAAGGTGCGAGCCGCCGCCTGCGTCGTCTCGCAAGCCTGGTTCCAGCTGTAGTTTACGGTGGCGACAAAGCCCCTGAATCCATCAGCATGCTGGCCAAAGAAGTTGCCAAACTGCTCGAAAACGAAGCGGCTTACAGCCACATCATCGAGCTGAACGTTGGTGGCACCAAGCAGAACGTCGTGATCAAAGCTCTGCAACGTCACCCGGCCAAAGGCCACGTGATGCACGCTGACTTCGTACGCGTAGTCGCTGGCCAGAAACTGACCGCTATCGTTCCAGTGCACTTCATCAACGAAGAAGCACCGACCAAGAAAGGCGGCGAAATCTCGCACGTTGTTGCCGAGATCGAAGTTTCCTGCCTGCCGAAAGATCTGCCTGAGTTCATCGAAGTCGACCTGGCTAACGCTGAAATCGGTTCGATCGTTCACCTGTCGGACCTCAAGGCTCCTAAAGGCGTTGAGTTCGTGGCCCTGGCACACGGCGATGACAAGGCTGTTGCCAACGTCCACGCTCCACGTGTTGCTCCAGAAGCTGCAGAAGGCGCTGCAGAGTAATTTTACTCTGTACGCCGGAGTGACCGGAAACATCGCGGACTAGAGCATAGCGAGAAAGCGGGCGAGAACGCGGAGTTTACATCATGGTAAATGAGCAACTTTCGTCCACTTTCGCCGCTCTCACTGATTGCGGCGATGTTATCCACCACTCCAATGAAGGGCCCCTATCGTGACTGCCATCAAACTGATCGTTGGCCTGGGTAATCCAGGCGCTGAATACGAACAGACCCGGCATAACGCAGGGGCCCTTTTTGTTGAGCGCATCGCGAACGCACAAGGCGTAAACCTTGTGGCGGACCGCAAATATTTCGGCCTGACCGGGCGTTATTCGCATCAGGGTCAGGATGTTCGTCTGCTGATCCCCACCACGTACATGAACCGCAGCGGCCAGGCCGTGGCGGCACTCGCCGGTTTCTTCCGCATCAAGCCCGAAGAAATCCTCGTGGCGCACGACGAACTCGACCTGCCTCCGGGCGTTGCCAAGCTCAAAGTGGGCGGCGGCCACGGCGGTCACAACGGGTTGCGCGACATCATTGCGCAACTGGGTAATCAGAATACCTTTCATCGCTTGCGGCTTGGCATTGGCCACCCGGGCGTTGCCAGTATGGTTTCAAATTTCGTCCTGGGTCGTGCGCCACGCGCCGAACAGGAAAAACTCGATGCCAGCATCGACTTTGCCCTCGGCGTGCTGCCGGATATCCTCGCCGGGGAATGGAACCGCGCGATGAAAAACCTGCACAGCCAGAAGGCCTGACTCACTCCTCGGGGAAAACACCATGGGATTCAATTGCGGCATCGTCGGTCTGCCTAACGTCGGCAAGTCCACCCTGTTCAACGCCCTGACCAAATCCGGGATCGCGGCCGAGAACTTCCCCTTCTGCACCATCGAACCGAACAGCGGTATCGTGCCGATGCCGGATCCGCGTCTGGAAGCCCTGGCGGCCATCGTCAATCCAAAGCGCATCCTGCCGACCACCATGGAATTCGTCGACATCGCAGGCCTGGTTGCCGGCGCATCGAAAGGCGAAGGCCTGGGCAACAAGTTTTTGGCCAACATCCGTGAAACCGATGCCATCGCCCACGTGGTCCGCTGCTTCGAAGACGAGAACGTGATTCACGTCTCCAACAGCGTCGACCCGAAACGCGACATCGAAATCATCGACCTGGAACTGATCTTCGCCGACCTCGACAGCTGCGAGAAGCAACTGCAGAAAGTCGCGCGCAACGCCAAGGGTGGTGACAAGGACGCCGTGGTCCAGAAAGGTCTGCTGGAGCAATTGATCGCTCACTTCACCGAAGGCAAGCCGGCGCGCAGCCTGATGAAGAACATGGGCACCGACGAGAAAGCGGTGATCAAGGGCTTCCACCTGCTGACCACCAAGCCGGTCATGTACATCGCCAACGTCGCTGAAGACGGTTTCGAGAACAACCCGCACCTGGACGTGGTCAAGGCCATCGCCGAAGAAGAAGGCGCCGTGGTTGTACCGGTGTGCAACAAGATCGAAGCGGAAATCGCCGAGCTCGATGACGGCGAAGAGAAAGACATGTTCCTCGAAGCCCTGGGCCTCGAAGAGCCTGGCCTGAACCGCGTGATCCGCGCCGGCTACGAAATGCTGCACCTGCAGACCTACTTCACCGCCGGTGTCGAAGAAGTCCGCGCCTGGACCGTCCGCGTCGGTGCCACCGCACCTCAAGCCGCTGGCGTGATCCACACCGACTTCGAGAAGGGCTTCATCCGCGCCGAAGTGATCGCCTACAACGACTTCATCCAGTACAAGGGCGAAGCCGGTACCAAGGAAGCCGGTAAATGGCGCCTGGAAGGCAAGGATTACATCGTTAAAGACGGCGACGTGATGCACTTCCGCTTCAACGTGTAAGCCACACATCAAGAAAAAGCCGCGTTTGATACGCGGCTTTTTTGTGCCTGAAATTTTTGCCAGATACGCCACCGACCCATTGTGGGAGCGGGCTTGCTCGCGAATGCGATGTGTCATTTGCAGTTGTACTGACTGACACACCCTCTTCGCGAGCAAGCCCGCTCCCACAGGGATTTGTGTTGATTCAGGTCTTTTTGGTTCGCGGCAGGAAGATCGCCAACACCCCGAACAACGGCAGGAACGAACACAGGTAGTACACGTATTCGATGCCGTGAATGTCCGCCAGGTGCCCGAGCAATGCCGCGCCGATACCGCCGAAGCCGAACATCAAACCGAAGAACACCCCGGCGATCATCCCGACATTGCCCGGCACCAGTTCCTGGGCGTACACCACGATGGCCGAAAACGCCGAGGCGAGAATGAAGCCGATGACCACGCTGAGAATGCTGGTCCAGAACAGATCGACATGCGGCAGCAGCAAGGTGAACGGCGCAACGCCGAGAATCGAGAACCAGATCACCGCCTTACGCCCGATCCTGTCGCCGATCGGCCCGCCAAAGAATGTCCCTGCCGCGACTGCGCCGAGAAACAGGAACAGATGCAACTGCGAACTGGCCACCGACAGGTCGAACTTCTCGATCAGGTAGAACGTGAAGTAACTGGTGAGGCTGGACATGTAGAAGTACTTGGAGAACACCAGCAGCCCGAGCACCACCAGGGCACTGATCACCCGCCCCTTGGACAGGCCGTGGGTCGCGGCCTGACCTTGCTTGAGCTTGAACAGGTTCAAGTGGTTGGCGTACCAGCGGCTGATCCGGTAGAGCACGAACAGCGCAAACACCGCGAACAGGCCGAACCACGCCACGTGCCCCTGGCCGTAGGGAATGATGATCGCTGCCGCCAGCAACGGGCCGAATGCCGATCCCGCGTTGCCGCCGACCTGGAAGGTCGATTGCGCCAGCCCGAAGCGCCCGCCCGAAGCCAGGCGCGCCACGCGGGATGCTTCCGGGTGAAAGGTCGAAGAACCGATGCCGATCAAGCCCGCCGCCAGCAGAATCAACGGAAAGCTACCAACCATCGACATCATCAGAATCCCGACCAAGGTGCAGACCGTACCGGCCGGCAACAGCCACGGCTTGGGATGGCGATCGGTGTAGTAACCGACCCACGGCTGCAGCAGCGAGGCCGTCAACTGGAACGTCAGGGTGATCAGGCCGACCTGGGTGAAGCTCAGGCCATAGTTGGCCTTGAGCATCGGGTAGATCGACGGCAGCACCGACTGGATCAAGTCGTTGATCAAGTGCGCCAGCGCCACCGCGCCGATGATGCGCATCACCAGGGGACTGCTTTGGGGCGTAGCGGACGCCGGCACTGAGCCGGTCTGGGCGTTGCTGATAGCCATGGGGTTTTCCGTAAAACAGGTGGGTGCAAACGGGCTGGTGCGTCAATGTGCCATTTTTCGGTGCGACTGCGCCATCCCCTTAGCCAGCTAACGAAATCGATTTCCATCGGGGAAAAGTGATAGCGCAAAGCCATGGTCTGAATCTTGCCTTGCTTATCCGCTTCAACGCGGCCCCCTTACAAAGGGGACCGAGAATGGGAAGTTTCACCACAGAGTCGGCCTACAGAGCAGACAAGGGTGAACTTTCGAGGCCTTTTAAGAGGGCACGAGTCGGGGGTGCAACAACCTTCGACGCACGCCAATGGTGCGTGGTGTCCAGAGGAGTCATGGGGCATGCAGGCTTTTTTATCACCGGGGATCGGACTGCTGGGGCGTTTCGGTTTTGCACGCAAATTCCAGCTGTTGTTTTTGCTGTTTATCCTGCCGTTGGCTGGCAGCCTGTGGATGATCGGCCAGGACTATCGCGACAAACTCAGCCTGATCTCCGGCGAACGTGCCGGGGTGCGGCAACTGCTGGCTCTTGATGCGCTGGATGACCTGCTCGCCGCCCAGCGTGATCGCGCCGCCCGGTGGCGCGCGACAGAAACCAATCGCCAGCCGACACCAGCCACCCTCGCTGCGATGGCCGCCTTCGATGCAGTTCAACCCGCCATCAGCCAGGCCACGTCCGAGCTGGGCAATGCCCTGCAAAAAGAAGGCGCCGAGGGCGAAAGCCTGACGCGTTACCAGGCCCTGCAAACCGCTCTCGATGGCCTCGACTCAAAAAGCCTGAGCAGTGTCGGCTGGTGGCCGGATGGCTACGATCGCTTCACTAACGCCTTGAGTGCCCTGCAAGCCTTGCGCGAGCAAATCGCCATGGACAATCGCCTGACGCTGGCGCCGTGGCTGGAGACTTATTTGCTGACGCAGATTTCCACCCAACACGCGCCGGACCTGATCGAGCGAGTCGGTCGCCTGGCCGCAGTGGGCCAGGCCTCGGTGGTGTCCGGACAGTTCACCCTGCAAAGCCGTCTGCAACTGCGCGACTTGCGCAGCCGCATCGGCGACGCGCGAGAACAGCTTGTGAAAACCGCAGGCTTGCTCGAAGCGCGCTTGCCCAGCGCCCTGCAAACCTGGGCCGGGCAATACCATGACAGCCTCAAGCACCTGGACGCCGGCCTGAAGGTGCTGGATGACGGCGTGTTCGGTGGCAGCATCAACCTCAAGCCGGATGATTTCGAGCGCAGTCTCGACGCCCTGCTCTCCGACCTCGCCTCACTGCGCCAGCAGTCGCTGGTATCGCTGGATCAACGCCTGGATCACTACCACGGCTCGGCGATCCGCCAGTTCATCGTGGTCGCCGCCGTGTTGGGTTGCCTGTTGCTGGCCGCGCTGTATCTGTTCATCTGTTTGCAGGCTTCGATTCGCCGTAGCGCCAGCGGCATCACGGTACTGGCCGAAGCCTTGCGCGACGGCAATCTGAGTGTGCAAGTGCCGGTTCAGGGGCGGGACGAACTGGCGCTGATCAGCACCGCGCTGAACGTCGCCGTGGTGCAACTGCGCACCAGCCTGCAAGGGGTGGATCACGAAACCCTGCAATTGAGCAACGCGGTGCAAGCCCTCAACCATCACTCCAGTGAGGCCTTGGGCGAAGTCGAAGCCCAGCAGTTGCAGATCAGCCAGATTGCCGCGGCAGCGACGCAATTGGCCGCCACCTCACAAGGGGTGGCCCACAGTTGCGAACAGGCGTCCGGTAGCGCCCAGCACACCCGGCGCATTGCCGCCGACAGCAGCCGTGACAGCCAGCGCACCACCGCGAGCATCCAGCAACTCAATCAACGCCTGAACGAGACAGCGGCGGCACTGGGCCGGGTCAGCGAGCAGGGACAGCAGATTCAACTGGTGGTCGACACCATTCGAGGCGTCGCCGAGCAGACCAACCTGCTGGCACTCAATGCCGCCATCGAGGCCGCCCGGGCGGGTGAGCAAGGGCGCGGCTTCGCGGTGGTGGCCGATGAAGTGCGCAGCCTGTCGCAGCGCACGCAATCGTCGACCGCACAGATTGCCGGCACGGTCGACAGCCTCCGAAACACCGTGAATGAGGCCGTCGGCCTGATGGAAGCCGCGTGCAGTCAGGCTGAATCCGATGCACAAGCGGTCACCGGCCTCGGTGAACGACTCGGGGAAATCGCCAATGCGGTGCAGAGTGTCACCGATACCCTGGCGCAAATCGCCACGGCGGTGGAGGAACAGGCCAGTACCGCCGACGAGGTCAGCGGCAATATCCAGCAGGTCGATCAGGCGGCGCTGCGTCTGCTCGAAGGTGCCCGTGCGGTGAACCAGGCAGCGGACACCTTGAGCCACGGCAGCAAGGCCCTCAGCGACAACACCGGGCGCTTCCGTTTGAGTTGAGTCCGGCAGTGCTTCTCAGGCGTGGATGACCGCTTCCGGGAAGTCCTGCTCCAGCTCGGTCTTGAGCCAATCGATAAACCATGCCACGTCCGCCGAGAGCTCGGCGGATGGCGTCAGCACCCGATAGCTTTCCAGCTTCACTTGCGCGTCCACCACCCGCACCAGCTTGCCGCTATTGAGTTCTTCGCGCACCAGCACTTCGTTGGCCAGCGCAATGCCCTGCCCGCTCTCGGCCACCGATAATGCGTGATCATTGTTGACGTAGAGCATGTCCGAATTGAGGTGGATGTCGAGGTCATTGGCGGCGAACCACAGGTTCCACCACTCGCCGTCATCGACATGAATCAGGTTGTGTTGCACCAGGTCCGCGGGGCTGCGGATGGGCGCGACGCCGGCCAGATATTCGGGGGAACAGATCGGAAACACCCGAGGACAAATCAGACTGGTGCGGGAGTGGGCATATTGGCCATCCACCCCGTAGACAATGCCCAGGTCAGCGCTTTTGCCGTCCACTTCGGTGAAGGTTGAATTGGGTTCGATGGCGAACTTCAAACCCGGTCGCAGGTGACGCATGGCCTCGATGCGCGGCATCAGCCAACGCTTGGCGAACCCCGGCACCACCATGATGCGCAGCCAGCGCTCGGCGTGTTTGGGCTGCGCCTCTTTTCCGGCTTCGATGATCAGTTGCAAGGCCGCGGCGATCTTGCGGTGATACTTCTCCCCCGCCACTGTCAGGTTGACCCCGCGAGACGTGCGTTCGAACAATTGGATTCCCAGCCAGTCCTCCAGCAACTTCACATGGCGGCCGATGGCTGGTTGGGTCACGTGCAGGGCTTTGGAGGCTTCGACATAGCTGCCCAACCGGGCAGCGGCATCAAAGGCACGCACCGCATTGAGCGGCGGCAAACGGTGGTCAGGCATGGTTTCCGGGCGCCTTTTGCTGTTAAATTTTTTAACAGCCCCTATGTTAAAATTGAAGTTTCGCCCCCGCAACCCCTCACCGATAATCAATCCACAGCAGAATAAAAAAACAGCTGGTTACAACACTCGAACGCAATCTCGATCCTGCCCAGAAAAATAATATCCATGGTCCGACGGCCCGGCTGTTTACAGCACTCGCGGACGATGGGGGAATCGGAGGTAACGCATGAATGCCCTGCATTCGCTGCAAACACTGGCGGTGTCCATCCGCTCAGTGCGTAAAGTCTACGGTGATCCACGCACCGGTCCGGTGGCACTGAAAAGCATCGACCTGGACATTCGCGACAACGAATTCTTCACCCTTCTCGGCCCTTCGGGCTGCGGCAAGACCACGCTCTTACGGATGATCGCCGGGTTCGAATTTCCCACCGAAGGCGAGATTCTGCTCTACGGCGAAAACATCGCCGACCGCCCGCCCTTCCAGCGTCCGGTCAACACCGTGTTCCAGCATTACGCGCTGTTCCCGCACATGACCATCGCCGAGAACCTGGCCTTCGGTCTTGAATCCCACCCGATGGGCAAAGTCCTGAACAAAACGCAAATGGCCGAACGGGTGCGCGAGATGCTCGCCCTGGTGCAGATGGAACGCTTCGCCAACCGCAAGCCAGCGCAACTCTCCGGCGGCCAGCAACAGCGCGTCGCCCTCGCTCGCGCACTGGCGCCGCATCCCAAAGTCTTGCTGCTCGACGAACCGCTCTCGGCGCTGGACCTCAAGCTGCGCCAGGCCATGCGCGAAGAGCTGAAAACCATCCAGGCGCGAACCGGGATCACCTTCATCTTCGTCACCCACGACCAGGAAGAAGCACTGACCATGTCCGACCGCATCGCCGTGCTGTCCGAAGGCGAAGTGCAACAGGTCGGTCGTCCGCAAGACATCTACGAACGCCCGCGCAATCGCTTTGTCGCCGACTTCATCGGCGAAACCAACTTCATCGAAGGTACGGTCACCCGCATCGAAGACGGCCTGGCCTGGTTCGCCGGCCCCGCCGGTCATCCGCTGCCTGCGCAGCCATGCAGCGATGTGCGCGTCGGTGCCAGCGTCGCATTGTCCGTGCGACCCGAGCGTTTGCATCTGGTGCCAGCCACCACTGAAAACGCTCTGCCGTGCCGGATCGAAGCGCAGATCTACCTCGGCACCGACCTGCAATACCAGGTCAGCCTGAGCGACGGCTCGCGCCTCACCGTGCGCACGCCTAACTGCGTCGACCAAAGCAAGCGCTTCGCCGTCGGCAGCCAGGCCGGTCTGTTGTTCGACCGGGGTAGCGCCAGCGTCCTGCACGATTGAGCACGAGGAATTGCCATGCACGCTTTACCGATTGCCAACACGCTGGAACGTCGGCGGGCCTTCCAGAGTTTTCTCGGGGTCAGCCCGGCGCTGATCGCCATCGGCCTGTTTCTGATCGTGCCGATCCTGATCGTCATCGGTTACTCATTGATGGAGGCCAACCCCTACGGCGGGGTGAACAAAGTGTTCAGCAGCGACGCCTACACCTCGCTGTTGTTCGAGCGGCAACTGGACGACAGCCTGGCCTTCGCCGACTCCTATCTGATCATCGCCTTGCGCTCCATCGGCATCGCCGGGCTGACCACGCTTATCACCCTGTTGATCGGTTTTCCGGTGGCTGTGTGGCTGGCCATGCAACCGGCCCATCGCCGTGGCTTGCTGATCTTCCTGATCACCGTGCCGTTCTGGGCCAACCTGCTGATTCGCACCTACGCCTGGATTCTGCTGCTGCGTAACACCGGGGTGATCAATAACAGCCTGATGGGGCTCGGGGTCATCGACCAGCCGTTGCAACTGCTCTATACCGACGGCGCGGTGCTGCGGCTGGGGCTGGTTTACACCTACGCGCCCTTCGTCGTGCTGCCGATCTACGCCACCCTGGAAAAAATGGACATCCGCCTGCTTGAAGCCGCTCAGGACCTCTACGCCGGCCGTGTGCGCACCCTGCGCAAAGTGGTGTTGCCGATCGCCAAACCGGGAATTCTTGCCGGCGCCATCCTCACGTTCGTGCCTTGCCTGGGCGCGATGATCGCCCCGGAACTGCTCGGTGGCGGCACGCGAATGATGCTCGGCAACCTGATCTTCCGGCAGTTCAGCGATGCGCGTAACTGGCCATTCGGCGCAGCGCTGTCGCTGGTGTTGATGGCGGCGGTGATGTTGGTACTGACGGTCTATGCCCTGCGTGCCGAACGCCAGCGCATCGCCAAAGGAGGTGCGTGATGATCGGCCTGTTCAAACGTAATACGCTGGGTGTGCAGGACTTCCCGGGCTTCGGCGGCTTCAGCTTCCTGTTCTACCTGTACCTCTACGCGCCGATCGTGGTGCTGGTGGTGTTCTCGTTCAACGCCAACCAGTCGGCCACAGTGTGGACCGGGTTCAGCCTCGACTGGTATCGCGCGGCGTTCGCCAACCAGGCCCTGCGCCAGGCGGCCGGCAACAGCCTGTTGATCGCTGTTTGCGCCAGCATGGTCGCCACGGCCATCGCCACCCTCGCCGCCCTCGGCACTTCCCGGGGGGCGAAGTTCAAGGGCCTGCAACTGTCCATGGGCGCGATCATGTTGCCCCTGGTGCTGCCGGAAATCGTGGTCGGCGTCGCTACCCTCGCGCTGTTCTCCACCATCGGTCTGTCCCTGGGCTACGGCAACTTGATCATCGCGCACACGGTGTTCTGTATTCCGTTTGCCTTTCTGCCGATACGGGCACGCCTGAACGACATGGACCTGTCCCTGGAACAAGCCTCGGCCGACCTGTATGCCGGCCCATGGCGGACCTTCCGCAAGGTCACCCTGCCGCTGCTGATGCCGGGGATTTTCTCCGGGCTGATGCTGGCCTTCATCGTGTCGCTGGATAACTTCGTGATCTCGATGATGGTCTCCCAGGCCGGCACCACGACCTTGCCGATCTTCATCTTCGGCCTGTTGCGCATGGGCGTGACACCCGACGTCAACGCCGTCTCAACGCTGATCCTGGGCGTCTCGGTGCTGTTCGTCACGCTCTCTTATCTGCTGGGAAAAAAGAAATCCTGAACCTTCTACGTACTGTGGGGAAATAGCATGAGCAAGTGGATTAAAAGCATCGGCACTTCGTTGTTCCTGACTTTACCGCTGACCATGGCTGGCAGCGCTCAAGCCGCGGAGAAACTCAACGTGGTGAGCTGGAGCGGTTACTTTTCGCCGGAAATTCTCGCCAAATTCCAGAAGCAGACCGGCATCGAAGTCACCGTCGACTCCTACGACTCCAACGAAACCCTGTTGGCCAAATTGAAACAGGGCGGTGCCGGATACGACGTGGCGATCCCGTCGCACCAGTTCATTCCGATCCTGATCAAGGAAAAACTGCTGGAGCGTTTCGATCCGGTCAACGAACCCTACTACGCCGGCGTCGTCGACAACCTGAAAAAACCGACCTGGGACCCGGAAGGCGCCTATTCCGTGCCGTTCATCTGGGGCACCACCAGCGTGGTGCTCGACACCGGGCGCTACAAAGGCCCTGCCGACAGCTACAAAGTGCTTTACGAGCCGCCAGCCGAGCTGCAAGGGCGGATCAACATGTTCGATTCGGTCAGCGATGTAGTGGACATGGCCAGCCTGTACCTGAACATTCCTTTGTGCAGCGAAGACCCGAAACAGATGCAGCAGATTTTGACCCTGCTCAAGGCGCAGAAACCGTTCGTCAAAACCTACAGCTCCAAGGCTGGCTCGATCCGCGAAAACCTCGCCTCGGGTGAAATCGACATGTCGACCTTCTGGGGCGGTTCGTCGATGCGCGCCCGGGAGATGAAGCCGGGCCTGAAGTACCTGTACCCGAAAGAAGGCGTGCTGGCCTGGGTCGACAACATGGTCATCCCGACTGGCAGCAAGAACCCGGCGAACGCCAAGGTCTTCATCGCGTTCCTCAGCCAGCCTGAAAACGCCGCAATGACCCAGAACTTCCTCAAGCACCAGAGCCCAATCAAAGGTGTGGAACCGTTCCTCGACGCCGGACTGAAAGACGCTCCGGAACTGCACATTCCCGAAGGCACCCAGGTGGTGTTCAGCAAGACCTGCGGCGAAGGCGCGATCCGCCTGGCCGACCGTCTCTGGACCAACCTGATGCGTTGATCCCTGCCGCCCCGGCGCACAATGACGGGGCGTTTTTCCAGCCGTCTGAAAGGCCGCTTGCAATGACTTCTAACAACATCAGCGAACTGGTCCTGTTGCAGGCCCATGAACTCGCCGAACGCATCCGCCTGCGCCAGGTTTCCTGCCGGGAAGTGATGCAGACTTATCTTGCCCATATCGAACGCTTCAACCCGCAGGTCAACGCACTGGTGAGCCTGCAAGCGCCGGAAGACCTGCTGGCCCAGGCCGATCAGCGCGACGCCGAACTGGCCCGTGGCGAGTATCGCGGCTGGATGCACGGCCTGCCACACGCGATCAAGGACCTGTCCCTGACCCGCGGTATCCGTACCACCTTCGGCTCGCCGCTGTTCAAGGACTTCATTCCCGAGCGCGACGGCATCATGGTCGAACGGATCAAAGCCGCCGGCGCGATCATCATCGGCAAGAGCAACACGCCGGAATTCGGTCTCGGCTCGCAAAGCTATAACCCGCTGTTTGGCGCCACCGGCTGCGCCTATGACCCGAGCAAAACCGCTGGCGGCAGCAGCGGCGGCGCGGCGGCGGCGCTGGCCATGCACCTGGTGCCGGTGGCCGATGGCAGCGACATGATGGGCTCGCTGCGCAACCCGGCCGCCTTCAACAACATCTTCGGTTTCCGTCCGTCCCAGGGCCGTGTGCCGTTCGATGACAGTGCCGATCTGTTTATCGATCAACTCGGCTACGAAGGACCCATGGCCCGCAGCGTGCGCGATGCGGCGTTGCTGTTGTCGGTGCAGGCCGGGGCCGATGCGCGGGCGCCGCTGTCGATTGCCGAGTCCGGCAGCGCATTTGCGGCGCCGCTGGATCGGGACTTCAAAGGCACCCGTTTGGGCTGGCTCGGCGATTTCAACGGCTACCTGCCAATGGAAAAAGGCATCCTCTCGCTGTGCGAAAAGGCCTTTGGCGATTTCGAAAGCCTGGGTTGCCATATCGAGCCCGTACAGTCCGAATTCGCGCCAGAGAAGCTGTGGAGCAGTTGGCGGACGTTGCGCCACTGGATGGTCGCCGGCTCGTTGGGCGCGGCTTATGCCGACCCGCAAAAACGTGCACTGTTGAAACCGGAAGCCTGCTGGGAAGTGGAGAACGGCCTGAAACTCTCGGCCACCGATGTGTTTGCCGCCTCGGTGACGCGCAGCGACTGGTATCGGGCGATCTCCAGGCTATTCGAACAATACGACTACCTGTTGTTGCCCAGCGCTCAGGTGTTTGCGTTCGATAAGACTCAACCGTGGCCCACCTCCATCGAAGGCGTGACGATGGACACCTATCACCGCTGGATGGAGGTGGTGATTCCCGGCACCTTGTCCGGTTGCCCGGTGGCTAACGTGCAAGTGGGCTTCAACCAGAACGGTCTGCCCATGGGCCTGCAAATCATCGGCAGACACCAGGCCGACTTCGCTGTCCTGCAATTGGCGCACGCCTATGAACAGGCCAGCCGCTGGTTCCAGCGCTGCCCTTCACCACTGCTTGGAAGGTAGATTTTGATAAACGGTTGAAAGCGCAGAGAAATATTTTAGATTTGTGCTTGACGCATCCCCGTTACCGGTGAATAATGCGCGCCACTTGGCTACATAGCTCAGTTGGTTAGAGCATAGCATTCATAATGCTGGGGTCCGGGGTTCAAGTCCCTGTGTAGCCACCAAGTACTAAAAACGGCTTACCGAAAGGTAGGCCGTTTTTTTATGCCTCGAGAAAAGCCCACTGCGGTGTCAGGAAATCCTGCACCGCATGCACTCACCCCGTCACGTCGTATCAGCTACGAACCGTCGGCAATGCGGACAGCGCCCGCTCCCAGATCTGCCACGTCCGTAACCAGACCATCGCCTGCCAATCACTGTCGGCCGGATAGAACTGCTCCAGCAGGTTCAGCTTGATCCCGCGCCCTACTGCATCACTCGGATTGCCGTGCAGATGCAGCCAGTGGTCATCACGCAAATGGCGGTGAACGTCCGGCCCCGGATACGTCCCGCACTCGATGACGAAAGGCATCAAGCGCACCTGCGGCAGCGCATCGATCAACGCCTGCGAGGTGTAGCCGGTGGCCGTCGCCGCCACGCCGGTTTCGCTCACGGTATTGGCGCCGGTTTGCAGGCTGTAGAGCCACGGCCCGTAGATCGCCTGTGCATCTGGCAGTGCCGGATAAGCGGACTCAGTGATGGTCAACAACATCGGATGACCGTATTCACCCGCACCGGTGTGCAAATCGAAACACATTGCAACTTCGGCATGGGCCACGTGCTGTTGCAGGATCCGGTGCAGCGTGCGGTTCGACCAGCTCGGTGCCAGCCCGCCGAAAAACAGACCATCGGGATGAGCATGCTGACCGCCCTCGACAATCGACATCACCGCCGTCCAGCCGTGCTGGCGAATCTGCTCGTCGAGCATGGCATCGGCGCGATCTCGCGCGGGGCCGTGCAACTGCGGGCAGGCATAGATTTCGTGCAAGGCGTTGTAGGCCTGGTTGTCTGGCAGCGGTCGCTGGAAATCCAGGTGATTGCGGTTCAGGTCGATGTTGTCTTCATTGACCCGGCGCAACCACGCCATGCCCCAGGGGTTGATGGCATGGATCATGACCACGGCGACATCCGTTGGCAGGGAACGCTTGCCCAACTCCTGCAGCCATTTGATCTGGCAGCCCGAGCCATAGAAGCCTTCAACCCCGTGAGTGCCGCTCAGCGCAATCAACAGGCGCTTGGCGCCCGGATCACCGAGCACCGCCACATCGGTACTCAGCGATTCGCCGAACGGCCCTGTGAGCGGGTGTGGATATTCCGTCAGCGTTGCGCCTGCCGTGGTCGCGGCGGCCAGGAACTGTTCACGCTGGGTGCGATAGCCGGGTTGCGCTGGAAACTCGGTTTGCATGTCTGCCTCTTGTTGATTTTCTGGCCTGTCTGTTGGCAACGACCCTACAGAAAATCCTGCCATTGATGAAGGACAAAAACGTCGCTGCCGTGGGACCTGGTTTGCGTCCCTCCCGGTCGGCCGATAAAGTCCATTGATCGTAGATCCAATGGACGGAGTACCCCACGTGTTCTCAAACTTCCCTTTACGCCGCTTTCACTTGCCAGCCCTGGTTCTGCTCGCCGGCGCCTTGACCCTGACCGCGTGCAACAACGCTTCAGTGCCGACGCTTCCGCTCGCTCCGGAAAGCGCTTCGGGCTTTCGCACCGACCTGAAAACTCAACATGCCGAGAAATACATGGCCGCGGCGGCCAACCCGCTGGCGGCCGAAGCCGGGCGGGAAATGCTGCGTCGGGGCGGCTCGGCCATCGATGCCGCGATTGCGATGCAAGCGGTGTTGACGCTGGTCGAGCCACAGTCTTCGGGCATCGGTGGCGGCGCCTTGATCGTACTTTGGGATGGTAAAGCCGTGCGCACTTACGACGGCCGTGAAACCGCCCCGGCCGGCGCCACCGAGAAACTTTTCCTGCAAGCCAACGGACAACCGATGGGGTTCACCCAGGCGCAAATCGGTGGTCGCTCGGTGGGTACCCCCGGCGTGCTGCGCGCCCTCGAACTGGCCCATCAAAAACACGGACGCCTGCCTTGGGCGCAGCTATTTGAACCGGCCATCCAGCTCGCCGAACAAGGCTTCGCCATTTCGCCACGCCTGCACCAGTTGATCGCTGCGGATTCGTCCATGTCACGCTCGCCGGAAATGATGGCTTACTTGCGCAATGCCGATGGCAGCCCTAAAGCCGTCGGCACCAGGCTGAAGAACCCGGCACTGGCCGCCGTGTTCCAACGCATCGCCCATGAAGGCCCGGATGCCTTGTACAAAGGCCCGGTCGCCCAAGAGATCGTGACCAAGGTTCAGGGCCACGCCAATCCCGGCAGCTTGTCCGTGAGCGACCTCGCCAACTATCAGGCCAAGGAACGCGCACCACTGTGTACCGACTACAAGCGCTGGCAGGTCTGCGGCATGCCACCGCCGTCGTCGGGCGGCATCGCCGTGGCGCAAATCCTCGGCACGCTGCAGGCCCTGGAGACTCGCGACAAGCGCCTGGCGCTGGCACCGCTGAAACCGCTCAAGACCACGGCACCGGCCGGCATAGAACCCGACCCGCAAGCCGTGCACCTGATCTCCGAAGCCGAACGCCTGGCCTACGCCGACCGCGCTCAATACGTCGCCGATACCGACTTTGTCCCCGTGCCGGTCAAGGGTCTGGTCGATCCGGCTTACCTGGCCAGCCGCGCCGCCCTGGTCGGCGAACGCAGCATGGGCACGGCCAAGCCCGGCACCCCGCCGGGCATCCAGGTGGCCTACGCGCCAGACCGTTCGCCGCTGCGGATTTCCACCTCGCAAGTGGTGGCCGTCGATGACGCAGGTGGCGCCGTGTCGATGACCACCACCATCGAGTCGGCGTTCGGCTCTCACATCATGGTTCAGGGTTTCCTGCTCAACAATGAGATGACCGACTTCTCGTTCATCCCCGAGGAAAACGGGCAGAAAGTCGCCAACCGCGTCGAACCCGGCAAACGCCCGCGCTCATCCATGGCCCCGACCCTGATCTTCGACCGCCAGAGCGGCGAGTTCCTCGCCACCGTCGGCTCCCCCGGCGGCTCGCAAATCATCGAATACGTGGCCAAATCCACCATCGGCCTGCTCGACTGGAACCTCGATGCGCAAGCCGCCATCAACCTGCCCAACTTCGGCAGCCGCAATGGCCCGACCGAACTGGAACAGGGACAATTCAGCCCGACACTGATTCAGGCGCTGAAAGACAAAGGTCACAACGTGAGCGAGATCGACATGACCAGCGGAACCCAGGCGATCGTTCGGGTGAAGGACGCCCAGGGGAAAGCGTCACTCACGGGAGGTGCCGACCCGCGGCGTGAGGGGCAAGCGCTGGGGGATTGAATCGCACGCAGGAATGAGAAAGGGCTTACCGGGTGGTAGGCCCTTTTTATAGGTAAAGAGTCCAGGTCGCCTCACTCATGCAGCCTTTTCCTACCCGCAAATAACGGCAGCTTGGTTAGAGTTTCTGCGCCTCCACAGACTTGCATCAGTCCCACAACGGGACTAGGATCATGCCATGAGAATCATCGCCATCAATCAACTGAAGCAATTTTGGGAGAGATACCCGAGCGCGGAGCAACCCTTATTGGCCTGGATTGATGAGGTAAGAAATGCAGTCTGGAAAGCGCCTGCTGACATAAAGCTGCACTTCGCTACAGCCAGTATCCTCAAAAGTCGCAGAGTCGTGTTCAACATCAAGGGTAACGACTTCAGGCTGGTAGTCGCCGTGGCTTATCGCTTCGGTGCCGTGTACATAAAATTCGTCGGCACTCACAAGCAGTACGACACGGTCGACGCCGATAACGTCGAAATGGAGTAACCCATGAACATTCGCCCGATTCACACCGAAGAGGATTACCGCGCCGCCCTCAAGAGTGTGTCTGCATTGTTTGATAATGAACCAGAGATTGGCACTCCCGAGGGAGATTACTTTGACATCATGATTACGCTGATCGAATCGTATGAGTCGAAGCACTTCCCGGTCGACTTACCCAATCCGATCGATGCCATCAAGTTCCGTATGGAGCAGTCCGGCCTTTCCGCCGCCGATCTTGCACCCGCTATCGGTCGCACAAATCGTGTTTATGAAGTACTCAATGGCAAGCGAGCGTTGACGCTTCCAATGATCTGGAAACTGCACGAGCTATTCGGGATACCCGCGCAGAGCCTGATCAAACCGGTTAAGCCCGTTTGATCAGCGTCAGCCGCTCTTGCAATCACGCCTACAGACAAGACCCTCGACGCAGCACTCCGCTCACCGACTGATCTTCAACCCCCGCCGAACCTGGTGCTTTTCCAGCGCCAGCTCGATCAATCGCGTCACCAGTTCGCTGTAGGTCATGCCGGTGGCCTGCCACAGTTTCGGGTACATGCTGATGCGGGTGAAGCCGGGCAGCGAATTGATTTCGTTGATCAGCACTTCGCCGCTGTCGGTCAGGAACACATCGACGCGGGCCAGTCCGGAGCAACCCAGCACCTGAAATGCCTCGACGGCCAGGGCGCGAATGCGTTCGCTGGCCTCGACGCTGATATTGGCCGGCACCACCACTTCAGCGGCTGTGTCGTCGATGTATTTGCTGTCGTAGGAATAGAACCCGCTGTGCACCACGATCTCGCCGCAGCCACTGGCGACGGCCTCTTCATTGCCGAGAACCGCGCATTCGATCTCGCGGCCGCTGACGGCAGATTCGATCAACACCTTGGTATCGAAACTCAAGGCCAGTTCCACCGCCGAGGCGTATTCGGCCTCGTCGGTAACCTTGCTCACGCCCACGGAAGAGCCCTGATTCGCCGGTTTGACGAACAGCGGCAAACCGAGCCGGGACTGAACCTCGGCAAACCCGGTGCGCGCCGCCGTGGCGCGGGTCAATGTCACGAACGGCGTCACGGCCAGGCCGGCATCGCGCAGCAGGCGCTTGCTGATGTCCTTGTCCATGCAGACAGCCGAACCGAGCACATCGGAGCCGACAAACGGCAGATCGGCCATGCGCAGCAAACCCTGCAGGCAACCGTCTTCACCGAGAGTGCCGTGGACAATCGGGAAGATCACATCGACATGGCCGAGCAACTCCTGGCCGGAAGTTTCCACCAGTTGCTGGCTGGCTTTACCCGGTACGACAGCCAGTTCGCGATTGGACTGATTGAGGGCGATCAGCGCCGGGTTTTCCTGATTCAGCAAAAAGTTGGAAGGGTCGTTGAGGTGCCAGTGGCCTTGTTTGTCGATGCCGATCAGCACCGGTTCGAAGCGTGAACGATCGAGGGCGTCGACAATATTCTTCGCCGACTGCAACGATACTTCGTGCTCTGCCGAACGCCCGCCAAAGATTATCCCTACACGCAGTTTTCTCATCGCCTGGCCTCTTGGTGAGTGTGCTTACCGCTTGAATAGTCGAAACCTTACGGCTGCAAGGTCTTGCCGTCCACCGGCTCACCAATGGTCAGGAAGTGCCCGCCCGCCACGTGGTGCAAGGTGCGCAAGGCATCTTGCCCTTCAAAGTGCCAGCGGCCTTCGCTGAACACGCGCTCGTCGGCCTGGGCGGCAATCACTTCGGCCAGGAACAGATCGTATTGCTGGTGGTTGTTCGGCTCCGGCAACAGGCGACATTCCAGCCAGGCCACGCAGCCTTCGAGCATCGGCGCATCGACCGATTCACCGGTGAAGGTCTGCAAGTCGTAGGTCGAAAACTTGTCGCGCCCCTGATCCTGGGTCAACTCCAGGCCGGAGGTCGAACCGACGGTCTGCACAATGTCGGCCTGGGCAGCGCAAGGAACGTTCAACACAAACGTGCCCGAGGCTTCCAGCAACTGGCGAGTCCAGGTGGACTTGTCGAGCACCACGGCAATTTTCGGTGGTTCGAAATCCAGCGGCATGGCCCAGGCTGCCGCCATGATATTGCGCTGGCCACCGTGGGCGGCGCTGACCAGCACGGTCGGGCCATGATTGAGCAGACGATAAGCCTTGGACAAGGGAACCGGACGGCGGTGGGAAACGCTCATGGAAGTCTGCTCCAGGGGAAAAGAGCCGATTGTAGCGCCCACGTAACCCTGTGGGAGCGGGCTTGCTCGCGAAGGCGTCAGTTCAGTCACAGTTGCGTTGAATGACACACCGCTTTCGCGAGCAAGCCCGCTCCCACCAAGAGCTGATCGCAGGTCAGTTAGTCAGTTGATTGGCAAACTGCCCCACCGCATTGACCACTTTCTGCGCGCCGTCCTGGATCTCGACAATCACCGTACCCGCTTCCGCCGCAAGCGCCAGGCCCTGTTCGGCCTGAAGCTTGCCATCGGCCATCAGCGCCACGGCATTGCGCGCCATGTCCTGGTTTTGCCGCACCACGAGGACGATTTCGTCGGTAGCCTGGCTGGTGCGCGAAGCCAGTTGCCGGACTTCATCCGCCACCACGGCGAACCCCCGCCCCTGCTCGCCCGCACGCGCCGCTTCGATGGCCGCATTGAGCGCCAGCAGGTTGGTCTGCTCGGCAATGCCGCTGATGGTTTTGACGATGGTACCGATCACCAGCGACTGCTCGTTCAGGGCTTCGATGCCATCGCCGGCGGTTTGCATATGTTTGGCCAGATCACGCATCACGTCCACGGCCTGGGTCACCACGGCATTACCGCGCTGGGCGCTTCGGTCGGTTTGTTGCGAGGTGCCGTAGGCGATGTTGGCGGCCTCGGCGACGGCTTGTTCCTGATTGACCTGATCGGTAATCACCGTGGCGAACTTCACCACCTTGTAGAGATTATTGTTGGCATCGGCCACCGGGTTGTAGGACGCCTCCAGCCAGACCGTCCGACCATGGCTGTCGACACGTTTGAAACGGTCGGCCACGTACTCGCCCGTGTTCAGGCGGCGCCAGAAGTTCTGGTACTCGGCACTGTTGTATTCCTCCGGCAGGCAGAAGCTACGGTGATGCTTGCCCTTGATCTGCGCCAGGCTGTAGCCCATACCGTTGAGGAAGCGGTCGTTGGCGGTCAGCACGTTGCCGTTGAGGTCGAATTCGATCACCGCCGTGGAGCGAACCAGCGCACCGATCAGGTTCTCGTGTTCGCGGGAGGTCTCGATGGTGCGGGTCAGGTCGCTGGAGAAAATCGAAAATTGCTTGATCCGCCCATCCGCCGAGCGCACCGGTTGCAGGATCGAGCGCAACCACGCTTCCTGACCCGTGCCGCGCAACAGGCGCACCGCACCGGCGAAGTGCTCGCCACGGGTCAGCGCGTTCTTGAAACGCAGCTGGAATTCGTCGGATTTGACGTGATCCGGGACGAAGTCGTCGATGTGTCGGCCAATCAGGTCGGCGCTCTTGTAATGCATTTCGCCAAGGAAGTTCTGATTGACCGACTGAACCCGTCCATCGCTGTCGAGGGTCAGCACCAGCATCTCGCTTTCCAGACTGTCCTTCACTTGCTGGAGGCTGGAGAGTTCTTCACGAAGAGCCGACAGCTCCTGCTTCAAGCGTTTATTGAACATGGGAAAGCACCGATGGACTGGGGTAGAAAGCGATATGCAGCCTAACCATCGGCCTTGGAAACATTTTCTTAAGCGTGCTTCAGGCTTGTCCTACAAAAAATATTTCCAAGTCGCACAATCAATGCGCGCTCGCGGCAGAACAGCCTGCGATTCTCGGCATCCGCGTACCGAAATACGCCGCACTGCCCACGCCCACTGCTCCCATCACTGCACTGAACATCACACAG
This sequence comes from Pseudomonas sp. S30_BP2TU TE3576, assembly GCF_050436025.1. NCBI lineage: Bacteria > Pseudomonadati > Pseudomonadota > Gammaproteobacteria > Pseudomonadales > Pseudomonadaceae > Pseudomonas > Pseudomonas sp. S30_BP2TU TE3576. Next base: position 4,210,029 of record NZ_JBNDLK010000001.1, on the reverse strand, counting down.
ATCCATGGACTCCACGGCATCAGGCCGATCAACAACAACGGCGTGACACTTGCCCACGCCGCGTAGGCAATGTTGTAGGTGAACGAGATGCCCGAGACGCGAATCCGCGCCGGGAACAGGCTGACCATCACCGATGGCACCGCGCCGACCACCCCGCAGGCCAGCCCCGCCACGGCGTAGGCCAGACCGATCCAGTCGCCGCCCATGATCAGGCAGGCATACAGCGTACCGATGCCCAGCGGCAGCAGCAGGCTATAGAGCATCACCGTGCGCCAGGCACCGATGCGGTCGACCAGCAGCCCGGCGAGCACGCAGCCGATATTCAAGAACACGATGCCCAGTGCGCTCAAGGCGAAGGTACGGCTGGCGGTCATGCCAAAGGTCTTCTGCATCATGGTCGGGGTGATGACCACGAACACCACCACCGCCGAGGTCAGTACACAGGTGAGAATCATCGCCGGCAAAATGGCCAGGCGATGCTCGCGCAAGACTGTGCGCAGCGGCAGTTCGGCGGCTGCCTCGCGTTGCGCCTGCATGGCCGTGAACACCGGGGTTTCGCTGAGCCAGCGACGCAGCCAGACGCCAATCACGCCAAACACGCCGCCCAGCAGAAACGGGTAACGCCAGGCGTAATCGAGAATTTCCGCTGCAGTGAATGCCTGCGCCAGGAAGGTTGCGGTCAATGCACCGATCAAATAGCCGAAGGTCAGCCCCGCCTGCAGGAAACCCAGGGCATAGCCGCGATGGGCGACGGGCGCGTGCTCGGCGACGAATACCCAGGCACTCGGCACTTCGCCACCCACCGCCGCGCCCTGGAGGATGCGCAGAGCCAACAGCAGCAACGGTGCGAAATATCCGATTTGCGCGTAGGTCGGCATGATCCCGATCAGCAGGCACGGCAACGCCATCATCAGGATGCTCAGGCTGAAGACTTTCTTGCGCCCCAGACGATCGGCGAAGTGCGCCATCAGGATGCCGCCCAACGGTCGCGCCAGATAACCGGTGACGAAAATCCCGAAGCTTTGCAGCAGGCGCAGCCACTCGGGCATTTCCGGCGGGAAGAACAACTGGCTGAGGGTCAGGGCGAAAAACACGAAAATGATGAAGTCGTAGATTTCCAGCGCCCCGCCGAGGGCGGCGAGCCCAAGGGTCTTGTAGTCCGAGCGGCTGAACGGCGCCGGGCGCGAATCGGTGTTGGCAGTCATGTAAAGAACTCTGGCACAGGCAAAAACCAAGGCGCCCATGGTCTACGCAAACGCGCTGGCGAACAACCCGTTAGACCAAAGTCCCATAGCCACAAAACAGCCCCGCAAAAATCCTCGGGTTGAATTAATGTTGGCGTCTGTCCAGACGGGCCGCTACTGCCCCGAAGACCACAACAAACATAAAAATCCGAGGTACCTCCGTGGCCGCTGATATCGAAGATAGCCGCTCCGCCCGCTTTGCCCTGCGCTGCTCAAGTTTTGCCGAACGCTGGTTTCCTGACTCCTGGGTGTTTGCTGCCCTGGCAGTGATTATCGTGGCCCTGGCCACCATGGCGATGGGAGCCAAACCCACCGACGCTGCCATGGCGTTCGGTGACGGATTCTGGAGCCTGATTCCATTCACCATGCAGATGGCCTTCGTGGTGATCGGCGGTTATGTGGTCGCCAGTTCGCCACCGGCAGTGAAACTGATCGACCGTCTGGCGAAAATCCCGAAAAACGGCCGCTCTGCTGTCGCCTGGGTCGCCCTGATTTCCATGGTCGCGTCGTTGCTGAACTGGGGCTTGTCCCTGGTGTTCGGCGGATTGCTGGTGCGCGCCCTGGCCCGTCGCACCGATTTGAAAATGGACTACCGCGCCGCCGGTGCCGCCGCGTACCTGGGCCTGGGTGCCGTGTGGGCATTGGGCCTGTCGTCGTCCGCGGCGCAACTTCAGGCCAACCCGGCCAGCTTGCCGCCATCGATTCTGTCGATCACCGGGGTGATCCCGTTCACTCAGACAATTTTCCTCTGGCAGTCCGGTGTCATGTTGCTGGCATTGATCGTGATTTCCCTGATCATCGCCTATGCCACCGCCCCGGGCCCAAACTCGGCGCGAGACGCCAAGGCCTGCGGCGTCGACCCGAGTTTCAACCTGCCACCGTTGCAACCGCGCACCCGCCCCGGCGAATGGCTGGAATACAGCCCGTTGCTGACAATTCTGCTGGTGTTGCTGGCAGCCGGGTGGCTGTTCCATGAGTTTTCGACCAAACCGGCCATCAGTGCGATTTCCGGGCTGAACACCTACAACTTCCTGTTCATCATGCTGGGTGCCCTGTTGCACTGGCGTCCGCGCAGCTTACTGGACGCTGTGTCCCGCGCGGTGCCGACCACCACTGGCGTGTTGATCCAGTTCCCGCTGTACGGCTCGATCGCTGCATTGATGACCACGGTCAAAGGCGCCGATGCGCAGACCCTGGCGCACCACATCTCGACCTTTTTCGTCAGTATTGCCTCCCATGACACCTATGCCCTGCTGATGGGCGTGTACTCGGCGATCCTCGGTTTCTTCATTCCGTCCGGTGGCGGCAAGTGGATCATCGAAGCGCCATACGTCATGCAGGTGGCCAATGACCTGAACTATCACCTGGGGTGGGCCGTACAGATCTACAACGCCGCCGAAGCCTTGCCGAACCTGATCAACCCGTTCTACATGCTACCGTTGCTCGGTGTGCTGGGGCTGAAGGCGCGGGACCTGATCGGCTTCTCGTTCGTGCAGTTGCTGGTGCACACGCCGCTGGTGCTGCTGCTACTCTGGGTGTTGGGGACGACGCTGGCCTATACGCCGCCGGTGATGCCATAGCCTGAATTTACAACCTACGGAAATACATGTGGGAGCGGGCTTGCTCGCGAAGGCGGTGTGTCAATCAACGTGGAGGTGATTGATCCAATGCATTCGCGAGCAAGCCCGTTCCCACATTTGAAAGGTGCCACCAGCGGTTTCAGTACTTAGTACCCCGCTACCGGGAACCCACGCTGACAAGGATCTGAGCATGTTGAAACTTGCAGGACTCACCCTCGCGGCCCTCACCCTGAGTGCCGCTGCCCACGCCGATGTCGCCCTGAAACTGGGTAGTACCGAACGCGTTACCCGTCTCTTCGCCTATCCCAACAACTGCAACGTGATCTGCTTTCGCAACTGGACGCTTGAACAAACCGTCGAGCATTACCTGACCCAAAGCGTGGAGCGTGATGGCTATAGCGGGGCGAAGGTACTGGTCAAGACCGATAACAATCAGCTCCATGCAGAAATCAGTGGCGTACCCAACGGCTATGAAAAGCCCCTGGCCGCACTGCTCGACGCCGGTGATCTGGCCTACAACGGCGCCAGTAAACTGAATGCCGATGGCAAGTGGGCATATAGCTGGTACCTGTTCCTGCCATTGGGCATGGCCCTGGAAAACCGCAAAAGCGTCGAACTGCTGCACTTCCCGCCAGACTATTCGCTGACCCAGGCCCAGGATTACCTGAGGTCCGCCACCACGGATCGCTGGGCCACGCTGCTGACCGCCAATGGCATCCCGCCCGAGCAGACGCCAGGTTTTCAGACCATTGTCGACATCGCCCCTATCGCCGCCCCATCCAACGCAGGCAAGGACCTGGAGGGCGTCTACGGCTACTTCAAGGATTACCAAACCACCATGGTCAAGGAAGTCAGCCTGAACGCCAGCGGCGCAGCATTGCCGATGGTCGCCTTCGGCGCGCCGGTGCGTAACTGGATCAAAGAGCAATACGGGCCGACGGTGAACGTGTTGGGCCTGGTCCAAATCAACCCGGAAAATGGCGTGAACGTACCCGTGTTGGGCTCCAACCACCCGAGTTACATTTGGTATGCCGCCGATCCGGCAAACTATACCGGCAGTGATGCCCAAGCCAAGGCCGATGCGGCAGGCCTGAAGGTCATGGGCCAGGATTTGAGTGCTGCGTGCTGGCAGGCCGCCATGGGCCGCCAGCCGGACAGCAATCCAGACGTCGAGCTCAATACCTGCACGCAAACCTGGCAAGTGGCCCGGAAAGAAAAAACCTGCGAGCTGTTCTACACCTCGATCCGCAATCTGACGCCCCAACAGGCAGTGGGTAAATGCGCGACAGCTTCGATCGCGTCCCAGCTCAAACAACTCAAGGCACCGGCGCCAGCCACTGCGAAACCTGCTCCGCCGTTGTAGCCCGATGAACGGCTATCAATCTGTCACTTATGACAGTAGACCGCCCGTAGTATCTGCGAGAGGCTTGGGCTGAACCCATGTGCTGCAGCGCTGACAGGACCGTCGGCGCAAGGAAGTCGCAGCACCGAGCAGACAAGGATCGTTATGAAAGCCAATGCATTGCGCAAGTCTCTCGCACCGCCACCCGCGGGTGTTTATCCCTTCGCGGAGCTCCCCCTTCACCTCGGATTTCCGTCTCTGGACGATTTTGAAATCCTCACCAACGACAAAGGCACGGCAAAGGCCGCCGTGGCGCTACGCGAATTCCCCCGTATCAGCCGAGTCTGCCGGGTATCGGGGCATTTGCTGCCCTATCGCTGCCGGCATACACGGCAACTGGCGCCTGGTGTGCATGTCTACGACCCGCGCTTCTGTGGGCTGCTGCGACACTCCTGCGACCCGAATGTCTTTCTGGACATGAGTGAACTGTGGCTGTGGGCGTTGAAAGACCTGCAAAAGGGCGATTGGCTGTCGATGGACTACGCCGCCACTGAAGACAAACTGCTGCGCCAGTTTGCCTGTCGCTGCGGTTCGTATAACTGTCGGGGCTGGATCACCGGTTACGATGAGTCGCCAAACGCCGACGGCCAGCGGTTTCTGCAATGCTGGCGTCGGCAAAGCCACAATTGACGGACTTTATTGCGAGTCGACCGGCCGCAGGCGGTATTGCGGCGGCAATTGCTCGAATCCGCTGATGGTGGTGTTCAGGCTTTTCCAGCGACCGTCCTTGATGCCGTAGATGCAACCGTGGACCGACAGGCTCTGCCCGCGGTGCCAGGCATTTTGCACAATGCTGGTATGAGCGACGTTGGCCACTTGCTGAATCACGTTGAGTTCGCAGAGGCGGTCGACCTGCTCCTCTTCGGTGGCCAGTTTGGCCAGCTCTTCGCGCTTCTCGTAGTAGAGGTCTCGAATCGAACGCAGCCAGCCGTCGATCAAACCGAACTGGCGATCCTGCATCGCGGCGCGCACACCACCGCAGCCATAATGACCGGTGACGAGAATGTGTTTGACCTTGAGCACATCGACTGCGTACTGAATCACCGACAGGCAGTTCAGGTCGGTGTGCAGCACGACGTTGGCCACATTACGGTGGACGAACAGATCGCCCGGCAACATGCCGACGATCTCGTTGGCCGGCACCCGGGCGTCGGAACAGCCGATCCACAGGAACTCCGGTGTCTGTTGGCGGGCCAGCTTGGCGAAGAAGTCAGGATCTTCCTCCTTGATCGCAGCGGCCCAACGCTCGTTGTTATCAATCAGATCTTGTAATTCGTTCATGCAATGAAGCCTCGAGAATGATGCGCTGCTTTGACAGACGACCGCCCGTCGGGGTCACGCGCGAAAATGCAGATGCTCTCCTGATCCGGAACACGGGGCTCCATGCCGGTGGAATTCTCGGTCGCCACGTGGGTCAACCGTAGTAGGGCCTACAGTATGAGGAATTGCCATGAATGATTCACGACGTCCGTACGATGCGGTGCAACCGGAACCCATCGATGACGACGAAGACCGCATGGGCTCGGTGCATGAGCTGGATTTCGATACCGAAGAACCCGGCGCCAGAATCGGTGACGAACTGCCGGAAAAAGAGCGCGAGCAGCTGATGCCACGCCAGCGCATACGTGAAGCGGGCCTGACCGGTGCCTCGACCGATGACCATCAACCTACCGACGATGACCTGAGCCCGGAAACCCTGATCCGTGAAGACGGCGCCCGGGATGCCCATGAGGCGGGCAATGATCGTCGTGCGGATTGGGACCTGAGCATCGTCGACGAGGACGAAATTGGCGGTGGCAGTGGCCTGGATGAAGCGGAACTGGCGCTGCGCGATCCGATGGACGGCAAGCGATAGTTTTTTAGTGCCTGTTCAGCCGCCTTCGCGAGCAAGCCCGCTCCCACAGGGGGAATGCATTCCAAATGTGGGAGCGGGCTTGCTCGCGAAGCTTTCTAAGCTCAATCCACCAAAGTGCAGGCCATGACCACCGCATCTTCGCGCCCGCCCACCGCCGGGTAGTAATCCCGACGCCGGCCGATCTCGTTGAAACCGTAGCGCTCATACAGCTTGAACGCCGCAGTATTGCTGTCGCGCACTTCCAGGAAACACTCCCGGGCGTCGGCCTTGTAGGCAATCGACATCAAATGCTCAAGCAATGTCAGCCCCAGGCCACGACCCTGGTTTTCCGGCTTGACCGTAATATTCAGCAGGTGCGCCTCGTCGAGGATGATCTGCACCACACCGTGGCCTACCTGTTGCTGACCTTCGAACATCAGCCAGATCTGATACTTGCCCAGGCCATCGAGAAAAATCCCGCGAGTCCAGGGGTGGCTGTAGGCCGCGTATTCGATTTTCAGTACGGCTTCCAGGTCCGCCTCGGTCATCGGGCGAAACGATACAGCGTCACTCATTCGATTCTTTCCAGCGCGCCATCAGCCGACGCATGGCTTGCCAGACATCAGCCTTACGCTGTGGCTCTTCCATTAATAATTCCAGGCCCGGCACCGCCCAGGCCGAGCCCAGCCCTTCGATCTGCAACTCGCGATTGAACGCCCCGGCATCCGCTTCGCCGGCAAATCGCACGGCGGGCAAGCCGATCAGCCACAAGCAGGCGCATGGCGTTTCTTCCATGCGCACCGAGAGAAAACCTTGCACGAAGTCGCGGGCCGCTTCCGGGCCTTGATCCATCGTGCCACGCACCAGCAACGGCCAGCGTACCGGCTCGCCGACGATCTGCGGGCTGTCCGGCAGACCGGCAGCGCGCAGCATGTCTTTAAGCAGCAGGTAAGCAGGATCGCGAGTCTGGAAGGGTTCGCCTGTGGGTAACTCCACCAGTAGCAGGCAACGCCCGGCCCGCAGCAATTGCAGGGCGAAACGCGGGGGCGGCACGATCGGCGCCTTGACCGCGACGGGCGCCTCTTCGGCCTCTTCCACCGGTTTGGCACCGGTGCGCGTGCTCGCCAGCGACGGCCGCGGCACCTCGATCTTCACCCGCTCGGCCGGTTTGACCGCCGGCGCCACGGGCGTTTCAGCCACGACAGCGGACACGACAGGCGCGACCACAACCGGCTCGGGCATCTCCAGCAGCTCGGGCCGGGAAGGCGCAGCAAAGGGCAATTCGGTGCGCGGCAGCCAGTTGACCACCTGCATGGCGGCCAGATAAGCGCGACGACGGGACTCGATAAGCAAAGGTCGGCCACTTGTGGATAACTAAAGTGCGCTGATTCTACCGCCGTTCGCACAAGATCGCCCGCAGTTGATCGATAGACTTCACCGATAGTCTTTCCACCTATGAAAAATGGCGACAGCCCGTCCCGAGAGTGAATCGCATTGCCCCCGATGCAGTACAATCGCGGCTTTTAATCGCCAACCAGCCGGCCATTCCGATGATCGAACCCAAGCGCGTCTTGCGCGCCCTCGCTGAACACTGGGCACTTCTGGAGCCACTGTGCGAGCACTTCGACCAAGGCACACTGAGCCTGAACGAACTGCGCACGCAACTGGCCGCCCAGCAACTGGACAGTACGCCGCAGGACATTACCAGCCTGCTGGATGTGTGGATTCGCCTCGACATCCTGGTTCCCGTGGCCAAAAGCCCGAACCGTTTCGAGCTCAATGCGCAGATTCACGACTTCCTCGCCTATCTGCGCCGTGAACACCGTCTGGGCCTGTGCCTGGAGATCGAAGCCTACCTGCGCCACCTTGAGCGCCTGGCCGGCTACATCCAGGACGCCTTCGAGATCCGCGATGGCAACGACCTGGCGCGACAGTTGCGCTTGCTCGACATGCGCGTGCGTGACGTGCTGAAAAAACTCGATAACGACGAACAGGCACTGGTGGCCGTCGCCGAACGGGCGAAAACCAGCGACCGGCAGATTCCGTTGCGCCAGCGTTACGCGGAAGTGCTGGCGACCTGGGACGAATACGTCGAGCCGATGATTGATCTGGTGAACGCCGACGGCGCCTTCGAACAAGGCGTGCGCAAGGTCGAAACCGTCCTGCTGAAGATGCTCTCCGAGCAGCAACGCCTCGGCCACCTGGTCGACGACGACATGCTGCTGCGCACTCATGCGCGCATCCTCGAAATGCAGACCAGCGCTCAACTGACCCTGCGTCATGCCCGCGAGCTGCTGTTGCCACTGCGTGAAGAAGCCCGCCGGCACAACGCCGTGACCCGTGGTGCGGCGCTGGCCCTGTCGATGATCCGCCGCAAGGGCATCGACGCCGTACCGCAGGCGGCGATGCCGATGTTCACCCGCCCGCAAAGCACTTTCCTCGGCAGCGCCAGCCAGGTCGAAGCCTATGTTTATGCCCTGGCGCGTTTCGAACCGAAACCGGCGCGTTTCCCCAAGGCCCACAAAACGCAAAAAGGCGAAGCCCCACGGGCGCCACGCACGGTTCGGGAAATGCTCGAACGCTGCGAAGACGCTCTGCCGATGCCGGACCTGATGACCTGGCTGCTGGAGCAGGAACCGGACGGCGCCACCGACGAATTGCTCTACTGGTTCTCGCGCCTGTCGCGAGAAAAACGCTTCAAGCGCGAGCGTCTGGAACGTCGCGAATACCATACTCACGAGCACCAGGTCAGCCTGCGCTCCTTCGCCCTGCTCTCGGTCAGCGACACCGCCGAGGATTCTGCGAGCACCCACTATGCATCTTGATCTTTCCGAACTGTCCCAACTGGCACCGATCTTTCGCGAGCTGTTCAAGGGTTACCACGTCAGCCGCCGTGATCCGGAGCTGTACGCACAATTGTCGAACTTCCAGGACCAGTACCGCACGTTATTCAAGGCCCTGGGCTTTGAACTGGTCTGCGACACCCGCGGCTTCTACTACTTCGTGCCGGACCTCGCGGCGGCAGCGGTGAACAAGACCGCCCAGCGTCTGGCGCTGTTCACCTTCATCCTCGTCGAGCATCTGGCCGATCAGGGCCGAGACCCGATCGCCGTGCTCGACGGTGGCAGCCTGGGGCGCGATGAGTTGCCGTCGCTGCTGGAAAAATACCGCGACCTGTTCATCCAGGCCGAAGTGCAGACCCAGGACGAGCTGGAAGAAAAGATCATGCGCCGCATGACCCAGCTCGGTTTCGCCAGCGAAGAAAACGGCATCTACCGCTTCCTGCCGCCGATGCACCGCTTCCTCGACGTCTGCCTGTCGGTGCAGCAGGACCGCGATCTGGCCGCCAGCCTGCACAGCGTCCTGCCGTTGCCGGTGCCGGTGCTGATCGACGAAGACAGTGACGAAAAACTGCTGCAGACCGACGACCCGCTCGACCTCGCTGAGTTTGCGGACGAGAGCGAAGAAGACGCCCTGGCCCGCGCCATTGCCGAAGAACAGGAGCTCGACGCATGAGCAAGGAACGTTACGGCATCCGCCGCTTTGCCCTTTTGAACACCGCCGGCTACAGCCTCGGCCTGTTCCCGCTGGAAGAGCCACTGTCGGTGTACGGCGCGAACAACCTCGGTAAATCCGCCTCGATCAACGCCTTGCAGTTCCCGATCCTGGCACGCATGTCGGACATGAGCTTCGGCAAGTACAGCCTGGAACAATCCCGGCGCTTCTACTTCGCCTCGGACACCAGTTACATCCTGGTGGAAGTGAACCTGCCCCACGGTCCACACGTGATCGGTGTGGTCGGCCGCGGCCCGGGCGGCGGTTTTGGTCACCAGTTCTTTGCCTATGCCGGCAAACTGGACCTGGCCCACTACCAGAAGAACGACACCTGCCTGCGCCAGAAAGAACTGTTCACCAACCTTGAACGCGAAGGCCTGAAAGCCTATGAACTCAAGCCGGACGAACTGCGCCGTTTGCTGGTCGGTGGCCACACCTCGATTCCGCTGGACCTGACGCTGATTCCATTGCGCTCCACCAGCGAGCAGAGCCTGAAGACCTTCCGCGCGCTGTTCATCAACCTGCTGCACATGCGCGAAATCACTGCGGCCAAGCTCAAGCAGTTATTCCTTGATGCGTTCGAACACAGCCTGCGTTCCGGCAGCGTCGACTACATCGCCGCGTGCGAAGAAGCGTTCCGCGATGTGCGACGCATGGAACAGGACTACAACTCGCTGGTCGCCGCCGGCCCACTGGTCGAAGCCCTGGCCAACGGCGTGAAGCAACGCGACGTCCTGCGCGGCAAACTGCACCGGATCTCGCCGTTGCTCGATTCGCTGCTGGGCACCTGGTCGGACTACGCCAGTGCGCGCAAGGAAGAGCTGACCATTCAGGCCGAGCACTACCGCAACGAACAGGACGCCCTGCAAAACGACCAGCGCGGTGGCACTCAGGAACTGATGCGCCTGGAGCGGGAAATCACCGGCATCCAGCGCTGGCTCGGCGAACTGTCGGTGCTCAAGCATCGCTTTGCCCTGATCGATGACGTCAAGGTGCTGGAGCAGCAACTGCTCGCGGCCAAGGATGCCCACGACGAACTCGCCGGTGCGTTGGCGCAATCCCGCCAGTTCAGCGCCGAGGACCTGGAAGAGCGTCTGCGCGACCTGGAAAAACGCCTGAAGTCGGTCAAGCAGCAACTCGACCACGCAGACAACAACAGCTACGCCCGCCTGCGCGAAGAATTCTCGCAGCAAGACGTCGAACGCCTGATGCGCCTGTTCAACAGCGCACTGTTCAGCCTGCCGCTGGGCGAACACGGCATCACCCTTGACGACGATGGCGAGTGGGTCAAATCCGTAGAGCTGATCCTCGACGGTTTCAAAGGCGAACGTTTCGAGGTGCCGGGCCTGTCGATCGACATTTCGCACATCGAACCACCGGCATTGCAGGCCCTGGCTGACCGAGCGGCCCTGCGCGACCAGAAAGAACGTCTGGAAAAAGAACTCAAGCAACTGAAAACCCAGCAAGCCGTGGCTGCCGACCGCGCCGCGAGCAAAACCCAGACCGAGGCCCTGTACCAGCAAGTGCTCGATGCACAGAAAGCCCTGGAAGATTTCCGCCGCGCGCAAACCCTGAGCGCCGAGGAAGGCGACAAGCTGGAACAACTGGCGCAGATGGAAGCCGCCCAAGACGAATTGAAGCGTTCCAGCGATGCCTTCACCGAGCGCGTCCAGCAACTGTCGGCCAAGCTGCAACTGGTTGGCCGGCAGATCGGCGACATGGAAGCCAAGCAACGCACCCTCGACGACGCCCTGCGCCGCCGTCAGCTGTTGCCGGCAGACCTGCCTTTCGGCACGCCATTCATGGACCCGGTCGACGATTCCATGGACAACCTGCTGCCGCTGCTCAATGACTATCAGGACAGTTGGCAAGGCCTGCTGCGGGCCGATGGCCAGATCGAAGCGCTGTACGCTCAGGTGCGCCTCAAAGGCGTGGCCAAGTTCGACAGCGAAGACGATATGGAGCGTCGCCTGCAACTGTTGATCAACGCCTATGCGCACCGCACCGACGAAGCCCTGACCCTGGGCAAGGCTCGCCGTGCCGCCGTGACGGACATCGCCCGGACCCTGCGCAACATCCGTAGCGATTACGACAGCCTCGAGCACCAACTGGCACTGTTCAACCGCGAGATCAACAAACGCCAGGTCTCCAACCTGCAAAGCTTCCGCATCGTGCTTGCACCGAACAAGGAAGCGCTCAAGCACATCGACCAGATCATCCACAGTGCCGGCCAGTACGAGGAAGGCGAAACCCTGTCGGTCTTCGACCTCAGCCAAAGCGCCGAGCAGGACAACAAGAACGAAGAAGCCAAGGAATACCTGGCGCGACTGGTGGCGGCCAACCACAACCAGCTCGGCCTCAAGGACTTGTTCGAGCTGGCGTTCGAGATCACCAAGGTCAACGGCCAACCGGTGATCCACACCGACATCGACGGCGCCGCCTCCAACGGCACCACCATGACCATCAAGGCGCTGACCAACATGTATTTGTTGCTGCACTTGATGGACCGTGACCAGGCCGGTCGCGTACGCCTGCCGTACTACCTTGACGAGGCGGCGGACATCGATGAGAAGAACCAGGCCGCCTTGCTGGAAACCAGCCTGCAACTGGGCTTCGTGCCGATTCTGGCGAGCGTGAAGCCGCAGGTCTGCGCCAGTGTCGCCATCGACCTGGAAGGCGGCAGCGGCCCGGCCGGCATCTACATCGACGAGGCGGACTGGAAGTACATCCGTCGTCACGACCAGGTCAAGGCAACGGTCAACGAACAAGCGGATGAACCGGAGCTGGACGCGGTCTGAGGCTTGAATCGAAGGCAGTAAAAAGGCCGCGATCCAATGGATCGCGGCCTTTTTTATGGGCGCTGAATCAGATTTTCAGTGAGTTCAAGGGCCTCTTCGCGAGCAAGCCCGCTCCCACATTTGATCGCATTTCTTCAGGAACCACCCAGCCCCTGTGGGAGCGGGCTTGCCCGCGAAGGCGTCATCACAGACGCCCAATCAAATCCCTGTTATTTACCAAGGCTAATCTTCGGCGCCCAGCCCAGCCATTCCTCTTCAAATTTGTCGAACAGTGCGAACGTCTGCTCCGGTCTTGCCGGGCTACCCATGCGCTCGCCATCCGGCGTGGCGAAGGCGACACCGCCCTGAATCATCGTTTCCAGGGATTCAGTTCGCACCGTTGCGCCTTTGAACAGGCCGACATCGAAGTCGAAACCGCTGGTGTTCCAGAACCGCGTACCGCTGCGTACCAGTGGCGCGTATTTCGGCTCGATCAGAATATGGATCAACACACGATCAGCGGTCTCTCCCAGTTCATAACCAGTCACCTTGCCCACTGTTATTTCGCGATAGGTCACCGGCACGCCGGCCTTCAGCGAACCTCGACGAGCGGCGCTCAGCACCAGACTCAGTCCCGCTTCCTGCTTGGCCGTTTCCGGCGCAGTGACCAAAGCGACAAAGTTCTTCTGCGGTCCCAGATTCTTCGGCGCCGGCTGCACCTCGATGTATTGCCCGGTTACCAGGGTTTCGAGGTTGGACGTCTTGATCAGGCCCAGTTCAGGCTTGACCACCCAGAACTGACTACCGACCCGGGCGATGCGCTCCGGCACTTCGGTAATCCGTGCGGTCAGCAGCACCGATTGCAGATCCTCGCTGAGATCAACGCCTTCCACCTTGCCGACATCCAGACCTTTGAAACGAATCGGAGTGCCGGTACGCAAGCCATCAGCGCGATCCAGCTTGATCGTGATGACTTCGCCTTTCTGCGTGGCCTCTTCATGGTTGGCGAACAGACGGAAACGTGGCACACGCTTTTGCAACGGGGCTTTGTCTCGTGGGGTCTCGAAGGCAATGCCGCCGGCCATCAAGCTCTGCAACGATTCACTTTTAATCTGGACCCCACCGGTCAGCCCGCCCGTGAGGGTGATGCCACTGGCGTTCCAGAAGCGCGTCGAGGCGTTGACCAGGCCTTCGTATTCCTTCTCGATGTGCACACCAATGATCAGTTGTTTTTTGGTGCGTGAGAACTGATAGCTCTGCACGGAGCCGACTTTAACTTGTTTGTAGAGAACCGGGCTGCCGACTTCCAGCGAGCCGAGATTTTCCGTGAACAACACCAAATGCAGGCCGGGCGCACGCAGATCCAGCGGCGGCGCCTTGGCTCGCGCCACAAACTCCCGTTGTGGTGCCGACCCCTTGTCGCCAGGTCGCACAGCGATGTAGTTGCCTTTGACCAACGCCTCAAGGCCGGTAATCCCCGCCAGAGAAATCGACGGTTTGACCACCCAGAATTGTGTGCCTTCGACCAGGTAATCCTCGGCCAACGGGTCCATCGTCAACTCGGCGGTGGCCCCGGACAGGTCAGGATCGACCTTCAGCGCCTTGAGATTGCCGACCTGAATGCCTTTGTACATCACCGGCGTACGACCGGCCTGCAAGCCTTCAAAGTCGCTGAGCTTGACCTTCACCCGGATACCGGCTGCCGCCGCATCGAAATCTTCATAGAGTCTGAACGGCAGGCTTGGGTCGGTCGGCGGGCTGTCCTTGCGGTTTTCAGGCGTAGCGAACGCAATACCACCGGCGACGATGCTGGCCAGGGACTCGCTGCGCACTTTCACACCGGACAGATTGGCGTCGATGCTGATGCCACTGGCATTCCAGAAACGCGTGTGTTTACGCACCAGTTTGGCGTAGGTCGGCTCGATGAAGACCTTGAGCTCGACAGTGCTCTGATCTTCGGAGAGCACGTAGCTCTTGATCTGCCCCACCTTGATCTGTTTGTAGAACACTGGACTGCCACGGTTCAGCGAACCCAGGCGATCGGCCTTGATGGTCAGGTGCAGACCCGGCTGGGCATCGGAGAGCGGTGGCTCCTGAACCAGGGCCTTGAACTTGCGAACCGGTTCACCCTCACCCGGACTGATCGCAACGTAGTTGCCCGAAACCAGCGTCTCGAGGCCAGTAATACCAGCCAGAGTCACGCTCGGCTTCACAAGCCAGAAACGCGTGCTGGTTCGCAGGTATTGCTCCACATCCTTGTTCATTTCGATGCTGGCGATCACACCTTTGGAACTGCCCTCGTCATCGAGCTTCAGGCTTTTGACCTTGCCGACCGGCATGCCTTTATAGACAACTTCGGTCTTGTTGGCCTGAATGCCTTCGCCACTCTCAAAACGCACCTGAATCTCGATACCGGTCTCGTTATAGGCACGCCAGCCAAGCCAGCCCCCGATGATCAAGGCGATCAGGGGCAACACCCAAATGGCAGACCAGTTCGAGGCCGGTCGGGTTTTCGCTACAGGCAAATCAGTCATGGTCGTCGTCCGACTCCGTGTTATCCCAAATCAGTCGGGGATCGAAAGTTACTGCGGCAAGCATCGTCAGAATCACCACTGTGGCGAAAGCGATGGCGCCAAGATTGGCTTCGATGCTGGCAAGCCGCCCAAAATTCACGACCGCCACGAGGATGGCGATCACAAAGATATCGAGCATCGACCAGCGGCCGATGAATTCAATGAAACGGTACATCCAGATACGCTGGCGAGCCGAAAGGGGCTGACGACGCTGCACGGAAAACAGCAGCAGAGCGATGCCCACCAGCTTGAACGTGGGCACCACGATACTGGCGATAAACACCACGGCCGCAATGGGGAACATTCCGTAGTGCATCAACTCGATCACACCGGCCATGATCGTGCTGGGCGCACCTTTGCCCAGGGAGTTCACGGTCATGATCGGCAACAAATTGGCCGGTATGTAAAGAATGGCGGCTGTAATCAGCAATGCCCAGGTTCGCACCAGGCTATTCGGGCTGCGGGCATGCACCAACGCTCCGCAGCGTGTACAGACTTGCTCATCTCGGTATCAGCTTCCTGCCTGTTCAATTCATGACATTCCTTGCAAATCAGAATGCCTGCATCAATCGCCCGCATGGGCATCCTCTCCTGATAACGCTTGCCAGATCTGGTGAGGCGACATCACGACCTCCAGCCAGACTTGAATCAGCAACAAACCAATGAAGCACGCCAGGCCGAGGCCCACGGTGATTGCTGCCATATCTGCCAGCTTGACGATCGCCACCAGCACGCCCATGAAGTAAACCTCGAGCATCCCCCATTCGCGTATGTGGTGATAAATCCGATAGAGCAACAAGCCGTAGCTGCGTCCGACATCAAAACGGATACTCAACAATACGGCCAATTGGCACAGTAGCTTGAGCAGCGGGATCCCCATGCTGCACAGGAACACGACCACTGAAACGCTTTGCATGCCTGTATCAAAAAGGGCGACAACACCGCTCCAGACAGTGTCTTGCGAAGATTGCCCGAGCAGATTGAGTTGCATGATGGGTAAAAAGTTCGCCGGAATAAACAACATCAAGGCGGCGATGACCAAGGCAAGGCTGCGCTGTACGACGTTGTAGCGATGGGCATAAAGCTCGTAGCCACAGCGCGGGCACAGGGCTTTTTCGCCGTGGGCGAGTACGGGTTTGCGCATCAGCAGGTCGCACTCATGACAGGCAACCAGATTGTCTAGCGGTAATTCTGACAGCCCTGGGGCGTCAACCGGATCCGGCATAAAGGCTCTGACTCTGAAGAAGTTGGGCCTATTCTAGTGCCATGGGCTGAAAATAACTGTGCAAAATGTGCAACGGTCAGCGCTGTTTTTTCACGCACAAAAACAAAACCCCAACTGCTTGCGCAATTGGGGTTTCGGAATTTGATCTTGACGATGACCTACTCTCACATGGGGAAACCCCACACTACCATCGGCGATGCATCGTTTCACTGCTGAGTTCGGGATGGGATCAGGTGGTTCCAATGCTCTATGGTCGTCAAGAAATTCGGGTACTGAGTCGTGACCGGCTGGCCTCGCTTCAGCAAATTGGGTAGGTGATAGTTTGGTGTTTTGTGAGCATCTCGAACTTTCGGTTCATTGCGTCTTCACACACCGCAATCTGGCCTCTTCCGAGTTCGCAAATTGCTTGGGTGTTATATGGTCAAGCCTCACGGGCAATTAGTATTGGTTAGCTCAACGCCTCACAGCGCTTACACACCCAACCTATCAACGTCGTAGTCTTCGACGGCCCTTCAGGGAACTCAAGGTTCCAGTGAGATCTCATCTTGAGGCAAGTTTCCCGCTTAGATGCTTTCAGCGGTTATCTTTCCCGAACATAGCTACCCGGCAATGCCACTGGCGTGACAACCGGAACACCAGAGGTTCGTCCACTCCGGTCCTCTCGTACTAGGAGCAGCCCCTCTCAAATCTCAAACGTCCACGGCAGATAGGGACCGAACTGTCTCACGACGTTCTAAACCCAGCTCGCGTACCACTTTAAATGGCGAACAGCCATACCCTTGGGACCGGCTTCAGCCCCAGGATGTGATGAGCCGACATCGAGGTGCCAAACACCGCCGTCGATATGAACTCTTGGGCGGTATCAGCCTGTTATCCCCGGAGTACCTTTTATCCGTTGAGCGATGGCCCTTCCATACAGAACCACCGGATCACTAAGACCTACTTTCGTACCTGCTCGACGTGTCTGTCTCGCAGTCAAGCGCGCTTTTGCCTTTATACTCTACGACCGATTTCCGACCGGTCTGAGCGCACCTTCGTACTCCTCCGTTACTCTTTAGGAGGAGACCGCCCCAGTCAAACTACCCACCATACACTGTCCTCGATCCGGATAACGGACCTGAGTTAGAACCTCAAAGTTGCCAGGGTGGTATTTCAAGGATGGCTCCACGCGAACTGGCGTCCACGCTTCAAAGCCTCCCACCTATCCTACACAAGCAAATTCAAAGTCCAGTGCAAAG
Organism: Pseudomonas sp. S30_BP2TU TE3576; assembly: GCF_050436025.1. Lineage (NCBI taxonomy): Bacteria > Pseudomonadati > Pseudomonadota > Gammaproteobacteria > Pseudomonadales > Pseudomonadaceae > Pseudomonas > Pseudomonas sp. S30_BP2TU TE3576. The sequence continues at coordinate 4,192,601 of NZ_JBNDLK010000001.1, read as the reverse complement.
CTATAGTAAAGGTTCACGGGGTCTTTCCGTCTAGCCGCGGATACACTGCATCTTCACAGCGATTTCAATTTCACTGAGTCTCGGGTGGAGACAGCGCCGCCATCGTTACGCCATTCGTGCAGGTCGGAACTTACCCGACAAGGAATTTCGCTACCTTAGGACCGTTATAGTTACGGCCGCCGTTTACCGGGGCTTCGATCAAGAGCTTCGCGTTAGCTAACCCCATCAATTAACCTTCCGGCACCGGGCAGGCGTCACACCCTATACGTCCACTTTCGTGTTTGCAGAGTGCTGTGTTTTTAATAAACAGTCGCAGCGGCCTGGTATCTTCGACCGGCGTGGGCTTACGCAGTAAATGCTTCACCCTCACCGGCGCACCTTCTCCCGAAGTTACGGTGCCATTTTGCCTAGTTCCTTCACCCGAGTTCTCTCAAGCGCCTTGGTATTCTCTACCCAACCACCTGTGTCGGTTTGGGGTACGGTTCCTGGTTACCTGAAGCTTAGAAGCTTTTCTTGGAAGCATGGCATCAACCACTTCGTCACCCAGAGGGTAACTCGTCATCAGCTCTCGGCCTTAAGATCCCGGATTTACCTAAGATCTCAGCCTACCACCTTAAACTTGGACAACCAACGCCAAGCTGGCCTAGCCTTCTCCGTCCCTCCATCGCAATAACCAGAAGTACAGGAATATTAACCTGTTTTCCATCGACTACGCTTTTCAGCCTCGCCTTAGGGACCGACTAACCCTGCGTCGATTAACGTTGCGCAGGAAACCTTGGTCTTTCGGCGTGGGTGTTTTTCACACCCATTGTCGTTACTCATGTCAGCATTCGCACTTCTGATACCTCCAGCAAGCTTCTCAACTCACCTTCACAGGCTTACAGAACGCTCCTCTACCGCATCACCTAAGTGATACCCGTAGCTTCGGTGTATGGTTTGAGCCCCGTTACATCTTCCGCGCAGGCCGACTCGACTAGTGAGCTATTACGCTTTCTTTAAAGGGTGGCTGCTTCTAAGCCAACCTCCTAGCTGTCTAAGCCTTCCCACATCGTTTCCCACTTAACCATAACTTTGGGACCTTAGCTGACGGTCTGGGTTGTTTCCCTTTTCACGACGGACGTTAGCACCCGCCGTGTGTCTCCCATGCTCGGCACTTGTAGGTATTCGGAGTTTGCATCGGTTTGGTAAGTCGGGATGACCCCCTAGCCGAAACAGTGCTCTACCCCCTACAGTGATACATGAGGCGCTACCTAAATAGCTTTCGAGGAGAACCAGCTATCTCCGAGCTTGATTAGCCTTTCACTCCGATCCACAGGTCATCCGCTAACTTTTCAACGGTAGTCGGTTCGGTCCTCCAGTCAGTGTTACCTAACCTTCAACCTGCCCATGGATAGATCGCCCGGTTTCGGGTCTATTCCCAGCGACTAGACGCCCTATTAAGACTCGCTTTCGCTACGCCTCCCCTATTCGGTTAAGCTCGCCACTGAAAATAAGTCGCTGACCCATTATACAAAAGGTACGCAGTCACCCAACAAAGTGGGCTCCCACTGCTTGTACGCATACGGTTTCAGGATCTATTTCACTCCCCTCTCCGGGGTTCTTTTCGCCTTTCCCTCACGGTACTAGTTCACTATCGGTCAGTCAGTAGTATTTAGCCTTGGAGGATGGTCCCCCCATATTCAGACAAAGTTTCTCGTGCTCCGTCCTACTCGATTTCATGACCAAGAGATTTTCGCGTACAGGGCTATCACCCACTATGGCCGCACTTTCCAGAGCGTTCCGCTAATCTCAAAGCCACTTAAGGGCTAGTCCCCGTTCGCTCGCCACTACTAAGGGAATCTCGGTTGATTTCTTTTCCTCAGGGTACTTAGATGTTTCAGTTCCCCTGGTTCGCCTCTTGCACCTATGTATTCAGTACAAGATAACCATCTTATGATGGCTGGGTTCCCCCATTCAGACATCTCCGGATCAAAGTCTGTTTGCCGACTCCCCGAAGCTTTTCGCAGGCTACCACGTCTTTCATCGCCTCTGACTGCCAAGGCATCCACCGTATGCGCTTCTTCACTTGACCATATAACCCCAAGCAATCTGGTTATACTGTGAAGACGACATTCGCCGAAAATTCGATTGCGCTCCTAAGAGCCACTCACAAATTTTACCTTAGCCTGATCCGTTACCAGTGAAAGTAACGTTCAGTCTATCTTTCTATCACATACCCAAATTTTTAAAGAACGAACTAGTCAAAGACTAGAAATCAACATTCATCATCGTCTCGATGGAATGCTCATTTCTAAGCTTTTACAACAGAAGCAGTAGTGGTGGAGCCAAACGGGATCGAACCGTTGACCTCCTGCGTGCAAGGCAGGCGCTCTCCCAGCTGAGCTATGGCCCCGTATTTCTACAGGCGTTTCCCACACAAAATTGGTGGGTCTGGGCAGATTCGAACTGCCGACCTCACCCTTATCAGGGGTGCGCTCTAACCAACTGAGCTACAGACCCAATTTCGGGCTGCTTCTTATCGTCTTCTTCAATGAATCAAGCAATTCGTGTGGGAGCTCATGGAGCAGCTGAGTCGTCGATTAAGGAGGTGATCCAGCCGCAGGTTCCCCTACGGCTACCTTGTTACGACTTCACCCCAGTCATGAATCACACCGTGGTAACCGTCCTCCCGAAGGTTAGACTAGCTACTTCTGGTGCAACCCACTCCCATGGTGTGACGGGCGGTGTGTACAAGGCCCGGGAACGTATTCACCGCGACATTCTGATTCGCGATTACTAGCGATTCCGACTTCACGCAGTCGAGTTGCAGACTGCGATCCGGACTACGATCGGTTTTGTGGGATTAGCTCCACCTCGCGGCTTGGCAACCCTCTGTACCGACCATTGTAGCACGTGTGTAGCCCAGGCCGTAAGGGCCATGATGACTTGACGTCATCCCCACCTTCCTCCGGTTTGTCACCGGCAGTCTCCTTAGAGTGCCCACCATAACGTGCTGGTAACTAAGGACAAGGGTTGCGCTCGTTACGGGACTTAACCCAACATCTCACGACACGAGCTGACGACAGCCATGCAGCACCTGTCTCAATGCTCCCGAAGGCACCAATCCATCTCTGGAAAGTTCATTGGATGTCAAGGCCTGGTAAGGTTCTTCGCGTTGCTTCGAATTAAACCACATGCTCCACCGCTTGTGCGGGCCCCCGTCAATTCATTTGAGTTTTAACCTTGCGGCCGTACTCCCCAGGCGGTCAACTTAATGCGTTAGCTGCGCCACTAAGAGCTCAAGGCTCCCAACGGCTAGTTGACATCGTTTACGGCGTGGACTACCAGGGTATCTAATCCTGTTTGCTCCCCACGCTTTCGCACCTCAGTGTCAGTATCAGTCCAGGTGGTCGCCTTCGCCACTGGTGTTCCTTCCTATATCTACGCATTTCACCGCTACACAGGAAATTCCACCACCCTCTACCATACTCTAGCTTGTCAGTTTTGAATGCAGTTCCCAGGTTGAGCCCGGGGCTTTCACATCCAACTTAACAAACCACCTACGCGCGCTTTACGCCCAGTAATTCCGATTAACGCTTGCACCCTCTGTATTACCGCGGCTGCTGGCACAGAGTTAGCCGGTGCTTATTCTGTCGGTAACGTCAAAACACTAACGTATTAGGTTAATGCCCTTCCTCCCAACTTAAAGTGCTTTACAATCCGAAGACCTTCTTCACACACGCGGCATGGCTGGATCAGGCTTTCGCCCATTGTCCAATATTCCCCACTGCTGCCTCCCGTAGGAGTCTGGACCGTGTCTCAGTTCCAGTGTGACTGATCATCCTCTCAGACCAGTTACGGATCGTCGCCTTGGTGAGCCATTACCTCACCAACTAGCTAATCCGACCTAGGCTCATCTGATAGCGCAAGGCCCGAAGGTCCCCTGCTTTCTCCCGTAGGACGTATGCGGTATTAGCGTTCCTTTCGAAACGTTGTCCCCCACTACCAGGCAGATTCCTAGGCATTACTCACCCGTCCGCCGCTGAATCAAGGAGCAAGCTCCTCTCATCCGCTCGACTTGCATGTGTTAGGCCTGCCGCCAGCGTTCAATCTGAGCCATGATCAAACTCTTCAGTTCAAACATCTTTGGGTTTTGAGAAAACCCTAAACTTGGCTCAGCAATCGTTGGTTACATCTTTGATTTCTCGCGGAGTAACTTGTGATGCTGATAATCTGTTGACTAGCAGTCTGACTCCACAAGCACCCACACGAATTGCTTGATTCAGTTGTTAAAGAGCGGTTGGTTAAGAGCTTTTCGTCTCAACCGAGGCGCGCATTCTACAGCAGCCTCATTTGCTGTCAAGTGATTATTTTCCGAAGTTTTCAAAGTTTCCTTTGTAACTTCAACCACTTGCGCTTCCGATCTCTCGTCAGCGGGAGGCGAATTCTACAGCGTTACTCGCTGCTGTCAACACCTCTTTTTCAACTTCCTTTCGGCTTCGATGACCTGAAGCAACTGACTGCCGAAAACTGCGTAACTCTTTGTTTACCAAGGAGTTTTCCGTTTCGACTGCGCCGGAAGTGGGGCGAATTATAGACACCTGAGATCTGCCGTCAACACCTATTTACGCCTTTTTGGCAGAAGAGGCCTTTTTAGCCATTAAACGCGGGATTCGACGGGCTAAAGGCGGTAGCCGCAGCACTGACAGCAGCGCACCTATACATGCATAGATCGCCCACTCTTTCAGATCCGCACGCACAATCCAGAGCATATGCAGCAATCCGAGTCCAAGAATTACATAAGCCAGACGATGCAACCTCTTCCAACTCGCCCGCAATCGTCGCTGACTATATCGATTGGACGTCACCGCCAATGCCAGCAAACCAAGAAAGCCCAGCGCCCCGACAATAATGTAAGGCCGCTTGCGCAACTCGACACCCAGCTGCGACCAGTCAAAACCAAGAATGAATGCGCAATAACTACTGAGGTGGAGCAGCACATAGGCAAAACACCACAACCCCAACTGTCGCCGTACAGCAAACCACCCCGACCAACCGGTGAGCGTCTGCAAAGGCGTCATGCTCAACGTTACAAGCAGCAGAACAAGCGCCCCCAAACCCAATCGGTCCACCAGCACCTTGCCTGGATCCGGCCCGAGGAGTTCTTCCCAAGCCTGGTACAACCACAGCAGCGGCCACACCAGCGCCACGACAAAGACGCCGATACGCCAAAACGGATGACGCATCAGTAATTCTTCCTCAGGTCGAGCCCCGTATATAGAGAAGCGACTTCTTCTGAATAGCCGTTGAACATTTGCGTGTCGCGTACATTGGGCTTGAACAAACCGCTGGGCAGACGGCGTTCACGAGCCTGAGTCCAGCGAGGATGATCAACAGCGGGGTTCACATTCGCATAAAAGCCATATTCATCCGAAGCAATGCTCTGCCAGGTCGTTTTCGGCTGCTCGCTGACCAGACTGATGCGGACAATGGATTTGATGCTCTTGAAGCCATATTTCCAAGGCACTACCAAACGCAGCGGCGCACCGTTCTGATTAGGCAACTCACGCCCGTACATTCCAACGGCAAGAATCGCCAACGGATTCATCGCCTCATCCAGACGCAGCCCTTCTATATATGGCCAGTCGATCAAGGCAAAACCGGAACGCTGGCCCGGCATGCTTTTGGGATCCAGCAGGGTTTCGAAACGGATGAATCTGGCTTTCGAGGTCGGCTCGACTTCCTTGAGCAACGCCGAGAGGGGAAAACCGATCCAGGGAAGGACCATCGACCAAGCTTCCACACAGCGCAGGCGGTAGATTCGCTCTTCCAACTGATACGGTTTCATGAAGTCTTCCAGCGCATACCGCCCCGGCTTGCCCACCTCCCCGTCCACTACCACCGACCACGGCTCCGTCTTCAGCGTGACGGCATTGGCAGCAGGATCCCCCTTGTCGGTGCCGAACTCGTAGAAGTTGTTGTAATGAGTCGCATCCTTGAAAGGCGTGATCGCCTCATCCTTGACGTTGACCGCGCCCCACCGGGTAGCCGGAAGCTTTTCGCTGAACCAGGAAGGCGCCTTGCCGGGATCAACATCCGGGTAACGCGCAGCATCGCCAGCGCTGGCCCATTGGGGCAGGCTGCCCAAAGCGAAGCCGGCAACCGTGGCACTGAGCACATTGCGCCGAGATAGATAGAGGGATTCAGGCGTGACGTCCGACTCATGGCAGTCGGACGCTTTGGAGACTTTGATCAGCATGGTTACTCCGCAGCTCTGGAGGACAGATGCACCCATAGACTGCGGAGTATGAGGGAAATTACACGCTCTTGTTACGACGAAGACGTAACAGGTATTGAAACGGGCCGGAGGCTGCATAGGCGAGAAACACCAGCAACAGGATGCGCGGCGGATCACTGAACACGACCGCGAACACCAGTACCACCGCGAGTATCGCAACGAATGGCACCCGCCCCTTCAGGTCCAGCTCCTTGAAGCTGTTGTACTTGATGTTGCTGACCATCAGCATGCCGGCCGCAGCCACCATCAACGCAACCAGGAAAGACATTTTGGAACCCTGGATGCCGTAATCGCTGAACGCCCAGACAATGCCTGCAACAACACCCGCAGCTGCCGGGCTGGCCAGACCGATGAAGTAGCGCTTGTCCGCCGTACCGACCTGAGTATTGAAGCGTGCAAGACGCAACGCCGCACCCGCGACATAAATGAAGGCGACCATCCAGCCAACCTTGCCCATGTCACCCAAGGCCCAACCAAAGGCCAGCAATGCCGGCGCAACGCCAAAGGCAACCATGTCCGACAGCGAATCATATTCGGCGCCGAAGGCACTCTGGGTATTGGTCATGCGAGCGACGCGACCATCGAGGCCATCGAGCACCATGGCAACGAAAATCGCGATGGCTGCAAAAGCAAAGTACTTGCTCGCATTGACCGAGTCGCCGGCGCTCAAGGCAGCCTGGGCACTCATCGAGTTGATGATGGAATAGAACCCCGCGAACAGGTTCGCAGTGGTGAACAGATTCGGCAGAAGATAGATACCACGATGCCGGACTTTACGACCTTCAGCGTCATGCCCTTCCTCGACATGTTCATCGATGGGCAGCAGGCTTTCGGCGTCAGAAGCCTGGTTTGGCTCTTCGGGGCGTTCGCTCATGGACATTACCTTGCAACGGGGTGGAAAGTTTGGACAGGTGTCTGGGACGACGGTTCGGCCGCAAACGATGCAGCTTTATACCAGAACCGGCCTCCCAAACGAAAAACGCGGCCTGGGCCGCGTTTTTTCGTACAAGTGCGTGACTTAGTTTTTGGCTTTGTCGACGATCTTGTTGGCACCGATCCACGGCATCATGGAGCGCAGTTGCTCGCCGATGATTTCGATACCGTGAGCGGCGTTGTTACGACGCTTGGCGGTCATCGAAGGATAGCCGGTAGCGCCTTCGCTGATGAACATCTTGGCGTATTCGCCGTCCTGAATACGTTTCAGGGCGTTGCGCATGGCCTGACGGGATTCGGCGTTGATGACTTCCGGGCCGGTCACGTACTCGCCGTATTCGGCGTTGTTGGAGATCGAGTAGTTCATGTTGGCGATGCCGCCTTCGTACATGAGGTCAACGATCAACTTCAGTTCGTGCAGGCACTCGAAGTAGGCCATTTCCGGCGCGTAGCCAGCTTCGACCAGAGTTTCGAAACCGGCTTTGACCAGTTCAACGGTACCGCCGCACAGAACGGCTTGCTCGCCGAACAGGTCGGTTTCAGTCTCGTCCTTGAAGGTGGTTTCGATGATGCCGGTACGACCGCCGCCAACGCCGGCCGCGTAGGACAGAGCGACGTTCTTGGCGTTGCCCGAGGCGTCCTGATAGATAGCGATCAGGTCAGGGATACCGCCGCCCTTCACGAACTCGGAACGTACGGTGTGGCCTGGGGCCTTCGGCGCGATCATGATCACGTCGAGGTCTGCGCGCGGCACAACCTGGTTGTAGTGGATCGCGAAGCCGTGGGAGAAGGCCAGGGTGGCGCCTTTCTTGATGTTTGGCTCGATTTCGTTCTTGTACAGGGAGGACTGGAATTCGTCCGGGGTCAGGATCATGACCAGGTCGGCAGCCGCGACAGCGGAAGCAACGTCGGTCACTTTCAGGCCGTGGGCTTCAGCCTTGGCAACGGTAGCCGAACCTTTACGCAGGCCAACAGTCACGTCAACGCCGGAGTCTTTCAGGTTGCACGCTTGAGCGTGACCCTGGGAACCGTAACCGATGATGGCAACTTTCTTGCCCTGGATGATCGACAGGTCGCAGTCTTTATCGTAGAAAACTTTCATGAATTTCCCCTATATCAGGCCGTTCAGGCCGTTCGCTAATTTGGTTTAGATGCTGAGTACTTTGTCGCCGCGGGCAATGCCGGTCACGCCACTACGGACGGTTTCCAGAATCGAGGCGGTGCCAATGGACTGAATGAAGCTGTCGAGCTTGTCGCTGGTACCGGTCAGTTGAACGGTATACACGCTGGCGCTGACATCGACGATCTGTCCACGGTAAATATCGGTAGTGCGTTTGATCTCGGCGCGCTGGGCGCCGGTGGCCTTGACCTTGACCAGCATCAGTTCGCGCTCGATGTGAGCACTCTCCGACAGGTCGACCAGTTTTACCACTTCGATCAGCTTGTTCAGGTTCTTGGTGATCTGCTCGATGATTTCATCGTGGCCAACTGTGGTCAGCGTCAGACGCGACAAGGTCGGGTCTTCGGTCGGCGCAACGGTCAGGCTTTCGATGTTGTAGTTGCGCTGCGAGAACAGACCAACCACACGAGACAGAGCGCCAGGTTCGTTTTCCAGAAGCAAGGAAATAATGTGCCGCATGATTAGGTACGCTCCGTCTTGCTCAGCCACATATCGCGCATGGAGCCGTCTTTGATTTGCATCGGGTAGACGTGCTCGCTGGTATCGACCGAAATATCGATCACTACCAGGCGATCTTTCATGGCGAACGCCTCTTCCATCTTCGACTTCAAATCTTTCGATTCAGTGATGCGTACGCCGACGTGACCATAGGCCTCAGCCAGCTTGACGAAGTCAGGCAACGACTCCATGTAGGAGTGCGAGTGACGGCTGCCATAGCTCATGTCCTGCCACTGCCGAACCATGCCCAGCACGCCGTTGTTCAGGATGACGATTTTTACCGGCAAACCGTATTGCAGGCAGGTGGACAGTTCCTGAATGTTCATCTGGATGCTGCCTTCGCCCGTTACACAGGCGACGTCCGCATCCGGGAAGCTCAACTGAATGCCCATGGCCGCAGGGAAACCGAAGCCCATGGTGCCGAGGCCACCAGAGTTGATCCAGCGATTCGGCTTGTTGAACTTGTAGTACTGCGCGGCGAACATTTGGTGCTGACCAACGTCGGAGGTCACAAAGGCGTCGCCCTTGGTCACTTCGCACAGGGTTTCGATCACTGTTTGCGGCTTGATCTTGCTGCCGTCGCCCTTGTCATACGGGAACAGGCCGCGATCACCGCGCCACTCGTCAACCTGCTTCCACCAGCTGGCAACGGACTCCTTGTTCGGGGTCTCGCCGATTTCCTTGAGGATCGCGACCATTTCAGTCAGGACGCTCTCAACCGGACCAACGATAGGCACGTCGGCCTTGATGGTCTTGGAGATCGAAGCCGGGTCGATGTCGATGTGAATGATCTTGGCGTTCGGGCAGAACTTCGACGCACCGTTGATGACACGGTCGTCGAAACGCGCGCCGACAGCGAGGATCACGTCAGCATGGTGCATCGCCAGGTTGGCGGTGTAGCTGCCGTGCATGCCGAGCATGCCGATGAACTGACGGTCGGTGCCAGGGTAGCCACCGAGGCCCATCAGGGTATTGGTCACTGGCAGATTGAGCATCTTCGCCAGTTCGGTCAGTGGTGCGGAACCGCCACCAAGGATCACGCCGCCGCCCGAGTACAACACAGGGCGCTTGGCCGCCAGGAGCATTTCTGCCGCCTTGCGGATTTGACCGGAGTGACCGCGAACAGCCGGGCTGTAGGAACGCAGCTTGGCTTTTTTCGGGAAGACGTATTCGAACTTCTCGGCCGGGTTGGTCATGTCTTTCGGGATATCGACAACGACCGGACCAGGACGACCGGATTGCGCCAGGTAGAAGGCTTTCTTCATGACTTCCGGGATTTCCGACGCGTGCTTGATCATGAAGCTGTGCTTCACGATCGGTCGGGAGATACCGATCATGTCGGTTTCCTGGAACGCATCGGTGCCGACCATGGTGCTCGGCACCTGGCCGGAAATGACCACCATCGGAATGGAGTCCATGTAGGCCGTGGCAATACCGGTGATGGCGTTTGTCGCGCCAGGCCCGGAAGTCACCAGTACCACACCGGCTTTACCGGTGGCACGGGCGTAGCCGTCAGCCATATGGGTAGCCGCTTGTTCGTGACGAACCAGGATGTGGGTCACTTCCGGTTCTTTGAACAGGGCATCGTAAACATGAAGAAGAGCACCACCCGGGTACCCGTAGATATATTTGACGCCTTCGTCGCGCAAAAAGCGGACGAGCATCTCACCGCCAGATAAAAGCTCCACGTTGCTCACCTCTAAAACGCCAGAATACCGCCCACGAAAAATGGGACGGGTCTTAATAGGTTTACTTCTCGGCAGAGCATGAGCGACGGTGGTCGCCGACTACGTCAGCACTGACTGAGCAAGTATTGGGATCGTCCCAAGTGTTGCGGGCCTTTCCCACCCAGCGCGAGGTAACGCGTTGCGGGTGTAACAGGTCGACGCGGATATGCGCCTCATGATCTGCTGAGAGGGTCTGCTTCTGGCAGTCCCTGTACAGCGGACTTTGGATTCTTCTGTTTCGTCCTTCGCAAGTCAAGTCGTCTATGTGCTTTATTCTACTAAGCACATGAGAACGCAAGAAAAAACCCGTAAATCAGCCCTGTGTTAGCTTCGATTGCGCAACTTTTGGCAAAAAATTGGCACGCGCATGCACTTCCCCTGCAGCGGCCGACAAAATAAAGAGATATTGTGAACAACTGCCAGCGGACGCTGGCAGCTTCTGGCTCAGCGAGACGCTGTGATCAACTGATCAAACTGTTTGAGCAACACTTGCAACTGCCGGTCCTTGCCCTGGACATTGCGTCCGGCAAAGACCATTTCAGCCATGTCCTGAATGCCCGAAGCGTTGGGTAGCGGCAAATCCTGTTCAAGGATCATCTTCATGCGTGGCAGGAAGATCCATTGCAGCCATTGCTCGAAATCCAGTGTATCGACCGAAAACGGCTCGACACTGGAAAGCGCTTCAGCGGATGGCGAGACTTCATCCCACCATCCTTGCACCCGCAACTCGCGCTCGATCAACAACAGTTGATCGGCGATTTTTAGAAAACGCGCGTCCATCACCCCGTTACCTTGGCCTTCTGACGAGCCAATGCCGCGCCCTGGGAGTCACCCTGTTTTTCACGCGCCTGACCAATCAGTTCCCACAAGTTGGCCTGAAGGGCCGGACGGCCATTGGCAAAGGTCAACCCACGGCGAGCGAACTGCTCGGCTTGCGCCGCATCGCCTTGAGCCATCCGCACCTGCGCCAGGCGATAAAGCACCTGCGGCTCACGCGGGGCAACGCGCTGGGCGCGTTCGAGGCTGGAGGAGGCGCCATTGAGATCACCGCTCGCCTGTTGCTGTTGAGCGGTGGTCAGCAAGGCCAATACCGGGCCGTCCAGTTGCTCGTCCGCAGAAAGTCCGCCCGAACTGGCCGATGGAATCCCGCTCGGCGACGACGGCATGTTGTAGCTGCCCTGATTGATCGGCGTCGATTGAATCGGCGACGTGTCAATCGGCCCCGGCGTGATCGGACCCGGGGTTATCGGCGTGGTGCTGATCGGCGTTGAAGTCGTTGCCGCGCCTGGCACCATTACCACTACACCGCTGTCACCTTGCGGAATCGCCTGTGTCCGGGACTGTCCCTGTGCAGGGCGCTTGACGGTCGTCTGGCGGAAGCCGCCATTGGCCGAGATCCGCTCACTGTTGGACACGGCGGTGCCGGAGTCCACGACCGGGATCGAGCCACGTTGTACGGTGGAGCAACCGCTGAGCAAAGCTACGGCGGCAACCGCTGGAATCAACCACTTGTTCACTTGAAACCCTCTTTGCTTAATTCATCCAGCCCTTGACCCAATCCATCACCGACTCAGCAGGGTTTTCACCACCGCAAGCGACGCCGGGAGGCGGTTCGCTGCCGCGAATATACGGCATCTGCACGGCACCTGGGCAACCGGCGTCAGAACCTTGCCCGGTACGGGAATCGACCCAGGCCTGAACAATATTATCCGGCTGCGGCATGTCCAGCGGCAACGGGTCGGCCTTGCGCATGAAGCTGGTCCAGACCTGCAAGGCTCCGGTGGCGCCGGTAAAAGGCGTCTTGCCGTTGTCATCGCGCCCCAGCCAGACCACCGCCAGCAAGTCCTGACTGAAACCGGCAAACCAACTGTCTCGCGAGTCGTTACTGGTACCGGTTTTACCCGCCAGGGTCAGGGTCCTTGGCAACACGTTGTAAACCGAGCTGCCGGTACCTTCACGCATCACACGCTGCATGGCGCTCTGGATCAGGTAAATGGAGGCCGGATCGAATCGCTGCTGAATCTGGAACGGATAACGCTTGAGCGGCTCGCCCTCGGCAGTCAGCACGCTACGAATCCCGCGCATCGGCGTATTGAAGCCGCCGTTGGCGAGAGTCTGGTACATGGTCGCCACTTCGATCGGCGTCATCCCGCCAGCGCCGAGCAACATCGACGGGAAGGCCGGGAATTCACGAGACACCCCCAGGCGCGCCAGCGTTTTCAGGACGTTCGGCACACCGACCGCCAAACCGAGACGCGCGGTCGACAGGTTGTAGGAATGCGCCAGACCTTGATAGAGGAAGACCGTACCGTGAGAACGACGATCGTAGTTCTGCGGTTTCCAGACCTGACCATCGGCGCCCTTGACCGAGAAGGACTCGTCCGACAGCCAACTGGTCAATGTGTACTGGCTCGGCTTCTCCAGCGCCGTCAGATAAACCGCCGGCTTGATCAGCGAGCCAATCGGCCGCACAGCATCCAGCGCCCGGTTGAACCCGGCAAAACTGGCCTGGCGACTGCCGATCATGGCCTGCACTTCACCGGTCTCCGGATTGGTCACGACCATTGCCGCTTCGACGTCATCGGAACCCTTGCGCCCCGACAGACGCTTGAAGGTGTCGTTGACCGAGGCCTCAGCCTTCATCTGCAGGATCGGGTCGAAACTGGTGAAGATCCGCAGCCCTTCCTCGGTCAAGTCTTCGTCGCGATAGTCTTCACGCAACTGACGCTTGACCAGATCCAGAAAGCCGGGGAACGAGCTGTCCGCCAGACTGCCGCGCTTGGTCACGCCCAGCGGCATTTTCTTCGCCGCCTCAACCTGCTCGGCAGTCGCGACGCCCTGCTCCTGCAGCACATCGAGTACCAGGTTACGCCGCTCAAGGGCGCGCTCCGGATTACGGCGCGGATTGTAGGAGGATGGCCCCTTGACCATGCCCACCAGCAACGCCACCTGATGCAACTTGAGTTCGGCCAGCGGCTGGCTGAAGAAGAACTGACTGGCCAGACCGAAACCATGCACCGCGCGCTGGCCGTCCTGCCCGATAAACACTTCGTTGAGGTAAGCCTCAAGGATTTCGCGCTTGTCGTAATGCAGTTCAAGCAGCAGCGCCATCATCGCTTCGGTGAGCTTGCGGCTCAGGCTGCGCTCGTTGGTCAGATAGAAGTTCTTGACCAACTGCTGAGTCAGGGTACTGCCGCCCTGGCGCATGCGCCCGGACGAGCCATTGACCCAGATCGCCCGGGCGATCGACTTCGGCGAAACACCAAAGTGATGGTAAAAATCGCGATCCTCGACCGCCACCAGGGTGTCGAGCAAATACGGCGGCACCTGATCGATCTTGATCAGGATCCGGTCCTCGAGGTTTTTCGGGTACAGACCGCCGATCAGCAGCGGCTCCAGGCGCACCACCGAAAGTTTCGAACCTTTTGCGCCCGACAACTCGGCCACGTAATCGCCGGAGAAGCGCACCCGCACCGGTTGTGCCTGCTCCATGCCTTCATAGAACTGGAAGCCACGGGTGTTCAGGTCAACGGTATTGCCGTTGACCGACGCCGCGCCCGGACCGTTGGCCACGCTTTCACGGCGATAACCCAGGGCATCGAGCTCGGTCAGGAAATCATCCCGGCTCAGCTTTTGTCCGACGAACAGCTCGAGCGGACGTGCGTAAACCTTGGCCGGAATCGTCCAGCGCTTGCCGGAGAACTTCTCCTGGACGATTGCATCAAGGTAAACGGCGAATCCGGCCAGCACTACCAGGCCAACCAGACTGAGTTTAATGGCCCAGCCCAGCCACGGGCGCAGGCCCCTGGAGGGTGGTTTTTTTGGGGTACGGGGAGTTCGAGTACGAGTCATGGCGGCGGATTATACGCACTTTATTCATACTCAACAGGAGCGCTCCGAGGTTTGCGTCAAGCGGACTTGCAGCCATAATGACGGCCTTGATTTTCCAGACTCTGAAGGATCGCCTGTGAGCCAGACCTTGATCGCTGCCCTGCAAAACCCTGCCCTCTACCCGCACCCGGTAGAAGGATTCCAGGTCATCGAAACCCATATCTCCTGGGTCATTCTCACCGGCCCCTTCGCTTATAAAGTGAAGAAACCGGTCAACTTCGGTTTTCTCGACTTTACCGGCCTTGAGGCTCGCGAACATTTTTGCGCTGAAGAGCTGCGCCTGAACCAGCGCCTGACCGACGATTTGTACCTGGAAGTGCTGCCCGTCACCGGCAGCGCCGAGGCTCCGCAATTGGGTGGCGAAGGCCCGGCCATCGAATATGTACTGAAAATGCGCCAGTTCCCGCAAAACGGATTACTGAGCACCCTTCAAGCCAATGGCGAACTGACTACCGCGCACATCGACGAGATGGCTGAGCAAATCGCTCGCTTCCACCTCAGCGCACCAAAAGTGCCGGCCGGACACGAAGCAGGCACACCGGACAGCGTCATGGCACCGGTGCGGCAGAACTTCGAACAGATCCGTCCGTTCCTCAGCGATAAAGTTGACCTGTTGCAACTCGACGCCCTGCAAGCCTGGGCCGAAAGCAGCTTCGAGCGCCTCAAACCGCTGTTCGCCCAGCGCAAGGCCGAAGGTTTCATTCGTGAATGCCATGGTGATATCCACCTGGGCAACGCCACCGTGATCGACGGCAAGGTCGTGATCTTCGACTGCATCGAGTTCAACGAACCGTTTCGCTTTACCGACGTTTATGCCGACACCGGCTTCCTGGCGATGGACCTGGAAGATCGCGGACTGAAGTGCCTGGCGCGGCGTTTCATCAGCCAGTACCTGGAGCTGACCGGCGACTATCGCGGTCTCGAACTGCTGAATTTCTATAAAGCTTACCGCGCACTGGTTCGCGCCAAGGTCGCCCTGTTCAGCATGCCGGCAGAAGCGACTGCGGTGCAGCGCGCCACGACCCTGCGCCAGTACCGCAACTACGCCAACCTGGCGGAAAGCTACAGCACTATTCCTTCGCGCTTCATGGCCATTACCCACGGTGTTTCCGCTGTCGGCAAGAGCCATGTCGCCATGCGTTTGGTCGAAGCCCTGGGCGCGATTCGCCTGCGCTCCGATGTCGAGCGCAAGCGCCTGTTCGGCGAGCAAACCGTCGAGAATGACGTACAGGCCGGCATCTACAGTGCCGACGCCAGCACCGCCACCTATGCCCGTCTACACGAAATCGCCGACGTCATTCTGCGCGCGGGTTTCCCGGTGGTGGTCGACGCCACTTACCTCAAGCGTGATCAGCGCGACAGTGCTGCGAAGGTTGCCGAGGCCACGGGCGCACCGTTCCTGATCCTCGACTGCAATGCGCCACAGGCCGTGATCGAAAGCTGGCTGGCCTTGCGCCAGGCAGACAAAAAGGACCCGTCCGATGCCACCCTGGCCGTTATCGCAGCCCAACAAGCCAGCCGTGAAGCGCTGACCCCCGCAGAAATCCTCTGCAGCAAGCGCGTCCAGACCAATGAAAGCGGGACGCTCGATACCGTTGTCGCGCAAATTCGCCAGCGTCTTCCGGGTCTGTAAGAAACTATTTCAGTCGTGAGGCCCGCGCTGGCTTCACGACTGTCAAATAGTGGCACTATACTGGCGTCATAAAACCATCAGGTGATGCGACATGAGCCAGCCGAAACTTCTCGACACACCGCTTTATGCCCTGCTGCACAAAGACGACATCAGAGGCTTCAACAGTGAGCGCCCCAAGGATGGCCCCATCGACATGGCGGGTGGAGACTTCCGGGGGCTGGACCTGCGCGAGTTGAATGCCGACGGTGTGGATTTCAGCAACGCTTACTTCCGTTCCGCCGACTTGCGCGGCATCGACTTCAGCAAAGCGAACCTGGAAGGCGCGAGCCTGGCCCATGCGCAAATCTCCGGCGCCTACTTTCCAGTGGAGCTCAGTGCCGACGAAATCCTGATGTCGATGAACTTCGGCACACGTTTGCGCTATCGCACCCGCTGATCAACGTCGCGGACTGATACGTCCAGCGCCCCTCGCAGCGCTGGACTACGGGGATGCTCACCCGTAATTCATGATCATTCCCCGCCTTTTCCTTCCGTGTTCGCGGATTTTTCACACTCTGCCAATACTCGCCTCTTAGAAGCATTTGCGCCGAAAACCAGCAAACAATCACGCGTTTCCTACTGATGGCTACACTCCTCAGAAGATTGCCCACGCTCTCCATTCGGCCATCGCAAGGAGGCTTGATGAATGATGAACTGCAACACCTGAAGAATCTTGGCAAGACGTCAGCGCAATGGCTGCATGCCGTGGGCATCCATAGCGCGTCGGACTTGCGTCGCCTCGGGGCGGTGGATGCTTATCGGGCCGTGCGCACGCGCGGTTTTCGGGCGTCCAAGGTGTTGTTGTACGCAATTGAAGGTGCCCTGATGGACGTTCACTGGAATGACATTCCTGCCGAGCGCAAGGAAGCGTTGAACAAACAACTGGAAGCTATCTCTTCACGCCACAAGAACTGATCCGGTAAATATTTCTGAAGCTTTTCAACCGGAAACTCAATGATTACAGGGCCTGTAGAAGTAAATTCGACGAATCGCAAAGAAATCAAAAAACAGCGGTTGACTTGGTAATGAGAATCGATATGATTATCACAACTGGTCGCGAGACTGGTCGATATTCTGAAAAGCCCTTGGTTCGGACTCTCGGATTATCTCCTCATCAGGCTAATCACGGTTATTTGACCCGGCTCTTGCCGGGTCTTTTTTTGCCTGTTGAAAAGTACCGACAGGGTCAGGCGTAGCTTCCTTCCAAGGATTCCACGGGCAAGTCAGCCATTTGATAGCATTCAATACTTAAGCTCGGACATGTCCGGTCACGAGCCGCAGGACCGAGGATAGACATGAAGTTGCTTTGCGCAGGTGCCGAACTGGCCAATGACAGCAGTCGCGGGTTCGACATTGATGGCCAAAAGTTTTTTGCGGTGCGCCGTAGTGGACAGGTTTATGTCTATATCAATCGCTGTCCGCACCGGGGCGTCGGCCTGGAGTGGCATCCCGACCAGTTTCTCGACCCCAGCAACAGCCTGATCCAGTGCGCCACCCATGGCGCACTGTTTCTGATCGAAGACGGTGAATGCGTCGCCGGCCCCTGCGCGGGGCAAGCCTTGACCGGCGTGAGCTGTCGCGAGGATGAACAAGGGATCTGGATCAGCCTTTAGCCACCCGGTAACACGTCCAGACGCCGGTCGACCCGCATTTCTTCGTGGCTCAACCGCACACCGTAAGCCAATACCTCAACCCCACAGGCCACAGCTTCACGCAAGGCTTGCGCATAAGCCGCATCGATTTCCTGCGCCGGGCGCACGGCCTCGATATCGGTCAGGCAGACACAGTACAGCTGCACCGCGCGAATACCGTCCCTGGCCAGATGGGCCAGCTCCCGCAGATGCTTGGCGCCACGCTGGGTGACCGCATCGGGAAACGCCGCCACCGCCGTACCGTCGAAACCCAGGGTCACGCTTTTGACTTCGATGTAGGCCGGCCCGTCGGGATAATCGAGGCGGAAATCGATGCGACTGTTTTCCTGACCGTAAGCCACTTCGCGCTTGAGCCCGGTAAAGCCGTTCAGTTCTGTGATGACGCCCGCTCGCAGCGCCTCTTCGATCAAACCATTGGCGCGGGCAGTGTTCACGCAAAACAGCCGCCCTTGCGGGGTTTCACCAATCTCCCAAGTGCCAGGCAACTTGCGTTTCGGGTCGTTGGAGCGGCTGAACCAGACCTGCCCGCCCTCGACCTGACAATTGAGCATCGAGCCCGTGTTCGGGCAGTGAATGGTCAGCAACTCGCCGTCAACGGTTTCGATGTCGGCGAGAAAACGCTTGTAACGACGGATCAGGCGACCCTCTTCGAGGGGAGGATGAAAACGCATCAGCCTTGCCAGCTCCGCAATCCACGAGCGATGCGCTCGACCGCCTCCTGCAACCGCTGAAGATTTTGCGTATAGGCGAAGCGCACGTGATGCCCGGCCTGATAACGCCCGAAATCCAGCCCTGGGGTGAACGCCACATGTTCGGTTTCGAGAAAATGTTTACAGAACGCGAAGGCATCGCCGCCGAACTTGCTGATATCGGCGTACAAGTAGAACGCCCCTTCCGGCTCCACGGCAATGCCAAAACCCATTTCACGCAAGGCCGGCAGCAGGTAATCCCGACGCCGGCCAAACTCGGCGCGACGCTCTTCGAGAATGCTGATGGTTGCCGGCTCGAAACAGGCCAGCGCAGCGTGCTGCGCCATGCTCGGAGCACTGATGTAGAGATTCTGGGCGAGTTTTTCCAGCTCTCCGACGGCAGCGTCGGGGGCCACCAGCCATCCGAGTCGCCAACCGGTCATCCCGAAATACTTCGAAAAACTATTCAGAACGAATGCACTGTCGTCAACTTCCAGCACACTGGCCGCATCGGTGCCATAGGTCAGGCCGTGATAAATCTCGTCGACCACCAGATGGCCGTGGCGCTCCTTGATCGCGACAGACAGCTTCGCCAACTCGTCGCGGGTCAGGATCGTGCCGGTCGGATTGGCTGGCGACGCCACCAATGCACCGACGCTGTCATGGTCCCAATGACGTTCGATCAGGCCAGGTGTCAACTGATAACGCACATCCGGACCGACTGGCACCAGTTGCGCCGCACCTTCGACCAATCGCAGGAAGTGCCGGTTACAGGGGTAGCCAGGGTCCGCCAGCAGCCAGTGTTTACCGGGGTCTACCAGCAAAGCGCTGGCCAGCAGCAGCGCTCCGGACCCGCCGGGTGTGATGAGGATCCGCCGCGGGTCGATGTTCAAACCATAACGTTGCTGGTAAAAGCCCGAAATGGCCTCACGCAGCTCTGGAATGCCGCGTGCGGCGGTGTAACGGGTCCGCCCTGCCGCCAGAGCAGCCTGGCCGGCCTGGATGATCGGTTCGGCGGTGGTGAAGTCCGGCTCACCGATTTCCAGGTGGATCACGTCATGGCCGGCCGCCTGCAATTCGTTGGCCCGCGCCAACAGCGCCATGACATGGAAAGGTTCGATCGCGCGACTGCGGGCACTGTAGGACTGAGCCATTGGCCTTCCTTCAACGGAAAAAAAAACGATTCTACCCAAGCGCAGGAACGAGCGAGAACCTAAAGCGGTCAGAGGCCTTGTAACCCCAGTCACAAACGACTCAAGCGCGAGCGCAAGGTTTGACTAAAATCAATAATTGAGCAGGCTCCAGAGCTACCAGACAACAGTTTGTCATCATTGGCAAGCACCCTGTGCCGCGAGCTCGACATCCGGGAGTAGCGCGGCCCGAGTTGATCTGGTAAGTTCGCCCGCTTGCAGCCGCAGGGCCGGCAGGTGCCGGTGATGGAGCAATCCTGCGCAGATGGATTACAAGAGTAGAGGCGGTCTATTTCATGTCCACCCAAGCAAAGCAGCAAAACCAGACGATCAGCGGCTTCGAGCCCTATGTTCAGAAAGCCGGCGAAGAGTACATGGGCGAGCCCATGCGCAAGCACTTCACCAAGGTTCTGAATCAGTGGAAAAAAGAGCTGATGGAAGGTGTCGACAAGACCGTGGACCACATGAAGGACGAAGCGGCCAACTTTCCTGATCCGGCAGACCGTGCCAGCCAGGAAGAGGAATTCGCCCTCGAACTGCGTGCCCGCGATCGTGAACGCAAGTTGATCAAGAAGATCGACAAGACACTTCAACTGATCGAAGACGAAGAGTACGGCTGGTGCGAGTCCTGCGGCATCGAGATCGGCGTCAAGCGCCTCGAAGCGCGCCCTACCGCCGACCTGTGCATCGACTGCAAGACCCTGGCGGAAATCAAGGAAAAGCAAGTCGGCAAGTAATGGCGACTTGAACGAAGAACGGAGCGTGCGAACGCTCCGTTTTTGTTTCTAAAATTCTCCTCAGCAGCAAACCTGTGGGAGCGGGCTCGCTCGCGAAGGGGCCATCAGCTTCAACATTAATGCCGCCCGACCTACCGCTTTCGCGAGCAAGCCCGCTCCCACAGGTGATTTGCGCAAGCCAGGACAACGTAATATTGCCCCCATGACTGCCATCGCCTCCCCCACTTACATCGGTCGCTTCGCCCCCACGCCCAGTGGCCACCTGCATTTCGGTTCACTGGTCGCAGCGCTAGCCTCCTACCTTGATGCGCGCTCGGTGGGCGGACGCTGGCTGATGCGCATGGAGGACCTTGACCCGCCCCGCGAGGAACCCGGCGCCCAGATGGCCATTCTCAAGGCACTGGAAAGCTACGGTTTCGAGTGGGATGGCGACCTGGTTCGCCAAAGCGAGCGGCACGATGCCTACGCCGAGGTACTCGATCGCCTGTTCAATCACGGCCTGGCCTACGCCTGCACTTGCTCACGCAAACAGCTGGAGCCGTATCACGGCATTTACCCGGGCCTGTGCCGCAATGCCGGTCATGGCACTGACAATGCTGCCATCCGCCTGCGCGTGCCGGAACTGGAATACCATTTCATCGACCGGGTGCAGGGCGAGTACCGCCAACATCTGGGCCGGGAAGTCGGCGATTTCGTGATCCGCCGCCGCGACGGGCTCTATGCCTATCAATTGGCCGTGGTCCTGGACGATGCCTGGCAGGGCATCACCGACATCGTTCGCGGTGCCGACCTGCTGGACTCCACGCCCCGCCAGCTCTACCTGCAGGAACTGCTCGGCCTGCCTCAACCGCGTTATCTGCATATCCCGCTGATTACCCAGCCAGATGGCAACAAACTCGGTAAATCCTACCGTTCGCCGCCGCTGACCGAGGATCAGGCAACGCCGCTGTTATTGCGGGCGCTACGCGCACTGGGACAGAACCCGGGAACCGAACTGATTGATGCCACGCCACGGGAAGTGCTGAATTGGGGCATTGCCCACTGGGATGCCTCGTTGATCCCGCGCACACTGAGCCTGCCCGAGGCACAGCTGTTGTGATCGCACTTGCAGTGGCGCGCCCATCCGTTACCATCGCCGCACGTTTTCGGGCACGTGCATAAAAAAGAGAGGCCGGGATGTACATCTATCGCTTGGTCCTGCTTTTGGTAGTGGGGATTTACCTGTTTTCCCCAGCCATCATGGATTGGTGGATCGACGCCACTGGCGCCTGGTATCGCCCTTATCTGCTCTGGCTGATTCTGATCGTCGTGACCTTCATCCTGCAGAGTCAAAAAGATGCCGATGAGCTTTAGCCTGACCCAGATGATCCTGATCAGCGCCGCGTACCTGGCGGTGCTGTTCGGTGTGGCCTGGATCAGTGAACGGGGCATGATCCCCCGGGCGATCATTCGCCACCCGCTGACTTACACCCTGTCACTGGGCGTCTACGCCAGCGCCTGGGCGTTTTACGGCACCGTGGGCCTGGCCTATCAGTACGGCTATGGCTTTCTGTCCAGCTACCTGGGTGTCTCCGGGGCCTTTCTGCTGGCGCCGGTGCTGCTTTATCCGATACTGAAGATCACCCGCACCTATCAACTGTCGTCGTTGGCGGACCTGTTTGCCTTCCGCTTTCGCAGCACCTGGGCCGGTGCGCTGACCACGATTTTCATGCTGGTCGGCGTATTGCCGTTGCTGGCCTTGCAGATTCAGGCGGTCGCCGACTCCATCGGCATCCTCACCCGCGAGCCGGTCCAGCACCGCGTGGCCCTGAGCTTCTGCGCATTGATTACGCTGTTCACGATTTTCTTCGGCTCCCGCCACATCGCCACCCGCGAAAAGCATGAAGGCCTGGTGTTCGCGATTGCCTTCGAATCGGTAATCAAGCTGATCGCCCTCGGCGGTGTCGGGCTGTATGCGCTTTACGGCGTGTTCGATGGCCCGCAACAGCTTGAGCTTTGGCTGCTGCAAAACCAGACCGCGCTCGCTGCCCTGCACACGCCTTTGCAGGAAGGCCCGTGGCGTACGCTGTTGCTGGTGTTCTTCGCCTCGGCGATCGTGATGCCGCACATGTATCACATGACCTTTACTGAAAACCTCAACCCGCGCTCGCTGGTCAGTGCGAGCTGGGGCTTGCCGCTGTTCCTGCTGCTGATGAGCCTGGCGGTGCCGCTGATTCTCTGGGCCGGCCTGAAACTGGGTGCTACCACCAATCCGGAATACTTCACCCTGGGCATCGGCATCGCCGCCAACAGCAAGGCTTTGGCATTACTGGCGTATGTCGGCGGGCTATCCGCCGCCAGTGGCCTGATCATCGTCACCACGCTGGCGCTGTCCGGGATGGCCTTGAACCATCTGGTGCTGCCGCTGTATCAGCCTCCGGCCGAAGGCAACATCTACCGCTGGCTGAAGTGGACCCGCCGGGCGCTGATTGTCGCGATCATCATGGCCGGCTACGGCTTCTACCTGATGCTCGGTGCCGAACAGGACCTGGCCAACCTCGGCATTGTCGCGTTCGTCGCCACGCTGCAGTTCCTGCCGGGCGTGCTGTCGGTCCTGTATTGGCCGACCGCCAACCGTCGCGGCTTCATCGCCGGCTTGCTGGCGGGAATTCTGGTGTGGCTGGTGACCATGCTGTTGCCGCTGGTCGGCAACCTGCAAGGTTTCTACATTCCGTTGCTGAACATGATCTACGTGCTGGACGACACCAGTTGGCACATGGCGGCGATTGCCTCGCTGGCAGCCAACGTGCTGATGTTTACCCTGATTTCGCTGTTCACCAACGCCAGCACCGAAGAGGCCAGCGCCGCCGAAGCCTGTGCCGTGGACAACGTGCGTCGCCCGCAGCGCCGCGAACTGCACGCCGCCTCGCCCCAGGAATTTGCCACACAGCTTGCAAAACCATTGGGTGCAAAAGCGGCACAGAAAGAAGTGGAACAGGCCCTGCGCGACCTTTATCTGCCATTCGACGAACGCCGGCCGTATGCCCTGCGTCGCTTGCGTGACCGCATCGAAGCCAACCTCTCCGGCCTGATGGGGCCGAGCGTGGCCCAGGACATGGTCGAAACCTTCCTGCCGTACAAGGCTGGCGGCGAAAACTACGTCACCGAAGACATCCACTTCATCGAAAGTCGCCTCGAGGACTACCACTCGCGCCTGACCGGCCTGGCCGCCGAACTCGATGCCCTGCGCCGCTATCACCGCCAGACGCTGCAGGAATTGCCGATGGGCGTGTGCTCGCTGGCCAAGGATCAGGAAATCCTCATGTGGAACAAAGCCATGGAGGAGCTTACCGGCATCGCCGCACAGCGTGTGGTCGGTTCGCGCCTGAGCACCATTGCCGACCCATGGAAGGAGTTGCTGCAAGGTTTCATCAATCTGCCGGACGAACACCTGCACAAGCAGCACCTGGCCCTCGACGGCCAGACTCGCTGGCTGAACCTGCACAAAGCGGCGATCGACGAACCGCTCGCACCGGGTAACAGTGGCCTGGTGTTGCTGGTGGAAGACTTGACCGAAACCCAGATGCTCGAGGACAAACTGGTGCATTCCGAGCGCCTGGCGAGCATCGGTCGACTGGCGGCTGGCGTGGCCCATGAAATCGGCAATCCGATCACCGGTATCGCGTGCCTGGCGCAGAACCTGCGCGAAGAACGTGAAGAAGACGGTGAGCTGAAGGAAATCAGCGGGCAGATCCTCGAGCAAACCAAACGCGTATCACGCATTGTCCAGTCGCTGATGAGCTTTGCCCATGCCGGCAGCCATCAGCACAGCGACGAGCCCGTCTGTCTGGCCGAAGTGGCCCAGGATGCCATCGGCCTGCTGGCCCTGAACCGGCGCAATTTCGAGGTGCAGTTCTACAACCTGTGCGACCCCGAACACTGGGTCGAAGGCGACCCGCAGCGGCTGGCCCAGGTATTGATCAACCTGCTCTCAAACGCCCGTGACGCCTCGCCTCCCGGCAGTGCGGTACGGGTCAAGAGCGAAGCCGGCGAACACACGGTCGATCTGATCGTGGAGGACGAAGGCAGCGGTATTCCGTCGAGCATCATGGACCGATTGTTCGAACCATTCTTCACCACCAAAGACCCTGGCGAAGGCACCGGTCTGGGCCTTGCACTGGTCTATTCCATCGTTGAAGAGCATTATGGACAAATCACCATCGACAGCCCGGCTGATGTTCAAAGCCAACGCGGCACCCGAATCAGGGTTACCTTGCCGCGTCATGTCGAAGCGACGTCCGCTGTGAACTGAGACCGTCGAGAGTATCGAATCAATGCCGCACATTTTGATCGTCGAAGACGAAACCATTATCCGCTCCGCCTTGCGCCGCCTGCTGGAACGTAACCAGTACCAGGTCAGCGAAGCCGGTTCAGTGCAGGAAGCACAAGAACGCTTCACCATTCCCTCGTTCGACCTGATCGTCAGTGACCTGCGCCTGCCGGGCGCGCCTGGCACGGAGTTGATCAAGCTCGCCCAAGGCACGCCAGTGCTGATCATGACCAGCTATGCGAGCCTGCGCTCGGCAGTCGACTCGATGAAAATGGGCGCTGTCGATTACATTGCCAAGCCGTTCGACCACGACGAAATGCTGCAAGCCGCCGCGCGAATCCTGCGTGACCGGCAAACGGTACAGGCCGGCGGTGAAGCCGTTGCCGGCAAAGCCGCCAATGGTTCGGCGAAATCCGGTGCCGACAACAGCAACGGTGAAATCGGCATTATCGGCTCGTGCCCGCCGATGCAGGACCTGTACGGCAAGATCCGCAAAGTGGCACCGACCGATTCCAACGTTCTGGTCCAGGGCGAATCCGGTACCGGTAAAGAGTTGGTGGCGCGCGCCCTGCACAACCTGTCCAAACGCGCCAAGGCGCCGATGATTTCGGTGAACTGCGCGGCTATTCCGGAAAGCCTGATCGAATCCGAATTGTTCGGCCACGAGAAAGGCGCATTCACTGGCGCCAGCGCCGGGCGCGCCGGCCTGGTAGAAGCGGCGGACGGCGGCACCTTGTTCCTCGACGAAATCGGTGAACTGCCGCTGGAAGCCCAGGCTCGCTTGCTGCGCGTATTGCAGGAAGGTGAAATTCGCCGGGTGGGCTCGGTGCAGTCGCAAAAAGTCGATGTGCGCCTGATCGCCGCGACTCACCGCGACCTCAAGAGCCTGGCGAAAATCGGCCAGTTCCGGGAAGACTTGTATTACCGCCTCCACGTTATCGCGCTGAAGCTGCCAGCCCTGCGCGAGCGCGGTGCCGACGTCAACGAAATCGCCAATGCCTTCCTGGCGCGGCAAAGTGCGCGAATCAACCGCACCGACCTGAAGTTCGCCGCGGATGCCGAGCAAGCCATTCGCCACTACTCCTGGCCGGGCAACGTTCGTGAACTGGAAAACGCCGTCGAGCGCGCCGTTATCCTGTGCGAAAGCCCGGAAATTTCCGCCGACCTGCTGGGCATCGACATCGAGCTGGGCGACCTGGAAGACGATGAGTTCATTGGCCTGCCCCCACAACAGGGCAACGGCAGTGCCAGTAACAACAACCACGAACCGACCGAAGACCTCTCCCTGGAAGACTATTTCCAGCATTTCGTCCTCGAGCATCAGGACCACATGACCGAAACCGAACTGGCCCGCAAACTCGGAGTCAGCCGCAAATGCCTGTGGGAGCGCCGTCAGCGCCTGGGCATCCCGCGTCGCAAGACCGGGGTGGCCAGCGAAAGCTGAACCGCACCTGTCTCATGTGCGGGTAACACATGACTTTGTGGAAAAAACTGTTACCTCAGTTTTTTCACGTAACAGAAGCCGGGGCTTACGGTAACGAAGCCCCGGCTTTTTTTGGCCCTTGAAATACCTGGCAATCGGCCTAACCCCTTGTTTTATTGGGTTTTGAAAAAGTTGGCACGCACCCTGCTATATGTTTGGTACAAGAACAATAACAAGCAATGCACAAAACAATAAAAATAAGACGAATCGACTCACGCACAATAAAAACAAGACGGCGAGAGGCGCAGCTAACTGATTCTTTTGGAGAGGCGTTGTATTTGGGGCTAGCCCCACGACCAGGCTGAGAACAACAAAAAACTGTCTTAAGACAGAGCCTGTACTGGTTGGATCGAAAGATCACTGCAATTCAGCGACCAAAGCAATCCGTTTGCTCTTGGCTCCCGATTGGGAGGGTCATGAAGGAAAGCTTCATGGCGAGGGCACTCAACAAAAACAAGAAGCCCGAAACCAAAAATAAAAATAGAGCATGCAACTACTTCTTGGGGAGCTTCGGCTCCCCTTGTGGTTTCTGGCGTTTGGCATGTAGCAGCTGCCGAGCCTGCGAGGCTGCGTTCGGCGGCGAAGCCGTCGTAAATCCAGGCAACTCGTTCCTTCTGACACACCGCAAATTCAGGTTTCACGACGGCTTCGCCGCCGAACGCCGCCTCGCGCTGCTCGACAGCTGCTACAGGCAGCCATTTATGTCGTTAAGAGACGTCCTTCACGCGCTTGCGCAGCTTCCTACACCATCCCCCGACTAAATGCTAGAATCCCCGCCCATCATGCGGTCATTCTTCTGTTATGGCCGAACATTCCTTCAAACAGTGCATCCCATGCTGAAGAAGCTGTTCCAGTCATTCCGTTCTCCCAAGCGTCCTACGCAACACATTCGCAGCACGCCTGAAGTGCTCAACAGCGGCCAACATTCGCTGCAAAAGGCGCAATTCAGCCGTTACGCGGTGAATATCGTTGAACGCCTGCAGAGCGCCGGTTATCAGGCTTACCTGGTTGGCGGTTGCGTGCGCGACATGCTGCTGGGCATCACACCGAAAGATTTCGACGTTGCCACCAGCGCCACACCCGAGCAGGTGCGGGCCGAATTCCGTAACGCACGGATCATTGGGCGCCGATTCAAACTGGTGCACATCCACTTCGGCCGCGAAATCATCGAAGTTGCGACCTTCCGCGCCAATCACCCGCAAAACGAAGACGAGGAAGACAGCAACCAGTCTTCCCGCAACGAAAGCGGGCGCATCTTGCGCGATAACGTCTATGGCACCCTGGAGGAAGACGCGCAACGTCGCGACTTCACTATCAATGCCTTGTATTACGATCCGGTCAGCGAACGCATCCTCGACTACGCCAACGGCGTACACGACATCCGCAATCACCTGATCCGCCTGATCGGCGATCCGAAGCAACGCTACCAGGAAGACCCGGTACGCATGCTGCGGGCCGTGCGTTTCGCTGCCAAGCTGAACTTCGGTATCGAAAAACACAGTGCCCTGCCGATCCGCGACCTGGCGCCAATGCTGCGCGAGATCCCGTCGGCTCGCCTGTTCGAAGAAGTGCTCAAGCTGTTCCTCTCCGGCCATGCCGCGGATACGTTTGAAATGCTGGTCGACTTGCAGTTGTTCGATCCACTGTTCCCGGCCAGCGCCGAAGCACTGGAATACAACCCGACGTACACCCACACCCTGATCAGCGAAGCTCTGATCAATACCGACCTGCGGATCAAGCAGAACAAACCGGTCACCCCGGCGTTCCTGTTTGCAGCCCTGCTCTGGCCCGCCCTGCCAGCCCGCGTCTTGCGCCTGCAGGAGCGTGGCATGCCGCCGATTCCGGCGATGCAGGAAGCGGCGCACGAACTGATCGCCGAACAGTGCCAGCGGATTGCGATTCCGAAACGCTTCACCATGCCGATCCGCGAGATCTGGGACATGCAGGAGCGCCTGCCGCGCCGCAGCGGCAAGCGTGCCGATCTGCTGCTGGACAATCCACGTTTCCGCGCCGGCTACGACTTCCTGCTGCTGCGCGAAAGCGCTGGCGAGCAGACCGATGGCCTGGGCGAATGGTGGACGGACTATCAGGACGCCAACGACAGTGAGCGCCGTGACATGATTCGCGACCTCAGCGGCAAGGACGAAGGCACCGGCGCGCCGCGCAAGCGTCGCCGCAGCGGTGGTTCCAAGCGCAAACGCGCCGCTGGCGCTTCGAGCACCACGGGCGAGTAATCCATGGAACGCATCTACATCGGCATGGGCAGCAATCTGGCTGACCCCGCCGAACAATTGCGCAGTGCCGTCGAGGCGCTGGCGCAGTTGCCGCAATCGGAGCTGGTCGGGGTGTCCGCGTTTTATCAAAGTGACTCGCTGCTACCTGGCCAACCGCGCTACACCAATGCGGTGGCCGCTCTCGACAGCACGCTGGCAGCGCTGGACTTGCTCGATGCCTTGCAGGCCATCGAAAACGGCCAGGGTCGCGAGCGCCTTGAGCGCTGGGGACCGCGAACGCTGGATCTCGACATTTTGCTGTTCGGTGACCGCCTGATCGACGAACCGCGCCTCAAGGTTCCCCATTACCACATGCAGGAGCGAGCCTTCGTGTTGTATCCGCTCGCGGAATTGGCACCTGCGGACCTGCGACTGGCCGATGGCCGGACCTTGGCCGAACTGCTCAAGGCATGCCCGTTCGTCGGCCTGGAACGCCTGCCCCAAAATTGACCGAAATCCCCTGTGGGAGCGGGCTTGCTCGCGAAAGCGGTGTGTCATCCAGAATCAATGTTGGCTGAAACACCGCTTTCGCGAGCAAGCCCGCTCCCACATTGGGTTTGTGTCGAGCACAAGATCTGCTGCTGAATCGCATCAGTTACCCCGGTAACACCCCACCCGTAACAATGCGGTAACACACGCAATTGACTTCCCTCGTTCTCCTCACGACTATAGGCGTCCCGCTGCCGCCAACACGGCGTTTAAGGGCGCAATCCAGGCCTTAAAAGCACGACAAAAGAACGTGCGCCTGTATTTAACGAAGAATCACGCGCGTTACTCGCAGTAGTTTCCACAGCGCCTGAATGAGGAACTTTTCATGCCAGCCATCACCCTGACCACCCTGCAAGGTCTGAAGCAAAAAGGTGAAAAGATCACCATGCTGACCTGCTACGACGCGACCTTCGCCCATGCCTGCAATCAGGCCGGCGTCGAAGTGCTGCTGGTGGGCGACTCCCTCGGCATGGTTTTGCAGGGCCACGACAGCACCTTGCCTGTCACCACCGCAGAAATGGCGTATCACGTGGCCGCCGTCAAACGCGGTAACAGCGATGCCCTGATCCTCGCCGACCTGCCTTTCATGGCCTACGCCACCACCGAACAAGCCATGACCAACAGCGCCCTGTTGATGCAGGCCGGCGCGCACATGGTCAAGGTTGAAGGGGCGTTGTGGCTGGCCGATTCGATTCGCCTGCTGGCCGAGCGCGGCGTCCCAGTATGCGCGCATATGGGCCTGACGCCGCAATCGGTGAACATCCTTGGTGGCTACAAGGTCCAGGGTCGCAATGAAAACCAGGCGCGGCAGATGCGTGCCGACGCGATTTCCCTGGAACAGGCGGGCGCGGCCATGTTGCTGCTCGAATGCGTCCCCAGTGAATTGGCAGAAGAAATCACCCAGGCGGTGAAGATTCCGGTGATTGGCATTGGCGCCGGCAATCGCACCGATGGCCAGGTGCTGGTTCTGCACGACATGCTGGGGCTGTCCATTACTGGCCGCGTGCCAAAATTCGTGAAAAACTTCATGGCTGGCCAGACCGGCATTGAAGCTGCACTGAATGCCTACGTGACTGAAGTCAAGGCGGCGACTTTCCCTGGGATCGAACACGGATTCTCTGCATGAACACCGTAAAAACCGTACGCGAACTGCGGGCCGCCGTGGCCCGTGCCCGTAGCGAAGGCAAGCGCATTGCCTTTGTGCCGACCATGGGCAACCTGCACAGCGGCCACGTTGCACTGGTGACCAAAGCCTCCCAACGGGCGGACTTCGTGGTCGCGAGCGTTTTCGTCAATCCGCTGCAATTCGGTGCTGGCGAAGACCTCGACAAGTACCCGCGCACCCTCGCCGCCGACCAGGAGAAACTGCTCCAGGCCGGTTGTCATTTGTTGTTCGCGCCAACCGTCGAGGAGATGTATCCCGATGGCATGGCCGGCCAGACCCGCGTCAGTGTCCCGCAATTGTCCGAAGGTCTGTGCGGCGCCAGCCGTCCGGGGCATTTCGAAGGCGTGGCGACGGTGGTCAGCAAGCTGTTCAACATGGTCCAGCCGGACTTGGCGATTTTCGGCGAGAAAGACTTTCAGCAACTGGCGGTGATTCGCGCGCTGGTACATGACCTGAACATGCCGATCCAGATCATCGGCGAGCCCACTGTTCGCGCAACCGATGGCCTGGCGCTGTCGTCGCGCAACGGTTTCCTCAGCGAAGAGCAACGTGCTGTAGCACCGGTGGTCTACCGCACGCTGAATGCGATCGGTGAGGCGATCAAGCAGGGCGAACGCGATTACCCGGCGCTGATCGACACGCAGATCAAACAGCTCGAAACGGCTGGCCTGCGTCCTGATTATCTGGAAATCCGCCATGCACGGACCCTGCGCCCGGCGACGGCGCAGGATCGCGACCTGGTGATTCTGGTGGCGGCGTTCCTCGGTACGACACGGTTGATCGACAATCTGCACCTGAACCTCGACACCCCAGCCTGAACACCACAAAACAAATGTGGGAGCGGGCTTGCTCGCGAATACGGTTTGTTATTCAGCATAGATGTTGACTGACCCACCGCTTTCGCGAGCAAGCTCGCTCCCACAGTGGGGCTTCTGCGCCCAAACAGACTGTATTGCTGCCTCTTAAGCCTTCGGGCAAACTGCCCGCCGTTCGATTCCGACCTGGGAAACACTCATGCACGCCATCATGCTCAAAGCCAAGCTGCATCGCGCCGAAGTCACCCACGCTGTACTCGATTACGAAGGCTCCTGTGCCATCGACGGTGAATGGCTGGACCTGTCCGGCATCCATGAGTACGAACAGATCCAGATCTACAACGTCGACAACGGCGAGCGCTTCACCACCTACGCCATCCGGGGTGAAGAAGGTTCACGCATGATCTCGGTCAACGGTGCCGCCGCGCACAAGGCCAAGGTTGGCGATCGCGTGATCATCTGCGCTTACGCCCATTACAGCGAAGCCGAGCTGCTCAACTTCAAGCCGCGCATGCTCTACATGGCGCCGGGCAATGAACTGAGCCACACCAGCAACGCCATTCCGGTTCAGGTCGCCTGATCCGAGTCCTGTCTCTTCCGTTTGTCGGACCGTTCCTGATTTCGATGTTAAAAAAGTACAGAAAGCAGGTCAGACAAAGTCAAGACAGATCATTGCGCGGGGTTTACTGTATTCGCCCTGCGCCATGAAATCGTGTCGACGCAGTTGACCGGAACGCCCATCCATAGCGCCCCGGGATTTTTAGTGTTCTAAAGGCCGTTCAAGTAAAAAGGAAACCCGCAGCGATGGCGTATTACCGCACTCCTCATGACGTGACCGCTCTGCCCGCCTGGCAAGCGTTGAATGAACACCGCCAAGCCATGCAGGATTTCAGCATGCGCGAAGCCTTCAATGCCGATCCGCAGCGTTTTACCCAATTCACCCTCAGCAGTTGCGGCCTGTTTCTCGACTACTCGAAGAACCTGATCAACGCCGAGACCCGCAATCTGCTGGTGGGCCTGGCCAACGAAGTCGACCTCAAGGGCGCGATCAAGTCGCTGTTCGACGGCGAAATCGTCAACTCTTCCGAAGGCCGTCCAGCCTTGCATACCGCCCTGCGCCGCCCGGTTGGCGACAAGCTGTCGGTCAACGGCGTCAACGTGATGCCGGAAGTGCACAAGGTACTGAACCAGATCACCGATCTCGTCGGCCGTATCCACGACGGTTTGTGGCGCGGTTACACCGAGAAGCCGATCACCGACGTGGTCAACATCGGCATCGGCGGCTCCTTCCTCGGCCCGGAGCTGGTGTCCGAAGCCTTACTGTCCTACGCCCAGAAAGGCGTGCGTTGCCATTACCTGGCGAACATCGACGGCAGCGAGTTCCACGAACTGACCATGAAGCTGCGCGCCGAGACCACGCTGTTCATCGTCTCGTCGAAATCGTTCAACACCCTCGAAACGCTGAAAAACGCCCAGGCCGCCCGTGCCTGGTACCTGGCCCAGGGTGGTTCGGAAGCCGAGCTGTATCGCCACTTCATCGCGGTATCGAGCAACAACGCCGCTGCGGTAGCGTTCGGCATCCGCGAAGAGAACATCTTCCCGATGTGGGACTGGGTTGGCGGGCGCTACTCGCTGTGGTCGGCCATCGGTTTGCCGATTGCCCTGGCCATCGGCATGTCCAACTTCAAGGAGTTGCTGTCCGGTGCCTACACCATGGACCAGCACTTCCAGAGCGCACCGTTCGAACAGAACATGCCGGTGCTGCTGGCCTTGCTCGGCGTGTGGTACGGCAACTTCTGGGGCGCGCAAAGCCACGCGATCCTGCCATACGATCACTACCTGCGTAACATCACCAAGCACCTGCAACAGCTGGATATGGAATCCAACGGCAAGAGCGTGCGCCAGGACGGCAAACCAGTTTCAACCGACACCGGACCGGTGATCTGGGGTGGCGTCGGCTGCAACGGTCAGCACGCCTATCACCAGTTGCTGCACCAGGGCACCCAACTGATCCCGGCCGACTTCATCGTGCCGATCGTCAGCTTCAACCCGGTGTCCGACCACCACCAGTGGCTGTACGCCAACTGCCTGTCGCAGAGCCAGGCGCTGATGCTCGGCAAGACCCTTGCCGAGGCTGAAACCGAGCTGCGTGACAAAGGCATGAGTGAGGCAGAGGTGCACAAACTCGCGCCGCACAAGGTGATCCCGGGCAACCGTCCGAGCAACACCCTGGTGGTCGAACGCATCAGCCCGCGTCGCCTCGGCGCTCTGGTGGCAATGTACGAACACAAAGTCTTTGTGCAAAGTGTGATCTGGGGCATCAATGCCTTCGACCAGTGGGGCGTGGAGCTGGGCAAAGAGCTGGGCAAAGGCGTCTACAACCGCCTGGTCGGCAGCGAAGAAACCCCGGCCGAGGACGCCTCGACCCAAGGGCTGATCAATTACTTCCGTGGTCGTCACCGCGGTTGATTTGAAGCCAGCCCACAAAGTGTGTGTTGAGCACAAACTCTGTGGGCAATGAATATCCAATGTGGGAGCGGGCTTGCTCGCGAAGACGGTGGTTCAGTCAACCAGAATGTTGAATGTACCGCCCTCTTCGCGAGCAAGCCCGCTCCCACAGTTGTTTTGCATCCGACTTGAACCCATTGACCTCTCGGCGCATCTTTATCCTTGTCGCAAAACAAGCATAAGGAACCGTCATGTTCGATATCAGCACGTTCCCCAAAGCCGATGCCGTCCGCCGGGCTGCACAATTGAGTCAAGACGACTATCAGCGCCTGTACCGCCAATCCGTCGAACACCCCAGCACCTTCTGGGCCGAACAGGCCACGCGTTTTCTCGACTGGATCGCGCCCTGGGAAACCGTCCAGCGCTACAACCTGAAAACCGGTGAAGCCAGCTGGTTTGCCGGTGCGCAATTGAACGTCAGCTACAACTGCATCGACCGACACCTGGAAAAACGCGGCGATCAGGTCGCCATCATCTGGGAAGGCGACGACCCTGCCGACTCCACCACCATTACCTACAAAAAACTGCATGAAAACGTCTGCCGCCTGGCCAACGTGCTGAAAAGCCGTGGCGTGAAAAAAGGCGACCGCGTGTGCATCTACATGCCGATGATTCCCGAGGCGGCCTACGCCATGCTTGCCTGTACCCGCATTGGCGCGGTGCACTCGGTGGTGTTCGGCGGCTTCTCCCCGGATTCGTTGCGTGACCGTATTCTCGACGCCGACTGCCGCACCGTGATTACCGCGGACGAAGGCGTGCGTGGCGGCAAGGTCGTGCCACTCAAGCAAAACGTCGACAAGGCGCTGCAAAGCTGCCCGGACGTGAGCACCGTGCTGGTGGTCGAGCGCAGTAAAGGACAAGTGAACCGGGTCGAAGGGCGGGACATCCAGTATCAGCAGGCCCTGCGCGATGCCAGCGCCGATTGCCCGCCCGAGCCGATGGACGCCGAAGCCCCGCTGTTCATCCTCTACACCTCCGGCAGCACCGGCAAACCCAAGGGCGTGCTGCACACCACCGGTGGCTACCTGCTGCAAGCAGCGATGACCTTCAAGTACGTGCTGGACTACCGCGACGGCGAGGTCTTCTGGTGCACCGCCGATATCGGTTGGGTCACCGGTCACAGCTACATCGTCTACGGTCCGCTGGCCAACGGTGCGACCACGCTGATCTTCGAAGGCGTGCCGAGCTACCCGAGTACCTCGCGTTTCTGGCAGGTGATCGACAAGCACAAGGTGAACATTTTCTACACCGCCCCGACAGCCCTGCGCGCACTGATGCGCGAAGGCCCCGGACCGTTGAAGCAAACATCCCGCGCCAGCGTCAGACTACTCGGTACGGTCGGCGAGCCGATCAACCCGGAAGCGTGGGAGTGGTACTTCCATGAGGTCGGCGAAGAGCGCTGCCCGATCGTCGATACCTGGTGGCAGACCGAAACCGGCGGCATCATGCTCAGCCCGCTGGTCAGCGCCCAGCGGATCAAGCCCGGTTGCGCCACGCAACCGATGTTCGGTGTGCAACCGGTGTTGCTCGACGAACATGGCAAGGAAATCAAAGGCGCCGGCAGCGGCGTACTGGTCATAAAGTCCAGCTGGCCGGCGCAGATCCGCAGCGTCTATCGCGACCCGCAGCGCATGGTCGACACCTACTTCAAACCCTACCCCGGCTACTACTTCACCGGCGATGGCGCGCGGCGCGATGAGGATGGCGACTATTGGATCACCGGGCGCATCGACGATGTGATCAACGTGTCCGGCCACCGTATCGGCACCGCCGAGGTGGAAAGCGCCCTGGTACTGCACGAGAGCATCGCCGAGGCCGCTGCGGTCGGTTACCCACACGACATCAAGGGCCAGGGCATCTATGTCTTCGTCACGCCCATGAACGGCGTCGAAACCAACGACGAGTTGAAAAAAGAACTGCTGGCCCTCGTCAGCCAGGAAATCGGCAGTTTCGCCAAACCGGACTTGATCCAGTGGGCGCCGGCCTTGCCGAAAACCCGCTCGGGCAAGATCATGCGGCGCATTCTGCGCAAGATTGCCTGCAATGAACTGGACAATCTGGGTGATACTTCGACCCTGGCCGATCCGAGCGTGGTGCAAGGGCTGATCGATAAACGCCTGAATCAATAACGTACCGGCCTTTGCAGGAGCGAGCCTGCTCGCGATGAACTCAAGTGCGCCGCGTACATTCAGGAGAAACGCGTTACCGTTGAAGTCCATCGTCGGAACGCCGCCCGGAGCCGGCTCGCTCCCACAGAAAATTACAGAGTCGTCATGGAATTCATCCGCACCCGCATCGAAACCCAGATCATGAGCCTGAGCGGTTTGTCCCTGGGTAAACTCGACCTGGAAAACCCCAAGGGCGACCCCGGCCTGTTCGGGCCAGACTCGGTGAGCTGGCAAGTCCATGGCGACTTCAGCAGCATGCTGATCGGTGGCATCAGCGCCCTGATGCTGCAAGCCCTGCATCCTCTGGCATTGGCCGGGGTTTGGGACCATTCGAATTTTCGTGAAGACATGCTCGGCCGTTTACGCCGCACCGGGCAGTTCATCTCCGGCACCACCTTCGGTTCTCGACAGGACGCCGACTGGCTGATCGAAAAAGTCCGCACCATTCATTTGCAGATCACAGGCACGGCGCCGGATGGACGCGCCTACGCTGCCAGCGATCCCGAATTGCTGACGTGGGTGCACGTGGCGGAAGTCAGCAACTTCCTGGCCGCGCATTTGCGCTATCGCAATCCGCACCTGTCCCCGGTCGACCAGGATCGCTACTACGCTGAAATTGCCCTGATCGCCGAACGCCTCGGGGCCCGGAATGTGCCCCGTTCGCGACAGGAAATTGCCGACTACCTTGAGCGCATGCGTCCACAGTTGCTGTGCGATGAACGCAGTCGCGAAGTCCTGCGCCTGTTGTTGAACGCGCCCTCCCCCAGCCGCCTGGCCAAGCCTTTCGGCGGATTGATGATGCAGGCCGGGATCGATCTGCTGCCTGACTGGGCCAGCGATATGCTCGGCGTCAGCCAGAGCCCGCTGCAACGCACGCTGATCCGCGCCAGCGTCAATCGCAGCGCGCCGATGCTGCGCTGGGCGGTGCGTAACGGATCGGTGCAGCGGGCGAAGCGGCGGATGGGGATTACTTAGAAAGAACAAAGATCAAAAGCTTCGCGAGCAAGCCCGCTCCCACATTGGATCTATGTCGAATGCAAGTTTTATGTTCACAGAAAATCCGATGTGGGAGCGGGCTTGCTCGCGAAGGCCGCGCCTCGGTCCCGCACCAAAACTGTTAAACTCCCGCGCCCAATTCTCTCCTGCAAGGCGCCCAGCATGTCTTCCTTGAATCAGGCGCTGCGCGCCGCCCTCGATCAACGCCAGGACCTGCTCGCCGAACTGCACCAGCAAGGCACCGATTGCTATCGCCTGTTCCACGGCAGCCAGGAAGGTGCCGGTGGCCTGACCATCGATCGCTACGGCCCGCAATTGCTGGTACAGAGTTTCCACCAGCCGCTGGAGCGCGAGGCGCTGCTGCAACTGCACGATGCGATCAACCAACACCTGGGTTTTGACACCCTGCTGGTCTACAACGACCGTTCCCGTGGCAACTCGCGTATCGATCGCGAAGACACCGTCTACCGCGCCGACGAAGCCGCGCTGCAAGACCTGGTCGGCCATGAATGGGGCCTGAACTATCGGGTACGGGGTCGCCACGCCGGACAAGACCCGCTGCTGTTCCTCGACCTGCGCAATACCCGCGGCTGGGTCAAGGATCACAGCAAGAACAAAAGCGTGCTGAACCTGTTCGCCTACACCTGTGGTGTCGGCCTCAGTGCCGCCGCCGGTGGCGCACGCGAGGTCTGCAACCTGGACTTCGCCGAAGGCAATCTGGCGGTTGGCCGGGAGAACGGCCAACTCAACCCGCAGTTGCCGGCCATGGAATTTATCCAGTCCGACTACTTCCCGGCCATTCGCCAACTGGCCGGCCTGCCGATCAGCCAGCGCCGCGGGCAAAAACTGCCGAGCTATCAGCGCCTGGAACAGCGTCAGTACGATTTGGTACTGCTGGACCCACCGGCCTGGGCCAAGAGCGCATTCGGCACCGTCGACCTGCTGCGTGACTACCAGAGCCTGCTCAAGCCGGCCCTGCTAACCACCGCCGACAATGGCGTGCTGATCTGTTGCAACAACCTGGCGAAAGTCAGCATGGACGACTGGCGCGACCAGGTCTTGCGTTGCGCAGAGAAGGCCGGGCGGCCGGTGCGTGAGTGGAGCGTGATGAAGCCAGGCGCCGACTTCCCGTCGATGGATCAGCAACCACCGCTGAAAACCCTGATCCTGCAGCTCTGACCGCTGTGGGAGAAATCTGAAACTTCCTGATCAGGCCAATCACTTGGGAACCGGAAACGCGTGCCATACTCCAAGGCACTCCGATCCAGACAGATGAAGCCGCACATGTACAAAGGATTGATTCGCGCCATCGGCGCCTTGTTGACTGCTCTGGCCCTCTACAGCTTGCTGGGTTTTCTGATTTTACCGGGTGTCGCGTTGCGCGTTGCCAACCAGCAACTGGCCAACTACGCCACCACACCCGCCACGATCCAGCGGATCGAGTTCAATCCGTTCAGCCTTGAACTGACCCTTTGGGGCTTGAACATCGGCGAGCCCGGCAAGGAGCAGGTCGCTTTCGAACGCCTGTACGCCAATCTGCAATTCGACAGCCTGTGGACCAAGGCGGTGCACCTGTCCGATGTCGAACTGGACAAGCCCAAGACCGAAATCCTGTTCAGCAAGGACGGCCAACTCAATCTGCTGGGGCTGTTCAAGCTGCCAGCGAGCGAACCCACACCGGCCGACCCGGATGCCAAGCCGTTTCCGCTGCGCATCGAGCGGATCAAACTGGCCGGCGGCGCCGTGCACTTTGAAGATGCCCGGCCCAGCGAGCCCATCGAATTTATCTACGACACACTCGATTTCGAGCTGAAGAACCTCAGCACCCTGCCCGATGACAGTGCCGACATGACCTTGGTGGCCGTCGGCCCCAATGGCGGACAGATCGACTGGACCGGCAACTTCAGCCTGATCCCGATCGCCTCCGAAGGTAAGCTGAAAATCACCGATGGCAAGATGAAAGCCTTTTGGCCTTATGTGCGCGATGCCGTGCCCCTGGACCTCGAAAACGGCGTCATGAGCATCAGTACCGATTACAAATTCAGTCTGGCCAAGGAAACCGAACTGCTACTGAGCAACGTAGCGGTCAACATCGCCCCCTTCGCGATCAAGGCCCCGGATGGCCGGCCGCTGGTGAAGCTTGAGCGCCTGGACGTCAGCGAAACCACCGTGGACCTGGCAAAGCAGCAAGTGGTGGTCGGCAAGATCCGCAGCAACAAACTGGAAACCTGGGCGGCGCTGGAATCAGACGGCCAACTCGACTGGCAGAAACTGTTCGCCAGCCAGCCGTCCAAACCCGCCGCCGCCAAAGCCAAGGCGGACGCAGAACCGGCCAGCACTCCGGCGGCGGCAGACTCACCGAAACCTGAGCCGGCCGCACCAGGCAAACCCTGGCAGGTGCTGCTCAAGGATGTGCAGTTGCGCGACTACCAGGTGCATCTGGCCGACCGCAAGGCCCAACCCGCCGTCGCCCTGGAACTGGGCCCGCTGAACCTTGACCTGCAGAACTTCGACAGCCTCAACGGTTCACCCTTTACCCTCAAGCTCGATACCGGCGTGGGCAAGCAAGGCAAGATCCTGGCCGACGGCGAGGTCAACCTGGCGCCGGTCAGCGCCAGGCTGAAGGTGCAGACCAAGGACATCGACCTGCGGGTTGCCCAGTCCTACATCACGCCGTTCATTCGCCTGGAACTGCGCAGCGGCATGCTCGGCAGCGATCTGGCGGTCGACCTGAAAAGCACCGAGCCCTTGGCCTTCAGCGTCACCGGCCGCGCCCAGGTCGATCAGTTGCATACCCTGGACACCCTGAAAACCCGCGACTTCCTCAAGTGGCAACAGGTCGTGGTCGAAGGCCTGAACTATCAGCATGGGGACAGCCTGTCGATCGACAAGATCAACCTGTTCCAGCCCTATGTGCGCTTCATGATCAACGATGATCGCACCACCAACATCGATGACCTGCTGATTCCGCAACCGGCGGACTCCGGGGCAAAACCGGCGGCGAGCAAACCGGCCAGCAACGAAAAGCCGTTGGGCATCCACATCGGCGGCATTTTCATCAATGATGGCTCGGCCAACTTCGCCGACTTCAGCCTGACGCCGAATTTCGCCACCGCCATCCAGCAGCTCAACGGGCAAATTGGCACCATCGACAGCCGCCAGCCGAAACCGGCCAGTGTCGACGTCAAGGGCAAGGTCGACCGCTACGCGCCGGTGACCATCAAGGGCGCGGTCAATCCGTTCGACCCGATGGCCAGTCTCGACATCGCCACCAGCTTCAAACGTGTGGAACTGACCACGCTGACGCCCTATTCCGGCAAGTTCGCCGGCTACCGTATCCGCAAAGGCCGGCTCAATCTCGACCTGCATTACCAGGTCACCAAGGGTCTGCTCAAAGCTGAGAACAAAGTGGTGGTCGAACAACTGCAACTGGGTGAAAAAGTCGACAGCCCGGATGCCGTGAGCCTGCCGTTGAAACTGGCCATTGCCTTGCTCAAGGATGTCGACGGCAAGATCTCCATCGAACTGCCGGTCAGCGGCGACCTGAACAACCCTCAGTTCAGCGTCATGCCGATTATCTGGCAGACCCTGCGCAACCTGATCGTCAAAGCCGCGGCAGCGCCGTTCAAACTCATTGGCGGGCTGGTCAACGGTGGTGGCTCGGAAGACCTGGGCAGCGTTTCATTCGCAGCCGGTTCCAGTGAATTGGGCAAGGACGCTGAAGGCGCCCTGGACAAACTGTCAAAAGCGCTCAAGGAACGCCCGGCCCTGCGCCTGGAAATCGAAGGCACCGCCGCCCAGAGCAGCGATGGCCCGCTGATCGCCGAACAACGCCTGGAGCGTGAATACCAGTACAACTACTACAAAATGCTCCAGCGTCGTGGCGACAAGGTCCCGGCCCAGGCTTCGTTGCTGGAAGTACCGGACGGGGAAAAAGGCCCGCTGCTCGAAGGCATCTACCGCACCCGCCTGAAAACCCAGCCCCCTGCCGAATGGAAGGACCTGGGCAAGGAAGAGCGCACCGCGAAAATGCGTGCCGAGGTGATCAAGTTCTGGAGTTCCAGCGACGTGCTGTTACGTCAACTGGGCCAGGAACGCGCCAGCAGCATCAAGGATTATCTGGTCGACAAGGCCCAGCTGGAAGATAACCGTGTGTACTTCATCGATGCCAATCTGGGCGAGGCGCAAAGTGACGGCCGCGTGGTGACGCCGATGCATCTGGATGCCGAGTGATGATATGGCGGCTGGCTTGCCTGGTTCTGGTGCTATCCGCCAGTCAGGCCTGGGCGGACGATACCCTGCGCTGTGGCAGCCAATTGATCAGCGTCGGTGATCGCTCGAGTGAAGTCCTGCAGAAATGCGGCGAGCCGGTCAGCCGCGACTTGCTGGGTTACAAGCGCAGTGCCGATCGGCGCGAGGAGTTTCAGGTCGAGGAATGGACCTACGGACCCAATGGCGGGATGTATCAATACTTGCGGTTCGAAGGTAATCGGCTGAAGCAGATCACCAGTAAACGCGGCAATTAATTAACCACGACTCAATGTGGGAGCGGGCTTGCTCGCGAAGGCGGACTGACATTCAACACAGACGTTGAATGAAAAACCGCTTTCGCGAGCAAGCCCGCTCCCACAATTGATTTGGCCCCGGCAAAAATGCGCGGGGCCCTTCGCATGAACGCTCAGGTTGCAACAGACGTATGACTCGGCCCGTCTGTCGCGCCTTCTCCCGGTCCAGGCGAGAAGTCTTGCCTTACTCGGCTTTCAGGCCGTCAGCGGAGACCGCCTTGACGCCCTTGATTTTCTTGGTGATGGCCACAGCCGTGTCTTTTTGCATTTCGGTCACGGCGGTGGTCGACGACAGCGATACCACGCCTTTGTTGGTTTCAACCTTGATGTCGCTACCTGGAATGCCTTTTTCGGTCATCAGGTCGGCTTTGACTTTGGTGGTGATCCAGGTATCGGAAGTAGCTTCTGTAGCCTTGGTCATTTCACCCGCCGCCAGGGTCATGGGAGCCTGGGTGGCTTGAGTAGTCTGGGCGAATGCCGCGTTTGCCATGGTCAGGGTCAGCGCGGTAGCAGTAGCGGCAGCGATAGCGAACTTCTTCATACGAGTAACTCCTGTTTTTCTGGAAAGTCTGCCGGGTGTCTTGTCGGCAGGGTTACCAAGGATATTGCGAACGTTGTGCCAACTTTGAAGAAGAGATAAAACCTTTAAAATCAATACGTTACAAGATCATCCAATTCCCGGAATCATGCAAAATGCACGACAAGCAGAAACGCTGCATGCAAGTTGCGGGTTTATGGAAAGTTCCTAACGCCCTGAATTTCTGAGCTTTTGACAACAGCCGACAAACAAAAAAACCCGCAATGGCGGTACCGCTACGCCTTCCTTGTAGCAGCTGCCGAAGGCTGCGTCCGGCTGCTACGGATTGCGTTGTGGCTTAACTGATCGGCATTACGCGATGGCGGGGATTCATGACGCAGAACCGGAACACCCTTTAGGCAAGTAATCCTGGGAGACGGTGCTTTTACACGACCAGCCTTTGGTTTCGTCCCGTGTCAGGGTGACGGTTTTGCCCAGGACCACCCCCGGGGCATTCCGCAACGTACAAACGATTGATCCCTCTCCTTCAGGCGTTGGAGACGTCACAGACAGGGCGCAGTTGTTAGTCGATGTCGCGCCGGCGGGCGCCACGTTGGCAATTGTCGGGGTGTCCCCCTGATTGATCACATCCTCGAACGGCACCTTCATTGCAGTCAGCTCGGCCAGTGCTGCCGTGACTTTGGCCCGCGTCTGGTATTTGGAATACATCGGCAGACCCAGTGTTGCCAGGGTCCCGATGATCGCCACCACGATAAGCAACTCGATCAGGGTAAAACCTTTTTGTTGGTGCATATTCAGCCTCCATGCATGAGTCGAAAGCTCATGATCTGCCCCATGGCAGCACAGCCTGTGCCAAGGCCAAAAGCCCCTGTTGGCAGGGACCGTGGCAGCCGCAAAGCCCTTTCCTACCATCAGGATCAGCACTATCTGACGTTTTTTGTCACCTCACCCTTACTGGTTTGGCTCTGTCGTTTGACTAGGCTATAAGAGCAATTCAACCGAATTACCCAGGACTGAACATGGCGGTCAAGGCAGCGAAAATCAGCGTGTATGCATGGGAAGGCATCGACCGCAAAGGCACAAAGGTAAACGGCGAGCTCAGCGCTCAAAACCCGGCGCTGATCAAGGCGAAACTGCGCAAGCAAGGCATCAGTCCCGGCAAGGTTCGCAAAAAAAAACATTCGCTGTTCAACATGGGCAAGCGCATCACGGCCCGGGACATCGCCCTGTTCACCCGGCAAATGGCGACAATGATGAAGGCTGGCGTGCCGTTGTTGCAGTCGTTCGACATCATCGGCGAGGGCTTCGACAATCCGGCCATGCGCAAGCTGGTGGACGATCTGAAACAGGAAGTCGCGGCAGGCAACAGCTTCGCTGCCTCCCTGCGCAAGAAGCCGCAGTATTTCGATGAACTGTATTGCAACCTGGTGGATGCCGGCGAGCAGGCCGGTGCCCTCGACACCCTTTTGGAGCGGGTCGCGACCTACAAGGAAAAAAGCGAAAGCCTCAAGGCCAGGATCAAGAAAGCCATGACCTATCCGCTGGTGGTGGTGTTCGTCGCGGCGGTTGTCACCGGGATTCTGCTAGTCAACGTCGTGCCGCAGTTCGAGTCGGTGTTCAAGGGCTTTGGCGCCGAACTGCCGGCCTTCACCGTGATGGTCATTGGCCTGTCGCAATTCATGCAGGCCTGGTGGTGGGCGGTTCTCGGCGTGCTGATCGCGGTGATCTTCGGTGTGCGCCACGCCTCCAGGACATCCCCGGCCTTTCGCGACCGGATGGACACCTGGCTCTTGAAACTGCCGCTGGTGGGCAGGTTGATGTACAAGTCCGCCGTAGCCCGATTTGCCCGCACGCTGTCGACCACTTTCGCTGCCGGCGTGCCGCTGGTGGAAGCACTGGAATCGGTGGCCGGCGCAACCGGCAATATCGTGTTCAAGCGTGCGGTATTGCGCATCCGGCAGGACGTCTCGACCGGCATGCAATTGAATTTCGCCATGCGTACGTCCGGTATCTTTCCGAACATGGCGATACAGATGACCGCCATCGGCGAAGAGTCCGGTACGCTGGACGCTATGCTCGACAAAGTCGCGGGGTTCTACGAAGACGAAGTCGATAACATGGTCGATAGCCTCACCAGCCTGATGGAGCCGTTCATCATGGTGGTGCTGGGTGTTATCGTCGGCGGCCTGGTAGTTGCGATGTACCTGCCCATCTTCCAACTCGGCTCAGCGATCTGACATGCCCTTGAATGAAATC
Organism: Pseudomonas sp. S30_BP2TU TE3576; assembly: GCF_050436025.1. Classification (NCBI taxonomy): domain Bacteria; kingdom Pseudomonadati; phylum Pseudomonadota; class Gammaproteobacteria; order Pseudomonadales; family Pseudomonadaceae; genus Pseudomonas; species Pseudomonas sp. S30_BP2TU TE3576. Next base: position 4,148,590 of record NZ_JBNDLK010000001.1, on the reverse strand, counting down.
CTGATTCACTATCCGCTGGCCTTTGTCCTTCTCGCAGGCATCACCGGCCTGCTGGTCGGCAGTTTCCTCAATGTCGTGATCTGGCGCCTGCCGAAAATGCTCGAACGCGACTGGCGTGAGCAGGCCCATGACATCCTCGGGCTGCCCGGCGAAACGCCACTGCCGACCTACAACCTGATGCTGCCCCACTCCCAGTGCCCGCACTGCGGTCACCGGATCCGCGCCTGGGAAAACATCCCGCTGCTCAGTTATGTGTTTTTGCGCGGTCGTTGTTCAGCCTGCGCGGCGGCGATCAGCCCGCGCTATCCGTTGACTGAATTGGCCTGCGGCCTGTTGTCGGCGTTTGTTGCCTGGCACTTCGGCTTCGGTTGGCCGGCCTGCCTGGTGCTGGTCCTGAGCTGGGGGTTGCTGGCGATGAGCCTGATCGACGCCGAACATCAGATATTGCCGGACGTGCTGGTGCTGCCATTGATGTGGCTGGGGTTGGTCGTCAACAGCTTCGGCCTGTTCGTGTCGTTGCACCAGGCGCTGTGGGGGGCGATAGCCGGCTACAGCGTGCTGTGGTCGGTGTTCTGGCTGTTCAAGCTGATCACCGGCAAGGACGGCATGGGTCACGGTGATTTCAAGCTGCTGGCGATGCTGGGCGCCTGGGGTGGCTGGCAGATTTTGCCGCTGACCATCCTCCTGTCCTCGCTGGTAGGGGCCATTATCGGGCTGATAACCCTGCGCTTGCGCAATGCAAAAACCTCGACGCCGATCCCTTTCGGTCCCTATCTGGCCATTGCCGGCTGGATTGCCTTGCTCTGGGGTGGTCAAATAACCGACCTCTATTGGCAGTTTGTCGGTTTGAAATGAATACCCCTGTGGAAAAACCCTGGATTCTCGGCCTGACCGGCGGCATCGGCAGCGGTAAAAGTGCGGCTGCCCAACACTTCATCGATCTGGGCGTGCATGTGGTCGATGCCGATCATGCCGCTCGCTGGGTAGTTGAACCTGGCCGCCCGGCACTGGCACAAATCGCCGCTCACTTCGGTCCCGGTGTGTTGCAGACCGACGGACAACTGGACCGCGCTGCGCTTCGCAAGTTGATCTTCGAGGTACCTGAAGAACGCCGCTGGCTGGAGGCCCTCCTGCATCCACTGATCGGCGAGGAAATCGCTCATCACCTGGCGCTGGCAAAATCGCCTTATGCGATTCTGGTTTCACCGCTGCTGATCGAGTCCGGGCAATACGCCATGACCCAACGGGTGCTGGTGATCGATGCGCCCGAACAGTTGCAGATCGAACGTACCCTGCAACGTGACCAGACCAGCGAGCAGCAAGTCCAGGCGATCCTCAAGGCCCAGTCCAGCCGTCAGGATCGCGTGAGCCATGCCGACGACGTCGTGGTCAATGACCGCGACCTTGCCTGGCTGCACAGCGAGGTCGAACGCCTGCATCACTTTTATCTTTCTTTGCGTGGAGGCCAGTCATGAGCCAACCAACAACCGTCGAATGCCCAACCTGCGGCGCCCCCGTGGAATGGACCGCCGAGAGCAAATTCCGGCCATTCTGCTCCGATCGCTGCAAACTGATCGACCTGGGCGCCTGGGCGTCCGAAGAACACAAGATTCCAGTGCCCCCCGATGCCGAGGATGAGATGTTCAGCGGCGACTTCGACCCGCGCCACTGATCCATCGAATGGACGATTCCAGGTTTTGATGTGGATCAGGACTTGGGATCGTCGTCCTTCCAGGGAGCCGATAGGTAGCGAGTGCGGTTGAACGTCTCGAGCCACTCCGGACAAAACACGACCAGCGCACTGACGATCATGCCGTTGATAAACGCTTCGGGAAAAATGATCAGCCACAGATATCCGACAAAATCTTCCAGCCAGTACGGCATGGCAAAACGCTCGTCGAACCATAACAACCAAAGCGCCAGCAGCAGGCACAGCAACGCCGACAGCGCCGCCGCAAAGAAGCCGGACACGAAGATATACACAAAGGGATTTCGCGGCTGAGCACGCTCCACCAGAATCGCGCAACACTCGGTGACCAGCACCGGCAGCGCAATCAACAGCGCGCCATTGACCCCGACCGCCGCCAGATCCTGTCGGCCGAGCAGCACCAGCCCCGTTTGTGCAACCAACCCGCCGAGCAGCGCCAGCGGCCAGTCCAGCAGTAGCGTCACCGCTGTCATGCCGATGAAGTGGTACGACACGCCGGTATCAAAGTCGCGCCGCACCAGCCACAACAGAAACAGCGCAAACACCGTTCCAAACAGCAGATGCTGACGACGGCTGTCGGTAAACAGTTCAACCCACGGTGCACGACAGATCGCCCAGATCAACACCGGCACATAGATCAGCCAGCCGGCCGCAAGGGTTTGCGATGACAGCAACTCTGCACCGATCATGGCTACGCGCGCCTCCTGGGCGAAGAACAACGGCCCCTCAGTCTACACCGCCGCTCGCCTGCCCTTCGACTTCACGCCCAATGCCGCGGATCGTTCATCACCGCGTCATGGTCGGCAAACAGCTTCGGTAGCTCTGACTTGAGAAAGTCCACCCAGGTGCGCACCTTGGCATCGAGAAAGCGTCGCGAAGGATACAGCGCATACACATTGCGTTCGCGCAGGCGCCATGCAGGTAACACGCGCAGCAAAGTGCCGTCGCTCAAGGGCCGCGTCGCGGTGTAGAACGGCAGCAGGCTGATGCCCATGCCCGCCTCCGAAGCCTTGACCATCGACTCGGCAACATTGCACTGAAAGGTCTTGGCCGGGCTGACGGCGTGCTCGCCGTGCTCGTCCTGGAAAAGCCATTGATCGCTGTACAACGGGTCGAGCATGCGCAGGCATTGATGATCGCTCAGCGCCAGCGGCTGCTGCGGCACGCCCCGACGGTGCAGATAGTCCGGGGAGGCACAGGGCACGCTATAGATTTGCCCGACGGCCTGCGCAACCATTTGCGAGTCGGCCAGTTCGGGCGCTATCGAAATCACCACATCGTGACCCTCCTCCAGCGGATCGGGATTGCGCTGCGACAAGGTCAGCTCGAACACCACATCGGGATATAGCTCGCTGTAGCGGGCGATCAACGGCGTAAGCAGCACACCCAGGCCGTTCATGCTGTGCACCCGCAGGCGTCCGGCCGGACTGATATGCGCGCCACGGGCCTCGGCCGTTGCCTCATCCATGGCCTCGACGATTTGCCGGCTGCGCAGCAGGAAACGCTCGCCGGCGTCGGTCAGGCCCAAGCGCCGCGTGGTGCGTTGCAGCAGACGCGCCTGTACATGTTCCTCCAGATCCGCCACCAATCGGGATACCTGCGCGGTCGACAGATCCAGCGTATCGGCAGCCCCGGTGAAACTGGCGCAATCCACCACCCGGATGAACACGCGCAAGTTGTTAAGCACATCCATAAGCCCCCCTCGGGCGATGACTGTTACGTTTTATGTAAGGCTGCATCCGGCGTTCGCTCCTTTATCCATCGGTGGCAAAGACTAAAATTCAAACATCAGAACCGACACGGAGCACGCCAACATGAAAACGTTGATCAGCCTGTTGCTGACCGTCATCGCCACCTCGGCCATGGCCGCTGGCAACGAACCCCTCGCAGTCCTGTACAACCCGGCGCAGCCACTGGACATCGCCAGCGTGGTTTCTGTGTCGAACACCGCGACCGCGTGCGGGGTTGTCCCGGCAACCATGGTGTACGTCGATCATCAGGGCCAGACCCACCGCGTGACCTACGACGTCATCGGTGATTGCACCAGCGACCTGTGATCAGTGGCTCATAGCAAGGTCCACGTGTAGCTGAGGATCAAGCGGTTCTCGTCGATATCACTGCGGTAGTTTGAACGTGCCATCGCATTGCGCACGCGAATGCCCAAACCTTTGAGGCTGCCGCTCTGCAGCACATAGCCGATGTCCAGGTCACGCTCGCGATCCTTGCCTTCAAAGCCCTTGCCGGTATCGACATTGTTGCCGCTGATGTAGCGCACCGTACTGGTCAGCCCCGGTACGCCGAGCGCCGCGAAGTCGTAGTCGTAGCGCGCCTGCCAGGAACGTTCATCGGTGAAGGCGAACTCATAGGTCGGTACTTCGTTGCCCAGCGGCGAGATGTTGGCAAACACCCGTGGGAACGCACTGTCACCGAACATGCCCTGATAGCCGACGTAAAACGTATGGCCGCCACGCTTGGCCGACAGCAACGAGAAGAACGCCTGGTTGTCGATGTTGCCCAGCAGTTTTTTGCCGTCCTCGCGCGAATCGTAGTAACCGAGGTTGGCGCCGAGGATCCAGTTGCCCACCGGCTCACTGTGCTTTAAACCCAGAAAACGCTGGTTGTAGATATCTTCCAGTTGCCCGTACCAGGCGCTGACCGAACTGCGCTTGTCGTTGAAAGCATAATCAGCGCCGGCAAAATTGAAACCGTCACTGCTGACCTGGCGCTGCGGCACGTGCCCCAGCATCGCTTGCATCTTTTCGTCGCCTGCCTCGTTGCGCAGGCTGGTTGAACTCAAGTGACCACCCTGCACCGTCAGGCCATTGATCTCGCTGGAGGTGATGCTTGCGCCCTGATAACTCGGCGGCAGCAGGCGAATATCGCTGAACGCCAACACCGGCAGATTGGGTTGCAGTTCACCGACTTTCAGCTCGGTTTTGGAGTAGCGCATCTTCAACGCGCCTTCCAGACGGCTGTAGTTGTCCGCCGCGCGGCCGTCGTCCTGCACCGGCAGCAAACCGGTATTGGTCCGGTCCGGGGCGCTGTCGAGCTTGAGGCCGAGCAAGCCGATGACATCCACCCCAAACCCGACGGTGCCCTGGGTGTATCCGGACTTCACGTTGAGGATGAAACCCTGGGCCCACTCTTCAGCCTTCGATTGCTGGTTGGCGCCAACGATGTCGGAATAGTCGCGGCTGAAGTAGTAATTGCGCGCCTGCAACGTCGCGGTGGTGTCTTCGACAAAGCCGGTTTCAGCCGCCATTGCACCCGTGGAAAAACTCGAGACGACAGCCAGGGACAACGCCGAACCGGTTGTTGGGAGAATCTGTTTCATCGTTTTTCTCTTATTGTTATTGATCGACTGGTTGAAGGACTTCAGTTGCAGAGGATTTGCGACAGGGAACGGGACGACGGACGCTCAACAGCACATGGGTGAGCATGCCGAAAATCAGCCCCCAGAACGCCGCGGACAAACCGAACAACGACATGCCCGAAGCCGTGACCAGAAAGGTCACCAGCGCGGCTTCGCGATCGCTCGGCACCGCCATTGCGCCCGTCAACGCGCCGGCAATGGCGGCGAACAAGGCCAGCCCGGCCAACGCCGCGATCAACTCTTTGGGGAACGCTGAAAACAGCGAGACCAGCGTGGCGCCGAAGATTCCCAACAGCAGGTAACACAGGCCGCCGACGACCCCGGCCACGTAGCGTTTGCGAGGATCTTCGTGGGCTTCGCGACCGGTGCAGATCGCCGCGGTGATCGCCGCCAGATTCAGTCCATGGCAACCAAACGGCGCCAGCAATGCCGTGCCCAGCGCGCTACTGGCGACGATCGGGCTCGCTGGCGTCGGATAACCGCTGGCGCGCAGCACCGCCATGCCGGGCACGAACTGACCGGTCAGCGCCACCATCACCAGCGGCAGGGCGATGTTCAGGATCGCGCCCAGGCTGAACTCGGGCGTGATCCACACTGGCGTGGCCAGGCCGATCACCAGCGCTTCACGATGCAAATCACCGGTGAACGCGGCAATCGAACACCCCACCAGCAGCACCATCATCACCGCATAACGCGGCACCACACGCTTGCAGATCAGGTAGCTGGCAAACATCGCCAGGACCAGCACCGGCTTGTGCTGCATCGACACGAACAAACCGGTACCGAAACTGAACAGGATCCCCGCCAGCATCGCCGCCGAGATGGCGGCGGGCAGCTTGCTGATGATCCGGTCGAAAGCCCCCGAGATGCCAACCAGGAAAATGATCAGGCTGCTGACCAGATAAGCCCCCACCGCCTCTGCCATGGAGATGTCCGGCAACAGCGTCACCAGCAACGCCGAGCCCGGCGCCGACCAGGCGATGATCACCGGAACGCGGTAGCGCAGGCTCAAGCCGATACCGAGCACGGCGCTGCCAATGGAGATCGCCCAGATCCAGGACGACAACACTTCCCGCGAAAGATGCGCCGCCTCTGCTGCCTGAAAGATGATCACCAATGGACCGGCATAGGAAATCACCGTGGCAATGAATCCAGCCACGGCGGCTGACAGCGAGAAGTCCTGGAAAAACGCTTTCATGATTCAGGCACCGGTCGCTGACAACGCAGGATTGACACCTGCAGCGCTGCGTCGGCTGCTGATGGCGAACACGGTCATGGCCAGGGCCGCCACCGCACCGGGCACGGCAAACGCCATGAAATTCAGTTGCAGGGGCAGGCTGATCCCGAGCAAGGCACCACCCAGCAGCGGACCGACGATGGCCCCGTTGCGCCCAATGCCCGACGCCCAGCCCAGACCGGTAGAACGAATCGTCATGGAATAAAACTGCGCGGCGCAGGCGTACAAGAGAATCTGCGAGCCAATGGTGGTGGCACCCGCAATGGCGATCAGCAGGTACAACACCGGCGTCGGGCTGTTGAAGCCCAACAGCGTGATCGACACCGCCGCCATGGCGAAAAACACCGCCAGCACTTTCGGCAGATTATGTTTGTCGCCCAGCACCCCGCCACCGACCGCGCCGAAGATCGCCCCGAAATTCAACACCAGCAGGAACGACAGGCTCGAACCCAGGCTGTAACCGGCGTTGGCCATCAGTTTCGGCAGCCAGGAACTCAGCGCGTACACCATCAACAGGCAGCAGAAAAACGCCAGCCACAGCATCAGCGTGCGCAGTGCACGGCCTTCACGGAACAACTGCAACACCGGGGTGCCCGTGCCTTTCACTTCGGCCATGTGCAATTGATCAGACACTTGCGCGACGTAGGCCGGATCAATCCGCTGAAGAATATTGCGCGCCTCTTCATGACGCCCCTGACGCAACATGAAGCCCACCGATTCGGGCAGGAAATACATGATCAGCGGCAACAACAGCAACGGCAGGACCGCCACGTAAAACACCGACTGCCAGCCGAAACCCGGGATCAGCACAATGCCCAGCCCGGCAGACAGCATGCCGCCCACCGAGTAACCGCTGAACATGATCGCGACCAGAGTGCTGCGGATTTTTTTCGGCGCGTACTCGTTCATCAGTGCCACGACGTTAGGCATCACGCCGCCAATGCCGAGCCCGGCAATGAAGCGACAGAGGCCGAACTCGGTGGGGTTGCGGGCGAATCCATTGAGCACGGTGAAGCCACTGAAGAGCATCACGCAGACCGTGATGGCTTTTTTGCGGCCAATCCTGTCCGACAGCGGTCCGAAGAACAGCGCGCCGAACATCATGCCGAACAGTGCATAGCTGCCCAATGCACCGGCCTGCAGAGGACTGAGCCCCCACTCTTTCATCAGCATCGGCAAGACCACGCCGTAGATCACCAGATCGTAACCGTCGAAGATGATGATCAGGGCACACCAGAACAGCACCATCCAGTGAAAGCGGTTGAAACGAGCGTTGTCGATAACCTCATGTACGTCGATCTTGCGCATGGCATCTATCTCTTGTTGTTGTTTTTTTAGAGCGGCGGTAACACGGCTTACGTCCGTACAGCCGAGGGTAGAGCCGCCCGATACGTGGCAATAGCCAGTGCGCGCAGATCACTATCCATTTTGTGCAGGGCCCTGAAACGGGCATGGGAACGGAAGGCATAGAGCCACTCCGACAAATTGTCTTCTTTGCGATCACATTTGAACGCTAAGCTTGGGCCTATGGATGACTCAGATTATTTACGCCTGCTGACCATCGCGGCTGAGCAGGCCAACGCGTTCCTGTCCAATGCCCGCAAGTGGGAGCGTGAGCGTTGGGTTTGCCAGCGCCTGCTGCAAGGCTTGAACATTCCCTATCGCGCCGATGAGTTCGCCCCCGCCGGAGAGCCGCCGGACGTGTTGTTTCGCGATGCCAGTTTCGAGGTGTTCTTCGTGCTCGACGAGGGCCGGCGACTCAACGATGAATGGCGCGACGAACTGCAACGCCGACGCAGCGCGTTTTCCCTGAGCCAACTGGTGCGCCGCGAGGCCAAGCCACGACGTATCCCTGCCAATGAGTTCTTGCTGCGATTGGCGCCGACCTTGCGCAAAAAAGCGCACAACTACAAAGAACGCGGCATGGATCTGGGTGAGCTGGATATCATTGCCTTCGCCAGCCTGAAACGCGAAGTGCTGGACCTCAACAGCCATTTCCCGCCGCCGACCGAATACCTGCGCCAGGGCTGGCGCTCGCTGTCATTGGTCGGGCCGACATTCGCCCGCGTGCTGTTCGCCCACCCGGATGCACCGGACTTCTTGCGCAGCAACCTGGGGCGCAGCATTGTGTTCGACGTCGGGATCAGCCTGTGAGCCTCGAGCCTTTCCCCGGTCAGCAGCTAAGCTCCGTTCACAGCTGAATAATTTCCCTGTAGCTTCTACACATTCAGCAACGTCTACCCCTGACGAGGCCCGATATGACCAGCCGCCTGAACCCCGACGACCAAAAGCATGTCGAAGAGTACCTGCAGTTGTCCCAGCACCAAGTCGATCGCCGGCCTTTCCGGCCGTGGATGCTCCTTGTACTGGTATTGGCAGTGACCATTGGTCTGGGCCTGTTGAGCCGACTTATCAGTTACCTGACGCTATGAGCTGCCTTGCGCTCGCGCGGTTGACTGCACCGATTTCTTTTAGCCTTGCGAGATATCCCCATGACTCATCGTATTGTCATCGTTGGCGGCGGCGCCGGCGGTCTGGAGTTGGCTACCCGTCTGGGTAAGACTCTGGGCAAGCGCGGCACGGCCAGTGTGATGCTGGTCGACGCGAACCTGACCCACATCTGGAAACCGTTGTTGCACGAAGTGGCGGCCGGTTCCCTGAACTCTTCCGAAGACGAACTCAACTATGTGGCCCAGGCCAAATGGAACCACTTCGAGTTCCAGCTGGGACGCATGAGCGGGCTCGATCGCGCGAAGAAAAAAATCCAGCTGGCCGCCACCTATGACGAAGCCGGCCTGGAACTGGTACCGGCGCGCGAAGTGCCTTACGACTCGCTGGTGATCTCCGTCGGCAGCACCACCAACGATTTCGGCACCCAGGGCGCGGCGCAACACTGCCTGTTCCTCGACACCCGCAAACAGGCCGAGCGTTTCCACCAGCAACTGCTCAATCACTATTTGCGCGCGCACGCAGGGCAAACCGACGTGGTCGAGCAAATCAGCGTGGCCATCGTCGGCGCCGGTGCCACCGGGGTCGAGCTGGCCGCCGAACTGCACAACGCCGCCCATGAATTGGCAGCCTATGGCCTGGACCGGATCAAACCGGAAAACATGCACATCACCCTGATCGAAGCCGGTCCACGGGTACTGCCGGCGCTGCCGGAGCGAATTGGCGGGCCTGTGCATAAAACCCTGGAGAAACTCGGGGTCAACGTCATGACCAATGCCGCGGTCAGCGAAGTGACGGCAGACAGCCTGCTTACTGCCGATGGCAACGTGATCAAGGCCAGCCTGAAAGTCTGGGCCGCGGGGATTCGCGCACCGGGTTTCCTCAAGGACATCGATGGCCTGGAAACCAACCGCATCAATCAGCTGCAAGTGCTGCCAACCCTGCAAACCACCCGTGACGAGAACATCTTCGCGTTCGGTGACTGCGCCGCCTGCCCGCAACCGGGCAGCGACCGCAATGTGCCGCCACGCGCCCAGGCCGCTCACCAACAGGCTTCGTTGCTGGCCAAATCGTTGAAACTGCGCATCGAAGGCAAGGCACTGCCGGAGTACAAGTACACCGACTACGGCTCGCTGATCTCGCTGTCGCGTTTTTCGGCTGTGGGTAACCTGATGGGCAACCTCACCGGCAGCGTGATGCTCGAAGGCTGGCTGGCGCGGATGTTCTACGTGTCGCTGTACCGTATGCACCAGATGGCGCTGTACGGACCGTTCCGCACGGCAATGCTGATGCTCGGCAGCAAGATCGGACGCGGCACCGAGCCTCGCCTGAAGCTGCACTAAAACAACCCCCTGTGGGAGCGGGCTTGCTCGCGATGGCGTCCTTTCTGTCGATATCAATGTCGCCTGATACACCGTCATCGCGAGCAAGCCCGCTCCCACAGGGTTTTGCGGCACGCCCAGTATTTTTGAAAGCAAAAAAAATCCCCGTATCTTTCGATACGAGGATTTTTAATATGGTCGGGGTAAGGGGATTCGAACTCCTGACATCCTGCTCCCAAAGCAGGCGCGCTACCGGACTGCGCTATACCCCGGTAAAAAAAAGGCACCTTTTAAAGGCGCCTCCTGCGAACAGAGCTTTTGGCGTCTGATCTTAAGATTCGATTCCAGCGCTAACTGGTTTCAAAAATGGTGGGTCGTGTGGGATTCGAACCTACGACCAATTGGTTAAAAGCCAACTGCTCTACCAACTGAGCTAACGACCCAAAAATGGTCGGGGTAAGGGGATTCGAACTCCTGACATCCTGCTCCCAAAGCAGGCGCGCTACCGGACTGCGCTATACCCCGGTTTGAAATTGGCTCCGTGACCAGGACTCGAACCTGGGACCCAATGATTAACAGTCATTTGCTCTACCGACTGAGCTATCACGGAACTACACATTTCAATTTACAACTTTGAAGCTTTACAGCGTTCCCTTCAACCCGTTCGCATCGCTGCGTTCGTGTGTCTGAGGCGCGCTATTCTACAATCTTCAGAACCTCTGTCAACCCCCTAAATTGCTTTCAAGTTAATGATTTGCAACTTATTTTGGATTCCTGCTTGGGGAGCAGAAACCCTGACGGGTGACTTACTGCGGGGCGCACTTTACAAGCCTTTTCCTTTGAGTTCAACAGCCTAACGAAAAAAAGGCCTCGCAATGCGAGGCCTTTTCGATTTTGTTGCCGTTATGGATCAGACGAAGACGATTTCGTCGTTTTCCACCACACCGTGAGCTGTATCGCCCGGCATGAATCGACCGGAGAGAATCAGCTGCGCCAGCGGGTTCTCGATCCAGCGCTGGATCGCTCGTTTGAGCGGCCGTGCGCCATACACTGGGTCGTAACCGACCGCGATCAGCTTGTCCATGGCTTCAGGGCTGAGCTCAAGCTTCAGCTCGCGCTCGGTCAGGCGGCTACGCAGACGACCCAACTGGATCTCGGTAATGCCGGCGATCTGATCCCGCGCCAATGGCTCGAAGATCACCACTTCGTCGACCCGGTTGATGAACTCCGGCCGGAAGTGGCTGGAAATCGCATCCATCACTGCCGCACGCTGCGCCTCACGATCGCCGATCAATTCCTGAATCTGCACCGAGCCCAGGTTGGACGTCATGACAATCACGGTGTTCTTGAAATCCACCGTACGGCCATGGCTGTCGGTCAGACGGCCATCTTCCAGCACTTGCAACAGGATGTTGAACACATCCGGGTGCGCCTTCTCGACCTCGTCCAGCAGGATCACCGAGTAAGGCTTGCGACGCACCGCCTCAGTCAAATAACCGCCCTCCTCATAGCCTACATAGCCTGGAGGAGCACCAATCAAGCGAGCCACGGAATGTTTCTCCATGAACTCGGACATGTCGATCCGCACCATCGCCTCTTCGGTATCGAAGAGGAATTCGGCCAGCGCCTTGCACAGCTCGGTTTTACCGACACCGGTCGGGCCGAGGAACATGAACGAGCCGCTCGGGCGATTCGGGTCGGATAACCCGGCGCGGGAGCGCCGCACTGCGTTGGAAACCGCCACCACCGCTTCATCCTGGCCGATCACACGCTGGTGCAACAGGCTTTCCATCTTCATCAGTTTTTCGCGCTCGCCTTCGAGCATTTTCGACACTGGAATACCGGTCCACTTCGACACGACTTCGGCGATTTCTTCTTCGGTCACCTTGCTGCGCAGCAACTGGTTTTCGGGTTTGCCATGCTGGTCGACCATTTGCAGGCTGCGCTCAAGGTCCGGGATCACCCCGTACTGCAACTCGGCCATGCGGTTCAGGTCGCCCTTGCGGCGGGCCGCTTCCAGTTCCTGACGGGACTGCTCGATCTTCTGCTGGATCTGCGCCGAACCCTGTACCTCGGCTTTTTCCGAGTTCCAGATTTCTTCGAGATCCGAGTACTCACGCTCATGACGAGCAATTTCTTCCTGCAGTTTTTCCAGACGCTTCTTCGCCGCGTCGTCGCTTTCTTTCTTCAGCGCCTGGGATTCCACCTTCAGCTGAATCAGACGACGCTCCAGGCGGTCCAGCACTTCCGGCTTGGAGTCAATCTCCATGCGGATACGGCTGGCGGCTTCATCGATCAGGTCGATGGCCTTGTCCGGTAGCTGCCGGTCCGTGATGTAACGATGACTGAGCTTGGCTGCGGCAATGATCGCGCCGTCGGTGATCGCCACCTTGTGGTGAACCTCATAACGCTCTTTGAGGCCACGCAGGATGGCGATGGTGTCTTCTTCGCTCGGCTCGTCCACCAGCACTTTCTGGAAACGTCGCTCGAGCGCGGCGTCCTTCTCTATGTATTGGCGGTACTCGTTGAGCGTGGTGGCGCCCACGCAGTGCAGTTCACCGCGGGCCAGTGCCGGCTTGAGCATGTTGCCCGCATCCATCGAACCTTCGCCCTTACCGGCGCCGACCATGGTGTGCAGTTCGTCGATAAACAGGATGATCTGCCCTTCCTGCTTCGACAGCTCATTGAGCAACGCCTTGAGCCGTTCTTCGAACTCACCGCGATACTTGGCACCGGCAATCAACGCCCCCATGTCCAGGGACAACAGGCGCTTGCCCTTGAGGCCATCCGGCACTTCACCATTGATGATGCGCTGGGCCAGGCCTTCGGCGATGGCGGTTTTACCCACGCCAGGCTCACCGATCAGCACCGGGTTGTTCTTGGTGCGACGTTGCAGCACCTGGATGGTCCGGCGAATTTCATCGTCTCGGCCGATCACCGGATCGAGCTTGCCGTCTTCGGCGCGCTTGGTCAGGTCGATGGTGTATTTATCCAGTGCCTGTCGTGCTTCTTCGTGGTTAGGGTCGTTGACGGCCTCGCCACCGCGCAGGTTGTTGATCGCATTTTCCAGGGCTTTCTTGCTCACGCCCTGGCCGAGCAACAGTTTGCCGAGCTTGCTGTTTTCGTCCATGGCGGCGAGCAACACCAACTCGCTGGAGATGAACTGGTCGCCTTTCTGCTGGGCCAGACGATCGGCCTGATTGAGCAGGCGCGCCAGATCCTGCGACATGTTCACATCGCCGGTCGGATTCTGGATTTTCGGTAGCTGGTCGAGCTCTTTGGTCAGCTCTTTACGCAAGCTGTTGACGTCGAAGCCCACCTGCATCAGCAGGGGCTTGATCGAGCCGCCCTGCTGCTCGAGCAAGGCTTGCATCAAGTGCGCCGGTTCAATGGCCGGATGATCGTGGCCGACAGCCAGGGATTGGGCATCGGACAACGCTAACTGCAGTTTGCTGGTTAAACGGTCTATACGCATGGGTCACCTTCCTTTTGAGCAGGCCGGACCTATAAAACATCCTGAATGAAGAAACCTGCCAGATACCACAATAGATGTGGTCGATTCTGGGAGTTTCAAGCGTCGTGACGTTGATGCAGGTCAGACAAGTCTAGCGTTCGAGCCAAACCAAGGAGGCAAACCGACCAGTGCGAGGACTGCGGCGGTAAGAAAAGAAGCGTGGGTCGGTTACGGTGCAGAAACCGCCGCCGTAGACGGCCGTTACACCACGAGCCGCGAGACGCAGACGTGCCAGCCAATAGATGTCGGCCATGAACTTGCCGGCGTTTTGGCTCGGGACAAAAGCTTCCGCCGCTTGCGGCAACTGCTGAACGAAGATCTCACGCACTTCCGGCCCGACTTCAAAGGCTTGCGGGCCAATGGCCGGGCCGAGCCAGACCAGCACCTCGTCGGGAGGTGCGGCCAGACTGTCGAGGGTCGCTTCCAGCACACCCGCCGCCAGCCCGCGCCAACCGGCATGGGCTGCCGCAACGCGAGTTCCGGCGCGATCGCAAAACAATGCCGGCAGGCAATCGGCGGTCATTGCCGCACAGGCGATGCCGGGGGTCGATGTCCAACTGGCGTCGGCGGTGATCACCTGGTTCGGGTCGGCATGGGCCACGACGATGCCGTGGACCTGCTGCAGCCAGGCCGGTTGAATGGAGAAATGATCGGTCAAACGACGGCGATTCTCGGCAACCGCTTCAGGGTTGTCGTCGACGTGATCGCCGAGGTTGAGGCTGTCGAACGGCGCCACACTAACGCCGCCCGCACGGGTGGTCACACAGGCTTTTACCCCGGCCGGCGCGGGCCAGTCAGGAATCAGCCAGTCACTCATCCGATGAACGCCTCGCGGTCTTGCTTGAGCAGGGTCAGCAACCAGACGAAATCTTCCGGCAACGGCGATTCCCAGCTCATGCGCTTACCGGTCGTCGGGTGATCCAGCTCCAGGAACCGTGCATGCAAGGCCTGACGCGGGAAGTTTTTCAACGACTCGACCATGGTCGGGTTGGCGGCCGGCGGGATACGGAAACGACCACCGTAAGCAGGATCTCCGACCAACGGGTAGTTGATGTGCGCCATGTGCACACGAATCTGGTGTGTACGACCGGTTTCCAGCTTCACCCGCACATGGGTGTGGGAGCGGAAACGCTCGAGCACGCGGTAATGGCTGACGGCTTGCTTGCCACCTTCCATCACGGCCATGCGCTGGCGTTGCTGGCCGTGACGACCGATCGGCGCATTGATCTTGCCGCCAGCGGTCACCACACCAATCACGATGCACTCGTAGATCCGGCTGACGCTGCGGCTCTGCAACTGTGTAACCAGCTGCGTCTGCGCTTGAATGGTCTTGGCCACCACCATCAGACCGGTGGTGTCCTTGTCCAGGCGATGCACGATACCGGCGCGGGGCACATTGATGATGTCCGGCACGTGGTGCAGCAACGCGTTGAGCAAGGTGCCATCGGCGTGACCGGCAGCCGGGTGCACCACCAGGCCCGCAGGCTTGTTGATCACCAGGATGTCGTCGTCTTCGTAGACGATGTCCAGGGCAATGTCTTGAGCGACCCATTCGCCCTGAGCTTCCTGCTCGGCAGTCAGCTCAAGGATGGCGCCACCGTGAACGATGTCTCGCGGGCGGATAACCGCCCCATCCACAGTCAGGCGGCCGTCTTTGATCCAGGCGGAAAGGCGCGAGCGCGAGTGCTCAGCGAATAGTTGTGCGGCGACTTGATCGAGGCGTTGGCCGCCCAATTCGGACGGCACCTCTGCGCGAAGTTCAATTTTATCGGACATGCTCAGACTAGGCGTCGGCACAGCCTTTGGTTTCGGCTGCGCGCTTGTGGTTAAATACGGCGTCTTTTGCCCCGAGGCTATACAACGGGGCGCTCATCATAACAGGACGGCCACGCCCAAGACAGCGGCCGTCATAGGGACGCAAGCCGCCATGCAAGTGAAACACCTGCTGCTGATCGCCATCCTCGCATTGACCGCTGCTTGCTCATCGAAGGAAGTCGTAGACGAAAACCTCAGTGAAGTCGAGCTGTACCAACAGGCTCAAAAAGACCTGGACAACAGTAGCTACACCAGTGCCATCGCCAAGCTGAAGGCTCTGGAATCGCGTTATCCGTTCGGTCGTTATGCCGACCAGGCGCAACTCGAGCTCATCTACGCCAACTACAAGAATACCGAGCCAGAAGCGGCCAAGTCCGCTGCTGAGCGTTTCATTCGCCTGCACCCACAGCATCCGAACGTCGATTATGCCTACTACCTCAAGGGCCTGACTTCTTTCGACCAGGATGTTGGCCTCCTGGCGCGTTTCCTGCCGCTGGACATGACCAAGCGTGACCCGGGCGCCGCCCGCGACTCCTATAACGAATTCGCCCAACTGACCAGCCGCTTCCCGAACAGCCGCTACGCGCCAGACGCCAAGCAGCGCATGATTTATCTGCGCAACCTGCTGGCGGCCTACGAAATTCACGTGGCCGACTATTACCTGACCCGTCAGGCCTATGTCGCCGCTGCGAACCGCGGTCGTTACGTGGTGGAAAACTTCCAGGAAACCCCTTCGGTCGGCGACGGCCTGGCGGTGATGACCGAGTCCTACCAGCGCCTGCACCTGGACGAATTGGCGGCCACCAGCCTGGAAACCCTGAAGCTCAACTACCCGAACCACCCGACGCTGGTGGACGGTCAATTCGTACCGACCGTGGCCGAAGCCGACAACCGTTCGTGGCTGAGCAAGGCGACCCTGGGCCTGATCGAATCCCGTCCGCCGCTGCCACCGGGCGAAACCCGCGCCAACCAGGACGTACAGCGGCAGTTCCAGGACGCCAAGGACGCGATCCCGAGCGAGCTCAAGCCTAAAGACGGCAATGGCGACGCGGTCGAAGAAGAAGATCACGAAGCGCAAGGCAACAACAGCGACCGTTCGTGGTTCAGCTACATGACCTTCGGCGTGTTCGACTGACACCTCGGGTTGTGTAAAAAGGGAGACTTTCGAGTCTCCCTTTTTTATTTCATTGATTTATTACACTGTGCGCCTGACAGGTCCTTGGCTAAACTGCCGGATCATCATTCGAATAGCAGCTCATCATGCTTCGTTTATTGTTCTGGATCGCCCTGATTGCCGCTGCAGTATGGTTCTGGCGCAAATTAAAGGGTCAGGCTTCCACCCCCAGGTCCCCCGACGAACGGGAAGCGGCGCCCATGGTCCGCTGCGCCCATTGCGGCGTTCACCTGCCCCGTGACCGTGCGCTGAGCCTCGACCAACGGTGGTATTGCAGCCAGGCTCATCTCGAGCAAGACAAGGGCTCCAGTGGCCGCTGACATGCCACCCGAACTGGCGACTGATTGAGCACTATCGCGCATACCCAAGGAACTCAAAGGCGTCGATCGACGTCTGACGCAGATTATTCAAGACCACACTCTGCGAATGAACCGGGTAATCAAAAACGTCCTGCAACTGCGGCGCCGCGAGCAAATGTCGCTGCCACGGCTCGACCTGAAACCACTGGAAATACTCGATAACGAAGCCCCAGCCCCCCATATCAGGGGCTTGGGGCTTTATCCGTCCGGCCAGCCGGGCGAAAGCACTCTGTCCCGCCTAGACTTCAAGGCACGCCAGGAAAGCGGCTGCTTTTGCGTTACCTTTGCTCACGGACGGCCCCCACGTTGAACACGAGACCACGACAAAAAGTCTTGATCGTCGATGACGAACCGGACATTCGCGAACTCCTGGAAATCACCCTGGGAAGGATGAAACTGGAGACGTTTAACGCCCGCAACGTCGGCGAAGCGCAATCCCTGCTAAATCGCGAAACCTTCGATCTATGCCTGACTGACATGCAGTTGTCGGACGGTACCGGCCTGGAGCTGGTGCAGCACATCCAGCAACGTCACCCTCGGGTCCAAGTGGCGATGATCACCGCCTATGCCAGCCTCGAAACCGCGATCAATGTGCTCAAGGCCGGGGCATTCGACTTCCTGACCAAACCGGTGGACCTTACGCGCCTGCGCGAACTGGTCACCAGCGCCCTGCTTCCGGCTTCCAGCGTCGCCCTCGAGCGCCGCTTGCTGGGCGATTCACTGCCCATGCGCAATCTGCGCAAGCACATCGCCAAACTGGCCCGCAGCCAGGCGCCGGTGTATATCAGTGGCGAATCCGGTAGCGGCAAGGAGTTGGTCGCGCGGCTGATCCATGATCAAGGCCCCCGCGCCAACCGGCCATTCATACCGATCAACTGCGGTGCGATTCCTTCCGAACTGATGGAGAGCGAGTTTTTCGGCCATCGCAAAGGCAGTTTCAGCGGCGCCATCGAGGACAAGCCCGGCCTGTTCCAGGCCGCCCATGGTGGCACCCTGTTCCTGGACGAAGTGGCTGATTTGCCGCTGGCGATGCAGGTCAAGTTGCTGCGCGCCATTCAGGAAAAAGCCGTGCGCAGCGTCGGCGGGCAACAGGAAGTGCTGGTCGATGTGCGCATTCTCTGCGCCACGCACAAGGACCTTGACGCCGAAGTCACCGCCGAACGCTTCCGCCAGGACCTGTACTACCGTTTGAACGTGATCGAGTTGCGGGTCCCGCCCTTGCGCGAGCGCCGCGACGACATCGAAACACTGGCCAGCCACATGCTCAAGCGCTTGGTCGCCGGCACTGGCCAACCCGCGGCAATACTCCATCCGCAAGCCCTTGATGCATTGAAAAGCTACCGTTTCCCGGGCAACGTGCGGGAACTGGAAAACATGCTCGAACGGGCACACACGTTGTGCGAGAACAACCAGATCGAAGCCGGCGACTTGCGTCTGGCTGAAGGCAACTGTGGGGTTGAGGGTGGCGTACCGGACCTGACACAGATCGACAATCTGGAAACTTACCTGGAAAACGTCGAACGCCAGCTGCTGCTCCAGGCCCTGGAAGAAACCCGCTGGAACCGCACGGCGGCGGCTCAGCGGTTGAATCTTTCATTCAGGTCAATGCGTTACCGGCTCAAGAAGTTGGGACTGGATTGAGACTTTAAAAAAGATCGCAGCCTGCGGCAGCTCCTACATGATGGGAGCGCGCCTCCTGTAGGAGCTGCCGCAGGCTGCGATCTTTTGTGCCTGTTTCAAAGTCTTCCGGCAGGCGCATAAGGTGCCGGATCAATGATCGGCGTCCGGCCCAGCATCACATCGGCAAACAACTGGCACGATGCGGGCGCCAGCACCAATCCGTTACGGTAGTGCCCGCAGTTGAGCCACAGCCCTTCAAACCCTGGCACCCGACCGATGTAAGGAATGCCTTCGGGTGAACCCGGACGTAAACCGGCCCAATGCCCGACCACTTCAGCATCGGCCAGTGCCGGAATCAATTCCACCGCAGAGGCCTTGAGGCTCTCCAGAGCCGACCCGGTTGGCGTCTTGTCATAGCCTTCATGTTCCAGCGTGCTGCCGATCAGGATGTGCCCATCGCGCCGGGGTATCGCATATCGGCCTTTGGCCAGAACCATGCTCGGCAAAAAATCTGCCGCGCACTTGTAGAGAATCATTTGGCCTTTCACCGGTTCGACCGGCAGCGTCAGATCCAGGAGCTTGAGCAAGTCACCGCTCCAGGCGCCCGCCGTCAGGACAACTTGATCGCCCAGAACAGTACCTGTGGAGGTCTGCACGCCGACTACTTTGTCGCCGTCACGAACAAACCCGCTGACTTCGCACTGCTCATGGATTGTCACGTTCGGCAGCGCCAGCAACGCAGCCTTGAGTGACTTCACCAGTCGCGGATTACGCACGTTGGCAACATCAGCCATGTAGATCGCCCGGGAAAAACCACTGCCCAGCACCGGCACGGCGTCGTGTACTGCGCAAATATCCACCGCGCCAAGCGGACGATTTTCCCGGGCAGCCCACGCCAGCGCTTCGGCTTCATCGTCCAGGTCCAGCCAGTACAGACCTGTGGTGTGCACTTCAGGATCAATACCGGTAGCGGCAAACAGCCGCTCACCCAACTGTGGATAAAAATCCTGGGACCAGTGAGCCAACGCGGTGACTGCCGGGCTGTAGCGCCACGGGTAAAGCGGCGAAACGATGCCCCCACCGGCCCAGGACGATTCCTGGCCGACGTTCGAGCGATCCAGCAGCACAACGCTTTGCACTTCTGACGCGAGATTGAAGGCCGTCAGCAAACCAATCACACCGCCGCCGACAATCACCACTTGCTGTTGCCTGGTCATGTTCTGATCCAACCGTTAAATAGACAGGGGGGTGCAAAAGGCACCCGAAAAGAAATTCAGCGCCCCCAGCAGTCTTTGCTGGTCAGGCCGGTTTTTGCGTTGACCATGCCGAGGACACCGGTGTTGGTGATGGTCAGATCACCGCACTTGTCAGTGGCCATGCTCGTGCCAGCCTTACGCACAGCCGTCAGCAGGAAGGTCTGGTCAGCCAGGGTCGGTGTGATGGTGTAGTAATCATTGCCGGCACTGAGGCCCGTCGCATCGGTGTAGGCATTTTTCTGCGAGTAGAAGCGTTCCAGGAGCTGTGCCTGCTCCGAGAGCAGGCCGGCCACTTCTGCGCGGCGACCCTTGTTCAGGTACTCGGTGAAGCTCGGGGCGGCAAAGGTCATGACAATCCCGATGATCGCAATCACGATCATGATTTCGATCAGGGTAAAACCGCGGTTGGAACTACGCATGCCTCAACTCTCACTTACTGTATTTGTCGCCACATGATGCGACGGCTGCCGCCGGATTTTTCCATCCCCGGCGTATCGTCGCCAGTGGAATCGTTCACAACCCCGCCATTGTCGCTGGCCTCCTGGGTCGAATGCTCTCCGATAAAGACCACGCCATCGGATAGCGCGTCCATGTTGTCGACCACGCCATCGTCGTTGCTGTCGAGCATCTTAACGCCGATCGCAGCGGGCAGCTTCAGGCAGACGGCTTTCAACCTCTGATTGCTGTGGTAGAAACCGTACCAATTGCCATTTGCCAGACAGGTTGGCCGGTTCAGCGCCGGCAAATCCGATAGCGTGGCGCCATGCGCCAACACTGGCAAGCTAAGCGCGACCACGCCCCCAAACAGTCGTGACCACAATCTGACCGGTCGCTCAGTACTTCGCATAGATGCTCTCCACCACGCTGCGCGAATGGCCCGCGATGCCTACCGCCGTTACCCGATACAACGTCGCCGGGGTATTGATGGGCACATTCACCGCATTTCGACTGACACCGATGTTCTGCACGCCATAAAAGCCATTGCCCGATGCAATCCAGGTCACGCCGGAAGTGGCGCTGAAGCCGGCAGCAGTAATCGTCGAAGACTCGGACGGTGGTGCACATTGAACGATACCGCTGCAAACCGGCAGTGCGTAACTGTCCCGTTGCACTGCACTCTCCCCCACCCGCAATGCCGCTTCAGCGCCTTGAAACGACTGGTTGCGCAAGGCGACGCTACCGGCCATTTTTTCCTGCAGGGTGGCGCTCTGCATCGATGAAAGACCAATCAGCGTCAGCAGGAGCAAGAACACCAGACTGACCAGCAGTGCCATGCCGCGCTGGGTGTAATACTTCATGACAGAACGATTCATTGGCTCCCTCTCATGGCAAGCGGTTGCGCAGAGCGGCCACGACGTTGAAGGTTTGATCGCTCACCCGGTGGTTCGGATCGAAGAGGGTCAGACTCAGACGAACGCTACGAATCAGCGCGGAGTCCGGCGGGTTGCTGCTGTAGCGAGAAGCAGCCAGATCAGTGGCCGTGCTGGCCAAGCCAAAGCTCACGTCAAAAGCACCTACGTTGTTCACCAATACCTGCGATGGTGCGTCCCCGCCCTTCATAAACAGTTGGTTTTTGCTGAAGCTGTAAATCAGCCGCCGTATCGGAAATGCCAGTTGCCCTGCCACTGGAGTCGGACCGTCGCTGTAAGCCGTCGAATTGTCTAGACAGTCGGAAAGCACGGTCCAGTCCGGCTTGCCACCATTGCCGCCGACATCCGCCGTAACCAGAGTCAACTTGCGACTGCCATTGTCCCAACGGATCGGCGTTAGCTGGCTGGCATGGAAATCACCTTTCTTACTTGAATCGGTGATCGTTTCCAGACAACCGAACATCCCGACCATGCGGATTTCCTGAATCATTTTGCTCAACACGAAACGTGCGTCCTCTTGCATGTTCGCGGCAGCATTCTGGCTGAGATAAGTGTTCTTCGCCGCGATGAAAACCTGTACCACGCCCAGCACCACAATCAGGCTCAATGCCAGGGCGATCAGCATCTCGACCAGGCCAAAGCCTTTGCTACAACGGCTCAAGGAGTCACCACCGGGTCGATGGCAGCGCGGCTGCTCAGGACAAAACTGCGCCGCGAGTCGGCAACATTCGCAGCCCGTGAGTCGTCCCAGAAAATCGTGATGGTGTACACCTGCTGATTGACGGTGACACTGCCCGTCGCGGTGGCACCGAGTGAGCTGACTATGTTGGATTTGAAGTCAAACAGGTCCTGATCCCGGGTAACGCCTGGATTGCCCGAAGCCGGTGGCGCAATGGTGTAGTCCGCAACGGCGTTGGCGCGAATGCGGTCCAGCATGTCGTAGGCGATAAAACTGGCCTGACTGGTCATACGCGCGCTGTCCGTGTACTTCAGCGCATTGAGCTGAAACGCCGCTGCCCCCAGTAACCCCACTCCCAGAATGACTAACGCCACCAGGATTTCGACCAGCGTCATGCCCTCCTGCGTGCGGTTGCTCCATGCCTTCATCCGCAACTCCCACCCAATAGAATTCGTCCGTTCAAACACACTGTCAGCGTCCTGCTTTGCGCGCCCCGTCCATAGCTGATCACCACCTCTGAGGACGGTGATGACAACCCGCCCATACTGTTGAAATCGATGGCAGTCACACCTGAGGTTAGCGCCAGAGTTGCGCCGCGGCTCAACGCTGGAACAACCCGTAATACATTGGCCAAAGCGCCAGTACTGTCGTAAACCGTCAGTTCCCCACTCCAGACATCCCCACCGGCTGTCGGGCGCACCCGTGTGGTATTGCCCCGCTCAATGGCTTCGAGCCGGGCAAAATTCAGGGCTCGTTGCAGGTCAACGATTTCGGTATCGGCCCTGGTTGTTTGCATCGAGCGGGTAAACGCCGGGACAGCCAGAGTCAGCAGAATCAGCAGGATCGTGATCGCGACCAGCAACTCGATCAGCGTGAAACCTTTTGTACGATGATCCATCGGGGCCTTCTGTTTCCTTCGGCTATACCTGCTTTTACGCGGCACAACATCCGAGCGATGCAGTGCGTTTGCGTTGCCATTTATCGCGCAGGGATTGCGCGAGCCACAGCACGCCACGGAGGGAGATGTCATGCGGCAACAAGGCTTCAGCCTGATCGAACTGCTCATGGGACTGGCAATTACAGGAATTGTTCTGCATCTGGTCACTCCGGCGTTCGCAACGCTGATCGAGTCGAACCAAAGGGAGCAGGCGGCGCAGGCTCTTTTCAGTGGTATTCGCACCGCCCGAACCGAAGCCATCGTCCGTAACCAGGCCGTGGTGATTCACGCCATCGATGGCGACTGGAGCCAGGGCTGGCGGATCATTCTGGATATCAGCGGCAAGGGCGATAAGGACAGTAACAATCTACTGTTGGCCGAACGTCGGAGCGGCACACGAGTGCCGATTGCGGGGAACGGTCCGATCGATCGTTTCGTACGATTCAGTGGCCAGGGCGAGCCACTGTTTGGAGGGACATTACATATTTGCGCAGTTCGCAAACCGGTAAGCCAACATCAAGTGGTGTTGGCACGGACCGGCCGCGTCAGCCTGCGCAGCGATGAGGCTGAACAGGCGTTATGCGAAGAAAGGAAAAAACTCAGAGCAATGAACGAACGCGCAGCTCTTTAGGCATCGAGAACGTGATGTTCTCCTCGCGACCGGCCAGTTCATCGGCACCGGTGGCACCCCAGGCCTGCAACTGCTGGATCACGCCGCGCACCAGGACTTCCGGGGCGGATGCGCCAGCGGTGATGCCGATACGCTCGACACCGTCGAACCAGCTTTTTTGCAGGTCTTCGGCACCGTCGATCAGGTAGGCGGGAGTGGACATGCGTTCTGCCAATTCGCGCAAGCGATTGGAGTTGGAGCTGTTCGGGCTGCCGACCACCAGCACCACGTCGCACTCGTCGGCCAGTTGCTTGACCGCGTCCTGACGGTTTTGCGTGGCGTAGCAAATGTCGTCCTTGCGCGGTCCGCCGATGGCCGGAAAGCGTGAACGCAGGGCGTCGATGACGCGGCTGGTATCGTCCATCGAGAGTGTGGTCTGGGTCACGAACGCGAGTTTTTCAGGGTTGTTCACCTGCAACGCCGCGACATCTTTCTCATCTTCGACCAGGTAGATTGCGCCGCCATTGCTGCCGTCGTACTGGCCCATGGTGCCTTCGACTTCCGGGTGACCGGCGTGGCCGATGAGAATGCACTCACGGCCGTCACGGCTGTAACGCGCCACTTCGATGTGAACTTTGGTCACCAGCGGGCACGTGGCGTCGAACACTTTCAGCCCACGGCCAGCCGCTTCGCTGCGCACGGCTTGGGAAACGCCGTGAGCACTGAAGATCACGATGACGTCGTCCGGCACCTGATCCAGCTCTTCGACGAAGATCGCGCCACGGGAGCGCAGGTCTTCGACCACGAACTTGTTGTGGACCACTTCGTGACGCACGTAGATCGGCGGCCCGAAGACTTCCAGGGCGCGGTTGACGATTTCGATCGCCCGGTCCACACCGGCACAGAAGCCACGGGGATTGGCGAGTTTGATTTGCATGCTGTGCCTCGTGTCTTGCGCGCGAAAACAATGAAAAACTAACTGTGGGAGCGAGCTTGCTCGCGATGGCGGAGTGTCAGTCAATATCAATATTGAATGTCAGGCACTCATCGCGAGCAAGCTCGCTCCCACAGGGTCAGGTGGCAACAGAAGCTGCCCCATGATGCCTTACAGTGCTTTGACGGAAATGATTTCCACGTCAAAGGTCAGCGTCTTGCCTGCCAGCGGGTGGTTGAAGTCGATGGTCACTTGCGCGTCGTCGAACTCTTTAACCACGCCCGGCAATTCAGTATTGGCCGCATCGTTGAAGATCACCAGCAAACCTGGCGACAGTTCCATGTCCTGGAACTGCGAGCGCGGGATGATCTGCACGTTTTGCGGGTTGGGCTGGCCGAAGGCGTTTTCCGGCTCGATGCTCAGCGTCCGCTTGTCACCGGCCTTGAAACCGAACAGGGCCGCTTCGAAACCTGGCAACAGGTTGCCATCACCGACCTTGAAGGTCGCAGGGGCCTTGTCGAAGGTGCTGTCCACCGTGTCGCCGTTCTCCAGGCGCAATGCGAAATGCAAGGTGACTTCCGTGTTCTGGCCGATGCGTTGCTCAGCCAATACCTGTTCAGTCATGAACGGTTTCTCCGGTCTTTTTACTTTTGAACATATCCAGTGCCAGCATCACCGCACCAACGGTAATTGCGCTGTCGGCAAAGTTGAACGCAGGGAAATACCAGCGGTTCTGCCAATGCACCAGGATGAAATCGATCACATGGCCCAGGGCAATGCGGTCATACAGGTTGCCCAGCGCGCCACCGAGCACCAGGGCCAGCGCGACCGCCAGCCAGGTTTCGTTGCGCCCCAGACGCTTGAGCCACACCACCAGTACCGCACTGACCACAACCGCGATCAGCGCGAACAGCCACCGCTGCCAGCCGGAGCTGTCAGCCAGAAAGCTGAAGGCCGCGCCAGTGTTGTAGGCCAGGGTCCAGCTGAAGTAATCGGGGATGATTACGATCTGCTGGTACATCTGGAGCTTGCCTTCGAAATAGAACTTGCTGGCCTGGTCGATGACCAGGACCAGCAAGCTCAACCAGAGCCAGCTCAGCCGTCCGAAACGGCCAACGGCATTAGGCATAGTGGCGAACCTCGCCAGCGCCGCTGATGTTGTCGACGCAACGACCGCAGATTTCCGGATGCTCCGGGTTCACGCCGACGTCTTCACGGCAGTGCCAGCAACGAGCGCACTTGGCGTAGCTCGACTTGACGATCTTCAGCTTCAGGCCGCTGACTTCGGTGACCACGGCATCGGCCGGTGCCTGCGCCAATGGCGCGACACTGGCGGTCGAAGTGATCAGCACGAAACGCAATTCGTTGCTCAGCTTGGCCAGGTCGGCGGTCAGCGCGTCTTCGGCGAACAGCGTCACTTCGGCTTGCAGGTTGCCTCCGACAGCCTTGGCTGCACGCTGGATTTCCATCTCTTTGTTGACCGCGACCTTCACTTCCATGATGCGGTCCCAGTAGGCGCGACCCAGCTCAAAGCCTTCCGGCAGTTCACTCAGGCCTTCGTACCAGGTGTTGAGCATGACGGACTCGTTACGTTCGCCCGGCAGATACTGCCACAGTTCGTCAGCGGTGAACGCCAGGATCGGCGCGATCCAGCGCACCAGCGCTTCGCTGATGTGGAACAACGCAGTCTGGCAGGAGCGACGGGCCTTGCTGTCGGCGCCAGTGGTGTACTGGCGGTCCTTGATGATGTCGAGGTAGAAACCGCCCAGCTCCTGCACGCAGAAGTTGTGGATCTTCGAGTACACGTTCCAGAAGCGGTATTCGCCGTAGTGCTCTTGCAGTTCACGCTGCAGCAGCAGAGTACGGTCCACGGCCCAACGGTCCAGCGCCAGCATTTCTTCGGCCGGTAGCAGGTCGGTGGCCGGGTTGAAGCCGGTCAGGTTGGAAAGCAGGAAGCGCGCGGTGTTACGGATACGCCGGTAGGCATCCGCACTGCGTTGCAGGATCTGCTCGGAAACCGCCATTTCACCCGAGTAATCGGTAGAGGCAACCCACAGACGCATGATGTCGGCGCCCAGGGTGTCGTTGACTTTCTGTGGCGCAATCACGTTGCCCAAAGACTTGGACATCTTGCGGCCGGACTCGTCGACCGTGAAGCCGTGGGTCAGCAGTTCACGATACGGTGCGTGGTTGTCGATGGCACAACCGGTCAGTAGCGACGAGTGGAACCAGCCACGGTGTTGGTCCGAGCCTTCCAGGTACAGATCGGCGCGTGGACCGGTTTCGTGGCCCATCGGGTGCGAACCGCGCAGGACGTGCCAGTGCGTTGTGCCCGAGTCGAACCAGACGTCCAGGGTGTCGCTGATCTTGTCGTACTGCGGCGCTTCATCACCCAGCAGTTCGGCGGCGTCCAGCTTGAACCAGGCCTCGATGCCTTCGACTTCGACGCGCTTGGCAACTTCTTCCATCAGTTCGACGGTGCGCGGGTGCAGTTCGCCGCTTTCCTTGTTCAGGAAGAACGGGATCGGCACACCCCAGTTGCGCTGACGGGAAATGCACCAGTCCGGACGGTTGGCGATCATCGAGTGCAGGCGCGCCTGGCCCCAGGCCGGGACAAACCTGGTGTCTTCGATGGCTTTGAGCGAACGCACGCGCAGGGTGTCGCCGGTAGTCGGCTGCTTGTCCATACCGATGAACCACTGCGCGGTGGCGCGATAGATCAGCGGGGTCTTGTGGCGCCAGCAGTGCATGTAGCTGTGTTCGATGACGGTGGTGTGCAGCAGCGCACCGACTTCGGTCAGCTTGTCGACGATGGCCGGGTTGGCCTTCCAGATGAACTGGCCGCCGAAGAACTCCAGCGACGGCACGTAGACACCGTTGCTCTGGACCGGGTTGAGGATATCGTCGTTGACCATGCCGTACTTCTTGCAGGTCACGAAGTCGTCCACGCCGTAGGCTGGCGAGGAGTGAACCACGCCGGTGCCGGCGCCCAGTTCAACGTAGTCGGCCAGGTAAACCGGGGACAGACGGTCGTAGAACGGGTGACGGAAGTTGATCAGTTCCAGCGCGGAACCGGTGGCGGTAGCGATGACCGAGCCTTCCAGCGAGTAGCGCGCCAGGCACGATTCGACCAGTTCTTCAGCCAGGACCAGCAACTTGTCGCCGACGTCGACCAGGGCGTAGTTGAATTCCGGATGGACGTTCAGCGCCTGGTTGGCCGGGATGGTCCACGGGGTGGTGGTCCAGATCACGATCGAAGCCGGTTTGCCCAGGGTTGGCAGACCGAAGGCGGCAGCCAGTTTGACTTCGTCGGCAATCGGGAAGGCCACGTCGATGGTCGAGGATTTCTTGTTTTCGTACTCGACTTCCGCTTCGGCCAGGGCCGAACCGCAATCGAAGCACCAGTTCACAGGCTTCAAGCCCTTGAACACGAAACCGCCCTTGACGATTTCGGCGAGGGCACGGATTTCACCGGCCTCGTTCTTGAAATCCATGGTCTTGTACGGATTGGCGAAGTCACCCAGCACGCCCAGGCGGATGAACTCGGACTTCTGGCCTTCGATCTGCTCGGTGGCGTAGGCCCGGCACAGTTCGCGGGTTTTGTCCGCGCCCAGGTTCTTGCCGTGGGTCACTTCGACTTTGTGTTCGATCGGCAGGCCGTGGCAGTCCCAGCCCGGAACATAAGGCGCGTCGAAACCCGACAGGGTCTTCGAGCGGATGATCATGTCCTTGAGAATCTTGTTCAGCGCATGACCGATGTGAATCGAACCGTTGGCGTAGGGAGGGCCGTCGTGCAGGACGAACTTCGGACGATCCTTGCCAATCTCGCGCAACTTTCCGTACAGGCCAATACTGTCCCAGCGCTGCAGGATCTGCGGTTCGCGCTGTGGCAGGCCGGCCTTCATTGGGAAGGCGGTGTCCGGAAGGTTTAGCGTGGCTTTATAGTCGGTCATTTAAGGCTCTTCATTAGCGATGGGCGCTAGGTGCGGCTAGTGCACGGGCGGCGGCGACATCCGCGTTGATCGCCGTTTTCAGCGCCTCCAGAGAGGCGAAACGCTGCTCTTCACGCAGCTTGTGGTGGAAAACCACCGTTAAACGCCGGTCATACAGATCGCCGGCAAAATCTAAAAGATGTATTTCGAGGTGGGCCTTGCCATCACCTTGTACCGTTGGCCGTACGCCGATGTTGGCGACGCCTGGCCAGGTCTTGCCGTCGATGTCGACATTGACCAGGTAAACCCCGGAAAGCGGAACGCGACGGCGCTTGAGTTGTATGTTGGCCGTAGGCGTACCCAACTGGCGAGCCAGCTTCTGGCCGTGCAGCACCCGCCCGGTAATCTGGAACGGCCGACCTAGCAGTCGCTCGGCCAAGGCAAAATCAGCTGCGGCCAGGGCATTGCGGACCTGAGTGCTGCTGACGCGAATACCGTCCAGCTCGACGGTTTGCGCCGCCTCGACGGTAAAGCCCTGAACGATGCCGGCCTGTTGCAGGAAATCGAAATCTCCCGCGCGGTCACAGCCGAAACGGAAGTCATCCCCGACCTCCAGGTGCTGGACGCCAAGGCCATCCACCAGAATGGTGTCGACGAACTCGCTGGCGCTGAGCTTGCTCAGGCGCTGGTTGAACGCCAGGCACAGAACCCGGTCGACACCTTCTGCCGCCAGCAGCTGCAGCTTGTCCCGCAGACGGGCCAGGCGGGCCGGTGCGGTCTCCGGAGCGAAGAACTCGCGCGGTTGCGGCTCGAAAATCACCACGCAACTGGGCACGCCCAACTCGAGCGCACGTTCACGCAGCCGCGCCAGGATAGCCTGGTGGCCACGGTGTACACCGTCAAAGTTGCCAATAGTGGCGACACAGCCCCGATGCTGGGGGCGCAGATTGTGGAGGCCTCGAACCAGCTGCATAACGCGCTTCTTGCTCATAAAGTGGTCGATTATAACCACACCCGGCGGCCGACGACAGGCAACACCGTAACCCAAAGTGATCGAGCCGACAAAACCGCCGGCCCGCCCATGTTTATCAAGGCCCGAACCTCTATTCCAGCGCCTTGCGATTGAAGTCGCGCAAACGGAACCCCATCAACACTAACATGCCGAAATAAGCCACCACACCCGCGGCTACCAACACCCCCAGTCGCAAGAAGCGCTCGAGCATGTGCCCCTGGTCCCAGGCTGGCATGAAGTGCATCACACCCAACAGTACCGCGGACATCACGGCCACCGCGACCAGCAACTTGAAACCGAACTTTGCCCAGCCCGGTTGCGGCTGGTACATCTGCTGCTTACGCAGTTGATAGAACAACAACCCGGCATTGAGACAGGCGCCGGCACTGATCGCCAAGGCCAGGCCCGCGTGAGCCAGCGGCCCGATCAGCATCAAGTTGAACAGCTGGGTGACCACCAGGGTGAAAATCGCGATTTTCACCGGTGTGCGGATGTTTTGTTGCGCATAAAAGCCGGGCGCCAGCACTTTGATCACAATAATCCCGAGCAATCCGACCGAATACGCGATCAGGGCACGCTGGGTCATCAATGCATCAAACGCATTGAACTGCCCGTACTGGAACAGTGAAACCGTCAGCGGTTCCGCCAGAATCCCCAATGCCAGCGAGCAAGGCAACACCAATACGAAGCAGAGGCGCAGGCCCCAGTCGAGGATGCGCGAATACTCGTGACGATCCTTGTTGGCATAGGTCTTGGCCAGGGTCGGCAGCAGAATCGTCCCCAGCGCCACGCCCAACACGCCGGACGGCAGCTCCATCAAACGGTCGGCGTAATACATCCACGAAACGGAACCGGCCACCAGGAACGAGGCAAAAATGGTGTTGATGATCAGCGAAATCTGGCTCACCGACACCCCGAGAATGGCCGGCAACATCTGCTTCATTACCCGCCAGACGCCCGTGTCACGCAGATTCAGGCGAGGCAGCACCAACATGCCGATCTTTTTCAGGTGCGGCAGTTGATAGAGAAGCTGCGCCAGGCCACCCGCCAGAACCGCCCAGCCGAGTGCCATCACCGGCGGATCGAAGTACGGCGTCAGAAACACCGCAAATATGATCATGCTGACGTTGAGCAGGGTCGGCACAAAGGCCGGCACCGAAAAGCGGTTCCAGGTGTTGAGGATCGCTCCGGCCAACGACGACAGGGAAATCAGCAGGATGTAGGGAAAGGTCACCCGCAAGAGGCTTGATGTCAGTTCGAATTTTTCCGGGGTATTGGTGAAACCCGGTGCCGTCACCCAGATCACCCACGGTGCAGCGATCATGCCCAACACCGTGACCAGTGCCAGCACCAGCGTCAGCAGACCCGAGACATAGGCAATGAAGGTTCGGGTCGCCTCTTCACCCTGCTGGCTTTTATATTCGGCAAGGATCGGCACGAACGCTTGGGAAAACGCTCCTTCGGCAAAGATCCGCCGCAGCAGATTGGGCAATTTGAAGGCGATAAAGAAGGCGTCGGTCGCCATTCCCGCGCCAAATGTGCGCGCAATGAGGGTGTCACGAACAAACCCGAGAATACGGGAAAGCATCGTGATAGAGCTGACGGCGGCCAACGATTTGAGCAGATTCATGGAAAGAGTTTGTGCCTGTCGATAAACAGCAGGCGAACTACGCGCCTACTTGTGCGATACTCCGCGCCGCAACAGCACAGAGCCAAAGCTCGCGAGTTTACAGGTCACACGCCGGAAAGAAATATCCCGTCGCACCACGCCTACCACTTAGCGGAACGTTTCAAGCGCCCTTGACAAGACTTCAACTCATCGGCATGATTCGCGGCCTATTTTGTTTGCTATTTCCTAAAAAGTCTTTCGAGGAGCTCGACGGTGGCCAACTCACCTTCCGCCAAAAAACGTGCAAAACAGGCTGAGAAGCGTCGCAGCCACAACGCCAGCCTGCGTTCCATGGTTCGTACCTACATCAAGAATGTAGTTAAAGCCATCGACGCAAAAGACGCTGCCAAAGCTCAAGCCGCTTACGTTCTGGCTGTGCCAGTTATCGACCGTATGGCCGATAAAGGCATCATCCACAAGAACAAGGCCGCTCGTCATAAGAGCCGCCTGAATGGCCACGTCAAGGCCCTGAACGTTGCCGCTGCTGCCTAAGCGACTCGTTCATTAAAAAACCGACCTCAGGGTCGGTTTTTTATTGCCTGTGATTTAGCAGGCACCACAAAAAAAATGTGGGAGCGGGCTTGCTCGCGAAGGCGCTGTGTCATTCAGCATAAATGTCGGCTGACACGACCCCTTCGCGAGCAAGCCCGCTCCCACAGTTTGTTTTGCGTCAAATTATTGGGCGTGCGCCCACGGCAAAATCGGAATTGCCGTCACCGCATTCTGCGGGCTACCTTCGATCAAGCGATCGCTGTACACCAGATACACCAGCGTATTGCGCTTCTTGTCGAGGAAGCGCACCACCTGCATGGTCTTGAACACCAGGGACGTGCGCTCCTTGAACACCTCTTCACCATCCTTGAGCTCGCCCTTGAAGCTGATCGGCCCGACCTGCCGGCAAGCAATAGACGCCTCGGCACGATCCTCGGCCAACCCAAGCCCACCTTTCACCCCACCCGTCTTGGCGCGAGAGAGATAACAGGTCACACCCTCGACCTTGGGATCATCAAAAGCCTCGACCACGATCCGATCATTCGGCCCGACGAACTTGAACACCGTCGACACCTGGCCAATTTCCTCGGCCGAAGCCAGCAGCGGCATTGCCAGCAGCAACCCCAATAATCCTTTTGCCATGCGCATTCAGGTATTCCTTCAAACCAGAATCAGGTTATCGCGGTGAACCAGTTCCGGCTCCGCCATATAACCCAACAGACCGACAATCGCCTCAGACGATTGACCGATGATTTTTTGTGCCTCCAGGGCACTGTAGTTGGCCAGGCCCCGAGCAATCTCGCGACCGTCCGGCGCCACGCAGACCACCATCTCACCGCGGCGGAAGCTGCCCTGCACCAATTTGACCCCAACCGGCAGCAAGCTCTTGTTACCCTGGGACAATGCAGTCACCGCCCCCGCATCCAGCACCAGAGTGCCACGGGTTTGCAGATGCCCGGCCAGCCACTGTTTGCGCGCCGCCAGCATGCCGCGCTCTGGCGAAAGCAAGGTGCCGATGCGCTCGCCGGCCTTGAGGCGATCCAGTACGCGTTCAATGCGCCCACCGACGATGATGGTATGAGCACCAGAACGCGCCGCGAGACGCGCAGCACGCAACTTGGTCTGCATGCCGCCACGCCCCAGCGCACCACCCGTACCACCGGCGACCGCATCCAGGGCCGGATCATCGGCGCGCGCCTCGTAGATCAGTTGGGCATCCGGATTGTTGCGCGGATCAGCATCGAACATGCCATCGCGATCCGTGAGGATCACCAGCAAGTCCGCCTCGACCAGGTTCGCCACCAGCGCCGCCAGGGTGTCGTTGTCGCCGAAGCGGATTTCGTCGGTGACCACGGTGTCGTTCTCGTTGATCACCGGAATGACCTTGAGCTCGACCAATGCGCGCAAGGTACTGCGGGCATTCAGGTAGCGCTTGCGGTCGGACAGGTCGTCATGGGTCAGGAGAATCTGTGCGGTATGCCGGCCATGCTTGGCAAAGCTCGACTCCCAGGCCTGCACCAGCCCCATCTGGCCGATTGCAGCGGCGGCCTGAAGCTCGTGCATCGCACTGGGTCGCGAGGTCCAGCCCAAACGGCTCATGCCAGCCGCCACCGCCCCGGAGGACACCAGCACCAGCTCGACACCCGCCTCATGCAAGGCCACCATCTGCTCAACCCAGACACCCATTGCCGCGCGATCCAGGCCCTTGCCGTCCGCCGTCAGCAAAGCGCTGCCGATCTTCACGACCCAACGCTGCGCACCTGTCACCTTGCTCCGCATCATCTTCAACCTTAGCTTGAGGGCAGCGCGACCTGGCACTGCCCGTGACGTTATTCGTGGTTATTCGTGACCAACAATCGATTTCCAGATACCAAAACGCCGCTCGATTGAGCGGCGCTTAAGTTTATCGCAACGAATCAGTCACGCACGTAAATGATTTCCGGACCGTCTTCGTCATCCACATCTTCTTCGTCCCAATCATCGTCGCCGATGTCGTGAACCGACTTCACACCACTGCGGCGCAGGGCACGCTGGTCGTCCAGCGCCTGCAACTGGGCACGGGCTTCATCTTCGATGCGCTGATCGAGCTCAGCCAACTCTTCCTTGTAGGCCGGATCGTTGGCCAGGCGATCGGCACGATCTTCCAGATAACGCATGATGTCGTGGCACAGGCGCTCGGTGTTCTGCTTGGCAATCGCCGAGATCACATAAACCGGCCCCGTCCATTCCAGGCGATCAACGATTTCCTTGACGCGAGCATCGTGCTCTTCATCAAGGATCTGGTCACACTTGTTCAGGATCAGCCAGCGATCGCGCTCCGCCAGAGACGGGCTGAACTTGGTCAATTCACTGACGATAACTTCAGCGGCGTCCGGGGCACTGGTTTCATCCAGCGGCGCCATGTCGACGAGATGCAACAGCAGGCGAGTACGCGACAAGTGCTTGAGGAAGCGAATCCCCAGGCCCGCGCCATCGGAAGCACCTTCGATCAGACCCGGAATGTCCGCGACCACGAAGCTCTTCCAGCGATCGACACTGACCACACCCAGGTTCGGCACCAGCGTGGTGAACGGATAGTCAGCGACTTTCGGCTTGGCGGCCGACACCGAACGGATAAAGGTACTTTTGCCAGCATTCGGCAAGCCCAGCAGACCCACGTCCGCCAGCACTTTCATTTCCAGTTTCAGGTCACGCTGCTCGCCCGGCTTGCCTGGCGTGGTCTGGCGTGGCGCACGGTTGGTACTGGATTTGAAACGGGTGTTGCCCAGGCCGTGCCAGCCGCCGTGCGCCACCAGCAACTTCTGGCCAGCCTTGGTCAGGTCGCCGATCACTTCCTGAGTGGCCGAGTCGATCACCGTAGTACCAACCGGTACACGCAGGATCAGATCCTCACCCTTTTTACCGGTGCAGTCGGTGCTGCCACCGTTGGAGCCACGCTCGGCATCGAAGTGCCGGGTGTAACGGTAGTCCACCAGGGTGTTGAGGTTTTCGTCGGCCATCATGTAGATGGAACCGCCGTCACCACCATCACCACCGTTCGGACCGCCGTTTTCGATGAATTTTTCGCGACGGAAACTCATGCAGCCATTGCCGCCGTCACCGGCCTTTACTCGAATCGATACTTCATCAACAAACTTCATAACAAACGCCTCTCGCCATACGGACGAGCCGAAAAACAATCAAGACATAAGACTCTTGCAAAAATGAGCGCAGCGACCCCAAACCACGATACCTACATCGTACGCCGACAGCCCATACAAACAGCTTTGCAAGAGACTCACCCCACAAACGAAAAAGCCCCGTCGCGAGACAGGGCTTTTCCAGCGATCGCGCAATTAAGCTGCGACTACGCTCACGTAACGACGACCGAAGGCGCCTTTTACTTCGAACTTGATCACGCCTTCGACTTTAGCGAAGAGGGTGTGATCTTTACCCATGCCAACGCCGTAGCCAGCGTGGAATTGGGTGCCGCGCTGACGCACGATGATGTTGCCTGCCTTGATAGCCTGGCCGCCATACATCTTCACGCCAAGGCGTTTGGCTTCTGAGTCGCGACCGTTACGGGTACTACCACCAGCTTTTTTGTGTGCCATGAGTTCAATTCTCCTAGTGAGGAATTAGGCTGAAATTAAGCCTGAATACCGGTGATTTTGATCTCGGTGTACCACTGGCGGTGGCCCATACGCTTCATGTGGTGCTTACGGCGACGGAACTTGATGATGCGGACTTTATCGTGACGACCTTGGGAGATCACTTCAGCCACAACGGTAGCGCCAGCAACAACTGGAGCGCCGATATTCACGTCGTCACCGTTGGCAACCAACAGAACGCGATCAAAGGTAACGGATTCGCCGGTAGCGACTTCCAGTTTTTCGATCTTCAGGTATTCACCTGGGGCGACTTTGTACTGCTTGCCGCCAGTAACGATTACTGCATAAGACATGGTATTTCTCCGATAATCCTGCTCACCCAGCTCTTTATAAGAAGAGGTATTGGCTGGCATGGCTGCATGGGGCTGGAGGCCCGCTTGCAATTGCGTAAGGCAGGTGCTGCCCAGGAAGTTCAGGGTGCGCGATTGTACGCAAGGCACGAGCGCCTTGCAAGGGGCCGTCCATCGTGCCTTGACACCTGCAGGCGTGGGTCCTAGCATGCCGCGCAACCCTTCTGGAGCAACTGTCGCTGATGCAACCCCAAGCTTTCTACCGCGCGGTGGCGGACGATTTTAGCGCCGTCGACGGCATCATCAAGAAGCAGCTGACTTCCCGAGTGCCGCTGGTATCGAAAATCGGCGATTACATCACCTCGGCCGGCGGCAAACGCCTGCGTCCTTTATTGGTGTTGCTGTGTGGCAAGGCCCTTGGCCGCGAAGGCGACCAATTGCGCCTGCTGGCCGCCACCATTGAGTTCCTGCACACCGCTACCCTGCTGCATGACGACGTGGTCGACATGTCCGGCATGCGCCGTGGCCGCTCGACCGCCAACGCCATGTGGGGCAACGCGCCAAGTGTGCTGGTGGGTGACTTCCTGTACTCGCGCTCCTTCGAAATGATGGTCGAGCTGGGCTCGATGCAGGTGATGAAGATCCTTTCGCAAGCCACGCGCATCATCGCCGAAGGCGAAGTGTTGCAGCTGTCGAAGGTGCGTGACGCCAGTACCACCGAAGAAACCTACATGGAAGTCATCCGCGGCAAGACCGCGATGCTCTTCGAAGCTTCGACCCACAGTGCTGCGGCCCTGTGCGAAGCCACGCCGGAACAGGCCGAAGCCCTGCGCACATTCGGCGACCACCTGGGCGTGGCCTTCCAATTGGTCGATGACCTGCTCGATTACAAAGGCGACGCCGAAACCCTGGGCAAGAACGTCGGTGACGATCTGGCCGAAGGCAAGCCGACCCTGCCGCTGATCTACACCATGCGTGAAGGTACGCCGGAACAGGCCGCCCTGGTGCGCAAAGCGATCCAGAAAGGTGGGATCGAAGACCTGGAAAGCATCCGCGAAGCCGTGGAAGCCTCGGGCTCGCTTGAGTACACCGCGCAACTGGCCCGCGATTATGTGGCCCGCGCCATCAAGTGCCTCGAAGCATTGCCCGCCAGCGAATACCGCGATGCACTGGTTGAACTGAGCGAATTCGCGGTCGCGCGTACGCACTGACAACGAATATCCCTTGTGGGAGCGAGCTTGCTCGCGAATGCGTTTCTTCAGTCAACCAACAAGTTGCCTGGCACACCGCTTTCGCGAGCAAGCCCGCTTCCACAGGTTTTTCAGCGTTGCCCCCTCCTGCCAGAAACCCTATATAATGTGCGCTTTTTAGCGATCCTGAATCCAAGGAGCCTTAGTGAGCACGTTGCCACCCTGCCCAAAATGCAATTCCGAATACACCTATGAAGACGGCGCCCAGCTGATCTGCCCGGAGTGCGCCCACGAATGGTCTGCCAGCGGTGAAGCCGAAGCGGCGTCCGATGACGCAGTGAAAAAGGATTCGGTCGGCAATGTCCTGCAGGACGGCGACACCATCACCGTAATCAAGGACCTCAAGGTCAAGGGCACGTCTTTGGTGGTCAAGGTCGGCACCAAGGTCAAGAACATCCGCCTGTGCGATGGCGATCACGACATCGATTGCAAGATCGACGGCATCGGCCCGATGAAACTCAAGTCCGAGTTCGTCAGAAAAGTCTGAACCTGCTGTATTCCATCCCGCGCCCGGCGTGGGATGGTGCCCCACCCTCCCCCCGCTTCACCCAGTAAATCCGCGCAATTGCCAAACGCCAGTCGTTTTGACCTGCCGCAATCTTTACCTGGAAAAAAGTGCAAACCGCCAATAGGCCCTTGCTATTTGATGAATAAGAATTATTCTCATAAAACCCTCAGTGGAGATGAGAACCATGACTTATTTGATCGATGCCTGGCTGGACCGACCACACCCTTACCTCAGGATCCTGCATCGGGAAACCGGGGAAGTCTGTGCCGTGCTTGAAGAGGAAGCCTTGAACGAGCTGCAGGATCAGGGTGACCTGGACGTCAGCAGCCTGAGTTCCAGCGAACCGGTGGTGCTCAAGGAACTGGTGCGTAATCTGTTTCTGTTCTGCTATGCCCGGGCGTTGCGCCCGCACAGTGAACTGCACCACAAGATCGAAATATGAAAATCACCGCAAAAAACTGTGGGAGCGGGCGTGCTCGCGAAAGCGGTAGGTCAGGCAAACTGTTTGTCGCCTGAAAGGACGCCTTCGCGAGCAAGCCCGCTCCCACATTAGCCCGACGCTATATCGGGCCAGGTCTTACAGAACGTCGAGCAGTTCGACGTCGAACACCAGTACGCTGTGCGGCGGGATGCCGCCAACGCCTTGAGCGCCGTAAGCCAGTTCGCTCGGCACGTACAGGCGCCATTTGCTGCCGGCGTTCATCAGTTGCAGGGCTTCGGTCCAGCCGGCGATCACGCCGCCAACCGGGAATTCTGCAGGTTGGCCGCGCTCGTAGGAGCTGTCGAACACAGTGCCGTCGATCAGGGTGCCGTGGTAGTGAGTACGCACGGTGTCTTCACGGGATGGCTTGGCGCCTTCGCCAGCGGTCAGAACTTCGAACTGCAGGCCGGAAGCCAGCGTGGTGATGCCTTCACGCTTGGCGTTTTCAGCCAGGAAAGCCAGGCCTTCACCAGCGGCCGCTTCAGCCTTGGCTGCAGCTTCGGCCTGCATGATTTCGCGGATGACTTTGAAGCTGGCGGACATTTCTTCCTGACCCACACGGCTTGGCTTGCCGGCGAATGCGTCGGTCAGACCTGCCAGGATCGCATCCAGGCTTACGCCCGGTGGCGGGTTGTCGCGCAGTTGATCGCCCAGCTGACGGCCAATACCGTAGCTGACGCGGGTTTCGTCGGTGGACAGATTTACTTCGGACATGACACTGCTCCGCTGTGCGGACGGCTCGGGAACTTGCCATGCGTGCACAGCGCGTCCCGGAGCGCCCGGAACCAAAAGGGCCAGCAGACTAGCACAGATGTCATGCCATTGATGAGGGACGTCAGGCGATCGGAACCTTCAGATTTTCTTCCACATCGGCAACCAACCCGCACATTTCGTCATGCACGACCGTGTGCACAAGGTTGAAATGCAACTTGGGAAAGGAGCGCAGCACATCACGGGCATGCTCCACCGAGCGCAGGCTCATCATATGGCCGTGCGTATCGCTCAGGGGGTACGCCGCGCCATGCATCCTTGCTTCCAGCAGGTAGATGCCCCCCTCCATGGAGATCAGGTTCAGCTCATCGACCTTCCCGGCGACGGCATACGCATTCAACTCTTGCAGGGTCATGAACGCACCTCACACAGCGGCGAGCCAACATAGTTACAGGGATAGGCCTCGGCGCATCAAAGCACAAGCCACAAACGACGCCGCCCGTCTGTTTTGCAACCCTGTGGGAGCGTGGCTTGCCCGCGATGGCATCACTGCGGTTCATCGTTAGACCGAGGTGATGCCATCGCGGGCAAGCCACGCTCCCACAATGGAAGTTGAAATCAGTGCTTGGTGACTTTATCCAGGTAACCCATGGCGAATGCCGATACCACGAAAGTCATGTGGATGATCACGTACCACTGCAGATGCTCAGGATCGACGTTCTTGGCGTCCATGAAGATGCGCAGCAGGTGAATGGACGAAATCGCCACGATCGACGCGGCCACTTTCATCTTCAGCGATGAAGAGTCCATGGTGCCCAGCCAGTTGAGTTTCTCCTTGCTGTCGTCGATGTCCAGTTGCGAAACGAAGTTCTCGTAGCCGGAAATCATCACCATCACCAGCAAACCGCCCACCAGCGCCATGTCGATCAGCGACAACAGCACCAGGATCAAGTCCGATTCAACCATCGAAAACACGTTCGGGATAACGTGAAAGACTTCCTGGAAGAATTTCAGTGCCAGCGCCAGCAGCCCGAGGGACAGGCCGAAATAGATCGGCGCCAGCAGCCAGCGCGAGGCGTACATTGTATTTTCGATAAAGCGTTCCATTGAATCTCACAGGCGGACTTAAAAATGGCCGCGAGTATAACAGCCGCCCGTCTATACCTAGAAGCAGCCAGAAACCGTCGAAAAATCCGCCACCTGCGCCTGTGTATCAAAGTTTTTCTGCTAGTGTCCAAATCATTGACCGTTCAGTGATATCGGACAGGAAGACTGGGAATGGATGTGCGATTGCCTTTGACGAGTGCCGGAATTTGCCTGGCGCTGCTGCTAAGCGGCTGCTCACCCAGCGATGAAAAACGCCAGGTCAGCCTCGAAGAAAAAACCGCGCAGTTCGAAAAGTCGCTGGACGCCATCCAGGATCCGAAGCTCAAGGATGCCGTGTCGGAACTGGGCGGCTCGCTGCTGCTACTCGAACGCGCGCAACTCAAGCTCGACAGCAAACCGGTGGAAACCGAATACGGCGAAGACGCCCTCGCCATGCTCAAGCACTATCCCACGCCACAAGCCCTGGTTGACACCTACATCAACGGGTTGTTCGTACTGCAAAAGGACTCCAGCTCCGACTACTTGACCGACCTGCAACCGGTGTTCCCCTTCACGTTCAGCGTTCCTGCCGCGTTTTTGTTTCCCCATGGCCTGGAATGGCAGTCGGTTACGCTGAGCAACAAACGAGTGATTGCGTTCCAGCCGGAATGGTCGGAAACCGACCCTGGCATCCAGTTGAGCCCATCAAGTTCCAACCTGACCAACCCCGATGACCTGACCGTGGCCTACCCCTTCATCGAAGGCCTCGACATCGACAAAAAGCAGCAGCCGCAACCGGTGAGCCTGCAAGGTAAAGTCGAAGTCATCGCGCCACGCCGGCTCTACAGCTTCAACCTGACGAAGAAGGATGTGGGCCAGACCCGCACCAACGACAACCTCAGCGTTACCCTGCTCAAGCTTGAAAACAACTTCGCGGAAATCGAATACAACAACAGTAGGCCGCTGGCCCCGGAAGTCGCAGAAACACCGTTGAACCCGCTTATTGTCCAGGCCAGGGACAGCACAGGGCAATTCATCTCACGCTCGGGTTCCATCAACGAAACGGCGGCGCAAATTGCCTTCTATCAAAAACAGCTGACGAAAATGCAGCAACAAAAGAGCTGGAGCGAGGCATTGGAAAAACAGCTCGACGAAGAACAGCGCACCTTTGAGAAACAGCAGGCCCGCCGTTATTCCAAGGTGTACTTCAACGGGACGATCGAAACCCTTGAAGTCAGCATGCTGGATTTTTCCGCCGTCACGGTCACCCGCAAGAATCTGGACCTGCCGGTCCGGCGCTTCGATGCCATTACCACGGACAAGTCCATCCAGCCTTTGAACCTGCCCGTGGTGGTCTATGACGACCAGGCGGCAGAGTGGCTCAAAGGGGCAACGCTGAGTGAAGAGCAGCTGAAAAAGAACGTCAGCATCAGTCAGTCGGTCGACGACCCCAGCGCTGCGCGAATCGAATTCACTCATCTGCGCAGCTTCAACGATGAACTGCTCGGCACATCCTTCAACCCCGGTGAAAGCCCGGTGAGTTTCTTTACCGAAGACGCGGGTGGCAAACGCGACGAGCCGATCGAGCTGCCGCCTGAGGCGTACCAGATCGATCCCCTGCGCGGCACCATCACTTACGATCTGAATCTGTTTCCGGAAACGCCGGCCTATGCAGTGGGCTCGATGCCGCTGTTCCTGGCCACGGTCGACAAACAAACCGTCGATGCCCGTCAACTGCCCAAGGGACTCGAGCTCAAAGACAATGCGCTGGTGGTGGACCTGAAGGCGTTTCCCGCCCAGGACTGGCGCTTTTTCGCCAAGGACGACAGCGGCAATTACTTGAAGGAGATTCTATCGGTCAGCCATGACACGAGCGCACAGGGCCGGGCGCAGTTTGCCGTGCATTACTTCTACGGGCAGCCTACGCGCCTGGAAACCTATCAACGCACTGACCTCGACACCGTGCAGTATGGTTTCGAGGTCAAACTCGACAAGGCCGACGTGTCTCGCCTTGATCAATAGTGCGACTCAGTGCTCGGGTTGAAACTCGAAGCCCCCCACGTTACGGCAGCGACCGCCATTGATTTCCCGCAATTGGGCTTGCAGGTGCAGGCACCAGATTTGCGGGTCATCGGCCAGTTCATAGCCATGCAAGGTCAGGCTTTCAACGATGGTATCGAGGATCGATTCAGCCACGAACGGGCCATGAAAAGGTCCTTGGGCCTTGATGGCCGAAGGTTGTTCACCGGCCATTCCGGCGGCGAACAGCAGAGTCCACATGCCCGTATCTCCCGCCAATGGACGGATGGAACACTCGATACGGGTCACAAGGCCCAGGCATTGACGGGTGAGGCAGAGGTTGCGCGACATGGCGGCGACCCTCGGTAGATCCGGTATTCAGCCCCCATGGGAAGGCTGTTTCGATCCTGTGATTACTGTCGACATCCCTGAGCTGAGAATAGAAGAAAAGTCCGGCTTGCAGGCCGGACGAAACCGAAAGGCGCCGAATGGTCATAGTGTGAATGTTGACGTCATTTCGACGACGCTTTTGGGGCATTCCATATACAAAATGTGGGAGCGGGCTTGCTCGCGAAGGCGTCTTTTCATTCAACATTTATGTTGACTGATACGCCGCTTTCGCGAGCAAGCCCGCTCCCACATGGGTTACTGCATCACGCAGGCTTGGTTTCTGCCAACGCTTCTTGCGCCAACTCCTTCTCGGCTTCCTTGAGATCATCCTCGCTGATCATTTCCGCGATAACCCGCAGGCGTTCCACCACCCGTGCGTTCACGCTGCCTTCAGGGAATTCGCCATTCTCGTCCGGCGCGCCGGCCGGTTCGCCAACCAGCAAACTCAAGGCTTCGTCAGCCTGGCGTACCGCATAAACGTGGAACTGCCCGGCACGCACCGCGGCCAGTACTTTTTCGTCGAGCATCAACGTGGCGACGTTGGCGTGCGGAATGATCGCCCCCTGCTCGCCGGTCAACCCGCGGGCTTCGCACAGACGGAAGAAGCCCTCGATCTTCTCGTTGACCCCGCCCACCGCCTGCACTTCGCCGAACTGGTTGATCGAACCGGTGATGGCGAAGCACTGCTTGAGCGGGGTTTTCGACAAGGCCGAAATCAGGGTGCAGGCTTCGCCCAGGGAAGCACTGTCGCCATCGACATAACCGTAGGATTGCTCCAGGGCAATGCTCGCGGAAATCGCCAGCGGAAACTCCTGGGCGTAACGGCTGCCCAGATAACCGGTAAGGATCATCACGCCTTTGGAGTGAATCGGCTGGCCGAGGTTGACCTCGCGCTCGATGTCGACGATGCCGCTGCCGCCCGGGTACACCGTGGCGGAAATCCGCGCCGGTATACCAAAGGCCGAGTCGCCGACTTCCAGCACCGTCAAGCCGTTGCACTTGCCGACCGCCGCACCCGCGGTGTCGATCAGGATGATCCCGGCCAGCATGTCATCGAGAATCCGCGCCGAAACCCGCCCGGTCCGCGTGGCCTTGGCCTTGAGCGCCCGTTCGATGTGCCCGGCGTCGGTCATTACATCGCCGGCCAGATGGCGGATGAAATCTGCCTCGCTGACCAGTTGGAACAAATCACCGATACGCGCCGACAAGCGCCCCTGGTGCTCGGCCAGACGCGCACTGTAAGTCGCCAGGCGCGCCACCGCATCGGCGGTCAGCGGTGCCATGCCTTCTTCGGAAGTACGGGTTTTGAGCAACTGGGCGAACTGCTCCAGGCTCTCGTCGACCATCGGGATGTCCTCATCGAAATCCACCAGGACGCGGAACATCTCCTGGAAGTCCGGATCGAGGTCTTGCAGCGTGTAATACAGCTGACGGGCACCGATGATGACGACTTTGACCTGCAATGGAATATGTTGCGGCGTCAGGGTCACGGTGGCCAGGCGGCCCAGTTCACCGAGCGGCGATTCCATTTTCAGCTTGCGCGATTGCAGGGCGCGTTTCAGCGCATCCCACACGAAGGGCTCGCTAAGCATTTTGTCCGCTTCAAGGATCAGGAAACCGCCGTTGGCCCGGTGCAGCGCACCCGGCCGCAACTGGCGGTAGGTGGTGTACAACGCGCCTTGATCGGTGCTGTATTCGATACGACCGAAGAGGTTTTCGTAGGTCGGGTGCGGCTCGAACA
Source organism: Pseudomonas sp. S30_BP2TU TE3576 (assembly GCF_050436025.1). Classification (NCBI taxonomy): domain Bacteria; kingdom Pseudomonadati; phylum Pseudomonadota; class Gammaproteobacteria; order Pseudomonadales; family Pseudomonadaceae; genus Pseudomonas; species Pseudomonas sp. S30_BP2TU TE3576. Next base: position 4,105,003 of record NZ_JBNDLK010000001.1, on the reverse strand, counting down.
CCACCGGCGCGCCGCCGCTGGCCGAGTGACCGACCACCAGGCTCGGTGCGTATTGTTCTTCCAGCAACTTGCGGGCGACAGCGTCGGTCTTGCTGTCATCCACCAATTGCTCGACTACGGTCTTGAGCAAATACACCTGCATGGCTTGCAGATAACCGCACACCGCGGCGTTCTCGGCGTACTTCTCCGACAAGGGTGACAACAATGGCTGCAACGCCAGGGTGATGGTTTCTTCGTTGAGGTGGCGCAGCTGATTGCTCGACTCACGCTTCCATTGCGGCAGGCTGGCGAGCTCCTCGTTCAGACGCTCCTCCAGCGCGGAAATATCCTCGTGAAAACGCTCGCGCTCGGCTTCCGGCAGTTGTGCGAACTCAGCTTCGTCCAACGCCTTGCCATCGCCCATTGGGGTGAAGGCGATATTGCTGGCGTCGCGGTAGAGCGCGACGTCCTTTTCCAGTGCCAGACGCTCGATGACGTCCAGGGCCTTGTCGTAGCGCTGGTTGAAGGCGCGGTCGATGGCGCTTTTCTTCTGCTGATAGGACGGATGCTCGAAGACTGCAGGAAACGTCGCCAGCAGGTTGTCGATCAAACCGTTGATGTCACCGATGAAGGCGCCGGCGCTGCCCGACGGCAGTTCCAGAGCGCGCGGCTCGCGAGGCTCGTCGAAATTGTTGACGTAGACCCAGTCCGCCGGAGTCTGCAGGCGCTTGCCTTCGGCCTTGAGGTAGCGTTTGACGAAAGAGAACCGGCCAGTGCCGGGCTCGCCCATGACGAACACGTTGTAACCGGGGCGTGGCATGGCCACACCGAACTGCAAGGCTTCGACCGCACGTTCCTGGCCAAGCACACCGCGAAAGGGCTCCAGATCATTGGTGGTAGAGAAGCTGAACTGTTCAGCGGAAAACGGACGGGTCAGCGCTTCGGGCGCTAGACGCAAGCTGGCAGCAACAGGATCAGGCATCGGGCTTCCTTAACAATCAGGCGGGGCAGATGGCAGCATTCTGGCGCTGCCCATGCCCGACTGGCAAGGAGTGCCGCAGGCCTGTGCATAGACAATCCGCCAACCCCAGGCGGACCGGGCTTGCGCCGCGGTTTCCCATGAATGTTTTGCAAAAAATCACGGAACCCCATGATCGTGCCTAAACTCCAGACTGCGCGGCTGGACTATTGCCCGGCCCACTGGCACCAGACGGGCCAGACCCTTTGTCTATTGGTACGCACATAAAAGAGAACAAAGCTATGAAACGGATTCTTCTTGGTACTCTCTTCGCCGCTGTATCCATTAACGCCATGGCTCAGGCCCCGGGCGGCCCGGATTGCGGTTGGGGCAACATGCTGTTCGAAGGTCAGCGTGGTACTCCGGCTCACTTCCTGGCATCCACCACCAACGGCACTTCCGGCAACGCAACTTTCGGCATGACCTCCGGCACCAACGGTTGTGCAACCAATGCGTCGCTGACCTATGGCGGCAAATCCTGGTTTGCCATGAATGGCATGATGAACGAGCTGTCCGAGGACATGGCCAAGGGGCAGGGCGAAGCGCTGACCACCTACGCCGTGGTACTGGGCGTGGCGCCGGAAGACCGTGCGCACTTCGCCGCCGTCACTCACGAGCACTTCCAGCAGATCTTCAGCAAGGCTGACGTGACTGCCGAAGACGTGCATACCAACACCCTGGCCGTGCTCAAAGCCGACCCTCGTCTGGCCAAGTACGCCACACCGGCATAAGCTCGACCCGCCCCGCTTCTTTCGGGAAGCGGGTTTTGTTTTTTGGATCTGCCCCTTTTTGGGCGCGTCGGTGAGTCAAGATGCAAAACCTGTGGGAGCGGGCTTGCTCGCGAATGCGGTGTATCAATTGACGATGATGTTGACTGACCCACCGCTTTCGCGAGCAAGCCCGCTCCCACATGGAATGGGTTTGACTGACTGGCGATACCCTGTTCGGGGCTCGGTTTCTATCGATTAAGTTGCCATCTATGTTCAAACGCCTTGCCTGGCTGGCGCTGTGTGCCTGCGCCCCGCTGTCCGCCGCGCCTCACATCGATCCACAACGTTTGCAGCAACTGGCCAACGACCCTTTCTGGATATCCCTGGGCCATTACGAAACCGCCAAGCTCGGTGGCTGGCGCAGCTATGTCAGTGACAGGAAATTCTTCCTCGCCGCCGATGGCAATGAACATCCGGACCATGAACTGGCGGCGACCGTACAAGCCTTGTACGCCCCGGCCAGTGCCGGTGAACAACACGCGCAATGTGTCTACCCGGCCCGCACCCGCTGGCTGAAAGAACAACTCGGCCTGACCGGCCTGCCGACGCCGGACTGCGCCGGGTTCAAGCAATGGTTCAAGGACGTCTCACCCGACAGTGCGGTGATGATCTTCCCGGCGGCTTACCTGAACAGCCCGTCCTCGATGTTCGGCCACACCCTGCTGCGCATCGACCAGGCCGATGTAAAGAGCGACAAGACTTCGCTGCTCAGCTACGCCATCAACTTCGGCGCCTACATCGAGGGCTCGGACAACAGCATCCTCTATGCCTGGAAAGGCCTGATGGGCGGCTATCCAGGCCTGTTCGCGCTGGTGCCCTATCAGGAAAAACTCTCGGAATACCGCAGCCTGGAAAACCGCGACCTGTGGGAATACCGCCTGAACCTGACCCGGCAGGAAACCGCGCGCATGGTCGAGCACGTCTGGGAGCTTAAACAGATCAAATTCGACTATTTCTTCTTCGACGAAAACTGCTCATACCGCTTGCTGGAACTGCTGCAAGTAGCCCGCCCGAGTCTGCGCCTGACCGAGCAATTCCCGCTCACAGCCATTCCGACCGACACCGTCAAAGCCGTGAAAAATGCCGGACTGGTGGAGTCCTTCCAGTATCGCCCGTCCCGGGAACGCGAGTTGCTCAGTCGCGCCAAGCCGTTGAACCCCGAAGAGCAGCAATGGGTGCTGAAAGTCAGCGCCGATCAGAAACAATTGCAGGACCCGGCGTTCAAGGCACAACCCCGCGAACGCCAGGCGCTGATCATCGACGCGGCCTATCGTCTGGAGCGTTACCGCGCCAATGGCCAGGAACGCGACCCGGCGCGCGCCCAGCGTAGCTTCGAACTGCTGCGGGCGATCAACCAGAACCCGGCACCAGAGCTGGATATCCCGCAACCCGGCCTGCCGGAAGACGGCCACGAGTCCCGCACCTGGCAGCTGGGCCTTGGCACTCGTGGAGATAGAGCCTTTGGCGAGTACGGCTTGCGCATGGCTTATCACGACCTCAATGACAACAGCGAAAGCTTTCCCCTTGGCGCGCAGATTGAAATCCTGCAATTGAAACTGCGCCAGTACGAAGGCAATGACTGGCAAGTGCAGCGACTGGACCTGGCGACCATCCGCTCCCTGACCCCGCGTAACGAGTTGCTGCAACCGCTGTCATGGCAAGTTACCGGTGGTCTGGAACGGGTGCCGGGCAAGTACGATGACCAAACCCTGGTCAGCCACGTCAACGGTGGTGGCGGCGGTACCTGGCAACTGGACGACGATTTGCTCGGCTTTGCATTGGGCACCGTGCGTATCGAGCACAACAACGACTTCGCCGCATTTATTGCGCCGGCCGCCGGTTTCAACAGTGGTGTGCTGTGGAAAAACCCGCTGGGCAATTTGAGCCTCGAAGCCAAGGGCGATTACTTCACCAATGGTGAAGTGCGCCGTAGCCTGAGCCTGAATCAGCAATGGGAAGTTTCCCGCAATCTGGGGCTGCGCTTGAGCGCCCAACGCGAATTCAGCCATTTGGCGACGGCCGAGAACGAAGTGATGCTTGAGCTGAAGTGGTATCACTACTGACCTGACACACCACTCACCCTGTGGGAGCGAGCTTGCTCGCGATAGCGGCCGTTCAGCCAACACACTTGTTGAATGTCAGTCCCTCATCGCGAGCAAGCTCGCTCCCACAGGGAATCGTCGTTTGCCGACGGATTGATCGCACGCCTTTCACAAACACCCAGCGCATCCACTTCTAGACTTTCCTTATAAACCGCGTATTGGCCTGGCAGCAGAAGGACCAGGACGCTGCCCGGGCTTATCACTCGCCGTAAGTCGCTTTCAGACATCCAGTGAAACCAAATGCCTGCGACCATGGCCAAAACCCTATACCGGGAGAGTTTCATGAGCCGTGCCTTCGTCAATGAAGATAACGCCGCTGCGCAAGCCGATCAGCCTGTCGAACGACAGGTCAGCGCGCAGCCCAATTACGTAACGCCACAAGGCCTGAGCCTGTTGCAGGGCAAAGTCGCCGAACTGCAAGCCCTGCATGCCGAACAATCGGCAAAAGGCGAGCAGGCCGACAAGCAGCGCCTGGCCGATCTCGAGCGTGATTTGCGTTACTTCAAGCAGCGCTTGGGGAGTGCTCAGGTGGTACCCGCCGCGACCTCGACCGAAAAAGTGCAGATCGGCAGTTGGGTGACCTACGCCGATGAACACGCCACCGAACGTCGGGTACAACTGGTGGGTGAAGATCAGGCCGATGCCGCCCACGGCCTGATCAATTGGGGTTCGCCGCTGGGTCGGGCACTGCTCGGTGCACGACTCAACGACGAAGTGCTGTGGCAGCGCCCGGCCGGGGATCAAATGATTGAAGTGATCCGTATCGAACCGACTTAAACCACGCCCTGGGCCAGCATGGCATCGGCGACCTTCACGAAGCCGGCAATGTTCGCGCCCTTGACGTAGTTGACCTGGCCGTTCTCTTCGCCGTAATGCACGCAGGCGTGGTGAATCGACTGCATGATCGCGTGCAGTTTGCTGTCCACTTCGCCAGCGGTCCACGCCAGGCGCATGGCGTTCTGCGACATCTCCAACCCGCTCACCGCCACACCACCGGCATTGGACGCCTTGCCCGGCGCGAACAGAATGTCCGCCTCGATGAACAGGTCCACCGCCTCAAGGGTGGTCGGCATGTTCGCGCCCTCAGCCACACAGATGCAGCCATTGCGCAACAAGGTGCGAGCGGCTTCGGCGTCCAGTTCGTTTTGCGTCGCGCATGGCAACGCGATATCGCAGCCAAGGCTCCATGGCAGTTGACCGGCGCGGAACTCCAGGCCAAAACGGCCAGCCAGCTCACGAATCCGCCCGCGCTGTACGTTTTTCAGCTCCAGCACCGCCAGCCATTGCTCCTCGGTCAAACCGCTCTCGCAGTACAGCGTACCCTCGGAGTCGGACAGTGAGATCACCTTGCCCCCCAGGTCCATGACCTTGCGCGCCGCGTATTGCGCGACGTTACCGGAACCGGAAATCGCCACGCGCTTGCCCTCGACCGCCAGGCCACGGCGCTTAAGCATTTCTTCGGCGAAGTACACACAACCGAAACCGGTGGCTTCCGGGCGAATCAGGCTGCCGCCATAGCTCGGCCCCTTGCCGGTCAGCACACTGGTGAACTGGTTGCTCAGCCGCTTGTACTGACCGAACAGGAAACCAATCTCGCGAGCCCCCACGCCGATGTCGCCGGCCGGCACGTCAACGTCCGCACCAATGTGGCGGTACAACTCGCTCATGAAGGCCTGGCAGAAGCGCATGACTTCCGCGTCGCTTTTGCCTTTGGGGTCGAAGTCCGAACCACCCTTGCCGCCGCCCATGGGCAACGAGGTCAGCGAGTTCTTGAACGTCTGCTCGAACGCAAGGAACTTCAGCACGCCAAGGTTCACCGAGGGATGGAAACGCAGGCCCCCCTTGTACGGGCCGATCGCGCTGTTCATCTGGATGCGGAAACCGCGATTGACCTGGACCTTGCCCTGATCGTCGACCCAGGAAACCCGAAACACCACCGCCCGCTCCGGCTCGCAGATGCGCTCCAGAATGCCCGAGGTCAGGTAATGCGGATTGGCCTCAAGAAATGGCCACAGACTGCGTAGTACTTCTTCCACGGCCTGATGAAATTCAGGCTGGTCCGGATCGCGTTTTTTCAGGCGGGTAAGGAAGGATTCGACGGATTCGATCATGGAAAAGTCTCGGCAAATTTATTGTCGTTGGAAGAAATTGAGCCGGACTGTAACAAACGATTCGCGCACAAGAACAGAGCGAAATGTCGCATTTATGAAATTAAATGGTGCACACGATATAAAACAGACCGCTTTTTAGCGTGATATTGCACCTGAATGGGGATTCACAATTCAATTCCTGCACCATCAGGAGTACCGCCTTCGCGGGCAAGCCCGCTCCCACAGGAGGTCGGTGTTGAATTGAGGGGTGTGCCTTTCACAAAACCCTGTGGGAGTGGGCTTGCTCGCGAAGGCCGCTGCTCGGTCTCACTGAAAAAACGCAAAAAAAAAACGGAGCCCGAAGGCCCCGCTCTTTGCAACCAACCCGAAATCAGGCCAGCTTTTTGTACCGCACCCGGTGTGGCTGGGCAGCCGCTTCGCCGAGACGCTTTCTACGGTCGGCTTCGTACTCGGTGTAGTTGCCTTCGAAGAACACCGCTTGCGAGTCGTCTTCGTACGCCAGGATGTGAGTCGCGACGCGGTCAAGGAACCACCGGTCGTGGGAGATCACAATGGCGGCGCCCGGGAAGTCCAGCAGGGCTTCTTCCAGGGAACGCAGGGTTTCAACGTCGAGGTCGTTGGACGGTTCGTCGAGCAGCAGGACGTTGCCGCCCTCCTTCAGGGTCAGGGCCAGGTGCAAGCGACCGCGCTCACCACCGGACAGGTCCTTGACGAACTTCTGTTGATCGCCGCCCTTGAAGTTGAAGCGACCGACGTAGGTCCGCGACGGGATCTCGTAGTTGCCGATGCGGATCTGGTCGGAACCGTCGGAAATCTGCTGGAACACGGTCTTGCTGCCGTCGAGGTCTTCGCGGCTCTGATCCACGCAAGCCAGTTGCACGGTTTCGCCGACTTCGATGCTGCCCGAATCCGGAGTTTCCTTGCCCATCAGCATGCGGAACAGGGTCGACTTACCGGCACCGTTACCGCCGATCACGCCGACGATGGCGCCTTTAGGCATGGAGAACGACAGGTTGTCGATCAGTACGCGGTCGCCGTAGCCCTTGGTGACGTTCTTGAATTCGATGACCTTGTCGCCCAGGCGTGGACCGGCCGGGATGTAGATCTCGTTGGTCTCGCTGCGCTTCTGGAATTCCTGCGATTGCATTTCTTCGAAGCGTTGCAGACGAGCCTTGGATTTCGACTGGCGGGCCTTGGCGCCTTTGCGCACCCACTCCAGCTCTTCCTTCATGGCTTTTTCGTGGGCCGACTGCTGCTTGGATTCGGCAGCCAGACGATCGGACTTGGCTTCAAGCCAACCCGAATAGTTGCCCTCGTAAGGAATGCCCGCGCCGCGGTCGAGTTCCAGAATCCAGCCGGCAACGTTGTCCAGGAAGTAACGGTCGTGCGTGATAGCAACCACGGTACCCGGGAAGTCGTGCAGGAAGTGCTCGAGCCATGCAACGGAGTCGGCGTCCAGGTGGTTGGTCGGTTCGTCGAGCAGCAGCATGTCCGGTGCGGACAGCAGCAGACGGCACAGGGCCACACGACGCTTTTCACCACCGGACAGGTGTTCGACCTTGGCATCCCAGGCCGGCAGACGCAGCGCATCGGCGGCGACTTCCAGCTGACGCTCCAGGTTGTGGCCGTCGCTGGCTTGCAGGATCGCTTCGAGCTTGGCCTGTTCGGCGGCCAGCTTGTCGAAGTCGGCATCCGGATCGGCATAGGCCGCATAGACCTCGTCCAGGCGGGCCTGGGCGTCCTTGATCACGCTGACCGCTTCCTCGACCACTTCACGCACGGTCTTGGCCGGATCCAGTTGGGGTTCCTGCGGCAGGTAGCCGATGTTCAGTTCCGGCATCGGGCGGGCTTCGCCTTCGAACTCGGTGTCGACGCCAGCCATGATTTTCAGCAGCGTGGACTTGCCCGAACCGTTGAGGCCGAGCACGCCGATCTTGGCGCCGGGGAAGAACGACAGAGAAATGTTTTTCAGGATTTCCCGCTTCGGCGGAACAACTTTGCCCAGCCGATGCATGGTGAATACGTATTGAGCCATGGAGAACCTAGGGTCAGTGACTGATGAATGAATAGGGTACAGGCGATGCCTGGCCAGGCTGTGCGCGTCGTCCGATTGAGAGTTTTCAATGCAGGCGCGCTGAAAAAGCCTAGGAGCTGGAACGCTCCCGCGTAACCGGCAAAGCTACCTTAATGACCGATGGCAGTCCAGCCGACGGGCAGGGACTGGCACTTAGCCACAACTCAAGGCATGCTAGCCGCCCTTCGGGCGTCCGGCTTATAGTGCACGTCGCGCCAGTCCAGCCAAACCGCAGGATTACAGCTTGTCCAATGTCCCTCCGCCCCTGATTTCCAGCGCGCCGGCCACAGCGCCCGGCTCCCCCCTGCGCGGGACCTTGAAGGGCGCCTTGGCGACACTCGTATTATTGCTGCTGGCACTACTGTTCTGGCAGTTGCTCGATCAATTGCGCGAAACCCAGAAGAACCAGCGTCAGTACACCATCGACTACACCGCCGATCTGGCCGCGCAGGTCAGTCTGAACATGGCGCTCAACGCGCAGATCGCCCTCAACCTGTTGCCGATCGTCGAGCAACCGCAAGACGCCGATGAACTGCAGGCGCTGCTACGCAAACTGCAACAGTCGCTGCCTGATTTGCGCAGCCTGGCTTTGCTCAGCCCCTCGGGAAAAGTCATCCGTGACAGCGCCCCCGACAGCGATGACAGCGACTACCTGGGTGAACTGATACGCCGCAGCCACGCCCAGGCGCACTACTTCAGCAATGCCACCGACGGTTCTGTCGTGCATTTACTGTTACATCAGGCCAGCGGCAGTTCCCGCGGCTACTGGGCCTTGCGCCTGGCGCCCACCTTCTTTTCGTCCTTGACCAAGCAAAGCGATGCCGGCGGTCGCCCGTTGTGGCTGGTGGAAAACCGCATCAATCACCAGATCGTCAGCCGCGACGAAGTGCTGCCCTCCGTCAATCGGGGGACACTGACCACCGACGATATTGCCAACAGCGTGCTGACCGTTCCGTTGAGCAACAGCGATTGGCAACTGCGCGGGCTGTTCGACCGCCAGCGAGTGCTGGAAGAACTGTTACCGGCGTTCATCGGCAAATGCCTGCTGGGCCTGGCGTTTTCCATGCTGCCGTTCGTCGCCTTGCTAAACACGCGCCGGGGTCAGCGCCAGTTGAATGAAGGCCGCCGACGTTACCAGGACATTTTCGAAGGCACCGGCGTGGCCCTTTGCGTCCTCGACATATCCGGGCTCAAGGTTTTTTTCGACAAGGCACAATGGCAGGGCAGCGAACAACTGCACGCGTGGCTGGCGATTGCGCAACAACGCCAGCAACTGCTGCAGGAACTGCGGATCACCGAGGTCAACCAGGTCGCGCTGCAACTACTGAATGTCGATAGCGCCGACAAAGCCTGGAAATTGCTGATCGACGGCCATCCGCAGGACGGCACCGCCATCGGCAACCAGGTGCTCGACGCGGTGCTCAACCAGCAGCAACAGCTTGAGCTGGAAATAAAAATCCAGGACGCCAGCGGTCGCGACCAGCACCTGTGGCTGGTGCTGCGTCTGCCGCAAACCCAGGACGACTATAAAGCAGTGATCCTGAGCATCACTGATATCACCAGCCGCAAGCTCATCGAACTGTCACTGCAGGAGCGCGAAGGGTTTTGGTCGGACGTAGTGCGCACGGTACCGGATCACCTGTATGTGCAAGATGTGATCAGCCAGCGCATGATCTACAGCAACCACCATCTGGGCCAGACGCTGGGTTACAACCGCACCGAACTGCAACAGATGGGCGAATACTTCTGGGAAATCCTCCTGCATCCCGAAGACGCCAACTATTACCATCGCTCCCGCCAGGTCCAGCGCCAGGCCGGTTATCACCAGTTGATGCAGTGCCAGTTGCGCTTCCGTCACCGGGACGGCCAGTGGCGACGCTTCGAGATTCGCGAGCAGGCACTGGCGCGGGACAACGAGGACCAGGTCACGCGGATCATCGGCGTGGCCAAGGACATTACCGACCAGATCGAAGCCAGCGAATCCCTGCGCGACAGCGAGCAGCGCTACCGCATGCTCGCCGAAAGCATCAGCGACGTGATCTTCTCCACCGACAGCCGCCTGAACCTCAATTACGTCAGCCCTTCGGTACAAGCCGTGCTGGGTTACGACGCCGAGTGGATTTTCCAGAACGGCTGGCAATCGACCATCGCCAACCCGCAACAACTGACCGGCATCTATCACCTGATGGAGCGGGTCAGCAAAGCGCTGGATAAACCGGACCAACTGACGCTGTTGCGCAGCCAGGTGCAAACCCAACTGTTTCTGTTCGATTGCCTGCGGGCCGACGGGCGCAAGATCCCGATAGAACTGCGCCTGGTATTGGTCTGGGACGAGCACGGTGGTTTCGAAGGCGTGCTGGGCGTCGGCCGCGACATCAGCCAGCAACGCCGGGCCGAGAAAGACTTGCGCATGGCCGCCACGGTATTCGAACACTCGACCTCGGCGATCCTGATCACCGACCCGGCCGGCTACATCGTCCAGGCCAACGAAGCCTTCAGTCGTGTCAGCGGCTATGCCGTGGAGCAGGTGCTCGACCAGTTGCCGAACATTCTGACCGTCGACGAGCAGCAGGAAGCCCACCTGCGGTATGTGCTCAAGCAATTGAGCCAGCACAGCACCTGGGAAGGCGAAGTCTGGCTCAAACGCCGTAATGGCGAGCATTACCCGGCCTGGGTCGGGATCACCGCCGTGCTCGACGACGAAGGCGACCTGGCCAGTTATGTGTGTTTCTTCAGCGACATCAGCGAGCGCAAGGCCAGCGAGCAGCGGATTCACCGCCTCGCCTACTACGACGCCCTGACGCACCTGCCCAATCGATCGCTGTTCCAGGATCGCCTGCACACGGCACTGCAATCGGCCGAACGGCAGAAGTCGTGGGTGGTGCTGATGTTCCTCGACCTCGACCGCTTCAAACCGATCAACGACTCCCTGGGTCACGCCGCCGGCGACCGCATGCTCAAGGAAATGGCCACGCGCCTGCTGGGTTGCGTTGACGATGACGACACGGTGGCGCGCATGGGTGGCGACGAATTCACCTTGCTCCTGCAACCGCGGGCCAACCGTGAAATCGCCTTGAACCGGGCGATTCATGTGGCCGAGCAGATTCTTGCCAGCCTGGTGACACCGTTCGTGCTCGAAGGCCGTGAGTTCTTTGTCACGGCCAGTATCGGCATCGCCCTGAGCCCGCAGGACGGCAACGAGCTCAGCCAGTTGATGAAGAACGCCGACACCGCGATGTACCACGCCAAGGAGCGCGGCAAGAACAACTTTCAGTTCTATCAGGCAGACATGAACGCCAGCGCCCTGGAGCGACTGGAACTGGAAAGCGACTTGCGCCATGCCCTGGAACAGAACGAGTTCGTGCTGTATTACCAGCCGCAGTTCAGCGGCGACGGCAAACGCCTGACCGGTGCCGAGGCGCTGTTGCGCTGGCGTCACCCGCGTCGCGGGCTGGTGCCGCCGGGGGATTTCATACCGGTACTCGAAGAGCTCGGGTTGGTGGTGGATGTCGGCGACTGGGTGATCAGCGAGGCCTGCCGTCAACTCAAGGCCTGGCATCAGGCCAGGGTGCGGGTGCCGAAAGTGTCGGTGAACATCTCCGCGCGGCAGTTCTCCGACGGCCAACTCGGCACCCGGATCGCCACCATCCTCAAGGAAACCGGCCTGCCGCCGGCGTGCCTGGAACTGGAACTGACCGAAAGTATCCTGATGCGCGAAGTCAGCGAGGCGATGCAGATCCTCGATGGTCTGAAAAACCTCGGACTGAGCATTGCGGTTGACGATTTCGGCACCGGCTACTCATCGCTCAACTACCTCAAGCAGTTCCCTATCGACGTGCTGAAAATCGACCGCACCTTCGTCGACGGCCTGCCATCGGGCGAGCAGGATGCGCAGATCGCCCGGGCAATCATCGCCATGGCCCACAGCCTTAACCTGGCGGTGATCGCCGAAGGTGTGGAAACCCACGAGCAGCTGGATTTCCTGCGTGAGCATGGTTGCGATGAGGTGCAGGGTTACCTGTTCGGGCGACCCATGCCGGCCAACAAGTTCGAAGGGCAGTTCAGCAATGATGCGCTGTTCATGTTCGACTGAAGCCTTGCGGTGATGCGGGCGGCCCCTTCGCGAGCAAGCCCGCTCCCACAGGGGAACGCATTCCAAATGTGGGAGCGGGCTTGCTCGCGAAGAGGCCCGCACAGTCACCACTGATCCCGTCATGAAGCCCGCTTGTCTGCGACATGATGTCGTTTCATATGCCATCTAAAACCCATTGGGTTAGAATGCCCCCCTTTTCCGCCCCCGATCCCTGAGGACCGCCATGTTCAGCCGTGATTTGACTATTGCCAAGTACGACGCCGATCTCTTTGCCGCCATGGAGCAAGAAGCTCAGCGCCAGGAAGAGCACATTGAGCTGATCGCTTCGGAAAACTACACCAGCCCTGCGGTGATGGAAGCTCAAGGCTCGGTACTGACCAACAAGTACGCCGAAGGCTACCCGGGCAAGCGCTACTACGGTGGTTGCGAGTACGTAGACATCGTCGAGCAGCTGGCTATCGACCGTGCCAAGGAGCTGTTCGGCGCCGACTACGCCAACGTTCAACCGCACGCCGGCTCGCAAGCCAACAGCGCCGTTTACCTGGCCCTGCTGTCTGCTGGCGACACCATCCTGGGCATGAGCCTGGCCCACGGTGGTCACCTGACCCACGGCGCCAGCGTTTCGTCCTCCGGCAAGCTGTACAACGCCATCCAGTACGGTATCGACGGCAACGGCCTGATCGACTACGACGAAGTCGAGCGCCTGGCCGTAGAGCACAAGCCAAAAATGATCGTGGCCGGTTTCTCTGCCTACTCGCAGATCCTCGACTTCCCGCGCTTCCGTGCAATCGCCGACAAGGTAGGTGCCTACCTGTTCGTCGACATGGCCCACGTGGCCGGTCTGGTCGCCGCTGGCGTCTACCCGAACCCGGTTCCATTCGCTGACGTCGTGACCACCACCACCCACAAGACCCTGCGCGGTCCGCGTGGCGGCCTGATCCTGGCTCGCGCCAACGCCGACATCGAGAAAAAGCTGAACTCCGCGGTATTCCCGGGCGCCCAGGGTGGCCCGCTGGAGCACGTGATCGCAGCCAAGGCGATTTGCTTCAAGGAAGCGCTGCAGCCTGAGTTCAAGGCTTACCAGCAACAAGTGGTGAAAAACGCCCAGGCCATGGCCAGCGTGTTCATCGAGCGCGGTTTCGACGTGGTTTCCGGCGGTACTGAAAACCATCTGTTCCTGCTGTCGCTGATCAAGCAGGAAATCTCCGGTAAAGACGCCGACGCCGCTCTGGGCAAAGCGTTCATCACCGTGAACAAGAACTCGGTGCCAAACGACCCTCGCTCCCCGTTCGTCACCTCCGGCCTGCGCTTCGGCACTCCGGCTGTGACCACTCGTGGCTTCAAGGAAGCAGAGTGCAAGGAACTGGCTGGCTGGATCTGCGACATCCTGGCTGACCTGAACAACGAAGCGGTGATCGATGCCGTTCGTGAGAAGGTCAAGGCTATCTGCAAGAAGCTGCCGGTGTACGGCGCTTAATCAGCCGGCTAGACCGCAGTCATGAAAAACCGGCCAGTGATGGCCGGTTTTTTTTCGTCCGTATTTTTTAAATCGGCAAAAGGCTCTAATCCGGGGATTTCAATCAACTGGTAAGACCGGTCATGCCAATTTCTTAATTTTTGCTTGCGAACACCCAAAAACAGCGCCTAGACTGCGCCTGCACTGGACATACCGGTAAGACCACAATAATTAAGCCCTGAAGCTGATACGCGCAGCGTACGGCAGCCAGGACACCGACCAGGATTCCTCCCATGCTCAGATGGTGCTCGCGTTCAATCTTCCTCCAAGTGGTTCTCGGACTGGTGCTCGGCATCGTCTGCGGGCTGACCCTTCCCGAATACTCCGCTCAGCTCAAACCACTCGGTGACGGCTTTATCAAGCTGATCAAAATGCTCATTGGCCTGATCGTGTTTTGCGTGGTGGTCAGCGGCATCAGTGGTGCCGGCGACCTGAAGAAGGTTGGCCGTATCGGCCTGAAATCGGTGATCTACTTTGAAGTGCTGACCACCATCGCTCTGGTGATCGGCCTGGTGTTCGCCTTCAGCACCGGCATCGGCAGCGGCGCGAACATTCATCTGGAGCAGCTTTCCACCGCCGACATCGGCGATATCGCCCAGCGCGGGCAGCATATGCACACCACCACGCAGTTCCTGATGGACCTGATTCCGACGTCTGTGATCGGCGCCTTTGCCGATAACAACATCCTGCAGGTCCTGTTGTTCTCCGTGCTGTTCGGCAGTGCGCTGAATCTGGTGGGCGAGGCCGCGTCGGGTATTTCGCGGCTGATCAATGAACTCAGCCACGTGATTTTCCGCATCATGGGCATGATCGTGCGCCTGGCACCGATCGGCGTGTTCGGTGCCATCGCCTTCACTACCAGCAAATATGGCCTGGATTCACTGCAGCATTTGGGCAGCCTGGTCGGCCTGTTTTACCTGACCTGCGCAGCCTTCGTGGCGCTGATTCTCGGCCTGGTGATGCGCCTTTCCGGGCTGCGGATGTGGCCGTTGCTCAAGTACCTGCGTGAAGAACTGTTGATCGTCATGGGCACCGCCTCATCCGATGCCGTGTTGCCACAAATCATGCGCAAGCTTGAACACTTGGGCATCGGCAGTTCGACAGTCGGGCTGGTGATTCCTACCGGCTACTCGTTCAACCTCGACGGCTTCTCGATCTACCTGACATTGGCCATCGTGTTCATCGCCAATGCCACCGGTACGCCACTGGCGATGACCGACCTGCTGACCATTTTGCTGGTGTCGCTGATCACCTCCAAGGGAGCGCACGGTATTCCGGGCTCGGCGCTGGTGATCCTGGCGGCCACCCTGACAGCGATCCCGGCGATTCCGGTCGTGGGTCTGGTCCTGGTTCTGGCCGTGGACTGGTTCATGGGCATTGGCCGGGCGTTGACCAACCTGATCGGCAATTGCGTCGCCACCGTGGCCATCGCTCGCTGGGAAAAGGACATCGATGTGCAGCGGGCGAACAAAGTACTTTCCGGTCAGGCGGGTTATACCTTCCAGCCGCGAAAACCGGTGGCACCGGCCCATCAGCAGGATTTCTGAATCAACGGTGTGCCGGCGGCCTTGTCGGCACACCTTCACCACTTTTTAATGCTCATGGAGCGAACAGTGATTACCTCGTCGACCGTTGTAAATTCAGTCGTAGAAAAACTTCGGGCCGCGCTGGCCCGCGGTCAGTGGCGCTCCGGCGACATGCTGCCGGGGCAACGTGAACTGGCCGAACAACTGGGTATCAGCCGTCCGAGCCTGCGTGAGGCCGTCATCGTTCTGGAAACCCTCGGACTGGTGCGCTCGATGCCGGGTAAAGGCGTGGTGGTGCTTGAGACCAATCTCGCCGACAGCCAGGTGCATGACAGCGCAGTGGCGGCAGCGAGCCTGGAAGACGTGCTGCAACTACGCTACACCCTGGAGCCGTTCATCGTCGGCCTCGTGGCACAGTCCATCAGCAGCAAGGAAGTCGGGCAACTGCGCCTTACCCTGATGGACATGCGCGAAGCCCTGGAGGCCAATGATAGTGAAGCCGGCGTAAACGCCTACATCGCGTTCCACGAAGAGCTGTTCACCCTGACGTCGAACCCTATCTTCCAGAGCGTGGTCCAGCAAACCAGCAATGCCCTCAAGCAAAGCGCCGAAGTGTTGCGCAACTCCCCGGAGCACCTGGCCGAACGCCTTGAAGAAAACGAAGCCGTGGTGCGCGCGATCCGCAGCAAGAACAGCGCCCAGGCCAGCGCCGAGATGCGTCGGCACATTTTGCGCGAAGGCCAGCGCATGGGCATCGAACTGAACATCCCGGAAGACAACCTCGGCAGTTGAAACCTCTTCGAACTGGAGATTGGCCATGAACAGCTTCGCCACAGCGCAATCACTCACTGCCCTGCCCTTCCCTCGACAAAGCTTCGGGAAGCCGTTGGCGGACGATCTTTATTCACAGATCTTCGACGCCATTCTTGAACGGCGCCTCCTGCCGGGCAGCCGCTTTACCGAAGACAGTCTGGGGCAGATGTTCGGTGCCCGCCGAAGTGAAATTCGTAGCGTGCTGACGCGCCTGGCCCATCAGCAGATCATCGTCCTTCGCCCCCATCACCGCCCTCGGGTCGCGGTATCGGATATCGAGCAAATCCGGCAGACGCTGCATGCCCGGCGGTTGACCGAAATCATGCTGGTGCATCTGGCCAGTCAGCGACCTCTGGATTTGAAGCCTCTTCGCGAAATAATTGATCAGCAACGTCAATGCCTGGACTTCGGCCAGCGTGGCGCAGTGCTTCGGTTGTCCGGTGAGTTCCACCTGCGATTGGCAGCCATGGCGGAGAATGCACCGTTGGCGCATTTTCTCGGCAGCCTGGTTCCAATGACCGCGCTAGCACTTGCGCAGTTTGATGGACAAATAGAGGATTATTGCGCGTGGCAGATGCATACCCAGATGCTGGATGCGCTGGAGTGTGGAGATGCAGCAAAGGCGCAAGCCTTGCTGAACCGGCATCTGGATTGTCTGGAAGAAATATTGTTAAGCCTGAAACCTGTGCAAGTCCAACATCGTGTTACTAGTTAGATCACCTTCGCGAGCAAGCCCGCTCCCACAGTTGACCGAGCTCATTCAGGACAATCGCGGTCAACTGTGGGAGCGGGCTTGCTCGCGAAGAGGCCCTTTCAGAAACTGAAAAACACCAGCCTTACTCCGCTGCAACCCGTGCAAACCCCTCACGAATCTTCTCTTCCGGCAAATCGTCAGCAATAAACACGATCACGCTTTCACGCGATTCATCGTCAGCCCACTCCGTGTCCCAATCGAATCCGTACAACTTCAGGACACCCTGAAACACCATCCGCCGCGGCTCGCCCAGGATGTTCAACACGCCCTTATAGCGCAGCAACTGCTTGCCATGCTCCTCCAGCAGTTCGTTCATGAACTCGCTGAGCTTGTCGATATCCAGTGCCTTGTCCGTGCGCAGCACCAGGCTGGAAATACGGTCGATGGACGGTGCCTGGCTGACTGGTCGCAAACTCACACCGCCACCGAGGTCGGCATTGAGGTTGAAGCCGCGTACATCGAGCAGTTCGGCGAGGTCGATCCTGCCGTGGTCAACCACGCGAATCGGGGCGCGACGGTTGATGCGGGTCAGGCGCTCGCTCAACGCCGTGAAGGTCGGCTCGTCCACCAGATCGCGCTTGCTCACCAGCAAGCGGTCGGCAAAACCGATTTGCGCCTGGGCGATGGTCTGGGTCAGGTGCAGTTCGGCGTGGGCCGCGTCCACCAAGGTAATGATGCCATCGAGGATATAGCGCTCGCGCAACTCCTCATCAATGAAAAAGGTTTGCGCCACGGGTGCCGGGTCAGCCAGCCCCGTGCACTCGATCACCAGGCGGTCGAAGGCGATGTCGCCCCGGTCCAGACGCTCGAGCAACAGATAGAGGGCCTTGGTCAGGTCCGTATGGATGGTGCAGCAGACGCAGCCATTGGACAGCGTCATCACTTGCACCGGTTCATCACCCAACAACTGGGTGTCGATGCCGGCGTCGCTGAATTCGTTCTCGATCACGGCGATTTTCAGGCCATGCTCGGCTTTGAGCAGATAGCGCAACAGGGTGGTCTTGCCGGCGCCGAGGAAGCCGCTGAGGATCGTGACCGGGATGGGAGAGGACAAACTGGATCTCCTTTTTCACAAGATGAAAACACAACACAAAACAAATGTGGGAGCGGGCTTGCTCGCGAAGAGGTTGTGTCAGTCGACATGAATGTTGAATGACACATCGCTTTCGCGAGCAAGCCCGCTCCCACAGGGATTGCTGTTAATCCGACAACCGGATCAACAGCACTTCGGCCCACCCTTGCCACCGTAACGGGCTTCCTGACGCTCCCGAAAGAACATCTCATAGCTCATCACCGGTTTGTCCGGGTGTTTGGTCTGCATATGCTCGACGTAATTGTCGTAGTCGGGCATGCCGACCATCAGGCGCGCAGCCTGACCGAGGTATTTACCGAGGCGACTCAAGTCATTGAACATGCTGCAAATCCTCGATCACGCTTCCGGCAGCGCCTGGAATGGCGATTCTTTATCCGTACGTTCTTTGCTGCCCCAGGCGGAGATACCGATCTTGAGCGCATAGAACAGGATGCTGAACACCACGAACAGGAACAGCGCAGTCAGCGTTGCGTTGGTGTAGGCGTTGAAGATCACGTGCTGCATCTGCGTGATGTCCTTGGCCGGGGCGAGGATCTGACCGTTGGCCAGCGCATCGCTGTATTTCCTGGCCAGCGACAGGAAGCCGATCGCCGGGTTGGCATCGAACAGCTTGATGAAGCCGGCCGTGGAGGTGCAAATCAGCAGCCATACCGCCGGCAACATGGTGACCCAGACATAGCGCTGGCGTTTCATCTTGATCAGCACCACGGTGCCGAGCATCAGCGCGATACCGGCCAGCATCTGGTTGGAGATACCAAACAGCGGCCACAAGGTGTTGATGCCACCCAACGGGTCGATCACCCCTTGGTACAGCAACCAGCCCCACATGGCCACGCAACCGGCGGTGGCGATCAGGTTGGCGGTCCAGGATTCGGTGCGGCGCAGGGCCGGCACGAACGAGCCGAGCAAGTCCTGGAGCATGAAGCGCCCGGCACGGGTACCGGCGTCGACCGCGGTCAGGATGAACAGCGCCTCGAACAGGATCGCGAAGTGGTACCAGAACGCCATGGTGTTTTCACCCGGCAGAACACTGTGCAGGATCTGTGCGATCCCGACCGCCAGGGTTGGCGCACCACCGGCACGGGCCAGGATGGTGATTTCACCGATGTCATGGGCCACCGCTTGCAGAGCGTCCGGGGTGATGGCAAAGCCCCAGTTGCTGACCGCTGTCGCTACCGCCACCACATCCCCACCGACGACCGCCGCCGGGCTGTTCATGGCGAAGTACACGCCTGGTTCGATCACCGAGGCGGCGACCATGGCCATGATCGCCACGAACGACTCCATCAGCATGCCGCCGTAACCGATGTAGCGGGCGTTGGTTTCGTTATCCAGCAGCTTCGGCGTGGTGCCGGAAGCAATCAGCGCGTGGAAACCCGACACGGCACCGCAGGCGATGGTGATGAACAGGAACGGGAACAGCCCGCCCTTCCACACCGGACCGGTGCCATCGATGAACTGGGTCAGCGCCGGCATTTTCAGCTCGGGCATGGTGATCAGGATGCCGATGGCCAGGGCGACGATGGTGCCGATTTTCAGGAAGGTCGACAGGTAGTCACGCGGCGCCAGGATCAGCCACACCGGCAGTACCGCCGCGACGAAACCGTAGCCGATCAGCATCCAGGTGATTTGTACGCCGGTGAAGCTGAACGCCTTGGCCCACACCGGATCCGCGGCAATCTGCCCGCCGAGCCAGATCGAACCGAGCAGCAACAGCACGCCAATAACGGAGATTTCACCGATGCGGCCCGGGCGGATGTAGCGCATGTAGATGCCCATGAACATCGCGATCGGGATGGTCGCCATCACCGTGAAAATGCCCCAAGGGCTTTCGGCCAGGGCTTTCACCACGATCAGCGCCAGCACTGCGAGGATGATGATCATGATCAGGAAGCAGCCGAACAGCGCGATGGTGCCGGGGATGCGACCCATTTCCTCGCGGACCATGTCGCCGAGGGAACGGCCGTTGCGGCGGGTGGACATGAACAGGACCATGAAGTCCTGAACGGCACCGGCCAGCACCACGCCAGCGATCAGCCACAACGTGCCGGGCAGATAGCCCATCTGCGCCGCGAGCACCGGGCCGACCAGCGGCCCTGCACCGGCGATGGCCGCGAAGTGGTGACCAAAAAGAATGTGCTTGTTGGTCGGCACGTAGTCCAGACCGTCATTGTTGAGCACAGCGGGAGTGGCCCGTCGCGCATCGAGTTGCATGACATTGTTAGCGATGAACAGACTGTAATAGCGGTAGGCGACCAGATAGATGGCCACGGCAGCGACCACAATCCATAAGGCGTTGATTGCCTCGCCTCGGCGCAATGCCACGACGCCCAGGGCGCACGCACCTACGATTGCCAGCATCAGCCAAGGCAAATGGCGTAGCGGGCTATTATTATTTTTCATTTTATGATTCCAGCCAGAGTGGACAAGAAAGACCATCACCCCCGAGTTTAGCTCTCCTGACGGCAAAGGCCATACCCCCACATTGGTCTAGACACCTGCGCGCAGTGGCAGCCATTGATAATGCAAGTCTATAGTCAGCGTACATTTCCGAGGATCGCGCCATGAGCGAGCACCCTGCCGAACGTCGCCGCTTCAAACGTATTGCGTTCGATGCCCGAACCGAGCTGAGTCAGGGCGAATCCATCTGGCCGGTGAAATTGATTGATCTGTCGCTCAAGGGGTTGCTGATCGAGCGACCCGATCCATGGTTGGGCAATCCGCAGCAGAAATTTCTAGTCGACATTCATCTGAGCGAAGAGGTCGACATCTGCATGGATGTGCAACTGGCCCACGACGACCATGGCCAACTCGGCTTTGTCTGCCTGCACATCAGCCTGGAGTCCATCGAGCGCCTGCGGCGATTGATCGAGCTCAACCTCGCTGATCCGCAGGAGCTGGAGCGAGAACTCGGTGCCCTGATCGAGATCTAGCCATCAGCGAAAATCATTGTGGGAGCGGGCTTGCTCGCGAAGAGGCCATTAGATTCAGCATCTCTGTTGACTGACACACCGCTTTCGCGAGCAAGCCCGCTCCCACAGGATTGTGTATTAACCCGAAACTATTCGAACAATGCATCGAGTGCCTGTTCCAGGCGAGTGACGGCAATAATCTGCAACCCCGCCGGTGCCTCTTTCGGCGCATTGCCCTTGGGCACGATGGCCCGCTTGAAGCCGTGCTTGGCGGCTTCTTTCAAACGCTCCTGACCGCTCGGCACTGGACGCACCTCACCGGAAAGCCCGACTTCACCGAACACCAGCAGATCGTGAGGGAGCGGCCGATTGCGCAAACTGGACATCACCGCCGCCATCAACGCCAGGTCGGACGCCGTTTCCAGCACCTTGACCCCTCCGACTACGTTGAGAAATACGTCCTGATCGTGGGTCGGAATGCCACCATGACGGTGCAGCACCGCCAGCAACATCGCCAGCCGGTTCTGGTCCAGCCCCAGCGTGACCCGACGCGGGTTGGCCAGGTGACTATCGTCCACCAGCGCCTGAACCTCTACCAGCATCGGACGCGTACCTTCCCACGTCGCCATCACCACACTGCCCGGGACTTCCTCTTGGGCGCGGGTCAGAAAAATCGCCGATGGGTTGGAGACTTCCTTCAGGCCCTTGTCGGTCATGCCGAAGACGCCCAGTTCATTGACTGCGCCGAAACGGTTCTTCACCGCCCGCAGCAGACGCAGGCGCCCGTCGGACTCGCCTTCGAAATACAGCACGGTGTCGACCATGTGCTCCAGCACCCGAGGGCCGGCCAGCGCGCCTTCCTTGGTGACGTGGCCCACCAGGAAAATCGCCGTACCGCTCTGTTTGGCATAACGCACCAGCAGTGCCGCGCTTTCACGCACCTGGGATACGCCGCCCGGTGCCGATTGCAGTTGCTCGGTAAAGATCGTCTGGATCGAGTCAATCACCATCACCTTGGGCTTTTCCTGACGGGCCGTGGCAATGATGGTTTCGATGCAGGTTTCGGTCATGACCCGCAGTTGATCCTGAGGCAACCCCAGGCGCCGCGCACGCATGGCCACTTGCTGCTGGGATTCCTCACCGGTGACGTACAGCGCCGGCATGCTCTTGGCGAGGTTGCACAAGGTTTGCAACAGAATGGTCGACTTGCCGATGCCCGGGTCGCCGCCTATCAGCACCACCGAGCCATCCACCAGACCGCCACCCAGAACCCGGTCCAGCTCACTGGAAGCAGTGGAGAAACGCGGAATTTCTTCGACACTGACTTCGGCCAGGGTCTTGATCTGCGCCTGTTGGCCGGCCCAGCCGGTACGCCCGCTGGGGGCAGCGGCCCCGCCACTTTCCACCATGGTTTCGGTGAGCGTGTTCCAGGCCCCGCACTCACCGCACTGGCCGGCCCATTTGGGGAAGGTTGAGCCGCACTCGGTGCAGCCGTACATGCGCTTGGCCTTGGCCATCGGAACTCCCGGCAAAAAAACGCGATGATAGCTCAGCCGAGGCGCAGGAGTGCGGCCAGATATTTTGCAACCCCTTTGGACATTTCAAATAGCTTCATTAAACTCAGAGTTACCAACATATGCCTGCCATACAAAAAGCTTGTATAAGTTTTTATTGAACACATCCAACAAACTCTAGGGGCATATCTCACCGCCCGGCTTAAAACCTGTACAAACCTTATTCACCAACATACTTAATGCACAACCCAGACAACATTCACACAAAACGCAGCCATTAACTCTGAGAGACATAAAATTTCCTACACAAACTCTCAATTAACGAAACAGTTCATATTGCCATACTGCAATTAACTTTCAGTTCAGGCTCTTGCCCACCCACTACCCGATTAACTTCAACATCTCGATTCAAGGATGGTATCTCGACCTTGGTTCACTTACGCAAGTGAACCATACCGCTGTAAAAACCTTATGCGAATAGCCGCAGAAGAGCGGGCCAGCCCATGGATGAGATCAATCGGTGATTTTTTCAACACCGCCCGGATCGATTGCGGACAAGCACGGCCGGCGGTTGACTTGAGCAAGATTCGATTTGCTGATTTACACTGCGATCACCAACCTCATCTGTAACAAGGAAATAACCTATGGGCGTGCTAAATGAGTTCAAGGCCTTCGCGGTCAAAGGCAACGTGGTCGACATGGCTGTCGGCATCATCATCGGTGCGGCCTTCGGCAAGATCGTTACGTCGTTTGTCGGTGACTTGATCATGCCGCCAATCGGGATGCTGATCGGGGGCGTGGACTTCAGTGATCTGGCCATAACGCTCAAGGCAGCGGAGGGCGCCACTCCAGCGGTGGTGCTGGCTTATGGCAAATTCATCCAGACCATCATCGACTTCGTCATCGTCGCCTTCGCAATCTTCATGGGCGTCAAAGCCATCAACCGCCTGAAGCGCGAAGAGGCCGTGGCCCCTAGCCTGCCACCGGTTCCAACCAAGGAAGAAGAGTTGCTGGGCGAGATCCGTGACTTGCTAAAGACCCAAAACAACAGGCCTTGACCGCATTAGTGAAAGACACGGCGCTTTGAGGCGCCGTTTTTCTTACCAGAAGTTTTCCACTGCCACCTGGCCAGGTCGCCGACTGAGGCTCAAGTGCATGCCACGCTGCTTAAGCAGCTTGCGCGTGTCATCGATCATCTGCGGATTGCCGCACAGCATGACCCGTGAATGTTCGGACGTCAGCTCAACACCCGCTTCGCGCTCCAGCTCGCCGGTTTCAATCAGCGTGGTGATCCGCCCGTTCAATGCACCAGGATGCTGTTCACGAGTGATTGTGGCAATGAATTGCAGTTTGTGTGCGTACTCCGCCAGATACTCACGTTGGGTCAACCCCGCGATCAGCTCCTGATAAGCCAGTTCCCGGGCTTCGCGAACACTGTAGACCAGGATGATCCGCTCGAATTTCTCCCAGACTTCGAAGTCCTGGAGTATCGACAGGAACGGCGCCACGCCCGTGCCTGTGGATAACAACCACAGATCGCGCCCATCGGCAAAACGGTCCAGTGTCAGGTAGCCGAAGGCCTGGCGGTCGACCAGCAATGCATCGCCAACACCCAGCCGGCTGAGCTCGCTGGTGAACTCACCGCCCGGTACGACAATGGAAAAGAACTCGAGGAATTCGTCAAAGGGCGAGGACACCATGGAGTAGGCACGCCACACCGTGCTGCCGTCAGCCTTGGTGACGCCCAATCGGGCAAACTGCCCCGATCGAAAACGAAACCCTGCATCCCGGGTAGCACGCAGGGTAAACAGGTTCGGGGTCAGCGGATGAACCTCAAACAAGGTCTGGCGCGTAAATTTTTCTTCACTGACGGACATGGCAGGCTCCAATCAAAAGATACCTCCAGTGTCCCGCAAAGAAAGCAGCGTAAACACCGACAATTTGTAGTGATATTAATGATCGATGATTAAATGCGACACACAGCTGCAAGTATAAAATGACACATGGCATTTTATAACTGATCCAGTACCTAAGAACCTGGAACACACTTTTCCAACAGTCAAAAGAGCAAAATTGTCGAAGCATCACCGTAGGAACTGTCCTACACTCCGTGACGTGCCGAATTTTGGATCCAACACGCACTCGAAACACATACGAATGGAGATCATTGTATGGAAATCTGGAAGGAGTCACAGCTCAAACAATTGTCACACACGCAAGAGATCAATACTGCCTATCAAATCGCACTCAACTTCGCTAGAAACCTTGGGTATAAATTTTGTGGCTTTTCAATTACCTCGAACTCAGTCGGGGCCGAAGCCAGTACGGTAAACCTGAACAATTTTCCCCATGAGTGGAATTTCCAATATAAAAAAAGCAACGCCACGCAAATAGACCCAATAGTGGCGCACTGCAATCACTCAATGTTGCCGGTTCTCTGGAGTGAAGAGCTTTTTTTCAAGACGCCATGGCTATGGCAGTTGCTGCAGCAACAAGGCTTGCAGCATGGCTGGTCCCATGCGATCCACGATGAGAAAACCGGTCTGAACAGTATTTTCAGTCTGGCCAGAAGCCACTGCCCGATTTCAGCCTATGAGCTGTACGAGAACCTTGGATTCGCGGTGTTCATCAGTCGCCATCTGCACGCTCTGGCGACCGGGATGCAGCCGAAAAGACCGGCTCGCCCTCAGGCTCCTTCCTTGTCACGGCGGGAACTCGAAGTATTGAAACTGTCTGCCGATGGCAAGACGGCCTATGAAATTTCCAGGATCCTCAATCTGAGTGAGCGCACCGTCAACTTTCATGTGCACAGGGCTATCGAGAAGCTCGGCGTCAACAACAAGATTGCGGCAGTCATCGCCGCAACCCGGTCCGGGGCCATCTGAAAGCACCCGATTCCGGGAAAACCTGCGGGTAATCCAGTCAAAAAAAACGTACCATTTGCGGTCCTTCCTGAGTGATCGCGTGCAGACTTGCACGACGCAGTGCACTCGGACGGCTCCGCCCGCTCCAACGCCTTCGGGCAGCGGGACATCCGTTGATTACCCAGAGCCCCGCCCCATGCCTTTGCTCGAAACACCCTTCGCCAGCCTCGACCTGATCCGCCAGCCCGAACAGCAGAACGAACCGCTGCAGGCTTTCGATGCGGCCGATGAATACCTGCTCAATCATCTGGCCGAACAGCAGCCGACGTCGGACATCCGGGTACTGGTGCTCAATGACAGTTTCGGTGCGTTGGCGGCCAGCCTGGCGGGCAAGGTGCAGGTGGTCAGCAGCGGTGACTCGTTCCTGGCCTTCCAGGGCCTGGAAAAGAACCTGATGCGCAACGGCCTGGCGTTTGATGCGGTGGCAAGTGTGCCCGCCAGCGAAGCCCCTGTCGGGCCGTTCGACCGGGTGCTCATTCGTGTTCCGAAGACCCTGGCGCTGCTGGAAGAACAACTGATCCGCCTGCAAGGCCAACTGGCTCCCGGCGCCCAAGTGGTTGCCGCGGCCATGATCAAGCATCTGCCCCGGGCGGCGGGGGATTTGCTGGAGCGTTACATCGGACCAGTGCAAGCCTCGCTGGCGGTGAAGAAGGCCCGGTTGTTGATCGCAACCGCTGAAAACAAAGTGCCCGCCATATCCCCCTTCCCGACCCGCTATCAACTCGACGAACCGGCCATCGAACTGATCAACCACGCGAACGTGTTTTGTCGCGAAGGCCTCGATATCGGCACCCGGGCGTTTTTGCCACACCTGCCAAAAAACCTCGGCTCGGCGCGGGTCGCCGATCTTGGTTGCGGCAACGGCGTTCTGGCCATCGCCTGCGCCCTGCAAAACCCCGAGGCCCACTACACGCTGGTGGACGAGTCGTTCATGGCCGTGCAATCGGCCGCCGAAAACTGGCGCGCTGCGTTGGCCGGGCGGGAAGTGATCGTGCGTGCCGGCGATGGCCTGGCCGGCCAGGAACCGCAATCGCTTGACGTCGTGCTGTGCAATCCACCGTTTCACCAGCAACAAGTCGTGGGCGACTTCCTGGCCTGGCGGATGTTCCAGCAAGCGCGCGAAGCGCTGGTCGTGGGCGGCGCGCTGTACATCGTCGGCAATCGTCACCTGGGTTATCACAGCAAGCTGGCGCGGTTGTTCCGTGGCGTCGAGCAAGTGGCGGCCAATCCGAAATTCGTGATCCTCAAGGCGCGCAAGTAACAGGCAAAAAAAACCCTCCGGTCGGAGGGTTGTAAAACCGTGCCCTGAGGCCACGGGAGGGATGTCAGTGCGTGGTCAGGCCCGCCGCGTTCATGAACAGGCGCATCAGGCTGGCGACGATGAACAATGCGCCCACGCTGCCGACCCAGATCAGGGCCAGCCAGCCGAGCCGCTGCCACAGTGGCTTTTTTTCGGCTTCTTCAATGTCGTGCAGGGAATGTTTGGCGGCCATAACGTCAATCCTCTTCAAGATTGATGGCGTCGCATCCGACGCCATCATCGGAGCGCCGCCCGGATCAAGCTCGCTCCTACAGGTTTTCTATAAGGCTAGTGGTAACCGTGTTCATGGGTGACCTTGCCGCGGAACACGTAGTAGCTCCAGAAGGTGTAGCCCAGGATGAACGGGATGATGAACAGCGTGCCCACCAGCATGAAGCCCTGGCTTTGCGGCGGCGCGGCGGCATCCCAGATCGAAATCGACGGCGGGATGATGTTCGGCCACAGGCTAATGCCCAACCCGCTGTAACCGAGGAAGATCAGCACCAGGGTCAGCAGGAACGGCGTGTAGTGCGCATTGCGGGCCACGGCGCGGATCAGGCCATACATCGTGACCAGCACCAGAATCGGCACCGGCATGAACCAGAACAGATTCGGCAGGGTGAACCAGCGTGCGGCGATTTCTGCATGGGCCAGCGGGGTCCAGATGCTGACGATGCCAATCACCGCCAGCAGCACGAAGGCCAATGGCCGTGCCAGGTCATGCATCTGTTCCTGCAACTTGCCTTCGGTCTTCATGATCAGCCAGGTGCATCCGAGCAACGCATAGGCCACCACCAGCGCCGCACCACAGAACATCGTGAACGGTGTCAGCCAGTCGAGTGAGTCACCGGCGAATTGCCGGTTGACCACCGGCAAGCCATCGATGAACGCTCCGAGCGCAACGCCCTGGAAGAAGGTCGCAGTGAGCGAACCGCCGATGAACGCCTTGTCCCACAGATGGCGCTTGTCGTCCCGGGCCTTGAAGCGGAACTCGAAGGCCACACCGCGGAAAATCAACCCGACCAACATCAGGATCAGCGGCAGGTACAACGCCGAAAGCACCACCGAATAGGCCAGCGGAAATGCGCCGAACAACGCCGCGCCCCCCAACACCAGCCAGGTCTCGTTGCCATCCCAGACCGGGGCGACGGTGTTCATCATCACATCGCGGTCGGTCTTGCCCTTGATGAACGGGAAGAGAATGCCGATGCCCAGGTCGAAACCGTCCATGACCACGTACATCATGATGCCGAAGATGATGATCACGGCCCAGATCAGCGGAAGATCAATACCCATGATTCAAATCTCCTTGGTCAGGCTGTGGCCGGCATCGGCGTGATCGTCGTCGGCGGCGGACAACGGACGGGCCGGTGTGCGTTTCTGGCCGGGGCCGCCGTCGTTGGTTTCTTTGCCTTCGTCGGTCTTCGGCCCCTTGCGCACCAGGCGCATCATGTAGCCAAGACCGGCGCCAAACAGCGCGAAATAAACCACGACAAACAGGATCAGGGTGATGCTCATCTGCATGAAGCTATGGTTGGACGACGCATCCGCCGTACGCATCAAGCCGTAGACCACCCACGGCTGACGGCCGATTTCCGTGGTGAACCAGCCGGCGAGGATCGCGATCAGGCCGGACGGCCCCATCCACAACGCCAGGTACAGGAACGGCCGCGAGGTGTAGAGCGTGTCGCGCTTGCGCAGCCACAGGCTCCACAAACCGGTGAAAATCATCAGCATGCCCAGGCCGACCATGATCCGGAACGACCAGAACACAATGGTTGAGTTTGGTCGGTCTTCAGGCGGGAACTCCTTGAGCGCCGGTACCTGTTTGTCCAGGGAGTGCGTGAGGATCAGGCTACCGAGGTACGGGATTTCGACGGCGAATTTGGTTTTTTCTTCCTTCATGTCCGGCCAGCCGAACAGGATCAGTGGAGTCGCCTCATTGCCCTTGTTTTCCCAGTGTCCCTCGATTGCGGCGATCTTTGCCGGCTGATGCTCAAGCGTATTCAGGCCGTGGAAGTCACCGATGACTGCCTGGATCGGCGCGACGATCAGGGCCATCCACATGGCCATCGACAACATTTTGCGGATCGCCGGGTTGTCCTTGCCGCGCAGCAAATGCCAGGCCGCCGAGGAGCCGACGAAGAACGCCGTCGCCACGAATGCCGCCGTGGCCATGTGCATCAGGCGGTACGGGAACGACGGGTTGAAGATCACCGCCAGCCAGTCTGTGGGTATGACCTGACCATTGACGATTTCGAAACCCTGCGGAGTCTGCATCCAGCTGTTGGAGGCCAGGATCCAGAACGTCGAGATCAGTGTGCCGATGGCGACCATGACCGTGGCAAAGAAGTGCAGCTTGCGCCCGACCTTGTTCCAGCCAAACAGCATGACGCCGAGGAATCCGGCTTCGAGGAAGAACGCCGTGAGCACTTCATAGGTCAGCAACGGCCCCGTCACGGAACCGGCGAAGTCCGAGAAGCGACTCCAGTTGGTGCCGAACTGATAGGCCATCACCAGACCGGAAACCACCCCCATGCCGAAGTTGACGGCAAAGATCTTCGACCAGAAATGGTAGAGGTCACGGTAAGTGTCGTTATGGGTTTTCAGCCACAGGCCTTCGAGTACCGCCAGGTAACTCGCCAGGCCGATGGTGATGGCCGGAAACAGGATGTGGAACGAGATGGTGAACGCGAACTGAATTCGGGCGAGATCAAGTGCCTCTAAACCGAACATAAGTCTTCCTCTGTCAGGTAGTACGGCTGCTGGCTGGAAGCCTGCACCCACGGCCCCCACGGAAATGGAGTGTGGCGAATCTCTGTTTGTTCTTTTTTTTGCACGCATCACAACGCAGGGAGTCTGGCCTTGCGGCCGCCGGATCAATTCCTTTTGTGGGTTTTGATCTGGATCAATCAACGTTGAAAGAGTAGTCCCAATTTCGGGGATGAACCGCGTGGTCTTTTGCCGCGTGACAAGTTGCCTCACGGCCTTGGTCACGAGCTGAAATACATTTCCTGTGGGAGCGGGCTTGCTCGCGAAGGGGGCATCAGCTTCAACATCAATGTTGACTGACACTCAGCCTTCGCGAGCAAGCCCGCTCCCACAGGAAAATCGATGTCTTGCTAACTAAATTTTTTGTCATGGCAACTTTCTGTTACAGGTTGGTGATAACCTCGCTTTTCCCCTCACCCCAGATTTTCCCGCAGATGCCCAGCCAAGAGCCCGTGCTGTTACGTCACCATCGCCCTTTTCTTGCGTTCTGGCTGGCCCGGGTATTTACCGCCAGCGGCTTCCAGATGCTCACTGTGGCCATCGGCTGGAACCTGTATCAATTAACCGGCAACGTGCTCGACCTGGGTCTGGTTGGCCTGGTCGAGTTCGCCCCACGCGTGCTGTTCATGCTGCACACCGGGCACGTCGCCGACCGCTATGACCGGCGCAAGGTTGCGGCGATTTGCCAGTCCTTGCAGGCACTGATTGCCCTGTCGCTGGCCATCGGCAGCGCGACCGAGCATGTCACCCGGGAGATGATCTTTATCCTCGCCTTCCTGCTCGGTGCCGCTCGCTCCTTTGAAATGCCGACCACCCAGGCCCTGCTGCCAAGCATCGTGCCCAGTGCGCTGTTTCCCCGCGCTGTGGCCGCCGCCCAATCGGCCCAGCAATCGGCCACCATCGTCGCCCCGGCCCTCGGCGGTTTGCTCTACGCCTTCGGCAGCGTCTGGGTGTATGGCCCGACGGTGCTTTTGTACGTCATCGCCTGTTCGCTGATGCTCAACCTGCCGGCCCGGCAAACGCCACTGAACAAGGGCAAAGCCACTCTGGATTCACTGCTGGCAGGCATCCGCTTCATTCGCAGTCGTCCGGACATTCTCGGGGCGATCTCCCTCGATCTGTTCGCGGTGCTCTTGGGGGGCGCCACGGCGCTGCTGCCGGTGTTCGCCAAGGACATCCTCCTGACCGGCCCGTGGGGGCTCGGCCTGTTGCGCTCGGCACCGGCGGTGGGCGCGCTGTTGATGTCGCTGTTCCTGGCGCGTTTTGCCGTGGAGCGCAACGTCGGGCGGGTGATGTTCACCGCCGTGGGCATCTTCGGCGTGGCAACCATCGCCTTCGGCCTGTCGACCTCGTTCTGGTTCTCCCTGGCGGTGCTGGTGGTACTGGGCGCGGCAGACATGATCAGCATGGTCATTCGCGCGTCTTTCGTACAACTGGAAACCCCGGATGAAATGCGCGGCCGGGTCAGCGCCGTGAACGGCTTGTTCATAGGTGCTTCGAACCAGTTGGGTGAATTCGAATCGGGTCTGACCGCCCACTGGTTCGGTACCGTGCCAGCCGTGGTCATGGGCGGGATCGGTACGCTGGTGGTGACCGGAGCGTGGGTCAAACTGTTCCCGACACTGGCCCGCCGCGATCGCATGCACGTGGCTAAAGATGAAGAGAAGGAAGAGGCGAAAGCCTGAAACAACTCTCAGGCACAAATTGGCTGACAAGGTGCAATACATAGTTAACGCATAAAGTGTAATGTATCGCCTTACACTCCACCCATGATCAAATCCTTTCAGCACAAGGGCCTTCGGGGCTTCTATGAAACAGGTTCGACTCGTGGGATTCGTGCAGATCATGCGAAGCGTCTGTCGCGGATGTTGCAGTTTATGGACCGCGCGACTGCACCTGGCGACCTCGACCTTCCGGGATGGCGCTTACACCCGCTCAAGGGTGAGTTGTTCAATTACTGGTCACTGAGCGATTCAGGGAACTGGCGTATTGTTTTTCGTTTCATCGGTTCCGATATCGAACTTGTCGACTATCTGGACTACCACTGACAGGAGGCAGGACATGCCCTTGCACAACCCGCCCCACCCTGGTGAAACACTATTGTTGGATGTGTTACCCGGGTTAGGTATCAGCGTCGCTGAGTTGGCCCGCCATTTGGGTTTTGCTCGCCCGCATCTTTCCCGGGTCCTGCACGGCCATGCGCCGATCAGCCCGGACCTGGCGGTGCGACTGGAAAGGGCTGGAATCGGTAAAGCGCGGATGTGGCTTGGGGTCCAGACCGACTACGATCTCTGGCAAGCGGAACAGCGTGAACAGCCGAATATCAAACCTATCGCCACGCACGCCTGAGTCTTCTAAACCAACAACTCCCCTGCCACCGCCGCACGTGTGGCTTTTCCGCAGAGTTGCTCCACCAGCGCCAGGGCAAATGCCAATGCGCCAGCCGAGCCCTGGGCGGTGATGCAATTGCCATCGATCACTATCGGTTGATCGACGAAGTTACAGCCCAACAGTTGATGGCTGGCCGAGGGCAGGCAAGTCATGCGTCGTTGACGCAACACACCAAAGGCCTGAAGCGCCACGGCAGGCGCTTCGGCGATGCCGGCGAACAGGCGACCGGCTGCCGCCTGATCCTTGATCAATTGTTGCAGAGGTTGATGTGCTGCCAAATGCTGCGAGCCCACGGCGCCACCCGGCAGGGCAATCAGGTCGAACGGTTGCGCCAGCAAATCCACCAGCATGGCATCGCTGGTCAGGCGAGTGCCGCGGGCGCAGGTGAGCATGCGCCGCCCTTCGATGCTGGCCACCACCACTTCTATTTTGGCACGGCGCAACACGTCGATCAGGGTCACGGTTTGCAGGTCGTCGGTGCCCTCGGCGAGGGCAATCAAGGCTCGAAAGGTCATCAGGTACTGTCCGCAGAGTGATCTTTAAAGCGTAGTCAGCTTTCCTGACCCTTGTTCGAGGCTTGCGGTTACTTGATGTAAAGTTGCGTCGACATCGTGTTGCCGGGGGCGTTGATCGAGGTATTGCTGAAGGTCAGAGTGCCTTCCTGCTTGCCCGCCAGATCGAGGGCATACAAATAGCCGACGGTTTTTTCCCCGGGGGTGCAGCTGGTCAGGTTGCCGTTCTTGAACGCGCAAACCGGCGTCCGCGTGCCGTTCACCTCGAAACCGTCGAGGGCGACATGGGCTTCACGCCCGTAACCCACTTCCAGCACGTACACCATGATGTTCGGACCATTGTGATCGCAGCGCGTCCGGGTTTGCCCTTCGTCGATATTTTCAACGCCACAGGACGGCGACGCGACTTTGAGTACTTTCAATTGCGTCAGTGGCGCAGCCGAAGCTGCCACTGCCGCTTGAGCCCCGAGAAACAACGCCATCCATACGGCGAAGGCGACAACCAGACGCTTTTTCATGCAGGACCCATCCCCCAAAAAACCAGCGCGCAGTATGGCGCACTTGGCTTTGTCGCAAAACATCGACGACGATCACCGCCATAAGCAGCCATATTCCCAAGCTACTGGTATGATGCGCGGCTTTTTCCGGCCCACAGTAATTTCCAGGCGCGTTCTGCTGCCTGTGCTTTGCTGTTGAGGTCGATACATTCACGGCGCCCGGCGCGCCACGGGGAGCAGACATGCTGGAAAGGCTGTTTCAACTCAAGGCACACAACACCAACGTGCGGACCGAGATTCTGGCGGGCCTCACGACCTTTTTGGCCATGGCCTACATTCTGTTCGTCAACCCGAGCATCCTCGGCGAAACCGGCATGGACAAGGGCGCGGTGTTCGTCGCCACCTGCCTGGCAGCCGCCATCGGCTCCACGACCATGGGCTTGATCGCCAACTACCCGATCGCCCTCGCGCCGGGCATGGGCCTGAACGCCTTCTTCACCTACACCGTGGTCCTGCACATGGGCCATACCTGGCAAGTGGCACTGGGCGCGGTGTTCATCTCGGCGGTGTGCTTCTTCCTGCTGTCGATCTTCCGCATCCGTGAATGGATCATCAACAGCATCCCGCTGCCACTGCGTTCGGCCATTGCTGCCGGTATCGGCCTGTTCCTGGCGCTGATCGCCCTGCATAACGCCGGTATTGTGGTCAGCAACCCGGCGACCATGGTCGGCCTCGGTGACCTGAAACAACCGGCTCCGATCCTCGCCACCCTCGGTTTTGCCCTGATCGTCGCACTTGAAGCACTCGCCGTGCGCGGCGCGGTGCTGATCGGCATTCTGGTGGTGACCATCGTTTCGATCGTGGTGGGCTTCACCCCGTTCGGCGGCGTGATGTCGATGCCACCGTCGCTGGCCCCGACCTTCCTGCAACTGGACATCAAGGGCGCGCTGGATATCGGTCTGGTCAGCGTGATCTTCGCCTTCCTGTTCGTCGACCTGTTCGATAACTCCGGCACGCTGATCGGCGTCGCCAAGCGCGCGGGCCTGATGCGCAAAGACGGTCACATGCCGAAAATGGGCCGTGCCCTGATCGCCGACAGCACCGCGGCCATGGCCGGTTCGCTGCTGGGTACCTCGACCACCACCAGCTACATCGAATCCGCCGCCGGTGTGAGTGCCGGTGGCCGCACCGGCCTGACCGCCGTCGTTGTCGCGATCCTGTTCCTGCTGGCGCTGTTCTTCTCGCCACTGGCCGCCAGCGTTCCAGCCTTCGCCACTGCACCGGCCTTGCTGTTCGTCGCCGTGCTGATGACATCCGGCCTGGCCGAAATAGACTGGGACGACATCACCGTCGCCGCGCCGGTGGTGATCACCGCGCTGGCAATGCCGTTCACTTATTCCATCGCCAATGGCATCGCCTTCGGTTTCATTTCCTGGACCGCCATCAAGCTGATGTCCGGTCGTGGCCGTGAGCTGAACCCGGCGCTGGTGATCCTGTCGATTCTGTTCGTGATCAAGCTGGGTTGGTTCAACGCATGACTTTCGATTCCCAGGCCTATGCCGTTCAGCTCGAAGACAAGGTCCAGCGCTTGCGTGACCTGCTGGCCCCGTTCGATGCACCGGAGCCAGCCGTTTTCGATTCACCGCTGCAAAACTTCCGCCTGCGCGCCGAGTTCCGCCTGTGGCGCGAAGCCGGCGAGCGTCATTACGCGATGTTTTCCCAGGAAGACAAGCGCACGCCAATCCTGATCGAAGAGTTCCCGATTGCCAGCCTGCGCATCAACCAGTTGATGCCGCAGCTCAAGGCTGCATGGCAAGCCAGCGCCGCCCTGAGCCACAAGCTGTTTCAGGTCGAGTTCCTGACCACCCTGGCCGGCGATGCGATGATTACCCTGTGTTATCACCGCCCGCTGGATGAGCATTGGCACGCCGCGGCTTCGAAACTGGCCGCGGACCTGAACGTCAGCATCATTGGCCGCTCCAAGGGCAAGCGCGAAGTCATCGGCCACGATTACGTAGTCGAGCAGCTGGACGTCGGCGGCGGGACCTTCAGCTACCGCCAGCCGGAAGGCGCGTTCACTCAGCCTAACGGCACGGTGAACCAGAAGATGCTCAACTGGGCGTACGATGCGCTCGGGGATCGCTCCGATGATTTGCTGGAGTTGTATTGCGGTAACGGCAACTTCACCCTGCCGCTCGCCACCCGCGTGCGCAAAGTGCTGGCCACTGAAATCAGCAAGACCTCAGTCAATGCAGCATTGAGCAACCTGAGCGAAAACGCTGTGGATAACGTCACTCTCGTGCGCTTGTCCGCCGAAGAGTTGACTGAAGCCCTGAATGAAGTGCGTCCATTCCGTCGCCTGCACGGCATCGACCTCAAGAGCTACGAGTTCGGTAGCGTGTTCGTCGATCCACCTCGCGCCGGCATGGACCCGGACACCTGCGAGCTGACCCGGCGCTTCGATAACATCCTGTACATCTCCTGCAATCCGGAGACCCTGGCAGCCAACATCGCCCAACTGCACGACACCCACCGCATCACCCGATGCGCAATGTTCGACCAGTTCCCGTGGACCCATCACATGGAATCCGGGGTGTTGTTGACCCGGCGTTGATGGCGAGTGCCAGGCACAAAATAGCCGTCTTCACGACGGCTTTTTTGTGCCTGGCACTTACAAGACAACATCGACCTTGCGCGGGCGCCCGCCTTTCCTGCCGTTGGCCCGTGCGGCTTCAGACTTTGCGGCGCTACTCTGGCGACCATTGCGCGAAGCGACGACCGAGGCCGCCATGGTCATCAGCGGCTTGCTCGCAGAAATCATCCCGGCGATAGATACATGCAGGTCCTTGCCGTCATGGCACAGTGCAGTACCCGCATGGCCGACGGTCAGGCTGGCGAAATCACCGATTTCGAAATCATCGAACTCCGGATAGTTGGCCACGGGCAACAATACGCCGCTGCCGTCTTCGAAGCTGACGGCCAGACAGGGGGCCAGGTAGGTAACCGCTATCGCTTGCAGGCTGTTTTTTCTACGTAATTCGCCACGTTCAATGGCTCTGCCCAGGCTACTTTCCGTTACGGGGTTATCGGCCTGAACCTTGGCTTTTATCGTTTTCATAACTCGATCTCCACACTTTCCTGTGCACCTATCAGGGACAGCAACGTCTTGTTCGATTCCGGTTCGTAGCAAGCCGATCCAATCATATTGGTGGTACTTACAACCCTTTTCACCACAACGACTTCGTTGCTTTGCCAGTCCCACAATTGATTATCAAGACAAGCCGTTTGTAATTTTCGCCACCAGATGCCACGGGCGCGCCGTAAATGGGCAGGTTGCTTGAGCGATTGGCGCAACCCCTCAAGCACCGCCAACGGTGGTCGATGCGAAAGCGGAACAACATCCCAAAGCTCGACACCGTTGTGCCAGAAGCTGAACCTGAATCTCGCACTCCACGTATCTGCTTCCACATGCGCATGAGGCGGGCAATGCTCGTCCCGCAACATGATCACCACCGACAGTCCTTTGTAACTGCATACCTTCATGCTAACCCATCCGTTAGGTTTATGAATCCGAGGATCCGGCATTCCCTGGAAAATCCGACCGTTGGCATTGGCAGTCGAATCCTTTCTTCCGTCCACAGGCTAGCGTCCGGGCGCTTCCCGGGCCTGCGGAACACCACGCGAATTGGTAAGAAATCCTTTCATTACGACGCTGGCACCTGATAAATACTGATCCAGTTTCTTCATTTGATCCCCGGTGTCATCAATCATGCAGCGACAATTCGACGATCTTCAGTTGGGCAGCATCGAGCTGTTTTGTCTCGCAGCCGAGGCTGGCAGCTTTACCGCCGCTGCGCTGGTGGCGGGAGTAACGCCTGCCGCGGTGAGCCGCTCGGTGTCGCGCATGGAAGAACGCCTGGGCGTGCGCCTGTTCGCGCGTACCACGCGCAGTGTGAAGTTGACCGACAGCGGTCGCCGTTATCACGAAGAATGTCGCCAGGCCCTTGCGCAACTGGTCGAGGCCCAGCGCGAGGTCATGGGCCAGCAGCAAGTGCCGTCCGGCACCTTGCGCATCAGTATTCCGACCACTTACGCACATCATCGAATCCTGCCGCTGCTGCCCGAGTTCCGCACGCGATATCCGGGAGTGAAGGTCGAGTCGCACATCAGCAATCGCAACATCGATTTCGTCGGCGAAGGCTACGACATGGCGATTCGTGTGCGAGCCATCCCGGATTCCGGCCTGATCGCCCGACAGTTGGAAGATGCCGCCCTGGTGATGATCGCCAGCCCCGACTACCTGAAGCGGGCCGGCATTCCACAAACCCTCGACGACCTCGAAAACCACGAATGCATTCAGTACGAACTGCCCAGCAGCGGCCGGCGTATTGCCTGGTTGTTCAACGAAGAAGGCGTACCCCGGGAGATTCTGGCCGAAGGCAGCCTCAGTTGTTCCGACGATGTACTGGGCGGTGTGACCCTGGCCAAACACGGGGCGGGGTTGTTTCAAACCTATCGTTTTATCGTTGAAAAGGAACTGGCCGACGGTTCGCTGGTGGAAGTGCTCAAGCCCTATGGTGGGCGCTCGCGGCCGTTTACCTTGCTGTACCCGCAAAGTCGTCATGTGCCACTGCGATTGAGGGCGTTTATCGATTTCCTCGTGGAGCACCTGCCGCGCTGACCTGCGAAAGTGTCCGATCACCGCCCACAAACAGCCAGGGTGCCTTCTCTTCAATTGACCGAATTAACCAGTTGGTACAATTTATCTCCACCGGCTGAAACCCTCGGCCGACTCCAAAAATAATAAGTGGAGAGATTCCGATGTCCCCTATCGTTCTGGTGCTTAACGGCCCGAACCTGAACCTGCTCGGCACCCGTGAACCGGCGACTTACGGCCACGAAACCCTGGCAGACATTTCGGCCCTGTGCGGACGTGCCGCCGAAGAGTTCGGCCTGGCAGTGGAGTTTCGCCAGACCAACCATGAAGGCGAATTGCTCGACTGGATTCACGCCGCCCGCGGTCGCTGCGCCGGGATCGTCATCAATCCTGCCGCGTGGACCCACACCTCCGTTGCGATCCGCGATGCCTTGGTCGCCAGTGAACTGCCGGTGATCGAAGTCCACCTGTCCAACGTCCACGCTCGCGAATCCTTCCGCCACCATTCCTTCGTTTCAGGCATTGCCACCGCCGTACTGGCCGGTTTCGGCAGCCATGGCTATCGCCTGGCGCTGGAGCATTTCAGTCAACGTTTGAAGGGGTGATCGCCGTGACTCAGAACCACGTGATACTGGCCGGGCTGATTGGCGCCGGCATCCAGGCTTCCCGCACTCCGGCGCTGCACGAGCACGAAGGCGATGCCCAGGGGCTGCGCTACCTCTATCGCCTGATTGATCTTGATCAGTTGAAGCTCGATAGCAACGCCCTGCCCGACCTGTTGATGGCTGCCGAGCGGATGAACTACACCGGACTGAACATCACCTTTCCATGCAAGCAGGCGATCATCCCGCTGCTCGACGAACTCTCGCCGGAAGCCCAGGGCATCGGCGCGGTCAACACGGTGGTGCTCAAGGACGGCAAACGCATCGGCCACAACACCGATTGCCTGGGCTTTGCCGAGGGTTTTCGCCGGGGCTTGCAAGGCGTTGCCGTTGAACGTGTCGTACAAATGGGCGCCGGCGGTGCAGGTGCGGCGGTGGCCCACGCGTTGTTGAGAGAAGGCGTACAACAGCTGAGCATTTTTGACGTGGACATCCGTCGCGCCCAGGATTTGGCCGACAATCTCAATCAGCATTTCGACATCGCTCGAGCGGTGGCCGGGTATGACCTGCCCAGCGCCATGGCCCAGGCTGACGGTTTGGTGAACACCACGCCGATGGGCATGAAAAAACTGCCAGGCACGCCGGTGCCGGTCGAGCTGCTGCGGGCCGAATTGTGGGTGGCGGAAATCGTCTACTTCCCGCTGGAAACCGAATTGCTGCGAAACGCCCGTGCACTGGGTTGCCGGACACTGGACGGCGGCAACATGGCGGTGTTTCAGGCGGTGAAGGCGTTCGAATTGTTCAGCGGCGTGGTGCCGGATGCCCAACGGATGCTTGAGCATTTCCAGAGCATGAACGGCTGAATGAAGTGAGGGGGCAATCCCCTCACCCCGCATCAGGCCTGCAGGTAGCGCAGCACCGATTCGCAAATCATCTCGCGATGACGCTGTTTGATGCGTTCGTCCGGCAGGTCGATCTGAAAAATCTCACCAATTGTGTGGCGGTTCGAGACGCGATAGAAGCAGAACGAACTGATCAACAGATGTACATCCAGCGGATCAAGACCGGCACGAAACAGCCCTTGCCCGACACCGCGACGCAGAATCTCGCCCAGTGAATCGAGGATGGTGTTGTTCATCGCCTTGATCGTATCGGAGCGCTTCACGTACTCGGCGTTGTGAATGTTCTCGATACTGACGATGCGCACGAAATCGACGTTGCGGTCATGGTGATCGAAAGTGAATTCCACCAGACGCCGGATCGCTTCCACCGGCGCCAGTTCGACCAGGTGCAGGCGGTTTTCCGTGCGGCGAATGTCGCCGTAAAGTTTTTCCAGAACCTCGACGTAAAGTTGCTCCTTACTGCCGAAGTAGTAATAGATCATGCGCTTGGAGGTGTGGATACGCTCGGCGATGGCATCGACACGAGCCCCGGAAAGCCCCTGCTGGACGAATTCGACAATCGCTTCCTGCAGGATGTTTTCGCGGGTCTTTTCCGGGTTGTTCTTGCGACTCTTGCGCGGCTCGACACCCGATTCGACGGAGGCTGCGGGGAGTTCTGAGTTCATTGTCATTGCGGGCTCACGGCCATCACTGCACAGGCTGGCGATTATGGGCTGCGCAACACGGTGAAGGAAGCCACGCAGCCCACGTTTAATCCCGCGTTTACGAATTTCCTACAACTTCGCCTGACGCAGTGCGCCGCTCCGGGATTTGGCCATGGCCGCCAGGCGCACCGCGACGTTGGCCGCACCGTAGCCGGCATAACCGTTTTTACGCTGGATGATCTCAAAGAAGAATCGCCCCTCGAACGGCTCGGTGTACACATGAAACAGCTCACCGCCCTGGGTGTCGCGGTCGTACAACACGTTGTAGTAGGCCAGTTCGCTGAGGAACTCGTCGTCGAAATCGAACCGTGCCGCCAGGTCATCGTAGTAGTTGAGCGGGATATCCAACAGCGGCACGCCCGCCTCTTTTGCACCGCTGACCTGGGCAAAGATGTCATCGCAATCAAAGGCGATGTGATGCACACCGGAGCCGCGATAACTCGACAGCGCGTGTGAGATCGCGGTGTTACGGTTCTCGGAAATGTTCAGTGGCAAGCGGATAGAA
Organism: Pseudomonas sp. S30_BP2TU TE3576; assembly: GCF_050436025.1. Classification (NCBI taxonomy): domain Bacteria; kingdom Pseudomonadati; phylum Pseudomonadota; class Gammaproteobacteria; order Pseudomonadales; family Pseudomonadaceae; genus Pseudomonas; species Pseudomonas sp. S30_BP2TU TE3576. Next base: position 4,064,962 of record NZ_JBNDLK010000001.1, on the reverse strand, counting down.
CTGTCGCGGCTGCGCAACGCACGGCTCTTGACCAGACCATAGGGATCCGGCAGCACGACTTCATCGTCCGCTTCGAAATCCAGCAGGCTTTTATAGAACAGCACCCAGCTATCGAGGCTGTCGGCCGGCAACGCCATGGCCATGTGGTCGATGCGCTTGAGACCGCCGCCGGCCGCCGCCGGGTACAGATTGAAGTCAGTGCCATAAACATCGGCGTGCTGATCCACCAGATAGATCAGGCTGCCATCCGGCGCACGCACCGCCGCCAGTTCCAGTTCATTGGGGCCGACCAGTCCGCGATAGGGCTGGCCCTTGTAGGCCACGGCTCGGGCCAGTGCGCTGGCGCTGTCCTTGACCCGTACGGCGGTGGCGCACAACGAAGGGCCGTGGGCCTCGAAAAAGCTGTGGCCGAAGGAGTACGGTTCGGAGTTGAGGATCAGGTTGATATCGCCCTGGCGCATCAGGCTCACGCTCTTGGAGCGATGCTGCCCGGCCTTGACGAAACCCAACCGCTCCAGCCAATGGGAGAGCTTGGCGCCGAGGCTTTCGTCCACGGCAAACTCCAGAAACTCAATGCCGTTGTACTCGCTGGCCTTGGGCGTTTCGAACAGAATCCCGGGGTTGGGCGCAGGCTTGTCTTGCTGCGCCAGACGCTCGCGGGTTTTCTCTTCCAGGTACAACAACGAGCGCAAGCCGTCGGCAGCGTTGGCCCGTGGCGGCGCGGCGCGGAAACCATCATTGAAGATTTCCAGCGACAATGGCCCGGTGTACCCGCTCTTGATGATCGGCGCGAGGAACCCTGGCAGATCGAATTCACCCTGGCCCGGGAAGCAGCGAAAATGCCGGCTCCACTCCAGCACATCCATGGCCAGGATCGGCGCGTCAGCCATTTGCACGAAGAAAATCTTGTCGCCGGGAATCTCGGCGATAGCACCTGGGTCGCCCTTGAGCGACAAGGTGTGAAAGCTGTCCAGCAACACGCCAAGGCTTGGGTGATCGGCCTGACGCACGATGTTCCACACCTGTTGATACGTGTTCACATGCCGGCCCCAGGCCAGCGCTTCGTAACCGATGCGCAGACCACGAGCCCCGGCGTGCTCGGCCAGCAACCGCAAGTCGTCGACCAGAATCCGTTCATCACCGATGGACTCGGCCGAGGCGTTGCTGCACACCAGCACCAGGTCAGTGCCCAACTCCTGCATCAGGTCGAACTTGCGTTCGGCGCGCTCCAGATTGCGCGGCAGACGATCACGCCGACAGCCTTCGAAATCGCGGAACGGTTGAAACAGGGTGATGGCGATCCCGAGATCGGCGCACATCTGTTTAATTTCCCGCGGGCTGCCGTCGTAGTAGAGAAGGTCGTTCTCGAAAATCTCGACGCCGTCGAATCCCGCGGCGGCAATGGCTTCGAGCTTTTCCGGCAGGGTGCCGCTCAAGGACACGGTGGCAATGGAACGCTGCATATTTCGACTCCCGGTGGAGGCTTCGGCTACAGGGAATTTGCGCCGCTTTTAAAAGAGTGAGCGGATTATTGAGCCGGGCTTTTCATTGGGCAATTCAAAGTGTACTACCCGGTTAGTTTTGTGTTCGATTATCGAACACAATGGTGGTTGGCGAATTGACGATTTTTTGTCCACTGCCCAACATCGACACCACATTGAGTCCGGACACGCAGCACCGGCCGCGATGTCCAAAACACCAAATAACAAATTCAAAAAACGGGTGGTACACATGATTCCTTCCCAAAGCTCACCCATGGCTCCGGCCATGAACGTCACTGCCGGTGGCATCGGCAACAAGATTCGCGGCGCCATGGCAGTCGGCAAAACCCGTTGGGGCATGCTGGCGCTGGTGTTTTTCGCCACCACCCTGAACTACATCGACCGCGCCGCCCTGGGTGTGATGCAGCCCATCCTGGCCAAGGAAATGAGCTGGACGGCGATGGACTACGCCAACATCAACTTCTGGTTCCAGGTCGGTTACGCGATCGGCTTCGTGCTGCAGGGCCGCTTGATCGACCGGGTCGGCGTCAAGCGTGTGTTCTTCTGCGCCGTACTGCTCTGGAGCCTGGCGACCGGCGCCCACGGCCTGGCCACTTCGGCGGTCGGCTTCATGGTTTGCCGCTTCATCCTCGGCTTGACCGAAGCCGCCAACTACCCGGCTTGCGTGAAAACCACGCGGCTGTGGTTCCCGGCTGGCGAGCGTGCTGTAGCCACCGGTATTTTCAATGCCGGCACCAACGTCGGCGCGATGTTCACGCCGATGCTGCTGCCACTGATCCTGCACGTCTGGGGCTGGCAGGCCGCGTTCCTGTGCATGTCGGCGCTGGGCGGGGTCTGGCTGCTGTTCTGGGGCCTGAAGTACTTCAACCCGGAAGACCACCCGAGCGTCAAACAGTCGGAACTGGACTACATCCAGAATGAAGTCGAACCGGAACAATCCCGCGTGCCGTTCTCAAAAATCCTGCGCATGCGTGGCACCTGGGCCTTCGCCCTCGCCTACTCGATGACCGCGCCGGTGTTCTGGTTCTACCTGTACTGGCTGCCGCCGTTCCTCAATCAGCAATACAACCTGGGCATCAACGTGACCCAGATGGGTATTCCGCTGATCATCATTTACCTCACTGCCGACTTCGGTAGCGTGGGCGGCGGCATCCTCTCCTCGTTCCTGATCGGCCGCGGGATCAACCCGATCAAGGCGCGGCTGATGTCGATGCTGCTGTTCGCCTGCTGCATCATCGGCGTGATCATGGCCGCCGGCTCCAGCAACCTGTGGGTCGCGGTGTTTGCCATCTCCCTGGCCATCGGCGCACACCAGGCCTGGACCGCCAACATCTGGAGCCTGGTGATGGACTACACGCCCAAACACATGATGAGCACGGTATTCGGCTTCGGCGGCATGTGCGCAGCGATTGGCGGGATGTTCATGACCCAGTTGGTCGGCCACATCCTGACCGTCACCAACAACAATTACACCGTGCTGTTCACCCTGATTCCGGCGATGTACTTCATCGCGCTGACCTGGATGTACTTCATGGCACCGCGCAAAATTCCGACCGTCACTGAGTAATACGCCCTACCACGTCAGGCCTGATTTCAGGCCTGACGCCTAATGCCAGTCAAACCGCGACACCCTTTGTAGCAGCTGCCGAGCCCGCGAGGCTGCGTTCGGCTGCGAAGCAGTCGTAAAATCAGTCATTGCGGTACGTCAGACAGACCGCGTCAGCTGGACTCACGACTGCTTCGCAGCCGAACGCCGCCTCGCAGGCTCGGCAGCTGCTACAGATCGCGTTAGCGCTTTACTGACTGACATTAGGCCTGACGCCTCTCTTTCAGCGACGGCTTTGCTGCCACGCAGCCGCCAAACCGCTGCAGCAAATCACGGCGATGCCGATCACGGTGGTCAACGTCGGTGTATGGGAAAACAGCAACCAGCCCAGCAGGCCGGCGAAAATGATCTGGCAATAGCTGAACGGTGCCAGCAGCGCCGGTGCCGCGAGGCGGAAAGCCTGGGTCAGGAACAGGTGTGCCGTCATCCCGCAGGCCCCCAGCGCCAGCATCATCGCGCCATGCACCAGGTTCGGCGTCTGCCAGAAGAACGGCACCAGCGCACTCATCACCAGCGTGTTGCACAAGCCGGCGAAGAAGTTGCTGGTAGTCGGGCTGTCAATCTCGCTGAGCTTGCGCGTCAGCAGTTGATAAAAGCAGAAAAACAGCGCCGAGCAGAACGGCAGCAACACCGCCGGGGTAAACAGATCTCCCCCGGGGTGAACGATGATCAGCACCCCGATGAATCCGCAAATCACCGCGATCCACTGACCACGCGTCACCCGCTCCTTCAGCAACGGTACCGAAAGCGCCGTCACCAGCACTGGCGCAAGAAAGTTGACCGCCGTGGCTTCGGCCAGCGGGATGTACTGCAAACCCGTGGTGAAGAACAGGCTGGTGCCCAGCAGGCACAGCGCCCGGATCAACTGAAGCAATGGCCGTTTGGTACGCAGGACCCGCAGCCCGGATTGCGGCAGGAAAATCCCCGCCATCAGTAAGGTGTGAACCACGTAACGCGCCCAGACCACCATAACGATGGGATAGAAACCGGAGAGGTATTTGGAGAAGGCGTCGTGGCTGGAAAACAGGAAGGTTGCGACAACGATCAGCAGGATCCCTTTGAAGGGCTGATTGACGCCGGAAAGCGGAGTGCTGCTGGGCGACGACAAGACGAGGTCCTTTTATGGAATGAGGCGAGACGCAATCAATTTAGAACCCGGTTCCATTTTATGACATCAACGACATAACAAAGTGTGCGAATACCGCACACTGTTTATTCAAGCAGACATCGCGTTCAACTAAACAACTCTGACGCCTGGCTCGCCAGTGAAAGCTCTTCGGCATACTTCAACAAGGTCGGCGCCAACTCATGCAATCGCGCGCCGGGCATTCGTGCGCTCGGCCCGGCAATGCTGAGCACACCGATGACCCGACCATCCAGTGGATGACGCACCACGGCGGCAATTGCCGAGGTGCCCACCGCCGAACTTTCCTCGACCCACGCGTAGCCTTGCTCGCGCGCCAGGCGTAACCGCTCCAGAAGCTCAATGTTCGAACGCGGCGCATTCGGCCCGACGTCTTGAGGTAACCCGGTCCCTTGCCGCTCAACCAGTGACAGCGCCTCGGCATCACTCATGCAAGCCAGCCACGCATGCCCGGAAGCCGTGTAGAACAGAGGCGCATCCCGGCCCATGTCGGGGTCATAGCGCAGGCCCGAGCGCGCCCCCTGGGACTTGGCGATCCAGACTTGTCGCTCACCCTGGATCACCCCCAGACGCACCAGTTCACCGGTTTCCCCAGCCAGACGATCGAGCACCGGCTGAACGATATCCGCACCGCTGCCAGACAGATATCGAAAGCCCATGGCCACCAGTTTGGTCGACAAGTGATAGCGCAGGTTGTCCGGATTCTGCCGCACATACCCCAGGCGGATCAGTTCGGCGAGCATCCGGTGAGTTGCGCTTTTAGGAATATCCAATTGATCGGCCAACGTCTGCATCGGCAAACCCTGGGGTTCACCGGTCAGGCTTTCCAGCACGCTGAAGACACGTTCGATCTGACTGCCAGCCATGGTAGGTCCCAAACAAAGTTTGGCTGATTCTAGAAGAGAAGCCCCACGAAGCAAAATTCGGAACCACTTGCACAACCGGTAGTCTGACGACCGGACTGGCGCCGCTCCCACTTGGCAGCAACACTCATCGCACGGAGCTTTACCCGGAACAGAAGAGGATTCCCACATGCTATGGAGAAAAGGCCGACGCAGCGACAACGTTGTCGATGCCCGTGGTGATGACATGGGCGGCGGTGGCGGCGGCATGCGTTTTGGCGGCGGCAAGGGCTTGAGCCTGACGGCGATCCTCCTGATCGTCGGCATCGGCTGGATCACCGGCCAGGACCCACTGCAAATCCTCGGGCAACTGACCGGGCAAATGGAACAGCAATCGGCGCCCGCTACCAACCAGACTCGCAAGGCGCCACCGGCCAATGATGAAGGGGCCGAATTCGTCCGTTCGATCCTCGGCGATACCGAGGACACCTGGGGTGCAATTTTCCAGCAGGCCGGCCGTCAATACAAAGACCCGACCCTGGTTCTGTTCAGCAACCGCGTGAATTCGGCCTGCGGTCTGGCCACGTCGGCGACCGGCCCGTTCTATTGCCCGACGGACCAGAAGGTCTATCTGGACATGGCGTTTTTCCAGGAAATGTCCCAACGCTTTTCCGCTGCGGGCGACTTCGCTCAGGCCTACGTGATCGCTCACGAGGTCGGACACCATGTGCAGACCCTTCTTGGGGTTTCCGCGAAAATTCAGGCAGCACGCCAACAAGGCCGGCAGATGGAAGGCGACGGTGGATTGCTGGTCCGTCAGGAACTGCAAGCCGATTGCCTGGCCGGCGTCTGGGCCAACAATGCGCAGAAACGCCTGAACTGGCTGGAGCCCGGTGACATCGAAGAAGCCCTGAACGCAGCGAACGCCATCGGCGATGATCGCTTGCAACAACAAGGTCAGGGCCGCGTGGTGCCGGACTCCTTCACCCACGGTACGTCAGCGCAACGGGTGCGCTGGTTCAAAACCGGTTTCGCCCAAGGCCAGGCTGGCCAGTGCGATACCTTTGCGGCGAAAAATCTGTAAATGAAGAAGTGGTTTTTGGTTGTTCTGTTTACATGCGCAACGTCCCAGGCCGCCGAGCATGGGGTCAAGGAGATCAGTCCCGGACGCCTGCTGTTGAAATCAGGTGAAATCGCGGTGGGCATCAGCCCCGCCCCGGCAAAAATCGAACGGGTGCTGATCATCCTCCACGGTCGCTTGCGTAACGCGCAAACCTATCTCCAGAGCGGAGAACACGCGACCGAACTGGCCGGGCAAAGTGCAACGACCCTGGTGATCGCACCGCAATTTCTCAATGAAACCGACGTTGCGCTGCAACCGGTGGCGGACACGGTTTTACGCTGGCAGGGCAACGAGTGGATGGCCGGCGGCGAATCCACCGCGCCGTTTCGCCTGAGCTCCTACCAGGCGCTGGACGAAATCATCGCCCGCCTGGGCGACCGCCAACAGTTTCCGGATGTGAAGCAAATCGTCATCGCCGGTCACTCCGGCGGCGCGCAGGTGGTACAGCGCTATGCGTTGCTCGGTCATGATCAGCCAGCCCTCGAAGCGTCCGGCGTGCAGGTGCGATACGTGATTGCCAACCCGTCTTCCTATGCTTATTTCGATGAGCGTCGGCCGGTGGCGTTCAGCCACGCGGGTTGCCCGCAATTCAATCGCTGGAAATATGGGCTGACGGATTTGCCCGCTTACGCCGAAGGACAAACTCCCGCTCAACTGCAGGAAAAGTACCTCAAGCGTGACATCGTTTACCTACTGGGCCAGCAGGACACCGACCCGAATCATCCGGCGCTGGATAAAAGCTGCGAGGCCAAGGCGCAGGGACCTTATCGATTGGCCCGCGGGCGTTTTTACTTTGACTATCTGAAGCGGCTGCAACCGCAAGGGTTGAATCAGCAACTGATTGAAGTGCCCGGAGTCGGGCATAACGGGGACGGGATGTTTACGTCGCCGGAGGGGCAGAAGGCGTTGTTTGGGCAATGACTCTTGTAATGCCTGGGCCTGCCCCTTCGCGAGCAAGCCCGCTCCCACACTGGATCTGTGTCGTTCAAAAATTGTGGGAGCGGGCTTGCTCGCGAAGGCGTCAGTTCAGCCAAGCACTTCCTCAAGCCAACAGCATCTGCCGCAACTCGACACAATCCGCCGCATGCCAATCGGTCAATTCCGGCCAAGGATTATCCGGCAGGTTCACCAGCACAGTCCGCGCTCCCGCCGCTCGCCCGCAATCGAGATCGAAGCGGTAGTCGCCCACCATCACCATCTCGCTCGCCGGCACGTTCCAGGCCTCTGCCAGTTTCAGCAAACCGCCCGGATGCGGCTTCGGCGGTGCTTCATCACGGCCCAGCACGTCCTCGACCGCGAAGCAGTCGGCCAGGCCAATGGCCTCCAGCGTGACATGCGCCAGCTCCCGGGCATTGCGCGTGAGAATGCCCAGGCGATAACCGCGCCCGGCCAGCTCACGCACCAGCTCCACGGCTCCCGGCGCCGGTTGCGAACCGAGGGCCAGGTCCCGCTCGTGCTCCAGCAGCCACGCATGCTTGGCAGCGGCTTCATCGGCCGGCAGTGCGGCGAGATGGGTCAGGATGTCGGCTTCGGCAGGAATCGCCAAGGCTACGCGAATCGCCGCGAAATCGTGCACGGCCACCGTCAGGGTGCCGTCCATGTCGAACACCCAGTGATGCACGTCGGCCAGGCTCATGCCCAATCCTTGCGGTGACGGATCAAGCCTTCCTGGGTGACCGATGCCAGCAGTTGCCCGGCGCGGTTGAACACGCTGCCACGGGAGAACCCGCGGGAGTTGCCGGCCCACGGACTGTCCATCGCATAGAGCAACCAGTCATCGGCGCGCAAGTCCTGGTGGAACCACAGTGCGTGATCGAGGCTGGCGACCTGCATGTCCTTGTGCCACACCGATTTGCCGTGGGGCTGCATCGAGGTGGTCAACAAGCCAAAGTCCGATGCGTAGGCCAGCAAATACTTGTGCAGCGCCGGCGAGTCGGCCAAGGCACCATCGGCGCGAAACCAGACGTACTTGATCGGGTCGGAGGGCAGCGGGTTGTACGGATCTTTCTCGGTCACCGGGCGGAATTCGATCGGCTTCGGACACAGCAGCTTTTCACGCATGTGCTCGGGGATCAGGTGTGCACGTTGCTGGGTCAGTTCCAGCTCCGACGGCAGGTTCTCCGGGCCGACCACCTTCGGCATCTCGGTCTGGTGCTGGAAGCCTTCTTCGTCGTACTGGAACGAGGCGCTGCAAGTGAAGATCGGGTGGCCCTTCTGGATCGCCGTCACCCGGCGCGTACTGAAGCTGCCGCCATCGCGCACGCGGTCAACGGAGTAAACCACCGGCAACTTGGCATCGCCCGGACGCAAAAAGTAGCCGTGCATCGAGTGCACATGGCGCGCCTCTTCAACCGTCTGGCTGGCCGCCGACAGCGATTGGCCGAGCACCTGGCCGCCAAACAGCTGGCGAAAACCCAGGTCCTGGCTGCGACCGCGGAACAGGTTTTCTTCGATCGGTTCCAGACTCAGCAGGTCGACCAGATCATCCAACACTTGGCTCATTCAGACTCTCCTCACGCAAAACAATGCCGTGCAGTCTTGGCTGCAACGGTCGATTCAGTTTCTGGCACCGGCCAAGATAGTCGCCATTGTAAACGTCCGTGCCAGCTTATCCATGCAAGGTTTGCAGCCATTGCTCACGGCTGATGCGGTACAGCACATGCCGACGCAATGGGTGACCGGCGTCGAGACGCGGGTGGTCGAAGTCATCCGCCGGATCATGGTGCATGCCGATGGCCTGCATGACTTTCTCCGACGGCAGATTGGTTTGCGTCGTGAAGGCCACGACCTCTTTCAGCGGCAAGCGGTCGAAGCCGCAGCGCAGAGCGGTCCACGCCGCTTCACTGGCATAACCGAGGCCCCAGTGTTCGCGGGCCAGGCGCCAGCCGATTTCTGTGGCGGGGGTGAATGGTGCGTCGAATCCGACCACGCTGAGCCCGGTAAACCCGATGAACTGGCCGGAATCTTTTCGCTGCAAGGCCCAGAGACCAAAACCATGCTCGGCGAAATGACCACGGATTCGCCCGATCAATGATGCGCTTTCCAGCCGGCTCATGATCGCCGGGAAGTAGCGCATCACCTGCGCATCGGCACACATCGCCGCAAACTCCGGCAAATCCTCGTCACGCCACTGGCGCAACAGCAGTCGTGCACTTTCAAGTTCCAGAATTGGCTCCATCGTGCGCCGCCCCTCCATTTCAATGTCGCCAGTCTACAACGCTGGTAGGATCCTTCTCTCATTCCCGGATGCTTTCCAGATAAATCAGTCATGCCCCTGCCCCTGATCTACCACGAAGACTACAGCCCCGAATTTCCGGCGGATCATCGCTTCCCCATGGACAAGTTTCGCCTGCTGCGCGATCACCTGGTGGACAGCGGCTTGACCCGTGACGTCGACTTGATGCGCCCTGATCTGTGTCCCGCAGACATTCTCGCCCTCGCCCATGACCCTTCGTATATCGAACGCTACATGAGTGGCGAATTGTCCCGCGAAGACCAGCGCCGCCTCGGCCTGCCCTGGAGCGAAGCCCTGGCCCGGCGCACGGTGCGCGCAGTCGGCGGTTCGCTGCTGGCGGCCGAGCAGGCGCTGGAACATGGCCTGGCCTGTCACCTGGCTGGGGGCACCCACCACGCGCACTACGACTACCCGGCCGGGTTCTGCATCTTCAATGACCTGGCAGTGATCAGCCATTACCTGCTGGAAAGCGGCCGGGTGAATCGGGTGCTGATCTTCGATTGCGACGTGCATCAGGGCGACGGGACCGCACGGATTCTGCACAACACCCCGGAAGCGGTGACCGTTTCCCTGCACTGCGAGAAGAACTTTCCCGCACGCAAGGCTGAAAGTGACTGGGACATTCCGCTGCCCAACGGCATGGGTGATACCGATTACCTGAAAGTGGTGGACGATGCGCTCAACTACCTGCTGCCGCTCTACCAACCGGACCTGGTGCTGTATGACGCCGGGGTCGATGTGCATAAGGACGACGCCCTGGGTTATCTGAAGCTGACAGACGAAGGCGTCGCCGCCCGCGATGAAAGCGTGATGCGCCATTGCCTGGGCCGCGACATCCCGGTGGTCGGGGTGATCGGCGGCGGCTACAGCAAGGACCGCCAGGCCCTGGCCCGCCGTCACGGCATCCTTCATCACAGTGCCCAGCGCGTCTGGCAGTCATCAGGTTGTCACTGAGTTGTGGATGCTTTACCCACAATGCCTGTGGAACTGCCTGTGGATAACCTGAGTGAAAGGGCCTACAGCGCACACTACGTATAGGCTTCCGAGTGATGGTTGTTTTTTAACCAGACCTTAATCACACCACAACTCAAATGTGGGAGCGGGCTTGCTCGCGAATGCAATCTGTCAGTCAAAATTGATGTTGGCTGACACGCCGCTTTCGCGAGCAAGCCCGCTCCCACATGGGGCTGTGCTGATAGAATGCCCGACTTGTCCCGTCAGACCGCAGCGCACTCCATGACTCAATCCTCGTCAGCCCTCTCCCATAATGTCGCCATCATCGGCGGCGGCCCTGCCGGTTTGATGGCCGCTGAAGTGTTGAGCCAGGCCGGGATCAAGGTCGACCTGTACGACGGAATGCCTTCGGTTGGGCGAAAATTCCTGCTGGCCGGTGTCGGCGGTATGAACATCACTCACTCCGAAGCCTACCCGGCGTTTCTCTCGCGCTACGCCGAACGTGCCCCGCAGATCGCGCCGCTGCTGCGCAGCTTCGGTGCCGATGCGTTGTGCCAGTGGATTCACAACCTGGGCATCGAAACCTTTATCGGCAGCTCCGGCCGGGTGTTCCCCACCGATATGAAAGCCGCTCCGCTGCTGCGCGCCTGGCTCAAGCGCCTGCGCGACAGCGGTGTAGTTATCCACACCCGCCACCGCTGGCTCGGCTGGGACGAGCGTGGCGGTTTGCGCATCGACAGCCCGGACGGCGAAAAAACCGTTCAAGCCGAGGCCACCCTGCTCGCCCTCGGTGGCGGCAGTTGGTCGCGCTTGGGCTCGGACGGTGCATGGATGCTGCCACTGGAGCAACACGGCGTAGGACTGGCGCCGTTGCAACCGAGCAATTGCGGCTTCGAGGTGCAGGCCTGGAGCGAATTGATGGTCAGCAAATTTGCCGGCGCGCCGCTGAAAAATATCGCCATCGGTCTCAACGATGACGTGCCCCGGCTCGGCGAATGCGTGATCACCGCCACCGGGATCGAGGGCAGTTTGATCTACGCCTTGTCGGCGCCGATCCGCGAGGCGATCAACCAGCACGGTTCGGCAACGATTCATCTGGACCTGCTGCCCGGCCGGCCTGTGGATAAAATTCAGGCGGCATTGAGCAAACCCCGGGGGTCACGCTCCATGGCCAAACACCTGCACAGTCAGTTGGGCATCGATGGGGTAAAAGCGGCGCTGTTGCGTGAACTGACCAGTGTCGAGTGCTTTGCCGATATGGCCTTGCTGGCAAACGCGATCAAGGCATTGCCCCTGACACTGGTGAAAACCCGTCCACTGGACGAGGCCATCAGCAGCGCTGGCGGTGTGCTGTTCGAGGCGATGGATGAGCGATTGATGCTCAAGCAAATGCCTGGCGTGTTTTGCGCCGGGGAAATGCTTGATTGGGAAGCGCCGACGGGCGGCTATCTGCTGACTGCGTGTTTCGCCAGTGGGCGAGCGGCGGGGTTGGGGATGGTGGAGTGGTTGCAGCGCCAGGTTTGAAGACCGAGGCGCGCCCTTCGCGAGCAAGCCCGCTCCCACACTGGATCTGTGTCGTGCACAAATCCCCTGTGGGAGCGGGCTTGCTCGCGAAGGCGGCCTAACAGACGCTGCGTGTAATCAAGGCTTACGCTTACGCGGACCAGTATTGAACACCGGCACTTTGCGCACAGGCTTGATCGAAGGCTCCGCCGGCGCAACCTCTCCGCTATCCACCCATTTGCCCAGATTGCGTTTACCACCGCCACCGCCGGAAGCCTTCGGCTTCTTCGGTTTTTTCGGTTTCTTGACGACCTGACCACTGGCATCGGTGTCAGGCACTCGGTGCTCTGGCTCGAAATCCGGTTCGTTCTGCCGCTTCAGCGTCTGGCGGGTCAGCATCTCGATGGCCGACAGCAGATTCACTTCATCGGCGCACACCAGGGAAATCGCTTCGCCGGTCGAACCCGCGCGGCCGGTACGACCGATGCGATGGATGTAGTCCTCGGCCACGATTGGCAGGTCGAAGTTGACCACCAACGGCAAGTCTTCGATGTCCAGACCACGGGCGGCCACGTCGGTGGCGACCAGGATCTGCACTTCACTCGCCTTGAAACGGTCCAGTGCGCGCTGACGGGTCGCCTGGGGTTTGTCGCCGTGGATGCCGTCGGCATTGATGCCCAGGCCCTGGAGTTTTTCCACCAGCGCATCGACGCCGTTGCGGGTCTTGGCGAACACCAGCACCTGCTTCCACTTGCCCTTGCGCATCAGGTGCACGAACAACTCCGGCTTGCGCTTCTTGTCCACCGTCACAATCCATTGCTTGACGGTGTTGGCTGCCACGTTGCGCGGGCTGACTTCGATGCTCAGCGGATCGTTGAGCATTTGCCCGGCCAGCAGGCGAATGTCATCGGAGAAGGTCGCGGAGAACAACAGCGTCTGACGTTTCTTCGGCAGCGCGCGGTAAATGTTCGCCAGCTCCTCGGAAAAGCCCAGGTCGAGCATGCGGTCGGCTTCGTCCAGCACCAGGGTTTGCAGCTGGTTGAACTTCAAAGCGTTCTGGCGGAACAGGTCGAGCAGACGGCCCGGGGTCGCCACCAGCAGGTCGACACCGCTACGCAGCTTCATCATTTGCGGGTTGATGCTGACGCCGCCGTACACCGCGTAGGTGCGCAACGGCAGGTTCTCGGCGTACTGGCGCACGGCTTCGTGAACCTGCTCGGCCAGTTCGCGGGTCGGCACCAGGATCAGCGCACGTACCGAGTTGGCGGTGACTTTCGGCCCTTCCATCGCCAGCAGTTGCAACAGCGGCAGGGCGAAACCGGCGGTCTTGCCGGTGCCGGTCTGGGCGGCGGCCATCAGGTCGCGACCGGCCAGCACCGCCGGAATGGCTTGCGCCTGAACCGGCGTCGGAGTCTGGTAGCCGAGCGTCTCGAGGGAGCGCAGCAAGGGTTCGATCAGGCCAAGGGTGGCGAAAGTCATGAGAGTACCGTAGGAAAAATCAGCGCGGTTGTGCAACGAGTGTGCAATGGCGCGCAGTTTACCCTAATTCACACCGGATTCTGTCGTCGGCACCGCCGCCACTACTGGCCGTTCCGGCTTGCGCCGCCACTGCGGCAGGCCAATCAGCACCACCGCACTGATGATCACCAGCATGGCCAGCGCTTCTTCGATGCCGATGGTCTCGCCGACAAACACAATCCCCAGCAACACCGCCACCGCAGGATTGACGTAGGCATAACTGGTGGCCGCCGCCGGACGCACATGCTTCAACAGGTACATGTAGGCGTTGAAGGCGATGATCGAACCGAACACGGTCAAGTACGCCAAGGCTGCCCAGCCTTCGATTGGCGGCACCTTTTCCAGATGTTCACCGCTGACCGCACTGCCGATCAGCAGGACTACGCCGCCCACCAGCATTTCCACGGCACTGGCCATTGCCCCTTGAGGCAGCGGCAGGTGTTTGCTCCACACCGAGCCAAAGGTCCAGGTTGCCGCCGCGAATATCAGCAACGCCGCGCCCAACGGGCTCGATTGCAGGTTAGAGCCGAGATTGAGCATGGCAATACCGATCAGCCCGAGCACAATCCCGGCCCATTCGAGACGGGTATTACGCGCGCCCCAGAAATATCCACAGAGCAAGGTAAACAGCGGCACCGTCGCCACCGCCAGCGCCGCCACACCCGAAGCGACGCCGGTGTGTTCAGCCACGCTGACCGCGCCGTTGCCACACGCCAACAGCAAAATGCCGATGACCCCGGCCGCTTTCCACTGCGCCCAGGTCGGTGCCGGCGCCCCGCGCCAGCGCAGGAAGGCGTACATCATGGTCCCGGCGATGACGAAACGGATCCCGGCGAGCAGCAGCGGCGGCCAATATTCCACACCGATGCGAATCACCAGATAGGTCGAGCCCCAAATCACGTACAGCGCGAAGAAGGCAGCGATCAGCGGTAAGGGAAAGCGACGTGGGCCAGGCATGGGGGCAGCTCGCAGGCAAGACAAGTGAACGGCTATTCTAGAAAGGCCAACGGCGGAAAATAAGTTACAAAACCTGTTTATCGCACCGGTACACTTTTCAAAACACGGAGATTCTTGCAATAAACCGTGCTTTCGAAAGTCAGCCATTTTCAGGAGTCGTCCCATGGACAAATACGACCGCATGCTGCTCAGCGCCCTGCTGGAAAACGGTCGCGCGTCCTACGCGGACCTGGCGCGCAAGGTCAACCTGTCAGCCCCGGCCGTGGCCGAGCGCGTGGCCAAACTGGAAGCCAGCGGCGTGATCACCGGTTATCAGGCAAAAGTCGACATGGCCAAGCTCGGCCTGCCGATCCAGTGCGTGATCGAACTGCGCCTGAACCAGCACGGCAACCAGAAAGCCTACGACGACCTGATCAAAATCCCGCAATTGACCGAATGCCATCGGGTAACCGGCGATCCCTGCGTGATCATGCAAGCGGCGGTGGGCTCGATGCCGGAGCTGGAAGAGTTGATTAACCGGATTGCCACGTTCGGGTTCAGCAAGACGTCGATAGTGCTGTCGAGTGCGATAGAGAAGCGGGTGCCGCTGGGGCATATCGAAGGGAATGGCAAATAACCCCAAGACCACTGAAGAACAAATGTGGGAGCGGGCTTGCTCGCGAAAGCGGTGTATCCGTCGACAGCAATGTTGAATGAAAAAAAGCCTTCGCGAGCAAGCCCGCTCCCACAGGGGATTTGTGGTGAGTTCGGGATCAGCGATAGCGCTTGAGGTGTTCGCCCACTTTCGCCGCCGGGACCTTCTGCAACGTGCACAGCAAGTCATGGGACAGCTCGCGCAAGCCATGCTTGTGGAGCAACTCTTTCTCCAGGTGCGCCATCAGGTTGGCCGCCATCTCGGCATCGGCCATGGCCCGGTGGGCCTTGCCGGTGTGGGGCAGGTTGGCAAACGTGGTGAGGGTGCCGAGTTTGTGGTTCGGCGCGGCGGGCATCAGGCGCCGGGCCAAAAGCAGCGAACAGGCAAAGTTCTGCAATCGGGTGCGTTTGATTCGCCCCAGTTCGAAGTCCCAGAACTTCTGGTCGAATGCCGCGTTGTGCGCGAGCAACGGAGTGCAGCCGACGAATTCATTAACCTCGTTCATCACCTGCTCCGCCGATGGCGCGGTGCGCAGCATGGCGTTGCTGATGCCGGTGAGCTGCTCGATGAAAGCCGGGACGCGCACGCCGGCGTTCATCAGGCTTTGGTAACGCTCGACGATGCGCCCCTGCTCAAGGATCACCACGGCAATTTCCGTGGCCCGGCAGCTGCTGCTCGGGGAGATCCCGGTGGTTTCAAAGTCGATGACTGCTATGCGTTCCAAACCTGGTTCAACTCCGTAAAAATCAATTCTTGAGCAGCAACGCGCCTTCGATCGGCACGTAGCGGCTGGCGGCGCGGATCAGCGAGTTGGCGGTCAGGCCCGGTACGCCGTAGGCCACCGCTTGCACGCCATGTTTGCTGATGATGCGTTCGAGCAGCATGTCAAAGTCGCCATCGCCGGAGGCCAGCACGATTTCGTCGACATGGTCGGCGGCATCCATGATGTCGAGGGTGATGCCCACGTCCCAGTCGCCCTTGGCCGAACCATCACTGCGCTGGATGTAAGGCTTGAGCTTCACGATGAAACCGAGGTTGCGCAGGATCTGCTGGAACTGCTGCTGTTTGCTGTCGCCACGGTCGATGGCGTAGGCGTAGGCTTCGACGATCTCGCCCTGTTTGCTGATATCAGCCCACAGCGCGGCATAGTTGAAATGGCAACCATAGGCCTGACGCACGGTGTAATAGAGGTTTTGGACGTCGGCGAACACTGCGATTTTTTTCACCGGTATTCCTCAAAGGCTGAATCAGGCACCAGGCCCGAAAAGTCGCCCAGTATGCCAGCCCGAAGGATTGTTCCGCGAATAATCGGCTATGTGGCGAGGGAGCTTGCTCCCTCGCCACAGATGTTTCAGACGAAGGAATCGTCGTCGCCGCCGAATAACGAGTCATCGCTGTAGTCAGCGTCGCTGAAGCCACCCTGATCGTTGCCATAGGAATCATTACCGGCCATGCGCTGGTCATCGCCCCAGCCGTTGTTGCCCTGGTCGTTGACCTGGGCCGGCTCTTCCTTGATGACCTCAACGATTTCCGGTTGCTGATTGTGATGGAACAGACTGCTGATGCCTTGGGCCAGCATCACGCCGCCGGCGACACCGGCCGCGGTTTTCAATGCGCCACCGAGGAAACTGCTGCCGGCCGCTGCCGGGGCCTGCTGTTGCGGCGCATAGCCTTGCTGTGGAAAGTTTTGCTGCGGGGAGCCGAAGTTCTGCTGGGGCGGTGGCGCGCCAAACGACGAACGCCCCGGCTCACGCCAGCCACCGCTTGATGGGGGTGCGCTCTGGGTGGGCGCCGGCTGTGGCTCACGAGAGCTGCCGCCAAAGATGCTCGACAAAAATCCACCGCTACCCGCTGCCGGAGCCGGGGTTGCCTGAGCCTTGGCCTGTTGCAGCTCGGCCTGCAATTGCTGAACTTGCTGGGTCAGTTGCCTGTTCTGTTCATCGAGGCTCTTGATCGCCGCCTCTTGCACCAGAATCGCCTGGGTCATGAAATAACCTGCCGCTGGCTGGCGCGTCAGGTGTTCCTTGATTCGCGCCTCGGCCTGGGCATCGCGCGGGGCTGCGTCCGTTTCGGCCTGTTGCAGCCGGGAAAACAGTCCATCGATCAGGGTTTGTTCTTCGCTGTTCATGGCGACCTCGTAGATTGCCGGGGAAATCGTTGCCTTTATCCACTGAGGATAAGGTGCTCAACCTTAATGGAGGCTGAAACAATATGTTTCAATGACCTTTACCGAACGTTTACGTTTGCGTCCCCGAGTGCTTGATCGGTTAAAGTGAGCCACTGCGTCCAACCTGCGATACCAACTGATGAATCCGTTAGATGTCCTGCGTGACTCGCTGTATTTCTTCAAGCGCAATCTGAACCAGATCGTGCAGCTGTGCCTGCCGCTGGTGATGCTTGAGGCGCTGCTGCAACAAGTGGTCGGCCACTCCACCGAGCCGGACAGTTTCCCCGGTATCAGCGTGATCGTCGGCCTGCTGGTGTACCCGCTGTACACCGCCGCGCTGATTCTGTTTCTCAACGCCCGCAGCCGAGGCGAGTCGCCGCGCAACCGCGACCTGCTGGCGATGGCGGCAAGCCTGTGGCCACGCTTCGCCCTGCTGACGGCGCTCAATACCGTGCTGATTCTGCTTGGCCTGTCGCTGTACTTTCTGCCGGGCATCTACCTGATGGTGACCCTGGCGTTTGGTGAATACCTGCTGGTGTTGCGGGGCCTGGCGCCGCTGGCAGCCATGAAGGAAAGCCTGCGCATGACCCAAGGTCACTTTCTGCGCATCCTGCTGTGCATTTTGTGTGTGATGGGACCGTTGTGGCTGCTCAAGGGGGTAACCCTGGCGGCGTATCCGGAACCGCAAAACCCGGTGATCTTGCTGTTGATCGACAGCGCCCACAGTTTCCTGCAGCTGTTCACCAGCGTGGTGCTGTTCCGTCTGTTCATGCTGATCAACCCGTTGCCTGAGAGCAATGACAGCTCGCTCTGACCTTGGGCGCAGCCATCGCTCTCGGGTATGCTCGGGAACAATTTTGTAACGCTAATAAGCCGAGCCATGACCCGTCTACTGCGCTACACCCTGCTGGGCCTGTTGGTCGTGATCGGCCTGATCGCCGTGATGATCTACAGCCTGACCTGGCGCCCCGACGCCAAAGAAGTATTGCCCGTCAGTTGCAGTGCCCAGGCTCCCACCCTGGTCCCCGGGCAGGCGCTGAAGGTAATGACCTGGAACGTCCAGTACCTGGCCGGCAAGCGTTACGTGTTCTGGAACGACCTGGCCGCCGGCACCGACGAACGCCCCACACCGGAAGACATGGCCTTCAGCCTCGACGAAGTGGCGCGGGTGATTCGCGACGAACAACCGGACATCGTACTGTTGCAGGAGCTGGACGACGGCGCCAAAGCCAGCAATTACCAGCACCAGCTCAAACTGCTGCAGGAACGGCTCGCCGATTTGTATCCGTGTGGCACCAGCGCCTTCGACTGGAAGGCCGACTTCGTGCCGAACCCACACATTTTCGGCAGCGTCGGCCGGCAACTGGCGACCCTGAGCCGCTACCAGATCGAACATGCCGAACGCCTGCAACTGCCCGTCGATCCGGGCAATCCGGTCAGCCGCCAATTCAAACCCAGAGACGCCTTGCTGGTGAGCTACTTGCCATTGAGTGATGGCGGGCAGTTGGCGGTGCTCAATACCCATCTGGACCGCGCCACCCAAGCCGACAATGCCTTGCAAGACCAGGTGAACGCCGTGGCCAGGGCCCTCGATAAATTCGAAAGCCGTGGCACGCCGTGGCTGATCGGCGGGGATTTCAACCTGTTGCCGTTGGGCCAGTATCGACGCCTGCCCGATGCACAACGCACACCCTACTCCGCCGACAGTGCGTTGCATGTGCTGTGGGACAAGTACCCGATGATCCCGACCAACAACGAAGCCAGTGGTATCGACCGCGAGCGCTGGCTGACCCACTACCCGAACGACCCGCAGCTGAACGGCCCCGACCGGACCGTCGACTACCTGTTCTACAGTCCGCGGCTCAAACGGGTCGAAGCCATGGTGAGGCAAGACGATACGTTGCGTATCTCCGATCACTTGCCGGTGATTGCCCGGTTCCTGTTGCCGGCTGCGCCCTGACCCCGAGTCAACACAATACCTGTGGGAGCGGGCTTGCTCGCGAAGGCGGTGTATCAGCTACCTGGGAAGTCGACTGACACGCCCTCTTCGCGAGCAAGCCCGCTCCCACACAGAGCTGTGCAAACCAGACTTAATGCACCTCTTCCAGATCATCATGCAGCAGCCCGAAGATCTCGCGTTTCATCTCGATGAACGAGCGCTCCATGACCATGTCCAGGTTGCGTGGACGTTCGATCGGTACATCGAGGATCTGCTTGATCCGCCCAGGCCTGGCGCCCATGACGTAGACCCGGTCGCCGAGCAGAATCGCCTCGTCGATGTCGTGGGTCACGAACAACACGGTCTTCTTGCTGTTGCCCCACACCCGCAGCAACAACTGCTGCATTTGCAGGCGCGTCTGGCTGTCGAGGGCGCCGAAGGGTTCGTCCATCAGCAGGATTTGCGGGTCATTGGCCAGCGCGCGTGCAATGGCGACGCGTTGCATCATCCCGCCGGACAACTGCTTGGCGTAGTTGTCGGCAAAACCGCTCAGGCCCACTTCGTTGACGTAGTAGTCGACGATATCCTTGCGTTGCGCCGCTGGCATGCCACGACGCTTGAGGCCGAACTCGACGTTCTGCCGCACGGTCAGCCACGGGAACAGCGTGTAACTCTGGAACACCATGCCGCGATCCGCGCCGGGGCCTTCCACCTGTTGGCCGCCGACGTAAATCTCGCCGGAGGTCGGTTCGGCCAGACCGGCAGTGAGATACAGCAGACTCGACTTGCCACAACCCGAGGGTCCTACCAGTACGGCGAACTGCTGGTCCGGCACTTCGAACGACACCTCCTGCAACGCAGTGAACGTGCCGCCATCGGGTTTCCTGTAACTCAGACTGACCTTGTCCACTTGCAGCCGAGGCGCGTTCACCGGGGCAGCCTGGGGGGCGACAAAACGATGAGTGGCGGCGGTTACTGAGCCCATGCGGTGATCCTCAGACGGAGAAAACGGAACAGTTGATCGGTGACCAGGCCCAGCAGGCCGATGATCGCGATGGCCAGGAAGATCACATCCACCTGAAAGCCGCGCATGGCCTTGAGGCTCAGGTAACCCAGGCCACTGGACGCGGCGACCAGTTCGGCGACCACCAGGTAAGTCCAGGCCCAGCCCATGGTCACGCGCAGGGTGTCGAGCACGCCTGGCAGGGAAGCGGGGGCGATCACGTGCAGCACCGCATCGCGGCGATTGGAACCGAGGGTATAGGAGGCGTTGATCAGGTCCTTGGAGATGCCTTTGGACACGTCCGCGATCATCACCAGTTGCTGGAAGAACACACCGAAGATGATCACCGATACCCGCTGCTCCAGGCCGATGCCGATCCACAGGATGAACAGCGGCACGAACGAGGTCACCGGCAGGTAGCGAATGAAGTTCACCAGCGGCTCAAGGAAGGCCTGGACGATGCGGAAACTGCCCATCAACAATCCCAGCGGCACCGCCACCAGGGACGACACAATGAAACCGACCATCACCACTTCGACGCTGGCCCACACATGCTGGCCGAGGGTGCCGTCGCGACCGAGACGTACGGCGGCTTCGACCACCGCGCCCGGCGTCGGCAGGAACATGCCCGGCACCACGCCACCGTAAGACAAGCCAGCCCACAGGCCGACCAGCAGCACCCAGGCCAGACCGCTCGCGCTCCAGATCACCGAGACCGGCAGGCCGGTCTTGGGCGTGATGCAGCGGCTCAGCCATGAATTGCGCTTGAACATGCAAACCTCCTAGAGGGGGGTGACGAAACGGTTGTCGATCAGATCGTCATTGCTGACGTTGTAGGGCTTGCCTTGCAGCTCGCTGGCGGTCTCGTTGGCCAGTTTGATCAGCGGTGCGCTGTCACCCGGCTTGCCCGGCGCGCCCAACAGTTTTTCGCTCATGGCCTGATCATAGAAACGCACGCCTTGGGCGGCCGCTTCGAGTTCCTTCGGATCGGCCAGGTAACCGCCGACACCCTTGGCCATGATTTTGTAGGCTTCCTGTGGATGATCCTTGGTGTACTGCACGGCTTTGTACAAACCGGCCACCAGTGCCTTGACGTCTTCCGGCTGTTTTTCGATGACGGTGCAGTTCAATGCCACCACGTCGACAATCACCCCCGGCGTGCTGCTGCTGTCGATCAGCACCTTGCCCTGTTTCTTGTCGCGCACCATCGACAGGTGCGGCTCCCAGGTCACGGCGGCGGGTACGCGACCGGCGATGAACGCGGTGGCGGCATCGTCGGCCGTCATGTTCTGCACGGTGATGTCGCTCATTTTCATGCCGTTCTTTTTCAGCAGATACGACAACCAGAACTGCGAGGTCGACCCTTCGTTCACCGCCACGGCCTGGCCCTTGAGTTCTTGCAGGCTCTTGACGTCCTTGCCCACCAGCACGCCGTCGCCACCATGGCTGTCGTCCAGCGCGGCCACGGCCTTGAAGCAGAATTGCGGACGGTACTTGAGCACCTCGTCGATGGTCGACGCCGAGCCGGACAACTCGCCGGAAGCTTGTGCGGCCATGTACATCGCCGCTTCTTCGACCACTGGCAACTCGACGGTCAAACCGTTTTCCTTGAAGTAGCCAAGGTCCTGGGCCAGGTACAGGGTGCCGTAGCCGACCCAGGTGGTATGACCGATGGACAGGGTGCCGGCCTGGGCGCTGGTGGCGACCGTCGCGGCGATGGCGGTGATCGCCAGTGGATGGGCAACGCGGGTAAGCAAGGACTTGATCATGGAGCACTCCCAAAGCTGTTGATTTAGTTTTGTCATGGGCAGTACGGCGAGCCCTGAATCGGCTGCTGCCTGTGGTCTCTGAGGGACCCTTCGGCGGGCAGCATTCGGCGGGCTGGCGAGATCGATGTTGGCCCAAGGGCGGGATTAGGAAAATGAGGAAATATGTGGATGCGAACGATGAAAAAACTCGTTAGCGCGCACTGCGAAAGGGCGCTGTCGGCGGGGATGCACGGGGTGAGTGCAAGGTGCTGGAACTATGTTGAATGGGCCATAGCATTCGCGAGCAAGCCCGCTCCCACAGGGGATCGGTGTCAGACACAAATCCAATGTGGGAGCGGGCTTGCTCGCGAAGAGGCCCGAAAGAACGCTACACGATCAGAGCCGGCCGTATTCCTGCGCCGTTCGATCCAGCGCTTTCAAGGTCTTGGCGATCAGTTCGTCAATCTCTTCACGACTGGCAATCAACGCCGGCGCCATGATCATCCGGCCCAATGTCGAGCGAATGATCACCCCTTCCTCGAAGCCAATCGTGCGGCAACGCCAGGCGATATCGTTCTCGTTGGCAAAACGCTTGCGACTGTTTTTGTCTTCAGCCAATTGCAGCGCCGCGACCATGCCGGTGCCCTGGATATCGCCCACCAGCGGGTGCTTGCCGAACACTTCGCGCAGGCACTGTTGCAGGTACGGGCCGATGTCATCCTTGACCCGCGTCACCACGCCTTCATCGCGCAGCGCCTTGAGGTTGGCAATCGCCACCGCCGCCGCCACCGGGTGTCCGGAATAGGTCAGGCCGTGGGCAAACACGCCGCCCTGCTCCACCAGCACCGAGGCCATTTTCTTCGACAGTATCAAGCCGCCCATGGGGATGTAACCCGAGGTCAGCCCCTTGGCGATGGACAGGGTGTCCGGCTCGAAACCGAAGTACTCGTGGGCGAACCATTCGCCGGTACGACCGAAGCCGCCGATCACTTCATCGGCACACAGCAGCACGTCGTACTTGCGGCAGATGCGCTGGATTTCCGGCCAGTAGCTTTCCGGCGGGAAGATCATCCCGCCAGCGCCCTGGAACGGTTCGGCGATGAAGCCTGCGACCTTGTCCGCACCCAGTTCGAGAATCTTCGCTTCCAGTTGCTGTGCCGCGCGCAAACCGAATTCGGCTGGCGTCAGGTTGCCCTCGTGAGCGAAGAAGTACGGCTCGTCGATGTGCTCGATGTGCGGAATCATGCCGCCCATTTCGTGCATGAACTTCATGCCGCCCAATGCCGTCGCGGCCAGGGTCGAACCGTGGTATCCGTTCCAGCGGCCGATCATGATTTTCTTCTCGGGCTTGCCGAGCACCTGCCAGTAACGACGCACCGTGCGGATCAACACCTCGTTGGCTTCGGAGCCGGAGTTAGTGTAGATCGCGTGGCTGTAGTGCCCCGGCAGCAGGCTGAACAGTAGCTCGGACAGCTCGATCACCTGCGGGTGGGTGGTGTGGAAAAACATGTTGTAGTACGGCAGCTGTTCCAGTTGCTGGCTCGCCGCGGCCGCCAGGTCCTTGCGCCCGTAACCGAGGTTGGTGCACCACAACCCGGACATGCCGTCGAGGTAACGCCGGCCGTCGTTGTCCCACAGATGCAGGCGCTCGCCACGGACCATCACCCGTGGTCCCTCGTCGTTGAGGGCTTTCTGATCGACGAACGCATGGATGTGGTGCGCAGCGTCGGCGGCCTGGTAGTCGCGGGTTTCACGTGGTGTGGTCATCGCCAGTTCTCCGTTTTGTTATCAGCGCAATTGAAACCAGGTGGTCTTCAACTGGGTGTATTTATCGAATGAATGCAGGGACAGGTCGCGGCCGAAACCCGACTGCTTGCCACCGCCAAAAGGTACGGTCACGTCCAGCGCATCGACGCTGTTGACCGACACCGTGCCCGCTCGCAATTGTCGCGCCACGCGGTGGGCGCGGTTGAGGTCGTCGGTCCACAGCGAGGCCGCCAGACCGTAGACGCTATCGTTGGCCAATTGCAACGCATGGGCCTCGTCGTCGAACACTGTGACGGCCAGCACCGGGCCGAATACTTCATCGCGAAACAGCGGCATGTCCGGCGTCACGCCGGTGAAAATCGTCGGCTGAATGAAGTTGTCCGAGCCGTTGAAGATCGACTGCCGACCGCCACACACTTTGCTCGCGCCGTGCTGTTCGGCCTGTTGGATGAACTTCATGATGCGCTCGGTCTGACGGCTGTCGACGATGGCCCCGGCGGCGCTCGACGGGTCCAGCGGATCGCCCGGCTGCCAGCGCTCGGCCTGGGCCTTGAGGCGTTCGACGAACTCGTCATGAATCGAACGCTGCACCAGCAATCGCGAGTTGGCCGAACAGACTTCGCCCTGATTGAAGAAGATGCCGAACGCGGCTTTCTCGGCGGCCAGATCCAGGTCCTGACAATCGGCGAACACCAGGTTGGCGCTCTTGCCGCCGCACTCCAGCCATACCTGCTTGAGGTTCGATTGCGCCGAGTACTGCATGAAATATTTACCGACTTCGGTGGAGCCGGTGAACACCAGGCAATCGACATCCGGGTGCAGGCCGAGGGCCTTGCCGGTCTGTTCGCCGAGGCCCGGCAGCACGTTGAGTACACCGGCCGGAATACCCGCCTCCAGCGCCAGCTCAGCCAGACGCAAGGCGGAAAACGGCGACTGCTCGGCCGGTTTGAGAATGACCGAATTCCCGGAGGCAAGAGCCGGGGCGAGTTTCCACGCCGCCATGTCCAGAGGGAAATTCCACGGCACCACGGCAGCGACCACGCCGAGGGCTTCGCGAGTAATGGTCGCCAATACGTTCTGCGCACTCGGCGCGACCTGATCGTAGAGTTTGTCGAGGCTCTCGGCGTACCAGCGGAACACCCCGGCGGCACCCGGCACGTCGATGTTATAGGCGTCCGCGACGGGCTTGCCCATGTTCAGCGAATCGAGCAGCGCCAGTTCTTCACGGTTTTCAAGGATCAAGTCGGCCAGGCGCAACAGCACTTGTTTACGTTCGGTCGGCGAACGTGCCGACCAGGTGCCGGCTTCAAACACCTGCCGCGCATTGCGCACCGCCGCGTTCACGTCTTCCTCGCCACAGGCCGCGACATTGGCCAGGCATTGCCCGGTGGCGGGGTTAATCGCAGCGAAAGTCTGCCCCGACTGCGCCGCACGGCGCTGGCCATCGATCACAGCCTGGTCGGGAAACCGCAGGGAAGCGGCCTTGCGTTGCCAATACTCAAGCTCGAACACGTTCAGATGCTCCAGAGGACATTCTTGTGTATTGGATAGTCGCTCAGGCCCAAGCGGTGGAAAACCAGTAAAAATGTGTTCGCAGGCCAAGAAAAAACTACGTAGCCAATCTCCCTTCTGGCGCAGCATGTAGTTATTGTTCAACCACAACAAATCGCTACCCGAGCGGATAGGGGTGGCGCGCAAATTGCCAGGATGCCTGATCCGTTCTCCCCCGAGGTTTGCTGTGGCTGCCTACAATCTGCGTCAACTGAAATACTTCATCACCACCGTCGAATGCGGCAGCGTCGCCGAGGCCTCGCGCAAGCTGTACATCGCCCAGCCGTCGATCTCCACGGCCATCAAAGGGCTGGAAGACAGCTTCGGTGTGCAACTGCTGATTCGCCATCACGCTCAGGGCGTATCGTTGACCCCCAGCGGTGCACGCTTTTACCGCAAGGCCCAGGAACTGCTGCGCATGGCCAAGGAGTTCGAACAGAACGCCCTGGCCGACAATGACGTGGTGTCCGGGCAGATCGATATCGGCTGTTTCGAAACCGTCGCGCCGCTGTACCTGCCGCAATTGATCGCCGGGTTTTCGGCGTTGTATCCGGGGGTGGAAATCCGCATTCGCGACGGCGAGCAGC
This sequence comes from Pseudomonas sp. S30_BP2TU TE3576, assembly GCF_050436025.1. Lineage (NCBI taxonomy): Bacteria > Pseudomonadati > Pseudomonadota > Gammaproteobacteria > Pseudomonadales > Pseudomonadaceae > Pseudomonas > Pseudomonas sp. S30_BP2TU TE3576. The sequence continues at coordinate 4,039,182 of NZ_JBNDLK010000001.1, read as the reverse complement.
AAGAGCTGGTGCAAGGCCTGACGTCCGGCGCGTTCGATTTGGCGATCCTCTATGAACATGACCTCGACGGCACCATCGCAACCGAACCCTTGATGCCGGCGCAACGGCCTTACGCGCTGCTGCCGGCCGATCACCGTTTTGCCCAGCAGGCACAAGTCTCACTGCGGGACCTGTGCCTGGAACCGATGATTCTTTTGGACGTGCAACCGAGCCGGACCTATTTCGTCAGCCTGTTCGAAGAGCTGGACCTGACCCCGCGCATTGCCTTCAGCTCGCCATCGATCGAGATGGTGCGCGGCATGGTTGGACAAGGATTCGGCTTCTCGATCCTGGTGACCAAACCACATTCGGAGTGCACCTACGACGGGCAGAAAGTGATGTGCGTGGACATCGCCGAAGACGTCACCGGTTCCGGACTGGTGGCGGCCTGGCTCAAGCGCGGGCAACTGACCAAACCGGCGCAGTTGTTCGCTGACTATTGCCGCGAACAACTGACCGCCAAGTCCGAACGATCACAGTAACTTCTGTGACGAGGGGGCTTGACCCGTTCGGCTGCGAAGCAGTCGCAATCCATTACATGCAGTGAGTCTGACACAACTCTGTAGCAGCATTTGGGGCCGCTCCGCGACCCAACGGGGGCAAGCCCCCTCGCCACAGTTTCAAGCCAAGCCTTCGATATTATTTCCGGGGTTTGATCCGCGCAGTCGCTTCGGCCACCAGCGGATCATCCGGCCAATAATGTTTCGGATAGCGCCCCTTCAAATCCTTCTTCACCTCGGCGTAGGTGCTACGCCAGAAGTTCGCCAGATCCTGTGTCACCTGCACCGGCCGCCGCGCCGGGGACAACAGATGCAGCTTGACCACTTGCCGCCCTCCGGCGATGCGCGGGGTTTCGGCCAGGCCGAACAACTCCTGCAGACGCACCGCCAGGATCGGCGGCTGTTCGCTGTAATCCAGGCGAATCGACGAGCCCGACGGCACGATCAAATGATGCGGCGCCAGCTCGTCCAGCCGTTGCGGTAACGGCCAGGGCAGCAGGTTGTGGACGATGCTCGACAGGTCGAGATTGGCGAAGTGACTGAGCCGCGAAACCTTGCCCAGATACGGCATCAGCCAGTGTTCCAGGCTTTTGAGCAACGCTGCATCGCTGACATCCGGCCACTCACTCTCGCCCTTGCCGGCGAGGTCCAGTTGCCGCAACAACGCCACTCGTGCCTGCCACTGACGCAGCTCCGGGGTCCATGGCAACAGCTCCAGACCTTTGCGCCGCACCAGATTCACCAGCGCCTGGCTGCGGGCGCTTTCGTCGAGGCCGGTGAGCGGCTCGCGGCTGAGGATCAGTTCACCGACCTTGCGCTGACGCTCGGCCCGCAGCACACCTTCGCGCTCATCCCAATCCAGTTGATCGACGCAACGCACCTGCTCGGCCAGCACTGAATCGAAGAGCGTCGGGTCGAAGTCCGTCGCCAGATAAATCCGCTCTTCACGCTGGCCCTGACGACTGCCCAGATCGGCGATCACCAGCCACGGCTGCTTCATCAGGCTGTCGGCCTCGGCAAACAGTGCGGCACGCCCGTTGGCCAAGCGATATTCCGCGCCACCGGCCCGCCGCTGCTGGGCAACGCGGTCGGGATAGGCCAGCGCCAGCAAGGCACCGAGCCAACGCGGGTGATCCGGATCGCTGACCGGCTCCGCGGCTTTGCCGCGCAGGTAACCACGATATTGCCGCGCCAGTTGCCGTGCGCGCTGCACGCCCCCTTGGGCACCGCGTGCGGCGCGCTCTTCGCCAGACAGCAGCACCAGTCGGCTGTGCAAGTCCGCCCCGCCGCCACGCAAGATATCGCGCTCGCCGAGCAGTGCCGCGACGTCGCAAGCCATGTCCGCCAGACCCAGTGCCTGGCCGCGTAACAGCAAATGCGCGATGCGTGGATGCGCCGGCAGTTCGGCCATGGCCTGACCGTGACGGGTCAACGCTTCGCCCTCCAGTGCACCCAAGCGTTCGAGCAAATCCTGGGCCTGCGCATACGCGGCGGCGGGCGGCACATCAAGCCACACCAGTTGCCCCGGCGTCACACCCCAGCGCCCCAGCTGCAAGGCCAGTCCGGCAAGATCCGCCGAGAGAATTTCCGCGCTGCCGTAGGCCGCCAGCTGCTCGTGCTGATCCTGTGACCACAAGCGATAACACACGCCCGGTTCCAGGCGCCCGGCCCGGCCCGCGCGCTGGGTGGCGCTAGCCTTCGAGATGCGCTGGGTATCGAGGCGGGTCATGCCGCTGCCGGGGTCGAAACGCGGCACCCGCGCCAGACCGGCATCAATCACCACGCGCACGCCGTCGATGGTCAAACTGGTTTCGGCGATGTTGGTCGCCAGCACCACTTTGCGCTTGCCCGCCGGTGCCGGATCGATCGCGGCCCGTTGTGCGGCCAGGTCCAGTTCACCGTGCAATGGACACAGTAAAAACTGTGGGTTATCGCCCAACGCATCGGCCAACTGCTGATGCACGCGACGGATTTCCGCTTGCCCCGGCAGGAACACCAGCACGCTGCCGGTCTCGTCGTTCAAAGCTTCAAGGATGGTCTGCACCAGCCGCGGCTCGATGAATTCACCAGACTGGAACGGCCGGCCCCAGCGCATCGCCACCGGGAACATGCGCCCTTCGCTGCGCAGGATCGGTGCGTCGTCGAGCAACCCGGCCAAGCGTTCGCCTTCAAGTGTGGCGGACATCAAGAGGATTTTCAGTGGCTGATCGTCCCGGAACAGCTCGCGACCATTAAGGCTCAGGGCCAAGGCCAGGTCAGCGTCGAGGCTGCGCTCGTGAAATTCGTCGAAGATCAGCAGGCCCACGCCTTCCAGCGCCGGATCATCCTGCAAGCGCCGGGTGAGAATGCCTTCGGTGACCACTTCGATGCGGGTTTTGGGGCCGACTTTGCTATCGAGCCGAATGCGATAACCCACGGTTTCACCGACCTTCTCTCCCAGCTCACTGGCCAGCCGTTCCGCCGCTGCGCGTGCGGCCAACCGGCGGGGTTCGAGCATCAGGATGGTCTGCCCGGCCAGCCACGGTTCGTTGAGCAGGGCCAAAGGCACGCGGGTGGTTTTACCGGCGCCGGGCGGAGCTTCAAGCACGGCTTCGTGGCGTGTAGTAAGGGCTTCACGCAGGGCGGGTAAAACTTCATCAATCGGCAAAGAAATCATGCTGGCTCCAAAACAGAGGGCCGAGTATAACGGCGAACTGCAAGGCGTTCGTCAGGGTCTTAATTCATACCGACGATGTTTCGTTTCGAGATTACCCAGGAGATTTCATATGCGTGCTCCCTTTCGCCTGATTGGCGGTGTTCTGGTCGCAACCTTGCTGACTCAAGTGACCGCCTGCGGTTCGATCTTCTACCCCGATCGTCGTGGCCAGATCGAAGGCAAGATCGACCCGGCCATCGCCGCGCTCGACGCCGTGGGCCTGCTGTTCTACATCATCCCCGGCCTGATCGCGTTTGCCGTGGACTTCGCCACCGGCGCGATTTATTTCGAGCCGGGCAAGACCGCCCAGGTCGACCCGCAAAAACTCAAAGACGCCATCGGCCCCGACGGCAAAGTCGATAACCGCAAGTTGCAGACTATTCTGGAAAGCGAACTGGGCCGCAGCTTCCCGCTGGACGATCCACGTCTGATCCAGAGCAAGGGCAGCGCCCAGCAATTGGCGATGTTCGGCCTGCAACCCGCTGCGTAATCCCTACACGCGAAAGGATTCTCAAGAAACGATGGCCACTATGACCTCCAGCTCCGAACATGGCCGCCTGCTGCGGCTGGCGACCCGTGCCTCGGTGGCGGTGGCGTGCACGTTGATCGTCGCCAAAGCCATCGCCTGGTGGCTGAGCGGCTCGGTGAGCATGCTCGCCGGGCTCACCGACTCGGCACTCGACGGCGTCACGTCATTGCTCAACCTGCTGGCGGTGCATTACGCCCTGCGCCCCGCCGACGATGATCATCGCTACGGGCACGGCAAGGCCGAGTCATTGGCGGGCATGGCCCAGGCGTTGTTCATTGGCGGCAGTTCGGTACTGATTGCATTGCAGGCCTACGATCGGCTGAAACATCCCGAACCGATCGGCGCGCCATTGATCAGCATCGGTGTGATTGTGTTCTCGCTCGCCCTGACCCTGGCCTTGCTGATGTTGCAACATCGGGTGATCAAGGCTACCGGCTCCAACGCCGTGCGTGCCGACTCGCTGCATTACCGTTCGGACATGCTGCTCAACGGCAGCATTCTGCTGGCACTGGTACTGGCCGGGTTTGGCTGGTATCAGGTCGACGCCTGGTTTGGCCTGGGCATCGCCGCCTACATTCTATGGAGCGCGGTGCGGATCGCCCGGGAGAGCTTTGCGGTGTTGATGGATGAAGAACTGCCGCCGGATGTCAGCCAGCACATGCTGGAACTGGCGTGCAGCGTGCCCGGTGTGTTGGGGGCGCATGACCTGCGTACACGGATCTCCGGCAACCAGTGGTTTGTGCAGTTGCATCTGGAGTTGCCGGGGGAACTGACGCTGTCAGTCGCCCACGGCATCAGCGATCAGGCTGCCGCGGCCATTCACAGCGCCTACCCGCGCGCCGAAGTGCTGGTGCACGCCGACCCGCGGGAAGTGGTGAAAGCCGCCCGCACTCAGTAATTCACCTGATAACCACGACTGCTCAGGCAGTTGCCCTGGGCCTGTCGGTAGGCTTGCACCACCGACGGGTCTGGCTGGTAGGTGGCGGTTCGTGGATCGAAACCACTCTGTTGCACCGCGTATTGATAACACTCGTAGCCATCCCGACCGACCTGCTCCGGCGACTGACCGTTGGCCGGATACGCCTCCACGTCATAACCATTGCTGCCGGCTGGCGGTTGCGATTGGCCAACTGGCGGCTCGACCACGACGTAGTCCTGAGTGCTCTCCTGGTAGGCGTAATACGAACCGGCCGCGAGGAACAGCAGCGTCCCGCCAATCCATACCTGCTGGGCGTAATCGGGCAGGTATCTGACGCGAATCCCGCGCGGTGGCTGTACCACCTCATAACGCGGGCCCAGCGGGCGATACCAGTAGCCACCGGAATAGTAGTAATCCATGCCACGGTAAGGTACGCGGAAGTGGCGCTCGGGGAACCGGTCGATCACTTGGCCGGGGCGATATCTGGGGCCTGCCCCCCAGCCGTTACCATAGCCACTCGAGCGCCCCTGCCAGTGATTGTCATAGGAGGGTGCGTTTGTGTAGCCACTCCAGTGCTGGTTGTAATTGTTGCGACGCGGCTGATCCTGGTAGTAACCGCGCTGCGGCTGCTGGGTCTGGCGCACAGTGTCGGGACGGGGCTGGATCGGCATGTCAGTGGCCGGCAACTGCGGCGGTGGAGGTGGCGAGCGAACCGGGCTGTTGAAATCCGGCGCTGGACGGGGCTGCCACTGGCCATTGTTCTGATGCTGGTTCTGGCCATTGTGCTCGCTGTGGCGGTTGTCGTTATTCTGCGCACGGGGCTGATTCTGCTGCTGGCTGTTTTGCGGCGACGGCTGGTTGTTGCCGCCATGGCCCTGATTGTTGCCCTGACGACCATCCTGGCCATGTTGTTCGCCATCATGACCACGGTTTTGCTGTTCATCGGCCAGCGTTTGCGCAGCGACGCTGGCACACAGCAAACCGACACCGGCTAAACGCCAGATGCGCGACTTCATGCTTTTCCTCACGATGGGTTAGGGCCTGTACGTAAGACTGGAAAACCTCAGGCCGGTTCTGCATCAGGTTATCAGTCGCGCAACTTATTTATTGAGAGCCGGCAACAAATCTCAGGCAAGAAAAAGGGGAGACCCGTCGGCCTCCCCTTGGAGAACTTCGTCCTGGCTCAACGCTTTTGACGTCGGCTCACCTCACGCCGTCTTCTGGACAGTGTGTAGCTCGGGGGCCGGCACATCCCCGGTGGGGGTGGCGGCCGCGACTGGCCTGATTGGGCGAGTCGCACTGGACTGTTTGTCCGAGCAGTGATTCTGGTGATAAGAATAGGCCGGGAGCGCCGGCAGAAGATTGCGAAGATTGCTGAATTAAACATCACTTGCGCAATTTTTAACCCTGGATAGATAATCTGTCGCAATAGTTACGACAAAGGACAGATTGATGAGCAAACTCGACCGTTACGACCTGAGTATTTTGGCGGAATTGCAGCGAGACGCACGCATCTCCAATCAGGAGTTGGCCGAGCGCATCGGCCTGTCGCCTTCGCCGTGCTCGCGGCGGGTCAAGCAACTGGAAGACGACGGCTACATTTCCCGTCAGGTCGCCCTGCTCGACCGCAAAATGCTCGGCCTGAGCCTGACGGCCTATGTGCTGATCGGCATGGACCGTCACACACCGGAGCGTTTCGAAAACTTTGAAGCAGCCATTCGTACCCTGCCCCAAGTGCTCGAATGCAGCCTGGTGACCGGGATGGATGCCGACTATCAACTCAAGGTCGTGGTGCCGGACATGGATCACTACCAGAAACTGCTGCTCGGGCATCTGACCCGGATTGAAGGGGTGACCAGCGTGCGCTCGAGTTTTGTGCTGAACCAGGTGCTCAACAGCACTGAGTTGCCGCTGACTCATCTGCGCAGCTGAGAACGCCTTCGCGAGCAAGCCCGCTCCCACAGTTGATCTCTATCGGTCAGAAGATCCAATGTGGGAGCGGGCTTGCTCGCGAAGAGGCCGGCACAGGCGACGAATGACTGCGACACACCGACGCAGGTCAATACTGCACGCAGCCAGCGAGGCGTATAATCGCCGCGCCCTTTTAGCCTCGCCCGCGCTGGAGATGTTCGATGGATCCTGCAGTTTTTGAAGAATGGATGATGACCGGACTGGTCACGATCCTGATCATTTTCATGGGTTTCATCGTCTGGGATCTGGCGAAGAAGTCCAAGGCCGGGCGCTTTGGCTCGTTCATCCTGTTCTTCGTGCTGGGCCTGGGCGTGGCGGCGTTCATCATCAAGAGCGTGGTGATCGGCCTGATCGAATCCGGCGCCCTATAAGCGCGCCGGTACTTCTTTCCACTGGCCCTGATCGAGCCCTTCGATTGTCCAGTCACCGATTCTGACCCGCACCAGGCGCAAGGTCGGCAACCCGACCGCAGCGGTCATGCGCCGCACCTGCCGGTTGCGCCCTTCGCGAATCACCAACTCCAGCCAACTGGTCGGCACGCTTTTGCGAAAGCGCACCGGCGGATTGCGCGGCCACAGCTCGGGCTCGTCCAATTGCCGCGCCTCGGCGGGCAAGGTCATGCCGTCATTCAATTCGACGCCGTCACGCAGGCGCTGCAACTGCTCGGTGCTCGGCTCGCCCTCGACCTGCACCCAATAGGTCTTGGCCAGTTTGTGCTTCGGGTCGGCAATTCGCGCCTGAAGTTGACCGTCGTTGGTCAGCAGCAACAAACCTTCGCTGTCGCGGTCCAGCCGCCCCGCCGGATAAATTCCCGGTACATCGATGTAGTCCTTGAGCGTTGCGCGCCCTTCGCCGTCACTGAATTGCGTCAGCACATCGAAGGGTTTGTTGAACAGGATCAGCTTCGGCTCGGCCGGTGGTGCCTTGGCAACACGGCGCGGGGCTGCAGGCGACGGTTTCGTGCCAGGGCGGCGGGAAACGGGACGTTGAGGAGGACGAGACATGAGAAAGGAAACATCTAACGGTCAGGGCTGCTAATGCTAGTGCCCTGACCGCCAAATGACCATGACAACCGTTAGCGGAACGGCGGCTCGTCGAAGCTGCGCAGTTTGCGCGAGTGCAACGAGTTGAGTTCGGTGCGCAACAGGTCCACCGCCTCGATACCGATCTTCAAGTGCTGGCTGACCGCGCGCTCATAGAACGCGTTGGCCGAACCCGGCAGCTTGATTTCACTGTGCAGCGGCTTGTCCGATACACACAGCAACGTGCCGTACGGCACCCGCAAACGATAACCCTGGGCTGCGATGGTGCCGCTTTCCATGTCCACCGCCACGGCGCGGGACAGGTTGATCAGCGGACGTTCCTGGGCCCAGCGCAATTCCCAGTTACGGTCGTCGTAGGTCAACACGGTACCGGTACGCAGGCGTTTCTTCAGCTCGTCGCCCCTCTCGCCAGTGATATTGGCCGCCGCCTGCTGCAGCGCAAGCTGCACCTCGGCCAAGGCCGGAATCGGAATGTTCGGCGGCACCACCCGGTCGAGAATGCCGTCGCGGCGCATGTAAGCGTGGGCCAGCACGTAGTCGCCAATGGTTTGCGACTGACGCAGGCCGCCGCAGTGGCCGATCATCAGCCAGCAATGCGGGCGCAAAACGGCGAGGTGATCGGTGATGTTCTTGGCGTTGGACGGGCCGACACCGATATTCACCAGCGTCACGCCGTGGCCATCGCTGGCGATCAGGTGGTAGGCCGGCATCTGGTAGCGGTGCCAGACCACGCCCGCGGCGATTGCCGAAGCCTCGCCGTGATCCATGCTCTTTTCGATGATCACGTTGCCCGGCAACACCATGCGCACGAAACGCGGGTCTTTGCGCAGTTGCTCCAGACCATGGACGATGAACTGGTCGACGTAGCGGTGATAGTTGGTCAGCAGAATCCACGGCTGCACATGACGCCAGTCGCTGCCGGTGTAATGCACCAGCCGGCGCAGGGAGAAATCCACCCGTGCGGCATCGAACAGGGCCAGGGGCAGCGGATCGGTGTTTTCCCAATCGTACAAACCGTCGGCGATGCCGTCGGTCGCGGCCGACAGGTCGGTGCTCGGGAACACCCGCGCCAGCACGGCAGCGGTGACGCCGGAACCCGCCAGTTCATCACCCTGCTCGACCACATACGGATACGGGATGTTCTGCTGGCTGACACCGACTTCCACGGTCACGGTGAAGTCGTGCATCAAGGGCACGAGTTGTTCCAGCAGGTATTTACGGAATGCCGACGGATGGGTGACGGTGACGCTGTAGGTGCCCGGCAGCTGGACCTTGGCGTAGGCACGGGTGGTCTGCGGGACTTCACCCTGACAATGGTAGGTCAGACGCAGCTCGGGATAACGGAACAACGCTCGCTGCTCGGCATCAGGCTCGACGCGATCCTTGAGGTAACGCTTGAGCGCCTGGCTCAACGCGGTGGTTGCACGATTGTGCAAGAACGCAAGCCGATCCACGGCTTGCTCGGCAGTTTGAACGACGATAAAAGCTTCGGTCACGATCAGCATCCTGTGTTCTGACTTGCAGACCTTCATCTTGCCTGCATCGTTGCTTCACGGGAACAGTGGCATTGACTGTAAACAGAGAACAACTGTGGGAGCGAGCTTGCTCGCGATAGCGGCGTATCAGTCAACATCATTATTGAATGTTAATCCGTCATCGCGAGCAAGCTCGCTCCCACAGGGGTTTGCGGTGCCAGGTTAATCGTGGTCAGAAACCCTGCGGAGTCGAGCGAGCGACAATGGCTTCCACATCCAGCCCACGCGGTAACGCGCCGTACACGCGGCCGCCACCATTCAGGCGGCTGGCGATGAAGGCATCACTGACGGCGGAGTTACCCGCCTCCAGCAACAACCTGGCCTGCAGCCCCAGCGCGATGTCCTCGGTCAATTGCCGGGCGCGGTATTGAATGTCACGGGTGTCCTTGAAGGCCGCCTGCAATTGATGGATGTGCGCAGCCAGGCGCTTGTCACCTTGGCCATCGCCCAGCTCGCTGAACAGCGCATCGAGCACGCCCGGCTCCTTCGACAGGGCACGCAGCACGTCGAGGCATTGCACGTTGCCGGAACCTTCCCACGTCGAATTCACCGGCGCCTCGCGGTAAAGCCTTGGCAGGATGCTTTCTTCGACATAACCCGCGCCGCCCATGCATTCGGCGGCTTCGTTGATCATCGCCGGCGCCCGTTTGCAGATCCAGTACTTGCCCACCGCCGTCACCAGCCGGGCGAATTTGGCTTCCTGCGAATCATCCAGATGATCCAGCGCCTGGCCCATGCGCAGGCTCAAGGCCAGGGCAGCTTCGCTTTCCAGCGCCAGATCCGCCAGCACGTTCTGCATCAAGGGCTGTTCGCTGAGCAGCTTGCCGCCGACCGAACGGTGGGCGCAGTGATGGCTGGCCTGGGTCAATGCCTGACGCATCAGCGCACTGGAACCGACCATGCAATCGAAGCGGGTCATGGCGACCATCTCGATGATCGTCGGAACGCCACGGCCCTCCTCACCGATCATCCACGCCAGTGCGCCACGAAACTCCACTTCACTGGAGGCGTTGGAGCAATTGCCGAGCTTGTTCTTCAGGCGCTGGATGTAGAACTGATTACGCGTATCGTCCGGACGATGGCGCGGCAACAGGAAGCAGGTCAGGCCCTTGTCGGTCTGCGCCAGTGTCAGGAAGGCGTCGCACATCGGCGCCGAACAGAACCATTTGTGGCCGACCAGTTCATAGGCCTGGCCAGGACCGCTGGCGCCGACCGGATACGCCTTGGTGGTGTTGGCCCGGACATCGGTGCCGCCCTGCTTCTCGGTCATGGCCATGCCAATGGTGACCCCGGCCTTGTGGGCCATTGCGACGTTGCGCGGGTCGTATTCGGTGGCGAGGATTTTCGGCAGCCATTTTTCCGCCAGATCCGGTTGCAGACGCATGGCCGGGACACTGGCGAAGGTCATGGTCAACGGGCAGCCACTGCCGGCTTCGGCCTGGCTGTGCAGATACGACATGCAAGCGCGGGCGACATGCGCGCCATTCTGCGGGTGCGCCCAGGGCAGCGAGGTCAGGCCGTGCTCGACCGCCGTGCGCATCAACTGGTGATAGGCCGGATGAAACTCCACCAGATCGATGCGATGACCAAACCGGTCATGGCTGTTGAACACCGGCTTGTTCTGATTGGCCAGGAACCCGGCTTCCATCAACGGGCCACCGGCCAGCGCGCCGTAGGCGTCGATCCGCGATTCGGCCCAACCAGCCCCGAACCGTCGCGACCATTCCTGCAACGGCAAGTCGATGCGGTACAGGTTGGCACCATCCAGTGACGGTGGCTGATTAGTGACTTCGTGGGTTTCGGCGAACTGATGCAGGTTCATGACAGGGCTCCTTTGGTCGGCCAAGGGACTTCAGTTAAGCACCGCCCCACGGCCGAACAAAGTGTCATACACGCCTAACTGCCGGCGCTTTCGCCCTGTTGCGAGCAGAGCACGTGGCGGTAGAGCGCGGCCTGCAAGTCTTCGAATTTCACCGGTTTGCTCAAGTAATCAATCAACGCGCCGGTCGGGCAGCGCTCACAGTCACGGCCCATGGCGATCATGAACAGTGGCAGCTCGGCATAAGCGGGTAACGCTCGGATCTGACAGCACACCGACACACCGTCCTGAAGCGGCAACTGACAATCGACCAGCACCGCGTCAAACCCTTCGCGCTGCAAGAGATCGAGCGCGACGTCGGCGCTGTCGGCGGTGCGTACGCGAAAACCCAGCTTGAGCAACATGCCGCGCATCACCAACTGGCTGATGCCGTTGTCATCCACCAACAGCACGGCACAATCCTGAGGCAAGCGCAGGCGCGGAAAATCCCGGGGCATCAACGGCGTCACCGGACGTTCGGCCACCGACAGCCCGACCTCAACATCAAGCTGAAACCGGCTGCCGCGTCCTGGCTCGGTGCGATACGTCAGGCGTCCACCCAGCAACTCAATCAATTGTCGGCAAATCGCCAGGCCAACGCCCAGGCCACCGTACTCACGGGTCATCGAGCCATCGAGCTGGAAGAACCGTTGATACATCGTGGCCTCACCCAAATCAGTGAAACCAATGCCCGTGTCGATCACCGCAAAGGTCAACGCCAGCCGATCGGGCTCGATGGTCTTGGCGGTCACCCGCAGGGCCAGGCCACCGATGCGGGTGAACTTGATGGCGTTATCCAGCAGACACTCCAGGCACTGCGCGATCTTGACGTTGTCGCCGTGCAAGCGATCCGGCACACCTGGCGCGACATCGACCTTGAAGTCCAGCGATTTGCTCGATGCGTTGCCCTCGAACTGCATGCGCAGGGCCTCGACCATACCGCGCAAACTGAAGGTGTCGGCCGAGGCCTTGAGCTTGCCGGCCTGCAATTCGGTGAGGGTCAGGATGCCGTTGACCATGCGCATCATGTCCCGGGCCGATCCCGCAGCCGTCTGCTGATACTGCTCCAGCTCAGGGTCCATTTCGACCGTCTGCATCAGTTCCAGCGAACCGATCACACCGTTCATGGGCGTGCGCAGTTCATGGGTCAGGGTGGCCAGGAATTCGTCCTTGAGCTTGTTACTGCGAGCCAGTTGCTGGTTGAGGACTTCAAGCTTCTGGCTGGCGTCGAATAGCGTTTGCGCCTGCTGCTCGCGCATGTCGTTAATGCGGTCGGCCAGTGCCAGGGACAGTAACGCCACTTCGATGGCCGAGCCGATCTGGCTGGAATACATGGTCAGGAACACGTTTGGCAGGTATCCCAGCACCATCAGCGTATTGACGATGCCGCCGAGCAAAAACGCCGACCAGGCAATGATGAAATACCGCGCCACCCGCAGGCCCCGCAGCCAGGCAAAGATCCCCGCGGAAAAAATCACTACGGTGAACGTCAGTGCCAGGGTCGTGGCCAGGCGCAGGGCCAGGGCGTAACCGGTCATCAATGACAGGCCGACCACCAGCGCGCTAAAGGCGACCAGCGCCAGCAACAAGCGGTCGAGCCAGCGACTGTGGGTGGCCATCTGCAAGAAACTACGGGCGAACTGACTGCCGAACAGTCCCGCACAGCCAATGAAAAACGGCGTCGCGGCGTTGGCCCACCAAGGGTTGTCCGACCAGAAATACTGCACGGCCGCACCGTTTACCGACAGCTGATACAAGCCGAACGAGGCGATATAGAAGATGTAGTAGAGGTAACTGGTGTCACGCACGCTGAGGTAGATGAACAGGTTGTAGACCAGCATCCCCAGCAACACGCCGTAGATCAATCCCAGTACGTAAAGGCGCACGGGCTGCTCTTCGAGGTACGCGGTGCTCGACCACAAGGTCACAGGCGCCTGGATCGAGCCTTCGCTTTGCAAGCGCAGGAATACGGTTTCGGCTTGATCAGGCTTGAAGGTGAGGTCGAACAAATAGTTGTTCTGACGGATCTCGCGACTGGCGAACGGCAAGGCATCGCCGGTCTGCCTGATCAACTGATAGTGACCGGCAGCATCAGGTAAATAGAGATCAAGACGATCGAGGGGCGGATAGGCCAGCTCCAACAGCCAGGTCCGTTGCGCCGCCGGATTGGTCGGGCGGTAATGCAGATCGATTTTCAGCCAGAACACTGAACGCGAATACCCGGCGTTGAGCGTGTCCTTGTGATGCGCTTTGAAGTTGCCGGCTGCCGCTTGCGCACGGATATCCGCGATGGTCGCCTGGCCACCTGCGTCCTCATAGACTTGCAGGGTTCGGCCCAAGGGGAGGCTTTGAGTGAACTCGTCGAACTCGACGGCGTTTGCCAGGAGGGGCAAACACAACAGCAACATCAGCAAATAGCGCATTGAAGCCCCAGCGTGGCCTGTCCGGTTCTGTCAGGAAGCCCCCCATTCCTTTTGAGTAGACGTAAAACCGGTATCACCTGTTATTGGTTTGGATCCACTCTAGCATAGCCGTTGGCGGCGATTAAACACCATTGAAATTTTTCCTACAAAGGCTCTAGAACGGGCGTTACAGCGACACTACCAGAACATAACCAGCGGCAAGGAAATCACTGCCACAATGGAACAGGCAGACTGGATGTCACCACACCCGAAAATCGACGTTTGGTGGTAAGCTCGCGCACCATGAATATCTACAGCTCTCGCCCCGTTGTCCTCTGTCTCTCCGGCCACGACCCAAGTGGTGGCGCCGGCTTGCAGGCAGATATCGAAGCCCTGCTCGCTCAGGGTTGCCATGCGGCTCCGGCCGTCACCGCCCTGACCGTGCAAGACACCGTCAATGTCACTGACTTCCGCGTCCTCGACCGTGAGTGGGTATTGGCCCAGGCCAACGCCGTGCTCAACGACTCCGAAGTCGCGGCGGTCAAACTGGGCATGCTCGGTTCCCTGGAAATGGTCGACACCGTGGTCGAACTGCTTTCAGCGCATCCGCATTTGCCAGTGGTCTGCGATCCGGTGCTGCGTGCCGGCGGCGGCGGACGCCTGGGCAAGGACGAAGTCGGCTACGCCATGCGCGAACGCCTGCTGCCCTTGTCGATCATTGCAACCCCTAACCTTCCTGAAGCCCGTATCCTCGCCGAACTGCCCGAAGGCACTGCGGACGAGTGCGCTGAAAAACTCTTGCCGTTCGTCAAACACCTGCTGATCACCGGTGGCCATGGCGACGAAACCGAAATCCACAATCGCCTGTACAGCCGCGACGGCTTGCGTGAAACCTTTACCTGCCAGCGCCTGCCGGGCAGTTATCACGGTTCCGGTTGCACCCTGGCCAGTGCACTGGCCGGTCGTCTGGCCCAGGGCGAAAACCTCGCCAGCGCCGTGCAGACCGCGCTTAACTACACATGGCGCACCCTGCGTGATGCCGAACAGTTGGGCAAAGGCCAGTTCGTGCCGCGCCGTTTGCCACTGGATTTCTGTTCGTAACTTCTATTTGTAATGCGGTGAGGCTTGTCCGATGAAACTACGTGGCCTGTACGCCATTACCGATAGCCAGTTGCTGGCCGGTAAATTTCTTTCGTACGTGGAGGCGGCGCTGGAAGGCGGCGTCACCCTGCTGCAATACCGCGACAAAAGCAGCGACGAGGCCCGCCGCCTGCGTGAAGCCGAAGCCCTGCGCGACTTGTGCGAACGCTACAAGACCCAGTTGATCATCAACGACGACGCCGAACTGGCGGCACGCCTGAACGTCGGCGTGCACCTGGGCCAGACCGATGGTCCGTTGTCGCCGACTCGTGCCTTGCTGGGGCGCGATGCGATCATTGGCTCGACCTGCCACGCGCAAGTGGGACTTGCCGAACAGGCCGCCAAAGAAGGCGCCAGTTATGTCGCCTTCGGTCGCTTCTTCAATTCCAATACCAAGCCTGGCGCACCGACCTGCAGCCTCGAACTGCTCGATCAGGCCCGCCAGCAACTGCACTTGCCGATCTGCGCGATCGGCGGCATCACCCTGGACAACGCCGCCCCGTTGGTGGCCCATGGGGTCGATCTGCTGGCCGTGGTGCATGGCCTGTTCGGCGCCGAGAGCACGGCTGAAGTCACCCGCCGTGCCCGCGCTTTTAACGAATTACTTAAAATCTGAGAGCCCGATCATGTCTCGTTCCGAAACGCTGTTTGCCAATGCCCAGAAACACATTCCCGGTGGCGTGAACTCACCGGTTCGCGCGTTCAAGAGCGTCGGCGGCACGCCGTTGTTCTTCAAACACGCCGAAGGCGCCTACGTCACCGACGAAGACAACAAGCGCTATGTGGATTACGTCGGCTCCTGGGGCCCGATGATCCTCGGCCACAGCCATCCGGACGTGCTGGACGCGGTGCGCAAGCAGCTTGAGCACGGCTTGTCCTACGGCGCCCCGACCGAGATGGAAACGCAGATGGCCGACCTGGTCTGCTCGCTCGTGCCGTCGATGGAAATGGTGCGCATGGTCAGTTCCGGCACCGAAGCGACCATGAGTGCTATCCGCCTGGCCCGAGGCTTCACCGGCCGCGACAGCATCATCAAATTCGAAGGCTGCTACCACGGTCACTCCGACAGCCTGCTGGTCAAGGCCGGTTCCGGCGCACTGACCCAAGGCGTACCGAGCTCGGCCGGTGTACCGGCGGCATTCGCCAAACACACCCTGACCTTGCCGTTCAACGACATCGATGCCGTTGAGAACATGCTCGCCGAAGTGGGTCAGGATGTAGCCTGCATCATCGTCGAGCCAGTGGCTGGCAACATGAACTGCGTGCCGCCGGCACCGGGCTTCCTCGAAGGCCTGCGGACCCTGTGCGACAAACACGGCGTGGTGCTGATTTTCGACGAAGTGATGACCGGTTTCCGTGTCGCCCTCGGCGGTGCCCAGGCTTATTACGGCGTAACCCCGGACCTGACCACCTTCGGCAAAATCATCGGTGGCGGCATGCCGGTCGGCTGCTTCGGTGGCAAGCGTGAAATCATGCAGCGCATCGCCCCGCTGGGCCCGGTCTATCAGGCCGGTACGCTGTCCGGTAACCCGCTGGCGATGGCCGCCGGCCTGACCACCCTGCGCCTGATCAGCCGTCCGGGCTTCCACGCCGAGCTGACCGACTACACCGCGCGCCTGCTCGACGGCCTGCAACAGCGCGCCGATGCGGCCGGCATTCCGTTCGTGACCACTCAGGCCGGCGGCATGTTCGGCCTGTACTTCAGCGGCGCCGACGACATCGTTACTTTCGATGACGTGATGGCCAGCGACGCAGCGTTGTTCGGACGTTTCTTCCACCTGATGCTGGAGGGTGGCGTCTACCTGGCACCGAGCGCATTCGAAGCCGGCTTCACCTCGATCGCCCATGGCGAAGCTGAACTGAAGCTGACCCTGGATGCCGCCGAGCGCGCCTTCGCGGCCTTGAAGTAACGCTGAATGGCTGACGTTGGCCATTGCCAGCGTCAGCTTTCGCCTACATTCCCGCGTCTTTTCCTACCCACCTGCAAATAATCCTCCGCAAAGTGGGCGATAAATTTCCCGCGCAGCAGAAAAACGAGTAAAGACTTTGTAAGGTTGCCCCTGCTTATTTCATAATGCGCGCTTATTGGATCCCTCGATGGGTCCGCGCGCCCTTCAGAGGTAAGTCGATTCCCATGAACCGCACCGGCCGCACCCTTGCACTGGGCTGCCTGTTGCTTCTTCAGCCCCTGCTCGCGCACGCACAAGCAGGCGGCAACTCGTTGTTAATCCCAGCGATGGGTCGCTGCACCCTCAATACCCAGCCGCAAGATCTGGAACAGGCGCTCGCCGCCTGCCGGAAAGCGTCGGATGAAGGGGATGCGCAAGCGCAATACGAGTTGGGTGAGTTCTACTACGAAGGTAAAAACGCGCCACGCGACCTCAATCAAGCCCTGAGCTATTTCGAAAAGGCTTCATTGCAAGGCCATGCCCAGGCGCAATTCAAGCTCGGCACCATGTTCTTCCACGGTGAAGGCGTGCAGGCCAATAACGTCCAGGCTTATATCCTGCTGAAGATGGCGGCGGTCAATGGCGCCGAAGATGCCCTGGATACCGCCGACGAAGTCACCGAAAAAATGCCCCGCGAAGAGCTGGAGCTTGCTACCCAGGTGCTCGGGCAAATTTTCCGTAAATACCTGATGGAATTGCAAAGCGCTGACGGGCGCACGCCTTTCGCGCCACTGCCCTGACAGCAACTCGGCCCCCTGTGGCGAGGGGGCTTGCCCCCGTTCGGCTGCGCAGCAGTCGTAAAATCGAAAAATGCAGTATGCCTGGAAGAATGCTGTGGCCGGATTTGGGGCCGCTTCGCGACCCAACGGGGGCAAGCCCCCTCGCCACAATGCTCACCACACCACAGAGCCTTACTTCTCAGGCATCGGCATCGGAAACGGCATGACATTGCCGACCGCGCCACGGGCTTCGCTGATTTTCGGTGTCCCCAGACGCTCGACTTCGTCGATACGCACGATCGAATGCATCGGCACAAAACTGCGCACCACGCCCTCGAACTGAGCCTTGAGCTTTTCTTCGCTCGGATCGACGACCACTTGCGTGCGCTCGCCAAAGACGAACTCTTCCACTTCCAGAAAGCCCCACAGATCACTTTGATAGATCTGCTTGGCGTACATTTCGAACACCTGGCCCTGGTTGAGGAAAATCACCTTGTAGATTGGAGCTTCACGTTTGGTCATGGTGGGCGGGTAACAAATCGGGGTAAAAATGAGGGCGCGAACTATAGCACAGCCGTCGGACGCGCAACGGTAGGAACCTCGGGACATGTTCCCTATAATGCGCGGTTCTTTGAATCAGGTGATGACTCTTTCCATGGCCAAGAAGCTTTACATCGAAACCCACGGTTGCCAGATGAACGAGTACGACAGCTCGCGCATGGTCGATCTGCTGGGCGAACATCAGGCCCTGGAAGTCACCGCCCGCGCTGAAGACGCCGACGTGATCCTGCTCAACACCTGCTCGATCCGCGAACGTGCACAGGACCGCGTCTATTCCCAACTCGGACGCTGGCGCGAACTGAAACTGGCCAATCCGGACATGGTGATCGCCGTCGGCGGTTGCGTGGCCAGCCAGGAAGGCGCAGCCATCCGTGACCGCGCGCCATATGTCGACGTGGTCTTCGGCCCGCAGACCCTGCATCGCCTGCCGGAAATGATCAACGCCGCGCGCATCAGCAAGCTGCCGCAAGTCGACGTCTCGTTCCCGGAAATCGAAAAATTCGACCATTTGCCCGAGCCGCGCATCGACGGCCCGAGCGCTTACGTGTCGGTCATGGAAGGTTGCAGCAAGTACTGCACGTTCTGCGTGGTGCCCTACACCCGCGGCGAAGAGGTCAGCCGGCCGTTCGACGACGTGATTGCCGAGATCATTCACCTGGCCGAAAACGGCGTGCGCGAAGTGACGCTGCTGGGACAGAACGTCAACGGCTATCGCGGCCTCACCCATGACGGGCGCCTGGCTGATCTGGCCGAGCTGATCCGCGTGGTCGCCGCTGTCGATGGCATCGACCGCATCCGTTACACCACGTCGCATCCACTGGAATTCTCCGACAGCCTGATCCAGGCCCATGCCGACGTGCCGGAGCTGGTCAAGCACCTGCACTTGCCGGTGCAATCGGGCTCGGACCGCATCCTCGCGGCGATGAAGCGCAACCACACCGCACTGGAATACAAATCCAAACTGCGCAAGCTGCGCGCCGCCGTGCCGGGGATCTGCATCAGTTCGGACTTCATCGTTGGCTTCCCGGGCGAGACCGAAAAAGACTTCGAACAAACCATGAAGCTGATTGCCGACGTCGGTTTCGACTTTTCCTACTCATTCGTCTACAGCCAGCGCCCGGGCACACCGGCCGCCGACCTGGCCGATGAAACCCCGGAAGAACTGAAAAAAGAACGCCTGAACGCCCTGCAACATCGCCTGAACCAGCAAGGCTTCGAGATCAGCCGACAAATGGTCGGTTCGATCCAGCGGATCCTGGTGACCGATTACTCGAAAAAAGACCCCGGCGAGCTGCAAGGCCGGACCGAGAATAACCGTATCGTCAACTTCCGCTGCGACAATCCGACCCTGATCGGCCAGTTCGCCGACGTGCACATCGATGCCGCACAGCCGCACTCACTGCGGGGTTCGCTGATCCAGTAACATCGAATATCCCTGTGGGAGCGGGCTTGCTCGCGAAGGCGGTCTGTCAGCACCATTAATGTCGACTGACACTCCCCCTTCGCGAGCAAGCCCGCTCCCACAGGTACAGCGTCAGAGACGGGAATCGGGTTGCCTCATTTAAGAGCTTTCGCACCCACGCCACTGGCGTTATCCTTGATTTCATCCCAATTGCCCCAGGGCGGCTAAATACGACCTTGAACGCACCCATAGAACCACATCGTTTCATCCTCGAGCCTTTTGAAGCTCGCCGCTTCGCCAATCTGTGCGGGCAATTCGACGAGCATTTGCGCTTGATCGAACAGCGCCTGACCATCGAGATCCGCAATCGCGGAAACCAGTTCGAGCTGATCGGCGAACCCAAACACACCACCTCCGCGGAAAACCTCCTGCGCCGCCTGTACCGGGAAACCAAGGGTACCGAGCTGTCGCCGGACATGGTTCACCTGTTCCTGCAGGAATCGGCCGTCGAAGAGCTGGACAACCACTCCCCCGCCGAACCGTCCGTGGCCCTTCGCACCAAGAAAGGCATGATTCGCCCCCGTGGCTTGAATCAAATACGCTATGTGAAGGAAATCCTCGGTAACGACATCAACTTCGGTATCGGTCCGGCCGGTACCGGCAAGACCTACCTGGCCGTCGCCTGCGCGGTCGATGCGCTGGAGCGCGAGCAGATTCGCCGCATCCTTCTGGTTCGTCCGGCGGTCGAAGCAGGTGAAAAGCTCGGTTTCCTGCCCGGCGATCTCGCCCAAAAGATCGACCCGTACCTGCGCCCGCTCTATGACGCGCTCTACGAAATGCTCGGCTTCGAATACGTCGCCAAGCTGATCGAACGCCAAGTGATTGAAGTCGCACCATTGGCGTACATGCGTGGTCGTACGCTGAACAACAGCTTCATCATTCTCGACGAAAGCCAGAACACCACGGTCGAACAAATGAAGATGTTCCTGACCCGGATCGGCTTCGGCTCCACGGCCGTCATCACCGGGGACATCACCCAGGTCGACCTGCCACGCGGCACCAAGTCCGGCCTGCGCCACGTGATCGAAGTGCTCAAGGATGTGCCGGGCATCAGCTTCACCCACTTCCAGCCCAAGGACGTCGTGCGCCATCCGCTGGTGCAGCGCATCGTCGAAGCCTACGAGCGTTTCGAAAACCATGCGACCGATGATGCAGCCGCCAAGGATAGCCGCCGCGATGCTTGAGCTTGACCTGCAAATCGCCACCGAAGCCAGCGCCCCCAGCGAAGCCGAGTTCCGCCAATGGTGCGAACTGGCGCTGCGCCAGCGTACCGCCGATTCGGAGATGACCATTCGTCTGGTCGACGAAGCCGAAGGCCGCGAGTTGAACCACACCTGGCGGCAAAAGGATTACGCAACTAACGTCTTGTCATTCCCGGCCGATGTGCCGGATGAGTTCCTCGACATCCCGCTGCTGGGCGATCTGGTGATCTGCGTAGCCGTGGTCGAGCGTGAAGCCGCCGAACAGGGCAAGCAACTCAAGGCCCATTGGGCGCACCTGGTGATTCACGGCTGCTTGCATCTGCTCGGTTACGACCATATTGATGACGACGAAGCCGAAGAGATGGAAGCACTGGAACGAACGTTGCTTGCAGAATTGGGCTTTCCCGATCCGTACGCGGACGACGAAACCGATTTATCCCCTACCGAAACAACAAAGGATTCAGAGTAATCGCTATGAGCGAAGATCGATCGAGCAACGGGCAGAAGTCATGGCTGGGTAAGCTCACCCAGGCTTTTGCCCACGAGCCGAAAAACCGCCAGGAGCTGCTGGAGCTGCTGCGCGATGCACACCAGAACAAACTGCTGGACAGCGAAGCGCTGGCCATCGTCGAAGGCGCCATCCAGGTGGCTGACTTGCAGGTCCGGGACATCATGGTCCCGCGCTCGCAAATGGTCAGCATCAAGGCGACCCAGACACCCCGCGAGTTTCTGCCGGCCGTGGTCGAATCGGCCCACTCCCGTTACCCGGTCATCGGCGAAAGCCACGATGACGTGATGGGCGTGTTGCTGGCCAAAGACTTGCTGCCGTTGATCCTCAAGGAGAACGGCGAGAGCTTCAACATCAAGGACCTGCTGCGCCCGGCCACCTTCGTGCCGGAGTCCAAGCGCCTTAACGTGCTACTGCGTGAATTTCGCGCCAACCACAACCACATGGCCATCGTCATCGACGAGTACGGCGGCGTGGCCGGCCTGGTAACCATCGAAGACGTGCTGGAACAAATCGTCGGCGATATCGAAGACGAACACGACGTCGAAGAAGACAGCTACATCAAGCCGCTGCCCAGCGGTGATTTCCTGATCAAGGCCCTGACACCGATCGAGAACTTCAACGAGTTTTTCGACAGTGAATTCTCCGACGACGAGTTCGATACCGTTGGTGGCCTGGTGATGAGCGCGTTCGGGCATTTGCCAAAACGGAACGAAATCACTGAAATCGGCCCGTACCGTTTCCGCATCCTGAACGCCGACAGCCGTCGGATTCACTTGCTTCGCCTGACGCCCATTGCTCGCTAAGGATTGAAATGCGCTGGACAACCCGCCCCGGCTGGCCCGGTAACCTGCTGGCCGTGGCGGCCGGTGCAATCACCACCCTGGCCCTGGCGCCGTTCGATATCTGGCCACTGGCACTGCTCGCCGTCGGCCTGTTCTATGCCGGATTGCGCGAGCTGAGCCCACGCCAGGCACTGGGTCGCGGCTGGTGTTTCGGTTTCGGCCTGTTCGGTGCCGGCACCAGCTGGATCTACTACAGCATTCACCATTTCGGCGGCGCCTCGGTGTTGCTGGCCGGTTTCCTGATGTTGATCTTCACGGCGGCGATTGCCTGGTTCTTTGCGCTGCCCGCCTGGATTTGGACGCGCTGGCTGCGCCGCAATGAGGCGCCGCTGGCCGACGCCCTGGCCTTCGCTGCGCTGTGGGTCGCCCAGGAAGCCTTCCGCGGCTGGTTCCTGACGGGTTTCCCGTGGCTGTATTCCGGTTACAGCCAGCTCGACGGCCCGCTGGCCGGGCTCGCGCCCATCGGCGGGATGTGGCTGATTTCGTTCACCCTGGCCCTGACTGCGGCGTTGATCTACAACGGCCTGCGCCTGGTTCGCACGGGGCGCAAAGGCTTTATCGTTGCCGGTATATTGCTGCTGGCCGGCCCCTGGCTGGTCGGGATGGCACTCAAGCACCACGCCTGGACCAGCCCCTCAGGCCCGCCACTGAGCGTTGCCGCCATTCAGGGCAACATCGAACAAAGCATGAAGTGGGACCCGGCGCAGCTCAACGCGCAACTGGCGCTGTACCGCGACATGAGCTTCAGCTCCAAACGCGTCGATTTGCTCATCTGGCCAGAAACGGCGATCCCGGTGCTCAAGGAGTCCGCCGAGGGCTACCTGAACATGATGGGCAGCTTCGCGGCCGAGCGTAAATCGGCGCTGATCACCGGTGTCCCGGTCCGCATGGAAGTACACCACGAAAAGCGCTTCTTCAATGGCATCACCGTTACCGGTGAAGGCGACGGCACTTATCTCAAGCAAAAACTGGTGCCGTTTGGTGAGTATGTTCCGCTGCAGGATGTGCTGCGCGGGCTGATCGCCTTCTTCGACCTGCCGATGTCGGACTTTGCCCGCGGCCCGGCCGATCAGCCTCTGCTGCAGGCCAAGGGTTATCAGATCGCGCCGTTCATCTGCTATGAAGTGGTCTACCCGGAATTCGCCGCCAGCCTTGCCGCCCGTAGCGACCTGTTGCTGACCATCAGCAACGACACCTGGTTCGGCACCTCCATCGGTCCGCTGCAACACCTGCAGATGGCGCAGATGCGTGCACTGGAGGCCGGCCGCTGGATGATCCGTGCCACCAACAATGGCGTGTCCGGCCTGATCAACCCGTTCGGTCAGATTACCGATCAGATCCCGCAGTTCGAACGCGGCATCCTGTATGGCGAAGTGGTGCCGATGCACAATCTCACGCCGTACCTGGAATGGCGCTCGTGGCCATTGCTCATAGTCTGCGTGTTGTTGTTTGGCTGGGCGCTGATTGCGAGCCGGATGGCCAAAACCGTTTAAGAGCTTCGCGAGCAAGCCCGCTCCCACATTTGATCGGCGTCGTACACAAATACTGTGACCGACTTAGATCCCAGTGTGGGAGCGGGCTTGCTCGCGAAGGCGGCATCACAGGCACCGCATCAATCAGTGCCGACATCACCTCAATAGAACAACGAATAACCGATCTGCCCCACCGCCTCGTTCATCAACTGCCCGTTCTGCCAGATCGCCTTGAACTCCGGCATCCAGCCACCCAGTGGCCGCGCGTTGTCGCCACCCAGAAATCCTACTGGCGCCGGCACCACCTCAAATCCGGCCTTGCGGAAACTCCAGGCCGCTCGCGGCATATGCCAGGCGTGAGTCACCAGCACCACACGCTTGATACCCTGTGGAAGCAACACTTCGGCGCTGAACTGCGCATTTTCCCAGGTCGTGCGGCTGCGCCCTTCCTGCCAGCGCACGGTCACGCCAAAATCATCACGCAAGGAGTCAGCCATCATCTGCGCCTCGCTGGGTGGCGTGCCGTAATGCAAGCCGCCGCTGGTCAGTACCGGCAGGCCGGAAGCCTTGGCCAGTCGCGCGGCAAAGCGCTGGCGCTCCAGGCCAACACCCGTGGGCTGGTCGGCGCCCCAGGCCACGTCACCGCGCTCGCGCCCCGAACCGAGGATCACGATCGCGTCCGCGCGTTGCCCCATGACTGTCCATTCATCGCGGGCCAGCGGTGGCTCACGTTCAAGCAGGCCGGCACTCCACTGCACCACCACCGGCAGGCTCATCAGCCAGAAACCACCCAGCCCCAGAGCAAAGCACGCACCGGCAAGCCTTGGCCTTGAGCGGCGCAACCACCAGGCAAGCAAAAGCAGCAGCAAAAGAACGCCAGGTGGCAAAAGAAGTTGTTTTACGAAATAACGAAAAAGCATCGAGCATCTCCCGGAGATGCCCGAAGCCTAAGTGGGTTAGCGCAATGCGACAATCAATACAGAGGGACTATGCTTCAAAAAATCATGGAGCATGGCTCTGTGCCCTATTTGAACTGCAAAGACCGGACCTTTACCGCGTCTCTGCCGGGAACCTTGTCCTTGAGCCAGATGATCTTGGCTGAACGTGGTGCATCGAGCTGCTTTACCGCCTCAGACAAGCATCCGTGCGTCTCACGTTCACTGCGATCCAGATACGCCTTGACCAGTGCAAACTCTGCGGGGCTCAGGCCACGCAGTTCCAGTTCCAGAGGGCGTTCGTCGCGCAACCGGCTAGCGGTTTTTGCCGCATCCAGGGCCAAGGCCAAACGATCGATCAGCCTTTCGTATAGCTCCGGTTTTGTAGCTTTTTGCTGTGACTCAACCATCCCTCACCTCATTGGAAGATAAGACCTACTCCCCAGTTAGAGCTTAGCTTCCATGAACAAACCGGCTGAACGCCGCGACCAACGGCCCTCGCAGCGGTTTTTGCAGGACGTGCGGCAGCAATCAGGGTTTCCCTCGGCAGAGCGCGGTCATGTATGCTACGGCGCTTCCTGTAACTCCACTTCCAGCTCGGCTGGGCATCGAAAACGCCAATGTGGCGAGATCAGCGTCCAGCGTTGCATTGAAGAGGATTAGGCCACCCCTATTCAGTTCAAAAGTAGCCATGCACGAACAATATCAGCCCCGTGAAATCGAAGCCGCCGCCCAGTCGTTCTGGGACGAGCAAAAGTCCTTTGAAGTCAGTGAACAGCCAGGCAAGGAGACTTACTACTGCCTGTCGATGTTCCCTTACCCCAGCGGCAAGCTACACATGGGGCACGTGCGCAACTACACCATCGGCGACGTGATCTCCCGCTACCAGCGCATGCAAGGCAAGAATGTTCTGCAACCAATGGGTTGGGACGCCTTCGGCATGCCGGCGGAAAACGCCGCGATGAAGAACAATGTAGCGCCCGCCAAGTGGACCTACGAAAACATCGCCTACATGAAAAGCCAGCTGCGCAGCCTGGGCCTGGCGGTGGACTGGTCGCGCGAAGTGACCACCTGTAAGCCGGATTACTACCGCTGGGAACAATGGCTGTTCACCCGTCTGTTCGAAAAAGGTGTGATCTACAAAAAAAGCGGCACCGTGAACTGGGACCCGGTCGACCAGACCGTCCTGGCCAACGAACAGGTGATCGACGGTCGCGGCTGGCGTTCCGGCGCGCTGATCGAAAAGCGCGAAATCCCGATGTATTACTTCAAGATCACCGCCTACGCGGATGAGCTGCTGGAGAGCCTCGACGAACTGACTGGCTGGCCTGAACAGGTCAAGACCATGCAGCGCAACTGGATCGGCAAGTCCCGCGGCATGGAAGTGCAGTTCCCGTACAACGTCGATTCCATCGGCGAAACCGGCGCACTGAAAGTCTTTACCACCCGTCCGGACACCCTGATGGGCGCAACCTACGTTGCCGTGGCCGCCGAACACCACCTGGCGACCCTGGCCGCGCAGAACAATCCTGAGCTGCAAGCGTTCATCGCTGAATGCAAGGGCGGCAGCGTGGCCGAAGCCGACGTCGCCACCCAGGAGAAAAAAGGCCTGCCAACCGGCCTGTTCGTCGAGCACCCGCTGACCGGCGAGAAACTGCCGGTATGGGTCGCCAACTATGTGCTGATGCACTACGGCGACGGTGCGGTGATGGCGGTTCCGGCCCACGACGAACGCGATTTCGAATTCGCCCACAAGTACAACCTGCCGGTTAAATCGGTCGTGCGCACCAGTTCCGGTGACAGCAACCCGGCACCATGGCAAGACGCCTACGGCGAGTACGGCACGCTGATCAATTCCGGCGAGTTCGATGGCCTCGACTTCGCGGGTGCCTTCGACGCCATCGAAGTCGCGCTGATCAAGAAAGAACTGGGCGCCTCGCGTACCCAGTTCCGCCTGCGCGACTGGGGCATCAGCCGCCAGCGTTACTGGGGTTGCCCGATCCCGATCATCCACTGCGGCACTTGCGGTGACGTGCCGGTGCCGGAAGATCAACTGCCTGTCGTGCTGCCGGAAGACGTGGTGCCGGATGGCGCCGGTTCGCCACTGGCGCGCATGCCCGAGTTCTACGAGTGCAGCTGCCCTAAATGCGGCGCGCCGGCCAAGCGTGAAACCGACACCATGGACACCTTCGTCGAGTCCTCGTGGTACTACGCCCGTTACGCCTCGCCGCACTATGAAGGTGGCCTGGTAGAAAAATCGGCGGCCGACCACTGGCTGCCGGTTGACCAGTACATCGGCGGTATCGAACACGCGATCCTTCACCTGCTCTACGCACGTTTCTTCCACAAGCTGATGCGCGACGAAGGCCTGGTGAGCTCCAACGAGCCGTTCAAGAACCTGCTGACCCAGGGCATGGTGATCGCCGAGACTTACTATCGCCGCGAAGCCAATGGCGCTTACACCTGGTTCAACCCGGCCGACGTCGAACTCGAGCGTGACAGCAAAGCCAAGGTTATCAGCGCAAAATTGAAAGCTGACGGTTTGCCGGTGGAAATCGGTGGCACCGAGAAAATGGCCAAGTCAAAGAACAACGGCGTCGACCCACAGTCGATGATTGACCAGTTCGGTGCAGACACCTGCCGCCTGTTCATGATGTTCGCCTCGCCACCTGACATGAGCGCGGAATGGTCTGACTCCGGCGTAGAAGGTTCGCACCGTTTCCTCAAGCGCGTCTGGCGTCTGGCTCAAGCGCACGTCACTCAGGGCCTGCCGGGCAAACTGGACGTCGCCAGCCTGAATGACGAGCAGAAAGCCGTTCGTCGCTCGATCCACCTGGCCATCAAGCAGGCCAGCCAGGACGTCGGCCAGAACCACAAGTTCAACACCGCCATTGCTCAGGTCATGACGCTGATGAACGTGCTGGAAAAAGCCGCGCAAAGCACCGAACAGGATCGCGCACTGATTCACGAAGGCCTGGAAACCGTGACTCTGCTGCTGGCTCCGATCACGCCGCACATCAGCCACGAGCTGTGGAATCAACTGGGTCACGCTGATCCTGTGATCGACGCCGGTTGGCCGGTGCAGGACGACAGCGCACTGGTGCAGGACAGCCTGACGCTTGTCATCCAGGTCAACGGCAAACTGCGTGGCCAGATCGAAATGCCGGCCAGTGCCAGCCGTGAAGAAGTCGAAGCCGCCGCCCGTGCCAACGAGAACGTCCTGCGTTTCGTCGACGGTCTGACCATTCGGAAAGTGATCGTAGTGCCCGGGAAACTGGTCAATATCGTCGCCAGCTAATTGGATCAGGCGCCAGGTGAGCCTGGCGCCGAGTAAAACCTTTCGGGCCGCTTGATCGGCCCACATGGTTTCAAGGGGAGCAACAAGATGATCAAACGCAATCTGCTGGTGATGGGCCTCGCGGTTCTGTTGAGCGCCTGCGGTTTCCAGCTGCGCGGCACCGGCACCGACGAACTGGCGATCAAGGAACTCGACCTGAGTGCCCGCAACGCCTATGGCGAAACCGTGACCCAATTGCGTCAGGTACTGATAGGCAGCGGCGTCAAGGTCTATAACGGCGCACCTTACAAACTGGTGCTGACCAATGAGCAGGAAAGCCAACGCATCCTCAGCTACGCCGGTGCCGGTCGTGCTGGCGAGTACCAGGTGACCACCGTGTTGAACTACGACATCCGTGGTCGCGGTGACCTGCCACTGATGAGCGACAAGCTTGAAGTGCAGAAAATCTACATGCACGACGGCAACAACCTGGTGGGTTCCGACCAGGAAGCCGCAACGGCCCGGACAGAGGCCCGCCGCGAGCTGGTTCAACGCATGATGCTGCGCCTGCAACAACTGAACCCTGGCCAACTGGATCAGTTGCAACAGACTGCCGAAGCCAGGGCCAAGGCTGATGCCGCGGCACTGGAAGCGGCAAAGAAGGCTGAAGCGGAAACCCCGCGTCAGTCGCCTGTCGAACTGCCGCAGCAGTAAGACGTACGGGGCGCTCAGGCGCCCCGTTCGCCCTCTCTTATGAAGCTCGCCCCCGCCCAACTCGCCAAACACCTGCAAGGCGCCCTTGCGCCGGTCTACATCATCAGCGGCGATGACCCGCTGCTGTGCCAGGAAGCAGCCGACGCTATTCGCGCAGCCGCCCGTCAGCAGGGATTCGATGAACGCCAGGTGTTTGCCGCCGACGCCAGTTTCGACTGGGGGACGTTGCTGCAAGCCGGTGCCAGCATGTCGCTGTTCGCCGAAAAACGCCTGCTGGAACTGCGCCTGCCTTCCGGCAAACCCGGCGACAAAGGTGCTGCCGCGCTTATCGAATACTGCTCGCGCCCGGCCGACGACACCGTGCTGCTGATCAGCTTGCCGAAACTCGATGGCAGCGCGCAGAAGACCAAGTGGGGCAAAGCGCTGGTCGAAGGACAGCAGACCCAGTTCGTGCAGATCTGGCCCGTCGATGTCGGCCAGCTGCCGAGCTGGATTCGCCAACGCCTGTCCCAGGCCGGGCTTTCCGCCAGCCAGGACGCCGTTGAGCTGATCGCAGCGCGGGTCGAGGGCAACTTGCTGGCCGCGGCCCAGGAAATCGAAAAGCTCAAACTGATGGCCGAAGGGGGTCAGATCACCGTTGAAACCGTGCAGGCTGCGGTGGCCGACAGTGCGCGCTTCGACGTCTTCGGCCTGACCGATGCGGTGCTCAATGGCGAAGCGGCCCATGCCTTGCGCATGCTCGAAGGCTTGCGCGGCGAAGGCGTCGAGCCGCCGGTGATTCTCTGGGCCCTGGCCCGGGAGTTGCGCCTGCTGGCCAATATTTCGCTGCAATACAGCCAGGGGACGCCGCTGGACAAGGCCTTCAGCCAGGCCAAACCTCCGATCTGGGACAAACGCAAACCGTTGATGAGCAAAGCGCTGCAACGCTACTCGGCGCAACGCTGGGGGCAACTGCTGCTCGAAGCACAGCGCATCGACGCGCAGATCAAGGGCCAGGCGGCCGGTTCGCCGTGGATGAGCCTGAGTCGACTGACGCTGTTGATGGCCGGACAAAAATTGTCGCTGCCTGCAGAGTAATCGCACTTTCTGTAGCAGCTGGCGAAGCCTGCTGCTACAGATGCTTTCTGCAAAACACTGATCCATCCGCGCTATAGACAGAACCCCGACTTCGGCAGATTATTTCCCCCGCAAAACCCACCTTCCCGTGAGATCCGATCATGAGCAAAAAGCCGTCAAAACACGGCCCCAACAAGGCCAAATCCATCATCGCCCAGCCACTGTTCCGCAGCCGCCAGGAACGCCCCGCCAAGGGCAAAGGCAGTTACCGCCGCGAAGCCTTCCAGTCTGACAGCTGGGAGGCTTCTTACTTTCTGGCTGCGTAAAGCAGAACACCCCTTTGACATGGTAAGGTCTGTACCTGATTCGTACTCCCTGGACCCGTGCATGCCCCTTTGTCTCCTCCGTCGTTGGCACTTACGCCAATTGATCGCTGCATCCAGCCTTGTTTTGCTTGTCGCCTGTGCGGAAAAACCGACCGCAGCCGACGCTCAGCCGCTTCAGACGCTCCCTGTCGCCACCGCCCCGGCGGTTGTTCCGCCTGTGGTTCCGACGGGTGAGAACCTCGACATCCAGCCAACCCAGACCTTTGCCGAATGGCAGGCGGGTTTCCGCAATGATGCCCTGGCCGCCGGTATCCGTGCCGATCTGTTTGATCGCGCTTTCGCCAATGTCAGTTTCGACCCCAGTGTGATTCGTGCCGATCGCAGCCAACCGGAGTTCGCAAAACCGGTGTGGGAATACCTCGATGGCGCCTTGTCGCCGCTGCGGGTCCATAAAGGCCAGTCGCTGATCAACCAGTACGCTGACATCCTGCAAAGCATCGAGCAGCGTTACGGCGTTGACCGTCAGGCGCTGGTAGCCGTGTGGGGAATGGAAAGCAACTTTGGCCAGTTCCAGGGCAGCAAGTCGGTGATCAACTCGCTGGCGACCCTGGCCTACGAAGGCCGTCGCCCCGGTTTCGCCCACGCGCAATTGATTGCCGCCCTGCAAATCCTGCAACAAGGCGATATCGAACCCGAGAAGATGCTCGGATCCTGGGCCGGCGCCATGGGCCAGACCCAATTCATCCCGACCACCTACAACACCCATGCCGTGGACTTCGATGGTGACGGGCGCCGCGATATCTGGGGCAGCTCGGCCGACGCCCTGGCCTCGACCGCGCACTACCTGCAAAGCTCAGGCTGGCAGCGAGGTCAGCCGTGGGGCTTTGAAGTCCAGCTGCCGAGCGGCTTCAACTATGTACTGGCCGATGGCACGATTCGCAAGAGTGTCGCCGAATGGCGGCAACTGGGCATTACGCTGCCCAACGGCGGCCAGGTCCCAGCCGGCTCGGAGCAACTGTCCGCAGCACTGCTGTTGCCGGCCGGCTATCGTGGCCCGGCGTTCCTGGTGCTTGATAACTTCCGTGCGATTCTCAAGTACAACAACTCGTCGTCCTACGCCTTGGGGGTGAGCCTGTTGTCCGAACGCTTCAATGGCGCAGGCTTGATCAGCGGCATGTGGCCAAAAGATGACCTGCCACTGAGCCGTACCGAGCGGATCGAACTGCAAAACCTGTTGAGCGCGCAAAACTACGACGCCGGCACCGCCGACGGGATCATTGGCGCCAATACCCGCAAGGCGATCCGCAGCGCCCAGCAGTCGTTTGGCTGGCCGGCGGATGGCTATCCGACGCACAAGTTGCTGGAAGGTTTGCGTAGCCGCTAGTTAACTGTACGGCTGAAACCGCTTTCGCGAGCAAGCCCGCTCCCACATTTAACCGCGTTCCTGCATGGGAATACGGTCGAATGTGGGAGCGGGCTTGCTCGCGAAGACTGACTGACAGACAGCGAAAATCTAGCGCCTGACCACCACGTCCTGCTCCAGCACCAACTCCTTGTTC
This sequence comes from Pseudomonas sp. S30_BP2TU TE3576, assembly GCF_050436025.1. NCBI lineage: Bacteria > Pseudomonadati > Pseudomonadota > Gammaproteobacteria > Pseudomonadales > Pseudomonadaceae > Pseudomonas > Pseudomonas sp. S30_BP2TU TE3576. The sequence continues at coordinate 4,007,966 of NZ_JBNDLK010000001.1, read as the reverse complement.
CCCGCATCCAACCGCACCAACGCCCCCATGGGCAACGTCAGGTTCGGGTCGCAATGGCCGCTGCGCCATCCGGACAGTACCGGTATCTTCAATGCCTCGAAGGTCTGCTTGAGCAACCGCTCCAGCGCGCTCACCTCGACACCCGCCACATCCCCGACCAACACGCCGCGCAGCTTGTGCAACGTACCTGCCAGCCGTAGCTGGGTCAGCAACCGGTCGATGCGATACAGCGGCTCGTTGATGTCCTCGATCAACAGAATGACGCCCTCGGCATCCATCTCATAAGGCGTGCCCATGGTTGCGGTAATCATGGCCAGATTGCCGCCGAGCAAGCGTCCATGGGCAACGCCCGGCTCGATCGTGGTCAGCGGGTAGGCCACCGGGTGCGCCAGCACTGTGCCCGCCGTCACCTGCCCTCGCAACATGTTGAAGAAGGAAGACTCTGTAGGTTGTTGCTTGTCACCCAGCAGGTCGGCATTGAGCATCGGCCCATGAAACGTCACGAAGCCTGCATATCGGCTGATTGCCAAATGCAGCGCAGTAATGTCGCTGTAGCCGACGAACGGCTTGGCGTTGTCACGCAACAACTTGAAATCGATACGATCGAGCAGCCGGGGCGTGCCGTATCCGCCGCGCAGACAAATGATGGCATCGACGTCACGATCCGCGAACGCGGCGTGCAAATCGTTCAGGCGCACATCATCACTGCCGGCCAGATAGCCGTCTTTCTCGTAGACCCCGGGAAACACTTTCAGTGAATAACCCCGGGCACGCATCCATCGTAGCGCCTTGTCGGTGTCCAGCGCCGCGGGACCGGCAGGTGCAATAACGCCGATCATGCCTTCCGACGGCAGTGCCGGGACGAGAGCTTGAGGGCAAAGGCTGTGGATCGGTCGAGCGGTCATCCGTGAATCTCCCTGCGTGAAAACTTCAGCACACAGTAGTCAGGAACGGGGACAAACAGAAGAGGGTCCGTCGCCCCGCAAGTTGCAGAAAAATACGGCCAGTGCCACAGGCCAGGCAAAAAAACGCCCGCAAGGCTTTGAAACCTTGCGGGCGTTTTATGTTTCACCGTCGATCAGGACGACATCAGCTCGGCCTTGACCAGCTTGGCCTGCTCGTCGGCGTGATACGAGGAGCGTACCAACGGACCCGAAGCAACGTTCTTGAAGCCCATCTTGTAGCCTTCCTCGGCGAACCAGGCGAAGGTGTCCGGGTGCACGAAGCGCTGCACCGGCAAGTGGCTGCGGGACGGTTGCAGGTACTGGCCCAGGGTCAGCATGTCGATGTCGTGTTCGCGCATGCGCTTCATGACTTCGATGACTTCTTCGTCGGTTTCGCCCAGGCCCAGCATCAAGCCGGACTTGGTCGGAATGTGCGGCATCATCTGCTTGAAGCGTTGCAACAAGGTCAGCGACCACTGGTAGTCCGAACCCGGACGCGCAGCCTTGTACAGGCGCGGCACGGTTTCCAGGTTGTGGTTGAACACATCCGGTGGCTCGGCAGCAGTGATTTCCAGCGCGATGTCCATGCGGCCACGGTAGTCCGGAACCAGGGTTTCGAGCTGCACGTTCGGCGACAGCTTGCGGATTTCACGGATGCAGTCGGCAAAGTGCTGGGCACCGCCGTCGCGCAGGTCATCACGGTCCACCGAGGTGATCACCACGTACTTCAGGCGCAGGTCGGCGATGGCGATGGCCAGGCTTTCCGGCTCGTTGACGTCCAGTGGCTTCGGACGGCCGTGGCCGACGTCGCAGAACGGGCAACGACGGGTGCAGATGTCACCCATGATCATGAAAGTCGCGGTGCCACCGGAGAAGCACTCGCCCAGGTTCGGGCAGGACGCTTCTTCACAGACGCTGTGCAGCTTGTGTTTGCGCAGCAAGGCCTTGATGCGGTCGACTTCCGGCGAAACCGGGATGCGTACACGAATCCAGTCAGGTTTCTTCGGCAGTTCGGTGGTCGGAATGATCTTCACCGGGATGCGTGCAACCTTCTCGGCGCCGCGCAGCTTGACGCCGGCTTCAACCTTGGGACGCGGGGCCGGGCGCTCGGTGACATCAAGCGTCGGGATCATGGTTTGCACTGCATCAGTAGTCATATCAGTCGATTCCGCCCGTCAGGGTCGTCTGCTCAGCATAGTCGAGGTGTTTGACGAGCTGCGCGCGCAGCCGGGCACTTACCTCGGCAAATTCAATCGATCCTGCGTGATCGCTCAGCTGGGTCATCGCCAGCCCGGCGTAGCCGCAGGGATTAATCCGTCGAAACGGTTCCAGGTTCATGTCCACGTTCAAGGCCAGGCCATGAAAGGAACAACCGTGGCGGATCCGCAGACCCAGGGAAGCGATTTTCGCCCCGTCGACGTAAACACCCGGTGCATCAGGCTTGGCTGCAGCGGTCACGCCGTAACTGGCGAGCAGCTCGATCAGGCATTGCTCCATCCGGGTGACCAGATCGCGCACACCAAAACCGAGCTTGCGTACGTCCAGCAGCAGATATGCCACCAGTTGGCCGGGGCCGTGGTAGGTCACCTGACCACCACGGTCGACCTGCACCACCGGAATATCACCGGGAAGCAGCAGATGCTCGGCCTTGCCCGCCTGGCCCTGGGTGAACACCGGGGGGTGTTCCACCAGCCAGATTTCGTCGGCGGCATCGCTGCCGCGCTCGTTGGTAAAGCGTTGCATGGCATGCCAGACCGGCTCGTAAGCCATCTGGCCAAGCTCGCGAAAGCCCAGCGTGCCAGACATCACAGCACCATGTGTACGAAACCGGTGGCCCGCAGTTCGCTGTTGATGTTGTACAGCTGGTCCTGGTCGGTCGCGACGATGTGCAACTGAATGGTGGTGTATTTGCCGTTGCTGCTCTGGCGCTCGTCAACACGCTCATCGTTGATCTTGGCGTGTTTCTCGACGATCTTGATGATCTTGTCCTTGTTGCCCACACCGGTATCGCTGATTACCTTAACGGGATAGTCAGTGACCGGGAATTCGATCTTTGGCGCCTTTACTTCGGTATCGGTCATGGCGTAACGGCCTCTTGAGCGTAAGCCGTGGCGACGGGCATGGCCCCGTACTGGATCAGCACGGGGCCATGCAGGTGCACACTAAATTCAGTTGAACAAGCCGTAGAAGAATAGACGGATGCTATCCCACATGCGGCGGAAGATACCACCTTCCTCGACAGCGTCCAGAGCGATCAGGTCAGCGCTGTGCACCACCTTGTCGTCCAGTTTCACTTCGACTTTACCGATCACGTCGCCCTTGGCGATTGGCGCGATCAGTTGCGGGTTCATGGTCATGCTGGCAGCGAGCTTTTTCAGCTGGCCTTTCGGCAAGGTCATGGTCAGGTCTTCGGCCAGGCCGGCCTTGACTTGATTGGTGGAGCCTTTCCAGACAGGCGCCTGGGCCAGCTCGGCACCCTTCTGATAGAAGGTCTGGGTTTCGAAGAAGCGGAAACCGTAGGTCAGCAGTTTCTGGGTTTCTGCGGCACGAGCCACTTCGCTGTTGGTGCCGAACACCACGGCGATCAGGCGCATGCCATCACGTACAGCCGAAGACACCATGCAGTAGCCTGCTTCGTCGGTGTGGCCGGTTTTCAGACCGTCGACAGTCTTGTCGCGCCACAGCAGCAGGTTACGGTTGGGTTGCTTGATGCCGTTCCAGAAGAACTCTTTCTGCGAGTAGATCGCGTAGTGAGCCGGGTCTTCGTGGATGATCGCGCGCGCCAGCACAGCCATGTCGTGAGCCGACGAGTAGTGCTCCGGGTTCGGCAGGCCGGTCGGGTTCATGAAGTGGGTGTTGGTCATGCCCAGGTCGGCGACGGTCTTGTTCATCAGGTCGGCGAAGGCGTCTTCGCTGCCGGCGATGTGCTCGGAGAGCGCGACACTGGCGTCGTTACCCGACTGGATGATGATGCCGTGCAGCAAGTCGCTGACGGTGACCTGCGAGCCGACCTTGATGAACATCCGCGAACCGCCGGTACGCCAGGCGTTTTCGCTGACGGTCACCGGATCGTTTTCGCCAATCTGGCCACGACGGATTTCCAGGGTCGCGATGTACGCGGTCATCAGCTTGGTCAAGCTGGCCGGTGGCAGACGCTGGTCACCGTTGTTCTCGACCAGCACATTACCGCTGCTGGCATCCATGAGCACGTAGGCCTTGGCGGCCAGTTGCGGTGGCGACGGCATCATCTCGACCGCGAACGCGGCAGGTGAGAGGAGCAGCGGGACTAGCAGGAACAGGCGTTTGGCAAAGGTGGTGATGTTCATCCGTCTCTCGAAATCGCTAATGGAAACTGCCCAAGGGCAAAACTAATCAGATGACTTTCTAACGAGTCATCGCGTGTTCAGTTGCTCACTCTGTAACCCTTGCCGGGCTTTTGTTCTTCAACGAGCCAACAACCTGATTCACCCCCCAATCGCTGGTGAATCGTCAATCAAGTTCTACGTGTTGCTTATTCCGTGACCACACTCGGCGAACCGAGATTGGCCAGGCGCACACTGTTCTGCACCTGCTGGATTTCACCCGGCGATCCGATCGGGCCCAGGCGAACCCGATGCAGGGTCTGCTGATTGCGCACGATCGAACTGATGAACACCGGAGCGCTCACCATCCCGCTGAGCTTCGATCTCAGGAGTTCTGCAGCGTCCGGGTTGGCGAACGCGCCCACCTGCAGATACTGGCCAGAGGCTGGTACAGAAGCGTTTTTTTTTGCATCAAGCTGCACCGGCACGACCGCGGCAGCGTGTTGCTGCGGCGGCGGTGTCCATTGCTCGACGGTGCCGGCCGAGGCCGTGATCACCGGGGCGCTATTCTGCGCGACTTTCGGTTCATTGAGCATTAATGGTGCCGGACGGCCTTTGGCCGCCCAATACGCCTGCGGGTCGATGCCTTCGACCTTGACCCGCGCGGTGCCGGTTTCGGCATAACCGAGCTTCTTGGCCGCGGCGTAGGACAGGTCGATGATCCGGTCCGAGTAGAACGGCCCGCGGTCGTTGACTCGCAGGATCACGCTCTTGTTGTTGTCCAGGTTGGTCACCCGAACGTAACTCGGCAGTGGCAATGTCTTGTGCGCGGCACTCATGCCGTACAGGTCATACACTTCGCCGTTGGCGGTGTTCTGACCGTGAAACTTGGTGCCGTACCAGGACGCCGTACCCGACTGCACGTAGGTCCTGGACTCTTGCAACGGGAAGTAAGTCTTGCCCAGCACGGTGTACGGGTTGGCCTTGTACGGGCCGGTGTGCAGGGTCGGCGTGGCGTCCGGGATGCGCGACACATCGACATCCCACCATGGCGCGCCATCCTTGTGGGCGCGGTTGATGTCCAGCCCCGGCGCCGAGCGCACGGCGGTGGATGATTTCTGCGCCGGGGCGCGGCTGGTCGAACAACTGGCAACCAGCGCTGCCAACGCGGCGAATGCCAGCAGCTTCAGGGGTTTACTCATAGGCAATGCCCGCATTACTTGACGCCCCGTGCTTGGACCAGCTGTTCAGACAGTTGATGTACGGCCATGGCGTACATCACGCTGCGGTTATAACGCGTGATCGCGTAAAAATTCTTCAGGCCCATCCAGTATTCGGGGCCATTGTCGCCTTCCAGGCGGAATGCGGTAACCGGCATATCATCGCGCAGCGCATCATGACTTGACCACCCCAGGGCTCGCAACTCCCCGACGGTTTTCGTCGGCTCGATTCCAGTGGTCAAACCTTCGTCGACCTGCTCGCCACGGATGTCGGCGCGGCTGACCACCGGTTCGCCGGCGACCCAGCCATGACGTTTGAAGTAACTGGCGACACTGCCAATGGCGTCGTCCGGATTGGTCCAGATGTTGATATGGCCATCACCGTCGAAATCCACCGCATAGGCGCGGAAACTGCTCGGCATGAATTGCGGCAATCCCATTGCGCCGGCGTAGGAGCCTTTGAGCGTCAACGGATCAACCTGCTCTTCGCGGGCCAGCAGCAGGAACTCACGCAATTCCTTGCGGAAAAACTCGGCACGGGGAGGATAGTCGAAACCCAGGGTCGACAAGGCATCGATCACCCGGAAATTTCCGGTATTGCGGCCGAAAAAGGTTTCAACGCCGATGATCGAGACAATCACCTGGGCTGGCACGCCGTATTCCTGCTCGGCACGGGCCAACACCGCCTCGTGCTGACGCCAGAAGTCCACACCCCGGGCAATGCGCGCATCGGTGATGAACATCGGGCGATATTCGCTCCACTGCTTGACCCGTTCGGCGGGTTTCGAGATGGCGTCCAGAATCGACTGCTTGCGCTCGGCTTCGCGGAACACGCCCATCAATTGTTCACCGGCGAAACCGTAGTCGCGGGTCATTTCACCGACGAATTCGGCCACCTGGGGTGAGCCTTCGTAGTCGCTGGCCAACGCTTCCTGCACGGTGCCAAGGATGCTTACCAGGCCGACCCATGGCGCGTATCGAGTCGCCCAGCCACGCATTACTTGCATTGAAAATTTCACCTTATTCAAACCTGCGCGATCCACTTGCGATGGGTATGGATCGACATCAAAACCCCAAACGCTGACAGCAGCGTCACCAGCGAAGTTCCTCCGTAGCTAATGAACGGCAACGGCACCCCCACCACCGGCAACAGGCCACTGACCATACCGATGTTGACGAAAACATAAACAAAAAACGTCATGGTCAGGCTGCCCGCGAGCAACTTGCCGAACAATGTCTGTGCCTGGGCGGTAATCACCAGGCCGCGGCCGATCAATAGCAGGTAGATCATCAACAGCGCGCAGATCCCCACCAGGCCGAACTCTTCACCCATTACGGCAATGATGAAGTCGGTATGGCTTTCCGGCAGGAAGTCCAGGTGCGACTGGGTGCCCAGCAACCAGCCCTTGCCGAACACACCGCCGGAGCCGATGGCGGCCTTGGACTGGATGATGTTCCAACCGGTACCGAGCGGATCGCTCTCCGGGTCGAGGAATGTCAGGATTCGCTGCTTCTGGTAGTCGTGCATGATGAAGAACCACATGGCAACCGCCACGGGAACGGCCGCAGCCAGCACGCTGAGGATCCAGCGCCAGCGCAAACCGCCCATGAACAGCACGAAAGCGCCGCCGGCCAGGATCAGCAGCGAAGTGCCGAGGTCCGGTTGGCGCACGATGAGAATGAACGGGATGCCGATCAGTATCAGACTGATGCCGACATGCTTGAGCTGCGGCGGCAAGGTGCGCTTGGACAGGTACCAGGCGATGGTTGCCGGCATCAGGATCTTCATGAATTCCGAGGGCTGGAAGCGAATCACGCCGGGAATATTGATCCAGCGCGTGGCGCCCATGGCGTTGTGACCCATGACATCCACCACGACCAGCAAGAGCACGCCGATCACATAGCCGATCGGCACCCAGCGGGCCATGAAGCGCGGTTCGAACTGAGCGATGACGATCATCGACACCAGACCGATGCCGAACGAGGTGGCCTGTTTGGCCAGCAAGTCCCAGCTCTTGCCACTGGCCGAATACAACACGAACAGGCTGCCGGCAGCGAGGGTCAGCAACAGGATCAGCAGCGGGCCATCGATGTGCAGGCGTTGCAGCAGCGTCGCACGACGACGCATCACATCCTCGCTGGAGAGCATGCGATCAAAATTATTCATCACGGGCGGTTGCCTCTGCACTGATAGGGCTGGCGTATTCGGGCTTCAATCGGCCGTCCTCGCCCAGGAGCCAGGCGTCCATGACTTGACGCACTACCGGCGCGGCGACGCCGGAGCCGGACTCGCCGTTCTCGACCATCACCGACACCACGATTTTCGGGTCGTCGGCCGGCGCGAAGCCGACGAACAAGGCGTGGTCGCGGTGGCGCTCCTGAACTTTGGAGCGGTCGTACTTCTCGCCCTGTTTGATCGCAACCACCTGGGCCGTACCGCTCTTGCCGGCGATCCGGTATTGCGCACCAATCGAGGCCTTGCGCGCCGTACCACGAGCCCCGTGCATCACCTGCTGCATACCGTGGTTGACCTTGGTCCAGTCAGACGGATCACGCAGGATGATGTCCGGCATCGGATTCTGATCCACCGGCTTCTCGCCTTCGATGGTCTTGGCCAGGTGTGGACGGTTCCAGATGCCTTTGTTGGCCACCAGCGCGGTGGCCTGGGCCAGCTGCAGGGGGGTCGACTGCATGTAGCCCTGACCGATACCGAGAATCAGCGTTTCACCCGGGAACCATGCCTGGCGGCGGGTCGCGCGCTTCCATTCGCGGGTCGGCATCAGACCCGGCGACTCCTCGAACATGTCCAGAGAAACCTTCTGACCGATGCCGAACTTGGACAGGTACGACGACAACCGATCGATCCCCAGCTTGTGCGCCAGGTCATAGAAGTAGGTGTCGTTGGAACGCATGATCGCCGTGTCGAGGTCGACAAAACCCCATCGCCGGTGCGGTTCCAGTTACGGTACTTGTGATCGTAGTTGGGCAGCATGTAGTAGCCGGGGTCGAACACCCGGGTCGACGCGGTCACCACGCCGGAATCCAGGCCGGCAATCGCTACCGCCGGCTTGATGGTCGAGCCCGGCGGATACAGACCGCGCAATACGCGGTTGAACAGCGGCCGGTCAATGGAGTCGCGCAGCTCGGAATAGGCCTTGGAGCTGATGCCGGTGACGAACAGGTTCGGGTCGAAACTCGGCTGGCTGACCATCGCCAGCACCTCGCCGGTTTTCGGATCAAGGGCCACCACCGCACCACGACGACCACCGAGCGCGGCTTCGGCGGCTTCCTGCAATTTGATGTCCAGGCTCAGGACGATGTCCTTGCCGGAAATCGGTTCGGTACGCTTGAGCACCCGCAATACACGGCCCCGAGCGTTGGTTTCGACCTCCTCGTAACCCACCTGACCGTGCAGCTCCGGCTCGTAGAAGCGCTCGATGCCGGTCTTGCCGATTTGATGGGTGCCGCTGTAACTGACCGGGTCCAGAGACTTGAGCTCTTTCTCGTTGATCCGCCCCATGTAGCCCACCGAGTGCGCAAAATGTGCACCCTGCGGGTAGTGACGAACCAGTTGCGCGACCACTTCCACGCCCGGCAGGCGGAACTGGTTCACGGCGATCCGGGCGATCTGCTCCTCGGTCAGCTCAAACAGGATCGGCACCGGCTCGAACGGCCGGCGCCCCTGACGCATGCGCTTCTCGAAAATCACCCGGTCCTCGGGCGTCAGCTCCAGCACTTCGACGATCACGTCGAGCACCTGCTGCCAGTCGCCGGAACGCTCGCGGGTCATGCTCAGGCTGAAACTCGGCCGGTTGTCGGCAATCACTACGCCATTGCGGTCGAAGATCAAGCCGCGAGTCGGCGGAATCGGCTGCACATGGACGCGGTTGTTTTCCGACAGGGTCGAGTGGTAGTCGTACTGGATCACCTGCAGGAAATACAGGCGCGCGATCAACACGCCAATCAGCGCCACCACTGCAATGGCCCCGAACACGACGCGGCCACGCACCAGGCGGGCGTCTTTTTCGTGGTCCTTGATGCGGATCGGCTGGGTCATGAGAGCGCAGAACTACTTGTGATAAGGGTGGCCGGACAACACGGTCCAGGCACGATACAGCTGTTCGCCGATCAGGATCCGCACCAGCGGGTGTGGCAACGTCAACGGTGAGAGCGACCAGCGCTGGTCAGCCCGGGCACAGACTTCCGGTGCCAGCCCTTCGGGGCCGCCGACCATGAAGTTGACCGTACGCGAGTCCAGCCGCCAGCGATCGAGTTCGACCGCCAGTTGCTCGGTGCTCCAGGGTTTGCCATGGACTTCGAGAGTGACAATCCGCTCGTTCGGCCCGACCTTGGCCAGCATGGCTTCGCCTTCCTGACGGATGAAACGGGCCACGTCGGCGTTCTTGCCACGGGTGTTGAGCGGTATTTCCACCAGTTCCAGCGCCAGCTCGGACGGAAGACGCTTGGCATATTCATGCCAGCCTTCTTCCACCCATTTGGGCATGCGTGAACCGACGGCGATCAGTCGCAGTCGCACAGCGGTCCCTTATTCCTGGTCTTTGTTGAGCTTGTTGAAGTGCTCGTGACCAACTTCAGGGCTGTGGTGCTTGCCATCGGCCGCACGGCTCTGCTCGGCACCTTTCCACAGGCGCTCCAGGTCGTAGAACTGACGGGCGTTGGAAGTCATCATGTGGACGATCACGTCGTCCATGTCCAGCAGAACCCAGTCGCTGTCGCCCTTGCCTTCTTCACCCAGCGGCTTGATGCCCAGGGCTTTGACGGCCTCGCGAACCTTGTCCAGCATCGCGCCGATCTGGCGGTTGGAGGTACCGGTGGCGATGATCATGTAGTCAGTGATGCTCTGCTTGTCGCGAACATCGATCACCAGCACGTCCTGGGCCTTGACGTCTTCCAGGGCGGCTACGGCGATCTTGACCAGCTCGTCGCCTTTAGGCGGCTCGGCGGCGAGGACTTTTTCCGGCAGCGGGGCACTCTTGAATGTGCCTTTGCGTTTTACTTTGCTTTCGTTGTTGCTCGTCATATAAAACTCGTTTTGCTCGTAGTTCGGGGCTTCGATACACGTTGTTGCCACGTGCCTTGAAGCACTCCTATTCAGTTCGACGCACGGTAAAGTCCGTGCGCATCGATGTAGGCCAGGACCGCGTCGGGCACCAGGAAACGTACCGACTTACCGCTGGCCAGCAGTTGACGGATCTGGGTGGCGGATACCGCGAGCGGTGTCTGCCAGACGAATGCAATCTGTCCGCTCGGCCCCTTGAGGGCCAGCGGGTCGCTCACCGAGCGCGCTGCCAGCAGGTTGCGCAAGGCATCCGGCGGTTCGCTGTCGGCATCCGGGCGTTGCAACACCAGGATATGGCAATGCTGGAGCAACTCTTCCCAGCGGTGCCAAGTGGGCAGGCCGCAAAAAGCGTCCCAGCCCAAAAGCAGAAAAACCTGGTCGGATACGGTCAGTTCGGCGCGCATCAGTTCCAGGGTATCAATGGTGTAGGACGGTTTGTTCCGCTGCAATTCGCGGGCATCCACCACCAACGGTGCCACACCGGCCACCGCGCACTCGACCATCGCCAGACGGTCTTTGGCCGACACCTGCGGCGTATCCCGATGGGGCGGCCTGGCACTGGGTGTCAGTCGCAGCTCATCGAGCGCCAGGGTTTCGGCGACTTCCAGCGCACCGCGCAAATGGCCGATGTGCACCGGGTCGAACGTTCCGCCCAGCACGCCAATGCGGCGAGGGGCTGGCTCGCTGGCGGTGACCGGGGCTGACGGGTCGAAGTCGCCCAAGTCAGGCCGGCTCCTGTCCGCGCAACTGCCCGTCGCCGACCACGATGTACTTCTCGCAGGTCAGTCCTTCGAGGCCCACCGGGCCGCGGGCGTGCAGCTTATCAGTAGAAATGCCGATCTCGGCACCCAATCCGTATTCGAAACCATCGGCGAAGCATGTCGGGGTATTGATCATCACCGACGAGGAGTCGACTTCAGCCACGAAACGCCGGGTGTCGCCCTGGTGTTCGCTGACAATCGAATCGGTGTGATGGGAACCGTAATGATTGATGTGCTCGATGGCCTGGTCCAGTCCGTCGACCACCCGGATCGACAAAATCGGCGCCAGGTATTCGGTGCTCCAGTCTTCTTCGGTAGCGGCCACGGCATCGATGATTGCCCGGGTACGCTCGCAACCGCGCAGTTCGACGCCTTTTTCGCGGAACTGTGCCGCCATCGCCGGCAGGAAATCCCTGGCAACGGTTTGATCCACCAACAGCGTTTCCATGGCACCGCAGATGCCATAACGGTAAGTCTTGGCGTTGAACGCAATGCGCTGGGCCTTGGCCAGATCGGCATGCTCACTCACGTAAACGTGGCAAATGCCGTCCAGGTGCTTGATCACCGGGACGCGGGCGTCACGGCTGACACGTTCGATCAGGCCGCGGCCGCCGCGCGGCACGATGACATCGACGTATTCAGGCATGGTAATGAGCGCGCCGACGGCAGCGCGATCCGTGGTTTCGACCACTTGCACCACGGCGGCCGGCAGACCGGCTTCGGCCAGGCCACGCTGAATGCAGGCCGCGATGGCTCGATTGGAATGAATGGCTTCGGAACCGCCACGCAGGATGGTCGCGTTACCGGACTTCAGGCACAGGCTCGCGGCATCGATGGTCACGTTCGGCCGCGACTCGTAGATGATTCCGATCACACCCAATGGCACGCGCATCTTGCCGACCTGGATACCGGACGGGCGGAAGCTCATGTCGCGAATCGCGCCAACCGGGTCCGGCAGTGCCGCAACCTGGCGCAGGCCAACGATCATGCCGTCGATACGCGCCGGGGTCAGCGCCAGTCGTTCGAGCAGCGCCGGCTCAAGGCCACTGGCGCGACCGGCGGCCAAATCCAGTTCATTGGCCGCCGTCAGCTCGGCGCGGGCAGCGTCCAGCGCATTGGCGGCAGCCTGCAGGGCGCGGTTTTTCTGCGCCGTGCTGGCGCGGCCGATCACGCGGGAAGCTTCGCGGGCAGCGCAACCCAAACGGGTCATGTAATCAAGAACGGACTCAGTCATGGTCTGGCGTGGTCTTTGATAAGGTCTTGGTAAAGAGTAAAGCGGCAGATTATAGCTGTCGCGTCCCGGGACTAACAGCGGTGACGGGCGGATGGTCGAAATCGATGAGTATTTGCCGACGTTCAGCCGGGATTAAGCCGCAAATTGTTATCATCACGACTCATTCAGCCCTGACAAACACCGGTCATCATGTCCAATCTGACTGTTCGAGCGTCCGCTGCGAGCCTGCCCAAGGGTCTCCCCGACGCGTTTTTCGACCGCGACGCGCAAATTCTGGCCCGGGACTTACTGGGCAAAGTCATTCGCCATCGAGTGGGCGACCTGTGGCTCAGCGCCCGGATCATCGAAACCGAAGCCTATTACTGCGCAGAAAAAGGCAGCCACGCCTCCCTCGGCTACACAGAAAAACGTAAGGCTTTGTTTCTGGATGGCGGCCACATCTATATGTATTACGCCCGGGGCGGCGATTCCCTGAACTTCAGCGCCCAGGGGCCCGGTAACGCCGTGCTGATCAAGTCCGCCTATCCGTGGGTCGATGAATTGAGCGGGTCGGCCAGCCTGGCACAGATGCTATTGAACAATCCCGATGCCCAGGGACACCCTCGCCCGTCACAAAAGCTCTGTGCCGGGCAAACCCTGCTCTGCAAGGCAATGGGCTTGAAAGTGCCGGTCTGGGACGCCAAGCGTTTCGACCATGAGGTGTTGCTGGTGGAAGACGTCGGCCAGTCGCCCGCCCACATCATCCAGACCACGCGTCTGGGCATCCCCCACGGGCGCGACGAGCACTTGATGTACCGCTTCGTCGACGGTGCCTACACGGCTTATTGCACGCGAAACCCGCTACGACGGGGCCAGGTCGAAGGTCGCGATTATTTTGTACTGTCATGACACTTGTCAGGTCTTGAAATAAACCGGACCCAATGTGGGAGCGGGCTTGCTCGCGAAGGCGGCGTATCAGGCAGCATCAATGTTGGCTGGAAGACCACCTTCGCGAGCAAGCCCGCTCCCACAGGGGTTAGTGGTGTTTTGAAGATTGCGTTCGATCAGCAGGATCAATTGATTTCAATGGAGTGGTTTGTATGGGCCAATGGCTCGATAGCGTAACCGGTTGGTTGACGGTCAACCCGCAATGGCTGGCGGCGGCAATATTTCTGGTGGCCTTTGTGGAATGCCTGGCGATTGCCGGGCTGATCGTCCCCGGCACGGTTTTACTGTTCACCGTTGCGGTGCTTGCCGGTAGCGGTGCGTTGCCGCTGAGTGAAACCTTGCTGCTGGGCTTCCTCGCCGGTGTGTTGGGTGACATGGTTTCGTATTTCCTTGGACGGCACTTTCACCAGAACATCCGGCGCCTGCCCGGTTTGCGCCATCACCCGGAATGGATTGCCGGGGCCGAGACTTATTTCCAGCGCTATGGCATCGCCAGCCTGCTGGTCGGCCGCTTTATCGGACCGTTGCGGCCAATGCTGCCAATGGTCGCCGGCATGTGCGACATGCCTTTCCCGCGGTTCATCGCCGTCAGCCTGCTGGCCGGTGCAGGGTGGTCGGTGGCCTATCTGCTGCCTGGCTGGGCCACCGGCGCGGCGATTCGCTTGCCGCTACCTGAAGGTTTCTGGCCTCAGGCCGGAATCGTTGTCGGCAGCATTGCCGTGATGGTGGGGCTGAGTGCCACCAGCAGCCTGCGCCAGCATCGCCGGGCTACAGCACTGATTGCCGGCATGAGTTGCCTGATTCTGGTGGCGCTGTTTATCGGCTTTCCGCACCTGAGCGCCCTCGATCAAGGGGTGATGACGCTGGTGCAAGAACATCGCAGCCCGATGCTCGATGAGGTCGCGGTGGTCTTCACGCTGATCGGCGAGTTCCGCAACATGCTGCTGCTCAGCGCGCTGTTGACTGCTTTGCTGCTGCTGATGCGCCAATGGCGCCCCGCGTTGTTTGCCGCAAGCACCCTGCTCTGCACTGCCTTGGCGAATACCGCGACCAAACAGTTCTTTGCTCGCGTGCGCCCCGAAGTGCTGAGCGATCCGCTGACCAGCTACAGCATGCCCAGTGGCCATGCATCGGGTTCTTTTGCGCTGTTCCTGACGCTCGCCGTACTGGCCGGCCGCGGACAGCCGCCACGAATGCGCCTGACCTGGTTGCTGGTGGCCTGTTTGCCGGCCATGGCGATTGCTTTGTCGCGGGTGTACCTCGGCGCGCACTGGCCGACCGATGTCATGGCCGGCGCGATGCTGGCGGCGTGTGTCTGTGCAGCCAGCCTGTGGCTGGTTCAGCGCAAGGAGCCGCTCAACGCCCTGCCACCCAGGGTCTGGTGGCTGGTGTTGCCGGCACTGGTGGCATTGTTCGGCTTCTTCGTATTGCGGCATTTGCCGCACACGATGTTGCGGTATGCGTATTAGCAAAAACGCTCGTCAGGCAAACAACTCTCCCTGCAACTCGTCCAGCAACGCCTGTATGGCATCCAGTCGTTGCTGCGGATCATCGAGTTGCAGCAGGTCGATCTTGTCCAGTTCGGCAAATGGCAACAGGTACGCCAACTGATTGGCCAGCGACTGCTGCCCGGTCGCTTCGGTGCCCATGTTCAAGGCTTCGACCATCGGGTGTTCAGCCAGGGCCTTGAGCAACGCCACCAGATCGGCGTCCTCGTCCTGCAGCGGTTGCTCCGGCTCATCTTCCAGCCACTCGACCTCGGCCACGGTCAACTGATCGCGCTGCACTTCGGTACGCAAAACGTGAAAGCGCCGGCCGCCCTTCACCCGGATCCCCAGCAGGCCGTTGTCCTGCTGTTTGAAATCGGTAATCAGCGCCTCGCACCCGACCAGGGCGTAACCGGCGGGGGCGATCCCGACTTCTTCGCCGTCAAGGATGCACACCACGCCGAAACCGCCGCCCTGTTTCATGCAGCGGCCGATCATGTCCAGGTAACGCGCCTCGAAAATCTGCAAGTCGAGGATGCAACCGGGAAACAGCACTGTGTTGAGCGGAAAAAGCGGCAGACTCATAGACATTTCCTTACACCACCATCGACACCGCCAACGGCAGCAACACCGCCGTGGCCACGCCCATCAGACTCATCGCCAGCGCCGCGAAGGCGCCGCACTCTTCATTTTCCTGCATCGCCACTGCCGTGCCGACCGCGTGGGCGGTCATGCCTAGCGCCATGCCGCGAGCCTCGGAACTGTGGACACCGAGGCGGGTCAACAGGCTCGGGCCGAAGATCGCGCCGATCACGCCTGTAATCAACACGAACACCGCCGCCAGCGCCGCGACGCCACCGATTTGCTCAGCCACCAGCATCGCAATCGGCGAGGTCACCGACTTCGGCGCCATGGTCATCAGGATCATGTGCTCGGCACCGAACCACCAGCCCAGCAACACGCCCATGCCGGTGGCCACGACACCACCTATCACCAGCGTAGTAAATATCGGCCAGAACAACTGCCGAATCCGACGCAGGTTGAGGTAAAGCGGCACCGCCAATGCAACCGTGGCCGGGCCGAGCAGGATGCTGAGAATCTCGGTGCTCTTGCGGTACTCGGCGTAGGTGAGGCCGCAGCCCAGCAGCACGCCGATCACCAGTAACATGGAGACCAGCACCGGCTGCAAAAAGATCCAGCGGGTTTTCTCGAACGCCGCCAGCACGAGTTGATAGGCGCCAAGGGTAATGCCGATGCCGAACAACGGATGGTGAATCACTGACGTCCAGGCGCCGTGCCAGTCGAAGATCATTGGCCGTCCTCTGGCTGAGCGTGACGCTTGACCATGCGCTGCATCAGCACCCCGGCGAAGGCCATCGAAAGCAGCAGCGACAACACCAGCGCCCCAACGATAGCCCAGAAGTCAGCCGCAATGTCAGCGGCATAAACCATCACGCCCACGGCCGGTGGCACCAGCAATAGCGGCAGGTAGCGCAACAGGCTGCTGGCCGCCAGGTTCAGCGGCTCGCCGACCTGGCCCCTGCAGATGAGGTACACCAGCAACAGCAGCAACCCCACAATCGGCCCCGGCAGCACCGGCAAAAACAAATGATTGATCGCAGTGCCGAGCAATTGGAACAACACCAGCCACGTCAGGCCCCGTAACAACATTGTTGATCTCCTGCAAAATCCGTCATTCGCATTGGCCGGGCATTATAAGCATGCTCGCGCTATAGATCGGCATTCGCCAAAAGCATGGTCAGTTGACCGGAGCGTTTGGCCATGTTGATCTACATTGGTAATCCGGGAGGTCAACCTCCCCCATCTCAAAACTATAAAACCGATGAACCCAAGGAGAGTCTCAATGCCCTATGTTCCAGTTGCAGAGCTCAAAGATTATGTCGGCAAGGAACTTGGACGTTCCGAATGGCTCACCATCGACCAGGACCGCATCAACCTGTTCGCCGAAGCCACAGGAGATTTTCAGTTCATCCACGTCGACCCGGTCAAAGCCGCGCAAACGCCATTTGGCAGCACCATCGCTCACGGCTTTCTGTCGCTGTCGCTGATCCCGAAACTGATGGAAGACATCCTCGTCATGCCCGAAGGCTTGAAGATGGTGGTCAACTACGGCCTCGACAGTGTGCGATTCATCCAGCCGGTCAAGGTCAATTCGAAAGTGCGCCTGAAGGTCGACCTGACCGAAGTCACCGAGAAGAAACCCGGCCAATGGCTGCTCAAGGCCACCGCCACCCTGGAAATCGAAGGTTCGGACAAACCGGCGTATATCGCCGAACCACTGTCCCTGTGCTTCGTGTAACCCCTCCTGGATGCGAAGCAGCTCATGCTGTTTCGCGCCCTCTCGCGGTACCTCGCCCTATATAAGGACACATGGCTGCGGCATACTCCCTCGCCTAATTGCCCGGAATCCGCTATGCGCCCACTTGCACTCCTTGCCTTGACCCTGATGCTCACCGCTTGCGGCAACGGCGAATCGCCTTTGCCCCCCGACGCGCGCCTGCCGGACGGCGGACGTTATCGCGGCGACCTGGTCAATGGCTTGCTGCAAGGCAAGGGGCGTATCGACTATCCGAACGGCAGCTGGTACGCCGGCGAATTCGATAAAGGCCAGTGGCACGGCCAGGGCGAATGGCATGGCAGTAATGGCGAAGTCTATCGCGGGCAGTTCAAGCAGGGACTGTTCGACGGCCAGGGGGCACTGACCACCAACGCCAGCAACTACAGCGGCGGTTTCAAGGCCGGCCGGCGCGACGGCGAAGGCACCCTCAAAGAAAACGGCATGAGCTATCGCGGCGAGTTCAAGGCCGATCAATACGCCGGTCTGGGTCGCCTCGAGCTCGAAGACGGCAGTTCCTATCAGGGCCAGTTCGCCCACGGCAAACCCAATGGCGAAGGCCAGCGCGGCGACGGCAACGGCAATCAGTTCACCGGGCATTTCGTCGACGGCCAGCTCGAAGGCAACGGGACTTTCAACAGCGCCGACGGCGACATCTATGTCGGCAGCTTCAAGAACAATCAACTGCACGGCAAGGGCCGCTACGAAAACGCCGACGGCGATGTCTGGCTGGGTCAGTTCAAGGAAGGCTCGCTGAATGGCAAGGGCGAGTTGATCGGTACTGACGGCAGCCACTACATCGGCCAGTTCAACGACTGGCGCTTTTCCGGCCAGGGCCGACTGAACCTGCCCGACGGCAGCTTTTACACCGGCCAGTTCGACAACGACAGTTATCAAGGGCGCGGTACGTTGGTGTTGACCGATGGCACCGTGCTCAGCGGCACCTGGATCAACGGCCAGCGCGTGCGCGACGCCGACGGCAAATTGTTGCCAGACACACTGGAACTCGGCCTGCTGGCACAGGGGCGCTTGCTCGACGCAGCGCTGGCCAACGTTCCGCCCTCGACCCCGGCGGTGGAACTGTATTCGCTGACCCTGGGCGGTGATGGCAAGCAAAGCGTGTTTCTGCGCGAATCCGACTACGTCGCCAATATGCTCACCACCCGTTTCGGCACCTTCGGCCAGATTCGCCTGGTAAACCATCGAGACCACCTCGCCGACCGCCCGATGGCTACCCGGGAAAACCTGCGCCGGGCCGCCCTGACGCTGGCCGAACGCAGCGGGCCGGAAGACCTGATTTTCATTTACCTGTCCAGCCATGGCACCAGCGAACACGAGCTGGTGCTTGACCAGCCGCGCATGGAGCTGGCGGATCTGCCTGCCGACGAAATGGCCGCCGTGCTCGCCCCATTGAAAAACCGCGACAAGATCATCGTGATTTCGTCCTGCTACTCCGGCGGTTTCATCCCCGCCCTCAAGGATGAACGGACCCTGATCATAACGGCCTCGCGGGGCGACCGGGTGTCCTTCGGCTGCTCGGAGGAAGCCAACTTCACCTACTTCGGCGATGCCCTGTTCGCCCAGGCCCTGAACCAGACCGATGATCTTGAACAAGCCTTCAAACTGGCCAAGGCCACTGTCGCCGAACGTGAACTGGCAGACGGTTTCGAGGCGTCCGAACCACAGATCTGGGCACCGAGAACCGTCCTCTCGCATTGGCAACTTTTGCGTAAACAGCAGGCACGAAAAGCACTGCAAAGTGCATCTATGGAAAGCAAGGATGCAAACAGCAACTAAGCTGAACAGTATCAAGGGAGAAACACTATGTACTTGACGCCACAGCATGTGCTGATCGCCGGAGCCACCGGTTTGACGGGTGAACATCTGCTTGATCGCCTGCTTAACGAGCCAACGATTTCGCGGGTACTGGCGCCGTCACGCCGGCCTTTGGCCAAGCATCCCCACCTTGAAAACCCGGTCGGCGACCCGGCGGTGTTTCTGCCGCAGCTGAACGGTCGTGTCGACATCGCCTACTGCTGCCTGGGCACCACCATCAAACAGGCGGGCTCGGAAGAAGCGTTCCGTGCGGTGGACCTGGACATGGTTGTGGCCTTTGCCAAACGCGCACGGGAGATGGGCGCACGGCACCTGATCGTGATCAGTGCTCTGGGAGCCGATCGCAGATCCCCGATTTTCTACAACCGGGTCAAAGGCGAGATGGAGTACGCATTGCGCGCGCAGAACTGGCCGCAGCTGACTATTTGCCGCCCTTCGCTGTTGCTGGGAGATCGCGCTGAGCCGCGCCTGGCCGAAAAAGTCGCAGGGCCGTTGTCACGACTGATTCCTGGCAAATACCACGGCATCGAAGCGTGCCAGCTGGCCCGCGCAATGTGGCGCCTGGCGCTTGAAGAGCAGGATGGCGTGCGGATTGTCGAGTCGGATGAACTCAGGAAGTTAGGCAAATAAGCCGCGGACCTGTGGCGAGGGGGCTTGCCCCCGTTCGGCTGCGAAGCAGCCCCCAAAACCAGTCAACTCGATTTATCTGTTGCTCCGCGTGCACAGGATTTACGACTGCTGCGCAGCCGAACGGGGGCAAGCCCCCTCGCCACAACACTCCCCTACATCCCACCCGTCGCCTGAAAGTTCACCCCAATCACCGTCAACAACGACAACGGCAATAACAGCGTGTCCAGCAACGCACTCGCCGGTAGATCGACACCCGGGTAGCTCGGTGCTTCGGCTCCGAAACGGTCCTTGGCGCAGCACCCACCGTTCATCGCGTACAAATCCAGGCGAGTCCCCGAGTACACCACCGGCGCACCCGGCTTGGCCGCATCGAGCGTGCGCGCCGTCGCGCACCCGGCCAATTGCAGCGCCAGCACAACCACCAGCCACTTATTCATCGCTGTTCAGATGATGCTCGCCCCAGCGCGGCAACATGTCCTGAGGAATATTCAGCTGGTTAAGGATCCGTGCCACGACGAAATCGATCAGGTCGTCGATGGTTTGCGGCTGATGATAAAAGCCCGGTGATGCCGGCAGGATTGTCACGCCCATGTTCGACAACTTGAGCATGTGCTCCAGATGAATGCTCGAATACGGCGCTTCACGGGGCACCAGGATCAACTGCCGACGCTCTTTCAGTGTCACGTCGGCGGCCCGTTCGATCAGGTTGTTGCAGGCGCCGGTGGCGATGGCCGACAACGTGCCCGTGGAACACGGCACCACCACCATCGCCGCTGGCGCGCCGGAACCCGAAGCCACCGGCGCCATCCAGTCTTCCTTGCCGTACACCCGAATCTGCCCGGCGGCAGCGCCGGTGTATTCAGTGAGGAAAGCCTGCATCATCTGCGGTTTGGCCGGCAGCGTGACGTCGGTTTCGGTGGCCATCACCAGTTGCGCAGCCTTGGAAATCAGGAAGTGCACTTCACGATCTTCCCGCACCAGACAGTCGAGCAGGCGCAGACCATATTGGGCGCCGGAAGCGCCGGTCATCGCCAGGGTGATGCGGTCCGGGCCGTTGTTCATTTCAGCGCCTCGGCGAGTTTGCCGTGCAGGCCACCGAAGCCGCCGTTGCTCATGATCACCACGTGAGTACCGGGTTGGGCCTGGCTCTTCACGCGCTCGATGATGCCTTCCAGGGAATCACTGACAATCGACGGCACAGTGCACAGCGCCGCAGTGCCCGCCAGGTCCCAGCCGAGGTTGGCCGGTGCGTACCAGATCACCTGATCGGCATCGACCACGCTTTCCGGCAAACCGTCACGGTGCGCGCCGAGCTTCATCGAGTTGGAACGCGGCTCGATGATCGCCATCAGCGGTGCATCGCCGATGCGCTTGCGCAGGCCGTCGAGGGTGGTGGCAATAGCGGTCGGGTGGTGAGCGAAGTCGTCATAAATGGTGATGCCACGGACTTCCGCGACTTTCTCCATCCGGCGCTTCACGCTTTTGAAGGCACTCAACGCGGCGATGCCCATGGACGGCACCACACCGACGTGGCGTGCGGCAGCAAGGGTTGCCAGGGCGTTGGCGACATTGTGCTGGCCAGTCATGTCCCACTCGACCACACCCTGGGCAACACCGTCGAACATCACTTCGAACTTCGAGCCATCTTCACTGAGCAGCTTGACCTGCCACTGACCGCCGGCACCGGTGGTTTGCACCGGGGTCCAGCAACCCATTTCGATGACGCGCAACAAGGCTGGCTCAGTGGTCGGATGAATCACCAGGCCCTCGCTCGGGATGGTCCGCACCAGGTGATGGAACTGCCGCTCGATGGCCGGCAGGTCCGGGAAGATGTCCGCGTGATCGAATTCCAGATTGTTCAGGATCGCGGTGCGCGGACGGTAGTGCACGAACTTGGAGCGCTTGTCGAAGAATGCGCTGTCGTATTCATCGGCTTCGATGACGAAGAACGGTGTATCGCCCAGGCGTGCCGACACCGAGAAATTTTGCGGTACGCCGCCGATCAGGAAGCCCGGGGCCATGCCCGCATACTCCAGCACCCAGGCCAGCATGCTGCTGGTGGTGGTCTTGCCGTGCGTACCGGCAACCGCCAGCACCCAGCGACCTTGCAGCACGTGATCGGCCAGCCATTGCGGGCCGGAGACGTAAGGCAGGCCTTTGTTCAGCACGTACTCCACGGCCGGGTTGCCCCGCGACATGGCGTTGCCGATCACCACCAGATCGGGGGCCGGATCAAGTTGCGCCGGGTCGTAGCCTTGGGTCAGCTCGATGCCCTGGGCTTGCAGTTGAGTACTCATCGGCGGATAGACGTTGGCATCGGAGCCGGTCACGTGATGGCCCAGCTCTTTGGCCAGAACCGCCATCGAGCCCATGAAAGTCCCGCAGATACCCAGAATATGAATGTGCATTAGTCGACCTCTTAAAACATGGCCGCAGGTTAGCGTAGGGTTGGAAAAATCGCACCTGATGTTTCAGATCTGAAGACGCCTTCGCGAGCAAGCCCGCTCCCACATTTTGCTCGGAGGTGTTCACAAAGTTGTGTTCACTATAAAACCAATGTGGGAGCGGGCTTGCTCGCGAATGGCCGCGACACGGTTTACCGGGCGATACCGTGCTTACGCAGCTTGCGATACAGGGTATTGCGACTGACCCCAAGCTGCTCCGCCGTATGCGTCATATGCCAGCGCGTCTGCCCCAGCGCCGTGAGCAACGCCAGCCGCTCGGCATCTTCCAGCGGATGCTCCGACACCTCTTCAATCGTCGACACCACCGGCCGCGCCTGTCGAATCATCGCCGGCAAATCTTCCAGACCGATCCGCCCGTCTTCACACAGCGCTGCCAACGTACGCAGCACATTGCGCAATTGCCGCACGTTGCCCGGCCAGGCAAAGCCCAGCAGAGCCTCCCGCGCCGGCCCGTCGATCAACACGGTTTCTCCGCCCGCTTCCTCGGCCAGCAGAAAATCGAGTAACCGGGATTTGTCACTGCGCTCACGCAAGGCCGGCAATGCAACTTCCAGCCCGTTGAGCCGGTAATACAAATCCTCACGGAAGCTGCCGTCCTGCACACGATCCAGCAAGTTGCGGTGAGTGGCACTGATGATCCGCACATTCACCGATTCCGGCTCGCCACCGATCGGCACCACTTGCCGGTCTTCCAGCACCCTCAGCAACCGCGTCTGCAGGGCCAGTGGCATGTCACCGATTTCATCGAGGAACAATGTCCCGCCGTCGGCCTGCTGCAACTTGCCGCGCATGCCTTCCTTGCGCGCACCGGTAAAGCTGCCGCCGCGATAACCAAACAGCTCGCTTTCAATCAGGCTTTCGGGAATGGCCGCGCAGTTGAGGGCGACGAAAGCTTTTTCCGCCCGCTGGCTGGCGTGGTGCACCGCTTTCGCGAAGGCTTCTTTGCCGGAACCGGTTTCGCCATTGATCAGCAACGGCACGTCGCGCTCGTAGACGCGCAAGGCCTTGCGGAAGTCCGCCTGCAACGCCGCATCGTCCAGGCAAATGCCCGACAGGCGCGGTGCTTGTGCAACCGTGGGAGCAGGCACCGCCGGAGTCGGCAGCGGCCGCCGCGCCTCACCGCGCAATACCGCGAACAGCTTGCGACCATCACGGGTGCGCAACGGCCAACTGGCCGCGGCATTAATGCTCGCGCGCCCCAACAACTCATCGAGCGAACAATCGAAAAACGCCTCCACCGGTTTACCCAGCAAGCCGCCGCGAATATGCCCCAGCAGGTTCAGCGCACTTTGATTGACCGCGCAAATGCGCCCTTCGCCATCGAACGCCAGCAACCCTTCGCTGAACAAGCCGACGGACTCGGCCTGCAAGTGAAAACGCAGCAACCATTGGTTGTCGAAGCAGCGCAGGAAGTAGCAGCTCTCGATCATCTTCGCCGACAGGTTGACCAGCGCCATGGTGTGGAACTGACTTTGCCGCGACGCATCACGCCGCGCCGACGACACGTCGAGCACCGCCAGCAATTCGCCATGGGGATCGAAGACCGGGCTCGCCGAGCAGGTCAGGCCGGTGTGGCGGCCGCGAAAGTGTTCGTCCTGATGGATGGTCAGCGACTGACGCTCCACCAGGCAGGTGCCGATGCCGTTGGTACCTTCGCAGGCCTCGCTCCAGTCGGCGCCGAGCCAGAGCCCGGCACGTTCGAAAATCTGCCGTTCGGCGGGCGCGGTGACGCAGTTGAGGATCACGCCGCGGGCGTCGGTCAGCAAGACCGCATGGCCGGCGCCGGAGAGTTGCTGGTGCAGGCTGGTCATTTCATTGCCGGCGATGTGCAGCACTTGCTGCAAGCGTTCGCGGCTTTCGAGGACACGGCCATGTTCCAGCACCGTCGGTGCGATGCTCAGGGCCGGATCGAGGTGATAGTCCTCAAGGCAGCGCAGCCAGGAACGGGCGATGGACGGATCGCTGCCGGGGCCGTGCAGGTGGGCCTTGCCCTGGGTCACGGTCAATACTTGCTGGGCATGGCGACTCAAGTGGTTGTCGTGCATTTCTTATTATTCTCCCAGAAAGATCTGGCTCGCCTCCATGTAGCAGCTGCCGCAGGCTGCGTTCGGGCGCGGAGCGGTCGTAAACCTGTGTCCCGGATTGCATTGCCGAACCGAAGCGAGTGCTTCGCCCTCGAACGCAGCCTTCGGCAGATGCTACATGTGCATTGCGTTATGTGATGCCGAGCATCCTCCAGCCCGGCCCGCATTGCAATGCCGGCAAGACCGCTCGGTCACACACCGTGCCAAAAACGGTACAAAGTGTCACGGGGAGCCGTACCGAAAGCGTCACAGGTGCCACCCGGCCGTCCGACAAAAACTACGCAAGGCCTTGATTTGCCTGACATGCACGGCACTGGCCCGGCCCTTGCTCTACGCTTAAAGCAAGCGCACATGCGCGACTCCCTATAAGCACAAAAGCAAGGAGAGACCACCATGCGTTACGCTCACCCCGGTACTGAAGGCGCTATCGTTTCGTTCAAGAGCAAATACGGTAACTACATCGGCGGCGAGTTCGTCGCGCCTGTCAAAGGTCAGTACTTCACCAATACCTCGCCAGTAAATGGCCAACCGATTGCCGAATTCCCCCGTTCCACGGCCGAAGACATCGACAAGGCCCTGGACGCCGCCCACGCCGCTGCCGATGCATGGGGTGCCACCTCCGCCCAGGCGCGCTCGCTGG
Organism: Pseudomonas sp. S30_BP2TU TE3576; assembly: GCF_050436025.1. Classification (NCBI taxonomy): domain Bacteria; kingdom Pseudomonadati; phylum Pseudomonadota; class Gammaproteobacteria; order Pseudomonadales; family Pseudomonadaceae; genus Pseudomonas; species Pseudomonas sp. S30_BP2TU TE3576. The sequence goes on along the minus strand of NZ_JBNDLK010000001.1, from coordinate 3,983,000 downwards.
TGCTGCTGAAAATCGCCGACCGCATCGAGCAGAATCTGGAAACCCTGGCAATCACCGAGTCCTGGGACAACGGCAAGGCCGTGCGTGAAACCCTCAACGCCGACATCCCGCTGGCCGCCGACCACTTCCGCTACTTCGCCGGTTGCCTGCGTGCCCAGGAAGGCAGCGCTGCCGAAATCGACGGCAACACCGTGGCTTATCACATCCATGAACCGCTGGGCGTGGTCGGGCAGATCATCCCGTGGAACTTCCCGATCCTGATGGCCGCCTGGAAACTCGCTCCGGCTCTGGCGGCCGGTAACTGTGTGGTCCTCAAGCCTGCCGAACAAACCCCGCTGGGCATTACCGTGCTGGTCGAACTGATCGGCGACCTGCTGCCACCGGGCGTGCTGAACATCGTGCAAGGCTTCGGCAAAGAAGCCGGCGAAGCGCTGGCCACCAGCAAGCGCATTGCCAAGATTGCCTTCACCGGCTCGACCCCGGTCGGCTCGCACATCATGAAATGCGCGGCGGAAAACATCATTCCGTCCACCGTGGAGCTGGGTGGCAAGTCGCCGAACATCTTCTTCGAAGACATCATGAAGGCCGAACCGTCCTTCATCGAGAAAGCCGCCGAAGGCCTGGTGCTGGCGTTCTTCAACCAGGGCGAAGTCTGCACCTGCCCTTCCCGTGCCCTGGTGCAGGAGTCGATCTACGACGAATTCATGCAAGTGGTGATGAAGAAGGTCCTGCAAATCAAACGTGGCGACCCGCTGGACACCGAGACCATGGTCGGCGCCCAGGCGTCCGAGCAGCAATTCGACAAAATCCTTTCGTACCTGGAAATTGCCAAGGGCGAAGGCGCCGAACTGCTGACCGGCGGCAAGGTGGAAAAACTCGAGGGCAACCTGGCGAGCGGGTATTACATCCAGCCGACCCTGCTCAAAGGCACCAACAAAATGCGCGTGTTCCAGGAAGAAATCTTCGGCCCGGTGGTGAGCATCACCACCTTCAAGGACGAAGCCGAAGCCCTGGCCATCGCCAACGACACCGAGTTCGGCCTGGGTGCCGGCCTCTGGACCCGCGACATCAACCGCGCCTACCGCATGGGCCGTGCCATCAAGGCCGGTCGCGTGTGGACCAACTGCTACCACCTGTACCCGGCGCACGCCGCGTTCGGCGGGTACAAGAAGTCCGGCGTCGGCCGTGAAACCCACAAGATGATGCTCGACCACTATCAGCAGACCAAAAACCTGCTGGTGAGCTACGACATCAATCCGTTGGGCTTCTTCTAAAAGACCGGGGCGACACAGGTGTTTCTGTGTCGCCCTTTCTACCGCCTTCGCGAGCAAGCCCGCTCCCACATTGGATTTGTGCTCATTTGAGCAATGTGGAGCGAACCAAGTCCTCTGTGGGAGCGGGCTTGCTCGCGAAAGCGTCATTGATAACACACGACACCCAAAGCCTGGCCGCTCTGGCACGGGCCTTGCGTACCCGTTATTCAGCGTTCCACCCAAACCTTCGTACCCGAAAGTCCAAAAGATCGAAGAATAAAAAAATAGAGAGGACTTATGACTACTTCTTCCACACAGCTCAAACCCACACTCGGCACCCTGCATTTATGGGGGATTGCTGTCGGCCTGGTGATCTCCGGCGAGTATTTCGGCTGGAGTTACGGCTGGGGCACCGCAGGCACGCTGGGTTTTCTCGTCACCGCACTGATGGTGGCGACGATGTACACCTGCTTCATCTTCAGCTTCACTGAACTGACGACTGCGATTCCCCACGCTGGCGGGCCATTTGCCTACAGCCGCCGGGCCTTTGGTGAAAAAGGCGGGTTGATCGCCGGCATCGCCACCCTGATCGAATTCGTCTTTGCACCACCGGCCATCGCCATGGCCATCGGCGCCTACCTCAACGTGCAATACCCGGAACTGGACCCGAAGATCGCCGCCGTTGGCGCCTATTTCGTGTTCATGGGCTTGAACATCCTCGGCGTCAGCATCGCGGCCACCTTCGAACTTGTGGTCACCGTGCTGGCCGTCGCTGAACTGCTGGTGTTCATGGGCGTGGTCGCACCGGGCTTCAGCTTTAGCAACTTTGTGCTCAATGGCTGGTCAGGCGCCAACGAATTCACGATGGCTTCGATTCCCGGCATTTTCGCCGCCATTCCCTTCGCAATCTGGTTCTTTCTCGCCATCGAAGGCGCAGCCATGGCCGCCGAAGAAGCCAAGGACCCGAAACGCACCATCCCCAAGGCCTACGTCAGCGGCATTCTGACCCTGGTGTTCCTGGCCATCGGCGTGATGGTGATGGCGGGCGGCGTTGGCGACTGGCGTCAACTGTCGAACATCAACGATCCGCTGCCCCAGGCGATGAAAGCCGTGGTTGGCAATAATTCGACCTGGATGCACATGCTGGTATGGATCGGCCTGTTCGGCCTGGTGGCGAGTTTCCACGGAATCATTCTTGGCTATTCCCGGCAGTTCTTCGCCCTGGCTCGCGCCGGTTACCTGCCCAAAGGCCTGGCCAAACTTTCGCGTTTCCAGACGCCACACCGGGCCATTCTGGCCGGCGGTGTGATCGGCATTGCGGCGATCTACAGCGATGGCCTGGTCAACCTGCAAGGCATGACCCTGACGGCGGCAATGATCACCATGTCGGTATTCGGCGCCATCGTGATGTACATCATCAGTATGCTGAGCCTGTTCAAACTGCGTAAAACCGAGCCGAACCTGGAACGCACCTTCCGCGCCCCGGGGTATCCGATCGTGCCGGGGATCGCACTGTTTCTGGCAGTGGTGTGCCTGGTGGCAATGGCGTGGTTCAACACCTTGATCGGCCTGATTTTCCTCGGTTTCATGGTTGCCGGTTACCTGTATTTCCAGCTGACCGCCAAGCAACGTTCCGAGGCACCGGCAGACGCTATGCTCGAAGGTATATGAAATGCACCGGCGCCGGGCCCACTGCCCGGCGCCTGCATTATTGAAGTGCACACAATTCCCGTGTGGGAGCGGGCTTGCTCGCGAAGGCGTCGTGTCGGTCGACATTTATTTTGAATGACACACCGTATTCGCGAGCAAGCCCGCTCCCACAGGAAAAGCAGATTGCAGTATTTTTTGGAGGACACCGCCCCATGGCTGCATTCGCCCATACCGTCGGCGCCCGGACCTATCGCTTCGACAGCCTCAAGGAAGTGATGGCCAAGGCCAGTCCGGCGCGCTCCGGGGATTTTCTGGCCGGCGTTGCGGCCCTTAATGATGGCGAGCGCGTGGCCGCTCAAATGACCCTGGCCGACATCCCGCTCACCCACTTCCTGCAGGAAGTGTTGATCCCCTATGAGTCCGATGAAGTCACCCGACTGATCATCGACACCCATGACAAACAAGCCTTCGCGGTCGTCAGTCACCTCACCGTCGGCGGTTTTCGCGACTGGCTGCTCAGTGACGCGGCCGACGAACACAGCCTGCGCGCGCTGGCTCCCGGCCTGACTCCGGAAATGGTCGCCGCCGTGTCGAAGATCATGCGCGTGCAGGATCTGGTACTGGTGGCGCAGAAGATCCGCGTGGTCACGAAGTTTCGCGGTACCCTGGGGCTGCGCGGGCGCCTGTCCACGCGCCTGCAACCCAACCACCCCACCGACGAGCCGGCCGGCATTGCCGCAAGCATTCTCGACGGCCTGCTGCACGGCAACGGCGATGCAATGATCGGCATCAACCCGGCCACCGACAGCATCGCCTCGATCTGCGCCATGCTGGAAATGCTCGACGCGATCATCCAGCGCTATGAGATTCCGACCCAGGCGTGCGTGCTGACCCACGTCACCACCTCGATTGAAGCGGTCAATCGCGGCGTGCCGCTGGACCTGGTGTTCCAGTCGATTGCCGGCACCGAGGCGGCCAACGCCAGTTTCGGCATCAACCTCAACCTATTGCAGGAAGGTTACGACGCAGGATTGAGCCTCAATCGCGGCACACTCGGGCAAAACCTGATGTATTTCGAAACCGGCCAGGGCAGCGCGCTGTCGGCCAACGCCCATCACGGCGTCGATCAACAAACCTGCGAAACCCGCGCCTACGCCGTGGCACGACATTTCAAACCGTTTCTGGTCAACACCGTCGTCGGCTTCATCGGCCCGGAATACCTGTACAACGGCAAACAGATCATCCGCGCCGGCCTCGAAGACCACTTCTGCGGCAAGCTTTTGGGTGTGCCCATGGGCTGCGACATCTGCTACACCAACCACGCCGAAGCCGACCAGGACGACATGGACACCCTGCTGACCCTGCTGGGCGTGGCGGGGATCAACTTCATCATGGGTATCCCGGGCTCCGACGACATCATGCTCAACTACCAGACCACTTCGTTCCACGACGCGCTCTATGCCCGCCAGACTCTGGGCCTGAAGCCTGCACCGGAGTTCGAACAATGGCTGGCGAAAATGGGCATTTTCACTCAAGCGGACGGCCGGATTCTCTTCGGCGACAGCCTGCCGCCAGCCTTTCGGCAGGCCTTGGCGCAATTGGGATGAGCAATGACATGGATAAACTACCCTTCGATCCCCACAACCCATGGCTGGAACTACGGCGTCTGACCCCAGCGCGGATTGCCTTGGGCCGAACCGGCACCAGCATTCCCACCCACGCACAACTGGACTTCCAGTACGCCCATGCTCAGGCGCGGGATGCGGTGCATCTGCCATTCGATCATGCAGCACTCAACTCGCAATTGGCCGAACGCGGACGCGAAAGCCTGTTGCTGCACAGCGCGGCGACGGATCGCAACATGTACCTGCAACGCCCCGACCTGGGGCGAAAACTCAGTGATGCATCGGCGCAGACCCTGCGTGATTACGCGGCGACCCATCCGGGTGGCGTGGATCTGGTGATTGTGGTCGCCGACGGCCTGTCGGCACTGGCCGTCCATCGCCACACCCTGCCGTTTCTGGCGCGCTTCGAAGAGCAAATGGCAGACGACTGGACCATCGCGCCCGTCATACTCGTGGAACAGGGCCGGGTGGCGGTCGCCGACGAGATCGGTGAGTTACTTGGCGCAAAAATGACCGTGATCCTCATCGGCGAACGCCCTGGCCTCAGTTCCCCGGACAGCCTGGGTTTATATTTCACCTACAATCCAAAGGTCGGCCTGACGGATGCCTGGCGCAATTGCATCTCCAATGTCCGGCTCGAAGGGCTGAGCTACAGCATGGCGGCACACCGTTTGCTGTATTTAATGCGCGAAGCCTGCCGGCGGCAGTTGTCAGGGGTCAATCTGAAGGACGAGGCGCAGATTCAGACACTGGAGTCAGACGCGGGAACTGACATGAAAGGTAATTTCCTGCTCGGCCCGCCGAGTGCCTGAACCGCTTGCGCATTGCACATTCGTACCAGTTTCAGGCAGGATCGTGGCGCGGCCGCCAAGGGTTTCCCATCGCCGTCAGAGACGTAAGACAGCCACTTGAAGACGAGACCTACCATGCGGATTATTCAAGCGACCCTCGAACACCTGGACCTGCTGACCCCATTGTTCGTCAAATATCGCGAGTTTTATGGTTCCCTGCCGTATCCGGACTCGTCCCGGGCGTTCCTCGAGAAACGTCTGCGTCGCAAGGAATCGGTGATCTACCTGGCGCTATCCGATGACGACAGCAACAAACTGATGGGCTTCTGCCAGTTGTATCCAAGCTTTTCATCGCTTTCACTCAAACGCGTGTGGATCCTCAACGACATCTATGTCGCCGAAGACGCCCGCCGTCAGTTGGTGGCCGATAACCTGATCCGCACCGCAAAAAAAATGGCCAAGGAAACCAATGCCGTGCGCATGCGTGTTTCCACCAGCAGCAACAACGAAGTCGCGCAGAAAACCTACGAGTCCATCGGATTCAAGGAAGACACCGAATTCAAGAACTATGTGCTGCCGATCAGCGACGAACTGTAAGGTTGCAGCAGCGGGACGAGCCTCTGTGGCGAGGGGGCTTGCCCCCGTTCGGCTGCGAAGCAGTCGCAATCGCTAGCCTGGGGAATCGGCATAAGTGATATTAGGGCTGCTTCGCAACCCAACGGGGGCAAGCCCCCTCGCCACAATATTTTGCGCCACGGTAAAAAACCACGACATCCCTCGCTACAATCTCGACGCGATTTTCACCTCTCGCCTCGTATAATCCCGATCTTCCCGGCTTGTAAGAAAAACTACCCTTATCTGTAGTCTTACTCAAAGTCATCCGCACAGGCCTGCTGAGTCGGGCCATTACCACAGGTGCTTTCCATGGATTTCAACCCAATCGACATTGTCCTGCATCTCGACGTCTACCTCGACATGCTTGTAACCAACTACGGGGCATGGATCTACGCCATTCTGTTTATGGTGATCTTCTGTGAAACCGGCCTGGTGGTTACACCCTTCCTGCCGGGCGACTCGCTGCTGTTCATCGCCGGTGCCGTGGCGGCCGGTGGCGGCATGGACCCGGTACTGCTTGGCGGTCTGCTGATGCTGGCGGCGATTCTGGGTGATAGCACCAACTACATCATTGGACGAACGGCGGGTGAAAAACTGTTCAGCAATCCGGACTCGAAGATCTTCCGTCGTGATTACCTGCAACAAACCCACGATTTCTACGACAAACATGGCGGCAAAACCGTGACCCTGGCGCGTTTCCTGCCCATCATCCGCACCTTTGCACCATTCGTCGCCGGTGTGGGGAAAATGCCGTATCCGCGTTTCTTTGCCTTCAGTGTCTTCGGCACTGTCCTGTGGGTCGGCGGTCTGGTGACGCTCGGCTATTTCTTCGGCAACGTGCCGTTCATCAAGAAGAACCTGTCGCTTCTGGTAGTCGGCATCATCCTGGTGTCGCTGCTGCCAATGATCATAAGCATCGTGCGTAACCGCCTGGCGGGTTCGAGCTCCAAAGCCGAATCGCGCTGACACGATGTGGTCCCTGAGCGCCTGGCGTCGCCGGCGCATCCTGGCCAGGCACCCGATTGCCGATGACATGTGGCAACGGGTGCGCCATCACCTGAGTTTTCTCGATGGCATCAGCGCCGCCGAAGACCAATGGCTGCGCGAAGCCTGCGTACTGTTCCTCGAAGACAAGCACCTGACTGCCCTGCCCGGTGTCGAACTGCATCAGGAACAACGCCTGTTGCTCGCCGCCCAGGCGCAACTACCGCTGCTGCACCTCGGCGACCTGAACTGGTATCAGGGCTTCCACGAAATCATTCTCTATCCCGACGACTTCCTCAGCCCCCAGCGCCATCGCGATGCCAGCGGCGTCGAACACGAATGGGACGGTGAACACAGCGGTGAGGCCTGGCAGCAAGGCCCGATCATCCTCGCCTGGCCCGGCGTAATGTCCAGCGGTGGCTGGGAGGGCTACAACCTGGTGATCCACGAACTGGCGCACAAACTCGACATGCTCAACGGTGATGCCAACGGCCTGCCGCCGCTGCACCCTGACATGCGGGTCAGCGAATGGGCCAGCGTCATGCAAGCGGCCTACGAAGACCTCAACCGGCAACTGGACCGCAATCCCGATGCCGAAACCGCCATCGACCCGTACGCCGCGGAAAACCCCGGCGAATTCTTCGCCGTCACCAGCGAATACTTCTTCAGCGCCCCGGATTTGCTGCACGAGGCTTATCCACAGGTGTACCAGCAGTTGAAGCTGTTCTATCGCCAGGACCCGCTGGCGAGGTTGAAGCAACTTCAGGCGCAAGACCCTGTCTATCAGGCACACCAGTGAGCGCCATACGACTTCTGGTACATGGCGTCGATCCAGGAATATGCCTATAATCGCCGCCACTTTTTGGCCAATCCGGCCAAGTGTTTTTGGTCAACTAACGGGGGCAACGCCCAATGAGCTACAGCAAGATTCCGGCTGGCAAAGACCTGCCGAACGACATCTACGTCGCGATCGAGATTCCGGCCAACCACGCGCCGATCAAATACGAAATCGACAAAGACAGCGATTGCCTGTTCGTTGACCGTTTCATGGCCACCCCAATGTTCTACCCGGCCAACTACGGTTACATCCCGAACACCCTGGCTGACGACGGTGATCCCCTCGACGTGCTGGTTGTAACCCCTTACCCGGTTGCTCCAGGTTCGGTGATCCGCGCGCGTCCAGTCGGCATCCTGAACATGACCGACGACGGCGGCGGCGATGCCAAAGTCATCGCAGTCCCACACGACAAGCTGTCCCAGCTGTACGTCGATGTGAAGGAATACACCGATCTGCCAGCGCTGCTGATCCAGCAGATCGAGCACTTCTTCGCGAACTACAAAGATCTCGAAAAAGGCAAATGGGTGAAAATTGAAGGCTGGGACGGTGCAGACGCCGCCCGCGAAGCGATCACCAAGTCGGTTGCTGCCTATAAAGGCTAAGAGCAGCTGCAAGCTTTTAGCGGCAAGCGGCAAGAAAAACCCCGGGCGATCCGGGGTTTTTTGTGGGCGTTTGGAAAGCACCACTTAAACATTGTGTTTAAAGAACCTCTGGTTTGGTTTTTTCTTGTTTAATTTTCGCCGTTTACGTCTTACATCAAGTCTTAAATTTCCCTCGAATTTGAACAGCTCGTTTATTCAAAGCCTTATTCCGCCTCCGTAGACTCGTGTTTATGAAAAAGAACACTAGCGGCCCACGCTTTCGAGCGCTCCTTCGACTTGCCAACATCACGACATCAGGTTTTGCCGAATTTTTGAACACGGCGCCGCAAAATGTCCATAACTGGTACACCCGCGGTGTGCCCGCCCACTGCATGGAAGAAGTCGCCATGCGACTCTCCGTGAACAGTGAATGGCTGAAAACCGGTGAAGGTCCGAAAGACGCCAGACACCTGCGCCTGCTCGACGAGACTGGCAACACTTTCGACGCCCAGGCCATCCGCGGTGTCTACACGGTCATCGAGCCCACCGACGTCGAATTGCCCCTTTTCAAAGAAACCGCCACGGCCCCAGGCTCCAACAAAACCCACGTCGTCGAAGATCCTGGCCAATCCATCCGATTGCCCCGCAGCCACCTCGACTCCCTGGAAATCAACCACGCCGACGCCATCTGCGCCCATATGATTGGCAACAGCATGGCCGAGAAAATTGAAGACGGTTCAATGCTCGCCATTGATCGCGGACTAACGCAAATTATCGATGGCGAAATCTATGCAATCGAGCACGACGGCATGTTACGAATCAAATACCTGCATCGAGTCCCCGGTAACGCGTTGCGCATGCGCAGCCACAACAGCGCCGAGCACCCGGACGAAATCTTCAGGGCTGCACAAATCGAGGAACAGAACATCCGAGTATTGGGTTGGGTGTTCTGGTGGTCGACGCTGAACAAGCGCAGGCCGGAAGTACCATTTCTGTAGTGATCCAGATCACCGTAATACCTTTACCCCGCACACCAAGCTGGGAATTCTTCAAAAAAATCAGTATGCTGCGCCCCACATTTGCGCATCGACCCGCCCCGCGGCTCAGATCGCACCGACAAGGCAGATGATTTTCTCGCCGAGTCCCACAGCCGGACGCAAGATCCGGATGTACGTTTTGAAGGCTGGCGCGGTTTACCAAAAATGATCCAAGCCAGTCCCCGAGAAGCCGGCCACAAGCCGGCTTTTTAATGCCTCAAAGAAAGTGATCAACGACAACAATCACTCAATTTCTTCAGTGTTCAGCGCATAAAACTCCTGCAACTTGGCTTGCAACAGTTTCTTGTCTGGTAATTGGGTGTGGTACTCCGCGATCAAGGCCGGAGACAGCGAGCGGTTCAGGGCGTACTCGACGATTTCGTCCTCTTTGCACGCACATAACAATACGCCGAGTGCCGGATTTTCGTGCGGCTTGCGGACATTGCGGTCCAACGCTTCAAGATAAAAATCCATCTTCCCCAAATATTCCGGTTCAAAGCGCCCAACCTTGAGTTCAATCGCCACCAGGCAGTTCAGCCCACGGTGGAAAAACAACAGATCCAGCGCAAAGTCACGCCCACCTACCTGCAAGGGATACTGCGAACCAACAAAGCAGAAGTCCCTGCCCAGTTCGATCAGAAAGTCCCTGAGCTTGTGCAGCAGACCTCCATGCAAATCCGTCTCTGCATGACCACGCTCCAACGCCAGAAACTCGACCACGTAGGCGTCCTTGAACACGTCCAGGGCCTGGGGATGAATTTGTCGCAGCGGTGCTGATACTTTTGCCGGGCTGACCACCGAGCGTTCAAACAGTGCAGCCTTGAACTGACGCTCAAGCTCCCGGCTTGACCATTTTTCCTGGATCGCCATGCGCAGGTAAAACTCACGTTCCTCCGGGCGTTTGCTCTGGTTGAGGATGATCATGTTGTGTGTCCAAGGCAATTGTCTCAGCAGTGCTGAGACTTTTACGTCATGCCTGTACGCTTCGAAAAATTGACGCATACGAAACAAGTTAGGCCGGGTAAAGCCCCGCAGTCCGGGCTGAGTATGAGCGAGGTGAGTGGCCAATTGAGCCACCACCCCATCACCCCACTCCGCCGCTTCAATTTTGCGACTGATGTAGGCTCCAACCTGCCAGTGCAGTTCAATCAGCTCTGTGTTGACCGCCTGCATGGCGCGATGTCGCGCGGTCACAATCAGTTGGGTAATTTCGCTGAAAGCTGAGTCGAGGGAAGTATTGCTACTGAGATCATTCACGGCGGGGCATTTCCATGTCAGTGGGCGAGTCCTTTCAAGTACTCCGGATATCGACGCAGGAACACTCACAATGTATGTCTGCATGAAACAACGCTGACGAGCCTTCATCCCGCTCATAGAACACTTGCCAGGCCAAAACGGCCGATGCCAAATCCACCCCGTCCAAACACCGCTATCTTTACCCCGGAAGAAGCCCTGCCGGGCGGACTTCGCTTTCAAGCTCAACGGCCCCCTACGGTATGGTGCCAAGGATCACGGATAGCTGAACGACTTCACCAACGTCAACTCCCCCACCGCCCGCATCGGCACCAGAAACGTCTCCATCTTCTCGCTCGGCGTGCCCTCTTCGGTAATCACCGTCACCTGTGCCGTGGTCAGCGCTTGTACAGCGTCTTCCTGCCCCTCTTCATCACTGCTGTAGCCGCCGCCGAAGTAGTTCACATAGACCAGATATTGCCCCTTGATCGGCGCGGGCATGGCGAAGATTTCCGGGCCGTAGCCGGTGGTGACGTCGACGTCGAGCGCCGCGCCGTTGGGGGCGACGCGGTCGCCGTACCAGATGTGCGCGCCGTCAGGGGTGATCAGGTGCAGGTCGAGGTCGGTGTTGTCGCTGTCCCACGACAGTAATACGCGCAATTTGGCCGGGGTCGCACCGCCGCTGCGGTTGAGCAATTGTGTGCGATGACGTTGTTGGCCATCAGGGCTGCGCACTTCGACACTGTTGCTGCCGTTGGGGAATGAGAACGGGCGATCGAAGCGGCCGGCCGGGTCGACTTTCAGCGGCATGCTCACCCCGTTGACGATCAGCCGGCCGGGTTCTGCGGATTTGGCTGTGGCTTTGATCTGGCCGCTGATGCGTGCCGTGTTGGCCTGCCCTGTCGGGGTGTTCACCGAGGAGGCCGGGTAGTTGACGGTCTGCCGGAAGTTTTCCCCTTCGCCTTCAGCCGCGCCGGTGCGCCAGCCACCTGCAGGGGTGTCGAGTTTGACGCTGTCCAAAGCCATCGCCCACGGCAATGCCGTCAGCGAAAGGAGAAACAGCAAGACCTGTGGATAACGGAGTTTCATGGCCTATTCCAGCAAGAGGTGGCGGGCGAGCCCTTCGATGTAGGTTTCATCCTGGCCGTTGGGGTGTGCTTCGAAGGCCAGGTGCAGGTATTCGTGGGTCAGGTCGAGACGGTCTTGCAGCGTCTGCGCGCCGCGCACGTAGATACGCTGGCGTTCGCGGTCGACATAGGGGCGACCGAAGGCCAGGCGGCATACGGCGAAGGTGCTGACCTCGTTGTAGCCGACCTCGCTTTCCAACCGCGCACGCCAGCCGCGTCGTTGTTTCTGCAGCCAGTCTTGCGCGACGGGCAACGCTTCGCAGGACGCGACCGGGTTGTCCCAGCGACTGAGACTGGCGCGTGGGTAGGCGTGCAGCAGGATAGCGTCGTAGCGCTGGCCGGCACGGGCCTGTTCGACGGCTTGCTGCCAGGACATTTTGTCCGGGCCGGGTTGATCGGAATGGTAGGTGACGGTGCTGCCAGCCAGAATCAGGTCGCCGGTCCACGCGGCAATGTCGCGAGACTCGGGCGACGCCGGACGTGGTGCGACCCGCTGACGGCTGCTGCTGTCGTCGATGCTCAGGCAGTCACCACTGCGCGTGGCGTTTTGCAGCAGGTACGTGCGGATGGCCACGGCCAGGGCTTTGGCGGCCTCGACCGGTTCTGCACTGGCTTCGCGCTGGAGCACACGGGCGACGTACTCTTCGCGATCGAGACGAGCCACAAGCTTGTCGTTCAGCAGAAATACTTCGCCGTCGCTGTGAATATCCAGCGCATTACCATTGGCGAATTCGACGCGGTAGTCACCCCGTAACGCCCCGGAGGACACCACACGACCCTCTGACAGCACGCGCTTGAGTGGATAGCGGGAAAACAGGCCGACCTCTACACATTTCCCTGCATCCGCAGGCCATGCAACAGAAATCACCGTAGACAATGCCTGCGCGTAATCACGCAGTACCCGCTGACTGGTGCCCCGTCCTCCGGCCCAGATCGGTGTACCGTCCGCCGTCCAGCCGGCAAACCCGCCTTGGCGCGACGCGGCATCCTGATCCGCTGACCAGCTCCAGGTCTTCACGCGCAGACGGCTACCGAGTTCGCCGACGACGTTGCCATCGGCGGCATTAATTACAACGTCGAGCAGCACACGCCGGGCCTGATCCTGCGCCGGCAACACGGCCAACACCTTCAACAGTTCTGCCACCGAAACCCGTGTAGCCGGTTGCAACGACGGTAAATCCAGCAGCCATTGCGGTGCTTGATGCGCCTGCCAATACGCCCGCCAACCTGCATCGCTGATGCCCAGCCGCGCGGGTTCGAAATACAAACCGCATGACTTCACCAACGCCTGATCACGCTCGATCCTGCCGCCCGCCGTGCAGCAATAAACCTCTTCCTTCGACTGGCCGCGACATTCATAAGCCGGCTCACGTGCGCCGGTATCGACCAGCCAGGCGTAGACGAACAACTTCCACACACTGCCCAGCGGCGTCTGCAACGTCGGCGGCAACGGCTCGCGGGCGATCACCTGCGTTCGGCTCAGCGACGACAAATCGCCGTTGAAAGCCAGGCGCAGCGGTTCGTCCTGCGCCGTTGCCAGCACAGGAATCAAACACAGCAGCCACCCCAGCAGCCTGTGCACGTCAGTGAACCGTGACCTGGCCAAGGGCTGCCTTTTGTTCCAGTGCCTGATGCTGCGGCGCATAAACCTGAGTGAAACGCACCGGCGGCAAGTTGAATTGCCCCTTCTGCGAGAAACGCACCAAATGCCGCAGACGCAATTCGCCGCTCAAGGCATCGACCGGAATGGCATAAGCCATTTGCCCCGGTTCGAAACGGGCCTTCTCCAGCGCCGTCGGCTCGGTGCCGGCCTTGCCCATGAGCTTGATGCCCCAGGTGGTGCGCTCGACATCGGCGCCGGGGGGCAACGGCACTTCAAGCATGCCGTAGCGCAACGGTCTGGCGGCTTTACTGGTGATGATCACTTCGTCGAGATAGAGGTTGTCGCTCGAAAGCGGCGCGTTACCGACCGCTTCGAGTTTGAAGATGAAGGCTTCATCCCCCGGCACCAGTCGCGACAGACGACGGGTGATGGTCACGGCCATCGGATCGACCACCGGCTGCTGGCTGCGGTAGCTCAACGCAGCGCGCAGCGGACGCTCTTGCGCGCCGGTCAGCGTCAATACCGTCGGCACTGGCGCAGGCCCCTGCCACGTCCAATACATCTCGCCAGAAACCCCGTACTGTTTCTTCCAGCCTTCACCCGGCGCCAATGCAATAGTGGGCGATGCCTGCTCGATACTGCGTTGCAGCCAGATCAACGCCAGCGCCCGTTCCAGTGTCGATTGCTGTGGCAGCAAGCGTTGCAGCAAGGCCTGGGCGTGAGCCTGATCGAAGGGTTGCAACGACAGGTTCAGCGCTTCGGCAAACGGCTGGGAACTGACGGCCAGTCGTTGCTGCGCGTCGGCCAGTTGCCGATTGAACGCGTCCGGCAAAACGACCTTCGATTGCCTGGCCAGCGATGCCGTCAGCACTCGTGCAGCAGCCAGCCCCAAGACTGAATCCGGATCGCTCATGATGAGGCTGTCTTCGCCGTCCTCCATCAGGTTCGCGGCAGCGCCCTCGCCTGCTTTCGCCAGGTCTTCCAGCAAGCCACTGAGCAAGGTGTTGACCGGCAACTGCATCTGTTTGGCGAACGACAGAATCAGCGCCCGCTGCAACAGCGGTGTGTTATTCGCCTGTTTGGCGTAGACCTCCAGCACCCGCTGCCAATGCTCTGGCGGCAGGCTCAGTTCCAGCACCCGGCTGGCGTGCCAGTCGGCGTAATAGGCGTAAGCGGTGAGGAACGCATCCGGCTCGCCGTCCATGCCCCACCAAGTGAAACACGCCGAAGGACCGGCCATTTGCACCAGGCGCAGGCGACTGTTTTGCATGATCAGGCGCAAGCGATCGCGGATCTGCGGATTCGCCGCCAGCGTCGGGTAGGCGATGCTCAACGGCAACAGACGACTGGCGGTCTGTTCGACGCCGCCGTAGGGGTAGCTCAACAGATCGTCGAGTGCAGAACGGAACAACGCTTGTGGACTGTCGTCCAGACGCAGGCGGATATCGCTGGCGTCTGTCGGCAATGTCAGCGGCGTATCGCCCTCAGCCACATCAAGGCTCCGGGTTTGAGTCACCTGCCAGCCTTCACCGGTCGCGCTCAGGCGCACCGCCAGGGCGTCAGCGGTTTTGCCGTCCTGCACCAGCTCGGCGCTCCACTCGCCATTGACCAGTTCAATGGTTGGCAACGGAATGTAGTTGATGCCGCTGTTCAGGGTCACAGGCACGCGCTGTTCGTTGCCGGCGTAACGGGTCACCAGTTCGGCCTTGACCGGTTTCTCGGCCTGACTGAAGGCGAACACACCGAGGTCCGGTTTGTCGCGAGCGCGGAATCGGGTCGGGCCGCTCCACTTCAGGTACAGCGGTTTTTCCGAGCGCACGAATTGCTTCTTCTGCCCGACCTGACCGTCATCGGCGATGGCCCTGGCGGTGATGCGCCAGCGGGTCAGGGAGTCGGGCATCTTGAAGGTGAAACGGGTTTTGCCGTTGGCGTCAGTCAGCAATTCAGGTTGCCAGGCAGCCGTGTCGACATCCTCGCGACGCGGCCGCTCCAGCACTTTCACGCCGCGCTCGCTGCGATTGGCTTTGCCTGGTGCACCAGGGCTGCCCGGCAAGGCAACGTCATAACTGATGAACGACAAACTGGCGCTGGTGCGCACATTGTTGCGTCGCGGGTGATAGAAGAACTGGTCGATGCTCGGCGCGACCTCAGGTTGCAAGGCGTAGACCATTTCATCGACCACGCTGACCGTCAGATGCGCGGGAATCGGCTTGCCGGCGAACCGGGTACTCAGGTCCACCGAGACGGTTTCACCCGGCTGGTAGGCTTCTTTATCGGTGACGATGGCCACGTCGATCTGTGGCGTGATCACCTTGATGCCGGCGTTCTGGAAACTGTACTGGCCGCCCTTGGTGTACAGCACCGAGAAGGTCAGGTTCGGCGCGAAACCGTCCTTCACCGGAATGCGCGCGCGGTATTGGGTATCGCTGAGTTTTTCCATCTTCAGCCAGTCGCCGCCTCTGGAAAGTAACGCGGTGGTTTCGACCTTGTCGCGCTCCAGAGATAGCAGCGCATCGCTCACGGGTTCCGGGAAAGTGATCAGCGCCAGCGCTTCATCGCCTGCGATGTATTCGGGCTTGTCGAGGACGATTTCCACGGTGCCGGGTACGGCTTTGACACCTTCACCGGTGACCGAATGCCCAGTGGCGCCGACCACGCGACCGTGGTCATCCTTGAGCGTCAGGTTGTAGGTGCCCGGCCGGTCGAAGGCCAGTGTGAAGCTTTTGTCGGTTGCCGTGAGTTTGCCTTCGCCGGTGCTCTGGTCTTCCAGACGTACCCAGCCGTAGCTGCCTGGCGTAACGACGTCGGCCTGCTCGCCTTCGCGGGCGTAGCTGAACGCAACCTTTTCACCCACCGCGCTGAAGCGCCGGGGCGCGCTCAAACGGAAATTCGCCGCACCGCGGTCGATAAGGATTTCCTTGGTGGTTTTCACGCGATACGCCGCGCCGTCGCTGGCGAACACGGTGAGCATGTAGCGACTCGGTTTGTCGGCGGCCGGCAATTCGAGGGACGCGCTGCCCTTGGCGTCGGTGGTCAGTTCGGTACTGGTCAGCTCCACCGGGAATTGCCCGAGGTATTGCAGTTCGTTGTCGACCATCGACAGCTGTTGGGCGCGCAGGCTCAGGCTCAATTTCGCATTGGCCACCGGTTTGCCGTCCGGGTACAGCAGCACCAGATTACCCTTGACCGGCTCGCCCGTGCGGTAATCCTGCCTGGCCAGATTGAGCGAAATTTCGAAGTGCGGCTTGATGTATTCGGCGACGCGGAAGGCGCTGCTGTAAGCCTGCTCCTTGTAGTTGAAACGCAGTTCATAACCACCGGCCACGGCGTTGTCCGGCAACTGGAACCGGCCTTGGGTGCCGGCCTTTGAGTCGAGTTTCAGATTAAGGGATTGCAGTGCCGTGCCAGTCGCATCCAGCACAGTCACGTTGACGTCGGCAGCGCTTGGCTGCACCGAGTCCCGGGCATTCTTGAATTCGCGTCCGACGATTTTCAGCGACACCCAATCCCCCGGCCGATACAGCGGCCGATCGGTGAAGGCATAGAGTTTGGTGTCGTAGATTTCGCTGTCGTAGTAGAAGTTTTCCGAGACGAACACTCCGCCCTCTTCGTCCTCGCCGATCACGAACGAACGCTCGGGGCTGACGTGTTTCAGGCGCAGCAAGCCGTCGCTATCCGTGGCGCCGCTACTCATTACGCCGAGGCCATCGGTCCACAACACATTGACCTTCGGCACCGGGCTGCCTTCGTGTTTGCGTGCAGCCCACACCAGCAATTCGTCACCGGCAATCTTGCTCACCGCCACGGTGTTGGAGACGAACACCATGGTGGTCGCGCGGTACTTGCCGATCAGTGCTTCCACCAGATAAAGACCCGGTTTGAGATTGCCCAACGGGATGTACACGTTGCCCGGCGCAACGCTGACGAACTCGCTGGAAGACCCGGCCAGATTCACCCCTGTCGGTGGCTGGATCGGCTTGGCCTGCCACAACGGATAACGGAACTGGCTGACCACCGGCAGACCCGGTATCAGCGCGAATTGCGGCTGCGCATCGTAGGGCGTTGGCGCGGCCATCGCATTGCCCATCTTCAGTTCCGGCACTTCCTCGGTGACTTGTTTACGCGACTCGTAGGAAAACGCCCGCTGCATCACCCGACGGGATTTGCGATACCAGTTGTCCCACAGGTACGCGAGGGTGTTGGACAGGCCTTCACCCTTGAACTGACCATCGCTGACCACCCGATGCAGGTTCTTCTGGCGCTTGAGGAAATCCAGCGGTTTGTCGATGCGATACACCCGGATATCGGCGCCGCCGTAGGGTTCCATGCGAAACCGGCGATAGTCGCGACCCGGTGCTTCGAGGCGCACCATCGCCTGTTCATCGCTGGCAAAACTGCTGTCGGCCAGCAGGAAAAAACTCTCGCCGGCCACTGGCGCATAGCCGCTGGACGGGACCGAATCTTCGGCGTTGACCGCCGAGAAAGGCAACACCAATACCAACATCAAAGACAGAAAACGCAGCATGCGGACACCGGTCATTGGGAGAGAAAATTCAGTCGATAGACGCCGATGAAGTTGGGGTTGGCTGCGTCGGGTATCCATCGGGTGTCCTTCCATGTCATGAGTTGCTGCAGGCTTGCCGAACGCATGCCGTTGTCGGTGGGTGTGGTGGTGCCGGTGTGATAGGCGATGTAGCGGCCCATCCAGATCATCAGGTGCTGGTCGTCGCCCTGATCGAAAAACATCAGGTCGCCCGGTCGCGCCTGTGACACATCGCGGCTGACCAGGTGGCTGTTGAACTGGATCAATTTGATCGCATTGACGTAGGGCCCGACCTTGCCGCCGCCCTGTTGCCACTGCTGGGCAAGACCGCGCTGGGCATCGCTCAACGGCAGCTCCGGCGGCAGGTAACGATTGGACAGGCCATTGCTGCGCAGCCATTTGTCGTCATGGACTTTCAGCGCTTCATTGGCGGCGAAGCGCACCAGTCCGGCGCAATCCTGCTGATACCAGCGCGGGCTCGGGCCCTGGCTCAATTGTTCCTGGGCGATGCGCACGAACCAGGCGCGGAACACCTGGGATTGCTGCGGGTCGAGCGGCGGTGTCTCGACAGCGCGGGCGCCCGTGCTCAGCAACAACGCCAACAGGCCGAGACTGCGGATCAATGCTGTCACAGCGCTTTCCACTCCAGCGGCAGCCACTGCCAGTGGCCGTCGGGCTCGCTGCCTTCGGGCAAGGTCAGGGCATATTTGCCGTAGCCGCCGAGCTTGCGAAGTTTCGGGATCAGGTAGGTTTGCGCAGCGTTGTAGAACACCGGTTCCATGTCCTGGGGCAGGCTGTCGAGGGTTTCCTGCTGCATCAGTTGCGCCATGGAGTCCGGGCCGAAATAGACCGGCATCAACAGGTCTTTGGGCACCACGTCGGCCATCGGCGGGAAGCGTTTATCGAGGGTGCCGAGGGCCTTGTCCACCAGCTTGTCGTCGAGGGAAAACAGCAGCGTTGAACCATGGCGCGCCAGGCTGACTTTCATGAACGCCTTGCCGCTGATGGCGTCAGGGTCTACAGCCTCCTTGGCCGCATAGGGACCGAAACTGGAACTGACCTGACGTTGCCACTGGTGGCTTCGGCCTTCCTGTTTTTCCACCACCGGGAAGGCACCGTCTTCGACGTTGTTCTCGTAGGCGCCGACCATCGAGCCGAACAGGTTGCCCAAATCCCCATCGAGTTTGCCGCTGTCGTCATCGTTGAGGCTGGCCACCAGCAAGGGTGTGTACAACCGCGAATCGGCATACCAGCACAGGCCCGCCGCGCCAGCCATGTGCTCCGTCAGCGCCTGGGCCACCTTCTCTTCGGCACCGAGTTTCACCAGCAGCGGTTTCTGTTGTTCGGCAGCCAGCGGCAACGCCACGCAAGCGCTGGCCCCCATGGGCATGGCTTGCCAGATCGGTTTGAAATCGAAGTCCGGCTGATTTTCCAGTTCATCCATGGCCAGAAAGCTGCGCCAGCCCGTGTCGTCCATGTCAAAGCGCAGACCGACAAAGTTCGGAATGAAACGCTGGTACCCCATGGCCAGCACACTGGCGTTCACCGACAGGCGTTGCTTCACCTGCGGCACACGCGGTGGCAGGCCGAAGGCTTCGGGGAACAGTTGGTCGCCATTGAGCAGGGCTGCGATGGCTTGGGTCGAAACGCTGCCGCTTTCCTGTGCAGCACCACTTTGCGGGTCGTAGAGTTTCGCCGGATTGGACAGCACCACCAGTTTGTCGCCATGGGACGCAAACAGCAGCGCCTTGCTCGCGTTGTAACTGAGTTGATAGAGCGTCACGTCGTCGGTACCGACTTTCACGTCAGCGACTTTGCTCAATTGCGAGTCGTCCAGCGCCACTTTGGCCAGCGGTTCCAGCACCTTGGCCAACCCGCCGCGATCCATCACCAGCAGGAAATCCTTGAGCCGCCCATCCGCCCCGCGCCACAACGCTACGTCGGCAGGCTGATCGAACAGTTGCTCGATCAGGGTGTCCTGCCACTTCAGGTCATGTTCGTAGATGATCCGCCGCAGACTGCCGATCAAACCCAGGCGATCGGCGTGGGTTTCGTAATAGAAGACGAAATCTTCGGTCAGGGTTTCCTTGAGGAACGGCACTGCCAGCAGGTCCTTGGGCAATTGGCTCAGGGAACGGGTTTCCAGCAGGCCATCGGGCCGGCTCATCCCGAGCTTGTCGCTGGCCAGCACGATGACGGGGGCCCTGGACTTATGCATGAACCACCCCAGGCCACCCGCCACACCCGCCACCAGACACAACCCGGCCAGCAGCGCCGGCCAACGCCGGGAAGGTTTGGCCACGGGTGCGTTGGCGGCCGGGGAAACGGTGTTTTCACTCATGTTCACAAAACCCGATGTTCATCCGTGGAGCGGGGATGCTTAGTAGTTGAAAGTCTTGACCAGCAGCAGGTCGCCGATTGCGCGCAGGGGCACGATGAACGTTTCGCGCTTTTCATCGACGGTGTTTTCGTTGAGCACCAGGTTGATCTGCGAGGTAATCACCTCATTCTGGTTGCCGGTCTCATCGAAGTTATAGCCGCCGCTGCCGAAGTTGCCCCAATAGTTCACGTAAACCAGATAGGTGCCGTGCAGCGGTGCGGTCATGGTGAACATTTCCGGACCCGGGCCATCGACGCCGTCAGGGTCGAGGCCGCCACCGTTGGTCAAGGCCGAGTGCGCCCAGAAGGCATGCTGGCCGTCCGGCGTGATGATGTGCAGGTCGAGTTCGGCCTTCGGATCGTCCCAACCCAGCACCACGCGAATCCTTGCCGGTGTGCGCAGGTTGTTGGCTTCATAGAATTGCACACGCTTGAGGGACTGACCTTCGGCGCTGCGGATTTCGACGCTGTTGGAGCCGGCACCAAACGCATACGGCCGGGCGAAGCGCCCTTGCTCATCGGTGTAGAGGTTCAGCGGATTGCCGTTGACCGCCAAGGTGTGCGGTCCGCGTTGAGTGCCGAGGGCCTTGAGCTCGCCTTCGATCATCGTGCGATTGCGCTGTACGCCTCGGTCAATCGGCGGCGTGGGATAGGCGACTTGCGGGGTTTCACTGCGGTCCGGCAAACCGTTGTAACGCCAGCCACCCACCGGCTCCGACAACTCGGCACCCGGCGCGGCCAGAATCACCGGCGCGATAGCCAACCCGACCAGCAGCAAAAGAAACGAGCGCATGTGACGCCTCCTGCCATGCATGACGAAACCTTGCGCCTGATCCTCGGCGCGTTACAGATGTGGATACTGCGTTTCGTCTGAAAGACCCGTGATCGTTGGGTCGTAGATGGCGCGAAGGTTAGCCAGTTGGTTATTTTTTAACAATCGGATGGCTCTGAAATTGCGGTGAGAATCACGGAAGCGGGAACGGTGAGCCGAATAGCGATGTTATTCGGCTCATAAAGTGAGCCGAATAGTCCTCAGTACACTTGAGGACCACTAACTTTGTGGCTCGCCGCAAATCACAGCTCCAATCACCCCGCTCATTTGCCCATGAACCCCCTATCTGCTAGTGTCGCGCCGGTTTAACGTCAACCGGAAATCGCCGCCATGGCCCGCAAAAAAGCTGCACTGGATTTCGAACAGTCCCTCGCCGACCTGCAAACGCTGGTGGAGCGTCTGGAGAATGGCGAATTGTCGCTGGAAGACTCGCTGGCCGCTTTCGAGCAAGGCATCGGTCTGACCCGCGATTGCCAGGCGGCGCTGGCCCAGGCCGAACAAAAGGTTCAGGTGCTGCTCGAGCGTGATGGCGAGTTGGCCGAGGAACCCTTCGACGCGGATCAGCCAGAATGATTGCAGCGTACTCGGCAACCAGCCAGGCCCGCGTCAATGCGGCCCTGGAAACCCTGTTCACGGCACCGAGCCCAGAGCTGGCGCGGCTGTACGAGGCCATGCGCTACAGCGTAATGAATGGCGGCAAACGCGTGCGCCCACTGTTGGCCTACGCCGCGTGCGAAGCGTTGGGCGGCAAACCCGAGCAAGCCAACGGCGCGGCCTGTGCGGTGGAACTGATCCACGCCTACTCGCTGGTGCATGACGACTTGCCGGCCATGGACGATGACGATCTGCGTCGCGGCCAGCCAACCACCCACAAGAAATTCGATGAAGCCTGCGCGATCCTCGCCGGCGACGGCTTGCAGAGCCTGGCCTTCAGCGCCCTGCTCGACCCACGCCTGAGCACTTCGGAGGCCGAAATCCGCCTGCAAATGGTCAGCGCCCTGGCACTGGCGGCAGGCCCGGCGGGCATGGTCGGCGGTCAGGCCATCGACCTCGGTTCGGTCGGCCTGAAGCTCGACCAGAAAGCCCTGGAATACATGCATCGGCACAAGACCGGCGCGTTGATCGAGGTCAGCGTTAAACTCGGCGCATTGGCCAGCGGCCGTGCCGAGAAGGACGAACTCAAGTCCCTGCAGACTTATGCACAGGCCATCGGCCTGGCATTCCAGGTCCAGGACGACATTCTCGACGTCGAAAGCGATACCGAAACCCTCGGCAAACGCCAGGGCGCCGACATTGCCCGGGACAAACCGACCTACCCGGCCCTGCTCGGCCTCGACGCCGCCAAGGCCTATGCCCTGGAGTTGCGCGACCAGGCCCTGCATGCACTGCGACCGTTTGACGCGGCGGCCGAGCCGTTGCGTGATCTGGCCCGGTATATCGTCGATCGCCGCAGTTGACGGCGTATCCGCCAAAAAAAACCAACGCGTGGGCAGGGGACGAAGCATCAGGTAAACTGCCGCATCTTTTATACCTATAACGATTCGCCTGATGCCCACGACGTTTCATGAGATTCCCCGCAAACGCCCAACCACGCCCCTGCTCGACCGCGCGAACACGCCGGACGGCCTGCGCCGGTTAGGCGAAGCCGAGCTGGAAACCCTGGCCGATGAGTTGCGCCTGGAATTGCTCTACACGGTCGGCCAGACCGGTGGGCATTTCGGTGCCGGCCTGGGTGTGATCGAGCTGACCATCGCGCTGCATTACGTCTTCGACACCCCGGACGACCGGTTGGTGTGGGACGTGGGTCATCAGGCTTATCCGCACAAGATCCTCACCGGTCGTCGCGAGCGCATGGGCACCCTGCGCCAAAAGGACGGCGTCGCGGCCTTCCCGCGCCGCTCCGAGAGCGAGTACGACACCTTTGGCGTCGGTCACTCCAGCACGTCGATCAGTGCGGCGCTGGGCATGGCGATCGCCGCCCGCCTGCAGAACAGTGATCGCAAGGCCATTGCGGTGATCGGCGACGGCGCGCTGACCGCGGGCATGGCGTTCGAGGCGCTGAACCATGCGCCGGAAGTGGACGCCAACATGCTGGTGATCCTCAACGACAACGACATGTCGATCTCGCGCAACGTCGGCGGCTTGTCGAACTATCTGGCGAAAATCCTTTCCAGCCGCACCTACGCGAGCATGCGCGAAGGCAGCAAGAAAGTGCTGTCGCGCCTGCCCGGTGCCTGGGAAATCGCTCGCCGGACCGAAGAATATGCCAAAGGCATGCTGGTTCCCGGCACGCTGTTCGAAGAGCTGGGCTGGAACTACATTGGCCCCATCGATGGCCACGACCTGCCGACCCTGATCGCCACCCTGCGCAACATGCGCGATCTGAAAGGCCCGCAGTTCCTGCACGTCGTCACCAAGAAAGGCAAAGGCTTCGCCCCGGCGGAAGTCGACCCGATCGGTTACCACGCCATCACCAAACTCGAACCGCTGGACGCCCCGGCCGCTGCGCCGAAAAAGGCCAGCGGGCCGAAATACTCCGGTGTGTTCGGCGAATGGTTGTGCGACATGGCGGCTGCCGATCCGCGCCTGGTCGGGATTACCCCGGCGATGAAGGAAGGCTCAGACCTGGTCGCGTTCAGCGAACGTTTCCCGCTGCGCTATTTCGACGTGGCCATTGCCGAGCAGCACGCCGTCACCCTCGCGGCCGGCATGGCCTGCGAAGGCGCCAAACCGGTAGTGGCCATCTATTCGACCTTCCTGCAGCGCGGCTACGACCAGTTGGTACATGACGTCGCCGTGCAGAATCTCGACGTACTGTTCGCCATCGACCGCGCCGGTCTGGTGGGCGAAGACGGTCCGACCCATGCGGGCAGCTTCGACCTGTCGTTCCTGCGTTGCATCCCGGGCATGCTGGTGATGACCCCGAGCGATGAAAACGAGCTGCGCAAAATGCTCACCACCGGTCACCTGTACGAAGGCCCGGCGGCTGTGCGTTATCCACGCGGCAATGGCCCGAACGCGACCATCGAGAAAGACCTCGAACCGATCGAGATCGGCAAGGGTGTGATTCGCCGCCAGGGCAGCAAAGTCGCCCTGCTGGTGTTCGGCGTGCAACTGGCCGAAGCCCTGAAAGTCGCCGAAACGCTGGATGCGACGGTGGTCGACATGCGTTTCGTCAAGCCGCTGGATGAAGAGCTGGTTCGCGAAATCGCCGGTAGCCACGAGCTACTGGTGACCGTCGAAGAAAACGCGATCATGGGCGGTGCCGGTGGCGCAGTCAGCGAATTCCTCGCCCGGGAAAACATCCTCAAGTCGATGCTGCACCTGGGCTTGCCGGACATTTACGTCGAACACGCCAAGCCTGCGCAAATGCTGGCCGAGTGTGGGCTGGATGAAGCCGGGATCGAGGCTTCGATCCGCGAGCGCCTGCAACTACTTAACATTTAATCGCAATACCCTGTGGGAGCGGGCTTGCTCGCGAAAGCGTCGGATCATTCAACCGGAAAGTTGACTGATACTCCGCCTTCGCGAGCAAGCCCGCTCCCACATTTGATTTGTGTGCGCCACGAAGCACCAACGGACTGCCAATGAAACTCTCCCCCCTGGCCCTGACGCTGGCTCTGCTGCCGGCTGGCCAGCTGCTGACCTACAGCGAAGGCTTCCGCGCGCCGACGTTCAACGATCTGTACTACCCCGACTTCAGCAACCCGGACCTGAAGCCTGAAACCTCGAAAAGCTATGAACTGCAATGGCGCAGCCAGTTGACCGAGAGCAGTCGTCTGGAGGCTTCGCTGTATCGCACCGACCTTGAAGACGCGATTATCTTCGGCAGCAACTCGCGCCCAGAGAACGTTGCCTCGGCGCGGATCAACGGTTTTGAAGCGGTATTGAAGCAGGAATTGTCTGGCTGGCAGAGCAACCTTGGCGTGGCGATCATCGACCCGCGGGATCGCGACACATCGTGAAATCAGGCTGCAACTGAAGGTCGATAACCTGCTGGACAACGGTTACAGCCGGGCGTTGTACAGCTACCAAGGTAACCGCGAGGAAGGTCGGGCGTGGATGTTCGGGGTGACGTGGACGCCGGAGATCTGATCCGGACCTTGTACTGTCTGGGCCGACCTCTTCGCGAGCAAGCCCGCTCCCACAGGTTTAGCGCGATCCTGTGGGAGCGGGCTTGCTCGCGATGAAGGCACCTCGGCCTCAGCGGTCTGGCGCAATCAAATGACAAAGCTTTGCAGTCGCCTCGATCATCTGCCCACTCGGCCGTTCCAACCCCTTGTCCGTGACCAGGCGCAATTGCCCTTGTGTTACCGCCGCCACCTGTGGCCAGGCTTTCCACGCATCAAGTTGCGCCTGATCGCTGGCCAGAATCACCTCGGGATTACGCTGCAACACGGCCTCCACACTGACTTGCGGTGCTGGCAGCCTCAGGTCGGCAAACACGTTGTGTGCGCCGCAGACTTCCAGCGCATCGCTGATGATCTGTTCGCCGCCGACGGTGTACAGCGGTCGATCCCACACCTGATAGAACACCCGTAATGGCTGATCCCGCCGATAGCGTTGGCGCAATTCATCCAGCCGCCGACGTAAATCGGTGGCCAATGAAATTCCGCGTTCAGGCCGACCGAGCTGAGCGGCAATGGCCTCGATCTGCGCGGCGAGCTGGTCCAGGCTGTGGGGTTCGGCGACGAAAGTGGGAATATTCAGGCGCTCGAGCTGATCACGCTGGGCCGGGCCGACGCTGCCGGGCCATAGCAGCAACAGATCGGGTTTCAGGCTGAGCAGGCGCTCCATGTCCAACTGGCCATAGCGGCCAACGGACGGCAGGTTCTTGAGTTCGGCGGGGCGTTCACCGGCGTCCAGCACACCGGCCAGGAGGTCGGCGGAACCCAGTTCAACGACAATTTCAGAGAGCGATGGCGCAAGGCTGACAACCCGCTCGACCGCGACTGCCGAGCCGCTGGCGGCCAGCAGCAACAGCGCCAGCCAGACCGCACGCATCAACCGAGTTGACGCGGAATACGGTAGAGGTAGAACAGCACGACGGTCGACAGCGCCAGCAGCATCAGCGGCACCGCTTCGAGACCGACGAACACTGCCAGGGCAGCGATCCAGGCCGGCAGACCGGCGGCAAGGAATGCCGTGCGACGCTTGGCTGCAAGACTGACCCAGGCGGCCGGTTCTTCAGGGGTATCGAGGGCTTTCTGGGTGGCGATCAGCGCGTGTTTGTAGGCGCCGAAAAACTTCAGGCTGACAAACATCGAGGCTACACCGGCGATGAACAACGGCATCGCCAGCACCGGCAGGATGGCTTCGGTCTGGCCGAACACCGCGTTGATCAAAAACAGCGGCAACAAGGCCAGTGCCAGGTATTGCCACCAGTTGACGGACAGTCGCCGCCGCACCTGACCGCGGGTCACGCCCGGTCTACCTCGCCCTGATGCTCATTGCCCATCATGTGGTCGAGCTTGCTGGCCTTGGTCGCCAGATAGAGTCGGTTATGCGGGTTGTGGCCGGTGTGCAGCGGCACGCGCTCGGCGACCGCGATCCCCATGTCGGTCAGGGCTTTGACCTTGCGCGGGTTGTTGGTCATCAGGCGCAGTGACTTCACGCCCAGGTGCTCCAGCATTGGCAGGCACATGGCATAGTCACGCTGATCGGCGGCAAAACCCAGGCGCTCGTTGGCTTCAACGGTATCGGCGCCACCGTCCTGCAGCTCATAGGCGCGGATCTTGTTCAGCAGGCCAATGCCCCGGCCTTCCTGACGCAGGTAGAGCAAAACACCACGACCTTCGCGGGCGATGGCCTGCAAGGCGGCCTCCAGTTGCGAGCCGCAGTCGCAACGCTGGCTGAACAAGGCATCGCCCGTCAGGCATTCGGAGTGCAACCGGCCGAGTACCGGGGCACCGTCGGCGAACTCACCCAGGCTCAGCACAACGTGCTCGCGGCCGGTGGCCTCATCGAGAAAGCCGTGCATGGTGAATTGCGCAAAAGGCGTTGGCAGCTTGGAAGCGGCGACAAAAACGACAGGCACCGGTGTGCTCCTGATCTAAAAGTCTGAAGATTCGCAGAGCCGGCATTGTAACAGCAGGTTCCGGAGGACGCTTAGGCTGAATTATCGGCGATAACTATCAAAATGTTTGATATACGCCGCACTGCAATCAATGTGGGAGCGGGCTTGCTCGCGAAGGCGGTGTGTCCGTCGACATCAATGTTGCATGACCCACCGCTTTCGCGAGCAAGCCCGCTCCCACAATGGGTACATCATCAGCCGTAAGAACCGGGTCAGTTCGAATCAAACGGATAAGGCTGTTTCCAGCGCTCGAAAATGGGTTTCAGCTCGCCGTTTTTCACCAGTTGCTCCATGCGCTGATCGAACAAAGCCATCAGGCTCCGGGCCTTTGCGGTCTTGGCGAAACACAGATACAGCGGCAACTCTGCGATATGGGTGCGCCGCAGCTGGGACGGATCCTTGGCGCGGTTGAGGACGTAATCGACTTCGGTCAGGGCATCGATATAGAAGTCGACGCGGTTGTGGGTCAGCATCGACACGATGCCGGTACGCCGTATCACTTCGTCGAAGTGGCGCACATTGGGCAAGTAATGCTGGTAATCGTAGCCGCGGACCCAGGCCAGCCGATAATTGCCCAGTGTTTCCGGGGTAGGTACCGGGCTGCTGGCCAGGCCCAAGGCATAGATGTGATCAGTGTCGAAGCGCCAATGGGGATAAAGCACGTCCTCGGATTGGTCACGATAGGAACCGACGCAGGCATCGACCTCACCCCGTTCGGCCAGACCCAGGGAGCGCAAGTAGGGCCCGGTGCGAATGTCTAGCTTGACGCCCGCCGGCTCAAACACTTGCCGTAGCACGTCCCAACCCAACCCATGACCGTCAGCCGCGGTGTAGTCTTCCCAGTCTTCGCTGGCCAGACGGATCACGGACGGCGTCGTCGCGACCTCACCCGCCTGGACGAGTGAGCAAAACAAGGCGAACACCAGCACCATCAACCCGCGTCGAGCCATCCCCAGTTCTCCCGATTTACGCCTCATAACCTCTCCGGTCAGGCGAAAAACCACACCAGTCCCTGCATCCCCAACCAGGCAAACACCCCAGCCAGCACATCATCCAGCATGATGCCGACGCCACCGTGTACGTGCCGGTCAATCCAGCGAATCGGCCACGGCTTGAGGATGTCGAAGAAGCGGAACATCAAGAAGCCCGCGAGCAACCATTGCCAACCTTCCGGCACCAGCCACAGGGTGATCCACATGCCGACCATTTCGTCCCAGACGATGCCTTCATGGTCGTGTACCCGTAAATCGTCGGCCACTTTGCCGCACAGCCAGAAGCCGAACAGCATGGTGATGCCGAGCATCAGCCAGTAACCCCAGTCGGGCAGCATCTGCCACAACGGAATAAACGGCAGTGCAACTAACGACCCCCAAGTGCCGGGCGCCTTTGGCAAGGTGCCCGAGCCGAAGCCGAACGCCAGGAAATGCCACGGATTACGCCAGACCGACGGCGGTACGAATTCCGCCGGGACCTGTTTGGGATGATCTGTCACAGTGACTCCCGAAAATGTTGATAGCCCCGGGTTTGCGGGGTGATGTCTTGGCCATCGGCGTCCAGCAGCCTCACGCCCTGCCCCGTCACCACCTGCCCAATCACATGGATCGGCCAGCCGTCGGCCAGCAATAGTGGTAACTCGACGGACGGTAAGGTGAAAACCAGGACGTAGTCGTCGCCTCCGCTCAGGGCCGCCACCTGTGCATCCGCTTGACCGAGAAAGTCGACCAGGCTTTGCGACAGCGGTAAACGCTCCTGCTCGACTTCGATACCGACCTTCGAGGCCAGCGCGATATGCCCGCAATCCGCGAGTAGACCGTCGGAGATATCCATTGCCGAAGTGGCCCTGCCCCGCAGCGCCTGCCCCAATCCGAGCTGCGGTTGCGGCGACCAGTAATGCGCCAGCAACGGCCCGGCAATGCTCGCGTCGGCCGTGCACTGGCCAAGCACCAATGGCAAGGCGCCGGCGGCATTGCCCAGGTCGCCACCGACACACAGCAGATCACCCGGTTGTGCACCGCTGCGGGTCAACGCCAGACCGCCCGGTACACGCCCGAACACGGTCATGGTCAGGCTCAGCGGCCCACGGGTCGTATCACCGCCCACCAGCGCCACGCCGCAGCTTTGCGCCATCTGGTTCAAACCACGGGCAAAAGCATGCAGCCAATCGGCGGTTACCGTCGGCAAGGTCAGGGCAAGGGTAAAGGCAACCGGAGTGGCGCCCATGGCAGCCAGGTCGCTGACGGCCACGGCCAGCGAACGCTGACCGAGCAGAAAGGGATCGCAGGGATCGGCGAAATGCACGCCGGCCACCAGCGTATCGGTAGAAATCGCCAACTGTTCCCCGGGAGGAACAGCCAGCAAGGCGCAGTCATCGCCGATCCCGAGGGCAACGCCTTCGCCGCCTTGCGCACAAGGCGCGGCGGCAAAGAAATTGCGGATCAGCTCAAACTCGCCCATTGGCAGCAACTCAAGCGCCGGTCAGCGCTTGAACGCCTTCACTTCAGCTTCACGCAGACGCGGGGCCAGCTTGTCGAGCACACCGTTGACGAACTTGTGGCCATCGGTGGAACCGAAGACCTTGGCCAGTTCGATACCTTCGTTGATCACAACGCGGTACGGCACATCGACGCGCTTGAGCAGCTCCCAGGTGGACAGGCGCAGAACCGCCAGTTCAACCGGGTCCAGCTCTTCGATGGTCAAGTCCAGGCATGGCTTGAGTGCAGTGTCGATTTCGGTCTTGAACTGCGGAACCCCGTGCAGGATTTCGCGGAAATACGCGCCGTCGACATCGCTGAAATCGTTATCGACCCGGAACTGCGCTTCGATCTCGTTCAGCGACTGCTTGGCCATGTGCCATTGGTACAGCGCCTGAGTCGCGAGCTGACGGGCTTCGCGGCGCTTGGCGCTTTTCGATGGCTTGCCGGCATCCGCAGGCTTTGGATCGCGCGGGTTGAAACGATCGCTATCGTCGCTAATCACTTGGCCTCCAACTGCGCCAGCAGGCTGACCATTTCCAGAGCGGACAGGGCAGCTTCAGCACCTTTGTTGCCGGCCTTGGTGCCGGAACGCTCGATGGCTTGCTCGATGGAGTCAACGGTCAGCACGCCGAATGCAACCGGTACACCGAACTCCATGGACACCTGGGCCAGACCCTTGGTGCATTCGCCAGCCACGTATTCGAAATGCGGAGTGCCGCCACGAATGACTGCGCCCAGGGCGATGATTGCCGCGAACTCGCCCTTTTGAGCGACTTTCTGTGCAACCAGCGGAATTTCGAAGGCGCCAGGTGCGCGGATGATGGTGATGTCGCTTTCGCTTACGCCGTGGCGAACCAGGGCATCAACTGCACCGCTGACCAGGCTTTCAACGACGAAGCTGTTGAAACGGCCCACTACCAGAGCGTAGCGGCCTTTAGGGGCGATGAAGGTACCTTCGATGGTCTTCAGGGTCATTCGTTAGATCTCTTAAAGAGCCGGGACGCGTCTTCTACGCGCCCCTCAGTGATTTATTTGCCGCGAATTCAGGGCCGGAAACAACCGGTCATTATTCGGAGGGCACGTATTCTACAACTTCCAGATCGAAACCGGATATCGCATTAAATTTCATCGGTGCCGACATCAGGCGCATTTTGCGCACGCCCAGGTCCCGCAGAATCTGCGAACCGGCACCCACAGTGCTGTAGGTGGTCGGTTTTTTCACCGCTGCGTGATCGGCGGTTTCGCGGATATGCGCCAGCAACACGTCGCCATCGAGCGGGTGACCGAGCAACAACACCACGCCGCTGCCGGCCTCGGCAACCGTGGCCATGGCGGCGCGCAGGCTCCAGCGGCCCGGTTGCTTGACCATCAGCAGGTCGCGCAGCGGGTCCATGTTGTGCACGCGAACCAGGGTCGGCTCTTCGGCGCAGACATTGCCCAGGGTCAGTGCCATGTGCACGTCGCCTTCCACCGAGTCACGATAGGTCACCAGGTTGAATTGGCCCAGTTCGCTGTCCAGTGGCTGCTCGGCAATCCGCTGAACGGTACGTTCGTGGATCATCCGGTAGTGAATCAGGTCGGCGATGGTGCCGATCTTGATGTCGTGTTCGGCGGCAAAAGCTTCCAGCTCGGCGCGACGGGACATGGTGCCGTCGTCGTTCATCACTTCGCAGATCACGCCGCTCGGTTCGAAACCGGCCATGCGCGCCAGGTCGCAGGCCGCTTCGGTGTGACCGGCGCGGGCCAGGGTGCCACCAGCCTGGGCCATCAGCGGGAAGATGTGACCCGGGCTGACGATGTCTTCAGCCTTGGCATCACGGGCGGCAGCAGCCTGCACGGTGCGCGCACGGTCGGCGGCGGAAATGCCGGTGGTCACGCCGGTGGCGGCTTCGATGGACACGGTGAACTTGGTGCCGAAACCGGAGCCGTTGCGCGGTGCCATCAACGGCAGCTTGAGCAGCTCGCAGCGCTCGCGGCTCATCGGCATGCAGATCAGGCCACGGGCGTGCTTGGCCATGAAGTTGATGTGCTCGGGCTTGCAGCACTCGGCGGCCATGATCAGGTCGCCTTCGTTCTCGCGGTCTTCGTCATCCATGAGGATGACCATCTTGCCTTGGCGGATGTCTTCAACCAGTTCTTCGATGCTATTGAGCGCCACAAGGCACCCCCTTGAGTCAGGATTTGAGGTAGCCGTTGGCGGCCAGAAAGCTTTCAGTGATGTTTCCGGATTTTGTAGGCTCTGCGGCCTTGTCGCCCAGCAACAGGCGCTCCAGGTAACGGGCCAGCAAATCCACTTCCAGGTTCACCCGGCGGCCAGGCTGGTACGACGCCATGATGGTTTCGCTCAGGGTGTGCGGAATGATGGTCAGCAGGAACTCGGCGCCATCGACCGCGTTCACGGTCAGGCTGGTGCCGTCGACGGTGATCGAGCCTTTATGGGCGATGTACTTGGCCAGGTCCTTGGGCGCACGAATGCGGAATTCCACGGCGCGCGCGTTTTCGGTACGGGCAACCACTTCGCCCACGCCATCGACGTGACCGCTGACCAGGTGCCCGCCGAGGCGAGTGGTCGGGGTCAGGGCTTTTTCCAGATTGACCGGGCTGCCGCTTTTCAGGTCGTTCATGGCGGTGCAGTCGAGGGTTTCGCGACTGACGTCGGCGGCGAAGCCGTTGCCCGGCAACTCAACGGCGGTCAGGCATACGCCGTTGACCGCGATGCTGTCGCCCAGCTTGACGTCGCTCAGGTCGAGCTTGCCGGTTTCGACATGAACCCGCACATCACCGCCCTTTGGGGTCAATGCACGAATACTGCCGATGGATTCGATGATGCCGGTAAACATGAGGTTCTCCTCGAGAACAAAGCCAGCGCTATAGCGATGGCCGGAAATTATACGCTTGCTGCTGGCACTGGGATGGCGATGACTCGCCAGTCATCGCCAACTGCACGAATTTCGGTGATTTTGAGTTCCGGCGCATCCTTCATTTGCGCGAGCGGCCAGTCCAGCAGCGGCCGCGCCGAAGAGCCCAAAAACTTGCCGGCGATGAAAATCTGGAACTCGTCCACCAGCCCGAGCTGAGCGAAAGCACCCGCCAGACGCGGACCGGCCTCGACCAACACCTCATTGGCGCCACGGGCGGCGAGTTCGACGAGCAGCTGACGCAGGTCGACCTGGCCATCGTAACCGGGCACGATCAGGCATTCCGGGCCGTTGGCGTATTGCTCTTCCACCGCCACGCAGGTGGCAACCAGCGCCGGGCCGGCCTTGAAGAACGGTGCATCCAGCGGCACCCGCAGGCGACCGTCGACCAGCACGCGCAACGGCGGCCGGCTCATGGCCAGTGCTGTTTGTTCGGCGTCCAGTCCGAGCTCATCGGCACGCACGGTCAAGCGTGCGTTGTCCGCCAACACCGTGTCGGCGCCGGTCAGCACCACGCTGGCCTGGGCGCGCAGGCGTTGCACCGCCGAACGTGCAGCCGGGCCGGTGATCCACTGGCTTTCGCCACTTTCCATCGCCGTACGCCCGTCGAGGCTCATGGCCAGCTTGACCCGCACGAACGGCAAGCCGTGCTCCATGCGCTTGAGGAAGCCTTGGTTGAGCTTGCGCGCCTCGCCCTCCAGCACGCCGCTTTCGGTGACGATGCCGGCCTGTTCCAAGCGTTGCAGGCCACGACCGGCGACTTCCGGATTCGGGTCCTGCATCGCCGCGACCACGCGGGCCACACCGGCATTCACCAGCGCATCGGCGCAGGGCGGCGTACGACCGTGGTGGCTGCAAGGTTCAAGCGTCACATAAGCGGTAGCGCCACGCGCCTGCTCACCGGCGGCGCGCAGGGCATGGACTTCGGCGTGAGGCTCGCCGGCGCGCTCGTGCCAGCCTTCACCGACAATCTGCCCGCCCTGCACGATCACGCAACCTACACGCGGATTGGGGTGCGTCGTGTAATGCCCCTTGCGCGCCAGTTCCAGGGCACGGGCCATGAAATGAGCGTCGAGGATGGCAAGTTCTGCGGGCGTGGTCATTCTTTCACCGGTTCACGGGCCAGGCGATCGATCTCTTCGCGGAACTCGTTGAGGTCCTGGAAACGGCGATAGACCGAGGCAAAGCGGATGTAGGCGACTTCGTCGAGCTTCTGCAGCTCGGCCATCACCAGTTCGCCGACCACGAGGGATTTGACCTCGCGTTCGCCGGTGGCACGCAGTTTGTGTTTGATGTGCACCAGCGACGATTCGAGGCGCTCGACGCTCACCGGGCGCTTTTCCAGCGCACGCTGCATGCCGGCGCGGAGTTTTTCTTCGTCGAACGGCTGGCGACTGCCGTCGGTTTTGATCAGGCGCGGCAACACCAGTTCAGCCGTCTCGAACGTCGTGAAACGCTCGCCGCAGGCCAGGCATTCACGCCGGCGGCGCACCTGTTCGCCCTCGGCGACCAGACGCGAGTCGATGACTTTGGTGTCGTTGGCACCGCAGAAGGGACAGTGCATGGTGGCAGGCAACAAAAAAAGGGAGGGCCATGGTAGCGCATCCCCGTGGCAAGACAAGCCATAGGGTTTGCGGTATACAGACGGGATGATCACTTGATCCATGGAATTCAGCTTTATGGAGCCACCAATGTCGTTACGCCCGCTCATTTTGCTCAGTGTTTTCAGCCTGCTGGTGGCTTGCGGCAGCGATGCACCCAAGCCCCAGCCGCCAACGCCAGGCCCGGCGCCGCAGCAAGCACAGAAGAAGGCCCGGGAGGCTGCCGAACTTGGCCCGCTGCCCGCGTATCAGCGCGAATTGAGCGGCACCTTGCTAGGTGTGCCGGCCGGCGCTGAAGTCGAGCTGGCGCTGCTGGTGATCGACGAAAAAGACCGCCCGCAACAATTACTCGCCAGTTCCAGCCTGATCGGCAACAACCAGGCGCTGCCGTTTCACCTGCGCTTCAATCCGGAATCCTTCCCGGTCGGTGCCCGCGTTGAACTGCGAGGCCGCGCCAGTCAGTCCGGCCAGTTGATCCTGCACCTGCCGTCGCAGTTGATTACCCAGCCGACCACCCAGGCCCTGGGCCAACTGCAATTCGTCAAAGCCCCATGAGTGCACCGCTCGACCTGCAACGGGCCCTGGCTGAATTGCTCGGCGATGCACAACTGGTAGCCTGCCCGTTGCCGGAAACAGATTTGCAACTGTGGCTGATCGACGGCGACAACATGGACCGCGCCTTCAGCCCGGAAGAAACCCGGCGCATCCTGCATGAACCACCGTACTGGAGTTTCTGCTGGGCCAGCGGTCTGGCCGTGGCCCGTTATCTGGCCGCAAACCCACATTGGGTCAAAGGCAAGCGGGTACTGGATTTCGGCGCGGGTTCCGGCGTCGCGGGGATTGCCGCTGCCAAGGCCGGCGCGCTGGAAGTGCTGGCCTGCGACCTCGACCCGCTGGCGATTGCCGCGTGCCGGGCGAATGCCGAGCTCAACGACGTGCAGCTCAACTACTCGACGGACTTTTTCGCCGAGGCCGATCGCTTCGATCTGATTCTGGTGGCGGACGTGTTGTACGACCGGGCGAACCTGCCGCTGCTCGACCAGTTCCTCAGTCGCGGCCGAGAGGCGCTGGTGGCGGACTCTCGAGTGCGGGATTTTCGCCATCCGTTGTACCGGCGCATCGAAATGCTTGAGGCCATGACCCTGCCGGATCTGGCCGAGCCCCACGAGTTTCGGCATGTGAGCTTGTACCACGCGCAGCGCTAGCTAAAAGCTTCGCGAGCAAGCCCGCTCCCACATTGGAATGCGTTCTGCTTGTGGGAGCGGGCTTGCTCGCGAAGGCGTCCGGTCAGGCAACATACCTCTCACGACTACCCCGCTTTCGGCGTGCCCCCACCAAGCCGTATAGTTGCCCCATTCACGCTTCTACGAGATTGCCCATGAGTCAGGAAACGCCGTACATCTTCGACGCCACGACTGCCGATTTCGACCAGTCGGTGATCGAGAACTCTTTCCACAAGCCGGTGCTGGTGGACTTCTGGGCCGAATGGTGCGCGCCCTGCAAAGTGCTGATGCCGATGTTGCAGAGCATTGCCGAGAGCTATCAGGGTGAGTTACTGCTGGCCAAGGTCAACTGCGACATCGAGCAAGACATCGTCGCCCGCTTCGGCATCCGCAGCTTGCCGACCGTGGTGCTGTTCAAGGACGGCCAGCCTGTCGACGGCTTTGCCGGTGCACAACCGGAATCCGCCGTGCGCGCCCTGCTCGAACCCCATGTGCAGATGCCGCCACCGGCCGCCGCCGATCCGTTCGAACAGGCCCAGGCGCTGTTCGATGAAAGCCGCTTTGCCGATGCCGAAGCCTTGCTCAAAGTGCTGCTGGGTGAAGACAACACCAACGCCAAGGCGCTGATCCTGTACGCCCGCTGCCTGACCGAGCGCGGTGAACTGGGCGAAGCGCAAGCCGTGCTGGATGCGGTCAAGAGCGACGAACACAAGGCCGCGCTGGCCGGTGCCAAGGCGCAGATCAAGTTTCTCGGTTTGGCCAGAGACTTGCCGGATGCCGCCGACCTGAAGGCCCGGCTGGCGAAAAATCCCCAGGACGATGAAGCAGTTTATCAATTGGCGATCCAGCAACTGGCCCGTCAGCAGTACGACGCCGCTCTGGATGCACTGCTCAAGCTGTTCGTCCGCAACCGCAGCTACAGCGAAGGCTTGCCGCACAAGACTTTGCTGCAGGTGTTCGAGTTGCTGGGCAACGATCATCCGCTGGTGAGCACGTACCGTCGCAAGTTGTTTGCTGCGTTGTACTAAGCGCCACCTTGTAGGAGCGAGCTTGCTCGCGATGGCGGTATATCAGTCACATTATCCTGGACTGACACGACGCTTTCGCGAGCAAGCTCGCTCCTACAACAACCAGCGGTACAACGGTGTATCGCCGCCGCTTTCCACTTTCACATCCGCACAATGGCGCAAACGCACCAGCAGGCGTTTGCCCGCCGCCGCGCTGCCGGTCAGGCCTTCGAGTTGATCGAGCAGATCCGGCCCGCTGAGTTGCCCTGCCTTGCGCAACAAATCCCGGGCGATCTGCCACAGCGCATCATCCTGATTCAGCGGTTTCGCCGCCGGCGCGCTGACTGCGGATTTTTCCACCTGCAACTGCGCCCCTAGTCGCGCCCAGTCCGCATCGTCCATTTCCAGGCTCAAATCCACCGGCCAGTCGCCGATGCTTCCGCGAATTCGCAACATAGGTCTGCTCCCGCACATTTCTTCCCTGCATGCTCCCATGGGACTTGTGCAACGCCAAGCAGGCAGTCAAACTCTCCGCACTTACGTTATAAGATTACATAACAATTTATTCATTTTACTTTTCGGAGACTCGCCATGCGCCGTCTGCTTCTCGCTCTGCCGTTTGCCATGTTGCCGCTGGTTGTCGCCCATGCTGCCGACGAACACGATCATGAGCATGGCAGCCTGGGTGCCCACGAACATGGCGTGGGGCGCCTGAATGCTGTGCTGGACGGCAAGACCCTGGAGCTGGAGCTGGAAAGTCCGGCCATGAACCTGGTGGGTTTCGAGCATGTCGCCACCAGCGATGCAGACAAAGCCAAAGTCGTCGCCGTACGTACCCGGCTTGAGCAACCCCTGACCCTGTTCAACCTGCCGAAAGCCGCCGGTTGCGTGGTGGAAAACCAGGAACTGGAAAGCCCGTTGTTCGGTGACCAGCCCGATGCCGACGATGACCCTGATGAAGACGCCAAGGACGAAGACGGCCACGAACATCACCATGATCACAGCGAAATCCACGCCCGCTATCAGTTCACCTGCGCCACGCCAGACGCGTTGAAGACCCTGGACCTGGCGAACATTTTCAACACGTTCCCGGCCACCCGGAAAGTTCAGGTACAACTGATCGGCCCGAGCGGACAGCAAGGGGTTGAAGTGACGGCCAAGTCGGCCACCCTGAAATTCTGATCCACCGCAAATCAAATGTGGGAGCGGGCTTGCTCGCGAAGGCGCCGTATCAGTTTGCATCAATGTCTCTGACACACCGCATTCGCGAGCAAGCCCGCTCCCACAGGGGTTCACCACCAACCTGACCGGTTTCACATGACCCAAGCACTCATCGAACTGTCCAACCTGGGCTTCAGTTGGCCCGGTCACCCGCCACTGCTGGACATCCCGGCGTTTCGCCTGGAGCGCGGAGAAACCCTGTTTCTCAAAGGCCCCAGCGGCAGCGGCAAGACCACCCTGCTCGGTCTGCTCGGCGGCGTGCAAAAGCCCGATCGCGGCAGCATCCGCCTGCTCGGCCAGGAGCTGACGCAACTGTCGGCCGGCGCCCGTGATCACTTCCGCGTCGATCACACCGGCTACATCTTCCAGCAGTTCAACCTGCTGCCGTTTCTGTCGGTGCGTGAAAACGTCGAACTGCCCTGCCACTTCTCGAAACTGCGTGCCGAACGGGCGAAACAGCGTCACGGCAGCGTCGACAAAGCGGCCGCGACGCTGCTCGCCCACCTGGGTTTGAAAGATGAAAACATCCTCGCTCGACGCGCCGACTCGCTGTCCATCGGCCAGCAGCAACGGGTCGCCGCCGCCCGCGCGCTGATCGGTCAACCGGAACTGGTGATCGCCGACGAGCCGACCTCGGCCCTCGATTACGACGCCCGCGAAAACTTCATTCGCCTGCTGTTCGCCGAGTGCCGCGAAGCCGGGTCGAGCCTGTTGTTCGTCAGCCATGACCAGAGCCTGGCGCCGCTGTTCGATCACAACCTGTCGCTGGCCGAACTCAATCGCGCCGCCATCCTGTCCGAGGTTTGAGATGTATTTGTTTCGTCTAGCCATGGCCAGCCTGGCTAACCGCCGTTTCACCGCGATCCTCACGGCGTTCGCCATCGCCCTGTCGGTGTGCCTGCTGCTGGCGGTGGAGCGCGTGCGCACCGAAGCCAAGGCCAGTTTCGCCAGCACCATCAGCGGCACCGACCTGATTGTCGGTGCCCGCTCAGGCTCGGTGAACCTGTTGCTGTACTCGGTATTCCGCATCGGCAACGCCACCAACAATATTCGCTGGGACAGCTTCGAACACTTCGCCAACAACCCGAAAGTGCAGTGGGCGATCCCGATGTCCCTCGGCGATTCCCATCGCGGCTACCGAGTGATGGGCACCACCGAAGCCTACTTCGAGCATTACCAGTACGGCCGCCAGCAACACCTGGAACTGGCCGATGGCCGGGCCTTCGCCACCGACCCGTTCGAAGTGGTGCTCGGCGCCGAAGTGGCGGATGCGCTGCACTACAAACTCGGCGACAAACTGGTGCTGGCCCACGGCGTGGCGGCGATCAGCCTGGTCAAGCACGACGACAAGCCGTTCACCGTGGTCGGCATTCTCAAGCGCACCGGCACCCCGGTGGACCGCACGCTGCACATCAGCCTCGGCGGCATGGAAGCGATTCACATCGACTGGCACAACGGCGTGCCGGCCCGGGGCGAGGGTCGCATCACGGCCGATCAGGCGCGCAACATGGACCTGACGCCGCAAGCGATCACCGCGTTCATGCTCGGCCTCAACAACAAGATTTCAACCTTTGCCCTGCAGCGCGAAATCAACGAATTCCGCGGCGAGCCGATGCTGGCGATCCTGCCGGGCGTGGCGTTGCAAGAGCTGTGGAGCTTGATGGGCACGGCAGAAAAAGCCTTGTTCGTGGTCTCGCTGTTTGTGGTGCTGACAGGGTTGATCGGCATGCTCACGGCCATTCTCACCAGCCTCAACGAGCGACGCCGGGAGATGGCGATCCTGCGTTCGGTAGGCGCACGACCGTGGCACATCGCAACGCTGTTGGTGCTGGAAGCCTTTGCCTTGGCGCTGTCGGGTGTGATCGCCGGTGTGGCGTTGCTGTATGTGTGCATCGCGGCGGCCCAGGGTTATGTGCAGGCCAATTACGGTCTGTACCTGCCACTGTCCTGGCCCAGCGAATATGAATGGACACTGCTCGGTGGCATCCTGATCGCCGCGCTGCTGATGGGCAGCGTGCCGGCCTGGCGCGCCTATCGCCAATCCCTGGCCGATGGCCTGTCGATCCGCTTATGAGGACGTTGAAAATGCCCCGCGCTGTACTTGCGCTGTTGATGCTGGTCGCCCTGCCCCTGTGGGCGGCCCAGCCAAAAGACCTGACCTGGGCGGAGATGATTCCGCCGGATGCGCCGAAAGAAATACCGAACATGACGCCGTTGCACGACCTGTCGCAGATGAGTAATGCGCTGTCGGCCGAGTCGGCACCCGCCGCCAGGCAGGACATGCCCAATGCACCGGTGGTCAAGGCCCTCGATGGCCAGAACATTCGCCTGCCGGGCTACATCGTGCCGCTGGAAGTGAGCGAGGAAGGACGCACCACCGAGTTTCTGCTGGTGCCGTATTTCGGCGCCTGCATCCACGTACCGCCACCGCCGTCGAACCAGATCGTGCACGTCAAAAGCGAAGTCGGCGTGAAGCTCGACGAGTTGTATCAGCCGTACTGGATCGAAGGTGCGCTGCAGGTCAAGGCGTCCACCAGCGAGTTGGCGGATGCCGGGTATCAGATGGAGGCGGACAAGATTTACCTGTATGAATTGCCGGAGTGAATCCGGTAGTCATGGGTTGCTTGAAAGTCAGTCATCGCGAGCAAGCTCGCTCCCACACTTGATCTGTGTCTCGACTCAAATCCCCTGTGGGAGCGAGCTTGCTCGCGATGAGGCCATCAGCAACACCACAAAAACCACTCCCTTCCCACATTCATTGAGCTGCATCAAAAGACCGATTCGTTAGGCACCTTACCATTGGACATCGAACATTTTTAACGTCCTCTGGAGCCCCCATGAACAAGTCCATGCTCAGCGCCACGCTGGTTGCCCTCGCGCTCGCAGCCCCGCTCGCCTACGCCCACGAGGCCGGTGACATCATCCTTCGTGCGGGCGCCATCACCGTTAATCCAAAGGCCGACAGCTCCAGCGTGAAGGTCGATCAGGGTCCGCTGGCCGGTACCAATCTGGGCGGCAAGGCGACCATGGACAGCGACACGCAGCTGGGCCTGAACTTCGCCTACATGCTTACCAACAACTGGGGGATCGAACTGCTCGCCGCCACTCCGTTCGAGCATGATGTGAAACTCAAAGGCACTGCCCTGCCGGCTGCCAACGGCAAACTCGGCTCACTGAAACACCTGCCGCCAACCCTGAGCGTGGTCTATTACCCGCTGGATTCGAAGTCAGCTTTCCAGCCGTACGTCGGCGGTGGCATCAACTACACCTGGATCTACGACGAAAGCCTCAGCAGCGAAGCCAAGTCCGCCGGCTTCAGCAACTTCAAGGCGAAGAACTCCTGGGGCCTGGCCTGGCAGGTCGGTGCCGACTACATGCTGACCGACAACATTTTGCTCAACGCCCAGGTGCGCTACATCGACATCGACACCCGCGCCACCGTTGAAAACAACTCAATTGCACCGGGCACCCGCGCCAAGGTCAACGTCGATGTCGATCCGTTTGTGTACATGGTCGGTCTGGGCTACAAGTTCTGATAGAACGTTCACGTGGTGGTGAATGAGGCTTGGTGTTGATTAGACTTAAAAATGACGACGACTGCTGCGCAGTCGAACGGGGGCGAGCCCCCTCGCCACAGGGAATCTACCCGCTTTAACGTAAATTCCGGCCGTGAAAAAGGCGCCTGTAAAAAGGCGCCTTTTTCATGTCCGCGGGGGAGCGATCTATCGCCCCAGCAACCGCGCCAGCCCCACGCTCATCGGTGTTTGCGAGGAGGTGTGAAAGCGCTCCAGCAGACGCCGGTTATTCGCCCGGGAATGGCGGATGTCACCGGAGCGCGCCGGACCGTAGCTCACTGATGGCAGCTGACCAACCACGGCTTCGAGCGCTTCGAGCATCTGCTTGAGGGTCGTCGCCTGGTTCCAGCCAACGTTGACCGCACCGACTTCGACCCGGGGCTTTTCGATGGCCTGCACCAGCAAGTCGACCAGGTCTTCGACGTAGACAAAATCCCGGGTCTGCTCGCCATCTCCGAACACGGTGATCGGCAGGCCCTTTTGCGCGCGCTCGCTGAAAATGCTGATCACCCCGGAGTACGGCGAGGACGGATCCTGGCGTGGGCCGTAGATGTTGAAGAAGCGGAAAATCACCGGCTCCAGCCCATGCTGGCGGCGGTAGAAATCGAAGTAATGTTCACCGGCCAGTTTGTCCGCCGCATAAGGCGTCAAGGGTGCCTTGGGCGTGTCTTCGTCGATCGACTCACCTTCGCCATTGTTGCCATACACCGCCGCGCTGGAAGCAAACAGTACGCGCTTGACCCCGGCCTGGCGCATGGCTTCGCAGACGTTCAGCGTGCCGATGAAGTTGCTCTGGTGCGTGCGCACCGGATCGTCCACCGAGGCCTGCACCGAAGCCACGGCGGCCAGATGCGCCACGGCGCTGCAACCGGTCATCGCCTGGGCGACCACAGCCGCATCGGCCACGTCGCCGACGATCAGTTCGACCTTCGGATTATCCAGCGGCAGATTGCTGCGCTTGCCGGTGGACAGGTCATCGAGAATCCGCACCGCATGGCCCTTGGCAAGCAGGGCGTCAGTCAGGTGCGAACCAATGAAACCGGCACCGCCGGTGATCAAAACGGGACCGTCAGCCATGGCGATAGAACCTGTCCAGTAGAGCGGGAAGCGCCGCACGCCAGGCGCGCGGTTTGATTCCGAAGGTGTGCAGAATTTTTTTGCAGGCCAATACCGCGTGTTGCGGCTCTTGCGCAGCATCCGGACACGCGGCGTGGGCCTGGGCGGTCGGGGCTTCGATGGCCAGCGGATGCAGGCTGCGGGCTTCGGTCAGTATCGCCTGCCCCAGCGCCAGCGGCGTGGTCGCCTCATGCCCGGCATAGTGGTAGGTGCCCCACAGCGGCGCGGCGCAATCGAGTTGCTTGAGCACTGAAATGATCACGCGGGCAGCATCGTCGACCGGTGTCGGATTGCCGCGCCGGTCATCGGCCATCAGCAGTTCTTCGGGTTGTTCGGCGCGGGCGAGGAAGCGCCCAAGGGTGCCGTCCGGGCTGTCATCCAGCAACCAGCCGAAACGCAGCAGCACGTGTTGCGGGCAGGTGGCGCGAACGCTTTGCTCGATCCGCCACAAGGCCTGGCCGCGCAGGCCCAGGGGCACCGGTTCGTCTTTTTCGCTGTAGGCGGTGGCGCGGGAGCCATCGAATACTCGATAGCTCGAAGGTTGCAGCAGAACGATGTTGTGGTGCTGGCACAGTTCCGCCAGGCGCTCGATCGCACGCTCTTGCCCGGCCAGGCGCTGTTCGCTGACTGCTTCGGCCTGGAACCAGTCGAAGTAGTAGGCAAGGTTGATCAACGCATCGGGACGGGTGTCGTCGAGCAGTTGTGTCAGGCTCGCGGCGTCCCAGCCGTTTTCGGGCGGGCGGGGTGCGAGGAAACCGATGTCTTCCTCCGCACCGAGGCGAATCAGCGCCTGCCCAAGGGCATTTCCGCCGCCCAGTAACATAAGGCGCATTCGCATAGAGTCAGCAGGCCCAGTCTGATTGGAACAATGGCTTTATCGACACCGCGCCCAGGCGATGTCGTTGGTAATTGCCGGAATCGTTGCATTTTGCGGGTTTAGTGCGCAACCGTCATCCGTAAAGTGTAGATGTCCGGGATTTGTGGTGCTGCCACTGGCCTCATCGCGAGCAAGCTCGCTCCCACAATGGTTTTGTGAACACCGCCCCCCTGTGGGAGCGAGCTTGCTCGCGATGGGGCCCTGTCAGTCAACAGAGATCCCCGAGCGGTACTTGCATCTTCAGCCCCCACCCGCATAACTTGCTGCATGAACCTGCCCATCCCCGCAGACAGTGCCCTGAGCGGCTTTCACCCTGCCGTCAGCGCCTGGTTCAGCCACACATTCCCAGCGCTCACCGCCGCCCAGGCCCGGGCGTGGCCGTTGATCCGCCAGCGCCGCTCGACCCTGATCGCCGCGCCCACCGGCTCCGGCAAGACCCTCACGGCCTTTCTCGCCGTCATCGACGACCTGGTGCACCGCGGCCTGGAATCCGCCGAAGGCCTGCCCGACGCAACCCTGGTGGTCTACGTCTCGCCGCTCAAGGCGCTGTCCAACGACATCCAGATCAACCTGCAAAACCCGCTGGCCGGCATTACCGGGCAATTGCGCGTGATGGGCCTGCCCGAATTGCAGATCACCACCGCAGTACGCACCGGTGACACGCCACAAAAAGACCGTTCGGCGATGCGCAAGACGGCGCCGCACATTCTGGTGACCACCCCGGAATCCCTGTACGTGCTGCTCGGTTCTGATTCCGGCCGGCAGATGCTCGGCACCACACAAACGGTGATCGTCGACGAGATCCATGCCATGGCCGCCAGCAAACGCGGCAGTCATCTGGCCTTGAGCCTCGAACGCCTGCAAGCACTCTGCCCGGAACCGCTTCTGCGCATCGGCCTGTCGGCCACGCAAAAGCCCATCGAAGCGGTGTCGCGCTTCCTGGTCGGTCGCGACCGTCCGTGCGAGATCATCGACATCGGCCACGCCCGCCCCCGCGACCTGGACATCGAAGTGCCGCCCGTGCCGCTGTCGGCCGTGATGGCCAACGATGTCTGGGAACTGGTTTACGACCGCCTCGCCGCCCTCGCCCGCGAGCACCGGACCACGCTGATTTTCGTCAACACCCGGCGCCTGGCCGAACGCCTGAGCCGGCACCTGAGCGAACGCCTGGGCAAGGACGCCGTCGCGGCCCACCACGGCAGCCTGGCCAAG
Source organism: Pseudomonas sp. S30_BP2TU TE3576 (assembly GCF_050436025.1). Lineage (NCBI taxonomy): Bacteria > Pseudomonadati > Pseudomonadota > Gammaproteobacteria > Pseudomonadales > Pseudomonadaceae > Pseudomonas > Pseudomonas sp. S30_BP2TU TE3576. The sequence continues at coordinate 3,938,609 of NZ_JBNDLK010000001.1, read as the reverse complement.
GAATTTCGCCTGGACGCCGAGCAGCGGCTCAAGCGCGGCGACCTGCAAGTACTGATCGCCACGGCATCGCTGGAACTGGGGATCGACATCGGCGACGTCGACCTGGTGTGCCAGATCGCCTCGCCGCGTTCGATTGCCGGTTTTCTGCAACGGGTCGGCCGTTCCGGGCACCAGGTCGGCGGCACGCCCAAGGGCCGCTTGTTCGCCACCACCCGCGACGACTTGATCGAATGCGCCGCCCTGCTCGACTGCGTGCGCCGGGGTGAACTCGACACCTTGTTGATCCCGCAAGCGCCGCTGGACGTGCTGGCACAGCAGATCATCGCCGAGGTCAGTTGCCAGGAGTGGCCGGAGCAAGCGCTGCTAGAGATGTTGCGCCGTGCCTCGCCCTACGCCGGGCTCGACGACAAACACTACCAGGCGCTGCTGCAGATGCTCGCCGAGGGTTACAACGGGCGTCAGGGCATCCGCAGTGCCTACCTGCACCGCGACGCCGTGAGCCGCACCCTGCGCGGGCGCCGTGGCGCGAAACTGACCGCAGTGACCAGTGGCGGGACCATTCCGGACAATGCCGACTACAGCGTGCTGCTGGAGCCTCAAGGGCTGAACATTGGCACCATCAACGAAGACTTCGCGGTGGAAAGCATTGCCGGGGATGTCTTCCAGTTGGGCAATACCTCCTATCGAATCCTGCGCGTGGAAACCGGCAAGGTCCGGGTCGAGGATGCCCAGGGTCAGCCGCCGACCATTCCGTTCTGGCTCGGGGAAGCACCGGGGCGCAGTGCCGAATTGTCTTCGGCGGTGGCGCGCTTGCAGGCACAACTCGACGACTTGCTGGGTGCTGCGCCAGGCAACTTGCAGCCAGCACTCGACTGGCTGACCGAGACCCTGGGCCTGAACGTCGCCGGCGCCGAACAACTGGTGGATTACCTGGCCCGTGCGCGACAAACGCTGGGTGCCCTGCCGTCGCAAGACACGCTGTTGATGGAGCGTTTTTTCGACGAGTCAGGCGGCACGCAACTGGTCATTCACACACCGTTCGGCAGCCGCATCAACCGCGCCTGGGGCCTGGCCCTGCGCAAGCGTTTCTGTCGCACCTTCAACTTCGAATTGCAGGCCGCCGCCAGCGAAGACGCCATCGTGCTGTCGCTGTCCACCAGCCACAGCTTTGAACTGGACGAAGTCTGGCGCTACCTGCACAGCAACAGCGCCGAGCACATCCTGATTCAAGCCGTGCTCGACGCGCCGCTGTTCGGCGTGCGCTGGCGCTGGAATGCCGGCGTGGCCCTGGCCCTGCCGCGCTACAGCGGCGGGCGCAAAGTCCCGCCGCAAATCCAGCGGATGAAAAGCGAAGACCTGATCGCCAGCGTGTTTCCCGATCAGATCGCCTGCGTGGAAAACCTCGCCGGCGAACGGGAGATTCCCGACCATCCACTGGTGGAGCAGACCCTCGACGATTGCCTGCACGATGCCATGGACACCCAAGGTTGGCTGGCACTGTTGCGGCGTATGGAACGCGGCGACATTCGCCTGATCAGCCGCGACTTGCCGGCGCCTTCGCCGCTGGCGGCGGAAATTCTCAGCGCCCGCCCCTACACCTTCCTCGACGATGCACCGCTGGAGGAACGCCGCACCCAAGCGGTGCTCAATCGCCGCTGGAGCGACCCGCAATCCACCGATGATCTCGGTGCGCTGGACGCCGAGGCGATTGCCGCCGTGCGCGACGAAGCCTGGCCAGCGCCCTCCGGTGTCGATGAAATGCACGAAGCGTTGATGAGCCTGGCGTGCATCACCGATATCGAGGCTCGGGCCAACCCGCAGTGGTTCGACTGGCTCAATACCCTGGCCGACAGCGGACGCGCCAGCCGTTTGCAGATCAACGCCGGGCAATCGTTGTGGCTGGCACTGGAGCGCCTGACTTGCCTGCGGGCGATCTATCCACAAGCCGAATTGATGCCATCCCTGCCAGCGCTGCCGGACTTCGATGAAGCCTGGGAACCCGACGAAGCCGTACTCGAACTGATCCGCGCACGGCTCAGCGCCTTCGGGCCACTTGCGCTCAATCGGATTGCCGAACCAGTCGGCTTGCCCGCTGCACAAGTGAACCAGGCCCTGGCGCAACTGGAACGCGAAGGCTACGTACTGCGCGGCCGCTTCACCCCGGGCACCGCCGGGGAAGAATGGTGCGAGCGGCACTTGCTGGCGCGGATTCACCGCTACACGGTCAAGCGCCTGCGTCGGGAAATCGAACCGGTGGCGTTGCAGGACTTCATGCGATTCCTGTTCGACTGGCAGCATGTGTCGACCGCGAGCCAGGTCCAGGGCGCGGCAGCATTGCCAGCCGTTACTGCGCAATTTGAAGGCTACCCAGCCGCCGCTTCAGCCTGGGACAGCGACATCCTGCCGACGCGAATCAAGGACTACTTGGCGACGTGGCTGGATGAGTTGTGCCGCAGCGGCAGACTGGTGTGGACGCGCCTTACCGCGCATAACAAAAGCGCCAGCACCGCGCTACGCAGTACGCCAATCGTGTTGCTGCCGCGCAACCGGGTCGGACTCTGGAGCGGCTTGACCGAACAGACGCCGGTCAGCGAACTGTCGCCGAAAACGCAAAAGGTCCACGCCGCCCTCAGCCAGCACGGCGCGCTGTTTTTCGATGAGCTGATCCATGAGGCGCACTTGCTGCGTTCGGAGCTGGAAATCGCCCTGCAGGAACTGGTGGGTGCGGGGCTGGTAAACGCCGACAGCTTCGCCGGATTGCGCGCACTGATTACCCCGGCCAGCAAGCGCCAGCCCCGCAACAGTCGGCGCGGACGCGGGGCATTTATCGGTGGCATGGACGACGCCGGGCGCTGGGCCTTGCTGCGCCGCACGCCTGCCGCACCGGCGGTGGAAAACCAGCGTGCCGCGCCGACGCCGGGCGACACCCTGGAACACATCGCCATGACCTTGCTGCGGCGCTACGGCGTGGTGTTCTGGCGCTTGCTGGAGCGTGAGGCGGACTGGCTGCCGAGCTGGCGGGAACTGTTGCGTACTTTCCATCGCCTGGAGGCACGCGGCGACATTCGCGGCGGGCGTTTTGTCAGTGGCCTGGCGGGCGAACAATTCGCCCTGCCCGAGGCGATTCCATTGCTGCGGGAGGTGCGACGCCGGCCCCATGACGGAAGTTTGGTCGCGGTGTGCGGGGTCGATCCGCTGAACCTCGCCGGCACGCTATTGCCCGGCGTGAAGGTCCCGGCGCTGGCGAGCAATCGGCTGGTGTATCGCGACGGATTGCCGGTCGCTGCCGAGATTGCCGGCAAACTGCTTTTTTGGTTGGAGCTGGATCAGCAGGCGAGTGCCGAGGTGCGCAGCAAGCTGATCCGGCATTGAGGGTGTCTGGTCTGGCCCCTTCGCGAGCAAGCCCGCTCCCACAGTTGATTTGTGTCGTTCACAAATCCCCCTGTGGGAGCGGGCTTGCTCGCGAAGGGGCCAGTACTGTCGACAAAAAACTATTGAGACCGCGGCCGATCCGGTATCAGCACCGCCGCATGCTCCGGCTCAGCTCCAGCCTCCAGCGCTGGCTCGGCCGGATGCCGCGGCACCAGCGCCTGTTGTGGATAAGTTTGCGCGAAATGCACCCACGGGCAGTTATCCACAAGCTTTTTCAAACGCTGGTTGAACGCCCGGCTCACCGCATATTGACCACCGGACACCGTACGGAATTGCGCGGTCAGCACCACGCCGTTGAGGTCCATTTTGTCGACGCCAAACACATCCAGCGGCCCTTGCAGGTTGTAGCGCAGGAACGCGTCGCTGCTGATGGAATGCCCGGCCTCGCGGATCAGTTCAATGGCCTTGTCGACATCGGTGTCGTAGGTGAATTGCACCGAGAAAAACGCATAGGCGAATTGCCGCGATTGGTTGGTCACGGCCTTGATCTGGCCGAACGGCACCGAGTGCACGAAGCCCTTGCCATCACGCAGGCGCAAGGTGCGGATGGTCAGGCCTTCGACCGTGCCGGCGTGCCCGGAGTCGAGCACCACCCAGTCACCGATGGACAGGGTGTCTTCGATGATGATGAACAACCCGGTGATCACATCCTGTACCAGTTGCTGGGAACCGAAACCGATCGCCAGCCCGACGACCCCGGCACCGGCCAGGAACGGTGCGACGTTGATCCCCAGGTTGGCCATGGTGGTGATCGCGCAGACCACCACCAGGATGATTTTGATCGCGTTACGCAGCAACGGCAGGATGGTCTTGATACGCGTACTCGGCTGGCGCGCCGAGCGCTTGTTGGCCGGTGGTTTCAGGGCTTCCTGAATCGCCGTGTCGAGCACTACCCAGACCATCCAGGTCACCAGCAGGATCAGGCCGATGTGGCTCAGGGAATCACTGATCGCCCGGCCCACGGCATTGCTCACCGCAAACTCGAACAATGACACGCCCCAGATTCGGCCGAGGATATCGATAAAGACGACGGCCATGCCGATACGCAGCAAGGCGTGGGACAGGTTGAGGAAGCGCTCCTTGTATGCGCCGCTGCGGCGCTGGTCCGCTTCGCTGCGCGCCTTGAACAGATAATGCAGCGTGGTGCTGAGAAACACTGTGGCAATCAGCAACACCGTGGTGAACAAGGCGCTGCGCAGCACTCTTTGGTTGTCCGCCCCGGCGCCGATCAGGTTGATCACCGAAACCAGCACCATCAGCAGAATCGGCCAATACCAGAGCCCGGAAAAAATCCGCAGGGTTTCACGTAATGCCGGTTGGCCAAGACGTTGAGCCAACGGCAGGATACGGATCACATGAGCGACCGGGCGACGCATGCGAATCACCAGCAAGCCGAAGGCAATCGAGGCCGCCAACCCGGTGAACACCGCAATGCTGCTGGTGAGGTTGCTGCCCAGTTGAAGGGAGATCTGCGGACTGGTCAGGGCATCGCTCAAGGCCACCAGAAAGCCGATACCAAACAAAGGCCGGGGACTTTTCTCACGGATGATCTGCACCGCCCGGCGCTTGTGGCCGGCATTGAACACCATCATCAGCGACATCACCAATGATGCGGCAAAGATCCCCGCGCTTGTGGCATAAGCCAAACACAGCGCCAGCGCCCGGCCGGCCGATATCGGCAAAAACTGGCTGGCATAAATCGTCAACGGCAAACTGATCACCGCCGGTAGGGCGTAGGGCAGCACGTAACCGAGCAACGCCTGGCCCCGTTCGCGCCTCTGCAGTAAACGCTGCTCGCACAGGCGTCTGGCGGTCAGCCGCCCAAGCAGCCAAAGCCCGGCAAACACGGCCGCCCACACGCAGGTCAGCAGTAGGAAATCCCCGGTGACACTCCAGGGCGAACGGGCCGATGGCTGATTGACCAGTTGCTCCACTTCATCGGCTGCGCGATCGGCACGCAGGCGCCAGGCGTCGACCAGGTTTTGGTTGAGATCGAGTTTGGTCTGGGCCTCGTCGATGCTTGAACTGATGGCACCGAGCAAACCGCCCTGTACCAGCGGCTCGGGGTGGGCCAGTGGTGTCGCGGCGGTCGCAATGGCCGGCAGCCCCGGTATTGCGGCGGCTTCCAGTTCCTCGCTGCCCAGAAGCAGTAACGCCCCCAGCAGTATCGCGCTCTTGAGCCTGATCAAAGCACCCGCTCCTTTGGCAGTGTCTGTAAGGAACTGATCGAGAAATGCCGGGCAAGTTCGGGCATTGCCAGCGAATAGCCGGATGGCGGCGCCACAAGTATGCACCCGCCTTCGCGATATTTGATCTGTACGCAAATATCAAATGTCCATCCCTGTATTTTTCCGCACGAGCAAAATCCCGACACTGCGCTCCATCGAATCAACCACCGGAGTTGCAGCCATGCCCATTGCCCTGCTCGCGCTGACCCTCAGCGCCTTCGCCATCGGGACGACCGAGTTCGTCATCGTTGGCCTGTTACCCACCATCGGCGCCGATCTCGGCGTCAGTCTGCCATCCGCTGGCCTGCTGGTCAGCCTGTATGCCCTTGGCGTCGCCGTCGGCGCCCCGGTGCTGACCGCCCTCACCGGCAAGGTGCCGCGCAAATTGCTGCTGTTGTCGCTGATGGTGCTGTTCACCCTGGGCAACCTGCTGGCGTGGCAAGCACCGAGCTACGAGTCGTTGATCCTCGCCCGAATCGTCACCGGTCTGGCCCACGGGGTGTTTTTCTCGATCGGCTCGACCATCGCCACCAGTCTAGTGCCGAAGGAAAAAGCCGCCAGCGCGATTGCCATCATGTTCACCGGCCTGACCGTCGCGCTGGTCACCGGCGTGCCGCTGGGGACATTCATCGGCCAGCATTTCGGCTGGCGTGAAACCTTCCTTGCCGTTTCGGCACTGGGTGTCATCGCCTTCATCGGCAGCCTGATCTACGTGCCGAAAACTATCGCCCACAGCAAACCCGCGTCGTTGTTGCAGCAATTGCAGGTACTCAAGCAACCTCGCCTGTTGCTGGTTTATGCGATGACGGCAGTCGGCTACGGCGGCTCGTTCATTGCCTTTACTTTTCTCGCACCGATTCTTCAGGACCTCTCCGGCTTCAGCGCCAGCACCGTCAGCCTGGTGTTGCTGGTCTATGGCATCTCCGTGGCCGTCGGCAATATCTGGGGCGGAAAGCTGGCGGACAAACGCGGTCCGATCAGCGCTCTGAAAATCATCTTTGCCCTGCTCGCCGCCGTGCTGTTCGCGCTGACCTTCACGGCCGGCAATCCTTGGCTGGCGTTGGCCACCGTGCTGGTCTGGGGCGCCGTGGCATTCGGCAATGTGCCGGGATTGCAGGTGTACGTGGTGCGCCAGGCCGAACATCACACGCCCCATGCCGTGGACGTGGCATCCGGCCTGAACATTGCGGCGTTCAACCTCGGCATTGCCGGTGGCGCCTGGGGCGGTGGCCTGATCGTCGCCCACATGGGGTTGATTCATACCGCATGGATCGGTGGCCTGGTGGTGCTGGTGGCGCTGGCATTGACCGCGTGGAGTGGACGTCTTGATCGCCTCGGCCCGGTGTTCGCCGAACCGGCCGAGGGCTCTGCCCGCATTATCGCCGGCCACTGATAAACCCTGTGGGAGCGGGCTTGCTCGCGAAAGCGGTGTGTCAGTCACCTCATTGTTGAGTGTGCCGACGCCTTCGCGAGCAAGCCCGCTCCCACACTGGATGGATGTGAGTTCAAGTCGGGTACCGTCCGTAGCCCCATCGAAACTTTCGCCACTGCCCCAGAGTCATCCAAAAACAGGTGCAGTCAAGCGGCAGGTGACATGACAGCGAATCACACCGGTATTCCCACACACTCAAACGCAACCGACACGCAGGTACAGGGTCCGTCCGTCACTTGTCGTTTCACGGTGCTGACGGTCAACACCCATAAAGGTTTCACCGCACTCAACCGGCGTTTCATCCTGCCGGAACTGCGTGAAGCGGTACGCAGCGTGTCTGCCGACGTGGTGTTTTTGCAGGAGGTCCACGGCACCCACGAGCAGCACCCCAAGCGCTACACCAACTGGCCGACGATGCCGCAATACGAGTTCCTCGCCGACACCCTGTGGCCGCAGTTCGCCTATGGACGCAATGCGGTGTATCCGGCGGGCGATCACGGCAATGCGCTGTTGTCGAAATTCCAGATCATCCGCCACGACAACCTCGACGTATCCATCAGCGGGCACGAGAACCGCGGGCTGTTGCATTGCGTGTTGCGCTTGCCCGGCGACGGCCAGGAGGTACATGCCATTTGCGTGCACCTGGGGCTGCGCGAAACCCACCGCACAGCACAACTGAAATTGCTCGCCCAGCGCCTGGACGCCCTGCCCGGCGACGCCCCGGTCATCGTCGCCGGAGACTTCAACGACTGGCGCCAGCGCGCCGATGCATTGCTCAAGCCCAGCGGTCTGTGTGAAGTCTTCGCCGCGCACCATGGCAAACCGGCGCGCAGTTTCCCGGCGCGCTTGCCGGTATTGCGCCTGGACCGCATCTACGTACGCAACCTCAAGGCCAGCCATCCACGCGTGCTGACAATCCGGCCCTGGTCGCACCTTTCCGACCACGCCCCGTTGTCCGTGGAGATCGAGCTATGAGCCGCCAGTCGATGGAAAAAACCACGCTGGAACACATCCCCGCTCCGCCCACCCGCGAGCCGATAGCGGTCGATGTCGAATACGGCTGGCAAGGCAGTAACCGCGTCGAGTTGCTGGAAAACGGCGAAGCGTATTTTCCCCGGGTGTTTGAAGCTCTGCGCCGGGCGCAAAGTGAAATCCTGCTGGAAACCTTCATCCTGTTCGAGGACAAGGTCGGCAATGAGCTGCAACAGATCCTGATCGAAGCCGCTCGGCGTGGCGTGCGCACCACCGTCAGCCTCGACGGCTTTGGCTGCGGTGAACTGAGTACCGGCTTCCTCACCGACCTGACCGCTGCCGGCGTCCACCTGCAAATGTTTGACCCGGCACCGAAACGCCTGGGCATCCGCACCAACTGGTTCCGGCGCCTGCACCGCAAGATTGTGGTGGTGGACGGCACCATTGCCTTCATCGGCGGGATCAATTTTTCCGCCGATCACCTGGCCGATTTCGGCCCCGAGGCCAAGCAGGATTATTCGGTGGAAGTGCAAGGCCCGGCCGTGGCCGACATCCATCACTTCGCCCTGCTGCAATGCGGTCGCCCGGTGCGGGCCAAATACTGGTGGCAGCGGCGCCGGTTGCGGCGTTCGGAACTGGCCCTCAACGGTCATGATGGCCAGGTGCGGCTGGTGTACCGCGACAACGGGGAACACCCGAACGACATCGAAGAGGTTTACCGCCAGGTGCTGCGTCAGGCGCAGCGGCGAGTGGTGATCGCCAACGCCTACTTTTTTCCCGGTTTCCGCTTGCTGCGTGAAATCCGCAACGCCGCGCGCCGGGGCGTGGATGTGCGGCTGATCCTGCAGGGCCAGCCAGACATGCTGGTGGCCAGGCTCGCAGCGCGCATGACCTACGATTACTTGCTCAAGTCCGGCGTGAAGATCTACGAATATTGCGACCGCCCGCTGCACGGCAAGGTCGCGTTGGTGGACGAAGACTGGAGCACCGTCGGCTCGAGCAACCTCGACCCGTTGAGTCTGTCGATGAATCTGGAAGCCAACGTGCTGATCCGCGACCGCGACTTCAATCGTCATCTGTTCGATCGCCTGGAAGACCTCAGCGATAACCACTGCAAGGTCATGTCTCCCGACATCGCGCCACGCGGGCGTGTCTGGCACATGACCATCGGCTTTCTGGTGTTTCACTTCCTGCGGCACTTCCCGGCGTGGGCCGGTTGGTTGCCGGCGCATAAACCTCGCCTGAAACCCTTCCCTCGTCCGACCGGGAGCGCTGACCATGAACCGCGCTGAGACCCACGCGCCGGCCCCCGCCAAACATTCGGGCAAGTCCCACTGGAGCCGCTGGAAACGACCGCTGACGATGCTGTTTTTCCTGATGCTGATCGTGCTGTTCACAATGCTCGCCCAGCGCATCGAGTGGGACGAAGTGTTCGATAACCTGGCCGACTTCAAGGTACGCACGCTGATCATCGCGTCGGGGCTGACCCTGGCGAGTTTTCTGGTGTACGCCTGCTTCGACCTGATCGGCCGCACCTACATCCGCCAGAACCTGACGTGGAAACAGATCCTGCCCGTGGGGATCATCAGCTACGCCTTCAACCTGAACCTGAGTGCCTGGGTCGGCGGCATCGCCATGCGTTACCGGTTGTATTCACGGCTCGGGGTCAGCAAGAGCAACATCGCGAAAATCCTTGGCCTGAGCCTGGCAACCAACTGGTTCGGCTACATGGTGATTGCTGGCGCGGTGTTCAGCAGCGGGCTGGTGCGCATGCCGCCGGGCTGGAAACTCAGCAGTAGCGCACTGCAAGGCGTGGGGGTCTTGTTATTGCTGCTGAGCGCCGGGTACCTGGCGGCATGCCGGTTTGCCAAGCGTCGGGAGTGGGCGATTCGCGGCATGGAGATTGACCTGCCGTCGTTGCGCATGGCCGTGCTGCAACTGGCGCTCGGGGCACTGAACTGGTCGCTGATGGCGGCGGTGATTTTCATGTTGCTGCCGGGCAAGCTCGACTATCCACTGGTGCTGGGGGTGTTGTTGATCAGCGCCATCGCTGGAGTCATCACGCACATCCCGGCCGGGCTCGGCGTGCTCGAGGCGGTGTTCGTGGCGCTGCTGCAACACGAGTTTTCGCGGGGCAGCCTGGTGGCGGGCTTGCTGGCCTATCGGGCGATTTATTTCATCCTGCCGTTGTTGATTGCCCTGGTGATGTACCTGCTGGTGGAAGCCAAGGCCAAGTCGTTACGGATTGCGAAGAAACCCAAATAATTTGTAGTGCTTCCAGGACCGCCATCGCGAGCAAGCCCGCTCCCACAGTTGATCGGTGATGAACACATTCTTTGTGAACACTTGCAGACATTGTGGGAGCGGGCTTGCCTGCGAAGGCGTCCGCAAGCACAGCGCAAATCTCAGGACGATTGAATAATGCTCAACCGCTCCCCCACCACCATCTCGGTAATCCAGTCCACCAGAATCGAGGTGTAAGCCTGCTGTGAAACCGGGTCGCTCAAGGCATGGTCGGCACCGTCGATGATGCGGTGGGTCAGCGAGTGAGTCTGCTGGCACGCCGCGCGGTAACTCATGATCGTCGCGTGGGGTACGTAGTCGTCGGTCTCCGACTGCACCAACAGCACATCCCCGGTGAACAGCGAACAGGCATGCAAGGCACGATTGCTGTCGACGCACACCAGGGTGCTTCGGTAATCGCGCAGATCCAGCTTGTCCAGATCGCGTTTCGGCGTGTGCCATTGCTCGTCGCGATACAGCGCCGGCACCCGCAGCGCCAGCCAGCGAACGGGCCTGAGCGAGGTCAGAATCGCGGCCAGATAACCGCCGTAACTGGTGCCGACCACGGCAATCGCCGAGGTATCGAGGGCCGGGTGCGCGAGCAAACGGTCATAGGCCGCCAGCAAATCACGCAAATTGTCTTCCCGGGTCACCCGGGACAATGGAATGCCAGTGCCACCGGTGCCGCCGGTGTGCCCGCGCAGGTCGAAGGTCAGGCACACACAGCCCAACCCGGCGATACCTTTGGCGCGTTCCAGATCCCGTTCCTGACTACCGCCCCAGCCGTGCACGAAGAGCACGCCGGGGACCTTCGATTTGGGACTCAGAAAAGTCCCGCTCATCTGTTCATTGTCTATGTCGATTTGAATGGATTCGCTTCTAGCCGTCATAGGATTCAACCGTCACGTACTTGAGGAGAAAGTCATTGGTCTGCGCCGGCCCGCGGTACACCTCGATGGCGTCTGCCGGCAGCGGCCGATCGATGTAGGACTCCACCGACGACACACGAATCGCGCGTACTCCCGGATCGTCGACGAAGCTCTGCAGGGCCGCCACCTCGGCGCTACTGGCACCGCCCATGCGCCAGGACTGTTCGAGCACGCCACTGCGCCGCTGGCCGTTGCTGCCAACGCCCTGGGCGATGTCGTAGTTGCGTCGCGATGCATAAAAACCCGGATAGGCTTCATCCGCCGCCTTGTCGAAAACCTGTGCCTGATGGATCGCCAGGCGCACGTCTTCCGGCAGATCCAGCGTCAGTAATTGGTCATAGCCACCCGGCACCACCAGCAGATTGGACCCGCCATACACCTGTTCACCCTGAGCGTCCTCGGTCAGGTATTGATCACCGCAGTAACTGAGTACCTTGTTACCGATAAAACTCTGGCCAACGCTGTGGGTGATCACTTGGCCCAGATCCTGTTCGAGCACCACGCCTTCGCTGAACGCAGCCTCAGCCTCCGGCCTGGCAAGCACTTCATCGAACTCGTCGAGGCTCTTGATCACTTCCTGACCGCGCCCGGCGCAGGCATGAATCGGCTTCAGGCGGATCGGCCCGGCGTATAACAAATGTTCCGCCGCCGGTCGTGCATCCTTCACGGAAAACACACTGAGGCCATCCAGCACTACGCTACGCACCCGCTCGGAAAACAACGGCGCCCAGCCTGGCGGTGCCTGGGCATGGCGGTTCAACAAGCCGTGACTGATGGCTTTGGTGCAGATGAAGTCGTGGTCGACATAACCGCCCCACAAATCCTCCGGCCCCTTGACCCCCAGTTGCCGGGCAGCTGCAGCACCCACCAGAGTCTGGGTCGGCAACAGATAGAGGTCCCGCCCGTCGTGCAACTGCGGGTCGTAGCTGCCGCCGTACTTGAGCCGCAAAATCTGCGCCAGCCAACGGGCCAGCGCACGGTTGGTTTCGACTTCATGCAGCGGCGCGTCGGCGAGCACCGAATGGGCGACCACCAGTTTCTTGCAGTTTGTCGGGGTCATGCATCCCCCTTCAATCGACGCTTGATGAATGTAGCTGAGGGGGTGCAGAGATCAGGCCAAGCTGCAGTACAGGGAAACTGTTTTCAAATCAGCCGGTTGGGTAAAACGTGATGGCATGGGGCCTGTTTTATTCTGCACGATGCCCTTTGATATGCCGGCATTTTGCACGACTCCAGCCCACACCCCAGACCCTGTGGGAGCGAGCTTGCTCGCGATGAGGGCATGACATTCAACATTGATGTGTCTGGAACATCGCTATCGCGAGCAAGCTCGCTCCCACAGGGAATCGAGGTGATGCGACTACCGTGCAACCGATCCAGGGCTCACCCCGAACCGCGTCCGATAATCACTCGGCGCCAGCCCGGTGATTTTCCTGAACGTCGCGCGAAACGCGCCGGGGTCCTGATAACCCACCGCCCAGGCAATGTGGTCGATGGTGCCGTTGGTGAATTCGAGCATTTCCCGGGCCTTGCCGACTCGCAGATGCTGGCAGTATTCGGTGGGTTTGAGCCCGGTGGCTGCGCGGAAGCGGCGCAGGAAGGTGCGCTCTTCCAGCCCTGCCTTTTCGGCCATCGCCGCCAGCGACACATCGGTTGCCCCGGTGCTTTGCAGCCAGTGTTGCACCTTGAGGATCGGGGCATCGCCATGACTGAGGATCGGCGCAAAGTTGCTGCCGCACTCACTGGCGCTGTCGCTGTGCTCCACCACCAGAAAACGTGCGGTGTGGGTGGCGATGCTCGGCCCCAGCAGCCGGTTGACCAGACGCAAACCCAGTTCGGACCACGCCATCAGCCCGGCGCTGGTAATCAGGTCGCCGTCATCGACAATCGGCGTATCGGCTTTGAGCCTGATCGCCGGATAACGCTCGGCGAAGGTTTTGGCCGAAGTCCAGTGGGTGGTGGCGCTGCGACCGTCGAGCAGACCGCTTTCGGCCAACAGGATAGACCCCACGCAAACCCCGCCAAGCGTCGCGCCACAGGCATGTTGCTGGCGTAACCAGTGGATCAGTCCCTGTGGCGCCTTGTCCTCGGAAAAACCGGCAATCGACGGCGGAATCAACACGGCCACCAAGGCACGCTCCGGGCCAGGATGGCTGTCGAAGACCCGAACCGGCGCCTGATCGCCTTCGACCTGCCAATGACTGACCCGCAGCAGCGGCAACTGCGCAGACTGATGCTCGGCGGCGATCCGGTTCGCCACCCCGAACAAATCCGTCAACCCATGCACCGCCGCCATCTGCGCGCCGGGATAGATCAGCACACCCAGTTCGGCGATTGCCCTTTCTGCATCCATTGTCAGTTTTCCCCCTTCTATTGTCGGTACGGCCAATCCCCGGATCGCCTGCCAGAGCCAATACTTCATTCCACATCCAACACACATTTCGAGGAAACAGTCATGGCCAGGCAAGCGCTCATCGTAGTCGATATCCAGAACGACTACTTCCCCCAAGGCAAGTGGCCACTGGTCGGTGCCGACGCCGCCGCAGACAACGCCGCACGCCTGATCAAGGCCTTCCGCGACGCGGGGGATCCGGTGGTGCACATCCGCCACGAATTCACCTCCGAAGAGGCGCCGTTTTTTACCCCGAACTCCGAAGGCGCCAAGCTGCACCCCAAAGTCCTCAACCGCGCCGACGAACCGGTGGTGCTCAAGCACTTCGTCAATTCATTTCGCGAAACCGGGCTGAAATCGATCCTCGACGAGCAAGACATCAAGGAGCTGGTGATCGTGGGCAGCATGAGCCACATGTGCATCGATGGCATCACCCGTGCGGCGGCAGATTTTGGCTATAAGGTCACCGTGATCCACGATGCCTGCGCGACCCGTGACCTGGAATTCAATGGCGTGACGGTTCCGGCGGCGCAGGTTCATGCGGCGTTCATGGCGGCCCTGGCCTTTGCTTACGCCAGCGTGGTCTCGACCGACGAGTTCATCGCGGCCTGAGTCTGCAACTAAATCTCACCGCCCATAAAAAACCCGCACTTCAGACCGAAGCGCGGGTTTTGTTTTGTCAGCTTGCTGCTTGTAGCTTGAGGCTAGCAGCTGCTTTAGAACGGAATATCGTCATCAAAGCTGTCGAAATCCGGAGCCGGCTGAGGAGCTGCCTGCTGTGGCGCCGGGCGCGACTGCTGCGGTGCCGATTGCTGTGGACGCGGAGCCTGCTGGCGCGGAGCGGATTGCTGGTAGTTGTTACCGCCGCCCTGGCCCTGTTGGTCGCCCTGTGGACGGCCGCCCAGCAGTTGCATGGTGCCTTGCATGTCGACCACGATTTCGGTGGTGTAACGCTTGATACCGTCTTTTTCCCACTCGCGGGTCTGCAGCTTGCCTTCGATGTAAACCTGCGAACCTTTACGCAGGTATTCGCCAGCGATTTCCGCCACTTTGCCGAACATCGACACACGGTGCCATTCGGTCTTTTCGACTTTCTGACCGGTTTGCTTGTCGGTCCACTGTTCGCTGGTCGCCAGACTCAGGTTGGTCACGGCATTACCGTTAGGCAAGTAGCGAACTTCGGGATCCTGGCCGCAAGTGCCGACCAATATGACTTTGTTAACCCCACGGGCCATAACGTTCTCCTAGGCTACGCACGCTGCCCCGGCCGGGTTGTTCACCAGGCACTCAAGGGTGGTGCGATCCAATAGTTCGGTGTCCAGTTTGATGTAAATCGCCGCCTCATCTGCGACGATGACTGCATCTGTTACCCCTACGACCGCCTTCAGGCGCTCGACCAGACCCGCTTCGCGGATCGCCTCGGGCGACAACGGCAAGCGCAGGCTTGTGACGTAGGGAGGTTCGCGCATGGTAACAGCAAAGGCCAGCCAGAGGGCAGCCAGACCGGCGCATCCGAGGAACACAACCGACAGACCGCCATGCTGGAACAGCCAGCCACCGAGGATTCCCCCCAGTGCCGAGCCGAGGAACTGGCTGGTGGAATAAACCCCCATCGCCGTGCCCTTGCCGCCTGCCGGTGAAACCTTGCTGATCAGCGATGGCAACGAAGCTTCCAGCAGATTGAATGCAGTGAAGAACACCACCGTACCGATCACCAGAGCCCGCAAGCTATCGCCGAACTGCCAGAAGAATAGCTCAGTGAGCATCAACGTCACGACGGCGCCGAGTAAAACTCGTTTCATTTTGCGTTTCTTCTCGCCATAGATAATGAACGGGATCATGGCGAAGAAAGAAATCAGCAGCGCGGTCAGGTACACCCACCAGTGCTGCTCTTTGGGCAACCCGGCTTTCTCGACCAGCGCCAGCGGCAAGGCGACGAAGCTGGACATCAACATCGCGTGCAACACGAAAATGCCCAGGTCCAGACGCAGCAGATCCGGATGCTTGAGTGTCGGGATCAGCGCCTGGCGCGCGATACCGGATTCGCGGTGCTGCAACGGGCCGGTGGAGCGCGGCACCATGAACATCACAATCACGATGCCGAACAGCGCCATGCCGCCCGTGGCAAGGAACAGCCCGGACAGCCCGAAGGCACGGGTCAGCAGCGGGCCGACCACCATGGCCACCGCAAATGACAGGCCGATGGTCATGCCGATCATGGCCATGGCCTTGGTCCGGTGCTGCTCGCGGGTCAGGTCGGACAGCAAGGCCATGACCGCCGCGGAAATCGCCCCGGCGCCCTGCAGGATTCGCCCGGCGATCACGCCCCAGATCGAATCGGCATTGGCGGCCAGCAGACTGCCGAGAGCAAAGACGATCAAGCCAAGGTAAATCACCGGGCGACGGCCGATTCGGTCGGAAATGAAACCGAACGGAATCTGGAAAACGGCCTGCGTCAGGCCATAAGCGCCAATCGCCAGCCCGATCAGGGCCGGCGTAGCCCCGGCCAGATCCATCCCATAGGTCGCCAGTACCGGCAACACCATGAACATGCCAAGCATACGGAAGGCGAACACCAGGGCCAGACCGCTTGCTGCGCGGGTCTCGCCGCCACTCATGCGCTCGCTGTGGGGATCGTGCATGGAAAAACCTCATGTGAACCGGCGCCGATTCTACCAGCCCCATCGATTGGCGGGGTATATCGCGACGCTTTGACGCGCATTGCTGACACACTCTTCATGTAAGACAGTAACCCTCTCGTTTGATAGTGTGCATCCATCCAGTATTTGGCCGTATACTCCTACGTTTTCGACGCCCGCCAAGCGAGGCCACCTTGGACAAGATCCTGATTCGTGGGGCTCGAACCCACAACCTGAAGAACATCGACCTGACCCTGCCACGGGACAAGCTGATCGTCATCACCGGCCTGTCCGGCTCCGGCAAGTCGTCCCTGGCGTTCGACACCCTGTACGCCGAAGGTCAGCGCCGCTACGTCGAATCGCTCTCGGCCTACGCCCGGCAGTTCCTGTCGATGATGGAAAAACCCGACGTCGACACCATCGAAGGCCTGTCGCCGGCGATCTCCATCGAACAGAAGTCCACCTCGCACAACCCGCGTTCGACGGTCGGCACCATTACCGAAATCTACGATTACCTGCGCTTGCTGTATGCACGCGTGGGTATTCCCCGTTGCCCGGACCACGACATTCCGCTGGAAGCGCAGACCGTCAGCCAGATGGTCGACCTGGTCCTCGCCGAACCGGAGGGCAGCAAACTGATGCTGTTGGCCCCGGTCATCCGCGAGCGCAAAGGCGAGCACCTGTCGGTCTTCGAAGAACTGCGCGCCCAAGGGTTCGTCCGTGCCCGGATCAACGGCAAGCTTTACGAGCTGGACGAAGCCCCCAAGCTCGACAAGCAGAAAAAACATTCCATTGATGTCGTGGTCGACCGCTTCAAGGTCCGCGCCGACCTGCAACAACGCCTGGCCGAATCCTTCGAAACCGCGCTGAAGCTGGCGGACGGCATCGCCCTGGTGGCACCGATGGACGACGAGCCAGGTGAAGAGATGATCTTCTCCGCACGCTTCGCCTGTCCGATCTGCGGCCACGCCATCAGCGAACTGGAACCCAAGCTGTTCTCCTTCAACAACCCGGCCGGCGCCTGCCCGACCTGTGATGGTCTGGGGGTAAAACAGTTCTTCGACATCAAGCGCCTGGTCAATGGCGAACTGACCCTGGCCGAAGGGGCGATTCGCGGTTGGGACCGGCGCAACGTCTATTACTTCCAGATGCTCGGCTCGCTGGCCTCGCACTACAAGTTCAGCCTGGAAGTGCCGTTCAACGAACTGCCCGCCGACCAGCAGAAATTCATCCTGCAAGGCAGCGGCTCACAAAACGTCGATTTCAAATACCTGAACGACCGTGGCGACATCGTCAAACGCTCGCATCCGTTCGAAGGCATCGTGCCAAACCTGGAGCGCCGCTACCGCGAAACCGAATCGGCATCGGTGCGCGAAGAGCTGGCCAAGTTCCTCAGCACCCAGTCGTGCCCGGACTGCCGCGGCACCCGCCTGCGCCGTGAGGCGCGACACGTGTGGGTTGGCGAGAAAACCCTGCCGGCAGTGACCAACCTGCCGATTGGTGATGCATCCGATTATTTCGGCGGGCTCAAGCTCACCGGTCGCCGTGGCGAAATTGCCGACAAGATCCTCAAGGAAATCCGCGAACGCCTGCAGTTCCTGGTCAACGTCGGCCTCGACTATCTGTCGCTGGATCGCAGTGCCGACACCTTGTCCGGTGGCGAGGCCCAGCGCATCCGTCTGGCCAGCCAGATTGGCGCCGGTCTGGTGGGCGTCCTGTACATCCTCGACGAACCCTCTATCGGCCTGCATCAGCGCGACAACGACCGGCTGCTGGGCACCCTCAAGCACCTGCGCGATATCGGTAACACGGTGATCGTGGTCGAGCACGACGAAGACGCCATTCGCCTGGCCGACTACGTAGTGGACATCGGCCCGGGTGCTGGCGTGCACGGCGGGCATATCGTCGCCGAAGGCACACCGGCCGAGGTCATGGCGCACCCGGACTCACTGACGGGCAAATACCTGTCGGGCCGGGTGAAGATCGAAGTCCCGGCCAAGCGCACACCGCGCAACAAGAAGTTGACGCTGTCGCTCAAGGGCGCGCGCGGCAACAATTTGCGCAATGTCGACCTGGAGATTCCAATTGGCCTGCTGACCTGTGTCACCGGCGTGTCCGGCTCAGGCAAGTCGACCCTGATCAACAACACACTGTTCCCCTTGAGCGCCACGGCGTTGAACGGGGCAACGACGCTTGAGGCAGCCGTCCACGACAGCATCAAGGGCCTGGAGCACCTGGACAAGGTGGTTGATATCGACCAGAGCCCGATCGGTCGCACACCGCGCTCCAACCCGGCGACCTACACCGGATTGTTCACACCGATCCGCGAGTTGTTCGCGGGCGTACCGGAGTCCCGCTCCCGAGGCTACGGGCCGGGACGTTTCTCCTTCAACGTCAAGGGTGGACGCTGTGAGGCTTGCCAGGGCGACGGCCTGATCAAGGTAGAGATGCACTTCCTGCCGGACATCTATGTGCCGTGCGATGTCTGCAAGAGCAAGCGTTACAACCGTGAAACCCTGGAGATCAAGTACAAGGGCAAGAGCATCCACGAAACCCTCGAGATGACCATCGAGGAAGCGCGGGAGTTCTTCGATGCCGTACCGGCACTGGCACGCAAGCTGCAAACGTTGATGGACGTCGGCCTGTCGTACATCAAGCTGGGGCAGTCGGCGACCACGCTGTCGGGCGGTGAAGCCCAGCGGGTGAAACTCTCCCGCGAGCTGTCCAAGCGCGATACCGGTAAAACCCTATACATCCTCGATGAACCGACCACCGGGCTGCACTTCGCGGACATTCAGCAACTGTTGGACGTGTTGCATCGACTGCGCGACCACGGCAACACCGTGGTGGTGATCGAACACAACCTGGACGTGATCAAGACCGCCGACTGGCTGGTGGACCTGGGTCCAGAGGGTGGTTCCAAGGGCGGGCAGATCATTGCCGTCGGCACGCCGGAGGAAGTGTCCGAGATGAAGCAATCTCACACCGGCTACTACCTCAAGCCACTGCTGGAGCGTGACCGGGCTTAACCGGGACCCATGAAAAAGCCCCTGTCACTTCGTCAGTGACAGGGGCTTTTTTGTATCCGCTGAATCAGGCGTGGGATTGCAGGTAGTTCTCAAGCCCGATCAACTTGATCAGACCCAACTGCTTCTCGAGCCAGTAGGTATGATCCTCTTCGGTGTCATGCAATTGAACCCGCAGCATTTCGCGACTGACATAGTCCTTGTGCTGCTCGCAGAGCGTGATGCCTTTGCACAGCGCAGCACGGACCTTATATTCCAGACGCAAATCCGCTTCAAGCATCTCGGTAACGGTGGTGCCGACATCCAGATCATCAGGACGCATACGCGGCGTACCCTCGAGCATCAGAATCCGGCGCATCAGGGCATCGGCGTGCCCGGCTTCTTCTTCCATCTCGTGGTTGATTCGTTCGTAGAGCTTGGTGAAACCCCAGTCCTCATACATCCGCGAGTGGACGAAATATTGATCACGCGCGGCCAGTTCGCCGGTCAGCAACGTGTTGAGGTAATCGATCACATCTGGGTGGCCTTGCATCGCCCTACATCTCCCTGCTTGAAAGTTGTAGTTTGAACCAACATGTCCCTATCGTCACTCGCCAGACGCAATAAAAGCGAAGATATTCTGAGAAAAGCAGCTTAAATAACGCAAAAAACCGCCCAAACAAGGGCGGTTCTGCTTCTCATTTAGACTTCGTTAAGCTGTACGTTGAGCAGCTTTGCGATTGCTTCTCCATACGCCGGGTCAGCCTTGTAGAAATGCTGCAACTGGCGGTCAACCACATCACTCGACACACCCGCCATCGCACCGGCGATGTTGCTGACCAGCAGTGATTTCTGCTCCTCAGTCATCAAGCGGAACAACGCGCCGGCGTGGCTGTAGTAATCAGTGTCTTCGCGGTGGTCGTAACGATCGGCGGCACCATTCAGGGCCAATGCGGGCTCTGCGTAACGAGGTGCCTGCTTCGGCGATTCTACGTAGCTGTTTGGCTCGTAGTTCGGCGCCGCACCGCCATTGCTGCCAAAGGCCATCGAGCCATCGCGCTGATAGGTGTTGACCTGACTGCGCGGAGCGTTGACTGGCAACTGTTGGTGGTTGGTGCCGACACGGTAGCGGTGAGCATCCGCGTAGGCGAATACCCGCCCCTGCAGCATGCGATCCGGCGACAGACCAACGCCGGGTACCATATTGCTGGGGCCGAACGCCGCTTGCTCGACTTCCGCGAAGTAGTTCTGCGGGTTGCGATTGAGCTCCAGCTCTCCGACTTCAATCAGTGGAAACTCTTTTTGCGACCAGGTTTTGGTCACATCAAACGGATTCTCGTAGTGCGCTGCCGCCTGAGCCTCGCTCATGAGCTGAATGCACACGCGCCATTTCGGGAAATCACCGCGCTCGATGGCATTGAACAAGTCACGCTGGGCGTAATCCGGATCTGTACCCGCCAGACGCGCTGCCTCGGCAGGAGCAAGGTTCTTGATCCCTTGCTGGGTCTTGTAGTGCCACTTCACCCAGTGACGCTCACCTTGGGCGCTGATCAGGCTATAGGTGTGACTGCCGAAGCCGTGCATGTGGCGGTACCCGTCAGGAATACCCCGATCGGAAAACAGGATGGTGACCTGATGCAGCGCCTCGGGCGAATGCGACCAGAAGTCCCACATCGCCTGGGCACTTTTCAGGTTGCTTTGCGGCAAACGCTTCTGGGTGTGGATAAAGTCCGGAAACTTAAGTGGATCGCGAATGAAGAACACGGGAGTGTTGTTGCCGACGATGTCCCAGTTGCCTTCCTCGGTGTAAAACTTCAAGGCAAACCCGCGTGGATCACGCTCGGTATCGGCCGAGCCACGCTCACCACCCACGGTGGAAAACCGCAGGAAAGTCGGGGTTTGCTTGCCGACTGCCTCAAACAGCTTTGCGCTGGTGTATTGAGTGATATCGCGCGTCACGGTGAACGTACCGTAGGCACCCGAGCCTTTGGCGTGCACACGGCGCTCAGGGATGTTTTCACGGTTGAAGTGGGCAAGCTTCTCGATCAGATGAAAGTCGTCGAGCAGCAGCGGGCCACGAGGGCCGGCGGAACGGGAATTCTGGTTATCGGCAACAGGAGCGCCACTGGCGGTGGTAAGCGTTTTGTTTTGGCTCATGCGATCTTCCTTCCTCTGTCGGTCTTGAACTGCCGGCTATCGGCTGAGAAGGAGTATTGATCATCAACGTTACACCTACAAATTCATTAACTTGCAGGCATCGATAGATAAAAACTAATGATCATCCCCATCACATAATGACGATGTGGACGAAGGAGACGCTTGTACAAACGGTGCGTTTCTTACAGGCACAAAAAACCGGGCACTAGGCCCGGTTCTTTGTTTCAGACTGACGTCTTACTCGGCGGATACAGCTTCGCCGGCAGTAGCACGATCAACCAACTCGACGTACGCCATAGGCGCGTTGTCGCCAGCGCGGAAACCGCACTTGAGGATGCGCAGGTAGCCACCCTCACGGGTAGCGTAACGCTTGCCCAGGTCGTTGAAGAGCTTACCAACGATAGCTTTCGAACGAGTACGGTCGAAAGCCAGACGACGGTTAGCAACGCTGTCTGTCTTGGCCAGAGTGATCAGCGGCTCGGCAACGCGGCGCAGTTCTTTGGCTTTTGGCAGAGTAGTTTTGATCAGCTCGTGCTCGAACAGCGACACCGCCATGTTTTGGAACATGGCCTTGCGGTGCGAGCTGGTGCGGCTCAGGTGACGACCACTTTTACGATGACGCATGGTTCATTCCTTACCAAACACTACGTTCGGTGATTACGACGATCAGGCAGTCGCCTTGTCGTCCTTCTTAAGACTTGCAGGCGGCCAGTTGTCGAGGCGCATGCCGAGGGACAGACCGCGGGAGGCCAGAACGTCCTTGATTTCAGTCAAGGATTTCTTGCCCAGGTTCGGAGTCTTCAACAGTTCCACTTCGGTACGCTGGATCAGGTCACCGATGTAGTAAATGTTTTCCGCCTTAAGGCAGTTAGCCGAACGTACAGTCAGTTCCAGATCGTCAACCGGGCGAAGCAGGATCGGATCGATCTCGTCTTCCTGCTCGACAACCACTGGCTCACTGTCACCCTTGAGGTCGACGAACGCAGCCAACTGCTGTTGCAGGATGGTTGCAGCGCGGCGGATAGCCTCTTCAGGATCCAGAGTACCGTTGGTTTCCAGATCAATAACCAGCTTGTCCAGGTTAGTACGCTGCTCGACACGGGCGTTTTCCACCACGTATGCGATACGGCGAACCGGGCTGAACGAAGAGTCAAGCTGCAAGCGACCGATGCTGCGGCTTTCGTCTTCATCGCTCTGACGCGAGTCTGCCGGTTCATAACCACGACCACGAGCTACTACGAGCTTCATGTTCAGGGCGCCGTTAGACGCCAGGTTAGCGATTACGTGATCGGGATTAACGATCTCGACATCATGATCCAGCTGAATATCGGCAGCGGTAACCACCCCCGAACCCTTCTTCGACAAGGTCAGCGTAACTTCGTCACGACCGTGCAGCTTGATAGCCAGACCTTTAAGGTTCAACAGGATTTCAATTACGTCTTCCTGTACACCTTCGATGGCGCTGTACTCGTGGAGCACACCGTCAATCTCGGCCTCGACTACTGCACAGCCGGGCATTGAGGACAACAGGATGCGGCGCAGCGCGTTGCCCAGGGTATGGCCGAAACCACGCTCGAGAGGCTCGAGAGTGATCTTGGCGCGGGTTGGACTGACAACCTGCACATCAATGTGGCGGGGTGTCAGGAACTCATTTACCGAAATCTGCATGGATGCACCTATTTTCTAGCCCTTACTTGGAGTAGAGCTCGACAATCAGGCTTTCGTTGATGTCGGCGGACAGATCACTGCGAGCTGGAACGTTCTTGAAAACGCCCGACTTCTTCTCAGTGTCTACTTCTACCCATTCTACGCGGCCACGTTGGGCACACAGATCGAGAGCTTGGACAATGCGAAGTTGATTTTTTGCTTTCTCGCGAACAGCAACCACGTCACCAGCACGAACCTGGTAGGACGGAACGTTAACGGTCTGACCGTTTACGCTGATCGACTTGTGCGATACCAGCTGACGGGATTCGGCACGAGTCGAACCAAAGCCCATACGGTATACAACGTTGTCCAGACGGCATTCGAGCAGTTGCAGCAGGTTTTCACCGGTTGCACCTTTCTTGCCAGCAGCTTCTTTGTAGTAGCCGCTGAACTGACGCTCGAGAACGCCGTAGATACGACGAACCTTCTGCTTTTCACGCAGTTGGGTGCCGTAGTCGGACTGGCGACCGCGGCGTTGGCCGTGGATACCAGGTGCTGCTTCAATGTTGCACTTCGATTCGATCGCGCGCACGCCGCTCTTCAGGAAGAGATCGGTGCCTTCGCGACGAGCGAGTTTGCATTTTGGACCAATGTAACGAGCCATTCTTTACAATCTCCTGGATTACACGCGGCGCTTCTTCGGCGGACGGCACCCGTTGTGCGGGATTGGCGTCACGTCGGTGATGCTGGCGATCTTGTAGCCACAGCCGTTCAAAGCGCGGACTGCGGATTCACGACCTGGACCTGGACCTTTGACGTTTACGTCGAGGTTTTTCAGGCCGTATTCCAGCGCAGCTTGACCAGCACGTTCAGCAGCTACTTGAGCAGCAAACGGGGTGGACTTGCGGGAACCGCGGAAACCCGAACCACCGGAGGTAGCCCAGGAAAGAGCGTTACCTTGACGGTCGGTAATGGTCACGATGGTGTTGTTAAAAGATGCATGGATGTGGGCGATGCCATCAACCACTGTCTTTTTAACTTTTTTACGAGGACGAGCAGCAGGTTTTGCCATGATTAAATTCCTGTCGATTCGCTGGGGCGATTACTTGCGGATCGGCTTACGCGGACCTTTACGGGTACGCGCGTTGGTCTTGGTACGCTGACCGCGCACTGGAAGACCGCGACGATGACGCAGACCGCGATAGCAACCGAGGTCCATCAAGCGCTTGATTTTCATGTTGATTTCGCGACGCAGGTCACCTTCAGTGGTGAACTTCGCCACTTCGCCACGCAGCTGTTCAATCTGCTCGTCGCTCAGATCTTTGATCTTTGCTGCTGGGTTTACCCCAGTCTCTGCACAAATTTTCTGTGCAGTAGTGCGACCAACACCATAGATGTAGGTCAGCGAGATAACAGTATGCTTGTTATCTGGAATGTTAACGCCTGCAATACGGGCCATTCAGTGGGACTCCAATTGACAGCTACCTACGCCCCGGAAGCCAAGAAATAGGGCGCGAGATAATATCGCTGTAATAACAAATAATCAACCCGGCAGCGCACTAGCTGCCGGGCTTGAAGCACAATCACACTCAGCCTTGGCGCTGTTTGTGACGCGGTTCCGCGCTGCAAATTACTCGAACAACACCTTCGCGGCGAATAATCTTGCAGTTACGGCACAGCTTTTTCACCGATGCACGAACTTTCATCACCAACTCCTCGAACCTTATGGGTCAGCGCAGCATGCCGCTGCCGTAACCCTTCAGGTTGGCTTTCTTCATCAGGGATTCGTACTGGTGCGAAACGAGGTGCGATTGTACTTGGGACATGAAGTCCATCACAACCACGACGACGATCAGCAACGAGGTCCCGCCAAGGTAGAACGGTACGTTGGCTGCAACCACCAGGAACTGGGGCAACAGGCAGACGGCCGTCATGTAAAGAGCACCGAACATGGTCAAGCGGGTCAGAACGCCATCAATGTAGCGCGCAGACTGCTCACCTGGACGGATGCCCGGAATAAAGGCACCGGACTTCTTCAGGTTTTCCGCTACGTCTTTCGGATTGAACATCAACGCCGTATAGAAGAAGCAGAAGAAAATAATCCCTGCACTAAACAGCAGAATATTCAACGGCTGACCAGGAGCGATCGACTGCGAGATGTCCTGCAACCAGCCCATACCTTCAGACTGACCGAACCAGGCACCCAACGAAGCCGGGAACAGCAAAATGCTGCTCGCGAAAATAGCCGGAATAACACCGGCCATGTTCACCTTCAGCGGCAAGTGGCTGGTCTGCGCTGCGAAGACCTTGCGGCCCTGCTGACGCTTGGCGTAGTGAACAGCAATACGACGCTGACCACGCTCAATGAACACCACGAAACCGATAATCGCTACTGCCAGCAAACCGATGGCAACCAGGGCGAAGATGTTGATATCACCCTGACGTGCAGACTCGAAAGACTGCCCGATCGCTCTCGGAAGACCGGCGACGATACCCGAAAAAATCAACATCGAGATACCGTTGCCAACACCACGCTCAGTAATCTGCTCACCCAGCCACATCATGAACATCGCACCAGCCACAAACGTGGATACCGCGACGAAATGGAAGCCAAAGTCACCAGTGAACGCAACGCCCTGCCCCGCCAGACCAATGGACATGCCAATGGCCTGAACGAGAGCGAGGACGACAGTGCCGTAGCGGGTGTACTGGCTGATCTTGCGACGGCCAGCTTCACCTTCCTTCTTCAACTGCTCCAGCTGCGGGCTGACGGCGGTCATCAGTTGCATGATGATCGATGCCGAGATGTACGGCATGATCCCCAGTGCAAAGATGCTCATCCGCTCCAGCGCGCCGCCGGAAAACATGTTGAACAAGCTAAGAATGGTCCCCTCATTCTGTCGAAACAGGTCCGCGAGTCGGTCCGGGTTGATACCTGGAACCGGGATGTGTGCGCCTATTCGGTAGACGATAATCGCCAGGAACAGAAAACGCAGACGAGCCCAGAGTTCAGACATACCGCCTTTGCCGAGCGCAGAGAGAGCACCTTGCTTAGCCATTTATTCCTCGAACTTGCCGCCAGCTGCTTCGATAGCCGCACGCGCACCTTTGGTGGCGCCGATTCCCTTGCCGATAGTGACAGCGCGAGTCACTTCACCGGACAGCATGATTTTCACACGCTGTACGTTGACGTTGATCACGTTGGCATCTTTCAGGGACTGCACGGTGACGATGTCGCCTTCCACTTTAGCCAGCTCGGACAGACGCACTTCTGCGCGGTCCATGGCTTTCAGGGAAACGAAACCGAACTTCGGCAGGCGACGATGCAGCGGCTGTTGACCGCCTTCAAAGCCTGGAGCAATGGTGCCACCGGAGCGAGAGGTCTGACCTTTGTGACCACGGCCACCAGTCTTACCCAAACCGCTACCGATACCACGGCCCGGACGATGCTTTTCGCGACGGGAACCCGGCGCTGGACTCAGATCATTGAGTTTCATCGATTAACCCTCGACACGCAGCATGTAGTAAGCCTTGTTGATCATCCCGCGATTCTCGGGAGTATCCTGGACTTCTACAGTGTGACCGATGCGACGCAGACCCAGACCCTTAACGCACAGTTTGTGGTTAGGGATGCGGCCGGTCATGCTTTTGATCAGCGTAACTTTAACGGTAGCCATGATCAGAAGATCTCCTTGACGCTTTTGCCACGCTTGGCGGCAATGGATTCAGGAGACTGCATTGCTTTCAAACCCTTGAAAGTGGCGTGAACCACGTTTACCGGGTTAGTCGAGCCGTAGCACTTGGCCAGAACGTTCTGAACGCCAGCAACTTCGAGAACGGCACGCATAGCGCCGCCAGCGATGATACCGGTACCTTCAGAAGCAGGCTGCATGTACACCTTCGAAGCGCCGTGAGCGGACTTCATTGCGTACTGCAGGGTGGTGCCGTTCAGATCAACCTGGATCATATTGCGGCGAGCAGCTTCCATTGCCTTCTGGATCGCAGCAGGCACTTCACGTGACTTGCCACGGCCGAAGCCAACACGGCCCTTACCATCACCAACCACGGTCAACGCGGTGAAAGTGAAGATACGGCCGCCTTTAACGGTTTTGGCTACGCGGTTAACTTGAACCAGCTTCTCGATGTAGCCTTCGTCGCGCTTTTGGTCGTTATTTGACATAACTTAGAACTCCAGCCCAGCTTCACGAGCAGCATCAGCCAGCGCTTTAACGCGGCCGTGGTACTTGAAGCCAGAGCGGTCGAAAGCCACCTGCGAGACGCCAGCGGCCTTAGCACGCGTAGCGACCAGCTGGCCAACCTTAGTGGCCGCGTCGATGTTGCCGGTGGCACCATCACGCAGTTCTTTATCCAAAGTCGAGGCGCTTGCCAGGACTTTGTTGCCGTCGGCCGAAATGACCTGGGCGTAGATGTGCTGCGAAGAGCGGAACACGCAGAGACGCACGACTTCGAGTTCGTGCATTTTCAGGCGTGCTTTGCGAGCGCGACGCAGTCGAGTAACTTTTTTGTCGGTCATTTGCTATGCCCTACTTCTTCTTGGCTTCTTTACGACGGACGACTTCGTCCGCGTAGCGCACACCTTTGCCTTTGTACGGCTCTGGTGGACGGAAGTCGCGGATCTCGGCGGCCACTTGACCTACCAGCTGCTTGTCGATGCCCTTGATCAGGATATCGGTCTGGCTAGGAGTCTCAGCGGTGATGCCTTCCGGCAGTTCGTAATCCACTGGGTGCGAGAAGCCAAGAGCCAGGTTCAGCACTGTGCCTTTTGCTTGCGCTTTGTAACCAACACCGACCAGCTGGAGCTTGCGCTCGAAGCCTTGGCTTACGCCTTGGACCATGTTGTTTACCAACGCACGAGTGGTACCAGCCATTGCGCGAGTCTGTTGATCGCCATTGCGAGCAGCGAAACGCAGCTCACCAGCTTCTTCAACGATCTCAACGGACGAATGGATGTTCAGTTCGAGAGCGCCCTTGGCACCCTTCACCGAAAGCTGTTGGCCTGCGAATTTTACTTCGACACCGGCTGGCAGCTTAACGGGGTTCTTAGCGACGCGAGACATGCTTATCCCCCCTTAGAACACAGTGCAAAGAACTTCGCCGCCGACACCGGCAGCGCGCGCAGCACGATCAGTCATCACACCCTTGTTGGTGGAGACGATAGACACACCGAGACCGCCACGAACTTTTGGCAGATCATCGACGGACTTGTACTGACGCAGGCCTGGACGGCTAACGCGCTTCACTTCTTCGATAACCGGACGGCCTTCGAAGTACTTCAGCTCGATGGACAGCAGTGGTTTGATTTCGCTGCTGATCTGATAACCCGCAATGTAACCTTCGTCCTTCAGGACTTTGGCAACAGCTACCTTCAACGTGGAAGATGGCATGCTTACGACGGACTTTTCAGCCATCTGGGCATTACGGATACGAGTTAGCATGTCCGCTAACGGGTCCTGCATACTCATGGGCTAGACGCTCCTAATACAAAAAAATTAGCCTTGCGGCTATTACGTGTCGCCGAGAATCTCCGGGCATGAAAAACACGGGCTCAGGCGAGCCGGGTATTCTAGACACACCCCAGAAATGAATCAAGCCCCAAAAGGGGCTTGATCCAGATTCAAGGCCACCGGTGGTCAGGATCTTGCGATCCTGGACACCGAGACTTTGACAGTACTTACCAGCTGGCTTTAACCAGACCCGGTACGTCACCACGCATGGCAGCTTCACGCAGTTTGTTACGGCCGAGGCCGAACTTGCGGTAAACGCCGTGTGGACGACCGGTCAGGCGGCAGCGGTTACGCATGCGCGAAGCGCTTGCGTCACGTGGCTGCTTCTGCAGAGCTACTGTAGCTTCCCAACGCGCTTCTGGACTTGCGTTCAGATCAACGATGATAGCTTTCAGTGCTGCACGCTTCTTGGCGTACTTGGCAACCGTGAGCTGACGCTTCAGCTCGCGGTTTTTCATGCTCATCTTGGCCATGGTCCTACTCCAATCAGTTGCGGAACGGGAATTTGAACGCACGCAGCAGAGCGCGGCCTTCATCATCGTTCTTGGCAGTGGTGGTCAGGGTGATGTCCAGACCGCGGAGAGCATCGATCTTGTCGTAGTCGATTTCCGGGAAGATGATCTGCTCTTTCACGCCCATGCTGTAGTTACCACGACCATCGAAGGACTTGGCATTCAGGCCGCGGAAGTCGCGAACCCGAGGCAGGGAGATCGACAGCAGACGATCCAGGAACTCGTACATACGCTCACGGCGCAGGGTCACTTTGACGCCGATCGGCCAACCTTCACGGACTTTAAAGCCAGCGATGGATTTCCGAGCGTAGGTCACAACGACTTTCTGGCCGGTGATCTTTTCCAGGTCAGCAACAGCGTGCTCGATGACTTTTTTGTCGCCGATCGCTTCGCCCAGACCCATGTTCAGGGTGATTTTGGTAACGCGCGGAACTTCCATCACGTTCGAAAGCTTAAGTTCTTCCTTAAGTTTCGGAGCGATTTCCTTCCGGTAAATCTCTTTTAGTCGTGCCATGGTCTTCTACCTAGCAGTGTTCAAGCATCAACCGCTTTTTGGGTCGACTTGAAGACACGAATTTTCTTACCGTCTTCTACTTTGAAACCAACGCGGTCAGCCTTGTTGGTTTCGCCGTTGAAGATGGCGACGTTGGAAGCGTGCAGTGGCGCTTCTTTCTCGACGATACCGCCCTGTACGCCCGACATCGGGTTAGGCTTGGTATGACGCTTGACCAGGTTCAGACCACCAACAACCAGACGGTTGTCAGCAAGAACCTTCAGCACCTTACCGCGCTTACCTTTGTCTTTGCCGGCGATCACGATGATCTCGTCGTCACGACGAATCTTTTGCATGTCGGATCTCCTTACAGCACTTCTGGGGCGAGCGAGACGATCTTCATGAACTTCTCAGTACGAAGTTCACGGGTCACTGGCCCAAAGATACGGGTGCCGATCGGCTCTTGCTTGTTGTTCAACAGAACAGCAGCGTTGCCATCAAAGCGGATAATGGAGCCATCAGCACGACGTACGCCGTGACGAGTGCGGACTACAACAGCAGTCATCACTTGGCCTTTTTTCACTTTACCGCGAGGAATTGCTTCCTTCACGGTAACTTTGATGATGTCACCGATACCAGCGTAACGACGATGGGAGCCACCCAGCACCTTGATGCACATAACACGGCGAGCGCCGCTGTTATCGGCCACATCGAGCATGGATTGAGTCTGAATCATATAATTTCTCCGACCCCTAGTCCTTAGACTTCCACAGCGCGTTCGAGAACATCAACCAGCGCCCAAGACTTGGTCTTGGCCAAAGGACGAGTTTCACGAATAGTGACTTTGTCGCCGATGTGGCACTGATTGGTTTCGTCGTGCGCGTGCAGCTTAGTCGAACGCTTAACGTATTTACCGTAGATCGGGTGCTTAACGCGACGCTCGATCAGAACGGTGATGGTTTTGTCCATCTTGTCGCTGACAACACGGCCAGTCAGCGTACGGACAGTTTTTTCGGCTTCAGCCATGATTACTTACCTGCCTGCTGGTTGAGCACAGTCTTCACGCGAGCGATGTCACGCTTAACTTGCGAGAGCAGATGAGACTGCCCCAACTGGCCAGTTGCTTTCTGCATACGCAGATTGAACTGGTCGCGCAGCAGGCCGAGCAGTTGCTCGTTCAGCTGCTGTGCGGATTTTTCACGAAGTTCATTCGCTTTCATCACATCACCGTCCGTTTAACAAAGGAGGTGGCGAGCGGCAGCTTTGCAGCAGCCAGGGCGAAAGCCTCACGCGCCAGCTCTTCAGAAACACCCTCGATTTCATACAGGACTTTGCCTGGCTGAATCTGGGCAACCCAGTATTCGACGTTACCCTTACCTTTACCCATCCGAACTTCGAGTGGCTTTTTGGAAATAGGCTTGTCCGGGAATACACGGATCCAGATCTTGCCGCCACGTTTTACGTGACGGGTCAGAGCACGACGCGCTGACTCGATCTGACGAGCGGTGAGACGACCACGAGCAACAGACTTCAGCGCGAACTCGCCGAAGCTGACTTTGCTACCGCGCAATGCCAGGCCACGGTTGTGACCAGTCATTTGCTTGCGGAACTTCGTACGCTTTGGTTGCAACATTTGGCGTACCCCTTACTTAGCAGCTTTTTTACGAGGCGCTGGTGCTTGTGGTTTCAGTTCTTCTTGGCGACCACCAATTACTTCGCCTTTGAAGATCCAAACCTTTACACCGATCACACCGTAGGTGGTGTGAGCTTCGTAGTTGGCATAGTCGATGTCGGCACGCAGGGTGTGCAGTGGCACACGACCTTCGCGATACCATTCAGTACGTGCGATTTCAGCACCGCCGAGACGACCGCTCACTTGGATTTTGATGCCTTTGGCACCAATGCGCATTGCGTTCTGTACAGCGCGCTTCATAGCGCGACGGAACATTACGCGACGCTCCAGCTGCTGAGCTACGCTCTGCGCAACCAGCATACCGTCGAGCTCCGGCTTGCGGATCTCTTCGATATTGATGTGCACAGGCACACCCATTTGCTTGGTCAGGTCCTGGCGCAGTTTCTCAACATCTTCACCTTTCTTCCCGATAACGATACCCGGACGAGCGGTGTGGATGGTGATACGTGCAGTTTGGGCCGGACGATGGATATCGATACGGCTTACGGACGCGCTTTTTAGTTTGTCTTGGAGATACTCACGCACCTTCAGATCTGCGAGCAAATAGTCCGCATAAGTCCGACCGTCTGCGTACCAGACGGAGGTGTGCTCCTTGACGATTCCCAGGCGAATGCCAATGGGATGTACTTTCTGACCCATCTCTTCGACTCCGTTACTTGTCAGCAACCTTGACAGTGATATGGCAAGACCGCTTGACGATGCGATCAGCACGGCCTTTGGCACGTGGCATGATGCGCTTCAGCGAACGCCCTTCGTTGACGAAAACGGTGCTGACCTTCAGGTCATCAACGTCTGCGCCTTCGTTATGCTCGGCGTTGGCTACGGCCGACTCCAGCACTTTCTTCATGATCTCGGCGGCTTTCTTACTGCTGAAAGCCAACAGGTTGAGCGCTTCGCCCACCTTCTTCCCGCGAATCTGGTCGGCGACCAAGCGGGCTTTCTGGGCGGAGATTCGAGCGCCCGACAACTTAGCGGCTACTTCCATTTCCTAACCCCTTAACGCTTGGCTTTCTTGTCTGCCACGTGCCCGCGATAAGTGCGGGTACCGGCGAACTCGCCCAGTTTGTGGCCGACCATGTCTTCGTTCACGAGAACTGGGACGTGCTGACGACCGTTGTGTACTGCGATGGTCAGACCGACCATTTGTGGCAGGATCATCGAACGGCGCGACCAGGTTTTCACTGGTTTGCGATCGTTCTTTTCCGCCGCCACTTCGATCTTCTTCAGTAGGTGAAGATCGATAAAAGGACCTTTTTTCAGAGAACGTGGCACTGTCGTATCCCTCTATTTACTTGCGACGACGGACGATCATTTTGTCGGTACGCTTATTACCACGAGTCTTCGCGCCCTTAGTCGGGAAGCCCCATGGCGATACCGGATGACGACCACCAGAGGTACGACCTTCACCACCACCATGTGGGTGGTCAACCGGGTTCATGGCAACACCACGAACGGTTGGGCGAACGCCACGCCAGCGTTTGGCACCAGCTTTACCCAGCGAACGCAGGCTGTGCTCGGAGTTCGAGACTTCGCCCAGGGTCGCACGGCATTCAGCCAGGACTTTACGCATTTCACCGGAACGCAGACGCAGGGTAACGTACACGCCTTCACGAGCGATCAGCTGAGCCGAAGCACCAGCGGAACGAGCGATCTGTGCGCCTTTACCTGGCTTCAGTTCGATGCCGTGTACGGTAGAACCGACTGGAATGTTGCGCAGTTGCAGAGCGTTGCCTGGCTTGATTGGAGCCAGAGCGCCTGCGATCAGCTGGTCGCCAGCACTCACGCCTTTAGGGGCGATGATGTAGCGGCGCTCGCCGTCTGCGTAGCAGAGCAGTGCGATGTGAGCAGTACGGTTTGGATCGTATTCGATACGCTCGACAGTGGCGACGATGCCATCTTTGTCGTTGCGACGGAAATCGACCATACGGTAATGCTGCTTATGACCACCACCGATGTGACGAGTGGTAATACGGCCATTGTTGTTACGACCACCAGTCTTCGATTTCTTCTCGAGCAGCGGTGCGTGAGGAGCGCCTTTATGCAGCTCCTGGTTGACCACCTTGACCACAAAACGGCGGCCAGGGGAAGTCGGTTTGCATTTAACGATTGCCATGATGCACCCCTTCCTTACTCAGCACTGCTGCTGAAATCGAGATCTTGGCCTGGCTGAAGGGAGATAACTGCCTTCTTCCAGTCATTACGCTTGCCCAGACCGCGAGCAGTGCGCTTGCTCTTACCCAGAACGTTCAGGGTAGTAACACGCTCTACTTTCACGCTGAACAGGCTTTCGACGGCCTTCTTGATTTCCAGCTTGGTTGCATCAGTAGCAACCTTGAAAACGAACTGGCCTTTCTTGTCTGCCAGAACCGTAGCCTTCTCGGAAACGTGCGGGCCAAGCAGAACTTTAAATACGCGTTCCTGGTTCATCCCAGCAGCTCCTCGAATTTCTTCACGGCCGACACGGTGATCAACACCTTGTCGTATGCGATCAGACTAACTGGATCGGAACCTTGCACGTCACGTACATCTACGTGTGGCAGGTTACGAGCAGCCAGGTACAGGTTCTGATCAACAGCGTCCGACACGATCAGAACGTCGGTCAGGCTCATGTTGTTCAGCTTGCCCAGCAGGTCTTTGGTTTTCGGCGTTTCAACAGCGAAATCCTGAACCACGACCAGACGATCAGTACGCACCAGCTCAGCAAGGATGGAAACGCATTGCTGCGCGATACATCTTCTTGTTCAGCTTCTGGGAGTGATCCTGAGGACGAGCTGCGAAAGTGGTACCGCCGCCACGCCAGATTGGGCTACGGATAGTACCGGCACGAGCACGGCCAGTACCTTTCTGACGCCATGGGCGCTTGCCGCCACCACGAACGTCGGAACGGGTCTTTTGCTGCTTGGAACCCTGACGGCCGCCAGCCATGTAGGCCACGACTGCTTGGTGAACCAGCGTCTCGTTGAATTCGCCGCCAAATGTCAGTTCGGAAACTTCGATCGCTTGAGCGTCATTTACATTTAATTGCATGTCAGCTTCCCCTTAACCGCGAGCCTTGGCTGCTGGACGTACAACCAAGTTGCCGCCAGTAGCGCCAGGAACAGCGCCCTTGACCAACAACAGATTGCGTTCAGCGTCCACGCGCACTACTTCGAGGGACTGCACGGTCACGCGCTCAGCGCCCATATGACCGGACATTTTTTTGCCCTTGAATACACGACCAGGAGTCTGGCACTGGCCGATAGAGCCTGGAACGCGGTGGGATACGGAGTTACCGTGGGTGTTATCTTGCCCGCGGAAATTCCAACGCTTGATCGTACCCTGGAAGCCTTTACCCTTGGACTGACCGGTTACATCAACCAGTTGACCAGCGGCGAAGATTTCAGCGTTGATCAGATCGCCGGCCTGGTACTCGCCTTCTTCAAGACGGAATTCCATTACGGTACGACCAGCGGCAACGTTCGCTTTAGCGAAGTGGCCAGCCTGAGCTGCTGTTACACGCGAAGCACGACGCTCGCCGACAGTGACTTGCACTGCACGATAGCCATCGGTCTCTTCAGTTTTGAACTGGGTGACGCGATTCGGCTCGATCTCAATGACCGTGACCGGAATGGAGACACCTTCTTCGGTGAAAATACGGGTCATACCGCATTTACGACCGACTACACCAATAGTCATGTTGTAAACCTCATGAGTGTACGGGGCTTTCACCCGCTATGGCCGCCCATTTCAGAGCGTTACACGACTAAGACCGAGTCTTAGCCGAGGCTGATCTGCACTTCCACACCGGCCGCAAGATCAAGCTTCATAAGAGCGTCAACGGTTTTATCCGTTGGCTGGACGATGTCCAGAACACGCTTATGAGTACGGATCTCGTACTGGTCACGCGCGTCTTTGTTGACGTGCGGGGAGACCAGAACGGTGAACCGCTCTTTACGGGTAGGCAGTGGAATTGGACCACGCACTTGAGCACCAGTACGTTTCGCGGTTTCCACGATTTCCTGGGTTGATTGGTCGATCAGGCGATGGTCGAAAGCCTTCAACCTGATACGGATTTGCTGATTTTGCATTGGATTTCAGACTCCGGCTGCTATTCCCACCGGGCGCAATACGCCCGTTAAAAGGAGGCGCAATTCTATAGACGCCCCAGATGGGTGTCAACCCAATAAAAAAGCCCCCGCTGAGCGGGGGCTTTTTCAAAGCATCGAAGCTATCTCAAAAGAGAAGCTTACTCGATGATTTTGGCTACGACGCCAGCGCCGACGGTACGACCGCCTTCACGGATAGCGAAACGCAGGCCGTCTTCCATCGCGATGGTCTTGATCAGGGTAACTTCCATCTGGATGTTATCACCTGGCATTACCATTTCAACGCCTTCTGGCAGCTGGCAGTTACCAGTCACGTCAGTAGTACGGAAGTAGAACTGTGGACGGTAGCCCTTGAAGAACGGAGTGTGACGACCGCCTTCTTCCTTGCTCAGAACGTAAACTTCTGCGGTGAACTTGGTGTGCGGCTTAACCGAACCCGGCTTAACCAGAACCTGACCACGCTCAACGTCGTCACGCTTGGTGCCACGCAGCAGAACGCCGCAGTTCTCGCCAGCACGACCTTCGTCGAGCAGCTTGCGGAACATCTCAACACCGGTGCAGGTGGTGGTGGTGGTGTCACGCAGACCAACGATTTCCAGTGCGTCCTGAACGCGAACGATACCGCGCTCGATACGACCAGTTACAACAGTACCGCGACCGGAGATCGAGAATACGTCTTCGATTGGCATCAGGAACGGCTTGTCGATAGCACGCTCTGGCTCTGGGATGTAGCTGTCCAGAGTTTCTACCAGCTTCTTGACGGCAGTGGTGCCCATCTCGTTGTCATCTTTGCCTTCCAGCGCCATACGGGCCGAACCAATGATGATTGGAGTGTCGTCACCTGGGAAGTCGTAAGTGCTCAGCAGGTCGCGCACTTCCATCTCTACCAGTTCCAGCAGCTCAGCGTCGTCTACCAGGTCAGCCTTGTTCAGGAAAACCACGATGTACGGAACGCCTACCTGGCGGGACAGCAGGATGTGCTCACGGGTTTGTGGCATCGGACCATCAGCGGCCGAGCAAACCAGGATCGCACCGTCCATCTGAGCAGCACCGGTGATCATGTTCTTCACATAGTCAGCGTGACCTGGGCAGTCAACGTGAGCGTAGTGACGAATCTTCGAGTTGTACTCGACGTGCGCGGTGTTGATGGTGATACCACGAGCTTTTTCTTCTGGAGCGCTGTCGATCTTGTCGAATTCAACGATTGCGGAACCGAAAACTTCGGAGCAAACGCGAGTCAGAGCTGCGGTCAGAGTGGTTTTACCGTGGTCAACGTGACCGATAGTGCCAACGTTGACGTGCGGTAGGGAACGATCAAATTTTTCTTTAGCCACGACAATTAACTCCTTGCCTAAAGGACTGAATCAGCCTTGTTTTTTGGTTACAGTTTCGACGATGTGCGACGGAGCTGTATTGTATTTTTTGAATTCCATAGAGTAGCTTGCGCGACCCTGGGACATGGAACGAACGTCGGTCGCATAACCGAACATCTCGCCCAGCGGAACTTCAGCGCGAATTACCTTGCCGGAGACCGTGTCTTCCATACCCAGAATCATGCCGCGACGACGGTTAAGGTCGCCCATCACGTCACCCATATAGTCTTCAGGCGTAACAACCTCTACCGCCATGATCGGCTCGAGCAACTCACCACCACCCTTCTGGGCCAGTTGCTTGGTCGCCATGGAAGCAGCCACTTTAAACGCCATCTCGTTCGAGTCGACGTCGTGGTAAGAACCATCAAACACGGTAGCCTTCAGGCCGATCAGCGGATAGCCGGCAACAACGCCGTTCTTCATCTGCTCTTCGATACCCTTCTGGATAGCCGGGATGTATTCCTTAGGAACCACACCACCCACTACTTCGTTCAGGAATTGCAGACCTTCCTGACCTTCGTCAGCAGGAGCAAAACGGATCCAGCAATGACCGAACTGGCCACGACCACCGGACTGACGAACGAACTTGCCTTCGATTTCGCAGCTCTTCGTGATGCGCTCACGATACGAAACCTGAGGCTTACCGATGTTGGCTTCGACGTTGAACTCACGGCGCATCCGGTCAACCAGGATGTCCAGGTGCAGCTCGCCCATGCCAGAGATGATCGTCTGACCAGTCTCTTCATCAGTCTTGACGCGGAAAGACGGGTCTTCCTGAGCAAGCTTGCCCAGAGCGATACCCATTTTTTCCTGGTCATCCTTGGTCTTAGGCTCAACGGCAACCGAAATAACCGGCTCCGGGAAGTCCATGCGAACCAGGATGATTGGCTTGTCAGCGTTGCACAAGGTTTCACCAGTGGTGACGTCCTTCATGCCGATCAAGGCCGCGATGTCACCAGCGCGTACTTCCTTGATCTCTTCACGGGCGTTTGCGTGCATCTGCACCATACGGCCCACGCGCTCTTTCTTGCCTTTGACCGAGTTGATCACGCCGTCGCCGGAGGCCAACACGCCCGAGTAAACGCGGACGAAGGTCAAGGTACCCACGAATGGGTCGGTAGCGATCTTGAACGCCAGAGCCGAGAACGGCTCGTTGTCGTCTGCATGACGCTCCATCTGCTTTTCCTCGTCATCCGGGTCAGTACCCTTGATGGCAGGAATGTCAGTTGGTGCAGGCAGGTAGTCGATAACGGCGTCGAGAACCAGGGGAACGCCCTTGTTCTTGAAGGAAGAACCGCAAACAGCCAGAACGATCTCGCCAGCGATAGTACGCTGACGCAGAGCACCCTTGATTTCCTCGATGGTGAGCTCTTCACCCTCAAGGTACTTGTTCATCAGCTCTTCGCTGGCTTCGGCCGCAGCCTCTACCATGTTGTTGCGCCACTCTTCAGCCAGCTCCTGCAGTTCAGCAGGGATAGCTTCGCGACGTGGAGTCATGCCCTTGTCAGCATCGTTCCAGTAAACCGCTTCCATGGTCATCAGATCGATCTGACCCTGGAAGTTGTCTTCGGAACCGATAGCCAACTGGATCGGCACCGGAGTGTGGCCCAGACGCTGCTTGATCTGAGCGATCACACGCAGGAAGTTCGCACCGGCACGGTCCATCTTGTTCACGTAAACAATACGTGGAACGCCGTACTTGTTGGCTTGACGCCATACGGTTTCGGACTGAGGCTCAACGCCGGAGGTGCCGCAGAACACAACGACCGCGCCGTCGAGTACACGCAGGGAACGCTCAACTTCAATGGTGAAGTCTACGTGACCCGGGGTATCGATGACGTTGAAGCGGTACTGGTCTTTGTGCTGCTTGGCGGAACCCTGCCAGAAGGCGGTAATGGCAGCAGAAGTAATGGTAATACCACGCTCCTGCTCCTGAACCATCCAGTCAGTGGTCGCAGCGCCGTCATGCACTTCGCCCATCTTGTGGCTTTTGCCAGTGTAAAAAAGGACGCGCTCGGTGGTGGTGGTTTTACCAGCATCCACGTGAGCAACGATACCAATGTTACGGTAGCGATTAATCGGTGTAGTACGAGCCATAAAGCCCTCGCAAAATGAGTGACGCTAGAATTAGAAGCGGTAGTGCGAGAAAGCCTTGTTGGCTTCAGCCATACGGTGCACGTCTTCACGCTTCTTAACTGCAGCACCTTTGCCTTCGGCGGCGTCCAACAGTTCGCCAGCCAAACGCAGAGCCATAGACTTCTCGCCACGCTTACGGGCGAAGTCTACCAGCCAGCGCATTGCCAGAGCGTTACGACGAGAAGGACGAACCTCGACCGGAACCTGGTAAGTAGCACCACCAACGCGGCGCGACTTCACTTCGACCAGCGGAGCGATGGCGTCGAGTGCTTTTTCGAAGAGTTCCAGGGGATCGGTGCCGGCCTTACGAGCCTTCACGGTATCCAGGGCACCATAAACGATACGCTCGGCAACGGCTTTCTTGCCGCTTTCCATTACGTGGTTCATGAATTTGGCGAGGATTTGGCTTCCGTATTTCGGATCGTCCAGAATCTCACGCTTGGCTGCTACGCGACGTCTTGGCATTGATAAGCCCTCAAACGGTCTTCAGGTTAGCCCGGGACAGATCCTGTGGATACGTGCCCGACCTTACTCTTATCGACTCAATAAAATGAATAACTGCAAAACGGCCGATTACTTCGGACGCTTGGTACCGTACTTCGAACGACCCTGGTTACGACCTTTAACACCGGAAGTATCCAACGAACCGCGAACGGTGTGATAACGAACACCTGGCAAGTCTTTTACACGACCGCCGCGGATCAGTACCACGCTGTGCTCTTGCAGGTTGTGACCTTCACCACCGATGTACGAGGAAACCTCGAAACCGTTAGTCAGGCGCACACGGCATACTTTACGCAGTGCCGAGTTAGGTTTTTTCGGCGTGGTGGTGTACACACGGGTGCACACGCCACGGCGTTGCGGGCAGTTCTGCAGCGCAGGCACGTCGGATTTCTCGACGATACGCTTACGCGGCTGACGTACCAGCTGGTTGATAGTTGCCATCTACTAGCTCCACTGTTGTCTTGCGACGCTATTGTCTTGCAAGAAAAGCAAAATGGCAGGAACGAGTTCCCGCCAAATTTAGGGGTACAAGAGTCTAAAGAGGATCTTGTCCCCAGTCAAGGCAAGGCCCCGCCCTCCCCGCTCATCGAATCTCGACAAATTGTCTCGATTCGATGAACGGAGCGACCAGGGCCTCACACTCATTTACCGCAGAACTCAGTTACCGCTCGAGTTCAGCGCTTCGGTCAGTGCAGCTTCCACTTCACTGGCGCTTACGCGCAACGGTTTGTCTGCATCACGGCGGCGCTTACGCTCGCTGTGATAAGCCAGACCGGTACCGGCCGGGATCAGACGACCCACGACCACGTTTTCCTTCAGGCCGCGCAGGTAATCGCGCTTGCCGGTTACCGCCGCTTCGGTCAGTACGCGAGTGGTTTCCTGGAAGGAAGCCGCCGAGATGAACGATTCGGTGGACAACGACGCCTTGGTGATACCCAGCAGAACGCGAGTGAACTTGGAGACAAACTTGTCTTCGCCGCTCAGACGCTCGTTCTCTACCAGAACGTGAGTCAATTCCATCTGGTCACCCTTGATGAAACTGGAATCGCCGGATTCAGCGATTTCAACTTTACGCAGCATCTGACGCAGGATGGTCTCGATGTGCTTGTCGTTGATCTTCACGCCTTGCAGACGGTAAACGTCCTGGATCTCGTTAACAATATACTTGGCCAGCGCACTCACACCCAGCAGACGCAGGATGTCGTGTGGATCGCTCGGACCGTCGGAGATAACTTCGCCGCGGTTCACCTGTTCGCCTTCGAACACGTTCAGGTGACGCCACTTCGGAATCAGCTCTTCGTACGGATCGCTACCGTCGTTCGGGGTAATGACCAGACGGCGCTTGCCCTTGGTCTCTTTACCGAACGCGATGGTGCCGCTGACTTCAGCCAGAATCGACGCTTCTTTCGGACGACGGGCTTCGAACAGGTCAGCAACACGCGGCAGACCACCGGTGATGTCACGGGTCTTCGAAGTTTCTTGCGGAATACGAGCGATAACATCACCGATCGCAATCTTCGCACCGTCCGCTACACCGACCAGGGCGTTGGCTGGCAGGAAGTACTGAGCGATAACGTCAGTGCCTGGCAGCAACAGATCCTTGCCGTTGTCGTCGACCATCTTCACGGCAGGACGGATGTCCTTACCGGCAGCTGGACGATCTTTGGCGTCGAGTACTTCAATGTTGGTCATACCGGTCAATTCGTCAGTCTGACGCTTGATCGTGATGCCTTCTTCCATGCCCACGTAGGTCACGGTACCTTTCATTTCGGTAACGATCGGGTGAGTGTGCGGATCCCACTTGGCCACGATTGCGCCAGCGTCGACCTTGTCACCTTCTTTAACCGAAATCACAGCACCGTACGGCAGCTTGTAACGCTCACGCTCACGACCGAAGTCATCAGCGATGGCCAGCTCACCGGAACGGGACACAGCAACCAGGTGACCATCCACTCGCTCAACGTGCTTCAGGTTATGCAGACGGACGGTACCGCCATTCTTCACCTGAACGCTGTCGGCTGCGGAGGTCCGGCTTGCCGCACCACCGATGTGGAACGTACGCATCGTCAGCTGGGTACCCGGCTCACCGATGGACTGGGCAGCGATAACGCCGACCGCTTCACCGATGTTCACCTGGTGACCACGAGCCAGATCACGGCCGTAGCACTTGGCGCAAATGCCGTAGCGGGTTTCGCAGCTGATCGGCGAACGCACGATCACTTCGTCGATGCTGTTCAGCTCGATGAACTCGACCCACTTCTCGTCTACCAGAGTGCCGGCAGGAACGATGACGTCCTCGGTACCTGGCTTGAATACGTCACGGGCAATAACACGGCCCAATACGCGCTCACCCAACGGCTCTACAACGTCACCGCCTTCAATGTGCGGAGTCATCAGCAGACCGTGTTCGGTGCCGCAATCGATCTCGGTTACTACCAGATCCTGCGCCACGTCTACCAGACGACGAGTCAGGTAACCGGAGTTCGCAGTTTTCAACGCGGTATCCGCCAGACCTTTACGAGCACCGTGAGTGGAGATGAAGTACTGAAGTACGCTCAAACCTTCACGGAAGTTCGCAGTAATCGGCGTTTCAATGATGGAACCGTCCGGCTTGGCCATCAGGCCACGCATACCGGCCAGCTGACGAATCTGTGCTGCGGAACCCCGCGCACCCGAGTCGGCCATCATGTACATCGAGTTGAAGGATTCCTGGTCTACTTCGACGCCATGACGGTCGATGACTTTCTCTTTCGAGAGGTTGGCCATCATCGCCTTGGAAACTTCGTCGTTCGCCTTGGACCAAAGGTCGATCACTTTGTTGTACTTCTCGCCCTGGGTTACCAGGCCGGAGGCGTACTGGCTCTCGATCTCTTTCACTTCGTCGGTGGCTGCACCGATGATGCGGGCTTTTTCATCCGGGATAACGAAGTCGTTAACACCGATGGAAACGCCGGAAATGGTCGAATAAGCAAAACCGGTGTACATCAACTGGTCAGCGAAGATAACGGTCTCTTTCAGACCAACCACGCGGTAGCACTGGTTGATCAGCTTGGAGATTGCCTTTTTCTTCATCGGCAGGTTGACGACGTCGTACGACAGACCTTTTGGCACAACCTGGAACAACAACGCACGGCCGACAGTGGTGTCGACGATACGAGTGTTGGTCACGCTGCCGCCGTCACGGTCGTTGACGGTTTCGTTGATCCGCACTTTGACCTTGGCGTGCAGTGCGGCTTCGCCGGCACGGAACACACGGTCAACTTCCTGCAGATCCGCGAACACACGACCTTCGCCCTTGGCGTTGATCGCTTCACGCGTCATGTAGTACAGACCCAATACAACGTCCTGCGACGGAACGATGATTGGCTCACCGTTGGCTGGCGACAGAATGTTGTTGGTCGACATCATCAACGCACGCGCTTCGAGCTGGGCTTCCAGCGTCAGCGGTACGTGCACGGCCATTTGGTCGCCGTCGAAGTCGGCGTTGTACGCGGCGCAGACCAGCGGGTGCAGCTGGATAGCCTTACCTTCGATCAGTACCGGTTCAAACGCCTGGATGCCCAGACGGTGAAGGGTCGGTGCACGGTTGAGAAGAACCGGGTGTTCGCGAATCACTTCAGCAAGAACGTCCCAAACCTCTGGCAGCTCACGCTCGACCATCTTCTTGGCAGCTTTGATGGTGGTCGCGAGACCACGCATTTCCAGCTTGCCGAAAATGAACGGCTTGAACAGCTCGAGAGCCATCTTCTTCGGCAGACCGCACTGGTGCAGACGCAGGGTCGGACCTACGGTAATTACCGAACGACCGGAGTAGTCAACACGCTTACCGAGCAAGTTCTGACGGAAACGACCCTGCTTACCCTTGATCATGTCAGCCAGGGATTTCAGAGGACGCTTGTTCGAACCAGTGATAGCGCGGCCACGACGACCGTTGTCGAGCAGTGCGTCGACGGCTTCCTGCAACATACGCTTTTCGTTGCGCACGATGATGTCCGGAGCGGACAGATCCAGCAGGCGCTTCAAACGGTTGTTACGGTTGATCACTCGACGATACAGGTCGTTGAGGTCGGAAGTCGCGAAGCGACCGCCATCCAGCGGGACCAGTGGACGCAGATCTGGCGGCAGAACCGGCAGAACGGTCAGCACCATCCACTCTGGCAGGTTGCCGGAACCCTGGAAGGCTTCCATCAACTTCAGACGCTTGGACAGCTTCTTGATCTTGGTTTCGGAGTTGGTTTGCGGAATTTCTTCACGCAGGCGGCCAATCTCGTGCTCCAGGTCGATAGCGTGCAGCAGTTCGCGGACAGCTTCGGCACCCATGCGGGCATCGAAATCGTCGCCAAACTCTTCCAGCGCTTCGAAGTACTGCTCGTCGTTCAGCAGCTGACCTTTTTCAAGGGTGGTCATGCCTGGATCGATAACGACGTAGCTCTCGAAGTAGAGAACGCGCTCGATATCACGCAGGGTCATGTCCATCAGCAAGCCGATACGGGACGGCAGCGATTTCAGGAACCAGATGTGGGCAACCGGCGAGGCCAGTTCGATGTGCGCCATGCGCTCACGACGAACTTTTGCCAGCGCGACTTCAACGCCGCACTTCTCGCAGATCACACCACGGTGCTTCAAGCGCTTGTACTTACCGCACAGGCACTCGTAATCCTTTACCGGGCCAAAGATCTTGGCGCAGAACAGGCCGTCACGTTCAGGTTTGAACGTACGGTAGTTGATGGTTTCCGGCTTTTTAACTTCACCGAACGACCACGAACGGATCATCTCAGGCGATGCCAATCCGATACGGATGGCGTCGAACTCTTCGACTTGACCCTGGTTTTTCAGCAAATTCAGTAGGTCTTTCAAGGCCTTTCCTCCTGGCGGAGCAGAGAGCGGGCAATCCTGCCCCGCTCTCGATTCGCGTCACGTGTTATTCGGTTTCCAGATCGATATCGATGCCGAGGGAACGAATTTCCTTGATCAACACGTTGAAGGACTCGGGCATGCCCGGCTCCATACGGTGATCGCCATCCACGATGTTTTTGTACATCTTGGTACGGCCGTTCACATCGTCCGACTTCACTGTGAGCATTTCTT
The DNA here is from genome assembly GCF_050436025.1 of Pseudomonas sp. S30_BP2TU TE3576. NCBI lineage: Bacteria > Pseudomonadati > Pseudomonadota > Gammaproteobacteria > Pseudomonadales > Pseudomonadaceae > Pseudomonas > Pseudomonas sp. S30_BP2TU TE3576. Next base: position 3,894,084 of record NZ_JBNDLK010000001.1, on the reverse strand, counting down.
GCAGAGTGTAAGCGGCACCGTATGCTTCCAGTGCCCAGACCTCCATCTCCCCGAAACGCTGACCACCGAACTGCGCCTTACCACCCAGCGGCTGCTGGGTAACCAGGCTGTACGAACCGGTAGAACGCGCGTGCATCTTGTCGTCTACCAAGTGGTTCAGCTTCAGCATGTACATGTAGCCAACGGTAACCGGGCGCTCGAACTTGTTGCCGGTACGGCCGTCGGTCAGCTGCATCTGGCCGCTTTCTGGCAGGTCTGCCAGTTTCAGCATGGCCTTGATTTCGCTTTCCTTGGCGCCGTCGAACACTGGAGTGGCCATTGGAACGCCGCCACGCAGGTTTTGAGCCAGGTCCAGGATTTCCTGGTCCGAGAAGTCATCGAGGCTTTCCTGACGACCGCCGATCTCGTTATAGATCTCGTGCAGGAACTTGCGCAGCTCGGCAACTTTGCGCTGCTCTTCAATCATGCGATTGATCTTCTCGCCCAGACCTTTGGCCGCGAGGCCCAGGTGGGTTTCAAGGATCTGACCGACGTTCATACGCGAAGGTACGCCCAACGGGTTGAGAACGACGTCGACCGGGGTGCCATTGGCATCGTGCGGCATGTCTTCAACCGGCATGATCACAGAGACCACACCCTTGTTACCGTGACGACCGGCCATCTTGTCGCCCGGCTGGATGCGACGACGGATTGCCAGGTAAACCTTGACGATTTTCAGCACGCCTGGAGCCAGGTCATCGCCCTGCTGCAGTTTGCGCTTCTTGTCTTCGAACTTGTCGTCCAGCAGACGGCGACGATCAACGATGTAGGCCTGAGCCTTCTCGAGCTGCTCGTTCAGAGCATCTTCAGCCATGCGCAGCTTGAACCACTGGCCGTGCTCAAGACCGTCGAGAACTTCGTCGGTGATGTCCTGGCCTTTCTTCAGACCGGCGCCGCCTTCGGCTTTGTGGCCGACCAGAGCGGAGCGCAGACGTTCGAAAGTAGCACCTTCAACGATGCGGAACTCTTCGTTCAGGTCCTTGCGGATCTCGTCCAGCTGGGACTTCTCGATCGACAGGGCACGAGCATCACGCTCAACGCCGTCGCGGGTGAAGACCTGTACGTCGATGACAGTACCTTTGGTACCGGTTGGTACACGCAGGGAGGTGTCTTTAACGTCGCTGGCCTTTTCACCGAAGATCGCACGCAGCAGTTTTTCTTCCGGAGTCAGTTGAGTCTCGCCTTTCGGAGTGACCTTACCGACCAGGATGTCGCCTGCGCCAACTTCAGCACCTACGTAAACGATACCGGCTTCGTCCAGCTTGTTCAGTGCAGCTTCACCCACGTTCGGGATGTCCGCAGTGATTTCCTCTGGGCCAAGCTTGGTGTCACGGGCCACACAGGTCAGTTCCTGAATGTGGATCGTGGTGAAACGGTCTTCCTGAACCACACGCTCGGACAGACAGATGGAGTCTTCGAAGTTGAAGCCGTTCCATGCCATGAACGCGATGCGCATGTTCTGACCCAGAGCCAGTTCACCCATGTCGGTGGACGGGCCGTCGGCCATGATGTCGCTACGCTGAACCCGATCACCCTTACGCACCAGCGGACGCTGGTTGATGCAGGTGTTCTGGTTGGAGCGGGTGTACTTGGTCAGGTTGTAGATGTCGACACCGGCTTCACCGGTTTCAACTTCGTCATCGGCAACACGAACCACGATACGGCTGGCGTCGACGGAATCGATCACGCCGCCACGACGAGCCACGACGCAAACGCCGGAGTCACGGGCTACGTTACGCTCCATGCCGGTACCTACCAGCGGCTTGTCTGCGCGCAGGGTCGGTACAGCTTGACGCTGCATGTTCGAACCCATCAACGCACGGTTGGCGTCGTCGTGCTCGAGGAACGGAATCAGCGACGCAGCAACCGAAACTACCTGCTTCGGCGAAACGTCCATCAAGGTGACGTCTTCCGGCGCCTTAACGGTGAATTCGTTCAAGTGACGAACAGCTACCAGCTCGTCGATCAGGACTTTCTTGTCGTTCATCGTGGCCGAAGCCTGAGCGATCACGTGATCAGCTTCTTCGATGGCGGACAGGAACACGATCTCGTCGGTGACCAGAGCGTCTTTCACCACACGGTACGGGCTCTCGAGGAAGCCGTACTGGTTGGTGCGCGCATAGGCAGCCAGGGAGTTGATCAGACCGATGTTCGGACCTTCCGGCGTTTCGATCGGGCAAACACGACCGTAGTGCGTCGGGTGTACGTCACGAACTTCAAAGCCGGCACGCTCACGAGTCAGACCGCCAGGGCCGAGTGCAGAGACACGACGCTTGTGGGTGATCTCGGACAGCGGGTTGTTCTGGTCCATGAACTGGGACAGCTGGCTGGAACCGAAGAACTCTTTCACCGCCGCAGCCACTGGCTTGGCGTTGATCAGGTCTTGCGGCATCAGGCCTTCGCTTTCAGCCATCGACAGACGCTCTTTGACCGCACGCTCAACACGTACCAGGCCAACGCGGAACTGGTTCTCGGCCATTTCGCCTACGCAGCGAACACGACGGTTACCCAGGTGGTCGATGTCATCGACGATGCCTTTACCGTTACGGATGTCGACCAGAGTCTTCAATACCGCGACGATGTCTTCCTTGCACAGCACGCCCGAACCTTCGATCTCGGTACGACCGATACGACGGTTGAACTTCATCCGGCCGACCGCAGACAGATCATAGCGCTCAGGGCTGAAGAACAGGTTGTTGAACAGAGTCTCGGCAGCGTCTTTGGTTGGCGGCTCGCCAGGACGCATCATGCGATAGATCTCGACCAGCGCTTCCAATTGGTTGCTGGTGGAGTCGATCTTCAGAGTGTCGGAGACGAACGGACCGCAGTCGATATCGTTGGTGTACAGAGTTTCGATGCGAACAACCTGAGCCTTGGCGATTTTGGCCAGGATCTCAGTGTTCAGCTCGGTGTTGCACTCTGCCAGGATTTCGCCGGTTGCCGGATGCACGATGACCTTGGCGGTTGTACGACCCAGGACGTAGTCCAGAGGCACATCCAGCTCTTTGATCCCGGCTTTTTCCAGCTGGTTGATGTGGCGAGCGGTGATACGACGACCTTGCTCGACAATAACCTTGCCTTTGTCATCCTGAATATCGAGGACAGCGATTTCACCGCGCAGGCGCTGAGGCACCAGTTCCAGGCTCAGGGTCTCGCCCTTCACGTGGAATACGTTGGTGGTGTAGAACGCGTCCAGCACTTCTTCGGTGGTATAGCCCAGCGCGCGCAGCAGTACCGATGCAGGCAGCTTGCGACGACGGTCGATACGCACGAATACGCAGTCTTTCGGGTCGAACTCGAAGTCCAGCCACGAACCGCGGTAAGGAATGATGCGCGCGGAGTACAGCAGTTTACCGGAGCTGTGCGTCTTGCCACGGTCGTGGTCGAAGAACACGCCCGGGGAACGGTGCAGCTGGGAAACGATTACACGCTCGGTACCGTTGATTACGAAGGTACCGTTTTCAGTCATCAGGGGGATTTCACCCATGTAGACTTCTTGCTCTTTGATGTCCTTGATCGCTTTGTTCGACGATTCTTTGTCGAAAATGATCAGGCGCACTTTTACCCGCAAAGGTACGGCGTAAGTTACACCGCGCAATACGCATTCTTTGACATCAAATGCCGGTTCGCCCAGGCGATAACCGACGTACTCCAGCGCAGCATTGCCGGAGTAGCTGATGATCGGGAAAACGGATTTGAAGGCCGCATGCAGGCCCACGTCGCGGAACTGATCTTTAGTCGCTCCCGCTTGCAAGAATTCACGATACGAATCCAGCTGGATGGCCAGGAGGTACGGCACATCCATGACGTCCGGCAACTTGCTAAAGTCCTTGCGGATACGTTTTTTCTCAGTATATGAGTAAGCCATCAGCGTTCCCCAGCTTGGTCACCTGCTTGTTTGGCCCCTCCCGACGGGAGCAGCCAGAAAATCGTGCAAACCCCATGGTTTGCGCCACCGCATCGGGTGGTTACAGCACGTTATCGGCACCGACCGAGCCGGCTGCCAATAACGGAAAAAGGCCGGTGGCAAGAGCCACCAGCCATCAGCCTGTCGCTTAACGCTCGGGCTGGAGGAGCAAAGTCGATGCTTACTTCAGCTCGACTTTAGCGCCTGCTTCTTCCAGAGCTGCTTTGGCTTTGTCAGCTGCTTCTTTCGCAACAGCTTCCAGAACCATGGCAGGAGCGCCGTCAACTACAGCCTTGGCTTCTTTCAGGCCCAGACCGGTCAGTTCACGTACAGCCTTGATCACGTTAACTTTCTTCTCGCCAGCTTCGGTCAGCATGACGTTGAATTCGGTTTGCTCTTCAGCAACGGCAGCAGCAACAGCTGGACCAGCCGATGCAGCAGCAGCGGTAACGCCGAATTTTTCTTCGAAAGCTTTGATCAGTTCAACAACTTCCATTACGGACATGTTGCCAACGGCTTCAAGGATATCGTTCTGAGAGATAGACATGAATCTAATTCCTGATATTGGGGACGGCCTACGCGACCATCGAAAAAAACAAAAAACGCGAGAAGTTGACGAGCCTTAGGCTGCAGCAGCTTCTTTCTGGTCGCGAATTGCCGCCAGAGTACGAGCCAATTTGCTGGTAGCGCCTTGAATCACGCTCATCAGCTGAGAAATTGCTTCGTCACGGGTCGGCAGAGTTGCCAGTACGTCGATTTGGTTAGCTGCGAGGAACTTGCCCTCGAACGCAGCTGCCTTGATCTCGAACTTGTCCTGACCCTTTGCGAATTCCTTGAAGATCCGGGCAGCAGCGCCTGGATGTTCTTTGGAGAACGCAATCAGGGTAGGGCCGGTGAACACGTCGTTGAGAACACTGAATTCAGTGTCAGCAACAGCGCGCTTGAGCAGGGTGTTACGTACAACACGTACGTAAACGCCAGCTTCACGAGCCTCTTTACGGAGTCCGGTCATCGCGCCTACTGTTACGCCACGGGCATCAGCCACGACAGCGGACAGAGCGACTTTGGCAGCCTCGTTGACTTCAGCGACGATGGCCTTCTTGTCTTCGAGTTTAATTGCCACGGGTTTAACTCCTGCTTGTTACCGTTTCATCTGGTCGAAACCGGATGTCGTTTTGGTGTCTGATTCGGTAAGGAACCGGGAGCACCATCTGCGTAGGCTTGTGGTTTAAGACTTGCGTCGCCTACGGTCTTGGATAGCCCCCGCCAGGCAGGGACCCCAATTTTTCAATTGGCGCAATCGCTTGCGCCAATCTTTGTCTTACGCGTCGAGCGAGCTTTGGTCGATGACCAGACCTGGGCCCATAGTGGTGCTCAGGGTAACGCGCTTGACGTAAATGCCTTTCGAGGAAGCTGGCTTGATACGCTTCAGATCAGCGATCAGGGCTTCAACGTTTTCCTTCAGCTTGACGGCGTCGAAGCCGATCTTGCCAACGGAAGTGTGGATGATGCCGTTTTTGTCGGTGCGATAACGAACCTGACCAGCCTTGGCGTTTTTAACCGCGGTAGCTACGTCTGGAGTTACGGTGCCGACTTTAGGGTTAGGCATCAGACCACGTGGACCGAGGATCTGACCCAACTGACCCACAACGCGCATGGCATCCGGGGATGCGATCACGACGTCATAGTTCAGGTCGCCGCCTTTCATTTCGGCAGCCAGGTCGTCCATGCCTACACGGTCAGCGCCGGCAGCCAGAGCGGCTTCAGCAGCTGGACCCTGGGTGAACACAGCAACGCGAACGGTCTTGCCAGTGCCGTGTGGCAGCACAGTAGCGCTACGAACGACCTGGTCGGATTTACGCGGGTCAACACCCAGGTTTACAGCTACGTCGAACGACTCGCTGAACTTGACAGTCGACAGCTCGGCCAGCAGAGCAGCGGCGTCTACAAAGTTGTAGGCCTTGCCCGCTTCGATTTTGCCGGCGATAGCCTTTTGACGCTTGGTCAGCTTAGCCATTACACACCCTCCACGTTAAGGCCCATGCTACGAGCAGAACCGGCGATAGTACGCACGGCTGCTTCCATATCAGCTGCAGTCAGATCCGCGTTTTTGGTTTTCGCGATTTCTTCCAGCTGAGCACGAGTTACGGTGCCAACCTTAACGGTGTTCGGACGAGCGGAACCGCTGGTCAGACCGGCCGCCTTCTTCAGCAGAACCGAAGCAGGGGTGGATTTGGTTTCGAAAGTGAAGCTACGGTCGCTGTAGACAGTAATGATCACTGGAGTCGGCAGACCTGGCTCAAGACCCTGAGTACGGGCGTTGAAAGCCTTGCAGAATTCCATGATGTTCACGCCGTGCTGACCCAGAGCAGGACCAACAGGTGGGCTTGGGTTAGCCTGAGCGGCCTTCACTTGCAGCTTGATGTAAGCGGTAATCTTCTTGGCCATGAGGCACTCCAATTACGGGTTCGAACGCCTCGAGAGGCTCCCCGGTTACTTGCGCGTTTATCCCAGTGACGACAAAACCCCACAGCCTACGGCTGCGGGGTTGGGATTTTTGTTCAACTAGACCTTTTCGACCTGGCTGAACTCGAGCTCCACCGGAGTAGAGCGACCGAAAATGAGCACTGCGACCTGAATCCGGCTCTTTTCGTAGTTAACTTCTTCAACAACACCAGTAAAGTCCGCAAACGGGCCGTCATTGACACGCACCGACTCGCCCGGCTCGAACAACGTCTTCGGCTTCGGCTTGTCGCTACCGTCAGCAACACGGCGCAGAATCGCTTCTGCCTCCTTATCGGTGATCGGTGCAGGCTTGTCGGCGGTACCGCCGATGAAACCCATCACCCGAGGAGTATCCTTGACCAAGTGCCAAGTACCCTCGTTCATATCCATCTGCACCAGCACGTAGCCAGGGAAGAATTTGCGTTCGCTTTTGCGCTTCTGGCCATTGCGCATTTCAACCACTTCTTCAGTGGGAACCAGAATTTCGCCGAAGCCATCTTCCATACCAGCCAGCTTTACGCGCTCGATCAGCGAGCGCATTACATGCTTCTCGTAACCGGAGTAAGCATGCACAACATACCAACGCTTAGCCACGGGACACCCTTAGCCGACAATCAAGGAAACAAGCCAGCCGAGCAGGGAATCAAGCCCCCACAACAGCAACGCCATAACCAGGACAACAGCCACAACGATCAATGTGGTCTGCGTGGTTTCTTGGCGAGTTGGCCAAACGACTTTACGAATTTCGGTGCGAGCTTCCTTAACCAGTACAAAGAAAGACTTGCCCTTGGTGGTCTGCAGGCCTACAAAGGCAGCTACAGCAGCAATAGCAAGCAATGCGAGTACGCGGTACAGGATCGGCGAAGCAGAAAAGTACTGATTGCCAACAACGCCAACAACCACCAGAGCGACTACTACAAGCCACTTGAGGAGGTCGAAACGAGAGCCTTGAGCTTCAGCTTTAGGAGTCATCTATGAAGATCCTGTGAAAAGAAAGCCAGACACACCAGGTGAATCTGGCAGGTCAGGAGGGAATCGAACCCCCAACCTACGGTTTTGGAGACCGTCGCTCTGCCAATTGAGCTACTGACCTAAAACAAAATCAGGCCGACCATTATGCCGACCCGAAAAAGACTTTACAACACCTACCAGGCAATCCCGACTGCAACACCAGCATCTGTGATACCGGCAACCCCGAAAACACAACGAGGCGCAACCACAACCACCTAAAACAAAGGCAGATATTTTCATATCTGCCTTGTTATATGGAGCTCTTGAGCGGATTTGAACCGCTGACCTCACCCTTACCAAGGGTGTGCTCTACCAACTGAGCTACAAGAGCGTAACACTGTGCAAAACCTGTAAACTTGGAGCGGGTAGCGGGAATCGAACCCGCATCATCAGCTTGGAAGGCTGAGGTTCTACCACTAAACTATACCCGCGAGGCTTACAGCTCTCGCTAAAAATGGTGGAGGGGGAAGGATTCGAACCTTCGAAGTCGTAGACGTCAGATTTACAGTCTGATCCCTTTGGCCGCTCGGGAACCCCTCCTAAGCGAGCCGGCATTCTACATCATGCCAGCCTTCTGTCAAGCATTTTTCTCATTAAAAACCTGAGCTTAGCTGCGTTGACCTCGCTTCACTTCGTTAACCGTTTCCGGTGTTCGCTGTGGAGCGGGCGCCATTCTATGCAAACTATTCGGTGGGTGCAACCCCCTCACATGGCATTATTTTATGTTTTAACTCATTGAATTCTTTAGAAAGGTTTTGCAGCTGCAGATCGTCCAGCCAACGCCGGCTTTCTGGTGCAATACGTACCCAATACCCTGCGCTTTCCGAGCCCTTGGGCAGGGATTGGTATTTGACCTCCATCCCGCTCAACCGCCGCTCAACCGCCTGCGCGGCGTCCTGGCGCGTATAACCCCCCAGATAAAGGCAGCCATTGTCTGGCGAGACAGCTTTAGCCTTGTCCTTGGATGCGTCACCCGCTTCGCTCAACAGGCGTATATCCTGCTGAGCCCCCCGATACAGACTCAAAGGCGTGACATCCTTTGCGCGCAGCGGAGCCTCTTGTTGATGCCAGATGTAGTAAAAGCCATTGAGGACAAGCAGCAGCAGAAACAACCAACGCATAAAAACCTCAGGACAAGGGACAGGCCATGGCCAATCCGACAAACACCAAGTCCGGAACCACCCTGGCTCGAGGCACGACCTCAGAAACCAGGCTCGCATCCCCCCCGGTGAGAAATACGACAAAGTCCCCACCCCAGTAGCTGCGCGCCAACTCGAGCTGAGTCATTACGAAGCCGCGCAACATCAGCAAACAACCACGCTCGACAGCCTCGACAGTCGTACGACCCGGAACAAGACTTTCCAGAGCCTGCTCAGCCGCCAGATCTCCGTAACGAATTTTGCGCGTATGGGTACGCAACTGGTTGCGCATCAACGGCATGCCCGGACAGATGAAACCACCCAGATGCTCTCCATCAGAAGCGATAAAGTCCGCAGTCACGGCCGTACCGAAGTCGAGCACCAGGCACGCACCCGAAGCCAGATGAAAGCCTCCAAGCATTGCAAGCCACCGATCCAGACCCAGCCGCTCAAACTCTTCATAACCGTTGCGCACGCCTGACATTTCGCGAGAAGGAGCTGCGCACACTATCGGCACATCAAAGGTATCCTTCAGCAATGACTTCAGCGCACCGGTCTCTTCCGCAGTCCTGACGCTCACCAGCCGGCAAAACGTGAGGGCAAGCCCTTTGAGCTCCCCCAACCCCTCAAGCAATGCGAGATTGGAATCGACAACCCCCTCACCAAGCACCTGCCCGGCATTCGCCGCAAGCACGCGCCACTTGATGAAACTATTCCCACAATCGAGCTCAAGAATCATCACGCAACCTCAGGCTCAATTCGCCACCACTGAAGACTTTCTCCACACCATCCACCTTCAGGCGCAGAGCACCCCGGCCATCTATACCAAGCACCTCACCATCAATTTGATTGACACCGGCAATCAACGACACGCTTCGCCCCTGCCACAGGTGATTTTGCTCCCACTCCGACTGGATGGCCAAAAAACCACCCGACTGATGACGAGCCAGGTATCGCTGCAGCATCTCCCCCAACATGGCGACCAATTGGTTGCGATCAAACAATTTGCCTGATTCGAGCCGCATGGATGTCCATTGCTGGTCCACCTCGTCCGCGGACTGCATATTCACATTGATTCCCACCCCCAGAACCACGTGGCACACATCAGCAGGGTCACCGACCAGCTCGAGCAATATTCCAGCGATCTTTTTCTGACCCACCAGAACATCGTTGGGCCACTTCAATCCAGCGGCTGCAATACCAAACTCACGCAACGTCTGCAAAACAGCGAGCCCAACGACGAGACTCAAGCCTTCCAACTGACGCATCCCACCATCAATGCGCAGCACCAGGCTGTAATAGACGTTTTCTGCGAATGGACTGACCCACTTGCGACCACGTCGCCCGCGCCCGGCCGTCTGTCGCTCCGAAAGCACAAGAAATGGCGCTGCTTGCCCCCGCTCTATAGCACGCAGCGCTTCGGCGTTCGTGGAGTCGATTGAGTCGTAAACCTGAACGGGCCAGTCGCAAGAAAGCGCTTTTGCGCTTATCTCGGAAGGATCAAGCAACGCTAATGGTGCGGACAGTTGATAACCACGCCCACGAACCTTATGAATAGACAAACCCAGCTCAGCTTCTAAATGCTGAAGCTGCTTCCACACAGCACTACGACTGATGCCCAGGGCGGCACCCAATGCTTGACCCGAATGGAATCGGCCATCTTTAAGAAGCTTTAACAACGTCAGCATGCAGGTCTCGCCTCACAATGAGGTCCGCATGATATCCACGCGCCGAGCTATTGCATAGAAATCCAGTAGCCGTGACTTTTCTGCGGGCAAAAACAAAACCCCTACCTGCATACGCAGATAGGGGTTTCGGAATTTAATCTTGACGATGACCTACTCTCACATGGGGAAACCCCACACTACCATCGGCGATGCATCGTTTCACTGCTGAGTTCGGGATGGGATCAGGTGGTTCCAATGCTCTATGGTCGTCAAGAAATTCGGGTACTGAGTCGTGACCGCTTGGCCTCGCTTCAGCAAATTGGGTAGGTGATAGTCTGGTGTTTTGTGCGTCTCTCGAACTTTCGGTTCATTGCGTCTTCACACACCGCAATCTGGTCTCTTCCGTCTTTTCAACGAGGAGCATCAAATTGCTTGGGTGTTATATGGTCAAGCCTCACGGGCAATTAGTATTGGTTAGCTCAACGCCTCACAGCGCTTACACACCCAACCTATCAACGTCGTAGTCTTCGACGGCCCTTCAGGGAACTCAAGGTTCCAGTGAGATCTCATCTTGAGGCAAGTTTCCCGCTTAGATGCTTTCAGCGGTTATCTTTCCCGAACATAGCTACCCGGCAATGCCACTGGCGTGACAACCGGAACACCAGAGGTTCGTCCACTCCGGTCCTCTCGTACTAGGAGCAGCCCCTCTCAAATCTCAAACGTCCACGGCAGATAGGGACCGAACTGTCTCACGACGTTCTAAACCCAGCTCGCGTACCACTTTAAATGGCGAACAGCCATACCCTTGGGACCGGCTTCAGCCCCAGGATGTGATGAGCCGACATCGAGGTGCCAAACACCGCCGTCGATATGAACTCTTGGGCGGTATCAGCCTGTTATCCCCGGAGTACCTTTTATCCGTTGAGCGATGGCCCTTCCATACAGAACCACCGGATCACTAAGACCTACTTTCGTACCTGCTCGACGTGTCTGTCTCGCAGTCAAGCGCGCTTTTGCCTTTATACTCTACGACCGATTTCCGACCGGTCTGAGCGCACCTTCGTACTCCTCCGTTACTCTTTAGGAGGAGACCGCCCCAGTCAAACTACCCACCATACACTGTCCTCGATCCGGATAACGGACCTGAGTTAGAACCTCAAAGTTGCCAGGGTGGTATTTCAAGGATGGCTCCACGCGAACTGGCGTCCACGCTTCAAAGCCTCCCACCTATCCTACACAAGCAAATTCAAAGTCCAGTGCAAAGCTATAGTAAAGGTTCACGGGGTCTTTCCGTCTAGCCGCGGATACACTGCATCTTCACAGCGATTTCAATTTCACTGAGTCTCGGGTGGAGACAGCGCCGCCATCGTTACGCCATTCGTGCAGGTCGGAACTTACCCGACAAGGAATTTCGCTACCTTAGGACCGTTATAGTTACGGCCGCCGTTTACCGGGGCTTCGATCAAGAGCTTCGCGTTAGCTAACCCCATCAATTAACCTTCCGGCACCGGGCAGGCGTCACACCCTATACGTCCACTTTCGTGTTTGCAGAGTGCTGTGTTTTTAATAAACAGTCGCAGCGGCCTGGTATCTTCGACCGGCGTGGGCTTACGCAGTAAATGCTTCACCCTCACCGGCGCACCTTCTCCCGAAGTTACGGTGCCATTTTGCCTAGTTCCTTCACCCGAGTTCTCTCAAGCGCCTTGGTATTCTCTACCCAACCACCTGTGTCGGTTTGGGGTACGGTTCCTGGTTACCTGAAGCTTAGAAGCTTTTCTTGGAAGCATGGCATCAACCACTTCGTCACCCAGAGGGTAACTCGTCATCAGCTCTCGGCCTTAAGATCCCGGATTTACCTAAGATCTCAGCCTACCACCTTAAACTTGGACAACCAACGCCAAGCTGGCCTAGCCTTCTCCGTCCCTCCATCGCAATAACCAGAAGTACAGGAATATTAACCTGTTTTCCATCGACTACGCTTTTCAGCCTCGCCTTAGGGACCGACTAACCCTGCGTCGATTAACGTTGCGCAGGAAACCTTGGTCTTTCGGCGTGGGTGTTTTTCACACCCATTGTCGTTACTCATGTCAGCATTCGCACTTCTGATACCTCCAGCAAGCTTCTCAACTCACCTTCACAGGCTTACAGAACGCTCCTCTACCGCATCACCTAAGTGATACCCGTAGCTTCGGTGTATGGTTTGAGCCCCGTTACATCTTCCGCGCAGGCCGACTCGACTAGTGAGCTATTACGCTTTCTTTAAAGGGTGGCTGCTTCTAAGCCAACCTCCTAGCTGTCTAAGCCTTCCCACATCGTTTCCCACTTAACCATAACTTTGGGACCTTAGCTGACGGTCTGGGTTGTTTCCCTTTTCACGACGGACGTTAGCACCCGCCGTGTGTCTCCCATGCTCGGCACTTGTAGGTATTCGGAGTTTGCATCGGTTTGGTAAGTCGGGATGACCCCCTAGCCGAAACAGTGCTCTACCCCCTACAGTGATACATGAGGCGCTACCTAAATAGCTTTCGAGGAGAACCAGCTATCTCCGAGCTTGATTAGCCTTTCACTCCGATCCACAGGTCATCCGCTAACTTTTCAACGGTAGTCGGTTCGGTCCTCCAGTCAGTGTTACCTAACCTTCAACCTGCCCATGGATAGATCGCCCGGTTTCGGGTCTATTCCCAGCGACTAGACGCCCTATTAAGACTCGCTTTCGCTACGCCTCCCCTATTCGGTTAAGCTCGCCACTGAAAATAAGTCGCTGACCCATTATACAAAAGGTACGCAGTCACCCAACAAAGTGGGCTCCCACTGCTTGTACGCATACGGTTTCAGGATCTATTTCACTCCCCTCTCCGGGGTTCTTTTCGCCTTTCCCTCACGGTACTAGTTCACTATCGGTCAGTCAGTAGTATTTAGCCTTGGAGGATGGTCCCCCCATATTCAGACAAAGTTTCTCGTGCTCCGTCCTACTCGATTTCATTGATAAGAGATTTTCGCGTACAGGGCTATCACCCACTATGGCCGCACTTTCCAGAGCGTTCCGCTAATCTCAAATCAACTTAAGGGCTAGTCCCCGTTCGCTCGCCACTACTAAGGGAATCTCGGTTGATTTCTTTTCCTCAGGGTACTTAGATGTTTCAGTTCCCCTGGTTCGCCTCTTGCACCTATGTATTCAGTACAAGATAACCATCTTATGATGGCTGGGTTCCCCCATTCAGACATCTCCGGATCAAAGTCTGTTTGCCGACTCCCCGAAGCTTTTCGCAGGCTACCACGTCTTTCATCGCCTCTGACTGCCAAGGCATCCACCGTATGCGCTTCTTCACTTGACCATATAACCCCAAGCAATCTGGTTATACTGTGAAGACGACATTCGCCGAAAATTCGATTGTGCTCCTAAGAGCCACTCACAAATTTTACCTTAGCCTGATCCGTTACCAGTGAAAGTAACGTTCAGTCTATCTTTCTATCACATACCCAAATTTTTAAAGAACGAACTAGTCAAAGACTAGAAATCAACATTCATCATCGTCTCGATGGAATGCTCATTTCTAAGCTTTTACAACAGAAGCAGTAGTGGTGGAGCCAAACGGGATCGAACCGTTGACCTCCTGCGTGCAAGGCAGGCGCTCTCCCAGCTGAGCTATGGCCCCGTATTTCTACAGGCGTTTCCCACACAAAATTGGTGGGTCTGGGCAGATTCGAACTGCCGACCTCACCCTTATCAGGGGTGCGCTCTAACCAACTGAGCTACAGACCCAATTTCGGGCTGCTTCTTATCGTCTTCTTCAATGAATCAAGCAATTCGTGTGG
>NZ_JBNDLK010000001.1:3170000-3877500 GCF_050436025.1 Pseudomonas sp. S30_BP2TU TE3576 | reverse complement strand
CATCCGGAATGGAGACCAGCTTGCTGTACATCACACCCGGCGCTTCCTGGATACCAACATAGTTGCCCAAGGACTTGGACATCTTCTTCACGCCATCCAGCCCCTCAAGCAGCGGCATGGTCAAAATGCATTGAGCTTCCTGACCATAACCACGCTGCAGCTCACGCCCCATCAACAGGTTGAACTTCTGATCGGTACCACCGAGCTCGACGTCTGCGCGCAGAGCTACCGAGTCGTATCCCTGAACCAGCGGATAAAGGAACTCATGAATGGCGATTGGCTGATTGCTTGTATAGCGCTTGTCGAAGTCATCACGCTCGAGCATGCGGGCCACGGTGTACTGCGAGGTCAGGCGAATGAAGTCGGCCGGCCCCATCTGATCCATCCATGTGGAGTTGAATGCCACTTCGGTTCTTGCCGGATCCAGAATCTTGAAGACCTGCGTCTTGTAGGTCTCGGCGTTCTCGAGGACCTGCTCGCGAGTGAGCGGTGGACGCGTAGCACTCTTGCCGCTCGGATCACCAATCATCCCGGTGAAATCACCAATCAGGAAAATCACCTGATGCCCCAGTTCCTGGAACTGGCGCAGCTTATTAATAAGAACGGTGTGACCCAAGTGCAGATCCGGAGCCGTTGGATCGAAGCCCGCCTTAATACGTAGCGGCTGGCCACGCTTGAGCTTTTCAATCAGCTCGGACTCGACCAACAGTTCTTCCGCACCACGTTTGATCAGCGCTAGCTGTTCTTCAACCGACTTCATAACAGACCCGCAAGGCTCAGATTCAAAGGGAACCAACCATACAAGATCGCGCGTCAAATACAAGGTTTGCCCGGCGCACGGACGCCAATCCACAGACAGAGTGCCTGCGGACTTGCTTCAGAGATGATTTGGTTATATTTTATACAGTTATTTCATCTTCATCATGTCATTCATCTTTTCCAATTCATCTTTTTCAAAGTCAAAACCACTTATGACCACAGAATCGTCTAAAGCGCCGCCGCTTTACCCGAAAACCCACTTGCTTGCCGCAAGTGGCATCGCCGCCCTTCTCAGCCTGGCGCTCCTGGTATTCCCTTCCAGCGATGTTGAAGCCAAAAAGACGACCCTGAGTCTTGAACTGGAAAGCCCTGTTGAACAACTGACACAAGATCAAGACGCTGCTGACGCCGTTCAAGCCACAAATGAACCAGCAGCCTCCCCCTTCGCGCAAATCGACAACAGCGCTGAAGACACTCAGGAAACCGCTCAAGCCGAACCGGCGCCGGTCGTCGAAGAAAAGAAGCCGGCAAGCCACAGGGAAGTGATCGTCACCAAGGGTGACACCCTCTCTACACTGTTCGAGAAAGTCGGCCTCCCGGCTACTTCAGTGCGTGACGTGCTGGCCAGCGACAAGCAGGCCAAGCAGTTCAACCAGCTCAAGCATGGGCAAAAACTCGAATTCGAATTGAGCCCTGACGGCCAGTTGACCACCTTGCACAGCAAGCTCAACGACCTCGAAAGCATCAGCCTGACCAAGAACGACAAGGGCTACACGTTTAACCGCACTACCGCGAAACCGACCGTGCGCTCCGCTTACGTTCACGGAGTGATCAACAGCTCGCTATCGCAGTCCGCGGCCCGTGCTGGCCTGTCTCACAGCCTGACCATGGACATGGCCAGCGTGTTTGGCTACGACGTGGATTTCGCCCAGGATATTCGCCAGGGCGACGAGTTCGACGTGATCTACGAGCAAAAGGTGGTCAACGGCAAAGCCGTAGGAAATGGCCCGATCCTGTCGGCGCGCTTCACTAACCGCGGCAAGACCTACACCGCCGTTCGCTACACCAACAAACAAGGCAACAGCAGCTACTACACTGCTGACGGCAACAGCATGCGCAAGGCGTTCATCCGCACACCGGTGGACTTCGCCCGTATCAGTTCGAAATTTTCCATGGGCCGCAAACACCCGATCCTTAACAAGATCCGCGCCCACAAAGGTGTCGACTACGCCGCCCCGCGTGGTACGCCGATCAAGGCTGCCGGTGATGGCAAGGTCCTGCTGGCGGGTCGCCGTGGCGGCTACGGCAACACCGTGATCATCCAGCACGGCAATACCTACACCACGCTCTACGGCCACATGCAAGGCTTCGCCAAAGGCGTGAAGACTGGCGGCACAGTGAAACAGGGCCAAGTGATTGGCTACATTGGCACCACCGGCCTCTCCACTGGTCCACACTTGCACTACGAGTTCCAGGTCAATGGCGTGCACGTCGACCCGTTGGGCCAGAAACTGCCAATGGCCGATCCGATTGCCAAGGCAGAACGCACACGCTTCCTCGCCCAAAGCCAGCCGTTGATGGCACGCATGGAACAGGAAAAAGCCACTCTGCTGGCTTCGAGCAAGCGTTAAGTCATGGCGCTCTATATAGGTGTGATGTCCGGGACCAGCCTTGATGGCCTGGACATCGCGCTGATCGAGCAAGCCCCGGCGATCAGGCTGATCGCCTCCCACTACATCCCGATGCCCGGTTCCCTGCGCGCCGAGCTGCTTGGCTTGTGCGCCAGTGGCCCGGACGAGATCGCCCGCTCCGCCATCGCCCAACAGAACTGGGTGAAACTGGCAGCCCAAGGGATTCACGCCCTTCTCGCGCAGCAGCAACTGAAGCCTGAAGACATTCGTGCGATTGGCAGTCATGGCCAGACCATCCGCCACGAACCGGCCCGCGGGTTCACCGTGCAGATCGGCAACCCGGCATTGCTGACGGAGCTGACTGGCATCACCGTGGTCAGCGATTTCCGCAGCCGCGATGTCGCTGCCGGCGGACAAGGTGCACCACTGGTTCCCGCCTTTCACGAAGCCTTGTTTGAGGAACGGATCGGTAATCGCGCCGTGCTGAACGTTGGCGGCTTCAGCAATCTCAGCCTTATCGAGCCCGGCAAGCCTGTTGCCGGTTTCGACTGTGGCCCGGGCAACGTGCTGCTGGACGCCTGGATTCATCAGCAACGCGGCGACCACTTTGACCGTGACGGCCAATGGGCTGCCAGCGGCAACGTAGAACCGGTCCTGCTGAATGCACTGCTCAGTGATCCGTTCTTTGTGACCAAAGGCCCGAAGAGTACCGGCCGGGAAGTGTTCAACCTGCCATGGCTGACACAGCATCTGGCACGACTGCCAGCCTTCGCCGCCGAAGATGTTCAGGCGACGCTGCTTGAGCTGACCGCGCTGACCATCATCGAATCACTGCAAAGCGCCCAGTCAGACACGCAGGAACTGCTGGTCTGCGGCGGCGGCGCCCACAACACTGCTTTGATGAACCGCTTGGCCAGCCTGCTGCCAAATGCAAGCGTCAGCAGCACCGCCACCTACGGTGTAGACCCCGACTGGGTCGAAGCCATGGCCTTCGCGTGGCTGGCTCATTGCTGCCTCGAAGGTATTGCAGCCAACCGTCCGAGCGTTACCGGTGCCCGCGGTTTGCGTGTACTCGGCGCCATCTACCCCGCATAAATCCTCCAGACAGCAAAACGCCGCAAGACCCTGAGGCCGTGCGGCGTTCTGTGAAACAGGCGCGCTGATCAGATCGAGAACGAAGAACCGCAGCCACAGGTGGTGGTCGCATTCGGGTTCTTGATGACGAAACGCGAACCTTCCAGACCTTCCTGGTAGTCCACCTCGGCACCTGCCAGGTACTGGAAGCTCATCGGATCGACCACCAGACTCACACCTTCGCGCTCGACGATGGTGTCGTCATCGGCCACTTCTTCATCGAAGGTGAAGCCGTACTGAAAACCTGAACAACCGCCGCCCGTAACGAATACGCGCAGCTTCAAGCGATCATTCCCCTCTTCATCGACCAGGCTCTTCACCTTGTGCGCGGCACCGTGTGTGAATTGCAAAGCCGTGGGGGTGAAGGATTCGACGCTCATGCTGACTATCTCCCGGCGTTACGCCGTCATATTGCGTGATGACGCGCATTATCCGCTTCTCCTAGAAAAGCGGTCAACTATTGTTATGGTATATCAACCAATCCAATCGCCAGCCCGGAATGCAAAAAGGCCCGTCTAACGGGCCTTTTGGCTGTGCGCGATAAGCCTTACGGCAGCATGCCGGCGTGGGAAAGACCCAGACGTTCATCCAGCCCGAACAGGATGTTCATGTTCTGCACTGCCTGGCCCGAAGCACCTTTGACCAGGTTATCGATCACCGACAACACCACCACAAGATCACCATCCTGCGGACGATGCACCGCGATACGGCAAACGTTGGCACCACGCACGCTACGCGTCTCAGGATGGCTGCCGGCCGGCATCACATCGACGAACGGCTCATTGGCATAACGCTTTTCAAACAGCGCCTGCAGGTCCACCGAGCGATCAACGACGGTTGCGTACAGCGTGGAGTGAATGCCACGAATCATCGGCGTCAGGTGCGGAACGAAGGTCAGGCCGACGTCTTTGCCTGCTGCACGACGCAGCCCCTGGCGAATCTCCGGCAAGTGACGGTGACCTTTGACGGCATAGGCCTTCATGCTTTCCGACGTTTCGGAGTACAGCGAGCCTACGGAAGCACCGCGACCGGCACCACTGACGCCGGACTTGCAGTCAGCAATCAAATGCGCAGCATCGGCCAGGCCGGCTTCGAGCAATGGCAGGAAACCCAATTGCGTTGCGGTTGGATAGCAGCCTGGCACGGCAATCAGGCGTGCTTTCTTGATCTGCTCGCGATTGACTTCCGGCAGACCGTAGACTGCTTCGTCCAGCAGTTCCGGCGCGCCGTGCGGCTGGCCGTACCATTTGGCCCATTCATCCGCGTCTTGCAGACGGAAATCGGCCGACAGGTCGATGACCTTGGTCCCGGCCGCCAGCAATTCGCCCGCCAAGGCATGGGCAACACCGTGTGGCGTGGCGAAAAACACCACATCGCAAGCGCCCAGGGTCTTGATGTCCGGAACGCTGAACGCCAGGCCGTCGTAGTGGCCTCGCAGGTTCGGGTACATATCGGCCACGGCCAGGCCAGCCTCGGATCGGGAAGTGATGACAACCACTTCAGCTTGCGGATGCTGCGCCAACAGACGCAGCAGTTCGACACCGGTGTAACCCGTGCCGCCGACGATACCGACCTTGACCATAAACCTGCCCTCAACGAACCCACTGGAAAGCCGTCGATAATAGGGCGCGCGCGCCCCTGCGACAACCGCCAAGGTGACGTGCGGAGCGTCAAGCCTCTACTATTCCGACTACCGTGAATTGGGGAATAACTAAAAATGCTTTATCTGTGGCTCAAAGCGCTTCACATCATCAGTATCGTTTGCTGGTTTGCCGGCCTGTTCTACCTGCCGCGACTGTTCGTCTATCACGCCCAAAGCGAGGACACCGTCAGCAAGGAACGCTTCAGCATCATGGAGCGCAAGCTGTACCGCGGCATCATGGGCCCGGCAATGATCGCTACGCTGATCTTCGGCGGCTGGTTGATCAGCCTCAACCCCGGCGCCTACTTCACTCAGGGTGGCTGGATGCACGCCAAGCTGACGCTGGTGGTGATTCTGATCGCCTACCACCACATGTGCGGCGCGCAGGTAAAACGTTTTGCCCGTGGCGAAAACACCCGCAGCCATGTCTTTTATCGCTGGTTCAATGAGGTTCCGGTTCTGATATTGCTGGCAATCGTAATTCTGGTCGTCGTTCGGCCGTTCTAAATCCAACAGGCACAACTCACCGGGGTACTTCCAATGTCGCTGCCCGCTCTGCTCGAACAACGTTTGCGTCTGCCCGTGGTGGCAGCACCGATGTTCCTGATTTCCAATCCGCAATTGGTACTCGCCTGTTGTCGCCAGGGCGTGGTCGGCAGCTTCCCGGCGCTGAACCAGCGCGAAAGCAGCGGCTTCAAGGCCTGGCTGGAAGAAATCGAAGCCGGGCTGGCGACACTGGAAAACCCCGCACCTTATGCCGTGAACCTGATCGTGCATAACAGCAATCCCCGTTTACAGGCAGATCTGCAGATCTGCGTCGAACACAAAGTACCGATCGTGATCACCAGCCTCGGCGCCGTGAAAGAACTGGTCGATGCGGTGCACAGCTACGGCGGCCTGGTGTTCCATGATGTGACGACACGTCGTCATGCCGAGAAAGCGGCCGAAGCCGGCGTGGATGGCTTGATCGCCGTAGCTGCCGGCGCCGGTGGACACGCCGGGACCTGGAGCCCGTTCTCGCTGATTGCCGAAATCCGCCAGTTCTTCGACAAGACCCTGTTGCTGGCCGGCTGCTTGAACCACGGGCATGAAATTCTTGCTGCGCAATTGCTCGGCGCGGATCTGGCCTACTTTGGCACTCGGTTTATCGGCACGACCGAAAGTCACGCGCCTGACGCCTACAAAGAAATGCTGCTGACATCCAAAGCCGCAGACATCATCCATACTCCAGCTGTGTCAGGTGTCCCCGCGAGTTTCATGCGCCAGAGTCTGGAAGCCGCCGGTTTCGACATGGCCGCCTTGCAAGGCAAGGGTGAGATCAATTTCGGTTCCAAGCTCAAACCCGTGAGCGATGAGGCCAAAGCCTGGAAAACCGTTTGGTCTGCCGGCCAGGGCGTGGGAGAAATCGAGGACTTGCCGAGTGTCGAGCAGTTGATTGCACGTCTCGACGCGGAGTACCGCAAGGCTCTGGAGCAGGCTGCCCAGTTGACCAAACGCTGGCCGAGCTGACAGCAAACCTTGGCCAGTCTTGCCCGGCTGGCCTTACACTCACCCGGACACAACATTTTCCTTTCAACCTCTCGCGACAAGGATGCCTCGGACATGGGTGAAAATCATTTCAAAATCGTATTCGAGGGCTCCTTGCTGCCCGGTGTCGACATCACCACGGCAAAGCTCAATCTCGCCGAGTTGTTCAAAAGCGATGTCACGGCCATTGAGCGCCTGTTCACCGGGCGTCCGGTAGCGCTCAAACGCAACCTGTCGCAAGCCGATGCCCAGACCTACCTCCAGGCGCTGAGCAAAACCGGTATCGACGCCCGCATCGAAGCCGAAACGCCGATCGAGCTGAACCTCGCCGACGTTCATGACCATGCTCCAGCCAGCGGCCAGGCGTCTTTTGCAGATCCGCAATCCCCTTACGCACCGCCTCGCGCGCCGGTCGGCGAAGTCGCGGCGGAATTCGCCACGCTCAAGCCATTCAGTTTCGATGGCCGTATCGGCCGCTTGCGTTACCTCGCCTGGACGCTGGTGCTGTCAACTGTACTCCTGGCCGTTTGCGGGGTGTTTGCCTTGGTCGCTCTGGCTTTCATCGGCGCGGATTCGACCGCGGGCCTGATATTGGGCAGCTTGCTGGCCTTGATCCTGTTCGTCGGATTTGTATTCGTCAGCATCCAGATCACTGTTCAACGCTTGCACGATGTCGGCTGGTCCGGCTGGCTGTGGCTGCTTAACCTGGTGCCGTTCGTTGGCAGTTTCTTTCCGTTCGTGATCATGGTTGTGCCGGGCAACGACACCGCCAACCGCTACGGCCCGCCGCCACCGCCGAACAGTACCGCGGTCAAGGTATTGTCTTCGCTGTGGCTGATCGTTATCGCGCTGGTTCTGTTCGGCTCGCTGGCCGGTGGTCTCACGGCGATACGGGAAGAATACAAAAGCGCCGCCCAGAGCAGCTACGAAAGCAGTTCGGTCACCACCGATGAAATCGACGTCGAGGTCGCACCGGTGCCAAATTCCGTCGACGATGCAGCCGAAGAGGTCCAGCCCCCTGTAGACTCTGCGAAAGAATAAACAGCGCTCCTGGCCCGTGACACCTGCGTCGCGGCGCGGAGCTGTTGCGATGGAGAACTGCATGACCCGTTACGCTCTGATCACTGGCGCCTCCAGCGGCATCGGCCTGGCAATGGCCGAAGCGCTGGCCCGGCGCGGCCGCAGCCTGATTCTGGTGGCCCGACAACGTGATCAGCTGGAAAGTATTGCGATTGAACTGACCCAAAGGTTCGGCGTGGAAGTGTTGTTCCGTGCCTGTGACCTGGGCGAACCGCTGCGCCTGTCCGGATTCCTGCTGGAGCTGGAAGAAGGCGACCGGCAGATCGATCTGCTGGTCAACTGCGCCGGTATCGGTACATGCGGCCCGTTTCTGGCCCAGGACTGGATGACCGAACAAGACCTGATCGAAGTGAACATCCTCGCCCTCACCCGCCTGTGCCACGCCATCGGCAACAGCATGGCCCTGCAAGGCGGTGGGCAGATTCTGAATGTGGCCTCGGTGGCGGCGTTTCAACCGGGGCCGTGGATGAGCACCTATTACGCCAGCAAGGCGTATGTGCTGCACTTTTCCGAAGGGTTGCGCGTCGAGCTGAAAAAATGTGCGATCAAGGTTTCGGTGCTCTGCCCCGGGCCGACCCGCACGGCATTTTTCCGTACCGCACAACTCGACAGCGACAAACTGGCCAACAGCAAACTGCTGATGAGCCCCGAGGAAGTGGCGCTCTACACCGTGCGCGCACTGGAAAAGAATAAAGCGATCATTATTCCGGGGCGGCGCAACCGCTGGTTCGCCTTCCTGCCAAGGCTCGGCTCGCGCTGGCTGACTCGCACCATCGCCGGCATGGTCAACAAGGCCTACTGCCCGCGCTGATCCAACTCAAGGTAAAAGACTGGGCGCTGGCATACGCCATGAGTACACTCAGGCCAGCCCAAACAACGGAGAAAACAGCTGTGGATACTCTGTTCACCAAGATCATCAACCGGGAAATCCCGGCGAAGATCATTTACGAGGACGACCAGGTACTGGCCTTCCACGACATTGCCCCACAGGCACCGGTACATTTTCTGGTGGTCCCGAAGAAACCGGTTCGCACCCTGAACGACCTGACCGAGGACGACAAGGCATTGGCCGGGCACATTCTGTTCACCGCCCAGCGCCTGGCACTGGAACTGGGCTGCGAAAAAGGCTTTCGTGTCGTCATGAACTGCAATGAAGAAGGCGGGCAAACCGTCTACCACATTCATATGCACGTGTTGGGCCAGCGCCAGATGCACTGGCCGCCGGGCTGATTACTCCCCCCCTTGTGGGAGCGGGCTTGCTCGCGAAGAGGGCCTCACTTTCAACATCTTTGTTGACTGACACTCCGACTTCGCGAGCAAGCCCGCTCCCACAAGGGCATCACAACACTGTCACAGCCTCTGCAGCACAATGACCCAGCGCAATCCTTCCCCCGGCCGATTGGGTTAAACTGGCCGCCGAAATTCCCCCGGAGGTCAGCATGACTACCCAACGTCACTACTCGCCGATTGACCGACTTCTGCTGCAAGCCGATGCCGCGATGCGCACCCTGCTGCCCTTCAGTGGCCAGCCGTACCGTCCGTCGCCAGCCATCGTGCAGCCGGATGCGAAAATGAGTGACGAAGACACGCGTCACGTTGCCGGCCTGATGCGCATTAACCACACTGGCGAAGTCTGCGCCCAGGCGCTGTATCAAGGGCAGGCACTGACTGCCAAGCTGCCGCAAGTGCGTGCCGCGATGGAACATGCCGCCGAAGAAGAAATCGATCACCTGGTCTGGTGCGAACAACGTATCCAGCAACTGGGTAGCCACACCAGCATCCTCAATCCGCTGTTTTACGGCATGTCGTTCGGGATTGGTGCAGTGGCCGGCCTGATCAGCGACAAAGTCAGCCTGGGGTTCGTCGCGGCAACGGAAGACCAGGTGTGCAAACACCTGAACGAACACCTGGAGCAATTGCCGGCCGAGGATGAAAAGTCCCGGGCGATTCTTGAGCAGATGCGCATCGATGAAGAACAGCATGCCGAAAGTGCTCTGGATGCTGGCGGGTTCCGGTTTCCGGCACCGGTGAAGTTCGGGATGAGTCTGATGGCCAAGGTGATGACCAAGAGCACTTACCGGATCTGATTTCCAGGTCGGCTGACAGGCCCCCTTCGCGGGCAAGCCCGCTCCCACAATGGTTCGGTGTGCGGCAGCCCAATGTGGGAGCGGGCTTGCTCGCGAACAGCATCACTCGACCTTCCTGACTGACAGCAATAAAAAAGGCGACTACCGCAAGGGAGTCGCCTTTTTTTGTGTTCGAGAGCCTTACGCCATGTTGCGTGCGTAGAAGATTTCGAGCATTTCGTGTTTCACCCGCTCGGTCACCTGGGCGCGTTGCTCAGAGGACAGGTTGCTGGTGGCATCGCCGAACAGGTAGTTATCCAGTTCGAAGTTCTTCAGCAGCATCTTGGTGTGGAACAGGTTTTCCTGGTACACGTTCACGTCGGTCATCTGGTACGCGTCGTAAGTGTCATCGGAAAGGTAGTTCTGGATCGAATTGATCTCATGGTCGATGAAGTGCTTTTTGCCTTCAACGTCACGGGTGAAGCCGCGCACACGGTAGTCCACGGTCACGATGTCCGAGTCGAACTGGTGAATCAGGAAGTTGAGTGCTTTAAGCGGCGAAATGACCCCGCAAGTCGACACGTCGATGTCCACACGGAAGGTTGCAATACCGCTGACCGGATGGATTTCCGGGTAGGTGTGCACCGTGATGTGGCTCTTGTCGAGGTGGGCCAGAATGATTTCAGGCAGCGGGCCCGGAGACTCTTCGATCTGACTGTCGGTCGGGGTTACCGGCTCTTCAGAGATCAGGATCGTGACGCTGGCGCCCTGCGGCTCATAGTCCTGACTGGCAATGTTCAGGATGTTGGCACCAATGATATCGACAACTTCCGTGAGGATCTGCGTCAGGCGTTTCGCGTTGTACTCTTTATTGATGTACTCGACGTAAGCCTGCTGGTCTTGCGGGGTTTCCGCGTAGCAGATGTCATAGATGTTGAAGCTCAAGGTCTTTGTCAGGTTATTGAACCCGTGGAGCTTGAGTTTGCTTTTCACCGTTAAAAACTCTCTATGTATTTGCGGCCCGGCCGCGTGATCAAGCATGCCCGTCAGATGCGAACAACGCACCTGCGTAGGACGGTTAACACCTCTTCGCGATGGCGATTTTGGTTGTCTGTTCGGGTGCGAGGCCTGTCGGCTGACGGGCCACTACCCTGAAAAAAGTGGCGCATTATGCAGACGTCAGCTTGGGTTCGCCAGAGTCTGCACTGCTTTTATGATAGTTGAATGTCGACTCAACCGAGCTCAATGATCTCGTAGTCATGGGTGATTGCCACGCCTGCCGCGCCGAGCATGATCGACGCCGAGCAATATTTCTCGGCAGACAATTCGATGGCGCGCTTGACCTGGGCTTCTTTCAGCCCGCGGCCCTTGACCACGAAGTGCATGTGAATTTTGGTGAAAACCTTTGGATCTTCGGTTGCACGCTCGGCTTCCAGGAAAGCTTCACAGCTTTCGACCGCCTGGCGGGACTTCTTGAGGATGCTGACCACATCGAAATTACTGCAACCGCCGACACCCAGCAGCAGCATTTCCATCGGCCGGACACCCAGGTTACGTCCGCCGGCATCGGGCGGACCGTCCATGACCACGACATGACCGCTACCGGATTCGCCGAGGAACATGGCTTCGCCAGCCCATTGGATGCGTGCCTTCATCGCCAAGACTCCACTGTATAAAAAAGGGTTGCCAGCTTAGCACAGGCCCCGTGATTGAAGCCCCCGACGTCCTAGGACATATCCCACGGCCTTGTAGGTAAATGCTCGAATGTTGCAGGAAGTGTCTGTTAAGCTGACGCCAATTCGATGGCGCATAGCCAGCTTTCGCTATTCATAAAAAAACCAGACACACCGCGCTGTCTTTTCGGGATACAACCATGGTTGCGATTGCCCCCAACCCCAAGATCAAGAACCTCGACAAGCTGTTGATGCATTGCCAGCGCCGCCGCTATCAGGCCAAGAGCAACATCATTTGTGCCGGAGACCGCTCGGAAACGCTGTTCTTCATCATCAAAGGCTCAGTCACCATCCTGATCGAAGATGACGATGGCCGGGAAATGATCATTTCCTACCTGAACACCGGGGACTTTTTCGGCGAGCTGGGCCTGTTTGAGCAGGCCGGCCTGGAACAGGAGCGCAGCGCCTGGGTGCGAGCCAAGGTTGAATGCGAAGTCGCGGAAATCAGCTACGCGAAATTCCGAGAGTTGTCCCTGCAGGATCCGGACATTCTTTACGTACTCAGCGGACAAATCGCACAGCGTCTGCGCAACACTACGCGCAAGGTCGGTGACCTGGCATTCTTCGATGTGACCGGTCGAGTCGCCCGTTGCCTGCTGGAGCTGTGTAAACAGCCAGACGCCATGACTCATCCCGACGGCATGCAAATCAAGGTGACCCGTCAGGAAATCGGGCGGATTGTCGGTTGTTCCCGGGAGATGGTCGGTCGCGTGCTCAAGGATCTGGAAGAACGCAACCTGGTGGACGTCAAAGGCAAGACCATGGTGGTTTTCGGTACGCGATAAGCTCGAAAACCTAACCGCTGAACATCTGCGCCAGCATCAACCGGTAGAGTTCGTCGAGGCGCGCCAGTGCATCGGGTGCCGTGAACTTCTCATGCAAGGCGATGTGGCTTTCGGCACGTACTCGTTGCTCCAGGCCGCAAGCTTCGTTGAAGTGATTGACCGCGGCGACCATCGACGCTCGGTCGTTATCGATCAGCATCGCACCGTGCACCAACCCCACCGGACGCTGACCGCCCTGACTCTGGCGCCAGCGCTGGGCGGTACCGACCATCTTGCGACCATCAAGATTGACGTTGAAGCGTCCATCACAGAATGCACCGTCGATTTCGCCAAGGGACGACGAACCACCCAATTCATCCAGCAACTGGCAAATGGGGTCGCACAGGCGC
This sequence comes from Pseudomonas sp. S30_BP2TU TE3576, assembly GCF_050436025.1. Classification (NCBI taxonomy): domain Bacteria; kingdom Pseudomonadati; phylum Pseudomonadota; class Gammaproteobacteria; order Pseudomonadales; family Pseudomonadaceae; genus Pseudomonas; species Pseudomonas sp. S30_BP2TU TE3576. The sequence goes on along the minus strand of NZ_JBNDLK010000001.1, from coordinate 3,864,754 downwards.
CGGTAACCGGTTTCGATGCGGTTCAAATCACCTTCGCTGCGTGGTGGCGCGTAAACCAGGGCGATATTGATCGTTGTGGCGGACTGTGGAACCGGCTCACCGCCGGTATCGCGCAGCAGCACCGGCCAACCTGCCGCCGCCGACACTTCACAGGCAGCCTCGAAACCCGGCAAACGATTCAAGCGCCGCGGCATGACCAACGCCCAATCGCTCGGTTGCCAGAACAGCAGGCCGAACTCCGCGTCGCCGGCGCAGACCGAGGCCAACAGATCCTGTTCGGCTTGCAGGCCGGCTTCGATGGTCAGATGGGTTGGCTGGGTCATAAGCTGCTCCGCAACGCTGAAATCTTCGGGGAATTCGAATGCCCCTTCGCGAGCAAGCCCGCTCCCACATTTGATCGCGGTCTAATGTGGGAGCGGGCTTGCTCGCGAAAGGGGCGACTCGGTCTGTGAGTAATCAGTCGAGTGTAGAACCGCTGACTGGAACGCCGCGCTCAGGGAAGAACAGACGCTGCAACTCGGTACCCGGGCTTTCGGCACGCATGAACGCTTCGCCGACCAGGAACGCGTAGACGTCGCTGATTTCCATCAGCTCGACATCGGCGCGGTTGAGAATGCCGCTCTCGGTGATGACCAGACGATCGCGCGGAATACGCGGCAACAGGTCGAGGGTGGTTTCCAGGCTGACATCGAAGGTGTGCAGGTTGCGGTTGTTCACGCCAACCAGCGGAGTGTCGAGGGTTTTCAGGGCCCGCTCCAGCTCATCGCCATCGTGGACTTCCACCAGCACGTCAAGGTTCACGCTTTTGGCCACGGCCGCCAGTTCGGCCATTTTCACGTCGTCCAGTGCGGAAACGATCAACAGCACGCAATCGGCCCCCAGGGCCCGGGCCTCGACGATCTGATACGGATCGATCATGAAGTCCTTGCGGATCACCGGCAACCGGCACGCCGCACGGGCCTGCTGCAGATAGGCATCGGCGCCCTGGAAGTAATCGATATCGGTAAGTACCGACAGGCAGGTCGCGCCGCCCTTCTCATAGCTTCTGGCGATGTCGGCGGGAATGAAGTTCTCGCGGATCACGCCTTTGCTCGGCGAAGCTTTCTTGATTTCGGCAATGACGGCCGGTTGCTTCAGCTTGGCCTGAGCCAGCAAGGCCTTGGCAAAACCACGGGGTGCATCGGCCGTCTTGGCCAGACTTTCCAGCTCGGCGAGGCTGACACGAGCACTACGCTCGGCAACTTCCTCGACCTTGCGCGCCAGAATGTTTTCCAGAACCGTCGGTACACTCATCCTTCATTCTCCACTTTGAATACCGCGGTAAATGCACCCAGCTCCTCAAGCTTTTCTCGAGCGAGGCCGGTGTGCAGCGCATCGTGTGCCAAGGCAACGCCTTCTTTCAGGCTGCTGGCATGGTCGGCCGCATACAGTGCGGCACCGGCATTGAGCATGATCATCTCGGCCGCTTTCTGACCGTTCTCGGTTTTGCGCTTGCCCAGGGCATCGCGAATCAGCTCCAGGGACGCCGCCGGGCTATCCACCGCCAGGCCATGCAGGCTCTGGCTCTTCATGCCCAGGTCTTCCGGCTCGACCCAATATTCGGTGATCTGGCCATCCTTCAGCTCAGCGACAAACGTCGGCGCAGCCAGGCTGAACTCATCCAGGCCGTCCTTCGAATGCACCACCAGCACGTGCTTGCTGCCCAGGCGCTGCAACACCTCGGCCAGCGGCCGGCACAAGGCCTGGGTGAATACGCCCACCACCTGATGCTTCACACCGGCCGGATTCGTAAGCGGGCCGAGCATGTTGAACAAAGTGCGCAAGCCCAGTTCACGACGCGGACTGGCGGCGTATTTCATCGCAGAGTGATGAGTCTGGGCAAACATGAAACCAATACCAACGTTGTCAATGCAGCGCGCCACTTGCACCGACGTCAGGTTCAGGTAGATGCCGGCCGCCTCCAGCAGATCGGCGCTACCGCTCTTGCCCGACACCGCACGGTTGCCGTGTTTGGCTACCGTACAGCCGGCCGCCGAAACCACGAAAGCGGAAGCGGTCGACACGTTGAAGATATTGGCGCCGTCGCCGCCAGTGCCGACCACATCGACTACACCGTCGAGGGTCTTGAGTTCGACCTTGTCCGCCAGTTCGCGCATCACCGACACCGCACCGACGATTTCGTCGATGCTTTCGCTCTTCATGCGCATGGCCATCATGAACGCGCCAATCTGCGCGTCGGTGCATTGACCGGTCATGATTTCGCGCATCACGTCACGCATTTCATCGGTGCTGAGGTCGAGGTGATCGACGATACGGCCCAGGGCTGTCTTGATGTTCATGATAAGTCCTTAGCGCGTGCCGCCGGTTTGTTTGAGGAAGTTGGCGAACAGTTCGTGGCCCTGCTCGGTGAGGATCGACTCAGGGTGGAACTGCACGCCCTCGATGTTCAGGGTCTTGTGACGCAGGCCCATGATCTCATCCACCGAGCCGTCTTCGAGCTGGGTCCAGGCGGTCAGTTCGAGGCAATCGGGCAGGGTTTCGCGCTTGACGATCAATGAATGATAGCGCGTGACCGTCAGCGGACGGTTCAGGCCTGCGAACACACCCTTGTCCTCGTGAAATACCGGGCTAGTCTTACCGTGCATCACTTGACGGGCGCGCACCACATCACCGCCAAAGGCCTGGCCGATGGATTGGTGGCCAAGGCAGACGCCAAGAATCGGCAGTTTGCCGGCGAAATGCTTGATCGCTTCGATCGAGATGCCGGCTTCGGTCGGGGTGCAAGGACCGGGGGACACAACGATACGCTCAGGGTTGAGGGCTTCGATTTCAGCTATGGTCAGTTCATCGTTGCGCACGACTTTGACCTGGGAGCCGAGCTCGCCCAGGTACTGCACAACGTTGTAGGTAAAGGAGTCGTAGTTATCGATCATCAGCAACATGGCGTTAAAAACCTCTTGAATTCACTGACTTTAAAGATGGCCTTCGAATGATTACCCGCAGAGCGCTGCGCTTTGTCAGGTGCCGGGGTAGCGCCAGCAAAGCGGCATTTCAAACAGGTAAAGAAGGCGAAGCGGTACAGGTCCGGCGAGGCCGGCAAAAGAATTCAGGCGCGCCAACGCCAGCGGGCGTGTGCCTTGATGACTTGATCCAGGAGTTTACTGATGATCAACACGGGGAAGGTCTCGTTCGTACGTCCCGGCACAGTAACTTAGCTGGGCAGAGCGTGCAATATCGCCGGGGCCACTGCCCGCGAAACTATCAAAGGCTTCGCGACAGATGGCAAAAGGCCGAAAGTTTTTGGTACTGTCGTTTCGTTCACTACAACAATAAATAAACGGACTTGCTCATGATCAAACAGTCGTTGTTTGTACCGCTCGCAGGATGCTTGCTCGCGATGGCATGCGCCCAGGCGAACGCCGCACCCAATCCTTATACAAGTTTCGTGGTCTTCGGGGACAGCCTCAACGACGCCGGGACCTTTGCCGACACCGGCGGGCCTGCCGGGGCGACGCAGCGCTTTACCAACCGGACGGGGCCGGTGTATCTGGATGGCAGTGGCGAAGTCCGCTCGCTCAACTCCACGCAGATACTGGGTGGGAAACTGGGGTTCTCATCGGACCAGACCGCATCATCCAATTCGGCCGTGCGCGCCAGCAACGGCCAGCCCGATGGCAACAACTGGGCCGTCGGCGGTTACCGCACCGACCAGATCCTGGACTCGATCGCCACCACCTCCGACACCGGCGAGCGCGTCCGGGCGGGTTATCTGCCATCGAACAACTTCCGTGCCGACCCGAATGCGCTGTATTACCTGTCGGGTGGCGGCAACGACTTCCTGCAAGGTCGCGTCACCAGTTTGCCCCAAGCCAGTGCCGCCGCCGACCGACTGGCCGACAGCGTGCAGACGCTGCAAACCGCCGGCGCCAAATACGTCATGGTCTGGTTGCTGCCCGATATCGGCTTTACCCCCGCGTTCAACGGCACCCCGCTGCAAGCGTTCACATCCCAACTCAGCGCCCAGTTCAATACTGAACTGGTAAGCCGACTGCAGAACATCAATGCCGAAGTCATCCCGCTCAACATTCCTGTACTGCTCAAAGAGACGTTCGCCAACCCGGCGCAGTTTGGCCTGGCCACCGACCAGAACCTCATCGCCACCTGCTTCAGCGGCAACGGCTGTACCGAGAACGCCCGCTACGGCATCAACAGCGCCACGCCGGACCCGACCAAGCTGATCTACAACGACTCTGTGCACCCCACAGAAGCCGGGCAGCGCCTGATTGCCGACTACGCGTATTCATTGCTGGCCGCGCCGTGGGAGCTGACATTACTACCGGAAATGGCCCAAGGCACCGTGCGCGCGCATCAGGATGAATTGCGCAACCAGTGGCTGGCCGATTGGGAAAACTGGCAAGGCGTCGGCCAATGGCGAGCCATTGTTTCTGGCGGCGGACAGCATCAGGACTTTGACGGTCAGGACAGCGCGGTCAGTGCCGACGGCAACGGAGCCAACCTGAACATCGGTGGCAGCTACCGTCTCGATGATGCCTGGCGTGTCGGTCTGGTGGCCGGTTTCTATAACCAGAAACTCGAAGCCGGCAGCAACGACTCCGACTACAAGCTCAACACTTACCTGGGCACGGCATTCGCCCAGTATCAGCAAAACCGTGTGTGGGCTGACGCAGCGTTGACGGCCGGGCATCTGGATTACGACAGCCTCAAGCGTAAGTTCCAGCTGGGCGTCAACGAGCGCGGCGAAAAAGGCGATACCAGTGGCTACGTCGAGGCCTTCAGCGCTCGCCTGGGTTACGACATTGCACAACAAGCCAGCAGCCCTTGGCACCTGTCGCCGTTTGTCAGTGCAGATTTCGCCAAGGTGAAAGTCGACGGTTACTCTGAGGACGGCAACGATTCCACGGCACTGACCTTCGCCGATCAGGAGCGTATTTCCCGGCGCCTGGGCGCTGGCCTGCAGGGCAAATACCAGATCACCCCGCAAACCCAGGTGTTCGGCGAAGCGGCAATCGAGCGTGAGTACAACGACGATACCCAGGATGTGAGCATCAACCTCAACAGCCTGCCGAACAACCAGTTCACGCTGCAAGGCTACACCCCGCAATCCCACCTCAGCCGCTTGAACCTGGGTGTGAGCCACAACCTCACCCGCGACCTGGCATTGCGCGCCAGCTACAACATTCGCAAGGATGACGACTTCACCCAACAAGGCATCAACGTAGGTGTTGCGCTGGACTTCTGATGTGCAGGCAATAAAAAACGCGGCGCCCTTACAGGCGCCGCGTTTTTTCAGGGTGGTGTAACCCTTGTGGGAGCGAGCTTGCTCGCGATTGCGGTGGGTCAGACAACATCAATGTGGCAGTAATGGCCCCATCGCGAGCAAGCTCGCTCCCACAGGATTTTGCGTGAAATCAGGCGTCCGGGGTTTGTTCGGCCAGGGCAACGGCGCGGAACATCGCGCGGCGCTTGTTCAGGGTTTCTTCCCATTCCAGCGCTGGCACCGAGTCGGCGACGATGCCGCCACCGGCCTGCACATGCAGTTCGCCGTTCTTGATCACCGCCGTGCGGATCGCAATGGCGGTGTCCATGTTGCCGTTCCAGGCGAAGTAGCCGACCGCACCGCCGTAGACGCCACGCTTGACCGGCTCCAGTTCGTCGATGATCTCCATCGCGCGAATCTTCGGCGCACCGGACAAGGTGCCCGCCGGCAGAATCGCTCGCAGCGCATCCATCGCCGTCAGCCCGGCTTTCAATTGCCCGGTAACGTTGGACACGATGTGCATCACGTTGGAATAACGCTCGATGACCATTTTCTCGGTGAGCTTCACCGAACCAATTTCCGATACGCGACCGGTGTCGTTGCGACCGAGGTCGATCAGCATCAAGTGTTCGGCGATTTCCTTGTCGTCCGACAGCAGGTCTTTTTCCAGCGCCAGATCAGCTTCTTCATTGGTCCCGCGTGGGCGGGTGCCGGCAATCGGGCGCACGGTAATCAGGTTGTCTTCGACCCGCACCAGCACTTCCGGCGAACTGCCGACGACGTGGAAGTCGCCAAAGTTGAAGAAGTACATGTAAGGCGTCGGGTTGAAGCAGCGCAGCGCACGGTACAGATCGATCGGCGCGGCCTTGAAGTCGATCGACATGCGCTGGGACGGCACGACCTGCATGCAGTCACCGGCCAGGATGTATTCCTTGATGGTATCGACCGCTTTTTCGTAATCGTCCTGGGTGAAGCTGGAGCGGAACACCGGGTCAGCCGATTGTTGCTTGCTGAAGTCCAGGCCACGGCGCGGGGTGATTGGCTGACGGAGTTTTTCCAGCAGCTCTTCCAGGCGTGCCTGGCCTTGCTCGAAGGCATCTTCCTGCGCCGGATCGGCCAGCACGATGGCGTGCATCTTGCCCGCGAGGTTGTCGAACACCACCACAGCATCGGAGACCATCAGCAGAATGTCCGGCACGCCCAGCGGATCGGGGTTCGGGCATTTGCCCAGACGTTTCTCGACATAACGCACACAGTCGTAACCGAAGTAACCCACCAGACCGCCGTTGAAACGCGGCAGGCCGGCGATGGTTGGCACGTTGTAGCGGGCCTTGAAGGTTTCGACGAAGGCCAGCGGGTCTTCCACGTCGTGGCTTTCGGTCTCGACGCCATCGACGGTCACGCTGACATGATGGTCGTGAACCCGCAGCACAGTACGGCACGGCAGGCCGATGATTGAGTAACGGCCCCACTTCTCGCCGCCCTGTACGGACTCCAGCAAGTAGGAGTTGGGCTCGTCGGCCAGTTTCAGGTAGATCGACAGCGGCGTGTCGAAGTCGGCCAGGGTTTCGCAGGCAAGCGGAATGCGGTTGTAGCCGGCAGCGGCCAAACGCAGGAATTCTTCGCGGATCATGAGGTGCCTCGTGGCTTGAGGGTCAAACAGTCAGGTATGCAAACGCGCCGGAAACCGGCCAGGATCAGTCAGGCGCGCCAACGCCAGCGGGCCAGGGCCTTGATGACTTTCATCCAGAGTTTGCGAGTGACCACCACGATGGCGTTTCCAGAAGGGGGTTTGACAGCGTCGGCCAACGTTATCTCAGCGGCCGGATCCAGGCAACCGGGAATTAGCTTGCGCAGGTCGTCGATCACCAGCGCCGGCGACTCTTCCGCGATTGGCCGACCGTGGTTATAGCCGTAGCTCAGGGCCACGCACTTGACCCCCGCCGCTTTCGCCGCCAGCACATCGCTGCGCGAGTCGCCGACGAACAACGACTGCGACGCCGGAATGTTGGCCATTTTCATCACGAAAAACAGCGCGGCCGGATCGGGCTTTTTCTGTGGCAGGGTGTCGCCGCCGATGATCCAGCGGAAGTAACGGCCGATTTTCATCTGATCCAGCAGCGGCGCGACGAAACGCTCCGGCTTGTTGGTGATCAGCGCCATCTCGACCCCCTGCTTTTGCAGCCACTTGAGGAAGTCGCGCACGCCGGGATACACCACTGTCAACTCATGGCTCTCGCCATAAGCCTGCATGAAATACTCCAGCGCCCGTTCGGCCTCGTGGTTATCGACCGCCGAATGATCTATAGCGCCAGCCAGCGCACGACGCACCAATACCGGCGCGCCGTTGCCGACCCATTCGCGTACCGCTTCCAGACCGGCGGGCTTACGACCGAGTTTGAGCAGCATCTTGTCCACAGCCACTGCCAGGTCCGGGACCGAATCGATCAACGTGCCGTCCAGATCGAACATCACCAGCCGCGGCAGTTGCCCCGGGAACAACTGCTCAAAACCACTCATGGGCGAGCCAGCGCCAGTTCGGAACGCATCTTGTCGATGACTTCCTGATAGTTCGGCGCATTGAAGATGGCCGAGCCGGCGACGAAGGTGTCAGCGCCAGCCGCAGCGATTTCGCGAATGTTGTTCACGTTCACGCCGCCGTCGATTTCCAGGCGAATGTCACGGCCCGACGCATCGATCAGCGCCCGCACTTCACGCAGCTTGTCGAGGGTGCCGGGGATAAACTTCTGCCCGCCGAAGCCCGGGTTGACGCTCATCAACAGGATCATGTCGACCTTGTCCATGACGTGCTTGAGCACGTCCAGCGGGGTCGCCGGGTTGAACACCAGGCCCGACTTGCAGCCGCCTTCGCGGATCAATTGCAGGGAGCGGTCGATGTGCTGGGTGGCTTCCGGGTGGAAGGTGATGTAAGTAGCGCCGGCTTCGATGAAGTCGCCAACGATGCGGTCCACCGGGCTGACCATCAGGTGTGCGTCTATCGGCGCAGTCACGCCGTACTTGCGCAGCGCCGAGCAGACCATCGGGCCGATGGTCAGGTTCGGTACGTAGTGGTTGTCCATGACATCGAAGTGCACGAAGTCGGCACCGGCGGCCAGGACGTTGTCCACTTCTTCACCCAGGCGGGCGAAGTCGGCGGAGAGAATCGACGGAGCAATTACGAAGGGCTGCATGACGCACCTTTACTGAGCAGAATCACGATGGCGCGCATTGTATACCTCATGCTTTGACACGCGCACCGTGAGCGCGATGATTGGACCCTGCCATCATCTAACAACGGCAGAGCCTCTAGTACGCCGCTCGATAGATCTTCTCGATATCGACGGCACTCAACTTGCGCGGATTGTTGCGCATCAAGCGCTCGATCCCCGCCGCTTCCACGGCCATGGACGGGATAGCTTCCTCGGGAACGCCAAAACTGCGCAGGCCCTGGGGAATTTCCACGGCCAGGCACAGCTCGGTCATGGCTTGCACGGCTTTGTCGGCCGCATCGTTGGCACTCAAATGTGCAGTCTTCACGCCCATGGCCTCGGCGATATCCTGCATGCGTTCGATGCAGGCCATCTTGTTCCAGGTCATGACATAGGGCAGTAACAAGGCGTTGCTGACGCCATGGGCAATGTTGAAGCGCCCGCCCAGCGGATACGCCAGCGCATGCACCGCGCCGACCCCGGCATTGCCGAACGCCATGCCGGCCATCAGGCTGGCGGTGGCCATGTCTTCCCGGGCTTGCAGGTTCGACGGGTTGGCGTAGGCCTTGGGCAAGGCCTTGGCGATCAACTTGATGGCGCCGATGGCCAGGGCATCGGTAATCGGCGAGGCATTGACCGACAGATAGGACTCGATGGCATGCACCAGCGCATCGACGCCACTGGCCGCCGTGACGCTGCGCGGACAGGTCAGGGTCATTTGCGGACTGACCAGCGCCACGTCCGGCAACAGGTAGTCGCTGACGATGCCCTTCTTCAGTTGCGCGACCTTGTCGGAAAGGATCGCCACGTTGGTCACTTCCGAGCCGGTGCCGGCCGTGGTCGGGATGGCGATCAGCGGCGGGCCTTTGCGCGGCACCTGATCGATGCCGAACAAGTCCTCCAGCTCCCCGTGGTAACCGGCATAGGCTGCAACGCTTTTGGCGATGTCGATAGCACTGCCGCCGCCCAGGCCAATCAATCCGTCATGCCCGCCGTCGCGATACACCTGCATGCAATCTTCGACGATGGCGATTTCCGGGTCCGGCAGTACCCGGTCGAAAATCTCGTAGCTGCGTTCACCCAACTGCGCCAGCGCCAGTTCTACCGTGCCGGACTTGACTAGGGCGGCGTCGGTGACGATCAGCGGGTTGTCGATGTCCAGGCGCGTCAGCTCGGCAGACAGTTGCTCGATGGCACCTGCGCCGGTGATCAGTTTGTGAGCGATTTTGAAAGAGGAAAGACTCATGTGCGCAGCCTCTTATAGATAGGGGAGCTGGGCACAATAGTAGCTGGGGATTTGGGGTTGGCTGGTATTCAGGCGGTGAATGAACTAATGGTCCACTGGAACCCCCTGTGGGAGCGGGCTTGCTCGCGAAGGCGGTGTGCCATTCAGCTTATACATCAGCTGACACTCCGCTTTCGCGAGCAAGCCCGCTCCCACATTTTTACCGGGTTCGGCGTCAGACCTGTGCAGTACGCAATTTCTCGCTACGGCCACGCAGCCATTCCAGGGTCAGCAGCAGGATCACCGAGAAGGCAATCAGCAGCGTCGCGGCGGCGGCGATGGTCGGGCTGAGGTTTTCGCGGATGCCGCTGAACATCTGCCGTGGCAAGGTCGCTTGTTCAGGGCCGGCGAGGAACAGCGTCACCACCACCTCATCGAACGATGTCGCGAAGGCAAACAGCGCCCCGGAGATCACGCCCGGTGCAATCAGTGGCAAGGTCACCCGGCGGAACGTGGTCAGCGGCGAAGCGCCCAGGCTCGCAGCGGCCCGCACCAGGTTGTGGTTGAACCCCTGCAACGTCGCCGACACGGTAATGATCACAAACGGCACACCGAGCACGGCATGCACGACGATCAGCGAGGTATAGCTGTTGCCAAATCCCAGTGGAGCGAAGGTCAGGTAACTGGCCACACCAATGATCACCACCGGCACCACCATCGGCGAAATCACTAGCGCCATCACCAGCGGCTTGCCCGGGAAATCGCCTCGGGTCAGACCGATCGCCGCCAGCGTGCCGAAGATCATCGCCAGTACCGTCGCTGCCGGGGCGACGATGATGCTGTTCTTCAACGAACGCATCCATTCCGCCGAGGCGAAGAAGTCCTGGTACCAGTGCAGCGAAAAGCCTTGCAGCGGATAGACCAGAAAACTCCCCGAGTTGAACGACAGCGGAATGATCACCAGCACCGGCAGGATCAGGAACAACAGAATCAAGCCGCAGAGAATCCGCAAGCTGTAGAACCACACCCGTTCGATGGGCGACATATAAGGACTCAGCATTTCGTTCTCCCCTTAGCTCAGGCGCAGGCGGCTCGCGCCCACCAGCCAGCTGTAAATCAGATAAAGCACGACCGTCGCGAGCAACAGCAGCCCACCGAGTGCGGTCGCCATGCCCCAGTTGATGCTGGTGTTGGTGTAGAAGGCGACGAAGTAGCTGACCATTTGATCGTTCGGGCTGCCCAGCAATGCCGGGGTGATGTAGTAGCCAATGGCGAGGATGAACACCAACAGGCAACCGGCGCCGACACCGGCATAGGTCTGCGGGAAGTACACCCGCCAGAAGCTGGCGAACGGATGGCAGCCGAGGGAAATTGCAGCACGCATGTAGGTCGGCGAGATGCCTTTCATCACGCTATAGATCGGCAGGATCATGAACGGCAGCAGAATGTGCACCATCGAGATGTAGACACCGACACGGTTGAACACCAACTCGATCGGCTTATCGATGATGCCCATGGCCATCAGACCGCTGTTGATCAGGCCACCCGATTGCAGCAACACGATCCACGCCGCGACCCGTACCAGGATCGACGTCCAGAACGGCAACAGCACCAGGATCATCAGCAGGTTGCTCTGGCGCGAAGGCAGGTTCGCCAACAGGTAAGCCAGGGGATACGCCAGCACCAGACAGATCGCGGTGATGATCAGGCCCATCCAGAAGGTGCGGGCGAAGATGTCGAGGTAGATCGCCTGATCCGGGGTGGCCGGGGCGATTTCGCCGAGGTCGTCGATGCGATGATCGACAGCCGCCAGCAGGTAATACGGAGTGATGCTGCTGGTGTTGCGGCGTACCGCTTGCCAGTAGGCCGGGTCGCCCCAACGCTCATCGAGGCCTTCCAGCGCTTCTTTATAAGAGGCCGGTTCAGTGGCGAGCGGCAAGGCACGGGCGGTTTTGGTCAGCAGGCTGCGGTAGCCGGCCAGTTCCATGTTCAGGCGTTTGGACAGGTCGCCCAGGGTCTGATTCTTGCGCGCGTCGGCGAGGTCTTCGGCCGCCGCTTTGTAAACCGGTTCAGCGGGCAGGCCGCGGCCGTCCCAGCTGGCGATGGCGGTCACGGTGCGCGGCATGCCGCCGACCACTTCCGGGTTGCCAACGCTTTTGTAGAGCAGCGCCACGATCGGCACCAGGAACACCAGCAACAGAAACAGCACCAGCGGCGCGATCAACGCCTGGGCCTTCCAGCGGTTGACCCGCTCGGCGTGCTTGAGCCGCTGCTTCAAGGTGGGGCTGGTGCCCTCGTTCAGGGGAACGGCGATAGCCATGACGTACTCCGGGAATCTTTGATCATTACAGAGGCATTCAAACAACCTGTGGGAGCGAGCTTGCTCGCGATGGGGACATTACATTCAACATCAATGTTGACTGACCCACTGCTATCGCGAGCAAGCTCGCTCCCACAAGGATTGCGGTGTTCAAACCACAGAGTCGTGCTTACTTCGCCGCCCAGGCGTTGAAGCGCTGTTCCAGTTGCTCGCCGTTGTCAGCCCAGAAGCTGACGTCGATCTGCACCTGGTTGGCGATGTTTTCCGGGGTGGTCGGCATGTCTTTCAGGACATCCTTGGCCAGCAACGGTACGGCTTGGGTGTTGGCCGGGCCGTAGGCGATGTTTTCCGAGTAGGTTTTTTGCTGCTGTGGCTGTACCGAGTAGGCGATGAACTTCTTCGCCGCTTCGGCACGCGCCTTGTCCAGGCCTTTCGGAATGGCCCATGCGTCGAAGTCGTAGATGCCGCCGTTCCACACTACTTTCAAATTGCTTTCTTTTTGTACGGCAGCGATCCGGCCGTTGTAGGCCGAGCTCATGACCACGTCACCGGAAGCGAGGTATTGCGGCGGTTGTGCGCCGGCTTCCCACCACTGGATGTTCGGCTTGAGCTCATCGAGCTTCTTGAACGCACGGTCCTGGCCGTCTTTGCCGGCCAGCACTTTGTAGACGTCTTTCGGCGCAACGCCGTCGGCCATCAGTGCGAATTCCAGAGTGTACTTGGCGCCTTTACGCAGGCCACGCTTGCCCGGGAACTGCTTGGTGTCCCAGAAATCCACCCAGCTGGTCGGTGCGGATTTCAGCTTGTCGGCGTTGTAGGCCAGCACGGTCGACCACACGAAGAAACCCACGCCGCAAGGCTGGATGGCGCCCTTGACGTAGTCTTCGCTCTTGCCGAACAACTTTGGATCAAGCTGTTCGAACATGTCTTCGTCGCAACCACGGGACAGTTCCGGCGATTCAACCTCTACCAGATCCCACGACACGCTCTTGGTATCGACCATGGCCTTGACCTTGGCCATTTCGCCGTTGTACTCGCCAGCCACGATCTTGCCGTTGCCTGCCGCTTCCCACGGTGCGTAGAAGGCTTTGACCTGAGCCGCCTTGTTCGCCCCGCCAAAGGACACCACGGTCAGATCCGGGCCGGCCGCCATCGCGTGTGCCGCGCCCATCATGCCCAGTGCCAAAGCGGTGAATTTCAGGGATCTCAACATTTATTGTTCTCTCCACGTGCAGGGTTGGTGTTGGTATTGCGGGGGCGATCAGTTCGCCTCTAGAAGGGGGTCGAGTGCACGAACGTGTTCGACCTGCCAGCCAAGCGGTACCACGTCGCCGACGGCGAGCGCTGGATCAAGCTCGGCAATCGGTTGTTTCACGAAGAAGTCGGTCTTGCCGCAGACTTCCATGCGCACCCGGACGTGGTCGCCCAGATAGATGAATTCCTCAACCCGTCCCGAGAAGCGGTTGACGCATTGGTCGCTGGAGCCGTTGAGGCTCACCCGCTCCGGACGAATGGACAGGGTCACCGGCTCGCCGGTCTGGCCAACGTTGACCGCCAGGGCTTCGACCTTTTCCCCGCGACCAAGCTCAACCACGCAGCGCTCGCCGCTCTGGCTGACCAGACGGCCATTGAGACGGTTGTTCTCGCCGATGAAGTTGGCGACGAAGGTGTTTTTCGGCTCTTCGTAAAGGGTGCGCGGTGGCGCGATCTGCTGGATTTCGCCCTGATGGAACACCGCTACACGGTCGGACATGGTCAAGGCTTCGCCCTGATCGTGGGTCACGTAGACCACGGTGACGCCCAGACGCTGGTGCAGGTGTTTGATCTCCATCTGCATGTGTTCACGCAGTTGTTTGTCGAGTGCGCCGAGGGGTTCGTCCATCAGCACCAGTTGCGGCTCGAACACCAGCGCCCGGGCCAAGGCCACACGCTGTTGCTGGCCTCCGGAGAGCTGCGCCGGGTAACGCTGGGCGAAGCTGTCGAGCTGGACCATGCTCAGCACGCGCTTGACCCGGGCACTGACGTCGCTCTTGTTCATGCCGCGCACGGTCAGCGGGAACGCCAGGTTCTCGGCCACCGTCATGTGCGGGAACAACGCGTAGTTCTGGAACACCATGCCGATGTCGCGCTTGTGCGGCGGCACGTTGTTGATGGCGCGCCCGGCCAACAGGATTTCGCCCGCGGTCGGCGTTTCGAAGCCGGCGAGCATCATCAGGCTGGTGGTCTTGCCGGAGCCGGACGGCCCGAGCAACGTGAGGAATTCGCCTTTGCGAATGTCCAGGTTGAGGTCTTTGACGATCAGGTTCTCGCCGTCGTAGCTCTTCTGCACTCCACGAAAGCTGACCAGAACATCATTGGCCCCTGCGCTTGAATCGACCTGGCTCATACCCACACCTTTGTTATTGATGACTGCTGTGGGGTTAAGCCTAGTGGACGCTGAGGGGCACGCAAATCGGGGCGCAAGAGAGATTCGCCTCAGCCGGATGGAAGGCTGGGGGTAGGGATTGCCCTACAAGGATGGCGCGTTTTGGCAAGCACAGAGGCGAGCGCTCAGTTGCAGGCCGCAAGAACAAGCCAATGCGGTTTTGAACAGTGTCGCAAATCGGTATGCCACCACCGGACTTGTGGGAGCGGGCTTGCTCGCGAAAGCGCTGTATCAGGCCCGGACATGTCGAATGGCACACTGCTTTCGCGAGCAAGCCCGCTCCCACATTGGACAGCGGTGTGCTTTAGAGGAGCTTGTGTTCCATCGCGTACTTCACCAGTTCCGCCAGCGAGGTGATGTTGAGCTTCTGCATCAGCCGCGCCTTGTGGGTGCTGATGGTTTTGCTGCTCAGTGCCAGTTGCTGGGCGATGTCGTTGACGTTGGCGCCCTGGGCCAGGCGTTCGAACACGGAAAACTCGCGCTCGGAGAGCAACGAGTGCAATGGACGCGAGTCGGTCAGGCCGACCTCGAAGACCATGCGGTCGGCCAGTTCCGGGTCGATGTAACGCCCACCTGAGGCCACTTTGCGAATGGCCGTCAGCAACAATGCCGGGTCGCTGTCCTTGGTCGCATATCCGGCAGCTCCGACTTTCAGCGCCCGGGCGGCCATCTGCGCTTCGTCGTGCATCGACAACACCAGGATCGCCGGCGGATTGTTCAGGGCGCGAATCCGCGGAATGGCTTCCAGGCCATTAACGCCCGGCATGGAGATGTCCAGCAGCACCACTTCGCAGGGCACATGACGCAAGGTGTCGAGCAACTGCTCGCCATTGCTCGCCTCCCCCACCACCAGCAAGTCCTTGGCCAGGCCGATCAACTGCTTGATGCCTTCGCGGACAATGGTGTGGTCTTCGGCTACCAGTACACGGATCACGTTCTTCTCCAGACTCAAGATCATTGGCGAGCAAGCCCGCTCCCACAAGGGATTTTGTGACCGCCCTAAACCCACTGTGGGAGCGGGCTTGCCCGCGAAGGCGTCAGTACAGACAACATTAAATAATCAGGCCCCATTCAATGGCACTCGCACACTCAGCGTCGTGCCTTCACCCGGCTCACTCTCAAGGGATAACTCACCGCCCAGGATCAACACCCGCTCACGCATACCGACGATCCCAAAGGAAGTTGGCCTGCCCGGTGCGGCGACAAATCCTACACCGTCATCGCTGACCGTCAGACACAACTCGTCGCCTTCCAGCGCCAGTGTCAGTTCAACAGTATGCGCCTGGGCATGGCGCATGACATTGGTCAGCGCTTCCTGAAGGATCCGGAACAAACCAATTGCCTTGGCATCACTGAGCACCGGCAAGTTGTCCGGCACCTGCACCAGGCACGGAATCTGTGTACGCGCCTCGAAACGTCGGGCCTGCCATTCGATGGCCGAGGCAATGCCGGCATCGAGAATCGGCGGGCGCAATGCGGTCGCCACGTCGCGAACCAATTGGAAGAGTTGAGCGATCAGGCGCTTCATGCTGCTCAGGCGCTCATGCAGACCGGGATCAAGTTGCGCATAAGCCAGTTCGCACATGGAGGTTTCCAGCTTGAGCACGGTCAGCATCTGACCCAGCTCGTCGTGTACTTCCCGGGCAATACGCGCTTTTTCTTCTTCGCGCACGCTTTCCAGGTGCGCGGACAGCTCACGCAGTTGTTCCCGGGAGCTCGCCAGTTCAAGTTCGATGCGCTTGCTCTCGCTGATGTCCCAGACGATTCCGTCCCAGACATAGGCGCCGTCTTCCAGCTGACGCGTAATGGCCTTGATTTCCGCCCAGCGCTGCTCGCCCTGACGCGTGAGGATTCGCCCCTGCCACGACCAGTCGCTGTCGGTGTCCAGCGCATGATCCTGGGTCTGGTGATAGCTGGCCTTGTCGTCCGGATGCACGAGGCTGCGCAGGCCTTTATCGCGATGCGCCAGCGTGGCCGGCGAATAACCCACCAGACTTTCGCTGCCTTCGCTGATATAGGCAAAGTCGATCTGGCCGGTCACCGGCGCCCGCTCCAGGCGGAAAACCAGTCCCGGAACGTTGGCGGCGATGCCCTGCAACCGCGCCTCGCTTTCCCGCAAGGCGGCCAGGGCGCGACGCCGCTCGGTGACATCGTTGAGGTAAACCACCAGGTATTCGCCATCGCGAAAGCGCAGGAAGCTCAACGAGACATCGGCCGGCAGGATACTGCCATCGGCCCGCACGCAATTGGTTTCGAAGCTTTGCGGGCCCTCTTCACTGGCCCGGGCGCGCTTCCACAGGTTCAGCCAGCGGTCCATGTGCAGGCCGGGCTCGAAATCGATCAGGGGCCGATCGATGATCCCCCCGGCCGGATAGCCAAGCATGTTTTCCGCCGCACGGTTGGCGTAGCGCACATGGCTGTCCCAGTTGACCCAGAGGATACCGACGGTGCTCTGGTCGATGGAAAACTGAGTGAGCCGCAAGGCCTCTTCGCTGGCGGCGCGCAAGGCAATGTCTTCCTGCGCGGCCAACAAACGTTGCTCCAGGTTGTGCTGCTGGCGGCGCTGCCAGAACACGATGGCCACGCAACTCAACGCCAGCACGACCAGCAACAGACAGAGGTTTTGCCAAAACCCCGGAGACTCGGTGAGGCGCGGATACTTGGGTTGCAGCCATTGATTGTGCAGTTGCTCCAGATCCTTGGCCGGGATCGCCCGCAATGCACTTTCGACAATGCCTGCCAGTTCCGGTTTGTCGCGGCGCGTGGCCACCCGCAGCAACTGCGGCAGGCCGACATCCCCCACCACCACCAATCCGGCGAACTCCGGTTCGACGGACAGGCGCCCCAGTTGCGCCTCATCGATCACCGCATAAGCCGCCTGCTGGCCAGTCAGTAATTGCAATGCCTGGCGTTCCATCGGTACGCCTTGCAGATTCAGGTGCGGATAGTTGCCGCGCAGGTAATCGGCAATGGCACTGGGCATGCGCACGGCGACGCGGGTCTGGCTGTCGAGCTTTTCCAGCTCGACCGTGCCGGCGCTTTTCTGGTCGCTGACCACCAGCTGCGGCACCCGCATGTAGGGGTCGGAAAACTGCCAGAGGCGCAGCCCGCCAGGCGTCTGGGTCAGTCCCGGGGCGATATCGATTTCGCCCTCCCGGGCCGCGGCTTCCAATTGTTCAAGGTCGGGGAAATTGCGCCAGCTCAGTTCGACATTGAGGTTGTTTGCGAGCCATTTCATCAGCTCGACGTTCACCCCGGACAGGCGCTGCAAGCGGCGATCGTATTGCGCATAGGGCGCCTGCAACACCACGCCGACCCGCAACTCACTCTGCTGCGCCAGCCAGTGCTGTTGTTTCGGTGACAGTTGGGCAACGTGCGCCGGTGGCACGACTGCCGCCCAGCCCATCAAGGGAAACCACAAACAGCCGATAACCCACAGGCAGCGAAAACGCATCATTGAACTCTCACACACTGACAAATACTGACCAACCCATTAGGCTGCCGGAACAACTTCTGGCCTGGAATATCCGATGCCCCCTGTCTACCGCCTGGCACTGCCAGCATTGTGCCTGTCGTTGATCCTGCCTTGCGCCTTTTCCGTCGAAGCGGCCAACCCGGCGCCAGTCGCCGAAGAAAAAACCGCCGAAGAAAAACCACTCGAACGTCAGCCGCTGCCTGAGCGTAGTCAGGAAGAAGCGACTGCACTTGAGCGAAAGATCCCGGCTCAGGAACAGCAACAACTGCAAGCGGGCACCGACACGTTTCTGGCCTTGTGGAAACCGGCCAACACCGCCGAACCCAAAGGCGCGGTGATTATCATCCCGGGCGCCGGCGAAAGCGTTGACTGGCCGCAAGCGGTCGGCCCTTTGCGGCGCAAATTGCCGGATGCCGAATGGAGCAGCCTGAGTATCACCTTGCCGGATCTGCAAAGCGATGCCATTGCGCCGCGAATCGTGGAAGCGCCGCCAGCCCCCAAGGCCCCCGAAACCGGCAGTAAAGATTCGACCACCGCAGCCCCCATCGAACAAGTGGCCGGTGGCGAGGCCGATGTTGCCGACAAGGCCATCGCCGAAACCCCTGAAGAACAATCCAAGGCCGATGCCGAGCGCATCTTCGCCCGGATCGACGCCGCTATCGCGTTCGCCGAACAGCAAAGCGCTCGCAGTATCGTGGTGTTGGGGCATGGTTCCGGCGCCTATTGGGCCGCGCGCTACCTGAGCGAGAAGCAGCCATCGCAAGTCGAGAGACTGGTGATGGTCGCAGCGCAGACACCTGTGGCGGCGAAACCCGGGCTGGCAGAGCTGACCCCGACCCTGAAACTGCCGACCGCGGATATTTTCTACAAAGACAAAGCGCCGGATCGCAACGCTGCACTGGAACGCCTGCAGGCCAGCAAACGCCTGAAGTCATCGGCATTCAGCCAGGTCGCGCTCAAGGCGTTGCCGGATAGCAAGGCCGAACAGGAGCAATTGTTCCGGCGGGTGCGGGGCTGGTTGAATCCGCAGCCTGCGACAGACTGACAGACCGCGTCGCCCTCTTCGCGAGCAAGCCCGCTCCCACAGGATTAACGTCGCACACAACTTTTGTAATCGACATAAAACCTGTGGGAGCGGGCTTGCTCGCGAAGGGGTCATTACAGGCAACACAAAGCTGTTCGACTAGCGAAAATCCCGCCGCTCCCGAATCAGCGTATAGGCATTGTGCAGTTCGCGCGTTCGCTCGGTGGCCTCACGAACCTGCATCGCTGTCGCGCCACTGCCGGCAACCTTGTCCGGATGATGGCGACTGAGCAGGCGCCGGTAAGCACGTTTGATCTGCGCCGGCTCAGTGGTGGCCGACACACCCAGCAACCGCAAGGCCTCCTGATAACTTGGCACGCTGTTGCTCAATGGCCTTTTCTGCGGCTCGTAGTCATGGGCCAGCGCTTGCACCTGATGCGGCGTCCAGCCCAGCCACTTGCCCCATTGGCCGATCAATTCACGTTCACTGCGGCCGGCACGGCCATCGGCCCACACCATTCGCCAGCAGGCGCGCAACACGCCTTCTGCCGCATGGGGCTGAGCACTCAGGCGGCGCAGATAACCGTGCAGCCGGTCGCGGCCCGACTTGCCGCGATTGAACGCGGCAATCGCACGACGCTGCGCCGACTCGGACATTTCCAGCGAACGCATTTCCGCCCGGGCCTGTTCGATGTGCCCGGCCATCACCCGGCCGTCGCACTTGGCCAGACGCCCCAACAAGACAAACAGCAACTCATCGTTACGCAGCACCGGGCGACCGCCCAGCTTTTCCCGCAAGTGCCCCCAGCTCTGCAAGTGCAAACGCCGGTCCAGCGCCTGCCCCAACAACGCGCCGAGCATGGCCCCCGGAAGACTGGCTATGGCAAAGCCTGCTCCGGCTCCAATCAGAGTCCCTGGCCACAGCATGTCAGCGGCTCGCTTCTATTAATGATTCAACTTCGGCCAGGCGCTCGTGAGTGCCGACATCGACCCAATGCCCCTTCAACTGCTCGCCGGTCACTTGACCGTCAGCCATGGCTTTGCGCAACAGCGGCGCGAGCTTGAAAGCCCCCGCGGTGCAACCGTCGAACAACTGCGGATGCAACACGGCAATGCCGCTGTAGGTCAGGGTAGAAGCCTGCGGCTGACCGTCGTGCACCTGGGTTCCGATCAGGCTGAAGTCCCCGGCCGGATGGTGGGACGGGTTGCTCGCCAACACCAGGTGCGCCAGGCCGCTGATAGGCTGATGCAGCACGCTGAAGTCGTAATCGGTCCAGATGTCGCCGTTGACCACGACAAACGCTTCATCCCCCAGCAACGGCAACGCGCGGAAAATCCCGCCGCCGGTTTCCAGGGGCTCGCCTTCCGCCGAGTACTGAATGCTCACGCCATAGCGCGCACCATCGCCCAGATAGTCTTCGATCTGCTGACCGAGCCAGGCGTGATTGATCACGATGTCGGTGAACCCGGCAGCGGCCAGCGCTCGCAGGTGATATTCGATCAGTGGGACTCCGCCTGCACGAACCAGCGGCTTTGGCGTGGTCAGGGTCAGCGGGCGCATGCGCTCGCCTTTACCCGCGGCCAGAATCATTGCCTTCATGCTGTCACTCCGGCACGCAGACTGGCCAGCAACACATCCAGCCCGGCCAGTTCAGGACGGCGCTCGATCACGGCATCTATATAGGCAAAGAAACGCGGCACATCACCCAGATAACGCGGCTTGCCATCACGATGGCAGATACGGGCGAAAATACCGATGACTTTCAGGTGACGTTGCACACCCATCAAGTCGCTGGCACGCAGGAAATCCTCGAAGTCGGGCTGAACCGGAATACCGAGGGCGCCCGCTTGCTGCCAGTAGCTTTCGAGCCAGCCGTGCACGCGCTCTTGCGGCCAGCTGAGGAATGCATCCTTGAACAGGCAGGTCACGTCGTAGGTCACCGGGCCATACACCGCGTCCTGGAAATCCAGCACACCGGGGTTGGGCTCGCTGAGCATCAGGTTGCGCGGCATGTAGTCGCGATGCACCAGGACTTTTGGCTGTGCCAGGGCGCTGTCGATCAACAGTTCGCTGACCTGCTGCCAGAGCACTTGCTGCGCCGCGTCGAATTCGATGCCCAATTCACGCTTCACGTACCACTCGGGAAACAGTTCCAGCTCGCGACGCAGTAATGCCACGTCATAGCTCGGCAGAGGCGCAACCATCGGCAACTGCTGGAAAGCCAGCAACGCTTGCAGGGCATCTCTGAACAAATTGTCGGCATTTTCGCTGTCGATGACGTCCAGATAGGTCTTGTTGCCCAGGTCATTGAGCAAAAGAAAACCGCGCTCGAGGTCTTCGGCATAAATTTTCGGCACGTTTATTCCGGATTTCGCCAGCAAAAAGGCGATATCCACGAAGGGTTTACAGTTTTCCTGGGGCGGCGGGGCGTCCATCACGATGAAACTTTTGCCATCGCCTTCCCAACGGAAATACCGCCGGAAACTCGCGTCGCTGCTGGCCGCAGTCAACGTGGCTGGGGGGACGACACCCCAACCCTGCTCGGCAAAAAGAGTCGCCAATTGTTCATCGAGCCAAACTTTCAGGTGTTGCAAACGTACATCTTGATCAGGCATTACAAGGGTCTCCGACGGCGCTAGCCGTCAAGCGGGTCATGCTTTATTATCCAGCATCTTTTTCAGACCATCGAGAGGCGTGCGGCCCACACCGCGGGCAGATGGCACGCAGGAAGCCCGGACTAATAAGATGGCATTGAAATCCCCCGCGTTTCGTAAAAAATTTCCGTTGTTGGTTACCGGCAGTTTGCTGGCGCTGCAACCCCTTGCCACTTCCTACGTGGTC
The DNA here is from genome assembly GCF_050436025.1 of Pseudomonas sp. S30_BP2TU TE3576. Classification (NCBI taxonomy): domain Bacteria; kingdom Pseudomonadati; phylum Pseudomonadota; class Gammaproteobacteria; order Pseudomonadales; family Pseudomonadaceae; genus Pseudomonas; species Pseudomonas sp. S30_BP2TU TE3576. The sequence continues at coordinate 3,842,956 of NZ_JBNDLK010000001.1, read as the reverse complement.
GCCGCAGAACAGTTTGACTGCTCAGTCTCTGCTTCGGGTTCCTGGGACTGTGCGCCAAAGACGCCGGCGGCTGCATTGCCACCGCGTCCCGTCCATGACGGCAGCGCAGTTTCCGCTACTGGCGAAGCCCCGGCCGAGAACGGCTCCGGCGAAGACACTGGTGCCAAGCCGGCACTGGTCACCGAATCCAAAGGCCGTGGCCTGAAGTCGCGAAGCGCAGACTACAGCCACCTCGACTGGGTTCCGCGCGAACAGCTCACCGCCGCACAATTGGCCGAAACCGGTCCTTATTGCTCTGGTTCCTATATCGAACCGATTCGTCCTGGCATGAACGACAAGACGAATAAAAGTGACGCTCCTACCTTTATCGGTGCAAAAGCTTCCCGCTATAAACAGGATGAGCAGGTCGCGACCCTGGCCGGCGACGTTGTCATGCGTCAGGGCAGCATGCAGGTCGAAGCCGACGAAGCCAACCTGTACCAGGCCGAGAGCCGTGGCGACCTGAACGGCAACGTGCGCATTCGCGACAACGGCGCATTGATCGTCGGCGACCACGCCGATGTGCAGCTCGACACCGGTGAAGCCAAGGTCGACAACGCCGAATACGTGATGCACAAATCCCGCGTCCGCGGTAATGCCCTGTACGCCAAACGTGCCGAGAACGCGATCATCCGCCTCAAGGATGGTACGTACACCACGTGCGAACCGAACAGCAACGCCTGGCAGCTCAAGGGCAACAACATCACCCTGAACCCGGCCACCGGTTTCGGTACGGCAACCAACGTGACGTTGCGGGTCAAGGACATTCCGGTCCTGTACACGCCATACATCTACTTCCCGATCGACGACCGTCGCCAGTCCGGCTTCCTGCCGCCGTCCATCGGCACCGGCAGCGATACCGGCTTCATGCTGGTCACCCCGTACTACTTCAACCTGGCGCCGAACTACGATGCCACGTTGTACCCGCGCTACATGGAAAAGCACGGCTTGTTGATGGAAGGCGAATTCCGCTACCTGACCAAGTCCAGCGAAGGCCAGTTCGGTGCGGCGTACCTCAACGACGAAAGCGACGAACGCGACAAGCAGTCCGACGCCGAAAAAACCCGCTACATGTACAACTGGCAGCACAAGGGTGGTCTCGACTCGCGAGTGCTCACGCAAGTCGACTACACCAAGATCAGCGATCCGTATTACTTCCAGGATCTGCAGACCGACCAGATCGGCGTGAAAAGCAACGACTACGTGAACCAGCAGGGCTCCGTCACCTATCGCGGCGACAGCTATAACGCTCGGGTGAACGCCCAGGCATACCAACTGGCGAGCGTCTCGAACATTACGCCGTACGACCGCCTGCCGCAGCTCACCCTCGACGGCATGCTGCCTTATCATCCGGAAGGCCTGGATCTCACCTACAGCACCGAACTGGTACGGTTTGATCGGGATCTGCAGAACGGCAGCTACTCCGACGAAGATGGTAACGTGTCACCACGTCTTGATAACAACGTTGTCGGCCTGGCACGCGCCAATGGCGACCGGCTCAACCTGGCACCGGCTGTCAGCCTGCCACTGAACTGGACCTACGGATTCCTGAAGCCAACACTCAAGTACCAGTACACGCAGTACCAACTGGATCTGGACGGTCTCGGCAAAAGTCAAATCGCGCAGCAAGATCAAGCCGCAGCGGCAACCGGGACTAAAAATCTCAATGGTGATTTTGACAGCAACCAGAACCGCGGCGTACCGATCGCCAGCATCGACAGCGGCCTGTACTTCGATCGCAATACCCAGTATTTCGGCAAGAACTACCGCCAGACCCTCGAGCCGCGCCTGTTCTACCTGTACGTGCCGGAGGTCGACCAGGTAGACATCCCGGTATTCGATACCAGCGAATACACCTTCAACTATGCGTCGCTGTTCCGTGACAACCGCTTCTCTGGCTCCGACCGTGTCGGCGACGAGAACAAACTGTCCCTGGGCGTGACCAGCCGCTGGATCGAAGACAACGGTTTCGAGCGTCAACGCATCAGCGTCGGCCAGGCCTTGTACTTCAAGGACCGCGAAGTTCAGCTGCCGGGCATCGATCCAAAAACCCGCAAAGATACACAAGCCAACGTTTCGCCTTACGCCCTGGAATACGAATATCGCTGGAACCGTGACTGGCGTACCACGGCCGACTACAACTGGGACCCGGACAGCCACAGCCCTCGCTCGGGCAGCGCGATGTTCCACTACCAGCCTGAAGACAACCCGAACAAGGTGGTCAACGTCGGCTATCGCTATCGCAATGACCAGATCCGTTACGACCAGAACACCGGTCAGTGGACCGTGGGCGGTGGTGACTACGGCACCCCTGGCCAGCCTGGCTACGTGAAGGATTACTACAAGATCAAACAGCACGACTTCTCGGTGATCTGGCCGATCGTGCCGCAATGGAGCGCTATCAGCCGCTGGCAGTATGACTACAACCGCAGCCGTACCCTGGAAGCCTTTGGTGGTTTCGAGTACGACAACTGCTGCTGGAAACTGCGCCTGATCAACCGTTACTTCGTTGATTACGACGAGTTCAGCCAGCAAGCACCGCAAAACGAAAAAGGCGACCATGGCGTCTTCCTCCAAATTGTTCTGAAGGGACTCGGCGGCCTCACCGGCGCCAAGGCAGAGAGCTTCCTCGACAAAGGCATTCAAGGTTATCGTGAACGTGAAGACCAAGCTTTCTGATTGTCTGCGCCCGCTGATGCTGGGCGCGCTGTTCCTGAGTACGGCGGCCAGTGCCGCCGTACAGTCCATCGATAAAGTGGTGGCCATCGTCGACAACGACGTGGTTATGCAGAGCCAACTGGACCAACGCGTTCATGAAGTTCAGCAAACCATTGCCAAGCGTGGTTCTGCCGTGCCGCCGGCCAGCGTGCTGCAGCAGCAGGTACTGGAGCGCCTGATCGTCGAAAACCTGCAATTGCAGATCGGCGAACGCTCCGGCATTCGCATTACAGATGAAGAGTTGAACCAGGCTGTCGGCACCATTGCCCAGCGCAACAACATGTCGGTCGAGCAGTTCCGCGCCGCCCTGACTCGCGACGGCCTGTCTTACGACGACGCGCGTGAGCAGATTCGTCGCGAAATGGTCATCAGCCGTGTACGCCAGCGCCGGGTTGCCGAACGCATTCAGGTCTCCGAGCAGGAAGTGAAGAACTTCCTGGCTTCCGACCTGGGCAAAATGCAGCTGTCCGAAGAGTTCCACCTGGCCAACATCCTGATTCCTACGCCGGAAAGCGCCAACTCCGACGCGATTCAGAATGCAGCCAAACAGGCCGATGCGATTTACCAGCAACTCAAGCAAGGCGCTGACTTCGGTCAGTTGGCAATCGCCAAGTCCGCCAGCGAAACCGCACTGGAAGGTGGTGACATGGGCTGGCGTAAAGCCGCTCAATTGCCACCTCCATTCGATCGCCTGCTGAGCACCATGCCAGTGGGGGATGTCACCCAGCCAATGCGCACGCCAGGCGGCTTCATCATCCTGAAGATCCTCGCCAAGCGTGGCGGCGAGACCCAGATGCGCGATGAAGTGCATGTGCGTCACATCCTGGTCAAGCCGAGCCCGATCCGCGACGCAGCGAAAACCAAAGCCCTGGCCGATTCACTCTACAGCCGTATCGAGGCTGGCGAAGACTTCGGTGAGCTGGCGAAAAGCTACTCGGAAGACCCGGGTTCCGCCCTCAACGGCGGCGACCTGAACTGGATCGACCCGAGCGCGCTGGTGCCCGAGTTCCGCGAAGTGATGGCCAAGACCCCACAAGGCCAGCTGTCCAAGCCGTTCCAGACACAATACGGCTGGCACGTCCTGGAAGTCCTTGGCCGTCGCGCCACAGACAGCACCACCCAGGCTCGCGAGCAGCAAGCAATGACCGTATTGCGTAACCGCAAATACGACGAAGAGCTGCAAACCTGGCTGCGTCAGATCCGTGACGAAGCGTACGTTGAAATCAAACTCCCTGGCGCCGACCAGGCAGCACAGTGAAACCTCAACGTTTCGCGCTGACACCCGGCGAACCAGCCGGCATAGGTCCCGACCTGTGCCTGCTGCTCGCCTCGCAAGCCCAGCCCCACCCCCTGATTGCCATCACCAGCCGCGACCTGCTCATTGAGCGGGCCGCGCAACTGGGCGTGGCGGTCGACTTGCTGCCGGTTACACCGGACAACTGGCCGGATGCGCCCGCGCCAGCCAACAGCCTGTATGTGTGGGATACACCGCTCAACGCCACGGTCACCGCCGGACAACTGGACAAGGCCAACGCTGCGTTTGTCCTGGAAACCCTGACCCGGGCCGGCCAGGGCTGCCTGAACGGGGACTTTGCCGGCATGATTACCGCGCCGGTGCACAAAGGCGTCATCAACGAGTCCGGCATCGCCTTTTCCGGACACACGGAATTCCTCGCTGACCTGACTCATACCGCGCAAGTGGTGATGATGCTGGCCACACGCGGCCTGCGCGTAGCCCTGGTGACCACTCACCTGCCCCTGCGCGAGATTGCCGATGCAATCACGCCGGAGCGTCTGGAACGCGTCACGCGAATCCTGCACGCCGATCTGCAGAACAAATTCGGCATCGCCCGGCCACGCATCCTGGTCTGCGGGCTCAACCCGCATGCCGGTGAAGGCGGACATCTGGGCCATGAAGAAATCGATATCATCGAACCCACATTGGAGCGCTTGCGCGGCGAGGGCATGGACCTTCGCGGCCCCCTGCCCGCCGACACTCTGTTTACCCCCAAATATCTGGAGCACTGCGATGCAGTGCTGGCGATGTACCACGACCAGGGCCTGCCGGTGCTGAAGTACAAAGGCTTCGGCGCAGCAGTCAACGTGACCCTCGGCTTGCCGATCATCCGCACCTCGGTCGACCACGGCACAGCCCTGGACCTGGCCGGCAGCGGCAAGATCGACACCGGCAGCCTGCAAGTCGCCCTGGAAACCGCCTACCAGATGGCCGAGACCCGTTTATGACCGAGCATTACCAACACAAGGCGCGCAAACGCTTTGGCCAGAACTTCCTGCACGACGCTGGTGTTATCGACCGCATCCTGCGTTCCATTCATGCCAGGACAGAAGACCGCCTGCTGGAAATCGGCCCGGGACAGGGCGCACTGACCCAAGGCCTGCTCAGCAGCGGCGCCCAACTCGACGTGGTGGAACTGGACAAGGACCTGATCCCGATCCTCAACCAGCAGTTTGCCGGCAAGAGCAACTTCAACCTGCATCAGGGCGATGCACTGAAGTTCGACTTCAACAGCCTGAATGCCGCACCAGGCAGCCTGCGAGTGGTCGGCAACCTGCCGTACAACATCTCCACGCCACTGATTTTCCACCTCTTGCACAACTCGCACCTGATCCGCGACATGCACTTCATGCTGCAAAAGGAAGTGGTCGAGCGCCTGGCTGCCGGTCCGGGCGGTGGTGACTGGGGTCGCTTGTCGATCATGGTTCAGTACCACTGCCGGGTCGAGCACCTGTTCAACGTCGGCCCGGGCGCGTTCAACCCGCCGCCGAAAGTCGACTCGGCCATCGTGCGCCTGGTGCCCCACGCCGTACTGCCGCACCCGGCCAAGGATCACCGCTTGCTGGAGCGCGTCGTGCGGGAAGCTTTCAACCAGCGCCGCAAAACCCTGCGCAACACCCTCAAGCTGTTGCTGAGCAACGCCGAAATCGAAGCCGCCGGCGTCGATGGCAGTCTGCGTCCCGAGCAACTCGACCTGGCCGCCTTCGTGCGCCTGGCCGACAAGCTCAGCGAGCAAGCAGCACAAAAGCCTGCCGCTGACTGACAGGTGATGAGCGCTATCGGGTAGGACGGCACTCTGGTCTACTACCCGATACTTGGCCTAGACTGAACTCCATCAGCTACGCCCCGCGTCCCGCTTCGTTTTTAAGGCCCCTTGCATGTCCGATCCTCGTTATCAGGTCGACGTCAGCGTCGTCACCCGCTATCTGGCAGAACAATCGCAACCCGAGTACGACCGCTTTGCCTTCGCCTATACCATCACCGTGAAAAACAATGGCCTGGAGCCCGCCAGATTGCTGTCTCGGCACTGGGTCATCACCGATGGTGACGGGCATGTCGAAGAAGTGCGCGGCGCAGGCGTAGTCGGCGAGCAACCGTTGATCGCCCCCGGCGAGAGCCACACCTACAGCAGTGGTACGGTCATGACCACCAAGGTCGGCACCATGCAAGGCACCTATCAGATGCTTTCCGAAGACGGCAAACATTTCGACGCCATCATCGCGCCCTTTCGCCTGGCGGTGCCCGGAGCCTTGCACTGATGGCAACGTACGCTGTCGGCGACCTGCAAGGCTGCCTTCAAGCCCTGCAATGCCTGCTCAAACAAGTGGCGTTCGACCCACAACGGGATCGTCTGTGGCTGGTGGGCGACCTGGTCAACCGCGGCCCGCAGTCGCTGGAAACCCTGCGCTTCCTCTATAGCATCCGCGAGTCGCTGGTGTGCGTGCTCGGCAACCACGACCTGCACCTGTTGGCGGCCGGACGCAACATCGAACGCCTGAAAAAGGCCGACACCCTGCACGAGATCATTGACGCGCCGGACTGCGCCGAGCTGCTGGAATGGCTGCGCCAGCAAAAGCTCATGCACTACGACGAACAGCGCAACATTGCACTGGTCCATGCCGGCATTCCACCCCAGTGGTCGCTGCGCAAAGCCTTGAAATGTGCAGCCGAAGTCGAGACTGTCTTGCGTGACGACAACCTGTTGCCGCCCTACCTCGATGGCATGTACGGCAACGATCCGGCGAAATGGGACAACGACCTCAAAGGCGTGACGCGTCTGCGGGTGATCACCAACTATTTCACCCGCATGCGTTTTTGCACCGCCGAAGGCAAACTCGACCTCAAGAGCAAGGAAGGTCTCGGTACCGCCCCACCTGGCTACAAGCCCTGGTTCCAGCACAAGGAACGCAAGACCAAGGATCTGAAAATACTCTTCGGTCATTGGGCAGCACTGGAAGGCAAGTGCGACGAGCCGGGCATATCGGCCCTCGACACCGGGTGCGTGTGGGGCGGCGCCCTGACCCTGATGAACGTCGACAGCTTTGAGCGCCTGTCCTGCAAATGCGACGAACATGGCCATGTTGCCGTGCCGTCAGTCGCCTCATCCATTCCCCAAACATCGCCAGCCAGCGCCCCGCGCTAGACTGCCCATTCAGCCGAGCCACAGGAGCCCGCCATGAGCGAATTCAAACGTATCCCCCCGGAACAGGCCCAAGCCCTGCGCGAACAAGGCGCCGTGGTGGTCGACGTCCGCGACCCGGCCACTTTTGCCGCCCTGCACATCGCAGGCTCGAAGCATCTGGACAATCATTCCCTGCACGCCTTCATCCAGGGTGCCGACCTCGATGCCCCCACCGTAGTGGTCTGCTATCACGGCAATTCCAGCCAGGGCGCGGCCGCCTACCTGATCAGCCAGGGCTTCTCCGACGTCTACAGCATGGATGGCGGATTTGAGTTGTGGCGTACGACGTACCCTGCGGAAACGGCGCAAGGCACCTCCGAATAATTTTTTTGTAACGTTGCAGGCCCCGACTCCCGCGGGCTGGCGCGGTGGCAGACGAACGGTCTGCCACAAACAATTACGCATCTTGCCTTTCCCTGCCAAATTCCCAACTATCCTTAAGCGCAGGCCATCCAAAACAGGGGAGAGCCGGTACACCGGCGCACGGATCATCGGGAGTAGCTTTCGGGGCGGTAAGCCTTGAGGGAGTTCTGGGGGGTAAACAGCAACCGCCTGTTCGGTTGCTGCCAGCATCGACTGAGTGATCCGGCGTCGGCTCCACGTATCGAGCGAGGTGACGTCATGAGTATCTTTAGCCACTTCCAACAACGCTTCGAGTCCACACGCCAGGAAGAACTCTCTCTGCAAGAGTATCTGGAACTGTGCAAAAAAGACCGCAGCGCCTACGCTTCCGCTGCCGAGCGTCTACTGCTGGCCATCGGTGAGCCGGAACTGCTCGACACCTCGACCAACTCGAGACTGTCGCGCATCTTCTCCAACAAGGTAATCCGTCGCTATCCGGCCTTTGAAGACTTCCACGGGATGGAAGAATGCATCGACCAGATCGTGTCGTATTTCCGCCATGCCGCTCAGGGCCTGGAAGAGAAGAAACAGATCCTTTACCTGCTCGGCCCTGTCGGTGGCGGTAAGTCGTCCCTGGCCGAGAAGCTCAAGCAACTGATGGAAAAAGTGCCCTTCTATGCAATCAAGGGCTCGCCGGTTTTCGAGTCGCCCCTGGGTCTGTTCAACTCCACTGAAGATGGAGCGATCCTCGAGGAAGACTTCGGCATTCCACGGCGCTACCTCAACACCATCATGTCGCCATGGGCGACCAAGCGCCTGGCCGAGTTCGGTGGCGACATCAGTCAGTTCCGTGTGGTCAAACTCTACCCGTCGATCCTCAACCAGATCGCCGTGGCCAAGACTGAACCTGGCGACGAAAACAACCAGGACATCTCGGCGCTGGTGGGCAAGGTCGATATCCGCAAACTGGAGGAATTCCCACAGAACGACGCCGATGCCTACAGCTACTCGGGCGCACTGTGCCGGTCCAACCAGGGCCTGATGGAGTTCGTCGAAATGTTCAAGGCACCGATCAAGGTGCTGCACCCACTGCTGACCGCCACCCAGGAAGGCAACTACAACAGTACCGAAGGCCTCGGCGCGATTCCGTTCACCGGGATCCTGCTGGCACACTCCAACGAATCGGAGTGGCACACCTTCCGCAACAACAAGAACAACGAAGCCTTCATCGACCGGATCTACATCGTCAAAGTGCCGTACTGCCTGCGGGTCAGTGACGAAGTGAAGATCTACGACAAGCTGCTGTTCAACAGCTCGCTGGCCAAGGCGCATTGCGCACCGGACACCCTGAAGATGCTGGCCCAGTTCACCGTGCTCTCGCGCCTCAAAGAGCCGGAAAACTCCAACATCTACTCGAAGATGCGCGTGTACGACGGCGAAAACCTCAAGGACACCGATCCGAAAGCCAAGTCGATCCAGGAATACCGCGACAACGCCGGTGTCGATGAAGGCATGAACGGCCTTTCCACCCGGTTTGCGTTCAAGATCCTGTCGAAGGTGTTCAACTTCGATCCGCACGAAATTGCCGCCAACCCGGTGCATCTGCTCTACGTGCTGGAACAACAGATCGAACAGGAACAGTTCCAGGCCGAGACACGCGAACGCTATCTGCGCTTCCTCAAGGAATACCTAGCACCGCGCTACATCGAATTCATCGGCAAGGAGATCCAGACCGCCTACCTCGAGTCCTACAGCGAATACGGCCAGAACATCTTCGATCGTTACGTGCTGTACGCCGATTTCTGGATCCAGGATCAGGAATACCGCGACCCGGAAACCGGCGAGATCCTCAATCGCGTAGCCCTGAACGAAGAGCTGGAGAAAATCGAAAAACCGGCCGGTATCAGCAATCCGAAGGATTTCCGCAACGAAATCGTCAACTTCGTCCTGCGCGCCCGGGCCAACAACAACGGCAAGAACCCGACCTGGCTCAGTTACGAAAAATTGCGGGTGGTCATCGAGAAGAAAATGTTCTCCAACACCGAGGACCTGCTACCGGTCATCAGCTTCAACGCCAAGGCCAGCAAGGAGGACCAGCAAAAACACAACGACTTCGTCACACGGATGGTCGAGCGGGGCTACACCGACAAACAGGTACGACTGCTGTCCGAGTGGTACCTGCGGGTCAGAAAATCACAATAACCCGCTGCCGGTCAGACCGGTTGTCGTCAGCCAGAGACCTGTGTGCGCTTTTTCTGTTACACAGGCCTCTGGAAGGTGTTCGAAAGTCGGTAGCGAGTTCAGGCAGCATCCAAAGCGCTTGGGGGAGCGTTCAATACCCCTCGGCTCTCGGTTCGATGCTGTATCACCGCTCGCCCCTTTCAGGACAGCTTCTAAGGAGCAGTCATGAGCTATGTGATCGACCGACGTCTCAATGGCAAGAACAAGAGCACGGTGAACCGCCAGCGGTTTCTGCGGCGCTACCGTGATCACATCAAAAAGGCTGTCGAAGAGGCGGTCAGCCGGCGCTCCATTACCGATATGGAACACGGCGAACAAATCAGCATTCCCGGCCGCGACATCGACGAGCCGGTGCTTCATCACGGCCGCGGCGGCAAGCAGACGGTCGTGCACCCGGGCAACAAGGAATTCACCAGCGGCGAACATATCGCCCGTCCACCGGGAGGTGGTGGCGGTCGGGGCCCCGGCAAGGCCAGCAATTCCGGCGAAGGGATGGACGAATTCGTCTTCCAGATCACCCAGGAAGAATTCCTCGAATTCATGTTCGAGGACCTCGAACTGCCAAACCTGGTCAAGCGCAACCTGACCGGCACAGACACCTTCAAGACTGTTCGAGCCGGGATCAGCAACGAGGGCAACCCGTCGCGGATCAACATCATCCGGACCCTGCGTTCAGCCCACGCCCGGCGAATCGCCCTGTCCGGCAGCAGCCGGGCAAAACTGCGCGAGGCCAAAGAAGAACTTCTGCGACTCAAGCAGGAAGAACCAGACAACTTCGGCGATATTCAGGAAATCGAGGCAGAAATCGAAAAACTCAGCGCGCGCATTCACCGCGTGCCGTTTCTCGACACGTTCGACCTCAAGTACAACCTGCTCATCAAGCAACCCAACCCCAGCTCCAAGGCCGTGATGTTCTGCCTGATGGACGTGTCCGGTTCGATGACCCAGGCGACCAAAGACATCGCCAAACGCTTCTTTATCCTGCTGTACCTGTTTCTCAAGCGGAACTACGAAAAGATCGACGTCGTGTTCATCCGACATCACACCAGCGCCCGCGAAGTGGATGAAGAGGAGTTTTTCTACTCCCGGGAAACCGGCGGCACCATCGTCTCCAGCGCCTTGAAACTGATGCAGGAGATCATGGCCGAGCGTTATCCGAGCAATGAGTGGAACATCTACGCCGCCCAGGCATCCGACGGTGACAACTGGAACGACGACTCTCCGATCTGCCGCGACATCCTGATCAACCAGATCATGCCATTCGTCCAGTACTACACTTACGTTGAGATCACCCCGCGCGAGCACCAGGCCCTGTGGTTCGAGTACGAGCGCATCGCCGAAGCCTTTTCCGACACGTTTGCCCAGCAACAACTGGTCTCGGCCGGAGATATCTATCCGGTCTTCCGTGAACTCTTCCAGCGCAGGTTAGTGACATGACCGCCAAAGAGCAGAAGCGCCAACCCATTTCCACCGGCTCCGAATGGACGTTCGAGCTGATCCAGGCGTACGACAAAGAAATCAGTCGTCTGGCGGCTCGATACGCACTCGACACGTACCCCAACCAGATCGAGGTGATCACCGCCGAGCAGATGATGGACGCCTACGCCTCGGTCGGTATGCCGCTGGGTTATCACCACTGGTCCTACGGCAAGCATTTTCTCAGCACTGAAAAATCCTACACTCGCGGCCAGATGGGTCTGGCGTACGAGATCGTGATCAACTCCGACCCATGCATCGCCTACCTGATGGAAGAAAACACCATCTGCATGCAGGCGCTGGTGGTAGCCCATGCCTGCTACGGGCACAACAGCTTTTTCAAAGGCAACTACCTGTTCCGCACCTGGACCGACGCCAGTTCGATCATCGATTACCTGGTGTTTGCCAAGCAGTACATCATGCAATGCGAAGAGCGCCACGGTATCGACGCGGTCGAGGACCTGCTCGACTCCTGCCATGCGTTGATGAACTACGGTGTCGATCGCTACAAACGCCCCTATCCGATCTCCGCGGAAGAAGAACGTCGCCGGCAAAAGGACCGGGAGGAGCATTTGCAGAAACAGATCAACGATCTGTGGCGAACCATTCCCAAGGGCGCGGACAAGTTCAGCGACAAGGACAATGCACGCTTCCCCGCCGAACCTCAGGAAAACATCCTCTACTTCATCGAAAAACATGCACCGCTGCTGGAGCCATGGCAGCGGGAAATCGTGCGCATCGTGCGCAAGATCGCCCAGTATTTTTATCCACAGCGCCAGACCCAAGTGATGAACGAGGGCTGGGCGACGTTCTGGCACTACACCCTGATGAACGACCTGTACGACGAAGGCCTGGTCACCGACGGCTTCATGATGGAGTTCCTGACATCCCACACCAGCGTGGTATTCCAGCCTGGCTTCGATAGCCCTTACTACAGCGGCATCAACCCTTATACGTTGGGTTTTGCCATGTACCGCGACATCCGGCGCATGTGCGAAGAGCCGACGGAAGAAGACCGACGCTGGTTCCCGGACATTGCGGGCACCGACTGGTTGGCGGCCATCAAGTTCGCCATGAGCAGCTTCAAGGATGAGAGTTTCATCCTGCAGTACCTGTCGCCCAAGGTGATCCGCGACCTGAAGCTGTTCAGCATTCTCGATGACGACCAGAAGGACGACCTGCTGGTACCTGCCATTCACGACGAAGGCGGCTACCGCATCATCCGTGAAACCCTGGCGGCGCAGTACAACCTCGGCAACCGCGAACCCAACGTGCAGATCTACAGCATCGACCGGCGTGGCGACCGCTCCCTGACCCTGCGTCACCAGCAACACGACCGCAAACCACTGGGGGACTCCACCGAAGAAGTGCTCAAACACCTGCACCGCCTCTGGGGCTTCGATATCCACCTGGAAACCCTGCAAGGGGATCAAGTGATGAAAACCCACCATGTGCCGCCCAGAAGCGAACACAGCGAAGGCGAATACGGTCGGCTGGACCTGGCCGTCATCCATCTTTGATCCGGTTTGTGCCTCCGAAAGCTCGACGCAACGGTTATCCTGTCGAGCTAACGGAGGTTTTTTATGCGGATTTATAAAGTCGGCGGTGCGGTACGTGATCGCTTGCTGGGCAAACCGGTCACCGATATCGATTGGGTTGTGGTCGGCGCCACCACCGAAGAAATGCTCGCCAAGGGCTTTCGCCCGGTGGGCGCGGATTTCCCGGTGTTCCTTCATCCAAAAAGCGGTGAGGAGTACGCCCTCGCCCGAACCGAGCGCAAAAGCGGACGCGGTTACGGCGGGTTCACGTTTCACGCCAGCCCTGAAGTCACCCTCGAAGAAGACCTGATCCGTCGCGACCTGACCATCAATGCCATGGCCGAAGACGATCAGCAGAACCTGACCGATCCGTACCACGGCCAGCGCGATCTCGAAGCGCGCCTGCTTCGCCACGTTTCCCCGGCATTTGCCGAAGATCCGCTCAGGGTCTTGCGTGTTGCCCGCTTCGCGGCGCGCTACGCGGCGCTGGGTTTTACCGTTGCCCCGGAAACCCTGGAGCTGATGCACCAACTCAGCGAGTCAGGCGAACTTGAGGCACTGACCCCAGAGCGCAGCTGGAAGGAAATTTCCCGCGCCCTGATGGAAGATCAGCCACAGGTGTTCGTTGAGGTATTGCGTGCATGCGGCGCACTCAAGGTGTTGATGCCGGAGGTCGACGCGCTGTTCGGTGTACCGCAACCACCAGCCCATCACCCGGAAATCGATACTGGCGCACATACCCTGGGCGTGTTGCAGCAGACCGCCATACACAAACAGCCACTGACCGTGCGCTGGGCGTGCCTGCTGCACGACCTGGGCAAGGGTCTGACGCCAGAGGAAGAGTGGCCACGACACATTGCCCACGAGTTCAAAGGCCTGAAACTGATCAAAGCGGTCAATGAACGCTTCAAGGTACCGAGAGACTGCCAGGAACTGGCAGTGCTGGTGGGCGAATATCACACCCACGGCCATCGCGCCTTTGAGCTGAAGCCATCGACGCTGCTGGAATTGCTGCAAAGCTTCGACGTATACCGCCGGCCACAGCGGTTCGAGGAGTTCATTGCGGCCTGCGAGATGGATGCGCGTGGGCGCAAAGGGCTGGAAGAAAGAAGTTATCCACAGGCGGATTATCTGCGCGGTGCGGCAACCGCGGCTCGCAGCGTGGCGGTTCAGCCGTTGCTGGAAAAGGGATTCAAGGGACCGGAGCTGGGAGAGGCGATCAAGCGCGAGCGGCTAAAGGCGCTGAAGGCTTACAAGGAAGCAGCGTCTGCCTGAAAAGCTTCGCGAGCAAGCCCGCTCCCACAGGGTTAGCGCAAACCTGTGGGAGCGGGCTTGCTCGCGAAGGCGTCGGTCAGATCACAGCAAATCTGAAGGCGTCAATTGCTTGCCACGCCACTCAAACGCCACCGGCGCCAGTGTCTGATCGATCTGCGATTCGGCCCACAATGTAGCGAAACTTTTACCCGCACCCGGATGTACTCGATCCGGCGCTATCAACGACAACGGCCACAGAACGAACGCATTCTTCAGAATTTCTGCGCGCGGCAAGATCAGGCCATCGAAGTTGCCCACCAGATCGCCGAACAACAACACATCGATATCCAGCGGCAAACCTCGTCGATCCGGCGCGTAACGACCGTTATCCGCCTCGATGAACTTCAACCGACGATCGAGCTCCATCAGCGGCAGATCGGTATACGCCGACACCACGAAATTGAAGAACGGCCCGCTCTTGATGCCCACTGGCTGGCTTTCGAATACCGCCGAACAGCGGATATCGACAAGGAACGCCGCCAAAGCATCGAGCCCTGCCTGCAAATGGGTTTCACGCTCGATATTGCTACCGAGCCCGAGGTACACCTGAGTCAGCGACATCCGCGCTCGATCTCCACGCCCACACCGCCGGTGGCAGCCGGGATGGCACCGGGCTTGGTCAGCTTCAGGCGCATCCAGGTGATTTTGAATTCGCTCATCAGCACTTCAACCAGGCGCTCGGCAAAGGTTTCAACCAGCTGGAATTGCGCCTGCTCGGCAAACGCCTGGATGCGCGAGGAAACGCTGGCGTAATCGAGCGCCAGGGTCAGGTCATCACCGGCTGCAGCCGGGCGATTGTCCCAGGCGAAGCTCAGATCAAGACGCAAGCACTGTCGGATGCCTCGTTCCCAGTCGTAGGCACCAATCACCGTGTCGACTTCCAGGCCCTCGATAAACACTCTGTCCAAGCACTTCTCTCCGCTACACGACAAGGGCGCAATGCGCCGTTAGAATCAGGGCTTCCTCGCCCGGAATAGTTAGCATGTTTTGGTTATTGGCGATCCTCGCCTACCTGCTCGGCTCTCTGTCCTTCGCCATTTTGCTCAGCCGCCTGACCGGTAACCCCGATCCGCGAATGAGTGGCTCGGGCAATGCCGGCGCCACCAACATGTTGCGCCTGGCCGGCAAGAAACTCGCCATCCTGACCTTGCTCGGCGACCTTTGCAAAGGCCTGCTGCCGGTACTGATTGCTCGTCTTGCGGGCCTTTCGCAGCAGGAACAGGCCTGGATCGGCGTCTATGCCGTCATTGGCCATCTGTTTCCACTGTACTTCCGCTTTCGCGGCGGCAAGGGTGTCGCCACCGCTGCGGGCATGCTGCTGGGACTGTACCCGCCCGCTGCGCTTCTGGCGGTCTGCGCCTGGCTCTTGACGTTCTACCTGACCCGCACCAGCTCTCTGGCCGCCCTCATCGCCACACCGCTGACCCTGCCTTTGCTGGCCTGGCAAGAACCGGTCGCCCTGCTGCCCATGAGCACGCTCACCGGGCTGATCGTCTGGCGTCATCGCGGCAATCTACGCGACCTGTTTGCCGGGCGCGAACGGCATTTCTAGTTGCCGGACATGAGCGCCGCTCATCACAACGCCGACAATTGCTCCATCGGCCAGCGCGCCTGCACGCTGATCGCCAGGCTTTCCTGCTGACCGGCCTGCAAGCGCTGGCAGCCGGCGAACGCGATCATCGCGCCGTTATCGGTGCAGAACTGCGGACGGGCATAAAACACATCGCCCCTCATATCGCCGAGCATTTTCTCCAGAGAAGTGCGCAACGCCTTGTTGGCACTGACGCCCCCGGCGATCACCAGGCGCTTCATGCCGGCGGCTTTCAGGGCACGCTTGCACTTGATGGTCAAAGTCTCCACCACGGCCTGCTGGAACGCCAGCGCGATGTCGCAACGGGCTTGCTCGCCGTCGTCCCCGGCGCTGACGCACTGCTGCCAGGTGTTCAGCGCAAAGGTTTTCAAGCCACTGAAGCTGAAATCCAGGCCCGGGCGGTCACACATCGGACGCGGAAAGACGAAACGCCCTGCAACGCCCTGCTCTGCAAGGCGAGCGATCTCCGGTCCGCCCGGATAATTGAGGCCCATCATCTTGGCCGTCTTGTCGAAGGCTTCGCCGGCAGCGTCATCCAGGGTCTCGCCCAAGAGCGTGTATTGACCAATTCCGTCGACCTGAACCAGCTGCGTATGACCACCCGACACCAACAAAGCGACGAACGGAAATTCCGGCGGCTGCGACTCCAGCATCGGTGCCAGCAAGTGGCCTTCCATGTGGTGCACGCCAAGGGCCGGAATGCCCCAGGCAAAGGCCAGTGCCTGAGCGCAGGAAGCCCCCACCAGCAACGCGCCCACCAGGCCAGGGCCTGCGGTGTAGGCGATCGCATCGATCTCGGTCGGCACGCAGCCGCCTTCGGCCAACACCTGACGAATCAAGGGCAGCATGCGTTTGACGTGATCGCGCGAGGCCAGCTCCGGCACCACGCCGCCATAGGCGCGGTGCAGGTCGATCTGACTGAACAGCGCGTCGGCCAGCAGCCCGCGCTCACTGTCGTAAAGTGCGACGCCGGTTTCGTCGCAGGAAGTTTCTAATCCCAGTACTAGCATGGGTTTGCGCCTTGTTTAGGCTGAATTCGAAGGCGCGCATAATAGTCGCCGCGTGATGCCCCGACCAGCGGTTTTCGATCAGAGGCTTTGCATTCCGAGCGTTGAGGGGTTAACATCCGCAACCCTTAAAAACCGACGTCTTCAAGTGCTCTTTTGCCGCGAGGATGTTGACCCCGGTAATGAATGAAGGTAGCTCTGGATGCCAGCCGTCAAAGTAAAAGAGAACGAACCCTTCGACGTAGCTCTGCGTCGTTTCAAGCGCTCCTGCGAAAAAGCCGGTGTACTGGCTGAAGTTCGTAGCCGCGAATTTTACGAGAAGCCAACTTCTGAGCGTAAGCGCAAAGCAGCAGCCGCTGTTAAGCGTCACGCTAAGAAAGTTCAGCGCGAACAGCGCCGCGCCGTTCGTCTGTACTAATACACAGACGATCGTAGCAAGCTTCTGCCAAGCCCGGCCCTCAGCCGGGCTTATGGCATTTGCGGAAAACGCTTGATGCTTCACTGTCAAAGCCGCAGACGCGACCGAGACAAATCTGCTTCACCACGTCAGACCTGGCTCTTTTGCCAGCGGTGCACGTCTTTTCTGACGAGCCTTCCAAGGCTACTGACGAGCACACCCACTGATTCCTCTTACGACGATCAGCCCAAGGCACCTGCTTGCGTGCCAAATGATGAGCTATCCGGGGCCGATGATTGGCCGCAGCGGATTCAGCGCAATACTTTCAAACAGTCGAATGCTGATTGGCATTAACGTCAGTGGATTTTCGGCAGATACACTTCCCGACAGCGATTACGCAGACGACACTGGTCGAGCCGCTTACTTTGCGCGCCTCCAACAATGACCGCGTTCGGTCGCCGTACGTTTCGGGTTCCTTTCAGCGCAGATGACGAGAACGCCATGGCCGGGCTAATTCCCCAGAGCTTCATTGACGACCTTCTGAACCGCACCGACATCGTCGATGTGGTCAGCTCGCGCCTGCAACTGAAAAAAGCCGGCAAGAACCACACCGCCTGCTGCCCGTTCCACAAAGAAAAGACTCCGTCGTTCAGCGTCAGCCCCGACAAGCAGTTCTATTACTGCTTCGGCTGCGGCGCTGGCGGTAACGCCCTCGGCTTCATCATGGACCACGACAACCTGGATTTCGTCCAGGCTGTCGAAGAACTGGCCAAAGCCGCCGGCATGGAAATCCCCCGCGAAGAAAGCGGCCGCCCGCACAAACCGCGGCAGCCGACCGATTCGCCGCTGTATCCGCTGCTCAGCGCTGCCGCCGACTTTTATCGCCAGGCCCTGAAAAGCCATCCATCGCGCAAGGCGGCCGTGGATTACCTGAAAGGTCGCGGGCTGACCGGCGAAATCGCCCGGGACTTCGGCCTCGGCTTTGCCCCACCCGGCTGGGACAACCTGTTCAAGCACTTGAGCAGCGATACCCTGCAACAAAAAGCCATGATCGATGCTGGCCTGCTGATCGAGAACGCCGAAAGCGGTAAACGTTACGACCGCTTCCGCGACCGCGTGATGTTCCCGATCCGCGACAGTCGCGGGCGCGTGATCGCATTTGGCGGCCGGGTATTGGGCGACGACAAGCCGAAATACCTGAACTCCCCGGAAACCCCGGTTTTCCATAAGGGCCAGGAACTCTACGGCCTGTACGAAGCGCGCAAGACCAACCGCAACCTTGACGAGATCATCGTCGTCGAGGGTTACATGGACGTCATTGCCCTGGCCCAGCAAGGCCTGCGCAATGCCGTCGCGACCCTGGGCACCGCCACCAGCGAGGAACACCTCAAGCGGCTGTTTCGCGTCGTGCCCAGCGTATTGTTCTGCTTCGACGGCGACCAGGCCGGCCGCAATGCGGCATGGCGGGCGCTGGAGGCGACACTTTCGAGCCTGCAGGACGGTCGCCGCGCGCGCTTTCTGTTCCTGCCTGAAGGCGAGGACCCGGACACACTGGTCCGCTCCGAAGGCACCGATGCCTTCCGCGCACGCATCAACCAGCACGCGCAGCCACTGGCCGATTATTTCTTCCAGCAATTGACGGAAGAAGCCGACCCGCGCTCGCTTGAGGGCAAGGCGCATATGGCCACCCTCGCCGCGCCGTTGATCGACAAAGTCCCGGGCGCCAACCTGCGCACCCTGATGCGCCAGCGCCTGAGCGAAATCACCGGCCTGAGCGGCGAAGCGGTGAGCCAGCTGGCACAAAGCGCCCCGCCAGAAGCACCACCGGCTTACGACCCGGGCATCGATTACGACGCGATGCCCGATTACAGCGACTATCATCAGCCGCAGGCACAGGAAATGTATGTGCCACAGCAGGAATGGACGCCGAAGAAACCCGGTGCAGGAGGCAAGAAATGGGACAAGAAACCGTGGGACAAGAATGGCAAACGGGGCGGTGATCGCGATCAACCCCGCGCGCCACGGGTGCCCGCCGCCGTAGAACCGCCGACCCTCGCCGCCTTGCGCACGCTGCTGCATCACCCGCAACTGGCCGAAAAAGTCGAGGATGCCGGACACTTCGCCGCCGAGGACCACACCAACACACAATTGCTGGTGGCGCTGCTCGAAGCCGTGCAGAAGAATCCCAAGCTAAACTCAATTCAGCTGATTGCCCGCTGGCACGGCACAGAGCAGGGCCGCTTGCTCAAGGCCCTGGCGGAAAAGGAATGGCTGATTGACGGAGACAACCTTGAACAACAGTTTTTCGACACCATTACTAGCTTGTCAGCCCGCCAACGCGAGCGAAACCTGGAACAACTTCTTAGAAAAGCACGTCAAAGTGAATTGACCAGCGAAGAGAAAAATCAACTGCGCGACCTCTTGAGTCGCAATGTTTCCGCATCAAACCCGACCTCAACTGGCGCGTGAGGTCATAGCTCAGGTATAATCCTCGGCTTGTTTTTTGCCCGCCAAGACCTTCAGTGGATAGGGTGTTATGTCCGGAAAAGCGCAACAGCAGTCTCGTATCAAAGAGTTGATCACACTTGGTCGTGAGCAGGGCTACCTGACTTACGCGGAGGTCAACGACCACCTGCCGGAGGATATTTCAGATCCGGAACAGGTGGAAGACATCATCCGCATGATCAATGACATGGGGATCAACGTATTCGAGGTTGCGCCAGATAAGGATTCCCTTATGCTGGCCGACGCCGATACCGACGAAGCCGCAGCCGAAGAGGCCGCTGCAGCGTTGGCTGCGGTCGAGACCGACATTGGTCGCACTACCGACCCGGTGCGCATGTATATGCGCGAAATGGGTACGGTCGAGCTCCTCACACGTGAAGGCGAAATCGAAATCGCCAAGCGTATTGAAGAGGGCATCCGTGAAGTGATGAGCGCAATCGCGCACTTCCCTGGCACGGTTGATCATATTCTCTCCGAGTACACCCGCGTCACCACCGAAGGTGGCCGCCTGTCCGACGTCCTGAGCGGTTATATCGACCCGGACGACGGCATCGCGCCGCCTGCGGCAGAAGTGCCGCCTCCAATTGACGCGAAAGCCGTCAAAGCGGATGACGACTCCGACGACGAAGACGGTGAAGCCTCGGATGACGAGGAAGAAGCCGAAAGCGGTCCGGATCCGATCATCGCCGCACAGCGTTTTGGCGCTGTTGCCGATCAGATGGAGATCACCCGCAAGGCGCTGAAAAAGCACGGTCGTCACAACAAGGCAGCGATTGCCGAGTTGCTGGCCCTGGCCGAACTGTTCATGCCGATCAAACTGGTGCCGAAGCAATTCGAAGCCCTGGTCGAGCGTGTTCGCAGCGCCCTGGATCGCCTGCGTCAGCAAGAGCGCGCAATCATGCAGCTCTGCGTTCGTGATGCACGCATGCCGCGTGCAGACTTCCTGCGCCAGTTCCCGGGCAACGAAGTCGACGAAAGCTGGAGTGATGCCCTGGCCAAAGGCAAAAGCAAATACGCTGAAGCCATTGGTCGTCTGCAGCCGGACATCGTCCGTTGCCAGCAGAAGCTGACCGCGCTGGAAACCGAAACCGGTTTGACCATCGCCGAGATCAAGGACATCAACCGTCGCATGTCGATCGGTGAGGCCAAGGCCCGCCGCGCGAAGAAAGAGATGGTTGA
Organism: Pseudomonas sp. S30_BP2TU TE3576; assembly: GCF_050436025.1. Classification (NCBI taxonomy): domain Bacteria; kingdom Pseudomonadati; phylum Pseudomonadota; class Gammaproteobacteria; order Pseudomonadales; family Pseudomonadaceae; genus Pseudomonas; species Pseudomonas sp. S30_BP2TU TE3576. The sequence continues at coordinate 3,822,131 of NZ_JBNDLK010000001.1, read as the reverse complement.
AGCCAACTTGCGTCTGGTGATCTCGATCGCCAAGAAGTACACCAACCGTGGCCTGCAATTCCTCGATCTGATCCAGGAAGGCAACATCGGCTTGATGAAAGCGGTAGACAAGTTCGAATATCGTCGCGGCTACAAGTTCTCGACTTATGCCACCTGGTGGATCCGTCAGGCGATCACTCGCTCGATCGCCGACCAGGCCCGCACCATCCGTATTCCGGTGCACATGATCGAGACGATCAACAAGCTCAACCGCATTTCCCGGCAGATGCTGCAGGAAATGGGTCGCGAACCGACCCCGGAAGAGCTGGGCGAACGCATGGAAATGCCTGAGGACAAGATCCGCAAGGTATTGAAGATCGCTAAAGAGCCGATCTCCATGGAAACCCCGATCGGTGATGACGAAGACTCCCATCTGGGTGACTTCATCGAAGACTCGACCATGCAGTCGCCAATCGATGTTGCAACCGTTGAGAGCCTGAAAGAAGCGACTCGCGAAGTGCTGTCCGGCCTCACTGCCCGTGAAGCCAAGGTACTGCGCATGCGCTTCGGTATCGACATGAATACCGACCACACCCTCGAAGAGGTTGGTAAGCAGTTCGACGTGACCCGTGAGCGGATTCGTCAGATCGAAGCCAAGGCGCTGCGCAAGCTGCGCCACCCGACGAGAAGCGAGCATCTGCGCTCCTTCCTCGACGAGTGATCACAAAACCCCCGGCCCAGGCCGGGGGTTTTGTTTTGTGCAGATTAAATCCCCCCGCAACGCCCCTTACGCTCTATAGCCCGTCTACACTCGAAACATTCCCCCGAGCCATAACGAGACCGTTATGCCCAGACTGCCGACCGTGATTTTTTTACTGTCGCTGATGACCTGGACCGCAACGGCTGGCGCTCTGACTCTCACTGACGATGAACGTAGCTGGCTGGCGGCTCACCCGGACCTGCGCCTGGGTGTAGATGCGTCGTGGCCGCCCTTCGAGTTTCGCGACGATGAGGGCCGCTACCAGGGCCTTGCTGCGGATTACATCGAGGTTATTCGCAAAAGGCTGGCAACCCGGCTCACCCCCATCGAGCCAGCGAGCTGGACCGCCGTCCTGGAACAAGCCAAAAAGGGCAAACTGGACCTGCTGCCGGGCATCATGTCGACCCCTGAACGCCAGAAATACCTGTCGTTCACCCGCCCCTATCTGGACTTTCCGATTGTCATCCTGGCCCATGTCGGGGGCCCCCAGCCACATAACCTGCAAGAGCTGTACGGCCTGAAAATCGCCGTGGTGGAAAACTACGCGCCCCACGAGCTGCTGCGCAGCCACCATCCCGACTTGAACCTGGTGGCGATGCCCAACGTCAGCTCGACGCTACAGGCGCTGGCCACCGACGCAGTGGACGCCGTGGTGGGCGATCTGGCTTCCAGCGTCTGGAGCCTGCGCCAACTCAAGCTCGACGGGTTGTATGTCAGCGGTGAAACCCCCTATCGCTATCAACTGGCCATGGCTGTACCCCGCGACAACAAGATGCTGGTCGGCATTCTCGACAAAGTCCTGGCGGACATGAGCCCCGCTGAAATCAGCGCCATTCAGCAGCATTGGGTTGGCAACGTCCTCGATCATCGAACTTTCTGGAATGACCTGTTGGTGTATGGACTGCCCGGATTGCTGCTGCTGACCATCGTGCTGGCGGTGGTTATCCGCATCAACCGCCGCTTGAGTTCGGAAATCGCCCGCCGGGTCGACCTTGAACAGGAACTGCGCAGCAGCGAGTACCACTACCGTGGTCTGGTGGAGAGCCTGTCAGCCATCGCCTGGGAAGCAAAAGTCACCGATTTCACCTACAGCTATGTATCGCCCCACGCCGAAGACCTTCTCGGTTATCCCCTGTCCCATTGGCTGATTCCGGGCTTCTGGCGCAACATCATTCACCCCGCCGACCTGACCCGCGCCCAAACCTTCTGCGATCACGAAGTGCTGGCCGGGCGCGATCACCGCCTCGACTACCGGGTGATCACCGCCGACGGCCGCTGCCTCTGGGTGCGCGATATCGTCAGTTTGATCGAACACGGGCATGAACCGGTGTTGCGCGGTTTGATGATCGATATCACCGACGCCAAGCGCACCGAAGAAGCGCTACGCCTGTCGGAACAGAAATTCGCTTCGGTGTTCCAGCAATGCCCGGACATTCTAGTGATCGCGCGCCTGAGCGACGGTTGCCTGCTGGAAGTCAACGAAGCGTTCGAAGAACAGATTGGCCTCAAGGCCGGGGACGTCATTGGCCAGACCGCCACCGACCTGAACATCTGGGGCATTCCTGGCGTTGGACCGGGCCTTTTGCAACGTTTGCAGGCCGGCAGCATCCGCAACCTGGAAATGCCCTTTCGTCGCAGCAACGGCCAGGTGTTTACCGGCCTGATCTCCGCCGAACCGTTCAACCTCGACATGACGCCGGCGCTGGTGGTCGTCGTGCGGGACATCACCCAGCTCAAGGAAACCCAGCAACAGCTGCAAACATCCGAAGAAAAATTCGCCAAGGCCTTCCATGCCTCTCCCGACGGTTTGCTGCTGTCGCGGCAAAGTGATGGCTTGCTGTTGGAGGTCAATGAGGGCTTCAGCCGCATCACCGGGTTCAACAGCGCAATGTCGGTGGATCGTTCGGTGCTGGACCTGGGGATTTGGGTCAACCTCAATGAACGCAAGCAAATGCTCGACCTGCTGCACCGGGACGGTTTTGTCCGCGACTTCAGTTGCCATATCCGCCGCAGCGACGGGCAGATCCGCCTCTGCGAAGTGTCCAGCCGCCCACTGCCGATTGGCGATGAGGACTGCATGCTGACCATCGCACGGGACATCACCGAGCGGCACCTGATGCAGGAAAAACTGCAACAAGCCGCCACCGTGTTCGAAAGCACCGCCGAAGGCGTGTTGATCACCGATACCCAACAACACATCAGTGCGGTGAACCGTGCATTCACCGAAATCACCGGTTACAGCGAAAACGAAGCGCTGGGCCATACGCCGCGCCTGCTCGCTTCGGGCCTGCATGACAGCGCGTTCTACGCAGCCATGTGGCACCAATTGACCGCCGAAGGTCATTGGCAAGGCGAGATTTCCAATCGACGCAAGAATGGCGAGCTGTATCCGAGCTGGCTGACCATCAGTGCCGTGCGCAACCGCGACAAGTTCATCACCCACTTTGTCGCGGTGTTCGCCGACATTTCCAGCCTCAAGCATGCACAGGCCAAACTCGACTACCAGGCGCACCACGACCCGCTGACTGGCTTGCCGAACCGCACGCTGTTCGAAAGCCGCTTGCTGACTGCGCTCAACAACCAGCAGGAAAACGGCAAGCAGGGCGCGGTGTTGTTCCTCGACCTTGACCGCTTCAAGCACATCAACGACAGCCTCGGCCACCCGGTCGGCGACTTGCTGCTCAAGGGCATTGCCGTACGCCTCAAGGAGCAGCTGCGTGACATCGACACCGTGGCGCGCCTGGGTGGTGACGAATTCATCATTCTGTTGCCGGGCCTGCAGCAACCCAGCGATGCCGACCACATCGCCACTAAACTGCTCAACTGTTTCACCGCCCCCTTCCAGGCCGGCGAACACGAGTTTTTCATCAGCGCCAGTATCGGCACCAGCCTCTATCCGAGGGATGGCTGCGACGTTGCCACACTGATCAAGAACGCCGACGCTGCGATGTACTGCTCCAAGGCCAAGGGCCGCAACCGGGTCGAAAGCTACACCCGCGACCTCACCGCCCAGGCCAGTGAACGCGTGGCGCTGGAACACGAACTGCGCCGCGCCATCGAACGCAACGAGTTGCACCTGTGTTACCAACCGAAAATCAGCCTCGACGACTACAGCCTGGTCGGCGCCGAAGCCCTGATCCGCTGGCGCCATCCGACCTTTGGCGACGTGCCCAGGGAACACTTCATCCCGCTGGCTGAAGAAAACGGCATGATCCTGCAAATCGGTGACTGGGTTCTGGAAACCGCCTGCCGGCAGATGTCCGAATGGCACCAGTTGTACGAGGGTCTCGGCCCGCTGTCGGTCAACCTGGCCGGCGCCCAATTGCGCCAACCCAACCTGCTGGGCCGTATCGAACAGTTGCTCAAGGACAACGGCCTCAACCCCGGTTTCCTGCAACTGGAGATCACCGAAAACTTCATCATGAGCCAGGCCGAAGAAGCGCTGGCGGTGCTGCATCAACTCAAACAACTGGGTGTGCAATTAGCCATCGACGACTTCGGCACCGGTTACTCGTCCTTGAGTTACCTCAAGCGTCTGCCGCTGGACATCCTCAAGATCGACCAGTCCTTCGTCCGTGGCCTGCCGGACGACCCCCACGATGCGGCGATCGTACGCGCCATCATCGCGCTCGGACGCAGCATGCAATTCACCGTGATTGCCGAAGGGGTCGAGACCCTGGCGCAACAGCAATTCCTCGCCGCCGAGGGTTGCGAGCAAATCCAGGGCTACATCGTCAGCCTGCCCCTCCCCGCGGACGAATTTGCCGCGACGTTTCTTCGTACAACCGTAATGGCTTTTTCGGATGGCACAGTAGCGAAACCGTCGTTATAATCCGCGGCCTACTGAGGGCCTATAGCTCAGTTGGTTAGAGCAGAGGACTCATAATCCTTTGGTCCACGGTTCAAGTCCGTGTGGGCCCACCAAACAAGAAAGCCGCGTTTATACGCGGCTTTTTCGTGTCTGGTCGGGGGGGAGCGACTGGAACTCTTCAGTTGGAATAACTTCAGCCCCATTTCAAGCCCTTCGGCCACTTCATACGCAGCTGGCGCGCACCAATGAAAAAACCGGCCAACTCGCAATGTTCTACAGCTTCACATCAATCCAAGTCACATCATCGTCTACATCGGTGATTTCAATGGCAGGAACTGCAAGCACGTCATCCTGCCGAGCATCGGTCAGCTCCGCCCAAAAGCCATCCGTTGCGAACACCAGGCGTTCGCCTGCAGCCACTGAACGGAAAACAAAATCTGGATCCGGGGAACGGTTGGCCTTATAGCAACGGGTAATCAGATTGCGGGCCGGATCAAGCGCCAGCTCCCGATGTGATCGGTCACGCTTCCAGTTCGCCTTGCAATGCGGCGGTGTGAACCACTCGATTCCAGCCTCCGCGCTGGCAAAGCCACATGAGCAGTCACCCTCATATGCAAGGGTGAGCTGCCCATGAGAAACAACACCGACCAGGTAGCTTGTTGTACCGGTCTGCCTGGTAAAAAGGGGGGTGTGTAAATCTGTAAGTACAGACCTTAGCAGCTGCTCGACGGCACTATGAGTAGAATCTTCAACACCTTGATTGATAAGGGCCTGGTAGGCATCCATCACTGCTTGCACAAATCCATGGGCCAATTGGCCACTACCTGGATGCGAGGTGCCATCCACGACAACAAACAGCCCTCTGACGCCATCGACTACCGCGCCAGCGTAATCATGGTTGGCTTCCCGGGCTTGCCCTTTTACCGATCTGATTTCGTATCTCATGCGAGCAGGCTCAGATCCTTCATACGCTGATGGATGAGCATGCCACGAGCGGGGTTTGCCCGAACCGAGCCTGAGCTTTGAATCGCATAGTCGATGCCACTGAGCCTAAACAGGTCGCCAACTCCCTTGGCGATGAACTGCAACAATTCAGTCTCCGCCCCTCTGACCTCCTCCAACAGCTCCGGACGCCCATCAATCAGGATAACGATGTCCTCGACATCCTTGTGATAAGGATCGCCTTCTCCGCGACCGCTGAAGGCTTCCAGCTTCGTAGCAAGAAAGTAAGTCGACTTGAAGATCTGTATCTCTAGACCACTTGGTAGCGCGAACTTCACAGCTTGAGCGAGCCCTTCCACGAACCAGCGGTTCGCATAGCCGAGAACAGCCGGATCTGAAGGCATCACGTCGACGATGACATCGTTGAAACGAAATCGACAGTTGACCTCGTCCTCCCCTGTGATTTTGAATTTTTTGGCAGCCAAGCGTTCTGTGAGGCGTTGCCAGGCACTGACACCAGCCAACTCGATTACCAAGTCAACATCATCAGTAAACCGGATGTCATCCATGACAGCGGTGTCGGTCACCAGCATTGCCGTCGTGCATCCACCAACAAAGGCAACTTCAGCCAATAAATCTTTGCCCAGACCTTCAGCCACATACTCGATCAGCTCGTAATTGTGGTCAGCATTTGATGCCATCTTATTTCAGCCCCATCCCTGCCTTGAGTATGTTGACTGCTACTGCGCACTCTCTCGGTCCACCAACGCGGATCGCATCAACGAGCGCCAAGTAATGATAAAGCGTCCTGTCCTTCTTCACCGCGTCTGGAACGGTTTTGTAGAGCGGCTCAATCGCCTGACCGCGCTCACTCCCAAAAGCATCAGGCCAAACTGGAATGAGCCCACCAGCGCTTTTGAGGTTCTTGGACAGCGCTGGCGCTGCAAAGCCGGTGGGAATGCCTCGAACAATTGCACCTAGTTTTACCGGGTAAAAGTATTTGAGGGCATGCTCCGTGATTTTCACGAGCTCTCGGCGATTCACCTTCGGGAGAGAGGTGTCGTAGTCGTTGGTGAGCAACCCCGCCTCACGACACCGTGCCATTGAGTTCGAAACCTCACTTTTACTCAGGCCAAGAGATGCCGAGAGTGCACGCAAGGAGTAACTTTCAATCCAGCTTGACACTTGGGGGGACGGAACCGCGTCCGACCACCCCTCCCACTTGTCTGCATCACCCATGGGGGTATCGAGCTCCTGCACGCGATAAACCGTGTCTTCAGGATCAGGATTGTGAGCAGCCAATGCGCGCGCCACCGGATCGCCAGCCACCATTGATGGGCTCACACTGGGTTCCAGTAGCGTTTCAAATAAATCCGCCATTGACTCCGATTCCATTCTTCCAAATAGCTTCTCCTCCTGCGCGTGCAGGCTAGCCATTTTAAAAAGAAGCAAAATATCTTGACTCTTCATGAACTCAAAAAGCCCCACTGTCCACATTCCATAAAACGTGGACACTTGTCGCATAAGGAAAAGTTTACAGTCAAGCCATTTTACGACCACCCTGATTATCGTGCTGGTACTCAATGAAGGCTGTGCGACCGACCTGGGCTTACACGTCAAACTAAAAATCCGCGTTCAGATGCGGCTTTTTCGCCTGATTATTTAGTTTTGTTTACTTAAGGTGTCGAAATATCGGATGACGCCTTAGGACCTTGTAGGCAAACTCCGAATCTTGCTTTTGGGCACTTTGCCGCCTTGTTGCGCTTTTCTTTGACGGGATAGTCTCCGGCTGTCGCTGACCATTCAGCGATCGGGCTTGGAAACCCGTCGGATCAAATCGCAACAGTATCCCTGCCACAATTCCAGTCGTTTTTACGACTTCGAAATATGTGTTATGGCAGCTGTGCGTGGGACGCTTTCGGGCGTGCCGGTTTCCTTGATCCCCGGTTTTCCAACCTGCGTACAGCTGCAACCCATTCGCTTGGAAACGAACGTGGCGGCTCCTTGGATTAAGGAGTTACATCATGACCAAACCCATCTCGTCCGATCCTTCAGAACTAAAAACCGTCGGATTCACCCCCTTCCTGTATCTCTCGAATCAACCGCTATTCCACGTCTGCCGCGACGTCCCCATCGCCGACGCCCTCACCCAAGCCTCCGACCTGCTATACCTCGCCAAGTCCCTGACCGTCGACGCCGCCTACGCCCAAGACTCCGACCGCCACGCCTGGGCCGCGCATTACCTGACGACGATGAGCAAAGCGGTGATTGATGATGTGGTGAAGGTGCTGACGCGGCGGCCTGTTCAATCGAGAAAGGAAGCAGCCCCATCGAAAAACGCATAATCACGGCAGAGTTGAAAATTCCCAAAAAGGAACCGAGCGTTCCCTTTTTGGGACCGATAGAGCCAGCCTCTTCGACTCTTCTCCCTACGTTATTTCCAGTGCTGAACGGCATCACTGCGGCTTTCAGCCCAAACACCCAGCGAAGGTATGGCCTGCACTGCCCGCAGCCGCTCCAGCATTTGCCCCGTCAACACGACCTCATACGTATCCGCCGCCCGCCCCCACTGCTCCACGAGAGCCATGCTGTCCACTAGCGCCGCAGCCAATTCGGCAATCGTTTCGGCCTGATCCTCTATGATTTTTTGAGTCCGGTCCCACACCCGTTCCATCATCGCTTTAAGCTGCGCCGCTATTCGTTCAGACGACGTGGGATCGGTATCCGGGTAGGCGAGGTTGCGCAGCAGATGCTGAAGCTCCCTGATTTTTGCGTAATCCTGTTCCGCCCCCTGTTCACCTTTGAGGATGGCTGTGGCTTTCGATTTATCGACGCGTTTCACGGCGGTATGTTTTGAAGGGAGTGTCTGCGCCATCGCACCCGCCAAAAGGACCATCATCCGGGCTTCCAGATGTTCCTTCATGGCTTCTATCGAAAAAATCGAACGCGCCAAGCTGATGGACGCCCCACCTTGATGCCTCAAATCCATGGTCACCGTCAGGTGCACACCCCCCGTTTCGAACCCCAGGGCTCTGGCCACAACGTAGTGGCCCATTTCGTGATGGGCGATCTGCAATGCACGGTCCCGTACAGCGGCAGGCAGTTTCGTCGTCATGTCCTTCCCTCGCACCCTCGACTGCATTAATCCTAGCCGAATTGCGCACACCCTCTTTCGGCCATTCAACAGCAAAAAAGCCGCGCAATCCGTCCGCTCGACGACCACAAGCGCCCCATCGAACGAGCCTGTAACATGCTGCACCATTGATTCGCGCCAATGGAGATAACCCTTTGCCTGACACTCGCCCACCTGTCCTCGATGAAATCGACCGCCAGTTGATTGCCGCCCTGCAAATCAACGCCCGCGAGAGCGTGGCCATGCTGGCCCGGCAACTGGGCATCGCCCGCACCACCGTTACTTCACGCCTGGCGCGGCTGGAAAAAGCCAAAGTGATCACCGGTTACGGCGTGCGCCTCGGTCAGCGAGTGGTGGATGGCGGGTTGCAGGCGTATGTCGGGATCACTGTGCAACCGCGTTCCGGCAAGGAGGTGCTGCGACGGCTGAGCGCGATGGCGCAGGTGCAGCAGTTGTGTGCGGTGAGTGGCGAATTTGATTATGTGGCGTGGTTGCGCACCGATTCGCCGGAGCAGCTGGATCAGTTGCTGGATCAGATTGGCAGTGTGGACGGGGTGGAGAAGACCACGACCTCGATCATCTTGAGCAGCAAGATTGATCGGGGGCAGCCGGTTTGACATTCCAGTTCAGGTTTCATGGGTGTCTGAGCTGACGCCATCGCGAGCAGGCTCGCTCCTACAGGGGATCTGATTGTCACTCTGATTCAACAATACGTCATATTGACCAAAAAAATGGCAAAACGACGACACTTTGCGTCTTATTAACGTGTTCTGTGCTCTCTAGAATGGCTGGCATCTTTTCCTATACTCAGATGCGCATTCCGCGTCGGGTCGCCAGCAAGGTCAGCCATGAACAAGAACAATCGCCATCCCGCAGACGGTAAGAAACCAATCACCATTTTCGGTCCGGACTTTCCCTTCGCCTTCGACGACTGGATCGAGCACCCGGCTGGCCTGGGCAGCATTCCCGAGCACAATCATGGTGCCGAAGTGGCGATTGTCGGTGGCGGGATAGCCGGCCTGGTGGCCGCGTATGAGTTGATGAAGCTGGGGCTGAAACCGGTCGTCTACGAAGCCTCGAAAATGGGTGGCCGTCTGCGCTCCCAGGCATTCAACGGCGCCGAAGGCATTGTGGCTGAGCTCGGTGGCATGCGTTTTCCGGTGTCCTCTACCGCGTTTTATCACTACGTCGACAAGCTCGGCCTGGAAACCAAGCCGTTCCCCAACCCGCTGACCCCCGCATCGGGCAGCACGGTGATCGACCTCGAAGGCCAGACTCATTACGCACAGAAGCTGTCGGATCTTCCCGCACTGTTCCAGGAAGTGGCTGACGCGTGGGCCGATGCCCTGGAAGCCGGTTCGCAGTTCTCGGATATCCAGCAAGCCATTCGCGACCGCGACGTGCCGCGCCTCAAAGAACTGTGGAACACCCTGGTGCCGTTGTGGGACGACCGCACTTTCTACGACTTCGTCGCCACCTCCAAGGCGTTCGCCAAGCTCTCGTTCCATCACCGCGAAGTGTTCGGCCAGGTCGGTTTCGGCACCGGCGGCTGGGACTCGGACTTCCCTAACTCAATGCTGGAAATCTTCCGTGTGGTGATGACCAACTGCGACGATCACCAGCATCTGGTGGTCGGCGGCGTGGAACAGGTGCCGCAAGGCATCTGGCGCCATGTGCCGGAGCGTTGCGCGCACTGGCCCAAAGGCACCAGCCTCAGCTCCCTGCACAACGGCGCACCACGCACTGGCGTGAAGAAGATTGCCCATGCACCAGGTGGCCGTTTCGCCGTCACCGACAACTGGGGCGACACCCGCGAATACGCCGCGGTACTGACCACCTGCCAGAGCTGGTTGCTGACCACCCAGATCGAATGCGACGAAACCCTGTTCTCGCAAAAGATGTGGATGGCCCTGGACCGCACCCGCTACATGCAATCGTCGAAAACCTTCGTGATGGTCGACCGCCCGTTCTGGAAGGACAAGGATCCGGAAACCGGCCGCGACCTGATGAGCATGACCCTCACCGATCGCCTGACCCGTGGCACCTACCTATTCGACAACGGCGACGACAAGCCAGGTGTGATTTGCCTGTCGTACTCGTGGATGAGCGACGCGCTGAAAATGCTCCCGCAGCCGGTGGAAAAACGCGTGAAACTGGCGCTGGATGCACTGAAAAAGATCTACCCGAAAGTCGACATTGCCGCACGGATCATCGGCGACCCGATCACCGTGTCCTGGGAAGCCGACCCGCATTTCCTCGGCGCGTTCAAAGGCGCCCTGCCCGGCCACTACCGCTACAACCAGCGCATGTACGCGCACTTCATGCAGGACGACATGCCAGCCGAGCAGCGCGGGATTTTCATTGCCGGTGACGACGTTTCGTGGACGCCAGCCTGGGTTGAAGGCGCAGTACAGACCTCGCTCAACGCAGTGTGGGGGATCATGAAACACTTCGGCGGTGCAACTCATGCCGAGAATCCGGGTCCAGGAGATGTGTTCAACGAGATCGGACCGATCGCCCTGCCCGAGTAAGAGGAATCCGAGATGCGCGTAGCCCTTTACCAATGTCCACCGTTGCCGCTGGATGTCGCCGGCAACCTGCAACGCCTGCAACAACTGGCACTGGAGGCAAAAGGCGCCGATTTGCTGGTACTGCCGGAGATGTTCCTGACCGGCTACAACATCGGCGTCGATGCCGTCAGCGTGCTGGCAGAGGTGCATAACGGTGAGTCGGCGCAGCAGATCGCGCGCATTGCCAAGGCTGCCGGGATCGCTATTTTGTATGGCTATCCCGAGCGCACCGCCGACGGGCAGATCTACAACGCCGTGCAGTTGATCGACGCCAATGGCGAGCGCGTGTGCAACTACCGCAAGACACACTTGTTCGGCGACCTCGATCACTCGATGTTCAGCGCTGGCGCGGACGAGTTTCCCATCGTTGAGCTCAACGGCTGGAAACTCGGCTTCCTGATCTGCTACGACCTGGAATTTCCGGAAAACGCCCGACGCCTGGCCCTGGGCGGTGCCGAGCTGATTCTGGTGCCGACCGCGAACATGATTCCGTTCGATTTCGTCGCCGATGTCACCGTGCGTTCCCGCGCCTTCGAAAACCAATGCTATGTGGCTTACGCCAACTACTGTGGCGATGAAGGCGACATCCACTATTGCGGCCAGAGCAGCATTGCTGCGCCGGATGGCAGCCGTATCGCTCAGGCGGGACTGGATGAATCGCTGATTGTCGGTGAGCTGGATCGACAGTTGATGGTCGATTCCCGTGCCGCCAATCGCTACCTGATCGATCGTCGTCCCGAGCTTTACGGCGAGCTGAACAAGTCCTAATCCGCTAGCATTGGCACTTCACTGTTCTGGAAGTGCCCATGCCCGCGCTGAATCACCCTCGCCCCCACACTGAAACCCTGGCCAACGGCTTGCGGGTGACGCTGCGTCATGCCCCGAATTTGAAGCGTTGCGCAGCAGCGTTGCGGGTCGCCGCAGGCAGCCATGATGTGCCGCTGGCGTGGCCCGGCCTGGCGCATTTTCTTGAGCACCTGCTGTTTCTGGGGACTGAGCGTTTTCCTGCCGGGCAAGGGTTAATGGCCTACGTCCAGAGTCATGGCGGCCAGATAAACGCGCGAACCAGCGAACGCACCACGGACTACTTTTTCGAACTGCCACCCCAGGCGTTTGCCGGTGGGCTGGAGCGTCTGTCAGACATGCTCGCCCATCCGCGTATGAATCCGGACGATCAGCAGCGGGAGCGCGAAGTGTTGCAGGCGGAATTTGTCGCCTGGTCGCAGGATGCTGCAGCGCAGCAGCAGTTTTCTTTGTTCAACGGGCTTGGTGAGGCTCATCCATTGCGGGGTTTTCATGCCGGCAATCGCGACAGCCTGCCGCTGCAGCAACCCGAGTTTCAGCAGGCGCTGCAGGATTTTTATCAGCGGTTTTACCAGACCGGGCAAATGACCCTGAGCCTGGTCGGGCCGCAGAGCCTCGATGAATTGAAGGCGATGGCCGAAGCCTTTGGCAGCGTCATTGCCAAAGGCCAAACAATCACTCAACACCCCCCGGTGCCGCTGATGGATGCGTCGGCCAACCGTTATCAACAGGCTGGCGAGCGAAGACTGGACCTGCTGTTTGCCCTCCAGGCACTGCCCGATTTCTCTGCGCAAGCGCTGGCGTTCCTGTGCCACTGGCTGAATCTGGCAAGGCCCGGCGGCCTGCTGGCAGACCTGCGCGAGCGCGGGCTGGCCGATAACCTGAAAGCTCAACCGCTGTACCAGTTCGCCGGGCAAGCCTTGCTGCATATCGAATTCACCCTGCCCGCCGCGGCCTCGGCAACAGGCATCCGTGAACGCCTGATGGACTGGCTCGGTTTTTTTGCCAAACAAGACTGGAACCGATTGCGCGAAGAATACGCAACCCTGCTCCAGCGCCAGCAGCAAGTCAGCAGTGCCTTGCAACTGGCCCGGCTGGACAGCGAACAGCGCGAAGCCGGGTTGCCAGAGCAGGGCGTTACAGCCCTCAAGCAAATCCTCCAACAAATCGGAGCTGTGGATAACTTCAGTGGCCCATGGCAATTGCCCGCCCCCAATCCTTTCCTGCGCAGCGAAGCACCGGCACCCAACGCCGGATTAATTCGCGGCCAGACCAGCGCCCATCGAGGCCTGCGCACTTTTGCCCAGGATCGCTCGCGCAGCCGTCGTGAACGTTCGCCAATGCAATTCAGCCAGGCATTCCCGGACAACGGTGCCGAAGGTGCGATTTATCTGCGCTGGCGCCTGGACTCGACTCCCGGCGGCAACCTTCAAACACGGCTGGAAAATCACCTGCTTGCGTTACGAGAAGACGCGCATCAGGCCGGCGTGGACTTTTCCTTCAGTGCGTCGGGCAACGAATGGCTGCTGAAACTGAACGGGCTACAGGAGCCGATGCCCACCGTCCTGGAGCATGCGCTGAAAGAACTGACAAAACCTGATGCCGCTGTCTCACCATCAGAATCGACGAGCGTTGCGTTAATGCCGATTCGACAACTGCTCAAAGCATTGCCCGATCACTGCCTTGGGCACACCGCGAACTCGGATGACGTGCAGCAACTCTGGTCGAGTGCGCGCTGGGACGGGCTGGCCATCGGGTTATCGGCTCAGACTCAAGCGGCCATGGGATTGGCTTTGAGCCGTATACCCGGCACGCCGGACAATCAACTGACGGCGCCAGCTTCGATCCATTCACAACGTCTGTGGAGCAATGTCGATACCGCCTCCAGCGAGCACGCGCTGCTGCTGTTCTGTCCGACAGCCACCCAGGAAATGGCCGACGAAGCCGCGTGGCGTTTGCTCGCGCACGTCTGTCAGACGCCGTTCTACCAGCGCCTGCGGGTGGAGCTGCAACTCGGCTATGCGGTGTTCAGCGCCCTGCGGCAGATTCACGGGCAAACCGGGTTGCTGTTTGGTGTGCAATCGCCAAGCGTTGCGCCGATGGACCTGCTGCAACACATCGAGCAGTTCCTGAATCGATTGCCGGAACTGATCAACGCGCTCGACGACACCACCTTCACCGCTCAACGCCAGGCCCTGGCGGATCAGTTTTCCAGCGCCACGCTCACCATGGCCCAAGCGGCCGAATTGCTCTGGCAGGGCAAACTGGCCGGCCGCTCGTCGGATTATCTGGCGCAATTACCCGAGGCCATTTTGCAGATCGACCCGGCCGCGCTATTGGCTGCGACCCGGCGCCTGAATCAGGCCGAGGGTGGCTGGCGCTGCTTGTCCAGCGCGGTTAGCCCGGGTGAGCCATGGCAAGCGACAAAATGATCATTACCGGGGCGGTAAGGAGCTTTCTCAAAGTTTCACGGGCAATCTCTTTGAAATTTTGAGTAACATAGCCACCTAACTATCTGGAACATCTCTGACTTGAGGTGGACTATATCTATAGATAGCGCTGTCCCACCCTACCTGAAGGAGTTCAATTTATGGCTTGGACCAAACCTGCCTACACCGACCTGCGTATCGGCTTTGAAGTCACCATGTACTTCGCAAGCCGCTAATCTCTACCTTGGTAGATGTGCAGCACAACGCCTCGGTTATCCGAGGCGTTTTATTTTCAGCGTTGAAATGATGGAGCGTCCATGTTTGTCCAGATTCTAGGTTCCGCTGCCGGCGGCGGCTTCCCCCAGTGGAACTGCAACTGCGTGAACTGCGCAGGCTTTCGCAACGGCAGCCTGCGGGCCAAGGCGCGGACGCAATCGTCCATCGCGATTTCCGATGACGGCTTGAACTGGGTGCTGTGCAACACCTCCCCGGACATTCGCGCCCAACTCCAGAGCTTCGCCCCGATGCAGCCTGGCCGCGCCCTGCGCGATACCGGGATCGGCGCGATCATCCTGATGGACAGCCAGATCGATCACACCACCGGCCTGCTCATGCTGCGCGAGGGTTGCCCGCATCAGGTCTGGTGCACCGACATGGTCCACGAAGACCTGAGCAGCGGCTTTCCGCTGTTCAACATGCTGACCCACTGGAACGGCGGGCTGAACTGGAACCGGATCGAGCTCGATAAAGGCTTCACCATCCCCGCCTGCCCGAACCTGCGCTTCACCCCGCTGCCTTTGCGCAGTGCCGCGCCGCCGTACTCGCCGCACCGCTTCGACCCGCATCCGGGCGACAACATCGGCCTGATCGTCGAAGACCTCAACACTGGCGGCAAACTGTTCTACGCACCGGGGTTGGGCAAGATTGATGCACCGCTCCTGGAAATCATGGCCGGTAGCGATTGCCTGTTGGTGGATGGCACGTTGTGGGACGACGATGAAATGCAGCGTCGTGGCGTCGGCACCCGCACCGGGCACGAGATGGGCCACCTGGCACAAAACGGCCCCGGCGGCATGCTCGAAGTGCTGGAACAACTGCCCACGCAGCGCAAGGTGCTTATCCACATCAACAACACCAACCCGATTCTCGATGAAGATTCGCCGGAACGGGCGGAGCTGGATCGGCGCCAGGTTGAAGTGGCGTATGACGGCATGAGTATTGTGCTGTAGCGGAGGGCCCCTTCGCGGGCAAGCCCGCTCCCACAGGGATTGTGTACGCCACAAATCCAATGTGGGAGCGGGCTTGCCCGCGAAGGCGTCCGACCAGACACCAAAGATTTCAACGGTTGTGCACCGGAGAACCGCAATGACCGACACCCCGATGTCCCCCGCCGAATTCGAAGCGGCCCTGCGCGCCAAGGGCGCCTACTACCACATCCATCACCCCTACCACGTGGCGATGTACGAAGGCCGCGCCACCCGCGAACAGATTCAGGGCTGGGTCGCCAACCGCTTTTACTATCAGGTGAACATTCCGCTGAAGGACGCCGCGATCCTCGCCAACTGCCCTGACCGCGAGATCCGCCGCGAGTGGATTCAACGCCTGCTGGACCACGACGGCGCGCCCGGTGAAGACGGCGGCATCGAAGCCTGGCTGCGTCTGGGCCAGGCCGTAGGCCTCGACCCGGACCAGCTGCGCTCCCAGGAACTGGTGCTGCCCGGCGTGCGCTTCGCCGTGGACGCCTACGTCAACTTCGCCCGCCGCGCCAGTTGGCAGGAGGCCGCCAGCAGCTCCCTGACCGAGCTGTTCGCCCCGCAAATCCACCAATCGCGCCTGGACAGTTGGCCCCGGCATTACCCGTGGATCGACCCGGCCGGATACGAGTATTTCCGCACGCGCCTGCGCCAGGCACGGCGTGATGTCGAGCATGGTCTGGCGATCACGCTTGAGCACTACAAGACCCGGGAAGGCCAGGAGCGCATGCTGGAAATTCTCCAGTTCAAACTGGACATTCTTTGGAGCATGCTCGATGCCATGAGCATGGCCTACGAACTGAATCGCCCGCCGTATCACAGCGTGACCGGGGAGCGAGTCTGGCACAAAGGAATCACCTTATGAGTTTCGATCGCAGCAAGACCCCGACCTGGCGTCCCGGCTACCGCTTCCAGTACGAACCGGCGCAGAAAGGCCACGTGCTGCTGTACCCGGAAGGCATGATCAAACTCAACGAAAGTGCCGCACTGATCGGTGGCTTGATTGACGGTGAACGGGATGTCGCGGCGATCATCGCCGAACTCGACCAACAGTTCCCCGGCGTGCCCGAGCTCGGTGACGACATTGAGCAATTCATGGAGGTTGCCCGTGCGCAGCACTGGATCGAACTTGCCTGATTCTTCAGTGCAAGTACCGCCCAAACCGGAAGTCGGTCTGCCACTGTGGCTGCTGGCCGAGCTGACCTATCGCTGTCCGCTGCAATGCCCGTACTGCTCCAATCCGCTGGATTTCGCCGAGCAAGGCAAAGAGCTGAGCACCGAACAGTGGATCAAGGTGTTCCGCGAAGCGCGGGAAATGGGTGCGGCGCAGCTGGGGTTTTCCGGTGGTGAACCGCTGGTGCGTCAGGACCTCGCCGAGTTGATTACTGAAGCCCGCAAACTGGGTTTCTACACCAACCTGATCACCTCCGGCATCGGCCTGACCGAGCAGAAAATCAGCGACTTCAAGAAGGCCGGCCTCGATCATATCCAGATCAGTTTCCAGGCCAGCGACGAGCAGGTGAACAATCTGCTGGCCGGTTCGAAAAAGGCCTTTGCGCAAAAACTGGAAATGGCCCGGGCGGTGAAGGCCCACGGTTATCCGATGGTGCTGAACTTCGTGACCCATCGGCACAACATCGACCAGATCGACCGCATCATCGAGCTGTGCATCGCACTGGAAGCGGACTTCGTCGAGCTCGCCACTTGCCAGTTCTACGGCTGGGCGCAACTCAATCGCGTCGGGCTATTACCGACCCGGGAGCAACTGGTGCGCGCCGAACGCATCACCAATGAATACCGCGCCAAACTGGAAGCCCAAGGGCATCCATGCAAGCTGATTTTCGTCACCCCGGACTATTACGAAGAACGCCCGAAAGCCTGCATGAATGGCTGGGGCAGTATTTTTCTGACGGTCACGCCAGACGGAACCGCCCTTCCCTGTCACGGTGCCCGACAGATGCCGGTGCAGTTTCCCAACGTGCGCGAGCACAGCATGCAGCACATCTGGTACGACTCGTTCGGCTTCAATCGCTTTCGTGGTTACGACTGGATGCCCGAACCGTGCCGCTCCTGCGACGAGAAAAAAAAAGACTTCGGCGGCTGCCGCTGCCAGGCGTTCATGCTCACCGGTGATGCCAGCAACGCCGACCCGGTGTGCAGCAAGTCGCCACAACACGGCGTGATCCTCAAGGCTCGCGAAGAAGCCGAACACGCAACCCAGACCATCGACCAACTGGCCTTTCGCAATGAACGAAATTCACGCCTCATCGCCAAAAGCTGAACCTTTCAGCGCTGCCAAAGCCGTAGCCGCCGGTATCGACTTTGCCGAATTGCAGGTCGGTCAACAGGGCCTGTTCTGGAACGAGTACCGCCCTGAAGACGCGGCGTGCCGGATCTGGCATTGGCACCACGGTGCAGCGAAATGTCTGACGCCGCCGGAGTTCAGCGCGCGCAGCCGGGTGTACGAATATGGCGGCGGAGCGTTTTGTCTGACTGACAACGGTATCGTTTTCGTCAACGAGGCGGATCAGCAGCTGTATCGGCAAGCACTGCAAGGCGAATCGCCCGAAAGGCTGACGTTTGGTGTGTGCCGTTATGGCGATTTACAGTTCGCCAATGGGCAGGTGCTGGCCGTCGAGGAGCGTCGCGATCAACACCGACTGGTGGCAATCGATCTGCTGGATGGCGCACGTCACCTGCTGGCCGAAGGTGCTGATTTTTACGCCGCGCCGACGCTGAGTCCTGATGCCCGGCGTCTGGCCTGGATCGAATGGGATCACCCGGATCAGCCATGGACAGCGACTCGTTTGATGGTTGCCGAACGCCAGGCCAATGGCGATTTTGCCAAGGCTCGTTGTGTGGCGGGTAACGACGCTCAAGAGTCGGTGCAACAACCGCGGTTTGATGCCGGCGGTCGCTTGTATTGCCTGACGGATCGCGCGGGGTACTGGCAGCCCTGGATGGAATCTGACAAAGGCCTGGAGCCATTGCCGAGTGCCGCCGCCGACCATGGCCCCGCGCCCTGGCAACTCGGTGGCAGCACCTGGTTGCCGCTGGGCGACAATAGTTATCTGGCCAGTTGGACCGAAAATGGGTTTGGCCGATTGGGCGTATGCGGCGATTCCAGCGCAGACTTTACCGGCGACTACAGCCGTTTCCGCCATCTTGCCGTGGATGAGCAGTTCATCTATTGCATCGCGGCGTCGCCCGTCAGTTCAACCGCAGTCATCGCCATCGACCGCCAGAGCCGGCACGTGAAAGTACTGGCCGGCGGCATTGCCCCCCTTCCTCCCGAACAAATCAGCCGCCCGCAAACCTTGCGCTACCCGAGTGGTTCAGGCGAAGCACACGGCTTCTTCTACCCGGCGATGACCGGCGAGGAGAAACCGCCATTGGTGGTGTTCATCCATGGCGGCCCGACGTCGGCGTGCTACCCGATGCTCGATCCACGCATCCAGTTCTGGGCTCAGCGCGGCTTCGCCGTGGCCGACCTCAACTATCGCGGCAGCAGCGGCTATGGCCGGGCCTATCGCCAGGCGCTGCACCTGAGTTGGGGCGATGTTGATGTGCAAGACGCCTGCGCCGTGGTCAGTTACCTCAACCAGCGCGGCTTGATCGACGGCGACAAGGCTTTCATCCGCGGGGGCAGCGCCGGCGGCTACACAACCCTTTGCGCCTTGGCCTTTCACAACGTGTTCCGCGCCGGCGCCAGCCTGTATGGGGTCAGCGACCCGGTGGCGCTGGGGCGCGCGACCCACAAATTCGAAAGCGACTATCTGGATTGGTTGATCGGCGATCCGCTGCTGGATGCCGAACGCTACGCCGCTCGCACACCGCTGCTGCATGCAAACAACATCCGCGTGCCGATGATCTTCTTTCAAGGAGAACTGGATGCCGTGGTCGTCCCGCAGCAGACCCGCGATATGGTCACGGCGCTGCAGGACAACAACATTCTGGTCGAAGCGCATTACTACGCCGATGAACGCCACGGTTTCCGCAAGGCCGGTAATCAGGCCCATGCGCTGGAGCAGGAGTGGTTGTTTTATCGGCGGGTGATGGGGCAGGTGGACTGAGGTCTGCGCACAGTGCTGAAATTATGGCGCCCCCTTCGCGGGCAAGCCCGCTCCCACAATTAATCGCGTTCCTTTGGGAGAACTCGGTTGAATGTGGGAGCGGGCTTGCTCGCGAAGGGGGCCGACCTACCGCCGCGAAATTCAGCGCTTGGCGATGATGTACACCGCATGCACGATCCCCGGAATGTAACCGCACAATGTCAGCAGAATATTCAACCAGAACGCTCCACCGAATCCTACTTGCAGAAACACACCCAGTGGCGGCAACAGGATGGCGATGATGATGCGAATAAAATCCATGGGGCAGCTCCTGATTGGGGTCGACTCGTTCGAGCCCTACAGCTAATCGACCCGTGCCGTTTGTCAGGGTTCAGTCCCTCTACTCCAGAGCTCCGCCCCTTCATTGAATTTCGCAGACAAAAAAACGCCTCACGCCAAAAGAATCAGGCGTGAGGCGTGCGTTTTACCGCGAGACGGTTCGGAAATACGTGTAGGGCGCGTCTGATCAGACGGCGATCCCTTTGCGGCACTGCAATTGCGCGGTGCGTACTCGGGAGAAGGCGCGCGCCAGGCGCAGGAGCATTTCGTCGATGTTGGCGTTGCTGACATTAAGCGCAGGGGTAAAACGCAAGCAGTCGGGTTGTGGGGCATTGAGCAGCAGGCCTTCGTAGAGCGCGGCCTTGACTACCGCGCCGGCGGAATCGTCCGACAGCGTCAGTCCCCAGAGCAGCCCTTGTCCGCGCAACTCGCCGTGACCGTAACGATGGGCCAAACGCCCCAAACCTTCACGCAGGTGCTGACCGGCTTCTGCGACGTGTTTGAGGAAGCCCTTGTCCCGCACCGTATCGAGCACCGAAAGTCCCGCAGCGGTCATCAGCGCATTGCCGTGATGAGTGCCGGTTATCTCGCCCGTGTCGAAACAGCAAGCCTTGCCCCGCGCCAGCAACGCGGCCAATGGCACCCCGCCGCCCAGCCCTTTGCCGAGAACGACGATATCCGCCGTTACGCCGTAAGACTGCTCCGCGAGCAAGGTGCCACAACGACCGATGCCGGTTTGCACTTCGTCGAAGATCAGCAAAATGCCGAGTTCACGACACAAGCGTTCGACGCCCTTGAGGTAATGCGCGGTGGCCGGGATCACGCCGGCTTCGCTCTGGATCGGCTCGAGCATGATCGCTACGGTCCGTTCATCGACCGCCTCATGCAACGCTGGCAGATCATTGAATGGAACATGGCTGAAGCCCGGCAATTGCGGCTCGAACCGGTTGATCAATGCCGAACTGTCCGACGCCGAAATCGTCGCCAGGCTACGACCATGGCAACCGTTGTTGGCGACAATGATGCGCGACGCACCGCCGCGATGCTGCTGACCCCATTTGCGCGCCAGTTTGATCGCCGCCTCACAGGCTTCGCTGCCGGTATTGAGCAGGTAAGCCTGATCACTGCCAGTGCTGGCACACAGTTGCTCGGCGAGGCTGAGCATGCCGCGGTTATGCAGGCCGAATCCCGGATTGATCAGCGATTGCGCCTGGGCGGTGATTGCGTTGACCAGTACCGAAGGACTGTGACCAAGGCTGTTGGCCCCGCCTCCCTGGGAAAAATCCAGATAGGCACGGTCATCGCTGTCCCACAACCATGAACCCTGACCACGCACAAACACCTGTTTCGGCCGCTCGACACTGGGCATCAAGTACTCGCTGGAAAGGTTACTGCCTTGGGTTGGCAGGGAGGCGTCCATGACCAGATCGTCAAGGCTGGGAGGACTGCGACGCAGACTGAACAGATTCAACTGAAAAAACCTCTTTTGAGGTTTTTTGCCTTACCTATGTAAACACCATCGAAGCAAACGGTATTCATCGCGCTCTGTGGCCCTGTAAGCCCTGTGAATGCGGTTAGACTAGGCTCAGACGAGGCATTCAGCCATTTCGATTTCCCAGCATTTTCGATAAGTAATACTTATGGATTTCAAGCAACTGCGTTATTTCGTCGCGGTCTATGAAGAAGGCCACGTGGGCCGGGCCGCCGAGCGCCTGTCCATCTCTCAGCCGGCGCTGTCCCAGCAAATCCGCCACCTCGAGCAAAACCTCGATGTGAGCCTGTTCGAACGCAGTAGCAAACGCCTGTTGCCGACCCTCGCGGCCCACACGCTGTACAACCACGCCCAGCCTTTGCTCGATGGTCTGCAACGAGCGCGGGAAGCGCTCGGCAACTTCAAGGGTCAGGCGTTGCGCACCTTGGCCATTGGTGTGTTGCAGACCGTGCATACCAGCCTCGTTCCGCAAATGCTCGAGCGGGTGCGCAAGGCGCAGCCGCATCTGGTGGTGCAGATTTATGAACTGACCGGCCTGGAAATCGAGCGGCGACTGCTCAACGGCTCTCTGGATATTGGCATCAGCTACCTGCCACCTCGTCAGCCTGGCTTGCATGGCGTGATGCTGTACGAAGATGAACTGACCCTGGTCATCCCGGCGAAACATCCGCTGCGTGAATTCAAGAAAGTGTCCATGAGTCAGGCTGCCGAGTTGCCGATGTTGCTGTTGGGCGAGGAATTTCAAATAAGGCAGATCTTGCAGGCACAACTGGCAAACCTCGGACGACGCCCGCAGGTGCAAGCCGAACTGAACAACATGGCCGGGATTCTCGACAGCCTGCCGCACACGCGCCTGGCGACGGTGTTGCCCGGACGCTCGCAAAAGACTCATGGCAATTACGAGTTGCTATGGAAGCCCCTGAGCGAACCACGAGTGCCGCTGAAAGTCGGTTTGGTATGTCGGGATGTGCAACGGCAGCAGGCTTCGCTGGCATTGCTGCGGACCTTGCTGGAAGAAGTGATGACTGGCCCGGATGATCGCCTGAACAGTGCACAGGCCCTGGATGGACCGAGCTGAAAACTTTTCTTCGGGCAAAAGAAAACCCCGCCGAAGCGGGGTTTTTGCAGACTGTTTCCCTGACATCCATTTCACTCCGCCGTCCTGGCAGAATCCTACGTGTCCCTGTTGTTGCTTTGCGCTTCCTGCGCTACGTCCATGTGAAGTAGATTAGCTGTGGATCCAATTTGCATCTATGGGAGAACAGCAGCACGTTATGTAAGAGAATGCTTACAAGACATTACTTCCTCAGAATTGTCCTGCGTCCAGCAGGAACAACGATTCGCTACCGGCCTTCACCGACGCGCTCAACGAGTGAATGCGCGGCAACAGACGGGCAAAATAGAACCGTGCCGTACCCAGTTTGCTGGCGTAGAAATCGTCTTGCGCTTCCTTGCCAAAAGCTGCCTTGGCCATCAGAGCCCACATGTAGGCGTAAGCCGTGTAACCGAACACCTGCAGATACTCGACCGACGCCGCGCCGATTTCGTTCGGATTGGTCTTCGCTCGGTCAAGCAACCACGCGGTCAGTTCATCCAGAGTGGTCACTGCATCGTTCAGTGGCTTGGTGAACTCTGCGAGGTCTGCACTGGCTGTGGCCGTGAAGTGACGAATCTCGTCAGCGAAGAGATTGTAGAACGCCCCGCCGCTACCCACGATCTTGCGCCCGACCAGGTCCAGCGCCTGAATGCCGTTGGTGCCTTCGTAGATCTGGGTGATGCGTACGTCGCGTACCAATTGCTCCTGGCCCCACTCACGGATGTAACCGTGGCCGCCGAAGACCTGCTGGCCGTGAACGGTGGTTTCCAGGCCCAGGTCGGTCAGGAACGCCTTGGCCACCGGGGTCAACAACGCCACCAGATCTTCCGCACGCTTGCGGGTGGCGGCGTCTTCGCTGAACTTGGCGGTGTCCAGTTGCATGGCCACGTAGGTGGAAAACGCACGGCCCCCTTCGTTCGAGGCTTTCATGGTCAGCAGCATGCGACGCACGTCCGGGTGGACGATGATTGGGTCAGCCACTTTGTCCTTGTTCTGCGCGCCAGTCGGCGAACGGCTTTGCAGACGGTCACGGGCGTATTCCACGGCGTTCTGGTACGAGCGCTCGCCAGTGGCCAGGCCCTGAATACCGACGCCCAGTCGCTCGTAGTTCATCATGGTGAACATGGCCGCCAGGCCTTTGTTCGGCTCGCCGACCAGGTAACCCACGGCTTCATCGAAGTTCATCACACAGGTCGCGGACGCCTGGATACCCATTTTGTGTTCGATCGAACCACAGTTGGCCGGGTTGCGCGCACCCAGGCTGCCATCGGCATTGACCATGAACTTGGGTACCAGGAACAACGAAATGCCTTTCGGCCCCGCCGGTGCATCCGGCAGCTTGGCCAGCACCAGGTGGATGATGTTTTCGGTGAGGTCGTGTTCGCCACCGGTGATGAAGATCTTGGTGCCGCTGACCTTGTAGGAACCGTCGGCCTGAGGCTCGGCCTTGGTCCGAATGATCCCCAGGTCGGTACCGGCGTGTGGCTCGGTCAGGCACATGGAACCGGCCCAGATACCGGCGTACATGTTCGGCAGGTACGCCGCTTTCAGCTCTTCGCTGGCGTGGGCGTTGATCGACAGGCAAGCGCCGGCGGTCAGCATCGGGTACAGACCGAACGACAGGCTGGCGGAGTTGACCATTTCTTCGACCTGGGCCGAAACGGCTTTGGGCATGCCCATGCCGCCGTAGGCAGGATCACCGCCGACACCGACCCAACCGCCTTCAGCGTAGGTCTGATAGGCCTGTGGGAAACCTGCCGGCGTGGTGACGGCACCGTCCGCCCAATGGCAACCTTCTTCGTCCGCGGCACGGCTCAGTGGTGCGATGCTTTTGCTGGTGACTTTGCCGGCTTCTTCCAGGATGGCTTCGACCGTTTCTGCATCGACGGTTTCAGCCAGTGCAGGCAGTTCGGCCCAGAGTTTGGCGACCTCGAAAACTTCATTGAGGACGAAGCGCATATCGCGCAGGGGCGCTTTGTAGTCAGCCATGGCAAACCTCGCAAGATCTATACAGGTGATTCACAGGAAGAGTGTTTTCGTTGGGTCGGAGTGTACCCCAACAACTTTTGTGACACATAGGGTCAGCTCATGACCGTTTTGTAATTTTTAGTCATCAACAAAAAAGCCCGCACAAGGCGAGCTTCTTTGTAGCGGATTTACATGACTAAAGCGCGAACAGCTCCGCCGGCAGTTGCATCAGACAATCGCTCCCCGCTTCGATGGCCGCCCGATGAGCGGCAGTGCGTGGCAACAGGCGCTTGAAGTAAAACTCGTTGGTCGCCAGTTTGCCCCGACAGAAGTCGCCATCGCCATTGCCGGCATCAAGCTGCGCCTGAGCCACGAGCGCCATGCGCAGCCACAGGTAGCCGAGGATGATGTAACCGCTGTACATCAGGTAATCCACCGACGCGGCACCGACTTCGTCCGGGTTTTTCATCGCCGCCATCCCGACCTTGACGGTCAACTCACCCCACTGCTGATTCAGTTGATTGAGCTGTGCCACGTACCCGGCCAATTGTGGATGCTCGGCGTTCGCCACGCAGAACTTGTGGACGATTCTGGTGAAGCCGCGCAGCAACTTGCCCTGACTGCCGAGTACCTTGCGCCCAAGCAAGTCCAGCGCCTGAATGCCGTTGGTGCCCTCATAGATCGGCGCGATCCGGCAGTCACGCACCAGTTGCTCCATACCCCATTCGCGAATGAACCCGTGGCCGCCAAATACCTGCATGCCGTGGTTGGTCACTTCCAGGCCGGTATCGGTCATGAAGGCTTTGCAGATCGGCGTGAGGAACGCCAGCAAGTCTTCGGCGTCCTGACGCGCCGTTTCATCCGGACTCAGGTGCGCCACGTCCAGTAACTGCGCGGTGAAGTAGGTCAGCGCGCGGTTGCCCTCGTTGAAGGCTTTCATGGTCAGCAACATTCGCCGCACATCGGGGTGCACGATGATCGGGTCGGCGGCTTTCTCCGGCGCTTTCGGGCCGGTCAGCGCGCGCATCTGCAAACGGTCGTTGGCGTATTTGATCGCGCCCTGGAAGCTCGCCTCGCCCAGACACAGACCCTGCATGCCGGTGCCCAACCGCGCGTGGTTCATCATGGTGAACATGCAGTTCAGGCCCTTGTTCGGCTCGCCGATCAAGAAACCCTTGGCCGCGTCGAAGTTAAGCACGCAGGTGGCCGAGGCCTTGATGCCCATCTTGTGTTCGATCGAGCCGCAGGACACGCCATTGCGCTCACCCGCTTCGCCCGTCGCGTCGGGCAGGAACTTGGGCACGATAAATAACGAAATGCCCTTGGTCCCGGCCGGTGCGTCCGGCAATTTCGCCAGCACCAGATGAATGATGTTGGCGCTCATGTCGTGTTCGCCGGCCGAGATGAAGATCTTGCTGCCGGAGATCGCATAGCTGCCATCGGCCGCAGGCACGGCGCGGGTCTTGATGATGCCCAGGTCAGTGCCGCAATGGGCTTCGGTCAGGCACATGGTGCCGGTCCATTGGCCAGCGGTGAGCTTCTTCAAATAGGTCTGCTTTTGCTCCTCGGTGCCATGGGCGTGGATCGCCGACATCGCACCGTGGGTCAGGCCGGGGTACATGCCCCACGAGGTGTTGCTGGAACCCACCATCTCGCCGATGACCAGGCCCAGAGAGCTCGGCAGCCCTTGACCGCCGTAAACCGGATCCGCCGCCAGGCCATGCCAGCCACCCTCGACATATTGTGCGAATGCCTGCTTGAAGCCCGCCGGCGTGGTGACCACGCCATTGTCGAAATGGCAACCCTCTTCATCGCCGCTGCGGTTGAGCGGCGACAGCACGTTTTCGCAGAATTTCGCGCCTTCTTCGAGGATCGCATTGACCATGTCCGGGCTGGCATCCGTGGCTCCCAACGCGGCGTAGCTACTGTGAAAGTCGAAGACGTGATCGATCAGAAAGCGCATGTCGCGCAAGGGAGCTTTGTACTCGGGCATGGTCATTCTCCGTCGGCAGATTTCTCCAACCTACTGCCGTCGCCCCTACCTCACAATCACTTTCCGCTCGCTGAATGCGCCATCATCACTCAACCGTAGCGGCGTCCATGCGCACGGCACCACGGCGATTCTGCCCGAACGCGATCACACAGTTGCGCCCGGCGCCCTTGGCGCTATAAAGCGCCTGGTCAGCGGACTTGAGCACCTCTTCGGGGGCACGCTGATCGATCCGTTCGGCAACGCCGATACTGACCGTCACCGATACACTCGACGCACCGGAACCGGCACGCCGCTGGCGCCCCTGATTGTCGTCCTGCGGGCGGTTTTCCTGATTACGCAGTTGAATGTTGTAAGTGGCGATGGACTCGCGGATGACTTCCAGGTGCGGCATGCACTCTTCGAGGGTCTTGCCTGCAAACACCAGGGCAAATTCCTCGCCGCCATAGCGATACGCCTTACCGCCACCGCCGATTTTCGACAGTTTGCTGGCCACCAACCGCAACACCTGGTCGCCGACGTCGTGGCCGTGGGTATCGTTGAATTTCTTGAAATGGTCGACGTCGCTCATGGCCAACACGTAATTGCGCCCCAGCCGTTGCATGCGTTCATTCAGCGCACGACGGCCCGGCAGCCCGGTCAGTTCGTCGCGGAAGGCCATTTGATAAGCCTCGTGGGCGACGGCCGCGGCGATCATCAGCATCACCTGGCTGCACATGATGTTGAGGGTGAAGGGCAGGATGAAGGTTTTTGGCAACATCCAGAACAGGCCGAGCAGCCCCACCAATTGCGCGGCATGCAACGGTCGCGGGTTGCGCCAGTATTGCCAGGCCAGCAGCACAAACGCGGCAATGAACACCGGATAGGACAACTGGATCAGACTCATCCAGGCGCCATGCAAGGCAGGCCAGCGAATCTCCGACAGCCAGATGAGCAGCGCGTGTGGATAACTTTGCTCAAGCCCCAGTGCCACGCTGCCGACCGCCAGCAATACGGCGAAACGCGCCACCATGTCCTGGAACAGATGGGTGCGTTCCTGCCACGCCGCAAACACTCCAAACAGCAGCGGCAGCAGCAGGCAACACAGATGAAAGACCACGGCGGCATCGTCACGCACCTTGCCGTTGTCGCGGTAATAGTCGGTCTGGGTGTCGAGCAGGAAGTAGGCGATGTACACCGTGACCATCAGAAACAGTTCACGCTGGCGTCGGTACACCGCGCAATAGGCACCGCCGAGCAACAACACCAGGGTGGGCAGCACGTTGAACAGTGACGTGAAGAAGACGTTCAGATCCTTGATGTACGCAGCCGCAAGCCCCGCCAGCAACAGCAGTAATGACGGCAGGAAATGACTGAAACGTACAGCAGATGAGCGCGGCAAGGGTAAAGCTCCGACCCGTCAGATCAATAGATGGCAATGTGCCCACTACTGTAACGGCAGAAAGCCCGAGTTGCTGAGTGAATTACTGAGGTATTTTTCAAAGGGCGTTACAAACATTAATTCCACGGGCAACCCTTAAAGCAAAAAAGCCGCTGGTCCCGAAGGAACAGCGGCTTTTTCAAGCACTTCGTTGAGGCTTAGTAGCCCAGGTCGAAGTTCTCTTCTTTCATGTCCATCAGGTTGTTGGCGCCCGACAGCATGGTTGCAACGTGAGTGCGGGTACGCGGCAGGATGCGCTGGAAGTAGAAGCGCGCAGTCTGCAGCTTGGCGGTGTAGAAGGCCTCTTCGGACGTGCCGGCAGCCAGTTTCTCGGCAGCCAGACGCGCCATGTCAGCCCAGAAGTAGGCCAGGCAGGCATAACCGGAGTACATCAGGTAGTCCACGGAGGCCGCACCGACTTCTTCGCGATCTTTCATGGCGGCCATACCGACCTTCATGGTCAGTTCGCCCCATTCCTTGTTCAGTGCAGCCAGCGGAGCGACGAACTCTTGAACCGCTTCGTTGCCTTCGTTGGTCTGGCAGAACTTGTGGACGATCTTGGTGAAGCCTTTCAGAGCCTCGCCTTGGGTCATCAGCACTTTACGCCCCAGCAGGTCGAGTGCCTGGATACCGGTGGTGCCTTCGTACAGCATCGAAATACGGCTGTCGCGAACGTTCTGCTCCATGCCCCACTCGGCGATGAAGCCGTGACCACCGTAGATCTGCACGCCGTGGTTGGCCGCTTCAAAACCGACTTCGGTCATGAACGCCTTGGCGATTGGCGTCATGAAAGCCAGCAATGCGTCGGCTTTCTTCTTCGCCTCGGAGTCCACACCGTACTTGACGATGTCGACTTGCTTGGCAGTGAAGTAAACCATCGCACGGTTGCCTTCGGCGAAGGCCTTCATGGTCAACAGCATGCGACGCACGTCAGGGTGCACGATGATCGGGTCAGCGGCTTTGTCTGGTGCTTTCGGGCCAGTCAGCGAGCGCATTTGCAGACGGTCGCGAGCGTATTTCAGGCCGCCCTGGAAACCGACTTCGGCGTGGGCCAGACCTTGCAGAGCGGTACCCAGACGTGCGGTGTTCATGAAGGTGAACATGCAGTTCAGGCCTTTGTTCGCCGGGCCGATCAGGAAACCGGTAGCGCCGTCGAAGTTCATCACGCAGGTGGCGTTGCCGTGGATGCCCATCTTGTGTTCCAGGGAACCACAGGACACGGCGTTACGTGCGCCAACCGAGCCATCGGCGTTCGGCAGGAACTTCGGCACGATGAACAGGGAGATGCCTTTGGTGCCAGCCGGTGCATCCGGCAGGCGGGCCAGTACGATGTGGACGATGTTGTCGGCCATGTCGTGTTCACCGGCCGAGATGAAGATCTTGGTGCCAGAAACCTTGTAGGAGCCGTCGGCCTGAGGCTCGGCCTTGGTGCGCAACATGCCCAGATCGGTGCCGCAGTGCGGTTCGGTCAGGCACATGGTGCCGGTCCATTCGCCGGAAACCAGCTTGGTCAGGTAAGCCTCTTGCTGCTCAGGGGTACCGTGCTCGGAGATGGTGTTCATCGCACCGTGCGACAGGCCTGGGTACATGCCCCACGACCAGTTGGATTCACCGACCATTTCGCTGATCGCCAGCCCCAAAGACTCCGGCAGGCCCTGACCGCCGTGCTCTACGTCGTGGGCCAGGCTTGGCCAGCCGCCTTCGACGAATTGCTTGTAGGCTTCCTTGAAGCCAGTCGGGGTCTTGACGCCGGACTCGCTCCAGGTGCAACCCTCGATGTCGCCCACGCGGTTCAGCGGAGCCAGCACCTGCTCACAAAACTTGGCGCCTTCCTCAAGAATGGCGTCAACCATGTCCGGAGTTGCGTCGGCACACGCCGGCAGGCTCTGATAGTGCGCTTCGTAGCCAAGCAGTTCGTCACGAACGAAGCGAATATCACGCAAGGGGGCCTTGTAGTCAGGCATAGCGATAAACCTCTGCTGATGTAACCGGGAATGAACGACCGCGTTGATTTGTTGTTGCGATCAAACAGTTGTTTGAAACATACGTTTACGCCGAAATCTTGTCAAGCGTCGATCTTTTGCCGTTCGTCATCGCAGGATCGGACACACAGGCACACGACAACGCAGCTGCGCTTTCAAGGCAGCCCGCCGCACAGAAAAGATTAGTTGAGGAAGAAAGACTTACGCAGAAAGACGCCGCGAACAGGCGCGGCGTTGAGGGTGCGGTATCAGCGAGGAATCAAGCGTAGGTATCGATCAATGTTCCGAGCACTTCATCGGCTGCCTTGGCGACTTTCACGCCCAGTTCTGCCTGAATCTTGCCTTGGGCCATTTCGACCACGTTGCTGGCCAGGTCCGATTGCTGGCTGCGATCAACCGACCGCAGACGATCGACTTGCACCTCGGAGGACTGGCTGGTGACCGAACGTTCGATCGTCGTGTTGGCGATCTGCCCGGCGGCTAGATCGACGCGGTTCTGCCCTGCCTGAAGAGTGCTCAGACCGGCATAAAAAGCGGTGTTTCCTGAGATTTCCAAGGGAAACCCGTCCTTTCAATGGATCGACAGCGGCCATTGAAGCAGAGTGGCCGGCAAAACACCCGACAAAAACACTAATGGCACAGTGCCTTATCATAGGCAAAACCCGCATTGCGAAAATGTCAGTCCAACAGGTCCAGTTGCAAGTGCTCTGCCACTGCTTCGGCCGTAACGGCCTTGAGTTTAGGCACGCGCCCCAGGCACGGCGCCGGGAGGCGCTCGGCAAGGGTGGCGAGGTTTTCTTCCAGCCGCGATGTTTTCGGGTCGATGATGTTGGCCACCCATCCCGCCAGTTGCAAACCATCCCGGGCAATCGCTTCGGCGGTCAACAAGGCATGGCTGATACACCCCAGCCGCACGCCGACCACCAGGATCACCGGTAACTGCAACGCAATGGCGAGGTCCGAGAGATTGTCCTGGTCCGCCAGCGGTACACGCCAGCCGCCGGCGCCTTCGATCAGGGTGAAGTCCGCCTGCAGGCCCAGAATCTGCCGCATCGGCGCCAGTAACGATTGCACCGTCAGCGCCACGCCAGCCTCTCGCGCCGCCAGATGCGGAGCAATGGCCGGTTCGAAGGCCACCGGGTTGACCTGAGCATACGTCAGCGGCAGCGAACACTCCGCCAGCAACGCCAGCGCATCGGCGTTGCGCAGGCCCTTGGGCGTCACATCGCAACCGGAAGCGACCGGCTTGCCCGCCGCCGTGCTCAAACCCGCCGAACGCGCCGCATGCAACAGCCCCGCGGCGACTGTGGTTTTACCGACATCGGTATCCGTGCCGGCGATGAAATAGGCTGCGCTCATAAGGGCTTCTCCAAAACGGCGTACACCACTTGATAAGTCGCCGGCAGTCCCTGGGCCTGACGAAACTGCTCATAAGCCTCGATCAGCCCCAGAATCCGTGCCCGGCCGGTCAAGCCACCCGGCCGCCCGGGATTGAGATTGTGCGCACCCAACGCCTTGAGTTCATGGGTCAGGCTGCGCACATCCGGGTAATGCAGCACATGCGGCTGGTTTTGCAGACTGACCATCCTCAAGCCGCTGGCCGCACACAACTGCTGATAAACACCAAACTCCCGGAAGCGGTTGACGTGCACCATGCCATCGACCTGCCGCCAGCTGTCGCGCAATTCAAACAACGTCCCAGCACAAAGACTAGCAAACGCAAAAATGCCACCCGGTTTCAGTACTCGACAGGCTTCACTGAGCACCGAGTCGAAGTCGGCGCACCACTGCACCGCCAGGCTGGAGAAGATCAGGTCGCAGGTCGAATCCTGCAGTGGCAAACACTCGGCATCGCCGGCCACGAAGTGCGTGGCACCGCCCAATGGCCGGGCGTGGTTGAGCATGCCCTCGGCGATGTCCAGCGCCACACCGTGACTGCCCGGAAATTGCTCACCCAAGGCACGACTGAAATGCCCGGTGCCGCAGCCCAGATCCAGCCAACACTGCGGTACAAAATCCTGCGGCAAGCGCCCGAGCAATTGGCTGCCCACATCACGTTGCAACTCGGCCACGCTGTCGTAGCTTTGCGCCGCGCGGGAGAATGATGCAGCTACCTGGCGTTTGTCGGGCAAGCCGCCGGGCAGGTTGGGTAAGGATAGATCAGTCATCGCCGGACTCATGCAAAAAGGCCTGGATCGCCCCCGCCACACCGTGGGGATCTTCCAGGAGAAACGCGTGGCTGGCCTGTTCAATCAGACCGATTTCGACATCCGGCAACAATGCCAACAGCTCACCCGCCGCTTGCGCCGGCACCAGCCCGTCGAGGCCGGCGAACAAATGCAGTTGCGGACCGCGGAACGATTGCAGTGCCTGCCGTGTATCCAGTTGCGCAAGCACTTGCAGACCACTCAGCAGCACCGGCGCGGCGGTATTCGGCGCGCCACCGAGCAACAACCGCGACAACCCGCGCGGGTCTTCGGCACCTTGGGCGCAGAGCAGTGAAAAGCGTTTCAACGTCGCGCGCGGATCGGCTCCACATCCCGCCAGAAACGCATCGAAAGTTTCCCCGGCCATGGCGCTTGCCCAATGTTCATGCGCGACAAAAGACGCGTTGCTGGCCAGGGTGAACAGACCACAGCAACGATCGCCACGCCGGGCCGCCAGTTCGCAGGCGAGCATGCCGCCCAATGACCAACCGCCAAGCCAGGCGTCTTGCGGCAATGTCGAATCAAGTTCTTCGAGCCACTCTTCAGGATTGCTCGACTCCAGCTCAGGCAACGGCTCGATCTCGACGTGCAGACGCTCATCCAGGCCACGCAAGGCCGCCGCCAAAGGCTCCAGCGGTGAAACACCAAGGCCCCAGCCGGGCAGCAGAATCAATCGATCACGCATGCTTCGGCTCCGGTCCCAGTTGTTGAAAACAATCGGCCAGTCCATTTAACAATAGCTGTACCTGGGCCTCGCTGTGGGCAGCACTTAGCGTGACCCGCAGTCGGGCGCTGCCGGCGGGTACGGTAGGCGGGCGAATCGCGGTTACCATCAACCCGCGCTCGCGCAGCATTTGCGAAAGGCGTACTGCACGCCCGGCATCGCCGATCATGATCGGCTGGATCGGCGTGAAGCTGTCCATGAGCTCCAGGCCAATCTGTTCGGCACCGTCGCGGAACTGACGGATCAGCGTCTGCAAGTGCTCGCGGCGCCAGTGTTCACTGCGCAGCAGTTCCAGGCTTTTCAATGTGGCGCAGGCCAGCGCAGGTGGCTGGCTGGTGGTGTAGATGTAGGGACGGGCAAACTGAATCAGACTTTCGATCAGCTCTTCGCTGCCAGCCACAAAGGCCCCCGCCGTACCAAAGGCTTTGCCGAGCGTGCCAACCAACACCGGAACATCATCCTGGCTCAAACCGAAATGCTCGACGATGCCGCCACCGTTGGCGCCCAGTGGTCCAAAACCATGAGCATCGTCGACCATCAACCAGGCGCCTTTGGCCTTGGCCTCTCGGGCCAGCGCTGGCAGGTCGGCAATATCGCCGTCCATGCTGAACACGCCATCGGTGACCACCAGCGTATTGCCGGTGGCTTTTTCCAGGCGTTTGGCCAGGCTCACCGGGTCGTTGTGCAGATAACGATTGAACCGCGCACCGGACAACAGCCCCGCGTCGAGCAGCGACGCATGATTGAGCCGGTCTTCGAGCACCGTATCACCCTGCCCCACCAGCGCCGTGACCGCGCCGAGGTTGGCCATGTAACCGGTGGTGAACAGCAACGCACGCGGGCGACCGGTCAGGTCGGCCAAGGCTTCTTCCAGGGCATGGTGCGGGGCGCTATGGCCAATGACCAGATGTGACGCCCCTCCGCCCACCCCCCACTTCGAAGCGCCGGCGCGCCAGGCCTCGATCACTTGCGGATGATTGGCCAGGCCCAGGTAGTCGTTGTTACAGAACGCCAGCAGCGGCTGGCCATCGACCACCACTTGCGGCCCTTGCGGGCTTTCAAGCAGCGGGCGCTGGCGATAGAGATTTTCGGCACGACGGGCAGCAAGGCGTGCGGCGAGATCGAAAGACATGCAGGCCTCAGACAGTCAGATCACATAAATCAGAATTGAACCCAATCTAATGTGGGAGCGGGCTTGCTCGCGAAAGCGGTGTGTCAGTCGACATCAATGTTGAATGTCAGTCCGCATTCGCGAGCAAGCCCGCTCCCACAGTGTTTTGCATTCCTTCAGAGGAATCGGGCGAAGACTCAAACCGCCGCGTTATAGAACTGCTCGCTGCTCTTCTGCTCCACCAGCGCCTGCTCGATAGCCGCCTGATGCACTTCGTCTGCGTGTTCTTCGCGGGCTTCCGGCAGGATGCCCAGACGCGAGAACAGTTGCATGTCCTTGTCGGCCTGCGGGTTGGCGGTGGTCAGCAGTTTTTCGCCGTAGAAAATCGAGTTGGCACCGGCGAAGAACGCCAGGGCCTGCATCTGTTCGTTCATGGCTTCGCGGCCGGCGGACAGGCGCACGTGGGATTGCGGCATCAGGATGCGCGCGACCGCGAGCATGCGGATGAAGTCGAACGGGTCGACGTCGTCGGCATTTTCCAGCGGCGTACCGGCGACTTTCACCAGCATGTTGATCGGCACCGACTCTGGATGCTCCGGCAGGTTGGCCAGCTGGATCAGCAGGTTGGCGCGGTCATCCAGCGACTCGCCCATGCCGAGAATGCCACCGGAGCAGATCTTCATCCCCGAGTCACGGACATACGCCAGGGTTTGCAGGCGCTCGCTGTAGGTGCGGGTAGTGATGATGCTGCCGTAGAACTCCGGCGAGGTATCGAGGTTGTGGTTGTAGTAGTCGAGGCCGGCCTTGGCCAGCGCTTCGGTCTGCTCCTGATCCAGGCGACCGAGGGTCATGCAGGTTTCCAGGCCCAGGGCTTTCACGCCTTCGACCATCTTCAGTACGTAGGGCATGTCCTTGGCCGACGGATGTTTCCACGCCGCGCCCATGCAGAAGCGGGTCGAACCGATGGCCTTGGCGCGAGCGGCCTCTTCGAGAACCTTCTGCACTTCCATCAGCTTTTCTTTTTCCAGGCCGGTGTTGTAGTGACCGGACTGCGGACAATATTTGCAATCTTCCGGGCAGGCACCGGTTTTGATCGACAGCAGAGTCGACACCTGGACGCGGTTGGCGTCGAAATGCGCACGGTGCACCGTCTGCGCCTGGAACAGCAGGTCATTGAATGGTTGAACGAAGAGTGCTTTGACTTCGGCCAAAGTCCAGTCATGACGCAGGGTTGCAGTGGTGCTGGCACTCATGGGCGTTTCCTTTGATTTATGCTTGGCTAGCGACTGGGGAATGGAATACCCACAGGCGCGACACGGATGTTCGGCATATTTAAGGAAGAGCGATGCACTGTCAACCACGATACGAAGGGCCGGTTTACATCTGGTTAAAAAACAAACAACCCTGTCTTGTTTGCGATCAAACTGCCGACAACACCCTGCCTGTCTGCATGGCCTGCGAAATTGAGTTGCCCTGGCTCGGTGAGCACTGCCAGACCTGCGCCCTGCCTCTCCCGGCAGCGGGCCTGACCTGCGGACATTGCTTGAAGCAGCCACCGGCTTTCGAACAGGTGATCGTCCCCTGGACCTACAGCTTTCCGATCGACAGCCTGATCACCCGCT
Organism: Pseudomonas sp. S30_BP2TU TE3576; assembly: GCF_050436025.1. Classification (NCBI taxonomy): domain Bacteria; kingdom Pseudomonadati; phylum Pseudomonadota; class Gammaproteobacteria; order Pseudomonadales; family Pseudomonadaceae; genus Pseudomonas; species Pseudomonas sp. S30_BP2TU TE3576. The sequence goes on along the minus strand of NZ_JBNDLK010000001.1, from coordinate 3,786,447 downwards.
TCAAGCACAATGCAAAGTGGCCGTTTGGCCGCCTGCTCGCCGAACTCCTCGCTCAGTATCTGCAACATCGCTTCGAAGACGATTTGCAGCAACCCGATGCGCTGATCCCGGTGCCGCTGGCCAGCCGGCGCCTGCGCAAGCGCGGGTTCAATCAGGCTGCAATGCTGGCTCACTGGCTGGGTGCAAGTCTCGATATCCCTTGCGCCGAACACTTGCTGCTACGAACCCACGATACCGACGCTCAACAGGCATTGAACGCCGAAGCACGCCGAAACAACCTGCGCAACGCTTTCGCCCTGACGCCCGGCGCCGTCGTCAAAGGCCGGCACCTCGCCCTGGTCGACGACGTACTGACCACCGGTGCCACGGCCCAGGCCCTGGCTCGCCTGCTGATGGACGCCGGTGCGGCGAGGGTCGACGTCTATTGCCTGGCCCGCACGCCCAAACCCGGCGAGACACCCTGACTTGACTCGCGCGGTCCAAGCGGCCAACGTCCTCACCATCGTCACCCCCAAAGCGACTTGCCATGTCTTTGCCAACCTTGCTGTCCCAGCACATCGTCCGCCGTCCGCAGCGCATTGCCCTGTTGCAGCACATCGCCGAACAAGGCTCGATCACCCGCGCGGCAAAAAGCGCAGGCCTGAGCTACAAGGCCGCCTGGGATGCTATCGATGAGCTGAACAACCTGGCGCAGAAGCCGCTGGTGGAGCGGATTGTCGGTGGCAAAGGCGGTGGCGGTGCACGCCTGTCCAATGAAGGCGAGCGAGTGTTGCGGCTGTACCAGAAGCTGCAAGCTTTACAGGCCCAGGTGCTGGAAGCCGCTGAAGACACGAGCGACCTCAACCTGCTCGGGCGCTTGATGCTGCGCACCAGCGCGCGCAATCAGTTGCACGGCAAGGTGATAGCGATCGAACCCCAGGGGTGCAACGACCTGATTCGCCTGGAAGTCGCCGAAGGCTTGATCGTCGATGCGCAAATCACCCACGACAGCACCGAGCGCCTGGAACTGCAAATCGGCACCGAAGTCGTGGCATTGATCAAGGCCGGCTGGCTCGATGTGCTGGAGATCGATTCAGCCGAAACGCCGGGAAACAATTGCCTGAAAGGCACCATCGAGAAGATTCTCGACGCCGACGATGGCCCCAGCGAGGTGCGCATCACCCTGCCTAACGGCCTGACCCTGTGCGCGCTGGACGAACCAACGCATCTGCAGGCATTGGGACTGACCTGCGGCAAACCCGTGCGCGTGGAGTTTTCGCCATCCAAGGTTCTGCTGGGCACGCCGCTTTAAGCAAAACTGCAACAAAAGGTTCATTACTCACCATTAAGGTGTCTGCAAAACCGCAGGGAGCCAGAAATGAGCCTATTAGAAGAAAACCAGTCCACCGACCTCGAAACCATGGTCGGCCTCAGCCGTCGCGGCTTCATCAGTGCAGGTGCCCTGTGCGGCGCCGCGATGTTCCTCGGCGGCAACCTGCTGAGCCGCAGTGTGATGGCCGCCAGCGTCAGCGCCGGTAACAGCCAATTGCTGGGCTTCGACAGCATTGCCGCCGCGACCAGCGACTCCATCACCCTGCCACCGGGCTACAAGTCCTCGGTGCTGATCAGTTGGGGCCAGCCTCTGCATAAGGACGGCCCGGCGTTCGACCCGAGCGGCAACGGCAGCGCCGAACATCAGGAAGCCCAGTTCGGCGACAACAACGACGGCATGAGCCTGTTCGAATTTCCGGGCGAAAAAGACCGGGCGCTGATGGCGATCAACAACGAATACACCAACTACCGCTACCTCTACGCCCACGGCGGCATGCCGCAATCGGCGGAAGACGTGCGCAAGGCGCTGGCCTGTGAAGGCGTGTCGGTGATTGAAGTGCAGCGCAAGAACGGCCAATGGCAATTCGTCCAGGGCTCGCGCTACAACCGCCGGATTCATGGCAATGCGCCGATCAGCCTGAGCGGCCCGGCCGCCGGTCACACACTGCTGAAGACCAGCGCCGATCCCCACGGCAAGAACGTCCTCGGCACCTTCCAGAACTGCGCCAACGGCAAGACACCGTGGGGCACCTATCTGACTTGTGAAGAGAACTTCACCGACTGCTTCGGCAGCAGCAACGCCGAGCAGAAATTCGACCCGGCGCAAAAACGCTATGGCGCGGTGGTGACCAGCAAAGAGATCAACTGGCATCAACACGACGAGCGCTTCGACCTGGCCAAGAACCCCAACGAACTCAACCGTCACGGCTGGGTAGTGGAAATCGATCCGTTCGATCCGCAGTCGACGCCAGTCAAACGCACGGCCCTGGGCCGCTTCAAACACGAAAACGCGGCTCTGGCCGAAACCGGCGATGGCCATGCCGTGGTGTACATGGGCGACGACGAGCGCGGCGAGTTCATCTACAAATTCGTCAGCCGCGACAAGATCAACCACAAGAACCCCAAGGCCAACCGCGACATTCTCGATCACGGCACGCTGTACGTGGCGCGTTTCGATGCGGGCGACGGCAACGCCGATCACCCGAAAGGCCAGGGTGAATGGATTGAACTGACCCACGGCAAAAACGGCATCGACGCCAGTAGCGGCTTTGCCGATCAGGCAGAAGTGCTGATCCACGCCCGTCTCGCCGCCAGTGTGGTGAAAGCCACGCGCATGGATCGCCCGGAATGGATCGTGGTCAGCCCCAAGGATGGCCAGGTTTACTGCACGCTGACCAACAACGCCAAACGTGGCGAAGACGGGCAACCGGTGGGCGGGCCGAACCCGCGCGAGAAGAACGTCTACGGGCAGATCCTGCGCTGGCGCACCGAGCGCGACGATCACGCCTCGCACACCTTTGCCTGGGATCTGTTTGTGGTGGCCGGCAACCCGGGCGCGCATGCTGGTACGCCAAAGGCAGGGTCGTCGAACATCACACCGCAGAACATGTTCAACAGCCCGGACGGCCTGGGCTTCGACAAGGCTGGACGCCTGTGGATTCTGACCGACGGTGATGTGAGCAACGCCGGAGACTTTGCCGGCATGGGCAATAACCAGATGCTCTGCGCTGATCCGGCAACCGGCGAAATTCGCCGCTTCATGGTCGGGCCGGTGGGCTGCGAGGTGACCGGGATCAGCTTCTCGCCGGACCAGAAAACCCTGTTTGTCGGGATCCAGCATCCGGGCGAAAACGGCGGTTCGACCTTCCCCGAGCATCTGCCCAATGGCAAGCCGCGGTCTTCGGTGATGGCCATCTCGCGTGAAGATGGCGGGATCGTCGGCGCCTGATCCGGCCTCTTCGCGAGCAAGCCCGCTCCCACAGGGATTCACGTAGTCCTTGTGGGAGCGGGCTTGCTCGCGAAGGGCGTCAGCCCGGACACCTCACATCTCAAGCCCAACCACTAAAACCGCGCCGTCTGCGCTACCATGCCTGGCCGGACGCAGCAGCCTGCTGCGCGCAGGAGTCAGCATGGCCCACCCGTTTGAAACCCTCACGCCAGATCTCGTGCTCGATGCTGTAGAAAGCATCGGCTTTCTCAGCGACGCGCGCATCCTGGCGCTCAACAGCTACGAGAACCGCGTCTATCAAGTCGGTATCGAAGACGCCGAGCCGCTGATCGCCAAGTTCTACCGGCCGCAACGCTGGAGCAACAAAGCGATTCTGGAAGAACACCAGTTCACCGCCGAACTCGCCGACTGCGAGGTGCCGGTCGTGGCGCCGTTGATCCACAACGGTGAAACCCTGCACGAACACAACGGTTTCCGTTTTACCCTGTTCCCCCGCCGCGGCGGCCGCGCACCGGAGCCGGGCAACCTCGATCAACTGTATCGCCTGGGCCAGTTGCTCGGACGCCTGCATGCGGTCGGCTCGACCCGGCCGTTCGAGCACCGTGAAGCGCTGGCGGTGAAAAATTTCGGCCATGACTCACTCAAGACCTTGCTCGACGGCAACTTCATCCCTCGCAGTCTGCTGCCGGCCTACGAATCGGTGGCCCGCGACCTGCTCAAGCGTGTGGAAGATGCCTACAGCAACACCCCGCACCAGAACATCCGCATGCACGGTGACTGCCACCCCGGCAACATGATGTGCCGCGACGAAATGTTCCATATCGTCGATCTCGACGACTGCCGCATGGGGCCGGCGGTTCAGGACATCTGGATGATGCTCGCCGGCGATCGTCAGGATTGCCTGAGCCAGTTGTCGGAACTGATGGACGGCTACAACGAATTCCACGATTTCGACCCGCGTGAACTGGCCTTGATCGAACCGCTGCGCGCCTTGCGCCTGATGCATTACAGCGCCTGGCTCGCCCGCCGCTGGGACGATCCGGCATTCCCCCGCAGTTTTCCGTGGTTCGGCACCGAGCGATATTGGGGTGATCAGGTGCTGGCATTGCGCGAACAGTTGGCCGCGCTCAATGAAGAGCCGCTGAAACTCTTCTGACATACACAGACCCCATGTGGGAGCGGGCTTGCTCGCGAAGGCGGTCTATCAGTTGAAACATGCAGTGACTGACACCACGCATTCGCGAGCAAGCCCGCTCCCACAGGTTCTGTGTTCACAATTGCCCAACCTATTCGGTCAGGACATTCGCAGGCAAATCTCCTTACAATCCCCTCTTTGTTAGCTGCCTAAGCAAGGATTCTGCATGCAAGCCGCCAACCCGCGTCGCGGGTACATTCTGGGCCTGAGTGCCTACATCATCTGGGGACTTTTCCCGCTTTATTTCAAAGCCATCGCCAGTGTGCCCGCCGTGGAAATCATCATCCACCGGGTACTGTGGTCCGCGCTGTTCGGCGCCTTGTTGCTGATGGTCTGGAAGCATCCCGGCTGGTGGCGCGAGCTGCGGGAAAACCCGCGACGGCTGGCGATCCTGGCCCTGAGCGGCGCACTGATCGCGGCCAACTGGCTGACTTACGTCTGGTCAGTGAACAACGGACGCATGCTGGAGGCCAGCCTCGGTTACTACATCAACCCGTTGGTGAACGTGTTGCTGGGCATGCTGATTCTTGGCGAACGGCTGCGACGCATGCAATGGATTGCCGTCGGTCTGGCGGCTGTAGGTGTGGCGCAGCAGGTCTGGCAAGTCGGCAGCCTGCCGTGGGTGTCGCTGGTGCTGGCACTGACCTTTGGTTTCTATGGTTTGATTCGTAAGCAGGCGCCGGTCAAGGCGCTGCCGGGGCTGGTGGTGGAAACCTGGATGCTGGTGCCGATTGCCCTCGGCTGGTTGCTGCTCAATCCGGCAGCCAGTAGTGCCCAGGCCGAATTCTGGACCACCTCCGAAGCCTGGTGGCTGGTGGCCGCCGGTCCGATCACACTGGTACCGCTGGTCTGTTTCAACGCTGCCGCACGGCATTTGCCCTACACGACACTGGGGTTTCTTCAGTACCTGGCGCCAACCCTGGTTCTACTGCAAGCCGTACTGCTGTTTGGCGAGCACCTGTCGTCCAGCACCTTGGTAGCGTTCATGTTTATCTGGGCCGGTCTGGCGGTTTACAGCGTCGATGCGTGGATAAGTTTGCGCCGCCGCAGCTGATCAAAAAACACTCAATTCTCTACAGGCCACGTATTCCGTGGCCTGCCTCATTCCTTCCCAAGGTTATCCACAGCGTGATCCCCGCCGATTGTGCGCAAGTGGCTGAAACTGCTGGTTTTTTGATCAGTTTCCGGCGAGCCCCGGTCGGCGCGGCTTGGCGGGGTGTCTCTACAGGTTATCCACAGGCAGGTGCACGTTTAACTTGGATAACCTGATCAGGGTTCACTGCGCAGCACCAATTCGACCATCAAGTCGTCAGCCAGGGTCTCCAGGCGCGATTGCAGCACGTCCAGCGACAGCGTCAGCGGGACCGCAAGAATCGCTTCGGCGTGGAACAGCGGCTCGCTACTCATCGGTGCCGGGCGCACTTCGGTCACCAGTCGCTCCAGGCTCACTCCCTGTTCGCTCAACAAGCGTGTGATGTCACGCACGATTCCCGGACGATCATTGCCCACCAATTCCATGGCGATCGGCTTCCAGGTGCAGGATTGTTCGATACTGCTTTCGGCGACCAACACGCGAATGCCCTGGGCGGATAAACCCTGCAGGGCATCGACCAATTCGTCGTAGGCCTCGGCCGGCACGCCCACCCGCAGGATGCCGGCGAATTGTCCCGCCATGCGCGACATGCGGCTTTCCAGCCAGTTGCCGCCGTGCTCGGCAATGCATTGGGCAATGCGCTCGACTTGCCCTGGCTTGTCCGGTGCGAAAACGGTGAGTACGAGATGGTCCATGGCGCAGCCCTCTGGTCATGACTTTTGTTATAGAGAACCAAGTATAGGCAAGGGATGGGAGGTGCCTGGGCAGATCCGGAATCAAAGGTGAATCGACTGCCCTCTTCGCGAGCAAGCCCGCTCCCACAGGGTCATGCGCAGTCCTTGTGGGAGCGGGCTTGCTCGCGAATGAAGGCTCCGCCGATCCGGCAGGCTCAACAAATCGTGTACAACTTTTTATATTTAACTGGAACAATCTAATGGTTTTTTGAGAACATCACGCTCCCCGACGTGACCGCAATGCGTCATGGGGTCGCAGAACGACGTAATTAGTCTAATTTTCACAACCGCAATTCATCATGTAGTATGCCGCAGAGTTCACTACATAATGTTGGATCGATGTCTGCCGCAGGCACGTTCGCAACCCTGAAAGCCCTGTCAGCAAGGCCCCAAGCCGTTGATTGGTCCCAACCCAGCCGCCTGTCATGGGCATGTACTGGTAGAGGGGTTTGTGGTTTAAATGGCCAAAGGCTTCATTGTTAATTTGAAGAGCTGAAAAGCGAAATAGCTGAGCAGAGTGAGGCAAGCAATGACTGAACACGTTCAAGTCGGTGGCCTGCAGGTCGCCAAAGTCCTGTTCGACTTCGTGAACAACGAAGCCATTCCCGGTACCGGCCTCACCGCCGATAAGTTCTGGGCCGGTGCCGACAAGGTCATTCATGACCTGGCGCCGAAGAACAAAGCCCTACTCGCCAAACGCGATGATTTCCAGGCTCGTATCGATGGCTGGCACCAGTCCCGTGCCGGCCAGGTGCACGACGCCGTGGCCTATAAAGCCTTCCTGCAAGACATCGGTTATCTGCTGCCAGAAGCGGCCGATTTCCAGGCAACGACGCAAAACGTCGATGACGAAATCGCCCGCATGGCCGGCCCACAGCTCGTGGTGCCGGTCATGAACGCCCGCTTCGCCCTCAACGCCTCGAACGCCCGCTGGGGCTCGCTGTACGACGCGCTCTACGGCACCGACGCCATCAGCGAAGCCGACGGCGCGGAAAAAGGCAAAGGCTATAACAAGGTTCGCGGCGACAAGGTCATCGCCTTCGCCCGTGCCTTCCTCGACGAAGCGGCGCCTTTGGCAGCCGGCTCTCACGTCGACTCCACCGGCTACAAGATCGTCGACGGCAAACTGGTGGTCACCCTTAAAGGCGGCAGCAACACCGGCCTGCGCAACGACGCGCAACTGATCGGCTTCCAGGGCGATGCCGCGGCACCGACCGCGATCCTGTTGAAAAACAATGGCCTGCATTTCGAAATCCAGGTCGATGCCAGCACCCCGGTCGGCCAGACCGACGCGGCCGGCGTCAAAGACATCCTGATGGAAGCGGCACTGACCACCATCATGGACTGCGAAGACTCCGTCGCTGCTGTCGATGCCGATGACAAAGTGGTGATCTACCGCAACTGGCTCGGCCTGATGAAGGGCGATCTGTCGGAAAGCGTCGCCAAGGGCGGTCAGACTTTTACCCGTACCATGAACGCCGACCGCACCTACACCGCTGTCGATGGCAGTGAATTGAGCCTGCACGGTCGTTCGTTGCTGTTCGTGCGCAACGTTGGTCACCTGATGACCATCGACGCCATCCTCGACAGTCAAGGCAACGAAGTGCCGGAAGGCATTCTCGACGGCCTGGTGACCTGCCTCTCGGCAATCCACAACCTCAACGGCAATAGCTCGCGCAAGAACAGCCGCACCGGCTCGGTCTATATCGTGAAGCCGAAGATGCACGGCCCGGAAGAAGCGGCGTTCACCAACGAGCTGTTCGGTCGCATCGAAGACGTGCTGGGCCTGCCACGCAACACCCTCAAAGTCGGGATCATGGATGAGGAGCGTCGTACCACGATCAACCTCAAGGCCTGCATCAAGGCGGCGAGCGAGCGTGTGGTGTTCATCAACACCGGTTTCCTCGACCGCACGGGCGATGAAATCCACACTTCCATGGAAGCCGGCCCGATGGTGCGCAAGGCGGACATGAAGGCAGAGAAATGGATCGGCGCCTACGAGAACTCCAACGTCGATATCGGTCTGAGCACCGGCCTGCAAGGTCGCGCACAGATCGGTAAAGGCATGTGGGCGATGCCGGACCTGATGGCTGCGATGCTCGAACAGAAAATCGCTCACCCACTGGCCGGTGCCAACACCGCCTGGGTGCCATCACCGACCGCCGCTGTGCTGCACGCGCTGCACTACCACAAGGTTGACGTGTTCGCCCGTCAGGCCGAGCTGGCCAAACGTGCCCACGCTTCGGTGGACGACATCCTGACCATCCCGCTGGCGGTGAACCCGCAGTGGACCGCCGAACAGATCCAGAACGAACTGGACAACAACAGCCAGGGCATTCTCGGTTATGTGGTGCGCTGGATCGACCAGGGCGTCGGCTGTTCGAAAGTGCCGGACATCAACGACGTCGGCCTGATGGAAGACCGTGCAACGCTGCGTATTTCCAGCCAGCACATCGCCAACTGGCTGCGTCATGGCATCGTCACCAAAGATCAGGTCATGGAAAGCCTCAAGCGCATGGCGCCAGTGGTTGACCGCCAGAACGCCGGCGACACGCTGTACCGTCCGCTGGCTCCGAACTTCGACAGCAACATTGCCTTCCAGGCAGCCGTCGAACTGGTGGTCGAAGGCACCAAACAGCCGAACGGCTACACCGAGCCTGTTCTGCACCGTCGTCGTCGCGAGTTCAAGGCTGCCAATGGCCTGTAACTGAGCGTTTACACGGTGGACATGAAAAAGCCCTGATCGAGAGATCAGGGCTTTTTTTGTATGCAATGATTTGTTGCTCTTTGTGGGAGCGGGCTTGCTCGCGAAAGCGGTGCATCTGCCAAAAAATACTCGACTGACACTACGTATTCGCGAGCAAGCCCGCTCCCACAGAGATTGTGCAGGGTTTACTGGTTTGGACTAAGGCTCCATCCCAAGCTCATGCTTGACCAACCCCACCAACTTGCCGGAATCAATGGGCTTGAGCAGGAAATCCACCACACTCAAATGCATGGCAGCGATGGCGTCTTTCACGTCGGCATCGCCGGAAACGATGATGATCGGCATCGCGGCCCGCACCGATTTACGCACCTGGCGAATCAGCTCCAGGCCATCGATATGCCCCATCCGCAGATCGGTAATCACCAGGCCAATCGAGGGTTTCTCTTCCAGCATCTTCAGAGCGGTTTCGCCACTGGCCGCCGTCATGCAGCGAATGCCGTCCAGCGCCAGCATCTCTGACAGCAGATCCCGGGCATCTTTGTCGTCATCGACGACCAGCACCCGTTGCGGTGGCAGATCCGGCTCCAGCATCACGGCACTGAGCGCCTCGCGCTCGGCGTCACTCAAAATATCGTGGTCGGACATGGCGTTCTCTACATGTTCAATTCATTTCCCTAGCATAGTGGGGAGACATCGCTAAGCAGGCCCTCAATGTGCACTTCGTTGGATAATTTTCCAATAGCAGGATAGAGAGGTTTTTCTCACAGTTGCGTAGGGCTTTTCCGACATTCCATCACGCTGATTGCCTACCTAGACTTACGTCCAATGGGCACCTCGACCGCGGGGGTCGACCATGGGTGAGTCATCCGACAACGACAAATCCAAAAAAAGACTGCGGTAATGGTTATGAGTAAAGCGGACGCCTTCACACAGGCAGGGAAAACCGCGGTGTTGCAGAACATCCAGGGCACGTTGCAATTCCTTCAGCGCTTCCCGCCTTTTAACCAGATGGAACACGCACACCTGGCGTATCTGGTCGAGCAATGTCAGCTGCGTTTTTACGCCCCCGGCGAGAGCATCATCAAACCTGCCGACGGCCCGGTTGAGCACTTCTATATCGTCAAGCAAGGCCGGGTGGTGGGCGAGCGTCCGGATACGGCAAAAGGTGGTACCGAAACGGTCTTCGAGATCACCACCGGCGAGTGTTTCCCCCTCGCGGCGTTGCTGGGTGAACGGGCGACCCGCACCGAGCACCTTGCCGGCGAAGACACCTTCTGCCTGCAACTGAACAAACCGGCATTCATCCGCCTGTTTTCGCTATCGGACACCTTCCGCAACTTCGCCCTGCGCTGCGTCAGCAGCCTGCTGGATCAGGTCAACCAGCAAGTGCAGCAAAAAGCCGTGGAAACCCTCGGCACTCAATATTCGCTCAATACCCGACTGGGCGAATTGGCTATGCGCCACCCGGTGACATGCGCCCCGCAAACGCCGTTGCGCGAAGCCGTGACGCTGATGCATGAACAGCAAGTCGGCAGCATCGTGGTGGTCGATGAACACAAGGCGCCATTGGGGATTTTCACCCTGCGCGACTTGCGCCAGACCGTGGCCGACGGCAGCAGTGATTTCAACGAAGCCATCGAAAGGCACATGACCCGGGCGCCGTTTTTCCTGTCGCCGGATCACAGCGCCTTCGACGCGGCGATTGCCATGACCGAGCGGCATATCGCCCATGTCTGCCTGGTCAGGGACCAACGCTTGTGCGGCGTAGTCTCGGAGCGCGATCTGTTTTCCCTGCAGCGGGTCGACCTGGTGCACCTGGCGCGCACTATCCGCAATGCCCAGAAGGTGGAAAACCTGGTGGCGCTGCGGGGCGAAATCGGTCAACTGGTCGAGCGCATGCTGGCCCACGGCGCGTCTTCGACGCAGATCACCCACATCATCACCTTGCTCAACGACCACACCGTGTGCCGGGTGATCGAACTGACCCTCGCCGAAAAAGGCGACCCCGGCGTACCGTTCAGCTGGCTGTGTTTCGGCAGCGAAGGCCGTCGCGAGCAGACTCTGCATACCGATCAGGACAACGGCATTCTGTTCGAAGCCAGGGATGCGGCCCAGGCTGCCGAAATACGCGGCAAGTTGTTGCCCATCGCCCAGCAGATCAACCAGAGCCTGGCGCTGTGCGGCTTCACCTTGTGCAAGGGCAATATCATGGCCGGCAACCCCGAGCTGTGCCTGTCCCGGGTCGAATGGGCGCGGCGTTTTTCGGCGTTTATCCGCGAGGCAACCCCGGAGAACCTGCTGGGTTCGAGCATCTATTTCGATTTGCGCGTGGTCTGGGGCAGCGAGCAAAGCTGCGAGCAGTTGCGTCGGGCGATTCTCGATCAGGTCGGCGACAACCGTTTGTTCCAGCGCATGATGGCCGAGAATGCGCTGCGCAATCGCCCACCCGTAGGGCGCTTCCGCGAATTCGTGCTGGCGCGCAAAAACGGCGAAAAGGCCACCCTGGATTTGAAAGTTCAGGGTCTGACCCCGTTTGTCGATGGCGCCCGGTTACTGGCCCTGGCCCATGGCATCGAGGCCAACAACACGCTGGAGCGTTTTCGCCAGTTGGTCGTCAAAGAGGTCATCGAACCCCTGGACGGTGCCGCGTACGAAGAGGCCTATCACTTCATCCAGCAAACCCGTATGCAGCAACATCAACTACAGACCCGGGAGAATTTTCCCTACTCAAATCGGGTCGATCCCGACAGCCTCAATCATCTGGACCGGCGCATCCTGCGGGAGTCCCTGCGCCAGGCACAACGCCTGCAAAGCAGCCTGACCTTGCGGTATCAGTTATGAGCCTGTTTTCCTGGCTGCGCCCGGCAAGCCTCGCCCTGCCCGCCGACCTGCAACTACGCCTGGAACGCTTGCCCGCCGCTGCCGCCCTGAGCGAATGCAGCCTGCGTGAACAGCGTTGGGTGGTGCTCGACCTGGAAACCACCGGGTTGAACCTGAACAAGGACCGCGTGTTGTCCATCGGTGCAGTGGTGATCGAGGACGGGGCCATCGACTTTCGCCAGCAGTTCGAACGCACCCTGCAATATCCGCAAGTAAAACTCGGCCCCAGCGTGCTGATCCACGGTATCGGCCCCAGCGCCATTGCAGCGGGCAGCGACCCGGCGCAAGCGCTGCTCGAACTGATGGAATACATCGGTGACAGTCCGGTGCTGGCCTTCCACGCGCCGTTTGACCAGCACATGCTCGGACGTGCGCTGAAAGATCATCTGGGTTGCAAGTTGCAGCATCCGTTTCTGGATGTGGCGGACATTGCACCGCTGCTATGTCCCCAAGCGCACATTCGCGAGGCGGGGCTGGACGATTGGATCGACTGGTTCAAGCTCGAAGTCTTCGAACGCCACCACGCCAGCGCCGACGCCCTGGCCACCGCTGAACTGGCGCTGATCCTGTTCAGCCGTGCGCGGCAGCAGCAGATTCATAGCCCGTTGAATCTGCAACAGCGATTGAGTCAGTGGAAACGTCGGCGGCAGGCGCCGTCCTTCTGACCTTTACGCCCCTGTAGGAGCGAGCTTGCTCGCGAAGGCGGTGTGTCAGACGCCACTGATGTTGAATGGGCTGGCCCCTTCGCGAGCAAGCCCGCTCCCACAGGGGGTATCGCCAATTTCCCACACGACCAACGCCAATTGCTTACCTCCCTCGCCTCTGCCACAATCGCGAACAATTCTCGTTAGTTAATATTTCCCAATCGGTGATGTTGCGTGTCGTCAGTCCCAAGCCCTCAAAGTGAGCTCGTCGGTGCGTTGTATCGCGACCATCGCGGTTGGCTATTGGCCTGGCTTCGACGCAATGTCGCCTGCCCGCAGCGGGCCGAAGACCTGAGCCAGGACACTTTCGTGCGCTTGCTGGGCCGTGAGGAACTGAAGGAACCGCGCGAGCCGCGGGCGTTTCTGGTGGCGATTGCCAAGGGCCTGCTGTTCGATTATTTCCGTCGCGCCGCCCTGGAACAGGCCTATCTCACCGAGCTGATGCTGATTCCCGAAGCCGAACAACCGTCGGCGGAAGAACAGCAAATGATCCTCGAAGACCTGAAAAACATCGACCGTTTGCTCGGCAAGCTTTCCAGCAAGGCCCGGGCGGCGTTTCTCTACAACCGTCTCGACGGCCTAGGCCATGCGGAAATCGCCGAGCGCCTGGGGGTGTCGGTGCCGCGGGTGCGTCAGTACCTGGCCCAAGGCATTCGCCAGTGCTACATCGCGCTGTACGGTGAGCCGACATGAACCCGGTCAGTTCCAAACCGGTATCGGCCAACGTGCTGGATGCGGCGATTGCCTGGCAGTTGTCCATGGACGGCGCCAACCCGGTAGAGCGCGAAGAATTCGCCAAGTGGCACGCTGCCCACGAAGAGCACGCACGCGCGTGGCGCCAATTGGGCATGCTCGACCAGCGTTTCAGCGTGGCCAGCGGCCCGGCCCGCACTGCCCTGCTGCAATCGCGAGAAGGCATTCGTCGGCGGGTGCGCAAGCTAGGCAATGGCGTGGCGAGCGTGGTGGCCGTGATCGGCCTGGCGCTATTTGCCGGGCCACGTTACCTGCCGATCGATTATTGGCTGGCCGACCAGCGCACCGCCGTGGGTGAGCAGCGCACCCTGCGCCTGGCTGATGGCACGCTGATCAATCTCAACACCCACAGTGCCCTGGATGTGCGCTTCGATGAAAAGCAGCGACGCATCGTGCTTCAGGAAGGTGAAATCCTGGTTGAAACCGGCCATGGCGATCCCCGGCCATTCATCGTCGAAACCCGTGAAGGCAGCATGCGCGCGCTGGGTACGCGGTTTCTGGTCAAGCGCGAAGAACAAGGCACGCGCCTGAGTGTGTTGCAGTCGGCGGTGGCGGTTCACCCCGGGGCCAGCCCTGACGAACAGGTTCTGCGCGAAGGTCAGCAGGTGCTGATCCGCAGCAATGGCCTGGGTCCGGTTGGGGCCATCAACCTCGGCGCGGATGCCTGGACCCGCGGCATGCTGGTGGTGGACAACACGCGGCTGGAAGATCTGGTGCATGAAATCGGCCGCTATCGACCCGGTTACGTCGGGGTCGAGCCGCAAGTGGCGGACCTGCGCATCACCGGCAGCTTTCCGCTACGCGACACCGACCTGGCGCTGAACGCCCTGTTGCCAGCTTTGCCTGTGCAGATCGAACAGCACACGCAATGGTGGGTGAAGGTGGTGGCCAAGGCTGACAACAAACCCTGAAATCGTAGCGCCAGACAGTCCGCCTTCGCGGGCAAGCCCGCTCCCACAGGGAACCGCATTCAACTGCAGGAGCGAGCTTGCTCGCGATGACGGCCTTCGACTCCCCACAAAGACCGGTTTGACCCAATACCAGCCGCAACCGACTTCTGAATCGAAATAATTTTCATCCCGCCCTATCACTTTTTGATTTTCGTTCGGCACACAGGCAATTGAGAAATATTTCCATTCAGGAGCCGCTGTATGCCCCGTTCGCTAGACTCCCTGATACGCCGCAGTTTGCTGGCGGTCGCCATTGCCCTTTGTACCCCTTTGGCCAGCAGCCAACTGGTCGCCGCTGAACAGGCGTCCAGCGTCCACGCCTACAACCTGCCGGCCGCACCACTAGCCAGCACCCTGAACCAGATCGCCAGCCAGGCCGGTTTGGCCCTGTCGTTTGATCCATCCCTGGCGGCGGGCAAGACCTCGGCCCCGGTCAAAGGCCAGTTCGACGCAGCCGGCGCCCTGCGCGAAGCCCTGCGTGGCACCGGCCTGCAACTGGAGCAGAGCAATGCGGGCACCTACAGCCTGGTGGCCGTGCCCGAGGGTGTGATGGACCTGCCGGCCACCAGCGTGATCGGCGTGGAAGATACTGAAAGTGCCTGGGGCCCGGTGCAAGGCTACACGGCCAAACGCACCGCCGCCGGCACCAAGACCGACACCGCGCTGGTCGAGGCACCGCGTTCGATTTCAGTCGTTACTCGCCAACAGATGGACGACCGCAACGTACACACCCTCGATGATGCCGTGCGCTACCTGCCGGGCATCACCGCCAGCAGCTTCGGCAGCGACACCCGCGCCGACTGGTTGCGCGTGCGGGGTTTCGAACCGACTCAATTCCTCGACGGCCTGCCACTGCCAAAAGGTGTGTACGCCAACCCGAAACAGGAAACCTGGAACCTCGACCGCCTGGCTCTGCTGCGCGGCCCCGCCTCGTCCGTGTACGGCCAGACCCCGCCGGGCGGCCTGCTGGACATGGTCAGCCGTCGCCCAAGCGCCGAAGCCAGCAGCGAAATCCAGTTGCAATACGGCAGCGACAATCATCGCCAGATCAACTTCGCCAGTACCGGCAAGATCGACGACGAAGGCCAGTTCCTCTACAGCCTCAGCGGCGTGCTGCGCGACGGCGGCACGCCCATCGACCACATCGATGACAAGCGCTACAACATTGCGCCGAGCCTGACCTGGAACATCGACGAAGACACCCGGTTCACCCTGCTCACGCAGTTCACCCGTGACGATACCGGTATCACCAGTCAGTTCTATCCGATCCAGGGCACCAAGATCGACATGCCGTTCGGCGAGATTTCCCACCACAAGAACCTGGGTGATCCGAACTACGACTTCTACGACCGCACCTACTACGCGCTGGGTTATGCCTTCGAACATCGCCTGAACGATGTCTGGCAGTTCCGGCAGAACCTGCGCTACACCAAGTCGGAGCTGTCGTTCCAGGCCGTGACCGTCAACAGCTACAACCCTGACCTTGCCAACCTCGGATTTGTCGTCGACGATCAAGGCAACACTGGCCGTGGCACCACCAATGTCGACGAAGACATCGCCCAATTCGCCGTGGACAACAACTTCCAGGGCGACTTCGTCACCGGCGACGTCACTCACACCTTGCTGATCGGCCTGGACCACCAGCGCAACACCACCAATTACCTGTCGATCTTCGGCACCGCGCCGGGCATCAACGTCAACGACCCGGTCTATGGCTTGCCGATCACCCGTCCGCCACGCTCCACGGCGTTCTATGACTACGAACAGAAGACCCGGCAGACCGGCCTGTACATCCAGGACCAGATGGCCCTCGACCAATGGCGCCTGACCCTCGGTGGTCGTGAAGACTGGGTCCACACCGGAACCACATTCTTCAACAAGGGCGATGCCACCAACACCGAACGCGACAAGAACTTCAGCGGCAACGCGGCGATCAGCTACGTGTTCGACTCGGGCTTCGTGCCGTACCTGTCCTACGCCGAATCGTTCCAGCCGACCAGCAATGCCGCCGCCTCGCCGACCGAGTCGTTCAAGCCGACCGAAGGCAAACAATGGGAACTGGGTATCAAGTACCAGCCACCAGGCAGCAACACGCTGCTGACGGCGGCTGTGTATGACCTGACCCAGAAAAACGTTTCCGTCACCAACAACGTGGGCAATGTGACAGTCACCAGCCAGACCGGCGAAGTGAAAGTCAAAGGCCTGGAGCTGGAAGCTGTTTCCGACGTGAGCGAAAACCTCAAGGTCACCGCTGCCTACACCCTGGCCAAATCCGAAGTGCAAGAGGGCATCTACAAGGGCAATCGCCTGCAACTGATGCCTAACCAGCAAGCGTCGGTGTGGGGCGACTACACCTGGCACAACGGCAAGCTGGACGGCTTCGGCATCAGCGCCGGCGCGCGCTACACCGGCAACACCTACGGCGACCAGGCCAACACCTGGCTGGGCAAGGCTGGCGCCTACACAGTGTTCGACGCAGTAGTTCACTACGACCTCGGTCGCCTGGACAGCAGCCTCAAAGGCGCTTCGCTGGCCGTTAACGCGACCAACCTGTTCGACAAGGACTACATCTCGACGTGCGACAGCTTCTACTGCTACTACGGCGACCAGCGCAGTGTCGTCGCGAGTGCAACGTACAAGTGGTAACGCCTTGAGCTGATACGCCCAATGACCAGGCCGTTCTTTGTGGACGGTTTTGGCTTTTCTGAAGGCTACGAAATGAAAAGTAAAACAATTCGCCGCTGGTCCGCCGTTCATACCTGGACCAGCCTGATTTGTACGGTGTTCCTGTTGCTGCTGGCGCTAACCGGCCTGCCGTTGATCTTTCACCACGAAATCGACCACTTGCTGGGCGATGCACCTGAAGTGAAGGAAATGCCGGCGGACACCCCGCACCTGAATTTGCAGCAGTTGGTAGAAGCGGCCGAGAAACACCGTCCCGGTGAAGTCATGCAGTATTTCGGCTTCGAGGACGATGAGCCCAACGCCGTGCTGACCATCATGGCCGCGACCGCAGGCACCGAGCCCAACTCGTCCCACACCTTCATGCTCGACGCCCGTACCGGCGAAGCGCTGGAAACGCCATCCGCCAACGGCGGCTTCATGATGACCATGCTGCGCCTGCACGTGGATATGTTTGCGGGGCTGCCGGGAAAGCTGCTGCTGGCGTTCATGGGGATTTTGTTCGTGGTGGCAATTGTTTCCGGCACGGTGTTGTACTTGCCGTTCATGCGTCGTATGAAATTCGCCACCGTGCGCCAGGACAAATCCACGCGCCTGCGCTGGCTCGACCTGCATAACCTGATCGGTGTGGTGACGTTGACCTGGGCCCTGGTGGTCGGCGTGACCGGCGTGATCAGTGCCTGCGCCGACCTGATTATTGCCGCCTGGCGCAACGACAGCCTGAGCGCGATGGTCGCGCCGTATCGCGATGCGCCACCGCTGACGCAATGGGCACCGGCCACTCTTTTGCTCGACATCGCCAAGGATGTCGCGCCGGACATGCAACCGGACTTCATCGCCTTCCCCGGCACACGGTTTTCCAGTGAGCACCATTACGCGGTGTTCATGAAAGGCAGTACGCAGCTGACCTCGCACCTGTTGACGCCGGTACTGATCGACGCCAGCACCCTGCAAGTCACCGCCGTGGCCGAACGACCGTGGTACATGGACGCCATGGGCATGTCGCAGCCGCTGCATTTCGGTGACTACGGCGGCATGCCGATGAAGATCCTCTGGGCGGCCCTGGATGTGCTGACCATCATTGTGCTCGGCAGCGGTGTCTATTTGTGGGTGCTGCGGCGCAAGGCCGCCAAGCCTATGCCGGAAAAAGTGGAGAGCGTGGCATGAAACCCCGGCGGTCGAACTTCTGGAAGGTCTTCTCGACACCCACGGTAATCGCCCTGTTCAGCGCAGCCGGGCTGTTTTCCGCGCTGCTGGGGGATGGCGTTTGGGACGCCCTGAGCTGGGTTGGCCTGGGCATCCCGGCTGTCCTTGCCTTGCGCGGTCTGCTGCAACGCCGCTAAACCCTGTGGGAGCGGGCTTGCTCGCGAAGGCGGATTGTCAGGCAACATCTGATGCGACTGATACACCGCTTTCGCGAGCAAGCCCGCTCCCACAGAGGATCTGTGTTTTTTGTGGTCTTGAGCTATCAAGTCAACGCGCTATGCTGCTCGACACCGCCACCGACCGAGACGTTGCCATGTCCGCCCCGAGCATGACCCTGTACCACAACCCGCTTTCCCCATTCGTTCGCAAAGTCATGGTGCTGTTGCACGAAACCGGTCAGCAGAACCGTGTGGCGTTGCAAACCAGCGTACTCACCCCGGTCAACCCGGACCTGACCCTGATCGACGACAATCCCCTGAGCAAAATCCCGGCCCTGCGCCTGGCCGACGGCAACATCATCCACGACAGCCGGGTGATCCTCGATTACCTCGATCATCAGCACGTCGGCAACCCGCTGATCCCCCGCGAAGGCTCAGCCCGCTGGCGGCGCCTGACCCTCGCTTCACTGGCCGACGGGATCATGGACGCGGCCGTGCTGGTGCGTTACGAAGTCGCCCTGCGCGCTCCGGAGAAACACTGGGACGAATGGCTCGACGGCCAGCGCGACAAAATCCGCCGCGCCCTGGCGCTGCTGGAGAAAGACGCAATTGCCGAGCTGACCTGCCACTTCGATGTGGCGGCGATCAGCGTGGCGTGTGCGTTGGGGTATCTGGACCTGCGCCATCCGGATCTGGATTGGCGCGAGGCGAACCCGCAGTTGGCGGGGTGGTATTTCGAGGTGAGTCAGCGGCCCTCGATGATTGCGACGATGCCGAAGCTCTAGGCACTCACACACTGAGATCGCCGCGCAAAGCTGCTTGCGCTTAAATAATCAGCAATCCGGCTTGTCCGCCGTAAACCGCCGGGCCGGATTCACCGCCGCCCCGAACTCGCGCAACGCCTTGGCGCCGATCAGCAGCGGGTAGTTGAAGCTGCTGCGGTCGGTGAGGTTGACCTCCACGGTGCGCTTGACGCTGCCCAGGCACAGCTCCAGATCGACCACTGGACGCTTCGTCGGCGCGACGACTTCGCTGTCATCTTCCTCCTCTTCGGAGCGAGTCTTGATCTTGCTGATCCGCGCAACTTTGTGTTCGTAGACTTTGTTGCTCGCGTCCTTGGTCGCGAGGCGAAAACGCACCCAGTCTTCGCCGTCACGCTTGAAGGTTTCGATGTCCTTCGCCGACAGCGACGCGGTCAGTGCACCGGTGTCCATTTTCGCCTTGAGGACCTGCCCGCCGATTTCCGGCAGGGCGATGTATTCGTAACGCCCATAGAGGGTCGGCTCGGCGGCCATGACCGGCAGGGCGATGAGGGAGAGCACTGCAAGGAGGGATTTCACGTCTTGGACTTCCTGGGAAAATGGGGGCGGCGGATGCGAGGTTTTAGACAGTCGTTGAGCCATTCGTTCGCCCCTGAGGTCCCTTCGCAGGTTTCGCACTCGACACAAACACTGTGGGAGCGGGCTTGCTCGCGAAGAGGCCAGCCTATTCAACACAACTTCAGCGTCGAGCATAGCCATCCAAAAGTGAAACATTCGTCATCAGCCGATTTGGCCTGTCGCCCCAAGCTGCTTATCATGGCGCGCCCATCCGCTTCCACGAGTGACTTATGCGCCGCCTGCTCACCGGCTGTTTCGTGACCCTGCTGCTTGCGCTCAACACCCTGGTCCTGATCGGGCCGTTGATGGTGTTTGCCCTGCTCAAACTGGTCCTGCCTGGCCGTTTTCGCGATTACGCCTCATGGTCGGTGATGTGGATTGCCGAGACCTGGTCCGAGATCGACAAGCTGATCTTCCGTGTCTGTATCCCCACCCGATGGGACATTCGTGGCGGTGACGATCTGCGCCGCGACACCTCGTATCTGGTGATCAGCAACCATCAATCCTGGGTCGACATCCCGGCGCTGATCCAGACGCTGAACCGACGGACGCCGTTCTTCAAATTCTTCCTCAAGAAAGAACTGATCTGGGTGCCCTTCCTGGGCCTGGCGTGGTGGGCGCTGGATTACCCGTTCATGAAGCGCTACAGCAAGGCATTCCTGGCCAGGCACCCGGAACTCGCGGGCAAGGATCTTGAAATCACCAGACAAGCCTGCGAACTGTTCAAGCGCCAACCGGTGACGGTGGTCAATTACCTCGAAGGCACCCGTTTTACCGCGGCTAAACGTGCACAGCAGCAGTCACCGTTCAATCACTTGCTCAAGCCCAAGGCCGGCGGAGTGGCATTTGTGCTGGCGGCAATGGGCGAACAGCTGGACGCGATTCTCGATGTGACGGTGGTTTATCCGCAGCAGAAGATTCCGGGGTTCTGGGACCTGATCAGCGGCAATGTGCCAAGCGTCATCATCGACATCCGGACCCGCGAACTCGACCCGACGCTGTGGCAGGGCGATTACGAAAACGATCCGTTGTTTCGCGAGAAGGTCCAGAACTGGGTCAACCAGCTCTGGATCGAGAAGGATCAGCGCATCGACGCCTTGCGCGCCGGGCGCCGCTGAATCAACTACCGGTGCCGGCACCCCAGATCCCGCCCAGGCTTTGCAGCAGTGAACCGCCGACACCCTGCTGACCAAGGTATTGCAGGAGCACCGGGGTAAACAGGCCAATCATGCCGCTGTCCATGCCCAGGGCGCTGAAGGCGTTGTTCAGGTCGTTGGTGTCCTTGACGTTGCCCAGGGCATTATCCAGCCCTACAGCTTTGCCGCTGGAGCCGAGCAGACCGGCCAGCGCACCCAACTCACCGCCTCCCGAGAGCATGTCGATGCCCGGCACGCTTTTGGCCAATTCCGAATAGTCGGTCGAACTCAATTGGTTCTTCGCCAGACCCAGCATCGCCCCGGCGCCGCCGATGGCTTGCTGTGGGGTGATGTTCAATTCACTGAGGGTGCTCAGCAGGTCGGCTGTCTGCGGCGTCGGTGCGGCAGTCGCGGTCGCGTCACCGCCCTTCATGCCTGCAATGGCATTGGCCGCATCGCTCAGGTTGAACTGTGCAAAGGCCGGGCTGACCGCCAGGGTCAAGAGCGATGCCAGGGCAAAACCGCGTGAAATCTTCATTCAGACATCCTCTATGAACACCGCCCGGCAATGGGCGGCGCAAAACTGTGCGTTGGACTGATATGCCCCGACATTGTTCCCGCCATCCATCGTAGGAGCGAGCTTGCTCGCGATGAACTCCAGGGCACTGCGTTTATCCAGGCAGCCCCCCTCTTCGTTAACCTCCATCGCGAGCAAGCTCGCGCCTACAGGAAAAAATCCCCCCGCACTGCATCCAGCCTGCCACCGCGCACGTATATCAAGCACGCACAGACACTCCTGGCCGATTCTCATCACAAGGATCATCACCATGAAACGCACTTCGATCAAAACGCCATTGATTGCCAGCCTGCTGACCCTGACCCTTGGTGGAAGGTATGGTTTACGCCCCAAACAAAACGGCGACCCGAAGGTCGCCGTTTTTTTATTGCGTGAAGACTTACGCCGCGCTGAACATCTTGTGCGGATCGATCACAAACTTCTTCGGCACGCCGGCATCGAACTCGCCATAACCCTGTGGTGCCTGATCCAGGCTGATCACCTGAACGCCGACCACTTCGGCGATGTTGATACGGTCCCACATGATTGCCTGCATCAGCTGGCGGTTGTACTTCATCACCGGGGTTTGGCCGGTGTGGAAGCTGTGGGATTTGGCCCAGCCCAGACCGAAGCGGATGCTCAGGCTGCCCATTTTTGCGGCAGCGTCGACAGCGCCCGGGTCTTCGGTGACGTACAGGCCGGGGATACCGATCTTGCCGGCTACACGCACCACGCCCATCAGCGAGTTGAGTACGGTGGCCGGGGCTTCGTGTTTCACGCCGTCATGGCCATGGCCACGGGCTTCGAAGCCTACGGCGTCGATGGCGCAATCCACTTCCGGTTCGCCCAGCAGCGCAGCGATTTGCTCGTGCAGCGGCGTGTCGAGGGACAGGTCGGCGATTTCGAAACCCTGGGCCTTGGCGTGGGCCAGGCGGATGGTGTTGACGTCACCGACGATCACCACGGCAGCACCCAGCAGGCGAGCCGAAGCGGCAGCGGCCAGACCAACCGGGCCGGCGCCAGCGATGTACACAGTGCTGCCCGGGCCAACGCCGGCAGTCACTGCGCCGTGGTAACCGGTTGGCAGGATGTCGGAGAGGCAGGTCAGGTCGCGGATTTTTTCCATCGCCCGATCGCGATCCGGCAGTTTCAACAGGTTGAAGTCGGCGTACGGCACCATGGCGTATTCCGCCTGGCCACCGGTCCAGTCGCCCATGTCGACGTAACCGTAGGCACCGCCCGGACGCGCCGGGTTGACGCTCAGGCACACGCCGGTGTGCATTTCCTTGCAGGAACGGCAGCGCCCGCAAGCCACGTTGAACGGTACCGAGACCAGATCGCCGATTTGCAGGTTTTCGACGTCACTGCCCTTCTCGATCACTTCACCGGTGATCTCGTGACCCAGCACCAGGCCGGTTTGCGCCGTGGTACGACCACGCACCATGTGCTGGTCGGAACCACAGATGTTGGTGGACACCACACGCAGGATGACAGCGTGTTCAATCTTCCTGCCACGCGGGTCCTGCATTTTCGGATAGTCAATCTTCTGCACTTCGACCTTGCCAGCGCCGAGATACACCACACCACGATTGCCAGACATGCTTTCACCTCGCTGTTGTTTTTATGGAACCGCGTTGCCCAGGCAGGCAGCGCGTTAAGTACTCGGGTTATTGCCTGTGTGTCTTATGTTGTTTGTCAG
Source organism: Pseudomonas sp. S30_BP2TU TE3576 (assembly GCF_050436025.1). NCBI lineage: Bacteria > Pseudomonadati > Pseudomonadota > Gammaproteobacteria > Pseudomonadales > Pseudomonadaceae > Pseudomonas > Pseudomonas sp. S30_BP2TU TE3576. The sequence goes on along the minus strand of NZ_JBNDLK010000001.1, from coordinate 3,763,356 downwards.
GGCCCCATCGCGAGCAAGCTCGCTCCCACAGTGGATCGGGGGTGGACACAAGATCTGTGAACAACACAAAACCTGTGGGAGCGAGCTTGCTCGCGATGGCGATCTAGAGAACGACCGTTCTGTTCGCGTTCAAAAACACTCTTCTTTCGATGTGATATCCAACGGCCCGGGCCAGCGTCAGCCCTTCGATATCCCGCCCCTTGGCGATCAGGTCTTCCGGATAATGGCTGTGGTCCACCGCTTCCACACCCTGGGCAATGATCGGACCTTCATCCAGGTCGTTGTTGATGTAATGCGCAGTGGCACCGACCAGTTTCACGCCCTTGTTGTAGGCCTGGTGATAGGGCTTGGCGCCCTTGAACCCGGGCAGCAGGGAGTGGTGGATGTTGATCGCCTTGCCATCGAGCTTGCGGCACAACTCCGGCGACAGCACTTGCATGTAGCGCGCAAGAATCACCAGTTCCGCACCGGACTCTTCAATGACCTGCCATACCTGACGTTCCTGGGACGGCTTGTCGTTCGGATCCAGCGGGAAGTGGTAGTACGGAATCTGGTGCCAGTCGGCCAGTGGCTTGAGGTCCGGGTGGTTGGAGACCACGGCGGCGACGTCCATCGACAACTGGCCTATGCGTTGGCGATAGAGCAAGTCGTTGAGGCAGTGATCGGCCTTGGAGACCATGATCACCACTTTCGGCCGGTAGTTCGGCGCGGTCAGTTCGGAAATCATGCCGAAGGCTTCGCCACGCTCGGCCAGACCCGCGCGGAACGACTGTTCGTCGAAGCCATCAGGCTGGCGGAATTCCACACGAATGAAAAAACGACCCGAGAGCCGGTCATCGAAGGAATGGTGTTCAGTGACGTAGCAGCCCTGCTCGAACAGAAAGCGGGTCACCGCGTCCACGGTGCCGAGCACACTGGGGCAGTCGGCAGTCAGAATCCATGTGTCTGGGGCGCGGCTCATAATGCGTGACTCCTGTTCGAAAGTAGCAGCAACGCCGCTTTGTGTAGCAGCTGCCGAAGGCTGCGTTCGGCGGCGAAGCCGTCGTAAAACCTGAATCCCGGATCAGTCTGAAAGAACGCTGTCGCAAGTTCGACGACGACTTCGTCGCCGAACGCAGCCTACGGCAGCTGCTACAGGGATTCAGGCCTGGACGCTGAGGCCGTATTCGGCGGACGCATCCTGCAACCACAACCACCAGTAATCCGAGAAGCTGCGGCGAATCAGCAGTTCCCAGGTGTCTTCGGCGGTGTGACGGATCATCAGTTGCGACTTGGCGAACACCGTGCCGACAGCTTTACCCACCGGGAAGTTGTTCGGGTGAACGTCATAGCTGGTGGACTTCATCAGCACCTGGCGCACGTTCGGGCCGCTCAGTTCGAGGAGTTGCTGGCCGCCACTGACGTTGACGATTGCAATGTGCAAATCGCCCAGTGCTTTGCGCAGTTTTTGCTCGGCGGCGAACTCTTCACCGGTCGGCACGATCAGCAGCCACTCATCCGGCCCCATCCATTGCAAACTGGTCTCGCCTTTGACGATAACGCTCAGCGCGCCCGGCAATTCAATGCCCAGAGCCTTGTGCACGCCCGCGGCAAACGCGGCATCGTGGCCATCGCCACGAATGGTCAGGTGACCGAGGAGTTTCTTCTCACGCACGGTCACGCCGGCGTTCTTGCGGCCCTTGCCCACCAGGCTGGCGAGGTCGGCATGATGCAACGACGACTCGGCCTTGGCCCCGGAGGTTGGGCGTTGTTGGTAAACATTGGCTGCGGTCATAAAGCACCTGTTCTGAATTCTGTTGGTTCCGGCCCTTGTGGTGGCTGTTCCGCCGCCTTCGCGAGCAAGCCCGCTCCCACATTCGACCGCATTCCCCTGTGGGAGCGGGCTTGCTCGCGAATGGGCCGACTCAGTGTCATTGCCCACTCACAAGTCTTGAAGCCATCAAACGTTCTGGCGTTCACCCTTCGGATCGAAGAACACCGAAGAAACGATTTCCGCCTCGATCACGCTGCCATCGGCCAGCGGTGCGAACACTCGCTCGCCCATCCGCTGCAACCCGCCCTTGACCACGCCCATGGCAAACGAATAGCCCAGGGAGTTGTGCAGGTAACTGGAAGTCACGTGACCCACCATGGTCATCGGGATGGCTTGCTTGGTGTTGAACACCAGTTGCGCACCTTCCGGCAGCCATTTGGTCGGATCGATCGGTTTCAGGCCAACCAGTTGCTTGCGCTGATCACGCACACAGTCTTCGCGGTTCATGCCACGCCAGCCGATCCACGAGAACGGTTTGGTGCGACCGACACACCAGCCCATATTCAGGTCGTCCGGGGTCATCGAGCTGTCAGTGTCCTGACCGACGATGATGAAGCCCTTCTCGGCCCGCAGCACGTGCATGGTTTCAGTGCCGTACGGCGTCAGGTTGTACTTCTTGCCGGCGTCGACGATTTTTTCCAGTACGCCCATGGCGTAGTCGGCTTGCACGTTGACTTCGTAAGACAGCTCACCGGTAAACGAAATCCGGAACACCCGCGCCGGTACACCGCCGACCAGACCTTCTTTCCAGGTCATGAACGGGAAGGCTTCGCTGCTCAAGTCGATGTCGGTGACTTCGCTGAGCAGCTTGCGGCTGTTTGGCCCGGACAGGGTCATGGTTGCCCAGTGGTCGGTGACGGAGGTGAAGTACACCTTCATGTCCGGCCATTCGGTCTGGTGGTACAGCTCCAGCCACTGCAGCACGCGTGCCGCGCCGCCGGTGGTGGTGGTCATCACGAAATGGTTGTCGGCCAGGCAAGCCGTCACGCCGTCGTCGAACACCATGCCGTCTTCTTTGCACATCAGGCCGTAACGCGCCTTGCCCACGTCGAGCTTGGTCCAGGCGTTGGTGTAGACGCGGTTGAGGAACTCGCGCGCATCCGGGCCCTGGATATCGATCTTGCCCAGGGTCGAAGCATCGAGCAGGCCGACGCTGTCGCGCACGGCTTTGCATTCGCGCTTCACCGCGGCATGCAGGTCTTCACCGGATTTCGGGAAGTACCAAGGACGTTTCCACTGGCCGACATCTTCGAACTCGGCGCCGTTTTTCAGGTGCCATTGATGCAGCGCGGTGTAACGCACCGGCTCGAAGATGTGCCCACAGTGACGACCGGCCACGGCGCCGAAAGTCACCGGCGTGTAGTTCGGGCGGAACATGGTGGTGCCCATCTGCGGGATGGTCACGTTCAGCGAGCGGGCGGCGATGGCCAGGCCGTTGACGTTGCCGAGCTTGCCCTGATCGGTGCCGAAGCCCAGCGCGGTGTAGCGCTTGACGTGCTCGACCGATTCGAAGCCTTCGCGAGTCGCCAGTTCGATGGCGGCAGCGGTGACGTCGTTTTGCAGGTCGACGAATTGCTTCGGCGCCCGTGCGGTGTTCTTTTCGTGCGGTACCTGGAACAGCGCCAGGGTCGGCTCTTCGAGACGGCTCAGGGCTTTCGGCAGCACGCCTTCGACCGATTGGAAGCCGGCTTCGGCGGCGGCGCGCACACCACCTTCAAAACCATCGGCCAGGGAATCGCCAAGACCATAGACGCCGTTGATGCCACCGACGCACACGCGTTTCTGCGGTGCTTCGCCCGGTACGAAACCGAGGATGTCTTCGCGCCAGATCGGCTTGCCACCCAGGTGCGAAGCCAGGTGAACCACCGGGCTGTAGCCACCGGAGCTGGCCACCACGTCGCATTCAAGCCATTCGCCTGGGCTGGTCACGGTGTGGGCTTTGACATCAATGGCGGCCACACGGGCAGCGGTCACGCGCTTGCTGCCACGGGCCTCGATTACGGCGCTGCCGGTGAGGATGCGGATGCCTTTGGCGCGGGCCTCTTCCACCAGCGCACCACGCGGGTTGCTGCGGGCGTCGGCGATGGCCACCACTTGCAGGCTGGCATCGAGCCAATCCAGGGCAACGCGGTAGGCGTGGTCGTTGTTGGTGCTCAAGACCAGCTTCTTGCCCGGTGCCACGCCGTAACGACGCACGTAGGTCGAGATGGCGCCGGCGAGCATGTTGCCCGGTACATCGTTGTTGCCGTAGACCAGTGGACGCTCGTGAGCGCCGGTCGCCAGCACCACACGCTTGGCACGAACCCGGTGGATGCGCTGACGCACCTGGCCAATCGGGGCGCGGTCGCCGAGGTGATCGGTCAGGCGCTCGTGAATGGTCAGGAAGTTGTGGTCGTGATAGCCATTGACGGTGGCGCGCGGCAACAGCAGCACGTCAGGGGTGTTCTTCAATTCGTCGATGACGCTGGCCACCCACTCCATCGCCGGTTTGCCGTCGAGGCTTTCGCGGGAATCGAGCAGGCTGCCGCCGAACTCTTCCTGTTCATCGGCGAGGATCACACGGGCGCCGCTGCGTGCAGCCGCCAATGCAGCGGCCAGGCCGGCAGGGCCAGCGCCAACGATCAGCACGTCGCAGTGCTGGTTCATGTAGTCGTAGGTGTCCGGATCGTTCTCGGTCGGCGAGCGGCCAAGGCCGGCAGCCTTGCGGATGTACTTCTCGTAAGTCATCCAGAACGATTGCGGGTACATGAAGGTTTTGTAGTAGAAACCCGGTGGCATCAGCTTGCCGCCGACCTTGCCGAGAATCCCCATCATGTCGTTGTTCACGCTCGGCCAGCCGTTGGTGCTGGTGGCGACCAAACCTTGATACAGCGCCTGTTGCGTGGCGCGCACGTTCGGGATCTGCGTGGCTTCGGTGGCGCCGATCTGCAGCACCGCGTTCGGCTCTTCGGCACCGGCGGCGAAGATGCCGCGCGGACGGGAATACTTGAAGCTGCGACCGATGATGTCAACGCCGTTGGCCAGCAGTGCAGCGGCCAGGGAATCGCCTTCGAAGCCTTTGTAGTTCTGGCCGTTGAAGGTGAAGGTCAAGACTTTGTTGCGGTTGATCCGTCCGCCGTTGGACAGGCGATTGATCTGGCTCATACCTTCTCTCCCAGAGCCGTGTTGGCCGCTTTCGGGCTATCGGTCTTGTCGGTAAATTGTGGCTTGGTGCCGATCTTGTAGGTTTCGAGAATCTCGTAGGTCACGGTGTCGCGGGTGACGTTGAAGTACTGGCGGCAACCGGCGACGTGATCCCACAGCTCGTGGTGCAGACCGCGCGGGTTGTCGCGGAAGAACATGTAGTCGCCCCACTCCTCGTCGGTGCAGCTGTTCGGATCCAGTGGGCGCGGGATGTGCGCCTGGCCGGATGCATGGAATTCCTCTTCGGAGCGCAGTTCGCCGCAGTGAGGACAGAAGATATGCAACATGGGGATTTCTCCTGTTAGTGGGCGACCGCAGCAGCGCCGTGTTCATCGATCAACGCACCGTTGTGGAAACGGTCGATGGAGAAAGGTGCGGCCAACGGGTGCATTTCACCCTTGGCCAGGCTTGCGGCAAACACGTTGCCCGAGCCAGGTGTAGCCTTGAAGCCACCGGTGCCCCAACCGCAGTTGAAGAACATGTTCGGTACCGGGGTTTTCGAAATGATCGGGCAGGCATCCGGCGTGGTGTCGACGATGCCGCCCCACTGACGGTTCATGCGTACTCGCGACAGCACCGGGAACATCTCGACGATGGCCTGGATGGTGTGCTCGATCACCGGGTACGAACCACGCTGGCCGTAGCCGTTGTAGCCGTCGATACCGGCGCCGATCACCAGGTCGCCCTTGTCGGACTGGCTGATGTAGCCGTGCACGGCGTTGGACATGATCACGCTGTCGATAATCGGCTTGATCGGCTCGGACACCAGCGCTTGCAGCGGGTGGGATTCGATCGGCAGGCGGAAACCGGCGAGCTTGGCCATGTGCCCGGAGTTACCGGCAGTGACCACGCCGACGCGCTTGGCGCCGATGAAGCCCTTGTTGGTTTCAACGCCGATGCACACGCCGTTTTCCTTGCGGAAACCGATCACTTCGGTCTGCTGGATCAGGTCCACGCCGAGGGCATCGGCGGCCCGGGCAAAGCCCCAGGCCACGGCATCGTGACGGGCCACGCCGCCGCGACGCTGGACGGTCGCGCCCATCACCGGGTAGCGAGTGTTCTTGGAGCAGTCGAGGTACGGAATCTCGTCGGCCACTTGCTTGGCATCGAGCAGTTCACCATCCACGCCGTTGAGGCGGTTGGCGCTGACCCGACGCTCGGAATCACGGATGTCCTGCAGGGTGTGACACAGGTTGTAGACGCCGCGCTGGGAGAACATCACGTTGTAGTTGAGGTCCTGGGACAGGCCTTCCCACAGCTTCATCGCGTGTTCGTACAGGTGCGCCGACTCGTCCCACAGGTAGTTGGAACGCACGATGGTGGTGTTGCGCGCGGTGTTACCGCCGCCCAGCCAGCCTTTCTCGACCACGGCCACGTTGGTGATGCCGTGTTCCTTGGCCAGGTAGTAGGCCGTGGCGAGACCATGCCCGCCACCGCCGACGATGACCACGTCGTAGACCTTTTTAGGGGTCGGCGTGCGCCACATTTTCTGCCAGTTTTCATGATGGCTGAGAGAGTGTTTGAAGAGGCCGAAGCCCGAGTAGCGTTGCATAGTCATTTACTCCAAAACCGCACTCAGCGATAAACCGGGAAGTCCGCGCACAGGGCTGCCACTTGCTGCGCGACATTGGCCTCGACATCGGCATCGCCGAGGTTGTCGAGGATGTCGCAGATCCAGCCGGCCAGCGTGACGCACTGGGTCACCTTGAAGCCGCGAGTGGTCACCGCCGGGGTGCCGATGCGCAGGCCGGAGGTGACGAACGGCGACTGTGGATCGTTCGGGACAGCGTTCTTGTTCACAGTGATGTGGGCGCGACCGAGTGCTGCATCCGCGTCCTTGCCGGTCAGGCCCTGACGGATCAGGCTGACCAGGAACAGGTGGTTGTCGGTACCGCCGGACACTACATCGTAGCCGCGTTTGATAAATACGCCGGCCATGGCCTGGGCGTTATCAATCACTTGTTGCTGATAAGCCTTGAAGCCTGGCTCCAGCGCTTCCTTGAAGCACACCGCCTTACCGGCGATCACGTGCATCAGCGGGCCGCCCTGGGCACCCGGGAAAACTGCCGCGTTGAGCTTCTTCTCGATTTCTTCGTTGGACTTGGCCAGGATCAGGCCGCCACGCGGACCGCGCAGGGTCTTGTGGGTGGTGGTGGTGACCACATCGGCGTAAGGCAGCGGGTTCGGGTACAGGCCGGCAGCGACCAGACCGGCGACGTGGGCCATGTCGACGAACAGCAGCGCACCGACCTTGTCGGCGATCTGGCGGAAGCGCGGGAAGTCGAGGGTCTTGGAGTAGGCCGAGAAACCGGCAACGATCATCTTCGGCTTGCACTCGACAGCCAGGCGCTCGACTTCGTCGTAGTCGATCAGGCCGGTCTTGGTGTCGATACCGTACTGCACGGCGTTGTACAGCTTGCCCGAGGACGACACTTTGGCGCCGTGGGTCAGGTGACCACCGTGGGCCAGGCTCATGCCGAGGATGGTGTCGCCGGCTTGCAGCAGGGCCAGGTACACGGCGCTGTTGGCCGAGGAGCCGGAGTGCGGCTGCACGTTGGCGTAATCGGCGCCGAACAGTTGCTTGGCGCGCTCGATGGCCAGGGCTTCAACCTTGTCGACGTGTTCGCAACCGCCGTAGTAGCGCTTGCCCGGATAACCTTCGGCGTATTTGTTGGTCAGGCCGCTGCCTTGCGCTTCCATGACACGCTTGCTGGTGTAGTTCTCCGACGCGATCAGCTCGATGTGATCTTCCTGACGTTGCTCTTCGGCATTCATAGCCGCCAGCAGTGCATCGTCGTAACCCTGGATCTGGTCTTGCTTGCTGAACATCGCGTCTCTCCCAGCGGCGGCGGTGCGCCATTCGTCTCGGTGAGGCACTGGCTTTTCGGCAGTGCCCTTTGATAGCGATGGTATGACCGGCGTCGAGTGGTCAAATGCCTATGGACGCCACGCAAAGGTGCGTTTACGACATGGCGGGAAATGGATCAACGCAACCCCCTGTGGGAGCGGGCTTGCTCGCGAAGAACGATGACGCGGTCTGTCTGAGACACCGAGGCGCCTGCTTCGCGAGCAAGCCCGCTCCCACAGGGGTTAGGCGAGAGCCTGACGTAGCGCTAGCAAAACGAGGAAATGCACGGGATACAGCCCATACGCCCAACGCCGCATCGGTGGTGCTTTTACGCCTTTTACATGTCGCAACAAGAACAGCCCGAGCCATGGCGCAATCAGACAAGTGGCAACTGCCGCCATCGCCACCTGATTGCCCAACCGAACGGAGTAATACAGCACCTGCCATTGATTGGCCGCAAGACAGACCAACCCCGGCAACAGCGCGAAATACCAGGGACGGCGGATCACCAGCAGTATCGCCAGCGGCAACAGGACGCCAAAGAAACCGAACATCAATCGCTGGGAGAACAACGCCGCCAGCAGCAACGCGCCCGCCGCCAGCAGTCGTGATGCAAGCACCGGCTGCTGCCAGCCACGAACCACCAGCAGACCCAGGGCAAGGGTGGGCAGCACGTTCAAGGTGTCGGGATCAGGAATGTACATCCGGTAGGGAATTTCACTCACCGCGCTAAACAGCAACAACCAACCCAGATAGCGCCACTGGCCGCCGGTCGTCGGAGCCCGCACGCGCGCCAGGTTGGCCGCCATCGCCAGGCAGAACCACGCAAACGCCAGGCGCCCCGGCACATACAACAGATCGGCGGAATAACCGACATATCGCAGGTGATCGAGCACCATGCTCAAAAGCGCCAGCCACTTGAGCAGATCCAGTGCACCGTCGCGCTGCTTTAAGTGCATGGCCTTGTGCATGATCTCCTGCGTTGTCACGTGCATAATTGCCCTTCGACACTGTATTTTCCAAACAGCGACATCCTGTGCGCTCCACCTGACGATCTTGGGTACAGTGCGCACCCTCATTGACCACGGGACGCTTCACCATAGGCATCTCGACCACGGAAGCAGGCCATGACCGACAAGAGCCAACAATTCGCCAGCGACAACTATTCCGGCATCTGCCCTGAAGCCTGGGCCGCCATGGAACAGGCCAACCACGGCCACCAGCGCGCATACGGCGACGACGAGTGGACCGCACGCGCCTCCGACGATTTCCGCAAACTGTTTGAAACCGACTGCGAAGTGTTTTTCGCCTTCAACGGCACCGCCGCCAACTCGCTGGCGCTGTCGTCGCTGTGCCAGAGTTACCACAGCGTGATCTGCTCGGAAACCGCCCACGTCGAAACCGACGAATGCGGCGCCCCGGAATTCTTCTCCAACGGTTCCAAACTGCTGATCGCGCGCACTGAAAACGGCAAGTTGACCCCGGAATCGATCCGCGAGGTCGCGCTCAAGCGCCAGGACATCCATTACCCGAAACCCCGCGTCGTCACCCTGACCCAGGCCACCGAAGTCGGCAGCGTCTACACCCCGGACGAAATCCGCGCCATCAGCGCCACCTGCAAGGAACTGGGCCTGAACCTGCACATGGACGGTGCACGGTTCTCCAACGCCTGTGCGTTCCTCGGCTGTTCCCCGGCTGACCTGACCTGGAAGGCCGGCGTCGACGTGTTGTGCTTCGGCGGCACCAAGAACGGCATGGCGGTGGGCGAAGCGATCCTGTTTTTCAACCACAAACTGGCCGAAGACTTCGATTACCGCTGCAAACAGGCCGGGCAGCTGGCGTCGAAAATGCGCTTCCTGTCGGCGCCGTGGGTCGGAATCCTGGAAAACGACGCCTGGCTCAAATACGCCCGCCACGCCAACCACTGCGCGCAATTGCTGGCCGAACTGGTCAGCGACATTCCGGGGGTGGAGCTGATGTTCCCGGTGCAAGCCAACGGCGTGTTCCTGCAACTGTCGGAACCGGCCATCGCCGCGCTGACCGCCAGGGGCTGGCGTTTCTATACCTTCATCGGCAACGGCGGCGCACGCTTCATGTGCTCGTGGGATACCGAGGAAGAGCGTGTGCGGGAATTGGCGAAAGACATTCGTGAAGTGATGTCCCACTAAAACTCTGGTTTACACCGATCCCCTGTGGGAGCGGGCTTGCTCGCGAAAGCGGTAGTACATTCAGCATCTGCGGTAACTGACCCACCGTATTCGCGAGCAAGCCCGCTCCCACAGAAGCCAATCCAGTCGCCCCTCATCGTTCGCACCTGAAGACTTCGTCTACATTGTTTGTCGAGCCGACCCGCTCACATAACAACAATCAGGAGCGTCAGCATGTCATTGCAAGGCAAAACCCTGTTCATCACCGGCGCCAGCCGTGGCATCGGCCGCGAGATTGCGCTGCGGGCCGCACGCGATGGGGCCAACATAGTGATCGCCGCCAAAAGTGCCGACCCCCACCCCAAGCTGCCGGGCACGATTTTCAGCGTGGCCCGGGAAGTGGAAGCCGCAGGCGGCAAGGCGCTGGCCTTGCAGGTGGATGTGCGTGAAGAGGATGCCGTACGTGAAGCGCTGGCCCGGGCCAACGAACATTTCGGCAGTATCGATGCGCTGATCAACAACGCCGGGGCGATCAAGCTGACCGGAGTCCAGCACCTCGAACTCAAGCGTTTTGACTTGATGCACCAGATCAACACCCGTGCCGTATTGCTGTGCAGCCAGGCTGCGCTGCCCTATCTGAAGAAGTCCGGCGGCCATATCCTCAATCTTTCCCCGCCGCTGAACCTGGCCACCAAATGGTTTGCCCAATACAGCCCGTACACCGTCACCAAGTACGGCATGAGCATGCTGACCCTGGGCATGAGCGAGGAATTCAAGAACTACGGCATCAGCGTCAACTCGCTGTGGCCACAGACCATGATTGCCACTGCAGCCATCGAGTTTCAGTTGGGGTCGCGCGAGTCATTCAAGCATGCGCGCACGCCTGCGATCATGGCCGATGCGGCGCATGTGATTCTGAGCAGCGCAAACCGCAGCTTGACCGGACGGTTGTTGATCGATGAGGAAATACTGCGAGAAAGCGGTGTGACTGAGTTCGAGCACTATCGGTTTGCGCCGGACAGCGATGCAGCACTGATGCCCGACTTGTTTGTAGATTGAAACAGCGACCATTGTGGGAGCGGGCTTGCTCGCGAAAGCGTCGGATCAGTCAACATTGATGTTGAATGACACACCGCCTTCGCGAGCAAGCCCGCTCCCACAGGTTCTACGATGTGAATCAGTACTCGATGCGCACGTCGCCCTTCGGCACGCTGCAGCACGACAGGATGAACCCTTCGGCTTCGTCTTCCTCGGTGATCCCGCCGTTGTGTTCCATTTCCACCTCGCCGCCCAGCTTCATCACCTTGCAGGTGCCGCAGATGCCCATGCCGCAGGCTTTCGGAATCATCAGGCCAACCTTGGCCGCCGCCGCATGCACGGTTTCGCCCGGGGCCACGCGGATGCTCTTGCCGGAGGCGGTGAACTGCACCTCGTGCAAATCCGCCGCATCGATTTCCGGTGCCTCGGCAGCCTGTTCGGCATTTTCCACGGCATCGGCGATCGCCTCTGGCGGCGTGGCGCCAAAGGATTCCTCGTGGTAGTGCTTCATGTTGAAGCCGGCGTTTTCCAGTAGGCGCTTGACCGCGTTCATATACGGCGTCGGGCCGCAGCAGAACACTTCGCGCTCAAGGAAGTCCGGAACCATCAGTTCGAGCATCTTGTGGTTCAGATAACCACGGTAACCGGCCCATGGCTCACCGAAACCGTGTTTCTCGCAAATCAGGTGCAGGTTGAAGTTTTCGATCCGCGCCGCCATATGTTCCAGCTCGCGGTGATAAATGATGTCCTTGGGCGAGCGGGCGCTATGGATGAACGCCATGTCAACGTTGCCGTTGGTGTCGAAGAACCAGCGTGCCATGGACATGCACGGTGTGATCCCCACGCCGCCGCTGAGGTACAGCACTTTCGGGTTTGGGAAATCAATGGCGTTGAACAGCCCCACCGGGCCGTGCACCGCCAGCTCGTAGCCTTCATGCAGGGTGTCGTGCAACCAGTTCGAGACCTTGCCGCCCGGAACCCGCTTGATCGTCACCGAAAAGCTGTAAGGCACCGAAGGCGAGCTGGAAATAGTGTACGAACGCATGATCGGCTGGCCTTCAATCTCCAGCTCCAGGGTGACAAACTGCCCCGGTTTGAAGAAGAACATGATCGGCTGATCGGCCATGAAGCAAAAGGTGCGCACATCCCAGGTTTCCTGGATGACTTTGACGCAACGGACGATGTGTCGACCATTGGCCCAGGTCTGGGTGGTTACCGGGTTCAGGAAGTTATTGGACATGCTGATCTCCACGGCCGACTGTCGGCCTTCATGTTGGCGATTCTGCGTATAGCGCGAACCACCCATTTACCTATCTGCGACATTGACATGCTTATCGCGACCAGCCCACAACTGCCGGGGCTTGCGCGTCGGGAACAGATTGCACCATGTCGCCCATGGATAAGGTTCTGGCCGGCGCCGGCCCCACACTCGCCCCATACCAAGACATAACCTTTACACCTTGCGTAGCAACCCTGAACAGCACACCTGATTAGCCACTTTCGCCGGCCACGCAGATGGCCTTGAGGATTAAACGATGGACGTCACTACTACCCTGAGCCTGGGCGATCCGCTGGAACCCGCACGCAAGGCCACCGCACAAATGCTGCAAGAGCGTGAGCGCACGTTCTCGCTGCCGCAGCCGTTTTACTCCGACGACCGCCTGTTTGATATCGACATGCAGGAAATCTTTCAGAAAGAGTGGCTGATCGCCGGCATGACCTGCGAGATCCCCACCAAGGGCAACTACCTGACCCTGCAGATCGGCAAGAACCCGATCATCGTCATCCGTGGTGCCGAAGGCGTGGTGCACGCGTTCCATAACGTCTGCCGCCACCGTGGCTCGCGCCTGTGCACCAGCGACAAGGGCAAGGTCGCCAAGCTGGTTTGCCACTACCACCAGTGGACCTACGAACTCGACGGTCGCCTGCTGTTCGCCGGCACCGAAATGGGTGCCGACTTCGACATGAATCAGTACGGCCTCAAACCGGTGAACGTGAAGACCGCCGGCGGCTACATCTTCATCAGCCTGGCAGAGAACCCGCCGGCCATCGATGACTTCCTGTCGACGCTCAACCATTACATGGAACCGTACGACATGGAAAACACCAAGGTGGCGGTGCAAACCACCTTGATGGAAAAGGCCAACTGGAAGCTTGTGCTGGAAAACAACCGCGAGTGCTACCACTGCAACGCGTCGCACCCGGAACTGCTGAAAACCCTGCTGGAATGGGACGACGTCACCGACCCGCGCGCCGACCAGGCGTTCAAGGATCACGTTGCCGCGTCCGCCGCAGCCTGGGAAGCCGAGAAGATCCCTTACGCCCACGCCAGCTTCGGCCTGCGTAACCGCATCGTGCGCATGCCGCTGCTCAAGGGCACCGTATCGATGACCATGGATGGCAAACAGGGCTGCGCCAAGCTGATGGGCCGCATCAAGAACCCGGACCTGGGCTCGATGCGCATCCTGCACCTGCCGCACTCCTGGAACCACTGCATGGGCGACCACATCATTGTGTTCACCGTGTGGCCGATCAGCGCCCAGGAAACCATGGTCACCACCAAGTGGATCGTGCACAAGGACGCGGTCGAAGGCGTGGACTACGACGTGGAGCGCATGCGCCAGGTCTGGGACGCCACCAACGACCAGGACCGTCGCCTGGCCGAAGAGAACCAGCGCGGCATCAACTCCACCGCCTACCAGCCTGGCCCGTACTCCAAGACCTATGAGTTTGGCGTGGTCAACTTCGTGGACTGGTACAGCGAGCGTCTGCTGAGCAATCTTGGGGCCGAGCCTGCGCCGTACCTCAAAGGGGTTCCGGTCAGCGGCTGATCAAGAGCAAAAGCTTCGCGAGCAAGCCCGCTCCCACAGTGATTTGTGTCGCTCACAAAACCTGTGGGAGCGGGCTTGCTCGCGAAAGCGGTCTCCCATTCACTCAATCAACTTGAAGACCACCGCACCGACCCATCCTCGCCAATAAACGTCTCTTCGATGTTCTCCCCCACCAGCCGCACCTTCACATAACCATTCAGCACCCGTAACGGGTACTCCTTATCCCGCGCATTTTGGGTTTCCGACCACAACACCCGCGAATGCCCATCCAGTTCACTGGCATTGCCGTAGGGAATCGCCCCATGCCCGGCGCAACGTGCGTGCAACCCGCCCTGGGCGGCGTAGCAGATGCCATTATGCAAATGTCCCCAATACCAGTAGTCCGGCTCGCGCCCCAGGGCGTCGCACACCGGTTGATACAGCGCGGTCTTGTTGTGCCCCGAGATGTCAAAGCCCTGATGATGACTGAGCACCATCAGTTTCTTGCGCTTGGGCAGGCTTTTCATCCAGTCGATCTGCGGTTGGTTCAGGGTGCCATCCATGTACAGGTTCATGGCGTCCGAGGCATACGCCGAGTCGAGGCCGATCACCAGCCAGTCGTCGTTGTACAGTGCGAAGTAACTGGTGCCCTGCTGCACCGGAAAACGCTTGGCCAGTTCCTTGAAATAGCCGTGGGCGCCGCTGTACATCTCGTGGTTGGAATTGAGCGTGAACGAACCCTGCGTGCCCATCGGCCAACCGGCCATGTCCGCGTCTTCCTGGGAACGGGTGCCGGCGTAATACACATCCCCCAGGTGAATGGTGAAATTGGCCCGGGCCAGTTGCATCTGATTGGCCACCGCCACCGCCGGGGCATGGCTGTCGAATGGCCCGGTGCCCCAGTCGCCGGCGATCGCCAGGGTCACGTCGCGTTCCATTTTCACCAGTGCCGGGTCGGTGGCGAACGGCGCGTGATGGCGCAGGTTTTCGATCCACTTCAACAGCGCCTCGCTCCATAAAAGATCGAGCAGTTCCCATTTGCGGCAACCGAGCAGACTGCCGTCCTTCAGCACCCGGGTTTGCAACTCATCCACCGATTGCGGCAACGGGCTGGCGTTACCGATGCGCAGGATCGACAAACCGTGGGCCAACTCCCACGGCACGCTCGGCTGATCGTCCGGCAACTCGCCGTGCTTGAGCACGTACTGCGCCTGATCATGACCCCGCTGCAGCAGCGCGATGATCGCCTGGAACTCCTCAGGTTCGAGCTCGCTGATGAGCTTCATCCAGGCTATTTCCACCCGTGCGAACAAACCGTGCAGGCGCAGCTTGACCTTGTCGTATTCATGTTCCCAATGAGCAGCTAATGACATGTTGGCACTCCTCCATCCGTAGTGGTTTCACAGGGTTTTCATGAACTCAATGAGCGCCCGCTTATCGAGTTCCGACAGTTGCGTGCCGTACAGATGGCCACCGTTGTGGTTGCCCTCCAGACGAGTGTCGTATTTGAAGTCCGCCGAGGCTTTCACTTGCTCGCCACTGGTGACGAAACCAACCTTGTCCTGGTCGTAAATGTCGGAGCCGGTGAAGAACACCTGCGGCCGTAGTTGCGGTGGTTGCAGCAAATCCCACAGTGTCGGCACCGAACCGTTGTGCAAGTACGGTGCGCGTAACCAGATGCCGTCAGTGGGCGTGTTGCTGTAGCTCTGGGTCTTGCGGTAGGCGCCAAAATCGAACGGCGATTTCTTGAAGCCGTGGAACGCCGTCACCAGACCAGTGGTGAACGAATTCAACCGATGGGGATCGGTACCCAGTTCATCAATGTTGGTGGTGACCTGACCGGTGTCGGTGCGGCCGAAATCATGGCAACCGGCGCAGTTGTTTTCCCAGACCGGCTTGCCCCGGGCGACCTTGGCCTGATCCAGCGCGAACGGCCAGGCCGGTGCCTTGTGGCCCAGCAGCCAGTTGGTCACCCGGTTGAAACTGGCCGGCAGCACCGACTCCGGCGTCGCGCCCACGGCCATGGCCGCCGCATAGTTGCGCTCGTGGATGTCGTTGTTATTGCCGTCCCAGTGCAGGTACAGCGACTCCCGGGGTTTCTGGTTCCAGACTTGTGGCAAGTCGACGGTGCCGATGGTCGAGTCATCCGGGAAGCCGAATACCACCATTTTCGTCGGGTTGAAGGTGTCGGTGCGACCCGGCCCTTGCGGTGCGCGCAATTGTTGCCAGGCATAGGCCTGTTTCTGCTTGATCAGCGCGCTCGTGGCCATCGGGATGATCAGGTAGCGGTTGTACAACCGCTCGAAAAATCCGAGCTGGAACTTGCTGTTGATCGCCGCCATCACCGCATCGGTGGTGAATTTCGGGTCGCTGGCGCAATCGTAGGCGAACCACTGGAAGGCTTGCAGTTGCAGGGTGTTGGCCGGCGCACTGGCCACCGCAGTGGCGACGTCGCTGGCATTGGCGCGGTAGGAGCCGGTGTGGCACAGCGCGCAGTTGGGCTCCACGGTCGGGTAGCCGATTTGTCGTTTGGCCATGCCGATCGGCAGATCCTTGCCGTTTTCGTAGAGGAAACCGAACACTTCGTAGCCGCCGGGCTTCGGCAATTTTTCCGGGCACATTTGCGGCAGCACGGCGAACAGGTAATACGGGATCCGCGCCTCAATACCGAGGCCAATGGCGGCGTACTTGTAGTGGTCTTCGTCGGAGGCAAATTGCTCGGCCGGCACCACCCGCAGCATCTGATACCAGGTCTGGTAACCGATGAACCCCAGCGCCAGCACCACGATCAGCGTGGCGACCTTGAAGCTG
Organism: Pseudomonas sp. S30_BP2TU TE3576; assembly: GCF_050436025.1. Classification (NCBI taxonomy): domain Bacteria; kingdom Pseudomonadati; phylum Pseudomonadota; class Gammaproteobacteria; order Pseudomonadales; family Pseudomonadaceae; genus Pseudomonas; species Pseudomonas sp. S30_BP2TU TE3576. Next base: position 3,746,706 of record NZ_JBNDLK010000001.1, on the reverse strand, counting down.
TGCTGCTGCCAGCGTCGCGCCCAGGCTGCACACCACTCGCGCCAGCCGTCGCGAAGCAACGCCCAGGGTCGATTGGCCGGAGCGCTGCCCAGGTACAGCAGAATCCCGAGGATCAGAAACATGCTCAGATCGCCCAGCAGCATCGGCACGAATACCTGGGCCTGGTTGCTGGTGTTGATCAGGTAGATCCAGAACGCCACGGCGACCAATCGCGACAACACGCACAGCCACGAATGCACAACATAGCGCGGTGCGTTGAAGCCTGATGGCATGTAGAACAGGCTGATCCCCACCAGCAGCATGCCGGCATTTTCCAGCCACGGGTCGGAGAGTTGCGGCGGCATACCGAGCATCGAGGTCAGCAATGCCGGCGCAAACAGCGCCGGGATTGCGAACACCATGTTCATTAAAATGCCTAGCCAGATGAAGCGTTGAAACCAGCGGATGCAGGTGTCCATATCATCCTTTTCCTTGTGCAAGACTCACATCGTGCGGTGCCTGGTACTCAGCTTTGGCGAGCACGCCGCTCCCACACAGGAGTGCAGTCACCTTGTGGGAGCGGGCTTGCCCGCGAAGCAGTCGACTCGGTCTCGAGTCAGCCGAGAGCTGTTTTCTCCAGGTGTTCAAGGATGATCGGGTACACATCCACCACCGCGTTCTTGCCGAACATGCAGTCGATGTGGCCGTAACCCGGCACCACATGCCGGCTGTAGCGCTCCGGTCCGTGGACCTTGCATACCCGCTCGTAGGTCTTGAGCGTGCTTTCCGGCAGGTAGCATTGGTTGTCGGCGCCGCTGATGAAGCAAATCGGCATGCTCAAGCGCTCGAAGTGCGGCATGTACACGTCATGCCCCTTGAAGTCCACCAGATGCCCCTTGCGCACAATCAGCGCCAGATGCTCGAAGGTGTGCATGTTCGACTCACCAAACAGCTCGTGCAGGTTGTCGTGCAGGGTTTCATTGAGGGTGTCGTGGCGGTACAGCGAGGCGTACATGAAGGTGATGCGGTGGCACACCGGGTTGGTGCAGTAACCCTGGGCTTCGATCCGCGCATAGCCGTTGAGGGCTTTGTCGTAGAGTTTGTTGAACCAGTTCTCCTTGCTGTCGGCGTAGGCAGTGAGCGATTTGATGCCGAGCGCGTCGAGCATCCCCGGCAAGTGCAGCCCGGCCTTCAACCCTGTCGCCGTGGCGACCACGGTGTCGGCGGCAATCTGCGAGCAGACCACCGAACGCACGCCCTGCAACCCGGCCAGCAGCGACATGAAGAACGTCGTCGCGCCGTAGCAATGCACCACGCACTGCACATCGTCAGCCTTGGTTTCCTGCTGGATCCGAGCGATGGCCGCCTTGAAATCGTATTGGGCAATCTGGTCGCCGTTCCATTCCCGCTTGCTCGCCGGTAGCAGAATGCTCACCCGCAAATCCAGCAACCAGACGTCGTAGTCATGCTTGCACAGGTATTCCAGCAGGTTGGTCTGGATGGTGTCGGTGGAGAAAATGTTCGAACCCACCCCCAAGCCATGCACCAGCATCACCGGGCCTTTTGTGCCGCCCTGATAGCGGGTCAGCCTTAGCTCGACGCCATCCTCGGTGGAAAAGAAATGCACGCTCGGTGACGGCGCATCCAGCGGCCGTTTTTGCCGTGGCGGTGCATCGGGGTTGAAGTAGATGTCACCGGCGAACACCCCACCGTAGCTTTCCCAGAGGATGCCGGCGAAGAACTTGCCGAAGCGCGCCAGACCGTCGATGCGCTCGCGCTCGTTGCGGGCGTTGAGCACCTTCATGGTGGTCATCTGTTTGGCGAAATCGGTCGGGTGGATGTGCATCACCCCGCAGCCGATCACCTCGCCACTCTTGTCCGGCCCGCGATACAGAGTGATGTAGAGGGTGCTGGTGTCGTGCCAGATGTTCAGCACGCCATTGTCTTCCGGCACGGTTTTGAAGGCACTGAAGAAATAATCGCTGCCGTCCTCGGCGGTCAGCTTCATGTCGTAGTTCATGTGGCGCACGCCGACCTGTTGCTGATACTGCTCGAACAGGTTGAACACACCATTGCTGGCGGTCAGCGGCTGAGGCGACAACGCCGCAGCGTTAACCGTGCCGACCAGGGTTGCGGCATGCTCCGGCTCCTTGATCATACGATTGAGGTCGGCGGCAGTGATGGTCAGGGTGAAGTCGATCGGTGAATTGTCCGCTTCGCCACGCTTGGCCGCGGCTTCATAGACTTTCAGGTCGGTGCTTTGCGCAGCGGTGAAGGCCCGGGAGAAATAGCCCTTCATGGTTTCGGTGAACTGCACGCCGAGAGTCTGCGGCACCGATGGTTTACGCGGCGCCGACGGCAGTGTGTAGTCGATGTGCCAGCCGCGGTCAGCCGCCAGCAGTCCCATATTGCGCTCGCTCACCGCCGAGATGGTCAGCAGTGGGTTGACCGCCAGCGACGTCGGGATCACCGCACCGTCGGCCACATACAACGAGGCGTACACATCGCTGCCGCTGGCACCACTGAACACCTGCCCCTTGTGGTTGACCACGCCTTGCGCCGCGTCCTCGCCCATCACGCAACCGCCCAACGGGTGTACCGAGACGATGCTGTGCTTGAGCAACTTGGTCCAGATCGGATTTTCCACCCAGATCCCGCCCAGCGCCCTGGTGCTCTGGTGCAACCGTTCGTTGCCGAGTTTGACGTTTTCCTGCTCGCCGACACCCGGCCAGTCGATACGCAGTTGGTCCTTGCTGTCGAGCAGCATGCGTCCGTTGCCGCTGTCGTGACTCATGATCAGGTAGGTCTGCATGTTGTGCAGCGCGCCGTAGTACGGGCCACGCAGGAAGCTCTCGACTTCGCGTTCCTTGTACTTCACCTTGGCGCTGAACGTGTCATCGCTCGGCACGCCAAGCAACTCGGCGAACCCGGCCATGCTCGGCACCATCGGCCGGCCGAGGGCGCCGGGGATCGAACCTTCTTCGATTACCATGCGGCTGCGCCAATCGCCTTCGGTACGCATGTCGATGATCGAAGTAATGCACGGACCGACCGGGTGCAGTTCCTTGGCCGGATGCGCGCCGAAACCGATACCGTTGATGCTCTGTTCGCAGTTGTGGCCGAAGCCGAGGATGTCGCCGTTGCCGCTCATGTTCTCGCCAAGCTGGCCGGACATTGCCAGGCCTTTGTCGCGAGAGCGCAGGAGGATTTCGGTGGAGCCGAGAGTGCCGGCAGAGACCACGACGATGTCGGCTTTGACGAACAGGGTCGGCGCGGAAAACTTTTCGCGACCGCTGTCCAGGTACTGGAAGTGCACGATCCAGCCATCGCCGTCGCGCTCCAGATACCGCACCTCGGCCTGACAGAAAATCTCCGCGCCATGGTTCCAGGCGTCCGGCAGGTAATTCATCAGTGTGGTGTTCTTGGCCTTGTTGTTACAGCCCGAAACGCAGTCGCCGCAATGATTGCACGGCAGCTGCTCAACGCCGACGTGGTTGGTGTTGTTTGGCAGTTTGTCGAAGGTCACGTTGATCGGCGGCTTGTAGAAATGTGCGCCCTGCTTGAGGTAATCCGCGGATTTTTTGTTGGCGTCGAGTTTTGGCAGGTTCGGCGCAGTGTTCGGATAGGGATTGGGCTTGAGCATTTCCCGGGCGCGGGCGTAACCGTCCCTGAGCAGGGTGTCACGGTGTTCGCGTACTTCCAGCGGCCAGCGCGGGTCGTCAAACACCCCGGGCTCCGGTTCCAGGGAGACGTTAGCGTTGATCAACGACGTTCCACCGAGGCCGCAGCCCACCACCACGTTCTGTTGGGCATTGACGTGCAAGTCGAACAGCCCGGTGCGTGAACCGATGTGGCCGTCCGGATCGTGCACCTGCAGCTCTTCAGTGGCGGCGAGCATGGTGTTGGGGTACTCGCCAGGGCGGATTTCCCGACCTCGCTCCAGCAGGCACACCCGTTTACCGGCCCGGGACAGGCGCGACGCGGCAATGCCGCCGCCATAACCGGAACCGATGACGATCACGTCGTAGTGTTCCTTGATCTCGCTGATGGGCGTTGCAATCCGTGTCATGAGTAGGTTCCTCTCAGGCAAATCGGGCAACTCTGAGGTTGCCTGCAATCAATGGGCGAACGGGCACCTGGCCTTCGGGCGCACCCGGCGGCAGCACAACGGTTTGGGCAGGATTCAGGCGCTATAGGCGAGCGCGCTGGTTGGCGGAACGACGCAGCGTGCGTTTGCGCGGCAACGGCGTCGCCAGCAAAGCGCGGAACGTACAGGGAATAGGGGACGAGCGATGGGGGTTGCTATCCATCATGTGTTCTCCCTGAACCTGATGTGGATAAGTGACGGCTGTCCTTGTGCCATTGGAGTGAAGACAGGCGACAGATTGAAGTCAAGGTATTGACCTAGAACTGTACGAAATCTGAGCTATCGCGTTGCGCACTATAGCCGGCGGGGCTTGCGGGGTTTGGCGAACAAGTTATCCACATAGCCACCCACAGCAAATGGGGACAACTATGCAAGTGCTGGAAACTTTCTCCACAGAAACTGAAGAAAATCCGTGACTTATTCAAAACCAGAGTTCTCCGCAGGCATAGAACATTTTTTAACCAATACCATGAACGCCACGTTCTACATGGCCTGCGGCGGATGACAAACACCTTATCCACAGAAGCGCCAACAGACTTTGGGGGCAACTTCGCGGGTTCTGTGGAAAACCGCTGATAACCACGGACTTTCTGAGTTTGCGGACGGTATAACCGTGAAAACCGGTCAGTTGATCAACTTTTAACCAAACACCTGAAGAGCACGTTTTATAAGGCCCGTAGCGGTAAGCGAACATCTTATCCACAGAAGCGCCAACAGAGATTGGGGGCAAGTCCTTACTCTCGCATGCACCCATTCAGTGGAAAAGTCGTTCAAAAACCGCAGGTTAAGCTGAGTGTTTTTTGATCTAAGGGCTGTAGCCCCCGAATTGCATGGGCTGTAGCGAGGGGCGAACATGTTATCCACAGAAGCGCTAACAGGGATTGTGGGTAAACACATTGGGGGCGAACTGAAATGGTCAGATCTTGTTAAAACACGACCGCCCCGACTCGATATCCAGATGCAATTCAAAGTCCTTGAATGCACGCCACCCGAGCAGAATCGAAGGCACGTATCGCCCAAGCACCAACGACGGCGGGATGGTGAAGCCTGGATAGTATTTGTAGTGAATTGCCATGGTATTGCCCGGCAAGGTCAATACGCCTTTGAAGGTCTGGTAGCGCGCTTGAGAGGCGGCGCTGATGGGCGAGCTGCCAGGGGTCAGGGACGCGACGACATTCATCGGACTGCCCGGTGAAGCCGACGTCAGGTAATCGATATTCCCGGTATCCACAATCGCCAACGTCACCCGGTTGTCCAGCCTAGCGGTGATGGCCAGTCGTTGGTTGATATCCATACGGGTGTAGATAATCGGCGAGTCACAGCGCCCGGAAGGCGCGGCATTGAGCTCCAGCGTTTTCCTGGTGATTTTCAGCCGCCCCAGCTTGCTGATCAAATCCAGCCCCAACAAGTTGTCCCTATCGCTGACAAAGACCAGGACGTTCCTGAATTCGCTTGCGCCTACTTTTATGGATTCAAGAATCCCGAGCCTGGCAGACACGTCACGCTCACCATAAAAAGTGCTGTAGGCATAGTGCGAGTCGGTTAACAGCCTGACCCCCATCCGTTTCGCAGTTTCATTGTTGACTCGGGTTTGCGGCGCCCCCGTATCGAGAATGAAACGTGAGGAATGACCATTTGCCGCGCTGACATCAATGAATGGCAGCACCTCTTCGGCGATGGAAAACTCACTGGAATAAGGATGAATCGCAAGCACTTCCCGCTGCCTGGTTCTTTTTACAGAGAAATCATCGAGGGCTCTCAGGGTCGAGAGAGATTCGTTGCCGAACATTGAAAACAATGCTTTCAGGTCTGGATCCCTTTCGATCGCCAGAGCGTGTTTACGCTTGATTGCCAGATAATATTCAGGGAGCTGATTTGCGGCTTTGGTCTCGAATATTCTGGCTAGAACCGACACAGAGCAACTGAGGTTTTCAGCAGCATCCAGCACTTTCTCGCACTGCTGCCTCAGCTGCACCAAAGACGCTTTCTGCCCCTGCTCAGACTCCATCCACTGATAGAAATCCGCAACGACATCGGCACGTGCCGCGGGAGCTTTTGTCTGGATGGCAGACATCAATCCCGAAGACAGACACATAGCCGATGCAAAGAGCATCAGGGCCCGACCGCAAGCGTTCATATTCAACCCATTCATAAAAACCAGGTTTTATGAGTAAGCGCTGAACGTCAGATAGCTCCCGAAACCGTGCTGCACCCTTAAACAGCGCCTAGAAAACTTTAGCTCAGTAGGCTGGGGTACGCAGGGTGACAGAGGTTATCCATGGGGTTGTGGATAACCGCCGTTTGCACTTTCACGCGGCAGGATTAGGGCCTGTGCATAAGATAGGCTTCACCGGTGACGCGGATCATTGGATGAGGGGTGACCTGGCAGGTTTTGATGATCCCGAAGCCGTGTCGTTCGTAAAAGCGCCGGGCGCCAGTGTTGGCGGCATAGTCGATCAGGCTCAGGCCATTGAGCCCCAGCCGCTCGGCACGTTCTTGAGCATGGGCGAGAAACTGCACGCCCAGCCCCCGATTGCGCCAGCCTTCATGCAGGGCCAGGCTGGAGATGTACAGGGTATCGGGCACCTCCATGTCGGCGTAAGGCGCCAGTACCGGGTCGGTTGTCGGCTCCGCCAGTGGATCGTGACGCATCACGTAGCTGTGCATCATGCCAATGACCTGGCCATCGGCCTCGGCAATCAGGCAGTTCTGGTAGGAAAAATCCACGTCGTCGCGGGCATACCGAATGGCGCCGACATCCAACAGATCCTGGCCGGGCTCTGCGATCTGGCTCCAGATGTAATCTGAAGCGCCTTCGGATGAAATCTGGAACAAGCGCGCAATCTCACGCGCATCGGCGCGCACTGCCGAACGAAATTCAACTGCCATTGTTCCCCCATAAATGTCGGTGAGATGAAGCCTTTCTGTGGGAGCGGGCTTGCTCGCGAAGGGGGCGGGCCAGGCAACATACATGTCAACTGACACGCCCCCTTCGCGAGCAAGCCCGCTCCCACATTTGATCCGGGGTGACTATTTGTCAGCGGACCACACCCTCTTCAATCAGCAACTTGAGGATCGCTTCAGCCCCCGCTTGTGCCGTAACGCCCTTGAGCACTTGTCCACCGCCGCCGCTGGCCTTGGCCGTCGCGGCTTTCATACGGTCGGCACCGCTCTTGGCCTTGATCACCTTCAGGCGCTTGGGTCGGGGCTTGGCCGGTTGCAGGCTGGCGACCGCGAGCAGTTCATCGTCGATGACTTCAACTTCCTGCGCTTGCAACACGCCGCGTCGGGCCGGGCCATAGGCACTCTGCCGCGGCTTGGGCGCTGCGTTATCCACCGTCGCCAGAAACGGCAGGCGCACCTTCAGCCGACGACGTTGACCGCGCGGCAAGGCTTGCAGCACCAGCGCCGAACTGCCATCGATGGACTCGACCTGCGCCAACCCCACCACCAGCGGCCAGCCCAGGCTTTCGGCCAGCAGGAACGGCAACATGCCCGAGCCTTCGCCGGTTTCCGCCTGGCTGCCGGTCAACACCACCTGCGCCCCGGCATCGCGCAAATAGTCGGTCAGCGCCGGTAGCGCGTCGGCACCTTGCGGTTGTTCCAGCACATGCAGTTGCTCAAGCCCCATGCCCAGGTAAGCGCGTAATGCAGGCTCGGCAATGTCGCCGGCATGCAGCACTTGCAGGTTATCCCCAGCCAGTTGCAGGCCCAGTTCCACCGCCCGTGCATCCTGTTCCGCGCGACGCGGCCGACCGGACGTCGGGTGGGCGCCGATGGACACCAGGCTGATGATTTTCGTGCTCATAACCCTTTCCTTCCCTTAAGCCGCATCGCGCTTGGCGTCGTTGCGGTAAGCCTCTACCGCCTCGATCAAGGCTTGAAGAATCTCCGCACTCTCGCCGATCACCGAGAGGTCCGCGCGCTTGATCATGTCGCAGCCAGGGTCGAGGTTGATCGCCACCACCTTGTCGCAGGCACCAATGCCTTGCAGGTGCTGGATCGCCCCGGAAATCCCCACCGCCACATAGACCCGTGCGGTGACCCAGGTGCCGGACGCGCCGACCTGACGGTCGCGAGCCATGAAGCCGTCGTCCACCGCCACCCGGGATGCGCCCTCGGTCGCGCCGAGGGCTTCGGCGGTCCTGTGGAAAAGTCCCCAGTCCTTGACCCCGTTGCCGCCGGAGAAAATGAACTCGGCTTCGGCCATGGGAATGGCTGCCGGATCGACGGCCACCGCGCCCAGGTCCTCGATCCGCGACAGGCTGCGCGCCACGGTTGTGGATAACTCCACGGGCAAGGCTTCGTGACGGGTTTCGCTGACAGGTTCAGCGCACTCGGCAGCCGCCAGGATCAAGCGCGCCAGCGGACGGGCAAGGTCTTGCAGACCCGCGCCGGCGCGGCCGATGCATTCCTGATCCTTGACTTGCCAGACCCGCGTGGCCGGGCGCTCGCCCAGCGCCGCGGCAAAACGCCGGCCGAGTTCGCCACCACCACTGCGGCTGTCCGGCAGCAACCAGTGACGCGGGCTGAACTGGTTATCCACAGCCCGCAGGCCCTGGACCCGTTGTTCCGGTGCATAACCGTTGAACTCTTCGCCTCCCAGCACCAGCAGGCGGTCGACGCCTGCCGTGGCGAAAGCATTTTCCTTGTGCTCGCCGAACACCACCGCCAGCACTGCGCCGTCCTTGCCGGCCAGTTGATGCGCGAGGCCCAGCAAGTCACGGTCGTGACTGCTCAAGCGACCACCGACCATGTCCGGCACCACGCTGATGTAAAACGCCGGCGCGGCCACCTGATGCAATGGCAATTGCACTTCGACAGCGGCTGAACGTTTGGTCACCCCGCCCTGCTGGGCGCCGCTGCGGTCGATGCGCTTGATGCCGTTGGGGCCGATAAAGCCAATGCCATGGGGATTCTTGCGGATGACGCCGTTAGGCCCCATCCAGCTGTGTTGCGCCGGCTGCATGGCCGCGTGCAGCGGATGCAGACGGTTGCGGGCGATCCATTCGGCCCGGGGGTCGCGGCGGATAATGTCGCTCATCAGTGGGCCTCCGCAGGTTCGCGCTTGGCGGGTGTCTTGGCGGGCGCGGCGTCGTCGAGCAACGCGTCTGCCACCAGTTCGGCAATGTCCTTGATCAGCGGCCGGGGTTCGACCACGCCTTCGAGCATCGCCGTGCATTGTGGACAACCCACGGCCACCAGTTCGGCACCGGTTTCGCGGATGTCTTCCATGCGCATGTCGGGAATGCGTTGCTTGCCGGGAATGTCGGTGATCGGCGCGCCGCCACCGCCGCCGCAGCAGCGCGAACGGAAGCCGGAACGTTGCATCTCTTTCACTTCGATCCCGAGGGCGCGCAGTACCTCGCGCGGTGCCTCGTATTCGCCGTTGTAGCGACCGAGGTAGCACGGGTCGTGGTAGGTCACGCTGTCGCCTTTGTGCTGACCGAGGTTCAGCGCGCCGGCCTGGATGATTTCCGCCATGTAGGTGCTGTGGTGCTGCACCAGGTAGTTGCCATCGAATGCGCCGTACTCGTTTTTCAGCACGTGGAAGCTGTGCGGATCGCAGGTGACAATGCGGTTGAAGTTGTACTTGGCCAGGGTCTGGATGTTGCGCCTGGCCAACAGCTGGAAGGTTGCTTCGTCGCCCAGGCGCCGCGCCACGTCACCGCTGTCGCGTTCTTCGAGGCCAAGCACGGCGAAGTCGATTTTCGCCGCCTTGAGCACTTTGACGAAGGCGCGCAGGGTGCGCTGGTTGCGCATGTCGAAGGCGCCGTCGCCAACCCAGAACAGCACGTCGGTGGATTTCTTTTCGCTGAGCAGGTTGAGGTTCAAGTCTGCCGCCCAGTTCATCCGCCCGCCCGGCGCGAAGCCGCCCGGGTTGTCGGTGGCGATGAGGTTTTCCAGGACTTCCGCGCCTTTGTTCGGCGTGGCGCCCTTTTCCAGGGTCAGATGACGGCGCATGTCGACGATGGCATCGACGTGCTCGATCATCATCGGGCATTCCTCGACGCAGGCGCGGCAGGTGGTGCACGACCACAGGGTTTCCGCGTCCACCAGACCGTTGACGATCGGTTGATGCGGATTACCGGCGTGCTCACCGATGGCCTTGCCCGGATACGGACTGCCGGCGAACTTCGCATCGGTACCGCCAGCCAGGCCGACGACCATGTCCTGAATCAGTTTTTTCGGGTTCAGCGGCTGGCCGGCGGCGAACGCCGGGCACGCTGCTTCGCATTTACCGCACTGCACGCAGGCATCGAAACCGAGCAACTGGTTCCAGGTGAAATCCTTGGGTTTTTCCACACCCAGTGGCGCAGTCAGGTCGCTAAGATCCAACGGCTTCAAACCAGTGGAACGGCCGCCACCGAAGCGCTCGGCGCGACGGTGCCAGGCCAGGTGCAAGGCACCGGCAAAGGCGTGCTTCATCGGCCCGCCCCAGGTCATGCCGAGGAACAGTTCCGACACGCCCCACAACACACCAACCCCGAGAATCGCCGCCAACAGCCAGCCACCGAAGTTTTCCGGGAGGATGCCCGCCACCGGCAGAGTCACCAGGAAGAACGAGGCCGAGAACGCCAGCAGGCTTTTCGGCAGGCGCATCCATGGGCCTTTCGACAGACGCGACGGAGGATTGCGCCGACGCAGATAAACAAAAATCGCACCAACGAACATGACCGCTGACATCAGCAGCAGCGCATAGCCGAGGAAACGGTTATGCAGGCCGAAACCATGCACCAGAATCGCCAGCACGACGGACGCTACCGCTCCGCCAGCCGTGGCGACGTGGGTATTGGCAATGTATTTGTCCCGCGCCACCACGTGGTGCAAATCGACCATGTAGCGCTTGGGCATGGCGAACAGGCCACCGATCAGGTCGACTTTCGAAGCCCGGCCCCGGCGCCACATAGCCACCCGCCGCAACGCACCAAGGACACCAAGGCCGATGGCTGCGAACAACAGGATTGGAAGAAGGGTGTTCAACATGGTGAAGCTCCCAAAGACCGCAGGATCTTGCAGGTCGAGATGCCTTACTCGGTTCCTGCGGGAGCGGGCTAGCTCGCGAAAGCGGCAGGTCAGTCAATTCACGTGCGACTGACAGAATGCATTCGCGAGCAAGCCCGCTCCCACAGGGTCATGTGCAAGCCTTTAGAAGTCTTTGCACAACCGCAGCGCGTCGTAGATCGCCGCGTGTACGTTACGCTGGGCCACGCAGTCGCCGATGCGGAAAAGCAGGTAGCCGTCGCCGCTCTGTTCCAGGCATGGCTGCGGCTTGATCGCGAACAAGGCTTCGACGTCGATCTGACCTTTGTTACGCGAGCCTTCCTTCAGCGCGTAGTAGATTTCTTCGTCCGGGCGCACGCCGTTTTCAACGACCACCTGGTCCACCACCCGCTCCTCTTTGGCGCCGGTGTATTCGTTCTCCAGTACCGCCACCAGCTTGTCGCCTTCGCGGTAGACCTTCTCCAGCATCATGTCGCCGGTCATGATCACTTCTTTCGGATACATGCTGCGGTAGTACGTCGGGAACGAAGTGCCGCCAATCGCCACACCAGGCTTGATGTCGTCGGTGACGATCTCGACCTGACTGCCCTTGTCGGCGATGAAGTCGGCGGTCGACATGCCGGTGAATTCGCAAATGGTGTCGTAGACCAGTACGTTCTTGCCCGGTGCTACCTTGCCATCGAGAATGTCCCAGCTGCTGACCACCAGACCTTCAGCCGCGCCCCAGTGCTCGTTCTGCTCGATGAACGGATGACCACCGACCGCCAGCACCACCACATCCGGACGCAGGTCCATGATGGTCGGCGCATCCGCCGCGGTGCCCAGGCGCAGGTCGACTTTCAACCGTGCCAGTTCCAGCTGATACCAGCGGGTGATACCGGCGATCTGGTCACGCTGCGGCGCTTTCGACGCCGTGGTGATCTGCCCACCGATGAATTCCTTTTTCTCGAACAGGGTCACGTCGTGGCCACGCTCGGCGGCCACACGAGCGGCTTCCATCCCCGCCGGGCCGGCACCGACCACCACCACCTTGCGTTTTTTACCGGTGGTTTTCTCGATGATGTGCGGCACGCCCATGTATTCACGGGAGGTCGCCGCGTTCTGGATGCACAACACATCCAGGCCCTGATACTGACGGTCGATGCAGTAGTTGGCACCGACGCACTGCTTGATCTGGTCGACCTGGCCCATCTTGATCTTGGCGATCAGGTGCGGGTCGGCGATGTGCGCGCGGGTCATGCCGACCATGTCGACGTAACCGCCTTCCAGAATACGGGTGGCCTGGTTCGGGTCCTTGATGTTCTGCGCGTGCAGCACGGGAACCTTGACCACTTCCTTGATACCGGCCGCCAGGTGCAGGAACGGCTCCGGTGGATAACTCATGTTCGGAATCACGTTGGCCAGGGTGTTGTGGGTATCGCAACCCGAACCCACGACGCCGATGAAATCGAGCATGCCGGTGTCGTCGTAATACTTGGCGATCTGCTTCATGTCCTCGTGGGACAGGCCATCGGGGTGAAATTCGTCACCGCAGATACGCATGCCCACGCAGAAATCGTCACCGACCTCGGCGCGCACGGCCTTGAGCACTTCCAGACCGAACTTCATGCGGCCTTCGAAGGTGCCGCCCCATTCGTCGGTACGCTTGTTGACCCGAGGGCTCCAGAACTGGTCGATCATGTGCTGGTGCACGGCCGACAGTTCGACGCCGTCCAGGCCACCGGCCTTGGCGCGACGCGCAGCTTGTGCGTAGTTACCGATCACCCGCCAGATTTCTTCCGGCTCGATGGTTTTGCAGGTGGCGCGGTGCACCGGTTCACGTATGCCGGACGGCGACATCAGCGTCGGCCAGTTGAAGCCGTCCCAACGGGAGCGACGGCCCATGTGGGTAATCTGAATCATGATCTTGGCGCCGTGCTTGTGCATGGCGTCGGCCAGATTCTGGAAGTGCGGAATGATGCGATCGGTGGACAGGTTCACCGAACTCCACCATTCCTGCGGGCTGTCGATGGCGACTACGGACGAACCGCCGCAAATCGCCAGGCCGATCCCGCCCTTGGCTTTCTCTTCGTAGTACTTGACGTACCGGTCGGTGGTCATGCCGCCGTCGGTCGCATAAACCTCGGCGTGCGCCGTGCTGAGCACGCGGTTACGGATGGTCAGTTTGCCGATCTGGATCGGCTGGAACATTGCTTCGAAAGCCATGGCGGGTTCCTCGACTTACAACGGCTTGACGATAAACAAGCCGTCTTCGTGGCCCTCTTCGGAGCCACCGTAGACTTGCTCGGCCACAGTGCGGATCTTGCTGCCGCGAGCGGCGAGAATCTGATCCATCGCACCGGCAAACCAACCGGTGAACATGTAGTCGACCTTGCGCCCGACCTTGCCGTACACGTAGACGAACGCCGAGTGTTCGAGCTTGACGCTGGCGGTGCCTTTGTCGAGGTCGATGTCCTGGATCTTGAACAGGCCCCAGCCGCGCTGCGACAGGCGCTTCATGTAGTGCTCGAACACTGCTACGCCTTCCAGGCCGTGGCATTCGGCTTCTTTTTCGCACCAGTGCCAGGCGGACTTGTAGCCGGCCTTGTAGAGGATTTCGGCATAGGCTTCAGCGCCCAGCACTTCCTCGATGCCCATGTGGTTGTTAACGAAGAAATGCCGTGGCACGTACAGCATCGGCAGGGCGTCGGACGTCCAGACACCGGTTTCGCTGTCGACTTCGATTGGCAATTGCGGGGCGATCTTGGCCATGGAAACTTGACTCCAAAAAATTCGTTGTGTGTTTTGCGTAGCAGCTGCCGAGGTACGAGGCTGCGTTGCGTATCCGTAGGACCGCCCTCGGGGGCCGCTTCGCAGCCCGACGCAGCCTCGGGCCTCGGCAGCCGCTACAAGGGATCGTTGTTCAAAGTGGGCTTATTCGCCCCAAACGTCTTTCAGGACGTTTACCCAGTTCTCGCCCATGATCTTGCGTACCACGCGCTCGGAATGGCCGCGCTTGAGCAGGGTCTCGGTCAGGTTCGGGAACTCGCCCACGGTGCGGATGCCCAGCGGGTTGATGATCTTGCCGAAGCTGGTCAGGCGGCGGGCGTAGCCCTTGTCGTGGGTCAGGTATTCGAAGAAGTCCTGACCATGGCCCTGGGTGAAGTCAGTGCCAATGCCGATGGCGTCTTCGCCGACGATGTTCATCACGTACTCGATGGCTTCGGCGTAGTCGTCGATGGTCGAATCGATGCCCTTGGCCAGGAACGGAGCGAACATGGTCACGCCGACAAAACCGCCGTGGTCGGCAATGAACTTGAGTTCTTCATCGGACTTGTTGCGCGGGTGCTCCTTGAGCCCCGACGGCAGGCAGTGGGAGTAGCAGACCGGCTTCTTCGATTCGAGGATGACTTCTTCGGAAGTCTTGGAGCCAACGTGGGACAGGTCGCACATCACGCCCACCCGGTTCATCTCGGCGACGATTTCGCGACCGAAGCCCGACAGGCCGCCATCACGCTCGTAGCAACCGGTGCCCACCAGGTTCTGGGTGTTGTAGCACATCTGCACGATGCCAACGCCAAGCTGCTTGAACACCTCGACATAGCCGATCTGGTCTTCATAGGCGTGGGCATTCTGGAAGCCGAAGAGGATGCCGGTCTTGCCCAGTTCCTTGGCCTTGCGGATGTCGGCGGTAGTGCGCACCGGCATCACCAGGTCGCTGTTCTCGCGGATCAGCTTCTGGCTCGCGGCAATGTTATTGACGGTGGCCTGAAAACCCTCCCACACCGACACGGTGCAGTTGGCCGCGGTCAAACCGCCCTTGCGCATGTCTTCGAACAGTTCACGGTTCCACTTGGCAATAATCAGCCCGTCGATAACGATGCTGTCGGCGTGCAATTCGGCTGGGCTCATCAGGCTGTCCCCTATTAGCGATTCATGCGCCGAATCGTCTGCCGGCGCTTTGGGGCCAGCATATGCCTGAGGGACGGTGCAGCCGGGTGCAAAAACGACAGGGGGTTTGCCGAAAGCGTCAATCCGCGACAAAGGGTCGTCTTCAGCCACGATCGCCTCCCTGTTCAAGGCCCTCGGCTTGGGCCAGAATTCGCCGCATCACTGGAATAGAGCGGCGACCTGAATGAAATCCATCCTTCTGGCTTTGGCACTGATTGCGACCGGCGTACACGCAGCGCAGGAGTCCGACGACAACCCGTGCGACAAAGTCGAAAACGACGTCCAGACCCTCGAGTGCTCGGCCTTCAGCAAAACCACCGCCGAAGACCTGCTCAAGGAAAACTTCCAGGGCCTGACCGAGCGCATGCAGTCGCAGTACGGCAAAAACCCGTCGCAACTGGCCGACATCACCGCCAAGCTCAAGGCCGCCCAACAGCAATGGCTGAAGACCCGCGACGCAGACTGCGCCGTCGAAGCCTTCCCGGCCACCAGTGGCAGCAAGGCGTTCACCATTGCCCAGAACGATTGCATCGCACGGATGAGTGACGAGCGGTCAGAGTTTTTGGAGTCGATTGGGCAGGAGTAATCCCCATTCGTCCGTCGAAAGCTGGTATCACTACCGGCTTTCAACCTAAGAACAACACCCTTTCCCACAAAGCACTTTGATCTGACCTACAGCGTCTGTCCAAAGCCGTTACTCTGCGGGCTTTTTCACGCAACATGCCGAAAAATGTTGTTGATGGCCAACCATAAAAATATAAGCAAAGATTCGATAATCTTATAAAAGACTTATATTCTTCCGCGATGAACGTACCTACTGACATCCAAATCATCAACGACGCCGAAGGCAATCCCGCGTTCGTCGTCATTCCCTACGCGCAATACATCGCGCAGAAAATCGAGCCTGATCTGATACCCCACGAAGTGGTGAGTCGTATCGTCGATGGCGCCACCCCTATCCGCGCCTGGCGCGAACACTTGAACCTTACACAGGATGAAGTGGCCAAACGCATGGGCATAACCCAGCCTGCCTTTGCCCAACAGGAAATAGTCGCCAAGCCCCGTAAAGCCACTCGCGAAAAAATCGCTTTGGCGTTTGGCATCACTGCCAGCCAGCTTGAGCTGTAAGCTGCTCACCCTCTGTCACTAATGGGATTGAACATGAAAGTCTGCGGCATCGAAATCAAGGGCAGCGAAGCGATCATCGCCGTGGCCACGCTGGACGGTCAGGCGCTGAACCATGTCGCGCTCGCCACCAAGAAAATCGCTCTGGACGATGACGACGAAGCCGCCAACGTCAAAGTGTTCGCAGCCCTGGTCGCCTCGTTTGTCCGTGAGAATTCCATCGACCGCATCGCGATCAAGAAGCGCAGCAAGAAAGGCGAGTTCGCTGGCGGGCCGACCACGTTCAAGATCGAAGGGGTTTTCCAGCTGCTGGAGAATTGCGAAGTGACCTTGCTGTCGCCGCAGACCATCAATGCCCAGGCCAAAAAGCACAATTTCGAACTGCCGGGAGCGCTGAACAAGTATCAGCATGAGGCCTATAAGGCAGCATGTTCGGCGTTGGTGAAGAAGTAGTAGATTTTTCAGATCAATACAAAACTACTGTGGGAGCGAGCTTGCTCGCGATGGCGGCCGTTCAGTCAACGTCTGTGTTGAATGTGCCGGCCTCATCGCGAGCAAGCTCGCTCCCACAGGTTTCTCGGGCGCTCATGCCTGCGCGATACGCCGGTCCTCCCGCGGGCACCGCGCATATTTCGCTCGATAACTGCGGGTGAAATACGACGGCGATTCAAACCCGCAGGCAATGCTCACCTCCAGCACACTCATGTCGGTCTGACGCAGCAGCTGCCGGGCCTTTTCCAGCCGTAAACGCAGGTAGAAGTTGCTCGGCGTATCGTTCAAGTGCAAGCGAAACAGGCGCTCCAGCTGCCGTCGCGTCACCTTGACCGATTCCGCCAGTTCCAGCGTGCTGAGTGGCGGTTCGCTGTGCTGCTCCATCTCGCCGATCACGTGCACCAGTTTCTTGTTGCTGATGCCATAACGCGTGGCGACTTCCATGCGCTGGTGGTCTTTGCGCGGGCGGATACGGCCGAGTACGAACTGCTCGCTGACCTGGATCGCCAGCTCGGGACCGTGGGCCTGGGCGATCAGGTCCAGCATCAGGTCAATGGAAGCGGTGCCGCCGGCGGAGGTGATGCGTCGGCGGTCGATCTCGAACAATTCCTGGGTGACGCTGAGCTGTGGATAAGACTCCTTGAAGGCGTCGATGGCCTCCCAGTGCAGGGTCAGCCGATGGCCATCGAGCAAACCCGCCTCGGCGAGAATGAAGCTGCCGGTGTCGATGGCGCCCAGGGTCACGCCTTCGTTGTCCAGCCGCCGCAGCCAGTGCTCCAGCGCCGAGGTGGCGAACTTCAAAGGTTCGAACCCGGCGACCACCAGCAGCGTCGCGCCTTTTTTCAACGGTTCCAGCGCCGCATCGGCGTTGACCGACATGCCGTTACTGGCCAGCACCGCCCCGCCATCGGCACTCAGTACATGCCAGCGATACAGTTCGCCGCGAAAACGATTGGCGACCCGCAGCGGCTCGATGGCCGAGATAAACCCAATGGCCGAAAAACCCGGCATCAACAAGAAGTAGAAATCCTGGGACATGGAGCGCACTCGCTTAGCAGGTAACAGGAGGCCAGGTAACGAGAGGGCGGGCAGCGTAGGGACGTTGATACGCCAGTTGCGAGCGGCATACAAGAGCACAGGTCGCTGCAGTGCAAGAGCTGGTCGCCGCAGTGCGCTTTCACGGGCGCTTAGCTGCGTAACTTGGCATCACCGGCGCACAAAGACGACCGGACCCACAATAATGAAACTGCCGAGGAACCTGAGAATGAAACGACTGATCAGCAGCTGTGTTCTTGCACTCAGTGGTACCGCGTTACTGAGCGCCAGTGTCATGGCCGCCGAACCCGCCGCATGCCAGAACGTGCGCATGGGTGTAGTGAACTGGACCGACGTGATCGCCACCAGTGCCATGACCCAGGTATTGCTCGATGGCCTCGGCTACAGCACCAAACAAACCAGCGCCTCCCAGCAAATCATCTTCGCCGGGATCCGCGACCAGCGTCTGGACCTGTTCCTCGGCTACTGGAACCCGCTGATGACCCAGACCATCACCCCGTTCGTCGATGCCAAACAGGTCAAGGTGCTTGAGGCGCCAAGCCTGCAAGACGCCCGCGCGACCCTCGCCGTGCCGACCTACCTCGCCGACAAGGGCCTGAAAACCTTCGCTGACATCGCCAAATTCGAAAAAGAACTGGGCGGCAAGATCTATGGCATCGAGCCTGGCTCGGGCGCCAACACCCAGATCAAGGCGATGATCGCCAAGAACCAGTTCGGCCTCGGCAAGTTCCAGCTGGTCGAATCCAGCGAAGCCGGCATGCTCGCCGCGGTGGATCGCGCCGTGCGTCGCAACGAAGCCGTGGTGTTCTTCGGCTGGGCGCCGCACCCGATGAACGTCAACGTGAAAATGACCTACCTCACCGGCAGTGAAAACGCCCTTGGGCCGGACGAAGGCAAGGCCACGGTATGGACCGTCACCGCGCCGACCTACGCCGAACAATGCCCGAACATCGGTCGCCTGCTGAGCAACCTGACGTTCACCGCCGAAGACGAGAGCCGGATGATGCAGCCGCTGCTGGATCACAAGGACGCCTTCGAATCGGCCAAGCAATGGATCAAGGATCACCCGCAGGACAAAAAACGCTGGCTTGAAGGTGTCACTACCTTCGATGGCAAACCGGCCGCTGAAAACCTGCAACTGACCAGTAAATAAACCTGATTGAACCTCCGACTCGCAGCCCCGACGGGCTGCGAACGGGATCACCACGCCCGGCCAAAACCAAAAACTCGCCTGTAAGGAACCGCCAAATGAACCACGACGTCATCATCACCTGCGCACTCACCGGTGCTGGCGACACGACCAGCAAGAGCCCACACGTGCCGGTCACCCCGAAACAGATCGCGGCCGCCGCCGTGGAAGCCGCCAAGGCCGGCGCCACCGTGGTTCACTGCCATGTTCGCGACCCGCAAACCGGCAAGTTCAGCCGTGACGTGGCGCTGTACCGCGAAGTGATGGAGCGCATCCGCGAGGCGGACGTCGACATCATCGTCAACCTCACCGCCGGCATGGGCGGTGACCTGGAAATCGGTGCCGGCGAGAATCCGATGGAGTTCGGCCCGAATACCGACCTGGTCGGCCCATTGACCCGCCTGGCCCACGTCGAAGAATTGCTGCCGGAAATCTGCACCCTCGATTGCGGCACCCTGAACTTCGGCGACGGCGACACTATTTACGTGTCCACCCCGGCGCAGTTGCGGGCTGGCGCCAAACGCATCCAGGAACTGGGCGTGAAAGCCGAGCTGGAAATTTTCGACACCGGTCACCTGTGGTTCGCCAAGCAGATGATCAAGGAAGGCCTGCTCGACAACCCATTGTTCCAGCTGTGCCTGGGCATCCCATGGGGCGCGCCGGCGGACACCACCACCATGAAAGCCATGGTCGACAACCTGCCTGCCGATGCGGTCTGGGCCGGCTTCGGCATCGGTCGCATGCAGATGCCGATGGCGGCGCAAGCGGTATTGCTCGGCGGCAACGTGCGCGTCGGCCTGGAAGACAACCTGTGGCTGGACAAGGGCGTGCTGGCGACCAACGGCCAACTGGTCGAACGCGCCACGGAAATCCTCAGCCGCCTCGGCGCCCGGGTGCTGACCCCGGCTGAAGGCCGGGCAAAAATGGGCCTGACCAAGCGCGGTTAATTCACAACAACTTTCCCCCTGTGGGAGCGAGCTTGCTCGCGATGACGTCGGTACATCCGAAACATCATCTGCGGCAGGAATACCGCCATCGCGAGCGAGCTCGCTCCCACAGTTTTTTTCCGAGCCAAATTCAGGAATTGACCATGAGCTTCATCACCGAAATCAAAACCTTCGCCGCCCTGGGCAGCGGTGTCATCGGCAGCGGTTGGGTGTCCCGCGCCCTCGCCCATGGCCTGGATGTCGTGGCCTGGGACCCGGCACCCGGCGCTGAAGCAGCCCTGCGCAAACGCGTTGCAAATGCCTGGGGTGCCCTGGAGAAACAAGGCCTGGCCCCCGGCGCTTCGCAGGATCGCCTGCGCTTTGTCGCGACCATCGAAGAGTGCGTGCGCGATGCCGATTTCATCCAGGAAAGCGCCCCGGAACGACTGGAGCTGAAACTGGAACTACACAGCAAAATCAGCGCGGCGGCCAAGCCCAATGCGTTGATCGGCTCCAGCACCTCCGGTCTGTTGCCGAGTGAATTCTACGAAAGCTCCACGCACCCGGAACGCTGCGTGGTCGGGCACCCGTTCAACCCGGTTTACCTGCTGCCGCTGGTCGAAGTGGTCGGCGGTAAAAATACCGCCCCTGAAGCGGTGCAAGCCGCGATGAAAGTCTATGAATCCTTAGGCATGCGCCCGCTGCACGTGCGCAAGGAAGTACCGGGCTTCATCGCCGACCGTTTGCTTGAAGCGCTGTGGCGCGAAGCGCTGCACCTGGTCAACGACGGCGTGGCGACCACTGGCGAGATCGACGATGCCATCCGCTTCGGCGCAGGCTTGCGCTGGTCGTTCATGGGTACGTTCCTGACCTACACCCTCGCCGGTGGCGATGCCGGCATGCGTCACTTCATGGCCCAGTTCGGCCCGGCGCTGCAGTTGCCGTGGACCTACCTGCCCGCGCCGGAGCTGACCGACAAACTGATCGACGATGTGGTCGATGGCACCAGCGATCAACTGGGCAAACACAGCATTTCGGCGCTGGAGCGCTATCGTGATGACTGCCTGCTGGCGGTGCTGGAAGCGGTGAAGAGCACCAAAGAAAAACATGGGATGGCCTTCAGCGAGTAGACCGTCAATTGATGGGCCAGCAGGTCTGGCCCCTTCGCGAGCAAGCCCGCTCCCACATTGGAATGCGTCCCCTGTGGGAGCGAGCTTGCTCGCGATAGCGGCAGTCCAGTCACCACACAAATTGGATCAGAAACCATGCCCACCCTCACCACCTACAAAACCACCATCATCCCCGACTGGGTCGACTACAACGGCCACCTGCGCGACGCCTTCTACCTGCTGATTTTCAGCTACGCCACCGACGCCCTGATGGATCGCCTGGGACTCGACAGCAACAGCCGCGAGGCCAGCGGCAACTCGCTGTTCACCCTCGAACTGCACCTCAACTACCTGCACGAAGTGAAGCTCGACGCTCAAGTTGAAGTGCACACCCAAATCATCGCCCACGACAGCAAACGCGTGCACCTCTATCACAGCCTGCATCGGGTCGGTGATGACCTGGCGCTGGCGGGCAACGAACAGATGCTGCTGCACGTGGATCTCGCCGGGCCGCGTTCGGCGCCGTTCAGCGACCTGTCCTTGAGCCGGCTGCAAGCCATCGTCGCCGAACAGGCGGACCTGCCCACGCCCGAGTACATTGGCCGAGTGATCGCATTACCCCCAAAAAAATAACAAGGAGATCGCCATGAACACCGCCGCTGCATTTGCCGACTTTCGTACTTACCCGTTGATCAGCGCGCTGACTGGCGTGCAGACCCTGGCCGACCGTGTTCTGGTGAAGTGGGCCGACGATCGCGTCAGCCCTTTCCACCATCAATGGCTGCGGGACAATTGCCCGTGCCCGCAGTGCGTCTACACCGTAACCCGCGAACAAGTGCTGGAAATCGTCGATGTGGCTCATGACCTGATGCCCGATAACGCCCGTATCGACAGCGATGGTTGCCTGACGGTGGATTGGCAGGACGGCCACTGCAGTCGCTTCGACCCTGGCTGGCTGCGCGCCCATGCCTACGACGACGAGTCACGCGCCGAACGCCTGGCAGGCAAACCGAAAGCCAGGCTCTGGCACAACGATTTGCAGTTGCCGGTGTTCGAGTATCCAGCACTGATGAACGACCCTGACGCCTTGTTGCAATGGTTGTTGGCGGTGCGCGATGTCGGATTGACCCAGGTGCGTGGTGTGCCCACCGAGCCCGGTTCGCTGAAACTGATCGCCCAACGGATTTCCTTCATCCGCGAGAGCAATTTCGGCGTGCTGTTCAACGTGCAATCCAAGGCCGACGCCGACAGCAACGCCTACACCGCGTTCAACCTGCCGCTGCACAGCGATTTGCCAACCCGGGAGTTGCAACCTGGGCTGCAATTTTTGCATTGCCTGGTCAATGACGCCGAGGGTGGCGAGAGCATTTTTGTCGACGGTTTTGCCATTGCCGACGCCTTGCGCCGGGAAGACCCCGAATCCTTCAAAAGCCTCTGCGCAATCCCCGTGGAGTTTCGCAACAAGGACCGCCATAGCGACTACCGCTGTCTCGCCCCGATCATTGCCCTGGACGCGTTGGGGCAGGTGTCGGAAATCCGCATGGCGAACTTTCTGCGCGGGCCGTTCGATGCAGCGGTGGAGCAGATGCCCAAGCTGTATCAGGCCTACCGGCGCTTTATCGCGATGACCCGCGAGCCCCGATTCAGATTGATGCAACGGCTCAATCCCGGTGAGCTGTGGTGCTTCGACAACCGTCGCACCCTCCATGCCCGCAACGCCTTCGACCCCGCCACCGGGGCACGGCATTTCCAGGGCTGCTATGTCGACCGGGATGAGTTGTTGTCACGCATCCTCGTATTACAGCGCTAGACCGCGTCATCGTTCATCGCGGGCAAGCCACGCTCCCACAGGATCGAGATCACCTCAGGTTTGGTGAACGACGCCAAACCTGTGGGAGCGTGGCTTGCCCGCGATGGCGTCAGTACCAGCACCTCATATGTCCCTGATTCATAGACAAAAAAAAAGCCCCGATCAAGCCGTGACAGGATCGAGGCAGAGGGTACTGTTGAGGAGCTGCCGTGCGAGGGTGACCAAACCTTCGTGAAGCGAGCTGAGCCCAGTGTGCCCACTCCTCCGCACGGCAAGTTAGCCGAAAACGACCTGTTCATAGGTATTGCGGCCATTGCGACAATTCGCCCTTGCCGCCACCTTGTGGCCCTACCAGAATCGAGCCACGACACCGTTCCCTGAAGAAGGATTGCGTCATGATGCACGCTGATTTGATAGACCAGGAAGACCTGTTGGGCCAGCTCAAGTCGCTGGGGTTTCAAGTGCCGAGCGGCGCCACGGCCGAGCAGGCTTGCGAGTGCGCGGTACGAGGTTTGAACAATGAACGGGCGATAGTGCTGCGCACCATGGTCAAGCAGATGTACACCAGCAGCGCGACCATCCTGCCGGCGGTGCGCCAGGCGATCGACAAGCAGTTGTTGCCGGCGTTGGCGGAATATCAGCAGAGCCACCCAAGCCGATAAAAAGCTTTCGCGAGCAAGCCCGCTCCCACAGTTGGAATGCATTCCAACTGTGGGGGCGGGCTTGCTCGCGAATGTAGCGCCTCGGTTTAAAGCCTTACGCTGGCAAACGTCGACTCATTGCGCGCCTGGCTCAGCGCCGACAACGGCCCGGACAACGGCGACAGCACCAGCGCCTGTGGCAACGGCATCATCGCCACTTGCTGGGTAGTGTTGGAGCCTACGCGCTCATCACGCGGTGGAATGCCGAAGTATTCGCGGTAGCACTTGGAGAAGTGCGGCGTGGATACGAAGCCACACACCGATGCCACTTCGATGATCGACATCGGCGTTTGCTTGAGCAATTGCCGGGCGCGGATCAGGCGCAGCTTCAGGTAGTAACGCGACGGCGAGCAGTGCAGGTATTTCTGGAACAACCGCTCGAGCTGCCGACGGGATACCGCGACATACACCGCCAGTTCGTCGAGGTCGATCGGCTCTTCGAGGTTGGCTTCCATCAAGGCAACGATTTCCTGCAACTTCGGCTGGTTGGTGCCGAGCATGTGCTTGAGCGGCACACGCTGGTGATCCTGCTCGTTGCGGATGCGCTCGTAGACGAACATTTCCGAAATGGCCGCCGACAGTTCACGACCGTGATCGCGGCTGATCAGGTGCAGCATCATGTCCAGCGGCGCGGTGCCGCCGGAGCTGGTGAAACGGTTACGGTCGAGGGTGAACAGACGGGTGCTCATGGCCACCCGCGGGAAAGCTTCCTGCATCGCTGCCAGACACTCCCAGTGCACGCTGCAATCGAAGCCGTCGAGCAGGCCGGCGCAGGCCAGGGCCCAGCTGCCGGTGCACACCGCGCCGAGGCGGCGGGACTGGCGGGCCTGGCTTTGCAGCCAGGACACGTGCTCGCGGGTAACAGTGCGCTGGATGCCGATACCGCCGCACACGATGACGGTGTCCATTGGCGGGGCTTTGTGCATGGAAGCGTCGGGGGTGATCTGCAGGCCGTCACTGGCCCAGACCTGGCCGCCATCGACGGTGAGGGTGGTCCAGCGATAGAGCTCGCGACCGGACAACTGGTTGGCCATGCGCAGGGGTTCCACTGCGGAGGCCAGAGAAATCAGCGTGAAATTGTCCAGCAGCAGAAAGCCGATGGATTGAGGCGCACGGTTCTGGGGTTGGGCCCCGGAGTTGAACGTCGTCATCGCGGTATCTCCTCACACAAAGCGGGTGATGGCCTCAGGCGGAGGCTCTTTTTATTGCCATCGTTCTCGCGTGGGAGACGGGCTTTGTAATGACAGAGCAAATGCCATGCCTAATTTTGAATGCGCGTTCAATAACTCCTAAAAACGACGTCGGAATGTGTCTATATATGACTTGCAAGGAGTGGGGATTTAAATGGCCATCAGGGCTGGCAAGCACCCCGGCCCACGAGCTGTGAGCAATTCGGTAGCACTTGTGGGAACGGTGTTGCGCCGCGTCGGAAAGGAGTGTCACCGCAGGCACGGGTGACGAGTGGTCGAGAGCTTTATGGCGCCCGATCAGCGGCCAGGCGATTTATCTGGGAGCGACGCGCTAAAAGGTGGCACGTTTTAATCCGGGTGTTCACTTAGCGCGCAGTTTTGACTGGTCTGGCCCCTTCGCGAGCAAGCCCGCTCCCACCTGTGGAATGCATTCCCCTGTGGGAGCGGGCTTGCTCGCGAAGTATGCGACCCGGTATTACTGACTCAACACTCCACCGCACTCACCGCCAACCCACCCCGCGATGTCTCCTTATATTTGTCATGCATGTCGGCACCGGTATCGCGCATGGTACGGATCACCCGATCCAGCGAAATAAAGTGCTGGCCATCGCCCCGCAATGCCATTTGCGCAGCGTTGATTGCTTTCACCGCGGCAATCGCGTTGCGCTCGATGCACGGCACCTGGACCAGTCCACCCACCGGGTCGCAGGTCAGGCCGAGGTTGTGCTCCAGACCAATCTCCGCCGCGTTGCACAGTTGCTCTGGCGTGGCGCCAAGGATTTCCGCCAAGCCGGCCGCCGCCATGGCGCAGGCCGAACCGACTTCGCCCTGGCAGCCGACTTCGGCCCCGGAGATCGAGGCGTTCTTCTTGCACAGGATTCCCACCGCCGCCGCACTGAGGAAGTAGTCGACGACATTGGCGTCGGTCACGGCTTCGCTGAACTTCATAAAGTAATGCAGCACTGCCGGAATGATCCCCGCC
Organism: Pseudomonas sp. S30_BP2TU TE3576; assembly: GCF_050436025.1. NCBI lineage: Bacteria > Pseudomonadati > Pseudomonadota > Gammaproteobacteria > Pseudomonadales > Pseudomonadaceae > Pseudomonas > Pseudomonas sp. S30_BP2TU TE3576. Next base: position 3,721,065 of record NZ_JBNDLK010000001.1, on the reverse strand, counting down.
GCGCCGTTGGTCGGTGCCGTAACCATGCGCCCGCCAGCGGCGTTTTCTTCGTTGACCGCCAGGGCGAACAGGTTGACCCATTCCATGGCGCTCAAGGTCGAGCCGATCACGTTGGGTTTGTTCAATTCCTGCAAGCTGCGATGCAGCTTGGCCGCGCGGCGACGCACGTTCAGGCCACCGGGCAAGATGCCTTCGTGCTTCAGTCCTTGTTCGACGCAATCCTGCATCGCGCGCCAGAGCTTCATCAGGCCGCTGCGGATCTCCTCTTCGCTGCGCCAGACTTTCTCGTTGGCCATCATTAATTCAGCCACACGCAGGTTGTGCTGCTTGCACAGCTGCAACAGCTCGGCGGCACTGGAAAAGTCATAAGGAAGTACGGTGCGATCCAGATCCACGACACCGCTGGAGGCTTGCGCCTCATCGACGACAAAACCGCCGCCGACCGAATAGTAGGTGTCGCGATGCAATTCGCCGTCATCACCTTCGACAACCAGGGTCATGGCGTTGGGGTGGAACGGCAGGTTTTCGTCGATCAGGCGCATGTCCCTGGCCCAGATAAACGGGACCGACAAGCGACCGTCGAGCAACAACGTATGGGATTCACGCAAGGCCTGGATACGAATGCCGATTTGCGACGGGTCGATCGCATCCGGCCACTCGCCCATCAAGCCCATGATCACGGCATTGTCGCTGCCGTGGCCGATACCGGTAGCCGACAACGAGCCGAACAGCTGGACTTCGACTCGCCGCACCTGCTCCAGCAACCCTCGCTCGCGCAAGCCCTGCACAAACAACGCCGCCGCCCGCATGGGCCCCACGGTGTGCGAACTGGAAGGACCGATGCCGATTTTGAACAGGTCGAAAACACTGATAGCCATGACTGCCGAACTCCTGAATGGGCCCACTGCGCACGCGAGAGCGCACGGTGACGGAGCTGCTACGCTCAAGCTGCAATCCGCCGGGATGACCGCATCATCAAGCTTTTATCGTGTTGTTCGACGTCTCTAACCGACGCACTCATGCCCACCAACGCCGCGTGTCTTTTACGCCGTGTTTTCGCCGTTTTTTTGCGGTTCAGAGGGGGAAAAAGGGCTGAAAAAATCTGTAAACGACGTCACCGACACTGGATGCGACCATCCCTGTACTGGATACGACGCACCCTGTAGGCGTCAGATTTTCACTGGTACATGATCATATCGACTCGATTGCAAGGCGCAGTGGTAGAGCTGTCTCCAGAACGCCATCCAACCGCAACCTATAAGTGCGGTGGTCCAGTCGGAACACTGCCAAAAAAAACACCAAGGAGTCCATCCATGAAAGGTTCCCCGTCGTTGTTGTTGGCCGCCATGCTTAGTCTGCCGGTTCTGGCGCAAGCCGCAGAACCGGCGCAGTGCAGCACCGTAAACTTCTCCGATGTCGGCTGGACCGACATCACCGCGACAACTGCGACCACCAGCGTCGTGCTCGATGCCCTCGGCTACAAGACCAAGACCACCATGATTTCCGTGCCAGTGACCTACAAGTCCCTGGCCGACGGCAAGAACATGGACGTGTTCCTGGGCAACTGGATGCCGACCATGGAAAACGACATCAAGGCCTATCGCGACGCAGGCACCGTGGATGTCGTGCGCACCAACCTCAAGGGCGCCAAGTACACCCTCGCCGTTCCCCAGGCGCTGTACGACAAAGGGCTGCATGACTTCGCCGACATTGCCAAATTCAAGAAAGAACTCGACGGCAAGATCTACGGCATCGAGCCGGGCAACGACGGCAACCGCCTGATCCAGTCGATGATCGACAAGAACGCCTTCGGCCTCAAGGACGCCGGCTTCAAGGTCGTCGAGTCCAGCGAAGCCGGCATGCTGTCGCAGGTCGACCGCGCGCAGAAACGCGACACCGCCGTGGTATTCCTCGGCTGGGCGCCGCATCCGATGAACAAGCGCTTCAAGATTCAATACCTGACCGGTGGTGATGACTTTTTCGGCCCGGATTTCGGTGCCGCCACCGTGGCGACCAACACCCGCAAGGGTTACACGCAGGAATGCAGCAACGTCGGCCAGTTGCTGAAGAACCTGGAGTTCACCGTCGACATGGAAAGCTCGCTGATGGGCAACATCCTGGACGACAAGATGAAGCCTGAGGCGGCCGCCAAGGCCTGGCTGAAAAACAATCCACAGGTGCTCGATACCTGGCTCGCTGGCGTGACCACCATTGACGGTAAACCAGGCCTGGAGGCCGTGAAAGCCAAACTGGCCAAGTAATCGCTTATGCCGGATGGCCTCGGCCGTCCGGGCTGTTTATTTCCTTGCATGCGGACGTTCACTACCATGCTGATTGATCAGAAAATCCCCTTAGGCCAGTACATCGCGGGCTTCGTTGAATGGTTGACGCAACACGGCGCCAGCACCTTCGACGCAATCGCCGTGACACTGGAAACGATGATCCACGGCGTGACGTTTGCGCTGACCTGGTTCAACCCGCTGGTATTGATCGGCGTAATCGCACTACTGGCACACTTCATTCAACGCAAATGGGGCCTGACCGCGTTTGTCGTTGCCTCCTTTCTGCTGATCCTCAATCTGGGGTACTGGCAGGAAACCATGGAAACCCTCGCCCAGGTGATGTTCGCCACCCTGGTCTGCGTGGTCATTGGCGTGCCTCTGGGCATCGTCGCCGCGCACAAGCCGATGTTCTATACTTTAATGCGTCCGGTACTCGATCTGATGCAGACCGTACCGACGTTCGTGTACCTCATTCCTACCCTGACCCTCTTCGGTCTGGGTGTGGTTCCGGGTCTGATCTCCACGGTGGTGTTTGCGATTGCCGCGCCCATCCGCCTGACCTACCTGGGTATCCGCGATGTTCCGGAAGAGTTGATGGACGCCGGCAAGGCCTTTGGCTGCTCGCGCCGTCAGTTGCTCTCGCGAATCGAACTGCCCCACGCCATGCCAAGCATCGCGGCCGGCATCACCCAGTGCATCATGCTGTCCCTTTCGATGGTGGTGATCGCGGCACTGGTAGGTGCCGATGGCTTGGGCAAACCGGTGGTCAACGCACTGAACACTGCTGATATCGCCCTGGGCTTCGAAGCAGGCCTGGCGATCGTACTGCTGGCGATCATGCTCGACCGTATCTGCAAACAACCCGAAGCCAAAGTAGGGGGTGATGCATGAGCATTATTCGCTTTGATAACGTTGACGTTATCTTCTCCAAGGATCCACGCGAGGCGCTCAAGCTGCTGGATCAGGGCATGACCCGCAACGAAATCCTGAAAAAGACCGGGCAGATTGTCGGCGTTGAAAAAGCCAGCCTGGATATCGAGAAAGGTGAGATCTGCGTACTGATGGGCCTTTCCGGCTCCGGTAAATCCAGCCTGCTGCGCTGCATCAACGGCCTCAACACCGTCAGCCGCGGCAAGCTGTTCGTCGAGCACGAAGGCAAGCAGATCGACATTGCGTCCTGCAGCCCGGCAGAACTGAAAATGATGCGCACCAAGCGCATTGCGATGGTGTTCCAGAAGTTCGCCCTGATGCCCTGGCTGACCGTTCGCGAGAACATCAGCTTCGGCCTGGAGATGCAGGGTCGTCCCGAGAAGGAACGCCGCAAGCTGGTGGACGACAAGCTTGAGCTGGTGGGTCTGGCCCAGTGGCGCAACAAGAAACCCAATGAGCTGTCCGGTGGTATGCAGCAACGCGTGGGCCTGGCCCGCGCACTGGCGATGGACGCCGACATCCTGTTGATGGACGAACCGTTCTCGGCCCTCGACCCGCTGATCCGCCAGGGGCTGCAAGACGAGCTGCTGGAACTGCAACGCAAGCTGCACAAGACCATCGTCTTCGTGAGCCACGACCTCGATGAAGCGCTGAAACTGGGCAGCCGTATTGCGATCATGAAAGACGGCCGGATCATCCAGTACAGCAAGCCGGAAGAAATCGTCCTCAACCCTGCGGACGACTATGTGCGGACCTTCGTGGCCCACACCAACCCGCTGAACGTACTGTGCGGCCGCAGCCTGATGCGTACGCTGGACAACTGCAAGCGCATCAACGGTTCGGTGTGCCTCGATCCGGGCGGCGATTCGTGGCTGGACCTGGCCGAAGGCAACACCATCAAGGGCGCACGCAAGAACGGTTCGTCAATGGACCTGCAGAACTGGATTCCGGGGCAAGCCGTCGAAGGCCTGGAACGCAAGCCGACGCTGGTGGACTCCAGTATCGGCATGCGCGATGCGCTGCAGATTCGTTATCAGACCGGTAACAAACTGGTGCTGCACGACAACAACCACGTAGTGGGGATTCTGGGCGACAGTGAGCTGTATCACGCACTGCTCGGCAAGAACCTGGGGTAAGACAGCAGAAACAAAAACGCCGCGATAAGATCGCGGCGTTTTTGTTTGTGGGGTATCGGGTCAAACAGCTTTGCGGCTGATGGCCCCTTCGCGAGCAAGCCCGCTCCCACATTCGACCGCATTCCTCTGTTAGAACTCGGTCACCTGTGGGAGCGGGCTTGCTCGCGAAGGACGCAACGCGGTGCTTCAGACAGAAACACCGCGCCCTGTTGCTACTTAGCTGTAAACCCGGCCAAGGAGCTGCCGATGGCTTTCAAACTGATCGAGCACGTCACGGGTGATCTGATCCTGGGTGAAGCCCATCAAATCGTAGTCCTGGCTGCCGTTGTGCAGGTACACCTCGGCACGGTAGTAACGCTGACGCGCCTCATCGGACTGAGCCGATTCGGTCGGCGTGGCCAGGTAACCGTCCAGGCTCACTTCGTAGACGAAAGGGTTGCCCTCTTCCATCTCGACCCGTACGCCCATGCAACGCTTGGACTTACCCAGCAGCGTCTGAACCTCCAGACCTTGAGCACGCATTTGCGCCGTTGCATCTTGCAATGCCGGGCTGACATGCTTGTCCATGAAGCGCTGAACGATCGACTGGCTCGGTTGCAGGTCCAGTTGGGTCAAACGCTCGCTGAAACCACGACGACCGCGTGCCGCCAGTTCCGCTTGCTCCTGTTCGATCTGCACGTCCTGGCGCATGGCCTTGTGCAAGCCGAACATGAAAAACACCAGCACCACCGAGAACGGCAGACCGGCCAGCACCACCATGGTTTGCATGGCTTCGAAGTTGCCGGCGAACAGCAGGCCGATGGTCACCAGGGTGATCACCACCGACCAGAAGATCCGCAGCCAGTGCGGCGCGTCTTCATCGACGGTACCGCCCTTGCAAGACAGGTTGGCCATCATCACCGCGCCGGAGTCCGCCGGGGTCAGGAACAGCACGAAACCGACAAAGATCGACACGCCGATGACAACTTTCGACGCCGGGTAATGCTCAAGCAATTGATAGATCGCCATGGACGGCTGTTCCAGCGCCGTCTTCCCGAGCTCCACCGCCCCGTGATTCATCACCAGGTCCAAAGCCGAGTTACCGAAGATCGACAGCCACGCCAGGGTGAAGCCCAGTGGAATCAGCAGCACGCCGGCTACCAGTTCGCGCACGGTGCGACCACGGGAAATACGTGCGATGAACATGCCCACGAATGGTGCCCAGGAAATCCACCAGGCCCAGTAGAACAGGGTCCACAGGCCCAGCCAGCGGTCGGACTTCTCACTGTCGCCTTCGTACACATAGAGGTCGAAAGTCTTCAGCACCACGCCGTTCAGGTAGTCACCGACGTTCTGCACGAAACCGTTGAGCAGGTGCAGGGTCGGCCCGAACAACAGGACGAAAATCAGCAGGCCGCTGAACAGCACGATGTTCAGGTTGGACAGACGACGGATGCCGTTTTCCACGCCCGACACAGCAGCGATGGTCGCCACGGTGCTCATCACGATGATCACGATCAGCAGGTTGGTGTTGCTGTGTTCCATGCCGAACAGGTTTTCCAGCCCCGACGACACTTGCAGCGAACCAATCCCCAGGTTCGTCACCAGCCCCAGCAGGGTCACGAACATGCCGAAGCCATCCACCGCATGCCCGGCCGCGCCCTTGACCCAACGCTCGCCCACCAGCGGATACAACGCCGAACGCAACGCCAGCGGCTGATTATGACGGTAAGCGAAGTACGCAACGGCCAGACCGACTAGTGCGTAAATCGCCCAGCCGTGCAGGCCCCAGTGCAGGAATGTCAGCTGTACGGCCTGACGGGCGGCAAGGTTGCTGCCGGCCACGCCTTCCGGCGGGTTGAAGTAGTGGTCCAGCGGCTCGGACGCACCGAAGTACAGCAACGAGATGCCGATACCCGAGGAGAACAGCATCCCCGCCCAGGCGCCGTAACTGAAGTCCGGGGTGTCGTCCTTGCTACCCAGTTTCAGCTTGCCGTAGGACGAAAACGCCAGGCCGACAACGAAAATCAGGTAGGCGGCAATCACCACCATGTAGTACCAGCCAAAGCTGCGGGACAACCAGGCTTGCGCCATACCCAGCATTCTGCCGGCCTCTTGCGGGGCGATGATCAGAATGGCGGTCAACAACAGAATCAACGCGGTAGAGGTGTAGAACACCCAACCGTTGACCGTCACCTTCTCGGGTGGGGTCTTTATTAGCGAGGCAGAACTCATGGCACAGATGCTCCGGGCAGTGCGAGAGAAGAACGCAAGACAAACGAGTTACCCGACCAATCGGTTAGTGGGCAGCCGACCGGCGGGTGATATAAAGACAGCCCGAAAAAAGCCCGAAACCCCTGGAGCGCCGTGGCGCGTAGGTTTCGAGCAATTTCGGAAGTCGTTTTTTCCGCCGCCACATGTAGGAAAAATCTGTAAGCAGCGACGATTTGTCGCAGATCTTATTCTTTGTTGATTGAACGTTCAATCAAAACAAAATAGACTGGCCTTCAACCCGGTAGCCGTCCTGCGTCCACCGGAAGGCCTAAGGAGATGTGCAAGATGCCCAAGGTCGGTATGCAACCCATCCGCCGCCAGCAATTGATCGAAGCCACTTTGCAGGCTGTCGATCGGGTCGGAATGGGGGACGCCAGCATTGCGCTGATCGCCCGTTTGGCCGGTGTCTCGAACGGCATCATCAGTCATTACTTTCAGGACAAGAACGGCCTGATCGCCGCCACCATGGGGTACCTGATGACCGTCCTGAGCGAGAACGTCACCTCGCGCCGTCAGGCGCTGACAGATGACAGCCCGCGGGCGCATCTGCAGGTGATCATCGAAGGCAACTTCGACGCCAGCCAGGTCAATGGCCCGGCAATGAAAACCTGGCTGGCCTTCTGGGCCACCAGCATGCACCAGCCGTCTTTGCACAGGTTGCAGCGGATCAACGATCACCGTCTGTATTCCAACCTGTGCTGCCAGTTCCGCCGCGTGCTGCCGCTCAATGATGCGCGCAGCGCCGCCCGGGGCCTGGCAGCGTTGATCGACGGTTTATGGTTGCGCGGTGCGCTGTCGGGAGATGCTTTCGACACCGAGCAGGCGCAACAGATCGCTTACGAATACATGGATACCCAACTGGCCAAGCGGGTGAGTTAGAGCACACATAAACGCTCAACCACCGAACCGCGCCAGCCACTTAATGCTCTTGCGAGGACTTTATGGCCCGTTTCGAACTGCAAAAACTCTACATCGATGGCGCGTACAGCGACGCCAGCAGCGACGCCACTTTCGAAGCCATCAACCCGGCTAACGGTGAAGTCCTCGCAAAAGTACAACGCGCAACCAAGGAAGACGTAGAGCGCGCCGTAGTCAGCGCCGAAAAGGGCCAGAAAATCTGGGCTGCGATGACCGCCATGGAGCGTTCGCGCATCCTGCGTCGTGCCGTGGAAATCCTGCGTGAGCGCAACGACGAACTGGCCGCCCTGGAAACCCTGGACACCGGCAAGTCGTACTCTGAAACCCGCTACGTCGACATCGTTACCGGCGCGGATGTACTCGAGTACTACGCAGGCCTGGTACCGGCCATCGAAGGCGAGCAGATTCCGCTGCGCACCACTTCGTTCGTCTACACCCGTCGCGAGCCGCTGGGCGTTGTGGCCGGTATCGGCGCGTGGAACTACCCGATCCAGATCGCCCTGTGGAAATCCGCACCGGCCCTGGCCGCCGGCAACGCGATGATCTTCAAGCCAAGTGAAGTCACCTCGCTGACCACCCTGAAACTGGCCGAGATCTACACCGAAGCCGGCCTGCCAGCAGGCGTGTTCAACGTCCTGACCGGCAGCGGCCGCGAAGTCGGCACCTGGCTGACCGAACACCCGCGCATCGAGAAAGTCTCGTTCACCGGCGGCACCGACACCGGCAAGAAAGTCATGGCCAGCGCTTCGAGCTCTTCGCTCAAGGACGTGACCATGGAACTGGGTGGCAAATCCCCGCTGATCATCTGCGACGACGCCGACCTCGATCGCGCCGCCGACACCGCGATGATGGCCAACTTCTACAGCTCCGGCCAGGTCTGCACCAACGGCACCCGCGTGTTCGTACCGGCCCACCTGAAAGCCGCTTTCGAAGCCAAGATCGTTGAGCGCGTTGCACGCATCCGCATCGGCAACCCGGAAGACGAAAACACCAACTTCGGCCCGCTGGTCAGCTTCGCCCACATGGAAAGCGTGCTGGGCTACATCGCCAAGGGCAAGGAAGAAGGTGCACGCCTGCTGTGCGGCGGCGAACGTCTGACTGACGGCGAATTCGCCAAAGGTGCGTTCGTGGCCCCGACCGTGTTCACCGACTGCACCGACGACATGACCATCGTCCGTGAAGAAATCTTCGGCCCGGTGATGGCGATCCTCACCTACGAAACCGAAGAAGAAGTGATCCGTCGCGCCAACGACACCGAATTCGGCCTGGCCGCCGGTATCGTCACCCGCGACCTGAACCGCGCGCACCGCGTGATTCATCAACTGGAAGCCGGTATCTGCTGGATCAACGCCTGGGGCGAGTCTGACGCGAAGATGCCGGTTGGCGGCTACAAGCAGTCGGGTGTCGGCCGCGAAAACGGTATCAGCTCGCTGAACAACTTCACCCGCATTAAATCGGTACAGGTCGAGCTGGGCGATTACGTCTCGGTGTTCTAAGACCCGAGACCGGTATTGCTCGCGAGGGCCTCTTCGCGAGCAAGCCCGCTCCCACAAGGGACCCGTGGCGGACACAGATCCTGTGTATACCAAAGATCAAATGTGGGAGCGGGCTTGCTCGCGAATCGAGTGCACAGCACTCGCCATGGCCTGACCTGAACCAACTTCAAAGAGGGTGCATCCAATGTCCCAAGAATTCGACTACATCATCATCGGTGCCGGCTCGGCCGGTAACACCCTGGCAACCCGCCTGACCGAAGACGAAGGCGTCACCGTCCTGCTGCTGGAAGCGGGCGGCCCGGACTACCGCCTCGACTTCCGCACTCAGATGCCGGCCGCCCTGGCGTTCCCGCTGCAAGGCCGTCGCTACAACTGGGCCTACGAAACCGATCCAGAGCCACACATGGACGGTCGTCGCATGGAATGCGGTCGCGGCAAGGGCCTGGGCGGCTCCTCGCTGATCAACGGCATGTGCTACATCCGCGGTAACGCCATGGACTACGACGGCTGGGCAAAACTGCCAGGCCTGGAAGACTGGACCTACCTCGACTGCCTGCCGTATTTCCGCAAGGCCGAGACCCGCGACATCGGCCCGAACGACTACCACGGTGGCGATGGCCCGGTCAGCGTGACCACACCGAAAGCCGGCAACAACCCGTTGTTCCACGCCATGGTTGAAGCCGGCGTACAGGCCGGTTACCCGCGCACCGAAGACCTCAACGGCTACCAGCAGGAAGGCTTCGGCCCGATGGACCGCACCGTGACGCCGAAAGGTCGTCGTGCTTCCACCGCCCGCGGTTACCTGGACGTGGCCAAGAAGCGTTCGACCCTGACCATCGTCACCCACGCCCTGACCGACAAGATCCTGTTCGAAGGCAAGCGTGCGGTCGGCGTGCGTTACCTGGTGGGCGCGGCTGAAGAACGTGTTGAAGTCAAAGCGCGCAAGGAAGTGCTGCTGTGCTCCGGCGCCATCGCTTCGCCGCAGATTCTGCATCGCTCCGGCGTCGGCCCGGCCGAGCTGCTGAACAAGCTCGACATTCCGGTGGTCCACGACCTGCCGGGCGTTGGTGAAAACCTGCAGGATCACCTTGAGCTGTACCTGCAATACGCTTGCACCCAGCCAGTCTCGCTGTACCCGTCGCTGCTCCTGCACAACCAGCCGGCCATCGGTGCCGAGTGGCTGTTCAACGGCACCGGCATCGGCGCGAGCAACCAGTTCGAAGCCGGCGGTTTCATTCGTACCCGTCCGGAATTCGAATGGCCGAACATCCAGTACCACTTCCTGCCGGTAGCGATTAACTACAACGGCAGCAACGGTGTAAAAGAGCACGGCTTCCAGGCACACATGGGCTCCATGCGTTCGCCAAGCCGTGGTCGCATCCAGGCCAAGTCCAAGGACCCGCGCCAGCACCCGAGCATCCTGTTCAACTACATGGCCACCGAGCAGGACTGGCAGGAATTCCGCGACGGCATCCGCCTGACCCGTGAAATCATGCAACAGCCTGCACTGGACGCTTTCCGTGGTCGCGAGATCAGCCCGGGCATCGAGGTGCAAACCGACGAGCAACTGGACAAGTTCATCCGCGAACATGCTGAAACCGCGTTCCACCCGTCCTGCTCGTGCAAGATGGGCACCGACGACATGGCCGTGGTTGATGGCGAAGGTCGCGTGCATGGCATGCAAGGCCTGCGTGTCGTCGATGCCTCGATCATGCCGATCATCACCACCGGCAACCTGAACGCACCAACGATCATGATGGCCGAGAAAATCGCCGACAAGATCCGTGGTCGCAAGCCATTGCCGCGCAGCACAGCCGCCTATTATGTGGCGGGTGGGGCGCCGGTGAAGGGCAAGCCGGTGCGGGAAGTGAACCAGACGGCGTAAGGCGTTACACCGCGTCACGGCCCTTCGCGAGCAAGCCCGCTCCCACACTGGATCTGGATGTACTGAAGATCCAGTGTGGGAGCGGGCTTGCTCGCGAAGAGGCCCGGTCAGGCAACAACTCTCCCCCGGCAATCACTCGCAAATCCGATCCAAACTTGATCCTCCCCCCTCGCAAGCCTAATCTAGCGCCACGCAATCGTTTCCCCCCTCCCCTCGCTGTACCGCTTCGCCGCAACTCCACTCCAAGGAGGTTCACGAATGTTCGATTTCCATCCCCAGCTCAAGCAGCGCTTCGCTGCCTTGCGCACGGGGGCCGAATTCTTTTCCCTGCGTTATGTGCGCGAATCCGGGCAGTACCTGTCGGTGCGCAAAAACGTCGCCGAACCGCCAAGCCTGAGCCGTGACGAAGGGGCGATGCTGACCGTGCGAGTCAATGGCGTTGAGGCCTATGCGGCGACCAACGATTTGTCGCAACAAGGCCTGCAAACCGCCCTCGAACGTGCCGAACGCCAGGCCCGTCGACTCAAGCCGCACGCCTTGCTGGACCTGCGCGAGCAGGCTGTTTCCAGCGACCGCGCCGATTACTTTTCACCCAACCTCGACCAGGCCTTCCCGCCCCTGAGCGACTGCTACCAACTGCTCGGCGCCGAGTCGGCCGCCGTGCCCAAGGACGAGCGCCTGGTGAACTGGCAAGTCAGCCTTGGCATCACCCACGTCGAGCAGATCTACCTCAACAGCGCCGGTGCCGAACTGCGCCAGGCCCAACGTTTTGTCTACCCCGGCCTGGACGTCACGGCCTACGACGGCAACGATAGCCAGACCCGCAGCCTTGGCCGCGAGAACTTCGGCCAGCAAGGCGCGGCGGACGTCATCAGCCGCTGCGGCCTGATCGGTGCCGGCGCCCAGGTGGCCGATCAGGCCCTGCAATTGCTCCTGGCGCCGAACACCCCGCAAGGCACGCGCGACCTGCTGCTGATGCCCGACCAGATGATGCTGCAAATCCACGAGTCCATCGGCCATCCGCTGGAGCTGGACCGCATCCTCGGTGACGAGCGCAACTACGCCGGCACCAGTTTCGTCAAAGCCAGTGATTTCGGCAGCCTGCAATATGGCTCCAGCCTGCTCAACGTGACCTTCGACCCGGACATCCCCGAAGAACTCGCCAGTTACGGCCATGACGACGACGGCACACCTGCCAGCAAACAGTTCCTGATCCGTGAAGGCCTGTTACTGCGCCCGCTGGGCGGTGCATTGTCGCAATTCCGGGCCGGCATGGACGGTGTCGCCAATAGCCGCGCCTGCGGCTGGAACCGCCCGCCCATCGACCGCATGGCCAACCTCAACATCGAACCGGGCGACCGGTCCATTGAACAACTGATCGGCGGTATCGAACACGGCGTGCTGATGTCGACCAACCGTTCATGGTCGATCGATGATGCCCGCAACAAATTCCAGTTCGGCTGCGAGTGGGGCCAACTGATCGAAAACGGCGAACTCAAGGGCGTGGTGAAGAATCCCAATTACAGGGGCATCTCCGCACAGTTCTGGAAAAGCCTCAGCGCTGTCGGCGATGCCAGTACCTTCAAGGTCCTCGGCACACCGAACTGCGGCAAGGGCGAACCGAACCAGGTGATCCGCGTCGGCCACGCGTCGCCGGCCTGCGTGTTCAGCAACGTTGATGTATTCGGAGGAGACGCCTGATGAATCCTTCAAAAAGCCAGGCCGAGTCGTTCAAGGCGTTGGTCGACAGCCTGCGTGCAGCGCTTCACGAGCCCGAGCAGTTCACCCTCAGCTACGCCGCCGAGTCATCGGCCTTCGTGCGCTTCAACCACGCCAGGGTGCGTCAGGCCGGTCAGGTGCAGCAGGCGAATATCGGCCTGAAACTGATCAACGAAGGCCGGCATGCCGACCTGAACATCACCCTGGCCGGTGATCCCCAGGTTGATCTGCAACGTTTGACCGAAGGCCTGCAACAGCTGCGGGAAACCTTGCCGCTGCTGCCTCAGGATCCTTATTTGCTGCTCAACCACAATGGCTGGCAGAGTAACAATGTGCAGACGCACCCGCTGCCGGACACCGAGCAAGTGGTCGCTGAAATCGCCCAGGCTGCCGAAGGCCTGGATCTGGTCGGTTTTTATGCTGCCGGGCCTATCAGTCGCGGCTTCGCCAGTTCTTCGGGCGCTTTCGGCTGGCATCAGGCCAACAGTTTCAACTTCGATTTCAGTCTGTTTCACGAGAACGGCCAAGCGGTGAAAGCCAGCTACGCCGGGCACGACTGGAGCAGCGAAGGCTTTGCCAAACGCTTCCAGCAAGCCCGCGAGCAGCTGGAGTTTCTGGGTCGGCCATTGCGGACGCTGGCCCCCGGTCAATACCGCGCCTACCTGGCGCCAGCCGCGCTGGAGGAAATCATGGGCATGTTGTGCTGGGGTGGTTTCTCGGCACAGTCGATTGCCAGCAAAAGCAGCCCGCTGCAAAAACTTTACGGCGGTGACAGCGCTTTCAGTCCGCTGGTCTCGCTGGATGAAAAAGTCAGCGGCTCGCTGAGCCCGGCGTTTTCCGATGAGGGTTATCCGCGCAGCGACCTGGGGTTGATCGTCGACGGCAAGGCCGGGGCGCAACTGGTCAGCTCGCGCAGCGCCGCGGAATACGGTTTGACCGCCAATGGCGCCAGCGGTGGCGAATCACCGAGCGCACTGAACATGAAAGCCGGGGTATTGCCTGACGCCGACATTCTCAAGCAACTGGGCACGGGGTTGTACATCAGCAACCTGTGGTACCTGAACTTCTCGGATCAACCGGCCGCACGCCTGACCGGCATGACGCGGTTTGCCACGTTCTGGGTCGAGAACGGCGAGATTCAGGCACCGGTCAGCACCATGCGCTTTGATGACAGCGCCTTCAGCCTGCTCGGTTCGCAACTGGAAGCGCTGACCGAGGAGCGGGAGTTGTTGTTGTCGGCGAGCACCTACAGCCAGCGGGCCACGGCCTCGGCGTTGTTGCCGGGGGCGCTGGTCAGCCGATTGACCCTGACGCTGTAAACGCAATACCTGTGGGAGCGGGCTTGCCCGCGAAAGCGGTAGGTCAGTCGACCTTGATGTTGGATGTGACGACCTCTTCGCGGGCAAGCCCGCTCCCACAGGGTCCGGTTACCTGACCACCACAAGAGGTCCCATGCCCAACCGCCCACCTCTCGATCCTGTCACCGCCCGCTGGGTGCCGTGGGTCGTCGCCATTGCCTTCTTCATGCAGTCCCTCGACGGGACGATTCTCAACACCGCCCTGCCGGCCATGGCCCTCGACCTGGCCGAAGACCCATTGCGTATGCAGGGCGTGATCATCGCCTACATGCTCACGGTCGCCTTGCTGATTCCCGCTTCTGGCTGGATCGCCGACCGCTTCGGCACCAGGAAAATCTTCTTCAGTGCGATTTTGCTGTTCAGCCTCGGCTCGCTGCTCTGCGCTTTGTCGACCAGCCTGACCCAGTTGATCGGCGCCAGGGTGATTCAAGGTCTGGGCGGCGCGTTGATGCTGCCGGTCGGACGGCTAGTGGTGTTGCGCGCCTACCCACGCTCGGAGCTGGTGCGAATCATGGGTTTCATCACCATTCCCGGGCTGCTCGGCCCCTTGATCGGCCCGACCATGGGCGGCTGGATGGTGCAATACCTGACCTGGCACTGGATCTTCCTGATCAACCTGCCGGTGGGTCTGGTCGGTTGCTACGCCGTGTGGAAATTCATCCCGGACCTGCGCGGCTCCGAGCGCACCCGTTTCGACGGTTTGGGTTTTATGCTATTCGGCGCGGCGATGATTCTGATCACCATCGCCATGGAAGGCCTGGGCGAATTGCACCTGCCGCACCTGCGGGTGATGTTGCTGCTGTTCGGCGGCATGGCTTGCCTGGCGGCGTACTGGCTACGCGCCGGGCATATCGAAAACCCGTTGTTCGCACCGTCGCTGTTCAAGACCAGGACCTTTGCCGTCGGCATTCTCGGCAACCTGTTCGCCCGTCTCGGCAGCGGCGCCCTGCCCTTTCTGGTGCCGTTGCTGCTGCAAGTGGCGCTGGGCTATTCGCCGTCCCAGGCCGGGATGAGCATGCTGCCGCTGGCGGCGGCGGCGATGATCGCCAAGT
Source organism: Pseudomonas sp. S30_BP2TU TE3576 (assembly GCF_050436025.1). Taxonomy (NCBI): domain Bacteria; kingdom Pseudomonadati; phylum Pseudomonadota; class Gammaproteobacteria; order Pseudomonadales; family Pseudomonadaceae; genus Pseudomonas; species Pseudomonas sp. S30_BP2TU TE3576. Next base: position 3,706,036 of record NZ_JBNDLK010000001.1, on the reverse strand, counting down.
GGGTAGCGCGGCCGCTGATCGAACGCTTGGGTTATCGCATCGTGCTGACCGGCAACACCCTGGCGCTGGGGATCATGCTGGCGAGCATGGGCCTGGTCAGCGAGCAGACGCCGTACTGGCTGCTGCTGTGCCTGCTGGCGATCCTTGGCGCGATCAACTCCTTGCAGTTCACCGCGATGAATACCGTGACCCTGATCGACCTCGACGACGCCAGCGCCAGCAGCGGCAACAGCCTGCTGTCGGTGGTTGCGCAACTGTCCCTGAGCCTCGGCGTGGCCTGTGCCGGTGCGCTGCTCGGGGGTTTCACAGCGGAGATTGGAAACGATGGCGTGGACACGGTGCTGGGCGCGTTCCAACTGACATTCGTCACCGTCGGAATCATGGCGATGCTGGCCGCGACGATTTTCTCGCAACTTTCGCCGAAGGACGGACGACGAGTGGTCAGTCGCGAGCACGACATAGAGCACTGACGTGTAGCAGCTGCCGAGGCACGAGGCTGCGTCGGGCTGCGTAGCGGCCCCGGAGGGCGGTCCTGCGGACACGCAACGCAGCCTCGTGCCTCGGCAGCTGCTACGACTATTCGTCCAGAATTTGCAGGTGAAGAGCACGGGACTGGTACACTGCGCGACATTTTGTTTTGCAGGCCAGTCCCGTGACCACCATCGCCACCGAATTTAATACTTTGCCGCTGTCCGCCGCCATGCTGGCTAACCTCGACTCCCTCGGTTATGCCCAGATGACGCCGATCCAGGCGCAAAGCTTGCCGGTGATCCTCAAGGGGATGGACCTGATCGCCCAGGCCAAGACCGGCAGCGGCAAGACCGCTGCCTTCGGCATCGGCCTGCTGAACCCGATCAATCCGCGCTACTTCGGTTGCCAGGCACTGATCCTGTGCCCGACCCGCGAGCTGGCTGACCAGGTCGCCAAGGAAATCCGTCGTCTGGCCCGTGCCGAAGACAACATCAAGGTCCTGACCCTGTGCGGCGGTGTGTCCCTCGGCCCGCAGATCGCCTCGCTGGAACACGGCGCGCACATCATCGTCGGCACCCCGGGCCGGATTCAGCAGCACCTGCGCAAGGGTTCACTGGTGCTCCATGGCCTCAACACCCTGATCCTCGACGAAGCCGACCGCATGCTCGACATGGGTTTCTACGACTCCATCGAAGAAATCATCATGCAGGCCCCGGAGCGTCGCCAGACGTTGCTGTTCTCCGCCACTTACCCGGTGGGCATCAAGCAGCTTGCATCAAAATTCATGCGCAACCCGCAGCAGGTGAAGGCCGAGGCGTTCCACGACGACACACAGATCGAGCAGCGCTTCTACGAGATTTCCCCGGATGACCGCATGAGTGCGGTGACCAAGGTGCTTGGCCACTTCCGTCCGGCATCCTGCGTGGCCTTCTGCTTCACCAAGCAACAGGTTCAGGAAACCGTCGATCACCTGACCGCCAAAGGCATCTCCGCCGTCGGCCTGCACGGCGATCTGGAACAGCGTGACCGCGACCAGGTGCTGGCGATGTTCGCCAACCGCAGTACTTCGGTACTGGTCGCCACCGACGTCGCCGCCCGCGGCCTCGATATCGATTCCCTGGACATGGTGATCAACGTCGAGCTGGCCCGTGATTCGGAAATCCACATCCACCGCGTCGGCCGTACCGGTCGCGCCGGTGAGAAAGGCCTGGCAATCAGCCTGGTGGCGCCGTCCGAAGCACAGCGTGCACAAGCCATCGAACAATTGCAGAAAACACCGCTGACCTGGGACCAGGTGGACAACCTCACCTCCAAGGGTGGTGGCCCGCTGCTGCCGCAGATGAGCACCCTGTGCATCGCTGCCGGCCGTAAAGACAAGGTTCGCCCGGGCGACATTCTTGGCGCACTGACCGGTGACGCCGGCATCCCCGGTGCCCAGGTCGGCAAGATCGCGATTTTCGACTTCCAGGCCTATGTGGCCGTGGAACGCGGCGTCGCCAAGCAGGCCTTGCAGCGCTTGAACGACGGCAAGATCAAGGGCCGTTCGTTGCGCGTGCGTATCCTGTAAGAACGACGTATATCCCTGTGGGAGCGAGCTTGCTCGCGATGGCGGACTGTCAGACAACAACCATGTTGAATGTGCCGGCCTCATCGCGAGCAAGCTCGCTCCCACAATTGTTTTTGTAGTGACACATTTAGAGGACACCGTTTTGCGCTCTACCGAAGTCGTGATCATTGGCGCTGGCGCCGCAGGGTTGATGTGTGCACTGACCGCCGCCGGACGCGGGCGCAAGGTGCTGCTGCTCGACCATGCCAACAAGGCCGGCAAGAAAATCCTGATGTCGGGCGGTGGCCGCTGTAATTTCACCAACATGTACACCGAACCGGGCAATTTCCTTTCGCAGAACACGCATTTCTGCAAATCCGCCCTGGCCCGTTACACCCAGTGGGATTTCATCGGCATGGTGGCCAAGCACGGCGTGCCATACCACGAGAAAAAACTCGGCCAGTTGTTCTGCGATAACAAATCCAGCGACATCCTCGAAATGCTGCTGAACGAGTGCGATCAGGTCGGCGTCAGCCTGCACCTGGACACCTCGATCCAGGCGATCGAGAAGCTTGAAAATGGCTATTTGCTGGACACGACACTCGGCCAATTGACGTGCGAATCCCTGGTGATCGCCACCGGCGGCCTGTCGATCCCGACCCTGGGCGCCACCGGTTTCGGTTACCAGGTGGCCAGGCAGTTCGGTCACGAGCTGCTGCCGACCCGCGCCGGTCTGGTGCCGTTCACCATCACCGATCAGCTCAAGGCCTTGTGCACCGAGTTGTCCGGTACGTCGGTGGATTGCCTGGTCAGCTGCAACGACCAGAGCTTTCGCGAGAACATCCTGTTCACCCACCGCGGCCTCAGCGGCCCGGCGATTTTGCAGATCTCGTCCTTCTGGGAGTCCGGCGATACCGTCGAGATCAACCTGCTGCCCGATCATGACGTGCCGCACTGGCTGCAACAGCAACAGGCCGAACGTCCCAACAGCGAGTTGAAAACCCTGCTCGGGGAAATTTTCACCAAGAAGATGGCCAACCTGCTGGCGGACAACTGGTTCGTCTCCAAACCGATGAAGCAGTACACCCACGCGGAACTGGCCGATATCGCGGAAAAACTGGCGAGCTGGAAAGTCGTGCCGGCGGGCACCGAAGGCTATCGCACCGCCGAGGTGACCCTGGGCGGCGTCAACACCAATGAAGTGTCGTCCAAGACCATGGAGTCGCTGAAAAGCCCGGGCCTGTACTTCATCGGCGAAGTACTCGACGTGACCGGGCATCTGGGCGGCTTCAACTTCCAGTGGGCGTGGGCCTCCGGTTACGCGGCGGCGCAGTACGTCTGACAAACACAAATCAAAATGTGGGAGCGGGCTTGCTCGCGAAGGCGGTGTGTCAGTCGACATGGATATCGGCTGACAGATTGTATTCGCGAGCAAGCCCGCTTGTGTCTAGATCTAGGGATAAGCTCTGGGGTGAGAGAGGTGAATGGCAAGCTGTGAGTCCGCAGTGCTAAAAGCACGTGTGGGAGCCAAGCTGCCATCCACCTTTCCACTCTGGCCCATAAGCCCGAACAGTTGGACGAGCGCCACTCGAATCACAAGCGTGGGCAAGGCCAGAGCACTCTCACTCCTGAGTGTAAGAGGGTTTTGCCATGATTTCCTGGGTCGGCATCGATATCTCCAAATCAAACCTGGTTGTATGGGTTCAACCTCAGGGTGAAGGTTTTGACCTTCCCAATACGTCAGAAGGCTTTGTTGAGCTGATTGAGCGCCTGAGCCAGTACGAGGTTGACCGGGTTCTGCTGGAGGCCACCGGTGGTTACGAATGCAAGGTCATGGCGGCACTGCAGGGCGCCGACTTCAAAGTGCTTAGAATCAATCCCCGCCGGGCCAGAGCCTTCGCCGTGGCCATGGGCAAGAATGCCAAGACCGATCCCATCGACGCGGCCGTGCTGGCGGACTTCGCTGAAGTGCTGCATGCATCCCGCGACAAGATCATTTCGCCGGAACGTGAAGCACTGCGCGAGTTGATCCAGTTGCGCGAGCAGTTTGTTCAGCAACGAGACGACAACAAGCGCCGGCTTCAGCAAGTTCAGTTACCCGCTGTTAGCGAGGCGATCAAAGGCCTTGTTCACTACCTGCAAGTGCAAATCAAGCAGCTCGATAAAACCATCCATCAGAGCATGCATGAGCTGGATGCCGAAAAAGCCGAACGACTCATTTCCGTTAAAGGCATCGGTACGGTGGCCACAGCCAGCTTGCTGGTTTACCTGCCCGAATTGGGCGCGCTTGATCGTCGTGAAGTGGCGGCCTTGGCGGGAATTGCGCCGTACAACGACGACAGCGGCAATCACAGCGGAAAACGTCAAATCTACGGAGGCAGAGCCCGCGTCAGACGTGCGCTTTACATGTCTTGCTGGGTCGTAATCCGTCATCAGCCAAACTTCAAGGCACGCTATGACGCTCTTCGGGAGCGAGGCAAGAGCGCGAAAGTTGCGCTCATCGCCTGCATGCGGATCCTACTTATCCGGCTGAATGCCATGTTGAGGGACGGCACCGAATGGCGGTGACGAGCGGCAGGGGGAAGACAGTTGCTCCCACATTTGTTATGCGTGAAGCTCAAAGGAACAAATTTTGCTGTCTGATGTGATCGGCGCCATTGCGTCGGCGTCATTAGTGGCTCAATTTAGCGTCATTGCCTCGGAAGGCCTTCGCATTTCATGTCATCGACTTCATTCCGCCAGTCTCTGCGTCGCCTCTGGGCGCTGGATAAATTCAGCTACAGCGTGCGGGTATTCATTGCCCTGACCGGCACCATGGCGCTGTGTTGGTATAAGGACGAAATGGGCCTGTTGATCCCATTGTTCCTGGGGATTATCGCCAGCGCCCTGGCCGAGACCGACGACAGCTGGCAGGGGCGCCTCAACGCGCTGGCCGTGACGCTGGTGTGTTTCGCGGTTGCCGCCCTGTCCGTCGAGCTGCTCTTCCCCTACCCCTCGCTGTTTATCATCGCCTTCGCCCTGGCCGCGTTCTGCCTGACCATGCTCGGCGCCCTCGGCGAGCGCTATGGCGCGATTGCCTCGGCGACGCTGATTCTGTCGGTCTACACCATGATCGGCGTGGACCAGCGTGGCGGTGCGGTCATCGATGTCTGGCACGAGCCGGTGCTGCTGGTGGCCGGTGCAGCCTGGTACGGCCTGCTCTCGGTGTTGTGGCAGGCGCTGTTTTCCAATCAGCCAGTGCAGCAGAGCCTGGCGCGGTTGTTCCGCGAGCTGGGCTTTTACCTGAAGCTGAAGTCCTCGCTGTTCGAGCCGATCCGGCAAATGGACGTGGAGGCGCGGCGCCTGGAACTGGCCCAGCAGAATGGCCGGGTGGTGGCGGCACTGAACGCCGCCAAGGAAATCATCCTGCACCGGGTCGGCAACGGTCGTCCGGGGTCGAAAGTCAGCCGCTACCTCAAGCTGTACTTCCTCGCCCAGGACATCCACGAACGCGCCAGCTCATCGCACTACCCTTACAACGCCCTGGCTGACGCCTTCTTCCACAGCGACGTGCTGTTCCGCTGCCAACGCCTGCTGCGCCAGCAAGGCAAAGCCTGCCGGGCCCTGGCCGAATCGATCCAGATGCGCCAGCCGTTCACCTATGACGCCGGTTTCGCCGAGGCCCTGAGTGATCTGGACGCCTCCCTCGAACACCTGCGCATCCAGAGCAACCCGGCCTGGCGCGGTTTGCTGCGTTCCTTGCGGGCACTGGCGGCCAACCTTGGCACCCTCGACCGCTTGCTCAGCGACGCCAGCAACCCTGACGCCCTGGCCGACGCTACCGACAGCAGCTTGCTTGACCGTTCGCCGCACAATCTCAAGGACGTGTGGCTGCGCTTGCGCACGCAGCTGACGCCGACCTCGCTGCTATTCCGCCATGCCCTGCGATTGCCCCTGGCGTTGAGTATCGGCTACGCCATGGTGCATTTGATCCACCCGTCCCAAGGTTACTGGATCATCCTCACCACACTGTTTGTCTGCCAGCCGAACTACGGCGCCACCCGACGCAAACTCGGTCAGCGAATCATTGGCACCGCCATCGGCCTGACCCTGGCCTGGGCGCTGTTCGACCTGTTCCCGAACCCGCTGATCCAGTCGTGCTTCGCCATTGCCGCCGGGGTGGTGTTCTTTACCAACCGCACCACCCGCTACACCCTGGCGACCGCGGCAATCACCCTGATGGTGCTGTTCTGCTTCAACCAGGTGGGTGACGGTTACGGATTATTCCTGCCACGGCTGTTCGATACCTTGCTCGGCAGCCTGATCGCCGGGCTCGCGGTGTTCCTGTTCCTGCCGGACTGGCAGGGGCGGCGCCTGAACAAAGTGCTGGCCAATACCCTGACTTGCAACAGCATTTACCTGCGCCAGATCATGCAGCAATACGCCGCGGGCAAAAGCGACGACCTGGCCTACCGACTGGCCCGCCGCAACGCGCACAACGCCGACGCGGCGCTGTCGACCACACTGGCCAACATGCTGATGGAGCCGGGACACTTTCGTAAGGAAGCGGATGTGGGCTTTCGCTTCCTGGTGCTGTCGCACACGCTGCTCAGTTACCTGTCGGGCCTGGGTGCGCACCGGGAAACCCGGCTACCGACAGATGTGCGCGGGCACTTGATCGAAGGGGCCGGGGTAAAACTGGCCGCCAGCATCGATGAAATCGCCCAAGGGCTGGCGAGCAAGTCTTCGATTGCGATTCAGAGCGATGAAGAAGAAGCACTGGCCAATGCACTGGAACAGATGCCCGATGAAATCGACGAAGGCCAGCGGCTGGTGCAGACGCAAATGGCGCTGATTTGTCGGCAGCTCGGGCCATTGCGGACGTTGGCGGCGCATTTGATCAAGGATACGAGTAAGGATTGAGATCTGTGTTGTCTGAGCGGGCCTCATCGCGAGCAAGCTCGCTCCCACACTGGATTTACGTCGCTCACAGACCCCCTGTGGGAGCGGGCTTGCCCGCGAAGAGGCCGGCAAAAACAACATAGATTCTGGATCAGCCTACTCACATCCCATGCTGCCTCATCAACTTGTTATAACTGCCGTCCGCCTTCATCGCCGCGATCTCGCGGTCGAAACCGGCGACGATCTGCTCATGCTGCGGATTCTTCAGGCTGACCAGAATGTGCAGGCTGTTCTCGCTTAATGGCTTGGGCAGGAATTCCACGGCATTACGTACCTTGGGTGACTCGCGGGCCAGGTAGTAGCGGGCGACGTATTCGTCTTCCAGAGTGAGTTTGACCCGATCGGCCGCGAGCATGCGCACTGCCATGGCGAAACTGTGCACGGGGATTTTCTGCAACGAGTCGTCGTTGTCGAACGCGGGCGAATAAGCGTAGCCACGCACGATGGCAATTGGATAAGTGTGCAATTGCTGCAGGCTATTGAACTCGATGGGCACGTCTTTGCGCTTGAGGAAACGCACGCGATTGAGCAGGTACTCAGCGGAAAACTGCCCAAGCCTGGTCCGTTCGTCGGTGTACCAGGCGTTGACCAGCACGTCGTATCGGCCCTCGCCCAATCCCATCAAGGCCCGTGCCCAGGGCACCTGCTCGAACTCACTGGCATAACCGGCCCTGGCAAGTGCGGTACTGACAATATCCGTGGCCAAGCCACCGTTGACGAGCGTGGCTTCGGTAAAGGGTGGCCAGGCATCCGCGACCAACCGCAGTTTTTCTGCCGCCGCTCCCTGAACCAGCAACAGCAATCCAATCAAAGCAAAAGCTCGATGCAATCGCGGCATGCTAGAGAATCCTTAGCGGGCAGGTTGCCCGACGTGTTTCAGCCAAAACTCCAAGGCCCCGTACCGGCATGACCCGGGTACTAAACATCTGCTCATCGAAGCAACAGCACAGCGCTTCGATCCAGATTACACAAAGAAGGTATCTGCGCGAGAAATGAATGATGGCATTTTGGCCTATGTCACAGATTCTTCCGCCATAAAGACTTCTGGCGTGAGTGCGCTTAGTATCGGAACGACGTTTTCAGGGAATCAAAACATGACAGTCGATTGGATCTGCAAACACCACAGCGACCTGGGCAAGGAGCAGTTGTACGCCATTTTGCAGCTGCGCGCAGAAGTGTTCGTCGTCGAGCAGCAATGCGCTTATCAAGACGTGGATGGCCAGGACCTGGAAGGTGACACCTGTCACTTGATGGCCTGGGACGGTAATCAACTGATGGCCTATCTGCGGCTGCTCGACCCGGAACTGCAAGGCGGGGACGTAGTAATCGGTCGGGTGATCATTGCTCCACACGCACGAGGCGCCGGGCTTGGACATGAGTTGATGGACCAGGCGTTGAAGCAGATTGAAGAACGCTGGCCGGAAACGCCGATCTACCTCTCAGCCCAGACACATTTGCAGGGGTATTACGGGCGGTACGGGTTTGTCGTGACGGGTGAGGAGTTTGTCGAGGATGGCATTCCACACATTGGCATGCGTCGTCCTTAAGGGACTCTTCGCGAGCAAGCCCGCTCCCACACTGGAATGCGGTCCCCTGTGGGAGCGGGCTTGCTCGCGAAGGCGTCAGTCAAACCACTGAAAGATTTCAGGGGTACTCCAGCACCGCCTTGATCTGCCGCAGATTACGCTCGATCCACACCCGATCAATCGCTCCCCACTCGCGAATCCGATAGCGCCCCGCGTGGTTGCGCGCGCCCTCTTCCTGCTCGAATTCACAGACGATATCCAGATCCGCCAACGCCGCGATGGTGTCCTGCGCCGTACGTCGGGGCATGCCGGTCACTTCGGTGAGCGCCGGGACGCTGCTGGCCAGCCCGCTGTCGATCAGGTACGCCACGTACAACCGGCGATAGAAGCTGCTCTTGGTCTTGCTCACGTCCATCCAATGCTCCTTAAAAGATCGCAGCCTGCGGCAGCTCCTACAGATCCCGCCACGTCAGGTACACCCGTACATCAAATTCCACCTGGTGATAACCGGGCAGCATGTGCTCGCACAGTTTGTAGAATGCCTTGTTGTGGTCCGATTCCTTGAAGTGCGCCAGCTCATGCACCACGATCATTTTCAGGAACTCGCAAGGCGCTTCCTTGAACAGCGAAGCGATGCGGATTTCCTTCTTGGCCTTGAGCTTGCCACCCTGCACCCGGGAAATCGTGGTGTGCAGGCCGAGTGCGCGGTGAGTCAGGTCCAGCCGATTGTCGAACAGCACCTTGTCGATGGCCGGAGCATTACGCAGGTATTCCTGCTTGAGGTCCAGGGCATAGGTGTATAGCGCCTTGTCGCTCTGCACCCCGTGTTTTTCCGGGTAACGCTGGCTCAGGTAGTCGCCCAGCCGACCGTCGGCGATCAGCTGGCGCACCTGATCCTGCAAGGTAGCGGGATAGGCCTGGAGATATTTCAACACGGTCATCGGGGCGGCAATACACGTCACTAAAAGGTCGCCAGTGTAGCGAATTCAGCGGGGCAGCGCGCTCCAGTCAAACGGCTGGACAAAGACCCCGGTGTCTTCGGCCATCATCGGCCGGGCCACCAGAAAACCTTGCACATACTTACAGTCGTTGGCTTGCAGCCATTCATACTGCGCGACCGTTTCCACCCCTTCGGCAATCACCAGCATCCCGAACTGCTTGCACAGGTCGATCACGCTGCGCACCAGCGCCGCATCCCGTAGCGATTCCGGTAACCGTGCAATCAGATGGCGATCGATCTTGAGGGTGTCCAGCTCCAGGTCACGCAAGTGCGACAGGGAGCACGGTCCGGCCCCGAAGTCATCCAGTGCCACCCGTACACCCAGATTGTGCAGCAGGCGCAATTGCTTGCGGGTTTCTTCGGGGTTGTGCATCAAGGCCTCTTCCGTGACCTCGACTTCCAGATGACGCGGCTGCAGGCCATGGCGCTCCAGTACCTGGCGCAACTCGGTGACCAGGTTGGGCATGCCGAACTGCGTACGGCTCAAACTGACGCCCAGCACCAGGTCCTCGGTAAACAGGGACTCCCAGGCTTTGCGTTGCCCGGCGCTGCGATGGTAGATCCAGCTGCCCAGACGACTGATCAGCCGCGCCTCCTCCAGCAATGGCAAAAACAGCCCCGGGGGTACATCGCCAACGCTCGGATGCTGCCAGCGCAACAAGGCCTCGAAGCCACGAATCCGCCCGTCCGCAATCGCCACCTGAGGCTGATACACCAGATTGAAATCGCGGTTCTCGATGGCCGTACGCACACTTTCTTCGAGCATCAGCCGCGAGCGCGCCCGGCCGTTCATTTCGTGATCGTAGAAGCGATATTGCTGACGGCCGGCACGCTTGGCTTCGTACATGGCGATGTCGGCCGCCCGCAGCATCCCGTCGAGATTGGCGCCGCAATCAGGGAACGTGGCGATGCCGATGCTGGCACCCAGAGCGATATCGAGGCCGTCGATCTGCTGACAGATCGACACCCGCTCGATGAGTTTCTCGGCAATCTTCGCCGCCTGCTCGGGGAACTCCAGATCCAGCAGCGCGGTGAATTCGTCGCCGCCCATCCGCGCCAGAATATCGAAGGGCCGCAAACAGGCCTTCAACTGCTCGGAGACCCAGCGCAGCACCCGATCGCCGGCATCATGCCCGAGCGAATCATTGACTCGCTTGAAGCCGTCGAGGTCCAGATACATCAAGACCCAGGAACTGTCGGAACGCTCACCGCGCAATAGCAGGTTCTCTACGGTCTGGTAGAAACCCCGGCGGTTGAGCAGTCCGGTCAGCGGATCGGTGACTGCCTGAAACTCCAGTTGCTGATGCAGATGGCGCACCACCGACATGTCCAGCACGGTCACGACCATCGCATGTTGCTCGGCAGGCAATGGCGCGCAGGACAAAGCCACCGGCACCTGCTGGCCGGGCGCCGTACGTAGCAGAGCATCGTGCAGGCGCAGGGTTTCGCCGCGTTTGTATCCGGCCAGCAACTCGGAATCGGCCCAGATCGGGATATGCGGTTTTTGCAGGTAGTCCAAAAACTCCTTGCCTTGCAGTTCCTGCACCGTGGCATTGAGCAACCGCGACATCGCCGGGTTGGCAAAACGGATCAGACCGTCCTCACCCAATACCAGAATGCCTTCGGCAGCGTTGTCCAGCACCGACGCATTAAAGGCACGAGCCGCTTCCAGATCATCACTCAGGCGCTGCAAGGCCCGGCGGTTACGCTGATGTTCGAGCAACGCCTGGACCTTGGGCGTGAAGACCTGCGGGTCGAACGGCTTGAACAGGTAATCCACCGCACCACTGGCATAGCCCTTGATCACGGCGTCCTGGGACTGTTCGTTGGCGGTCAGGAAAATGATCGGTGTGAGACGGGTTCGCTGGCTACCGCGCATCAGGCGCGCCACTTCATAACCGTCCATGCCCGGCATCTGCACGTCCAGCAGCACCAGGTCGATATCGTGTTCAAGCAACAAGCCGAGGGCCTCGAGACCCGAGGCGGCAGTAATGACCCGCCAGTCCTGGCGCTGCAACAACGCGCGCATGCTGATCAGGTTTTCAGGGTAATCGTCGACGACTAAAAGGGTTGAGCCGCCTTCTACTGGCGTGGGTTGCGCGCATTCCATGCTGCTTCTCTAATTGCGGGGCGTCAGACCGGTTTCTCGTGAAAACCGGACAAATACTGTGCATCCACTCTAGACCCGGTTCTGCAAAAGCAGAAGGTGTCAGTGAGCCATCATTTAATCATAGTGTCTTTTTGCCGACTAACGGTCGATGGTTCAGGCCGATGAAAACCGGGAAAGCTGGCCTTTCGACAGGTTGTTGACGTCAACCACCCGTCAGACAAACGTTAACAAAATATCCCGCTACGCTTATAAAGGCCGCCCAAAAGGCGCGACCTAGAGCTTCTGGCACGCCCGTGCAGCATGAATCGAATGGAAGAACCGACATGATCGATCTCGCAACCTGGAACCTCAGCGTCCCCGTCGGCAGCCCGCCGTACACCGTCGAAACTTCCAAACTGGTGAATGGTTTCAAGGATCAATACTTCCATTCCGACACTGGCACCTTGTTTTTCTGGACGCCCGTTACGGGCTCCCGTACCGAAAACGCGATTTATCCGCGCACCGAATTACGTGAAACCTACAGCAACGGCACATTGCACAACTGGTATTACCCGGATGCCGACAATTTGTTGCATGCCACTTTGGCAGTGAACCAGGTGCCGAGCTCCGGGAAAATCGTCATCGGCCAGATCCATGCCTATCAAAGCCAGAAACCTTTGGTGAAGGTCGAATACCAATACAAAACCAGTACAGCCACCGGCAATATCGTCGCCAAGGTCCGGATGCATCCCGATGACGATGTGGCCCGGGTGATCGTCGTGGCGACCGGGGTGAAGCTCGACCAGGAGTTCAACTATCTCATTCACCTCAGCCCCGGTGGCGCCTTGGGCATCAGCGCGGCGGGTTATCAATGGGATACGCAAATCAGCACAACCTGGCGCGACAAACCGCTGTACTTCAAGGCCGGGGTGTATGTGCAGGACAACACCGGGTACACCACTGAAGGCGGGAAAGTGACCTTCAGCAAGCTGGATATCGATCACAATCTATGATGTCGAGGCACCGTTGACCCTGTGGTAGCGGGCTTGCTCGCGAAGGCGTAATGTCAGGCGACATTAATGTTGAATGACACAGCGCTTTCGCGAGCAAGCCCGCTCCCACGCTGACCGCGTCGACCATGGATCATCGCCCACAAAAAAACCCGCCTTTCGGCGGGTTTTTTATTGATGAAGCTTAACGCCCGGTCTTAGTTGACCTTGGCGTTCAACTCACCTTTCAGGTAACGCTGATACATGCCTTCCAGCGAGATCGCCTTGATCTTCGAAGCGTTGCCGGCAGTACCGAAGGCTTCGTAGCGAGCGATGCATACGTCGCGCATGGCGGTGACGGTAGCGCCGAAGAATTTACGTGGGTCGAACTCGCTCGGGTTGGTGGCCATCAGACGGCGCATGGCACCAGTGGATGCCAGACGCAGGTCGGTGTCGATGTTGACCTTGCGCACGCCGTGCTTGATGCCTTCGACGATTTCTTCAACCGGTACGCCGTAGGTTTCCTTGATGTCGCCGCCGTACTGGTTGATGATCGCCAGCCATTCTTGCGGAACCGAAGACGAACCGTGCATCACAAGGTGAGTGTTCGGAATGCGCTTGTGGATTTCCTTGATGCGGTCGATGGCCAGCACGTCGCCGGTAGGTGGCTTGGTGAACTTGTAGGCGCCGTGGCTGGTGCCGATGGCGATGGCCAGGGCATCCACCTGAGTGCGTTTTACGAAGTCAGCGGCTTCTTCCGGGTCGGTCAGCATCTGGCTGTGGTCCAGAACGCCTTCGGCGCCGATACCGTCTTCTTCACCGGCCATGCCGGTTTCCAGCGAACCCAGGCAACCCAGCTCGCCTTCTACCGAAACGCCGCAGGCGTGAGCCATGGCCACGGTCTGTTGGGTGACGCGCACGTTGTAGTCGTAATCGGTCGGGGTCTTGCCGTCTTCGCCCAGGGAACCGTCCATCATCACCGAGCTGAAGCCCAGCTGGATGGAGCGCTGGCAGACGTCAGGGCTGGTGCCGTGGTCCTGGTGCATGCACACCGGGATGTGCGGGAATTCTTCGATGGCTGCCAGGATCAGGTGACGCAGGAACGGTGCGCCGGCGTATTTGCGAGCACCGGCCGAAGCCTGGACGATCACCGGGGAGTCAGTCTTGTCAGCGGCTTCCATGATGGCGCGCATCTGCTCAAGGTTGTTGACGTTGAAGGCTGGAACGCCGTAGCCGAACTCGGCTGCGTGGTCCAACATCTGGCGCATGCTGATAAGTGCCATTGTGTATATCTCTCCCGGTTGAGGGTCGTTAATCGTGCCAGCCTGCCGTAGCGGCGGCGGCTATTCAAGTTATTGCAGATCGGGGGTTGGCCCGGCCTGCGGATTCGGGTGTCGCCTAAATCTCAACAACTGCACAGAACCCTTGTGGGAGCGGGCTTGCTCGCGAATGCGGCTCAACATTCAACATCTATGCAAGCTGATCCACCGCTTTCGCGGGCAAGCCCGCTCCCACATTTGGATCTCTGTACGTCAAATCAATCGTGTTACTCGGCCTTGCAGCCGCGGCCGATCAAATCATTGGTGGCGACCCAGTAAACCAGGCCTTCCTCACCTTTTATGTGAAACGCCAGCATGTCATTGCTGTACAGCGAACCCGATGCACCCGGTTCCTGCTTCAAGCGGTAGACCTGATCGGCACCGCCCAGGCGCACGTCGACTTCTTTGCGGCTGTCGTCGGTGTAGCGCCACAGTACTTTGGCCTGGCTGTCGCAGGTCCAGGTGGTCCAGTTATCTGCAGGTGCCGACGACTGGAACAGGTTCAACTGAGCACAACCGGCCAACAGCGCCAGCGCCGTGACGGCGATAAAACCTTTCATCCGTGTCCCTCGACTGGCGGCGCACGCTGCCAGCCCTGAGTAATGAGTCTGACCCGTCAAGGGCAGCCATGTTCCTTGGCGGGCGTCCGGGTCTCGTATTTGTCCAGGCCTTCCGGCCCGGAACGCTTGTTGAGCACCGGGTTGGTTTCGGCCTGCCAGTCAGCCTGGTAGCAGCCTTTGTCCGACTCGGACGGCGCCGGCTCCGCAGTGGCCTTCGGATTACTCCCGCAAGCCACCAGCGAACCGGCGACGATCAACAGCGCTAACGTCTTGACCATTTCAACACTCCCTTGCCTGGTCAAACGGGCGACCCTCAGGCCTTGGCCCGGCTTTCCAGGACTTCAACGGCGGGCAGAACCTTGCCCTCGACGAATTCGAGGAACGCGCCGCCACCGGTAGAAATGTAGGAGATCTGCTCGGCCACGCCATATTTGTCGATGGCGGCCAGGGTGTCGCCACCGCCGGCAATGGAGAACGCCGCGCTATCAGCGATAGCCTGGGCCAGCACTTTGGTGCCATTGCCGAACTGGTCGAACTCGAACACACCGACCGGACCATTCCACAGGATGGTCCTGGACGACTTCAGCAGCTCGGCGAAATTCGCCGCGGTCTGCGGGCCGATGTCCAGGATCATGTCGTCGGCAGCGACGTCAGCGATCAGCTTGACGGTCGCAGCGGCGCTTTCAGCGAATTCCTTGGCAACCACCACGTCCACTGGCAGCGGCACGCTGACTTTGGCGGCGATGGCGCGAGCGGTGTCGAGCAGGTCCGGTTCGTACAGCGACTTGCCGACCGGGTGACCGGCAGCGGCCAGGAAGGTGTTGGCGATGCCGCCGCCGACGATCAACTGATCGCAGATCTGGCTCAGGCTGTTCAGTACGTCGAGCTTGGTCGACACCTTGGAACCTGCAACGATGGCAGCCATTGGCTGTGCTGGAGCGCCCAGGGCCTTGCCCAGCGCATCCAGCTCGGCCGCCAGCAGCGGGCCGGCAGCAGCGACTTTGGCGAACTTGGCCACGCCGTGGGTCGAACCCTCGGCACGGTGAGCGGTGCCGAAGGCGTCCATTACGAACACGTCGCACAGGGCGGCGTATTGCCGGGCCAGTTCGTCGGCGTTCTTTTTCTCGCCTTTATTGAAGCGCACGTTTTCGAACAGCACGATGTCGCCGGCCTTGACGTCGACGCCGCCCAGGTAATCAGCCACCAGCGGCACTTCACGGCCCAGGGCACGGCTCAAGTAGTCGGCAACTGGCTTGAGGCTGTTCTCGGCCGAGAATTCACCCTCGGTCGGACGGCCAAGGTGCGAGCAGACCATCACGGCCGCGCCTTTTTCCAGGGCCAGCTTGATGGTCGGCAGCGAGGCCAGGATACGCGCATCGCTGGTGACAACACCGTCCTTGACTGGGACGTTGAGGTCTTCGCGAATCAGTACGCGCTTACCTTGCAGATCGAGGTCGGACATCTTCAACACGGTCATGGGTCGCATTTCCTGGAGTTTCTGTTTTAGAGAGCAGTTTTTTTTGAAGCCGCTGTTTGCAGATAGTGTTCCGCAACATCCAGCATTCGGTTGGCAAAACCCCATTCGTTGTCGAACCAGGCCAGGATGTTCACCAGCCGTGGGCCGGAAACTCGGGTCTGACTGGCATCGACGATCGCCGAATGTGGGTCATGGTTGAAATCACAGCTTGCGTGGGGTAGCTCGGTGTAGGCCAAAAGGCCTTTGAGCGGGCCGCTGGTGGCGGCTTCGCGCAAAATCCGGTTGACCTCGGTGGCGTCGGTCGCGGTGGCGGTCTGCATCGTGATATCGAGGCAGGACACGTTGACCGTCGGCACCCGCACGGCTTTGGCCTGAATTCGGCCGGCAAGTTCCGGCAACAGGCGTTCGATACCACGCGCCAGACCGGTGGACACCGGAATCACCGACTGGAACGCCGAACGGGTGCGGCGCAGGTCTTCGTGGTGATAGGCATCGATGACCGGCTGATCGTTCATCGCCGAGTGAATGGTGGTGATCGACACGTAATCCAGGCCAATGGCCTGATTCAACAGGCGCAACAGCGGCACGCCGCAGTTGGTGGTGCAGGACGCGTTGGACACCAGCAGTTCGTCGCCGGTCAGGCAATCCTGGTTCACGCCGTAGACGATGGTCGCGTCAACGTCCGTCTCGCTGGCCATCGGCTGGGAAAACAGCACACGCGGCGCACCGGCGTCGAGGAAACGCTGGCCGTCTTCGCGGGTGTGATAAGCGCCGGAGCACTCCAGCACCAGATCGACGCCCAGGGACGCCCAATCGATGCCTTCGGGGGTGGCACTGCGCAGGACCTTCACGCAGTCGCCATTGATATGCAGACAATCGCCGTCGACCTTCACCTCGCCGGGAAAACGCCCGTGGGTGGAGTCGAAGCGTGTCAGGTATTCGATACTGGCCATGTCGGCCAGATCGTTGATCGCGACAATCTCGAACCCGGCCTTGTCGCCTCGCTCGAACAACGCACGCAAGACGCAACGACCAATCCGGCCGTAGCCGTTGAGTGCAACTTTGTAGGGACGCGGTTGAGGCATGGGGTTCTCGATTACCGTGGTGAATCAATCAGTGCGATGGCGTCTGGGCTATCGCTTTCGCGAGCAAGCCCGCTCCCACATTGGGTCAGAGTTGTGAACACTGCCTGTGTCACACAACAAATCCCCTGTGGGAGCGGGCTTGCTCGCGAAGACGTCAGTCCAGACGACATCTTTTCTGGATCAGTCTTCCAGCAGCTCTTCAGCCTGCCCCAGAATGTTTTCCAGGGTGAAGCCGAACTCTTCGAACAAGGCCGACGCAGGCGCCGACTCGCCGTAGGTGGTCATGCCGATCACGCGACCTTCCAGGCCCACGTACTTGTACCAGTAGTCGGCGTGGGAAGCTTCGATGGCGATACGGGCGCTGACCTGCAACGGCAGGACCGATTGCTTGTAGCCGGCGTCCTGGGCATCGAACACGCTGGTGCACGGCATGGAAACCACGCGCACCTTGCGGCCCTGCTCGGTCAGCTTGTCGTAGGCCTGAACGGCCAGGCCCACTTCCGAACCGGTGGCGATCAGGATCAGCTCAGGCTCGCCCGCGCAGTCCTTCAACACGTAACCGCCACGCGCGATCTCTTCGATCTGAATCGCATTGCGGGTTTGGTGCTGCAGGTTCTGACGCGAGAAGATCAGGGCCGAAGGACCGTCCTTGCGCTCCAGCGCGTACTTCCAGCACACCGCCGATTCAACGGCGTCGGCTGGACGCCAGGTATCGAGGTTCGGCGTGCAGCGCAGGCTGGCCAGTTGCTCGATTGGCTGGTGAGTCGGGCCGTCTTCGCCCAGACCGATGGAGTCGTGGGTGTAGACATGAATCACGCGCTGCTTCATCAGGGCCGACATACGCACTGCGTTGCGTGCGTATTCCATGAACATCAGGAAGGTCGCGCCGTAAGGCACCAGGCCGCCGTGCAAAGCAACGCCGTTCATGATCGCGGTCATGCCGAACTCGCGCACGCCGTAGTACATGTAGTTGCCGCTGGCGTCTTCGGCGGTGACGCCCTTGCAACCTTTCCACAGGGTCAGGTTGGAACCGGCCAGGTCAGCCGAACCGCCGAGGAATTCAGGCAGCAGCGGGCCAAATGCGTTCAGGGCATTCTGGCTGGCTTTACGGCTGGCGATGGTTTCGCCCTTGGCGGCCACTTCAGCGATGTAGGCCGAGGCTTTTTCGCTGAAGTCAGCTGGCAGGTCACCGCTCAGGCGACGAATCAGTTCGTTGGCTTCAGTCGGGAACGCAGCGGAGTAGGCAGCGAAACGCTGGTCCCACTCGGCTTCCACAGCTTTACCTGCTTCCTTGGCGTCCCACTCGGCGTAGATGTCGGCCGGGATTTCGAACGGGCCGTGGTTCCACTTCAGCGCCGCACGGGTCAGGGCGATTTCCGCGTCACCCAGCGGGGCACCGTGGCAGTCTTCCTTGCCTTGCTTGTTCGGCGAACCGAAACCGATGGTGGTCTTGCAGCAGATCAGGGTTGGCTGTGCGCTTTTGCGCGCCGTGTCGATCGCCGTCTTGATTTCTTCCGGGTCATGACCGTCGACATTGCGGATCACTTGCCAGTTGTAGGACTCGAAACGCTTCGGCGTGTCGTCGGTGAACCAGCCTTCGACTTCGCCGTCGATGGAGATGCCGTTGTCATCGTAAAAGGCAATCAGCTTGCCCAGGCCCAGGGTGCCGGCCAGGGAAGCGACTTCGTGGGAAATGCCTTCCATCATGCAGCCATCACCCAGGAACACGTAGGTGTGGTGATCGACGATGTTGTGGCCAGGACGGTTGAACTGCGCCGCCATGACTTTTTCCGCCAGGGCAAAACCGACAGCGTTGGCCAGGCCCTGGCCCAGTGGGCCGGTGGTGGTTTCAACGCCAGGGGTGTAGCCGAGCTCCGGGTGACCCGGGGTACGGCTGTGCAGTTGGCGGAATTGTTTCAGGTCGTCGATCGACAGGTCGTAGCCGGTCAGGTGCAGCAGCGAGTAGATCAACATCGAACCGTGGCCGTTGGACAGCACGAAGCGGTCACGGTCGGCGAACGATGGATTGCTCGGGTTGTGCTTCAGGTAGTCGCGCCAAAGTACTTCGGCGATATCCGCCATACCCATAGGGGCACCGGGATGGCCGCTGTTGGCTTTTTGCACGGCATCCATGCTGAGGGCACGAATGGCGTTGGCACGCTCACGACGGCTAGGCATCGCTGATCTCCTGCGGATATTGAATCGAGAGTGAATAAAACGAAACGGAAAAAAGGCGAGCATTTTCCCTCACCGGGCCGCCTCGGGGCAATGACAGATAGTCATCTGGAGGCGTTTTTCCAATGGATAACGACGGTTTCTACTGATGAAACCTTTCCGCTGTTCGTTTGTTGACTGAAGCTAACGTTAAGAAGTGCCATCCATCGAGCAATATCAAAACTTTTTGATATTGCTCTTGCGATGCCTTCGACCCGTGACTAGACTGCCGGCCCTATGAACTTACGCGTGCCCTCCATTCAACATGACGATTGCGATGAGCTGGCGGCCTTATGCAAGGCTGGCGGCGATCCCCTGCGGTTGAATGTTTTGCGCGCATTGGCCAACGATTCGTTCGGTGTGCTGGAACTGGCGCAGATCTTCGGCATCGGCCAGTCAGGCATGAGCCACCACCTCAAGGTTCTGGCCCAGGCCGGCCTGGTGGCAACGCGCCGCGAAGGCAATGCGATTTTCTACCGTCGCGCCCTGCCCCACACCGAGTTGCTGGGCGGCAAACTGCACGCAGCGCTGCTCGAAGAAGTGGACAACCTGAAGCTGCCGGCCGATGTGCAGGCGCGCATCGCCCAGGTCCATGGGCAACGTGCGGCGGCCAGCCAGGACTTTTTCTCACGGGTTGCGGAGAAGTTTCGCGCCCAGCAAGACTTGATTGCCGGCCTGCCGCAATATCGCGAAAGCGTGGTGGCCCTGCTCGACAAGCTGAGCTTCGACAAAGACGCCACAGCCATTGAAGTCGGCCCCGGCGATGGCGCATTCCTGCCGGAACTGGCGCGCCGCTTCTCGCAAGTCACGGCGCTGGACAACAGCACCGCGATGCTCGAACTGGCGCGCCAGGTCTGCGAACGCGACAAGCTGACTAACGTTAGCCTGCAACTGGCCGATGCATTGAATGGCGTCAGCCTCAAGGCCGATTGCGTGGTACTGAACATGGTGCTGCACCATTTTGCCGCGCCGGCCGATGCGCTCAAGCACATGGCCCGCTTGCTGCAACCAGGCGGTAGCCTGTTAGTGACAGAGTTATGTAGCCACAACCAGAGTTGGGCCAAGGAGGCCTGCGGTGATCTCTGGCTGGGGTTTGAACAGGACGATTTGGCCCGTTGGGCCACCGCTGCGGGACTCGCTCCCGGGGAAAGCCTCTATGTAGGCTTACGCAATGGTTTCCAGATCCAGGTCCGCCATTTTCAGCGACCGGCTGGCGACACTCACCATCGGTAATTTCAGGAAAACATCGAGATGAGCGAATACTCCCTTTTCACCTCCGAGTCCGTGTCTGAAGGGCATCCGGACAAAATCGCCGACCAGATTTCTGATGCGGTGCTGGACGCCATCATTGCTGAAGACAAGTTCGCCCGTGTGGCGTGCGAGACTCTGGTGAAAACGGGCGTGGCAATCATCGCCGGCGAAGTCACCACCTCGGCCTGGGTTGACCTGGAGCAGATCGTTCGTGACGTGATCACCGACATCGGCTACACCAGCTCCAACGTCGGCTTCGACGGTGCGACCTGCGGCGTGATGAACATCATCGGCAAGCAGTCCCCTGACATCAACCAGGGTGTTGACCGTGCCAAGCCTGAAGATCAGGGCGCCGGCGACCAGGGCCTGATGTTCGGCTACGCCAGCAACGAAACCGACGTGCTGATGCCAGCGCCGATCACCTTCTCGCACCAACTGGTGCAGCGTCAGGCCGAAGCCCGTAAATCCGGTCTGCTGCCTTGGCTGCGCCCGGATGCCAAGTCGCAGGTCACCTGCCGCTACGAAAACGGCAAGGTTGTCGGTATCGACGCCGTTGTTCTGTCGACTCAGCACAACCCGGAAGTGTCGTACAACGACCTGCGCGAAGGCGTGATGGAACTGATCGTCAAGCACGTGCTGCCTGCCGAACTGCTGAGCAAGGACACCCAGTTCCACATCAACCCGACCGGCCAGTTCATCATTGGTGGCCCGGTGGGCGACTGTGGCCTGACCGGCCGCAAGATCATCGTCGACAGCTACGGCGGCATGGCCCGTCACGGCGGTGGCGCGTTCTCCGGTAAAGATCCATCGAAGGTTGACCGTTCGGCCGCCTACGCCGGTCGTTACGTGGCCAAGAACATCGTGGCTGCCGGCCTGGCCGATCGCTGCGAGATCCAGGTTTCCTACGCCATCGGCGTTGCCCAACCGACTTCGATCTCGCTGAACACCTTCGGCACCGGCAAGATCAGCGATGACAAGATCGTCAAACTGGTCCGCGAAGTGTTCGACCTGCGCCCATACGCGATCACCACCATGCTCGACCTGCTGCACCCGATGTACCGCGAGACCGCGGCGTACGGCCACTTCGGTCGCACCCCGGCAACCAAGACTGTTGGCGAAGACACCTTCACCACCTTCACCTGGGAAAAAACCGACCGCGCCGACGCTCTGCGTTCTGCTGCCGGCCTGTAAGACTTCCCCGCAACACCCGAAGCCCCGCACGGTTCGCGCCTTGCGGGGCTTTTTATTGGGATTCGCTCTACACCGCATCGCGGCCTTCGCGAGCAAGCCCGCTCCCACAGGGGAATGCGTTCCAAATGTGGGAGCGGGCTTGCTCGCGAAGAGGCCAGCACAGCCACCGGAAATACCCGGCAAAACACCCCCTCGCTGCACCGACAGATACTGACCTAGCCTTCAAGCACCTCACCGAGCAAGGACGCTCAAGATGCTTCCCGACCTGCGCCTGTTTTTCGCCGCCTTACTGACCCTTGCCTGCCTGAATGCCAGTGCCACCGAGTGCCCGGACTGGCCATCCGAACGCGCTCTGAACGAAGTCGGCACACTGCAACAGCAGATCGACTTATGGGACGACAGCTATCACCGCCAGGGACATTCACTGGTCGCCGATGAACTCTACGACCAGTCCCGCGCGCGACTCACCCAATGGCGCCACTGCTTCAACCTGAGCCCGTCCGCAGCCCCCTTGCGCACTGCACGCGGCACGTTGTCTCACCCCATCGCCCACACCGGCCTGGACAAACTGCATGATCGGCCCGCCGTCGAAAAATGGCTGCACGACCGGGTGGACGTCTGGGCCCAGCCTAAAATCGACGGCGTGGCGGTGACCCTGGTTTACCGTAACGGTCTGCTGGCCCAGGCAATCAGCCGTGGTGACGGCGAGAGCGGTCAGGACTGGACGGTTCCGGCACGGCAGATTCCGGCCATCCCGCAACGGCTATCGCAGCCCCGGGACCTGCTCGTACAGGGCGAACTGTATTGGCGCCTGAGCGATCATGTGCAAGCCCGGGCCGGCAGCCTCAACGCTCGCGCCACGGTGGCCGGCATGATGGCGCGCAAGGTCTTGAGCGCCGAACAGGCCGCCGGCATCGATCTGTTTGTCTGGGATTGGCCACAAGGCCCGGCAAGCTTGCCCACCCGCGTCGAGACACTGACTGCGCTGGGTTTCCCGAGCACCACGACATACAGCCAGCCAATCGGCACCATCGTCGACGCCGAACGCTGGCGTGAACACTGGTATCGCTCACCCCTGCCCTTTGCCAGCGATGGCATCGTCCTGCGCCAGACCCGGCGCCCAGCCGCCGAACGCTGGCAGGCCAAGTCACCCTACTGGGCCATCGCCTGGAAATACCCCTTTGCCCAGGCACTGGCCGAAGTCCGCCAGGTTCACTTCAGGATCGGCCGGACCGGGCGGATCACTCCGGTACTTGAGCTGACCCCGGTGATGCTCGATGACCGGCAGATCAAACGCGTCAGTGTCAGCTCCCTGCAACGCTGGCAGACGCTGGACATCCGTCCGGGTGATCAGGTCGCCATCAGCCTGGCCGGGCTGACTATTCCCAGGCTCGATAGCGTCGTATTACGCAGCAGCGAACGCGCCGAATTGAACGCGCCGCAGGCAGCAGACTTTCATGCGTTGAGTTGCTGGCAACCGACCCCGGGCTGCGAAAGCCAGTTTCTCGCGCGCCTGAGCTGGCTCAGCAGCAAACAGGGGCTGGCGCTGCCCAATGTGGGTCCGGGCACGTGGGAAAAGCTTCTTGCAACAGGTCGCCTGAACGGTCTGCTGGATTGGTTGACCCTCGATGCCCAAGAGCTTGCTACCATTGACGGTTTCGGCGAGCGCAGTGCCGCTCGCCTTGCAGACAGTTTCAACCTGGCCAGGCAACGCCCGTTCGCGCACTGGCTGAAAGCCTTGGGACTGCCGCCGACAGGTCAGGCACACCTCGGCGATGCATGGCAGGCACTGGCGCAGCGAGATATCGAACAATGGCAGGCTGAGGCCGGTATCGGGCCGGGACGCGCGGCGCAACTGAACGCTTTTTTCCGCAACCCGCAGGTCCTGGCCTTGAGTGAAGCGTTACGTGATGCTGGAATTGACGGCTTTTAGCTGCCTGCCCTGCGCCCACCGGGAACCCCACGGGACCGCTGGGCTCCAACAAGCCATTGCCACACCGGTCTGCTTGCCTTCTTACATGGAGCCTTTATGAAATTTCTTTCACCGCTCGCCCTGTTGACCCTTTGCAGCGTGCTGGCCACCCCGTTGATGGCAAACGAGGAAGCGCCGGGGCTGACCGGTTGCGCCGCCAAGAAGCAAGGCATCGTCAACCAGATCGAATTGGCCAAGGTCCACGGCAATGCCGACCAGCAGGCGGGCCTGGAAAAAGCCCTGAGCGAAGTCGAAGCGAACTGCACCGACGCCTCGCTGAAGAAAGAACGGGAAAACAAGGTGCTCGATGCCAAGCACGAAGTCAGCAAGCGTCAGGCGGACCTGGACAAGGCCATGAGCAAAGGCGACCCCGACAAGATCAACAAGCGCAAAGACAAACTCGCCGATGCCCGCAAGGAGTTGCAGGACGCCCTGGATGAGCTGGATAAATAATCACTGGCAACGAACATGGATCTTTGGTGCTACTAAAGCAGCCTTCGCGAGCAAGCCCGCTCCCACACTGGTTCTTCAGTGAACACAACATTTGTGCCAGCCGAAATTCAATGTGGGAGCGGGCTTGCTCGCGAAGACGTCAGACCGAACAACACCAATCAATGATCCCGAAACGCCTTATGACACGCACTGCAAGCATCTTCGACTTTCTGCACCGCCGGCCCCAGGTTGCTGGCCTTGTAGGGTTGAACCTGACTGGCGATCACCAATTCACCGGTGGCGCTCTCAAGGTCACGGGCCATTGTCTGAAAGCGTGCCTGTTGCTCCCAGACATCGCTCTTGGCGCTGGTGTGATCGTCCTCGCGCACTTGCGGGAAATGTTGCCACGGCTCACGGGACAGCACATCGAGTTTCACCGCGCCCTCGGCGAACTTCGGGCCATCGAACGCAATGCGCCCACGCAACATGCCACCCAGGTCTTCGCCGGTCTTGAGCATCTGCTTGAAAATGGCCTTGCGCTGGCCAAGCGGCGAGTTGGGGTCGATGCCGCCACAAGCGGACAACGTCAGACAGGCCAGCAATACAACAGAAAGTCTTTTAAGAGTCATGGTGGCTTCAGGTCACGGAAACGGCGGCCAGTATCCTCGCGTCATCGGCAAAGACCAATAGCCCTATTATCAACAAGGGTTGCCTGAGCGCATGGAGCGCACGGGCAACCGGCAAAGGAATCACTCCATGAACAGCCGTTTCAAGGCATGGCGCCACAGCCTGGCCTGGACCCTGCCGATGGTGGCCCTGCTCGCAGGCTGCACCGGTGGCGACAACCAACAACCGAAAACCCACGCCCTGGCTACCTACTCCAGTGCCACGTGGGAAGCTTTGCCGGCGGTATCCGACAGCGACCTCGTCGCCGGTTTCGGTTCATGGCGCAGCGCCTGCACCCGACTCAAGGCCGACCCGGTCTGGGGTGGCACCTGCGCAGCCGCCGCCACGGTGCCGCAAACCGCCGGCGACATCCGTGGTTTTCTCAAGCAGAACCTCGATGTCTATGGCCTGCGCGCCGCCAACGACAACCCCAACGGACTGATCACCGGCTACTACGAACCGGTCTATCCCGGGAGCCTGAACCAGACCAGCGCTGCCAATGTCCCGGTGTATGGCGTCCCCGAGGACATGATCATCGTCGCCCTCGACAGCATTTACCCGGAGCTCAAGGGCAAGCGCCTGCGCGGCCGGCTCGAAGGTCGCGTGCTCAAGCCCTACGACGATGCGGCAACCATCGAAAACAAAGGGGTCAAGGCGCCGGTCGTGGCCTGGCTGACCGATCCGATGAACCTGCAGTTCCTGCAGATCCAGGGCTCGGGTCGCATCCAGCTCGACAATGGTCGTCAATTGCGCATTGCTTATGCCGATCAGAATGGCCATCCGTATCGACCGATCGGCCGCTGGCTGGTTGAGCAAGGTGAGTTGAAAAAGGAAGACGTGACCATGGGTGCCATCAGCACCTGGGCCAAGGCCAATCCGTCGCGGATTCCCGAACTGCTCGGCAGCAACCCCAGCTATGTGTTCTTCACCCGCAACCCGGACAGCAACGAAGGTCCGCGCGGCTCGTTGAACGTACCGTTGACCGCCGGTTACAGCGCGGCGGTGGATCGCAAGGTGATTCCGCTGGGCAGCCTGTTGTGGCTGTCCACCACCAAACCGGACGGCACAGCCCTGGTTCGCCCAGTGGCTGCGCAAGACACCGGCGGCGCAATTGCCGGCGAGGTTCGGGCGGATCTGTTCTGGGGTACCGGCGATGCGGCCGGGCAATTGGCCGGGGACATGAAACAGCAGGGGCAGATCTGGATGCTCTGGCCCAAAGGTGCTGCATTGCCGCAAGTGCCGCAGGTGGCGGATGCGGTCAAAGCCAATCCTTGAGTCCCGCATCGCCTGACTGACCGCTTTCGCGAGCAAGCCCGCTCCCACACTGGATCACCGTCGAACACAGATTTTGTGTTCACTGAAAATCAAAATGTGGGAGCGGGCTTGCTCGCGAAGAGGCCCGAAAAAACCCTGAAGATCTTTCAGGCCGACACAACAAAGAAGCTCACGATCAACCCTATCCCCACGAACCACACAAGCGACCGCAGCGTCGCCCAGTCCGCCAGATAACAAATGATGTAGAGCAGGCGGCTGGTAATGAACAACACCGACAGCACATTGATCGTCACCAGTTCGGCATTGCCGACCAGGTGCGCCACGATCACCGCCGCGGCAAACGCCGGAATCACTTCAAAACTGTTCAACTGCGCCGCGTGCGCCCGTCTGCCCAAGCCTTCCAGAGAGTCGAGAAAATCCCGAGGGTCATGATTGTCTTTCAGCCTGAACCCGCCACTGATCTTGGCGACCCACGTACATACATACGGCAGGAGAATCGCGATCAAAATGCACCACAGAGCCACCGTCATAACGCCGTCCTTTGTTCAAGTTCATAGAAAATCGAATTTCATCGGAGCGATCAAAACTTCATCACCAGTATGCCGATCAGTACCAGCCCGCAGGCCAGGAGCCGAGGCCGACCGAAAGGCTCCTTGAGGTAACGCATGCCAAACAGCACCACCAGAATCACACTGATCTCGCGCAATGCCGCCGCTTCGGCAATCGAACCCAGTTGCATCGCCCACAGCACCAGAGCGTAGCTGAATAACACGCAGAACCCGACCGCCAGGCCAAGCCGCCACTGCTCGCGCCAGAACAACATAAACGCGGGGCGCTTGCGCACCAACGCCAACAGCGGAAACGGCCAGGCGCTAAGCAGAGTGACCCAGACCAGGTAATCCAGTGGATGAGACCAGCGCCGCAATGCCTGCCCGTCGATGTAGGTGTAGCAACCGATGCACAGGCCGATCAACGCCACCACCGGCAACATCGACCACGGCAGGCGCGTACCGCCACCGCCCTGCCAGAGCAGGCACAACATGCCGAACGGGATCAGCAGGATGCCGAAAATCTGTTGAGGGGTCAGCACTTCCCCGGCAAAGATCAGCGTCAGCGCCAGCACCACCAACGGTGACAGGCCGCGCATCAATGGGTAGACCAACCCGAGGTCGCCAACCCGATAGGCCTGGATCAGCAAATAGCGATAGAGCAACTCGAACGCCGCCGACGCCAGGATCCACGGCCAGATCTCCAGCGGCGGCACGCTCAGGAACGGCAACATCAGCGCGACAAAGAGCAGCGCCACGCTGTCCATGCAGGCCACCACCAACAGCCGCTCCGCACTGAACTTGATCAGGGTATTCCACGCCGCATGCAACAGCGCCGCCACCAACACCAACGCCGTCGCAAGCACGGCCTACTCCTTTTGTTATCTCCACGCTCCTACGGAATCCGCGCAGAGAATTGATTCGCCATATTTCAGTGGCTGTTTATACTGCAAGCGACCACGCCGCACTCAGTTGCGCACAGACTAATTCCAATAAAAATTCTGCCCGGCCCACTCTCGTCGAGAATGGTCGTCGGCCTGCGTATGCCTGATCACAGCGTCAAGACTACCGACAGAGACCTTGCGCATGCCACTCGCCTTGCTTGCCCTCGCTGTTGCCGCCTTCGGCATCGGCACCACCGAATTCGTCATCATGGGTCTGTTGCCCGACGTCGCCCGCGACCTCGGCGTGAGCATTCCCGATGCCGGATTGCTGATCACCGGCTATGCCCTGGGCGTAGTGTTCGGCGCGCCGATCCTCGCCGTCGGCACCGCCAACATGCCGCGTAAAGCCACCCTGCTGGGCATGACACTGATGTTCATCCTCGGCAACATGCTCTGCGCACTGGCGCCGAATTACGTAACGCTGATGGCCGCGCGAGTGATCACGGCACTGTGCCACGGCGCATTTTTCGGCATCGGTTCGGTAGTGGCTGCCGGGCTGGTCGCCCCCAACAAACGGGCCCAGGCAATTGCCATGATGTTCACCGGCCTGACCCTGGCCAATGTACTCGGCGTGCCATTGGGTACCGCACTCGGGCAATACGCGGGTTGGCGCTCGACGTTCTGGGCGGTATCGGTGATCGGTGTTTTGGCTGCGATTACGCAATGGATCTGGCTGCCAAAACACATCGCGATGGATAAAGCCAACCTGGCCAGCGAGTTCAAGGTGCTGGGCAAGGCCAGCGTATTGCTGGCCCTGGGCATGAGTGTGCTGGCCTCGACCAGCCTGTTCAGTGTGTTCACCTACATTGCGCCGATCCTGCAGGACATCACCGGCGTCAGCCCTCACGGCGTCACCCTCATGTTGCTGTTGTTCGGCGTTGGCTTGACCGCCGGCAGCATGCTCGGTGGTCGTCTGGCGGACAGCCGGCTGCTGCCTTCGCTGGTGGGTATGGCACTTGCGGTACTGGTGGTGCTGGCGGCGTTCACGCAAACCAGTCACTCGGTGATCCCGGCTGCGATCACGCTCGTGCTGTGGGGGACTTTCGCCTTTGCACTGTGCCCGATCCTGCAGTTGCTGATCATCGATCAGGCTCATGAAGCACCGAACCTGGGTTCGACCTTGAACCAGAGCGCCTTCAACCTCGGCAACGCCGCCGGCGCATGGATTGGCGGCCTGGTGGTGGCCAGTGGCGCGGACCTGGCGGATTTACCCTGGACTGGCGCATTGGTCAGCGGGCTGACCGTGCTGACTGCGTTGTTCTTCATCTATCGCCAACGTCGGGGTGCGGCTGCGCTTGGTGTGGTGGGCTGAGCATCACCTTGATGGTTTTTTGATCAATTGCGGGGCGGGCGCGCCGCCCTGATCCACCGATTTCTTCGGTGGCCCGCTTTCGCTGCGAATCTGTGCATGGCTGATCAGCGCGAAAATAAAACTGCCACCGATGATGTTCCCCGCCAGCGTCGGCCCGGCAAACACCAGCCAGAAATCCTTCCACGGCAATTCACCCGCGAACACCAGATACGACACCTCGGCCGAACCGACCACGATGTGAGTGAAATCCCCCAGCGCCATGAGGTAGGTGATGAGAATGATGATCCACATCTTGGCGCTCTCCATGGACGGAATCATCCAGACCATGGTGGCGATCATCCAGCCGGAGACGATGCCCTTGGCGAACATCTGACTGGCATGGTTTTCCATGACCTTGCGGCCGATATCGAGGAAAGCGACATCGGTCTTGCTGTCGAAGATCGGCAGTTCCAGCATCACGTACGCCACCAGCAAAGTGCCACAAAGGTTGCCGATCAACACCACCGTCCACAGCCGCAGCAGCCGGCCGAAATTGGCCAGCGTCGGCTTGGTCATCACCGGCAGGACAGCGGTCAGGGTGTTTTCGGTAAACAGTTGCTGACGGGCCAGGATCACCGCGAGAAAACCGGCGCAATAACCGAAACTCGCGATCACCTTGAACCCTTCACCGTCCGGCAGACGCGAATTGAGCAATCCCATGGCCATCAGCGACAGGCCCATGGTCAACCCCGCCGCCAGCGCCGACCACCACAACGCGGCAATGCTGCGCTCCAATTCCTGATCGCCCTGGGTGCGGATGATTTCATGCAACACCGCGGCACGGGGCGGCTGGCTCTTTTCGACTTCGTGCTCTTCTTGCGCCGAAAGGTTCGGGGTCTTGCCGTCTTGTGCCGAGTTCATGGGATGCGCAACCGGTGGCGGGCTATTTAGCTACGACACGCGGGGTTCACGGCTGTTCAGTGCCCAGACAAATCTTCGGCGAATACAGAACCGCTTTCGCGAGCAAGCCCGCTCCCACATTGGAATACGTTTCAAATGTGGGAGCGGGCTTGCTCGCGAAGAAAGCGACGCCGATCTTACTGAACGGCGTCATCGTCCTTGAACTGGTCCTTGACGTACTTGATCTCGGTCCGCCCGTGGGGCGCCGGCAAGCCGTCTTCACCGAGGTTCACGAAGACCATTTTCTCGACCGTGAGGATGCTCTTGCGGGTGATCTTGTTGCGCACTTCGCAGGTCAGGGTGATCGAGGTGCGGCCGAACTCGGTCGCCGTGATGCCCAGTTCGATGATGTCGCCCTGGCGCGAGGCGCTGACGAAGTTGATTTCGGAAATGTACTTGGTCACCACACGCTGGTTGCCCAACTGGACGATGGCGTAGATCGCCGCCTCTTCGTCGATCCAGCGCAACAGACTGCCGCCGAACAAAGTGCCGTTGGGGTTGAGGTCTTCGGGTTTTACCCATTTGCGGGTGTGGAAATTCATATTCACTCCTGACCTTCTTGCCGATTGACGCCCGGCATCATGGCAGAGCCCGGACTAGAGCTCTATAAAGCTTCGACTATGGTCTCGATTACCGTTCGGACATTGACTGACAGAAACGCTTTGGAAGATCAGCATAGCCCGCTATAATCGCCACCGTTTCAAAACGGTCATCATCACTTGATACCGTTTTCCCGCCACCTGTCCGAGGGGCGCTGCAGCAGGCTAGACCTGTCAGGCTCGGATGGGGCGTTGTCTGGCCTTAAGCCAGACACTAAACGCACAACGGCGCCCATTCGCATACATTACGAATGGAGGCTCTTCATGAGCGCTGTTATCACGCCTGCAGATTTTACCGATTACAAAGTCGCCGACATGTCCCTGGCTGCCTGGGGCCGTCGCGAAACCATCATCGCCGAATCCGAAATGCCGGCCCTGATGGGTCTGCGCCGCAAGTATTCCGTTGAGCAACCGCTCAAGGGCGCGAAGATCCTCGGCTGCATCCACATGACCATTCAGACTGCCGTGCTGATCGAAACCCTGGTTGCCCTGGGTGCCGAAGTGCGCTGGTCGTCCTGCAACATTTTCTCGACTCAGGATCAGGCCGCCGCGTCCATCGCTGCTGCCGGCATCCCGGTTTTCGCCTGGAAAGGCGAGACCGAACAAGAGTACGAGTGGTGCCTGGAGCAAACCATCCTCAAGGATGGCCAGCCATGGGACGCCAACATGATCCTCGATGACGGCGGCGACCTGACCGAGCTGCTGCACAAGAAGTACCCACAGGTTCTGGACCGCGTCCACGGCGTGACCGAAGAAACCACCACCGGCGTTCATCGTCTGCTGGACATGCTGGCCAAGGGCGAGCTGAAAATCCCGGCCATCAACGTCAACGACTCGGTAACCAAGAGCAAGAACGACAACAAGTACGGCTGCCGTCACAGCCTGAACGATGCGATCAAGCGCGGCACCGACCACCTGCTGTCCGGCAAGCAGGCGCTGGTCATCGGCTACGGCGACGTGGGCAAGGGTTCCGCTCAGTCCCTGCGTCAGGAAGGCATGATCGTCAAGGTTTCCGAAGTCGACCCGATCTGCGCCATGCAAGCCTGCATGGACGGTTTCGAAGTGGTTTCGCCGTTCATCGACGGTATCAACAACGGTACTGAAGCCAGCATCGACAAGGCCCTGCTGGGCAAGATCGACCTGATCGTGACCACCACCGGCAACGTCAATGTTTGCGACTCGAACATGCTCAAAGCCCTGAAGAAGCGTGCTGTTGTCTGCAACATCGGCCACTTCGACAACGAAATCGACACCGCTTTCATGCGCAAGAACTGGGCATGGGAAGAAGTGAAGCCGCAGGTGCACAAGATCCACCGTACCGGCGCTGGTGATTTCGACCCGCATAACGACGACTACCTGATCCTGCTGGCCGAAGGCCGTCTGGTTAACCTGGGCAACGCAACCGGCCACCCAAGCCGCATCATGGACGGTTCGTTCGCCAACCAGGTTCTGGCGCAGATCTTCCTGTTCGGCCAGAAGTACGCCGACCTGTCGCCAGCCCAGAAAGCCGAGCGCCTGACCGTTGAAGTGCTGCCGAAGAAACTCGACGAAGAAGTGGCCCTGGAAATGGTCCGTGGCTTCGGCGGCGTTGTGACTCAACTGACCAAGACCCAGGCCGACTACATCGGCGTGACCGTCGAAGGTCCGTTCAAGCCGCACGCTTACCGCTACTGATCGGTTCTGCTGCCTGCTCTCCCTGTGGGAGCGGGCTTGCTCGCGAAAGCGGTTTATCATTCAACATTAATGTCGACTGACCCACCGCTTTCGCGAGCAAGCCCGCTCCCACATGGGATGTGCAAGCCTCACAGGCTTACGCGTTTTCAAGGGTATTCCCATGTCCCAAGATCGTCGCTACAGCTTCGAGTTCTTCCCTACGAAGACCGATGCTGGGCAAGAAAAGCTGCTCGCCACTGCTCGCCAGCTGGCCAGCTACAACCCCGATTTCTTCTCCTGCACCTACGGCGCCGGCGGCTCGACCCGTGATCGCACGCTGAACACCGTGTTGCAGCTCGAAAGCGAAGTCAAAATCCCTGCCGCCCCGCACCTGTCCTGCGTGGGTGATAGCAAAGCTGACCTGCGCGGCCTGCTGGCCCAGTACAAGGCCGCCGGCATCAAGCGTATCGTTGCCCTGCGCGGTGACCTGCCTTCGGGCATGGGCATGGCCAGTGGTGAAATGCGCCACGCCAATGACCTGGTTGAATTCATTCGTGAAGAAACCGGCGATCATTTCCACATCGAAGTTGCCGCCTACCCGGAAATGCATCCGCAAGCACGCAACTTCGAAGACGATGTCGCCAATTTCGTACGTAAAGCCAACGCTGGCGCCGACAGCGCGATCACCCAGTACTTCTTCAATGCCGACTGCTACTTCTACTTCGTGGAGCGTGTGCGGGCATTGGGTGTGAACATCCCGATCGTGCCGGGCATCATGCCGATCACCAACTACAGCAAGCTGGCGCGTTTCTCCGATGCCTGCGGTGCGGAAATCCCGCGCTGGATCCGCAAGCAACTGGAAGCCTACGGCGACGACACCCAGAGCATTCAGCGCTTTGGCGAACAGGTCATCACCGAGATGTGCGAACAACTGCTGCAGGGCGGCGCTCCAGGGCTGCACTTCTACACGCTGAACCAGGCTGAAGCGAGCCTGGCGGTGTGGAAAAACCTGAAGCTGCCGCGTTAAAAGTCGTTAAAGCAAGAACAAAAGATCGCAGCCTGCGGCAGCTCCTACAGAGAAATGTGTATTCCCTGTAGGAGCTGCCGCAGGCTGCGATCTTTTGCTTTCAACGCACTATTAATGTGCGGCAACCCACGGAGTTAGAGCATCTGCGGTCAGTTTCTGGCTCTTTCCGGTTTCTCGTCGTAATCTCAAGCCATGCCTTTGATCACGCAGTTAATCGCCGTGCTTGTCTTCACTTGCCTGAGCTTCGCCGCCCGGGGCGAGAAGCTGCGCATTGTCACGGAACCGTGGGCGCCTTACGTATACGAAGACAACGGCAAATCACTGGGCCTGGACTACGAAACCACCGCGATTGTCTTCAATCGCCTGGGCATCGACGTGGAATGGCAGTTCCTGCCCTGGAAACGCTGCCTGTCGATGCTTGAATCGGGTCAGGCCGATGGCGCGCTGGACATCTTTCACAGCGACGAGCGTGATGCGACCCTGCTCTACCCCAGCGAACCCCTGTCTGAAGTCCAGTTCGTGATGTTCTACGCCAATGCCCGGCCCCATCCGTTTCGCACTCTTGATCAATTGCGCGGCCTGACTATCGGCACCTCGCCGGGTTATCTGTACAGCAAGGACTTCAGCGACTCTACGCTGTTCACCCGCGAGCCGGCCCCCACCCATGAAGCCAACTTCGGCAAACTGGTACGCGGGCGGATTGACCTGCTGATTACCGACCGCCGGGTCGGCCAGCATTTGCTCGACGAACTGGGAATCCGCGACAAAATCACCGAAAACCCCACGATCATCAGCCAGCAAAGCCAGTTTCTCGCGGTACGGCGCAATGCAGGCATGGATCTGCTGGTGCAGCGTTTCGGTGCCGAACTCAAGCGTTTCAAGCGCGAGCCCGCCTACGCTGAACTGAGTGCCCGCTACGGCGCGGAACCGGCCGCCAGCGTGAAGGCTGAAAAGACCGCGGCGACCTCGGAAAAAACCGTTGAGCAGCATGAAAGCAGCGCGCAGTGATTGCTCTGTTATACTCCGGCCTTCCCGCCAGGCTCACGCCCGGACGCTCGGAATCGTTAAAGGCATCTCGACCCCGCTACTGCGCAGCTTTCAGCCCGCGCGAGCGCTTGCAGACGAGCCTTCGAGACCCAGCAGGACCGGACGGGATAGCGTCTCCTTAAACGCCATTCGCGCCAGGCAAGACTCCCATTGGGCCAAGCCCTAACTAAAACAGGATTTCTCATGTCCTTTGCTTCCCTCGGTCTCTCCGAGGCTTTAGTCCGCGCCATCGAGGCGGCGGGCTATACCGAGCCTACTCCGGTGCAACAGCGGGCCATTCCCGCCGTGTTGCAAGGTCGCGACCTGATGGTCGCGGCACAGACAGGTACTGGTAAAACCGGCGGTTTCGCCCTTCCGATCCTGGAGCGGTTGTTCCCTAACGGTCACCCGGACAAATCCCAGCGTCACGGTCCGCGCCAGCCGCGCGTGCTGGTCCTGACCCCGACCCGCGAACTCGCCGCGCAAGTGCATGAAAGCTTCAAGGTCTATGCCCGCGACCTGAAGTTCGTCAGCGCCTGCATCTTCGGCGGTGTCGGCATGAACCCTCAGGTTCAGGCCATGTCCCGTGGCGTGGACGTGCTGGTGGCCTGCCCTGGCCGCTTGCTCGACCTCGCCGGCCAAGGCAGCGTCGACCTGTCCCACGTGGAAATCCTCGTGCTGGACGAAGCCGACCGCATGCTCGACATGGGCTTCGTCCATGACGTGAAGAAAGTCCTGGCGCGTCTGCCGGCCAAACGGCAGAACCTGCTGTTCTCGGCGACCTTCTCCAAAGACATCACCGACCTCGCCGGCAAGCTGCTGCACAACCCGGAACGCATCGAAGTCACGCCGCCGAACACCACGGTCGAGCGTATCGAACAGCGCGTGTTCCGCCTGGCCGCCAGCCACAAGCGCTCCCTGCTGGCGCACCTGATCACCGCCGGCGCGTGGGAACAGGTGCTGGTGTTCACCCGCACCAAGCACGGCGCCAACCGTCTGGCCGAGTACCTGGACAAACACGGCCTGAGCGCCGTCGCCATCCACGGCAACAAGAGCCAGAACGCCCGCACCAAAGCCCTGGCCGATTTCAAGGCCGGTACTGTGCGCATCCTGGTCGCCACCGACATCGCCGCTCGCGGCCTGGACATCGACCAGTTGCCCCACGTGGTCAACTTCGAACTGCCAAACGTCGATGAAGATTACGTGCACCGTATCGGTCGTACCGGCCGTGCCGGTCGTTCGGGCGAGGCGATTTCGCTGGTAGCCCCGGACGAAGAAAAACTGCTGAAAAGCATCGAACGCATGACCAAACAGAAAATCGCCGACGGCGACCTGATGGGCTTCGATGCGAGTGCCGTGGAAGCCGAGAAACCTGAAGTGCGCGAGCGTCCGGACATGCGTAACCCGCGCAATCCACGTGGCCCGCGCGGCGACGGTCCGAACGGCAGCGGTGGCGGTCGCAAGGACAAAGGCAAAGACAAGGGCAAGGAAAAACCGGCGGGTGAGCGCGGTGAGCGCCCGGCCCGTCAGCAAAAACCTCGCGAAGGTACCCCGGCCCGCGAACAGCGTCAGCCGAGCCAGCCACCACGCGCAGCCGCTGATCGTGCCCCGGACGAGTTCCTGGACGACGATATCGATAACTTCGGTAACCGCGTCGACTACGTGCCGCAGCAGAAGCCGGCTCAAGGCCGTGGTCGCCGTCCGGGTGCTCCGGCACAAGGCACCGCGGCAGGTTCGGGCGCTCCCCGTTCCGGCAAACCACAAGGTCGCCAGAACGGTCCGCGCAACAGCGACGGCGCCACCACCGGCACCCCACCGGCCAAGCGCAACGGCCCACGCAGTGGCGCACCGCGCGACGGCCAGGCCCGCCGCGAAGACTCGCGCAATCGCCGCCCGGCCCGTGACGATCAACCTCGTTCGGAACCGGCCGTGCAAAACCCGCGTGGCCCAGCACCGAAGATCATGCACAAGGAGTCGAAGGCTGACCGCTTCCCGACACCTGAGCAACTGGATCAACTGCCAAGCCGCCCGCGTGGTGAGAAACCAGCGTTGCTGACCCGCAATCGCTGAGTTATCGCCGCAATAAAAAATGCCCCGAACCGAAAGGTCCGGGGCATTTTTTATGAACGATACAAAACCCTGTGGGAGCGGGCTTGCTCGCGAAAGCGGTAGTACATTCAGCATCTGCGGTAACTGACCCACCGTATTCGCGAGCAAGCCCGCTCCCACAATGGGTTTGTGTTCGGCAATAAAAAACGCCCCGGACCTTTCGATAGGGGGCGTTTCTGTGTCGAGGCGATAGTTACTTCGCTTTGATACCTTCAAAACTGACGTACAGATCGACGGCGTCAGACTGTGGACCCAGGTCCATCATCTTGCCGAAATCGGAACGCTTGATGCTGGTAGTGCCCTCGAAGCCTGCACGGTAGCCGCCCCATGGATCCTTGCCTTCACCCAGGAAAGTGGCCTTGATCACGACTGGCTTGGTTACGCCAGCAATCGTCAGGTCGCCGGCCACGTCGGCCGTGTCTTTGCCAGCAGCGTTTTTACCGGTGGCTTTAACGCTGGTGGACACGAACGTGGCCTTGGGGAAATCAGCCACTTTCAGGAAGTCTTTGCTGGAGACGTGCTTGTCACGTTCGGCGTTGTTGGTGAAGACGCTGGCGGGGTTCACGTTGAACTCGATCTTGCTGTCTTCAGGCTTGGCGGCGTCGAAGCTGAACTTGCCGTCCATGGTCTTGAAGGTACCGGTGATGTAGCTGTAGCCCAGGTGGCTGATCTTGAAGTTGACGAAGGCGTGCTGGCCTGTTGTGTCTACAACGTAGTCCGCAGCCATCACATTAGCGGACAGCAGGGCCGAACCGATTGCCAGGGCGGCGAGAGTCTTTTTCAACATGCTTTGTTTTCCTAGGGAGTCGAGGTTGAACTTCAGGCTTTGCGACCCAGCATTCGCTTGAGGGTCACATCACGGTCGATAAAGTGGTGCTTCAATGCTGCCAACGCATGGAGTACGGAAAAAATTACCAGCACCCACGCCAGGTAGAGGTGAATCGCACCGGCGTTATCTGCCTGGTCCGGTAGTCCGGAAATCAGGGCAGGCACTTCAAACCAGTCAAACACCGGAATCCCGGCACCTTCTGCGGTGGAAATCAGGTAACCGGCAATCATCACAGCGAACAGACAGAGATACAAAAAGGCATGGCCGAACTTGGCGCCCAGACGCGTCATGCGGCTGTAGCTGGGCAAAGTGGGTGGCGGTGGGCTGATGAAACGCCACAACACCCGCAGCACCATGACGCCCAGCAAGATCAAACCAATGCTCTTGTGCAGATCCGGCCCGGTCTTGCGCCATGGGTCGTAATAGCCGAGGCCGACCATCCACAGCCCGAGGGCGAATAAACCGAATACGGCCAGTGCCACGCCCCAGTGCATGAAGATACTGACCCAGCCGTAGCGGGAGGTAGAGTTACGTAGCTGCATTGCCTAGATCCCTGTAAGTGCTGGCCCAAGACTATCGAGTTATCCATCGAATTAAAGCCGAAAATTTCGCTTTGAAATATCGAGAAATACGATCAAGAGTCTGAAATAGGCAGGTTAAGGAAAGATTAAAGTCGAAATTGTGAGAAAAAGTGAATACAAACCAGAGAACACCTATATCAAAAGCTTTATTCGATTTCTGGTCCCGGTTTTTCTCCAGGCAAAAAAACGCGGCTCTTGAGCCGAATGCTGATCGGTTAAGGATTTTGTGGGAGCGAGCTTGCTCGCGATGGGCTCAAGAACACCGCAGGTACCCAGTGGGTCTGCATCATCGTTAACGACCATCGCGAGCAAGCTCGCTCCTACAATGAGTGACGGCGCAACCTTCACCGAACCGGAACCCTTGATGGCGGCCGTCGCCTTTTCTGTTTCACGCGAACCTGTGATGTAGGTTTTTTAGCAAAGATATAAATATGTATAGCCACTTCCGTTTTTTAACCTGATTGAATGAGGGCTCAACAACTCATTGACTAAGGTAAAAATATGGCTGTTACTTACACCCCCCTTTCAAGCAAGCGGCTCGCCGTTGCTGCCTCCCAATCAAAGGATGTCACCGGGGCAGTACCTTATGTCCGCGAACGGACACTTTAGATTGGTATTGCAAGCTGATGGAAATCTGGTCATTAAAAATGATGAAGACTGTAGTCTGGGTTGTAGATAGCAATTAGCCTTATAGCCGAACTACATACCCCAAAAGAATGCGGGAGCCTCTGATGTTTGCAATCAGTAATAGTAGCTTTCTCTATGAACCGTCCAGAAGGCGCTTATGGATTGCTGAAAGCACGCACAGTATTGATAAATCGCTTTGGTACAACGCTTGTATGGTCATGCAAGATGACGGAAATCTAGTCATTTACGATGGGCGGACGGGCAGTCTGTGCTGGGCTCGCTTTGGATTCGTCCCTGGCCGCATTCCAAAACCAAATCCGGTCAAGATTTTATTTGAAGATAAGGAAATAAAAACTTTGAAATTCTCATTAGGCCCTCTTTAACCATGCAAACCATTTACACCCTTAAGAACTTTTGAAAACCGGAGGTGGTTGTAAACAATCAGGA
The DNA here is from genome assembly GCF_050436025.1 of Pseudomonas sp. S30_BP2TU TE3576. NCBI lineage: Bacteria > Pseudomonadati > Pseudomonadota > Gammaproteobacteria > Pseudomonadales > Pseudomonadaceae > Pseudomonas > Pseudomonas sp. S30_BP2TU TE3576. The sequence continues at coordinate 3,667,391 of NZ_JBNDLK010000001.1, read as the reverse complement.
TCGTACGGATTTATCTGGCATTTATAGGCCAGCTCATGGCCGTATCCCTTAGGAAACCATTCGCTACTTACACAGCCAGAAAGTACTATCAACATGATTATTACTGCTAGTGATTTCATATATTCTCCCGTCATCTGAAGAACATAAAGTTAAAGATCAGGGCCCAGCTATCATTTAGTTCCGAATCTTTTGTGGGAAGCTTCTGATGCATCGCCGCAGCATGTAGGACCGCGCAGTAAAAACCGGATGTTTCATGTTCGATGGCAAAAAAAAAGCGCGGCCCTGGGGTCGCGCTTTTTTACGCCTGAACGTTACTACGCCTTGGCATCCGTTGCCGGAGTCGCCGCAGGTTTAGCCGCTGGTTTCTTCACCGGCTCGGCTTTCCTGGCCGGTGTCTTGGCCGGGGCTTTTTTCGCTTCGGTCTTGGCTGCCGGTTTCGCCGGGGCTTTGGCCGGAGCCTTCTTGGCTGACTCGGCTTTTACCGGTGTCGCAGGCTTCGGTGCTTCCACCGGTGCCGGCGCGGCGGCCGGGGCTGGGGCTGGCGCCGGAGCAGGCGGTGCAACAGGCTCAGGTGCCTTGACCGGTTCCGGCTTCTTCTCGTCATCCGAGCCGCCGAACAGGTTGCTGAAGAAGTTGCCCTTCTTCGCCACCACCGCGCCAGCACCCGCCGCTGCGGCAGCTGCCGGAAGCACTTTCGCCGGTTCAAACGACTTGCCGGCCGCCAGGTCTTCAACCTGGCTGGCTGCACGCTGACCGGTACGCAATGCACCTTCCAGGGTGCCCGGGTACAGGGTGTCAGTGTGTTCGCCGGCGAAGGTTACACGCTGGACCGGACGTTCCCACAGGCGCCAGAATTTGCTGATCTGGCCCGGACCGAAGGCCAGGTAGGCACCGCCAGTGGACGGGTCGGTGCTGTAACGACGGATTTCATAACCGGTGAACGAACCGCGTGCCTGTGGATAGAACGTGTGCAGGCGGATCAACACCTGATCGACCATCTGCTTGTCGCCGAACGCCTGCATCACCCGCGCGTTGTCGCCGGACAGGTTGATCACCACGTTGGCACCGCCCTTCAGGGCAGGCTCGATCCACAACATGCCCAGGCCGGTGTTGCTGTAGACCTCGCCGGACATGCGCGCCTTGCTTTCCCACACCGGCGTCTTGAACTTCAGCATGATCTGGTCACGCCAGCCGTAGTTGGTGCCTTTGATCGCCGCCAGGTGCTGGGCGTCCAAAGCCGGGGTCATCTGAATCTTGTTCAGGGCGCGCAAGGGTACGGCCAGCACCACGTAGTCAGCCTGATAGCTGACGCTGTCGACTTTGACGGTCACGCCGTCCTTGTCCTGAATGATCGCCGAGACCGGAGAGCTGGTCTTGATGGTCTTCAGTTGTTTGACGAAGGCCTGCGCCAGCACCGGGCTGCCACCGACCAGACGCGAAGCACGCAGGTCACGATCGGAAACGCCACGGTAAACGCGGCTCTGCTGCGCGTAATACAGCAGCGACAAGCGCGAAGGCTCGTCGTAGCGGGTACGGATCTCCTGGTTGATCAGCTGGCGCGCGGTGGCCGGCAGGTTCTGCTTGTCGAGCCAGCTCGACACGTTGACCTGATCCAGCGCGTGCAAGGTGTTGTTGGCGGCCGGGTTCTGCGGGTCATCGATCGAACGCGCCAGGTCGTCGAGGGTTTTCTCGTAACGCTTGAGCGCTTCGGCAGTGGCCGGCTCCTTGGTGGCAAGATCGGCAGCGCTGTAATACACGCCGTCGATCAGGTAGCCAGGGGTGCGCACGAATTCAGGTGCCGGCGTGGTGCTCAGCTTCAAGTTCGAAACGTACTTGTTCAGCACCGGTTGGGTCTTGTCATTGCCGATCCACTCGCTGGTGGCCATGCCGGAACGACCGCCCAGGCTCGACTTGGCTTCCAGCAGGGTGACCTGCCAGCCCTTGTTCTGCAGCTCGTACGCGGCAGTCAGGCCCGACAGGCCGCCGCCGACCACGATCGCGGTTTTATCCTTGGCCAGCGCAGACACGCTGAACAGCCCCAACATCACCAGCGCACAGGCGCGCAGCCAACCGACAGACATTCAGCGAACTCCGGAATTACACGAGGAAAACAGCAGTTTTTGCGAGCCAGACGGCCCAAGAGCCGCGAAGGATACGTTAGCCTTCAGACGCCCGCCAGCAACGTCTATCGGCCTGGACAAAGCAGCTCATTCGACACAATGGGTTGTTCCCGTGGCACGCATTGCATAGGCTTGCGCGATTGTTTGTCCGCGCGTCTCACGGACCGCCTCCAGGAGAGTGAAAATGGGCCTGAATAATCAGTGGATGCAACGCGATCTCGCCGTGTTGTGGCATCCCTGCACCCAGATGAAAGATCACGAACAACTGCCGCTGATCCCGATCAAGCGCGGTGAAGGCGTGTGGCTGGAAGACTTCGAGGGCAAACGCTACCTCGATGCGGTCAGTTCCTGGTGGGTCAATGTGTTCGGGCACGCCAACCCACGGATCAACCAGCGCATCAAGGACCAGGTCGATCAGCTCGAACATGTGATCCTTGCCGGCTTCAGCCATCAACCGGTGATCGAACTGTCCGAACGCCTGGTGAAGATGACGCCGGAAGGCCTGACCCGGTGCTTCTACGCCGACAACGGCTCATCCTGCATCGAAGTCGCGCTGAAAATGAGCTTTCACTACTGGCTCAATCGCGGTCAGCCGAACAAGAAACGCTTCGTCACCCTGACCAACAGCTACCACGGCGAAACCATGGCGGCGATGTCGGTGGGCGACGTGCCGCTGTTCACCGAGACCTACAAAGCGCTGCTGATGGACACCATCAAGGTGCCGAGCCCGGACTGCTACCTGCGTCCCGAGGGCATGAGCTGGGAGGAGCATTCGCGCAACATGTTCGCGGCCATGGAACAGACCCTGGCCGAAAACTACGACACGGTCGCAGCGGTGATCGTCGAGCCGTTGATCCAGGGCGCCGGTGGCATGCGCATGTATCACCCGGTGTACCTCAAGCTGCTGCGTGAGGCCTGCGACCGCTACGGCGTGCACCTGATCCACGACGAAATCGCCGTCGGCTTCGGCCGCACCGGGACGATGTTCGCCTGCGAACAGGCCGGTATCCGCCCGGACTTCCTGTGCCTGTCCAAGGCCCTGACCGGCGGCTATCTGCCGCTGGCGGCGTGCATGACCACCGACGAGGTCTACAGCGCGTTCTACGACGACTATCCAACCCTGCGCGCCTTCCTGCACTCCCACAGCTACACCGGCAACCCGCTGGCGTGTGCGGCGGCCCTGGCGACGCTGGATATTTTCGAAGAAGACAACGTCATCGAGAACAACAAAGCCCTGGCGCAACGCATGGCTTCCTCCACTGCGCACCTGGTCGATCACCCGAATGTCTCCGAGGTGCGTCAGACCGGCATGGTACTGGCCATCGAGATGGTCAAGGACAAGGCCACCAAAGAAGCCTACCCATGGCAGGAGCGCCGTGGCCTGAAGGTGTTCCAGCACGCCCTGGAGCGCGGAGCCTTGCTTCGTCCATTGGGCAGTGTGGTGTATTTCCTGCCGCCGTATGTGATCACCCCGGAGCAAATCGATTTCCTTGCCGAGGTGGCAAGCGAAGGGATCGACATCGCCACCCGTGACAGTGTCAGCGTGGCGGTGCCGAAAGACTTCCATCCGGGGTTCCGTGATCCGGGCTGATTGTTTTTATCTGCACTGTTGTGGTGTCAGGGCTGACGCCTTCGCGAGCAAGCCCGCTCCCACAGTTGACCGCATTACCCTGTGGGAGCGGGCTTGCCCGCGAAGGCGCCCATAAGACCTACACACGAATTACAGAGACCCAGCATGAGACTGTCCCGCTTCTTCATCGACGCCCCCTTGAGCACCGGCGAGCACGAATTGCCCGAAGCCCAGGCCCATTACATCAGCCGTGTGCTGCGCATGGCCGAAGGCGATGCGTTGCAGTTGTTCGACGGCTCGGGCCAGGAGTTTCGCGCCAGGCTGGTCGAGGTCGGTAAAAAGCGCGTCGTGGTGCAGATCGATGAAAGCTTCGCCGGGCAAATCGAATCGCCGCTGCAAATCCATCTCGGCCAGGGCCTGTCCCGAGGCGAGCGCATGGACTGGGCGATTCAGAAAGCCACGGAATTGGGCGTCAACGAAATCACCCCGATCTTCACCGAACGCTGCGAAGTCCGGCTCAAGGACGAGCGTGCCGACAAACGCCTGCTGCACTGGCGCCAGGTGGCGATCAGCGCGTGCGAGCAGTGCGGCCGTTCACGGGTACCGGTGATTCATCCGCCACTGTTGCTGGCTGACTGGTTGAAGCAGACGCAAGCCGGGCTGAAGCTGGTCCTGCACCCGGTGGCCGAGCCGCTGGTGAGCCACGCCAAACCTTCAAGTCTGGCATTCCTGATCGGTCCGGAGGGTGGTTTGTCCGATGCCGAAGTCGATCAGGCCAAGTCGACCGGATTCCATGCAGCACGGCTGGGTCCGCGGGTGTTGCGTACCGAGACGGCGCCGGTTGTTGCACTGGCTGTGGCCCAGCAACTATGGGGTGATTTCTAAGCCGCCTTCGCGAGCAAGCCCGCTCCCACATTGGAACGCATTCTGTGGGAGCGGGCTTGCTCGCGAATGGCCGCGACACGGCCTAGAGGCCGATCTGGCTGCTACTGCACCGGATCGCTCACCGGCTTGGCAATGATCGCCTTGAGTTCGCTGGTCATCGGGAATTCAAGGTTCAAACCCTTCGGTGGGATCGGCTGCTCGAACCAGCGTTTGTAGATGCCATTGATCTCGCCCGAACTGTACAGATCCGCCAATGCGCCGTTGACCAGCGCCAGGAACTGCGGATCATCCTTGCGCACCATGCAGCTGTAGATCTCCCGTGATTGCTCCTCCCCGACCACCACCCACTTGTGTGGGTCATGGGCCTTCGCGCGCTCGCCGTAGAGCAGCGCATCGTCCATGTAGAATGCCGCCGCCCGGCCCGATTGCAGCATCTGGAAAGCTTCGCCGTGGTCTTTGGCACTGATCACAAACATGTCGATCTTGTGATCGACGTTGTAGCTTTTCAAGAAGCGCTCGTTGGTGGTGCCGGCGGTGGTCACCACGTTCTTGCCGCGCAGGTCGGCGAAGCTCTTGATCCCGCTGTCCTTCGCGGTCAGCAACTGGCCTTTGACGTAGATAAAGCCGTAGGAGAACGCCACCTGTTTCTGCCGTTCGGCGGTCACGCCGGTGGAGCCGCATTCCAGGTCAACGGTGCCATTCTGCACCAGTGGAATGCGGGTCTGCGAGGTCACCAGGTTGTACTTCACCTTCAAGTCCGGCAGCGCCAGTTGCTGCTGGATGCGCTCGACGATCTTGCCCGCCAGATCCACCGAGTAACCCATCGGCGTGCCGCTGTGATCACCCACGTAGGAGAACGGCACTGAAGCATCGCGATAACCCAGGGTGATGCTGTTGGCGCTGGCGATCTTGCTCAGGGTGCCGGTCAGCGGCGCTTCATTGGCCTGAACCTGACTGCCGAGCAACAGGCCAAGCGTACAAGCGAGCAACGTGACTTTTTGCATTGTTATTCTCCGTTGTGGGTGTTGGTTTATCAGACGCGTGCAGCGATGACGGTGATTTCCACCAGCACCTGCGGGCGGGCCAGTTCAGCCTGCACAGTGGTGCGGCTCGGTGCCTGTCCCGGCGATAGCCAGGCCGACCAGACCTCGTTCATCGCGGCGAAATCCTCGGTGATGTTCTTCAGGTAAATGGTCGCGCTGAGCAGATGATCCTTGTCGCTGCCCGCCTCGGCCAGCAAGGTCTCGATTTTCGCCAGTACTTCGCGGGTCTGGCCGCTGGCATCCAGAGCATCGCCCGGCACCTGCCCGGAGAGAAACACCAGGTCGCCAAAGGTCACGGCGCCAGACAGGCGCGAGTTGCTGTGCAGTCGGGTAATGGTCATTGCAGTGTCCTCCTCAGAAATAAGAATTCAGGCAGCCCGGTGGTTGAAACCCTGCAGGTCGATGGAAGGCCGGCGCTCGCCGATCAGCTCACTGAGCAAACGCCCGCTGCCGCATGCCAGGGTGAAACCCAGTGCGCCGTGGCCGAGGTTGAGCCACAGGTTGCGGTACGCCGTCGCGCCCAGCAACGGCACGCCGTTGGGGGTGGCCGGGCGCATGCCGGCCCATTCGACGGCTTCGCCATAGGCGCCGGCATTTGGAAAGGTGTCATGGGCCTGGCGCTTGATCAGCGCCAGGCGCTTGGGGTCCAAGGCAGGGTCGAAGCCGACAATGTCGACCATCGCCGCCACCCGTAATTGCTCGCCGAAGCGCGCATAGACGATCTTGCGGTCGTAGTCGGTGATGCTTACGTCGGGTGCCCGGTGACCGGCGCCGATCGGCACGGTCAGGCTGTAGCCCTTGAGCGGATAAAGCGGCAGTTGCAGTCCGGGCAGCGCCAACAGCGGACTGCGGTGGCCGGCGGCGATCACCAGTTGATCGACCGGCACTACTTGCTCGCCCAGTTCGATGGCGTTGACGCTGCCGTTACTGTGACGAATGCCAGTCACCGCTTGCCCGAGACGAAACTCGCAACGGCCGGACGCTTGCAGCCGGGCGGCCAATTGCTGGCAGAAACCGTGGCAATCGCCGACCTCTTCGTCCGGGGTGTAGATCGCCCCGACAAAGGGCGCATCGATCAGCGCCGGTTCCAGTTGTGCGCATTCGGCCGGCGACAACACCTGCTGTTGCTGCGGATCGGCCAAACCCTGGCACGCACGCTCGAAGCTGCTGTTCTGGCGGAAAGTCACCAGTTTGCCATTGCGCCGCCACTGGAATCCTGCCAGTCCATCGTCCTCGCGCCAGGACTTCAAGGTGTCCTGGCTGAACAGCGCCAAACGCAGCAAGTGCGCGGCGTTCTCACGGTTGACCGAACGCCGGCAGGCGCCGAGGAACGACGCCATCCAGCGCCACTGGGCCGGGTCGAAGCGCGGACGCAGCTTCAGCGGTGAATCGCCGCGCAGCATCCAGCCGATGGCCTGCAAAGGCACACCGGCGTCGGCCAGGGGCGCGACATAGCGATAGGACAACTGACCGCCGTTGGCGAAACTGGTTTCGCTGCCCAGCGAGTTCCGGGCCTCGACCACCGTCACCTCCAGGCCGTCGCGCACCAGCGCATAGGCCGTTGCCAGGCCAATCACGCCGCCTCCGATGATGCACACACGCTGAGCCATGTCCGTCCTTAAAAGCGTTGTGAAGACGAGGCCAAGGTTAGAGCCAGGTGACAGGCGTTGAACAATGCATAAAGATGGCAAACCCATAAACAAAGGTTATGGACTTGCCATGCGCCTTCGTCACATCGAGATTTTCCAGGCCATCCGCCAAACCGGCTCGATCAGCGCTGCCGCGCAATTGCTGCACGTCTCGCAGCCGGCGGTGAGCAAGGTGTTGCAGCACGCCGAGCAACAATTGGGCTTTGCGCTGTTCCTGCGAGTACGCGGCAAATTGCAGGCGACGCCAGAAGCGCTGGAGCTGGAGCGCGAAGTGGACAAGGTCAGCGAAAGCCTGCAAGGCGTGCGACGCCTGGCGCAGAGCCTGCGCCGCGAGCCCGGCCACAGTTTGCGCATCGGTGCCACCCCGGCGCTGGCCCTGTCATTACTGCCGCCGGCCATTCACGAATGGACCGGGCGTTACCCGGACATCGTCTGCGAACTCTCCAGCGCCCACAGTCGCGAACTGGTGCAGAACCTGTTAATGCGCGAAGTGGATGTCGCCCTGACCCTGCAATGCCCGGATCACCCAGGGCTCAAGGCCCAGGCGCTGGCCTCGGGGGTGCTGGTGGCGCTGGCGCCCGACGGTTTCTGGCCGGCGGCCGACGCCGGCCAGCCACTGCCGTTGATGGCCCTGGCGAATGCGCCGCTGATCGGGCTGTCCAGCGCCGATCCGTTGGCCGCGCGGCTCGACAGTTATCTGGAAGCCGTCGAGCCGCCGCCCCGGATACGCATCGCCGTACAGACCTATTCACTGGCCCGGGCCATGGTGGAATCCGGTGCCGGCCTGGCGGTGATCGACCCGTTCACCGCCCTCGGCGCATCACCGGGCACCACGACCATCCGCCCGCTGGCCCCGCCACTGCCGATCACCCTGTACGCCGTGACTCGCGCCAGCGAACCACTGCCGCACACGCTCAATGACCTGTTGCAGATCTTCAGCCGCCGCGCCCGGGAGCAATTGGAGAACCTGAGTCCTGCGCAACCCTGAAGCCTGATGAACAACCTGTGGGAGCGGGCTTGCCCGCGATGGCGGTGGATCAATCAACATTTCGAGCGACTGACACGCCGTCATCGCGAGCAAGCCCGCTCCCACAGAGGACTGTGGTGATTTACAGGACGTAGAACAGGATCGCCACAAAGTGCAGCAGGCTCCCGGCGATCACGAACAGGTGCCAGATCCCGTGGGCATGTCGCAACCGATGGTCGAGGGCGAAAAAGATGATCCCCACGGTGTACAGCACGCCGCCTGAGGCCAGCCAGGCAAACCCGGCGGTGCCCAGCGCCGCGAGCAACGGCTTGACCGCCACCAGTACGATCCAGCCCATCACCGCGTAGATCACGATCGACAGAATCCGCGCTTCGGAACGCGGCTTGATCTCTTGCAGGATGCCGATCAGCGCCAGACCCCAGACAATCCCGAACAACGTCCAGCCCCATGGCCCGCGCAGGGTCACCAGGCAGAACGGCGTGTAGCTGCCGGCGATCAACAGGTAGATCGAGAAGTGATCGACCTTCTGCATAATCTCTTTCTTGCGCCCGCGCACGCTGTGGTACACGGTCGAAGCGCTGTAAAGCACCAGCAAGGTAAAGGCGTAGATCGCCATGCTGACAATCTTCCACGGACTGCCGTCGAGACTGGCCAGCACAATCAGCCACACCCCTCCGACAAACGCCGCCACTGCCCCGACCAAATGCGTCCAGGCGTTCAGTTTTTCCCCGTGATACATGCGTTGCTCACCTCGAATTTCATTGCTGCAGAGCGCAAGGCTCAGGCTTCAAGTGTAAAAGCGCAATGTTTCTGTACGACGCACCCGGTGTAATTGGGCACAATCGAGTCATTCCAAAAAGAGTCCGCCCCATGCTGATCGATGAAGAGTTGACCCTGAAAAAACTCGAGGTGTTCCTGGCCTTCATGCGCACCGGCAACCTGGCGCGGGCGGCCGCCGAGTTGCAGACTAGCAACGTCAGCGTGCATCGGGCGATCCATTCCCTGGAAAGCGCCCTGCGCTGCCCGTTGTTCAAGCACGAAGGCCGCAGCCTGACGCCGCTGGAAAGCGCTTATGTGCTGGAAGAGCGGGCGCAGAAGCTGATTCAGGACGTCGTCGAAAGTGTGCGCCTGACCCGCGAAGCCGCCGGGTTTTCGGCCGAACGTTTCAAACTGGGCTCACTGTATTCCCTGACGGTGAAGACCGTGCCACAGCTGATCATGGGTTTGAAGATCCGCCGCAGCGAGCTCAACATCGACCTGATTCTGGGCTCCAATATCGACCTGCTCTACAAGCTCAAGAACATGGAAGTCGATGCGATCCTGGTGTCGCTGGACGACACCGTCAATGACCCGGATTGCGAACAGATCCCACTGTTTTCCGACGACATTTTCCTCGCCACACCCGCCGACTCGAAGTTTGCCCAGCGAACCGAAGTCGACCTGGCCGAGGTCCGCGACGAAACCTTCATCACCCTGACCCAGGGCTTCGCCACCCATCAGGACGGCAAGCGGGTTTTCGAGCAGGCGGGGTTCGAGCCGAAGGTGGCGATGCAGGTCAACGACATCTTCACCCTGCTGAGCATGGTCAGTTCAGGTGTGGGTTATGCGTTGCTGCCGGGGCGGATTGCGGCGGTGTACGAGAACCGGGTGAAGCTGATCCCGTTGCAGGAAAAGTACCGCTTGCAGCAACACATTGGCGTGGTGTTCCTCAAGGCCAAGGAGCGTGATCCGAACCTGCTGGCGTTGCTGGCGGAGTGTCGGATGTATGCCAATCGCCAGGCTTGAAACCGGGTCGCGCCCTTCGCGAGCAAGCCCGCTCCCACATTCGACCGCGTTCCAAATGTGGGAGCGGGCTTGCTCGCGAAAGCGTCAGGCCCGACAACTCAGCCCCTGAACCTAGCCCACAATCCCACGAACAATGAAGAACAACAGCGAAGGCCCGAGCAAGCACCCAAGCCCGGTGTGAAAAGTCGCGGTCAACGCGCCATAAGGCACCAGGCGCCGATCCGTCGCCGCCAGCCCCGCCGTCACGCCGCTCACAGTGCCGGCCAGCCCGCCAAACACCATCGCCGAGCGCGGGTTATCCAGGCCCATCCAGCGCGCCGCCATCGGTGTACCGACCATCACCAGAATCGCTTTGATCAGGCCGGTGGCAATCGACAACGCCATCACATCCGAGGTTGCACCGATTGCCGCACCAGTCACCGGGCCGACGATATAAGTCACGGCTCCCGCGCCAATGGTGGTCATGCTCACCGCGTCGCGGTAACCGAACACCCAAGCCATGCACGCGCCGACGATAAACGGCAGCACCGTGCCCAACAGCAGCGCGATCACGCCGATCAAACCGGCCTTTTTCGCTTCGGTGGCCTGCACCTCGAATGCCGTGGCGACGATGGCGAAGTCCCGCAGCATCGCGCCGCCCATCAACCCGATGCCGGAAAACAGCGTCAAGTCGGCCAGGCCTTTTTGCCCGCCGGTCATCGTGCCACCGACCCAGGCCAGTACCAGGCCGATGACGATAGCAATGGCAGAGCCGTGAATCCGTCCGAAGGTCAGGCGTTTGGAGAGAATTACCGACACCCACATGATGATGCCAACGAAAGCGAATGCGGTGACCAGACTGTTAGTTGCCAGGCCTTTCTCAAAGAGTTCCCACATATCAGCGACCTCCTGCCGGTGCGCCGGTCGGTGTCACTTCCACCGATTCATCGGGCAAGGGTTCGCCTTTATGGGTCCGGCTGATCAGGGCAATGGTGCAACCGCAAACCACCACCGAACCGATTGCCGCCAGCACCGCCACCGGACCACCGTGCAGCGCCGTGACCACGTTTTGTTGCGCCGCCATCGCGACCACCACTGGAATGTACATGGCGCCCCAGAAGCCGACGCCCAACTCGCAATCCCTGGTCATGCCGCCATGCCTGTGCATCCACAGCCGTGCGCAAATCAGCAGGATCATCGCGATCCCGACGCCGCCAACGTTCGATTTCACACCCAGCAACACACCGAGCATGTCACCCATGATCACCCCTGCCAGCGTACAAATCGCCAACAGCGCCACACCGTAAATAATCATTGTTGTAGTCCTCAAAGTGCATTTCGAATGTTGTTTTTGTTGTTCGAAGCCTGAGTTTTAGGAGTGGCGGCTTCCCTCCTCTCGCATCAGCGCCTGCAAGGTATCGAGCCGCGCACCGTCGAAGGCAATCACGGTGCCTTGCTCGAACACCCGGCGTGCCAGCCCGGTCAGCACCGCACCGGGCGGCAGTTCGATCTGTAGACGCACGCCGCGCTCGTAGGCGCTTTGTACTGTGCCGCGCCAATCGACGATGCGGCACATGTTGAAGGCCAGGTCGTCACGCAGGGCTTCGGGCTTGATCAGCGGACGCGCACGACTGCCGCTCAGGTAACCCATCTTCGGTGTGTGCAGCGGCACTTTGGCGAAGGCTTCGGCTAGTCGTTGCGCGGGGGCCTCAAGCAATGGGCAATGGGACGGCACGCTCACTGCCAGACGCTTGGCCAAGCCCGCTCCGCAACCTTTCGCCAACTCGGCCACCGCTTGCATCGCCGCATCGCTGCCGGCAATCACCACTTGATTATCAGCATTGATATTGGCCAGATAAACCGGCGTTTCTGTGCTATGCACCCGGGCCAGCAGTGCCTCCACCGTGGCCAGGTCCAGACCGATGATCGCGGTCATGCCGTAGCCCTGTGGATAAGCCTGCTGCATCAGCTCACCGCGCAGGCTGACCAGATGCAACGCATCGTTGAAACTCAAGACACCGGCCACCACTGCCGCCGGATAAGCGCCGATTGACAAGCCGGCCACATAGTCCGGGGCCATGGTCAACTGGCGTGAAGCGGCGACGCCAGCGATCAGCAGGCAAAGCTGAACCGCCCTCGTCGACTGCAACGCCTCGGCAGAGTCCAGCCGCGAGACATCTTCACCGAGCAGATCGCTCGCCTCGTTCAGCGTTTCCCGAGGCAAGCGCGCCAGCATGCCCGGCTGCTGCGCACCCTGGCCGGGGAACACCAGCAAGCTGCTCACGCTGCCTGCTCCTGTGGATTCCACGGGTCAGTGACCAGACTGGCCTGAGTGGCACTTTTCAACAAGACCCGCGACGAAGCACCGGCCCATTCGCGCAAGGCAATGGCGCCCAACGGTATCTGCAATTGCAGGTCCACCCGGCACACGGCCGTGTCGAGAACGGCCACCAACGCCTGCGCGTCGACGCGACTCAACGGACGTGGCGTACGCAGGATCAGGTCGAGGTCGCTGTCCTCGTGCAACGCGGCAAACCCGCTGGCCAATTCGAATCCGGCGCTGCCGCTGACACCCCAAACCCAGCCACTCTCATCAAGGTGCGAGCGCAGTTGTGCCAAGGCACGCAGCGCCGGGAAGTCACGCAGGCCTTGAACATGGCAGAGTTCTTCCGGCCGCACTCGTCGTGTAATGGCGGCGACTTCCATCCGTGTCGCAAAGCGCTGTTCACGCAGCGGCCCACGCACGCCCACTGCCACCTGTCCCGCTGCGCACAAGGCACGACGGACCACCACCGGCTGCCCGGCACTGATCGACTCGATCACCCACGAAGGCGCATCCGCAGGCAACTGCTGCACGGTCATGCCCCACAGCAGGTCATGGGCCAGAAACGTATTCACCACTGCGCCCTCAGCAATTGGCGAACCTTGCTCGACGCTGCACGATTACTCGCACCCAGGCGACCACTCAGATCACGACCACCGGCGGCCACATCGCCAATCGCCTGATGCAGGCACTCGGTCACCCGCGCCAGATCCGCCGCAGTCGGCTGCTCGATCTGTTCCACCGACAAGGTTTCCCACAGCAGCCCGAGGCTGGCATAGCTGTCGATGTCATAAGCCATCGGCGGCACGCTGGCGGCGAAGGCTTCGAGCTCTTCGACACTGCGCAAGGTCACCCGCGCCGCCGACGCCTTACCCATGGCATGCACCATCACCCCCGGATCGCGCAGGGCAATCAAGCGATTGGCCTGATAGCCGTGGGCCAGAAACGCCCCGGACATCGCCTTGCCCACCAGCAAACCGATCACTGCATGGCCGGCCAGACGGGCACGGGCGTAACTGCCCGCCGCTGCGGCCAGCGCCTGATGAATGCCGAGGGCTTCCTCGCGTCGACCGTAAGCCTGGCTCGGCACGTCGACGATGGCGACCAAGGCGCGTTTCTGCGTCTTGTTCTGATCGGCGGCGATGACTTCATCCACGGCCTTGGCCAGGCCCCAGCCTTCAAGCAAACCCACTTCGCCGTTGCGTGCACGGACGAAGCGGTTTTCCGGGTCGGCCACCACCGCGATGAAACGCACCGGCTGATCGCCCAGCGCACCGTCCGCGACCTTCAGCGAAGCCGGCAAACCCTCGACCGCTTTTGCCCCGGCACTCAAGGCGTTGAACCAGTTCAAACCACGCAGGGAATACGAGCTCATGGGCATTCTCCTTGGTACAGATCGCGAACCACGGACGGCTCGATTTGCGGTTCGGCGTCCAGACGCGCCAGGCGTTGCAGGAACAGTTCGGCCTGACGACTGCGTGATTGCGCCGGCAAACCTTGCTGGAGCAACTCACCCACCTGTTGGCGAATCTGCGCCACGTCGTCGGCAACATAACGATCCACCAGACCACTGGCGAAACGCTGCTCACCACCGGTCAGGCTCCAGATGAAGGGCCGGTCGCGGGAGTCGTATTCCTCGAGTCCGGCTTCCTGCTCGATTACCTGTGGTCCGTTCAGGCCCAGCCGCGCTTCCTGGGTCACCAGCAAATAGCTGCACAACCCCGCGGCAATCGACATGCCACCAAAACAACCGACGCTGCCCGCCACGACTCCGACCACGGGTTGGTACTGCTGCAAATCGACAATCGCCGCGTGGATGTCGGCAATCGCCGCCAGACCGAGATTGGCTTCCTGCAAGCGCACGCCGCCGGTTTCCAGCAGCAGCACGGCGCGGGTCGGGATGCCGTTGCGGTTGTCTTCGGCGGCCAGTTCCAGCGCACCGGCAATTTTTGCCCCGCCGACTTCACCGAGGCTGCCACCCTGAAACGCCCCTTCAATGGCCGCGATTACCACCGGCAAACCATCGAGGTTGCCCTTGGCGATCACCACGCCGTCGTCGGCTTGCGGCACCACGCCCTGGCGCGACAGCCACGGCGACATGATCCGTTGAAAGGGATCGAGCAGTTCGCGGAAGGTGCCGGCGTCGAGCAGGGCCTTGGCCCGTTGCCGCGCACCGAGTTCGACGAAGCTGTGTTTGTTGAGCAGGGATGCGCTGTCAGTCATGGCCAATCTCCTCGAAGCCCTGTTCCAGACGCAGGCGCACCACGCCGGGGGTCGCGCCGAAATCGTGGATGTCGATGGCCATCGCCGGTGGCGTCTGGCCGTCGAACATCCGTGCGAACAGATGCTGCCAGCGTTGTTCACTGCCATTGACCGAGGTCTGCACGTTGATTGTCAGCTTGCCGGCCTGACCCGGTTCGATCAGCACTTCCAGATCACCCGAGCCGACACAACCCACCAGGGTACGACCGCGCGGCGGCTGCCCGGCGGGGAATTCAAAGGATAAGGTTTCCATCAGAAAGCTCCCTGTTTGAGGCTGTCGCCCGACGCGATACGGTCGATGAACAGGCAGGCTGCGAGCAAGTCCGCAGCACCACCGGGCGAGGCATTCAACGCGATGAGTTGTTGGTCCAGCTCATGCAGGCGGCGACGTCCGGCGAGGCTGGCGCTACCTCCGGCATCGAGCACTGCTTGGGCGCCGAGTTGCATGGTTTGCAGACCTTGTTCCCCGGCGCGGAACAGCACGCAGGTGTCGGCCAGATTCGTCATGATCGCCAGCAGCGCATCGAGCCGGGCGTTCTGTTCGCCATGGCCGGCTGCACGACTGCGCAAGAGTTGCGGCAGAGCGCGTTGGGTCACTGCCGGAAAACCGAGTTGCGCCTCCTCACGGGCGCCCCGTGCGCCGTAGCGTTGGGCGACTTGAGCGCCGTGGCTGAGTGGGCGCGGTGCGTAACGGTCGTCGAGCAGAGCCAGGCGCGCCGCACGAATCGATACGCTGCTTGCAGCCGTGGATTCAGGGTCCAGCGCCGCGGCCGTCACCAACAGGCCCAAGGCCCAGATCGCCCCGCGATGAGTATTCACGCCACCCGTGGTGTCGAGCATCGCTTGCTCGCCTTCACGACCGATCCAGCCGACAGCCTCGCGCAGGGGCAGGCCGATCTCACCGAACGCAATCGCGGCATCGGCCATCGCCCTGAAGGCCGGCCACAGGGACAGCGCCGAGGCGTGCATCAGCCCCAGGTGCAAATCGGTGTGGGCGCCATTGCCGCGACGGTCGACCAGTGCCGGCTTCGGCGACAGATCAGCCTCGTCGATCAGCGCGTCCACCGCCAGGTCCGCCAGCCGCTCGGCCAGGCTCAGGGTTTTGGGTTGCAGGTTGAGTGCGTGCATTACCAGCTCCTGAACTTGGCGGGCGGGTTGTAGAGGCCACCGGACCACTCCACCAGATCGGCCACGCTTTTCGCCGCGAGCAATTCGCGGGTGGCGTCGGTGCGGCGAATGCCGAGGTCTTCGGGCAAGGCGATCAAGCCCTCGCGGCGCATGCGCGCGGTGTCTTTGGGGTTGTGGCGCAGGCCGATGGCGGTCACCCCGGCGACGGCGGCGATCATCGCCTGACGTTCTTCCAGCGAGCGCGCCTTGTACAGGTAGGCGATGCCTTCTTCGGTCAACAGGTGGGTCACGTCGTCGCCGTAGACCATGATCGGCGCCAGTGGCATGCCGCTTTTCTTCGCCACATCGACCGCATCGAGGGTTTCAACGAAAGTCGGTTTGCCGCCCTCCTGGAAGGTCTCGACCATCTGCACCACGAGCTTCTTGCCGCGTTCGAGCATCGGTTCGGCCACGTCGGTGTTGCGCATATCGAGCCAGGCTGGTGTGCCGTGGCGACGCCCGCGCGGGTCGTGACCCATGTTCGGTGCTCCGCCGAAACCGGCCAGGCGTCCACGGGTCACGGTGGAAGAATGACCGTCGCCATCGACCTGCAGCGTCGCGCCGATGAACAGGTCCACGGCGTACTGCCCGGCCAGTTGGCTGAACATCCGGTTCGAACGCAGGGAACCGTCGCGCCCGGTAAAGAACACATCCGGCCGCGCCGCAATGTAGTTTTCCATCCCCAGCTCGGTGCCGAAGCAATGCACGCTTTCGACCCAGCCACTTTCAATCGCCGGAATCAGCGTCGGGTGCGGGTTGAGCGTCCAGTTGCGGCAGATCTTGCCTTTGAGGCCGAGGGATTCGCCGTAGGTCGGCAGGATCAGTTCGATGGCCGCAGTATTGAAACCGATACCGTGGTTAAGGGATTGCACGTTGTGTTTTTCGTAGATGCCGCGGATCGCCATCATCGCCATCAGCACGTGCACGGGCTTGATGTGCCGTGGGTCGCGAGTGAACAGCGGTTCGATGTAGAACGGCTTGTCGGCCACCACCACGAAGTCGACCCAGGACGCCGGGATGTCCACCCGTGGCAAGTCGCTGACGTCGTCCACCAACTGGTTGACCTGGACGATGACGATACCGTCGCTGAAGGCCGCCGGCTCGATCAGTGCCGGGGTGTCTTCGGTGCTCGGCCCGGTGTAGATGTTGCCGGCACGGTCGGCCATGAACCCGGCCGAGAGCACGACGTTGGGAATCAGGTCCACCACCAGCCGCGCGTAGAGTTCGATGTAGGTGTGGATCGCACCGATTTCCAGCAGGCCGTCTTCGAGCAACTGGCTGATGCGCAGGCTTTGGGTACCGGCAAAGGAGAAGTCGAGCTTGCGGGCGATGCCGCGTTCGAACAGGTCCAGGTGCTCGGCGCGCCCGACGCTGGGCATGATCATGTGCAGGTCATGCAGCTTCGCGGGGTCGGCCTTGGCCAGGGAGCGCGAGAGGAAATCCGCCTGTTTCTGGTTGTTGCCTTCGAGCACCACACGGTCGCCCGGCAGGATCAACGCTTCCAGCGCCGCGACGATGTTATCGGTGGGCAACACCACACCGTCGGCAAGACCTCGCACCAGCTCGAGGCGCCGCTGCTTTTCGCTGCGCCGCCGCGTCCATCGCGAGTCGGGGGATATTGTTGTTGTCATGACCACTCCACGGGTTCGCTGTCGTGTGGGTCACCTTAGGAGTGTTGGGTGGGAGCATCAATCAAGCAGAGTGGCGGATCGTTACGCTTGGAGTAATGGATGTCTGGACTCACGCCTTCGCGAGCAAGCCCGCTCCCACACTGGATCCGCGGCGAACACAACTCCAGTGTGGGAGCGGGCTTGCTCGCGAAGAGGCCAGCACAATCAATACAAAAACCGCAATCAGTCGACCAACCCGGCATCCACCAGCAACGCCTCCAGCGCCAACAGATCCGGCACTTTCGCCACCTGCTCCCCCACCTGCACCGCCGCCTGTTCCAGCGCACACAACGGCACGTCCACGTAACTCAACTGGCTGTCGAGCTTGCACGAGCGCGGAATCCCCTGCACCAGCAGTGCGATGAATTTCAGCTCGGGCCTCCCGCCAAGGGCATTGAGAATGACAATCCGCGCACGCTCGCCAATGACAGTTTTCTGCCCACAGGCCGACTCGAAACTCAGCAGCGGAATCTGCCGGTCGCGCCACGTCACCAGCCCCAGGTACCACGGCGGTGTGTCGAGGTCGAAAGTCCCCGGTCGCTGGTAATCGATCAGCTCGGCCACGGCGACGTTGGGCAGGATCAGGTTGCGGTCGGCCAACGGCAGCAGCAGGCCGGTGAGGTTGCTGGTGCGGTGTTCAAGCATGGGTCTTGCTCCACAAGGCGATACTTTCGAGCAGCACCGATTCCTGGTACGGCTTGCCCAGATAGTCGTTGACGCCGATGGCCATGGCGCGGTCGCGGTGTTTCTGTCCGGTGCGGGAGGTGATCATGATGATCGGCAGGTGCTGCAGGCGTTCGTCGTTGCGCACTTGCGTCGCGACTTCGAAGCCATCCATGCGCGGCATCTCGATATCCAGCAGCATCAGGTCGGGCATGTGCTCTTCCAGCAGCAGCATGGCATCGACCCCGTCCTTGGCGGTCAGCACGTTCATGCCATGGCGTTCGAGCAAGCGGCTGGTGACCTTGCGCACGGTGACCGAGTCATCGACCACCATCACCAGCAACGGCCGATGCGGTTCAACCTCGACCTCCTGCCCCGCCGGACGCTGGGGTACACGGGCCTGCATGGCGCGGATCGGCGCCAGCAAATCCAGAATCAGCACCACCCGGCCATCCCCGAGAATCGTCGCCCCGGACACCCCTTGCACCGCCGCAAACTGCGGCCCCAGGCTCTTGACCACGATTTCGCGAGTACCGGCCATGGCGTCCACCTGCACCGCGACGTGCCGTTCGTTGCACTGCACCAGCAACACCGGCAATGGCAGGCTCTGGCCCAACAGTTTCGGACGCGGGCTGGTTTTCAGCAGCTCACCCAAATAGCACAGCTCGTAACGTTGCCCGGCGTATTCGTAGGTCGGCGCATCGAAACGGAAATACCCTTCGAGCTCATTGGGCAGGACGCGAACGATGCCGTCGATGGTATTGAGCGGGATCGCATACTGGTCTTCACCGCACTGCACCATCAGCGCCCGGTTGACCGATACGGTAAACGGCAGGCGAATGCGAAAATGCACGCCCTGCCCGGGGACCGAGTCGATGCTCATGGTGCCGCCCAGTTGCCGCACCTCTTCGTGCACCACGTCCATGCCGACGCCGCGCCCGGAGATCTGAGTGATTTTCTCGGCGGTGGAAAACCCCGGTTGCAGGATGAACTGCAACACATCGTGATCACTGATGACGCTGTTCGGGGCGAGCAGGCCGCGCTTGATCGCCTTGCGCCGCACCGCGTCCAGCGGCACACCGGCGCCGTCGTCGCGAATGTCGAAAATGATGTCGCCGCCTTCACGCAGCAGATCGAGGGTGATCTTGCCCTTGGCCGGTTTCCCCGCCGCCAGCCGCGCTTCGACGGACTCCAGGCCATGGTCGACGGCGTTGCGCAGCATGTGTTCCAGCGGCGCGGCCATGCGTTCAAGCACGTTGCGATCCATTTCACCTTCGGCGTTATCGACGATGAAATCCACGTCCTTGCCCAGCTCGCTGGACACCTGGCGGACGATGCGCTGCAAACGCGGGAGCATGCGCTCGAACGGCACCATGCGCGTGCGCATCAGCCCTTCCTGCAACTCGGTGTTGATGCGGCCCTGCTGTTGCAGCAGGTTTTCCGTATCCTGATTGCGTCGCTCGAGGGTTTCCTTGAGGTCGAGCAAGTCGGAGGCCGATTCGAACAGCGCCCGGGACAGTTGCTGCAACTGTGAATGGCGGTCCATTTCCAGCGGGTCGAATTCTTCGTAGCCCAGGCGTTCGGCGTCGACTTGCTGGCGACTGAGGATCCGCCCCTGGGTTTCGGTATCGAGTCGGCGCAACTGGTCGCGCATCCGTTCGATGGTGGTTTCCATCTCGCTCAGGGCGATGTGCGCATCGTTGACCTGCTGTTCGATCCGGCCACGGAAGATCGATGTTTCACCGGCCAGGTTGACCAGATCGTCGAGCAGCTCCGCCGAGACCTTGACCATGTCGGCGCCGGCATCGGGCGGCGGTGCCAGCGGCTCGGCCTTGGGCGTGGCCGGCGGCGCAACCGGCGCGGGCGCTTCAGGCACGGCCGGGTGGCTGAAGTTCTTGATCGCATCGATCAGGCGGTCGGCCGGCGGAATCGGCTCACCGGCGCGGGCCGCGTCGAGCATCTGCGCCAGGCGGTCATGGCTGCGCTGCAACAGCGCGAACAACGGCACCGTCGGTTGCAGCACGCCAGTGGACAGGCCTTCGTAGAGGAACTCCAGCTCATGGGCCAGATCGCCAATCGCGGCGATTTCCACCATGCGCGCACCGCCCTTGAGGGTATGCAGGTCGCGCAGCAGGGTTTCCACTTCCTGGCGATTCGAAGGTTGGGCCTGCCAGCGCTCCAGCGCCGCCCCGGAGCTTTCGATGATGTCGAAACCTTCCTCGAGGAAGATCTCCAGCAACTCCGGATCATGGGCGGCCGAGTCATTAGTGGCGGCCAGTTCGCTAACCTCGGCGGCGCCCGAGTGGCCCTGCCGGTAGGCGCGAATGGCCTCGATCAGCTCAGCGCAATCGCCCAGGGGCTGGTTGTGCTGTACCTGGTCAAGGTACTGCGCCAAGCGGTCATGGCTCTGCTGCAACAGCACCGCCAATGACTCGCTGTAGGCGTAGCGACGATCCACCAGGCCTTCGTAAAGGCTTTCCAGTTCATGGGCCAGATCGCCGACCGGCCCGACCTCGGCCATGCGCGCGCCGCCTTTGAGGGTGTGCAAATCCCGGTGCAGGGACGACAGCGGCGCGGCGTTGTCCGAGTCGCGCAACCAGCGCTGCAAGGCCTGGCCGGCGCTTTCGAGGATATCCACCGCTTCTTCAAGGAAGATCGCAACGATTTCATCGTCCAGCCCCGTGGCCGTGGAGGCCTGGGCCAGTTCCTCGGTGGCAGCCCCCAATTCGCGGATGTTCAGGGTGCGGCTGCCATCACTGCGGATCAGGCCCATGGCCGACGGGTCAAGGCTCTCGTCGAGCAGTTCGCGCAAGGCCCTGATCCGTTGCGGTTGCGGGCTGACTTCCTGGCCGGCGGCCAGTTCGTCGAGCATGTTGATCAGCGCTTCGTGGGCATTCTGTGCCTCATGGAAAAACCGCTCGCTGACCGCCAGGCTGCTTTCTTCCACTGCACCGTACAGGTCGAGCAACGCTTCGCACAGCTCATCCACCGGATGCAGGTCGGCCAGATGGGCGCCTTCGCCGAGGGTGGTCAATTCGTCCAGCAGCGCACTGAGTTCCTGACGTTCGCCGGGGTGTTGCTGCCAACGCTGCAACAGGCTTTCGGCGTCCAGCAGGATGTCCATGCCCTGGGCGAGGAAGTTGTTGATCAACTGCGGATCGCGCTTGATCCGCAGCCCGGTGTTCGGTGTGCTCAGGAGGGTTTCCAGACGCTCGGCCTGCAGGGCCTTGGCTCGCTCAATCAAATGCAGGGCACCGGGAATTTCCGCCAGCGGATCGCGCTTGAGCTGACGCAAACCGAGGCGAAACAGCCCCTCCGCTTCCAGCAACAGTTCGACTTCATCCAGATCCAGCGCAATCAGGTGCGCCTTGTATTCCCGGGCCAGTTGATCCAGCGGTGCGGCCAGCTCGGCAATCGGCAAGACACCGGCCATGGAGGCACTGCCCTTGAGGGTGTGCAAGGCGCGCTGCAACTCGTCGCTGGCCTGCAACGGCACATGTTCGGCGGCCTGATCAAGGAAGCGGTGCAGCGTGGCGAGGTGCGTTTCGGCTTCTTTGCGGAAGATCTCCAGCAACAACGGGTCGAGGGCTGCGACGTCTTGCGTATCCTCATCGGACACCGGTTCATCACCCTTGGCCAAGGCATGGGCACGGGCGGCCAACTGGTCGACATCGTTGCGCTGACGCTGGGCATTGGCGGCGTATTCCGCCACCAGCTCCGGCAACAGTTGCAGCACATCGCCGACCAATTGCTGCACCGTAACGCCTGGCTCCACGCTGTCTTCCAGTACGCGGTTGAGCAGGTTTTCCACAGCCCAGGCCAGCTCCCCCAGCACCAGGGCGCGCACCATGCGGCCGCTGCCCTTGAGGGTGTGGAAGGCCCGGCGCAGTTCGCTCAGGGCCGAGCGGTTGTCGGGGTTGACCGACCAGCGTGGCAAGTATTCGCGCAGGATTTCCAGGACTTCGTCGGTTTCCTCGAGGAACACTTCGCGCAGTTCCTCGTCCACCGGCTCTTCGCCGGCGGGCGGCGGCAGCAGGCTGCCCGGGGTGTTCAGGGCCGGCGGGTTCAGGCTCGAGACCGGGCTGGCGAGCACATCGGCCAGGGTCTGGACGATCTGCGGATCATCCAGTTCCTGCATCATCTGCATGACCTGCGCTTCGCTCGGGCTGAGCACCTCATCAAGCACTGGCACATGCTGCTCACTGGGGAAAAACCCGAGGCTCGCCAGGCTTTTTTCCGCGACATCGAGCAGGTTTTCACCCTGCGCTTGCGGGTCATCGCTGAGGCGCTCGAGGTAGTACTCGATACTGGTGATCACGTCGGCCAGGCTGTCCAGTTCCTGCCAGCCCGGTTGACCCGGTTCGAGCAGCAGGTGCTCGCGGATAAAGTGATTGCAGGTTTCGACCAGGCTCGCCGCCCGGCTCAACGGAATCATCGCCAGCGCGCCGCGCACCTGGGTCAGCAAGGCCGGCAGCGCCTGCAAATGCTGGCGGTCCCAATCGGCGTCGATGTAGTCGACGATCATGTCCTTGGCCTGCTGCAAACAGATGCGAGCCTCCTTGATCACGATCTGATGGATCTGCGTCAGGTCGGTGGTCGGCAGGCGGTTGTCATCCTGGCTCTCCGGCTCCACGGTTCCGACCATGCCGGCCAGCGTCGCCTCGACGTACAGCAAGGCCCCGGCAACGTCCATGAGGATGGCATCGTTGGGTTCGCGCTGGCCCTGAGCGAGGCTGAGCACCACGGCCAATTGATCGATGATCACCTTGCGCGGCTGGCCGAAGCCCAGGACCGCCAGGGTGTCGGCGATTTGCCGCAGCGGCGCCAGCAGGCTGTCGAGGTCAGAGGTGTGCTGGCGGTCACTGCGCACGAACAGATCCAGGCGCTCTTTGACCCGCACCAGCTCTTCGCACAGCGCTGCCAGCACCGAGCGCATGGCGTCACGGTCGGGACCGGCCAGCCGCGCGCGTTCTTCATCGACCATCGCGCTGTCGGGCAGCGCGTCGTCCAGTGAGTAGCGTTCTTTCATGGTCAGCATCTGCCCGGTGGGATGTTCGGCCTTGGCAATATAGAAGAGCAAACTCTTGAGCAGCTCCGGCGGTGCCGGTTGATTGATGCCGCGCATGCCTTCTTCGAGCAGGCGCTTGAGTTCCTTGTCGGCATCCCGGAACAGGCTGCGCAAGGCCGGGCTGTTGGCAATCGCACCGCCCTGCATGCCTTCGACCAGGGCCGAAGCCACTTGCCACAACGGGCTCAGGGGGGCGTTGCCGCACAGTGCTTCGAGGCGGGCGAAGACCTTGGCCAGGTAATCGAGGTTGGTGTCGCTGTCCTGTTCACGCAGGAACCCGACCAGCGCCATTTGCAGCATCTGCCGCAACTTGCGCAGCACATTGGGTAATTCGTCCGGTTCCAGCTGCGCCAGCGTTTCTGCATCCAATGCTGGCAACTCGAGCAATTGCGGGCTGAACAGGCTGGTTTCCGACAGCAGGCTTTCGCCATGGGCGCTGCGCAGGTCGTTGATCAGGGGCAACACCACCAGTGGCAAATCGCGGCGCGCGCCTTGCACCCGGTCAAGGTAGATCGGCAATTGCCCGAGGGCCTGCATCAACAGGTGCAACGCCTCGTCGCGATGGCTGACACGGTTGCCCCGCAAGGCCACGGCCAGTTGTTCCATTTCTTCGGCGAGCAACGCCGCGCCATAGAACTCGACCATCTGCAAACTGCCGTGGACCTGATGGATGCACGCCAGGCATTCATCCAGCGCCTGCGTCGCCTGCGGGTCATCGAGCAGGTTTTCGATCGCGTGATGAGCCTGTTTCAGCGTTTCGGCAATCTCGCCCTTGACCCACTCGAGGGCCACATAGTCGTGCCGATCACCCATAACCACTCCAATCACAATTCAGATACCCATGGGCGGTTCAAGCTTTATCCACAACCTGCGCCTTGGCATCCGGCAAGGTGAAACCGGACACCGAACGACGCAACTGGCTGGCCATTTTCGCCAGGTTGCCGATGCTGTCGGCCGTGGCGGTGGAACCCGACGACGTCTGCGAGGTGATCTGCTGGATCACGTTCATCGTCAGGGAAATCTGACCGGCCGACGACGTCTGCTGTTGTGCAGCGTTGGAAATGCTCTGGATCAACGCCGCGAGTGTCTTGGAGACACCTTCGATTTCTTCCAGGGCCACACCGGCATCCTGCGCCAGACGGGCGCCACGCACCACCTCGGTCGTAGTCTGCTCCATGGAGATGACCGCTTCGTTGGTGTCGGTCTGGATCGCCCGCACCAGGGTTTCGATCTGCCGGGTGGCGGCAGACGAGCGCTCGGCCAGCCGCTGCACTTCATCGGCCACCACGGCAAAACCGCGACCGGCGTCACCGGCCATGGAGGCCTGGATGGCCGCATTGAGGGCAAGGATATTGGTCTGGTCGGCAATGTCATCGATCAGGCTGACAATGTCGCCGATTTCCTGGGATGACTCACCCAGACGCTTGATGCGCTTGGCGGTGTCCTGAATCTGCTCGCGAATGTTGTCCATGCCGTGGATGGTGTTGTGCACCACCTCGTTGCCCTTGTTGGCGATTTCCACCGAGCGTTCGGCAACCGCCGAAGATTCAGCGGCATTGGCCGACACCTGGTCGATGGACTCGGCCATGTCGTTGATCGCCATCGAGGCCTCGGAAATCTGCTGGGCCTGATGTTCCGAAGCCTGGGCCAAGTGCATGGCGGTGGCCTGGGTTTCCTGCACGGCGGCGGCGACCTGACCGGCAGTGAGGTTGATGGTCGCGACCAGATCGCGCAACTGGTCGACGGAGTAATTGATCGAGTCGGCGATGGTGCCGGTAAAGTCTTCTGTCACCGAGGCCGTCACCGTGAGGTCGCCGTCGGCCAGGTCTTCGATCTCGTCGAGCAAACGCATGATCGCGTTCTGGTTACGCTCGTTTTTCTCGGCGGTTTCCCGCAGCTGACGATTGGTTTCGCGCACCATCACCAGGCCGATCAGGATGATCGAAGCCAGCGCCAACAAGCCCAGTACATAACCGCCAATGGTGTCGGTGGTGCGGCTACCGACCATGTTTTCGAAACCGCTGGCCAGGTGTGAGGCTTCGTCGAGCAGGGTTTGCGACAGACTGAAAATGTTCGACGCCGATTCGCGGACCTTGAACAGCTCCGGCGAGGTTTCGAGGATTTCGTCCACAGAGCCCGAGACGAACTCGAACAATTCGGCGATGTCCGCGAGCCGCGCACGGGCGTCGCGGTCTTCGACCTGGCTGACCTTGAGTGCCGGGTCGCCCTGGAGCATGCCATTGAGCACCTTGCCGAACTGCGTCGCGTCACGTCCGAACGCATCGGCGGCCTGCTGTGAATTTTCGTCGCCGGCCAATACCGTGTTGACCGCGCCGAGGATCCGCTCGGCCAGCAGCGACTGGCGCTGGGCCATCGCCACCTGGGCCGCCGGGGCGCCCCTTTGCAGGAGGATCTCGACGACTTTTTCGTACTCGACCTGCAATTGCGGCACGGTTTCGGCCAGGGTCGCGGCGACCTGATGCAGCGACAGTACGGTTTGCTCGCTGGAAAGAATCGCATCGGTGTTTTTCAGCAGGCGTTCCCAGTCCTGTTGCACCGCGCGCATCTCTGGACGCACGGTGGTGGGGGCCGGCGGCAAACCGGTGGCCGGGTCGCCCTTCTTCAGATAACCCCAGCGCTGGGCAAAATCGTTGCGCGCATCGCTGAGCAACTTGAACGCGGCAGCCTTGCCGGCGGCGGCTTCGGTGGCGTTCTTGGCGATACGCTGGGACAGCACGCGCAGTTCGCCGGCGTGGCCGATGTACTGTTTGTCGTAGATCGCCTGGGTGTTGAGGTACGCGAAGTTGGCGAACAGCAGCATGATGAAGACGATCAGCGCGATGAACAGCACGATAATCTGCGACCGGCTGCGCGACCCTTCGACTGGCTTGCCTGCTTTTGCTTTTATCATCGGTCCTCGCCTGTTTGCCCATTTCCGGGCCTGCCCGGAACCCTGTGGGAGCGGGCTTGCTCGCGAAGGCGGCAGTCCATTCAACATTGATATTGGCTGATCTACCGCCTTCGCGAGCAAGCCCGCTCCCACATTGGATCTGTGTTGTTCCGGTTAAACCGCGACGTTCATGAATCCCTGGGACTGCATCAACGCAAACGGGCTGAACACCTGCCAGCACTGCTCACGTTGAAACCGGCCTTTGACGAACGCCGCCATCGCCCCCTTCAACTCGTCTGCCGGCACCGGTTCCAGGCTGTCCTGGGCAAAGTGCTGGAGGCCGAAGACTTCATCGACCAGCAACCCGGCAAACACCTCTTCATGTTCCACCACCAACACCCGCCGCTGTCGGCGCACCGCCGAAAGCTCGTGCCCGAAGAAGCCGCACAAATCCATGACCGGCAGCAAACGCCCGCGCAGGTTGGCGACACCCTTGACCCAGGGTTTGACCCCCGGTAGCTGGGTAAAGCGCGGCTCGTGCAAGACTTCGCTGACTTCGCTCATGGGCGCGACGTACCAGTGCTCGCCCAGGCGAAAACCGATGCCGCTCCAGCTGTCCCGCCGGGCCGGCTGGGACGGCAAGTCCGCCGCCAGCAAACGACAGCGCTGGTCGATTTGCAGCAGCAGTTCGAAAGCCGTCAGCGCTTCGTTCATGGCCTGACGATCAACCGGCCAGCACGTTGTTCAGGGTTTTGATCAGGGTGTCTTCATCGACCGGCTTGGTCAGGTAGTCCCTGGCGCCCTGGCGCGTACCCCAGACCTTGTCGGTTTCCTGATCCTTGGTGGTGATGATGATCACCGGGATGTGCCCGGTTTCCGGGTCTTTGGTCAGCTGGCGGGTCGCTTGGAAGCCGTTGAGGCCTGGCATGACGATGTCCATCAGCACTGCGTCGGGCTTTTCCTGGCGGGCCAGGGCCACGCCGTCGGCACCGTTTTCGGCTTTCAACACTTCATGACCGTGCTTTTCCAGCATGCCAGTCAGTTTGTACATTTCGGTCGGCGAATCATCGACGATCAGAATTCGTGCCATGGTCTTCCCCATTCTTGTCGGCGCCGGGCCCGATGGCCGAGCGTCACTGTGCGTGTCCTACTGCGGCAAAACGGCGGCGAAACCAGGCACATGGGCCTGGATCGCATCAAGCAATTCTTCCTTGCTGAAAGGCTTGGTCAAAAACTGGTCGGAACCGACGATACGCCCCTTGGCCTTGTCGAACAGCCCGTCCTTGGATGACAGCATAATCACTGGCGTGGACTTGAACGCGCTGTTGTTCTTGATCAAGGCGCAGGTCTGATAACCATCCAGGCGCGGCATCATGATGTCGACAAAAATGATGCCGGGGTGGTTGTCGGCAATCTTGGCCAGGGCATCGAAGCCGTCGATGGCCGTAATGACCTCGCACCCGACGTTCTTGAGCAGCGTTTCGGCAGTGCGACGAATCGTCTTCGAATCGTCGATCACCATGACTTTCAAGGCGCTGGGGTGCTGTTCCATAAGATGCTCTGCGTCGCCTTTACGAATCAAATTGTCCGCTTGCGGGTAATTGGCGGCTCGAAACCCTTGATACTCAAGGGCCAGCACGGCATGGCAGCCTTTTTAGCACAGTCTCCAGAACCAATCTATCGGCCGACCGGGGCGATGGTTTTTCCTTGACCGGGAACACACTCAGCGCCACTCTGACGCCACTTTTTTCATACCGATCCGGTAGCCAAATTTCGAGGAAAACCCAATGAGCGTTCGCGTCGGGATTGTCATGGACCCTATCGCCAGCATTTCCTATAAAAAGGATAGCTCGCTGGCCATGCTGCTGGCCGCGCAGAAGCGTGGCTGGGAATTGTTCTATATGGAACAGCGCGACCTGTATCAGGGTGAAGGCCAGGCCCGGGCCCGGATGCGTCCGCTGCAGGTGTTCGCCAACCCTGAAAAATGGTTCGAACTGGGCGCCGAAAGCGACGCGTTGCTGAGCGATCTGGACGTGATCCTGATGCGCAAGGATCCGCCGTTCGACATGGAGTTCGTCTACTCCACTTATTTGCTGGAACAGGCCGAGCGCGCTGGCGTGCTGGTGGTCAACAAGCCGCAAAGCCTGCGCGACTGCAACGAGAAGCTGTTTGCCACGCTGTTTCCGCAGTGCACGCCGCCGACCATCGTCAGCCGTCGCCCTGACGTGCTGCGCGAATTCGCCGACCATCATGGCGATGTGATCCTCAAGCCGCTGGACGGCATGGGCGGTTCTTCGATCTTCCGCCACACCGCAGGGCATCCGAACCTGTCGGTGATCCTCGAAACCCTGACCCTGCATGGTCAACAGCAAATCATGATCCAGGGTTACCTGCCGGCCATCGTCGATGGCGACAAGCGCATCCTGATGATCGATGGCGAGCCCGTGGATTACTGCCTGGCACGGATTCCGGCCCAGGGTGAAACCCGTGGCAACCTCGCCGCCGGTGGCCGTGGCGAAGCCCGTCCGCTGACCGACAAGGACCGCTGGATCGCCGCGCAAGTCGGCCCGACCCTGCGGGAAAAAGGCCTTTTGTTCGTTGGCCTGGATGTGATCGGCGAGCACCTGACCGAGATCAACGTCACCAGCCCGACCTGCATTCGCGAGATTGATAACGCATTCGGCACCGACATCGGCGGCATGCTCATGGATGCCATCGATCAGAAGCTCAAGGCACGTTGATTAGCTAAACCAACATTGCGTTATCATGCGCGGCCTGTGAAAAACGCGATGTTGGTTTCCTTGTCATGACCCTCCCGTCCGATCTGCCTGCCGAACTCGCCCACCGTGGCGTGCGCCCGGCCGATCGCCTCGGTTTTACCCTGTTTCTGGCGGCACTGATCCACCTGGCCTTGCTGCTGGGCGTCGGATTCGCAGTGGTCGAGCCCAGGCAGATCAGCAAAACCCTGGAAATCACCCTCGCCACCTTCAAAAGCGAAAAGAAGCCTGAAAAGGCTGACTTCCTCGCGCAAGAGAATCAGCAAGGCAGCGGCACCCTGGATAAAAAGGCGATTCCCAAGACCACCGAGGTTGCGCCGTTCCAGGACAACAAGGTGCAAAAAGTCACGCCACCGCCGGCCGCCAAGCCTGAAGTGCAGGAAGCCCCGCCGAAGGCTGCCGTGACCACCGTGGCGCCAAAGCCGAAAAAAGCCCCGGCCAAGACCGAGGAGCCCAAGACCCAAGTCAAACCCCAGGTCCAGGCGCCGACGTTCGACAGCGAGCAACTGTCCAGCGACATCGCCAGCCTCGAAGCGGAACTGGCCGCCGAACAACAGCTGTACGCCAAACGTCCGCGTATTCACCGCTTGAGCGCGGCCTCGACCATGCGCGACAAGGGCGCCTGGTACAAAGACGAATGGCGCAAGAAAGTCGAGCGTATCGGCAACCTCAACTACCCCGACGAAGCGCGGCGCAAGCAGATCTACGGCAATTTGCGTTTGATGGTGTCGATCAATCGCGACGGCTCGCTGTATGAGGTGCTGGTGCTGGAATCTTCAGGCCAGCCGCTGCTGGACCAGGCGGCACAGCGGATCGTCCGACTGGCGGCGCCGTTTGCACCCTTTACCGGGGATTTGTCAGATATCGACCGGCTGGAAATTATCCGCACCTGGAAATTTGCCCGCGGCGATCGCCTTTCCAGCAACTGACCCCACAAATCCCCTGTGGGAGCGGGCTTGCTCGCGAAAGCAGTCATTCATTCAACATTGATGTCGACTGACACGACACCTTCGCGAGCAAGCCCGCTCCCACATTTGTTCGGTGTCGACAACCAATTTGCGGCATCCCCAGCTTGTCAGTTCGCCCCCCGAACGCCACACTAGCGCACATGAAAAACGTCATTCCCAGCTACCTCAAGCATCAATTCCTGATCGCCATGCCCCACATGGCCGACCCGAACTTTGCGCACACCTTGACCTACATCGTCGAGCACACGGCCAATGGTGCCATGGGGCTGGTGGTCAACCGCCCACAAGAGCTGAACCTGGCCGATATCCTTGAGCAATTGCGCCCGGAAATCGAACCGCCTGCACTCTGCCAGCATGTGCCGATCTTTATCGGCGGCCCGGTGCAGACCGATCGCGGCTTCGTCCTGCACCCCAAGGGGCTGAGCTTCCAGGCAACCGTTGATCTGGAAGGCGAGTTGTCGCTGTCGACGTCCCAGGATGTGCTGTTCGCCATCGCTGACGGCATCGGCCCGGCGAAAAGCTTGATCGCCCTCGGCTACGCCGGTTGGGAAGCCGGGCAGCTTGAAGCCGAACTGGCCCAGAACGCCTGGCTGACCTGCCCGTATGACGCCGACATCCTGTTCAACACCAGCAGCGAACTGCGCCTGGAAGCGGCGGCCAGGCACCTGGGCGTCAACCTCAGCCTGCTGACCAGCCAGGCGGGGCACGCCTGATGGCCCTGCGGCTGATTCTCGGATTCGACTACGGCACCAAACAGATCGGCGTTGCGGTCGGCCAGGTGGTTACCGGCCAGGCTCGCGAGCTGTGCACCCTGAAAGCGCAAAACGGCATTCCCGACTGGAATCAGGTCGAAGCCCTCATCAAAGAGTGGAAACCCGATGCCGTGGTGGTCGGCCTGCCGTTGAACATGGACGGCACGCCCAGTGACATGTGCGCCCGCGCGGAAAAGTTCGCCCGACGCCTGAACGGCCGCTTCAACCTGCCCTTTTATACCCACGATGAACGCCTGACCACCTTCGAGGCCAAGGGCGAACGCCTGGCCCGGGGCGGCCAGAAGGGCAGTTATCGCGATAACCCCGTCGACGCCATCGCTGCCGCCCTGCTGCTGCAAGGCTGGCTTGACGAAAACACCGCACTGTTTGAATCCTGAAGAACCGCTGTGCGTCTCTCTTAGCTACAACCCGAGCCACTTCCTGCACAGGCCGACTCGGGCCCAAGAAGGAGCAACCATGAGCCTGCCCAATCCCGTCGAACTGATCAGTCAGATGGCGACCCGTCTCAAGGTCCATCTGGAACACCGTGGCATCAGCGACCCGCGTTTCATCGGTATTCGTACCGGCGGCGTCTGGGTGGCCCAGGCCCTACTCAAGGAACTGGGCAGCAATGAGCCCCTCGGCACCCTGGATGTGTCCTTCTACCGCGACGATTTCAGCCAGAGCGGCCTGCACCCGCAGGTTCGCCCTTCGGCGCTGCCGTTCGAGATCGAAGGCCAGCACCTGGTGCTGATCGACGATGTGCTGATGAGCGGTCGCACCATCCGCGCAGCCATGAACGAATTGTTCGACTACGGCCGCCCGGCCAGCGTGACGCTGGTGTGCCTGCTGGACCTGGACGCCGGCGAACTGCCGATCCGCCCGAACGTGGTCGGCGCCACCCTGTCACTGGCGGCCCACGAACGCGTGAAGTTGTCTGGCCCCGAGCTAGCGCTCGAACTGCAAGACCTCGCCCTTTAATTCGCCCTATTGAGAGTCCCCCTTGCGATGACGCCTCTAGAAACCAAGCGCCCGCTGCAGCTCAATGATCAGGGCCAGCTGCGCCATTTCCTCTCGCTCGACGGTTTGCGCCGCGAGCTGTTGACGGAAATCCTCGACACCGCCGACTCCTTCCTCGAAGTCGGCGCCCGGGCCGTCAAGAAAGTCCCGTTGCTGCGCGGCAAGACCGTGTGCAACGTGTTCTTCGAGAACTCGACCCGCACCCGCACCACCTTCGAACTGGCGGCTCAACGCCTGTCGGCGGACGTGATCACCCTCAACGTGTCCACGTCGTCGGCGAGCAAGGGCGAAACCCTGCTCGACACCCTGCGCAACCTGGAAGCCATGGCCGCCGACATGTTTGTCGTGCGCCACGGCGATTCGGGGGCCGCGCACTTCATCGCCGAACATGTCTGCCCGCAAGTGGCGATCATCAACGGCGGTGACGGCCGGCACGCGCACCCGACCCAGGGCATGCTCGACATGCTGACCATCCGCCGGCACAAGGGCGGCTTCGAAAACCTTTCGGTGGCCATCGTCGGCGACATCCTGCACTCGCGGGTTGCGCGCTCGAACATGCTGGCCCTGAAAACCCTCGGTTGCCCGGACATCCGTGTGATCGCACCGAAAACCCTGCTACCGATCGGCATCGAGCAATACGGCGTGAAGGTCTACACCGACATGACCGAAGGCCTGAAAGACGTCGACGTGGTGATCATGTTGCGCCTGCAGCGTGAACGCATGACCGGCGGCCTGCTGCCGAGCGAAGGCGAGTTCTATCGCCTGTTCGGCCTGACCACCGCGCGCCTGGCCGGCGCCAAGCCCGATGCCATCGTGATGCACCCGGGACCGATCAACCGTGGCGTGGAAATCGAGTCAGCGGTGGCCGACGGTCCGCACTCGGTGATCCTCAACCAGGTGACCTACGGGATCGCCATTCGTATGGCCGTGCTGTCCATGGCCATGAGCGGGCAAACTGCCCAGCGCCAACTCGAGCAGGAGAACGCCCAGTGAAACTCAGCATTCTCGGCGCCCGCGTGATCGATCCGGCCACTGGCCTGGATCAAGTGACTGATATCCACATTGAAGCCTGCAAAGTCGTCGCCCTTGGCGCGGCGCCTGCCGGTTTTGTCGCCGTCGACACGATCGACGCCAAAGGCCTGGTGGCCGCTCCCGGCCTGGTCGACCTCAACGTTGCCCTGCGCGAGCCGGGTTACAGCCGCAAAGGCACGATTGTCAGCGAAACCCGCGCGGCGGCAGCTGGCGGCGTCACCAGCCTGTGCTGCCCGCCGAAGACCAAGCCGGTACTGGACACCTCCGCGGTGGCCGAACTGATCCTCGACCGCGCCCGTGAGGCCGGCAACACCAAAGTCTTCCCGATTGGCGCCCTGAGCAAAGGCCTGGACGGTGAACAGCTGGCCGAGCTGGTTGCCTTGCGCGACGCCGGTTGCGTGGCCTTCGGCAATGGCCTGGAGAGTTTCCGCAACACCCGCACCCTGTGCCGGGCACTGGACTATGCCGCGACTTTCGACCTGACGGTGATTTTCAACTCCCAGGATCACGACCTGGCCGAGGGTGGCCTGGCTCACGAAGGCCCGACTGCCAGCTTCCTTGGCTTGCCGGGCATCCCGGAAAGCGCCGAAACCGTCGCCCTGGCCCGGGATCTGCTGCTGGTTGAACAGACTGGCGTGCGTGCGCACTTCAGCCAGCTCACCAGTGCTCGCGGCGTGCAACTGATCGCCCAGGCCCAGGCCCGGGGCCTGAAGGTCACGGCGGATGTCGCCCTGTACCAACTGATCCTGACCGACGAAGCCCTGATCGACTTCAGCAGCCTGTATCACGTCCAGCCGCCGCTACGCACCCGCGCCGACCGCGAGGGCCTGCGCGCAGCGGTGAAATCCGGTGTGATCTCGGCCATCTCCAGTCATCACCAACCCCATGAGCGTGACGCCAAGCTGGCACCGTTCGGCGCGACCGAGCCAGGCATCAGCAGCGTTGAACTACTGCTGCCGCTGGCGATGACCCTGGTTGAAGACGGCTTGCTGGACCTGCCGACGCTGCTCAAACGCCTGAGCGCCGGCCCTGCCGAGGCCTTGCGCCTGCCAGCGGGTAGCCTGGCGGTGGGTGGTGCGGCAGATATCGTGCTGTTCGACCCGGCAGCCTCAACCGTCGCGGGTGAAAACTGGCTATCGAAGGGCGAAAACTGCCCGTTCATTGGCCACAGCCTGCCAGGCGTGGTGCGTTACACCTTGGTGGACGGGCGGATCAGCCACCAGGCGTAAGACCGCATCGCCTGCATTCGCGAGCAAGCCCGCTCCCACATTAGTTCTGCGATGAACACAGTATTTGTGAACACCAAAGATCAAATGTGGGAGCGGGCTTGCTCGCGAAGGCTTACTGGAAGGCGCCTCTGTTCTGTGCGTTACGCACAGAAACCTGGTCATTCAACGTCCAGAAGTCATACAACCCTCCTGCCCCATCCTCCACTACCTTCCCCAAACAGCACAGCCGCATCAAGAAAATTTCTATAAACGATGGCGAATAAAATTACCCAACGAACAGAAATTTCTGACCTCTCTTCATCTGTGCGAAAATAGCTTCGCAACATACAGAAATAGCCTACAAAGTTATTGAATGCAGATTCAATACCCATCATTTAGTATAAAAACAGCACAAGGGAAATCAGGCGGCTTTACAGTTAACCCTGGGTTCAACTGGAGAGCCTAGGCGACTGCAGATTGGCGGGAGCCGTTGAAGCCATCTTCTCCAACGACGGGCAAACTTACTCACTGCCACTATGCGATGCCCCATAATTTCCTCAGAAGAAATGGATATGTTCCATGATTGGTTAAAATGAAAAGTGGCATAAAAGCCCTTACTTATGAGCTTCTGCATTCAGGAAGAGCCCACATGAAGACTCTTTACAAACACCTGAACTACAGCTACCCAGCGCTTTTAGCGATCACTTCCAGCGTAGCAATATTTACCATAGAAAGAAATTTGAGCGCAGGCATTTACGACATAGATCGAGACTCAATCGGAATACCAATAGGTGCAATCCTGATCGCAGGCCTAATGCTACTCATATTTCACCTAATGCAAATATACTTATATAGAAAAGCCCGCAAATACGATACTAATGGAATCCTGATAAAAGTATCAGCGTTGATAATTGCAGTTGCATCACTTGTAGTACTCGCCGACTGCATAGCTTACTGGGCCACCCCAAACCACTTCATCATTTCAATCTTCTACAGCTTCAGCACAATGGCATTTTTAACACTTCAACTTCAATTACTGAAAATATTTCAGTAGCCACTCATAGGCCGCAACTCAAGCAGACGGATAACTGGATCAGTCACCAAACGTAAAACCCTGCGGCGAGAGGGCCTGCCCCTCGCCGCAGAAATCAGCGACTCTGCGCGTTACGCAGCGAAACCTGGTCATTCAGCGTCCAGAAGTCATACAACACGCCAATAAAGAACAACCCGCCCGTCAGCAGGTACAGCAGCCCGCTGATCCATTTCCCCTGATACATCCGGTGCACGCCGAATACCCCGAGAAACGTCAGCAGAATCCACGCCACGTTGTATTCGATGGGGCCAGCGGTAAACCGCAGGTCAGCCTCGCGGTCCATGGACGGGATCAGGAACAGGTCGATCAGCCAGCCGATCCCCAGCAAGCCAAAGGTGAAGAACCAGATCGTCCCGGTCACCGGCTTGCCGTAATAGAAGCGGTGAGCGCCGGTAAAACCGAAAATCCACAGCAGGTAACCGATCACTTTGCTGTGGGTGTCTTGCTGCGGGACAGCCTGTTGATAGGGGTTCATGAATGGCCTCGAATCACACGATAGATAAATATTCTTTAATTCTTTGTGACTTTTTTACAGGCACCCGACGTATGGCAGGTGCTACCTTCACCCCCGCCAAAGCCTTGTAACACCGGACTCCTGTCCGACAATTGCGCCATTTTGCCGCATTTTTGCCACCATTGCCCCCCAGGTTGAATCGACCAACGGCCTCGGAAGCGGCAAAAAAGCTGTTATAAAGTTGCGCGCTAACTTATTAAGAGCCTTGCCTAATGCGTTCATTTTTCAAGACATGGCTAACCATTTGCCTTTTGATGCCACTGGCCGCCCACGCCACCAATCGTGAGCAACGTCTTCCTAACGTTAATGGTTACACCCCAAAATCCCATGCCTCTGCTCCTTCGAGCAAAGACAAAAAATCCGCTAAATATGCTCCAACCCTGGCCAGCGACAAAAGCGGCCTGGTTCCACCGATGGGCACCAAGGAAAGCAGCAACGTGCTGAGTCGCGCGGTGAATGTCCTCGGCACGCCCTATCGTTGGGGCGGCAGTAGCCCAAGCAAAGGCTTCGATTGCAGCGGCCTGGTGAAATACGCGTTCAACGACGCCACGTTCGACCTGCCACGCACCTCCAACGCCATGGCCAGCGGTCATGGGGAGAAAGTCGATCGCAACGACCTGAAACCAGGCGACCTGATTTTCTTCAACATCAAGAGTCGTCGGGTCAATCACGTTGCCATTTACCTGGGCAACGACCGCTTCATCCACGCGCCTCGTCGTGGCAAGTCGGTGTCCATCGACACTTTGAATAAACCGTACTGGGAAAACCACTACGTGGTTGCCAAACGGGTTCTGCCGAAAGAACCGAATCAGTTGCGTGTGGTTCAGCGCTGATTTCAGTGCCCTGAATCTGTATCGAACATAATGGCCCCTTCGCGAGCAAGCCCGCTCCCACTTTGGAATGCATTCCCCTGTGGGAGCGGGCTTGCTCGCGAAGAGGCCCTTGAAAGCACCACACATCCTCCTCAAAAACCTTCCGGCGACCGCGCTTTCTCCTGCGCATGATCAAGACTGATCAGCCCCTTGGTCACCAGGTTCTTCAAGCTCATATCCAGCGTCTGCATGCCCAACGCCCCTCCCGTCTGTATCGCCGAGTACATCTGAGCCACCTTGTCTTCGCGGATCAGGTTGCGGATCGCCGAGGTCCCCAGCATGATTTCGTGGGCAGCAACGCGCCCGCCACCGACCTTCTTCACCAGTGTCTGGGACACCACCGCCAGCAGCGACTCGGAAAGCATCGAACGCACCATCGCCTTCTCGTCCCCCGGAAATACATCCACCACTCGGTCGATGGTTTTCGCCGCCGACGTGGTGTGCAGCGTGCCGAACACCAGATGGCCGGTTTCGGCGGCGGTCAATGCCAGGCGAATGGTCTCCAGGTCACGCATCTCGCCCACCAGAATCACGTCAGGGTCTTCCCGTAGCGCCGAGCGCAGGGCCGTGGCGAAGCTGCGGGTATCGCGGTGGACTTCACGCTGGTTGATCAGGCATTTGCGCGATTCGTGGACAAACTCGATGGGGTCTTCAATCGTGAGGATATGGTGATGGCGATGGGTGTTCAGGTAATCGATCATCGCCGCCAGTGTGGTGGATTTGCCGGAACCGGTCGGACCGGTCACCAGCACCAGGCCACGGGGAGCATCGGTCATTTTGCGAAACACTTCTCCCATGCCCAGTTCGTCCATGCTCTGCACTTTCGACGGGATGGTGCGAAACACCGCACCCGCGCCACGGTTCTGGTTGAACGCATTGACCCGAAAACGCGCGACACCGGATACATCAAAGGAAAAGTCGGTTTCCAGGTGTTTCTCGAAGTCCGCCCGTTGGGTGTCATTCATGATGGCGTAGATCAGCGCCTGCACCTGCTTGTGGTCCATGGCCGGCAGGTTGATGCGCCGTACATCGCCATCCACCCGAATCATCGGCGGCAGGCCGGCGGACAAGTGCAGGTCGGATGCGCCCTGTTTGGCGCTGAATGCCAGCAGTTCGGTGATATCCATAGCGCCTCTCAATTCCAGTAGAATGCCGCGAACCTTCAGACCGCTGGCGCCTCTTGATGTCCACCATAGCAGACAACATTCTCGAAGTTAGTTCGCGCATAAACGCCGCAACACTCGCCGCCAACCGCGCCGAAAACAGCGTTCAACTGCTAGCCGTGAGCAAGACCAAACCCGCACAAGACCTGCGTGAAGCCTACGCCGCCGGCCTGCGCGACTTTGGCGAGAACTACCTGCAGGAAGCGCTGGGCAAGCAACTCGAACTGGCCGACCTGCCCTTGATCTGGCACTTCATCGGCCCCATTCAATCGAACAAGACTCGTGCTATCGCCGAGCACTTCGACTGGGTGCATTCCGTGGATCGTCTGAAAATCGCACAACGCCTGTCCGAACAACGTCCCGCCGGTTTGCCGCCACTGAACATCTGCATTCAGGTCAATGTCAGCGGTGAAGCCAGCAAATCCGGCTGCACCCCGGCCGACCTGCCGGCTCTGGCCAACGCCATCAGCGCCCTGCCACGCCTGAAGTTGCGCGGGTTGATGGCTATCCCTGAGCCGACTGAAGATCGCGCCGCCCAGGATGCCGCGTTTGCTGCCGTACAAAGCCTGCAAGCCAGCCTGAACCTGCCACTCGACACACTTTCCATGGGCATGAGCCACGATCTCGAATCGGCCATCGCCCAAGGCGCCACCTGGGTCCGTATCGGTACGGCCCTGTTTGGTGCCCGCGACTACGGTCAACCATGAACCATGGCTGACACACATCTGAATAAGGACCTGACATGAGCAAGACGCGTATTGCCTTTATCGGTGCCGGCAACATGGCCGCCAGCCTGATCGGCGGCCTGCGGGCCAAGGGTCTGGAAGCGGCGCAGATCCGCGCCAGCGATCCGGGCGAAGAAACCCGCGCTCGCGTGAGCGCTGAACACGGCATCGAAACCTTCGCCGACAACGCCCAGGCCATCGAAGGTGCCGACGTCGTCGTCCTGGCGGTCAAGCCGCAGGCGATGAAAGCCGTGTGCGAAGCCCTCCGCCCTAGCCTCAAACCCAATCAACTGGTGGTTTCGATTGCCGCAGGCATCACCTGCGCCAGCATGAACAACTGGCTCGGTGCCCAACCGATCGTGCGCTGCATGCCCAACACCCCGGCGCTGGTGCGTCAGGGCGCGAGCGGCCTGTTCGCTACCGCCGAAGTGACCGCCGAACAGCGTCAGCAAGCCCAGGATCTGCTGTCCGCAGTCGGCATCGCCCTGTGGCTGAACGAAGAACAGCAACTGGATGCGGTCACCGCCGTTTCCGGCAGCGGCCCGGCGTATTTCTTCCTGCTGATCGAAGCCATGACCGCCGCCGGCGTGAAACTCGGCCTGCCGGCGGACATCGCCGCGCAACTGACCCTGCAAACCGCACTGGGTGCCGCACACATGGCCGTCTCCAGCGACGTCGACGCGGCCGAGCTGCGCCGCCGTGTCACCTCGCCAGCGGGCACCACGGAAGCTGCAATCAAGTCATTCCAGGCCGGCGGCTTCGAAGCGCTGGTAGAAACAGCACTCGGCGCTGCCGCGCATCGCTCGGCCGAGATGGCTGAGCAACTCGGTCGCTAATCAGCTCTTACAAAGGAATCAACGATGCTTGGACTCAATGACGCTGCCATTTTCATCATTAAAACCCTTGGCAGCCTGTACCTGCTGATCGTACTGATGCGCTTCATCCTGCAACTGGTTCGGGCGAATTTCTACAACCCGCTCTGCCAGTTCATCGTCAAGGCCACGCAACCACTGCTCAAGCCTCTGCGCCGGGTCATCCCGAGCATGTTCGGGCTGGACATGTCGTCACTGGTACTGGCGCTGATCGTGCAGATAGTGCTGATGGCGGTCATCCTGCTGCTCAAAGGCTTCGAGGTCGACTTGCTGCTGTTGGTGCCTTGGGCTCTGATCGCCCTTTTCTCGCTGTTTTTGAATGTTCTGTTCTACGCGATGATCATCAGTGTGATTCTGTCCTGGGTTGCACCGGGTAGCCACAACCCTGGCGCAGAACTGGTCGCTCAGATCACTGAACCGGTCCTTGCACCGTTCCGCCGGTT
Source organism: Pseudomonas sp. S30_BP2TU TE3576 (assembly GCF_050436025.1). Taxonomy (NCBI): domain Bacteria; kingdom Pseudomonadati; phylum Pseudomonadota; class Gammaproteobacteria; order Pseudomonadales; family Pseudomonadaceae; genus Pseudomonas; species Pseudomonas sp. S30_BP2TU TE3576. The sequence continues at coordinate 3,627,890 of NZ_JBNDLK010000001.1, read as the reverse complement.
CATCCCTAGCCTGGGTGGGCTCGACATCTCGCCGATCTTCGCGTTCATCGTGATCCAGTTGCTGCAAAGCTGGCTGATCCCGCGCCTTGCGTACTTTGCCTTCATGCCGCAGGGGCTGCTCGGCCTGATCTGATGAGCTACTTTCGCTGGGACGGTGACGACCTGATTCTGGAGTGTCACCTGCAACCGGCAGCCCGTAGCGATGACTTCGCCGGGCTGCACGGTGATCGCCTGAAGATTCGCCTGACCGCGCCGCCGGTCGAGGGCAAGGCCAACGCGTATCTGATGGCGTTTCTGGCCAAGGCCTTTGGCGTGTCCAAGAGCCAGGTCAGTTTGATCAGCGGCGAGTTGAACCGGCAAAAACGGGTGCGAATTCGTTCGCCGAAGAAGTTGCCGGATTTGCCTGGATTGGTGCGACAGAACTGATATACCGAGGTGCTGCCTTCGCGAGCAAGCCCGCTCCCACATTGGAATGCATTCCCCTGTGGGAGCGGGCTTGCTCGCGAATGGCGCACCTCGGTCTGAATGAATGAAATCAGGCCCGGCCTTTGCTTGCCGCTAACCCCAGCGGTCTTTAGACTTACGCCTCATTTCAATGAGAGCAGGGTCGATGCCAGCTGCCTTTCCCCCCGATTCTGTTGGTCTGGTGACGCCGCAAGTGGCGCACTTCAGCGAGCCGCTGGCTTTGGCCTGTGGACGTTCGCTCCCGGCCTACGACCTGATTTACGAAACCTATGGCACGTTGAACGCCATGGCGAGCAATGCCGTGCTGATCTGCCACGCCTTGTCCGGACACCACCACGCCGCCGGCTACCACAGCGCCGACGACCGCAAACCCGGTTGGTGGGACAGTTGCATCGGGCCGGGCAAGCCGATCGATACCAACAAGTTCTTCATTGTCAGCCTGAACAACCTTGGCGGTTGCAACGGTTCCACCGGGCCGAGCAGCATCAACCCGGACACTGGCAAGCCGTTCGGTGCCGACTTCCCGGTCTTGACCGTCGAGGATTGGGTGCACAGTCAGGCGCGCCTGGCCGATCGCCTCGGCATCGCCCAGTTCGCGGCCGTGATCGGCGGCAGCCTCGGCGGCATGCAGGCGATGCAATGGAGCATCACCTACCCTGACCGCATCCGTCACTGCCTGGCCATTGCCTCGGCGCCCAAGCTGTCGGCACAGAACATCGCGTTCAACGAAGTGGCGCGCCAGGCGATCCTCACCGACCCGGAATTCCACGGCGGTTCGTTCCAGGAACACAACGTGATTCCCAAGCGCGGCCTGATGCTGGCGCGGATGGTCGGGCACATCACCTACCTGTCCGATGACTCCATGGGCGAGAAATTCGGCCGCGGGCTGAAGAGCGAAAAACTCAACTACGACTTCCACAGCGTCGAGTTCCAGGTTGAAAGCTACCTGCGTTATCAGGGCGAAGAGTTCTCCGGGCGCTTCGATGCCAATACATATCTGTTGATGACCAAAGCGCTCGATTACTTCGATCCGGCGGCGAACTTCGACGATAACCTGGCAAAAACCTTTGAAGGTGCCAAAGCCAAGTTCTGCGTGATGTCGTTCACCACCGACTGGCGCTTCTCCCCGGCCCGTTCGCGGGAACTGGTGGACGCGCTGATGGCCGCGCGCAAGGACGTCTGCTACCTCGAGATCGACGCACCGCAAGGCCATGACGCCTTCCTGATTCCGATCCCGCGCTACCTGCAGGCATTCAGCAATTACATGAACCGCATTACGTTGTGAGAAAGCCATGAGAGCTGATCTGGAAATCATCCAGGAATGGATCCCCGCCGGCAGCCGCGTGCTCGACCTCGGGTGCGGCGATGGCGAACTGCTGACCTGGCTGCGCGACAACAAGCAAGTCACCGGTTATGGCCTGGAAAACGACGCCGACAACATTGCCGAGTGCGTGGCCAAGGGCATCAACGTCATCGAGCAAGACCTGGACAAGGGCCTGGGCAACTTTGCCAGCAACAGTTTCGACATCGTGGTCATGACCCAGGCGCTGCAAGCAGTGCACTATCCGGACAAGATCCTCGACGAAATGCTGCGTGTCGGTCGCCAGTGCATCATCACCTTCCCCAACTTCGGTCACTGGCGCTGCCGCTGGTACCTGGCGAGCAAGGGCCGGATGCCGGTTTCCGAGTTCCTGCCGTACACCTGGTACAACACGCCGAACATTCACTTCTGCACCTTCGCGGACTTTGAAGCCTTGTGTCGCGAACGTGAAGCGAAGGTCATTGATCGGCTTGCGGTGGATCAACAGCATCGGCACGGGTGGGCCAGTAAGCTATGGCCTAATCTGTTAGGTGAGATCGGAATCTACCGCGTCAGCAGTCCGGGACTTTCCGACCACAAGGTCGCGGTCTGATCCACCCTATTTCAAGGAGAACGATCATGGGTCGTCTAGCGTTGCTTCTACTCACTGCCTGCCTGAGCCTCACCGCCATGGGCGCCGAACCCATCAAGAGCGAGCGCCAGGAAACCTTCGGCGACGTGACGGTGCACTACAACACCTTCAACTCCACCTACCTGACCCCGGACATTGCCAAGTCCGCCGAACTGATCCGCAGCAAGAACCAGGGCGTGATCAATATCTCGGTGCTCAAGGAAGGCAAACCATTGATAGCCCAGGTGAGCGGCTCGGTCAAAGACCTGACCAGCCAGATCGTGCCACTGAAGTTCAAACAGATCACCGAACAAGGTGCGATCTACTACATCGCGCAATATCCGGTAGATCAACCGGAGGTCCGCACTTTCGACATCAAGGTGCAGACCGGTGACAAAATCAACACCATCAATTTCAACCAAGAGCTCTTCCCCGGCCAATGATCAATTTCACGCAACTCGTATTGGCCAGCCATAACGCCGGCAAGCTCAAGGAACTTCAGGCCATGCTCGGCGAATCAGTGCATCTGCGCTCGATCGGCGAGTTCAGCAGCGTGGAACCCGAAGAAACCGGTCTGTCGTTCGTCGAGAACGCCATCCTCAAGGCCCGCAATGCCGCGCGCATTTCCGGCCTGCCAGCGCTGGCTGACGATTCCGGGCTGGCGGTGGATTTCCTCGGTGGTGCGCCAGGCATTTATTCGGCGCGCTATGCCGACGGCAAGGGCGATGCAGCGAACAACGCCAAGCTGCTCGACGTGTTGAAAGAGGTGCCTGAAGCCGAGCGTGGTGCGCAGTTCGTCTGCGTGCTGGCGTTGGTGCGTCACGCCGATGATCCATTGCCGATCCTCTGCGAAGGTTTGTGGCACGGGCGAATCCTGACCCAGGCCAGCGGCGAACACGGTTTTGGCTACGACCCGCTGTTCTGGGTGCCGGAGCGCGATTGCTCCAGCGCCGAGTTGAGCCCGGGCGACAAAAACCAGATCAGCCACCGCGCCCGTGCAATGGATCTGCTGCGCCAGCGTCTGGGCTTGAAATGACCCGTGAATCATCTGCGTCGCCGCTGATCTTCGGCGGCGACGTTCAATCGCCTCGGGCGGCCCTGCCAGTGCTGCCGCCCCTGGCGCTGTACATCCACATTCCGTGGTGTGTACGCAAATGCCCTTATTGCGACTTCAACTCCCACACTGCCAGCCCGGTGCTGCCGGAAGAAGAGTACGTCGACGCATTGCTGGCCGACCTCGATCAGGACCTGCACGCCGTCTATGGTCGTGAACTGAGCTCGATCTTCTTTGGTGGCGGCACGCCGAGCCTGTTCAGTGCCGATTCGCTGGGTCGCTTGCTCAGAGGCGTCGAACAACGCATCCCCTTTGCCAGCGACATCGAAATCACGCTGGAAGCCAATCCGGGTACGTTCGAGCAAGACAAGTTCGTGGCATACCGGAAGCTGGGCATCAATCGCCTGTCGATCGGCATCCAGAGTTTTCAGCAAGAAAAGCTCGAAGCCTTGGGGCGGATTCACAACGGCGACGAAGCCGTACGTGCCGCCGGCATGGCGCGGCAGGCCGGGTTCGACAACTTCAATCTGGACTTGATGCATGGCTTGCCGAATCAGTCACTGGACGATGCCTTGGCCGATCTGCGCACAGCCATCGCCCTGAAACCGACACACCTGTCGTGGTATCAACTGACCCTGGAACCGAACACGGTGTTCTGGAACCAGCCGCCGACGCTGCCGGAAGACGACACGTTGTGGGACATTCAGGAAGCCGGGCAAGCGCTGCTGGCCGAACACGGTTACGCCCAGTACGAAGTCTCGGCCTATGCCCTGCCCGGACGTCCGGCGCGACACAACCTCAATTACTGGAGTTTTGGCGACTTCATTGGCATCGGTGCCGGCGCCCACGGCAAGCTCAGTCACCCGGACGGGCGCATTGTTCGCACCTGGAAAACCCGCTTGCCGAAGGATTACCTGAATCCGGCGAAAAGCTTCCAGGCCGGCGAGAAAGCGCTGACCAACGAAGAACTGCCGTTCGAGTTTCTGATGAATGCGCTACGCCTGACCGAGGGTGTCGAATCGCGGCTGTATCCGGAACGTACCGGGCTCAGCCTGGACAGCCTCGCCAAAGGTCGCCGCGAAGCCGAACAAAGCGGATTGTTGCAGGTCGAACCGTCACGCCTGGCAGCCACCGAGCGCGGACAACTCTTTCTCAATGACTTGCTGCAGACTTTTCTGACATAAGGAAATCGAATGGATCTGATACTCGACCTGCTGGCCACAGTATCCCGCTGGAGTCGCAGCAACCTCTCGGAAATCGCCCTGGCCCTGGTGGGCTGCCTGTTGGTGCTGTTTGGTGCGGATTTCAAAGGCTGGGTCGAGCAGCGTCTGGGCAGCATCGCCGGCGCCTTGCGCGTGCCGCTGATGTCCCTGCTGTGCATGATCGGCAGCGGCGCGGCGCTGATCTACGCCACGCCATGGGTCGTGCGCGGCTTGAGCCAGTTCAACAACTACAGCCTGGCGCCGGTGCTGTTGGTGGTGTTGGTGTTGATTGGCGTGGTCGCTGATCGCCGCTAATCCCGAGCCACACACAAAACAAATGTGGGAGCGGGCTTGCTCGCGAAAGCGGTGTATCAGACAACATTAATGTCGACTGACACGACGCCTTCGCGAGCAAGCCCGCTCCCACATTGTTTACTGTGTAAGTCTTAAGACTGCTTCTCGAACTTCAAATCCCACACACCATGCCCAAGACGTTCGCCACGGCGTTCGAACTTGGTGATCGGCCGTTCGGCCGGGCGCGGTACGCACTTGCCGTCTTCGGCGAGGTTGCGGTAACCCGGCGCAACGTTCATCACTTCCAGCATGTATTCGGCGTACGGTTCCCAGTCGGTGGCCATGTGCAGAATGCCACCGACCTTCAACTTGCTGCGTACCAGTTCGGCGAAGGACGCCTGAACGATACGGCGCTTGTGGTGACGGCTCTTGTGCCACGGGTCCGGGAAAAACAGCATCAGGCGATCGAGGCTGTTATCGGCCACGCAGCGGTTGAGCACTTCGATGGCATCGCAATCGTAGACCCGCAGATTGGTCAAACCCTGGGTCAGCACGCCATTGAGCAGCGCCCCGACACCCGGACGGTGAACCTCGACGCCGATGAAATCCTGATCCGGCGCAGCCGCTGCCATTTCCAGCAGCGAGTGGCCCATGCCAAAACCGATTTCCAGCGAGCGCGGTGCCGAGCGACCGAACACCTGGTCGAAGTCCACCGGCGCATCGGCCAGCGGCAGCACGTACAGCGGCGCGCCCTGCTCCAGGCCGCGTTGCTGGCCTTCGGTCATGCGCCCGGCACGCATCACGAAACTCTTGATGCGGCGGTGTTGGCGCTCGTCGCCTTCTTCCGTCTGGATAGGCGTGTCGTTCGATTCAGTCATCAATGGCTCTTACTTGATCAGACCATCCAGCGGCGAAGAGGCGCTGGCATAGAGTTTTTTCGGCATACGGCCGGCGAGGTAGGCCAGGCGGCCCGCGACGATCGCATGTTTCATGGCTTCAGCCATCATGACCGGCTGCTGGGCGTGGGCGATGGCCGAGTTCATCAGCACGGCATCACAACCCAGTTCCATGGCGATGGTGGCGTCGGAAGCGGTACCGACACCGGCATCCACCAGCACCGGAATTTTGGCTTCTTCGAGGATGATCTGCAGGTTGTACGGATTGCAGATCCCCAGACCGGAACCGATCAGGCCAGCCAGCGGCATCACCGCGATGCAGCCGATTTCCGCCAGTTGCCGGGCGACGATCGGGTCATCGCTGGTGTAGACCATCACGTCGAAGCCTTCCTTGACCAGCGTTTCGGCGGCCTTGAGGGTTTCGATCACGTTGGGGAACAGGGTTTTCTGGTCGGCCAGCACTTCCAGCTTCACCAGGTTGTGACCGTCGAGCAGCTCACGGGCCAGGCGGCAGGTACGCACGGCTTCGATGGCGTCGTAGCAACCAGCGGTGTTCGGCAGGAAGGTGTAGCGATCCGGCGACAGCACTTCGAGCAGGTTCGGCTCGCCCTCGATCTGACCGAGGTTGGTGCGGCGCACGGCGAAGGTGACGATCTCGGCACCCGAGGCTTCGATGGCCAGGCGGGTTTCTTCCATGTCACGGTACTTGCCGGTACCGACCAGCAAACGCGACTGGTAAGTACGACCGGCCAGGACGAAAGGCTTGTCGCTGCGAACGATGCTCATGGGAAATCCTCTGTAGGGGTGAGGTACTTGCAGAATTCTGTGACCACTCGGCCGAGACTACTAGCCGCCACCGATGGCGTGCACCACTTCGACGTTGTCGCCGTCGTTCAACGTGGTGTCTGCATGCTGACTGCGCGGGACGATATCCAGATTGAGTTCGACCGCCACCCGGCGTCCGGTCAGGTCCAGACGGGTCAGCAGGGCCGCAACGGTTTCACCGTCGGGCAGTTCAAAGGATTCGCCGTTCAACTGAATGCGCATGCCGGATGCCGCCATCATTTTTTGGGGCAGGCATTCTAGCTTGATCATGACCTAAAGGTCAGCAACAAGCGTCAAGCGGTAGGTTGCAAGCGCCAGGCGGCGAGTCCCAGGCAGAACCAGCCCACGAGGAACGCAAGACCGCCGAAAGGCGTGATGATGCCGAGCTTGCTGATACCCGTCAGCGTCAGCACGTAAAGACTGCCGGAGAACAGCAGGATACCGATCGCAAACGATGCGCAGGCCCAGGTGGCGAGTCGACCGGGAATTTGCGTGGCCAGCGCGGCGACACCGAGCAGCGCCAGGGCATGCACCAGTTGATAGGTGACGCCGGTATGGAAGATCGCCAGGTACTCGGCGCTCAGGCGGCTTTTCAGGCCATGGGCGGCAAAGGCCCCGAGACCGACACCGGTGAAGCCGAAAAAAGCGGCCAGCATCAGAAAGCCACGCAGCATGCAGAACTCCAGTCAGTTTCGATCTAAAGGGTCTGTATAATGGCCCGCTCAACGGGTTCGGCCAAGCCATCTCTATGCTGCGTATCTATTTTCGTCGTTTCACCAAGGCCGTGCTCTGGTTCATGGGTGGCAGCGTATTGCTGGTGCTGATCTTTCGCGTGGTGCCGCCACCGGGGACGGCGCTGATGGTCGAGCGCAAGATCGAATCCTGGTTCGACGGCGAACCCATTGACCTTCAACGCACCTGGAAACCCTGGGACGAGATCTCCGATGACCTGAAAGTTGCGGTGATTGCCGGGGAAGACCAGAAGTTCTCCGAGCACTGGGGCTTCGATATCGGCGCGATTCAAGCGGCGTTTGCCCATAACGAGCGTGGCGGTTCGATCCATGGCGCCAGCACCCTGAGCCAGCAAGTCTCGAAAAACCTGTTCCTGTGGTCTGGCCGCAGCTGGCTGCGCAAAGGCCTGGAAGCCTGGTTCACCGGACTGATCGAAGTGCTCTGGCCCAAGCAGCGGATTCTTGAGGTGTACCTCAACAGTGTCGAGTGGGATGACGGCGTGTTTGGCGCTGAAGCGGCGGCCCGGCATCACTTTGGCGTGAGCGCTAAAGGCCTCAGCCGCCAGCAGTCGAGCCTGCTTGCCGCCGTACTGCCCAACCCGCGGGTTTGGAGTGCGAGCCATCCGACCACCTACGTTTCACGTCGGGCTGGCTGGATCAGGCAGCAGATGAGTCAGTTGGGCGGGGACAGCTATCTGGTCGGGCTGAACGACTCGCGCCGGGCGCCTTGGGCCGAATAACTGATCATAATTCTTCAGCCCCTGAAAACCACTGTGGGAGCGGGCTTGCCCGCGATGACGGCCTGACATTCAACTTTTATATTGAATGTTCGGGCCTCATCGCGAGCAAGCTCGCTCCCACAGGATCAATGATCGGGGCGTTTTTTATTGCCAGGTCGCCGGTTACGCAGCGATCGACAACTTGAGCTTGTTCATCGCACTCTTCTCGAGTTGGCGAATACGCTCGGCCGACACGTTGTACTTCTGCGCCAGGTCGTGCAGCGTGGCTTTTTCTTCCGCCAGCCAGCGCTGGTAGAGGATGTCACGGCTGCGGTCGTCCAGCACTTCCAGTGCTTCGTGCAGGTTGTGGTTGGAGTTGTCGCTCCAGTCGGCATCTTCCAGTTGACGGGCCGGGTCGTACCGGTGGTCTTCCAGATAGTTGGCCGGCGACTGGAAAGCACTGTCGTCGTCCGCTTCGGCAGCCGGGTCGAAGGCCATGTCATGACCCGTCAGGCGGCTTTCCATCTCGCGCACTTCCCGAGGCTCTACACCCAGGCTTTCTGCCACGCGATGGACTTCCTCGTTGTTCAACCAGGCCAGGCGTTTCTTCTGGCTGCGCAGGTTGAAGAACAACTTGCGCTGGGCCTTGGTGGTCGCGACTTTCACGATGCGCCAGTTGCGCAGGATGAACTCGTGGATTTCCGCCTTGATCCAGTGCACGGCAAAGGACACCAGGCGCACGCCCATTTCCGGGTTGAAGCGTTTCACGGCCTTCATCAGACCGACGTTGCCTTCCTGGATCAGGTCAGCCTGAGCCAGGCCATAGCCGGAATAGCTACGGGCGATATGTACGACAAAACGCAGGTGGGCGAGCACCATCTGCCGAGCCGCCCCCAAATCCTGCTCATAATAGAGACTCTCGGCCAGTTCACGCTCCTGCTCCGGCGACAGCAATGGAATGCTGTTGACGGTGTGCACATAGGCCTCCAGGTTCGCACCCGGGACCAGAGCATATGCAGGTTGCAAAGAATTGGTCATACGAAAAAACCTCCGACTTACAAACTCGTGCAGTTCAGCACTGCGAAAATTGACCGGAAACCAAAAGACAAGTTCCCAAAAACGCTGAAAGGTCAATACGAGCAAAGTGATACTACTTAGGCGCAAGCTCCCTCAGGTGGCGTGCGACTGCAATCCATGCACCGATATACCCCAACAGCACCGCGCCAAGCAAGAGAGACAGACCGTCGGCAACTGGCACTCCAGCCAGCGCAAAATCACTGCCGTACAAACCGGCCAGCCCAACCACCGCGTCGTTCAGCCAGTCAAGGCCGAACGCCAGTACGCCCCAGGAAAGAATCCCCGCACCGAAGCCATACAGCGCGCCCATATATAGAAAGGGCCTGCGTACATAGCTGTCAGTGCCGCCGACCAGTTTAATCACTTCTATCTCTGTGCGGCGGTTTTCAATATGAAGACGAATGGTATTGCCTATCACCAAAAGTAATGCAGAAACCAGAAGCACGGTCAGACCGAAGACAAAACGGTCACCCAGCTTGAGGATGGCTGCCAGACGCTCGACCCAGACTAAATCAAGTTGCGCCTGCTGTACCTTCGGCAGCTCGGATAGTTTTTGTCTTAATGCTTCAAGGGCCGGTTTGTCGACTTCGTTCGGCGTCACCAGCACCACGCCCGGCAGCGGGTTCTCCGGCAATTCCTTGAGCGCCTCGCCCAGACCGGACTGTTGCTGGAACTCTTCCAGGGCCTGCTCCCGGCCAACATATTCGGCATCGGCCACGCCAGGCATGCCCTTGATCTGATCGCGCAGCGATTCGCCTTCAGCCGGTTTGGCTTCAAGGTCCAGATACAGGGAAATTTGCGCCGCGCGCTGCCAGGACCCGCCCAGACGCTCGACGTTACTTAGCAAAAGTGACAGGCCCATGGGCAAACTCAGGGCCACCGCCATCACCATGTAGGTGAAAAAACTGCCAATGGGTTGCTTGCCCAGGCGGCGCAAACTGTCCACCAGGCTGGCGCGATGGCTTTCGATCCAGGCGCGGAACAGCGTGGCGAAGTCCGGACCGTCATCATCGTCGTGTTTTTTCTTGGTCGGTTGCGGATCCGCGGCCTTGGGGGCCACGCGCTCGGAAACCTTTGGACTGCGTGTCGCACTCATACTGCGGCCTCCCCGTCGCCGATCAATCGACCGCGCTGCAAGGTCAGCATGCGGTGGCGCATGCGGGCGATCAGGGCCAGGTCGTGGCTGGCGATCAGCACGCTGGTGCCCAAACGATTGATATCCTCGAACACACCCATGATTTCCGCCGCCAGGCGCGGGTCGAGGTTACCGGTCGGTTCGTCCGCCAACAGCAAGGCCGGGCGATGGACGATGGCGCGGGCGATACCGACGCGCTGCTGCTGACCGGTGGACAGGTCACCCGGGTACAGATCGGTTTTATCCGACAGCGCCACGCGCTCCAATGCCGAGTCCACGCGCTTGGCGATCTCGGCCTTGGACAGACCCAGGATCTGCAAAGGCAACGCGACGTTATTGAACACCGTGCGATCGAACAGCAACTGGTGATTCTGGAACACCACGCCGATCTGCCGACGCAAGAAAGGAATCTGCGCGTTGCTGATGGTGCTCAGGTCTTGCCCGGCGAGCAGCAACTTGCCGCTGGTCGGGCGCTCCATGGCCAGCAACAGGCGCAATAGCGTGGATTTACCGGCGCCGGAATGGCCGGTGACAAACAGAAATTCGCCACGACGGACTCGAAAGCTCAGCTCATGCAAGCCGACGTGACCGTTCGGGTAGCGTTTACCGACCTGTTCGAAACGAATCATGAACGCTCCCGCTCGGCAAACAGTGCCTGGACAAAGGGTTCGGCTTCAAAGGTACGCAAATCATCGATGCCTTCACCGACACCAATGTAGCGGATCGGCAGACCGAACTGCTTGGCCAGGGCGAAAATCACCCCGCCTTTCGCGGTGCCGTCGAGTTTGGTCAGCGCCAGGCCGGTCAGTTCGACGGTCTGGTTGAATTGCTTGGCCTGGTTGATGGCGTTCTGGCCGGTGCCGGCATCGAGCACCAGCAGCACTTCGTGCGGCGCGTCGGCGTCGAGCTTGCCGATCACCCGGCGAACCTTTTTCAACTCTTCCATCAGGTTGTCTTTGGTGTGCAGGCGACCGGCGGTGTCGGCGATCAACACATCGATGCCACGGGCCTTGGCGGCCTGCACGGCATCGAAGATCACCGAGGCCGAGTCGGCACCAGTGTGCTGGGCGATCACCGGGATCTTGTTGCGCTCTCCCCATACCTGCAATTGCTCGACCGCCGCGGCGCGGAAAGTGTCGCCGGCAGCCAGCATGACCTTCTTGCCTTCCAGCTGCAGCTTCTTGGCCAACTTGCCGATGGTGGTGGTTTTACCCGCGCCATTGACGCCGACCACCAGAATCACGAACGGCTTGTTCTGCGAGGTGATCTTCAACGGCTGCTCGACAGGCTTGAGCATCGCAGCCAGCTCGGCTTGCAGGGATTTGTACAGGGCATCGGAGTCGGCCAGCTCTTTGCGCGCGACCTTCTGCGTCAAACGCTGAATGATCACAGACGTGGCTTCGACACCAACGTCGGCGGTCAGCAGGCGAGTCTCGAGGTCTTCGAGCAGCTCGTCATCAATGGCCTTCTTGCCCAGGAACAGGCTGGCCATGCCTTCGCCAATACTGGCGCTGGTCTTGGACAGCCCCTGCTTGAGGCGGGCAAAGAAACCGGCCTTGGTTTCTTCAGTGCGTACGGGTTCGACCGGGGTTTCGACGGGAGCGATGACCGGCGCAACTACTGGCGCAGACGCTTGGACAACTGGAGCAACCGGAGCAACCGGAGCAATCGGCGCTACTGGCTCGATCACAACCGGCTCGGGCTCAGCCATAACGACGGGTGCAACGACCGGTTCGACCACAGGCGCTTCAACCGGTGCAGGCGCGAAAGCAGTCGGCGCCGGAATCGGTGGCGTCACGTGGGGAGCCAGGTCATTTTCGACCAGCGCCACCGGCTCTTCCGCCACCGGCAAAGTCAGCCACGGCTCGGCAGCAGTGGTCAGCGGCTGCTCAATGATCTCGCTGACAGGCTCGGCCTGCGATTGCAGCACCGGCTCGGCAATCGGCAGGACAACCGGTGCGGGCGCTTCTATTACCGGGGCCGAGGCCGGGGCCGGCGCGGGTTCAGGAATGGCTGGTGGCTGTTCGACGACGGCTTCCTGCGGCTTTTTGCGCAGCCATCCGAACAGGCTTTTCTTCTCGCCAGCCGTAGCTGGGGTCTTCTTGTCGTCGTTGGAACCAAACATGGAGGACGGCTATCTCACGGTAGCGACGCGCCAATGGCGCCTCGGCAAATAAAAATTCGATGCAGAACAGACTGCGATTGACGCAGCTTGTTCACGCGCAACATTTTGTCGAGATGGACAACACCACCTCAAGGAAACGATTTCACACGGGACAGATGCGGCAAAATCGGCGAAAAAGCGGAGTTTAGCTGATAAATATCCACATTCCGTCGCAAACCCATACAACCTGATCAAACATGCGTGCCTGATAGGCGTGGCCGCCGCTAAAACGGATCAGTATCCTAGCACCCTCTCGCCCGCTGACGCTAAGACCAAGCGGGCAGCCCCAAAGGTTTAAAAACGAATGAATGCTCTAGCCCGCCGCGCTGCAGGCCTGCTGCTCAGCACAGTTTGCCTGCCCCTTTCGGCCCTGGCTGCCGACCCGCAACCCACCCACGAATTCACCCTCGACAACGGCCTGAAGGTGGTCGTGCGTGAGGACCACCGCGCACCCGTGGTGGTTTCCCAGGTCTGGTACAAGGTTGGCTCCAGCTACGAGACGCCGGGTAATACCGGCCTGTCCCACGCCCTGGAACACATGATGTTCAAGGGCAGCGAGAAAGTCGGCCCCGGCGAAGCCTCGTTGATCCTGCGTGACCTCGGCGCCGAAGAGAACGCATTCACCAGCGACGACTTCACCGCGTACTACCAGGTACTGGCCCGGGATCGCCTGGGCGTCGCCTTCGAACTGGAAGCCGACCGCATGGCCAGCCTGCGCCTGCCGGCCGACGAGTTCGCCAGGGAAATCGAAGTCATCAAGGAAGAACGTCGCCTGCGCACCGACGACAAGCCGATGTCCAAAGCCTATGAGCGCTTCAAGGCCATGACCTACCCGGCCAGCGGCTATCACACGCCGACCATCGGCTGGATGGCTGACCTTGAGCGGATGAAAGTCGAAGAACTGCGCCACTGGTACCAGACCTGGTACGTGCCGAACAACGCCACGCTGGTGGTGGTCGGCGACGTGACGCCTGACGAAGTCAAAGCCCTGGCCCAGCGTTATTTCGGTCCGATCGCCAGGCGCGATGTACCGGCCGCGAAAAAACCTCTGGAGCTGGCCGAGCCCGGCGAACGCCAGATCACCCTGCATGTGCAGACCCAACTGCCAAGCCTGATGCTGGCCTTCAACGTGCCGGGCATTGCCACCGCCGAAGACAAGCGCCCGGTCAATGCCCTGCGACTGATTTCGGCGCTGCTCGACGGCGGCTATAGCGGACGCATCCCGGCGCAACTGGAACGGGGCGAGGAACTGGTGTCCGGCGGTTCGTCGAGTTACGACGCCTATACCCGCGGCGACAGCCTGTTCACTTTGTCGGCCACACCCAACAGCCAGAAACACAAGACCATCGCCCAGGCCGAGGCCGGTTTGTGGAAGCTGCTCGAGCAGCTGAAAACCACCGCGCCATCCGCTGAAGAGCTGGAGCGCGTGCGTGCGCAAGTCATCGCCGGCCTGGTCTACGAGCGCGACTCGATCACCAGCCAGGCCACCGCCATCGGCCAACTGGAAACCGTCGGCCTGTCATGGAAACTGATGGACACCGAACTGGCCGATCTGGAAAGCGTGACACCGCAAGACATCCAGAACGCCGCCAAGCTGTATTTCACCCGCGAACGTCTCAGCGTCGCCCATGTACTGCCACTGGAGACGACTCATGAGTGAGCGTAAAAAATCCCGTCTGGCCCTGATCGGCCTGATCGCCGTCGCCGTTATCGGCTCCGCCGCGTTCTATCTGTCGCGCTCCGGCGAATCCAGCGCCAGCGAAGCCCTCGACAAAGCCAAGGCCAGCCAGAAGCTGCAATCGCTGACCGAACTCAACGACAAGGCGCCGAGCCACCGCAAACTCGACGTACAAACCTGGAGCACCGCCGAAGGCGCAAAAGTCCTGTTCGTCGAAGCCCGTGAGCTGCCGATGTTCGACATGCGCCTGATCTTTGCCGCCGGCAGCAGCCAGGACGGCGACGTACCAGGCTTGGCGCAACTGACCAACGCCATGCTCAACGAAGGCGTGGCAGGGAAAGATGTCGGCGCCATCGCCCAAGGCTTCGAAGGCCTGGGGGCCGACTTCGGTAATGGCGCCTATAAAGACATGGCAATTGCCTCGCTTCGTAGCCTCAGCGCCAATGACAAACGCGAGCCGGCCCTGAAGCTGTTCACCGAAGTCGTCGGCAAGCCGACCTTCCCTGCCGATTCGTTTGCGCGCATCAAGAACCAGCTGCTCGCCGGGTTCGAGTACCAGAAGCAGAACCCCGGCAAACTGGCCAGCCTGGAACTGATGAACCGCCTGTACGGCGACCACCCGTACGCCCACTCCAGCGACGGCACGGCGACAACCGTACCGGCGATTACCCTGGCACAGCTTCGGGCGTTCCACGAGAAAGCCTACGCAGCGGGTAACGTGGTGATCGCACTGGTCGGTGACCTGTCCCGCGCAGAAGCCGAGGCGATTGCCGCACAGGTTTCCAGCGCCCTGCCCAAAGGCCCGGCCTTGCCGAAAATCGCGCAACCCGTCGAGCCCAAGGCCAGCATCGGCCACATCGAGTTCCCGTCCAAGCAGACCAACCTGATGCTCGCGCAACTGGGCATCGACCGTGACGATCCGGACTACGCAGCGTTGTCCATGGGCAACCAGATCCTCGGCGGTGGCGGCTTCGGCACCCGGTTGATGAGCGAAGTGCGTGAGAAACGCGGCCTGACGTATGGCGTATATTCGGGCTTCACCCCGATGCAGGTACGCGGTCCGTTCATGATCAACCTGCAAACCCGCGCCGAAATGAGTGAAGGCACCCTGAAACTGGTGCAGGAAGTGCTCGCCGACTACCTTAAAACCGGCCCGACCGAAAAAGAACTCGACGACGCCAAGCGTGAACTGGCCGGCAGCTTCCCGCTGTCCACCGCCAGCAACGCCGACATCGTCGGGCAACTGGGTGCCATTGGCTTCTATAACCTTCCATTGAGCCACCTGGAAGATTTCATGCAGCAATCCCAGGCCCTGACCGTCGAACAGGTCAAGGCCGCCATGAACAAACACCTGAGCACGGACAAAATGGTCATCGTCAGCGCTGGCCCGACCGTGCCGCAAAAGCCGTTACCGGCCCCTACTGATAAACCTTCCGAGCAGCCGCTCGGGGTTCCGGAGCATTAATGGCCAGTCCAAAAAAACCTGCACGCAATGTCCATAACGGCGTCAACCAGCTGCGCATCATCGGCGGCGAATGGCGCAGCCGGAAACTGAGCTTCCCCGACGCCCCGGGCCTGCGTCCGACGCCGGATCGCGTGCGTGAAACCCTGTTCAACTGGCTCGCGCCGTACGTGCCGGGCGCCAAGGTGCTCGACCCGTTTACCGGCAGCGGCGCGCTGTTCCTCGAAGCACTGTCCCGTGGCGCGGCCATGGGCCAGGCGCTCGACGCCAGCAGTATCGCGGTGTCCAGCCTGAAGGAGCACCTGGGCACCTTGCGGTGCACCAACGGCCAGGTCCAGACCGCCGACGCCCTGCGTTATCTGGAAACCCAGACCGCAACGGCCTACGACCTGGTATTCCTCGATCCGCCGTTCAACCAGAACCTGCTGCCCGCCGTTTGCAAGTTGCTCGAAGAGCGCCAATGGCTGGCCGAAGAGGCCTGGGTGTACACCGAAAGCGAATCTGCGCCGTCGACCCTGGGCCTGCCGGGCAACTGGCGCCTGCACCGGGAGCAAAAATCCGGGCGCGTGTATTACTCGTTGTGGCAACGTATGGCAGAGATCGCCGGTTAATCGATCGGCCTGAAAAAGGTGCGTACGCGCTACGCACCGCTGCATCGAGAAAGAACGTGCCCCATCCGTCAGAACGCTTCACCCCAGCCTTCGGCCTCGGCAACCCGCACTTGCAGACCTTGTGGGGGCCGCTGTGGCGAAAAACCGTGCACATCGAACGCGAGCGTGAACGCTTGTGGCTTGAGGATGGCGACTTTCTCGACCTCGACTGGCACGGCCCGCACAGCGCCGCGGCGCCATTGGTACTGGTGCTGCACGGGTTGACCGGTTCGTCGAATTCGCCTTACGTGGCCGGCATGCAAAAAGCCCTGGGCGAGCGGGGCTGGGCCAGCGTCGCGTTGAACTGGCGTGGCTGTTCCGGCGAGCCCAATCTGTTGCCGCGCAGCTACCATTCCGGCGCCAGTGAAGACCTGGCCGAATCCATCAGGCACCTGCGGGCCAAACGGCCCCTCGCGCCACTGTATGCGGTGGGTTACTCCCTTGGCGGTAACGTCCTGCTCAAGCATTTGGGTGAAACCGGCAGCGACAGCGGCGTGATCGGCGCCGTGGCAGTGTCGGTACCATTCCGCCTGGACCACTGCGCCGACCGCATCGGCCAGGGCTTCTCAAAGGTCTATCAGGCGCATTTCATGCGCGAGATGGTCGCCTACATCAAGAACAAGCAGCGCCAGTTCCAGCACGACGGACGCGAGGATGGCCTGGCCGCATTGGCCGCGCTTGGCTCGCTGGAAAACATGCGTACGTTCTGGGATTTCGATGGCCGGGTTACTGCACCGCTGAACGGTTTTGTCGATGCCGAGGATTATTATCGCCGCGCCTCGAGCCGCTACTTCCTCGGCGAGATTCGCACGCCGACCTTGATGATTCAGGCCGCCGATGACCCCTTCGTGTTTCCTCACAGCCTGCCGCATGTCGATGAGTTGTCCGCTTGCACGCAATTCGAACTGCAGGCCAGGGGCGGGCATGTCGGCTTCGTCGACGGCACGCTCAGGCAACCGGGTTACTACCTTGAACGGCGCATCCCCGAGTGGCTGGCGTCCGTAGGGCGCGCTTGAAGCATGGGCGCGAATCAAGGCGAGTCGATCCACTTCTGGCAAACCCCGCCACTGGCCGGGGTCGAGTTGTTGTCCGCTCGCTACATCGATCATCGTTTCGCGCCCCATGTGCATGACGGCTATGTAATCGGCATGATCATGGCGGGCGCCCAGCGTTATCGCTATCGCGGCGCCGAACACCTCGCGGGCAGCGGCACGCTGGTGCTGATCAACCCCGATGAATTGCACACCGGCCATAAGGGCACGGAGGATGGCTGGCTGTACCGGGCGTTTTATCCCGACAGCGGACAGATACTCTCGCTGTTGGCCGAACTCGAACTGCCGACCCACAACCCGCCGACCTTCAGCGCCACGCTGTATCGCGATCAGGATCTGGTGAACGGGTTCTGTCAATTGCACCGTTTGCTGGAAAGCCCTGCCACCGCACTGCAACAGCAAACCGCCTGGCGCGAGCTGATGCTGTCGCTGTTACAACGCCATGCGGCGGTCCCCGATAGCGGTAAACCTGGCAAGGAACACCGGGCCGTGAGCCAGGCCAAGGAATTGCTGCACGCGCAACTGGCAGCTCCGCCTTCACTGGAGGCGCTGGCGGCGGCGGTCAACCTCTCGCCATTTCATTTCGCCCGGGTATTCCGCCGGGCCACCGGCATGCCGCCGCACACCTGGTTGATGCAGCAGCGTATCGCCCAGGCGCGGGCGTTGCTGCAGAGTGGTTGTCTGCCGCTGGAAGTTGCGACGCAACTGGGGTTTGCCGACCAGAGCCATCTGAGCCGGCAGTTCAAGCAAGTGTATGGGGTTGGACCGGGGGCGTATCGCACAGCCCGGCAACTGCCCAAATCCTGATAGCGACGGAAAACCAATGTAGGAGCGGGCTTGCTCGCGAAAGCATCGTGTCAGTCAACATTAATGTTGAATGATCTACCGCTTTCGCGAGCAAGCCCGCTCCCACAGGGTTATGTGGCGTTTATTCGCCGATGGCAACGCCCCGCGCAGGCTCGTTGATCCACTCGCTCCACGACCCGGCATACAACGAACCCAACGGATAACCCGCCAGACACAACGCAAACAGGTTGTGGCACGCCGTCACGCCGGAACCGCAGTACGCCACCAGATCATTCGGCGAGCGATCGCCCAGTTTTGCAGCGAAACGCTGCTTGAGCTGATCGGCCGGGAGGAAGCGCCCGTCGCTGCCCAGGTTGTCGGTAAACGCCGCACATTGAGCGCCAGGAATGTGCCCGGCAACCGGATCGATCGGCTCCACTTCACCTTTGAAACGCGGCAGTGCGCGGGCATCGAGCAGAGTCAGTTCCGGCCGGGCGAGGCGCTTTTGCAACTGCTCGGCACTGATCAGCAACGCAGAGTCAGGACTGCCAGTGAAGGAGCCACGGGTGATCGCCGGCGCATCCAGACTCAGCGGCAAGCCAGCCGCGTGCCAGGCCTTGAGGCCGCCATCGAGGATGAACACACCGTCGCGCTTGCCCAACCAGGCCAGCAACCACCAGGCTCGCGCCGCATAGGCGCCCGGACCGTCGTCATACAGCACCACTTCGCTATCGACGTTGATGCCAAAGGCTTGCAGGCGCTCGATCAACTGCGCCGGCTCGGGTAACGGATGACGCCCAGTCACGCCCTTGACCACGGTGCCACTCAGATCACGTTCAAGGTCGGCGTAGCTCGAACCGGCGATGTGCCCTTGGGCATAGCTGCGCTGACCGTAATCCGGGTCTTCGAGGGCAAAACGACAATCCAGAATCACCAGCCCCGGCTGGTCCTTTTTCAGGTCCAGTGCTTGCGGGCTGATCAGTTGCGCAATGGGCATAACGGGCTCCTGTGATTAAGTCGGCCTTGATCCTACTGTACTTCTTCCAGCGCCTGGGCCAGAGGCACGTAAAACTCCTCGA
Source organism: Pseudomonas sp. S30_BP2TU TE3576 (assembly GCF_050436025.1). Taxonomy (NCBI): domain Bacteria; kingdom Pseudomonadati; phylum Pseudomonadota; class Gammaproteobacteria; order Pseudomonadales; family Pseudomonadaceae; genus Pseudomonas; species Pseudomonas sp. S30_BP2TU TE3576. The sequence continues at coordinate 3,608,690 of NZ_JBNDLK010000001.1, read as the reverse complement.
ACAATGCATTGACCGCATCGCGGGACTGGTCCGTGACGAACCCGGCCTCCAGCACCAGAACCTGATACACCCCGCGCTTAATGGCTTGCTCGCTGAGGTGGCTGGAGTTCTCCCGCGTGGTGCACAGGAAACGCACCCAGGACGTGAGGATGATCCAGGCATTGAGCGTCAGGGATTCAATCTGCACCTTGTCCATCTTCAGGATACCGGCGGCGACAAAACCTTCGTAGATCGCCGCTCCCTGGATCAGGCAGCGCTGGGAGAAACGTCGATAGCGGTCGGCCAGGTCCGGATCGCTGTCGAGCAAATGTTCGAGATCGCGATGCAGAAACCGATAGCGCCACATCGCCGCCAGCAGCTCCTTGAGGTAGAAGCGCTTGTCTTCCACCGTGGCGCCGCGCCCCTGGGGCGGGCGCAGGAAGCTGTCCACCAGGCTTTCGTACTCGCTGAACAGCACGGCGATAATCGCCTGCTTGTTCGGGAAGTGGTAGTACAGGTTGCCCGGGGAAATTTCCATATGGGCAGCAATGTGGTTGGTGCTGATGCTGCGCTCGCCCTGTTGATTGAACAGCTCCAGGCTGTTCTGCACGATGCGCTCGCTGGTTTTGATCCGTGGGGCCATGGCTTGAGCTTTAATTCAGAGTGCGTTGACGGGCATCTTAGAGCTATCCGCGAGCGGATAAAACAAAGCTGTTCCCGGATGTCATTTGACTTTATAGAGCATAAACTCTAAAAAGTGCTTCATTACAATAAATCCGGAGCCGACCATGACTGCTGAAATTTCCTACCTGCAGAACCTACAGCAGCCGCTGGAAGAGCTTCAGGCCCTGTTCGACGCTCAGCGTGCCGCCTACGCCGCCAACCCGATGCCACCGGCCGCGCAGCGCTTGCAATGGCTCAAGGCGCTAAAGGATTTGTTGAACAATGAACGCCAGGCCCTGATCGATGCGATCAGCCAGGACTTCAGTCATCGCAGCGCCGATGAAACCCTGCTCGCCGAGCTGATGCCCAGCCTGCACGGCATCCATTACGCCAGCAAACACCTCAAGGGCTGGATGCGAGCCTCGCGGCGCAAGGTGGGCGTAGCCTTCCAGCCTGCGTCGGCCAAAGTCGTTTACCAACCGTTGGGCGTGGTCGGGATCATCGTGCCGTGGAACTACCCGCTGTTCCTGGCCATCGGTCCGTTGGTCGGCGCGCTGTCGGCGGGCAATCGGGTGATGCTCAAGCTCAGTGAATCGACTCCCGCGACCGGCTTGCTGATGAAGCAATTGCTGGCGCGCATCTTCCCCGAAGACCTGGTTTGCGTGGTCCTGGGCGAGGCCGATATGGGCGTGGCGTTTTCACGCCTGCCGTTCGATCACCTGCTGTTCACCGGCGCCACCAGCATCGGCAGGCATGTGATGCGCGCCGCCGCGGAAAACCTGACCCCGGTAACCCTGGAGCTGGGCGGCAAGTCCCCGGCCATCGTTTCCCGCGACGTGCCGCTCAAGGACGCCGCCGAGCGCATCGCCTTCGGCAAGACCCTGAATGCCGGCCAGACCTGCGTGGCCCCGGACTATGTGCTGGTGCCGGAGGATCGCATCGGAGGTTTCATCGAAGCCTATCGCACGGCCGTCCGCGGGTTTTATCCGAAGCTGGCCGACAACCCGGACTACACCGCGATCATCAATGAACGACAACTGGCGCGCCTCAATGGTTACATCAGCGATGCCACCGGCAAGGGTGCGCTGCTGATGCCGCTGTTCGACCAGGGCCAGGGCCGCCGCATGAACCATAGCCTGCTGCTCAATGTCACTGACGACATGGCGGTAATGCAGGACGAAATCTTCGGGCCGCTGTTGCCGATCGTGCCGTACAAGGATCTGGATCAGGCTTTTGCCTACATCAACCAGCGTCCGCGCCCACTGGCGCTGTATTACTTCGGCTACGACAAGCGCGAACAACAGCGCGTGCTGCACGAAACCCATTCCGGCGGCGTGTGCCTGAACGACACGCTGCTGCACGTCGCCCAGGACGACATGCCATTCGGCGGCATTGGTGCTTCGGGCATGGGCCACTACCACGGCCATGAAGGTTTCCTGACCTTCAGCAAGGCCAAGGGTGTGCTGATCAAACAGCGGTTCAACGCGGCGAAACTGATCTACCCGCCGTATGGCAAATCGATCCAGAAGCTGATCCAGAAGCTGTTCATCCGCTAACGATCATCACCGTCGGGTAATAACAATAATGAACCCAAGCCTGTCCGATTCACCCGCGCTGTCACGGCGCGGGCTGCTTAAATTCAGCCTCGGCGCCAGCGCCTTTCTCGCCACTGCCGGGTTGGGCGCCAGCCTCAGCGGCTGTTCGGCGAGCGTCCCGGCCAGTGGCTTCGTCACGCTGCGCAGCGGCGACCTGCTGTTCTTGCGAGCGTTGATTCCGGTCATGCTCGATGGCGCCGTGACCTCCGAACGGATGCCCGAGGCTGTCGAAGGCACACTTAAAAGCCTGGATTACAACCTCGCGCACCTGTCGCCGGAAATGCTCAAACTGACCCGCCAACTGTTCGATGTGCTGGGCATGGCCGTCACCCGCGGACCGTTGACCGGAGTCTGGGGCAGTTGGGAAAACGCCAGCGCCAGCGATATCCGACGCTTCCTCGAACGCTGGGAAAACAGTTCGTTGAGCCTGTTGCGCATGGGCCACAGCTCCTTGCTGCAACTGGTGATGATGGCCTGGTACGGCCGCAAGGAGTCGTGGGCGCATTGTGGATATCCCGGGCCGCCCACCGTCTGAAATCGAGTCGACCCCATCGCGAGCAAGCTCGCTCCCACAAGGGATTTGTGAACGACGCAGAACAGTGTGGGAGCGAGCTTGCTCGCGATAGCGTCAGCCGCTCCACCGCCTACTCCAATAATAAAAAGAGAATCTGAAGATGCCCGTACCTGATCCATTTCGCGAAGGCATGGCCCGAGGCTGGAAAACCCACAACGGCTCACAACTGACCCAGGACCTGACACTCGAAGCAGACGTGGCGATCATCGGCAGCGGTGCCGGCGGCGGCACCACCGCCGAAATCCTCAGCGCGACCGGCTTCAAAGTGCTGCTGATCGAAGAAGGCCCGCTCAAGACCAGCAGCGACTTCAAGCTGCTCGAAGACCAGGCCTACGCCAGCCTGTATCAGGAAGGCATCGGCCGCATGAGCAAGGACGGCGCGATCACCATCCTCCAGGGCCGGGCGGTGGGCGGCACCACGCTGATCAACTGGACCTCCAGTTTCCGCACCCCGGAGCCGACCCTCGAACACTGGGCCAAAGAACATGACGTCAAGGGTCACAGCCCGGCGGAAATGGCGCCGTGGTTCGAGAAAATGGAGCAGCGCCTGGGCGTCGCGCCGTGGATGGTGCCGCCCAACGCCAACAATGATGTGATCCGCAAGGGCTGCGAAGCACTGAATTACTCATGGCACGTCATCCCGCGCAACGTTCGCGGCTGCTGGAATCTCGGCTACTGCGGCATGGGCTGCCCGACCAACGCCAAGCAATCGATGATGGTCACCACCATTCCGGCGACCCTGGAAAAAGGTGGCGAGCTGCTTTATCTGGCCCGCGCCGAGAAATTCACGCTCAGCGGCGACAAGGTCACCAGCCTGCAATGTTCGGCGATGGATGAACGCTGCGTAGCGCCAACCGGGCGCACCATCACGGTCAAGGCGCGGCATTTCGTGCTGGCCGGTGGCGGCATCAACAGCCCGGCCTTGCTGATGCGTTCCGGTGCGCCTGACCCGCACAAGCGCCTGGGGAAACGCACGTTCCTGCACCCGGTGAACATGTCCGCAGCGTTGTTCGACGAAGTGGTCAACCCGTTCTACGGCGCACCGCAGTCGATCTATTCCGACCATTTCCAATGGCAGGATGGCACCACCGGCAAGATGTCCTACAAACTGGAAGTCCCGCCCCTGCACCCGGCACTGGCCACGACGTTGCTCGGCGGTTTCGGCCAGGAAAACTCGCAACACATGGCCAATCTGCCCCATACCCACGCCATGCTGGCGTTGCTCCGGGACGGCTTTCACCCGGACAGCCCCGGTGGCAGCGTCGAATTGCGCGGCGACGACACGCCGGTGCTGGATTATCAGCTATCACCGTACGCCTGGGATGGATTGCGCCGGGCATTCCATACCATGGCCGAGATCCAGTTTGCCGGTGGCGCCAGGGCCGTGATGCCAATGCACGCCGACGCCCGTTACGTGAAGACCCTCGCCGAAGCCCGCACCCTGATCGACGGCCTGAGCCTGGAGTTGTACCGCACACGCCTGGGCAGTGCCCATGTAATGGGTGGTTGTGCCATGGGCGAAGACCCGACAAACGCGGTGACCGACAGCCTCGGCCGGCATCATCAGCTCGGCAATCTGTCGATTCACGACGGCTCGTTGTTCCCCACCAGCATTGGCGCCAACCCGCAGCTGTCGGTCTATGGACTGACGGCGCAACTGGCGACTTCCCTGGCCGAACGTTTAAAAAACCCATGAAAATAGCGATTATTCCCATCGTCTATAGTGCTTTCTTACCCAACAGGCGACTTGGCCGACCGGGAAGGCTGCGATACCATCCGACTCCCCAACGGATTCCCGCCAGGACGACGCGATGAACCGAGTGTTGTACCCAGGTACCTTCGACCCTATTACCAAGGGCCATGGCGATCTGGTCGAACGCGCCTCGCGCCTGTTCGATCACGTGATCATCGCTGTCGCCGCCAGCCCGAAGAAAAACCCGTTGTTTCCCCTGGAACAGCGTGTGGAACTGGCGCGCGAGGTCACTAAACACCTGCCGAACGTTGAAGTCGTCGGCTTCTCGACGCTGCTCGCGCACTTCGCCAAAGAGCAGAATGCCAACGTGTTCCTGCGTGGTTTGCGCGCGGTGTCGGACTTCGAATACGAATTCCAGCTGGCCAACATGAACCGCCAACTGGCGCCGGATGTGGAAAGCCTGTTTCTTACGCCATCCGAGCGCTATTCGTTCATTTCCTCGACGCTGGTCCGTGAAATTGCTGCCCTGGGCGGCGATATCACCAAGTTCGTACACCCTGCGGTGGCGGATGCACTGACCGAGCGCTTCAAGAAATAACCCCGCAAATACTGTAGGAGCGAGCTCGCTCGCGATGAACGTCAACGATAACGAGGGCCACCTGAATAAATTCGGTGCCCTCTTGTCCATCGCCAGCAAGCTGGCTCCTACAGTGCGTCGCACCCGCGTGCAACACGGGCGCCAATGCGGCACAATTACACGCATTGGTTTATTGCGCCCGGGCCTGCCGCCCCGGCTGGAGTTAGCATGTCCCTGATCATCACCGACGATTGCATCAACTGCGACGTCTGCGAACCCGAGTGCCCGAACGCCGCCATTTCCCAGGGCGAAGAGATCTACGTGATCGACCCGAACCTGTGCACCCAGTGTGTCGGCCACTACGACGAACCGCAGTGCCAGCAGGTCTGCCCGGTGGATTGCATTCCACTGGACGAAGCTCATCCGGAGACGCAAGAGCAGTTGATGGAGAAGTACCGGAAGATTACCGGCAAGGCTTGATTCTCAGGTTTCCAGCGCTCTTTCGGGCCTCTTCGCGAGCAAGCCCGCTCCCACAATGGATCTGCGCCGTACACAAAGCCCCTGTGGGAGCGGGCTTGCTCGCGAAGGCGTCATCAGCCTCACTGAAGCTATAACTGACGATCAGCTCTGACAACGCGGGCAAAAAACGCTCGCACGCTGCCCCAGTTTCACTTCCCGCAGCCCCGTGCCACAGACCTTGCAGTGTTCACCGCCACGGCCGTACACGAACAGTTCCTGCTGGAAATAACCGGGCTGACCATCGCCGCCGATAAAGTCCCGCAGCGTGGTACCGCCGCGCTCGATGGCGGCCGCGAGGATGCGCTTGATCTCGATTGCCAGCCTCAAGTAACGCGCGCGGGAAATGCTCCTGGCTTCACGGCGCGGGTCGATCCCGGCAGCGAACAACGCCTCGGTCGCATAGATATTGCCGACGCCCACCACCACCGCGTTATCCATGATGAACGGTTTGACCGCCATCGAACGGCCACGGGACTGCTGGAACAGGCGCTCGCCGTCGAACAGGTCGGTCAACGGCTCCGGCCCCAGGCGAATCAGCAATTCGTGATTGAGCGGGTCGAGGCTCCAGAGCATTGCGCCGAAGCGCCGCGGGTCGGTGTAGCGCAGGGCCAGGCCCGACTCCAGCTCGATGTCCACATGCTCATGCTTGGCCGCTGGCAGCCCGGCCTCCACCAGACGCAAATTGCCTGACATGCCCAAGTGGCTGATCAAAGTGCCGACTTCGGCATTGATCAGCAGGTACTTGGCGCGCCGCTCCACCAATACGATGCGCTGCCCGGACAGCCGCACATCGAGGTCTTCGGGAATTGGCCAGCGCAAGCGACGATCCCGCACGATCACCCGGCTGACACGCTGGCCTTCCAGGTACGGCGCGATGCCGCGACGGGTGGTTTCGACTTCTGGCAATTCAGGCATGGTGCTCCCGGATCAGGCTCATGGCCCGGAAAGGTCCGACACTCAACGATGAGTGCCGAGGTCGCGGATCGTCTGCTTGAGGGTCTCGAAGTCGTAGTCCGAGAGGCCGACATAATCGAGCACCAGCGGCGCGATGCTGTTCCACTCGTGATCTTCGGTCTGATTGCCCAGCACCCGATGCGACGCGCAAATGTGCTCAGCCATTTTCAGGATCGCCAGCAGGTTCTTCAACGAACTGTTGCGCGAAGATTCATCGATGAATATCGCCAAGGCATTGTGGTGATTGGCGATCGCCGCGCTCACATGTTCCGGCAGGCGCCAGGACTTGGCCGTGTAATAGCCGACCACCGAGTGATTGGTATTGAACACCTGATTCTCCGTGTCCACCACCCGGCATTCGGCGCTGGCGTTGGCATAGGCCTGCTCCAGAACACCCATGTAGTCGGGGAAACGCTGGAGCATCAAGGGCACGCCGCAGTCGTGGAACAGGCCCAGGGCATAGGCTTCGTCGCCATTTTCAACGCCGATGCGCTTGGCCAGGGTCAGGCAGGTCATGGCCACGTCCTGAGCGGTGTCCCAGAAACGGTTCAGGGTGACAATGGTGTCGTCATTCATTTCGCCCTTGATCGACATCGCATTGATCAGGTTGATGACCGAGCGGCTGCCCAGCAGATTCACCGCGCGCTGGATCGACGTAATCTTGTTGCTCAGTCCGTAATACGGCGAATTGACGATCTTCAGCAAGGAACCGGAAAGCCCCGGATCCTGGGATATCAGTTTGGCAATGACTTCCAGATCCGGGTCGGGCATGTACTGCTCCATCTGCAAATCCACCATGATTTGCGGCTGGGCCGGTACGCTGATGCCCTGCAGGGCTTGTTGGATCTGTTCGGAAGTCAGCTCTTGGGACATAGGTACACACTCTGGGTCAGACGGCGATTCTAACCTTTATGAAGTTGGATCCGACAAACCATATCGCAAGACAACGCTCTGTGGTGAGGAGGTTCTCCCTCACCACATGTCCACTTGCAGGCCAATCCGGGGTCTCAACACGCTATACTCCCGCTCTTTTTTCCGGAGCGACGACATGTCCCTGCCTAGCCTGCGCCTCAAAGCCAACGCCGACCGTCGTCTGCGCAACGGTCACTTGTGGGTCTACAGCAACGAAATCGATGTAGCCGCTACGCCTTTGCACGGTTTCAAGGCCGGCGACCAGGCGATCCTCGAAGCCGCCGGCGGCAAGCCGCTGGGCATCGTCGCCATGAGCCCGAACAACCTGATCTGCGCCCGTGTACTGTCGCGCGACATCAAGCTGCCGCTGGACAAGTCGCTGCTGGTACACCGCCTGAACGTGGCCCTGTCCCTGCGCGAGCGCCTGTTCGACAAGCCGTTCTATCGCCTGGTCTACGGCGACTCCGACCTGCTGCCAGGCCTGGTGGTTGACCGTTTCGGCGACATCCTGGTGGTGCAGATCGCCTCGGCGACCATGGAAGCCCATAAAGATGACGTGATTGCAGCACTGACCCAAGTGCTCAAGCCAAGCGGCATCCTGTTCAAGAACGACTCCGCTGCCCGTGACGCCGAAGGCCTTAACCGCTACGTCGAAACCGTGTTCGGCCTGGTGCCGGAGTGGGTCGCGCTGGAAGAAAACGGCGTGAAATTCGAAGCGCCAGTCATCCAGGGCCAGAAAACCGGCTGGTTCTACGACCACCGCATGAACCGCGCACGCCTGGCGCCATATGCAAAAGGCAAACGCGTGTTGGACCTGTACAGCTACATCGGCGGCTGGGGCGTGCAGGCTGCCGCGTTCGGCGCCAGTGAAGTGTTCTGTGTCGACGCGTCGGCTTTCGCCCTCGACGGTGTCGAGCGCAACGCCGCGCTGAACGGTTTCGCCGAGAAAATGACCTGCATCGAAGGCGACGTGTTCGAAGCCCTCAAAGAACTGAAAGCCAGCGAAGAACGCTTCGACGTGATCGTGGCCGACCCGCCAGCGTTCATCAAACGCAAGAAAGACATGAAAAACGGCGAAGGCGCTTACCGCCGCCTGAACGAGCAAGCCATGCGCCTGCTGACCAAGGACGGCATCCTGGTCAGCGCATCGTGCTCGATGCACCTGCCGGAAGACGACCTGCAGAACATCCTGCTGACCAGCGCCCGTCACCTGGACCGTAATATCCAGATGCTGGAACGTGGCGGTCAGGGGCCGGACCATCCGGTGCACCCGGCGATTGCCGAGACTCGGTATATCAAGAGCATTACTTGCCGGTTGCTGCCGAATAGCTAATTGCTGACAGTGCTTGGGTTGATCGTCCGCATTTCAACTGTGCGAACGATCAACCGCCTCTCAAATACAAACAAAAAACCTCATCCTTATTAAGTAGTTACTGATGACAATAAAGTTATCGGAACGGGACCACACTACTCCGAGAAACGCCCTACACCATTTCGTTTGACCTCAATTTATCCGGGCCTATCATCCAATTACCACTTGAATACCTGAGTGGCGGATATCAAGACCTTAACTGGAGATTGAGTCATGAAAAAAGTTCAACTTGAGCAAAATCTGGCGGTACACCACCACGCAATGCTTGGCACACCCAAGTAATCACTCGGGAAAAACCGGACAGCAACCCTGCTGTCCGGCTTTTAACAAGAGGGATGCCGCATGCAACTAAACCCCTACACTTTCTTGCTACCCAAGCCTCCTCGACTTTTTATCTGGAACTATAAAACTCATGAGCAATTCGAAATCGACAGTGCTCACGCAAGTCGATTAGTTGAGCTTATCGAGCAAACAACACTATTTGATAAGTCTCACCCAATCGACTCTGTTTTTTTAGAAGCCGGTATATTTGTCGATCAGGACTTACCTCCAGATGACTGGCAATGGGATGACCTTTCGAAGATTTTTCACATCGGAACCAAAGACCTTGGTGCTGGCGACACCCCAATAAACACAAAGGAATGGGCTGATCGTTACTTCTCTCATTGTCAGGAGGCGCTGAGTCGACAGCCCCCACTACCTCACCCGTTCGCCCACCTTCAGCGTGAAAACCTGCTCTGCCTGCCACCCCCCGCTGACAACGGGGCATTTGGGGAGCCTATCGGTTTCAGGCAAGTCTTGTTGCAGCGGAAAACATGCCGCTCCTTTCTGAAAAAAAGCGTGTCACTGAATGATGTCAGTACGCTTCTCTACCTTTGCCTCGGTTACTTGAAGGAGCGAGAGCCGGATACCTATGAAATGATTCCGGGTATGTTCAATGCACGGCGCAGCAGCCCGTCAGGTGGTGGACTGAACGCCAGCGAAGGATATCTGTATGCTTACAACGTTCAAGGACTCGACCCTGGGATTTACTACTACCACCCAAACTTTCACGCTTTAAAATTATTGAGTCGCTTAAACAGCCCTCTCGGCTCTCTTTTACAAGGCCAACACTTTGCTGACAACATTCCTTTTGGAATTTTCCTCACTTCGCGCCTCGATAAAATGTGGTGGAAATACCGACACTCGCAAGCCTATCGGGTTTCATTGCTGGATATCGGCCATATTTCGCAAACAATACAACTGTGCGCGACATCGCTGGGATTTAAAACCTGGTTAACCGCAGCCCTGACCGAGTCAAAAATAGAAAAACTTATAAAGCTGGACGACCTGTCAGAACAGGTATTTCTCTTTATAGGTGCCGGACACAGCAATGGAGAGACATTTTGCGAGGAACTACAAAGTTTATTGAACAAAAATAGCCAACCAATAAACCCCGGAATTCAATAAAAATGTCAGAACACTCAAGCACCACGACAAGCGACAACATCACAGTTCAAAAAATCTCAAGCTTCATTCTTATTACCAGTATTTCGTTAATCAGTTTTTTCCCACTCAATATCCTGCTTCCCTCCTTCCCAGCCCTGGCGCTGGAATTCAATACGTCGATGGTTGATATCGCGCTTGCGGTTAGTTTGTTCACACTGGTTTTTTCTTTCGCACAACTGGTCACCGGCCCCCTCTCGGACAAATGGGGGCGCAAGGAAGTGCTGCTTGGATGCCTGATCCTATGCTCAATAGGTGCAATCGGCTGTACCCAGGCAACGGATTATTCGACTTTTATGGGCTTTCGCGCCGTTCAGGCATTGGGGTGCGGTTTTTTTGTGCTGGGCCACGCGCTGGTGGAGGATCTGTTCGAAGAAAAGGATCGAGCCCGGGTGCGCATTTATTACATGACCCTGAGCGGGTCATTTGTCGCACTGTCCCCTCTGCTTGGCTCCTGGTTGCAAACATCTTTTGATTGGCAAGGCAGCTTTTATGCGTTTTCCCTGATAGCGCTCGGTATCTTCATCCATGCGCAATCGGCATTGCCTGCCAGATCAGCCCGAGTTGACCACGAGCCCACTTCAATCATCTCAACACTGAAAACCATCCTGAACAGCAAAGACTTTGTTCGCTATTGGTGGATCGCCGCGCTGGTCTTCTCCTCTTACTTCGCCCTTATCAGCGTGACGCCGCTGATTTTCATGGACGTCCTGAAGTTGTCTGAATATCAGTATGCGTTGGTTCTCGTGGCGTATGGAGTGGCTTACGTCCTCGGCGGTGCTCTGGCTTCGGCCGCGCAGAAGCGCATCTCCCTCAACAAACAGATCAACCTCGGATTGAGCCTGCTGAGCATCGCCGGCCTGGTTTTAGGATTGATCCTGATCTTCGACGCAATGACGACGCTCACATTGTTTGTACCGATGCTAATCAGTGCATTGGCTGTCACCCTGGTTCGGCCAGCAGCCATTTCTGCAGCAATGCTGCTGTTTTCCAGTAACGCCGGAACCGCTGCATCCGCTGGCAATACAATCATGTTCATCACTGCCGCCATCAGCAGCGCTGTGCTTGCCCAGGCAGGGATCCATTTGCTGGCGACTATCGCCGTCAGTTTCATCGGTTTCAGTCTGTGGGGTTTGCTGACAAATGCGAGGATCGGTCGATGATCAAGCGCCCTACGGCATTCCCTCCAGCCGCCAGCCGTGTAGAATCGCGAACATTCATCGCCAGTCATCCCCGGCGGGTTTATGAGCTCAAGCTGAAGCGCGCGGCGATCCCGCAAAGTTATCGGCAACTTCCGGACACGCGGCCATTTCTGAGTGTTCCAGACGTCAATAGAAGCTCACTTCCCTTTTGATACCTGATTAGCCGCCCGGAGTGCTTCATGCCTGATTACCGCTCGAAAACATCCACCCACGGCCGCAACATGGCCGGCGCCCGCGCACTGTGGCGCGCCACGGGGATGAAAGATGACGACTTCAAGAAGCCGATCATCGCCATTGCCAACTCGTTCACCCAGTTCGTACCGGGCCACGTGCACCTTAAAGACCTGGGCCAACTGGTCGCCCGCGAGATCGAACGCGCTGGCGGCGTGGCCAAGGAATTCAACACCATCGCCGTCGATGACGGCATCGCCATGGGCCACGACGGCATGCTGTATTCGCTGCCGAGCCGCGAGATCATTGCCGACTCCGTCGAGTACATGGTCAACGCCCACTGCGCCGACGCGATCGTCTGCATTTCCAACTGCGACAAGATCACCCCCGGCATGTTGATGGCTGCCCTGCGCCTGAACATCCCGGTGATCTTCGTCTCCGGCGGCCCGATGGAAGCCGGCAAGACCAAACTGGCCAGCCACGGTCTCGACCTGGTCGACGCCATGGTGATCGCCGCCGACTCCAGCGCTTCTGACGAGAAGGTTGCCGAGTACGAGCGCAGCGCCTGCCCGACCTGCGGTTCGTGCTCCGGCATGTTTACCGCCAACTCGATGAACTGCCTGGTTGAAGCGCTGGGCCTGGCCTTGCCGGGCAACGGTTCGACCCTGGCCACCCACAGCGACCGCGAGCAGTTGTTCCTGCAGGCCGGCCGCACCATCGTCGAGCTGTGCAAGCGCTACTACGGCGAGAACGATGAGTCGGTGTTGCCGCGCAACATCGCCAACTTCCAGGCGTTCGAAAATGCCATGACCCTGGACATCGCCATGGGCGGTTCCACCAACACCATCCTGCACTTGCTGGCCGCCGCCCAGGAAGCCGAGATCGATTTCGACCTGCGCGACATCGACCGTCTGTCCCGTCACGTGCCGCAACTGTGCAAGGTCGCGCCGAACATCCAGAAGTACCACATGGAAGACGTGCACCGTGCCGGCGGGATCTTCAGCATCCTCGGCTCGCTGGCCCGTGGTGGTTTGCTGCACACCCAACTGCCGACCGTGCACAGCCGCAGCATGGAAGAAGCCATCGCCAAGTGGGACATCACCCAGACCACCGACGAAGCCGTGCACCACTTCTTCAAGGCCGGTCCGGCAGGTATCCCGACGCAAACCGCGTTCAGCCAGTCGACCCGCTGGGAAACCCTGGACGACGACCGTGAAAACGGCTGCATCCGCAGTGTCGAGCACGCTTACTCGAAAGAAGGCGGCCTGGCCGTTCTCTACGGCAACATCGCCCTGGACGGCTGCGTGGTGAAAACCGCTGGCGTCGACGAGTCGATCCACGTATTCGAAGGTAACGCGAAGATCTTCGAAAGCCAGGACAGCGCCGTGCGCGGCATCCTCGCCGACGAAGTGAAAGAAGGCGACATCGTCATCATTCGCTACGAAGGCCCGAAAGGCGGCCCGGGCATGCAGGAAATGCTCTACCCGACCTCGTACCTGAAATCCAAAGGCCTGGGCAAAGCTTGCGCCCTGCTCACCGACGGCCGTTTCTCCGGGGGTACTTCCGGTCTGTCCATCGGCCACGCTTCGCCTGAAGCGGCTGCCGGCGGCGCGATTGGCCTGGTACAGGACGGCGACAAAGTGCTGATCGACATTCCGAACCGCTCGATCAACCTGTTGGTCAGCGACGAAGAACTGGCCGCGCGCCGGGTCGAGCAGGACAGGAAAGGCTGGAAACCGGTGGAAGTGCGTCCACGTAAAGTCACCACCGCACTGAAAGCCTACGCCCTGCTGGCCACCAGTGCCGACAAGGGTGCTGTGCGTAACAAGGCGATGCTCGACGGGCTGTAAGTCGTGCCCCGCCAAGTGCGTAAGGCCGATCAGTTAAGCCACAACGCAATCCGTAGCAGCTGGCGTAGCCTGCGTCCGGCTGCGCAGCAGTCGTAAAATCAGAGTTCGCGGTCCGTCAGAGAGATCGTGCGAGCTGGATGTACGACTGCTGCGCAGCCGGACGCAGCCTTCGGCAGCTGCTACAAGGAAGGCGGTTCGCCTGACTGATCGGCATGACGCCAAGTGCGGGGCATTTTTTTGCCTGATACAAATCTCCCAAGCAAGGGAGACCGACTGTGGGCGCGGGCTTGCTCGCGAAGGCGTCGTGCCAGTCAACAACCCTGTCTACCGGCAGACCGCTTTCGCGAGCAAGCCCGCTCCCACATGGGGTTTATGCAGCCTTTATTGAATCTCTTCCGGCTTCACGATCACCCAGTTCTTGTCGGCAGTCACCGTCAACCCTTCCTTGGTCTGGGCCGCGGCGTTCTTGGCCATCAAGCCGTTAATCTGGGTCATGTATTTGTCTTTGCGGTTGACCCATAGATGGATGCCGCCCTTAGCCACATCAACACTGTGGAACAGCATGTAACCGTCACTGCTCGGGGTATCGCCGCCGACCAGTACCGGTTTTTTCCACTCATCGATGTAGGTCAGGATCGCCGCCTGCTTGCCGGCCATCCAGGTTGCCGGGGTCCACAGGTACGGGGTCAGTTCCAGGCCGAGGTTGGCCTTCTCGTCATACTTGCCGGCGGTGATCTGCTTGCGCGCGGTGGTCAGTTCGCCAGTCTTCGGGTCCTTGAGCAGCATCGACACGCCAATCACGTTCTGCGGCTTGACGTTGTAGCCATACTTCGGATCGGCCGCGACCATGCGCACCAGTTCTTCGGAGGCGGCGGTCATCACGTAGACCTCGATGCCGTTTTCCATCAGCTTGTTGTACAGCTCTTGCTGGCCGGTGAAGATCTTCGGCGGGTTGACGTCGAGTTTCTTGACCACGTCGCCTTCGTAGTAAGTGGCCGGCACCGGTTTGCCGGACGCCATCATTTCGTCGACGTAGCCCTTGAGTTCCTTGAGGGTAAAGCCTGAGAACACTTGGGCGACCCATGGATAGCAAACCATGTCGTCGACTTCGCAGAGGCGGTAGTAGTAGCTGAACAGGCTTTCCTTGTGGTCGGCGGTGTCCTTGAACGGCATCAGCTTCAGGGAGGGATCGAGCTTGTCGCGGGTGATCAGGCCCTTGTTCTCCATGAACGGCAGCAACGACTCTTCGAGGTCGTAGCGGTAACTGGTGTTGTCCATGTCGAACACCGCGTAGTTACCCTTGTTGGCGTTGGCGGCGATCATCGCGTCCAGTGCCTTGGCCTGATCGGCTGGCCAGTGTTTCAGATCCGTTGCGAAAACCTGGCCGGCAAGGCCCAGGCAAAGTGCTGCAGCCAGTAATTTCGGTGCGAACTTCATCGGCATGCTTCCCTTATTAAAAGATCCTGAATGTGAAAGACATCGACGCTAACAAATAAGTGTGACAGTCCTCGTCTGTCAGCGACCGCCCGCGTCCCTTTCGCGCCAGTTGCATTTCTGACAGCGACATCTGCTTATTCCAAAAACGACGGATATCATACGTTTTTGATATTAATTCATTATTTTTCAAGCTGTTAGGCTTGCCGGTTCGCGGTTGCCCAAGGGTGCAACCGGCACAAGTCTTATCGGAGTCTTCATGAATCTGCCGCTGATCCTCAATCTGCTGGTGTTCCTCGCCCTGCTCTTCGGCCTGGCGCAAACCCGCCACACGACATGGAGCCTGGCGAAAAAAGTCCTGCTCGCGCTGGTGTTGGGCGTGGCGTTCGGTGTGGCGTTGCACACTGTCTACGGTGCCGGCAATCCGGTGCTGAAAGCCTCGATCGGCTGGTTCGATCTGGTGGGCAATGGTTATGTGCAATTGCTGCAAATGATCGTGATCCCGCTGGTGTTCGCCTCGATCCTCAGTGCGGTGGCCCGCCTGCATAACGCTTCGTCCTTGGGCAAGATCAGCTTCCTGACCATCGGCACGCTACTGTTCACCACGGCCATCGCGGCGTTGATCGGCATCGGCCTGACCAACCTGTTCGGCCTGACCGCCGAAGGCCTGGTCGCCGGCACCCAGGAAATGGCTCGCCTGCAAACCATCCAGAGCGATTACGCCGGCAAGGTCGCCGACCTGAATGTGCCGCAGTTGCTGCTGTCGTTCATTCCGCAAAACCCGTTCGCCGACCTGGCACGGGCCAAGCCGACGTCGATCATCAGTGTGGTGATTTTCGCGGCGTTCCTGGGTGTCGCGGCCCTGCAATTGCTCAAGGATGATGCCGAGAAAGGTCAGAAAGTGCTCAACGCCATCGACACCCTGCAAGCCTGGGTGATGCGCCTGGTGCGCCTGGTGATGAAACTGACCCCGTACGGCGTATTGGCGCTGATGACTAAAGTGGTCGCCGGTTCCAACCTGCAAGACATCATCAAGCTCGGCAGTTTCGTGGTGGTGTCCTACATCGGCCTGGGCCTGATGTTTGTGGTGCATGGCGTGCTGGTGTCGGTTGCCGGGATCAATCCGCTGCGCTTCTTCCGCAAGGTCTGGCCGGTGCTGACGTTTGCCTTCACCAGCCGCTCCAGCGCAGCGACGATTCCGTTGAGTATCGAAGCGCAGACCAGCCGTCTGGGCATCCCGCAGTCCATCGCCAGTTTCGCCGCCTCGTTCGGCGCGACCATTGGCCAGAACGGCTGTGCCGGTCTGTACCCGGCGATGTTGGCGGTGATGGTTGCGCCGACCGTGGGCATCAACCCGCTGGACCCGTTGTGGATCGCGACGCTGGTGGCGATTGTTACGCTGAGCTCGGCCGGGGTGGCCGGGGTAGGTGGCGGCGCGACGTTCGCCGCGCTGATCGTGCTGCCGGCGATGGGCTTGCCGGTGTCACTGGTAGCGTTGTTGATTTCGGTCGAGCCGCTGATTGATATGGGGCGCACGGCTCTGAACGTCAGCGGTTCGATGACGGCCGGTGCGATTACCAGCCAGGTGATGCAGCAGACCGATAAGGCGCTGCTGGATGCGGATGAGCATTCGGCGTTGGCGCAGGCTTAAATCCTTCAGCGACTGAGGGGGCCCCTTCGCGAGCAAGCCCGCTCCCACATTGGATCTGTGAACGACACACATCCCCTGTGGGAGCGGGCTTGCTCGCGAAGCTCTTAAGCTTTTTCCCACACTTCGAAGTTGTACGCTGGTTTGTCGTCTTCGGCCGGGTTCGGCACATTCGACACCAGTTTCCACTGGCTCAAATCAAACTCCGGAAACCACGCATCCCCTTCCGGGCTCAACGCCACGCGGGTCAGGTACAAACGATCAGCCTGCGCCAACCCTTGCGCATACAACTGCGCACCGCCAATCAGCATCAACTCATCGACGCCCTGTTCCTTCGCCCATGCTTCGGCACGAACGACGGCGGCTTCCAGCGACGGATAAACCTCCGCGCCTTCCAGCACCAGGTCCGCCTGACGGCTGACCACGATGTTCAAGCGGCCCGGCAGCGGGCGACCGAGGGAATCCCAGGTCTTGCGACCCATGATGATCGGCTTGCCGAGCGTGGTGGCCTTGAAGTATTTGAAGTCCCCCGGCAGGTGCCAGGGCATGCTGTTGTCGACGCCGATCACACGGTTTTCACCGAGGGCTGCGATCAGGCTGAGGGGGAGTGATTTAGTCATGCCGGCGAGGATACCAGAGCCGTGCTTTCGCCGATAAGCGCCACAGCGGTTATGCTCACAGCTCATTTAAGCGACGGGATGCCGCGTGACTGAACTCAATACCCTCTGGCTGACAGAAACCATCCGCCTGCGCGAAGAACACGCAGGCCCCCTGGACGATCTGGAAGCCAACCGACTGGCCCGCAGCGCCGGCGGTGATTTGCCGTCGCGCATTCAACGCCGCGCCCTGTGGCTGGCCGAACGCGATGGCCTGGCGGCGGCCCTCAAACACTGGCTGCAAGGCGCACGGCTGGCGCTGATCGTAATGACGGTGCTGGCCGTAATCAGCGGCGCCGGCCTGGCCTTTGCCGCAATGGGCGACGGCCTGCACCCGGTGAATGTGTTCTGGGCCTTGGGCAGTCTGCTCGGGCTCAATCTGATTCTGCTGCTGGGCTGGGTCCTGGGCCTGGTATTTGCCGGTGAACACGGCGCCAGCCTCGGGCGCTTGTGGCTGTGGCTTAGCGAAAAGCTCGCCCGGGATGCCAAAGCCGCGCAACTGGCCCCCGCCCTGCTTCTGTTATTGCAACGGCAGAAGCTCAATCGCTGGGCCCTCGGCGTGCTGGTCAACAGCCTGTGGTTACTGGCGATGCTCAGCGCGCTGGTCATCCTGCTGATGTTGATGGCAACCCGGCGCTACGGCTTCGTCTGGGAAACCACGATTCTCGGCGCCGACACCTTTATTGCCGTGACCCAGGCCCTCGGCGCGTTGCCGGCCCTGTTCGGCTTCAGCGTGCCGACCGAGGAAATGATCCGCGCCAGCGGCGATGCGGCACTGAACATCGAAAGCGCCCGACAGGCCTGGGCCGCGTGGCTGGTCGGTGTGCTGTTGGTTTACGGCGTGGTGCCGCGCCTGTTGCTCGCGCTGTTTTGCCTGTGGCGCTGGAAGACGGGTCAAACGGCGCTGCGCCTGGACTTGAATCTGCCCGGCTACGCGCAATTGCGCGAACGCTTGATGCCCACCAGCGAGCGTCTCGGCGTCAGCGATGCCGCTCCAGAACAACTGCATCGCGTGGAAAGCGGTGTCACCGAGCAGCAAAGCGACGGCGCGCTGTTGGTCGCCATTGAGCTGGACGACCAGCGCCCGTGGCCACCGCATTTGCCGAAAAACGTGAGTAACGCCGGCATCCTCGACAGTCGCGAATCGCGGCACAAACTCCTCGAACAATTGAGCCGTTTCCCTCCGGCGCGCCTGGCCATCGCCTGCGATCCGCGGCGCTCGCCGGATCGCGGCAGCCTGGCCTTGATTGCCGAACTGGCCCGCAGCGCCAGCGCTACCCGCGTGTGGTTGTTGCAGGCGCCCCCCGGTGAAGCGCTGGACGCCGAACGCCTGGGCGACTGGCACGTGGCGCTGCAACAGCTTGAGCTGCCGTTTGCCGATTGCGCACCGATGAACTGGCTGGAGACGGGTCATGACTGACACCTGGAAGCAGCCTCTGAAACTCGCCGTGGTCGGCCACACCAATGCCGGCAAGACTTCGTTGCTGCGCACCCTGACTCGCGACGTCGGCTTCGGTGAAGTGTCCCATCGCCCCAGCACCACGCGGCATGTCGAGGGCGCACGGCTGTCGGTGGACGGCGAGCCGCTGCTCGACCTCTACGACACTCCTGGCCTGGAAGACGCCATCGCCCTGCTCGATTACCTCGAACGCCTGGAGCGTCCCGGCGAACGCCTCGACGGCCCGGCGCGGCTGGCTCGATTCCTGGAGAGCAGCGAAGCACGCCAGCGCTTCGAACAGGAGGCCAAGGTGCTGCGGCAATTGTTGACCTGCGATGCCGGTCTCTACGTGATCGACGCCCGCGAACCGGTGCTGGCCAAGTACCGTGACGAACTGGAAGTGCTGGCCGGTTGTGGCAAACCGCTGCTGCCGGTGCTGAATTTTGTCAGCAGTGCCAACCAACGCGAACCGGCGTGGCGTGAAGCCTTGGCGCGTCTTGGTTTACATGCGTTGGTGCGGTTCGACAGCGTTGCCCCGCCCGAGGATGGCGAGCGTCGACTCTATGAAAGTCTCGCGCTGTTGCTAGAACATGCCCGCCCGCAACTGGAGCGGTTGATTGCCGATCAACAGGCGCAACGCCTGGCACGTCAGCAGAGTGCCGCGCGACTAATTGCCGAATTGTTGATTGATTGCGCGGCCTGCCGGCGCAGCGTGGCCAGCGATGCCGAACAGGAACAGCACGCGATCAGCGAACTGCGCAAAGCTGTGCGCCAACGTGAACAGCGCTGCGTCGAAGCCTTGCTCAAGCTCTATGCCTTCCGTCCCCAGGATGCGGCGGCCAGTGATTTGCCGCTGCTCGATGGCCGCTGGGGCGACGATTTGTTCAACCCGGAAACCCTCAAGCAATTGGGCGTGCGCGTCGGTGGTGGTATTGCTGCGGGGGCCGCTGCCGGAGCCGGAGTCGATCTGCTGGTCGGTGGCATTACCCTCGGTGCGGCCGCACTGGCCGGTGCCATCGCTGGCGGCGCGGTGCAAACGGCGCGCAGTTATGGCAGCCGCTTGCTGGGCAAGATCAAGGGCCAGCGCGAACTGACCGTCGATGACAATGTGCTGCGGCTGTTGGCGCTGCGCCAGCGACAACTGCTGCACGCCTTGAACGCCCGCGGGCACGCGGCGATGGACAGCATTCAAGTCGCCACGCCTCAGGACAAGACCTGGCGCGAAGGCAAACTGCCCGAAGCCCTGAACAAGGCGCGGGCGCATCCGCAGTGGTCGTCGCTCAATCCTCATCCCAAGTTGAATCAGGCGGAACGACAGGAGCAGATAGAGGCTCTGGCACAACAGCTGTAGAGGCAGGAACACTTGCTTTGCCTGAACTGACGCCTCAGCCTCTTCAGCCGTCATCACCCCGCCCTGATACTCCAGGGTCCGGCGGCTGGCCTCGCTCAGGCGATCGTAGTACCCCGGCTCCTTGAGCGTCAGATAACGTTTGGCCTGCACGTGGTATTCGACCAGTCGTGCCATACGTTCGCTGAAGCCGGCGCGGCGCAGGTAATCGGCACCGAGGCGCTCATGGCTGACCACTCCGAAGCCGCCCATGTTCTCCGCACTTTCGGCGCAGATATGCCCGATGTCATGAAAGAACGCCGCCAGCACCACTTCATCGTCGAAGCCTTCGGCCATGGCCAGCTCCGCCGCCTGGGACATGTGCTCGATCTGCGACACCGGCTCGCCGATGTAGTCGCTGTCGCCAAAGCGCTCGTACAAACCGAACACCTCGGCAATCACTCGTGCATTGCGTTCCATCAGATTTCCTCCAATACCGTGGCCACGTTGCGTTCGGCCATTGCCGGGCCGACGCTCATGCCAACGCCAGTGTGCATCAACGCCACACTCAGGCCTTTTGCCGGGCGCAGGAACGAGAACGGTCCCGGCCCCCGTGAACCATAGACACCCTGCCAGCGTTCGACCACTTGCACCTTGCAGCCCAGGGCCTGTTCGGCCAGTTCGATCATCCAGTCATCGACCTGCTCGGCATTGAAGGGCGACGGATCGCTGCCGTAATGGTGCGAATCGCCAATGATCAACTCGCCATACGGTGTCGGGCTGATCAGCAGGTGAATGCCGTTTTCGTGCAGATGCGGCGCGTACTGCAGAATTTCTGCCTGCACCGCCGCGGCCTCCGGCAAATCGGCGAAGGCGCCGTAGTGCACGCAACTCAAGCCGGTGAGCAACGCGTGTTGCAGGTTGAGGTTAATGTGCGGTCGGGCGCGGAGCATTTGCAGGCGGCAGATTTGCGGGTCGAGTTCGGCGATCTGCTCAGCCAGCAAGGTCTGATAATCATGGCCCGAACAGACGATGATCTGCTCGGCACTGAAGCTGCCGGCGGTGCTGTGCAGGCGGCCCGGCTCGATGTCACGCACCAGGGTGGAAAAGTGAAACTTGACGCCCAGGTCGCGACGCAGGAAGTCAATCAGCGCCGGAATCGCTTCGCGGGAATATAGCTGCTGGTCATCCATGCCGTGCAACGCAGCGCGATGATGGCGGAACTGGCCGCCATACAAATCGCGCAGGGCGGCACCGCGCAGCAGGTCGACGCGGTAACCGTGCTCCACCGCGCGGCCATCGCAGAAGGCTTCCAGCAGTTGTTCTTCCGCCTCGGTGCGGGCGAACAGGTACGAGCCATTGCGCTTGAGTTGCAGGCCGGCGAGCTGCGCCCAATCGCCCCAGATTCCGCGACTGGCGCGGGCCAGTTCCAGCATCGGTCCCGGCGGTTGGCCGGTGACCAGCGCCTGGCCAAAGTTACGCACCGAAGCGCCGACAGGCGTTTCGGTGCGCTCGAAAACCGTGACCTTCAGACCGCGTTTGGCCGCGGCATACGCGTGAGACAAACCCAGGATGCCGGCGCCGACGATCAGCATGTCGTTGTGTTGTGTCATGAAGTCTTGTCCTGAATTTGAAACCGCTTTCGCGAGCAAGCCCGCTCCCACATTGGAATGCATTTCCCTGTGGGAGCGGGCTTGCTCGCGAAGAGGCCCTTTCAGCCGATGAAGATCTTACTTGGCCGCCACTTTCTCGGACTTGCCGTCATAGCGCTTGCGCCATTCAGTCAGGATTTCGTCGCGGTTCTTCGAAGCCCAGGCGAAGTCGTTCTTGATCAGGCGCTGCTCGTAGTCGGCCGGCAGTTCGGTCTGTGGCTTGGCGATGCCAGGCTGGGCGAGCACGGCGAAGTTTTCTTTGTAGAGTTCCATCGCCTCGGGGCTGGCGGAGAAGTCAGCCAGTTTCTTCGCGGCTTCTTCGTGGGCAGTGCCCTTGATCACGGCAGTCGCTTCGATCTCCCAGCCCAGGCCTTCCTTCGGCAGGATAATGTCCAGCGGCGCGCCTTTACGCTTGAGTTGAACGGCCGGGTACTCGAAGGAAATACCGATCGGGAATTCGCCAGCAGCCGCCAGTTTGCAAGGCTTGGAACCGGAGTGAACGTACTGGCCGATGTTCTGGTGCAGGCCGTCCATGTACGCCCAGCCCTGCTTCTCGCCGAAGGTTTGCAGCCAGGCGCTGACGTCGAGGAAACCAGTGCCGGAGGATGCCGGGTTCGGCATGACGATCTTGCCTTTGTACTCAGGCTTGGTCAGGTCTTGCCAGCTCACTGGCTTGGTCAGGCCCTGTTTTTCGGCTTCGACAGTGTTGAAGCAAATGGTCGCGGCCCAGACGTCCATGCCGACCCAGGCTGGCGGGTTGGCGGCGTCGCGGTAGTTGCCGCCGATCTTGCCCAGATCCTTCGGTGCGTAGCTTTGCAGCATGCCTTGCTGATCGAGGATCGCCAGGCTGGAAGCGGCCAGGCCCCATACGGCGTCAGCCTGCGGGCGTTCTTTTTCGGCCAGCAGCTTGGCGGTGATGATGCCGGTGGAATCGCGCACCCATTTGATTTCGACGTCCGGGTTGGTCTTTTCAAACGCGGCCTTGTAGGCGGTCAGCTGTTCAGCTTCGAGAGCGGTGTACACCGTCAACTCGGTTTTCGCCGCATAAGCGTTCAGGCTGAAAGCGGTGAGGACAGCAGCGGCCAGGGCCATAGGCTTGAACATGATCTTTTCCTGTTGTTGAGTTGAGTGGGTGCTTTCGGTTTGAGGAGAAGGGATTCAGTGACCGGGCGCGGTCTGCCGCCAGGCCTGGGAGCGGCGCAGCAAACCGCGCGAAGCCCAGGCCAGCAGCAGGGACACGCCCGCCGAGGTGAACAGAATCAGGGTCGACATCGCTGCCGCGCCGCCGACGTTGCCGGCGTCGTCCATGTTCAGCACCGCCACCGCCGCGAGGATGGTGTCGGGGCTGTAGAGGAAGATCGCCGCCGAGACGGTGGTCATGGCCGAGACGAACAGGTAGCGCACGATGTCCAGCAACGCCGGCAGGCAAATCGGCACGGTGACGCGCAGGTAGTGGCGGTACAACGGCGCCTTGAGCGACAACGCGGCCGCTTCGAACTCGGCATCGAGCTGACGCAGCGCGGTGGTGGCGGTCATTTGCGCGGTGGTCAAATAGTGAGCGATGGTGCAGACGATCAGCAGGGTCATCGTGCCGTAGAGCACGTGCAGCGGGTTGCCGGTGAGGTTGAAGAAGAAGACGTAACCCAACCCCAGTACCAGGCCCGGCACCGCCATCGGTACGAAGCTGAGCATGCGCAAGGTCAGGTTCAGGCCGCGCTGCCCCTTGGTTTTCTCCATCAGGTAGGCACCGGTGAAGATCAGCAGGCTGCCGATCAACGCCGTGCCCAAAGCCATCTTCAGGCTGTTGCCGTAGGCCAGCCAGCCACCGCCGGCGGTGTCGTCGAACTGGTAATGGTTGAGCGACAGCGACAGGTTGTACGGCCAGAACTTCACCAGGGACGAGAACACCGCCATGCCGAACACCAGCAACAACGCGGCGCTGATCAACAGGACGATGGCCAGGTAGCAACCGTCGCGCAGTTTCGATGACGCAGGCTCGAACACCTGGGCACGACCGCTCATGGCGTCGCCGTGACGCCGACGCAACCAGGCATCGACCCCGAAGCTGAACAGCGCGGGCAGCAGCAACACCATGCCGATCAAGGCACCACGACCGAATTGCTGTTGCCCCACCACAGCCTTGTAGGCCTCCAGCGCCAGCACTTGATAGTCGCCACCGACCACCACCGGCACACCGAAATCGGTGATGGTCAGGGTGAACACCAGGCAGAACGCGGCGAACACGGCCTGACGGGTTGCCGGCCAGGTAATGCTGCGAAAGGCTTTCGCGGGACTGGCGCCCATGCTGGAGGCCGCGTCGAACAGTCGCGCATCGGCCAGGGACAGGGCCGACAGCAGAATCATCAAGGCGTGCGGGAAGGTGTAGATGACTTCGCCGAGCACAATGCCCCAGAAGCCGTAGATGTTGTCCGAGAGCAAGCCACGCAACATGCCCTGGTTGCCGAACAGGTAAACCAGCGCAATGCCCGGCAGCATCGATGGCGCCATCAAAGGCAGCAGCGAGATGCCACGCCAAATGCCTTTTGCCGGAATCAGGGTGCGTTGCAGGGCGTAGGCAAACAGATAGGCCAGCGGTACGACAATGGCCGCGACACTGAGGGAAACCTTCAGGCTGTTACCGAGCAACCAGTGGAAGTTTTCGCTGGTCACTAGTTCTTTGGCGGCGACCCAGCCACCGCCCTGCCCGGCTTCCGCACTGAAACCACGCCAGAAGATCGCCAGCAACGGCATCAAAACGGCAACGCCCAACAACACCAGCAGGAGGACTTTGCCGCCGACCACGAACAACCGGTCACCGATCTCGGCGCGGCTGGTCTGCCGAACCTGCTTTTGCGGCAGCGGCAGCGCGATGTTCGCGCTCATCAGGCAAACACCTGCAGGCT
The DNA here is from genome assembly GCF_050436025.1 of Pseudomonas sp. S30_BP2TU TE3576. Classification (NCBI taxonomy): domain Bacteria; kingdom Pseudomonadati; phylum Pseudomonadota; class Gammaproteobacteria; order Pseudomonadales; family Pseudomonadaceae; genus Pseudomonas; species Pseudomonas sp. S30_BP2TU TE3576. The sequence continues at coordinate 3,584,086 of NZ_JBNDLK010000001.1, read as the reverse complement.
GCGCGGCGGCAAGGCGACCATGATCTGCCGGGCGCCCAGGCGCGGCATGGCTTCCGGTGCCAGCTCCGCCAACAGCGCATGGCCCGGCAATTGATCGAGCTCGAAGCTCATGCGGCAGCGGTTGCCGAGGAAGGTGATTTCACGAACCTTGGCCGGGAACAGGTTTTCCTCGTGCACCAGCGGGTTGACGTTGATCGCTTCCGGACGGCAGAACAAACGGCCGGACGAGGTTTTAGCGCAGCCATTGGCCAGGCGCATGTTCATCCCCCCGACCTGGGCGTGGCTGTCGCTGCCGCTATGGAACGGCAACCAGTTGCCCTGGCCGACGAACTCCGCCACGAATGGTGTGGCCGGGCGGTTGTAGATTTCCTGCGGCGTGGCGTACTGCTCGACCTTACCGTTGTTCATCACGGCGATGCGGTCGGCCATCAGCATGGCCTCGTCCTGATTGTGGGTGACCATCAGGGTGGTAATGCCGAGGTTGCGTTGCAGTTGGCGCAGTTCGGTGCACAGATGCTCGCGCACCCGGGCATCGAGGGCCGACATCGGTTCGTCCAGCAGCAACAACGAAGGCGCGGGCGCCAGGGCGCGGGCCAGTGCCACCCGTTGCTGCTGACCGCCGGACAACTGGCCCGGGTATTTTTTCTCGCTGCCGGTCAGGCCAACCAGTTCCAGCATCTGACCGACCCGACGGCGCACTTCGTCGCGACCACTGCCGGCGAGGCCGTAGGCGATATTCGCTTCGACGGTGAGATTGGGGAACAACGCGTAGGACTGGAACAGAATGCCGTAGTCCCGCGCCTGGGGCGCCAGGTGGGAAACATCACGATCGCCCAGGTACAACTCGCCGCTGTCCTGCTTCTCCAGACCGGCGATGCAGCGCAGCAAGGTGGTTTTGCCACAGCCCGACGGGCCGAGCAGACACACCAGCTCACCGGCCGCCACGTCGAGGGAAACGTTATCCAGCGCCGTGAAGGCGCCAAAACGTTTCTGTACGCCGCGCACTTTCATCGGTGCGCCGGGGTTGGTCAGGGCAGTTGCGATCGAGTTGTTCATGGACGGACCTCATCTAGCAGATGGGGCCATCCTAGGGTTGTAATGAGTCCGTCATGTGGCAGTAAGGCAAAAACTGCCGATAGTGGTATTCAGGATTTTTGGTTCAGCCTTCAGGCTCTGTGTTGTTTGATCTGGCGCCTTCGCGAGCAAGCCCGCTCCCACAGTTGATCGCGATCCCCTGTGGGAGCGAGGTCATCACAGGCACCACAAAAATCAGGCCGGGGCCATTTCCTGCGCCAACCCCAGAAACGCCGCCGGCAGCCGCGCGCCTTTGCGCTCCTTGAGGCAGTACAGGTACTCGGGAATCTGCGGCGCATTCTCGATGGTCAGCACCCGCAATTGCGGATCATGGGGCACTTCCTGGCGGGCAATGATGCTGATACCGATGTTACGCAGCACCGCCTCGCGGATCGATTCGCGACTGCCGATCTCCAGCAGCGGGCCGAAACACACGCCGGCACTGGCCAGCAACTCTTCGGTCAGGCGACGTGTGGTCGAGCCCGGTTCGCGCATCAGCAAGGTATGTCCGGCCAAGGCGCCGAGCGGCACATGATCGTGAACCGCCAGCGGGTGATTGCGATGCACCGCCAGCACCAGTGGATCGCTACCGAGCACCCGGCGGACCAGCCGCGCGTCATCGAGCAATTGCGACGACGCCGCGACATCGACCCGATAATCTTCCAGCGCTTCAAGCACCTGTTGGGAGTTGCCGATCTCGACCGACACTTCCACTTGCGGCAGGCGTTCACGGAAGGTCTTCACCAGGTCGAGGATGTAATACGGCGCCGTGGCGGCAATGCGCAATGTGCCCTGGACCTGGCCGCAGTTGCGCAGGAAAAACTCAATGTCGGCTTCCTGCTGCATCAACACCTTGACCATCGGCAGCAGCCGCGCGCCCTCCTCGCTGACGCTGAGACGCCGGCCGCCACGGTAGAACAGTTCGACTGCATACTGGCTTTCGAGGTTGCGGATCTGTGTCGTCACCGTCGGCTGGCTCAGGCCGAGCTTTTTTGCAGCCTGGGTAATGCTGCCCAGGCGGGCCACCATGTAAAACGCCTTCAGCTCGGCACTCAGCACAACCGTCCCTCATCCTTTATTTGCGCAGCAGGCGCAAACCGTTGAACACCACCAACAGACTCACGCCCATGTCGGCGAACACTGCCATCCACATGGTAGCGAGCCCGGCGAAGGTTACCCCAAGAAAGATCGCCTTGATGACCAAAGCCAGGGCAATGTTTTGTTTGAGGATGCTCGACGTCTGCCGCGACAGGCGAATGAATGCCGGGATTTTGCGTAGATCGTCGTCCATCAGGGCGACATCTGCAGTTTCGATAGCGGTATCGGTGCCTGCGGCGGCCATCGCAAAACCGATCTCGGAACGCGCCAGCGCAGGCGCGTCGTTGATGCCGTCCCCGACCATGCCAACCCGATGCCCTTGGCCATAAAGAGCCTCGATAGCCTGCAGTTTGTCACCTGGCAACAGGTCGCCCTTGGCCTCGTCGATGCCGACTTGCGCAGCAATGGCTTGGGCGGTGTGGACGTTGTCACCGGTGAGCATCAGGGTTTTGATGCCCAGGTCATGCAGTTGCCGGATGGCTTCGCGGCTGGACGCTTTTACCGTATCGGCGACGGCGAACAGCGCCAATGGGCCGGACGAATCAAGCAGCAGCACCACCGACTTGCCCTGCTTTTCCAGGGCAAACAGTTTTTCTTCCAGCGCCGGCGAGCACAGGCCCAGATCCTCCACCAGACGATGGTTACCCAAATGGTAGAGCTGGCCGTTGATCTCGCCGCGCACACCGCGCCCACCCAGCGCTGCGAAGTTATCCACAATCAGCGTCGTGGTTTGTTTATCCACAGCCGCTTTGGCGATGGCCATGGAAACCGGGTGATCCGAGCGCCCGGCCAGCGCAGCGGCAATTGCCGGGGCCGTGGCATCAGCGGTCGGGTCGAGGGACAGGTAATCGGTCTGCACCGGTTTGCCGTGGGTGATCGTCCCGGTTTTATCGAGAGCCAGGTAATCCAGCTTGTACCCGCCTTCCAGGTACACGCCGCCCTTGACCAGAATGCCCTTGCGCGCCGCCGCCGCCAGACCGCTGACGATGGTCACCGGGGTGGAAATCACCAGTGCACATGGACAAGCCACCACCAGCAACACCAGCGCGCGGTAGATCCAGTCGAACCACACAGCGCCCATGAACAGCGGCGGGATGATCGCCACCGCCAGGGCCAGGACGAACACCACCGGGGTGTAGATTTTCGAGAATTGATCGACGAAGCGCTGGGTCGGCGCCCGCGCACCCTGGGCCTGTTCGACGGCGTGGATGATGCGGGCCAGGGTCGAGTTATCTGCCGCGGCGGTCACCACGTACTCCAGGGACCCGGCCTGATTGATGGTGCCGGCGAATACTTTGTCGCCGACGGACTTTTCCACCGGCAGACTTTCACCGGTAATCGGCGCCTGATCGATGGTCGACCGGCCGGACAGCACTTCGCCGTCCAGGCCGATGCGTTCACCGGGACGGACCCGTACCCGCGCGCCGAGCCCAATGGTTTTGACATCCAGTTCCAGCCAGCTGCCGTCAGCCTGCAACACCGTTGCCGTGTCCGGAGTCATCTGCATCAGACCGCCGATGGCATTGCGCGCGCGGTCGAGGGATCTGGCTTCGATCAACTCGGCCACGGTGAACAGGAACATCACCATTGCCGCTTCCGGCCACTGGCCGATCAGCACCGCACCGGTCACCGCGATGCTCATCAGCGCGTTGATGTTCAGGTTGCGGTTTTTAAGGGCGATCCAGCCTTTTTTGTAGGTACCGAGGCCACCGCTGAGGATCGAAACCAGTGCGATAGCCGCCACCACCCAGTTCGGTGCGGAACCGCTGAAGTGGATAACTTCTGCCAGCAATGCACCCACACCGGACAGCGCCAAGGGCCACCACGGCTTTTTCCGGGGCTCCAGCGTCGAGGTTTCAGCGCCCGTTTCCATCGGCTCGGCCTGCATGCCCAAGGACTTGATGGCCTCTACGATCGGCTCGATACCGGGCAAATCGTGGGTCACGCCGAGCACTCGATTAATCAGATTGAACTCAAGCTGCTGCACCCCGGTCAGTTTGCTTAACTTATTCTGGATCAGTGTCTGCTCGGTCGGACAATCCATCGCTTCAATGCGAAAGTTGCTCAGTCTGGCCCCGGTCGTCGGCGATTCGCTCAGTTTTACAATCGCTGGCGTCGTCGCTTTGGCTGTACAGCAGGAATCACCATGACCATCATGGCCATGCTTTTGCACGGGCTTGAGCTTGTGGCTGTGTGCATGTTCAGCCCCGGGTTTGTGGGAGTGCAGGGAATCGCTCATTGGTTACGTCCATAAGAGTGCCTGTTGCCTAGTTAAGACCCTGTAGCCACTATAGGGTCAAGCACCGATTCTGGAGTTTTGGAGATTGTCGTCATGAAGATTGGAGAGTTGGCGAAACTTACGGACTGCGCCGTGGAAACCATCCGCTACTACGAGCGCGAGAACCTGCTGCCGGAACCGGCCCGCAGCGACGGCAACTATCGCGTCTACACCCAGGTCCACGCCGAGCGCCTGACCTTCATCCGCAACTGTCGCACCCTCGACATGACACTCGAAGAAATCCGTAGCCTGCTGGCGTTTCGCGACAGCCCGCAGGACCAGTGCGAAAGCGTCAACGCGCTGATCGACGAGCACATTCACCACGTCAAGGCGCGGATCGATGGCTTGCTGGCCTTGCAGACGCAACTGCTCGACCTGCGCCAACGCTGCAGCGAAGGGCCGGATATCGATCAATGCGGGATTTTGCAGCGGCTGGAAGTGAGCGGCGGGGTTGTGGCAACGGAGGTTGAGCATTCCCATGTTGGCCGTAGCCACGGCCACTGAGAACTGTGCAAAACCTTGTGGAGCGGGCTTGCCCGCGAAAGTGCCGGACCAGCCAACATAGATGCTGGATGTTCCGGCCTCTTCGCCCGGCAAGCTGCTCGCGCTAGCGGTATTACAGGCGCAGCAGCATTTTCCAGGCACGGTTCTGATACACCGCAATCGCCTGCTGCTTGCGCGCATCCAGGACTTCGTCGGTGATCGATTCGTTGGCCAGTTGCGCCAGTTTGTTCAGCTCGCCGTACAGGCGATCCATTTCCGGGATCTCCAGCACGTTACGCGCATGGTGCAGCCAGACCTGGATGCGTTCGATGCGTGGCAGTTGCTCGGCCAGGTCTTCCGGCTGTTGCTGATAACGCTGCAATTGCAGCGATGTGGCTTCCTCGCCCAGCAGGCGCGGCAACCAGCTGCCCAGTTGCGCAGCGCCCTGGCGATTGCCACGGGTGTTGCGGTCGGCGGCCCAGGTGCGGGCCAGCAACCAGCGCGAGGTGGTCAGGGAAAACAGGCCCCAGCGCGGGTCTTCGAGTTCTTCGAGGAACTGCTCAGGTGCGGCTTTGCGCACGTCTTCATCTTCCAGGCCGGCCTGGACCAGCGGGCGCCAGTCTTCCAGCAAGGCATCGAGGGCGACACGCAGATCGTGGGTCGACTGACGCGGAGCGGCCTGGCCGAGGCTGCTGATCAGGGCGCGCATTTCCGCGAGGTTTTCCACCCAGTCCTGCAACAGGCGCCAGTGACCGTTGAAGCGATACTGTTCGGCCAGACGCTGGCTGCTGCCCAGCAAATGCCAGCTCAGCGCGGCGAACGCGTCGTCCAGCGGCGTTTCGGCAGTGATCTGCGGCGCCGGCAGGCTCAACGAGTAGCTGTGGGCGTCGTACAGGCGATAACCACGCTCGGCCTTGCTGATGTCACACGGCATCAGGGCCAGTTTCTCGGCCAGCTCGGCGGCCAGTTCCAGCAATGCGGCCGGCTCGCCTTCGCGCAGTTCCAGTTCCAGCTCACAGATTTCTTCTTTCTGCTTGCCGACCACGACGTGACCCAGGTCCAGCGCGGCTTCGATGACTACTTTGGTCTTGCCGCGACCCCAGGCGATTTCCGCGCGTTCGCGGACGAAGTCGGTGGTGAAGATCGGCTTCAGGGTTTTCTTGTCAAGTTCGGCCAGTTCCTCGGGCCAGCATTCGCCGTCGAGTTTCTTCAGGTCGAGCTTGGCTTTGGGCAGGTTCCAGTCGTACTCGTTACGTACCGACAAACCGGCGACGCTCTGGCCACGGGTCTTGAGGGTCTGAATCACTTCGTCGCCATCCTTGCGCAGGCGCAGGGCGACTTTGGCCTGGGCCAGGTCGCGCTCGGGCGTGTCGAAGTACTGGTTCATCAACTCACGGCGTTCCCAGCCACTTTTGTTGCGTTTCTTCAGTAACGGGTGCTCGCGCAGGGCGGCGAGGGTTTCGCGGCTGACGCGGAGTTTGATTTCGGTTTCTTTCTGCATGGCCGGAAAATCCAGGATCGGGAGCGCAGCCGGGGGAATGTGTGGCTGCCAAGGTCGTGCAGTGTACAGGACTCAAGGTTAGTCCGCGCCGCGACGGTTTATTCCTGTCACCGGTTGGTTCTATGATGGACTTCAATTCGGGAGCCGGGAGTCAGCGATGCCATTGCCATCGATGAAAGAACAATTCGCTGCGCTGATCGCTACACCGTCCGTCAGTTGTACCCAGCCCAGTCTCGATCAAACCAACGGCCCGGTGATCGACCTGCTGGCGACGTGGCTCGGTGAGCTGGGTTTTACCTGCGAGATCCGGCAAGTCAGCCCCGGCAAGTTCAACCTGCTGGCCAGTTTCGGTTCCGGCCCCGGTGGCCTGGTGCTCGCCGGGCACAGCGACACCGTGCCGTTCGACGCTGCGTTGTGGCAGACCGATCCGCTGAAACTGACCGAAGTCGACGGCCGTTGGGTCGGTCTGGGCAGTTGCGACATGAAGGGCTTTTTCGCCCTGGCCATCGAAGCGGTCAAACCGCTGCTCGATCAACCGTTCAAACAGCCATTGCTGATTCTCGCCACGTGTGACGAAGAAAGCTCGATGTCCGGCGCCCGCGCGCTGGCCGAAGCGGGACGGCCGTTGGGACGCGCGGCGGTGATCGGCGAGCCGACCGGGCTCAAGCCGATCCGCATGCACAAAGGCATCATGATGGAGCGCATCGACATCCTCGGTCAGAGCGGTCATTCCTCCGACCCGCGCCTGGGCCACAGCGCCCTGGAAGCGATGCACGATGCCATCGGTGAACTGCGCGGCCTGCGCTTGTTGTGGCAGCGCGAATTCCGCAATCCACAGTTTGGCGTGCCGACCCCAACGATGAATTTCGGCTGCATCCATGGCGGCGACAACCCCAATCGTATCTGCGGCCAGTGTTCGCTGGAATTCGATTTGCGGCCGTTGCCCGGCATGGACCCCAAGGCCTTGCGTGCCGAGATCCTGCAGAAGCTCAACCCGATTGCCGAACGGCATCAGGTCAAGATCGACTACGCGCCGCTGTTCCCGGAAGTGCCGCCCTTCGAGCAGGCCGCGGATGCGGAGCTGGTGCGGCTCGCCGAAAAGCTCACCGGCCATAGCGCCGAAGCAGTGGCGTTCGGCACCGAAGCGCCTTATCTTCAGCGCCTTGGCTGTGAAACGCTGGTACTTGGCCCGGGTGATATCGCCTGCGCCCACCAGCCGGGGGAATACCTCGAAATGTCACGTTTGCAGCCTACGGTGCATCTATTAAGGCAACTGATCGAACACTATTGCCTGACCACCGTCAGCTGAATGCAATCCATGTGGGAGCGGGCTTGCTCGCGAAGGCGGCGTGTCAGCTATATCAGTATTAACTGAGACACCGCCTTCGCGAGCAAGCCCGCTCCCACAGGGTCTGTGATTTGCCTGACAAGCCGTATAAATTGCCGGTATTCAAACCCGTATTCATGAGGAGAGCGCGCGTGTCGCCAAGCCTGTTCCGACGATAACCATCAGCCCGCTGTGCGTTTTCAGTTTCGCCCTTTTTTTCGGCTGCTATTTATTACAGGCCCAGGTTCATGCCCGAATACGTCAATTGGCTTCGTCACGCTTCGCCTTACATCAACGCCCACCGCGATTGCACCTTTGTCGTCATGCTGCCCGGCGACGGCGTTGAACACCCGAACTTCGGCAATATCGTCCACGACCTGGTGCTGTTGCACAGCCTGGGCGTGCGTTTGGTGCTGGTTCACGGTTCCCGGCCGCAAATCGAAGCGCGCCTCGCGGCCCGTGGCCTGACCCCGCATTACCACCACGGCATGCGCATCACCGATGCTGCGACCCTGGAGTGCGTGATCGACGCGGTCGGCCAGTTGCGCATTGCCATCGAGGCTCGCCTGTCGATGGACATGGCCTCGTCGCCGATGCAGGGTTCACGCCTGCGGGTGGCCAGCGGCAATCTGGTGACGGCACGGCCGATCGGCGTGCTCGAAGGCGTCGACTATCACCACACCGGCGAAGTGCGCCGGGTCGACCGCAAGGGCATCAACCGTCTGCTGGACGAGCGCTCCATCGTGCTGCTGTCGCCGCTGGGCTACTCGCCGACCGGGGAGATTTTCAACCTGGCCTGCGAAGACGTCGCCACTCGTGCGGCCATCGACCTGGGTGCGGACAAGCTGCTGCTGTTCGGTGCCGACCTGGGCCTGATCGATGAACACGGGCGCCTGGTGCGCGAACTGCGTCCGCAGCAAGTGCCTGCACATCTGCAACGGTTGGGCAGCAACTATCAGGCAGAATTGCTGGATGCCGCGGCCGAAGCTTGCCGTGGCGGCGTGGCCCGCAGCCATATCGTCAGCTACGCCGAAGACGGCGCACTGTTGACCGAACTGTTCACCCGCGACGGTGGCGGTACGCTGGTGGCCCAGGAGCAATTCGAAGTGGTGCGCGAAGCGGCCATTGAAGACGTCGGTGGTTTGCTGGACTTGATCAGTCCGCTGGAAGAGCAAGGCATTCTGGTGCGCCGTTCCCGCGAGGTGCTGGAGCGCGAAATCGAGCAATTCAGTGTGGTTGAGCGCGAAGGCATGATCATCGCCTGTGCGGCGCTGTATCAGATCGCCGATTCGGATGCGGGTGAACTGGCATGTCTGGCGGTGAATCCGGAGTACCGCCATGGCGGTCGCGGCGATGAGCTGCTGGAACGTATTGAAACCCGCGCACGGGCTCAGGGATTGAAAACCTTGTTCGTCCTCACCACACGCACCGCGCACTGGTTCCGCGAACGTGGCTTCGAACCCAGCAGCGTCGCCCGACTGCCGTCGGCGCGGGCGTCGCTGTACAACTATCAGCGTAATTCGAAGATCTTCGAAAAAGCCCTGTAACCGCGGCGCTCCCATCGCGAGCAAGCTCGCTCCCACATAGGGTCTGTGATCGACACAACTCCCTGAGGGAGCGAGCTTGCTCGCGATGGGCCGCACAGCAGCCTTCAATTACTCCTGCACAAACCTCGCACTGACATACGGCGAGTAATCCGGCAGCACCGTCTCGACCTTTCCTTGTTCCCTCAAGAATTTCGCCGTCTCGCCAATGGCCTTGGCCGTGCCGCCGTCCAGCAACGCGGTGCTCTGTTGCGCCCGGGCATCCGGGAATGCGGAACCGGCCAATAGCTCCGGTACATCCGCGGCGTTGGCACCGGTCAGTTTGGCGATTTTCTGCACGGGCAGCGAATCGGCGGTCCATTGGTCTTTATGAGCGGCATAGTCGGCGAATGAATCCAGGGTGACCCTGGCGAACTTTGCCACGACCTGCGGATGTTTTTCGGCGTAATCCTTGCGCGCCACCCAGACCTCAAAGGTCGGTGCCCCCCATTGGCCCACCTGCGCGGCATCGGTCAAGGTCTTGCCGCTCTTGCGGATCTCCCCCAAGGCAGGCGACCAGACAAACGCGCCATCAATATCACCACGTTTCCAGGCGGCCGCGATTTCCGCTGGCTGCAGGTTCACCACTTTGACTTTTGAACTGTCCAGGCCCCAGTGCTTCAACGCGCCAAGCAGGCTGTAGTGGGAGGTTGAAACGAACGGCGTGGCGATGGTCTTTCCAATCAGATCTTGCGGCTTTTCAATGCCGCTGCCGTTGCGCACCACCAGCGCTTCGGCGGCATTGATCTGGGCCGAAACGATGAACGCGACAATTGGCAGGTTGCGCGAGGCGGCAGCGGCCAGCGGACTGGAGCCGAGATTGCCGATTTGCACATCACCGGAGGCAATCGCCGTGACCACTTCCGGGCCGCTGTTGAAGCGTCGCCAGTCGATGGGCTGGCCGATGGTTTTTTCATAAAGGCCATCGGCCTGAGGGACTTTGCTGGGGTCGATTCCGGTTTGATAGCCGACGGTGAGGTTCGCTGCATGAGCGGTGAAAGAAAATACGAACGATACACAAACTGTAACAATTGATCCGGATAGTGCGCGTTTAGTCGTCATGGGGCTGCCTTTCGGTAAAGGATTTGTTTCCGAATTGCGTCAGAAACTAATCGATCTAAAAAAGCAAAAACAAATACCGATTAGGAATTAGCTTGTAAGAAAAACCCTCTATTCTGGGGTAGTTGGAGAGTCGGGAGCTAAATTCCTAAACGGTATTAGAAAAGAATCGGGTAATTCTTTTCAGGTTCATGACGAATTCATGACCCTGCAGGGACCAAAAAACCGGGGGTTAGACTATGGTCGTAGACACATATGGTTACGATTGACTTATGGGTCACGCTCTGGCGCTAATCGCGCATCTTAGGATTTCGGGCGTCGACTCGAGACCAGGAACACAAGAATTAGAATCGAGAGGAGCTTCACAATGAACAAGTCCACCTTGGCTATGGCCGTGACCGTTGGGGTTTTGGCGCAGCAGGCAGGCGCCGCAGGTTTCCTGGAAGACAGCAAGGCATCCATCAGCTCTCGCACCATGTATTACGACGCCGATATGCGTGAAGGTGCGAGCACTCCTGCCAACCGTCAGCGCGAAACCGCTGAAGGTCTGAAGTTCGACTACCTGTCCGGTTTTACCCAAGGTACTGTCGGCTTCGGTATCGATGCTCAGGCACTCGTCGGTATCCACCTGGATGGCGGCAAGGGGCATCACCCGACCGGTAACAGCAACTCATTCTTCCCTAGCGATGGCAATGAGGCGGCCGACGAGTGGAGCCGTCTGGATGGCAACGTCAAGGCGCGCTTCTCGAAAACTGAAGCCCACCTGGGTGGCGCTCTGGCACCTAACCTGCCGATCCTGATCGCGAACGACAGCCGTCTGCTGCCGCAGACCTTTGAAGGTGGCACCATCACCTCCAAAGAAATCGACAACGTGACCTTTAACTTTGGTCAGCTGGAGCACGCGTCGGGGCGCGCCTCCTCGAACTCCACTGGCCTGTCTGTGGCTGGCGCGACTCAGGACAGCAACAAATTCCTCTACGGTGGTGCTGACTGGAAGGTCACCAAAGACCTCATGCTGCAGTACTACTATGCGAACCTGGAAGACTTCTACAAGCAGAACTTCCTCGGCCTGGTGCACGTTTACCCAATCGCGGCCAATCAGTCGTTCAAGACCGATATCCGTTATTTCGATAGCAGCTCCGACGGCAAGAATGGCGACCCTGGCTTCCAATTCAACAACAACAATGGCTTTGCCAAAGAAAAGGGCGTGGTCGATAACAAGACCTGGAGCGCCACGTTCACCTATACCCTGGGTGGCAACGCGTTCCTGATCGGGCATCAGCGTGTCAACGATGACGGCGGCTTCGTTTTCCTGAACCAAGGCAACCTTGTCGATAGCAACGGTAATCCTGAAGGTGCCGGCGGCGCGAGCTTCTACTCGTTTACCGACGCCACGGTTGGCAGCTTTATCCGTGCCGGTGAAAACACCACGTACGGTCAGTACTCCTATGACTTCGCCTCCCTGGGCGTGCCTGGCTTGAAAGCTTCGATTGCTTACTTGAATGGCCAGGACATCAAGGCTACCAACGGTGTTGGTAAAGACCTGAGTGAGCACGAGACCGACGCGCGTATTGATTACGTGATTCAAACGGGCGCACTGAAAGGGTTTGGCACGACGCTGCGTCACGGTACCTACCGTGGCAACACCAGCACCCTTGACCAAGACCAGACCCGTCTGATCTTCAACTACACCTACAGCTTCATGTAATAGCCGTCAGAAAAAGCCCCGTCGGTTGGCGGGGCTTTTTTTCGTGCCGAGTTTTATATTCCACAAACAAAGATGCTATTTCTTTTTTATTCTTTTTGGTTTTTAGCCATCCCGCTTAAAGTGCGCCTGTCCGACACTCTTCCCTGAGCTCGGATTTGGCAATTTCGTCCCTCGACAATTGATCAGGTTCAGGAATTGGCCTTACCGCCGATACCTCGGATCTGTCGTGGGAAGTCATATTCCAAGTCGATATTAAAAAATACTAAAAAATTCTTTTTGGCTTTAAGGCCATGTATCCTGCGGCCCGCCAAACGACCGGCTCAGACGGTTTGCCGCGAATTTATGCGTTTAGGATCCCGGGCATTAGATCCAGGACCAGGAACACAAGAATTAGAAACGAGAGGAGCGAAACATGAACAAGTCCACCTTGGCCATCGCTGTGGCCGTAGGGGTTTTGACCCAGCAGGCAAGCGCCGCGGGTTTTATCGAAGACAGCAAGGCAACATTGGGGCTGCGCAACTTCTACATCAATACCGACAACCGTGACGGTGCCGGTGCCAACAAAAACGAAGAATGGGGCCAGGGCTTCGATCTGCGTTTCATCTCCGGTTACACCCAAGGCACCGTCGGCTTCGGTATCGATGCCATCGGTTTGCTGGGCGTCAAGCTGGATTCGGGCGGCGGCACCAACGGCGCCACGGCGACCTCTTACGGCGGCACGGTTTTCCCGAGCAAATCCAACGGCGAGGCGGTTGATGATTTCTCCAGCCTGGGCCTGACTGCCAAGGCCAAGGTTTCCCAGACCGAACTGAAGCTCGGCACCCTGCAGCCGAAAAACCCGGTGATTGTGACCAACGACGGCCGCCTGCTGCCGCAAACCTGGCAGGGTGGCCAGATCACTTCCGCCGAGATCAAGGACCTGTCGCTGGTCGGTGGTCAGATCGAAGCCGTTAAAGGCCGTAACTCCAGCAACAACGAGCAGATGTCGATTTCCGGTGCGAACACTCGCGGCACCAAGTTCCGCGACAGCAACAAGTTCATCTACGCCGGTGGTGACTACAAAATCACCAAGGACCTGACGGCCCAGTACTACTACGGCAACCTGGAAGAGTTCTACAAGCAACACTTCCTGGGTCTGGTGCACAACTGGGCAATCGGCCCGGGCGTGTTGAAGTCGGATTTCCGTTATTTCAACAGCTCTGATGATGGTGCCAACGGTCACGACCCTCTGTTCTTCACCACCGGCAACTACAACGCGCCAAACGGTAAAGGCAAGGTCGACAACAACCTGTACAGCGGCCTGTTCCTGTATTCGGTTGCCGGTCATACCTTCGGTGGCGGTTACCAGGTCAGCAACGGCAGCAGTGACTTCCCTTGGCTGAACCAGGGTGACGGTTCGTCGAACTACACCATCACCGATTCGCAAATCCAGAAGTTCGGCCGTGCCGGCGAGAAAACCTGGCAAGCACGCTACGCGTTCGACTTCGCCAAGGTCGGCGTACCTGGCCTGACCGCGGGTCTGGTGTACCTGCACGGTGACAGTATCGATACCGTTAACGCCAAGGGTGGCGAGGCGGCCAATGGTGCTTCCGAGTGGGAGCGCGATCTGAGCGTGGCTTACGTCGTTCAGGAAGGTCCGCTGAAAAACCTGGGGCTGGCGTGGAAAAACGCTACCTGGCGCACCGACCTGCCGAACACCCGTTCGCAGGATGAAAACCGCCTGATCGTCAGCTACTCGATCCCGCTGTTGTAATAGCGTTCGCGTAACCAAGACAAAAAAGCCCCGCCCGGTATTGCACCGGGCGGGGCTTTTGCATTTCCAGGACGGGTTCACCCCCGTAATCCCGTCCTGAAGTTCCCTCTTTGCAGCAACTCAAGGCCTTCTCGAACCTTGTGGCCGATGTTCGGCGGGTTGTGCGTGCACGTCCAGTGAACAGATCTTTAATATTTCTTAATGATCTAAATAAATCGATATTTATTCTTTTTAATAGATAAAAAACACAGGCACAGTTGAACCCATCAAGCACTCACAAGGAGCAGCACCATGGGTCTCAGACTTGGCGATATCGCCCCCGATTTCGAACAGAACTCCAGCGCCGGCACCATTCGTTTCCATCAGTGGCTGGGCGATAGCTGGGGCGTGCTGTTTTCCCATCCGGCGGATTTCACACCGGTATGCACTACTGAATTGGGCTTCACCGCCAGGCTCAAGGATGAGTTCGCCCAGCGTGGAGTCAAGGCCATCGCGTTGTCGGTGGACCCGGTGGAGTCGCACCACAAGTGGATCGAGGACATCAACGAAACCCAGGGCACCGTGGTCAACTTCCCGATCCTGGATGACGCCGACCGCAAGGTCTCGGACCTCTACGACCTGATCCACCCCAACGCCAACGACACCCTGACCGTGCGCTCGCTGTTCGTGATTGATCCGAACAAAAAGGTCCGGCTGACGATTACCTACCCGGCGAGCACCGGCCGCAACTTCCACGAAATCCTGCGAGTGATCGACTCGCTGCAACTCACCGACAACTACAAGGTGGCCACACCGGCCAACTGGCAGGACGGTGATGAGGTGGTGATCGTGCCGTCGCTCAAGGATGAGGATGAAATCAAACAGCGCTTTCCCAAGGGCTATCGGGCGGTTAAACCGTATTTGCGCCTGACGCCGCAGCCGAATCGGTGAGTCATCAATATTTGCGGTGTGGCTGATGCCGCCTTCGCGAGCAAGCCCGCTCCCACAGTTGATCGCGTACCCCCCTGTGGGAGCGGGCTTGCTCGCGAAGGCGCCAGATCAGACACCACAGCTTTCACAGTTAAAGGCACCCACAAAGCAGGGGATTTCAGGCCGTTTCGACGGCCTGTTTTTTTGCCCGGAAGAAGTCTGTTTGTATATTTCCTTAACGAATAACTAAATGAATAAATATGATTTATAGATATATAAATCAGCTGCTAAGGTCACTCCATCGAAGCGAGATCGCAAACCGCGAATCGCCAACACCGTGCAAGGAATCGTTTGAATGTTGGTTGTCTCACTCGGTGGCAGTCCCAGTCAGCGCTCTCGTTCCGGGGTGCTGCTGGACCGCTCCCAGCGTTGGTTACAAGGACAGGGCGTGGAAGTGGTGAGTTATCAGGTGCGGGACTTCCCGGCCGAGGACTTGCTGCACGCACGCTTCGACAGCCCCAAGGTGATCGACCTGCTGCAACAGATTGAAAACGCCGATGGCCTGCTGATCGCCACACCGGTTTACAAGGCATCGTTTTCCGGAGCGCTGAAAGTCGTTCTGGATCTGCTGCCCGAACGCGCCTTGAGCCACAAGGTGGTTCTGCCGATGGCCACTGGCGGCAGCATCGCCCACATGCTGGCGGTGGATTACGCGCTCAAGCCGGTACTGTCGGCATTGAAAGCCCAGGAAATGCTGCAAGGGATTTTCGCCGTCGACAGTCAGATCGCTTACGGCGAAGGCAGCGCCATGGCACAGTTGGCGCCGGAGCTGGAGCAACGGCTGAATGAATCGCTGGAGCTGTTTTTCAGCGCCATGGCACGACGGCCAAAGCCGCTCGATCCGAACCTGTTGAATGATCGTTTGCTGAGTGCTCGCTGGAGCATTTAACCCTCACCGAAAAATTGAAGTACTGGCCTTACTCGCCCGCCAACGGGCAAGCAGGTGCAGCCAAAACCCAACTGCAAAAAGGAGAGCGCCATGCGCCCTGTCATTTTGCGTCGTGGTCTGGTCGCTCTGTTTGCTGCGGCCGCCTTCGGCGTTATTACTCAAGCTCAGGCGCTTTCTACCCAGGAAGGCGTATTACGCATTGGCTATCAAAAGTACGGCACTCTGGTGCTGCTCAAAGCCAAAGGCACCCTGGAAAAACGTCTCGCCGCCCAAGGCGTGGACGTGCAATGGACTGAGTTCCCCGGTGGCCCGCAACTGCTTGAAGGCCTGAACGTCGGCTCCATCGACTTCGGCGTTACCGGCGAAACACCGCCAGTGTTCGCTCAAGCGGCTGGCGCAGATCTGCTCTACGTCGCCTATGAACCGCCAGCGCCACACAGCGAAGCGATCCTGGTGCCGAAGGACTCGCCGATCAAATCTGTAGCCGAGCTCAAGGGCAAGAAAGTCGTGCTCAACAAGGGCTCCAACGTGCACTACCTGCTGGTGCGTGCACTGGAAGACGCCGGCCTCAAATACACCGACATCCAGACCGTCTTCCTGCCGCCGGCCGATGCCCGCGCCGCGTTCGAGCGAGGCAGCGTCGATGCCTGGGTGATCTGGGACCCCTACCAGGCCGCCGCCGAACAGCAACTGCAAGCGCGCACCCTGCGCGATGGCCAGGGCATCGTCGACAACCACCAGTTCTACCTGGCGACCAAACCTTACGCGCAAAACAATCCCGAGGTGATCAAGACCCTGGTGGAAGAAGTGCGCGCGGTCGGCGAGTGGTCCAGGGCCAATCCCCAGGAGGTGACTGAACAGGTGTCGCCACTGCTCGGCCTGCCGGCGGATATCACCCTGACCGCGGTGAAACGCCAGGGCTACGGCGCGCTGCTCCTCACCCCGGAAGTGGTCGCGGCACAGCAGAAAATCGCCGACAGCTTCTACCAACTCAAGCTGATTCCCAAGCCGTTGAGCATCAAAGACGTGATCTGGACGCCGCCGGCCACTGTTGCCAAAGCCCAATAATTCGATTCCCCAAGGAGACCACTCCATGAGCCTCAATATCTTCTGGTTCCTGCCTACCCACGGCGACGGCCATTACCTTGGCACCGCCGAAGGCGCACGCGCCGTCGATCACGGTTACCTGCAACAAGTCGCGCAAGCCGCTGACCGCTTGGGTTTTGGCGGGGTGCTGATTCCGACCGGGCGTTCCTGCGAAGACTCATGGCTGGTGGCGGCATCGCTGATTCCGGTGACCCAACGCTTGAAATTCCTTGTCGCCCTGCGCCCCGGGATCATTTCCCCGACGGTAGCGGCGCGGCAGGCTGCGACCCTGGATCGACTGTCCGGCGGACGGGCGTTGTTCAATCTGGTAACCGGTGGTGATCCGGAAGAGTTGGCCGGTGATGGCCTGTTCCTCAGCCACGAAGAACGTTATCAGGCCTCGGTGGAATTCACCCGTATCTGGCGCCGCGTGCTGGAAGGTGAAACCGTCGATTACGACGGCCAGCACATCAGCGTGAAGGGCGCGAAACTGCTCTATCCGCCGATCCAGCAACCGCGTCCGCCGCTGTACTTCGGCGGTTCTTCGGAAGCCGCACAGGATCTGGCCGCCGAACAGGTGGAAATGGTCCTGACCTGGGGCGAACCACCGGCCGCCGTTGCGGAAAAAATCGAACAGGTCCGTGCCAAAGCCGCCAGGCTCGGACGCACCGTGCGCTTCGGCATTCGCCTGCACGTGATCGTGCGCGAAACCAACGATGAGGCATGGAAAGCCGCGGATCGGCTGATCTCTCATCTCGACAACGAGACTATCGCTCGTGCCCAGGCTTCGCTGGCGCGTTTCGATTCGGTCGGACAGCAACGCATGGCCGCATTGCATGGCGGCAGCCGCGACAACCTGGAAGTCAGCCCCAACCTGTGGGCCGGTGTCGGTCTGGTCCGCGGTGGTGCCGGTACAGCACTGGTGGGCGATGGTCCGACCGTGGCCGCCCGCGTGAAGGAGTACGCGGACCTGGGCATCGATACGTTTATCTTCTCCGGTTATCCACACCTGGAGGAGTCGTATCGCGTCGCCGAATTGCTGTTCCCGCACCTCGATGTCGAGCGTCCTGAACTGCCGAAAAGTGCCGGTTACGTCAGCCCGTTCGGCGAGATGGTCGCCAACGATATCCTGCCCAAAGCCGCGTCCCAGAGCTGAGGCGCGCTCATGAAGAAAATCATCTACAGCCTGGCGCCCTGGGCGTTGCCGGTGTTGTTGCTGGCGGTGTGGCAGTTGAGTGTGTCGGCGGGCTGGTTGTCGACGCGGATCCTGCCGGCACCGATTGCCGTGATCGAGGCCGGCGTGAACCTGGTGCGCAGCGGCGAAATCTGGACCCACCTGGCTATCAGTGGCTGGCGTGCCACGCTGGGTTTCACCATCGGTGGCGGCATCGGTCTGACCCTGGGTTTTATCACCGGCCTGTCGAAATGGGGCGAACGCTTGCTCGACAGCTCGGTGCAGATGATCCGCAACGTGCCGCATCTGGCGCTGATTCCTTTGGTGATCCTGTGGTTCGGCATCGACGAGTCGGCGAAGATTTTCCTGGTGGCGCTGGGCACGTTGTTCCCGATTTATCTCAACACCTATCACGGCATCCGCAACGTCGACCCGGCGCTGGTGGAGATGTCACGCAGTTATGGCTTGTCCGGTTTCGGTCTGTTCTGGCAGGTGATTCTGCCGGGTGCGCTGCCTTCGATTCTGGTCGGCGTGCGTTTCGCCCTGGGTTTCATGTGGCTGACGTTGATCGTCGCGGAAACCATCTCCGCCAGTTCCGGTATCGGCTATCTGGCGATGAATGCCCGGGAGTTCTTGCAGACCGACGTGGTGGTGTTGGCGATTCTGTTGTACGCGGTGCTCGGCAAACTGGCCGACCTCGCGGCCCGTGGACTTGAGCGTGTGTGGCTGCGCTGGCACCCGGCGTATCAGGTTGCCAAGGGAGGTGCGGCATGATCGCGGAGCAACCTCCACGCCTGCTGCGCGGGATTCCGCTGGCGGTGCGCAAGCTGCAAAAAACCTTTGGCTCACGGCAGGTACTGCGCGAGATCGACCTGCACATTCCGGCGGGGCAATTTGTCGCCGTGGTCGGTCGCAGCGGTTGCGGCAAAAGTACTTTGCTGCGATTGCTCGCCGGTCTCGACCAACCCACCGGTGGTGAGCTGCTCGCCGGTGCCGCGCCACTGAGCGAGGCGCGGGAAGACACCCGGCTGATGTTCCAGGAAGCGCGTTTGCTGCCATGGAAAAAGATCATCGACAACGTCGGTCTGGGCCTCAAGGGCAACTGGCGGCCGCAAGCGCTTGAAGCATTGGACGCTGTGGGCCTGGCCGACCGCGCCAACGAGTGGCCGGCCGCGCTGTCCGGTGGACAGAAGCAACGCGTGGCGTTGGCCCGTGCGTTGATTCATCAGCCGCGCCTGCTGTTGCTCGACGAACCCTTGGGCGCGCTGGATGCCCTGACCCGAATTGAAATGCAGCAGTTGATCGAACGGCTCTGGCAGCAGCACGGCTTCACGGTGTTGCTGGTGACCCACGACGTCAGCGAAGCGGTGGCAATTGCCGATCGGGTGATTCTGATCGAAGACGGTGAAGTCGGCCTTGACCTGCACGTGGAACTGGCGCGCCCTCGGGTGCGCGGTTCCCATCGGCTGGCGGTGCTGGAAACCGAAGTGCTCAATCGCGTGCTGGCGCTACCCGGCCAGCCGCCGGAACCGGAACCTGTTTCACACCCTTGCCCACGCAATTGCGCTGGGCTCAATAACGCAAGTCTTACCCAACGACAGGAATCAACACCATGACTATCAAGGCCATCAACGTTCGCAACCAGTTCAAAGGCTCCATCAAGGAAATCGTCCTCGGCGACGTACTGTCGGAAATCGACGTGCAGACCGCTTCCGGCATCGTCACTTCGGTGATCACCACGCGCTCGGTGAAAGAGCTGGAGCTGGCGGTCGGCAGTGAAGTGATCGCGTTTGTGAAATCCACCGAGGTGTCGATCGCCAAATTGTAATCGTGCGCGTAAACGACAACCCCGAAGGGTTTGAGCCTTTCGGGGTTTTTTGTGCGTGTGATTCAGTGAGAACGGTGCCGTGGCCTTCGCGAGCAAGCCCGCTCCCACATTTGAAATGCGTTCCCCCTGTGGGAGCGGGCTTGCTCGCGAAGAGGCCGTCAGGCTGGAATGCTGCGCTTGGGCAGATACGGTGGCAAATACAACCCCACATAAGCATCAAACACCCGCATCCCTTCCTCAGCCATGCGTGGCGTAATCTGCCCGTGCTGCTGCACCGAGCGCGCATACACCCGGTCGCCCAGCTCCATGGCCAAAGCAAACACATCGACGTCCCCCGGCAGCTTCGGCAGCTCGAAGTGGTGGTCGAAGAGTTTGTGCATCAGGTCGCCCAGCTCGATGTCGTGCTGGCGGTCGGCCTGGGTGACTTCGGTCAGGCCGTGCTGGGCCAGAATGAGTTGGCGGGCGGCGGCGTCCTCGGCGTAGATGTCGAGCATGCGTTGTTCCACCAGTCGCGACAAATCGCGCCAGCCACTCAGGGCGTCATGGTCGATGGGTGCTTGCAGGCAGGCGCGGAACGCGGCGTGGACGTCGGCGGTCAGGGCTTCGAGCAGGGCCGGGACACTGGCGAAGAAATGGTAGACCGATGAGGGCGGAATTTCCGCGCGCTCGGCGACGCTGTAGATCGACAGGCTGGCCACACCCTCGGCAGCCAGCAGCGTACGGGCCGCATCGAGTATCGAATCGATCCGGGCCTGGCTGCGTGCGCGGGGTTTGCGGGGAGTGGCTACGCGTGTCATTGGAGTCTCCTGCGGGGCAGCGGGCATTGTACGAGTCGGGTTGTGTGTTGTCTCGTCGGCCGCCATCGCGAGCAAGCCCGCTCCCACACTGGATTTGTGTTCAACGCAGATGTTGTGTTCGCAGAAGATCCCTGTGGGAGCGAGCTTGCTCGCGATCCGCCGAAGGCGGCCATAAAAAAACGCCGCAGGCTTTTACAGCCGGCGGCGTTTTTTTTACTGCAACCGCTTACACGGTATGCAGGTACCAGTTGTACTCGAGGTCGGAGATGGAGTGTTCGAACTCCTCCAGCTCACTCTCTTTACAGGCCACGAAGATATCGATGTATTTCGGATCGATGTACTTGGCCATGACTTCGCTGTCGTCCAGCTCACGCAGTGCATCGCGCAAGTTGTTCGGCAGGCTCTGCTCGTTCTGCTCGTAGCTGTTGCCTTCCACCGGATCGCCTGGCTCGACCTTGTTGGTCAAGCCATGGTGAATACCGGCCAGCACCGACGCCATCAGCAGGTACGGGTTGGCATCGGCACCGGCCACGCGGTGTTCGATACGTACGGAGTCTGGAGCACCGGTCGGTACGCGAACGGCCACGGTACGGTTGTCCAGGCCCCAGCTCGGCGAGTTCGGCACGTAGAACTGTGCGCCGAAACGACGGTAGGAGTTGACGTTCGGGCAGAGGAACGCCATCTGCGCAGGCAGGGTCTCGAGCACACCGCCGATCGCGTGTCGCAGCGCGGCGTTCTGCTCGGGATCCTCGCTGGCGAAGATGTTGTTGCCTTCCTTGTCGAGAATCGAAATGTGCACGTGCAGACCATTACCTGCCTGGCCCGGGTACGGCTTGGCCATGAAGGTGGTGTCCATCTCATGGTCATAGGCGATGTTCTTGATCAGGCGCTTGAGCAGAACCGCGTAATCGCAGGCCTTGATCGCGTCTTTCACATGGTGCAGGTTGACTTCGAATTGTGCCGGGGCGCTTTCCTTGACGATGGCATCAGCCGGGATGCCCTGCTCCTTCGCGCCTTCGAGGATGTCTTGCAGGCAGTCGACGTATTCGTCGAGGTCGTCGATCAGGTACACCTGGGTCGACATTGGGCGCTTGCCGGACACTGGCGAACGAGGCGGTTGCGGGCGACCGTTCACGTTCTCCTGGTCG
This sequence comes from Pseudomonas sp. S30_BP2TU TE3576, assembly GCF_050436025.1. Lineage (NCBI taxonomy): Bacteria > Pseudomonadati > Pseudomonadota > Gammaproteobacteria > Pseudomonadales > Pseudomonadaceae > Pseudomonas > Pseudomonas sp. S30_BP2TU TE3576. The sequence continues at coordinate 3,562,331 of NZ_JBNDLK010000001.1, read as the reverse complement.
ATCAGGTAAAACTCCAGTTCGAACGCGGCGCAGATGGTCAGGCCCATCTCATCGAACTTGGCCACGACTTGTCGCAGCACTTCGCGCGGGTCGGCGAAGAACGGGTCACCTTCGAGTTCGTGCATGGTCATCAACAGTTGCGCGGTCGGGCGCTTCTGCCATGGCTCGTTGCACAGGGTATCGGGGATTGGATAGCAGATTCGATCGGCGTCGCCGATGTCCAGGCCCAGACCGGTGCTTTCCACCGTGGAGCCGTTGATATCCAGAGCAAATAGAGAGGCCGGCAGGTTGATGCCTTTCTCGTAAACCTTGTGGAGGCTGGTGCGTTCGATGCGCTTGCCGCGCACCACACCATTCATATCCGCAATCAGAAGGTCAACGTACAGAACCTCAGGATGTTCCTTAAGGAACGCGTTCGCTTCGTTAAGCTGAACGGCACGCGGGGGTACCGACATGATGCAACACCTTTGTTGTTAAAAATATCAATCATTGATCTTTTCTGGTTTCAGTCAACCCGAACGGCATGCCGAAGTCAAGCGAGGCCTTTTTTGCCCTAAAAAAGCACTAGCGTGGCTTTTTTGAGGCACTTTGGGGCGTTTTTACTCCGCTGGACGTGGTGGCGACCGCGGGCTTGAGCGGGCCGTGTTGTATTTTTTACGGGGGTGTTGTGTAAAAAAATGAACAAGGCTAAGCTCGAATCAAACCCATAACAGCAATAATACCGGGGTGCTTCATGTCTCGCCTGCCGATAATCGGCGTCATCGACTGCTCAAGACAGGTCGGTCGGCATGTTTATCACATCAGTGGTGACACGCCCGTCCGCTCCGTGGTTTCAGCGGCTCCGGTGATCCTTCCGTCCCTGACGGTTAGCCCGTCCCCGTCCGTTATTCTGGACGGTCGCGATGGCACCCCCATTACGGTTACTCCATTCAATATAGAACCGATTCACAATAGCGGCCTGACCATCGTTCAGGGCACCGCTTGCGATTCTGCACGCCCGGCCTCTGCGGCCGTGTCGGCAACCACGATAATCTGCCGCGGAAACGCTCTACAACGCGACGCCGATGCGTCAAACAACGCCTGACCTTAAAAGGGTCAGACAACTCAAGCCTAGAGGCATTTATGAGTAACAACCTCGACCAGCTCACCGATTGGTTGAAAAACCACAAGATCACAGAAGTCGAATGCATGATCGCCGACTTGACCGGGATTACCCGGGGCAAGATTTCGCCGACCAACAAATTCATCGCCGAAAAAGGCATGCGCCTGCCAGAAAGCGTTCTGTTGCAGACCGTGACCGGCGATTACGTCGAAGACGACATCTATTACGAACTGCTCGACCCGGCCGACATCGACATGATCTGCCGCCCCGACCAGAGCGCGGTGTACCTGGTGCCCTGGGCCATCGAGCCGACCGCCATCGTCATCCACGATACCTACGACAAGCAAGGCAACCCGATCGAGCTGTCGCCACGCAACGTGCTCAAGAAAGTCCTGAAACTCTATTCCGACAAAGGCTGGCAGCCCATCGTGGCGCCGGAAATGGAGTTTTACCTGACCAAGCGCAGTGACGACCCGGACTACCCGTTGCAGCCGCCGATCGGCCGCTCCGGTCGCCCGGAAATCGGTCGACAGTCGTTCTCTATTGAAGCGGCGAACGAATTCGATCCGCTGTTCGAAGACGTCTACGACTGGTGTGAACTGCAGGACCTGGACCTCGATACGCTGATTCACGAAGACGGCACGGCGCAGATGGAAATCAACTTCCGTCACGGCGATGCCCTGTCCCTGGCCGACCAGATCCTGGTGTTCAAGCGCACCATGCGCGAAGCCGCACTCAAGCACGACGTGGCCGCGACCTTCATGGCCAAGCCGATGACCGGCGAACCGGGCAGTGCCATGCACCTGCACCAGAGCATCATCGACATCGAGACCGGCAGGAACATCTTCTCCAATGAAGACGGGACCATGAGCCAGCTGTTCCTGCACCACATCGGTGGCTTGCAGAAACTCATTCCCGAGCTGCTGCCGCTGTTCGCACCCAACGTCAACTCGTTCCGCCGCTTCCTGCCGGACACCTCGGCACCGGTAAACGTGGAATGGGGCGAAGAGAACCGCACCGTGGGCCTGCGGGTTCCGGATGCAGGGCCAAATAACCGTCGGGTGGAAAACCGCCTGCCGGGCGCCGATGCCAACCCGTACCTGGCAATTGCCGCGAGCCTGCTCTGCGGATACATCGGCATGGTCGAAGGCCTGAACCCGAGTGCGCCGGTAGTGGGTCGTGGCTATGAACGCCGCAACCTGCGCCTGCCGCTGACTATCGAAGACGCGCTGGAGCGCATGGAAAACAGCGCGACCATCGAGCGTTACCTGGGCAAAAATTTCATCACTGGCTACGTTGCGGTCAAGCGAGCCGAGCATGAAAACTTCAAGCGCGTGATCAGTTCGTGGGAACGGGAATTCCTGCTATTCGCCGTCTGATTCGCCGGGCGCCGCTGTTGTCGGGCGGCGTTCTCACCTGGATTTTTTAGGAGATTCGTATGACCAGCAACAATCCGCAAACCCGTGCATGGCAAACCCTGAGCAACGATCACCACCTGGCTCCGTTCAGCGACTTCAAGCAGTTGAAAGAGAAAGGCCCGCGGATCATCACCAACGCCAAGGGCGTTTACCTCTGGGACAGCGAAGGCAACAAGATCCTCGACGGTATGGCCGGCCTGTGGTGTGTCGCGATTGGTTATGGTCGAGATGAATTGGCCGATGCCGCCAGCAAACAGATGCGCGAACTGCCTTATTACAACCTGTTCTTCCAGACCGCGCACCCGCCGGTACTGGAGCTGGCCAAGGCCATCGCCGACATCGCGCCGCAAGGCATGAACCATGTGTTTTTTACCGGTTCCGGCTCTGAAGGCAACGACACCATGCTGCGCATGGTTCGTCACTACTGGGCGATCAAGGGTCAGCCAAACAAGAAAGTCATCATCAGCCGCAAGAACGGCTATCACGGTTCCACCGTGGCCGGCGCGAGCCTGGGTGGCATGACCTACATGCACGAGCAGGGCGACTTGCCGATTCCGGGCATCGTCCACATTGCCCAGCCGTACTGGTTCGCCGAAGGCGGCGACATGACCCCGGAAGAATTCGGTATCTGGGCGGCCAACCAACTGGAAGAAAAGATTCTGGAAGTCGGCGTCAACAATGTCGGTGCCTTTATTGCCGAGCCGATCCAGGGCGCCGGCGGCGTGATCATTCCGCCTGACACCTACTGGCCGCGCATCAAGGAAATCCTCGCCAAGTACGACATCCTGTTCGTGGCTGACGAAGTGATTTGCGGTTTCGGCCGTACCGGTGAGTGGTTCGGTACCGATTTCTACGACCTCAAGCCCGACATGATGACCATCGCCAAGGGCCTGACGTCAGGCTACATCCCGATGGGCGGCCTGATCGTGCGTGATGAAGTGGTGGACGTGCTCAATGAGGGTGGAGACTTCAACCATGGCTTCACTTACTCCGGGCACCCGGTAGCGGCGGCTGTGGGGCTGGAAAACATCCGTATTCTGCGCGACGAAAAAATTGTCGAGCGCGTGAAGTCAGAAACGGCACCGTATTTGCAAAAGCGTCTGCGGGAACTGAACGATCACCCGCTGGTAGGTGAGGTTCGCGGGGTTGGGCTGTTGGGGGCCATCGAACTGGTCCAGGACAAAGCCACTCGCAAGCGTTACGAGGGCAAGGGCGTCGGCATGATCTGCCGTCAGTTCTGCTTCGATAATGGCCTGATCATGCGCGCAGTCGGCGACACCATGATCATCGCTCCGCCTCTGGTGATCACACCGGCGGAAATCGATGAGCTGGTGACCAAGGCTCGCAAGTGTCTGGACCTGACGCTGAGTGCGTTGCAGGGCTAAGTGCTAGGCTCAGAGCGAGGGCGCTGCGGCGCTCTCGCTCAATGCTGTCACAAAGGCCGGTCTTTTCTTGAAAGACCGCCTCGGATCTTGCCAGACTAGCCGCAGTTCCAGTTGTCCGGGTTCGGCCGCTGAACAAAGTGGTTCAAAAAAGAAAAATTTGGAGCATGACGCATGAAGGCATTAGGTAAAAAGCTTGCTGGAAAGACACTTCTCGCCCTGTCCATCGCGGGCATGATGGCGGGTGCGGTTCAGGCGGACGACAAGGTGTTGCACGTCTACAACTGGTCCGACTACATCGCTCCGGACACCATCGCGAACTTCGAGAAAGAGTCGGGAATCAAGGTCGTTTACGACGTATTCGACAGCAACGAAACCCTGGAAGCCAAACTGCTCGCGGGCAAGTCCGGCTACGACGTGGTCGTACCGTCGAACAACTTCCTGGCCAAGCAGATCAAGGCCGGCGTGTATCAGGAGCTGGACCAGTCCAAGCTGCCTAACTGGAAAAACCTGAACCAGGATCTGCTCAAGGCCGTTTCGGTCAGTGACCCTGGCAACAAGCACGCCTTCCCGTACATGTGGGGCTCGATCGGCATCGGTTACAACCCGGAGAAAGTCAAGGCTGCGTTGGGCGTCGACACCATCGACTCCTGGGACGTGCTGCTCAAGCCGGAAAACATCGCCAAGCTCAAGGGTTGCGGTGTGAGCTTCCTCGATTCGCCAACCGAAATGCTCCCGGTCGCGCTGCACTACCTGGGCCTGCCAACCGACAGCCAGAAGAAAGAAGACATCAAGAAAGCCGAGGAACTGTTCCTCAAGATTCGTCCTTCGATCACCTACTTCCACTCGTCCAAGTACATCTCGGACCTGGCCAACGGCAACATCTGCGTAGCGGTTGGCTACTCGGGTGACGTTCAGCAGGCCAAGTCCCGTGCCGCAGAGGCGGGTGACAAGGTCAAAGTCAGCTACGCCATTCCGAAAGAAGGCGCTGGCACCTTCTACGACATGGTCGCGATTCCCAAGGATGCCGAGAACGTTCAGGGCGCCTACAAGTTCATGACCTTCCTGCAGAAGCCTGAAGTCATGGCCGGTATCACCAACGCCGTACGCTTCCCGAACGGTAACGCCGCTGCAACGGCTCTGGTCGACAAAGACATCACCAGCGATCCAGGCATCTACCCGTCAGCCGATGTGCTGGCCAAGTTGTATGCCATCGCCGACCTGCCAGCGGCAACCCAGCGTGAAATGACCCGCAGCTGGACCAAGATCAAGTCGGGCAAGTAAGCAGTTAAACCCTGTAGGAGCGAGCTTGCTCGCGAAAAAAGCCGGAACACCGCAGGGTGTCAGGCACCACGCGTTATCGTTGACGACCATCGCGAGCAAGCTCGCTCCTACAAGGGTCTGCATAAAAGTTTTGCTGGAACGGTTTTTCGAGGGTAAGTTGCGCGCCGGTTTTGTTGCCGGGCAACCACGGTTGTCATGTAACGCGGGGCAACTTGGGCCCAACTAATTTTAGAGGACCTCCACTTGCCTGTTTTTTCTTTGTTGCGCAATGCCATGCTGGTTGGCGCCGGGCTGACGATTGCAGTCAGTGTTCAGGCCGCCAGCACCGTGCATATTTATAACTGGTCGGACTACATCGGCGAGACGACACTGGCCGACTTCCAGAAAGACACCGGTATCAAGCCGGTTTATGACGTCTTCGATTCCAACGAAACCCTGGAAGGCAAGTTGCTCGCCGGGCGTACCGGCTACGACGTGGTCGTGCCGTCGAACCACTTCCTCGGCAAGCAGATCAAGGCCGGGGCATTCCAGAAGCTCGACAGGTCGCAGTTGACGAACTATTCGAACCTCGACCCGGTGCTGCTCAAGCGCCTGGAACAGAACGATCCGGGTAACCTGTACGCCGTGCCGTACCTGTGGGGCACCAACGGCATCGGTTACAACGTCGACAAGATCAAGGCTGTGCTGGGCGTCGACAAGATCGATTCCTGGGCTGCGGTATTCGAACCGGAGAACATCAAGAAGCTGAACAGCTGCGGCGTGGCGTTCCTCGACTCTGCCGATGAAATGATGCCGACGGTCCTCAACTACATGGGCCTGAACGCAAACAGCACCAACGCCGAAGACTACAAAAAGGCCGAAGCCAAATTACTGGCAGTCCGGCCTTACGTGACTTACTTCCACTCCTCCAAATACATCGCGGACCTGGCCAACGGCGATATCTGCATCGCGATCGGCTTTTCCGGCGACATGTTCCAGGCCCGCAACCGCGCGGCTGAAGCGAAGAAAGGCGTGAACATCGCTTACTCGATTCCCAAGGAAGGTGGTGCGTTGTGGTTCGACATGCTGGCGATTCCGAAGGACTCGGCCAACGTCAAGCAGGCCCACGCTTTCATCAACTATTTGCTGAAGCCTGAGGTGATTGCCCAGGTCAGTGATTACGTCGGCTATGCCAACCCTAACCCGGGGTCGGACAAACTGATGGAACAGTCCATTCGCACCGACGACGCGGTTTATCCACCGCAAGCCGTGCTCGACAAGACTTACGTGTCTATCGAGTTACCACCAAACATTCAACGTTTGATGACCCGCAGCTGGACCAAGGTCAAGTCGGGTAAATAGCTTCAAGGCTCAAACTATCCAAGGTTGGCTCACCTTGAGCGAACTGCAAATTTTGTTGGGAGTTTCGTAAATGGCAGTTGCCTCCGGCGCCTATAAGAAAGCCCTCGAGGGCGACCAGCAACCTAAGCAGGTGCTGGTCAAAATCGACCGGGTCACGAAGAAGTTCGACGAGACGATTGCCGTGGACGATGTGTCCCTGGAAATCAAGAAAGGCGAGATCTTCGCCCTGCTCGGCGGTTCGGGATCGGGCAAATCCACATTGCTGCGCATGCTTGCAGGTTTCGAACGGCCCACGGAGGGGCGCATTTTCCTCGATGGCGTAGACATCACTGACATGCCGCCCTACGAGCGGCCGATCAACATGATGTTCCAGTCCTACGCCTTGTTCCCGCACATGACCGTGGCGCAGAACATCGCCTTCGGCCTCAAGCAGGACAAACTGCCGGCCGCCGAAGTCGATGCGCGGGTGGCCGACATGCTCAAGCTGGTGCAGATGAGCCAGTACGCCAAGCGCAAGCCGCATCAGTTGTCCGGTGGCCAGCGTCAGCGTGTGGCCCTGGCCCGTTCCCTGGCCAAGCGACCGAAACTGTTGCTGCTCGACGAACCGATGGGTGCACTGGACAAGAAGCTGCGTTCGCAAATGCAGTTGGAGCTGGTCGAGATCATCGAGCGCGTCGGCGTAACCTGCGTCATGGTGACCCACGACCAGGAAGAAGCCATGACCATGGCCGAACGCATCGCGATCATGCACCTGGGCTGGATCGCCCAGATCGGCAGCCCGATCGACATCTACGAAACCCCGACCAGCCGCCTGGTCTGTGAATTCATCGGTAACGTCAACATCTTCGACGGTGAAGTGATCGACGATGCCGAGGGCCACGCGATCATCACCTGCAAGGACCTCGACCGGAAGATCTATGTGGGCCACGGCATCAGCACCTCGGTGCAAGACAAATCCGTGACCTACGCGATCCGTCCGGAAAAACTGCTCGTGACCCCGACCATGCCGACCTGCGAATACAACTGGTCCAGTGGCAAGGTGCACGACATTGCCTACCTCGGCGGCCACTCGGTGTTCTACGTCGAATTGCCGAGCGGCAAGATCGTCCAGTCCTTCGTCGCCAACGCCGAGCGCCGCGGGCAGCGACCGACCTGGGGTGATCAGGTCTACGTGTACTGGGAAGACGACAGCGGCGTGGTACTTCGCTCATGAACATGCGCAAACTCAAACGCCGACTCAATCGAATAATTCCCGGTGGCCGTCAGATGGTCATCGGAATTCCATTCATCTGGCTGTTCCTGTTCTTCATGCTGCCGTTCTTCATCGTCCTGAAGATCAGTTTTGCCGAAGCGGACGTGGCCATTCCGCCGTACACCGAAATCTACAGCTACGCCGAGCAGAAGCTGCAACTGCTGCTTAACCTGGGCAACTACGCGATGCTGGCCGGTGACGAGCTGTACATCGCCGCTTACCTCGGCTCGTTGAAGATGGCACTTTTCAGCACCATCCTCTGCCTGTTGATCGGCTACCCGATGGCCTACGGCATCTCCGTTGCCCGCAAGGAAGTGCAGACGGTGCTGGTGCTGCTGATCATGATGCCGACCTGGACTGCGATCCTGATCCGCGTTTATGCGTGGATGGGCATCCTCAGCAACAACGGCCTGCTCAACGGTTTCCTGATGGGCATGGGCTGGATCGACGAGCCGCTGCAAATCCTCAACACCAACCTGGCGGTCTACATCGGCGTGGTTTATTCCTACCTGCCGTTCATGATCCTGCCGCTGTACGCCAACCTGGTGAAGCACGACCAGAGCCTGCTGGAAGCCGCATCGGACCTGGGTTCGAGCACCTTCAACAGCTTCTGGAAAATCACCGTGCCGCTGTCGAAAAACGGCATCATCGCCGGCTGCATGCTGGTGTTCATCCCGGTGGTGGGCGAATTCGTGATCCCGGAACTGCTCGGCGGCCCGGAAACCCTGATGATCGGTAAAGTGCTCTGGCAAGAGTTCTTCAACAACCGTGACTGGCCGGTGGCGTCTGCCCTGGCGGTGGTGATGCTGGCGATCCTGATTGTGCCGATCATTCTGTTCAACCGCAGTCAGGCCAAGGAAATGGAGGGTAAAGAATGAAGCGCTTCCGTTTCTCCAGCCTGATGCTGGTACTGGGTCTGTTGTTCATCTACCTGCCGATGCTGATCCTGGTGATCTACTCGTTCAACGCCTCGAAACTGGTAACGGTGTGGGGCGGCTGGTCGATCAAGTGGTACGTCGGCCTGCTCGACAACAGCCAACTGATGGGCTCGGTGGTGCGTTCGCTGGAAATCGCCTGCTACACGGCGGTGGCGGCGGTGGCACTGGGCACACTGGCGGCGTTCGTCCTGACGCGCATCACGCGCTTCAAGGGCCGCACGCTGTTCGGTGGCCTGGTCACCGCGCCGCTGGTGATGCCTGAGGTGATCACCGGTCTGTCGCTGTTGCTGCTGTTCGTGGCCATGGCGCAGATGATCGGCTGGCCGCAGGAACGCGGCATCGTCACCATCTGGATCGCCCACACCACGTTCTGTGCGGCCTATGTGGCGGTGGTGGTTTCGGCACGCTTGCGCGAGCTGGACCTGTCCATCGAAGAAGCAGCCATGGACCTCGGTGCGAAACCGTGGAAGGTGTTCTTCCTGATCACCATTCCGATGATCGCGCCGTCGCTGGCAGCGGGCGGCATGATGTCCTTCGCCCTGTCGCTGGATGACCTGGTGCTGGCGAGCTTCGTGTCCGGTCCGGGGTCCACGACCTTGCCGATGGAAGTGTTCTCGGCGGTACGTCTGGGTGTCAAACCCGAGATCAATGCCGTGGCCAGCCTGATCCTGCTGGCGGTGTCGATCGTGACCTTCATGGTCTGGTTCTTCAGCCGTCGCGCCGAAGAAAGCCGCAAGCGTGCGATCCAGCAAGCGATCGAAGAAGCGGCAGCCGATTCGTGGAAACAACCGGACGTGCGTCGTGCGCAGGCACCGGAAGCGGCTTGAGTCTGAAATAGGGTTGACCACAACACTGCGGTCAACCCGACCCCCTGTGGGAGCGAGCTTGCTCGCGATAGCGGACTGACATTCAACATCGATGTTGACTGTGATGCCGCCATCGCGAGCAAGCTCGCTCCCACAGGTTCTTTGGCGGTCAGGAAATCCAAGGGGATTGGCGGATGACCTCGACAAAGTTCGTCGGTTTGAACCCCGGCTCCTGATCCACCAGCACATCAGTCTTCACATTGCCGAACGTGGTCTGCGGACGATGGCGCAGGCCGTCGGCAAACGCGCAGATGATGCACTCCTTGAATCCCTCGCCCCGTGGATGCGCATGCACCACCGCTTCGCGCTGCGCGGTGGTGAACGCCGCGTAGTCCATGCCCAGCACGTCCATCTCGACACCCGCCGTGACCAGCGCCACGGTGGGCCGCAAGTGCCGGGGCACGCCCGGCGTGGTGTGCAGCGCAATCGATAACCAGACCTGTTCGATATCGTCATCGTTCAAGCCGTAAGGCTTGAGAAACGCTGCTGCCGCGTTGGCCCCATCGACTTCGAAGCGCTCATGGTCACTGCGATGACCTTCCACCAGGCCCAGGTCATGGAACATTGCCCCGACGTACAGCAACTCCGGGTTGTAGGCCAGTTGCTTACGCTCACCACTCAGTGCGCCGAACAGGAAAACCCGGCGCGAGTGGTGATAGAGCAGGTCCGATTCGATGTCGCGGATGTATTCGGTGGTGGCCCTGGTCAACGCGCTGTCGGGGATTTTGATGCCGGCGATGGTGGTGCTCATGGAGTTTTCCTCGTCGTGAACGCCTTGGCGGCGCTGAGGGTTTCAGTCTGTTCCGGCCCCCGGAACCGGACAATCAATCCATGGCTGCGATCCCGGCCAATGAGCGTGCATATCGCGCCAACCTCGCTTGTTGGGCGCGGATTGGCTAGGGTTGAGCGCAGTTGGTGAGTTTACTGTGGCGAGGGGGCTTGCCCCCGTTGGGTCGCGAAGCGGCCCCAATGCTCATTCAGGTAAACCGAGTTCAAACGGTTTACGACTGCTGCGCAGCCGGACGGGGGCAAGCCCCCTCGCCACAGGTACGCGTCAATCCTGATTCATTGAGGGCGTTTTTAGATCATGAGTAAAACCGTAGCCATCGTGGTGTTCGCCGGTGTCCAGTCGCTGGACGTCACTGGCCCCATGGATGTGTTTTCCGAGGCCAACCGCTTTCTTGCCCCGGCAGATCACTATCGCCTGGAGGTAATTGGCGTCGAGCACGGGATGATGGCGTGCTCCAACGGTTTGGCACTCAATGCCCATCGGCATTTCAGCGAAGCGCTGGAGGGGTACGACTTGTTATTGGTAGCGGGCGGGCCGCAGCTGCCGTTCATGAGTTTCGGCGCGGCATTCGACACCTGGCTACGCGAAGCCTGCGAGCGGGCACAACGGTTTGGCTCGATCTGCAACGGCGCCTTCATGCTCGCCCGGGCCGGGTTGCTGGAGGCGCGTACGGTCACTACCCACTGGAGTGATGCGTCAGCGCTGGCGACATTGTGCCCGTCGACTCAGGTTGAAGCGGATCGCCTTTACGTAGAGGACGGAGAGTTGTTCACTTCCGCAGGCGTCACGGCGGGGATTGATCTGTCCCTGTATCTGCTGGGCCGGGATCACGGGCCGGAAGTGGCACTGAACGTCGCCAAGCGGCTGGTGGTGTTCACCCAGCGTTCGGGCGGACAGTCGCAGTTCAGCCCGTTCCTCACGCCCCATGCCGAACCGGACTCGGCGGTGGCGATGGTCCAGCATTACGTGCTCGCCAACCTGACGGGCGACCTGACCATTGCCGACCTGGCCAATGCCGCGAACATGAGCGCGCGCAATTTTTCCCGGGTGTTTGCCAGGGAAGCGAAAATAACCCCGGCCGAGTTCGTCGAACGGGCGCGGGTCGATGCGGCGCGGGTGATGCTCGAAAGCACGCGGGCACCGCTCAAGACGGTGGCCTATCAGTGCGGTTTTCGTGATGCCCAGCACATGCGTAGTGTGTTCAATCGCCGGTTGGGGGTGACGCCGCAGCAGTTCAGGTTGAATTTTGCGACGATGGTTTGAGCTGACATCTTTGTTGCCTGTGAGGGCCTCTTCGCGAGCAAGCCCGCTCCCACAGGGGGAACGCATTTCAACTGTGGGAGCGGGCTTGCTCGCGAAGGGGCCAGTCCAGCCAGCAAAAATCTAAGGTGCAGCCCGAGCCGGCAACAGCTTCAAGGTACTGCGGGTATTGGCCGCGACTTCTTCATCATTCAGATGCGCCTGGAAATACATCCCCTCGATGTAGGCCTCGGCCTGATCATCATAGTGGCTGTCGGACAGTACACCGCTCTGGCCAACCGGGTTGACGGTGAGGCTGTGGGCCGGGTCGGCGAAGTCGATCAGGCGGCGGGTCGAGGGACCATAGGTGACAGGCCATGGTGCCGGTCCGATTTTCGCCGAGAGGTTGTTCGGCACTTCATGGCTGCCAGGTGCGGCGAAGGGGCCGACATTGAAGACCAGGTCCAGTGGCTTCTGCTGCCCCAGCGGATGACCATGGGTCAACGTGTGCGCCCTGCCCCACTGCCATTGTGTGAAGTCTGCGCCGAGGGCGGTCTTGAGGTGCGCGATGCTGGCCTGCCACGCAGCCTTGACCGTATCGGCACGGGTTTCCTTGCCGAGGGTGTCGCGGTTGTCCCACCACGGCGAATCGGCACTGGCGGCCAGACGAGGTAGCGCGGCGTCGATCACCCGGGTCGAGAGCAGCGTCTCGAAGAAGTCGTTACCCAGCTCATCGTGCATCGTCGCGTCAGCCAGGTTGAACAGGAACTGGTTGAACACCGTGGCGCTGGTCGAATCGAGCGGGTAATCGCCTTTCCACTGGGCCAGTTGCTCTACGAGCTTGAGTTCGGCGGGATCGCTCACCACTTCGCGCAACACCGGCAACAGCGGCGCCAACAGGCGCGGGCCGTAGGCGGTGGTAGTGCCCAGTTGCAGCTTCTGGCTGTTTTCCAGGTCCCATTTGACGGCTTTGTCGCTGAGTTGGCGATTGAGCTGCTGGCCACGATCGGCAAGGTTGTAGTAGCCGGGAATCTCCATCCCGGTCGGCGACACCGGCTGGAAGTTGGCCGAGACAATGTAGCCCCGCGCCGGGTTTTCTTCCTGGGGGTTGGCGCTGAACGGGTAGAAGCCGTCCTTGTCCGCCTCGGCAGTGCTGCCGTCGAGAATGAACCACGGGCGTACACCCGCCGGGCGTTTGGGCAATTGCGCTGCGGCCCACCAGCCGATGTCACCCTTGGCATTGGCCCAGACCACGTTCAGGCCCGGGGCCTGGATTTTTGCCGCGGCCCCACGGGCCTTGGCCAGGGTGTCGGCACGATTGAGCTGGTAGAAGCCCTCGAGGATCGGATTCTGGCTTTGGAGAAACGCCCACCACATGGCAATCGGCGTTTTGCCGACACTGTTGCTCAAGGCATCGTTGACGATCGGACCATGGGGCGATTGACGCAGCACCAGCGTCACTGGTTCCTGACCCTTGACCGCAATCTTCTGTTTGCTGATGACCATGTCCACCCACTTGCCGCGATACCAGACCTGATTGGGGTTGTCCGGGTTGACCTTCTCGGCGATCAGGTCGAGGTCGTCGTTCTGGAACATGGTGATGCTCCAGCCGAAGTCGCGATTCATGCCCAGGGAGGCGAACGGCATCAAAGCCTGATAGTGGCCGTAGAGTTCAAAGCCCGGCGCCGAGAGCTGCGCTTCGTACCACACCGACGGCGCGGAAAAACGGATATGCGGATCGCCCGCCAGCAGCGGCTTGCCGCTTTGGGTCCGGCTGCCCGCGACGACCCAGGCGTTGCTGCCCTCGAACTGTGGCAGGCCGTTGTCAGCCAAGGCTTGTTCACTCAGGCGGGCGAGCGCATTGAGATCTTTCCAGTCGACGCTGGCCAGGGTGGGTGCGGTGCCGTTGAGCACGCCTTTAGGCTGCCAGTCGAGATCGAAGATGTTCAGGTATTCGGGGCCCAGTTGATCGCGCACGAATGTCAGCAACGGTTCGGTACGAAATGCCGCGGCAAAACTGTAGGCCATGTAACCGGCGATGCTGATGGTGTCCTGGGCCGTGAACGGGCGTTTGGGGATGCCCAGCACGTCGAACTCCACGGGTTTGGCGTGGCTGTCCTGATACTGGTTGATGCCATCCAGATAGGCTTGCATGGCAATGAAGGAAGCCGACTGTTTGTCGAGATTTGCGAAGTAGGTTTCGGCGCGTTCACGAATGCGCAGGCTGCGCATCAGCTTGTCGGTGTCGAGCAGCTTCGGCCCGAGCACTTCAGCCAGTTCGCCACGGGCCAGGCGACGCAGGACTTCCATCTGGAACAGGCGGTCCTGGGCATGCACGTAGCCGAGGGCGCGGTACAGGTCGGTTTCGTTGTCGGCGCGGATGTGCGGGATGCCGCGCTCGTCGTAACGCACGGTGACGGAGCCTTGCAGGTGTTGCAGTTCCACCATGCCCTGGCGTGACGGCTGCTTGCTGTAGAGGTACCCGCCGGCCCCGACGGCCAGCACGACGATCAACAGAGCGAGAGCGGTCAGGCTGCGTTTCATAAGAGTCCTTGTTGTTATTGTGAGTCCTGGTGCCACTGTGTAACACGACGTACCGGCTTGGCGCATCGCCCGTAGGAGGGATTCGTATTACCGCGTCTTTCCCTGCTTCGCTGGATCAACAGGCCACGGGCAGTAACACCCCACCGCCAGCGTATGCGTTGCACTCACCGCACGCCCCTCATCCAGCGCCTGCAGGATCGGTTCGATAAAGCTGTTGCTGGAATTGCAGGTCAGGCCTTCGCTGTACGGGCCGAAGTAGGCGAGTTTGCCGCTGCGGTCCCAGATTGCCACGGCCGGGCTGGCGGGGACCTGTTCGGAGCCGGGCAGGATGTCGATGGATTTGAGGCGGCTCAAAGTGCCCGGCAACTGGCCGTGGCTGCCGGTTTTTTGCACGGCATAGAACTCCACGCCGTGGGGTGCATAGCGCTCGACCAGTTCGGTCAGGTGTTGTTGATTGCCGACATTGCACGGGCAGGCCGGGTCCCAGAAATGCACCAGGCGGATAGCCCCGGGGCCGGCAAGGGATTCGGGAAGGCGCAGCGGATCCCCCGAAAACATCGCCGTGTGCTCGCTGAACGCCCGCAGGTAACGCCCTTGAAACCAGTCGTAGGCCGCCCACAGTACGCCGGCACACACCACGGCGAACAGGCTGGCATACAGAGTGGTGCGTAAGGGCGGGCGCATCGGTTCAATCCTCGAAGGTCGGCTAGCTTGCCATGCTTGCGGCGACAGATGAATATCGCAGGCTTATAAAGTCCGTTTCACGTTCTGGAATCGTTCATGCCGGCTACTTTCGACCCCAATCTTCTACGCGCAAGCTTGCTGCCACTGGCGGCCGGGCAGCCGTTGTCGGCGCAGGCGCAGGCTTACCGGCGATTCTACGGGCTGGATTTTGCGCAGCGGCAGGTGCGCAGTGGCCTGGGGCGATTCGAGGTCGATGGTTATGAGCTGGTCAGCCAGTTCTGGTGGCCCGAGCGGGCCAAGGCGACGCTGTTTGTCATCCACGGTTTTTACGACCACACCGGGCTTTACCGGCATGTGATCGAATGGGCGCTGGACCAGGGCTTTGCGGTGATTGCCTGCGATTTGCCGGGGCATGGCCTGTCCAGCGGCGAACGGGCGAGCATCAAGGATTTCGCCGAGTATCAGGACGCGTTGCAAGGGCTGTTCAGCGAGGCGCAATCCCTCGACTTGCCGCAACCGTGGCACCTGTGCGGGCAGAGTACCGGCGGGGCGATCGTGATCGATCATGTGTTGAATGCGGGGGCGAACAGCCCGGCCCAGGGCCAGGTGATTCTGCTGTCGCCGCTGGTGCGGCCGCGGGCGTGGGGTTGGTCGCAACTGAGTTACTACCTGCTCAAGCCTTTCGTCAAAGCCATCGCCCGCCGCTTCAGCGAGAACTCCAACGACCCGGCCTTTCTGCCGTTCCTGCAAGCCGATCCGTTGCAGCCTTTGCGTCTGCCGACGGCCTGGGTGGGCGCATTGGCGCGCTGGATCAAGCGCATCGAGGCCGCGCCCACGAGTAGCCGCCGGCCGTTGATCGTGCAGGGGCAGGCCGACATGACGGTGGATTGGGAGCACAACCTGGAAATGTTGCGGGGCAAGTTTGATCGGCCACAAGTGCTGATGCTGCCCGAGGCACGGCATCATCTGGCGAATGAGACGCTGGTGATGCGGCAGGAGTATTTCTGTTTTTTGACCAGGCGGATCAAGGGGCGTAATCCTTAGCGCCTGTTCCGGCCCCATCGCGAGCAAGCTCGCTCCCACAGGTTTTTCGGTGATCACAGAATAGTGAACAGGCACAGACCCCACTGTGGGAGCGGGCTTGCTCGCGAAAGCGATCTATCTGGCGCTAAAAATCACTGGGTCAGGTTCGAATTGCTCTGCCCTACCGCCAACCCTGCGCGAATCGCCGCCAGCGCCGCCTGATAATAAGCCTGGCCTTCCGCCGACTCGGCAAAGGTCGCGAACTCTTCCAGTTCGTTGTCCGACAGGTCGCGATAGACGTAGAGCAGCGTGTTGTTCAGGTCACTGCCGATCTGATCCATCAGGCGCTGACGTTGTCCGTTCAACATGCCCTGTGCCTGGCCGGCACCCAACAGCCCTGGAATCATCGAGCTCAAACTGTCCGCGGCGACGCCAGCAATCGCCAGGCTGACTTCCGCGCCGGCCTCGCGTGCGGGCAGGGCTTGGGCCAAATGGCCGATGATCAGCATGCGGCTGTCGCTCGCCTGCATCTTCGGCAGACCCTTGGCGTTTTTCGCCAGTTGGTCACGACGGGTCGCCAGCAGTTCGGCGGCGACGATTTTCTTGCCCAGGGGCGACTTGAAAAACGTCAGCGCGGGTTTGGGGTCGGCGAGGTTCTTGCGCAATTGTGCTTCGGCACGCTGGTCCACGGCCTGGCCGGCAAAACGCTGATTGCTGTTATTGACCAGCGCCTGAAACACCGCTGGAGGCAGGCTGCCCTGGTAGCGTTGCTGGGCAGCGGAAAGGGCGTCGTTGAAATGCGCGCGTTGTTCCGGCCAGCCGGCGACCTTGTACAACTGGTCGTGGCCGTCTGCCCAGGCGGGCAAAACGCAGAACATCAGCAGTGATAAAAGCAAACGGCGCATAGGGACTCCAGTCAGCAGGCGACTATTCTCCGTGCGGCATCCGTACTTGTCGAGAATTCGTATCAACCCGCTGCGCGGCTCTGTCGGATTTCCGGGCACAGGAATACTATGCGCGACATGCAAATATCCTCTGATCACCCGCTGCTGTTACGAATCGTCGACGACCTGGCCGAGCACGGCTGGTCGCAGCAGAATATTTTCCTGCCTCAGGATCTGACTCGAGCGCTGGCGGCCGAGTGCCGTAGACGTGCCGCCGAGGGTGAACTGGCTCCGGCCGCCGTGGGCCGCGGGCCGTCATCGGAGATCCGCGAAGGGATTCGTGGCGACCATATCCAGTGGATCGACCCTGGCCAGGCCGAGGCCTGCGACAGCTACCTGAGTTTGATGGACAGCCTGCGCGAGGCGATTAATCGCGGTCTGTTTCTCGGCCTGGAGGATTTCGAAAGTCATTTTGCGATGTACCCGCCCGGTGCTTTCTACCTGAAGCATGTCGACCGTTTTCGCGATGACGACCGGCGCATGGTTTCGGCGGTGGTTTACCTCAATGACGGCTGGCTTCCGGAACACGGCGGCCAGTTGCGCATGTACCTCGACAATGATCGCGCCCACGACGTGCAGCCTATCGGCGGCTGCCTGGTGGTATTTCTCTCCGGTGAGGTGCCCCACGAAGTCCTGCCCGCGACCCGGGATCGCCTGTCGCTGACCGGCTGGTTCCGCCGGCGCGGCAACGAGCCGTTCTGATCATGCAGAAAATTCTTGTCAGCCGCTGTCTGCTGGGCCACCGCGTCCGTTACGACGGTGGGGCCAGCGGGCCGTTCGATCAGCTTCAGCAGTGGCTTGATGCAGGACGGGTCGTGCCGTTGTGCCCGGAGGTGGCCGGTGGTTTGCCAACACCTCGGGCAGCGGCGGAAATCCCCGGCGGGCAAGGCGCGCAAGTCCTCGACGGCCAGGCGTTGGTGATCACTACCGAGGGCGAGGACGTCAGTGCGCAGTTTCTGTCGGGGGCGTATCAGGCACTGGAGCTGGTCCAAAAGCACGGCATCCGCGTCGCCATCCTCAAGGCCAACAGCCCGTCCTGCGGCAATCGGCTGACCTATGACGGGACGTTCAGCGGTGTGAAGGTCAGTGGCGAGGGCGTGACGGCCGCGTTGCTCAAGCGCCACGGGGTGCAGGTATTCAGTGAGCTGGAGTTGCCGCAGGCGGCGCAGGCGTTGGCAATACTGAGCTGACAACCGACACAAAACCCTGTGGGAGCGAGCTTGCTCGCGATGAGGCCAGTCCAGTCATCATTGATGTTGTATGTCAGGCCGCCATCACGAGCAAGCTCGCTCCCACAAGTTCTGCATTTACTTCAATTCTGTAGCTTTGGCACCACACCCGCATCCACCCCCAGCCACTTCTGCTCCAGCGCTTGCAGCCGCCCATCCTCCTTGATCCGCTGCAAGGCGTTTTCCAGGCTGGCATGGAACGCCGGATTTCCCTTCTGAAACGGAATCGCCAGGCTCACGGCCGGGTTGGTTTTGGGCTTCTCTTCGGTCAACGACTGCACCAGCAGAATGGAGCGCGGCTCTTCTTTCTGCGCGATCAATTGCGCATTGGTTTGAATGTAGGGTTCGCTGAAGTCGAAACGATCCTTGAGATCCGGCGTCTCTGTTATGTGATTGATGGCGATGTCGTATTTGCCGCTTTCGACGCCGCTCAGCAGATCGCTGCCGTCGGTAACGACAAAGTCGGCCCGGACATCGAGTTCACTTGCCAGCAGTTGGCCCAGTTCGACTTCGAACCCGGTGAGTTTGTCGTCTTCCTTGAAATTGAAGGGGGGAGTGTTGGCTTCAACGGCAATGCGCAACTCGCCCCGGTCGTTGATGTCATCAATCAGTTCGGCGTGAGCCAAAGGGCTCAGAAGGGGTAGCAGGCAGATCAGGCCAGGCAGAAAGCGCATGGTCACTCCTTTGATTTTTTTATCGCGACCCTCTGATTCAGGCTCGCTTTGCTATGGTTGTCGAGAGCCTTCGACAACGAATGGCCACGAAGTTGTCATGGCCACGCGAATTTTACGGAAAAACTGGAGAATAGAATGAAAACCTTTATGTCACGAGCTGCTTTGGCTGGCCTGTTGATGGGTGTTTCGATGCTGACCAGTGCTGCCACGCCGGCTCCGAAAGGTGCCGAAGTATCCATTGTTACTCCCGAAGACGGCGCGACGATCCCACAGACAGTCGTCGTCAAATTCGCGGTCAAGAACATTGCCCTGGCACCGGCGGGCGATACCACCAAAAACACCGGTCATCACCACGTGCTGATCGACGTCGATGAGCTGCCAGCCGCCGGTGTGCCGATCCCCAAGGATGCCAACCACCTGCATTTCGGCGGTGCACAGACCCAGGCGGAAATAACGCTCACGCCGGGCAAACACACCCTGCAGCTTGAACTGGGCGATAGCAACCACATTCCGTTCGATCCGCCGATCGTTTCCGAGAAGATCACGGTCAACGTCAAGTAACCTTGTTGCGTGAATGAAAAAGGGAGCCAGAAGGCTCCCTTTTTTGTCGCTCAGGTCGTGATCAGAACAACACACGGCTACGGATGGTGCCTTTGACGTGTTGCAGCTTCTCTTGCGCCAGGTCCGAGTACTCGGCGTCAACGTCGATCACCACGTAGCCGACCTTCTCGTTGGTCTGCAGGAACTGACCGGAGATGTTGATGCCGTTTTCGGCGAAGACTTTGTTGATCTCGCTGAGTACACCCGGAATGTTTTCGTGGATGTGCAGCAGGCGGTGCTTGCCAGGGTGAGCCGGCAGGGCCACTTCCGGGAAGTTCACGGACGATACCGAAGTACCGTTGTCGCTGTACTTGACCAGTTTTTCCGCGACTTCCAGACCGATGTTGGCCTGGGCTTCAGCGGTAGAGCCGCCGATGTGCGGAGTCAGGATCACGTTGTCCAGGCCGCGCAGCGGGCTTTCGAACTCTTCGTCGTTGGAGCGTGGCTCCACCGGGAATACGTCGATGGCCGCGCCGATCAGGTGCTTGTCCTTGATGGCGGCAGCCAGGTGGTCCAGTTCGACCACGGTGCCGCGGGCGGCGTTGATCAGGATGCCGCCTTTCTTGATGGCGCGGATTTCTTTCTCGCCCATCATCCACTGGGTGGCGGCGGTTTCCGGTACGTGCAGCGAAACGATGTCAGACATCGCCAGCAGCTCGTGCAGGTTGCCTACCTGAGTCGCGTTACCCAGCGGCAGCTTGGTGATGGTGTCGTAGAAGTACACCTGCATGCCCAGGCCTTCAGCCAGGACCGACAGTTGAGTACCGATCGAGCCGTAGCCGACGATGCCCAGCTTCTTGCCACGGATTTCGAAGGAGTTGGCCGCACTCTTGATCCAGCCGCCACGGTGGCAGGAAGCGTTCTTCTCAGGGATGCCGCGCAGCAGCAGGATCGCCTCTGCCAGCACCAGCTCCGCAACGGAGCGGGTGTTGGAGTACGGCGCGTTGAACACAGCGATGCCGCGTTCACGAGCAGCGTCCAGGTCGACCTGGTTGGTGCCGATGCAGAAACAGCCGACCGCCACCAGTTTCTTCGCGTGATCGAAGATCTCTTCGGTCAGTTGAGTACGGGAGCGAATGCCGATGAAGTGAGCATCAGCGATCTTTTCCTTGAGCTGGGCTTCCGGCAGAGAACCTGTGAGGTACTCGATGCTGGTGTAGCCCGCCGCCTTGAGGACGTCGACAGCCGATTGGTGGACGCCTTCGAGAAGAAGGAACTTGATCTTGCTCTTATCGAGAGAAGTCTTGCTCATCTGCGTAAACCTGTATCCCGGAGAAAATTGGCAGGAAATGGTCAACAGACGCTGACCCGAGCGGCATGACAGCCGTCGCCGCAGAATAGCCGTTGGGCACTATCCTGCGGGGTCGGTATGCTAGCATATGCGCCCCGCTAAACACTCATTCCTGCGACGTGAAGCGTTCTCAGGATGACCATGAATTGTTCGAGAGTTCTGTCGATGACCAATCCTGCCCTGATTGAAGAGCTGAAGACCCTGGTTGAGCCTGGCAAGGTGCTGACCGATGCCGACTCCCTGAATGCTTACGGAAAGGATTGGACCAAGCATTTCGCCCCGGCCCCGACCGCCATCGTGTTTCCCAAGACCACCGAGCAGGTCCAGGCCATTGTCCTGTGGGCCAATAAACACAAGGTGGCGCTGGTGCCGTCCGGCGGTCGTACCGGGTTGTCCGCCGCTGCCGTGGCGGCCAATGGCGAAGTGGTCGTGTCGTTCGACTACATGAACCAGATCCTCGACGTGAACCTCACTGACCGCACCGCCGTTTGTCAGCCGGGCGTGGTCACCGAGCATCTGCAGAACGTGGCCGAAGAAAAGGGCCTGTACTACCCGGTGGACTTCGCTTCGGCCGGTTCCAGTCAGATTGGCGGCAATATCGGCACCAATGCCGGCGGAATCAAGGTGATTCGCTACGGCATGACCCGCAACTGGGTCGCCGGCATGAAAGTGGTCACCGGCAAGGGCGACGTGCTGGAACTGAACCGCGACCTGATCAAGAACGCCACCGGCTACGACATGCGTCAGCTGTTCATTGGCGCCGAAGGCACCCTCGGTTTCGTGGTCGAGGCGACCATGCGTCTGGACCGCGCGCCAAAAAACCTCACCGCGATGGTTCTCGGCACGGCCGACTTCGACTCGATCATGCCGGTGCTGCACGCCTTCCAGAGCAAGCTTGACCTGACCGCCTTCGAATTCTTCTCCGACAAAGCCCTGGCCAAAGTCATGGCCCGTGGCGATGTACCGGCGCCGTTCGAATCCGACTGCCCGTTCTACGCACTGCTGGAATTCGAAGCGACCACCGAAGAAGTGGCCAACCATGCCCTGGAAACCTTCGAGCACTGCGTTGAACAAGGCTGGGTGCTGGACGGCGTGATGAGCCAGAGCGAAACCCAGCTGCAGAACCTTTGGAAACTGCGCGAATACATTTCCGAAACCATCTCCCACTGGACGCCGTACAAGAACGACATCTCGGTCACCGTGTCGAAAGTCCCGGCGTTCCTGAAGGAAATCGACGCGATCGTCGGCGAACACTACCCGGACTTCGAAATCGTCTGGTTCGGCCATATCGGCGACGGCAACCTGCACCTGAACATCCTCAAGCCGGATAACCTGAGCAAGGACGAGTTCTTCGCCAAGTGCGCCACCGTCAACAAGTGGGTGTTCGAAACCGTCGAGAAATACAACGGTTCGATTTCCGCCGAGCACGGTGTGGGCATGACCAAACGTGACTACTTGACCTACAGCCGTTCGCCGGTCGAGATCGAGTACATGAAAGCGGTCAAGGCGGTGTTCGACCCGAACGGCATCATGAACCCGGGCAAGATCTTCGCTGTTTGACTTTCGAACTTAAGTGCAACGAAGCAGGAGGCGGTAATGAGCTATCAGCACCAGTATGTAGACGGTACGCGTATTCATTTTCCGCTGGGGAAAGTGGTGTGCATCGGCCGTAACTACGCCGAACACGCCAGGGAACTGGATAACCCGGTGCCGACCGAGCCACTGCTGTTTATCAAGCCGGGCAGTTGCGTAGTGCCGCTGGAAGGTGGTTTCAGCATTCCGACCGAGCGCGGTTCGGTGCACTACGAAGCGGAAATCGCGGTGTTGATCGGCAAGCCGTTGTCGACCAGACCGAGCCGTGAAGAAGTGCTCGACGCTATCTCCGGTTTCGCCCCGGCCCTGGACCTGACCCTGCGCGACAAGCAGGCCGAGCTGAAATCCAAGGGTTTGCCGTGGGAAATCGCCAAGTCCTTCGATGGTGCCGCGGTACTTGCTCCGTTCGTGTCTGGCGACACCTTTGCCGACCTGACCGACATCGGTATTCGTCTGACCATCAACGGCGAAGTGCGCCAGGATGGCAACAGTAGCGCAATGCTCAACCCAATCGTGCCGATGATCCAGCACATGGCTGGCTGCTTCTCGTTGCAGGCCGGGGACGTGATCCTCACCGGCACGCCAGTGGGTGTCGGGCCGCTGAACGTCGGTGACGAGATCGTCCTGGAACTGCCGGGCGCCAGCCGGTTTACCAGCAGCGTTCGCTAGCCCAGGCACTGCCAAACCCTGTGGGAGCGGGCTTGCTCGCGAAGAGGCCGTGACAGTCGACATAAGTGTTGCCTGACACTCCCCCTTCGCGAGCAAGCCCGCTCCCACATTGGTCTGGTAATGGCCTGTAGATGGCTCACCCTGTCATTTCCCGTTTTTTTCACATCCTGTCTGGATAATTTCAGGGCTTTCGGCCTCTGAGCCGGCCCCAAACTGTGCTATTACCCCTAGCCTGAATTTCTGGAATACATTCCCCGATGGCCCCTCCTCCGCTTTCCACGCTTGAATCTGCCCGCCGCTCACGCTTCGCCCTGCGTTGGCACACCTGGCTGCTGTTGGTGGCCGTTGTCGCCTACGGTGTTGCATTCGCCATGCACTGGGATGCGCGAGGCATGCTCTGGGTGAAAGAACAATTCAAAAGCCCGGCCGAGCGTCAGGCGAGTATCTGGCTTCCGGACTATCGGGCGGTGATCGATGCCAAGCCGTTGCCGGGCATGGAAAAGGACGAAGCGTCGGATCTGTCGTACGACCCTCAGACCAAGACCCTGTTTTCGGTCATGGGCAAGAACCCGTTCCTGGTCGAATTGAACCTGCAGGGCGATGTGCTGCGCAAAATGCCATTGATCGGCTGGAGCAATCCTGAGGGCGTCACAGTTCTGGGTGATGGCCGCCTGGCCATTGTCGATGAGCGTGAGCATTTGATCGCCATCGTCAAGGTCGATGCCGACACCCGCGAACTGAACATCGCCGATTTCCCGAAATACGACCTCGGGCCCTCCAAAGACCAGAACAAGGCTTTCGAAGGAGTCACCTGGGATCCTCGTAATCAGCAACTGGTGCTGGGTGAAGAGCGCCCGCCGGCATTGTTTACCTGGAAAGGTGATGGCAAGACCCTTACCGGTGACAAGCTGAAGCTGGCCAGCCATGCGCTGGACGTGCGTAACCTGTCGGCACTGGCCATCGACCCGCGGACCGGCCACATGCTGGTGCTGTCCGCCGAATCGCACCTGTTGCTGGAGCTGGACAAGCAGGGCGAACAGGTCAGTTTCATCACCCTGCTGCGTGGCTTCAACGGCCTGAAAAATACCATTCCCCGTGCCGAAGGCGTGGCCATGGATGAAGCGGGCACGCTGTACGTGGTGAGTGAGCCAAACCTGTTTTATCGCTTCGAAAAACAGCACTGACGTTTACGATTTGCAGGATTGCCTGTGTTCGGTTGTAGGATCGGGCCAGCGGCCATTAAGCTTCAGTTCAGACAGGCGTGATATTTCATCCGCCTGTTTTAACCCGAGCCCGCCCGAATGCATCGATTTGCCCGCCCCAAATTCCTGATTCTGCTCCTGTCGGTGGTCTTGCTGATCGCGTTGACCGTGATCGCCCAGTACCAGCGCCTGTTCGAGCGTGCGTGGTTCAATGTGCACACGCTGTGGCAGCCGGTGAACTCCCGGTCCATGGGGTTGGACCAATATCAGGTCGTGACCCAGGCGCAGGTGATCGATGGCCTGGCTGACGACGTT
The DNA here is from genome assembly GCF_050436025.1 of Pseudomonas sp. S30_BP2TU TE3576. Lineage (NCBI taxonomy): Bacteria > Pseudomonadati > Pseudomonadota > Gammaproteobacteria > Pseudomonadales > Pseudomonadaceae > Pseudomonas > Pseudomonas sp. S30_BP2TU TE3576. Next base: position 3,537,951 of record NZ_JBNDLK010000001.1, on the reverse strand, counting down.
TCAGCATTGACCTACGACCCGGTGCGCAAAAGCCTGTTCACCGTCACCAACAAAAACAGCGAGTTGATCGAGTTGTCCCTCGACGGCAAGGTTTTGCGCCGTGTGGCGCTGGTCGGCTTCGGCGATCCGGAGGCGGTGGAGTTCATCAGCGCGGACACCTATGTGGTCGCTGATGAAAGCGAGCAACGGCTGATCAAGATTCATCTGGAGCAGGACACCGTCTTCGTCGACGCAGCAGACGCGGAGCAGGTGACCATTGGCGTACACATGGGCACCAACAAGGGCTTCGAGGGGTTGGCTTACGATTCGCGGGGCAAGCGCCTGTTCGTCGCCAAGGAGCGCGACCCGATGCTGATCTACGAGGTGCACGGTTTTCCGCGCTTCAATCCCGAAGAGTCCTACTCGGTGCACGTGATCAACGACCCCAAGCGTGATGCCGGGATGTTTGTGCGCGACCTGTCGAGCCTGCAATACGACGAGCGCAGCGGGCATTTGCTGGCGCTGTCCGATGAATCGCGGTTGATTCTGGAACTCGATGTAGACGGGCGTCCACTGAGCACCATGTCCCTGAATAAGTGGCACCAGGGCCTGCAAGAGAACGTGCCGCAAGCGGAAGGGCTTGCCATGGATGATGACGGTACGATGTACCTCGTCAGTGAGCCGAACCTGTTTTACGTGTTCAAAAAACCAACGCAACTCTAACCGACACCACAAAACACTGTGGGAGCGGGCTTGCTCGCGAAGGCAATCTGTCAGTTGGCATCTCTATCAACTGACACGACCCCTTCGCGAGCAAGCCCGCTCCCACAGGTATTTCATCTGCCCACAAACAGGTGGGCAGTCTGGCTTATTGGGCGCGCAGCGTCTTCACACCTTCACTGGTACCCAACAACAACAGATCCGCCGGACGCGCCGCGAACAAACCATTGGTGACCACGCCGACGATCGCATTGATCTGTGTCTCCAGCTCCACCGGGTTGGTGATCTGCATGTTGAACACGTCGAGGATGATGTTGCCGTTGTCGGTCAGCACGCCTTCGCGGTACACCGGGTCGCCGCCAAGCTTCACCAGCTCGCGGGCCACGTGGCTGCGGGCCATCGGGATGACTTCCACCGGCAACGGGAAAGCCCCGAGGACCGGTACCAGTTTGCTCGCGTCGGCGATGCAGATGAAGGTCTTGGCCACGGCCGCGACAATTTTCTCGCGGGTCAGGGCGGCGCCGCCGCCCTTGATCAGGTTCAGGTGTTCATCGCTTTCATCGGCGCCGTCGACGTAGAACTCCAGATCGCTGACGGTGTTCAGTTCGTACACCGGAATCCCGTGGCCCTTGAGGCGCGCGGCGGTGGCTTCGGAGCTGGCCACGGCACCATCGAATGCGCCCTTGTGCCGGGCCAGGGCATCGATGAAGCAGTTGGCGGTGGAGCCGGTGCCGACCCCGACGATGCTCTTGTCGTCGAGTTTCGGCAGGATGAAGTCGACGGCGGCCTGAGCCACTGCCTGTTTGAGTTGATCCTGGTTCATGCGGGCTCCGAGGTGCCGAGGAGGGAACGAAAGGCCGGCATTATAGGCTTCGGGGCGGGTAAGGTCATTGCCCGATTGGCAGAGAGCAGGAGCATTGGTGCCGGATTGCTTTTGTGGCGAGGGGGCTTGCCCCCGTCGGAGTGCGAAGCGCTCCCCCTGCATACTTTCAGGCACTGCGAATCAACAGGTTTACGACTGCTTCGCAGCCGAACGGGGGCAAGCCCCCTCGCCACAGGTATAACGTCTGGCCTAAAACCATCGGTTTAGTGTGGTCGTGCGGTCGAAAGCCGGGTTAGACTCCTTGGTCCTGCCCAACCCGCTCAGTGATGCTTTCCGATGCTTGAACAGTACGTCAAAAAGATCCTCACCTCGCGCGTTTATGACGTTGCCGTAGAAACCCCATTGCAGACTGCCCGTCAGCTCTCCGAGCGGCTGGGCAACAGTATTTGGCTCAAGCGCGAAGACTTGCAGCCGGTGTTCTCGTTCAAGATTCGCGGCGCCTACAACAAGCTGACGCAGTTGAGCGACGAAGAACGTGCTCGTGGTGTCGTCACCGCGTCGGCGGGCAACCATGCCCAAGGCCTGGCCCTGGCGGCGAAGGTGTTGGGCGTGAAAGCGACCATCGTCATGCCCAAGACCACCCCGGAAATCAAGGTCGAAGGCGTGCGTTCCCGTGGCGGCAAAGTGGTACTGCATGGCGATTCGTTCCCGGAAGCCCTGGCCTACTCGCTGAAACTGGTCGATGAAAAAGGCTACGTCTACATTCACCCCTACGACGATCCCCACACCATTGCCGGGCAGGGCACCGTGGCCATGGAGATTCTGCGCCAGCACCCGCAGCCACTGGATGCGATTTTCGTCCCGGTGGGCGGCGGTGGCCTGATTGCCGGCATTGCGGCGTACGTGAAGTACCTGCGTCCGGACATCAAGATCATTGGCGTCGAACCGGATGACTCCAATTGCCTGCAAGCCGCCATGGCGGCGGGCGAGCGTGTGGTGTTGCCGACTGTGGGCCTCTTCGCCGACGGTGTTGCGGTGGCCCAGATCGGTCAGCACACCTTCGATATCTGCAAGGATCATGTCGATGAGGTGATCACCGTCAGCACCGACGAAATCTGCGCCGCCATCAAGGACATCTACGACGATACCCGCTCGATCACCGAACCTGCCGGCGCCTTGGGCGTGGCCGGGATCAAGAAGTATGTCGAGCAGCGCGGCGTCAGTGGCCAGACCTTCGTGGCCATCGACTCCGGGGCCAACGTCAACTTCGATCGCCTGCGCCACGTCGCCGAGCGTGCAGAGCTGGGCGAGGGCCGCGAAGCGATCATCGCCGTGACCATCCCCGAGAAACCGGGCAGCTTCAAGGCGTTCTGCGAGGCCATCGGCAAGCGCCAGATCACCGAATTCAACTACCGCTACAACACTGGCAGCGAAGCGCACATCTTTGTCGGCGTGCAGACGCACCCGGAAAGCGATCCGCGCAGCGCACTGATCGCCAGTCTGAGCGAGCAAGGTTTCCCGGTGCTGGACCTGACCGACAACGAGCTGGCCAAGCTGCACATCCGCCACATGGTGGGCGGGCGAGCGGCGCATGTGGTCGATGAAGTGATTCTGCGTTTCGAATTCCCGGAGCGTCCGGGGGCGTTGTTCAACTTCCTCAACAAGCTCGGCGGGCGCTGGAACATTTCGATGTTCCACTACCGCAACCATGGCGCGGCGGATGGCCGGGTCGTCGCGGGCCTGCAAGTACCCCACGACGAGCGCCACCTGGTGCCGGCGGCGCTGGAAGAAATCGGTTATCCGTACTGGGACGAAAGCGACAACCCGGCCTATCAGCTGTTTCTTGGTTGAACGGCTACGCTGATGGGCAAGGCATAAGGAAATCGAACCATGGAAACGTTAACAGCCCTGAAAGCGGCGCACATGGTGGCAACTGTTGTACTGCTGGCCTGTGCGCTGGGTCTGGGCGTCTGGGTTTTGCTAGCGCGGCGCAAGGGTGACGCGACGGCGGGAAGCCGCACCCTGCAACGGCCGCGTGTATTTATCTGGCTGTTGATGGGGCTGGCGCTGCTGAGCATGCCGTTCACCGGCTGGTGGATGGTGCATCTGGTGGGCTGGCCGTTGGGGCAGACCTGGCTGCTGGCGTCCAGCGTGTTGTACACCGTGGCGGCGCTGGCGTGGTTCTGGTTGCTGGTGCGGCTGAACAAGCTGCGCAAGGCGCCGGGTGCTGTGGGGAAATTCACCTTTGCCCTGGCGTTGTTCAGTTTTGTCTGTTTTGTTGCCATTGCCGGGTTGATGGGCGCCAAGCCTGTTTAAGGCTTGGGACCGCGTCGACCCCTTCGCGAGCAAGCCCGCTCCCACATTTGATCGGCGTCGTTCACAAAATCTGTGTTCGCTGAATATCTAGTGTGGGAGCGGGCTTGCTCGCGAAAGCAATTTCAGCCGCGCAGACTGATCACCGGCCAACCGCGCTTCTCGGCCTCGGCCCGCAGATTCGAATCAGGATCGACAGCGATCGGATTTGCCACCAGCTCCAGCAATGGCAAATCATTCATCGAGTCGCTATAGAAGTAGCTGTCATCCAGCGTATACCCGGTTTCCTCCAGCCAGCGATTCAACCGCGTCACCTTGCCTTCACGGAAGCACGGCACATCGGTGCTGCGCCCGGTGTAGCGGCCATCGACCATTTCGCATTCAGTGGCGATCAGGGTTTCGACGCCCAGGCGCACGGCAATCGGCCCGGTGACGAAGCGATTGGTGGCGGTGATGATCACCAGTTTGTCGCCAGCGGCGCGGTGCTTGGCCAGCAGTTCAATAGCCTTGGGCAGCACGATTGGTTCGATGCAGTCGCGCATGTAATCGCTGTGCCATTGATCCAGCGTGGCCATTTCGGTGCGGCCAAGGACTTCCAGGCAGAAGTTCAGGTACGCGGCGTTATCCAGTTTGCCGGCCAGGTAATCCTGGTAGAACTCATCGTTGCGTGCCTTGTAGGCGACGGCGTCGAGAAAGCCGCGCTCGCACAGGTAATCGCCCCAAGCGTGATCGCTGTCACCGCCCAGAAGGGTGTTGTCCAAATCGAATAAAGCCAGGCGCATTGCAGTTACCCGCTGAAAAGTCAGTAAAAAGGCGACAAGAATACGGTCTTTTCACAAGAGTGCACATAAGCTAGGAACCTTCATTGCTGCCTTCACAACCTTTGTGGAACAATGCGGCGACATGCGTTTGCGAGGTTGTTGCCGTGATCGACCCCGATGGTTTTCGCCCCAATGTCGGGATCATTCTGACGAATGACGCCGGCCAGGTGCTATGGGCTCGCCGAATCAATCAAGATGCCTGGCAGTTTCCGCAAGGGGGAATCAACCCCGAAGAGACGCCGGAAGACGCCTTGTACCGCGAGCTGAACGAAGAAGTAGGCCTGGAGCGCGAAGATGTTGAAATTCTCGCCTGCACCCGGGGCTGGTTGCGCTATCGTTTGCCGCAACGTCTGGTACGTACCCACAGCCAACCGCTGTGCATCGGCCAGAAACAGAAATGGTTTCTCCTGCGCCTGATCTCCAACGAGCAGCGGGTGCGGATGGATTTGACCGGTAAACCGGAATTCGATGGCTGGCGCTGGGTCAGCTATTGGTATCCGTTAGGCCAGGTGGTGACATTCAAGCGCGAGGTGTATCGACGCGCTCTCAAAGAGCTTGCCCCGCGCCTTTTAGCGCGCGACTGACGACGGAGTTCGACCCCGAGCCATGCTCAATACGCTGCGCAAGATCGTCCAGGAAGTTAACTCCGCCAAGGATCTCAAGGCGGCGTTGGGGATTATTGTGTTGCGCGTCAAAGAGGCCATGGGCAGCCAGGTCTGCTCGGTCTACCTGCTTGACCCCGAGACCAACCGTTTCGTGCTGATGGCCACCGAGGGCTTGAACAAGCGCTCGATCGGCAAAGTCAGCATGGCACCCAACGAAGGTCTGGTTGGCCTGGTCGGTACGCGCGAAGAACCCCTGAACCTCGAAAACGCTGCGGACCACCCGCGCTACCGCTACTTTGCCGAAACCGGTGAAGAGCGTTTCGCGTCGTTCCTCGGCGCGCCGATCATTCACCACCGTCGCGTCGTTGGCGTGTTGGTTATCCAGCAAAAGGAGCGCCGCCAGTTCGACGAGGGCGAAGAAGCCTTCCTCGTGACCATGAGCGCGCAGCTCGCCGGCGTTATCGCCCACGCCGAAGCCACCGGCTCGATCCGCGGCCTTGGGCGTCAGGGCAAAGGCATCCAGGAGGCCAAGTTCGTCGGCGTGCCGGGTTCGCCGGGTGCCGCGGTCGGTACGGCGGTGGTTATGCTGCCGCCGGCCGATCTGGACGTGGTGCCGGACAAGACCATCACCGACATCGACGCCGAACTCGGCCTGTTCAAGACCGCCATCGAAGGCGTGCGCGCCGACATGCGCGCGTTGTCCACCAAGCTCGCCACGCAATTGCGCCCGGAAGAGCGGGCCTTGTTCGACGTCTACCTGATGATGCTCGACGATGCCGCGCTGGGCAGCGAAGTCACCACCGTGATCAAGACCGGCCAGTGGGCCCAGGGCGCGTTGCGCCAGGTGGTCACCGATCACGTCAACCGTTTCGAATTGATGGACGACGCTTACCTGCGCGAGCGTGCGTCGGACGTCAAGGACCTCGGTCGGCGCTTGCTGGCTTATTTGCAGGAAGAACGCCAGCAAACCCTGGTCTACCCCGACAACACCATTCTGGTCAGCGAAGAACTGACGCCGGCGATGCTCGGCGAGGTGCCGGAAGGCAAACTGGTCGGTCTGGTGTCGGTACTCGGCTCCGGCAACTCCCACGTCGCCATCCTCGCCCGTGCCATGGGCATCCCGACGGTAATGGGCCTGGTCGACCTGCCGTACTCCAAGGTCGACGGCATCCAGATGATCGTCGACGGCTACCACGGCGAGGTCTACACCAACCCGAGTGACGTGCTGCGCAAGCAGTTCGCCGAAGTGGTCGAGGAAGAGAAGCAACTGGCCCTCGGGCTGGATGCGCTGCGCGATCTGCCGTGTGTGACGGTCGATGGCCATCGCATGCCGCTGTGGGTCAACACCGGCCTGCTGGCCGACGTGGCGCGAGCGCAGAAGCGCGGTGCCGAAGGCGTGGGCCTGTACCGCACCGAAGTGCCGTTCATGATCAACCAGCGTTTCCCGAGCGAAAAGGAACAACTGGCGATCTACCGCGAACAACTCGCCGCGTTCCACCCGCAACCGGTGACCATGCGCACCCTGGACATCGGTGGCGACAAGTCACTGTCGTACTTCCCGATCAAGGAAGACAACCCGTTCCTCGGCTGGCGCGGCATTCGCGTCACCCTCGACCACCCGGAAATATTCCTGGTGCAGACCCGTGCCATGCTCAAGGCCAGCGAAGGCTTGAACAACCTGCGCATTCTGCTGCCGATGATCTCCGGCACTCATGAATTGGAAGAAGCGCTGCATCTGATCCACCGCGCCTGGGGCGAGGTGCGCGACGAAGGCTGCGACGTGCCGATGCCGCCGATTGGCGTGATGATCGAGATTCCGGCGGCGGTGTACCAGACCAAGGAACTGGCGCGGCAGGTGGACTTCCTCTCCGTTGGTTCCAACGACCTGACCCAGTACCTGTTGGCCGTGGACCGCAACAACCCGCGGGTCGCCGATCTTTACGACTACCTGCACCCGGCGGTGCTTCAGGCATTGCAGAACGTCGTGCGCGACGCCCATGCCGAAGGCAAGCCGGTGAGCATCTGCGGTGAAATGGCCGGTGACCCGGCGGCGGCCGTGCTGTTGATGGCGATGGGTTTCGACAGCCTGTCGATGAACGCCACCAACTTGCCGAAGGTGAAGTGGATGCTGCGCCAGATCAACCTGAGCAAGGCCAGGGAATTGCTGGCGGAACTGATGACCATCGACAACCCGCAAGTGATCCACAGCTCGTTGCAACTGGCACTGAAGAACCTCGGGCTGGCGCGGATGATCAATCCGGGGGCGATCAAGGCCCTCTAAACCTGCGCCGCTCCCTTCGCGAGCAAGCCCGCTCCCACATTGGATCTCCAGGGCACACAGATTGTGTGTACGACGCAGATCCAATGTGGGAGTGGGCTTGCTCGCGAAGACGGCAGGTCAGACAACACATCCCTAAAGCCTGATCTCCACCTCCCCAAGATGCCCGCCAAACGGCCCGAAACTGCGTTCGACCAGATGCCGCGTCCCATCCGCCTGCACGATCAACGCCGTACTGGCCCGCGTCCCGTAACTCTGACTGGCGATAAACACACTCGATAGCAGTGTCTCGGTGGCCAGGCCGACCCCCGTATCCGGCAACTCGGCAACCGGCGCTGGCTGCGAATCATTGAGTATGGCCAGCAATGCCTGAGGCTGCGGATCGTCCAGCACCTCGCTCAACGCCGCTTTGGCCTTGAGCAGTTTCGGCCAGGGCGTATCCAGCCCGGCGTTCGACAGCCCATGAACCCCGGCAGGCAACATCACAGGCTCAGATTCCCTGGCATTGAAGTGCCAGAGTTCGTTGGCATTGCCGACCAGCAGGTTAAAGCCACCATATTCCGACGAACGTGCGACAACGTCGCTCAAATAATCATCAATCGGTAGTTCCCCGGTGAGAAACCCCGCCACCAGTTCTCCACGAGACTTGCGCCCCGGTGGCTGGCGGGGGTCGCGAATGTTGGTCAGCGCGGCAAAGCGTCCGTTGGCACCGACACCGAGCCAGGTACCACCGGCCTCCAGGTCACGTCCGGCGTACACCTGAGGTGCTTCGGGCCATTGCGCCAGCGGCAGGCTGGGGCGGGCGTAGAACTCATCGCGATTGGCTGCCACGACCAGCGGCTGGGCATGACCCGGGCGCCAGGCAAAAACAATCAGGCACATAAGGCTGTCCTTGTGTGTTTTTTGCTCACTCTACGCAGACATCGCTCATCGATCCATCGCCTTGCACAGTGGAGATCGAGGCTATGCATCCGTTACCATGCCGCTCCGGTTTTGGGATGCGGGCGGGACAACCATGGAATTTCTGCTCTATCTGGCGCTCGGCGCCTGTGCAGGTGTACTCGCCGGGCTGTTTGGCGTGGGCGGCGGGATCATCATCGTCCCGGTGCTGGTGTTCAGTTTCAAAGCGCAAGGGTTCGATCCGTCGATCCTCACGCATCTGGCAGTGGGTACCTCCCTGGCGACGATTATCTTCACCTCGGTCAACGCGGTCCGTGAGCATCACCGCCGCGGCGCCGTGCGTTGGCCGATCTTCGTATGGATGACCGTCGGCATTCTGATCGGTGCCGGGTTCGGCGCACTGACCGCCGAGGCGATTTCCGGGCCGAACCTGCAGAAAATCATCGGCGTGTTCGCGTTGGTAATCGCCGCACAATTGACACTGGGCCTCAAACCCAGGGCCAGCCGAACCGTGCCGGGTAAACTCGGTCTGACCGTGGCCGGCAGCGTGATTGGCTGGGCTTCGGCGATTTTCGGCATTGGCGGCGGTTCGCTGACCGTGCCGTTCCTGACCTGGCGCAGCGTGCCGATGCAGCAGGCAGTGGCTACCTCATCGGCCTGCGGTCTGCCGATTGCCCTGGCCAGTGCATTAAGTTTCATGATTTTGGGCTGGCACGATCCGTTGCTCCCGGCCCATAGTCTGGGTTTCATTTATTTGCCGGCGCTGTTGGGTATTGCCTTGACCAGCATGGTGTTCGCCCGCCTGGGTGCGCGATTGGCCCACAGATTGTCGGCAAAGTTGTTGAAAAGGCTGTTTGCCGCTTTGCTGTTCTGCGTCGGTCTGAACTTTCTAGTCTGAAGCATCTGCTCTGACGCACAGCGCAATCCTGGCTTAATCCTGAGGTGGCAGCGTCGCCCGGGAATTTTTAAGATTTGAACTCTAACGAGGAGTCGCAATGCTGCCCTACCCGCAGATCGACCCGGTGGCCCTGGCCATCGGTCCGCTGAAAATCCACTGGTACGGCCTGATGTACCTGATCGGCATCGGCGGCGCCTGGCTGCTGGCGTCCCGCCGGTTGAACCGTTTCGACCCGACCTGGACCAAGGAAAAACTCTCCGACATGGTGTTCTGGATGTCGATGGGGGTGATCGTCGGCGGGCGACTGGGTTATGTGCTGTTCTACGATCTGAGCGCGTACCTCGCCAACCCGACGCTGATTTTCGAAGTGTGGAAGGGCGGCATGTCGTTCCACGGCGGTTTCATCGGCGTGATGCTGGCGGCGTTGTGGTTCGGTAAAAAGAACAACAAGTCGTTCTTCCAGCTGATGGACTTTGTTGCGCCGATGGTGCCGATTGGCCTGGGTGCCGGACGAATCGGCAACTTCATCAACGCCGAGCTGTGGGGCAAGCCGACCGACGTGCCGTGGGCGATGATCTTCCCGCCGTTCAGCGACCCGGCGCAGTTGCCTCGTCACCCATCGCAGCTGTACCAGTTCGCCCTCGAGGGCGTGGCGCTGTTCCTGATCCTCTGGCTGTTCTCGCGCAAGCCGCGGCCGACCATGGCGGTCTCCGGGATGTTTGCGCTGTTCTACGGCATCTTCCGTTTCATCGTCGAGTTCGTCCGTGTGCCGGACGCGCAATTGGGCTATCTGGCCTGGAACTGGCTGACCATGGGCCAGGTGCTGTGCCTGCCGATGATCGTCGGCGGCCTGGTCCTGATCTGGCTGGCGTATCACCGCGCCCCGGCAACTCCAGCGGCAGCCATATAACATTCGAACCCCGCAGCGATGGCTGCGGGTTCAAGGACACAGGTAACTCATGAAGCAATATCTCGAACTGGTCGCCCACGTCATCAAGAACGGCACCAGGCAGGCCAACCGTACCGGCGTGAACACCATCAGTTTTCCCGGCGCGATGCTGCGTTATGACCTGCAGGAAGGTTTCCCGGCGATCACCACGCGCAAGATGGCGTTCAAATCGGCCATCGGCGAAATGTGCGGGTTCCTGCGTGGCGTGAACAACGCGGCCGAATTCCGTGCGTTGGGCTGCAAGGTCTGGGACCAGAACGCCAACGAAAACGCCCAGTGGCTGGCCAACCCGTTCCGTCAGGGCGAAGACGACCTTGGTGAGATCTACGGCGTGCAATGGCGCAAATGGCCGGCGTACAAGCAGATCCCGGTCAGCAACCAGGCCGCCATCGAGCAAACCCTGAAACAAGGCTACCGCCAGATCGCCGAAGGTGAAGAAGACGGTCAGGCCTACGTGGTGCTGTACAAGGCCATCGACCAGGTCCGCCAGTGCGTCGACACCATCATCAAGGACCCGGGCAGCCGCCGTATCCTGTTCCACGGCTGGAACTGCGCGCAGCTTGATGAAATGGCCCTGCCGCCGTGCCACCTGTTGTACCAGTTCCACCCGAATGTCGAGACCAAAGAGATTTCCTTGACCCTCTACATCCGCTCCAACGACCTGGGCCTGGGCACACCGTTCAACCTGACCGAAGGCGCTGCACTGCTGAGCCTGATCGGGCGCCTGACCGGTTACACGCCGCGCTGGTTCACCTATTTCATCGGCGATGCGCACGTCTACGAGAACCACCTGGACATGCTCAACGAACAGCTCAAGCGCGAGCCGTTCCCGATGCCGAAACTGGTGATTGCCGACCGTGTGCCGGAGTTTGCCAAGACCGGCGTGTACCAGCCGGAATGGCTGGAACTGGTGGAGCCGAGCGATTTTTCGCTGGAAAACTACGAACACCACGCGCCAATGACTGCGCCGATGGCGGTCTGAAGTACAACACTTAAACCTGTGGGAGCGGGCTCCCACAGGAGCTATGCGCACACCGCAACCCGTGTGTGCGAGTCTGCTCGCGATGAGGCCCGCAAGCTCACCGCAAAATCTCAGACCGGTAAACTGGTGGTCGACTTGATCTCCGACAACGCCACGATCGAATTGACCTCCTGAATCCCCGGCACCATCGACAGCTTCTCGAAGAAGAAGCGCTCGTAAGCCTCGATGTCCGCCGTGACAATCCGCAGCAGGAAGTCCACCGCCCCCATCAGCACATAACACTCCAGTACTTGCGGAAAACCACGGATCGCCTCGGTGAATTCGGTGAAGTTCGAACGCCCGTGGGCATTGAGTTTCACCTCCGCGAAAATCTGCGTGTTCAGGCCGACCTTCTTGCGGTCGAGCAAGGTCACCTGGCCACGAATGATGCCCTCCTCTTTCATCCGCTGAATCCGCCGCCAGCACGGCGATTGCGAAAGGCCCACCTGCTCGGCGATCTGCGCGCTGGAGAGCGAAGCGTCCTCTTGCAGCAAGGCGAGAATCTTGCGGTCGTAACTGTCCAGCTCGCTCTGCATAAAAAAACCTTTTATTGATCAATACGCGAATTGATTGATTCTACATTCCTGTCATTTTTCCAATCATAGAGAAGAAATACCCGGTACAGGATGTAAATATTTCTCCAATGATTTTGGAGCCTGACCATGCCGTATCTCGAAGCCGTGAACACCCCGCCCACTCGCGCCGATGTCTGGAACATCAGCAACGCCCACTGCCGGGCTCGCTATCAAATGCTGGCCGAGGCAGAACCGGACCTGCTGTGTCGCGCCCTCAACCTGTTCGCCTTGCAATTGCTCACGCCGGAACAGGTCAACGTGCAGCGCCAGGAAGACTGGCTGACCATCGAGATCGTCATCGACGGTTTGAGCTGGCACCGCGCGCAGGTGATTGCGGAAAAACTTCGTAACCTGATCAGCGTCTGCTCGGTGGAGCTGCAAGAGGCTGATTCTGCGTGGGCCGAAACGGCTCAAGCGGTGGGCTGAAAAACCCCGAAACGGCTTCGTTGGGTAGTGGCCCAACGGTCAGCCGGGTCACGGCTATCCTTTGCGGACTGTCGTTCAATAGGAGCCCGCATGTCCGCACAACTCGCCCTTCAGGACCGCTGGCTGGATCTCAATGATGTGCTGCGCGAACTGGTCGCCCAGGGCTTTCTCAGCCAGGATTCGGCCGAACACGCGCTCAATGCCCGGCGCCGCAACGCCGCCCATGGCCAGATGCATCCGCTGGAGTTCATCGCCAGCCAACAGCTGGACGACCTCAGCCGTCCCGGCAAACAGCTGGACCTCGAAAGCCTGACGCTGTGGCTGTCCCGGCAGGCCGGCCAGCCTTACCTGCGCATCGACCCACTGAAAATCAACGTCGCGGCCGTAACACCGCTGATGTCCTATGCCTTCGCCCAGCGCCACAAAATCCTCGCGGTATCGATCGACCGTGATGCGGTGACCGTGGCCAGCGCCCAGCCCTATGTCAGCGGCTGGGAGGCTGACCTGACCCACGTGCTCAAATTGCCGGTCAAGCGCGTGGTGGCCAACCCCGTGGACATCCAGCGCTTCAGCGTCGAGTTCTTTCGCCTGGCCAAGTCGGTCACCGGGGCGAACAGCGCCGACCCGCAGGTCAGTACCCCGGGCAACTTCGAACAGTTGCTCAACCTCGGCGCCAGCGACCAGGAGCCGGACGCCAACGACGCACACATCGTCAACATCGTCGACTGGTTGTTCCAGTACGCGTTCCAGCAACGCGCCAGCGACATCCACATCGAACCCCGGCGCGAGCAAGGCACGGTGCGCTTTCGCATCGACGGCGTGCTGCACAACGTCTATCAATTCCCGCCCCAGGTCACCATGGCCATCGTCAGCCGCCTGAAAACCCTGGGGCGCATGAATGTCGCGGAGAAACGCAAACCCCAGGACGGCCGGGTGAAAACCAAGACCCCGGACGGCGGCGAAGTCGAACTGCGTTTGTCGACACTGCCAACAGCCTTCGGCGAAAAAATGGTCATGCGCATCTTCGACCCGGAAGTCCTGCTCAAGGACTTCGACCAGCTCGGGTTTTCCGTCGACGACCTGCGCCGCTGGCAGGACATGACCCGCCAGCCCCACGGCATCATCCTCGTCACCGGGCCGACGGGTTCGGGCAAGACCACCACCCTCTACACCACCCTGAAAAAACTGGCGACGCCGGAGGTCAACCTCTGCACCATCGAAGACCCGATTGAAATGGTCGAGCCGGCGTTCAACCAGATGCAGGTCCAGCACAACATCGACCTGACCTTCGCCGCCGGCGTGCGCGCACTGATGCGGCAAGACCCGGACATCATCATGATCGGCGAGATCCGCGACCTCGAAACCGCGGAGATGGCAATCCAGGCTGCGCTCACCGGGCATCTGGTGCTGTCGACCCTGCACACCAACGATGCGCCCGGCGCCATCAGCCGCCTGCTGGAGCTCGGCGTGCCGCACTACCTGATCAAGGCCACGGTGCTCGGCGTCATGGCCCAGCGCCTGGTGCGAACCCTGTGCCTGCACTGCAAGGCGCCACTGACGCTGAGCGAAGGTGACTGGCAAACCCTGACCCGGCCCTGGCAAGCACCCTTGCCGGGTAATGCCCAGCGCGCCACGGGTTGCCTGGAATGCCGTGACACCGGTTATCACGGTCGCGCCGGGGTCTACGAAATCATGCAACTGAGCGATGGCATCAAAGCGTTGATCAGTCCCGACACCGATCTGCTGGCCGTGCGGCGTCAGGCATTCAAGGAAGGCATGCGCAGCCTGCGCCTGTCCGGGGCGCAAAAAGTCGCCGCCGGGCTGACGACCATCGAGGAGGTTCTGCGAGTGACACCCCAGAGCGAGCAGAACTGAGCCCCGCTGTTCTTACCCGGGAGCGCTACACTCCAGCGAATGCACCTCCACAGATCCTCATCAACAAGGAATCGTTATGCAGATCGGTAGCGTGCTTTTGCTTTTTGTCGGCCTGGTGGTCGCCATTCTGTTCATGGGTTTCAAGGTCGTGCCCCAGGGCTTTGAATGGACCGTCGAGCGTTTCGGGCGCTACACCAACACACTCAAACCGGGGCTGAACGTCATCATTCCGGTCATGGACCGCATCGGGCGCAAGATGAATGTGATGGAAAGCGTGCTGGATATTCCGCCACAGGAAGTCATCACCGCCGACAACGCCACGGTGCAAATCGACGCCGTGTGCTTCTTCCAGGTGGTCAACACGGCCCAGGCTGCCTACGAGGTCAACAACCTCGAACACGCCATGGGGCATCAAGATCACCCGGATCGAGATCAAGGACATCAGCCCACCCGCCGACCTGATGGTGGCGATGTCAGGGCAGATGAAAGCCGAACGGATCAAGCGCGCACAGATCCTTGAGGCCGAAGGCCTGCGCGCCGCAGCGATCCTGACCGCCGAAGGCAAGAAGCAGGCACAGATCCTCGAAGCCGAAGGCAGTCGTCAGGCCGCCTTCCTGGAAGCCGAAGCCCGCGAGCGGCAAGCCGAGGCAGAAGCCCAGGCCACCAAAGTGGTGTCCGAAGCCATCGCCAGTGGCAACGTGCAAGCGGTCAATTACTTCGTGGCGCAGAAATACATCGATGCGCTGGGCAAGTTGTCTTCGGCCAACAACAGCAAAGTGATCCTGCTGGTCGAAACGGCGGAATCGGCGACCACGGAACTCGATTGGGGGTTGGCAATCCAACCGCGTAGTTAACCCAGTGGAGTCACCCTTTCATGCGTTTCAAACTTGCTGTCGCTACCGTCGCCCTGTTGTCTCTGCCTGTCGGTTCAGCGATGGCCGATACTTTTTGGCGTAACATTCTTACGTCCGGCGCAACCACCGGTTCGAGCTATCTGACGTCCAGGGATCACAAGCTGATCGTCGCGGCCCAGGACGACGCCAGCAGCTTCGTCGCCAGTGACGGCGGGATCCGCGGTCCGTACCTGGAAGCAGCCATGCACAAAGTCCGCACCGACAACCCGGGCCTGCAGGCCACGGACATGGAACTGGCGAACGCGATCCTGGCGAAGAATGCCGTGGCGTCTGAATAAGCGTTGCGAATGAAAAATGCCGCTCACATGAGCGGCATTTTTTTGCCCGACACAAAACCCTGTGGGAGCGGGCTTGCTCGCGAAAGCGGTGTGTCATTCAGCATAAATCTGGCTGACACGACGCCTTCGCGAGCAAGCCCGCTCCCACATTGGCGCAACTTCGTCGCCAGTGACGGCGGGATCCGCGGTCCGTACCTGGAAGCGGCCATGCAGAAAGTCCGCACCGACAACCCGGGCCTGCAGGCCACGGACATGGAACTGGCGAACGCGATCCTGGCGAAGAATGCCGTGGCTTCTGAATAAGCGTTGCGAATGAAAAATGCCGCTCACATGAGCGGCATTTTTTTGCCCGACACAAAACCCTGTGGGAGCGGGCTTGCTCGCGAAAGCGGTGTGTCATTCAGCATAAATCTGGCTGACACGACGCCTTCGCGAGCAAGCCCGCTTGTGTCTAGATCTAGGGATAAGCTCTGGGGTGAGAGAGGTGAATGGCAAGCTGTGAGTCCGCAGTGCTAAAAGCACGTGTGGGAGCCAAGCTGCCATCCACCTTTCCACTCTGGCCCATAAGCCCGAACAGTTGGACGAGCGCCACTCGAATCACAAGCGTGGGCAAGGCCAGAGCACTCTCACTCCTGAGTGTAAGAGGGTTTTGCCATGATTTCCTGGGTCGGCATCGATATCTCCAAATCAAACCTGGTTGTATGGGTTCAACCTCAGGGTGAAGGTTTTGACCTTCCCAATACGTCAGAAGGCTTTGTTGAGCTGATTGAGCGCCTGAGCCAGTACGAGGTTGACCGGGTTCTGCTGGAGGCCACCGGTGGTTACGAATGCAAGGTCATGGCGGCACTGCAGGGCGCCGACTTCAAAGTGCTTAGAATCAATCCCCGCCGGGCCAGAGCCTTCGCCGTGGCCATGGGCAAGAATGCCAAGACCGATCCCATCGACGCGGCCGTGCTGGCGGACTTCGCTGAAGTGCTGCATGCATCCCGCGACAAGATCATTTCGCCGGAACGTGAAGCACTGCGCGAGTTGATCCAGTTGCGCGAGCAGTTTGTTCAGCAACGAGACGACAACAAGCGCCGGCTTCAGCAAGTTCAGTTACCCGCTGTTAGCGAGGCGATCAAAGGCCTTGTTCACTACCTGCAAGTGCAAATCAAGCAGCTCGATAAAACCATCCATCAGAGCATGCATGAGCTGGATGCCGAAAAAGCCGAACGACTCATTTCCGTTAAAGGCATCGGTACGGTGGCCACAGCCAGCTTGCTGGTTTACCTGCCCGAATTGGGCGCGCTTGATCGTCGTGAAGTGGCGGCCTTGGCGGGAATTGCGCCGTACAACGACGACAGCGGCAATCACAGCGGAAAACGTCAAATCTACGGAGGCAGAGCCCGCGTCAGACGTGCGCTTTACATGTCTTGCTGGGTCGTAATCCGTCATCAGCCAAACTTCAAGGCACGCTATGACGCTCTTCGGGAGCGAGGCAAGAGCGCGAAAGTTGCGCTCATCGCCTGCATGCGGATCCTACTTATCCGGCTGAATGCCATGTTGAGGGACGGCACCGAATGGCGGTGACGAGCGGCAGGGGGAAGACAGTTGCTCCCACATTGGTTATGTGTTGCCTGGGGGGTCAGCGGTAATCATCGACCGGCACACATGCACAAAACAGGTTCCGGTCCCCATACACATTGTCCACCCGGTTCACCACCGGCCAGTATTTGTGAGCCTTGGTGTGCGCGTCCGGCGTGACCGCCTGGACGATGCTGTACGGCCGCTCCCACACGCCGGTGATATCGGCCAACGTATGCGGCGCACCTTTCAGCGGGTTTTCTTCAGCCGGCCAGTTACCGTTTTGCACCTCGTTGATTTCTGCGCGGATGCTCAGCATCGCCCCGATGAACCGGTCCAGCTCCGCCTTCGATTCACTTTCGGTCGGTTCGACCATCAGCGTCCCCGGTACGGGAAACGACATGGTCGGGGCATGGAAGCCGTAGTCCATCAGGCGCTTGGCCACGTCCTCCTCGGTAATGCCGGTCAACGCCTTGAGCGGTCGCAGGTCGAGGATGCATTCGTGCGCCACCCGCTCGTTGCGCCCGGTGTAGAGCACCGGGAAGGCACCGGACAAATGCCGCGCCAGGTAATTCGCGGCGAGGATCGCCACCTCGCTGGCGTCCGCCAGTTGCGGCCCCATCATCGCGATGTACATCCAGCTGATCGGCAAAATGCTTGCACTGCCCCAGGGCGCCGCGCTGACGGCGCCATTTTGCGGATGCGGCCCGTCGATCGGCACCACCGGATGGTTGGCCACAAACGGTGCCAAATGCGCCCGTACCCCGATCGGCCCCATGCCCGGCCCACCGCCACCATGGGGAATGCAGAAGGTCTTGTGCAGGTTCATGTGCGAGACATCGGCGCCAATATCGGCCGGCCGCGCCAGCCCGACCTGGGCGTTGAGGTTGGCGCCATCCATGTACACCTGACCGCCGTGATGGTGGATCACTTCACAGATTTCGCTGATGCCTTCCTCATACACCCCGTGGGTCGAAGGGTATGTCGCCATCAGGCAGGCGAGCTTGTCGGCGGCCTGCGCGGCTTTTTCCTTGAGGTCCTCCAGGTCGACGTTGCCCGCCTCGTCACACTCGACGATCACCACGCGCATCCCGGCCATTTGCGCCGACGCGGGATTGGTGCCGTGAGCCGACGAAGGAATCAGGCAAATATCGCGGCCGCCCTGTTGCCGACTCTCATGGTATTTGCGGATCGCCAGCAGCCCGGCGTATTCGCCCTGAGCACCGGAGTTGGGTTGCATGCAGATCGCATCGAAACCGGTGATCGCACACAGCCAGCGCTCAAGTTCTTCGATCATCAGCCCATAACCGGCAGCCTGTTCCCTGGGCGCGAACGGGTGCAGGTTGGCGAACTGCGGCCAGGTAATCGGGATCATCTCGCTGGTGGCGTTGAGCTTCATGGTGCAGGAGCCCAGCGGGATCATCGATTGATTGAGCGCCAGGTCCTTGTTTTCCAGTTGCTTGAGGTAGCGCAGCATCTCGGTTTCGCTGTGATGGGCGCTGAACACGGGATGGCGCAGATAAGGCGAAGTTCGCGCCAGCCCTTCGGGAATTCCGCCAGGCAAGACTTCGCCGTCCAGGTCCTCGACGCTGAGCCCGTGATCGGCCCCCAGAAACACATCGAACAGCTTCGCCACCGTGGTTTCGTCGCAGACCTCGTCGAGGCTCAAGCCCAGTTGTCCGCGCCCGAGAATGCGCAGGTTGACCTGCGCGGCCCGGGCACTTTCGATGATGGCGGTCTGGGCTCCGCCGACTTCCAGGGTCAGGGTGTCGAAGAAGTGCCGGTTGACCCGGGTGATACCGTTGCGCTCAAGCCCGGCGGCAAGGATGCAGGTCAGCCGATGAACCCGCTGGGCGATCCGCTTGAGCCCTTCCGGGCCGTGGTAGACCGCATAGAAACTGGCGATATTGGCCAGCAGCACCTGGGCCGTGCAGATGTTGGAGTTGGCCTTCTCCCGGCGGATATGTTGCTCGCGGGTTTGCAGGGCCATGCGCAGGGCGGTATTGCCCCGCGCGTCTTTCGAAACACCGATGATCCGCCCGGGAATCGCTCGCTTGTACTCATCGCGGCTGGCAAAAAATGCCGCATGCGGCCCGCCGTAGCCCATCGGCACGCCAAATCGCTGGGACGAGCCGAACACCACATCGGCGCCCAGTTCACCCGGCGGAGTCAGCAACAGCAGGCTCAGCAAATCCGTGGCAACACAGGCCAGGGCCTGTTGCGCGTGCAGGTGATCGATCAGCGGCCGCAGGTCGTGGATTTCGCCGTGGGTGTCAGGGTATTGCAGCAGCGCGCCGAACACCTGGTACTGCTTCAAGTTATCCACAGCATCGACGATCAGCTCGAAGCCGAAACCTTCGGCGCGGGTCTGCACCACGGAAATGGTTTGCGGGTGGCAGTTTTCGTCGACAAAGAACAGGTTGCTTTTGGACTTGGCGACCCGCTTGGCCAGGGCCATGGCTTCCGCCGCGGCGGTGGCTTCATCGAGCAGCGAGGCATTGGCCAGTTCCAGGCCGGTCAGGTCGATGGTCAGTTGCTGGAAGTTCAGCAGCGCTTCGAGCCGCCCTTGGGCGATCTCCGGTTGATAGGGTGTGTACGCGGTGTACCAACCGGGATTTTCCAGCACGTTACGCAAAATGACGGCCGGTGTGAGGGTGCCGTGGTAGCCCATGCCGATCAGGCTGGTCCAGACCTGATTCTGCTCGGCATAACCACGCAGCTTGGCCAGCGCGGCCTCTTCGTCGAGTGCCGGGGGCAGGTCCAGCGCCCGGTTGAGGCGAATGCCTGGAGGCACGGTTTGCTCAATCAATTCGACCCGGCTGCCGAGGCCGAGGCTATCGAGCATCGCCTGTTGCTCGGCGGCATCGGGTCCGAGATGGCGACGAAGAAAGGCATTGGAATCGCGTAACTGGCTCAGGGACGGCAACTGGGACATGACGGGCTCTCTCTTGACTGGCGCTCAGCGTCGATGCAACACGGTCAAACCAGCATAGCAGTCGATATCCGCATGGATGACGTGGCGCGCTCGACCAATCCGGATCATCATGTCCGGCGCCTCTCTAATGTCCGCTGATCGGGTGACTGTATCCATGAGCCAACTGCCTTTCCTGCCGTTTTCCAAACCCACCATCGATGAAGCCACGATCGCCGCCGTTGGCGACGTATTACGCTCGGGCTGGATTACCAGTGGCCCAAAAGTCCAGGCCTTCGAAGCGCAACTCTCGGAGTATTTTGGCGGGCGCCCGGTGCGCACCTTCAATTCCGGCACCTGCACCATGGAAATCGCCTTGCGTATTGCCGGGGTCGGGCCGGGCGATGAAGTGATCACCACGCCGATTTCCTGGGTGGCCACCGCCAACGTCATCCTGGAAGTCGGCGCCACCCCGGTGTTTGCCGACATCGACCCGGTGACCCGCAATATCGATCTCGATCAACTGGAAGCGGCGATTACCCCCCGCACCAAAGCCATCATCCCGGTGTACCTCGCCGGGCTGCCGGTGGACATGACGCGTTTGTACGCCCTGGCGAAAAAGCACGGCCTGCGGATTGTCGAAGATGCGGCCCAGGCATTGGGCTCCAGCTGGAACGGCCAGCGCATTGGCTCGACCGGTGATTTCGTGTCCTTCAGTTTCCAGGCGAACAAAAACGTCACCTCATCCGAGGGCGGTTGCCTGGTGCTGAACACGGCCGAAGAAGTACGACTGGCGGAGAAGTACCGGCTGCAGGGCGTGACCCGCAACGGCTTCGATGGCCTGGACGTCGACGTGCTGGGCGGCAAATTCAACATGACCGACGTCGCGGCGGCCATTGGCCTTGGGCAATTTGCTCATATCGAAGCCATCACCGCTCATCGCCGTGACCTCGCACGGCATTACTTCGCCTGCTTTGGCGAGGATTTCGAAGCGCAGTACGGGGCGCAATTGCCTCCGGCGAATTTCACCCAAAGCAACTGGCATTTGTTCCAGTTGGTACTACCGGAACGCAAAGATGGCAAACCGGCACGGGCGACGTTCATGGAGCAGATGCAGGCATTGGGTGTCGGGATCGGCTATCACTACCCGCCGATTCACCTGTTGAGCCTTTACCGCGAGCGCGGTTTCAAGGAGGGCATGTTCCCGGTCGCCGAGCGGGTCGGCCGGCTAATTGTCTCGCTGCCGATGTTCACGGCGATGAGCAAAGCAGATGTCGAGCGTTCGGTGGCGGCCGTGAAAGCGGTTTTGCGCGACGCCTGAGCCTGCAATGAAAAAGCCCCGACGGATCGGGGCTTTGGGATGTTGCATCAGGCTTATTCGCCGATGGCAGCCTTGTAACCGGCGGCGTCCAGCAGCTTGTCCAGATCGGCGGTGTTGCTTGGCTTGAGCTTGAAGATCCACGCGCCGTACGGGTCGCTGTTGAGCAGTTCCGGCGAAGCGCTCAGGTCTTCGTTGACCGCGATCACCTCACCGGCAATCGGGGAGTAGATATCAGAAGCGGCCTTGACCGATTCAACGACACCAGCCTGATCTTCAGCGGCAAACACGTTGCCGACTTCAGTCAGCTCGACGAACACCACATCGCCCAGCGCTTCCTGCGCGTGATCGCTGATGCCCACGGTGACGGTGCCATCGGCTTCCAGACGTGCCCATTCGTGACTTTCGGCAAAACGCAGTTCGGCAGGGATATCGCTCATGTTCTGTGTCCTCAGGAAAATAGTCGGCGGGCATACCCGCCAGAAAAGATTAGATCAAGGTTTTGCCGTGGCGTACGAAGGTCGGTTTGACCACCCGAACCGGGTACCACTTGCCACGGATTTCCACTTCAGCGCGGTCGGCAGTTGCCATCGGCACGCGCGCCAGTGCAATCGACTTGCTTAGCGTAGGAGAGAAACTACCACTGGTGATCTCCCCTTCGCCAACATCAGCGATACGAACCACCTGATGAGCACGCAAAACACCGCGCTCCTCAAGGACCAGACCGACCAGTTTGTGCTGTACGCCGGCGGCCTGCTCGGTTTCCAGCGCCTTGCGCCCGATGAACTGCCGGGTGGCAGGCTCCCAGGCGATGGTCCAGGCCATATTGGAGGCCAGCGGTGAAATATCCTGCTGGATGTCCTGACCGTAAAGGTTCATGCCGGCTTCGACCCGCAAGGTATCCCGCGCACCAAGACCGATGGGAGAAATCCCGGCACCGACCAGATCGTTGAAAAAGCCTGGTGCCTGATCGGCCGGCAGAATGATTTCCAGGCCGTCTTCGCCGGTATAACCGGTGCGTGCGATGAACCAGTCACCGTCGGGCAGGCCTTCGAAAGGCTTGAGGAGCTGGATCAGGTTGCTACGGGACTGGGTGACCAGTTCGGCAATTTTTTGCCGGGCGTGAGGGCCCTGGATGGCCAGCATCGCCAACTCGGAACGTTCGCGAAGTTGCACGTCGAAACCGTCGAGACGGGCTTGCATCCAGGCCATGTCCTGATCGCGGGTGGAGGCATTGACCACCAGGCGATAACCCTCATCGAGGCGGTAGACGATCATGTCGTCGACGATCCCGCCCTGCTCGTTGAGCATGGCGCTGTACAACGCACGGCCAGGGCTGTGCAGGCGTTTGACGTCATTGGCCAGCAAATGCTGAAGCCAGGCTTTGGCCTGGGAGCCACAGACATCGATTACGGTCATGTGGGATACATCGAAGACACCGCAATCGCGACGCACCTGATGGTGTTCCTCGACCTGCGATCCATAATGCAGAGGCATGTCCCAACCGCCAAAATCGACCATCTTTGCGCCGAGCGCGAGATGAAGGTCATACAGAGGCGTACGCTGTCCCATGGGTTTCTCCTTCCGGGCGTGGCGAAGGTGCGGACAAGCGCTGCACGGACTGAATGCCTTGAAACAAAAGGCCTTTAGCCGATTTCAGCCACCTGGTCTGTCAGACGGACCGCACCGAATGCCGCGCATTGTAGCCGCAAGGTGTAGGACTGACACCTAGCTGTTTCGATGTGCCGAGCGCCGGATCAATCCGATGACCGGCAACAGCCCGACCAGCACCAGGGTCAATGCCGGTAAAGACGCCCTCGCCCATTCGCCTTCGCTGGTCATTTCAAAGATCCGCACTGCCAGTGTGTCCCAGCCAAACGGGCGCATCAGCAGGGTCGCGGGCATTTCCTTGAGCACGTCGACGAACACCAGTAGCGCAGCACTCAACGTGCCGGGCAACAACAATGGTAGATACACTTTGAAAAACAGTCGTGGCCCACTGACGCCCAGGCTACGTGCCGCTTCGGGCAAAGATGGCCGTATACGCGCCAGGCTGTTTTCCAGTGGCCCGTAGGCCACCGCAATGAAGCGCACCAGATACGCCAGCAGCAACGCCGCCAGACTACCGAGCAGTAGCGGTTTGCCCGTGCCCCCGAGCCAGCTCGAGAGCGGGATGACCAGTTCACGATCCAGGTAACTGAACGCCAGCATGATCGACACTGCCAGCACCGAGCCCGGCAAGGCGTAACCGAGGTTGGCCAGGCTGACCCCGGCGCGAATGACGCGAGTGGGCGCCAGTCGTCGGGCAAACGCCAATAACAAGGCGACGCTTACCGTGATCAACGCCGCCATCGCCCCCAGGTACAAGGTATGGGCGATCAGCCCGGCGTAACGTTCGTCGAGATCGAAGCGCCCACGCTGCCAGAACCACACCAACAGTTGCAGCATTGGAATGACAAAGGCGCAGGCAAACACCAGCCCGCACCATGTCATGGCTGCCAGCGCCTTGACGCCTCGCAGGTGATACAGCGCCTTGACCCGTGGTCGCTCGTTGCCCGCCCGGTTGGCCCCGCGAGCACGCCGCTCGCCGTACAGCACAAGCATCACCACCAGCAGTAACAGGCTGGCCAGTTGCGCAGCGGAGGACAGGCTGAAAAAACCGTACCAGGTCTTGTAGATAGCCGTGGTGAAGGTATCGAAGTTGAACACCGACACTGCGCCGAAATCCGCCAGGGTTTCCATCAGCGCCAATGCCACGCCCGCTCCAATGGCTGGCCGCGCCATGGGCAGCGCTACCCGCCAGAACGCTTGCCAGGGCGATTGGCCAAGGACCCGTGCCGCTTCCATCAGGCCTTTGCCCTGGGCCAGGAAGGCCGTACGGGCCAACAAGTACACATAGGGATAGAAAACCAGCACCAGCACCAGAATCACCCCGCCCGTGGAGCGCACGCGCGGCAGCCGCAGACCACTACCGAACCACTCGCGCAGCAGGGTTTGCACGGGCCCGGCGAAATCCAGCAGGCCGACAAACACGAACGCCAGCACATAAGCCGGAATCGCGAAGGGCAGCATCAATGCCCAGTCCAGCCAGCGTCTGCCGGGAAATTCGCAAAGGCTGGTCAGCCAGGCAAGGCTGACACCCAGGACTGTCACGCCGACACCGACGCCTAGCACCAGGGTCAGGGTATTGCCCAGCAAACGCGGCATCTGTGTGTCCCATAGATGGGACCAGATCTGTTGATCGATGGTTTGCCAGGAAAGCAGCAGGACGCTCAGGGGCAACAGGACCAGCGCAGCGATGGCGAAGACGACGGGATACCAGCGGCGTTGGGCGGGGTGGGCCAAGGAAAAGCTCTCTGGATAAATCAACGAAATGTACGTGAAACGCGAAAAGATCGCAGCCTTCGGCAGCTCCTACAGTGGGTTGGTGATCACCCTGTAGGAGCTGCCGAAGGCTGCGATCTTTTGCTCTTTAGACCAGCATGTGTCAGTTCCAGCCAGCCTTGTCCATCAGACGAATCGCCTCAGCCTGGCGCTTGCCAGCGATTTCCACAGGCAAGGTATCCGCGATGAACTTGCCCCATGCGGCGACTTCAGCCGATGGCTGCACGGCCTGGTTCGCCGGGAACTCCTGGTTCACGTCGGCAAAGATCTTCTGCGCTTCAGGGGTGGTCATCCACTCCACCAGGGCCTTGGCCGCTTCCGGGTGTGGCGCGTGTTGGGTCAGGCCGATGCCCGACAGGTTGACGTGTACGCCACGGTCAGCCTGGTTCGGCCAGAACAATTTCACCGGCAGGTCTGGCTTCTGCTTGTGCAGGCGGCCGTAGTAGTAGGTGTTGACGATACCGACGTCGCACTGGCCGGCATTGATCGCTTCCAGCACGGCGGTGTCGTCGGAGAACACGTCAGTGGACAGGTTCTTGACCCAGCCCTTGAGGATTTCCTCGGTCTTGTCGGCGCCGTGCACTTCGATCATGGTCGCGGTCAGGGACTGGTTATAGACCTTCTTCGCCGTGCGCAGGCACAGGCGGCCTTCCCACTGCTTGTCGGCCAGCGCTTCGTAGGTGGTCAACTCACCTGACTTCACCCGATCAGTGGAGTAGGCGATGGTCCGCGCCCGCAGGCTCAGGCCGGTCCAGGCATGAGAGGCTGCCCGGTATTGCAGCGGAATGTTGGCGTCGATGGTTTTCGAGGTGAACGGCTGGAGGATGCCCATCTGCTCGGCTTGCCAGAGGTTGCCGGCATCGACGGTGAGCAGCAGGTCGGCCGGCGTATTCGCGCCCTCGGCCTTGAGCCGCTGCATCAGCGGCGCTTCCTTGTCGGTGATGAACTTCACCTTCACGCCGGTCTTGGCGGTGTAGGCATCGAATACTGGCTTGATCAGTTCGTCGATACGCGAGGAGTAGACCACCACCTCGTCAGCAGCCTGGGCGGCGGTACTGCCGATCAGGGTCAGGGCCAGTGCAGTCAGTAGACGCTTCGGTGCCAACATGGGAGCGGTCTCTCGATTGAAAAATGAGGGCAAATGATAAGGACTCACATTTAGCTTCTCAATCGAACCCGTTCGCGGAGGAGTTACCAGATGTTGCTTGAGCTGGAATATAAGGTGACCGAGCTGCCGCCATCGCGAGCAAGCTCGCTCCCACAGGTTTTTTGGCGTTAACAAAACCAATGTGGGAGCGAGCTTGCTCGCGATGGGGCCATAAGCCTCAACGAAAATCTCAGGGCTTGGCGAGTGCCGGCAAATCCCCGGTCAACCCCAGCGCTTCACGCACGAACAACGCCTTGGCTTCGGGCATTTTCTCAAGCACTTTCAACCCGGTGTTACGCAACCAGCGCACCGGCAACGGATCCGCCTGGAACAACCGCTCGAAGCCTTCCATCGCCGCCATCAGCGCCAGGTTGTGGGGCATGCGCCGACGCTCGTAGCGGCTGAGGACTTTCACATCCGCCAGGCGTTCGCCACGGGTTGCCGCTTGCAGCAACACTTCAGCCAGTACGGCGGCATCCAGGAATCCGAGGTTCACACCCTGCCCGGCCAACGGGTGAATGGTGTGGGCGGCGTCGCCGATCAATGCCAGGCCTTCAGCCACATATCGCTTGGCATGCCGCTGGCGCAGGGGCACACACAGGCGCGGGTCGGCGCTCAGCACTTCGCCGAGCCGACCTTCGAAGGCCCGCTCCAGCTCCTTGCAGAAGCCTTGTTCATCCATCGCCATGAGACGTTCGGCTTCGCCGGGCGTGGTCGACCAGACGATCGAACACCAATCCTGTTGTCCGTCGCGCTCAAGTGGCAGAAACGCCAGCGGACCATTGTCGGTAAAGCGCTGCCAGGCTGTCATCTGATGCGATTTGGCACAACGCACGCTGGTGACGATGGCATGGTGCAGATAATCCCATTCGCGGGTCGCGACCCCGGCCAGGCGCCGCACTGCCGAGTTGGCGCCATCCGCCGCGATCACCAGCGGTGCGCGCAGGGTGCGGCCATCGGCCAGGGTCAGCAGCCAGTCATCGCCGGAGCGGCGCATCTGTTCCAGCCGTGCATTGGCCAGCAACCCCAGGTCACAGTCGTGCAAGCGGTCAAGCAAGGCATCCTGGACCACTCGGTTTTCGACGATATGCCCCAGCACCTCGGCGTGCACGCTGGCCGCCGAGAAGTGGATTTGCCCGGTGCCGCTGCCATCCCAGACCTGCATGTCGGTGTAGGGGCTGCTGCGCCGTCCGGCGATGCCGTCCCAGACGCCAAGGCGTTCGAGAATCCGCTGGCTGGCAGCCGACAAGGCGCTCACGCGAGGCTCAAACGCGGCCTGTGCGTCGAAGGGTTTGACACTCATGGGGCTGCCGTCCAGCAGCAGGACTTCCAGCCCGCTGTTCTGCAACGCCAGCGCCAGGGCGCTGCCGACCATTCCGGCTCCGACAATCAGCAGATCTGCACGCATTTCCATGCTTTAAGCCTGTCTCTCTTGCGGCTTGAGCCGCACGTAAAGGGTTATCCCGACCCGCGCCAAGGTGGCCGGCGCCGTCATGAATGTCGACCTGCAATTGCGGCAGGTATTTTTATCAATCGCGCCTTGCCGAACCCGCGGATCAACCAGTTACGCATCTGGACGGGTACCCAGGCCCATCGCCTGCCGGGCAAACCAGCGTTTGGCCGGTGGCAACAGATCGAGCCCGAGCAAGCCGATGTTGCGCCCCAGGGACACCAGCGGCTGGGTACTGCCGAACAGGCGCGTGACCTGATCGGAGAAGCCCACGGTAAGGTTCTGATCGAGACGCTGGCGTTCGCGATAGGCTTGCAACGTGGCGAAATCGCCCAAGGGCTTTTCGCTGGCGAGCAAGGCATCGGCCAGGGCCTGGGCATCGCGCAGGGACAGGTTGAACCCTTGGCCCGCGATCGGATGCAGGCTGTGTGCCGCGTTGCCGAGGACCGCCAGATGCGGACGTACCTGTTCCTCGGCCTCCACCAGCGTCAGCGGATACAGATGCCGCGCACCGACCTGTTTCAACGTGCCGAGGCGATAACCGAACACACCCTGCAACTCGCTGAGGAAGCTGCGCTCATCGAGGGCCGCCAGGCGTTGCGCGTCCATGCCCAGGCGGGTCCAGACCAGCGCGCAGCGGTTTTCCGGCAGCGGCAGCAACGCCATCGGGCCTTCGTCGGTGAAACGTTCGAAGGCCATCCCGTTATGAGATTCACTTGGGGTGATGTTGGCGATCAGCGCGCTCTGGTTGTACGGACGCTTGCGGATGCCGATCCCCAGTTGCTCACGCAGGCCGGAACGACCGCCATCGGCGAGTACCGCAAGATCGCACTCCAGGGTGGTTTCATCGTTGAGGGTCAGGCAGTAACCATCGGTCAGCGGCTCCATGCGGGTGACTTCCGCCGGGCAGCGCCAACTGATCACGTCCTTGTCCAGGCCTTGCCACAGGCATTGGCCGAGCCAGGCGTTTTCAACGACATAACCCAGCGCTGGAACACCCTCTTCCATCGCCGACAATCGGGCGGTGGAGAAGCGCCCACGGTCGGAAACATGAATCTGCTTGATCGGCTCGGCGCGGCGGGAGACTGCCTGCCAGACGCCTAGCCGTTGATAAATCTGCCGCGAGCCAAAGGACAACGCCGAAGAGCGGGCATCGTAACTCGGTTGATACGTATCGCCAGGGGCGAACGGCTCGATCAACACGATCTTCCAGCCTCGGGCCTTGGCGCCGGCCTGCAAGGCCAGTGCCAGGCTCGCACCAACGAGGCCGCCACCGATGATTGCCAGATTGACTCGACTCATGCCGCTTGTGTCCGCGCGGCGGCCATCAGAGCCTCGATCTCGGCGACGGTTTTCGGCACGCCGCCCGTCAATATTTCACAGCCGGTTTTGGTGACCACTACGTCGTCCTCGATGCGCACGCCAATGCCGCGCCATTTCTTCGCCACGTTCTGGTTGTCCGGGGCGATGTAGATCCCCGGCTCCACGGTCAGCGCCATGCCGACTTCCAGCACGCGCCACTCGCCGCCGACCTTGTACTCGCCGACGTCATGCACATCCATGCCCAGCCAGTGACCGGCGCGGTGCATGTAAAACGCTTTGTAGGCTTCGCTGGCGATCAGTTCGTCAACGTCGCCCTGGAGCAGCCCGAGCTTGACCAGCCCGGCCGTTATGACCCGGACCGTCGCTTCATGCGCCTGGTTCCAGTTTTTGTTCGGGGCGATTTCGGCAAAGGCGGCCTCCTGGGAAGCCAGCACCAATTCGTAAATCGCTTTCTGTTCCGCTGAATACTTGCCGCTGACCGGAAAGGTCCGGGTGATGTCGCTGGCGTAGCAGTCGATCTCGCAACCGGCGTCGATCAGCACCAGGTCACCGTCCTTGAGTGTCGCGTCATTCTGCTGGTAATGCAGGATGCAACTGTTGCGCCCCGCCGCGACGATCGACCCGTAGGCCGGCATCTTCGCCCCACCCTTGCGGAACTCGTAATCGAGCTCGGCTTCCAGGCTGAATTCGTGCAACCCGGCGCGACAGGCTTGCATCGCCCGCACATGCGCCCGGGCGGAAATCCGCGCCGCCTCGCGCATCACCTTCACTTCTGCCGCCGATTTATACAGGCGCATGTCGTGAAGCAGATGATCCAGGGCAACGAATTCGTTCGGCGGCTGGGCACCGAGGTTGGCCTTGGAGCGGATCACGTTGATCCACTCCATCAGGTGGCGGTCGAATTCGGGGTTGCTGCCCATGGCCGAATACACCCGGTCACGGCCTTCGATCAAGCCCGGCAGGATGTCGTCGATATCGGTGATCGGAAAGGCGTCGTCAGCACCGAAGTCGCGGATCGCGCCTTCTTGCCCGGCACGCAGGCCATCCCACAGCTCGCGCTCGGCATTGCGCTCGCGGCAGAACAGAATGTATTCCCCATGCACTCGGCCCGGTATCAACACCAGTACGGCCTGGGGCTCGGGAAAACCACTGAGGTACTGGAAGTCGCTGTCCTGACGGTAAACGTGCTCGACGTCGCGGTTACGAATGGCCACCGCGGCGGCGGGCAGGATGGCGATGCTGTTGGGTTCCATCTGCGCCATCAGGGCCTTGCGGCGACGGCTGTATTCCGATTTCGGGATATGGATCATGGGCAGATGGCGTTCCCTGGCAAACGATTAGTGCAGAGACGGTTTGGCGGCGGCCGGCACGTCTTTTTTGGTCTCGGAGAACAGCAACAGCGGTGCGACGCGCAGGTACTCCATGACTTCCATATAGTCGTTTTCACCGTCGTCGGACTCTTCCAGCGCGTCTTGCACCTGGGAAATGGCCGCCAGGTCCTGCAGCACTTCGGTGGCCTCGGTGCTCAAGGCGCTGCTGTCACGGCAGTTCAGACCGAAACCGCTGAGGAAACCCTGGCACCATTGGCCCAGTGCAGCGGCGCGATCGGCCAGCGGCGCGTCGTCGGTCGGCAGCAACAGCACGACGGTCACGTCATCGCCGGTGAGCTCGCCTTTTACCATCTCTTGCAGGCCGATCAGGGCGCTGCGAACATTGTCCTGTGGCTCGTTTTCGAGCAGTTCGGCGGCATCGATCAGCCAGCCTTCGGCATCGAAACCGGCGCCGGCGCAGCTGCGGCCGAGCAGCAGGCCGTGCAGTTCGGCAGGCGAGACATTGTGACCACTGGAAGTCAGCAGGGTGGCGAAGGCTTGGTACGGGGAATTCTGAATGGTCATGGGCAGCTAGGCGCCAGACGGCGCTATGTCTAGAATGAAGGCCTTGTATCCTACATCGACTACCCCTGTAGGAGCGAGCTTGCTCGCGATGGTCGCCAACGATAACGCTGGGTACCTGACACTCCGCGGCGTTCTCGGGTTCATCGCGAGCAAGCTCGCTCCTACAGTCCGCCCCCCCATCAGACAGTGAACACAATGGAAGACACCGATCTGCAAGCGCTGATGGCCAGACTCGAACTACTGATTACCCGAGTCGAGCAACTTAAGAGTCAAAATGGACTCTTACTAGCTCAGGAAAAGACCTGGCGCGAGGAACGCGCGCACCTCATTGAAAAAAACGAAATCGCCCGGCGTAAGGTCGAATCGATGATTTCGCGCCTCAAGGCCCTGGAGCAAGACTCATGAGTTCAAGCAATAGCGTCACCGTGCAGATCCTCGACAAAGAGTATTCGATCATCTGTCCTCAGGAAGAGCGCAGCAACCTGGTCAGCGCCGCCCGTTATCTGGACGGCAAGATGCGCGAGATCCGCAGCAGCGGCAAAGTCATTGGCGCCGACCGCATCGCCGTGATGGCTGCGCTGAACATCACCCATGACCTGCTGCACAAGGAAGAGCGCCCGGATATCCAGGCCAGCGGCTCGACCCGCGAACAGGTGCGCGACCTGCTCGATCGCGTCGACCTGGTGCTCGCCACTGATCCGGACGTCACCAAAGGCTGATTCACGTCGCTGCTTGCGGTATACTGCCTTCACTCCCTGGGGTGCTTGCCAGTTGGCGATGTCCCTGAGCCGATTTGCTATACCCTGGAAGTTGCACGTTGGGCTGGTGTGCATGTCCGCTAGACGGAAAGCCTTAAAGCTTACTGCATCTTCCACCTTGAACTTTCGGGTTCAAGGGCTAAGTCGACAGCGACACATTCGGGGAGCCTGATTCCAGTCCGATGCCGGTTTAAATACCGGCATCGGCGTTTTTATAGATCCGCTTTTTACAGTTACGCTTCATGTACCTGACCAGCGAAGCCCGAATCCATGACCGAACCTGCGCTGCTTCCCCGTCCGCAACTTCGACGCATGCTGCGCAAGGCCCGCCGCGCCCTGACACCCAGTCAGCAGCGCCGGGCTGCCCGCGGGCTGTACAAGCAATTGGCCCAGCAACCGCTGTTCCGCCGCGCCAAGCACATCTCGCTCTACCTGCCGACCGACGGTGAAATCGATCCCCGCCTGTTGCTGCGTGCCGCGCAACGCCGGGGCAAGGCCACCTATCTACCGGTGCTGAGTGCCTGGCCGCGAACCAAAATGGTGTTCCAGCGCATCCGGCCCGGAGAGAAACTCAAACCCAACCGCTTCCGTATTCTTGAACCACGGGCAAACATCGCACGGCAGCGCAAGATCTGGGCGCTGGATCTGGTGCTGTTGCCATTGGTGGGTTTTGACGATGTTGGCGGACGCCTGGGGATGGGGGGTGGCTTCTACGATCGGAGCCTGGCCTACCTGGCGCGACGAAACGGCTGGCGCAAGCCGACGCTGTTGGGGCTGGCCCATGAATGTCAGAAAGTGGGGCGATTGGCTCAGGCGAGCTGGGATGTGCCGCTGCAAGGAACGGTGACGGACAAGGCCTGGTATTACGCAGGTTAGGCGCCACTTCGATCAGCGGCGCCGAAACAACAGGATCAGCGCTTGAAGGCTGTCGACTGTTGCTGCAATTGCGCGAGCTCGACCGGCGCATCGGTCTTGTTGGCCCACAGGCTTTGGGCATAGCCAGTGGTCACGACGCCAAGGCCAAATAAAATGACCAGAATCCATAGTAAATCCGGTTTGCGTTTCATCGATTGCCCCCCAAAGGCATATCAACACGATGACAGCAGCGGTTTCCGTTTGTTGGCCGTGCAGCAGCGTCAAGCTTTAAAGGCCGGCATTTTGCGACAACGTGAACCGCTGCGCAAATGCTGACGTCAACCGACTGTCGGTTTGTCATAAAATTGCCGACAAGCTGCTCAATCACCACGCAAGGAGCAAAAGACATGGCCTATTGGCTGATGAAATCCGAGCCCGACGAGCTCTCGATCAAGGGGCTGGAGAAGCTCGGCAAAGCGCGCTGGGACGGGGTTCGCAACTATCAGGCACGCAATTTCCTGCGGGCCATGGCAGTGGGGGATGAGTTCTTTTTCTATCATTCCAGCTGCCCTGAGCCGGGCATCGCCGGAATCGGCAGGATTGTCGAAGCCGCGTATCCGGACCCGACGGCACTGGAGCCGCAGAGCCATTATTTTGACCCGAAGGCCACCCCGGACAAAAACGCCTGGAGTGCGATCGATGTCGCGCATGTCGAAACGTTTGCCCGGGTGCTGAAACTGGATTACCTGAAGCAGCAGACTGCACTGGCCGAGATGCCGCTGGTGCAGAAAGGCTCGCGGCTTTCGGTGATGCCGGTGACGCCGGAGCAGTGGGCGACGGTGATCGCCTTAAAGCCTTGAGTGATTTATCGCCTGGGCTGGCCTCTTCGCGAGCAAGCCCGCTCCCACATTGGAATGCATTTCAAATGTGGGAGCGGGCTTGCTCGCGAAGAGGCCGGTACAGGCGCTAGAAGACTTATTGAATAATCAGGTTGTTGAACAACAGATCCTCAATCACCGGCTTGCCGGTTTCATCGTTCATCACCTGCTGGGTCTGTTTCAGGGCTTCCTGACGCAGCTTTTCCTTGGCCTCGACGTTGTTCATCGTCTCGGTGGTCTGCTGGGCGAACAGCGCGACCAGTTGATTGCGAATCAACGGTTCATTGGCCTTCACTGCCTTGGCAGCTTCGTCACCGGTCACCCGCAATGCCACATCAGCCTTGTAGACTTTGAGTTTCGGCGTGCCGTCCAGCCCGTAGTTACCCACGAACGGCGGGCTCAGGGTGATGTAGCTGACCTTCGGTGCTGCATCTTCTTTGGCTTCTTCGGCCACCGCTGCCACAGGCAGAGACAGGGCCAGCAACAACATGATCCACGCTTTCACAATTCGCTCCTTATCCGGTTTGCGGCCTAGCATAACGACCCGCCACACAAGCACAAGCTTATGGCTGGCTATCAGGGCCGGGCATGCTCGTTGACCCATCGACCCACACACCTACACTTATCGGCCATCACTCCCAAAGGAATAGCCCTGATGAAAGCCGTGCTGTGCAAAGCCTTCGGCCCTGCCGAATCGCTGGTGCTGGAAGACGTCGCCAATCCTGTCGCGAAGAAGAATGAAATCCTGCTGGAGGTGCACGCCGCCGGGGTGAATTTCCCCGACACGCTGATCATCGAGGGCAAATACCAGTTCAAGCCGCCCTTCCCGTTTTCTCCGGGTGGCGAAGCGGCCGGCGTGGTCAGCGCCGTGGGCGAGAAGGTCGGCCACTTGAAAGTCGGTGACCGGGTCATGGCCCTGACCGGCTGGGGCAGTTTTGCCGAACAGGTCGCCGTGCCGGGCTACAACGTGTTGCCGATCCCGCCGTCCATGGACTTCAACACCGCCGCCGCCTTCAGCATGACCTACGGCACCTCGATGCACGCCCTCAAGCAGCGCGGCAACCTGCAACCGGGTGAAACCCTGCTGGTCCTCGGCGCCTCCGGCGGTGTCGGCCTGGCCGCGGTGGAAATCGGCAAGGCCATGGGCGCCCGGGTCATCGCCGCGGCCAGCAGCGCAGAGAAACTCGCCGTGGCCAAGGCCGCCGGTGCCGATGAACTGATCAACTACAGCGAAACCAGCCTCAAGGACGAAATCAAACGCCTGACCGACGGCCAGGGCGCCGACGTAATCTACGACCCGGTCGGCGGCGACCTGTTCGACCAGGCCATCCGCGCCATTGCCTGGAATGGCCGCCTGCTGGTGGTCGGCTTCGCCAGCGGCCGCATCCCCGAACTGCCGGTGAACCTCGCGCTACTCAAGGGCGCCGCAGTACTCGGCGTGTTCTGGGGCTCGTTTGCCCAACGCCAGCCGCAGGACAATGCTGCGAACTTCCAGCAATTGTTTGGCTGGTTCGCTGAAGGCAAGCTGAAGCCGCTAGTGTCGCAGGTGTATCCATTGAGCAATGCGGCACAAGCCATCAATGATCTTGGCCAGCGTAAAGCGGTCGGGAAAGTGGTGGTGCAGGTTCGCTGAGCCGAGAGAGATTTCAGCTCGGATGAATAGCACTGCGGCACAAACCAAGTCGCCTGTCAGGGCCGTGAAACAGTTGCCTGGTCGGACTTGGATTTGCAGCGCTTGAGCCGCGCCTCCAGATTCCGGTCTGGCATGGCGTGGCTACGCAGGGCGTGCGCGGTCTGCTCGACATAATCGCGAGTGGTGCCGTAACGCCCGCAAGCGTTTTCGAACACATGGCTCAGTACGTGGTCCGGCAGGTTGCCAGCATAACTGGGCAGGTGCCGCTCCAGCACAAAACCCAAGGCCTGAACCTGGCTGCCATCTTCGAGTCGGCAGTTAAGCCAGTGCGGGCGGTAGGAAGGAAATGGCATCTCGCGTTGCCAAAGTGCGTACAGCGACGCTTCGAGTTGCTCTTCGGGCAAGCGATAGGCGAAACCGCTGCAAGAGCCACCGCGATCCAGGCCGAACACCAGGCCGGGCATTTCCGGCGTGCCACGATGCTCGTGGGACCACAGGTACAACCCGCGATGGTAACCATGCACCCGGCCGCGAACCCGCTCGACCGCCGTGCATTCAGGCCGCCAGATCAGCGACCCATAGGCGAACAGCCACACCGGCCCACCTTTGTGACGGGCCATGGTCGACTGCATCGAGCTGAGTAATTGTTCGTGTGTGAGCTGCGGCCCCAGATCGAGCCGCGGAGGGTAAGCCAGGTTCAAAAAAGCAGATTCGATGGCGCTCATGGCGAATAGCGTTCAGCTCCCCGCGGGTGAAGAATTACTTAATAGAACGCACCGCTGTAACAATAAGGCACATCAGTTTTAAGGCAATTTGAATGCCATGACACTGTTCTTAATTAATTGCCTGAATGGAATATAACCTACCGGCATTTATATGTTTTTATAAATACCGATAGGCTATATAGAGAGTTATAAACCTGTAGGAGCGTCAGGATCTAGGTGCGTAGGCAAATACGTCGGCGCGCATCTGATGGGCGTCCATTCCCGCCTCTACCAGCGCATCCAGCGTGCCGTAGACCATGGCCGGAGAACCGCTGGCATAAACGTGCAGCGGCTTGAGATCAGGGAAATCTTCACACACCGCTTCATGCAACATGCCGCAACGCCCCCCCCAGCCACACTGATCGCTGACGACCTTGTGCAGGAACAGGTTGGGCAATTTCAGCCATTCGTTCCAATGTTCGACTTGATAAAAGTCTTCTGGACGACGCACGCCCCAATACAAATGCACCGGATGCTTGAAACCCGTGGCCCGGCAATGTTCGATCAGGCCGTGAATCTGGCCCATGCCAGTGCCGGCGGCGATCAGCACGAGAGGACCGTCCGGCAACTCTTCCAGGTGGGTATCGCCAAATGGCAACTCGACCCGCACCATGCTGTTGCGCTGGAGCTGCTCGATCAGGCTCAGCGCACTGGATTCGCGCGCCAGTATGTGGATTTCCAGGTCGCGCCCCGCATGCGGTGCCGAGGCGAGGGAGAAGGCGGACTTTTCGCCGTTCTCGCGTTCGATCATCAGGTACTGGCCGGCGTGGTAGCGCGGCGGTTTGCCCGCCGGAGCCCGCAGACGCACGCGCCAGGTATCGCCGCCCACGTCCTTGCACTCAATGACCTGACACGACACGCTGCGCACCGGCAGTTCTCCCAAGGCGAGCACGCCATCCCACAGCACGATGCAGTCTTCCAGCGGCTCCGCTATGCAAGTGTAGAACTCGCCATGGTCACGCACATTGCCGGCCTGCTCGACCCGGCCTTCCACCAGCAGCGCCGCGCACACGTGGCAATTACCATTGCGGCAGCTTTGCGGGCATTCGTAGCCCAAACGCCGTGCGCCATCGAGAATCCGCTCGCCGGGCAATATCTCAAGCACTGCTCCGGAGGGCTGCAAGGTTACACGCATCAATCTATTCCTAACTGATTCCAGATGGCATCGATCCGCTGGGTCACGGCATCGTCCTTGACGATGACCCGCCCCCACTCACGGGTGGTTTCGCCCGGCCATTTATGCGTGGCATCGAGGCCCATTTTCGAACCCAGGCCGGACACCGGCGAAGCGAAGTCCAGGTAGTCGATCGGCGTGTTGTCGATCATCACCGTGTCGCGCTTGGGGTCCATGCGCGTGGTGATGGCCCAGATCACGTCGTTCCAGTCCCGGGCGTTGATATCGTCGTCGGTGACAATAACGAACTTGGTGTACATGAACTGTCGCAAAAACGACCAGACACCCAGCATTACCCGCTTGGCGTGGCCCGGGTACGACTTTTTCATGGTCACGATGGCCATGCGGTACGAGCAACCTTCGGGCGGCAGGTAGAAATCGGTGATCTCCGGGAACTGCTTCTGCAGGATCGGCACGAACACTTCGTTCAACGCCACGCCGAGGATCGCCGGCTCATCCGGTGGACGGCCGGTGTAGGTGCTGTGGTAGATCGGTTTGATCCGGTGGGTGATGCGCTCGACGGTGAATACCGGGAAGCTGTCGACTTCGTTGTAGTAACCGGTGTGGTCACCGTACGGACCTTCATCGGCCATCTCGCCCGGGTGGATCACGCCTTCGAGGATGATTTCGGCGGTGGCCGGCACTTGCAGGTCGTTGCCGCGGCACTTCACCAGTTCGGTGCGGTTACCGCGCAGCAGACCGGCGAAAGCGTATTCGGAAAGGCTGTCGGGCACCGGCGTCACGGCACCGAGAATGGTCGCCGGGTCAGCGCCCAACGCGACCGATACCGGGAACGGTTGGCCGGGATGTTTTTCGCACCACTCGCGAAAATCCAGCGCGCCGCCGCGATGGCTCAGCCAGCGCATGATGACCTTGTTGCGGCCGATCACTTGCTGACGATAGATACCGAGGTTCTGGCGATCCTTGTTCGGGCCCTTGGTGACGGTCAGACCCCAGGTGATCAGCGGACCGACGTCGCCCGGCCAGCAGGTCTGCACCGGCAGCATGGCCAGGTCGACGTCGTCGCCTTCGATGACCACTTCCTGGCACACGGCATCCTTGACGACCTTGGGCGCCATCGAAATGATCTTGCGGAAGATCGGCAGCTTGGACCAGGCATCTTTCAGGCCCTTCGGCGGCTCGGGTTCCTTGAGGAACGCCAGCAATTTGCCAATCTCGCGCAGCTCGCTGACCGCTTCCGCGCCCATGCCCAGTGCTACGCGCTCAGGCGTACCGAACAGGTTGCCGAGCACCGGAATGTCATAACCCGTGGGCTTTTCGAAAAGCAGGGCCGGGCCTTTGGCGCGCAAGGTGCGATCGCAAACCTCGGTCATTTCCAGCACTGGGGACACCGGAACCTGGATGCGCTTGAGTTCACCGCGCTGTTCCAGGCCGCTGATAAAGTCGCGCAAGTCGCGATACTGCATGCGTGAGCCTCGTTTTGGCCGTGGCGTTCGGGGCAGGCAGTTTAGCGCCGAAGCCCTCCATTCAGAACCACGAACTGGCGTTTGATCAAAAATCAGATAGCAAAAAGCCGGGTTTCCCCGGCTTTTTGTGTCTGCTCGACTTACTTGCGCTTCATCGACAGGAAGAACTCATCGTTGGTCTTGGTCGTTTTCAGCTTGTCGACCAGGAACTCGATGGCAGCCACTTCGTCCATCGGGTGCAGCAGCTTGCGCAGAATCCACATGCGCTGCAACTCGTCGTCGGCGGTCAGCAACTCTTCGCGGCGGGTGCCGGAACGGTTGATGTTGATAGCCGGGAAGACACGCTTTTCAGCGATACGGCGATCCAGCGGCAGTTCCATGTTGCCGGTGCCTTTGAATTCCTCGTAGATCACTTCGTCCATCTTCGAGCCGGTTTCAACCAGCGCGGTGGCGATGATGGTCAGCGAACCGCCTTCTTCGATGTTTCGCGCGGCGCCGAAGAAACGCTTCGGTTTCTCCAGGGCGTGGGCATCGACACCACCGGTCAATACCTTGCCGGAGCTTGGGATCACGGTGTTGTAGGCACGGGCCAGACGGGTGATGGAGTCGAGCAGGATCACCACGTCCTTCTTGTGCTCGACCAGGCGCTTGGCCTTCTCGATCACCATTTCGGCAACCTGCACGTGGCGGGTTGGCGGCTCGTCGAACGTCGAGGCAACCACTTCGCCGCGCACGGTGCGCTGCATTTCGGTTACTTCTTCCGGACGTTCGTCGATCAGCAGCACGATCAGATGAACTTCAGGGTTGTTACGTGCGATGTTCGCGGCAATGTTCTGCAGCATGATCGTCTTGCCCGCTTTCGGCGGAGCAACGATCAGACCGCGCTGGCCTTTGCCGATCGGGGCGCACAGGTCGATGACACGACCGGTCAGGTCTTCGGTGGAACCGTTACCGGCTTCCATCTTCATGCGCACGGTCGGGAACAGCGGGGTCAGGTTCTCGAAGAGAATCTTGTTTTTCGCGTTTTCCGGACGGTCGAAGTTGATGGTGTCGACCTTGAGCAGCGCGAAATAACGCTCGCCTTCCTTTGGAGGGCGGATCTTGCCAACGATGGTGTCACCGGTGCGCAAGTTGAAACGACGGATCTGGCTCGGCGAGACGTAGATATCGTCTGGACCGGCGAGATAGGAAGCGTCAGCGGAGCGCAGGAAGCCGAAGCCGTCCTGGAGAATCTCCAGCACGCCATCACCGGAGATTTCCTCACCGCTTTTCGCGTGCTTCTTGAGCAGGGAGAAAATCACGTCCTGCTTGCGCGAACGGGCCATATTTTCTATGCCCATCTGTTCGGCCAATTCGAGCAGTTCGGTAATCGGCTTTTGCTTGAGTTCAGTCAGATTCATATAGGAATGACGTAATCATTTATGGAGGGGGGAAATTAAGCTTTTGGCTTAATGAGGCCGCGCCGCGGAGAAGGCGACAGGATCGCGTACTTATTCGAAAAGGAGTGCGTCGGCGACGGCTAGCAGGGGGCAATGGAGAAACCAGTGCGGGGCCGAATGTACCACCTGAGTTTAGGAGCGTCTAGCCCTGAATACGCAAAAAGCCCCGCTATTTGCGGGGCTTTTTCAAGACACTTTGCAGCGACGCTTAGATGTTGGCGTCGAGGAAAGCAGCCAGTTGCGACTTCGACAGCGCGCCGACCTTGGTCGCTTCAACGTTGCCGTTCTTGAACAGCATCAGGGTCGGGATACCGCGCACGCCGTGCTTGGCCGGGGTTTCCTGGTTTTCGTCGATGTTCAGCTTGGCAACGGTCAGCTTGCCTTTGTAAGTCTCGGCAATTTCATCCAGAACCGGAGCGATCATTTTGCAAGGGCCGCACCATTCAGCCCAGTAGTCGACCAGTACAGCGCCTTCGGCCTTGAGTACGTCGGCCTCGAAGCTAGCGTCGCTAACGTGTTTGATAAGATCGCTGCTCATGGAATTCTCCAGGTTGTAAGCAAAAAAACGTGGCCCATCATAGCCGCCCTTCCCTCGTTCAGGAAGGTGCAGATGATTGACTCTCGCTATGGTGATTCATGAGTTTGGGTATAGCTCAGGTCATGAAGTGGCGGGAGCGATGAACGCGATTCCGGTACGTAACGCCGCATTGCGTACGTGCTCATGCATGGCCTTTTGCGCCGCACCAGCCGCCCCCCGTGCCAGTGCACGCAGGATTTTGCGGTGCTCCTGCCAGGTTTCCATGGCCCGCTCGGTCCGGATGAACGGTAGTTTCTGACTCTCAAGAAAGATATCGGCGCTGGCGGTGAGGATGCTCAACATCGCCCGATTGCCACTGGCAAGCAGGATGCGCCGATGAAACTCAAAATCCAGCCGCGACGCTGCGTCAAATTCGCCGGCACGCAAATGCTCACGCATGGCGGCAACGTTTTCCTCCAGCGCATCAAGGTCGGCGCTGCCCAG
Organism: Pseudomonas sp. S30_BP2TU TE3576; assembly: GCF_050436025.1. Lineage (NCBI taxonomy): Bacteria > Pseudomonadati > Pseudomonadota > Gammaproteobacteria > Pseudomonadales > Pseudomonadaceae > Pseudomonas > Pseudomonas sp. S30_BP2TU TE3576. Next base: position 3,497,633 of record NZ_JBNDLK010000001.1, on the reverse strand, counting down.
ATTCACCGCCGCCAGCCCCGCCGCAAAGCCCTCCAGTGCATAGCGCAACTGGAAGATGTCCAGCGGCGAAACCTGCGCCGCGAACGGCCAGCTCGGCGGCGCATCGCTTTGCGGCAGGTCCACCGGCGATTGCACGAACACGCCTTTGCCCGGCTGGATGCTGATGACCCCCAGCGCACTCAGCGATGACAACGCCTCGCGCAACGACGCCCGACTGACCCCCAACTGCACCGCCAGGTCCCGTTGCGAGGGCAACGCATCTCCCGGCCCGAAGCCCTGCTCGGTAATCAGTTTGCGAATGGCTTGCAGCGCCACTTCAGGTACCGCGCGGGAGATCGAATTCATGGTTTTCCAGACGAACCAGGCCAATGTGCGCCCAGTTGTAAAGCTATTCGCAATGCTCGGCAAGTCGTGCCCCAAGGGAGTTCGGGGGTTTTCACGGATGCGCTATCGGGGTGCGAAAAACAACCTGACTGTTCAGACCAGTAAGACCGTGAAAGACCAGCAAAACCGCGCTCTGGCGGCCCCCGAACCCTATGTTGGCATGGCCCGTGCTCTGTCGATCAGCAGAAATCACCTCTTGCCGATCCGGAGATTTGCCATGACGAAGCGTTCCAGCGCCCTCCTCGCAGCCTTGTTCGCCAGCCTGATGCTGAGCCAGGCACCCGCCCACGCCGACGGCCTGGAGGATGTGGTCAAGCGCGGCGTCCTCAAGGTGGCCGTGCCCCAGGACTTCCCGCCCTTCGGCTCGGTTGGCCCGGACATGAAACCCCGCGGCCTCGATATCGACACCGCAAAACTGCTGGCCGATCAGCTCAAGGTCAAACTCGAACTGACGCCGGTCAATAGCACCAACCGCATCCCGTTCCTCACCACCGGCAAGGTCGACCTGGTGATCTCCAGCCTCGGCAAGAACCCGGAGCGCGAGAAGGTCATCGACTTCTCCCGCGCTTATGCGCCGTTCTACCTCGCCGTGTTCGGTCCGCCAGACGCAGACATCAAAGGCCTGGACGATCTCAAGGGCAAAACCATCAGCGTCACCCGTGGCGCCATCGAAGACATCGAGCTGACCAAGGTCGCCCCCGAAGGCGTGACCATCAAGCGTTTCGAAGACAACAACTCGACCATCGCCGCGTACCTGGCCGGGCAAGTCGACCTGATCGCCAGCGGCAACGTGGTGATGGTTGCCATCAGCGAGAAGAGCCCAAAACGCGTGCCCGCGCTGAAAGTGAAGCTCAAGGATTCTCCGGTCTACGTCGGCGTGAACAAGAACGAGCCGGCGCTGCTGGACAAGGTCAACCAGATCCTCGTGACCGCCAAGAGCGACGGCGCACTGGAAAAGAACGCCCTGGCCTGGCTGAAAGAGCCGCTGCCGGCCGACCTCTGATCCGGCGCGCAGGAGACGCTTTATGGCTTATCAGTTCGATTTCTTGCCGGTGGTGAACAACACCGATCTGTTGCTGCGCGGTGCGCTGTTCACCCTTGAGCTGACTGCGATCGGCGCTGTGCTCGGCGTGGGGCTGGGCATCGTCGGGGCGCTGGTACGGGCGTGGAACATCCGCCCCTTCGCCGGGATTTTCGCGGTTTACGTCGAGTTGATCCGCAACACACCATTCCTGGTGCAGTTGTTTTTCATCTTCTTCGGTTTGCCGTCTCTGGGCGTGCAGATTTCTGAATGGCAGGCGGCGGTGCTGGCGATGGTGATCAACCTCGGCGCCTATTCAACCGAAATCATCCGCGCCGGCATCCAGGCGATCCCCCGGGGTCAGCTGGAAGCCGCGGCGGCACTGGCGATGACGCGCCTCGAAGCATTCCGCCATGTGGTGCTGCTGCCGGCACTGGGCAAAGTCTGGCCGGCCCTTAGCAGCCAGATCATCATTGTCATGCTCGGCTCGGCGGTGTGTTCTCAGATCGCCACCGAAGAGCTGAGTTTCGCTGCCAACTTCATTCAATCGCGCAACTTCCGCGCTTTTGAAACCTACGCCCTGACCACACTGCTGTACCTGTGCATGGCACTGCTGATCCGCCAGTTACTGAACTGGATCGGCCAGCGCTTCATTGCCAGGAGCAGCCGATGAGCGATTTCACCTTCTGGGACATCGTGCGCAACCTGCTCACCGGCCTGCAATGGACGCTGGCGCTGTCGCTGGTGGCGTTCATTGGCGGCGGGCTGATTGGCCTGTTGATCATGGTCATGCGCATCTCGGACAAATCCCTGCCGCGCAGCTTCGCCCGCACCTACATCGAACTGTTCCAGGGCACGCCACTATTGATGCAGCTGTTTCTGGTGTTCTTCGGCGTGGCACTGGCCGGCGTGGAAATTTCACCATGGGCGGCGGCTGCGATTGCATTGACGCTGTTCACCAGTGCTTACCTGGCGGAGATCTGGCGTGGCTGCGTCGATTCGATTCCCAACGGCCAATGGGAGGCTTCGTCGAGCCTGGCGCTGAACCCGTTGGAGCAGTTGCGCTACGTGATCTTGCCGCAAGCCCTGCGTATAGCCGTGGCGCCGACCGTGGGCTTCTCGGTGCAAGTGGTCAAAGGCACTGCCGTGACCTCGATCATCGGCTTCACCGAGCTGACCAAGACCGGCGGCATGCTCGCCAACGCGACGTTCGAACCGTTCATGGTCTACGGCCTCGTGGCCCTCGGTTACTTCCTGCTCTGCTACCCCTTGTCCCTCAGTGCGCGCTACCTGGAAAGGAGACTGCATGCCTCTGCTTAGAATTTCCGCCCTGCATAAATACTACGGCGATCACCATGTGCTCAAAGGTATCGACCTGAGCGTCGAGGAAGGCCAGGTGGTGGCGATCATCGGTCGCAGCGGCTCGGGTAAATCCACCTTGCTGCGCACCCTCAACGGCCTGGAATCGATCAACGACGGCGTCATCGAAGTCGACGGCGAGTACCTCGATGCCGCGCGCGCTGATCTGCGCAGCCTGCGGCAGAAAGTCGGCATGGTGTTCCAGCAATTCAACCTGTTCCCGCACCTGACGGTGGGAGAGAACGTCATGCTTGCGCCGCAAGTGGTGCAAAAAGCTCCGAAAGCCAGGGCTGCCGAACTGGCGCGGCAAATGCTGGAACGGGTCGGGCTGGGCGAAAAGTTTGATGCCTTCCCTGATCGACTGTCCGGCGGGCAGCAACAGCGGGTGGCCATTGCCCGGGCCCTGGCGATGTCGCCGAAAGTGTTGCTGTGCGACGAAATCACCTCGGCCCTGGACCCGGAACTGGTCAATGAGGTGTTGAGCGTGGTCCGGCAACTGGCCAGGGAAGGCATGACACTGATCATGGTCACCCACGAAATGCGCTTCGCCCGGGAGGTTGGGGACAAGTTGGTGTTCATGCACCAGGGCAAGGTGCATGAGGTGGGGGATCCGAAAGTATTGTTCGCCAATCCGCAGACGGCGGAGCTGGCGAATTTCATCGGGACAGTTGAGGCGGCGGTCTGACAAACCTTCAGCGCCAGCGATACCGTCATCGCGAGCAAGCTCGCTCCCACATGGGTCCTGCGCCGGTCGCGGGATTAGAGGCAACCTGGAACCCTGTGGGAGCGAGCTTGCTCGCGATTGACCGCAAAGCGGTCACCTATGCGTTGGCGGCAGCCTTTGATCGTGGCACGATGTCGAGGTTATCGACCGAGACCCCCGACCATGCCGCAATCCCAAGCCAAGAATCTGTCCCTGATCGCCGCAATCGACCTGGGCTCCAACAGCTTTCACATGGTCGTGGCCAAGGCCCAGAACGGTGAGATCCGTATACTCGAGCGTCTCGGAGAGAAGGTTCAGCTGGCCGCCGGCATCGACGAAGAACGCCACCTCAGCGAAGAATCCATGCAGCGCGGGCTCGACTGCCTCAAGCGCTTCGCCCAACTGATCAGCGGTATGCCGACCGGCGCCGTGCGCATTGTTGGCACCAACGCCTTGCGTGAAGCTCGCAACCGCGCCGAGTTCATCCATCGCGCCGAAGAAATTCTCGGCCACCCGGTGGAAGTCATATCCGGCCGTGAAGAAGCGCGCCTGATCTACCTCGGCGTGTCCCACACCCTCGCCGACACCCCGGGCAAGCGCTTGGTGGCGGACATCGGCGGCGGCAGTACTGAATTCATCATTGGCCAGCGCTTCGAACCGCTGCTGCGCGAAAGCCTGCAGATGGGTTGCGTCAGCTATACCCAGCGTTATTTCAAGGACGGCAAGATCACCCCGGCCCGTTACGCCCAGGCGTACACCGCGGCGCGGCTGGAGATCATGAGCATCGAGCACGCCCTGCACCGCCTGACCTGGGATGAAGCCATCGGCTCCTCGGGCACCATCCGCGCTATAGGCCTGGCACTGAAGGCTGGCGGCCACGGCACCGGCGAGGTCAACGCCGAAGGCCTGGCCTGGCTCAAACGCAAACTGATCAAACTGGGCGACGTCGAGAAAATCGATTTCGAAGGTATCAAGCCGGATCGCCGGGCAATTTTCCCGGCCGGCCTGGCGATTCTCGAAGCGATCTTCGACTCCCTCGAACTGCAACGCATGGATCACTGCGAAGGCGCCCTGCGCGAAGGCGTGCTCTATGACCTGCTAGGCCGCCAATCATCACGAAGACGTGCGCGAACGCACCCTCACTTCGCTGATGGGGCGCTACCACGTCGATCAGGAACAGGCGGCACGGGTCGAGCGCAAGGCGTTGCATGCGTTCGATCAGGTGGCCGAGGACTGGGATCTGGAAGACGGCGTCTGGCGCGAACTGCTCGGCTGGGCGGCCAAGGTCCATGAAGTGGGCCTGGACATCGCTCACTACCAGTACCACAAGCACGGCGCCTACCTGATCGAGCACTCGGACCTCGCCGGGTTCTCCCGCGAAGACCAGTTGATGCTCGCGCTGCTGGTACGCGGCCACCGACGCAACATTCCCAAGGACAAGTTCGCCGAGTTCGGTGACGACGGCACCAAGCTGATTCGCCTGTGCGTGCTGCTGCGTTTTGCGATCCTGTTCCACCACATCCGTGGCACCCAGCAAATGCCTCAGGTGGAACTGAATGCCCATGGCAACCACCTGGAAGTGGTATTCCCGGAAAACTGGCTGGATGAAAACCAGTTGACCCAGGCCGACTTTGAAATTGAAGCGCAATGGCTGACCCGGGTCGACATTGTGCTGAGCGTGCGCTGAAATTGAAAAAGGCCTTCTTCGGAAGGCCTTTTTTGTTCACAACCCATGTGGGAGCGGGCTTGCTCGCGAAGAGGCCATCACATCCAACATCAATGTTGGCTGTTCGGCCGCCTTCGCGAGCAAGCCCGCTCCCACAGGTTCCGTGTTACCGGACAGCCAGGATCGGGCTGCCCAAACGCTCCAGCAATGTCGCCTGGGCGCTGCGCGGGTTCTGGTTACCGGTCGGCGTGTTACGGATGTAACGGCCGTCCGACTGCAGGCTCCAGCTGTGGGTGTTGTCGGTGAGATACAACTCCAGCTCTTTCTTGACCCGCATGATCAGCTTCTTGCCTTCCACCGGGAAGCAAGTCTCGACGCGCTTGTCGAGGTTGCGTTCCATCCAGTCGGCACTGGAGAGGAACATCTGCTCATCGCCGCCGTTGAGGAAGTAGAAGACCCGGGTGTGCTCCAGGAAACGGCCAATGATCGAACGCACATGGATGTTGTGGGAAACCCCGGCGATGCCCGGCCGCAGGCAGCACATGCCACGCACCACGAGGTCGATGCGCACGCCCGACTGGCTGGCCTTGTACAGCGCGCGGATGATCTTCGGATCGGTCAGCGAGTTGAACTTGGCGATGATGTGCGCCGGTTTGCCGTCGAGGGCGAACTGGGTTTCGCGGGCAATCATGTCGAGCATGCCCTTTTTCAGGGTGAACGGCGCGTGCAGCAGCTTCTTCATGCGCAGCGTCTTACCCATGCCGATCAACTGGCTAAACAGTTTGCCGACGTCTTCGCACAAGGCGTCGTCGGAGGTCAGCAGGCTGTAGTCGGTGTACAGGCGGGCGTTGCCGGCGTGGTAGTTGCCCGTGCCGAGGTGCGCGTAACGCACGATTTCACCAGCCTCGCGACGCAGGATCAGCATCATCTTGGCGTGGGTCTTGAAGCCGACCACACCGTAAATCACCACCGCACCGGCCGCTTGCAGTCGGCTGGCCAGTTGCAGGTTGGATTCTTCGTCGAACCGTGCACGCAGTTCGATCACCGCCGTGACTTCCTTGCCGTTACGCGCGGCATCCACCAGCGCATCGACGATTTCCGAGTTGGCACCGGAACGGTACAGGGTCTGGCGCACCGCCAGCACGTGTGGGTCCTTGGCGGCCTGGCGCAGCAGGTCGACCACCGGGGTGAACGACTCGAACGGATGCAGCAGCAGGATGTCCTGCTTGCTGATCACGCTGAAAATGTTCTCGCTGTTCTGCAGCAGTTTCGGAATCTGCGGGGTGAACGGCAGGTATTGCAGCTCGCGCTGGCTGTCCAGGCCGGTGATGCTGAACAGCCGCGTCAGGTTCACCGGACCGTTGACCTGATACAACTCGCTCTCGCTCAGGTTGAACTGCTTGAGCAGGTAGTCGGACAGGTGTTTCGGGCACGTATCGGCGACTTCAAGACGTACCGCGTCACCGTAGCGACGGGAGAACAGTTCGCCGCGCAGGGCACGGGCCAGGTCTTCGACGTCCTCGGAGTCCAGCGCCAGGTCGGCGTTACGGGTCAGGCGGAATTGGTAGCAGCCCTTGACCTTCATGCCCTGGAACAAGTCATCGGCGTGGGCGTGGATCATCGACGACAGGAACACGTAATTGTCACCTGGGCCGCCGACCTCTTCCGGAACCTTGATCACCCGCGGCAGCAGGCGCGGTGCCGGAATGATCGCCAGACCGGAGTCGCGACCGAAAGCATCGATGCCTTCGAGTTCGACGATGAAGTTCAGGCTTTTGTTCACCAGCAACGGGAACGGGTGCGTCGGGTCGAGGCCGATCGGAGTGATGATCGGCGCGATCTCGTCACGAAAATAACGGCGGACCCAGGTTTTGAGCTTGGTCGTCCAGTAGCGGCGACGGATGAAGCGGACGTGATGTTTTTCCAGTTCCGGCAACAGAATGTCGTTGAGGATCGCGTACTGGCGATCGACGTGACCGTGGACCAGTTCGCTGATGCGGGCCAGGGCCTGGTGCGGTTGCAGACCATCGGCGCCGGCCTGTTCACGGGCGAAAGTGATCTGCTTCTTGAGGCCGGCGACGCGAATCTCGAAGAACTCGTCCAGGTTGCTGGAGAAGATCAGCAGAAACTTCAGCCGTTCCAGCAACGGATAAGACTCGTCCAGCGCCTGCTCCAGCACGCGGATGTTGAACTGCAGTTGCGAGAGCTCGCGGTGGATGTACAGGCTGCTGTCATCCAGGCCGGGAATGGCCACCGCCGGCACTGGCGCAGCGGTTTCGACGACCGCCACGGGCGGAGCTGGCTCCAGCTCCGGCGGGGTCTCGTGGACGGGCTCCACCACAGGTTGAGCGTCTTTTACGGCAACTTCAGTGAGTACTTCGGTATTCATCGAATGTTCCTGGGAGGGCTATTTTTGCTCTCGTAACAATTGAGCGGCACGAACGGCAAAGTACGTCAGGATGCCATCGGCGCCTGCACGTTTGAAAGCGGTCAGCGACTCGAGGATAACCCCTTCGCTCAACCAGCCATTCTGGATCGCCGCCATGTGCATGGCGTATTCGCCGCTGACTTGATAAACAAAAGTCGGCACTTTGAACTCTTCTTTTACCCGACACAGGATGTCCAGGTACGGCATGCCTGGCTTGACCATGACCATGTCTGCACCTTCTGACAAGTCCGCCGCCACTTCGTGCAGGGCTTCATTGCTGTTGGCCGGGTCCATCTGATAGGAGGCCTTGTTGGCCTTGCCCAGGTTCAGCGCCGAACCGACCGCATCGCGGAACGGGCCGTAATAGGCGCTGGCGTATTTCGCCGAGTAAGCCATGATCCGTACATTGACGTGACCTGCCACTTCGAGGGCTTCGCGGATCGCCTGGATGCGACCGTCCATCATGTCCGATGGCGCCACGACCTGAGCGCCGGCTTCGGCGTGGGACAGGGCTTGCCTGACCAGTGCGTCGACGGTGATGTCGTTCTGCACGTAGCCTTCTTCATCAAGAATGCCGTCCTGGCCGTGGGTGGTGAACGGATCCAGGGCGACGTCGGTGATCACGCCCAGCTCAGGGAACTGCGCACGCAGGGCGCGGGTGGCGCGTTGGGCGATACCTTGCGGGTTCCACGCTTCGGCGGCGTCCAGCGACTTGAGTTCCGCTGGCGTCACCGGGAACAGCGCCAGCGCCGGAATCCCCAGCTCGACCCATTTGGCCGCCTCTTCCAGCAACAGGTCGATAGTCAGGCGTTCGACGCCCGGCATCGAGGCCACCGCTTCACGACGGTTTTCACCGTCCAGCACGAATACCGGCAGGATCAGGTCATCGACGGTCAGGACATTTTCACGGACCAGACGACGCGAGAAGTCATCACGACGGTTGCGGCGCAGGCGGGTTGCGGGGAACAAACGGTTGGCGGGGGTAAAGCTCACGGCAGACTCCTGAGCCCGCGCTTACGGGCGAGCGTGACAGTTATAAGCGGCCATTATGACGAACGCATGACAGTTATGTGCGCGCTGCGACAGGTAGCCGCATTCCATTGTCCTTGTAGGAAATGTTCACGTCGAGACACATTTGGACACTTTCCTGAATGTGCCCGAAGGGTTAGGCTGCGCGTTCATTTCGCCAGCACCCAGACAATGCTCCAACAATTTCTGCATGACTTCGGCTACTTTGCCCTCTTTCTAGGCACGTTCTTCGAAGGCGAAACCATTCTGGTACTCGCGGGCTTCCTCGCGTTCCGTGGATACATGGACATCAACCTGGTGGTGGTCGTGGCCTTCTTCGGCAGTTATGCCGGCGACCAGCTGTGGTATTTCCTGGGGCGCAAACACGGCCGCAAACTGCTGGCGCGCAAACCCCGCTGGCAAATGATGGGTGACCGGGCGCTGGAACACATTCGCAAGCACCCGGACATCTGGGTACTGAGCTTCCGCTTCGTTTACGGTTTGCGCACGGTCATGCCGGTGGCCATCGGGCTGTCGGGCTATCCGCCGGGGCGTTACCTGTTGCTCAACGGCATTGGCGCGGCGATCTGGGCCGCCGCACTGGCAGCGGCCGCGTACCATTTCGGCGCAGTGCTCGAAGGCATGCTCGGCAGTGTGAAGAAGTACGAACTCTGGGTGCTCGGTGCGCTGCTGGTCCTGGGCTTCGTACTGTGGCTGCGCCGACGCTTCAAGAATGCCCGCCTGGCCAAGCAGGTCTACGCCGACGAACAAGCCCTGAAAACTGCGCGGACCAATACCGAAGGCCCTACGACACCAACCGAGTGATGCGGTTTCTGCAACAGTAGAGACCGATGCCGCTTACCAGGCTGTAACTGAGCAGGCCGACCCAGCCCACCGCGCTGGCCGGCCACAGCCCCACGACCGGGGCCAGCCATACCAATGGCAAATTCGACGCCAGCCGCACCAGTTCCAGCGTCAATGCCCACGGGCGATTCTCCAGGGCCACGCCCAGCACAAACAGACCGAACGCTACCGCTCCCCAGCCCAACACCAGGGCGGCGGCGGGCAAGCGCGGCTCCAGATTCATCAAGTAACTGCCAAGCGCGATGTAGACACAGAACTGCAACAGCACGTAGAGCTGCTGACGCCCGTCCAGCGGCACCTCGAACTTGCGGAACCGGGTCAGGTCCGGCTTGTTCATCGGGTATTTGGCCGCCACGTCCGCCGGGCGCCAGCCGGTGCGCATGAACCAGATCCGCAGCTTGTCCCAGGTGTTTTCGGCACGCCGGGCATCGGCCCACAACTGCGCATAGAACTGCACGTTCGCCCAGACCGGATTCCAGCTCGCCAGCGGTGTGGTCACGCCAAAGATCACCGGCTCGTTGTCGTCTTCTTCCTGGAACGAGCCGAACAGACGGTCCCAAATAATGAACACACCGCCGTAGTTGCGATCCATGTAGAGAGCGTTCTGTGCGTGGTGAGCCCGATGATTGGACGGCGTGACAAAGAACCATTCGAACCAGCCAAGCTTGGGAATGTGCCGGGTGTGCACCCAGAACTGGTACAGCAGGTTCAGCGCCGCAACGCTGACGAACACCAGCAGCGGCACGCCGAACACCGCCATCGGCAGATAGAAGATCCAGCTCAGCAAGAAACCGGTACTGGTCTGGCGCAAGGCCGTGGACAGGTTGTAATCCTCGCTCTGGTGATGCACCGAATGGGCGGCCCAGAGGATGTTGCGCTCGTGGCCCATGCGGTGCAGCCAGTAGTAGCAGAAATCGTAGAAAACAAAGGCAAACACCCAGGTCCAGACGCTGTCGGCCGACAGTTCAAACAGCGCCAGATGCTGGAGGGCAAAGGCGTAGGTCACCAGTCCCACACCCTTGGTCAAAAGGCCCGTGGTGGTCGACAGCACGCCGGTGCTGATGCTGTTGATCGCGTCCGCCACCCGATAGTTGCTCACCCCGCGCCAACGGTCGGCCAGCAGTTCGACGGCGATCAGCACAAAGAAAAACGGCACCGCATACAGAATGAAGTCCATGACGCGCCCTGATCGGAATCTTGAGGACAGATGCTATGTGTAGCCGTGAATTAACCCTATGGCAACGAGTGACAAATTAGTGGACATTTAACGCCATGAATCTGGAGAAAAGCCCATGAGCAAAAAAGTTGCAGTGATCCTTTCCGGTTGTGGCGTGTACGACGGCGCCGAGCTCCACGAGAGCGTCCTCACCCTGCTGCGTCTGGACCAGCGCGGCGCCCAGGTGCAGTGTTTCGCACCGAACATCGCGCAGTTGCATGTGATCAACCACCTGACCGGCGAAGAAATGCCCGAGTCGCGTAACGTGCTGGTGGAATCGGCGCGGATTGCCCGGGGCAACATCAAGGATATCCGTGACGCGAACGTCGATGACTTCGATGCGCTGATCGTGCCCGGCGGCTTCGGCTCGGCCAAGAACCTGTCCAACTTTGCCATCGAAGGCGCCGGCTGCACCGTTCAACCGGATGTCCTGGCACTGACCGAAGCCTTTGCCGAGGCCGGCAAACCGGTGGGGTTGATGTGTATCTCCCCTGCCCTGGCGGCAAAGATCTACGGCCCTGGCGTGACCTGCACCATTGGCAACGACACCGACACCGCTGCTGCGATGAACAAGATGGGTGCCACTCATACCGATTGCGCCGTCGGCGACATCGTCGAGGACAAGGCGCGCAAACTGGTGAGCACCCCGGCTTACATGCTGGCGCAATCGATCAGCGAAGCGGCATCGGGGATCAACAAGCTGGTAGACCGGGTGCTGGAACTGACCCACGAAAACGATGCCTGACACCCTTCAAAAATGTGGGAGCGAGCTTGCTCGCGATGGGGCCAACACATTCAACTTTGATGTTGTCTGTAAGTCCGCTATCGCGAGCAAGCTCGCTCCCACAGGGTTCGCCGCAGGTCTTAAGAATTGCGGGCCAGCCGGGTGAGGATCCGGTCCAGCGCATTGGCAAACGCCTGCTTTTCACGGTCGCCGAACGGCGCTGGCCCCCCACCCACTTGCCCCTGTTCGCGCAAATCGGTGAACAGGTTGCGCACGGCCAGCCGCTCGCCCATGTTCTGCGCATCAAACTCCTTGCCCCGTGGATCGAGCGCTGCCACGCCCTTCTTCACCAGTCGGTCGGCCAATGGCACATCGCTGCAGATCACCAGTTCACCGGGGACCGCGTGTTCCACCAGGTAATCATCGGCCGCATCCGGGCCGCTCGGCACCACGATCAACTTGACCAGCGCCAGCCCCGGCTTGGTCTGCGGCTGTCCGGCCACCAGCACCACTTCGAACTGGCGCTTGAGGGCGAACTTCACCACCAGGTCCTTGGCTGCCCGCGGACAGGCGTCGGCATCGATCCACACACGCATTGGTTTTTCCTCTGTTGAAAAGCATCACGGGCAAGCCATGCTCCCACAGGTTAACGCTAAACCTGTGGGAGCATGGCTTGCCCGCAAAAGTGAGCGAAGCGAATGCCGTTTAAGAAACCTGCACCCGCTGCTTCTCAGCCACCCGACTACGTCCATAAAGCACGAAAATCGCAATGATCGCCACGACCTGAGCGCTCAGCGAATACGCATCGGCATGGATTCCCAACCATTCAAAGTCAAAGAACGGTACCGGTCGCGTGCCGAAGATCCCGGCTTCCTGCAGCGCTTTTACGCCATGCCCGGCAAACACCACCGACAAGGCGCACAGCAGACCCGCGTTGATGCTGAAGAACAGCGCCAGCGGCAGCTTCGCCGAACCGCGCAAAATCACCCAGGCCAGGCCAACCAGCAACACCAGCGCCGTGGCCCCGCCGGCCAGCACTGCGTTGTGTCCAGCGGGCCCCGCCTGCAACCACAGGGTTTCGTAGAACAGAATCACCTCGAACAGTTCGCGATACACCGAGAAAAACGCCAGGGTCGCAAAGCCGAAACGCCCGCCGCCGCCCACCAGGCTGGTCTTGATGTAATCCTGCCAGGCCGCCGCGTGACGACGGTCGTGCATCCACACGCCCAACCACAACACCATGACGCTGGCAAACAACGCCGTCGCGCCTTCCAGCAATTCACGCTGTGAACCGCTGACATCAATGACATAGGCTGCCAGCGCCCAGGTGCCCAGCCCCGCCACAAACGCCAGGCCCCAACCGACGTTAACGCTGCGCACCGCCGTCTGTTGACCCGTGTTACGCAGGAAAGCCAGGATCGCCGCCAGCACCAGAATCGCCTCAAGACCTTCGCGCAGCAGAATCAGCAGGCCGGAAATGTAACTCAGCGACCAACTCAAACCGTCGTTGCCCAGCAGACCGGCCGATGCCTTCAACTTGGCCTTGGCCGCATCCAGGCGCTGTTCGACGTCGCTCACCGGCAGGCCGTCCTGCAACGACTGACGGTAAGCCATCAGGGATTTTTCAGTGTCTTTACGCACGTTGGCGTCGATGTTATCCAGCGAGCTTTCAACCAGTTCGAAGCCTTCCAGATACGCCGCTACCGATAAGTCATAAGCCTGATCATGCTCACCGGCACGATACGCCGCGATGCTCTTGTCCAGAGTGGCCGCGGTGTAGTCGAGCAGTTGTGCCGGGCCACGCTTGACCTGCGGCGGTTGCGCCCGCTGGGCACGGAACGTCGCAGCGGCTTGCGGGCCTTCGGCGGCCTGTACTTCGGCCGGGGTCTGACGGGCCAGGTCGGCGATGTTGTAGGTTTTGTCAGCATTGGCCGTCGCCAGGTCGACACTGAAGCTGGCGATATAGGTGGCCAGATCCCAGCGCTGGCGATCATCCAGTTGGTCGGCAAAGGCCGGCATGTCAGTCCCTTCAACGCCCAGGCCCAAAGTGCTGTAGATCGCGTAGAGGCTCAGGCGATCCAGCCGCGTGGTATCGCGCAGGTTGGACGGCGCGGGCGTCATGCCGACGCCCGCCGGGCCATCGCCGGCCCCCGTGTCGCCATGGCAGACCGAGCAATGCTGGGCGTACAGCGGCGCCCCACGCGACGGGTCCGGCGTAATGACCGGGGCCTGGCTGACTTCATAGGCCACGGCCAGCTTCGCACCCAGTTGCCGGGCCTGGCGAGTGACTTCGACAGCGTCCTGACGGGCGCTGATGGAACTTTCCAGCGCGGTCAGGCTTTGCTCCAGCGCGGCTGTTTCCGGTTTGGCCGGCATGGCCGCCATCAGACTTCCCAGCGTTCCGACCGATTCTTGCTGCGCACGAAATCCGGCCTGGTCCGTGATGCTGCCCGCCTGCACCGTGTCCGGGTAATCCGCGCTGATGTAATCGAGCAAGTGCAGCGCCTGCGGCGCACCTTCGGCGGAGGCGGCCAGCAGTTGAAAGCTGTACGCCGCGAACAGCGGCAGCAACAGCCAGGCCAGGAAACGGGCGGGGGCGATCATGAATGAATCTCAATTTGCAAAACGAAGTTACATATTGTTAACGCCCAACGGGTTTCGCTCAAGCGTTGTTGGGCCTTCCCGCGAAATCGCGGGGCTCTCCAAGGCACTGATTCGTCAATGAAAAAGGCGACCGCATGGGTCGCCTTTTGGGGTTTCTGTCGGTTTAGACTGCGGCTCTGCGCAGCGTCGCCATGAACGCTGCCGCCCCGATGAACAGCCCGGCAAAGGTCCGGTTCATGCGTTTTTGCTGTTTCGGTGTGCGCAGCAGACGCAGCACCCTGGACGCCAAACCGGTGTAGCCGGCCATGACGATCAGGTCGACGCAGACCATGGTCACGCCGATCACCAGATACTGGATCAGCAACGGTGCGTGTGGGTCGATGAACTGTGGCAACACCGCCAGCATGAACACCAGCGCCTTGGGGTTGCTGATGTTCACCAGGAAACCACGGAACACCAGGGCCATCGGCTTGCCGATCTGGCGCACCGCCGCGTCGTCGCTCATATCGCTGGGCAGCGCCCGCCATTGCTTGATCGCGAGGTAGACCAGATACGCCACGCCAAACCATTTGATTGCGTAGAAGGCCGTGGCCGAAGCCGTGAGAATGGCGCCGACACCGGCACCGACGATGGCGATCTGCAAAGCCAGGCCCAATTGCAGGCCCAGGGCGTTCCAGTAGCCGCGCCAAAAACCGTATTGCAGGCCGCTGGACATCGACGCAATGGCGCCGGCACCGGGGGACAGGCTGATCACCCAGCAGGCGGCAAAAAACGCCAGCCATGTTTGAAGCTCCATTGCACACCTCGACTCAGACTCGTGACAGACGTCTAAGCTAATGCGGCTTTGGGTGGATGACTACCGATTTTTTGCAGGACATGGCGACAGCCGACCAGCGTTCAGGGCTTGAGGGCTTGAGGGCCCCTTCGCGAGCAAGCCCGCTCCCACATCAGACCGATGTCGCTAATAAGAACGCGATCACCTGTGGGAGCGGGCTTGCTCGCGAAAGCGGTGTATCAGGCAGCAGAAGGTTTACTTTTCAAACCCGTTGGAAGGAAACACATCCGTCCCGCGCCAGCGCCGCACCGAACGCTGGAAGAACAAACTGTTGGGCACTTGCACCATGGCGCTGCCAGTGCCAAGTTCTTCGGCCTCGACCAACGTGGTGTAAAGAAGATTGATCGCCACCACCCGGCCTTTGACGCCGGGCTTGTCGGTGGTGTCTACCAACTCGACCACGTCACCTATGCGAAACGGGCCGACAGTAAAAATCAGGATCGCGCACAACAGGTTCGAGAGCACGCTCCACATGGCGAAAAACGCCACCGCCGCGACCGCGACGAAACCGGACAACGCAGTCCAGAGCACTGTGGCCGATACACCGAGACGCTCCAGCACGAAAATCAGCGCGCTGCCCATGATCAGCCAGCGCAAACCGCCCCGCAGCGGCAGCATCAACTGCGGCGGGAACGGGTAACGCTCACCGACGCGGGTCAGGCCTTTGGCGACGAAGCGCTGGGTGAAGTAGCCGGCGAGCAGGATCAGCAGGATTTGCACGCCGAGCCAGATCGGCTCGACCCACACCGCCGGCAACGGCAGCTTGAAGGCGTCCATCAGGACAGTGCCTCCAGCTCCGCCTGCATGCTTTCCAGCAATTCCAGGGCTTCCATCCACGCTTCTTCCAGCTCCGCCTCACGCACCTTCAGCCTGGCCTGTTCGGCCAGCAGGTCACGCAACTCGTTCTTGCGCGCCGGCTCATAGAGGTCGCTGTCGCCGAGGCTGGTATCGACCTTCGCCAGTTTTTCGTGGAGCTTGCCAAGCTCGGCTTCAAGTTTGTCAGCTTCACGCTTGTGCGGTGCCAGTTGCTGGCGCAACGCAGCAGCGGCCTGACGCTGGGCTTTCTTGTCGGTCTTGTCCGGGTTGACCGGCGTGTTGCTGACCGGGGCGTTGCGCTGGCGATACTCCACCAGCCAGCGGGTGTAGTCCTCCAGGTCGCCGTCGAACTCTTCGACCTTGCCGTCCGCCACCAGATAGAAATTGTCGGTGGTGCTTTTGAGCAAATGCCGGTCGTGAGAGACCACCAGTACCGCACCACTGAATTCCTGCAGGGCCATGGTCAGCGCCAGGCGCATTTCCAGGTCCAGGTGGTTGGTCGGTTCGTCGAGCAGCAACAGGTTCGGTCGGTCCCAGGCGATCAACGCCAACGCCAGGCGCGCTTTTTCGCCACCGGAGAAATTCAGTACCGGCTCGTCGATCCGCGCACCACGGAAGTCGAAACCGCCGAGGAAATCACGCAGGGTTTGTTCACGCTCGGTCGGTGCCAGGCGCTGCAAGTGCAGCAACGGGCTGGCCTTGGAATCCAGAGAATCGAGCTGATGCTGGGCGAAGTAACCGACCACAGTGTTTTCGCCACGGGTCAAGCGGCCGGCCAATGGCGAGAGCTCACCGGCAAGGTTTTTGATCAGGGTCGATTTACCGGCACCGTTAGGGCCGAGCAGACCGATTCGCGCACCCGGGGTCAGTTGCAGCTTGACCTTCTCCAGCACGGCTTTGTCGCCGTAACCCAGACGGGCATCGGACAGGTCGATCAGCGGGCTGGAAATTTTCTGCGATTCGCGGAAGACGAAGTCGAACGGCGAATCGACGTGGGCGGCGGTCAGCTCTTCCATCCGCTCCAGGGCCTTGATCCGGCTCTGGGCCTGACGGGCCTTGGTGGCCTGGGCCTTGAAGCGGGCGATGTAGCTTTCCATGTGCGCACGTTGCACCTGCTGCTTCTCGTAGGCCTGTTGTTGCTGGGCCAGGCGTTCGGCACGGGCGCGCTCGAAGGCGCTGTAGCCACCGCGGTACAGGGTGATCTTGCGCTGATCGACGTGGGCCACATGGTCGACCACGGCATCGAGGAAGTCCCGATCGTGGGAGATCAGCATCAGGGTGCCCGGATAGCTCTTGAGCCATTCCTCAAGCCAGATGATGGCGTCGAGGTCCAGGTGGTTGGTCGGTTCGTCGAGCAGCAGCAGGTCCGATGGACACATCAAGGCCTGCGCCAGGTTCAGGCGCATCCGCCAGCCGCCGGAGAAATCCCCGACCTGACGATCCATCTGCTCGTTGGTGAAGCCCAACCCGGCCAGCAGCTTGCGCGCCCGGGCGTCGGCGGTGTACCCGTCGGCGCTGTCGAGTTCCGAGTGCAGGCGGGCCTGTGCGGCACCGTCATGGGCCGCTTCG
Source organism: Pseudomonas sp. S30_BP2TU TE3576 (assembly GCF_050436025.1). Lineage (NCBI taxonomy): Bacteria > Pseudomonadati > Pseudomonadota > Gammaproteobacteria > Pseudomonadales > Pseudomonadaceae > Pseudomonas > Pseudomonas sp. S30_BP2TU TE3576. The sequence goes on along the minus strand of NZ_JBNDLK010000001.1, from coordinate 3,480,436 downwards.
GCTGCCGCCAGGTCGCGTTGCACCTGGCGCAGGCGCAGGTCGCCATCGAGCACGTAGTCGACCGCCAGGCGTTCGAGGGTGTCGACCTCCTGGCGCATGTGGGCGATACGCCAGTCGGCCGGCAGGAAGCAATCACCCGAGTCCGGGTGCAGCTCGCCCCGAAGCAAGGCGAACAGGCTCGATTTGCCGGCGCCGTTGGCACCGATGAGGCCGGCTTTCTGGCCGGCGTGCAGGGTCAGCTCGGCGTCTTCTAGCAGACGTTGCGGGCCACGCTGTAAAGTCAGGTTCTGAAGTCGAATCATAATGGCGGCGGAGTCTACCAGCTTCGCTCGCAACTGGCGCGAGTAGCACTATGTCCTCTGACCTGTGGAGTTTTTCCCTAAGCACTTACGCTCGTCCGGGCGTTGAGCAGGCATGCCTGCAATTGCAGTCGGCGGGAGTCAATGTGTGTCTGCTGCTGTGTGGTGCGTGGTTGGGACAACGAGGTGTGGCCTGCGATGAGCAACGCTTGCAGCAGCTTCGCAGTGTGGCCGTCTCGTGGGACACCGATGTCGTGCAGCCGTTACGCGCCTTGCGCACGCGATGGAAAGCCGCGGCCACGCAAGACGCCGGGTTGCATGCCCTGCGCGAACAAGTGAAGGCACTGGAGCTGGAAGCCGAAAGGCATCTGTTGTTGCGGCTGGAGAGAGCGGCGCAGAGTTGGCCGCAAGGTGCCGAGACCGATCTGGCGGCCTGGCTGGAAGGTGCGACGGCGGGTGCCGCCCACCTGCACCGCGACGCGCTGCATCAGCTGCGCGTCGCGGTAACCGGCACTTAAGAAGCGCTGGTCGGGGTGGAGATTGCTGCGCTCGGAACAGCGGCCGGCGTTGGCGCTGGCGTAGCTGTCGAGGTAGTAGCTGCCGGAGTGGATGTTGCGGCTGGAGCCGGGGAGGCTGGCTTGGCAACAGGCGCGGTCGCTGGCTTGGCGACAATCGGTTTTTTCACTGCAGGTTTGGCCGCTGGTTTTGCAGCGGGTTTGGCTGCGGCTGGTTTGGCTGCACTGGCGGTGGCCGGTTTGGCGGCTGGTTTTGCTGGCGCTTTCGCAGCTGGTTTTGCCACTGGCTTGGCAGCAGGTTTCGCCGCGACAGGTTTGGCCGCCGGCTTGGCAGCGGGTTTCGCCGCTGCAGTTTTGGCTGCTGGTTTGGCAGCAGGTCTAGCGGCAGGCTTGGCAGCAGGTTTCGCCGCTGCGGTTTTGGCTGCTGGTTTGGCAGCAGGTCTAGCGGCTGGTTTAGCGGCAGGCTTGGCAGCAGCGGTTCGCGCCGCGGCAGGTTTGGCGGCCGCTGTTCTTGCAGCAGGTTTGGCTGCTGGAGTTTTAGCAGCAGGTTTTGCAGCGCTGGCCGCAACAGGTTTTTTCGCTGCCGGTTTAGCGGCAGGCTTGGCTGCGGCTTTCACCGGTGCTTTGGCAACCGGTTTGGCGGCAGGCTTGGCCGGTGCTTTTGCTGCAACCGGTTTGGCAGCGGCATTCTTTGCAGGTGCCGCAGCAGGCTTGGCTGCACGAAGGGACAACACCTTGCCGACAGCCTCTTGTACACGACCGACGCCCTGGGCCAGTTTCAGGCTTTCTTGAGCATCGCGCTTGAGTTGCAGAATGTAGCCGCGGGTTTCCGATTGACGATTCTTGAGGGCATCGAGCAGCTCCTCAAGATCGGCCACTGCGTCCTTGGCCTTGGCTTGTGCCTTGGCTTTTCCGGCCGCCGCAGCGTCCTGCAGTTTGGTGCGGGACTTGTGCAGTTTTTCTTGCGCTTTTCCGCGCTGCTTTTCCAGTTTGGCGAGCAATTTTTCAGCATCAGCCAAGGCTTCGGAACAAGCGGTTTCCAGATGCTCGAGCAGGCTGCCCGAGAGTTGTTGGAGCAGGTGCAATGGAGTGTTTACTGGCTTCTTGGTGGCCGACATGGTTTACCTCCTGGCTGAAGTGAGTGCGGCTCATACTAGACCTCTGCTGCAACCGCCGCTAGGGCATGTTGACACTATCGAAAGCGCCGTGTTGCAAAGGATGGAAAAACTTCTGCAGCGGCGCAAAAGCAGTTCACCGTTGTGCGCATTCTCACTGGCATAATCGCCCGCAATTCAGGTCGGAGAGTGCCCATGTCGCGCTACCTTTTTTTATCGCTGTGCGTGTTTTTTTCGGTGGCCCAGGCCGCCGAAAAAACACAGGAAAATGAAGCCCGCGATCTGGCTTACAGCCTGGGTGCAAGTCTGGGTGAACGCTTGCGCCAGGAGGTTCCCGACCTGCAACTCCAGGCACTGGTCGAAGGATTGCAGCAGGCCTATCAGGGCAAACCGCTGGCGCTGAAGGACGAGCAGATCCAGCAAGTTTTGACCGAGCATGAAGCCCGGATTGCCATGCAGTCAGCCGAGCCGCAAAGTGAAATGGCGCTGGAAAAAGAGCAGCGTTTTCTCGCCGCAGAGAAAGCCAGGCCCGGCGTGCGCGAACTGGCTGATGGTGTGTTGCTGACCGAGATGACGCCAGGCACTGGCGCCAAGGCAGGACCCAACGGCAAGGTGCAGGTGCTGTACATCGGTCGCTTGCCCGACGGCACGGTATTCGATCAGAACAGCCAGCCACAATGGTTCAGTCTCGACAGCGTAATTGCCGGGTGGCGCAGTGCATTGCAAGACATGCCGGTCGGGGCGAAATGGCGACTGGTGATTCCATCGGCTCAGGCCTATGGCGCCGACGGGGCCGGTGACGTGATCGCACCGTTCACTCCACTGGTGTTCGAAGTCGAATTGCGCGGTGCTAGCAGCTGACGACGGAAATGAAAAACGGCGTGCCTTGGCACGCCGTTTCCGGATCTTGCGGGAAGCGCTTCAGGCCTGAACCGAATCGGCTTCCTTGTGGGCCGTGTGCAGCACTTCGATCAGGCAGTCTTCCAGCTCGAAGCGTTCGTGTAACAGTCCACCCAGTTCCTTGAACTTCTCGGCGACGCATTTGCCCTCATCGCACAGATCGTTGAACGCGAGCAGCTTTTCGGTGATGACGTCGATGCGCGGATAGATCGTCTCGGCGAGTTCCAGACCACGCGTGTCGTTGAAGGCCTTGGCCTCCCCCGTCAGTTGCTCGTAGATCTCGAAGTGCCCGGCCGATACATAATCGACCAGCACGCCGCAGAACTCCTGCAAAGGCTTGCGATTCGTGGACAGTGTCTCTGGATCGGCACCGAGCTTGTCGTATGCACCGATCAGCTCTTCACGCTCCTGCAACCAGCGATCGATCAGCAGGTGCACTCCACCCCAGCGTTCCTGAGCATTCTGACAACTTTCGAGCATGGTGATCTCTCTTCCCTTGTGGGTCAGCTGCTCTATGCCCGTTCGCCTCTTGTAACGTCAGTGGGCGGTCAGGCAGAGCGTCATCGAGCAACATAATTCCAATGACACGTGCGGGCCAGATTATGCCCGCGCGACACTGGCTTCAAGGTACGCAGGCGATAAAGTTCATACAAGTGTTTAATCGCCCGCAAAGGCCCGGTGCGACGACTCGCCGCTGAGTGGTCGCTGATAGCTGATCCAGACCAGTCGCAACGACTGGTACACGGCCAGAATCATCATCGCGACAAAGAACAGCAGGCTCCATTCCGTGAGACTCAGATCGAACAACGTCCAGGAAATCCTCCCACAATCGGCAGCACCCTTGAACATTTGCTGTGCGACCGATAGCCACGGAGTACTGGCGAACATTTCCGCCAGACGGGTCGAGCACGTCGCTGCCTGATCCGCCGGAAGACTTTGCAGCAGGACCTGTCGCCACGCCGTGACGGTACCGGCCAGGCTGCAGCAAAGACTCAGCAGCCAATACAGAACGTTTCCGATGCGACCGGAACCATGGACCGAAGCCGTCAGGCAGACACCGGTAAAAATAGCCAGACAAAACCGTTGCACGAGACACAAGCCGCAAGGCCGCAAGCCGACTGCATATTCCAGATAGCAGGAAACGCCCAGCGCCAGGGCACCCGCAATGAAAGCCATGAAAAACAAAGAGCGTGAACAGGCCAAAGACATGGCTTTTCCGTAAAAGTAGTGACAGGCCGTTACGGTAGAGGAAAGCGCGGCGGCCTTTCAAGGCAAGCGCCCACGGACACTTCAGCACAGGTGTAGGGAAATCCCGACGCAGACGAGAGGATAAAAAGTAGTCCTCTGTAGGACTTTGCCTGCGACGAAGTTTGGCGACTGAATTTCAACAAATCATCGCACTGCGGCGAGGGCGTTTGCGCCTTTGCCGCAGGTCATCACTCAGACGCCGGAGTATGGCGCCCGCGAATGGGTCAAGCGCGGATTGGCACTGGCAGAGGGGCAGCGAGCAAGCGCTTGTCCAACAAACCCAGGCCTTCCTGAAACAGCTGGTTACTGCGCTCGGTATCGCCCATTTGCGCCAGCAACCGCGCCAGCTCCGCACAAGCTTCCGGATTGCGTTGCACACGCAGGCTGCTTTCCAGATAGTCCCGGGCTTTGCCCCACAAACTGTTTTGCAGGCATAGACGACCCAGTGTCAGCAGCAGGCCAGGATCGGCCGGATGATCCTTGAGCCAGCCTTCGGCGGCCTGTAACTGGCGGACCGGATCCTTGCCGCGAACCAATCCGTAGAGACGTGCCAGATGACTGTCGTAGCTGCGCTTGAGAGCAGTGCGCAGCACTTCTTCGGCCTCGACCTGAGCCCCCAATTGCCGCAATTGCTCGGCATACGCGAGCACCAGTTGCGGCTCCTGACGCTGTGCCGAGGTCAGTTGCTGCCAGGCACGTTCGAGCGATTGCTGCCCCACCGTTCCGTCTTCTTCCCGTTGCGCCGCCAGAGACAGGTTCGCCTCCCAGGCCCGACGCTCCAGCTCGGCGAGTTCGGCCGCCGGCAGGACTTTGTCCTTGCGCAGCTCCGGCAGCAGGCGAATCACTGCCGACCAGTCACCACGCTGTTGAAGCAGGCGCTGCAACTGACGCAGAGTCTGCGCGTTGCGAGGATGGCGTTCGCGCATGGCTTGCAGGGTTGCAAGGGCGCCTTCGGTATCGCCGCGGTCGGTCTGCAACTGGGCGTGGCTCAAGGCGATCGCCAACTCGGCCTGAGGTTGACGCTCAAGGGCGCGCTCCAGAAGGTTGTCGCTTTCTTCGTAATTGCCTTGTTCGTTCGCGGCACGGGCCGCACCGAGGTAGTAAAGCAGCGGCTGGCGCTCGGCTTCGGCTGCCCGATGCAAATGACGTTGCGCGCTGGCCCAGCGACCCTCGGCCAGGTCCAGCTGGCCGTGCTCGATCGCCACCTGCACCCGACGGCTGCGGTTTCGCCGCGACCATGGATTGACCACGCCACTGGAAGCCATCACCAGTTCGACCAACGACTTGATGCCCCAGATCACCAGCCAGAGTACAGCCACCAGCGCCAGGGTAGCCCACAGGCTCGACTCATAGCGGAAGGTCTTGTAGGCAATCAGCACGTAACCGGAGTGTTCGGCAATCGCCAGCCCCAGCGCAGCGGCAGCGGCGATAACGAGGAACACGATCACATAGAGGCGTTTCATGGCGTGGCCTCCGGCGCGGTGTTCGCGGCAGGCTTGGCCATTGGCTTGACCGAGTCCTCGGCATTGACGTTACGTCGCTCCAGATACCCCTGCACCGCGCTCAGGGTGCCAGTCAAATCTGGCGTGACTACGGTGACGGGTTGCTTGCTCAACTCAGCTACCTGCTCAAGCATGACTTTGCTTTGCGCGTTGTCCGGGTTGAAGTTGCCCTTGAGGATGTCCCGCGCTTCGTCCAGCACCTGGGAGTAAACCGCGGCCTGACCATTGAGTGCGGCCCACTGCGCCTGCTCCAGTGCCAGGCTCAGGGCCAGGCGCACCTGACTCAGGCTCTGGCCGGCCAGCAATGGACGAACGTTTTTGTCGGCATTGAAATCGATACGGATGTAGCGCGAAATCTGATCCCACCACTGCGCCCAGCGACTGGCACCGTCGCCATCGGCGGTCAGGCCCAGCAACGAATCGCCACGGTCCTTGTACTCAGGGGCCAGCTCGGTGAGGCTGGCCACCTGCTCGCGCAACGCGCCCAGACGCAGAAACAGCCCGGTGCGATCGGGCTGTTCGGTGCTGCGCAAGGCGATCAGTGTCTTGGCTACCTGCTCGCGAGCGGCAAAGGCGCCCGGGTCGTTCTGCTCGCGCAGTATCTCGTCGGCGCCTTGTACCAGTGCCTGGGCGCTGCTGATGTCCTGCAAGGCGGACAGTCGCAGGCTGGCCAGACGCAGCAGGTGCTCGGCCTCTGCCAGACGCCAGTCCTTGCGACTGGCGCCGAGTACGGTTTCCAGCCGCTGGTTCAGCCGCTGCTGATCTCCTTGCAGCTGAATCACCAGACGGCTGCGTGCCTCCAGTTCATCGGCGGGAGGCAATTGCGCCAGGCGTGCGCTCAGGCGCTCCTCATTGAGCTTGAGGTTTTGCGCCTGGTCATTCAACGCCTGTACCTGGCTCAGCTGTTGCTGATTATTGGCTTGCAGGTGACGCACCTGCCAGACACCCCAACCGCCCACCGCGACACCGGCCGCACCCAGCAGCAGCGCGATGATTGCCAGACCATTGCCTCGACGCTGCACGGCAGCTGGTGGCGGCATTTCATCAACAGGAGCATCAAACGGTGCATCGAGCACCGGTCGCGAGTCATCTTTAGGCAAGGCTGTTTCGCTCACGTATCCATCCTTTGCATTAGAAAACGGGTACGGGATGCTCCCGTAACGCCGTCAGCAAGGCCGCGGCACTGGCACCGCGACAATCCACAACTGTTCTGGCCCCGGCGGCACGTGCCATCTCGGCAACCCTGGGGCTTGGTACAAACAACGGCAACTGCGCCAACTGCGGCCAGGCGTCGCCGGCCAATTGATGCAGGTGCTCAAAACCTTGTCCACTGCTGACCACCAGCCCGTTCAGGCGTTCCGCCTGGATCCGTTCCGGCAGCGCTCTCGGTGGATAACTCGGCAATGCCCGGCGGTACAGTTCCAGATACTCGACACTAACATCAAGCTCACGCAAACGCTCCGCCAGCAACTCGCGCCCACCTTCCCCGCGCAGGATCAGTACTCGCGGATCGGGTTGTGCAATAGCCTCGCGCAGTCGGGAAAGTTCGAGCAAGGCTTCACTGTCATCGCCATCTGCCGGGAAGCTCACGTCCAACCCGTGATCCTCGAGGATCTGTGCCGTCGCCGCGCCGACGCTGAACCACTTCACACCGGGCGGCGTTGGCCAATACCGGTCGAGCAGCTCGACGCCGATCCGGGCGGCCGGCTTGCTGACAACAATGACGGCGCAGAACTGATCCAGCGCCAGAATCACCTGGCGCATTGTGTCAGTGGTCGCAATGGGCACGATGTCCAAAAGCGGCAGACTGTTACTGAATATCCCCTGCTCGGCCAAAAGACTGCCCAGCGCCGCCGACTCATCGGCGGGACGTGTCAGCAGCAAGCGCCAACCGGTCACTCGTGACCAGCCTCGCCATAGACCGCCTTGAGAATGTCGTCGGCACCCTGGCTGAGAAGGTCTTCGGCCACTCGCACACCCAGCGCCTCGGCGTCGGCGCGAGGTGCACGGGCTTGTGCGCTGAGCAGCCGGCCACCGCCTGGATCGCCCACCAGCCCGCGCAACCAGATTTGCTCACCTTCCAGCACGGCGTAGCAGGCAATCGGTACCTGGCAGCCACCATTGAGGTGCTTGTTGAGGGCACGCTCGGCGGTCACGCGGGTGGCGGTGTCCTGGTGATGCAGCGGCGCCAGCAACGCATGAATTTCACTGTCGGCGCTGCGACATTCGATACCCACCGCGCCCTGGCCACCGGCCGGAAGGCTGTCGTCGACACTGATGGCCGAAGTGATGCGATCTTCAAAGCCCAGGCGAATCAGGCCGGCCGCGGCGAGGATGATGGCGTCGTATTCACCGGCATCGAGCTTGGCCAGCCGGGTGTTGACGTTGCCGCGCAAAAAGCGGATTTCCAGGTCCGGACGACGGGTCAACAACTGGGCCTGGCGACGCAGGCTGGAGGTGCCGACGATGCTGCCCTGAGGCAACTCATCCAGGCTGGTGTAGGTGTTGGAAACGAAGGCGTCGCGCGGGTCTTCCCGTTCGCAAATGCAGTACAGGCCGAGACCTTCGGGGAAGTCCATCGGCACGTCCTTCATCGAGTGCACGGCGATGTCGGCTTCATTGTCCAGCAGCGCGGTTTCGAGCTCCTTGACGAACAGGCCCTTGCCGCCGATTTTCGACAGCGGCGAGTCAAGCAGCTTGTCGCCACGGCTGACCATGGGAACGAGGGTCACCCGCAGGCCCGGATGAGCCGCTTCAAGGCGGGCTTTGACGTATTCGGCCTGCCACAGGGCGAGAGCGCTTTTGCGAGTGGCGATGCGGATCTGACGAGAGGACATGGATCAATCCGTACTGAATAGATACGGCAGATAATAACATCTCAGCCAAATCCACTTTGACTTGTATCGGATACTGCCCGGCCTCCCTGGCCCCGGATGTCCGGCAATCGGGTGTGAAATTCACCTGCGGACAGCTTTTAGAGCTGTTGCATCATTCTGCGCACGCCAGCCACATGGCGTCGGCTGACGATCAGCGCATCACCGTTGAGGCCTTTGAGGAACAGCTGAAAATGCCCCAGGGGTGTGCGTTGCAGTCGCTCGATACGCTCGCGGGCGACCAGTGCGTTGCGATGGATACGCACGAAACGGTCACCGAATTCGTCCTCAAGTGCCTTGAGCGGCTCATCGAGCAACACTTCGCCGGTTTCATGGCGCAAGGTCACGTACTTGTGGTCGGCAATGAAGTACACCACCTGATCCAGCGGAATCAGCTCGATCCCTTTACGGGTTCGGGCACTGATATGGCTGCGCGGGCCGCTGCCGCTTTCGGCAGCAGGGCGGGTCAGGGCTGCGAGTTGGGCACGGTTGGGGCGCTCGGCTCTCTTTAATGCGTCATGTAATTGTTCAGTTCTCACAGGTTTCACCAGATAGCCTACAGCGCTGGCCTGTAAGGCTTCCACGGCAAATTCATCGGGCCCGGCGCAGAACACTACGGCGGGTGGGGTTTCGCGTTCGCACAACCGTGCAGCCACTTGCAGGCCATCGAGGCCCGGCATGCGGATATCAAGCAGCACGATATCCGGCTTGTGGCTGTCGATCAGTGCCAACGCCTCTTCGCCATTCGTGGCGCTAGGCTCCAGGACACTGTATCCCTCGAGTTCGCCAACCATACGGCTCAGGCGCTCGCGGGCCAAGGGTTCGTCATCAACGATCAGGACATTCATATTGCGCTGGATTCCTGCGTGAGTCTCGCACAAGGATAGCGTAGACAGGTGAAGTGACGTCCGTCACCGCGATCCACGCTAAGACTAGCGCGAGCGTCAAAAAGTGCCGCTGGTCCGGTGGCTAAATTTTCATCTGCCGGGCGATTGGCGACCCCGGCCCGCATTGGCGACATGAACACCCTCTCTTCTTAATAGTCAGTGGCTGCACCGAGAAGTGCGCTGACCCTACTGTCCAACTGTAGACGGTTGCCGGGACGATATAGATCAATTGGAAAATATCGTTGAGCAAAAATGTGCGGGCCTTACCCGGACCTGGGCTCGCCCCCGGGAAAAAAACGTGTCGACCAGTGTCAGCGACAGGATTGGCAACCCTGTTATTATCCGCGCCAGCGTTCCACGCATTCTTACCTCAAGCCGATACGAGCGAATTCATGAGCACTGACAAGACCAATCAGTCCTGGGGCGGCCGCTTCAGTGAACCCGTCGACGCCTTCGTCGCCCGCTTCACCGCCTCCGTCACTTTCGACCAGCGCCTGTATCGCCACGACATCATGGGCTCGATCGCCCACGCCACCATGCTGGCCAAGGTCGGCGTGCTGACCGATGCCGAGCGCGACAGCATTATCGATGGCCTGAAGACCATCCAGGGTGAAATCGAGGCCGGCCAGTTCGACTGGCGCATTGACCTCGAAGACGTGCATATGAACATCGAGGCGCGACTGACCGACCGCATCGGCGTGACCGGTAAAAAACTGCATACCGGCCGCAGCCGTAACGATCAGGTCGCCACCGACATCCGTCTGTGGCTGCGTGACGAAATCGATCTGATCCTGGCTGAAATCACCCGCCTGCAAAAAGGCCTGCTGGAACAGGCCGAGCGCGAAGCCGCCAGCATCATGCCGGGTTTCACCCACTTGCAGACTGCACAGCCAGTGACTTTCGGGCACCACATGCTGGCCTGGTTCGAGATGCTCAGCCGTGACTACGAGCGCCTGGTCGACTGCCGCAAGCGCACCAACCGCATGCCGCTGGGCAGCGCGGCGCTGGCCGGCACCACCTACCCGATCGATCGTGAATACACCGCCCAACTGCTGGGTTTCGACGCGGTTGGCGGCAATTCGCTGGATAACGTCTCCGATCGCGATTTCGCCATCGAGTTCTGCTCGGCCGCCAGCATCGCGATGATGCACCTGTCGCGTTTCTCCGAAGAACTGGTGCTGTGGACCAGCGCGCAATTCCAGTTCATCGATCTGCCCGACCGTTTCTGCACCGGCAGCTCGATCATGCCGCAAAAGAAAAACCCGGACGTGCCGGAGCTCGTGCGTGGCAAGACCGGTCGCGTGTTCGGCGCACTGATGGGCCTGTTGACCCTGATGAAAGGCCAGCCTCTGGCCTACAACAAGGACAACCAGGAAGACAAGGAACCGCTGTTCGACGCTGCCGACACCCTGCGCGACTCGCTGCGGGCCTTTGCCGACATGGTTCCGGCGATCAAGCCCAAGCACGCGATGATGCGCGAAGCGGCCCTGCGCGGCTTCTCCACCGCCACTGACCTGGCCGACTACCTGGTGCGTCGCGGCCTGCCCTTCCGTGATTGCCACGAAATCGTTGGTCATGCCGTGAAATACGGCGTGGATAGCGGCAAGGACCTGGCGGAAATGAGCCTGGAAGAACTGCGCAAGTTCAGCGACCAGATCGATCAGGACGTGTTCGCCGTGCTGACCCTCGAAGGCTCGGTCAATGCCCGTAACCACATCGGCGGCACCGCGCCGGCGCAGGTCAAGGCTGCCGTGGTTCGTGGCCAGGCGTTGCTCGCCAGCCGCTGACACGTAGCGTCCGCGCTCGATGGCCACCCGGCCATCGAGCGCAACACGTTCAACCCGGCGTGCGACCCGGCGCCCGCACCCGCTCCAGAAAGGCAGGCGCCTCAGCCAGCCTGTCCGCGGCGATTTTCTGCACATTGGGATTCTCGGCCAGGCGCTCCAGCAACGCACGGGCTGCCGGCATGCCGGACAGAAAGTCGACATCGAACAAACGCTTCCCGACTTCCACGGCCAGATCGACGCTGTAGAGAAAATACAGATCGGCCAGGGTAAACCGTTCACCCGCCGCATACGGTGCAAACCGCGCCCGTTGTTTCAACGCCGTAAACCCCTTGACCAGATCCCGCCCCGCCTTGGCTTTCAGTGCTTCGGGCGTCGGCCGCCCGCCAAAAAACACCTCGACGTAACAGACTCGCGCCGGCAACTCGATGTACAGCTCGATCTCCTTGGCCAACGCCCGCACACCCGCCCGTGCAAACGGTTCGCCCGGTAACAGGGCAATGCCTGGCTGGGCCTCTTCGAGGTAATCGAGGATGGCGTCGGTTTCGCTTAGAAACCCTTGTTCCGTCTCCAGCACCGGAACTTTCCCACGAGGACTGACGGCGAGGATTTGCGGATTCTGGCAGCCATGAAAGGGCACGGTTTCAAATGGCAGGGCTTTTTCCATAAGTGCCAGTTTGACCATGTTGAAATAATTACTGGCCGCAAAACCATAGAGTTTGAGCATCGATGGGTCTCCTTGACCACGCAGGTTCGATGCTCAAGTTAACCGCTGCCTGCGAAACAGGAATGACCGGGTTGTTGCCGTATACGACGACATTGACCCAAGTCTCTGTCCGGCAAGGGCCGGGGCGAAGTAAGTCAAAAGATTGCGAATCTCCTGAACCCACTCTGGCCCGACCGATCGTTTACTTTTTGGCCGCAATCATTGCCATGAACGCCGGCATCGCCGCTTCCCGGTCCGCCGCCACGCGCTGCACGTTCGGGTTTTCCCCCAACCGCTCCAGCAACGCCTTGGCCTTCGGCATTTCAGCCAACAAATCAATGCCGAACAACTTGTGCGCCACACCACACGCCAGCGGCACGCTGTACTGGAAGTACAGATCGGCAATGCTCAAGCTTTCTCCAGCCACATAAGGGGCGAATTTGCCGTGCCTGGCCAGGGAGGCAAACCCCAGTAGCAACTCAGCCTTGCTCTTTTCCTTAATCGCCTCCGGCACCGTCATGCCAAAAAATGCCTCCGGGAAGCAGGCACGCGCCGGCAGTTCGATGTACAGCTCGATTTCCTTGGCCAACGCCAGCACCTGCGCGCGCGCAAACGGCTCATTCGGCAGCAGCGGCTTGCCCTTTTGGGATTGTTCGATGTACTCGAGAATCACACTGGTTTCGTTGATGTAGCCCTGCTCGACGCCCAGCACCGGAACCTTGCCCCGCGGGCTGATCGCCAATGACTCCGGGGTCTGGGTCGGGACAAACATGACCTCCTCGAACGGCAGGCCTTTTTCCAGCAACGCCAGCTTGACCATGTTGTAGTAGTTGCTGACACAAAATCCATAAAGTTTAAACATCACATAGCCTCCAGGCCGTGCGGGGTGGGCGGTGCCTGTTTATAGAACGCTCCGGGGATTCTTGCCAGCAGCATCGCGCGGCTGAATGCGGTTAAACTGGCCACCTTTCCTTGAGGAGCCTGCCATGAGCGAGCTGAACGATATCGACAACGACGAAGAAGAGTTCGCCGAAAGTACCCTGATCCAGGCCATCGAAAACCAGATCGAAAGCGACAATCCGCCAGCGGCCAAGGCGACGTTCAACAAGCTGACCCTGGTGGGTTACGAGCGGGAAGAAATCCTCAACCTGATGGCTCACGTCTTGGCGGTAGAAATCGACGCGATCCTCGAAGAAGACCGCGCATTCAATACCGAATGGTACGAAGCTGCGCTGCGCGCATTGCCCGAGTTGCCGCCGGAAAAGCAGTAACCCCCGCGACTCCCCCCCCTGCAGGAGCGAGCTTGCTCCGGGCGGCGTTCCGACGAAGGTCGTCAACGATGATGCGTAAAACCAGCTGCCCCGTGGCGCTCTCAGGTTTTTCGCGAGCAAGCTCGCTCCTACAGAGACAAAAAACCCTGTCGCGAGCACTGGACATGCCGGACAAGCGGGTTCACCTTAGGGGCGCTGTCGTCCAATTCCTAGAAAGTCTGGAGTCCTTATGTCGCTTACCCCTGAGTTGGTTGCCGAACTGGAAGTCCTTGCCCTCTTCAACCTGGACAGTTCCCAGGAAGGTTTGAAAATTCATCAGACCGCTGCCCCGAAACACATTGCCGCCGCCAAACGCCTCTTTGAAAAAGAACTGACCGACCAGCCTGATGGCGGTTACCTGACCAGCCTGGGTCGTGACGCCGCGCAAAATGTGCAATCCGTGCTGACCATTCTTAACGCCGAAGTAACAGCCTGAATTCTGCCGCATCGCCCACGGAGACCCCGATCCAGGGATTTCCGCGGGCACATTCCCCTGATTTTTGTCTCCAGCCGATAGAAATCTGACGCCAGAAATTCAAAATCAGCTTAAAAGTCCCGTGTCCGAGACGCTAAACTGCCCCTCACCTGAGACTCCCACGTCCGAGCCCTGCGAGCCGGTTTGAGCTGACATGACGCGCACCCATGAAATTCGCCCTGACCTGGACGAGGGAATCGACCGCAAGGTTCTCAGCCAGCTGCGCGCACGGTTTCTGAAACTCAACGAAGGACGCATGGCTCGTGCCATGGAAGGGCTGTCGACCCGCCAGCAAGGGGTCCTGACCTTGCTGCCGCTGTTTTTCCACGTTAATCATCCGCTATTGCCCGGCTACGTTTCCGGCAGTACGCCGGCGGGGCTGTCGAATTTCGAGCCGGATGCCAATGTCCTCACAGAAGCCCAGCGCCTGACCCGTTCGTTTTCCTACAAACCGCGCCACGGCAGCAACCCGCCACGACCGATTCACGGACTGTTCCTGATGGGCAGCCTCGGTACCCTGGCGCAGGCCGACCAGAGCGACATGGATGTGTGGGTCTGCCATGGACCGGACCTGACCGAGAACGAACTCGCCGAACTGCGCAAAAAATGCCAGTTGCTGGAAGCCTGGGCCGCCAGCCAGGGCGCCGAGGCGCATTTTTTCCTGATCGACCCGACCCGTTTCGTCCGTGGTGAGCGCGATACCCAACTGAGCTCGGAAGATTGCGGTACCACCCAGCACTACCTGTTGCTGGACGAGTTTTACCGCACCGCGATCTGGCTCGCCGGGCGGACACCGATCTGGTGGCTGGTGCCGGTCTACGAAGAATCGAGCTACGACCGCTACACCCATACCTTGATCTCCAAACGCTTCATCCGTGCCGATGAAACCCTCGACCTCGGCAACCTGGCCTTCATCCCGCCCGGCGAATTTATCGGCGCCGGGCTCTGGCAGTTGTTCAAGGGCATCGAGTCGCCCTACAAATCGGTACTCAAGCTGTTGCTGACCGAGGTTTATGCCAGTGAACATCCCAGGGTCCATTGCCTGAGCCTGCGCTTCAAACAAGCGGTGTTCGCCAACCGGCTCGACCTCGACGAACTGGATCCGTACGTCGTGGTGTACCGGCGCATCGAGGAATATCTGATCGCCCGCAACGAACCGGAACGGTTGGAACTGGTGCGTCGTGCGTTGTACCTGAAGGTCAATCGCAAACTCACCGGCAACAGCCGCACCCAGAGCTGGCAGCGCTCTTTGCTTGAGCGCCTGGCCCATGAATGGCATTGGGACCAGCGCCAACTGGCCCTGCTCGACAGCCGCAGCCAGTGGAAAGTCCGCCAGGTCAGTTCCGAGCGGCGGGCCTTGGTCAATGAGCTGAACTACAGCTACCGCTTCCTCACCCAGTTTGCCCGACAGGAGCAAACGGTCAGCCGCATCAACAAGCGCGACCTGAGTGTCCTCGGCCGTCGGCTGTACGCCGCTTTCGAGCGCAAGGCCGGCAAGGTCGAGTTCATCAACCCCGGTATTGCCCCGGACCTGGCTGAAGACACCCTGACGCTGGTGCACGCGCCGAACAAGAAAGAACCGGGGCAAGACCAGTGGGGCTTGTACAACGGCAGCCTGACGGCGCTGGAGTGGGAGCATTTCGCGCCCATCAAACGCTGCCGCCACTTGCTGGAACTGTTGACCTGGTGCCATCGCAATGGCGTGATCGACAGCAGTACCCGCCTGGCCTTGCACCCCGGCACCAGTGACTTGAGCGAGTTCGAGCTGTTCAACCTGCTCGGCAGCCTGCAACAGACCATCGCCCTGCCCTTGCCCACCGTCGCCGAGGAACCTCTGCTGCGCGCCAGCGTGCCGAGTGAAGTACTGATTCTGGTGAATGTCGGCATCGATCCGCTCAAGCACCATCGCGACCTGAACATCCTCATGACCACCGAACGCACCGACTCCCTGAGCTACGCCGGCGTCCGGGAGAATCTGGTGCTGACGCTGGACCGGGTCACGCTCAACAGCTGGAACGAAGTGCTGGTCGGTCGCTACGACGGCCCCCATGCCCTGCTCGACTGCATCCGCGACTACCTCAACAACCTGCCGGCCGGGCCGCAACAGCCGAAGCTGCGGGTGCGTTGCTTCTGTCATAACCGCGCGCAGTTCATCGCCCAACGGGTGGAAGAAATCCTCGATACCGCGCAGAACCTGCTGCTGAGCCGGCTCAATCATCGCTACCTGATCCAGGTCCAGCAGCACTACCACGTGCTGGAGTTGCTGCCGGGCCAGGTCCAGCACATCGCGCTGGCCACTCTGCCGGCGCTGATCGATTACCTGGGCGAGGAAATGGCGAGCTACAGCCCGTTGCACCTGGACCCGAAGGCACTGGAAGACCACGACCTTGCGCTGTTCCTGCCAACGGGCCAGCCGGACTGCATTCAAGTGTTCTACCGGGTCAACGAAGATCAGGCCGATCTGTACGTGCTCGATGAGTTCAATGCCCTGTGGCAGCAACGCCTGCCCTGGCACGACGAGCAAAGCCTGCTGGTGCCGCTGCAGCGCTTCCTGCAATCGATCCAGTATCGTCGCGATGCCTTGTTGCCGATGGACGCGGCGCACCCGCCGAACCTCGACACCCTGTATTGCCAGTTGCTGCCGTCAGGCCCTGGCCGGGCGCGACGCATCGAAGCCCGGCCAGCACCGCAGACGCCAGTGAATAAACCGTTCTACGACGTGCAGGCGATCGTCGGCAAAGCCACACCGGGTCAGGTGCAGGTCTCGCTGTATTGCAATCAAAGGGAGTTTTCCGAGCTGGAGCATGGCGACCAACTGTTCAGTGTGGTCGCCCGGGAAATCGTCGGGCAGCGCCGGGAAACCGAACGCTACCGCTGCTACATCACCGACCTCGACCTGTCAGGCCTGCTCGGCGAAGGACAGAGTTCCACCCATCTGTACCTGCGCTACAAAACTGACCTGGAGCACGCATTGAACGAGGCGCTCGATCAGGTCTGAGGGGGATCTCACTCCGGGAAGTCGCCGCCATTGGCCGGCTGCGACTCGACTTCCAGCAACGTCAGCTTCAGGGTCTTGCCGCCCGGAGCCGGCCAATCGATATGCTGGCCAACCTTCAGGCCGAGCAGCGCACTGCCCACCGGCGCCAGGATCGAGACCTTGCCTTCGTCGGCATTCGCATCCTTGGGGTACACCAGGGTCAGGTGGTAGTCCTTGCCACTGCCTTCTTCGCGGCAATGCACACGGGAATTCATGGTCACGACATCGGCGGGCACTTCATCGTGGCCGACTACGGTATCGGCGCGATCCAGCTCGGTTTGCAACGCGATAACGCCCGGCAGCGTGTCATCCAGGCTGTCGATCAGACGCTGCAGACGCTGGACGTCCAGACGGGTAAGGGTGATAGAAGGTGCGGTCATGATCAGGGCAGACTCCTTTCTTCTGCACAAAAAAAGCAAAACCCCGCCAGAAAAAGGCGGGGTTTTCACAAGCCTCGATGGGTTGAGGCGTATCTGGACACTATCACAGCTCAAAAAATATACAAGTCAGGTCCGACCATGCACCTTGTAGCAGCAGGCTTCGCCAGCTGCTACGGATCGCGTTACGGCGTTAAATGGCGGCTTTGCGTTGCGCTGCCTGGGCGCAGATGACGCGGCGGCGATCATCGTCCGCCGAGCGCCATTCGCGGATGTCTTCGACATGGCGCAAGCAGCCCAGGCAGACTTTCTGCTCATCCAGCCGACACACACCGCTGCACGGCGACGGTACCGCCGGGCTGACATTGCTGTAGAGCGGCTTGGGCGGACGGACAGGCGCAGGCTGGGTCACGATCTCACAGGCCTTCGAAATCGAGATCGACGTCAGCCTGTTGCTTGACGATACGCTCGAGCATTTCACCCAACTGCTCTTCGCTCTTGTCACACATCCAGCGCTCGCTTTCTTCGTCATAGTCGAAGTGGAAACCACCGGACACCGCCGCCAGCCACAGCTGACGCAGCGGCTCCTGGCGACTGAAGATCAGCGCAGTGCCGTTCTCGAACTTGACGGTCAGCACACCGGCCGAGCTTTCGAGGTCGATGTCCAGGTCGCTCTCGTCAAAGATGTCCTCCAGGGTTTGCTGGGTGGCATCGACCAGGTCGTGGAAACGCGCTTCGGACAAACTCATTACGGCAACCTCAAAAAGTGTCTGATCAGGCTCAAGCGCCGCAAGATACGACCGAGCCCCGTCGAATGCAAAGGATAACGACCAAGCGGCCGTCTGTGGGAGCGGGCTTGCTCGCGAATGCGCAGTGCCAGTCGACATCTGCATTGACTGATACAGCGTATTCGCGAGCAAGCCCACTCCCACAATGGATTGCACTTATGTTACCGGCATCGGGCCAAGCCCCGCCGGACGGGAGCCCCGTTGCATAGGCAAGCTGCCGGGTGGCCGGTATACTCCGGCGCAATTAATGCATTTTCAAGGATTTCGCCATGAAGCGCCTGATCTCTTCCTTTGCTGCGCTCCTCGCGGTTGCCTGCCTTGTGTCGGCCTGCGGTCAAAAAGGCCCGCTTTACCTGCCCGATGAAGACCAGGACCCTGCCGAGCAAGCCAAGTCGTCGCAACAGCAGCCTGCCTCGAAAGCACACAAGCACGACGTCTACTAATAAGGGAACCTCATGGACGCTTTTAACTACCGTGACGGTGAACTGTTCGCGGAAGGTGTTGCCCTGTCTGCCATCGCCGAGCGCTTTGGTACACCGACCTACGTTTACTCCCGTGCACACATCGAAGCCCAATACCTGGCTTACGCCGATGCACTGGCCGGCATGCCGAACCTGGTGTGCTTCGCGGTCAAGGCCAACTCCAACCTGGGTGTACTGAATGTCCTGGCGCGTCTGGGCGCCGGTTTCGACATCGTCTCCCGTGGCGAACTGGAACGCGTACTGGCCGCTGGCGGCAGCGCCGACAAGATCGTGTTCTCCGGCGTCGGCAAGACCCGTGACGACATGCGGCGTGCCCTGGAAGTCGGTGTGCACTGCTTCAACGTCGAATCCACCGACGAGCTCGAACGCCTGCAAGTGGTCGCTGCCGAACTGGGCGTTCGCGCGCCGATTTCGCTGCGCGTGAACCCGGACGTCGATGCCGGTACCCACCCGTACATTTCCACCGGTCTCAAAGAGAACAAGTTCGGCATCGCCATTGCCGACGCCGAAGACGTGTACGTGCGTGCCGCGCAATTGCCGAACCTGGAAGTGGTCGGCGTCGATTGCCACATCGGTTCGCAACTGACCACCCTGCCACCGTTCATCGATGCCCTCGACCGCCTGCTGGGCCTGGTCGACCGCCTCGGCGATTGCGGCATCTACCTGCGCCACATCGATCTCGGTGGCGGCCTCGGCGTGCGATACAAGGACGAGGAGCCGCCATTGGCCGGCGACTACATCAAGGCCGTGCGCGAACGCCTCGACGGTCGTGACCTGGCGCTGGTGTTCGAACCGGGCCGCTTCATCGTCGCCAACGCCGGCGTATTGCTGACCCAGGTCGAATACCTCAAGCACACCGAGCACAAAGACTTCGCCATTGTCGACGCCGCCATGAACGACCTGATCCGCCCGGCGCTGTACCAGGCCTGGATGGACGTCACGGCCGTGCGTCCGCGTCAAACCGCGGCCCGTGCCTACGACATCGTCGGCCCGATCTGCGAGACCGGCGACTTCCTGGCCAAGGATCGTCAGCTGGCTCTGGAGGAAGGCGACCTGCTGGCCGTGCATTCGGCCGGCGCCTACGGGTTTGTCATGAGTTCCAACTACAACACCCGCGGCCGTACCGCTGAAGTGTTGGTGGATGGTGATCAGGCATTTGAAGTGCGTCGCCGTGAGACGGTAGCCGAGTTGTTTGCTGGCGAAAGCCTGCTGCCGGAGTAAAACCATGCTGCTGCGTTTTACCAAAATGCACGGCCTGGGTAATGACTTCATGGTCCTCGACCTGGTCAGCCAGCACGCGCACATTCTGCCCAAGCACGCCAAACAATGGGGCGACCGGCACACCGGCGTCGGTTTCGACCAGTTACTGATTGTCGAGGCACCGAGCAATCCGGACGTGGATTTCCGCTACCGGATCTTCAACGCTGACGGCTCCGAAGTGGAACAGTGCGGCAACGGTGCGCGCTGCTTCGCCCGCTTCGTGCTCGACAAGCGCTTGACCGCCAAGCGGCAGATTCGCGTTGAGACCAAAAGCGGCATCATCGAACTGGACATCCGCAACGACGGCCAGATCAGCGTCAACATGGGCGCGCCGCGCCTGGTGCCGGCGGATATTCCGTTCCAGGCAACGGAGCAGGCCAAGAGTTATCAGGTCGACGTCGACGGCACCCCGGTCGAACTGGCTGCGGTATCCATGGGCAACCCCCATGCCGTGGTGCGGGTCAGCGATATCAACAATGCGCCGGTGCATGAACTGGGGCCGAAAATCGAACATCACCCGCGCTTCCCGGCACGGGTCAATGTCGGTTTTCTCCAGGTCATCGACCGGAGCCGCGCACAGTTGCGCGTCTGGGAACGCGGAACCGGGGAAACCCAGGCTTGCGGAACCGGCGCCTGTGCCGCCGCAGTGGCCGCGATCAGCCAGGGGTGGATGGATTCGCCGCTATTGATCGACCTGCCTGGCGGGCGCTTGTCCATCGAATGGGCAGGCCCTGGCCAACCGGTGATGATGACCGGCCCGGCAGTACGCGTATACGAAGGACAAGTGCGTCTTTGAGTGAGCGAAATCCATGACCGACAAGCCTCAAGTACCCGCACGACAAGCTGACGAATCACCGTCCGAAAGCCTGGAGGCGGCGGCTGTAGCCGCGTACCTGGAAGCTCATCCGGACTTCTTCGTCGAGCACGAAGAGCTGCTTGCGTCCCTGCGCATTCCCCATCGACGCGGTGATACCGTGTCGCTGGTGGAGCGTCAGATGACCATTCTGCGCGACCGCAACATTGAACTGCGCCATCGTCTGTCGCACTTGATGGATGTGGCCCGGGACAACGACCGGCTGTTCGACAAGACCCGTCGCTTGGTCCTGGCGCTGATGGACGCCAACAGCCTGGAAGACGTGGTGATGTGCGTCGAAGACAGCCTGCGCCAGGAATTCCAGGTGCCCTTCGTCAGCCTCATCCTGCTTGGCGACAACGCCATGCCGGTCGGCCGCTGGGCCACTCACGCCGAAGCACAAGTGGCCATTGGCGGCTTGCTCTCGGAAGACAAAAGCGTCAGCGGCAGCCTGCGCGAGCATGAACTGGACTTCCTGTTCGGCGAAGAACAGCGCAAGCAGATCGGTTCCACCGCGGTGGTTGCCATCAGCCACCAGGGCATCCACGGCATCCTGGCCATCGCCAGCCGCGATCCGCAGCACTACAAAAGCTCGGTGGGCACCTTGTTCCTGAGCTACATCGCTGAAGTCATGGGTCGCGTGCTGCCACGGGTCAACAACTCCCTGCGCTCGGTACGCTGAACATGGAACGACAACTGGACGCTTACTGCGAACACCTGCGCAGTGAGCGGCAGGTGTCGCCGCACACGCTGTCGGCCTATCGCCGTGACCTCGATAAAGTGCTGGGCTGGTGCGTCAAACAGAATATCGGCAGCTGGGCGGCGCTGGACATCCAGCGCCTGCGCAGCCTGATTGCCCGCCTGCACGCCCAGGGGCAATCGTCCCGCAGCCTGGCGCGATTGCTGTCGGCCGTTCGCGGGCTCTATCACTACCTGAACCGCGAAGGCCTGTGCGACCACGATCCGGCCAATGGCCTGGCGCCGCCCAAAGGCGAACGCCGCCTGCCGAAAACCCTCGACACCGACCGCGCCCTGCAACTGCTTGAAGGCGGGGTTGAAGATGACTTTCTGGCGCGTCGGGACCAGGCGATTCTCGAGCTGTTCTATTCCTCCGGCCTGCGGCTGTCGGAGTTGACGGGGCTCAATCTCGATCAGCTCGACCTGGCCGACGGCATGGTCCAGGTGCTTGGTAAAGGCAGCAAGACTCGCCTGCTGCCGGTAGGCAAAAAGGCCCGCGAGGCGCTGGAACAGTGGCTGCCACTGCGGGCCATGGCCAACCCCGCGGACGATGCGGTGTTTGTCAGCCAGCAAGGCCGGCGTCTCGGCCCGCGGGCGATTCAGGTGCGGGTCAAGGCTGCCGGCGAGCGCGAACTGGGGCAGAACCTGCACCCGCACATGCTGCGGCACTCTTTCGCCAGCCATTTGCTGGAGTCCTCCCAGGACCTGCGGGCAGTGCAGGAGCTGCTCGGACACTCGGACATCAAGACCACGCAGATCTACACCCACCTGGACTTCCAGCATCTGGCAGCGGTCTACGACAGCGCCCACCCACGGGCCAAACGCATGAAAGGCGACGATTCATGAGTATTCAATTGATCACCTTCGACCTCGACGACACCCTGTGGGACACCGCCCCGGTGATCGTCAGCGCCGAAGCCGTATTGCGTGCATGGTTGACCGAACATGCGCCCAACCTGGGTGCAGTGCCGGTGGAACATTTGTGGGCCATACGCGAACGCATCCTGAGTATCGAGCCGAACCTCAAGCACCGCATCAGCGCCTTGCGCCGGCGCGTGTTGTTCCAGGCTTTGGAAGAAGCCGGATATCCCCATGCCGAAGCGTCGGACCTGGCCGACCAGAGTTTCGAAGTGTTCCTGCATGCCCGGCATCAGCTGGAAATATTCCCGGAGGTGCAACCGACCCTGGAGTTGCTGGCCAACCATTACGCCCTCGGCGTCGTCACCAATGGCAACGCCGATGTACGGCGACTGGGGCTGGCGGACTACTTCAAGTTTGCGTTGTGCGCCGAAGACATCGGCATCGCCAAACCCGATGCGCGATTGTTCCGGGAGGCTTTGCAGCGCGGTGGCGCGACCGCTGAAACGGCGGTGCATATCGGCGATCATCCGGGTGATGACATTGCCGGTGCGCAGCAGGCGGGGTTGCGCGCAATCTGGTTCAACCCGGCGGGCAAGGCCTGGGAAGCGGACCGGCTGCCGGATGCGCAGATTGGCAGCCTGACCGAGTTACCGGCGTTGCTGGCGCGGTGGAACAAAGCTTCGGCCTGACACAAAACCTGTGGGAGCGAGCTTGCTCGCGATGAGGGCTTAACATTCAAAATAAATGTTGCCTGACACTCCGCCATCGCGAGCAAGCTCGCTCCCACAGGGATCACCACAGGTTTCATATTTTTTGTTCCGGGCATGAAAAAGCCCGCAGCGACGGCGGGCTTTTTCAGCAAGCGCGAAGCAGGCTCAGATAGGCCGGCTGCCGTACTTGTTGTCAGGCTTCTTGGGCGGATCGGCGACCACATTGGCCTCCACTTCCTGCACCTTGCCGCCACGCGCCAGGAACTCTTCCATGGCCTTGGCCAAGGCATCGCGTTCTTTGTTCTTGGCTTCGACACTCGGCAGCTCATCGACCGATACCGCTGCCTTGGCCTTGCCTTTGGCGGTCGGAACCGGCGCATCACCGCCGTCGTCTTCAGCGACGTCTTCCGCCGCTGCTTCCAGACCTTCTTCGGTTTCGTCGTCGTCGCCTACTTCGAGGTCGTCGTTTTCCAGATCATCGTCGCTCATGTTCTACCTCATGACTTGCGAAAAGCAGATTAGTTATAGCCCAGCTTTGCCCTCTGTCGAAGGCTGCCGGAAAAAAATCAACAGCCGCTGCTGACCAGCGGTTATGCCCCTTCACCGTGCACGGTGGCGAGGACTTTACGGGCACCGCCGTGATCACGGTGCTCGCCCAGGTAAACGCCTTGCCAGGTCCCCAACGCCAACCGGCCTGCCGAAATCGGCAAACTGAGCTGACAGCCAAGCACGCTGGCCTTGAAGTGCGCCGGGAGGTCGTCCAGGCCTTCGTCGTTATGCTCATAGCCGTCTGTTCCTTGTGGGATCAGACGATTGAAAAATCGTTCGAAGTCGCGACGTACCGCCGGATCGGCGTTCTCGTTGATGGTCAACGACGCCGAGGTATGCTGCAGCCACAAATGCAACAGACCGACCCGACATGCCTTGAGTTCAGGCAGGCCGGCGAGTAACTCGTCCGTTACCAGATGAAAGCCCCGGGGCCTCGCCCGCAAGGTAATCAGAGTCTGTTGCCACATACAGTTCTCCGCACGTTCGGGGCGCATTCTAGCGCGCTCTGGGAAAAAACAAAGGCCCTAATATTCCTTCAATCCTGTAAGCCTTCGACCGCACAAAATCACCCGAAGCAAACATCGCAAAACCTGTAGGAAAAAACCTTTCAGCGCTCCCTTCAATGACAAATTCCAGACAAAAAAATGCCCGGCAAGCCGGGCAAGTTTTGTTATGCGCGTGCTTACAAGTTGTAGCCGCGTTCGTTGTGAAGCGCCAGATCGATGCCGACCGCTTCTTCTTCTTCGTTGATCCGCAGCCCCATGACCGCATCCAGCACCTTGAGGATGATGAACGTGGCGATTGCGGTGTAGATCACCGTGAAACCCACGCCCTTGCACTGAATCCACACTTGCGCGGCGATGTCGGTCACGGTGCCGAAGCCACCCAGGGACGGCGCGGCGAACACACCGGTCAGGATTGCGCCGAGGATACCGCCGATACCGTGCACGCCGAAGGCGTCCAGGGAGTCGTCATAGCCGAGCTTGCGTTTCAGGGTGGTCGCGCAGAAGAAGCACACCACGCCAGCCGCCAGGCCGATTACCAGTGCGCCCATCGGGCCGACGGTACCGGCAGCCGGGGTGATTGCCACCAGGCCGGCAACCACGCCCGAAGCGATACCCAGTGCGCTAGGTTTGCCATGGGAGACCCACTCGGCAAACATCCAGCCCAACGCAGCAGCAGCGGTAGCGATTTGCGTCACCAGCATCGCCATACCGGCGGTGCCGTTGGCCGCAGCGGCGGAACCGGCGTTGAAACCGAACCAGCCGACCCACAGCATGGCCGCGCCCATCAGGGTGTAACCGAGATTGTGCGGCGCCATTGGCGTGGTCGGGAAGCCTTTGCGCTTACCCAGCACCAGGCAGGCAATCAGGCCGGCCACACCGGCGTTGATGTGCACCACGGTGCCGCCGGCGAAGTCCAGCACGCCCCAGTCCCACAGCAGGCCGCCATTGCCGGACCAGACCATGTGCGCAATCGGCGCGTAAACCAGGGTGAACCAGATGCCCATGAAGACCAGCATCGCAGAGAACTTCATCCGCTCGGCGAAGGCGCCGACGATCAACGCCGGGGTGATGATCGCGAAGGTCATCTGGAAGGTGACGAACACTGCCTCAGGGAACAGCGCCGCAGGGCCGGTCAGGCTGGCTGGCGTGATGCCGGCGAGGAATGCCTTGCCCATGCTGCCGAAGAACGAATTGAAGTTGACGACGCCCTGCTCCATGCCAGTGGTGTCGAACGCGATGCTGTAGCCATAAATAACCCACAGGACGCTGATCAGACCGGTAATGGCGAAGCACTGCATCATCACGGAAAGAATGTTTTTCGACCGAACCATGCCGCCGTAGAACAGCGCAAGGCCGGGAATGGTCATGAACAGCACCAAGGCTGTCGAGGTCATCATCCAGGCGGTATCGCCGGAATTGAGGACTGGGGCCGCCACTTCGTCTGCCGCCATGGCCAGGCCGGGCATTACGAGGGACAAAAGGGCTCCTA
Source organism: Pseudomonas sp. S30_BP2TU TE3576 (assembly GCF_050436025.1). NCBI lineage: Bacteria > Pseudomonadati > Pseudomonadota > Gammaproteobacteria > Pseudomonadales > Pseudomonadaceae > Pseudomonas > Pseudomonas sp. S30_BP2TU TE3576. The sequence goes on along the minus strand of NZ_JBNDLK010000001.1, from coordinate 3,455,172 downwards.
GCCCTGCGAATTTACGCAGAGTCATATTGTTTTCTCCTGGGGCGTTGGGTTTGTGGCGGCTTAGATAGCGTCGGTATCGGTTTCGCCGGTACGGATGCGAATCGCCTGTTCCAGATTGACCACGAAGATCTTGCCGTCACCGATCTTGCCGGTGTTGGCAGCCTTGGTGATGGCCTCGATTACCCGGTCCAGATCCTTGTCGTCGATAGCGACGTCGATCTTCACCTTGGGCAGGAAATCGACCACGTATTCCGCGCCGCGATACAGCTCGGTGTGACCCTTCTGCCGACCAAAGCCTTTGACTTCAGTGACGGTAATGCCCTGCACGCCGATCTCGGACAGCGACTCGCGTACGTCGTCCAGCTTGAACGGCTTGATGATGGCAGTGACTAGCTTCATGAAAACTCTCTCCCGAATTGGTGGACTTGCCCCAGGAAAACAAACCCGTCTCAAGTCTAAGCGCAGTGCCTGGCTTTGTAACGCATCGTCGGCCTTACCTGCCCGTCCGACGCCAGCTAACCGCTCCTTGCGAAGCACTCCCCGTGTTTCGCTTGGCGCACTGCATTCGTCACAGCGACTGCATCAGTGCATGGGTCACGAGGGACTAAGCAGAAAGCTTGCCATCTCCACAAAACTGACTGTTTTCAAGTCTTTACCGGCGGATGGCGGATACTTCGCGACAACACCTGGCACGTTACGCACAACAACGGTGCGACGCCGTCCATCCCGATGCGCGAAAACCGTGCATCCATTGCCCGCGGAAATGACTATAGACACTGCGTGATACACTGCCCGTCATTGTTTCCAGGACATTGCCCATGCTCGCGCCAAAAGACTTCCTCGACGCCCTGACCAGCACCGCCTCCCGCCTCTTCAGCGGCGACACGCCGCTGCCGAAAGCCGAAATCGAAAGCCAGTTCAAAATGTTGCTGCAGAGCGGCTTCAGCAAACTGGATCTGGTGAGTCGGGAAGAGTTCGATAGCCAGATGGTTGTACTGGCACGCACGCGGGCGCGGCTGGAGGCACTTGAAACGAAAGTGGCGGAGCTGGAAGCGAAGCTAACCCCGCCGACCGAATAAATTCTGATGTGAGATGCAGTCCCCTTGTGGGAGCGAGCTTGCTCGCGATTGAAGGTCGGAACGACCTTCCGCTTCACCTGTAGGAGCTGCCGAAGGCTGCGATCTTTTGATCCCAAGCCCCGCAACAATCCCGGCAACGTCCTACAAACATCACACCGCCGTCCGATTGCGTCGCGAAGCCTCCAGTTTCTAAGCTCATCCCCAGCTGAATGCTCAGCACTGGGTTTGGCGACCTGGAAAAAACCACAACGCATTGCGACCACATTCGATCGACGGAATTTATTCCTATCTCGAGTTATGGCGGCTGTGCGTGGGAGACCTTCGGGTCTGCCGGTTGGGTGCGTTACCGGTTCGCCAACCCGCGCATGGCTGCCACCCTTTTCGTTTGGCGACGATCAGAGGCAGTTTTCTTCATTCGATACGAGAACTGCACCATGGAAGAAAACTATCTAATCCCCCAAGTCTTCACCCGCCACAAACTCCACCTCCACGCCCTACTCCTGCAAAACCAACCTTGGTTCAGCGCCCGTGACCTCGGCCGATTACTACGCATCTACCTCAACGACCGCCAACTCCGAAAACTCGATCCCGACCAATACCAAACCACCAAAACCCTCACCTACGGCCGCATCGAAAACACCCTGCTGATCAGCGAATCCGGTGTCTACGCCATGCTCGTCTACCACTACTGCCCCGAATACCGAGCATTGCGTGAATGGCTGACCCACGAAGTCGTCCCCGCCCTGCGAGACGCCCAACACCCCACCACAACCGAACGCCCACAACTGAGCCTGCTCAACTGGCCGGAAATGTCGTTGAGCTTGCTGCACTGGAATAACCAGCCGTGGATTCGGTTGCAGGATGTGCCGCAGATGATGACAGAGCGGGAGCAGGCAAGACGCCCGGTAAAACCGTGGTGGAAGCGGGCTTCACGTGTCCTGCAGTCGCTTTGAACATTTAACGTTCAACCACGCTCGATCCGGGCTGAGCGCAACTCATAGGTCGATTGCAGATTCAGCCAGAAATCGGGTGTCGTGTTCAGGTGGACGGATAGCTTTTGCGCCAGACCAACACTGACACCGCTCCGCTGATTCACAACATCGCGTATTTCCGCCTCTGGCTCGTTCAGCGAGCGAGCCAGAGCATCGGTTGTAACGCCCAGTGGCTTCAAAAACTCCTCACTGAGAATTTCACCAGGATGAATCGGGCGCACCCCATTCCTGTTCATTCACGCCTCCTACGTCTGCATTCAGCGAGATCATAAGCAGAAACCTTCATCCGGCAAGACCATCCACGCTCTTTCACCGATGTCCTTCATCTATCTCGGCAGGGTCCTACAAAAAGCAGCTCTCCGGCCTGATTTATTCCCCGGCCCCGTTCCCCCTACGCTTTCCGCCTTGATATTCCATAGACGTTGGCAATGAGAAGAAAAGGGAAAGGCACGGACCTTCGTAACCAGACTTTTAAATCGAACGCACGGAAGCTTACCTACCAAGCATTTATTAAAAACATCGCGCCTCGTGCATTAAAAATGGACGTAACAGCTGTCAGGTTTGAGCCGATTACCGCAGCAGCGTTAGAGAAATGTCATTTATGGGAAGAAGCAACAATCTACCCATGGGATCACGTCCCCGACTGGAAGCGCAAAGATGCCAAAGGTTTGGATTTAGCAATTTGGTATGGGCAGAATCTGTGTGGCTTGTGCTATGCAACACCGCGAAGGAGCGCTCTCTGTCTGAAAGTAGTTCTTCTGCAGAGCGATCCAGACAGATCCCATCCGCTTCGTGGCTTGATCGCTCCGATCGCGATACTGGCCGCTGACTTCTATGCGCGTATGCTTGGGTGCAGAGAGATCGAAATCCAGGACCCTGATCCGAACGTTGTTTTTTATTATCGAGATCTCGGGTTCGACTTTGACCATAACAACCGCCTTGTCATCTACTTGAGCGACCAATAACATCCAATCGCAGGAGGTGCGTATGAGCCCAAAAAAGCGAAAGGCGAAGCTGTTACAAATTGTTGAGTTTCACGCCGAAGCACGTCGTTTGGCTGGAAATTTATCGGCCAATCAACGACGCTTTATTGAAGTCGCCATCGCGTGCGGTAAAGAACTTGAGCCAGGTGGTTGGTTGGCCGGTGGACGAAGCTGAATTTTTTTCGTGAAAGAAACCGTCTAAATGGCGGTTTTTTTGTACCTCGCCAATGCCCTGGTTCGTAACCGCAATATCCCGTGAAATTTTGCCCACGTAACCACCCCACCAATTCCCTCTCCCCCGTCTACCCTTCACAAACCCGCAGGAAGCGGTGCTCTTCAACTCAAGGAACGCCCATGTCCCTCTCCATCGTCCACAGCCGCGCCCAGGTCGGCGTCGAGGCACCCGCCGTCACTGTAGAAGTTCATCTGGCCAACGGCCTGCCATCCCTGACCATGGTCGGCCTGCCCGAGGCGGCGGTGAAGGAAAGCAAGGACCGGGTGCGCAGTGCGATCATCAATTCGGGGCTGCAGTTTCCGGCGCGGCGGATCACGCTGAATCTGGCGCCGGCGGATTTGCCCAAGGATGGCGGGCGGTTCGATCTGGCGATTGCCCTGGGGATTCTCTCGGCCAGCGTGCAGGTGCCGACGCTGACACTGGATGACGTGGAGTGTTTGGGGGAGTTGGCCCTGTCAGGTGCGGTACGGGCAGTTCGAGGGGTGTTGCCGGCGGCGTTGGCGGCGCGCAAGGCCGGGCGCTGGCTGATGGTGCCACGGGCGAACGCTGAGGAAGCGTGCCTGGCGTCGGGGCTGAAAGTGATTGCTGTTGACCATTTGCTGGAGGCCGTCGCGCACTTCAACGGGCATACACCGATCGAACCTTATGCTTCCGATGGACTGCTCTGCGCCAGCAAACCTTATCCCGACCTGAATGAAGTGCAAGGGCAACTTGCGGCCAAGCGGGCGCTGCTGATCGCGGCTGCAGGCGCTCACAACCTGCTACTCAGTGGTCCCCCGGGGACCGGAAAAACGTTGCTGGCGAGTCGCTTGCCAGGGCTGTTGCCACCGCTGACCGAAAGCGAGGCGCTGGAAGTGGCGGCGATTCAATCGGTCACCAGTTGTGTGCCCTTGCGTCACTGGCCACAGCGCCCCTTTCGCCAGCCCCATCACTCCGCCTCTGGCCCCGCTTTAGTGGGTGGCGGCTCGAAACCACAACCGGGTGAAATTACCCTCGCCCACCACGGTGTCTTGTTTCTTGATGAGCTTCCCGAGTTTGAACGCAGAGTATTGGAAGTCTTGAGGGAGCCGATGGAGTCCGGGCATATCGTAATCTCGCGGGCGAAAGATCGCGTGCGCTTTCCGGCGCGTTTTCAATTGGTGGCGGCGATGAACCCATGTCCCTGTGGATATCTTGGCGAGCCGAGCGGGCGCTGTTCCTGCACGCCGGACATGGTGCAACGCTATCGCAACAAGCTGTTGGGGCCATTACTCGATCGCATCGACCTGCATCTGACCGTCGCCCGGGAAACCACGACGTTGAACCCCACGGTGAAACCTGGAGAGGACAGCGCCAGTGCTGCGGCGCTTGTCGCCGAGGCGCGTGAGCGTCAGCAGAAGCGTCAGGGTTGTGCCAATGCCTTTCTGGATTTGCCGGGGCTGCGTCGGCACTGCAAGTTATCCACAGTCGATGAAAATTGGCTGGAGTCGGCTTGCGAACGGCTGACTTTGTCGCTGCGTTCGGCGCATCGGTTGCTCAAGGTTGCGCGGACGCTGGCGGATCTGCAGCAGGTTGACGGGATCAGCCGAGAGCATCTGGCGGAAGCGTTGCAATATCGGCCGGCCACGCAGTAAGTATCGAAACCGAGTCGTTCCATTCGCGAGCAAGCCCGCTCCCACAGGATAAACGGCGCCGAACCTGTGGGAGCGGGCTTGCTCGCGAAGACCAATTCAGCCGCACCTCAACGAAAGCGGTCAACCCCGGAACGCAAAACCGCCGCCAGCCTCTCCTGCGGCTTCACCGTTTCAGCTCAAGTGCACGACATCCGGCAACTTCATGGAACGGACTTCGTTTTGCAGGAAGTCGCTGAGCCGGCGCATGCGCTCACCGCCGGGCCGGGTTTTCGGCCAGACCAGGTAATAACACTCACCGCTGGCGACGGCGGTCGGCCACGGCAAACTCAGGCGCCCCTGGGCGACATCCTCCGCGACCATCAGCAGATCGCCCATGGACACGCCATAGCCCCGCGCGGCGGCGATCATGCCCAGCTCCAGGGTATCGAACACCTGCCCGCCCTTGAGCGACACCTGATCGGCCAGGCCCATGCGCTCCAGCCAGTTACGCCAGTCGCGGCGGTCCGGCGTGGGGTGCAGCAACTCGGTGTTGGTCAGGCGCTCGACATTCCACGGCTGGTCGCCCTGCAGGTTGGGCGCGCCGACCGGGATCAATTCCTCGGGAAACAGGTAACTCGCCTCCCAGTCCGGAGGGAAATGGCCGTTACTCAACAGCACCGCACAGTCGAACGGCTCGTCATTGAAATCCACGGAATCGACGTCCATCCACGCACTGGTCAGCTGCACTTCGTTACCCGGTTGCAGATGGCGAAAACGGCTGAGGCGCGCCAACAACCAGCGCATGGTCAGGGTCGACGGGGCTTTCATGCGCAGGATGTCGTCTTCGGCACGCAAGGTATTGCAGGCCCGCTCCAGCGCGGTGAAACCTTCACGAATGCCCGGCAACAGTAACCGGGCCGACTCGGTCAGTTGCAGGTTGCGGCCACTGCGATGAAACAGGCGGCAGGCAAAATGTTCTTCGAGTGTACGAATATGTCGGCTGACCGCACTTTGGGTAATCGACAGCTCTTCGGCCGCGCGGGTAAATGAACTGTGCCGCGCCGCCGCTTCGAATGCGCGCAGGGCATACAAGGGAGGAAGACGACGGGACATTGGGAAAGCTCCTATAGCGGGGTTCGTCCACCCTAGCAGAAACTCTCCAGCATGAGTTTTAATCATGCCACCCATCCTTTTTATCCCTTTGTGCAATCCTCGCAGAGCGCCGAGAATCGGTGCTTTCCTGTTCCCTTTGATAATCGAGCGTGATGACCATGCAACATCCAGCACGTACTGAACTCTGGGCCATCCTGCGGCTGGCGGGGCCGCTGATTGCCTCGCAGTTGGCGCACATGCTGATGGTCCTCACCGACACCCTGATGATGGCGCGCCTGAGTCCCGAAGCGCTGGCCGGTGGCGGGCTCGGTGCGGCGACCTATTCGTTCGTGTCGATTTTCTGCATCGGTGTGATTGCTGCCGTCGGCACACTGGTCGCGATCCGTCAGGGGGCCGGCGACATTCTCGGGGCTACCCGGCTGACCCAGGCCGGGTTATGGCTGGCATGGCTGATGGCGCTGGTCGCCGGTTTGCTGCTGTGGAACCTCAAACCGGTGCTGCTGCTGTTCGGCCAGACCGAAAGCAACGTCAACGCGGCTGGTCAGTTTTTGATCTTCCTGCCGTTCGCCCTGCCCGGCTACCTGAGCTTCATGGCCCTGCGCGGGTTCACCAGCGCCATTGGCCGTGCGACGCCGGTGATGGTCATCAGCCTGGGCGGTACAGTCGCCAACTTCTTGCTCAACTATGCATTGATTACCGGGATGTTCGGCCTGCCAAAATTGGGGCTGGTGGGCATCGGGCTGGTCACGGCGATTGTCGCCAACCTGATGGCCCTTGCGCTGGCGTGGCACATTCGTCGTCACCCGGCGTACGAGGCTTATCCGCTAAGTCAGGGCCTGTCACGGCTGAACCGCCAGTACCTGAAGGAGTTGTGGCGTCTGGGCCTGCCGATTGGCGGCACCTACGCGGTAGAAGTCGGGCTGTTTGCCTTCGCCGCGCTGTGCATGGGCACCATGGGCAGCACGCAACTGGGCGCACACCAGATCGCCCTGCAAATCGTCTCGGTGGCGTTCATGGTCCCGGCGGGCATTTCCTACGCAATCACCATGCGCATCGGTCAGCATTACGGTGCCGGGCAGCTGCTGGATGCGCGCCTGGCCGGGCGGGTCGGGATCGCCTTCGGGGCTGCGGCGATGCTGTGTTTCGCTATGGTCTTCTGGCTGTTGCCAAACCAGTTGGTCGGTTTGTTCCTCGACCAAAACGACCCGGCGTTCCGCGATGTCATCAACCTGGCCGTGAGCCTGTTGGCAGTGGCGGCGTGGTTCGAACTGTTTGACGGCACCCAAACCATCGCCATGGGCTGCATTCGCGGACTCAAGGATGCCAAGACGACTTTCCTCGTCGGCCTGGGTTGCTATTGGCTGATCGGCGCTCCGGCGGCGTGGTGGATGGCGTTCCACTTGCACTGGGGGCCAACGGGCGTCTGGTGGGGCCTGGCGCTGGGCCTGGCGTGCGCGGCGGTGAGCCTGACGCTGGGGTTCGAGTGGAAGATGAAGCGGATGATCAGGCGCGATACGACGTCAGAGCAACGCTTCGAAGTCGCTCAGCCTGACTGAGCCCCCTTGTGGGAGCGAGCTTGCTCGCGATAGCGGAGTATCAGTCGACATGAATCCTGACTGATCTGGCCTCATCGCGAGCAAGCTCGCTCCCACAGGTTTTGTGCCAACTGAAAAGTCGTGGTCAGCTTACGATTTCCAGCATTGGCTGCTGGCTGGAGCCGATCGTCAGGTATTCCACCAGCTCGGCCAGCGGCAATGGCTTGCTGATCAAATACCCCTGCACCTGATCGCACTCGAACCCGCGCAGCAGATCCAGTTGCTCCGGCGTCTCCACACCTTCGGCGACCACTTCAAGGTTGAGGTTGTGCGCCAGGTTGATCATCGCGTGGACCAGTTTGCGGTTTTCCTCACGCTGTTCCATACCGCCGACAAAGCTCTTGTCGATCTTCAGCAAAGTGATCGGCAGGCTGTTGAGGTGCACAAACGACGAGAACCCGGTGCCGAAATCGTCGAGGGAGAAGCGCACACCGAGGCGCCCGAGGGCGTCCATGGTCTGCTTGACCAGATCACTACGACGCATGACCGCAGTTTCGGTCAGCTCGAACTCCAGCCACTGCGCCTCGACGCCGCGCTCGGTAATCAGGCGACTCAGGGTCGACAGCAGCTGGCTGTCCTGGAACTGTCGGAACGACAAATTGATCGCCATGTGCAACGGCGGCAAACCTAGTTCAAGCAGCGCCTGCATGTCGCGCAAGGCCCGGGAAATCACCCAGTAGCCCAGCGGAACAATCAGACCGCTTTGCTCCGCCAGCGGCACGAATTCGCTCGGCGGCAGCAAGCCGCGCTCGGCATGGCGCCAGCGCACCAACGCTTCGAGGCCGACGATCTGTCCGTCCTCAAGGTTCAGCCGTGGCTGGTAGTGCAATTCCAGCTCATCGCGGCGCAACGCACGGCGCAGCTCGGTTTCGAGGTCGGCGATGCTACGGGCATTGCGGTTGATGCGTTCGTTGAAAATGTGAAAGGTGCAACCTTGCGTGCTTTTGGCCTGCTGCATGGCGATGTGCGCGTGCCACATCAGCGGATCCGCGCCGGCCTGGGCCCGGGCGTAGGCGATGCCCAGGCTGGAGCCGATCAACAGGCTTTCGCCATCGATCCAATAGGGCTCGGCCAGCGCTTCGCTGATGCGCTCGGCCATCCACTCGGCACGCTGGGGAGCGCGACGGGTGTCGATCAGCAGCGCGAATTCATCACTGCCCAGGCGCGCCAGTTGATCGCCGGCCTCAAGCTGACTCTTGAGCCGCGCCACCACTTGCAGGATCAGGCGGTCACCGGCCTGATGGCCGAGAGCATCGTTGGCATAACGAAAGTTGTCGAGGTCGAGATGACCGAGGGCCAGGCCGCGACCGTCGTTTTCCGCCAGCCGCGCCGTCAGCAAGGTCTGAAAGCCCTGGCGATTGGCGATGCCGGTGAGCGGATCTTGCTCGGCCAGGCGTTGCAGAGTGTTTTCCAGCACGCCACGCTCGCGCACATGGCGCAGGCAACGGCGCAACATGCCAGGATCGAGATGATCGCGCACCAGCCAGTCGCTTACACCGTCGGGCGGGGTCAGTGGCTCATGGTCGAGCAGCAACACCGTCGGCAGGCTGCAACGGCCCGGCGCCGGTTGAAGTTGCGGGATGGTCAATAACACCGCGCTGCGGTTGTCATCGAACAGGCTGCTGACCGACTCCCAACTCGGCGCGCTGATGAGCACGGCCGAGCTCCCCATCGGAGCCAGACACTCGCGCAACAACGCTGCCCACGCCGGCTCTTCGGCCAGTAGCAGCAAACGCAAGGGTTCGACAGGCGTAGACAAGCTAGCTCCCTAGACTCTGCAAAGATGTTGGCGACGGGCATTATGCCGTTCCGATGGTCAATAACAATGACATCAGTTGGCAAAACGAGCCCTTTGTATCCGCAATTACGAACATTAGCCGCAAATTCGTTGCGCATCCTGCGTGAAAGTAACAAAACCGGCAATTGCAGATAGCGCAGTACGTCACAAGTCGGACAGAGCAGCACAATTCGCTGAGCCTGTTAAAATGCCGGCCCATTTCGTGACTGACTCCTGAATTTACCTATGTCCCGACTCAATCCCCGGCAGCAAGAAGCCGTGAGCTACGTCGGCGGCCCTCTTTTGGTGCTCGCCGGTGCAGGCTCCGGCAAGACCAGCGTAATCACGCGCAAAATCGCGCATCTGATCCAGAATTGCGGCATCCGCGCCCAGTACATCGTCGCCATGACCTTTACCAACAAGGCCGCCCGCGAGATGAAGGAACGGGTTGGCACCCTGCTGCGTGCCGGTGAAGGTCGCGGGCTGACGGTTTGCACCTTCCACAACCTGGGCCTGAACATCATCCGCAAGGAGCATGTGCGGCTGGGCTACAAACCGGGCTTCTCGATCTTCGACGAGACCGACGTCAAAGCCCTGATGACCGACATCATGCAGAAGGAATACTCGGGCGACGACGGCGTCGACGAGATCAAGAACATGATCGGCGCCTGGAAAAACGACCTGATCCTGCCGGCCCAGGCCCTGGAAAACGCGCGCAACCCCAAGGAACAGACCGCCGCCATCGTCTACACCCACTACCAGCGCACGCTCAAGGCGTTCAACGCAGTGGACTTCGACGACCTGATCCTGCTGCCGGTGAAGCTGTTCGAAGAGCACGCCGACATCCTGGAAAAATGGCAGAACAAGGTGCGCTACCTGCTGGTCGACGAATACCAGGACACCAACGCCAGCCAGTATTTGCTGGTGAAAATGCTCATCGGCAAACGTAACCAGTTCACCGTGGTGGGCGACGACGACCAGTCGATCTACGCCTGGCGCGGCGCCCGCCCGGAAAACCTGATGCTGCTCAAGGACGACTACCCGTCCTTGAAGGTGGTGATGCTGGAGCAGAACTACCGCTCCACCAGCCGCATCCTGCGCTGCGCCAACGTGCTGATCTCGAACAACCCCCACGAATTCGAAAAGCAGCTGTGGAGTGAAATGGGCCACGGCGACGAGATCCGCGTGATCCGCTGCCGCAACGAGGACGCCGAGGCCGAGCGTGTGGCCATGGAAATCCTCAGCCTGCACTTGCGCACCGACCGGCCGTACAGCGATTTCGCGATCCTCTATCGCGGCAACTACCAGGCCAAGCTGATCGAGCTGAAATTGCAGCACCACCAGGTGCCGTATCGCCTGTCCGGCGGCAACAGCTTTTTCGGCCGCCAGGAAGTGAAAGACCTGATGGCCTACTTCCGCCTGATCGTGAACCCGGACGACGACAACGCCTTCCTGCGGGTGATCAACGTGCCGCGCCGCGAGATCGGCTCGACCACGCTGGAGAAGCTCGGCAACTACGCCACCGAGCGCAAAATCTCGATGTACGCCGCCACCGACGAAATCGGCCTGGGCGAGCACCTGGACAGCCGCTTCACCGATCGCCTGTCGCGCTTCAAGCGCTTCATGGACCGGGTGCGCGAGCAGTGCGCCGGCGAAGACCCGATCTCCGCCCTGCGCAGCATGGTCATGGACATCGACTACGAGAACTGGCTGCGCACCAACAGCTCCAGCGACAAGGCTGCGGATTACCGCATGGGTAACGTCTGGTTCCTGATCGAGGCGCTGAAGAACACCCTGGAAAAAGACGAAGAAGGCGAAATGACCGTCGAGGACGCCATCGGCAAACTCGTCCTGCGCGACATGCTCGAGCGCCAGCAGGAAGAGGAAGACGGCGCCGAAGGCGTGCAGATGATGACCTTGCATGCGTCCAAGGGCCTGGAATTCCCCTACGTGTTCATCATGGGCATGGAAGAGGAAATCCTCCCGCACCGTTCCAGCATCGAAGCCGACACCATCGAAGAAGAACGTCGCCTGGCCTACGTGGGCATCACCCGCGCGCGTCAGACCCTGGCCTTCACCTTCGCCGCCAAGCGCAAGCAGTACGGCGAGATCATCGATTGCGCGCCGAGCCGTTTCCTCGATGAGTTGCCGCCGGACGATCTGGCCTGGGAAGGCAACGACGACACACCGACCGAAGTCAAAGCTGTGCGGGGCAACAACGCATTGGCAGATATACGCGCGATGTTAAAGCGCTAGAATTGACCACTTTTATACGACCTTCGGCGCACAGGCGCCAAAAGAGGACAGCTTCATGGAAGCCCTGCACCAGAAAATTCGCGAACAAGGCATTGTGCTTTCCGACCAGGTCCTGAAAGTCGACGCCTTTCTGAACCACCAGATCGACCCGGCCCTGATGAAGCTGATCGGCGACGAATTCGCCACGCTGTTCAAGGATTCGGGCATCACCAAGATCGTCACTATCGAAGCCTCGGGCATCGCCCCGGCCATCATGACTGGCCTGAATCTCGGCGTACCGGTGATTTTCGCCCGCAAGCACCAGTCCCTGACCCTGACCGAAAACCTGCTGTCGGCGACCGTGTACTCGTTCACCAAGCAGACCGAAAGCACCGTGGCGATCTCCCCGCGCCACCTGACCAGCAGCGACCGCGTGCTGATCATCGATGACTTTTTGGCCAACGGTAAAGCGTCCCAGGCGCTGATCTCGATCATCAAGCAGGCCGGCGCGACCGTGGCGGGCCTGGGCATCGTGATCGAGAAGTCGTTCCAGGGCGGCCGTGCGGAACTGGATTCGCAGGGTTATCGCGTAGAGTCGTTGGCCCGTGTGAAGTCGCTGGCCGATGGTGTCGTGACCTTCATCGAGTAAGCCGTCACACCGCAATCCCCCTGTGGGAGCGGGCTTGCTCGCGAAGGCGGTGTGTCAGTCGACTGGTTTTTGACTGATCCACCGCCTTCGCGAGCAAGCCCGCTCCCACATTTGTTATGCACGGGTCGTTATTGCGCAGTGGCCTTGAGGCCGGTTAGCAGTAACCGCTGATACAAATCCTCCTTCAGTCCTTCAGGATTGACCAGCTGCATGCGCTCCAGATGCTCCGGGAACGCTGCTGCCTCCGGCGCATCCAGCGCCGCCTTGCCCAGTTCCAGCACCTCGCTCAGCTTGAACTTGCTCTTGAGCCAGTTCAGCGCCCGCAACACATCTCGCTCGACCTCGGTGAAATCACACCCCAGCGGATACTCTGGAAACAGCTGCGGATGCCGCGCCTGGATCTCCTGCAACCGCTGCGGACTGTTATCGGTAAAGCGCGGATCGAGACGGAAGTCCTTGGGCAATTTGCCGACCTTCTGCGCCTGTTCAATCAATCCCGACTGAAAACGCGAGTCGCTGATATTGAGCAAGGCCTCGATCACTGCCGCATCGGTCTTGCCGCGAAGATCGGCGATGCCGTACTCGGTGACCACGATGTCCCGCAAGTGCCGGGGGATCGTGCAGTGGCCATACTCCCAAACGATGTTCGAGCTGACGTCACCGCCAGACTCGCGCCAGCTGCGTAGCAGCAACACCGAGCGCGCGCCTTGCAGCGCATGCCCCTGAGCCACGAAGTTGTATTGCCCGCCTACGCCGCTTAGCACACGTCCGTCTTCGAGCTGATCCGCCACTGCGGCACCGAGCAAGGTCACGGTGAACGCAGTGTTGATAAACCGTGCATCAAGACGCTGCAAACGCTTGAGTTCTTCCTGGCCATAGAGCTCGTTGATGTAGCTGATGCGAGTCATGTTGAATTCGAGTCGCTTGCTTTGTGGCAACTCACGCAAGCGTTCGTAGAAGGTGCGCGGGCCGAGGAAAAAGCCGCCATGCACAGAAATGCCATCGGTTTGCGCGGTCTCATCCAGGGTGCCGGCATTCGCCTGTTGCTGGGTCGCCACGTCCGGGTAAACCTTGCGCCGCACGATTCCGGCATCGGCCAGCACCAGCAAGCCGTTGACGAACATTTCGCTACAGCCATACAGGCCTTTGGCGAACGGTTCGATGCCGCCCTCGCGCTCGATCAGTTGCGCCCAGTGGCTGAGGTTTATGTCGACCAGCAACGCCTTGTAAGCGTCGTTGTCCGCTTGCCGCGCCAGTAGCGCCGCCGTCAGCGCATCGCCCATGGAGCCGATACCGATCTGCAACGTACCGCCGTCACGCACCAAGGTACTGGCATGCAAGCCGATGAAATGGTCCTGACACCCCACGGGCATATTCGGCGTGGAAAACAGCGTGGTGTGGTCTTTCTCATCGATCAGCAGGTCGAAGGTGTCGATGCCGAGTTCCGCATCGCCGGGCATGTAAGGCAGATCGTTGTGCACCTGGCCGACCATCAGGATGGTTTCTCCGGCGGCGCGGCGCTTGCCGATCATCGGCAACAGGTCGAGGGTGATGTCCGGGTTGCAGCTCAGGCTCAAGCGGTCGGGTTGCCCTGCATGGCTGGCGACTAACTGAGCGACCAGATTCAACCCGGCGGCATTGATGTCCCGCGCCGCATGGCTGTAATTGCTGCTGACGTAATCCTGCTGCGCTGTCGCACTGTTGAGCAGGCTGCCGGGCTGCATGAAGAACTGCTGAATGTGGATATTGCCCGGCAGTTGGTCGCGATGCAGGTCGGCGAGGAAATCCAGTTCGGGATAATCGCCAAACACCCGTTCGATAAAGGGTTCGAGGAAACGCTTCTGCAAACCGTCGCCCAAGGGCGGGCGGCCAAGGCACAGTGCGGTGTAGATCGTCAGCCGCCGCTCTGGCAGTTGGGCGATACGTCGATACAACGCGTTGACGAAGTGGTTGGGTTTGCCCAGGCCCAGGGGCAAACCCATGTGAATGTGGACCGGCAACCGCGCCAGTACGTCATCGACCGCCTGCTCGATAGAACACAACTGCACCATCGGATCCTCCCTCATATTCCATGAATTGGGGTTGGACCGAGCTTGCCGGGTCTTGGCTGCAAAAAACAGCCTCAGACGCCAAATCATGCCAGCACCGAAGATCCTTTGTGGGAGCGGGCTTGCTCGCGAAGAGGCCGTATCAGTCGCCATCAATGTTGACTGACACACCGCTTTCGCGAGCAAGCCCGCTCCCACAAGGTTCTTCATTGTCTTCAGGACAAAACCGCAGGCACAAAAAAGCCGCTCGTAAGCGGCTTTTCGCTGAAAACGGGGCTTATTTCAGGCCGGACATCTTCTGGATGGCGCCTTTGAGCTCTGGATCGGAGCAATCGGCGCAGGTGCCTTTTGGCGGCATCGAGTTGAGGCCGGAGATCGCCTTGGCGAGCAGGCCGTCAACACCACCTTCTTTCTTGGCGCGCTCGCCCCAAGCGGCAGCATCACCGATTTTCGGCGCGCCCAACAGGCCTGAGCCGTGGCAAGCGTTGCAATGTTTTGCAATCACTTCATCCGGGGTTTTCGCACCACCACCGCCGCCAGCGGCAGTGGCCACTTCCATCCCTTTGCACTCTTTACCCTGAACACAAACCTGACCGACCGGTTCAAGGCGTTTGGCGATAACGTCGTTGGTCGCAGCTTGAGCGCTGACACTGACAGCCCATAGGGCCAATACGGTTGCTGGTGCAGCCAGCATTTTCATAATTAGGTTCACGCGTTCACCCTCAATGGTGGCTAGTCACGCCTACGGCCACGGTTCGCAGGCGGGCGCAAGTATAGCGGTAAGCCCGTCGCACTGAAACAACCCCAAAGTCGGAGGGGTCTTAGGCTGCGGCGGAAAAACGGCCCGGGCGCCTCTGCGATACTGGCAGGACGCCTCTTTTCTTAGAAATTCGCCGGCGTGGCTGCGCTGATTAGTCGCGCAGGCGCATCGAACGGATTACGGAAACGGTGTGGCTTGGTACTTTCAAAGTAGTAGCTATCGCCGGCTTCGAGGACAAAAGTTTCGAGACCGACGACCAGTTCCAGTTTTCCTTCGACCAGGATGCCGGTTTCCTCGCCTTCATGGGTGAGCATCTCGTCACCGGTGTCGGCGCCTGGCGGATAGATTTCATTGAGGAATGCGATAGCCCGGCTCGGGTGGGCCCGGCCAACCAGTTTCATGGTCACGGCGCCATCGGAAATATCGATCAGCTCGTTGGCCTTGTAGACGATCTGAGTCGGTTTTTCCTGCAGGATTTCTTCGGAAAAGAACTCGACCATGGACATGGGAATCCCGCCCAACACCTTGCGCAGCGAACTGATCGAAGGGCTCACGCTGTTCTTCTCGATCATCGAAATCGTGCTGTTGGTGACCCCCGCCCGTTTTGCGAGCTCACGCTGGGAAAGGCCTTTGAGCCTACGGATGGATTGCAGTCGTTCACCGACGTCCAAAGCTTGCGCCTCCAGGATTCAGGATTGTTGAAACAGTGAGCGTTATCATGGCGACAGCGTTCAGTATTTACAACACCTTGACCTGAATCCTGCTCAGCGAGGCGACTTCCGGTCTGGAGCCCTGCGCACTAAGCCCCGGAATAGAGCAGTGGCACTCGGCGCAGGTTGCAGAAAATCTGATAAGGAATCGTGCCAGCGGCAATGGCCACGTCACTGGCAAGGATGTTTTTGCCCCACAACTCGACGGTCGAACCGAGACCGGCCTGCGGCACATCGGTCAGGTCGATACAGAGCATGTCCATCGACACCCGGCCGAGCAACTGGCTGCGCTGCCCGGCAACCAGCACGGGCGTGCCGGTCGGTGCTAAACGCGGGTAGCCGTCGGCATAACCCATCGCTACCACGCCAATGCGCATCGGTTTAGGGGTGATGAATCTGGCGCCGTAACCGACTGGCTCGCCAGCCGGCAATTCGCGGACACTGATTACTTTCGATTCAAGGGTCATCACGGGTTGCAGGCGCGATGCCACTTCGTTGGCCTCTTCGAAGGGCGTGGCGCCATAGAGCATGATGCCCGGACGCACCCAATCACTCGGAATCTGCGGCCAGCCGAGCACCGCCGGCGAGTTGCGCAAGCTGACCTCGGCGGACAAGCCCTTGCGCGCAGCCTCAAACACCGCCACCTGTTCGGCGCTGGCCTGTTCGTGCAGTTCATCGGCGCGAGCAAAGTGGCTCATCAGCACCACTTTCGCGACCTTGCCGCTCGCCAGCAGACGCCGATAAGCCGCTTGATAATCCGCCGGGGGCAGCCCCACGCGGTGCATGCCCGAATCGAGCTTCAGCCACACAGTGATCGGCTTGCTCAATGCGGCTTTTTCAATGGCTTCGAGCTGCCACAGCGAATGCACCACACACCAGAAATCATGCTCGACGATCAGAGACAACTCGTCGGCTTCGAAAAAGCCTTCCAGCAACAGCACCGGTGCATGAATACCCGCGGCCCGCAGCTCCAACGCCTCTTCAATGCAGGCCACGGCAAACCCGTCCGCCTCGGCTTCCAGCGCTTGTGCGCATCGCACAGCGCCATGGCCGTAGGCATCCGCCTTGATCACCGCGAGGGCTTTGGCCCCCGTGAGTTCACGGGCGATTCGGTAGTTGTGACGCAGGGCTTGAAGGTCGATCAGGGCACGGGCAGGACGCATGGCGGCACACTTCTGGTCGGGTTATCGGGAAGAAAAAACCGGCGCTGGCTGACGGCGTGAACCGCCAACAGCACCGGGAGAGGGATCTTTCTGACAGGATTATGGCAGAGCGGCGACAACCGACAGCTCGACCAGGATTTCCGGCTCGCACAATTTCGACTCAACCGTGGCGCGGGCCGGGGCAACACCTTTTGGCAGCCACTTGTCCCACATCGCGTTCATGCCTTCAAAATGCGCGTCGATGTCTTTCAGGTAAATCGTCACCGACAGCAGATGGTGCTTGTCGGTGCCGGCCAGATCGAGCAAACGCTCGATGTTGGCGAGGGTTTCACGGGTCTGCTGTTCAATCCCGGCGCTCATGTCATCGCCGACCTGTCCGGCCAGGTAAACCGTGCCGTTATGGGTGACGATCTGACTCATGCGCTCATTGGTGAGCTGGCGCTGGACTGACATGCTTTGCAGGCTCCTGGGTTTTGTTGCCATAACGGGAAATATCGAGGCCTTCGGCGCTGATCTGCGGCTTTTTCTTCGCCATCAGGTCGGCCAGCAAGCGACCCGAACCACAAGCCATGGTCCAGCCGAGCGTACCGTGACCAGTGTTCAGGAACAGGTTCTTGAACGGGGTGGCGCCAACAATCGGGGTGCCGTCCGGAGTGGTCGGACGCAGGCCGGTCCAGAAATCAGCTTGGGCCAGATCGCCGCCCTGAGGATAAAGATCGTTGACGATCATCTCCAGGGTTTCGCGGCGACGCGGGTTCAGCGACAGGTCAAAACCGGCAATCTCGGCCATGCCGCCGACGCGGATGCGGTTGTCGAAGCGGGTGATCGCGACCTTGTAGGTTTCGTCGAGAATGGTCGAGGTCGGTGCCATCGCCGGGTTGGTGATCGGCACGGTCAGCGAGTAGCCCTTGAGCGGGTACACCGGCGCCTTGATGCCCAGCGGCTTGAGCAGTTGCGGCGAGTAGCTGCCGAGCGCCAGCACGTAGCGGTCGGCGGTTTCCAGCTTGCCGTCGATCCACACGCCATTGATGCGGTCACCGGCGAAGTCCAGACGCTGAATATCCTGATCGAAACGGAACTGCACACCGAGCTTCGCGGCCATCTCGGCGAGCTTGGTGGTGAACATCTGGCAGTCGCCAGTCTGGTCGTTCGGCAGGCGCAGGGCACCGGCGAGGATGTCGGTGACGCTGGCCAGGGCCGGCTCAACGCGGGCGATGCCGTCGCGGTCGAGCAGTTCGAACGGCACGCCGGACTCTTTCAGCACGGCGATGTCTTTCGCCGCGCCGTCGAGCTGGGCCTGAGTGCGGAATAGTTGGGTGGTACCGAGGCTGCGGCCTTCGTAGGCGATGCCGGTCTCCAGGCGCAGTTCGTCGAGGCAGTCACGGCTGTACTCGGACAGACGGACCATGCGTTCCTTGTTCACCGCGTAACGGCTGGCGGTGCAGTTGCGCAGCATCTGTGCCATCCACAGGTACTGGTCGATGTCGGCAGTGGCCTTGATCGCCAAGGGTGCATGGCGCTGCAACAGCCACTTGATGGCTTTGAGCGGCACGCCCGGCGCGGCCCACGGCGAGGCATAACCCGGCGAAACCTGCCCGGCGTTGGCGAAACTGGTCTCCATGGCAGCAGCTGGCTGCCGGTCGACAACCACTACTTCAAACCCGGCGCGGGCCAAGTAATAAGCACTGGTGGTACCGATAACGCCGCTACCCAAGACCATGACGCGCATTTTCATATCCCTCATCGCGGCTAACCGCTGACGTTTGTTATTCAGAGCTTTAGATGCGCGCAGTGTAAAAAAGATCTGCCAGTGCTTTTCACTATATAAGCGCCTATATTTGGCGACAATTCTCGGCAAAAACCCTTTTCACGGAGGCGCATCCCCTATGCGTACCAACACTCAGACCAAACGTGAGCTGGACAAGATCGACCGCAACATCCTGCGGATCCTGCAAGCGGACGGGCGGATTTCCTTTACGGAGCTTGGGGAAAAGGTCGGGCTCTCGACCACGCCCTGCACTGAGCGGGTCCGGCGCCTGGAGCGCGAGGGGATCATCATGGGCTACAACGCCCGGCTCAATCCGCAGCACCTGAAGGGTAGTCTTCTGGTGTTCGTCGAGATCAGCCTGGACTACAAATCCGGCGATACTTTCGAAGAGTTCCGACGTGCGGTGCTGAAATTGCCCCATGTGCTGGAGTGTCACCTGGTGTCAGGGGATTTCGACTACCTGGTGAAGGCACGAATTTCCGAGATGGCCTCGTATCGCAAATTGCTGGGCGACATCCTGCTCAAGCTGCCCCACGTGCGTGAGTCCAAGAGTTACATCGTGATGGAAGAGGTGAAAGAGAGCCTGACCTTGCCGATTCCGGATTGAGATTTGCGGTGTCTGTTCAGCCGCTTTCGCGAGCAAGCCCGCTCCCACAGTTGATCACAGCCGTACACAAATCTGTGGCCACTGAAGGTCCAATGTGGGAGCGGGCTTGCTCGCGAAGGCAGCGACTCGGTCTATCTAGACCAACACCTGCCGTGTACTGGCCATGTACTCGAACACCTGCTTCTCCACCCGCGGATGAATCAGCTCCACCGGCCCCCGCCCATTGGGGCACGGCAAGGTCTTGGTGGTGCCGAACAATCGACAGATCAGCGGCCGCTCGTCATACACCGTGCAACCATTCGGCCCCAGATGCACACAGTTGAGCTCTTCCATCGCGGCATCCTGCTCGGCGCGAGTCTTGCGCGGCAGGCGCGACATTTCTTCCGGCGAGGTGGTCACCGGCCCGCAGCAGTCATGGCAGCCGGGCACGCACTCGAACGAGGGAATCTGTTGTCGCAATGTGCGAATTGTCTGACTGTTGCAGCTCATTGCGGCGTTGACCCAAAGCGGAATAGAGCGCGATTCTGACGCAAAAGCCCCGATCCAGACAGCACCAGCCGACCAATGTTGCCCGCCCGGGAAGGTCCGGCTTATGCTCCGTCAAGTTTTCTAAACGCAAGAATCAGGAACACGCACATGAATGCCCGTGCTCCACAGCCTGTCAGCCACACCGCTTCCTACTACGCCGCCAGCAGCCTGCCGCAGCCCGAACTTCCGGTGCTCAAAGGCGAAGTGCTGGCCGACGTCTGTGTGGTGGGCGGCGGGTTTTCAGGGTTGAACACGGCGCTTGAGCTGGCCGATCGCGGCCTCAGCGTGGTGTTGCTTGAAGCCCACAAAATCGGTTGGGGCGCCAGTGGACGCAATGGCGGGCAGCTGATTCGCGGCGTTGGTCACGGCCTCGATCAGTTCACCAATGTCATCGGTGTCGAAGGCGTGCGGCAAATGAAACTCATGGGCCTGGAAGCCGTGGAAATCGTCCGGCAACGGATCGAGCGTTTTCAGATCCCCTGCGACTTGACCTGGGGTTACTGCGACCTCGCCAACAAGCCCCGTGACCTTGAAGGTTTCGCCGAGGATGCCGAAGAACTGCGCAGCCTCGGTTATCGCTACGAGACTCGTTTGCTGCAAGCCAATGAGATGCACACCGTGGTCGGCTCTACGCGTTACGTCGGCGGCCTGATCGACATGGGTTCGGGGCACCTGCATCCACTGAACCTGGCTTTGGGCGAAGCCGCAGCCGCACAACAGTTGGGGGTCCAGCTGTTCGAGCAGTCGGCCGTGACGCGCATCGACTACGGCCCCGAGGTCAAGGTCCATACCGCAGAGGGCTCGGTACGCGCCAGAACCCTGGTGTTGGGTTGCAATGCCTACCTCAATAACCTCAACCCGGAACTCAGCGGCAAAGTCCTGCCCGCCGGCAGCTACATCATCGCCACCGAACCATTGAGCGAAGAACTGGCCCACGCCCTGCTGCCGCAGAACATGGCGGTCTGCGATCAAAGGGTGGCGCTGGATTATTACCGGCTCTCGGCGGACCGGCGCCTGCTGTTCGGCGGCGCTTGCCATTACTCGGGCCGCGACCCGAAAGACATCGCCGCGTACATGCGCCCGAAAATGCTCGAAGTCTTTCCACAATTGTCTGGTGTGAAGATCGACTATCAATGGGGCGGCATGATCGGCATCGGCGCCAATCGCCTGCCGCAGATCGGCCGACTCAAGGACCAGCCGAATGTGTATTACGCCCAGGCTTATTCCGGTCATGGCGTGAATGCCACACACCTGGCCGGCAAGCTGCTGGCCGAAGCCATCAGCGGCCAGCACAGTGGTGGCTTCGATCTGTTTGCCAGGGTGCCGCATATCACCTTCCCCGGCGGCAAGCATTTGCGCTCGCCGTTGCTGGCGTTGGGGATGTTGTGGCATCGGCTTAAAGAGTGGGTCTGAAGGATTGTCGGTGTCAGCTCTGACGCCTTCGCGGGCAAGCCCGCTCCCACAGGGAATGACGGTGTTCACAAGACCTGTGTTCACCGCCGAAACCTGTGGGAGCGGGCTTGCCCGCGAAGAGGCCCTGAAGAACACTGCAAAACTCAGATCCGCCAGAAAGGCTTCAGCCCCTCCTCCAACGCCTGCCCTCGCGTCAGCCCGATATCCTTGAGCTGGTCGGGTGTCAGGGCCAACAACGCCTTGCGCGTGCGCAGCCGGCACCAGAACCGGTCCCAGCGACTCAGGCCGGCCGGCGCACTGCGCATGCCCGACTCCCGCGTGCCGTTGTTCTGCCCAGCCGCCAGTTCCTGACTGTGTAACGTCAGCCGCACATCGCTCAAACCGTTCATCTTGGATGCTCCTGTTTACTTGGGTAGCCAGAGGTTCCATGATGCGAGGGCGCGTAAAAGCAATACAGATTCAATGGAACTGTATTAACTCAATACAGTTTTACCGATTTCGCCACTGAATCCTTATTTTTTGCCTGATCTGTACTGGTTAACCGAATCCCCCCTATCGAGGCTGCACCATGACCCTTTACGTCAACCTCGCCGAGTTGCTCGGCACACGTATCGAACAGGGCTTCTATCGCCCCGGTGACCGACTGCCTTCGGTACGGGCGTTGAGCGTCGAGCACGGCGTCAGCCTGAGCACGGTGCAGCAGGCCTATCGGGTGCTGGAGGACAGCGGGCTGGCCATGCCAAGGCCCAAGTCCGGGTACTTCGTTCCGGCCAGCCGCGAATTGCCGGATTTGCCGGCAGTCGGCCGCCCGGCCCAGCGTCCGGTGGACATTTCGCAATGGGATCAAGTGCTGGAATTGATCCGCGCAGTGCCACGCAAAGATGTGGTGCAACTCGGACGCGGCATGCCGGACATCACCAGCCCGACCATGAAACCGCTATTGCGCGATCTGGCGCGAATCAGCCGGCGGCAGGACATGCCCGGCCTGTATTACGACAACATCCACGGCAACCTCGAACTGCGTGAACAAATCGCTCGCCTGATGCTCGATTCCGGCTGTCAGTTGAGCGCCAGTGAGCTGGTAGTCACCACGGGTTGCCACGAAGCGCTGTCCACCAGCGTTCGCGCTATCTGCGAGCCGGGGGACATTGTGGCGGTGGACTCGCCGAGCTTTCACGGCGCCATGCAAACCCTCAAGGGCCTGGGCATGAAGGCCCTGGAAATCCCTACCGACCCGCTGACCGGGATCAGCCTCGAAGCGCTGGAACTGGCCCTGGAGCAATGGCCGATCAAGGTCATACAGTTGACCCCCAACTGCAATAACCCGCTGGGCTACATCATGCCGGAGTCGCGCAAACGTGCGTTGTTGACGCTTGCACAGCGCTTTGACGTGGCGATCATCGAGGACGATGTGTATGGCGAACTGGCCTATACCTACCCGCGCCCGCGCACGATCAAGTCCTTCGACGAGGACGGTCGCGTCCTGTTGTGCAGTTCGTTTTCCAAGAGCCTGGCGCCGGGCCTGCGTATCGGTTGGGTCGCGCCGGGCCGGTATCTGGAACGGGTGCTGCACATGAAATACATCAGCACCGGCTCCACCGCGCCACAACCGCAAATCGCCATCGCCGAATTTCTCAAGGGCGGCCACTTCGAACCGCATTTGCGGCGGATGCGTACACAATACCAGCGCAATCGCGACGTGATGATCGATTGGGTGACTCGCTATTTCCCGGCCGGTACTCGCGCCAGTCGCCCACAAGGCAGCTTCATGCTGTGGGTCGAACTGCCGGAAGGCTTCGACACCCTGAAACTGAATCGCGCCTTGCACGACCAGGGCGTACAGATTGCCGTCGGCAGCATTTTTTCCGCCTCGGGCAAGTACCGCAATTGCCTGCGCATGAACTACGCTGCCAAACCAACGGCACAAATTGAAGAAGCCGTACGCAAGGTCGGTGCCGCCGCTATCAAGTTGCTGGCCGAGACTCAAGACATTCCTTGAGGTAGCTCAATCGAGCTGGAAGCTCCCCGCCAGCTGGAACAGCGTCATGTCACTGACCCGCGCCGCCTGACGGTCGATCCGCGCGTCCAGTTCCAGCTCCACCTCCAAGTGCTCACCCGACAGTATTTTGCCGTTGTGCCGGGGCCGGACCCTGACCCCAGGCCACATTCGGTCAGTGCTGCGCCCCTGCTCGACGTCGCGCACCCAGTCCACGGAGCGCCCGTCGAGACGTGAGGAAACCAGGCGCAATTGCACAGTCCCCGACCCGAAGCGGAAACCCTGAGCATCGGCAGCAGGTGCGTTGAATCTCAATCCCATCGGACGCTCCTCGGGGCATTGAATCTGCAGGCGAATGCGCCGCAGGCCGAAGCTCAATGCACCGCCTGTGTCCGGCAAGTCCAGCAGTCTCGCTCGTGTGAGCGAACCATAATCCAGCATTGCGGGACTAAGTCGCATCGTACAGTCATCCTCGGCGAAAGCCGGACGTACAAACGCCCACAACAGCAACAACATGACCAGACCTTTCATGTAAATGCCTCAATCAATTTTCATATCATCCGACAGAGCGCCTCGGCGGTCTCATAAAGTGCAGTCGATGCAGGCGGTTCGGAGCTATTTAGCTCAACCCGACATCGACGGCCCTCCGACAACATCAACTGCAAACGCACCTCACTTGGCGCATCGGCCAAATACACCAGGCCGGTATCGACCACACTAGTGAGGTATTGCCCCTGATCGTCGTAGACCGACGCGCCTTTTTCAGCCCATGCCCCGTCGACAGTGCGCAGCTGCAGCATCAACCGGCGGGCGGTACTGAGTCTGAAGTTGAGCCGTGCTACCGCGCCGCGACCGGCTTCGACTTCCTGGAAACCGTTCTGCAATTCAACGTTGCGCGGCAGGCTTATGGTATCTATCTCAATGCGACTGGTCTGATAGGCCGGTAGACTGGCAGCCACCGCGCGACCGGCACCGTCAGTCCAGACAGGCCCCTGGGGCGTGCTTAACTTGATCCCGCCGACATCACCCGCACTGAGAAGAGCAAACGTGTCACGCAATGGATAAGGTGACGGCGTCAGCCCATCCTCATGAACAGCGACGCCACCGCGTAGCGCCAGATCATGGCTGGTGGCGCCGGCATAGCTGCGCGAGTAGCCAACATCGACACTGGTGTAACGCGGTAATGCGCTCAACCGCCCGTTGATGCCTGTTTGCCCATTGTCGCGCCGTTCTGCAGCGATGCTGTAACCCAGCGTCTCGCTGATTTGCTCGCGGTAACGCGTCCCCGTTCTCAAGCCAAGAAGATCATCGTGACGACTGAAAGCGCTCACACTGCGTTGCCGCCCCAACGGCAAACTCAAGGTCGCGTAGACGGAAGTGCCGCGGCGATTGGCCGTACTCCCACCGTACTCGCGCTGCAGATCCAACGACAAATGGGTGCGATCGAATAGCCGCGACCAAGCGATGCCGAACCGTGAACGGGCAGCCTGTTCTACGCTGATGTAACGCGACAGCGTTCCGTTCACAGCGCCCCACATCGGGTCGTCGCGACTCAGCGAAATGCCCCACTGGCGGCTTGCTCGACCGTAGGGCTCGTCAGAAAAATCATCTTGGCCCATGTCTGCCAGGGTTCTAAAATCTGTATTTTGCTGGCTCGCCGTCAAGCTGACGGACAACCCGGCGCCCAAACGCGTACTCAAGGCGGCCTGCAATTGCGCCCCCTGACCCGAGCGCGGCGTATACGACATCAGATGCTGCAATCTAACCGCCGAGCTTGGCGCGAGTGCCTGCTGCACGCCCCAACGACTGATAGTGTTCAGCCCCCATTACCCCGAGGCTGAACAATGTCTGAGGCCACCACTGCCAGTCCTGAGTGGCGACAAAAAACGACGGGGCGTGACGATCATCAGAGGCGAATCGCCGAACCTTGCCCGCTGCAAACCCATAGCCCGGCATGCCCCCCACGCTGACGGGGCGCAAGCTGGCGGCCGGGACGCGAAACTGCCGCTGCTCGCCGTTCTCCTCGTGAACATTGATATCGAGGTCGAGCTGGTGACTAAGCAGCGGTAAATCACGAAGCGTGAACGGCCCGGCAGGGACCAGCGTGGTGTAAACCACAACACCACTCTGGCGTACCTCGATCCGCGACGGTGAATAGGCCACCCCATCCACAGCACTTGCGCTCCCAGAATCATTGCCACCCAAGCGGGCCAACGCCGTATCGGGGTGAATCTGGAAACCGGTGAACGCCTCTCCGGCAAATAACGACGTGCGCAAATTAAGCTGGCCGAGCTGCACATTGGCCTGGTAGCGATCCCAAGTGCGTGACGCCTGCGTGTAAAGTGTTTCCAAACGCTCCTCATTCTGAAATGACGTATAGCTCTGGCGACTGCGTACCACCCAGTCACCGGCATTAAATCCCCATTCGGTGCCCAGATTGCGGTATTGGCTGGACTGGCCTTGAGCCGAACTGCCCACGATAAGTGCGTCGTAGTTGAGCAACCCGGCCAGCCCTCCTTTGGTCCAACTACGTTGCACAGGTGCAGAGTCGATCAAGGTGTCGGTGGGGACTAGCAACATAATTTGCTGTTGGCCAGGATCGAGCCTCACCTGCGCACCGGCTAAACCATCAATCGCCCGCAGGCAGCCGACGCTGTCGGCACTCTCGGGGAATTCCGCAGGGACCTTGATCTCGGCGCGTTCGAGCAGTGTCGAATCCAGGCACAACTGCCCGTCGTCATCGAAGGTCGCCGGCACCTGCCCCATCGGAGCACCATTGACCAGCAACGCCACATCCTGTCGTCCTGCCTGAAAACGCGGCGCGCTGCGCAAGTGTTCTGCGATTCGCGGATCAAGTCCGCGCGCTTCAAGTACTGATCGATCAAACTCGACAAACCCACTTCCACAGCTCTTTTCCAAAACACCCAGCATCAACGCCAAACCGCTGGCCAACTGCAGCGGGGCCCGGAACGACCCAGAGCGACATCTCATTACCGGCGGACCAGCGGCGCATCATAGCGGTCGACCGCAAACCCATAGGTGGTCGCAGGAAACAGCTGTACATGAGTGTCCAAAGTAGACGGTGCGGTAAATTCAAGTTGCTCACCAGGCAGGATATAGGTGCGCCCCAAATCGACGATGCTGCCGCCCGGGATCAAATTCACTGACTTGGCAAGACGCACCACGTAGGGGCTGGGATTGCTCACCTGCAAGCGGTTGGCCTCAGCCGTCCAGCTAAGACGTTTCCAGGGTGCACGCTCCACCGCCAATCCGGCCGGGCGCAGAATGACCGGAATGTTCTGGCGCACCCCAAGACTGACACGGGCGCCCTCCCCATCTTGTCGAGGGTTGATGCCTTCGAATACCACGCGCTTGAGGCGCTCGGTTTCCAGGGGAGTTGTGCTGCGCAGGATGAATCGCACCTGCTGGCTCTGGCCAGGTTCGACCCGCGCTACCGGCGGGGTCAGCACCAACAGCGTTTCGTTGTCCTCGGCGATATGCTCAATGGAGCTATACAGCAGCGCGGGATGGTTGTCGGTATTCCTGACGTTCAGGGTGGCCTCGCCTAGTGCCTGATCGACCACCAGCACAGGCGTTTCCGGGACCATCCCGGCTCCTTGAGCGTTTTGGACAAGGAACAGATGAAACGCAGCGAAAGCACTGAATCTCAGAATGTTTTTTGGTGGATGCATGACAGTCTCCAAAGGCATCGACACAAACGGCAAACTTGTGTCGATGCCTGATGACGCGATGAATAACCTGACGACGATGCTTTTTCAGGCAAACGCCGACGCCTGCTCGCACGGGACGAACACCGTCAAATCATCAGGGTTAGAGCGACAGTCGCAGGTGGTGCGCCGACTCAGAGGTAATACATGTCGAAAGTGACCGAACCGTCGAGCGCAAACTCGTCAGTAGTTGACGGCAGTTCAGAAGTCGGACGAATCACAGCGGCCACTTTCATGGGGAAGGTGTGCAAGCGGGCGGCAGCCGGGCCCGTCGCGGCACTCGGTCCCCACGAATAGGAGGTCGGTGCATTGGCCATTAACCCGGCGACCGGAACGCGCCATACCGGATTTCCTGGCGTACGTACCAGGAATGCCTGCGGGTTGCTGTCCGCCAGCGGTTGGCCGGTAAGCAGACCGAAACCACCGATGCCGATACCGTTGGTGCTGCCCAGACCGTAGTAGAGGTTTTCACCAGTCCGGCCGTTGAAGGTCAGCCCCGCAACCTTGCTGGCACCCCGATTATCGGTGACAGCGATTTCTACTGCAGCCGGCGCATCGCAAGCGACTATGAGGGTGATATCCCGTTGCGGCAGATCGTTCTGTGCAGTCGGACTCAAGGTGTAGGAATGGATCCGCCCAAGATCGACATTGCTGCCACCGGCAAATGCCGGAATGCATGAGGTGGGGATGACAGTACCGGAGACACTCAGGTCGACACTGGCCGCCTGGGCGGTGAACGGAACGAGAATGGCTGCCAGAGCGGCCATTTGATGTAACTTCTTCATAAACACTTCCCTTTGAAATGACTGGAACATGGATGCATGGACTACAGACAGGAAATGCCGCTTCCTCTCGGCAAGCCCCATACCCCTCGATCATTCCGGTTTGTGTAGGAGTTTTATGTAGGAATTGGCAGCCAAACGGATCAGCAACTTCAACAAATCACGTAGTTCCTCCAAGTTCATCGGTATGGGTCCCGCAACTCCCTGCTGTGCAGGAATAACGAATTCCCACGGCGTGCCATACTTTGGCTTTTTGCCATGAACTGAGACGATCCCACTTGCGATACGCACCGGTCTTGCTGCTCATTTTGCTGTTCAACGGCTGCGCCAGCTACGACGTGCAGCGCGAACCGAGCCAGGCGTTGCCGGCAAGCGCATCGGCATTCGGCCGTTCGGTCCAGGCCCAAGCCGCGCCTTATGAGGGGAAATCGGGCTTTCGCCTGCTGTCCGACAGCACCGAGGCCTTCACCGCCCGCGCCGAACTGATTCGCAATGCTCAAAGCAGCCTCGATTTGCAGTACTACATCGTGCACGACGGCATCAGCACGCGCATGCTGGTGAAGGAATTGCTCAAGGCTGCCGACCGAGGCGTGCGCGTGCGCATTTTGCTCGACGACACCACCAGCGATGGGCTGGACCGCACCATCGCCACCCTCGCGGCGCATCCCCAGATTCAGATCCGCGTGTTCAACCCCCTGCATCTGGGCCGCAGCACCGGCGTCACGCGCACCATGGGCCGGCTGTTCAACCTGTCACTGCAACACCGACGCATGCACAACAAGCTGTGGCTGGCGGACAACAGCATGGCTATCGTCGGCGGGCGCAATCTGGGGGACGAGTATTTCGATGCCAAGCCCAAGCTGAACTTCACCGACATCGACATGCTCAGTGTCGGCCCGGTGGCCGAGCAGTTGGGCCACAGTTTTGATCAGTACTGGAACAGCGCCCTGAGCAAACCGATCGATGCGATTGTATCCAGCAGACCGACAGCCAAAGACCTGGAAAACACCCGAACCCGGCTGGAAGAATCGCTGGAGGAAACACGCAAACAGAATCACGCGCTCTATCAGCAGCTGATGGCGTTCACCACCGAACCGCGCCTGGATACCTGGCGCAAGGCGCTGATCTGGGCGTGGAATCAGGCGTTGTGGGATGCACCGAGCAAGGTATTGGCCGATGGAGAGCCCGATCCGCAGTTGCTGCTGACCACCCAACTGGCGCCCGAACTCAACGGCGTCAGCAAAGAGCTGGTGATGGTTTCCGCCTATTTCGTGCCTGGTCAGCCGGGGTTGGTGTACCTGACCGGGCGCGCCGATGCCGGGGTGTCGGTGCGGCTGTTGACCAACTCGCTGGAGGCCACGGACGTGCCGGCGGTGCATGGCGGCTACGCACCGTATCGCAAGGCGCTGCTGGAACATGGCGTGCAACTCTTCGAGTTGCGCCGCCAACCCGGTGAAGACAGTGGCAGCGGTCCGCATTTCTTTTACAGCCGGTCCTCCTATCCCGGCTCCGACTCCAGCTTGCACAGTAAGGCGATCATCTTCGACCAGAAGAAAGCCTTCATCGGCTCGTTCAATTTCGACCCGCGCTCGGTGCTGTGGAACACCGAGGTCGGAGTACTGGTGGACAGCCCGGAACTCGCTGCTCACGTTCGCGAACTGGCGTTGCAAGGCATGGCGCCGCCCCTGAGTTATCAGGTGAAGCTGGAAAATGACCAGGTGGTATGGGTGACCGAAGACGACGGCAAAATGCACACCCTGACCAAGGAGCCGGGCAGTTTGTGGCGACGCTTCAACGCCTGGCTTAGCAACACGGTTGGCCTGGAGAAAATGTTGTAGCAGCTGGCGAAGCCTGCGTCCGGCTGCTACAAAAGCTAAGCCGGCTGCACCGCGCCAAACGCCCCTTGCCGCGACACCACAATCAATACACCCAAGGCCCCCATCGCCATCAGCAACGGTAACGCATGCCCACTGATCCACTGACTGCCCGCACCCGCCAGCAGCGGCCCGATCAAGCAACCAATCCCCCACAGCTGGGCGATGTGCGCATTGGCCCGCACCAGCGCATCATCGCGATAACGCTCGCCGATCAGGATCAGTGACAAGGTGAACAATCCGCCGGCACTGGCGCCGAATAGCACCCACAAAGGCCAGATCAGCAGCGTGTCGATCAGCATCGGGATTGCCAGGCTCGACATCAGCAGGACCACCGCACAACCGGTGAACAACGCGCGCCGCGACAAGCGATCGGCCAACGCACCAATCGGCAATTGCAGCACTGCATCGCCGACCACCACCGTACTGACCATCGCCAGGGCGATCTCCGTAGTGAAACCCTGGCGCAGGCAATAGACCGGCAACAGGGTCAGAATCATCGCCTCGAACGCGGCGAACAGCGACACCGCCCAGGCAATCGCCGGCAGGCCACGACAGAAAGCGAGCAAATCACTCAGGGTCACGCTGCTGGCCTCGCTGCTCGGCGCACCACTGCGACCCAGCAACAGAAACGGAGCAGCCATCAGCAAACCGACGCCGACCCAAAAGCCATAATCGTGCTCGGTGCCAAGGAAGCCCAGCAACACCGGCCCTGCCAGCTGACTCAATGCGTAGCTGCTGCCATACAGCGCCACCAGCCGCCCGCGCCATTGCTCGACCACCAATTGATTGATCCAGCTTTCACCGATGATGAATACGAGGGTCAGGATTACCCCGATCATCAACCGCAAGACCAACCAGACCGGATAACTCGGCAACAGCGCCAGCAAACCGATGGAAACCGCCCCGGCCCACAGGCATAGCCGCATCAGATTGGCCGTGCCGAAGCGCGCCGCCAGGTGACTGGAGATCTTCGCCCCCAACAGCACGCCGATGGCCGGCATCGCGGCCATCACACCAATGGCAAACGAGCCGTAACCCCAGCTTTCCAGGCGAAACGATACCAGCGGCATGCTGACCCCCAGGGCCAGGCCGACACTCAAGACAGATGCCAAAACGGCGAAATAAGTCGCCCAACGCATGTTCCACGCTCCTGTGGATTGTTATTTCTTTCAGGCCATACAAAACAAATGTGGGAGCGGGCTTGCTCGCGAAGAGGCCATCACATCCAACATCATCGTTGGCTGTCACGGCGCCTTCGCGGGCAAGCCCGCTCCCACAGGGGATCTCCGTCGTTAGGGAAACCGACTTACAACTTGATCCAGGTCGCCTTCAGCTCGGTGTATTTGTCGAACGCGTGCAGCGACTTGTCGCGACCGTTGCCGGACTGCTTGAAGCCACCGAATGGAGCGGTCATGTCGCCACCGTCGTACTGGTTGACCCACACGCTACCGGCACGCAGTGCGCGAGCAGTGAGATGAGCCTTGGAGATGTCGGCAGTCCACACCGCAGCGGCCAGGCCGTAAGGCGTGTCGTTGGCGATCGCGATGGCTTCTTCGGCGCTGTCGAATGCGATGACCGACAGTACCGGGCCGAAGATTTCTTCCTGGGCGATTTTCATCGCGTTGCTCACGCCATCGAAAATCGTCGGTTCAACGTAAGTGCCGCCCGTTTCCTGGAGCGTACGCTTGCCACCGGCCACCAGCTTGGCGCCATCGGCGTGGCCCGACTCGATGTAGGACAGCACGGTGTTCATCTGTTGGGTATCGACCAGCGCACCAACGTTGGTCGCCGGATCCAGCGGGTTGCCCGGCTTCCAGGTTTTCAGTGCCTCGATCACCAGCGGCAGGAATTTGTCCTTGATCGAACGCTCCACCAGCAGGCGCGAACCGGCGGTGCAAACCTCGCCCTGGTTGAAGGCGATGGCACCGGCAGCCGCTTCGGCGGCGTCTTGCAGGTTCGGCGCATCGGCGAACACGATGTTCGGGCTCTTGCCGCCGGCTTCAAGCCAGACGCGCTTCATGTTCGATTCGCCGGAATAGATCAGCAGTTGCTTGGCGATCTTGGTCGAACCGGTGAATACCAGCGTATCGACATCGTTGTGCAGGGCCAGGGCCTTGCCAACGGTGTGGCCATAGCCTGGCAGCACGTTGAGCACGCCTTTCGGAATGCCGGCCTCGACGGCCAGTTCAGCGATGCGAATCGCCGTCAGCGGCGATTTTTCCGACGGCTTGAGAATGACCGAGTTACCGGTAGACAGCGCCGGGCCCAGTTTCCAGCACGCCATCATCAGCGGGAAGTTCCACGGCACGATGGCGCCAACCACGCCCACCGGCTCACGGGTCACCAGACCCAGTTGGTCGTGCGGAGTAGCAGCGACTTCGTCGTAGATCTTGTCGATGGCTTCACCGCTCCAGCTCAGGGCCTGCGCCGCGCCTGGAACGTCGATGTAAAGGGAGTCGCTGATCGGCTTGCCCATGTCGAGGGTTTCAAGCAGGGCCAGCTCTTCGGCGTGCTGTTTCAGCAGGCCGGCGAAACGGATCATGGTGGCTTTGCGTTTGGTCGGCGCCAGGCGCGACCAGACACCGGAATTGAAGGTGGCGCGGGCGTTTTCCACAGCACGCTGGGCATCGGCGGCGTCACAGCTGGCAATTTTGCCCAGCAGACGGCCATCGACCGGGCTGATGCACTCGAAGGTCTCGCCGGAGACGGCGTCGGTGTATTCACCATTGATGTAGGCGCGGCCTTCGATTTTCAGGTCGCGGGCACGTTGTTCCCAGTCGGCACGGGTCAGGGTGGTCATGCGAGTGTCCTCCTCTTATTGATACGACACCCGCGTTCTTCGCGGGTGCTGTCAGGAATTCTGCCTGGCCAGCCTGCTTTTCGGCCCGAGGCATCTGCCACCCTAAACCAGCCGCCCATGAAGTTTCAATATATTTGACACAAGGCCGGCAAACGGCCTTGCGATGTTCATTTTAATAAACATAGACTCTTGGCAAATCAACCACTCGCGCCGTAATCACGGGGGATAACAACAATGAATATCCAGAACGTCGTCGACTTCAGCCAAGCCACCACCGCCGCCGAACGCTACCGTCCGGATCCGGCCAAAGTACTCAAGGGCGATCCTGAGCAAGCGGTCTACAACCACTACAACAGCCCTTGCGGTCAGTTGAACGCTGGCGTGTGGGAAGGCGCCGTCGGCCAGTGGACGGTGAACTTCACCGAGCACGAATACTGCGAAATCGTGCAGGGTGTTTCCGTGCTGCGTGACCTCGACGGCAATGCCAAGACCCTGCGCGTGGGCGACCGCTTCGTGATCCCGGCAGGTTTTCGCGGTACCTGGGAAGTGCTGGAGGCGTGCCGCAAGATCTACGTAGCGTTTGAACAGAAGGCTTGAAGACTGCGTTGTCAGGGCTGGCCCCTTCGCGAGCAAGCCCGCTCCCACATTCGAGCTTCGGTGAACACCACATTTGTGTCCGGCGCCAACCAAGTGTGGGAGCGGGCTTGCTCGCGAAGGGGCCCTGACAGGCACTGCATAACCCACAGACAACAAAAAAGGCCCGTATCTCGCGATACGGGCCTTTTTCGTAAGAGGGAAAAATCAATTACTTGATTTTGCCTTCCTTGTAGATCACGTGCTTGCGAACAACCGGATCATATTTCTTGATCTCGATTTTGTCCGGGGTAGTACGCTTGTTCTTGTCGGTAGTGTAGAAGTGACCAGTACCGGCGCTCGAAATCAAACGAATCAATTCACGCATGATTAGCTCCCTTAAACCTTGCCATCGCGGCGAAGTTCGGCCAGCACGACAGTGATGCCACGCTTGTCGATGATACGCATGCCTTTGGCAGATACGCGCAGACGCACAAAACGTTTCTCTTCTTCAACCCAGAAGCGGTGATGCTGCAGGTTCGGCAGGAAACGACGACGGGTTTTGTTGTTTGCGTGGGAAATGTTATTCCCGGTTACCGGACCCTTACCGGTAACTTGACATACTCTAGACATGCCTCAGCCCTCTAAAACCACATGCCCAACCCGGCATGGGTTGGCCGCTTAATCTCTCAGTCATTTGGCGCCAGGCGCCGCGTTTCTTTAGAGGTCTTACCGGCTACACCTACAGTGAAGGAACCGGGCCCCTAGAAAAGAGCGCTGCTTTATACCAGAAAGACTGGAGAGCAACAACATTCAGTGTGCGTAGAATTCACAAAAACCCCGCTTTCCGGGCTCCGAGCGCCTTGGACAAAGGCTATCGTCAATGGCGACCGCTCGTCGCAGAGAATCGCTCATCGAGCCAACCAGGGGTTTTGCTTAACCGCTGCACAGCAAAATCTGGCGCCTATAGTCCCCCCAAAATGAAAAAGGGGATAGTCATTTACAAAAGAGCCCACTAGGGTAAGCCTTTTCCAGACTGCACTTGCAGATGGGCCTTCGATCTGTAAAGGAAGCCGACCATGCGCCTCGCTGCCCTACCGCTGTTGCTCGCCCCGCTTCTGCTGAGCTCACAGGTCTTTGCTGCCGCCCTGAGCGTCTGCACCGAAGCCAGCCCTGAAGGGTTCGACGTGGTGCAGTACAACTCGTTGACCACCACCAACGCCTCGGCCGATGTGCTGATGAACAGCCTGGTAAATTTCGATACGACCAGCGGCAAAGTGGTCGCCAGTCTCGCCGACAGTTGGGAGGTCAGCCCCGATGGCCTGATCTACGTCTTCAAGTTGCACCCGCAGGTAAAATTCCATCGCACCGAATACTTCACCCCGACGCGCGACCTGAACGCCGAAGACGTGATTTTCAGCTTCGACCGCATGCTCGACCCGGCCAATGCGTGGCACAAAGTCGCCCAGAGCGGCTTCCCGCATGCGCAATCGATGCAGTTGCCTGCACTGATCAAGAAGGTCGACGCACTGGACCCGCAAACCGTGCG
Organism: Pseudomonas sp. S30_BP2TU TE3576; assembly: GCF_050436025.1. Taxonomy (NCBI): domain Bacteria; kingdom Pseudomonadati; phylum Pseudomonadota; class Gammaproteobacteria; order Pseudomonadales; family Pseudomonadaceae; genus Pseudomonas; species Pseudomonas sp. S30_BP2TU TE3576. The sequence continues at coordinate 3,420,620 of NZ_JBNDLK010000001.1, read as the reverse complement.
CTTCGCCCTCGACCACCCGGATTCGACCTTCCTGGCGACCCTGAGCATGGGCTTCGCCTCGATCTATTCAGCCGAATACGCGGACAAACTGATGAAAGCCGGCACGCCAGAGAAGCTCAACAGCCAGCCGATCGGCACGGGGCCGTTCGTGCTCACCCGCTTCCAGAAGGACGCCTCGATCCGCTATAAGGCCAATCCGGATTACTTCGGTGGCAAGCCGTCGGTGGACCCGCTGATCTTCGCCATCACCCCGGACGCCAACGTGCGTTTGCAGAAGTTGCGCCGCAATGAATGCCAGATTGCCCTGTCGCCCAAGCCCCTGGACGTACAGGAAGCGCTGAAAGAGCCGACCCTGAAAGTCGAAAAGACTGACGCGTTCATGACCGCATTCGTCGGCATCAACAGCCAGCATCCACCGCTGGACAAACCTGAAGTCCGCCAGGCCATCAACCTCGCCTTCGACAAGACCCACTATGTCAAAGCCGTGTTCGAGGACACCGCCGAGGCGGCCAATGGTCCTTATCCGCCCAATACCTGGAGCTACGCAAAAAACCTGCCGGGCTACCCTCACGACATCGAGAAGGCCAAAGCCTTGATGGCCAAGGCCGGGCTCAAGGAAGGCTTCCAGACCACCATCTGGACCCGCCCTTCCGGCAGCCTGCTTAACCCCAACCCAAGCCTCGGCGCTCAACTGCTGCAATCCGACCTGGCGGAAATCGGCATTCAGGCCGAAATCCGCGTGATCGAATGGGGCGAACTTATCCGCCGCGCCAAGGCCGGTGAACACGACTTGCTGTTCATGGGCTGGGCGGGCGACAACGGCGACCCGGACAACTTCCTCACGCCGCAGTTTTCCTGCGCTGCGGTCAAGTCCGGTACCAATTTCGCCCGCTACTGCAATGCAGACCTGGACAGGCTGATCAGCGCCGGCAAGACCACCGGCGAGCAAGGCGTGCGCAGTAAACTCTACGAACAGGCCCAGGCGCAGATCCAGCAACAGGCATTGTGGCTACCCCTGGCCCACCCGACGGCCTTCGCGCTGACACGCAAGGATGTCGAGGGTTACTCGGTCAGCCCGTTCGGTCGGCAGGACTATTCCAAGGTCAACTTCAAGTAGTCGACCTCACCACAATACCCTGTGGGAGCGGGCTTGCTCGCGAAGAGGGAGTGTCAGTCGCCATCGATGCTGACTGATACACCGCTTTCGCGAGCAAGCCCGCTCCCACAGGGGGTTCGCTACCCTACATCCACCCATACTCGGCCATCGACAACGGGTTTCCATCACCGATGATGAAATGGTCGAGCACCCGCACATCAATCAGTTCCAATGCCTTTTGCAGACGTTTGGTTAGCTGTCGGTCGGCCTGGCTGGGGTCGGTGTTACCTGATGGATGGTTATGGCAGAGGATCAATGCCGCAGCGTTGTTGGCCAGCGCCCGTTTGACGACCTGTCGCGGGTGAACACTGGTGTTGTCGATGGAGCCGCGGAACAGTTTCTCAAACGTCAGCACCTGATGTTTGGAGTCGAGAAACAGGCAGCCGAAAACCTCATGGGGTTCGTGCCGCAGCATCGACTTGAGGTATTCGCGCACCGCTTGCGGGTTTTCCAGCACCGATCTGTGGCGCAATCGCTCGGCCAGATGCCGCCGGCCCATTTCCAGTACGGCTTGCAACTGTGCGAATTTTGCCGGGCCCAGGCCCAACTGCTCGCTGAATGTCGAAAGGTCAGCCTCCAGCAACGAGCGCAGGCTGCCAAATTCGCCCAGTAGATGCCGCGCCAGATCTACCGCGCTTTTACCGGACACACCGGTTCGTAAAAATATCGCCAGCAACTCGGCATCGGAAAGACTCGCCGATCCCTGTTCCAGCAGCTTCTCCCGCGGCCGTTCCGCCGCCGGCCAATCGCGAATACTCATGGCACCTCCCTGTCTGTGGGCACCGCTGTTCCGTAGCGGTCGCTGTGATATCGTAGCCCATCTTTTTTGCGGGCGAATTCACCCTGGGGAGGGGGTTTCGCCACGTATGTCACCCACGAATTGAAAGGCAGGCCTATGCAGCGGCTGTATCGGAAACGCATTGTTCTGGGCGTCGGCGGCGGTATCGCTGCCTACAAGAGCGCCGACCTGGTTCGCCGCCTGATCGATCAGGGCGCCGAAGTGCGCGTGGTCATGACCCGAGGCGGCGCAGAGTTCATCACCCCGCTGACCATGCAGGCCCTGTCCGGGCACCCGGTCCATCTGGACCTGCTGGACCCGGCGGCCGAAGCGGCCATGGGCCACATCGAGCTGGCCAAATGGGCCGATCTGGTGCTGATAGCTCCCGGCACCGCGGACCTCATAGCCCGGCTGGCCCAAGGCATCGCCAATGATCTGCTGACCACGCTGGTATTGGCCACTGACGCCGTAGTCGCCGTTGCCCCGGCCATGAACCAGGCCATGTGGCGCGATCCGGCGACCCAGGCCAACCTGCAAACCCTCGAAAGCCGCAACATCAAGGTCTTCGGCCCGGCCTCCGGCAGCCAGGCCTGCGGCGACGTCGGCCTGGGGCGCATGCTCGAAGCCCTTGAACTGGCGCAATGCGCCGCCGACTGCTTCCAGCGCCAGGCCCTGACCGGCAAACACGTGCTGATCACCGCCGGCCCGACCCAGGAAAACATCGACCCGGTGCGCTACATCACTAACCACAGCTCCGGGAAAATGGGCTTTGCCCTGGCCGAAGCCGCCGTGGAAGCCGGTGCCCGCGTGACCCTGATCACCGGCCCGGTGCACCTGCCGACCCCGGATCGCGTCACCCGCATCGACGTGGTCAGTGCCCGCGACATGCTCGCCGCCTGCGAAGCAGCCATCCCTTGCGACCTGTTCATCGCCTCGGCAGCCGTTGCGGACTACCGCCCGGAAGTCGTCGCCCCACAGAAACTCAAGAAAGATCCTACGAACGGCGACGGCTTGTTGCTACAGATGGTGCGTAACCCGGACATCCTGGCCACCATCGCCACCCGCCCCGACCGCCCGTTCAGTGTCGGTTTCGCCGCCGAAACCGAACACCTGCTCGATTACGCTGCGCGCAAGTTGAAAGACAAGAACCTCGATTTGATCGTCGCCAACGACGTCGCCAACCCGAGCATTGGCTTCAACAGCGAAGAAAACGCCTGCAGCGTCATCGATCGTGAGCTTCACGCCACACTTTTCGCCCAGACCAGCAAGAGCAAGATTGCTCGCCAACTGATCACTTTTATCGCCGAACGTCTGAACCAGGTTTAATTTACATGCACGCTTTGCAAGCCAAGATCCTCGACCCTCGCATCGGTACCGAATTCCCGCTGCCGCAATACGCCACACCGGGCTCCGCCGGCCTCGACCTGCGCGCCATGCTGGAGCAGGACACCGTGATCAAGCCGGGTGAAACCGTGCTGATCCCTACCGGCCTGTCGGTCTATATCGGTGACCCGAACCTGGCGGCGCTGATTCTGCCGCGCTCGGGGATGGGCCATAAGCACGGCATCGTGCTGGGCAATCTGGTCGGCCTGATCGACTCCGATTACCAGGGCCCGCTGATGGTCTCCTGCTGGAACCGTGGCCAGACCGAATTCACCATGCCGGTCGGTGAGCGCCTGGCGCAACTGGTGCTGGTGCCGGTCGTGCAGGCTCACTTCGAGATGGTTGAAGAGTTTGTTGAAACCGAGCGCGGCACTGGCGGTTTCGGCCATACCGGCACTCGTTGATAGAGATCCATCGTGGCGAGGGAACTTGCTCCCTCACCACAGAATTCAAATTGTCATCTGCAAGGTTTAGCTCCGAAAATCAAGGCATTGCCCGGCCAACCCCCTACCATCAGGGGTGTCATGGCCCTTTCATACCACGAACTCTCTGTGGAAAACGCCGTCATACCCTTCAGTTTGAACCTGTCGCCGAATGACTCGGCGGCCTGTCCAGCCACTTTCGAGATGGAGTATTTCCACAGATGAACACCCCGGCCAGAATTGCACCCAAGTTCCCTGACAGCATCTTCCGCGCCTACGACATTCGCGGCACCGTCCCGGAGTTCCTGAACGCTGAAACCGCATACTGGATCGGCCGCGCCGTCGGTTCCCAAAGCCTGGCCCAGGGCGAGCCAAATGTGTCCGTTGGTCGCGACGGCCGCTTGTCCGGTCCGGAGCTGGTCGCGCAATTGATCAAAGGCATCGCCGACAGCGGCTGCCACGTCAGTGATGTCGGCCTGGTCCCGACGCCGGCGCTGTACTACGCCGCCAACGTGCTGGCCGGCAAATCCGGTGTGATGCTCACCGGCAGCCACAACCCGTCGAACTACAACGGCTTCAAGATCGTCATTGCCGGCGACACCCTGGCCAACGAACAGATCCAGGCCCTGCACGACCGCCTCAAGACCAATAACCTGAGCAGCGGCCAGGGCAGCATCACCCAGGTCGAAATCCTCGACCGCTACACCACCGAAATCGTCCAGGACATCAAGCTGGCCCGTCGCCTGAAAGTGGTCGTCGACTGCGGCAACGGCGCGGCCGGCGTGATTGCCCCGCAACTGATCGAAGCGCTGAACTGCGAAGTCATCCCGCTGTTCTGCGAAGTCGACGGCAACTTCCCGAACCACCACCCGGACCCGGGCAAGCCTGAAAACCTCGTCGACCTGATCGCCAAGGTCAAGGAAACCAACGCCGACATCGGCCTGGCCTTCGACGGCGACGGCGACCGCGTCGGCGTGGTGACCAACACCGGCAGCATCGTCTACCCGGACCGCCTGCTGATGCTGTTCGCCCGCGACGTCGTGGCGCGTAACCCGGGCGCCGAGATCATCTTCGACGTCAAATGCACCCGCCGCCTGATCCCGCTGATCAAGGAATACGGCGGTCGGTCGCTAATGTGGAAGACCGGTCACTCGTTGATCAAAAAGAAAATGAAACAATCCGGCGCCCTGCTGGCCGGCGAAATGAGCGGGCACATCTTCTTCAAGGAGCGCTGGTTCGGTTTCGACGACGGCATTTACAGCGCTGCGCGGTTGCTGGAAATCCTCAGCAAGGAAAAATCCTCGGCCGAAGAGCTGTTCGCGACCTTCCCGAACGATATTTCTACGCCGGAAATCAATATCCATGTGACCGAAGAGAGCAAATTCAGCATCATTGATGCACTGCACGACGCACAATGGGGCGCAGGCGCCGACCTGACCACCATTGACGGCGTGCGAGTCGACTATGCCAAAGGCTGGGGCCTGGTACGCGCGTCCAACACCACACCGGTGCTGGTGCTGCGTTTCGAGGCCGATGACGAGGCTGAATTGCAGCGCATCAAGGACGTTTTCAAAGTCCAGTTGAAGCGCGTTGCACCTGATCTCCAACTACCGTTCTGATTCACCCGGAGCCCTGAATGACCCTCGAACGCGAAGCCGCCGCCAACACCGCCAAGGTCCTGTCCGAAGCGTTGCCTTATATCCGCCGATACGTCGGCAAGACCCTGGTGATCAAATACGGCGGCAACGCGATGGAAAGCGAGGAGCTGAAAACCGGCTTCGCCCGCGACATCGTGCTGATGAAGGCTGTTGGCATCAACCCGGTAGTGGTCCACGGCGGCGGCCCGCAAATCGGTGACCTGCTCAAGCGCCTGTCGATCGAGAGTCACTTTGTCGACGGCATGCGCGTCACCGACGCCGCGACCATGGACGTGGTGGAAATGGTCCTCGGCGGCCAGGTCAACAAGGACATCGTCAACCTGATCAACCGCCACGGCGGCAGCGCCATCGGCCTGACCGGCAAAGACGCCGAGCTGATTCGTGCGAAGAAGCTCACCGTCACCCGTCAGACCCCGGAAATGACCACCCCGGAAATCATCGACATCGGCCATGTGGGCGAAGTGGTCGGGATCAACACCGATCTGCTGAACCTGCTGGTCAAGGGCGACTTCATTCCGGTGATCGCGCCAATCGGCGTCGGCGCCAACGGTGAGTCGTACAACATCAACGCTGACCTGGTGGCCGGTAAAGTCGCCGAAGCGTTGAAAGCCGAGAAGCTGATGCTGCTGACCAACATCGCCGGCCTGATGGACAAGTCGGGCAAGGTCCTGACCGGTCTGACTACTCAACAGGTCGACGAACTGATCGCCGACGGCACCATCTACGGCGGCATGCTGCCGAAGATCCGCTGCGCACTGGAAGCGGTCCAGGGTGGTGTGGGCAGCTCGTTGATCATCGATGGGCGCGTGCCGAATGCGATTCTGTTGGAGATCTTCACCGATACCGGCGTGGGCACCTTGATCAGCAACCGCAAGCGTCCTTAAGCGATAGCGCAAACAAAAAGACCCCGCTCAGCCTGGCTGAGCGGGGTCTTTTTTTGCCGCATTCCCTGTGGGAGCGGGCTTGCTCGCGAAGGCGTCGTGTCAGTCAACATCAATGTTGAATGATCTACCGCTTTCGCGAGCAAGCCCGCTCCCACAAAAGCAGATTGCGTCAGACGCCGAACTGGGCGCGATAGGCTTCCACGGCTGGCAAATGCTGCTTGAGCTGCGGATCATCGGCGAGGAATTCCAGTACCTGATTCAGCGAAACGATGCTGATGACCGGGATGCCGAAGTCACGCTCGACTTCCTGGATCGCCGACAACTCGCCGTTGCCACGCTCCTGACGGTTCAGGGCGATCAGCACGCCGGCCGCTTTGGCGCCGTCCTGGGACGCGATGATCTGCATCACTTCCCGAATGGCTGTACCGGCGGTGATCACGTCGTCGATGATCAGCACTTCGCCGGTCAAAGGTGCGCCAACCAGGCTGCCACCTTCGCCGTGGGCCTTGGCTTCCTTGCGGTTGAAGCACCACGGCAGGTCACGGTTGTGATGCTCAGCCAGCGCCACGGCGGTGGTCGCCGCCAACGGGATGCCTTTGTAGGCGGGGCCAAACAGAACGTCGAAGGGAATGCCGCTCTCGGTAATGGCGGCGGCGTAGAAACGGCCCAGTTGCGCCAGGGCCGAACCTGAGTTGAACAGGCCAGCATTGAAGAAGTAAGGACTGGTGCGCCCGGACTTCAGGGTGAACTCACCGAAGCGCAAAACGCCGCGATCGATGGCAAAACGAATGAAATCGCGCTGATACGCTTGCATGAAAAAAACCCCAAATACCACGGATTTAGCTAATTAGCTTGACGCCGTGTATCATACACGCACGCGATTTTTGGGGCCATTTATGCGGATCATCAGTGTGAACGTCAATGGTATTCAGGCTGCAGTCGAGCGTGGTTTGCTCAGTTGGCTGCAAGCACAGAATGCCGACGTCATCTGCCTGCAGGACACCCGCGCCTCCGCCTTTGAACTGGACGATCCAGCCTTCCAACTGGATGGATACTTCCTTTATGCCTGCGATGCCGAAGTCCCTGCCCAAGGTGGCGTGGCTTTGTATTCGCGGCTGCAACCGAAGGCTGTCATCAGCGGTCTCGGTTTCGAGACGGCCGACCGCTACGGGCGCTACCTGCAAGCCGATTTCGACAAGGTCAGCATCGCGACCTTGCTGCTCCCTTCGGGGCAGAACGGCGATGAAGACTTGAACCAGAAGTTCAAGCTAATGGACGACTTCGCCCGTTATCTGGATAAACAGCGACGCAAACGTCGCGAGTACATTTATTGTGGCTCGCTGTACGTGGCGCAACAGAAGCTGGATATCAAGAACTGGCGCGACAGCCAGCAATCTCCGGGCTTCCTGGCACCTGAACGTGCCTGGATGGACGAGATTGTCGGCAACATGGGTTATGTCGACGCCCTGCGTGAGGTCAGCCGTGAAGGCGACCAGTACAGCTGGTGGCCGGATAACGAACAGGCGGAGATGCTCAACCTCGGTTGGCGCTTCGACTATCAGCTGCTCACCCCTGGCCTGCGCCGCTTCGTACGCAGCGCGCGCCTGCCACGCCAGCCGCGGTTCTCGCAACACGCGCCGCTGATCGTGGACTACGACTGGACGCTGACCATCTAAGTGATTTTCACTGAGCGGTCTGATGGACGGTTAAAAAAATGCCCGTATCGCAAGATACGGGCATTTTTTATTCGCTCTGCTCAGCGGAGCCCAGTGACCTGAACTTCAAACCGCGGCGAAAAACGGCAGTGCAAGGTACATCTTGATCACGATCACATTAATGATGTCGATGAAGAAAGCGCCCACCATTGGCACCACCAGGAACGCGATCTGCGAAGGCCCGTAGCGCTGAGTCACCGCTTGCATGTTAGCGATGGCAGTTGGCGTGGCACCCAGCCCAAACCCGCAGTGTCCCGCCGCCAGTACCGCCGCATCATAATTACTGCCCATGACTCTGAACGTCACAAAAATCGCAAACAGTGCCATGACCAGCGTTTGCGTAGCCAGGATGATGAAGATCGGTAAAGCCAGCGCAGCCAGATCCCACAGTTTGAGTGACATCAGAGCAATCGCCAGAAACAGCGACAAGCTGACATTCCCCAGCACGGAGACTTCACGCTCAAATACCTGATACACGCCAAGTGCTGAAAGCCCGTTTCGTAAAAGCACACCCACAAACAAGACACAAACGAACGTCGGCAACTCAAATGCGGTTTCATGGAGCAGACCATTCAGCAGGGAGCCCACCAGCAAGCTGACCGAGATAAGAGCGAGTGTCTCGATAAACGAAAATGGCGTGATTGAGCGCTCTTTGTTCGGCTGTTCGAAGCCCTTTGGCAACCGCGGCTTTTCCTGCTCGAGGCCGGGTGTCTGGACACGATTTATGAGCAAGCGAGCGACAGGACCACCAATCAAACCGCCCAGCACCAAACCAAACGTCGCGGAGGCCATTGCCAGTTCAGAGGCAGAAGACAGACCGAACTTCTCACTGAACGTCGCCCCCCACGCAGCCCCCGTACCGTGACCGCCAGCCAATGTAATCGAGCCTGTCAGCAAGCCCATCAAGGGATCGAGCCCCAACGCCGTTGCGAGCCCGATACCCATCGCATTCTGAATAATTAGAAGTCCGATAACCGCCAGTAGAAAAACCCCCACTACGCGTCCGCCCCTCTTCAGGCTGGCGAAGTCTGCACTCAAGCCGATGGTGGCAAAAAACGCCAACATCAAGGGAGTTTGCAGCGAAGTATCAAAGCGGACTTCAATATCGAGGGACCTCAAAACCAGAAGACCCAAGGCAACCACCAGGCCGCCGGCTACAGGTTCAGGGATATTATAAGTACGTAAAAAACCGACACGCGTGACAAGAGCGCGCCCCAGCAAAAGCACTAAAGAGGCGGCGACAAGTGTTCCATAAAAATCGAGCTGAAGCATTCTGGGTATTCTTTCTTATATATTCAGGGGCGAACTTTTTACCTGGACACGCCTCTTGAACAGGTTGATCGGTCTCAACACTGGCTGGTATTAAATTCAGAGGCCGTCAATGGTCCGAATATATCGAAATATTTCTTGATGAATATTACTTGGGGCAACCTTATCAACCGCCAAGTCTCATTGCCAAGCATACAAGCCGCACCGAGCTTTGCAGTTTGTGTCTAAACGTGTAAGAAATACTATGCGCACGAATGAACTTCACTTGAATAGCGAGCGACCAAGTACACAGTAATAGAGATTAATCTGATTGCAAAAAAACAAATGCCCCGACATGTCGGGGCATTTATCCTGATTTGCGCTGAACTGCGCTTGAAACAGCATCAGCAGTCTTGGCTTACTTGATCAACCGCCAAGTGAACGGATACCGATAAGGCTGCCCTTCATTGGCCTTCACCCCGGCAATGATCGTCAGCACCAGCGCACCGACCGCGATTAGACCGAACATGAAGAACCCGATGATCACCACCATCAGCAGGAAGGAGATGGCCGAGAAAATGGCGACGGTGATCTGAAAATTCAGCGCTTCCTTGCCCTGGGCATCGATGAACGGGTCCATCTCGCGCTTCATCTGCCAGAGAATCAGCGGCCCGATGATCGTGCCGAAGGGAATCCAGATTCCCAGCAAGGCGGACAAGTGGCAAAACATGGCCCACTGACGAACCTCCTGGCTCGGCGTGGGCAGCGGTAGTTGCTCGTCACTCATGGTGTCCTCCTTGCCTGGAGCAGTCCGGTCAGTCGGCCAATGCGGCCTTTTGCAGTTCGAAGATCTCGTTCATGCCCTTCTTCGCCAGTTCCAGCATGGCGTTCAGCTCTTCAGGCTGGAACGGTGCGCCTTCGGCAGTACCCTGGACCTCGATGAAACCGCCAGCGCTGGTCATCACCACGTTCAGGTCAGTCTCGGCGGCCGAGTCTTCCAGGTAGTCGAGGTCGAGCACAGGCTCGCCCTTGTACATACCCACGGAAACAGCGGCGATCATTTGCTTGACCGGGTCACCGCCCTTCAGGCCGCCACGCTTCTTGATCACTTTCAAGGCATCGATCAGCGCGACCATGGAACCGGTGATCGACGCGGTGCGGGTGCCGCCATCAGCCTGGATCACGTCGCAGTCGACGTACAGGGTGACGTCGCCCAGCTTGGACATGTCCAGCGCAGCGCGCAGGGAACGACCGATCAGACGCTGGATTTCCAGGGTGCGACCACCTTGCTTGCCACGGCTGGCTTCACGCTGGTTACGCTCGCCGGTAGCACGCGGCAGCATGCCGTACTCGGCAGTCAACCAGCCCTGGCCCTGGCCTTTCAGGAAACGCGGTACGCCCGGTTCAACGCTGACGGTGCAGATGACCTTGGTATCACCGAACTCGACCAGCACAGAACCCTCGGCGTGTTTGGTGTAGTTGCGGGTGATGCGGATCGAGCGGAGCTGATCGGCAGCGCGACCACTTGGACGTATCATAGGGAGTACCTGTACTGGGGACGGAAAACTGCGGAGCATTATAGAGCCGCCGGCCGCCACTGGGCACTTCTAAAAAAATCCGCCGACGACCGAGGGCTCTGCACCGTGCGTCGGCGAAGGCCTGCCGCTCTTTGTCACACCGTGTGTTTGGGCGCATCCGCGCCACTGCGCTACAATCCTGCGCCTTTGCTGCCAGTCGGCTTTAATTCATTGATATCGGATTCCCGGAACCTCGGTTCTGTGCCGATCTGCCTTGCGAGGTACCGCCATGGTGCACAGCATGACCGCCTTCGCCCGCGTCGAAAAAGCCGGCGTCCAGGGCACCCTGAGCTGGGAACTGCGGTCGGTCAACAGCCGCTACCTGGAACCCCACCTGCGCCTGCCGGAGTCCTTTCGCGACCTCGAGGGCGCGGTTCGCGAAGCCCTGCGCCAGGGTGTATCGCGGGGCAAGCTCGAATGCACTCTGCGCTTCACCGAAGAAAACACCGGCCAAGCGCTGCAAATCGATCAGGAGCGCGCCGCGCAATTAGTCGCCGCCGCCGAGACCATCGCCAGCCTGATCAAAAACCCGGCAGCGCTGAACCCGCTGGAAGTCCTGGCCTGGCCCGGCGTACTGGTAGGTGACGCCACCGACCCGCAAGCCTTGAACGCTGAAGCGCTGGCACTGTTCAACCAGGGCCTCAAGGAACTCAAGGCCGGCCGCGAGCGCGAAGGCGCGGAGCTGGCACGGCTGATCAACGAGCGCCTGACCGCCATTGAAGAAGACGTGGTGATCCTGCGCGAACTCGTTCCGCAAATGCTCGCCACCCAGCGCCAGAAAGTTTTCGACCGCTTCACTGACATGAAGGCCGAGATGGACCCGCAGCGCCTGGAGCAGGAAATGGTCATGCTCGCGCAAAAAAGCGACGTCGCCGAAGAACTGGATCGCCTGAGCACCCACATCATCGAAGTTCGCCGGGTACTCAAATCCGGCGGCGCTGCCGGTCGGCGCCTGGACTTCCTGATGCAGGAACTCAACCGCGAAGCCAACACACTGGGCTCCAAAGCCTTCGACCCGCGCAGCACCCAGGCTGCGGTCAACCTCAAGGTGTTGATCGAGCAGATGCGCGAACAAGTGCAGAATATTGAGTAAGGCTACCCCCGACATGACCCACAGCACTGGCACCCTGTACATCATTTCCGCCCCTTCGGGAGCGGGCAAGAGCAGCCTGGTCAAGGCCCTGACCGACGCCGATCCGGAGATCCGTGTCTCGGTCTCCCACACCACCCGCGCCATGCGCCCCGGTGAAGTGAATGGCGTGAACTATCACTTCGTCGACCGCAGCGAGTTCGTGAAGATGATCGAGCACGGCGATTTCCTCGAGCGCGCCGAAGTGTTCGGCAATCTCTACGGCACCTCGCAAAGCCACCTGCAGCAGACCCTGGACGAAGGCCACGACCTGATTCTGGAAATCGACTGGCAAGGCGCCGAGCAAGTGCGCAAGCTGATGCCTCAGGCCCGCTCGATCTTCATTTTGCCGCCGTCATTGCAGGCCCTGCACCAGCGCCTGACCAATCGTGGCCAGGACAGCGACGAGATCATTGACGGCCGGATGCGCGAAGCGGTCAGCGAAATGAGCCATTACGTCGACTACGATTACCTGATCATCAACGACGATTTCGCCCACGCACTGCACGACCTGAAGGCGATTTTCCGCGCCAATCAGCTGATTCAGAAGCGTCAGCAGCAGCGTCACGGCAAATTGCTGGCTGAATTGCTCGGTTAATCAGCTCTTCCCAAAACCGCTGCAAGGGCTTTACATTGGCACTTGCAGCGCGTTGAAGGGCTTGGTTAAAAAATCAGCGCTTCCCTAATCGCTGGTGATTTTTTAAACTGTTGAGTCCGCTCGCCCATCCGGGCAGCGCGCATATTGCATTTGCTACGAGGAAGACCATGGCCCGCGTAACCGTTGAAGACTGCCTAGAACACGTGGATAACCGCTTTGAGCTGGTCATGCTCTCTACCAAGCGTGCCCGTCAACTGGCCACCGGCGGCAAAGAGCCGAAAGTAGCATGGGAAAACGACAAGCCTACCGTCGTCGCCCTGCGCGAAATCGCTGAAGGCCTGATCGACTACGCAGCTATCGCTGAAGCCGAAATCGTTGAAGATGAACCGCTTTTTGCTGCATTCGAGGACGAGTCCAACGAGGCCGTCTAAGCCTATGCCTGGTCGACGTAGCACGGCGCGGGATCACAGCCTACGGCAGGAGACATCATGCCGAGCATAGACGCCCTCGCCGATCGCTTATCGACCTACCTCGGCAAGGACCAGGTCAACCTGGTCCGCCGAGCGTATTTCTACGCCGAACAAGCCCACGACGGCCAACGCCGCCGTAGCGGTGAAGCGTACGTCACGCACCCACTCGCGGTGGCGAATATTCTTGCCGACATGCACATGGACCATCAGAGCCTGATGGCCGCGATGCTGCATGACGTGATCGAAGACACCGGGATTGCCAAGGAAGCGCTGCAAGCGCAGTTCGGCGAAACCGTGGCCGAACTGGTCGACGGGGTCAGCAAACTGACCCAGATGAATTTCGAGACCAAGGCCGAAGCCCAGGCTGAAAACTTCCAGAAAATGGCCATGGCCATGGCTCGCGACATTCGCGTGATCCTGGTCAAGCTGGCCGACCGCCTGCACAACATGCGCACCCTGGAAGTACTGTCCGGCGAAAAACGCCGACGCATCGCCAAGGAAACCCTGGAAATCTATGCGCCCATCGCCAACCGGCTGGGCATGCACGCCATCCGCATAGAATTCGAAGACCTCGGCTTCAAGGCCATGCACCCGATGCGTTCCGCGCGAATCTACCAGGCCGTCAAGCGCGCCCGGGGCAACCGCAAGGAAATCGTCAACAAGATCGAAGAATCCTTAAGCCACTGCCTGGCCATCGATGGCATCCAGGGCGAGGTCAGCGGTCGCCAGAAACACCTCTACGGCATCTACAAGAAAATGCGCGGCAAGCGTCGGGCCTTCAACGAGATCATGGACGTCTATGCGTTCCGGATCATCGTCGACAAGGTCGATACCTGCTACCGCGTGCTGGGCGCTGTACATAATTTGTACAAACCGTTGCCGGGACGCTTCAAGGATTACATCGCGATCCCCAAGGCCAACGGCTATCAGTCGCTGCACACCACGCTGTTCGGCATGCACGGTGTTCCGATCGAGATCCAGATCCGCACCCGTGAAATGGAAGAGATGGCCAACAACGGCATCGCCGCCCATTGGCTGTACAAATCCAGCGGCGACGAGCAGCCAAAAGGCACCCATGCCCGCGCCCGCCAGTGGGTCAAAGGCGTGCTGGAAATGCAGCAACGCGCCGGCAACTCGCTGGAATTCATCGAAAGCGTGAAGATCGACCTGTTCCCGGACGAGGTCTACGTGTTCACGCCCAAAGGCCGGATCATGGAGCTGCCCAAAGGCTCCACGGCGGTCGACTTCGCCTACGCGGTGCACACCGACGTGGGCAACAGCTGCATCGCCTGCCGGATCAACCGCCGTCTCGCACCGTTGTCCGAACCGCTGCAAAGCGGCTCCACGGTCGAGATCGTCAGTGCTCCTGGCGCACGGCCGAACCCGGCATGGCTCAACTTCGTGGTCACCGGCAAGGCACGCACACACATCCGCCACGCGCTGAAACTGCAACGCCGCTCCGAGTCCATCAGCCTTGGCGAGCGCCTGCTGAACAAGGTCCTCAATGGCTTCGACAGTTCACTGGAAAAAATTCCGGCCGAGCGCGTCAAGGCCATGCTCGTCGAGTACCGCCTCGAATTGGTCGAAGATTTGCTCGAAGACATCGGCCTGGGCAATCGCATGGCCTATGTGGTGGCTCGTCGATTGCTGGGCGAAGGCGAACAGTTGCCGAGCCCGGAAGGCCCGCTGGCGATTCGTGGTACCGAAGGCCTGGTGCTCAGCTACGCCAAGTGCTGCACGCCGATCCCGGGTGACCCGATTGTCGGCCACCTGTCCGCCGGCAAAGGCATGGTCGTGCACCTGGACAACTGCCGCAACATCAGCGAAATCCGCCACAACCCGGAAAAATGCATCCAGCTCTCGTGGGCCAAGGATGTCACCGGCGAATTCAACGTCGAGCTGCGCGTCGAGCTGGAGCACCAGCGCGGCCTGATCGCCCTGCTGGCCAGCAGCGTCAACGCCGCCGACGGCAATATCGAGAAAATCAGCATGGACGAACGCGATGGTCGCATCAGCGTGGTCCAGTTGGTGGTCAGCGTGCACGACCGCGTGCACCTGGCCCGCGTGATCAAGAAACTGCGCGCCTTGACCGGGGTGATTCGCATCACCCGCATGCGTGCATAGCTCGCCAACGTAGCCAACTCATTACAAGGAGTCATCAATGACCAAGACTGTTATCACCAGCGACAAGGCCCCGGCCGCCATCGGTACTTACTCCCAGGCGATCAAGGCTGGCAACACCGTTTACATGTCGGGCCAGATTCCTCTGGACCCAAAAACCATGGAACTGGTTGAAGGCTTCGAAGCCCAGACCGTCCAGGTTTTCGAGAACCTCAAGGCCGTGGCCGAAGCGGCCGGTGGTTCGTTCAAGGACATCGTCAAGCTGAACATCTTCCTCACCGACCTGAGCCACTTCGCCAAGGTCAACGAGATCATGGGCAAGTACTTCGACCAGCCTTACCCGGCCCGCGCCGCCATCGGTGTAGCGGCCCTGCCAAAGGGTTCGCAGGTTGAAATGGATGCCATCCTGGTCATCGAGTAATGCGTGCGGCGCAGCCTCGGGCTGCGCCGACTGCTCTGCTGTAAAGAAAGCTTGAAAGGATTCCACCATGCGCAACGCGCTTGCTCTCTCGCTGCTCGCCCTACTCTTGGGCGGATGTGCCAGCAACCCTGCCGACCGAGATATCAGCGGCACCTGGATCAACCAGGTGGCGATCGATGCTGCCGCCAAAGGTGTCCCTCTGCGTGAGGCGCTCCAGGCCTATGGCCCGAACCTGGAATGGGACATCAACACCAAGGCCGGTCAGGCCCGCTACACCAATGGTTTTGAAAATGTCGACGGCAA
Source organism: Pseudomonas sp. S30_BP2TU TE3576 (assembly GCF_050436025.1). Taxonomy (NCBI): domain Bacteria; kingdom Pseudomonadati; phylum Pseudomonadota; class Gammaproteobacteria; order Pseudomonadales; family Pseudomonadaceae; genus Pseudomonas; species Pseudomonas sp. S30_BP2TU TE3576. Next base: position 3,404,757 of record NZ_JBNDLK010000001.1, on the reverse strand, counting down.
GCTGCTGGGTGAAGAATCCGGCGCCTGGAAAATCGACTTTTATGGCAGCTCGGCCAGCGAGCTGAAGCGTGATGGCAAGCAACTCAGCCAGTCCGCCAGCGAAAACGAGCCCGAGCAGGTTTTCGACCGCGCCCAGATTCCGGTGCCGGACGGCGCTCCGATCGGCGCCAGTTTCGAGCGTGCACTGTATTCAGCCTACATGGGCGGCAGCTGGACAATCGTCAGCGGTACCGGCGAAGGCAACACGGTTCAATTCCAGGCCGACGGCCAGGTGACCGGCCTGCCCGGCAGCGACCGCTATGCGTTGTGCCTGGCTGGCGATTGCGCCTCCATGAGCGGCGGCAATGACAACATGTGGCTGCAACTCAATGGCCAGGGCAACGCCTGGATCTTTGCGCGCAAGGGCAAGGAGCTGGAGATTTTCCAGACCGTGAACACGGCGCAGGCGGACGAAATGCCTTCGTTCACTCCGGGTGAGCGCAAGTGGTTGCTCGAGAAGCAGTAACCTGCGCATAACCCATGTGGGAGCGGGCTTGCTCGCGAAAGCGGTGTAACAGCCAACAGAAATGTTGAATGTCATGCCCCATTCGCGAGCAAGCCCGCTTGTGTCTAGATCTAGGGATAAGCTCTGGGGTGAGAGAGGTGAATGGCAAGCTGTGAGTCCGCAGTGCTAAAAGCACGTGTGGGAGCCAAGCTGCCATCCACCTTTCCACTCTGGCCCATAAGCCCGAACAGTTGGACGAGCGCCACTCGAATCACAAGCGTGGGCAAGGCCAGAGCACTCTCACTCCTGAGTGTAAGAGGGTTTTGCCATGATTTCCTGGGTCGGCATCGATATCTCCAAATCAAACCTGGTTGTATGGGTTCAACCTCAGGGTGAAGGTTTTGACCTTCCCAATACGTCAGAAGGCTTTGTTGAGCTGATTGAGCGCCTGAGCCAGTACGAGGTTGACCGGGTTCTGCTGGAGGCCACCGGTGGTTACGAATGCAAGGTCATGGCGGCACTGCAGGGCGCCGACTTCAAAGTGCTTAGAATCAATCCCCGCCGGGCCAGAGCCTTCGCCGTGGCCATGGGCAAGAATGCCAAGACCGATCCCATCGACGCGGCCGTGCTGGCGGACTTCGCTGAAGTGCTGCATGCATCCCGCGACAAGATCATTTCGCCGGAACGTGAAGCACTGCGCGAGTTGATCCAGTTGCGCGAGCAGTTTGTTCAGCAACGAGACGACAACAAGCGCCGGCTTCAGCAAGTTCAGTTACCCGCTGTTAGCGAGGCGATCAAAGGCCTTGTTCACTACCTGCAAGTGCAAATCAAGCAGCTCGATAAAACCATCCATCAGAGCATGCATGAGCTGGATGCCGAAAAAGCCGAACGACTCATTTCCGTTAAAGGCATCGGTACGGTGGCCACAGCCAGCTTGCTGGTTTACCTGCCCGAATTGGGCGCGCTTGATCGTCGTGAAGTGGCGGCCTTGGCGGGAATTGCGCCGTACAACGACGACAGCGGCAATCACAGCGGAAAACGTCAAATCTACGGAGGCAGAGCCCGCGTCAGACGTGCGCTTTACATGTCTTGCTGGGTCGTAATCCGTCATCAGCCAAACTTCAAGGCACGCTATGACGCTCTTCGGGAGCGAGGCAAGAGCGCGAAAGTTGCGCTCATCGCCTGCATGCGGATCCTACTTATCCGGCTGAATGCCATGTTGAGGGACGGCACCGAATGGCGGTGACGAGCGGCAGGGGGAAGACAGTTGCGCTCATCGCCTGCATGCGGATCCTACTTATCCGGCTGAATGCCATGTTGAGGGACGGCACCGAATGGCGGTGACGAGCGGCAGGGGGAAGACAGTTGCTCCCACATTTGGTTTGTGGCAATCGGTAAAGTCAGCAGCGCCCTTCAATGATCGCCGCATACCCCTCGCGAAAACTCGGGTACTTCGGCGTCCAGCCCAACGCCTTGGCCCGCGCATTGCTGCAGCGCTTGCTGCCAGTGCGACGCACGCTGTCGTCATCGGCCCATTCGGTCACGCCCAGATACTCACGCAACCAGCCCACCACATCGGCCAACGCTGCCGGCGCGTCATCGACACCGATGTAGACATCATCCAGCGCCACGCCACGCCGATCCGCCTCAAGCAGGCACGCCATCAAACCTGCGGCATCGTCTGCATGAATCCGGTTGGCATACAACGGTGGCTCGACCGCCACACGATAACCCCGACGCACCTGCGTCAGCAGCCATTCCCGGCCGGGGCCGTAAATACCGGTCAAGCGCACGATACTGGCTGGAATGCCGCTTTTGAGCGCAAGTTGCTCGGCTTCGAGCATCACACGCCCGGAATAGCCCGCGGCCACGGCCGGTGAAGTCTCGTCGACCCACTCGCCACCCTGCTGCCCGTAAACACTGCTGCTGGACACAAACAACAGGCGATTGGGCACCTGCCCGTAGTCGTTCAGCCACTCCAGCACATGCTCCAGCCCCTGGACATAGGCAGCACGATAGCCAGCTTCGTCGTGATCGGTGGCTGCCGCGCAATACACCAGGTAATCCACGGCACCGATTGGCCAAGTGGCCGGGCAGTCTTTGTTGAACAAATCACCGGCAACGCCAATGACGCCCGCGGGCAGGCGTGAAACATCCCGCCGCAGACCATGAACCTCCCACCCCGCCGCCAGCAGTTGTGTGGCCAGGCGGCTGCCAACATCACCGCAACCGGCGATCAAAACAGTAGGCGCAGACATCAGAAAACTCCCATCGCAAAGCCACAGACTAGCGCCGGCAATACACAGGCGGCTAGCAATGCAGGAAAAAAAGAGACGCTATTACTTTTGTTAACAAGAATTACTTGCAATAATGCACCCCACTTTTGTTCTCGGCCTTTCGAGGCCTGGAAGAACATCACCCGTTTTTTCTCTCAGGTCCGGCCAGCATGACACGCAATCAATTCCCCGCTTCGCCAACCAAACGACCTCGCGCCTGGAGCGCAGTGGCCGCGCTGCTCCTCAGCCTGATGCTCGCGCCAGTCGCCGCTTTCGCCGATGCCCAGCCGCCAGCGACTCCAGCCGCCGCAGCACCTGCACCGGCCGTTGCTCCGGCCGCGACCGATCCGGCCCAGGCAGCACCGGCAGAAAATCTGGGTGAAGACGTTCCTCAAGTCCTCGAAGCCGACAACACCCTGGGCATGGCCCATGACCTGTCGCCGTGGGGCATGTACAAGAACGCCGACATTATCGTGAAAATCGTGATGATCGGCCTGGCCATCGCCTCGATCATCACCTGGACCATCTGGATCGCCAAGGGCCTTGAGCTGATGGGCGCCAAGCGTCGTCTGCGCGGTGAAATCGCCCAGCTGAAAAAATCCGCCTCTCTCAAGGAGGCCAGCGCCACGGCGGCGAAGGAAGGCACCCTCGCCAACCTGCTGGTGCACGACGCTCTCGAAGAGATGCGCCTGTCAGTCAACAGCCGCGAGAAAGAAGGCATCAAGGAACGCGTCAGCTTCCGCCTTGAGCGCCTGGTCGCGGCCTGCGGTCGCAACATGAGCAGCGGCACCGGCGTGCTGGCCACCATCGGTTCCACTGCGCCGTTCGTCGGCCTGTTCGGTACCGTGTGGGGCATCATGAACAGCTTCATCGGCATTGCCAAAACCCAGACCACTAACCTCGCCGTCGTCGCCCCCGGCATCGCCGAAGCCCTGCTGGCTACCGCGCTGGGCCTGGTTGCAGCGATCCCTGCGGTCGTGATCTACAACGTTTTCGCCCGCTCCATCGCCGGTTACAAGGCTCAGGTGTCCGACGCGTCGGCACAGGTCCTGCTGCTGGTCAGCCGCGACCTCGACCACCAGCCTGAGCGCAGCTCGCAACCGCACATGGTGAAAGTGGGGTAATCGGCCATGGGCCTGCATTTGAAAGAAGGGGCAGACGACGATCTGTCCGAAAACCACGAAATCAACGTCACGCCGTTCATCGACGTGATGCTGGTGCTGTTGATCATCTTCATGGTGGCGGCCCCGCTGGCCACCGTGGACATCAAGGTCGACCTGCCCGCCTCGACCGCCAAACCGGCGCCGCGGCCAGAGAAACCGGTGTTCCTCAGCGTCAAGGCTGACCAGCGCCTGTTCCTCGGTGAAGACGAAGTGAAGGCCGAAGCACTCGGCGCCACCCTCGACGCCAAAACCCAGGGCAAGAAAGACACGACAATCTTCTTCCAGGCCGACAAAGGCGTGGATTACGGCGACCTGATGAGCGTGATGGACAACCTGCGCTCTGCCGGTTACTTGAAGGTGGGTCTGGTCGGACTCGAGACGGCAGCCAAGAAATGATCACGACGCGCCATAAGCTGACGCGTTACAGCGGTAGCCTGGCGGTGGTGCTGGGTGTTCACGCGCTGGCCATCGCGCTGGCGCTGAACTGGTCCGCCCGTCCGCCCATCGAGTTGCCGCCTCAGGCAATGATGGTCGAACTGGCACCGGTTCCGGCCCCGCCACCGCCTGCACCGCCGAAGGTCGTCACCCCACCGCAGCCTCCGGCTCCTGTTGAAGAACTGCCGATACCCAAGCTTGCTGAAGCGCCGAAAGCTGAAATTGCCGTGCCCAAGCCGGTCAAACCCAAGCCGAAGCCGCAGCCGCCCAAGCCGGTAGAGAAGAAACCTGAACCGCCGAAGGAAAAACCGGCCGAAGAGAAACCTGCCGAACCGCAGCAGACTCAGGCGCCAGCGGAGAAATCCGCCCAGCCTGCGCCCGGCCCTTCGCCAGCTCAACTGGCGGCCAAGGCCAGTTGGCAAGGCACGCTGCTGGCGCACCTGCAGAAGTACAAAAAGTACCCTGCGAGTGCGCAGGCGCGGGGCAAGGAAGGGATGAACCGCCTGCGTTTCGTCGTGGATGCCGAAGGCAATGTGTTGTCGTTTGAACTGGTAGGCGCCTCGGGCACGGCCGATCTGGACCGGGCCACCCTGGAAATGATCCGCCGCGCCCAACCGCTGCCCAAGCCACCCGCCGACATGCTGACCAATGGCTCCATCGAAATCGTTGCACCGTTTGTTTACTCGCTGGAAAAACGCCGCCGGTAAAAAATGTGGGAGCGGGCTTGCTCGCGAAGACGGTAAATCATTCGATATTGATGTCGCCTGAAGCACCGCTTTCGCGAGCAAGCCCGCTCCCACAGGGTTGTACGCCAAGCAAAAGGCACCGAAAGCTGCCTTTCTCTTATCTGCCAACGGCAAACCGGCATTGCCCGGTGTCACTCGACACTCTCAGTCTGATAACGTGCGTCTATCGATTGCAGCCGGTATGCTTGGCACGCAAATTCATGGACGCTTGCTATGACTCTCACAGAATTACGCTACATCGTTACCCTCGCCCAAGAGCAGCACTTCGGCCACGCGGCCGAGCGTTGCCATGTCAGCCAGCCGACCCTTTCGGTGGGCGTGAAAAAGCTTGAAGACGAACTCGGTGTGCTGATTTTCGAGCGCAGCAAAAGCGCCGTACGCCTGACCCCGGTCGGCGAAGGCATCGTGGCCCAGGCGCAAAAAGTGCTGGAGCAGGCCCAGGGCATTCGCGAACTGGCCCAGGCCGGCAAGAACCAGCTGACCGCCCCACTCAAAGTCGGTGCGATCTACACCGTCGGGCCGTACCTGTTCCCGCACCTGATTCCGCAACTGCACCGGGTCGCCCCGCAGATGCCGTTGTACATCGAAGAAAACTTCACCCACGTGCTGCGCGACAAACTGCGCAACGGCGAGCTCGATGCGATCATCATCGCCCTGCCGTTCAGCGAAGCCGACGTGCTGACCCTGCAACTCTACGACGAGCCGTTCTACGTCCTGATGCCGGCGCAGCACCCGTGGACGCAAAAAGAATCCATCGACGCCAACATGCTCAACGACAAGAGCCTGCTGCTGCTCGGCGAAGGTCACTGCTTCCGCGATCAGGTACTGGAAGCCTGCCCGACCCTGACCAAAGGCAACGACGGCGCCAAGCACACCACGGTGGAATCCAGCTCCCTGGAAACCATTCGCCACATGGTCGCCTCGGGCCTCGGGATTTCGATCCTGCCGTTGTCGGCGGTCGACAGCCATCACTATGCCCCCGGCGTAATCGAAGTGCGTCCACTCTCGGCCCCCGTACCGTTCCGCACGGTGGCCATTGCCTGGCGCGCCAGCTTCCCGCGTCCGAAGGCGATTGAAATCCTCGCCGACTCCATTCGCCTGTGCTCGGTGGCCAAGCCCGCAGCACCGGTGGCTGTCGGTTAAGTCGTTGCCATGACCGAGTTGTCGCAAGTGTCGGTAACGGCACTCAAGGGTGTCGGTGAAGCCATGGCCGAGAAACTGGCCAAAGTCGGCCTGGAAAACCTCCAGGACGTACTGTTTCACCTGCCGTTGCGCTATCAGGACCGCACCCGTGTGGTCCCGATTGGCGCCCTGCGACCCGGACAGGACGCGGTCATTGAAGGCACCGTCAGCGGCGCCGATGTGGTCATGGGCCGGCGGCGCAGCCTGGTGGTGCGGTTGCAGGATGGCACCGGCGGCTTAAGCCTGCGTTTCTACCATTTCAGCAATGCGCAGAAAGAAGGCCTCAAACGCGGTACGCGGATTCGCTGCTACGGCGAGGCACGGCCCGGTGCTTCGGGGCTGGAGATCTACCACCCGGAATACCGCGCCATCACCGGTGACGAACCGCCGCCCGTGGATGAAACCCTGACCCCGGTGTACCCGCTCACCGAAGGCCTGACCCAACAGCGCTTGCGCCAGTTGTGCATGCAGACCCTCACCCTGCTCGGCCCCAGCAGCCTGCCCGACTGGCTGCCGAACGAACTGGCCCGCGACTACCAACTGGCGCCGCTGGCCGATGCGATCCGTTACCTGCACAACCCGCCCGCCGATGCCGACGTCGATGAGCTGGCCCTCGGTCACCACTGGGCGCAGCACCGACTGGCCTTCGAAGAACTGCTGACCCATCAACTGTCGCAACAACGCCTGCGCGAAAGCATGCGCTCCCTGCGCGCGCCGGCGATGCCCAAAGCCACCCAACTGCCGGCCCAATACCTGGCCAACCTCGGCTTCAACCCAACCGGTGCCCAGCAACGGGTTGGCAACGAAATCGCCTACGACCTCAGCCAGCACGAACCGATGCTGCGGTTGATCCAGGGTGACGTCGGCGCCGGTAAAACCGTAGTCGCCGCCCTTGCCGCACTGCAAGCGCTGGAGGCCGGTTATCAGGTCGCGCTGATGGCGCCCACCGAGATTCTTGCCGAGCAGCACTTCATCACCTTCAAGCGCTGGCTCGAACCGCTGGGCATCGAAGTCGCGTGGCTCGCTGGCAAGCTCAAGGGCAAGAACCGCACTGCCGCGCTGGAGCAAATCGCCAGCGGCATACCGATGGTGGTCGGCACCCACGCGCTGTTCCAGGACGAAGTGCAATTCAAGAACCTGGCGTTGGCGATCATCGATGAACAGCACCGTTTCGGCGTACAGCAACGTCTGGCCTTGCGGCAGAAAGGTGTCGGCGGGCGCATGTGCCCACATCAACTGATCATGACCGCCACGCCGATTCCGCGCACGCTGGCCATGAGCGCCTATGCCGACCTCGACACCTCGATCCTCGATGAACTGCCCCCCGGCCGCACCCCGGTCAACACCGTGCTGATCACCGACACCCGGCGGGTCGAAGTCATCGAGCGGGTACGCAGCGCTTGCGCCGAAGGGCGACAAGCCTATTGGGTGTGCACGCTGATCGAAGAGTCGGAAGAACTGACCTGCCAGGCCGCCGAAACCACCTTTGAAGACCTCACCGCCGCCCTCGGCGAGTTGAAAGTCGGGCTGATCCACGGCCGCATGAAGCCCGCCGAAAAAGCCGCGGTGATGGCCGAGTTCAAGGCCGGCAACCTGCAACTGCTGGTCGCGACCACAGTGATCGAAGTGGGCGTCGACGTCCCCAACGCCAGCCTGATGATCATCGAGAACCCTGAACGCCTGGGCCTGGCGCAATTGCACCAGTTGCGCGGCCGCGTCGGACGAGGCAGCGCCGTCAGCCATTGCGTGCTGCTCTACCATCCGCCGCTGTCGCAGATCGGTCGTCAGCGCCTGGGCATCATGCGTGAAACCAACGACGGTTTTGTCATCGCCGAAAAAGACCTCGAACTGCGCGGCCCCGGCGAAATGCTCGGTACACGGCAAACCGGCCTGCTTCAATTCAAGGTCGCCGACCTGATGCGCGATGCCGATTTACTGCCCGCCGTGCGGGATGCCGCCCAGGCATTGCTCGAGCGCTGGCCGACCCACGTCAGCCCGCTACTCGACCGCTGGCTGCGTCATGGCCAACAATACGGCCAAGTGTGACAACCGTCGCAGTTTCTGAGGCGTGGCCCCAGGCAAGCTGGTTATACTCCTGCAATTGTTTTAGCACGGATACAAACCATGACCGAAGTTGCCTTCGCACCCGACACCCCGCACGCTCCGTCGGTTATTCGGCTGATGCTGGGCAAGTTAGGCATAACCTACGAAGAAGTGCCGGACCACCACGGCCTCAATGCCGCGCGCAAAATCCAGGCCGTTTTACTGGATGACAGCATTGGTGCGCTGATGGTGTTGTTCCCACAGAGCCAATTGCTCAACCTCAATCGCCTCACTGAACTCACCGGTCGCCGCCTCACCGCTGTACCGACCGAGCGCCTGACAAAAATGCTCGGCAAGCACAACCTCAGCTTGCTGCCGGGCCTGCCGGCGCTGACCAGTTCACCCTGCCTGTACGACGAAAGCCTGCTGCGTGAACCGAAACTGCTGGTCAATTCCGGTGAGCCGGGCGTGCTGCTGGAAATTTCCAGCGAAGACTTCAAGACCATGCTGACCAAGGCCAGTGCCGCCAACTTCGGCGAAAAGCTGACCAGCATCCGTCCCAACCTCGACCGCCCCGATGACGACCGCGAGGAAATCACCCAGGCCGTCCAGGCGTTCACCGCACGGCGCATCCAGCAGCGTCTGGAAGCGACCATCGAAATTCCGCCGCTGGCCGAAACCGCGCAAAAAATCATCAAGCTGCGCGTCGACCCCAACGCCACCATCGACGACATCACCGGCGTGGTCGAAACCGACCCGGCGCTGGCGGCACAAGTCGTGAGTTGGGCGGCGTCGCCGTACTACGCCTCGCCGGGCAAAATTCGCTCGGTGGAAGACGCCATCGTGCGCGTGCTGGGCTTCGACCTGGTGATAAACCTGGCGCTGGGCCTGGCCCTGGGCAAAACCCTCAGCCTGCCCAAGGACCACCCGCAACACTCCACGCCGTACTGGCAGCAATCAATCTACACCGCTGCCGTCATCGAAGGCCTGACCCGCGCCATGCCGCGCGCCCAACGCCCGGAAGCCGGCCTGACCTACCTCGCGGGCCTGCTGCACAACTTCGGCTACCTGCTGCTGGCCCACGTGTTCCCGCCGCACTTCTCGCTGATCTGCCGTCACCTGGAGGTCAACCCGCACCTGTGCCACAGCTTTGTGGAACAACACCTGCTGGGCATCAGCCGTGAACAGATCGGCTCGTGGCTGATGCGCCACTGGGACATGCCCGAAGAACTGGCCACCGCCCTGCGCTTCCAGCACGATCCTGCCTACGATGGCCCTTACGCCGAGTACCCGAACCTGGTGTGCCTGTCGGTCCGCCTGCTGCGCAGCCGAGGCATCGGTTCCGGCCCGGACGAAGACATCCCCGACGCGCTGCTCGAACGCCTGGGCCTGACCCGCGACAAAGCCAATGACGTGGTCAGCAAAGTCCTCGAAGCCGAAGTACTGCTGCGCGAACTCGCCTCGCAATTCACCCAAGGCTGAAAAGCATCGCGGGCAAGCCATGGGCGGCGATCCGAAGAAGTTTCTGTGGCGAGGGGGCTTGCCCCCGTTCGGCCCAACAACGACAACAAGCAAGCGCACTGCTATGATTTGACTGCAAACAGAGGGCTTTCCGATGACCCAAACAGCAGCTGTCAGTGTTGCAAGCCAAGTCCGCAAGCTTGCCAAGCACCACAAGATCACTGCCGAACCTGACGGCATGAGTCGTATGGCCGTGACCATTACTTGCCTGGCTGGCGATATCGTCGAACTGGATGGCGTCGAACAGCTGCTGGTCAATCTCAAGAAAAAAGGTGCTCTGAGCAAGTCGGAGGCCCTGGCGCTGCAAGGGCGTTACCTTCAAGAGAGGCGCTCGAAGAAACGTAGCGCATGACCTTTGATCCTTTCGGCGATTTCGAAACGGCTGGCTACCTTCAAAATTCGCTACAGCTGAAAGACCCCACTGAAGTCAAAGAGTCAGAACATTTCGCGTTCGAATTGAGCATCGAAGAGGCCTTGGCCTATCTGGCCAAGACGAAGCCGATCAGCTACACGTCCGTCCTCAAAGTTCATGAAATCCTCTTCTCCGGCTTCTATCCCTGGGCAGGGAAAGACCGGAACGAACTGGTCCCTCATCTGGCCGTCTTCAAGGGCTTGCACGGCGATCCGCGAGCCACCGTCTTTGAACATCCGAACGCCATCAAGATGTCTGTCGACTATGCGCTGGAGCTTGCAGCGGACCACAAGCGTTTCAGAGAGCGCCCTGGCGAAGTAATGGGCCAGCTAGCGTTCGCACACCCCTTTCTTGACGGCAATGGGCGCACGATCCTGTTGGTCTTCATGGAACTCTGCTATCGGGCCAGGTTCGCCATCGACTGGTCAAAGACCACCAAAGACGACTACCTGCGAGCACTCAGTGACGAAATTCGAGAGCCTCGCGAGAGGCATCTCGACCATTACCTGAAACCGTTCGTAGTCGATATCGCCAGTCGAGACGAGTGGCCAGCGACCATCAGTAGCATCAGAGGCCTGGATGGCCTGGACAAGGAAGGCATTACTTACGAGAGCCTGGATAATCCGGAAGTCCAGCAGATCTACAAGACTTACAGGGCACGACCACTCGACACATCAGGCCCGCAGGAGTCGGATGACTGAAAGCTTACGACGAACCCTCGCGGTCGGCCGGAAAAACCTCAAGCCTTAGGCCCAATGCCGATCAGTCAGGCGAACCCAGACGCTACACCTCCCTTGTAGCAGCTGCCGAAGGCTGCGTCCGGCTGCGCAGCAGTCGTAAAATCAGAGTTCGCGGTACGTCAGAGAGATCGTGCAAGCCGGATTTACGACTGCTGCGCAGCCGGACGCAGGCTACGCCAGCTGCTACATTAGATTGCGTTGTGGCTTAACTAAGCGGCATTAGCCTTAGGCTTGGCCTTCTTCGGCTTCAAATACTTGGTCAGCCCCTGGAACCAGATCACCAGCGCCGGGTTGCCCTTGATCTGGATCGACTTGTCCTGAATCCCCGTCATGAACGCCAGTTGCTTGTTCTTCGCCTGCATCGTGGCGAAGCCATACGCGGCGTCTTTAAAGGCAATCGCAAACGCAGGCTCGGCATGCACACCCGATTGGCTGGTAATGCGCTGGTCCTTCACCCGAAAGTGCCGCGCCACTTTCCCGTCCAGGGTCTGCAGCTGAAACACCAGGTCCTTGTCACCCAACTGCTGCTGAAACGCCGGATTAGTCCGGCTGGCCTTACCCATCAACAAACCCAGCATCCACAGCAGAAAACGAAATTTCATGCGCACAGCCTCAGAAGAAAATTGAACGGCCGGGGCAGTGTAACGGCTTCGAACAGGAACGCCACTATCGAGTTTCGTTAGAAGAAGATGTCGCCGTTTTTGACGCTGATGACTACCAAGTCATTGACGAAACACGTCTTTCAGTCGCATTCAAAAACTACAATTTCTTGACCTGAATTTGAGTTATTGCATTGATCTCGCCAATGCGTTTCATCGCTTTTGCGCGGTGCCTTGAATGAATCAATAGTCGATTACAGTCAATCGCTCTCCACCATTACAACGAGTGAACTCCTCGTTCTTGCTGACGGTACAGAGGGCACTTCGCACGTTATTGGCGACGTCATCTGATCCACGCTGCTCGACCCAGTTCGAAAGCTCCATGTAGCTGAACGGTCAGATGCAACCCAAATGGCTGAGCAGGCACGTGAAAAGAGACGTTTAAGCGGAGTGCGATTTCGTACCTATTCCCCGCAACCTTCTCGGACTTTTCCTTCGAAAAGTCGAGCCCTCCATGAACTATTCACCTTCCCTATCCCCGGTTAACCTCTGCTCATCACCGCAAAAAACGGTGACACGGACGTGCAAGTCCGGTACATATCGCCGCGCAAACGCCTCGCAGACCTTTAAGCATTAAAATGTTTTTTGGATCGCAATATGGCGGCTGTGCGTGGGAGGTTCCTTTGGGACCTGCCGGGGTCCGATATGCCCGGTCTTGCACACCTGCGCACGGCTGCCACCACCATTCGAATGCAAGCGAAAAGGTGTCAGTCCCTAAACACACATATCGGGATACACCAATGATCAAGCCAACACCCAATCCGCCAGATAACCCTGACACATCTCCCTACGAGGGCCTCGATACCAAAAGGCTTCATGAAGCCGCGGAACGCGCCCTCGATCACCATCTTGCCCCACCAAAACAAACACCACCAAAACGCAAAGGCCAGCTCTTCAGCGTGTACCCAAACGTCAACACCGAAGCATTACTCGCTAACGCCTCAGAAGACCTACTATCCATCAGCGCCATAGCCGCCGATCTCGCAGACGATGTTGATGGCTCAAGCCGCTCTATTGCCTTGGCAATCAGCCGCCTGGCTGATGGAGTTCATTTACTGGTGGAGCGAGCACTGGATCATCTGGATGACCCAGAAATACCGGGGAGTCTTGTCAAAGCATAAGGCTGGATCAAAATTACTCGCGCAGAGAAAGCACAGCCCCAATTGTCGTAAACAATTGGGGCTGATTTTTTTGAAGCAAACCATGATTGGGTAATTGCACGGACTTGCCCCCCCATTTGCATTCGACCTGACCTGTCATTTACATCGGATTTGACTAGCACGATTCGTGGACATGACCGGCAGAGAACGACCCAAAGCAGTCGGTCGTTATCAGCTAAGTGTGGTATATCGGCTACTGCGCCTCAGCCTCACTCAGCCCAGTCTAGGAACGCAAATGAAATGGAAGAGCAGAAATATCAGAGAACTCGCCCACATTGTTTGCGGCGACACTGAGCACTTTCGGTATCGTTCAAGTAGTTACATCACTGAGTTCTTTCAAGACTGTGATCTAGATTACGCACACGATGGTTCGACCCGGTGGGCATGGGTTGCAAGCAGGCTGGAGGAGGTGCTGGCTCTACCGCATTCCACCCCGTCGGTTCCTCCTGATGCGTTCATCCGGATCATTCGCGCAACTCTCGACAAGGGCGACGCCCAGGACGGCGATCCGGACAGGACAAAAGCACTTGCCGCGCTTAATGCTGTGTTGGCGCGGGAAGGTTGGGAAGCGTTCTACGACGAGCACAGCATCGGCCAATTGCGCCACAGTGCCACGAACACCATTGCGCAGATGGCGAACCCTCATCGGCCGTTGACTCCAGCAGAGGTGGAACGCCGAGAGCAGCTCACCACCTACCTCGACAAGTGCTCCGAAGATGAGCTGATCGAGGAAGTGTTGCTGCCGCTGTTCCGTCAGCTTGGCTTTCATCGCATCACGGCAGCGGGTCACAAAGACAAGGCGTTGGAGTACGGCAAGGACGTCTGGATGAAATACACCCTGCCGACCCTCCATGTCCTCTACTTCGGAATCCAAGTTAAGAAGGGCAAGCTGGACTCAGCAGGTGTCGGAAAGACTGGCTCAGCAAATGTCGCGGAGATTCACAATCAGGTGAACATGATGCTAGGACACGAGATTTTCGACTCAGAGCTGAATCGGCGAGTGCTGGTTGATCATGCATTCATCGTCGCAGGCGGCGAGATAACAAAACAGGCAAGAAACTGGCTAGGCAACAAGCTGGACGCCACGAAGCGTTCTCAGATCATGTTTATGGACAGGAATGACATCCTCGACCTATTCATTGTTACGAACCTGCCGCTGCCAAAGAATGCTCTGTCTCTCAAGAAGGTAATAGATCCCTTCGAGGACATACCGTTCTAGCGAATGGCGGTGTACGTGGTGGACAGCCACTGACCACCAATTGACTGCTGCTGGCCGATTACTGCCCTTGGCGAAAGGTAGAAAACGGACAGAAGCAGACGCTCGAAGGTATTGACGAATCCCGGCAGATTGCCGCAATTGTGGTCACAACGACAATTCAAGGAGCGAATAACCATGAATTATTCGCACACAACCGCATGGAGGCTTGCGTCACCAACGAGCACTCAAGCCATCCACGCGGCACTTTAGCGCTGGATAAGCAGACCGTCGCGATTACTCGGCGTGTGCAGCTTCGGGGGCTGGTTTCGCCTTTGAGGGTGTCATGGCGACAATGGCTTTGCTCGCTAGATCCTTCACTTGTTCAGCAAAGCCAGGTACAGCTTTAAATGCTTGTTTCACTATGTCCGACGAAGCGAGTTCATGCCAAGGACTGCCGTGACTATCTGTCTCAACGAGGCGCAGGGGGAGCTCATCAAGGCGCGTAAGCGCAGATGTAAGAAGTTTCGCTTCCATATCTTTGTCAAACCTAGCAGCTTCTCGACGAAAACCTTCATACGCGCGTGAAATGGATGCCTTGAAGGCATAATCCTCGGCAAGCCTGAACCGTTGTCCTATCTGCTTTGTAGCCAACCATGAAAACCAAACAGGCGCGCCTACCGACAGTAGTGACAGAAGCAAATTTAGTGCGACTACCGATGTCGATAGGTTTGGAACCTTGAAAAGCTCTGATAGCGTGTGAAGCTGATTGGAGCCGAAGTAGCTACCCCCTACCAAGGCAACAGCAAGTCCAGCAACCCAAAACCACATCGACTTGGATAGAGCAGTAGAACGCTCACTGAATGCGGCAGCCAATCCAACGCTCGTCGCTGCAGAGTAGGCGGTCTCGCAACGCTCTAGCACGGCCTCTGCGTCTTCTGCACTTTTTTTCAGTAGACCATCAAGGTCGTCGGCATGCTCTCGAAGAGCTAGGATTCGAGCTTGGTCTTTAGCTGCTACTTGAGCAAGGTCGTCGATCTTCTGTTGTGCCTCTGACAGTTGCTCCAAGTCGGCCGGTAGCTGGTCAGCTGCGTTATAGGCTTGCTCGATCCTTTCAACCATTGAATTAAGGTCAGTCGTACGCGGTTCTAGTCCTTTGACCCGCGCTTCCATAGCCCTTAGTTGAATAGTCAGCCTCCGGATTTTTGCTTGCGCTTCTGCGCGCTCGTCTACTTTCAAAACTGGCTCGAGAGCCTTGCGTAGTCCCGCCATCGTTAGCATATAAGCAGGAACCGCAGCGGCTGCGCTGCCCCAAAGATTTGGAACAGTGTTCCCTTGCAAGTAGTTTAGGCGACGAGCGTAGTCCTTAATTCGGCTTTCTGAGCCTCCTAACTCATCAGTACCATTATCATCAATCATCTCAATGATTAATTGTGCCTCTTCAATGAGCTCCGATTTCGTAAGTCCAGGAAACGACCAATTGTTATGTGCGTTCCCGAATGGCTCATCGTTAGGTACTACAGCTTTTACCTGTGCAATCACAGCTTCTAGCTGAGTCTGAATCGCTGTCAGCGCCTCGTGCATCCTACACCCCCTATATCAATTGGCCATTAGGTAGGGAGATGTCAGAAAATTTCAATACCCTCTGCACCGAATTGTATGTGCGTTGTTACATCTGAATGACTGCTTGTGGCCGTTCTCTGCCGATCATGGTTACAACGCGTGCTGGTCAGAACGAATGCAAGTGACTGGTCAGGTAGAATGCAAACGGGTGGTCAAGTGGAGCGCAATTTCGCAATGATCCAGGAATTCCCTTATCTCACATAGAAATGGTTCTTCCCTGGATTCCGTGAAGAACCTTTTTTACCCGCGATATTTATTTACCGCCAGACACTCACCACCCTGGCACCGATCGACTACGTGTTGAGGCGCATCAGCGACTCGACGCTGTTCTTCCAACTCGAAGCTCAACCCTGAAACAGCCTGGTGGGCGGACTGAAAAGCCGCCCGCGTCAGCGAACCTTCCACACACTGCGCAATCGCTCCAGCGCTGACTCGATCGCTTTTTCGGGCACGGCAGCAAAGCCCAGCACCAGTCCCGCACGCTGATCCATCGGCATTGCGGAGTCGGGCAACCAATAGCTGCTCAAACCGTTGATCTCGACATCGACGCTTTGCGCCAACTCGATCAATTCACGTTCACGCGCCACGCTATCGACGGGTACGGTCATGTGCAGCCCCGCGGCGACGGTGGGCAACTGACCGACGCCAGGCACATCCGCCGGCCAGCCGCTGAGCAGCGTATTACGCCGGCTCAGCGCCGCACGGCGCATGCGGCGGATATGCCGCTGGAAGTGCCCGGCCGCCATGAATTCGGCCATCACCGCCTGGGTACTGACTTCAGAATGGCGTACGTCCACTGCACGACGCTGGGCAAACGCCTGCACCAGCCCTGCCGGCAACACCAGGTAACCCAGGCGCAACGCCGGAAACGCCACTTTGCCGAACGTGCCGACGTAGAGCACCCGGCCTTGTCGATCCAGTGCTGCCAAAGGTGCCAGCGGCGCACCGCTGTAGCGGTACTCGCCATCATAGTCATCCTCGACGATCCAGCCCTGAGTGCGTTCTGCCCAGGCCAGCAACTCCAGGCGGCGAGCCAGGCTCATCACCACCCCGGTGGGGTACTGATGGGACGGTGTGACGTACGTCAGACGACAATCGCCGAGCTGTGCCAGTGCGTTGCAGTCGATACCCTCACTATCCACCGCGACCCCATGCAACCGGGCCCCCGCCACGGCGAACGCATGACCGGCCGCCCGATACCCCGGATTTTCAATCGCCACCCCGTCACCGGGCTCCACCAGCAGCTGTGCACAAAGGCTGATCCCCTGCTGTGCGCCACTGGTGATCACAATTTGTTCAGCCGTGCACTGCATGCCACGGGAACTGCGCAAATACGCGGCGATCATTCCACGCAAGCGCGCATCGCCGGCCGGGTCGCCATAACACAGTTGCTGCAAATCCGGTTTGCGCCAGAAAGCCGCATTCAGCTTGGCCCAGACCTCGAACGGGAACAGATCGAACGCCGGAACACCCACCCGAAAAGCTCGAGGCGGGCCACTCGGCGGGCTGGCCAAATGGTTGTTTTCAACCCGCGCCAACGCGTTGTTGTGGATAACTTTGCTGGATGAATTCACAGGCAAATCCAGCCAATTTGTGGATAAGGCTGTGGGTAAGCCTGTTGAAAACCCTGTGGATACTTTTGTGGATAGTTTTTTTGTCGGCAACACCGCTTGAGGCAGTTGCGCGACATAGGTGCCATCCCCGACTCGCCCCTCAATGAAGCCTTCGGCGTACAGCTGATCGTAGGCACGCACCACGCTGTTACGGGAAATCGCCAGCGCCGCAGCCAGGTCACGACTGGCTGGCAGACGCGTACCGCTGGCCAATCGTCCGTCGAGAACGCGAAGTCGCAAGGCCTGATAGAGCTGGCGACTCAACCCCTGGCGACGATCAAGTTCGATACCAGCGGGGTTGAACGACAAGGAAAGCGGCGCATCCGTCATGACAATGGACCCATGAAATTGATCATTAATGGCTCTTACAACAGACCAATAGCCTGCCTAGGATGCAGACATTCGCCAAGGAAAATATCTCCATGTATACGCCGCGCGCTTTTGCCATCGACGAGTTGTCCCAACTACATGAACTGATCCTCGCCACCCGTCTCGCCATATTGGTGACCCACGGCGAAAGCGGCCTGCAAGCCAGTCATGTGCCGGTGCTGCTGCATTGCGAACAAGGCTTGAACGGCACGTTGTACGGGCATCTGGCCAAAGCCAATCCACAGTGGAAAGACCTGCGCGACGGTGCCGAAGCCCTGCTGATTTTTGCCGGTGCCGACGCCTACGTCAGCCCCGGCTTCTACCCGAGCAAGGCCGAACACGGCAAAGTCGTGCCAACCTGGAACTACGTCGCCGTACACGCCTATGGCCGAGCCGAAACCTTTAGCGATGGCGGGCGGCTGCTCGACATCGTCAGCACCCTCACCGACCGTCATGAAGCTGGCCGCGCCCAACCGTGGTCAGTGGCCGATGCCCCCGCCGATTACATCGACGGCATGCTCAAGGCCATCGTCGGTTTCGCCATTCCCATCGACCGTCTGGAAGGCAAGCGCAAGCTCAGCCAGAACCGCAGCCCCGCCGACATCGCCGGCGTACGCGAAGGCCTGGCCGCCAGCCCCGACGTCAACGACCAGACCCTCGCCCAATTGATGCGCTAAGGAAATCACCATGAGTCAAATCGACATTCGCCAAGTCACCTCCGGTGATCACGCCGCGTGGCTGCCGCTGTGGCAAGCCTACCTGCGCTTCTATAAAACCGAGTTGCCGGAGGCCGTCACCCACAACACCTGGCAGCGCATGCTCGATCCGCACGAGCCAACCCACGCCGCCCTCGCCTGGGCTGACGGCAAAGCGGTGGGCATGGTGCATTTCATCTACCATCGTTCGAACTGGGCCATCGAAAATTCCTGCTACCTGCAAGACTTGCTGGTGGTTCCGGAAACCCGTGGCACCGGCGTCGGCCGTCAGCTGATCGAGTTCGTCTACACCACGGCCAAGGCAGACGGCTGCAACAAGGTGCACTGGCTCACCCACGAAACCAACGCAACCGCGATCCAGCTCTACGAGCGCATCGCCGAACGCCCCGGTTTCATCCAGTTTCGCAAAGCCATTTAGGTTCAAGGAGAACAGCATGTCGATTTCACTCGCCGACTGGAAAGGCGTCCCGGCTCCCACGACTCAACTGATCGAAGGCCGTTACATCCGCCTGGAAAAACTCGACCCGGCGCGCCATGGCGACGACCTGTTCAATGTGCTGCAAGGCCCGGGTGCCGATCCAAAACTGTGGGACTACTTGCCTTACGGCCCCTTCCCCGAACGCAGTACCTTCAACGACTGGCTGAACAACCACGCGGTCAGCAGCGACCCGTATTTTTTCAGCGTGATCGACCGCGCCAGCGGCGAGGTACAAGGCATTCTCAGCCTGATGTCTATCGTCCCGGCCCAGGGCCGCATCGAGATCGGCCACGTCACCTTCGGTGCCCCGATGCAGCGCTCGCCGAAAAGCACCGAGGCGGTTTACCTGCTGGCCAGGGAATCCTTTGCCCTGGGTTACCGTCGCCTGGAATGGAAATGCAACAACGCCAACGCCCGCTCCAAATACGCGGCCGAGCGTTTGGGCTTCAGTTTTGAAGGCGTGTTCCGCCAGCACATGGTGGTCAAGGGGCAGAACCGCGATACCGCGTGGTACTCGATCCTTGACTCGGAATGGCCGGCGATTGGCGCCGGGTTTGAGAAGTGGCTGAGCGCTGAGAACCAGACGGCTTCGGGGCAGGTGAAAGGGTTGGCGGAGTGTCGGGCGTAATGTGCTTC
This sequence comes from Pseudomonas sp. S30_BP2TU TE3576, assembly GCF_050436025.1. Taxonomy (NCBI): domain Bacteria; kingdom Pseudomonadati; phylum Pseudomonadota; class Gammaproteobacteria; order Pseudomonadales; family Pseudomonadaceae; genus Pseudomonas; species Pseudomonas sp. S30_BP2TU TE3576. The sequence continues at coordinate 3,385,306 of NZ_JBNDLK010000001.1, read as the reverse complement.
CAAGCATTGCGATAGCCGGCCATGTCCCGTTTTTTTGTAAGAAAAAACGTTAGCTCGAAGGGGCAAAAACTGCCTTCTTCGAGCAGCCAGACATTTTCCGCATGAGAATCTGACATCCCCCGCACCACCACCGGAACCGCCTGACATCGGTGCCGATAGCCCTGCATTTAGAGTTTGGTCTTCTGCCATGGAGGCCAAACTCAATGCCCATTCCAAACAAACACCGTCCACAACAACTCGCCCTGGCAATTGCACTTGCCTTGGGTTGCACTGGCGTTGCAACAGCCCAACAACCGCAGCCACCCGCCCCGACGCGCTCGACATCGGCCGTGCTGATCGCCGATCTGGACGCCTTCGCCAAAGCCTCCGACACCGTACTGTTCCAGATCAAAAAAGCCACCGACGGCACAACCCTGAAACTGGACGATCGCAATGATTTGATCACCCTGAGCTCTCGCGGAAGTCTCACCGGGCTCCTGGATGGCGGGGCCGGTCAAAACGTCCTGCAACTCAATGCGGCAAAAGGCGGCAACCTGGGTGACACCCGCCAATTCCAGCGGCTGGACGTCAACCAGGGCCCCTGGACCCTGACAGGTTCCGGGGACTTCAGCGAAACCGCGTTAATACGCCCAAAAGCAGTGCTGACCAACAACGGACACATTCAGGGGCGTGCGGTCGTTCAAGGCTCGTTGATCAATAACGGGTTGATTGGCGACAACGTCGAGGTGGACGAATCGGGCACGTTCGGCGGCAACGGCCACGTCGGCTCATTGAGTGTACGCGGCCAGCTTATCGTCAATCATTTGCACGGCGCACCGACGGTCGCGGGCGACCTGAAGCTGTCCGACAAGGCAGTACTGGCTTATGAGATCAACGCGGCCGGTCGTGGTGAAACGATCAAGGTCGACGGCACTGCCAGCATTGGGGGTGCCACTCTGAAAGTACTCGCGATAGACGGTGAGTATCCGCAAATGAGCCGGTACACCGTCATCGAAGCCAACACGCTTGACGGAGAATTTACCAACGTCGAAAACAACCTCGCTTTCATGACGCCCAATGTGAGATACGAGGGAGCTACCGTCGAGCTCACCTATGCACGTAACGAAGTAGCTATCGGTAATCTCGCCACCACTGAAAACGGGCAGAGACTCGGTGAGAGCATTGAGGAATCCAGAGATTTATCTTCCACGCAGGCGCCACCTCAGGATGAAACCTCCGACGCTATCGTCCAGAACGAGCCTGTAAACACCGACGCTCCTGAACTCACCCCCGCAACACCGAAGACAACTGAGACTCCGACGCCCCCTTTAACACCCACCACCCACACCAAAACAGCATTGGCACCTCCAGCATCCCCCGCGAAGCCAAGCCCCGTAGCCAGTGCGCCAAAACCAGCCAGCCCCACAAACGCGGCTGTCGCAGCCTTGCTCGGTGCCGACAAAAGCACCGCGTCTCACGCTATCGAGCAACTGGCCGCAGGCACTACCGCCAACCTGGCCAAAGCTACGTTGAACAGTGACAGCGCAGTGAGCGCCACGATGCTCTCGGCGATGCACCAGTTAGACGGAACCTCGGGTTTGAGCAGTCAGAAGAGGGCACCACGCCAGGCAGCGGGCAACGAAATCGACAGCCGAGTCTGGCTCCAGGCATTGGGCTATGGCGGCACACTGGACCGTGACTACGACGCCTTGAAATATGCGACCCAAGGACTGGTTCTGGGAGCGGATTGGGCATTTGATGAAGCATGGCGAATCGGTGTGATGGGCGGAAAATCACACACTCGCCTGGACAGCCGTGACCTCGATGGCGACCTCGATAGCTGGCATTTAGGGGCTTATGCCCTGCGCCAGAGTGGTTTCATTTCCTTGCGTCTTGGCGCCAGCTACAACAATCACGACGGCAGTACCCAACGTCAGGTGGCCTTCAATGGTTTCAAGGACCGCCCCAAAGGCAGGTACGACGCCAGCACCCAACAGGCGTTTGCTGAAGTCGGGTACAACCTCGGCCGCGCCAACATCAATATCGAGCCATTCGCAGGTCTTGGCTATCAACGTTATCAGCGCAATGGCTACACAGAAAAAGGGGGTGCCGCAGCGCTTAAAGTCCATGACCAATTGCAGAACAACCTCAGCAGCACACTCGGCCTGCACCTGACAAAATTCAACACGCTGGATAACGGCATGCAACTGACACCTCGTTTCAGCGCCAGCTGGAAACATCTCTACGGCGAGGCCTCTACCGAAACCCGCCAACGACTTATCACGGGCGGTCGAAACTACACCGTCACTGGTGCGCCGCTGGATCGTGACAGCCTGAGCCTCGATGCCGAACTTGACCTTGGACTCTCGGCAAACCATACCTTAGGTGTCGGCCTCACCGGGGAGGCAGGCAATGATGGGCGCAACTATGGTGTAACGGGTCAGTGGCGGATAGCTTTCTGATTACCTACTGACTCAACACAATACCTGTGGGAGCGGGCTTGCTCGCGAACGCGGTTAACCATTCAGCATATGAACTGGCTGATCGACCGCTTTCGCGAGCAAGCCCGCTCCCACAGGATAGGCGACGCTTTCATGAACGGATTTGCGGGCAAAAAAAGGGGAGCACATGCCCCCCCGAGGTATAAAGCGTTGTTATCCCGGCTGTTAACTCAGCCTTCGATCTCGATCAGTATCTCGCCCGGGTTCACCCGGTCGCCCTTGGCCACGTGAATGGCGGTGACTTTACCGGCGATGGCGGCCTGGACTTCGGTTTCCATCTTCATCGCTTCGGTGATCAGCACAGCCTGGCCTGCCTTGACGGTGTCGCCCTCCTTAACCAGCACATCGACGATGTTGCCCGGCATGGTGGTGCTGACATGGCCCGGTGCAGTGGCTTGCTTGCGCTTACTGCTGCCACCGCTGACGAACTCGTTGAGCGGTTCGAACACGACTTCTTCCGGCATGCCATCGATGGACAGGTAGAAGTGACGCTTGCCTTCAGCCTTGACGCCGACACCGGTGATGTCGACGCGGTAGGTTTCGCCGTGGACGTCGATCACGAACTCGGTCGGCACGCCTTCGCCGCCCGCCGAAGCCATCTTGCCGGCTTCCGGAATCGGCAACAGCACTTCAGGAGTCAGGGTGCCAGCCGCGCGTTCTTCGAGGAACTTGCGGCCGATGTCCGGGAACATGGCAAAGGTCAGCACGTCTTCTTCAGACTTGGCCAGTGCACCGATATCGGCACGCAGTTTGGCCATTTCCGGCTTGAGCAGGTCGGCCGGACGCACGTCGATCACTTCTTCGCTGCCGATGGCCTGGCGACGCAGTTGTTCGTTCACGGTGCCCGGCGCCTTGCCGTAACCGCCCTGCAGGTACAGCTTCACTTCGTTGGTGATGGTCTTGTAGCGCTCGCCGGCCAGCACGTTGAAGAACGCCTGGGTGCCAACGATCTGCGAGGTCGGGGTCACCAGCGGCGGGAAGCCGAGGTCTTCACGAACCCGCGGGATTTCGGCCAGCACTTCGTTCATGCGGTTGAGTGCGCCCTGCTCTTTCAACTGGTTGGCCAGGTTGGAAATCATCCCGCCCGGCACCTGGTTGACTTGAACGCGGGTATCAACGGCAGTGAATTCGCTTTCGAACTGGTGGTACTTCTTGCGCACGGCGTAGAAATACAGACCAATCTCTTGCAGCAGTTCCAGGTTCAGGCCGGTGTCGAACTCGCTGCCTTTAAGCGCTGCGACCATCGACTCGGTGCCCGGGTGGCTGGTGCCCCAGGCGAAGCTGGAGATTGCGGTATCGATGTGGTCGGCACCGTTTTCGATGGCCTTCATCTGGCACATCGCGGCCAGGCCAGCGGTGTCATGCGAGTGAATGAACACGGGCAGCGATTGCTCGGCTTTCAGGGCCTTGACCAGTTCGCCGGTGGCGTATGGGGTCAGCAAACCGGCCATGTCCTTGATCGCCACCGAGTCGCAACCCATGGCTTCCATTTGCTTGGCCTGGTTCACGAAGGCCTCGATGGTGTGCACCGGGCTGGTGGTGTAGGCGATGGTGCCCTGGGCGTGTTTGCCGGCGGCTTTTACCGCTTCGATGGCCACGCGCAGGTTACGCACGTCGTTCATGGCGTCGAAGATACGGAACACGTCGATGCCGTTGACCGCTGCCTTGGCGACGAAAGCTTTGACCACGTCGTCGCTGTAGTGGCGGTAGCCCAGCAGGTTCTGGCCGCGCAACAGCATTTGCAGGCGGGTGTTAGGCAGCGCGGCGCGCAGTTGGCGCAGACGCTCCCACGGGTCTTCTTTCAGGAAGCGCACGCAGGCGTCGAATGTCGCGCCGCCCCAGCATTCCAGCGACCAGTAGCCGACTTTGTCGAGCTTGTCGCAGATCGGCAGCATGTCTTCGGTGCGCATGCGGGTGGCGAGCAGCGATTGGTGGGCGTCGCGCAGGATGGTGTCGGTTACATGAATCTTCTTGGACATTGTTTTATTCCTCACAGGCCTGCGTGGGCGGCGATGGCGGCGGCGATGGCCAGGGCCAGCTCTTCGGGTTTGCGCTTGATCGAGTAGTTGGTCAGTTCAGGGTGGCTTTCAACGAAGCTGGTATTGAACTGGCCGCTACGGAATTCCGGGTTGCGCAGGATTTCCTGGTAATACGCGGCGGTAGTCTTGACCCCTTGCAGACGCATGTCGTCCAGGGCGCGCAAGCCACGGTCCATCGCCTCTTCCCAGGTCAGCGCCCACACCACCAGTTTCAGGCACATGGAGTCGTAGAACGGTGGAATGGTGTAGCCGGTATAGATCGCCGTGTCGGTACGCACGCCAGGACCACCGGGGGCGTAGTAGCGGGTGATCTTGCCGAAGCTCGGCAGGAAGTTGTTCTTCGGGTCTTCGGCGTTGATCCGGAATTGCAGGGCGAAACCACGGTGGTGGATGTCTTCCTGTTTCACCGAAAGCGGCAGGCCGGAAGCGATGCGGATCTGCTCGCGGACAATGTCGATGCCGGTGATTTCTTCGGTGATGGTGTGTTCCACCTGCACCCGGGTGTTCATCTCCATGAAGTACACCTCGCCCTCGGCGAGCAGGAACTCCACGGTGCCGGCGTTCTCGTAACCCACGGCCTTGGCTGCACGCACCGACAGGTCGCCGATATAGGCACGCTGTTCCGGGGTCAGTTGCGGGCTCGGGGCGATCTCGATCAACTTCTGGTTACGACGCTGGATCGAACAGTCACGCTCGAACAGGTGCACCACGTTGCCGAAGCTGTCGCCAAGAATCTGCGCTTCGATGTGCTTGGGATTGACGATACATTTTTCCAGGAACACTTCCGCCGAACCAAATGCCTTGGTGGCTTCGGAAATCACGCGTGGGAAGGCCTGTTCGAGTTCTTCGCGGCTGTTGCAGCGACGAATACCGCGGCCGCCACCACCGGACGTGGCCTTGAGCATTACCGGGTAGCCGATGCGATCGCCTTCGGTCAGGGCTTCTTCGATGCCCGACACGTTGCCTTCGGTGCCCGGGGTCACCGGTACGCCGGCCTTGATCATGCTGCGGCGGGCTTCGGTCTTGTCGCCCATGCGGCGAATGACTTCAGCCGATGGGCCGATGAACTTGATCCCGCGCTCGGCGCAGATCTCCGCCAGTTCGGCGTTTTCCGAAAGGAATCCGTAACCGGGGTGCAGCGCATCGCAACCGGTTTCCACAGCCAGGTTCACCAGCTTGCGCGGGTTCAGATAACCGGCCAGCGGCTCAGCCCCAATGCTGTGGGCTTCGTCCGCACGCTTGACGTGCAAAGCATGACGGTCGGCGTCGGAGTAGATCGCGACCGAGCGAATGCCCATTTCGGCGCAGGCACGTACAATTCGTACGGCAATCTCACCACGGTTGGCGATCAGGATCTTTGTTATCACTTGGAGTTTCCCTTGAGCCGGTGGTACCCACGACCTGCTAGACCCAGGTCGACGCGTGACCAAATGTTTCAATTTGGTCGCAGGTCCACACTAGCGCCCACAAGGGATTAACAAAAATGAATAATAATTGGGTCGCGCATAAGTAAAGACTTATAGTTGAATCACCAGCCAGCGACGAGAGCGACAAGATAATGCGTAAGTCATTGATGCGTATGACTTTGCGGCAATTGCAGATCTTTAACGAGGTCTGTGATTTGCGGTCCTACAGCCGAGCGGCCGAGGAAATGTCGCTCACACAACCTGCCGTCAGCCTACAGATTCGTCAGCTTGAAGAGCTGATTGGCCAGCCTTTGTTCGATTACGTCGGCAAAAAACTCTACATGACCGAAGCCGCTGAAGCGTTACAGCGGGCCAGCCGGGATATTTTCGGACGCCTGGAAAACCTCGACATGCAGCTGTCGGACATGCAGGGTTCGTTGCAGGGGCAACTGAAACTGGCAGTGGAATCCAGCGCCAAATATTTCGTGCCGCATTTGTTTGCCGCGTTCAAACGCCAGCACCCGGAAGTGAACCTGCAACTGACGGTGGTCAATCGCGGCCAGGTCATTCGGCGTCTGTCGGATAACCGCGACGACCTGGTGATCATGTCCATGGTGCCCCAGGACATGGGCCTGGAATTCCTGCCGTTCCTGAACAACCCGATCGTCGCCGTGGCACCACCGGATCATCCGCTGTGCCATATGGGGCCGCTGCGCTTGCAGGATCTCGAGCCCTACACACTACTTCTGCGTGAGCCAGGCTCCGGGACGCGGCTTGCGTGCGAAGAATACTTCAAAGAGAAGCGCGTGCACTTCAACCAGACTCAGGAAGTCTCGTCTGCCGAAGCCCAGCGTGAATGTGTACTGGCAGGTCTGGGCGTTGCGCTATTGACGCGCCACGCCCTGAACCTTGAGCTGGCAACCGGCGGACTGATCGAATTGCCGGTCGAAGAATTGCCGCTCTACCGCAGCTGGTGTCTGGTGCAGGCCAAGGCGAAACGCCTGTCACCGGTGGCTCACGCCTTCCTGGCGTTTGTTCGTAGCGAACGGATTCAGATCAGCGCGCTGGTTGAGCGTTTCGACGGGAAGTCGAGGGAGATGACTGCCAGAAGTTGAGCTCCAGCTCTGGAAAATCGCCAATCTCGGCCAGAAGCTGACGACGTTCGCAGCGATCTTCAATGGCGCGGCGGAATTCCATACGGCGCTGATCTTCTTGCTGACGACGGGTTTTGACAGCGCTGTTGCGTTCTTCGTAGGGCATGGCCATTTCGAGTCTCCCAAGGCGAGTACGGGAGTTTCAAGATAGGCGCGCGGGATGACGGTTTGGCGGCTCGGGCGTTACAGACTGATGAAAGTTGCGGCGTAGTCGAGGACGCCATCGCGAGCAAGCTCGCTCCCACATTTGACCGTATCCATCAGGCAGAACCTGGCCGAATGTGGGAGCGGGCTTGCTCGCGAATAAGGTCGGAACGACCTTCAGTCATTTCAGATCAGAATCAATCGTCCAGCGCCTTCACCGACTTGGGCGACAACCGCAAACTGCGCAGGCTGCGCTTGACGCTCTTGAGGTGATTCACCAGGCTCGGTCCGCGCGCCATGGCCACACCCATCGCCAATACGTCGATGACGACCAGGTGGGCGATTCGCGAGGTCAACGGCGTGTAGATTTCGGTGTCCTCATGCACATCGATCGCCAGGTTGACGGTCGACAGCTCGGCCAATGGCGTCTGGCTCGGGCACAGGGTGATCAACGAAGCACCGCTTTCACGCACCAGGTTGGCGGTGATCAGCAAATCCTTGGAACGCCCCGACTGGGAAATGCAGATCGCCACATCGGTCGGCTTCAGGGTCACCGCCGACATCGCCTGCATGTGCGGGTCGGAATACGCCGCAGCGGTGAGCAGCAAACGGAAGAATTTGTGCTGAGCATCCGCCGCGACCGCACCCGAGGCGCCGAAGCCATAGAACTCGACACGCTGGGCCTGGGACATCAGCGTCACCGCTCGCTGCAACTCCACCGGATCGAGTTTCTCGCGAACCTCCATCAGGGTGTGCAATGTGGTGTCGAAGATTTTCAGACTGTAGTCGGCGACCGAATCATCCTCATGGATCGCGAACTGGCCGAAACTCGCGCCCGCCGCCAGGCTCTGGGCCAGCTTCAGCTTCAGGTCCTGGAAACCGGAGCAACCGATGGCGCGGCAAAAACGCACGATGGTCGGCTCGCTGATGCCCACGCTGTGGGCCAGGTCGGCCATTGAGCTGTGCATCACGGCCGCAGGATCAAGCAGCACATGGTCGGCGACCTTGAGCTCCGACTTGCGTAACAGGTGGCGAGACTGGGCGATGTGTTGCAGCAGATTCAAAGGGCTGGACTCTTTGTTATTGGCAGGTGCCGGGGATGCAGCACGCTTGTAGTTATACTACATGAATCGGCTTTTTGCCTGCTCAATGCGTAACCACATCCCTCGACATTCAGGCACGCGCGCTCCATGTAGCGCTCCTCACCAGCTTTCCAGTTGCTCATCGATGCTCGCCTTTTGGCGTTGCGACAAAAATGAGCCTGCCCTTACAAACTTCAGCATTAGTTATCTCATCAACAACACACAACCCACATCAACTTACAAACAAGTCAACTATCGCCACCCACAAATTAAATAAAGATGGATATATTAAATAGGCAGGACGCACTTATCTTAATTAAAGGAGCTACACGCTATGATCATTACAACCAAAGATTGGCTCGCCCAAACTGACCGCATGCCCGGTGCTGCTTCCTTCCGTGCCTTTGGCACGGTAACCGTTGCAAACGCTGGCATTACGCCAAAGCTGGTACTGAGTAAGCTTCAGGACAAATCTTTTGATTTGCGACTTGACCTGGAACTTGAAACAACCCACGAAGTTGCACTCCAAATTCTAACAGACAAGTTTGTCGAATATAAAATCACTGGAAATCCCAAGGTCACTGGCGTCAGTATTTTCTTCGAAGGAAAGTTACTGCACCACATTGATAAAGTACTGATCACCGATTAAATAATTACCTGCTGCAAACTTCCCGTCAGACCGCCAAAGGGCCTGACGGGAAGCCTCCTCAGTCAATCCGCGTCCTGCCCTCGCAGTTGGCCCGCCAGGTCTTGCGCTTCTACCGGCCGACTGATCAGATAACCTTGCACCTCATCGCAGTGCTCACGCTTGAGAAACTCAAGCTGCTCCTGTCGCTCCACCCCTTCCGCCACAACCTTCAATGACAAACCATGGGCCATTGCAATGATCGCCCGGGTGATCGCCGCATCCTCGGTACCCTCCCCCAGCCCGCGGATAAACGCCTGATCAATCTTCACGTAATCCACGGGAATGCGCTTGAGGTAGCTCAGGGATGAATAGCCGGTGCCGAAATCATCGATCGCCAGCTTCACCCCTAGATCGCGCAACTGCTGGAAGGTCGCGATGATGTGCTCGACGCTGTCCAGCAACTGGCTTTCGGTCAACTCCAGCTCCAGGAAGTGCGGCGCCAGCCCGGTTTCTTCCAGTACCTGGCGCACCAGGCTGACCAATTTGCCCTGGCGCAGCTGATGCACCGACAAATTGACCGAAACCCGAATCGGCTCAAGCCCCTGGCGCTGCCATTCACAGGCTTGCCAGCAAGCCTGGCGCAGTACGAACTCGCCGATCGGACCGATCAGCCCGGTTTCCTCGGCCAGCCCGATAAAGTCTCCCGGCGGCACGCGGCCCATGGTCGGATGATCCCAGCGCACCAGCGCTTCGGCGGCGTTCAACCGGCCGGTGGCCAGGCACAGCTTCGGCTGGTAATACACCTTGAGTTGTTTGTCTTCGATGGCTTTGCGCAGATGGTTTTCCAGTTGCAGGCGTTCCAGGGTGCTGGCTTGCAGGCTGTCGGTGTAGAACTGGAAGTTGTTGCCGCCCAGGTGCTTGGCATGTTGCATGGCCATGTTCGACTGGCTGACCAATGCAGACATCTCCCGGGCGTTGTCCGGAAGCAGGCTGATGCCCATGGACGCACTGACCACCAGTTCATGCCCTTCGACCGTCACCGGCAGGCGCAACTTGGTTGCCAACCGTGTCGCCACCCGCGCCAGGCTCGACAGGTTGCCGTAGGAATTGAACAGCACCGCAAATTCATCGCCGGACAAGCGTGCGATGGTGTCTGCCTCCGGCAATGCGTTGACCATCCGCCGGGCCATTTTCTGCAACAGTTGGTCAGCGACTTCATGGCCGAGACTGTCGTTGAGCAGCTTGAAGCGGTCCAGATTGATGTGCAGCAATGCCAGACTGCGATAACCGCCCTGACGTACCCGTTGGTGGGCCTCGCTCAACCGCTCACGAAACAGCGAGCGATTGGCCAGGCCGGTCAATTCGTCATAGTGGGTCAGGTAGCGCATGCGCTCTTCGGATTCGCGTCTCGCCGACAGATCTGCGAAGAAGCCTACTATATGGCTGATCTTTCCCCGAGGATCACGCACGGTATTCAGCTGAAGCCATTGCGGGTACATCTCCCCGTTCTTGCGGGTTTCCACCAGTTCGCCCTGCCAACTGCCGTGCTGCTCCAGCGCTTGATGGATCGCTGTGAAGTGCCGGCGGGCGTCGCGACTGCACGGCAACTCGACCACGTTGCGCCCGAGAATGTCCTCGATGTCATAACCCGTTACGCGGCTGAAAGCCTGGTTGACGGCAATCAGTGCATAGGCGGGGTCAAAGATCACGATGCCTTCACTGGCCGCCTCGAACACCGTCGCTGCCAGTTGCTGTTGTTCCTCCAGCACCTTGCTGGCACTGATGTCGCGCCGCGTCCCGACCATGCGAATGACCCGGCCGTTTTTGCTGCGCTCGACTGCCCGGCCACGGTCCTCGATCCAGACCCAGTGACCATCGCCATGACGCACCCGGTACTCGACCTGGTAATCCTCGCTGCGGCCTTTCAAGTGCTCGACCAGCGCCCGACGCAAGACTGGAAGATCCTCGGGGTGCAAGCGCGGCTTGAGATGGCGCAGCATCGCTGTCACATATTCCGGCTCCAGACCGAACAGCTCCTGAATCAGGGTGTGATGCACTTCGTCGGTCTGCAGGTTCCAGTCCCAAAGACCCAGCTCACTGGCTTTCAAGGCGAGCGCCAGGCGTGCTTCGCTTTTGCTCAGGGCCTGGTTGGCCGCGTCCAGTTCCAGGCTGCGCTGGGTGACGCGGCTTTCCAGTTCAGCCTGGATTTGCCGCAACTCGTCTTCGGCCCGACGGCGTTGGTCGACTTCCCCGGCCAGTTTCTGATTGAGCTGGTCACTGCAATTGCGGGCGTGTTGCAAATGCTCGATCAGCGCCTGATTCTGAAAACGCCGCAACAGACCGCGGTCGATCAATCGATTGACCTGCCAGGCAACGACACTCAGTGCACCAAGCAATATCAGGCCGAACCAGCCCCAGCCGTGCTGCTGCTCATCTGCGCCCCAGAACATATAGGCAATGGCCGGCAACAGGCAGGGCAAGGTAAAAGACAGGAAGGCCGGCAGACTCACTGCATAAGCAACGCTGGCCGACAATGCCGCGGCGCCGATCAGGCCGAACACCCAGGCTTGCTGGATGAAGTTGTCGGCGGGGACCAACGCGATGCCGGCACCCGCCAGGGTCAGGCCGGTCAGGCCCGAACCGAGCAAAAACATTCGTCCCCAGACTGGATTGGCTTGACGATTGGGAATGGCCGAATCAAAGGCGGCGACCTGGATGACCCGCAATGCCACCAGCGACAGCAACCAGACCAGCCACACGCTGACCAGGAAATAGCGCTGCGGGCTCCAGAGCAAACCGGCGCAGACCAGGCCATTGATCAGCATGAACAACGTGGGCAGCAGCGAGCCCTGATACAACAGGCGCGTGCGTTCGACCGCCATTTCCATAGCGTATTGCTTGCGGATAACCCGGGGCTCCACAGTGGGGCCCGACAGGTCGAAGCTGAGGGTCATAGGCGATGTTCTTGTTCTTATAATGATGAGCATGGGCCCGAAACTGCTCGGAGCATACACAAGCAATTGCCCGGACCAAACTCCTGCTGATCAACAAGTCGCCAAATTTTTCAGCCGCCGACGCCCCCTGAAAACGCCGAAGGCACGCCCCGCCAACGCCTGCAGCCGATGACTGACCGGTCGTCCTTTGCATAACTTTCATCGGCTAAATCGAAGCGGAGTTTGCCCGGTGTGTCGCGGCCCCCTAGAATGCCCTGATGCGCGATGATCTCTCCCTTCTGCTGAACTCCCTCAACGATGCCCAACGCCAGGCTGTAGCGGCCCCCGTGGGTCGTCAGTTGGTCCTGGCCGGTGCTGGTTCCGGTAAAACCCGAGTGCTGGTGCACCGTATCGCCTGGTTGATCCAGGTCGAAAACGCCTCGCCCCACTCCATCCTGTCGGTGACCTTCACCAACAAGGCTGCTGCCGAGATGCGCCAGCGTATCGAGCAGCTGATGGGCATCAACCCGGCCGGCATGTGGGTTGGCACCTTCCACGGCCTGGCGCACCGCTTGTTGCGGGCGCACTGGCAGGAAGCGGGCTTAAGCCAGACCTTCCAAATCCTCGACAGCGATGACCAGCAACGGCTGGTCAAGCGGGTGATCCGCGAGCTCGGCCTGGACGAACAGCGTTGGCCGGCCCGTCAGGCCCAATGGTTCATCAACGGGCAGAAAGACGAAGGCCTGCGCCCGCAACACATTCAAGCCAGTGGTGATCTGTTCCTGGCGACCATGCGCGGCATCTATGAAGCCTACGAGGCCGCCTGCCTGCGTGCGGGCGTCATCGACTTCTCCGAATTGCTGCTGCGCGCCCTCGATCTGTGGCGCGATCACCCAGGCCTGCTCGCTCACTATCAAAAGCGCTTCCGACACATTCTGGTGGACGAATTCCAGGACACCAACGCCGTGCAGTACGCCTGGTTGCGCCTGCTGGCCAAGGGTGGCGACAGTCTGATGGTGGTGGGCGACGACGACCAGTCGATCTACGGCTGGCGCGGCGCGAAAATCGAGAACATCTACCAGTATTCCGAAGACTTCCCGGACGCCGAAACCATTCGCCTGGAGCAAAACTATCGCTCCACCGCCGGCATCCTGAAGGCTGCCAACGCCTTGATCGCCAACAACACCGGGCGCCTGGGCAAAGAGCTGTGGACAGACGGCGGCGACGGCGAAGCCATCAACCTGTATGCCGCCTTCAACGAACACGACGAAGCCCGCTACGTTGTCGAAACCATTGAAAGTGCGCTGAAAACCGGCTTGTCCCGAAGCGATATCGCGATTCTGTACCGCTCCAACGCCCAATCGCGGGTTTTGGAAGAAGCGCTGCTGCGTGAACGCATTCCGTACCGCATCTATGGCGGTCAGCGCTTCTTCGAACGCGCGGAAATCAAGAACGCCATGGCTTACCTGCGGTTGCTCGAAGGTCGGGGCAACGATGCCGCGCTGGAACGGGTGATCAACGTGCCGGCCCGTGGCATCGGCGAGAAAACCGTCGAAGCGATCCGTGACCATGCACGCCACAGCGATGTGTCGATGTGGGAGGCAATGCGCCAACTGGTGGCCAACAAAGGCCTGACCGGTCGTGCGGCCGGTGCCCTTGGCGCGTTTATCGAGCTGATCGAGAACCTCGCCGCCAAATGCATGGAAATGCCGCTGCACCTGATGACCCAGACCGTCATCGAGCAGTCGGGGCTGATTGCCTATCACGAAGCGGAAAAAGGCGAGAAAGGCCAGGCCCGGGTAGAAAACCTTGAGGAACTGGTCAGCGCCGCGCGCAACTTCGAAAACAGCGAAGAAGACGAAGACCTGACGCCATTGGCAGCGTTCCTCGGTCACGCGTCGCTGGAGGCTGGCGATACCCAGGCCGACGAGCACGAAGACAGCATTCAACTGATGACCCTGCACAGCGCCAAAGGCCTGGAATTTCCTTACGTGTTCCTGGTGGGCATGGAAGAAGGCCTGTTCCCGCACAAGATGAGCCTGGAAGAACCCGGCCGCCTTGAGGAAGAGCGTCGACTGGCCTACGTCGGCATCACCCGGGCCATGCAGAACCTGGTGATGACCTTTGCCGAAACCCGCCGCCTTTATGGCAGCGAGACCTACAACAAGGTGTCGCGCTTCGTACGCGAGGTGCCGAAAGGTCTGATTCAGGAGGTGCGGTTGTCCAACAGTGTCAGCCGTCCGTTTGGTGGCAACCAGTCGATGAGTGGCAGCAACCTGTTTAGCGGCAGCGAGATACCACAAACCGGCTTCAGCCTCGGCCAGACCGTACGGCACTCAGTGTTCGGCGACGGTGTGATCCTCAACTTCGAAGGCGCCGGGGCTCAGGCCCGGGTGCAGGTGAACTTCAGCGAAGGCAGCAAGTGGCTGATGCTGGGTTATGCCAAGCTGGAAGCGATCTAAAAGACCGCCAGAAGTCTAATGTGGGAGCGGGCTTGCTCGCGAAGAACGATCACGCGGTGTTTCTGACGAACCGCGGTGCTGCCTTCGCGAGCAAGCCCGCTCCCACAGGGTTAGGCGTTGGCTTATGTGAATGAAAGGGAACAAATATGGGCTCAGGCTTCTTTTCTTCCTGGACATTCTGGGCCCTGTTATCGGCGGCGTTCGCGGCGATGACCGCCATTTTCGCGAAAGTTGGCATCGAAAACGTCAACTCCGACTTCGCCACCCTGCTACGTACGATAGTGGTGTTGGTCAGTCTGGCCTTGATTTTGTACGCCACGGGCCAATATCAGTCTTTGGGATCGATCTCTGCGAAGAGCTACCTGTTCCTGCTGTTGTCGGGCCTGGCCACCGGTGCATCGTGGATCTGCTATTTCCGTGCACTCAAGGTTGGCCCGGCATCACTGGTTGCCCCAGTGGACAAACTCAGCGTGGTGCTGGTGGCCATTCTTGGCGTTGTCCTGCTGGGCGAAAAACTCGACCTGCGCCAATGGGGCGGAATCGGTCTGATCACGGCCGGGGTCGTCATGCTGGCCCTGCGACGCTAGGCGAACGTCCTACAAAACTTATCCATTCATCTGACATATCAAAGTCAAAAGGCCTTATTGCGCTGACTGAAGCTGAACATGACCTGTCAGGCAAAAGCCCGAAACACTCTGCCGCTAGCCAGTAACACTTCAGCTGTGCAACATGGCGCGCGTGCCTTCCACAAATGGGAATTCCCTTTATGAAACGTTTTCTTAGCATCGCCATGGCGTTGTGCATCGGCCTGACGATGAGTCTCGACGTCAATGCCGCCAAGCGCTTCGGTGGTGGCAAAAGCGCAGGTGCTGCGCCGACGCACCAGACCAGCCAGATGGCTCCTTCTTCCCCAGGCATGGGCGGCGCTGCGGCGACCGCTGGTGCTGCCGGTGCCGCTGGCGCCGCTGCCAAGGCCGGTGGCGCTTCGCGCTGGCTCGGCCCTCTGGCCGGTATCGCGGCCGGTGGCTTGCTGGCATCCATGTTCATGGGTGACGGCTTCCAGGGCATGCAGATGCTCGACATCCTGATCATGGCCGTCATTGCGTTCCTGGTCTTCCGCTTTATCGCCGCCCGTCGTCGCAAGCAGCAAGAGCATTACGCTCCGGCCGGCCACGCGCCGATGCAACGAGAAGTGTTCGAACAGAAGCCGGCCGGCGGTTCGATCTTCGGTGGTTCGGCAGCGCCTGTTGCCGCTCGTCCGGTGATCAATGCTCCAGCCTGGTTCAACGAAAGCAACTTCGTCGAAGCGGCGCGCAATCACTTCCAGTCCCTGCAACAGCACTGGGACGCCAATGAAATGGACAAGATCGCCGAGTTCGTGACCCCGCAAATGCTGGAGTTCCTCAAGCGTGAGCGGGCTGACCTGGGTGACGGTTTCCAGTCCACCTACATTGATAACCTCAATGTACAGCTGGACGGTGTGGACGATCGCGCCGACAAGACCATCGCCACCCTGACCTTCACTGGCGTGTCGAAAACCTCGCGTTTCGACCAGGGCGAAGTCTTCAGCGAAAGCTGGAACATGGAACGTACACAGGGTGAAAACCAGCCTTGGCTGGTGGCCGGTATCCGCCAGAACGGCTGATCCTCCTCCGCGTTTCACTTGCTGTAATAAAAACCCCAGCCCTGGCTGGGGTTTTCTATTTCGCGGTTGCATCTATAGCGAGCTACTGTATAAACCGCCCCATATAAACCGCGCCATACAAGCAAGAGGATCCCGGACGTGGAAGAAATCATCGAACAACTGCGTGAAGCGAACGAACCGGTACCGGTCCCCTTGGAGTTGCCCGACGAAGACCTGCTGGTCGAAATCGAAGAACAACTGTTCATCGACATTCCGTTCGTCTTCAGAGAGTTTCTGCTGACTGTCAGCGACGTGGTCTACGGAAGCCTGGAACCGGTCACCGTCACCGACCCGCAATCTCACACCTACCTGCCCGACGTTGCCGCCAACGCCTGGGACGCTGGCGTCGATCGCAGCATGATTCCTATCTGCCAGGTCGGTGATGACTACTACCTGGTCGAAGAGGACGGCACCGTGGTGTTTTGGCAGGCCGAAGAAGAGTTGATCGCCGAAGAAACCTGGGAGTCCGTGTGGCACTGGGCGCGGGACGTCTGGCTGGAAAGCTGATCCAGTCAACACCGCAGGGTGGTCAATGCCCGGACGACTCCTTGTGATTGTCGAGGGTTTCCAGCAACGCCACCTGCATCCGCGTATGCACACGAATGAACCAGCGCCACAGCAATGCCGCCACGGCGGCCGCGACGATGGCGATCAGCACCAGCAACTTGTTGGTCGGCAGAATACTGGCCGACAAGGCTGCCAACAGCAAAAAGATCACCAGCAGCGACAGGATCGGGATCACTTCGGCGATCACGCGGCGCACTCGCTGCGTGTGGCGCCCGGCCATTTCCGGCTTCACCCCCATTTCCGCCAGCAACATCGACAATGCTTTTAGCTTGCGATACGCCGCAATCAAAAAAGGTAGCGACAGCAACAGCGCCCCACCCCAGATCAATGCCTTCTGCCAGCTCGGGTCGCTGATCCAGCCTTGCAAGTAAGCCGACATGCGCTCGGCGAAGAACGCGCCCGAGAGGAAGATCGCGATCACCAATGCCAGGTTGACCCCGACCTGCAGCAAAATCCTTCTGATCATCGATGCCAGCAATGCCCCCTCACCCTGAGGCTGGATGCTTCGCAGCCATTCGCCGTACATCCCCAACACCCGTCCCAGGCGCTCCGGCATGACGCCGGCGAGCTTGATCGACAATGGATCGGCCGCGCGGATCAAATAAGGCGTCAGCAAGGTCGTGATCACCGAAACAGCCACGGCCACGGGGTATAAAAAGTTGCTGGTGACCTGCAACGTCATGCCCAGTGCCGCGATGATGAAAGAGAATTCGCCAATCTGTGAAAGACCCATCCCGACCCGCAGTGAGGTGCGTCCGTCATTGCCGGCGATAAATGCACCAAGGCCACAGGACAGCATCTTGCCAAGCACCACGGCTACGGTGATTACGGCGATTGGCCACGCGTATTGAAGCAGGATCGCCGGATTGAGCATCAGCCCGATGGCCACAAAGAAAATCGCACTGAAAAGATCGCGAACCGGCTCAATCAAGCGCTCAATTTTCAGCAACTGCCGGGATTCTGCCATGATCGCGCCAATCAGGAATGCCCCGAGGACCATGCTGTATTCAAGCTTGACCACCAGCAGACAGAAGCCAAAACACAGGCCCAGCACGGTAATCAGCAGCATTTCGTTGCTGTCGAATCTGGCCACGTAGGCCAGCAACCGCGGCACCATCAGAATACCGATGACCAATGCGACGATCATGAACAGCGATAGCTTGCCGACTGTGGAGAACACTTCACCGGAACTGACCGTACCGCTGACGGCGATGCTGGACAGCAGTGCGATGATGCCAATGCCCAGGATGTCTTCGACGATCAGCACACCGAATATCAGCTGTGCAAATCGCTCGTTCTTCAGCTTCAGATCGTTGAGCGCCTTGACGATGATGGTGGTCGAGGAGATCGCCAGAATCGCGCCGAGGAACAATGAATCCATGGTGTTCCAGTCGAACCAGCGACCAATCTCGTAGCCGATCCAGATCATCAGCACGATTTCCAGGAACGCCGCAATGAATGCCGTCGCACCGACCTTGAACAGCTTGCGCAGGCTGAACTCCAGGCCCAGGCAGAACATCAGGAATATCACCCCGAGTTCGGCCAGGGTCTTGATGGTTTCTTCGTCATGGATCAGGCCGAATGGCGGGGTGTGCGGGCCAATGATGAAACCGGCGACGATGTAGCCCAGCACCACCGGTTGTTTCAGGCGATGGAAAATCACCGTCACCACACCTGCGATCAACATGATCACTGCCAGATCCTGAATGAAACTGATGGCATGCACGGCGTGAGACTCCCTGGCTGGCATTGCTCGATCCCCGGACGCATGAAAAGTCTGATCGAGCAGAACAAAAATCGGAATTTCGCGTAGGAAATGCCCTTGAGGCAGGGCTTTTTTGCAGGGTAACACCGCGACTTCTGGCAGAAAGGCGGTGCAATATATGGAAACAGATCGATCCGGCGTGACGGCGACTCTGCGCCCGGCGTCCCGATAACTGTTGGTTTGAAAAAACCGCTGAGGCACCCGCAGAGGTGCATCCCTCAAACCTGGCCTTGACCCGTGAGAATGCTATGGAACCCGGAAACGCCCAGCTGTCGATGACGGTATTGATGACCCCCGACATGGCCAACTTCTCTGGCAATGTTCACGGCGGCACCCTGCTCAAGTACCTCGACGAAGTGGCCTACGCCTGCGCCAGCCGTTATGCCGGCCGCTATGTGGTGACCCTGTCGGTTGATCAGGTCATTTTCCGTGAGCCGATCCATGTCGGCGAACTGGTGACCTTTCTCGCCTCCGTCAACTACACCGGCAACACCTCCATGGAGGTGGGCATCAAAGTGGTGACCGAGAACATTCGCGAGCGGTCGGTGCGCCACACCAACAGTTGCTTCTTCACCATGGTCGCCGTGGATGACCAGCGTAAACCTGCACCGGTACCACCGCTGCAACCGCAGAACAGTGAAGACAAGCGCCGCTACATGCAGGCCCAACAGCGCCGGCAGATTCGTCAGGAGCTGGAAAAGCGTTATCAGGATATCAAGGGCGACGCCTGAGTTTTTCAGTCAGGTTGATGGTGTTCTCTACATAGCCTTCGCGAGCAAGCCCGCTCCCACATTTGATCTTTGGTGTTGCATAGATCCAGTGTGGGAGCGGGCTTGCTCGCGAATGGTTTCAACACTCAATCAGAGACTGATTGGTGTCGCCTCGAACCGCACCCGCGGATGGGCAATCCGGTCCTGAGCCCGAACCAGTTCCAGCTCGTAGCTGGCACACGCCTGGGTTTCCAGCAGCACTTCATGCACCGCCGACGCCGCGAACTCGAAGGCGGCCACCAGGCTGTCACCCAACAGCACACGTGCCAGGAACAGCCCGGACGTCAGATCGCCCACGCCCACCGGCTGACGCGGAAACGCCAGCAACGGGCGCTGCAAATGCCAACTGCCTTCGGCCGTCACCAACAGCATCTCGAAGACCTCTGCCGATTTACCGGGATAGTCCAGATGCTTGACCAGCACCGCTTTCGGGCCGCGCGCCAGCAATGCACGCGCCATGGCCAGGCAATCGAACAGCGATAGCGGCTTGCGCCCGGAGAAACTGTCCAGTTCCAGCTGGTTCGGGCACATGAAGTCCGCCACGGCAGCGGCCTCTTCCAGCAGAAAATCACTGACTTCCGCCGGAACACTGCAGCCCTTCTCCGGATGCCCCATGACCGGGTCACACAGGTACAGCGCCTTGGGATTCATCGACTTGATCCGCGCCACCCCCGTCAGGATCGCCCGGCCCTGGGCCGCACTGCCGAGGTAACCGGAGAGCACCGCATCGCAGTTGCCCAACTCGCCAATCGCCGCGATGCCTTCGACCAGGTCAGGTATCTGATGCGGCGCCAGCACTTCACCGGCCCACTGACCGTACTGGGTGTGATTGGAGAACTGCACGGTGTTGAGCGGCCAGACATTCACCCCGACCCGTTGCATCGGGAAAACCGCGGCACTGTTGCCGGCGTGACCGAATACCACGTGGGACTGGATAGCGAGCAAATGCGGAGTACGTTTCATGCGGTGGATTTCCGTAAAACGATTGAAATTCTAGCCGCGCAGTATGCGACTAAACGCAGCCTGTACGACAGACCAGCGACACAGTTAAGCTGACACTATCTTGTTGGAGCACCCTGTTGATGCTGACCCTTGGAAATATATTCGTGCTGATGCTTTTCGCCACTGCCGGCGCATGGCTATGGCACAACCACGGCTTGCGCGAACGCGCACTGGAGCGGGTCAAACAGCATTGCAGCAAACTAGGGATCGAATTGCTCGACGGCAACGTGGCCTTGAAAAGAATCGCGTTCATCAGGGATGCCAGTGGTCGGCGACGCCTGGCCCGTGTGTATAACTTCGAGTTCACCGTAACCGGCGAAACCCGCCACAACGGCACCATCACCCAGTTCGGCGCTCACAGCGCACAGATTGAGCTGGCGCCCTACCCGGCCCCATTCGACGAAACCGAATCGGTGGTCGATGTGGTGAAGCCTCGCGCAGAGGTGATCGAGCTGAGCCAGTGGCGTCAGGAACACACCAAGTGGCGGCCTTGAACCACATTAACCCGATTCGGATCGGCACGCTGCCAGCTCACCCTGCAACAGTTTTGCATTTTGCGGCTCACTGAAAATCAGCTCGATACGTGAGTCCTGTCGCCATTCACTGGGCTGCCAGTCCAGTACCGAGTTATCCACAGCGTTCGCCGCGACCCACCCTTCGACACTGTGGATAACCAGCTTCGCCCGCCTCCAGCCAAGGCACTCAAGCCACTGGCCAACCAGAGCGGCATCAAACACCTGGCCTGGATGCCAACGCCAACCGATGCTCCAGCCACCGTCCTGTTCCTGACTCAGGCAAATGGGCAACTCGGGATCGCTCCAGACGGCCGGCAACTGTGCCAACCCCTTGGGCACGACGAAGTTATCCACACCTGCCCGCGCTCTGGTATTCAACCCCGGCAACTCGTTCAAGGGTAAAACCGCCTGTTGCGTCCAGCACAGGGGAGTCGACGGCAATAGCGCGGCAATTTCCTGGCGGCGGTTTTCGTCGAGACCTTCAGATTTGTTCAGCAGTAACAATCCCGCATGGCTCAACGCTTGCTGTTGCGCATCCGGCAACGGTTTGCCAGCGGCGAGCGACTGGGCGTCCAGCACCAGCACACAAGGCTGAACAGCCAACACGCCTTGCCACGGCGCTTCGCTCAATTGCCTGAGCAACTGCGCCGGATGCCCCAACCCCGAGGGCTCGATGAACAGCCGATCCGGTTGCGCCTTGCGCAACAAACGCCCAAGACCAATCTGAAACGGGGCCCCATTGACGCAACACAAGCAGCCCCCGGCCACTTCGCCCAGTGCGATACCATCGGCGTCCCGGGTCAGTAGCGCAGCGTCGAGACCGATCTGGCCGAACTCGTTGATCAATACCGCCCACCGCTCGCCGGCCGGGCGCTGCGCCAGCAAGTGCTTGATCAGGCTGGTCTTGCCGGCGCCCAACGGGCCGGCAATGACATGAGTGGGGATATTCTGCAGCATGGTCGATGGTTTCTGAGGAGGTGATGGATGCGGTTGATTGGCTTGTCGTTGCTCCTGGCACTCGTTTCAGGCGAGGCGCTGGCCCAGGCGTGTGTGGTTCACAGCCAGGCCGAGCGGCTTGACGTCCAGGTTTGCCAGCAGAATCGCAGCATCCCGCCAAAGCTCTTCGCCGATGGTTTCTGCCAGCCGAACCTGGCGGGGCAGAAAGTCGAAGTGAAGTATGTCGACCAATGCCCCGGCGGCGCATTTGGTATCTGCAGCAACGCCCAAGTCGCCAATATGCCCTACCGGCAAGATATTCACTATTACGGCGTTGCCACCGACGTGGCGTATTTACAGCCGTACTGCGAGGCCCAGAGCCAGGGCACCTGGCTCAAGCCTTGAAGCTTCCGTAAAGGCTCAGGCAGCCTCTTCGTACCAAGGGCCGAAGGGATCAGCCAGCAATCGCCAGCCTTCTACACCGAGCGCCATTTCCTCATCGGTCAGCAGGCAGGCGTCCAGCTCGGCCGCGAGCTGCGTGAAGTCGATGTTCTGGCCGATGAATACCAGCTCCTGGCGACAGTCCCCGCTGTCGGCAGTCCAGTTTTTCATGATCCCGGCGGTACTTTCCGCATCCTGCGGCCATTGGTTTTTCGGTACGAAACGCCACCAGCGCCCGGCAAAACCATAGCGCATCATACCTCCGGCCTGGGACCAGCTGCCGGCGTCCATGTGCTTGCTTGCCAGCCAGAAAAAGCCCTTGGAGCGCAGCAGTTTGCCGTTGTCCCAAGAGCCGTCGATGAAGTTGAAGAAGCGCTGCGGATGAAACGGTCGGCGTGCCCGGTAGGCGCTGGAAGCAATGCCGTACTCTTCGGTTTCCGATACGTGTTCGCCACGCAGTTCCTGCAACCATCCCGGTGCCTGGGCAGCCTTTTCGAAGTCAAAACGACCGGTGTCGAGAATTTTATTCAAAGGGATTTCGCCCATCGCCATCGGAATGATTTCTGCCCGGGCGTTGAGCCGTTCAAGGATGGCAATCAGCTCCTCGCGTTCGTAGCTGCTGATCAAATCGATCTTGCTGAGCAAAATCACATCGGCGAACTCCACCTGTTCAATCAACAGATCGGTAATCGAACGCTCGTCCTCTTCCCCAAGCGTTTCTCCTCGGGAAGCCAGACTTTCGGCAGCCTGGTAATCGAGCAGGAAATTCATGCCATCGACCACCGTGACCATGGTGTCGAGACGTGCGATGTCGCTGAGGCTCTGGCCGTTTTCATCGCGGAAGGTAAAGGTCTCCGCCACTGGCAGCGGTTCGGAAATACCGGTGGATTCGATCAGCAGATAGTCGAAGCGGCCATCCCTGGCGAGTTGACTCACTTCCTCCAGCAAATCTTCACGTAACGTACAGCAAATACACCCGTTGCTCATTTCCACCAACCGCTCTTCAGCCCGATTCAGGCTGACATCACGCTGGACTTCGGTGCCATCGACGTTGATTTCGCTCATATCGTTGACGATGACTGCAACCCGCAAGCCATTGCGATTACGTAGTATGTAATTAAGAAGTGTACTTTTTCCGGCACCAAGAAAGCCGGAGAGAACGGTCACGGGGAGTCGATTGGACATCTGCATATTCCTCACAGGGATGCCCGGTCGCTATGTCGGGCTTATTTTGATGTTATAGTATAACAACACAAATAAGCCATCCCCTCTTGCCCAACCGGGCAAAGGACACGATGCTAAATGCATCCCCTCCGTGAGAATCCCCATGCGCAACGCCCTGAAACCTGCGTTGATAATGCTTTCCCTGCTGGCTGCTGCCGACGCGCTGGCACAGGCCCCGAGCCTGGCCAGGTGCACCCGAAGCGCGAACCTGCTGGCCTGCGTGGATGCGGATGGCAACGCCTACAGCGTCAACACCGCCGGAAGCACAATCTATCTGCGGGGATTCGAAATGGCCGGAAAACGCTATTGGGTGCAGACCAACAGCCGCTACGGTCAGCTTACGTTTTTCACCGGCATCGCGTCCGATGGCGAGGCTTGGGTTGGCTACAACCAGCGCGTCGGCTGGACCACGATCAACCGGTTTTCCAGCTCCGGCGGCAGCAGCGCCAAATTCACCTGCAGCCGGATCGCCGGCTGTTAGGCCTGCCTTTTTTTCTTCGAATTTGCGTAGCCGACGCACCAATGCGGCGCTGGCCAGAATCAAGTTGAGCAAGTGGCGTCGTGCATGATGAAAGCCTGTTCATGAAAAAGGCATCGTTGATTTTATTGTTATACTATAACATGCCAAATCAACTCCCACGATGGACCTGCTCATGAATGCGCTGACTCTGCCGGATATCGCCGCGCAGGCCTCACGCCAAGCCCTGCCACTGGAGTGGGTGGGCATGTGCGGCATTGCTCTTCCTGTTTTGTTTGACGGCCAACGACTGAATGCAAAGGCCGATGCTGGCGTGAGTCTCGACGATGGCAACGCTCGCGGCATTCACATGTCACGGCTCTATCTGGCGCTTGAATTACTGGAGCAGGAAAGCCTTTCACCTGCTTTATTGCGCAGGGTTTTGCAGCGTTTTCTTGAGAGCCATGAAGGGCTTTCCGGCAGTGCTCACTTAACCATTCACGCCGATTTGTTGCTGAAAAGGCCGGCGTTGATCAGTCCACTGTCTGGCTGGAAAAGCTATCCGATGAGCATCGAAGCGCGTTTGAAAAACGCGATGTTCCACGTGGAACTAAAAATCGACGTGCCTTATTCCTCAACCTGTCCATGTTCCGCGGCCCTCTCTCGACAGTTGATTCAGCAACAGTTCGCCGATGATTTCGCCAACAAGTCACTGCAACACGCCGACGTTTTAGCGTGGCTCGGCTCCACAAGTGGCATCGTCGCCACACCTCACAGCCAACGCAGCAGCGCAAAGTTGCGCGTACGTCTGGCTGATTTTTTGGATGAGTTGCCTCTGATCGAAGTCATCAATGACGTCGAAGCCGCACTCGGCACAGCCGTTCAAACAGCGGTAAAACGCGCCGACGAACAAGCTTTCGCCCTGGCCAATGGTCAGAACCTGATGTTCTGCGAAGACGCCGCACGCCGTTTGAATCTGGCCCTGAAACGCTCCACCGGCATCAATGCCTTCCACATTCGTGTCATCCACGCCGAAAGCCTGCACGCTCATGACGCCGTGGCCGAAAGCCGTTTCAACTGGGAGATCGCATGATTGGTTGCCACGCATTGCGCTGGGGTGCACCGGGTCAGCCACTCACGCCGGCGCTGGACCTCGAACTGACGAAGGGCAGCCTGACCGCCATCATCGGCGCGAACGGTTGCGGTAAAAGCAGCCTGCTGAAGGTCATCGCCGGCTTGCAAAAACCGCTGGCCGGAAAGGTGCGACTGAGCGTTCCACTGAAGGGCGGAGTGTCGTTTCTGCCCCAGCAACAACACCTCGACAGGCAATTCCCGATCAGTCTTCAGGCATTGGTCGCCGCCGGTTTTTGGGGCAACAAACAGTCGCCGGAAATCCGCAGCCAACGACTGAAAACCGTCCTCGAAAACTGGTGCCTGAACGGCCTGGAAGATCGGCCGCTGATGGCGCTCTCCGGCGGTGAATTGCAACGTGCCTTGCTCGCCCGCTTGAGCCTGACCGAAGCGTCCTTGCTGTTACTCGACGAACCCCACGCGGCCCTCGATGAACTCGGCCAGGCATTGCTCTGGAAGCACCTGCACGAATGGCACCTCGAAGGCCGGACGCTGATGGTCGTGAGCCATGACCTCGCGGCTGTCCGCGAGCACATCCCACAAACATTGCTGATCAAAAGCAGCGGTTGCGTACTCGGTCAGAGCACCGAACTGATCCGCCAACAACCACAAGCGCAGGTGACCTGATGACCGCTGCTGCGCATCTTTGGCAACCGTTCCACGAATTCGTCTTCATGCGTCGGGCGCTGCTCGGTGGTTTGGTGTTGGCGTGCAGCACAGCCCCGCTGGGGGTGTTTCTGATCCTCAGGCGCATGAGCCTGATCGGCGATGCCGTCGCCCACGGCATTCTTCCCGGTGCGGCTTTAGGCTTCTGGTTTGCCGGGTTGAGCCTCCCGGCATTGACCATTGGCGGCCTCGGCGCCGGCCTTAGTATGGCGGGCCTCGCTGCCTGGATTACGCGACGCACCGGCCTGCGGGAGGATGCCAGCCTCGCGGCGATTTACCCGATTTCCCTGGCGTGTGGCGTACTGATTCTTGGCATCGCCGGCAAACGCCTGGACCTGTTGCACCTGCTGTTTGGCTCGGCGCTGGCGGTCGACGGCCCCACCTTGACCGGCATGCTCTGGGTGTCAGGCCTGAGTCTGATTGCCATGGTGCTGATCTACAAACCATTGTTGCTCGACACCCTCGACCCGCTTTTTCTGCAAACCGTCAGCCGACTCGGCCCGTTGGCCCACGGCGTGTTCCTGACGCTGGTGGTGTTGAATCTAGTCATCGGTTTCCAGGCGATCGGCGCGTTGATGGTGGTCGGCTTGATGATGTTGCCCGCCGCCGCCGCGCGTTTCTGGAGCCGCCGCTTGCCAGTACTGATCGTCGTCGCGGCCTTGCTCGGCAGCATCTCGGTGTGGCTCGGTCTGTTGATCTCGTTCCACTACTCACTGCCCAGTGGCCCGGCAATCGTGCTGGTGGCGGGCGGCTGGTATCTGTTGTCCGTGGTGTTCGGGCCGGTGCACGGTTTGCTGCGCCGCCCACCTTTGCTCACATCCCAATGAGGTGTTACCCGATGCGCGCTTTACTCGTGCTGTTCATTTTGATGGTGTCGATGTCGCTGTCTGCCGCCGAAAAACTACAGGTGGTCACCAGCTTCAGCATCCTCGCCGACATGACCCGACAGGTCGGCAAGGATCATATCCAGATCACCAACATGGTCGGCCCGGACGCGGATGCCCACACGTACGAGCCGACACCGGACGACGCCAAGGCGCTGCTCAATGCCAAACTCATCATCAAGAATGGCTTGGGTTTCGAGCCCTGGCTGGATCGCCTGGTGACGAGCACCGAGACCAAAGCGCCGGTCATCAGCGCGAGCCACGGTGTCATACCGCGTAGCCTGGATGAAGACGGCGAAACCGTTCCCGACCCGCATGCCTGGCATAACCTGGCGAACGCCGAGCTGTATATCGCCAACATCACCAAGGCGCTGATCGCCGCTGACCCGGCGAACACCGCCGACTATGAGCGCAACAGCCAGGTGTACCTGAAACAGGTCTACGCCTTGCTCGCCGAAGCCAAGGCCAAACTCGGCTCACTGCCACCGGGCAACCGCAAGATCGTGACGTCCCATGACGCCTTCGGTTATCTCGGCCAAGCCTACGGTATCGACTTCATGGCGCCTCAAGGCCTGTCCACCGAGCGCGAACCTTCAGCCGCCGAGGTGGCCGCACTGATCACCCAGATTCGTCAGGCCAAGGTCAAAGCCGTGTTCATGGAAAACATCAAGGACGCCCGCCTGCTCAAGCAGATCGCCGATGAAAGCGGCGCGCAGATCGGGGGCACGTTGTATTCCGATGCCCTTGCGGCGAGCGGTCCGGCCAGCACCTTCACCGGGTTGTTCGAGTACAACCTCAACACCCTGTACAACGCGTTGAGCAAGCCATGATCTGCAAGAACCCCACGCCGACCTATTCGCCATTCCCGATCACGGTTATCTTCGAGACGGCTATTGGGCAGATCTGGCGCTGATCAAACCCGAGCCTGGCGGCGTTGCCGTTTCCACGCAACCAATCCGGCCGCAATGCGGCCGCCCCCTTCGCCCGCCGGAGCTTTCGGCACAGCATCAGCACCGTGATCGTGTCGGGGCAATTTTCCTGGCACGACAAACGTCGTAATGACAGCTGCCAGGATTTGCGCCTACGGTTTATGCAATAACGCTCGTAAGAAGCACGTGAGTACGCCGACCATGATCCAGATCACCCTGCCCGATGGTTCATTGCGTGAGTACGACCAACCGCTCTCCGTGCACGAGTTAGCTGCCAGCATCGGCTCCGAACTGGCCAGCGCGGCCGTAGCGGGTCGAGTCAATGGTGTACTGGTGGACTGCGAATACATGATCGAGGCGGATGCCCGGGTCAGCATTGTCACCCCCCGGGAGCCGGACGGCCTGGAGATCCTGCGCCGCTCCTGTGCATTGATGCTGGCCATGGCGATCAAGCAACTTCACCCACATGCGCAAATGCGCGCGGGAAAGGAGTTGGGCGATGGCTTCTTTTACGAGTTTGCAGTCGAGCAACCGCTGACCCCGGCAGACCTGCCCCTTATCGAAGCGCGCATGCAGTCACTGGCAGCAACCAATCACTCGATCCGTCGTCGGCCACCACGCGAAGAGGTGTCACTGTACCGTCTGGGAGACACCGAGTACCCGAGCCTCGGGCCGCATGTCCCCACCACTAAAGTCCTGCAGGCGTTTACCCTCGATCACATCAGCGGCACGTTGCAACAACGGATCTACGGCACCTGCTGGTCGAACCATCAGGAGCTGCAACACTGGCGCGTTCCACCCCACGTGGTCGTCGTGAGCATGGATGACCGCCAGGCGACTTATGCACAAGCGGTAACCGAATCCTTGCGCCAAAGGGGCGTGCGCGCCCGGGCCGACCTGCGAAGCGAAAAGGTCCACTATAAGATTCGCCAGCACAGCCGGACCGTGCCGTACCTGGTAGTGGTGGGCGAAAAAGAACAGGCGGGCGGATTTGTCAGTGTGCGCAGTCGCTCCGGGGAGGATTTTGGCCGGATGGCTGTCGAGGCGGCGTGTGAGTGGTTGAGTCGGCCGGGGATCTAGGGACGCTGGATGGACGCCTTCGCGAGCAAGCCCGCTCCCACATTGGTTTCGTGAACACCATAGATCAAATGTGGGAGCGGGCTTGCTCGCGAAGCTTTTAAGCTCTTGGCTTCACAGTGCCGCAATCCTGCCCCAACCAGACAGCGCGGGATTCGAGGCTGCCCTTCTGCTGAATGCCGGTAGCGTTGAACGTCCCGTTGACCTTGGTGGTGAATTCGCGATCACTAAGGAATGTCGCCACGCCCGCCCCCTGGGCTTTAGGGCAGCTGAAACGGAATTTCCACTGATTGCCGGAGCGGTCGGTGATTTCCTGCTTGCAGCCCGACTGCGGATCGGTCAGCGGAATGTTGTCGGTCTTGACCTGTTCCGGGGTCAGGCACGCCCGGATCCCTTTGCCGCCCATGGTGATGCCCTGTTTTTCCAGCTGTGCACGCTGCTCAGGGGTCATCTGGCTCTGGAGCTGACCGAGGATCAATTGCAGGTCCGGCATATTCTGCTCATCGACCTTCATGTTGCTCGTGGTCAGCTCCCACAATCCTGGTTGCAGCATTTGCGCGTGAGCCGCCACAGGAAGTGCCAAACCCAGTGCCATGGCCAAACCCAGCAGACGAACGTTCATCGAGTAACTCCTGATCAGTAGTGGCCGTTAGACGTCAGCCGCCGGCTTCGGTTCATGGGCCAATTAATTAGCGACATTCTGCACGGAACATGGTCTGTTAAGCACTGAATCTTCAGGAGCAAGGCAGCCCCATGGATTATTTCGGACCGCATATTTTCGGTTACACCATCGCCCTGCTGCACTCGCTGGGCATGATCGCGGCCATACATGCCGTGCTGACTGTTCGTACCGCCCAAGGTGCGATTGCCTGGGCCCTGTCGTTGTTTTTCATCCCCTACTTCACGCTGATCCCGTACCTGGTGTTCGGCCGCAGCACGTTCGATGGCTACATCAAGGCCCGGCGGCAGGCCAACGAGGAAATGCGCAAGGCCATCTCCGAACTCAACTGGCGACCCTGGGTGGAAGAAGCACTCACCGCCCGCGCTTCCTCGGCATATGCCTCACTCAGAGCGCTGCCGAAACTGGGACACATGCCATGCCTGGCCAATAACGAGATGCGATTGTTGATCAACGGCCAGCAGACATTCGACGCCATTTTCGATGCCATCAGCCAGGCGAAAGAAGCCGTGCTGATCCAGTTTTTTATCGTTCACGATGACCGCCTCGGCCAACGCCTGCAAACCCTGTTGTTAAAGAAAGCCACCGAAGGCGTGGCGATTTACCTGTTGTATGACCGAATCGGCAGCCACTCCCTACCCCACGGCTATCTGCAGGCCTTGCGTGATGGCGGGGTCGAGGTCAAAGCCTTCGCCACCCGCAGTGGCTGGCTCAATCGCTTTCAGGTGAACTTCCGCAACCACCGCAAGATCGTGGTGGTAGACGGCATTCTGGGCTTCGTCGGCGGCCACAACGTCGGTGACGAGTACATGGGCGAGAAGCCGCCCCTGGCACCATGGCGCGATACCCACGTACAAGTGCGCGGGCCAGTGGTGGCGTGTATGCAGGAGTCTTTCGCTGAAGACTGGTTCTGGGCGGCTCGTGCACTGCCGCCACTGATCCTGCCCGAGGTTTATCCGGAAGACGGCGTGCTGTGCCAGTTGCTCGCCAGCGGTCCGGCAGATTCCTACGAAACCTGTTCACTGTTCTTTGTCGAAGCCATCCATGCGGCAACGGAACGGGTATGGATTACCAGCCCGTATTTCATCCCCGACGAAGCCGTGTCCGCGGCTTTGCGCCTGGCGGTACTGCGCGGTGTGGATGTGCGTCTGCTGTTGCCGTCACGACCTGACCACCGCATCGTCTACGCCGCCTCCAGTCTCTATGCCTTCGAAGCGGTGCGCGCCGGAGTGCGGGTGTTCCGTTACGAGCCCGGATTCCTGCATCAGAAAGTGGTGTTGGTCGACAGCGAAATCAGCGCCATTGGCAGCGCCAACATGGACAACCGTTCGTTCCGGCTGAATTTCGAAGTAATGCTACTGACCGTCGACCGCGCGTTTGCCGCCGAGGTGGAGTTGATGCTCAACGATGACTTCGCCAACGCCCACGAAATCGCCAAAGAAGAAGGCCGGGAGACCCACCGCCTGCAGCAGGTCGGCATGCGGGTCGCCCGGCTGATTTCACCGATTCTCTAGAGGTAGATGTCGTCACGGGTCCACGGCAGTTCATGACTGCCATCGGCGTGGGCCTTCACCGCAAGAATCTGGTGCAGGTTGATCCAGCCCCGGGCGAACGCATAAGCGCATCCGGCCAGATACAGCCGCCAGATCCGCAGCACGTGCTCAGGCACCAGTCTGGACGCCGCTTCGAGGTTATCCTCCAGGCGTTCGCTCCAGTGATCCAGGGTGCGCGCATAGTGCAGGCGCAAACTTTCGACATCGACGATTTCCAGCCCGGCCTCACTGATCTCGGCGGAGATCATCGACAGGTGCGGCAGCTCGCCGTTGGGGAACACATATTTCCCGATGAAATCACCGGCACCGCGCCCCACCGGCCGGCCATCGGTGTATTTGGCGGTGATCCCGTGGTTCATCACCAGGCCGCCCTCTTTCACCGCGCCGAACAGGGTCTTGCAGTACTCGGCAAGATTGGCGTGGCCAACGTGTTCGAACATGCCGACGCTGACAACTTTGTCGAAACGGCCATCCTGCGGCAGATCTCGATAGTCGAGCAGTTGCAGTTCGACCAGGTCGTCCAGGCCCTCCGCTTTTACACGTTCCCGGGCCAGGGCCAACTGCTCCTTGCTGAGGGTGATACCGAACACTTTCGCGCCAAATTCCCGCGCCGCAAAACGCGCCAATCCGCCCCACCCACAACCCACATCCAGCAGGTATTCGCCGGGCTGCAGGCGCAGCTTACGGCACAGATGACGGAACTTGGCTTGCTGGGCTTGTTCGAGGGTTTCGCTGCCGGTCTCGAAGTAAGCGCAGGAATACGCCATGTCACTGTCGAGCCACAGCTGATAGAACGCGTTGGAAAGGTCGTAGTGGTAGGAAATCGCCTTGGCGTCCATTTCTTTGTCGTGGGCGCTACGAACCGGCTGATTGCCTTCGCCTTCATCCAGCAACGCCTGGCTCCATTCATCGCAGACGCGGATCACATCGCCGATGGAGCCTTCGAGTTCCAGTTTGCCTTCGACAAATGCAGCGCCCAGGGCATCCAGGCTTGGATGGGTAAACTGGGAGACCATTTGTGGGTCCTTGACCACAATCGTGACGCTGGGCGTTGGCCCCAGATTGAATTCATGGCCATCCCAGAGTCTCAGGCGAAGCGGCAATTGCAGATTCTGTAAGGCCGGTGGAAGATGCGCGAGCATGGAGAATCTCCCTTGTTTCAGACGTCTAAACAGAGGGTAGACCATCTTTGAAAAATAGCTGGCTATCGAATTAATAGCCTTTTTCAATGTTTCGCGACGCCCATACCGGCCGCCGCGAACACACAAAATGATGTGCCCTCATCTCCAATGACTACAAAGTACGCGCACAGTTCTAAAAAGTTAAAGCCCCGTGATTACCCGGTTTAGAGCATTCGCTTTCAGGCTTCATCCTTGAGTTTGAGCAACGGCTCCTGGAACCGCAGCAAACGACCGGCATTACCCAACACCAGCAAGGTGCTGAGGTTATGCAACAACGCCGCAATCATCGCCCCGGCAGCGCCGAGCCAGCCGAACGCGGCGAAGGCCACAATGGCCAGGGTCCAGCCCAGTCCGATAATCACATTGACCTGCAACGTCTGACGGCACTGACGACTCAGGCGCACGCAGGTGCCGAGGCGACGCAGGTCACTGCCGATCAACACGATGTCAGCCGATGCCAGGGCGATGTCTGCGCCGCCGGCGCCCATGGCGACACCCACCACGCCAGCCTTGAGGGCCAGGGAGTCGTTGATGCCATCGCCGACCACCATCGGCCGAAAGCCGCTGTCGATTTCCTTGAGCACGCGGTTCAGTTTGTCTTCGGGCAGGGCTTGCGCTTCGACGTCACTGATCCCGACATCCCGGGCGAGTGTCTGCGCGACGCTATGGCGGTCCCCCGTGAGCAACAGCTGGCGACCCAGACCCAGTTCACGCAACTCACCCAAGGCAAACTGCGCCTCGGGTTTGACGCTGTCGGCCAGCAACAGCCAGGCAAGAAACTCGCCGTTGAGCGCCAGCCCTGCAATCGGACCGTCGTGATCGGGAACCGCCGTTGTGCTGATGCCCAGTTGCGCAAACAACTCTGGCCGGCCGAGCGCCGCTTCGCCCTGCCCGGTCATCGCCACCACGCCCAGGCCCTGGCGTTCATGAATGTCAGAAAGCAGCAGGAAATGTTCCTGGGTCACCAACCCCGCGAGCGCACGGCTGACCGGGTGACTGCTGGCCGAGCCGAGGCTGGCGGCGAGCTTCAGGACATGGCTGCGATCCTCCAGCGGACTGTCGATGGATTGCAGGCGCAAGGTGCCGAAGGTCAGCGTCCCGGTCTTGTCCACCACCAGCGAAGTCAGGTCCGCCAACTCTTCAAGGAACGCAGAGCTGCGGATCAAAATCCCGTGCCGCGCTGCCACGGCCACCCCGGCAATCGCCGTGGCCGGTGCCGACAGCACCAACGCACAAGGACAGGCGGCCACCAACACCGCGAGCATCGCTTGGGCATTGTTGGTGATGAACCAGGTCACGGCGGCCAGCAGCAATACCAGCACCATGTAGCTGCCGGCGTAACGCTCCAGCAGACGGGTGATTGGCGGCTTCGAGCGCTCGGCGTTTTGCATCAGGGCGATGACTTTGCCAAGGGTCGATTCATGGCCGGTGCGGGTCACTTCGATTCGCAGCAGACCGTCGAGGTTGATCGCGCCACCGAACACCGACATGCCGACACCCGCCTCCATCGGCACCGATTCGCCGGTAATGGAGGCGGTGTCCAGACTGGCCTGGCCGGCTAACACCCGGCCATCCGCCGGCACCCGATCCCCGGCGCGCACCTCGACCAGATCGCCGGCCTTGAGCGTGCCGTTGTCGACTTCGATGATGGTGCCGTCCGCCTGCACCTTGCGCGCGTGGCTGCGGGTCAGTTTGCCGAGGGCGTGAATCGCTTCCTGGGAACCGATCACGCTACGCTCCTCCAGCACGTGACCGAAGATCATGATGATCGGCAACAGGGCTGCCGTCAGCAGATCCCCGGTGGCCCAGGCACCCAGCATGGCCAGGGCAATCAATTGATCGGTGATGCCATGCAGGCTTGGATAACGCAGGCTGTACCAGGCCGAGCGCATGACCGGCACGGCGACCAGCAATGAGGCAAAACCCAGCAACAGCTGACTGACGCCACTCTGCTGCGGCGCCAGCCAACGCCAGATCAAACCCAGCGCGAGAAGGCCCAATGCGAGCATGGCCAGGGTCAACTGGCGCGCGGCGCGGCGCTGTTCGGTCGACGACAACAGGCTCGGTGCGGCGGCGGTTTGAGCGGTCATTGTGCAGCTCCCTGAATGATCAGGCGGGAATCGTCTTTGGGATCGACCGTCGTGACCGATCCGGCCTGGCCGAGAATTTTCGGCATCCGCTCGCGATAAATGCGCAGCAGCATTTGCGGGTCAGTACCTTGCTGTTGAGCCTTGGCCAGGCTCAACACAGTGGCCGTGTCAGCCGACGCTTTGGCCAGTCGTTCACTCGCCTGGGCATGAGCCACCTGCAGTGTGCGGTCGGCTTGCTCGTTGGCGGTCTGCGTCAACTTCTCGGCTTCGGTGCGCGCATTGGCGACGGCTTTATCGGCTTGCTGGCTAGCCGTCAGCACCGCGTTGAAGGCGTTGACCGCAGGACTGGGCAGACTCGATTGCACATCGACCCGCGCCACTTCGATCCCCAAACCCTGCCCTATCGCAGTGAGCTCAGCCAAGCGCTGGTTGATGCCCTGCACCAGATCACCCCGCAGGCGCTCGCGTCTTTCTGCCGCCTGGCTATCGGCTCCAATCAACTCCGGGCGAGCAACCAGAATGGTGTCCAGATCCCGTGCGGCCGTGAGCGCCACGGCACTGCGGGTTACCAGCCGATCCAGTGCCGGCAACACATGTTCGCCCTGAAGCACGAATGCATGGGGCTCAGTGACTTTGTAGAAAACCCGCACATCGAGTTGCACCACCCCGGCATCCCCCGTTAACAGATAGCCGGAGCCTGCGAGGGCATCGCTGATCGGCGTGGCAAAACTGGCCACGCGATCTGCCTGTATCGCGGCACCACTGCGCAGCAGGCCTTCCACTCGACGCTCGATCACTCGATCCGCCGCCGGCAACAAAATCACCTGCTCGAACGGTTGCGGCCAGGCCAGTAACAACCCTGCATTCTGAATGCGATCCAACGCGCCGAAATGCAAAACGACTGCGCGATTTTGTGGATCAATCTGCCGCACATTGGAAAACGCCCACACCAACGCCGCCAACACCGTCACCGCGTATAGGGCAATAAACGCCAAACGCCCGGCCTGAATCCAGGGACTGCTCAACTCATTTGTTCCACGTGGAACTAAACTCATGGCTGCGATCCGGACTTGTTTTCGAGGTTCGGCGGACCGTCAACCAACACCCGGAACGGTGCAGCATCGGTGCGCAGAATCAGTTTGGTCCCCGGTGTCACCACCGTGCCCAAGGTGTCGAGCGAGCGCAGCAGGTTGTAGAGCTGCGGCGATCCCGCGTAGGCACGACCATAAATCTGTGCCGCTTCGACGCGTGATTGCGCTTCAATATCCGCGGCTTTCACTGTGGCATCTGCCTGCACGATCCGCGCATCACGCTCGGCGGCGGAACGAATTTGTGCAGCTTCACGCTTGCCGATGGCCGTGCGTTCAGTGGCGATAGTTTCACGCTCGGCACGCATCCGGTCGACGGTCGCGGTGAGCGTCACCGATGGCAACGTCAACCTCTCGATACCGACCTGCACCACACGCACGCCATAAGTGGTGAGCAGCTGTTGATCGATTTGCTTGCGCAGTTGCGCTTCGAAATCGGCGATGCGCACCTGGCTGGCATCGGTATTCACCAAGTTCGCCAGATCAAAACTGCTGGCGGTGGTCTCCAGTGCAGAACCGACAAAGGTGCGAATCTGCCGCGCTGCTTCATCGGGCTGGTTCTGCACTGCACGCATAAAGCGTTGCACATTGTCCGGATCGCCCTGTACCTGCCACGCCACGTAGGCCTGAACGATGATGCGCAAACCGTCCCGCGTGCCCACGTCCTGTAAACCGCTGGAGGTGGTGCGCAGCCGCAGATCCACCGGGATCGCCGCCTCGAACGGCGCCGGCCAGCGCCAGCTCAGCCCCGGCTCCAGCAAAACCCGTGAAGGATTGCCGAAGCGCGTGATCACCGTAGCCTCACCCGAACGCACCTGCACCAGGCTCGCGGCAGCGACAGCAAATGCGACCAACAAAGCAGCCCACCCCATACGGCGCCATGGAAACGGTCCGGCCTCCTGAGGATCGCCATGATGGTGATGGCCGTGGTGGTGATGCCCGCCATGGCCGTGGTCGTGGCTGCTGTGGTCATCGTGATCGTGCGTATGGGACTGGCTCAATTGGCAGCTCCTGGCTGAGCGGTTTTACGCGACGGCGCAGGGTCAACCGGCAGCGTGAAAGTACGGAGGTCGATGGTCGGCGCGTTGCTGCTGCCGCCCAGACGATGATCGAGAACCAGCAATTTGGCGTTGGCCAAACCCTGGGACAACTGACTGAAATACTGCTCCAGCACAAAGGCTTGGCCAGCGCTGGCATAGGCTTTTCGCTCGGCATTGAATTTCAGGTCCGCTGCCTGGGCGCCAGCATTGATTTCCCGCGCACTGGCCGTCGCTTGATCGCGGGCGATACTGGCCTGCAACTGCGCCAGGTTGGTGGCCTCGGCAGCGGCGCCGCGTTCACGGGCGATCAAGGCTTGCGCAGCAATCTGCGCCGCTTGCACACCGTGATAGGCGTTGGCTGCACCGGCCGGAGGGTGAATCGCCTCGACCACCGTGGCGAGAATTTCCACGCCGCTGTCGAGTTTTTGCAAGTCAGCCTGGACGGCGCGACCGATTTCTTCAGCCAGCCCTACCCTGTCCTCGCCCAGCAAACCGTCGAGGGTGCGCGAGGCGAAGTCGTGAACCAGAATTCGGCTGGCGGTGCTGCGAATCAACATCGGCACATCGGCACTGTTATAGGTCGCGGCCAACGCCGCCTCATCGCTCAGACCGATGCGATAGACGAAGCGCACGTCCATATTGACGATTTGAAAGCTCTGCTTGTCGGCTCGACTGCTGGCGATCACTTGGGATTTGTCGTTCACATGGCTGGCGTCCCACAAACGATTGGCAATCGCCGGGGCCGGGCCTTCAGCGGGGTCGGTCTGAACGGGGGCCGAGGTTTCGCCAACACTGGTGGCCAACTCGTGAACCACGCCATTCTCGACGCTCAACACACGGCCCAATGGCCACGGCAACCCCATATGCAAACCTGGGCCAAACACCTCCACCGGCTTGCCGAATCGTTCGTAGATGCCACGCCCTTGCAGCGCAATTTCGTGAATGCCAGTCAGCGACCAGCCAACGAGCGCAACCACCGCCAACACCGGCAGGAACGCCCGACGCATGTAAGTGAAGGCCCAGATCTGCCGCAGATCGATGCCGAAGCGGTTATGCAATTCGTGCTGCAGCGCCAGCAATGGCTGTGGTGGCCAGCGCAACATGTCAGCGACAAAACTGCGCGCCAGCAGCTCCGGTTCCAGGCGTTCGCGGCGCGGGCTGAACAATGACAACACCGTGCGCAGCAACAGTTCTGCTGCCACCAACCCCGGCAGCAGTCCGATCAATACCGCCAGGCGTACGGGCCATATCGACGTTTCATCGGCAAACAACAGACAAAAGGCACCGAGTACCAGGCTGATGATCGCCACACGCGTCAATTGCGCCAACGCGGCAGCTTCAGGCCATTGCGCGGGGTTTTCCTGGGTCAGATGGCGCTCCATCACCAACAGGCCGAACGCCAACAGCAAGGAGCACGCCGCCCCGACAGTGGCGGCCAGGCCCAACGCTGCCGGGGGCAACGTGAGGTTCCAGGCCTGTTCGACGCCCACCAGCGCCAACACGGCCCAACCGCCAAGCCACAGCGTCGGCGCGCCTATTTGCCTGAGCAGGTGCTGCGATTGCCGGCTGATCCGGTCCAGCAAGCGTTCATACCACCCCGAAGGCGCGACAGATTCGTCGACAACGCCCTCCGGCACCACGGGACTCATTGCGCGGGCACGCCACTGGGCCACCCACCCGGCCGATTGCGCACCCGCCATCAACACCGCAGACGCCGCGCTCAGGTTCAGCAACAACGCTGGCCACAGTGTTTGCGAAGAAAACAGCCAGGCAAAAGATGCCAGCAGCACACCTACCGTCGCGAGTATGCCCGCACCGATGGCGAACTGACGCAACCGCCGCCCTTGTATGGCCGCCTGCTGAAAGCGCGGCAACCCGGCTAACGGCGCTTCATCAACATCGAGATCGACTTGCATACCACCCCAGAGTGTCTTCGCTAACATGGCAATTCGTTACGATATAACGAAAATGGTGAAATTTCCGTATTCAAGCGCGCCATCTAAAGATGCCCAACCTGTCGCGTACCTGAAGCCTTGACCGAAATGCTGCAGAACGCACATATTACGTTCGTAATTTTATCCAGGAACTACTTTTACCCATCCCTTCCCCTTTCGATCCAGGAGTACATCCATGAGCACTTATGACGTCGTGATACTCGGCGGTGGACCCGGCGGTTACAACGCGGCGATCCGCGCCGGACAACTGGGTCTGAAAGCCGCCTGCGTGGAAGGCCGCGCCACACTCGGCGGCACCTGCCTGAACGTCGGCTGCATGCCATCCAAGGCGTTGCTGCATGCCTCCGAACTTTACGACGCAGCCATGGGCGCGGAATTCGCCAACCTGGGGATCGAAGTCAAACCCGGTCTCAACCTCGCCCAGATGATGAAGCAAAAGGATGAAAGCGTTACCGGGCTGACCAAGGGCATCGAGTTTCTTTTCCGCAAAAACAAAGTCGACTGGATCAGAGGCTGGGGCCACATCGACGGACCGGGCAAAGTCACGGTGACCGATAGCGCCGTCGGCAAGACCGAACTGAGCGCCAGGGACATCATCATCGCCACCGGCTCCGAACCCACGCCCCTGCCCGGCGTGGACATCGATAACAAACGCATCCTCGACTCCACCGGTGCCCTGGCGCTGAGAGAGGTGCCCAAGCATCTGGTGGTGATCGGCGCCGGCGTGATCGGCCTGGAGCTGGGTTCGGTATGGCGACGCCTGGGGGCGCAGGTGACCGTGGTCGAATTCCTTGACCGGATCTGCCCAGGCGTGGATATCGAAGCCGGCAAAACCCTGCAACGCTCCCTGAGCAAGCAAGGCTTGAGTTTCAGGTTGAGTTCGAAAGTGACCAGCGCCACCAGCTCCACCAATGGCGTTCAGCTCAGCATCGAGCCTGCCGCTGGCGGTGCTGCCGAGTTGCTGGAAGCCGATTACGTATTGGTGGCCATCGGACGCCGACCTTATACACAGGGCCTGGGCCTGGAAAACGTCGGCCTCACCACGGATAAACGCGGCATGCTCGCCAACAAGGGGCATCGCACCGAAGCCGCCGGGGTCTGGGTGATTGGTGACGTGACCTCGGGTCCCATGCTCGCGCACAAGGCCGAGGACGAAGCCATGGCCTGCGTCGAACAGATCGTCGGCAAGGCTGGCGAGGTCAACTACGACCTGATCCCTAGCGTGGTCTACACCAAACCGGAACTGGCCAGCGTCGGCAAGACCGAAGAACAGCTCAAGGCTGAAGGCCGGGCGTACAAGGTCGGCAAGTTTCCCTTCACCGCCAACAGCCGGGCGAAGATCAACCACGAAACCGAAGGCTTCGCCAAAGTACTGGCCGATGAGCGCACGGACGAGGTCCTCGGCGTGCATCTGGTGGGCCCGAGCGTCAGTGAAATGATTGGCGAGTACTGCGTGGCCATGGAGTTCAGCGCCTCGGCCGAAGACATCGCCCTGACCTGCCACCCACACCCGACCCGCTCCGAAGCGTTGCGTCAGGCGGCGATGAATGTGGAGGGGATGGCGACGCAGATGTAAGGCTTGAAGAGTTGCAGTGACTGATCTATCGCCTTCGCGAGCAAGCCCGCTCCCACATTGGTTTTGTGTGCGCCACAAATCAAATGTGGGAGCGGGCTTGCTCGCGAAGGCAGACGACTCGGTCTAAAGCGGCAAATGCTCCAGCGGCAACGCCCCCGGGGCCTTCACCGTATGAATCGCAAAGTTGCTGCGGATGTCGCTCACACCCGGCAGCTTCAACAAACGCCCGGTGAGAAACCGGTCATAGGCACGCAAATCCGGCACCACCACCTGCAGCAGAAAGTCCGACTCCCCTGACACCAGAAACGCCGAAATCACCTCGGGCAATGCCGTCACCGCCAGGCGAAAGGCTTCGGCTTGTTCGTCGTTATGACGCTCGACCTTGACCCCGACAAACACCGTCAGCCCCAACCCCACTTCGTCGCGATCCAGATTGGCCTGGTAGCCGCGAATAACCCCCGCCTCTTCGAGCATCCGGACCCGGCGCAAACAAGGCGATGCCGACAGGCCGATCTCGTCTGCCAGTTGCACATTGCTCAGGCGACCGTCCCGTTGCAGTGCCGCGAGAATCTTGCGGTCGTAGGCGTCAAGTTTCATGGTTTGGCAGATCCCGATGGTTCAAGCGAAATAAAGTGGCAGATTATGCCAATACAGACTCCGATAGAAGCTGACAACGCAAGCACCTGCCCCGCCCTTCAGCCCTAGACTGGCACGACCGAATCGACAACGAATGGGGTGCAACATGCAAGGGCTCTGGCTGTTTTTCATGGCATTGGCAGTGGTCTATCTCTTGCCCGGGCCTGACATGATCCTGCTGTTGCAGACCGGTGCCCGCCAGGGCAAAGGCGCCGCGCTGGCCACGGCAGTGGGCCTGGGCATCGCCCGCGGTTGTCATGTGGCATTGGCGGCGCTGGGCCTGGCGGCACTGTTCAAGGCTGCGCCCTGGACCTTCGACGTGGTGCGCCTGGCAGGCGCCGCGTATCTGCTGTGGATCGGTATTCAGTGCCTGCGGACGACGATGCTGCCGAACCTCGGAGGCGCCGACACAACCGGCGAAAAACCGCGCTGGAGCGCAGCCATTCGGCGCGGACTGCTGACCAACCTGCTCAACCCCAAGGCACTGTTGTTCTGCTCGGTGCTGCTGCCGCAATTCATCAATCCACAGGCCGGGCCGGTGCTCGGGCAATTTGTGACCTTGGGCGTGGTGCTGGTCGGCGTCGGTTTGTTGTTCGACAGCGCCTACGCCCTGGTCGGTGCGGCACTTGGCCGGTGGCTGCAACGCAGCCCCTCTGCCCAGCGCTTGCAGCAATGGTTGTTCGGTAGCCTGTTGATCGGTTTCGCCGTGCGGCTGACCTTCGTGCAACAGGTTTGAACCTTACTGCGCCTTGCGGCGGCGATTGAACAACAACAGCGCGGCTGCCACGACCGCCAGTACGCCACCGACCTGTAACAGTGTCTTGTACGGCCGCAAGGCCGAACGCGCAGCGTCGGTGACTTGAGTCACGTAGCGTTTGTCGGCGTTCTCGAAGTCGGGATACGGGCATTGGTGGCCGAAATCGGCGGCCCATTCCACGTAAGGCCCTTCTTTGACATAACGCTGATAAATCGCACGTTGCTCCTCAAGGCTGCTGTTCCACCCCGACGCTTCACACAGCACCGCTGCAAACGCCTGGCTGGTGTGAGGCAAGTTATCCGCGGCCTTGCTCGCCAACGCCGTGGCCACGAAGCGATAGTGGTAACGCTGATCAGGTTGGGCAGCGCTGGCCTGCTGGCGCTTCACTTCGTCCTCGGCCACCAATGGACCGACTTTGAGTTCGGCGTTTTCGAGAACGAAGTTACCGCCGAACGTGGCGTAATCCGGCGCCATTTCGTAGCCCAGAATGTCCATGCCCCACTCGCGTGCCGTCCAGGCCGCCTGGAACAACGCAGCAGCGCGACGGGTCGGCCACCAGGCAGAATCAGCCGCCAGACGTTGCTCGCCATACAACCTGGCCTTGTGCCGCAAGCCGTCATTATCGAAGTACGCCAGCGCTTGCTCGTAATGCCCCTCGCGCAACAAGCGCCGCCCCAGCAGATTGCGCAGGCTCGCCGCCACCGGCAAGGGCACGTAATTGTCGCGTTCCTGCTGGCTGAGTGGAGGCGGGGCCGGTACTTGTGTGTCGACGTAGTGCTTGAGTTCCTCGAGGGTCAATACGCGCTCGGCGACGGTGGCGGCGTCGAACCAGTAAATGCCTTTGCTGCGATACAGCTGATCGAAGGCCTGCAGGTAGTCCCCGCGTTGCAGGGCCAGGATCGCACTTTCACCCTCGACCCGGCATTTGGGCTGAAGTGTTTCGTAATCGAAGTCCGGGGTCCGTCGCTCGCCCCAGGATTCATTCTGCGGGAAGGCCTGGGCCGCTTTGGCATAGGCTGCGGCGGCCGCGTTTTTATCGCCCTCGCGCACCGCCAGTTTTGCCCGCAGCCACCAGGCCAACCCGCCATCGCCGGCATGCTCGAGGAAAGCCTTGGCGCTGGCGTAATCGCCCTGTTGATAATTCATCGCCGCCAGGCGGTCGGCGTTTTCGAGACTGCCGCGAGTGCTGTTTTGCAACAGCTTGATCATTTTTTGTTCGTTGGGTGGTTGATCGCCGAAGGACCAGCCCAACCGGCTGATCAGTGATGCGGTCACCAATTGCTGCACAGGCTGGCCCTTGAGCAACTCGGCCACTTGATCCTCCGGCAGCGTCATCAGGTCCGCCATCAACAGCTTCAGCGAGGTGTAGCCCACTGCGGAACCGTGCAGATTTTGCGTGGCGTACAATTCGATGGCGCGGTTCCAGTCGCCGGCGATACGCGCCACCCGGGCTTCTTCACCGAGGCTGGCGACCCCCAGTTCCAGCGGGTCGCTGAAGCCGTCGATGCTCAATTGCCGGGTTTGCTCAAAGGCCTTGCGGGATTGTTCGAGCAGATCCGGAGCCGCATCGGCTTCAGCGCTCATGGCGAACAACGCGCGCCCCAGCGAGTAAGCCGCCCAGGTGCTGCGCGAAGCCCGTTGCTCGGCGGGCAACGCCAGCACTTTCTTGAAATACCCGGCGGCCAAGGCATTATCACCCGTACCAAATGCCACGGCGCCTGCCAGATACAACCTGAGCTCGGGCGGCAGTTGCGCTCCTTCGGTTTCAACCTGACGGGCATCCGTCAGGCTGCGCAAGTGTTTTACCAACACTTGTTGCTCAGCGGAAAGTCCTGCCTGCTCGGCCTGATCCCGTTGCGCTACAAGGTCAGGTTGATCGCTGTAGTTGGCGCCAGCAGTGACGTTCTTCAAGCCGTTGATGGCGTGGCCGAGGCGGCTGATTTCAAAGCTGAAGTTGCCTTCGGGCAGTTCCGCCAGCGACTGGCCACGGTTATCCAGCAGGCGCATGGGGAAGTCCGGGCCGCAGGCCAGCGCCGAGCCCAGCGGCAGGCTGAGGCTCAGGCAAAGCAAATGACGCGGCCAGTTACGGGTGAACATTCGAACCTCCTTGATCAATGTGTGCGCAGCGAGCCCAACCGATGGCACGCTGTCCGCCGGCCGGAATTCGGCCATCGCGCAGGCGGGTGAAGGTAAGCAGATCCGGTCGCTGTTGCAACGCGTAACCGGCCAAGGCATCGGCCCCTTCACAGCCGCTGACCGTGAGTGTCAGGCGTTCGGGCCAGGCGCTGTCGAGGTTGCCCTGGTTGCTGAGGCCGATGTCATAGAGGCCATTGTCGGCCGAGAGTTGCAGCGTCAACCGACTGTCGAGGACATCGGCACGCGCCACGGCGCGCAAGGTGGTCAAGCTCCAGGTCCGGCGGTCGTTGGCCAATGGCAGGCGAAACCAGATCAGTCCCGCCAGATGTTTCGGTGGATCGGCACGCAGTTCGGTGCCGAGGGTGCGCAGTGACTGCGGATCGGCGAGTAATTCCCGGCGCAGGCCTTCGCGCTCCAGCGTCACTTCGCTTTCCACAACCGGTGCACCGTCCACCGACGGCAGCAGCGCCACGCCATAGGCCGGTAGCGCCACATAGAACGGTTTCGTCGTGATACGACTCCAGGCCTTCGCCCATTGCCGGGCCTGATCGGCATCAAACAAGCCGCGACGCGGATCGCTCACTGCGTGCACCTGCAGCAC
Source organism: Pseudomonas sp. S30_BP2TU TE3576 (assembly GCF_050436025.1). Classification (NCBI taxonomy): domain Bacteria; kingdom Pseudomonadati; phylum Pseudomonadota; class Gammaproteobacteria; order Pseudomonadales; family Pseudomonadaceae; genus Pseudomonas; species Pseudomonas sp. S30_BP2TU TE3576. The sequence continues at coordinate 3,341,638 of NZ_JBNDLK010000001.1, read as the reverse complement.
GCTGCTGTCGACCGTGGATAACAGCGCCGGCAGTTCGCGACTGTCGAGCCAGGACGGCAGCGCGGTGATGCTCAGCGGCAGCGAAGCCGGCAACGCTACACGCAATTGCGCCAGAAACTGGCGATACGCCGGTAGCCGGGCGTTTCCGGCGTCGTGGTCGATTTCCACGCCAACAAGGTTCAAGCCTTGTTCCTGCCAATCGCTGATTACCTGGCGGATCTGTGCTGTGACCTCCTCCTGATCGAGTGCCTTGAGCTGCCCATCCAGGCGAACCACCGCAATCACCGGCCGGCCATCGCGCTTGAGCAATACCGGATCAATTCGGGCACGGCTCCAGCCGGCATTGGGGAAGGCCTGCAAGGCCAGCACCCGCAACGTCGTAAAATCGGCGCGGCTGTCCCTGAGGGCGGCGTCGTGGGCCTGCGTCCACTGCCGCTGCCAGATGTAGAGTTGCTGATCCAGCGGCGGTGCGTCGTGCCTTTCGCATCCGGCGGTCAGCACCAGCGCCAGCAGCAAGGCGACCGAGCGAATGAAAAAAACCATTGAAACGCCTGTTCCTGAAATGCAGAAAGGGCCGCGTCAAGCGTTTGCACACCGCAAACCTTGTGGGAGCGGGCTTGCTCGCGAAGGCGTCGTGTCAGCAACATTGATGTTGACTGACACGACGCCTTCGCGAGCAAGCCCGCTCCCACAATGTCAGGGGCATGACCGAATGGCCTTAGCCTCTGCGGCCCTTTTTCGTTCTGCCCACTACCCTACCCAGCCATCGACCAGCGGGCAATGTTCAGCGGTAATCTTCCTTCAGATATCCAGCACCAACGGCTGCGCCCCCTGCGCCGGAATCGCACAGCAAATCAGTACGTGTCCGTCATCCGGCACCTCCGCTGGCGGCAGTGGGTAATGCACCTGACCGCTGACCAGGCGCGTCTTGCAGGTGCCGCAGGAGCCACCGCGACAACTGAATTCCGGACGCAGGCCACGGCTTTCCGCCAACTCCAGCAAGCTGCCGCCCTCCGGTTGCCAGCGCGCCTCCTTGGCCGAACGCTGGAACACTACGGGTACGGACGTGGTAGCGGCTGGCGGTTGCTCGATGACCACCGCATCGGGGTCCGGGCGCCGGCGCAAGGTCGACGGGCCGAAGGTTTCGGCGTGAATCCGCGAATCGCGAATGTCCAGTTCGCGCAGGCCGTCGTACAGCGCCTGGGTAAAACTTCCGGGGCCACAGACAACAAAATCCAGCTGATCGTAATCCTCGACCGTCAGCAGATCCTTGAGCAGCGCGACGTCGATCCGTCCACTGAGGTCAAAGTCCTCTCCTTGCACCGCCTCGGCTTCCGGTTGGCTGAGCAAACGCACTACCCGCACCGCATCACCGGCATCTTCGAGCAAGCGATCCAGTTCCCGGCGAAACGGCTGGTCGGCCAGCGTGCGCGAACTCTGGATCAACCACGTCGGGCGGATACGGCGAGTGCGCAATCCCTGGTAAACCACCTCGCGCAGCATCGACAACAGCGGCGTGATGCCCACTCCGGCCGCCAGCAACACCAGTGGCCGACGCTCATGGGGCGCCACGGTGAAGTGCCCTTGCGGCGCTCGCGCCTCCAACAGGTCGCCGACACGAATCTGCTCATGCAAATGCGTAGACACCCGCCCGTCACGCTTCACGCTGATGCGGAAAAAATCATCGGACGGAGCGCTCGATAAACTGTAGGTGCGGATGTGTACATCACCATCAATATTGAAGCGCAGGGGCAAATGCTGCCCGGCTTGAAACAGTGGCAACCCGGCTCCATCGGCGGGCTCCAGGTAAATCGAGCGAATGTTGTGGCTTTGCGCTTCAATCCGCGCCACCCGCAACGGCCGCCATTGATCGCCCAAAGCCTTGGCCTGCAGACGTGCCTCGGCCTGCGCCCATGTACCGGTGAGCAAACTGGTGGGTGAAACGCCGTCGAAACGCCAGCGCAACGCCAGTGCGGCGGGGCGGCGTACGACTTGCTCGACATCGATTGTCCACAGGCGCTCGGCCCCCTGGAACGCCTCGACCTGAGGACCTTCCAGAAGGATTTCAGTACGTCCGCTGAGCTGCAGCAAATCACCGGTATTGAAATCGATGAACAACAACCCGGCCCGGGGATTGAGCAACAGGTTGCCCAAGGTATTGAAATGCAGGTTGCCGGCGAAATCCGGAATGGTCAGGCGATTCCCTTCCACGTGTACGAAACCGCTCTGACCGCCACGGTGAGAAACATCCACCGAGCGCTCGCCATCGACATCCACATAACTGGCAACGAAGAACGTGTCCGCCCCGGTAATCATGGCTTTGGCCGCGTCATCCAGCCCGCTGAAATGCTGGGCGACACGCGTCGAGGGGTCGGCCAGCGGCACCGAGTGAAACTGGCGCAACTGAATGTACTGCGGGCAATTGCCGAAGGACTGATCCACCGTCACCGCGAAACCGCCCGTGGTCATGGCGCGGACATGCCCGTTGATGCGGTTGCGACGGCGGGTGTGCAACTCGATGCCCAACAGGCCGATGGCCGAGCCGTCGCTCAACTGCGCGGGATCATCAAAGGTCGGCAGGCTGCGAAATTGCAGCAGGCCAGGTTCTGGTGATTGTGCGAAACCGGGCTGGCCTTCAAGGATACTGGCCCAGGGATGACCGTCGGCATCCACCGCTCCATACAGCATGAAGGGCAATTGCTGATAGAACGTGCGGTGCTGGTCCGGCATCTCACTGCGAATCACCTTACGACCGAAGATTTCCATTCGTTCGGCAACGCCCACATGCGCCTGCAGTTGTTTCTCGCCGGCATGCCAGGGTGAACGGTCCATAGGGCTTCTCCCTTGCGCCGCTGGCGCAGGTCGGGGCGGCCCGGCAACACCGGGCCGCGAGCATCAGGCGTTTTTTTGCAGACCGGCGACGGTGCGCGGCATGCCGACAAAACCCGGCAAGGCTTCGATGCGAGCCAGCCAGGCGCGAATATTGGCGTACTCGTCCAGCGACACATTGCCCTCGGGCGCGTGGGCGATGTAGCTGTAGGCGGCGACGTCGGCAACCGTCGGTTCAGTACCAACCAGATACGGCGTATTGGCCAGTTCGTGATCGATCACTTTGAGCACGGTGTGGGCGTAGGCAATCACTTCTTCAGCGTTATAAGGCGCGCCAAACACGGTGATCAATCTAGCCCGGGCAGGGCCGAAGGCAATCGGACCGGCAGCCACCGATAACCAGCGCTGGACCTTGGCGGCCCCCACCGGATCCGTCGGCAACCAGCGACCATTGCCGTACTTTTGCGCCAGATAAACCAGAATCGCATTGGAATCGGCCAGCACTACGCCCTGGTCATCAATCACCGGCACCTGACCGAATGCATTGAGGGCAAGGAACGCCGGTTGCTTGTGTTCGCCCTTGGCGAGGTCAACGAAGATCAATTCGGTCGGCAATTGCAGCAGGGACAGCATCAACTCGACACGATGAGCATGGCCGGAACGTGGGAAGTTGTAGAGTTTGATCGCTTGCATGGTCGACACCTCGGGTCAGTGGTGCTGTTCAGGAGAGAGCAGCGCCGATGGGGTGTATCTTCCACTCACATCCAAAACAACAGAATCACCAGCAAACGCAATCCATTATTTCAGTGGATGAAATAACTCAGTGGTTGAGCGCCGGATGCTCGCGCAGTGTCTTTACCGCGAAATCCACAAAACTGCGCACCCGGGCCGGCGCTTTGCGTCCGCCCTGATAGAGCACATGGATGGGCAATGGCGGCAGCTCGAAGTCGGCCAGAATGATTTCCAGCTCTCCGGCGGCCACCTTGCTCGCGACTTGATATGACAGTACCCGCGTGAATCCCAACCCCAAACTGGCTGCCGTGATGGCCGCCTGATTCGCCGTCACCACCAGTCGCGGCTCAGCCCGCACACTCAGGGTTTCGCCGTCTTCAACGAATGGCCAACTCCTGAGTTGACCAATGGCCGATGTCGCAATAATCGGCGCCTGGGCCAGTTCCTGCGGATGCCTGGGCCGACCGTGGCTGGCCAGAAACTGTGGCGAAGCGCAGATCACCCGCCGCACCTCGCCTACGCGGATCGCATGTTGATTGCTGTCAGGGAGTTCGCCGATGCGGATGGCCACATCAACGCCCTCCTCGACCACGCTCACCACCCGGTCCACCAGCAGCGCGTTGATGCAGACCTCGGGGAACTGCGTCAGGTAGCTCACCATCAGCGGCGTGACAAACAGCTCTCCAAACAAAACCGGTGCGGTGATGGTCAGTTGCCCACGAGGATGGATATGGCTGCCTGCTGCCGAATCCTCCGCTTCCTGCACCTCGGCGAGAATTCTCCGACAGTCCTCCAGATATCGCTGACCGGCCTCACTCAAATGCACACTGCGCGTTGTACGTGTGAGCAGTTGCGTGCCAATACGCTTCTCCAGCGCGGCCACTGCTCGGGTGACACTGGCCGCCGACAGGCCCAAACGCCGCGCCGCCGCCGAAAAACCCTGTTCCTGGGCGACGGCAGCGAAGACCTGCATTTCCTGGAAGCGGTCCATGGGCATGTCCTCCTTTCGAATCAATAAAGTCGCAACCGCTGACCGGGATTTGTTGCGCAGGCGGTCAATAACATAATGGGGTACACGACCATCAAGTAAATCAATGGGCTACTGAACTCTAGCGTCTACTCCGTGAAAACAATGTGAGTCTCAAACCCACGGACACTCGAACAAACGCACCGGGAATTATTGATAATTATTGAGGATTATTATCTTGCGACGGGTACAACTGTTCGCAATTATCCGGACCCGCCTGCTGCAACGACTAATACCTGACAGGAAAAACCAGCCATTGGCACTGCGTCAAACCAATCTCCAGGTAAAGGCTCATCAGCGGGCGCCATCAACTGCAGCGCGATTCCGGTCTGCCTGAACAGGCGGAATACACGACTGCTCCTATACTACAAGCCACCCTGTCACCTACTGAGTTTTAGGTAGGCACCTCGTTGAAATTTTCCCTGCCAGAAGTAAGGCAATATGGGTTGTTAACGCTTGGACGGCTGTCCGTCGATCTTGCGTCAAGGGTTCACTTAGTAGGGAAAAGTTGAACTTCATATGGCTGGCTAATCTGTGTGACACAGCAAGGAGTTCGAAAATGTTACGCACAAACATTTCTGCTAGAGCACTGTCCGGTGGTTTGCTCGATGTACTGATTCGCGCCGGGCTCATTACGGTGCTGGTACTGTTCTGCTTCCAGATCTTTCACCCCTTCCTCAACCTCATGCTCTGGGCACTGATTCTGGCCATCACCCTGTATCCACTGCATGCGCTCATCAAGCGCAAGCTGGTCAACAAGGACGGTCATGCCGCCACCCTGATCGTGGTGGTCGCCCTGGCCTTGCTGATGGTACCGATCTACCTGCTGGGCACCTCGATCAGTGAGTCGATCCAGGGCACCCTGGCTATCCTTAAGTCCGATTCGCTGCAGATTCCGCTACCCAGCGAAAAAATCGCGTCCCTGCCGTTTATTGGCCAGCCGCTCTACGACTACTGGATGCAGGCCGCCACCAACATGAGCAGCGTGTTCATGAAGCTGATGCCCTATATCAAGTCCATCGGCCTGACCTTGTTGGGCAAAATGGCTGACGTTGGTGTGGGTTTTCTGTTGTTCATCGGCGCCCTGATCATTGCCGGCGTGTTCATGGCCTATGGCGAAAACGGCGAAAGAAGCGCCCTGGCCATCACCTCGCGCCTTTCCGGACCAGAGCGTGGCCCACGCATTACCGAGCTCTGCACGGCAACCATCCGCGCAGTCGCCCAAGGCGTGGTGGGTATCGCGTTCATTCAGATGTTGCTGGTAGGCGTGGGCTTCGTACTCATGGGCGTCCCCGGTGCCGGGCTGCTGGCGATGGTGGCGCTGTTGATGGGGATCATGCAATTACCGGTGCTGCTGGTGACCCTTCCGGTGATCGCTTATGTCTTCGCCACCGAAGGGACCACCCTGGCCACCATCGTGTTTGGCATCTACAGCCTGATTGCCGGGATGGCCGATAACGTCCTCAAGCCATTGATGCTGGGTCGTGGCGTCGATGTCCCGATGCCGGTGATTCTGATTGGCGCCCTGGGCGGCATGGTGAGCGGCGGCTTCATCGGTTTGTTCATCGGGCCGGTAGCGTTGGCGGTGGGTTACCAACTGTTCTGGCAATGGGTCCAGGACCAACCGTCGGCCGAGGGACTGAACGAGACTCCTCAGATCGACGCGGTGAACGAGACTCCCAAAGTAGAGGCAATGAACGATCAGCGTCCCCTCTGAGGAGTTTGCGCTTGATGCCATGCCCTGCTCGCATCAGCCGGCTGCTGCTCTGCGGCACCGTCGTTCTGGGTGGCTGCGTGCAACTGGGCCCGGATTTCCAGTCACCGGCCCAGCCCTGGGTCGAACACTGGAACAGCCCGGCCCTGGAAATCGCCGGGCAAAAACGGCCGCAACCGGACAGCCGCCAATGGTGGCGGGTGTTCGACGACCCGGTGCTGGACCACTTGATCGCCGAAGCCGATGCCCACAACGCCGACCTGCAGGTCGCAGGCCTGCGGGTCATGGAATCCCGCGCGCAATTGGGCATCGCCCTGAGTGGACGCTACCCTCAATTGCAACAGGCCAGCGCCGACAGCCTCTACCTGAACCGTCGACAATCGGGCGGCGCCAACCCCCAGGACACGCATTTCTGGCAATACAGCGCCGGTTTCGATATTGGTTGGGAGCTGGATTTCTGGGGGCGCTTCAGCCGTGCCATCGAATCAGCCGACGCGTCCTGGTTTGCCGCCCAGGCCAACTATGAAAATGCCCTGGTGCTGTTGCACGCGCAACTGGCACAAACCTACTACGCCTTGCGCACCGCCGAGGCGCGCCTGCACATCGCCCGCAGTAACGCCGCATTGCAAAAACGCAGCTACGAGATCACCGAGCGCCTGTTCAAAAGCGGAGCCGAAGCCGAACTCGATCTGCAACAAGCCAAGACCCAGTACTTGGGCACGCTGAGCACCATCCCGGATTTCGAAAGCCAGGTGGCGAGCTTGCGCAATGCGTTGTCCACCCTGATCGGCCAGCCTCCCGGCACGATCCCTGATCTTGATCGCTACACCGGGGTGGTGCCTCTGCTCGATACCGCGGTCTTGCAGGATGTGCCTGCCAACCTGTTGGTGCGGCGCCCCGATGTTCGCGCTGCCGAGCTGCAAGTGGCGGCGCAGTCGGCATTGATCGGCGTGGCCGAGACCGACCTCTACCCCTCCATCAGTCTGCTGGGCAGCATCGTCTGGTCCGCCAGCTCGCTCAATGGTGCGTCCAATACCCTCGACCTGGTGGCCGGCCCCAGTCTGCGCTGGGACATCTTCGACCATGGCCGGATCACCAACAACGTCCGCGTGCAGGATGCCCGCTTGCAGCAATTGATCGTTATCTACCAGGACAGCGTGCGCCAGGCTGCACGCGAGGCCGACGATGCCGCGACCGGCTTGATCAAGGCGTTGGAGCGCGACCAAATACTCAGCGATGCGTCGGTGGCCGCCGAACGTTCGGTGACCCTGGCCAATGCCCAATACCGCGAAGGTTACTCGGATTTCCAGCGCGTGCTGGATGCCCAGCGCGCCCTGTTTGCCCAGCAGGATATCTACCTGGTCAACCGTGGCACCGCCGTCAACAGCCTGATCGCCCTGTACAAGGCCCTGGGCGGTGGCTGGTACAGCGACCGGCCGATGATCGACCCCGCCACCCGCCAACAGATGCAACAACGGACCGATTGGGGCGATCTGCTCGACGAACCGAAGGAAAGTGCCCATGACTGACAGCCCACAACCGGCCGCCGAGAACACCTCGGCACCCGCCGCCGACCCGGCCAAAAAAGCGATCAACTGGGTGGTGCTGTTGATCATCCTGAGCCTGGTCTGGTACCTGCTGGCCGACCGCTACACACCCTACACGCAACAGGCGCGGGTGCAGGCCTTCGTGGTGCCGGTGGCGGCCGAAGTATCCGGTCGGGTGACCCAGGTGCACGTACGCAATAACCAGGACGTCAAGGCTGGCGAATTGCTGTTTGAAGTCAATCCGGAGCAGTACCAGATTGCCGTCGATCGCGCCCGTGCCGACCTTGAGTCGACCCGTCGCCAGGTGGGCGCCAACACCGCCGGCGTCGACTCCAAGCAAGCATCCTTGCGCGCATCCCAGGCCAACGAACTCAAGGCACGCCAGGACAGCCAGCGGCTTGAGCGGCTGTACCGCGAAGACCCGGGCACCATCTCGCTGCGACGCCTGGAGATTTCCCGCGCCACCCTCGAAGAGTCCATCAGCCAGGTCGCTGCAGCCAAGGCCGAAGTGCAACGGGCACGGGAACAACAGGGCGGTAACGAATCAGAAAACGCCCAGTTGCTCAGCGCCGCCAGCAACCTTGAAAAAGCCGAGCTGGATTTGAGCAATACAAAGGTCCACGCCCGTTCGGCCGGCCTGATCACCGATTTGCGCACCGATGTCGGCCAGTTCGCCGCCGCCGGTGCTCCGGTGATGACCCTGATCGCCATCCACGATGTCTGGATCAGCGCCGACATGACCGAAAACAACCTGGGAAGCGTCCAGCCCGGGACGCCGGTTTCCATCGTCCTCGACGCCCTGCCAGGGAGAATCTTCAAAGGCCATGTGCGCAGCGTCGGTTATGGCGTTGATGTCGGCCAGACCACCCAGCCGGGGAGCCTGCCGAAAGTGGAGAACAGCCGCGATTGGCTGCGCCCTGCCCAGCGATTTCCGGTCATCATTGAGTTCGAGCCCGGTGAGTTGACTAGCCCGCAAGGCATCCGGGCCGGCGGGCAGGCCGAAGTCATGGCGTTCCCGGGTGAAGGTAATCCGCTGAATATTCTCGGTCGCCTGTTCCTGCGCCTGATGAGCTGGATGTCCTATGCGTATTGAGCGCCCGGCCCGGGTTCAGCGCGCCCTGCGCCTGAGCTTCGGTACGGCGCTGTGCCTGGCGGCGAGCTTTGGTCTGGCCCTGCCCATCCCGTTCCTCGCGCCGATGCTGGCGCTGATGATGCTGGCGGCGATGAACCGGCCATTGCCGTTCAAGGCCAGCCTGGGTCTGATCCTGATCCTGATGTTGACCACCGGGACCGGCCTGCTGCTCATTCCCCTGCTGCGCTACTACCCGTTCAGTGGCGTGTTGCTGGTCGGACTGTGTCTGTTCCTGGCCTTCGGTTATGGCCTGCGTGGTGGCAACCCGCTGGTGGCGACTTTCCTGGTGGTGGGCCTGACCTTGATCAGTTCCGCCGGAACCACTGAATTCGCCCTGGCGCTCGAGGTGATCGTGGCCCTGGTCAAGGGACTGTTCCTGGCCGTCACGACGCTGAGCATCAGCCACTGGCTGTTTCCCGACCCCGCCAGCGCCCCACCGGCCAAACCCGGCCCGAGCCTTACGCCCAGCGAAAGCAGCTGGCTGGCGCTACGGGCCACGCTGGTGGTGCTGCCGACGTTCCTGCTGGCCATGATTGACCCGGCCAGCTACCTGCCGATCATCATGAAAGCCGTCAGCCTCGGCCAACAGAGCTGCGCAACCAGCGCCCGCAGCGCCGGCCAGGAATTGCTCGGCTCGACCCTGCTCGGCGGCCTGATGGCGATCCTTTTCTGGTGCGCGCTGAGCCTGTTCGTCAACCTGTGGATGTTCTTTCTGTGGATGTTGCTATTCGGTTTGCTGGTGGCCAGAAAACTCTACGGCCTGGCCCGGACCCGGCAACCACCGAGTTTCTGGCTTAACAGTCTGGCAACCCTGATCATTCTGCTCGGCCAATCGGTACAGGACAGTGCCGCGGGCAAGGACGTCTACACCGCCTTCGCCATCCGCATGGGCCTGTTCATTCTCGTCACCTTGTATGCCTGCGCCATGGTCTATCTGCTCGACACGCGGCGGCAACGTCGAATGACGTCCACCTAGAAACAGAAAAACCCCCTGAGAAGGGGGTTTTTCATTGTGGATAACTTATTCCACAGTAACCGACTTCGCCAGGTTACGCGGCTGGTCGACGTCGGTGCCTTTAAGTACGGCAACGTAGTACGACAGCAGCTGCAGCGGGATGGTGTAGAGGATCGGCGACAGGATGTCGTGGATGTGCGGCATGTGCACCACGTGAGTGCCTTCGCCGTTGGTCATGCCGGCCTTCTCGTCAGCGAAGACGATCAACTGGCCACCGCGGGCGCGGACTTCCTGGAGGTTGGACTTCAACTTCTCCAGCAGCTCGTTGTTCGGCGCCACGGTCACCACTGGCATGTCGTTATCCACAAGCGCCAACGGGCCGTGTTTCAGCTCGCCGGCTGGATAGGCTTCGGCGTGGATGTAGGAGATTTCCTTGAGCTTGAGTGCCCCTTCCATCGCTACCGGGAACTGCGCGCCACGTCCGAGGAACAGCGTGTGGTGTTTCTCGGCGAACAGCTCGGAGATTTTTTCCACGGTGCTGTCCATGGCCAGCGCTTCGCCCAGACGGGTTGGCAATCGACGCAGTTCTTCGACCAGCGTCGCTTCAACGCCTTTAGCCAAGGTGCCACGAACCTGGCCCAGGGACAGCGTCAGCAACAACAGGCCAACCAATTGCGTGGTGAAGGCTTTGGTCGAAGCCACGCCGATTTCGCGACCGGCCTGGGTCAGCAGGGTCAGATCGGATTCACGCACCAGCGAGCTGATGCCGACGTTGCAGATCGCCAGGCTGGCGAGAAAGCCCAGTTCCTTGGCATTGCGCAGCGCGGCCAGGGTGTCGGCGGTCTCACCGGACTGGGAAATGGTCACGAACAAGGTGTCCGGCTGCACCACCACCTTGCGGTAGCGGAACTCGCTGGCGACTTCGACCTGGCAAGGAATGCCGGCCAGCTCTTCGAGCCAGTAACGCGCGACCATACCGGCGTGGTAGCTGGTGCCACACGCGACGATCTGTACGTTACGCACTTTGGCGAACAGTTCGGCAGCCTGTGGGCCGAACGCCTGTACCAGTACCTGGTTCTGGCTCAGGCGACCTTCCAGGGTGCGCTGCACCACAGACGGTTGCTCGTGGATTTCCTTGAGCATGAAGTGGCGGAACTCGCCCTTTTCAGCGGCTTCGGCACCGTCGCGGTATTGCACGGTCTCGCGCTCGACAGCCTGGCCGTCAACGTCCCAGATCTGCACACTGTCGCGGCGGATTTCGGCGATATCGCCTTCTTCCAGGTACATGAAGCGGTCGGTGACCTGGCGCAGGGCCAATTGGTCGGACGCGAGGAAGTTTTCCCCCAGGCCCAGGCCAATGACGAGCGGGCTGCCACTGCGGGCCGCAACCAGGCGATCCGGTTGCTGCGCGCTGATCACCGCCAGGCCGTAAGCACCGTGCAACTCTTTGACGGTCGCCTTGAGGGCCACGGTCAGATCGCGCAGATCCTTGAGTTTGTGGTTCAGCAGGTGGGAGATGACTTCGGTGTCGGTGTCCGAGGTAAACACATAGCCCAAGGCCTTGAGTTGTTCACGCAGGGCTTCATGGTTTTCGATGATGCCGTTGTGCACCACCGCCAGGTCGCCGGAGAAATGCGGGTGAGCATTGCGCTCGCATGGCGCACCGTGGGTGGCCCAGCGCGTGTGGGCAATACCCAGTCGACCCACCAACGGTTCGGTGGCCAATGCCTGCTCCAGCTCACTGACCTTGCCCGGACGACGCAGGCGCTCGAGTTTTTCATCGTTGGTGTAGACCGCCACGCCAGCGCTGTCATACCCACGGTACTCGAGGCGCTTCAGGCCTTCGACGAGGATGGCGGTGATATTACGTTCTGCGACTGCGCCGACAATTCCACACATGCTATTTCTCCTGACTGACAGCCGCGCATATCAAATTGATGCCGCGGGCCTGAATCTGATCGCGAGCCTCAAGCGGCAGGCGTTCATCCGTAATAAGGGTATGGACACTGCTCCAGGGCAGCTCCAGGTTGGGAATCTTGCGGCCGATCTTGTCGGCCTCCACCATCACGACCACTTCGCGGGCGACTTCGGCCATGACCCGGCTCAGCCCGAGCAGTTCGTTGAAGGTGGTTGTACCGCGAACCAGATCGATGCCGTCGGCCCCGATAAACAGCTGGTCAAAGTCGTAAGAGCGTAGAACCTGCTCGGCAACCTGCCCCTGAAAGGACTCGGAGTGCGGGTCCCAGGTCCCCCCGGTCATCAACAGCACCGGTTCGTGCTCAAGTTCGCTCAAGGCATTGGCGACATGCAGCGAGTTGGTCATCACCACCAGACCGGGTTGCTGCCCGAGTTCCGGAATCATTGAGGCGGTGGTACTGCCACTGTCGATAATGATGCGCGCATGCTCGCGAATCCGTGCGACGGCGGCACGGGCGATGGCTTTCTTGTATATGGAAACCGGCTGACCAAGGTCCGCGACCAGCTCCTGAGGCATGGTGATCGCCCCGCCGTAACGACGCAGCAACAGGCCATTGCTTTCAAGTGCCGCCAGATCCTTGCGAATCGTCACTTCCGAGGTTTCGAAGCGCTTGGCCAACTCATCCACACTGACTTCGCCCTGCTCATTGAGCAAGGCGAGGATGTTGTGACGACGTTGAGGTGTGTTGCGCTTCGACATGAGCTGGTAAGTTTCGATTCGAAAGATATCGGAAGCAATCAAAACCTATCGGCGAAACTTCGTCAAGCGTGTTGCGATAAAAAGATCTGTGGATAAAAGCATCGCGGGCAAGCCCGCTCCCACAGGTTGGCGAATACCGCTGTGGGAGTGGGCTTGCCCGCGAATGCAATGGATCAGGCTGTGAATAACTTCAGCCGATCATTGGGATGTGGATAACTCAGCCCTTCTTGATCTTCTCCGGCCGCTTCCAGCCGTCGATATTCTTCTGACGAGCACGCCCGATAGCCAACTGGGATTTATCCACAGTCGAGGTAATCGTCGAACCGGCCGCGGTGGTCGCACCCGCCAGGATATCCACAGGCGCCACCAACGAGTTGTTGGAACCAATGAACACGTCTTCGCCCAACACGGTTTTCCACTTGTTGGCGCCGTCATAGTTGCAGGTGATGGTGCCGGCACCGATGTTGGTACGCGCCCCCACTTCGGCATCGCCCAGATAAGTCAGGTGACCGGCCTTGGCGCCTTCGCCCATGTGAGCATTTTTCAACTCGACGAAGTTACCCACATGCGCCCGGGCTTCCAGCACGGTGCCTGGACGCAGACGTGCGAACGGGCCGGCATCGCTGCCTTCACCCAGAATGGCGCCTTCGATATGGCTGTTGGCCTTGATGACCACGCCCTTGCGCAGGGTGCTGTCCTTGATCACGCAGTTCGGGCCAATCACCACGTCATCTTCAATGACGACCTTGCCTTCGAGGATCACGTTGATGTCGATCAGCACGTCGCGGCCCACTGTCACATCTCCGCGCACATCGAAACGTGCCGGGTCGCGCAGCGTCACACCTTGAGCCATCAAACGACGACCGGCGCGCAATTGATAATGCCGTTCCAGTTCGGACAGCTGCTTGCGGTCATTGGCGCCCTGCACTTCCATGGCGTCGTGCGGTTGCTCGGTAGCCACCACCAGACCATCGCTCACTGCCATGGCGATGATGTCGGTCAGGTAATACTCGCCCTGGGCGTTGTTATTGGAGAGTCGACTCATCCAGTCGCCAAGACGGGCAAACGGCAGCGCCAGAATGCCGGTATTGCCTTCGGTGATGTTGCGTTCGGCTTCATTGGCATCTTTCTGTTCGACGATGGCCGTAACGTTGCCAGCGGCATCACGAACAATACGGCCGTAACCGGTCGGGTCATCCAGTTCGACGGTCAGCAAACCCAACTGCTGCGGCCCAACCTGCTTGAGCAGGCGCTGCAGGGTATCGACCTCGATCAACGGCACATCACCGTAGAGCACCAGCACGGTGTCGGACTGAATGAACGGCACGGCTTGAGCAACGGCGTGGCCGGTACCCAACTGTTTATCCTGCAGGACGAAATTCAGATCATCCGCCGCCAGGCGGTCACGCACCGCATCGGCGCCATGACCGATCACGACGTGGATGCGCTGTGGATCAAGTTGCCTGGCGCTGTGGATAACATGGCCGAGCATGGAGTTGCCGGCAATCGGGTGCAAAACTTTCGGCAAAGCGGAACGCATGCGCGTGCCTTGGCCAGCAGCGAGAATAACGATTTCAAGAGACATAACTGGCTACCAATCCTGGGTGGTCAGCGGCTGCGACCGGGTTGTAAAAATCGGAAAAGAAAAAAGGGTAGCCGAGGCTACCCTTTTTAATCAATCACACAACAAGTGCAGCCTTAGTGGCCGAACTTCTTGCGGATCTGCTGGACGGTGCGCAGCTGAGCTGCAGCCTCGGCCAGACGTGCGGCAGCAGAACCGTAATCGAATTCCGCGCCTCGCTCATGCAGGGCTTTCTCGGCAGCCTTAACGGCTTCCAAAGCTGCGGCTTCATCCAGGTCGGCAGCACGTTGCACGGTATCGGCAAGTACTTTGACCATGTTCGGCTGAACCTCGAGGAAACCACCGGAGATGTAAAACACCTCGGCTTCCCCGCCCTGCTTGATCAGGCGGATCGGACCTGGCTTCAGATTAGTGATCAGCGGCGCGTGACCCAGGGCGATACCAAGATCACCCAGTGCACCGTGCGCAATCACCATCTCGACCAGACCGGAAAAGATTTCTCCTTCCGCGCTGACGATATCGCAATGGACTGTCATAGCCATCTGATTGCCTCAACCTAAATTAGCGCCCGTTGCCGGGCGCCGGGATTACAGTTTCTTGGCTTTCTCGATCGCTTCTTCGATGCCGCCAACCATGTAGAACGCTTGTTCTGGCAGGTGGTCGTAGTCACCGTTGAGGATGCCTTTGAAGCCAGCAATGGTGTCTTTCAGGGAAACGTATTTACCCGAAGCACCGGTGAAGACTTCAGCCACGAAGAACGGCTGCGACAAGAAGCGCTGGATCTTACGAGCACGGTTTACCAACTGCTTGTCGGCTTCCGACAGCTCGTCCATACCCAGGATCGCAATGATGTCCTTCAGTTCTTTGTAACGCTGCAGCACGTACTGAACACCGCGAGCGGTTTCGTAGTGGTCGTTGCCGATCACGTTCGGGTCCAGCTGACGCGAAGTCGAGTCCAGTGGGTCTACCGCCGGGTAGATACCCAGGGAAGCGATGTCACGGGACAGAACGACGGTGGCGTCCAAGTGGGCGAAGGTGGTCGCTGGCGACGGGTCGGTCAAGTCGTCCGCTGGTACGTATACCGCCTGGATCGAAGTAATCGAACCTTGCTTGGTCGAAGTGATGCGCTCTTGCAGCACGCCCATCTCTTCAGCCAGGGTCGGCTGGTAACCTACTGCCGAAGGCATACGGCCCAGCAGTGCGGATACTTCAGTACCGGCCAGGGTGTAACGATAGATGTTGTCGACGAACAGCAGAACGTCGTTACCTTCGTCACGGAACTTCTCGGCCATGGTCAGGCCGGTCAGGGCTACGCGCAGACGGTTTCCCGGCGGCTCGTTCATCTGACCGTAAACCAGTGCCACTTTGTCCAGAACGTTGGAGTCCTTCATCTCGTGGTAGAAGTCGTTACCCTCACGAGTACGCTCACCCACACCGGCGAACACGGAATAACCGCTGTGCTCGATGGCGATGTTACGGATCAGTTCCATCATGTTTACGGTCTTGCCTACACCGGCACCACCGAACAGACCGACTTTACCGCCCTTGGCGAACGGGCAAACCAGGTCGATAACCTTGATGCCTGTTTCCAGCAGCTCGTTGCCACCGGCTTGTTCAGCGAAGGTTGGCGCAGGACGGTGAATGCCCCAGCGCTCTTCTTCGCCGATCGGGCCAGCTTCGTCGATCGGGTTGCCCAGTACGTCCATGATCCGGCCCAGGGTCGCTTTACCGACCGGTACGGAGATGGCTGCGCCAGTGTTGTTGACGTCCAGACCGCGCTTCAAGCCTTCGGTGGAGCCCATCGCAATGGTACGAACCACGCCGTCGCCCAGCTGCTGCTGAACTTCCAGAGTGGTTTCGGCGCCTTGAACTTTCAAGGCGTCGTAGATGCTCGGTACGCTGTCGCGTGGAAATTCCACGTCGATAACGGCGCCGATGATTTGAACGATACGTCCGCTACTCATAGCTGGATCCTCTGAATATTTGAACCGTTAAACCGCGGCAGCGCCGCCGACGATTTCCGAGATCTCTTGGGTGATCGCAGCCTGACGCGCCTTGTTGTAGACCAGCTGCAAATCGCTGATCAAATCACCGGCGTTGTCGGTAGCGTTCTTCATCGCGATCATCCGCGCAGCTTGTTCAGCCGCGTTGTTCTCGACCACCGCCTGGTAGACCTGCGACTCCACGTAACGGACCATCAAGCCGTCGAGCAGCTCCTTGGCATCCGGTTCGTAGAGATAGTCCCAGTGGTGCTTGAGTTCTTGATCCGGGGTTGCCACCAGTGGAATCAACTGCTCCACGGTAGGCTGTTGCGTCATGGTGTTGATGAACTTGTTGGACACCACGGACAGGCGGTCAATACGGCCGTCCAGGTAGGCATCCAGCATCACCTTGACGCTGCCGATCAGATCATTGATCGACGGCTCTTCACCCAGGTGGCTGATAGCTGCAACGACGTTACCGCCGAAGTTGCGGAAGAAAGCCGCACCCTTGCTACCCACTACACACAGATCGATCTCGACGCCGTTTTCGCGGTTTACCGCCATGTCCTTGACCAAAGCCTTGAACAGGTTGGTGTTCAAGCCACCACACAGACCACGGTCACTGCTCACTACGACATAACCGACGCGCTTTACTTCACGGTCGATCATGAACGGGTGGCGATATTCCGGGTTAGCGTTGGCCAGATGGCCAATAACCTGGCGGATGCGCTCCGCATAAGGACGGCTAGCAGCCATGCGCATTTGTGCCTTGCGCATTTTGCTGACCGCCACTTTTTCCATGGCGCTGGTAATCTTTTGCGTGCTTTTGATGCTCGCAATCTTACTGCGAATCTCTTTTGCGCCTGCCATGTAACACCTATCAGGTTAGCAAGCGGGAGCCGCTAGGCTCCCGCTGCGGCTTACCAGGTTTGGGTGGCCTTGAACTTCTCGATACCGGCTTTCAGGCCGCCATCGATTTCGTCATTGAAGTCACCCTTCACGTTGATCTTCGCCATCAAGTCGGCGTGATCGCGGTTGAAGTAAGCAATCAGCGCTTGTTCGAAGCTGCCGATCTTGGCGATTTCAACGTCGGTCAGGAACCCACGCTCAGCGGCATACAGCGACAGCGACATGTCGGCGATCGACATTGGCGCGTATTGCTTCTGCTTCATCAGCTCGGTAACGCGCTGACCATGCTCAAGTTGCTTACGGGTCGCTTCGTCCAGGTCAGAAGCGAACTGGGCGAATGCCGCCAGTTCACGGTACTGAGCCAGAGCGGTACGGATACCACCGGACAGCTTCTTGATGATCTTGGTCTGAGCGGCACCACCCACACGGGATACCGAAACACCGGCGTTCACTGCAGGGCGGATGCCCGAGTTGAACATGGCCGATTCCAGGAAGATCTGACCGTCGGTGATGGAAATCACGTTGGTCGGAACGAACGCGGAAACGTCGCCAGCCTGGGTTTCGATGATCGGCAGTGCGGTCAGGGAACCGGTTTTGCCGGTCACTGCGCCGTTGGTGAACTTCTCTACGTACTCTTCCGAAACGCGGGATGCGCGCTCCAGCAGACGGGAGTGGAGATAGAACACGTCGCCTGGGTAAGCTTCACGGCCTGGTGGACGGCGCAGCAGCAGGGAAATCTGGCGGTAAGCCACTGCTTGCTTGGACAGATCGTCATAAACGATCAGCGCGTCTTCACCGCGGTCGCGGAAGTATTCGCCCATGGTGCAACCGGAGTACGGAGCCAGGAACTGCAGTGCTGCAGATTCCGAAGCGCTCGCAGCAACGATGATGGTGTTAGCCAGTGCACCGTTTTCTTCCAGCTTGCGAACAACGTTGGCGATGGTCGATTGCTTCTGACCGATTGCTACGTAGACGCAGAAAATGCCGCTGTCTTTCTGATTGATGATCGCGTCGATCGCCAGAGCGGTTTTACCGATCTGACGGTCACCGATGATCAGCTCACGCTGGCCACGGCCGACAGGGATCATGGCATCGACAGCCTTGTAGCCAGTCTGTACAGGCTGGTCTACCGACTTACGCCAGATCACGCCTGGAGCAACTTTCTCGACCGCGTCGGTCTCGGTGTTGTTCAGCGGACCTTTGCCGTCAACCGGGTTACCCAGTGCGTCGACTACGCGACCCAGCAGTTCCTTACCAACCGGAACTTCCAGGATGCGGCCAGTGCACTTGGCGCTCATGCCTTCAGCCAGAGTCTGGTATGCGCCCAATACAACGGCACCTACAGAGTCTTGCTCCAGGTTGAGGGCCATGCCGAAGACGCCGCCCGGAAACTCGATCATCTCGCCGTACATTACGTCGGCCAGACCGTGAATCCGCACGATGCCGTCAGATACGCTGACGACAGTGCCTTCGTTACGGGCTTGGGAGGTCACATCGAGCTTGTCGATGCGGCCCTTGATAATTTCACTTATTTCGGAAGGATTGAGTTGCTGCATTGCTCTGCTGCCCCTTCAAACTCAAGATTTCAATGCTTCGGCCAGTTTCGCGATTTTGCCGCGAATCGAGCCATCGATAACCAGGTCGCCGGCGCGGATGACAACACCCCCAATAAGGGATGAATCTTCCTCGACTTGCAGGCGCACTTCCCGGTTGAGTCGTGCACTGAGAACCTTGGCGAGTTTGTCTTGCTGTTCTTGGTTCAATGCGAAGGCACTGGTCACTTCAACGTCTACCGATTTCTCTTGCTCGGCCTTGTACAGATCGAACAGAGCGGCGATCTCCGGCAACAGCGGGAGACGGTCGTTTTCGGCAACGACGTGAATGAAGTTCTGTGCCTTTACATCAAACTTGTCGCCGCACACGTCAATAAACGTGGCGGCCTTTTCTGCGCTCGTCAGTCGCGGGGCCTTGAGCACGCGCTGCATGGTGTCGTCTTCCGACACCGTTGCTGCCAGGCCGAGCATGGCTGACCAATTGGCCAGTTGCTGGTGGGCCTGAGCGTGCTCGAAGGCCGCCTTAGCGTAAGGTCGGGCCAACGTGGTCAGTTCTGCCATGATCGCCCTCGCTTAGATTTCAGCAGCCAGTTGGTTAACCAGCTCTGCGTGCGCGTTTTGATCGATTGCTTTGCCCAGGATCTTCGAAGCACCGCCAACGGCCAGGCTACCCACTTGGGCGCGCAGCGCGTCTTTGACGCTGTTCAGTTCCTGTTCGATCTCGGCCTGAGCCTGAGCCTTCACACGGTCAGCTTCGACGCGAGCCTGTTCACGGGCTTCGTCGACAATCTGGGTACCGCGTTTCTTGGCTTGCTCGATGATTTCAGCTGCCTGAGCTTTCGCTTCGCGCAGTTGCTGACCCGCTTTCTCTTGGGCCAACTCCAGGTCGCGAGCTGCTCGGCTGGCAGCGTCCAGACCATCAGCGATCTTCTTTTGACGTTCGTGCAGTGCCGTGATGACCGGAGGCCATACGAACTTCATGCAGAACAGTACAAAAATCAGGAACGCAACGGACTGGCCAATCAGGGTCGCATTAATGTTCACGCCAACACCTCGCAGTTACGTTGTCCATCACACCAAATTACCCGGAAGATCCGAGTAATTAGCCAGCGATTTGACCAACGAACGGGTTCGCAAAGGTGAAGAACAGAGCGATACCAACACCGATCATGGTTACGGCGTCGAGCAGACCGGCAACGATGAACATTTTAACTTGCAGCATTGGAACCATTTCTGGCTGACGCGCTGCGCCTTCCAGGAACTTGCCGCCCAGCAGGCCGAAACCAATTGCGGTACCCAGTGCGCCCAGGCCGATCAACAGTGCAACAGCGATAGCGGTTAGACCAACTACAGTTTCCATCTTTCCTCCCGACTTTTACGTCGTATGGTTTAGGTTTTTTAGATTAAAGCGGTAAAACAAATCGTTTCAGAGGCTCCGTGAAGAGCCCCTTCCCGTTTTACCGGGAAGGACATCAGACTAGTCGAGACTGGCCTTAATGGTTTTCTTCGTGCGCCATCGACAGGTAGACGATGGTCAGCATCATGAAGATGAACGCCTGCAGGGTGATGATCAGGATGTGGAACACAGCCCACGCCCACTGCAGAACAACGCCCAGGCCACTCAGCCAGAGCAGGCCGCTGCCGAACATCACAGCGATCAGAATGAAGACCAGCTCGCCGGCATACATGTTGCCGAACAGACGCAGAGCCAGGGAGATCGGCTTGGCGATCAGGGTCACGAATTCCAGCAGGAAGTTCACCGGGATCAGCAAAGCCTGAAGGAAAATGTTCTTGCTGCCGAACGGGTGCAAGGTCAGCTCGCCGATGAAGCCGCCGAGGCCCTTGATCTTGATGCTGTAGAAAATGATCAGCGCGAACACTGTGAAGGCCATGGCCAAAGTAGCGTTCGGGTCGGTGGTCGACACAGCACGGAACGGGATGTGGTGGTCGCCGGAGATCAGGATAGCCAGCTGAGGAATCCAGTCGACCGGTACCAGGTCGATGGCGTTCATCAGGAACACCCAGACGAAGATGGTCAGTGCCAGTGGTGCAACCACCGGGCTACGGCCATGGAAGCTGTCTTTCACGCTGCCATCGACGAATTCGACCAATACTTCAACGAAGTTCTGCAAAGCACCAGGTACACCGGTAGTCGCTTTCTTGGCCGCCATGCGGAAAAGAAGAACGAAAAACAGACCCAATGCGACCGACCAGCCGAGAGTATCGACGTGGAAAGCCCAGAAGCCCATTTCCTTGGCTTCTGCTGCGGTGTGGGCAAAGCCCCAGCCGCCGGTAGGGAGCTGACCGAAGGTCAGGTTCTGCAAGTGGTGCTGGATATAGCCCGAAGCGGTTGTTTCTGCCATGGTTGCCTCAAACGCCCTAAGGTCTCGAAAGTCTTGTTCTCATCAGCAGGGGAGCGAACCAGCTGACCAGTTGGGTCAGCACGAAGACGCCGAATACAGCCAGCGGCGCCAATGGCTTCACACCTGCGAACGTCAATGCAAAAAGCACCGCCGTCAAAATCAGTTTGCCCGCCTCGCCGGCATAAAATGACCGGACGATGGCTTGAGCTGCCCGGGCGCCGGAAAACCGAAATGCCCTGTGAGCGAAATAAACATTGGGAAGCAAGGCTATCAGGCCTCCGCAAAGTCCCGAGTACCCGGCAACGACTCCATACCGTTGCCAGAGCGCCAGAGCGGCAATGAGCAGAACGACAAATTGAGCCATTAACACCGGAAAAACTGCCAGGCGATGGAACGGCAAGCGGTTTGGCGTGCGGGTTTCCATCACTTTTGCTCTCCAATGGTCGGCTGCCGAAATTCAATAACTTGGCATAATTTGTGCCGACAAAATGCGCGCAGAGTATAGGGGCGGTTCTGCCCCTATTCAACTGTCAGGTAGTGATTTCCCTCTGCACGCTACATGAGGAAATGTTTCAGCGGATATGTGCGAGTACGCCTTGAAGCTCATCCAGTGAGTTGTAACCAATCACCAACTGCCCTTTACCCTTCTTACCGTGGCGAATCTGCACCGCAGAGCCTAGGCGCTCGGCCAGGCGCTGTTCGAGACGGGCGATATCCGGGTCCGGTTTTGCCGGTTCAACAGGCTCCGGTTTGCCACTCAACCACTGGCGAACCAGTGCTTCAGTCTGGCGCACGGTCAGCCCGCGTGCGACAACATGTCGCGCCCCTTCAACCTGTTGATTTTCCGGCAAACCGAGCAAAGCACGGGCATGACCCATTTCCAGGTCGCCGTGGGACAGCATGGTCTTGATGACTTCCGGCAAGGAAATCAGGCGCAGCAGGTTAGCCACGGTCACCCGGGACTTGCCCACGGCCTCGGCCACCTGTTGCTGAGTCAGCTGGAACTCCTGCTGCAAACGCTGCAGGGCCACCGCTTCTTCAATCGGGTTCAGGTCTTCGCGCTGAATGTTCTCGATCAGCGCGATGGCAATCGCGGTTTCATCGGGTACATCGCGCACCATCGCCGGAATGGTTTCCTGCCCGGCTTGCTGACTGGCACGCCAGCGACGTTCGCCGGCAATGATTTCAAAGCGGCCGCTGCCGATCGGGCGAACCACGATGGGCTGCATGACGCCCTGGGCCCTGATCGACTGCGCCAGTTCTTCGAGCGCCTGCGGATCCATGTCACGACGCGGCTGGTATTTGCCGCGCTGGAGCAGATCCAGGGGAAGGTGTTGCAGCTCACGCTGATCGGCTTGCGCCGCTTGTTCTTCCAGCGAGCTGACAGTCGGACCACTCAACAGAGCATCCAGTCCACGTCCGAGACCTCGTTTCTTGACGGCCATGGGGATTCCTTAAGTTGCCTGAGCGGCGGCGATGCGTGAGTTTTTGCGTTGACGACGAACCATTTCGCCCGCCAATGCCAGATAGGCAACGGCGCCCCGCGATGATTTGTCGTACGCCAGCGCCGGCATGCCGTAGCTAGGCGCTTCGGCCAGACGGATGTTGCGCGGAATGACGGTGTCGTAGAGCTGCTCGCCGAAATGTTCCTTGAGCTGCGCCGATACATCGTTCATCAGGCTCAGGCGCGGGTCGTACATCGTACGCAGCAGGCCTTCGACCTTGAGGTTCGGGTTCAGCAGTTCAGCGATACGCTTGATGTTATCCACAAGGTCGCTCAAGCCTTCGAGTGCGAAGTACTCGCACTGCATGGGGATAATGACCCCGTCGGCGGCAACCAGTGCGTTCAAAGTCAGCATCGACAGCGACGGCGGGCAGTCAATCAGGATGTAATCGTAGTTTTCCCGGATCGGCGCCAGCGCGCTGCGCAGACGGCTTTCCTTCATCTGCATTTCCAGCAGTACCACTTCGGCCGCGGTGAGGTCGCGGTTGGCCGGCAACAACTGGTAACCACCGTGTTCAGAGAAGTGCATGGCCTGGGCCAGATCACATTCGCCGATCAACAGGTCGTAGACCGAGTTTTCCAGGCCATGTTTATCCACACCGCTACCCATGGTGGCGTTGCCCTGTGGATCAAGGTCGATCAACAGCACCCGGCGCTTGGTCGCGACCAGGGATGCTGCGAGGTTGATGCAGGTGGTGGTTTTGCCCACGCCACCCTTTTGGTTCGCTATCGCGAATACCTTAGCCATTCTTGCTTGTGTTCCCAATCATGCCGTGCGGCGCAGTATCAGCAGATGGCGTTGGCCTTGGCAACCAGGTACGGCCAGGGCGTGTTCGCTATCGAGGTGGAAGTCTGCCGGCAATGCTACCAGCTCATCGGCCGGATGAACGCCCTTCATTGCCAGCCAGCGTGTTTCGCTATCGCCGAGGTGGCGAGTCCAGTTGCTGAAGTTTTCCATGCTGCTGAACGCACGGGAAATGATCCCGTTGAACGGCTGGGCAGGCTGGAACGCTTCAACGCGACTGTGGATAACTTGCAGGTTATCCAGTTTGAGTTCGAGTTTGACCTGGGTCAGGAAACGGGTTTTCTTGCCGTTGCTGTCAAGGCAAGTCACCTGGGACTCGGGAAACAGGATGGCCAGGGGAATGCCTGGCATGCCGCCGCCACTGCCAACGTCGAGCCAGCGACCGTTTTCGATGAACGACATCACACTCAGACTATCGAGCAAGTGACGGGAAACCATTTCGTCCGGATCACGCACGGCGGTGAGGTTGTAAGCCTTGTTCCATTTGATCAACAGGGCCAGGTAACCCAGCAGTTGTGCGTGCTGGGTTTCTGTCAGCGTGACACCGAGTTGGCGGGCACCTGTGGATAACTCTTCTGCGTGTTGCGAAGTGACCAACGAACTCAAGCGCTTTGCTCCAACTGACGGCCCGCGCCGCGTTTTTTCAAATGAATCATCAACAGCGAAATGGCTGCCGGCGTTACGCCCGGGATTCGCGAGGCCTGGCCCAAAGTCTCTGGACGGGTCGCACCGAGCTTGCTCTGGATCTCTTTGGAGAGACCGGAAATGTTCGTGTAATCGATATCCACAGGCAGTTTGGTGTCTTCGCTGGCCCGCAGGCGTGCAATTTCATCCTGTTGACGATCGATGTAACCGGCGTACTTGGTCTTGATTTCGACCTGTTCGGCAACCTGTGGATCTTCTGCGCCGTCACCGGTCACGGCAATCAGACCAGCGTAGTCGATTTCCGGACGACTCAAGAGATTGAGCAGGTTGTATTCGTGAGTCAGCGGCGTGCCGAATTTTTCGGCAATCGCATCGCCCTGCTCGGTGCCCGGGCGTACCCAGGTGCTTTTCAGGCGTTGCTCTTCCAGTTCGATGCTTTCGCGTTTTTTGCAGAACGCCGCCCACCGCGCGTCATCCACCAGGCCCAGTTCGCGACCTTTTTCGGTCAAACGCAGGTCGGCGTTGTCTTCGCGCAGGATCAGGCGGTACTCGGCACGGGACGTGAACATCCGGTACGGTTCCTGGGTACCGAGGGTAATCAGGTCGTCGACCAACACACCGATGTAGGCCTCGTCGCGACGCGGGCACCAGGCATCTTTGCCTTGCGCACGCAGTGCGGCGTTGGTCCCGGCCAGCAAACCCTGGGCGCCGGCTTCTTCGTAACCGGTGGTGCCGTTGATTTGCCCGGCGAAAAACAGGCCGCCGATGACTTTGGTTTCCAGGCTGTATTTCAAATCGCGCGGGTCGAAGTAGTCGTACTCGATCGCGTAACCCGGACGCACGATGTGCGCGTTTTCCATGCCGCGGATCGATTGCACGATCTGCAATTGCACGTCGAATGGCAAGCTTGTGGATATCCCGTTCGGATACAGCTCGTTTGTCGTCAAACCTTCCGGTTCGATGAAGACCTGATGGCTTTCCTTGTCGGCAAAGCGATGGATCTTGTCTTCGATCGATGGGCAATAACGCGGGCCGATCCCTTCGATCTCACCGGCAGCGGAATACATCGGCGAACGGTCGAGGTTCGCCGCGATGATTTCGTGGGTGCGGGCGTTGGTGTGGGTAATCCAGCAGCTGACTTGCTGTGGATGCTGTTCCTTGTTGCCCATGAACGACATCACCGGGATCGGCGTATCACCCGGTTGCTCGGACATCACCGAGAAATCCACAGACCGGCCGTCGATACGCGGCGGAGTACCGGTTTTCAAACGACCCACACGCAATGGCAGTTCACGTAGACGGTGAGCCAGCGCGATCGATGGCGGATCACCGGCGCGACCACCGGAGAAATTCTGCAAACCGATGTGGATAAGTCCACCGAGGAAGGTGCCGGTGGTCAACACTACGGAATCGGCGAAGAAACGCAGACCCATTTGTGTGACAACACCACGGACTTGTTCCTGCTCGACGATCAGATCGTCAGCAGCCTGTTGAAATATCCACAGGTTCGGCTGGTTTTCCAGGATTTCGCGGACAGCGGCCTTGTACAGAACCCGATCTGCTTGAGCGCGGGTTGCTCGCACCGCCGGGCCTTTGCGGCTGTTCAACACGCGAAACTGGATGCCACCTTTATCGGTAGCGATGGCCATCGCGCCGCCGAGGGCGTCGATTTCCTTGACCAGATGGCTTTTGCCAATCCCGCCAATGGCCGGGTTGCAACTCATGGCACCGAGGGTTTCCACGTTATGCGTCAGCAACAGGGTTTTGACCCCCATACGTGCTGAGGCCAGTGCTGCCTCGGTACCGGCATGACCGCCGCCGATGACGATCACTTCAAAACGGGAAGGGAAATCCACCACGCACCTCGTGCCTGCTTAAGTAGGTAATTCAGGAATAGTTTGAGCTCAGGTTTTTGGACCTGGTCGACAAGTATAGGGACTTCGCCCTTCCTAAAGAACCCTTTGCACAAAATTTAACCAGCTGTGGAAAAGTCGGAGTTATAGAAATTAAAAAGAGAGAAATTTATTAAATCTTTGTTTTTATGTTTATTTCTATGCACCTGCCTTTCTGTGGATAGATTGATACAGGCCTTTATTTTCAATGTGTACAGAGGTTCAAAACCCTGTGTTCATGTGCCAATGAGGCCCTTGGATAACCGGTGTAAGCCTGTGGATGAAAGAGGTGGTTATCCACAGAGGCGGTTATGTTCAGTTTTCGAGCCCTGTTATCAACTGACCTTAGCTGCGGTTATTCACAGGGCTTAATCCACAGAAAAGCGCCGTTTGCTCGAAATTCAGGTACAGGAATCCCGCTCAAGCAGACAAAGTTCGCTCGGCACTCGAGGGTTCATTCAGAAAAGGAGAGAGCAGACAGGCACGAATGGCCTGTCTGTGAACAACAGAAGGGCTATTTACCGATACAGAAGCTGGAAAAAATCCGCCCAAGCAGGTCATCGGAACTGAAAGCGCCGGTGATTTCTCCGAGCGATTGCTGAGCCTGGCGCAAATCCTCGGCCAACAACTCGCCAGCACCGGCCAGGGTCAATTGGGCACGACCATGCTCGAGGGCAGCACTGGCATGACGTAGCGCCTCAAGGTGTCGCCGGCGAGCGCTGAAGCTGCTTTCGGACGTTTGTTCATAGCCCATGCAGGCCTTGAGGTGATCGCGCAGCAGCTCCAGGCCGACACCACCGGACTTGGCACTCAGGCTGATGGTGACGTGGCCATCTTCGCTGACTTCCAGGGCAATGGCTTCGCCCGTGAGATCGGCCTTGTTGCGGATCAGGGTGACTTTCGCGGGATCGGGCCGGATTTCCAGAAACTCCGGCCAGAGTGCGAATGGATCGAGGGCTTCCGGTGCTGTGGCATCGACCACCAGCAGTACCCGATCCGCTTCGCCGATGGCTTTCAAGGCACGCTCGACGCCGATTTTTTCCACATGGTCATCGGTATCGCGCAGACCGGCGGTATCCACCACGTGCAGCGGCATGCCATCGATGTGGATATGTTCGCGAAGCACATCCCGGGTAGTGCCGGCAATTTCGGTCACGATCGCCGCTTCACGTCCGGCCAGGGCATTGAGCAGGCTGGATTTACCGGCATTCGGACGACCGGCGATGACCACGGTCATGCCGTCACGCAGCAAGGCACCCTGCCCGGCTTCGCGCATGACGGTGGATAACTCGTCGCGCACCTTGTCGAGCATGCTCAGGACGTGGCCATCGGCGAGGAAGTCGATTTCCTCTTCCGGGAAATCGATGGCCGCTTCGACATAGATTCGCAGGCCGATCAGTTGCTCGGTGAGGTTATGCACACGTAACGAGAAAGCCCCCTGCAGGGAGCGCAACGCGTTTCGCGCAGCCTGGGCGGAACTGGCTTCAATCAGGTCGGCAATGGCTTCGGCCTGCGCGAGGTCAAGTTTGTCGTTGAGGAAGGCGCGCTCACTGAATTCCCCCGGTCGGGCGAGCCGGCAACCCAGTTCAAGGCAGCGCTGGAGCAACATATCCAGAACGACCGGGCCGCCATGGCCCTGGAGTTCCAGGACATCTTCGCCGGTGAACGAGTTTGGTCCGGGAAAATACAGCGCGAGGCCCTGATCCAGCACCTCGTCGTTTTCACTGAAAAACGGACCGTAATGGGCAAATCGCGGCTTGAGTTCGCGACCACTGAAGGCCTTGGCCGCTACGCTGGCCAACGGCCCGGAAATACGGACGATGCCTACGCCGCCGCGACCTTGAGCGGTGGCAACGGCGGCGATGGTTTCACGAGGAGCGCTCATAAACCGGTATCCAGACAAAAGTGACAGATAGCAAAACGCCCCACTAGGGGGCGTCTTGAGTGGTTATCCACAGTGTAAATCAGGCAGCTGCTTTGGTAGCCGCTTCGATCTTACGTGTGATGTACCACTGTTGGGCGATCGACAGGCAGTTGTTCACAACCCAATACAGCACCAGACCCGCCGGGAACCACAGGAAGAAGAAGGTGAAGATGATCGGCATCAGCTTCATCACCTTGGCCTGCATCGGATCCGGAGGAGTCGGGTTCAGCTGCTGCTGGATGAACATGGTTGCACCCATGATGATCGGCAGAATGAAGAACGGATCCTTGATCGACAGGTCAGTAATCCACAGCATGAACGGCGCCTGGCGCATTTCGACGCTTTCCAGCAGAACCCAGTACAGCGAGAGGAAAACCGGCATCTGCACGAGGATTGGCAAGCAACCACCCAGCGGATTGATCTTCTCTTTCTTGTACAGCTCCATCATGGCTTGCGACATTTTCTGCCGGTCATCGCCATGTTGCTCTTTCAGCGCAGCCAGTTTCGGTGCCACCGCACGCATGCGCGCCATGGATTTGTAGCTGGCAGCCGACAACGGGAAGAAAATCCCTTTGATCAGCATGGTCAGGAAGATGATCGACCAGCCCCAGTTACCGACAATGGCGTGGATATGTTGCAGCAACCAGAAGATCGGTTGGGCGATGAACCACAGAATGCCGTAGTCGACGGTCAATTCCAGACCTGGGGACAACTCTTTCAGCACGGCCTGGCTTTTCGGACCGGCGTACAGAACAGCGCTGGTTTCAGCCTTGGCACCCGGCGCAACACTCATCGATGGGCCGGTGTAGCCGATGATGTAGTTGCCTTTGCTGTCTTTACGGGTCTGGACGATGTTGTTTTCGCCCTTGGCCGGAATCCATGCGGTCACGAAGTAGTGCTGCAACCAGGCAACCCAACCGCCAGTGACGGTTTCCTTCAACGGCGCCTTGTCCATGTCCTTCATGGACACTTTCTTGTACGGCTCGGAACTTGTCCACAGGGCTGCGCCCAGGTAAGTCGCGGTACCGGTGGCGGTTGTGGAAGATGGATCGGCGCTGGCGTCACGCTTCAATTGCGCGAACATCGCACCCGTCCAGGGCTGGGCGCTCTGGTTGTCGATCAGGTAGGAAACGGTTACGTCATACAGGCCGCGTTTCAGGGTGAAACGCTTGATGTAGTTGACGCCGTCCTTGCTGAACTTCAGGTCCACGACCAATTGGTCCTGACCGTCAGCCAGTTGATAAACCTTCTTCTCCGAGGAATAAACCGGACGACCGGCAGAATTTGCATCCGGACCGTTGGTGCCGATCAGGCCGCTTTGCGCCAGATAAGTACGTTCACCACCGTTATCGAACAGCTGGAACGGAATTTCCGGGTGATCCTGACGACGCGGGTACAGCGGCAGGGTCAGCTGGGCAACATCACCACCTTGTGGGTCGACAGCCAGGTCCAGTACATCCGTTTTGATCTGGATGAGGTCCTTGCTCACAGCCACCGGTGTTTCGGCAGGTGCGCTGGTGTCGCTTGCAGCACGTGGAATGTCGTCACTGGCGGAAGCGTTGGAGCCAGATGCCGTATCCGGCAGGCCCGATGCAGTCGTATTGGTGGCAACATTCTGAGTCGGCAGGGCAGCCTGGCCATAGTCCTGGTTCCATTTAAGAACCATAACGTAGGACACGATTGCCAGGGCGACGATCAGGATCGTGCGTTTGATATCCATGATTACTCGGCCATCGAAGAAGAACGGGAGGTAGGGATAGGTGGAACCGGGTCATAACCACCGGGATTCCACGGATGACAGCGACCTAAACGACGAAAGGTCAGCCAGCCACCGCGAAGAAGGCCATGATTTTCGATGGCTTCTAACGCGTAGCAGGAACAACTGGGGTAGAAACGACAGTGATCGGCCATCAGGGGACTAATGGCATAGCGATAAAACTGGATCGGAACGAGTGCCAGTTTACGCATCCGGACTGTCTACCCCTACAGGTTCGGTTTTGACTGCTGGTACCGGCGAACTGCGAGCCAGTCGTTTCCAGAGCTTGCCGAAATGCTGAATCAATTCGGGGTTTTCTACGTCACCCAAACCTTTGCGCGCGACGATAACAATGTCCCAGCCGACCAGTGAATCCTGGTTCAGGCGAAACGATTCGCGCATCAGACGTTTGAGGCGATTGCGCTCGACGGAGAGCTTTACGCTCTTTTTCCCGATAACCAACCCGAGACGGGGGTGATCAAGATCGTTGTTGCGCGCAAGGAGCAGGAGATTTTTCCCCGGAACCTTGCCGGTAGGGGAGTCAAAGACTGCCTTGAAATGCCGGGGAGTAAGCAGACGCTTTTCCCGACTGAAGTCCTGACTCACCTCCAGTGCCGGCTTATCAAACTGCCAGACGCGCACGACCTTTGGCGCGACGACGCGACAGTACGGCACGACCGTTCTTGGTAGCCATGCGAGCACGGAAACCGTGGGTACGAGCGCGTTTGATAGTGCTTGGTTGGAAAGTACGTTTCATTGTCGTGTTACCTGGTTCGTCCACAACGGGCCGGAATGGCCCCCGTTTTAAGAGACCGGGGATTCTAGAGAAAGCAAGCCTTCAGGTCAATTTCCAACCAGCGTTTCCTTATAAATAGATCTCCAGACGTTTTGCGCTGGGCGAACCGCGGGTAAATATAAAAATAAGAAAGGAAAGTATTTAAAGCTTTTCTGTAAAGCTTATAAAAGCTAGGCTCGCCAGCTTCTGTGGATAAGTAGCTTCAGACCTTGTTTTACCTGATGTACAGAGAATGACAACTACAGTGGAAAACAGTGTTCAGCCTGTGCTGCGCTGTCGGATAACCTGTGTGTGGAAAGACGGTTTATCCACAGGCCGGTTATCCACCGAGTTTCGCCCCCACTTGTGCAATGACCTTAAGCCCGGTTATCCACAGAGCTTATGCACAGACCGCTGGTCGTCTTTTTTGCGTATAAAACGCTGATTCTTCTTGGTCGATGAACCACCTTCGTGTGGATAAGTCGGCGTCTGGTCGCTACAATGGCCGCTTGTTTTTGCCTCACCGGCTTTCAACTTAGGGGATATCCGTGTCAGTGGAACTTTGGCAGCAGTGCGTGGAGCTTTTGCGCGATGAGCTGCCTGCCCAACAATTCAACACTTGGATCCGTCCACTACAGGTCGAAGCCGAAGGCGACGAGTTGCGTGTCTATGCGCCCAATCGTTTTGTTCTGGACTGGGTCAACGAAAAATACCTGGGGCGTGTTCTCGAATTGCTCGATGAGCACGGCAATGGCATGGCGCCTGCGCTTTCCTTGTTAATAGGCAGCAAACGCAGCTCGGCACCCCGTGCCGCGCCAAATGCTCCCCTGGCTGCCGCGGCCTCCCAGGCTCAGGCTGCTCAAGCGCCCGCCAGTCCGCCGCCGTCTGCACCAGCCGCCGCTTCGACCAAACGTGCCACGCAAAAAGTGACAGAGGTCACCGAGGAAGAACCTTCCCGTGACAGCTTCGATCCAATGGCCGGCGCCAGTTCGCAACAGGCCCCGGTTCGTGCCGAGCAACGTACCGTGCAGGTCGAAGGTGCGCTCAAGCACACCAGTTACCTGAACCGTACCTTTACCTTCGAGAACTTCGTTGAAGGTAAATCCAACCAGTTGGCGCGCGCCGCCGCCTGGCAGGTGGCGGACAACCCCAAGCACGGTTACAACCCGCTCTTCCTTTATGGTGGCGTCGGCCTGGGTAAAACCCACTTGATGCACGCTGTGGGTAACCATCTATTAAAGAAGAACCCGAATGCCAAGGTGGTGTACCTGCATTCCGAGCGCTTCGTGGCGGATATGGTCAAGGCCCTGCAACTGAACGCGATCAACGAGTTCAAGCGCTTCTACCGTTCGGTGGATGCGTTGCTGATCGATGACATTCAGTTCTTCGCCCGCAAAGAGCGTTCCCAGGAAGAGTTTTTCCACACCTTCAACGCCCTGCTCGAAGGTGGTCAGCAGGTCATTCTCACCAGTGACCGCTACCCGAAAGAAATCGAAGGCCTTGAAGAACGCCTCAAATCCCGCTTTGGCTGGGGCCTGACTGTAGCGGTCGAGCCGCCGGAGCTGGAAACCCGCGTGGCGATCCTGATGAAGAAGGCCGATCAGGCCAAAGTCGAGTTGCCTCACGACGCCGCGTTCTTCATTGCCCAGCGCATTCGCTCCAACGTCCGTGAGCTGGAAGGCGCGCTCAAACGCGTGATCGCCCACTCGCACTTCATGGGCCGCGATATCACCATCGAGCTGATTCGCGAATCCCTGAAGGACTTGTTGGCGTTGCAGGATAAACTGGTCTCTGTGGATAACATTCAGCGCACCGTCGCCGAGTACTACAAGATCAAGATCTCCGACTTGCTGTCCAAACGCCGTTCGCGTTCGGTCGCACGTCCGCGTCAGGTTGCAATGGCCTTGTCCAAGGAGTTGACTAACCACAGCCTGCCGGAAATCGGCGACGTGTTTGGCGGCCGCGACCATACGACTGTTTTGCACGCCTGCCGCAAGATCAACGAACTTAAGGAATCCGACGCGGACATCCGCGAGGACTACAAGAACCTGCTGCGTACACTGACCACTTGATGAACACCAGCGCAGCTAATTAAGGCAAGGGACTAGACCATGCATTTCACCATTCAACGCGAAGCCCTGTTGAAACCCCTGCAACTGGTCGCAGGCGTCGTCGAACGCCGCCAGACCTTGCCGGTGCTCTCCAACGTGCTGCTGGTTGTCGAAGGCCAGCAATTGTCGCTGACCGGTACCGACCTGGAAGTCGAGCTGGTTGGTCGTGTTCAACTCGAAGAGCCGGCAGATCCGGGTTCCATCACCGTGCCGGCACGCAAGCTGATGGACATCTGCAAAAGCCTGCCGAACGATGCGCTGATCGACATCAAGGTCGATGAGCAGAAGCTTGTGGTCAAAGCCGGCCGTAGCCGCTTTACCCTGTCCACACTGCCGGCCAACGACTTCCCTACCGTGGAAGAAGGCCCGGGCTCGCTGACCTGCAGCCTGGAGCAAAGCAAGCTGCGTCGTCTGATTGAACGCACCAGCTTCGCCATGGCCCAGCAGGACGTGCGTTACTACCTCAACGGCATGCTGCTGGAAGTGTCCGCTGGCGTGATCCGCGCCGTAGCCACCGACGGTCACCGTCTGGCCATGTGCTCGATGCAGGCCGATATCGGCCAACCGGATCGTCACCAGGTCATCGTGCCGCGCAAAGGCATTCTTGAGCTGGCACGCCTGCTCACCGAGCCAGACGGCAATGTCAGCATCGTGCTGGGTCAGCACCACATCCGCGCCACCACCGGTGAGTTCACCTTCACCTCGAAACTGGTCGACGGCAAATTCCCGGACTACGAGCGTGTTCTGCCTAAAGGTGGCGACAAGCTGGTTCTGGGTGATCGCCAGGCGCTGCGCGAAGCATTCAGCCGTACCGCGATTCTGTCCAACGAGAAGTACCGCGGTATCCGTCTGCAACTGGCTAGCGGTCAGCTGAAGATCCAGGCGAACAACCCGGAGCAGGAAGAAGCGGAAGAAGAAGTGGGCGTTGAATACAACGGTGGCTCTCTGGAAATCGGTTTCAACGTGAGTTACCTGCTCGACGTGCTGGGCGTGATGACCACCGAGCAGGTTCGCCTGATCCTGTCCGACTCCAACAGCAGTGCGCTGGTGCAGGAATCGGACAACGATGACTCGGCCTACGTTGTCATGCCGATGCGTCTGTAATCATGTTCAGCAGAAGCTAGATGTCCTTAAGTCGCGTCTCGGTCACCGCGGTGCGCAATCTGCACCCGGTGACCTTCTCCCCTTCCCCCCGCATCAATATTCTTTACGGCGCCAACGGCAGCGGCAAAACCAGTGTTCTGGAAGCCATCCATCTGCTGGGGCTTGCCCGTTCGTTTCGCAGTACACGCCTGTTGCCGGTCATTCAATACGAACAACTGGCGTGCACAGTCTTTGGCCAGGTTGAGCTGGCGGAGGGTGGGCATAGCGCCTTGGGCATTTCGCGGGATCGCCAAGGCGAATTTCAGATCCGTATCGATGGCCAGAATGCCCGCAGCGCTGCGCAACTGGCCGAAATCTTGCCGCTGCAACTAATCAATCCGGACAGTTTTCGATTGCTGGAAGGTGCGCCGAAGATTCGCCGACAGTTTCTCGACTGGGGCGTGTTCCACGTGGAACCACGCTTCATGTCAACTTGGCAGCGCTTGCAGAAGGCCCTGCGCCAGAGAAACTCTTGGCTGCGGCATGGTACACTTGACGCCGTTTCGCAAGCGGTTTGGGACAGGGAACTGTGCCAGGCCAGCGCTGAAATTGATGAATACCGCCGCGCTTATATCAAAGCCTTGAAACCAGTCTTTGAACAAACCTTGAGCGATCTGGTTGAGCTTGAAGGCTTGACGCTCAGCTATTACCGCGGCTGGGACAAGGATCGTGAACTGAGTGCTGTGCTCGCCGGGTCTTTGCAGCGGGACCAGCAAATGGGGCACACCCAGGCCGGACCACAACGTGCTGATTTGCGTCTCAGACTTGGCGCGCACAACGCTGCGGACATCTTGTCCCGTGGCCAGCAGAAGTTGGTGGTTTGCGCATTGCGGATTGCCCAAGGGCACTTGGTCAGTCAGGCTCGACGCGGTCAGTGTATTTATCTGGTGGATGACTTGCCGTCCGAGCTGGACGAGCACCACCGTCGCGCCCTTTGCCGCTTGTTGGAAGACTTACGCTGCCAGGTCTTTATCACCTGTGTAGATCACGAATTATTGAGGGAAGGCTGGCAGACGGAAACGCCAGTTGCTCTGTTCCACGTGGAACAGGGCCGTATCACCCAGACCCACGACCATCGGGAGTGAAGGCATTGAGCGAAGAAAATACGTACGACTCAACGAGCATTAAAGTGCTGAAAGGCCTGGATGCCGTACGCAAACGTCCCGGTATGTATATTGGTGACACCGACGATGGCAGCGGTCTGCACCACATGGTTTTCGAGGTGGTCGATAACTCGATCGACGAAGCGCTCGCCGGCTACTGCGACGACATCAGCATCATCATCCACCCGGATGAGTCCATCACCGTTCGCGACAACGGCCGTGGCATCCCGGTAGACGTGCATAAAGAAGAAGGCGTTTCGGCAGCCGAGGTCATCATGACCGTGCTGCACGCCGGCGGTAAATTCGACGACAACTCCTACAAGGTTTCCGGTGGTCTGCACGGTGTGGGTGTGTCGGTCGTTAACGCCCTGTCGGAACAGCTTGTTCTCACTGTGCGCCGTAGCGGCAAGATCTGGGAACAGACTTACGTCCACGGTGTTCCGCAAGAGCCGATGAAAATCGTTGGCGACTCCGAAACCACCGGTACCCAAATTCACTTCAAGGCTTCCAGCGAAACCTTCAAGAACATCCACTTCAGCTGGGACATCCTGGCCAAGCGGATTCGTGAACTGTCCTTCCTCAACTCCGGTGTCGGCATCGTCCTCAAGGACGAGCGCAGCGGCAAGGAAGAGCTGTTCAAGTACGAAGGCGGCCTGCGTGCGTTCGTTGAATACCTGAACACCAACAAGACTCCGGTCAACCAGGTGTTCCACTTCAACATCCAGCGTGAAGACGGCATCGGCGTGGAAATCGCCCTGCAGTGGAACGACAGCTTCAACGAGAATCTGTTGTGCTTCACCAACAACATTCCACAGCGCGACGGCGGTACTCACCTGGTGGGTTTCCGTTCCGCACTGACGCGTAACCTCAACACCTACATCGAAGCAGAAGGCCTGGCGAAGAAGCACAAAGTCGCCACCACCGGTGACGATGCCCGTGAAGGCCTGACCGCGATCATTTCGGTGAAGGTGCCGGATCCGAAGTTCAGCTCCCAGACCAAAGACAAGCTGGTTTCTTCCGAAGTGAAGACCGCGGTCGAACAGGAAATGGGCAAGTACTTCTCCGACTTCCTGCTGGAAAACCCGAACGAAGCCAAACTGGTCGTCGGCAAGATGATCGACGCAGCCCGTGCCCGTGAAGCAGCACGTAAAGCCCGCGAGATGACTCGCCGCAAAGGCGCGCTGGATATCGCCGGCCTGCCGGGCAAACTGGCCGACTGCCAGGAAAAGGACCCTGCCCTGTCCGAACTGTACCTCGTGGAAGGTGACTCCGCGGGCGGCTCTGCCAAGCAGGGACGTAACCGCAAGACCCAGGCGATTCTGCCCCTCAAGGGCAAGATCCTGAACGTCGAGAAGGCACGCTTCGACAAGATGATCTCTTCCCAGGAAGTGGGCACCTTGATCACCGCGCTGGGTTGCGGCATCGGTCGCGAAGAGTACAACATCGACAAGCTGCGTTATCACAACATCATCATCATGACCGATGCTGACGTCGACGGTTCGCACATCCGTACCCTGCTGCTGACCTTCTTCTTCCGTCAGTTGCCGGAGCTGATCGAGCGTGGCTACATCTACATCGCTCAGCCGCCACTGTACAAAGTGAAGAAAGGCAAGCAAGAGCAATACATCAAAGACGACGACGCCATGGAAGAGTACATGACGCAGTCGGCCCTGGAAGATGCGAGCCTGCACCTGAACGAGGAAGCACCGGGTATCTCCGGCGAAGCCCTTGAACGTCTGGTGAATGACTTCCGTCTGGTAATGAAGACCCTCAAGCGCCTGTCGCGCCTGTACCCACAGGAGCTGACCGAGCACTTCATCTACCTGCCGGCGGTCAGCATGGATCAACTGTCCGATCACGCAGCGATGCAGGATTGGCTGGCCCAGTACGAAGTGCGTCTGCGTACCGTCGAAAAGTCGGGTCTGGTCTACAAGGCCAGCCTGCGTGAAGACCGTGAGCGTAACGTCTGGTTGCCAGAGGTCGAACTGATCTCCCACGGCCTGTCGAACTACGTCACCTTTAACCGCGACTTCTTCGGCAGCAACGATTACAAGACCGTGGTTTCCCTGGGCGCTCAACTGAGCACCTTGCTGGACGACGGCGCGTACATCCAGCGTGGCGAACGCCGTAAATCGGTCACCGAGTTCAAGGAAGCCCTTGAGTGGTTGATGGCCGAAAGCACCAAGCGCCACACCATCCAGCGATACAAAGGTCTGGGCGAGATGAACCCGGATCAGCTGTGGGAAACCACCATGGACCCGGGCTCGCGCCGCATGCTCAAAGTAACCATCGAAGACGCCATTGGCGCGGACCAGATCTTCAACACTCTGATGGGTGATGCGGTCGAACCTCGCCGTGACTTCATCGAAAGCAACGCCCTGGCGGTGTCCAACCTGGACTTCTGATCCCGGTCGGCGCCAACGAAAAGGCCAATGCATTTGCATTGGCCTTTTTTATTGCCTGCGATTCACTCGCTTGCCGATGTGACACTCTCCAACCGATACCCATACCCATAAATCGTCAGCAATTGCCAACCACGATCCGCCGTCAGCCCAAGTTTGTTGCGCAGGCGATAGATGTGCGTGTCCAGCGGTCGTGACGACGACATTTCTTCATGGGGCCAGAGTCGTTCGTACAGGTAATCCCGCGACAGCGGTCGACCGAGGTTGCTGAACAGGCAATGCGCCAGGCGGTATTCGCGTTCGGTCATGACGATTGGTTTGCCGTCGCGAGTGACGGTCAGTTCGGCGTCGTCGAATACCAGATCATTGAAGCTCAACCCTTCGGCAGCCGTGCGCTGCTGGCCATGTCGGCGCAGTACCGCGCCCACACGGGCTTTGAGTTCATTGGGGCGGAACGGTTTGCTGACGTAGTCGTCGGCGCCGGCATTCAGGGCCTGAACGATATCGCTCTCGCCATCGCGACTGGTGAGCATGATGGCCGCAGGCGGCGCTTCCATGTGTTGGCGGGTCCATAGCAGCAATGACAAACCCGTGAGCTCGGGCAATTGCCAGTCGAGGATCAGCAGGTCGAAGGTTTCACGACGCAGTTGGTGCAACAGGTCTTCGGCGCGTTCGAAGCTGTGCAGCGACCACGGCTGTTCCCCGGCTTCGGCCATCTGTTGCAGGGTTTGTTCGACCCGGCGCAGTTCGGCGGGCTCATCGTCCAGAATCGCAACGCGCATACACGGTGATTCCTTGTCGCTTGGGCAGCTCTTTATCGACGATAGCGGCTCAATCGGCACAGTGAAAGTAAGCGGCTCGCCGTTGGTCGACCTCCGCTATGCTTTTTGGGGTCTACGTCCTCAAGCCGGCGATCTATGAACCCCTTTATCCCACCTTGCCCTGTTTCCCATGGATAACCTACGCCACCCTGAAAGTCGCGAGCCAAGCCAGGTTGAGCGGTTGTTTCGGCAATTGGTGCGTGAATGGTTGTGGATAAGCCTGGTGCTGTTGCCACTGGCTGCGCTGTTGTCCTACCGCGCTCAGGTCAATCTGCATGACGCCTCGCCAGGCTTGAGCGCGTTGCTGTCGATTGGCTTGCTGACGTGCGTTCTCGGGCTGCTGCTGTGGCGCCCGCGATTGGCGCTCTGGCTGACATTGACTGGCATCGCTTGTACGTTGCTGATCAGCGCTGGCCTCGCGGAGCTGCAGAGATGGTGGTCGCCAACACCGGCGGCGTTGGGCATGCTGTTCGGTTATCTGATCTGGAGCTGGCGTCGCCTTAGTGTGGTGCTGACCTATTTCGGTTGGGAGCTCGCGCGCCTGGACAGTGAGCCAAAGGTTTTTCCGGAGCGTCGTCGTGTTCCGTTTCCCGGTGGCGATCGCCTGCAAAGGCAGATCATGGCCCTCGAACAAGCCATGAGCCGGGCTCGCGATACACATCGGTTCATCTCCGACGGCCTGGAGTACCTGCCGGTGGCCACGATGATCAGCGATCCTCACGGACAGATTTTGCTGGGCAACCGTAAGGCCCGGGACCTGTTTGGCGGAGAATTGGTCGGCGATGATGTGCTTCAGCGCCTGGTGCAGCTTGGCTACCCGGATTTGACTCGCGAGCGCGGGTCGCCTTTGTCGACGCTGCCACTGATGGAGTTTCGCGACCTCAAGGAACGCAGCCTGCGACTGGAGCGCGCCGAGTTGTTACCGGTAAACGGGGAAACCTACGTCGGCTGGTTGTGGAGCCTGACGGACCTGAGTGTCGAGCGTGATGCGCAAGAGCAGCGCGCTGTCCTGTTGCGTTTTCTGTCCCATGACCTACGGGCGCCCCACTCGGCCATCCTCGCGCTACTCGATGTGCATCGCCATCAGGTGGGTGGTGATCTGCAACTCTTCGATCAAATCGAACGGCAGGTGCGCCGGGCACTGGAGCTGACCGATGGCTTCGCCCAACTGGCGAGGGCCGAGTCCGAGGCTTATCAGTTTCAGCCGAGCCTGTTTGCGATGCTGGTGCTGGATGTGTTCGATCAGGCGGTGCCCATCGCGCAGTTGAAACAGATCGAACTGGTTCATCAAGTGGAAGAAGAGGCACAGGAAAGCCTGGTCATGGCGGATCAGGCACTGTTGACCCGGGCATTGTTCAACCTGTTGGAAAATGCCATCAAGTACAGTGTTTCAGGCACTCGCATCCGTTTGCGCGTCAGTCAAAGCGGCGGCTGGCTGATCTGCGAGCTCATCGATCAGGGTAAAGGCATCGCCCCTGAGGAGTTACCCGAATTGTTCAGCCAGTACCGGCGCTTTTCTTCCGCCCAGGGCATCGACGGGGTGGGATTGGGTTTGTCGATGGTCAAAGCCGTTGTGGATCGACATGGCGGGCGAATCGAGTGTCGGAGCGAAGTGGGTTTTGGCACGACATTCAGGCTGCAATTTCCACTGCTTATAGATTGAAAGCAATCGATCCAGGTCGACAGTCAGCGATTGCTCCGGGCATAAAAAAACCGGCTATATCGGCCGGTTTTTTTACGTCCAAAAAAAACTTATGCACGTTTTTATGGCTTTTATCATTTTATTAAATATGTAAAAAAATCATAAAGTTACGTACAAAAAACAACGCTTTTCAATGAAACGGTACACAGGTTATCCACAGAATCTCAGACAGCCAACTGATCGTTTGAAACCGGCGCTTGCGGAGCCGGAGGCAGCGAGCCCATTTCCCGTTGCATTTGCTCATTCCATGCCTGAACCCGATCGTTCAATTCAGCAATGGCTCGCGGCCCTGTGCCTTCGGCATACATCGGTGCGCCGATGATCACAGTGATGACGCCCTGCTTCTTCGCCCAACCGGTTTTCGGCCAGAATTTGCCGGCGTTGTGCGCAATCGGCAGCACCGGCAATTCGGCGTTGACCGCCAATGCGCTGCCGCCGCGCGAGAACTTTCCGACGGTGCCGAAAGGAACACGCGTGCCTTCGGGGAAGATAAGCACCCAGACATTGTCCTTGAGCAGTTCATCGCCCTTCTTCGCGACATGCTTGAGTGCGGCTTTCGGGTTGTCGCGATCGATAGCGATCGGTCGCAGCATGGCCATGGCCCAACCGAAGAACGGCACATAGAGCAATTCACGTTTGAGCACCTGGCTCAGTGGCGAGAAGTAGGCAGAGAGAAAGAACGTCTCCCATGTGCTCTGGTGGTTCGACTGAATGACGCAAGGCTGTTCAGGTACGTTCTCGGCACCCTTCACTTCGTAGCGGATACCCAGAAACACTTTGCTCAGCCATAAGGCGCAGCGGCACCAGTACACGTTGATAAAGCGATAACGTGCCTTGAAGGGCAGAAACGGCGCGATAAAAAAGCTCAGGCTGCACCACAGCAAGGAGCTGGTGCCCAGCAGCAGGTAAAAGAGGAAGGTTCTGATGGCCTGCAGTATCGACATGGTGACGTTTACCGTTGCGGGAAATACCCGCCTATGTAAAGCGCACTTCCCTATCATCCTATGCCAGGAATTTCAGAAGCGCACACTTGGTTAAGTGCATTTGTGCACAAGTTCTGCGGCAATCGCCGCCAGATCGTCAAAAATCAATGTGCCTACCGGAAGGGTCAAGCCCTGAGTCTTTTCGCCTTTCCCGGTCTTTACCAAAACTGGTTGTGAATCGACGGCTTTGGCGGCTTCCAGGTCACCAAGGCTGTCGCCGACGAACCATAGATTGGTCAGCGACACGTTGTAATGAGCGGCGATGGTTTTCAGCATCCCGGGTTTCGGCTTGCGGCAGTCGCAGCCTTCGTCCGGCCCGTGCGGGCAGTAGACGATCAGGCCGACTTCACCGCCCTGCTCCGCCACCAGCGCGCGCAAGCGCTCGTGCATGGCGTCCAGGGTGGCGAGGTCGTAATAGCCGCGAGCGATGCCCGACTGGTTGGTAGCGACCGCTACCGTCCAGCCGGCCTTGCTCAACTGCGCGATGGCTTCGATCGAACCGGGGAGTGGAATCCACTCCTCCACCGACTTGATGTAGGCGTCGGAGTCGTAATTGATCACTCCGTCCCGATCGAGAATCAGCAGTTTCAACAGCAATCCCTCAACCCAGCAGTGAAATGTCGGCGACGCCGAGGAACAACCCACGCAGACGCGCCAGCAACGCATAACGGTTGGCGCGGACTTTTGCGTCCTCCGCGTTGACCATCACGGCTTCGAAGAACGCATCCACCGGCTCGCGCAAGGCAGCCAGGCGTGCCAGCGATTCGCTGTACTGACGCGAGGCGGCCATTGGCTGTACAGCCTGGTCAGCCTGCTGGATCGCCGAGTACAGGGAGAACTCGTTGGCATTGTCGAAGTACTTGGCTTCCACGACGGTAGGCACCGAACCTTCGAGTTTGCTCAGCAGGTTCGATACACGCTTGTTCACCGCGGCCAGGGCAGCGGCTTCCGGCAATTTGCGGAAGGCCTCTACCGCTTGCACGCGCTGGTCGAAGTCCAGGGCCGAGCCTGGCTTCAGGGCACGTACCGACAGGTAGGTGGCGACGTCGACGCCTTCGTCTTCGTAACGGGCACGCAGACGGTCGAAGATGAATTCCAGCACCGAGTCGTTGAGGCCGGCAGCCTTGACCTTGGCACCGAACGCATCCACGGCGAAGGCCACGGCGTCGGTCAGGTCCAGGTCCAGTTGCTTCTCGATCAGGATGCGCAACACGCCCAGTGCGGCACGGCGCAGGGCATACGGGTCTTTGCTGCCGGTTGGCAGCATGCCGATACCGAAGATACCCACGAGGGTGTCCAGTTTGTCGGCAATGGCCACGGCCGCACCGGTCAGGGTGGACGGC
This sequence comes from Pseudomonas sp. S30_BP2TU TE3576, assembly GCF_050436025.1. NCBI lineage: Bacteria > Pseudomonadati > Pseudomonadota > Gammaproteobacteria > Pseudomonadales > Pseudomonadaceae > Pseudomonas > Pseudomonas sp. S30_BP2TU TE3576. Next base: position 3,299,727 of record NZ_JBNDLK010000001.1, on the reverse strand, counting down.
AGTTCAGCGCCAGCACCGCGCGGCATGTACTGCTCGTTCAGGGCCAGGGCGACGTCTTCCGGCTCGCCATCGTTGAGGGCGTAGTAGTAACCGGCGACACCTTGCATCTCCGGGAACTCGCCGACCATTTCGGTCGCCAGGTCGCACTTCGACAGCAGGCCTGCACGAGCGGCCCACGCAGCGTTGCCGCCGATGCGCTGAGCGATGAACGCGGCCAGTCTGGAAACGCGCTCGGCCTTGTCGTAGACGCTGCCGAGTTTTTCCTGGAACACCACGTTTTGCAGGCGCTGGTTGAAGTCTTCGAGTTTCTGCTTCTTGTCCTGCTTGAAGAAGAACTCGGCGTCGGTCAGGCGTGGGCGAACGACTTTCTCGTTACCGGCGATGATCTGCTGCGGGTCTTTGCTTTCGATGTTGGCCACGGTAATGAAACGTGGCAGCAACTTGCCGTCGGCGTCCAGCAGGCAGAAATACTTCTGGTTGTCCTGCATGGTGGTGATCAGGGCTTCTTGCGGCACGTCGAGGAAGCGTTCCTCGAACGAGCACACCAGCGGCACCGGCCATTCAACCAGCGCGGTCACTTCATCGAGCAGGGCCGGCGGAACGATTGCCGTGCCTTCCTGACGGGTGGCCAGTTCTTCGGTGCGCTTGCTGATGATGTCGCGACGCTCATTGGCGTCGGCCAAAACGTAGGCGGCACGCAGGTCGGCCAGGTAGCTGGACGGCGAACCGATGCGCACGCTTTCCGGGTGATGGAAGCGGTGACCACGGGAATCGCGACCGGCCTTCTGGGCGAGGATGGTGCAATCGATGACCTGGTCACCGAGCAGCATCACCAGCCATTGGGTCGGACGCACGAACTCTTCCTTGCGCGCACCCCAACGCATGCGTTTCGGGATCGGCAAGTCGTTCAGGGAATCTTCGACGATGGTCGGCAGCAGGCTCGCGGTAGGCTTGCCGGCGATGCTTTGGCTGTAGCGCAGTTTCGGGCCGCTCTGATCGATTTCGCTCAGCTCGACGCCGCACTTCTTGGCGAAGCCCAGGGCTGCCTGGGTCGGGTTGCCTTCGGCATCGAACGCGGCCTGACGTGGCGGGCCGTCAAGGTTGATGCTGCGATCCGGCTGCTGGGTGGCCAGTGCGGTGATCAGCACGGCCAGGCGGCGCGGGGCGGCATAAACGGTTTTAGTTTCGTAGTTCAGGCCGGCAGCTTGCAGGCCCTTGTCGATACCGGCGAGGAACGCCTCGGCCAGGGTGTTCAGGGCTTTGGGTGGCAGTTCTTCAGTGCCCAGTTCAACCAGAAAATCCAGAGCACTCATTGTGCAGCCTCCAGCTTGGCCAGTACTTCATCACGCAGGTCCGGGGTCGCCATCGGGAAGCCCAGCTTGGCGCGAGCCAGCAGGTAGGCTTGCGCAACGGAACGCGCCAGGGTGCGTACACGCAGGATGTATTGCTGACGCGCAGTCACCGAGATTGCCCGGCGCGCATCCAGCAGGTTGAAGGTATGGGAGGCCTTCAACACCATTTCGTAGCTCGGCAACGGCAGCGGCTGGTCGAGCTCGATCAGGCGCTTGGCTTCGCTTTCGTAGAAATCGAACAATTCGAACAGCTTCTCGACGTTGGCGTGTTCGAAGTTGTAGGTCGACTGCTCCACTTCGTTCTGGTGGAACACGTCGCCGTAGGTCACCTTGCCGAACGGACCATCAGCCCAGACCAGGTCGTAGACCGAGTCCACGCCTTGCAGGTACATGGCCAGACGCTCAAGACCATAGGTGATCTCGCCGGTTACCGGGTAGCACTCGATGCCGCCCGCTTGCTGGAAGTAGGTGAACTGGGTCACTTCCATGCCGTTGAGCCAGACTTCCCAGCCCAGACCCCAGGCGCCGAGGGTCGGCGATTCCCAGTTGTCTTCGACGAAACGGATGTCGTGCACCAATGGGTCCAGGCCCACGTGCTTGAGCGAGCCCAGGTACAGCTCCTGGAAGTTGTCCGGGTTCGGCTTCAGGACGACCTGGAACTGGTAGTAATGCTGCAGACGGTTCGGGTTTTCGCCGTAGCGGCCGTCAGTCGGACGGCGGCTTGGCTGCACGTAGGCGGCGTTCCAGGTTTCCGGGCCGATGGCGCGCAGGAATGTTGCTGTGTGGAAAGTGCCGGCGCCTACTTCCATATCGTAGGGCTGAAGTACCACACAACCTTGCTCGGCCCAGTATTGCTGGAGGGCGAGGATCAAGTCTTGGAAGGTACGCACGGCTGGCGTAGGCTGGCTCACGAAATTCACCTGTTTCTTGGGCTGCGATTTAAAGAGCGGGAGTATACCCGATTCATTGCTGCGCACGCCCCCTGGAGCCTTATGCCACGCTGCTTTTGGTGTTCCGAAGATCCGCTGTACATGGCTTATCACGATCAGGAGTGGGGCACGCCGCTACGCGATGCGCAGGGATTGTTCGAGTTGCTTTTGCTCGAAGGGTTCCAGGCCGGGCTTTCCTGGATCACCGTGCTGCGCAAACGCGAGCATTATCGTCAGGTGATGTTCGGTTTTGAGGTCCAGCGCGTGGCGCAGATGAGCGATGCCGAAATCGACGAATTGATGCTCGATCCGGGCATCATCCGCAATCGCCTCAAGCTCAATGCGGCCCGGCGCAATGCCCAGGCCTGGCTGGCGCTGGAGGACCCGGTGGAATTTCTCTGGTCGTTTGTCGGTGGCACGCCTGTGATCAATCATTTCAGGGATCGCAGCGAAGTGCCGGCCGTCACGCCGACCGCCGTGGAAATGAGCAAAGGCCTGAAAAAAGCCGGCTTCACGTTCGTCGGGCCGACCATTTGCTACGCGCTGATGCAGGCCTCGGGCATGGTCATGGATCACACCCGGGACTGCGACCGCTACGCGCAGTTGGCGAACGGCGGTTAGAATGGCCGCCTCGCGCACAGCACAAGATCAGGAGTGAACTGTGGATAAGTTGAAAGGCGCCTTGCTGGTAGGCGCTCTGCGGCTGTTTGCCCTGCTTCCGTGGTGGGCGGTGCAGGCTGTGGGCTCGGCGATTGGCTGGGTCATGTGGAAAACCCCGAACCGTTCCCGCGACGTGGTACGGATCAATCTGTCCAAGTGCTTTCCGGAGATGGACCCCGTCGAGCGTGAGCGTCTGGTGGGCCAGAGCCTGAAAGACATCGGCAAGTCTCTCACCGAAAGCGCCTGCGCGTGGATCTGGCCGGCCCAGCGTTCCATCGACCTGGTGCGCGAGGTCGAAGGCCTCGATGTGTTGAAAGACGCCCTCGCCTCCGGCAAAGGCGTGGTCGGCATCACCAGCCACCTGGGCAACTGGGAAGTGCTCAACCACTTCTATTGCAGCCAGTGCAAACCGATCATTTTCTATCGTCCACCGAAGTTGAAGGCAGTGGATGAGTTGCTGCAAAAGCAGCGGGTGCAGTTGGGCAACAAGGTCGCTGCTTCCACCAAGGAAGGCATCCTCAGTGTCATCAAGGAAGTGCGTAAAGGTGGTGCAGTGGGTATTCCCGCTGACCCGGAACCGGCCGAATCCGCCGGGATCTTCGTGCCATTCTTCGCCACCCAGGCACTGACCAGCAAATTCGTTCCGAACATGCTTGCCGGCGGCAAAGCGGTCGGCGTGTTCCTGCATGCACTGCGCTTGCCCGACGGTTCCGGTTACAAGGTCATCCTGGAAGCTGCGCCCGAGGCCATGTACAGCACCGATACCGCGCAGTCCTGCGCGGCCATGAGCCAGGTGGTCGAGCGCTATGTTCGGGCGTATCCGAGCCAATACATGTGGAGCATGAAGCGCTTCAAGAAGCGTCCACCGGGTGAAGAGCGTTGGTATTGATTCAAATGGCATGATCTGTGGATAACCCTGGATTCGGGGTTATCCACAACCGTTCATCAGGGCGCAAAAAGATGTCCGAACACCGCAAGTCATTCCGCATCAAGATCAGTCACGAAAGCATTGGCGATTGCCTGGGCCAGACGCGCAACCTGTCGACCACCGGCGTTTACGTCAAGCATCCGCACCTGTCGGCGCTGCCCCGGGGCGCGGTGGTCTACGGGCAGGTGCAGGACTTACCCACAGGCGCGCCGCGGGTGCGCATGGAAGTGGTGCTGGTGGATGCCGAGGGCATCGGTTTGCGTTATCTCTGATCAGTGCGCCTGACGCTCAAGCTTCTTCAGGAACACTGTCATTTCCTTCTCTGCCTGCTTGTCGCCATGGCCGCGAGCAGCTTCCAGGCCTTGTTCCCAAGCCAGCCGCGCGGCCGCAAAGTCCGCCAGCGCCAGATGGGCCTTGCCCAGTAGTTTCCACGCCGCCGAATACTTCGGATCGAATTCGACGCAGCGCTGAAAATGCTCCACAGCCTTGGCGTTCTCCCCCAGATCCAGATAGCCCTTGCCCAGGCCGAAGCGCAGCAAAGCGTTATCCACACCCTTGGCGAGCATTTTTTCCAGGGATTCGATCATCTTTTGTGCCTTGGCTTATGTGGTGGTTGTGAGATTGCCTTCGCGGGCAAGCCCGCTCCCACAGTAATTGAAGTGAACATACATCTGGTGTACGACCGAAACTCCTGTGGGAGCGGGCTTGCCCGCGAAGAGGCCAGTCTGATCAACGAAAAGTCCGGATCAGAAGAAGCTCAACCCCACATGGAACAACTTCTCCACATCGCGAATATGCTTTTTATCCACAAGGAACAGGATCACATGGTCGCCCGTTTCGATCACGGTGTCGTCATGGGCGATGATCACTTCTTCATCGCGGATGATCGCGCCGATGGTGGTGCCCGGTGGCAGGCCGATGTTCTCGATGGCTCTGCCGATCACCTTGCTCGATTTCGCATCGCCATGGGCAATCGCCTCGATGGCTTCCGCTGCGCCCCGGCGCAGTGAGTGCACGCTGACGATGTCGCCGCGGCGCACGTGGGCCAGCAAGGTGCCGATGGTCGCCAGTTGCGGGCTGATGGCGATGTCGATGTCGCCGCCCTGGATCAGGTCGACGTAGGCCGGGTTGTTGATGATGGTCATCACTTTCTTCGCACCCAGGCGCTTGGCCAGCAGCGACGACATGATGTTGGCTTCGTCGTCGTTGGTCAGGGCGAGGAACAGGTCCGCATCGGCAATGTTTTCTTCCAGCAGCAGGTCACGGTCCGAGGCGCTGCCCTGCAACACCACGGTGCTGTCGAGGTGGTCCGAGAGATGGCGGCAGCGTGCCGGATTCATCTCGATAACCTTTACCTGATAACGGCTTTCGATGGCCTCGGCCAGGCGCTCGCCGATCTGCCCGCCACCGGCAATGACGATGCGTTTGTAAGTCTCGTCGAGACGGCGCATTTCGCTCATCACTGCGCGAATATTCGCTTTGGCAGCGATGAAAAATACCTCGTCGTCGGCCTCGATCACCGTGTCGCCCTGGGGCAGGATCGGCCGGTCACGACGGAAAATCGCCGCGACGCGGGTTTCCACGTTCGGCATGTGTTCACGTAACTGCCGCAGTTGCTGGCCCACCAGCGGCCCGCCGTAATAAGCCCGCACGGCCACCAGTTGCGCCTTGCCTTCGGCGAAGTCGATCACCTGCAAGGCACCGGGATGCTGGATCAGGCGCTTGATGTAGTTGGTGACCACCTGCTCGGGGCTGATCAGCACGTCCACCGGAATCGCTTCGTTCTGGAACAACTGCTCCTCGCGAGTCAGGTACGCCGCTTCGCGCACCCGGGCGATTTTTGTCGGTGTGTGGAACAGCGTGTGGGCGACCTGGCAGGCAACCATGTTGGTTTCATCGCTGTTGGTCACGGCGACCAGCATGTCGGCGTCATCGGCCCCGGCCTGACGCAACACGGTCGGGAATGAACCGCGACCCTGCACCGTGCGGATGTCCAGGCGGTCGCCAAGGTCGCGCAGGCGTTCGCCATCGGTGTCGACTACGGTGATGTCGTTGGCTTCGCTGGCCAGGTGTTCCGCCAGCGAACCGCCGACCTGCCCTGCTCCGAGGATGATGATTTTCATCCAGTCACTCCATTGAATCCATTTAACCGCGAGCGGCGGCGATCTTGATCAGCTTGGCGTAGTAGAACCCGTCGTGGCCGCCTTCCTGGGCCAACAACTGGCGACCATGGGGCTGCTTGATGCCGGCCGCTGTGGCGAGGTCCAGCTCACGGGCGCCCGGCGTGCGGGCGAGGAAGGCTTCAATGACTTCGGTGTTCTCGGTCGGCAGCGTGGAACAGGTGGCGTACAGCAGGATGCCGCCCACTTCCAGCGTGTTCCACATGGCGTCGAGTAGCTCGCCTTGCAGCACCGCCAGCGCGGCGATGTCGTCGGGTTGGCGAGTCAGCTTGATGTCCGGGTGACGACGAATCACGCCGGTGGCCGAGCATGGCGCGTCCAGCAGGATGCGCTGGAATGGCTTGCCGTCCCACCACGCCTGAGTGTCGCGGCCGTCGGCGGCAATCAGTTCGGCGTTCAGCTTCAGACGTTCGAGGTTTTCCCGCACCCGCACCAGCCGCTTGGCTTCGAGGTCTACCGCCACGACGCCGGCCAGTTTTGGCTCGGCTTCGAGAATATGGCAGGTCTTGCCACCCGGTGCGCAGCAGGCGTCCAAAACCCGTTGACCGGGGGCCAGGTCGAGCAGATCAGCTGCCAGTTGCGCGGCTTCGTCCTGCACGCTGATCCAGCCCTCGGCGAAACCCGGCAGGCTGCGCACGTCGGCGGCGGCTTCGAGCACGATACCGTCGCGGCTGTAGACACACGGCGTGGCGGCGATACCCGCGTCAGTCAATAGACCGAGGTAGGCATCCCGGGTGTGGTGGCGACGATTGACCCGCAAAATCATCGGCGGATGTGCATTGTTGGCGGCGCAGATGGCTTCCCACTGCTCTGGCCAGAACGCCTTCAGGGATTTCTGCAACCAGCGTGGGTGGGCGGTTCGCACCACTGGATCGCGTTCCAGTTCGGCGAAAATCGTTGCGCTTTCGCGCTGTGCGTTGCGTAACACAGCGTTGAGCAACGCCTTGGCCCAAGGCTTTTTCAGCTTGTCGGCGCAACCGACGGTTTCACCAATGGCGGCATGGGCCGGGACGCGGGTGTAGAGCAACTGATAGAGGCCGACCAGCAGCAGCGCCTCGACATCGGCGTCGGCGGCCTTGAACGGTTTCTGCAGCAGCTTGGCCGCCAGCGCTGACAGGCGTGGCTGCCAGCGTGCGGTGCCGAACGCCAGGTCCTGGGTGAAGCCGCGATCACGGTCCTCGACCTTGTCCATCTGCGTAGGCAGCGAACTGTTCAGCGAGGCTTTTCCGTTCAGGACGGCAGCGAGTGCCTTGGCGGCGGCCAGACGCGGATTCATTGAGCGTCCGCCGTTTGACCGAGGACAGTGCCGGTGGCGAATTTCTCGCGACGGCTGTTGAACAGATCGCTGAAGTTCAGCGCCTTGCCGCCGGGCAATTGCAGGCGGGTCAGGCACAGGGCCTGCTCACCGCAAGCGACGATCAGACCGTCCTTGCTGGCGCCGAGGATTTCACCCGGGGCGCCTTTGCCTTCGGCGAGGTTGGCGGCCAGCACCTTCAGTGCTTCGCCATTCAAGGTGCTGTGGGTGATCGGCCACGGGTTGAAGGCACGGACCAGACGCTCCAGCTCAATCGCCGGGCGATTCCAGTCGATGCGTGCTTCGTCCTTGTTCAATTTGTGCGCGTAGGTGGCCAGACTATCGTCCTGCACTTCGCCTTCCAGCGTGCCATTGGCGAGGCCGGCAATCGCTTGGATCACGGCCGGTGGACCCATTTCGGCCAGACGGTCGTGAAGGCTGCCGCCGGTGTCTTCGGCGCTGATCGGGGTGGTGACCTTGAGCAGCATCGGCCCGGTGTCGAGGCCGGCTTCCATGCGCATCACGGTCACGCCGCTTTCGGCGTCGCCCGCTTCCACGGCACGCTGGATCGGTGCCGCACCACGCCAGCGCGGCAGTAGCGAGGCGTGACTGTTGATGCAACCCAGGCGCGGAATGTCCAGCACCACTTGCGGCAGGATCAGGCCGTAGGCGACCACCACCATCAAGTCCGGCTTCAGTGCGGCCAGTTCAGCCTGAGCATCTTCGTTGCGCAGGGTCGGCGGTTGCAGCACCGGGATATTGTTTTCCAGCGCCAGCTGCTTGACCGGGCTCGGCATCAGTTTTTGCCCGCGACCGGCCGGACGATCCGGTTGGGTGTAGACCGCGACAATCTCGTAAGGGCTGCTCAGCAGGGCCTTGAGGTGTTCGGCGGCGAATTCCGGGGTGCCGGCAAAGACAATGCGCAGTGGCTCAGTCATGGGTGATTCTCTATTGCAAAGCATCTGAAAAGAAAAAGGCTTGCCGCAGCAAGCCTTTGAAGATGGGCATCAGGCGTTCTGGCGATGAAGCTTTTCCAGTTTCTTCTTGATGCGGTCGCGTTTGAGCGTGGACAGGTAATCGACGAACAATTTGCCGTTGAGGTGGTCGCATTCATGCTGGATGCACACCGCGAGCAAATCTTCGGCGATCAGTTCGTAAGGTTGGCCGTCGCGGTCCAGCGCCTTGACCTTGACCCGTTGCGGGCGATCGACGTTTTCGTAGAAGCCTGGCACCGACAGGCAGCCTTCCTGATACTGACCCATCTCGTCGGTCAGCGGTTCGAACTCGGGGTTGATGAACACTCGAGGTTCGGTGCGGTCCTCGGAGAGGTCCATCACGACGATACGTTTGTGCACGTTGACCTGGGTCGCGGCGAGGCCGATGCCCGGTGCTTCATACATTGTTTCAAACATGTCATCGACCAACTGACGCACTTCGTCGTCCACTACGGCCACTGGTTTGGCGATAGTACGCAGGCGCGGGTCAGGAAATTCGAGGATGTTCAAAATGGCCATAAGCTTGATGACTGCACGTGTGAAGTAAGGTCGGGCCGGTGGTCTGGCGAGTCCGAAGATGCAGGCCACCGTTGTAAAACGTAGCTCCCTTCTCTTCATAAGCAAGCCGGGAGCGAGCCACTGACGGCTCTGGCGTTTCACGCGAACGTACATAATAAAGGGATTCACCGCATGAGGAAATCACTACTCGCCCTGCTACTCCTGGCCTCGGCCGGTTTGGCCCACGGGCAAGTGCCGCTCAAGGAAGATATTCCCACCATAAAGCTGTCGCCTCAGGTGCGCAGCAGCCCGGTGATCGAGACCATCCCGAACATTGCGCTGAAAACGATCAATAGTTTTTTGCTGAGCAACCGCATCGTCGACAAGGCCGAGGATTTCGACACGGCGCCCTACATCGTCGCTGGCGATGCCGAACGCGTACTCAGCGGCGCGGGTGACCGGATCTTTGCCCGCGGCCATTTCGATCCGGCGCAAACGGCGTACGGCATCTTCCGTCAGGGCAAGGTCTACACCGATCCGCAGAGCAAAGAGTTCCTGGGGATTAACGCCGACGACATCGGCGGCGGCGAGGTCGTGGCCACCGAAGGCGACGTCGCCACCCTGGTGCTGCAACGCACGACCCAGGAGGTCCGCCTCGGCGACCGCCTGTTCAGCGGCGAAGAGCGCCCGATCAATTCGACCTTCACGCCCAGCACGCCGGGCACCGAGATCAACGGCTTGATCATCGATGTGCCGCGCGGGGTGACGCAGATCGGCGCACTGGACGTGGTCACGCTGAACAAGGGGCGGCGCGACGGTCTGGCCGAAGGCAATCTGCTGGCGGTGATGAAAACCGGCGAAACCGTGCGGGACCGGATCACCGGCCAGCCGTTGAAAATTCCCGATGAGCGCGCCGGTCTGCTGCTGGTTTTCCGTACTTACGACAAACTCAGCTACGGGCTGGTGCTCAATGCATCGCGCTCGCTGGCGGTCTTGGACAAGGTGCGAAATCCCTGAGTGTGCTTCACAAGTTACCAACAGACTTATCCACAGCTTATTCCCATTTGTATGGGTGCTCATAACGATCAAGGATGATCCATGTCGCTGTCTGCTGTTACACCGGTTTCCCCCGCGGAACTGGAAGCTCGTTTACGCCTGCACCGTTTGCCGGAACTCGGCCCGGTGCGTTTCAAGAGGTTGCTCGAGGCCTTCGGTTCGGCGTCCAAAGCCATCAGCGCGCCGGCCAGTGCCTGGCGTGCACTGGGCCTGCCGCCGGCGTGCTCGCAGGCTCGCCGTTGCGCTGACATTCGCGATGGCGCGAGCCACGCATTGGCATGGCTGGAGCGCCCGGCCCAGCATTTATTGATGTGGGACCAGCCGGACTATCCGGCACTGCTGGCGCAAATCAGCGATGCGCCACCGCTGTTATTTGTCGCGGGCGATCCGGGCATTCTGGAAAAACCACAACTGGCGATGGTCGGCAGCCGTCGCGCGTCCCGGCCGGGGATGGACACCGCTGCCGCGTTTTCCCGCAGCCTGGCGGGCGCCGGTTTTGTCATTACCAGCGGCCTGGCCCTGGGCATTGACGCCGCCGCGCATCAGGCCGCGCTGGACGTCGGCGGGCAAACGGTCGGTGTGCTCGGCACGGGGCTTGAGAAGTTTTATCCACAGCGCAATCGACGCCTGGCGGACGCCATGATTGCTTCGGGCAGCGCGGTGCTTTCGGAGTTTCCGCTGGATGCAGGCCCCAGCGCCGGCAACTTCCCTCGACGTAACCGGATTATCAGTGGTTTGTCCCTTGGGGTGCTGGTGGTCGAAGCCAGTGTCGCCAGCGGTTCACTGATCACCGCGAGGCTCGCGGCGGAACAGGGGCGCGAGGTGTTTGCGATGCCCGGTTCGATCCATCATCCCGGCGCCCGGGGCTGCCATCAGTTGATCCGTGACGGTGCGGTGCTGGTGGAAACCATCGAACATATCCTCGAGGCCTTGCGTGGCTGGCAACGGCTGTCGTTATCCACAGAAACCTGCACCCCTGCAACGACTCACCCGCTGTTGAAGTTATTGCATGCCGCGCCTCACACCAGTGAAGCGCTGGCCGAGGCAAGTGGCTGGGCCTTGCCCAAAGTGCTGGCGGCGTTGACGGAACTGGAAATGGACGGTCGCGCCGTTTGCGAAAGCGGGCGCTGGTTTGCGCGGGTGAGCTAGGTTTTATAAACAAGATCGGTAAACTGCGCAGAGCCTTATTCTGGAGTGTTTTTCATGGTCAACAGTTGGCGTGTGCAACAAGCCGCGCAAGCAATTCGCGCCGGGGCGGTGATTGCCTACCCAACCGAAGCAGTCTGGGGGCTGGGTTGCGACCCGTGGGACGAAGAAGCGGTCGAACGTTTGCTGCTGATCAAGGGCCGGTCTGTGGACAAGGGCCTGATCCTGGTCGCCGACAACATCCGTCAGTTCGATTTCCTTTTCGAAGACTTCCCCGAGTTGTGGATGGACCGCATGGCCAGTACCTGGCCGGGACCGAACACCTGGCTGGTGCCGCACCAGAACCTGCTGCCGCAGTGGATTACCGGCGTGCATGAAACCGTGGCGCTGCGGGTCAGCGATCACCCTCTGGTGCGGGACTTGTGCGCGCTGGTCGGGCCGCTGGTGTCGACGTCGGCCAACCCGCAGGGACGTCCGGCGGCGCGTACGCGGATTCGCGTCGAGCAGTATTTCCGTGGCCAAGTGGATCTGGTGCTGGGTGGCAATCTGGGCGGGCGCAAGAACCCGAGCGTGATTCGCGATCTGGCGACCGGCAAGGTTGTGCGCCCGGATTGAGACCGGGTTGACCTCATTCGCGAGCAAGCCCGCTCCCACACGACACAAATCCAGTGTGGGAGCGGGCTTGCTCGCGAAGGGGCCCTACCAGTCAACTACCCATTCAGGGCAACAGCACAACCGAACCCGTTGTGCGCCGCGCCGACAACTCGGTCTGCGCTTTCGCCGCTTCAGCCAGTGGATAGCGCTGGCTGATGTCCACCGTCAGCTTGCCGCTGATGATCATCTCGAACAGTTCGTCGGCCATTCGTTGCAGGTTCTCGGCGTTGTTCGCATAAGTGCCCAGGGTTGGCCGGGTCACGTACAGCGAACCTTTGCCCGCGAGAATCCCCAGGTTCACGCCGTCCACTGCGCCGGATGCATTGCCGAAGCTCACCACCAGCCCTCGCGGCGCCACACTGTCGAGTGAGGTCAGCCAGGTGTCCTTGCCGACGCCGTCGTACACCACCGGGACTTTTTTACCGTCAGTCAACTCCAGCACACGTTGTGCGACGTTTTCATGGCTGTAGTCGATGGTCGCCCAGGCACCGTTGGCCTTGGCCAGTGCGGCTTTCTCTGCCGAGCTGACCGTGCCGATCAGCTTCACGCCCAAGGCCCTGGCCCATTGGCAAGCCAGGGAACCGACACCACCGGCCGCGGCGTGGAACAGGATGGTTTCGCCGCCTTTGAGTTCATAGGTCTGACGCAGCAGGTACTGCACGGTCAGGCCCTTGAGCATCACGCCGGCGGCTTGTTCGAAGCTGATGGCGTCCGGCAGTTTCACCAGATTGGCCTCGGGCAAGACGTGAACATCGCTGTAGGCGCCCAGAGGGCCGCTGCCATAGGCCACGCGATCACCGACCTTGAAGCGGGTCACGTCGCTGCCCACCGCGTCGACCACGCCCGCGCCTTCGGAGCCGACACCCGATGGCAGGGACGGCGGCGGGTACAGACCGCTGCGGTAATAGGTGTCGATGAAGTTCAGGCCGATGGCCTTGTTGGTCACGCGCACTTCCTTCGGACCTGGCTCGGCGGGCTGGTAATCCACATATTCGAGCACTTCGGGACCGCCATGGGCGCGGAACTGGATACGCTTTGCCATCAGAACTCTCCATAGATCGTTTTACCAAGCGCCCTATCGGACTCCTAAGCTTGATCGTCGTCAACTGCGAAGGGGTAACTTGCGATGTTATGCTACGAGCCCATTTGCGCAGGCTGAGCTCCAATGGAGCGCCGCGTAGTTTTGCCCGATTCAAGGTGAAGACATGACGACCCGCACCGAGGCTGTAAAAGCCTACCTGCTCGACCTGCAAGAGCGTATTTGCGCTGCCCTGGAAGCCGAAGACGGTGGTACGCAATTCGTCGAAGACGCCTGGACCCGGCCTGCCGGCGGTGGCGGTCGCACCCGCGTGATTGAAAACGGCGCGGTGATTGAAAAGGGCGGCGTCAACTTTTCCCACGTCTTTGGCAGCGGTCTCCCACCCTCTGCCAGCGCCCATCGACCGGAACTGGCCGGTCGTGGCTTCGAAGCCCTGGGCGTGTCGCTGGTGATCCACCCGCACAATCCGCATGTGCCGACTTCCCACGCCAACGTGCGTTTTTTCATCGCCGAAAAAGAAGGCGAAGAGCCGGTCTGGTGGTTCGGCGGTGGCTTTGACCTGACCCCTTATTACGGTAACGAAGAAGATTGCATCCACTGGCACCGCGTCGCCGAGCAGGCCTGCGCGCCGTTCGGTCCTGACGTTTACCCGCGTTTCAAGGCTTGGTGCGACAGCTACTTCCACATCAAGCATCGCCACGAGCCGCGTGGCATCGGCGGGCTGTTTTTCGACGACCTGAACGAGTGGGATTTCGACACCAGCTTCGCTTTCATGCGCGCCATCGGCGATGCGTACATCGACGCCTACCTGCCCATCGTGCAGCGCCGCAAGAACGATGCGTTCACCGCCCAGCAGCGTGAATTCCAGGAATTCCGCCGTGGTCGCTACGTTGAATTCAACCTGGTCTATGACCGCGGCACGCTGTTTGGCCTGCAATCGGGCGGGCGTACCGAGTCGATCTTGATGTCGCTGCCACCACAAGTGCGCTGGAGTTACGACTGGAAGGCTACGCCTGGCAGCGAAGAAGCGCGCCTGACCGAGTACTTCCTGCAAGACCGCGATTGGTTGGCCGAAGCCTGAACGAGGAATCCTGATGGACCGTTATGTCGTATTCGGTAACCCGATTGGCCACAGCAAGTCGCCGCTGATCCATCGCCTGTTTGCAGAGCAGACTGCGCAGAAACTGGACTACAACACACTGCTGGCGCCACTCGACGACTTTTCCACTTGTGCCCGGACGTTTTTCCTCGAGGGACGCGGCGCCAATGTGACGGTGCCGTTCAAGGAAGAGGCCTATCGGCTGGCGAACAGCCTGACGGCACGGGCGCAGCGGGCGGGTGCGGTCAATACCCTGAGCAAACTGGCCGATGGCAGTCTGCTGGGCGACAACACCGATGGTGCCGGGCTGGTGCGCGACCTGACGGTCAACGCCGGGTTCAGCCTCAAGGGCAAACGCATCCTGCTGCTCGGTGCCGGCGGTGCGGTGCGCGGTGCTTTGGAGCCGTTGCTGGCCGAGCAACCGGCGTCGGTGATCATCGCCAACCGCACGGTAGACAAGGCCGAGCTGCTGGCGGAATTGTTCGGCGATCTGGGGCCGGTATCGGCCAGTGGTTACGACTGGTTGCAGGAGTCGGTGGACCTGATCATCAACGCGACGTCGGCGAGCCTGACGGGCGATGTGCCGCCGATTGCACCCAGCCTGATCGAACCGGGCAAAACGGTGTGTTACGACATGATGTACGGTAAGGAACCGACCTCGTTTTGCCGCTGGGCCAGCGAACACGGCGCGGCGGTGGCAATGGATGGCCTGGGGATGCTGGCCGAGCAAGCGGCGGAAGCGTTCTTCCTGTGGCGTGGGGTGCGACCGGATACGGCGCCAGTCCTGGCTGAATTGCGGCGGCAGTTGGCTCTTTAAAAGCTTCGCGAGCAAGCCCGCTCCCACACGGGATCTGTGTCATGCACAAAACCAATGTGGGAGCGGGCTTGCTCGCGATGACGGCGGTACATCCAGCATTGATGTGCCAGACATACCGCTATCGCGAGCAAGCTCGCCCACAGTGATCAGAGTGAAGTCGGGTCAGTCTTCAAACCGGATCGGGCATTTCTCCGCCCCTTCGAGCTTCCTCAGTTCTTCCACCACCTGCGGCCGTGCCCGGCGCAAGGTCAGGCTGCGATCCTGACGCAACAGGCGCCGCGCTTCCTGATGCAGCATCTCCACCCCTGAATAATCGATGAAGTTGATCTGCTGCGCCTCGATCACCACGCGCGTGCCGTGCATGCGCTGCAGGCGTACTTGCAGGTAATGGCTGGCACCGAAAAAGATCGAACCGCCCACCCGCAGAATGTCCTCCTCGCCATCTCGCACATGCTGCACCCGTGGCTGCGATGTGCGTTTTAGGTAGAAGAACAGCGAGGCCAGCACGCCCGCGTAGATCGCTGTTTGCAATTCCAGCAGCAGCGTGGCGACGCAGGTCAGCGCCATGACCACAAATTCGGCGCGGCTGACCCGCAACAACGCGCGAATGCCGCGATGGTCCACCAGTCCCCAGGCGATCAACAGAATGCTCCCGGCCATGGCCGGAATCGGGATGTGCGCGATCAGGCTCGCGCCGAATATGGCGAACAGCGCCACCCACAGTGCCGAAAAAATTCCCGCCAGCGGTGAACAGGCTCCGGCCTCGTAGCTCAGTCCAGAGCGGGTAAAAGAACCGGCAGACAACGATCCGGAAAAAAACGCGCCGACGATGTTCGACAAGCCCTGGGCGCGAACTTCCTGGTTAGCGTCGAGCAATTGCTGCGAACGTGCGGAGATCGAGCGGGCAATCGACAGGCTTGTGACCAGCCCGAGCATGCCCACTGCCACGGCGCTGGGCAGCAGGCGCAGGATCAGATCGAGATCCAGCGGCAACGGACTGAAAGGCGGTAGCTTGCCGGTGAAGGCGCTGACCAGTTGCACGTGCCCGAACATCGATGGCCAGAGCCAGACCAGCAATCCGCCGAGAACCAGAGTGATCAGGAGCGTCGGCCAGCGTGGCAGCAGCAGTTTGAGGATCACGCCCACCACCACCGTCGCCAGCCCCAGCGCCAGCGAAGGTTTGTCCATTTCGTCGAGATGGCGCAACAACGTGATGAAACTATCCAGTGCGGTGGTTTGGCTGGGCAAGTCGAGCCCCAGCAGGTTAGGCAATTGACCAATGGCAATCACCACGGCAGCCCCCAGGGTGAAACCGAGTACCACCGAGTGCGAGACGAAATTCACCAGCGCGCCAAACCGCAGCAACCCCAGCAGCCACTGGAAGATGCCGGCAAGAAACGTCAGCAACAGGATCAACATGACGTAGTCCTGCGAGGCCGGCACGGCCAGAGGACTGACGCTGGCGTACAGGACAATCGAGATGGCCGCCGTAGGACCGCAGATCAAATGCCATGATGAACCCCACAGGCAGGCGATCAGCACCGGAATGATTGCGGCATACAGGCCGTATTCTGGCGGCAGGCCGGCAATCAGTGCGTAGGCAATGGATTGCGGCAACGCCAGAATCGCGCCGCTGAGGCCGACGATCAGGTCACGACCGACGCTGGCGCGGGTTTGCCGGGGTAGCCAGCTGAGAAACGGGAAGAGTGAATGGCGGCTTGGCAGGGCCATGGGGCCTCTCGGTCGGGAATTTTGCGCAAGGGTAGCAGGACATGATCTGTGGGAGCGGGCTTGCTCGCGAAGGCGGTGGGTCAGACAACATTAATGTCGACTGACCCACCGCCTTCGCGAGCAAGCCCGCTCCCACAAGTATTGGTTACAACTTGGCTTTCACCGCCGGCAACGCATCCTGCCCATCCACGGTCTTCACCCCATCGAGCCACTTGTCCAGTACCGCGGGGTTGGCCTTGATCCATGCCTTGGCCGCGTCGGCATTGCTGACTTTCTTGTTCACCACCTCGGCCATGATGCTGTTCTCCATGTCCTGGGTGAAACTCAGGTTGGTCAGCAGTTTGCCAACGTTCGGGCAGGCCTGTGCATAACCTTTGCGGGTCAGGGTGTGAACGCTGCCGGTGTCGCCGAAGTATTTCTCGCCACCCTTCAGATAGTGCATTTTCAGCTGCACGTTCATCGGGTGCGGAGTCCAGCCGAGGAAGGTCACGAACTTCTGTTTTTTCACCGCGCGGGACACTTCCGCCAGCATTGCCTGCTCGCTGGACTCGATCAGTTTCCACTGGCCCATGTCGAAATCGTTTTTCTTGATGATCTCTTGCAGCGAGATGTTCGCCGGCGCCCCGGAGCCGATGCCGTAGACCTTGCGGTCGAACTTGTCGGCGTATTTGTTCAGGTCGGCAAAGTCATGCACACCCGCGTCCCACACGTAGTCCGGGACGGCGAGGGTGAATTCGGTGCCGTCGAGGTTCTTCGCCAGTTGCGTGACATCGCCGCTGGCGACGAATTTGTCGTAGAAGCCCTGCTGCGCCGGCATCCAGTTACCCAGGAACACATCGACCTGGCCATCCTTGAGCCCGCCAAAGGTGATCGGCACCGCGAGGGTGTCGACCTTGGCCTTGTAGCCCATGCCGTCCAGCAGAAACCCGGTGATGGCATTGGTCGCGGCAATGTCGCTCCAGCCCGGGTCGGCCATCTTCACCGTTTCGCAACTCTGATCGGCAAACGCCGATGCACTGCCCAGAGCCAGGAGCCCGACCGTCAGTACTGTGGATAACCTTTGCATGGACTTCCCCTTAACTTTATTGGTTTTGGCAGGGTTATGGATAACGTGCTTTACGTTCCAGATCGTCGAGGTCGATGTGGTTGCGCATGTATTGCTGACTGGCGTCCACCAGTGGCTGGTGATCCCAGCTCTTCAGCTTGCCGAGGGTTAGCGCCTCGGCCACGAAACGCCGGCGCCGCTGGCTGGCAAGCACCTGCTGGTGAATCGCCGGGATGTTCCATTTGGCCCGCGCTTCGGCGAGAAAATCGTCGAACAGCTGGCGATGTTGCGGAGAATTACTGAGTTCTTCCTGTTCGCCAGGGTCGTTGTGTACGTCGAAGAGCAGGCAAGGGTCGTCTTCGCTATAGATAAATTTGTAGGCGCCCCGGCGGATCATCATCAACGGGCTGATGGTGCCTTCGGCCATGTATTCGCCGAATACTTCGTCGTGACCACCCTGCCCTTGCAGGTGCGGCACCAGCGAACGGCCATCCAGCGGCAAGTCCGGCTCCAGCGAGCCGCCGGCCAGTTCAACGAAGGTCGGCAACAGGTCGGCGGTCGAAACGCTGGCGCTGACCCGACCGGCACCGAATTGCCCCGGTGCGCTGATCAGCAGCGGCACCCGTGCGGCCATTTCATACCAGTGCATTTTGTACCAGAGGCCGCGCTCGCCGAGCATGTCGCCGTGGTCGCCGGAGAAGACGATGATGGTGTCGTCGATCAACCCGGTATCTTCGAGGGTTTGCAGAAGTTTGCCGACGTTGCTGTCGATATAGCTGCACGCGCCGAAATAGGCGCGGCGGGCATCGCGAATCTTATCCACAGGCAGCGGCTTGTCCCACAGGTCGTAGACCTTGAGCAAACGTTGCGAGTGCGGATCGAGGTCGTGCGGGTCCGGAGTTGTGGGTAACGGGATGTCGGCATCGTCGTACAAATCCCAGAAAGCCTTGGGAATCGTGTACGGATCGTGTGGGTGAGTCATCGAAACGGTGAGGCAGAACGGCTGATCGCCATCCTCGCGAATGTGATCGAACAGGTACTGCTGGGCCTTGAACACCACCTCTTCGTCGAAATCCAGCTGATTGGTGCGCACACACGGGCCGGCTTGCAGTACCGACGACATGTTGTGATACCAGGTCGGGCGCACGTCCGGTTCATCCCAGTTCACTGCCCAGCCGTAGTCGGCCGGGTAAATGTCACTGGTCAGGCGTTCTTCGTAGCCATGCAGTTGGTCCGGGCCGCAGAAATGCATCTTGCCCGACAGGGCGGTGCGGTAGCCGAGGCGACGCAGGTAGTGGGCATAAGTCGGAACGTCGGCGGGGAAGTCGGCGGCGTTGTCGTAGGCACCGATCTTGCTCGGCAACTGGCCGCTGACCAGGGTAAATCGCGACGGCGCGCACAGGGGGCTGTTGCAGTAAGCAGAGTCGAACACCACGCCTTGTGCGGCGAGACGGCTGAGATGGGGCAGCTTGATGGGCGATGGGCCGTAGAACGGCAACATTGGCGCGGCCATTTGATCGGCCATGATGAAAAGAATGTTCTTGCGCTTCATGTGATCGCGGCATTCCATAGTGGATGTTTATGCGAGAGTGCTGGCTTCGAGAATGAAACCCTCGCACCTTGCGGTAAAGCCCATGCGCGGCAATGACTAGGATAAGCACAGCTTATGTATGACGCCCTTGGTGACCTGTCACTGGATCTGCTTCGCGCCTTCGAAGCGGCGGCCCGTCAGCGCAGCTTTACCGCTGCGGCGGTTGAGCTGGGCACAACGCAACCGGCCATCAGCCAGCAGATCAAGCGCCTTGAAGAACAACTGGCGACCCGATTGTTCGACCGCATTTATCGTGGTATTGGACTGACCGAGGCCGGGCAGATACTTTTTGAGCAGGTTCAGCTCGGATTGCAGAATATCGACGCAGGATTGGGCGCGATCAGCGCACAGCAACAGCATGAAGTGCTGCAGGTTGCCACGGATTTTGCCTTCGCCGCCTATTGGTTGATGCCGCGTCTGCACCGCTTTCACGCGGCCAATCCGCAGGTGGATGTCAGCCTGGTCACCAGTGAACGCAGTCATAACATGCTACGTACTGATATCGATGTGGCGGTGCTGTTCGGCGATGGCCGCTTCAAGCAGGGTGAAAGCCATTGGCTGTTCAGCGAGGAAGTGTTTCCGGTGTGCAGCCCGCAGTTGTTGAGCGAGCGGAGCTTGCCCTTGCCGGCCCAGGCATTATTGGAGTTTCCGTTGCTGCACCTGCGTGGGGAACACAGCAGTAACTGGTTCGACTGGAGTGGTGTGTTCCGCGCCTTGGGCATCACCTCGCCCCCGGCGCCGGGACAGTTGCGCTTCGACAACTACACCCTGCTGATTCAGGCCGCGATTGGCGGTCAGGGCGTGGCCATTGGTTGGCGGCACCTTGTGGATAACTTGCTCGCGCAAGGGTTGCTGTGTCGACCGATCGGCGAAACGGTGATGTCGAGGCTGGGTTACTACGTGGTTCTGCCCCAGCGCAAACGGCGTGGAGCGTTGATCCAGCAGTTTGTGGATTGGCTGATGGCCGAGCAGGCCAGCAGTGCGGAGTCGTTGTCGGGGTTGTCATTGCCTTCGATTGCGGTGTGAAACGTGAAACGATCGCAACCTGTGCCGCGTGATCTGCTCGACCAGATATAGAGGATTTCAAATGCAACACATAACGGGCTACCACGCCCATGTCTATTTCGACGCCAGCACCATCGATCAGGCGCGAGCCTTGTGTGAGCAGGCGGCGCAATTGTTTCCACTGAAAATGGGCCGCGTGCACGAGCGCCCGGTCGGTCCGCACCCGGACTGGAGCTGTCAGTTGGCGTTCGAGCCGCAGGTCCTGGGCGACGTGCTGCCGTGGCTGGCGCTCAACCGCAAGGGGTTGGTGGTATTTCTGCACCCGGACACCGGTGACGATCTGCTCGACCATACCGAGCACGCGATCTGGATGGGGGCTATTCGCCCGCTGGATCTGTCTATTTTTTGATCAAATGGTTTCTTTCGCCTCGCCGGGCAAGTGTTCGTCCAGGTGCAGCCACGGCAAGCGGCTGTCGGTCCAGATGTGCCGCTCGGCCGGTGCTTGCTCGGGATGGTCGAGGGTGGCGATAGTCAGGTCGATGCTTTCCGGGCTCAGGTGCGTCACCAGTGCCAGTTGCGCCCCACAGTGGCCGCTCATGGCACTTCTCCTGAGGCGTCATTACAGGCGCCTTCGCGAGCAAGCCCGCTCCCACACTGGATCTGTGTCGTACACAAAGCTGATGTGGGAGCGGGCTTGCTCGCGAAGGCTGTAACTCGATTCACCTCTCAGCCCCGGTCCGACGACCGGTCGTGCATCCGGTCAAAGCTTTCATCACCGAAAGCTGGCTGAAAGCTTCCCCGATTAGGATCGCCCCCACTACCGGCAACAGACCGGTTGGCCAATGCCAGCGTGTTATCGCTCGCACAGCCCATTTAACAACAACAATGGTGATTCTGATGTCCTCTTCTACCCGCCGCTTCGCTGCAACTCCACCCGTACGCCTCGTGCTTCCTGTTCTGCGCTGATCCCGCCCGATCCGCCCATTCCCTAGCCGCGCTACGCCTGGAGTATTCCCATGCTGACTTTCCTTGGCTTCGCCATGGTCATCACGTTCATGTTCCTGATCATGACCAAGCGCCTGTCCGCGCTGATCGCCCTGATCATCATTCCGATTGTATTTGCCCTGTTCGGTGGTTTTTCGCCGAAGATCGGCCCGATGATGCTCGAAGGCATCACCAAGCTTGCGCCAACCGGCGTGATGTTGATGTTCGCTATTTTGTACTTCGCCCTGATGATCGACTCTGGCCTGTTCGACCCGGCCGTGCGCAAGATCCTCAAACTGGTCAAGGGCGACCCGTTGAAAGTTTCGGTCGGCACCGCCGTACTGGCGCTCGTCGTTTCCCTCGATGGTGACGGCGCGACCACTTATATGATCTGCGTGGCCGCCATGCTGCCGCTCTACAGCCGTATCGGCATGAGCCCGCGGATCATGGCCGGCCTGATCATCCTCGCCGGTGGCGTGATGAACATGACCCCATGGGGCGGCCCGACCGCTCGCGCTGCCAGCGCGTTGCATGTGGACCCGTCCGCCATCTTCGTACCGATGATTCCTGCGATGCTGGCCGGTGTGGTGGCGATCCTCGTCATTGCCTACTTCTACGGCAAGCGTGAACGTGCACGCCTGGGTGAACTGCACCTGGTGGGTGATGAAATCGACCACAGTGAAATCAGCGTTTCGCAGTTCCCGGATGCCCGTCGTCCGAAGCTGATCTGGTTCAACGGCGCCCTGACCCTGGCCCTGATGGGCACCCTGATCGCCGGTCTGCTGCCGTTGCCGGTGCTGTTCATGGTGGCGTTCAGTATCGCCATGATCGTCAACTATCCTTGCCTGCAACAGCAGAAGGATCGTGTCGCAGCTCACGCCGGTAGCGTGTTGGCGGTGGTCGGGCTGATCTTTGCGGCCGGTATCTTCACCGGTATCCTGACCGGCACCGGGATGGTCGACGCCATGTCGAAAAGCCTGCTGGCGGTGATTCCGGACTTCCTCGGCCCGTACCTGGCGGTGATCACGGCGCTGGTCAGCATGCCGTTCACCTTCTTCATGTCGAACGATGCATTTTATTACGGCGTGTTACCGGTTCTTGCCGAGGCCGCCAGTCATTACGGTATAACCGCGGTGGAAATGGCACGTGCCTCGATCGTCGGTCAGCCCGTCCACCTGTTGAGCCCGCTGGTTCCATCGACCTACCTGTTGGTGGCCCTGGCCGGTATCGACTTCGGTGACCACCAGCGCTTCACACTCAAGTGGGCAGTGCTGGTTTGTATCTGCATACTGATGGCTGCTTTGCTATTGGGGACTTTCCCGATGTTCAGCACTCTATAAGCCCAAGACTCACCACTTCGGGTCCAGGCTTCGCTGTTTGAAGCCCGGGCCCTTTTTGGTTTAACAATCGCTCAAAGGAATACACATGGAATGGCTGACCAACCCTGAAATCTGGGTTGCCTTCTTTACCCTGACCGCCCTGGAAATCGTCCTGGGTATCGATAACATCATCATGATTTCGATCCTGGTCAGCCGCATGCCCAAGCACATGCAGGCGCGCACCCGGATTTTCGGTCTGGCACTGGCCATGATCACGCGAATCCTGCTTCTGCTGTCGATCACCTGGGTCATGCGCCTGACGGCGGACCTGTTCGTAGTGCTCGACCAGGGTATTTCCGGACGCGACCTGATCCTGTTCTTCGGTGGTCTGTTCCTGCTGTGGAAGAGCTCGCAAGAGATGTACCACGCGCTGGAAGGTGAGGACGAAACCAGCGACGAGCCAAGCGGCAAGGGCGGTAATTTCCTCTATACGATTGTCCAGATCGCGATCATCGACATCGTGTTCTCCCTGGACTCGGTGATCACCGCGGTCGGCATGGTCTCCCACGTACCAGTCATGGTTGCGGCCATCATCGTGGCCGTGCTGGTGATGATGTGGGCATCTGGCACTATCAGTGAGTTCATCGACAAGCACCCATCGCTGAAGATGCTGGCGCTGTCGTTCCTGTTGATTGTCGGTACGGTGCTGATTGCCGAATCCTTCGACGTGCATGTGCCAAAAGGCTACGTCTACTTCGCCATGGCGTTCTCGCTGGCGGTGGAAGCGATCAACATCAGGATGCGTACCGCCATTGCGAAAAAGAAGAAGCAGCAGGAGCCGGTGAAACTGCGCAAGGACATTCCGGGGCAGTAACCCGAAAGCGCCAAGTACGCAAAACCTGTGGGAGCGAGCTTGCTCGCGATGGCGGTCTGTCAGTCAACATCTATGTTGAACCTGATGGCCTCATCGCGAGCAAGCTCGCTCCCACAGTGTTTTGTGTGGCTGGAAGATCGCCGTTTTCATGACGGTTTTGTTTCAATCCATTCTTTGGCTGTGCGATGCTGGCGCGCAGACCGTTAGCCAACTACAGCTTAAGTACAGAACGAAGAACGTAGAGCGTCGCGCGGTACCGTCAACTTGCTCCTTTGGAGCGCTACACCACAGGGGGCCTGTATGCTCACCCTGCTCAATTTACTTTCTGCCGTGGCCCTGCTGATCTGGGGCACGCACATCGTCCGAACCGGCATCCTGCGGGTCTACGGTACCAATCTGCGCCATGTCATTGGCCAGAACGTGTCCAAACGCTGGTTGGCTTTCGTCTCGGGGATCGTCGTGACAGCGATGGTCCAGAGCAGCAACGCCACCGCCATGCTCGTCACTTCCTTCGTCGGCCAGGGCCTGATGGCGCTGACCCCGGCGCTGGCCACCATGCTTGGCGCGGACGTCGGTACGGCACTGATGGCGCGGGTGCTGACGTTCGATCTGTCGTGGCTGTCGCCGTTGCTGATTTTTGTCGGGGTGATTTTCTTTCTGTCGCGCAAGCAGACCCGACTCGGACAGATGGGCCGTGTCGCCATTGGCTTGGGGTTGATCATTCTGGCGCTGCAACTGATTGTCGAAGCGGCGCATCCGATTACCCATGCCAAAGGCGTGAAGGTGATTTTCGCCTCGCTCACCGGCGACATCCTGCTCGACGCCCTGGTTGGCGCGCTGTTCGCGATGATTTCCTATTCCAGCCTGGCCGCTGTGCTGCTGACCGCGACCCTGGCCGGTGCCAACGTGATCAGCCTGCCGGTGGCCATCGGGCTGGTGATCGGCGCCAATATCGGCAGCGGCGTACTCGCCTTCCTCAGCACCAGCATGCAGAACGCCGCCGGGCGCCAAGTGGCGCTGGGCAGCCTGCTGTACAAACTGATTGGTCTTTTATTGATCATACCGGTGCTCGATCCGCTGGTGCACTGGCTCGATGGCTTCGATTTCAGCCCTCAGGAAATGGTCATTGGCTTTCACCTGCTCTACAACACCGCGCGCTGCCTGATCCTGCTGCCCAGCATCGATCCGATGGCCAGGTTTTGTGTCTGGGTGCTGCCGGAGCGCCCGCAGGCCAATGGCATGGCCAAGCCCCGGCATCTTGACCCCACGGCCTTGGTCACCCCCGGTTTGGCACTGGCCAACGCGGCCCGGGAAACCCTGCGCGTGGGCGATCTGATCGACAGCATGCTCGAAGCCATGCTCGATGTATTGCGCGGCAAGCAAACCGCCGTCACCCAGGAAATCCGCCGCCTGACCGACGATGTGGAGGCGCTCTACAGCGCGATCAAGTTGTATCTGGCGCAAATGCCCCGGGAAGATCTCAGCGATCAGGACAGCCGGCGCTGGGCGGAAATCATCGAACTGGCGATCAACCTGAAACTCGCCAGCGACTTGATCGAACGCATGCTGCGCAAGATTCAGCAGCAGAAAACCTCGCAGCGCCGGTCGTTTTCCGAAGTCGGGCTGGATGAATTGACCGGGCTGCATACTCGATTGATTTCCAGCCTGCGGCTCGGGATGTCGGTGTTTCTCAGCGGCGATCCGGAAAGTGCCCGGCAGCTGGTGCGTGAAAAACGTCGTTTCCGTGCACAGGAACGGCGTCTGGCCCATGCTCATGTCAGCCGCTTGCAACGTAAAATCGTGCAAAGTATCGAAACCAGTTCGTTGCATCTGGAGCTGATCGCCGACATGAAGCGTCTGAATTCACTGTTTTGCAGCAGTGCCTACGTAGTGCTGGAAACATCGGACACCGGCGCGCTGGTGGTCGACGATTTGAGTGACATCACGCATTCACCCTGAACGTCCACAGTTGCCTGAAGTCTGTTGAACTTACGCTCGCCGTATGGAAACCCGTTATGCGTTGTCTGTTGTTCGCCTGCCTGTTGCTTGGTGCATTCCCGTCATTCGCCCTGGATCGCTTTCAGGTCGAGGGCTACACCTTGCGCAACGGTCTGCAGTTGCTGCTCAAGCCCGGTACCGACCGCGGGCATGTGGCGATCCGGCTGGTGGTCGGTGTTGGCCTGGACGATTTCAACTGTGAAGAAAAGGAGTTGCCGCATCTACTGGAGCACCTGCTGTTCAGCGGCATCGACGCCAGCGGCGAAGGCGGCCTGGAAGAACGCATGCAGGCCTTGGGCGGTGAGTGGAACGCTTACACCAGTAACGCCGATACGACTTTCGTCATCGAGGCCCCGGCGAAAAACCAGCGCAAGGTACTCGACCTGCTGCTGGCGCTGCTGACCCAGACCCGCTTCGACGACTATGCGATCAACGCTGCCAAGCAAGTGGTCGAGCGTGAAGACGGCGGCCACTACTCGCACCTGCAACGCTGGCTCGATCGTCAGGACCTGGGCCACACCGCCAGCAACCAGCTGGCCGTGGAGCTGGGCCTCAAATGCCCGGAGCGTGCGCAAGTCGACGACCTGACCCGTGAGCAACTGGAGCAGGTGCGCAAGGACTGGTATGCGCCGAACAACATGACCCTGATTGTGGTCGGCGACCTCGACAAGTTGCTGCCGGCCTATCTGGAGCGGGCGTATGGCGCACTGGAAGCGATCACCCCTGGCGAGCATCCTCCGCTTCCGCAAATCCAGGTCAGCGCCGCCCATGAGCGCACTCTGGTTCACGGGTTTGTCGGCAACGGTGCCAAGTTGCACTGGCTGGTGCCGGAGCCGGTTCTGGAGGACGAACACGACGAAACCTTCGATTTGCTCAAGGATTATCTGGATTGGGCACTCTATCGCCAGTTACGCCTGGCTCACGGTTTGTCCTACGGCCCGTGGGCGGAACGCGAGGTGTTCGGCGGCGTCGGTTTCATGAGCCTCAATGCAGACCTTGAGCGCGACGACGTGCCCGAGGCCGAACAAGTGCTCGATGACTTGAAGGCCGGGTTGCTCAAGGATGGCCTCAAAGCCGACACCTTCGATCGCCTCAAACAGGCCGCCATTGCCCGCCAGGCCTGGGCTGTACAAGGCAACAGCGCGTTGGCCGACTATTACTGGAGCGCCATCGGCGACTACGAGGACGGCCAATTCGCCAACCCGGCCCGGGAGCTGCAAGCCGTGACGCTGGAAGAGGCGAACAAGGTCATGCGTGAATTGCTCCTGCAACCGGGGTATTTGCGGATCGAGAAGGCGTTGTTCAGTTATGACCAGTTGATGTGGTTGGTGGTCGGTGGGGTGGGGTTGATCGTGTTGATGTTTGTGGGCTGGCGTTTGCAGCGCAGGAAGTAACCACTCTGTTTGGCAAGCAAACTCCTTGTGGGAAACACAATCCCCCTGTGGGAGCGTGGTGTAACTGACCGTGAACCCTCGCCACAGCGCCTCGCCAACGGTACGCTGTCGAGGTTTTTTCCTACGACTACTGTGAACCTGCCGAATGCAAAACCTGACCCTTTTCGTACTGCGCATCCTCGAATTGATGAAGCGCTACCCTGGGGTCATCGCGCTCGGCGGTTTCATCTCCGGGGTGTGCAGTTTCATTTTGGTCGATCGCCAGCAAGGCCTGGCGAGCTGGATCACCACGATCATGCTGATCAGCTGGATCTGGTTGATGCTGGAAAACAGCCTGACCAAGCTGTTCACACGCATCTTCAAACGAGAAATCCCGGAACCGTTGCTGCGTTACGCGACGCAGATGATCCATCAGGAAAGCCTGTTCTTTGTCCTGCCGTTCTTCTTCATCACCACGACGTGGAACAGCGGCCAGTTGGTGTTCACCGGGCTGTTGGGTATCGCGGCGCTGATTTCGATTATCGACCCGCTCTACTACAAATGGCTGGCGCCACGGCGCTGGGCGTTTTTGGCCCTGCACACCCTGACCTTGTTTGCCGCGCTGCTCACCGCGTTGCCGGTGATCATGCACCTGACGACCGCGCAAAGTTTCAAATGGGCGCTGGGCATCTCGGTGCTGTTGTCGTTCCCGAGCCTGGCGTCGATCTTCCCGATTCGTACTGTGCGCAGTGCGCTGGCGATTTTGAGTATCACCCTGGGCATCGGTGTCGTTGGTTGGGAGCTGCGCTCGTGGGTGCCACCGGCGACGCTTTGGATGACCGATGTGGCCATCAGCACGCAAATGCAGGACCGCACGCCAGGCGCCAGTCTCGACGAAGTCAGCGCCGAGCAGATTCGCAATGGCGGGCTCTACGCGTACACCGCGATCAATGCCCCGCGTGGCCTGGATGAACGGATTTATCACGTCTGGCAATTCAACGGTAAAGAGGTCGACCGTATTCCCCTGGATATCCGTGGTGGGCGCAAGGAAGGTTACCGGGCCTGGACCCACAAGCAGAATTTCACGGGCAATCCGGCCGGCAAATGGCAGGTCCGGGTGCTGACCGAAGATGGCCAGGTCATCGGCGTGCTGCGTTTCGAAGTCACAGACAGCACAGCGATCAAAGAAAAGTAGTCCGGTTCGTGCTATTACGTACAGCTGCGTAATCACTGAACAAGCACGGAGCTTATGATCAGCAGCACGATGGCCGGCAACGCCCGATTAGACACGTCGCTTACCCCTGCGCGGTTGCGGGTGACGGGCGACTGGACGCTTGCCCATTACGCTGACCTCAAGCTGTTGAGCGAAAAACTCCAGGGCCGGTACGACGCCAACACCCCCATCGACCTCAACGGACTGGGTGCCCTCGACACCGCCGGCGCCTCGCTGTTGGTCGAGTTGCTTGGCTCCGAGCGCCTCGGCCGCACCGCCGAACATCCTGATTGCACACTCTCCACCGCCGACCGGGCGTTGCTGCAAACCGTCTACTGCTCGTTGACCGACTTCTGCGTACCGATCAAGGAACCGGAAGTCAGCGTATCCATTCAGTTGCTGACCCGCATTGGCCGCGCGGTGGACGCCGTCTGGCAGGACACCCTGCAACTGCTGGGTTTCGTCGGCCTGATCATCGAAACCATCGTCCGCGGCCTGTTCCGGCCCAAACGCTGGCGCGTCACACCAATGATCGCGCACATCGAACAGACCGGCCTCGATGCCGCCCCAATCGTTGCCCTGCTGACCTTTCTGGTGGGCGCGGTCGTGGCGTTTCTCGGGTCGACGGTGCTGGCCACTTTCGGTGCCACAGTCTTTACCGTGGACCTGGTGGGATTCGCCTTCCTGCGCGAGTTCGGTGTGCTGCTGACCGCGATCCTGATGGCCGGGCGCACCGCCAGTGCGTTCACGGCGCAAATCGGTTCGATGAAGGCCAACGAAGAAATCGACGCCATACGCACCCTGGGCCTCGACCCCGTGGAATTGCTGGTGGTGCCGCGGGTCCTGGCGTTGCTGATCGCCCTGCCGATGCTGACCTTCCTGGCGATGCTGTCGGGGATTATCGGCGGTGGCGTGGTCTGCGCCGTGGCGCTGGATATCTCGCCGGCGATGTTCATATCGCTGCTGCAAACCGACATCGGCGTTCAGCACTTTCTGGTGGGGATCGTCAAAGCGCCGGTCTTCGCCTTCCTGATCGCCGCGATTGGTTGCCTCGAAGGCTTCAAGGTCAGCGGCAGCGCTGAGTCCGTGGGCGCCCACACCACGTCGAGCGTGGTGCAGTCGATTTTCGTGGTGATCGTGATGGATGCGATAGCCGCGATGTTTTTCATGGAGATGGGTTGGTGAGTCGTATCCCCCGAGCGCCCTCCGAGGCGGTGATTGAGGTGCGTGGGTTGTGCAACCGCTTTGGCCGCCAGAGCGTGCACGAGAACCTCGACCTGGACTTGTACAAAGGCGAGATCCTCGCCGTGGTCGGCGGTTCCGGCAGCGGTAAATCGGTGCTGCTGCGCAGCATTGTCGGGTTGCGCCAGCCCAGCGAAGGGGTGGTGAAAGTCTTCGGCAAGAACCTGCCAACCTTGTCGGAGCACGAGCGCTCGCTGGTGGAACGACGCTTTGGCGTGCTGTTCCAGAAGGGTGCGCTGTTCTCTTCACTGACGGTGACCGAGAACGTCGCCCTGCCGCTGATCGAACACGCCGGATTGAGCCGCAACGACGCCGAGCACCTGGCGGCGGTGAAAATGGCCCTGGCCGGATTGCCGCTGTCGGCGGCGGAGAAATACCCCTCGTCGCTGTCCGGCGGCATGATCAAGCGTGCCGCACTGGCCAGGGCACTGGCACTGGACCCGGACATCCTGTTTCTCGACGAACCCACCGCCGGCCTCGATCCGATTGGCGCCGCCGCGTTCGACCAATTGATCCTGACCCTGCGCGATGCCTTGGGCCTGAGTGTCTTTCTGGTGACCCACGACCTCGACACGCTTTACACCATCACCGACCGGGTGGCGGTGCTGGCGCAGAAAAAAGTGCTGGTGGCGGACGCCATCGACAAGGTGTCGGAAACCGACGATGCGTGGATTCACGAATACTTCCATGGCCCTCGCGGCCGCGCGGCATTGACGGCCGCCCAACAGCTCAAAGAGGTCTGACATGGAAACCCGAGCCCATCATGTATTGATCGGCCTGTTCACGGTGATTGTGGTGACGGCCGCACTGCTGTTCGGCCTGTGGCTGGCCAAGTCCAGTGTCGACACCGAGTTCAAGGACTACGAGGTTGTGTTCAACGAGGCGGTCAGCGGTTTGTCCAAGGGCAGTTCGGTGCAGTACAGCGGGATCAAGGTCGGCGACGTCATCTCGTTGCGCCTGGACCCGAAAGACCCGCGCCGGGTGCTGGCGCGAATTCGTCTGGCCGGCGATACCCCGGTCAAGGAAGACACCAATGCCAAGCTGGCCCTGACCGGTGTCACCGGGACCTCGATCATCCAGCTCAGCGGCGGCACGCCACAGAGTCCGACGCTCAAGGGCAAGGACGGCAACCTGCCGACCATCGTCGCCTCGCCCTCGCCCATCGCTCGCCTGCTCAATGACAGCGAAGACCTGATGGCCGGGGTGAGCACGCTGATGCATAACGCCAACCTGATGTTCTCCACGGAAAACATCGAGCGCATCAGCAACACCCTGGAGCATCTGGAGCAAACCACCGGAACCATTGCCGAGCAGCGCGGTGATATCCGCCAGGCCATGCAGCAACTGGCCTCGGTCGGCAAACAGGCCAACAACATGCTGGAACAGACCACGGCGCTGATGCGTAATGCCAATGGGTTGCTCAACGAGCATGGCAAGGAAGCGCTCGGCAGCGCCGAACAGGCGATGAAATCCCTGGAGGAGAGCAGCGCCACCCTCAACAAACTGATCACCGCCAATCAGGATTCGCTCAACAGCGGCATGCAGGGCCTCAATGGTCTCGGCCCGGCCGTGCGTGAAATGCGCGAAACCCTGACCTCGTTGCGCACCATTGCCAAACGACTGGAGGCCAACCCCAGCGGTTACCTGCTGGGCAGTGAAAAGACCAAGGAATTCACGCCATGAAGCTGATACGGATTGCCCTCCTCGCTGGCTTCACGCTGATCAGCTCGTGCTCGATCCTGCCCAAGCCCGAACCCTTCGAAGTCTATCGATTGCCATCGGCCCAGAGCGCATCGGCCAGCCATGGCACACCGCAGCGCTGGTCGCTGCGCCTGAGCAAACTTCAATCCAGCGAAGCCTTGAACAGTCCGAACATTGCCGTGATTCCTCAGGGCGACCTGATCAGTCACTACCAGGGCTCGCGCTGGAGCGACCCGGTGCCGGTGCTGGTGCGCAATCGATTGCTGGACGGTTTTCAGCATGACGGGCGGGTACCGCTGTTGAGCACCGATGACAGCATTTTCCAGACCGATCTTGAATTGGGCGGCAACCTGCAGGCCTTCCAGACGGAATACCAAGGTACGAATGCCAGTGTGATCGTGCGTCTGGATGCGTTGCTGGTGCGCAGCTACGACCAGCGCATCCTCGCCAGCCGCCGCTTTGAAGTGCGCCAGCCACTCAGCGATGTGCAGGTCCCGGCGGTGGTGGCCGGGTTTGGTCAGGCGAACGATCAGTTGACCGCGCAGGTGGTGAACTGGGCAGTGGAGCAAGGACAGAAACTCGCCCCGCCGCACTGACCCTGAAGAAGAAACACAGTCCCCTTGTGGGAGCGGGCTTGCTCGCGAAGAGGGAGTGCCAGCCGACATTAATGTTGCCTGATACACCGCCTTCGCGAGCAAGCCCGCTCCCACAGTTGATTTGTGTCGACCTTATCAGCGCTGCAAAAACGCCTGATGCAACTCAGCCAGCGTTTCAAAGTGATACGCCGGCGCCTCGGCGCTCAATTCTTCGTGGCTGCCGAACCCGTAACCCACCGCCGCCGCATCCAGGCCATTGCTGCGTGCGCCGATCAGGTCGTGCTTGCGGTCGCCGATCATCAGGGTGTTGGCCGGGTCCAGGCCTTCTTCGGTCATCAGGTGTGCGATCAGCTCGATTTTGTTGGTCCGGGTACCATCCAGTTCGCTGCCGTAAATCACTTTGAAGTGCTTGGCAAAATCGAAATGCCGGGCGATTTCCCGGGCGAACACCCACGGCTTTGAAGTGGCGATGTACAGCTGCCGCCCTTGTCCGCTCAGGGTCTCCAGCAACGGTGTGACACCATCGAACACGCGGTTTTCGTACAAGCCGGTGACCTTGAAGCGCTCGCGATAAAAATTCACCGCCTCCCAGGCGCGGGCTTCATCGAAGTCGTAGAACTGCATGAACGCCTGCAACAGCGGCGGGCCGATGAAGTGTTCGAGTTTGGTCAGGTCCGGCTCATCGATACCCAGTTTGCTCAAGGCGAACTGGATAGAACGGGTGATGCCCTCGCGCGGGTCGGTCAGGGTGCCATCGAGGTCGAACAAAACGGTTTGGTAATGCATGTTGAATCCTGAATAAGGGGCCGGATCAAAGCGAGTCGTAGCCTTCGGCCAGATGCAGGTCCTTGAGCTTCACGTAGTTCGCCGCGCTGTAGGTGAAAAAGGCGCGCTCCTTGTCAGTCAGCGGGCGGATCTGCTTCACCGGGCTGCCCACATACAGGAAGCCGCTTCGCAGGTGCTTGCCCGGTGGCACCAGGCTGCCGGCACCGATAATCACGTCATCGTCGACCACCGCGCCGTCCATGACGATGCTGCCCATGCCGATCAACACCCGGCTGCCCACCGAACAGCCATGCAGCATGACCTTGTGGGCGATGGTCACGTCATTACCAATCAGCAACGGAAAGCCATCGGGGTTGAACGGCCCGGCATGGGTGATGTGCAACACGCAGCCATCCTGCACGCTGGTGCGCGCGCCGATGCGGATGCGGTGCATGTCGCCACGGATCACCGTCAGTGGCCAGACCGAGCTGTCTTCGCCGATTTCAACGTCGCCGATCACCACCGCCGAGCGGTCGACAAAAGCGCCTTTGCCAAGCAGCGGCGTATGGTTCTGATACTTGCGAAGGTTCACGATAGGGTTTCTCTCTGTCGCTGATAGCTGCGGTAAGTGTCGATTGTAATTAAGATGGCTGCATGATTCTCCAGCCAAGGTATCAACCGTGAGCGTGAACAACCCTCTTTTGCAGTCCTACGACCTGCCGCCGTTCTCCGCCATCCGCGCCGAACACGTACAACCGGCCATTGAACAGATCCTGGCTGACAACCGTGCCGCCATCGTCGAGATTCTCAAGACCCAGGCCAAACAGCCAACGTGGGCTGGCCTGGTGCTGGCGATGGATGAACTCAACGATCGCCTGGGCGCCGCCTGGAGCCCGGTCAGCCACCTCAACGCCGTGTGCAACAGCGCCGAACTGCGTGAAGCCTACGAGTCGTGCCTGCCGGCCTTGAGCGCCTATGCCACCGAACTGGGCCAGAACCGCGAACTGTTCAAGGCCTTCGAGGCCCTGGCCAGCAGTCCTGAAGCCGCCGGTTTCGAGGTGGCGCAGAAAACTATCCTGGAACACTCCCTGCGTGACTTCCGTCTGTCGGGTATCGACCTGCCGGAAGCCGAACAGAAGCGTTACGCCGAAGTGCAGAGCAAGCTGTCCGAGCTGGGCAGCCGTTTCTCCAACCAGTTGCTCGACGCTACTCAAGCGTGGACCAAGCACATCACCGATGAAGCCGCCCTCGCCGGCCTGACCGATTCGGCCAAGGCGCAAATGGCCGCCGCGGCTCAGGCCAAGAATCTGGACGGCTGGCTGATCACCCTGGAATTCCCGAGCTATTACGCGGTGATGACCTACGCCCAGGACCGGGCCCTGCGTGAAGAGGTTTATGCCGCGTACTGCACCCGTGCGTCGGACCAGGGCCCGAATGCCGGCCAGAACGACAACGGACCGGTCATGGAAGAAATCCTCGACCTGCGTCAGGAACTGGCAAAACTCTTGGGGTTCAGCAGTTTCTCCGAGTTGAGCCTGGCGACCAAAATGGCCGAATCCAGCGATCAGGTGCTGACCTTCCTGCGCGACCTGGCCAAACGCAGCAAGCCATTCGCCGTCCAGGATCTGGAACAGCTCAAGGCCTATGCTGCCGAACAAGGCTGCCCGGATCTGCAAAGCTGGGACAGCGGTTTCTACGGCGAAAAACTCCGTGAACAGCGTTACAGCGTTGCCCAGGAAGCCCTGCGCGCCTACTTCCCGATCGACAAGGTGCTCAGCGGCCTGTTCGCCATCGTCCAGCGCCTGTACGGCATCGAGATCGCCGAACTCAAAGGCTTCGACACCTGGCACCCGGATGTGCGCCTGTTTGAAATCAAGGAAAACGGCCAGCACGTCGGCCGCTTCTTCTTCGACCTCTACGCCCGCGCCAACAAGCGTGGCGGTGCCTGGATGGACGGCGCACGCGACCGTCGCCGCACGGCTGGCGGTGTACTGCAAAGTCCGGTGGCGAACCTGGTGTGCAACTTCACCCCGGCCGACAGCGGCAAGCCTGCACTGCTGACCCATGACGAAGTCACCACCCTGTTCCATGAATTCGGCCACGGCCTGCATCACCTGCTGACCCGCGTCGAGCATGCTGGTGTGTCCGGCATCAACGGCGTGGCCTGGGATGCTGTCGAACTGCCAAGTCAGTTCATGGAAAACTGGTGCTGGGAGCCGGAAGGTCTGGCGCTGATTTCCGGTCATTATGAAACCGGCGAACCGCTGCCTCAGGACCTGCTCGGGAAAATGCTCGCGGCGAAAAACTTCCAGTCGGGCCTGATGATGGTCCGCCAACTGGAATTCTCTCTGTTCGACTTCGAGTTGCACGCGACCCACGGCGACGGCCGCAGCGTGCTGCAAGTGCTCGAAGGCGTGCGCGACGAGGTCTCTGTGATGCGCCCGCCAGCTTACAACCGCTTCCCCAACAGCTTTGCGCATATCTTCGCCGGTGGTTATGCCGCAGGTTATTACAGCTACAAATGGGCTGAAGTGCTGTCGGCCGATGCGTTTTCGAAGTTCGAAGAAGAAGGCGTGCTCAATGCCGACACCGGTCGTGCTTTCCGCGAAGCAATCCTGGCGCGTGGCGGTTCCCAGGAACCGATGGTGCTGTTCGTCGACTTCCGTGGCCGTGAGCCATCGATTGACGCACTCTTGCGCCACAGCGGCCTGAGTGAGGGCGCGGCAGCATGAGTGAGGGACCTGTGATTACGAAAAAACGCTTTATCGCCGGGGCGGTCTGCCCGGCATGCAGCGAGCCGGACAAGTTGATGATGTGGAACGAAGACCAGGTCCCGCATCGTGAGTGCGTGGCCTGCGGTTACTCCGACACACTCAATGAACAAGGGCTGTCGGTGCCCAGGGAGCTGGGTACGCGGGTTAATACCACCGCGCCCAAAGCCCCGGAAACCAAGGTTCAGACGGTTCAGTTCTTCCCCAACCCGAAACTGAAGAAAAAGCCTGATGAACAGCACTGAGTGAAAAAATCCCCGTTGCGCAATGCAACGGGGTTTTTTATTCGATATGAGCGGACTTGAACCAGCTCTTCATCGAGCACGCGGCGAACGGGCTGGTGCTGCAATCGCCCTTGGCCAGAGCCGTGCGCAGTTTTTCCACGTCGGCCTGCATCATGTAGCGGATGCCGTCCTTGAAGTGGGTACTGTCACCAAAGCCGCCCTGGGTCATTTCGTTCAGGGCCTCTTCCTTGGTCCAGCCCTGGATGACAACCCGGTACATGGCCGCCATCAGGCCGGTACGGTCGGAACCGTGTTTGCAGTGCATCAAAACCGGGCCTTTGGCTTCGGCAGACTTGATGGCGCGCAAGGCCTTGAGCACATCGGCGTCATCCACGTGGTTGGTGCGATAAGGCAGCTGTACTTGAGTGATGCCCGGCGTGGACAACCAACTGGAGTCCGCTTCAGGCAGGAAGTTGATCACCGTCCCGACCTTGAGCTTCTCCAGCAGCGGCACCGCCCCTTTGTCCGGCAAGGCGCTGCGATAGAGGGTTGGCGACATTTGAAAGAGGTTGTACTGCTTCTCGACCGGTTGAGCCCATTCTGCCGGACGGTGCATCGCGCTGTCGTCAGCAAATGCCGGTGTCAGGTTAACGAGTGCGACCAGCGACAGGCATATTGCAGATAAAAAACGTGATAGAGGCATGCTTGAGCGACCGTTCAGAAAGGGACGGGAAGATGCTGACAAGGATCAGGCATGCACGGTCAAAGGCCTGTGAGCGGACCGTCAAAGAATCGTGAAGTCCCTGCCCGGAAAGTCGCTACGCCTGACCGAGCCTACAGTTCCAACTTGATGAATGCCTTGAGCAATGCCTCCAGGGCCGTCCCGTAGTCATGAATTTGGCCTGTCAGAGGGTTACGGCGCGCACCTTGAAACCGGGAGCCGGAATCCAGAGACTCGGTTTCGAGAACATCGAGGCTGTACAATTTTTGATCGTCTTCATCAAGCTCCGATATCTCGACGCCTATTCGAAACTCGGGGGGGCAGCAGGAAGGCGATAGAGATATCCCGCGAATTCAGAAGTTATTATTGTTTGATGAAAATAGGCGAGCGCGAGATCTGTCACGATGCCGATATCTTTTTCGTCAATGTTACTGTCTGAATTAACATTGATTTCAGAGTTGGTGCGTGGGTGAGGGTATCGCGGTTTGGTTGATTTGTTGCGTCGGAACAGTTGTTTGGTCCTATTGGTTTTACAATTACTTGTACATCGTTTGATATTTCCATTCGTTGCAAGAAAGCGCCTGTTTTGGTGAGTATTGGCATTTTACCCTCGTGATTATCTTGAATGCATGCAGTCGTCCACATGCATCCGAAATCAGCGGTCAGGAGTCAAGGGTTGACGATACTGGCGTAGGCCTTGGCCAGTGCCTGCAGTTTGGCTTTGTCGGTTGCACCGATGGTCCCGTCTCCATCGACATCCTTGCCGACGGACTTGATACTGAACGAACTTCCACGGTCTGTGGAGACAGCCGTGTAAAACTCAGAGTCGACCAAACTTTCAACTTGGGTTTCATTTTCCGCGTCCCAACTTAGTTCTTTTCGAGCCAGTTGTAGCGAAACCAGTGTATTGGGCTCCGAAGGACCCGGTTGCAGGAGTTGCAGAAAGATGCCGCGCTGATTGA
Organism: Pseudomonas sp. S30_BP2TU TE3576; assembly: GCF_050436025.1. Lineage (NCBI taxonomy): Bacteria > Pseudomonadati > Pseudomonadota > Gammaproteobacteria > Pseudomonadales > Pseudomonadaceae > Pseudomonas > Pseudomonas sp. S30_BP2TU TE3576. The sequence continues at coordinate 3,262,965 of NZ_JBNDLK010000001.1, read as the reverse complement.
AGAAAGACATTAATAAATCCTTTTATTTGTTTGCTGTTGAGGGTGTTGCTTGTTGGGTTGAATATACGGGCGGGTATTGAGTCCAGCCACTGACTATATGTTTCCTTAGTTTTCTCTTCATTTATTGAACAAGTAAGTTCATGACAACAGCCCAACTGTCAATTGAAGGTCTGAGCGGTACTGGTCGCCAGGTGCGACGTCGGTTACTGTATGGATATACAGATACAGGACTACGCCGATGATCAGCTCTCTGCCTCCCCGTGGCCGCGGCACCGCGACCAATCCGCACAACCGCTTCGCCCCCAGCCATTCGGTGGCAGAGGACGACGGCTGGTACCAGGAAGTACCGCTCACCCAAGGCACCGAGGTGCGTATTGAAACGGCGAAAACCATCATTACCCGTAACACATCGCCGGATTTGCCCTTCGACCGTTCGATCAATCCCTATCGCGGCTGCGAGCATGGTTGCATTTATTGCTATGCGCGCCCCAGTCACGCCTATTGGGACATGTCACCAGGGCTGGATTTCGAAACAAAACTGATCGCCAAGACCAACGCCGTGGATGTGCTGGAGGCGCAGCTGTCCAAGCGTGGCTATCAATGTGCACCGATCAACCTCGGTTCCAACACCGATCCGTATCAGCCGATCGAGCGTGAATACAAGATCACCCGGCAAACCCTCGAGGTACTCCTGCGTTACCGGCACCCGGTGACCATCGTCACCAAGGGCTCGCTGATTCTTCGCGACCTGGACCTGCTGACCGAGCTTGCCAGCCAAAGACTGGTGGCGGTAATGATCAGCCTGACCACCCTGGACGACGAACTCAAGCGCATCCTCGAACCCCGCGCCGCAGCGCCCAAGGCCCGGTTGCGGGCGATCAGGGTCATGCGCGATGCAGGCATTCCGGTGGGCGTGCTGTGTTCACCGATGATTCCGATGATCAACGACAGTGAGCTCGAAAGCCTGCTCGCCGAGGCCCATGCGGCCGGGGCGCAAAGCGCTGCTTACATGATGTTGCGCCTGCCGCTGGAAGTGGCGCCGCTGTTCGAAGAATGGCTGGGCGCCCACTATCCGCAACGGGCGGCGCATGTGTTGAGCCTGATTCGCCAGAGCCGTGGCGGTGAACTCTACGACAGCCGCTTTGGCGCTCGAATGCGCGGCGAAGGCCCCTTCGCCGACCTGCTGGCACAGCGCTTTGCCAAAACCATCAAGCGCCTGGGGCTCAATCGACGGGAAGGCTTTAACCTGGATTGCGACGCCTTTTGTCCGCCGGGTCGCCAGATGTCGTTGATTTGAGGACAATTGGCCTATGGTTGAGTACTGAGGAGCGCGCTCACGCATTAGGCTGGTCACGTTTTTTGTGACCTGGAACACACGTCCTAGAGCGTTTCATTCAGTTTGAATTAAGATTCGGTCGCTAACTTGTTCATCGAGTGACTGATGGGTCGAGCTGTTTGACCTGGATGTTTTTCAACCAGCCACTGGCTTCACACCGGACAACACGGGATGGCTCCCTGAGCCCGTCAATGAGGATGAATCATGAGTGATAAGGATAAACAGCCGTTGGCTGCATCGGCTTCGCCCGAACCCGAGGCGGAAACCGCCGATGCAGCGTTGCAGCATATCGTTGACGGCTTTTTGCATTTTCATCATGAGATCTTTCCCCAGCAGGAAGAACTCTTCAAGAAACTCGCCACGGCCCAGCGGCCGCGAGCGATGTTCATCGCTTGCGCCGATTCGCGCATCGTTCCCGAATTGATCACCCAAAGCTCCCCCGGCGATCTGTTCGTGACGCGCAATGTCGGTAACGTCGTACCGCCTTACGGGCAAATGAACGGTGGTGTTTCCACGGCCATCGAGTACGCCGTACTGGCTCTGGGGGTGCATCACATCATCATTTGCGGGCATTCCGATTGCGGCGCCATGCGTGCGGTGCTCAACCCGCAAAGCCTGGAAAAAATGCCCACGGTCAAAGCCTGGCTGCGTCATGCCGAAGTGGCCAAGACCATGGTGCAGGAGAACTGCAACTGCTCCAGCGAAAGCGAAAGCATGCACATCCTCACCGAAGAGAATGTGATCGCCCAGTTGCAGCATCTGCGCACCCATCCGTCGGTGGCCTCGCGCATGGCCAACGGTCAGTTGTTCATTCACGGCTGGGTCTACAACATCGAAACCAGCGAAATCAAAGCCTACGACGCCGATAAAGGCTGTTTCCTGCCGCTTAATGGCAGCCTGCCAATTCCCGTAGCGACGCCCAAAGCGCGCTTTTAAATCCTCCTAAATCGTTGTGTGGTTCAGCCGAGGCTGCCGTTCAGGCAGCCTGGCTTTGCCATGCCTGAAGAAAACTTCGGGAGACTCACCATGCGTGCTGCTCGACTCAAAGCTGTTCTGCCACGGGAGCTGCTGGCTTCGGTGGTTGTGTTTCTGGTCGCCCTGCCCCTGTGCATGGGCATTGCGATTGCCTCGGGCCTGCCGCCGGCCAAAGGTCTGATCACCGGGATCATCGGTGGTCTGGTTGTCGGTTGGTTGGCCGGCTCGCCGTTGCAAGTCAGCGGCCCGGCGGCGGGCCTGGCGGTTCTGGTATTCGAACTGGTCCGCCAACACGGCATCGCCATGCTCGGGCCCATTCTGGTGCTGGCGGGTTTGCTGCAACTGTTGGCCGGTCGTTTGAAGCTGGGCTGCTGGTTTCGGGTGACGGCGCCGGCGGTGGTGTACGGCATGCTGGCCGGGATTGGCGTGCTGATCGTCCTGTCTCAGGTGCATGTGATGCTGGATGCCGTGCCCAAACCCTCGGGCCTGGATAACCTTGCGGCCTTCCCGGCGGTACTGGCTCAGGCGTTGCCCACGGTTGGCTGGCAAGCTGGCTTGCTCGGCTTGTCGACGATTGCCGTCATGTGGCTGTGGGAAAAACTCCGTCCGCAATCCCTGCGCTTCATTCCCGGGGCGCTACTGGGTGTCGGTCTGGCCACGCTTGCCAGCCTGGTGCTGGCGTTGCAGGTCAAACGGGTTGAGGTACCGGCCAATTTGGCGGAGGCCATCGACTGGCTGAAACCGGCGGATCTGCTCAACCTGGCGGATCCGACCTTACTGATCGCCGCGTTTGCCGTGGCCTTCATCGCGAGCGCCGAAACCTTGCTCTCGGCCGCGGCGGTTGATCGCATGCACAGCGGCCAGCGTTCGGACTTTGACCGGGAGTTGTCGGCGCAAGGTATCGGCAACATGCTGTGTGGCCTGCTTGGGGCATTGCCGATGACCGGCGTTATCGTGCGCAGTTCGGCGAATGTTCAGGCCGGAGCAACCACGCGGTTTTCGACCATTTTCCACGGCCTGTGGCTGCTGGCGTTCGTGTTGTTGCTGTCCAGTGTCCTGCAAAGCATTCCGGTGGCGAGCCTGGCGGGTGTGCTGGTGTATACCGGTTTCAAACTGGTAGACCTCAAGGTCTTTCGCGGATTGGGCCGGTATGGCCGGGCGCCGATGTTCACTTACGCGGCAACTGCGCTGGCCATCGTTTTCACGGACCTGCTGACTGGCGTGTTGATTGGCTTCGGCCTGACGCTGGTGAAACTGGCGCTGAAAGCCTCGCGCTTGAAGATCAGCCTGATCGACCTGCCTCGGGAAGGGGAAATGGAATTGCGCCTGGTGGGCGCGGCGACTTTCCTGAAAGTGCCGGCGCTGACCCGGGTGCTGGACAGCATTGCGCCGGGCACTACGGTGCATGTGCCACTCAACAATTTGAGCTACATCGATCACTCGTGTCTGGAGTTACTGGAGGAATGGGATCGGGCGAATGCGGCCAAGGGGTCGAAGCTGTTGATTGAATCGCGGGGATTGAAGCGTCGGCTTGAGGGGCGGGTGCGGACCAATACCGGCGTCGGCGCGGCTGGCTGAGGTACCTGTGTGGGAGCGGGCTTGCTCGCGAAAGCGGCGTGTCAGTCGACATCAACGTTGAATGATTGACCGTATTCGCGAGCAAGCCCGCTCCCACAGGTTTCAGGGATCAAGCCGCCGGCTGATCCAGTTCCAGGCCTACGCCCAAACGGCGGGACATGCACGGCCAGCGTTTCCACGCGGCGCCGGTGTCCGGGCTGTTGAGCTTCTCACGGTAGGCTTCCACGGACTCCAGTGCGAAACTTTCGTCGTTAAGCATCTCGTCAAAGGCGTGATGCACTACTTCATCCAGTTGGTTGGCAAATTCCTCACCGATCAATTGGTGAGCAATCAGGTTGGCGACAGTCATGTCCAGGGGGATCAGTGGCTGGCCGAAATGTTTGATGTACAGGTCGTTGACCTCTTCGACAAACCGGTGCGCCAGATAGGCTTCATCCAGCAGGCTGTCGAGCCCGACATGGCCGGCCATGATGGCTGGCGGCTGGAGGAAGTACTGCTCGGCGATATTCAGCACCGGTTTGATCTGTGACTCAATGCCCGCTTCCCTGGCGACCTCATTGGCTGCATCCAGCAGATCGGGCACTTCTTCGATGTAGGCGGCGACAAACCGCGTCAGTACGCCGTTGGTATCGGTCTGCGGCAATTGGATCGCCGGGTGAAGGTGAGGCAGTTTACTTTCCAGCTGACGCGTCAGCAGGCCGGTCTCGGCTTCGTGTTGTTGGGCTTGTTGGATCTGCTCGCGCAATGCGGCGGTGTTCATGAAAACTCCAGGAAACAAGGCAATGAAATAGGGAAGACATAACTTAGCTGGCTTACGAAAAATGCTAAGACGCATTTGTCATAATTATTTCATCCTTGAGACAGACCCGTTATATCGATTAGCCACCACTCGTCTGCATCCTTCTCCATTCGTGCCCTGCAAAGCAAGTTAATGCTGTTTCAGATGATTTACGCCTTCGCGTTGCGAGGTCAGAGGTGCTGTCTATACTCGGGTTGGAATGGAGTTAGCTGATGACGCCCGACTGCATATGCAGCAAGGCACGGCGATTCAAGTTCGTAGTCTGATGCAGCCGCTCCCTTGCCGCAGGTGAAAGCCGGCGGGATAACAAGAACGATAAGGGGAACCCGCAATGATGCGACATCCACATGTCTGGATGGGCCTCCTGTTGTGGTCGATTTTCAGCCAGGCGCAAGCGGCCTGGACTGTGAATATGGCGCCTGGAGCGACTGAAATCAGTCACGCAGTATTCGACCTGCACATGACCATTTTCTGGATCTGTGTGGTGATCGGCATCATCGTTTTCGGTGCCATGTTCTGGTCGATGATTCTCCACCGCCGCTCGACCGGGCAGGTGGCCGCCAAATTTCATGAAAGCACCACCGTCGAAATCCTCTGGACCATCGTGCCCTTCCTGATCCTGGTGGCCATGGCGGTTCCCGCCACTGCGACGCTGATCAAGATGTACGACGCCAGCGAGCCGGAAATCGATATCCAGGTCACCGGCTACCAGTGGAAGTGGCACTACAAATACCTGGGCCAGGACGTCGAGTTCTTCAGCAACCTGACCACCCCCCAGGATCAAATCCACAACAAGGAAACCAAGGGCGAGCACTACCTGCTCGAAGTCGACAAGCCATTGGTGCTGCCGGTCGGTACCAAGGTGCGCTTCCTGGTGACCTCCGCCGACGTGATCCACTCCTGGTGGGTGCCGGCTTTTGCGGTCAAGCGCGATGCGATTCCCGGGTTCGTCAATGAGGCCTGGACCCGCATCGACAAGCCCGGCATCTACCGTGGCCAGTGCGCCGAGTTGTGCGGCAAGGATCACGGCTTCATGCCGACCGTGGTCGAGGTCAAGGAAAAGGCCGATTACGAAAAATGGCTGGCCGATCGCAAGGTCGAGGTCGCGCAACTCAAAGAGCTGACCAGCAAGGAATGGACGCTCGATGAGCTCAAGGATCGCGGCGACAAGATCTATCACACCACCTGCGTGGCCTGTCACCAGGCCGAAGGCCAGGGCCTGCCGCCGATGTTCCCGGCACTCAAGGGTTCGAAAATCGCCACCGGGCCGAAAGACGCACACCTGAGCATTGTCTTCCACGGCAAGCCTGGCACCGCCATGGCGGCGTTCGGCAAACAACTCTCGGAAGTCGATATTGCAGCGGTTGTGACCTATGAACGTAACGCCTGGGGCAACAACAAGGGCGACATGGTCACGCCTAAAGAAGTGCTGGAGCTGAAACAGGCGGAAAGCAAATGACCCGGTCTATTGCGTACTCAAGGAACCGCTCGGGACAGCTTGCCCCGGCCCGCCCAGCCCATCAGTTTGCAGGAGACAGGACATGACTGCTGTAATCGATGAACATGTTCATACCGCCACCGACCACGCCCACGGTCCCGCCAAAGGCCTGATGCGTTGGGTGCTGACCACCAACCACAAGGACATCGGCACGCTGTACCTGTGGTTTGCATTTTCCATGTTCCTGCTCGGCGGCTCGTTCGCCATGGTGATTCGCGCCGAGCTGTTCCAGCCGGGGCTGCAAATCGTCCAGCCGGAATTCTTCAACCAGATGACCACCATGCACGGTCTGGTGATGGTCTTCGGCGCGGTGATGCCGGCCTTCGTCGGCCTCGCCAACTGGATGGTTCCGCTGATGATCGGCGCACCGGACATGGCGTTGCCACGGATGAACAACTTTAGCTTCTGGCTGCTGCCGGCGGCGTTTCTTTTGCTGGTATCGACCCTGTTCACTCCCGGCGGCGGACCGAACTTCGGCTGGACGTTCTACGCGCCGCTGTCGACCACCTACGCGCCGGAAAGCGTGACCTTCTTCATCTTCGCCATTCACTTGATGGGGATCAGTTCGATCATGGGCGCGATCAACGTGATCGCCACCATCCTCAATCTGCGCGCCCCCGGCATGACGCTGATGAAAATGCCGCTGTTCGTCTGGACCTGGCTGATCACCGCTTTCCTGCTGATCGCAGTGATGCCGGTGCTGGCCGGTTGCGTGACGATGATGCTGATGGACATCCACTTCGGCACCAGCTTCTTCAGCGCCGCCGGTGGCGGTGACCCGGTGCTGTTCCAGCATGTGTTCTGGTTCTTCGGCCACCCCGAGGTGTACATCATGATCCTGCCGGCCTTCGGTGCCGTCAGCTCGATCATTCCGGCGTTCTCGCGCAAGCCATTGTTCGGCTACACGTCGATGGTCTACGCCACGGCGAGTATCGCGTTCCTGTCGTTCATCGTCTGGGCGCACCACATGTTCGTGGTCGGCATTCCGCTGGTGGGCGAGCTGTTCTTCATGTACGCCACGCTGCTGATTGCGGTACCAACGGGCGTGAAGGTGTTCAACTGGGCCAGCACCATGTGGCAAGGCTCGCTGACGTTCGAGACGCCGATGCTGTTCGCCGTGGCGTTCGTGATCCTGTTCACCATCGGCGGTTTCTCCGGGCTGATGCTGGCCATTGCCCCGGCGGACTTCCAGTACCAGGACACCTACTTTGTGGTCGCGCACTTCCACTATGTGCTGGTGCCGGGGGCAATCTTCGGGATCTTCGCCTCGGCCTACTACTGGATGCCGAAATGGACCGGCCATATGTACGACGAAACCCTTGGCAAGCTGCATTTCTGGCTGTCGTTCATCGGCATGAACATGGCCTTCTTCCCGATGCACTTCGTGGGGTTGGCGGGCATGCCGCGACGGATCCCGGACTACAACCTGCAATTCGCCGACTTCAACATGGTGTCGTCGATCGGCGCATTCATGTTCGGTGCAACGCAGATCTTCTTCCTGTTCATCGTGATCAAGACCATTCGCGGCGGCCCTCCGGCACCGGCCAAGCCGTGGGATGGAGCCGAAGGCCTGGAATGGAGCATCCCGTCGCCGGCGCCGTATCACACCTTCACCACGCCGCCGGAAGTGAAATGAACACCTGCCCTTCTGTGGGCGCGAGCTTGCTCGCGATAGGGCCAACCCGGTGTGCCAGATACACCGCTATCGCGAGCAAGCTCGCTCCCACAGGGTTTGGTGTGGAGGTTTGCAATCATGGCTGACTCGATTTCGTTGAGGAAACTGGTTACCCGCCTGTTGCTGGTTGTGGGGGCGATGTTCGTGTTCGGGTTTGCGCTGGTGCCGATCTACGACGTGATGTGCAAAGCCTTCGGCATCAATGGCAAGACCGCCGGGCAGTACGAGGGTGAGCAGACGGTCGACACCTCTCGGCAGGTGCGCGTGCAGTTTCTGTCGACCAACACCGCCGACATGCCCTGGGATTTCTATCCCAAGGGTGAGGAGCTGACGGCCAACCCTGGGGCAGTGAACGAGATGATCTTCATTGCGCATAACCCCACCGACCGCCCGATGAGCGCCCAGGCAGTGCCGAGCATCGCGCCCAGCGCAGCGGCGGCGTACTTCCACAAGACCGAATGTTTCTGCTTTACCCAGCAAGTGCTGCAGCCCGGTCAACGGATCGAGATGCCGGTACGTTTCATCGTTGACCGTGACATGCCCAAGGATGTGAAGCACCTGACGCTGTCTTACACGCTGTTCGATATCACCGCCCGACATCCACCGGTAGCTGTAAACACTGGCGGCTGAGCGTGCCCGATAAGGAGAACAATAAATGGCAACTCATGAACATTATTACGTTCCCGCCCAGAGCAAATGGCCGATCATCGCCACGCTCGGCATGGTCACCACCGTGTACGGCCTGGCCACCTGGTTCAACGATCTGAAAGCGGCACGCCCGGAATCCCACGGGCCGCTGATCTTTTTCGTCGGTGGGTTGCTGCTGGCCTACATGCTGTTCGGCTGGTTTGGCACGGTGATCAAGGAAAGTCGCGGCGGTCTGTACAGCGCGCAAATGGATCGCTCGTTTCGCTGGGGTATGAGTTGGTTCATTTTCTCGGAGGTGATGTTCTTCATCGCCTTCTTCGGTGCACTGTTTTATGTGCGTAACATTTCCGGCCCGGCCCTCGGCGGTGACGGTGCCAAGGGCATCGCGCACATGCTGTGGCCGAACTTCGAATTCGTCTGGCCGTTGTTGAACAACCCCGACTCGAAACTGTTCCCGCCACCCAAGGAAGTCATCAGCCCCTGGGGCCTGCCGCTGCTCAATACCGTGTTGCTGGTGAGCTCCAGCGTCACGGTGACCATCGCCCACCATGCCTTGAAAAAGGGCCATCGCGGCGCACTGAAATTGTGGCTGGCGCTTACCGTATTACTGGGCTGCGGGTTTCTCACTTTCCAGGCTGAAGAGTACATGCACGCCTACCACGAGCTGGGTCTGACCCTGGGTTCGGGCATCTACGGCGCGACGTTCTTCATGCTCACCGGGTTCCACGGTGCCCACGTGACCATCGGCACCATCATCCTGTTCGTGATGCTGATGCGGATCATGCGCGGGCACTTCGACATCGATCACCAGTTCGGCTTCGAAGCGGCGAGCTGGTACTGGCACTTCGTGGATGTGGTGTGGATCGGGCTATTCGTTTTCGTCTATGTGCTTTAGAGCAGCGTGTAGGAGCGAGCTTGCTCGCTCCTACAACTACCATGGGGCATGAGAAACCAACTGGCCGCTGAAAAAGCCCCAGGTGATCAGACCGAGGGTAATGGCGGCCAGCGTGACACGCACACTCAAGGCAATGACGAGGCGGTTTGAGCGGCTGTCGTCCTTGACCAGAAAAAACAGGCCGCTGAACAGGCTGACAACCGTGGCAATCAGCATCAGGACGATGGCTGCTTTGAGCATGGTGAGACTCCGGGGGGACAAGCGATGCACTTAAGTATAGCTATCGCGATGACCGACTTTCTGGCGATGCCATGAAGCGCTTTCGGCCGGGTATCGTGCCAACGCTGGTGGTGGCGCTGTTGCTGCCATTGCTGGTGTCCCTGGGGTTCTGGCAATTGAGCCGGGGCGCGGAGAAAAGCGCACTGCTGCAAACCTACGCCGAGCGCCGGGCCGCCGAGCCGATGCTCAGCATTGAGCTGCAACACACCCAGGATCCGGCCTTCCGCCGGGTGCGCCTGCATGGCGAATTCGATGCCGCCCACAGCCTGTTACTGGATAACCGTCAACGCGACGGCAAAGTCGGGGTCGAACTGCTGCAGCCGTTCCAGGACCGGGCGAGCGGGCTCTGGCTGCTGGTCAATCGCGGCTGGCTGCCCTGGCCGGACCGGCGCACTCCACCGCAATTCACTACACCTGCGCAAGCCGTCAGTCTCGATGCCTGGGTTTACGTTTCCCCCGGCGCCACTTTTCAGTTGCATGCCGATCCCGACAGCACCACCTGGCCACAACTGGTGACAGCAGTCGCCCCGGGCAAACTATGGCGTGCGCTGAACCGTGACGGCTTTGCCTTTGAGCTGCGCGCCGAAACCGGCCCTGCCACTTATCAGGCCGACTGGCCGGTGGTCGCCACGGGCCCGGAAAAACACATCGCTTATGCCGTGCAGTGGTTCGCCATGGCGATCGCCCTGTTCGGTCTTTATCTGTATCTCGGCTGGCACAACGCAAAGGAGAAACACCATGGGAGCGGCCATGAATCCACCCAGCATGTCTGAGGCGAAACCGTCGGTGAACCGGCGCAAGGGCCGCTTGCAACTGCTGCTGATACTTTTCGGGGTGATCGGTCCGATGATCCTCGCCACCGGCATGTACAAGCTGAATTTCTGGGTGCCTGAGGGCCGCAGTTATCACGGCGAACTGATCGGCAACGGCCAGACCCGCGCCGATATTGGCGTACAGGCGCAGGACGATCGCTGGCAGATTCTGGTGACGGCGCCCAAGGATTGCGCGGTGGACTGCCAGCAACTGGTGTATCTGGCGCGGCAAATCCAGATCAGCCTCGGCCGCGATGCGTCCCGCGCCAGCCATGCGTTGGCCGCCGCGCAGACGCTGAACAGCGATTACGAGACTAAACTTCAACGCGAGTACCCGCAGTTGCAACGCTATTCACTGGACTTGCCGACCTACATTAAAGGCGCTCAGGGCAATGACGCGCCGCACCTGTGGATCATCGACCCTCACGGCAATCTGGTGCTGCGCTACGACCCGTCGGTGAAGGGTAAGGACCTGCTCAACGATCTGCGTCACCTGCTGAAACTGTCGAACATCGGATAAGGGCATCGTCATGGCCAAACCTGGATTTCGCCTCGCGTTGTTTGCCACCTTGCTGGCACTGATTGTGGTGTTGCTGGGCGCCTACACCCGCCTGACCCACGCCGGCCTCGGCTGCCCGGACTGGCCTGGCTGCTACGGCTTCGTCAGCGTACCGAAAAGCGAAGCCCAGCTGGCCCATGCCGAATTGCATTTCCCGGACGCTCCGGTCGAGGCCCACAAGGGCTGGAACGAGATGATCCACCGCTACTTCGCCGGCACGCTGGGGATGTTGATCGCGGTGTTGGCCGGTCGTGCGTGGGTGCATCGCCGCCATCCGGGGCAACCGGTGAAGTTGCCGTTGTTCCTGCTGGCGGTGGTCCTTGGCCAGGCCGCATTCGGTATGTGGACGGTAACGCTCAAACTCTGGCCGCAGGTGGTCACCGGGCATTTGCTTGGCGGCTTCGCGACCTTGAGCCTGTTGTTTCTGTTGACCTTGCGCCTGTCCGGCGTACTGCCGGCGCTGACCGTGCCACGACGCTTGCAGTACTGGGCGACGGCGGGGCTGCTGCTGGTGATCGGGCAAATCGCCCTCGGTGGCTGGGTCAGTTCCAACTATGCCGCCGTGGCCTGCATCGACTTCCCGACCTGTCACGGCCAGTGGTTGCCGCCCATGGACTTCGCTAATGGCTTTCACCTGACCCAACACATCGGCCCGAACTATCTGGGCGGGCAACTGGACAGCGACGCCCGTACGGCGATTCACCTGACCCATCGCATCGGCGCGTTGCTGGTCACCCTGGTATTGCTCGGTCTGGCCTGGCAATTGAAGGCGGTCGGCATGACGCGCCTGGCAGGCCTGGTGCTGATCGCCCTTGGCGCACAAATCACCCTGGGCATCAGCAACGTGCTGTTTCATCTGCCGCTGCCGGTGGCCGTTGCACATAACGCCGGCGGCGCCGCGCTATTGCTGACCATGGTACTGGTCAATTATCACGCCCGAACCAGTCTGGTCCGGGTCAAGCAAGCGCGCTGGCACTTCAGCCCGCGTAAACACTCAGCCGGGCCCATAACAATAAAAGGAGAAATGCCATGGCGATTCTGATCGGCGAACGTCCCAGTCAAGCGATCTGGCGTGACTACCTGGAACTGACCAAACCCAAAGTCGTGGTGCTGATGCTCATCACTTCACTGGTGGGGATGTTCCTCGCAACCCGCGCCGGGGTGCCGTGGACGGTGCTGATCTTCGGCAACCTGGGCATCGCCCTGTGTGCCGGTGGCGCGGCGGCGGTCAATCATGTGGTGGACCGGCGCATCGACGCGGTGATGGCGCGCACCCACAAACGGCCGCTCGCCGAAGGCCGGGTTTCGCCGACCGCCGCGCTGACGTTCGCACTGGTATTGGCAGCCCTCGGGCAAGCCATGCTGCTGGCGTTTACCAACCCGCTGACCGCGTGGCTGACCCTCGCCTCGTTGCTCGGCTATGCGGTGATCTACACCGGATTCCTCAAGCGCGCGACTCCGCAGAACATCGTCATCGGTGGTCTGGCCGGTGCCGCACCGCCATTGCTCGGCTGGACTGCCGCCACCGGTCACGTCAGCGCCGAACCGCTGCTGCTGGTGCTGATCATCTTCGCCTGGACCCCGCCGCATTTCTGGGCACTGGCGATTCACCGCAAGGAGGAATACGCCAAGGCCGACATCCCGATGCTGCCCGTCACCCACGGCGAGCACTACACCAAGATTCATATCCTGCTTTATACCTTCGCGCTGCTCGCCGTCAGCCTGATGCCTTATGTGATCCACATGAGCGGCACGCTCTATCTGGTGTGCGCACTCGGGCTGGGCGGGCGATTTCTGCAATGGGCCGTGGTGTTGTACCGTGGCACTCGGCCGCATGCGGCGATCGGCACGTTCAAGTACTCTATTTACTACTTGTTCCTGCTGTTTATCGCCCTGCTTGTAGACCACTACTTACTGTTGATCCTATGACTCGAACCCAGAAAACCGTCTTCATTCTCGTCGCCCTGATCGCGCTGATCCTGGGCCTGACCGTCAATAAGGTACTGTCCGGGAAAAACCAGGGTGATCCGACGGCGCTGATCGACGCCGGCATCATTTTGCTGCCGCAGAGCCGTAATCTGCCGGACGTGACGATGACCAATCAGGACGGCCAGCCGGTCATGATCAATGAGTTGAAAGGCAAGTGGAGCCTGCTGTTCTTCGGCTATACCTTCTGCCCGGACATTTGCCCGACCACCCTCGCCCAACTGCGGCAGATCAAGAGCGAGTTGCCGCCAGAAGCCGTGGATAAGCTGCAGATCGTGCTGGTCAGCATTGACCCCAATCGCGACACACCCAAGCAGCTCAAGCAGTACCTGGGCTACTTCGACCCGCAGTTCATTGGCCTGACCCCGGCGTCGACCGATGAGCTGCAAAAGGTCGCCAACGCGGTGAGCATTCCATTCATTCCGGCGGACACCAACAAGCCAAACTACACCGTCGACCACAGCGGCAACCTTGCGGTGCTCGGGCCGGACGGCACGCAGCGCGGGTTTATTCGGGCGCCTTTGAATAATGCGAAGCTGGTGGCACAGTTGCCGGTGATGCTCAAGCGCAACTAAAGACACCGCTAAACCTGTGGGAGCGAGCTTGCTCGCGATGAGGCCGTAATATTCAACATCTACATTGACTGATACACCGCCATCGCGAGCAAGCTCGCTCCCACAAGGGGGCGGTGTTTCTGGCACAAAAAAGGGGCGCATTCGATGCGCCCCTTTTTTGTTGCTTTCAGTCGGTCAGAACGCCGGCACGACCGCGCCTTTGTACTTCTCGAGAATGAACGCTTTCACTTCCGGGCTGTGCAGGGCAGCGACCAGTTTCTTCATCGCTTCGCTGTCCTTGTCGTCCGAACGGGCAACCAGGATGTTCACGTACGGCGAGTCGCTGCCTTCGATCACCAGCGCATCTTTGGCCGGATCGAGCTTGGCTTCCAGCGCGTAGTTGGTGTTGATCAGCGCCAGGTCGACCTGGGTCAGCACGCGCGGGATGGTGGCGGCTTCCAGCTCACGGATTTTCAGGTCCTTGGTGTTCTCGGTGATGTCCTTCACGGTCGACAGGATGTTGTGCGAATCCTTCAACTTGATCACGCCGGCCTTGGCCAGCAGCAACAATGCACGGCCGCCGTTGGTGGCATCGTTCGGGATGACCACGGTGGCACCGCCAGGCAGCTCGGCGAGGGTCTTGTACTTGCTGGAGTAAGCGCCCAGGGGTTCCAGGTGCACGCCGGCCACGGAAACCAGATTGGTGCCCTTGGCCTTGTTGAACTCATCCAGGTACGGCTGGTGCTGGAAGAAGTTGGCGTCCAGGCGCTTTTCCGCGACCTGTACGTTCGGCTGGATGTAGTCGGTGAAGACTTTGACCTTCAGGTCCACGCCTTCTTTGGCCAGGGTCGGTTTCACGAATTCGAGGATCTCGGCGTGTGGTACCGGGGTGGCCGCGACGGTCAGGGTTTCAGCGTGGGCAGAGAACGCGGCAACGGCCGCGAAGGCCACGAGTAGTTTTTTCATTCAGCTAACTCCTTGTGAGGCGCCCGTTTGGCGCCTGCCAGCGAATGGCCGGCTCATGTCTTACTTACGGGAAAAGTGGACGACCAATTTGTCGCCGAAGGTTTGCAGCACCTGGACCAATACCAGCAGCAATACCACTGTCACGACCATCACATCGGTCTGGAAACGCTGGTAACCGAAGCGGATCGCCAGGTCGCCCAGACCACCGGCACCCACGACACCGGCCATCGCCGTGTAGGACACCAGTGTAATGGCTGTCACCGTAATCGCTGCGAAGATGCCCGGACGCGCCTCCGGCAACAACGCGTTGGTGATGATCTGCCGCGTGGTCGCGCCCATGGCCTGGGTCGCTTCGATGATGCCGCGATCCACTTCACGCAGGGCGGTTTCCACCAGACGGGCGAAGAACGGCGTGGCACCCACCACCAGCGGCGGGATCGCCCCCGCGACACCCAGGGATGTGCCGGTGATCAACACGGTGAACGGAATCATCACGATCAACAGGATGATGAACGGCAGCGAGCGCAGAATGTTCACCACCAGCGACAGCATCGCGTAGACGCCTTTGGCTTCCAGCAACTGGCGCGGGCTGCACAGGAACAGCAGCACACCCAGCGGCAAGCCGAGCAGCACGGTGAACAACAGCGAACCGCCGAGCATCAGCAGGGTGTCGCCAGTGGCCAGCCAGATTTCGAACCAGTCGATATTGGCGAAGAAACTTGTCAGGGCTTCCATTAGCGCAGCACCTCCATGTGGACGTCGGCCGCGGTGAAGCGGGCAAAGGCCGCTTCCATGTCACCGCCAGTGACAGCCAGGGTCAGTTGCCCGTAAGGGACGTCTTTGATGCGGTCGATACGACCGGCCAGGATGCTGTAGTCCACGCCGGTTTCGCGGGCGACGGTGCCCAGCAACGGCGCGTAGGTCGCTTCGCCCTGGAAGGTCAGACGCAGGATGCGCCCCGGCACGTGAGCGAAGTCGTCACGCTGTTCGTTTTCGTCGATTTGCTCGTCTTCCTGCACGAAGCGCTTGGTGGTCGGGTGCTTCGGATGCAGGAACACCTCGGCCACCGAGCCTTGCTCGACGATCACGCCGGCATCCATCACTGCGACCTGGTCGCAGACCCGGCGGATCACGTCCATCTCGTGGGTGATCAATACGATGGTCAGTTTCAGCTCACGATTGATCTCGGCCAGCAACTGCAGAACCGATGCGGTGGTCTGCGGGTCGAGGGCGCTGGTGGCTTCGTCGCACAGCAAGATTTTTGGCTTGGTCGCCAGGGCGCGGGCAATGCCCACACGCTGTTTTTGCCCGCCGGACAATTGCGCCGGGTACTTTTTCGCGTGGTCGGACAAACCGACCCGCGCCAGCAACTCGGCCACGCGCGAATCAATCTCGCTGCGCGACAGCTCGCCGGCCAGGGTCAGGGGCAGCGCGACGTTGTCGGCCACGGTCTTGGAGGCCAGCAGGTTGAAATGCTGGAAAATCATCCCGACCTGTTGACGGAAGCGGCGCAGGCCGTTGGCATCGAGGGCGGTGACTTCTTCACCGTCGACGGTGATCTTGCCGCCACTGGCGTTTTCCAGGCGATTGATCAGACGCAGAAGGGTACTTTTTCCTGCACCGGAATGACCGATCAAGCCAAAAACCTGGCCGTTCTCAATCGTCAGACTGGTCGGATGCAGGGCGGGGATTTCCTTACCGGCGACGCGGTAGGTTTTGTGGACGTTTTGAAACTCGATCACGTAGCGAACCTTGTGGGGCGCGTTAGAAAAGGATCAGCGGTTAGCCGGGCGCGCATTTTAGCCTGTCCGTATAGAGGTTCTTAGCATTTATTTCGCATTTGTCCTGTCATTTGGCAATAACGCGATCAAAGGTCAGAAAAAAGGAACGGCTGAGTTTTGGAGAGGGAGGCGAGGGCCAAGGCGATTCCGGCCGGAAAATCTGCGGAACTAGAGCGACCGCCATCGCGAGCAAGCTCGCTCCCACAGTAGAGAAGTGCTGACCACAAAATGTGTGGGCCACCCGAAACCCTGTGGGAGCGAGCTTGCTCGCGATGCTTTTAAGATTTGCGAGGCGTCAGGACCATCTGCGCCGGAACACTGCGCAGAATCTGCCGTTCCAGCTTCAGATCAAACTCAGGATCGAGCTTGTTCACCCGTTTGGTCAGCAAATTAGCCAGCCAAGGGTAATCGTTGGTGCGCGGCGCCTGAATGCTCACGTCGCACTGAAAATTCACCACATCGGCGGCGATCGCATCCAGTTGGCGACGCAGTTTGCCCATGTCGTTGATGTTCAGCGCGACCGTGGTGCTTTCAGCCGACAGATCGATGACCTTGGCTTTGGGCTTGGCTTCGGCAGCCTTGAGGGCGGCTTCGGCTTTTTCCAGTTCGGCCTTGCGCGCCTCGGCAATCGAGCCGTTGACTCCGCCGGTCAGTGCCGGAGCCTTAGGCATTAACGAGCGGGCACGGCTCAGGGCGGTCGCGGCGGCATCCACGTCACCCTTTTGCAGCACGATCTGGCTGCGGCGCAGGTAGGCTTCGGCCAGTTGCCGCTGGTATTGCTCAAGGGACGCATCGTTGGGCGATTCGGCCTGCAAGGCTGCCAACTGGTCTTCGGCGGTGGCCAGTTCATCGCCGGCGATGTTTTGTTCCAGCTGTACGATGGCCGCGGCCCGTGCATCGGCAGCCTCGGTGGCCGCCGGTGGCGTGCTTTGGCAGGCACCCAGCAGCAAAGAAAATGCGACAAGGAGCAGATAACGGGAGGCGAACGACTTCATTCCTGCGACTCTCTATTTGCGCAAAAAACGAGCAAGTCTACACCCCTCGACGGGGCAGAACAAAACTCAGCAGAAACAGCACGGCGGCCGTCACTACAATTGACGGGCCGGCCGGGGTGTCCTTGAACCAGGACAGTGCCAGCCCGCCACACACGGCGAGTATGCCCAGCAGGCTCGCGCCCAGTGCCATCTGTTCCGGCGAGCGGGCGTGACGTTGCGCCGCAGCGGCCGGGATGATCAGCAACGAAGTGATCAGCAACACGCCGACGATTTTCATCGCCACGGCAATCACCACGGCGATCAACAGCATCAGCGCCAGGCGCAATCCCGCCACGGGCAAACCTTCGACCCTGGCCAGTTCTTCATGCACGGTGATCGCCAGCAATGGGCGCCACAATGTAACCAGCAACACCAGAACCGCAGCGCTGCCGCCAAGAATCCAGGCCAGATCGGTCGGACTGATCGCCAGCAGGTCGCCGAACAGATAGGCCATCAGGTCGATCCGCACTTCGTGCATGAAGCTTAGTACCACCAGGCCCAGGGAGAGCGTGCTGGGTGCAAGAATTCCCAGAAGTGTGTCGGACGCCAGCGGCTGGCGTTGTTGCAAAGTCACCAGCAACACCGCCAACAGCAAGCAGCCAACGGTCACGGCAACGGTCGGGCTGACATCCAGCAGGAAGCCCAGGGCCACGCCGAGCAATGCGGCGTGGGACAGGGTGTCGCCGAAATAGGCCATGCGCCGCCAGACCACGAAAGACCCCAATGGGCCTGCGACGACGGCCAGGGCCAGGCCTGCAAGCAGGGCGTAAAGTAGAAAATCAGCCATGCTTGCAGCTATCTCCGTGCACATGGGGTTGGCCCGACGCGGGCGCCTTGACCACCGAGCCATGCAAGTCGTGAGCGTGGTCGTGATGGTGGTGATAAATCGCCAGGCTTTGTGCGTTTTTTCCGAACAGCTCGACGAAAGCCGGATCGCCGCTGACTTGTTCGGGATGGCCGGAACAGCAGACATGACGATTGAGGCAAACCACCTGATCCGTGGTGCTCATCACCAGATGCAGATCATGGGAGACCATCAGCACGCCGCAACCGTGGCGGTCGCGCAGACGGGTGATCAGGCTGTACAGCTCAGCCTGGCCGGCCACGTCGACACCCTGTACCGGTTCGTCAAGCACCAGCAGTTCCGGTTCGCGCAACAAGGCCCGGGCCAGCAACACGCGTTGCATTTCGCCACCGGAAACGCTTTGCACCGGGCTGTCGATCACCTGTTCGGCGCCGACTTCCTTGAGCGCCGCCAAGGCCATCGCCCGGTCCACGCCCGGCACCAGGCGCAAGAAACGCAGGACCGACAGAGGGAGGGTCGGATCGACGTGAAGTTTTTGCGGCATGTAACCGACCCGTAGTTTCGGCTTGCGCCAAACGCTGCCGCTGTCTGGTTTCAACAGGCCGAGCACGGCACGCACCAGGGTGGTTTTACCGGCGCCGTTGGGGCCGATCAGGGTCACGATCTGCCCCGGCTCGACGCTCAACTCGATGTTGTCCAGCACCGGTTGCCCGGCGAACGTGACCGCAACCTGCTCAAGACGGATTAGCGCGTTGCTCATCAAGCCCCCTGGCAACCCGAGCAGAGACCGATCACTTCGACGGTCTGGCCTTCGACGACAAACCCGACATCCCTGGCACTGGCGATGATCGCGTCGCTGATGGATTTTTGCTCAAGTTCGATCGCGGCGTGGCACACGCGGCAGATCAGGAACTGACCCTGGTGAGCATGTTCCGGGTGATTGCAGCCGATGAAGGCGTTGAGCGAGGAAATCCGATGGACCAGGCCGTTTTCCAGCAGGAAATCCAACGCGCGATACACCGTCGGCGGCGCGGCGCGGCGACCGTCCTGCTCACTGAGGACCGCGAGAATGTCGTAGGCACCCAGGGGCTTGTGGCTTTGCCATACCAGTTCCAGCACCCGCCGGCGCAATGCGGTCAGGCGCAGGCCTTGACGTGCGCACAGGGCATCGGCGTCGGACAAAGCGCTGTGAACGCAATGTGAGTGGTCGTGGGGACGGCTGGCAATCGGTGTTTTTAGCATGAGCGGCGACGAGTTTTGTGAGAGACGTTATTATGTTACCCGTTCTCGCCTCTTCGAGTGGTCATCGTGTCCCGACTTTTTTCTATCTTTGTCGCATTTATCGCAAGTTTTCTGCTGATCGGTTCGGCGCAAGCCGAGGTCAAGGTCCTTACCAGCATCAAGCCCCTGCAGTTAATCGCCGCGGCGGTGCAGGACGGCGTGGCGATTCCGGAGGTTTTGCTGCCACCCGGCGCCTCGCCGCATAACTATGCGTTGCGCCCCTCCGACGTGCGCAAGGTGCAATCGGTAGACCTGCTGTACTGGATCGGCCCGGACATGGAAGGTTTCCTGCCACGCGTGCTCAGCGGTCGTACGCTACCTAGCGTCGCGGTGCAGGATTTGCCGGGCATGAAACTGCGCCGTTTTGCCGAAGATAGCCACTCCCACGCCGAAGAAGCCGACGAACATGATCATGATCACCGCCCGGGCAGCCTGGATGCGCACCTGTGGCTGTCACCGGTTAACGCCCGGGTCATCGCGACGAAAATGGCGACCGACCTGAGTGCCGCCGATCCTGACAATGCCGCGCGCTATCAGAGCAATCTGAAAGCCTTCGACGAACGTCTCGATGCATTGGATGCGCGCCTGAAGAAACGCCTGGCCGATGTTCAGGGCAAACCCTACTTCGTGTTTCACGAAGCGTTCGATTACTTCGAAGACGCCTACGGCCTCAAGCACGTGGGTGTGTTCAGCGTCGCGGCCGAAGTGCAACCCGGTGCCCAGCATGTCGCGGCGATGCGTACGCGTTTGCAGGAAGTCGGCAAGACCTGTGTGTTCAGCGAGCCACCGCTGCGTCCGCGCCTGGCAGAAACCCTGGTGGCGGGTTTGCCGGTGAAGCTGGCGGAACTGGATGCGCTGGGCGGGTACACACCGGCGACTGCCCAGGGTTATGAGCAGGTGCTGGAGAAATTGGGGAATGATCTGGCGGGGTGCCTGGAGTCGTTGTAACCGACACCAAACCCTGTGGGAGCGAGCTTGCTCGCGAAGGTGGCATTACATTCAACCTCAATGTTGACTGACCCACCGCTATCGTCGGAACGCCGCCCGGAGCAAGCTCGCTCCCACAGGTCGAAGCCTTTAAAGAGCGAAAGGCAACGGTGTATTGACCGTCTGCCGCTGCGCCAGGCGCAACTGGAACTCCATCGGATCGTGAATCAACACGTCCTGCCCGGCGAACGACTCTGCCGCGATCAAGCGTGACAACCAGAACCGTACGCAAGCCACCCGCAGCATGGTCGGCCACATCTCGGCTTCGGCAGCGGTGAACGGTCGCAAGGCCGCATAAGCGCCCAACAGGGCCCGCGCTCGCGGTCCATCGATCACGCCATCGTCGTCCGAGCACCAGTCGTTCAAGGCAATCGCCACGTCATAGAGCATCGGCCCGGAGCAGGCGTTGTAGAAATCGATCAGCCCGGTCAGGTGCGTGCCTTCGAACATCGCGTTGTCGCGGAACAGGTCGGCGTGAATGTTCGCCCGCGGCAGAGCGAGGATTTTTTCTTTCTGCCGGGTGATTTCTTCCAGCGCCCGTTGCAGCAGGTCTTTCTGTTCGGCACCGAGGTGCGACAGGAACTGCGTACCCTCTTCCAGCATCCAGTCCAGGCCGCGATCGGTTTTGCGCTTGATCATGTTGGCCTGGGTCGCCAGGTGCAGATGGCCGAGCAACTCACCGACCTGCGCGCAATGTTGCGCGTTGGCTTGCTTGATGTGCTTGCCGGCCAGGCGTGGTTGCAGCAACGCAGGTTTGCCCGCCAGTTCGCGCAAGGCCACGCCGTCGGTGGTGCGCAGGGCGTAAGGCACCGGCAGGTCGGCGCCGTGCAGCACGTCGAGCAGTTCGATGAAGAACGGCATTTCCTGTACCGGGCCGCGCTCGACCAGGGTCAGGACAAATTCGCCCTGCTCCAGGCTGATAAAGAAATTGGTGTTTTCGCTACCGGCGGCAATCCCCTGGAAATCAAGCAGGCGGCCGAGGCCATAAGGGGCGAGAAAAGCTTCCAGCTCGGGCCGAGCCAGGGGGGTGAACACAGACATGTTTAAACTGCCAGTACGGGCGCTGCTGTTGAGCCAGCGCCGATTAAAGTTAAGGACGTCTTACCACTTAAAAATTTCCCACGCCGGAATCAGCATATCCGGGTAATCCGAGCGAACGAAGTTACCTTCTGATCCGTCGGCGCGTACCAGGAAATACGGCTTGCCGCCTTTGGGCGTGACTTTGATCGCATACAGGAAGCCGTTTTGGCGGTATTCCTGGATGAGCTTGTCCCCTTCCGTGCGGATCGTGACATCTGGCTCCGGTGTCGGCGCATCGTCCGCCGCCATGACGGCCAATGGGGCGATTGCAAACAAGCCAGCCAGCAACAGGCGATTTGGTGTGCGCATGATAACCTTGTCCCTTTGTCGTCAACGGTCCCGCTATTCTAGCGCCGGACCCGCCGAAAAGGTTGATCCTGCTCATGAGCCAAGCCCCCCTCGTCCTGGTGGACGGTTCTTCTTACTTGTACCGCGCCTTTCACGCGCTGCCACCGCTGACCACATCCAAAGGCCTGCCGACCGGCGCGGTCAAGGGCGTGTTGAACATGCTCAAGAGCCTTCGCAAGCAGTATCCGGACAGTCCGTTCGCCGTGGTGTTCGACGCCAAGGGTGGGACTTTTCGCGATGACATGTACGCCGAATACAAGGCCAACCGTCCGAGCATGCCTGACGACATGCGCGTGCAGATCGAGCCGCTGCACCAGAGCGTGATCGCCCTGGGCTTCCCGCTGCTGTGCGTCGAAGGCGTCGAGGCCGATGACGTGATCGGCACCCTGGCCCGCAGCAGCGCGGCGGCGGACCGTCCGGTGATCATCTCCACCGGTGACAAGGACATGGCGCAACTGGTCGACGGCCACATTACCTTGGTCAATACAATGACCGGTAGCAGCATGGACGTGGAGGGCGTGAAGGAGAAATTCGGCGTCGCTCCCGAGCAGATCATCGATTATCTGGCGCTCATGGGCGATTCTTCCGACAACATTCCGGGTGTTCCGGGTATCGGCCCGAAGACGGCTTCCGGCCTGCTGGTCGGTGTGAACGGTGGCCTGACCGAACTCTATGCGCAGCTCGACATCGTGCCGACCCTGCCGATTCGCGGCGCCAAGACCCTGCGGGCCAAGCTCGAAGAGCACAAGGAAATGGCCTTCCTTTCCTATCAGTTGGCGACCATCAAGGTTGACGTGCCGCTGGATATTGGCCTCGACGACTTGCAAATGGGCGAGGAAGATCCGGCGAAACTCTACGAGTTGTACACCCTGCTGGAGTTCAAGAGCTGGCTGAACGACCTTGATCGCGACGCCAAACGCCTGGAACTGAGCACTGCCGCCGAGCCTGCGCCGGCCGCCGATCTGTTCAGCGAACCAGAGGCCGAAGCACCGGCCGCCGCTGCTGAAGCCGCCTATGAAACTGTCCTCGATCAGGCGCGGTTCGATGCCTGGCTGGAAAAACTGAACAACGCCAAGCTGTTTGCCTTCGACACCGAAACCACTGGCATCGACGCGCAGCAGGCGCAACTGGTGGGTCTGTCGTTCGCGGTTCAGGCCAACGAAGCGGCCTACATCCCGTTGACCCATTCCTACATCGGCGTGCCGCAGCAACTGGACCGCGACACGGTCCTGCGCGCGCTCAAGCCGATTCTGGAAGACCCGAACAAGCTCAAGGTCGGCCAGCACGCCAAGTTCGACATGAATATCCTGGCCAACTGTGCCATCGGCGGCGATCAGGGCAACGGTATCACCGTACGTGGCATTGCCTTCGACACCATGCTTGAGTCCTACGTGCTCAACTCCACGGCCACGCGCCATGACATGGACAGCCTCGCGCAGAAGTATCTGGACCACACCACGGTGAGCTTCCAGGACATCGCCGGCAAGGGCGTGAAACAGCTGACGTTCGATCAGATCGCCCTGGAGCAGGCCGGGCCTTACGCCGCTGAAGATGCGGATATCACCTTGCGTCTGCACCAGACCCTGTTCGAAAAGCTCTCGGCCATTCCAAGCCTGGCCAGCGTGCTGACTGACATTGAAATCCCGCTGGTGCCGGTGCTGGCGCGAATCGAGCGCCAGGGCGCATTCGTCGACGCCGCCCTGCTGGGTGTGCAAAGCATCGAACTGGGCGACAAGATGGTGGCTCTGGAGCGTGAGGCCTTCGAGATTGCCGGCGAGGAATTCAACCTCGGTTCGCCCAAGCAACTTGGCGTGATCCTTTACGAGAAGCTTGGCCTGCCGGTATTGAAGAAAACCGCCAAGGGCCAGCCGTCCACTGCCGAAGAAGTGCTGGCCAAACTGGCGGAAGACGACTATCGATTGCCCAAGGTGCTTATGGAATACCGCACCATGAGCAAGCTGAAAAGCACCTACACCGACCGACTGCCGGAGCAGATCAACCCGCGTACCGGGCGGATCCATACCTCGTATCATCAGGCTGTGGCATCCACCGGGCGCCTGTCCTCCAGCGATCCAAACCTGCAGAACATTCCCGTGCGCACCGCCGAAGGGCGTCGCATCCGCCAGGCCTTCGTGGCCCCGACCGGTTACAAGCTGCTGGCGGCGGACTACTCGCAGATCGAATTGCGGATCATGGCGCACCTGTCACGGGATGAAGGGTTGATGAATGCCTTCCGCCACAATCTTGACGTGCACACCGCGACCGCCGCCGAAGTGTTCAAGGTCGAACTGGCCGACGTGACCTCCGACCAGCGCCGCAGCGCCAAGGCGATCAACTTCGGCCTGATCTACGGCATGGGTGCGCAGAAGCTCGGCAAGGACATCGGCGTCGACACCAAGACCGCCAAGGCCTACATCGATACGTACTTCGCCCGGTATCCCGGCGTTCGCCAGTACATGGACCGTACGCGGGCCCAGGCCGCCGAGCAAGGTTATGTCGAGACGTTCTTCGGGCGTCGCCTGTACCTGCCGGACATCAATTCCAACAAGCCGCAAGAGCGCGCCGCCGCCGAACGCACGGCGATCAACGCACCGATGCAAGGTACCGCTGCGGACATCATCAAGAAAGCCATGGTCGCGGTGGACAACTGGCTGACCGCGTCTGGCCTCGACGCCAAGGTCATCCTGCAGGTGCACGATGAATTGGTGCTTGAAGTGCGTGAAGATCTGGTCGACCAGGTTCGCGATGAAATTCGCGTGCACATGAGCGAAGCCGCGAAACTGGATGTGCCGTTGCTGGTCGAAGTGGGTGTTGGCAATAACTGGGATGAGGCTCACTGAGCCTTCTTGCAGGAGCGAGCTTGCTCCTACAGAAAAACGTCGTGTTCTGCTGCGGCATAGTGCCGCGGCAGAAGGGCGCAAATCGCTTGGTCCGGAAAATTATTAGAGTTATTCCAAAGCCATTTGAAAAAAATCTGAACTAATCTTGCGAACCACCACTCAGAGTTACTGAATGGCTGGTGAAGCCCTTCGATGCTCCTATGTTGTGTTAAGTGTTGGCAGATATCTGGACCCCGCCCTAGCGGTCTAGAGCTTGAACCCCGGAACTTCCCCCTCCCCATAGAAGTCCGGGGTTTTTTTTGCCTGCAGAAAACTGCCTGGGGGACGTCCCAGACAGTTTTCGTGGCTTACTGGGCTTCTACCTCGGCACCCTTGTCCGCCAGTTCCATCCAGCCTGCCAGCACGGTGTAGGCATCTTCCAGGCCCATGCGCTTGGGGGCCGAGAACAGCTGAATTGTCACGAGATCGCCCCAGCCCTTGCGGATTTCCGCCTGAACCTTGAGCAGCGTGTTCTTGGCTGCACCATAGGTCAGCTTGTCCGCTTTGGTCAGCAGGATGTGCATCGGCATGCCGGCGGCCACGGCCCAGTCGAGCATCAGCAGGTCGAAATCGGTCATCGGATGGCGGATGTCCATCATCAGGATCAGACCTTTCAAACTCTCGCGCCCACCCAGGTACGCCTCCAGGTGACGCTGCCAGTGTTGCTTGAGCGGGATCGGTACTTTTGCATAACCGTAGCCCGGCAGGTCGACCAGACGGCGTTCATCGTCTAGCTTGAAGAAGTTCAACAGCTGTGTGCGCCCCGGTGTTTTCGAGGTGCGTGCCAGGCTGGCATGAGTCAGGGTGTTCAAGGCACTCGACTTGCCGGCGTTGGAACGCCCGGCGAAGGCGACTTCGAAGCCCTCGTCATCCGGACATTGGTCGACTTTGGCGGCGCTGAGCATGAAGGTGGACTGTTGGCACAGACCGAGGATGGGATTCTTGAGTTGCATGGGATTTCCGATGTGGGCGGCGCCAGGATTGGGTGCGGCAAGCAGTGTCGCTTCCGTTTCAGTGACGCCAGTATATAATGCCGCAGATTTTGTGTGCGCTTTGTCCCAACGCAGGATGAAGTTCACGAGAGCGACAGACCTTGATTGCGCACTAGAACGCAGCACGCTCTCAACCCTGAAAAGGTCGTTTTATGACGAAATGGCTGCTAGCTGCCGGTGTCTTGATGCCGCTTTACAGCGCTCAGGCTACACAGGATCCGGACGCAGTGTACAACCGTGTTTGTGGTGCCTGTCATTCCGGCCAACTCCCCATGGCGCCGAAAAAAGGCGATCAGGAAGCTTGGGCGCCGAGGTTGGCGAAAGGTATGGAGACGCTGGTGCAACACGTGACCCAGGGTTTCAAGGCGATGCCGCCGCGTGGTTTGTGCATGGACTGCAGTGCCGAGGATTACCAAGCCATCATCCTTTGGATGAGCGAGTAAACCCGGTCCATAACTCTTAACCCTTAGCCGTAGTTGGATTAGCTGATGAACAAATTGATCGTGAGTCTGCTGTTGACCGTGGGCATCTCCGGCATGGCCCATGCTGCAGGTGAGCCAGTAAAACCTGGTGACAAAGCAGCTGGCCAGGCAAAAGCCGCCGTATGTGGCGCCTGCCACGGTCCGGATGGCAACAGCATGGCGCCAAACTTTCCGAAACTGGCGGGTCAGGGTGAACGCTACCTGACCAAGCAGTTGCACGACATCAAGTCGGGCAAGCGCACCGTTCTGGAAATGACCGGCCTGCTGACCAACCTGAGCGATCAGGATCTGGCGGACATCGCCGCCTACTTCGCCAGCCAGAAAGGTAGCGTCGGTGCCGCCGACGAGAAACTGGTCAAGCGCGGTGAGAATTTGTTCCGTGGCGGTGACCTGGCCAAGGGCCTGCCAGCCTGCACCGGCTGCCACTCGCCAAACGGCGCAGGTAACGCACCCGCCGGTTTCCCGCACCTGGGTGGCCAGCACGCTCAGTACATCGCCAAGCAACTGACCGATTTCCGCAAGGAAGATGGTGGCCGCAACAACGACGGCGACACCAAGCCGATGCAGAGCATTGCCAAAAAGCTGAGCGACGAAGACATCGCCGCGGTGTCCAGCTACATCCAGGGCCTGCACTAAGGCCGGCGGATCGGGCGTTGAACGGGGTGCAGGTCGCCTGCAACGTTAACGCTCGATTAATCCGTCACAGCAAGTATAAAAAGGGTGGCTTTGGCCGCCCTTTTTTGTGGCCGCTGCCGTTACACTACAGAACTCAAGCCCGCCAGGATCTGTCTGAAAACAAGTCGCGCGAGGCGATAAAATTTGTCCAGGAGTAAAGCATGCGTAATCTGATCATCAGCGCCGTTTTTGCCGCTGCCAGCCTGTTCGGCATGACTGCCCAAGCCGCTGAAGCCCCCGCCGCACCTTATGTCGAACTGAGCAATCCGGTTCCGGTCGCCGTGCCTGGCAAGATCGAAGTGGTAGAGCTGTTCTGGTACGGCTGCCCGCATTGCTACGCCTTCGAGCCGGTGATCAATCCGTGGGTCGAGAAGCTGCCTACAGACGTGAATTTCGTGCGCATCCCGGCCATGTTCGGTGGCGCGTGGGATGCTCACGGCCAGATGTTCCTGACCCTTGAAGCCATGGGTGTCGAGCACAACGTTCACGCCGCGGTATTCAACGCGATTCAGAAAGAACACAAGAAACTGACCGACAAGGATGACATGGCCGACTTCCTCGCTACCCAAGGCGTGGACAAGGACAAGTTCATCGCGACGTTCGACTCTTTCGCTATCAAGGGTCAGATCGTCAAGGCTCGTGAACTGGCCAAGAAGTATGAAATCTCCGGCGTTCCAACCATGATCGTCAACGGCAAGTACCGCTTTGACGTAGGCTCCGCCGGCGGTGCCGAACAGGCCCTGCAACTGGCCGACAAACTGATCGACAAAGAGCGAGCGGCTAACAAGGCTGCCGCCAACTAAGGGCAGTCACTGCCATGCGCCGATGGGGTACTGAACGCACTGTTGGCCTGCATGATCCGCGGGTCAACGAGCATCATCTGGAGTCCACGGGCCTGCCCGCAGACAGTCGTCTGCGCTTGCTCAGTTTCAATATCCAGGTCGGCATCAGTACCGAGCGCTACCGGCATTACCTGACCCGGGGCTGGCAGCATCTGCTGCCGCACACCGGGCGTGCCGATAATCTGCAGAAAATCGGCAATCTGCTGGGCGACTTCGATCTGGTCGCCTTGCAGGAGGCCGATGGCGGCAGTCTGCGTTCAGGCTACGTCAATCAGGTCGAACACCTGGCCCAGCTCGGCGCCTTCCCCTACTGGTATCAACAACTCAATCGCAATCTCGGTCGCCTTGCCCAGCACAGCAATGGCGTGCTCAGCCGATTGCGTCCGTGGGCAATTGAAGATCATCCATTGCCGGGCCCAAAAGGTCGCGGAGCCATTTTGGTACGCTTCGGCGAAGGTCCGGAAGCGCTGGTGGTGGTGATGATGCACCTGGCGCTGGGCGCCCGGGCGCGCAGCCTGCAACTGACCTACATCCGCGAGTTGATTGGCGATTACAAACACCAGGTACTGATGGGCGACATGAACACCCATGCCAGTGACCTGCTGCAAAATTCCGCGTTGCGCGATCTCGGCCTGCTCGCGCCGCAAATGGAAGCAACGTTCCCCAGCTGGCGCCCACAGCGCTGCCTGGACCATATCCTGCTGAGCCCGAGCCTGACCCTGGAAAAGGTCGAGGTGCTGGCACAGCCCATTTCCGATCACCTGCCGGTCGCGGTAGAGATTCGTCTGCCGGGTTCGCTCACGGCCGATGCATTGCCCGCGTTGAGTCCTGCCCTTCGCGGATCCCATGAATGAGCGACGAAGCACAGCGCTGGAAAGAGAAATACCTCAAAAGCATCGAACAACAGGAAAAGCTCGAACGTCGCTGGGACGCACGGCTCGATTTGCTGCGTCGTGGGCTGGTGCGCAGCACCCTGGCGGCGGAGGGTACTGACCGCGCCGTTGATCAATGCATGAAGGAAATGCGTGAGGTCGTGCGCACCGATGACATGGACGCCGGCCTGGCCGCGCTGATTCCACGCCTGGAAAAAGCCGTGCTCGACTCCGAGCAGCGTCGGGAAACCCGGATCAACCAGACCAGTGCCGCCCTGACTGCACTGGTCACTCAACTGCAAACATTGCCGCTGCCACGGGATGTGAGCCGGCCACTCAAGAGTTTCGCCAAGCAACTGGATGCGCGGGTCAGTCAGGCACGTGAGATACCGTTGTTGCTCAGCGAGCTGAGTGGTTTGCAAGGCAAGGCCCTGAGCCAGCTGGAGACTCCGACGGAGCCCGGTCGACCGGGCTTGCTGCAGCGATTGTTCGGCGGTCGTGAAGTGGAGGAGATGGCGGCCACAACGGCTATTTCTCCTGTCCAGGCCTCAGCCTCGCAGTCGGTAGCAGCGCCGTCTGCCCCTGTAGCTGAGAACCCTGCGGCGATTATCGAGTCGGCCCCGATCGTGGTAGAGCCGGCAATCTGCGAGGTATCCGTTGCTGAGCGAGCTGAAGACGCCTGCGCGCCGACCGAGCCAGCCGTGGCTGCGCCTGCTCCGGCAGTCGTGGCAGAAATCGAATCGGCCGAGCAACCGACCCCGGAAACCGTCGCGGCGTCTCCTGAGTGGGAAACAAACCCTGACGAGCTGACCGCGCAAGCTTCGCCAGATAACGTGCCCTTACCTCCGACTCCGACAGTGGATGTGGCCGTCGTCGATCAGGCGCCATCCGAACACGATATTCTCTACGCGCTCCCGGACTCCCCCGAGCCTTCCTACAGCTCGGTGGCCAGTCACATCGAAGACACGCTGCTGGGGCTGCTCGACGATCTGACATTGCCCGAGCGGCATCGTCCGCAAGCCGAATCCATGCGCGATCGTCTGAAAAACGGCTTGAACTGGTACGAATTGCTACCGATCCTCGATGACTTCGCCACGTTGATGCTGGCCATTACCGACAGTGGCCAGCATGAGTTTGAAGCCTATCTGCAACGGCTGAACGAGCGCCTCGAAGCGTTCCAGAGCAACTTGCAGGCCGCCACCGCAGGACACGCCGACAATCGTTCGGCGGCGCGGCAGATGGACACGCAAATTCGCGAACAGGTCGATGGCTTGCAAAGCAGCATGCAGGAAGCGGCAGACCTGGATGATCTCAAACACGTCCTGGAAAACCATCTTGAAGGCTTGCTGGGCACGATGGACCAACACCAGAAACAGCGCGATGAGCGCGAGCAAGAGGTCGCTGCGCGCCTGCACAGCCTCGCCGAGCGGGTCGCCCATATGGAGCAGGAGGCCCAGGGTTACCGCGAGCACCTTGAAGAGCAACGGCAGAAGGCATTGGTCGACCCGTTGACCGGCCTGCCCAACCGCGCGGCCTGGAGCGAGCGCCTGGATCATGAAGTCAAACAATGGCAGCAACATGGCAACTCGCTACTGTTGGCCATGCTCGATCTCGATCATTTCAAGCGCATCAACGATAACTACGGGCACCTGGCCGGTGACAAAGTGCTGAAGATCATTGCCAGTGTGTTGCGCAAGCGTCTGCGCGGGACAGATTTCATTGCCCGGTTTGGCGGCGAAGAGTTTGTGCTGTTAATGCCATCCACGGTGCCAGCGGCGGGCTTGAAGCTGCTGGAAAGCTTGCGTGCCTCCATCGAGGCCTGTCCGTTCCACTTCAAGGGAGAGCCGGTGACCATCACCGTTTCTATCGGAATGACGGCGTTCAGGCCGGGTGAGCACGGCGATCAGGTGCTTAAAAGAGCCGATCAGGCGTTGTATCGGGCAAAAAATGCCGGCCGCAACCGGGTGGAGCCGGGCTGATCATTATTTGTTCGATTTGGTTTAATTCCATGGGATTGCCGCCAGCTCGCAAGGCATTACGTTACACTGTTGCATTATTGTCTTGTGTGTACTGCCTTTCGCCATGAAATATTTTGCTCTGATCCTATCGCTGATTGTGCTGGCCGGTTGTGCCAGCGGTCCCCGTTTCGACACCAGCCACCCTTCGTCCAATCACGACAGTCGCGTGCAGTTTGTGGTGCTGCATTACACCAACGCCTCGCTGGAGCGTTCGTTACAACTGCTGACCCATGGCGAAGTCAGCAGCCATTACCTGATCGGTGACGACAAGGGCGCCACCATCTACAAACTGATGGATGAAAACCTGCGGGCCTGGCACGCCGGGGAAAGCGAATGGAATGGCCGGACCTGGCTGAATTCCAGTTCCATCGGTATCGAAATCGTTAATCCGGGCTTCAAGGACACCCCGACCGGACGCGTGTGGTACCCCTACACCGAAGATCAGGTCCAGTCCTTGATCGTTCTGCTCAAGGACATCAGCAAGCGTCACGGCATAAGGCCTGGCGACATCATCGGCCATAGCGATATTGCTCCGATGCGCAAACTGGACCCGGGGCCGTTGTTCCCCTGGAAACGTCTGGCCGCCGAAGGCTTGGGCATCTGGCCGAACGAACAGTCGGTGGCGCGCCAGCAAATGCAGTTTGCCGAGCAGTTGCCGAGCATCAGCTGGTTTCAGGCACAATTGGCCCGCCTGGGTTATGCCTCGCCACAAACCGGCGAGCTCGATGTCGCGACACGAAATGTGATCGCGGCATTTCAGTTGCATTTCCGCCCGGCGCGCTTCGATGGCACTCCGGATGCGCAAACCGCCGCGTTGCTTTTGGTGTTGAATCAGACAAAATAATGACGCCCGCCCGACGGTCCGGACATTTTTCCAATCAGCAGCTATAACTCATTGGTAATTCTTCGGATATTACAAAATGCCTGCTGCCCGAGAGACGCTCCAAAGTTGGTTCCATCGCCCCTGGTTTTTGGGGCTGCTGGCTGCTGTCTTGAGCTCAACGTTATTGATGGCCGGTAGTCTGTTCGTCGCCATACACCAGATCGAGCAAAACGAAAGCGAAGAAATGAATGCTCAGGGTGAGCGCTTCCTCGCCCGCCTGGAACAGCTCTTCGGGCAACTGCGTGAAAGCCTTGACGACCTTGAAGCACAACCGTTGCGCGGTTGCGATGCTGAAATGATCGCGACCTTGCAACAGGTTACGTTCAATTATCGCTTCGTCTACGAAGCCGCTTACATGGACTCCTCGCGGATCTGTTCCAATCGGCCTCGCCAGGAGGGGCTGTCGCTGATTCGATCGCCAGACATCAAGGGCCCGACTTACAGCTATTGGCTCAACACCACCACCGAACCCGATGAAAACCGCGCCGCGTTGATGCTCGGGCGCGGGAACTTCCGGGTCGCGACCTCTCGTGGGCACTTGACCGACATGGTCGACCTGTCACCGGGCAGCAGCCTGCTGGTGGTCCTTGACCATGGCGCCCGGGCGATTCCGGTGCTGGGTGTTTCTCAGGCTTGGCCGCCGGCCAAGGTCTGGCCACCGAAAAACCGCGATGCGCTACAAATCACCCGGACACGCCTGATTTACCGCATGCCGACCGACAACCCGGAGTATCAATTGGTGTTGATCAGCCCGCGCAGCGGCATGCATATCCCGACGGTCTGGTGGTGGCTGCTACCGGCCAGCCTCGCGCTCGGCTTATGTGTCGGGTTCCTGGTGTTTCTCCTGGTACGCCAGCGGCAGTCGCTGGATGCCGAACTGACCGGCGCGATTCGCCGTGGCGAGTTGCAGGTGCTGTATCAACCGATCTTCGACCTCGATAGCCGCAACTGTGTCGGAGCTGAAGCGCTGCTGCGCTGGCGCAGACCGGACGGCACCCTGACCAGTCCCGACCTGTTCATTCCAATGGCGGAGAACACCGGGCAAATTCGCCAGATGACGGACTTCGTCCTGCAACGCCTGCTCGAGCAGCTCGGGCAGTTGCTGCGTGCCAATCCGCAACTGTACATATCGGTCAATCTCGCGGCGTGTGACGTAATGGTTCCGCGGATCGGCCAGGTGATGGCGCGACTGCTGACCCTGCACCGCGTCGCTGCGCAGCAAATTGCCTTTGAGGTCACCGAGCGTGGGCTGGTCGATGTGGTGGTGGCCCGGGAAAACCTGCAAGCGCTGCGGGATGTCGGGCACCAGGTGTTGATCGATGACTTTGGCACCGGCTATTGCAGCCTCGCCTATTTGCAAACCCTGCCGGTGGATTGCCTGAAAATCGACAAGGCGTTCATTGATGCGTTGGGTCATGACGCCGCCAGCAGCGGTGTGGCCCCGCACATTATTCACATGGCCCAGTCGCTGCACCTGAAGGTGATTGCCGAGGGCATCGAACATGAGGCCCAGGCCGAGTTCCTGAGCAGTGAAGGTGTGAAGTTCGGCCAGGGCTGGCTGTTCGCCCATGCGCTGAGCGCAGTGCAGTTCATTGAATTGATTACCCGTGGACGGCGGCGTATGGCCGGCCGGCGTCTGGATGACGAAGCGTGAAGGTGACCTAAACGGTCAGCGCCATGTAGAACTGAGTACCCTGCCCCGGCCGTGAATAGACACCCATCCGCCCGCCATGCAATTGCACGATTTCCTTGCACAGTGCCAGGCCGAGCCCGGCCCCGCCCTTCTTGCGTCCAACCTGCACGAACGGCTCGAAGATCCGCCCTTGCTGACCGTAGGCAATGCCTTCGCCGTTGTCCTCGACACTGATGATGACCCGGTCGCCGTGGCGCCGGGCCTGCAGGCGTATCCTCCCGCCGGGGCCGGTGTGACGCAAGGCGTTGTCGATCAAGTTGTCGAGTACCCGGTCCAGTTGTGGCTGGTCGGCCTGCAATCGCGGTAATGGCCCCTGCACTTCCACCAGCAGATTGATTTCCTTCTCTTCGGCCGCAGTGGCAAAGCGTGCCTGAGCCTGTTCCAGCAAAGCTTCGATGGAACACGGTGCCAGGCTGAGTTTCTGCAAGCCGTTCTGGTAGCGGGAGAAATTCAGCAGGTCATTGATCAACTGCATCAGCCGCTGCATCTCTTCATTCACGGTATCGAGCAGGTCGGCTTCCCGGGAATCCGGGGCAAAGTGCGCGCGCTCGCGGAACAACCCGAAGGCCATGTGCATGCCGGTGACCGGTGTGCGCAATTCATGGGAGGCGCGCAATACGAACTCGCTGCGTACCCGTTCGAAGGCACGCTGTTCCGTGACGTCATGCAGCACCATCACGGCACCGAGAATATGACCCTGGGTATGGCTGACCGGTGTCAGGCTATAGGTCAGCAGTCGCGACTCGCCGTCGACTTCGACGCTCAAGTCTTCCGGTGCCCGCTCCAGCGTGCCGCCGCGCAGCACCAGTTGCAGCTGCTCATCGAGTTCGGAGCGCTCCAGCGCCGTGCCCAGCCCTTGACCCAGACGATCGGACTCCCAGCCCAACTGACGCTGGGCCACTGGATTAAGATGTTCCAGATGGCCCTGGCGGTCGATCATCAGCAGTCCGTCGTCGATGCTGTCGAGCACGGCCTGCAAACGCTGTTGCCCGGCCAGCAGTTCATCGACGTTGGTGGCCTGATGTTCACGCAGTGCCTGGGCCATGATCCCGAAACGCCGGGTCAGCTGGTTCAGCTCCATCGCCGAAGAGATCGGCAGTGTGACATCGAAATTGCCCTGGCCGATATTGTCCGCTGCCTTGGCCAAAGCCTCGATGGGCTCCCCGAAACGCCGGGCGATGGCCTGCGCGGTCACGAAGCCGATGATCAATACCGCCAGCCCCACCAAACCAAGCAACCCGGCAATCAGCAATGCCCGCTCCCGGGCCTGACGCTCGGTATTGTTGATGTTATCCAGCGCGCGTTTGTGCTCGGCGATCAAGCCATTGCGCAGTGCGTTGAATTTTTCCGTCAGGTTGTCGTGGCTGCTGAGCACATTCGACGTATTCGGGGACGTTTCATAAGCCTGGATAAAACGCTCGTAGTCGGCCTTGGCTTTTCGGAAGCCGTACTCGCTTCCGTTTTCCGCCGGCTCCTGGGCGATACCTTCTTCCAGCAGTTCGAAGTAATGTTGCTTCGAGGCGGCGAAAGCGGCGGAGTCAGGCTTCTCGCTGAGTATGAGGATCAGTTGGTCACCCAGGGTCTGACGCAGCTTGAGCCCCAGGTCCAGGGTGACGAAGTTGTTGCGGATCAGCGCTTCCTGGCTGCCGGCCATCTGCATCACGCTGACCAGCCCGAGCAAGAGCCCGAGCAACGCAACGGTGATCAGTGCGGAAATGCTCAGGAAAAGCCGGGTCCGCAATTTCATCGCCAGTTTCATTGGCTGTTGCTCACAAGTTGTACTGCTTGCGTTTGCGGTACAGCGTCGAGGCGTCGATGCCCAGGGTTTTGGCCGCTTGATCCAGGGTGTCGGCGGTGGCGAGGATCGCGCCGATGTGGGCCTTCTCCAGCTCCTCCAGGCTCAGTGCCGCGCCGATGCGCGGTGCGTTGTTGACCGGGGTTTCGGCCATGCCCAGATGACTGATCTCGACCCACTCCTGCGCACAGATGATGCTCGCCCGCTCGATCACGTTGCGCAGCTCGCGGATGTTGCCCGGCCAGCGATAACTGAGCAGCGCCTCCCGGGCCTCGTCGCTGAAGGCGCGTGCGGGACGGGCATACTCCTTGACGAAACGCGCCAGGAAACGATCGGCCAGGTTGAGAATATCTTCACGGCGTTCGCGTAGCGGTGGCAGGTGCAAGGTAATGACATTCAGGCGATAGAGCAGGTCTTCACGGAAACGACCGTCACGGGCCATGTCCTCAAGATTGAGGTTGGTGGCCGCGAGGATGCGCACGTCGGCACGGCGGGTCACCGGATCGCCTACGCGCTCATATTCTTTGTCCTGAATAAAACGCAGCAACTTTGGCTGCAATGTCAGGGGAAAGTCGCCGATCTCGTCGAGAAACAGCGTTCCGCCGTCAGCCTGGTTGACTCGGCCCAAGGTGCTTTCGCTGGCGCCGGTGAAGGCGCCGCGGCTGTGGCCGAAGAGTTCGCTTTCCATGAGCTCGGCGGTCA
This sequence comes from Pseudomonas sp. S30_BP2TU TE3576, assembly GCF_050436025.1. Taxonomy (NCBI): domain Bacteria; kingdom Pseudomonadati; phylum Pseudomonadota; class Gammaproteobacteria; order Pseudomonadales; family Pseudomonadaceae; genus Pseudomonas; species Pseudomonas sp. S30_BP2TU TE3576. The sequence continues at coordinate 3,227,256 of NZ_JBNDLK010000001.1, read as the reverse complement.
GTGACGGGCAGTTGATCGTGACGCAGGACTTCTTCGCTCGTTTGCTCCAGCCGTGAATGGCTTGGGACAGTTCGCCCTTGCCGGTTCCGGATTCACCAAGGATCAGGATATTGGCATCGGTCGTGGCAACCTGGCGGGCGGTTTCGAGCACCACTTTCATGGCCGGGCTGTGGGAGTCCAGGCCATCCTGGGGTTTGCGCACTTCACCTTCCAGGGCTTCCAGTCGTGCCGACAGTTGCCGCACTTCCAGCTGCTTGGCAGTGGCCAACCGCAATTGATCGGGGCTGCACGGTTTGACCAGATAGTCGGCGGCACCGGCCTGGATCGCATCCACCGCCGTGTCGACGGCTGAGTGTGCGGTGACGATCACCACCCGCATCCAGGGCGCCTGGATACGCATCTGGGCCAGCACATCGAGGCCATTGTCTTCACCCAGGCGCAAATCGAGGAAACACAGGTCGAAGACCTGCCGCTGCAACAGGGCATCTGCCTGCGCGGCACTGGTGGCGGTGGCCACGCTGTAGCCTTCGTCTTCGAGGCAATAACGGAAAGTACGCAGGATGGCGGACTCATCATCCACCAGCAGAATGCGGCCTTGATGCTCATTGGCTGATTCCATTTTCCTACGCTCCTTAATGAATAATCTTGGTTGAGTCCCGGAGAAGTCGGGCAAGTTGCATGATTGATTCTGGGTCATTCCTGCCATGGCAGGGTAGCTTTCATCCGATGTATCGGTTAGCCGCCTGATTTTGCGGGTCTTTTAGATGCCCGGTATCTGGCAACAGCCAGCGTGTATTTTTGACATCCGCGCCTTCCTCTCAATTCAAAGAATTTACGACTTCCTTCAAATGAATCGTGCAATACGCACGGCCGTACGAGAGGCATCGTGCAGGATGCGTGCGAAGTGATTTCTCTCTAGATCATAAAATATTGATATTGAAGGAAATTAATTCAAATCAAGGCTGGCATGCAGGCTGCAATTGTCTGGTTGACCAGGGCATTCAAAAAAGCCCGCTATCGAATACCGATCCGATCGGCAGGAGTTGCAGGATGAACCGTCAACGTGCCGCCCACCTGTACCTCTCGCCTGTGCATGTCCAGCAAGGGCTGTTTGCTGTTCTGGCGCTGTTGATCACCCTGATCGGCGGCCAGCAGTTTCTGTGCAGGGCGCAGAGCCAGCAGCCGGAAGCTCCACACCTGTCGATTCGGTATCCGACCCAAACCCATTTCAGTGCTGTCGGCAGCGGTCAGGCCGATAGCCCCCCGATGCACATGATGGATGTCGACCAGGCCGGGCCTGTGGGTGAGGTACGGCATCGGGAGCGTTGGGTGTTCTAGGCAAAACCTGCGCCGCACCCGATGCGCCGGGAAACGCAGCACCTCTAAACAGAAGCGTAAGGAGAATCACCATGTTGAGCTGGGCAATCACTTTCCTGATCATCGCCATCGTCGCCGCCGTACTGGGCTTCGGTGGTATCGCGGGCACCGCCACGGGTATCGCCAAGATTCTGTTTGTCGTGTTCCTGGTGATGTTTATTGCCTCCTTCTTCTTTGGTCGTCGCGGTCGAGGCTGACATGGGAGGCGTGTTCAAGACACTGGCAGCTGTCCTGTTGTTGGGCGGTAGTGCCATGGCGAAAGCAGCCAATGACGGCCAGGCGCGGGTCAATGAATTGTTGAACACAGACTCGCATTGCGTGAAACCTGGCAAGACGTCGTGAAGAAAGAGGAATGCCTCTTTCCATCTGCGCCACCTGAGGAGGGCCGGCGCATGACCAAGGGGTCGGGACGTTCTGCCCGTTTCGGGGGCGGAGTGACCTACGGGTGCAGGGAGTGCCTGCGCAAGGACCGGGTCAGGAAAAGCTGTTGCGCAAGTTCGCCGGACCGCCATGGTTCGACGGGCTTGCGCAGGGCTTGATCGCGCAACATATTGAAATAGAGCGATCGTCTCGGTTTCATCAGCGTTATCGCTTGCTGGTCCTTGTAACGTCGGAAAACACTTTTCCCGGTGTTTCACCAGCGACCGTATATCGAGAAAAATTACCTTTCTTTGGCCGCGATTTTTCGCTTCGTCCTGCGGGATTTTGCTGAAAAATCAACGCTCGGCCATTGCTCAAAAAACATCCGATCTGCTCTGCGATGGCCGGTTCACGGCACTTATGCCCGCTGAAATGTCGCATTCAAACCCTTTGCGACGTCGCATTCAGTAAAAAAAATCATGCCGATTCGGCATGGGGTAGGCGTTTACGGCATTAGACGGCGCTTCCTTGCATCGGAATAGTTGCGCCTTTTTCGCCTGCCAGAGAGCCGTAAACACGCGTTCCTGGGCACCTTATACGGGGGGCGGATGCACTGACTTTTTCGCCATAAGCGTTCCAGTTCACGCATCTCCCTGAATCAAACAAAAAGTAAGGGTAAAGATATGAAGAAGGCAAAGCTTAGCCTCGCCTGGCAGATCCTCATCGGTCTGGTATTGGGGATTGCAATCGGTGCGCTGCTCAACCATTTCAGTGCCGAAAAAGCCTGGTGGATCAGCAACGTCCTGCAACCGGCAGGCGATATCTTTATCCGTCTGATCAAGATGATCGTGATTCCGATCGTCATTTCCTCCCTGATCGTCGGTATTGCAGGCGTCGGTGACGCCAAGAAGCTGGGGCGCATCGGCTTCAAGACCATCATCTACTTCGAGATCGTCACCACCATCGCCATTGTGGTCGGTCTGCTGCTGGCCAACCTGTTCCATCCGGGTGCCGGTATCGACATGAGCACCCTGGGCACTGTGGACATTTCCAAGTACCAGGCCACGGCGGCCGAGGTTCAGCATGAACACGCGTTCATCCAAACCATCCTCAACCTGATCCCGTCGAACATCTTTGCGGCCATGGTTCGCGGCGAAATGCTGCCAATCATCTTCTTCTCTGTATTGTTCGGTCTCGGTTTGTCGAGCCTGCAGGCGGACCTGCGCGAACCGCTGGTGAAGATGTTCCAGGGCGTATCGGAAAGCATGTTCAAGGTCACTCACATGATCATGAACTACGCCCCGATCGGCGTGTTCGCACTGATCGCGGTGACCGTTGCCAACTTCGGCTTCGCCTCGCTGATACCGCTGGCCAAACTGGTGATCCTGGTTTACGTCGCCATCGCCTTTTTCGCTTTCGTGGTCCTGGGCCTGATCGCTCGCCTGTTCGGGTTCTCGGTGATCAAGCTGATGCGCATCTTCAAGGATGAGCTGGTACTGGCCTACTCCACCGCCAGCTCCGAAACCGTGCTGCCACGCGTGATCGAGAAAATGGAAGCCTACGGCGCGCCGAAAGCCATTTGCAGCTTCGTGGTGCCAACCGGTTACTCGTTCAACCTCGACGGTTCGACCTTGTACCAAAGCATTGCGGCGATCTTCATTGCCCAGTTGTATGGCATCGACCTGTCGATCAGCCAACAACTGTTGCTGGTACTGACCCTGATGGTCACCTCCAAAGGCATCGCCGGCGTACCGGGCGTGTCCTTCGTGGTGCTGCTGGCCACCTTGGGCAGCGTCGGTATTCCTCTGGAAGGCCTGGCGTTCATCGCCGGTGTCGATCGTGTCATGGACATGGCCCGTACCGCACTGAACGTGATCGGTAACGCACTGGCTGTTCTGGTTATCGCTCGTTGGGAAGGCATGTACGACGACGCCAAAGGCCAGCGCTACTGGAATTCCCTGCCGCACTGGCGCAGCAAGGAAAAACTGCCGGCGGGTGAAATTTCTAGCAACTGATACAAAACCTGTGGGAGCGAGCTTGCTCGCGATGACCGACTAAAGCCGACATTGATGTCGACTGATACACCGCTATCGCGAGCAAGCTCGCTCCCACAGTGATCTACGAAAGCCGCACCAGACAAACCCCGGATAAATCCGGGGTTTGTCGTTTCTGGCCACCCCGCTATCATTCGCGCATCTTTTGGGGGATTTGACTGATGCTCAATGGCCTGTGGCTTGGCTTCTTCATCGTGGCAGCCGTATCGGCGCTGGCTCAGTGGCTGATTGGCGGCAATGCCGGGATATTCGCGGCGATGGTGGAAAGTATTTTTGCCATGGCCAAGCTGTCGGTCGAGGTCATGGTGTTGCTGTTTGGCACCCTCACTCTCTGGCTGGGCTTTTTGCGCATTGCCGAGAAAGCCGGGATCGTCGAATGGCTGGCCAAGGCCCTGGGGCCACTGTTTTTGCGCCTGATGCCTGAAGTCCCGCCTGGTCATCCGGCCATCGGCCTGATTACCCTGAACTTCGCCGCCAACGGCCTGGGCCTGGACAACGCCGCCACGCCTATCGGCCTCAAGGCCATGAAAGCGCTGCAGGAGCTCAATCCCAGCGCTACCGTCGCCAGTAACGCACAGATCCTGTTCCTGGTGCTCAACGCCTCCTCGCTGACCCTGCTGCCGGTGACGATCTTCATGTATCGCGCCCAGCAAGGCGCGCCTGACCCGACGCTGGTGTTCCTGCCGATCCTGCTGGCGACCAGTTGCTCGACCATTGTCGGTTTCCTGTCGGTGGTGTTCATGCAGCGCCTGCGCATTTGGGACCCTGTGGTGCTGGCCTACCTGATCCCCGGCGCTCTCGCCCTCAGCGGTTTCATGGCGTTGCTGGCGACCCTTTCGGCGACCGCGCTGGCCAGCCTGTCGTCGATTCTCGGCAACCTGACGCTGTTTGGCCTGATCATGCTGTTTTTACTGATCGGCGCGCTGCGCAAAGTGAAGGTCTACGAGGCCTTCGTCGAAGGTGCCAAAGAGGGTTTTGATGTCGCCAAGAACTTGCTGCCCTACCTCGTGGCAATGCTCTGCGCGGTGGGTGTTCTGCGGGCATCCGGGGCGCTGGATTTCGCTCTGGACGGGATTCGGCATCTGGTGGCGTGGGCTGGTTGGGATACGCGTTTCGTCGACGCGCTGCCGACGGCGATGGTCAAACCCTTCTCGGGTAGTGCCGCCCGGGCAATGCTGATTGAAACCATGAAGACCTCGGGCGTGGACAGCTTCCCGGCGCTGGTGGCGGCGACAGTCCAGGGCAGTACCGAGACGACGTTCTATGTCCTGGCGGTGTACTTCGGTGCCGTGGGCATCCAGCGCGCACGACATGCAGTCGGTTGTGCATTGCTGGCGGAGCTTGCCGGGGTGTTGGGTGCGATTGGGGTTTGCTACTGGTTCTTTGGTTGATCGGCTCCACCCGCCAACGCCTTCAACGCTGTCTTGCGCTCGCCCGTCGGCAAGGCACCGAGCTGCTCCACGGCGGCATAAAACTTCAGCCAATCGCCATCCACCTGATGGAACAGCGCGGCAAATGCCGGTACCCATTGGTCGTACAAACCAAACGGCAATAGCCGGGCATTGTTCATGGGGGCATTGACCCAGGCGTCGTAGCGTTTGTCTGCGGCCCACTGACGGTCGCGCAATTGCCGGTATTCGCTGCGCAAGCGCTCGAACTCGGCAGCCTTGCGCTGGCGCATTTGTTCGGTCGGCAATGGCAAGGTGTAGAGCTTTTCCAGCCGGGTGCGGGTCATCAGCACCAACTCAGTGAACTGTTCGCGCTGACGTGCCTGCGCATCGTTATCCGGTGGCAGATGTCGGTAGGCGCGCCACTGGCGGGTACCTTCCTGCTCGACGAAGGTGGCAAAGGATTCGTTGAACTCCGTGTCGTTCTTCACATAGAAACGCTGATGGGCCAGCTCGTGAAAGATCAGCGTGGCCAGTCGCTCATCGCCCCAGCCCGTCATCGAACTGATGATTGGGTCGTTGAACCAGCCGAGTGTCGAATAGGCCTCGACGCCGCCAATCGATACGTCCATACCCTGCAAGCGTTGCAAAGCCGCTTCGCCGCGGGCTGCACTCTGGCTGTAGTAACCGCGATAGGCCACGCAGCCGGCGACGGGGAAACAGTGGCTTACGGGCTTGAGGGAAAATTCCGGTGTGGCGAAGACATTCCAGACGACAAAGGGGCGGCCAATGTCAGCGTACAGGCGGTAACTCTGGTTATCCGGCAGGTGCAATTGCTGGCTGGCAAACGTTCGGGCCTTTTGCGATTGCTCCAGGTGTGCGCGCAGTTTTTGATCGCGCGCCGGGTCGGCAATCACACTGGAAACCGGCTCCCTTGCCCGCAGCAATTGCAGTTGACCACTGGCCAGTTGGTTGTAGTAGCTGATGCTGGTGCAACCGTTGAGCCACAAAAACAACATACCCGGAAACAAAACGCGAAAAACGCGATCAAGTAATCCAGGGCTAGGAAGCGGCCTGATCAAAATAATTCTTCCTTGGAGAGTCTTTCCACAAGACTATCCCGCCTGACTGGAGCTCCGCTATGCGCATGTTGATACTGACAGGAGGCCTGTTGATGCTGGCCGGCTGTGCTTTTTTCGGACTACCCCGCCCTGATCCTGCGCAAGCCTGGATCGATCTTGCGTCGAAGCAAGCAGATACGAAGCTGCAAGCGCTGGAGGTCGATGACAAGGCCACCGACGATAAACGCTATTTTCAGGTCCAGCCCGGTAGCCATGAGTTGACGGTCCGCTACCAATTCTCGGTCCAGCCCACCAACATCGGCCCTGACGCCGAACCGTTGAGGCGCGATTGCCAGTTGAACGTGAAATTCAACGACTTCAACGCGGGCGAGCGTTATCAGCTACGGGCGGGGAACATCGGTTTTCGGCCTTGGGCGAAACTCTACGATCAACAACGAAAAGTGGTTGGCCAAGGCACGCCAGCGGGCTGTCAACACTCCTGATCGGCGTTATGCTGAATGCATAGCCCCTTGGGACATTCATCATGTACAGGTTGATGCTGTTACTCGCCATCAGTGTTGTTGCGGGTTGTCAGACCCCGATGCCGGCGGCTAATCCAAAGATGGCCTGGGTCGAATTTTCCACGCCCTTCCCTAACGATAAATTGCTGATGGCCGAGCGTCTGGATAAACAGCGCTTGGCCGACGGGCGGTTTTTTGAGGTTTTGCCCGGCAGCCATGAACTGATCGTCCGCTTCGACTTCGAAGTACCCAGTGGCGCGGGCTTGAACAATATGGGTGGCCCTTCTGAACGCATATGTTACTTGACCATCAACTTCGATCATTTCGAAGCCGGCCAACGTTATGTGCTTGAAGGCCGCTCGATTGCCTTCATCCCTGAAGCCAGGCTATACAACGCCAAGCGCGAGATCGTTGCTGAAGACCGGGAATCCTACTGCCTGATGTGAACGGTTCAGCGGTCGTTCTTCTGGTAGATGATTTTCCTGGTGCCGTTTTCGCACGAGCCAACGACCATGTTCTGGTCGTGTACCTCGTCGTTGGTGACGATTTCAAGCGTGTAGGAGGTGACGCCACTGGCCTGGATCTTGGCTTCGATCTCGGCCTTGAGTTCTTCACAGGGTTTCGGCGCCGCAAGGGCCGAAGTGGTCAGCGCGCAACAGATTACTGCCAGGGCAAAACGTTTCATGGTTGAAGCTCCTTTGACGCAGCACGCACAGTCATGGGGTTTCGCTGCTGTCATTTATTCGACCACAGTTTTAGCGGGCAAGTCTGTCACGACGCAAAAAAGATCGCAGCCTTGGGCAACCTGCCGGGTTATTCCGGTGTTTGCCCAAGGCTGCGATCTTTCGTTTCAACGAAAATCCAGCCGACCCATGTTGCCTCCAGGCTGATTTTTGCCTTGAGGATCAACTTCACTTCGTCCAATCAATCTGCTTTTTTCGCGGGATTTTTTACCGGGCTATTGAAACTCGGGTATATGCCCACATTGCATGAAGCACGCTTTTGGATTCGGCAGGTTTCCGTTCACAAGAACAAACCTGCGCCCTCAATTGGAGAAGCAGGTTTATGAAACGACTGTCCGATATCAAGTTCTCGACCCTCGATCTGGTGCCGGTGCGCGAGAACGGCAGCGCGGCCCAGTCGCTGCGCAATTCGCTGGACCTGGCGCAACACGTCGAGAAGTTCGGTTACAACCGCTTCTGGGTGGCCGAGCACCACAACATGGACGGTATCGCCAGTTCCGCGACTTCGGTGCTGCTCGGCTACCTGGCCGGTGGCACGTCGACCATTCGCGTCGGTTCGGGTGGGGTGATGTTGCCCAACCACGCACCGTTGGTGATTGCCGAGCAGTTCGGCACCCTGGAAAGTCTGTATCCGGGCCGGATCGATCTGGGTCTGGGGCGTGCCCCGGGCTCCGACCAGATGACCGCACGTGCGTTGCGCCGTGAACGCTCCGGCAGCGCCGACGATTTCCCGGAAGATGTGGCAGAACTGATGCGCTACCTGGGTCCACGCACACCGGACCAACGCATCATCGCCATGCCGGGAACCGGGACCAATGTGCCGGTCTGGTTGTTGGGGTCGAGCCTGTTCAGCGCACAGTTGGCGGGTGAGCGCGGTTTGCCCTACGCCTTCGCATCGCATTTCGCACCGCGCTACATGCATGAAGCGATTCGGGTGTACCGCAATCACTTCAAACCGTCAGCCGTTTTGGACAAACCCTACGTGATGCTCGGTGTGCCATTGGTGGCAGCCGATACTGACGAGCAGGCCGATTACCTGGCCACGTCGGTTTTCCAGCGGATTCTCGCCCTGATGCGTGGGCAAAGCCTGGTGCAGCGTCCGCCGGTAAAAACCATGGACGGCCTGTGGTTGCCCCATGAGAAAGAGGCTGTGCACGACTTCCTTGGCCTGGCCATGATCGGCAGCCCGCAGAAAATCCGCGCCAAGCTCGAAGTCCTGATCGAACAGACCCAGGCCGACGAGCTGATTTTCACCTGTGACCTGTACGAACATGCGGATCGCGTGCATTCCTACGAGTTGCTCGCGCAAGTCATGCGAGGCTGAGGCTCAAAAGGCAGGCATAAAAAAGACCTGCGCAAAGCGCAGGTCCTGGTGACGGCGGGAGCAAGGCGAGTATCAGGTGCCGGACTTGATCTTGGTCCAGGCCCGGGTGCGCGCACGTTCGGCATCGCGTGGCAATGGTTGCAGGGTGTAGAGCGTGCCCATCGCCGTGTCGGTCGGGTACAGGTTCGGGTTGTTGCGGATCGCCGGGTCGACCATTTCCGTAGCGTCCTTGTTCGGGTTCGGGTAGCCGACGAAGTCACTGACTGGCGCGATCACCTGAGGTTGCAGCAGGTAGTTGATGAAGGTGTAGGCGTCTTCCGGATTCTTCGCACCTTTGGGGATGGCGAGCATGTCGAACCAGATCGGCGCGCCTTCTTTCGGCAAGCGCATGTCGACAACGACGCCGTTCCTGGCTTCCTTGGCGCGGTTGGCAGCTTGCGAGAAGCTGCCGGAGTAACCGACCGCGACGCAGATGTCACCGTTGGCAATGTCGGCCATGTACTTGGACGAGTGGAAGTAGGTGATGTACGGACGGATCTTCATCAGCAGCGCTTCAGCCTTGTCGTAGTCCGCAGGCTTTTTGCTGTTGGGGTCCAGGCCAAGGTGTTGCAGGGCCAAGGGCAGGATCTCCGACGGCGAGTCGAGCAGGGCGACACCGCACTGCTTGAGCTTGCTGATGTTCTCTTCCTTGAAGATCAGGTCCCAGCTATCCACCGGCGCGTCGGCACCCAGCGCTGCCTTGACTTTATCCGGGTTGAAGCCGATCAGGATGGTGCCGTACATGTAAGGCACGGCGAACTTGTTGCCCGGGTCGTTGGCCTCGATCAGCTTCATCAGCTTGGGATCGAGGTGGTTCCAGTTCGGCAACTTGCTGGGGTCCAGGGGCTGGAACACGCCGGCTTCGATCTGCTTGGCGAGAAACACGTTGGACGGCACCACCACGTCGTAGCCGGAGTTACCGGTCAGCAACTTGGCTTCCAGCGCTTCGTTGGTGTCGAAGATGTCGTAGACCAGTTTGGTCTGGGCGTTCTGGGCCTTGAAGTCTTCCAGGGCCTTGGGCGTGATGTAGTCGAACCAGTTGTAGACGCGCAGCGTACGTTCTTCTGCGTGTGCTGCGCCGCTGAGTACCGTGGCACACAGGGCTGGCAGGATAAAACGCTTGAGACTTTTCATTCTTCTACTTCCTCATCAAGCGCTTTCAAAACCTTCGAGAACATTCACGGCGTTGATGCCGATTTCTTCCACCGCATAACCGCCTTCCATCACGAACAGCGTCGGAACGCCGAGGCCGGCGATGCGCTTGCCCATGGCCAGGTAGTCCGGGCTGTCGAGCTTGAATTGCGAGATCGGGTCGTCCTTGAAGGTGTCCACGCCCAGGGACACGACGATGATGTCGGCACCGTAGCTTTCGATCTCTTTGCAGGCTTGTTCCAGTGCGGCACTCCAGGCGTCCCAGCCCGAACCTGCGGCCAACGGATAGTTGAAGTTGAAACCTTCACCGGCGCCTTCGCCGCGTTCATCTTCATAGCCGAGGAAGAACGGGAATTCGGCTTCCGGGTGGCCGTGGATCGAGGTGAACAGCACGTCGCTGCGTTGGTAGAAAATCGATTGGGTGCCGTTGCCGTGGTGGTAATCGACGTCGAGGATAGCGACCTTTTTGTGGCCCTGATCGAGGAACGCCTGGGCAGCAATGGCGGCGTTATTGAGGTAGCAATAACCACCCATCAAGTCGCCGGCGGCGTGGTGTCCCGGCGGACGGCACAGGGCGAAGGCACTGCGGGCGCCGCGCTGGATTTCCGCTTGCGCGGTGAGTGCGACCTGCGCTGCGCTGTACGCCGCTTGCCAGGTGCCCGCGGTGATCGGGGCGCCGCCATCGAAACTGTAATAGCCGAGCTGGCCGTGCAGGCTGGTCGGTTTGACCTGACGCAAGGTACGGGCCGGCCAGGTGTAGGGCAGCAGATCACCGTCGGTGTTGAATTCGGTCCAGCGTGCCCAGGCACCCTTGAAGAAATCGAGGTAGTCACGGCTATGGATGCGTGCGATGGGCTCCAGGCCGAAATCCTTCGGCGCTTCTACAGGGCCCAGGTTCTGGTTTTTCACCCGTTGCAGCACGTGGTCGGCACGGGAGGGCATCTCGAAGCAAGGCTTGAGTTGCCCGTCGATAAGTTCGCAACGGCCGTGGTGCAGGTGGTGATCGTCCGAGTAGATCGTCAGCATTTTCTTGTTCTCCGCAGGCTGGTTCGGTTGAACACAGTCTTGCGGTGCAGACGGTTTAGGAGAACGGCAGGAAAGGCCAAAAGGGGATCGATATGGCCAAAACATTTGACCGAAATTCGCCCCTGGTAGCGTGGGCATACCTCCGCATAGGGCGTGAGTGCTGTTCCGGCCGCCATCGCGAGCAAGCTCGCTCCCACATTGATCTTCAGTGAATGCACTATCCATGCACGACGCAAATCCCCTGTGGGAGTGAGCTTGCTCGCGATGGCGGTATTTCAGACAACGAATGACTCAAGGTCTGAACTGACTCGGTGCCACCCCGCTCCAGCGCACAAAGGCATGGCGAAAACTCGCGGTTTCGCTGAAGCCCAGGGCCTCGGCGATTTGATAGATCGGCAGTTGATCCTCGCAAAGCATTTGCTTGGCCTGCTCGAAGCGCAGTTCGTCGAGCAGTTCCTGATAGCTGCAACCCATGTCCTTGAGATGACGGCGCAAGGTCCGCGCCGAACAGTTCATTTGCTCGGCCAGCCCCTCCAGTCCCGGCGCTGCATTCAACTGCGCGCTGAGCAACTGCCGGATCCGTCCCAGCCAGGCCTGGCGCCCGGTGAACTCGATGTTCTGTTTGCGGCAGCGTTCGGCCATGGCTTGATGGGTGATGACATCGGCCAGCGGCAACGGCTGGTCGAGCCAGCGCTTGTCGAAGGCAAAGGCATTGTTCCGCGCGCCGAAGTGCAACGGGCAATCGAAGTGCTCGGCGTAGCTCGTTTCGTAGTCGGGCGCGGGATGTTCGAAGCGTGCGCCGAGCAAGGGCAGGGGGTGGCCGAGCAGGTCGTCACAGGTGACTTTCAGCGACACCAGGCAGAACTCGGCGTTGAACACGGCCATGGCCGGGCTCTCGCGGTAATCGGCAGCGGCGAACCAGATGCGCTCGCCATCGTCTTCAAGGCTCAACTCGAAAAGTGTTCCCAGCAGCGCCGGATAGCGTATCGCCAGACGCAAAGCGTCACCGAAGGTGGCACAGGTGAGCAGGGCGTAACCGAGCATGCCATAGCAGGAAACGTGCATCCGCCGGCCCAGTTCCAGGCCGATGTCACGCTTGAGGGCAACGGCGTTGGCACAGACCTGCATCTCCTGATTGGTGGTGATGCGCGTGTCGGCACGGTTCAGATCCGCCGCACTGATGCCGCTACCGGCAAGCAGCGCTTCGCTGGACAGACCTTCGGCCTTGAAGGCATCGAGTACCAGGGAGACCGCGTTGAGCGTGGTGAGGTGGGAGTGGAGCATAAGGACTTCCAGCCTTGGGATGCTGGAATGCGGAGCAAGTTGTATGCCGGGTGAGATTCCCAATGTGGGAGCGGGCTTGCTCGCGAAGGCGGGGTGTCAGTCAATATTGATGTCATCTGACACGCCACCTTCGCGAGCAAGCCCGCTCCCACAGGTTTTGTGTTTTGTCAGCTCAGTTCGCCGCAAAGGTCGAGTTCGACAAGCCGACGGACTTCGTCCGTTTCAAGCCCTGCGCCCAGCAGTGCATGCAACTTGCCGAATGCCGCTTCACGGGTCATGCCGCCACCGGACAGCACACCGACACCGCGCAAGCGACTGCCTGCCTCATAGACGTCCAGTTCAACCCCGCCTTCGTGGCATTGCGTCACCGCGACCACTACCACGCCGTTATCCTGCGCACGCCCGAGGCTGGCGAGAAATTCAGGGTTGTCACTCGGCCCGGTGCCGCTGCCGTAGCACTCCAGCACCAGACCTTGAATGCCGCTGTCGAGCAGGCCATTGAGGATCTCGGCACCGATGCCTGGGAACAGCGGCAACACGGCAACCTTCGCCAGTTGTTTTGCCTGGTTGTAGTTCAACGCTGTTGGCAGCGAAGAGGCTTTCACACCACCACCCTGACGCTCCAGGCGCTTGAATGGATGACGGCCAAAACTGCGCACCTTCGCGCAACGGGTCGGGTCCAGCAGTTCGCCATGGAAGTACAGATGTACGCCCGGCGCCAGGCCTTGGCCCAGGGCGACCAATGCGCCACTGAGGTTTTCCCAGGCATCGCTGTCGGTCACACCGGCCGGCAGCATCGAGCCGGTGAAGCACACGCGGGCGTGCAGGCCGAGCAACTGGAAACTCATGGCGGCGGCGCTGTAGGCCAGGGTGTCAGTGCCGTGCAGGATCAGCACGCTGTCGCAGCCCTGCACATCCACCGCGTCGACTACCGCTTCACGCAGCTGCTGCCAATACGCAGGGGTCATGTTGGCGCTGTCGATAAGCGGTGACATCTCGCGAAAGCGCCACTGCGGCACCACCAGTTCGGGTTGGCTGTGCAGGTAGTCACGCATCCGCGCTTCGAAACCGGACGCCGGAGCCAGGCCGTGGGCGCTGGCCTGCATGCCGATGGTGCCACCGGTGTAGAGCACCATGACGTGCTGGGCGGCAGGGTAGTTATTGGAAATCATCTGGAGGTCTCCGCAAGAGATGACATGTGGGAGCGGGCTTGCTCGCGAAAGCGTCGGGTCAGTCAGCAGTGATGTTGTCTGGCACGCCCTCTTTGCGAGCAAGCCCGCTCCCACAGGTTTTTGCACTCTAACTGACGGGCGCAAGGGGTGCGCCCGCTTTTTACCAATCAGCGTTGCGCTGCGGGTACACCCTGCGGCTCAACTTCAGTCTTGCCGACAGCGGCTGGCGGATGGGCCGGCCAGGCCTGGCGATCCAGGTCCAGGTCCGGGAACCTGGCGGAGTCGAACACCGGGGTCTTGATGCCAGCGGCGCGCTGGTCATCATAGTCGCGCAGGATGCGCATGCCGACCTTGAACAGCAGGAACAGCGCGATCAGGTTGACGAACGCGAGCATGGTCATGGTGATGTCGGCGAAGGCAAATACGGTGCCGAGGTTTTCGATGGCGCCCCAGAAAATCAGCACCAGTACCAATGCGCGATAGCCCATCAGCGCCTTGCGGTTTTCGCCGATCAAAAAGCGCAGGTTGCTCTCGCCCAGGTAGTAGTTGTAGAGGATCGAGGTGAACACGAACAACGCCAGGGCCACGGAGATGAACATCCGGCCCCAGTCACCGACCACGGCGGCCAGGGAGTTCTGGGTCAGGGCAATGCCGTCGCCTTCGAAGCCAGGGGTGTAGAAGCCCGAGAGCAGGATCAGCAGCGCGGTGCAGGTGCAGATCACGAAGGTATCGAGGAACACGCTGAACGCTTGAACCACGCCTTGCGCCACCGGGTGCTCGACCGCCGCCACCGCCGCCACGTTAGGCGCACTGCCCAGGCCCGCTTCGTTGGCGAACACGCCACGTTTCACGCCCATGACGATGGCGCTGCCAATCAGGCCGCCGAAGGCCTGGTCCAGACCGAAGGCGCTTTTGACGATAGTCATCAGCATGCCCGGCACCTGGTCGAACTGCAGCACGATCACGTAGATGGTCACGCCGATGTACACCAGGGTTTTCACCGGCACCAACAGGTCGGCTACCTTGGCGATGCGCTTGATCCCGCCGATGAACACCAGGCCCAACAGCACGGCCAGACCGATGCCGGTATAAGTGGTGTCGAGGCCGAACGCGTTGTTCAGCGAGTGTGTCACGGCGTGGGCTTGCAGGCCGTTGAAGGCGAACCCGAAGGTCACCAGCAACAGGAACGCCATGAGCATCCCCAACCAGCGTTTTTGCAAACCGTGCTGGATGTAGTAGGACGGGCCGCCACGGTAGGTGCCGTCGGAATCGCAGCGCTTGTAGAGCTGGCCGAGGGAACATTCGAAGAAGCTGCTGGACATGCCGACCAATGCAGTCACCCACATCCAGAACACGGCACCGGGGCCGCCGAGGGTCACGGCAATGCCGACACCGGCAATGTTGCCCGCACCGACGCGGCCGGCGAGGCTGAGCATCAGGGCCTGGAACGAACTGAGTTGCCCGGCGCTGCTTTTCAGGCTGTCACGGAACACCGCGAACATGTGGAAGAAGTGACGCAATTGAACGAAACGCGAGCGGATCGTGAAGTAGCTACCGAGCCCGACAATGAGCACGATCAGTACTTTCCCTGAGAGGAAGTCGTTAATGACTTCGAGCATGGATTATTCCTCGCTGTTTTTTGTGTAGGCAAATGCTGGCCGGATAGACACATCGAGTTACACCGGTGCGCGCGCGGCACAACGGTCGGTTCGAAGTTCGTCCCGGTTTCATATCGCGGGTTTGTTATTAGTTCGGGTTTCGCATGGGTTGTGGCCTCGCTACCGACGACCGCTCACGCGAAGAGGGGCGGCACTATACCGATGACAGTGCCGTCCGTCTGCACGGTTGTGGCGCAAGCGGTGAAACGAAGGCTTTGAAACACCTGACATTTTTGCTGTCAGGCTATGTGGGAGCTGCTCTTGGTGGGAGCGGGCTTGCTCGCGAAAGCGGTCTATCAGACACATCATTGTTGAATGTGCCACCGCCTTCGCGGACAAGCCCGCTCCCACATTGGTCAGTCCCCAGACATACGGTTTTCATTGGCAAACAGTTAAAAAAAAGGGCCTGGAGAGTGATCTCCAGGCCCTCAAAAGGTGAGAGGTGTCTAGTCCCTCGACCTGGTGAGCGGTGCTACAGGTAACGTGTCGGGTTATGCCTTCAGAGGCACCAGACGCGGAGCAATCATGTTTTCCGGGCGCAGGATGTCGGCGAGCATGGCTTCGTCGAGCAAACCTTCTTCACGCACCAGTTCCAGCACGCCGCGGCCGCTTTCGAGGGCGATACGGGCGATGCGGGTGGCGTTTTTGTAGCCGATGTACGGGTTCAGTGCGGTGACCAGACCGATCGAGTGCTCGACCAGTTCACGGCAGCGTGCTTCGTTGGCGGTGATGCCGACGATGCAGTGCTCGCGCAGCATGTCCATGGCGCGTTGCAGCAGGCGGATCGAATCGAGGATCTTGAAAGCGATCAGCGGTTCCATCACGTTCAGTTGCAGCTGGCCGCCTTCGGCCGCCATGGTCAGCGCCAGATCGTTACCGATGACCTGGAAGGCCACCTGGTTAACGGCTTCCGGAATAACCGGGTTGACCTTGCCTGGCATGATCGAGCTGCCTGGCTGACGTGCCGGCAGGTTGATTTCGTTGATGCCGGTGCGTGGGCCGCTGGAGAGCAGGCGCAGGTCGTTGCAGATCTTCGACAGCTTGACCGCGGTACGCTTGAGCATGCCGGAGAACAGCACGAAGGCGCCCATGTCGGAGGTGGCTTCGATCAGGTCGGCGGCCGGAACCAGCGGCTGACCGCTGATCAGGGCCAGGCGCTGTACAGCCAAGGCCTGATAGCGCGGGTCGGCGTTGATGCCGGTGCCGATCGCGGTGCCGCCCAGGTTCACTTCAGTCAGCAGTTCCGGGGCCAGCGTCTTCAGACGGGCCAGGTCTTCGCCCATGGTGGTGGCGAAAGCACGGAATTCTTGACCCAAGGTCATCGGTACAGCGTCTTGCAGCTGGGTACGACCCATCTTCAGGACGTGGTTGAATTCTTCACCCTTGGCCGCGAACGCCTGAATCAGGCTGTCGAGGCTGGCGAGCAGGGCGTCGTGACCCAGCAGCAGACCCAGGCGGATCGCCGTCGGGTAAGCGTCGTTGGTCGACTGCGCCATGTTCACGTCGTCGTTCGGGTGCAGGTACTGGTACTCGCCTTTCTGGTGACCCATGGCCTCCAGTGCGATGTTGGCGATCACTTCGTTGGCATTCATGTTGGTCGAAGTGCCGGCGCCGCCTTGAATCATGTCCACCACGAACTCTTCGTGGAAGTCGCCGCGGATCAGACGTGCACAGGCTTCGCTGATGGCAGCGTGCTTGGCTTCGCTCAGGTGACCCAACTCACGGTTGGCGTCGGCAGCGGCCTGTTTGACCATGGCCAGACCGACAACCAGTTTCGGGTAGTGCGAAATCGGAACGCCCGAAAGGCGGAAGTTATTCACCGCTCGCAGGGTCTGGATACCGTAATACGCTTGAGCCGGTACTTCGAGGGCGCCAAGCAGGTCGTTTTCTGTGCGGAATGATGCAGCGGAGGACATGATAGAAATCATCTCAATATGGACCCGGTCTGTGCCGGAACGCTGTGAATGCTAGGCTTGTGCAAAATTTTGGGCCAATGCTGTTAAACACTAGCCTATGCACATTCGGCATAATTCCCGTGTGACGCCGTGTTGACGGCAAGCGTGTGACCTAAATTGGTGCGTGTCCGGGAGGACGTGATGAATCTGGAAAGCAAATGGCTGGAGGACTTCAGTGCCCTGGCGGCCACCCGTAGCTTCTCCCAAGCGGCGGAACGACGCTTCGTGACCCAGCCAGCCTTCAGTCGGCGGATCCGCAGTCTTGAAGCGGCGTTGGGGTTGACGCTGGTCAACCGCTCGCGCACGCCGGTTGAACTGACGGCGGCGGGGCAGTTGTTTCTGGTCACCGCACGCACCGTGGTCGAACAGCTCGGTGAAGTGCTGCGCCATTTGCATCACCTGGAAGGCGGGCAGGGCGAGGTGATGCAGGTCGCGGCCGCGCACTCGCTGGCGCTGGGTTTCTTTCCGCGCTGGATCGCGCAGTTACGCAATGAAGGCCTGAACATCGCCACGCGGCTGGTGGCGACCAACGTTGGCGACGCGGTACATGCCTTGCGCGAAGGCGGCTGCGATCTGATGCTGGCGTTCTACGACCCGGACGCAGCGATGCAGATGGACCCGGAAATTTTCCCGTCACTGCACCTTGGCCACACCGAAATGTTGCCGGTCTGCGCGGCGGACGCCGACGGCAAACCGCTGTTCGATCTGGAAGGCGAAGGCAGCGTACCGCTGCTGGCGTACAGCGCCGGTGCGTTTCTCGGGCGCTCGGTGAATGGTTTGTTGCGCCAGCGTCAACTGCGGTTTACCACGATCTACGAAACCGCCATGGCCGACAGCCTGAAAAGCATGGCCCTGGAAGGCCTGGGCATTGCCTGGGTGCCCCAACTCAGCGTGCGCGCCGAGCTGGCACGCGGTGAACTGGTGGTATGCGGCGGTGCGCAATGGCATGTGCCGCTGGAGATCCGCCTGTATCGCTGCGCACTGGTACGCAAGGCCAACGTGCGGTTGTTGTGGCGCAAGCTGGAAGGCGGTGCGGCACAGGGTATGACCGGTTCCTGAAACCGATGAAAGCCCAATGTGGGAGCGGGCTTGCTCGCGAAGAGGCCGGTACATTCAACATCGATGTTGATTGATCCACCGCTTTCGCGAGCAAGCCCGCTCCCACAGGAAATTCGAGGTGTATTCCATTGACCTTCAAGTCAATAAAATCGGGGCTTTGCGGCAGATGACAGATGGTCGCAACAGGGGCTGTTTATCCGCTGTATTGCGGTATACTGCGCGGCCTTCGGCCGGTTACGACTGGCCATAATTCGTACAATCAAGCCACGCATCCTGCGTGGCTTGTTGTTTTTTGATGCGCCTGCGGGCGCCCAGAGAGAAGAGGCACGACGATGAGTGCACTGGTTGGCGTGATCATGGGCTCCAAGTCCGATTGGTCCACCCTTAGCCACACCGCCGATATGCTGGAAAAGCTCGGCATCCCCTACGAGGTGAAAGTGGTTTCTGCCCACCGCACCCCGGACCTGCTGTTCCAGTACGCCGAAGAGGCCGAGGCACGAGGCATCGAGGTGATCATCGCCGGTGCCGGCGGCGCAGCCCACTTGCCAGGCATGTGTGCAGCCAAGACCCACCTGCCAGTGCTGGGCGTACCCGTACAGTCCGCGATGCTTTCGGGCGTCGACTCGCTGCTCTCCATTGTGCAGATGCCTGCGGGCATTCCGGTTGCCACCCTGGCCATCGGCAAGGCGGGCGCGATCAACGCCGCGCTGTTGTCGGCGAGTATCCTGGGCGCCAAGCACCCGCAGTTCCACGCGGTGCTGAAAACCTTCCGTGCTGAGCAGACAGACAGCGTCCTGGAAAATCCAGACCCACGCATCGCCTGAGGTTGTTGACGATGAAGATCGGTGTAATCGGTGGCGGCCAGTTGGGTCGCATGTTGGCGCTGGCGGGCACTCCGCTGGGCATGAACTTCGCTTTCCTGGACCCGGCTCCGGACGCTTGTGCTGCTGCATTGGGCGAACATCTGCGCGCCGATTACGGCGACCAGGATCACCTGCGTCAGCTGGCCGATGAAGTCGATCTGGTGACTTTCGAGTTTGAAAGCGTTCCAGCGGAAACCGTCGCGTTCCTCTCGCAATTCGTCCCGGTCTACCCGAGCGCCGAAGCCCTGCGCATCGCCCGCGATCGCTGGTTCGAAAAGAGCATGTTCAAGGACCTGGGGATTCCTACCCCGGCGTTCGCTGACATCCAGTCCCAGGCCGATCTGGATGCCGCCGTGGCTTCCATCGGTCTGCCGGCGGTGCTGAAGACCCGTACTCTGGGTTACGACGGCAAGGGTCAGAAAGTCCTGCGCACCCCTGAAGATGTGGCCGGCACCTTCGCCGAGCTGGGCAGCGTGGCTTGTCTGCTGGAAGGCTTCGTGCCGTTCACCGGTGAAGTCTCGCTGATTGCCGTGCGTGCCCGCGACGGTGAAACCCGCTTCTATCCGCTGGTGCACAACACCCACGACAGCGGCATCCTCAAGCTGTCCGTGGCCAGCACCGACCACCCGCTGCAAGCGTTGGCCGAAGACTACTCCAGTCGCGTACTCAAGCAACTGGACTATGTTGGCGTGATGGCGTTCGAATTCTTCGAAGTCGACGGTGGCCTCAAGGCCAACGAAATCGCCCCGCGCGTGCACAACTCCGGGCACTGGACCACCGAAGGCGCCGAGTGCAGCCAATTCGAAAACCACCTGCGGGCCGTTGCCGGTCTGCCGCTGGGTTCGACCGCCAAGGTCGGCGAAAACGCGATGCTCAATTTCATCGGTAAAGTGCCTGAGACCGAGAAAGTCCTGGCCATCGCCGATTGCCATTTGCATCACTACGGCAAGGCATTCAAGGTCGGCCGCAAGGTCGGGCACGCCAACCTGCGTTGTGCAGACCGCGAAACGCTGGCTGCGCAGATCCTCAAGGTCGAAGCGCTCATCGCCGAATAGTTTCATGTGGCAGCGGCGGAACCATTCAGGGACCGCCGTTCTCTCATGGCAGGATGCCAAAGTCTGGCTAGGCTATAGCCAATCAATCAGAGGGAAATGCCATGGGAATTATCGGAACCATCTTTATCGGCTTGATCGTCGGCCTGCTGGCGCGGTTCTTGAAACCGGGCGATGACAGCATGGGCTGGATCATGACAATCCTGCTCGGTATTGGCGGTTCGCTGGCGGCCACTTACGGCGGTCAAGCCCTGGGCATCTATCAGGCCGGCCAGGGCGCAGGCTTCATCGGTGCGCTGGTGGGCGCCATTGTGTTGCTGGTGATTTACGGGCTGCTCAAAAAGAACTGATCCAGGCGACAAAGCCCTCTGCGCCAAACCGGTCGGGAGGGCTAGAATGCTCGGCGTTTCCTGTTCCTCCCTTTACCGAGCACCTTCATGCGCCGTCTTTTATTGACTCTTGTTTTATTGGGTTCGGGCCTTGCCCATGCCGGCGAACTGCCGGAAACCGACTGGCTCGAATTGATGCCCAAGTCGGACCAGAAAGCCCTCGAGGCCATGCCCGAAATCGACCACAACTCCCCCGAAGCCAATGGCACTTTCACCGACAAGGGTGGGATGAAGCAGGCCAAAGGCTTGCCGGCGGTGATGTACTCGACCAAGACCGTTGCGTCGATGAACGACAAGAACATCCGCATTGGCGGTTACCCAGTGCCGTTGGAGTCCGACGCCAAGGGCCGCAGTACGTTGTTCTTCCTGGTGCCGTACCCGGGCGCCTGCATTCACGTACCGCCGCCACCGCCCAATCAGCTGGTGCTGGTGCGCTATCCAAAGGGCCTGAAGCTGAACGACATCTACACGCCGCTGTGGGTCACTGGCACGCTGAAAGTCGAGAAGGTCAGCAATGACCTGGCTGATGCGGCATATGCGCTGGATGCGGAGAAAGTCAGAGTAGTAAAAGAATCAGACTTGTAGCGATTCAAATGTGGGAGCGGGCTTGCTCGCGAAGGCGGTGTAACAGGCAACGATGATGTTGAATGTTATGGCCCCTTCGCGAGCAAGCCCGCTCCCACATTGTTTTCGTGGTGTTGTTTAGAACGGTTTGCTGCCGATACTGACACCCAGGGTATGGCTCGCCCCTGGTTTCAGGCTCACCACATCGTCCATCACGTTCGCCGTTTCGATGCACAGCATGCGCTGCCAGCCGTCGTCGGCCATGTCGCTGAACGCGGCGGCGCGGTCGATCCACGGGTTCCAGATCACCGCCGTACGCGATCCGCTGCTGCTCAGTACAATGCGTCGCTCCCACGCTGGATCGACGATGCTCAACTGCGGCGGGGCGTCGAGGTAGATGCGATCGGTCTCGCCGGTAAAACGCAGATCACCGCTTTGGGTCACGGTTTTCCAGTTGTCCAGGGTTTCGATGTAGTTGAGGCCGTCCACGCCTTCGACGTGCACGTCACGCACATCGCTGACCGCAAAGTAACTGTGCAGCGCCTGGCTGATGCTGACGGTATCAGTGCCCCGGTTGTGGCTGGTCAGCTGGATGTGCAGCTGCTCGTCGAGGCGAATGGTCAGCGTCAAGTCCACCTGGTGCGGCCAGCCGGGAAAGCCGCCGTCGGGGTAGGGCAGAAGGAATTCGACCTTCAGGCTTTCGCCTTCGGCTTCGATGCCACCCAGCTCCCAATCCATCGCTCGCACGAAGCCGTGAGCCGACGGTGCTTCACCGCTGACACGCATCGCCTGCACGCTTTTCGGGTTGCGGTCGAAGTTGCCGAACCACGGCCAGCACACCGGCACGCCGGCACGGATGCTCTTGCCGGTCTTGAACACGGCCTCGTCGTTGAGCCAGATCAGCGGCGGTTGGCCGGCCAGTTGATAACTGAGGATGTGCGCACCTTGCTGGGCCACCAGTAATTCGGCCTGACCGTGGCGGATGCGCCAGCAATTCAGTTCATCCAGTTTTACGGCTTCAACATTGGGCGTGCTCATGGGACAGCTCTCGATCAGTAACGTGGACGACTATCGACCGCAAAACGGCTACCAGGTTTAGAGGTTCTTTCAGCGAGCGCGTGGCGGAACCGAGCGGGTGCGGCCGCTGCCGTCGATGGCAACGAACACAAAGACCGCTTCGGTTACTTTACGCCACTCGCTGGACAATGGATCGTCGCTCCAGACCTCGACCATCATCTTGATCGAGCTGCGGCCGATTTCCAGGGCCTGGGTATAAAAGGAGAGTTGAGCGCCCACCGCCACCGGAACCAGAAACGCCATGCGGTCGATCGCAACGGTGGCAACGCGTCCGCCAGCGACCTTGCTGGCCATCGCGGTGCCTGCCAAATCCATCTGCGCCACCAGCCAGCCGCCGAAAATATCGCCAAAGCCGTTGGTTTCGCGAGGGAGCGCGGTGATTTGCAGGGCCAGGTCGCCTTGCGGGATTGGATCTTCTTGTTCGAGCTCTATCATGCCGGGGGTGCCTCTGACCCGTGACTCTTCGTTGGTACTGCTGGTGGTAGCCGTCTTCGGGAAAAACGATTCAGCACCGAACATACTACGTTCGTCACGTTTTCCATAAGGCGCCTAAAGGGAAACTCTGCGAAATCGCCTATGAACCTGAGAGGCGTTTTCGCACAGCAACCCCTCAAAAACCGGAGCAAGACTGCGAGTATATCGGTCGGTAGACTCCGCGACGACCGTCCGGTTCTCATTTTGACTGTCAAAAACGCACCTCTATGTGCTTTTTCGAACAATTTGCTATCGTGCCGGACCTGCCCAAACCTCAGCCAGCGTTGTCGAGGTTGCAGATCCGACTATAAGAGAAGCCCTTGCCATGACCACAGCGCCCTCGAGCATCGCGCAGCCAGACCAACCCGCACGTCCGCTGACCCGCAACGACTACAAGACGCTATCGCTGTCTGCCCTGGGCGGCGCGCTGGAGTTCTACGACTTCATCATCTTCGTGTTCTTCGCCACGGTGGTGGGCAAGCTGTTCTTCCCCGCGGACATGCCCGAGTGGCTACGCCTGATGCAGACCTTCGGCATCTTCGCCGCCGGCTACCTCGCGCGGCCGCTGGGGGGCATCGTGATGGCGCACTTCGGCGACCTGCTGGGCCGCAAGAAAATGTTCACCCTGAGCATCTTCATGATGGCGGTGCCGACGCTGATCATGGGGTTGTTGCCGACCTATGCGCAGATTGGAATGTGGGCACCGATCCTGCTGCTGTTGATGCGGGTGATCCAGGGGGCGGCCATTGGCGGTGAAGTGCCGGGGGCGTGGGTCTTCGTTTCCGAACACGTGCCGCAGCGGCATGTCGGCTACGCCTGCGGCACCCTGACCAGCGGCCTGACGGCGGGCATCCTTTTAGGCTCCCTGGTCGCCACAGCGATCAACAGCATTTATACCCCGGTGGAAGTGGCGGATTACGCCTGGCGAATCCCGTTCCTGCTCGGCGGCGTGTTTGGCCTGTTCGCGGTGTACCTGCGTCGCTGGCTGCACGAAACCCCGGTATTCGCCGAGCTGCAACTACGCAAGGCGCTGGCCGAAGAGGTGCCGCTGCGGGCGGTGCTGCGTGACCACCGGGGTGCAATCGCCATTTCGATGCTGCTGACCTGGTTGTTGTCCGCTGCCATCGTGGTGTTGATCCTGATGACGCCAACCGTGCTGCAGACGGTCTACCACTTCTCGCCAACAACGTCCTTGCAGGCGAACAGCCTGGCGATCGTCTTCTTGAGCTTTGGTTGCATCATCGCTGGCGCGCTGGCGGATCGCTTCGGCGCGGGGCGAGTCTTCGTCTTTGGCTGCACCGCGTTGCTGGCCAGCTCCTGGACCTTCTATCACAGCCTGGCCGATCATCCCGACTGGCTGTTTCCGATGTACGCGGTGACCGGTCTGCTGGTCGGCACCATCGGCGCGGTGCCCTACGTGATGGTCAAGGCCTTCCCGCCTGTGGTGCGCTTCAGCGGCTTGTCGTTCTCCTACAACGTGGCCTACGCCATCTTCGGCGGCCTGACACCCATGATTGTCAGCCTGTTGCTCAAGGAAAGCCCAATGGGGCCTGCTTATTATGTGGCGGTGCTGTGTGGGGTCGGAATTGTGGTGGGCGCCTACCTCTGGAAAAAAGGGCGTTGATCGACCTTTTGTATCGACTGTACTGACGCCTTCGCGAGCAAGCCCGCTCCCACATTGGTTCTGTGTTCACCGCAGTCCCCTGTGGGAGCGCGAAGAACGATAACGCGGAATTACCTGGAAACACTGAATACTGGCCATTCATCCAATTGTCATATTTCAGCCATAGAGTGTTCACACGGCCTGCTGATACTTGGCCCCGACTTAACACACCCTATCTGCTAGGAGTAAGGCATGAAACTGAAGCGTTTGATGGCGGCAATGACTTTTGTCGCTGCTGGCGTTGCGACTGCCAATGCGGTTGCCGCTGTTGACCCTGCTATCCCGAGCTACACCAAGACCACTGGTGTGTCGGGCAACCTGTCCAGCGTTGGTTCCGACACCCTGGCCAACCTCATGACCCTCTGGGCTGAGAACTACAAAAAAGAATACCCGAACGTAAACATCCAGATTCAGGCCGCTGGCTCCGCCACTGCGCCACCTGCGCTGACTGAAGGCACCTCCAACCTGGGCCCGATGAGCCGCAAGATGAAGGACACCGAACTGGCTGCCTTCGAGCAGAAGTACGGCTACAAGCCAACCGCTATCCCGGTTGCCGTGGACGCCCTGGCTGTATTCGTCCACAAGGACAACCCGATCCAGCACCTGACCATGGAACAAGTCGACGCGATCTTCTCGTCCACTCGTCTGTGCGGCGCTAAAACCGAAGTCAAAACCTGGGGCGACCTAGGCGTGACCGGCGACCTGGCCAACAAGCCGGTTCAACTGTTCGGTCGTAACTCGGTGTCCGGCACCTACGGCTACTTCAAGGAAGAAGCCCTGTGCAAAGGCGACTACAAGCCTAACGTGAACGAGCAACCAGGTTCGGCTTCGGTCGTGCAGTCGATCAGCTCCTCGCTGAACGGCATCGGTTACTCGGGTATCGGTTACAAGACCGCTAGCGTGAAAACTGTTGCTCTGTCGAAGAAAGGCAGCACCGAGTTCATCGAAGACACCGAAGAAAACGCCCTGAACGGCAAGTACCCGCTGTCCCGCTTCCTGTACGTATACGTGAACAAAGCCCCGAACAAGCCTCTGGCACCGCTGGAAGCCGAGTTCGTGAAACTGGTTCTGTCGAAACAGGGCCAGGAAGTTGTAGTGAAAGACGGTTACATCCCACTGCCGGCCAAAGTAGCTGCCAAAGCTCTGGCTGACCTGGGTCTGGCGGAAGGCGGCGCTGAAGTCGCAAAAAAGTAACAAATTGAGTCCGAGGTGACCCCCTCGGACTCACATGGGGGCGGCAGGAGCCGCCCCCATACACCTCAAATTCTCTATCCACTGCTGGTTACCGCCAGCGGCGGATTTGTTGCGTCACTGCATTGTCATCTTTCTGTCATACAGGATCGCTAGGGTGTGCGCATGAATGATCTGGCCAATTCCAACATGACTACTAATCCCCCCAAGCGAATTGACTTCAATACGCCTGAGCTACAACGCAAGCGCCGCATTCGCGCGCTCAAAGATCGCCTGACCCGCTGGTACGTCCTCGTTGGCGGCCTCGCTGTACTGGGCGCGATCACCTTGATCTTCTTCTTCCTTGCCTATGTCGTCGCCCCCCTGTTCCAGGGTGCCAGCCTGACCGCCAGGGACGCCATCACGCCAGCCTGGATGCAAGACGCCGGCAAGCCGCTGATGATCTCTCTGGAAGAACAGAACCAGGTTGCGATGCGGGTTTCCGACAAGGGCCAGGCATTGTTCTTCGACATCGACAGTGGCGCCGAACTCCGGCGCGTCGATTTGCCGATCCCGGCCGGCACCACCGTGACTTCCATCGGTGAAGACCAGCCAGGTCACCCATTGGTAGTGGTGGGTCTGTCCAATGGCCAGGCCCTGGTGTTCCGTCACACCTATAAAGTCAGCTACCCGGATGGCAAGAAAACCATCACCCCGGCCGTCGAGTACCCGTATGGCGAAGCGCCAATCGCGGTGAACGAAGCCGGCGGTGCGCTGGAGCACGTCAGCCTCAACGCCAACGATTCGACCCTGATGCTGGTTGGTGCCACCGGTTCGCAACTCAATGTTCTGTCGCTGACCAGCGAAGAGAACATGATGACCGGCGAAGTCACCAACGAGCAGAAGCGCATCGACCTGCCGCAGATGAACGAGCCGGTGAAGAACATCTTCGTCGACCCGCGTCAGCAGTGGTTGTACGTGATCAACGGGCGTGCCCAGGCCGACGTATTCAGCCTGCGCGACAAGAGCCTCAACGGTCGCTACAAACTGCTTGAAGACGGTGAAGCTCAAGTCACCGCCAGCACTCAGCTTGTAGGCGGTATTTCGCTGATCATCGGTGACTCCAAAGGTGGCCTGGCCCAGTGGTTCATGGCTCGCGACCCCGATGGCGAACAACGCCTGAAGCAAATCCGCACCTTCCAGATGGGCACCACGCCTATCGTTGAAATCACCGCCGAAGAACGCCGCAAGGGCTTCGTTGCCCTCGACGCTTCCGGCAAGCTTGGCGTGTTCCACAGCACCGCCCACCGCACCTTGCTGGTGGAGCCGGTTGCTGAAGGCCAGGGCATTTTCGGTCTGTCGCCACGAGCCAACCGAGTGATTGTGGAAGCCGGCGGCAAGTTGCACCCGCTGCTGCTCGATAACCCGCACCCGGAAGTGTCGTGGAGCGCGCTGTGGAGCAAGGTCTGGTACGAGAACTACGACGAGCCTAAATACGTCTGGCAATCGACCGCCGCCAACACCGACTTCGAGCCCAAGCTGAGCCTGTCGCCGCTGACCTTCGGTACCCTGAAAGCCGCGTTCTACGCCATGCTGCTGGCCGCTCCACTGGCCGTTGCCGCGGCGATCTACACCGCGTACTTCATGGCTCCCGGCATGCGCCGCAAGGTCAAGCCGGTGATCGAGCTGATGGAAGCGATGCCGACGGTGATCCTCGGTTTCTTCGCCGGCCTGTTCCTCGCGCCGTATGTGGAAGGGCACTTGCCGGGCATCTTCAGCCTGCTGATGTTGCTGCCGATCGGCATCCTGGTTGCCGGTTTCACCTTCAGCCGCCTGCCTGAGTCGATCCGCCTGAAAGTCCCGGATGGTTGGGAAAGTGCGCTGCTGATCCCGGTGATCCTGTTTGTGGGCTGGCTGTCGCTGTACATGAGCCCGTTCATGGAGAACTGGTTCTTTGGCGGCGACATGCGCATGTGGATCTCCCACGACCTGGGCATCACCTACGACCAGCGCAACGCCCTGGTGGTTGGCCTGGCCATGGGCTTCGCGGTCATCCCGAACATCTACTCCATCGCCGAAGACGCCGTGTTCAGCGTGCCTCGCGGCCTGACCCTGGGCTCCCTGGCCCTCGGTGCCACGCCATGGCAGACCATGACCCGCGTGGTAATCCTCACCGCGAGCCCGGGCATCTTCTCGGCACTGATGATCGGCATGGGCCGTGCGGTCGGTGAAACCATGATCGTGCTGATGGCCACCGGTAACACCCCGGTCATGGAAATGAACCTGTTCGAAGGCCTGCGCACCCTGGCGGCCAACGTTGCGGTGGAAATGCCCGAATCGGAAGTCGGCGGCAGCCACTACCGCGTGCTGTTCCTCTCGGCGCTGGTGCTGCTGTTGTTCACCTTCGTCATGAACACCCTCGCAGAACTGATTCGTCAGCGTCTGCGCAAGAAATACTCGTCGCTTTAAGAAAGGTAGAAGTCTGTGAAACAGAACTCCCTGAAAGGATGGTTCAAGAGCGGCGCCCCCGGCGTCTGGATCAGCGGTGGCGCGGTGTCCATCGCGGTCATCATGACCATTGGCCTGCTGGCAGTGATTGCCGTGCGCGGCCTGGGTCACTTCTGGCCGGCGGATCTGGTCCACGCCAGCTACGACGTACCGGGCCAGGGCCAGCACCTGGTCATCGGCGAAGTGGTACAGAAGGAAGAAGTGCCCCGTGCACGCTTGAAAAGCGCCGGCTTGCCGGTGCCGGATCAAGGCCCGGAGTTCATGACCCGCGAGCTGATCAAGGTCGGCAACCGTGACCTGAACGGCAACGACTTCACCTGGATCGTCGGCGAGTGGCTGACCAACCAGACGACACCGCCGGAGTTGATGGCGATCGAGCGTCGCGAGTGGGGCAACTTCTACGGTTACCTGGTCAACGTCAAACAGGACGGCAAGGTCATTGCTGAAGGCGAAGCCGCATGGCCTGAGTTGCAGGCCCGTGTCGACCGCGTGAACAAGCTGGCTGCACAGCTCAAGAACCTGGAAAAAACCGACATCGGCGCGATCAACGCCGGTCTCGAGCGCATCCGCTTGCACGGCCGCAAGCTGGAGCTGGAAGGCAAACTCGACGCCACCGCACAAGCGGACATGGAATCCGAGCGTGCCGAGCTCAACGCTCGCTATCAGGACGTCGAAGCACGTCTGAGCGACCTGCATGCGCAGTTCAACCGCGACAGCCTGACTGCCCGCGATGCGAACGGTAAGGAAATCGAAATCGGCATCGGCAAAGTGGTCCACGCCTACCAGCCGAACGCCATGAGCACGACCACCAAGATCGGTTTCTACTTCAGCAAGGTCTGGGAATTCCTCAGCGACGACCCGCGTGAAGCGAACACCGAGGGTGGGATCTTCCCGGCCATCTTCGGCACCGTGATGATGACCCTGATCATGGCGATGATCGTGACCCCGTTCGGCGTGCTGGCGGCGGTGTACCTGCGTGAATACGCCAAACAGAACGCACTGACCCGGGTGATCCGCATCGCGGTGAATAACCTGGCGGGTGTTCCGGCCATCGTTTACGGCGTGTTCGGCCTGGGCTTCTTCGTCTACGTGCTGGGTGGTTCGCTCGACCGTCTGTTCTTCCCGGAAGCCTTGCCGGCACCGACCTTCGGCACACCGGGCCTGCTCTGGGCTTCGCTGACCCTGGCGCTGCTGGCAGTGCCGGTGGTGATCGTGGCCACTGAAGAAGGTCTGGCGCGGATTCCTCGCACCGTGCGTGAAGGCTCGTTAGCCCTCGGCGCGACCAAGGCTGAAACCTTGTGGAAGATCGTATTGCCGATGGCCAGCCCGGCGATGATGACCGGCATGATCCTCGCCGTGGCTCGTGCCGCGGGTGAAGTGGCGCCGCTGATGCTGGTGGGTGTGGTGAAACTGGCGCCGTCGCTGCCGGTGGACGGCAACTACCCGTACCTGCACCTGGACCAGAAGATCATGCACCTGGGCTTCCACATCTATGACGTCGGCTTCCAGAGCCCGAACGTCGAAGCCGCACGACCGCTGGTGTATGCCACGGCGCTGCTGCTGGTGCTGGTGATTGCGACGCTGAACCTGTCGGCGGTGTACATCCGTAACCACCTGCGCGAGAAGTACAAAGCTTTGGACAGCTGATTTCCAATGTGGGAGCGGGCTTGCTCGCGAAAGCGGTGGGTCAGGCAACATTGATGCTGAATGTGCCGACCTCTTCGCGAGCAAGCCCGCTCCCACACTGGACCGCGTCCACCGGAATATTGATGGGAACTGCAATAAGCAGCGTTCCGAACCGAATTTGTTAGCACAGGGAGCCTCCCATGCAGCACGAAACACATACCCACGGCATCAACATGTCGGCGCTGGGTCGCGACAAACAGAGCCTGAACCTCGAGCAGGAAACCGTGGCCATCGAAGTGCCGGGCCTGAGCCTGTTCTACGGCGAAAAACAAGCGCTGTACGATGTCAGCATGAACATCCCGAAACAGCGCGTGACCGCCTTCATCGGCCCGTCCGGCTGTGGCAAGTCGACGCTGCTGCGCACCTTCAACCGCATGAACGACCTGGTGGATGGCTGCCGCGTCGAAGGCGAGATCAACCTGTACGGCAACAACATCTACCGCAAGGGCGAAGACGTGGCGGAGCTGCGTCGTCGCGTCGGCATGGTGTTCCAGAAGCCCAACCCGTTCCCGAAAACCATTTATGAAAACGTGGTTTACGGCCTGCGTATCCAGGGCATCAACAAGAAACGCGTACTCGACGAAGCCGTCGAGTGGGCCTTGAAAGGCGCGGCATTGTGGGACGAGGTCAAGGACCGTCTGCACGAGTCGGCACTGGGCCTGTCCGGTGGTCAGCAGCAGCGTCTGGTGATTGCACGCACCATCGCCGTTGAACCGGAAGTGCTGCTGCTCGACGAACCGTGCTCGGCACTCGACCCGATCTCCACGTTGAAAGTCGAAGAGCTGATCTACGAACTGAAATCCAAGTTCACCATCGTGATCGTGACCCACAACATGCAACAGGCGGCGCGGGTGTCCGACTACACCGCGTTCATGTACATGGGCAAGCTGGTCGAGTTTGGTGACACCGATACGCTGTTCACCAATCCGGCGAAGAAGCAGACCGAAGACTACATCACGGGACGGTACGGCTAGCCGTACAGCCGCCAGCGTCAAGCTACAAGCGGCAAGTAGAAGCGATCCGAGTAACGACACAAATCAGCTTGCAGCTTGTAGCTTGCAGCTCACAGCTTTTGCGGAGCAGACAACATGATTTCTAAGGAAGGCCTTACCCACCACATCTCCCAGCAGTTCAACGCCGAACTGGAGGAAGTGCGCAGCCACCTCCTGGCCATGGGCGGGCTGGTCGAGAAGCAGGTCAACGACGCGGTCACCGCGCTGATCGAGGCCGACTCCGGCCTGGCCCAGCAGGTGCGCGAGATCGACGACCAGATCAACCAGATGGAACGCAACATCGACGAAGAATGCCTGCGCATTCTGGCCCGGCGTCAACCGGCAGCGTCCGACCTGCGCCTGATCATCAGCATTTCCAAATCGGTGATCGACCTGGAGCGCATCGGTGACGAAGCGACCAAGATCGCCCGTCGCGCCATCCAGTTGTGCGAAGAAGGCGAAGCGCCGCGCGGTTATGTCGAGGTGCGCCACATCGGCGACCAGGTGCGCAACATGGTCCGTGACGCACTGGACGCCTTTGCCCGTTTCGACGCCGAACTCGCCTTGTCGGTGGCGCAGTACGACAAGATCATCGACCGCGAATACAAGACCGCCCTGCGTGAGCTGGCCACCTACATGATGGAAGACCCGCGTTCTATTTCGCGGGTTCTGAGCATTATCTGGGTACTGCGTTCGCTGGAGCGTATCGGCGACCACGCGCGCAATATCTCGGAGCTGGTGATCTACCTGGTACGTGGCACCGACGTGCGGCACCTGGGTCTCAAGCGCATGAAGGAAGAAGTTGAGGGAACCAGTGGCGAAACCGCTAATGTTCCGGGCAAAACTGACGATAAGTAAGGTTGCCCAAGTAAAGCGCCCGGCCTATTGGCCGGGCGTTTTTGTTTGCGGCACACGAATTCGAAAAGCAGCGCCCGCGAACGAAAAGTCCGGCGTGACTGAAGGTTTTTGGCAAAATGCCATCAGCAAGGCGGTATGCTGGCCGGGATTTTTTAAAGGGGTGGTGGATGAGTAAGGTCAGTGTGTTGGTCGTGGACGACGCGTCGTTCATTCGTGACCTGGTGAAAAAGTGCCTGCGCAATTATTTCCCGGGCATGCGGATCGAAGACGCAATCAATGGCAGAAAGGCCCAGGCCATGCTGGTAAAGGAAGCATTCGACCTGGTCCTGTGCGATTGGGAAATGCCGGAAATGTCCGGCCTGGAACTGCTGACCTGGTGCCGCGAGCAGGACAACCTCAAAGCCATGCCGTTCGTGATGGTGACCAGCCGTGGCGACAAGGAGAACGTTGTCCAGGCGATCCAGGCCGGGGTATCCGGATACGTCAGCAAGCCGTTCACCAACGAGCAGCTGATCACCAAGGTCAAGCAG
The DNA here is from genome assembly GCF_050436025.1 of Pseudomonas sp. S30_BP2TU TE3576. Lineage (NCBI taxonomy): Bacteria > Pseudomonadati > Pseudomonadota > Gammaproteobacteria > Pseudomonadales > Pseudomonadaceae > Pseudomonas > Pseudomonas sp. S30_BP2TU TE3576. The sequence goes on along the minus strand of NZ_JBNDLK010000001.1, from coordinate 3,195,257 downwards.
GCACTGCACAAGGTTGGCAAACTCGACGCCTTGATCAACGTAGCTGCGACCAAAACGAGTCCGGCATTCGGTAACGACTCCCTGAGCGCATTGACCGGCGGCAAGCCTGCCGTGGTCGCCTCTGTCGCTGCTTCGGCTGCCGCTCCGTCCCGCGGCCTGCTCAACAGCCCGCCGGCCAAGGCTCCAGCGGCCTCCTCAGCACCCGCCAGTGGCCGTGGCCAGGGTCAGTTGCGCTTGCCGAACGGCATCGCGCAATGCGTGATCAAGGCCTTGAGCCTCAAAGAGGCCCTGTTGGTGGTCAAGCGTACCGAGACCCTGCCGCAGATCCTCGACAGCGCCGTGCTTGACCTGGAGCAGGGCGACAACGCCGAAGTCGCCCGCCTCAACGGCTACCTGCATGCCGTCGTGGCCCACGAACCGAAGCCCGATAGCGACTGGCTGCAACTGACCTTCCGCTTTGTCGATCAGGATGCGCAGAAGCTCGATTACATCTCGCGCCTGATTGCACGTGGTACGGCACAGAAGCACTTCATTCCTGGCGCTTGATACAACGTCGCCTGTCAGTCCGTCTTCGCGAGCAAGCCCGCTCCCACATTTGAAATGCATTCCAATGTGGGAGCGGGCTTGCTCGCGAAGGGGCCATTGGCCTTGTCAAAAATCTTCTGAACGGCCCATTTTGAAACATCTGTCGACTACCCGGGTCCATTGCAGCTGCTAGGCTCAATCCCAGGCCTTACTCGACAGAATCCTTGCCCATGTTCACGCGCCTGCTGTTTTTATGTGGCCTGTTCATGGTCGCCACCTCGGCCATGGCCATGACCATCTACAAGTCCAAAGACGCCAATGGCGTGGTTTCCTACAGCGACCGCCCCAGTAAAGGCGCCCATGTGTTCGTTTTTCGCGATGGCATGGTCGAGCACCTTGAGCGTCAGGTGCGCCTCATCATCATGAAGAAGAACGGCGTGCACAGCGTGTACGTGCGCAATGACCTGTATGCACCGGTAGAGGTCGAATTGAGTTTCGCCGGGGTGAAGAACGCCAGCGGGGCGCCGGGGCAGACGATTCGGCGCGTGATACCGCTACGCACCAGTGTTCGTCTGGCACAGCTCACGGCGACTAAAGGGGGAAGGCCGCTCGCCTATGTCCCGAAGTTCAAGTACTCCCTGGGCGACCCCACAGGCGCCGTCGTGGGTTATCGGTATCCATTGCCCTGGCGTGGCGGGCCGTTCCGGATCAGTCAGGGCGCCAATGGCCCCTACAGCCACTTTGGGCCCAAGAGCCGCTACGCCATCGACATTGCGATGCCCGAAGGCACGCCGATCATTGCAGCGCGGGGCGGGGTGGTGGTGAAAACCGAGAACCGACAGAGTGGGCGCGGTACCGATGCATCCGGCAATTTCGTGCGGGTGCTGCACGATGACGGGACCATGGGCGTTTACCTGCACCTGAAGAAAGGCTCGGTCTGCGTTCGGGAGGGTCAGCGGGTAAAGGTCGGCAGCGCATTGGCGTTGTCTGGCAACACCGGCAACAGCACCGGTCCGCATTTGCACTTCGTGGTGCAGCGCAATACCGGGTTGGGGCTGGTGTCGATTCCATACCAGTTCAACCAGCCGGTCAGCGCGCTGCCCAACTTTGCGTTGGGCAAGCAGTGAAGGCGATGGCGATCAATTGTGGCGAGGGGGCTTGCCCCCGTTCGGCTGCGCAGCAGTCGTAAACCCAATTGCGCGGTATATGGATAATCGAGGTGACTGGAATCAGGGCCGCTTCGCAGCCCAACGGGGGCAAGCCCCCTCGCCACAAAAAGCCCGTCAGCCACAGATCAATCCAGCATCAACACCTTGGCCAGCACAATCTTCGGTCCTTTCATCTTCTTGATGATGATCCGCAGGCCTTCGACTTCCAGCACTTCTTCCTCTTCGGGAACGCGCTTGAGGCTCTCGTAGACCAGCCCGGCAAGGGTTTCGGCTTCGACGTGATCGAGGTCGATGCCCAGCAGTCGCTCAACCTTGAACAGCGGCGTATCGCCCCGCACCAGCAGCTTGCCCGGCTGATACGCGAGGATCCCGCGTTCGGCCTTGCGGTGTTCGTCCTGGATATCGCCCACCAGCACTTCCAGCACGTCTTCCATGGTCAGGTAGCCGATGATGTTGCCGTCGGCCTCTTCGACCACGGCAAAGTGCGAGCCACCCTTGCGGAACTGTTCCAGCAACTGCGACAGCGGCATGTGCCGCGACACGCGCTCCAGCGGGCGGGTCAGTTCGGCGAGGTTGAACGACTCGGGAATGTGGTCGAGCGCCGCCAGTTCCAGCAGCAGATCCTTGATGTGCAGCAGGCCGACGAACTCCTGGCGTTCGCTGTCGTACACCGGATAACGGCTGAACTTGTGGCGACGGAACATCGCCAGGATCTGCTTGAGTGGTGCGTTGAACTCCAGGGTCACCAGGTCTTCGCGGGAGTTGGCCCAGTCGACCACTTCCAGTTCACCCATTTCCACCGCCGAGGCCAATACACGCATGCCTTGGTCACTCGGGTCCTGGCCACGGCTGGAGTGCAGGATCAGTTTCAGTTCTTCACGGCTGTAGTGATGCTCGTGATGCGGGCCGGGTTCGCCCTGGCCGGCGATGCGCAGGATCTGGTTGGCGCTGGCGTTGAGCAGATAGATGGCCGGGTACATGGCCCAGTAGAACAGGTACAGCGGCACGGCGGTCCACAGCGACAGCAATTCGGGTTTGCGGATCGCCCAGGATTTTGGGGCCAGTTCGCCGACCACGATGTGCAGGTACGAAATGATGAAGAAGGCGGTGAAGAACGAAATCGCCTTGACCACTTCGGCGGAATCGACGCCCACGGCACTCAGCACGGGTGCCAGGAGGTGCGCGAACGCAGGTTCTCCGACCCAACCCAGGCCCAGGGAGGCGAGGGTGATACCCAATTGGCAGGCCGACAGGTAGGCATCGAGCTGACTGTGCACGGTGCGCAGGATGTGCCCGCGCCAGCCGTTTTTATCCGCGATGGCCTCGACCCGGGTCGAGCGCAACTTGACCATGGCAAATTCCGCCGCAACGAAAAATCCGTTGAGCAAAACCAGGATCAGAGCAAAAAGAATCATGCCGAAGTCGGCGAAAATTGTAGCGAGGGTCAAGCCAGGGGAAGGGTCCATGATGGAGTTTTGCGGGTTCCGTGTATTCGAAAGGAAAGAAAAGTCCGCACCTGAAAGGCAGGCGCAAGTCAGCCAATGTAGCGGCTGACATGGCGGTTGCCTAGTGGCATGTGCTGACCGGCATCAGTCAGTGGTGCTGATAACCCGGGATTTGGTGACTTGAGCCGGCGCAAAGTGGCAAGTAAAGGTACTGCCGTGGCCCGGCACACTGCTGATTTCCATTCGTGCCCGATGTCGTAACAAAACGTGTTTGACGATCGCCAGCCCCAGACCGGTGCCACCGGTGTTGGAGTTGCGGCTGGAATCGACGCGGTAGAAGCGTTCGGTCAGGCGCGGCAGGTGTTTGGCATCGATGCCGATCCCGGAATCCTGCACGCTCAGATGCGCGCCCTGGTCATCACCCCACCAGCGAATGCGGATGTTGCCTTCGGCCGGGGTGTATTTCACCGCGTTGAACACCAGGTTGGAAAACGCGCTGCGCAACTCAGCTTCGCTGCCCTTGAGCAGAATCGTCGGGTCGGCTTCCAGGGTAATGCACTGGTTCTTCTGGCCGGACAGTTGCTGGGCATCGCTCTTGATCGATTGCAGCAAGCAATCGATCGGCACCGGCTGGTTGTCCGACGGATAATCGGTGGCTTCCAGCTTGGCCAGCAACAGCAGGTCGTTGAGCAAGGTCTGCATGCGTCCGCCTTGTTGCTGCATCTGCTGCAAGGCGCGGCTCCAGCGCGGGTTCACCTCGTCGACGTTATCGAGCAAGGTTTCCAGGTAACCGCAGATCACCGTCAATGGCGTGCGCAGTTCATGGGAAACGTTGGCAATGAAATCTTTGCGCATTTGCTCCAGCTGATGGATGCGCGTCACATCGCGCACCAGCATCAAGTGTTCGTTGTTGCCGTAACGGGTGATGTACAACTGGATGCGTACACGGTCGTTGGTCGGCGAGGGAATTTCCAGCGGCTCGGCGTAACTGTCTTGCTCGAAGTATTCCTTGAACCGCGGATGGCGCACCAGGTTGGTTACCGGTTGGCCGCTGTCCTGTGGCGTCTTGAGGCCCAGCAGGGTTTCGGCGGCGCGGTTCCACCATTCCAGGTTGCCGTCGGTGTCGAGCATGATCACCGCGTCTTTCAGCGCGGCGGTGGATTCCTGAACCCGGTCGATCACTGCTTGCAGGCGCCCGCGTACCCGTTGGTCGCGGCGTTGCAGGTGGTAGATGCTGTCGAATACTTCGCCCCACAGGCCATAGCCGTCGGGTGGGGCTTCATCGGGTTTGTGCAGGCGCAGCCACTCGTGCAGGCGCAGTAACTGCTTGAGGGTCCAGGCCAGGTAAAGACCCAGGCCTGCAGCAAGGCTCCAGCCGTAGTAGCCGGTAATCAGGCCGATCACCAGGCAGACGGTGACCAGCAGCAGCATGTGGCGAATCAGGGTGCCATGCCAGTTTTGGTTCACTTGACGCGCGTCCTTGTCAGCTTGTCGGGCGGTAAAGGTCCGGGTCAGGCTTTGGTAGAAAAGCGGTAACCGGTGCCGCGCACGGTTTGTACCAGATTTTCGTAAGCATCGCCGAGGGCTTTGCGCAGGCGTCGAATGTGCACGTCGACGGTACGCTCTTCGACATAGACGTTGCCGCCCCAGACCTGATCCAGCAACTGACCACGCGTATAGGCACGCTCCTGGTGGGTCATGAAGAATTGCAGCAGGCGGTATTCGGTCGGGCCCATCTCGGCGGGACGGCCGTCGATGGTCACGCGATGGCTGATCGGGTCCAGCAACAGGCCGCCGACTTCGATCGGCGCTTCGCCATCGGTCGGGCCGGCACGACGCAGCACGGCCTTCAGGCGCGCCACCAGTTCACGTGGGGAAAACGGCTTGGTGATGTAGTCGTCGGCGCCGACTTCCAGACCCTGGATCTTGTTGTCCTCTTCACCCTTGGCGGTGAGCATGATGATCGGGATGTCCCCGGTCAGTTCATCACGCTTGAGGCGACGGGCCAACTCGATGCCGGACGTGCCGGGCAGCATCCAGTCGAGCAGGATCAGGTCCGGTTTGCGGTCGACGATAATGGCGTGGGCCTGCTGGGAGTTTTCAGCCTCCAGGCAGTCATAGCCGGCCATTTCCAACGCAACGGCGATCATTTCGCGAATAGGCGCTTCGTCGTCGACGATCAGAATGCTCCTGCCAACCATGCCCTTAATCCTCTTGTCATTTAACTGTCTTGCGCCGCATTAGATAACGGAATTATTGCAGTCGTGTGACAGTATTTTAGTTGACCGGCGATTGGCTGGATCCTGGGCTAAGCTCTAATTCCGAATCCTGACAACCACAAAAGGAAGGTTTCCATGAACTACATTGCTCAATCCTGGAAGGCTTTGCTGGTCACTGCTGCGTTAACGCTGCCGACACTGGCCTTTGCCGCCGACCCGGCGATGATGAAAGACGGCATGATGGTCGATCACAAGGGCATGACTGTGTACACGTACGACAAGGACAAGGATGGCAAGTCGATGTGCAACGGCGACTGCGCCAAATACTGGCCGCCAATGATGGCGCCAGCGGGTGCCAAGGCCGAAGGTAAATGGACAGTCATCAAACGTGACGATGGCAAGATGCAATGGGCCTTCGACGGCAAGCCGCTGTACTACTACGAGGACGACAAAAAACCCGGAGACATGACGGGTGACAAGAAGAAAGACGTCTGGCACGTCGTTCACGAGCATATGTAACACCGCAAAAAGATCGCAGCCTTCGGGTAGGAGCTACCCAGGGCTGCGATCTATTCAACGGTCAACGCAACGCATAATCCAGCACAATCCCGACGAAAATCGCCAAGCCCGCCCAGTGATTGTGCAAAAACGCCTTGAAACAGCGCATGCGGTCCTTGTTGCGGGTGTACCAGAACTCCCACGCAAAGCAGCCCGCCGCCGCCAGTAATCCGAGGTGGAACCAGCCGCCAAGGTCGAACTTCGACCCCGCCAGCAGCAGGCAACCCAACGCCAGTCCCTGCAGGGTCAGGATGATCGCCCGGTCCGCATCGCCAAACAGAATCGCTGTGGATTTCACACCGATCTTCAAGTCATCATCGCGGTCGGTCATCGCGTAATAGGTGTCGTAGCCCACTGTCCACATCAGGTTGGCGATCCACAGCAGCCACGCGGTTGCCGGCAATTCACCGGTTTCTGCGGTGAACGCCATCGGCATCCCCCACGAAAATGCGGCGCCCAGCACCACTTGCGGGTAATAGGTGTAACGCTTCATGAACGGGTAGCTGAACGCCAGCGCCAGGCCGCCCAGCGACAGCCAAATGGTCGCAGCGTTGGTGCACAGCACCAGCAGGAAACTCACGCCCATCAGCAATGCAAAGAACACCAGCGCTTCTTTGGAGCTGATCTTGCCGCTCACCAGCGGCCGCTGTTCGGTACGCTTCACATGGCCATCAACCTTGCGGTCCGCCCAGTCGTTGATCACGCAGCCACCGGCGCGGGTCAGCACCACGCCGAGGACGAAAATCACAATGTTGGCCAAGGATGGCGAACCCTTGCCGGCAATCCACAGCGCCCACAGCGTTGGCCAGAGCAGCAGGTAAATGCCGATCGGCTTATCCATGCGGGTCAGCTGAATGAAATCCCAGGCCCGAGGGTTCAAGCGGTTCAAGGACTTGAGCAGGCTTTGGTACATCAACGGTCCTCCGGTTGTACGCGGGCAGCGTTCCACAGGGCCGGCAGGAAAATCTCGGCCACCAGTACGCTCAACGCACCACGATCAAAGCGCGAGCGACGGCCCCACAGTTCCGGCGCCCGCACCTCGCTCGGCAGCCACGCCGGAGGGTAATGACACACCTCGATCGCCCGGCGCTCAAAGGCCTGATCGCAAAACAGCAGTTCCCCCAGCGAGCGGCTACCCAATTCGTCCATGTGCAAGCCGTCACCCTGCAACGCACTGCGCGCGGCGACACTGCGGGCAAACACCAAGGCTTCACCGTGACCGCGCAAGTACACTTCGCGTACCCAACCTTCACTGCCTTCGGTCAGGTCCAGCGCTGCGCATTCGTCGGCGCGCAAGGGCTGCCAGCCTTCGAACAGCGGCGTGACGCTGAAGGCATCATTCGTCAGATGAATAAGGCGCCTGGTCAGCGAGCCATCATCGAACAACCAGTCGAGGATAGACGTGTCGGGGAGGGGCGTCAGTTGGCTTTGAGAGAGCCAGAGCGGCGGCGCGGAGGGGGCTTTTGTGTGTTGCACAATGAGTCATTATTGGCAGCAAATGAGGCGGCGAGCTTAACATGTCAGCTACCGATATTGAGTGAAATGGCCTGCCGTTGCGCCGAACAGGCTTGCATCTACCCGGCCCCATCAGTACAAAACGCCCTGAGCCGGACGGCAGCGCTTCAAACATCGACCGTCCGCGTCGGCAAAACGCCTGAATCCTGAGGAAGTACCTGAATGAAAAAGTGGCAATGTATCGTGTGCGGCCTGATCTACAACGAAGCCGACGGCTGGCCTGACGACGGCATTGCGCCGGGCACCCGTTGGGAAGACGTGCCGGAAGACTGGCTGTGCCCGGACTGCGGTGTGGGCAAGATGGATTTTGAAATGATCGAAATCGCTGCCTGAACAACTGAGGAGTAAGGAATGAACGCACCTGTCGTCATCGTTGGTACCGGGCTTGCTGGCTATAACGTCGCCCGCGAGTTTCGCAAACTCGACAGCGAAACCCCGTTGCTGCTGATTACCGCCGATGACGGGCGCTCCTACTCCAAGCCGATGCTCTCCACGGGATTCGGTAAAAACAAGGATGCCGACGGCCTGAGCATGGCCGAACCCGGCGCCATGGCCGAACAACTCAAGGCCGAAATACGCACCCACACGCGCATCAGCGGCATCGACCCGGGCCACAAGCGCCTGTGGATTGGTGAAGAGGCGGTGATCTACCGCGACCTGATCCTGGCCTGGGGCGCCGAAACCGTGCGCGTGCCCATTGAAGGCGACGCGGCGGATTGCGTATTCCCCATCAACGATCTGGAAGACTACGCACGCTTCCGTGCGGCGGCGGCCGGCAAGCGCCGCGTGCTGCTGCTCGGCGCCGGCCTGATCGGCTGCGAGTTCGCCAACGACCTGACCCTGGGTGGCTTCGAAGTGCAACTGGTTGCGCCGTGCGAACAAGTCATGCCGACCCTGTTGCACCCGGCGGCCGCGGCTGCCGTGCAGGCTGGCCTTGAAAGCCTCGGCGCGCGCTTCCACCTCGGGCCGGTGCTCAACCGCCTGCAACGCGTGGCCGATGGTCTGGAAGCGCATCTGTCCGATGGCCAGGTAATCCCGTGCGACGTGGTGGTATCGGCCATTGGCCTGCGCCCACGCGTCGACCTCGCGGCAGCGGCCGGGTTGCAGGTCAACCGTGGCGTCATGGTCGACCGGCACCTGAAAACCTCCCACGCCAACATCTACGCCCTGGGCGACTGTGCCGAGGTCGATGGCTTGAATCTGCTATACGTCATGCCCCTGATGAGCTGTGCGCGAGCGCTGGCCCAAACCCTTGCCGGCAAACCGACCGCCGTTACCTATGGCCCGATGCCGATCACCGTCAAAACCCCGGTCTGCCCATTGGTGGTGTCCCCGCCGCCACGGGGCGCAGAGGGCATTTGGACGGTCGAAGGGCAGGGCGCCGACATCAAGGTTTTATGCCGTGACGCCACTGGCAAACTGCTCGGTTATGCCCTGACTGGCGCGGCCGTGATGGAAAAACTGGCCCTGAACAAAGAGCTTCCGGCTCTGTTGGCATAAATACCGGTCGTTCTGTCGGATTCACCCCCCTTTTGCCCTAACAATGGCCGCGCCGATACTGGCGCGGGGCCTCACTGCGTGCCATCCTCACTCCCGTCTGCCGCAGAGTAGAGCATCTGCGGCGCTTTTGGCGCTGCTCCGCAGAGAGCAGCACGGACATAACAACAACAAACCGTCAAAGGGGCTTCATTAATATGCGTAAACCAGAACTCGCCGCAGCTATTGCTGAGAAAGCAGACCTCACCAAAGAGCAGGCCAACCGCGTCCTCAATGCCGTTCTCGAAGAAATCACCGGCGCCCTGCACCGCAAAGACAGCGTGACGCTGGTAGGCTTTGGTACCTTCCTGCAACGCCATCGCGGTGCCCGCACCGGCAAAAACCCGCAAACCGGTGAGCCCGTCAAAATCAAGGCCAGCAACACCGTTGCGTTCAAGCCAGGTAAATCGTTGAAAGACAGCGTTAATCCGTAATCACGCAAACCTCCCGGGACCTTGGGGAGGGCCGCAGAAAAAATGGGCACGCCGATTGATCAATGCCCATAAAAAAGCCGACGCCATCGCGTCGGCTTTTTCATTCAGGCGGGAATCGGCCTATTTTTTATAGACGATCACTTTGGCGCCCGCCTCGCATTTACCAACAACTTTTCCGCCGGCAGCGGCACCTTTATCGACAATTTCCAGCGAGTAACCGGAAACGCCCTTGGCATCAAGTTTCGCTGCGATTTCGGCTTTCAGTTCTTCGCATGGCTTGCCACCCGCCAATGCGGTCCCCACAAGGCTCAACAAACCTACCGCCAACATAAACTTCTTCATCGGTCGCATTCCCTGGTCGGATCATAGGGGTAACCAGCCGTCAGCCGGACGCACTCATGTAGCGCTTTGCCATTCCCTATGGCATTCGGCCGGCGCGCAAGTTCAGAAGACTAGCGCAAAGTCAGCTGCTGGCAATCCGGAACCCGACTTTCAGGGTCACCTGAAAGTGCGCCGCCTTGCCGTCCTTGATATGCCCACGGGTCTCGGTTACTTCAAACCATTCCATGTACTTGATACTTTTGCTGGCTTCGGCCAGCGCATTGTTAATCGCATCTTCGATACTGCTGGTGGACGAGCCGACCAGCTCGACTTTCTTGTAGGTGTGATGGTCAGACATGGCGTTCTCCTTGGCGTGTGAATTACAGCCTAGCAGTGATTTTTCCTATTTCTTCTGTTGGCCGTTCTGTGGGTGAAGTTCAGATTTTCTGCACTTTCTCGAACCCCTGAAGTCCCAACCAACACACGCCACTCATCACCAATGCAGGAGAGTCACCATGGTCAACACCTCGTTACGCAAAGCCTCATTGCAAAGCATGGAAGCCGAGATCGAGAGTCTGCTCAAGTCTTTGGAAAGCCTGAAGGACGACGCCTCGGACGAGTCGCGTAAAACCCTCAAGACCCTGAAAAGCAACGCCGAGAATGCCTTGAAGCACTCGCGTCATCTGATTGCCGATGCCTATGAAGAGGTCAAGGTCAAAACTCGCGAAACCGGGATCGCCACCCGGGACTATGCACAGGAACACCCCTGGACAACAGCCGGTGTCGCCGTGGGCGCATTGGGCCTGCTGGCCGCTTATCTGTTGTGCAAGCGTGATTAATCCGCTCGACGCAGCTCGTTCCTGAGCCACTGCGCCAGTTGCCGGGCGCGCCCGTCCGCGGCGCGCTTGGGTAGCCACAACGCCAGTTGTGCCGGGGTTTCACTGAAGCCCCATGGCGCAACCAGGCGGCCGGCCTTCAAGTCTTCCGCCACCAGGGGCTCGGGGGCGATTGCCACGCCCAGACCCGCGACGGCGGCCTCCAGCAAGTAATACAAATGTTCAAATCCCTGGCCGTACCTCAACGCCCTGGCGTCGAGGCCGCGTGGTTGCGCCCAGCTCGGCCAGGCTTGCGGGCGTGATGTGGTGTGCAGCAAAGGTTCGTTCAGCAGTGCAGTTTCCGGTGCTTCCCTGAGCCGTTCATAGCCGACGAACCGAGGGCTCATGACCGGGCCGATACGTTCGCTGGCCAGTTCAAAAACCTGCATGTCCGCCGGCCAGGGTGGCTCGGCAAATAACAACAAGGCATCCAGCCCCGGTCTTCGCGGATCGAGATCGCCTTCTCCGGCCGACAGGTGCAGGCGCAAATCGGGCAGGTCGGCATTGAGCCTCCCCAGGCGCGGGATAATCCAGCGCGCCAGCAGGCTTCCCGAGCAACCGAGCACGAAGGGGGCATCGGCTGTGCTTTGTGTGAGTTCGGCGCAAACGCTGCGCAGACGTTCGAAGGCTTCGCTGCTGGCGTCGCGCAGACGCAACCCGGCATCTGTGAGTTTCAGGCCGCGACCGTCCTTGATGAACAGGCTCACGCCCAAGTGCTCTTCCAGGACCTTCAATTGCCGGCTGACGGCCCCATGGGTCACGTGCAGCTGTTCGGCCGCCTGGCTGACGCTGTTCAAGCGGGCGGTGGCTTCGAAGGCGCGAAGTGCGTTCAGCGGAGGAAGGTCATGGCTCATGGGATATGTGAGTTTTCCTGACAGGTTGCGGCGATCTTATCGGTTTTCAGGCCGGGACGTCAGGGGTAGAGTGAAGCCCACTGTCTCTTTACGCATTCAACTGGAGCGCCAAATGACCCAGACTAATCTGCGCAACGGCCCTGATGCCAACGGCCTGTTTGGCGCGTTCGGTGGTCGCTACGTTGCCGAAACCCTGATGCCGTTGATCCTCGACCTGGCCCGTGAATATGAGTTGGCCAAGGAAGATCCTGCATTCAAGGAAGAACTGGCCTACTTCCAGCGCGACTACGTCGGACGTCCAAGCCCACTGTATTTCGCCGAGCGTCTGACCGAGTTCTGTGGCGGTGCGAAGATCTACCTCAAGCGCGAAGAGCTGAACCACACCGGCGCGCACAAAATCAACAACTGCATCGGCCAGATCCTGCTGGCGCGGCGCATGGGCAAGAAGCGCATCATCGCCGAGACCGGTGCCGGCATGCACGGTGTGGCCACGGCCACCGTCGCTGCGCGTTTCGGTCTCGATTGCGTGATTTACATGGGCACCACTGACATTGAGCGTCAGCAGGCCAACGTGTTCCGCATGAAGCTGCTGGGCGCCGAAGTGATCCCGGTAGTGGCCGGCACCGGCACGCTGAAAGACGCGATGAACGAAGCCCTGCGTGACTGGGTAACCAACGTCGACAGCACGTTCTACCTGATCGGCACCGTGGCCGGTCCGCACCCTTACCCGGCGATGGTCCGCGACTTCCAGGCCGTGATCGGCAAGGAAACCCGCGAGCAACTGCAAGCCCAGGAAGGTCGCCTGCCGGACAGCCTGGTGGCGTGCATTGGCGGTGGTTCCAACGCCATGGGCCTGTTCCACCCGTTCCTCGACGACAAGAGCGTCGAGATCATCGGCGTTGAAGCCGCCGGTTACGGCATCGAGACCGGCAAGCACGCAGCCAGCCTGAATGGTGGTGTGCCTGGCGTCCTGCACGGCAACCGCACCTTCCTGCTGCAGGACGACGATGGCCAGATTATCGACGCCCACTCGATCTCTGCCGGCCTCGATTACCCGGGCATTGGCCCGGAACACGCCTGGTTGCACGACATTGGCCGTGTCCAGTACACCTCGGTGACTGACGACGAAGCCCTCGCCGCATTCCACCAGTGCTGCCGTCTGGAAGGGATCATCCCGGCCCTGGAAAGCGCCCATGCCCTGGCCGAAGTGTTCAAGCGTGCACCGAGCCTGCCAAAGGATCACCTGATGGTGGTCAACCTGTCCGGCCGTGGCGACAAAGACATGCAAACCGTGATGCACCACATGGAACACTCTCAACACGAGCCATCCAAGCAGGAGAAACACTGATGAGCCGCCTGCAAACGCGTTTTGCCGAACTCAAGGAACAGAACCGCGCCGCCCTGGTGACCTTCGTGACTGCGGGCGATCCGGGCTATGACACGTCCCTGGCAATCCTCAAGGGCTTGCCGGCGGCTGGCGCCGACGTGATCGAGCTGGGCATGCCCTTCACCGACCCGATGGCTGACGGCCCGGCCATCCAGCTCGCCAACATCCGTGCGTTGGGTGCCAAACAGAATCTGGCGAAAACCCTGCAAATGGTTCGCGAGTTCCGTAAGGACAACAACGAAACGCCGCTGGTGCTGATGGGGTACTTCAACCCGATCCACATGTACGGTGTACCGCGCTTCATTGCCGAAGCCAAAGAGGCCGGCGTTGATGGCCTGATCGTGGTCGACCTGCCGCCGGAGCATAACGGCGAGCTGTGCGACCCGGCGCAGGCCGCGGGCCTGGACTTCATTCGCCTGACCACGCCGACCACCGACGATGTACGCCTGCCGACCGTTCTCAACGGCAGCTCCGGATTCGTCTACTACGTGTCGGTGGCCGGTGTGACCGGCGCCGGTGCCGCCACGCTGGAACACGTCGAAGAAGCGGTCGCCCGTCTGCGCCGCCATACCGACCTGCCGATCAGCATCGGTTTCGGTATCCGGACTCCGGAACAGGCGGCGTCCATCGCGCGTCTGGCTGACGGCGTGGTGGTGGGCTCGGCGTTGATCGACCAGATCGCCAATGCGGCAACCGCGGATCAGGCCGTCGACGGCGTATTGAGCTTGTGCTCGGCGCTGGCGGACGGCGTGCGTAAAGCCCGCGTCAACTGAAGGTAAAGTGCCGATACAGAGGAATTAGAGCCTCAGGGCACAGACTAAACAGCAAGACCGAGGGCTTCAGGACTACGTTCTGAAGCCCTTTTTGCTGCGTGTGTTGTGAGGAAAGACCTGATGAAAATGTCAAAACGCCTGATTGCCAGCCTCGGTGGCGATAACCATGGCGGCTATACGGGACTGTGCTGAACCCTGAAACCCTTGTGGGAGCGAGCTTGCTCGCGATGCGGTGTTTCAGCCGACATCGATGCTGGATGTGCAGCCCTCATCGCGAGCAAGCTCGCTCCCACAGGTTGCGGTATCAAGGCAACTCTATTCCGCCTGATGCCTTGTGCAGTTTGCGCAGGTGCTCACCAATCTGCTTCACGTTGGTTTCATTGGCGGCCATTTCGGCGGCACGACCCGGTTCAAGCAACGCTCTCACTTCCTTGTCCAGGTCCCCGGACAGCGCCAGGAGCTGCTTCTGGCGCTGGCTGCTTTCCGATTTCAGATGCTCCCACTCGCTCGGTTGCGGCAAGCCATAACCGCTGGTGCCCAGCAGTTCCGCCGGACGGCTGAGGAAACCACTGTTGGCAAGAATGTCCTTGAGTGTCGCGTTGGCCTTGTCCATCCCGCCATTCTTCAGTTCCCGGGCGCCCAGATAACGCTGCTTCACTTCATCCTGGGCCAACAACAATTGCCTACGGAAACTCGCCTGCTCCAGCAGAAGCAACGCGGCGCTGGTGCGCAAGTCAGCCTGCGCGAACCATTGCCGACGCTCCTCGGCTTTCAAGTCGAGCCAGTCTTCGACGGTTTCCTGTTTGATCGGCAAGTGCTTTTTCAGTACTTCAAACATGGCCTGATAGCGATCGCGGAAGGAATCGAAACGATAACCCAGACGCAGGGCTTCTCGCGGATCGTCCAGCACACTGGTGTCCGCCAGTCCGCGGCCCTTCAGCACTTCCAGCAAACCGTTGGGCATGATGTTGTCGAGTCCAACCAGTTGCGGGTTATTGGTGCCGCCGCGCAGTAATTTCAGTTCTTCCACCGCGCAGTTGTTTGACAGGAAGAAGTAGTTGCCGTCGTAGCTCCAGTGCATCTCGGCGGCACGTTCCACTACATCTTCGATCTCGTTGCGCGACAGGTTCAGGGGGACGGAGGCCAGGCTGCGCAATTCGGTCTTGGTGTATTCGTCGATGACCTGGGACAGCGGCAGGATGAACAGCCGCGACGGGTATTTACCAACCAGGCCATCCCAGCTCGACAGTTGTACGTCGCCAACGAAGGCGCGGTACGACAGCACCAGATGCTGGTCCAGGTCCAGTCGACAATCCGGTCCGCGTGGTCGACCCGGCGCGCAGATCACCAGGCGCAACATGCTGTGCCCCCAACGGCTGAACAAGTTCTGGTTGGCTTCGGCCAGCAGATAGTCAACGGCATAGACCCGCTCCGGATCGACCTGGCCCAAAGGTGTCTTGGCGAAGTCGTTGCCGGCATTGAGGAAAGCGACGGTCTTGCTGCAGGTGTCTTTGGCGGCGGGTGCCCAGCCGAAATGTTCCTCGTAGTAGCGATACAGCGCGGGACGGCGGCAGGCGTAGGTCGGATCGAGGAGGAAATACTCCATGTTGACCGCGACGAATTCCTTTGGACTGCTGGTCTCGTAGATGTCCGGACTGCGGGCAATCTGGCGATTGTGCTGTTCGCGTTCGCCGCGACGGCCAACGTATTGCTGCCAGCCGGCGAGGTCGAGCAGGCGCGGGTCGTCACTGAGGGTAAAGCGCCGACCGGACTGGCCCCGGCATTGGTCGGGAATGCCAACCAGCCCAGAGCTGTTGTTGCGCTGGGTACAGCGCTGAATCAGCTTGCGCTCGGCATCCGGCCACAGGCGTGAGCGATCATAGATGTGAGTCAGTTCGTGCAACACCGTGGCCAGCATTTCCCGGCGCACAGTGCCATGGGGGCGATGGGTTTTCCTGGTCGCGGCGCTGCCATCGGTGAGACCAGCCAGCAGGTTGCGGTTCAGATCGAGCTCGGACACCCGTGACGCCTGGCCATAGGCGTTGCTCGGCATGTCATCGGTCCAGCCGACGTCGATGCGTCGATCGAGTTGCTCGATAAAGCGTGGCGGCAGTGCCTGCATGGCCTCATCGAGCAGAACCTGGCTGGCTTGCTGTTGCACGGGGCTCAGGCCTTCGGTCTTGAGCTTGAGTTGAAGACCTGCGTGGGCCGTGTTGCCAAGCAGCAACAGAGCTACGGCCAGTAGCCAGGCACCCGGGCGCATCACAGTGCGAGGATGGCTTCGGCGAGAGCCTGATCGCTGGCGTCGCGAGCTTCAGGCACGCGGGTGCGCAGTAAGTCGAAAGCGGATTCCAGGTGAGCGCCACGGATGTCGCCATTGCTGGCAACGAAACTGGCGGCATCGTCCTGGGCTTCGCGCACGATTTTCGAATCGCGAATGGACGTGGTGGTGTCGGAGGTGAAATCGAGAGTGCGTTGGGTCGCACGGATCAGCATGTTACTGGTGGCAACCAGAGTATGTGCCTGGGACACATCGGCCAACAGCAGCAGGCCTAAGGTGGCAGCAATCAGCGGGTTACGCATGGAACGACTCCAGAAAAACAGGGATAACTATTGGACGAGAATTGCTTGTGCCAGTTCAAGGTCGCTGGCATGAAGTTTTGCCTGGGTTCGGCGCAGATACCGCAGGGCCGACTCCAGTCGTGCGCCTCTCAGTTGGCCGTCACTGGCAATGAATGCCGCGGCGTCATCATGGGCAGCGAGCAGCAGTTTATGGTCGAAGGGGGCGGAGGTCACCAAACTTGTGGCGTAACCGCTGGCGACAATGTCTTGGGTGGACAGGTTGAAGGCGTCATAAGCGTGGGCTGATGCGCAGCAACCAAGGGCAAGAAAGACTGGAGCGATCAAGAGATTTGAAGGGAAACGCATGAGACTCGACAGTTGAGTGTGAGTCCCAAGGCTAGCGCAAGGCCCGTTCTAGAGCCAGTGCCAAAACATTGGGACACGTTCGGCGTGTCCCAATGTCTGCACTGTCGTTTAGATCGTCAGGATCGCTTGCGCCAGTTGTGCGTCTGTTGCGCTCAACTGTGGCGCCTGGTGGCGAATGTGATCGAGTGCGCTTTCCAGTTTTACGCCGCGGATGGAACCTTCGCTGGCGACAAAGCTGGCAGCGTCGTCACGGGCCGCGAGTACGACCTTGTCATCTTTAAATGAAGAGGTGACGTCAGAGGTCGCATCGGACGTAGCTTTGAGCGCATTGACGACAGCATCCGTGGTCACGATGAAACTGCTGGCTTGGGCATTTGCAGCCACGGCAATCAGGGCCGCAGCGCTGAGCAGGCGAAGACGGGACATAGGTAACTCCTTTGGGTAAACCAGTTGAAAAATGGCGCAGTGTCTGCAAAGTCAGACGCTAGGCACTCGGCGTTCGCCACGTTCTGGTTCGATATTAGGCCTGTGTGCATCAGTTCGAACAGCCCCGACTATGCAAGCGGGAAGTCAGCGCCAGAACGGTTTATCCAATTCATTGTGGCGGTCGGTATGGCTGATACCCAAATCCGATAGCTGACGATCATCGAGCTGAGCCAGTAAACGTCGTGTTCTCGCCCTTTCCAGGCCAGCAAAGAGCCCTTTCAACAGCTCCCGAAGCCAATGCAGGCAAGGTCTCGATTGAACTGATGGAGCGGAAACATCTTGTAAGTTATTCATTGCACGGTCCCTGTCCAGATAGGTGGAGAGCTCCATGCTGACACCGGGCGAATATCCGCTACAGGCACACTGCGGCAATATTGTACTGGTTCAGTTTATGATTTTTACAAACTGTACTTGTATTCAGGTTTCCCTACTGTAAGACCAGATTTGATCGGCCAAAACGACAAAACCCGTCGTGGTTTCCCACGACGGGTTTTGTTTTTTCAATTCGGGTTGCTGGCGGTGGACCTTAAGGTCAGAGCCAGCGACGCTAACTTAGCGCCAGAACGGCTTGCTCAGCTCTTCGTAGCGTTGTGCTTCGCTAATCCCGGCGTCAGCCAGCAGACGCGAATCCAGACGAGCCAGTTGATGGCGGCTGGTGATGCGGCGCTGCCACAGCATCAGGTTGGCGATAACGCGCAGAGGCAGGGAAGCCTGGGTTTTTGCAGCGGTGTCTTCAAAGAACAGATCGGAACTGAGTGTACGTTCCATGGTGGTCATCCTTCCGCTTATGGCGGGATTAGGTAGTGGTTTAACTGGTGCCCATGATCCTCTTGTTTGCCTAGTCTCTGTAGATACAGTTCACCTGTATTGTGAGAGCTCAGTTAACTGTTTATAGGTGGTGTACTGGTCTAAATTGAGGCAACTGTACCTATACGCACTGTCGTGGTGCATTTTTGATGTTTTGATCCAGTAAGGTAAGAGTTTTCGGTAGGAAATGACCGGTACAGCAGTACAGTTTTTTTAATATTGCGAGGACGCAGGCGCAAGCTGACGAAACTGTGTTTGCGTCAGCTGCTATCTGTACCAATTACTTCTTCAGCATTTGCCCGGTTTCTTCCAGGTTGATGTGCCAGCTGAGGGCGTCACGCAGGATGTGCGGGGTGTGCCCGCCGATGGCGCATGCGGTGGTGAAGTAATCATTCAGCGCCTGGCGGTAATCCGGATGCACGCACTTGTCGATGATGACCCGGGCACGCTCCCGGGGCGCGAGGCCTCGCAAGTCCGCCAGGCCGACTTCGGTCACGAGGATGTCGACGTCATGTTCGGTATGGTCAACGTGGCTGACCATCGGCACCACGCTGGAGATCGCACCGCCCTTGGCAATCGACTTGGTCACGAATACAGAAAGGTGCGCATTGCGCGCAAAGTCGCCGGAGCCGCCGATGCCGTTCATCATCCGCGTGCCGCAGACGTGAGTGGAGTTGACGTTGCCGTAGATGTCGAACTCCAGCGCCGTGTTGATGCCGATGATGCCAAGGCGACGCACGACTTCGGGGTGGTTGGAAATCTCCTGCGGGCGCAGGACCAGTTTGTCCTTATAGCGCTCCAGATTACCGAAGACGTCGGCATTGCGCCGGCTCGACAGGGTGATCGAACTGCCCGAGGCAAAACTCAGCTTGCCAGCGTCGATCAGGTCGAAGGTCGAGTCCTGAAGTACTTCGGAATACATCGTCAGGTCTTCGAACGGCGAGTCGATCAGGCCACACATCACCGAGTTGGCGATGGTGCCAATACCAGCTTGTAGCGGGCCAAGCTTGTTGGTCATGCGTCCGGCGGCCACTTCCTGTTTGAAGAAGTCGATCAGGTGGTCGGCAATGGCTTGGGTCTCAGCGTCTGGCGCCAGCACCGTGGAGGGTGAGTCGGCCTGATTGGTGATCACGATGGCGACGATTTTTTCCGCTGGAATCGGGATGGCGGTGCTGCCAATGCGGTCGTCGACTTTGACCAATGGAATCGGGGTGCGGGTTGGGCGATAGGTCGGGATATAGATGTCGTGCAGACCTTCGAGGTTCGGGTTGTGCGCCATGTTGATCTCAACGATCACATGCTTGGCAAAAATTGCGAAGCTGGCCGAGTTGCCTACCGAGGTGGTTGGCACGATATGCCCTTGCTCGGTGATCGCTACCGCTTCAATCACGGCAATGTCCGGCAGTTTCAATTGCTGGTTGCGCAATTGCTCCACGGTTTCCGACAAGTGCTGGTCAATGAACATGACCTCGCCGGCGTTGATCGCCTTGCGCAGGGTGCTGTCGACCTGAAATGGCATGCGTCGCGACAACACACCGGCTTCGGTCAACTGTTTGTCGAGGTCGTTGCCCAGGCTCGCGCCGGTCATCAGGCTGATCTTCAGCGGTGTGACCTTGGCGCGCTCGGCCAGCGCCTGAGGGACAGCCTTGGCTTCGCCAGCGCGAGTGAAACCGCTCATGCCGACGGTCATGCCGTCCTCAATCAGAGCGGCAGCGTCGGCAGCGCTCATCACTTTGTCCAACAACGAAGGCAGGCGAATACGGTCACGGTACATGGAATGTTATCTCGGGCAACAGGTAGCAGGACGTGCAGTCTAGTGAATTGCATCGGCTTCTGTCCCGCTACCAAGGTCGCAATCGAGGCGTCTATTCCGGGCCTTTGAAGCAAAACACCGTTACCGGATCGGTAATAAAAGAATAGTTTGTCCGACGATTTACACAAACAAAAACGCCCCGACGAGTCGGGGCGTTCTGTGTACCGCAGGGGGTTAGTCGACGGCTTTGACCATGTCTTCGATGACTTTCTTCGCGTCGCCGAACACCATCATGGTTTTGTCCAGGTAGAACAGTTCGTTGTCCAGGCCGGCATAGCCGCTGGCCATCGAGCGCTTGTTGACGATGATGGTCTTGGCCTTGAACGCTTCGAGGATCGGCATGCCGGCAATCGGCGATTTCGGATCGTTCTTCGCGGCCGGGTTGACCACGTCGTTGGCACCCAGCACCAGCACCACGTCGGCCTGACCGAACTCGGAGTTGATGTCGTCCATCTCGAACACCTGGTCGTAAGGCACTTCGGCCTCGGCCAGCAACACGTTCATGTGCCCCGGCATCCGGCCGGCAACCGGGTGGATCGCGTACTTCACGGTCACGCCGCGATGGGTCAGCTTCTCGGTCAACTCCTTCAGTGCATGCTGCGCCCGGGCTACCGCCAGGCCGTAGCCCGGAACGATGATCACGGTGTCGGCGTTGGTCAGCAGGAAGGTCGCGTCGTCAGCCGAGCCGGATTTCACCGGGCGGGCTTCTTTCGAGCCCGCCGGGCCGGCGGCATCCGCGGTGTTGCCGAAACCGCCGAGCAGTACATTAAAGAAGGAGCGGTTCATCGCCTTGCACATGATGTACGAGAGGATCGCACCGGACGAACCCACCAGGGAACCGGCGATGATCAGCATCGAGTTGTTCAGCGAGAAGCCGATACCCGCTGCCGCCCAGCCGGAATAACTGTTGAGCATCGACACCACCACTGGCATGTCGGCGCCACCGATCGGGATGATGATCAGCACGCCGAGCACGAAGGCCAGCGCCAGCATCACGCCGAAAGCGGTGTAGTCGCCGGTGAGCATGAAGGTCACGCCCAGCGCCAGTGTGGCCAGGCCCAGCAGCAGGTTCAGCTTGTGCTGACCGCCAAACTGTACCGGTGCGCCCTGGAACAGGCGGAACTTGTACTTGCCAGCCAGTTTGCCGAACGCAATGACCGAGCCGGAGAAGGTGATCGCACCGATGGCGGCACCGAGGAACAGTTCCAGGCGGTTACCGGCCGGAATCGCGTCTCCGAGTTGCTGGACAATACCCAGCGACTGCGGCTCGACCACGGCGGCCACGGCGATGAACACCGCTGCCAGGCCGATCATGCTGTGCATGAAGGCGACCAACTCGGGCATCTTGGTCATTTCAACGCGTTTGGCCATGATCGAACCGGCGGTGCCGCCGACCAGCAGGCCGACGATCACGTAGACGATACCGTCATGCGCCAGCTCGGCACCGAGTTTGTAGATCAGGCCGACCGTGGTGAGGATCGCCAGGCCCATGCCGAGCATGCCGAACAGGTTGCCGCGGCGCGACGTGGTGGGATGCGAGAGGCCCTTGAGCGCCTGGATGAAGCAGACCGAGGCGATCAAATACAGGGAAGTAACCAGGTTCATGCTCATGCTTGCTGCACCTCAGCCTTGACTGCTTCGGCCTTGGCGGCCGGCGCTTTTGCTGGAGCCGCTTTTTTCTTGAACATTTCCAGCATGCGCCGGGTCACCAGAAAGCCACCAAACACGTTGACCGCGGCCAGGGCCACGGCCAGGGTGCCCATGGTCTTGCCCAGCGGGGTCACGGTGAGGGCGGCAGCGAGCATGGCGCCGACGATGACGATGGCCGAGATGGCGTTGGTCACGGCCATCAGGGGGGTGTGCAGGGCCGGTGTCACGTTCCAGACCACGTGGTAGCCGACATAAATCGCCAGCACGAAGATGATCAGGTTGTAGATACCGTGAGAGATCAGCATGTCTTCCATTGTTTTTATCCTCAGCCGTTCTTGCGCACGATCTGGCCGTCGCGGCACATCAGGCACGCGGCGACGATATCGTCTTCAAGGTTGATCACCAGTTGTCCTTCTTTATCGAACAACAGTTTCATGAAGTCCAGCAGGTTGCGGGCATACAGTGCCGAGGCATCGGCACTCACCGCGGCTGCCAGGTTGGTCGGGCCGACAATGGTCACGCCATTCTCGACGACCACCTGATCGGCCACGGTCAGCGGGCAGTTGCCGCCCTGGGCTGCGGCAAGGTCGATGACCACCGAACCGGGTTTCATCTGCGCCACGGTTTCCGCGCTCAACAACGTCGGTGCCTTGCGGCCCGGAATCAGCGCGGTGGTGATGACGATGTCAGCCTGCTTGGCGCGCTCGTGCACGGCCACGGCCTGACGTTGCATCCAGCTCGCCGGCATTGGCCGGGCGTAGCCACCGACACCGACGGCGCATTCGCGCTCTTCATCGGTCTCGTAGGGCACGTCGACGAACTTGGCGCCGAGGGATTCGATCTGCTCTTTCACCGCCGGGCGCACGTCAGACGCTTCGATCACTGCACCCAGACGTTTCGCCGTGGCGATGGCCTGCAAACCGGCCACACCGGCCCCGAGAATCAGCACGCGCGCCGCTTTCACAGTGCCCGCAGCGGTCATCAACATCGGCATAAAGCGCGGATAGTAGTGCGCGGCCAGCAACACGGCTTTATAACCGGCGATGTTGGCTTGCGAGGACAGCACATCCAGGCTTTGGGCGCGGGAGGTGCGAGGCGCTGCCTCCAGGGCAAAGGCGGTAATGCCGCATTCGGCCAGCTTGGCGATGGTTTCGTTGCTGAACGGGTTGAGCATCCCCACCACAACGGTGCCGCTTTTAATCAGCGTCAGCTCGCTGTCGCTGGGGGCGACCACCTTCAAAATCAGCTCTGCACCAAACGCGTCATTGGCGCTGCCAATGCTTGCGCCTGCCGCTGCATAGGCACTGTCGACAACGCTGGCATTAATACCGGCGCCGCTTTGTACAGTGACCTTATGACCCTGGCTGATCAGCTTCTTGATGGTTTCCGGGGTTGCAGCAACCCGTGTTTCACCGGTCTGGGTTTCGAGAGGAACACCAATGTGCACGTCAAATCTCCTGCGTGATCTTATTGAGTAAACCCATGCACTGCGGATGGTGCGGCTGGGGCGGCCGATCAGCACGATCCCGCCAAATCAGGGCGGGGCGCGGCATTTTGCAGGCGAACTTTGTGCCCTTCAAGGGATTATGACGGGTGACGGAAAATTAACTACAAGTCACCCCGTGACCGAATGTCGCAACCAACTGGCTCAATCCCTTGCAGACCGTGCTTTTCAAGGATTCTGGCCGAAATTCAAGAAATTACACATCGGCCGTATGAATGATGTGGCATCGCTTCGAAATAGTGGCGCAAAGCCGCGTGGTCAGGCGCTTGTGGGACGATTGTACGACTTCTCGATACAGTTTGCTGGTATGCGACAAATACTTATATCTGTAGGGCTTATTTTTTGCTGACTACGAGGTCAAGTAACGTCGGTAAGCCTTTATCCCTCTAGGCTGTAGCTGTGCGCCTGATTTACCAGCCAATCACGAAATGCCCTTAAAGACGCGGATTCGACCTTTCGCTCAGGAATCATCAGGTAATAAGCCTTAATACTGGACAATGATTGCGGGTTGGCAATCACCAGGCGTTTCTCCTTCAGTTCTCGTTGAATCAGGAACGGCGGGATCAGGGCAATGCCCATGTCGTGCATGGCCGCTTGGGCGAGCATGGAGAATAGCTCGTAGCGAGGACCTGTCATGTCTCTCGGGACATTCAGGTGTTGGGAGTCGAACCATTGACGCCAGGCATAGGGGCGGGTGGTTTGTTGCAGAAGAGGTAAGTCGGCGATTTCACCGGGCGTCAGACTGGTCTTTTTTCCGAGCAGGTTGGGGCTGCAAACGGGCATCGGATTTTCACCCATTAGCCTGTGGGATTCTGTACCCGACCAATCCGCGTCACCGAAGTAGATGGCGGCATCAAAATCAGTGTCGGCGAACAGGAACGGCCGCGTGCGGTTGGTCAGATTGACCGTCACTTCCGGGTGCTTTTGCTGGAAGTCCTTGAGTCGCGGCAGCAGCCATTGGGTGCCGAAGGTCGGAACGACGGCCAGCTCGATCACGTTGGCGCCCTGTTGGCCCATCACGGACAGGGTGTCGCGCTCAACCGCGTCGAGCTGAGTGGCCACTCGACGGCTGTAGGAGAGACCGGCTTCCGTCAGCTTGACCCCGCGCCGCGAGCGTCGGAACAGTTCCACACTGAGGAACTCCTCCAGGCTGGCGATCTGTCGGCAAATTGCCCCTTGGGTCAGCGAAAGTTCCTGGGCTGCCTTGGTAAAGCTCTCGTGGCGTGCCGCTGCCTCAAAGCTGATCAGGACGGTGGTGCTGGGTATCTTTCTGCGCATGTACGTCAACCTCACTAATACATCGCATAAAGACTCTTTTGCGACGTTTCGGAGTGAGAAAATAGCACAACAGTATGCGAAATCCTCGTTTGCCGCAGGGCTGATCCGGGCCTAGGATCACTCCACGTTATTTGACCCGATTCGAGAGGACACACTCATGGGCGGTAAAGCTAGCTTCAACTGGATCGATCCCCTGCTGCTGGATCAACAGCTCACTGAAGAAGAACGCATGATTCGCGACACGGCTGCGCAATTCGCTCAGCAAAGCCTTGCGCCGCGCATTCTCGAAGCTTTCCGTCATGAGAAGACCGACCCGGCGATCTTCCGCGAAATGGGCGAAGTCGGCCTGTTGGGGGCAACCATCCCCGAGCAGTACGGCGGCAGCGGCCTGAACTATGTCAGCTATGGTCTGATCGCCCGTGAAGTCGAGCGCATCGACTCCGGCTATCGCTCGATGATGAGCGTTCAGTCCTCGCTGGTGATGGTGCCGATCAATGAATTCGGTACTGAAGCGCAGAAGCAGAAGTACCTGCCGAAACTGGCCTCGGGCGAGTGGATCGGCTGCTTCGGCCTGACCGAGCCTAACCACGGTTCCGACCCGGGGTCGATGATCACTCGTGCGCGCAAAGTAGAAGGCGGCTACAGCCTCACGGGCAGCAAGATGTGGATTACCAACAGTCCGATCGCCGATGTGTTCGTGGTCTGGGGCAAGGACGATGCCGGCGACATCCGCGGCTTTGTTCTGGAGAAAGGCTGGAAAGGTCTGAGCGCTCCGGCGATTCACGGCAAGGTTGGCCTGCGGGCATCGATCACCGGTGAAATCGTGATGGACAACGTGTTCGTTCCGGAAGAGAACATTTTTCCGGATGTCCGTGGCCTGAAAGGTCCTTTCACTTGCCTCAACTCGGCACGTTACGGCATCTCCTGGGGCGCGTTGGGTGCTGCTGAGTTCTGCTGGCACACCGCTCGCCAGTACACCCTGGATCGTCAACAGTTCGGTCGCCCACTGGCCGCCACTCAGTTGATCCAGAAAAAACTGGCCGACATGCAGACTGAAATCACCATGGCGCTGCAAGGCTGCCTGCGTCTGGGTCGAATGAAGGATGAAGGCACTGCGGCAGTCGAAATCACTTCGATGATGAAGCGCAACTCCTGCGGCAAGTCCCTGGACATCGCTCGC
>NZ_JBNDLK010000001.1:2552500-3165000 GCF_050436025.1 Pseudomonas sp. S30_BP2TU TE3576 | reverse complement strand
CCAGACCGTCAGCTAAGGTCCCAAAGTTATGGTTAAGTGGGAAACGATGTGGGAAGGCTTAGACAGCTAGGAGGTTGGCTTAGAAGCAGCCACCCTTTAAAGAAAGCGTAATAGCTCACTAGTCGAGTCGGCCTGCGCGGAAGATGTAACGGGGCTCAAACCATACACCGAAGCTACGGGTATCATCTTCGGATGATGCGGTAGAGGAGCGTTCTGTAAGCCTGTGAAGGTGAGTTGAGAAGCTTGCTGGAGGTATCAGAAGTGCGAATGCTGACATGAGTAACGACAATGGGTGTGAAAAACACCCACGCCGAAAGACCAAGGTTTCCTGCGCAACGTTAATCGACGCAGGGTTAGTCGGTCCCTAAGGCGAGGCTGAAAAGCGTAGTCGATGGAAAACAGGTTAATATTCCTGTACTTCTGGTTATTGCGATGGAGGGACGGAGAAGGCTAGGCCAGCTTGGCGTTGGTTGTCCAAGTTTAAGGTGGTAGGCTGAGATCTTAGGTAAATCCGGGATCTTAAGGCCGAGAGCTGATGACGAGTTACTCTCTGGGTGACGAAGTGGTTGATGCCATGCTTCCAAGAAAAGCTTCTAAGCTTCAGGTAACCAGGAACCGTACCCCAAACCGACACAGGTGGTTGGGTAGAGAATACCAAGGCGCTTGAGAGAACTCGGGTGAAGGAACTAGGCAAAATGGCACCGTAACTTCGGGAGAAGGTGCGCCGGTGAGGGTGAAGCATTTACTGCGTAAGCCCACGCCGGTCGAAGATACCAGGCCGCTGCGACTGTTTATTAAAAACACAGCACTCTGCAAACACGAAAGTGGACGTATAGGGTGTGACGCCTGCCCGGTGCCGGAAGGTTAATTGATGGGGTTAGCTAACGCGAAGCTCTTGATCGAAGCCCCGGTAAACGGCGGCCGTAACTATAACGGTCCTAAGGTAGCGAAATTCCTTGTCGGGTAAGTTCCGACCTGCACGAATGGCGTAACGATGGCGGCGCTGTCTCCACCCGAGACTCAGTGAAATTGAAATCGCTGTGAAGATGCAGTGTATCCGCGGCTAGACGGAAAGACCCCGTGAACCTTTACTATAGCTTTGCACTGGACTTTGAATTTGCTTGTGTAGGATAGGTGGGAGGCTTTGAAGCGTGGACGCCAGTTCGCGTGGAGCCATCCTTGAAATACCACCCTGGCAACTTTGAGGTTCTAACTCAGGTCCGTTATCCGGATCGAGGACAGTGTATGGTGGGTAGTTTGACTGGGGCGGTCTCCTCCTAAAGAGTAACGGAGGAGTACGAAGGTGCGCTCAGACCGGTCGGAAATCGGTCGTAGAGTATAAAGGCAAAAGCGCGCTTGACTGCGAGACAGACACGTCGAGCAGGTACGAAAGTAGGTCTTAGTGATCCGGTGGTTCTGTATGGAAGGGCCATCGCTCAACGGATAAAAGGTACTCCGGGGATAACAGGCTGATACCGCCCAAGAGTTCATATCGACGGCGGTGTTTGGCACCTCGATGTCGGCTCATCACATCCTGGGGCTGAAGCCGGTCCCAAGGGTATGGCTGTTCGCCATTTAAAGTGGTACGCGAGCTGGGTTTAGAACGTCGTGAGACAGTTCGGTCCCTATCTGCCGTGGACGTTTGAGATTTGAGAGGGGCTGCTCCTAGTACGAGAGGACCGGAGTGGACGAACCTCTGGTGTTCCGGTTGTCACGCCAGTGGCATTGCCGGGTAGCTATGTTCGGGAAAGATAACCGCTGAAAGCATCTAAGCGGGAAACTTGCCTCAAGATGAGATCTCACTGGAGCCTTGAGCTCCCTGAAGGGCCGTCGAAGACTACGACGTTGATAGGTTGGGTGTGTAAGCGCTGTGAGGCGTTGAGCTAACCAATACTAATTGCCCGTGAGGCTTGACCATATAACACCCAAGCAATCTGTGAACTCGGAAGAGGCCAGATTGCGGTGTGTGAAGACGCAATGAACCGAAAGTTCGAGATGCTCACAAAACACCAAACTATCACCTACCCAATTTGCTGAAGCGAGGCCAACCGGTCACGACTCAGTACCCGAATTTCTTGACGACCATAGAGCATTGGAACCACCTGATCCCATCCCGAACTCAGCAGTGAAACGATGCATCGCCGATGGTAGTGTGGGGTTTCCCCATGTGAGAGTAGGTCATCGTCAAGATTAAATTCCGAAACCCCTATCTGCGTATGCAGGTGGGGGTTTTGTCTATAGAGTAGAAGCATCAAGAATTCGCTGGCACGTCACTACAGGCGGATCGGCACACAGAATTTCTTGACGACCATAGAGCATTGGAACCACCTGATCCCATCCCGAACTCAGCAGTGAAACGATGCATCGCCGATGGTAGTGTGGGGTTTCCCCATGTGAGAGTAGGTCATCGTCAAGATTGAATTCCGAAACCCCTGTCTGCTAACGCAAACAGGGGTTTTGTCGTTTTAGGGGGTATTGAAAAGCCCGTTGTGGAACATGTCCACAACGGGCTTTTTCACGTCTTACGCAAACAGTTTCAGCACGTTGTTCATCGCATCATCGGCAAAGCCCTGCACGAAACCCTTGAATCCCGGCAGCGCCTCGGCATCGCCCTGTGCCGGTTCGGCGATGATGGTCCAGGTGGCTCGAGACTTGCCCGCATCCAGTGGTTCAACGCTCATCGCAGCCCACAGATTGGCCACGCCCAAGGTGTTGTAGATAGTGGTCCAGGTCATGTGCCGCGCCTGATCGTTCCGGGAATTGAGTTGTTCGACCACCAGATTACCGTCCTTGAAGAACTTCTTGCGCAGCGATGACACCCCTTCGCCGGTCATCTCGATGTGCGACAGCGCGGGGATGAAACGGTCGAAACCGGCAAAATTGCCGACCACGCTCCACACCTGCGCGGCATCGGCGGGCACGTCCACCGAGGACACCACGTGGCAGCCTTGAGGGTTTTTGATCAGGGTATCGGGTTGCAGAGTGCTCATGGTTTTGCTCCGTTTGGGTTGAGTCAGATGAAGTTGATTTCTTTGAGGTAGTCGCAGCCGCGACGCAGCAGCGCCGGGGACTTTTGCGGGTAGTGCGCGCCCATCAGCCGGACACCGGCCTGGGCGTTGTCGTGACCGATCATCGAGATGTCGCCGATGTCCTCCTCGAAGCCGTTGAGGTAAAAACCCAGCACGCCGAACAGTGCGTTGTCACTGTCGACCCGGCCCAGTTGCTGTTGCCACTCGGAGACGCTGACCATCGCGAATTCGTGCCCTGCCTCGCGGAAGGACGCCACGTAGTTGTCCCAACTCAGGGGCTCGGGGTTGTGCAGGTTGAACACTGCTTGTTCCGGCTGATAACGACTGGCGTGGAAGGCGATGAATCGGGCGAGAAAGTCCACCGGCATCAAGTCGAAGTTCAAGGCGAATTCCGGCACCTGGCCAAGCTGGATCGAACCCTTGAGCATCAGCATCAGGCGGTTTTTGTGCGGCTGGCACACGCCCGTGAAGCTGTTGAAGCTGATATTGCCGGGGCGGTAGAGATTGACCCGCACCCCAAGCTCCCGTGCCCGTTCGAGGATTCGTTCGCCGACCCATTTGGACAGGTTGTAGCCGTTCTTGATGTAGATCGGTGGAGTCGGGGCGGCCGGCAACTCAAGCACTCGGCCGTCGGTGGATACCGTGCTGGAGGCCGAGAGCGTCGAGACGAAATTGAAGACTTTTTTGCTGCGTCCTTCACACAAGCGCAAGCACTCGAAAATCGGCTCGACGTTGTCCCGCGCCAGCGACTCGTAATCGAGGACGTGATTGACGTTGGCCGCGTTGTGCACCAATGCGCCGTATTCTCGATCCAGCCGCTGGTAAACCTCTGCCGCCAGACCGAGTTCCGGCCGCGTGATGTCTGCCGCGTAAACTCGTACCCGGCTCATATCCAGATGCTCCAGACGGTTCTCTCGCAACGCCTGGGCAAAGCGCTCGTCCGCCGATTGTCCGTTGCCGTCGCGAACCAGGCAGGCGACTTCACTGGCACCCCAGGCCAACAACGCCTCGACGATGTGCACACCGACAAAACTGTTGGCGCCAGTGACGATCACCTTATGCACATCGCCCATGCGGCTGACGGGCAGCGGCTGAACATCCAGTTCGCGGAAGGCATCGCTCATGGCCTGTTCGCTCAGCACTTCTTCGCTGCCGGAGCCGCGTACCAGTGTCGCCAGCTTCGTGAGGGTGGGCAGTTCGATGAAACGGTTGATCGAGATGCTGCGCCCGAACTCCTCGCGCAGTCGCAGGAGCATGCGCGAGAGCAGGATCGAGTGCCCGCCCAGGTTGAAGAAGCTTTCGTCGGTGGAAATGTCGCTCGTCGGCAGCTCTAGCAACTCGGCCCAGATTTCCAGCAGCAGGGCTTCATCGGCGCTGGCTGGCAAGCGCCGCAGAGGGTTCTCGGTGACGCTCACGGGCAGATCCAGCAGTGCCTTGCGGTCGACCTTGCCATTGCTGGCGTAGGGCATGCTTGTCAGCTCGGTCCATGCAACGGGGTGCATGTAGTCCGGCAGTTGCTGTGTCGCGTGGGCCTTCAACGCTTGGCGAGCGCTGCCGGGGAGGTCTTCCCGAGGTTGGGCGAGGAAGGCCAGAATCCGTCGCTGGCTATCAATGACCACGGCAACCTGGCGGTACAACTGGCTGTCGCGCAAGCAGCGCTCAATCTCTTCCGGCTCGACCCGGAAGCCGCGAATTTTCACCTGATTATCACGTCGACCGCACAGCTCGATCCCTTCAGGCGTCCACTTCGCCATGTCTCCGGTGCGATACACGCGCAGGGTCTGGCCATCAGGCAAGTTCAGGTCCAGATAGCGTTCAGCGGTTTGCTGCGGGTTGTTCAGGTAACCCAGGCACACCCCCGGGCCGGCGATGTACAACTCACCGACGGTCTGTTCGGCTACCGGTTGCAAGTCATCATCGAGAATCAACACCTGGCAGTTGGCGATCGGCGCACCCAGCGAGCGGTTGTTGTCGCCCGTCTGTAGTCGTCGCGCGGTAATCAGCACCGTGGCTTCGGTGGGCCCGTAAAGGTTGTAAAGCTTGCCCTGATGGCTCAGTTGCTCGATGACCCACGGTTCGCAGACATCGCCGCCGGTCATCACATGATCCAGGCACTGCAATTGCTCCAGCGGCAGGATGCTCAACAAGGCCGGCGGTAAAAAGGCATGGCTCAATTGCCGATGACGAATCAGTTCCACCAGTTGCAGTGGATCGCGGCGTTGGTCTTCGCCGGGCACGACCAGCTCCGCGCCTTGCAACAGGGTCGGGAAGATGTCGATCAGCGATGAGTCGAAACCCAACGACGAAAATTGCAACACCCGGCTCTGGCAGGTCAACTGCACATAGTCGGCGTACCAATGGGTGAAGTGTGCAAGGTTGGCCTGGCTGAGCAGCACACCCTTGGGATGGCCGGTGGTGCCCGAGGTGTAGAGCGCCATGCATGGCGCATCGAGGTCAGGACGTTGGCGCATCAACGGTTGAGTGAGGTCTGCGTCACGAACGTCGATGCTGCTGATGTCCAGCCCCGGCATCTCTTTCGCCAGGGGATGCTCGCCGTCATGCAGCAATAACACTGCACCGGCATTCGACAGGATGTACTGCTGACGTTGCAGCGGATGGCTCGGCTCCAGCGGCAGGTACACCGCGCCGCTGCCCAGGATTGCCAGGATCCCGGCATACAGCGCGCTGCATTTTGGCAGGCAAATCCCGATGACTACGGGGCCTCGATGTTGATCCAGCAGCGCTGGCAGACGTTGCTGGATGGCGCGGCTGTGGGCGTGCAACTGGCGGTAGTCGAAGGTGTTGCCGGCGATGCTCAAGGCCGGACGGTTAGCGTTCTGGATGCATTGTTGTTCCAGCCTTTCGATCATCGGCGTTTGCGCGAGTTGTTGCAGTCGTGGGTCGGCTGTGGCGTTCAGGCGATGCACGAACGCGAGGTTGTCCAGGAACCGCAGGCTCTCGATGCGCTCGAAGTGGGCAGGTACCGCAGGTTCGGCGAGTCGAAAATAGTCGGCATCCCGCGAATAGCGGCTGACCAGCAGCGCAACATGGTCAACCAGTGTTGTCATGGCCTGCATACGCAATGCCTGGCCGTTACCCGACGGTTCATCGGCGATGGGTACTCGAGTCAGCAGCGTTGAGCCATGGCAGCACAACAAGTCCAGCGATGGCAGGCCTGAGGCCTGCGGCAGGCCAAGACCCCACTGCAATGTCAGTCGTGGCGCCTGAATGGTGAACTGAAGCGGCGTGCCGTCGTCGATCAGTAGATCCGCATGTCCCGGTATTTCGCCGGGTGCGGATAACCGCGTCAGTGAGTGACCGTGTTGTTCGAGTTCCAGCGCCAGGTCGGTCAGGGCCTGGCTTTGTCCGGTGAGCAAGATGTCGAGACGTCTCATGATGGGCTCCTCGTCAAACCAGGTAGTCGCTGAGGGCGGTTTGTACGCACGGCGAATCAAGCAGCGAACTGCTGTGGAAAAACCGCACGATGTTGGCCACCAGCGGGTGATGGCGATTGATCGGGAACGCCAGTGCCGATATTTCGCTCTTGAGCGCGTGG
Organism: Pseudomonas sp. S30_BP2TU TE3576; assembly: GCF_050436025.1. Taxonomy (NCBI): domain Bacteria; kingdom Pseudomonadati; phylum Pseudomonadota; class Gammaproteobacteria; order Pseudomonadales; family Pseudomonadaceae; genus Pseudomonas; species Pseudomonas sp. S30_BP2TU TE3576. The sequence goes on along the minus strand of NZ_JBNDLK010000001.1, from coordinate 3,158,415 downwards.
CGTGCCACGTCGTTGATCTGCAGCGCGTCGATCAAGCGGAAGTCGAACGATTTCTGAATGTCATTGGTCAGGTAATGGCCAATGAAGATCGGCAGGATCTGCGCGATGCACTGGCGGTCGTCTGCCCTTGCGGTATGCCAGTAGATACGTACCAGTCGCGCCCAAAAACCGGAGTGACGCCCCTCGTCCAGCAAGTGATCGGCCATCAGGCCCTTGATCGATTGCTTGACTGTGGCGTCCTTGGCGAACGCGGCGACATCACCGGTCACAGTGTTTTCGGCGATGGCCACGCAGATCAGTTCTACGGCGCTACGAAGATGCTCCGGTGCGAGCGCCACGGCCGCCGGTATCGCTCGGCTCAGTTCGATCTCATTCGGCAATTCGATGGGGCCGATACCGGTCATGGCGATGGTCTGTTGCATGAAATCCATCGCCACCAATGCGTGGTAGTCCTCGTCCACCACGACAGTCATGGCATCGTAGCGGCAGGCAAACGGGAACTCGACCGCGAAGCGATTCTTGGCGATGCTGCGGGCGGTTTTGTCGACGATCTCGGTTTCGAAAATCACCACATCGTTGATGAATTTGTAGAGCGTCTGCACCAGGGCGAAGTCGCGCTGTTCCGGGCATTCGCGCAGAAAGGTTTCGCTCAGCACCAACGGTTGGCGGCTCAAGGGGTAGATCAGTTTGTCGTCGTTCTCCAGCACGCGGCGCGGGCGGGTGCGGATGGTCGCGCGGCTTTCCCAGGCATCGGCGAAGGATTGGTAGTCGGCGGCGTTCATGCGCTCACCTCCGTGACGGATTCGTTCATGCTCAGGCGCAACCCGTCCCACAAGGCAATACGACTTTCCACGGCAGCGATGGCGCTGGCATACACATCTTCCTGCCGTTGCGGGTTGCTATCGATCAGTCGCGACAGGAGCTTTTCCGCCGCCGGGCCGTGATCTTCGGAATCGACCTCAATGTGCCGTTCGAGGTAGTAACGGAAGGTCGGTGCCTGCTCGATGCCGATACCCCAGTCGTCGAGGATGCGCTGGAACATCTGCGGGATAACGCTCTCGCGACCGTGCAGAAACGCCGCCGCCACACTGTGACCTGGCGCATGCAGCGCTGTATGCAGCGTATGGCGTACGAAATTTGCGGCCGCCGGCCCGACGTTGACGCTCTGCAAGGCCACGTCGTAGCTCACACCCTCTTGCTGCAGAGCCACGAAGCGTTCGATGGCAACGGTGCATGCGCCGACTTCACGCATTGCATCCAGGTACAACTCGAAGTGGCTGTAGTGACCCTGGGCCGGGCGATCATCCGACTCCTCACCCAGCACGATCTCGTTGATCAACCGCGCTGCCTGGGGATCCTGCGGCGGCAACCAGGGCAACTGCACGCAGGTCAGTTCCTGTTGCAGACGTTTGGTCAGCGACATGAAGTCCCATACGGCAAATACGTGGGTTTCCATGAAGTGTCGCAGGGCCGGTAGCGAATGTATTTCAGAGAAGATCGGGTGTTCGCTAAGTTCGGCTTTTTTTTGAATCAGACGTTCTTTAGTTGGTTTCATGGATGAGCCTGTAAGTGATTTGAGGTGAGCAGTAATCAAGCACGGAAGTTCGCTTGAAGTTTTCTTGTGGCGAGCGGGTACCTCAAACGAATTGATCTTTGTAAGTGCTATGGATGCCGAGTAGTCGAGGCGTTGCTGTCGCTTGTTGCTGGCAGCGAAGAAAAACTAATACACATATAAAGTGTCAATCAAGTTGTTTTGACATTATTTTAATGTTCAACTTTTTGAGGGGCGATAAGTTCCGATAAAACTTTTTATATAAGTTTTATTTTGGCGTAGTTACTCCTTCCGGCCTATTTAGGTCAGAATTAAATAAAGAGTGAATACCTCACTCGAAGTAACTTTTAACGGGCGTCGTAGGGGGTGTCTGAGGGGTGGAAGCAGGTCGCTAGTGATGCCGATCCTTCCGTTCCCGTAATGAGGCTCCTTCCTTCGTTTCTGGGGGTGGGGGCTACGCCATTCGCACGGAGCATCCCCCCGTTTTATGGTGTCTTGGTTACCCAGAGTGGGCGTAAATCGAGGCGGCCGCCATTACTGAGGCATCACGCAATTGCTGCAATGGTCAGGTTTGAAGACGGCGGGGCGTTGGGGTGTGGTATGGCGCCGCGAGAGCAGAGTGGAATGGGCGCAGGGGATTTGTAATCAAATTATTCGCGGAGCACATTCGGCGGAATGTGCGGCAAGCGAGGATGCACCGTTCGGTGCGCTTCCCGGTATTGCCGCCGCGGGTTACTTCGATTTGTTTCTGGCCTGGGCTTCAGGGCTGTTGAGGTAGCGCGTAATGACCTCGACCCCTCGGTTCAGGTGATGTTCAAGCAGTTTCACGGAGCGTTCGACGTCCCGGTCTTCGGCGGCCTGCAACAGTGCCTGATGGTCGTCCTGGGACAGTTTGCCCAAGCCCATGGCCTCCAGGTTGAAACGCAGGAAACGCTCTTCTTCATTCAGGCCGTCTTCAACCAGTTTCAACAGCCGGCGATTGGGAGCGCGGCTGTAAAGCGTCATGTGGAACAGGCGATTGAGCCGGCCGATTTTGGAGTAGTCGTTTTCCGTTTCCAGTTCGTCGATGTAACGGGCAGCCTGTTCGAGATCTTCGTCCTGGAGCAGTGGTACCGAGAGGCGCAGGGCTTCGGATTCCAGCAGGATGCGCAGCGCGTAGGTTTCCACGGCGTCGCCCTGGACCAGTGGCGCGACCACGGCGCCCTTATGGGCAACCACGTTGAGCAACGATTGTGCCTCGAGCTGGCGCAATGCCTCGCGTACGGGCATGCGGCTGACGCCAAACAGGTCGGCGAGGTCTTGCTGGCGCAGGGCTGCACCGCAGGGAATGCGCCCGTCGAGAATCGCCGAGCGCAGGGTTTCTTCGATCACTGAGCGTGCCGAGTGTGCGGGAATCGGCCCGTTGACCTTGATACTGCTGAGAGGGTTGGGCTTTTGTGTCACTAAACGCACCCTGATTGATGAAAATTTTTGGATCCAAGTGACACTAGTGACTGACTGACGGCTTGTCAAACAAGCGAACGAGTGCCTTTCTTGCAGTTTAGCGCGCCGCCAGTGATCTCACCGTGCCATTGTTTTTTTCCGGTCTAACCTTCACCATTCAAACAACTCCCTCCTGCTTACCCTGGATGCTTCGCATTGGCGGCAAGTTTAGCGATCCCCCGGATTTTACGCTGGTTGTGCAGCGCCTTGCTGCTGGCAGGCGTGATGCTGGGCAGCTTGAGTGCCGATTGGGATTTTTCCCTGATCAGCCGGCGGGCGCAGGCATTGTACGGACCTTTGGGAGAAGGTCAGCAACGCATTAATGATTGGCAATACTTATTGGCCAGCCAGAAACAGCTCGGCGAGCTGGAACAACTCAATGTGGTCAATCGCTTCTTCAATAAACAGTTGCGATACGTTGAAGACATCGACCTGTGGCACGAAGTCGACTACTGGGAAACTCCGATCGAAGCACTCTGGAAAGGCGCCGGCGACTGTGAAGACTACGCTATTGCCAAGTACTTCAGCCTGCGTCACCTCGGTGTAGCCAGTGAAAAGTTGCGCATTACCTATGTCAAGGCACTGACTCAGAACCGCGCGCACATGGTGCTGACCTACTACTCAAGCCCGGAGGCCGAGCCCCTGGTGCTCGACAGCCTGATTGATGCAATCAAGCCAGCCAGTCAACGGAAGGATTTGCTGCCGGTCTACTCTTTCAATGCAGAAGGGTTGTGGTTGCCGGGTGCCAAGGGCAACAAAAAGGTCGGCGATACCAAACGCCTTTCGCGTTGGCAGGATGTGTTGAAAAAAATGCAGGCCGAAGGATTCCCGGTCGAGACGAATAACTAGGAGCACGCGCTCAGATGTCTTTGTTCAAACAGCTGTTGATTGCTATCTGTCTGTTCCTGGTGGTCGCTTTCACCGGCAGTTTCATGGTCAGTCTGGAGAGCTCGCGTACTCAGTACGTCAACCAGTTGCGCTCCCATGCCCAGGACGCCGCGACGGCGCTGGCGCTTTCCCTGACACCGAACATCGACGACCCGGCGATGGTCGAGTTGCTGGTCAGCTCGATTTTCGACAGCGGTTACTACGCGAGTATCCGCGTGGTCGATTTGAAGACCGACCAGACCCTGGTTGAGCGCACAGGCATTCCGGCGGTGAACAACGTTCCGGACTGGTTCGTCAGACTGATCGGCCTGGAGCCCGCCGGTGGTGATGCGATCGTCAGCCGCGGCTGGGAACAGGCTGCCCGGGTCGAGGTGGTCAGCCACCCGATGTTCGCGTTGGCCAAGTTGTGGCAAAGCGCGTTGGGCAGCCTGGGCTGGTTGCTGCTATGTGGCGCGGTCAGTGCAGTACTCGGCGCGCTGTTGCTGCGTCAGCAATTGCGACCGCTGGATTACATGGTCAAACAATCCCACGCCATCGCCCGCCGGGAGTTCCTCAGCCTGCCGGAACTACCGCGCACCCCCGAGCTTCGCCGGGTTGTGCAGGCCATGAACCAGATGGTCGAGAAGCTCAAGGCACTGTTCCAGGAGCAGGCCGAACGCAGTGAAAAACTACGAGTCGAGTCCTATCAGGATTCGTTGACCGGGCTGGCCAACCGGCGTTATTTCGAGATGCAACTGAATGCGCGGGTGAGCAACCCGGAACAGGCCAGTTCCGGTTACCTGCTGCTGTTGCGGGTCAAGGATCTGGCCGGTCTCAACCAGCGTCTCGGTGGCCAGCGCACTGATGAAGTGCTCAAGGCTGTCGGTGAGCAACTGTCTCGCGAGTGCGCCAGGTACCCGGAAACCCAGAACCTGGTGACCCGTATCCGCGGCGGCGAATTTGCCGTGTTGGCACCGGGGCTGGTGCGCGAAGAGGCGCTGCAACTGGCACAGAACCTGGACAGTGCCTTGGCCAGTCTTCATGCAACTGGCGCTACCGATGTGCCAGCGGTGGCGTCTATCGGTCTGGCGCCTTTTGCTCATGGCGACTCCCCGCAGTTCGTGCTCAGCCTCGCTGATCAGGCGCTGGCGCAGGCCGAAGGCCAAGGCGAGCAGAACTGGGCTTGTATCGAACACAGCCTTGCGGCCAGTGTCGGCGACGATCACCACGCCTGGCATCGCATGCTCGACCAGGCGCTGACACAGCGGCGTTTCGAGCTGTATTTCCAACCGGTAGTGGCCGCCCGGGACACGCAACTGGTACTGCACTACAAAGTGTTGTCGCGACTGCTCGACGAACAGGGTCAGACCATTCCCGCCGGGCGTTTCCTGCCGTGGCTGGAGCGCTTCGGCTGGACCGCGCGCCTGGATCGGCTGATGCTCGAACAGGTGTTGGAGCAAATGAGCGGGCATGAGGAGTCGCTGGCGTTGAATCTGTCGTCGGCTACTCTGGCCGACCCGCAGGCGCAAAACAAAATCTTCGAGATACTGCGTGCACATTCCAGCCTTGGCCCGCGTCTGACCCTGGAGATCGGTGAAGAGCAGCTGCCAGACCAAGTGGTGCTGGAGCAATTGACCCGGCGCCTGCGCGAACTCGGGTTCTCCCTGAGCCTGCAACGTTTTGGTGGGCGCTTCAGCATGATCGGCAACCTGGCTCGGCTGGGGCTGGCGTACTTGAAGATCGATGGCAGCTATATTCGGGCCATAGATCTGGAGAGTGACAAACGCCTGTTCATCGAGGCGATCCAGCGAGCGGCGCACAGCATCGATTTGCCGCTGATTGCCGAGCGGGTCGAGACTGAAGGCGAGTTGTCGGTGATTCGCGAGATGGGGCTATACGGTGTGCAGGGCCAGTTGTTCGGCGAGCCCAGGCCCTGGGGTTGATGTGATCGGTCCCACACAGGGCGTGGGAATGATCGAAGGGGCGTGTCAGATGAGCCCGGCCTCTTCGTCATCGATCAATTGGCTCAAGCCACCCAAGGCCTCACGGGCCTGGTTTCGGTCCATGAGCTTGGCCTGGGCCGCTGTTGGCAGGTCGGTGACGCGGATCACGCCTTTCTGGGTCAGCACCTGAATCAAGTCATCGAGTACCCGAATCATTTCCAGGTCACTTTGCTTGAGCTGTTTGAGGCTGTTTTCCACAGCCGCATTGGCAAACCAGGCCTGGATTTCATGATGGTCGGCCGGCAGCGTTTCCGTGGCCCCAGCGTAGGCGGCGGGTTCCACGCGTACCAACAGGCCCTGCGCATCGCGTTGCACGTAAAACATTGAGCATCCCTCAGAATTGAGCCAGCGTCGTGCTGTCAGCAGCATAGGTCAACTGCATGCCAGTATGTGGCGCGGCGACGAAATCGTCACCGGGCAGTGGACGCAAACGTGACGGCTGCCCCATGAGGGGCGGCCGTTTTCCTGCATCAGCTGTTGTTGTGATCGACCTTGATGGTTGGGTCGCTACCGGCAATCAGGTTGTGCAGGTTGGCGCTTGACCAGTTGTTGCCTTCCAGTTTGATCGTCGCGTCCGGTGTGGCGGCTGCGGTGTTGCCCGAGTTGAACTGGCCGGTCGAGCTGACTTGCAACGACGACACACCATCGACCGTGGTGATCTTCAGGAAGTTGTCGATGGTGCTGCCGGTTTCGCCCTGCAACAGATCGCGCAGGTCGATCCGGTCACCTTCGCTGGCCTTGAAGTCCTTGATCACGTCGTTGCCGGTGTCGCCCGCTTTCCAGACGAAGGTATCACCACCGGAACCACCGATCAGGATGTCGTTGCCCTGTCCGCCCATCAGCGTGTCGTTGCCGGTGCCGCCATCGAGGTTGTCGTTGCCGCCCGAGCCGAACAGGATGTCATTGCCCGCGTCACCCAGCAGGGTGTCATTGCCGTCATGGGCACCCGACACATCGAACGCGGTGTAGTGCTCGGTGATGTACTGGTGCACATTGCTGGTGGTGATTTTGCTGACGTCCACGCCGGTTTGCTGCGCCACGAAGGCCTGGATCGCCTGGTAACCCTCGCCGGCAATGCCGTTGAAACTCACCAGGTCGCCGAACAGGATGTCGTTGCCGTCGCCACCGCTGACGGTGTCGTTGCCCGGCATCGTCGCCTCGGTGTGGCCGATGATCGAGTTGGCCAGATCCTTCGGGTCGATGTTGGTTTGTGGCGTTTGATCCGAATCGTACGGCTTCAGGTCGTTGAGCGTCACATCCTTGTTCAGGCCAATGGCCTCGACACTCGACAGGTTGCTCAGCAATGTAAAGCTGCTGCCGGAGTTGCTGGTGGTGTCCCCGTCGGTGCTGCTGCCGTCGCCGTCACGACCCGAAAACTCGTAGGTGCCGTCGCCCTGGGCATGCAGATAGCCGAAGTCCTTGGATGACCAGTTATTACCGTTGCCATGGCCATTGCCGTTGCCGTTGCCGTTGCCGTTGCCGTTGCCGTTGCCGTTGCCGTTGCCGTTGCTGTTGCCGTTGTCGTTGCCGTTGCCGTTGCCGTTGCCGTTGCTGTTGCTGTTGCTGTTGCTGTTGCTGTTGCTGTTGCCGTTGCCGTTGCTGCTCTTGGTCCAGACCGTCACGTAGCCCGAGGCGGTAATGTCAATCTGGTGCGTGCTGTCGGGGAACAGGCTGATCGCTTTACCCAACTGATAGTTGCTGGTGGTGATCAGGCTATCGAGTGTTGTGCTGCCATACAGGGTCGGGTTGGTCGACTCGCCGCTCTGGTAGTAAGTCGGTTTGCCGTCGGTAATGAAATACGTGAGGTTCTTTGCCCCGGTGTTGGCCACGGCGTCCGCACTCTGGAACCAGTTGGCCGTGGTTTTGAACACGTCCTCGTAGTTGGTGCCGCCGCCGGACGACATCGAGTCCAGAATCGACTTCAACTGTGTCAGCGCATTCGGGTCATTGAGGTTCACCGACACCGACTCGTTGACCTGGGTGTCGAAGTCCACCAGGAAGATGTTCACCGTACCCGAGTTGCTGCCCAGGCTTTGCTTGAGGGTATTGAACACCGACGTCAGCGAGTCCTTGGCCGAGTTGATCGACGAGGAGCTCATGCTGCCGGAGCTGTCGACCATGAACGCGATGTTGTAGTTGGTGCCTGGCACTACGGTCAGGCCGCCGATGTCGGCGACCATGATGTCATTGCCGTCGGTGCCGGTGATAGTGTCATCGGCCGCGGTGGCGGTGACGGCGTTATAGACCGTCGGGTACACGGTCACAGGAATCTGCGAAGTGCTGCTGGCCGAACCACCCAGGGCCTCGGTGGAGGTCGAGGTCACGGTCAGGTTGAACTGGCCGTTGAAGTACGCGGGTGGAGTGACGGTCAGAGAGCCGAGGCTCCAGCCCGTCACGTTGGCCTCGCCATTGGTCGCGGTGACCGTGAAGGTATGTCCTGCGCCGTCAGTGAGCACCGAGCCGACCGGCATGCCGCTGATCTTCAGGCTCAGGGTTTCCGAGCCGTCGGTGTCGGTCAACGCGGTGGTGATGGCGGACAATTTCACACTGGTGCCTTCGGCGCCGGTATTGAGTTTGTAACCGTCGTAGTAGCCTTCGCCATTGGTGCCGTGCAAGTCGGCCACGGTCACACCGGCATTCACCAGATCCGACACACCGGTGTAAATCGGTACGCCGGCACTGCTCAGGTCGATCGGCGTACTGCCATTGACCGACAGGTTGACGTCATAGCTGCCCGGGCCGCTCTGGTTGTGGTGGTAGATGTCCAGGGTGTAGTAGCCGCTGGTCGTCGGGGTGAACGAACCATTGAGGTTGCCGCCCGCGCCCCACGTGATTGCGGCTACGTTCTTGCCGCCGATGGTCACCAACAGGCTGTCATCGCCGGTACCGCTGAAGGTGTAGGTCTTGCCGGCTTCGAGGTAGATCAGGCCGGAGGTTTTCGACGCCGTGCCGGCGGTCACGCTACCGTCGGACTGCACGTTGGTCACGGTGCCTTTGGAATTCGCTGTGCCAGCGGCGTCGATCACGTTTTTCAGCGTGGTCGAGTCCGCGCCGCTGCCGCTGGTACCCAGACCCGAAAGACCGGTCCAGACTTCCTTGATCAACCCGGTGGACTTCACGCTGTTGTCGGCAACGCTCAGGGTCGGCGCATCCGCCACCGGGGTGATGTCGATCTTGATCGTGCCGGTGTTGCCCGGCACCTGGCCGTCAGCTGGCTGGAACTTGATCTGTGCGTAGTCAGCCTGGTTGTTGCCCAGGCCGGTACCGCCATATCCGTCCACGCCCGACTCGTTGGCATCCGGCGTGAAGCGCAGTTTGCCGGCGTCGATATCAGCCTTGCTGAACGTCTGGTTGGTGGCGACATCTTTCCAGGTCGAGCCGTCCAGGTACTGCAGTTTGCCCTCGCCCGGCAACTGGGTGATTTTTACGCCCAGGCCGGCGGCCGGGCTGTCGACGTCGCTGACACCGAAAGTCGACCAGCCGAGGATCAGCGGCGTGTCTTCGGTGCCGGTGACGTTGACCGGTGCGGCGACCGGCGCGTCATTGACCGCCACCACGTTGACCGTGGTGGTCGCGGTGTTGGAGTAGTTGCTGCCATCGGTCACCGTCACGGTGATGATGCGCGGCACGGTACTCGGATCTTCACTGTTGTTGGTGAAGGTGATGTTCTTGATCTGCTGCATGTAGTCGGCCAGCGTCGCGTTGCCCGACAGGGTCAGGGTGACGGTGCCATTAGTGCTGTTGGCATTGATGGTGATGCCGTTGACGCTGTTGCCAAGGTTCAGCGCATCGCCGTCCTGACGGTTGGTCAGCACGATCGTTGCGCCGTTCAGCAGGGTGCTGTCCGGGTCGGTGAGGCTCAGATCGGTATCGCCGATCGACACGCCTGGACCGGCCGTGTTTTCGCTGAACGTCACCTTGTAATCGGCCCCGGTGGCGCCACTGGAGTTATTGGCGTCGAGGTCCAGCACTGGCGGTGCATCGTTGTCGATGATCGAAGTGCTGACGCTGCCGTTGGACGGGCTGACAGCCAGGTTCTCGAAATTGCCACCGGTGGCCGAGTCGATCTTGACCACGAAGTTTTCGGTGCCTTCGGTGATCTTGTCATCGATGGTCGCGAGGTTGAAGTTGGCGCTGCTGGCACCCGCCGGGATCTTCACGGTGTACACACCGCTGAAGTCAGAACCGTCGGCAGCGGTACCGCTGTAGACGATTTTCAACGTCACTTCGGTCTGGGCCGGATGAGTCAGGCTGACGGTATAAGAGGCAGTCTGCCCTTCGGTTACCGAGGCGCTGCCGCTGATGCTGACAGTGGTGGTGTCGTTGAAGTCGCTGACGCTGGTCGACACTGGCGTCTTGTCCGTGCCGAGGGCTTCAAGGTTGCCGCCGCTGGCAGTCTTGATTGATTCGGTAACGGTTGGAGCGCCGTTGTAGACGTCGTTGCCGACCGTCACTGGCAGGGAGCCGGAGCTCTGGCCGACGGCGATGGTGATCACGTTGCCGCTGTCCAGCGTGACGGTGACCGGGGTGTCATGTGCAGTGACAGGGGCGCCATTCTTGTCGGTGATGGTCGCGGTATACGTGATCGTGCCGTTCTCGCTTACCGATGGGGTTGCAGTCAGGGTCACGGTGGTGGCGTCGTTGACGTCTGTGACCGTGGTGGTGACCGGCGTTTTCACCGGGTTGATCGCTTCGAGGTTGCCACCAGTGGCGTCCTTGATGGACTCGGTGACAGTGGTTGGCCCTTTGTAGACGTCGTTGCCGACGGTCACTGGCAGGGAGCCAGAGCTTTGGCCGACGGCGATGGTGATCACCTTGCCGCTGTCCAGGGTGACGGTCACCGGACCGTTTTGCGCGGTGACCGGTTGGCCCTGAGCGTCGGTCAGGGTGGCGGTGTAGGTGATGGTGCCGTTCTCGTCCACGCTTGGCGTCGCGCTCAGCGTCACCGTGGTGGTGTCGTTGACGTCAGTGACCGTGATGGTCACCGGGGTCTTCACCGGATTGATCGCTTCGAGATTGCCGCCGACTGCGTCCTTGATGGACTCGCTGACGGTGGTCGGGCCTTTGTAGACGTCGTTGCCGACGGTCACCGGCAGGGAGCCAGCGCTTTGGCCAACGGCAATGGTGATGACCTTGCCGCTGTCGAGGGTCACGGTCACCGGACCGTTGTGCGCGGTGACCAGCGCGCCGTTCTTGTCGGTCAGGGTGGCGGTGTAGGTAATGGTGCCGTTTTCGTCCACGCTCGGCGTGGCGCTCAGGGTCACGGTGGTGGTGTCGTTGACGTCGGTGACCGTGGTGGTGACCGGCGTTTTCACCGGGTTGATTGCTTCGAGGTTGCCACCGACTGCGTCCTTGATGGACTCGGTGACGGTGGTCGGGCCTTTGTAGACGTCGTTGCCGACGGTTACTGGCAGGGAGCCGGAACTCTGGCCAACGGCGATGGTGATCACCTTGCCGCTGTCGAGGGTGACGGTGACCGGACCGTTCTGCGCGGTGACCGGTTGGCCCTGAGCGTCGGTCAGGGTGGCGGTGTAGGTGATGGTGCCGTTCTCGTCCACGCTCGGCGTGGCGCTCAGCGTCACCGTGGTGGTGTCGTTGACATCATTGACCGTGGTGGTCACCGGGGTCTTCACCGGATTGATCGCTTCGAGGTTGCCGCCGTCGGCCGATTTAATCGACTCGGTGACGGTGGTCGGGCCTTTGTAGGCGTCGTTGCCGACGGTGATCGGCAGGGAACCGGAACTCTGGCCAACGGCGATGGTGATCACTTTGCCGCTGTCGAGGGTCACGATGACCGGACCGTTCTGCGCGGTGACCGGTTGACCCTGGGCATCGGTCAAGGTGGCGGTGTAGGTGATGGTGCCGTTTTCGTCCACGCTCGGCGTCGCGCTCAGCGTCACCGTGGTGGTGTCGGTGACGTCGGTGACCGTGGTGGTCACCGGCGTTTTCACCGGATTGATCGCTTCGAGATTGCCGCCGACTGCGTCCTTGATGGACTCGCTGACGGTGGTTGGGCCTTTGTAGACGTCGTTGCCGACGGTCACTGGCAAGGAGCCGGAACTCTGACCTTCGGCGATGGTGATCACCTTGCCGCTGTCGAGGGTCACGGTCACCGGACCGTTCTGCGCGGTGACCGGTTGGCCCTGGGCATCGGTCAAGGTGGCGGTGTAGGTGATGGTGCCGTTCTCGTCCACGTTCGGGGTGGCGCTCAGGGTCACGGTGGTGGTGTCGTTGACATCGGTGACGGTGGTGGTGACCGGGGTCTTCACCGGGTTGATCGCTTCGAGGTTGCCGCCGTCGGCCGATTTAATCGACTCGGTGACGGTGGTCGGGCCTTTGTAAACGTCATTGCCGACGGTTACTGGCAGGGAGCCAGAACTTTGGCCGACGGCAATGGTAATGACCTTGCCGCTGTCGAGGGTCACGGTGACCGGCGTGTTGTGCGCGGTGACCGGCTGGCCCTGGGCGTCGGTCAAGGTGGCGGTGTAGGTGATGGTGCCGTTTTCGTCCACGCTCGGCGTCGCGCTCAGGGTCACCGTGGTGGTGTCGTTGACGTCATTGACCGTGGTGGTCACCGGGGTCTTCAGCGGATTGATCGCTTCAAGGTTGCCACCAGTCGCGTCCTTGATGGACTCGCTGACCGTGGTCGGGCCTTTGTAGGCGTCGTTGCCGACCGTCACCGGTAGGGAGCCAGAGCTTTGGCCGACGGCGATGGTGATCACCTTGCCGCTGTCGAGGGTCACGGTGATCGGCGTGTTGTGCGCGGTGACCGGTTGGCCCTGGGCATCGGTCAGGGTGGCGGTGTAGGTGATGGTGCCGTTCTCGTCCACGCTTGGGGTGGCGCTCAGGGTCACGGTGGTGGTGTCGTTGACGTCGGTGACCGTGGTGGTAACCGGCGTCTTCACCGGGTTGATCGCTTCGAGGTTGCCGCCGGCTGCGTCCTTGATGGACTCGGTGACCGTGGTCGGGCCTTTGTAGACATCATTGCCGACGGTCACTGGCAAGCTGCCGGCGCTCTGACCTTCAGCGATGGTGATCACCTTGCCGCTGTCGAGGGTCACGGTGACCGGACCGTTTTGCGCGGTGACCGGCTGGCCCTGGGCATCGGTCAGGGTGGCGGTGTAGGTGATGGTGCCGTTCTCGTCCACGCTCGGCGTTGCGCTCAGCGTCACCGTGGTGGTGTCGACTTTATCGGTAACCGTTGTTTCAACCGGCGTCTTGTTTGAACCCAGATTTTCGAAGTCGCCGCCGGTGGTGCCAGTGATCGAGGTTTTGATCGGCTCAGCGCCGTTGTACGCATCGTTCGGCGCGTTGACGTTGATACTGGCGCCGGACTGACCAACAGGGATGGTGATCGTTTCGCCATTGGCCAAGGTTACGACCACGTCAGAACCAGTCACTTTCACCAGGTTGCCCTGTGCGTCAGTGATGGTAGCGGTGTAGGTGATCGGCCCTCCTTCAACGGTGCTTGGCGATGCGGTGAGGGTGACGGCGGTGTCGTCAATTCTGTCGGTGCCAGTCGTCTCGACCGGCGTTTTGTCGGCGCCAAGGTTTTCGAAGTTGCCACCGCTTGTGGTGGTAATTTCGGTCTTGATCGGTGCCGCGCCAGTGTACACATCGTTCGGCGCGTTGACGTTGATGCTGGCACCGGACTGGCCGACAGGGATGGTGATCGTTTCGCCATTGGCCAACGTAACGATAACGTCTGAGCCTGTCACTTTTACCGGGTTGCCTTGGGCGTCGATGATGCTGGCGGTATAAGTAATTGCGCCGGTTTCCGACACGGTTGGAGTCGCGGACAGGGTGACAGTGGTGTTGTCGATCGAGTCAGTGATGGACGTCAGCGCTGGCTCTTTACTCGACACCAGGTTTTCAAAGTTGCCGCCGGTGGTACCGGTGATGGTGGTACTGACGGTGCTGCCGTTGACGTAAACATCATTGGCCGGGGTATCGACTACGACAGTGCCGGTGGTTTTGCCCGCTTCGATGGTAATGACCGCGCCGTTGGACAGGGTGACGGTCACCGGCGTCTGTGCCGGATTGGTCAGCGTTGCGGTGTAGGTGATCTGGCCACCTTCGGTGACGGTGTTGCCAGCCGTCAGGGTGACCGTGGTGGTGTCGACGGTGTCGGTGACCAAGGTCGCGGCCGGGGTGGTCGGCGGCGTCACAGTGATGCCGCTACCGCCGTTGGTGCCGGTGACAGTTACGTCGATCTGGGTCGCGTCGTTATAAACAGTGTCGTTCGGAGCCAATGGCACGTTGACGGTGCCGGTGGTTGCGCCCGCGGGAATCACGATCACCGCGCCGTTGGACAAGGTAATGGTCAGGTCACTCAGCGGTGCCTGGGTCAGGGTCGCGGTGTACACCAGCACGCCACCGGCTTCAGTGATGGTTGGCGTGGCGCTGAGGCTCAGGGTCGACTCGCGCAGGGCGTTGGCGGTGGTGCTGGTGGTCTGGCCGCCGGTGGTGTCCTGAGTGGTTTGCGCAGCAGAGTTGATACCCGCGGTCGGGAAGCCGATGGTCGGGTCGACGCGGCCAGCAGTGGCGTCGAGCATCACGAAGCTGTGACCGCCACCGACGGCACTGCCAGAACCTGCGGCCGTCGGGCCGGCGGCGGTGGCTTCAAGGTCTTTGGTCGGGTCGGCACCGGCGGCAATGGCTTGCTGCAGTTCTTCAACGGACGGCGCGGCTTGCGCAGTGGCGGCTGCCAGATCAGTGCCGGAGTCAGGGGCGTCAGCGCTCCACTGGGTGTCACGGCCCAGATCGAGTGTGCGGCCATCGGCCAGTTCCAGGGACACGGCACCGGAAAGGCCAGTATCGATCCGGTCACCGGCGAACAGCTTGTCGCCTTCAACGAGAACACGGCGGACGCCCTCTGGGGACACCACGAAAACCTGACCGACAATGCTTTTGACGATGGCAACAACACTGCTCATTGAAGACTCTCCGGGGTGTCACGTTCAGTTGACTTCCATAGAGCTGATGGCGCCTGCGCCGACCAGTCTGGACGTACATTGCAAAATGAGCGCACAAGTTTGACGCATAAATTCGTCAATAATTTGGCTAGAATTTTTAGTTATTAACTTTATGCCAAACTATTGACCTTCTCGGAGCCATCCTAAACAATCGTCCCAGTAATGTCACATTGATATTTCAGTGGTGACCTGTCCTCGGTATGTGATCCAGTTCCGCTTTTTGAGCTTTCCGACATACGGTCATTCCGCTTGCCATCTTCCGACGCAGCACGTTCTTTTGCTGTGATTCAAGACAAGAAGTTCTGGGAAATTCCTACAATGCGTTCGCCTCTGTTCATGGCTCTACCTTTCGCTCTCGCCGCGTCTTTCGCCCAGGCGCAATCCTTGCCAGAAGCCATGCAACAAGCGCTGGACGTCCATCCGGAGGTCCAGGCAGGCGTCAACAGCAGATTGGCTGCGGATTATCAATTGAAGGCAGCGAAAGGTGGATACCTGCCACGGGTCGACCTGCTGGGAGGTTACGGTCGTGAAGGCACCGATAGCGTGACTACGCGCACGGACGGCAGCAACAATCACTGGGAAACCCTGAATCGCAGTGAATCGAGTCTGCGACTGACCCAAATGGTCTTTGACGGTTTTGCGACGTCCAGCGAAGTGGGGCGTCAACAAGCCGTCGTCAACTCACGCGCTTACTCGCTGCTGAGTACTTCCGAGCGTACCGGGCTGACCGTGGCCCAGGTTTATCTCGACGTGCTGACCCGCCGCGAATTCGTGCGTCTGGCCGAGGACAACCTCAAGAGCCACCAACGCATCTACGACCAGATCCAGCTGCGCACCCAGCGTGGCGTCGGCAGTGGGGCTGACCTCGACCAGGCCGAGGCGCGGATGGCCCAGGCGCGCAATAACCTGATCACCGAACAGACCAATCTGGCTGACGCCGAAACCAACTACCTCTCTGCTGTTGGTCAAATGCCCGATCAACTGGAGCGCCCGGCGAACTTCATGGCGCTGATGCCGGCCAACCTGAATGAAGCCCGTGCGCAGATGCTGGAAAACAGTCCGATCCTGCGTTCGGCCGAATCCGATGTCGCCGCGGCCGAGAAGCAGTACGACACGGCCAAGTCGACCTTCTACCCACGCTTCGATGCTGAATTGGGCCGCACCGCGGACAACGACATTGATGGTCAGAACGGCCACGATAACGGATGGCAAGCCATGCTGCGCATGCGCTTCAATTTGTATTCCGGCGGCAGCAACAAGGCCGATCTGGAATCCAAGTCCTACCTGTCGAACCAGGCGCTGGACATCCGCAACAATGCCCTGCGCCAATTGAATGAAGAGCTGGGCCTGGCCTGGAACGCCCTGAACAACGCCAACGCGCAGGTGCCGATCGCCCAGCAATACGTCGATCACAGCACCGCCGTGCGTACCGCTTACCAGCGCCAGTTCAGCCTCGGCGAGCGCACCCTGCTCGATTTGCTCGACAGTGAGAACGAACTGTTCACCTCCTCTCGCCGCCTGGCGGAGATCAAGAATATTCAGTTATTTACTCAGTACCGTCTCAAGGCGACCATGGGCGAATTGCTCAAGAGCCAGGGAGTGGTCGCACCATTGGCATCCGTTGTGCAAAACGATGTGAAGCCCAAGGTCCAATTGCCCGGTATGAATTGAGCAAGACCTTCATTATTCAATTGTTAGCCAAGAGTGCCGAGCGTGGAATCAGAAGTCAGTCGGGTTCAACTCATTCATGATCCGCGCGCGTTGCATGACGATCCGTTACTGGATGGCCTGCTCGCTCTTTGCATGCTGCACCAGAAGCCTGCCAGCGCGGCAATGCTGACCACCGGCCTGCCATTGCCCGAGCAGCGCTTGAGTGTCGATTTGCTGCCTCGCGCGGCAGCGCGCGCGGGGCTGCAAGGTCGGGTGCTGCAACGCAAGCTGGAGGATATTCCGGCGATTGCCATGCCGGCATTGTTGTTGCTCAAGGACGGTCGCAGTACCGTCCTGCTCGGCTGGCAAGGCGAAGCTCAGGCACGGGTTCTGCTCAGCGAGAGCGATGGCGGCGAGTCTCTGGTCAGCCGTGAGCTGTTGGCCGACGACTACACCGGCAAAGTCTTTTTCGCCCAGCCCCAGCATAAATTCGACGTCAATCACGGCACGCTGATCCCGCGTGCGCGCTCGTGGTTCCGCGACACCCTCAAGCGTTCGCGCTGGTTGTACATCGACGCCATCGCTGCCAGTTTTCTGATCAACATCATTGCCATGGCCGCGCCGTTGTTCGTGATGAACGTCTACGACCGCGTCGTACCGAACCAGGCCGAAGCGACGCTATGGGTGCTGGCACTCGGCATCACTGGCGCCTACCTCTTCGACCTGATCCTGAAAAGCCTGCGTAGCCTGTGTCTGGATCTGGCCGGCAAGAAAACCGACCTGATTATCTCGGCCACGCTGTTCGAGCGTATCGTCGGCATGGCCATGAAATACCGGCCGGCACGGGTCGGCAGCTTTGCCCAGAACATTCATGAGTTCCAGAGCCTGCGCGACTTTCTCGCCTCGCTGACCCTCACCAGCCTGATCGACCTGCCGTTCACCATTTTGATTTTCATCGTCATCGCGATCCTCGGCGGGCACCTGGTGTGGATACCGGTGCTGGCCTTCCCGATTGCCCTGGCCATCGGCTATGCGTTGCAGAAACCCCTGGTGGCGACCATGGAGCGGACCATGGCACTGGGAGCCGAGCGCCAATCGAGCCTGATCGAAACCCTGGCCGGCCTGGATGCGGTGAAGGTCAACAACGCCGAAAGCGAACGCCAGTATCAGTGGGAACAGACCATCGGCACCCTCAGTCGCCTTGAATTGCGGGTGAAGATGCTGTCCGGCCTGGCGATGAACATCACCTTGCTGATCCAGCAACTGGCCGGGGTGATCATGATCGTCTTCGGCGTGTACCAGATCATCGACGGTCACCTGAGCATGGGCGGCCTGATTGCCTGCTATATGCTCAGTGGTCGTGCGCTCAGCCCGCTGGCGTCGTTGTCCGGGTTGCTGACCCGCTATCAGCAGGCGCGGGTGACCATGACCTCGGTCGACCAAATGATGGAGCTGCCCCAGGAACGCAATTTCGAAGAGCGTCCGCTCAGCCGCAAGGTGCTGCAAGGCGCCATTGAGTGCCGCCAGCTCAGCTTCACCTACCCGCAACAGCAGAACCTGGCGCTGAAGACCATCAACCTGTCGATTCGTCCCGGCGAGAAAGTCGGCATCATCGGCCGAAGCGGCTCGGGCAAGAGTTCGCTGGCGAAACTGCTGGTGGGGCTGTATCAGCCGGATGACGGCGCGTTGTTGGTCGATGGTGTGGATATCCGCCAGATCGACGTCAGCGAGCTGCGCTACAACATCGGCTACGTGCCCCAGGACATTCAGCTGCTCGCCGGCACCTTGCGCGACAACCTGGTTTCCGGTGCGCGGTATGTCGAGGATGAGCTGGTACTGCAAGCGGCAGAGCTGGCCGGTGTTCACGAGTATGCGCGGTTGCATCCACAGGGTTATGAGCTGCAAGTCGGCGAGCGCGGGCAGAACCTCTCTGGCGGTCAACGGCAGAACGTCGCCCTGGCCCGTGCATTGTTGCTCAACCCGCCGATCCTGCTGCTCGACGAACCGACCAGCGCCATGGACAACACCGGTGAAGAACGCCTCAAACAACGCCTGGCGGCGGTGATCGAAAACAAGACCATGGTGCTGGTGACGCACCGGGCATCGCTGTTGTCGCTGGTGGATCGGCTGATCGTGATCGACCGCGGGCAGATTCTCGCCGACGGCCCGAAAGCCGCGGTGATGGAAGCGTTGAAGAAGGGGCAGATCAGTGTTGCTTAAGTCGGGTAAGGATTCGATACGTCGCTATTTCAAAGGCACTGCATCGCTGCAGGGCCAGCCGCTGCCGGAGGTCAACAAGGCGCTGATCGAGGATGCGCCGCGTGTGGTGCGGCTGACGATCTGGGCGATCATCGCTTTCTTCGTGTTCCTGATGCTCTGGGCCAACTTCGCGGTCATCGACGAAGTGACCAAGGGCGATGGCAAGGCGATTCCATCGTCGAAGATTCAGAAAATCCAGAACCTTGAGGGCGGTATCGTTTCCGAGCTGTTCGTCAAGGAAGGCCAGATTGTCGAGGCCGGCGCATCGCTGCTTCGCCTGGACGACACGCGATTTGCCTCGAACGTCGGTGAAACCGAGGCCGATCGGTTGTCGATGCTGCTGCGGGTCGAACGCCTGAGCGCCGAGGTCGAAGATCGTCCGCTGAACTTCCCCGAAGATGTGCTCAAAGCCGTGCCGGGTCAGGCCAAGAGTGAAGAGTCGCTCTATATCAGCCGTCGCCAGCAGTTGCACGACGAGATTGGCGGCTTGCAGGAACAGTTGATCCAGCGCCAGCAAGAGCTGCGCGAATTCACTTCCAAGCAGGCGCAGTATCGCCAGCAATTGGGCTTCCAGCGTCAGGAAATCAACATGTCCGAGCCGTTGGTGGCCCAGGGCGCGGTATCGCCGGTGGAAGTCCTGCGCCTCAGGCGTGCCGAAGCGGAGACCCGTGGCCAGCTCGACGCCACCACACTGGCGATCCCGCGAGCCGAATCGGCGATCAAGGAAGTGCAACGCAAGATCGACGAAACCCGTGGCAAGTTCCGTAGCGAAGCCCTGACCCAACTTAATGAAGCACGTACCGATCTGAACAAGGCCCAAGCCACCGGCAAGGCCCTGGAAGACCGGGTCAGCCGTACGCTGGTCACTTCGCCGGTACGGGGTATCGTCAACAAGTTGCTGGTCAACACCATCGGCGGGGTTATCCAGCCGGGCAGCGACCTGGTGGAAATCGTGCCGCTGGACGACACCTTGCTGGTCGAGGCGAAGATCCGCCCGCAGGACATCGCGTTCTTGCATCCGGGGCAGGAAGCGACGGTGAAATTTACCGCTTATGACTACACCATCTACGGCGGGTTGAAGGCCAGGCTGGAGCAGATCGGCGCCGATACCATCACCGACGAAGACAAGAAAACCACCTACTACGTGATCAAGTTGCGTACTGAACGCAGCCACTTGGGCACCGACGAAAAACCCTTGTTGATCATTCCGGGGATGGTGGCTTCCGTGGACATCATCACCGGCAAAAAGACCGTCCTCAGCTACCTGCTCAAGCCGATCATCCGTGCTCGGGCCGAGGCGCTGCACGAGCGCTAGTCCTGCAGCGCGGTTGACGACCTCTTCGCAAGCAAGCCCGCTCCCACACTGGATTTCTGCCAGGCACAAAATAAGTGGTCGCTGAAGATCAAATGTGGGAGCGGGCTTGCTCGCGAAGGCGTCCGCTCAATCTATGCGTCTTCCGATCCGAAAACCCCAATCCGCCAAAGAGTGACAAAAATGTCACCAGCCACCCGGCATCGGGCCTAAACAATCGCCATATCGTTATTCGTTAACGGTATTTAAATTTCAATTCTTATATCTATAAAGTCAATCCCCTGCGTACCTGCCGACCAATCGGCGCGCCGCACGACACGAACCAACACGGGACCTCCGTGAGTTTCTGATCGACGCGCGCGCCCTTGAGCGTGCCGTGCGTGGGAGTGATTTATGTCTGCAGCTTCAGCTTCGCCAAGTATCGCGCCACAATTCTTTGAAATCCGTCCGTTCAGCGGAGCGGTGGGCGCCGAAATCCTCGGCCTCGATTTGTCCCGCCCGATCAGTGATCAGGACTTCGCGCGCATTCACCGCGCGCATCTGGACCATCATGTGGTGGTGTTCCGCGACCAGCGGATTACCCCTGAACAGCACATCGATTTCAGCCGTCGTTTTGGCGTGTTGCAGATCCACGTGCTCAAGCAGTTCCTGTTGGCGAACCACCCGGAAATCCTCATCGTTTCCAACATCGTCGAAAACGGCCAGAACATCGGCCTGGGCGACGCCGGCAAGTTCTGGCATTCCGATCTCTCCTACAAACAACTGCCGAGCCTGGGCTCGATGCTGCATGCCCAGGAGCTGCCATCGGAGGGCGGCGACACACTGTTCGCCGACATGCACAAAGCCTGGGACAACCTGCCGCTCGCGTTGCGCAAAGCGGTGGAAGGTCGCTCGGCGGCGCACTCCTACACGGCGCGTTACAGCGAGACTAAATTCGAAGGCAACTGGCGCCCGACCCTGACCCCGGAGCAACTGGCCCAGGTCGCGGAGGTCGTCCACCCGGTCGTGCGCACACACCCGGAAAACGGCCGCAAGGCCTTGTTCGTCAGCGAGGGGTTCACCACCCGCATCGTTGGCCTGCCGGAAGACGAGAGCCAGCAACTGTTGGCCGAGCTCTACGCCCACAGCGTGCTGCCGCAAAACATCTACCGCCATCAATGGCAGCCCCATGACCTGGTGTTCTGGGACAACCGTTCGCTGATTCACCTCGCCGCCGGATGCCCCAGCCATCTGCGCCGCAAGCTGTATCGCACCACCATCCAGGGCGACACGCCTTTCTGAATTGCCGGAGAATTGATCATGTCCAAACGTCTGCCCTTTGCACCCCTGGCCGCCGCCATCGGCCTGGGTTTTAGCCTGATCGCCGGCAGCCTGGTGGCGCCGACCGTGGCCCATGCCGAAGGTGAAATCCGTATCGCCGAACAGTTCGGCATCGTTTACCTGCTGCTCAATGTGGTGCGCGATCAAAACCTGATCGAGAAATACGGCAAGCAGGAAGGTATCGACATCAAGGTCGACTGGACCCAGCTCTCCGGTGGCGCGGCGGTCAATGATGCGCTGCTTTCCGGCTCCATCGATATTGCCGGTGCCGGTGTCGGCCCGCTGTTGACCATCTGGGACCGCACCCATGGCAAGCAGAACGTCAAGGCCGTGGCTTCCCTCGGCAACTTTCCGTATTACCTGGTGAGCAACAACCCCAAGGTCAAAACCATTGCCGATTTCACCGAGAAGGACCGCATCGCGGTGCCGGCGGTGGGCGTGTCGGTGCAGTCGCGCTTCCTGCAATACGCGGCCGCCAAACAATGGGGCGACACGGAATTCAACCGCCTCGACAAGTACACCATCGCCGTTCCGCATCCCGACGCCACGGCGGCGCTGGTGGCTGGCGGCACGGAGCTGAGCGGGCACTTCTCCAACCCGCCGTTCCAGGATCAGGAACTGGCCAATCCCAATGTGCACGTGGTGCTCAATACCTATGACCTGCTCGGCCCGAACTCGCCGACGGTGCTGTTCGCCACCGAGAAATTCCGCAACGAAAACCCGAAAACCTACAAAGCCTTCATCGAAGCGCTGACCGAAGCCGCACAGTTTGCGCAGAACGACAAAGGCGCGGCAGCGGACACTTACATCCGCGTGACCAAGGCGAAAATCGACCGCGCCGCGTTGCTGAAAATCATCGACAACCCGCAGTTCGAATTCAGCGTCACACCGAAAAACACGTATCCACTGGCCGAGTTTCTCTACCGGGTCGGCGCGATCAAAAACAAACCGGACTCGTGGAAGGATTACTTCTTCCAGGACGCCAAGCCGCTGCAAGGGAGCTGACCGCCATGAACGCCCCTTTGCAAGGCCACACGGTCAGCAATCCGATCGCGGCAGCCCAGGCGCTGCTGTCGGTCGATAACGTCAGCCTCGAGTACCGCACGCCGCAGCGGGTGGTGCGGGCGACCCATCAAGTCAGTTTCGAGATCGATCCGGCGGACCGCTTTGTCCTGCTCGGGCCGTCCGGTTGTGGCAAGTCGACGTTGCTCAAGGCCGCCGCCGGCTTCATCCAGCCAGTGGAAGGCGAGATCCGTCTGCAAGGCCGGCGCGTCGATGCGCCGGGGCCGGACCGGATCGTGGTGTTCCAGGAGTTCGATCAACTGCCACCGTGGAAAACCGTCAAGCAGAACGTGATGTTTCCGCTGCTGGCCTCGAAAACCCTCAAGCGCAAAAAGGCTGAAGAGCGGGCGTTGCACTACCTGGACAAGGTCGGTCTGGCGGCGTTTGCCGATGCCTATCCGCACACCTTGTCCGGTGGCATGAAGGCTCGGGTCGCCATCGCTCGGGCGCTGGCGATGCAGCCGAAAATCCTCCTGATGGACGAACCCTTCGCCGCCCTCGATGCGCTGACCCGACGCAAGATGCAGGAGGAACTGCTGCTGCTCTGGGAAGAGGTGCGCTTCACGCTGCTGTTCGTCACGCACTCCATCGAAGAGGCGCTGGTGGTGGGCAACCGCATTCTGTTGCTGTCACCGCATCCGGGGCGAGTGCGGGCGGAAGTGCACAGCCACCAATACGATTTGCACAGCCTCGGCGGTGTGGCGTTTCAGGAATCGGCGCGCCGCATTCACCGGCTGTTGTTCGACGAAGGTCAATCACCGCAAGCCAGGCATGAGCTGGATTTCGCTGACATCCGCATCGCTTATTGAGCCAGTTGAGAGGAGGGCCCGATGAGCCATTTATCATCCCCGCGTGAAGCGTTCGAAACGGTTTTGCAACCACTGACCAGCGTGCCGCTGGAGCGTGAACTACCCCTTGGGCAACGCCTGTGGCAACAGGGCTGGTTGCGTAAAAGCCTGATCCTGGTGTTGCTCGCGGTGCTCTGGGAAGCCGTTGCGCGCTATCAGAACAACGATCTGCTGCTGCCGGGTTTTGTGCAAACCGCTCACGCGCTGTACGACGGCCTGCTCAGCGGCGAATTGCTGGGCAAGGTGTGGATCTCCCTGGTGGTGCTGCTCAAGGGCTACCTGATCGGCATCGTCCTGGCATTCGCCCTGACGACGCTGGCGGTGTCGACGCAATTCGGTCGCGACTTGCTCAGTACCCTGACTTCGATGTTCAACCCGTTACCCGCTATCGCGCTATTGCCGCTGGCGCTGTTGTGGTTCGGCCTGGGGCAGAACAGCCTGATTTTCGTGCTGGTGCATTCGGTGCTTTGGGCCTTGGCGCTGAACACCTACGCCGGGTTTCTCGGCGTCTCGGAAACCCTGCGCATGGCCGGGCGCAACTACGGCCTCAAGGGCATGCGTTTTGTGCTGTTCATCCTGATCCCTGCGGCGCTGCCGTCGATCCTCGCCGGGTTGAAAATCGGCTGGGCGTTTGCCTGGCGCACGCTGATCGCTGCCGAGTTGGTGTTTGGCGCGACTAGCGGCAAGGGCGGGTTGGGCTGGTACATCTTTCAGAATCGCAATGAGCTGTACACCGACAAGGTGTTTGCCGGCCTGGCGGTGGTGATTCTGATTGGGTTGCTGGTGGAGAATCTGGTGTTTGATTCCTTGGAGCGGGTGACGGTGAAGCGCTGGGGGATGCAGCGCTGATTGGAAATCAAAAGATCGCAGTCCTCTGCAGGCGCTGCCGAAGGCTGCGATCTTTTGTTCTGCTAGCATTGCACTTGGATCAATTCTGATCGGCCATGAGTGCCCTGCATGCAACTCCCGGACATGAACCTGCTGGTCGCCCTCGACGCCTTGCTCGACGAGGGCAGTGTGGTGGGCGCGGCGCGGCGGATGAACCTGAGCCCGGCGGCCATGAGCCGGACGTTGACGCGCATCCGCGAAGCCATTGGCGATCCGATCCTGGTGCGCGCCGGCCGTGGCCTGGTGCCGACCCCCAAGGCACTGGAATTGCGCGAGCAGGTGCGCAGTGTGGTGGAGCAGGCCGGGTTGCTGTTTCGTTCGGCCGATGTGGTGGAACTGCGTTCGCTGCGGCGGCGGTTCAGTATTCGGGCCAACGACTTCTTTGTCGGCGTCTACGGCGGCAAGCTGTTCGACACCCTCGACCGGCAGGCACCGCATTGCGAATTGCGTTTCGTCCCGGAAGGCGATGGTGATGATGAGGCGTTGCGTGAAGGGCGGATCGATCTGAGCGTCAGCAACACACGGCCGTTGACCCCGGAAGTGAAGGTTCAGAACCTGTTTTCCACCCACTTCGTCGGCCTCGTACGCGAGGACCATCCGCTGTTGGACGAAGAGATCACGGCGGAGCGGTATGCGGGTTATTCCCATATCAGCATGTCCCGGCGCGGCATTGCCCGGGGGCCGATCGATACCGCACTCAATGCCCTGGGTCTGGAGCGGCGGGTGGCGGTGATCGCGCCAAGCTTTCATGCGGCGATGTTTGCCTTACCCGATTCCGACCTGATTCTGCCAGTGCCCAAGGAAGCCCTGCTGAGCGTGCGTCGACTGGGATTGAAACTGCGCTCGTTCGACCTGCCGATTCCTTTGCCGACCCTGATGCTGACCCAGGCCTGGCATCCGCGTTTCGACAAGGATCCGGCCCACCGCTGGCTGCGCGAAACGCTGAAAGCCTGCTGCGATGAAACATGGTTGGCTGCACAACCGGACTGAAGTCCTGCGCAATCCCCCCTGTGGGAGCGGGCTTGCTCGCGAAGGCGTTGGCTCAGCCAGTATCAATGTTGAATGATGAACCGCATTCGCGAGCAAGCCCGCTCCCACAGGGTTTTGTATTGTTGCGTCTAATGCACTTATAACCTGCCGATAAGTTGATTTTCGTCAGGCATCACGCTTCTTAGAATGCTTCGGTATTTCCACTCCGGAGCTTGCAGCACATGACTTCCCTTACCGCCACGGCACCTGTTGTCGCGGCCAGCACGGCAGCCGCTTCGCCGGTCTTCGGCCCGCGGATCATCGTCGGCCTGGTGGGCGTGCTGCTGGCGGTACTGGTGTCGGGCCTGAACGAGATGGTGACCAAAGTCGCGCTCGCCGACATCCGCGGTGCATTGGCTATCAGCTATGACGAGGGCACCTGGCTGGTCGCCAGTTACACCGCGACGTCGGTGGCGGCCATGGCGTTTGCGCCGTGGTGTGCGGTGACGTTCTCGTTGCGGCGTTTCACCCTGTGCGCCATCAGCCTGTTCACCCTGTTGGGTGTGTTGTGCCCCTTTGCCCCGAATTACGAAAGCCTGCTGTTGCTGCGCACCTTGCAAGGCCTGGCGGGCGGCGCATTGCCCCCCATGTTGATGACCGTGGCCCTGCGGTTTCTGCCCGCCAACGTGAAGTTGTATGGCCTGGCCGGTTATGCCCTGACGGCGACGTTCGGCCCGGGTCTGGGTACGCCATTGGCCGGGCTGTGGACCGAGTATGTCGGCTGGCAATGGACCTTCTGGCAAATCATCGCGCCGTGCCTGATTGCCATGGCTGCGGTGGCTTATGGTTTGCCCCAGGACCCGCTGCGCCTGGAACGCTTCAAATCCTTCAACTGGCGCGGATTGCTGCTGGGATTTCCAGCCATCTGCATGCTGGTGATCGGCATCCTGCAGGGCAATCGCCTGGACTGGTTCGAGTCGAACCTGATCTGCGGATTGCTCGGTGGCGGGCTGTTGCTGCTGGTGCTGTTTTTGACCGGCGAGTGGTCGCAGCCGATGCCGTTTTTCAAGATGCAGATGCTCGGCATCCGTAACTTGTCTTTCGCCCTGCTGACCCTGGCGGGCGTGCTGGTGGTGTTGCAGGCGGTGATTATTATCCCGTCCAGCTACCTGGCGCAGGTCCAGGGTTATCGCCCGGTACAGACCGCACCGATCATGCTGCTGGCGGCGCTGCCGCAATTGATCGCACTGCCGTTGGTGGCGGCCCTGTGCAACTTTCGCTGGGTTGATTGCCGCTGGGTATTGGGCATCGGCCTGAGCATGCTGGCGTTGTCGTGCGTCGGCGGATCGCAACTGACATCCGTGTGGATTCGCGACGATTTCTATGTGCTGCAATGGCTGCAGATTTTCGGTCAACCCATGGCGGTGTTGCCGCTGCTGATGCTGTCCACCGGCAGCATCAACCCGATGGAAGGGCCGTTCGCATCGGCCTGGTTCAATACCGTCAAAGGCCTGTCGGCGGTTATCGCCATCGGGGTGATCGAGGCGCTGACCACCGCACGTTTGCATTTTCACTCGACGATGCTGGTTGACGGCCTCGGCAACTCGCCGCTGGCCGAGCGCGACAGCGCAAGCCTTGCTCATCGTCTGCATGAGCAAGCGCTGGTGCTCACTTCCTCTGATCTTTACCTGTGCATGGCCGGTATCGCCGTGACCTTGATCCTGCTGATTTTCTGGCTGCCGACGCGGATCTTTCCGCCGCGCGCACCGACCTGAATGCTCCACTGATACAGAAGGTTTTTATGAACACTCAAACAAAGCAGAAAGTCGCGGTTGCCGTGGCCGCCGCATTGGCTGTCGGCGTGTTGCTGTACCTGGCGATGCCCGGACTGTTTGGCAAGCGTACCCGGCAGAACACCAACGATGCTTATGTCTCGGCGGATTTCACCCTGGTAGTGCCGCGGGTTGCCGGTTTTATCAAGCAAGTGCTGGTCGAGGACAACCAGCAGGTCAAGGCCGGGCAGTTGCTGGCGCTGATTGATGACCGGGATCTACGCGCAGCCGCCGAGGCCGCCGATGCCGAAACGCTGGTGGCCAGGGCGCAACTGCAAAACGCCCGGGCGACCCTTGAGCGCCAGGCGTCGGTG
The DNA here is from genome assembly GCF_050436025.1 of Pseudomonas sp. S30_BP2TU TE3576. NCBI lineage: Bacteria > Pseudomonadati > Pseudomonadota > Gammaproteobacteria > Pseudomonadales > Pseudomonadaceae > Pseudomonas > Pseudomonas sp. S30_BP2TU TE3576. The sequence continues at coordinate 3,131,082 of NZ_JBNDLK010000001.1, read as the reverse complement.
ATTGCCCAGGCGCAATCTTCGGTGGTCTCGGCCAAGGCGGAAATGGCCTTTGCCGAGCATGAATTGAATCGCTACAACCACCTCGCGGGCGTGGGTGCCGGCACGGTGCAAAATGCACAACAGGCGCAAACGCGCATCGACCAGGCCAGCGCACGACTGGTCAACGCCACGGCGGTGCTGGCGGCGGAACGCAAGCAAGTGGACATCCTCACCGCCCAGCGCGATGCGGCCGAAGGTGGCCTGAAACGAGCGCAAGCGAAGCTGGAAATGGCCAGCTACGAGTTGTCCTATACGAGGATCGTTGCGCCACAGGACGGCATGGTCGGCGAACGCGCGGTACGGGTCGGCGCCTATGTCACACCAGGCAGCAAAATCCTTGCGGTGGTGCCGCTGGCGCAGGCTTACGTGATGGCCAATTTCCAGGAGACCCAACTGACGGATGTGCAACCGGGGCAGGCTGTCCAAGTGCGCGTCGACAGCCTGGGCGGAGCGGCACTCAACGGTCGGGTCGAAAGCATCGCACCGGCCACCGGGGTGACGTTCGCCGCGGTCAAACCGGACAACGCCACCGGCAACTTCACCAAGGTGGTGCAGCGGATACCGGTGAAAATCGTGCTGGAGCCGGGACAAGCGCTGGCCGGGCGCTTGCGGGTGGGGATGTCGGTGGAGGCGAGTATCGATACGGCCACCGCCAAGGCGAAAGAGGTTGTTCAGCGATGAAGATTTTCGTTGATCGCGCTGACGCCTTCGCGAGCAAGCCCGCTCCCACAGGGGAATGCGTTTCAATGTGGGAGCGGGCTTGCTCGCGAAGAGGGCAGTGGCAGCAACTCACGTTCAGTGCCTTGCTTGTCATGAGCCTCAGTGCCTGCACCGTCGGCCCCGATTTCCAAAAGCCCGAAACCACACAAATCGCCGAATGGGCAAAACCATCAAAGGCAGCCGCCAGCCAGGCCATCGCCGAAACGATGACTGAGCGCTGGTGGGAGGTGTTCAACGACCCGAAACTCTCGGCCCTGAGTCAACGCGCCCTGACCGACAACCTCGACCTGAAACTGGCCAGCAGCCGCTTGCAGCAAAGTCGTGCGGTGCGTCAGGTCATCACCGCCGAGCGCTACCCCAACACGGCCGCCAGCGGCCGTTACGGACGCAATCGCAGCAGCGGTGAAGGCTTGAACGACCCGTCAGGCCACAACGGCCAATCCGCCTTCAACCTGTGGGATGCCGGGTTTTCCGCCTCCTGGGAGCTGGACTTCTGGGGCCGCGTGCGGCGGGAAACCGAAGCCGCCGATGCCAACCTGGAAGTTGCCGAGAACGACCGACGCGGTGTGCTGCTGTCGGTGCTGGCCGAAATCGCCCAGGACTACATTCAGCTGCGCGGTGTGCAAAACACCCGGGCCGTCACGGAGCAAAACCTCGACGTCGCCCGGCATAGCCTGAAACTTTCACAGCTGCGCCTGGCCAACGGCGTCGCCACGGATCTGGATGTCGCCGAAGCCGCCGCGCAGGTGGCGGCCATCGAGTCGCGCCTGCCCGCACTGGAGCAGCGCCAGTGGCAACTGATCAACGCTTTGAGCCTGTTGATGGGCGAACCGCCCCAGGCATTGGCGGCGCAGTTATCCACAGACGCACCGGTGCCACAAACGCCGCGTCAGGTCGCCATTGGCTTGCCCTCGCAACTGGCTGAACGTCGGCCGGACATTCGCCAGGCAGAAGCGCGGTTGCATGCCGCCACTGCCAGCATCGGCGTGGCCAAGGGCGATTTCTATCCGCGAATCACCCTGTCGGGGAACATCGGTTCCCAGGCCATGCAATTGAGCGATTTCGGCTCCTGGGGTTCACGTTCGTTCGGGGTCGGCCCGCAATTCAGCATGCCGCTGTTCGACGGTGGCCGCTTGCGTGGCGTGCTCCAATTGCGTGAAGCACAACAACAGGAAGCCGCTATCGCTTATCAGCAAACCGTGCTGCGCGCCTGGCATGAAATCGATGACCAACTGACCGCCTGCAACGCCAGCCAATTGCGCCGCGACAGCCTGGCCGAAGCCGTGCGCCAGAACCGCATTGCCCTGGATACCGCGCAACAGCAGTACGTTGAGGGCGTGGTGGATTTCGTCACCGTACTCACCGTGCAAGGGGCGTTGCTGGCCACGCAGGAGCAGTGGGTCGAGAGCTCGACCGGCGTGTCGCTGGCGGCCGTCGGGTTGTACAAGGCGTTGGGTGGGGGTTGGGAGTCGGTGTATCCGTTGGCCGAGACGGCACAGCGCTGACGTTGCAGCCACCGCCGACGCCGACTATCGCTCCATTAGTGGGTCAGCATCGACGTTGCCTGGCTTGAAGCGCTAAAGTGAAGCGCAAACAACCCGGCTGATCACTGAACGTTGCAAGGGGAAGCAATGGAGGCGCGCAGAGAAACGCCGATGGGCGACACTCAGGGACCGCACGCCAATCCTGGTTTCGCCAGGGGCGCGCAACCGCTGATCCGCTGGGCGCGGGAGCATTGGCTGGTGCCGATTCTGGTATTGGCCGCACTGGTGCGATTTTACGATCTGACCGCTGCCGCGATTTGGGGCGACGAGGGCTCCAGCCTGCTGCTGGCCCGTTACTCAATACCTGACATCTGGGTGCACGCCGCCTACGACGTGCACCCACCGCTGTACTTCATGCTGCTGCACGGCTGGATCGCGATGTTTGGCGACGGCATATTGTCCATCCGCTGCCTCAGTGCCCTGCCGGGGATTGCCTCGGTCGGGCTCGGGGTGTGGCTGGTCGATCGGCTCGCCACCCGCCGTGCCGCGATATTGGCCGGTTTCCTGTTGGCCTTGCTCCCGACTGCGGTGCGTTATAGCCAGGAAGTGCGCATGTATTCGCTGCTGGGCCTGTGGTTGCTGGGGGCAACCATTGCGCTGGTGTACTGGATCCGCAAGCCGCAGTGCCGGCGCTACCTGGTGATGTATGTCGTGCTGATGAGCGCGGCGTTTTACACACATTACTTCACGGCCCTGTGCGTACTCTGCCATTGGTTGTACCTGGGGATCATCCGCGTGCAGCCGGGCCATCGTCTGCGCCACATCCAGCGGGGTGACTGGTGGCTGGCCAATGTGGCTATCGTGGCGCTGTATCTGCCGTGGTTGCCGGGGTTTGTCGACCTGCTACGGCACGTGGATCAGCTCAAGGCCAATGGCGACGTTGGCTGGGAACTGCCCGTCAGCCTGGATTCCTTACCGTCGATGGTCTGGTCGTTGCTGACCCAGGACGACGGTGAAACCTTGCCGCCCCTGGTATTTATTGCCTTGCCGCTGACCTTGCCGGTGTTGGCGTGGGTGGCGCTGGCGCGTGATCGCAGTGTGTTTCGCGGCAGTGCGTTGCTCGCGGTCTATACCTTTGTCCCGATGCTGTTGGTGTTTGCGGTGTCGTTTTTTTCGCCGATATTCATCGAGCGCTACCTCACCGCGTATGCCCTTGGCCTGCCGTTGCTGGCGGCATTGGCGATCGACCGCTTGTACAACGGCTCCCGGGTGCTGGCTCTGACGGTGCTGGTGCTGTTTGTCGGTGTTGAACTGGTGGGCCTGAAAAACAACGCGACGGTGGACGTCCATGATCAGGTCAATGTGCTGGTGGAAGACGTCAATCTGCATTTTCGGCCGGGGGACCGGATCGTCACCAGCGACATGCTCTGGTACTTGAGTTACGTCTACTACAATCGCACCGAAACTCAGCCTCTGCTGTACACCCCGCCACGGGCCGATGGCACTTCGAGCCGGCCGAACGAATATGGTTTCGGTACGTTGACTACGTCAGACGTGTATCTGGACCACTTGAGCGATCTGCCCAAGGGCACTGAACGAATCTGGTTGATCGGCACCGCTGACGTGCCGGACGAATTCGCACCGTTGCCGGCGCAGTGGCATATCGCTCGTCAGATGAAGGCCGGTGGTGTCGGCGCGAGGTTGTACCTGTCCGGCAATCACGGGCAATGAGTGACGTCCTCGCAACCTTCAGGACTTCGACGACAAGTCCGCCATGCCCTTGAGCAACTCGATCGGCAACGGAAAGACGATGGTCGAGCTCTTGTCCCCGGCTATCGAGCTCAGGGTCTGCATGTAGCGCAACTGCATGGCCCCCGGTTGGCGGCCAAGCATTTCGGCGGCCTGCATGAGTTTTTCCGATGCCTGCAGTTCGCCTTCGGCGTGGATCACCTTGGCTCGCCGTTCCCGTTCGGCCTCGGCCTGCTTGGCGATGGCGCGGATCATCGATTCATTGAGGTCCACGTGTTTGATCTCGACGTTGGCGACTTTGATGCCCCAGGCGTCAGTCTGGGCGTCGAGCACTTGCTGGATATCGATGTTCAACCGTTCACGCTCGGCGAGCAGTTCATCCAGTTCATGTTTACCGAGCACCGCCCGCAAGGTGGTTTGAGCCAATTGGCTGGTGGCCATCAGAAAGTCTTCGACCTGGATGATCGCCTTTTGCGGATCGAGCACGCGGAAATACAGCACTGCGTTGACCTTCACCGAAACGTTGTCGCGGGTGATCACGTCTTGCGCCGGTACGTCGAGGACCACCGTGCGCAAATCGACGCGAACCATTTGCTGGACCGCCGGAATCAGCAGGATCAGGCCGGGGCCCTTGACCTGCCAGAAGCGCCCGAGTTGGAACACCACCCCGCGCTCGTACTCGCGCAGGATGCGGAACGTCGACCCCGCCAATGCGATGACCAACAACAGCAGCGCGACAAGACCCAATTGCAAACCCATGACTATTCTCCTCCCGGCGCCGCGTCAGCCGCGGCCACTTGCAGCAGCAAGCCCTTGCGCCCCACCACCCGCACCGGTTGCCCGGGTTGCAGCGGCGTTGCGCTGAGCACTTGCCATCGTTCTCCTTGCAGATGAATCCAGCCGCCATAGGCGTTGCCGGCCTGCACTGACGTCACCGCCGTCACGCTGCCGACCAGCCCGGCATCACCGCTGACGGTGTGGCGCGGTCGGGTCTTCAGGGCGTGGACCACCAGGTAGATCAGCAACAGCGCACTGACCAGTCCCAGGCCGATCATCAACGGCACGGGCACTTCGGTATTGGACAGGATCACCGCGCCGATCACGAACATCACGATGCCGCCCAGGCCGATCACGCCGTAATTGGGCAGGGCTGCCTCGGCGATCAGGAAGGCGATGCCGAAGGTGATCAGCCAGATCCCGACGGGGTTGGGCACCAGCAACACAACCGTGTCGGCAGCGAAGGCCGATCCGCTCAACGCCAACAGCAACGCAACTGCACAGCAACGCATGTTCACTTGACCCTCCGGGAGAGTCGTGGAGTGATTCTGTACACAGTTTAGTTGAGCCTCGGCCGGTATGAATTTTGCTCAATTGCCGTCGGCGTCCGATGGGCGGATTTCCCGCCGGAACGCGCTGACGGGCCTAGACTTTTACTACGCAAGCAAAGCTTTAATCATCGTCTGCCAGCGGTCATGGCGGACACCGAGGTGCATCATGCGTATGGCAAGAACCGTGCAGCGAAGCCTGGAAAAGGCTCAATGCGAATATGACATCGTCAGCCACCCACACTCGGCCAGCAGCCTTGAAACGGCGCGGGTCGCAGGCATTCCTGCCGAACGGGTGGCCAAATCGGTGATCCTCGACGATCACCATGGGCATTATCTGATGGCCGTGCTACCCGCCAGCCGTCACCTTGACCTGAGCAAAGTCCGCAGTAGCGGTGAATGGCAGGTTTCCCGCGAAAGCAACCTGGCGCATCTGTTCGAAGATTGCGAGCGCGGTGCCGTACCGGCGCTGGGTGAGGCTTATGGGCTGGAGGTGGTTATCGATCCTCTGCTGACCCGGCAGAAAGACATCTATCTGGAGGCCGGCAACCACGTCAACCTGGTACGTATGGACATGCCCGAGTTTCTGAAAATGGTGCCGCATGCCGAGGTGCGGGAGTTGAGTCATTAGGTCTGCAGCGTCTTCGCTGCCGTCATCGCGAGCAAGCTCGCTCCCACAGGGATCTGTGTCGATCACAAAACCTGTGGGAGCGAGCTTGCTCGCGATGACCGCGTAGCGGTCCCTGAATTGGTCCCCAGGAGTTCGATATGGAAAGCCCAACCCACAACCTGCCTTCGCTGTTCAAACAACTCGGCCTGCCGGATGACGCCGAAAGCATCGATAAATTCATTGCTACCCATTCACCGCTCAAACCGGAGCTGCACCTTGCGGATGCGTTTTTCTGGAGCCCGAGCCAGGCGGAACTTCTGCGGGAAGAGATTCTCGATGACGCGGATTGGGCTGAGGTGGTGGATCAGCTGGATGTGATGTTGAGGAAGGGGCGGGGGGTGTAAAAAGTGATAGGCGGCGGTCCACCGAGGTTGCTCTGATCAAAATAATTGACCAGAATTAAGACCTTATTTGAGGTCTTAATTATGCAAAGTGTTCTGGCCAACATGGCTGTCAGTGTGTCTGAACTAAAGAAAAACCCATCTGCCGTTTTGAATGGCGCCCATGGAGGGCCCGTCGCAGTGCTCAATCACAATCGCGTCATGGGTTACATGGTTCCTGCCGATGTGTTCGAAGCCATGATGGAACGTCTGGATGATTTGGAGTTGGCGGAAATCGTGCGTTCTCGTCGTCATGAAACGCCGATCCCGGTAACCCTGGATGACTTATAAGCTCGAATTTTTGCCGTCTGCACGCAAAGAGTGGGACAAGCTGGGACACACGCTGCGCGAGCAATTCAAAAAGAAACTGTCAGAGCGCCTTGAGTTGCCTCGAATCCAGTCTGACGCGCTGCATGGCATGCCTGACTGCTACAAAATCAAATTGAGGTCATCGGGATATCGACTCGTCTACGAGGTAATAGATGAGCGCGTCGTCGTTTCTGTCGTCGCAGTAGGAAAGCGCGAACACAGTGAAGTGTATGAGCGTGCCAGGAAACGTTGATGGCTCTTTGCAGGTTGCTGTTACGGATTTGTATCAAAACTTGACGGAAAATCCCCTCCAGTGCGATATTGATAGTTAGCAAACTAACAGTGTGTATTTTCCCTCGTGCCGAATAACCTCGACGTTCTCCAGATGAACATCAGCAGCGCCATGGTGGTGGCCGCCAGGCACTGGCGCAAAATCTGCCAGACCACGCTGGTCAACTATGGAATCTCCGAAGCCTGCGCCGTTCCGCTGTTGATGATCGGGCGTCTGGGTGAGGGCGTGCGCCAGGTGACGGTGGCCCAGGCCGCCGGGATGGAGAGCCCCTCGCTGGTACGCTTGCTCGATCAGCTGTGCCATGACGGTTACGTTTGCCGCACCGAAGACACACAGGACCGCCGCGCCAAATGCCTGAGCCTGACCGAAACCGGCCGGGACCTGGTACAGGCGGTCGAAGTGGAGCTGGTGCGCTTGCGCCACGAAGTACTTGGGGGCATTGATCAGAGTGATCTGGAAGCTACGCTGCGGGTACTGAGAGCTTTTGAAGCGGCCACGCCGCCATCGGTGGCCATTTCTTGAACGGATTTTTCTCTGGCATGCCACCGGCGCGGGACTGGTTCTACGGCGTGCGTACATTCGCTGCATCGATGATCGCGCTGTATATCGCCCTGCTCATGCAAATGCCGCGTCCATACTGGGCGATGGCCACGGTGTACATCGTTTCCAGTCCGTTTCTCGGCCCTACCAGTTCCAAGGCGTTGTACCGGGCGGTTGGCACCTTTATCGGCGCTGCGGCGGCGGTTCTGTTCGTGCCGATGTTCGTGCAGAGCCCGTATGTGTTGGTGGTAGTGATTGCCCTGTGGACCGGCACGCTACTGTTTCTGTCCCTGCATTTGCGCACCGCCAACAACTACGCCTTGATGCTCGCCGGTTACACCTTGCCGTTGATCGCCCTGCCAGTGGTGAATAATCCGCTGGGGGTGTGGGACGTGGCCGAAGCACGGACCGAAGAAATCTTTCTCGGCATCGCCGTGGCGGCGGTGGTCGGTGCCATGTTCTGGCCGCGGCGTCTGGCGCCGGTGTTCAATGATTCTGTGAGCAAATGGTTTGCCGATGCATCGACCTACAGCCTGCGCTTCCTCAGCCGCAACGTGCAGCCTGAAGAGGTCAGTGCGTTGCGTGCATCGATGGTTGCCACGTTCAACTCCCTGGAGTTGATGATCGGTCAGTTGCCCCACGAAGGCTCGCGTCCACAGACGGTGCGCAACACCAAGGAGTTGCGCGGACGGATGATTCACCTGCTGCCAGTGATCGATGCCCTCGACGACGCACTCTACGCCCTGGAGCGGCGCACTCCCGAGCTTGTGGACAAGTTCGCGCCGTTGTTGACCGCCACCACCGAATGGCTCGGGCACAAGGATGCCGATCTCGACCGCTGGCAAGCCCTGAAGGATCAACTTGAGGCCCTGCAACCTGCTCCCGAAGCGCTGGATGATCGCAAGCAATTGCTGTTCTCCAATGCCATTTACCGCCTCGGCGAGTGGGTCGATTTGTGGCAAGACTGCCGCAGCCTGCAATACGCCATCCAGTGCGAAAGCCAGGACAGCTGGCGCGCGGTGTATCGGCACTGGCGGCTGGGGCGGCTGACGCCGTTTCTGGATCGCGGCCTGATGTTTTATTCCGCTGCGTCGACGGTCACGGCAATCATTGTCGCCTCGGTATTGTGGATTCTGCTGGGTTGGACCGATGGCGGCAGCGCGGTCATTCTGGCGGCGGTGGCGTGTAGCTTCTTTGCCTCGATGGACGACCCGGCGCCACAGATTTACCGGTTCTTTTTCTGGACGGCGATGTCGGTGGTGTTCGCCAGCCTTTACCTGTTTCTGGTGCTGCCCAATCTGCATGACTTTCCGATGCTGGTGCTGGCGTTTGCCGTGCCGTTCATTTGCGTCGGTACCCTGACCGTCAAACCGCAATTTTACCTGGGCATGCTGTTGACCCTGGTCAACACCTCGTCCTTCATCAGCATTCAGGGGGCTTACGACGCGGATTTCCTCAGTTTCGCCAACTCCAACCTGGCCGGTCCCATGGGGCTGCTGTTCGCGTTCATCTGGACCCTGATCGCCCGGCCGTTTGGTGCTGAACTGGCGGCCAAGCGCCTGACCCGATTCAGCTGGCGTGACATCGTCGGCCTCTCTGAACCGGCCACGCTGTCTGAGCATCGGCTTCTGGGCATACGGATGCTCGATCGGCTGATGCAGCATCTGCCGCGCCTGGCCATGACCGGCCAGGACTCCGGCGTGGCGCTGCGGGAAGTGCGAGTGGCACTGAATCTGTTGGACCTGCTCGCGTATACGCCGCGGGTCCTCGGTGTGCCGCAGGTGCTGCTGCGCCAGGTGGTGGCCGAGGTGGGCGAGTACTTCAAGGCCTGTCTCAAGGCCGGTGAGCGCTTGCCGGCACCGAGCCCGTTGCTGATGACCCTCGACCGCACGCGTCGCGCCCTCAGCGGTACCGGCGATGATGAAACCCGTCTACATCTGCTGCACGCCCTGAGCGGCTTGCGCCTGGCACTGTTGCCCGGCGTCGAATTCGTCGGTGCCGCCGAGCCGGAAGAACCGCTTCCCCATGGCATTGATGGAGCGCCTTTATGATCGGTGACCTGGATCTCAGCGGGGTGTTCCTGCCCACGCTGCTGGTGCTGATGGGCATTACGTATGTGTTGTACCTGTTGGTGCACGGGGTGCTGACGCGCCTGCACTTTTACCGTCTGGTCTGGCACCGGGCATTGTTCAACGTGGCCCTCTACGCCCTGCTGCTTGGCGCTGTGGACTCACTCAGTCGATACCTGATGACATGAAAAAACCCTTTCTAACCCTTGGTCGCGTGGTGTTGACCCTGCTGATCGTGAGCTTCGCCGTGGTCGTGGTCTGGCGCATGGTGATGTATTACATGTTCGCACCCTGGACCCGCGACGGGCACATCCGTGCCGACATCGTGCAAATCGCGCCGGATGTCTCCGGGTTGATCCAGCAAGTGGAAGTGCGCGACAACCAGTTGGTCCAGCGCGGCCAGGTGCTGTTCAGCATCGATCCGGACCGCTTCAAGCTGGCGCTGCGCCAGGCCAAGGCGGCCGTTGCCGACCGCGAAGAAACCCTGGCCCAGGCCCAGCGCGAAGCCAGGCGAAACAAAGGCCTCGGTAATCTGGTGCCGGGTGAACAACTGGAAGAAAGCCAGTCGAAAGTCGCCCGCGCTCAGGTGGCCTTGATGGAAGCCCAGGTGGCGGTGGACAGCGCACAACTCAACCTCGATCGCTCGGTGATCCGCAGCCCGGTGGACGGCTACGTCAACGACCGCGCGCCACGGGCCCAGGAGTTCGTCAGCGCCGGGCGTCCGGTGTTGTCGGTGGTCGACAGCAATTCATTCCACATCGACGGCTATTTCGAAGAAACCAAACTGAACGGCATCCACATTGGCCAAAGCGTCGACATCCGGGTGATCGGCGACAATGCGCGCCTGCGCGGGCATGTGGAAAGCATCGTTGCCGGTATCGAAGACCGCGACCGCACCAGCGGCAACAATCTGTTGCCCAACGTCAACCCGGCATTCAGCTGGGTGCGGCTGGCCCAGCGGATTCCGGTGCGGATCGCCTTCGATGACGTGCCGGAAGATTTCCGCATGATCGCCGGACGCACCGCCACGGTATCGATCATTGACGATCAGAAACGGGAGCTGGCGCAATGAGCAAAGCCTCGGGTTTGGCGGTCGCCGGATTAAGCTTGCTGCTGTCGGCCTGCCAGATGGTCGGGCCGGATTATCGTTTGCCCGATGAGGCGGCTGTCCATCGGCCCGACTTCCAGGGCGATCTGGCGGTAGACGGTAAAACGGTGGTTTCCGCACCGGTGCCGGCGGATTGGTGGCGCCTGTATCAAGACCCGCGACTCGACCAGCTGGTACAGCAGGCCATGGCTTCCAACACCGATTTGCGCGTGGCGGCGGCCAGTCTGTTGCGGTCTCGCGCTCAGGTGGATGAGGCCGAAGCGGCAGGCGGCTGGAGCGGCGGCGTGCAGATGGGCGCCCAGCGTTTGCAGGAGTCCGGCCAGGCGTTCCTGATACCGGAAAAAGTGCCGGTGGCCAACATTGGCGACATCGGCATCAGCGCGTCCTACCAATTCGACCTGTTCGGTACCTTGCAACGGGGCATCGAAGCGGCCAAGGCCAATGCCGATGCAACACAAGCCGCCGCCGATACGGCACGCATCACCGTAGTGGCCGATGTGGTTCGGGCCTACACCCAAGTGTGCGCGGCCAATGAAGAGCGGGAAATCGCCCAGCACTCACTCGACCTGCAAGCGCAAAGCACCACACTGATCCAGCGCCTGCGCGATGCCGGGCGTGGCGACGAAACCCAGGTCACCCGCTCGCAAACCCAATTCAAATCCCTGCGCGCCGACATGCCGCGCTATGAGGCCTCACGTCAGGCCGGGCTGTATCGCCTGTCGATGTTGCTGGCCAAGCCGGTGGACCAACTGCCGGCTGGCACCGCCACCTGCGACGAGCTGCCGAAAATTGCGCAATTGGTCCCCGTGGGCGATGGCGCCGCGTTGCTCAAGCGACGCCCGGATGTGCGGCAGGCCGAGCGGCGGCTGGCGGCCGCGACGGCCGGCATCGGTGTCGCCACGGGTGAGCTGTACCCGAATATCAGCATCGGCGCGACGATCGGTACCGTCGGTATCCTCGACGATCTCGGCGATCCGTCGACCAACCGCTGGGGCTTCGGCCCGTCGCTGACCTGGAAGGTGCCGACGAACGGCGCCCGGGCGCGCATCCGCGAGGCCGAAGCGGTGACCCAGGCGACGCTGGCGCATTTCGATGGCGTGGTGCTCAACGCGATTCGTGAAACCCAGACCGGCCTCGCCCAGTACACGGCATTGCTGCAACGCCGCGACGCACTGGCCGATGCCGAGCAATCGGCAAAACTGGCGGCGGACCAGACCCACCGCTTCTTCCAGGCCGGCCGCGCCTCGTTCCTGGCGGACCTGCAGGCCACCCGCACCTACATCGATGTCACGGCGCAACTGGCGGCCGCGAACACCCAGGTTGCCGCGAGCCAGATCGATTTGTTCCTCGCGTTGGGCGGCGGTTGGGAAAGCGGACGAACGCAAGCGTCGAACTCCGGCAAACCCTGAGGCCGTTGCTATGCTTTGAAGTGTTGGAAGGGCGCCTCGTGCAAAGCGCCCTTTCTTCGCACAAGGCTCGCGCAGGTCAGGGGGACCAATAATGAAAAACCCTTATGCTCTCGGCTTCTGGTGCGCCATCGTGGCATTGGTGCTGCTGTCGGCCACCTATTTCTACGGCATCATGCTGGGCCACCAGATCGACAAGGCCCTGGCGTTCCTCGACAGTGCCGTCGCACTGATTGCCGTGATGTCCGTTGCGGTGGTGGCCTGGGCTTCGGTCCAGAATCAACGCATCAAAAAAAGACAACTCGAACAAGGCAAGACCCTGGTCCTGATCTGGGATACCAAGGTGGCGTTGCGTCGGGTCGAAACGGTGTTCGACCGCTATTTCTGGGGCAGCTACTGGCAACCGGGGCGCACATTCCAGGAAGTCATGGGCGAACTGACCGGCACGCCGCTGGAAAAAAGCCTCGATACCCTGAAAAAACAATGCCTGGCGCTCGACCGGCAAGTAGCTGACGACGGTCGGCACTGGCTCAGCAATGCCCGGGAACTGGCCGATGTCGCCACGGCCATGGCCCGCGAACGCTATCAACTGGACGTCTGCGACCCACGTGCGGAGGTGACGGGCGGGGCGGTGATCAACCGCGACTTCGAAGTGCTGGTGTACACCTGGACGGCGCGGCTCAAAAGCTTTGATCATCAACTGGACGAGATTGAAGTCCAGTATTCCTGATTCTGTGTTGGCAAGACTGACGCCTTCGCGAGCAAGCCCGCTCCCACAGGAGTACGCATTCCAATGTGGGAGCGGGCTTGCTCGCGAAAGCGATTGAATGCACAGCGAAAATTTCGAACCCTGCGCCCCCCAATGACACTCTTTCACCTTTAATCATTGGGCCGTTCGTCGTGCCTGGTGCTAATCTGCATGCCACTTTCAGCGCAGTCGAGCCGCAACCCGTCAAGGGTTCAGGGAAGACGACCTCTCTTTCAGCAACGGACATTGAACGGGTCATACATGAATAAATCAGCAGGCGTGCTACTGGGAATTGTTGTCGCAATCGGTGCCATCAGCGCAGGCGGCGCCTGGTTCACCGGCACCAGGCTCGACGGTGTGTTGAACACCTCGATTGCCAATGCCAACAAGGAACTGCAAGCAGCCATGGTCGGTTCCAACGGCACCGCGTCGCTGGAGCTGGTGTCGCTGGAGCGTCATGTATTCAGCAGCACCGCGCACTACCGCCTCAAGGGCGAAGGTGAAATGTTCGGCGAAGCACCGGTCGAGCTGCTGTTTGTCGATCACATCGAACACGGCCCGTTGCCGTTCTCGCGGCTGGTGTCGCTGAAGTGGTTGCCGGTCCTGGCGACCAGTCACTACGAACTGGAAAAGACTCCGCTCACCGAGAAGTGGTTTGCCGCCGCCAAGGATAAATCCCCGCTGACCGGCGTGGTCAACATCGGCTATGACAACGCCACCAACGGTACCTTCGAGTTGCAGCCGCTGGAGATGGCGCTGGATGACAAGTCGAGCATGAAGTTCTCCGGCCTGAGCATCGACGTCGCCGCCAGCGCCCAGGCGCAGAAGGTCAAGGCCAACGGCTACATGGACAGCTTGAAGGTAACCACTGTTTCCGAAGACCAGGCACCGGTGCAGGTTGAGTTGAACGGCCTGACCCTGGCCAGCAACCTGACAAAAAGTACCTACGGCTTCTACACCGGCGAGAACGTCCTTGAGCTGGCCAGCGGCAAATCGACCTTTGGCGTCAAGCAGTCGGTGCTGGACTTCAAGAAATTCGAAATGAAAAACCTGACTGAAGAATCGGGCAGCAGCGCCTCCGGGCGTGCCGATTACAAGGTCGGCGAAGTGTCCCTGAACGGCAAGGCCATTGGTTCCGGTGCGCTGGCCATGAGCCTGAAGAACCTCGACATTCCGGCCACGATGTCGTTGATGCAGGTCTACCAGAGCAGACTGCAGCCGTATGAAAGGGCGGCGGCCGAAGCGACGGCGGCGGGCCTGCCGGCGCCGGAGCTGAAACTCACTGAAGCCGAAGAAGCGCTGCTCAAATCCAGCCTGGAAAAACTGCTGGCGGCCGGTCCGCGGGTGGCCCTGGAAAACCTGTCGTTCAACACTGCCAATGGCGAGAGCCGCGCCAATATGGTGCTCGACCTGACCAAGCCACAAGCCATCGACCTGCCGACCGATCAGTTGGTCAGACAGCTGATCGCACTGCTGGACTTCAAGCTGCAGGTGTCCAAGCCCATGCTGGTCGATGTACTTACCGTGCAATCGCAAATCGACGGTCAGACCGACGCCAAGCTAATTGCCGATCAGGCCACCGCCACCGCGGACATGTTCAGCAGCATGGCGGTCGGCAGCCAACTGGCAACACTGGACGGCAATAACATCGTCACCAACCTGCATTACGCCAACAATCAGGTGGACTTCAACGGCCAGAAGATGACCGTCGAAGAGTTTGCCGGTTTTGTCATGAGCAAATTTTCAGGAACTGGCGCTACCGAATAACGTCGGCTGTTGACTCCGCAACGCCCGGCCTCTGCATCGCGCAGACGCCGGGCGTTTTGCTGTCTTTAGGGAACGTCGCGGATCAGGCGCCATGCCTCTGTCCATGGCAACGGTTGTTTCATCCGCTCAGCGAGCATCGCCATTGCCCAGTCCATTTCGCAGGCTACTGCCGCCGACACCACGCCGTTTTTTCCAAACAGGCCTATGAAAGGCGGATCGTAAGGGTCGCCTTTGAACTCGACTTCGTCCCAGGCCTCGGCGTGCCCGAGGTAGTCGTAGGTTTTACCGAAATGCCAGGTCCAGAAAAACGGCACGTCGAGGTAATGCTCGTCGCCACCGAGCATATTGGCCGCAGCGATTCGCGCCTGTTGTTGGGCCAGTCGCCAGTGTTCGATGCGCAAGTGTTGGTTGTTCAGCGGGAACGTGGCGATATCGCCAGCCGCCCAGAGGCCGTCGGCCACGCGCATTCCGCCGTCGACACGCAGTGAGTGATCCTGCTCTTTCGGCAGCCCGGTGAAGGCAGCCGTGGCTGGTGTGACGCCAATGCCAACCAGTACCAGATCGGCCGCCAAGCGTTGGCCGTTGTCCAGGTGCACGGCTTCGACCTTGTCCGTTCCTTCGATCCGCGTCGCATTGCCCTGGGTGTGAAACACGACGCCATTGGCTTCATGTCGCGCGCGAATGGCCTTGCCGACCGTGTCTCCGAACTGTCTGGCAAACGGCACTTCGTGGCGGGCCAGCACCGTTACATTCAGGCCAAGCTGGCGCAGGGACGAGGCGGACTCCATGGCAATGAAACTGTCGCCGATGATCACGACTCGCTGGCCGGCGCTGGCGCTGTCCAGAATCTGTTGTGCGTGGGTTTTGGAGCGTAAAACGAACACCTGCGGCAGGTCGGCACCGGGCAGCGTCAGCGGCTTGGGTATGCCGCCGGTGGCCAGCAGCGCGGCGTCGTATGTCAGTGATTGGCCGTCAGTCAGCCGCAGTGTGCGGTTTGATGCGTCCAGACTGGCCACTTCGCCCTGCAGGCGCTCGATGCGCTGCTCGCGGTAAAACGCCTCGTCGCGCAGCGGCGGGACTTCCTGCGGCGGCATCTCCCCGGCGATCACATATTTGCTCAGCGCGGTGCGGTCGTATCCGGCATCGGCTTCGCGGTCGATCAACAGCACCCGGCCACCGAAACCTTTCTCGCGCAACGCCGCCGCTGCCGCCGTGCCTGCCGCGCCAGCGCCGATAATAATGAAGGTTCGTGGATCGTCGTCCGGCGGCGTGTGGGCGTCCGGTAATGGCTGGTCGCCGACCCAGATGTCACCGTCACGGACTTCGAGGGGATAGCGCATGAGGCTGTCCAGGGCTGGCGGTTCACACAGGCCGCCATCCTCGATCCGAAACTGCGCCTTGTGCCACGGGCAAGTCAGGCGCCCGTGACATATCGCGCCGTCCGCCAGCGGGGCTCCGGCATGCGGGCATTCGGCCTGATAGGCGCGCAGGTGTGCGCCCGCCCGCAACAGCAGAATCTTGCTGCCCTGAACCTGCACTTCCAGACCCCGGTCTTCGGGCACATCGATGAAGCGCGCAACGCGATGCAGAGTCATGATCGCTCTCCAGACAGACGTTTCACTTATGAGTCTGGTGCTTATCGCGAGGTTCAGCCAATTTCCCCCCTGCCACGGCGCGAACGGTCCGGCTATAGTTTGCACGCCGACGACGGCCCAACACGCACAAGGTGCTCCGGTATGACCCGATTGACCTCATTGAACCCTTGGCTCGCGGCCGTAACAGTCGCCCTTTGTGTGCAGTTCCCGGCGCAGGCCCAGGAACGCTTCACCCTGAATATTCCCGGCGTCTCCGATGACCGTTTGTTCACCTCGGCCGCTGCTAGCGATTCCGCGGGCTGTGGCGGACATAACATTTCCCCGGCATTGAACTGGAACGCCGGCCCGGCAGCCACCCAAAGCTACGCCATCGTCATGCACGACCCTGATGGCCAGAACGGCCAGGGCGTCGATCAGTGGGTGCATTACGGCATCAAGGCCGGCACCCACCAGATCCCGGCGGGCGCCGGAAGCAAACCTGGCCTTGAGGGCGTCGGCGGCACCAACAGCAAGGCAACCTCCGGATACATCGGCCCTTGCCCGCCTGTCGGCGACAGCGCGCACCACTACATCATCCAGATCTACGCCCTGGACCTGGCCCCGGACGCCTTGCCCGCCGGCCTGACCCGTGCGCAGTTGCTGGAAAAAATCAAAGGCCACGTCCTGAGAAACAGCAGCGTGGTACGGCGCTATCACCGCTGAAGGCTGATCGCCCCGGCGGATTTGCAGAGAACTGAAGTGCGCAGCATCCGGGGATTTGGCATCCACCCCCGAAAGCGCGCACTATCAGGCCATAGCCGATGCGTTGGAGGATGCCGTGGCAAAAAAGATCGACCGCATCGCCCAAATGCTCAACTGCCCGCAAAAGGGTGAAGAACTGCGGCGAGCGATAACCGAGAGTCGCAAGGATTTTCTGCTGAACCAGCCGGAAGAAGACGTTGTTGAAGACGACGACCTTGAAGAGGAATTCTTTGAGGACGACGAGGATGATGACGATGAATATGACGAGTTCGACTGGACGACAGAATGAAAAAACCGCCTTTGGCGGTTTTTTTGTGCGCCGACACAGCACTGGTCGGAGATCCGTTGACCCCTACGCAGCGAATGGAACACTATCAGGTACTTTTTTTAGTACCTTTGGAGCCGTCATGGAGCAGCTACTTGCAAGCCGTTCGGTCAGCATCACCGAGCTCAAGCGCAGCCCGAGCACGGTAATCGAGCAAGCGGGCTCCGAGCCTGTTGCCGTGCTCAACCACAATCGCCCAGCCGCCTATCTTCTACCGCACGCGGCCTATCAACAGTTGCTGGATCGACTGCATGCTGCCGAACTTCGTGAAGCCATTGCAGCCAGCCGCAATGATCCGCGTCCGGCCATTGCTGCCGATGCAGTGTTTGCCGAGCTTGATACGCTGATTGACGAGGTAGCAGCAGAGCAAAACCGTCCATGAGGCAATTGCTTTTCTCTGCATTGGCACGGGACGATCTGCTGCAAGTCGCTCGTTTTATCGCCCGAGACAACCCTGGACGGGCCCGGACGTTTGTGGTCGAGCTACGCATGCAGTGCACACGATTGATCGATCAACCGAATTTTGGTGTTTCTAGAGACGATTGCGCCAAGGGGTTGCGAATGCTTCCTCATGGCCGATATCTGATTTTCTACTGTCTGATGGACGACGGGATCAAGGTCGAACGCGTACTGCATAGTGCGAGAGATATCGGCCGGCTGTTTGAAAAAAACAGCATTGACCATTAGACGCCAAGCCTTCATACACCCACAAAAAAGCCCCAGACCCAACGGGCCTGAGGCTTTCTCGCTACAACGTATGGTGCACCAGGCGGGATTCGAACCAGCAAGAATAGGTCCACTATTACAGGGTCTTCGCTCCCAGCAAAAAATCTGGGATACATAAAGGGATACACCGTAACTTCATTTCTGGGCACGCAGAGCCAAGGCATGCGCCATGATGAACGGGGGAGGCAAAGCATTTCCTATCATCAGTGCAATCGCCTCTTTGCCATGCGTTGCATCGAATCGATACTCCACAGGAAACCCTTGGAGCAATGAAGCTTCCCGAAGCGTAATCGTTCTGTTCTCTTCTGGATGGAGGAAACGCCCTTTTGATGGATTGATGCAACCGCTGGTGATAGTCGGTGAGACATCATCCCAAGCCATCCTTCCATACACATCCCTGAAACCATCACTTCTGAGATGGCAGGCAAGTTGGTACTCCAAAGGGAGCTGAGCGCGGCTTCCGCCATCCTTAGGAATAAGGGCGATAAGCCGTTTAACAGCATCAGATCGTTTCTCAGGAATAGTGTGAATTACGTCTGAACTTACGGTAGGTGCATCTATATGCGAAATAACATCTCGAACAAATAGCCGTTTTTTGCTTTTTTCCGCTAATTTAGGCACGCCTACTCTGGACGCGAGTAGTATGAGCCGTTTTCGACGCTGAGCTACGCCAAAGTTAGCGGCATCTGCAACCTCAAATATTGTGTTGTATCCTAAACTTTCAAGGTGGGATATCAACTGTTTGAAGCGTGGGTCTTTTGCAAGTGCCGGAACATTCTCCATCATGACATTTTTTGGCAGTAACTCTTCAACATACCTTTGGAACTGCAATATCAAGTCATTTCGTGGGTCATCGACAGAGTTCAATCTGTTTCGCGTTCTCAAACGTGAAAAGCCTTGGCATGGAGGGCACCCAGCGAGGAGGTCTAAATCCCCGTAATTTATACCTGTATCTGCAAGGATAGTGCTTGTAGATATATCTCTGATGTCAGACTCATACAGTCTTACTTCAGGATGATTCATCTTGTAAGTTTGCTGTGCTTTGGGGGCAACTTCAACTGCGCCCAGAACATTATACCCTGCGTATTTTAAACCTAATGTCAGGCCGCCACACCCACTAAATAGGTCAATTGCAGTTGGCTTTTGCATATCTTGTCTAGAGCCTTTCATGATCTGGTCGTCTTGTACAATGAATGATTATATCTCCAATCGCTACTCAGTTGCTACCCACTTTTTGAGTATTTCATGTATTTGGTTTATATGAGTGTTATCGGTGCATCTATTTAGCGCATACCGCGCCACGCCAACTGAGTTCTCTGCTGATTGATCTAAACCTATTTGTTCTCTCAGGCTGTCTTTTGCGTCTGCACTTTTTGTAAAATTGCTTTTGCTACCGGTAAGGCACTCATAGATAATTGCGTCTGGACAACAGAGCGGTATGTATTCCAGATAAGAGTTCATCCAGTCCAAATAGCTCAAGTGGTTTTCGGTTTGTTGCTCCTGAATTCCTTTTCTGTCATTTCCACCGTTTTTTGTGAAGCGCGGACTACTTCCGACTTCTTTTTTAATAATGTCAGGTAGGTCGGCGTGCATATCTGGAGTAATCTTCTTTCGTTTGCTGAAAGTGCTCGTTTTCTTTTTATCTCCGTCGAGATAGGCAAATATTTTTGAGCCGGCTTGCAGCATTGCAGGTACTTGGAGTGAAAGAATTGCATCGGCTCCACCAGGACAGATTCTGATATCCAGAGCATTTCTATCACCTTCGTGAAGATTTTGTGCTGCCCTCTCAACTACAATTTTCGCCATTGCATCTTCAACGAGAATTGTTTTTTTCTTTTCTAAAGCTCGGCCTAGTCTGTTTAATGCGATATATGGAGAGCTGCTATTAATAATGCGGGTTTTGGCTTGGCCGTTATCTTCGAAGACTTTTATTGCATTTTCTGGAAGGTCTTCGATGAAGTCAATTGCGTGGGTGGATATTACAATTTGAAGATGCTTTTTCAGAATTTGTTGAAGTAAAAACGCCAAAAGCTCCTTCTGCGCACCTGGGTGCAGAGAAGTCTCTGGCTCATCTAGAAGAATGAGAGAGTATTTCGGTGCGGACAATACCCTTGTAACAATGCTGACTACTGAGATCTCTCCACTTCCCGCGAAAGCTTCTGAGTATTGGAGTTCTCTCTCGAAAATGACGCTTGTATCTTTCCCTCTTTGAGTCGGATAAAGTGAATGCTTGATAAGCCTCGCTGAAGAATATGATCTTCCGAGTATCAATGAAATCGCATCTAATTCCTCTTTTTTTAGCATGCGGTTTTCGAAAATTCTTTCCCGGCCACCGCCCAAGTTCCAACTTTGAATGTTGTTGTCGATTGCGCGTCTGAGTTTATTCGCGCCCCATTGCATTTCAGCATATTTTTCTGTTTGGTTGTCGTCTTTGTCGCCAAAGTTAAAATTTCTATCAAAGGCGCCAATGTTGAATTTTGAGTTTATATATACTACTTCTCGAACTACAGGGTTCCAGCGGTCTGTACTTTTTCGATCATATTCTTTCGTTGGCATATCAGACATGCCATCGTTTTTAGATACTTTGGTTGGCTCCCAGTATTCATATGCTCGCGCTTTACTGTGGATGCGTGCTTTGCGGGTTTCAACAATGCCATTTACGCCTTCATGCCAATGACCATAAACGTACCTAGGAGGGTCCCTAACGACTTTAACTTCAATTGGATCTACGGCAGTCGCGAACCAGTATTTTGCCGTACTTTGCCCATCTGGCATTCCATACAGCGCATGGAGAACAGAGCTTTTTCCTATGCCGTTTGCACCAACTAATGCAGTGAGAGCAAATGGAAAATCAAGCTCAGCATTTTTTTCCAGACCTTTGAAGTTTGGGAATCTTGCGTGTGTTATGTAGTTTAAAAGCGGTTTGCCAGGACTTAACTTTTTAACTGCCTCAGTTAATTCCCTGATGGTTTTTTCTGCCATTTTCGTCCCTGCTTTACTGCGTTAATCACATCTCTATCAGCGGGCATGATTTGGGTGGAACTCCGCTGCTATCTGCGAACGTGAGAGGCTTTGGTGAATTTGCGTCACGGTGCAGGGTTTTGCAGGCTTTATCTCATGCCGAATGAGTCATGCATAGCCAATGGCTGCGCGGCAGTGACGGTACTGAAGGGGTGCAGAAAAAGCGACACATTTAGCCCGCAGGTGTGGCGGGGGGACAACTGCGCGCGCCAGGATGAAACGAACCCCGGCGAGCGCGGTTACTCGATGTCGGGCGGGAATCGCTTCACCGACGATTTTTCCAGTTTTCGGGGTCTTCTTGCCATGCCGTCAACTCTGATGTTCGCCAAGCCTTTCGACCAGCGCTGATGTGGACTGAGTTCGGGAAACGCCCGGCTTTCATCTCTCGCCAAAGGGTCGTTCGCGAAAATGAGGTAAACAGCAGCACCTCAGATACTCGTATGAATCGATCCAGCTCTTGCATGATAGGTACTCCTCGGCAACAAAAAAGCCGCGCAAACGGCGGCTTGAAGGAGGCATTCAGTGAGCATGGCTCCTGCCTAGAAAGGAGCAGGCGCGCCGGCACACCTGTTAGACGAACTCGATGTTCTCGATCAGAGCCACCAGACCATAGTCTTCGATCACGTAGGCTTCATTTAGCGACTGATAGTCGCCTACCTGGTTGATCATCGGCTCATCCTTGATGAATCGCCGCAATGTTGCCTTTTGGTAGTAGATCGAAATATTGCCCAAAGTCGTGACCAGCAGCTTGGCATCCGGGAAGAACGGCGCATCACGGTGAGTGATTCCACCGATAAGGCCGCTGGTGAGGATGCGGTTCAACGCCAGCTCGTTGATGTTGTCGGTTGCCCCGTCCGCGTTGGCCAGAGACTTGGTATGCAGTAAGTCGCGGTCAATCAGCACCACCAGATCAGGGCGTTTGCGATGGCAGGGAGAAAGCATCTGCACGGCGGCATAAACCAGGGCGTCGAGATTTCGAAAATCGCCCGTCGACCCGACTGTCACCTTGCCCGGCGTACCGCCCGCAGCTTTCACCTGACTCGGGGCCTTTGTGCGTATTTTCTCCAGCCAGCCAATGTTGACGTCTTGCAGAAGCGGGTAGGTATCGCGGTCAGTCTGCGCCGCCACATGGGTGCCATTGAAACCAATGGTTAACCGATCAAGGGCCTGACGCTCACCAATGGCGCGATCGACCTGCTTGGAAAAGTCGGGGAACTGCGTCCAGGCATCGAGCATGGTGTAAGGGAGTGCTACATCGAACTCGGTTTTCTCGCACTTGTAGGTGTTCTGTTCGGTCAAGTTGAGCAGGTTGCGAGGCTCACGTGGATTGATCTCGGTGTTGGTACGCCCTGCGATAGGTGAGCCAATAGAGATCCCGACCGCCTGGCCTTCGGGCGATTCAACGCCAACCATGTTTATGCCCTTCAGCAGTTCGTGCGACTCCTGGGCGGTGGCCACTGCCCGCTGTTCGATAGCTGGCTTGGCGGTAAAAGTGCTAGCTGTAGAGGTGGTGCCGTTCTCGGAAGCGAGGTTTTCGCGATAGGCATTGAAGAGGTCGCGGGTTTCTTTCTGCATGGGGTTCTCCTGGTCTTGGAAGGGTTATTGGTGGGCGGCGTGACTGGTGGTCTTACCGCCGCTGATCTCGAGCCGACGCATCTCCATGCCATTCTTCGGGACGATTTCACCGGGAATAATTTTGGGAGCGTGGATTTCATCCAGGACGGGCGAAGCGATGGGCTCCGCCTGGTCAGCGGTCTTGTCCAGATGGCCTTTGAAATCATCACCCGCAAGGTCGCGCAGTTCGCGTAACAGCTCCGGTAGACCTTCAGTTGCGAGCAGTGCGGCGATGCGCTCATCACAGTAGAGGTCGCGCAAAGCGGTGATGTTCGTGCAGACATCTGCCCGCGCCTTGGCCATCTGCACGACGATCTCGCCATGCAGCTCTTCGCGGACACCGGCTGTTCGACGGTATTTCTCGGCCTCCATCTTGAGCTGCACGCTGCGCTCTACTTCTTGGTTGATCTTGCGTTGGTCGGCGTGCCGGGCCTTGGCCATTTCCTTCCACGAGTTGTTGGCCTGTTCGGCCTCAGCCTCTAACGCCTGCGCGGCCTGCTCAAGCCGGGCGGTTTCCCGGACAATTGCCTGATAGGTCTCTTGGCTCTCGTGATAGGCGCTGCGTGCGGCAACGAATTTGGCGTGCTGTTCCTGGAACAGTGGCGACAGCTCGACCTGGTTGATTGGTGTTGTCTGCATGGGGCATTTCCTCTTGGTCTATAGCCCGATCCGATCTTCGGAATCGGTGGTGTCTGAAAGCTGCGTGGGAAAAGTTCGGCTCAAGGGACTGAAGTTCTGTCAATAGAAACGACACGCTCCCTCCTTGTTCACGCGATTGATTTCAAAATCGCTGGGAACGCTGGAAAGCGGGATCAGTAGCTCTAAAACGGGAGTTTCAGAGGTGATGGCTGTTCCCGGCTTTTCTTCATCGGGAACAAGGGAGGAGGGAAGGCTCTTTATTAAACAGAGTTGTGTTCCCTTGTTCCCACTCTCCAGTCTTAATAGGGAACGCTGTAAACCCCGGACTTGCTGGGTCGTTCCCGCTGTTCCCGTGTTCCCGCAAAAAAACCACCATTGCTGGTAGCGGTAGGCCTTCAAGTGCATTGGCTTTCACCCGCACTTTCCAGTAGGTCGGACTCAATCACATAAAAACGGGAACTCCCTCCACCCGGTGTGCGATACCGTTTCATTAATCGGGTGCCCTTGGCCTCCTGGTCGAATTTGGCTAGCGCCTCGGCGCCAACCAGGGCTCGCACGATCCGTTCTCTGCTGAAGCCTGAGGCTGCCTCAAGCAGAGCTGGTGCGTTGAATAGGTACAGGCGTTTGTCGAGTTCCACCTCGTAGTAACCGGCTCTGTCGCGCACAGTGATGTTGGCGTGCTGAGCGTGTACATCCGAGAAACGGCTGTCGCCGTGCAGGGCGATGAAGTCGGCAATGCCGCGCAGGATTTGGCGGTCTTCGGCGTTACCATCACCCATTCGCGCCAGCCATTCATTGAACAATTGGCGGCATGCTTTGGTGGCTGTTCCTACGGGCCATCCAACCAGATTATGTTCAATAGCCAATTCCCCGGCTAACGCCATGATTGCGAATCGGTCAGCCACGCGACCTGCCTGTGAGCTCTCAGTTGCAAAGGCATTTCGCACTTGTGCGAAGGCGGTATGCAGCTCCTTTGACTGCTCAATCAGCGCCTCAACGAACATGGGGCCTAGGTGGCCAAAATGTTGTGTCACGGCATCGCTTAACACTCGATGAAACTCTTGCCCGGTCATTCCGTGGACATCATCAAAAGCGCGGTGGGTTCGCGTGCCTGCGTTCACATCAACCATGCGAAGCTCGGCCCCGGCGTGTGCGCCATTGCCCCCAATGGCGGCGTGATCGGACAAGGATCGCTCGCCGCTGGAGAGAGCCAGTACACGCCAAGTCAATTTCGCTCGGCCTTCACGCTCACGGGTCATGGTGCTTTTACCCATGCCATTGGCGATGGCATAGGCCATTTCCTGCACCCGCTTAGGGTCGGCCCGTTTGATCTCGTCCAGGATTAGCACCGTGTCGTTGCGCGACGCTGCCTCGATCTCGACGCCCCCTTTGGACACGTCCCAGGAGGCGGCGAAAGTGCCAGGATTTCCCCACACGGACGCGGCTAGGAGTTGAGCCAAGGACTTGCCGCTGGAAGAATCGCCTACCAGATGAATACCGCCGCCGTTAATCCCTAACTTGGCCAACAATGGGCCTGCCAGAGCGCAGCACACCGAAAGTATCAACACGGGATTTCCGAGGCAGAGTGGCGCAATGTTGGTCTGCCAGGCCTCCATCGAGCCTTTGCATGTGAACAGGTTCACTGACCGGCCAGAGTCCTGGTATCGCACGTTTTCGCCGCCAATCACGCGAGACGGCATGACAAATGCCCCGGACTCATGCCAGCCAGGTTTGGTCGTGGTGGCAATAATCAACTCTGGTGCGTGGTGGCTGGCCAGGTACGGCGCTACATGGCGACGCTGGTGGTACTCGATTGTCAGCCCTTGGCGCATCAACGCTTTCATCACGTCGTCTGCCTTGCCGGCCAACGCCTCCATGGGCATGACCCATTCGATGCGCCGGCCCCGATAGTTGAATCTCAATAGACGGCCAATGCTGCCGTCCTCGCTGTTCACCGTTTCTGCCTCAACGTGCAGCGGTGCGCAGATCCAGTGATCCACCGGAATGGCCTTTTCTTCTGGCCCGCTTTGCTTCACGCCGTGATACCAGGTGCCAGGTTTGTACTGCTTACCTTCGATATAGGTGATCTCTTCGTACACGGCGAACACAGGGCGCTCAAGCTTGTCTGGGGTTGGTGTCTTGGGTGTGCCTACTAGACTGAGTTCAGCCTTCTTATCGCTGGGATGGCTCATGATTGGGTCTCCCTGCGACCATTGCGCCAAAGGTGTAGGTCGTTGAAGTCAGAAAGCTCGACGGGTGCGCTGGCGGGCCATTCGGGAAAAACCACTAGAGCATCTGCGGCATTGGCGGCACGGTTGGCTGCGGCACGGCCGGGGTTGCCCGGTGTCTCTTGATCGTCGTCGCCTGCAATGACCAATTCGATGGTCTGCCCGTAGCGTTCTCGCATGGCAATGGCCACCGGCTTCAGATTGCCCGCGTTCATCGCGCAGACCACGGGGCTGCCGGTGTGGGCGTGCAGTGTGGCGCCCGTCGCCCAGCCTTCGCAGATGTATAACCGACAGCCATCGCTGATCCTGCCCAAGGGCGAATAGCAGCCTTGTACACGGCCACCTCTGAGGAATCGTTTGGTGCCGTGGCCATTGATGATTTGCAAGTTGACCAGGCGCCCGTCCGAGCAGAGTGGAATCAGAAGGCGCCCCTGACTCAATTGGCGCAGACTGAATGGTGGCACCTGCTTGGCCAATAGGTAGGCGTGCTGGCGGTCGGCTGCTTTGGCCATCTGCCAGAGCTTCGCCGCTTGGTTGGCGGCATCCCGGTGCTTTTGTTGTAACCGCTCCTGATCGCGTCGATTCGCGGCCAAGCGGGCACTCTCTGCAGCATGTTTTTGCTGTTCCAAATGCTGCATATCGGCGCCGCGGCTAGCAAATAGACCGAGGTTTAAGCGGTGATCGATCTTTTGCGCCGCTTCGACCTGACGACAGCCATGCAGGTAAGCCAATAGCGAAACCAAATCCCCACCATGGGCGCGATCATCGGCAAAATCATTCCAGCGACCAGAGTCGATAGATACGCCAAACGATCCAGGCTGACGGTCTCCCCTGACATCGTTGCGAGCCACCCATTCGCGACCGTTTGCACGTCCTTCTGGAAGCCATTCTTTGAGCAGGTGGGGTGCTGCTTCGAGAGCTCGAAGGGCGACCAAACGGATCAGATTTACAGTATCCAGATCAGTCATGAGCCCCACCCTCCGCCAAAAAGAGCGAGGCTTCCGGCAGGCTGATGGCGCTGGCCAGAGCTGCTACTTTTTTCAGGTGTCGCCCCGCATCCTCGGTGCAAGCGCGTAGCTCGCCCTTGTTTGCGAGTTGCAGTGTGTCTTCCAAACTCAGTCGCATCATGGCCGTAGCGCGATTGCCCAAGGCTAGGGCCTCGGAATGTTGCTTGGCGATCGCGCACGTGAGTGGGTTCTGGCTGCGCAGGCGCTGCTCTAGGCGATGCCAGAAGGCAAGCTCAAAAGCTTCAATGACGCGACCAGGTAGGCGTTGGACGCAACGATCGAGGAACGTGGCCATTGGCTCGATTTGCTCGCTTAACCATTGCTCGAAGGCGGCGCCGCCGGCGTCGATTGCTTCTTGATATTCAACTGGCCAAACAGTCGTCGCTTCTGGTTGATCATCAGCTGATTTCAGGACGGCATAGATTGATTTAGGCATGGCGCACGCCCTCACGCAGAGCGGCCTTGCGTGCCGCATTGAAGAGGTCGGTGGCATCTTCCAGCAGTACGTAAGCGGCGTCGGCGATGCGGCTTACGTCCTTTGCATCAGCCCGATTGATGCCCATGCAGGACAAGCTGAACAGAAGGCCCTTAGCGGCACACAGGCGCTGCTCTGCGCACTCCTGTAGGTCAACAAATGGCGTGCTGGCATCCAATAGGAGGACAGGTGTGTTGGTTGGGTTGGAGGTGAGTGGTACGAGATTAATCATGGCGCACCGCCATGGCTGCGATCTGCTCAGATACCGCGAGGCGGGCGAGTTGCATATGGTGGTTGTAACGGGCGAGACGGGTTGCAAGGCTGGAGTTTGCGCGTAGAGCAGCCAAGGCCATTGCCTTGTGTGCTGATGCGCGGATGAAACGTGAGGACGGATTGAGGGCGTGCGAGTACATCATGGGTA
Source organism: Pseudomonas sp. S30_BP2TU TE3576 (assembly GCF_050436025.1). Lineage (NCBI taxonomy): Bacteria > Pseudomonadati > Pseudomonadota > Gammaproteobacteria > Pseudomonadales > Pseudomonadaceae > Pseudomonas > Pseudomonas sp. S30_BP2TU TE3576. Next base: position 3,103,684 of record NZ_JBNDLK010000001.1, on the reverse strand, counting down.
TAGCTCCTAGAGTAGAGGAGCCATCACCGCTCGCGGCCAAGCGAGGAATGGTGACGGCTGTACGCGGGTTGGCCGACCGGGACTCTAGGCACCCGGCACACCCGAAGGTGTCCCACGCACAGCCGCCATAACACGAAACTGCGAGCACAAAAAAAGCGCCAGCAATCGGATGGTGGGCGCTTGTGCGCCTAGAGATAAACGACCGGCCAAGGTCGGTCGCTGAATTTGCAGCGACGGGCAAACTATATGCCCCACCAGGTACAGATTGCAAGCCGACCTGAATACCGAAAACGCTCACGCCGCTGGTAGGGGTGATAGACTTCGACCTGCGAGTAATGTGATTTGTGGCCCTGGCAGCGTTGGCGCGCTTGCCGGGGCTTTGTCTTTTCTGCGGCATGCAAAACTCCTGTCCGCTCGGCGTGAAGCCAAGCAGCGATGTGATTCTTCGTGTGGTGATTTTTCAGCAGTCGGTCATGTCGACCTGGTTGCTCTCGCCTCGTTGCGCTCAGCCAAGCGATCGGCGATCCATTGATCGACTTCCGCCTCCAGCCAAGCCACGCTGTTGAGTCCTATAGGCACAGGTACCGGAAAACTTCCCGCTCGAATGTCCGCGTAAATCGATGCGCGACTTTTACCTGTTTTGTACTCCACTTCCTTGCGCCTAAGCAGGCGATTGCCCAACTCGATGTGTTGAACGCGACTAAATGGCTTTGGCGCAAATCGACTCATGCATGCTGCTCCCGCGATGCGATACGGGACTGAATCCAGGTGTGCACTTCGCTCAGTACAAAAGCCACTGGCGCATTTCGTGCGCCGCTGTCATTCAACTTCACCGGGCGCGGGAAAGTTGGGTCGCGGTGGATCATCTTGTAGACGGTGGGGCGTGCTAATCCGGTGAGTTGCTGTAACTCTGGCATGCGTACTAAAGCCAGGGTCTCTGTGGATTTTCGGGTAGGCAGATCGCTCATGGGCGCTTTTCCTTGAGCGTTGTAAGCTCGACTTGAATTACCTGACAGGTTGGTAATCCCAGCTCTTGGAGAATGTTTCGACGAATCGCGCTCGGCGCGTACGGTAGTGAGATCTCAGGGTTTGGCTGACTAGCTGGACTCAGACGATGGGTAATCTCGTCAACGCCCGCGAACGTAGCTCCGCACACGGCGTTTTTACAAACGAGAAATGTCCTCGACATCAGCAGGTGCTGCGATTCGGAGCTGCGCTTAACGAGACCGGCTCCGCAGTCGGGGCACCGACGCTTAATGCCGATAGTATTTTTACGTGGCGTGGATGAGGTATTAGGCATGTGTATTGAGCCTCCAATTCTGGATGGCTCAAGCATCTCTAGTACTGGGGAAGAACGAAACGCCATGGCACTGTAGCGCCGCAGGCTACAAGGTGTTCTTGTTTGCCGATGCGTTAGGGGAAGGGTGCTTGCCATTACTTGCTGCTCCCTTCAGAACACTGCAATTGGGATTGCAGCCAATTGCGTATGTCCTGCTCGCGGTAGCGGACTAAACGGCCGATTTTCACATAGGGGAGGCCGTGGCGACCGGTACTGCGCCAGGCAGCAAGCGTGCGGATAGATACGCCCAGTGCGAGTGCCGCATGCTCGGGCGTCCAGAGGTTAGTGATGCGTGTTGTGGGGCTTGGAAGATGCATTCTCGACTCCGTAGGTGCAGTTTTCGACTACGGAGCGAGGATGCCAATGGGATGTGCCTGGAGGGGGGGTATTCCGATTTCTGATTTCGGAAAAACAGTCAGTTTACTTCTCGTAGGGCGGCGCTAAGCAGCTTCTGGAATCCATCACCTTTGAAGCCGTGGCCTTCGTGCCTAAGTTCTTCTGCAATGTCGGTTAAGGTCCTGGCAATCGCTGCGACATTGGGGGACGCGCCCCGGGTGTAGCCTCTACGGTGGCTCGGTACACTCTCACGGGCGTCGAGTTCAGTGCCTAGCTTGGCAATTAAGTGTGTGGCGAGTCCCAAGGCTCGCAACAAAGGTTCGGCGCGTTTATCGGTGGACGCAGATTTAGATTCTGCTGTTGCACTTGAATCTGGGTAGCTAAACCACTGTACGGAGGTACGAGCTCTAATTAAGCGTTGCTCAATGCCGACTACATAGGCGGATTCAAGCAGTAGGCTGTGGGGTCGCTGAGGCATTGGAAGGGGCAGGTTCTTGCTCAGTTGCTCCATATCCGCGATGTGAATAAGCGTCTGGAAGCTTCCAGAAGACATACTAACTGGCCGGTCGTTTTCGTCGATTCGGTAACAGCCATACAGCTCCGGCTTGTCGTGGAAAGCGGAAATGCCGATAGGCGACACATGATTAGCTTGAACTGTACTGTGAAAAAACTCGTACTGTTGAAAAGGGACAGGACCGTCCACCAAGCAAACAATTTTACTTTGCTCCAGATCCAGGCCGGTAGGCGACTCAGCCATCGGCTTCAAACCGGGCAGCTCTTGATGCATTGCATTTGGTTGCATATGAAGAGTAAACACGCCTATCTCGGCCCCGTCAGTTGGCCAGTAGTGAGCGGGTAATCGTGCGGTCATCACGGCGCGAGCGATTGCATCGGCACTGAAATGTTTACCGGTGGCGTCCGTAAGCCAAGCTGCTGCTTCAGCAAATGTCAGCCATTCCTTGAATAGATAGTCAGGCATCTGAATCCCTTAGCCTTTAGTTTGGAAGTCGACTGTCACGACATTGCCGCGCTCGAGTTTGTCCAGGTGATCCGCATACCACTGCATCATCTGTTTACGCTGCTCGAGGTAAATAGCTTTGTTGTACACCCCGGCTACACCTCCCTCGACGTGCGCAAGCTGGGCCTCCACGTGCTCCCGAGGGAAGTTGTGCTCGCGTAGGGTGGTTGACGCTATATGCCGAAAACCATGGCCAGTCTGGCGGCCCTCATATCCCATACGACGCAGTGCCATATTAAAGGCCATGTTGCTGCGAGCTTTCTTGTGATCGCTGCGACCAGGAAATAGGAGCGGGTAACGGCCACTGAGAGCATGCAATTCACGTAGAGCCTCGACTGCTTGGCGCGAAAGTGGCACCAGGTGATCTCGGCGTTTCTTCATGCGCTCGGCCGGAATACTCCAAAGGGCGTTATCGAAATCAATCTCTGCCCAAGGCGCTTCGCGCAATTCAGTAGGCCGCACGCCGGTTAATGAAAGTAGGCGCAGGCCGAGTCGAAGATCTGGAGCGTGAGGGTAAGCGCGGATCGCTCGCAGTAATTCGGGTAAATCCTTGGAAGTTACGTGGGCATAATTTTCGGCTGGCTTGGACTGCAGGAATCTGTTGAGACCTTCCAAGGGATTGTGAATGGCCCTGCCGGTCACGCGTGCTAGGTCGTAGATCTCTTTGCAGGAACGGCGAACTCGACTCATCTGTTCGAGAATGCCCTTACGCTCCAGCGACTGTAGGAAGTCCATCCACTGCTTCGGCGTGATCTCGGTATATGGCCGCTTGCCGAAGACGGGAAAGACGTGCAGCTCGAGTGCACCAACGTTGCGCGTGGCGGTACTGGTTTGCCAACCAGGTGTTCGAATTTCTATCCACTCCCGGGCTAAAGCTTCGAACGTGTTGGTCGCTGCCGCAAGCTCGGCGGCCTGGCGGGCCTTTTTATTGGCGAGAGGGTCTTCACCTTGGGCGATCTCCTTGCGTAGGTCGCTCGCCTTCTTGCGTGCTAATGCGCCACCTACCTGCGGGTAACCGCCTAGTCCGAGCCAGCTCCACTTGCCAGCCTGGTTTTTATAGCGAAGCTGCCAGGATTTCTGGCCATCTGGCTTCACTCGAAAGTACACACCGTTGCCATCTAACTCACGAAACTCGCGGGTTTCGGGTTCGATGCTTGCCAGCGCGGTATCGCTGAGTGGTCTGCGTTTGATTTCTGATCGCTTCACTTCCGTGTATCCCATCAGTTCTAAGAGTTCATAGGGATACACCCTAGGATACAGAGGGCAAAGATATAAGGGGATATGAGTAGAGACAACCAGAAACAACAAAGCCCGCACGGGGCGGGCTTTGCGGGGTGTTTCGTAGACATCGGGAGATAACTAGAAACATCTATATGGTGCACCAGGCGGGATTCGAACCCACGACCCCTGCCTTCGGAGGGCAGTACTCTATCCAGCTGAGCTACTGGTGCAATGCGGGCGCCATGATACTCATATGCGCTGCGGGCGTCCATGCTGCTGAATCGCCTACGTTTATTACAAGCGTAACGGGCGTTTGCTACGTTGATCAGAAAAAATGGGCAAAAGCGTCGTTTTCGTTCTTTTTTTCGAACAGGCTATTGTCCTTTACCCCCTTTGATCCTAGGATTCGTTTGAGATTTCAAACGCTCTTGTCTGGGTGCTGAACCGCACGAGTTCAATCAGTGCGCTATTTATGTGCTTCAGCCCGGTGAATGATTTCCCTGACGGCAGCCTATTGAGGCGCCTTTCTACAATCATAATTTGCTCCGTATTGTTACGGTGCTGTTAAGGAAAGCCGACATGCAGCTTAAAGACAGCCAGTTGTTCCGCCAGCAAGCCTTCATCGATGGCGCATGGGTTGATGCGGACAATGGTCAGACGATCAAGGTCAACAACCCGGCAACAGGCGAAATTCTGGGCACCGTGCCGAAAATGGGCGCGGCCGAAACCCGCCGTGCCATCGAAGCTGCTGACAAAGCGCTGCCGGCCTGGCGTGCACTGACCGCCAAAGAACGTGCGAACAAGCTGCGTCGCTGGTTCGAGCTGATCATCGAGAACCAGGACGACCTGGCTCGCCTGATGACCCTGGAACAAGGCAAGCCATTGGCCGAAGCCAAGGGCGAAATCGTTTACGCCGCGTCCTTCATCGAATGGTTCGCCGAAGAAGCCAAGCGCATCTACGGTGACGTGATTCCGGGCCACCAGCCAGACAAGCGCCTGATCGTGATCAAGCAGCCTATCGGCGTAACCGCTGCCATCACCCCGTGGAACTTCCCGGCTGCGATGATCACCCGTAAGGCTGGTCCAGCACTGGCCGCCGGTTGCACCATGGTCCTCAAGCCTGCTTCGCAAACTCCATTCTCCGCCTTCGCCCTGGCTGAACTGGCCCAGCGTGCCGGCATCCCGGCTGGCGTGTTCAGCGTGGTGTCCGGCAGTGCCGGCGACATCGGCAGCGAGCTGACCAGCAACCCGATCGTGCGCAAGCTGTCCTTCACCGGTTCGACCGAAATCGGTCGTCAACTGATGTCGGAATGCGCCAAGGACATCAAGAAAGTGTCCCTGGAACTGGGCGGCAACGCACCGTTCATCGTGTTCGACGACGCGGACCTGGATAAGGCTGTCGAAGGCGCGATCATTTCCAAGTACCGCAACAACGGTCAGACCTGCGTCTGCGCCAACCGCCTGTACATTCAGGATTCGGTCTACGACGCGTTCGCCGAGAAGCTGAAAGTGGCTGTGGCCAAGCTCAAGATCGGTAACGGTCTGGAAGCAGGCACCACCACTGGCCCGCTGATCGACGAAAAAGCCGTGGCCAAGGTGCAAGAGCACATTGCTGACGCTGTTTCCAAAGGCGCTACCGTACTGTCCGGTGGCAAGTCGATGGAAGGCAACTTCTTCGAGCCGACCATCCTGACCAACGTGCCGAATAATGCTGCCGTGGCCAAGGAAGAAACCTTCGGCCCACTGGCTCCGCTGTTCCGCTTCAAAGACGAAGCCGACGTGATCGCGATGTCCAACGACACCGAATTCGGTCTGGCCTCGTACTTCTATGCTCGCGACCTGGGTCGTGTGTTCCGTGTGGCAGAAGCCCTGGAGTACGGCATGGTCGGCGTCAACACCGGGTTGATCTCCAACGAAGTCGCGCCGTTCGGCGGCATCAAGGCCTCGGGCCTGGGCCGTGAAGGCTCCAAGTACGGCATCGAAGATTACCTGGAAATCAAATACCTCTGCCTGGGCATCTAAGCTCGAAGGTATAAGCCGGGAAGGCATTGCTTGAAACGCAAAGGGCACGAGAGCGCTGTCCCTTTGCGTGCGTAAAACCGGAATTTTCTCTGTGGTCGGGAAAGCTGTGGCAGTCGATCATCGCATGCTGCCTTAGTTACCTCCCCACCGCTTAATCCTTGAACCACGCCGACCGATGAGCGGCGAATGAGGAATGTAATGAGCAAGACTAACGCTTCTTTGATGGCCCGCCGTACCAATGCAGTTCCACGTGGTGTTGGCCAGATTCACCCGATCTTCGCCGAGTCCGCGAAGAACGCGACCGTGACCGACGTTGAAGGTCGTGAGTTCATCGACTTCGCCGGCGGTATCGCCGTGTTGAACACCGGCCACGTGCACCCGAAAGTTATCGCCGCCGTGACCGAACAGCTGAACAAGCTGACCCACACTTGCTTCCAGGTGCTGGCCTACGAGCCGTACGTGGAAGTGTGCGAAAAAATCAACGCCAAGGTGCCAGGTGATTTCGCCAAGAAAACCCTGCTGGTGACCACTGGCTCCGAAGCCGTGGAAAACTCCATCAAGATCGCCCGTGCCGCCACCGGCCGTGCCGGCGTGATCGCGTTCACCGGCGCTTACCACGGTCGCACCATGATGACCCTGGGCCTGACCGGTAAAGTCGTGCCTTACTCGGCCGGCATGGGCCTGATGCCAGGCGGCATCTTCCGCGCGCTGTACCCGAACGAACTGCACGGTGTGAGCATCGACGATTCGATCGCTTCCATCGAACGCATCTTCAAGAACGACGCCGAGCCGAAAGACATCGCTGCGATCATCATCGAGCCGGTTCAGGGCGAAGGCGGTTTCTACGTCGCTCCAAAAGAGTTCATGAAGCGCCTGCGTGCCCTGTGCGACCAGCACGGCATCCTGCTGATCGCTGACGAAGTACAGACTGGCGCTGGCCGTACCGGTACTTTCTTCGCCATGGAACAGATGGGCGTTGCTGCCGACCTGACCACTTTCGCCAAATCCATCGCTGGCGGCTTCCCGCTGGCCGGTGTGTGCGGCAAGGCCGAATACATGGACGCCATCGCTCCAGGCGGCCTGGGCGGCACCTACGCCGGTAGCCCGATCGCTTGCGCCGCGGCCCTGGCCGTGATGGAAGTGTTCGAAGAAGAGCACCTGCTGGATCGTTGCAAAGCTGTTGGCGAGCGTCTGGTGACTGGCCTGAAGGCCATCCAGGCCAAGTACCCGGTGATCGGCGAAGTCCGTGCCCTGGGCGCGATGATCGCTGTCGAGCTGTTCGAAAACGGCGACAGCCACAAGCCAAACGCTGCCGCTGTGGCATCGGTTGTGGCCAAGGCTCGCGACAAGGGTCTGATCCTGCTGTCCTGCGGCACTTACGGCAACGTTCTGCGCGTCCTGGTACCGCTGACCTCGCCGGACGAGCAACTGGACAAAGGCCTGGCGATCATCGAAGAGTGCTTCTCCGAGCTCTGATGTGATCTGATCCACAAAAAACCCGCTTCGGCGGGTTTTTTTACGCCCCTTGAAACACATCCCGCGCATTAGCGCTGTATCGAATGGCCGGTATTGGCTAAGGTTCCGGCATTGCCAGGGAGAGCTGTATGACGACTGTCATTTTACCCGCGGTTCCGAGAGTCCTGATCGCCGAGGCCGACCCCTGGTCCCGGGATCTGCTCAAGGAAGTGTTGTTGAGCGTACGCTGCGATGCGCGGCTGGATTTGTGCGCCGATGGTCAGCAAGCGCTGGAGCTGTTGGCGGCCAACCCCTATGACCTGGTGATCGCCGATTGGGAGTTGCCTGGCGTCGATGGCCTGAATGTCCTGCGCAGTATTCGTCAGCGCAAACGCAATCCGCCGCTGTCCTTTATCCTCATGAGCAGCCGCAACGACAGCGCCAGTGTGCGTGAAGCCTTGCCGCTGGCGCCGGCCGCGTACCTGACCAAGCCCCTGAACATGGAAAGCCTGACCCAGCGCCTGCAGGCTCTGTTGCTCAACGCCGGTGAAGAGGTTTCGTGCGAAGTACCGTTGCTGGCGCCGGGCATGACATTGCCGGTGTATCTGGAACGTCGACGCGAATTGGCCGATGGCGCACCGCTGATGACCGACGTGCAGGTGGCGGTCAAGCGCAGCCTCAACCCCAATGGCCTTGATCTGACGGTACTGGAAGACGAAATCCGTACTGACCCGCAGGTTACCGCTGTACTGATCGCCGCGGCCAACAGCGCGGCCCAGCACCACGGTGCCGCTGTGCAAACCCTGTCCCAGGCGCTGCATCGCCTGGGCACCGGGCAGAGCATGAACCTGATTCTCGGGTTGGCGCTCAAGCGCAGTGCCCGGCTCAGCGATCCGCAATTGGCCGACTATGCCGAGCGTTACTGGGATCTGTCGCTGCACACCGCCGAATACGCCCGGACGCTGGCGCGCCTGCTCGATCTGGATCAGGAGCGCTGCTATTGCGCGGGTATGTTGCATCGTCTCGGCGATCTGGCGTTGCTGCGCTGTTTGCAGGAATGGAAACAGGCCGGTGGCGAACTGGACGAGTTAGAGGAAGTGGGTGAAGCGCTGGCCGAGTATGGTGCGGCCTATGGTTCGGCCCTGCGCACGCGCTGGCGCCTGCCGCTGGAGTTGCGGGAGCTGATTGCGGCGGCCTACCAGCTCGGTGGCGGGGTTTACTCCCGCGAAGCATTGGTGATGAACATGGCGGCGCAGATGGCGCGCCTGACTGAGCATGAGGGCATCGAAGAGCTGGCAAAGAGCCGGACGGCGCGGTTACTCAAAATCGGCTTGCCTGAATTGATGCGCCTGCGCAAAAAGTAAGTTTCACGCAATTCCCTGTGGGAGCGGGCTTGCTCGCGAAAGCGGAGTGTCAGTCGACATAAAAGGTGACTGACGCGGCCCCTTCGCGAGCAAGCCCGCTCCCACATTGGTTTTGTGGTGGCCTGTCAGGCAGTGACAATCCGGTTCTTGCCTTCACGCTTGGCCTGATACATCGCTGCATCCGCCCGGGAAAACAGGTTCTCCACGTTTTCGTCTTTGGCGGTAAGGCTGGTCAGGCCCTGGCTGACGGTGATGCCGAACGACAGGCCTTCATGGTTGAAACTCAATTGCTGTATCTGCCGTTGCAAGCGTTCAGCCACTTGCAGGGCCATCTGTGGCGTACAGCCGGGAAACACCGCTGCGAACTCCTCACCGCCAATGCGCCCGAACAGGTCGCGACGGCGCAACGCTGCGCGGCCGCTTTCGGCAATGCGTTGCAACACGTTGTCGCCTTCCTGGTGACCGTAGGTGTCGTTGATCGTTTTGAAATTATCGATGTCCAGCATCAGGAACGACAGCGGCTCGCCCTGTTGCCGGGCGTATTCGAACGCGCGGTGAGCGCATTCGAAGAAATGACGGCGATTGCTGCTCTGGGTCAGCGCGTCGGTGGTGGCCAGGCGATGCAGCTCGGTTTCCATCTGCTTCTTGTCGGTGATGTCTTCGGCGATGCCGACGATGATCACCGGTTGACCCGGCTCGGCCTGGCGATTGATGAAGCATTTGTCGCGGAGCCAGCGTACTTGGCCGTCGGCGGCAATGATTCGATACTCGCGGTCTTCCACGGCACCTTTGTCCAGTACTTCGGCCAGGCTGCGTTCGGCATAATCCAGGTCGTCAGGGTAAATGCTGTCGCGCCATTGATTGCAGTCGGCCAGCAGCAGATCGGCCGAGCGGCCGAAGATCCGTTCATAGGCGGGGCTGACGTAAAGCACCCGGCGCGATTCCCAATCGAATGCCCACAGCACCGCGTTGACGCTCCCCAGCAAGGTGCTGAACAACTGTTCGCGTTCGCTCAGGCGTGCGACTTCGCCCTGGGCTTGCATCAGCGCCAGCAGGGTTTGCGCGGCCTCGGGCCAATGGGGCGCAGATGAGTCTTGCAGGTTTTTTGGGGCCATCGACACAAATCTCAAAGGGCATGCCGCGAGTTCGATAGCGGCCAACACCAAGCCCGCCGGGATGGCGAAGTGTCTTTGAGATAGGGGTTTTTGGATGAAGTTCCCGCCATTTGTGGCGAGGGAGGCGGCTCCCGCCGGGCGGTATTGATGACGCGATTTTTCGGCCAGGCCACAAACCTATGTGGGAGCGGGCTTGCTCGCGAAGGGGGCGTGTCAGTCGAAATAAAAGGTGACTGACACGACCCCTTCGCGAGCAAGCCCGCTCCCACAGGTTTTGTGGCTCAGACGGTAGCAGGGCGCAGGGAGTAGGTTTTCAACTGGTCGGCGAAGTCGCGCAGGGATTGAATCCCGCTGGCTTCGGCTTCGTGTACCCAATCCTTGATGGCCGCCAGCATGTCGTGACCATTTGAGCTGGTCTTGACCCAGATCTGCTGCAGGGCCAGGCGTTTCTCGTAAATTACCTTCAGCGCCTGACTGTGCTCGAGCATGTTCTGGATGCGCACGTGGTGTTTGTCATCCAGCAGGCTGGTCTCCCGCGAAAGCAGGCGTTTGGCCCGGTGGAACTGGTGACGTACCGAGTGATCGACCTTTTCCAGCTCTTGCTTGACCAGCGGGCCGATCACCAATTTGCGGTACTGGGCCATGATCTGGAAGCGGTTGTTGAGGATCGCCATGGCGGTGTCCATGTCCAGGTTGCCCTTGCCTTCGACGCGATGGGCAATCGGCGCAACCCGTTGAACCTTGGCCAGGCGCAGGAAGCTGAAGACTTTGATCCATGCCCAGCCCAGGTCGAATTCCCACTTCTTCACCGACAGTTTTGCCGAGTTAGGGTAGGTGTGATGGTTGTTATGCAGTTCTTCGCCGCCAATCAGGATGCCCCACGGCACCAGGTTGGTCGCCGCATCGCGGCATTCGAAGTTGCGGTAGCCGATGGCATGGCCCAGGCCATTGACCACGCCGGCGGCCCACACCGGGATCCACATCATCTGGATAGCCCAGATGGTGATGCCGATGGTGCCGAACAGCAGCAGGTCGATAACGCCCATGATCGCGATGCCCAGCAGCGGGAAGCGGCTGTAGAGGTTGCGCTCGATCCAGTCTTCGGGGCAGTTCTTGCCGTAGATGCGCAGGGTCTCGGGGTTTTCCGCTTCGGCGCGGTACAGCTCGGCGCCTTTGCGCAGTACGGTGGACAAACCCTTGATGACCGGGCTGTGCGGATCATCGACGGTCTCGCATTTAGCGTGATGCTTGCGGTGGATGGCGGTCCACTCGCGGGTGTTCTGCGCCGTGGTCAGCCACAGCCAGAAACGGAAGAAATGCTTGAGGCCCCCATTCAGCTCCAGAGAGCGATGGGCCGAGTAACGGTGCAGATAGACCGTGACGGCAATGATTGTGACATGGGTCATCAGCAGGGTGACTGCTACCAGTGACCAGGGCGACAAGCCAAGAAAACCTTCGTACCACATAGGCTATAGGGCCCTCGATAAAGAAAAAAACAGCCGTTGCATTATCACTAAGCCCACACAGAAAACCAGTCGCCCTTTCAGATAAGAGTGGCTGGATGTGTCTTTAAACTATAATTCCAACCTTTTTGTAGGGACATGGATCGCCGGATGTCTGCCACCTATCGTGATGCCTTGCGCACAGCGCTGCTCTATCTGTTGCTTTCTGTGATTTGGCTGCAGATCAGTGGCTATTTATTGAACAGTTTCTTCGATAGCTCCGTCGAGCGACTGCGATGGCAACTGATCAACGGTTACGTTTGGGGGCTATTCAGCGCCGGGTTGATCTTCATTGTCCGGGCGCGGCTGTTGCGATGCCTGGGGATCGGCGCCACTTTGCACGAGCGCAGTACCAACCGCGAGCGCCTGCGCCAGGCGGCTGCGGTGTTCGACTGCACCCGCGAAGGCGTGCTGGTCACCGATCGGGAAGGCGTGATCATCCATGTGAACCGGGCGTTCATGGAAATCACGGGCTACGGGAGTGAGGACGTGCAGGGCCAGCGGCCCGACATGTTCAAGTCCGGACGTCATCCGCCCGATTTCTATCGGGCGATGTTCGCCGCGCTTGAAAGCACCGGGGAGTGGAGCGGGGAAATCTGGAACCGGCGCAAAAGCGGCGAGATATACCCGCAATGGCAGACGATCCGTCTGATCCACGACGACAACGGCCAGCCGAGCCAGTTCGTGGCGGTGTTTTCCGACATCAGTGCGATCAAGAACTCCGAACACGAGTTGATGTACCTGGCGCACCACGACCCGCTGACCGACCTGCCCAACCGCCTGTTGTTCACCGACCGCGCCGAACAGGCCCTGGCTTCGGCGCAGGTTCACAAGCGTGGTTGCGCGCTGCTGATGATCGACCTCGATCACTTCAAGATGATCAACGACAGCCTCGGGCATAGCGTTGGCGATCAGTTGCTCAAGGCTGTGGCCGAGCGCCTGGGCGCCATGTTCGGCCCGGGCATCACCCTGGCGCGCTTGGGCGGGGATGAGTTCGCGGTACTCGCCGAAAGCTGTCCGCAACTGGTTCAGGCCGCTGCGTTGGCCCAGCGGATTATCGATGGCCTCAAAGAGCCGTTCCTCATCGATGGGCACCCGCTGTTCATCAACACCAGCATCGGCATCAGCCTGTTCCCCAGCGATGCCTTGAGCGTCGAGCAGCTGCTGCGTAATGCCGACTCTGCGCTGTTCAAGGCCAAAAGCACGGGGCGCAATGATTATGCCCTGTACACCGAAGAGCTGACGGCCCACGTGCAGCAACGAGTCGAGATCGCCTTCGAATTGCGCCGCGCCCTGGACCGGCAAGAGTTGCGGGTTCATTACCAGCCGGTTCACGACCTCAAGACCAGCCGCCTGATGGGTGTCGAGGCGCTGGTACGTTGGCAGCATCCGCAGCGGGGATTGGTGTCGCCGGCGGAATTCATTCCGGTCGCCGAACGAACCGGTCTGATCGCCGAAATCGATGCCTGGGTCATGGCGCAGGCGTGCCGGCAGATGTGCCTGTGGCAGCAGGACGGGGTGGTGCTGTCGTTTGTTGCGGTCAACGTATCTTCACGGCTGTTCGCCCGTCGTGAGTTGTATCAGCAGGTGGCGCAGGTGCTGCGCGAAACCGGGCTGGAGCCGGCCTTTCTGGAGCTGGAAGTGACCGAAAGCGCGGTGATGGAGGACCCGGAAGTCGCACTGGAGCAGATGCATCGGTTGCGCGAGTTGGGAGTACGCCTGGCCATCGACGACTTCGGCACGGGTTATTCATCGCTGTTGCGACTCAAGCGCCTGCCGGTGCAAAAACTGAAAATCGACCAGGGCTTCGTGGCCGGGTTGCCGTGGGATGACGACGATGCGGCGATTTCGCGGGTGATCATTGCCCTGGCACAGAGCATGGGCATGCAGGTGCATGCCGAGGGAATCGAGCAGGTTGAGCAGGCGGCGTTTCTTCTTGAACACGGTTGCGATCTGGGGCAGGGCTACTGGTTTGGGCGACCGGTGCCGGCAGGGCAGTTGAACTGGGCTCATGCGCCGGTGATCGGAGCAGTTACCTCACCGCCTTGCTGATACACAAAACCTGTGGGAGCGGGCTTGCTCGCGAAGGCGGACTGTCTGGCAACAGGGATGTTGAATGTGCCGGCCTCTTCGCGAGCAAGCCCGCTCCCACAGGGTTTTTGGTGTGCCTGGAAGAGGGCGATTCGCTTCAAGCCCTTGTCCCTTCAATTAATGTCTTATGGTTATATAAACATTCTTAAATAGTCTTTTTAAGAATATCTGTGCCTCTCTACTATTGCTCTCACGCCGCAAGCAGTGCCGCCACTGCCAGGCAACCTCTCAGTTGAAGGAGCAGCAATATGAGCGCATCCCTGCGTAGCGTCGACGGTCAAGACGAAGCCACCATCCTGCGTGAAATCCAGAGTGCCCTGCGCGACCTGCGCTTTGGTGCCGTTGAGATCACCGTGCACAACGCCCAGGTGGTGCAGATCGAGCGTAAAGAAAAATTCCGTTTGCAGCAGCCGGGCAACAAGCCGGGCTGAGGCGAATCAGGCACCGCGATTTCCGATATCCCATAAGAAAAAGCCAACAAACCAAGAATTCCAGGAGCTTTCACCATGTCGTCGATTCGTCATCTCGCTTTGGCCGCCCTGGCCAGCGCCCTTTTTGCCGGTTCTGCAGTTGCCAAGGACTACGAGTTGCTCAACGTGTCGTACGACCCGACCCGCGAGCTCTATCAGGACTACAACGCCGAATTCATCAAGTTCTGGCAGAAAGACCACGCGGGTGACACGGTGAAGGTCCAGCAATCCCACGGCGGCTCGGGCAAGCAAGGTCGGGCGGTGATCGACGGCCTGCGTGCCGACGTCGTGACCCTGGCCCTGGCCGGTGACATCGACGAAATCGCCAAGCTCGGCAAAAGCCTGCCAACTGACTGGCAAAAACGCCTGCCGGACGCGAGCACGCCTTACACCTCGACCATCGTGTTCCTGGTGCGCAAGGGCAACCCTAAAGGGATCAAGGACTGGGGTGACCTGATCAAGAATGACGTCTCGGTGATCACGCCAAACCCGAAAACCTCCGGCGGTGCGCGCTGGAACTTCCTCGCGGCGTGGGCCTATGGCCTGAAGGCCAATGGCGGTGACGAAGCCAAGGCCAAGGAATACGTACAAACCCTGTTCAAGCACGTGCCAGTGCTGGATACCGGCGCTCGCGGTTCGACCATCACTTTCGTCAACAACGGCCAGGGCGACGTGTTGCTGGCCTGGGAAAACGAAGCCTTCCTGGCCCTGAAAGAAGAGGGTGGCGCCGACAAGTTCGACATCGTCGTGCCTTCGCTGTCGATTCTCGCCGAGCCACCGGTGGCGGTGGTCGACAAGAATGCCGAGAAAAAGGGCAACGAGCAGATCGCTGAAGCCTACCTCAAGCACCTGTACAGCCCGGCCGGCCAGGAAATCGCGGCGAAGAATTTCTATCGCCCGCGTGACAAGGACGTGGCCGCCAAGTACGCCCAGCAGTTCCCGAAGCTGGAACTGGTGAGCATCGACAAGGACTTCGGCGGCTGGAAAACCGCGCAGCCGAAATTCTTCAATGATGGCGGGGTGTTCGACCAGATCTATCAGGCGCAGTAATCTTAAATAGCCACTACGAGCCCCAATGCAAGTCAGCTAAGGTGCTTAACATGTGGGAGCGGGCTTGCTCGCGAAGGCGGTGTATCAGGCGGCATTAACGTTGACTGACACACTGCTTTCGCGAGCAAGCCCGCTCCCACATGAGTGGGTTTAGCTGATCGCTTTTTTAACCAAGGACTTTTATGTCGCGTCGTATCTCCCCCGTCATACCCGGCTTCGGGCTGACGCTGGGCTACACCTTGGTGTACCTCAGCCTGATTGTGCTCATACCACTGGCGGCGATGTTCGTGCATGCCGCTCAACTCACCTGGGATCAGTTCTGGGCAATCATCTCGGCGCCACGGGTGCTGGCCGCGTTGAAGCTCAGCTTCGGCACCGCCCTGTGTGCCGCGATCATCAACGGCATCATCGGCACGCTGCTGGCCTGGGTATTAGTGCGCTATACCTTCCCTGGACGAAAAGTGATCGATGCAATGATCGACCTGCCGTTCGCATTGCCCACGGCGGTGGCCGGTATTGCGCTGACGGCGCTGTATACCCCTACCGGCCTGGTCGGTCAGTTTGCAGCGGATCTGGGTTTCAAGATCGCCTACACCCCCTTGGGCATCACCCTTGCCCTCACTTTTGTGACACTTCCATTCGTAGTACGTACCGTACAGCCAGTGCTGGCGGACATTCCTCGTGAAGTCGAAGAAGCGGCGGCGTGCCTGGGGGCGAAGCCGTTGCAGGTTTTCCGCCATATCCTGCTGCCGGCGCTGCTGCCGGCATGGCTCACCGGTTTCGCTTTGGCCTTTGCCCGCGGGGTCGGCGAGTACGGTTCGGTGATTTTCATCGCCGGCAACATGCCGATGAAAACCGAGATCCTGCCACTGCTGATCATGGTCAAACTCGACCAATACGATTACACCGGCGCTACCTCCATTGGTGTACTGATGCTGGTGGTTTCCTTCGTCCTGTTGCTGCTGATCAACTTGTTGCAGCGGCGAATCGAAACCCCATAAGGAGGCGCACACATGTCCCAATCGTCTATTGCTGCCGCTTCCTCGAACGCTGCCCGCCGTGGCAGTGCGACCTCGCGGCGAGTCCTGATCGGCCTTGGCTGGCTGATTTTTGCGCTGTTCCTGTTGCTGCCGCTGTTCATCGTGGTGTCCCAGGGCCTGAAGCTCGGCCTCGGTGCGTTCTTCACCGCGATCTTTGAGCCGGACGCGCTGTCGGCACTGAAACTCACGGTCATCG
Organism: Pseudomonas sp. S30_BP2TU TE3576; assembly: GCF_050436025.1. Lineage (NCBI taxonomy): Bacteria > Pseudomonadati > Pseudomonadota > Gammaproteobacteria > Pseudomonadales > Pseudomonadaceae > Pseudomonas > Pseudomonas sp. S30_BP2TU TE3576. The sequence continues at coordinate 3,087,465 of NZ_JBNDLK010000001.1, read as the reverse complement.
CCGTACTGATTTCGGTGCCGTTGAACCTGGTGTTCGGTGTCAGCGCCGCCTGGTGCGTGAGCAAGTACTCGTTCCGCGGCAAGAGCATGCTGGTGACGCTGATAGACCTGCCGTTCTCGGTGTCGCCGGTGATTGCCGGTCTGGTCTATGTGCTGATGTTCGGCGCCCAGGGCCTGTTTGGCCCATGGCTGCAGGATCACGACATCCAGATCGTCTTCGCCCTGCCGGGCATCGTGCTGGCGACGATTTTCGTCACCGTGCCGTTCGTGGCCCGTGAACTGATCCCGCTGATGCAGGAACAAGGCACTCAGGAAGAGGAGGCTGCGCGCCTGCTCGGGGCCAACGGCTGGCAGATGTTCTGGCACGTCACGGTTCCCAATATCAAATGGGGCCTGATCTACGGCGTGGTGCTGTGTACTGCGCGGGCCATGGGTGAGTTCGGTGCGGTATCGGTGGTTTCCGGGCACATTCGCGGGGTGACCAACACCTTGCCGCTGCACGTCGAGATCCTCTACAACGAATACAACCACGTGGCCGCGTTCGCCGTGGCGAGCCTGTTGCTGATCCTGGCGCTCTTCATCCTGCTGCTCAAGCAGTGGAGCGAAAACCGTATTAACCGCCTGCGCGCCAGCGCCGCGGAGGAATAATTCATGTCGATCGAAGTGCGTAACGTCAGCAAGAATTTCAACGCGTTCAAGGCGCTGGACAACATCAGCCTGGATATCCAGAGCGGCGAGCTCGTCGCGTTGCTCGGTCCGTCGGGTTGCGGCAAGACCACGCTGCTGCGGATCATCGCCGGCCTGGAAACCCCGGACCAGGGCAACATCGTGTTCCACGGTGAAGACGTTTCCGGCCATGACGTGCGCGATCGCAACGTCGGTTTCGTGTTCCAGCACTACGCCTTGTTCCGCCACATGACGGTGTTCGACAACGTCGCTTTCGGCCTGCGCATGAAGCCGAAAAACCAGCGCCCGAGCGAAAGCCAGATCGCCACCAAAGTTCACGAACTGTTGAACATGGTGCAACTGGACTGGCTCTCGGATCGCTACCCGGAGCAACTCTCCGGCGGTCAGCGTCAGCGCATTGCCCTGGCCCGTGCTTTGGCGGTGGAGCCGAAAGTGCTGCTGCTCGACGAACCCTTCGGCGCCCTCGACGCCAAGGTCCGTAAAGAGCTGCGCCGCTGGCTGGCGCGCCTGCACGAAGACATCAACCTGACCTCGGTGTTCGTGACCCACGACCAGGAAGAAGCGATGGAAGTCGCCGACCGTATCGTGGTGATGAACAAGGGTGTGATCGAGCAGATCGGCTCACCGGGCGACGTCTACGAAAATCCGGCCAGCGACTTCGTCTATCACTTCCTCGGTGATTCGAACCGTTTGCATTTGGGCGAGGACAATCACGTGCTGTTCCGTCCGCACGAGGTGTCGTTGTCCCGGCATGAACTGGAAGATCACCACGCGGCTGAAGTGCGGGACATTCGACCGCTGGGTGCGACGACGCGGGTGACGCTGAAGGTCGAAGGGCAGAGCGATCTGATCGAGGCCGAAGTGGTCAAGGATCACGACAGCCTGATCGGGTTGGCGAAGGGTGAGACGCTGTTCTTCAAGCCGAAGGTCTGGCAGAAGGTCGCGAATATTTGAAATCAAAAGCTTCGCGAGCAAGCCCGCTCCCACAGGGGTTCTATGTACACCATAGATCCAGTGTGGGAGCGGGCTTGCCCGCGAATGCAATCTAGACAGCTGCACGCTTCGGATTGACCCGCACACCCCCCGCTCGCGCCTCAATCTGATCTTTGAGTTCATGCCGCATCCCGAGCATGAACGCCAACTCAGCCACCACAAACAACGGCCCGACAATCAACCCGGTCACGTCATCGACAAAGGCCGGTTTGCGCCCTTCGTAGTGATGGCCGACAAACTGGATCGCCCAACCGATCACGAACATCGCCACGCCGCTGCTCAGCCAGACCAGCGTGCTTTGCTGAGCCAGTGCATGACCAGCCCAGACGCAAAGCCCGAGCAAAACCGTCATCAACACACCCAGGCGCAATTCCAGGCGCAGGTAAAACCACGCCGCTGCCAGCGAAACGAGCACCGCTGGTGACATCCACAGGCCGCCCAGCGACCACTGCGGTCGGGACAACAGCACCGCGACGGCCACCACGATCAGCGGAATGCCGATAAAGTGCGAGGCAATGTTGCGCGGGTCACGGTGGTAGGCGGCGTATTGACTGAGGTGGTCGACGAGGCTTTTCATTGTTGTTCTCCTGTGGGGTGATTGATCATCCCCCGGGGCCACTTCCCGCTCTGTCAGCCAGGCGACAATCTCTAGGAGTTTTCATGGATATGCAGGTCTGGCGTCCACGCCTGATGAGCGGTCAGTGGTTCAGTCATTTACCTGTTTCCCTACAGGATAGTCTGCTGTCGGCGGCCAGGGTGCGGCGCTTGTCCCCGGGCCAGCGGCTGTTCAAGCGTGGCGATCCGCCCTGTGGCCTGTACGCGGTACTTGAAGGCGCGGTGCGCGTCGGTGCCGTGAGCGAGCAGGGCAAGGAAGCGTTGTTGAGCCTGGTAGAGCCATCGCACTGGTTCGGCGAAATCTGCCTGTTCGATGGCCAGCCACGCACCCACGATGCCTGCGGCGTGGGCCAGTGTACGCTGCTGCACATTCCCCAAAACACGTTGCTGGCGTTGCTTGACGAGCATCCGCAGCATTGGCGGCAACTGGCGTTGCTGATGAGCCAGAAGTTGCGCATGACCTTCATCAACCTCGAGCAATTGAGCCTGTTGCCAGCCCCGGCAAGGCTGGCGCACCGTTTGCTGATGATCGCCGAAGGCTATGGCGAGACCGCCCCGCCGCGCCGCGTCCTGCAACTGCCCCAGGAGCAGCTTGCCGCCATGTTGTCGCTGTCGCGCCAGACCACCAACCAGATTCTCAAGGAGTTGCAGGGGCAGGGGATTATCGGACTGAGTTACGGCGAAATCGAAATCCTCGATGCCGTGCGGTTGCGAACACTGGCCACAATCTGATGGCTGGCACGAACCATTGTGGGAGCGGGCTTGCTCGCGAAGGCGTCAGGTCAGGTATATCAATTTCAACTGACACACCGCTTTCGCGAGCAAGCCCGCTCCCACAGTGGATTTTTGTGAACTTCAGATCTGTGGTTAACCGAATACCTCTGTGGGAGCGGGCTTGCTCGCGAAGAGGCCGGTCCAGGCAACCCACTTCCGGGATCCGTCAGCGCAACCCATCCCGAAACTGCCCCGGCGTCATTCCCGTCCAGCGCTTGAACGCGCGACTGAAGCTGCTGGTATCGGCAAACCCGAGCAGATAACTGATTTCGCTCAGCGACACCTGCGGGTCGCGCAGGTGCAACAGCGCGAGGTTTTCGCGGCTTTCGTTGAGCAGCGTATCGAACCGGCAGCCTTCATCGGCCAGGTGCCGTTGCAGGCTGCGCAGGCTCAGGTGCAGGGCCTTGGCGATGTGTTCGGCGCTGGGTTCGCCTTCGGGCAGTTGTTCTTCAATGGCATCGCGGACCTTGCGTTCCCAGGTCAGTGGCTTGAGTTGCGCCAGGGTGCGTTTGAGTACGGTTTCGTTATGTTCGGCCAGTTCCGGGTTGGCATCGTCCAGATGGCTGTCGAAGTCGACGAAGGCGAATTCCAGCCGGTCTTCGTCGGCGCCGAAATGTACCGGCGAGCGAAAGACTTTGTGCCATTGGTGCGCGTCTTCCGGCTCCGGACGGCGCAGGTAGGTGGCCAACGGCGCGTAATCACGACCCAGGCGATTGCGGCAGGTGCGTACGTAAATCGCCATGAACGCATCGATGGCTTCGAAGGCCGGGGCCGGGTTGCCGGAAGGAATTTTCAGCCGGAAACGATAGCGATCCTCGTCGCGGGTCAGCTCCAGTTCCAGGGCATCGCTGACCACCTGGTGATAACGCACGATGCGTTCGAACACTTCGCGCAGGCTACCGCTGGCGACCAGCGCATAACCCAGCGCATGAAACGTGGTCGGGCTGACAAAGCGTGATACGCGCAAACCAATCGCCGGATCGCCGCTGGCCTGCACCGCCAGTTCCCACAGGCGCGTGGTGCCCGACAGCGGGTAGCGCGCGTTCGGGTCGTCCATCAACAACGGGTCGAGCCCCGCTTGATGGCACAGGGCGGTGCTGTCGATGCCCAGGGCATCGAGTTGCTTGCGCAGGGCGCGGGTCCAGCTGGCGAGGGAGGTCGGTTCGGTCATGCTGATTGGCGCTTCCAGTCAACAGGTTGGCGTTCTCGGCTACCGCGTTGCGAGGGCTCGCAAGGCAGGATGCAACCATCGATAACCAGAGGATGGAAGCATGCACGGTACTTCTGCAAGTCCCCAGCGATTGAATGCAACTCAACGATCAGCGCATATTCGTGAAGTGGTGTTAGCCAAGGGCGTCGAGTTGCGCGAGCGATACCCGATTCTCAAGCATCAGGATGCCATCGGCGCGGGCATTCTGGCCTTCGCGCTGGCCGGGATGATCGGCTCGGCGGCGCTTTACCTGACAGGGCAAATGGCGTGGTGCGCGTGCCTGTTGCTCAACGCGTTTTTCGCTTCACTGACCCACGAACTGGAACACGACCTTATTCACAGCATGTACTTCCGCAAGCAGCGGGTGCCGCACAACCTGATGATGGGCCTGGTCTGGCTGGCGCGCCCGAGCACGATCAACCCATGGATTCGCCGTCACCTGCATCTCAATCACCACAAGGTGTCGGGCTCCGAGGCCGATCTGGAAGAGCGCGCCATCACCAACGGCGAGCCGTGGGGCATCGCACGGCTGTTGATGGTTGGCGATAACATCATGTCGTCTTTCATCCGCATGCTGCGGGCGAAAACCTGGGCCCTCAAACTCAGCATCATCACTCGTACCTTGAAGGCCTACGCGCCACTGGCGTTGATGCATTGGGGCGCGTGGTATGTGTTTCTCGGTTTCCATGCGGCCAACGGCGTTGCTCATTTGGTGGGCGCACCGATTGAGTGGTCGGCGACCACGCTGTCGGTGATGCAGGTCATCGATATCGCAGCGGTGGTGATCATCGGCCCGAACGTGTTGCGTACCTTTTGCCTGCACTTCATCAGTTCGAACATGCATTACTACGGCGACGTGGAGCCGGGCAACGTGATGCAGCAGACCCAGGTACTGAACGCCTGGTGGTTGTGGCCGTTGCAGGCGTTCTGCTTCAACTTCGGCAGCACCCACGGCATCCATCACTTCGTGGTGAAGGAACCGTTCTACATCCGCCAGATGACCGCGCCGGTGGCGCATAAAGTGATGCGTGAAATGGGCGTGCGCTTCAACGATATCGGCACGTTCAGCCGGGCCAACCGGTTCGTGACCAAGGAAATGGCAGAGCCGCAACAGGTGCGTGCCGCTCAGGCTTGAGCAAATGCCGCAGGAAACTCGGATGTGAAGAAGCCAGTCATCAATTTGACCCAAAGCGACGCTACGTTATGACGCAAGCCAAGGATGGCGCCTGTTCATGAGTGTAGGGATGATATATGCGATTTTGGCCTATTAAAGTAATTAAATATTCCTTTATTGGATAACCAATTTCGCCAATCATCGGCTCAAGGGCTGTTGATCAGCGCTGACAGATTCTGAGTTTCCGGGGCCGTCTCCTTGGCAGGGTGCGGCCCCTTTTTTTGGACTGGATTTGATCCCTGTCGGAGCGGGCTTGCTCACGAAGGCGTCAGGTCAGGTATATCAATTTCAACTGACACAGCGCTTTCGCGAGCAAGCCCGCTCCCACATTTAAGTGTGTTGTATATTCAATTATCGCATTAACAAATAGCTTCTTATTCCTTAACGAATATATCTCTCCTCCCTATACTCGACCGGGAACAGACACGCAGCAGGAGAGCTCCCCCATGCGCAACGAATCAATTCGCTACCTGATTGTGCCGGGCTGGCAAGGATCGCCAGAAGATCATTGGCAAAGCCACTGGCAGAACAGCCTGCCGAACAGTGCGCGGGTGGAGCAGGCCGACTGGCTGACGCCGCGTCGCGAAGACTGGGTCGCGGCGCTGGCCGAGGCGATTGCCGCCGACAGCACGCCGGTGATTCTGATCGCCCATAGCCTGGGCTGCATCACTGTCGCCCATTGGGCGGCGACCGCCCCCGTGCAGTTCTTGCGTCAGGTGCGCGGTGCCCTGCTGGTCGCACCGGCGGATGTCGAACGTCCGGCCTGCGCGCCGGCCTTGCGCAATTTCGCGCCGATCCCGACGGATCTGCTGCCCTTCCCGAGCCAGGTCGTCAGCTCCGACAACGACAGCGCTGTCAGTGCGCCGCGCGCCCTGGAACTGGCGCGCCACTGGGGTGCCGAGGCGGGGATTCTGGCGGGAGCGGGGCATATCAATGTGAAGTCCGGTCACCAGCGCTGGGAGCAGGGTTTTGCCTATCTCTATCGCCTGCAGAACCGTATGGAACACCACGCCCTGCGCCGTGCCTGAACCCTTTGAAATTTCTTTTTCTGTAAATACGCCCCCGTCTCCCGGCGGTTTTGGGCGGGAGTCTGCCATGAGTTTTGAAACCTTCGGTCAGCCGCTGCTGACCTTTCCCGATGCCGAAAAAAGTCCCCTGAGCATCCGCGCCAAAGCGTTGGTGTTTGTCGATCCGCGTTCGCGCAAGTTGCGTGAGGACCTGGAGCAACTGGCCACGCGTTCAGTCTCGGTGCTGATCCGTGGCGAAACCGGGACCGGCAAGGAATTGCTGGCGCGGCATATCCATCGCGCCAGTGATCGCGGCGGGTTGTTCGTCTCGGTCAACTGCGGCGCGATCAGCCCGACCTACGCCGACGCCGAGTTGTTCGGCTATGCGGCGGGCAGCTACAGTGGTTCGGCGAGCAGTCGTGCAGGCTGGTTCGGCTCGGCCAATGGCGGCACGCTGTACCTGGACGAAATCGGCGACCTGCCGCTGCCGATCCAGATCAAGCTGCTTGCCGCCCTGGAGAACCACGAAGTCACCCGCGTCGGCGCTCAGCAGCCGAGCCCGGTGGATGTGCGGCTGGTGGCGGCCACCAGCATCGATCTGGCCCAGGCCGTCGCCGCCGGAAAATTCCATGAGCGGCTCTATCACTACCTCAGCGAAGGCCCGCTCGAGCTGCCGGCGCTGCGCGAGCGCACGGGCGACATCCTGTCGCTGGCCGAATACTTTCTCGGCATCTACAGCCAACGCCTCGGCCTGCCGGTGCCATTGATCAGCGACGCGGCGCAACTTGTGCTGGAACGCCACAGTTGGCCGGGCAATACCCGGGAGCTGGAAAACGTCATTCACTTTGCGCTGTTGGTGAGTACCGGTGACGAGATTTTACCGGAGCATCTGAACCTGCCGGAGCCTTCGATTTCACTCGCAAAAATCGAGCAACACATTGTTTATACGAGCAAAAACGGCACCGCTGCCGAGCGTTCGGCACTCAAGCGTTTGCTGGAAAGCCTGACGCAGACGCTTTAACGCGCTGTATGAACAAAATGGAATATGAAGCTGAATAAACGTTATTGTTCGGGAATAAAAAATCCCGGTATTGTCCGCTTCACGCCAGCGATAGCACTTCACTGGCACTCTCATCTTCAAGCCGTCGCCATAAGCGACTGTGATTTTCGATAAGGACACTGCATGAAAAAGGTTCTGTTGTTCACCGCACTGGCGGCTGCCCTGACCGCGGGCCTGGCCCAGGCTGGCGAAAAACTGGTGGTTGCAGCAACCCCGGTTCCACACGCCGAGATTCTTGAGCTGATCAAGCCAACCCTCGCCAAAGAAGGCGTGGACCTGGAAATCAAAGTCTTCACTGACTACGTTCAGCCGAACGTGCAGGTTGACCAGAAGCGTCTGGACGCCAACTACTTCCAGACCCTGCCATACCTCAAGAGCTTCAACGAAGGCAAAGGCACTCACCTGGAAACCGTGATCGGCGTGCACGTCGAACCGTTCGGCGGCTACTCGAAGAAAGTCAAAACCCTGGCTGAGTTGAAAGACGGTGCGACCATTGCCATCCCGAACGAAGGCAGCAACAGCGGCCGTGCCCTGATCCTGCTGCAGAAGGCTGGCCTGATCGAGTTGAAAGACCCGAAAAACGCCCTGGCTACGCCGAAAGACATCGCCAAGAACCCGCACAACTTCAAGTTCAAAGAGCTTGAGTCCGCTATGTTGCCGCGTGTGCTGGATCAGGTCGACCTGGACATGATCAACACCAACTATGCGCTGGAAGCGGGTCTGAACCCGGCTAAAGACGCCCTGGTGATCGAAGGTGCCGACTCGCCTTACGTGAACTTCCTGGTGGCCCGTCCGGACAACAAGGACAGCGTTGCCATCCAGAAACTGGCCAAGGCCCTGACCAGCCCTGAAGTGAAAGCATTCATCGAGAAGAAGTACAGCGGCGCGGTATTGCCTGCGTTCTGATTCGCGAAGTAAACCCCTTCAAGGTTTCAAACGCCGACGGCTGATTTAGCGTCGGCGTTTTTTTGAGCCTTCGATTTACCTGTGGCGAGGGAGTTTTTGTGGCGAGGGGGCTTGCCCCCGTTCGAATGCGCAGCATTCGTCCCAAGGTGCGTCATTGAGAATTTTGGAGGTTATTAGGGGCCGCTTCGCAGCCCAACGGGGGCAAGCCCCCTCGCCACAAAGAGCCTGTTGACCCTGGAGTTGCTCAGGCCGGCCCGGCCTTCAAGGCCCTGCGCAACGCCATCAATAATTTCAGAATGTCCTGCGGATCCAACCGGTGCGGCGTTTGTACGTCTGCCATGTTCTCGTCCTTGTGAGGTGTTGGCCGGGAGTCTGACCAAAAGTGCTTCGTCCCTGGAGATGTACTGCGAAAAAAAGATCCTTCCTACGACGCCAGGGAAAGTAGACGTCTTCCATCGTCCCGGCAAATCATCTGCCATTCAATCCGGCCAATACCATGCTGGCTCATCCAGCATGCGCTGGCCCACGATTCCGGTCTGGCCGAAATTTTTTTCCAGCACGATGCAGTTGCATTGGGGGGCCTGCTGCAATGCCGAAATCAAGCGCCGGGCATGGGACACCACCCACACCTGGCACTGTTCTGATGCACGGATAATCAAGCGTGCCAGCGCCGGCAGCAGATCCGGGTGCAGACTGGTTTCCGGTTCGTTCAACACCATCAGGGTTGGCGGCCGTGGCGTCAGCAGCGCTGCAACCAGCAGCAAATAGCGCAATGTTCCGTCCGACAATTCGGCGGCCGACAACGGCCGCAACAAACCTTCCTGAAAGAACTCGATGGCGAAGCGCCCGCCGGGCAAGGGTTCGATATGCAGTCGTGCACCGGGAAAGGCATCGCTGATTGCGGCCCACAATGCCTCGGGGTCGCCGATTTCGACGATCGTCTGCAAGGCCGCCGCCAGATCGCGTCCGTCGTGATGCAGCACCGGCGTGCGGGTGCCCAGTTGAGGTTGCCGCGCCGGGGCGTCGGCGTCGCTGCGAAAGTGATCGTAAAAGCGCCAGCGGCGGATGAACTCACGCATCTCCAGCACTTCCGGCGAACCGCGCAGGCTGCCGACCTGATCGAACAGGCTGTCGAAAGTCGGCGTGTGCTGGGCCAGCACATCCCAGCTGCGATTGGCGCGGGCACGGATCATTGGACCGTCACGATCGACCAGCAGACTCGCCGGGCGATAGAACGCTCCGGCCCAGAGGCATTCGCGCTTGATCTGCGGGTCGAGGCTGAAACGTGACGGTATGGGCGAACTGTGCCCGGGCAGCATGAAATGGCCATTGGATTCGGGCAACCCCAGGCTGATCGAGTAACCAAAATCTTCACCGACAAACCCCAGTCGCAGGCGTTTGGCGCCTTGGCGCATCGTGGCTTCGATGGGCACTTCGCCGTTGCGCATGCGCCGGGTGATGGTTTCCGGGCCGGCCCAGAAGGTCGAATTCAGTCCGCCTTCACGGGCCAGGGCATTGACCACGCCGCCCTGAGCGGTTTCCGCCAGCAGGCGCAGAGCACGGTAAAGGTTGGATTTGCCGCTGCCATTGGGGCCGGTGATCAGATTCAGCTGACCCAGCGGGATCACCAGTTTGTTGATCGAGCGGTAATTGGCCACCGCGAGGGTCTTGAGCATGTGGGTTCCTGAAACGGTATCGACGGAGCTCATTGTCAGGTACGCGCAGCCGTCTATGGCAAGTGTTTCAGGCGTTAAACGTTGCGGTTTGTTTCTTCATAAGGGGGGCGTGCACGGTTGGAATACTGTTCTAAGCTCTCTGTCGAGTTGTCCATAAAAAAGGCCAAGGAGTGTGCATGGCGGTTCCTGGATTGAAAGTCGTAATGGCCTTGAGTGTCGTCACCCTGCTGACTGCTTGCGACGAGAAAAAGCCCGTGCAGGAATACTTGCCACGGGTGTTCGTGCAAGTCGTCAAGCCAGAGGATTACGCGGCCCCGGTTACTCTCACCGGTGATATCCAGGCACGGGTACAGACAGAGCTGTCTTTTCGCGTGGGCGGCAAGATCATCCAGCGCTCGGTGGACGTCGGTGATCGCGTGACAGCCAAGCAAGTGCTGGCCCGGCTCGACCCCAAGGATTTGCAGACCAACGTCGACTCGGCCCAGGCACAAGTGTTGGCTGAACAGGCGCGAGTGACGCAGAGCGCGGCGGCGTTCGTGCGCCAGCAAAAACTTTTGCCCAAGGGCTACACCAGCCAGAGCGAATTCGACTCGGCCCAGGCCGCCTTGCGCAGCAGCCAGAGCGCCTTGAGCGCCGCCCAGGCACAGTTGGCCAATGCCAGGGATCAGTTGAGCTATACGGCGCTGATCGCCGATGCGCCGGGGATCATTACCGCGCGTCAGGCGGAAGTCGGCCAGGTGGTTCAGGCGACGATGCCGATCTTCAGCCTGGCCCGGGACGGCGACCGGGATGCGGTGTTCAATGTCTATGAATCGCTGCTGGCCGAGAAGCCGAGGGATGAAACCATTGTCCTGAGCCTGCTCGACAACCCGGCGATCAAAACCACCGGCACCGTGCGCGAAATCACCCCGTCGGTGTCGGCACAATCCGGTACCGTGCAGGTCAAGGTCGGCCTCAACAGTCTGCCCGACGGCATGCAACTGGGCTCGGTGGTGAGTGCCACGGCCAGGGGCTCGGGCAAGTCGGTCATCGAATTGCCATGGTCGGCGCTGACCAAAAACATCAGTGAACCTGCGGTCTGGATTGTCGATGACCAGGGTAAGGCCCAGTTGCATTCGGTCACGGTCAGCCGCTACCTGACCGGCAAGGTCATCATCAGCGCCGGGTTGAAAGAGGGCGACAAAGTCATCATCGCGGGCGGACAACTCTTGCACCCGGGCATGGAAGTCGAGATTGCCGATAACACTTACAAGGATCTGACTTGGGGAGCTAAGCCATGAAGCCTTTATGGGTGTTGTCTATCGGGCTGGTGCTGAGCGCCTGTTCCAAGAGCGAACCGCCGCCGACACCGGTACGGCCAGTGTTGTCGATCAAGATTAAGGCCTTGAGCGAAGAGGACCTGGGCCGCTTCGCCGGCAGCATCCAGGCACGCTATGAAAGCAATACCGGTTTTCGCGTGGGCGGGCGCATCGCCAGTCGTAACGTCGATGTCGGAGCCGCAGTGGAGAAGGGCACGCTGCTCGCCACCCTCGATCCTTCCGATCAGCAGAACCAGTTGCGTTCGGCCCAGGGCGACCTGTCGAAAATCCAGGCGCAACTGATCAATGCCAAGGCCAGTGCCCAACGCCAGCAAGCCTTGTTTGATCGCGGGGTCGGTGCGCAAGCGCAACTGGACCAGGCCAATACGTACCTGAAAACTACCCAGGCCTCCCTCGATCAGGCCCGGGCGGCCGTCAACCAGAGCAAGGACCAACTGGGCTACACCGAGTTGCGCGCCGACCATAAAGCCGTGGTCACCGCATGGAGCGCCGAGGCCGGGCAAGTGGTGACGGCGGGTCAGCAAGTGGTGACCCTGGCACAACCGGATATCAAGGAAGCGGTGATCGACCTGCCGGATACCCTGGTCGATCAACTGCCCAGCGATGTGGTGTTTCTGGTCGCTTCGCAACTTGATCCGGGCATCAACACTACCGCCGTCATTCGCGAAATCGAACCTCAGGCCCAAAAGGCCACACGCACCCGTCGCGCCCGTCTGTCCCTGGCCGAAACGCCACCGGGCTTTCGCTTGGGTACAGCCATCAGCGTCACCCTGAGCTCGGCGATCAAGCCGCGCATCGAGCTGCCTGTCACCGCGCTGCAAGAGGTCGATGGCAAGCCACGGATCTGGGTGATCGATGCACAGAGTAAAACCGTCTCCCCCCGTGACATCACGGTGATCAGCCGCAACGACAGCACCGTGGTGCTGGCCGGCGGCGTGAAGAACGGCGAGCGGGTGGTCAGCGCCGGTGTGAACAGCCTCAAACCGGGGCAGCAAGTGAAAATCGACGAGGACAGTCAATGAAAGGGCCTTTCAACCTCTCGGAATGGGCCCTCAAGCATCAGTCGTTCATCTGGTATCTGATGTTCGTCGCGTTGTTGATGGGTGTGTTCTCGTATTTCAACCTGGGGCGCGAAGAAGACCCTTCGTTCACCATCAAAACCATGGTGATCCAGACCAAATGGCCGGGGGCGACCCAGGAGGAAACCCTCAAGCAGATCACCGACCGGATCGAGAAAAAGCTCGAAGAGCTCGACTCCCTCGACTATGTGAAAAGCTACACGCGCCCCGGCGAATCGACGGTGTACGTGTACCTGCGCGACACCACCAGTGCCAAGGACATCCCGGAAATCTGGTACCAGGTGCGCAAGAAGATCAACGACATCAAGTACCAGTTCCCGCAAGGCATACAGGGGCCGTCGTTCAACGACGAGTTCGGTGACGTCTTCGGGTCGATCTACGCCTTCACCGCCGACGGCCTGACCATGCGTCAGTTGCGCGACTATGTGGAACAGGCCCGCATGGAAATTCGTGGCGTGCCGGGGCTGGGCAAGATCGAAATGGTCGGCCAGCAGGACGAAGTGCTGTACCTGAACTTCTCCACGCGCAAACTCGCAGCGCTGGGCATCGATGAGCGTCAAGTGGTGCAGAGCCTGCAAAGCCAGAACGCGGTGACCCCGGCGGGTGTCATCGAGGCCGGGCCGGAGCGGATTTCGGTGCGCACTTCAGGGAAGTTCGCTTCGGAGAAAGACCTGGCCGAGGTCAACCTCAAGCTCAACGACCGCTACTATCGTCTGGCCGACATTGCCGAAATCAGCCGTGGCTACGTCGATCCGGCCTCGCCGGAATTCCGCTTCAACGGCAAACCGGCCATCGGCCTGGCGATTGCCATGCAGAAGGGTGGCAACGTCCAGGCGTTCGGCAAGGCCTTGCACGCCCGTATTGACGAGTTGACCGCAGACTTGCCGGTGGGCGTTGGCATTTACAACGTGTCCGACCAGGCCGTGGTGGTGGAGGAAGCGGTCGGCGGCTTTACCAGCGCGCTGTTCGAGGCGGTGGTGATCGTGCTGCTGGTCAGCTTCGTCAGCCTCGGCGTGCGTGCCGGGCTGGTGGTGGCCTGCTCGATCCCGTTGGTGTTGGCGATGGTGTTTGTATTCATGGAGTACAGCGGCATCACCATGCAGCGGATTTCCCTCGGCGCACTGATCATCGCCCTCGGCCTGCTGGTGGACGATGCGATGATCACCGTGGAAATGATGGTGACGCGCCTGGAATTGGGCGAGACCAAGGAACAGGCCGCGACCTTCGCCTACACCTCCACGGCGTTCCCCATGCTTACCGGTACGCTGGTGACGGTGGCGGGCTTCGTGCCGATCGGCTTGAACGCCAGCTCGGCCGGTGAATACACCTACACCCTGTTTGCGGTGATTGCCTGCGCGATGCTGGTGTCATGGGTGGTGGCGGTTCTGTTTGCGCCGGTGATTGGCGTGCACATTCTCAGTGCCAACGTGAAACCCCATGAAGCTGAACCCGGGCGTATCGGCAAGGCGTTCAACGGCGGGCTGCTGTGGTGCATGCGCAATCGCTGGTGGGCCATTGGCATCACCGTACTGTGCTTTGTACTGGCGGTGTTCAGCATGCGCTACGTGCAGAACCAGTTCTTCCCGTCTTCGGATCGACCGGAAATCCTGGTGGACCTGAACCTGCCGCAAAACGCCTCGATCGACGAAACCCGCCGGGCCGTCGACCGCCTCGAAGCCACGCTCAAGGACGATCCGGACATCGTGCGTTGGAGCACTTACATCGGTCAGGGCGCCATCCGTTTTTATCTGCCACTGGACCAGCAACTGCAAAACCCGTTCTACGCGCAGCTGGTGATCGTCAGCAAAGGCCATACCCGTGAGGCCATGATGCAGAAGATCAGCGAGCGCTTGCGCAACGACTTCGTCGGCATCGGCGGTTATGTCCAGGCGCTGGAAATGGGCCCGCCGGTAGGGCGTCCGATCCAGTACCGGGTCAGCGGCAAAGACACCGACCAGGTGCGCCGACATGCCATCGACCTGGCCTCTGAGCTGGACAAGAACCCGCATGTTGGCGAGATCATCTACGACTGGAACGAACCGGGCAAAGTGCTGCGGATCGACATCGCCCAGGACAAGGCGCGGCAGTTGGGGCTGTCTTCCGAGGATGTGGCCAATCTAATGAACGGCATCGTCAGCGGCCAGTCGGTGACCCAGGTTGACGACGACATTTACCTGATCAACGTGGTCGGTCGTGCGGTGGATTCCGAGCGTGGTACGCCGGAAACCCTGCAGAACCTGCAAATCGTCACGCCTGGCGGCACGTCGATTCCGCTGCTGGCGTTCGCCACGGTGCGCTACGAACTGGAGCAGCCGCTGGTGTGGCGTCGCGATCGCCTGCCGACCATCACCATCAAGGCGACGATCCGCGACGAGATCCAGCCGACGGACCTGGTGAAAATTCTCAAGCCGTCCATCGATGCTTTCGCAGCCAAATTGCCGGCGGGCTACAAGGTCGCCACCGGTGGTACGGTGGAGGAAAGCGGCAAGGCTCAGGGACCGATTGCCAAGGTTGTGCCGTTGATGCTGTTCCTGATGGCGACCTTCCTGATGATCCAGTTGCATAGCGTGCAGAAGCTGTTCCTGGTGGCCAGCGTCGCGCCGCTGGGACTGATCGGCGTGGTGATCGCGCTGGTGCCTACGGGTACGCCCATGGGCTTCGTGGCGATCCTCGGGATTCTCGCGTTGATCGGTATCATCATCCGTAACTCGGTGATTCTGGTGACCCAGATCGAGGAGTACGAGCAGAAGGGTTATGCGCCGTGGGATGCAGTGGTGCAGGCCACCGAACATCGACGTCGGCCGATCCTGCTGACCGCTGCGGCGGCGAGCATGGGGATGATCCCGATTGCCCGGGAAGTGTTCTGGGGGCCGATGGCCTACGCGATGATCGGCGGGATCGTTATCGCCACCTTGCTGACGCTGCTGTTTCTGCCGGCGCTGTATGTGGCCTGGTACAAGATTCGCGAGCCGAAGAAAGAGGTGGCTTAAAAGCGAGCGCTGCGCGCTCTATTCGCGGGCAAGCCCGCTCCCACAGTTGACCGAGTTGTTCAGCAACACTCGGTTCCCTGTGGGAGCGGGCTTGCTCGCGAAGGCGTCAGAACAAACGCTGCAAATTTGTCGGCATTACACCTTACGCCACACACTCGCCAACCAGGGCTGCTGCTCCCGCGGCAGCCCTGCCGGCCGGTAGTAATGCTCAAGCTCCTCAAACCCCGCCTCGGTCAGCAATTGCTGCCAGGCCGCCAGGTCGTGATACGCCCCATAACGCGGTCCGTTCCAGCCTTCCTGATTCTCGCCACGGGGATTGGAACTGAACAACACCCCACCCGGTTTCAGCGTTCCCCACAACTGCTTCAGCACCCGTGGTAATTCCTGACGCGGAACATGAAACAACACCGCATTGGCAAAGATCCCGTCGAAGCGCTCGGCCGGTAGATCGAGTTTCAGAAAGTCCTGCTGCCAGACCTCGCAACCGCTGTCTTCACGGGCCATCTGCGCGAATTTTTCCGATCCGTCGAGGCCAATCGCTATGTGGCCCATGCGGGTGAAAGTTTGCAGATCGCGGCCCGGCCCGCAGCCGAAATCGAGAATGTCAAAAGGCGCTTCGCCCTGAATATGCCGCAGCAGGGCCTCGATGTTCTGGCTGACATCGTGATCTCGCGTGCCTTCACGGAAGTCTTCGGCCACTGCGTTGTAATGGCCCAGGGTGGTGGCGGTGATCTGTTCGAGGTCGTCGGGCGTCTGTTTCATGGTCGGCTACGCAGGTCATTGGGGTTCGTCGAATATACGCCATGACGCTGGGGGCTGCTTCGCAGCCATTCGCGAGCAAGCCCGCTCCCACACTTAACCGCGTCGAACAAATGGTTTGTGTTCGCCAGAGACCAAGTGTGGGAGCGGGCTTGCTCGCGAAAGCTGTATCACTGACAACGGATTACTAAAGTCTGACTCAACTTTTTTTCATCCCCAAACATTCAATGGAGTGATCGACCATCGCCTTGGCAATCTCCAGCAAATGCCAGATCGAAAACACCATCGCCCGGTCGGCACCCTTGAGATGGTCGCCACACTGATAGGCCGTGACCGAGGCACAACGCAGCAGATCGGCGACATAGAGCTGGGTGTCTTCGAAACTCACATCCTTGCTGACGTTGTAGAAGCGCAGTTCATCGGGTGGTGAGGGTTGATTGCCGGTCAGGTAAAAATCGATAGCACGATATAGCGCTGATCGGTCCCTGAGAGGGTCTTCAGTGCTGGTTTCGTTGTTGGCATTTTCGGGTGGTGGATCGGGTACGGATTTTTCCATTGGTAAAACTCCTGGAATTAACTGGAGCCAACCGATATCGCGACTAAACGAACGGGGTGGCGGCTGCACGCAGGTTAGTCGACCGGTCTCCAGGCAATACCGGCGCACCCGAGGGTGCCCTGCGCACAGCCACCATAACTTTCAGGCAATGAAAACACCTGGAATGAGGTGGCGCTGTGCGCCTGGAAAGATCCGGGCGACTAAACCCGATCACTGATGAGCGGTGACGGGCCGAGACTAGCCACGGAAAATGGCAGGCGCAAGCGAGCGAAATGATCTAGGAAATGTCCTGCAAATGAAAGGGAACGGGCCTGCGGAACCGCTGATTTTCCTGTACGAAAACTTACCTTTTGATCAGGGATCTTGCCTGCTTTCAAAGACATCGACCTGTAACTTCTTACAGTTTCGGCTTGGCCAGAAATGGCGCAGTCTTTCAACAGTCAAAGCGAAGGACCGTCAGCGTCGTGAATACCTCTCACCATGCAGCGACACCAACACTGTCGGTCATCGATCCGCGTGCTCTGACAATTTGCAGTGTGGGTTATTGCCGTCACCCGGATAGCCCGATGATTGATCCACGCATTACCCGGCAACGCTTCGACGCGGCAGGTCACTTGATTGAATCCTGGGACCCGCGATTGTGGGGCACGGCGCTGAAACCGAACCAGACCACGCTCTGCGGCCTGAGCGGTCAACCGTTGCTGACAGACAGCGTCGATGGCGGATGGCAATTGAGCTTGCTCGATCAGGTGGGTTCGCCCTGTTCGTTCTGGGATGCGCGCGGCAGTCAGCGCCACACCGAGTTCGACGAGCAACAGCGGCCGATCACCGTCACCGAGCAGGCTGCGGGAGAGCTGCCACACGTGGTGGAGCGCTTGACCTATGGAGATTCCGATCCTGCTTTCGCCGAACACAACCAGTGCGGGCAGTTGATCCGTCATGACGATCCGGCCGGTGTTCAAACCTTCCCCGCCTACGGGCTTGGCGGCGCCGTGTTGGTGGAAGAACGACGCTTCCTCGCTGATCTCGAAACACCCGATTGGCCCTTGGACATCGAAGAGCGCGAGACATGGCTGGAAGCGCAATCGTTCATCACCCGCCACACCTTCACTCCCGGCGGTGAGCTGCGGGAACAAACCGATGCCATGGGCAATGTTCGCACCTTTGGCTACAACGTGGCGGGCAAGGTGAGTGAGACCTGGCTGCACATGGCTGACTCTGGAAAACCGCCGCAATGCCTGGTCAGCGACATCCGTTACAACGCCCAGAATCAGGTAGAACGCGAAACCGCCGGTAATGGCGTGCTGACCCGCGTCGAGTACGCGGCCGATGACGGGCGTCTGATCCGGCTGACGGCGGTCGTCGGCAACCAGACCCCCTTGCAGGACCTGAACTACGTCTACGACGCGGCGGGCAACATCGTCGAACTGCATGACCGGTCCCAACCGGTGACCCATTTCAACAACCAGCGCATCGACCCGATCAACCGCTACCGCTACGACAGCCTGTACCAACTGGTCGAAGCCCGGGGCTGGGAGGTCAGCCAACCGAGCCACGGCCCGACGCTGCCGGAGCTGCTGCCCACACCGCTGGACCCCAACCAACGGCGTAATTACACCCAGCGCTTCGAGTACGACCGGGGCGGGAATTTGCTCACCCGCCAGCACAGCGGTGCGCCCGGCTTCTCGATGTTCACCTCGGCCCGAAGCAATCGCAGCCTCGGGCAACGCGACGATGGTTCGTTGCCGGGCGAGCCCGATATCGACTCGGGTTTCGATGCCGGTGGCAATCAACGGGAGCTGCAACGTGGTCAAGCCATGCTCTGGGACAGTCGCAATCAATTGACTCGCGTGACGTTGGTCAAACGCGAAACCGGGCCGGACGACTACGAAGGCTACCGCTACGACCGCCCCGGCCATCGCCTGCGCAAAGTGGGATTCGCCCACAGCAGCGGCCGCACCCTGCGCACGGAGGTCCGTTACCTCACCGGTCTGGAAATCCACCGCCAGGCCGAGGGTGAAGAGCATCACGTTATCAGTATCGAAGCAGGGCGCAGTAACGTGCGGGCACTGCATTGGCCCCAAGGTACTCATGACGAACAATTGCGTTACAGCCTCAACGATCACCTCGGCTCCAGCACCCTGGAACTGGATGAGGAGGCGGGTGTGCTGACTCAGGAGCACTATTACCCTTTCGGTGGCACGGCGTGCTGGGCGGGCAAAAGTGCCTTAGTGGCGCAGTACAAAATCTATCGGTACTCGGGCAAGGAGCGGGACACGACGGGGCTTTATTACTATGGCTACCGGTATTACGCACCGTGGTTGCAGCGTTGGATAAGTCCGGACCCTGGGGGGAACATTGATGGATTGAATCTCTATCGAATGGTCGGAAACAGGCCGACTGTTTTACGAGATTTGGTAGGTTTGGCGCCAGGGCTGGATGACGATGATCTTTGGGGCGAGCTTGAAAACTTCGTTGGTATGGATGAGTTGGCGCCCGAGGCGAAAAAGCCACGGTTGGAGATTGATCCTAGCTTCACAACAACGGGAAATGAGCTTTTCGATTCCTATTTCAACTCTGGATTACAAGATCAGACAAGGTCCTACTTTTTTGCAGATTTACAACAGCGCCTGGATGCGGCGGGTAGCGATGCAATAGCGCGTGTTGCTTTGGTCAATAGGCAAATGACGCATCGCGAGGAAGCCACTGGTGCGGGGTTTACGATTTACTCTGTTCAGGGTGCAAACAGATTTATCAACACGTATACAAGGGAAATGTGGACTTTTTCAGAAAATTTTAAGAATGACCGTTCCACCAATTATTTCGCGAGTGATGTAGCCATGGTTCAGTACATCAATGCATCGAAAAGCGGTGGTTTTTTTGGATATTTACCATCCGTATTTAAAGGTAGTTTGGTTGTAAATCAGCAAACACTCGACGCAATCAATGGCCTGGCCAATGACCCAGAGATGATGTTGAAGGTTTTCATATCGCAAACCCCGCTCGGGAAATCCATCAGTAAAGTCCTGAAAGATTTCGGTTTAAAGGCCACAAAAATTAGTCGCGAAGACTTTGGAGGAACTGACGTTTACATTTCGGTCGAACCCATGAATGCGCAACACTCAACGACTTCAACGGGAGCTGTACCCAATGTTTTCGACCACCAACACCCACTTAAAGTGGTCCCGCCTAGTCCGACTCAGGTGGCGATGGGAGGGGCGGGGCGCAGAAAGAGCGCGTGGTTCTAGCTCGACGGTTCCAATGTGGAGTCTCAGAAGGCATCTGGATAGTTTCCGTCCGCCATTGCGCAGTCACCGCTTATTCAACCCCCGAGCCAACCGATCACCACTCAACTGAATCACCGCCACCAACGCCACCAGCAGCACAATCACCGTCAGCATGATCTGACTGTCAAACCGTTGATACCCATACCGATAAGCAATGTCCCCCAACCCCCCCGCACCAATCGCCCCGGCCATAGCCGACGAATTGATCATCGTCACCAGCGTAATCGTGAACCCGCCGACAATCCCCGGCAGTGCTTCCGGCAACAACACATGCCAGACGATGTGCCAACGCCGGCAGCCCATGGCTTGCGCCGCTTCGATCAAGCCGTGATCGACTTCGCGCAGGCTGACCTCGGCGATGCGCGCAAAAAACGGCGTAGCGGCGATGGTCAGTGGCACTACGGCGGCCCACACGCCGTAGGTGGTGCCGACGATTAACCGGGTGAACGGAATCAGCGCCACCATCAAAATCAGAAACGGAATCGAGCGAAACAGGTTCACGAACCCGCCCAGTGCGCGGTTCAGCGCCGGGGCTTCGTAGATGCCGCCCTTGGAACTGGTGACCAGGATCACTGCCAGCGGAATACCCGCCAACAGCGCGATCAACGATGACACGCCGACCATCAAAAACGTGTCGATAAAACCCTGCAGCAAGCGATCAAACCACATAGCCCAGTACCTCCACTCGTTGCGCCCAATCGGAGGCGCGTTGACGTAACTCCTCGGCACCGAGGGCTGAGCCCGTCACCGCCAATAGCAGTTGCCCGAGCGCATGACCCTGAATCCGTTCCACGCCGCCTTGCAGCAATCGCACGCGGCCACCCAGGGCACTGAACAGTGCTGCCAGATCCGGTTCGTCGCGTTGACTGCCGGTGAACTGCAAGCGCAGGACCACGGCGGCGTCGGAGGCATTCGATTGCGCCAACAGGCGGCTTTGCAGTTCTTCCGGCAATGCGTGTTGCAATGGCGCCAGCAATGTCTTGCTGACCTCATGTTGTGGATTGCCGAAGACTTCCCACACCGGCCCCTGCTCGACGATGCGCCCGCGTTCGAGGACGACTACGCGATCACAGATTTCACGGATCACCGCCATCTCGTGGGTGATCAGCACAATGGTCAGGCCCAGGCGTTGATTGATCTCGCGCAGCAGGCCGAGAATCGATTGCGTGGTCTCCGGATCCAGTGCCGAGGTGGCTTCGTCGCACAGCAGAATTTGCGGGTCATGCACCAGCGCCCGGGCAATGCCCACGCGCTGTTTCTGCCCACCAGACAACTGCGCGGGGTAAGCCTTGTGTTTGGCCTGCAAACCGACCAGTTCCAGCAGCTCCCGGACTTTTTGCTCGCGTTGTTCCTTGGGCACGCCGGCGACTTTCAGCGGCAGCTCGACGTTCTGCCAAACAGTCTTGGCCGACATCAGGTTGAAGTGCTGGAAGATCATGCCGATGCGCCGACGCAAAGCCACCAACCGGTCTTCATCGAACTCGCCGATGTCGACCTGATCGATCAGCACCCGACCGCTGCTCGGTTGTTCCAGGCGATTGATGGTGCGGATCAGCGACGACTTGCCGGCGCCGCTGCGGCCGATGATGCCGAACACTTCGCCGCGCTGGATCGCGAGGTCGATGCCGTGCAGCGCGGCCACCGGTCCTTGCTGGCCGTTGTAGGTTTTGCCCAGGCCGATGAAGCGGACGTGGGCATGGTTCAGGTCGGGATGCAGCTCAGTGCGCTCGGCGCTTTGCGGTTCTGGAATCTCCAGTCGCCGTTGGATGGCGGCAGTCATGCTCAGCTTTCCCAGCCGGCTTGATAGAGCTTGCCGTGGGCCTTATCCAGTGCGGCGCGCACAGCGGGTGAGTGCTGGTAGATGTCGACGAACTTGATCAGGCGCGGGTCGGTTTTGCTCTTTGGCTGGATCACGAATTGAATCACGTACTCCTTGTGATCGAGGCCGTCGAACAGCAGCGCGGAGCCTGCGTCGAAGGTTTTCGACAAGCGAATGTAGGCCGGGTAGCCCTGTACCAGATCGGCATCGTCATAGGCGCGCACCAGTTGCACGGCTTCGACCTGAAGGATCTTGATGTGCTTCGGGTTGGCGACGATGTCTTCTTCGGTGGCCTTGTAGCCGACGCCGGGCTTGAGGGTGATCAAGCCGGCCTTGGCCAGCAGTTGCAAGCCGCGACCACTGTTGATCGGGTCATTGGCGATGGCCACGCTGGCACCTTGCGGCAGTTCGTCGAAGCTTTTGTATTTCTTCGAGTAGAGGCCGACGTTGTTGATGATGCCCGGTGCGAACGGCACCAGATCGAAACCCGAGGCAGCTTTGGCGTTTTCCAGGAACGGGATGTGCTGGAAGTAGTTCACGTCGATGTCGCCGGCGGCGAGGCTGACGTTCGGCGCAATCCAGTCGCTGAACTCCACCAGCTCGACTTTCAGGCCTTGTTTTGAAGCCTCTTCGACGGCCGCTTCCAGGGGAATGGCGAAAGCGGCGGTGGTGCCGATTTTCAACGGCGCGTCGGCGGCGAAAACCGCAGAGCTGAACAGGCCGAGGGCCAGGGCCAGTGCTTTGACTGGGTGAGAGAGGTAGTGCTTTTTCATGATGAGTTGTCCAGTCAGTGCATTAAGTTTGTGGTGTCTGTTCGGGCCTCATCGCGAGCAAGCTCGCTCCCACATTTGGAATGCATTCCAAATGTGGGAGCGGGCTTGCTCGCGAAGCTTTTAGCGGCGGTAAGCCGAACCGGTATGTTGCTCAGGCAAAAACGCCCCTTCGCGAAACAGCTTTTGACGCAAGGTGCCGCTGTCATAAGCGGTCTTGTACGAGCCCCGTCGTTGCAACTCGGGAATCACCAGTTCAATGAAATCCTCATAGCTTTCCGGCGTGACGATGCGGGTCAGGTTGAAGCCATCCAGCCCGGTTTCGGCGATCCATGATTCCAGCTCATCGGCCACCTGTTCAGGCGATCCGACCACGGTGATGTAGCGACCGCCAAGCGCGTGTTGTTCGAGCAATTTACGGCGGGTCCAGTCGTTGTTTTGCAGGTGTTTAGTGGCGGATTGAATAGCGTTGCTCTTCACGTACTGGATCGGCTCGTCGATTTCGTATTCGGAAAAGTCGATGCCGGTGGATGCCGAGAAATGCGCCACGCCGGCCTCAGCACTGGCGTAGCTCAGGTACTCGGCATGCTTGGCCCAGGCCAATTCCTCGGTGGCGCCAACGATTACGTTCAAGCCCATGAACACCTTGATGTCCTCGGGGTTGCGCCCGGCCTCCACGGCACTGGCGCGGACCTTGTCCACCTGGGCCCGGGTCGATGCCTTGGTCTGGCCACTGATGAACACGCATTCGGCATGCCGCCCGGCGAACAGCAGGCCGCGATCCGAACTGCCAGCCTGGAACAGCACCGGTGTGCGCTGCGGCGACGGCTCGCAAAGGTGATAACCCTCGACCTGATAGAACTCGCCCTTGTGCTCGACCTTGTGCACTTTCTCAGGCTGCGCGTAGATCCGCCGCTGCGGATCGTTCAGCACCGCACCGTTTTCCCAACTGCCTTCCCAGAGTTTGTAGAGCACCTCCAGGTATTCGTCGGCCTGGTCGTAGCGACGGTCATGCTCGACCTGTTCGCTCAGGCCCATGGCTTTGGCTGCACTGTCCAGGTAGCCGGTGACGATGTTCCAGCCGACCCGTCCACGGCTCAGGTGATCCAGCGTCGACAGGCGTCGGGCGAACAGATACGGCGCTTCGTAGGTGAGGTTGGCGGTCAGGCCGAAACCGAGGTTTTTCGTCACCGCCGCCATGGCCGACACCAGCAGCAACGGGTCGTTGACCGGCAACTGGATTGACTCTTTCAACGGCACGTCTACTGAATTCTGGTAGACGTCGTAGACCCCGACGATGTCGGCGATGAACAGGCCGTCGAACAGCCCGCGCTCCAGCAATTGCGCCAGTTCGGTCCAGTATTCGATCGTGTTGTAGCGGGTGGATGTGTCGCGCGGGTGCGTCCACAAACCGTGGTTGATGTGCCCGATGCAGTTCATGTTGAAGGCATTGAGCAGGATTTTCTTTTTAGCCATTTAGATGGTCCCCCGCAGTGGCGGGTTTTCATCGTTGAGGTAGTAGTTACCGACGGCGTGGTACTTCCAGCGCACCGGATCGTGCAGGGTGTGCACCCGGGCGTTGCGCCAGTGACGGTCGAGTCCGTGTTCGGTCAAGGTGGCCTGACTGCCGGCCAGTTCGAACAACGTGCTGCCGACGGCCAGGGAAATTTCGGTGCTGAGGGCGCGGGCTTCGGCGACGGCAATCGACGCGGCCGCGACGCTCTCGGCATGTGTATCGGCCTGGGCTTTGTCGAGGTATTCACCAGCACGCTCCAGCAGTGCCTCGGCGGCGTGCAGGCGAATGCTCAGGTGGCCGAAGCTCTTGAGGGTCAGCGGGTCGTCTGTGGCTTTTTCGTGAGTGGCGTCGATCCACGGCCGGGTTTTCGTGCGCACGAAGTGCAGTGCATCTTCATACGCGGCGCGGGCGATGCCGGTGTCGATGGCAGCATGAAGAATCTGCGCCAGCGGACCGACCGGGGTTGGACGCTCGAAGGCGCTTTGAAACGCCACCACATCCTCGGCAGCGACGTACACGTCTTCGAACACCACCGAGCCGCTGCCCGTGGTGCGCTGGCCGAAGCCGCTCCAGTCGTCGATCACCGTCAGGCCTTTGCTGTTGCGCGGCACGAATACCAGTTGCTGTACGCCGTTTTCATCCACCACTGAAGTCGGAATGCGCTGGGCGTAAATCGCCCCCGTGGCGTAGAACTTGCGACCGTTGATGCGATAGCCACTGCCATCGCGAGTCAGGCTTGTGACGCGGTCGTGTGCGGTTTTGGTGCCGAGCTCGGCCAGCGCATTGCCGAAGCGCTGGCCGGCCAGCACTTCGGCATAAAGACGTTTTTTCTGCTCATGGCTGCCGTTCACCCGCAGGACTTCCAGTGCATAAAAATGGTTCTGCGGGATCTGGCCCAGGGAGCCGTCGGCCCGGGCAATCAAGGCGATTACCCTGGCCAGGGTGACGTTGGAAACACCGGCGCCGCCGTATTCCTTTGGCACGCTGATGCCCCAAAGACCTGAACGGGAAAACACCTCCAGTTCGGGGTGCGGCAAACGGCGTTCACGGTCGCGTGTGGCGCTGTCGCGTTTGAAATCTTCGGCCAGATCACTGGCGACGATCAGGGCTTGCTCATCGCTGGTGATGACCGCGACGGGGTGAGAACTTGTCATGTGTTTCTCCAGAGCTCTGGTAAGAAGTGTTCTGGTCGTCAGATCCAGGAATGCCGAGCCGGCAGCGTGCCATTGAGGCGATAGGCGCCGATGGCGTGATACTTCCAGCGCACCGGGTCGTGCAGCGTGTGCACCCGGGCGTTGCGCCAGTGGCGGTCGAGATTGAATTCGGCGAGGGTCGCGCGGCTGCCGGCCAGTTCGAACAGCTTTTCGCTGGCCAGCAACGAAATCTCGGTGGTCAGCACTTTGGCTTCGGCCACGGCAATCGAGGCGCGGGCGGCGGACTCGGCAGTGAGTGGTGCGGCGCTGACTTCATCGAGTACTTGCCCGGCCTTGCGCAACAATGCTTCGGCGGCGTGCAATTCGATTTTCAACTTGCCGATGTCGGCGATCACGTACAGGTCATCGCTGGCCCGTTCGACCTTGGCGTCGATCCATGGCCGGGCGCGTGTTTTCACGAAGTCGATGGCGTCGTCGATGGCGCCTCGGGCGATACCGGCGTCGATGGCCGCTTGAATCAGTTGCGAGACGGCACCCTGGATGTTCGGCGTGTCGTTGATCCGCCAGTTATCCACCACCAGTTCGGGATCGACCTGCACGTTGTTGAGCAAAATCGTGCCGCTGGCGGTGGTGCGCTGACCAAAGCCGGACCAGTCATCGACGATGCGCAAACCCGGTGTGCCGCGCCGGATGAACGCCAGCACTTGCTTGCCATCGTCATTCAATGCTTTGACCGCGACCCAATGGGCGAACAGTGCACCGGTGGAATAGAACTTTTGGCCGTTGAGGACACCGTCAGCGGTGATGCGTGCCTTCAGTTCCAGGGTGTTTCTGGTGCCGCGCTCAGGCCCGGCATTGCCGATGCGCCAGCCATCGAGGACGCTTTTGAACAGTTGTTTTTTCTGCACTTCGGTGGCGCTGCCGAGCACCAGGTTAAGAATGCCGAACTGGTTTTGCGGGATTTGTCCGAGTGCCGGGTCGGCTGCGGAAATGATCGCAAAGACCTCGGCCAGGGTGACAAACGAAACCTGCGGACCACCGTAATCGCGGGGGATGGATATGCTGCCCAGGCCGCGGCGGGTGAACTGTTCGATTTCGGCCCACGGCAGCTTGCGCTGCCGGTCGCGTTTGGCCGCTTGCAGGCGGGCGACTTGCGCCAGTTCGTGAGCCGCTTGGATGGCTTGAGCATCGTTGCGCAAGACTTGTGCGGGCAACAACAGTGGGGCGATGTCCAGGTCACTCTGGACGATTGCATCTGCCAGACTGGACATCAGTGCCGCTCCTTGGCTGCACGCAATGCCCTGGCGATCTGCACTGGGGTGATTGTGTTCCGGACCATACCTACCTCACATCTCATGGAAAGCCGCGAATGGCGGCGAACGAAAACAAGAATGTCCGGTGGTCCGGTCTATATACCCTAAACGCGTATAAATAATTTATGAACTAACTTTTAGGAATATATATAGAAGGATGATTCCGCTGGTGTGCACCGACCCCTGTGTTCATTGCTTGCGGGATTCGGCAGCCTTGAGCACTTTTTTCGGGGGGACTTTCAGATAAGGATTGGCACAACCGATCTTCAACGTCCGGGCCGGCGCCCAGCGCGAATTGTTGCCCACCCGGTCGAGGATGCAGTAAGTCACCTCCAGCCGCAGGTCTTCGCCGGCTTCGAGGATGATGGCCGGCGGTATCCAGACCTGAATCGGCTGACCCACATCAGCGGACTTGAGCCGCGGCAGGTCCATGCGCACGTCGCCCCAGCGCAGGGTGATTTCGTCGTCGGCGGCCATGTTCAGGTATGGCTCGATGGTCAAGGGAACA
Source organism: Pseudomonas sp. S30_BP2TU TE3576 (assembly GCF_050436025.1). Taxonomy (NCBI): domain Bacteria; kingdom Pseudomonadati; phylum Pseudomonadota; class Gammaproteobacteria; order Pseudomonadales; family Pseudomonadaceae; genus Pseudomonas; species Pseudomonas sp. S30_BP2TU TE3576. The sequence goes on along the minus strand of NZ_JBNDLK010000001.1, from coordinate 3,060,294 downwards.
CCGCGCTTGACCTGACTCGGATTGACCCCCTGGCGGCGAATCGCCTCGGGAATGCTCACCGGCGCCAGGCACTGGTTTTCATCGCCGTACAGCGCGGAGGGTTGACCGCCTGGACAATCGAGTTTGATTTGCACGTTGCGGCTGGCCGATACCGCCGGACCCCGGCCAACTTGCATGACCCGGTAGTGAATGCGCGAGGTGCCGTTGGCGACAAAACTTTCAGGTACCCGCAATTGCACCGGTTGGCCGACATCGCTGACCGCCAGCACGCGGGAGGCCACGTAGCAGTTGTCCCAGAACAGTTCGATCAGGTCACCTTCGTCCATGGCGGGGTAGGGCGCCACATCGATCAGCAAATGCGCCGCAGAGGTGATGTTGATGCCGGTCTTGTGAGGCTGTGCGAGGGTCGGGGCCGCAAAATCGGTTTTATGCGAGAGGCTGGTCATGGGTTTCTCCTTGAAGTCTTGCAGCGAAGTCCGTTTCTGAAGTTTCAATAGATGTAACTCGTCGAGCTGCCAGTTAATAATTTATATAGTTAAATAATGAGTGGTTGCCCGATGGAGACTAGATAAGAGTGCGTGCAGGCAAGTGTCAATAGAGGTTGTTAGTTGCGTGGCAGATAACCGGTTATTCAGAAATGTCCTACGAGTTGCAGTCATTAAACTGCATCGGGTTGTCGACTTTTCCTGCGGTTTTTAGGGGGGGTGCGCGATTCGGCCCGCCATCGTCGGCTTAGCGTAGTCGAGGCTTCTATGGGTGTTAAACAAGCTTGAACTATTGCAGAACATATATATGTAGTGCGCGCGCAAACAAAAGTCGAAATAGGGGGTGGGGGTTTTCAGAGGCGGTAAATGCGCAGATCGGGTGGAGGTAAATATAACTTCCATCCATGGAAGTCAGTATTTATTTAACGGTGTTTCAGTGCTGGGCGTTATTCAGGAACTTGCTGAGAAACTGCTTCGTTCGCTCTTCTTTCGGGTTGGCAAACAACGCCTTCGCTTCGCCTTGCTCGACGATTACACCCTTGTCGAAAAACACCACACGGTTGGCCACGTCCCGGGCAAACCCCATTTCGTGGGTGACGATCACCATGGTGCGTTTCTCTTCGGCCAGGCCGCGGATGGTCGCCAGCACCTCGCCCACCAACTCCGGGTCGAGGGCCGAGGTCGGTTCATCGAACAGGATCACTTCCGGCTCCATCGCCAGCGCCCGGGCAATCGCCACGCGCTGTTGCTGACCACCGGAGAGACGACGCGGGTAAGCGTCTTCCTTGCCCGCCAGACCAACCTTGGCCAACAGTTTTTTACCCAGGGTAACGGCGTCGGCGTGCGCGATCTTCTTCACGATGATCGGGCCTTCGATGACGTTTTCCAGGGCGGTGCGATGGGGGAACAGGTTGAAGTTCTGGAACACGAAGCCCACGTGCTGGCGCAAACGCCGCACCAGGCTCTGCTGCTGGTTCAGGGGGCGGCTGGTATCGACTTCGATATCGCCGACCTTGATCCGGCCGCTGGTGGGTTCTTCCAGAAAATTCAGGCAGCGCAGGAAGGTGGTCTTGCCCGAGCCGCTGGGGCCGATGATCGCCACCACCTCGCCTTCCTTCACCTGCAGATCGATGCCGTTGAGCACCACCTGACCCTTGAACTGCTTTGTCAGTTTTTCCACGACAATCATTGGGTCAGGACTCCTGGTCGTGCCGATTGACCCGCGCTTCCAACTGGTTCTGCAGGTGCGACAGCACCGTGGCCAGGACCCAGTAGATCAGTGCGGCGGCAAGATACATGGTGAAGATTTCGAAAGTACGGGCGGTGATCAGCTGTGCCTGACGGAACAGTTCCGGCACCTGGATGGTGGCGGCCAGCGCGGTGTCCTTGACCAGCGAAATGAAGCTATTGCCCAGCGGCGGCAAAGCCGTGCGCATCGCTTGCGGCAGGATGGCCCGGCGCAGGGTCTGCGCGCGGGTCATGCCGATACTGGCAGCCGCTTCCCACTGGCCGCGCTCGATGGAGCTGATCGCGGCACGCAGGATTTCGCAGGCGTAGGCGGCCATGTTCAGCGAAAAGCCGATCAGGGCTGCCGGCAGCGGATCAAGTTCCAGACCCAATTGCGGCAAGCCGTAATAGATCACGAACAGTTGCACCAGCAACGGCGTGCCGCGAAAGAACGACACGTAGATGCGGGCGATCCAGCTCACCAGTTTGAAGCGCGACAGGCGCATCAGCGCCAGACCGAAGCCCATCACCAGGCCGAAGAACATCCCGCCCAGGCTGAGGATCACCGTGTAGTACGCGCCCTTGAGCAGGAAGGGCGCGGAGTCCAGTGCGAGTTGGAAAGCTTCTTCCATTATTGAGTGACGTCAGCGTTGAAGTATTTTTCCGAGAGCTTTTTCAGGGTGCCATCGGCGCGCAGCTTGTCGATCGCCTTGTTCACTGCAGCCAGCAGTTCAGGCTCGCCTTTGCGCAGGGCAATGCCGGCTTCCTGACGGGAGAACGCATCACCGGCGGCGGAGGTGTCCTTGGCCTTCTTGGCGTATTCCAGCGCGGCCAGGCGGTCGATCAGAATGGCGTCGATACGACCGACACGCAGGTCCTGGAACTTGGTCGGATCATCTTCGTAGGTGCGGATGTCAGCCTTAGGCACATTCTCTTTCACCCACTGCTCGTAGTTGGTGCCCAGGCCTACGCCGACTTTCTTGCCGGCCAGATCGGCGGCGGTCTTGATGGTGTCTTTGTTTTTAGTCAGGGTCAGCGCCTGAATCCCGGAAACGGTGTAAGGCGTGGAGAAGTCGTACTTCTTCTTGCGCTCTTCGGTGATGGTCACCTGGTTGATCACCGCGTCCAGACGCTTGGATTCCAGAGCGGCGAGGATACCGTCCCATTTGGTCGGTTGCAGTTTGACTTTGACACCCAGCTCTTTGGCCAGGGCTTCGGAGAACTCGACTTCGAAGCCGGCCAGTTTGCCGTCGGCGTCGACGAAACTGAACGGTGGGTAAGTGCCTTCCAGGCCGACGTTGATTACGCCTTTGTCCTTGATTTGTTGCAGTTGCTCACCGGCCACGGCTTGGCCAATCAGGCCAGCGCTGAGTGCCAGGCCCAGCGAGCCCACCAGCAGATTGCGACGTAGTGCGGAAAAATTCATGACAAGCCCCTGTGTTTTCTTATGGAAGACGCTTTAGGAAAGTTGGCAAATTCGGGAATTGGACGACTGCGATATCCTGCCCTAATGCAGCTTATGCGTCTCGCTGCAAATTCGCCTGCGGCGTGAATATAAGACGCCGCCGTTAGATAGGAAAATAATAAATATTCTATTTGTTATGCGCAAATTGAATATAAAGGCGATCCATTGTGGCGAGGGGGCTTGCCCCCGTTCGGCTGCGCAGCAGTCGCAAAATCCGTCAGCACGATTCAATGGAAGTGACGCGGTTGCAGAATTTAGGGGCGCTTCGCACCCCAACGGGGGCAAGCCCCCTCGCCACAGAAAAGCTCTCTGCCATTCAAGCGAGTCAACCCGTCAGAAAATCCTTATAGGCAAACAACGCCGGTGCCCCGCCGGTGTGCAGGAAGATAATCGGGCCGTCGTCGAAACGCTGACGACCAATCCCGTCGAGCAACCCCGCCATGGCCTTGCCAGTGTAGACCGGGTCAAGCAGCAAGCCTTCCTGACTCGCCAGCAGCTTCACCGCCGCCAGTGTCCCGGCATTCGGCTCGCCATAACGCGGGGCGAAGTATTCATCCCACAACTCGACCTTGAATGCCGCCGGCAGACTCACCCCCAACAACTCCGCAGTGCGTTCAGCCAAACCTTGAACCTTCGGCCGCTGGTCTTCGTCGCTGCGCGAAACCGTCACGCCGATCACTGGCAGATCCGGCAGTGCTTCACTCAAGGCCAGTGCCAGGCCGCTGTGAGTACCGGCGCTGCCCGAAGCCAGAACCACGGCCGAGAATGTCAGGCCGGTGTCCTTGATCTGTTCGGCCAGTTCCAGCCCGGCGCGCACGTAGCCCAGTGCGCCCAGGGCATTGGAGCCACCGATCGGCACCAGATACGGCTTCTTGCCGTTGTTGCGCAGTCGGCCGGCCAGGGCTTGCAGTTGCTCGTCGGCGTTGTCGAGGTTTTCCACCAGTTCGACCTTGGCATCGAACAGGTCGAGCAGCAGTCGGTTGCCATTGCCGGTGTAATTGCTGTCGTCGGTGCCGAGGGGGTTTTCCAGAAGGGCGACGCAGCCCAGGCCCAACCTGGCGGCAATAGCGGCCGTCTGGCGTACATGGTTCGATTGCAACGCGCCGGCGGTAATCAAGGTGTCGGCACCCTGGGCCAGGGCATCGGCGGCCAGGTATTCGAGTTTGCGCAACTTGTTGCCGCCCATCGCCAGCGGTGTCAGATCATCGCGTTTGACGTACACGTCGCGGCCCAGCCAGGTCGACAGGCGTTCGAGTTTTTCCAGGGCGGTGGGCTGACCGAGCAGGTCGAGGCGGTTAAAGCGGGCGAGCTGTTGTTTGATCATGGGTCCGTACTGGCCGTTGAAGATCTCAGGACTATAGGCACGCCCAAATGCCGGGGCAACCGCCAATCGCTTATAGCCAATCGTACTGAGTACAGCATTATTGGTTCTTAATTTGCTTTGCGACCCTTGCCGTAAAGTAAACGCCGTCAGTGCGGCCAGACAGTCCGGTCGCCCGTGAGGAGTTTTTACCGTGAGTGAGCGTTCCAGCCATTGGCAATTGCAGACCATCGTCAGCCAGCTGCGCACCGCGCGTGAGCAATGGCGAGCGCAAAATGGCCGGGCCAGTACCGAGCAGGGCGGTCGTGAGCTGCCCTCCCGGGCGGCCATGGCAGAGATTCTCGAAGCCTTGTGCGGTGCGCTGTTCCCGATGCGCCTGGGGCCGGTGGACCTGCGCGAAGAGAGCGAAGACTTCTACGTCGGTCATACACTGGATGTGGCGTTGAATGCGCTGTTGGCCCAGGCGCGGCTCGAATTGCGCTACGCCGCGCGCCACAGTGCCCAGGCCGATACCGAAGTCGAAGCCAAAACCATCCAGATCATTCAGGACTTCGCCCTCGCCTTGCCGGGGTTGCGCAGCCTGTTGGACACCGACGTGCTGGCGGCCTATCACGGCGATCCGGCGGCGCGCAGTGTCGATGAAGTGCTGTTGTGCTACCCGGGGATTCTGGCGGTGATTCATCATCGTCTGGCCCACCATTTGTACCGTGCCGGGCTGCCGTTGCTGGCGCGTATCAGCGCGGAAATCGCTCACTCGGCCACGGGTATCGACATTCACCCCGGCGCGCAGATCGGCCGCAGTTTCTTCATCGACCATGGTACTGGCGTGGTGATTGGCGAAACCGCGATCATCGGCGAGCGCGTGCGGATTTATCAGGCGGTGACTTTGGGCGCCAAGCGCTTCCCGGCGGACGAAGACGGTCAGTTGCAGAAAGGCCAGCCTCGGCATCCGATTGTCGAGGATGACGTGGTGATTTATGCCGGGGCGACGATACTCGGACGGATCACCATCGGCCAGGGCTCGACCATTGGCGGCAACGTCTGGCTGACCCGCAGCGTGCCGGCGGGCAGCAACCTGACCCAGGCGAATCTGCAGCATGATGATGGGGCGCAGAAGTAGGCTCCTGAGTCTTCTTTGACTGGTCTGGCCTCATCGCGAGCAAGCTCGCTCCCACAATGTTTTTCGTCGTTCACAACGCTTGCGTCCGGCGCAAATCAACTGTGGGAGCGAGCTTGCTCGCGATTGGATTTCAAGCCGAATCGAGCCAGTGGCCCTGATCCAATCCCGCGTCAACCTCTTGCTTGAGCTAGCGTACAACCAGTACCGCCGAGCCCTGCGATTAGTCCTTAGCCCCCTATCCATGTTTAACTTGAACGTTCATTCAAGTTAAACCGGCGGTTCGCTGCCCGCTCACAACAGGAGGCTTGCCTTTGCTGAGTCCGATTTCCACAGCCACGTTTTACCCCTTCGAGGTGCACCGTACATGAGTGCATCGTCCATCCCTTCAAGCGGTCTGATCCGCATGAATCCGCCGGTGTTCTGGTTCTCGGCGAGTTTTATTCTGTTGTTTGGTGTTGTTGTCATCGCCATGCCCGAACAGGCCGGTGCCTGGTTGCTGGCGGCGCAAAACTGGGCCGCCAACACGGTCGGCTGGTACTACATGCTGGCAATGACTCTGTATCTGGTCTTCGTGGTGGTCACCGCCTTGTCCGGCTACGGCAAGATCAAGCTCGGTGCCGACCACGACGAACCCGAATTCAGCTATCTGTCCTGGGCCGGCATGCTGTTCGCCGCGGGGATCAGCATCACCCTGTTTTTCTTTTGCGTGTCCGAGCCGCTGACCCACATGTTGCAACCGCCCCAGGGCGAGGCCGGTACGGCGGATGCGGCGCGTCAGGCGATGCAGATTCTGTTTTTGCACTGGGGTCTGCATGGCTGGGGCGTGTTTGCCTTTGTCGGCATGGCGCTGGCCTACTTCGCCTACCGGCATAACCTGCCACTGGCCCTGCGCTCGGCGCTGTATCCGCTGATCGGCAAGCGCATCAACGGCCCCATCGGTTACGCAGTGGACGGTTTCGGCATCATCGCCACGGTGTTCGGCCTCGGTGCCGACATGGGTTTCGGCGTGTTGCACCTCAACTCGGGCCTGGACTACCTGTTCGGCATCGCCCACACCCAATGGATCCAGATCGGTCTGATCACGTTGATGATGGGCGCGGCGATCATCGTTGCGGTGTCCGGCGTCGATAAAGGCGTGCGGGTGATGTCTGACATCAACATGCTGCTGGCTTGTGCGCTGTTGCTGTTCGTGCTGTTTGCCGGCCCCACGCAGCACTTGCTCAATACCCTGATCCAGAATCTTGGCGATTACCTCGGCGCCTTGCCGATGAAGAGTTTCGACCTCTACGCCTACGACAAATCCAGCGACTGGCTAGGTGGCTGGACGGTGTTCTACTGGGCCTGGTGGATCGCATGGTCGCCGTTCGTGGGCTTGTTCATTGCACGGATTTCCCGTGGTCGTACCATTCGCGAATTCGTCTTCGGTGTGCTGCTGATTCCGCTCGGGTTCACCCTCGCGTGGATGTCGATTTTCGGCAACAGCGCCATCGATCAAGTGCTCAACCACGGCATGAGCGCCCTTGGCATGTCGGCCATCGACAATCCGTCGATGACGCTCTACCTGCTGCTGGAAACCTACCCGTGGAGCAAGACCGTCATCGCGGTCACGGTGTTCATCAGTTTCGTGTTCTTCGTCACCTCCGCCGATTCCGGCACCGTGGTGCTGTCGACGCTGTCCGCCAAGGGCGGCAATCCCGATGAAGACGGGCCGAAATGGCTGCGAGTGTTCTGGGGCGCAATGACTGCGCTAGTGACAAGCGCATTGCTGTTCTCGGGCAGCATTGATGCGTTGAAGTCGGCGGTGGTCCTGACCTCGCTGCCGTTCTCGTTGATCTTGCTGTTGATGATGTGGGGGCTGCACAAGGCGTTTTATCTGGAATCGCAGAAAAAAATTGCGCAGATGCATTCACTGGCACCGGTCTCGGGTTCCCTGCGTGGCAAGGGCGGCTGGCGTCAGCGCCTGAGTCAGGCGGTACATTTTCCGTCACGGGACGAGGTCTATCGCTTCCTCGATACGACGGTGCGCCCGGCGATTGAAGAAGTGTCGGCCGTGTTCATCGAAAAGGGGTTGCACGTAGCGACCCACCCGGACCCGGCCAATGACAGCGTCAGCCTGGAGATCGGCCATGGCGATCAGCATCCGTTCGTTTATCAAGTGCAGATGCGCGGCTACTTCACGCCGTCTTTTGCCCGGGGCGGCATGGGTTCCAAGCAGCTCAACAATCGCCGTTACTATCGGGCCGAAGTGCATCTGAGCGAGGGCAGCCAGGACTACGATCTGATGGGCTACACCAAGGAGCAGATCATCAACGACACCCTCGACCAGTACGAACGGCACATGCAGTTCCTGCACCTGGTGCGTTGATTGCGGGCAGGGCGCCGGGGCTTTTCAGCTCTCGGCGCTCAGCACCATGAACAACACCAGCGCCGCCACTGGAATGCTGAACACCATCGTGCCGATCCCCAGTTCCGTACTCAACGACTGGCCGGCGGTCACCACGCCGATGGCGCCGTTGATCACTGTCAGCGCCAGCCACAGGATCACGAAACTGTAGGTGAGTGTCTGGCGGCTGAAGCCGAGTTTCTCGCCGATGAACAGCATCAGGGCGAGCAAGGCCAGGCCGAAGGTGATGATGATTGTGGTGTGCATGGCTGGTTCCGTCCTGGTGATTCAGCGACTTTCCTCCTGTTGAGCATAGTTAAACAAGCCTGCCGCTGGTCCGGGAGAGAAAGTCAGTCTCGCCGTGATCGACTAATATTTTTCTGAGTGTGTATGGTGTGTATTGCTATCGCGCTTCACCGCTTAAAGTACGCAGCAGTTGCTGTCGAAAAAAGGCGAAGGACATGCGTAGCCGGGAAATGATCAGGATGATCGAAGACGATGGTTGGTATCTGGTGGCTGTAAAAGGTAGTCATCATCAGTACAAGCATTCGTGCAAGTCGGGAAGAGTGACGATCAAACACCCCGACTCGGATCTTCCAAAAGGAACGATCAACAGCATATTGAAACAGGCGGGGCTGAAATGAAGCCCGTCATCGAATACGAAAGTCCCAATGAGGACACATCACAGGAAGGATTCATCCACATGCAATTTCCGGTCGTTCTGCACAAGGATGCCGATTCAGAGTACGGCGTGATCGTCCCGGACGTGCCGGGTTGTTTCTCTGCAGGCAGCACTGTGGCGCAAGCACTCGAGAGCGTGAAGGAGGCATTGTCCTTGCACTACGAAGGATTGGTTGCCGATGGCGATCCATTACCGCAGGTGCGTGAGGTCGACGCTCACCTCGATAACCCTGATTACGCCGGCGGTGTATGGGCAGTGGTCGATTTCGATATCACACCCTATTTCGGCAAGTCGGTGCGCTTCAATGCCACGCTGCCTGAGCAATTGCTTGAGCGAATCGACCAAACGGTAAAACGGGATCAGCGATACAGCTCAAGGTCCGGTTTTTTGGCTGCTGCTGCCTTGCGCGAGTTGTCAGCGTAAAAGGGCTATTTGGTCGATGCGGAGGGTGCAGATAAAAAATCTGTGAAACGTTTCAGCAATTCATCGACTCTCAGGTTTTTTGCCGTTGATCCGGGCGTATGCTGGGCGACTGGCGAAGCAGTCGATACCAGATTCAAGACCGACAAGAGAAGATTCGATGACTTACACCGCTGCCGAAAACCGCTATGACGCCATCCCTTACCGCCGCGTGGGCCGCAGCGGACTGGTGCTGCCGGCGCTGTCGCTGGGCCTGTGGCACAACTTCGGCGACAGTACGCCGATCGATACCCAGCGCGCGTTGTTGCGCACGGCATTCGACCTGGGCATCAACCATTTCGACCTGGCCAACAACTATGGCCCGCCGTACGGCAGCGCCGAGATCAACTTCGGTCGTTTGCTGCGCGAAGACTTCAAGCAGTACCGTGACGAACTGATCATTTCCAGCAAGGCCGGTTGGGACATGTGGCCCGGTCCTTACGGTCAGGGCGGCGGTTCGCGCAAGTATGTGCTGGCTAGCCTCGACCAGAGCCTTCAGCGCCTGGGCGTGGACTATGTCGACATCTTCTATTCCCACCGTTTCGACCCGGATACGCCACTGGAAGAAACTGCCAGTGCGCTGGCCACTGCGGTGCAGCAAGGCAAGGCGTTGTACATCGGCATCTCGTCTTATTCCGGGGTGAAAACCCGCGAAATGGCGGCCTTGCTCAAAGAGTGGAAAGTCCCGCTGCTGATCCACCAACCGGCCTACAACCTGCTCAATCGCTGGGTGGAAAAAGACCTGCTGGACACCACTGACGAACTCGGCACGGGCGTGATTGCGTTCACGCCGCTGGCGCAGGGATTGCTGACCGACAAGTACCTCAACGGCGTGCCGGCGGATGCACGGGTCAATCGTCCGGGTGGTGGTTCGTTGCAGGCATCGCACTTGTCCGAGGCCAACATCGCTCAGGTGCGCGCACTCAACGAAATCGCCAGGCGTCGTGGCCAGAGCCTGGCACAACTGGCGCTGGCGTGGACCTTGCGCGATCCACGGGTCACTTCGGCATTGATTGGCGCGAGCCGGCCGGAGCAGATCATCGAGAACGTCGGGGCGTTGAAGAACCTGAGCTTCAGTGCAGAGGAACTGGCGGAGATTGACCGGTTTGCCCAGGAGGGCGGGATCAATCTTTGGGAGAAGCCTTCAACTGCGGAGTAAGTGATCGGCACTGGATTTTTGGTGCCTGTTCCGGCCTCTTCGCGGGCAAGCCCGCTCCCACAGGTTGGTGGTCGACACAAATCCCATGTGGGAGCGGGCTTGCTCGCGAAGGGGTCAGGACAATCGGTAAAGAGTTCGGAGTTCAACGAAAAAACGGCACATCCCCCAACACCGTCGCCCGCTGCATCACCCGCCGCGCCGGGCGGTAATCATCCACCGCGTAATGCTGCGTCACGCGGTTGTCCCAGAACGCAATGTCATCCTGCTGCCAGCGCCAGCGAATGGTGAATTCCGGCCGTGTGGCATGGGCAAACAGAAACTTCAGAATCGTCTCGCTTTCGGTTTCCGACAATTCGTTGATCTTCGAGGTGAAGCCTTCGTTGACGAACAGCGAGCGCCGTCCGCTCAGCGGATGTGTGCGGATCACCGGGTGCGACAGTGGCGGATTCTTGCGCCGTGCTTCCTCCCACTGGGCCAGCGCCTCGGGCGTGTTGCCATAGCGCTCCAGCGGGAACGAACGGGTGAAATCGTGGGTGGCGGTCAACCCTTCGAGCAAGGTTTTCATCGGTGCCGACAAAGCTTCGTACGCCGCAATCCCGCTGGCCCACAATGTGTCGCCGCCAAATTCGGGCAGCAGCTTGGGGCTGAGCACCGCGCCCATCGCCGGGGTCGGCAGGAAGGTCACGTCGGTGTGCCAGATCGCGTTATCGCGCACGTCGGTGACAGCGGTATCGAGGATCAGCACTTGCGGTTGTTCCGGCACATTGGGGTAGATCGGATGAATGTGCAGGTCGCCGAAATAGGCGGCGAATCGTGCTTGTTGCTGCGGTGTGATCGGCTGGTCGCGAAAGAACAGGACCTGATGCTTGAGCAGGGCCTGCTCAATGGCATCGCGTTGTTCCGCGCTCAGCGGCTGGCTGATGTCGACGCCGCTGATTTGTGCGCCGAGGGCCGAGCTTAAAGGGGTGATGGTCAACTCGCTCATGGCGTTTCTCTTGAATTCGGGTGCGCTTTTTGTGGGAGCGGGCTTGCTCGCGAAAGCGGTGTGTCAGTCTCAATAATGTTGCCTGACACTCTGCATTCGCGAGCAAGCCCGCTCCCACATTTATGATTTCAGTGGGCCTGGCCGTGCCACGGCACCAGTTTGCGTTGCAGGGCACGCAGGCCCATTTCCATCGCGAAGGCGATCAGCGCGATCACCAGAATCCCCAGCACCACCACATCGGTGACCAGGAACTGCGCGGCTGATTGCACCATGAAGCCCAAACCGCTGGTGGCGGCGATCAATTCGGCGGCGACCAGCGTCGACCAACCTACACCGAGACCAATGCGTACACCGGTCAGAATGTCCGGTAAGGCACTCGGCAAAATCACGTGGCGAATCAACTGCGCGCGAGTGGCACCCAAGGACTGCGCGGCACGCAATTTGGCCGGGTCGACCGTGCGCACGCCGGTGGCGGTGGCGATGGCAATCGGGGCGAAGATCGCCAGGTAGATCAGCAGCACTTTCGACAATTCGCCGATGCCGCACCAGATCACGATCAGTGGCAGGTAGGCCAGCGGCGGAATGGGTCGGTAGAACTCGATCAGCGGATCGAGTACACCACGGGCGATACGGTTGGCGCCGATGGCGATTCCCACAGGCACGGCGGTGAGAATCGCAAAACCGAGGCCCAGGCCGATGCGGCCCAGACTCGCACCGAGATGCTGCCACAGGGTCGAATCCATATAACCCGAGGTCGCCAGCAGCCAGCCTTTTTGCAGCACGGCAGAGGGCCGCGGCAGGAACAGCGGCTCGATCAAACCGGTCGCCGTCACGGCCCACCAAATGACAATGAGCGCGGCCAGTGTCAGGACACTGATCCAGCGAGTGCTCAAGTGGCGATTTACCGGAATCACGGCTGAGCCCGGTTTTATCGCCGCGACGGGAATTTCGTAACTGCTCATGCGCGCTCCTGCCGCTGGGCGGCGCTGCGTTGGGAGAAGACTTTAGCGAGTACGTGTTCGCGGGTTTCGATAAAACGCGGGTCGGATTTGATCGAGCGAGCCGACTCACCGGCGGCGTAACGCTGACCGAAATCGAGGCTCAGGCGCTCGACGATTTGCCCCGGGTTCGGCGCCAACAGAATCAGGTCGGTGGCGAGGAATACAGCTTCTTCGATGTCGTGGGTAATCAGGAACACCGGTTTGGCGGTGCGTTGCCAGACTTGCAGCAACAGTTCCTGCATCTGCTCGCGGGTGAAGGCGTCGAGGGCGCCGAAAGGTTCGTCCATCAGCAACACGCGCGGGTCGGCGGCGAGGGCGCGGGCCAGGCCGACACGCTGCTTCTGGCCGCCCGAAAGCTGCCAGATGCGGCGCTGTTCAAAACCGGAAAGATCGACCAGGGCGAGCATTTCCCTGGCGCGAGCTTCGCGTTTGTCCCGGGCGATGCCGGCCAGCTCCAGGCCGAAACCGGCATTGGCCAGCACGTCCTGCCACGGCAACAGCGCGTCGTCCTGGAACACCACGCCGCGCTCGGCGCTCGGGCCTTTGACTGGCACGCCATCGAGGCTGATACGCCCGGCGCTGGGCTCGACGAAACCGGCAATCAGGTTCAACAGCGAAGTCTTGCCACTGCCGGACGGGCCGAGGGCGACCAGCAATTGCCGGGGGCCGAGGCTCAGAGAGATATCCGCCAACACCGGTTCCGGGTTGCCGGGGTACTGTGCGCTGATACGCTCCAGCTGTAGCAAGGCCATCGCATTGACTCCCGATCAGTTGGTGATGAACTTGGCGCTGACGTACGGCGCGTAGTCCGGCAGCACAGCCTCGACCTTGCCTTGTTCCTTGAGGAACGCCGCGGTGTCGGTGATGGCTTTGGTCGTCGGCGCGCCGAGAGTGATCACCTGGTCAGCCGCCAGCGGGTAGACGTTGCCTTGCAGCAGCAGCGGAATATCGCTGGCCTTGGCGCCGGACAGCTTTACAAGCTTGTCGACGTTGCCCTGGTTGGCGAGCCAGGCTTGCGGGTCTTTGCGGTAATCGGCGTAGGCATCGAGAGTCACTTTGGCGAAGGCGGTGACGATCTCCGGGTGCTTCTCGGCGAAATCCTTGCGCACGATCCAGGCATCGAACGTCGGAGCGCCGAACTTGGCCAGTTCGCCAGAGGTGATCAACACTTTGCCGTTTTCCTTGGCGACACCGAGGGCCGGGTCCCAGACGTAAGTGGCGTCGATGTCACCGCGTTTCCAGGCGGCAATGATCGCGGGTGGCGCCAGGTTGAGAACGGTGACTTTCGACGGGTCGATGTTCCAGTGCTTCAGTGCAGCGAGCAGGCTGTAATGGCCGGTGGATACAAACGGCACGGCGATTTTCTTGCCGATCAGGTCTTGCGGGGTCTTGATCCCGGAACCATCGCGGGCAACCAAAGCTTCAGCGGCGCCGATCTGGGTGGCGATGAGGAAGGTTTCTACCGGGACTTTGCGAGTGATTGCAGCGGTCAGAGGGCTGGAGCCGAGGTAGCCGATCTGCACGTCGCCGGAGGCAATGGCGGCGATGATATCGGCACCGTTGTCGAATTTGCGCCAGCTGATATCGGCCTTGGTGGCCTTTTCGTAAGCCCCGTCGGCCTGGGCGACTTTCGCCGGGTCAACGGTGGTCTGGTAGGCGACGGTGACGTCGGCCGCCTGGGCAAAGAAAGTCGCGGTAGCCAGAGTTGCGGCCGCCAGCAAGCGTAGAGGGAAAGTCAGTTTCATCAGAAAGCTCCTTGTCAGGCGACCGAGTGTCGGCGTGAGAAAGAGACTAAATGATCTAAGAATTCGAAAATAAATAACTTTTTCGAATGAGCTTATGAGAGGAAAACTCTGGGGGAGCGCAGCCGATCATTCCCTTTGTGGGAGCGGGCTTGCTCGCGAAAGCGGTATGTCAGTCACAGTAAAGTCGCCTGACACTCTGCATTCGCGAGCAAGCCCGCTCCCACACAGGAACCTGTGTTTGACGGTTAGTTGCTGATCGCCAGAATGCTCGCCTGGTACGCCCCGACAAACACATCGAAATCGCCAACCTCGTTCTGTTCCAGCTCAGCCTGTTGAGCCAGCGATGAACGTGCCAGTTCTTCAAACCGGGTTTGTTCCTCGGCTGCCAACGGCTCACTGCGGAAGAACTCGGCATGGGCCTGGCTCTGGCGCAGGGAGAACTGGGCAAAGCTCTCCTTGTGCTCGGCCATCGCCGCCAACACCTGCGCCGACGGCGTCAGGGACGGGTCCTGGACCTTGGCCATCTGGGCATCCAGCGCTTTGCTGTGGGCATCGCCGCCATGGCTCTGGTCGAGCAACGCCGCCAGAGGTGCGATTTTTTCCAGCAGCTCACCCGCCCATTCCTTCAGGTCAACCGGCTGGCCGTCGCGCTGCAATTGCAGGCCCGGACGACGACCTTCCTTGACCACGCTGAGGAAGTTCGAGGTCGCATTGCCGCAGCTGGTGTTGGTCAGCAGCGGGCTGTCATTGAGGGCGCAGTACAGCAGGAATGCATCGAGGAAACGCGCCTCGGTGAGGTCGATGCCCATCGGCAGGAACGGGTTGATGTCCAGGCAGCGTACTTCGACGTACTGGATGCCACGGGCCATCAGCGCCTGGATAGGGCGTTCACCGGTGTAGGTCACGCGTTTCGGACGGATGTTGGAGTAGTACTCGTTTTCGATCTGCAGGATGTTGGTGTTGAGCTGTACCCACTCGCCATCCTGGTGGGTGCCGACTTCGACGTACGGTGCATACGGCGTGGCCACCGCTTTGCGCAGGCTGTCGGTGTAGCTGTTCAGATCGTTGTAGCACGGCGTCAGGCCGGCCTGGGCGTTGCTCTGGTAACCCAGGTCGCTCATGCGCAGGCTGGTGGCGTACGGCAGGTACAAAGTCTGCGGGTCCAGTTGTTCCAACTGGTGCGAACGCCCCCGCAGGAATCCGGCGTCCAGCGCAGGTGAAGCACCGAACAGGTACATCAGCAGCCAGCTGTAGCGGCGGAAGTTGCGGATCAACGCGATGTAGGACGACGACTGAAAATCGCGGTCGGTGCCGACAAAACCTTCGGCCTGCTTGAGCAACGGCCAGAGTTTTTCCGGTAGGGAAAAGTTGTAGTGGATACCGGCAATGCACTGCATGGTCTTGCCGTAACGCAGGGCCAGGCCCTTGCGGTACACGTACTTGAGCTGCCCGATATTGGATGTGCCGTAATAGGCGATCGGGATGTCTTCCTCGGCCGGCAACGGGCACGGCATCGATGGGCTCCACAGGTACTCGTTGCCGAGCTTGCTGTAGGCAAAGCGATGAATCCTGTCCAGGCTCGCCAGCGTATCCGCCGGGTCAGGCAGGGCCGGAGTGATGAACTCCAGCAGCGACTCGGAATAGTCGGTGGTGATCTGTTCGTTGGTCAGCGCGGAACCCAATTCTTCCGGGTGCGGCGTTTGCGCCAGGCGACCTTCGCCGGTCACGCGCAGGCATTCACGTTCGATGCCGTGAAGGCACTGTTCGAGCAGAGAGAGGTTAGCGCGCTCGCCGAGCAGAGCCAGGCGGCGGTTGAGAAGTTCGCTCAAGTTGGATTCCTTCACGCGTCAGTCGCCCCAATATGGGGGTGGGCAAGACGGTCTACAAGGGTGAAGTTAAAACTGGCGTTTTCGCCTGGTTTTGGAACTCGCCGCAATCAATGTGGGAGCGGGCTTGTGGCGAGGGGGCTTGCCCCCGTTGGGCTGCGAAGCAGCCCCAAAATCTCTGATGTACTAGGACCTTGTGAGTGCTACGCACTCAAACGGGGGCAAGCCCCCTCGCCACAGCCCGCTCCCACAGTTTGCGTTGCGCTGAAATTAACTCAATTTGATGACGACTAGCTACAGGACAGCGAACGTGCCTTGTGCTTTTGCGACCAGTTTGTCGCTCTGCATCACATCAGCCTCGACCACCAAGGTGCGGCGACCCGGATGGATCACCCGCGCCGTGCACATCACCTCGCCTTCGGATACGGCGCGGATGTAGTTGATCTTGCACTCGATGGTCGCGCTCTGCTGGTCAAAGCCATGGGTGCTGGAACAGGCCAGCCCCATGGCAATGTCCACCAGGCTGAACAAGGCCCCGCCGTGGAGCTTGCCGCCGCGATTGCGCAGCTCGGGCTCCAGCGCCAGGGCGACTTGCGCCACCCCGGTTTCCAGGCTGTGCAAGCGGCAACCCAGCAGCTTGAAAAACGCGCTTTCGGTCAGCCCGGCGGGAATGTCCATCAGCGTTTCTTCAACTGCTTGGCGTTGGCGAACAGCGAAGCCATGGCGTTGTTGCTCGGGGCTGCAGCCGTGGTTTCCTTGCGCGGTGCGGTGTTCTGGGATTGGCGTGGCGCCGACCCCGGACGCGCGCCGCGAGCGCCGTCGATTTTCTCGCCCGGGGTATCGCTCATGCGCATCGACAGGCCCACGCGTTTGCGCGGAATGTCGACTTCCATGACCTTCACCTTGACCACGTCACCGGCCTTCACCGCTTCGCGTGGGTCCTTGATGAACTTCTCCGAAAGCGCAGAGATATGCACCAAACCGTCCTGATGCACGCCGATATCAACGAAAGCACCGAAGTTGGTCACGTTGGTCACCACGCCTTCGAGGATCATCCCCAGTTGCAGGTCCTTGAGGTCTTCGACGCCTTCCTGGAACTCGGCGGTCTTGAACTCGGGACGCGGGTCGCGACCTGGCTTGTCCAGCTCCTGGAGAATGTCGGTGACGGTCGGAAGACCGAAGGTTTCGTCGGTGAATTTCTTCGGATCAAGGCGCTTGAGGAAACCGCTGTCGCCGATCAGTGAGCGAATGTCGCGGTCGGTCTCGGCGGCGATGCGTTGCACCAGTGGGTAGGCTTCCGGGTGTACCGCGGAGGCATCCAGCGGGTTGTCGCCGTTCATCACGCGCAGGAATCCGGCAGCCTGTTCAAAGGTTTTTTCACCGAGGCGCGCGACTTTCTTCAGCGCGGCACGGGTCTTGAACGCGCCATGTTCGTCGCGGTGGCTGACGATGTTCTGCGCCAGGGTCGCGTTGAGACCGGAGATGCGCGCCAACAACGCCACGGAAGCGGTGTTCACGTCCACGCCGACGGCGTTCACACAGTCCTCGACCACCGCATCCAGGCCACGGGCCAGTTTCAGCTGCGACACGTCGTGCTGGTACTGGCCGACACCAATGGATTTCGGATCGATCTTCACCAGCTCGGCCAACGGGTCTTGCAGACGACGGGCAATCGATACCGCGCCACGAATCGACACGTCGAGGTCCGGGAATTCCTTGGAAGCCAGTTCCGACGCCGAGTAAACCGATGCACCGGCCTCGGAAACCATGACCTTGGTCATTTTCATCGCTGGATATTTCTTGATCAGCTCGGCGGCCAGCTTGTCGGTTTCGCGGCTGGCGGTACCGTTGCCGATGGCGATCAGGTCCACCGAGTGCTTGGCGCACAGGGCGGCGAGTACGGCGATGGTCTGGTCCCACTTGTTGTGCGGCACGTGCGGGTAAACCGTGGCGTGATCCAGCAGCTTGCCGGTGGCATCAACCACGGCCACTTTGCATCCGGTACGCAGGCCCGGGTCGAGGCCCAACGTGGCGCGTGGGCCGGCCGGGGCCGACAGCAGCAGGTCGTGCAGGTTGTGGGCGAACACGTTGATCGCTTCGGTTTCCGCGCCATCGCGCAGTTCGCCCAGCAGGTCGGTTTCCAGATGGGTGTAGAGCTTGACCTTCCAGGTCCAGCGCACCACTTCGCTCAGCCATTTGTCGGCGGCACGGTTCTGGTTCTGGATGCCGACATGCTGGCCGATCATGCCTTCGCACGGGTGCATGGTGCCCGGCAGCTCGTCACCGACTTTCAGCGCGGAGCTGAGGATGCCTTCGTTGCGGCCACGGAAAATCGCCAGTGCGCGGTGCGACGGCATGCTTTTCAGTGGTTCGTCGTGTTCGAAGTAATCGCGGAACTTGGCACCTTCCTCCTCCTTGCCGGCAATGACGCGGGCACTGAGGGTGGCTTCCTGCTTGAGGTAGTTGCGCAGCTTGTCCAGCAGGCCGGCGTCTTCGGCGAAGCGCTCCATCAGGATGTACTTGGCGCCTTCGAGGGCAGCCTTCACATCGGCCACGCCTTTTTCCGCGTCGATGAAACGTGCGGCTTCGGTTTCCGGGCTCAGGGACGGGTCGTTGAACAGGCCGTCGGCCAGTTCGCCGAGGCCGGCTTCCAGGGCGATCTGGCCCTTGGTGCGGCGCTTCTGCTTGTACGGCAGGTACAAGTCTTCGAGACGGGTCTTGGTGTCGGCGAGCTTGATGTCGCGTTCGAGTTGCGGCGTCAGCTTGCCTTGTTCTTCGATGCTGGCGAGGATGCTGATGCGCCGTTCGTCGAGTTCTCGCAGGTAGCGCAGGCGCTCTTCCAGATGACGCAATTGCGTATCGTCGAGGCTGCCGGTCACTTCTTTCCGGTAACGGGCGATGAAGGGAACGGTAGAGCCTTCATCGAGTAGCGCGACGGCCGCTTCGACCTGTTGTGGGCGTACGCCGAGTTCCTCGGCGATGCGGCTGTTGATGCTGTCCATAAAACCACCTGACAAATTGTGAAAGCAGGCTCGCGGGCGCAAGGATAAGGGCTCGGCGAGTCTGGTTGAGCGGCCTGGCCTGCGCCGCTACCTGGATCAAAAGGTATCCCGTTGACCCGTGAAATCGAACAATTACTGCCGATGCCATGAAAATAAATGGCGTCTGTCTGTAGTACCTGTCTGATGTTGCCTGACACAAAAGGCCGCGCATTATAACCAGCGTTCTGTCGTTCGGGGGCATCACGGGTTGCCGGTGCAGTGGCCGGTTTTCTGGCACTAAAGGAAAAATCTGCTAACAATGCACACGGTGCGTATAACGGCAGCTACGCCATAATGCGCGCCGAGATCAAAGGAGCATCCAATGAGCAGCACTGCACAAACTGCTGAAGGCGAAAAAATTCTTATCGTTGACGACGATCCGGGGCTCAGCAGCCTGCTGGAGCGTTTTTTCGTCAGCAAGGGCTACCGCGCCCGCGCCGTACCGAACACTGAGCAAATGGACCGCCTGCTGGCGCGCGAAGTGTTCAACCTGGTCGTCCTCGACCTGATGCTGCCCGGCGAAGACGGCCTGACTGCCTGCCGCCGTCTGCGCGGCGCGAACAATCAGATCCCGATCATCATGCTCACTGCCAAGGGCGATGAGCTGAGCCGTATCAAGGGCCTGGAACTGGGCGCCGACGATTACCTGGCCAAGCCGTTCAACCCGGATGAGCTGATGGCCCGCGTCAAAGCGGTATTGCGTCGCCAGTCGGCCCCGGTGCCTGGCGCCCCGGGCAGCGAAGACGAAAGCGTGACCTTCGGTGACTACGAGCTGTCCCTGGCTACCCGCGAACTCAAGCGCGGCGAAGAAGTGCACATGCTCACCACCGGTGAATTCGCAGTGCTAAAGGCCCTGGTGATGAACGCGCGTCAACCGCTGACCCGCGACAAACTGATGAACCTGGCGCGTGGCCGCGAGTGGGATGCCCTGGAGCGTTCCATCGATGTGCAGATTTCCCGTCTGCGCCGGATGATCGAGCCCGATCCGTCCAAGCCGCGTTACATCCAGACTGTCTGGGGCGTGGGTTATGTGTTTGTTCCGGATGGTACCGCCACCAAGTGATTGGCGATTTGTAGGAGCGGGTCAGGCGGACAACGGATCAATCGATCCTGTCCGCAGACTCGCAAACCGCAATATGCGAGCATCGCTCTCTCCTGCAAGTGTTTAACGGTTATCCATGAAAACCCCCGTTTGGTTCCCCCAGAGCTTCTTCTCCCGCACCCTTTGGCTGGTGCTGATCGTCGTACTGTTCTCCAAGGCGCTGACCCTGGTTTATCTGCTGATGAACGAAGACGTGCTGGTGGACCGCCAGTACAGCCACGGCGTCGCCCTGACGCTGCGCGCCTATTGGGCTGCCGATGAAGAAAACCGCGGCAAGATCGCCGAAGCCGCGACCCTGATCCGGGTGGTGGGTGCCGGCGTGCCGGAAGGCGAACAACACTGGCCTTACAGCGAGATCTACCAGCGGCAGATGCAGGCGGAGCTGGGTGCCGACACGGAAGTCCGGTTACGCATGCATTCGCCACCGGCGCTGTGGGTCCGGGCGCCAAGCCTGGGCGATGGCTGGCTGAAAGTACCGCTTTATCCCCATCCGTTGCGCGGCCAGAAAATCTGGAACGTGCTGGGCTGGTTCCTCGCGATTGGTCTGCTTTCCACCGCTTCGGCCTGGATCTTCGTCAGCCAGCTCAATCAACCGTTGAAGCGCCTGGTGTATGCCGCACGGCAACTTGGTCAGGGTCGCAGCGTGCGCCTGCCAATCAGCGATACGCCGAGTGAGATGACCGAGGTTTACCGCGCCTTCAACCAGATGGCCGAAGACGTCGAACAGGCAGGTCGAGAGCGCGAGTTGATGCTGGCCGGGGTATCCCACGACTTGCGTACGCCATTGACACGCTTGCGCCTGTCCCTGGAACTGATGGGCGATCGCACCGACCTGACCGATGACATGGTGCGCGACATCGAAGACATGGACGCGATTCTCGATCAGTTCCTGGCGTTCATTCGCGACGGGCGTGACGAATCGGTGGAGGAGGTTGACCTGAGCGACCTGGTTCGCGAAGTCGCCGCGCCGTATAACCAGACCGAAGAAAAAGTGCGATTGCGTCTGGAGCCTATCCAGCCGTTTCCGCTGCGTCGGGTATCGATGAAACGGTTGCTGAACAACCTGATCGGTAACGCGCTGCATCATGCCGGCAGCGGTGTGGAAGTGGCAGCGTATGTCTCGGGTGACACCGCCGCACCGTATGTAGTGCTGAGTGTCATGGACCGTGGCGCCGGTATTGATCCGTCGGAACTGGAAGCGATCTTCAACCCGTTCACCCGCGGTGACCGTGCCCGGGGTGGCAAGGGTACGGGGCTGGGATTGGCAATCGTGAAGCGGATTGCTTCGATGCATGGCGGCAACGTTGAACTGCGCAACCGCTCGGGCGGTGGACTTGAAGCGCGGGTGCGCTTGCCGTTGGGGTTGATGTTGCCGCGGGATGCTGTTTAAAAACAGGATTTTGCAGAGGGGCTGAAGGCCCCTTCGCGGGCAAGCCCGCTCCCACAGGGTTTTCAGTGGATACAGAGTCCTGGTACACCCCAGGCCACTGTGGGAGCGGGCTTGCCCGCGAAGGCGGCCTCCCGGCCGCCACAAAAACCAGGGTTAACCCTTGCCCTTGGTCCGCGTCATATTCGGCCCGCCATTTTTCTCCAGATGTTCGATGATGATTCCCGCGACATTCTTGCCAGTGGTGGTCTCGATCCCTTCCAGCCCTGGCGACGAGTTCACTTCCATCACCAGCGGCCCGTGATTGGAGCGCAGGATGTCCACGCCTGCCACCGCCAGCCCCATGACCTTGGCTGCACGTAACGCCGTCATGCGTTCTTCCGGAGTGATCTTGATCAGGCTCGCGCTGCCACCGCGATGCAGGTTGGAGCGAAACTCACCGGGTTTGGCCTGGCGCTTCATCGCCGCAATCACCTTGTCGCCGACGACGAAGCAACGAATGTCTGCGCCACCAGCCTCCTTGATGTACTCCTGAACCATGATGTTCTGCTTGAGGCCCATGAACGCCTCGATTACCGATTCTGCGGCGGTAGCGGTTTCGCACAGCACCACGCCGATGCCTTGGGTGCCTTCCAGCACCTTGATCACCAACGGTGCGCCATTGACCATTTCGATCAGGTCGGGAATGTCATCGGGGGAGTGGGCAAACCCGGTAACCGGCAAACCGATCCCGCGACGGGACAGCAATTGCAGCGAGCGCAGCTTGTCCCGCGAACGGGCAATGGCCACCGATTCGTTGAGCGGAAATACCCCCATCATTTCAAACTGGCGCAGCACCGCGCAGCCATAGAACGTCACGGACGCACCGATCCGTGGAATCACCGCATCGAAACCCTCCAGCGGTTTGCCGCGGTAGTGGATCTGTGGCTTGTGGCTGGCGATGTTCATGTAGGCGCGCAAGGTGTCGACCACCACCATTTCATGGCCACGCTCGGTACCGGCTTCGACCAGGCGGCGGGTGGAATACAGACGCGGATTGCGCGACAGCACAGCGATCTTCATGCAACACCTGTGGAGGAGGTAGATACCGGAAACACCGGCTTGTCTTGTACATACTTGATGCCCGGATTGACCACCAACTGGCCGTGGATCAGGGCTTTGGAACCGAGCAGCAGGCGATAACGCATGGACTTGCGGCAGGCGAGTGTGAACTCGACCCGCCAGACCCGGTCACCGAGGGCCAGGGTGGTGCTGATCACGTATCGCACCTGCGCGTGACCGTTTGAGCTTTTAATGGTTTTCATCGTCACCAGTGGTGCTTCGCAGCGCCGGTGACGCAATTGCACGACGGAGCCCAGGTGCGCGGTGAAGCGCACCCACTGTTCGCCGTCGCGCTCGAATGGCTCGATTTCGGTAGCGTGGAGGCTTGAGGTACTGGCACCGGTGTCGATTTTTGCCCGAAGGCCCGCGACCCCCAAATCCGGGAGCGCCACCCACTCGCGCAGACCGACAACGGTCAAATGGTCAAATGTCTTCAAAAGTGCTCAACCGGTAGAAACCGCTCGGACCGCATGCGGCCGAATTCGCGGTATTCACGCAGAATAATGGTTAAAAGGCGACAGATATCTACGGCCCGTATTTCCAGCCTCGCAAGGAGGTTATGGAATGTCAGCATTGTAGTCCGGGACGGAGTAATTCTTGGCACGACAGAAACGGTAGTACAGTTCACCAATATTTCAGAATGAGGAAATTCCATGGCACAAAAAAACGAAGAGGACGACAAAGTCCGCCTCGATAAATGGTTGTGGGCTGCACGATTTTACAAAACCCGCGCCTTGGCAAAGGCGGCGATTGAAAGCGGCAAGGTGCATTGTCGGGGTGAACGTTGCAAGCCGGGTAAAGAGCCACGCGTCGGCGATGAGTTTGTGATTCGCACCGGTTTCGATGAGCGCACGGTGGTGGTCCAGGCGTTGTCGATCGTTCGCCGTGGCGCACCGGAGGCGCAGCTGCTGTACGCCGAAACTGAAGCCAGCATTGCCAAGCGCGAAAACGCCGCCGCCGAGCGCAAAGCAGGCGCTCTGGGCGTGAGCACCGATGGCAAACCGAGCAAGAAACAGCGGCGGGATCTGTTCAAGTTTCGTGGTAGCAGCAATGAATGATTGACCAGGGCCGTCGATCACTCAAACAGGCAAAGACTTGTAATTGTACTTGCGCGTAGCCATATGGGGTAATTCGCCTGCCCTTTATGAGCCATTGGCAGTGCCATTCGTCGTAAAGCGCACACAGTCGCCGGCCTGTAAGCCATAACCAGACAGCAAGACGCTTTGGCCAAAGCGCAATCTCGAATTCTGTAATCACTTTTGTCACCACTTCAGATACCCAGACTTATGACTGACCTACCGGATAATGACTTCACCCAACGCTTCATCTTCGATGACAGCGACACCCGTGGCGAGCTGGTCTCGTTGGAGCTCAGCTACGCCGAAGTCCTGGCCAAACACGCCTACCCGCAGCCGGTCGCGCAACTGCTCGGCGAGTTGATGGCAGCCGCTTCGTTGCTGGTCGGCACCATGAAGTTCGATGGTTTGCTGATTCTGCAGGCCCGTTCCGAAGGCCCGATCCCGCTGCTGATGATCGAGTGCTCCAGCGAGCGCGACATCCGTGGCCTGGCCCGTTACGACGCGGACCGAATCGCTCCCGATGCCACCCTGGCCGACCTGATGCCCGATGGTGTCCTGGCATTGACCATCGACCCGAAACAGGGCCAGCGCTACCAGGGCATCGTCGACCTCGACGGCAAGACCCTGTCCGAATGCTTCACCAACTATTTCGTCATGTCCCAGCAAATCGGCACGCGTTTCTGGCTGTACGCCGATGGCCGTCGCGCCCGTGGCCTGCTGCTGCAACAACTGCCTGCGGACCGTTTGAAAGACGAAGACGAGCGCGCCGCCAGCTGGCAGCACATCACCACGCTGGGCGGTACGCTGACCGCCGATGAGCTGTTGAGTCTGGACAACGAAACCGTGCTGCATCGCCTGTACCACGATGAGCAGGTGCGTCTGTTCGATGTGCAAAAGCTGCGTTTCCGCTGCAGCTGCTCGCGTGAACGTTCGGCCAATGCACTGGTCAGTCTGGGTATGGAAGACGCGCAAAAACTGGTGGTTGAGCACGGTGGCAACATCGAGATCGATTGCCAGTTCTGCAACCAGCAATACCTGTTCGATGCCGCCGATGTCACTCAATTGTTCGCCGGTGCGGGTATCGAGACGCCGTCAGATACTCGTCACTAAAACGGTTCAGCACAGGTAAATTCACTGGCTACCGCCGGATTAATGCCGTTACGACAGGAGGGGCCTACTTTTTTTGGGCTTTTCTGGCATAATCCGGCCCACTTTTTTCGCGGTAGTAGTGCACGACTTTCTACTACAAAAACGTTTGGAGCACTCGGCCACTGGCCGACGGGGAACCTCATGACGCAAGCCAATAATGCCGTGTACACCGATCTGAGTGTTGATGATCTGGTTAAAGAAGCCCTCAACCGCGGTGAAGGCGAGCTTGCCGATACCGGCGCACTGGTTGTTCGTACCGGTCACCGTACCGGCCGTTCGCCAGTCGATCGTTTCATCGTTGATGAGCCGAGCACCACAGGCGCCATCGCCTGGGGCCCGATCAACCGCAAGTTCCCGGCCGACAAGTTCGACGCCCTGTGGGACCGTGTTGAAGCTTTCAACAACGCGCAAGAGCATTTCGTTTCCCACGTGCATGTAGGTGCAGCTTCCGAGCATTACCTGGCCGTGAAGATGACCACCCAGACTGCCTGGCAGAACCTGTTCGGCCGTTGCCTGTTCATCAACCCGGCTCAGTACAACCCGGCGGGTCGTGACGAGTGGCAGGTCCTCAACGTTGCCAACTTCGAGTGCGTGCCAGAGCGCGACGGCACCAACTCTGACGGCTGCGTGATCATCAACTTCGCACAGAAGAAAGTGCTGATCGCTGGCATGCGTTACGCCGGCGAAATGAAGAAAGCCATGTTCTCGGTGCAGAACTTCCTGCTGCCGGCTGCCGACGTACTGCCAATGCACTGCGCCGCCAACATCGGTGAAGAAGGCGACGTGACCCTGTTCTTCGGTCTGTCCGGCACCGGCAAAACCACCCTGTCCGCCGATGAAAGCCGTTACCTGATCGGTGACGACGAACACGCCTGGGGCGAGGGCGTGGTGTTCAACATCGAAGGCGGTTGCTATGCCAAGTGCATCGACCTGTCCGAGAAGAACGAGCCGGTTATCTGGAAAGCCATCAAGCACGGCGCGGTATTGGAAAACGTCGTTATCGACGATGCCAAGCACGCCGACTACGCCGATGTCAGCCTGACCCAGAACAGCCGCGCCGCTTACCCGCTGGAGCACGTTGCCAAGCGCTCCGAGAAGAACCTCGGTGGCGAGCCGAACGCTGTGATCTTCCTGACCTGCGACCTGACCGGCGTGCTGCCGCCAGTGTCGATCCTCAACGAAGAGCAAGCGGCTTACCACTTCCTGTCTGGCTACACCGCACTGGTGGGTTCGACTGAAATGGGTTCGGGCAGCGGCATCAAGTCGACCTTCTCCACTTGCTTCGGCGCACCGTTCTTCCCGCGTCCGGCCGGCGAATACGCTGAGCTGCTGATCAAGCGCATCCGCGGCTTCGGCTCCAAGGTCTACCTGGTCAACACCGGCTGGACCGGCGGTGGCTATGGCGTCGGCAAACGCTTCAACATCCCGACCACCCGCGCAGTGATCGCAGCGATCCAGAGCGGCGCTCTGATCGGTACCGAGACCGAGCACCTGGACACCATCAACCTCGACGTGCCACTGGCCGTACCGGGCGTTGAGACTGGCCTGCTGAACCCACGCAACACCTGGGCCGACAAAGCCGCCTACGACGAAGCCGCCAAAGCACTGGCCGGCCTGTTCATCGAGAACTTCAAGAAGTTCGAAGTGAGCGACGCGATCAAGGCTGCTGGTCCAAAGTTGTAAGTGCTGGATTGAGGTAATGAAGAAGCCGCCCCTCGGGGCGGCTTTTTTGTGGGTGCGATTCGGACGATGTGAGGCGCAGCTGCCATTACTCCAGCTGAAAAGGCTTCAATCGGCCAGAATAATGGCATTTACGCGCTCAACTGATCCCTTCCAGTTTTCGCGTATCCCAGCGTTGCGCTTTTATCGCTTGGTAAAGCATTTCGATAGTCAGTGGAACCTTATCGCCACGCCCCTTCGCCCGTCGCTTGAGAAACACATCAAAGCCTTCAGGCTGGAAGTAGCGATAGGCGTCGTAGTCGACGAAGTCGATTGCGAACTGTTCTTCCAGTGCTTCCATCAGGTGCCGAGCATCAGCGCCTTCGCAGCCCAGATCAAAGTTGATCGAGGTGTTGAGGCTGATGGTTTTGCGTTCGGGCAGACCGAGTTCTTCGTGCAGCAACTGCATGAGCAGTTGCATGGCGTGGTCGTCCGGGAAGTTGGGGGCGAGGTTCATTGCGGGGTGTCCGGTTGGGCTTGGTCGGATCTTATTGGTTGCCGATCGCGAGAGGAAGGAGCGAGTGACTTGATCGTTTCCGGGCTCAATATTTTCAGGTCGCGGGGAAGGCTGACTTTCATCCCGTAGGATCTCGTTCATCTGTTGCACGCTTTCCATTAGCTCATTAAAAAATTTGCTCATGGTTATCTCCTGCGCTCGATGGCGGCTTTCCATGCATTTTGTCCTTTGGAGCCAATCTCGTTGTTTTGATCGTTCCCACGCAGAACATGGGAACTGATCTTCAGTCGACGTCAGGCCGGGGCTCTCCAGTTAAGCATGCGTTGCTGGGCGACTTTGAGCAGGTCGCAGCCGTCCTGGGTCAGCAGGTAGAGGGCGTGGGTGATGTGGGGGATGTCTTCGAGGTCGCCGTGCTTGAAGCATTGGCAGTGCAGGGTTTGCAGCAGGTCGCTGGAGGCCCGGATGCGCTGGAGGGCGGCTTCGAGAATGTCTTGGGGGTTGGCCTCTGTGTCGATGATCAGGGCCGGGGTGTCGGTGAGGTTGGTTTCGAGCGGGCGGTAGCGTTTCGGAAATGGATTTAATGTGGTCACTGAAGAACACCTCTATTCAGTTGGGATGATGAATTCTCTCTTTTCAGGTGACCAAGCCCGAGTCGCTGATTTGGCAGCGACAGTCCGGACTATAGGTTTGGGTCACTGGTTGGCGATAGGCGACAAGGTGTCTTCTTTTGTAGGACCTTGCCGAAGCTTTGATAGGGCGTTGCTGACGGGTTTATCTCTTGCACAATTTTTCGCGTTTGATTGCCATCAAGCGTTTGGCTTCTTCATTTGGAGTGCAGGGACGGGAATCGTCTAGGCCGGCTTGTACTTGGGCTTTGAACCATGCGTCGTAGGCTGCTTGTTCGAGCGGCTCTTGGGTATCGGGAGTTTTGTTTTTCATCGGGTTTACCGCGTTATCGTTTTTCGCGAGCAAGCCCGCTCCCACAGGGAGTTGTGGTGGGGCAAGCGACGTGTTTCGGCAAGCGCTGCCGGGCGATGTCGAGCAGGTCGTTGCCGTCCTGGGTCAGCAGGTACAGGGCGCTGACGATCTTGGGGATGTCGCTCGCTTCGGCTTGTTTGAAACACGTGCAATAAAGGGTTTCGAGCAGGTCGCTGGCGGCGCGGATGCGTTGTCGGGCGGCGTCGAGGATTTCGAAAGGGTCGGCCTCGGTATCGATGACCAGCACCGGGGTTTCGCTGTAGCGGGATTTGAGCGGGTGATAGCGATTTGTCAGAGAGTCGGGGTTGTCCATCCAGGTGGGTCCTGTGCGAAATCGGCAAGTGTTTCCGGCAGGCCGAGACACTGTTTTCAGCCGCGCCGGCAACTATAGGAGGGCGTGGCGTAGTGGGACAAGACGGCTGAGATGGACAGGTTTTGTAGGGTGTTTATCGTGCTCTGAGGACGGGGACTACGCATTGTCTGGGGGATGGGCGACGAAACGGCTGAAGGTAAAAACGCCTACAGAGTTGTCAGTTTTTGTGCAGCAAATCCAGGTAAACAGTGCTTCAGAAATTGTGGGGTATTTCGGGTTTGAGGTGATTGTGCCGGCCTCTTCGCGAGCAAGCCCGCTCCCACAGTTTTTTGCGTCGTACTCAGGTCTGTGGACGACATGGATCGGTGTGGGAGCGGGCTTGCCCGCGAAGGCGATCTGACAGTCGCCCATCCGCTGTATCATCCCGTATCGTTTTGCCCCCGACCTTTTCTCGACGCGCTGCCATCGCCGGCTAGGCTTTGCTCATCGCAGCGGTCAACGGAGTGACAGCTTATGCACAACACCCTGGAACAGGTTTTCGGTTATCCACAGTTTCGACCCGGTCAGGAAGCCGCCGTCAGTGCCGTGCTGGCCGGGCGTTCGGCGGCGGCGATTTTCCCTACCGGCTCCGGCAAATCCCTCTGTTATCAGTTACCGGCAGTGCTGCTGCCACACCTGACGCTGGTGGTCTCGCCGTTGCTGGCGCTGATGCAGGATCAGTTGGCGTTCCTGCAGCGCCACGGCATTGCCGCTGGCAGTATCGATTCGGCGCAAAGCCGCGATGACGCCAGCGACGTCATGGCTCGCGCCAAATCCGGCGAGTTGAAGATTCTGATGATTTCCGTGGAGCGTCTGAAGAACGAGCGTTTCCGCCATTTCCTGCAGCAAGTACCGATCTCGCTGCTGGTGGTGGACGAGGCGCACTGTATCTCGGAATGGGGCCACAACTTCCGCCCGGATTACCTCAAGCTTCCCGACTACCAACGCCAGTTCAACATCCCGCAGGTGTTGCTGCTGACCGCTACGGCGACACCCAAAGTCATTGCGGATATGCAGACGAAATTCGCCATCGCCGCGGACGATGTGGTGACCACCGGTTTCTATCGACCCAACCTCAATTTGCTGGTGGAGCCGGTGCGCGGCCAGGACAAGCGCCGACGTCTCGTCGAATGGATGAGCGAGCGACCCGGCCAGCCGAGCATCGTCTACGTCACTTTGCAGAAAACCGCCGAACACATCGCCGAACACCTGAACCGCAACGGTATTCAAGCCGAGGCCTATCACGCCGGTTTACCCCACGATCAGCGCGAAGGTATCCAGAAGCGTTTCATGGGCGGGCAGTCCAACTGCATTGTCGCCACCATCGCTTTCGGCATGGGCATCGACAAGAGTGACATCCGCAACGTGGTGCATTTCGACCTGCCCAAATCCATCGAAAACTACAGCCAGGAAATCGGCCGCGCCGGGCGTGACGGTCAGCCGTCGGACTGCCTGGTATTGGCCAACCGCGACAGCCTCAATGTGCTGGAGAACTTCGTCTACGGCGACACGCCCGAGCTGGACGGCATCCGCAGTGTGCTCGACGAGATACACGCCGTCGCACCCGAAGGACAATGGGAGTTCCTTCTGGGGCCGTTGGCGGATCAAAGCAACATTCGTCAGTTGCCGCTCAAGACCTTGCTGGTACAACTCGAATTGCGCGGGTTGATCGCCCCGCGCTACGCGTATTACGCCGAGTACCGCTTCAAGTATTTACAGGAACCCGAAGCGCTGTTGGCGCGTTTCGAAGGCGAGCGTAGGGATTTCGTCGCTGCGATTATCCAGACCTCCAGCCGTGCACGGACCTGGGCCACGGTGAATTTCGAGGCGTTGTACGGGCAGCACCAGGCCGAGCGTAGTCGGGTGGTCAAGGCGCTGGATTACTTTCAGGAAAAGGGTTGGGTGGAGCTGGAAAGCAAGCAGATGACCGAGGTCTACAGCGTGCTGCAAAGTGGTTTCGACAGTGTTGCGTTGAGTGAAGAATTGCACGGGTATTTCACTCGACATGAACAAACCGAGATTGCGCGGATTCACGCCATGCTGGATCTGTTCGCCACCGACCATTGCCTGGGTTATCGCCTGGCCGAGTATTTCGGCGACCACAATGCACCGCAGCAATGCGGGCATTGTTCGGTGTGTCACGGGCAAGTGGCTCGGTTGCCTGCACCACCGGAGTTGCCGGCGCTTGTGGATAAAAACTTCGGGACGCTATGTGGCGATTTTATCCACAGGCACGAGCAGCACACAGGCAACGTGCCCTCGGCTGAGCGAGTGACACGGTTTCTGTGCGGGATCAGCGTACCGCTGTTCACAAAACTCAAGGCACGGTCGATTTCGGGGTTTGCGGCGCTGGAAGATTATCCGTATGCCGCGGTGCGGGGGTGGGCCGAGCAACATCTGGCCGGCTGAACCGTGGTCTTTGTGGGAGCGGGCTCGCTCGCGAAAGCGGTGGGTCAGTCACCATCACTGCCAATTGATGGATCGCCTTCGCGAGCAAGCCCGCTCCCACAGAGATTTGGGGGCACATCCATCCGCTGAATGTTGCTCATCACAGGAATAAATTTCAAAAAAATCCACTGGCTGACTAAGGTGGTGGCTGTCTTTGGATCGCCAACAAGAGAACACAACATGAGCCAGACACCGTCGAATATTCAGCGCGCCGCCGTCATCGGCGCGGGCACCATGGGCCGTGGCATTGTCATGTGCCTGGCCAACGCCGGAGTGGCCGTGCAGTGGGTCGACAATAACCCGCAAATGCTGGAGCAAGCGCTGGCCACCGTGGCGGACACCTACGCCCATAACGTGCGCCAGGGCCGGATTGACCAGCGCGAAGCCGATGCCCGTGTCGCGCGTGTTACGGCGGCAGAAGGTTTTACGGCCATCCGCGATGTCGACCTGGTCATCGAAGCGGTGTACGAAAACCTTGAACTCAAGCAGAAAATCTTCCGCGAGCTCGATGGCCTGCTCAAACCCGAAGCCATTCTGGCCAGCAATACTTCGGCGCTGGATATCGACGCCATTGCTGCGGTCACACGCCGGCCGCAACAGGTTCTGGGGCTGCACTTCTTCAGCCCGGCGCACATTATGAAATTGCTGGAAATCGTCCGCGGTGCCCAGACTGCACCGGCAGTCATCGAGGCTGCACTGGCGTTGGGCAAGCGCATGGGCAAGGTCAGTGTGGTGGCGGGTAATTGCGACGGCTTCATTGGCAATCGCATGCTCAATACCTACGTGTTGGAGGCGCGCAAAATGCTGCTGGAGGGGGCTTATCCCTATCAAGTGGATGCGGCACTGCAAGGCTTCGGTTTCGCCATGGGGCCGTTCCGCATGTTCGACGTGGTCGGCGTCGACCTGCAGTGGCGCGCCCGGCAACTGTCCGGTGTCGGGCAGGATGCGCCGGAAGTTCAGGTGGATAACCGACTGTGCGAAATGGAGCGTTTTGGCCAGAAGAGTGGCAATGGTTATTACCACTATGAGCCGGGCAGTCGCCAGGCCGAACATGATCCGCAGGTGGATGCATTGGTGCTGGCCGTCAGCCAAGGGCTGGGGTTCCAGCGTCGCGAGATCGGCCCGGAAGAAATTCTGGAGCGCTGCTTGCTGGCATTGGTCAACGAGGGCGCGAAGATCCTTCAGGAGGGTATTGCCGGGTCAGCTCATGACATCGATCTGGTTTATCTCAATGGCTACGGTTTCCCGGCGGACAAGGGCGGGCCGATGGCCTGGGCCGATCAGCAAGGGTTGGCGGATATTCATCGGCGCTTGATGGACCTTGAGACGCGTCAGGGCGATCACTGGAAACCGGCGCGGTTGATTGGTGAGCTGGCGGCGGCCGGCAAGGGGTTTGCCGACCATTGATTGACGGGGTGCCTGTAAGGGCGCCTTCGCGAGCAAGCCCGCTCACACATTGAATATCGGTCGTACACACAATCTGTGCTCGCCGAAGATCAAATGTGGGAGCGGGCTTGCTCGCGAAGAACGATAACGCGGTTTTCGCCTTAGACTGGCGAACCTACTCAGGAACCAACGCTGATGCCCCAACGCACCGACTACCCCCACTTCCAGCCCATCACCACCCGCTGGCACGACAACGACGCCTACGGTCACGTCAACAACGTTACCTACTACAGCTTCTTCGATACGGCAGTGAATACCTACCTGATCGAAGTCGGCGGCCTGGATATCCATGACGGTGAGGTGGTGGGGTTCGTGGTGAGCTCGGCTTGTGATTACTTTGCTTCGATTGCCTTCCCGGATCGCATCGAGATCGGTCTGCGGGTGGGCAAGTTGGGCAACAGCTCGGTGCAATACGAACTGGCCGTGTTCAAGCAAGGGGAAGACGAAGCCTGTGCGGCGGGGCGCTTCGTGCATGTGTTTGTCGATCGGGTGTCGAATCAACCTGTGGCGATTCCAGCAGGGTTGCGCGGAGCGCTGGAGTGTCTGGTGGTTCAGTAAGGCAAAAAAAATCGCAGCCCTTGGGCTGCGATTTTTGATGTACTCACCGGCGAGGCGCTCGAGGCCTTAGTCGCGGTAGTACCTGTGGTGGTGCTTGCGATGGCCATAGGCATGGCCGCGACCCGGATGGCCGTCACGGTAGTAACGACGATCATCATGGTCGCGATACGAGCGATGACCGCCGTCTTCATCATCGTAGTCTTTGCCCATGTAGTTACCCAGCGCGCCACCGGCGCCGCCGCCTGCTGCGGCGCCGATCAGGCTGCCGCTGGTGCCGCCCATGCTGCGACCGACCACGTTACCGCCTGCTGCGCCCAACGCACCGCCAAGGGCTGCTTCACCACGGCTGTGTTTGTTTGCGCCGACGGCACTACCACCTGCGCCGCCCAGGGCCGCGCCGATGGTGGAACCTGTATTGCCGCCTAACGACTGGCCGACGACCGAGCCCAAAACCCCGCCCAATGCGCCGCCTACACCGGCTTCGGTGGTGCCGCCAGCAGACGCAATACCGCTGACCAGGCCAAGGGACAACAAGAGAATCGAGGAGAACTTCATGGAGGAACCTCAAGGGGATGACGGCGCGATCCTGAGGCTCTGGAATAGGCGTGACAATCGAAATCCGACGAATAACACGACCTGTATACAATATTGCAAGTTGCTGTTTTTTGGGCGGAACTTAACGTTTTTTTGCCGGTCTGTTACTACTTCGCAAAGGCCGTTTTCATGAGAAAACGGCCTTTTTTGTGGGCGATTGGAAAGTGCTGGATCCGGAAAATTTGTTGCTTGATCTACCGCATTCGCGAGCAAGCCCGCTCCCACATTTGATCCTCAGCGAACACAAAGTTTGTGTACGGTAGAGATTCAATGCGGGCTTGCTCGCGAAGAGGTCGGCTCAGGCGAAGTGTTACGCAGACCTGGCCATGATCAACCCGGTCTCACTCGCCGCTTCCAAACGAATCGCCACAAATTTCGACGTTGGCGTATGGCTGCCATCGCCGGTGCTTTCCAGCGGCACCAGCGGATTCACTTCCGGGTAGTAGGCCGCCGCTTGCCCGGCCGGGATATCGAACGCCAGCAACGTGAAGCCTTTTACCCGACGTTCAATGCCATCGTCCCAGAGCGAAACGATGTCCGTCTTCTGCCCCGGTCTGAAGCCCAGGCGAATGATGTCGGCTTCGTTGACGAACAA
Organism: Pseudomonas sp. S30_BP2TU TE3576; assembly: GCF_050436025.1. NCBI lineage: Bacteria > Pseudomonadati > Pseudomonadota > Gammaproteobacteria > Pseudomonadales > Pseudomonadaceae > Pseudomonas > Pseudomonas sp. S30_BP2TU TE3576. Next base: position 3,026,430 of record NZ_JBNDLK010000001.1, on the reverse strand, counting down.
CACGTCACGCTGACCTTTCACGCCGCGATAACGGTCGTTGAGGCCATAGATGGTGGTGTTGTACTGATCGTGGGAACGCATTGATTGCATGATCAGGTCCGGCAGCACACCAGTGGCGCGGGTGCGTTCGTGCACGAGGTCTTTTGGCAGCACATTCGGGCGGAAATTGGCTCGGCCCGAGGCGGTGTTCCACTTGCGTGCGCCGGCGCTGCTGCCCAGATAGAACCCACCGGGGCTCTTGATTTTCTCGTTGAAGTGCTTGAAGCCCGGAATGGTCTCGGCGATCAGGTCGCGGATGCGGCCGTAATCGGCCACCAGCCAGTTCCAGTCCACGGGATGGTTGCCCAGGGTTGCGGCGGCGATGCCGGCCAGGATCGCCGGTTCCGAACGCATCTGGTTCGACAACGCCTGCAACTGACCGTTGGAGGCATGGACCATGCTGAACGAATCTTCGACGGTCACCGCTTGCGGGCCTTCGGTCTGGATATCGATGTCGGTGCGGCCCAGGCACGGCAGAATCAGCGCGTCCTTGCCGTGGGTCAGATGGCTGCGGTTGAGCTTGGTGCTGATCTGCACGGTCAGGTCGCAGTTTTGCAACGCCTGGAAGGTGCGCGGGCTGTCCGGCGTGGCTTGAGCGAAGTTGCCGCCGAGGCCGATGAAGACTTTCGCCCGGCCTTCAGCCATCGCATGAATGGCCTCGACTACGTTGTGCCCGTTGTGGCGTGGCACCTTGAACTGGAAGCGGCGCTCCAGTGCATCGAGGAAAGCCACGGGTGGGCGCTCGTTGATACCCATGGTCCGGTCGCCTTGCACGTTACTGTGGCCGCGTACCGGGCATAGTCCGGCGCCGGGCCGACCAATGTTGCCGCGCAGCATCATCAGGTTGGTGATTTCCTGGATGCTCGCCACCGAATGGCGATGCTGGGTGATGCCCATGGCCCAGCACATGATGACGTTCTTGCTCTTGGCGTACATGCGCGCCGCTTGTTCGATCTCTACCAGCGTCAGGCCCGACTGTTCGACGATCTGCTCCCATGGGGTGTCGTCGATGACCGCCAGGTACTCCAGCACATTGGCGCTGTGCTCATTGAGGAAGTCATGGTCGAACACCGCCGGCGCACCGGTTTTCTGTGCGTCGCGCTCCCACAGCAAGAGAAATTTCGCCATGCCGCGCATGATCGCCATGTCACCGCCCAGGGCTGGGCGGAAGAACGCAGTGTTGGTCGGCTTGTCGCCGTTGGTAAGCATTTCGATCGCATGCTGCGGGTGCTGGAAACGTTCCAGGCCGCGCTCCTTGAGCGGGTTGATGCACACCACTTGAGCGCCGCGTTTCACCGCTTCACGCAGCGGTTCGAGCATGCGCGGGTGGTTGGTGCCGGGGTTCTGGCCCCAAACGAAAATCGCATCGGCGTGTTCGAAGTCGTCGAACGTCACCGTACCTTTGCCGACACCGACGCTTTGCGACAACGCGACGCCGCTGGCCTCGTGACACATGTTCGAGCAGTCAGGGAAGTTGTTGGTGCCATAGGCGCGCACGAACAGCTGATAGAGAAAAGCCGCTTCGTTGCTGGCCCGCCCCGACGTGTAGAACTCGGCCTGATCCGGGCTCGACAAGCCGTTCAGGTGTTTGGCGATCAGCGCGAAGGCATCGTCCCAGCTGATCGGTTTGTAGCGATCGGTTTCGGCGTCGTAGCTCATCGGCTCGGTCAGGCGGCCCTGATACTCGAGCCAGTAGTCGCTTTGTTCCAGCAGCGCGGTGACGCTGTGTTTGGCGAAGAACCCGGCGTCGACACGGCGTTTGGTCGCTTCCCAGTTCACCGCTTTGGCGCCGTTCTCGCAGAACATCACCATGCCGCCTTCCTGAGAGTCACCCCAGGCGCAACCGGGACAGTCGAAGCCGCCGCTCTTGTTGGTCTTGAGCATCATGCGCAGGTTTTTCAGTGCGTTGTCGCTGGTCAACCAGGCCTGGGCCACGCTGATCAGTGCGCCCCAGCCACCGGCCGGGCCTTTGTAGGGCTTGTAGCGAGGGACAGGTTTCTGGTCGGCTTGACGGTGTTGACTCACGCTTGATTCTCCAACGTTGGGCTGTAGACCCGCGGCGCATTCTTCTGTGGCAGATGGATGAGGTTGAGGTTATGGCGACGGGCCCATTGCACGGCAAGGCCCGTGGGCGACGACAGGCTGACCAGGGTCTGGATACCGGCGCGCAAGACTTTCTGGATCAATTCGAGGCTGCAGCGGCTGGTGACAATCGCCAGGCCGCCCGCGGTCGGGATGTTCTGGCGGACAAGTCCACCGATCAGCTTGTCGAGGGCGTTGTGCCGACCGATGTCTTCGCGGCCCAGCAGCAACTCGCCCTTGTCATTCATGAACACTGCCGCATGCACCGCGCCGCAATGCTGGCCCAAGGGCTGGAAGGCGCCGATGCGCTCGCGCAGGCCAACAAGCCATTCGACCGGCGGCAACGGGGCACCGGGCAATACCTGAAGGTCCGGCAAAGCCTGTTCGACCGCTTCCACGCCGCATAGCCCGCAACCACTGGTACCGGCCAGTTGCCGACGCTGCTGCTTGAGGTTCCAGAAGGCGCGGTTGGCAATGGTCACTTGCGCGTATTGCGCCGGGCCCGAGCCGCTGAGCTGCAGGTCATAGATGTCCGTGGCGTCCTGGATGATGCCGCTGCCCAGGCTGAAGCCGACGATGAAGTCTTCGAGGTCGGTCGGTGTCACCAGCATGACGGCCTGACTGATGCCGTTGTAGGCGATCGCCAGCGCCACTTCCTCGGCCAGCGCGGTGCTGGCCGATTCCGAGTGCTCGAGGTTGCAGTAGCTGTACGTCTGGCTGGCCGCAGGCGCGGGCGTTTCGAGGGCAGGCGCCGCGCAGGTTGGGCGCTTGGTGTTCATGGCATCACCGACGGTTTGATCAGCTTTAAGACTAGGCGCGGCAACTTGTCGCGTCTAATCGCTATTACTGATCTACCGATAGATGCTGTCGATCAGGCACCGATCAGCGATTGCTGATAAATCGCGAAACAGGCCTCCGCCAAAGCCGAGCGTGGCGCGCTGCGACGCATGATCAGCCCCAGCCGGCCGAGGGTCTGGGCGTTTTCGATCGGTTGCAGGCGCAGATGATCGGTCAGACCTTCGAGGCCGCCGTCCGATGGCATCACGGCGCAGCACAGGCCGCCGTGCACAGCTTGTAACAGTTGATGGACGGCATCCGTTTGCAACAAAGGCTGCGGGTTGAGGCCCCGGCTGTGGAAGTTGTGATCGATGGACTGGCGAAAGTGCATGCCGCTGGTGAGCATGCCCAGAGGCAGTTCAATCAACGATTCCCAACTCAGCGGTGCCTTGCCAAAGGTGAAAAAGCGCTGGTCGTAGAGCAGGCCCATGCGGGTTTCACTGAAGCTCAGCGAGTCGAAGCGTTCGGCGTCCAGGCGCTCCAGATACGAAACGCCGAGATCCAGGCGATTGTTCGCCAGTTGCTCGAGTATCTGTTCCGAACTCAACGCCGAAAGTTCGAAGCGCAGGTTCGGGTGCTCGGCATGCAGGTGTTGCAACAGCGGCAGCGGATCGAAGCTCGACAGCGGCACCACGCCCAGCCGCAACGTACCGACCAGATTGCCGCGACAGGCAGCCGCTTCGGCGTACAAGCCGTCGTAGGCTGCCAGAACGGTGCGTGCCCAGGCCAGTACCCGCTCGCCCGGCGCGGTGAAGCCTTCGAAGCGCTGGCCACGATTGACCAGTGGCAGGTCGAGTTCTTCTTCGAGGCTGCGCAGGCGCATGGACAGGGTCGGCTGGGTGATGTGGCAGCGTGCGGCGGCCTGGCCGAAATGGCGGGTTTCGTCGAGCGCGATGAGGAATTTCAGCTGCTTGATGTCCATCTTCGCTCCAGGGTGCGGGAAGGTGCGGATTCTATCGCAAGCGGGGTCATTGGTCGGGTTGGAATCGCAAGCGGCGGTCGTGGTGTGCAGGCGACGGTCGATGGTGACAAGGTCACGGTGACCGGCGAAGTGGCGAGCCAGGAAGAGAAGGAGAAGATCCTGCTGGCGGTGGGCAACATCGCCGGGGTTGGCAGCGTGGATGATCAGATTACCGTGACCGGGCCGGTGGCCGTGGCCGCGAAGTTTGTCACCGTCGTGAAGGGCGATACCCTCAGCGCGATTTCCAAACGCGTGTACGGCGATGCCAACAAGTACAACAAAATCTTCGAGGCCAACAAACCAATGCTGGCGCACCCGGACAAGATCTATCCGGGGCAGTCGTTGCGGATTCCTGAGTAACCTGTGAAACCGTGTGATGGCTTTCGCGAGCAAGCCCGCTCCCACATTTGAAATGCGTTCCCCCTGTGGGAGCGGGCTTGCTCGCGAAGCAGGCAACGCGGTCTACAGCCCCGCAATCAAATCCCGATAATCCCCGACCGCTGCAAACTCCGCGGTGTCTTTCGGTCCTTTGCGGCTATCCGGCTCGCGCACGGCCAGCAAATGCGCCACGCCAAAATCCCGTGCGCTGCGCAGGATCGGCAAGGTGTCGTCGATGAACAGGCTGCGCGTCGGATCGAAATCGATATCGGCTTGCAGCGCATCCCAGAATTGCGGGTTTTCCTTGGGGAAGCCGTAGTCATGGGAGCTGATCAAACGTTCGAAGTAGGGCGCCAGTTCGATTTTTTCCAGCTTCAACGACAGCGCATCCCGATGGGCATTGGTGATCAGCACCACGCGCTTGCCGGCCCGTTTGATCGCTGCCAGAAAGGTGTCGGCATCCGGGCGCAGGGCGATCAGGTGCGCGGTTTCCAGTTTCAGGTCGCGCACCGACAGCTTCAATTCGGCGCTCCAGAAATCCAGGCAGTACCACTGCAACTGGCCGGCATTGCGCTCGAACAACGGCTGCAACTCCATCTCGGCCATGGCCCGGCTGACCCCATGCAGTTCGGCGTAACGCTGGGGCAAATGCTCCATCCAGAAGTGGTTGTCGAAATGCAGATCCAGCAGCGTGCCGTCCATGTCCAGCAGAACGGTATCGATGTCGGACCACGGTAATGAAGGCATGGCAAAGTCTCGGGCGGTAGAAAGATATCTGGCGTAAACAATCGGGTAAGCCGCGTTATAGTAGCGCGTTCACGCCAAGGAGCTTTGCATGCGCCAGAAACCCACCATACTCGCCCGCGAAATTGTCGCCACCAGTCGATTGTTCTGCGTGGAAGAGCTGAAGTTGCGCTTTTCCAACGGCGTGGAGCGCACCTATGAACGCCTGGTCGGCAAGGGTGCCGGGTACGGCGCGGTGATGATCGTGGCGATGCTGGATGCCGAGCATGCGGTGCTGGTCGAGGAGTATTGCGGCGGCACGGATGAATATGAAATGTCGTTGCCCAAGGGCTTGATCGAACCGGGCGAAGACGTGTTGGCGGCGGCCGAGCGTGAGCTCAAGGAAGAGGCCGGTTTCGGTGCGCGACAACTGGAGCACCTGACCGAGCTGTCGCTTTCCCCCGGTTACATGAGCCAGAAGATTCAGGTGGTGCTGGCCACCGACCTCTACGAGGAGCGTCTGGAAGGCGACGAGCCAGAGCCGATGCGGGTGGACAAGATCAATCTGCGTGAACTCTCGGCGCTGGCGCAAAACCCGCACTTTACCGAAGGCCGTGCCTTGGCGGCGCTGTACCTGGCCCGTGATCTGTTGACCCAGCGCGGAGCGTTCCAGTCATGAATTTCCCGCATCCGTTGATGGCACCGGTCATTGAGCTGGCCCTGCAGGCCGGTGATGCGATCCTGCCGTTCTGGCGTACGGGCACGGCCGTCACGGCGAAGGCTGATGACTCGCCGGTGACCGCTGCCGACCTGGCCGCGCACCACCTGATTCTGGCCGGGCTGACGGCGCTCGATCCGCAAATCCCGGTGCTCTCCGAAGAGGACGCCAACATTCCCCAAAGCGTGCGTGCCGGATGGCAGCGCTGGTGGCTGGTCGATCCGCTGGATGGCACCAAGGAGTTCATCAGCGGCAGCGAAGAGTTCACCGTCAACATCGCCCTGATCGAAAACGGTCGGGTGGTGTTTGGCGTGGTGTCGATGCCGACCAACGGGCGTTTCTATGTCGGTGGTGCCGGGCTCGGCGCGTGGCGTGGCGATAAGGGCGGCACGCCGATGGCGATTCAGGTGCGAGATGTCCCGGCGCCAGGCGAGTCGTTCACCGTAGTGGCCAGTCGTCGTCATTCGAGCCCGGAGCAGGAGCGTTTACTGGCCGGGTTGAGCGCCAGCCTTGGCGAGCTGCAACTGGCCAATATCGGCAGTTCGCTGAAGTTTTGCCTGCTGGCGGAAGGGGCGGCGGATTGCTATCCGCGCCTGGCACCGACTTCGCAGTGGGACACGGCGGCGGCGCAAGGTGTGCTGGAAGGCGCCGGCGGTGAAGTACTGGAGCTGAGCGGTGAGCCGTTCAGCTATCCGGCGCGGGAGTCGCTGTTGAACGAGTTCTTTCTGGCGTTGCCGGCGAAGGCGGCGTGGCGGGACAAGTTGTTGGAACTGGCACGCTCCTGAGCTCACCTTTACTTTGTGGCGAGGGGGCTTGCCCCCGTTGGGCAGCGTAGCTGCCCCAAAAACATGCAATCTCATTGTGTCTGACACGCTGCGGACGCTGGACTTGGGAGTGCTGTGCACTCCAACGGGGGCAAGCCCCCTCGCCACAGGTTGTACAACACCCCTCACATTCAGCGGTGCAACACGTACTGCCCGACAAACCTCACCGCATCCTCATCACGGCCTTCATTGACGACCCGCGTATGCAGGGTCAACCGTGCTCGGCTGTATCGCTGGAACGTGGTCAGGAATTTCTTCCAGATCACCGGATCCGGCGCCTGGCAAATGGCGTTGGCATCGCCCGTCACCGGCAGTGGATAGCTGATCTGCCCTTCCTGAATCACGATGTGCCCGTCTGTAATCCCTTCTTCCTTAAGGCGCAAGTGCAGCCAGCCCCAGCCAGCCAGGACCGCGCCGCAATACAGGCTGCCGCCGAACATGGTGCTCTTGTGGTTGACGTTGGCTTCCAGCGGCAAGTGCAGGCGCAATTGCTGGTCATGCCAATCGAGCACTGTGAGGCCCATGTCCCGGGTGAGGGGAATGTCGTGATGGAGAACGGATTCCAGTTGTCGACTGTCGCGGCTCATTCAGGGGCCTCTTGCTCGAAGTGGATGGTTGGACGGTAGCTCAGTCGAGGTCGTCCGGGTGGGCCGAGGCGCCACTGTCGGCGAAACTCAAACCGTGTTTGCGCAGTTTGTCGTGCAGGGTCTTGCGCGGAATGCCGAGCGCTTCGGCAACGCTGCGCACGGAACTGTGCGAACGTGCCAGTTCGGCGGCGATCAGGGTTTTTTCGAAATTTTCCACTTGTTCGCTCAGCCCGCCGCTGACCATTTCCACCGGAGTTCCGGCCGCGTGCGATGACTCGCTGTTGTCCAGTGCCAGCTCCAGGCCCAGGGCAAAACGTTCAGCGGCGTTTTGCAGTTCACGCACGTTGCCGGGCCAGGTGTGGCGCAGCAGCAAGGCACGTTGCCCCGGTTGCAGCTCATGGGGCGGCAAGCCGTGGCGGGCACTGGCTTCATCGGCAAAATGCTGGAACAGCATCAGGGCGTCTTCGCCCCGTTCGCGCAACGGTGGAATCCGCAACGGTGCGACGTTAAGGCGGTAATACAAGTCGGCGCGAAAACGCCCCTGATCGGCCGCCTGCCGCAGGTCTTCCTTGGTGGCAGCGATGATGCGGATGTCCAGCGGGATCAACTGATTGCCGCCCAGGCGTTCGACCACCCGTTCTTGCAACAAACGCAGCAATTTGACCTGTACATCCAGGCTCATGCTTTCGATTTCATCGAGGAACAGCGTGCCACCGTTGGCAAATTCGAATTTGCCGATGCGGCGTTTCTGCGCGCCAGTGAAGGCGCCGGGCTCGTGGCCGAACAGTTCGCTTTCGACCACTGATTCGGCCAGGGCACCGGCGTTGATCGCCACGAACGGTCCGTTACGACGATTCGATAAATCGTGCAGCGCCCGGGCCACGACTTCTTTGCCCGCGCCAGTTTCGCCGAGGATCAGCACGTCGGCCCTGGTCGCCGCCAGGGCGCCAATCTGCTCGCGCAGGCGCAGCATCGAAGGTGATTGGCCAACCAGGCGGGCGCTCAGTTCATTGCGGTCGCTCAAGGCCAGCCGCAGGCTGCGGTTGTCCAGCACCAGCCGGCGCAGGGCCAACGCACGGCGCACGCTGTCGAGCAGGGCGTCGCTGGCAAACGGCTTTTCCAGAAAGTCATAGGCCCCGGCGCGCATGGCCTGCACCGCCAGCGGCACATCGCCGTGGCCGGTGATCAGCAGCACCGGCAATTCCGGGTCCTGGGCGTGCAGTTCGGTCAACAGTTCCAGACCGTCCATGCCAGGCATGCGGATGTCACTGACCACCACGCCCGGCCAGTCGCGTTCAAGTTGCGCGGCCAGGCCTTTGGCTTCGGCCAGCGGCAGGATTTTCAGGCCGGCCAGATCCAGCGTTTGGCTCAAGGCCTGGCGCAAGTGGGGATCGTCGTCGATCAACACGACCTGAATGCGGCTGTCGATGGTCATGCACTTCGGTCCTCGGACGGTTGCAGGCTCACGCCCGGTGCGCCTGCGCGCAGTTTCAGGGTAATCAGGGCGCCGCCCTCCTTGTGGTTGGCGAACGACAGTTCACCGCCGAAGGCGCGCATCAGGGTTTCGCAAATCGCCAGCCCTAAACCGAGGCCCTGGGTTCGGGTCTTGGTGGTGTAGAACGGCTCGCTGGCACGCCCGAGGGCCTCCATGCAAAAGCCGGGGCCATTATCGCGAATGTACAGGTTGACGCCATCGGCCGTGGATTGGGCACTTAGCCAGAGTTTGCGTGGTGGGCCTTTTTCCGTCAGGGCATCCAGGGCGTTGGCCAGCAGATTGCCGAGCACCTGTCGCAAACGGGTTTCCCCGGCCTCGACCCACAAGGTGGCGGCGGGCAAGTCGCGGATCAACTCGACGTCCATGCTGCGTCGGCGCTTGGCCAGCAAGGCCAGGGCATCATCCAGCGCCGGTTGCAGGGCAACGCTTTCCGGAGCATGCCGGTCGCGCCGGGCAAAGGCGCGCAAGTGGGCGATGATCGAGGCCATGCGACCGGTCAATTCACTGATCAGCTTGAGGTTGCCGCGGGCATCGTCGGTGCGCTGGTGGTCGAGCAGCACTTCGGCGTTTTCCGCGTAGCTGCGAATCGCTGCCAGCGGCTGGTTGAGTTCGTGGCTGATGCTCGCCGACATCGTGCCCAGTGCCGACAATTTGCCGGCCTGCACCAGATCATCCTGGGCGCGTACCAGCTCCTGCTGGGCCTGTTCGCGTTCCAGCACTTCCTGTTTCAGGCGCCGGTTCAGGCCTTCGAGATCGCTGGTGCGTTCGGCGACCCGGCCTTCCAGCTCGCGGCGGGCCTTGGCTTCAAAGGCAATGCGTTCGAGGTAATGGCGGCGACGCTGCATCATCAGGCCGAGCAGCAGCATCAACACCAGCAGCGTTGCACCACCGATGGCCACCACTGTGCGCACCGGGCGGTCGATCAAGGTACGGGGGGCAAGGATACTGACATTCCAGCCGGTTTCGGCAATCTGCCGGGTCTGGGTCAGCCAGGCATTGGGATTGAGTTCCAGCGGTTTTGGGTCGCGGGTCGGGTAGGGTTGAATCGCGGTGATGGCTTTGCTTTCTTCCTCGTTCAACGGGCGGGTCGAGCGGAATCGCCACTCCGGTCGCGAGGTGAGAATGACGACGCCGTTGTGGTCGGTCAGCAGCAGCTGCTCCGGGGTTTTGCCCCACAGGCTTTCGGTGTGGTCGAGGTCGACCTTGACCACCAGCACGCCGACGATTTTCTCGCCATCGCGAACACCGGCGGCGAAGAAGTAACCGCGCTTGGCGGAGGTGGTGCCCAGCCCGAAAAAGCGCCCGAGCTGGCCGGCCATGGCTTCGCTGAAATATGGCCGGAAGGAAAAATTGCGCCCGACAAAACTGTCGTGCTTGTCCCAATTGGAGGCGGCCAGGGTCTTGCCGGTGGCATCCATCAGGTACATGACTTCGGCACCGGTCTGGGTGGCGATATTTTTCAACAGGCGGTTGGCATTGCCTTGGGTGACACCGTCGTCAGGTGCGCCGAGAACCGCGCGTAGTGCTGGCAGGTCGCCGAGGATCTGCGGTAACACTTCATAGCGGTGCAGGGTACCCAACAGGTTGGCGACGTAGAGGTCGAGAGTCTGACGATTCTGACTGGCCAGTTCGCTGCGGTAATAGCGCTCGGCAAGATGCTCCAGCGGCCACAGCAACGGCGCCAGGCACAGTGCCAGCAGGGCCAGGCTGCGCCAACGGGGTCTGGGGGGAAGAGTCGGTTTCATGAGCAGCATGCGCCTGTGGGTACAGGCGCATTATGCCTAGGCTTGCGGGCGCAGTCTGCGCGGCAAGTGATGTAGTAAACGGGACGGGGAATCAGGAAAAAACGTCAGCATCCTTGAACAGTGGCGCGGCCTGATCCTTGGCGGACAGCAACGGCGCAGACTCCAGTTGCCAGTCGATGGCCAGGTCCGGATCGTCCCAGCGGATGCTGCGCTCGGCGGATGGGGTGTAATAGTCAGTGGTTTTATAAAGAAACTCGGCGTAGTCGCTCAGCACCACGAAACCGTGGGCGAAGCCTTCCGGTACCCAGAGTTGGCGATGGTTGGCAGCAGACAGGCGCACGGCGACCCATTTACCGAAGTTTGGCGAGCTGCGGCGAATGTCCACGGTCACATCGAGTACTTCACCATCGGTCACCCGGACCAGTTTGCCCTGGGTGTTTTCCAGTTGATAGTGCAGGCCACGCAGCACGCCTTTTTGCGAGCGGGAGTGGTTGTCCTGAACGAATTGAGTGTCCAGACCTGTGGCTTCTTTGAAAGCCTTGGCGTTGAAGCTCTCATAGAAGAAACCACGTTCGTCACCAAAGACCTTGGGCTCGAGGATCAGAACACCGGGCAGGTCGGTGGTCACTACATTCATGGTGTTTCTCCAGTAACAGGCATTTGATGGCCGCCATTCTTGCGCAAAGTGCCATTCGAGGCGAGTGCCAGAACAAAACCTGCGGGAGCGGGCTTGCTCCGGGCGGCGTTCCGACGAAGGCGGAGTGACAGGCAACCTGAATGTGACTGACACGGCCTCTTCGCGAGCAAGCCCGCTCCCACAATTGCCCTCATACAGGCTTGCGGGGGTTGCGTATCGCCCGAAGCAGTGGCGATATAGGCGCCTAATAAAATTTCAGGGGTCGTTGTATGCCGCTCGCCACGTTGATTCATCGCGCCAGTTTGCCCAGCCCGCAGGTGTCTGCGGAGCAAGCGCTAGAGCTGCTGGAAGAACATTACGGGTTCAGCGGCAAACTGCAGGCCCTCGGCAGCCAGCAGGACCTGAACTACCGCGTCGACAGCGAGCGGGGGCGTTTCGTCCTGAAAATCTGCCGTGGCGATTATTCCGCGCTGGAGTTGCAGGCCCAGCACGCCGGGCTCAAGCATCTGGATGGACACCCGCAAGTACATGTACCGCGAGTGATGTCGGCAAAAAACGGTGCAGACCTGCTGTCACTGGAGGTGGGTGGCCAGGCGGTGCATGTGCGACTGCTCGATTACATCGAAGGCCAGCCCTTGACGAGCCTCGGGCATTTCAGTCGTACGGTGGTGGCCAGTTTCGGCCGTCTGTGCGGCGAAATGGACCTGGCCCTGGCGGATTTCGACCATCCGGGCCTGGTGCGCACCCTGCAATGGGACGCCCGCCATGCCCACGCCTTGATCGCGCACTTGCTGCCGGTGATCAAGGATGAAGCCCGGCGCAATCTGATCATCGAAGCGTCCGCACAAGCCGAGCGTCATTTGCAGCCATTGGAAGACAAGCTGCCGGTGCAGGCCATTCACATGGACATTACCGACGACAACGTGGTGTGGCAGCGCGATGCGCTGCGCCATTGGCAGTTGCAAGGCGTGATCGATTTCGGCGACCTGGTGCGCACCTGGCGCATTACCGATCTGTCGGTGACCTGCGCCGCACTGCTGCATCATGGCGAGGGCGATCCGTTCTGCATTTTGCCGGCGGTCCAGGCGTATCACGCGGTCAACCCGTTACAACACGAAGAGCTGCTGGCGCTGTGGCCGCTGATCGTCGCCCGTGCGGCGGTGTTGGTGCTCAGCGGCGAACAGCAAGTCAGCATCGATCCGGGCAATGCCTACAGCCGCGATAACCTGGTCCATGAATGGGAAATCTTCCGCGTGGCCACCTCGGTGCCGTTGGCGTTGATGGAAGCGGCGATCCTCACGGCGGTTGGCCAGAGCCTGCCAGCCATCGGCAGCGAAGGCTTCGCGCCACTGTTGCCGAGCCTGGTGGGGCGTGAGTTCGCGCTGATCGACCTGGGCGTGCTCAGTCCGCATTTCGAGGCCGGGAACTGGGAGCAGGAGGGCGTCGACCAGCGCCTGCTGGATGAAGCGGCCACGGCACATGGTTTGGCGGCCAGCCGTTACGGGCAATACCGATTGTCCCGCACCCGGCCCGACAGCGCCGCTGAACCGGACACTTACCCGTTGCACGTCGAATTGCGCGTGCCTCAGGGGACGGCGGTCGAAGCGCCGTTTGCCGGCGTGGTGCATCACCCGTCGGCGGGTGTGCTGCAACTGGACGGCCCGCAATTGAGTGTGCGGCTATGGGGCGTCACGCCGTCGCTGCACAGTGGTGCGGCACTGGTCAAAGGCCAGGTGCTGGGTTCGGTCAGTGGGCCATTGATTGTGCAGTTGTGCCGGGGCGCGTCGATCGATGTGCCGTTGTTCTGCACGCCATCGCGCGCTGCTGCCTGGCAGGCGTTGTGCCCATCACCTGCGGCACTGCTGGGGCTGGCCTGTGACGCCGAAGCAGAACTCGATGGCGCGACCTTGCTGGCCCGGCGCGACGCCAGTTTTGCCCGCACGCAAAAACACTATTACGTCGATCCGCCGCGCATCGAACGTGGCTGGCGTAACCACCTGATTGACATGCAAGGCCGCTCCTACCTCGACATGCTCAACAACGTCGCGGTATTGGGCCACGGTCATCCGCGCATGGCGGCGGTCGCCAGCCGCCAGTGGTCGTTGCTCAACACCAACTCGCGTTTCAACTACGCGGCCGTGGCCGAGTTCTCCGAACGCTTGCTGAAACTGTCCCCTGACGGTATGGACCGCGTGTTCCTGGTCAACAGCGGCAGCGAGGCCAACGACCTGGCGATTCGCCTGGCATGGGCCTACAGCGGCGGCCGTGACATGCTCAGCGTGCTGGAGGCCTATCACGGCTGGACGGTCGGCGCAGACTCGGTGTCGACCTCGATCGCCGACAACCCCAAGGCCTTGAGCAGCCGCCCGGACTGGGTGCACCCGGTGACCGCGCCAAACACCTATCGCGGTGAATTCCGTGGCCCCGACAGTGCGCCGGATTATGTGCGCAGCGTCGAGCACAACCTGGCGAAAATCGCCGGGCAGGAACGCCAACTGGCCGGTTTCATCTGCGAACCGGTGTATGGCAATGCCGGCGGTATCTCGCTGCCTCCGGGCTATTTGAAACAAGTCTATGGCATGGTCCGGGCCCGGGGCGGCGTGTGCATCGCCGATGAAGTGCAGGTCGGCTACGGACGCATGGGCGATTTCTTCTGGGGCTTCGAAGAGCAGGGCGTGGTGCCGGACATCATCACCATGGCCAAAGGCATGGGCAACGGCCAGCCACTGGGCGCGGTCATCACCCGCCGGGAAATCGCCGAGGCGCTCGAGGCCGAGGGTTACTTCTTCTCGTCCGCCGGTGGCAGCCCCGTCAGTTGCCAGGTCGGCATGGCCGTGCTGGATGTGATGGAAGAGGAAAAGCTCTGGGAGAACGCCCAGGTCGTTGGCGGACATTTCAAGAAGCGCCTCGAAGCGTTGATCAATATTCATCCGTTAGTGGGTGCGGTGCATGGTTCCGGTTTTTACCTGGGCGTCGAACTGATCCGCAACCGCGAAACCCTGGAGCCGGCCACCGAAGAAACCACCGCGCTGTGCGATCGCTTGCGTGAGCTGGGGATCTTCATGCAGCCGACCGGCGATTACCTGAACATCCTCAAGATCAAACCGCCGATGGTCACCTCGCGCCGGAGCGTGGACTTCTTCGTGGACATGCTGTCGAAGGTGCTCGCAGAAGGCCTGTAACCACATTCCCCCTGTGGGAGCGAGCTTGCTCGCGATAGCGGTCTTTCGGTCGAAAAATCTGTGACTGGAATGGCCTCATCGCGAGCAAGCTCGCTCCCACAGAGGTGGTGGTGTTAATTCGATTGATATCGGCTTTTTATCGATTGTTTTTGTAATCGTGGATTGATGGTGCTTTAAAAGCCGATATTTATCGGATATAAAGTCACCGCAGTCCACGGCGTGTACCAATGCGCTTCCATTTCTGTCAGGCATCAACGCCACTCTGGAGTTCTGAGTCATGACCACGTTGAACAGCACCCCTCGCGCCGACGGCTTCTACATGCCAGCCGAATGGGCACCCCAAACCCAGGCCTGGATGATCTGGCCCGAGCGCCCGGACAACTGGCGCCTGGGTGGCAAACCGGCACAAGCCGCGCACGTGGCCGTGGCCAAGGCCATCGCCCGTTTCGAACCGGTAACCGTGGCGGTTTCCGCCGGCCAGTACGAAAACGCCCGTGCCCGTCTGGACGTGCCGAATATTCGCGTGGTGGAAATGTCCAGCGACGACGCCTGGGTTCGCGACTCCGGTCCGACCTTCGTCATCAATAACAGTGGCGAAGTCCGTGGTGTGAACTGGGACTTCAATGCCTGGGGCGGTTTTGACGGCGGTCTGTATTCGCCGTGGAACCGTGATTCGCAGGTCGGTGGCAAGATCCTCGAGATCGAGCGCAGCCCGCGTTACCGCACCGAAGGCTTCGTGCTTGAAGGCGGTTCGATTCACGTCGACGGCGAAGGCACCCTGATCACCACCGAAGAATGCCTGCTCAACCGCAATCGCAACCCGCACATGAATCGTGCGGAAATCGAAGCGATCCTGAGTGCGAACCTGGCTGTGGATAAAATCATCTGGCTGCCGGATGGCTTGTTCAACGATGAAACCGATGGCCATGTGGATAACTTCTGCTGCTACGTGCGTCCGGGCGAAGTGCTGCTGGCCTGGACCGATGATCCGCAGGACCCGAACTACCCGCGCTGCCAGGCGGCGATGAAAGTGCTGCAAAGCAGCACCGACGCCAAGGGCCGCCCGTTCACGGTGCACAAAATGCCGATCCCGGGCCCGCTGTTTGCGACCGAGGAAGAATGTGCCGGAGTCGATCCGGTGGACGGTACTCAGGAACGTAACCCGACTGTGCGTCTGGCCGGTTCTTACGTGAACTTCCTGATCGTCAACGGCGGCATCATCGCGCCGAGCTTTGACGATCCGCAGGATGGCCCGGCAAAGGAAATCCTGCAGAATCTGTTCCCGCAGCATGAAGTAGTGATGGTGCCCGGTCGTGAACTGTTACTGGGTGGCGGCAATATTCACTGCCTTACCCAGCAGCAACCCGCCCCGCACAAGGAGTGAGTGCGGTCGTAACAGCTTGAGTTGATTGCGAAATCCCTCAGGCTGTCGATCTGCCTCCTGCGTTACGCAGAGCCCGCAGCCCTGAAGGGCTGCGGGCTTTTTTGTATCCGCCTGGCCACATTCAGAAACCTTGGCACAGCTCTTGTATCTCTGCCTTTGTAACTCGGGGAGGGAGAGGACTTCGATGTTCTGTCATAAACCTTGGATAAGTTAGCCGCTCACAAACCGGGAGAGAGCGCTGAAATGAACGCCGAAGCGAATGTAGTGAGCAACAAGGCGTTGCATCCCCTGGCAGTAAACAGCGAATCGCTCCAGATTCTGGCGCACTGGTTCAAGTCCAATGGAATGCGTCAGATCAGCGAAACTGATCCGCGCCGGACGATGATCGAGCGTTACCCCGCTGGTTTATTCAGCGAGGCGGAACTGGATGCGTTGTGGGATGTGATGGAAGGATAAGAAGAATAACAACGGATTGATCAAGAAAAGCGCTGCCGGGATGGCAGCGTTTTTTTTTGCCTGAAACAAATCTCCCAAACACGGGAGATCGACTGTGGGAGCGGGCTTGCTCGCGAAGGCGTCGTGCCAGTCAATGTAAATGTCGACTGACCCACCGCTATCGCGAGCAAGCTCGCTCCTACGGGGTTTGTGACGCAACCATTCGACCGATTCAGGCAACAGACTGGAAGCCAATCCGGCGTTTTTCCGGGGGCGCTGCGGCACTAATCTGCCGACATCGAGTTTTCCTGAATTTCTATCGGAGCTTTTCCATGATCCTGCATTACATTTACGACCCGTTATGCGGTTGGTGCTACGGCGCCAAACCACTGGTGCAAGCCGCCCAGGCTGTGCTGCCCGTGATTGCCCACGGCGGCGGCATGATGACGGGGGTCAATCGGCAACGGGTCTCGCCGCAACTGCGCAATTACGTCATGCCTCACGACCGGCGCATCGCCGAATACAGCGGGCAGCCGTTCGGTGAAGCCTATTTCGAAGGTTTGCTGCGTGATCACAGCGCCGTGTTCGACTCGACGCCACCGATCGCTGCGGTGCTGGCTGCCGAGCAAATGGCAGGTCGCGGGCTGGAGTTGCTGGGGCGTTTACAAAGTGCTCACTACGTGGAGGGGCGCCGCATCGCCGACGAATCGGTACTGTTTGAACTGGCCCACGACATGGGGCTGGACCATCAAGGCTTCGAAAGAGCCTTCATGGCTGCCGACACCGAAGGCCACATCAGGAACAGCCGGGTGCTTCTGGCCAAGGTGGGCGGCCAGGGTTTTCCGACCCTGGCACTTGAGCACAATGACCAATTCACTTTGATCGATATCGGGCCGTGGCTGGGCAAACCCCAGGCATTCGCGCAGTGGCTGGGTCAGTCGCTCCCCGAGCACGACTCATCCAATTCTGTAGCAGCTTGTGGTCTCGATAGCTGCATTGATTGAATATTCCTGCCGCGTAAAGCAGTTTCTTAGACGTTTTTCGCCTATTTGTAGAAGATTCATGAAATTGACACGTCATTGAGCACGCAGCTACGATTCGGCCCAACGCCTGTGGCCGACTGCCACGACTCAAAACAATAAAAGGCCCGCCGCGAGAAATCGTGGGCGGGCCTTTTTGTTTTCGCCTTGAAATAAGAGCGCAATAGCGCCGTTTCGGCCGTTCGACACAGCGCGTATTAACCGTATCAAGGAAAAAATAAAATGTTGAACAAGCGAATCAGCCTGATCGCACTGGGGATTTTGAGCGCTACACAGGCCATGGCGAACGACCAGGCCGAATCCAAGGGTTTTGTTGAAGACAGCAGCCTCAAAGTGCTGCTGCGCAACGCCTACATCAACCGTGACTTCAAAGACGGCAACCCGGATAAATCCGAGTGGGGCCAGGCAGCCATCGGCACGTTCTCGTCCGGCTTCACCCAAGGCACCGTGGGCGTGGGTGTGGACGCTTTCGGCCTGTATGCACTGAACCTGGAGCGCAGCGAAGACCGTAGCGGCGCGCAAGGTATCGATTTCTTCAAAAAGGGCGACAGCGGCCAGCCGGCAGATGACCTGTCCAAGGGCGGCGCAGCGATCAAGTTCCGCCTGTCCAGCACCACCCTGACCTACGGCGACCAGATGCCGGCCCTGCCGGTGCTGAACTACGACAACTCGCGCCTGCTGCCGGAAAGCTACACCGGCACGCTGATCACTTCCAAAGAGATCAAAGGCCTGCAACTGGATGCCGGTCGCTTCACCGCCGAATCGCGTAAAAGCGCCGAAGGCCGTGACAGCGGTGGCTTGAAGTCGATCAACGTATTGGGCGGTAGCTACCAGTTCACTGAACAGTTCAAGGCCGCGCTGTACGCTTCCGACGTCGAAGACGTGCTGAAGAAACAATACGTGAACGCCAACTACGTGTTCCCGATCGACAAGGATCAGTCCCTGACCCTGGACTTCAACGGCTACCGCACCAAGCTGGAAGACTCCTACGTTCGCGAAAACGCTATCACCGGCGACGACAACAAGATCTGGAGCCTGGCGGCCACCTTCGTCACCGGCCCACACTCGTTCACCCTCGCGCACCAGCGCAGCACTGGCGACAGCAACCTGGGTTACGCCTATGGCGGCTACCAGAAAGACCAAGGTCGCGTCGGCGACGGTGGCAACACCATCTACCTGGCGAATTCCTACTGGTCCGACTTCAACGCCGAAGACGAACGCAGCTGGCAGCTGGGCTACGGCCTGGACTTCAGCACCTTCGGTGTACCGGGCCTGAGCTACAACGTGGCCTACGTGCGCGGTGACAACATCACCACGTCCACCAGCGAAGGCGGCACCGAGCGCGAGATCTTCAACCAGATCAAATACGTCGTACAAAGCGGCCCGGCCAAAGACCTCAGCGTGAAACTGCGCAGCTCGGTCCTGCGCGTGTCGCAGAAGTCGAGCGAATACAACGTCAGCGGCAACGAAGTGCGTGTGTTCGTGGATTACCCGATCAACATCTTCTGATGATGGGTTGCGGTATCGAGGCCTGATGCAAGGCTGAGAAAAGAAAGAGCCCCGACTGGTTTGGGGCTTTTTTGCTTTTGATGTGTTCATGTCGCCGAAACTCGATTTCGGTAACACGTCTTGCGAATGTGTCGTCCGCGGCGACATGTTCGGAAGACGTGTCGCAAAAAGTGGAAAATTGCGACACGTTAAGGCCCCATGTCTACACTAGCGACATGAGAGAAGCCTTCTTCTGCTCAAAAAGCATACAAAATGATCAGGATCGCATCCATGACCGAACCGCTGCTGCCATGGCAGGCTGACAGGCCATACAACCAACTTCCATTGCTGCCCCCGGGAATCGAGCTAGAAACACGTGCCGTCCTCAAAAAATGTATTGAGGCACGCACCGCATTGGCCGAGTTGAAACAGGCAGCAGAGTTGATTCCAAACCAGACGGTCTTGATCAATACAATTCCCCTGCTGGAAGCCAAAGACAGCTCGGAAATAGAAAGTATCGTCACCACCACGGATTTGCTATTCCAGCATGCCCAAGACACAGAAAACCATGCAGACCCTGCGACCAAGGAAGCGTTGCGCTATCGAACGGCGCTCAATCAAGGCTTCCTGTCTCTAACGGAAAGACCGCTGTCGACCAACACCGCTGTAGAAATCTGCCGCACGCTGAAGGGGGCGCAACTGGACATCCGCCGTACGCCGGGAACACAGCTTGCGAATGACCGAACGGGTGAAGTTATCTACACACCACCAGAAGGGGAGGAACACTTGCGCAACCTACTCGCCAACTGGGAGCGTTTTCTGCACAACGAAACCGATCTCGACCCCCTCGTTCGTATGGCAGTCGGGCACTACCAATTTGAGGCCATTCATCCTTTTGTCGACGGCAACGGCCGGACGGGGCGGGTCCTCAATACTCTGTTTTTGATCCAGGAAGGACTGCTGAACCTGCCGATCCTCTACCTCAGTCGCTACATCATTGCCCAACGTGCCGATTACTACCGGCTCCTGCTGGAGGTGACGACCAAACAGGCGTGGGAGCCATGGTTGCTGTTTATGTTGAATGCAGTAGAAGAGACCGCGCGCTGGACGACAGCCAAGATTGCTGCCATCCGTGCATTGTCCGAGCACACCACTCTGTTTGTGCGCGCCCAATTGCCAAAAACCTACTCACGGGAACTGGTCGACGTCATTTTTGAACAGCCCTACTGCCGCATCAGTAACGTCGTCGACAAGAAAGTTGCTCAACGTCAGGCCGCGTCACGTCACCTCAAGGAACTGATTTCCATTGGGGTGCTGGAAGAGATTCAGGTGGGTAAAGAGAAGCTATTTATCCATCCGAAACTGATGAAGTTACTCAGCCGCGACAGTAACGAATTCAAGCATTACGATGGTTAAAGAGCCTGAGACACCCTAAACAAAAAAAGCAGCCTGAGTAGGCTGCTTTTTTTGAGAAGCTTGCTTGATATTGTGCTCCCTCAAGCAAGGGAGAAGAGGTCTCACCCGAGCGCTGATTTTCAGGTCATCAACGGGGTTCCTAACGCCGACTATTGCCACCTGAAGGCAGTCGGTTTCGCGCTCTTGTGCAGATTCTCTGTCACCCTTGGTGCTTGTGTCAATCTGAGCGACAGCATTGTGATGGTGTTGGTCATATCGGAAAGTAAAGACAGAAAAACGACATGGCGTTCTACTATATTCATTACCCCACGTAACGAATGAAGTTCCCGTCCCCACCTTTATCCCCTCCCGCCAACCTCATACATTCATCTCCAACGCCTCTCCCATCATCCCGACGGGAAGGTCACTGGAGTTTCCCTCATGCCTTTCGTAAGCGTACGCATCACTCGCGATGGCGTTACCACTGAGCAGAAAGCTCAGGTGATCGCCGAAATCACTGAAACCCTGGAGCGCGTCCTCAACAAGCGCCCTGACCTGACCCACATCGTGATCGAGGAAGTCGACACCGATAACTGGGGTTACGCCGGAATCACCACCACCCAGTACCGCAAGCAACTGGCTGAGGCGGAGGGCAAGTCATGACGTCCTCCGTCACCATCGATTTCATCTCCGATGTCGTGTGCCCCTGGTGCGCACTGGGGGCGACGGCTCTGGAGCAGGCGATCGAGAACGTGGCCGGGGAAGTCTTGGTCGAGCTGACCTACAAGCCGTTCGAATTGAACCCGGACATGCCGGCCGAAGGTGAGCAAGCGGTCGAGCACCTGATGCGCAAGTACGGGAGAACCGCCGCCGACGTCGCCGCCGGCAAGGCCATGCAGATCGCTCGCGGCGAGGCCATCGGCTTCAAATTCGATCTGGAGAAGCGCACGCATTTCTACAACACCTTTGATGCACACCGCTTGTTGCTTTGGGCGTTGCAGGAAGGGCGGCAAGTCGAGCTGAAGAAGGTGCTGCTGCGGGGCTATTTCAGCGAAGGCCAGAACCCGAGTGATCACCAGGCGCTGGTGCGTCTGGCGGTTGAAGCAGGGCTGGACGGGGCAACTGCACAAGAGGTGCTGGCGTCCGGTGCGTTCGCCGCTGAGGTGCGGGAACTTGAAACGTACTACCAGCAGCGTGGCATCAATTCGGTCCCGGCCATGGTGCTGAACGGTCGCCACCTAGTGTCCGGTTCGCAATCGGTCGAGTACTACGAACAAATGTTGAGAGAAATGGCCAAGGCATCGGCCGACGCCTGATCACAGATTTTCTACCCCATTCTTTATTGTCAGAGGTCTTCATCATGAGCATTTCGAAAAAAGTCATCGTAATCACCGGCGCATCCCAAGGTCTCGGCGACGGTATGGTCAAAGCCTTTCGTGAACTCGGCTACCGGATCGTCGCCACTTCGCGCTCGATCAAGCCGTCCACCGATCCGGACATTCACACCGTGGCCGGTGACATCGGCGAACCGGAAACTGCTCAACGCGTCATCCGTGAAGCGATTTCCCGTTTCGGCCGCATCGATACCCTGGTCAACAACGCCGGGATCTTCATCGCCAAACCGTTCACCGCGTACACCGCAGAAGACTACGCCAATGTGTTGTCGGTGAACGTCAATGGCTTCTTCTACATCACCCAACTCGCCATCGCCGAGATGGAAAAACAGGGTAGCGGTCACGTCGTCAACATCACCACCAGCCTGGTGGACCACGCCATCGACGGCGTGCCATCGGTGTTGGCTTCACTGACCAAGGGCGGCCTCAACGCGGCAACCAAATCCCTGGCCATCGAATACGCCAAACGCGGGATTCGGGTGAACGCGGTCAGCCCGGGCATCATCAAGACCCCGATGCATGGCGAGGAAACCCATGCCGCGCTGGGCAATCTGCACCCGGTCGGACACATGGGCGAGATCGATGATATTGCGCAGGCGGTCGTGTATCTGGACGGCGCCAAGTTTGTTACTGGCGAAATCCTGCACGTGGACGGTGGTCAGAGCGCGGGTCACTGAAAGCGTTTTTTCAAACCCCGGAAACAACAAAGCTCCTGCATTTCTGCAGGGGCTTTGTTTTGTAGGGTGCGGCACCAGGAGTCGAATAAGAAGATAACTTTTTGTTTTCGCATCGAATTGTACATGAAGATAAAATCTCTATCCCTAGGACTACCCTAATCAATTTCCTATTTTCTGCATATATTTTTGGTTATCTGTTGAGTACCTACGCTGCATCGGATGTATGTGGAATGTATAAGTTATGTTTTAGAGGCATAGAGCAACTGGATTTTACCGGCGCTGTAGGGTTTGTTTTTACCAGGTTTCGGTAGTAGATTTTTTAATGTGGCTGAAGCTACTAAGTATAGCTCCATAATTGTCTTGTAGGGTTTGTTGAATCTATTATGCGGTAAGTTTTAGTTGCAACTAGTAGATTTGCATAAAACCCCACTTTGTTATCGTGGGGTTTTATGTAAACGCTTATCCTACATCTGCGAATCGGTATTGAGCTTTAAATGTCTCAGAAATGTAAGTTGAATTTACTCACTGATCCTTTTTGGTTTAGGCTTGTAGTAAATTACAGTTTCGTTTTGTCTTTTTGGCACCTCTCCTTCGAATTGCTCTTCGTCGTGTAAAGCAAATCGTAGTAGTTCGCTCGCAGACATTTTGCCATTTGTCCAAGCGAGCTGGGGGGGAGGACGGTTTTCAAGCCGATATGACAATATAGAATGGATGCGTGTCAGCCTTTCTACGTCTGTAGTGATAAATCCTATAGGGATGGTGATTGAGCTGTCTGGGCTTGGATGAATGTGAAATTGCGAAATTGCGACTTGTCCCGGAATCAAAAATATTTCGCTTCTATCTTGCAACAGATCGCCACCAAAGCAGACCGCAGAAGGGATACGCGTCCCAAATCGTCGTTTTAACTCGGCTACGCCCTTATAATCATTAAATGGAAATAGTGCGACTATATTCCCCTTCACGCTTTCATCTTCCGCGAGCAGTGGTTCGATTTTTCGGGAGAACTCACCCAGCAATGACCCATTCTCCCCCCATAAAGGAGCAAAGCTAGAAAGCCATAACGCGGAATGAATTGTCTTAGGCTTCCAGTCTCTAGAGTTATCCTTTAAGAGGCGTTCAAGAAGGATGCGGTTATTATCCAGATAAATCGGCCCAAGCATTGCACGGGTTTGAGGGCTTCCATAGCCAGTTTTTTTCTCAGCCCTGTCCAAAAGCCAAGAATTTAAATCGAATGAATTATTCGATGCATAGCGGAGGAGAATTTTGTCATCGACTATGTGGCAATATTCCTCCAGAGAAAGCCCGCCACTAGGCATTTGTAGGCTATTTAAGTAGTCTGATATTTTTGATTCTAATTTGTTAGATAAAGGGCGTCTTCTCAAATCCCCTAGCTTTTCTGATGAATCTTTGATGACATTGACCCTGCCGTTAGGGGTTGTTTCTACATGTATATCTAAGTCTATAGGGATTTGTAAAGTGCGATCCTGTTCGCAAGTGCTTATTTTGTATAGTCGAGTCTTCTTTATGTCTATTTCGTTTTTGCGAGTGTATTCAAGGTGGGCGCGATATTGTTTTCCGAATGCTTCTAAGATTTCAAGTTGGCTTAAGCTTCTTTCCTCTGTAACAGGGATTTCAGGAAGGCCATACTTGCTTTTGTCGTAGGAGCGTCTTGATAAAATGGTTAGAGTCAAGAGATCAAATACTGGATTCTCCTCTTTTTCTTCATATTTTGTCAGGCTAGGTAATACGTCCGCGTTGCCATTTGTTTTAGTTTGTAGCATTG
Organism: Pseudomonas sp. S30_BP2TU TE3576; assembly: GCF_050436025.1. Classification (NCBI taxonomy): domain Bacteria; kingdom Pseudomonadati; phylum Pseudomonadota; class Gammaproteobacteria; order Pseudomonadales; family Pseudomonadaceae; genus Pseudomonas; species Pseudomonas sp. S30_BP2TU TE3576. Next base: position 3,002,626 of record NZ_JBNDLK010000001.1, on the reverse strand, counting down.
AAGATGGGGAAAGAAGACCCTCCGAGGTATATGTGGCTAGTTTGTTATCGGTCAAGTTTTGAACTAGGACTTCACACTCTCTCGTGGTTAACCCAAAATATTCTTGAAGTTCTCCAGGGAGCACCTCTCCCAGCGCCAAAAGCAACCTGCAAGAAAATTCCTCGATCGCTGGAAGAGGGGTCTCTTGAGTCCAAGAACAATTAAGTTTATAACTTCTGGCTGGTAGCAATAGTGAAATTACATTTCCGAGCTTACGTTCGGATTCAACTTCATCGGTTTCGAAATCAAACATTTGCCATACCTCTAATTACGCCAGTTCCATCTGTAATTTCGTAACCTTTAGTTCCGTTATGAACTTGCCCCTCAATATAGTCTAGGACGAGGCTCAATGCAGAGTCTGTATTGCTCTTGTTCCACATCCTCCTCGCCCCCAAAATTACCAGTCGTTCTTGTGCTCGAGAAAGCGCTACGTTGATACGAGGTTGATCACCTAGAAAACCTTGGTTTTTACTAGTGTTGTCTCTCACCAAGCTTAAGATGATGATCTTGTTCTCTTGCCCTTGATACGAATCAACAGTGTTTATTTTTATGAAGGGGCGAAGTGGTGCGGCCCATTCGCTTTTACTAAGTTCAACTTCAAACAGCTCTTTCTGCGCCCGGTACATTGTGATAATACCAATGGGAAATGGCTGCTCATTAGTGACGGATTTGCTTAAGAGCGCTATTGTTTCGGTCGTTGCTAGAGTTTTTAAAATGTGAAGTGAAACTTCAATCTCGTGCTTATTAATGTATTTGTTTTTTGCGACCTCTTCCTCACCAGAGGAAAGCTCGCCGGCACCGCTGTCGATCCAAGTCACCGGGTGATTCCATGGTGCAGGCAATAAGCTATACCATTCCGGGGAAGAGCCTCTGCCAGTTTTTAGGCCTCCATCCGTGTCGCTATAGAAGCAACGAGATACTATTTCGCCTATTTCAGAGGTCATTCTGTACTGCGTATTTAAGGTTATTCCGTTGTTAGTTGTAAAGGCGCGCTCAAAGTCCGTTTTAGAAACGTCGGCGCTACTTATACCCAAGCTAGCAGCAACCGATTTTAGGTGGCTTTTTTCATAAAACGGCGGGAGCTGACGATGATCTCCAACCAAGAGTACCTTTCGGGCTGATTGAAGAGGGATCATCAACTCTGATGCTTGTGCTCTACCTGCTTCATCAACGATTACCCAGTCAAAAACAGACTCTTCGATGCTCAGTCTCTTGTTGCCCATGCCTACTAGGGTTCCACAAACTAGCTGGGAAGTTTTAACCAGAAATTTGTCATAGTTGGCTTCGCCGCTCGAAAGAACGTCAATCCAGTCCTGGCTTATTTTGAGTAAATTGTTTAATTTTCTTAAGCCTACAGGGTTATTTACTCCAAACTGCTGTGCTATGGATAACGAGAGTTCTGACCAAAAGCTTTCTTCTTCTACTTTTTCAATTCGTAGTTCGGGGTACCTATTTGTAACATTGCTAGTTATACGTTCGATTGTGTCTTTGATCCGGTTAGATATTTCTGCACGCCTATCATCGGTTTCTGCGTGGCGATGGATCTTGTCTAAGCTTTTTACCAAATGTCTTACATTTTCAACCATTGGGTAAATACTGCGATGAAGCCTAGATAGCTCTTCGACTAGATCGGTTGGCAGCATTATTCTAGACGATAGCGCATTAATACGTTGATCATACTCGCGATGAAACTTATGACGAATTTTTCGTTGAATAGCTCCCGGGTGCGCATGGAGTAGATCTTCATCGATCATCTGCTCTTGCCCAAGTCTTACAATACTGATATCGGTAGAGTGCTTTGCGCACACCTCGCGCGCTTTAATTGCAACGTTATCAACGGCAGTATGTGATTGGCCCACGAGTAAGATATTTTTTGCGCCCCCCGTGTGGAATAGATAATGGATCAGTTTGCTCACAAATGCCGTCTTGCCTGTCCCAGGTGGTCCTTGTAATACACTAATTGGGCCCTCAGAGATGACTCGCTGAAAGGCAACTACCTGTTGGCTATTTAGCTTTTCGGTATCTGATCCAGGGACATCATATAGATCTCGGATGATTTCTTCAGAGGGGATATCGCCAGTGATAGTCGACTTATTGCATGCGTTGAAATCAAAATATGACGGCAATTCACTAATCGTAGCTCCGCCATTTAATACCTTGTCAAGAGCTCGCCGTCGTCTATCTCGAGACGCTTTGCTTTTCAGAGATTCTAACGTTAGTTCGACTCCCTTTTTTATTTTTTTTCGCACTCCTTGCCAATTTGGCTTAACTGCGAGAAAGTTTGGATTGGTTTCAAGAAGATCCAACTCCCCAAAAGGGTTTTCATCTTCGGAAAAAGACGCAAAAACTTGATCATCAATCTCAAAATCTAGAGTGTCTCCATGAGATAAGCTATATGGAATAAGGAGCCTGCCATTTGAGTTTTCTTCGACATCGTCATCAGTTACTTCGATCTTGATTAGAAGCTCGCCCTCCTTATCCAAAAGGGTGCGCCATATCTGGCTTGGAGCTACATATACCCCCTCAGGTATATCGTCCTCCAATTCATCGTCGCAAGAATATTTTTCGTCAAGTGCGTCAATGACCGGGGAGAGAGAGAACAATAAGTTCACTAGCTCACGCGATGCATCGACTTGTGAAGTGCCTTGCTGAATGACAATTTTTTGTTGAATAGTAACTTGCGATTTATTGCTGGCCGAGACTAGCTCGCTTAGTGCAATGTCCCTGTCGGCTTTAATATTTCTTATTTGTCGTTGCTCAGGGTCTAGTGCAACCATTAATACAATGTTAGTGGAAGTTATGTAGCAGTTTAGGATTTCTGGCGCTCTCTGATCCCATTTGCAGTTGAAATGGTACGAGTTACCATCAGGCTCCAGTTTTACAGCTTCCTTTGGGAACGAACTGTGGGCCCAAATAAGAATTATCGGGCTATCAGTAGTAGTGCTCTCAACTTTGGCATCTGATTTTTTTTGGTCTCTGATGCTTTCCAATAAAGGATCTAGAGATACCGGTATATTGTTTGGCTGTTTATTCGCCCTTTCAATTTCGGCATTTATTTCTTGCGGTATACTATCTCCAAATATTTCCGCTACTAATTTATATGCCGCGTAGCGGTCCCTTCCAAAGCTATCTGTTATCGCTGGGTTTTTGGGACCATATTCGACGTTAAATGGGTCACTGTTATCCCCTAAATCAATCAAATCGATAAGTGTTACTTTCGGCGTTATAAGGGTGTCTGGAAGCTCGTCGCCGCATGAGTCGAGATTTACAATAATATTTCCGGGGTGTAAATCCCCATGGGCTAGCCCGTGACCATGCATTTTTATAAGCGAGGACACCAATATCTCAGAAATTATTATTTTCGAAGTGGCGTCGAACGTCGAAATAGCCTCATTCCAAATATTACCTTCTTCATATTCCGTGGCAATAAAAAAGCCGCCGCTTTCTAGGATGCCGTAGTCAATTATTTTCGCTATAGGAAGATTATGTGTGGTCGCAACTTCGATACGTTTACGTAGCCTGAGTATCCTTCGATTCATGCCCGGCGTATCACGGCCTACATATGCCTTTTGCCAGAACTTGCAAATTCCTTTCCCTCCGTCGTAGGCAAACTGGTAAGAAATTTTAGCGCCGGCGCTCATACTTTGGCCCGGAAGTGGGGGGAAGTTTTGATAGAGCGAGAATGGACTCCACTCACGCTTTATAAATGTACCAGACATGATCTGATCTATAACTTCCTGAGTGTCATCGTAGCTTAATGATACTCCCATTGTAATAGAGTTAAACTCCGCTAGCATTTCGCCGGCGGTGTCATGCCTTGCGGTGTAGTCCCAGTCTAATGCCTTTATGAAAAAATCATTCAATGCTCCATTGAAGGGATCCTCTTTGGGAGGGCTCCAAATGGGCACGCTATTCTCTCTCGGTGGAAATTGTCCAAGGAAGCATATTTGGTAAGCAACTTGCCCGAGTAGAAATACATCCTGTCTGAATGGGTCAAGTATATCCCCATCTAGGCCAAACTCATCCTCAGGTAAAATGGACTCTGAACTTTTGAGAATTGCTCGTAAATCGCCGATAGTTCCTTTTTCTGGAAAAAAAGCAGCTGCGAATCCAGAGGTCATTATGCTTTTTTGGTCTGTTGCGTACCAGAGATTGTGGCAATCAATATCTCTATGTCCAATGCCTAAACCATGTAATTCAGAAAAAGGTGCTAATAAAGCTCTTACATGATCAAGCCTTTGCTCTGTGCTCCATTTTTTTGCATTGGAAGCTAGATACTCATCTAATCGTTTTGTCGTGCGACGTAATTCGTATAGTTCAGTCGCATCTTCGGAGATGTCTTCTTCACCAAGTGAAATTAACGGCCTTAGCATATACTGCTCTAATTTGCTATTTTCTGCTCTGGCGTGGCGAAATATTCGATGTTCTCTTAGCGCTATATTAGCCCATTGATCTTGAGTCGCATGCCCAATTCCCAATCTTGAAAAGTCCCACCGTCTCATCAAGGATTGATCATTTGAGTCCTCTTCGTGTAACCCCTTATACTCAACATATAAGCCTTTGCTGTGGGTGTACCAAGGGTTTTCATTTGCTATATAATGATGTGAAACAAATCCCTTAGGTTTGACCATGTGGCCGCTAAAAAAACTTTGAATAAAAGGTAGTACCTTCTCCGAATTAGGTCTAGGTTTACCTAATTTCTCAAAGACGGCATAGATATATTTGCTCTTGTCTTCTGTGATACGCTCATAGTCAGAAGCTTCTCTGATTTTAATAAACTCTTCCAGAGTGTGCACGTACCTTTTTTCTGTACTAGTTAACAGCTCTGGGGTAGCGCTTCCGCACAGCACCACATGCGCCTCTACAAGAGGATAATATCCAAGCTTATGTTCAAGTTCTTGCTGAAGGATATTTGTTAGCCTTAAAGCATGAACCCTTTTGGTTTCGTAGGGGCTCTTGCTTCTTCTTTTTCCATTTATATACCATTGCCCGTCAAGGCTTTCCAACTTCCCGCTCCACTCCTTTAGCTCGACCAACAATAGTCTGTCGTGGGTGATTATCAAAAGATCTATGTCCATAGATCCTTGATTGTCCACCACTAGAAGCGATGCATAAGAAAACCAGCTGTCTCTAAGTTCTTTCTCCATTCGTTCTACGGCGCGCACTTCACTCTTATGTAGTCCATTTCCACCTAATATTTTAACGCGCATAACCTTTATGGTCCCTTTAACTAAAAACTCGGAGATCCAATCACCCGGAGAATTGGTGCTGTTGGATGGCGCTTTGATACTAGCGGATGCATGGTATTTTGCATATATCCGGGCGGGTTGGTTGAGAGGGGCCTTGACTACAGATGGCGGGGTTGGCGGTGGCGGTGCAGCTAGCTCGACCGAGTACACTTCGCTGAATGCGTATTGCTACTAAATCTTCCGGATACGAAGCTCATTGCTTATTGTGATTCAGCTTGGGTTACAAGCCTCCAACCATCGATTACGGGTTGCGTTGGCTGCCCCATAGTGCTCCCCACCGATTTAGCGCTTGTGGTCCCAGCATAGCTCTGCTGCCGAGCATACCAAATACTCCGTTCATCCCGTTTAGCTACCAATTCCATAATAAGGCTTCTTCCGAGGCCAAATTTTTAAATCGCTCCCCACGTCATCCCGCCAAGAATGTTGAGTGTTATCAGGGATCAAGGCCCCTGCGACCTGTGAGGGTTGTCCACTAACGCGGGACTGGCGGCTCTTTACGACCGGGAGCTTGGGCATCTCAAGATCTAGCCTCCTGAACACTTCCGGAGAAGTGGGCGGGTGGAGGTTGCACTGGCTGACGAGACCGGTGCCGCGGGATCCTGAGTCGGGTGAAGGCAGCGAAGCGATGACAGGGGCATGCCTGACTGTCAGTCAGGTGCAGTCCATTCCGTGGGCTGCGGCACCATCATCGGCATCGCTGTTGCTAGTGGCTTCGGTGTTTGTCACGCCGATTGTCACGAGGGGGAATGCCGCAAAGCCTTGTACGAGTTGGGCTGCAGCAGCGGTAGGAGCGCCCGTCTCTTTCCGGGAGAAAGAGACGGGCGCAGGTTGGCGCACGGGAATGGCCAAGCGGATAGGTTGCTGCAGGGCAGCTATGAAGAGGGATGAGTTGCCGCAGTGGGCACACTGGTAAAAGTAGGCATCCATCACATCACTGTGACCGTGCGAGCCGCCGGACGCTAATCGCACTTTGGGAGAACCACCACGGTGTGGCGTAGCCTTAAAGGTTCTGGCTACCTGGGTTGCTGTCAACGACAGCGCTTTGCCCGATCTTTTCTACGCCTGTGGATAATTCGGGTCAAGGCTCGAATTATCGGGAGTTCTGCGGCGGTGGATGAAATTATCCACCGGTGGAAATCTGTGGTTTTCCACAGACAGCTGTATGGGCTTTAGATTTTTTAAGTGAGGTCCATCCAAGCAGGGCGGCTTTGCAGCCCTGTTTGGATGGACCCGCGTGGACAAGCGGATCACTGAGATATGAAGACCGAGCGCTTACTCGGTTGCGCCACGTTTTGCTTTTAGGCGAGTGACGTTCGCTCCGGTTTGGTTCGCGAATTCGTGTGGAGTGACATGCTCCTGCCGGTTGGCCTCCAGGTACCGGCTCCACCAGTTCATGATCAGCCTGCGCTCCTCGATGAACTCTGCCTTGTGGATGTAAGCGGCGCGGACGTTGTTGCGCTCCTTGTGGCTCATCTGCCGTTCAATGGCTGTCTCCGACCACAATCCTGACTCGATCAGTGCGCTGCAGGCCATCGAACGAAATCCATGCCCGCAGATATCGGTTTTGGTGTCGTATCCCATCGTCCGAAGCGCGTTGTTCACGGTATTTTCGGACATGGGCTTCCAAGGTTTGGCATCCCCTGCGAAGACCAATGCGAATTTGCCTGTGAGTGCATGGATTTTTTCGAGTAGCGCCACTGCTTGCGGCGATAAGGGTACTAAATGGATATCCCCTGCCATCTTCGTACCCCTTGTGGAAAAGGGTACTCCCTCCAACGCGGGTCGAGTGTCCGGTATCTCCCAGGTGCCGCGCTTGAGGTCGAACTCGCTCCAGCGGGCGAAACGCAGTTCGCTGGATCGTACAAACACATGCAGCGATAGCATCACCGTCAGGCGGGTAAGTGCGCGGCCTTTATAGGTGTCGATCCGCTCCTGTAGTTCCGGCAGTCGCGATAAGGGTAGAGCGGGGCGATGTACCACCCGCGGGGCTTTGATCAAGCCTTCGAGGTCGTAAGCAGGGTTGGCGGTGATAAGCCGGAGGCGTTTTGCCTCGCGCATGATGCTCTGCAGGTAGTTTTGTACCCTTAAAGCAACGTCGATCGTTCCGCGCTTCTTGATCGCTTCCAAGGGCTGCATAAGGTCATGGGTGTCGAGATCAACGATGGCGCTTGCGCCGATCAGCGGGAATACGTGGGTTTTGAGGCGGCTCATCACTGTCTTGGAATGGCCTGGTGCCCACTTGGCCGCCATTTCCGTATGCCAGTCGAGCGCAACGCTTTCAAAGGTTCTGCCTTTGATTACGGCTTCCGCCTTGGCTTGGTGCTTGGTCTCTATAGGATCAACGCCATCCGCCAGCATTCGCTTGACCTCCAAGCGCTTGCGGCGCGCATCGGCGAGGCCAATGACGGGGTAGTTGCCGAACGAGGTCAGTCCTTCGCGTCCGTCAGGTTTGACGTAACGGAGCCGCCAGCCTTTGCGGCCATTGGGTTGGACTAGGAGGTAGAGGCCGTCGCCGTCGAAAAGCTTGTAGGCGCGGTCTGTAGGTTTTGCCAAGCGGCAAGCTGCGTCGGAGAGCGGAGCTGTGGTGCGCGACATAAGGGTACTCCCTTTTATCGAAGTGACCTGTATCCCAAACTCTACCCTTAAAACGGTTGGAATCCACCAGTTTCTGACGGAAACCGATGGAACGCTAAAACGAAAAAACCCGCCAGAAGGCGGGTTTTTCGGGGGTTTCAGAGATTTTGAAAGCCTTCTCTGGAACCTTGTATGGTGCCGGCACCAGGAATCGAACCCGGGACCTACTGATTACAAGTCAGTTGCTCTACCATCTGAGCTATACCGGCGTGTCAGGGCGACGATTATAGCGATTGGATAGGTTCTGTAAACCCCTGAATTTTGACTATTTTTACGCGGGCTTCGGGTCAGGCGCGCAGCAGGGTTTTCTTGAGTTTCTGGATGGCTCGCCAGGTTCGGCTGTTTTGCATTGCGCGCAGCTGTGCTTCGGCCTGTTCGGCGCGTTGCAGGGCGGCGGCGAGCTGGTTTTCGGTGTCGCTGATCGGGTGGCTGAAGTTGTGGCCTTTGCAGAACTGGAATTCGTCCAGGTTGCACGGCGGGATATCGAAGGCGGGTTTGAGGTTCAGGTGTTCTTCGGCGAGGTAGTAGGTGTTGATACCGTCAAACAGGATGGACTGGTAGCCGGCGCCGGTGACGAGGGTTTCCCAGGTTTGGTCGCGCTCCCACGGGGTTTCGATGAGGATGACCCACGGCCGCCACCGGGTGAAGTCCATGCCACGCAGAACGGTCTCTTCGTGGCCTTCGACGTCGATCTTCAGGAAGTGGATAGCGCGGCCCTGGGCGTGTTCTTCGCAGATGGACGTCAGGGTGCGGGATTGGACGGTTTGGCTGCGCACGTCCATGCCGGCGTCTTTGTGCATCTGTGCCATGGCCGGGTCGACGGTCGACAGGCCGGTGCCGGCGATGCCGTAGAAGGTCAGGCTGTCGGCGCTTTCGCCGGCCACGCATTGCAGGTTGGTGTCCTTGGGGCGTTGCTGGCACAAGGCTTCGTAGTAATTGGGCATCGGTTCGACGTTGATGCCGGTCCAGCCGTTGTCGTAGAACGCCTTGGTGACTGAGTCATGGGTGGGATCGTTTGCCCCGACGTCGATGTAGAAGCCGTTCTCGACGGTTTTGAGGGCGCGCCACAGGCGTATGTCTTCGAAATTCTGTGCGTAAGAAATGAACGTCACTGGCGCATCCTGTCGGAAGAATGTTCTTGTTCGTGGCTGCGCTGCTGGCGCCCTAGCGTGTGTGTATAGCAAGAGTAATGAAACGGTGCAATTTCCCCTGCTTGCGGTCCGGGATTAGGCATTTATGTCCTTTTCGCTGAGTGCTTATGCACAATGCGATTTATAGCGCACTAGATAAAACCCGAATTTGTGGACCCGTTCTCATTTGTTCGCAAATGCTTGTTTTTATGATTTTTTATGTAGTCGTACAAAAATTGAACAGTGTGGTTTTAGCCCTGAAGCAGGCGTGGATATTGGATCCACGATAATTCCATCAACAGAGTTATCCACAGGCTGGGTGTGTTTAAGCGCGTTCGGCCAGAAGCAGGAAATTACGCGGCGTGAGCGGGGTTTCGCAGAAGATGCCGACGCGGACGCTGTATCCCTGCTCGGCGAGGAAAAGTGCCCGGTCAAGAACCAGCCAAAGCTCCAGAGGACGTCGGAAAAGTCCGCGTAGTAGCTCGAGGTTGCGCACTTCGGCCAGTCGCTGCCAACCGGCGGCTTCGAGGGCCGGCCAATCTTGCGGGCCGATTGTGGATAATTCTTTTAGTGCGGCCAAGTGATAGCAGTAATCGGCGAAGGGTTTGTCCAGCCAGGCGCTGGGGAGGGAAGGGGTTGGCAGATATTCGTCAATGCCGCGCAGTTGCCGTTGCAGCAGGTCGAAACCCAGGCGCCGGGCCATGGAGGTGTCGCGTTGACGTCGCACACGGGCGCCGGCGGTAACGGTTTCGCTCATTGGCAACGCAAGGTCGTCGAGGGAAAGCTGTAGGCCGGAGCCTTTGGCGGCCGAGGAAATCGGTGAGTATTCGGCGAGACTGATCCGGTTGTAGCAGCACGGCGCAATGGCGAGTTGTTTGCAGCCTGTCGCGCTGGCGAGTTGAATCAGCCGCACATGTAAATCACCGCAGGCGTGCAGCGCGACGGGTGTGTGGTATGCGCTCAGTAAATTAGCTGCGTCTGTCGTGAGCACATCCTGTTCGATATGCAGCGCATGCAGGTGATGGCGTTGGCTGAGTGCCTGGCCGCTGGTTACCAGTGCCGAGTCGTATTCCAGGCAAGTCAGTTGTTGCCCCGGTTGCAGCAGGCGGCGCCCCAGATGTCCCTTGCCCGAGCACCAGTCCAGCCAATGCTTCGGTGCTTCGGAAAATTGCAATCGACTGGAGAAGGCTTCGATCTGCTGCCATTTACGCCCCGGAACATCGACGTTCAATCGATGGCCGGCCGCTTCGAGTACGCGTGTGGGCAATTCATCCACAGCACTCAAGGCAACGGATGTTGCCGCCAACGAAGCAAAGGGTTCGGGTGCATTCAGGAGGGCAGGTTGGTTGTGAGCGTTTTCCGCGTCTTCCAACGAGCGCTCGCGTAGCCATTCGGCCAGAGCGGGGTAGGACGCTTCCCAGGGAAGCTGTAGATGAATAAACGGCCGAGGTTTCCACAGTGCCTGATGCTCTGTCAGAAAAGCATCCAGCGCGGTGAAGCGGGCGAGCAGGGCCTCGCCCGTCAACACGCCATCCTCAACGCCCTTGGCAGGCATCGACGCGCAACCGGCGCTCCAGCAGCTTGAAACCGCGCACCAGCACATAGGCCATCACCAGGTAGAACATGCCCGCGGCGAAGAATATCTCCACCGGCAGGTAGGTCCGGGCAATGATGGTGCGGGCCATTCCGGTCAGTTCCAGCAACGTCACGGTACTGGCCAGGGCACTGGCCTTGAGCATCAGGATCACTTCGTTGCTGTAGGCCGGCAGGCCGATGCGCGCGGCACGGGGCAGCATGATGAAAATCAACGCCTTGGGTTTGGACATGCCCAGTGCTCGCGCCGCCTCGATCTCGCCTGGTGGAATCGCCTGAATGGCGCCCCGCAGGATTTCCGCAATGTAGGCCGCGGTGTGCAGGGTCATGGTGGCGGTGGCGCACCAGAACGGATCGCGCAGGTATGGCCACATCGAGCTGTTACGGATCACGTCGAACTGCGCCAGGCCGTAGTAGACCAGGAACAGCTGAACCAACAGCGGCGTGCCCCGGAAAAAGAAGATGTAGCCGTAGGGAAATGCCCGCACCCACCACAGGCGCGACGAGCGGGCGATGCCCAGTGGAATGGCCAGCAGCAAACCGGCGATAACCGCGATCGCCACCAGTTCCAGGGTCAGGGTCGCGCCCTGTGCCAGTTTCGGCAGCCACTTGATGATGACTTCCCAGTTCATTGGGTGCTCCTCGCGAAGCCGCGAGCGGCACGTTTTTCCAGGTAGTGCATGCCGGTCATCGCCAGTACCGTCAGGCCCAGGTACATGAATGCGGCAACCATATAGAAGGTGAACGGTTGTTTGGAGACGGTCACGCCGATTTGCGCGTGACGCATGATTTCTTCCAGGCCGATCACCGACACCAGTGCGGTGTCTTTCATCAGGATCATGAACAGGTTGCCCAGGCCGGGCAGGGCGATGCGCCACATCTGCGGCATGATCAGTTTGGTGAAGATGCGCCATTTCGACAGGCCCAGGGCCACGCCGGCTTCACGGTGGCCTTTGGGAATGGCGAGGATCGCGCCGCGAAATACTTCCGTGGCGTAGGCGCCGAAGCACAGGCCCAGCGCGATCACGCCGGCGGCGAAGGCGTTGAGTTCAAGGTCGGGGTTGCCGAAGAACTCGCCCAGGGCGCGCATCAGGTTGACCGTGCCGAAGTAGATCAACAGCACCCAGAGCAATTCCGGGATGCCGCGAACCAGGGTCGAATAAGTGCCGCCAAGCCATTGCAGCGGCTTGTACGGGGAAGTCTTGGCCAAGGCGCCGAGCAGACCGAGCACCAGCCCCAGGCACAGGGCCGAGAGTGCCAGTTTCACAGTCATCAGCGCGCCAGCGGCGAGCGCCGGGCCGAATCCGTAGAGGTCGATAGTCATGGATTTCTTTTCAAATCGCGGCAGGCAAGGCCGAGAACCGGCGCCGCCAAAGGACGGTGCCGGTCAGGCAGTCAGGATCAATAGATGCTGAACGGGAAGTACTTGTCGTTGATTTTCTTGTAGGTGCCGTCAGCAACGATTTCTTTCAGGGCAGCGTTCAGCTTCTCGCGGATCGGGTCCTTCTTGCGCACGGCAATGCCGATCTTGTCGCTTTCTTCCACTGGATCGCCCTTGAACTCGTAGCCACGGCCAGCGTCGCTTTTCAACCACTCATAGTTGACGTACTTGTCGGCCAGGATTCCGTCCAGACGGCCGGAAGTCAGGTCGAGGTAGGCGTTTTCCTGGGTGTCGTAGAGTTTGACTTCAACGCCCGGCATATTGTCTTCCATGAAGGTGCCTGCCAGGGTCGAGCGCTGGGCGCCGATCACTTTGCCTTTCAAGGAGTCCTTGTCGGTCTTGAAGTCGACGTCTTTCTTGGCGATGAATTGCAGCTTGTTGGAGTAGTACGGGTCGGTGAAGTCCACCGCTTGCTTGCGCTCGTCGGTGATCGACATCGAGGAAATCAGGAAGTCGAACTTCTTGGCGTTGAGGGCCGGGATGATGCCGTCCCAGTCGGAGGTCACGACCGAGCACTCGACTTTCATCTTGGCGCACAGGGCGTCGCCGATCTCTTTGTCGAAGCCGACGACATTGCCACTGGCATCTTTATTGTTGAACGGCGGGTAAGCCGCTTCGATGCCCATCTTCAGGGTCTCGGCCATGGCACCGGCGCTGAACGCCAGGGTGACGGCGGCAGCCAGGAAGACCTTTTTGTAGTTCTGCATGTGGATAGCTCCGTTAGCGGTTGCTGGACATGAATTGTTTGCAGCGTGCCGAAAGCGGGTTTTCAAACACCTGCTGTGGCGATCCTTGCTCTTCTACCAAGCCCTGGTGGAGGAACACCACCTCGCTGGAGACCTGACGGGCGAAGCCCATTTCGTGGGTCACGAGCAGCATGGTGCGGCCTTCTTCGGCCAGTGCGCGGATGACATTAAGTACTTCCTGGACCATTTCCGGGTCAAGCGCGGAGGTGGGCTCATCGAACAGGATGACCTTGGGCTGCATGGCCAGGGTGCGGGCGATAGCCGCCCGTTGTTGCTGGCCACCGGACAGTTGCGCGGGGTAGGCATGGCGCTTGTCGGCGATGCCGACCTTGGCCAGCAGGGCTTCGGCGACTTCAATGGCTTCGGCCTTGCTCTGACCGAGCACGCGGCGCGGGGCTTCGATGATGTTGTCGAGCACGCTCATGTGCGGCCACAGGTTAAAGTTTTGAAACACAAAACCGATTTCACTGCGCAGGCGATTGATCTGCTTGCCGTCGGCGGCCACCAGTTCGCCGTTCTTCGCGGCCTTGAGCTTGAGTTCTTCGCCGGCCACCAGGATCTGGCCCTGGTGCGGGTTTTCCAGCAGGTTGATGCACCGCAGGAACGTGGACTTGCCGGAGCCGGAGGAACCCAGGATCGAGATCACATCGCCGTCGCGGGCGGTCAGCGAGATGCCTTTGAGCACCTCCAGCGAACCGTAGCGTTTGTGCAAGTTGCGGATTTCAAGCGCGGGCGTGGCCTCAGCCATGTGCGTTCCTCATATATGTTGCGCTCCTGCTGTTGGCGGCTTTCCTGACGAGGCGGCCAACCTAGCATAGCGTTTCAATGGCAGCCAACAGCGCTACGGACGGTAAACGGCTGGCGTGTGGCAGGTTGTCGCATCGGCGCAGCAGACTGTCGCCCCATCAACAACCGAACAGCCGTTTGAACCTTGCTCGTCGATAAAAAGCGCGGTGGCTGTCGCAAAAAAAGGCGCGATGTTGCCAGCTTTGACGGGGTGTTGGAAGCGCTATCCGGCCAAATGCAGCGGTTGTGCACTTTTAATGTGCGCAGGGCCATTTTCAGGTGTGTTTCCGGTGCTCTGATTTGTCACGCAAAGTGGGTCGCAGGGTAACGTTCTGGCGAAGTGCCATTAAATTCAATGGGTTGCGATGACTGTCCGGTCGAAGTGAGATCGCCGGGCTAGAGGGATTTGAAACATTTTGGCGCAATTATTGCGTGCAGAATCCAGAACGCCCCGTTGGCTTCTTTTTACGAGAAGGATCGCTGAACGGGATGCACGCATTCGTTTTTCCTTACAAAGGTAGTTTCAATGAGCAGTACCCAAAGCTCTAACGGCCTCGAACAGGGGCTCAAACCGCGCCACGTGACCATGCTGTCGATTGCCGGGGTTATCGGCGCCGGCTTGTTCGTCGGCTCGGGTCACGCCATCGCCGCTGCAGGTCCGGCTGTTCTGTTGGCTTATGCCGCCGCCGGCATGTTAGTGGTGTTGGTGATGCGCATGCTCGGCGAAATGGCCGTTGCCTCGCCGGACACAGGTTCGTTCTCGACTTACGCCGACCGCGCGATCGGTCATTGGGCCGGTTTCACCATCGGCTGGTTGTACTGGTGGTTCTGGGTTCTGGTGATCCCGTTGGAAGCCAACGCCGCCGCGACCATCCTGCATGCCTGGTTCCCTGGCGTAGACATCTGGGCCTTCGCTCTGGTCATCACGATGCTGCTGACTGTGACCAACCTCTTCAGCGTGAAGAACTACGGTGAATTCGAGTTCTGGTTTGCCCTGATCAAAGTGTTGGCGATCATCGGTTTCATCATTCTCGGCGTAGCGGCGATCTTCGGCTTCCTGCCGAACAGCCAGGTCAGTGGTGTTTCGCATCTGTTCGACACCCAAGGCTTCCTGCCAAACGGCATGGGCGCGGTACTGGGCGCGATCCTGACCACCATGTTCTCCTTCATGGGCACCGAAATCGTGACCATCGCGGCCGCGGAATCGAAAAACCCTGGCAAGCAAATCTCCAAGGCCACCAACTCGGTGATCTGGCGGATCGGTTTGTTCTACCTCGTGTCGATTTTCATCGTTGTGGCCCTGGTGCCATGGAACGACCCGGTTCTGGCCAGCCTCGGCTCCTACCAGACTGTGCTTGAGCGCATGGGCATCCCGAATGCCAAGATCATCGTCGACATCGTGGTACTGGTTGCAGTGACCAGCTGCCTGAACTCGGCGCTCTACACCTCGTCGCGTATGTTGTTCTCCCTGGGCAAGCGCGGTGATGCACCGGCCATGTCCACGCGCACCAACAAAAGTGGCACGCCTTACTGGGCGGTGATGTTGTCCACTGGCGCAGCGTTCCTGGCAACATTCGCCAACTACGTGGCCCCGGCTGCGGTGTTCGAGTTCCTGCTGGCCAGCTCCGGCGCCATCGCGCTGCTGGTGTACCTGGTGATCGCGATTTCGCAACTGCGCATGCGCAAGCAGCGTATGGCTCGTGGTGAGAAAATCGTCTTCAGCATGTGGCTGTTCCCGGGCCTGACCTACGCGGTGATCGTTTTCATCGTTGCGGCCCTGACCATCATGCTGTTCCAGGATGCCCATCGTGTGGAAATCCTCGCGACCGGCTTGCTCAGCGCTCTGGTAGTAGCGGCCGGCTTGCTGGTTGCGCGCCGTCGCAAACTGGAAAAGCGTGGCGCGGTAGTGCTGAACTGATCCATATCGCGTAATGCAAAACGGCCGCTGTCAGTGATGACAAGCGGCCGTTTTTGTTTCTATCGATTGTTTTGTGTTATTCGACATGAACCCAGTCTTCTACACGCAACCCCGGAACGCGCTCGAACTCCCGCAGGTTGTTAGTGACCACGATAAACCCGCGTGAGCGTGCGTGCCCGGCAATCATTTGGTCGTACGGGCCTATGGGGGTGCCGGCCTTTGCCAGTTCGGATCGGATCATTCCGGTGTGTGCTGCCGCTTCGTTGCCGAAGGGCAGGACCTCAAGTCGGGCAGCGAAGCCCTCGATGACCGCCAGGTTTTTTTCGGGCGCTGCTGACTTTTCCGCTCCGTAGATCAGTTCCATCAGCGTAATCGCACTGATGCACAGTTGGCCGTGATGACGGTTGAACGCCTCCCGTACCGCCTGTGGTTTGTTCTTGATGGTGAAGATGCAGATGTTGGTATCGAGCATGTACTTGATCATCAGAACGACTCACGCTCCTGTTCGGCAGGTTGCTCGCGATCGGTCATGAAGTCTGCCGTGACGCTTTCGCCATCGAACCAACTGTCCCAGGTTTCACCAGCGGGCGTGATGATGCGGGTTCTGCCGACGGCGACGACGTCGACCCGTTTCACGTCGCTTGGCATGGCCACGGCTTTTGGCAGGCGAACGGCCTGGCTTCGATTGCTCATGAAAAGGGTTGTCTGTTCCATCTGGACCTCCTGCGCCTTTGCTGGTGCGATGAGTCCAAAGGATAGGTTTTGTGTTGGATATGTCAATGGGATATACGCGGTGCCTGACGGAAGGAAGGCGCCCAATTCAGAGCAAAAAAAAACGGCCGCTGTCAGTGATGACAAGCGGCCGTGTTTGTTCAAGCAGCAACACTTACTCGGCTTTTTCTTCCGGTACTTCCAGCGACTCGCGGTAGGCGTCCAGCGCAGTGCCGAAGTCAACAATGAACTGTGGCTCGCTCAGCCATGCCTGGGCGGCGTCGCGGTCCATGCCGTCGGCCCACATGCGGTAGTCGATCAGCATATCGGCGGCCAGGTGGGTGGCGGCCATGCCTTCGTCGTCGGCGTTTTCCATGTCCAGCAGTTCTGGATGGTCGATGATGATAAAGGCGAGGTTCGTCAGCAGGACCGAGAGCATTTCGCTGCGGCTGACGGCTTCGGCGTCGCGCATTTTGCTGAACATCGCCAGAGTGTATTCCGGGATCGGTTCGGCGAGGTGGCCGAGTTCATCATCGTCCAGTGCAGCGGGTTTTCTGCCGTGGATATTGATCTGCTTGGCTTTGGCTTTTGCACGCTTGGCGCGTTTCTGTTGCTTGTTCAGGGAGGCCATGGGAACTCAGTTCGGATTCTGTTGGGTTTGCGCGGCAATGGCGTCGGACGCCGCCACGTAGTCGGCCTGGAAGGCCGGTGATTCGATCCACGCCAGGGCGCCGGCCTCGTCGGTTTCAGTGGACCATTGACGGTACTCGATCAGCGCGGCAAGGATGAAGTCCATTGCGCCTTCCTCGCCTTCCTGCTCGTACACCAGTTCCAGCAGCGGGTCTTCGAGGAAGGCGGTGCACATGGTTTGCTGGCTGACTTTTTCGGCGTCGATCATTTTCTTGAACAACTCGGTCAGGTCCACCGATTCGAAGTCGATGCGATCGTCGTTCGGGTCCAGTTCGACCGGCGCGGCAGCCCGCTGGGTGCGGTTCTGCTTGGCCTTGGCCTTGGCGCGGGAGGCGCGTTTTTGCTGCTTGTTGGCGGAGGCCATGGGCATCGTTCCGTATTCGTTGAAAGGGCAATTGGCTTAGCTGCGCGGTACTCGCCGCCCGGGGGTATCGGGGGCCAGTTCGCCGTTTTGCAGCCAGGACAGTGCAATGGGCCATAGTGTGGCTTGGTATGCGCTGCGAAAAAAGGCGAAATGTCCGACTTCTTCTTCGCCGATGTCTTCGGGATGGATACGCAGGTGGGAGTTTGTGCTGCCGGTGAAGTAGCCGAGCAGGCGTTCGATGGCCGGGACCGTGCCATAGGGATCGTCGCTGATGCTGATGGCCAGGGTTTGCGCGGTGACGCCGGCAAAGGGCAGTTGTCCGGAGGTTGTGCTGATCGCGTGGCCGCTGGGGCGTTTTTCGTAACGGGCCGTGGAGAGGCTCCAGTCACGGACCACGCCAGCGGGTGTGTCTTCCAGCCAGCCGAGGCGTTTGCCCGGGAAGTAGCCATAGATCATCGTCACCAGCGGCATCAGCACATGCCACTTGCCGAACATCCGCCAGCGATGGGCAGGCGCATAGTCACGCCAGTAGGCGAATTGCGCACCGACCGTCACCAGGCGCCGGATCAGGTGCCCGGACGCCCCCAGGCCCGCTGCACAGCCGCCAAAGCTGTGGCCGACCACATCGATAGGCTGTCCGGGAAACTCACGCTGTGCGCGCTTGAGCATCGCCTCGAAATCCAGCGCTCCCCAATCGGTCCATGATGCCTTGAGACCTTTGAGCGATGCCGGCCGCGACTCACCGATGCCGCGGTAGTCGTAGGTGATGACATCGAAGCCATGATCGAACAGGTAGTCGGCGAAGCGCGAGTAATGGCGACAACGGACCGAGGTGGCGGCGTTGATGATCACGATCGGACGAGTGGTGTGTCGAGAAGGGTGTCGCCAGGTGAAGCCACCGAGGACAAAGCCGTCTGCAGCGGTTTCCTTGAACGGCTCGCCGGACGCGACGCATTGCAATGGCAACTCGATTTGAGTTGGAACGAGTGAAGGCGTGTCCTGCAAACTCATCGGCGTCGGACCTTTGCGGGTAGCTGCCAACGATAGTCTTGATGTCGTTGATGAACAATCCATTGGCCTCAACGCAGTGATTGATCGAGCAGTCGTTCTTCAAGTGCTGCCCGTTCCCGATCCAGTTCGTTACGGAGTTCCTCTTCACTCGGCAGGACGAGCTTGTACTTGCTGGCGAACAGTTGTTCATTTCCTTCAAGCACTGAGTAGCGCACCACCGATTCATCCTTTTGCGCACAGAGGATGATGCCGACAGTGGGGCCGTCTTCCACGCCGCGTTTCAGGTCGTCGTACATGCGCACGTACATGTCCATCTGCCCCACATCCTGATGGGTCAGTTCACCGCGCTTGATATCGAAGATGACGAAGCACTTGAGCAAGTAGTTGTAGAACACCAGATCGATGTAGAAGTCTTTGCTGTCGGTACTGATGCGTTGCTGGCGGGCAATGAACGCGAAGCCCTTGCCCAGCTCCAGCAAGAAGTCTTGCAGTTGTTCGATCAACGCTTGTTCGATCTCGCTTTCCTGAAGCTTGCCGGCATTGGGTAAACCCAGAAACTCCAGTACCACCGGATCACGGATGAAATCCCGAGGGCTGGCCTTCATGTTTTGAATGTTGGTGGCGGCCTCCTGTTTGACACTGCCGCGATCGCGGCTCGCCAGCAGGCGTTCGTAGTACAGCGTATTGATCTGGCGTTCCAGGGCGCGGCTCGACCAGTTTTGGGTGGCTGATTCGTTCATGTACCAGAGACGGGCGCTGTCGTTGTCGACCCGAAGCAGGCGGCGGTAGTGGGTCCAGCTCAATTCGTGACGCAGTGCGTCACGAATTGGAAAGGCTTGATAGAACAGACGCATATACCGAAGGTTGGAAGCGTCAAATCCTTTTCCGAATTCCGCCGTTAGCACTTTGGCCAGAGTCGATAGTAACTCTTTGCCATACCTCGCCCGCCGAGCCCCTTCCTGCTCGAACTCGACAATATGTCGCCCGATCTGCCAACAGGTTTGCACTTGAACGGTATCGACCGCCCGGAGCACCTTCTGACGTGCCTGATGGATCAATTTGCCAAGGTTACCCAGCAGTGAAGCCAGATAGGGGTCGTGAGTGTCGTTGGGTATGAGGGCCGTCATGAGGTCTTCCGCAGCAGATTGGACAGCGAAAGAGAATGGCAAGTGAGCACCCTTCGAAGATGCCGGGAATGACTGAAAAACCGGCAGGAAATACCCGGTTAGCAGGCAGGACGTATCGGAGGACAGGCGAGGGCCGAGGAACAAATGGCGTAGTACGTTTCGTACTCAGGCCAAATCAATCTAAAACCCCTCACTCCGGCTGGAAATCCAAAGGAAGTAACGATTGGGTTCTGTAGAGCCCGGGAGTCGTCATCATGAAATACCTCCATTCACTCCTGTTACCCCTCACCGCCGTAGGCGTGCTGATGTTTCCAGCGATGTCGCCCGCCACCAGTCTTGAGCCCATCGACAGCACGGGCGTGCAGGTGCAAAGCCAGGAGCAAAACGGCATCGCCTACCTGTCCGGCGGTATCGGCGAGGATGAGTCCAAGGCTATCCAGCAGACCTCTGGCTATAACCTGCACATGACGTTCTCTGTCGGGTCGGGGAATGAATACGCTCCTGGCGTGACCGTCGTTATTCAGAAAGCCCCGGGGCAAACCGTGCTGACGCTCAATGACGCCGGTCCGCTGGTTTACGTGAAACTACCTGCCGGTAAATACACCGTCATTGCGACGCGCAACGGCGAAACACGGCAGGACGTTGCCGATGTTGGCAGTGGTGCAGCCCGTAACCTGGTTTTTCATTGGAATGATGCGAGTTAACGAGAGGCTCTTCAAATCGCAGGCATAAAAAAACCCTGAATCTTTCGATTCAGGGTTTTCGGTATTTGGTGCCCAGAGACGGAATCGAACCGCCGACACGGGGATTTTCAATCCCCTGCTCTACCGACTGAGCTATCTGGGCAACGGGGCGCATTAAACGGGTTTTTCAGGGGGTCGTCAAGCAAGTTTTCAAAAAAATTTTAATTATTACCGTCGCTTACGTTCCGCCCCCCGATAAATCGGGGTTATTCCGATGGCGGTACGTAGCCTTCGGCCTTGGCGTAATCCTCGCCGGAGAAGTACTTGTCCATCTCGCCCTGAAGATATTTGCGATCTTCGGCGTTCATCATGTTCAGGCGTTTTTCGTTGATCAGCAGGGTCTGGTGCTTTTGCCAGTCGGCCCAGGCCTTGGCCGAGACGTGGTCAAAAATGTCCTGGCCTTTGGCGCCCGGGAAGGGAGCGCGCTCCAGGCCTGGCAATTCTTCTTTGTACTTGCGGCACATGATGGTGCGGGTCATGACGACTCTCCTGCGTTCAATACGGCGGCCGCGCGTTCGAGCAAGGTTTTGACCGGGGCGGCAAGGCCCAGGCGCGGCGGGGTGGCGAGGTTATACCAGAGCCAGTCAGCCTCGGCCACGTGATGACCGCTCTCCTGGACCTGAACCAGCCAGGGTTCGATGGATAACTGAAAATGGCTGAAGGTGTGCACCAGGCTTGGCAATGCCTGTTGTGTGCCCAGCTCCAGCGAGTGCTGCAATGCCAGATGCGGCAGGTCGTCGAGGTCGTCGAGTTCCGGCAGGCTCCACAAACCGCCCCACAGGCCCGTGGACGGGCGACGGTAAAGCAGGATCGCGCCTTGCGCGTTGGCGAGCATCGGCATCAATGTGCGCTTCTGTGGCACGGCTTTACGCGGCTTGGGGATCGGGTAGCGTGTTTCCAGGCCGAGCATGTGCGCCTCACAGCCCTTTTCCAGCGGGCACAGCAGGCAGCTCGGTTTGCTGCGGGTGCAGAGCGTGGCCCCCAGGTCCATCATCGCCTGGGTGTAGGCGTTGACGCGGTCGTGCGGCGTGAAGCGCTCAGCGTTGGCCCAGAGCTGTTTGGCGACCTTCGGCTCGCCGGGGTAGCCCTCTTGCGCGGTAAAGCGCGCCAGCACGCGTTTGACGTTGCCGTCGAGGATCGGTGCGCGCAGGCCCATGCTGATGCTGGCAATGGCACCGGCGGTGGACAGGCCGATTCCCGGCAGGTCGGTGAGTTTTTCCACGTCCCGGGGAAATTCGCCGCCGTACTGTTCGACGACGATCTTCGCGGTCTTCTGCAAATTGCGCGCGCGGGTGTAGTAACCCAGGCCCGTCCACAGGTGCAGCACTTCGTCCTCCGGCGCCGCAGCCAGGGCTTCGACCGTTGGCAACGAGGCCATGAAGCGGTCGAAGTAGTTCAGCACGGTGCTGACCTGGGTTTGCTGCAACATGATTTCCGAGACCCACACCCGATACGGGTTGATGTCCTGCTGCCAGGGCAAATCGTGACGGCCGTGGCGGTCGAACCAGTCCAGCACCGCCGTTGAAAACTGCTCGGCTCTCATCGCTTGAACAGCTCCTTGAGCGCGTCTTTCAGTTTCGGGTTGACCTTGTCGCCCCATTTCTCGTCGATTTTTTCGCTGATCCTGTCGCCAGCCAACTTGGTCGCGACCTGGCTCATGCGTTCGTTATCCACGCGGCAAGCCTTGGCGCCCAGCTCCAGCGGGCCACGGCAACGCAGCGGCCACTCGATGCCGATAAACTTGTCACCCACCTGGCATGCCGGGTCCGGCATGGCGCTGGTATCGCCTTCGACGATGATGCCGACGCGGTAGTCCATGCCCAGCACTCGCAGGTCGATGTCGCCGTCACCGTTGACGGTCATGCCCGGGATGCGCACTTTCAGGTCCGGATTGCTGGCCACGCCGTTGCGCAATGTCAGGTTGCCCTTGAGTTCCTGGAACGGTGTGTCTTTGCCCCGGGGTTCGCCGCTGAGGGTTTTGCGGTTGAGTGTGGCGATGCCTTTGCACAGCTGTTGTTCAAGGTTGGCATTGAGCAGCACGCCATTGTTGATGACGAAACCGGCATTGCCATTGAGGGTTTCGATCAACGCTTTCTGGCTGTTGCCGTTGCCGGTCAGGCTGCTGTTGAGCGTGACCAGGCCTTTGACCGGCGGATTCTTGCCCTGGCTTTCGAGGATTTTTTCCACCGGCACGCGGGTGATCTTCGTCTGCAGGTTCAGCGCTGGCACTGGCTGGCGTACGTCGAGTGTGCCGGTGGTTTCGAAGTTGCCCTCGTACAGGTCGCCGCGCAGGTTGGCCAGCGTCAGCAGGCCGCCCTGGCCGGTAGCCTTGAGCGCAGCGTTATGGATCGGCAGTTTTTGCAGGGTCAATTGGCCGAAGGTCAGGTCGGCGTCCACATCGAGCTTGCTCAAGCGTTCCACTGGCAACAGGCGCTCGCTACTCCACGCGTCCTTGGTCGGCGCGGGTGGCAACGGCGAGTTGCCGGCGCCGACCATGGCATCGGCTTCGGTGCTGGCGACTTCGGCCTGACGCACTTGCGTCGCGCTATTGGCCTCGGCGGATTTCGGCGGCAGGTAACGGTCGACGTTGAAGGTGTCGGCCTTGAGTACTGCGCGTAGCGATTGCCTGGCGAAGTCTTCGATGGCAATGCGCCCGCTGAAAGTGCTGTCGTCGACCTTCAGGCTGATGTCGTCGAGCGCCAGGCTGGTCGGTGTGCCCGCCAGTCGGCTGACCAGCTCGACCTTGCTCAGGCTGCCTTCGGCCATGGCCGGGAGCTTCTGGCCAATGCTTTCGACGAATTTCGCCAGGTCGAACTGGGCAATCGAGATACCGCCGCTGACTTGTGGGGTCTTGTCGAGGTCGTTGACCTTCAGTTCACCCAGTGCCCGCAGTTGGTTGGCGGAGATCTTGATGCCGGTCCACTCGGCGACATTGGCGGCCTTGTCCAGCACCAGTTGGCCCTGGGCGGAGAAGGTCATGGTCTTGCCTTGCAATGGGTCGCCGGTCACTTCACCTGAAAATCTCATGTCTTCGAACTGATAGCGCTGCAGGGCACGTGCGATGCGCAGCTCACCATTGAGCTCGGTACGAACCCGCAATGCCGGCTGGTTGGCGGACAGGAAAGCCGTGAGCTTGAGCGGGATGTTGACGGAGTCGTGAACCGCACCGGTGCTCAATTGAATACTTTCGGCGCTGAAGCTCTTGCCGGTTCGTTCGTCGGTGTATTCGACCCGTGCGTTGTTCACGGTCAGGCTGTCGATGTCCAGACGGATCGGTTGAGGCGGTTTTTCCGCCGCGACGCTGGCTGCGGGTGCAGGTTCAGCCGCAGCGGGCGGAGTGCTGGTCGCGCCGGAGTTGGCCGGTGCCGGCAGCTTGCCGACGTCTTCCCAATTGCCGTGGCCGTCCTTGTCGCGGTTAAGGCGCAGGTTCAGGCCTTCGACGCGCACGTCGCTCATCTGCACTTCACGGCGCAGCAGCGGTATTACGCGCACCGACAGGCCGAGCATCTGCAAGTCGGCAAACGGTTCGGTCGGCTTGATCAGGGTCGCCACACTGGCGTCGTGCAGCTCCAGGCCCAGCCACGGGAACAGGCTCCAGCCGATATCGCCATTGAGCGTCAGCTCGATGTGGGCCTTGTCGCGGGCAATCTGGCGAATCTCGTCTTTGTAGTCGTTGGGATCGAAGAGGTGGGTCAGGGCAAAGCCCAGCGCCACTATGATCAGCAACAGCCCGAGAAGTACCAGACCCAGGATTTTGCCGAACGCTTTCATGGGCGAGTCCTTGTAATTAATCGAATTCAAAATTTAGCCGAGGAGTATAGCGCTCCGGAGCGGACGACCGGTCAGTGATCACGCCGGCAGTACATCCAGCGGCAGTTTCAGCTTGGCGGCCAGTGCCTGAGCCTCCAGATGCCCGGCAGGCGCGAGCAAACGCAAGGTCGTGCCCGACTGCGTGGCCATTTTTTGGGCTTCGGCAACCAGTCGCTCGGCAACACCACGGCGACGGGTAATTTTTCGCACACAAATTTGTGACAAATGCCAGGCGTCTTGGTGCCGTTGCAAGCGGGCGGCGCCCAGCAGGCGATCATTGAAGCGTCCGGCGATCAGTGTGCCGTCGCGCAAACAGTCTTCGATTAACTGCGCGGCCCCGGAAAAAGGGGCGAACAGCCAGTCCGGGGCATCGCAGTAGATCTTCTGCAGATCCTGCCGATCCTGGGAAGTGGCTTGGTTCAGCGGCTCGACAATGATCGGCATGGTGATTCCTGTGAGGTCATGAGGCGAGGGAGATCAGATGACGTACAAAAGGTGATGTCAGTTTGGTTTTTCTGTCACTTGCAGATGGTAACCTTTGCCCGTTCGTCCGTCTTTCTGCGACCTGTTGTCGCACAACAAGGTGCTCCACCGAAAAAAGGGTCATGTCTGCGTGCATAAAGGCCGGGAGTGAACTGTGGCTGGCGAACCATACTGATAATTGGGGGATACACAATGACCACGAGCATCACGGCGGACGGCTTCGGCGCCGACCAGCCTGCGTTCCTGTCCAAGGAGCGGATCATCGCCAAGCCTGGTTTCAACCGTTGGCTGGTGCCACCGGCCGCGTTGGCCATCCACTTGTGCATCGGCATGGCCTACGGCTTTTCGGTGTTCTGGTTGCCGCTGTCAAAGGCGTTGGGCATCACGGCTCCAGTGGCCTGCGCGCCAGACATGAGTTTTGTCGCACAAGTCTTTTCGTCCCAGTGTGACTGGCCGATCTCGATGCTCGGCTGGATCTACACGCTGTTCTTCATCTTCCTGGGTTGCTCGGCCGCCATCTGGGGCGGCTGGCTGGAACATGCCGGGCCGCGCAAGGCTGGCGTAGTGTCGGCATTGTGCTGGTGCGGCGGCCTGCTGATTTCGGCGCTGGGGGTGTATACCCACCAGATCTGGCTGATGTGGATCGGCTCCGGGGTCATTGGCGGTATCGGCCTGGGCCTGGGCTATATCTCGCCGGTGTCGACCCTGATCAAGTGGTTCCCGGACAAGCGCGGCATGGCCACCGGCATGGCGATCATGGGCTTCGGCGGTGGCGCAATGGTCGGCGCTCCGCTGGCGGCGGCGCTGATGGGGCATTTTGCCTCGTCAACCAGCGTCGGTGTCTGGCAGAGCTTCCTGGTGATGGCCGCGATCTACTTCGTATTCATGATCGGTGGCGCGTTGTCCTACCGCGTTCCGCCAACCGGCTGGCAGCCGGAAGGCTGGACGGCACCGGCGAAAAAAGCCTCGAACGCGATGATCACCCATCGCCATGTTCACGTGAATGTGGCCTGGAAAACGCCGCAGTTCCGTCTGGTGTGGCTGGTGCTGTGCCTGAACGTATCGGCCGGTATCGGCATCCTCGGCATGGCGTCACCGCTGTTGCAGGAAGTGTTCGCTGGCAAGTTGCTGGGCAATGACCTGGCGTTCGGCCAACTCGATGCTTCGCAACTGGCTTCGATTGCCGCCATCGCTGCCGGTTTCACCGGTTTGCTCAGTCTGTTCAACATCGGTGGCCGATTCTTCTGGGCTTCGTTCTCGGATTATCTGGGCCGTAAAAACACCTATTTCGTGTTCTTCGCCCTTGGTTTTGCGCTGTACGGACTTATTCCAAACCTCGGTCACCTGGGCAGTGTTGCGCTGTTCGTGGCGGCGTTCTGCGTCATCCTATCGATGTACGGCGGTGGTTTCGCGACGGTCCCGGCCTATCTGGCGGACCTGTTCGGTACGCAAATGGTCGGTGCGATTCACGGTCGTCTGCTGACGGCGTGGGCTGCTGCCGGTGTGCTCGGTCCGGTGCTGGTGAACTACCTGCGTGAATATCAGTTGAGCATCGGTGTCGAGCGTGCGGCGGCTTACGACATCACCCTGTACATCCTCGCCGGCCTGCTGGTATTGGGTTTCCTGTGCAACCTGCTGGTGCGTCCGGTGGCGGACAAATACTTCATGACCGACGCCGAACTGGCCGCCGAACAGGCGCTGGGCCATGACAAAGGTGCTGACAGCAGCACCGTGCTGGAGTGGAAAGCCGCGCCGGGCACCAAGCCGCTGGCGATTGCCGCGTGGCTGGTGGTGGGCATTCCGCTGGCGTGGGGGGTGTGGGTGACCCTGCAGAAAACTGCGGTACTGTTCCACTAACGCAGGTCCCTGTGGGAGCGGGCTTGCTCGCGAAGAGGGGGTATCAGTCGACATAAGTGTGGGCTGACCCACCGCTTTCGCGAGCAAGCCCGCTCCCACATTTGTTCTGTGTGACCTCAAATAGCTTGTACTGACATGTACACCCTCGGCTGTGCTTGATTCACTCCGTCAGGGATATCACCTCCCGTGTTTCTGTTTGGCGCCCGCAAGCCTATAATGGCTGCCTTTTTCGCCCAATGATTTTGCGGAGCTGGTGATGGCCGAACGTAAGGCGTCTGTCGAGCGCGACACTCTGGAAACCCAGATCAAAGCCTCGATCAACCTCGATGGCACCGGAAAGGCCCGATTCGATATCGGTGTACCTTTTCTTGAGCACATGCTGGACCAGATCGCCCGTCACGGGCTGATCGACCTGGATATTGTCAGCAAGGGCGACCTGCATATCGATGACCACCACACCGTGGAAGACGTCGGTATCACCCTCGGTCAGGCCTTCACCAAAGCCATCGGCGACAAGAAAGGCATCCGTCGCTACGGTCATGCCTACGTGCCGCTCGATGAAGCGCTGTCGCGCGTGGTGATCGATTTCTCCGGCCGTCCCGGCCTGCAGATGCATGTTCCGTACACCCGTGCCACCGTCGGCGGCTTCGACGTTGACCTGTTCCAGGAATTCTTCCAGGGCTTCGTCAACCACGCCAACGTCACCTTGCACATCGACAATCTGCGTGGGCACAACACCCACCACCAGATCGAAACCGTGTTCAAGGCTTTCGGCCGCGCCCTGCGCATGGCCGTCGAGCTCGATGACCGCATGGCCGGGCAAATGCCTTCGACCAAGGGCGTCCTGTAATGCAGACAGTCGCGGTTATCGATTACGGCATGGGCAACCTGCACTCGGTGGCCAAGGCCCTCGAGCACGTGGGTGCCGGCAAGGTGCTGATCACCAGCGATGCCAACGTGATTCGCGAAGCCGACCGGGTGGTTTTCCCCGGTGTCGGCGCCATTCGCGATTGCATGGCGGAGATCCGTCGCCTCGGTTTCGATTCGCTGGTGCGTGAAGTCAGCCAGGACCGTCCATTCCTCGGCATCTGTGTCGGCATGCAAGCCTTGCTCGACACCAGCGAAGAGAACGACGGCGTCGACTGCATCGGCCTGTTCCCGGGCCAGGTGAAGTTCTTCGGCAAGGATCTGGTCGAGGACGGTGAGCACCTGAAAGTCCCGCACATGGGCTGGAACGAAGTGAAGCAGAAGGTGAGTCACCCGCTGTGGCACGACATTCCGGACCTGGCGCGATTCTACTTCGTGCACAGCTACTACATCGCTGCCGCCAACGCGCGTCAGGTCGTGGGTGGCGGTCACTACGGTGTCGATTTCGCCGCGGCGCTGGCCGAAGGCTCGCGTTTCGCCGTGCAGTTCCACCCGGAGAAAAGCCATACCCATGGCCTGCAGTTGCTGCAGAACTTCGCTGCGTGGGACGGTCGCTGGTAAATGGCCGTCAAGAAGAAGCCGCCGATCCTGACCCTCACGCCTGAGCAGGAAAACGAGGCGAACAGCAAGATCAAGCGGTTCATGGAAGACCGCTTCGAGCTGGACCTCGGCTCGTTCGAGGCGGCTGAGATTCTTGAGCTGTTTACCCGTGAAATTGCTCCGTACTATTACAACAGGGCGATTTTCGATGTGCAGGCGCACCTCAAAGAGAGGTTCGAAAGCATCGAAAGCGACCTGTGGGCGCTCGAGAAAAACTGATTTCCGAGCCAAGCTGAACATTCAATTCTGAAGGTTTGCCAGATGCTGATTATTCCCGCTATCGATCTTAAAGACGGTGCCTGTGTTCGTCTGCGCCAGGGCCGCATGGAAGATTCCACGGTGTTCTCCGATGACCCGGTGAGCATGGCTGCCAAGTGGGTGGAGGGCGGTTGCCGCCGTCTGCATCTGGTCGACCTGAACGGCGCATTCGAAGGCCAGCCGGTCAACGGCGAAGTGGTCACCGCCATTGCCAAACGCTACCCGAACCTGCCGATCCAGATCGGCGGCGGTATCCGTTCCCTGGAAACCATCGAGCACTACGTGAAAGCGGGCGTGAGCTATGTGATCATCGGCACCAAGGCTGTGAAAGATCCGGCCTTCGTTGCCGAAGCCTGCCGTGCGTTTCCAGGCAAGGTGATCGTCGGCCTGGACGCCAAGGACGGTTTCGTTGCCACCGACGGCTGGGCTGAAATCAGCACCATCCAGGTGATCGACCTGGCGAAGCAGTTCGAAGCCGACGGTGTCTCCGCCATCGTTTATACCGACATCGCCAAAGACGGCATGATGCAGGGCTGCAACGTTCCGTTCACCGCTGCGCTGGCTGCTGCAACGAAGATCCCGGTGATCGCTTCCGGCGGCATCCACAACCTGGGCGACATCAAGACCCTGCTCGACGCGAAGGCGCCGGGCATCATCGGCGCCATTACCGGGCGTGCGATTTACGAAGGCACCCTCGATGTCGCCGAAGCGCAAGCTTTCTGCGATTCGTACAAAGGCTGAGGACTGATCATGGCGCTGGCCAAACGCATCATCCCTTGCCTGGACGTAGACAACGGCCGGGTGGTCAAGGGTGTGAAATTCGAAAACATCCGCGACGCCGGCGACCCGGTGGAAATTGCCCGTCGTTACGACGAACAGGGCGCCGACGAGATTACCTTTCTCGACATCACTGCCAGCGTCGACGGCCGCGACACCACGCTGCACACCGTCGAGCGCATGGCCAGCCAGGTGTTCATCCCGCTGACCGTGGGCGGTGGCGTGCGTACCGTGCAGGACATCCGCAACCTGCTCAATGCCGGTGCGGACAAGGTCTCGATCAACACCGCCGCGGTGTTCAACCCGGAATTCGTCGGCGAAGCGGCGCAGCATTTCGGTTCGCAATGCATCGTGGTTGCCATCGACGCGAAGAAGGTATCCGGTCCGGGCGAACCCCCGCGCTGGGAGATCTTCACCCACGGCGGGCGCAAGCCGACCGGCCTCGATGCGGTCGAGTGGGCGAAGAAAATGGAGGGTCTGGGCGCCGGTGAGATCCTGCTGACCAGCATGGACCAGGACGGCATGAAAAACGGTTTCGACCTGGGCGTTACCCGAGCGATCAGTGATGCGCTGGGCATTCCAGTGATTGCTTCTGGCGGCGTTGGCAATCTGCAGCACCTGGCTGACGGCATTATCGAAGGCCACGCCAGCGCTGTACTGGCGGCGAGTATTTTCCACTTCGGCGAATACACGGTGCAGGAAGCCAAGGCTTACATGGCCCATCGCGGAATTGTGATGCGCTAAACGCCAAAAACGATACAGGCCAGTGGACACCATGGCGGGCCCAAGGCACTCTTGGGTACGCCATGGATTTCGGTAGCCAGACATGCTCAGACGCTTTCTTCTCGTCCTTGCCAGCGCTTCTCTGTTGTTGATCAACGGAGCACACGCTAAAGACAGCCCCGATACAGACCTGGTGTTACTGACGGAAAACTTCCCGCCGTACAACATGGCGAAGAACGGCAAGAACTTCGCTCAGGACGAGAACATCAATGGCATTGCCACCGATATCGTCCGCGAGATGTTCAAGCGCGCCGACATTACCTACAGCCTGACGCTGCGTTTCCCTTGGGAGCGAATCTACAAACTCACCCTGGAAAAGCCCGGTTACGGCGTATTCGTCATGGCGCGGCTGCCGGACCGCGAGAAGCTATTCAAATGGGTCGGCCCAATTGGCCCGGACGACTGGATCATGCTGGCCAAGGCGGACAGCAAGATCACCCTCGAAACCTTGAATGACGCGCGCAAATACAAGATCGGCGCCTACAAGGGCGATGCGATTGCCGAGACGCTGGCCAAGCAGGGGCTCAATCCGATTGTTGTACTGCGCGATCAGGACAACGCGAAAAAACTGGTCAACGGTCAAATCGACCTGTGGGCCACCGGTGACCCGGCCGGGCGCTATCTGGCGCGTCAGGAAGGAGTTAACGGGTTGAAAACCGTACTGCGCTTCAACAGTGCCGAGTTGTACCTGGCGTTGAATAAAGATGTGCCGGATGAGGTCGTGGCCAAGCTGCAAGCGGCACTGGATCAGATGCGTAAGGAAGGCGTGGTGGAAGACATCATGGCGCGGTATCTGTAATCATCGCTTCGATACAGCCTGAGATGGAGTGTCCGGTGTCGTGCTCAAGTACACGGCACTTGTAAACACGTTGTTCAACGTCGCCCTTGTCAGCTGCTGTTCCCCTGAGGTGACACCAATAATGCAGAGCGCAGATGCGCCGCTTTGTGGGCCGATCTCAGTATTGATGTAAGCATCTTCAGTGCTGATCGCGGCGCTAAAGTTACCTGGCACCAGACAATCCCGAGCGTTATGGACCGTTTTATAGCGATAGAAGGGCGCCTCGAGGGAGAATCTGAAGTCCCACGTAGGCAATACGATCTGCCCAACCGTGTTTTGCGTTCTATGAACGTATGACTTGAGTTTCCAGGGCTCCATGACAGTCAGCTCGACCGGCTCCAACGAACAGTCCGCCCCATCGCGGGTGAAGACGCCGTCAATAAAGCACTTGTGCAGGAAGTTAGCCGAGTAGCTGTAGTTGAAACGCGCAGCCGTGCAAGACGTCGAATACTCACAATCGGGCGGCACCGGGATATTGCGCCATATCGCGATTTTACTGACGATGCCGGTGATTTCATTGGTGCGGCGATTCAGCATCGGGCTACCGGAGCTGCCAGCGTAAAGATCGCAGCTGTTTTTCATGGCCAAAGGGAACACCCCGGGGTGATCGA
Organism: Pseudomonas sp. S30_BP2TU TE3576; assembly: GCF_050436025.1. Lineage (NCBI taxonomy): Bacteria > Pseudomonadati > Pseudomonadota > Gammaproteobacteria > Pseudomonadales > Pseudomonadaceae > Pseudomonas > Pseudomonas sp. S30_BP2TU TE3576. Next base: position 2,971,500 of record NZ_JBNDLK010000001.1, on the reverse strand, counting down.
TGAACGTTCCGGCGGTTTGTTCAGCGCAGGCACTCAATCGAAGCCCGTCTTCGGTAAAGCCGGCCGGCGCGCCAACGTTAAGTGCATCCTGACTCTCGTAGGTTTGATGGGAGGCCAGTTTGAGCGGGTTGACCCCGGCCTGTATCAGCGACGCCAATGTCGCGTCGATCTCCAATACTGCAAGATCGGTCCCGACCAGACTGCTCCATCGGGCCGTTCGGATGGCGTATTGGCGCTTACGCTGTGGCACGTCATGAAAGTAGTGGAAGGTGACGCTGGCTTTCAAAGGCAGATTGGTCCGCGCCGAACCGTACTCAAAGAACACGCAATGGCCGCTGGTGAGCAGGTAAGCAGGGCCAGTTGCTTGGCCTTGTCTGTTGCGCGTGTCCAGCAGCACGGCGCTGCAGGTCTCGCCCGATTGGAGGCTGAGCCGTCCCACGCCGCTCCAGATTTCATAAAAATGCTCACTGTTTTGCAGGGCTCTTGATGGTGAATCGTTGACGGCGCCTTCGCCCAGGTCGCGGGCCTGCGCGGCGGAAATAGCCAACAGGCCAATCAGGCCGGTGAAGCAAAAGAAGCTGAGATATTTCATGTCCATTCCTTGGTGATGAAATTCGGGGTGAGCGCTATCGTGGCACGCGTCTGTGTGCCGACAGGTATAAATAGTTATCGCGAAAGGGAGTGGGCTGAGAGGAATTACCGGGCGCTCGGGAGGCGGTACTGGCCATCCGAGCCATGCGCCGCCGTCGCACGATTGCCGCGCACGCTGATCATCAATTTGATGTCGATCCAGTCAATCCCCTGCGCCTTGAGCTTGGGCAACTCACGCTCCAGCACCGCAAGCGTCTGCGGATACGGATGCCCGATCATCACCGCCGAACCCTGCTTGCGGGCAAGGCTGATCGCGGTCTGTAATTGAGTGAAAATCGCCGTTTCAGTGGGCTCGTCATCCAGGAACACATCCCGCGAAACGCTCGCCAAACCAATCTTCTGCGCCTCGGCGGCCGCCACGGTTTGCGCACTGGTGCGGCTGTCGACGAAGAACTTGTGCCGACGCTGCAATTCCGCCATCAACCAGGCCATCGCCGCTGGTTGCGCGGTCATGCGGCTGCCCATGTGATTGTTGATGCCGCTGGTGTACGGGACCATTTTGAACGCGGCGTTCAGGCGCTTTTCCAGCTCATTGACCGACAGCTCGGGATGCCAGGCGAACGGTCCGGTGGCCGGATCCATGGGCATGTGCAGAATGACGATCTTGCCGGCGCGATGGGCTTCCCGGGCGAATTCGGTCGCGTGGGGCGTGTCGGGCATGATCGCCGTGGTCACCGGGCCGGGCAGGGCCAGCACGCGACGGTCCCGGGGCAGGTTCTGTCCCAGGTCATCGATGATCAGACTCAGGTAGGCTTTGTGGGGCGTTGATTCGGCGGGTTCTGCGTGAGCAACACCCGCCAGGCAACACAACAGACCGATCAACAACCGCAGAAGCATCTCAGCGGCCGGACGTGATGCTCAGCCCTTTGAGCAGGCTCAGGGCCTGGGCCAGTTGGTAATCATCGTCCTGTGGCATCGGCTTGGCCTTGCTGGAGCCGGTCGGTTTGTCCGCACCGCCGTTGCCATTGCCCAGGTGACCCTGCAAGTCGGCTTCCTTGAAGTAGTCGCTGTCCTGCTCGCTGGTAATCTTGGCCTTGCGTACTTCGATGTCCGGGACGATGCCCTGGGCCTGGATCGAGCGGCCGTTCGGCGTGTAGTACAACGCCGTGGTGATCTTCAAGGCGCGTTCATTGTTCAGCGGCAGCACGGTTTGCACCGAGCCCTTGCCGAAACTGGTGGTGCCCATCAGTACGGCGCGTTTCTGATCCTGCAGGGCGCCGGCGACAATTTCCGAAGCCGAGGCGCTGCCGCCGTTGATCAGCACGACCATTGGCACGGCTTCGCTTTCGTCCTTGCCGGTGGCCGAGAAACGCAGCTCGGAGTTGGCGATGCGGCCCTTGGTGTAGACGATCAGGCCCTTGGTGATGAAGTGATCGACCACTTCCACCGCTGCCTGCAACACGCCACCCGGGTTGTTGCGCAGGTCGAGGATGATGCCTTTGAGCTTTTTGCCGTTGTCCTTGCGCAGCTTGGCCAGGGCCTTGGAAACCTCTTCGCCGGTCTTGACCTGGAACTGGGTAATGCGGATGTAGCCGTAGCCGGATTCCAGCAACTGGCTCTTCACGCTCTTCACCTGGATGACGGCGCGAGACAGGGTCACGTCGAACGGCGTGCCGCCGTCGCGCACCAGGGTCAGGGTGATTTTCTGGCCGATCTTGCCGCGCATTTTGTCCACGGCTTCGGTCATGCTCTGGCCACGGGTGGGCTGGCCGTTGATCTTGACGATGAAGTCGCCGGCCTGGATGCCGGCCTTGGAAGCCGGGGTGTCGTCAATCGGCGACACCACTTTGATGAAGCCGTCTTCGGCGCCGACTTCGATGCCCAGGCCGCCGAATTCACCGCTGGTGCTTTCCTGCAACTCGGCGAAATCTTCAGGGCCCAGGTAGGCGGAGTGTGGGTCGAGGTTGCTGAGCATGCCCTTGATGGCGTTTTCCAGCAGGGTCTTGTCGTCCACCGGTTCGACATAAGCGGCTTTGATCCGGTCCATCACCTCGGCAAAGGTGCGCAACTCGTCCAGCGGCAGTGGCGCCTTGGTGGTCGCAGCAGTGCCTGCAGGCGCAACCGCCGGGGCTGGTTGAGCGGCAAACGCCAGAGGCGCGCCGATCACCAGGGCGATCGTCAGGGCCAGCGAGGTAAGGCGGGACAAATGCAGCATGTCGAACGAACTCCTGAATTAGGCGACGCGCTTATCCTTGCGCGTGGCACCATTGCGCAGGGTCACTCGGGTGACCCTGCTGACGAATTGCGAAATACAGCGCTGGTGTGTCCTGCCCGCCACTGTTACCGACAGTGGAAATAGGTTCACCGGCTTTTACAACGTCACCCGCAGACTTGAGCAGCGTCTGGTTGTGACCGTACAGGCTCAAATAGCCATTGCCGTGGTCGAGAATCACCAGCAGCCCGGCGCCACGCAACCAGTCGGCGAACACCACGCGGCCACCGTGCACGGCATGCACCGCACTGCCGGCAGACGCGCCGATCATCACGCCATCCCACTTGGTCCGGGCATCGTCGCCACGGTTTTCACCGAAGCGCGCCAACAGTCGACCATCGACAGGCCAGGGAAGTTTGCCGCGGGCTGATACAAACGGACCGCCAAAGGTCTCGCCGGAGCTGGAAACCAGTGCGCCAGGTGTCGACTTGACCGGTTTGCGCGGGGCGTCGTCGCTGGCATCTGCCTGCGCCTGGGCCTCACGTAAACGCTTTTTTTCGGCTTCCTGCTGGGCAATCAGCGCTTTTTGCCGCGCTTCTTCTGCCTCACGGGCCTGGCGGGCCAGGGTTTCCTCAATGGGTTTTAAGAACTTTAGACAGGTCTGCCTGATCCTGCTCGCGTGCCGCCAGCTTCTGATCGCGGGCCTTTACGTCGTCATTGAGTTTGGCCAGGACTTGCTGGCGCTCCTTGCGGACTTTCTCGAGCTCGTCACGTTGGGTGTCGAGGCTGCTTTGCTGCACCAGCAGTTGGGCCTGCTGCATGGCGATGTCTTTCTCGACATTGGACAGTTGGCGCAGGGTTTCGTTGAAGTTCTTCAACTGCTCCAGGCGAGCCTGGCTCAGGTAGTCGTAATAGGTGAGGGTACGGGCGAATCTTTCCGGATTCTGCTGGTTGAGCAGCAGCTTGAGGTATTCCTGGCGACCGTTCTGGTAGGCCGCCCGGGCCTGAATGGCGATCAGTCGTTGCTGTTCAGTACGCGCGCTCTGGAGTTTTTTTTTCTCCGCATCGAGCCGCTGCAGCTCGGCTTCGCTTTTCTTCAGCTCTTTCTGCAGGGCTTCGACCTGCTTCTCGAGCTTGCCCATTTCGGTTTCGGTGCCTTTGAGCTCTTTCTGCACACCGGACTTTTCTTCCTGCAGCTTGCCCAGCAGTTTCTTCAGCTCGGCAATGTCCTGACGCGTGGCGTCCAACTGTTGTTGGGTGTCTGCGCGCTCGTCGGCAAAGGCCGGTTGGAGCAGGCATGTCAGGGCTAGGGCTATCAGGACGCGAAGCATAGGGGCGGGCGGCACCAGGGAAAGGGACGGCCTAGTATGCCCGCCATGGGCGGCAAAAAAAATGCCCATTTCTGACTGTGTGATAACTGGAGCAAGCGACAGACTGAATTCCATTTCGAAAACTCCAAAAACCACTGTGGGAGCGAGCTTGCTCGCGATGGCGTCCGATCATTCAACATAGATGTTGGCTGTCAGATTGCTATCGCGAGCAAGCTCGCTCCCACAGGTTTTGTGGCGTTTTGGAAATCCGATCAGACCAGAATCGAACTCCCGGTCATTTCTGCCGGTTGCTCAAGGCCCAGCAACTTCAGCATGGTTGGCGCCACGTCCGCCAGCACGCCACCTTCGCGGACTTTCAAGTCGCGCTTGCCGACATAGATGAACGGCACCGGCTCGGAGGTGTGCGCAGTGTGCGCCTGGCCAGTGGTTTCATCGGACATTTGCTCGACGTTGCCGTGGTCGGCGGTGATCAAGGCTTCGCCGCCGACTTTTTCCAGGGCATCGACGATGCGGCCCACGCACAGGTCGAGGCATTCAACAGCCTTGACCGCCGCTTCGAACACGCCGCTGTGACCGACCATGTCGCCGTTGGCGTAGTTCACCACGATCACGTCGTAACGCTGGTTTTCGATGGCGTCGACGATGCGGTCGGTGACTTCCGGTGCGCTCATTTCCGGCTGCAAGTCATAAGTAGCGACTTTCGGCGACGGAATCAGGATGCGTTCTTCGCCCGGGAACGGTTCTTCGCGACCGCCGGAGAAGAAGAAGGTCACGTGGGCATATTTTTCGGTTTCGGCAATACGCAGCTGGGTCTTGCCGTTTTTCGCCAGGTAGTCGCCCAGCACGTTTTCCAGGCTGCCGGCAGCGAAAGCCGACGGCGCAGGAATGCTGGCGGCGTATTGGGTCAGCATGACGAAACCGGCCAGTTTCGGCTGGCGGGCACGTTCGAACTCACTGAAGTTGTCTTCGACGAACACGCGGGTCAGCTCGCGGGCGCGGTCGGCGCGGAAGTTCATGAACACCACGGCATCGCCGTCTTCGACTTTCACCGGCTCACCGATGGAGGTGGCCTTGACGAACTCGTCGCTCTCGCCACGCTCGTATGCCGCTTGCAGGCCTTCCTGAGCGGTGGCGGCGTTGAATTCGCCCTGGCCATCGACAATCAGGTTGTAGGCCTGGGACACGCGGTCCCAACGGTTGTCGCGGTCCATGGCGTAGTAACGGCCAATCAGGCTGGCGATCCGGCCTTTGCCCAGGGCCTGAAAAGTCGCGTCGAGCAGTTCGATCGACGACTGCGCGCTTTTCGGCGGAGTGTCGCGGCCGTCGAGGAAGGCGTGCAGGTAGATGTTTTGAGCGCCGCGCTTGAAGGCCAGTTCGGCCATGGCGACCAGGTGATCCTGGTGGCTATGCACGCCGCCATCGGACAACAGGCCCATGAAATGCACGGCTTTGCCGGCGGCGACGGCTTTATCCACGGCGGCGCAGATGGTCGGGTTCTCGAAGAACTCACCGTCACGGATCGATTTGGTGACGCGAGTGAAGTCCTGATACACCACGCGGCCGGCGCCCAGGTTCATGTGGCCGACTTCGGAGTTGCCCATCTGGCCATCCGGCAGACCGACGTCCATACCGCTGCCCGAGATCAGGCCGTTTGGCACGGTGGCCCACAGACGATCCAGTACAGGCTTCTTCGCCGCGAAAATGGCATTGGATTCGGGGTTGTCGCTGTGACCGAAGCCGTCGAGAATCATCAGGACCAAAGGTTTAGGCGTGGTAGTCATGGAATCCGCTCTGGCTGGTTAAAAAGGGGCGATGGAAAAGGGAGTCGCAGTTTAAAGCGAAGTTCCGGCCGCGTCACCGCCGGACGGGGTTTGGCCCACCATAGTGGCTGTGTATACTGGCCGACATTTTAACGCCCTGGAACCTCCTTCGATGGTTGCTCACCTGATTGAATTCGCCACTAACCACTACATTCTCGTCGGTATCTTCGTCGTACTGCTGGCGTTGCTGATTGCCTATCAAATGCAGGGCGGCGGCCGTAGCCTGAGCACCGGCGAACTGACCGGCCTGGTCAACAAGGACGCTGGCGTCGTAGTCGATATCCGTCCGAGCAAGGATTTCGCCGCCGGTCACATTGTCGGTGCGGTGAACATTCCCCAGGACAAACTGGCCGCCCGTGTTGGCGAACTGGAAAAGCACAAGGCCAAGACCATCATCCTGGTCGACGCCATGGGCCAGACCGCCGGCACCCACGCCCGCGAATTAATGAAATCCGGCTTCACTGCCGCCAAGCTGTCCGGCGGTATCTCCAGCTGGAAAGCCGACAATCTGCCGCTGGTGAAGTGATATGAGTAGCGTCGTCGTCTATTCCAGCGATTACTGCCCTTACTGCTCGCGAGCCAAGTACCTGCTCGAGAACAAAGGCGTGGCCTTCGAGGAGATCAAGGTCGATGGCAAGCCGCAGGTGCGCGCTGCAATGGCCCAGAAGGCCGGACGTACGTCCGTGCCGCAAATCTGGATCGGCAGCACCCACGTGGGCGGTTGTGATGATTTGTTCGCCCTGGAGCGCGCCGGCAAACTCGACGCGCTGCTCGAGGCCTGACGGTTATACCCCAAACAAGCAAACCTAAAAGAACCCTGGATCAAGAAGGATCTGCGATGACTGACCAACAGAACACTGCTGCGAACGAAGAAGAAACTGCACCGCAATTCTCCTTGCAGCGCATTTATGTGCGTGACCTGTCCTTCGAAGCTCCGAAAAGCCCGGCGATCTTCCGCCAGCAGTGGGAGCCGAGCGTCGCCCTGGATCTGAACACCCGTCAAAAGACGCTGGAAGCTGACTTCCACGAAGTCGTGCTGACCCTGTCGGTTACCGTGAAAAACGGTGACGAAGTGGCGTTCATCGCCGAAGTGCAGCAGGCCGGTATCTTCCTGATCAAGAACCTGGATGACGCTTCGATGAGCCACACCCTGGGTGCGTTCTGCCCGAACATCCTGTTCCCGTACGCTCGCGAAACCCTGGACAGCCTGGTGACCCGCGGTTCGTTCCCGGCACTGATGCTGGCCCCGGTGAACTTCGATGCGCTGTACGCACAAGAGCTGCAACGCATGCAGGCTGCCGGCGAGACGCCGACCGTTCAGTAAACATTCCTGAACGTCGAGGCAAGTCCAATGTGGGAGCGGGCTTGCTCGCGAAAGCGGTTGATCATTCAACAACAATGTTGACTGACACGACGCCTTCGCGAGCAAGCCCGCTCCCACATTTGTTATGCGGTGTTACTTGAAGCCGTTTTGGCGCCAGGCTTCGTAGACCGCCACTGCGACAGTGTTCGAAAGGTTCAGGCTACGGCAGCCCTCGCGCATCGGCAGACGCAGGCGTTGGTCGGCGGGCAGGGCATCGAGCACCTCGGCCGGCAGGCCACGGCTTTCCGGGCCGAACAGGAACGCGTCGCCCGGGGCGAAGCTGGCATCATGGAACGGCCGCGAGCCTTTGGTGGTGAACGCGAACACCCGCGGGTGACCGAGGCTTTCCAGGCAGCTGGCCAGGTCCGCATGGCGTTGCAGAGTGGCATACTCGTGGTAGTCGAGACCGGCCCGGCGCAGGCGCTTGTCGTCCATCTCGAAGCCCAGCGGTTCGATCAAGTGCAGGTGGCAGCCACTGTTGGCGCACAGCCTGATAACGTTGCCGGTATTCGGCGGAATTTCTGGTTGGAAAAGGATGACGTGAAACATGCACGGCTCCGAAGGTAAAGATGACGCGCATTCTACGCCGCAAGCCGGCGTGCGTTCGAAACTATTCCTGCGGGTGATGGGCTCGCTGGCGATTGTCGGGATGATGGTCGGGATGATGATCGGTCGCCTGACCGCGCCAGACCCCAGTCAGTTGCAGCAGGTTGAAGTGACGAGCGATGGACTGGTGGTGTGGTTCAACAACGAACCCGAGACCCACGGCGAAATGGTGGACGGCAGTGTCGCGCTGCTGTTTGGCGCCGAGGGCAAGGCGCAGAAAGGCCAGCTCAAGCTCGGCGGCAAGGACGTGAACTGGCGGGTACGTTTGAGTGATGGGGGGTTGCTGCTGACCCTGGTGGCGGCCCGGCCCCTGCAGGGCGAGTGGGCAGGTAGCGAGGTCGATGACCGCTGGCGGCTGGAGATCCATCTCCGGGAGCAATAAAAGAGGGAATCCCCGGCCTGCCTGTACCAAGGTTCCCGAAACGGGAGGCTCGTCGCGAGTGCGGTTTGAGCCTGGTGTAAAGAAGGAACCCCTGACCTGCCTGTATCAAGGGCCCCAAAACGGTCGGGCTCGTCGCAGCTGCGGTGTGAGCCCGGTGTTAAAGAGGGGAATCCCCGGCCTGCCTGTACCAAGGTCCCCGAAACCGGGTAGGTGAACTGATTCACTTGAAAGGGTTATTGCAGGGGGCGTGCCAGTTTTCACAATGAGAAACAAAAAACCGGTTTGAAACGCTGAAAGCCCCGAGATTCGGGGCTTTCGTGTTTTTTCGAAAGGGATTCGATTGTGAAAGCAGGTGGAGATTCGAAGCTGTTTTTGTGCGCGATTGCGGTTCACGGTGCATTCAGGCGGTGCACGCAGCTTTGAATGTGGGAGCGGGCTTGCTCGCGAAGGCGTCAGTTCAGCCATATCAATTTCGACTGACACACCGCTTTCGCGAGCAAGCCCGCTCCCACAGGGTCGTGTGCTCAGTGAGTAATCAGTGATTACTCAGGCTTCGTCGCCCTCGTCATCATCCCCACCATCCACCTTCATCCCCAATTCCTTGATCTTGCGCGTCAGTGTGTTACGCCCCCAACCCAGCAAGACGGCGGCGTCGCGGCGGCGACCGGCGGTGTGTTTGAGGGCGGTCTCGATCATGATCCGCTCGAAGGCCGGCACGGCACTGTCGAGCAGGCTCGACTGGCCGCGGGCCAGCGCCTGGTCTGCCCACTGGCGCAGGGCCTGTTCCCAGTTGGTCACGGGGGCCGAATCCTGCGGCAGGCTCAGTAGCTCCGGTGGCAGGTCGCCGATGTGCACTTCGCGACCCGACGCCATCACCGTGATCCAGCGGCAAGTGTTCTCCAGTTGCCGCACGTTGCCGGGCCACGGCAGGTTCTTCAGGTATTCCTCGGTTTCGTTTTTCAGCAGTTTTGGCTCGACGGCCAGTTCTTGCGCGGCGCGGCCGAGGAAGTGCTTGGCCAGGGTCGGGATGTCTTCGCGACGGTCCGACAGGCGCGGGATGTGGATGCGGATCACATTCAGGCGATGGAACAAGTCCTCACGGAATTTCCCGGCATGCACCAGGGTTTCCAGGTTCTGGTGGGTCGCAGCAATGATGCGCACATCGACCTTCACCGGCACATGGCCGCCGACGCGGTAGAACTCGCCATCGGCCAGTACCCGCAGCAAACGGGTCTGGGTGTCGGCGGGCATGTCGCCGATTTCATCGAGGAACAGCGTGCCGCCGTCGGCCTGTTCAAAACGCCCGCGACGCAGATTGGCCGCGCCGGTGAACGCGCCTTTCTCGTGGCCGAACAGTTCAGACTCCATCAGGTCTTTTGGAATCGCCGCCATGTTCAGCGCGATGAACGGCGAAGCGGCGCGCGGGCTGTGCCGGTGCAGGGCGTGGGCCACCAGTTCTTTACCGGTACCGGATTCGCCGTTGATCAGCACGGTGATGTTGGAGTGGCTCAGGCGGCCGATGGCGCGAAACACCTCCTGCATCGCCGGCGCTTCACCAATGATTTCCGGCGTGCGGGTCAGTGTCGGGGCGACTTCCAGGCCTTGCTGCTCCTGAGCGTGCTGGTTGGCGCGTTTGACCAGGGAGACGGCTTCATCGACATCGAACGGCTTCGGCAGGTACTCGAAGGCGCCGCCCTGATAGGACGCGACAGCGCTGTCCAGATCGGAGTGAGCGGTCATGATGATGACCGGCAACCGTGGATGCTGCTCGCGAATCCGCGCCAGAAGGTCCAGGCCGCTGGCGCCGGGCATGCGGATGTCGGAAATGATCACGTCCGGCTGCTGGCGCGCCAGGCGGCTCATCACGCCATCGGCGCTGTCGAAGCTTTGCGTGGTCATGCCTTCCTGCTGCAGGGCTTTTTCCAGGACCCAACGGATAGAACGGTCGTCATCGACGATCCACACGGTTTCACTACGGCTCATGTCGATGTGGCTCCTTGTTCCAGTGGCAGAAAGATCGAGAAAGTGGTGTGGCCGGGGTGGCTGTCACATTCGATCAGGCCCTGGTGCTGGCTGATGATGTTCTGGGTAATGGCCAGGCCCAGCCCGGTACCGTCCGGACGACCGCTGACCATGGGAAAGAAGATGGTTTCCTGAAGTTCCGCAGGAATGCCCGGGCCGTTGTCGATGATCTCGATCTTGGTCACCAGACGATGGCGCACATGGCCGATGGTGAACTGGCGCATGGTGCGGGTGCGCAGGCTGATGCGCCCCAGGCGCAGCTCGTTCTGGCTGCTGATGGCCTGCATGGCGTTGCGCACGATGTTCAGGACCGCCTGGATCATTTGCTCGCGGTCGATCAGCACGTCGGGGATGCTTGGATCGTAGTCACGCACCAAGGTGATGCAGCCTTGGCTTTCGGCCTCTACGAGATGGCAGACGCGCTCCAGCACTTCGTGGACATTGCACGGCGCCAGTGACGGCAACTTGTTGGAGCCGAGCATGCGATCCACCAGGTTACGCAGGCGGTCGGCTTCTTCGATGATGACGTTGGTGTAGTCGCGCAGGCTTTCTTCCGGCAGTTCCCGGGCCAGCAACTGTGCCGCGCCGCGAATCCCGCCCAACGGGTTCTTGATTTCATGGGCGAGGCCGCGCACCAGCATCTTGCTGGTTTCCTGCTTCGACAGCTGCGCTTCTTCCTTGGTGATCCGCAGCAAGCGGTCACGGGGGTGGACTTCGAGCAGCAGCATCGTGTCGCCGTTGCTCAGAATCGGCGTTACCGCGTAGTCGACGGTCAGGGTCTGGCCGGTCAGGGCGGTGAGCATGGCTTCGCGCTTGGTGAACGGGTGGGCCTGTTCGACAGCCTGGCGCAACGAGTTCAGCGCTTCGGCCGATTCGGTAAACAATTCGCTGATGAACTGCCCGTGGCTGCGCTGACCGCTGATGGCCAGCAGCATCTCCGCCGCCGGGTTCATGTACTCGAGGCGCAGTCCGGCGTCGAGCAGGATGGTGGCGGTGGTGAGGTTGTCGAGTAGCAAACGGTGGAGTGCGTCGCTAATGGTCATCGGGACCTCTTTTAGAGCAGAGCATGCGCAAGAAAAAAGCGCTGGTACGGGCAAAATGCAAAAACCAAACCAAGGCTCCGAAAAGAAGCGTTCAGCGCCTGAAACAGGCGTTTGACGCTCGTTTGCGTGGCGTTCTGCCGGCTTTCACGGGTACTTTCGAACCAAAATGGGTTGGAATGTGAGTACGGTGCAAGTAATTGCACCAATATAGTGCGCAAACCTGAACGAGGTTAGAAAAGTCGCAGGAAAGGATTTTTTTCTTCGGCGGGTTTGTCGCCGGGCGGACATTCCGGTCGCTGACCGTAGTCTTCGAGGGAGCAGGGTTTGATCTTGCGCTTCTGGGCAAGAGACGTGCGCTGCATATGGAAGGGTTGGCTGGCAGTACGTTCGACAATGCGCCCCTGTTCGTCGAGGATTTCCACGGACAGGGTGTGACTGCCGCGATCGATGTTGCTCAACGGGAACACCGGGCTCGGGCCGGGTTCGGCGGTGGGCTGGCCGTCGAGCAGCAACCGGTAGTGGTGACCGGGTTGCAGGGCGGGTTCGTTGGTGGTGCTGACGATGACTTCGCCGGCGCCGCTGTGGATGGTCGCGTCGGGTTCCGGGACCAGGATGCGCAGCACGTCATAGTGGAACAGCGCTTGTTCTTCGGGATTGCTCTCGGCAATCAACGGCGCTGCGCTGGTGGGGCTGGCCGCTATTCGATTGGTCTTTGTCAGCGGTACACGCCTGGCGTAGCCGGTTTTGGGTTGATCGGTGAAAACCCGATTGCCTTGGTGGTCGACGTACGTAAAGACCTCCGCCGCGGCGGGCAGCGCGATGAAGCAGGCGATCAGCAACCAGGCCTTCAAGGCGTGTGCACTCGTTGCACAGTGAAGGTCACGGTGGGGCTCTGCTGCACAACGTTTTCGTCATCGATCACTTGCACGGCGAGGCGGTGTTCGCCGCGATCGATGTTCACCAGTTGCAGGATCGGCACATTGCCTGGCTGGCCGTAGGGTTGATCGTCCAGCAGCAGCCGCAGCAGATGCGGGCTTTGCAGGCGTGGCTTGATCTGTACGTTAACGGTGAACGTGCCGTTGTTGGCACGCAGGGCTTCGGTGGTCGGCAGGCCTGTCAGCTCCAGCACTTCATAGGGCTTTTGGGGGTGCTCATTCCGGACGGCTTCAGCAACAGGCGCGGCTTCGCCGGGAGGCTGGCGCTCAATGCTGTTGAGGGGTGGCAAGACGACCGGTTGGGCGCTGACGCCGTCAGGCGGCTGGTTGCTGTACGCGGTGGCGCCGTTGGCGTCTGTGTATTTGTAGATCTGCGCCATGGCGGGCAGGGCGATCAGCAGCAGGATGAACAGAAAACCACGACCCATGGAATCGACCGGAAGCGAAAGCGTTGGGTTGCAGCATAGGTCAGGCCGTGTGTTTGAACCAAGCCGCTAAACATTTGGGTATGGTTTGCGAGATATTCCAGGCGCCACAAATCCCTGTGGGAGCGGGCTTGCTCGCGAAAGCGATCTGTCTGATAAGCAGATGTTGAGTGTACTGACGTCTTCGCGGGCAAGCCCGCTCCCACAGGGTTCTCTATCGTCCGTTGAATTGCTGGCAATAAAAAAGGCCTCCCGAAGGAGGCCTCTTTTTGTCACGCCGCGTGCCGCAGCGCTACCGGATCAGCAGCTGTAGTACAGCTCGTATTCCAGTGGGTGTACGAAGGTACGTACCTTGATTTCTTCTTCGCTTTTCAGGGCGATGTAAGCGTCGATGAAGTCGTCGCTGAAAACGCCGCCTTTGGTCAGGAACGCACGACCTTTGTCCAGCTCTTCCAGGGCTTCCTTCAGGCTGCCGCAAACTTGTGGAATCTCTTTCGCCTCTTCAGGCGGCAGGTCGTACAGGTTTTTGTCAGCAGCGTCGCCAGGGTGGATCTTGTTCTGGATGCCGTCCAGGCCAGCCATCAACAGTGCGGCGAAGCACAGGTACGGGTTGGCAGCCGGATCCGGGAAGCGCGCTTCGATACGGCGGGCTTTCGGGCTCGACACGTAAGGAATACGGATCGAAGCGGAACGGTTGCGAGCCGAGTAGGCCAGCATCACTGGAGCTTCGAAGCCTGGAACCAGACGCTTGTAGGAGTTGGTTGCCGGGTTGGTGAAGCCGTTCAGGGCCTTACCGTGCTTGATGATGCCGCCGATGAAGTACAGGGCGGTGTCGGACAGGCCGGCATAGCCTTCGCCTGCGAAGGTGTTCTTGCCATCTTTCCAGATCGACATGTGTACGTGCATGCCCGAGCCGTTGTCGCCGTACAGAGGCTTAGGCATGAAGGTCGCGGTGCGGCCGTAGGCATCGGCTACGTTGTGCACGACGTACTTCAGGGTTTGGGTTTCGTCGGCTTTCTTCACCAGGGTGTTGAACTTGACGCCGATTTCGTTCTGGCCGGCAGTCGCCACTTCGTGGTGGTGAACTTCGACGGTCAGGCCCATTTCTTCCAGTGCGTTGCACATGGAGGTACGGATTTCGTGGTCGTGGTCGAACGGTGGAACCGGGAAGTAGCCGCCTTTGACGCCTGGACGGTGGCCTTTGTTGCCGCCTTCGATGTCCTGGTCGGACATCCACGAACCTTGTTCAGAGTAGATCTTGAACATGGAGCCGGAAATGTCGGACTTGAACTTGACCTGGTCGAAGATGAAGAACTCTGGCTCCGGACCGGCGAATACGGTGTCACCGATACCGGTGGCCTTCAGATGTTCTTCGGCGCGCTTGGCGATCGCACGTGGGTCGCGATCGTAGCCTTGCATGCTCGAAGGTTCGATGATGTCGCAGACCAGGATCAGGGTCGGTTCTTCGGTGAACGGATCCAGAACGGCGGTGGAGTCGTCCGGCATCAGGATCATGTCGGAGGCTTCGATGCCTTTCCAGCCAGCGATGGAGGAACCGTCGAACATTTTGCCGACTTCGAAGAAGTCGTCATCCAGCGCATCGCGAGCCGGCATGGTCACGTGGTGCTGAGTGCCTTTGGTGTCCGTGAAGCGCAGATCAATCCACTTGACGTCATGATCTTTGATGAGTTGAACCGACTTCGACATAGTGTCCTCCGGGTGGCTTCGGGCTAGTAATGGATGCCCTTAAATGTGGGTGATGCCGGCGCGAATACTCTGCCAAGGCAACCTGCCTCACAAGGGAGCAAATTGCATGCCAGTGCCCCACCATGGGTTTTTTGCCCCAAAAACACGCTTGTGAGGGTATTTTGCGCTTTAAAGCAGAAATTCTCGCCCTGTAATGTGGCGCTAAATTCAATAAATGACCTGTTTTGGTGCGCGCAAAACCTTCTGCACATTAACTGGTTAAACCTTGAGCAATTTCCGCTATAATCCGCGCCCCCCTTTTTCGGCAGGCCCTGCGCGCGCTGTTTCCATGAAATTAATCGTAAAAGTCTTCCCCGAGATCACCATCAAGAGCCGCCCGGTACGGATGCGTTTCATCCGTCAATTGGCCAAGAACATCCGTGCCGTGCTCCGCGATCTGGACCCGGCCGTGGTGGTGAACGGCGTGTGGGACAACCTCGAGCTGGAAACCCGCGTCACCGAGCCCAAAGCCCTGAAAGAGATGGGCGAACGCCTGAGCTGCATGCCGGGCATCGCGCATTTCCTGCAGGTCGATGAATACCCGTACGTCGACTTCGACGACGTGCTTGAAAAGTGCAAACTGCACTACGGCGATGCGCTGGCCGGCAAGATTTTTTCGGTGCGCTGCAAGCGTGCGGGCAAGCACCCGTTCAGCTCCATGGATGTCGAAAAATACGTCGGCAGCCAGCTGCGTCGCCAGTGCGGCGCCGCCGGGATTGACCTGAAAAACCCGGAAATCGAAGTCCGTATCGAAATTCGCGACAAACGGTTGTTTGTGATCCATAGCCAGCATAACGGCATTGGCGGTTATCCGCTGGGCGCGCTGGAGCAAACACTGGTGCTGATGTCCGGCGGCTTCGATTCCACCGTGGCGGCTTACCAGATCATGCGCCGCGGCCTGATGGCGCATTTCTGCTTCTTCAACCTGGGTGGACGTGCCCATGAACTGGGCGTCATGGAAGTCGCGCATTTCATCTGGAAGAAGTACGGCAGCTCCCAGCGCGTGTTATTTGTCAGTGTGCCGTTCGAAGAAGTGCTGGGCGAAATTCTCGGCAAAGTCGATAACAGTCATATGGGCGTAGTATTGAAGCGTATGATGTTGCGCGCTTCGTCCCAAATTGCCGATCGACTGCACATCGAGGCACTGGTCACCGGTGAGGCGATCTCCCAGGTGTCGAGCCAGACATTGCCGAACCTGTCGGTGATTGATTGCGTGACCGACAAACTGGTCTTGCGCCCGCTGATCGCCAGCCACAAACAGGACATCATCGATACGGCCAACGAGATCGGCACCGCCGATTTCGCCCGGCACATGCCGGAGTACTGCGGCGTCATCTCGGTCAATCCGAAGACGGCCGCCAAGCGCTACCGTGTCGAGCACGAAGAGAAAGAATTCGATATGGCGGTGCTCGAGCGTGCGCTCGAAAACGCCAGACTGGTGCCGATCGATCGGGTGATCGACGAATTGGGCCAGGACCTGCAGGTTGAAGAAGTCAGCGAAGCGCTGGCCGGTCAGATCGTCATCGACATCCGTCACCCGGATGCCGCTGAAGATGACCCGCTGGACCTTGCTGGCATCGAGGTACAAACGATGCCGTTTTATGCACTGAACGCTCGTTTCAAGGAACTGGACCCTACTCGCCAGTACCTGCTGTATTGCGACAAAGGCGTGATGAGTCGCCTGCATGCCCACCATTTGCTCAGTGAGGGGCATGCCAATGTGCGCGTTTATCGACCGAGCTAAGTGCCCGGGGCTGTTTGCCTGTGGCCTGCGTCACCGGCCCCCCGATGCCACCGTCAAGCTGTAACGGCTTTCACGGACGCTACTGTTAATCGCTGCCAAGACTTGTCAGCACACCGAATCCTCTGATCGAGATACACAAGTGATCGAAAATCTACGTAACATCGCCATCATTGCCCACGTTGACCATGGTAAAACCACCCTGGTAGACAAACTCCTGCGTCAATCCGGCACCCTGGAGCGCAACGAGCTCAACGACGAGCGCGTGATGGACTCCAACGACCAGGAAAAAGAGCGCGGTATTACCATTCTGGCGAAAAACACCGCCATCAACTGGAACGGCTACCACATCAACATCGTGGACACCCCGGGCCACGCCGACTTCGGCGGCGAAGTTGAACGCGTAATGTCGATGGTCGACTCCGTTCTGCTGCTGGTTGACGCTCAAGACGGCCCTATGCCGCAAACCCGTTTCGTGACCAAGAAGGCTTTCGAAGCCGGCCTGCGTCCAATCGTGTGCATCAACAAGGTTGACCGTCCAGGCGCGCGTCCGGACTGGGTTCTGGACCAGATCTTCGACCTGTTCGACAACCTGGGTGCCACCGAAGAACAGCTGGACTTCAAAGTCGTCTACGCCTCGGCCCTGAACGGTATTGCCGGTCTGGACCACACCGAAATGGCTGAGGACATGACCCCGCTGTACCAGTCGATCGTCGACAACGTACCGGCGCCGGCTGTTGACCGTGAAGGTCCGTTCCAGATGCAGATCTCCGCACTGGACTACAACAGCTTCCTGGGTGTTATCGGTGTTGGCCGTATCGCTCGTGGTCGCGTCAAGCCGAACACCCCGGTTGTCGCTATCGGCGCCGACGGCAAGAAGCGTAACGGTCGTATCCTGAAGCTGATGGGTCACCACGGTCTGCACCGTGTAGACGTTGAAGAAGCTGCTGCAGGCGACATCGTGTGCATCAGCGGTATGGACTCGCTGTTCATCTCCGACACCCTGTGCCACCCGGACACCGTTGAAGCGATGAAGCCGTTGACCGTCGACGAGCCAACCGTTTCCATGACCTTCCAGGTAAACGACTCGCCATTCTGCGGTAAAGAAGGCAAGTTCGTGACTTCCCGTAACATCAAGGAACGTCTGGACAAAGAGCTGCTGTACAACGTTGCGCTGCGCGTTGAAGAAGGCGACTCGGCTGACAAGTTCAAGGTTTCCGGCCGTGGCGAACTGCACCTCTCGGTACTGATCGAAACCATGCGTCGCGAAGGCTTCGAAATGGCTGTAGGCCGTCCGGAAGTGATCATCCGTCTGGTTGACGGCGTGAAGCACGAACCGTTCGAAAACGTCACCATCGACCTGCCGGAAGAATCCCAGGGCAAGGTGATGGAAGAGATGGGCCTGCGTAAGGGCGACCTGACCAACATGGTGCCGGATGGCAAGGGCCGTGTACGTCTGGAATACAACATCCCTGCTCGTGGTCTGATCGGTTTCCGTAACCAGTTCCTGACCCTGACCAACGGCGCTGGCATCCTGACCTCGATCTTCGACCGTTACGACGTGATGAAGTCCGGCGACATGTCCGGCCGTCAGAACGGCGTTCTGGTTTCGGTTGAAACCGGCAAGGCACTGACCTACTCCCTGGAAACCCTGCAGGCGCGTGGCAAGCTGTTCGTTGAACACGGTCAGGAAATCTACAACGGTCAGATCGTTGGTCTGAACAGCCGTGACAACGACCTGGGCGTCAACCCTACCAAGGGCAAGAAGCTCGACAACATGCGTGCTTCGGGTAAAGACGAAACCATCGCTCTGGTTCCACCTGTTCGCTTCACCCTGGAACAGGCTCTGGAATTCATCCAGGACGATGAATTGTGTGAAGTGACTCCTAAGTCCATCCGTCTTCGCAAGAAGATCCTGGACGAAAGCGAGCGTACCCGCGCTGCCAAGAAAGCCAAGGCATAAGATTTAGCCCCGGCTGAACAAAAACGCCCCCGGTCGAAAGGCCGGGGGCGTTTTTGTTTGTCTGGCCGTAGCAGCTGCCGAGCCTGCGAGGCTGCGTTCGGGCGCACAGCGGCCGCAAAACGCTTACGACTGCTTCGCAGCCGAACGCGGCCTCGCTGGGGCTCGACCGCTGCTACATCGGTGCGGCGGATCACTGCGCTCGAACAAGCCAAGGCATAAGATTTAGCCCCGGCTGAACGAAAACGCCCCCGGTCGAAAGGCCGGGGGCGTTTTTGTTTGTCTGGAATTTGTGTGGTGGCTTTAAGGGCCTCTTCGCGGGGAAGCCCGCTCCCACAGGGTTTTGTGTCGTACATATAATTTATGTCCGGCACCCATCAATGTGGGAGCGGGCTTGCCCGCGAAGGCGGCCGATCAACCGCCGAAAATGTCAGGAAGTATCAGAACCGTTCGATACTCCGCGAATTCCGCTCGCGCTCCACTTCTTTCGGCTTGTACGCGCAATACCCCGGCCGCGGGCCGATTTTCGGGTGGTTGCGGCAAGTATCCGGGCGCTTTTCATAAATAGTGCACAGACGGCTCTTACGATCCAGGTACAGACAATCGTTGTTGCTCATGCGCTGCAGGGTGAAGATTTCCGACTTCTGGTTGTAACGCTCGACGATCCCTTCCTTTTGCAGGCGCTTGGCAATGTTTTTCGGCGGATCACCGCGCTCGAACTCGTCGACGATACCGATGCGGATCAGATCCTTGATCTTGACCTCGACGGGCAGGGTGCAGCAGCTGGACATGCACGAGCCGCACATCGGGGCAGAGTACTTGGCCCAGGTATCGAGGCGGTCGATCTCTGCGGCAGCGATCAGGTTCGGCTTCATCATCGTTTGTTACCAGCGTGTGCATCAGGGCGCGCGATCATACCGGGACTGGTGGATTTTTGAACAACCTTTCGCCAGATTTTTTTCGCGGGCGGTGCAAACAACCGGAAAATAGGCACGGGCCCTGCATTCATTCAGGCACATGACAACGCATTGTCGGACCAGCTCGTATTCAAAGGAAAAACTGCCGAACCAGAGCCTCTACCGCCTGTCAGACCGTCTAGGCTCAGACAACCCAAGCTCGCTCGAGGTCCTATCGATGACTCAAGAACCACTTGTTCGCGAAGCAGAGGTGGCCGCATTCCGCGACGCCGTCTTGACCAAGCTCACTTATGCAGTGGGTAAAGACCCGGATCACGCCTTCGACCATGACTGGTTCGAAGCCATTGCCCTGGCCGCGCGGGATCACATGGTCGAGCACTGGATGGACCACACGCGGCAGATTTACCGCAAAGGCCAGAAGCGCGTTTATTACCTTTCCCTGGAGTTTCTCATCGGCCGGCTGCTCTTCGACAGCCTGAGCAACCTCGGCCTGCTCGATGTGGCCCGTGAAGCCCTGACCGAACTCGGCGTCGACCTAGAGCGCATCCGCTTGCTGGAGCCCGATGCGGCCCTGGGCAACGGCGGCCTCGGGCGCCTGGCGGCGTGTTTCCTGGAAAGCATGTCGACTCTCGGCATCGCTGGTCATGGCTACGGCATCCGCTATGAGCACGGGCTGTTCCGCCAGGCGATTGTCGACGGCTGGCAGCAGGAGCAGACCGAACACTGGCTGGATTTCGGCAACCCCTGGGAGTTCGAGCGGCCGGAAGTGGCTTACACCATCGGTTTTGGCGGCAGTGTCCAGACCCTGACCGACGACGCCGGCAAATCCCGGCAAATCTGGTCCCCGGCGGAAACCGTGCGGGCGATTGCCTACGACACACCGGTGGTCGGCTGGCGCGGGGCGAGCGTCAACACGCTGCGCCTGTGGCGCGCCCGGGCCATGGAAGATTTGCACCTTGAACGATTCAACGCCGGTGACCATCTGGGCGCCGTGGCCGAAGTGGCCCGGGCCGAAAGTATTTCCCGGGTGCTGTACCCGGCGGACAGCACCGAGGCTGGCCAGGAGTTGCGCCTGCGCCAGGAGTATTTCTTCGTCGCCGCCTCATTGCAGGATTTGCTGCGCCGACATCGCAACATGCACACCTCGGTGCTGACCCTGAGCGATCACGCCTCTATCCAGCTCAACGACACCCACCCCTCGATAGCCGTGGCCGAACTGATGCGGCAATTGGTCGACGTGTATGACGTGGCGTGGGATGCGGCCTGGCAGGTCACCGTCGATACGTTGTCCTACACCAACCACACATTGCTCCCCGAAGCGCTGGAAACCTGGCCGGTCGGCTTGATGGAGCGCATGCTGCCGCGGCACATGCAGATCATTTACCTGATCAACGCCCAGCACATCGACTCCCTGCGGGCCAAAGGCATTCACGACTTCGACGTGTTGCGCGCGGTATCGCTGATCGAGGAAGACAACGGTCGCCGGGTACGCATGGGCAACCTGGCGTTTCTCGGTTCCCACAGCATCAACGGTGTGTCCGGGTTGCACACGCAACTGATGCGCCAAACGGTGTTCTCCGAACTGCACAAGCTCTACCCGGAGCGGATCAACAACAAAACCAACGGCATCACCTTTCGTCGTTGGTTGTATCAGGCCAACCCCGAGCTGACCTCGATGCTGGTCGATGCCCTCGGGCCGCAAGTGCTGGATAACCCGGAAGAGCGCTTGCTCGCCCTCGAACCGTTCGCCGAGAAAAATGCATTTCGCAAGGCGTTTGCCGAGCAACGCCTGCACAGCAAGAAAGCCCTGGCGTACCTGATTCATGAGCGCTTGGGTGTCGCGGTGAACCCGGCGGCAATGTTCGACGTACAGGTCAAGCGGATCCATGAATACAAGCGCCAGTTGCTCAACCTGATGCACACCGTGGCGCTGTACCAGGCGATTCGCGCGGAGCCGGAAATCGACTGGGTGCCCCGGGTGAAGATCTTCGCCGGCAAGGCGGCAGCCAGTTATCACCAGGCCAAACTCATCATCAAGCTGACCAACGACATCGCCCGGGTGGTGAACAACGACCCGACCGTACGCGGCTTGCTCAAAGTGGTGTTCCTGCCCAACTACAACGTCAGCCTGGCGGAGAGCATCATTCCGGCGGCGGATTTGTCCGAGCAGATTTCCACCGCCGGTTTCGAAGCATCCGGTACCAGCAACATGAAATTCGGCCTGAACGGCGCGCTCACCATCGGCACTCTGGACGGGGCCAACGTGGAAATGTGCGAGCGCATCGGCGCCGAACACATGTTTATCTTCGGCCTCAGTGCGCAGCAGGTGGAAGCACGCAAGCAGAACCATGAGTTCAGTGCCGTACCGGACATCGCCGCATCCCATCGTCTGAACGATGTGCTGCAAGCGATTCGCGGCGGGGTGTTCTCGCCGG
The DNA here is from genome assembly GCF_050436025.1 of Pseudomonas sp. S30_BP2TU TE3576. Classification (NCBI taxonomy): domain Bacteria; kingdom Pseudomonadati; phylum Pseudomonadota; class Gammaproteobacteria; order Pseudomonadales; family Pseudomonadaceae; genus Pseudomonas; species Pseudomonas sp. S30_BP2TU TE3576. Next base: position 2,949,971 of record NZ_JBNDLK010000001.1, on the reverse strand, counting down.
ATGATCCGTCCCGTTACACCGGGTTGATCGATTCGCTGGTGGACTACGACCGCTTTCTGGTCTGCGCCGACTTCGATTCCTACTGGAACGCGCAGATGCGCGTCGAAGCCCATTGGCACGATTCGAACCAGTGGTGGCGTTCGGCGGTATTGAACACGGCGCGGATGGGCTGGTTCTCGTCCGACCGGACCATCCGCGAGTACGCCACGGAGATCTGGAAGGCGCTGGAGTAGTTTTACGCCCGTATTGCCGGGCTTGGTCGATATACTAAGCGTCATCTTCATCCCTTGTGGGAGCGGGCTTGCTCGCGAAGGGGACATCACATTCACCATTGATAGTGAATGTCAGTCCGCTTTCGCGAGCAAGCTCGCTCCCACATTGGGTTTGTGGTGCAGATGTAATCTGCTCTCACACTGGATTCCGGGTGTCTGGCCACTAGACTGAACCAGACGCTGTACCACCCGGATTTGCCCCGCGATGGGGCTGCTTAGGGATATCAACCATGCAATGGATGTTCATGCTGATCGGGCTGGTGCTCGGCTGGATACTCGACGAGTCATTCAGTGATGCGCTGCTGGGCGCACTACTCGGATTGGGTATCGGCCAGGCGATTGGCATTGCGCGTTTGGAATCTAGAGCGGTAGAACAGCAGCGCCTGCTGGAACAGGCGCAGATAGCGCTGCATGCGTTCGAGCAACGGTTGGCGGCGCTCGAAGCGTCAGGCGTCAAGGCGCCGGAAACCCGCGAACCGCTTGTATCGCCTGAAACCATCCTTGATGAAGCACCTGCCGCAGCCACGGAATTGATTTGGGAATTGCCGCCAGAGCTCGAACCGATCGCCGCAGCGGCCAGCGAAACCAGTCCTCCACACCCCGTCGACGCCTGGAAGCCTGAGCCGATCGCTCGCGCAGCACAACCACCTGTCCCCCCGCGTGGCCCGAACCTCATTGACCGCGCCATCAGCCGCGCCCGCGCCTGGCTGTTCGGCGGCAATACCGTGTTGCGGGTCGGCGTGGTGCTGCTATTCCTCGGCCTGGCCTTTCTGCTGCGCTACGCCACCGAAGGCATGGTAGTGCCGATTGAGTTGCGCTATGCAGGCGTTGCGGCGGCAGCATTGGGTTTGCTTGGGCTGGGTTGGTGGTTGAGAACCCGCAACAGCAGTTATGCGTTGATCCTGCAAGGCGCCGGGATCGCCGTGTTGTACCTGACTGTGTTTGCCGCGATGCGCCTGCATCCGTTGCTCGAGCCCTCGGCGGCATTTGGCCTGTTGGTGGCGGTGACGGTCTGTTCGGCAATCCTCGCCATTACCCAGGATTCCCTGGGGCTGGCTGTCGCTGCCGCACTGGGCGGATTCGCCGCCCCTATCCTGGCCTCCACCGGCGCTGGCAACCACGTCGCGCTGTTCAGTTACTTTGCCCTGCTCAACGCCGGCATCCTCGCCATTGCCTGGTTCAAGGCCTGGCGCCTGCTGAATGTCATCGGGTTCAGCGGCACCTTCGGCATCGGTTTCGCCTGGGGCCTGCGCTCCTACTTGCCGGAGATGCTGTGGAGCACCGAGCCGTTTCTGATTGTGTTTTTCCTGATGTACCTGGCCATTGGACTGCTGTTCGCCCGGCGCAAACTGATGGAGATGGGCGATGCACCGACAGAGAACAGTCGCGAAGCGCTGCTGCAGTGGTCGGCGCGCAAGGGTGATTACGTCGACGGCACGCTGCTGTTCGGTCCGCCGCTGGTGGGTTTCGGCTTGCAGTTCGCGCTGGTGCAGCATCTGGAATTCGCCGCGGCGTTCAGTGCCTTGGCGCTGGGTCTGATTTACATGGGGCTTGCCCGTTGGCTGATGGCCGGGCGCACCCTGTTGCTGGGGGAAACCTGCCTGGCCTTGGGCGTGATCTTCGCCAGCCTGGCGATTCCGCTGGGGCTCGATGCACGCTGGACGACGGCGGCGTGGGCGGTGGAAGGCGCGGGGATCTTATGGCTCGGCCTGCGCCAGCAAAGGCCCTTGGCCCGGGCCTTTGCCTTGCTCCTGCAACTGGGTTCGGCGCTGGCGTTTCTCAGCGAGTTGCACAGCAGCGAGAGCAGCCTGCTCGGCGGTGTGCCATTAGGCGCGCTGTTGCTGGGCATCGCATTGCTGTTCAGTTTCCATCAGTTGCGTAAAGCCTTGCCGGAACAGATCAGGCCTTGGGAACTAAGGGGCCTGCCGGTATTGGCTTGCCTCGGACTGGTGTTTCTCTATTTGCTGGCGCCGTTGTTTTTCTTCAGCCACGGCACGGTGATCAGTTGGGCCTTGGCCGGGGCGCTGACGTTGTTTGTTGGCTTGCGCCTGCAATCGCGCACGTTCCTGTTCACCGCGCTGGCTGTGCAAATGTTGGGTGGTGCGCTGTTCCTGGCGACGGGACCGCTGTTCAGTGAGGGCCTGCAACCCTTGGCCCATGGCGGATTCTGGGCGCCGCTGGTGCTGGGATTGGCCGCGATGGTCGGTGCCTGGCGTTTGCAGATGGGGCATTCGCCCGGAGCGTTCGAAGGGCTGAGCCTATTGCGGTTGTCCCAGGCGTTGCTGGTGTGGGGCGCAGGCTGGTGGGCGTTGGCCTGGGTCATCGACGTGCTGCACTTTGCGCCGTTGCCGATGCAGGCGACCTTGTTGTTGGGCGTCGCTGCCGTGAGTGCTGCATTGTGGACGATATTGGCACTGCGCCTGAGTTGGCCGTCACTGGGGGGACTCTGCACGGTGTTGATTCCCGTTGCGGCGCTGGTGCTGCTCGCGGCCTGGCATTCGCGTTATCACCCGGCCGCCAACTTCGGCTGGCTGGCGTGGGCCGCGGTGTTCGCGGTGCATTTCATGTCGCTGCGACGTCTGGCGCCAATGCTGCCGACACAGGCACCGAGTGTCGCCCATGTGCTTGGTTGCTGGCTGTTGATTGGCGTGCTGGCCCTGGAGATGCGTTACGGCTTGCTGGTGTTGTCCGAGCAATACAACGCCTGGCGCTGGTTGGGTTGGGCGATTCTGCCAAGTCTTTATCTGCTGTTGATGGCGGCACCTCGCGCGTGGCCTTGGCCGGTGTCGGCGTACCCACGCGAATACCGCGTATACGCTGCCGCGCCACTGGCGTTGTTGATGCTCGGTTGGTTCTGGCTGGCGAATATGGCCAGTGACGGCAACGCCGAGCCACTGCCCTACGTGCCATTGATCAACCCGCTGGAGCTGGGCCTGTTGTTTGCGTTGTTCGGCGTCTATGTCTGGTCCCGCAGCGCCATGACGCAACTGGCGGTCCGCGAGGATTACGCCGCCAACGCCACGCAATGGGTCGCAGGTGCTTCGCTGTTCGTGTTCTTTACCGCGCTGGTGATGCGCACGGCGCACCATTGGAGCGCCGTGCCCTATGAGCTGGATCTGTTGCTGGAGTCGATGCGGGTACAAGCCGGGCTGTCCATCGTCTGGACCTTGATGGCCCTGAGCCTGATGATCGGCGGCCATTTGCGTCGCCGCCGCGAAGTCTGGCTGATCGGCGCCGCCTTGATCGGCGTGGTCGTGGCCAAACTGTTCTTTGTCGAATTGAGTAATCGCGGCGGGCTGGCGCGGATCGTGTCGTTTATCGGTGTCGGTGTGTTGCTGCTGGTGGTGGGCTATTTCGCCCCGCTGCCGCCCAAACGCACCGAAGCTGTGCCGGATACCGAGAAACCGGTCCCGGAATCCGAAGGAGTGTCATCTTGAATCAGAAGCTGAACCTGGGCTGGCTGGGCGCTGTTGCAATGGGGGTGGTGTTGTCGACGTTTGCGCAGGAAAAACCGGCGGACTTCACCACGCAAGTGCCCTTGTCGGTGACGGGCGAAGGCCCTTGGTATCGCCTTGAGCTGCCCCTGAGCGTACAACTGAATGCCCGGCAGGCTGACCTGAGCGATGTGCGTGTGTTCAATGCCGTGGGTGATGTTCAGGCTTATGCCCTGGCCCGGCAGTCGGCGCAGAGCAGTGAAACCCGCACCTTGACCGAGGTGAAATGGTTTGCGCTGTACAGCTCGGTGGACGCCACTGAAACCGCGCCGAGCGTGCGGGTGCAAACGAGCGCCAACGGCACGTTGGTCGAGGTACAGCCCTCCAGTCAGTTGGAGGCGGGTGAGGAGGAGTTGCGCGGCTGGCTGCTCGACGCTTCCGCTATCAAGGCGCCGTTGCAGCAGTTGATTCTCGACTGGACCAGCGAGCACGACGGCTTCCAGCGTTTCACTCTCGAAGCCAGCGACGATTTGCAGCATTGGCGGTCCTGGGGCGAAGGGCAGGTGGCGCGCCTGACCTTTGCCGACGAGCGGGTCGAACAGCGTGCAATCAGCCTGCCGGGCCAGTCGGCGCGTTACTTGCGGTTGCTGTGGATCACACCGCATTCGGCGCCGACGCTGACTTCGGCGCAACTGCAAAGCGCCAGCACCCGCAGCCTGCCGCTGCCGTTGGTCTGGTCCCAGGCGTTAGCCGGTAGCAGCGTGAAGGCGGGTGAATACACCTGGCAGTTGCCGATGGGGCTGAATGTCGAGCGGGTGCAAGTTGAGTTGAGCCAGCCCAACAGCCTGGCGCCGGTGAGCCTGGCCGGTCGTCGCGACAGCAGCCTGCCGTGGCAGCCATTGGTCAGCGGTTTGCTCTATCGCCTGACCCAGAACGGTCAGGACGTGGTGCAAAACGAATTGTCGTTGTCAGGGCAATTCGTACAGCAATTGAAACTGACCGTGGACGAACGCGGCGGCGGCCTGGATGTTCAGGTGCCGACGCTGAAGTTTGCCGTGCGCGCCACGCAACTGGTGTTCCTGGCGCGCGGGCCAGGGCCTTATACGCTGGTCGTGGGAAATTCGACGGCGAAGGCGGCGAACCTGCCGCTGTCGACGCTGATTCCGGATTACAGCCCAGAGAAGCTGGCGACCTTGGGCCGGGCCATGGTGGATGTCGGGGCGGTGGCCTCTAACGCATCGACGGAGAAAACGCTGGCGACGACGGACACCCACTGGAAGACGTTCGGCTTGTGGGCGGTGTTGTTGCTCAGTGTCTTGTTCCTGGCGGCGATGGCGTTCAGTTTGCTGCGCAAGCCGTCTGCCAAATCCTGAAGAAGGCTGGCGCTTCGCGCCATTCGCGAGCAAGCCCGCTCCCACATTGGACCAGCTGAGCACACACCATTTGTGCCACGCAGCAGATCCAATGTGGGAGCGGGCTTGCTCGCGAATACGGTCTGCCGATCACTAAAGATATCGAAATCTGCTATCCATTCGAGCTCCACGCGCAGCCCATTTCCAACTACGCTCATCCCCGCGCATGAACTCTCTTTGACCGATCACGTCTGATAGGAGGAAATGCGCCTCGACTCGCGCTAAACTGCGCGGGTTTTTAGCCCCCCCATTCCACCGGAGCCTTCCATGTCCCGCGTTACCTTGAGTCGCTATTTGATTGAGCAGACCCGCAGCAACAACACTCCTGCCGATCTGCGCTTCCTGATCGAAGTGGTGGCGCGTGCCTGCAAGGAGATCAACCACGCCGTGTCCAAAGGTGCCCTGGGTGGCGTTCTGGGCAGCATGGGCACTGAAAACGTCCAGGGCGAAGTGCAGAAGAAGCTCGACGTGATCTCCAACGAAATCCTGCTCGAAGCCAACGAATGGGGCGGTCACCTGGCCGGCATGGCGTCCGAAGAAATGGACAATGCCTACCAGATCCCGGGCAAATACCCGAAAGGCGCGTACCTGCTGGTATTCGACCCGCTGGACGGTTCGTCGAACATCGATATCAACGCCCCGGTCGGCACTATCTTCTCGGTACTGCGTTGCCCGAACGAATACCTGAGCCAGAACGAGCCCTTGAATGAAAAGGCCTTCCTGCAGCCAGGCACCCAGCAAGTGGCCGCCGGTTACGCGATCTACGGTCCACAGACCATGCTGATCCTGACCCTGGGCGACGGCGTGAAAGGTTTCACCCTGGACCGTGAAATGGGCAGCTTCGTCCTGACCCACGAGAACATCACCATTCCTGAAAGCACCCAGGAATTTGCCATCAACGCGTCCAACCAGCGTCACTGGGAAGCACCGGTACAGCGCTACGTCAGCGAATTGCTGGCAGGCGATGAAGGCCCGCTGAAAAAGAACTACAACATGCGCTGGGTCGCTGCGATGGTGGCCGACGTGCACCGTATCCTGACCCGCGGCGGTCTGTTCATGTACCCACGTGACAGCCGCGAGCCGTCGAAGCCGGGCAAACTGCGCCTGATGTACGAAGCCAACCCGATGTCGTTCCTGGTGGAGCAGGCGGGCGGCGCGTCCACCGACGGCCATCAGCGCATCCTCGACATCCAGCCGGAGGGCCTGCACCAGCGTGTGGCGGTGTTCCTCGGTTCGAAAGAAGAAGTGGCCCGCGTCACGGCTTACCACAAGGAATAAACCATGACCGCGCCCTGGCAGCCGTTGCTTGATTGGTGGTTCGGAAGCTCTGAATCAGCGAGCGAAGTGGCGGCGCAGAAGGGCAAGTTGTGGTTCGGCAAGCGCGACAGCCAGGACCTCGAAGCGCGTGAGCGTTTCGGGGACTGGGTCGAGCAGGCACTGGCCGGCGGATTGACCGAGTGGATGCAACGTCCCGAAGGTTGGCTGGCGCTGGTGCTGTTGCTCGATCAACTCCCGCGAATGATCTTTCGCGATACTCCCAAAGCCTTTGCAGGCGATCTGCGGGCGCAAAAGCTGGTGGCCCAAGGCATTGCCGCGGATTTCGACCGGCAGTTGCAACCGATCCAGCGGGTGTTCATCTACCTGGTGTTCGAGCACAGCGAAAACCTTGCGGTGCAGAACGAAGGCGTCTCGCGCTACATCGAGTTGGTGGCGCAGCAGCCGGAAACCGATCGGGCGCTGTTCAGCGGTTACCTGGACTATGCCGAGCGACACCAGAAGGTGATTGCGCAATTTGGACGGTTTCCGCATCGCAATGCGGTGTTGGGGCGGGAAAGTACGGCTGAGGAGCTCGAGTTTCTGTCGAGGCCGGGTTCAAGGTTCTAGATCTTCATGGCGGCTGATGCCGCCTTCGCGGGCAAGCCCGCTCCCACAGGGATCTTTGTCGCACTGGAGATCAAATGTGGGAGCGGGCTTGCTCGCGAAGGGGGCCGAGAGAACAATTAGATCCTGAAGCTACCCACCAACTGCTTCAACCGCGCCGCCTGCTGCTCAAGATCGGCACACGCACGCAAGGTCGATTGCAGGTTCTCCACGCCTTCCTGGTTCAGCGTGTTGATCTCGGTGATGTCGACGTTGATCGATTCCACCACGGCGGTCTGTTCTTCGGTGGCCGTCGCTACCGACTGGTTCATGCCATCGATTTCGCCGATGCGCTGGGTCACGCTGCCCAGGCGTTCGCCTGCCTGGTTGGCGATGCCGACGCTGCTTTCGCTCTGGCGCTGGCTGTCGGTCATGATGCCCACCGCTGCGCGGGCGCCGACTTGCAGCTCTTCGATCATCGTCTGCACTTGCTGCGCCGAGTCCTGGGTGCGGTGGGCCAGGTTGCGTACCTCATCGGCCACCACCGCAAAACCACGCCCGGCTTCACCGGCGCGGGCCGCTTCGATGGCGGCGTTGAGGGCCAGCAGGTTGGTTTGCTGGGAGATGCTGGTAATCACTTCCAGAATCTGCCCGATGTTGACCGTGTTGCTGTTGAGGGTTTCGATGTTGCCGCACGAATCGCTGATCTTCGCCGACAACTGCTGCATCGCCGCGATGGTTTTATCCACCACTTGCTGGCCGTCTTCGGCCAGGCTGCGGGCATCGCTGGAATGTTGCGAGGCGAGGGCGGCGTTCTGCGCGATTTCCTGGGCGGCGGCACCGAGCTGGTTGATCGCCGCGGCCACGCTGCTGGTGCGCGAGGCTTGCTGGTCGGAGTTGAACATCGACGAGTTCGAGGCGGCGACTACACGCAACGCCACTTCGTTGACCTGGCCGGTGGCCGAGGATACTTCGATGATCGAGGTGTGAATGCGCTCGACGAAGCGGTTGAACGACAGCCCCAGCGCGCCGAATTCGTCGTGGCCGTGGATGGTCAGGCGCTTGGTCAGGTCACCTTCGCCTTCGGCGATGTCGTGCATGGCGCGGCCCATGGTCAGCAGCGGCTGCATCAACAGGCTGATCAGCATGCCCAGCAGGACGATGATGATCACCACGGCAATCACCATGGCGATGATCGCCGAGGTGCGGAACTCACTGAGCATCGAGAACGCCGTTTCCTGGTCGAGCACCAGTGCCACGTACCAGTCCGCCGATGGTACGCCGTTGACGTGGGTGAAGGAGATGAACTGGCGCTTGCCGTCGACCTCGACTTCTTTCATGCCCGGGCTGACTTTCGGTGTGTCGCCCGGATAGGCCTCAGCCAGGCTCTTGAGCACCAGCTTGCTGTCCGGGTGAATCAGGATCTTGCCGTCGGCACCGACGATGAACGCATGACCGTGGCCGCCGAAGTTCAGCGAGTTGATGATCGCGCTGACGCTGGACAGGTCGATGTCGGCCCCGGCCACGCCAATCATCTGGCCCTGGTGCTGTACCGGAGTGGCCACGGTGATCACCAGTTTGCCGGAAGAGGCGGCGATGTACGGTTCGGTGACGATGGTCTTTTGCGCGTTATTGGCCGCCTTGTACCAGCCACGGGCGCGTGGGTCGTAGTCCGCTGCGCGGTTGCCCGCCGGGACCGAGAACATCCCGCCGTCGGCGCCACCGAAGTAACTCAGCTGGAAGTTGCCGGTGTAGGCGGGCAGGTCGATGATCCGTTTCAGGCTGGCGGCAGCATTGCCATCGGCGCTGACCTGTTGGGCCATCGATTGCAGCAATTGCATGCGGCTTTCCAGCCAGGTCTGGATGTTGCTGGTGGTCAGGCTGCCGAGTTCCTGCATCGAGGCTTCGGTACTGTTGCGCAAGGTTGCGCGCTGGCGATAGTCGTTGAACAGGATGAAACAAGCGAATGCGACGGCCACCACGAGGGCGGCAGCCAGCAATATCTTGTGGCTGAACTTCATGTTTCTGGTCATGGATGAGCTACCGCAGAGGGGCTGTTTTACAAAATGGGGGCGCAAATGCCACCGATGTGGCTTTGTGTTGCATTTATGTCGACTGAACGGCGCCAAAGATTAGGCAGATTTTCTGAAAAACGACGAAATGCCCGGTAAACACGGAAAGTGGCTGATTTTCGGCAAAAGGTAGACGAGTGGCCCGATAAATAGCCTGCCGGGCAGGGAACCTGACAGGGGTTTTCTCTTCTAAGCTTCAGCTTGGCAGCCATGCCAATCCCCTACGCCCCCCCGGAGTTTCACAATGTCGCTGCGTTCCATCGCCCTGCTTTCGTTCTGCGTATTGCTCGCTGCCTGCAGCAAGGTCAATCAGGAAAACTACTCGAAACTCTCGGCCGGCATGGCCAAGGCCGATGTGGAGACCCTGTTGGGCAAGCCCGCCGATTGTTCAGGCGCGCTCGGCATGTCCAGTTGCACCTGGGGCGACAAGAACAGCTTTATCAGCGTGCAGTTCGCCGGTGACAAAGTGCTGATGTTTTCCGGCCAAGGCCTGAAGTAAACCGGGGCGATTGCCCACGGGAGAAAAATAATGAAGCGGTTATTGATCATCCTTTTTGCCGGCCTGATGTTGGCCGGCTGTGCGACGCCTGGCCCGGACCCATTGGCCCCCAAGACGGTCAAAAGCGTCAACCTCAAGCGCTACCAGGGTACCTGGTATGAGTTGGCCCGCATGCCGATGTACTTCCAGCGTGATTGCGCGCAATCCGAAGCCCATTACACGCTCAAGCCTGACGGTAACGTGGCGGTGCTGAACCGCTGCCTGACGGCTCAGTGGCAATGGGAAGAGGTCAAGGGCACGGCTTATCCACAGGAGCCCGGCAAGAACGACAAGCTGTGGGTCGAGTTCGATACCTGGTTCTCCAGGCTGATCCCGGGTACGGCGAAGGGCGAATACTGGGTGCTGTACGTCAGCGATGACTACAAGACCGCCATCGTCGGTGACCCGAGCCGGAAATATTTGTGGCTGTTGTCGCGCACGCCGAGCGTGAACGGTGTGGTGCGTGAGGAGCTGCTGAGCAAGGCGCGTCAGCAGGGTTACGACACCACGCGGCTGATCTGGCGGGCGTCGGAACAGCAGATGGCCGAGACCTCGAACTAACCGTCAGCACATATCCAAATGTGGGAGCGGGCTTGCTCGCGAAGAGGGTGTCACATTCAACAGAGATGTTGATTGACAGTCCGCCTTCGCGAGCAAGCCCGCTCCCACATTTTTGTTTGATGTCAGCCCAGTAATTCGCGCAGGACCTGGGTGAAGGCGCGATTGCTTTCTTCTTCATCAGCATGGCGCCCATCACGCACCACCCACTGGCCGTTCACCAACACATCCCGCACCTGGCGATCACCACCGGCAAACAGCCAGCGGTTGAGAATCCCGTCGCCGCTGGCCGTTGCCAGATACGGATCGTTGCCGTCGAGCACCAGCCAGTCGGCACGCTTGCCGACTTCCAGCGCGCCAATCGGCTGGCCCAACGCCTGAGCACCGCCATCCAGCGCGGCATCAAACAGCGTGCGGCCGACCATTGGCTGCTCCGCGCCATACAAACGATTACGCCGTTGGTCACGCAGTCGCTGGCCGTATTCCAGCCAGCGCAATTCTTCCACCACGCTCAACGACACATGGCTGTCGGAACCGATGCCCATACGCCCGCCCTGGGCGAGGAAGTCCACCGCCGGGAAAATCCCGTCACCGAGGTTGGCTTCGGTGGTCAGGCACAGGCCGGCGATAGCGCGGCTCCTGGCCATCGACGTGACTTCTTCCGGGTTGGCGTGGGTCGCGTGGACCAGGCACCAGCGCTGGTCGACTTCGACGTTTTCGTACAGCCATTGCAGCGGACGACGGCCACTCCAGGTCAGGCAGTCGTCGACTTCTTTCTGCTGCTCGGCGATGTGAATGTGCACCGGGCATTGCTTGTCGCTGGCCGCCAGCACTTCGCTGATCTGCTGCGGCGTGACCGCGCGCAACGAGTGAAAGCACAGGCCCAGGGTTTGCGCCGGTTGTTGCGCCAGGACCGGTTGCAGGCGCGATTGCAGCTTGAGGTAATTTTCGGTGCTGTTGATAAAGCGGCGCTGACCGTCGTTCGGCGCTTGGCCACCGAAACCGGAATGGCTGTAGAGCACCGGCAACAGGGTCAAGCCGATACCCGCGGAACGGGCAGCCTGGCTGATACGCAGGGCCAGTTCGGCCGGATCCGCGTAAGGCTGGCCACTGATGTCGTGATGCACGTAGTGAAATTCCGCCACCGAGGTGTAACCGGCCTTGAGCATTTCGATGTACAACTGACGGGCGATGACGCCGAGTTGTTCCGGGCTGATTTTTCCGACGAGGCGATACATCAGGTCGCGCCAGGTCCAGAAACTGTCGTTCGGATTACCCGCTACTTCCGCCAGCCCGGCCATGGCCCGCTGGAAGGCGTGTGAGTGCAGATTCGGCATGCCCGGCAGCAGCGGACCGCTCAGCCGCTCGGCGCCATCTGCATGGGAATTGGCCTGGACATGGGTCAATACGCCGTCGGCGCTGACCTCAAGACGTACATTGTTGGCCCATCCACTAGGCAGCAGCGCGCGTTCGGCAAAGAAGGCGGACATGGTTCAGCACCTCATCGTGTGTTATTTGTATATACATATACAGACGTTTGCCTGCCCGGTAAACTCCGGCAAGCTAGCGATATTCATTAAACGACCAAGGATTAACCGTGCCGACTCCGCCTCCAGTCTCTCCGTTGGCCGCGAACATGGGCGACAGTCCGGCGCCCTTGTACGCCCGCGTCAAACAAATGATCACCCAGCAAATCGACAGTGGAAACTGGCCGCCGCACTATCGTGTGCCGTCGGAAAGCGAACTGGTCAACCAGTTGGGCTTCAGCCGCATGACCATCAACCGCGCGCTGCGCGAGATGACCGCCGACGGTCTGTTGGTGCGCATGCAGGGTGTCGGCACGTTCGTCGCCGAGCCGAAAAGCCAGTCCGCCTTGTTCGAAGTGCACAACATTGCCGACGAAATCGCCTCCCGTGGCCATCGCCACACCTGCAAGGTGATCACCCTTGAAGAAGAGGCTGCCGGTTCCGAGCGTGCCTTGGCGCTGGACATGCGCGAAGGGCAGAAGGTGTTCCACTCGCTGATCGTGCATTTCGAAAACGATATCCCGGTGCAAATCGAAGACCGTTTCGTCAATGCGCTGGTGGCGCCGGACTACCTCAAGCAGGACTTCACCCTGCAAACGCCATACGCCTATCTGAACCAGGTCGCGCCGCTGACCGAAGGCGAGCACGTGGTCGAGGCGATCCTGGCCGAGCCGTCCGAATGCAAATTGCTGCAGATTGAAAAGGGCGAGCCGTGCCTGCTGATCCGTCGCCGCACCTGGTCCGGTCGCCAGCCGGTGACCGCCGCACGCTTGATCCACCCCGGTTCCCGTCATCGTCTGGAAGGACGCTTTCACAAATGAATCAGTTGAAGGTTTTACGCGCCAAAGATTACCCGCGCATGCCGTGGAAAAACGGCGGCGGCAGCACCGAAGAAATCACCCGCGATGCGGGCACCGGCCTGGATGGCTTTGGTTGGCGCCTGTCGATTGCCGACATTGGTGAGTCGGGCGGGTTTTCCACGTTCGCCGGTTACGAGCGGGTGATCACCGTTTTGCAGGGCGACGGCATGACCCTGACGGTGGATGGCCAGGACACTCGGTCACTGTTACCGCTGGACCCGTTTGCCTTCAGCGGTGAAAGCAAGGTTTCCTGCACATTGCTCGGCGGTCCGATTCGCGATTTCAACCTGATTTATGCGCCGCAGCGGTACGGTGCACGGTTGCAGTGGCTGGCGGGCGAGCAGCGGTTTTTCAGCTCGGCGGGTACGGTGTTGGTGTTTAGCATCGGCACTGCGCTGGAAGTGAAGGTCGATAACGACACTTCGCAACTCGGTCTGCATGATTGCCTGCAACTCGACGGTAACACTGGCCTGCTGGAAATCGCGGTCAACGGTCCATGCTGCGTGATTGAGCTGTCCGCACACTGATTCTCGGTTTCAAAAGATCGCAGCCTGCGGCAGCGCTTACAGGGTGCAACACCATCCCATGTAGGCGCTGCCGCAGGCTGCGATCTTTTTCTTTTCAGCGTTCCCGAAAGCGCACCATATTGTTACCGAACGCCCCAGCGTGGCGCAAAACCACGCTCCGGTAACAACACCCTCGCTGCTGCAAAATCTCCCCTGAAAAATTTCATCTTCGCCAGAACCCCTGTTCCAGGCGCTCTCCAGCCGTTTCAGAACTTTTCTTGAATGCTCATTCAGCAAGTTGGCCGCTTGATTGCATATGCTTGTATGTACAAGTAAAGACGTATGCGTATGAGTCGCGAGGACTCAACCATCGTCCACTGATTCGCCGGTGTGCACTGATGCCCATTGGCTTGCTCGCCCACTGCCTGGGTTGGTTTGGATTGATTGCTGAGGAGTCTTTTTCGTGACTGACATTAAACCTACTAAGTTTCGTGACGTTGAAATCCGTGCCGCACGCGGTAACAAGCTGACCGCCAAGAGCTGGCTGACCGAAGCGCCGCTGCGCATGCTGATGAACAACCTCGACCCGGAAGTCGCCGAGAACCCTAAGGAGCTGGTGGTTTACGGTGGTATCGGTCGCGCTGCACGTAACTGGGAATGCTACGACAAGATCGTCGAAAGCCTGACCAACCTGAACGACGACGAGACCCTGCTGGTGCAATCCGGCAAGCCGGTCGGCGTGTTCAAGACCCACGCTAATGCTCCGCGCGTACTGATCGCCAACTCCAACCTGGTGCCGCACTGGGCGAGCTGGGAACACTTCAACGAACTCGACGCCAAAGGCCTGGCCATGTACGGCCAGATGACCGCCGGCAGCTGGATCTACATCGGCAGCCAGGGCATCGTCCAGGGCACCTACGAAACCTTCGTCGAAGCCGGTCGCCAACACTACAACGATGACCTGAAAGGCAAGTGGGTATTGACCGCTGGCCTGGGTGGCATGGGTGGCGCCCAGCCCCTGGCTGCAACCCTGGCCGGCGCTTGCTCGCTGAACATCGAATGCCAGCAGGTCAGCATCGATTTCCGTCTGAAAAGTCGCTATGTCGATGAGCAAGCCAAAGACCTCGACGACGCTCTGGCCCGTATCGCCAAATACACCAAAGAAGGCAAGGCGATTTCCATCGCTCTGCTGGGCAACGCCGCTGAAATCCTTCCGGAGCTGGTCAAGCGCGGCGTGCGCCCGGACATGGTCACCGACCAGACCAGCGCCCACGACCCGCTCAATGGCTACCTGCCTGCCGGCTGGACCTGGGACGAATACCGCGCTCGCGCCAAGACCGAGCCGGCCGCTGTGATCAAAGCCGCCAAGCAATCGATGGCCGTGCACGTCAAAGCGATGCTCGACTTCCAGAAGATGGGCATTCCGACCTTCGACTACGGCAACAACATCCGTCAGATGGCCCAGGAAGAAGGCGTGGAAAACGCATTCGACTTCCCAGGCTTTGTACCGGCTTACATCCGTCCGCTGTTCTGCCGTGGCATCGGCCCGTTCCGCTGGGCTGCACTGTCGGGCAACGCCGAAGACATCTACAAGACCGACGCCAAGGTCAAAGAGCTGATCCCGGACGACGCCCACCTGCACAACTGGCTGGACATGGCCCGCGAGCGCATCAGCTTCCAGGGTCTGCCGGCACGTATCTGCTGGGTTGGCCTGGGTCTGCGCGCCAAGCTGGGTCTGGCGTTCAACGAAATGGTACGTAGCGGCGAGCTGTCCGCGCCGATCGTGATCGGTCGCGACCACCTGGACTCCGGTTCGGTATCGAGCCCGAACCGCGAAACCGAATCGATGCAGGACGGTTCCGATGCCGTTTCCGACTGGCCACTGCTCAACGCCCTGCTCAACACCGCGAGCGGTGCGACCTGGGTTTCCCTGCACCACGGCGGCGGTGTCGGCATGGGCTTCTCCCAGCACTCGGGCATGGTGATTGTCTGCGACGGTACCGATGAAGCGGCCGAGCGTATCGCTCGCGTGCTGCACAACGACCCGGCCACCGGCGTTATGCGTCATGCCGATGCGGGCTACCAGATCGCGATCGACTGTGCCAAGGAACAAGGGCTGAACCTGCCGATGATTACCGGCAAATAACGCTGTACTGCTTTATGTGGGAGCGAGCTTGCTCGCGATGAGGCCGGCACATTCAACATCCTTGTTGACTGACAAACCGCTATCGCGAGCAAGCTCGCTCCCACAGAAGAGCAGCCACACATCAACTCAACGAATAATCAGAACAATCCACAGAGGTTGAACCATGGCTGTCACTGACGAACGTGCAGGCAATAAACCGTTGATCGAGAAACGTTCGATCGACTACATCCCGGAAGCGGAAAGACACGGTCGTCTGTTTAGCCAGTTCACCCTGTGGATGGGTGCCAACCTGCAAATCACCGCGATTGTCACCGGGGCCCTGGCCGTGGTGCTGGGCGGTGACGTGTTCTGGTCGCTGATCGGCTTGTTGATCGGGCAACTGCTCGGCGGCGCCGTCATGGCGCTGCATGCCGCGCAAGGGCCCAAGCTTGGCCTGCCGCAGATGATTTCCAGTCGGGTCCAGTTCGGCGTGTATGGCGCGGCTATTCCGATCGTGCTGGTGTGTCTGATGTACCTCGGTTTCACTGCAACCGGTACTGTGCTGTCCGGCCAGGCGCTGGGCCAGTTGTTTGGGGTCAGCGACAGCGTCGGCATCCTGATTTTCGCCAGTGTCATCGTGCTGGTAACGGTGCTCGGTTATCGGGTGATCCATTGGATCGGCCGTGTTGCCAGTGTCATTGGCGTGATTGCCTTTGTTTATCTGTTCACTCGCCTGATGAGTCAGACCGACGTCGGCGCACTCCTGCAAATCCGTCACTTCAGCTGGAGCACCTTCCTGCTGGCGGTGTCGCTCGCAGCGTCCTGGCAAATCGCCTTCGGTCCTTACGTGGCGGACTATTCACGCTACCTGCCGAGCAAGATTTCCTCGGTGAAAACCTTTTTCGCCGCGGGCGCGGGTTCGGTGATTGGCGCACAAGTGGCGATGATCCTCGGCGTGTTTGCCGCCGCCTCGGCCAATGGGCAATTTGCCGGCCACGAAGTGGCGTACATCGTGGGTCTGGGCGGGACCGGTGCCACCGCTGCGCTGCTGTACTTCAGCATCGCGTTCGGCAAGGTGACCATCTCCACGCTTAACTCCTACGGCAGCTTCATGTGCATCGCGACCATCATCAGCGGTTTCCGTGGTGACCTGAAAGTCACGCGCTTGCAGCGTCTGGTCTTCGTGCTGGTCATCGTCGGTGCTGCGACCCTGATGGCGTTGCTCGGTCAGCACTCGTTCCTCGGTGCGTTCAAGTCCTTCATCCTGTTCTTGCTGGCGTTCTTCACGCCATGGAGCGCAATCAACCTGGTGGACTACTACTGCATCACCCGCGAGCGCTATGACGTGCCGGCGCTGGCCGATCCGAAGGGGCGCTACGGTCGTTGGAACCCCCTCGGTATCAGCGTCTATGTTTTCGGTGTACTGGTGCAGCTGCCGTTCATCTCCACCAAGTTCTACACCGGTCCGTTGGTGGCAGCTCTGGGTGATGTGGATATTTCCTGGATCATCGGTCTGGCGCTTCCAGCAGCCCTGTATTACGTGTGTGCAAAAAAATGGCACGGCACAGTGCCCGATCAACTGATTCTGCCGGTCGAGCAGGACAACGTTGTACAACCTAAAAAAAGCGAGGCCGGTCGCGCTGCGGCGCAGGCCTGATTGGACGTTGCCAGGGCTGGATGCCTCTTGACTGCCGTAAGCCAATTCATGATTAGGAGCGTCACAACAATGAAATCGAACAAGACCCTGCTGACCACATTGCTTTCCATGGGCCTGTTGGCCAGCGCTGGCGCCACTCAGGCGGCGGGTTGGTGCGAGTCGGGCAAACCGGTGAAATTTGCCGGCCTGAACTGGGAAAGCGCCATGCTCCTGACGGACGTGCTGCAAGTCGTGCTGGAGAAAGGCTACGACTGCAAGACCGACAGCCTGCCAGGCAACTCCATCACCATGGAAAACGCCCTGAGCAGCAACGACATCCAGGTGTTTGCCGAAGAATGGGTCGGCCGCAGCGAGGTCTGGAACAAGGCCGAGAAGGCCGGCAAGGTCGTCGGTGTCGGTGCTCCGGTCGTGGGTGCCATCGAAGGCTGGTACGTGCCACGCTACGTGATCGAAGGCGACGCCAAGCGCAAGCTGGAAGCCAAGGCCCCGGACCTGAAAAACATTGCCGACCTGGGCAAGTACTCGGCGATCTTCCAGGACGCCGAAGAGCCATCCAAGGGCCGTTTCTACAACTGCCCGGCCGGCTGGACCTGTGAGCTCGACAACAGCGAAATGCTGAAAAGCTACGGTCTGGAAAGCACCTACACCAACTTCCGCCCAGGCACCGGCCCGGCGCTGGATGCCGCGGTGCTGTCGAGCTACAAGCGTGGCGAGCCGATCCTGTTCTACTACTGGTCGCCAACGCCGCTGATGGGCCAGGTTGATGTGGTGAAACTCGAAGAGAAGCCAGGCGTGGACAAGTCCGTGACCATCAAGGTCGGCCTGTCCAAGACCTTCCACGACGAAGCGCCTGAATTGGTGGCCGTGCTGGAAAAGGTCAACCTGCCGATCGACCTGCTGAACCAGAACCTGGGACGCATGACCAAAGAGCGGATCGAGTCGCCAAAACTGGCGAAGATCTTCTTGAAGGAACATCCTGAAGTCTGGCACGCGTGGGTGAGCGAAGACGCAGCCAAGAAAATCGACGCGGCCTTGTAGGTTGAGCTTCTCCGACTGTCGACAACGGCAGTCGGATGCTTGATCGCAACCCCTTGATTGAGAGTCTCTTATGTTTCCCGAAAGCTTTACCTTTTCCATCGCCGACTGGGTCAACGGTTGGGTCGATTCGCTGGTCACCAACTACGGCGACGTGTTCCGGCACATCTCCGACACCCTGTTGTGGGCCATCGTCAATCTTGAAAGCCTGCTGCGCGCTGCACCCTGGTGGCTGATGCTGGCCATCGTGGCGGGCGTGGCCTGGCACGCGACCCGTAAAGTCGTGACCACGGCGGTGATCGTCGGTCTGTTATTCCTGGTGGGTGCGGTTGGCCTCTGGGACAAACTGATGCAGACCCTCGCGCTGATGATGGTGGCGACGGTCATTTCGGTGCTGATCGGCGTGCCGTTGGGCATCCTCTCGGCGCGCAGCAATCGCCTGCGTTCGGTGCTGATGCCGTTGCTGGACATCATGCAGACCATGCCGAGCTTCGTGTACCTGATCCCGGTGCTGATGCTGTTTGGCCTGGGCAAGGTCCCGGCGATTTTCGCCACGGTGATCTACGCCGCGCCACCGCTGATCCGTCTGACCGATCTGGGCATCCGCCAGGTCGACGGCGAAGTGATGGAAGCGATCAACGCCTTCGGTGCCAACCGCTGGCAGCAGCTGTTCGGCGTGCAACTGCCGCTGGCTCTGCCGAGCATCATGGCGGGCATCAACCAGACCACCATGATGGCCCTGTCGATGGTGGTGATCGCCTCGATGATCGGTGCCCGTGGCCTGGGTGAAGACGTACTGGTGGGGATTCAGACCCTCAACGTCGGACGTGGCCTTGAAGCCGGTCTGGCGATCGTGATTCTGGCTGTTGTGATTGACCGCATTACACAGGCGTACGGTCGCGCACGGCATGAGGTGAGCAAATGAACAACGCAACCGTGAGCAAGATTGAAGTCAAGAACGTCTTCAAGATTTTCGGCAACCGTGCCAAGGACGCGCTGGCCATGGTCGGCCAGGGCAAGACGAAGGACCAGGTGCTGGCCGAAACCGGCTGCGTGGTCGGCGTGAACGACCTGTCGCTGAGCATCGGCAGCGGCGAGATCTTCGTGATCATGGGCCTGTCGGGTTCCGGCAAGTCGACCCTGGTGCGCCACTTCAACCGCCTGATCGACCCGACCAGCGGCGCGATCCTGGTGGACGGCGTGGACATCCTGCAATACGACATGGAAGCCCTGCGCGAATTTCGCCGGCGCAAGATCAGCATGGTGTTCCAGAGCTTCGGCCTGTTGCCGCACAAGAGCGTGCTGGACAACGTCGCCTACGGCCTGAAAATCCGTGGCGAAAGCAAAGCCATGTGCGCCGAGCGTGCGCTGCACTGGATCAACACCGTGGGCCTCAAGGGCTACGAAAACAAATACCCGCATCAGCTTTCCGGCGGCATGCGTCAGCGTGTGGGCCTGGCCCGCGCCTTGGCGGCGGACACCGACATCATCCTGATGGACGAAGCCTTCAGTGCCCTCGACCCGCTGATCCGCGCGGAGATGCAGGACCAGTTGCTGGAACTGCAAAAGACCCTGCACAAGACCATCGTCTTCATCACCCACGACCTCGACGAGGCCGTGCGCATCGGCAACCGCATCGCGATCCTCAAGGACGGCCGCCTGATCCAGGTCGGCACGCCGAAAGAGATCCTGCATTCGCCGGCGGATGAGTATGTCGACCGCTTTGTGCAGCGTCGGGCGGCGGTGGTTTAAAAGAATTGTGGTGGCTGGCCGGGCCCCTTCGCGGGCAAGCCCGCTCCCACAGGGATTTTGTGAACACCAGAGATCCACTGTGGGAGCGGGCTTGCCCGCGAAGGCGTCAGTGAAGCTGCATCAATATTCAGGTTGTAAGCACGAGGTTGAAGATGTCCCAGGCTGAAAAAATCGTTATCACCGAAGCGCAGGTCACTTGGCAGGATGTGGTCGCCGTCGCTCGTCATGGCGCACCGCTCGAGCTGTCGGCGCCGGTCTGGGCACGGATTGAAAACGCACAGGCCATCGTCCAGCGCATCGTCACCAGCGGCGAACGTGCCTACGGCATCAACACCGGCCTGGGCGCGCTGTGCAACGTCTCGCTGCAGGACGAACAACTCAGCCAGTTGTCGCGCAATACCTTGCTCAGCCACGCCTGTGGCGTCGGTGCACCGCTCACCGACGAGCAGACCCGCTCGATCATGTGCGCCGCCATCGTCAACTACAGCCACGGCAAATCCGGCCTGCACCGTCAGGTCGTCGAAGCGCTGCTGGCACTGCTCAACCGGGGCATCACCCCGCAGGTGCCAACCCAGGGTTCCGTGGGCTACCTGACCCACATGGCGCACATCGGCATCGCACTGCTGGGTGTCGGCAATGTCAGCTATCGCGGTCAGATCGTTTCCGCGCAGCAAGCGCTGGCCGAAGAAGGCCTGCAACCGGTCAAGCTCGGAGCGAAAGATGGTTTGTGCCTGGTCAACGGTACGCCGTGCATGACCGGCCTGAGCTGCCTGGCGATTGCCGATGCCACGCGTTTGCTGGAATGGGCCGACGTGATCGGTGCCATGAGCTTCGAAGCCCAGCGCGGGCAGATTGACGCGTTCGATGCCGAGATCATCGCGCTCAAGCCGCACCCTGGCATGCAACAGGTCGGGATCAACCTGCGCGCGTTGCTCGATGGCAGTGAAGTGATTGCCCAGAGCAAAGGCATCCGCACCCAGGACGCGCTGAGCATCCGCTCGATCCCGCAGGTGCATGGCGCCGCTCGCGATCAGCTTGAGCACGCGATCAAGCAAATCGAAACCGAACTCAACGGCTGCACCGATAATCCGCTGCTGCTGGGTACACCGGACAACTTCCGTGTCATGTCCCAGGCCAACCCCCACGGCCAGTCCGTGGCAATGGCGGCGGACCTGCTGGCGATTGCCATGGCGGAAATCGGCTCCATCGCCGAGCGTCGCCTGGATCGCTTGATCAACCCGCACGTCAGCGGCCTGCCGGCGTTTCTGGTGGCCAATCCGGGTGTTAACTCCGGGATGATGATCGTCCAGTACGTCGCCGCTTCGCTGTGTGCGGAAAACCGCCAGTTGGCGCAACCGGCCGTACTCGACAACTACGTCACCTCGGGCCTGCAGGAAGACCACCTGAGCCTGGGCACCAACGCCGCGCTGAAGCTGCACCGCGCCCTGGAAAACTGCACGCAGATCCTCGCCATTGAGTACCTGCTGGCGGCCCAGGCGTTTGAATTCCTCAAGGAACAACGCTTCGGAGCCGGTACCGATGTTGCCTGGCGTCTGCTGCGCGAGCGGGTTCCGGCGTACGACCAGGACCGTTGGCTGGCACCGGACATCGCTGCCGCCGCCAGCGTTTTGAAAGACTCGATTTTGCTGCACAAGGCTTTACCGAACCTGCACTGATCCCAGTAACACCAGCGTGCCAAGGCGCGCCCCCAACAGAGGGGCGCGACGGACAACGGACATCTCCGGAGCGTCTGGTGAGTTAATAACTAACTCTCAAAAGGAGCATGAAATGACTGCGCTTAACCTGATTCCCGGCCAACTGAGCCTTGCCCAACTGCGTGATGTTTATCAGCAACCGGTCAAAGTCACTCTCGATCACAGCGCATCGCAGCAGATCGAAGCCAGCGTTGCCTGCGTGGAGCAGATCCTCGCCGAGAACCGCACCGCTTATGGCATCAATACCGGTTTCGGCCTGCTGGCCTCGACCCGCATTGCCAGCGAAGACCTGGAAAACCTGCAGCGCTCGCTGGTGCTGTCCCACGCCGCCGGTGTCGGCCAGCCGATCAGCGATGATCTGGTGCGTTTGATCATGGTGCTCAAGGTCAACAGCCTTAGCCGTGGTTTCTCCGGCATCCGCCGTGTGGTGATCGACGCGCTGATCGCCCTGATCAACGCCGAGGTTTACCCGCACATTCCACTCAAAGGCTCGGTCGGTGCTTCCGGTGACCTGGCGCCTCTGGCCCACATGTCGCTGGTGCTGTTGGGCGAAGGCAAGGCTCGCTATAAAGGCGAATGGATGGAAGCCACCCGAAGCGCTGAAAGTCGCCGGTCTTGCCCCGCTGACCCTGGCGGCGAAAGAAGGCCTGGCGCTGCTCAACGGCACTCAGGTGTCCACCGCTTTTGCCCTGCGTGGCCTGTTCGAAGGCGAAGACCTGTTCGCCGGTGCTCTGGCCCTGGGCGGCCTGACCGTTGAAGCGGTACTGGGTTCGCGCTCGCCGTTCGACGCACGCATCCACGCTGCCCGTGGCCAGAAAGGCCAAATCGACGCCGCAGCCGCTTATCGCGATCTGCTGGGCGAGCGCAGCGAAGTCTCCGACTCCCACGAAAACTGCGAAAAAGTTCAGGATCCGTACTCCCTGCGCTGCCAGCCGCAAGTCATGGGCGCGTGCCTGACCCAGTTCCGTCAGGCTGCCGAAGTGCTTGCTATTGAAGCCAACGCCGTCTCCGACAACCCATTGGTTTTCGCGGCGGAAGGCGACGTGATTTCCGGCGGTAACTTCCACGCCGAACCTGTGGCCATGGCCGCTGACAACATGGCGTTGGCCATCGCTGAAATCGGTTCCCTGAGCGAGCGCCGTATCTCGCTGATGATGGACAAGCACATGTCGCAATTGCCGCCATTCCTGGTGGCCAACGGTGGCGTGAACTCCGGCTTCATGATCGCCCAGGTGACCGCAGCGGCCTTGGCCAGCGAGAACAAGGCGTTGTCCCATCCACATTCGGTGGACAGCCTGCCGACTTCCGCCAACCAGGAAGACCACGTGTCGATGGCCCCGGCAGCGGGCAAGCGTCTGTGGGAAATGGCCGAGAACACCCGCGGGATTCTTGCCGTTGAATGGCTGGCGGCGGCTCAGGGCCTGGACCTGCGCGACGGCCTGAAAACCTCGCCAAAACTGGAAAAGGCCCGCGCCATCCTGCGTAACGAAGTGCCGTTCTATGAGAAAGACCGCTTCTTCGCGCCGGACATCAATGCGGCGTCTGAATTGTTGGCCTCGCGCTGCCTGAACGAGCTGGTGACGGCGAAGTTGCTGCCTAGCCTCTAATGGCCCCTTCGCGAGCAAGCTCGCTCCCACATTGGAATGCGTACTCCTGTGGGAGCGAGCTTGCTCGCGATTCGGTTTTGCGTCGCATAAAAATAATTAAGGACGAGCAATGCAACAGCCAGAAAAAGGTTTGAAACGCGGGCTTTCTGCCCGACATATTCGCTTCATGGCGCTGGGGTCGGCGATCGGCACCGGGCTGTTTTATGGATCTGCCTCGGCCATTCAAATGGCCGGGCCTGCGGTACTGCTCGCTTACCTGATCGGTGGCGCGGCGGTGTTCATGGTCATGCGCGCCCTCGGCGAGATGGCGGTGCACAACCCGGTGGCTGGTTCTTTTGGTCAGTACGCCAGCACCTATCTGGGGCCGATGGCCGGTTTCATCCTCGGGTGGACCTACGCGTTCGAGATGGTCATCGTTGGTATGGCCGACGTCACCGCGTTTGGCATTTATATGGGTTTCTGGTTTCCGGAAGTCTCCCGCTGGATCTGGGTGCTGGGCATCGTTTCGGTGGTCGGCGGCTTGAACCTGTGCAACGTCAAAGTCTTCGGTGAAATGGAGTTCTGGCTGTCGCTGCTCAAGGTCGCGGCCATCGTCGCGATGATCCTGGGCGGTTTCGGCATCATGCTGTTCGGCATCAGCACGGCCCCCGGTCAAGCGACTGACATCAGCAACCTCTGGACCCAGGGCGGTTTCATGCCCAATGGCGTGGGCGGCCTGATCGCTTCGTTCGCGGTGGTGATGTTTGCGTTCGGCGGCATTGAAATCATCGGCGTGACGGCCGGTGAGGCCAAAGATCCGCAGCACGTGCTGCCCCGGGCGATCAATGCCGTACCGTTGCGGATCCTGCTGTTCTACGTGCTGACGATGCTCGTGCTGATGTCGATCTTTCCATGGCAGCAGATCGGCAGCCAAGGCAGTCCGTTTGTGCAGATTTTCGACAACCTGGGGATCAGTTCGGCGGCGACCATCCTTAATATCGTGGTGATCTCGGCGGCAGTATCGGCGATCAACAGCGACATCTTCGGCGCTGGCCGCATGATGTATGGCCTGGCACAACAAGGGCATGCACCCAAGGGTTTTGCCCGTTTGTCGCGCAATGGCGTGCCATGGTTGACGGTGGTGGTAATGAGCTGCGCACTGCTGCTGGGTGTGCTGCTGAACTACCTGATCCCGGAAAACGTATTTCTGTTGATCGCGTCCATCGCTACTTTTGCGACGGTGTGGGTCTGGTTGATGATTTTGTTCACCCAGGTGGCCATGCGTCGATCCATGAGCGCAGAGCAGGTCGCACAGTTGAAGTTCCCGGTGCCATTCTGGCCCTACGCGCCAATGGCGGCGATTGCCTTCATGCTGTTCGTCTTCGGCGTGCTGGGCTATTTCCCGGACACCCAGGCGGCTCTGATCGTCGGTGTGGTCTGGATTGTATTGTTGGTGCTGGCCTACCTGATGTGGGTAAAGCCTGCGGCAGGGCAGGCAGCACGGGTAGAGCAGGAACCTGCTTTTTCTCATCGATAACCTAACGGAGGCCAAGGATGAAAACGCTCTGGCAACACTGTCACGTCGCAACCATGGCGCAAGGCGTCTACTCGATCATCGAGGATGCGGCCATCGTGACGTCCGGTGCGCACATTGAGTGGGTCGGCCCGCGTAGCGAACTGCCGTCCGGCGAATACCAGGCGGTCAATGATCTCAACGGGGCCTGGGTTACCCCGGGCCTGATCGACTGCCACACCCACACGGTGTTCGGTGGTAACCGCAGTGGTGAATTCGAACAGCGCCTGCAAGGCGTCAGCTATGCGGAAATTGCTGCGGCCGGTGGCGGTATTGCCAGCACGGTACGCGCTACTCGCGCGGCCAGTGAAGACGAGCTGTTCGCCAGCGCCGCCAAGCGCTTGAAGAGCCTGATGCGCGATGGCGTGACCACGGTCGAGATGAAATCCGGTTACGGTCTGGACCTGGCCAGCGAACGCAAGATTCTGCGGGTCATCCGTCGCCTCGGCGCCGAATTGCCGATCAGTGTGCGCAGCACTTGTCTGGCCGCTCACGCCTTGCCGCCGGAATACGCGGATCGCGCCGATGACTACATCGAGCACATCTGTGCCGAAATGCTTCCGGCCCTGGCTGCCGAAGGGTTGGTGGATGCGGTGGATGCTTTTTGCGAGTACCTGGCGTTTTCCCCTGCGCAGGTCGAGCGGGTGTTCATTACCGCACAAAAGCTCGGCTTGCCGGTGAAGCTGCATGCCGAGCAATTGTCGTCGCTGCACGGTTCGAGCCTGGCGGCGCGTTACCACGCATTGTCGGCCGATCACCTGGAATTCATGACCGAAGACGACGCTATCGCCATGGCCAAGTCCGGCACCGTTGCGGTGTTGCTGCCCGGCGCTTTCTATTTCCTGCGGGAAACCCAGTTGCCGCCGATGGAAGCGCTGCGCAAACACGGGGTAAAAATTGCCATCGCCAGCGACCTCAACCCAGGCACCTCGCCTGCGTTGTCGTTGCGCCTGATGCTGAACATGGCTTGCACCTGTTTCCGTATGACCCCGGAAGAAGCTCTGGCCGGTGCAACCATACATGCCGCCACAGCACTGGGTATGGCCGAAACTCACGGTTCGCTGGAGGCTGGCAAGTTCGCAGACTTCGTCGCCTGGCAAATCGATCGTCCGGCCGACCTGTCGTATTGGCTGGGCGGTGACCTGGAAAAACGCGTCGTGCGTCACGGCGTCGAAACAAGCGTTTAGGAGAACAGTTGTGGACAAGGTTCTGAACTTCAAACAAGGCCGCGTACCGCTGCTGATCAGCATGCCTCACGCCGGTGTGCGTCTGACACCTGCGGTCGAGGCCGGGTTGATCCCACAGGCGAAAAGCCTGCCGGACACCGACTGGCACATCCCGCAGCTGTACGATTTCGCCGCTGAACTGGGCGCCAGCACCCTGGCCGCCGAGTACTCGCGATTCGTCATCGACCTGAACCGGCCATCTGACGACAAACCGTTGTACGTCGGTGCGACCACTGGCCTGTACCCGGCCACGCTGTTCGACGGCGTGCCGTTGTTCCGCGAAGGGCTGGAGCCTTCGAAAGAGGAGCGCGCCACCTACCTGGAGCAGATCTGGACGCCGTACCACAGCACCTTGCAGCAGGAACTGGCGCGGTTGAAAGCCGAGTTCGGCTACGCACTGTTGTTCGATGCGCACTCGATCCGCTCGCTGATCCCGCACCTGTTCGACGGCAAACTGCCGGACTTCAACCTTGGCACGTTCAATGGCGCCAGTTGCGATCCACAGTTGGCCAGTCAGCTGGAAGCCATCTGCGCGCGTCACGACAATTACAGCCACGTGCTGAACGGACGCTTCAAGGGCGGCCACATCACCCGTCATTACGGCAACCCGGCCGAGAACATCCACGCCGTACAACTGGAACTGGGGCAGTGCACGTACATGGAAGAGTTCGAGCCGTTCCGTTATCGCCCGGACCTGGCGGAGCCGACGCGTGTGGTGCTCAAGGAGTTGCTGCAAGGTCTGCTGGCCTGGGGCAAGAAGCACTACAAAGCTTAATGCTTGGTATATAACCCTGTGGGAGCGAGCTTGCTCGCGATAGCGGTCTGTCTGTTACATCTATGTCGACTGATCCACCGCCATCGCGAGCAAGCTCGCTCCCACAGGTATGTGTTTATCTTGAAAGCGCGTCGGGACAGTCGCCACCGTGCAAAACACGGTCGCCACAGGTCGCTTTCATCGCTCGTCTGCTGCGTAATGTTCTGGCCACGGTGCACTAGACACCGGCCCGACAATAATCCGCTGCCGCACGAGAATGCTCTCTATGACAAGCCCCAAAGGTCTGTTCACCCGCTGTCTCTCAATCTTCTGCGGCACCGCTCTGTTGAGCGCCGGCGCCATGGCGGCGGACGACGCCTCCTGCAAAACCGTGCGCATGGGCGTGGTCAACTGGACCGACGTGATCGCCACCAGCGGCATGGCCGATGTGCTGCTCAACGGTCTCGGCTACGAAAGCAAGCAAACCAGCGCCGTGCAGCAAATCATCTTTGCCGGCATCCGCGACAAGCGCCTGGACATCTTCCTGGGTTACTGGAAACCGGCGATGGACAAAAACATCGCACCGTTCGTGGCGGCCAATCAGGTGAAGGTCATGGACAAACCGAGCCTGGCCGATGCCCAGGCGACCCTCGCGGTTCCTGACTATGTGGCAGCGGCCGGCCTGAAAACCTTCGCGGACATCGCCAGGTTCAAGGACCAGCTGGGCGGCAAGATCTACGGCATCGAGCCGGGCAGCGGCGCCAACACCACCATCAAGACCATGATCGAGACCAATCACTTCGGCCTGAAGGACTTCAAGCTGATCGAGTCCGGCGAAGCCGGGATGCTGGCGGCCGTGCAGCGGGCGGTGAATCGCAAGGAGTTCGTAGTGTTCGTCGGCTGGACCCCGCACCCGATGAACATCAACATGAAAATCACCTACCTGACCGGCAGTGAAGACGTTTACGGGCCAAACGAAGGCGCTGCGACCGTCTCCAGCGTGACTGCCCCGGATTACGCCGAGCGCTGCCCGAACGTCAATCGACTGCTGGAGAACCTGACGTTCACCGCCGCCCAGGAAAGCCAGTTGATGGTGCCGATCATGGAGCGTCAAACCGCTCAGGATGTCGCGAAAAAATGGCTGCGTGACCATCCCGAAGACTTGCAGCGCTGGCTGGCAGGGGTTAGCAGTTTCGATGGCAAGGACGGTGTGGCGACAGTTCAGGCCAGCCTGAAGAACTGACACCAAAACCTGTGGGAGCGGCGGTGCGGCGACCCGACTTGCTCGCGAAGGCGGTTTGGCAGTCGACATAGAGGTTGAATGTGCTGGCCTCTTCGCGAGCAAGCCCGCTCCCACAGGAACCTGGTCTTCCCGTGCACCTCTGAAAAGGCTGACACCCGGCTCATGGCTCCTTACCCTCTTTCCGAGCAGATGACGGCATTCGTCGAGAAAACCGTCAGTTTCAACAGCACCGACAGCAGCATCACCGGGTTGCGCCAGGCCTACAGCGAGATGTGCCGGGCGTTTACCCCGGCGCGCCCCGCCGGGTTGTATGTGGTCGATTTCGAGTTGGCCGGTGTTACTGTGCGTTCCTATCAGCCTCCGGCCAGCGGTGCGTCGTGCATCGTTTATCTGCATGGCGGCGGCTGGGTGGTGGGGGACCTGGACTCCCACGATTTCATCTGCGCCGAACTGGCCTCGACCCTCGGTGTACTGGTGATCGCCGTTGATTACCGCCTGGCGCCGGAGCATCCGTTTCCCGCCGCATTCGATGATTGCCTGAAAGTCTGGCGAGCACTGCGCACCGGGCCGTTTCAACTCGATCCTGCGCGTACGCTGGTGGCCGGCGACAGTGCCGGTGGCAACCTCGCGGCGGCATTGTGCCTGGCGCTGCGCGATGCCGGCGAGCCGGTGCCGTGCGCACAGGTTCTGATCTATCCGGGGTTGGGCGGCGATCATCGGCTGCCGTCGCGCAGTGAGTGCATCGACGCACCGTTGCTCAGCAGCAGTGACGTCGATTGTTATCACGCGCTTTACCTGCGTGGCACCCGCCATCCGAACGCCTGCGCCATGCCATTGCTGGCCAGGGATTTCGGCGGACTGCCACCGGCATTGATCGCTGTGGCGCAATTCGATCCGTTGCGTGATGACGGCGTGCTGTATGCCGAGCGACTGAATGCGGCAGGCGTGGCTGCTACGCTTTATGTCGGCGAGGGCCTGGTCCATGGCTGTTTGCGCGCACGCGGGCAGGCGGCCGAGGTCGATGCGCTGTACGAAACCCTGTTCGGTTACCTGGCGGCAAAACTCTGACTTCGCACGGGCATGCTCATTGACGTAATTCGGGTTTATGATGCCGGACGGCAGAATAATAGAAGTCCCCCCAGGGATGAACTCGACCCCTTACGGAGTGCGCAATGCAGACTTTGTACCCGCAGATCAAACCCTACGCCCGGCACGATCTGGCTGTCGATGCAACCCACACCCTGTACGTCGATGAAAGCGGTTCACCGGAAGGTTTGCCGGTGGTGTTCATCCACGGCGGCCCCGGCGCCGGATGTGATGCCCAGAGTCGTTGCTTCTTCGATCCCAACCTCTATCGCATTGTCACTTTCGATCAGCGTGGTTGCGGTCGCTCCACCCCCCACGCCAGCCTGGAAAACAACACCACCTGGGATCTGGTCGCCGACCTTGAGCGGATTCGCCAGCACCTGGGCATCGACAAATGGGTACTGTTTGGCGGCTCCTGGGGTTCGACCCTCGCACTGGCCTACGCCCAGACCCACCCCGAGCGGGTACACGGCCTGATCCTGCGCGGGATCTTTCTCTGCCGTCCGCAGGAAATCGAATGGTTCTACCAGGCCGGCGCCAGCCGTCTGTTCCCCGATTACTGGCAGGACTACATTGCGCCGATCCCTCTGGACGAGCGCGGCGACTTGCTCACCGCGTTCCACAAGCGACTGGTCGGCAACGACCAGATTGCCCAGATGCACGCGGCCAAGGCCTGGTCCACCTGGGAGGGCCGCACCGCGACCCTGCGTCCTAACCCGCTGGTCGTCGATCGCTTCTCCGAGCCACAACGGGCATTGTCGATTGCCCGCATCGAATGCCACTACTTCAGCAACCACGCCTTCATGGAGCCGAACCAGCTGATCCGCAACATGGGCAAGATCGCCCATTTACCCGGCGTGATCATCCATGGCCGCTATGACGTGATCTGCCCGCTGGATAACGCCTGGGAACTGCATCAAGCCTGGCCGAACAGCGAACTGCAGGTCATCCGCGATGCCGGTCATGCCGCTTCCGAACCGGGAATCACCGACGCGCTGGTACGCGCCGCCAATCTGATGGCCCGGCGTCTGCTCGACCTGCCGCCAGAAGAAGCATGAAGGGCCTGTTGCAGCGCGTGCGCGGCGCGCGGGTGGAGGTTGCGGGCGAAGTCGTGGGTGCCGTTGATCAGGGGTTGCTGGTCCTGGTCGCCGTCGAGCCCGACGACACGCGGGCCAGCGCCGACAAACTTCTTAATAAGCTGCTTAACTATCGGGTGTTCAGTGACGCTGAGGGCAAGATGAATCTGTCCCTGGCGGATGTGGGCGGCGGGCTGCTGCTGGTCTCTCAGTTCACCCTGGCCGCCGATACTAAAAACGGGTTGCGTCCGAGTTTCTCGACCGCGGCCCCTCCGGCGTTGGGCGAGGAGTTATTCGACTATCTATTAAGTAAAGCGAAACAGGTGCATGGCACTGTGGCATCAGGTAGATTCGGCGCGGATATGCAGGTGCACCTGGTCAATGATGGCCCGGTAACCTTCCTGTTACAGACCTGAAAGCACTTGAAACAAGTTTTTAAGCTCATTTCGACTGAAAACAGGTTTTTTTCGCAATAAATACTTTGTTACCCCTGATGCGTTGTAACGCGGCCTACTAGATAATCGCGCGCTACGGGGATCAGCGTTCGTTGGTCCATTTTGACTTAGGTAGAGACTTGTCCGGATCCGATTGGGGAATCATTTCGCCCCAGCGGAGTCGGAACAATGCTCGCCAACTTGGCAAGAGTGGTTTGCAAGGGCGGTTTTTTCATACCGCACACCGTGCAGACCCTTTAACTGGCCGTTGGTTTTTTGATCTGTTTTCGGCGAGGGTTGCTCGTGATTGTTAGTCCCTGTAACGCACCAAAATTGTCTGCCAAACGGTTGCGCAGCGCCCTGGTAGCGGGCTCTGCATTGCTCTGCCTGCTCAGCGCCGGCCAGCTTTGGGCATTCAGTCTGGATGATGTATCGGCCAAGGCAAAAGAGCTGGCCGCGCAGAAATACGAAGCGCCGCGCAGTAACCTGCCGAACGAGTTCCGCGACATGAAATTCGCGGACTATCAGAAAATTCGTTTTCTGACGGAAAAAGCCGAATGGGCCGACCAGAAGACGCCGTTCAAGCTGTCCTTCTATCACCAGGGCATGCATTTCGATACGCCGGTGAAAATCAACGAAATCACGGCGAACACCGTCGAAGAGATCAAATACGACCCGAGTCGTTTCGATTTCGGCGACATGAAATTCGATCCCAAGGCCACTGAACAACTGGGCTATGCCGGTTTCCGTGTGCTGTACCCGATCAACAAGGCCGACAAGCAAGACGAAATCATGACCATGCTCGGCGCGAGCTACTTCCGCGTCGTCGGCAAGGGCCACGTCTATGGTTTGTCCGCTCGCGGCATGGCGCTCGATACCGCATTGCCGTCCGGCGAAGAATTCCCGCGTTTCCGCGAGTTCTGGATTCAGCAGCCCAAGCCAGGCGACAAGCACCTGGTGATCTTCGCCCTGCTGGACTCTCCTCGTGCCACCGGTGCCTATCGCCTGATTTTGCGTCCGGGCAGCGACACCATCGTCGACGTCAAGGCGCAGATGTTCCTGCGTGACAAGGTGGGCAAACTGGGTATCGCCCCGTTGACCAGCATGTACCTGTTCGGCGCCAACCAGCCGTCGAAAGTGCTGAACTACCGTCGCGAGCTGCACGACTCCAGCGGCCTGGCGATCCATGCCGGCAACGGCGAGTGGATCTGGCGTCCGCTGAACAACCCGAAACACCTGGCCGTGAGCAACTTCAGCGTGGAAAACCCGCGTGGGTTCGGTCTGCTGCAACGTGGCCGCGACTTCAGCCACTATGAAGACCTCGACGATCGCTACGACAAGCGCCCAAGTGCCTGGATCGAACCGAAAGGCGAGTGGGGCAAGGGCACCGTCGATCTGGTCGAAATTCCGACCGCCGACGAAACCAACGACAATATCGTTGCGTTCTGGAACCCGGAAAAATTGCCGGAACCTGGTCAGCCGCTCGATGTCGCTTATCGTATGCACTGGACCATGGACGAGTCGGCGATTCACGCACCGGACAGCGCCTGGGTCAAACAGACCCTGCGTTCCACTGGTGACGTCAAACAGTCCAACCTGATTCGTCAGCCGGACGGCAGCGTTGCTTACCTGGTGGACTTCGAAGGCCCGTCCCTGGCGGCATTGCCGGCCGAAGCGGAGGTCCGCAGCCAGGTCAGCGTCGGCGACAACGCCGAACTGGTGGAAAACAGCGTGCGCTACAACCCTGAAACCAAGGGCTGGCGCCTGACCCTGCGGATGAAGGTCAAGGATCCGGGCAAGGCCACCGAGATGCGTGCCGCGCTGGTGCAGAACATCGTGCCGGCGGATCTGGCCAAGACTTCGATTCCGTCGTCGAACTCGTCGGTTGCCAAGGCCGACAAGGTTGCCGCTAAGCAACAAGAGAAAGAGGACAAGGAAGCCAAGCAAGCGGAGGCCAAGCAGGCTGACGCGAAGCCTGTTACAGATGCCAAGGACAAGGCCAATAAAGACGCCAAGCAGCCTGTCGCTGCCGACGCGGCCCCAGCCACACCGGAATCGGCCCCGACTGAAGAAGTCCTGACCGAGACCTGGAGCTATCAGTTGCCTGCCGATGAGTAACTCTCAAGTACGGCCAGAATCTCTTTCCGAGTATCTGGCGCATTTGCCGATGACCGACGAGCAGCGCGCGGAACTCGCGGGCTGCCAGTCTTTCAGCGAATTGCATGAACGCCTGTCATCGTCGACGTTCGATGCCCCGACCGAAGCCGCCCAGGCTTCGGTCGGCAAACGCCTGACCCTGAGCACCGCCGAAGAGCTGCAGGACGCGGAAATGCTGGCGCTCGACGCCAACGGCCGGGTCTGCCTCAAGGCGACCCCGCCGATCCGGCGGACCAAGGTTGTGCCGGAGCCATGGCGCACCAACATTCTGGTGCGCGGCTGGCGTCGGATGACCGGTCGCACCAACCCGCCGAAGCCGCCGAAGGACGAACGGGTGCTGCCGGCTGCGCGCTGGCGCACGGTCGGTTCGATCCGTCGCTACATTCTGTTGCTGCTGATGCTCGGCCAGACCATCGTCGCCGGCTGGTACATGAAAGGCATCATGCCGTACCAGGGCTGGTCGTTCGTCGACCTCAACGAAGTGCTGCATCAACCGCTGCTGCAAACCGCCACGCAGGTACTGCCGTATGCGTTGCAGACCAGCATCCTGATCCTGTTCGGGATTCTGTTCTGCTGGGTATCGGCCGGTTTCTGGACGGCGCTGATGGGCTTCCTCGAGTTGCTCACCGGTCACGACAAGTACCGTATTTCCGGTGCCAGCGCCGGTAATGAAGCGATTCCGAAAGATGCGCGCACCGCCCTGGTGATGCCGATCTGCAACGAAGACGTGCCTCGGGTATTCGCCGGCCTGCGGGCGACTTTCGAGTCGGTCGCGGCCACGGGTGACCTGGACCGCTTCGACTTCTTCGTCCTCAGCGACAGTAACGACGCCGATATCTGTGTTGCCGAGCAGCAGGCCTGGCTGGACGTCTGCCGCGAAGCCGGTGGCTTCGGCAAGATCTTCTATCGCCGCCGCCGTCGTCGCGTAAAACGTAAAAGCGGCAACCTCGACGACTTCTGCCGTCGTTGGGGCGGTGACTACAAGTACATGGTCGTACTCGATGCCGACTCCGTGATGAGCGGCGAGTGCCTGACCAGTCTGGTGCGCCTGATGGAAGCCACGCCGGATGCCGGGATCATCCAGACCGCGCCGCGTGCGTCGGGCATGGACACCCTGTATGCGCGCATGCAGCAGTTCGCCACTCGTGTGTATGGCCCGCTGTTCACCGCCGGCCTGCACTTCTGGCAACTGGGCGAGTCGCACTACTGGGGCCACAACGCGATCATCCGCATGAAGCCGTTCATCGATCACTGCGCCCTGGCGCCGTTGCCCGGTAAAGGTGCATTCTCCGGTGCGATCCTGTCCCACGACTTCGTCGAAGCCGCGCTGATGCGCCGTGCCGGCTGGGGCGTGTGGATTGCCTACGACTTGCCGGGCAGCTATGAAGAACTGCCGCCAAACCTGCTGGACGAACTCAAGCGTGACCGTCGCTGGTGCCACGGCAACCTGATGAACTTCCGCCTGTTCCTGGTCAAGGGCATGCACCCGGTGCACCGTGCGGTGTTCCTGACCGGCGTGATGTCCTACCTGTCGGCGCCGTTGTGGTTCTTCTTCCTGGTGTTGTCGACCGCGCTGCTGGCGGTCAACACGCTGATGGAGCCGCAGTACTTCCTGGAACCGCGCCAGCTCTATCCGCTGTGGCCGCAATGGCACCCGGACAAGGCGATTGCGCTGTTCTCGACGACCATCGTGCTGCTGTTCCTGCCGAAACTGTTGAGCATCATCCTGATCTGGGCCAAAGGTGCGAAAGAGTTCGGCGGCAAGTTCAAGGTGACCCTGTCGATGCTGCTGGAGATGCTGTTCTCCATGCTGCTGGCGCCGGTGCGGATGATTTTCCACACCCGTTTCGTCCTCGCCGCGTTCCTCGGCTGGGCCGCGACCTGGAACTCGCCGCAACGTGACGACGACTCCACGCCGTGGAGCGAAGCGGTCAAGCGCCACGGTCCGCAGACCTTGCTGGGCTTCTTCTGGGCCATGCTGGTGATCTGGCTGAACCCGAGTTTCCTGTGGTGGCTGGTGCCGATTGTCGGTTCGTTGATGCTGTCGATCCCGGTATCGGTGATCTCCAGCCGTGTCGGCCTGGGCCTCAAGTCCCGTGACGAGAGCCTGTTCCTGATCCCGGAGGAATACAATCCGCCGCAGGCATTGCTGGCCACCGACCAGTACACCCACGAAAACCGCTGGCACGCGCTGAATGACGGTTTCGTCCGTTCGGTGGTCGATCCACAGCAGAACGCCCTGGCGTGCTCGCTGGCGACCTCGCGTCACCGTGAGGCCGAGCCGATTGAATGGCTGCGGGTCGAGCGGGTACGCCATGCAATGAAAGTCGGCCCTGAAGGGCTGACCAACAACGAGCGTGTGCAATTGCTCAGTGACCCGGTGGCCCTGGCCCGCCTGCATGAGCAGGTCTGGAACGAAGGTCATGCCGAGTGGCTGGGCGCGTGGCGCAAGTCGGTCAAGGCCGACCCCCATGCACCGCTGCTGCCGCTCAAGCCGCTGAGCGTCCAGCCTCAGTTAGCCTGATGAAGAAAAGCCCCGCTACCCAGCGGGGTTTTTTTTGCCTGATCGTTCCCAAACCCTTGTGCAAACGGGCGAGTAGTTTAGGATCCGTCCCCGAATTGGTGTGCCCGGATAATTTTTGTCCGTATTGGTGCGTTTCCTCCCGGGGAGCCGCCATTTTTGCGCGCCTCACAACGCAATGGTTTTGGGGACTTGATGATGAAGAAGTATCTGTCGATGCTGCTGGTCGGCGTCACGGCACTGGTTGCAGTCAACTCGGCGCAGGCCGGTGCCATCGATGACGCGGTCAAGCGCGGCACGTTGAAAGTCGGCATGGACCCGACCTACATGCCGTTCGAAATGACCAACAAGCGTGGCGAGATCATCGGTTTCGAAGTCGACATTCTCAAAGCCATGTCCAAGGCCATGGGTGTCAAGCTGGAGCTGGTGTCCACCGGTTACGACGGCATCATCCCGGCCCTGCTGACCGACAAGTTCGACATGATCGGCAGCGGCATGACCCTGACCCAGGAACGCAACCTGCGCCTGAACTTCAGCGAACCGTTCATCGTGGTCGGCCAGACGCTGCTGATCCGCAAGGAGCTGGAAGGCACTATCCAGTCCTATAAAGACCTGAACACGGCCGACTATCGCATCACCTCCAAACTCGGCACCACCGGCGAAATGGTCGCCAAAAAGCTCATCTCCAAAGCCAAGTACCACGGTTACGACAACGAGCAGGAAGCGGTGCTCGACGTGGTCAACGGCAAGGCTGACGCCTTCATCTACGACGCGCCGTACAACGTCGTGGCAGTGAACAAGGTCGGCAACGGCAAACTGGTGTTCCTCGACAAGCCGTTCACCTACGAACCACTGGCTTTCGGTTTGAAGAAGGGTGATTACGACAGCATCAACTTCATCAACAACTTCCTGCACCAGATCCACGAAGACGGCACCTACGATCGCATCCATGACAAGTGGTTCAAGAGCAGCGAGTGGCTCAAGGACATGGAGTAACACTCGGTCAAATAGACCGCGTCGCTGCAATCGCGAGCAAGCTCGCTCCCACAGTTAATCTGGGTAAACACAAATTTTGTGTCCGGCACAGCCCCTGTGGGAGCGAGCTTGCTCGCGATAGCGGCCTCCCCGGCGATACAACTTTCGGATTCAACAAACCCAATGAAACAGAAAAAAGCCCAATGGCCCTGGCACGTCCTGACCGTGCTGGTGCTCATCGGCCTGGCCGGCGCGTTGTATTACGCCACCTCGCTGATGTCCTACGAATGGCGCTGGAACCGCGTTCCGCAATACTTCGCCTACCACGCCGAAGAGTCCCAACGCGCCGCCGACATTTCCACTGTCAGCGAACTGGTACGCAAGGGTGACAAGGCTGAAGTGACCTTGCGCAACGACGCCGGCACCGAGCAGCACCTGATCGTCGACGACAACAGCCTGCAGGTCGCCCAAGGCGATGATGTGGCCGAGGGCGATGTGATTGGCGTGACCCGCCATTGGGCCGCAGGACCACTGATGTGGGGCCTCTGGACCACCTTATGGTTGTCCGTGGTGTCCGGCGTTCTCGGGCTGCTGATCGGTCTGGTCACCGGCCTGTGCCGGCTGTCAAACAACCCGACCCTGCGCGATCTCTCGACCATTTATGTCGAGCTGGTGCGCGGTACGCCGCTGCTGGTGCAGATCTTCATTTTCTACTTCTTCATCGGCACGGTGATGAACCTGTCCCGGGAATTTGCCGGGATTGCTGCGCTGTCGCTGTTCACTGGCGCCTATGTAGCGGAAATCATCCGCTCCGGCGTGCAGTCCATCGCCCGTGGCCAGAACGAAGCCGCACGGTCCTTGGGTTTGAGCGCCGGTCAGTCGATGCGTCATGTGGTGCTGCCGCAAGCTTTCAAGCGCGTGCTGCCACCGCTGGCCGGGCAGTTCATCAGCCTGGTGAAGGACACCTCGCTGGTGTCGGTGATTGCGATTACCGAGCTGCTGAAAAGCGGTCGTGAAGTCATCACTACCTCGTTTTCACCATTCGAAATCCTGTTCTGCGTTGCGGGGCTGTATTTGTTGATCAACCTGCCGCTGTCGAAAATCGCCGGCCGGCTTGAGCGGAGGCTCGCGCAAAGTGATTGAAGTCCGCGATCTGGTAAAAGTCTTCGACGCCCGTGGCCAGGTGGTGCGCGCGGTGGACAACGTCAGCACAACGGTCGCCAAGGGTGAAGTGCTGGTGGTGATCGGTCCGTCCGGCTCCGGCAAGTCGACCTTTCTGCGCTGCCTCAATGGCCTGGAAACCTTCGATTCCGGCTCGGTGAGCATCGACGGCCTGCAACTGGCCGACCCGAAAACCGATGTGAACGCCTATCGCCGCGAAGTCGGCATGGTGTTCCAGCATTTCAACCTGTTCCCGCACATGACCGTGCTGGAAAATCTCTGCCTGGCGCAGAAAGTCGTGCGCAAACGCGGCAAAAAGGAACGCGAGGCCAAGGCCATGGCGTTGCTGGAAAAGGTCGGGATTGCGCAGAAGGCCAACGAGTTTCCGTCGCGTCTGTCCGGCGGCCAGCAACAGCGCGTGGCGATTGCCCGGGCGCTGGCGATGGAGCCTAAGGTCATGCTGTTCGACGAGCCGACCTCGGCACTCGACCCGGAAATGGTCGGCGAAGTGCTGGACGTGATGAAAAACCTGGCCGTGGAAGGCATGACGATGGTTTGCGTCACCCACGAAATGGGCTTTGCCCGGGAAGTGGCGGACCGGGTGCTGTTCTTCGACCACGGCAAGTTGCTGGAAGATGCTGCGCCGGCGGAATTCTTCGATGCGCCGAAGGATCCACGGGCGCAGGCGTTTTTGCGGCAGGTTTTGTAACCTCGGCATCTGACAGACCGCTTTCGCGAGCAAGCCCGCTCCCACAATGATTGGTTGACCACAACTTTTGTGTTCGACGCAAAACCTGTGGGAGCGGGCTTGCTCGCGAAGGCGTCACCTCGGTCGCAAGTGGACCGAGGCCTGCTGATCACCTCAAACCTTGAACCTGCCCACCAGCATCTGCAAATGCGTTCCCAACCGCGCCAGCTCAACGCTGGAGGCCGCGGTCTCTTCACTCGCGGCCGAGGTCTGGTCCGACACGTCCCGCACGTTCAGCACGCTGCGGTTGATCTCTTCGGCCACGGCGCTTTGCTGTTCGGCGGCAGCAGCGATCTGCTGGTTCATCGCCTGAATCGCCGAGACAGTGCGAGTGATGCTTTCCAGTGAACCACCGGCGCGGCGGGTCAGTTCGACACTGCTCTCGGTCAGATTGCGGCTGTTATCCATGATGGTCGCCACCTGCTGCGTGCCGTTTTGCAGGCCGAGGATCAGCTCTTCGATCTCTTCGGTGGACTTCTGGGTGCGCTGGGCCAGGCTGCGGACTTCGTCGGCGACCACGGCAAAACCACGTCCGGCTTCACCGGCTCGGGCGGCTTCAATCGCGGCGTTGAGCGCCAGCAGGTTGGTTTGCTGGGCCACCGATTTGATCACGTCGAGCACGCTGCCGATCTTGTCGCTTTCGCGCTTGAGCTCGCCCATGGCCTCGGTGGAGTGGCCGACTTCCGCGGCCAGACGTTCGATCTGGGCGATGGCCTCACCCACCACTTTGTCGCCCTCGCGGGCCTGCTGGTCGGCGGCGACGGCGGCTTCGGAGGCTTCTTCGGCGTTGCGCGCAACCTCCTGCACGGTGGCGGCCATTTCGTTCATGGCAGTCGCGACCTGATCGGTCTCGACTTTCTGGCTGTTGACCCCGGCGCTGGTCTGCTCGGTGACGGCGGACAGCTCTTCGGCTGCGCTGGCGATCTGCGTGACGCCATCGCTGATGCCGCCAATCAGTTCGCGCAAGCCCTGGGTCATGCTCTGCATGGCACGCTGCAGCTGGCCGAGTTCGTCACGGCGCTGCGACGTCAGGTTGTGGGTCAGGTCGCCACTGGCCACGCGTTCAGCGACGGCCAGGGTCTGGTTCAATGGAACGATGATCTGCCGGGTGATCGCCCAGGCGGCCAGCAGGCCGAAGGCGATGGCCAGTACCGTGGCGAGGGTCAGCATGTTCTTGGCGTGGGCGGCGTCGGTGTCGCGCACGACGGTTTGCGAGACGGTAAGTTTCTGGCTCATGTCCAACAGGATGTCGCCTTGGGCGGACATGCGCACCAGAGCCTTGGCGCTGGCCACCTGGGAGTCGCGGAACTGGCTGACAGCGGCGCGGTAGGCCTTCAGCGAATCAGTCGCCTGTTGCAGGTTGGCGATGTGTTCTCCAGGCAGCTTGGCCGGCAGGCTCTCGAGGTTCTTCAGGGCGTTGTCGATCGCGTCGAGGGCCGGCTGTTCGGCTTCGCTCTTGCCGCTGTAGGTGTAGCCGCGAACCTGGAAGCGCGCCTGCTGGATCAGTTTGCTCAGGTCGATCACGCTGTTGAACGCCGCCACGCTGTCGCCTTGCAGCATGGATTTTTCCACTTCGGCGACGCGGGCCACGGCGTTGTCGGCGGTGGCGCCGAGTTTGCTGCGGGCGTCTTCACGCTGGGCGCCGGCCTGGGTCATGTCGCTGAAGGCACGACGGTATTCGGCGACAGCGGCCAGTTGTTGATCGACCATGGCCGTATCAGCCGCTTGCTCGATCAGGCCGCGGGCGGTCTGCAGGCCGCTTTCGAGTTTGCCCAACAGATCGTTGACGGCGCCGGGACCTTGTTCGCCTCGACGCATTTCGTAATCCAGGCGCGCGATGCGCAGGTCCTTGGTCAGGTCGTTGAGGCTGGCGATGAACCCCAGTTTATCGCCACGGCTGGTCACGCCGCTCAGGCCGCTCCAGCCGGTGAAGGTGATCAGCAGGGTCAGTACCAGCACCAGACCGAAGCCGATCCCCAGCTTGCGTTTGACGCTGACGTTTCCCAGATTCTCGGCTAGCCATTGATACATGCTGAAACTCCCCGGACCACAATTTGGTTTTATGGGGGATGTATCGGCAGGGGCGCGAGGATCTGTAGGTGCTGCCCGATGTCTGGGCGAATTGCTATCTCGGGTAAAAGTCGAACCTGTGGGAGCGGGCTTGCTCGCGAAAGCGGTGTGTCAGTGCCTTCAATGCCGACTGATGCACCGCTTTCGCGAGCAAGCCCGCTCCCACAAGGGAATGTGTCCGGGATTAGAAAAGGCGTGCCAGCAGCGCGGTCACGGCGGTTTCGACGCGAAGAATGCGTTCGCCCAGTTGCACCGGTTGCAGGCCGGACTTGCCCAGCAGGTCGATCTCGTAGGGAATCCAGCCACCCTCGGGGCCGATGGCCAGGGTCACCGGTTCGCTGAGTGCGCGAGGGCAGGGCGGGTAATTGCCCGGGTGCCCCACCAGGCCGAGGGTGCCTTCGGTGATGGCAGGCAGGCGGTCTTCGACGAACGGCTTGAAGCGCTTCTCGATGACGACTTCCGGCAGCACGCTGTCCCGGGCCTGTTCGAGGCCGAGGATCAATTGCTCGCGAATCGCTTCCGGTTCCAGGAACGGGGTCTGCCAGAAGCTCTTCTCGACGCGATAGCTGTTGACCAGCACGATACGCGGCACACCCATGGCTGCCACAGTCTGAAACACCCTGCGCAGCATTTTGGGCCGCGGCAGGGCCAATACCAGGGTCAATGGCAGCTTGGCCGGTGGCGGCTGATCGAGGGTGACGCGCAATTCCGCTTCGTCGGCGTCCAGGCGCAGCACTTCGGCCGAGCCCATCAGCCCGCCGATCCGCCCGACGCGCATGCTGTCACCGACTTCGCAGCGGTGGACTTCCTGCATGTGCGTCAGCCGGCGATCACGCAGGATCACCCGGTCGGCCGCAATGAAGTCGGCCTCGATGAGGAGCAGCAGGTTCACGCTTGGGTCGCTGGCGGCTGGTCGTTGTGATCGTCAGCCGGTTGGTCGTCCGGATGCTCGCCACGCTTGCTGATCAGGCTGCCGAACAGGATGCCGATCTCGAACAACAGCCACATCGGC
Source organism: Pseudomonas sp. S30_BP2TU TE3576 (assembly GCF_050436025.1). Taxonomy (NCBI): domain Bacteria; kingdom Pseudomonadati; phylum Pseudomonadota; class Gammaproteobacteria; order Pseudomonadales; family Pseudomonadaceae; genus Pseudomonas; species Pseudomonas sp. S30_BP2TU TE3576. The sequence continues at coordinate 2,909,027 of NZ_JBNDLK010000001.1, read as the reverse complement.
ACGGCCAGCAGGGTCTGCGAGAAGATGTCCGGCGGCGTCAGGATCATGCCGACCACGAAACAGCCGATGATCACGTACGGGCGGATCTTCTTCAGGTATTTGACGTCGACCACGCCGATCCACACCAGCAGCACCACGGCCACCGGAATTTCGAACGCCACGCCAAAGGCGAAGAACAGCGTCATGACGAAATCGAGGTAGCTGGTGATGTCGGTCATCATTTCCACGCCGGCCGGGGTGGCGGCGGCGAAGAATTTGAAGATCAGCGGGAACACCAGGAAGTAGGCGAAGGCCATGCCGGCGTAGAACAGCAGGATGCTGGACACCAGCAAGGGCACGGCAATACGCTTTTCATGCTTGTACAGGCCGGGGGCGATGAAACCCCAGATCTGGTGCAGGATCACCGGGATGGCCAGGAACAGCGAGACCATCATCGTCAACTTCAGTGGCGTCAGGAACGGCGACGACACGTCGGTGGCAATCATCGTCGCGCCGGCGGGCAGGTACGCACGCAGCGGCGTCGAGACGAAGGTGTAGATCTGCTGGGTGAAGGCGAACAGCCCGGCAAAGATGATGAAGATCGCCGCTACGCAGCGCAGCAGTCGGGTACGCAACTCGGTGAGGTGCGAAACCAGCGGCATGTGCTGGTCGTTTTCTGGGAGATCGCTCATGGGGCTCGCGGCGGCAGTGTTGGGTCATGAGGGGCTTGCGCAACAGGCGCAGCCGCAGGTGTGACGGGTTCAACCGGTGTGGCTGCAACAACGGGCGCAGGTTCTGCCGCTGCAGCAGGTGCTGCGACGCTGGCGGCGGGAGCCTGAATCGTCTGCTCTCCCACATGCTCGACCGGCGTAGGCTCCTGCTGGGTCGGCGTGAATATTTTCCGCGCCTCCTGCTCAAGCGACAGGATGTGCTCGTTGTGCAGTTGCCGACGAATCTCGTCGGCACCGATTTCACGTTCAACTTCCTGTTTGATCGCGTTGAAGCTGCGCTTCAGGCGCCCGACCCACAGGCCAGCGGTGCGCGCAGCGCCCGGCAAGCGCTCGGGACCCAGCACCAGCAGGGCAACGAGGCCGACGAGCAGCAGTTCAGAGAAGCTGATACCAAACATTAGTCTGCGCTCACACGTCTTTGCGGATCGGCTCTTCGACTTTCTGCGCCTGCACGTCGATGGTGTGCGGCTGGTTCACAGAGGCCTGAGGCTGTACCGGCGGAACCGGTTGGGCCGGGGTCGCATTCGGGTCGGCCGGTTTTTCGTCGTCGTTCATGGCTTTCTTGAAACCCTTGATCGACTCGCCGACGTCAGTGCCGAGGTTTTTCAGTTTCTTGGTGCCGAATACCAGTACCACAACAACCAGGATGACGATCCAGTGTTTCCAGTCAAAAATGCCCATGCTGCTGCTCCTCTCTAATAGTTATTCAGGCGGACGGGCGCGAGGCTTTCTCAACGTGTCCGGAGAGACCGAAACGACGGTCCAGTTCATCGAGTACAGCCTGTGGATGCTGCCCCAATTGGGCGAGCATGACCATGCTGTGGAACCACAGATCGGCGGTTTCGTAGATCACATCGCTGCAGTCACCGCTGACGGCGGCATCCTTGGCGGCAATGATGGTCTCGACCGACTCTTCGCCGACTTTTTCCAGAATCTTGTTCAAGCCTTTGTGGTACAGGCTGGCGACATACGAGCTGTCGGCGGCGGCGCCTTTGCGCTCTTCCAGTACCTGGGCCAGACGGGTCAGAGTGTCACTCATGTTTATGCCCTGCGCAGTAGATGGCGTGCGGATCTTTCAGGACCGGGTCGACCGTTGTCCAGTCGCCGTTCTCGTAGACGCGATAGAAGCAGCTCTGGCGGCCGGTATGGCAAGCGATGTCACCGATCTGCTCGACCATCAGGATGATCACGTCGGCGTCACAGTCCAGGCGCATCTCGTGCAGGGTTTGCACGTGGCCGGACTCTTCGCCCTTGCGCCACAGCTTGCCACGGGAGCGCGACCAGTAAATGGCGCGGTTCTCGGCAGCGGTCAGTTCCAGTGCTTCGCGGTTCATCCAGGCCATCATCAGGACGCGCCCGGTCTTGTGATCCTGGGCGATGGCCGGCACCAGGCCGTCAGCGTCCCACTTGATCTCGTCCAGCCATTTTTTCATCTTCGACTCCGACAGCGAGCTCCACACTTCAATAGTCGAGCTCAGGCGTTGAAACAGTGTGCCAGTCGTTCACGCAACTGGCTATCGGCGAACGACCAGATACAAACCGACGGCCATCATGATGCCAGCTGGCCAATAGTCCAACTGATTCAGCGGCCCGCCAGCGGCAAGGATCGCGCCACCGGCCAGATGGGCTGTACCGAGCAGGCGCAGGAACCAGTCGTCGCGACGTCGATGCCACGGTGGCGGTGGATCGCTGGCGTGGGGCTGGGACAGGCGTTCGAGCAAATCGCGGGTCATGTTGGCAAGGTGCGGGATCTGTTCGATCTGGCTCTGCACGTTGCCAAACAGGGCTTTAGGGCTGACCCGCTCGCGCATCCAGCGCTCGAGGAATGGCTGCGCGGTGTTCCACAGGTCGAGGTCCGGATACAGTTGGCGGCCCAGGCCTTCGATGTTCAGCAGGGTTTTTTGCAGCAAGACCAACTGCGGCTGCACTTCCATGTTGAAGCGGCGCGCGGTCTGGAACAGGCGCATCAGCACCTGGCCGAAGGAAATGTCCTTCAACGGTTTTTCGAAGATCGGCTCGCACACGGTACGGATCGCTGCTTCGAATTCGTTGAGTTTGGTTTCCGCCGGCACCCAGCCCGAATCGATGTGCAACTGCGCCACGCGCCGGTAATCGCGCTTGAAGAAGGCGAACAGGTTGCGTGCCAGGTAGTCCTGGTCTTCCGGGGTCAGGCTGCCGACGATGCCGCAGTCGATCGCAATGTACTGCGGGCTCCACGGGTTCACGGTGCTGACGAAGATGTTGCCCGGGTGCATGTCGGCATGGAAGAAACTGTCGCGGAACACCTGGGTGAAGAAGATTTCCACGCCGCGTTCGGCAAGCATTTTCATGTCGGTGCGCTGGTCGGCCAGGGTTGCCAGGTCGGTGACCTGAATACCGTAGATGCGCTCCATCACCAGCACTTTAGGCCGGCACCAGTCCCAATACACTTGCGGTACATACAGCAGCGGCGAGCCGTCGAAGTTGCGCTTCAACTGGCTGGCGTTGGCGGCCTCGCGCAGCAGGTCGAGCTCGTCGTAGATGGTTTTTTCGTAGTCGCTGACCACGTCCACCGGGTGCAGCAGGCGCGCATCGGCCGAGAGTTTTTCGGCGGCACGGGCGAGGATGAACAGCCACGCCAGGTCTTGGGCGATCACCGGCTTGAGGCCCGGCCGGATCACTTTGACCACCACCTCTTCACCGGTTTTCAGCTGCGCGGCATGCACTTGCGCCACCGAGGCCGAGGCCAGCGGCTCGACATCGAAACGGCTGAACACGTCGCTGATTTTCCTGCCGAGCTGTTCTTCGATCAGCTTGACCGACACCTGCGAATCGAACGGCGGCACGCGGTCCTGCAACATCATCAGCTCATCGGCGATGTCTTCCGGCAGCAGGTCGCGACGGGTGGAGAGGATCTGCCCGAACTTGATGAAAATCGGCCCCAGGTCCTGCAGCGCCAGGCGCAAGCGCGCGCCACGGCTCAGGTCCAGGGTCTTGCGCGGGAACCAGCGCCACGGCAATGCGTAACGCAGCGCCCGCAGAAACCAGGGCAGTGGCAGGGCGAACAGCAGGTCATCGAGGCGGTAGCGGATCACGACGCGCTGGATGCGCAACAAACGGCGGACGGCAAGCAGCTTCATGCGTTATCGCTTGGGTCGAGGGATCGGGAAAGGCGCTCGAAACGCGCCTCGAGACGTTCCAGATCGAGTTTGATCTGGTCCAGTTCACTGAATCGGGCTTCAGCTTCGCGCTGACCGACAAGGGTGCGCGATTCTTCGGCCAGGTATTCGCCGAGGTTCTGGCCCAGGCTGGCGAACCCTTGCTGATACCAGCGGGCGCGGCTGCGCAGGTGACCGCCGACCAATTGCGTGGCCACCGGGCCGAGCCAGCGCGAGAGTTCGTACTCCCAGTCCAGTTCGAGGTCCTGAAGGATCGCCGCCAGTTCCAGAAGCACACCGCTGTCGCCGTCGAGCTCGACTTCCGGGCTGTGCAGGACGGCAGCCTTGTCCTTGCTCATTGCCAGTTTCAACAGGCTCGAGGCCGGTGCACGCAAGGTGCAGTCGGCGCCGGTTTCCCACTGGGAGGCGAGCATCAGGCCTTCGTCGCTGGGCAGGATGAACAGTTGCAGCGCCGGGCTGCGGCAATCGACGGCAATCACTCTGCCGCTCAAATGCGCCAGCCGTGGCAGCGCCGTGCTGTCGAGACGCAGCACCCGGTTCAGGCCGAGTTCAACGCTGGCCAGCAGCCCGGCGAGCAGCATCAGGGCTTGATGCCGCGGTGCAGGGCAACGATGCCTGCGGTCATGTTGTGATAGGTCACGCGGTCGAAGCCGGCCTCGACCATCATCGACTTCAGGGTTTCCTGGTTCGGGTGCATGCGGATCGATTCGGCCAGGTAGCGATAGCTTTCCGAGTCGTTGGTGATCAGCTTGCCCATCAGCGGCATGAAGGCGAACGAGTAGGCGTCGTAGGCCTTGGACATCAGCGCGTTGGTCGGCTTGGAGAACTCCAGCACCAGCAAACGGCCACCCGGCTTGAGCACGCGCAGCATCGAGCGCAGGGCATCTTCCTTGTGGGTCACGTTGCGCAGGCCGAAGGCGATGGTCACGCAGTCGAAATGGTTGTCCGGGAACGGCAGTTTTTCCGCATCGGCCTGGACGAATTCGACGTTGCCGGCCACACCCAGGTCCAGCAGGCGGTCACGGCCGACCTTGAGCATGGACTCGTTGATGTCGGCCAATACGACCTGGCCGGTCGGGCCGACCAGGTGCGAGAATTTTCTGGTCAGGTCGCCAGTGCCGCCGGCGATGTCCAGCACGCGGTTGCCGGTACGAACGCCGGACAGTTCGATCGCGAAACGCTTCCACAGACGGTGCATGCCGCCCGACAGAAGGTCGTTCATCAGGTCGTACTTGGCGGCTACCGAGTGGAAAACCTCAGCGACTTTTTCCGCTTTCTGGCTTTCCGGGACGTTTTTGAAGCCGAAGTGAGTGGTGGGTTCGGCATCGCTGCCTTTGCGCTGATCAGTCATATCGCTGTCACCAAAAGAGAATGCGCGACATTCTAATCCCCAAGGCATGCTTTGTCTTGGCAAGGCTGAAGGTAAGATGGGCAACCATCGGGACGTTTTGACGCAGCAGAGGTCAAGATGCCTCGGGAAAGCACCCATAAAGCAGGAGTCATTTGATGGCCCATATTAGTGTTGAACGTGCCCATGGCCTGGGTAAGGCAGCGGCTCGCGAAAAGGCCGACAAGCTGGCGCAGAAACTTTCCGATCAATATGGCCTGGAGCCGCAGTGGTCCGGCGACACCCTGAACCTCAAGCGCTCGGGTGTGAAGGGCGCGGTGCATGTCGCCGAGGACTCGATTCGCGTCGATGTGGAACTGGGCCTGATGATGTCGGCCATGAGCGGCATGATCAAGGCGGAAATCGAAAAGGCGCTGGACAAGGTCCTGGTCTGATTTTCTGCTTGAAATGAGATCCCCTGTGGTAGCGGGCTTGCTCGCGAAGGCGGTGGGTCAGTGAGATTTTTATCAACTGACCCACCGCCTTCGCGAGCAAGCCCGCTCCCACATTCAGTTTGCGGTGCTCTCAAAGGTTTATGTCAGTTGTTAGGGTGCCGTTTCTAATTTTTCTCCCTACTTTGTGCCAGAGCCCGACACTTATCCGGGCAGTTCCTCAAACCTTCTGCGCGTGAGGTGCACCATGGCCAAAGTTATTGTGAAGAAAAAAACCGACGCAACGACGAGCACGCTGAGTGACGTCAAATCCTATGCCCGCAAGATCTGGCTGGCAGGCCTGGGTGCCTACACCAAGGTCGGCCAAGAGGGCGGCGAGTACTTTCAAGAACTGATCAAGGCTGGTCAGGTTGTTGAAAAGAAAGGCAAAAAAGTAGTCGCTGAGAAACTTGAAGCGGCGAATGCCGAGATCGATGAAGCCAAGAGTGAAGTGAGCACTTTCAAAGGCAAGGTCGAAGTTCAACTCGACAGGGTCGAGAAGGCGTTCGACACGCGTGTCGCAAGTGCCTTGAATCGTATCGGCATTCCGTCTAAACATGACGTTGAGACACTCTCTGCTAAGCTCGATGAGCTGACGGCATTGCTCGAACGTGTCGCGCGTAAATCTTAAGGAGAACGGGATGGCTGGCAAAAAGAATACTGAAAAAGAAGGCAGCTCGTGGATCGGGAAAGTCGAAGACTACTCCCGCAAAATCTGGCTGGCTGGCTTAGGCGTGTACTCGAAGATCGACACTGACGGCAGCAAGCTCTTCGATGCATTGGTAAAGGACGGCGAGAAAGCCGAGAAGCTCACCAAAAGCGCTGTTGGCAAGACAGTCGACGCCGCCAAGGACACCGCTTCTTCGGCCAAATCGCGCATCAGCGGCGTGAAAGATCGTGCACTGGGCAAGTGGGATGAACTGGAAGGGGCTTTCGACAAGCGTCTGAACAGTGCCATTTCGCGTCTGGGCGTACCGAGCCGCAACGAGGTCAAAGCACTGCACAGCAAGGTCGATACCCTGACCAAGCAAATCGAAAAACTGACCGGTGCCAAGGTTGCGCCTGTTGCGGCGAAAACCGCAGCAGCCAAGCCTGCTGCTAAACCGGCCGCCAAAACGGCTGCCAAGCCACTGGCAAAAGCGGCGGCTAAACCTGCTGCCAAGCCTGCGGCTAAAACTGCAGCGGCCAAACCAGCCGCCGCCAAAGCCGTCGCCAAACCAGCGGCTAAACCGGCCGCCAAGCCTGCAGCAAAAACTGCAGCGGCCAAACCGGCAGCCAAGCCTGCTGTTGCGAAAAAACCTGCAGTGAAGAAGCCGGCAGCTCCAAAAGCCGCCGCGCCAAAACCAGCAGTGGCAGCTGCCAAACCGGCAACGCCGGCAGCTCCGGTCAGCGTATCGAACTCCGCGACCGCGCCAACCCCTGCTGTCACCCCGACTGCCGCGCCAGCTCCATCGACGCCAACCAGTCAGTCCTGATTTTCAGGGCTCAAGAAAACGCCCGGCCTTCACAGGCCGGGCGTTTTTGTTTGTGAGTGCATTCTCGAAAACAACAAAGATCCACTGTGGGAGCGAGCTTGCTCGCGATGAGGCCATCAGATCCAGCATTGATGTTGACCGAGACGCCGTCATCGCGAGCAAGCTCGCTCCCACAGGGTAGGGGGCAGGGTTAATCGTGGTCCTCCAGATATTCCATCGCCATCTGTTCGGTCGCAGCCTTGATCGACGGCAGCAAGTGTGGCGCCACCAGCATCATGATCTGGTAAACCACCAGCCGCACCTCGCCTTCGCGATCGAGAATCCGCTGATAGTCCAGTGAAAACAGCAGCGTCATGGTGATCTGTTCCACCAGCTGCCCCAGTGCCTGGGTATCGCTGACCAGCAACCCTTGCGCCTGCAATCGTGCCAGCAGCGACGCCAGTGTGCGCTTGAGTGCATTGAGCAGATTGCGAATGCCCTTGGCCAGTTTCGGCAGACGTCCGGCGAGGTTCGACAGGTCCTGGAACAGAAACCGGTAGTGGGACAGGCGCTCGACGATCAGGTGCAGGAACAGCCAGTAGTCCTCCGGCGCCAGTTCGACATCGGCCGGTGGATCGAGCAAGGGGGCCAGTTCGCCCTGAAAACGCTCGAACAGCCCAAGAATCAGCGGTTCCTTGCCGTGGAAGTGGTAGTAGAGGTTGCCTGGGCTGATGCCCATTTCATTGGCAACTTCCATGGTGGAGACATTCGGTTCGCCCTTTTGGTTGAACAACTGCAGGGCACATTCGAGGATCCGGTCGCGGGTTTTCATCCAGTCTTCTTAATGATCGGGTCTTGCCACGGCCGACAGAGGCCGTGGCTCGTTGAACGTCAGCGCACGCGCACGTAAGTACCGGGTGCTGCCTCCATCGGTGGGTAGTTCTGGTTGCCGAGCGCCATGTGGGTGTCCTTCTGCACACCGGAGCGTTCCTGAATCCAGCTCAGCCATTGGGTCCACCAACTGCCGTCGACACGCTTGGCATCGTAGTACCAGGCGCGGGGGTCGCTGCTCAGTTTGCCGCTCTCGACGTAGTTGGCTTTCGGGTTGCTCGGTGGGTTGAGAATGCTCTGCACATGACCGCTGTTGGACAGTACGAAGCGCCGTTCGCCACCGAGCAGCAGCGTCGAGCGATACACCGCATCCCACGGCGTGATGTGATCGTTGATGCCGGCGACGCTGAAGCTGTCGACGGTGACCTTCTGCAAATCGATCGGCGTACCACACACTTCCAGTCCGCCCGGGTGGGTCAGCGGGTTGTGCTTGAAGAAGTCCAGCAGGTCGCCATGCAGGGCCGCCGGCAGGCGCGTGTTGTCGTTGTTCCAGTAGAGGATGTCGAACGCCGGTGGCTCTTTGCCCAACAGGTAGTTGTTAACGAAGTAGCTCCAGATCAAATCGTTGGGACGCATCCAGGCGAAGACCTTGGCCATGTCGCGGCCGTCCAGTACACCCCGCTGATAGGAGCGGCGCTTGGCGGCCTCGAGGGTCTGTTCGTCGGCGAACAGTGTAGCTGGACTGTCCAGCTCGCTGTCGAGCAGGCTCACCAGATAAGTCGCGCTGGACACCCTGCGCAACTGCCGCTTGGCCTGCAAATGACCCTGCAGCGCGGCAATGGTCAGCCCGCCGGCGCAAGCGCCCATCAGGTTGACCTCGCGTGCACCGGTGATCGCCCGGCACACATTCATGGCCTCTTCCACGGCTTCCACGTAGGTCGAGAGCCCCCATTCGCGGTGACGCACATCGGGGTTGCGCCAACTGATCACGAAGGTTTGCAGGCCGTTTTTCAAGGCGTACTGGACGAAGCTGTTGTGCGGGCTCAGGTCGAAAATGTAGTACTTGTTGATTTGCGGCGGTACCACCAGCAGGGGCTTGGAATACTGCTTTTCGCTCATCGGCTTGTACTGGATCAACTCCAGCAGCTCGTTGCGAAACACCACGGCACCGGTGGTGGTGGCGACCGTCTTGCCAACCTCGAACGCTTGCTTGGTGACTTGTCGGGGCAGGCCATCGTTGTGCAGCAGATCGTCCACCAAATGGCTGATGCCACGCACCAGGCTGTTGCCACCGGAATTGAACAGTTCCTTGACCGCCAGTGGATTGAGCAGGGTGTTGGATGGCGATACGGCGTCGTTGAGCAAGGCGAAAGCGAAGTGGGCGCGGGCACGGTCGTCCGGGCTCATGTTGCTCTCGTCGATCCAGCTTTTGACCTGTTTCTGCCAGCTCAGATAGGCCTGCAGGCTACGGCGATAAAACGGGTTGAGGCTCCACGCCGGGTCGGCGAAGCGAGCGTCCTGCGGGTTGGTCGGGTGCAGGGTTTCACCCAGCAGCACACGGCCAAGCTGACCGCCGAGTTTGAGGGCATGCCGGGCGCTGTGCAGCGGATTGCGCAAGCCATGGGCGGCCACACTGCGCAGGGTCGACAACAGATCCCGGCCGCGCAGGCCGGTAATCGCATTCTGTGCATTGATGAACGCGGCGGGAGTCGGTAAGGAATCCCTCGCTGGTTTCTCGCGCATGAGTCAACACTCCTTCGTCTTCAGGCTAAAAACAAACACACCGAACCAGAACACCATAGACGCTGTAACGGGTTGTTGCGCGGCGTGGCGTCCTGCCAACCGCTGATGCAGCTGTTTAGCCGCCCAATGGCGCCGGACGCGGATGCATCACCGCGCGTTGGCGCTCCTCTTCCAGGAATTTCATGATGATCGGGGCCACCGCTTCGGCCCGGGTGATCAAGAACAAATGCCCGTCATCGATGATGTGCAATTGGGCGTTGGGAATCCGGCAGGCCAGCAAGCGCATGTTGATCAACGGGATCAGCGGATCGTCATCGCCGGCCAGTACCAGGGTCGGCTGGCGGATCTTGTGCAGCCAGTGAATGCTGGTCCAGCCGAGGCCGGCGAACAGCTGCCAGTAGTAACCGAGCTTGCCCGCTGAGCGCACCTTGGCCGCATGGCTCGCGGCCAGCGTCGGGTCGCGACGGAACGAGCCACCGTAGATCATCGGCGCAATGCGGATCACGTGGGATGGCTGGATGTAACGCCGAGGGCTGGCCATCATCCACAACACTTTAGGTTTGCCCGGTACCATCACCGCACCGGCTGCCGTCGCGGCCAGCACGAGTTTCTTGCAGCGCTCCGGATAGTCGTAAGCGAACTGCTGGGCCAGCGCGCCACCCCAGGACACGCCGATGATGTTGACCTGTCCGTAGTCGAGATAGTCGAGCATCCGTGCCGTGAGTTTCGCCAGCCCCGGAAAACGATATGGCCGGTTCGGCGTCGACGAACCGCCGACACCGGGTACGTCGAAGCAGATGACTTCCAGGTCCGGATCCAGCGCCGCGACGAACGGGAACACCAGCTCCAGGTTGGCGCCGATGCCGTTGAAAATCAGCAGGGGCGTCAAGTGAGGCTTGCCGGGGCGTACCGCCGTGCGGAGCGTCTGGCCATCCAGGTCGACGGTACGAAAAATGAAGGGTTGCGGCATGCTTCAGGCCCTGTGGGTCGCTCTCTTGAATTCTTCCTCGATCCCCATGTGGGAGCGGGCTTGCTCGCGAAAGCGCCAGGTCAATCGACATCCATGTTGAATGATCAATTGCTTTCGCGAGCAAGCCCGCTCCCACAGGAGGATGAGGTGTGTCAGTTACCGCTCATGCACGTAAGTGCCCGGTGCGGCTTCCCCCTCCGGGTAGGCCTTGTTGCCGAGTTTCGTCGGTGCTTTTTTCAGGTTGCCCGAACGCTGCGCCTGCCAGGCCTGCCAGTGCAACCACCATGAATCGGTGTGCTTGGTGGAATTCTCTTGCCATTCCTCGGCAGTGGCGGCCATTTCGGTGCTGGTCATGTAACGGGATTTCGGATTGCCCGGCGGGTTGAGGATGCTCTGGATATGCCCGCTGCTGGACAGCACGAATTCAACGTTGCCGCCGAACAATTGCGCCGACTTGTAGCAGGATTTCCATGGCGTGATGTGGTCACTGGTGCCGGCCAGGGAAAAGATGTCGGCAGTTACCTGTTTCAGGTCAATCGGCGTACCGCACACTTCCAGTGCATTCGGGCGAATCAATGGATTGCTTTTGAACATTTCGATCAGGTCGCCGTGGAACGCCGCGGGTAACCGCGTGGTGTCATTGTTCCAGAACAGAATGTCGAAAACCGGTGGTTCGTTGCCCAGCAGGTAGTTGTTGACCCAGTAGTTCCAGATCAGATCGTTGGGGCGCATCCAGGCGAAGACCTTGGCCATGTCCTTGCCTTCGAGCACACCGGCCTGATACGAGTGGCGCTTGGCGGTTTCGAGGGTTTGTTCGTCGACGAACAGTGCGACGTCACTGTCCAGGGTGGTGTCCAGCACGCTCACCAGCAAGGTCAGGGCGTTGACCTTGTTCTCGCCGATTGCCGCGTAGTGGCCCAGCAGCGCGGTGCAGGTGATGCCACCGGAACAGGCGCCGAGCATGTTCACGTCTTTGCTGCCGGTGATGGCGGTGACCACATCGACCGCTTCCTTGAGCGCTTCGATGTAGGTCGACAGGCCCCACTCGCGCTGCTCTTTGGTGGGGTTGCGCCAGCTGACGATGAAGGTTTGCACGTTGCTGCGCAGGCAGAAGCGCGCCAGGCTCTTTTCCGGGCTCAGGTCGAAAACGTAGAACTTGTTGATCTGCGGTGGTACCACCAACAATGGACGCTCATAGACCTGTTCGGTAATCGGCTTGTACTGGATCAGCTCCAACACATCGTTGCGGAACACCACCGCCCCTTCGGTTACGCCCAGGCTCTTGCCGACCTCGAACGCGCCCATGTTGACCTGGCTCGGCATGCCGCCGTTGTGCACTATGTCCTTGGCCAGATGCGAGAGACCGTCGAGCAGGCTTTTGCCGCCGGTTTCGAAGAAGCGCTTGACCGCCGCCGGGTTGGCCGCCGTGTTGGTCGGGGCCATGGCTTCGGTCATGAGGTTGATCACGAAGTGCCCGCGGGCGACGTCCTTGGGCGAAAGATTACTGTCGCCGATCCAGTCGTGGAGTTCCTTGCGCCACGCCAGATAAGTTTGCAGATAACGTTTGTAGAGCGGGTTCTGGCTCCATGCCGGGTCGAGAAAGCGACGGTCATCGCTATTGGGTTGCAGTTCGGATTTGCCGAACAGCACGTTTTTGAGTTCAAGGCCAAAATGCGCGACATGCCGGGCGCTGTGCACCGGCTGTTTGATGGCCTGTCTGAGCACCATTCGAGCAGAAGCCAGTAGATCCTTTCCACGCAGCCCAACGACAGGATTCAGTCCCAAGGTGTTTTCCGAGGCCTGATACTTCAAGTCATCGTTATTCTTGTTACTCATCTACGACGCTCCATTGTCCTGAGACGAGTACCGGGTCCTGCTGTGTAGTCACACAGTCAATGCCTGGTACTACTGCTCGGGGTGACCGTTAATACTGCATCGCTGCTTTTAGTTCGCAGAGAGCACTGCAGGGAACTTGCCAGTTCCATTGGTTACCCGAGTTTAATTTTTTTCGCAAGCAGGCCAATCGGCGGCCCTGAAGCGGAGCATTCAAACAGATGAAATTAGAAAATGCCCTCTAAAGAGCAAGAGGCTCAGGCTAGAGCATCAGCTTGACGACAGATTCGTTCGGGTCGCGGGTTTTTCCGGCGGCTTTGAGCTCGGCCAGATAATCGTCCCAGAGTGCGTCATAACGTCGCGCCAGTTCGTAGAGGTATTCCCAGGTGAACAGGCCGCTGTCGTGGCCATCGTCGAAGGTCAGTTTCAGTGCGTACTGACCGGCCGGTTCTACCTTGGTCAGGCCTACGTTGATCTTGCCAAATTGCAGGATGGGTTTGCCGTGGCCCTGGACCTCGGCGGAAGGAGAGTGCACGCGCAGGAACTCGGCGGCCAGGGTGTATTCCTCGCCGGACGCGTATTTCAGCGTCAGGGTTTTCGAGGCTTTGTGCAGCTTGATGTCGGTGGGGATCATGACCGGATGTCCGCTTTGTGGAGATCCTTGCGGGAGCGAGCTTGCTCGCGATAGCGGTATCACATTCAACATGAGTATCGAATGAGATGGCCTCATCGCGAGCAAGCTCGCTCCCACAGGTTCTCTATCGCTGTAAGAGTTGCTTACAGGATATAACGGGACAGGTCTTCGTTCTGCGCCAATTCGCCCAAGTGGCTGTTGACGTAGTCGGCGTCGATCAGGATCACCTTGTCGTCATGGACACTGGCCAGATCGCCGGCGCTGAACGACACCTCTTCGAGCAGGCGCTCGAGCAGGGTGTGCAGGCGACGGGCACCGATGTTTTCGGTTTTCTCGTTGACCTGCCAGGCGATCTCCGCGATGCGCTTGATGCCGCTCGGCTGGAACTCGATGCCCAGGCCTTCGGTTTTCAACAGGGCGCAATATTGCTCGGTAAGCGAGGCGTGAGGCTCGCTGAGGATGCGTTCGAAGTCCTCCGGCGAAAGGGCCTTGAGTTCGACACGGATCGGCAGACGGCCTTGCAGCTCGGGCACCAGGTCGCTCGGCTTGCTCAGGTGGAAGGCACCGGAAGCAATGAACAGGATGTGGTCAGTCTTGACCATGCCCAGTTTGGTGTTGACGGTGCAGCCTTCGATCAGCGGCAGCAAGTCACGCTGCACACCTTCGCGAGACACATCGACGCCACCGGAATTGCCACGCTTGGCGACCTTGTCGATTTCGTCGATGAACACGATGCCGTGCTGCTCGACCGCTTCCAGGGCCTTGGCTTTCAACTCTTCATCGTTGACCAGGCGGCTGGCTTCTTCGTCGCGCACCAGTTTCAGTGCTTCCTTGACCTTGAGCTTGCGGCTCTTGCGCTTGCCCTTGCCGATGTTGGCGAACAGGCTTTGCAGCTGGTTGGTCATTTCTTCCATGCCCGGTGGCGCGGAGATATCGACGCCGGCCATTTCGGCGACTTCGATTTCGATCTCCTTGTCATCCAGCTGGCCTTCGCGCAGGCGCTTGCGGAACAGCTGGCGGGTGTTGGAATCGGCAGTCGGGGCATCGTCGCTGCTGAAGCCCATGCGTGCCGGTGGCAGCAGGGCATCGAGGATGCGCTCTTCGGCGGCGTCTTCGGCGCGGTGGCGAACCTTGACGATTTCCTGTTCGCGCAGCAGCTTGATCGCCGCATCGGCCAGGTCACGAATGATCGATTCGACATCGCGGCCGACATAGCCGACTTCGGTGAACTTGGTCGCTTCGACCTTGATGAACGGCGCATTGGCCAGTTTGGCCAGGCGACGGGCGATCTCGGTTTTACCGACACCGGTCGGGCCGATCATCAGGATGTTCTTTGGCGTGACTTCAACGCGCAGCTCTTCAGGCAGCTGCATGCGGCGCCAGCGGTTGCGCAGGGCAATGGCGACGGCGCGCTTGGCATCGTCCTGGCCGATGATGTGGCGGTTGAGTTCGTGGACGATTTCGCGGGGAGTCATAGACATAATATTCAGTGGACCTCAAGCAAGAATGAGCCGTGGTGCGATGGCTGCACGGGCTTACTCGGCGCAGTCCTGCTCCTCAATGGTCTGGGTGTGGTTGGTGAATACGCAGATGTCGCCGGCGATACCGAGGGCGGTTTCGACGATTTCCCGGGCCGACAGGTCGGTCTTTTTCAGCAGCGCGCTGGCGGCGGCCTGGGCGTAGGCGCCACCGGAACCCATGGCGATCAGGCCTTCTTCCGGTTCAACCACATCGCCGTTACCGGTGATGATCAGGGACGCATCTTTGTTGGCGACCGCAAGCATCGCTTCGAGGCGGCTCAGGGAGCGGTCGGTGCGCCACTCTTTGGCGAGTTCGACGGCGGCGCGAACCAGGTGGCCCTGATGCTTTTCAAGCTGGCCTTCGAAGCGTTCGAAGAGGGTAAAGGCGTCAGCGGTGGCGCCGGCAAAACCGGCGATGACCTGGCCGTGGTACAGGCGACGAACTTTTTTCGCGTTGCCTTTCATCACGGTATTACCAAGAGAAACCTGGCCGTCGCCGCCCATGACGACTTTGCCGTGGCGGCGAACTGAAACGATGGTGGTCAAGGGGAGAGTCTCCACGCAGCGGGGCGAAAATGCCTTATGCCCATTCATATGGGGGTGGTGGAGTGGATTTCAACTGTAAGGTGAGAGAGGGGACGAGTGGTGTGAGCCAGATGGGGGCGGTGGTGTTTGCCGGGGCCCCTTCGCGAGCAAGCCCGCTCCCACATTGGATTGCGCTCGAATGTGGGAGCGGGCTTGCTCGCGAAGAACGATGACGCGGTGCCTGTGGCAGTCGATCAGCGGCTCTGGCGTTGTTGTAACAACAGATTGCTGAAGCCTGCGCCGGCCAGTTGTTTCTGGGCGGTGGTCAGTTGTTCACGGTTGCTGAACGGACCGACCAGCACCCGATACCAGGTTTCGTCCTTCACCGTGCCGGACTCGACCGAGACAGCCTGGCCCAGCAAGATGATCTGCGCCCGAACCTTGTCCGCGTCAGCCTCCTTGCGGAACGAACCGGCTTGCAGGAAGAACCTGGTCACCGGCGCCGCTTTGACCGGCGGCGCTGGCGGAGGCGTGATCCCGGCCAGGGCTGCCTGGGCGCGAGCCGTGTCGATCTTCGCCGCTTCGGCCGGCGTGACCGGTGTCGTCGGAATGGCCGGCACTTGCGGCGTCGGCAGGGTTTTTTCCGGCACGGCATCGGGCGGCACGATGACTTCCGACTCTGGCAGCAAGGTGTAGAAGTCGTACTTCGGTTTCACCGGTTGCGTCGGGCTCGGCGGGGTCTTGTTGGCCTCGGCGATCTTGCCGGCTTTCTGCTGTTGCTCGACCTTTTCACGCTTGACCGTGTCGCTGCCTTTGCCCGGCTCCAGTTTCATCAGGAACACGATGAAGGCGCCGACCGTCAGGCCGATCGCCATCCACAACCAACCCGGGATCGGTTGCTTTGCAGGAGCTTGGTAACGGCTGGCGCCACGTTTGGGTGCAGGTTTTTTCTTGGCAGCCAACTTACATACGCTCCAGAGTTTCCAGGCCCAAGAGTTCCAGGCCTTGCTTGAGTGTGCGCCCGGTCAGCGCGGCGAGGCGCAGACGGCTCTGCATTTGTGCCGGGGTATCGGCGGCGAGAATCGGGCAGTTCTCGTAGAAGCTGGAGAACAGGCCGGCGACGTCGTACAGGTAAGTGCAGAGAATGTGCGGCGTGCCTTTCTCCGACACGTTGTTCAGCACTTCGCCGAACTGTGCCAGTTTCGCTGCCAGCTCCAGCTCGTGAGCCGCTTCGAGAACGATCTGGCCTTCGACTTCGCTGAAGTCCTTGCCGAGTTTGCGGAACACACCGGCCACGCGGGTGTAGGCGTACAGCAGGTACGGCGCGGTGTTGCCTTCGAAGTTCAGCATCAGGTCGAAGTTGAAGCTGTAGTCGCTGGTGCGGTGCTTGGACAGGTCGGCGTATTTCACTGCGCCGATGCCCACGACCTTGGCGATGTTGCGCAGCTCGGCTTCGGCCAGCTCCGGGTTCTTGTCCTTGACCAGGGTGTAGGCGCGCTCCCGGGCTTCGGTCAGCAGGTCGATCAGCTTCACGGTGCCGCCATCACGGGTCTTGAACGGACGGCCGTCAGCGCCGTTCATGGTGCCGAAGCCCATGTGTTCCATTTCCATCGGATGGGTCACGAAGCCGGCCTTGCGCGCCACGGCGAACACTTGCTGGAAGTGCAGGGCCTGGCGCTGGTCGACGAAGTACAGTGCGCGATCAGCCTTGAGCTTGCCGCTGCGGTAGCGCACGGCGGCCAGGTCGGTGGTGGCGTAGAGGTAACCGCCGTCAGCCTTGACGATGATCACCGGCAGCGGGTCGCCGTCGGCATTCTTGAACTCGTCGAGGAACACGCACTGGGCGCCGTTGCTCTCGACCAGCATGCCTGCCGCCTTCAAGTCGTTGACCACGTTGATCAGGTCGTCGTTGTAGGCGCTTTCGCCCATTACGTCGGCCATGGTCAGTTTGACGTTGAGCAGCTCGTAGATCTTCTGGCAGTGGGACAGCGAAATGTCCTTGAATTTGGTCCACAACGCCAGGCAGTCGGCATCGCCGGCCTGCAGCTTGACCACCAGGCCACGGGCGCGGTCGGCGAACTCTTCGGATTCGTCGAAGCGTTGCTTGGCGGCGCGGTAGAAGTTCTCCAGGTCCGACAGCTCGTCGCTGGTGATCGGGTTTTCCTGCAGGTAAGCCATCAGCATGCCGAACTGGGTGCCCCAGTCGCCGACGTGGTTCTGACGGATCACGGTATCGCCGAGAAATTCCAGGACCCGGGCCACGCCGTCGCCGATGATGGTCGAGCGCAAGTGGCCGACGTGCATCTCTTTGGCCAGGTTCGGTGCCGACAGGTCGACTACGGTGCGCTGCACCGGACCGGCCTTGCGTACGCCGATGTGGGCGTCGGCCAGGGCGGCGTCCATGCGTGAGGCCAGGGCATCGGTGTTCTGGAAGAAGTTCAGGAAGCCAGGGCCGGCGATTTCAGTCTTGGAGACGTTTTCGTCAGCCGGCAGCGCGGCAATGATTTTTTCCGCCAGGTCGCGCGGCTTCATGCCGGCCGGCTTGGCCAGCATCATTGCAATGTTGCTGGCGAAGTCACCGTTTTTCTTGTCGCGGGAGTTTTCCACCTGGATCGCCGGCGACAGGCCTTCAGGCAACACACCTTCGTTGACGAGTTGGGCGATGGCTTGCTGGATCAGCTGGCGAATGGTGTCTTTCATGGTCTTCTCTTTCGACCGCAGGCGCGGCGGCGCATCATGCGCTGGTGGAAAAACTGGGCATTATCCGTTGCGAAGACGGGCTTGCCAACCTTAGCAGGCAGGATGTGGATGTGTGGTGACAATTAGGGCCCCTTCGCGAGCAAGCCCGCTCCCACAGGTTTTGTGGTGGACACAAATTGTATGCCCACTGAAATACCATTGTGGGAGCGGGCTTGCTCGCGAAAGCGATCTCAAAATCAATATAGATCTACGGGATCAACATCCAAAGACCAGCGCACCGCCCGCCCGCTCGGTATCTGCTCCAGCACCAACAACCAACTGGCCAGCAATCGATGCAACGGTGCCCGCGCCGTAGCCTGCAACAACAGCTGCGCACGATAGCGCCCGGCCCGGCGCTCCATCGGTGCCGGTACTGGCCCCAGCAACTCAATGCCGGTCAGGTTTTGTTCGGTCAGCAAACGCTCCGCCTCGCTGCACGCCTCATCCAGGAAGCCTTCGGCCTGACCCGGTTTGTGCGCCTCGGCCCGCAACAACGCCAGGTGTGCAAACGGCGGCAACCCGGCCGCACGGCGTTCGCTCAAGGCCTGTTCGGCGAAGGCGAAATAGCCCTGCTCGGTCAGTTGTACCAGCAGCGGATGGTCGGCCAGGTGCGTCTGGATAATCACTTTGCCCGGCTCCTCAGCGCGGCCTGCGCGGCCGGCGACCTGGACGATCAACTGCGCCATGCGCTCGCTGGCGCGGAAATCACCGGAAAACAGACCACCGTCGGCGTCGAGGATCGACACCAGCGTCACCCGTGGAAAGTGGTGGCCTTTGGCAAGCATTTGCGTGCCGATCAAAATGCACGGCTGACCTTTTTGAATGGTGGCGAACAACTGGTTCATCGCGTCCTTGCGCGACGTGCTGTCACGGTCGACCCGCAGCACCGGATAGTCCGGGAACAGAATCGCCAGGCGCTCCTCGGCCCGTTCGGTGCCGGCGCCCACGGGGCGCAAATCGACCTTGTTGCACTTCGGGCACTGGCGCGGCACGCGCTCGACGTAGCCGCAATGATGGCAGCGCAATTCACCGTAACGTTGATGCACGGTCATCCGCGCATCGCAACGCTGGCACTCGGACATCCAGCCGCAGTCATGGCACAGCAGGGTCGGGGCGAAGCCGCGGCGGTTGAGGAACACCAGGACTTGTTGCCCGGCGGCCAGGGTCTGGCCGATGGCTTGTTGCATGGGGCCGGAGATGCCGCTGTCCAGCGGGCGGCTTTTCACGTCCAGGCGCAGGAAGCGCGGCTGTTTGGCCCCACCGGCGCGCTCATTCAGGCGCAGCAGCCCGTACCGGCCGGTGTAGGCGTTGTGCAGGCTTTCCAGCGAAGGGGTGGCGGAGCCGAGGACAATCGGGATGTTTTCCTGTCGCGCCCGCACCAGCGCCAGATCGCGGGCGTGGTAGCGCAAGCCTTCCTGCTGTTTATAGGAGCCGTCGTGCTCTTCGTCGATGATGATCAGGCCGGGGTTTTTCATCGGCGTGAACAGTGCCGAGCGGGTGCCGATAATAATGTCGGCCTCACCGTCCCGGGCGGCCAGCCAGGCATCGAGGCGTTCCCGGTCATTGACCGCCGAATGGATCAACGCGATGCGGGCATTGAAACGCTGTTCGAAGCGCGCCAGGGTCTGCGGGCCGAGGTTGATTTCCGGGATCAACACCAGCGCCTGCTTGCCGGCCTCGAGGGTTTCGCGGATCAACTGTAAATAGACTTCGGTCTTGCCGCTGCCGGTGACGCCGGCCAACAGGAACGCGTGATAGCTGTCGAACCCGGCCCGAATCGCCTCATAGGCGGCGCGTTGCTCCGGGTTCAGCGGGAGTTCCGGTTGTGCCAGCCAGTGTTCGTGGCGTGCACCGGGGGCGTGCCGGCGGATCTCGACCTGCACCAGGTCTTTGGCCAGCAGCAAATCCAGGCTGTCCTTGCTCAGCATCAGTTTGCTCAACAACTGATGGGCGACGCCGTGAGTATGCTGGGCCAGCGTGGCCAGGGCTTCGCGCTGGCGCGGGGCTCGGGCGATGCGCGGATCATCGAGGCTGGCGCCCGGCGCGGCGGACCAGAAGCGTTCCTGGCGTGCTTCGGCCAGCTCACCCTGGCGCAGCAGAACCGGCAGAGCCCAGCTCAAGGTGTCGCCGAGGCTGTGCTGATAATACTGGGACGTCCACAGGCACAGCTTGAACAGCGCGGGCGGCAGCGGTGGCGTGGCATCGAGCAGGGCCAGGGCCGGCTTGAGTTTCTCGGCCGGCACCTCGCTGGTGTTGGTGACCTCCACCAGGATCCCGATCATCTCGCGCCGGCCGAACGGCACCCGCAGGCGCATGCCAGGGTGCAACTGGGCGCGCAGGACGCCGGCCGGAGCGCGGTAGTCGAACAGGCGGCGCAGGGGCGAAGGCAGGGCGAGGCGCAGAATGGCGTCGGGCACGCGGGGGGATCTCGATAAACAGGCAATATGGGGTTTGGCACATAACTTGTGGGAGCGGGCTTGCTCGCGAAAGCGGTGTGCCAGTCGGCATTCAAGTCGTCTGACACACCGCTTTCGCGAGCAAGCCCGCTCCCACAGGGGATCGCGTATTGGGGCGGGAGCCTAGCAGACGACTGGTTTGAGGGACAGCTTGCGTGAATGGGATTGTCTGGTAGAATCCGCGGCCTAATTACGTGCGGTATTCAACAATAGTGTTGGGTGGCGGCACGCTAGCCCGAGGAAAACACCATGAAAGCTGATATCCATCCAGAATACCCGGCAGTTGCTGTTACCTGCAGCTGCGGCAACAAGTTCGAAACCCGTTCGACCTTCGGCAAAGCCCTGGCGATCGACGTTTGCAACGAATGCCACCCGTTCTACACCGGTAAGCAGAAGACTCTGGACACCGGTGGTCGCGTTCAGAAGTTCGCCGACCGTTTCGGTGCTTTCGGCGCGAAAAAGGCCTAAGGCCGATCAACTTGGGAAGCCGCTGCGGTTTTTCCATGCTGATGAAAAAGGCGTCCCTTGCGGGCGCCTTTTTTGTGTCCGCGATTTGGCTTTCCGCCGCCCAGGCCTTTTGCCCGGCCCCCGACGGCCTGACCACGGTTGCGGTGCAGCGAGTCGTGGATGGTGACACCCTGCGCCTGAGCGATGGCCGCAGCGTGCGCATGATCGGCTTGAACACGCCGGAGCTGGGCAAGAAGGGCCGCTCCGACGAGCCGTTCGCCGTGGTGGCGCGCAAGCGACTCGAAGCCCTGGTAGCGGCGAGCGACGGGCGGGTTGGTTTGCTGCCAGGCAAAGAAAGCCAAGACCATTACGGCCGCACCCTGGCCCATGTCTACGGTGCCGATGGCGCCAACCTCGAAGCGCAGATGCTCGCCGAAGGCCTGGGTTTTCTGGTGGCCGTGGCACCGAATGTCGATTTGGTCGCCTGTCAGCAAGCAGCGGAACGCAGCGCTCGACAAGCGGGGCTCGGATTGTGGCGCCAGTCACCTGTACTGAAAGCGGAGCAGATCACTACCTCCGGTTTTGCCGTGCTCAGCGGTCGTGTGAGCAAGGTGCAGCGTAATCGCGGCGGGGTTTGGATCGAATTGCAGGATTCGGTTGTATTACGCGTTGCACCCAATCTGCTGGCGCGTTTCGATGTGAATTCGCTGGAAAGCCTCAAAGGCAAGCAAGTCGAGGCGCGCGGCTGGGTGCTGGATCGCTCGCGCAAGGGTGGTCTCAAGGAGGGGCAGGCGCGCTGGATGTTGCCCTTGACTGATCCGGCGATGCTCCAAGTGGTGCAGTGATAAAAAATTGTAGACATTTTTTCTTTCGATTGTGAACAGTCTATCCCTTATGTTCCGTGGCTCTTGGCCCAAAGTCGTAGGGCGGGGCGCTTGACAGGGGTGACCGGTCAGTCTTGTGGGGACTTTGCGAGGCGCGTATCCTCGCTGACCAGTCTGTCCAACAGTAAAAGCGGAATGCCAAAATGTCTGATCTGAAAACTGCCGCTCTCGAATATCATGCCAATCCTCGTCCAGGGAAGCTGAGTGTCGAGCTCACCAAGGCCACTGCTACCGCTCGCGACCTGTCGCTGGCCTACAGCCCGGGCGTAGCCGAACCAGTACGTGAGATCGCCCGCGATCCTGAACTGGCCTACAAGTACACCGGCAAAGGCAACCTGGTTGCAGTCATTTCCGATGGCACCGCGATTCTCGGCCTGGGTAACCTCGGCCCATTGGCCTCCAAGCCAGTGATGGAAGGTAAAGGCGTACTGTTCAAGCGCTTCGCCGGCATCGACGTTTTCGACATCGAGGTCGACTCTGAAAGCCCGCAAGCCTTCATCGACACCGTCAAGCGCATCTCCATCACTTTCGGTGGCATCAACCTGGAAGACATCAAGGCACCAGAGTGCTTTGAAATCGAACGCGCTCTGATCGAGCAGTGCGATATTCCGGTATTCCACGATGACCAGCACGGCACCGCTATCGTGACCGCCGCCGGCATGATCAACGCCCTGGAGATCGCTGGCAAAACCCTGCCGGAAGCCAAGATCGTCTGCCTGGGTGCCGGCGCTGCCGCCATCTCCTGCATGAAGTTGCTGGTGAGCATGGGTGCCAACATCGAAAACATCTACATGGTCGACCGTACCGGCGTGATCCACTCCGGCCGTGACGACCTGAACCAGTACAAGGCTGTGTTCGCTCACGCGACCGACAAGCGCACCCTGGCTGATGCCCTGCAAGGCGCTGACGTGTTCGTAGGCCTGTCCGGCCCGAACCTGCTGAGTGCTGAAGGCCTGCTGTCGATGGCGGCCAACCCGATCGTGTTCGCGTGCTCGAACCCTGATCCGGAAATCGCCCCTGAGCTGGCACACGCTACCCGTAGCGACGTGATCATGGCCACCGGTCGTTCCGACTACCCGAACCAGGTCAACAACGTACTGGGCTTCCCGTTCATCTTCCGTGGTGCCCTGGACGTTCGCGCCAAGCGCATCAACGAAGAAATGAAAGTGGCTGCGGCCAACGCCCTGCGTGAACTGGCCAAGCTGCCAGTGCCTCAGGAAGTGTGCGACGCCTATGGCGGCATCAAGCTGGAATTCGGCCGTGAGTACATCATTCCGAAGCCGATGGATGCCCGTCTGATCACCCTGATCTCCGATGCCGTGGCTAAAGCCGCC
Organism: Pseudomonas sp. S30_BP2TU TE3576; assembly: GCF_050436025.1. Taxonomy (NCBI): domain Bacteria; kingdom Pseudomonadati; phylum Pseudomonadota; class Gammaproteobacteria; order Pseudomonadales; family Pseudomonadaceae; genus Pseudomonas; species Pseudomonas sp. S30_BP2TU TE3576. The sequence continues at coordinate 2,885,971 of NZ_JBNDLK010000001.1, read as the reverse complement.
ATCGAGACCGGTGTGGCGACCCTGCCGTATCCGAAGAACTACCCGCTGAAAAGCGTGGATGACGTGTTCAACGGCTAAGCTGTTGTAGCGTTCAACCGAAAACCCCGGCTCTTGATTGTGCCGGGGTTTTTTTATGCCTGTGGTTTTTGTGGTGTCTGTGACGACCTCTTCGCGAGCAAGCCCGCTCCCACATTGGAACGCATTCTCCTGTGGGAGCGGGCTTGCTCGCGAAGAGGCCGGACCAGACAACATCAAAACCGGCAGGTAAAAAAGCCCCGCACTTCTTTCGAAGGCGGGGCTTTTCATCATTGCTGCAATCAGAACAAATCGATCGGCGCCGCTTCATCCGCTGGCAGCGGGCTGCCCGGCACATTGCCGTTGCCCAGCTCGTTGACCGACGGCGGCGTATCTTCGGCCTTGAACAGCTCGAAGTAGGCGCCAGGCGTGCCTGGGGTTGCCGCGCGGCCGCTGACCGGGTCGACGCGCAGGCTCAGGATGCCTTCAGGCTCTGGCTGCGTGTGCGGCGGCAGGCCTTTGAGCGCGGCGCCCATGTAGTTCATCCAGATCGGCAGCGCGACGGTACCGCCGAACTCCTTGCGGCCCAGGCTTTCCGGCTGGTCGAAACCGGTCCATACGGTCGTCACGTAATCGGCGTTGTAACCGGAGAACCAGGCGTCCTTCGATTCGTTGGTCGTGCCGGTCTTGCCAGCAATGTCCGGGCGGCCCAGGGCCAGCGCACGACGACCGGTGCCGAGCTTGATTACATCCTCAAGCATGCTGTTGAGAATGAATGTGGTACGTCCGTCGACGATGCGTTCGGCCACGGCTGGAGCTTGAGGCACCGACGTAGTGCCCGGGGCTACGCCCGGTGTTGCGTTGACCGTGAAGGCTTGAGGGGTGGCTGGCGCGGCAATGCCATCGCTGGCCGCGCCGCCCTGAGGCACGCTCGGCGGGTTGGCGACGAACAACGTATCGCCGTTGCGGCTTTCGATCTTGTCGATGAGGTACGGGGTGATCTTGTAGCCGCCGTTGGCGAAGGTGCTCCAGCCAGTGGCGATTTCCATTGGCGTCAGGGTTGCGGTGCCCAGGGCCAGCGACAGGTTGGGCGGCAGGTCCTGCTTGTTGAAGCCAAAGCGCGTGATGTAGTCAATGGTCTTGCCAACGCCCATCGCTTGCAGCAAGCGGATCGACACCAGGTTGCGCGACTTGTACAGCGCTTCACGCAAACGGATTGGGCCAAGGAAAGTGTTGGTGTCGTTTTTTGGTCGCCATACTTTGTCCAGGTACTCGTCGACGAACACGATCGGTGCGTCGTTCACCAGGCTGGAGGCGGTGTAGCCGTTATCCAGTGCGGCGCTGTAGATGAACGGTTTGAAGCTCGAACCCGGCTGGCGCTTGGCCTGCAATGCGCGGTTGTAGTTGCTTTGCTCGAAGGCGAAACCGCCGACCAGAGAACGAATGGCACCGTTCTGTGGGTCCAGGGAAACCAGTGCGCCCTGGGCCTGCGGGATCTGGCTGAACTTCAGCGAGTTGTCCGGCTGACGCTGTACGCGGATCAGATCGCCGACCTGCGCAACGTCCGAAGGCTGCTTCGGATTGGCGCCCATGCTGTTGGTATTCAGGAACGGACGGGCCCATTTCATGGTGTCCCAGCTCACGTGTTCCTGGCCGGTGCGGGTCAGTACTTGCAGGCCGTTCTTGTCGACCTGGGTCACGATGGCCGGTTCCAGGCCGCTGATGGTGCGTTGTTTGGTCAGTTCGGTCGCCCAGGCTTCGTGAGTCTTGCCCGGCAGGCGCGACTCGGGCCCGCGATAGCCGTGGCGCTGGTCGTAGGTCATCAGGCCATCGTGGACCGCGGTGTTGGCCAGTTCCTGAAGGTCGCTCGGTACCGTGGTGGTGACGCGGAAACCTTCGGTATAGGCGTCGCTGCCATAACGCCCGACCATCTCGGCGCGGGCCATTTCGGCGATGTATGGCGCGTTCACTTCCGGAGTCGGCACGTGATAGCTGGCGTTCAGCGGCTCGTTGATCGCGGCGGTGTAGTCGGCCTCGCTGATTTTCCCGAGCTTGTACATGCGCCCCAGGATCCAGTCGCGACGCTCCTTGCTGCGCGCCGGGTTGGCCAGCGGGTTGAAGCGCGACGGCGCCTTTGGCAGGCCGGCAATCATCGCCATTTGCGCCAGGCTGACATCGCGGATCGATTTGCCGTAATAGACCTGCGCCGCCGCCTCGATGCCGTAGGCGCGGTTACCCAGATAGATCTTGTTGACGTACAGCTCGAGGATCTCGTCCTTGGTCAACTGCCGTTCGATCTGCAGGGCCAGGAGGATCTCGGTGGTCTTGCGCGAAAAGCTGCGTTCGCTGGTCAGGAAGAAGTTCTTCGCCACCTGCATGGTGATCGTGCTGCCGCCGGACTGGATGTGCCCGCTTTTGACCAGTTGGGTAGCGGCACGCATCAGGCTGCTGGGATCGACGCCATAGTGGTTGGCGAAATTGTCGTCTTCAGCACTTAGTAACGCATTAATGAAATTGGGGGGAATGTCGGCGAAACGGATCGGTGTGCGGCGCATTTCGCCGAATTCTGCAATCAACTTGTTATCGCTGCTGTAGACCCGCAAAGGAATCTGCAACTGGATGCTTCTCAGCGCCTCCACGGACGGCAGTCCGGGACTAAGGTAGAGATACGCCCCGCTCAGACCCAGAAGGAGTCCGCAGAAAACCGCGACGATGGACCAACCGAAAAACTTCAGCAGACGAATCAAGGCTTTTGGATATCCAGGGCAAAAATGAATTGGGCAACAGGGTTCAAGCTAAATGAGAACGACCCGCGCTTGAGCAAATGCGGAAAAAAAACGCTGGGCATTATAAGCATTTTTCTGCTCGGGAGCGTCATTGGCGCTGCTGTCAAGACGGGTGGATTGAACGCAATGGACATTGCAGAGTCCGTAACTCACGGATAGTCATAGGGAATTGGTAGTGCTAGGACTTTTCAACAAAAAATCCAATACGCTCCTGGGAATCGATATCAGCTCCACCTCGGTGAAACTTCTGGAGTTGAGCCGTCAAGGTGAGCGCTACCGGGTCGAGGCGTATGCGGTGGAGCCGTTGCCGGTCGGTGCGGTGATCGAAAAGAATATAGCTGAACTCGAAGGCGTAGGGTTGGCCCTTACTCGCGTGCTGGTCAAGGCCAGAACCGGCTTGAGGAACGTAGCCGTGGCCGTGGCAGGCTCGGCGGTCATCACCAAGACCATCGAGATGGATGCCGGTCTTTCCGACGACGAGATGGAAAGCCAGTTGAAGATCGAGGCTGACCAGTACATTCCTTATCCCCTGGACGAAGTCGCGATCGACTTTGAAGTCCAGGGCGCCTCGGTGCGCAATCCCGAGCGCGTCAATGTATTGCTCGCCGCTTGCCGCAAGGAAAACGTCGAAGTCCGTGAGGCAGTCCTGACACTGGCGGGGCTGACCGCCCGCGTGGTCGATGTCGAAGCCTACGCGCTGGAGCGCTCATTCGGGTTGCTGGCCAGTCGGCTCGCGGCTTCCCGGGAACGTTTGACGGTCGCGGTGGTGGATATCGGCGCCACCATGACCACCCTCAGCGTGCTGCACGGCGGACGGATTATCTACACCCGCGAACAACTGTTCGGCGGTCGGCAGTTGACCGAGGACATCCAGCGCCGCTATGGCCTGACGCCGGAGCAGGCGGATCTGGCGAAAAAGCAGGGTGGTCTGCCGGATGACTATGACAGTGAGGTCTTGCAGCCGTTTCGCGAAGCGCTGGTGCAGCAGGTGTCGCGCTCGTTGCAGTTCTTCTTTGCCAGCGGCCAGTACAACGCCGTCGACCAAATACTGCTCTCTGGCGGAACCGCGTCGGTCCCGGGGCTGGACCGTTTGATCGGGCAGCAATTGGGCACACCGACCCAGGTCGCGAACCCTTTTTCCGAAATGATTCTGGGCAGCAAGGTCAATGGTGCTGCCCTGGCGAGTGATGCTCCGGCGTTGATGATTGCCTGCGGTCTGGCCCTCAGGAGCTTCGACTGATGGCGCGGATCAACCTTTTACCTTGGCGCGAGGAGCGGCGTGAAGTCCGTCGCAAGCGCTTCCTGCTGGCCATGATAGCCGTAGTGGCGGGCACGGTGGGCACGGTGCTGGTGGCGAATCAGGTCATCAGCGACGCCATCGATCGGCAAGTCGCCCGCAACGATTACATCGACAAGCAAATTGCCGTGGTGGACGAGCGGATCAAGCAGATCAGCGACCTCAAAGAGCGCCGTCAGCAACTCGTCGAGCGCATGCGCATCATCCAGGACCTGCAAGGCAATCGGCCGATCAGCGGGCGAATGTTTGACCAGTTGGCGCGTGCACTGCCCGATGGCGTGTATTTCACCGAAGTGAAAATGACTGGCAAGACCTTGTCCATCACTGGCGCGGCGCAATCCAACAACCGTGTTTCAGACTTGATGCGCAACCTGGAGGCGTCAGACTGGTTCGATGCGCCGAACCTGACCGAGGTCAAGGCCACGACTGCCGGCCAGGTGGATCAGGCCAGCGTCTTCCAGTTGACCGTACGCCAGACTCGACCCGCAACACCGGAGGGGGGCAAATGAGTCCGTCCGAGTGGTTCGAAGGGTTGCGCAAGATCGACATCAACGATCTGGATACCAGCAACACCGGTTCCTGGCCGCCGGCGATCAAGATTCTGGTGGCCGGTTTGCTCATGTTCCTGGTACTGGCCCTGGGCTACAGCTTTTCCACCCGCGAACTTGAGAGTCAGCTTGACCTCAAGCGCGAGGAAGAATCGACGCTCAAGGAACAGTTCGCTATCAAGGTGCGCGCAGCGGCGAACCTGGACCTCTATACCCGGCAGTTGAAAGAAATGGAGAACTCCTTCGGCGTGCTGTTGCGGCAATTGCCCAGTGACACCGAAGTCCCGGGCTTACTGGAAGACATCACGCGTACGGGGCTGGGCAGCGGCCTGGAGTTTGAAGAGATCAAGCTGTTGCCGGAGGTCGCCCAGCCGTTCTACATCGAACTGCCGATCCAGATCACCGTCGTCGGTGCCTACCACGACCTGGCCATGTTCGTCAGCGGCGTGGCCGGATTGCCGCGTATCGTCACCCTGCATGACTTCGACCTTGCACCGGTCAACCCCGAAGGCGGGCCGAAGCTGCGCCTGAGCATCCAGGCCAAGACGTACCGCTACAACGACAAGGGGTCGTACCAATGAGCCGGTTTCGTTATGGGGTTATTGCGGTGTTGTCGGCTTTTCTCGGTGGTTGTGGCGTCAGTGATGATTTCAGTGATCTGGACGCGTACATGAACGAAATGCGCCTGCGCGCACCGGGCAGGATTGAACCAACGCCCACATTCCGGTCTTACCCGACATTCACTTACAGCGCGGCGAAGCTGCGCAGTCCATTTTCGCCACAGGTCAGGGGCGATCTGGCGGGACAGAAGCACGGTTTGCGCAACGTCAAGCCCGACCCCGATCGGGTCAGGCAGTACCTCGAAGGCTTCAACATCGAGCAGTTTGAAATGGTCGGCACCCTGTCCAATGCGACCGGCTCCTTTGCGTTGCTGCGTGGAGCGGGTGGGGTCCATCGGTTGAAAGTCGGCGATTACCTGGGGCGCAACGATGGGCGGATCGTCGCTATCAGCAGCTCCCGGGTCGATGTGATTGAAATCGTCCCCGATGGCGAGGGGGCCTGGCTGGAGCGTCCCCGAACCATCCCTTTGAAAGAGCACTCATAGTGGAACTCGCATAATGAACAGGATTTTCTCCACCTTCGGACTGTCGCTATGGATAGCGTTGTTGTCGCCGATGGTACAAGCGGCCAATCTCAAGGCGCTGGATGTCGCTGCGCAGCCGGGAGACCGTGTCGAGTTGAAGTTGTCCTTCGATGAGCCACCCCCGATGCCCCACGGCTACACGACGGAGTCACCGGCCAGGATTGCGCTCGATTTGCCGGGTGTCGTCAGCCAACTGACCAGCAAGACTCGCGACCTGGGCGACGGTAACGCTCGCAGCGCCACAGTGGTCGAGTCCAGGGACCGGGCGCGGTTGATCATCAATCTGAGTCAGCCGGCCCCTTACAGCTCGCGGGTCGAAGGCAACACGCTGTTCGTGGTGGTCGGGCAAGGGGCCAAAGGTCCGGCGTCCCGGCCGGTCGCCTCTCCAGCACCAGCCCAGGTCCGAACCGCGACTCCGGCAGGCAAGGCCATTCGTGGTGTGGATTTCCAGCGGGGAACCCAGGGCGAAGGCAACGTGGTGATCGACCTGTCGGACCCGTCGATTGCCCCGGATATCCAGGAGCGCGACGGAAAAATCATCCTCGGCTTCGCCAGGACCCGATTGCCTGAACCCTTGCGAGTTCGCCTGGATGTGAAAGATTTCGCCACGCCGGTGCAGTTCGTCAATGCCAGCGCCAGCGGGGACCGGGCCACCATCAGCATCGAACCCGGCGGCACCTTCGATTACTCGACCTACCAGACCGACAGTAAACTCACGGTCAGCGTCCGACCGGCGACGGTCGCCGACCTGCAAAAACGCAATGCCGGGCAACACGCCTACAGCGGCGAGAAGCTTTCGCTGAATTTCCAGGACATCGATGTGCGCTCGGTACTGCAACTGATTGCCGACTTCACCAATCTCAATCTGGTGGCCAGCGACACGGTACAAGGGGGGATTACCCTGCGCTTGCAGAATGTGCCGTGGGACCAGGCGCTGGATCTGGTGCTGAAAACCAAGGGACTGGACAAACGCAAGGTTGGCAATGTCCTGCTGGTCGCTCCGGCCGATGAAATTGCTGCCCGTGAGCGTCAGGAGCTGGAGTCGCAAAAGCAGATCGCTGACCTTGCGCCGTTGCGTCGGGAACTGTTGCAGGTCAACTACGCCAAAGCGGCGGATATCGCCAAGTTGTTCCAGTCGGTGACCAGTGCCGAAGCGAAGGCCGATGAGCGAGGTTCGATCACCGTCGATGAGCGCACCAACAACATCATTGCCTACCAGACCCAGGAACGGCTTGATGAGCTGCGCAGGATTGTCACGCAACTGGATATCCCGGTTCGCCAGGTGATGATCGAAGCGCGGATCGTCGAAGCCAACGTCGACTATGACAAAAGCCTCGGGGTGCGCTGGGGCGGTTCGATACAGAACAGGGGCAACTGGAACACTTCCGGCGTCAGCAATGGGGTCAATGGCTCGTCGACCATCGGCACGCCCGGCAGTACCAGCACCAACACACCGTTCGTCGACATGGGAGCGGTCAACAATACTTCGGGAATCGGCATCGCGTTCATCACCGACAATGTCTTGCTGGACCTGGAGCTGACGGCCATGGAGAAAACCGGCAACGGGGAAATTGTCTCGCAACCCAAGGTGGTCACGTCCGACAAGGAAACCGCCAAAATTCTCAAGGGCACTGAGATTCCCTATCAGGAAGCCAGTTCCAGTGGCGCGACTTCGGTGTCGTTCAAGGAGGCGTCGCTATCGCTTGAGGTGACGCCGCAGATCACGCCAGACAATCGGATCATCATGGAGGTCAAGGTTACCAAGGACGAACCGGACTTCCTCAACAAGGTCCAGGATGTACCGCCGATCAAGAAAAACGAGGTCAACGCCAAGGTCCTGGTCAACGATGGCGAAACCATCGTCATTGGCGGGGTTTTCTCAAATACTCAGAGCAAGGTTGTAGATAAGGTGCCATTTCTTGGCGATGTGCCGTATCTTGGCCGCCTTTTCCGGCGTGATGTGGTTTCGGAGAAAAAATCCGAGCTGTTGGTATTCCTCACTCCGCGTATCATGAATAACCAGGCGATTGCTGTGAGTCATTGATTCTGTGCGAAATTTGATTCTTGTTGGACCGATGGGCGCTGGAAAAAGCACCATCGGCCGGTTGCTGGCCAAAGAGCTGCGCCTGCCGTTCAAAGATTCCGATAAGGAAATTGAATTGCGCACGGGTGCCAATATCCCTTGGATCTTCGATAAAGAAGGCGAACCGGGCTTTCGTGATCGCGAGCAGGCAATGATTGCCGAGCTGTGCGAATACGACGGAGTGGTGCTGGCGACAGGTGGTGGTGCAGTCATGCGCGAAGCCAATCGCCGGGCGCTGCATGCCGGTGGGCGGGTGGTTTATCTGCATGCGTCGGTCGAACAGCAGGTTGGCCGCACGGCCCGCGACCGCAATCGGCCACTGTTGCGTACTGCCGATCCGGCCAAGACCCTGCGGGATCTGTTGGCGATCCGCGATCCGCTTTATCGGGAAATCGCCGACCTGGTGGTCGAAACCGATGAGCGGCCGCCACGAATGGTCGTACTCGACATTCTAGAGCGCTTGCAGCAGTTGCCACCCCGTTAAAGCGCTGCGCGAAATGCGCTATCCTCGGCGTCCTGCCATGACTGCTCAAGGTTGTGGCGGATGGCTACCGAACGGCGTCACACCAGCAGAGGTCGTGGACATTTGTTAACTCCAGGCAGGACGCCTGATTCCATTTTCACTGTGGGGACACATGCAGACACTCAAGGTCGATCTAGGCGAGCGCAGCTACCCGATTCATATTGGCGAAGGTTTGTTGGATCAGCCTGAGCTGCTGGCCCCACACATTCGCGGACGACAAGTAGCGATCATCTCCAACGAGACTGTTGCGCCGCTCTATCTCGAGCGTCTGACCCGCAGCCTGGCGCAGTTCTCGGTGATTTCCGTGGTGCTGCCCGACGGCGAAGCCTTCAAGACCTGGGAAACCCTGCAACTTATTTTCGATGGTCTGCTGACTGCCCGGCACGACCGCCGCACCACGGTGATCGCCCTTGGCGGCGGTGTGATCGGTGACATGGCCGGCTTTGCGGCCGCCTGCTACCAGCGCGGTGTCGATTTCATCCAGGTGCCGACCACACTGCTGTCGCAGGTCGATTCTTCGGTGGGCGGCAAGACCGGCATCAATCATCCGCTGGGCAAAAACATGATCGGCGCCTTCTACCAGCCGAATGTCGTGCTGATCGATACCGCCAGCCTCAATACCCTGCCGGCCCGCGAGCTGTCCGCCGGGCTGGCTGAAGTCATCAAGTACGGGCTGATCTGTGATGAGCCGTTCCTGACCTGGCTCGAAGACAACGTCGACCGCCTGCGCAATCTGGACCAGCAAGCCCTGACTTATGCGATCGAACGCTCCTGCGCAGCCAAGGCGGCGGTGGTCGGTGCCGATGAGAAAGAGACAGGCGTTCGTGCCACATTGAACCTGGGCCACACTTTTGGCCACGCCATTGAAACCCACATGGGCTATGGTGTGTGGCTACATGGTGAAGCAGTGGCTGCTGGCACCGTAATGGCATTGGAGATGTCCATGCGACTGGGCTGGATCAGCGAACAGGAGCGCGATCGTGGCATTCGTCTGTTCCAGCGTGCGGGTCTGCCGGTCGTTCCGCCAGAAGAGATGACAGAAGCCGATTTCCTCGAACATATGTCCATTGATAAAAAAGTGATCGACGGTCGTTTGCGCCTGGTGCTGCTGCGCCACATGGGTGAAGCGGTGGTGACCGACGATTATCCGAAAGAGGTTCTACAGGCCACGCTGGGGGCAGACTACCGCGCCCTGGCTCAGCTTAAAGGTTAATAAGAACACGATGACTAGTTTGCATGCCGACGAGGCTTTCCTCGGCCATTACCAGTTGAGTCATGACCCTTTTGCTCCACGGGTGCCTGGCTTCAAATTTTTCCCGGCCCAGCGCAAACCGGTGCTGGGGCAACTGCATCACCTGGCCCGTTACAGTCAGTTGCTGCTGGTGGTCACCGGCCCCGAGGGCAGTGGCAAGACCCTGCTGCGTCAGGCACTGGTCGCCAGCACCAACAAGCAATCGGTACAAAGTGTGGTGGTTTCTGCCCGCGGCGCTGGCGATGCGGCGGGGGTGTTGCGCCAGGTGGCCCAGGCGCTGAACGTCGGCCAGGCCGATGTCGACGCTATTCTGGCTCAAGTGGTGCAGCTTGCCCTGACCGGGCAGGAAGTCTATTTGCTGGTCGATGACGCCGAACAACTGGAAGAGTCCGCCCTTGAGGCTCTGTTGGTCCTGGCGGCCGGCGCACCTGAAGGCCGTCCGCATGTGTTCCTGTTCGGTGAAACCTCGCTGATTGCTCAATTGGATCAGTTGAGTCTCGAAGAAGAGCGCTTCCACGTCATTGAGTTGCAGCCCTACACCGAGGAAGAAACCCGCGAATATCTGGAACAGCGGCTCGAAGGCGCTGGTCGCGGTATCGAACTTTTCACCGCGGATCAGATCTCTGATATTCACGAAAGCTCCGAAGGTTGGCCTGGCAGCATCAATCAGGTCGCCCGCGATGCAATGATCGAAGCCATGATCGCCAGCCGCTCAGCGGTCAAGCGTCCAAAAATGGGGTTCAATATGCCGAAGAAACACGTATTGGCGATTTCCGCCGTGGTCGTGGTCGCGGTAGCTGCCGCCTGGTTGATGCCGGGTCGCAATAAGGCACCGACTACGGGTGCACCGGCCAACGAACAGGCGCAATTGTCGCTGGGTCAGGGTCAGGGACAGCCAGCAGCGAATGGCGGTGCTCCGGCCGTCGAGTTCGCTGGCAACACGCAGCCGATGCCATTGCCGTTGGTCGGTAATTCGCAGCCGGTCATGCGCGGTCCGCTGGCTGAAGCGGCGGGAGGGATTACTGAAGGTGACGACGGCGTGCCGGTCGAAGGCTCCAGCGCCACACCGCCGACGGTGACCACCACTGCGCCGCCTGTGGGCGTTCCTGCCGGCCCTGCGCCGACACCAGCGGCCAAGCCGGCACCTGCGCCGACTCAGGTCGCCACCGCCAAGCCAGCGCCTGCTCCAGTGGCCAAGCCTGCTCCAGCGCCAGCCAAGCCAGCCGTTGCGGCGGCGGCCAAGCCTGCCGAAAAACCGGCTCCGGTGGCCAAGGCGGCCGGTGGTACCTGGTACGCCGGTCAGGCTCCGGGCAACTACGTGGTGCAAATCCTCGGCACCAGCTCCGAAACTGCCGCACAAAGTTTCGTCAAGGAGCAGGGCGGCGAGTACCGCTATTTCAAGAAAGTCCTCAATGGCAAGCCGCTTTACGTGATCACCTACGGCAACTTCGCCAATCGTGATGCAGCCGTTTCCGCCATCAAGGCCTTGCCAGCGAAGGTTCAGGCTGGTAAACCTTGGCCTCGCACTGTCGCCAGCGTCCAACAGGAACTGGCAACAACTCGCTGAAGATTCGGTGGCCTTACCCAGGCCGCCTCTCCAGGCACCTCAAAATTTCCGCAAGTGCGCGCCGTCTCTACAGACCGCGTGCCTTGTGGTGTCTGCGTCACAGTAGTCTTTGAGTCGTTGCGGTCAAAATTAAAAAAGTTTTGACTAGCACAGCAGATCGCTTTAAACCTTTCACAAATGCGACATAGATTTGCGACATTTCGTCGTCAAATTTGTGAGGCCAAGTGTCGGTGTGTACAATGACCTCCCTTTTGCCCCGCAAAGCTGGCGTACGTTCGGCGCGGATGGCAAGTGGTTGAATTGAAAAGAAATTTGCCTCGATCAGAGGCAGCCTGGTGAGAAAGTGTCTATGAAAGCAGGTCTGTACCAACCAGATGAATTCAAGGATAACTGCGGTTTCGGCCTGATAGCCCATATGCAGGGCGAGCCCAGTCATACCCTTTTGCAAACGGCCATTGAGGCCCTGACCTGCATGACCCACCGCGGTGGGATTAATGCCGACGGCAAGACCGGTGACGGTTGCGGTCTGCTGATTCAAAAGCCGGACGTGTTCCTGCGAGCCATCGCCCAGGAAACCTTCGGCGTCGAAATGCCCAGGCAATATGCGGTGGGCATGGTCTTCTTCAACCAGGACCCGGTCAAAGCCGAAGCCGCTCGCGAGAACATGAACCGCGAGATCCTGGCCGCCGGCTTGCAGCTGGTCGGCTGGCGCAAAGTGCCGATCGACACCAGCGTCCTCGGCCGCCTGGCCCTTGAGCGCCTGCCGCAGATCGAGCAAGTGTTCATCGGTGGTGAAGGCCTGAGCGATCAGGACATGGCGGTCAAGCTGTTCACTTCCCGTCGTCGCTCGTCCGTGGCCAACGCCGCCGACACCGACCACTACGTCTGCAGCTTTTCGCACAAGACCATCATTTACAAAGGCCTGATGATGCCGGCGGACTTGACCGCCTTCTATCCGGACCTGAGCGATGAGCGCCTGCAAACTTCGATTTGCGTGTTCCACCAGCGCTTCTCCACCAACACCCTGCCGAAATGGCCGCTGGCTCAACCGTTCCGCTTCCTGGCGCACAACGGCGAGATCAACACCATCACCGGCAACCGCAACTGGGCCGTGGCTCGTCGCACCAAGTTCACCAACGATTTGATGGACCTGGAAGAACTCGGCCCGCTGGTCAACCGCGTCGGCTCCGACTCCTCCAGCATGGACAACATGCTCGAGCTGATGGTGACCGGTGGCATCGACCTGTTCCGTGGCGTGCGGATGATCATTCCGCCAGCGTGGCAGAACGTCGAGACCATGGACCCGGACCTGCGTGCGTTCTACGAATACAACTCGATGCACATGGAACCGTGGGACGGCCCGGCCGGCGTAGTAATGACCGACGGTCGCTACGCGGTGTGCCTGCTCGACCGTAACGGTCTGCGTCCGGCGCGCTGGGTCACTACCAAGAACGGCTTCATCACCCTGGCTTCGGAAATCGGCGTCTGGAACTACCAGCCTGAAGACGTGATCGCCAAGGGTCGTGTGGGCCCGGGCCAGATCTTTGCCGTGGATACCGAAACCGGGCAGATCCTCGACACCGACGCCATCGACAACCGTCTGAAGTCCCGTCATCCGTACAAGCAATGGCTGCGCAAGAATGCCCTGCGTATCCAGGCGACCATGGAAGACAACGACCACGGTTCGGCGTTCTACGACGTCGATCAGCTCAAGCAATACATGAAGATGTACCAGGTCACGTTCGAAGAGCGCGACCAGGTGCTGCGTCCGCTCGGCGAACAGGGCTACGAAGCCGTGGGCTCGATGGGCGACGATACGCCGATGGCCGTGCTGTCCCAGCGCGTGCGCACGCCGTACGACTATTTCCGCCAGCAGTTCGCGCAGGTCACCAACCCGCCGATCGACCCGCTGCGTGAAGCCATCGTCATGTCGCTGGAGATCTGCCTCGGTGCCGAGCGCAACATTTTCCAGGAGTCGCCGGAACACGCTTCACGCGTGATCCTCAGCTCGCCGGTCATTTCCCCGGCCAAATGGCGCTCGCTGATGAACCTCGATCGCCCAGGTTTCGAGCGCGCGATCATCGACCTGAACTACGACGAAAGCGTCGGCCTCGAAGCGGCGATCCGCAACGTGGCCGATCAGGCTGAAGAAGCCGTGCGTTCCGGTCGTACCCAGGTTGTGCTGAGTGACCGTCACATCGCCCCGGGCAAGTTGCCGATCCACGCCTCCCTGGCTACCGGCGCGGTGCATCACCGCCTGACCGAGAAAGGCCTGCGTTGCGACTCCAACATCCTGGTGGAAACCGCGACCGCTCGCGATCCGCATCACTTCGCCGTGTTGATCGGTTTCGGTGCTTCTGCCGTTTATCCGTTCCTGGCTTACGAAGTGCTCGGTGACCTGATCCGTACCGGTGAAGTACTGGGCGACCTCTATGAGGTGTTCAAGAACTACCGTAAAGGCATCACCAAGGGCCTGCTGAAGATCCTGTCGAAGATGGGCATCTCGACCATCACTTCGTACCGTGGTGCGCAGTTGTTCGAGGCCATCGGCCTGTCCGAGGAAGTCTGCAACCTGAGCTTCCGTGGCGTGCCGAGCCGCATCAAGGGTGCGCGTTTCGTCGACATCGAAGCCGAGCAGAAAGCGCTGGCCAGCGAAGCCTGGAGCCCGCGCAAGCCGATCCAGCAAGGCGGTCTGCTGAAGTTCGTCCACGGTGGCGAATATCACGCGTACAACCCTGACGTGGTCAACACCCTGCAGGCGGCTGTGCAGCAGGGCGACTACAGCAAGTTCAAGGAATACACGTCGCTGGTGGATAACCGCCCGGTGTCGATGATCCGCGACCTGCTGAAAGTCAAAACCCTCGACACTCCTTTGGACATGAGTGAGATCGAACCGCTGGAATCGGTGCTCAAGCGCTTCGACTCCGCCGGTATCTCCCTGGGCGCCCTGTCGCCGGAAGCTCACGAAGCCCTGGCCGAAGCCATGAACCGCCTCGGTGCGCGTTCCAACTCCGGTGAAGGCGGTGAAGACCCGGCGCGCTACGGCACCATCAAGAGCTCGAAAATCAAGCAGGTTGCGACTGGCCGCTTCGGTGTGACACCGGAATACCTGGTCAACGCCGAAGTGCTGCAGATCAAGGTCGCCCAGGGCGCCAAGCCGGGCGAAGGTGGTCAGCTGCCGGGTGGCAAGGTCAACGGTTTGATTGCCAAGCTGCGTTACGCAGTGCCTGGTGTGACCCTGATTTCGCCGCCGCCGCACCACGACATCTATTCGATCGAAGACTTGTCGCAGCTGATTTTCGACCTGAAACAGGTCAACCCGCAGGCGCTGGTCTCGGTGAAGCTGGTAGCGGAAGCGGGCGTCGGCACCATCGCCGCCGGTGTGGCCAAGGCCTATGCGGACTTGATCACCATCTCCGGCTACGACGGCGGTACCGGTGCATCGCCACTGACCTCGATCAAATACGCAGGCGCTCCGTGGGAACTCGGCCTGGCTGAAACCCACCAGACCCTGCGTGGCAACGACTTGCGCGGCAAAGTCCGGGTACAGACCGACGGCGGCCTGAAAACCGGCCTCGACGTGATCAAGGCAGCGATCCTCGGTGCTGAAAGCTTCGGCTTCGGCACTGCGCCAATGATCGCCCTGGGCTGCAAATACCTGCGCATCTGCCACCTGAACAACTGCGCCACCGGTGTCGCGACCCAGAACGAGAAACTGCGCAAGGATCACTACATCGGCACCGTCGAAATGGTGGTGAACTTCTTCACCTACGTCGCTGAAGAAACCCGTGAGTGGCTGGCCAAGCTGGGCGTGCGCTCCCTCGAAGAGCTGATCGGCCGTACCGATCTGCTGGAAGTCCTCGAAGGCCAGACCGCCAAGCAACATCACCTCGACCTGACCCCGTTGCTGGGCAGCGACCACGTGCCGGCGGACAAGCCACAGTTCTGTGGCGTGGAGCGCAACCCTCCGTTCGACAAGGGCCTGCTGGCCGAGAAAATGGTCGCCATGGCTACTTCGGCGATCAATGACTTGAGCGGCGCCGAGTTTGATCTGGAAATCTGCAACTGCGACCGCTCCATCGGTGCACGGATCTCTGGCGAAATCGCGCGTAAGCACGGCAACCAGGGCATGGCCAACGCCCCGATCACCTTCCGCTTCAAGGGCACGGCCGGGCAGAGCTTCGGTGTGTGGAACGCCGGCGGCCTGAACATGTACCTGGAAGGCGACGCCAACGACTACGTCGGCAAGGGCATGACCGGCGGCAAGCTGGTGATCGTTCCGCCGAAGGGCAGCGTCTACCGCACTCAGGACAGTGCCATCATCGGCAACACCTGCCTGTACGGCGCTACCGGCGGCAAGCTGTTCGCTGCCGGCACCGCGGGCGAGCGCTTCGCCGTGCGTAACTCCGGTGCCCACACCGTGGTGGAAGGCACTGGCGATCACTGCTGCGAGTACATGACCGGTGGTTTCGTCTGCGTGTTGGGCAAGACCGGTTACAACTTCGGCTCTGGCATGACCGGCGGTTTCGCCTATGTGCTCGACCAGGACAACACCTTTGTTGACCGGGTCAACCACGAACTGGTGGAAATCCAGCGGATCAGCGGCGAGGCGATGGAAGCCTACCGCAGCCACCTGCAACGCGTGCTGAACGAGTACGTCGAGGAAACCGACAGCGAGTGGGGTCGTGAACTCGCCGAGAACCTCGATGATTACGTGCGTCGTTTCTGGCTGGTCAAGCCCAAGGCTGCCAACCTGAAATCGTTGCTTTCCAGCACCCGTGCCAACCCGCAGTGATATGCGCCTGAAGAGTTTGATGAGGTTTTAAAATGGCTGAACGTCTGAATAATGACTTCCAGTTCATCGAGGTCGGGCGCAAGGATCCGAAGAAGAAACTGTTGCGTCAACGCAAGAAAGAGTTCGTGGAAATCTACGAACCCTTCAAACCCCAGCAGTCGGCCGACCAGGCCCACCGCTGCCTGGGTTGCGGTAACCCGTATTGCGAATGGAAGTGCCCGGTGCACAACTTCATTCCCAACTGGCTGAGACTGGTGGCCGAGGGCAACATCCTCCAGGCCGCCGAGCTGTCGCACCAGACCAACACCCTGCCGGAAGTCTGCGGCCGGGTGTGCCCGCAGGACCGTCTGTGCGAGGGTGCCTGCACCCTCAACGACGGCTTCGGCGCGGTGACCATCGGTTCGGTGGAGAAGTACATCACCGACACAGCGTTCGCCATGGGCTGGCGCCCGGACATGTCCAAGGTCAAACCGACCGGCAAGCGTGTCGCGATCATCGGTGCCGGGCCTGCTGGCCTGGGTTGCGCCGACGTGCTGGTGCGTGGCGGCGTGACCCCGGTGGTGTTCGACAAGAACCCGGAAATCGGTGGCCTGCTGACCTTCGGCATCCCCGAGTTCAAGCTGGAAAAGACCGTACTGAGCAATCGTCGCGAAGTTTTCAGCGGCATGGGCATCGAGTTTCGCCTCAACACCGAGGTGGGCAAGGACGTGACCATGGAGCAACTGCTCGAAGAATACGATGCGGTATTCATGGGCATGGGCACCTACACCTACATGAAGGGCGGCTTTGCCGGTGAAGACCTGCCGGGGGTGTACGACGCGCTGGACTTCCTGATCGCCAACGTCAACCGCAACCTGGGCTTTGAAAAGTCGCCGGAAGATTTCGTCGACATGAAAGGCAAGAAGGTCGTGGTCCTGGGCGGTGGTGACACGGCGATGGACTGCAACCGTACGTCGATCCGCCAGGGCGCCAAGTCGGTGACCTGCGCTTATCGTCGTGACGAAGCGAACATGCCGGGCTCGCGCAAAGAGGTGAAGAACGCCAAGGAAGAAGGTGTGAAGTTCCTCTATAACCGCCAGCCGATCGCGATTGTCGGTGAGGACAAGGTCGAAGGCGTGAAGGTGGTCGAGACCCGTCTCGGCGAACCGGACGCCCGTGGCCGTCGCAGCCCCGAGCCGATCCCGGGCTCCGAAGAGATCATCCCGGCCGACGCCGTGGTCATCGCTTTCGGTTTCCGCCCGAGCCCGGCGCCGTGGTTTGAACAGTTCGAGATCCAGACCGACAGTCAGGGCCGTGTTGTGGCACCGGAACAAGGCCAGTACAAGCACCAGACCAGCAACCCGAAAATCTTCGCCGGTGGCGATATGGTGCGCGGTTCCGACCTGGTGGTGACGGCGATCTTCGAAGGCCGTAATGCGGCCGAAGGGATCCTGGATTACCTGGGCGTCTGACCACTTTCCAGAAATGGGATGCGGTCAAAATGTGGGAGCGGGCTTGCTCGCGAAGAGGGAGTGTCAGTCGACTCAATATTGACAGGCACACCGAATTCGCGAGCAAGCCCGCTCCCACAGTTGTTTCGCGGTGTTGCTAAACTCTGTATTTCATTGCGACAAATTGACCCGATAGACAAAAGAGCTCCGCTCTTGCCGTGCCTTTTGCGCCCGGCTCTGAGAAAATACCCGCACTTTTTTTCCGGATGCCGACATGACTGCCCTGAAGAACGACCGTTTTCTCCGCGCCCTGCTCAAGCAACCCGTAGACGTCACCCCTGTGTGGATGATGCGTCAAGCCGGTCGCTACCTGCCTGAATACCGCGCCAGCCGTGGCAAGGCCGGCGATTTCATGAGCCTGTGCATGAACCCGGCGTTCGCTTGCGAAGTCACGATGCAGCCGCTCGATCGCTATCCAGAACTGGATGCGGCGATCCTCTTTTCCGACATCCTGACCATCCCCGATGCCATGGGCCAAGGCCTGTACTTCGAATCAGGCGAAGGGCCGCGCTTCAAAAAAGTCGTCAGCACCCTGGCCGACATCGAAGCCCTGCCGATTCCCGATCCACAGAAAGACCTGGGCTACGTGATGGACGCGGTCAGCACCATCCGTCGCGAACTGAACGGCCGAGTGCCATTGATCGGCTTCTCCGGCAGCCCGTGGACCCTGGCCACCTACATGGTCGAAGGCGGCTCGTCGAAAGACTTCCGCAAAACCAAGTCCATGCTCTACGACAACCCGCAAGCCATGCACCTGCTGCTGGATAAACTCGCGCAGTCGGTCACCAGCTACCTCAATGGCCAGATCATGGCCGGTGCACAAGCAGTGCAGATTTTCGATACCTGGGGCGGCAACCTGTCGGCAGCGGCCTACCAGGAGTTCTCCCTGGCCTACATGCGCAAAATCGTCAGCGGCCTGATCCGCGAGCACGAAGGTCGCAAGGTGCCGGTGATCCTGTTCACCAAAAACGGCGGCCTGTGGCTGGAGAGCATTGCCGAGGCCGGCGCCGATGCATTGGGCCTGGACTGGACCTGCGACATCGGCAACGCCCGCGCCCGTGTCGGCGACAAGGTCGCGCTGCAAGGCAACATGGACCCGACCGTGCTCTACGCCAAACCGGAAGCCATCCGTGCAGAAGTCGGCCGCATCCTGGCCAGCTACGGCAAAGGCAGCGGCCACGTGTTCAACCTCGGTCATGGCATTACGCCGGAAGTCGATCCGGAACACGCCGGTGCTTTCCTGCGTGCCGTGCATGAATTGTCGGCGCAATATCACGAATAACAGCCAACGCCGTTTTCCAGAAGCCTGTCCCGCCTTGTGCCGGACAGGCTTTTTTATGGCCTGCAGAAACATTGCCCGGATAAAGCGTTTCTTCCTGTAAGAGTGTTTTCTTTCTTTGTCGGAAAAACGAACGCGCAGACTATTCCCGCCCGGCTTGATGATTAGTCCTACATAGAACTCTTCGCCATCCCAGTAAGGTTCCAGACCCCCTGTTCAGGACAACGCTGAACAGTAACGAAGTAAACATCGCCGCCTGCAAGGCGCCTTGTTTTCGATAAGCAGTCTGGAACACATCATGAAAATTACATTTGATAAAAGAAGTGCCCTGACGGCCTGCACTTCATCGATGATCCTGTTATCGGCAATGCTGGCCTCTCAAACCGTTTCCGCCCATGGCTACCTGGAAGTGCCACCTTCACGCGCATTGGCTTGCCAGAAAGGATTGAACACCAACTGCGGTGGCGCGCAATACGAGCCGCAGAGTGTCGGTGAAACCTTCAAAGGCTTTCCGGCCGGCGTTGGCGGCGCTCCCTT
Organism: Pseudomonas sp. S30_BP2TU TE3576; assembly: GCF_050436025.1. NCBI lineage: Bacteria > Pseudomonadati > Pseudomonadota > Gammaproteobacteria > Pseudomonadales > Pseudomonadaceae > Pseudomonas > Pseudomonas sp. S30_BP2TU TE3576. The sequence continues at coordinate 2,866,655 of NZ_JBNDLK010000001.1, read as the reverse complement.
GCAAGGGCCGGTCGATGGCAAGATCGCCAGCGGTGGTCACGCGCTGTTCTCTGCCATGGACGCACAGTCCGCCGCTCGCTGGCACCTGACGGAAATCAAGGATCGCAATATTGATTTCCAATGGCGTTACACCGCCATTCACCCAGCCACCAAGCACGAGTATTTCATCACTCGCAACGGCTGGAACCCGAACGAATCGCTCAAGCGCATCACGTTCGAAAGCGCACCGTTCTGCACCATCGACGGCAGCAACCAGTTACCTGTGTCCGGTGCCAAACACAACTGCACCATCCCGGCAGACAAGTCCGGCCATCACGTGATCCTGGCGATCTGGACCGTGGGCGATACCGATGCCGCGTTCTACAACGCGGCGGATGTCAACATTCTTGCCGAAGCAGAGTTGCCGGGTGGCTGGACCTCCGTGGGCAGCATCGCGCCTTCCACCGCGTTGCTGGTGGGTGACAAGGTCAAGGCCCGTGCGTTCACCGCCAATGGCGAGAGCCCGGACTACAGCGTCGAAGTCAGCATTGATAACGCTGAAGAGGGCACGCCGCAAAACTGGTCGTTCAAGCTGGCAGAAAAAATCAACCAGACCCACACCCTCGTTCGCGCCGGTATCCGTGACGAGAGCGGCAATGTCGAGCCGGTCAAAGGCACCAACAGCCTCTACGCACAAAAAGAAAGCGGCGTAGTGCGCTACGAAGTGCAGCTGGACATGAAGGAAGACGCCGCAGCTCGCATGTCGGTGGCCTCGCAGCAAGCCGAATACGTTCTGGATAAAGGCCAGGCCAAGGTCGAGTTCAGCATGATCGCGAACCGTGCGATGAACGTCGAAGCGACCTTGCTCGATCAGAGCAACAAGCCAGTGGGAACCACTTCGGCTCAGGTGGCCAGCGGTTCCACCTGGCTGTCCATGGATGTGCGCAGCAACCCGGGCGCACACACCCTGACCCTGGTCGGCACCACCCTGGATGGCCGCACCACACGTCAGGACACCCAGACTACCCAACTGACCGGTGAAGGCGCGGGCGTCGAATACGATTTCGTGTTCCCTGAAGGCTTCAGCGGCTACACCGCGGGTACCAAAGTTCTGCAACCGAAGACCAACGAAGTCTTCGAGTGCAAGCCTTTCCCGGCGTCGGGTTACTGCAAGCAGTACAGCCCCAACGCCAACGGGTTTGAACCGGGTGTCGGTGCTCACTGGCACATGGCATGGGACAAGTTGTAAGTCCCCCTTGTAGCACTTCAGGCGATCGTTAGCCGATCGCCTGAAGGTTTATTCCTCTGACGTTGATCGAGTTGAAAATGACGGTTTCGGGTTATTCCAGACAGCGCGTGCTGCTGCATTGGTTGTCTGCGGTGGTGATCCTGTGGACCTTGCTGTCTGGTTTTTTTGTGGCCGGTTTCGAGGTGTCAGCGCACATCAAGGAGTCAGTTGCATTCTTCAATGTTTCGCTGACGACAGTGTTCATACCGTTCTATGTGTGGCGCCTGTTTCTGTTTTTCACTCATACCGGTTTTTCGGGTATGAGGTCGTTGTCGCTTGTCGAAGTGCTCGTGTTGTTTGCGCACTCATTGATTTACCTCCTCGTCGGTGCCGTTCTGGTGACCGGCGTGTTGATGATGGATCGCCCGATCGATGTATTCGGGGTTATCGAGATCGCTCAGCCGTTAAGCGATCCACGACTGATAGCCCTGTTCGTCACAGTCCACATCTGGGCGTGTGTGGTGCTGTCACTGTTGATTGCCGCGCACATCGGCGCCGTCATCGTGCATGAGGCCTGCAACCATCGGGTGTTGCGACGGATGTCTTTGCGGTTGTGCGGCAGGCCTGCATCCGGGCGACTCGAGTGAGCTCATGCTGAAGTTTTCACTCGAGCGTTTGCGCGGTCTTGCTTTGCGTCTGTGCAAGGCGAGCCTGCTGATTGTGCCGCTGGTCTACGGGGCATTTCTGGTCTGGCAAGAGTGGCGCTATCGCCAACAGCTGACCTCGCCAATGCTGGTCGAAACACCGCGGATCGTTCCCGCCCCCCGTCAGGCGCTCGACACAACGGCAGTTGCAACGGTACTCGGCCTGACGACTGGCGCCGAACGGCTGCCAAGCGCCGAACCGTTGACCTTGCAGGCGAGCTTCGTCGTTAGCCACGGTTTGTCCCGGGTGTTGCTGGCTGACTCGCAGGGCGCGCGCATCTACCAGGTCGGCGAGCGCTTGCCGGGTGGCAGCGTCTTGCGTCGCGTCGAGGTCGAGCATGCGGTGTTGTGGAGCAGGGGCCGAGAGGAACTATTGACGCTCCAGCCTCCCGTCACGGGTTTTCTGCAACGGCTCGATCCCCACGGCAAGCCGCAAGTGCCCAGCGCTTCTCCGCGTTTTTTTAGCCCGTTGTCCGGGCCGACAGAGTGATCAAGTTCATGAATAGCTTTCTCGGTGCACAAGCACTGCGGCCGGTGCTTTTTTTCGTCGCCATGGCGGTAACGCTTTCCCACGGCGCACTTCAAGCCGAGGAAGAAAAATGGCAGTTGGCGATGAATAACGCTGAGCTGCGCGACATCGTCGAAGAGATCTCCGGCATTCTGGGAACCACCGTGGTGCTGGACCCCAAGGTCTCCGGTCGTATCACCGTCATGTCTCGGCAGGCCCTCGATCGTGAAGGGGTGCATCGGTTGTTCTATTCGGTGCTCGACGCCCACCATTTTACGGTGATCGATGAGGGCGACCGGATTCTCATCACCCCGGTCGCCGAGGCCAGGACCCGGGCCGGTCGGGGCACGGTAAAAACCACCACGGCATCGCAGTTCGTGACCGAAGTCATCGGCTTGAACACCGGCAGCGCCTCCGATATTGCCGGGCTGGTGCGACCGCTGGTCTCTGCCAATGGTTATGTCGGTCCTTCAGTGTCGGCCAACGCGTTGGTGTTGACCGATACGGCCGCCAACGTGAAACGCATCGCCCGGGTGATCCGCGAACTGGACTCGGGCCAGAACAACCTGCACGCGGTGATTCAGCTCAACCATGCTCAAGCGGGCGATCTTGCGCCGGTGATCGAGGCCTCAATGGGCAAGCGCAATGCCGAGTCAGCGATACAGGTACTGGCTGACACCCGGACCAATCGCCTGATTTTCATGGGCCCGCCGGTCGTTCGCCAGCGCTTGATCGAGCTGGCCCGTGGTCTCGACACGCCGGCCACCACGACCCTCGACAACGCCCGGGTGATTCGCCTGCGTCACAGTGATGCCAAGCAGTTGGCCGAGATTCTGGAGTCGATGGGGCAGGGCAGAAAACAGGCGCCCGCCATGGGCGGCACCAAGGACATGTCGGGCGGCGCAACCTTCATGATCAAGGCTGACGAGAGCCAGAACGCGCTGGTGCTGATTGCCGATCCGGCACAGGTGCGGACCATCGAAAGCATCGTGCGCCAGCTGGACCAGCCGCGGGCCCAGGTGTTGATCCATGCCGCCATCGTCGAAATCTCCGGCGACATCGCTGAGGCCGTCGGAGTGCAGTGGAACCTCAACACGGGCGATGCCAAGGGCTTCATCAACTTTCCCGGCACCGACATTCCGATTGTCGGCGGGTTGAAGTTCGACGAGAAACAATCGGCGCCGGAAGGGGCGATCCTGCAACTGGGCAGTGACCGCTTCGGCGCGCTGATTTCGGCCCTGGCCAGTAACACGCACAGCAACCTGCTGTCCACGCCGAGCCTGTTGACCCTGGACAATCAGGAAGCGGAAATCATCGTCGGCCAGAACGTGCCATTCAAGACCGGCTCCTACGCCACCAACAGCAACGGCGCGGAGAATCCGTTCACCACCGTCGAGCGCAAGGATGTCGGCATCAGCCTGAAGATCAAGCCTTACATCAACGAAGGCTCGACGTTGCGCCTGGAGGTCGAGCAGGAAGTGTCGGACATCGCCCCCTCGGTGTCGGGCATCGACTCCTCGGACCTGATCACCAACAAGCGAGCGCTCAAAAGCACCATCCTCGCCGACGATGGCGAAATCATCGTGATCGGCGGCCTGATCCGCGACAGCGTGCGCACCCAGAAAAGCGGCGTGCCGCTGTTGCGTGACATTCCCTACCTCGGCGCGATGTTCCGCTGGAGCCGCGATACCCAGACCAAAAGCAATCTGATGGTGTTCTTGCGCCCGACCATCGTGCGCAGCAAGGAAGACCTGTCCCAAGTCAGCCAGCAGCGTTACAACGCGCTGCGTGACCTGAGCAAATCAGGGGCGGGGGAAAACAACTCGTTGTTGCTGCCATCCGAGGCACGCGGGCTGTTTGAACCGGCCAGTGCCGCGCCAGTGTTCGACTTGCGCGGCAAGGCGCAGTAAACCCATGGGTGAATTCAGCGAGCAATTGCCCTTTGGCTTCGCCCGGCGTTTTGGTGTGTTGCTCGAGCGTGATGGCGACGATCTGCGCCTTGCCCTGCGCAGCGATGCACCGCTCAGCGCATTGGCGGAAGCGCGCCGGGTGTGCGGGCCGACGCTGCCGGTTGTCATCGTCGACGCCGATGAATACGCCTCACGCCTGGCGGCAGCCTATCGCGAGGGACAAAGCGCGGTGGAGCAGGTAGCCCAAGGGCTGGACGAAGAACTGGACTTGCTCAGCCTGGTCGACCAAGTGCCGCAAACCGCCGACCTGCTGGAGCAACAGGGCGATGCGCCGATCATTCGCCTGATCAACGCACTGCTCGGTGAAGCCGTGCGCGAACACGCCTCGGACGTGCACCTGGAAACCTTCGAGCACTACCTGTCGGTGCGTATGCGGGTCGATGGCCAGCTGCGTGAAATGCTCCGGCCCAAGCGCGAGCTGGCGACGCTGCTGGTGTCGCGGATCAAGGTCATGGCGCGCCTGGACATCGCGGAAAAACGCGTGCCCCAGGACGGGCGAATGGCCTTGCGCCTGGCCGGACATGAAGTCGATGTGCGGGTCTCGACGCTGCCTTCGGCCCACGGTGAACGGGTGGTGCTGCGCCTGCTCGACAAGCAGGCCGGGCGGCTGGACCTGCATCGGCTGGGCATGCCGGACGTTACCCTCGCAACCCTGCGCCAGTTGTTGGGCAAACCCCACGGCATCCTGTTGGTGACCGGGCCAACCGGCTCCGGCAAGACCACCAGCCTGTACGCCGCGTTGAGCAGTCTGAATGACCAGACCCGCAACATCCTGACCGTCGAAGACCCGATCGAATATCACCTGCCGGGCGTGGGCCAGATGCCGGTCAATCCGAAAGTCGACATGACCTTTGCCCGAGGCCTGCGGGCGATTCTGCGCCAGGACCCGGACGTGGTGATGGTCGGCGAAATCCGCGACCGCGAAACCGCCGACATCGCTGTCCAGGCATCTTTGACCGGGCATCTGGTGCTGTCGACCTTGCACACCAACAGCGCGGCCGGCGCCATCACGCGGCTGGTCGACATGGGCGTCGATGCCTATCTGCTGGCGTCCTCGCTGGTGGGCATTGTGGCCCAGCGCCTGCTGCGCACCTTGTGCCCCCGTTGCAAGGTTTCGTACATCGCTGATGCGCTGGCCTGCCAGCGCCTGGGGCTCGACACGGCCACGCAGCACACCCTGTTCAAAGCCTCGGGCTGTGAGCAGTGCCAGCACGGCTACCGCGGGCGCATCGGCATTTACGAATTGATCAGCGTGACGCCTGCCATCTCGGCGCTGATCCATCAGGGCGCCCGTGAGCAAATCCTGGTCGACGAAGCGCGCAAGGCCTCCGGCAGCCTGTTCCAGGACGGATGCCAGCGGGTGCTGGACGGATTGACCAGCCTCGATGAGTTGCTGCGTGTGACGCAGGAGAACTGAGCGGTGCCGACCTTCGACTACCGCGCCCACGATACCCGGGGACGCTCCTGCAAGGGGCGCCTGGAGGCCGATGGCCCCCGCCATGCGCGACAGTTGTTGCGCGAGCGTGGGCTGTGGCCACGTGTTTTGACCGAGGTCAGGGCAGGCAGCGGTGCAGGCAAACTATCGCGTGGCGGACGCCTGAGCGCTGCTGATCTGGCGTTGTTGACGTTGCAACTGTCAACGCTGGTTCAGGCCGGACTGCCCCTGGAAGAAGCGCTCGAAGCGGTGGCCAGGCAAAGCTCGAAATCCAGGGTCGCAGGTCTGTTGTCGGCGGTCAGGCGCCGGGTGATGGAGGGGCATGCACTGGCCTCGGCCCTGGGACAATTTCCCAGGGCTTTCCCCGAATTGTTTCGCGCCACCGTGGCCGCCGGCGAACGTTCGGGGCATTTGGGCCATGTGCTGGAGCAACTGGCGACCTACACCCAGGCGCGCCAGGCCTCGCGGCAAAAGATCCAGATGGCTCTGGTGTACCCGTTGATCCTGATGTTGGCCAGTGTAGCGATCGTCGGTTTTCTGCTCGGCTATGTGGTGCCGGATGTGGTGAAGATCTTCGTCGACAGCGGCCAGCCGTTGCCTTGGCTGACCCAGGCACTGATTGGCGTGAGCAACGGCCTGCGCAACCATTTCCTGTTGTTGATCAGCGTGCTGGCGATGCTGTTCGGCCTGTGGCGCTGGAGCTGGCAGCAGACACAGTGGCGGCTGCGCTGGCATCGTTGGGTGCTTGACGCGCCTGTCATCGGCGAGGTGTTGCGTGCCATGGAGGCGGCGCGGTTTGCCAGCACTTTGGCCATTCTCGGCAAAAGTGCCGTGCCGTTGGTGGATGCACTGGAAATTGCCGCCGCAGTCATCGGCAACCTGACCATCCGTGCGCGGATGGTCGATGTCGCCCGCTCGGTCCGCGAAGGCGGAACGCTGACCCGTGGCCTGGAACTGAGCGGCGATATCCCGCCGATGATGCTGCACATGATCGCCAGCGGCGAACGTGCCGGCGAACTCGACCGCATGTTGGCCCGGGCCGCCGAACAACAGGAAAGCAGCCTCGCCGCGCGCATTGCGCTGGTGGTGAGCCTGTTCGAGCCGGCCATGCTGGTGCTGATGGGCGGCGTCGTACTGCTGATCGTCATGGCCATCCTGCTCCCGATTCTCAGCCTCAACCAATTGGTGAATTGATCCATGCGACTTGTCCGCAAAAGCCTTTCCCGCGTGCAACGCGGTTTTACCCTGATCGAAATCATGGTGGTGGTGGTCATCATCGGCGTGCTGGGCGCCATCGTGGTGCCACAGTTCATGAGCCGCCCCGATCAAGCCAAGGTCACTGCCGCCAGAATCGATATCCAGGCCATCGCTACCGCCCTGGAAATGTATCGCCTCGACAACGCCCATTACCCTTCGACCCAGCAAGGCCTGGAAGCGTTGGTCAAACGTCCTTCCGGACTGCCCGCGGCTCGCGGCTGGAACCCTCAGGGTTACCTCAAGAGCATGCCGGTCGATCCGTGGAACACGCCTTATCAGTACCTCAATCCGGGTGTGCGCTCGGCGGATGGCACTTACGACCTGTACTCCCTGGGTGCCGATGGCATAGCCGGCGGTGAAGGGTTTGCAGCCGAAATCGGCAATTGGGGCCATTGATCCGTGGGCTACCGCTGCCGGGGGTTTACCTTGCTGGAATTGATGATCGTGATGGTCGTGGTCGGCGTTTTGCTGGGCATGGTGAGCCTCGTCGGTGGGGGCAGTCCCGCGCGCCAGGTCAGGCAGGAAGCCGAGGCGATGGTGCAGGTGATTCATCAGTTGCGTGAGCGTGCGGTGTTCGAGGGCCAGGAGTATGGCCTGCGGCTGAGCGCCGAAGGCTATCGGGTGATGCATCTCGGTGTTCGTGGATGGGAGCCGGTGAAGGTGCTGACTGACTGGCCGCTGAGCGTGCGAGTACGTTTTCAGCAGGACGGCTATGCGGTAGGGCTGGACGCTGACGAAGGTCCGCCGCAGTTGCTGCTGCTCAGCAACGATGAAACCAGCGCCTTCACGCTGACCTTCGAGTCCGGCAACAGGACCTCGCTGAGCCTGTCCGGCGATGGCATCGGCGAGGTGGTGATCGATGGCTAGCCGGCGATCCTTGTCGTCCATGGGCGGTTTCACGCTGCTGGAAATCATGGTGGCGCTGGCGGTCTTCGCGACCCTGGCAGCTGCCGTGTTGTCAGCCAGTCAATACGTGGTCAAACAGCGCGACGCCGTTGAGGCGCGACTGTTCGCAACGTGGCTGGCGGACAACCGGTTGAACGAGTTGCGCCTGCAAGCCGGATTGGCGGCCGGCCGGCAACAGCAGGTGGTGTCCATGGATCAGCGCGACTGGGTGTTGCATCAACACCTCAGCGCCACCGGTGATCCACGTTTGCTCCAGGTCGACATTCAAGTCAGCCCCGCAAACAGTACGCAGGCGTTGCACCGTGCCCGAGGCTGGATACCGGCGGCTCATGAATAAGCAGCGCGGGCTCACCTTGCTGGAGCTGGTCATCGCCCTGGCGATCTTCGCCGTATTGGGGCTGGCCAGTTGGGGCTTGTTCGATAGCGTGGTGCGGGTGCAACGGGGCGCGACGGCCCATGAGCGAGAACTCAGGAGCCTGCAACGAGCGGTGGCGGTGATCGAGCGGGATTTGCTGCATGTCACTGCGCAGCCGATGGTGCTCGCACCGCCGCTTTTGCAGTTCCAGCGCAGTCACTGGCGCAATCCGCTGGACCAGCCGCGCAGTGAGCTTCAGGCGCTGACCTATCGACTCGACGGCGGCGTGCTGTGGCGCGAAAGCCAGGGCGAAGGCACAGAACTCGTGCAGCGGCAAAAACTCCTGGAAGGGGTGCGTGAGTTGCGCTGGCGTCTGTTCGACAGGCAGTCCGGCTGGGTCGCTCATTGGTCGTCCGGGCAGGACGCGAAGGCGCCCCTGGCGCTGGAGGTGCAAGTCTCGGTCGGGCGCTTCGAGTCGATTCGTCGGGTGTTGCCGATGCCGGGTGCATTGCCATGAACGGGCATCAACGCGGCATTGCGTTGATCAGTGTGTTGCTGGTCCTGAGCCTGGCGCTGTTGATCACCGGGGGCTTGTTGCGCAGCCATCACCTGTCGCTGCAAAGCACCGGGCAACAATTACAGCAGATACACCTGCGCCAACTCGCATCGGGTGGGGAAACCTGGGCGTTGTTGCTGTTGCGCGACGCGTTGCAGGACACGGAAAAACCCGTCGAGCGGATCCAGGGCTGGACGGCCATGGCACCGGGTTTCGAAGTTGAAGATGCGCAGATTCGAATCGATATCGATGACCTCGCCGGGCGCTTCAATCTCAATGCGTTGTTACGCCAGGGGCAGGTGGATCAGGTCACCCTCAAGCGTTGGGCACGCCTGCTTGAGCTGCTCGATCTTGCTCCGGTGCAACTGAGCCAGGTCGGGCCGCTGCGGGAACTGAGCCAGTTGCGCTTGCTGCCTGGCATTAACGCTCGCCTGCTGCAGCGGCTGGAGCCTTGGGTGACGCTGTTGCCGACCGACACAGCCTTGAACATCAACACCGCACCGGCCCTGCTGTTGAGAACACTCGGTGAGGTGGACGCCGCGACCGCCGATGCGCTGACGCGCCAGGCGGCAACAACGCCCTGGGCGAGCGTCCAGGCGTTTACGCAGAACCCATTGCTCTCCGGGAAAGGCTTGAGCAGCCACGGGCTTGGAACCCGTAGCAGCTGGTATCGGATCAGCGTGCAGGTGACCCGGGACGGGCGCGAACTGCACCTGGCTACGGATGTCGGGTACGACCCCAAGACTCAACAGCTGACGGTGCTGCAACGACGTTTTCTACCCATGAGTCGCCACGAGAGGCCGCAATGAATACTTGGCTTTACCTGACCGCCGAAGGCCAGGACGCGCCATCCGCACTCTGGCCTTGCGTGCTGTGGTCCCCAACCGGTCAACGCCAGCCGATGCCACTGAATCAGGCGGCCTCGGCATTGCAGGGGAAATCGGTCGATGTACTGCTGCCCATGGAAATGTGCAGTTGGGTATGCAGCGACCCGTGGCCGGCCCGGCGCAAGCCCCAGCCCCAGGCCATTGCCTACGCCGTGGAAGATCAACTGAGTGAAGCGCTGGAGGTTGTGCATCTGGGTGTTGGCGCTCGTGATCGTGACGGCTGCTACCCGGTCATGGTCATTGGCCGGGAACGGTTGGCCGCCGTGCTCGCTTTGCTGCGCGAGGCGGGTATTGAGGTGCGCGGGGTTTTCGTTGATGCCGATGTACTGTCCGGCGATCAGCCGAGCGGTGTGTGGTGGTTCGGTCGTTGGTTGTTGGGTGGAGACCGATCGGCGCGCATGGCGTTGTCGCAAGACAATCTGGCCTTACTCACCCCGTTGTTGCCCAAGGACATGCAATGGCTGGACGAGCGTGAGGACCCCGCTGCAATCGATCGATGCCTGAGCCTTCGTCCAACCCTGGCCATCAACCTGTTGCAAGGCGCGTTTGCTCCACGGGGCAAGCCCCTGCTTTGGCGTGCCGGCGGGTTGGCGCTGTTGATGCTGGCGCTGTTGAGCTGGGGCGCCAGTGAAGCGCGAATCGGCTTCCTCGACAGCGAGGTGCGCCATCTCACCAGTCAAAATGAACAGCAATTCAAGGCGCTTTACCCTGATCAGAGCCGCATCGTCGACATGGCCGCGCAACTCAAGGCGCTGCAAAGCCAGCCTGTCGAATCGCAAAACACACGCATCGCGGGGCTGGTCCGGTTGATCGAGCAGGTGATCGGCGCCAGTCCGGTCGAGGTCCAGCGCATCGAGTTACGAGCAGGCGAAGGCTGGAAAATCCAGCTGACTGCCAGCGGCTTTGCCGAGCTGGAGCAGTTGCGTGAGCGCGGACGACAACAAGGCATGCCCGTGCGGCTCGATAGCGCAAATAGAGCTGCTGACCGGGTGCACGCTACCCTCATCGTGGAGGACGAGGCATGAAGCAGATTTGGCGGCGAACTTCCACGCGCGAACAACAGCTGTTGCTGGTGTTGGGCGTGTTTTTGTTGACGGTTGTGGCCTTCAGCCTGATCTGGCAGCCGACCCGGCAGCGGCTGGAGGACGTCGAGCGACAGTATCAACAGCAAATGGCCTTGGTCGCGCAACTGCAAAGGGCGCAACCGCGTAGCCATGTCGCCGTTGACACCGATCAGCCGCTATCTCTGCGCGTCAGCGAAAGCGCCACGGCGGCGGGGCTGGAAATCCGGCAGATGGAGACCGACAGCGATCTGATGCGCCTGACCCTCAATGGCGATTCACAAACATTGCTGCAGTGGCTCGACGGCATGGAGCGCAGCGGTGTCGCGCTGCAATCGCTGACGCTGGAAAAACTTGACGATGCTTTGGAGGCGCGGCTGGTGCTCAAGTAGTTGCACTTCCGCTCAATGAAGAACGCCCGGCTTATGCTGGGCGCTTTTCATTGTGCAGACTTTCAGTGTCCGATGAGCTGTTCGGCGTAGCGCGCGATCACGTGATCGAAAGCTTTTTGCTCAAGAATGCTGTTAGAGCGAATTGCAGCAACAAGGCGGGTCAGGTCTTCCTCACTGGCCTGTGTGATGAACTCGTCATCGAATAAGCCACGAATTGTGCTCTGCCGGCGATTGTTGAGGTAGGCAATATCGAGTGCCAGCACTTCAATCATTTTCGTGGCCGGCAAATCGTCCCGCTCGGTCGCTTGAATTTCGCCGGTCTGCAGATAGCGGAAACGGTGTTCGCAATGCTCATCCATTGGAGAGATATGCTGCGCTTCGTCAAACCAATTGCCTTTGCGATGACCGCAGTGCAACGGATTGCCAGGTGTTGTCTCTCGCAGGCAGGAGGCGTGGAGGTTGTGGTACTCCAATGCCAACGCCTCATAGTGTTCTTGAGGCCTGAAGTGTTCAATATGACTGCTGGCAGCATCTATCTCTCTACCGCAGTAGCAACAGAAGAAGCCCTGTTCTTGCAGCAAACTGTTGTGCAAATCACGCTTTTGCGGATTTTGCAGTGTTGGATAAGTAGGATTCCACTCTTCGTTTGCCGAGCTTTTCCATCTTGTAAATGAAGCGGGTTCAATTCCTTTGAGCACTCGTTTCATTTGCCGAGGATCTCCTTGCGCCTGATCAGCGCCTCTGCTCCAGCGAACTCCGGTAGATCAGGGGCTCTCAACCTCAGTGCCTTGAGTTGCGCCTTGGCTTTCTTCAGGTCGTTGTCTTCCAGTGTTGAAAACAGTTCCGAGAGCAATTTTTCAATTTCGGGTTCGCGTTGGGTAACCCCCATCACTTCCTCCAGCACGCTGCTGGAGTCCAGACCATAAGTGACTCTAGGGTGGGATGGATCGCCGTTGTGCAGAACGATGACTTCTTCGGGTTGGAGGCTGCCGATGATTTGAGGGGAGTGGCTGGCGGCGATGAACTGGACTTTCGGGAAAGCTTGTTTCAGTGCAGGCACGATGTTGCGTTGCCAGGCTGGGTGAAGATGGATGTCCAATTCGTCGATGATGACTACGCCTGAAGTGTTTTTCAGGACGTCCTTGCCCATGTGGGGGTTGAGGATGCACATGCGACGGGCGATGTCGGCGAAAAGGGCGACCATGCCTCGCTGGCCGTCACTGAGGTTGTTGAAGGGAATGGTTGTACCTCCTTCAACATCTATCAGTAGGCTTTGAAGTCTGAGGTCGTAACGAAGGTCTTTTGCATTCGGCAGAGCTATCTCGATTGCTTGATTGACCAACGCCAGTTCGTCATCGAATGTCGATGTTACCGTTTTTGAATCCAGCAAATTTTGCATGCGTTCGAGCGTCTTGCCGATCAGCCAACTTTCGAAGTCTTTTAAGTCAGTAACTGCATCAAACCAGTTCGTGTAACCATCCAGGCGGGAGATTTTTTGTTGTGCCGCAAACTCGGCCGAAATATTTGCGCCTTTCCATTGACGATTAGATCGATAGAAAGCGAGAACAGGTAGCTCGACACTTTCTCCGAGATCGAACCTTGCGAGCTCTTTATCTGTTGCGAGCATTAAATCGAGGTCTGCCAAAGGTGGGAGATGCTCACCCGCTTGAGTGGTTTCCCATTTATTGACTCCTAAGATATCTCCCTTAGCTACAAGCAGAAGCGGGAACTCTCTTTCGAAGCGGCTACGACTTTCAAATTTGTTGATGACAAAGCGCACGTCGTTCTGGTCTAAGCCGATTGGCTGTGGTTTTATCGAATTCGCATATTCAATGAACGAAACGGCCACCGCCTGCAACAACGAAGTCTTCCCGCTCCCATTAACCCCCACCACCAGATTGAAACCCGGCTGAAAGTCGAAAGTGGCATCTTCGTAGCAACGAAAATTCTGAATGTGGAGACGGTCCAGGCGCATTCTGGCTTCCCTTTACCAAGACTGACGAATGCCGTCAGTGTACCTTGGCTCGCGATTACCGCTAGGGTGCAGTTGTGGCTAAACCTGCGCTGTACTCGGCAGCAGCGGCAACTTCGCCAGCTTCAACGCGATCAGCAGCGCAATCACCAGCAGCGTGCCGATGAACAGCCCGATCCCGTTCCATCCGGCCAAGTGCCAGAACACGCCGCCCGCCGTGCCGGCAATGCTCGACCCGGCGTAGTAGCTGAACAGGTAGAGCGACGACGCCTGCCCCTTGGCCTTGGTGGCGCGGCGGCCGATCCAGCTGCTGGCCACCGAATGGGCACCGAAGAAGCCGAAGGTGAACACCAGCATGCCGATGATCACCAGCGACAGCGGTGTGAACATCGTCAGGGCCAGGCCGGCGATCATCAGCGCAATGGTGCTCCAGAGCATTTTGCGTCGACCGAGTTTGTCGGCCAGGGCGCCGATTTTCGCCGAACTGTAGATGCCTGACAGGTACACCACCGAGAGCATGCCGACGAACGCCTGTTCCATGTGATAGGGCTCGGCCAGCAGGCGGTAGCCGATGTAGTTGAACAGCGTGACGAACGCGCCCATCAGCACGAAGGCTTCGAGGAACAGCAGCGGCAGGCCGGCGTCGCGAAAGTGCATGGTGAAGCCGTCGAGCAGGCTGCGTGGGTGCAGCGAGCGGGCGCGGAAGTTGCGCGACTCGGGGAGGATTTTCCAGAACACCGCCGCCGCAATCAGGGCCAGGCCGCCAATCACCAGCATTGCCGTGTGCCAACTGACGAAGTCGATCAGTACCCCGGTGATCAAGCGCCCGCTCATCCCGCCAATCGCGTTGCCGCCGATGTACAGACCCATCGCCAGGCCGATGTGCTGCGGGTGGATCTCTTCACTCAGGTACGTCATGGCGACCGCCGCCAGACCACTCAATGACAGGCCCACCAACGCCCGCATCGCCAGCACAGCATGCCAGCTCGGCAGCATCGCGCTGGCAAGGGTGCACAAGGCGGCGGCGAACAGCGCGGCAACCATCACCGGTTTGCGCCCGACGCGGTCGGAGATGGGGCCGGTGATCAGCAGGCCGAAAGCGAGCATGCCGGTGGCCACCGAGAGGATCAGGCTGCTTTGCGCCGCGTTAATGGAATATTCGTGGGACAACAGCGGCATCATCGGTTGCACGCAGTAGAGCAGGGCGAAGGTCGCGAAGCCGCCGCAGAACAGTGCCAGCACGGTGCGCATGAACGCCTGCGTGCCTTTCTCGATGTAGATCTCTGCCAGCTCAACGGCGATATCGTCCTGCGTTGCGGGGGGAATTTCATGGGCGAGTGGGGCGACAGCAGTTTTCACGTTGGACCTCGGAGGACGCAGCCGGTCAGGCAATGAAAAAAAGCATATAGCTGGCTAATGATTCAATCCAATATATTGTTCGACCTGTTTGATAGCTTTTACGACCTAATGAGGTTTTCATGGAATTGCGTCATCTGCGCTACTTCATCGCCGTCGCCGAAGAACTGCACTTCGGCCGCGCCGCACAAGTGCTGGGGATCTCCCAGCCACCGCTGAGCCAGCAAATTCAGGCGCTGGAGCAGGAAGTCGGCGCGCGGCTGTTCGAGCGTACCAATCGTCGGGTCGAGCTGAGCGAGGCCGGTCGGCTGTTCCTGGAAGAGGCGCGACTGGTGCTGGCGCAGGTCGACAAAGCGGCGGATGTCGCGCGACGGGCGCAACTGGGCGAATTGGGTGAATTGAAGATTGGCTTCACCTCGTCGGCCCCGTTCAACTCGACCATTCCCCAAGCGATTTTCTCTTTTCGCCAGCGCTTCCCGGCGGTGCACCTGAACCTGCGGGAAATGAGCAGTACTCAGGTGGCCGATGCGCTGGTGGATGAATCGATTGAGGTCGGCATCATGCGCCCGCTCGGATTGCCGGATTGCCTTAGCGTGGTCGAGTTGATGCGTGAGCCGCTGGTTGCGGTGCTCAGCTCCAAGCACCCGTTGGTGCATGGCAGTGAAGAGGGCTTGTTTCTGTCAGCCCTGGCCCTCGAGCCCTTTGTGTTTTTTCCACGCAGCTATGGCAGTGGCCTGTATGCGCAGCTGCTCAGCCTGGCCCGTGACTCCGGTTTCAGCCCGCACTTCGCCCAGGAGGCCGGTGAGGCGATGACCATCATCGGGCTGGTGGCGGCAGGGCTTGGTGTGTCGGTGCTGCCGGCGTCTTATCAGCGGATGCGTATTGATGGTGTGGTCTACCGCCCGTTGCTCGATCCGGCGGCGGTGTCGGCGGTGTGGCTGGTGCAGCGCAAGGACCAGAAGTCGGCGATGGCGCGGGCGTTTGTGGAGTTGTTGACGCGTAAGCTGACGCCCTGAGACTCAACTTTGTTGGGTGATGGCCTTTAGCCTTGATCAGATCGGCCGATAATTGTTTCTGCATTCATCAAACTATGGAGAAACAGGATGTTCAAGCAGTTAACCTTCACCGCTTTGCTGGCACTGACCGCTCTGACTGGTGGTTGTGCTTCGGTAAAAATGGCGGATGAAAGCCAGGACGCTCAGGCCAAAACATTCCAGGTGGCCCCGGATAAAGCCCACATCTACGTGTATCGCAACGAAAGCATGGGCGCCGGCGTGAAAATGCCGGTGGCGCTGAACGGCAAGCCTGTAGGCCAGACCGTCGCCAAGTCTTATCTGATGCTTTCGGTCCCGGCCGGTCAGCAGACCTTGGTATCTTCCGCAGAAAACGATTCGGAACTGAAACTCACCGCTGAAGCGGGCAAAAATTACTTTGTCTGGCAGGAAGTGAAAGTGGGTTTCATCAAGGCGCGTAACAGCCTGCAAGTCGTCGACGACCAGACCGGCCGCGCCGGCGTCGCTGAAAGCAAACTGATTCAAGCTCAGTAAGCGTTCCGACAACCCCCGCACACAGCGCGGGGGTTGATTCGCTTTGTCCGAGAGAGCACAAAAAAGCCCACCTGTACGGACCTGGAATGTCCAATCCAGCGGGATGCTTCACCCCCAGTCGTGGGACATTTCTGAAATCCTGCGCAAAGGCTACAGCGCCTTGCGGCGCTGCCTACAACTACTCCAGAATCCGCCGGCTTGTGCGCTTTGAGGGCCATCGGTAGCTTGATCCGGGTCACTGATTGTCAGTGATCGGGTTTAGCAGCCCGTAGTTTTGTGACGCGTATGAGCGCTCCTGAAAGGCAGGTATTTCCATACCTGCTCTTGACGGCCGCTGTGCGCAGGGCGCCTTCGGGTGCGCCGGTTCACTTAACCCGGTCTGCTAACCTGCGTACAGCTGCCACCCTTATGATCAGTAGCGATTCGGTGTGGCCCCCACTTTCAGGATGCTGAATCATGACCAATACGCCAAACCCACCGGATACCGATCGGGACGCGCCACACCAACCCAGCCCCCTCTTCCTCATCGCTCCCGATATCGACAACCACACCCTGCTGGAATACGCCTGCGTGTCGCTGGCCTCGGCAAACGTCATGGCGAGTGACTTCGCCAGAGACTTGAAGGGATCGCAGGGCCACACCCTGCTGGGCATTCAGCAGTCGATCATGCTGGGGGAAATGGCGGTGAATCGGGTGTTGGATAACCTTGATCCACCATGACAGGTCCGGGGGGCAAGAGCCCCTGTAGGAGCGAGCTTGCTCGCGAAAAACGTCCGGGCAACGCGTTCATTCAGGCAGCACGCGTTATCGTTGACGTCCATCGCGAGCAAGCTCGCTCCTACAGCCAGCGCTTGAAAATCAGCGAAGTATTCACCCCGCCAAACGCAAAGTTGTTGTTCATCACGTACCGGTTACTCATCTGCCGAAACTCACCGCGCAGGTAGTCGAGCTTGCCGCAATGCGGGTCGACTTCGTCGAGGTTGAAGGTGTGGGCGTAGAGGTCGCGGTTCATCATTTCGATGCTGAACCACGATTCCAGCGCACCGCAGGCGCCGAGGGTGTGGCCGAGGAAGCTCTTTTGCGAGCTGATTGGCATGTGCTCGCCGAACAGGCTGCTGGTGGCCAGGGTTTCGGCAATGTCGCCCTGTTCGGTGGCGGTGCCGTGGCCGTTGACGTAGCCGATGTCCGAAGGCTTCAGCCCGGCGTCTTCCAGGGCCAGTTCCATGGCCCGGCGCATGGTGACTTGTTCGGGGCGGGTGGTGTGCTGGCCGTCGGCGTTGCTGCCGAAACCGACGATTTCGGCATGGATGTGTGCACCGCGCGCCAGGGCGTGCTCCAGTTCTTCGAGCACCAGCATGCCGCCGCCTTCACCGATGACCAGGCCGTCGCGTGCGGAGTCGTACGGGCGTGGGCTGCGTTGTGGGGTGTCGTTTTTCAGGCTGGTGGCGTAGAGCGCGTCGAAGACCATGGCTTCGGTGGGGCACAGTTCTTCGGCACCACCGGCGAGCATCAGCGGCAGGCGCCCGAACTTGATCGCCTCGTAGGCATAGCCGATGCCCTGACTGCCGCTGGTGCAGGCGCTGGAGGTGGGAATCAGGCGGCCGGTGAGACCGAAGAAGATGCTGATATTGGCTGCCGTGGTGTGCGGCATCATGCGCACGTAGGAATTGGCGTTCAGGCCCTCGGCCACCGAGTTGAGCAGCATGTTGCCGAAGGCTTTGATCTCGTCGGTGCTGCCGGTGGAGGAGCCGCAGGCGACGCCCATGCGCCCGTCCTTGATCGACTCGTCACCCAACAGGCCGGCATCGGCCAGCGCCATCTCCGCCGCGCCCACAGCCAGCCGCGAAACCCGGCCCATGCTGCGCAGTTGCTTGCGGGTCCAGTGGTTCGGCACCTTGAAGTCATCGACGGGGCCGGCAAGACGGGTGTTGAGCTCGGTAAAGCGATCCCACTCGTCCATCCGGCGGATGCCGCTGCGGTTGGCCGCGAAGTTGCCGGCGATGGTTTCCCAGTCGTTGCCCAGCGAGGTAATGCCGGCCATGCCGGTGACGACGACACGCTTCATCAGCACAGGCCTCCGTTGACGGCCAGAACCTGCCGGGTGATGTACGAGGCTTCTGCCGACATCAGGAAATTCACCGCGCCGGCGACCTCTTCAGGGGTGCCCATGCGTTGTGCAGGGATCATTTTCATCAATTCTTCCAGCGGCACGTTTTCGTCGAGCATGGCTGTGTCGATCAGACCGGGTGCGACACAGTTAACGGTGATTTTGCGCTTGCCCAGTTCGATCGCCAATGCCTTGGCCGCGCCGATCAACCCGGCCTTGGAGGCGCTGTAGTTGACCTGACCACGGTTGCCGATCAGCCCCGACACCGAGGTGATGCAGACAATTCGCCCGGCGGCGCGACGACGGATCATCGGCATCATCACCGGGTGCAGCACGTTGTAGAAACCGTCGAGATTGGTGCGCATCACCACATCCCAATCGTCCTCGCTCAGGGCTGGAAAGGCTCCGTCGCGGGTCAGGCCGGCATTGAGCACTACACCGTAATAGGCGCCATGTGTTTCCACGTCGGCTTCGAGAATTTCTTTGCAACGGGCACGGTCGGACACGTCGAACTGCAGGATGCGCGCACGACGGCCCAAGGCCTCGATTTCGGTTTTGACAGCTTCGGCATCCGCCAGGCCGCTGCGGCAATGCAGCACGATGTCGTGCCCGGCCTGGGCCAGACGCAAGGCAATGGCGCGGCCGATGCCACGGCTGGAACCGGTGACCAGTACGGATTCAGTCATGACTGGACTCCTTCGGATTCATGGAGATATTGAGCAGCCTGGGGTGGGCGGTACACGTTCAGACGGGCGCTGGCGTGAATGCCGGGGGCGTTGATGTGGCATTCGAACACGCCCATGCCGTTATCGTCTTCCAGGGAGCGGATGCCGTGGATGGTCAACTCGGTGCCGGCGGGAAAACTTTCGACGTTGCATTCGAACTTGCGGCTGCCGAGCAGGAAACCCAACTCCACCGCATCACCGCGCTGACGTGCATGGCAACCGGCGAAGGCGGCCACGCTCTGGGCCATCAGTTCGATGCCGACCCAGGCCGGCAGACCACCGTCGGGGCGGTTGAACAGGCCATCGGGCTTGACGGTCAGGCGGGTGTGAATCTGCTCTTCATCAAACGCCAGGATCTGATCGATAAGGATCATGTCGCCAGCGTGGGGCAGCAGTTCGGCGAGCGGCCAGTCAATCATGGGGCGTCTCCGATTATCAGGCTGACGTTGTTGCCACCGAAGGCGAAGGAATTGCTCATCAGGTAGCGCGGTGCAATGGACGCCAGGCGCGTGGCCGGGGTCACCCAATTCAGTGCAGGCAGTTGCGGGTCGGGTTGACCATCCCACACATGGGGGGGCAGGGCATGCCCGGGGTTGTCCGTACTCAGGCTTAACCAGCAGAACGCCGCTTCCAGTGCGCCGGCGGCCCCGAGGGTGTGGCCGGTCATCGGTTTGCTAGACGAGCAGGGCACGCCGGCCGGGAACAGCGTCGCCACGGCCTGGCTTTCCATGGCGTCGTTGTGCTGGGTGGCGGTGCCGTGCAGGTTCAGGTAAGTGATCTGCTCCGGTTGCAGGTTGGCGCGGTCCAGGGCTTTGCGCATGGCTTGCAGGGCACCGCGGCCGGTGGGTTCCGGCGCGGAAATATGGTGCGCATCGGAGCTGGCGCCGCTGCCGAGCAGGGCAATCGCTTGCTTGTCGCCCGCGCTGCGGGTCATCAGGAACAGCACCGCTGCTTCGCCGATGTTGATGCCGTTGCGGTTCACCGAGAACGGATTGCAGCGTTGTCCGGACACCGCTTCCAGGGCATGGAAACCATTGAGTGTCAGTTTGCACAGGGTGTCGACACCGCCGCACAGCACCGCGTCGCAGACGCCCAGCTCCAACAGGCGCCGGGCGCTCATCAGTGCCCGGGCGCTGGAGGTGCAGGCCGTGGAAATGACATAGGCCGGCCCGCTCAATTGCAGCCACTCGGCGAGAAAGTTCGCCGGCGCAGCGAGCTCTTGTTGCTGGTAGTCGTACTCAGGCGGGAACTGCTGCTCGCGCAGGTAATGGGCCAGGCCCTGGCTGGCTTCGTCGATCCCCGAAGTGCTGGTGCCGAGCACGATACCGATGCGGCCGCCGCCGTACGTCTGGATCGCGCTGTCGATGTCCTGGCGGATTTGCAGCGCGGCTTCCAGCAACAATTGATTGTTGCGGCTGTGATGCCTGGACAGTGCGGCCGGGATCGCTGGCAACTCGCCATGGACTGCACCGACCGGCAACGATCGCTCTGGCACCCATCCGGCGGCTTCGCGCATGCCGGAGCAGTCGCCGGCAAACAGGTTGCGCGCGACTTCCTGCTTGCCGCGGCCCAGAGCGCAGACCAAACCGAGGGCATTGAGGTAAGCCGTCATGGCGTTTCACCGCTCAGGGGGGTGACTTGATAGGTCGGACCTTTCGGAAACTGCAATTCAAAGTTCTGCGGTTGTGCGTAGCGGATGTCCCAGCGCTCGGGCAGGGACCGTTGTTTGCCGTGTTGCCAGGCGCCGGGATAGTTGGCCGCCAGTTCATCTTTCGGCGTCAGCGCAAACAGCAGCGCCGCGAACAGCTCCCGGGCTTCCGGATTGGGTGGCAGGAAACCATCGGACTCCCAGGTTTTATCGATCAATTTCTGGCGGGCCTGGGGAATGCCCAACAGGTCCATCATCGACCAGCGAATACCGGGCTCTTCGCGCTGGATCACCAGCACCCAGTCCTGGCGTTTTTCGGCCTGCAAGCGCTGGATGTGCAATTGCAACGGCAACGGCAGATCCGGATTGTGCACGGGCAGCGGCGCCCGGCCGGCGCAGGCGCTCAGCAGCAGGGCCGCGGCAAGTAGCAGAAGTCGCAATACACCGACTACCCCTGTGGGAGCGGGCTTGCTCGCGAAAGCGGCAGTACATCCGGCATATCCGCTGGCTGACCCACCGCTTTCGCGAGCAAGCCCGCTCCCACAGGTTTGGTATTTCAAGCGACTGGCAATGAACATCACACAGTTCCTTCAAAAGGTTTGCGCGCCACCACATTGACCAGGGTTTCTTCCCGTTGGCCAAAGGGTTTTGGCTTGCACACACCCAAGTATTCGAGCAGGCCAAAATCCTTGGCGCGACTCCACCACAGATACGGATAAGACACGTTTTGCGCGGTAAATTCGAAACCCTGTTGTCGGATCATTTGCAGATACTGCGCAGCGCTTTTCTGCACGTGCATCGGGTGGCGAAACAACCAGCGGATCACCCAGGTATCAATGTAAGCCTCGGTGGATTCGGCGAACAGCAGATAACCGCCGGGTTTGAGCACACGGTAGAACTCGGCGAGTGCCTGTTCCTGCTCCACCAGATGATGGAAGGTCTGGTGACAGAGCAGCAGGTCGATACTGGCGTCCGGCAGGTTGAGGCTGGCGCAGTCGCTGCCGATCAACTCCACTTCCATGCCCTGACGGACCGCTTCTTCGCGGCTCTGGTTCAGGCTGTGGGGATCAGCATCGACGCCAATCAGACGACCGGGCGCAAAGGCCTGGCGCAGCAGCGGGAATGACTTGCCCTGGCCGCATCCGGCATCCAGCAGCACCGGGCTGACAGGCAGCGCTTCGCTGAACAGGCCGCGCAAATCATTGATCGCCAGCCGCAGCACATAGTGTTGCCAGATCCGGCTGCGCAAGAACCACAAACCGAAACGGGTTTCTTCGACGTAGTTGTCGCTCAAGTAGTTCATGACGCATCCCTTGCACAGAACTCTGATATCACCTTCAACCGGCGTCTGGCTTCGCTGACGAACGGGTTGCGTGGATCCCAGGCATATCCGGCAAGAATGGAGCTGATCATCCCGCGGATTTCCGGCGAACTGCTCTCATGGAAAATCACGTCCTGGAACGTCCCGGCGTACCAGCCTTCGACGTAGCAACGGAAGGTGTCGACGCCGCGCTTGAGCGGTTCGGCGAACTCCTTTTGCCAGTCGACGGCTTCGCCCAGCAGTTGGCGGTGCAATACCCCGGCAGCCATGCTCGCCGAACGCATGGCGATCGTCACCCCGGAGGAAAACACCGGGTCGAGGAATTCCGCCGCATTGCCCAGCAGCGCGAAGCCCGGACCGTGCAGG
Organism: Pseudomonas sp. S30_BP2TU TE3576; assembly: GCF_050436025.1. NCBI lineage: Bacteria > Pseudomonadati > Pseudomonadota > Gammaproteobacteria > Pseudomonadales > Pseudomonadaceae > Pseudomonas > Pseudomonas sp. S30_BP2TU TE3576. The sequence continues at coordinate 2,844,375 of NZ_JBNDLK010000001.1, read as the reverse complement.
GTTTTGACGTTGGCCGAGTAACCGCCGATGGTTCGGGCCGCGGTATCCCACTGCGCATTTTGCAACACGCTGGCCAGACTTGGTGTTTCGGCGATAAAGCCGCGCAGGCACTCGTCCAGATTGTCGCTGCGGCCGGCGAAACGTTCCTCTGCGGCGACCACGCCGACCGAGCAGCGCCCGTTGCTGAACGGGATGGTCCAGAACCACACGTCGCGTTGGGTCGGATGAGTGGTCACGAGGATCTTGCTGCGGTCGAAGGCCGGGTGGTCGATACGGTCTTCGACGTGGGTGAACACGGCTTTGCGCAGCGGGAAGTTCGACGGCGCCTCGAGGTCGAGCAAGCGCGGCAGTACACGACCGTAACCACTGGCATCGAGCAGGAAAGCAGCCTCGACGCGGTACTCGCTACCGTCTTCGCGACGTACGCCGAGCTGCGGTTTTTCCGGGACGATGTCGACGCTGACGATGGTCTCGCCATAGCGGATTTCCACGCCTTGCAGCGTGGCCTGATCGGCCAGCAGCTTATCGAAATCGGCGCGCTGGACCTGAAATGTCGTGGATTTGCCGTGGCTGAACGTCTCGCCGAAATCGAACGCGCTGTAACGTTCGCCCCAGGCAAACGCGGCGCCGGTTTTCAGCTGGAAGCCGGCGGCGTTGACAGCGTCGAGCATGCCCGCTTCCTCGACGAAGTCCAGGCAGTGCGCCAACAGGCTTTCACCGATGGAAAACCGTGGAAAATGCTGACGCTCGATCACCAGTACATCGTGTCCCTTGCGCTTGAGCAATGCGGCGGCAATGGCACCGGAAGGACCGGCACCGATGACCACAACCTGGCGACATTCCATTTCAACGATTGGCATGGGGGCTCCTTGCCGGGACAGCGGTTTTCAGGGGGATACGGTGCATGCCGGCCAGGGCCGGCAACAGTGTTGCGATCAGGCCCATCAGCATCAGGGCAAAATACAGCGGCGGGCTGATGAGTTGCTGTTGCAGCAGCAGGTTGAGAAAAACGATCTCGCTCAAGCCACGGATGTTCAGCAGCACGCTTTCCCGCCAGCGACTGGCGCCCTTGAACGAGGCCCCGGCCCAGCCGAGGCCGAGCCAGTTGCCCAGCAGTTTGCTCAGCATCGGCAACAGCAACAGGGCTAGCAGTTGCACCCAGCCGAGGCTGTCCATCGCGCTGTGCACGTTGATCTGCACAATGCCGAACGTGAGGATCAGCGGGATGGCGATGTACGTCTGCAAGCGGCTCATCCACAAGGCTGGCAACGGCAGCACGAGGGGAGCTTTCAACGCCGCCATGATCAGCACATAACCGATGCCGAAAATCAGCGCATTGAGCTTGTAGTGTTCGGCGACGACCAGCAGGGCGAAAAAGCCCAGGCTGTAAAGCCAGGTCTGGCGCAGGCCCAGCAGCCGCAGCAACACTGGCAGGCAGGCGCCGGCCAGTGGCAGCAGCAGGCTGCTCAGGTGCAGGCTGCCCTGGGCGATGCCAAACAGGGTCCAGCAGGCGAGGTCGATGAGGATCGCGGTTTGCACCAGGCGCCGGGTGGCGCCGGGCGGGTAATCGATGTGCCGCAGGTACAGGTACAACACCGGAATCGCGGTGATGGCGAACAACAGGCCGACGGCCAGCGAGCTGATCCACGGTTGCGGCGGCAACAGCCAGATTGCCGTGGTCAGGCCGCAGGCAAACGGAATGCAAAAACTGGGCAGGGCGATTTTCAGGCTCTGGCGGTCCAGTTGCAGGTCGATCACATCGCTGAGGATGTAGCCCAGCAACAGGGCAAAACTCAGGCTGTAGAGGTTCTTCAGCCAGCCCGGCGACACCAGCTGCGCACCGCTCAACTGCCATTGCGGCTCGATCCAGAAGTACATCAACAGCGGCAAGCCGAGTGTTGCCAGCAACAACTGGCTGACGATGGGAATCAGGCCAAAATGCCGGCCGGCACGGGTCGCCAGTGCGAACAACGCCAGCGCCATCGCCCAGAACAGAACGACCATCACGCTGCCCGTTCCACAGTAGTGGCCTCATGCACCTGTCGGCCGGCCCACGGCGCGAGCAGGAAGCTGAAGATCAGGCCGAGGCTCACCGACAGTCCGAAATTGCTCACCGCCGGGGTACTCGACACCGCCAGCAGACCGAACGACAGCCAGGTGGTCAACGCCGCCAGCAAGGTGCCCAGCAGGCTCACGGCGGCGCCGCCGACCTGTTCGCGCATCAGGATCGCGTAATCGACGCTGATCGCCGTCACCAGCAGCAGGCCGAACAGACTGAACAGCGTCAACGGCTGCCCCAGCCAGCCAAGACTGGCCAGGCTGCACAACGCCGCCAACAGCGGCAGGGCGACGATACGCAACGCACCGCCGAGGCCGAATGGCAGGATCAGCACCAGCACGATCAGCACGCAGGAGGCGAGTTTCAGTTCGGCGGCACTGATTTGGGTGGCTGCGAAGACGTTGTTCAATTCACCCAGTCGATCCACCAGTGTCACGCCGGGTAAATCCTCGCCCTGGAGTCGCAGCAGGGCCGGGTTGTTGATGCCTTGCAGGCTGACCATCGCCGCCACGCCGTCATCGGTCGGCCCCAGCCACAGGGCCCGGTAGGGTTCCGCCAGCGGGCCGCTGAGCGCGGTGTCGATGTCCACGGCAGGCAATGCCTGTAACTTTGTCAGCTCGGCTTGCAACGCCTCGGCCGGTACACCGATGTCGAGCAACGGTTGCCAGAACACCGGCAGTTTGTTCAACGCTTCGCGCACCTGTTGCTGTTGGTTCGGCGGGCTGACCAGCTGATTGAGCGACAGATAACCCTGGAGCTTTTCCAGGCCAATCAATGGGTCCAGTCGTTCGCTCAAGGCGGTCTGGCGTTCAAGCAGTTGCTGCTGGTTGGCGGCGCGTATCAGGAAGAACTGGCTGGTGGGTTGATAGCCGGTGATCCGTGCAATGGTCCGGGCTTCGTCGGTCAGTTGTTGCGGCGCGCTGATCCACTGGCGGATGTCGTTTTTGCTGTTCAGCTGTAACAGGCCGCCCACGCAAAAGGCGATCAGCAGCGCCAGCAGGACGGGGGTTTTCGCCCGTTCGAGCAGCGCTGCGCGGCAGTCCAGCAACAGTTCGCAAACGCGCAATGGCCACTGCGCCGGGCGCAGGTCCAGGCCCTTGAGCAATGCCGGCAACAGGCACACGGCGGACAGATAGGCGCCGAGCAAACCGGCGGCAGAGAACGCGGCAATCTGGGTCAGCGCCGGGAAGGGTGTCCAGGCCAGGGCCAGATAACCGATACCGCTGGTGATCAGGCTCAGGGTCAGCCCGGGCAAAGTCATGCGCAGGGCCGGCCAGCTGCGCCAGGGTTTCAGGCTCCAACTCTTGGACAGGTAGTGCAACGGGTAGTCGACCGCGACACCGATCAGGCTCGAACCCAGCACCAGCGTCATCACGTGCATATGGCCGAACAGCGCCACGCAGGCCACCGCACCGAAGAGCATGCCCACCAGCACCGGCACGAACGCCAGCAAGACGCGCCAGCGCCGGAAGGCCAGCAGCAGCAACAACAGAATCCCGAGGGTGGCTCCGCCGCCGACCCAGGTCATCTCCCGGGTGGCCTGCTGCTGTCCGCTGGCTGCGTACAGCAAGCCGCTGGCGGCGAGCAGTTGCACGTCGTGCCGCGCAGCCTCTTCGCGGCTGTGCTTGAGCAAGTCGGCCACCTGCAGTGGCAGGTTCATGTCGAAAGCGTTGCCGGTGGTGCGCGCGCGCAGCAGCACCCAGCTCTTGCCATCGGCATCGGCAATCAAGGCGCCGCTGCCGATGTCCAGTTGTACCGAACCGCGTTGCGGCTGGCTGTTCTGGATGCGCCCGGTCAGGCCGAGCCAGTCGTCCTGGCTCGGCACCAGGCTGAAACCGTTGAACGGGTCGAACAACGCCTGTACGCGTTGCTGGATAAAGGTGTCGGGGTGTTCGATCAGTAGTTGTCGGTCCGCCGCCGAGAGCATCGCCAGGCGACCTTGCAGCAATTGCGTGCGCAGCGCCGGCAAGTCGGCTTGCAGGGTCCACTGGACCTTTTCGAACAAGCCGCTGGCCTGCCACTGCTCGCCGAGTGTTTGCGCCATGGCGACGGCTTGCTGGCGATCGGCGTGGCCGACCAGCACCAGCATTTCGCGATTCAGCGGTTCTTGCATGCGTTGTTCGGCGCGCAGTTCCAGGGCGTCGGGCGCCGTGCCGGGTACCAGTTCCATCAGGTTGGCTGACAGCGGCGCGCCGTCATGCCATTGCCAACCGGCGAGCGCCAGTACTGCCAGCAGCAGGAGCAGGAACAGCCGTGGCAGTAAGCGTTCACTCGGCAAAGTCATGTTGCTCCGCGTCGCTCAACGGTTGGGCGCTGGTGCTGTCCTGCATGCGCAACAACGTACTGTCGCCCTGGGTTTCGAGCAGTTGGATGCTGTGCACCAGTTCTGCGCCGGTAATGTTGATCTGGTTGAACACCTGCTTGAGCAGCATCGAACGCGGCACCAGCGTGAGCTTCCAGTTCTGCGCGTCGCCGCTCAGGGACAACTCGAAATCCCGTTGCAGCCCGCTGCTGTCGCCTTGCAGCACGGCGAGGAACAAACGGTTCTGCTCGGCACCGGCACTTTTGCCCGGCAGCATTTGCCAAACAATGCCGTCACGCCGGGCAATGCCTTTGGCGGTGATGCGATAGTCCTGTTGCAGTGGCGTTTTCAGCAGCCACAACAAGCCGTGGTTTTTCGCCAGGACAAACGTGCCCTTGCTGGTCAGCGGCTGGGGCAGGGCGCGCAGGTGTTTTTCCTGGATGAAATTGCCGTGGATCACCTCGGGTTTTGCCAGTTGATCGCTGAGTTGTTGCAGGTCGAAGGCATGGGCCAGTCCAGGAATGCCCAGTAACACGCAGAACACTGTAGGAGCGAGCTTGCTCGCGAAAAACCTGAGGGCGCCGCGGACTGTCAGGTGCCCGGTGTCATCGTTAACGACCATCGCGAGCAAGCTCGCTCCTACAGGGGAACAGGGAGGGCAGAACATCATGCCAGCACCCTTTCAACCGCTTCGGTGAACACGGTCGGGGAGGCCAGTTGCATCTCGCGGCTGGCGAGGTCGACGGCGACTTGTACCGACATGGCCCGGGTCAAGCGCTCACCGGTTTGCAGATCGCTGATCAGGTAGTTGATCTTCAAGCGGTTCTCCCATTCCACCAGGTTGGCGCGCACGTTCAGTTTCTGGCCGAATACTGCACCGCGCACGTAGCGCAATTGCAGGTCGATCACCGGCCACGCGTAGCCTGACTCGGACATGGCAGTGTAGTTGTGGCCGATCTTGTCCAGCAGCGCACAGCGGGCGACTTCCAGGTATTTGACGTAATGGCCGTGCCAGACGACGTGCATGCTGTCGACGTCAAAGAACGGTACGACGATTTCCGTGTCGGTGTGCAGAAATCCCTTGCTACGCATGCAGCCTCCAGTGTTGTTCGGCGATGCGTTGCAGGCACAGGCGCAATTCGCTTTCCAGCGCGCGGTCTTCGATGACCGGTGGGAAGTCCTTGGCCAACGCTTCATGCATGGCGGCCAAAGCGGGTGGCAGTGGTCGTGCATCTTCGGCCTGGCCGCGTAGCCAGACGCCCTGATTGGCCGCCAGCAACGTGGCCGCTGCCACCTGTTCGGTGAGCTCCAGCACGCGGATCGCATCCCGGGCGGCGATGGTGCCCATGCTCACTTTGTCCTGGTTGTGGCACTCGGTGGAGCGCGAGAAAACGCTGGCCGGCATGGTATTTTTCAGCGCTTCGGCGGTCCAGGCGCTGGTGCCGATCTGCACGGCCTTGAAGCCGTGGTTGAGCATGGCGCGGTCAGCCGTGGCGCCGGACAGGTTGCTCGGCAAACCATGGTTGTAACGCTCATCCACCAGCAGCGCGAGTTGCCGATCCAACAGGTCGGCGACGTTGGCCACGAGGTTTTTCAGGCTGTCCATGGCGAATGCGATGTGCCCGCCGTAGAAGTGCCCGCCGTGCAGCACCCGCTCGGCTTCGGCGTCGATGATCGGGTTGTCGTTGGCGCTGTTGAGTTCGATCTCGATGAACGAACGCAGCCAGTTCAGACTGTCGGCCAGCACGCCCAGCACATGGGGCGCGCAACGCAGGGAGTAGCGGTCTTGCAGGCGATGCAACGGTGCGGTCGGTGCGTCGATGGCCAGATCCTTGCGCAGCCACGCGGCGACCTGCATCTGCCCCGGATGTGGCTTGGCAGCGAACAGGCGCTCGTCGAAGTGTTCCGGGTTGCCTTGCAGGGCGACAACATTGAGCGCGGTGATACGCGTGGCCAGTTGCAGCAGGTAATCGGCACGGGCGTAAGCCAGGCAGGCCAGACCGGTCATCACGGCGGTGCCGTTCATCAGCGCCAGGGCTTCCTTCGGACGCAACACCAGTGGCTGCCAGCCGAGTTCGCGGTGCACATCGGCAGCCTGCCGGCGTTCGCCGCGGAACAGCACTTCGCGTTCGCCGGACAGTGTGGCGGCAACGTACGAAAGCGGTGTCAGGTCACCGCTGGCGCCCACCGAACCCTCTTCCGGAATCAGCGGCAGGATGTCGTGTTCAAGGAACGCTTGCAGGCGCTCCAGCAGCTCCACGCGGACCCCGGAAACACCGTGGCACAACGACTGCAAGCGCGCCGCCAATACCGCACGGGTGGCCTGGGCGTCGAGCAGTTTGCCCAAGCCGCAGCCGTGGAACGTGAATAGATGACGGGGCAGCGCCTCGACATGATGCAGCGGTACCGCGACCACGCAGGAATCGCCATAACCGGTGGTCACGCCGTAGATCACGCCTTCCTTGTCCAGCAGGGAATCGAGGAACTGCGCACCTTTGGCGATGCGCCGGCGGAACTCGGGATCGCCCTGTAACTGCGTCGGCACCTGACGGTTGGCCAGGGCCAGCACGTCTTCGATGCGCAAAGGGAGTTCGCCGAAGGTTACCGGCTCAAGCGTTGGCGTCGTCATCAGTCTTCCAGAAAGGGTAAAAGTTGAACCATTGTTGGGGCGCTTCGAGGCAATAGTGACTCAGGCGCTCGGCGTAGCGGGAGGCCCACTGATGAATGACCTGCTCGCGGTCGCTGCGTTTCCAGGTGATTGCGTCAGCGAACGGCTCGATGGTCAGTCGATAGTCGCCGTCGGGCTTTTTCAGGCACAACAGCAAGTTGATCGGGCATTTCAGCAGGCCGGCCAGCAACCACGGGCCTTGGGGGAACCTGGCCGGATGACCGAGGAAGTCCACAGTCACGCTGCGTCCGCCATGCAATGGCACGCGGTCGCCGGCAATCGCCAGCCACTCGCCGCGCTCCAGGCGTTCGCTCAATTGCAGCATGATCCCCGGGTCCAGTTCGCTGACCTGGATCAGGCGCAGTCTGGTCGCCCCGGCCTCGCCCAGCAATCGATTGAACTGTTCGGCGTGCTTGGTGTGCACCAGCACGTTCATCGTGACCTTCTCGCCGATTTCCGCCAGTGCGCGGCAGACTTCCAGATTGCCCAGGTGTGCGCCCACCAGCATCTGCCCGCGGGCACCACGCAACTGGTCACGCAGCAATGCCGGGTCGACGATTTCGATTTGCTCGATGCTCAGCTTGCCGCTCCATACGTCGAGTTTGTCGAGCATGGAATCGGCGAAGGCCATGAACTGGCCGAACACTCGCCAATGGGTCGGGCGCAATTCGCTGCGATCACTCCAGTCGGCCAGGCGTTGCTGATATTGCCAGGCGCTTTTGCGGGCGCTGCGACCGAACAGGAAAAAGTACAACACGATGCCGTATAACAACGGGCTCAGCAGGCGCCGGCCCAGCACTTTGGCGCCGAACGCGGTGAGTTTCATCAGCCAGAAACTGCCCCGCTCTTCGCGATCGGCCCAGTGTTGATTGTCTGCGCTCATGCTCGCCACCGTCGCCAGAGGATCATCGGCGCACGCAGCAACATGCCGAAGAACAGCCGCGTGTGCATGCTGGAAATCAGCACGTTGTCGTGGAACATCCGAAAATGCGAAACGCCGTCCAGCGGATAGTGGACTTTGGTATGCAGCCATTGCATCGGCTGATTGCGCCAGGCCAGGCGCACCAGGATGTCCGAGTCGAAGTCCATGCGCTTGCCGATTTTCGCTGATTCGATCAACGCCAGGACTGGCGGTAAGGGGTAAACCCGGAAACCGCACATGGAGTCGCGAATCTGCAACGACAGGGTGTTGATCCAGACCATGACGTGCGTCAGGTAGCGCGCATATAAACGGCCTTTCGGCACGCTGGCGTCGTACTGCGGGTAGCCACAAATCACCGCCTCTGGGTGGGCGCGTGAATGTTCGATGAAGCGTTTGACGTCCTGCAAATCGTGCTGGCCATCGGCATCCACCTGCAGGGCGTGGCTGAAGCCCAGACGCGAAGCTTCGCGCAAGCCGGTCATGACCGCGCCACCCTTGCCCTGGTTTTCGGCGAGGCGGATCAGGTAAACCATTTCACGTTGGGCCAGACGATCCAGCACCCGGGCGCAGCGTGGGCTGCTGGCATCGTCCACCAGAATGCACGGCAGATGGCTGGCGATCAGGGCATCGACTACGGTGGTGATGGCCGTTTCGTGGTTGTACACCGGGACAATGGCGCAGGGGCTATGCATGTTGGTGTACACCTGAGGGACCGAGGTGTCTGCTTCGCGAGCAAGCCCGCTCCCACACTGGATTTGTGAACGCCGTGGACCTCATGTGGGAGCGGGCTTGCTCGCGAATGAGTGCGCAGCACTCACCAAACTTATACATGCGCCGCCTCCAGCAAGATCCGCCCGCTTGAGCAAGTGGCGGTTTCATTGCGATAGGCGAAATACAATTTGCCGCGCGCCGGGTCGAAGCGCAGGTGCAGCTGGACTTCATCTCCAGGGCGCACCAGTTGCTGGAACTTCAAGACTTCCATGCCGGCGAATTTTTTCGGCAGGTTCATCAGTTGCTGGCCCAGGCTCAGCGCCCAGTCCACCTGCACCACACCAGGCAATACCGGCGCCTTGGGGAAATGACCGCTGAAATAGGCCAGGTCCGGTGGCACGGCCAGTTGCAGGCTCCATTCGCCATTGCTTTCGACTTGCTCCAGCACCTCCGGGGCTTTGGGGCGCGGTGCCAACAGCAGGGCGTCGACGTCGGCCTGGGGCAGTTTGCCCTGGGTGTTCAGCGGCATTTGTCGCAGCAGGCGCCAGCGTCTTGGCAGGGCCAGGGCTTCGCAGTGTTGGCTCAGGTGCTGGCGCAATTGCTCGGTGAGGCTGCGTCGACCCTGATTGCGCAGAACATGCAAACCGGCCTCGCTCAGCACCAGCAACGCCCCCAGGGAGGCACGGTTTTCCTGAACGACGCCGAGCCGCGCTTCGACGACCCACTCATGAGCCATCAGCGCCTGTTCCAGCATCGGCAGCGAGATGCGTTTTTCTTCCAGTTTGACGATCCGGTCCAGTCGCCCGAGCAATTCGAAGCGACCATCGACGGCGATGCGCGCTGAATCGGCAGTCTGTTCGACATGGCCGCCAGGCAAGTAGGGCGAAGCGATCAGCAGCGCACCCTCACTGTCTTGAGTCAGCGTGACATCGGCAAAGGCCTGCCAGAGTTCAGCGCCCTGACGCCAGGCGATGCCGCCGGTTTCCGAACTGCCGAAAATTTCCGTTGGCCATTGCCCCAGACGCTCATGCAGGCTCTGTGCGGCCTCGACCGGCAATGCGCCGCCGGAGGAAAATACCCGGCGCACCGCGCTCAAGGCAGGCCAGTCGAGGTTGTCGCCCATGCGTTTGAGCAGCGCCGGGCTGGCCACCCAGGCGAAGGCCGGGTACTCGCGGCTGGCGCGCTGCAGGTCTTCCGGAAAGGCCAGCTGCCGACGTACGAACGGGCGCCCGGCACACAGCGGCCACAGCACCCGGAATAGCAGGCCATAGATGTGTTGGGTGGCAACGCTGCCGATAATGCATGCCTGGCCAAGATCAGCGCCCCATAACTGCTCCAGGGCTTCGACTTCATTGGCCAGTTGGCGCAGGTTCTTTTCGATGCGCTTGGGTTCACCACTGGAACCGGATGTGCACAGGCTGAGTTGGCAGTGATCGAGATCCAGCGCTGTCGCACTCAGTGGCGGATGACGAAAGTCGCTCAGGTGCGCATCGTCGGGCTGATCGCTCAGCCACAGATCAACTTCACCTGACCAGCGCTGGCGGGTTTGCGGTTGCAGGTCGGACGGCAGCAACACACTGACCCCGGCACGCCAGGTGCCAAGCAACGCGACCGCCAGATCGGCGGCATCTTCAAGATGCACGGCGATCTGCCGCACATCCCGGACTTGCAGGCCGGCGGCCAGGCGCAGCGCCTGTTCGCACAGTTGGGCGTGATCCAGTGCCGGGCCGGTCGTTACGGCGCGCTCCGGCTGAGCCTTGAGCAGCAGGTGCTCAAGTTTTATCCAATTCATGGGCGGCCTCGTACCCTTTGTCGTATGAGCCATTCAATGGCAAACATCAGGCCTATCAATCCGTAGGAAATCAGACCGGTGTACAGCGTCCACCAGCTCAGCGGCGCCCACAGTGTCAGGGCGGCGGCGCACACACCGTTGCAAAGAAAAAAGACGCTCCAGGCGATGGTCACCTGACGGGTATAGCGAATCCCCTCGTCCGGCAATTGCGGCTCGCGCACCCGGGCCAGGCGTTCGACGATCGGTGGGCCAAATGTCAGGCTCGATCCGAACAGCACCAACATGAAACCGCTGATCAACACCGGGTACCAGCGCAGCAGCGCCGGGCTGTCGAACAGTGCCAGCAACAGACAGAACACAATGGCCACCGTGGCCATCCACAAACTGCCCGGTCGTCGTTTTCCCGTCAGTGCGCGAGCCAGCCACAGTCCACCCAGCAGCAGCCCGAATTGCCACGGGGCGAAATGCTCCATGCCGAAATACACCGCAAAGGGATACAAAAGGCCCGCCAGCAGCAGGCCGAGGCCAATCAAGCGGCTCATGCGGCCGGTTGAACCAGACGATAGACCGCCTCGACCACGTCACTGACGGTACGCACCGATTTGAATTCTTCGGCCGCGATTTTCTTGCCGGTCTGGCGTTTGATGTGATCAATCAGGTCGACCGCGTCGATGCTGTCGATTTCCAGGTCCTGATACAGGTTGGATTCGAGGCTCACACGTTCGGGATCCAGTTCGAAGAGCTCGACCAAGGCATCGCGCAGGGTGTTGAAAATGTCGTCACGAGTTTGCATGGTCCGGTCTCAAGCTGCCTGTTTTGCGGTGACGAACGCCGCAAGGCTCGCCACGTTACTGAAGTGATTGCGTGTGTCTTTGGCATCGGCGTCGATTTTGATGCCGTACCTTTTCTGGATGGCCAGGCCCAGTTCCAGGGCGTCCACCGAGTCCAGGCCCAGGCCTTCGCCGAACAGCGTCTGGTCGTTGCCGATGTCTTCGGCACTGATGTCTTCGAGGCCCAGGGCGTCGATGATCAGTTCTTTGATTTCCAGCACCAGGCTATGGGTGTACAGATCGCTCATCTTCGGCGAGCTCCTTGATAAAGTAAGAATGCAAATAATCGTTGAGCTTGCGCGAGGCTTGCGGAGCCGGCCCCAGCGAGGCGAAGGCCTGTGGGTCTATATCGGCCCCAACCCGAAAACTGAAGTGTACGCGCCGTTTGGGGATGCGATACCAGGGCTCGGCCTTGGTCAATGTGGTCGGGCTGACCCTGATAATGACCGGGGTGAGGATTTTCGCACCACGCAGGGCGATTGCCGCGCCGCCCCGATGAAAGGCCGGCGCCTGGCCGGGCCGGGTGCGCGTGCCTTCGGGGAAAATGATCAGGGTCTGGCCGTCTTTCAGCGCGTCGGCGGCCGCGTCGAGCATGTCCATGCTGCCGTCGTTGCTGATGTATTCGGTGCAGCGCAGCGGTCCGCGGGTGAAAGGGTTTTCCCAGAGGCTTTGCTTGACCACGCAGTTGGCGTGACGCACCAGGCCGATCAGAAACACCACGTCGATCAGCGACGGGTGATTGGCCATGATCATCTGCCCGGGACGACCGAGTTTTTCCGCGCCTTCAATGCTGTAGGTCAGCACCCCGGTACGGGCCATGAAACGCACAAAAATCCAGAAACAGCGGCTGACCGTTTGCCGGGCCCGCAGCCGATGGGTCTGGGCGTCGCCAGGCAGGCAGTTCAGCACAGGGAAAATCACCAGGCGCAGGCACAGCCCGCCCAACCCGAACAGGGCAAAGCTCGCGGCGGTGGCCAGCAAGCGCCAGTAATAGGCGTCGCGGTTTTTCTCGGTCACGGGTTGCGTTGCCAGGTCCATACACGATTTTTCCAGGCATGTTGGCAGGTGGTTTGCTGGCCGAGCAGCGTACGCAGCAGATTCAGCGCGTGTGGCCAGCGGGATTTGGACAACGCATCCGACGGGCTGTTCAGGGACAACTGCCAGTCGGTACCGGGGGTAATCAGCAGGCCGACGGCATAAGGGAACGGCACGTCGTCGATCCAGGTTGAGTAAGCCTCGGGTGGCTGCTCTTCGGTGATCACCAGCAGTACCGCGGGAGCGCCTTCAGCCAGCAGCGCGGCCGCTTCCAGCATGCCGTGTTCCAGGCCGTCGCCTGCGGCAGCCAGGGCCGTCATTTCGCTGGTTTCACCCCGCATGATCGACCACAAACCAATAATCGCGTTATGCACAGACAAGCTGAACTGGGTCGGCGACAGCGGCTGATCGGTGGCCAGATCACTGAGAATGTCGACCGTGCGAGGCGTTTCGCCGTGACGGGAAACAAAGACCAATGGCAGACCCTGCCGACCTTCGGCCAATGGCCAGCCGACACAGAATGCCATCCGTGCCAGGCGGCTGAGCCGCCGACGCTGCATGGCCGGCAGAAACGAAACGTCGGGAGCGGCACCGCTGTCCGGCGGCACGACCGGTTGTCGGCTCCAGGCCTGCCAGTCGTTCACGCTATCAAGCCCCGGGGCCCAGGCGCGCCATTGGGCGATGTTGAAGTTGATCACAGACATTCATCCCACCCTTGCGGGCTTACTTGACGCGGGGAGTGGCCGAGAGCCGAGACTCGCCCTGCGCGGCGTTTGGCGCCGAGTGGCGCGCATTATCCCGGTGCCGGGAACGTGTAGCAAATGCTGGTTACATTTTGCTCAGCAAGATGAAGCGGCTGACGCGCAAAAAAAAGAACGATTGGTAATTATTCACAAATTCATTACCCCGTCTGTCGGTTCTGGCGTCGAATCAGCGGGCCGTTCAGGGCTTTTCAAGCAAGGCAAGGCAACTGACTGCGTAGTCCTTTGACCGACAAGGTAGCGAAGCATCGTCGTGGACCACTACACTCGGTCATTCTTTGATACACGGAGGTTTTGACATGCGGCGCGTGGTGTTCAATCAGAAAGGTGGCGTTGGCAAATCCAGCATCGCCTGCAATCTGGCGGCGGTCAGTGCCAGCGAGGGCTTTCGCACCCTGTTGGTGGACCTCGACGCCCAGGCCAACTCCACTCAGTACCTGACGGGGCTCACCGGTAGCGATATCCCGATGGGCATCGCCGATTTCTTCAAGCAAACGCTGTCTTCCGGGCCGTTCTCCAGGAAGAATCAGGTCGACATCTACGAAACCCCGTTCGATAACCTCCATGTCGTAACCGCCACCGCCGAGCTGGCGGACTTGCAGCCAAAGCTTGAAGCCAAGCACAAAATCAACAAACTGCGTAAGTTGCTTGAAGAACTGAGTGAAGACTATGACCGGATTTACCTCGATACCCCGCCGGCGTTGAATTTCTACGCGGTTTCGGCGCTGATCGCGGCCGATCGCGTGTTGATTCCTTTCGACTGCGACAGTTTTTCACGCCAGGCGTTGTACGGCCTGATGGCGGAAATCGAAGAATTGAAGGAAGACCACAACGAAAGCCTGGAAGTCGAAGGCATCGTCGTCAACCAGTTCCAGGCCCGTGCCAGCCTGCCTCAGCAAATCCTCGACGAACTGATCGCGGAGGGCCTGCCGGTGCTGCCGGTGTACCTGGCCAGCTCGGTACGCATGCGTGAATCCCACCAGGCCAATACGCCGCTGATCCATCTCGACCCGCGGCACAAGCTGACCCAGCAATTTGTCGAGCTGCATAACCTGCTGGAAAACGCCTGATTCTGGCTGCCAACACAAAACCCCTGTGGGAGCGGGCTTGCTCGCGAAGGCGTTGTATCAGTCAACATAGATGTTGAGTGAAGCGGCCTCTTCGCGAGCAAGCCCGCTCCCACAGGGTTGCGTGGTGTTTCAGATGCCCTGGCTACGCAGCCAGGCGATCAACTGCGGTAACGGAAAGGCCCCGCTCTGCCGGGCGACTTCCCGGCCGTTCCTGAACAGGATCAGGCTCGGAATCGAGCGAATCCCCAACTGTGCCGACAACTGCTGGTTCGCCTCGCTATCGAGCTTGGCCAGCCGGCACTTGCCCGCCAGTTGCCCGGCTGCTTGTTCGAACACCGGTGCAAACGACTTGCACGGCCCGCACCAGTCCGCCCACACGTCCACCAGCAACGGCAGATCGCCCTTGATCTGGCTGGCGTAGTCGCCTTGTTTCAATTCAAACGGTTTGCTCAGCAGGACTTCAGCCTTGCAACGCCCGCATTTTGGATGGTCGTTGAGACGCTCGGCGGGAATGCGATTGAGGCCGTTGCAGTGGGGGCAGGGGATGAGGAGCGGGTCGGTCATTGTCAGACTCCGAAGGGTTGGGCAATCAATGTTGGTGATTTGGAGCCGGGAGCGGGGTTTGTCAAGTCAGGGTCGCTTGAGGTTGATCTAGTGACTGTCGCAAATGCTCACATTTTCCAGGCATTCAGTTTTGAAGTGCTGGCTACGCTGAAAGCAACTCGGTACCCCATTCGGCTTGCGAGGTGTTCGCTTTGATTGCTGCTGCGTGCTACTTTTGTTGCACTTATTCAAAAAACCATGGCTCTCAATTACCGGATAGGAGTGATCCCGTGTCCGTGACTTCCAAAATCCGCCGTCAGGGCGGTGCCGCGGTTATGACGATACCGCCGACTCTGCTCAAGCTGCTGCACTTGGAGGTCGGGGCGCAACTGGAGCTGAACGTTGTCGATGGTGAGTTGATTGCGCGGCCGGTTTCACCTCCTGCCCGCAAACGTTACAGACTTGCAGAACTCCTTGAGGGTTCCGATGAAATAGCTGAGCTGAACGAACAGACAGCGTCTGCTCGTGAAGGTGGGCCAGTCGGCCGGGAGTTGGGTTGATGGTTCGTCGGCAAGCCCCACAACGGGGAGACGTTTACTGGATCGATCCGAATCCGGTTGCGGGTCGTGAAATGATGAATCGGCATCGTTTTGTAGTGATCACGCCAAGAGAGATCAATTCACTCGGTGTCAGCATGACGGTACCTGTGACCAGTGGCGGGAGCTTTAGCCGAGGTTCCGGTCTGGCAGTTTTCGTATCCGGTCACGAAACGAACGGCGTCGCCGTGTGCAATCAGGTGCGCAGTTTTGACATTGAACAGCGGGTACGTGATGGCTCGGCCAAGTTTATCGAGCGCCTGGATGACGTGACGATGGCTGACATCGTTGCTCGAGTTGTCAGCGCCATCGATCCTTTGGATTAGTTACCTCACGACGAGCAACTGATCTCCAGGTGCTTGCCCCATTCCGGCGGCCTCTCTGCATAGCTTTCCATCCCCGGTTGTTCTTCGAACGGATTGCACAGCACCGCGTGCAGTCGGCGGACTTCCGAGTAGTCGCCGCTCTCTGCCGCATCGATGGCCTTTTGTGCCAGGTAGTTGCGCAGGATGTACAGCGGGTTGACCGCGTGCATCCGCTGGCGGCGCTGCTCTTGATCAAGCGCGCCTTCACGGGCCACCCGGGCGATGTAGCGCTCGCCCCAGGCATCAAAGCCCTTGAGGTCGACGAAGTCATCACGCAAGCGGGTGATGGCCTGTTCTGGTGCTGCATCACCCAAGCGACGGAAAAACAGGCTGTAGTCGACGCCGCTGTTCTGCATGAGTTGCAGAAGCTGCTCCAGCAGTTTCTGGTCATCGTCTTCGGCTGTTGTCAGGCCGAGGCGGCGGCGCATCAGGTCCAGGTAATGGGCCTGGAACAGCGGCAGGTACAGGCCGAGGGTTTCGCGCAGGGCTTCGACGCTGATGAACGGTGTCAGGGCCTGGGCCAGCGCGCTGAGGTTCCACTGGCCAATCGGCACCTGGTTGCTGAAGGAGTAACGGCCCTGGTCGTCGGAGTGATTACAGATGAAGTTGGCGTCGAAGTCGTCGAGGAAGGCGAACGGGCCGAAGTCGAAAGTAACCCCGAGGATCGACATGTTGTCGGTGTTCATCACCCCGTGGCAGAAGCCATAGGCTTGCCATTTGGCGATCAGTTCGGCATTGCGCTCGACCACTTCGCGGAACATTGCCAGGTACGGCTCCGGTTGTTCCAGGCATTGCGGGAAGTGCATGGCCAGCACGTGATCACCGAGCTCTTTCTGCTGCTCGGGGCGTTTGGTGTAGTAGAAATATTCGAAGTGCCCGAAGCGCACATGGCTCGGCGACAGCCGCAAGAGCATGGCCGCGCGCTCCTGCTTTTCGCGCCACACCGGGGTGTCGGAGCCGATCACGCACAGAGCGCGGGTGGTCGGGATGTTCAGGGCATGCAGGGCTTCGGAGGCGAGGAATTCGCGGATCGACGAACGCAGTACCGCCCGGCCATCGCCCATGCGTGAAAACGGCGTCTGGCCGGCGCCCTTGAGGTGCAGGTCCCAATGTTCGCCGGCCTCGTTGTACACCTCGCCCAGCAACAGGCCGCGACCGTCGCCCAGTTGCGGGTTGTAGAAACCGAACTGATGCCCGGAATAGACCATCGCCCTGGGGATCGCGTCGGCCCAGAGCTTGTGGCCGCTGAACAGTTCGGCGAACTCCGGGGTTTCGGCCACGCCCGGGTCGAGGTCCAGCAGCGCCATGGCGGCGGGGCTGGCCACGACCAGGCGTGGATTGTCGATGGGCTCGGGCAGCACATGGGCGGAAAACGCATCGCCCAGGCGGTCGAAGCGATTATCGAAAGTGAGTTCGTCGAGGGCTTTCAAGGGCCGGCTCCAGCAGAATGTCCGAGCATTCTGCTGGGGAAAGGCCGGTTAGTCGAGTTTGGCGGCGGGCGGTTCTTGCGGCGGTTTGCCGTCGACCAGTGGCACGATGGTTTTCGCTTCCGGCTCGATCGGCACCATCTTGTATTCCTGGCCATGCAGGTTCTTGAGGTAAACCTCCATCTGCCGGAACGAGATATTGATGTGCTGCTTCTTGAACTCGCGGTTGATGAAGCGGTTGACCTCATCGAGCACCGGGTTGCGGTCGCCGAGGTCGCGCACGTGCATGCGCAACTCATGGTCGAGGGTGCTTTCACCGAAGTTCAGGAAGTACACGTGCGGTTCCGGGTCTTTCAGTACGCGCGGGTTATCGCGCGCAGCCTTGAGCAACAGTTCTTTCACCAGGTCCAGGTCGGAGCCATAGTCGACGCCGAGCTTGAGGGTCACCCGGGTGATGGTGTCGGTCAGGGACCAGTTGATCAGTTGCCCGGTGATGAACGTCTTGTTCGGGACGATGATGTCCTTGCGGTCGAAGTCGGTGATGGTCGTGGCACGGATGCGAATCTTGCTCACCGTACCCGACAGGTTACCGATGGTGATGGTGTCACCGATCCGCACCGGGCGCTCGAACAGGATCATGATGCCGGAAATGAAGTTGGCGAAGATCTCCTGCATGCCGAAACCAAGGCCGACCGACAGCGCTGCCACCAGCCATTGCAACTTGTCCCAACTGACGCCGAGGGTCGACAGCGTCGAGACGAAACCGACACCGGCGATCACGTAGGACAGCAGCGTAGTGGTGGCATAGGCGCTGCCCTGGGCAAGATTCAGCTTCGACAGTACGAACACTTCGAGCAAGCCCGGGAGGTTGCGGGCCAGGGCGAAGGTGATGCCGATGATGATCAGCGCACCAAGCATGTCGCCGATGCTGATTGGCACCATGCTCATATTGGCGCCGGTGCCGCTGGTGTATTCGTAGAGGGTGACGTTGTCCAGGTACGAGAACACCGTGATCAGGTCGGCCCAGACCCAATACAGTGCCGCCATGAAGCCGCCGAGCAGCGCCAGACGGATCAGGCGCAGGGACTGTTCGTTGACCTTCTCGATGTCCATGCTCGGCTCTTCGATCACCGCTTCGCCATCGCCGGCCTCTTTCGCCGCCTGACGTTTGGTCAGGGCACGCTGGTAGGCCAGGCGTCGGGCCGCCACGCTGAGGCCGCGCACGAAGGTGGCTTCGATCACCAGCCAGAACATCAGCAGGTACAGGGTGTTGATCAGACGATCACTGAGTTTCAGCGCGGTGTAGTAGTAGCCGAAGCACACGGCCACGAACAACGCCACGGGCAGGGCGGTGAACAGGATCCCCACGAGCTTGCGGAACAGCGAGGCGTTCTCGTGGGTCGGGCTGCTGATCAGCAGGCGGCTGAGCAGCAAGGTCATCAAGGCATAGCAGGTGAGCACGACCGGCATGCCGATCACGTCATCGGCCAGCGCCGCCGGTTGCAGTTCGGCAACGGCCACTACGGTCACCAGTGCCATCACCACGATGCCGAGGCGGCGGACCCATACGCGCAGGAATTCCACCTGGGGCTTTTCCCAACGGAAATGCAGTTCTGCCACCCCACCCGGTGCGAGGATCCGGTAGGCGGTGTAGAACACCAGCCAGGCCCCGGCCATTTGCAGTAGCGCCGCACCCATATTGGCGTTCTGCCCACGGGCGTCGATTCGCAGGGCCAACCCGCACAATGCAAGGCCCAGGGAAACCGGCATCGCCAGCAGGATGTTGATCAGAATCGCCTGCGGCGTGTGCCACTGGCTATCGCGTTTGAAGTGACCGATGTCCTGGTGAACCTTGATCAGTCGCGCGTACAAATTCTTGCGGCGCCACAACAGCGCACCGATCAGCAGTGCCAGTGGCAGGAACAGCAGCGGGCGCTGGGTCAGGCCGTCGGCCAGTTCGCTCAGGCTTGAAAGTACCGGTAGTGAATCAAGTTGACGCTGGAGGCGATCCGGCGCACTGCGAATCCACTCCAGCTCCAGCGGCTTGTTGCTCGGAATCCAGAACATCTGCTCATCGAGTGTCGCCCGCAGGCTTTGCGCCGTGCTGAGCAGTTGCTTCTGGTTCAGTTGCAGGGTGATGGACTCATTGAGCACTGCGCTCAGTTCGCGGTTGAGTCGCTCCAGCAGGTCGGCGCGGGTAGTGGCCAGTTCCATCAGGCTTTTGCGCAACTGAGGCGTGACTTGCTCGGGGGGTTGGGTCGACAGCAGGTTTTCGACGTAGGTGGCCGGATTGCTCAGCAGTTCCCGTTGCTGGCTGACTTCGAACTGATACAGGCGAATGTCGGCGATCTGGTCGGCCAGGTTGCGGTCGAGCCGCAGGCGCGGCAACGCTTGTTTCTGTTTGTAGAGAATCTTCGAGAGCAGCAGGCTGCCCTTGAGCACGTTGATTTGCTCGTCCAGCGCCGAATCGCTCTGGGTCAGGCTGTCCAGTTGCTGCTTGGTCTGCAGGTTTTGCTGGGTGACTTCATTCAGGCGGTCGGTACTTTTGAGCAGGTAATCCGAGAGCTTCAGGTTGGCCGCGCTTTCGGTGGCCAGAAGACTGCTGCCACCAGCCTTCTGCGCTTCGATGGATTGCTGGGTGACCGTTTCCTGGGACAACGCCAGACGCTTCTGGTTGATCAGGTTTTGCAAGTCCTGGATTTCCTTATCCAGGCGGTCGGACCGCTCCGACAACAGGTCATGCTGGCTGTTGCCGAGGTCTTGCAATTGGGTATTGCCGGCCAGTTCCTGGCGCCGCAGCGGGATCAGGGCGTTCAGCGCTGCCAGCTCGGCATTGAGCTGGTCGCGCTGTTCGGCGCTCAAGGTCTTGCCGCTGTCCTTGCCGGTCTTGAGGATGTTGTTGATCTGCTGGATGCGCGTCTGGCTGCTGGAAATCTCCGCCTGGGCGCGCTCGGGGCGGGTCTGGGCGGTGATGATCAGGCTGTTGGCATCGGCCAGGGCTTTTTGCAGATCGCTTTGCTGGGTGGAGCGCTCGGCCAGCATTTGCTCCAGTTGCTGGATCGGTTCTTTGGCGAAACGCTGCGCCACCGGCACCACGGTGCTGGCCTTGAGGCGGGTCAGTTCGCGCTGGTTCTCGACGGCCTGTCTGGGCGCATTGTTCAATTGCTGCTTGAGCGCAGTCAGTTTCTGCTCGTAGTCACGCTTGTTGTTGAGCTGGCTCAGCGTGTTTTGCAGGACGGTTTGCAGGGCCTTCTGATCGGCTTCCGGCAGCTTGCGGTCGGCAATCTTGTCCAGGCTCGCCTGCACGGCTTCGCTGGAAGGCGGTTCGGCTGCTTGCAATGTACCGAAAGTACCGACAGAAAGACTCAAGCCCAAAAGGGCAATGGCGAAAATGGAGCGCAGGTTAGGCATAAAGACCGGTCAAGCAAGTGAGAGTGGAAGCAGTTTAGAGGAAGAGTCCGGGGCCCGGGCGACTTCCTTCGGGGAATCTGACGCCCACTTTGCCGATCTTGTTCCCGTCCATGACCGCCACGGTCCAGATGGTGTTGTTCCATTCCACCTGGTCACCCACCACCGGCGCGCCGCCGACTTTCTGGGCAATGAAGTGGCCCAGGGACATGTCCGGATCAATGCCTTCGGCCTTCAGGCCATACAGGGCGGCAACCGCGGCCAGCTGGGCGTCTCCTTCCAGTACGAAGTCGCCGAAGAAGCGCAGGTCAAGGCCCCGTTGTGGTGCCTGGCTGAAGAGTTTTCCGAGGGCCGGCAGGTTGTGTTCATGGCCGATAACACACAGCAAATCATCGACTTCGAGCACCGTACTACCCGACGGATGGAGCAATTGTTGACCACGAAACAGGGCGGCGATGCGGGTGCCTTCGGGCATTTTCAGCTCGCGCAGGGGCGAACCGATGCACCATTTCTCCGCGCCGAGGCGATAAACGAACAGCTCCCACTCGCTGGTGACGTGCACTTCCAGGGCCGAGCGCGAGATGGGCGCAGGCTCCGGGGGCACCGTGACCTTCAGCAGCTTGGCGACCCACGGCAGGCTCGTGCCCTGAACCAACAACGACACCAGGACGATAAAGAATGCGAGGTTGAAGTACAGCTGGGCGTTGGGCAGGCCGGCCATCAACGGGAACACCGCCAGAATGATCGGGACCGCGCCGCGTAAGCCGACCCAGGAAATGAACGCTTTCTCGCGACCATGGAATGCCTTGAACGGCAGCAGGCCAACCAACACCGACAGTGGCCGGGCAAACAGAATCATCCACAGCGCCAGCGCCAGCGCCGGCAAGGCAATCGGCAGCAGATCGTGAGGTGTCACCAGCAACCCCAGTACCAGGAACATGCCGATCTGTGCCAGCCAGGCCATGCCGTCGAGCATGTGCAAAATGCCGTGGCGGCTGCGCACCGGACGGTTGCCGATCATCAATCCACACAGGTACACGGCGAGGAAGCCGCTGCCGTGCAGGGCGTTGGTCAGGGCAAACACCACCAGGCCGCCGGCAATGACCAGAATCGGATACAGGCCGGTGGCCAGGTTGATGCGATTGACCAGTTGCAGCATGAGCCAGCCACCGCCCAGGCCGATGACAGCACCAATGCCGAACTCGCGCAGCAGGTGGGTCAGCAGGCTCCAGTGCAGGCCGGTCTGGCCGCTGGCGAGCATGTCGATCAGGGTGACGGTGAGGAACACCGCCATCGGGTCGTTGCTGCCGGATTCGATTTCAAGGCTGGCGGTTACCCGTTCGTTCAGGCCTTTGCCGCCCAGTAGAGAGAACACCGCCGCGGCGTCGGTGGAGCCGACGATGGCGCCGATCAGCAGGCCCTGGATCAGGTTCAGGTTGAACAGCCACGCGGCCGCCATGCCGGTCAGCCCGGTGGTAATCAGTACCCCGACGGTGGCGAGGGACAACGCCGGCCATAACGCCACACGGAAACTCGACACCCGGGTGCGCAAGCCGCCGTCGAGCAGGATCACCGCCAGCGCGAGGTTGCCGACCAGATAAGCCGTGGGATAGTTGTCGAAAATAATGCCGCCGCCATCGACGCCGGCCGCCATGCCGACGGCCAGGATAATCACCAGAATCGGGATGCCGAGGCGGGACGAAAGTGAGCTCACCAGAATGCTCGCACCTACCAGCAACGCGCCGATCAAGAACAGGCTGTTGATGGTCGTTGCATTCAAAGGCAGTACTCCAGAAATCTGAAAGGCGGGCACAAACTGACCATGCAGTCTGCGTGCCAGCGATTCTAACCTGTTGAAATGTGATGCTGTCAAAAAGCTTTTGAGTCATCGCAGACCCCCTGTGGGAGCGAGCTTGCTCGCGATAGTGGTGTATCAGTCGCCATCAATGTTGAATGTGCCGGCCTCATCGCGAGCAAGCCCGCTCCCACAGGGGACGCGTTACCGGGTGATTAGAGGCTAAACCGCCCAACCATCGTGTTCAGGTCCACCGCCAGGCGCGACAGCTCATTGCTCGCCGCACTCGTCTGATTCGCCCCGGTGGCCGACTGCACCGACAGATCGCGAATGTTCACCAGGTTGCGGTCCACTTCACGGGCCACCTGCGCCTGTTCTTCGGCGGCGCTGGCGATCACCAGGTTGCGTTCGTTGATTTCGACGATGGCGCTGTTGATGGTGTCCAGCGACAGGCCGGCGCCGCGAGCGATGTTCAGGGTCGATTCGGCGCGCTCGGTGCTGTTGCGCATCGAATCCACCGCGTGCTCGGTACCGCTCTGGATGCTGCCGATCATGCGTTCGATTTCACTGGTCGACTGCTGAGTGCGGTGAGCCAGGGCACGGACCTCGTCGGCCACCACCGCGAAACCTCGACCAGCCTCACCGGCGCGCGCGGCCTCGATGGCGGCGTTCAAGGCCAGCAGGTTGGTCTGGTCGGCCAGGCCACGGATCACATCCAGCACCTTGCCGATGTCGCGGGACTCGTTGGCCAGGTCGCCGATCAGGGTCGCGGTGCTTTGCACGTCGGCGCTCATGCGTTCGATGGCGCTGACGGTTTCCTGCACCAGGTCACGACCGTCACCGGCAGACGTGGTGGCGTTCTTCGACGCTTCCGAGGTGCTGACGGCGTTGCGGGCGACTTCTTCCACGGCGCTGGTCATTTCGTTGACCGCGGTGGCAGCCTGTTCGATTTCGTTGTTTTGCCGGGTCAGGCCGCGGGCACTTTCGTCGGTGACACTGTTGAGTTCTTCGGCGGCCGAAGCCAATTGCGTGGCCGAGCCGGAAATGCGTTGCAGCGTGTCGCGCAATTTTTCCTGCATCTTCGACATGGCCAGCAGCAAGCGGCCGGCTTCGTCATTGCCGTCGACGGTGATCGGGCGCGTCAGATTGCCTTCGGCGATCTGTTCGGCGGCGCTCAGGGCCTTGGCGATCGGTTGGGTGATGCTGTTGGTCAGCAACCAGGCGAGCAGCAACGTCAGGGCGGTGGCGATCGCCAGCAGGGTGATCACCAGGTTGAACGCCGAATCGTATTGGTCGGCCGCCTGCTGGTTGGTGTCGTGGGTCTGCTGGGTGTTGATCTCCAGCAGGCGGTTCAATACGGCGTTGATTGCCTCGGAGTTGCTCAGCAAGTCGGTATTGAGCAGGTTGCGCAGTTCATCGACCTGATTGTTGCGCGACAGGGTCTTCATCCGGTCTTCGATCTGGCGATATTGCCCCAGCAGTTGCACGTATTGATCGTAGGTGGCGCGTTCCTGCGGGTTGGCGATCAGCTTTTCGTAGGTCGCCTGGGCGGTGCGAATCTGCTGGTTGCGCAGCTCCAGCAGTTCCATGGTTTTCTGCTGCACGTCGGGTTCGCGGTTCACCAGCAAACGGTAGGACAGCACGCGCAGGCGCAAGGTGAGTTGGGTGAACTCGTCCAGGCTCTTGATGCTCGGCACACTATTGTTGGTGATATTTTCGGCGGCGCCGCGGATCTTGCTCATCTGATTCAAGGCAAACACCCCCAGAACCATCATCAAGCCGCCGATCAGCGCAAAGCTGAGGAACGCCCGAGGGGCGATATTCATATTACGAAGGGACATGGCGTTCACCGAAAAAGAGCGCATCCGTGCGGGGCTGAGGCTGCTGTATGGATGACTTATCGGTCGCCGGACCTAAGTCTTGAGCCCTGCGTGTTTCAGCCGGTTGCACCTTGTGGCGACGAAGTGCCGGAACCAGATCGGCCTCACACAGTCTTTAAAGCTCGCGAGGAAGGTCGCCCGTCAGCAAAATCAAGGCTTTGCGCCTGTATAACCCTGGCATCCACGGTGACTTTTCTTTATCGTACGCGCCCTTTGAAAAAGCCCGGAAAATCAAAATGTTGGAAGCATCCCTAAGCCAATTGGAACAACTGGTCAGTGACCTGGTGCAGCAGAACCAGACCCTGCTCGGCACCAACCAGACCCTGGCTGCAGAACTGGCCCAGGTCAAAGATGAAAACGAAAGCCTGCAACTGAGCCTAATGGAGCAGGAAGAGAAGCAAGGTGCCACGGCGGCTCGCATCCAGGCCCTGGTTGAGCGTGTCAGCGCAGGTCCTGTCAGCGCATGAGTTACAACGCCGCAGGGGTAAAAGTCGTCTCGATCCTGGGGGAGGACTATTCCATCAAGGCACCGGCAGGGGAAGAACAAACCCTGCTGGACGCCGCGATGATGTTGAAGGCAGCCCTGGCCGAAACCAAGAGGAAGTACCCGACACTGATCGGTGACCGACTGCTGGTGCTGGCGGCGATGAATCTGTGCTCCCGGCAGATCGAAATGCAGAAGCAGCACAAGCTCGAACTCGACCGTTACCAAGAGCAAGTCAGCGCCACGGTTGAAGTGATCTCCAAGACGATCAATCAGGCCTGATCGGCTTTGCGCACAACCAAAGAATAGATTGTCGATTGGCTTGTATACAATCGGCACGGCTGTTGCAGTGTTTCAGCCTCTTATTCTTTGGGGGTGCTCAATGCAGTTCTGGCGACGCAGTATTCAATGGCAGTTGATCCTGAGTATGGGCACTGCCCTGCTGGTCAGTATTTTGATCGTGGTTGGCATTTATACCCTGGTGGTCAACCGCCTCGCCCAGAGTTATCTGGTCGGGCAAGCCTTGCCGTCGAGCATCGAGGCGATGCGCAACGACATCGAGCGGATCCTCGTTCAGCCCCTCACCGCCGCCAAGGACATCGCCAGCAACAGCATGGTGCGCGACTGGCTGGCCGGGGGTGAAGACAGTGCCCGGACCGGCACGTTTACCACCTATCTCGAAGGCCTGCGCGCCGAGCACAAAGCCTTTACCGCGCTGATTGTCGGCACGGCGTCCAATCACTACTTCACCGAAAAAGGCCTGGACCGGACCCTCAGCCGTTCCAATCCCAAAGACGCCTGGTTCTATGCGTTCCTCGACAGCAACCAGCCGCGCACCCTCAATATCGACAACGACACGGCCACCGGAGAATTGGCGCTGTTCATCGACCTCAAGGTCGAGCAGGCCGGTAAAGTCGTGGGCGTTGCCGGGCTTGGCCTGAGCATGAAAGAGCTGTCGGAGCTGATTCACAACTACAGTTTTGGTGAGCGCGGCAAGGTCTATCTCGTGCGTTCCGACGGTTTGATCCAGGTCCATCCTGAAGCTCAATTCAGCGGCAAGCGCACCTTGACCGAGCAGATTGGTGCTACGGCAGCGCAAGCGGTGATGGGTCAAAATAACGCCACCAACAGTAGTTTTGTGCGTGATGGCGAAGATTATCTGGCATTGAGCTTGCCGCTTCGCGACCTCGGCTGGACCCTGGTGGCCGAAGTGCCGCAGTCGCAAATTTACGCCGAAGCCCGCCGCGCCATGTGGATGAGCAGCGGCATCGGTTTGGCGGTAGCGCTGGTGTGCCTGTTGCTGGTGGTGTTGCTGGCCCGTGGATTGGTGCGGCCGATTCGTCAGGTAACAGCGGCGTTGGTTGCCATCGGTAGCGGTGGTGGAGATTTGACTCACCGGTTAGATTCCAGTCGCGCCGATGAGTTGGGCGATCTGGCGCGCGGTTTCAATCGGTTCCTGGATAGCCAACGCGACATGATCGGTGAAGTGCTGACCACCAGCGAACGACTGCGCACCGCTGTCGGCCAGGTGGCGCGGGTGGTGGACAACACAGCCGAACGTTCCGGGTGCCAGCAGGAAATGACCGACATGGTCGCCACTGCTGTCCATGAAATGGGCCTGACCGTTCAGGAAATCGCCCAGAACGCCGGCAATGCGGCGCTCGCCTCGCAAACGGCTCGGGACGAGGCGATGCAGGCGCGGGAAGTGGTGGGCGGGTCGATCCGGCATATTGAAAGCATGTCCCGGGAGATCGGTGTGGCGGCGACAGCGGTGGGTGAGCTGGCCCATCAGGTGGCGTCCATCGATCAGGTGCTGGCGGTGATTCGCGGGATTTCCGAGCAGACCAACCTGCTGGCACTCAACGCCGCTATCGAAGCGGCGCGGGCCGGGGACATGGGCCGTGGGTTTGCCGTGGTGGCCGATGAAGTGCGCACCCTGGCGCGGCGCACGCAATCGTCCACCGATGAAATCCAGCAGATGATCGGCAGCCTCAAGCAAGGCGCGGAAAACGCGGTGTCGTCGATGCATTCCGGGCAAGCCGCGACCGGCACTGGTGTCGAGTCGAGCCAGCGTACCGGCGCTTCATTGACCGCAATTACCGGGCAAGTGGAGCGCATCAGCGATATGAACCATCAGGTGGCGACGGCGACGGAAGAGCAGTCGGCGGTGACCGAAGAAATCAATCGTAACGTGCAGGGCATTTCCGATCTGGCCCGGGCAACAGCGGGGGAGGTCAGGGCCTGCCGTGAGGATTGTCAGACGTTGCAGCGGTTGGCGGATGACCTGGCGCGGCAGATGGGTGGGTTCAAGCTGCGGTGATGTGGCGTTTGTGTGGACGCCTTCGCGAGCAAGCCCGCTCCCACATTTGAAATGCATTCATCTGTGGGAGCGGGCTTGCTCGCGAATGGATCTAAGCAGCACTACAAGTATTTGGGGCTAGAACCACTCATCCTGCATGCCCAGGCAAACATCGTCCCGAGCCTCAAGAATCGCCAGTTCATGGTGACACCCCGGCACTTCCCACGTCAGGAAGTAGCGCGCCGCCTGCAACTTGCCTTTATAGAAGCCGACATCCGCCGCATTGCCTTTGGCCAGGCCTTCCTCGGCGCGGATCGCCTGTTCCAGCCAGCGCCAGCCAATCACGGTGTGACCGAACACCTTCAGGTACAGCGCCGAGTTCGCCAGGCTGCTGTTGACCTTGCCCTGGGCCAGGTCCGTCAGCAGGCCGATGGTCACGGCTTGCAGGCGTGCCACCAGTTTTTCCAGCGGCTCGCGCAGCGGCGTCAGCGAATCAAACGCCTGGGCGCGCTCGGCAGTGTCGGCGATCAGGCGGATCAGTTGCTTGAGCCCCGCACCGCCGTTCTGCGCCAGTTTACGGCCCAAAAGGTCCAGCGACTGAATGCCGTGGGTACCTTCGTGGATCGGGTTCAGGCGGTTGTCGCGGTAGTACTGCTCAACCGGGTACTCGCGGGTGTAGCCGTGGCCGCCGAGAATCTGGATCGCCAGTTCGTTGGCCTTCAGACAGAACTCCGACGGCCAGGATTTGACGATCGGTGTCAGCAGGTCCAGCAATTCATGGGCCTGCTTGCGTTCGGCTTCGGTCTCAAGGGTGGTGGTGTCATCGAACAGTCGTGCCGCGTACAGGCCGAGATCGAATGAGCCTTCGACGTAAGCCTTCTGCGTCAGCAGCATGCGTTTGACGTCAGCGTGCTGGATGATCGCCACCGGTGCGGTGTTCGGATCCTTGCTGTCCGGCACGCGGCCCTGCGGACGTTCGCGGGCATATTCCAGCGAGTACAGGTAGCCGGCGTAGCCGAGCATCACCGCGCCCATGCCGACGCCGATCCGTGCTTCGTTCATCATCTGGAACATGTAGCTCAAGCCATGGTGCGCCTTGCCCACCAGATAGCCGACACATTCGCCGTTATCGCCGAAATTCAGCGCGGTAGAGGTGGTGCCGCGCCAGCCCATCTTGTGGAACAGCCCGGCCAGCAACACGTCATTGCGCTTGCCGAGGCTGCCGTCGTCGTTGACCAGGAACTTGGGCACGATAAACAGCGAAATGCCTTTCACCCCGGCCGGCGCGTCCGGCAGCTTGGCCAGCACCATGTGCACGATGTTCTCCGACAGCGGGTGATCGCCACCGGAGATGAAGATCTTGTTGCCCTTGAGGCGATAAGTGCCGTCGGACGCAGGCTCGGCGCGGGTACGAATATCCGACAGCGATGAGCCCGCGTGGGGTTCGGTCAGGGCCATGGTGCCGAAGAATCGGCCATCGATCATCGGTTGCAGGAAGCGACGTTTCTGCTCGTCGGTACCGAAGCTTTCGATCAGGTTGGCCGCGCCCATGGTCAGGAACGGATAAGACGTCGACGCAGCGTTGGCCGACTGGAAGTGCGAAAAACAGGCCTGTGACAGCAAGGTAGGAAGCTGCATGCCGCCGGCGTCGAAACTGCGCGCAGCATTGAGGAAACCGGCCTCGAGGAAGGCATCCACCGCCGGTTTCACTTCCGGAATCAGAATCGCCTGACCGTTTTCATAGCGCGGCTCGTTCTCGTCGCCCTTGCGGTTGTGCGGAGCGAAGAACTTCTCGGCGATGCTGCGAGCGGTACCGATGGCCGCATCGAAGGTTTCACGATTGTGCTCGGCGAAACGCTCACGCTGGGTCAGGCCCTCGGCATCGAGGACTTCGTACAGCTCGAAAGCCAGATTACGGGAACTGAGCAACGTCTCGGACATGGCGGCCTACCTTTTTATTGGGATGGGCCGAGTCTAGTCTTGTGAATTTATGCTGAATAGCATGATTGATGAGCGTGATGGTGGGGCAGAGAAGCGACTTGTCAGGCACCACAAAACAATTGTGGGAGCGGGCTTGCTCGCGAAGAGGTTGTCACATTCAACATTTAAGTTGACTGACAGTCCGCTTTCGCGAGCAAGCCCGCTCCCACAGGGATTTGATTGCCAGGCAGCTATCGTGGCTGCCTGGCTTATCGGGTTTAGCCGATGGTCATCAAGCTCGCATTACCACCCGCTGCAGCGGTGTTGACGCTCAGTGCGCGTTCGATCACCAGGCGTTCCAGCGCAATGTTGGTTTCGCCTTGCGACAGACCCTGCACACCGACAATGGCGCCAGCACGTTTGGCCACTTGCTGGCAAACCGCACGCAACTGGTCGGAATGGCCGTGATGCAGAACCGCATCAAACACCACTTCGTCCTTGTTCCAGTCGGAAACCAGCTTGATGCGTGCCTGAATATCCTTCGGCAGACGTGCGAACAATGCCTTGGTCAAGTCAGCTTCCGGCCAGACTGCCGAACCGCCGACAGCCAGTACCGCCGCCAGTTGAGTCAGCAGGTCGCCTTCGACTTCCGCCAGGCACAGCACGTGTTCCCGTGGCAGGATCGCGTAGCTGTTGCGCTCGCCGGTCGGGCCAGCCAGGACGCGGGTGATCCCGCTTTGCGATTGTGCGGCGTACTGCACGCACAGCGTGCTCAGGTCGGCAAACTTGTGGCTGTCGGCCCAGGCTTTCAGGGCGGTCAGCGGCTTGCTCATGGCGTCGCGCAGACGAACGTCCGGTGCCGCGGCGGCATCACCGCGAGCGAAGGATTGTTCGATTGCATCCGCAGGACGCGTCGACAGCAGACGGTACAGGTACAACGGGCCACCGGCTTTCGGGCCGGTACCCGACAGGCCTTCGCCGCCGAACGGCTGCACGCCGACCACGGCACCGACGATGTTGCGGTTCACGTAGACGTTACCGGCGTTGACGTTGTCGATCACCTTGGCGATGGTTTCGTCGATGCGGGTGTGTACGCCCAGCGTCAGGCCATAGCCGGAAGCGTTGATCTGACCGATCAGTTGATCGATGTCTTTGCGCTTGTAGCGAACCACGTGCAGCACCGGGCCGAAGATTTCCCGCTGCAACTCGTCGAAGCTTTCCAGTTCGATCAGCGTCGGCATCACGAAGGTACCGCGTTTGACTTCTTCGGCGTCGGCGATAGCCACCTGGTACACGCTGCGACCTTTGTCGCGCATGGCCTGGATGTGCTTCTCGATGCCAGCCTTGGCTTCGGCGTCGATGACCGGGCCGATGTCCACGGACAGGCGCTCAGGGTTGCCGAGACGGCTTTCAGCCATCGCGCCCTTGAGCATTTCGATGACGCGGTCGGCGGAATCTTCCTGCAAGCACAGGACGCGCAGGGCCGAGCAACGCTGGCCGGCACTGTCGAACGCCGAGGAAACCACGTCTATCACCACTTGTTCGGTCAGGGCCGAAGAGTCGACGATCATCGCGTTCTGGCCGCCGGTTTCGGCGATCAGAGGAATCGGACGACCCTGGCTGTCCAGACGGCCGGCGATGTTGCGTTGCAGCAAGCGCGCGACTTCAGTGGAACCGGTGAACATCACGCCCTTGACGCGTTCGTCGCCAACCAGTCCGGCACCGACGGTTTCACCGCGCCCCGGCAGCAGTTGCAGTACGCCTTGCGGAATGCCGGCTTCGAGCAGCAGGCGCACGGCTTGAGCGGCAACCAGCGGCGTTTGCTCCGCCGGCTTGGCCAATACTGGGTTACCGGCCGCCAGTGCGGCAGCCACCTGGCCACTGAAGATTGCCAGCGGGAAGTTCCATGGGCTGATGCATACAACCGGGCCCAACGGGCGGTGAGCATCATTGGTGAAATCGTTGCGTGCCTGCACCGCGTAGTAACGCAGGAAGTCCACGGCTTCACGGACTTCGGCGATGGCGTTGGCAAAGGTCTTGCCGGCTTCACGAGCCAGCAGGCCCATCAACGGCTGGATCTCGGCTTCCATCAGGTCGGCGGCACGCTCCAGGATCGCGGCGCGCTCGGCGGGCGGCGTGGCCTGCCAGATCGGTGCGGCGTTGAGGGCGCACTGGATCGCGTTGTCGACGTCTTCGACGGTGGCTTCCTGTACATGGCCAACCACGTCACGCAGGTCGGACGGGTTCAGCACTGGAACCGGTGCTTCGTTGCTGGACGCGCAACCGAGCATCGGCGCAGCTTTCCAGTGGTTGTGCGCAGTCGCGAGAAGCGCGCAGGACAGCGATGCCAAACGATGTTCGTTGGCCATGTCGATGCCGCTGGAGTTGGCGCGTTCGGAACCGTACAGGTCACGCGGCAGAGGAATGCGCGGGTGCGGCAGGCCGAAACCACCTTCCACGGTCGCCATCTGCTCGATGCTCGCCACCGGATCGGCCACCAGTTCCTGAATGGAAATCGACTGGTCAGCGATGCGGTTGACGAACGAGGTGTTCGCGCCGTTTTCCAGCAGGCGACGTACCAGGTAGGCCAGCAGGGTTTCGTGGGTGCCAACCGGAGCGTACACGCGGCACGGACGGTTCAGCTTGCCTTCGGAAACCTTGCCTACAACCTGTTCGTACAGTGGCTCACCCATGCCGTGCAGGCACTGGAACTCGTACTGGCCGGGGTAATAGTTCTGACCGGCGATATGGTAAATGGCCGACAGGGTGTGGGCGTTGTGGGTGGCGAACTGCGGGTAGATAACTTCCGGCACCGACAGCAGTTTGCGTGCGCAAGCGATGTAGGAAACGTCGGTGTACACCTTGCGGGTGTAGACCGGGTAGCCTTCCAGGCCTTCAACTTGGGCGCGCTTGATTTCGCTGTCCCAGTACGCACCTTTCACCAGGCGGATCATCAGGCGATGACGGCTGCGGCGTGCCAGGTCGATCACGTAGTCGATCACGTACGGGCAACGCTTCTGGTAAGCCTGGATCACGAAACCGATGCCGTTCCAGCCAGTCAGTTGCGGCTCGAAGCACAGACGCTCGAGCAGATCCAGCGACAGCTCGAGGCGGTCGGCTTCTTCGGCGTCGATGTTCAGGCCGATGTCGTATTGCTTGGCCAGCAGGGTCAGCGACAGCAGGCGTGGGTACAGCTCATCCATTACGCGCTCGTACTGCGCACGGCTGTAACGCGGGTGCAGTGCAGACAGCTTGATCGAGATGCCCGGGCCTTCATAAATCCCGCGGCCGTGGGAGGCTTTGCCGATCGAGTGGATGGCTTGTTCGTACGAGGCCAGGTACTTCTGGGCGTCGTGCTCGGTGAGTGCGGCTTCACCCAGCATGTCGTAGGAATAACGGAAGCCCTTGGCTTCGAACTTGCTGGCGTTGGCCAGGGCTTCGGCGATGGTTTCGCCGGTCACGAACTGCTCGCCCATCAAGCGCATGGCCATGTCGACGCCCTTGCGGATCATCGGCTCGCCGCTCTTGCCGATGATGCGGCTCAGGGACGACGTCAGGCCGGCTTCGTTGTGGGTCGACACCAGCTTGCCGGTCAGCAGCAAGCCCCAGGTGGCGGCGTTGACGAACAGCGAAGGGCTGTTGCCCAGGTGCGGCTGCCAGTTGCCGGTGCTGATCTTGTCGCGGATCAGGGCGTCACGGGTGCCTTTGTCCGGGATGCGCAGCAGCGCTTCGGCCAGGCACATCAGCGCCACGCCTTCCTGGGACGACAGGGAGAATTCCTGCAGCAGGCCCTGAACGATGCCGGCACGGCCGCCAGCGCTCTTCTGATTGCGCAGTTTTTCAGCAATCGAGGCGGCGAGTTTATTGGTGGCTTCGGCCATCGGTGCCGGCAGGCGAGCCTGTTCGATCAGCATCGGCACGACTTCCGGCTCAGGGCGGCGGTAGGCGGCGGTGATCGATGCACGCAGTACCGATTGCGGCAGGATGCTTTCGGCGAATTCGAGGAAGCACTGGTGGGCGTGATCCAGCGGTGCGTCGACGGAGTCGTCGGAGTCCTTGGTCAAACCGCTCAGCTCAGTCAGGGTTGCACCACCCTCGAGTTTTTCCAGGTAATTGAAGATTGCCTGCTTGATCAGCCAGTGCGGCGTGCGATCAATCGAGGTTGCGGCGGCCTTGAGGCGTTCGCGGGTCGGGTCGTCAAGTTTGACCCCAAGGGTGGTGGTAGCCATGTTTTTATCCTCATGTTTGCCACGACTGCGCGGCATCAGCTGGCGGCAAGATTAGCCGTGCGACTGTTGAGGTGCAACCGGGTGCAACCCTTTTTTTCTCGAAATATTACGCAGCTCGTCAGGAAATAAATTCTGGTACGGCTGTGTTGCATTTGCTTGGTGCTTTTCCAGTGAGTTAACACTCGTTTTTGCTCCGAAAAGGAGCAAAAACGATTTTTTAACGTTTATTTCCGACTAGGTGCAACTTATTCTCAAGAAACTGGTTGCACCTTATTTGCTTTGTTGAATAGCATTCGCGCACCAAGGTGCAACCCGGACAAAATCCGGGTGCTCCGGCTGATGGCTTTCCTGGGGAAACATCAGTCATAAATGCGCGGGAATCCGGATCGTCTGTCAAACGTATGCGTTTGCCAGCGGTTCACCAGCCGCCGCTACATAAAAACAAAGCCAGGGCGTCACTTAATGAGCGTAAGCAATCCAACCCTGATCACGTTCGTGATCTACATCGCAGCAATGGTGCTGATCGGCTTGATGGCCTATCGCTCCACCAACAACCTTTCCGATTACATTCTGGGTGGCCGTAGCCTGGGCAGCGTCGTGACCGCACTGTCTGCCGGTGCTTCCGACATGAGTGGCTGGTTGTTGATGGGTTTGCCCGGCGCGATCTACATGTCCGGTCTTTCCGAAAGCTGGATCGCCATCGGCCTGATCGTCGGTGCCTACCTGAACTGGCTGTTCGTTGCTGGCCGTCTGCGTGTGCAGACCGAGCACAATGGTGATGCGCTGACCCTGCCGGACTACTTCGCCAGCCGTTTCGAAGACAAAAGCGGCCTGCTGCGGATTATCTCTGCGGTGGTGATCCTGGTGTTCTTCACCATCTATTGCGCATCCGGCATCGTGGCCGGCGCCCGTCTGTTCGAAAGCACCTTCGGCATGTCTTACGAGACCGCGCTGTGGGCCGGTGCCGCGGCGACGATTGCCTACACCTTCGTTGGCGGTTTCCTGGCGGTGAGCTGGACCGATACCGTGCAAGCCACCCTGATGATCTTCGCGCTGATCCTGACGCCGATCATCGTGCTGCTGGCCACCGGTGGCGTCGATACCACCTTCCTGGCGATCGAAGCGCAAGATCCAGGCAATTTCGACATGCTCAAGGGCACAACCTTCATCGGCATCATCTCGCTGA
The DNA here is from genome assembly GCF_050436025.1 of Pseudomonas sp. S30_BP2TU TE3576. Taxonomy (NCBI): domain Bacteria; kingdom Pseudomonadati; phylum Pseudomonadota; class Gammaproteobacteria; order Pseudomonadales; family Pseudomonadaceae; genus Pseudomonas; species Pseudomonas sp. S30_BP2TU TE3576. The sequence continues at coordinate 2,810,093 of NZ_JBNDLK010000001.1, read as the reverse complement.
TGGGCTGGGGCCTGGGCTACTTCGGTCAACCGCACATCCTGGCGCGCTTCATGGCGGCGGATTCGGTCAAGTCGATTGCCAACGCTCGTCGCATCTCCATGACCTGGATGATCCTGTGCCTGGGCGGCACCGTCGCTGTAGGTTTCTTCGGTATCGCTTACTTCTCGGCCAACCCGGCTGTGGCCATGCCGGTGAGCGAGAACCACGAACGTGTGTTCATCGAACTGGCCAAAATCCTGTTCAACCCATGGATCGCGGGTATCCTGCTGTCGGCCATTCTGGCCGCAGTGATGAGCACCCTGAGCTGCCAGTTGCTGGTGTGCTCGAGCGCGCTGACCGAAGACTTCTACAAAACCTTCCTGCGTAAATCCGCTTCGCAGCTGGAACTGGTCTGGGTCGGTCGTGCCATGGTGTTGTTGGTGGCCTTGATTGCGATCGCTCTGGCGGCCAACCCGGAAAACCGTGTACTGGGCCTGGTGAGCTACGCCTGGGCTGGTTTCGGTGCGGCCTTCGGTCCGGTCGTGCTGATCTCCGTAATCTGGAAAGACATGACCCGCAACGGCGCACTGGCCGGTATCCTGGTCGGCGCGATCACCGTGATCGTCTGGAAACACTTCGAGCTGCTGGGCCTGTACGAAATCATCCCTGGTTTCATCTTCGCCAGCCTGGCGATCTACATCGTCAGCAAGATGGGCGTGCCGACTGCCGGTATGTTCCAGCGTTTTGCTGCCGCTGAGGCCGATTACCGCTTGAACAAGTGATGGGGATGAGCTGAAGCTCTGACCTTTCGCCGAACAAAAAAACGGCCCGTCTCCTGCCAGAGACGGGCCGTTTTTTTGTGCCTTCTGAAAATACATAAACCCTGTGGGAGCGAGCTTGCTCGCGAAAGCGGTGGCACAGTCAATGTTGATGGTGACTGACACTCCGCCTTCGCGAGCAAGCTCGCTTCCACAAGGTATGTGCTGCTTTTTGTAGGGTTGTCTGTAGCCGGATAAACCGTTTTCTGAAGGCAAATGCTTCAGGGAAAGTAGGGTAATTCTGATTTTCCTGCACCCCAGTCTGCCCCCCTTGTCGCTCATGCAGAATCGCCCGCCATCGTTCTGCAGAGACACATCGGATGTTCGCCCCTGCTAACCAGCCACGATTCACCCTGAGCCTTGAAGGTGACCCCGACCATGACTTCAAGGTGCTTGAATTCACGGGCAAGGAAGCCATCAGCCAACCCTACCGTTTTGAACTGGAACTGGTCAGCGAGCGAGCCGGTATCCCGCTCGAAAGTCTGCTGCATCGTCAGGCGTTTCTGCGTTTCGATGGGCAAGGTTCCGGTATTCATGGTCAGATTTTTCGGGTTGGCCAAGGGGGATCCGGCAGGCGTTTGACACGCTATCAGATCAGTCTGGTGCCACGGCTGACCTACCTTGGCCGGCGCATCAATCAGCGAATTTTCCAGCACAAACCGGTGCCGCAGATCATTGCCCAGGTCCTCGAGGACCACGGCATTCTCGAACACCTCCACTTCAAGTTCCTGCTCAGCGGCCAATACCCCGAGCGCGAGTACTGCGTGCAATACGCCGAAAGCGATCTGGCCTTTATCCAGCGGCTGTGTGCCGAGATCGGTATCCACTATCACTTCCAGCACAGCCCCGACGGGCATCTGCTGATGTTTGGCGATGACCAGACGATTTTTCCCCGGCTGACCGAGCCGTCGATGTATCTGCCGGGCAGCGGCATGGCGGCCGAAACGCCGGTCATCAAACGCTTCGATGTGAACCTGCAAGCTGGCACCACCCTGGTTACTCGCCGGGACTACGACTTCCACAAGCCGCGTCTGTTACTCGAAAGTGGCGTCGACAACAAACAACAGCCGGCCCTGGAGGACTACCACTTCCCCGGCCAGTTTACCGACCGTAAAACGGGCAGCCATCTGGCTCAGCGGGCACTGGAGCGACACAACGTCGATAGCTGCCAGGCCGAAGGCAGCAGCGACGTTTCGGCCTTGGTCAGCGGACATTTCCTGCGTCTGGCCGAGCATCCGCATGAGAACTGGAATGGCCTGTGGCTGATTACACAAATCGAGCACCGAGGGCGTCAGCCGCAGGTGCTGGAGGAATCGGCCCCCAGTGATGCGGACAACTTCCAGGGGTATCGCAATACATTTCTGGCCACGCCGTGGGATGTGTTCTATCGCCCGCCCTTGATCGAAAAACCTCACGCCTCGGGTTATCACTGCGCCGTGGTCACCGGCCCCAAGGACAGCGAGATTCATTGCGACGAGTACGGCCGGGTCAAGGTCCAGATGAAGTGGGACCGGCACGGCGAGTTGAATGACCACTCCAGTTGCTGGCTGCGAGTCGCTACGGGTTGGGCCCACGACCGTTATGGCAGCGTGTTGATCCCGCGCGTCGGCATGGAAGTGCTGGTGGGTTTCATGCATGGCGATGCCGATAAACCACTGGTCATGGCCTGTGCGCCCAATGCCTCGACATCGCCGCCCCTGAACCTGCCCGCCGACAAGACCCGCAGTATTTTCCGCAGCCAAAGCAGCCCCGGTGGCGGTGGCTACAACGAATTGCGCATCGAGGACCGCAAAGGCGCCGAGGAAATCTACCTGCGCGCCCAGCGCGACTGGAAACAGGACGTGTTGCAGGACATGCATGTCCAGGTCGGCAGCCGGCGCAGCGTGATCATCGGCAGCGCCGAGGGACAGGCATCCAGCGATAGCCTTCATGTCCATGGCGACTTGAAAGTCCGTGTCATCAACCATGCCTTGGGCGCGAGCGAGCAAGTCCATGTCAGCGCGGGGCAGCAGATTGTCATCGACGGTGGCCTCAATACCTCGATTCAGTCGGGCGGGCACTGGATCAACATCGGCCCGGCGGGGATTTTCAGCAGCGTACCGATTCAGGTGGGCGGCGCGCCGATGCCGACGATGGGCACCACGACCGTTCAACGAAAACCCGAAGCCCTCAGTTTCGCGCAGGTGCTGAGCCTGAAAAGCGATGCGCCGTTCTGCGAAGAATGTGCACGTTGCAAGGACGGTGTCTGTGCCGCCTGACGTCTTCTCGCCCTGCGCCTGGCTGGAACGGCAGCCGCTCAAGCCGGGCGAACAGTTGTTTGCCATTTTCAGCAACGCCAGCAGCGCTGAACCCTTCAAAGCATGGCAGCGTTCCAGCCCGACTCAGGCTCCACGGCCGATTTGGGCCGACACCGTGTATGCCGAGTGGGAACCGGTGATGCCCTATGTCGGAATCGTCGCTGCCGACAGTGAGTTTTTGCACTGGATCGCTGACACGGCGTCCCGCGATTGGGGGTGGCTGGCGGTTTCTGCTGCCAGCCAGGCAGTGCTGGTCGAGCATGTGTGCAGCCTCACGCAAGTACTGCTGCCCAGCGCCAATACGATGTTCTTTCGCTTCTGGGACGGGCGCTTTCTGCTGCCGATTCTGCAATCTGCCGAAGTCAACGCGGCGCAATTGATGCCGGTCATCGAGCGCTGCCTGATCAATGGGCAGCCGCTGGACATTGGCGGCACTGCATTGAAAACCACCAAGGCTTTTCCATGGTGGGAAGTCCCCGAAGCGCTGCTGAAAACCCTCGCCGTCGAGTCTGCCGCAGCTCGTCTCAACAACCTGCTGAAGTGGTTGAGCGAGGACCGCCCGGATTTGTTCGAAGCGTTTTCCGAGAGCGTTTTGCGAAGCAAGGTTTCGACGTTTCTGCAAATCCCCGACCTGCCTGACGCGCCCAAAGCGGCGTTGGTGGAGTACCTGGTGGCGGAATTGAGCTGATGGATCAGATCGCGCGCATCGAGCAGGAGCTCGACGCCTTCCCCCACACCCTGAGCCTGTACCGCGAACAGCTCAACCGCTTCCTCAACCGCCGCGCCGATCAGGTCAGCCACGCCCTGGACTTGCCTTCGCTGATGGGCATGGACCGGCGGATCAAGCTCGGTGATACCAGCAAGGTCGTCAGCAGCGGCGACGATGATTTCTTCTCGACGGTGGCGCAGTGCCCGGCCAACGGGATTCTGCTGATCGAGAGCCAGTTCGAGTCGGTGTACGACATTCCGCTGGGCAATATTCAGGTCGAGGTGGTGGCGCGGGAGGGTGGTGAACGGACGCGGGTCACGCTGGATGAGCAGGGCAAGGGGCAGTTCGAGGGCACGCCGGGCAAGTCCTATTGGGTGCACGTGCAAAGTGCCGTCACCCCGGAACAGCTGGGTGATCTGTTCAAATCCTACGATGGCCTGACCGCGCAGTTGCAGGCCTGGCTGCGCAGCGAGTGGCAAGGCTTCCAACCGCGCTGGCCGTCGTCGACCGCGGCGGCGGTGGGCAACGGGTTGCTGGCGGGGAGTTGGGCGGCGCTGGTCGGGGTGTGGGACCGCGTCGGTGAGCTGTCGGCGATATTGCAGGACCCGCGCCGGTTCGCTGAGCAGCTGGGTGATGGCGCCCGTCAGTTGGCCGAGCTGGCGGAGCAAACCCCCGAGGCGATGGCCAAGTTGCAACTGCTGGCCAGTGACGAGGCGGCGCTGTGCCTGCTGCTGCGCACCGCCAGCCTGTGGCTGGAGATGCTACCGCCGAGTGTCATGACCGGTGTCACGGCCGAATCGCTGTCGAGATTTGTCGTGGAGTTGCTGATCGACCTGCTGATCGGCGTGGTCCTGACGTTCGCCGCTGCCGGGGCGGGCGTAGCCTATCTGTCGATGCGCTTGGCGCGGCATGGCGCGCAATTGCTGGACGTGGTGCTGGGGTTCGTCAAAGCGATCTTTGGCCTCGTCAGCCAGTTCATCGGTTATGTCGACCGCTACAAAACCGTTGCTGCCCGCGGTGTCGCAGCAGGCCTGAAAAAAGGCCGGATGCAATTGCGCTGGAATGCCAAGCGCAACACCACGCTCAAGCCCAACGAACACCACGACGACGCGCCCCAACAGGCGAAAAACCCCAACGGCGACAGCGCCGACACCGTCGAGCGCACGGCGACGAACAAGTGCCCGGTGTCGATGGTCACCGGCGAAGAACTGCTGACCCTCACCGACGGCACCCTCGACGGCCTCCTGCCGTTCGACTTCACCCGTCTGTACCGCACCAGCGCCGTCGAACTCGATTGCGGCCTCGGTTTTGGCTGGAGCCATTCGCTGTCGCAGCGCCTGGAGCTCGACGGCGAACAGCTGCTGTGGATCGACGCCGAAAACCGCCGCACGCCATTTCCGCGGCCGACCGCGGCGCGCCCGGTGATCCACAACAGCCTGTCGCGGGCGGCGATCTACCTCGGCGAGGAACCCGATGAACTGATCCTCGCCCTGGCCGGCGACACCCCACGCTTCTACCACTTCCGCGACGGCCGGCTGACGGCGATCAGCGATGCCTACGGCAACCGGCTGAGGGTGCAGCGCGACCGCCTGGACCGCATCCAGCGCCTCGACAACGGCGCCGGCCGTTCGTTGTACTTGCGTTACGAGCACCAGCACCTGGTGGCCATCGACTATCAGGTTTATCGACCCGCAGACCGAGAGGCCGATGCCTGGCGCACCGAGCAGACCCTGGTGACTTACCGCTACGACGCCCGCCAGCGCCTGATCGAAGCGCGCAACGCCGCCGGTGAGTCCGAGCACTACGACTACGACGAACAGCACGTCATCCTGCAGCGGCAACTGGCCGGCGGCGCGAGTTTTTTCTGGGCCTGGGAACGGGCCGGCAAAGCGGCCAGATGTATCCGCCATTGGGCCTCGTTTGCGCAGATGGAGGCGCGTTACGTCTGGGACGACCAGGGCAGCGTCACCGTGCAGAACAGCGACGGCAGCCGCGAGCTGTACCAGCACGACGAACGGGCGCGACTGGTGCGTCGGGTCGGCCTCGACGGTGGCGAACGGCACACGGCCTACGACGCTCAGGGCCGCTTGATCGCCGAGCAGGACGCCCGCGGCGCCGTCACCGAATACCGTTATGACGAGCTCGGCCGGCTGATCGCCCGGCTGCCGCCGGACGAGGCGCCGACGGCCTACGAGTACCGCCACGGTTTCCTGCACGCCCGCCGCCGCGGTGACGCCGAGTGGCAATACCAGCGCAACGCCCAGGGCGACGTCAGCGCCGTCACCGACCCCGACGGGCAGGTCACCCGCTATTTCTACGACCCGCAGGGGCGGCTGCTGACCGTCCGCTACCCGGACCAGAGCGGCCATCATTTCGTCTGGAACGGCTTGGGGCAACTGCTCGAAGAGACCTTGCCGGATGGCGGTCAGCGGGCCTTTGCCTACGATGCGCTGGGACGGCGGATTACCCAGCGCGATGAACACGGCGGCGTCACCGCTTATGCGTGGGACGCCGTCGGCCGCCTGATCCAGACGATTTCCCCCAGCGGCGCCCGCCGCAGCTACGCCTACAACGCCTACGGCCAGGTCACCGCCGAAACCGACGAACTGGGCCGCGTCACCCGTTTTGAGTACGCCGACGACCTGCACCGGGTCAGCCGCCGCATCAACCCCGACGGCAGCACGCTGAATTACCGCTACGACCATGCACAGTTGTTGCTCACCGCGATCGACAACGAGGTTGGCGACACCTACCGCCTGGACTATACCCCCGGCGGCTTGATCCGCGAGGAAACCGGCTTCGATGGCCGGCGCACCGCGTATGCCTACGACCTCAACGGCCAGTTGTCGGAGAAAACCGAATTCGGTGACGACGGCTCTTCACTGGTCACCCACTACCAGCGCGATGCAGCGGGACGCCTGCGGGTCAAAACCCTGCCCGACGGAATCAAGGTCGAATACCGCTACGACGCCCTCGGGCGCCTGCTCAGCGTCGACGACGGCCAGGACCACCCGCTGGAGTTCGAATACGACCGCCAGGACCGCCTGATCACCGAACACCAGGGCTGGGGCACCCTGCGTTACGCCTATGACAGCGGCGGCCGGCTCAAGCGCCTGCGCCTGCCGGACGGCTGCGTGCTCGACTACCAGCACGCCCCGGGCGGCGCGCTGACCGCGATCGACCTCAACGGCACGCGCCTGACCAGCCACCGGTATCAATTTGGCCGCGAACAGCAGCGCCAGCAGGGCCGGCTGCTCAGCGACTATGCCTACGACGACCAGGGCCGCCTGCAGGCGCATGCCGTCAGGCAAAACCAACGAGCCCTGTACCGCCGCGACTATGCCTACAGCGCCCACGGCAACCTCCTGCAGATCGACGACAGCCGCCACGGCCAGCGTCACTACCAGTACGACGCGCTCGACCGCCTGACCCGCGTGCGCCATCTGCGCGACGAGTCGCTGGAACACCTCAGCCACGACCCGGTCGGCAACCTGCTGATCCACAACCGCCCCGGTCCCACCCGGATGCAGGGCCACCGCCTGCGCCAGCGCGATGACAGCCACTACGACTACGACGCCTTCGGCAACCTGATCCGCGAACGCCGCGGCACTCCGGCCCAGGTCACCGACTACCGCTACGACAGCCAGCACCGCCTGATCGGCGTCACCACCCCGGACGGCACAACCGCCAGCTACCGCTACGACGCCTTCGGCCGGCGCATCGGCAAAACCGTCGACGGCCAGACCACGCACTTCTTCTGGCAAGGCGACCAGCTCGTCGCCGAAAGCGGCCCCAAGCACTACCGCAGCTACCTCTACGAACCCGGCAGCTTCCGCCCGCTGGCCCTGCTCGACGGCAAAGGCCGCCTCAACGCCTGCCCGTTCTACTACCAGCTCGACCACCTCGGCACCCCGCAGGAACTGACCAGCTACGGCGGCGCCATCGTCTGGTCGGCGCGCTACACCGCCCACGGCCAGCTGCGTGAAGTGACTCACGGCGACGGCGAACAGCTGGACCAGCCGCTGCGTTTTCAGGGCCAGTACTGCGACGCCGAAAGCGGCCTGCACTACAACCGCCATCGCTACTACCACCCGGACCTCGGGCGCTACCTGACGCCGGACCCGATCAAGCTGGCCGGCGGGTTGAACCCGTACCGGTACACGCGCAATCCGACGGGGTGGGTGGATCCGTTGGGGTTGGCGGATTGTCCGGGTGGGGATAGGTGCAAGAAGCCGTCGTTGGGGGAGCGAGATCCGACTGGGAGGTCTGTTGTAGAAGGTGGTGAGCCACACTTACCCCGGACTAATGCATCTCGTGATGCGCCAAGTGCGGGGTATCACACAGAAGTTTATGCAAACAAACCAGTTAAGCCTCAGGACGCAATTAATAAGTGGGAAGAGTTCTTAGGTGAAGGCCCATATACAAACAACCACCCTAGGACGAGTATCCCGGATAACGATAGGCTTGTTTCGGCTGATGGGACAAGAAGCATCCGCTATGGGGCTCATGAAATGGGTAGCAACCCGAGTAAGCACCATTATCACGAAGAGAAGTGGATGCTTGAATTGAAAGGGAATGTAATGAACGTAGAAAGCACTGTTGTACGAGTTCCTTTGCCGAAGAAAAAAGAATGAAAGTGACGATAGATAATGTGGTTCAAATCGCGGACGAGGTCCTTGTGACGTTCTCAACCGATTTCGGCAATGCTGCTGCAGTTTGGAGCGGTGTGCCACCGACAATAGGTGCGTGTCATGATGTTGAGCTGGAAATTGAGGAACGCGTTGTTTGGGGGGAGAGTGCGATTCCTGCCCCAAAGGAGGACTGCTCCATTGGAGTAATGGATGGCTCTATAAATTTGACGGGTAAAATCATCTCGGTTGACGCCGAAGGGGTTGTAGCTTTTGACGTAGGTGGATCAATAACCCTTATTGAGATAGTTGGATTTACTGGGGTTGCTCCGATATTTGTTGATTTAAAAGTCGGAAGATTAGTTTTGTTTCCGACTGGTCTATGAGTAAAAATCTTTTGACGGATGCAAGAAATTTCCGGGCAAGGTCTTCGGAAGTTTCCTTCAAAACGTAGCGGTTTCCATGAACTGGTGCGCCTCGAACTCCATCGATAGTCTTGGGTGGTCACTGCAAATTCAGTGGCAGGGTGTGGAAGCCCTCTATCGTTAGGTGCACCAAGAGCCAGTTTTATGGTGGTTGTGCGCGGGGCGCTTTCGAGCGCGCCGGGTGCCTAACGTCCCGGTCTTCCACACCTGCGTACAGCCGCCACCTATTGCGTGGAAGTGATGTTTGGCGGCTCCAGTCCATACGTTAGGAGCTAGAGCGATGAAAACACTTCACCCCGATCCACCCTACGAAAAACCCATCCCCCACCCCGAAAACCGCTTCATGGCGCTCACCAGCAACTGCAACGACATGCCCACCCTGTTCGTCGACACCCAAGCACCTCTGGATGTATTGACCGACGCTGCCGGCTACCGGATTCGTGCCGTCACCCAGGTGCTGGAGAACCTGTCCATGCGTGGCTCGGTGGAGTGTGATTCGTTCATTCTCAGTGACTTTGCCTTGCTCTGCGCCATTCCGTTGCGCGATGGCTGTGATGTGCTGGATGTGGTTGGGCGGCGGTTGCGGGCTCGACCATCAGCGTAGCGCAGAGGGCTTTTGTGGCGAGGGAGCTTGCTCCCGTTCGGCTGCGCAGCAGTCGTAAACCAGCGGTTGCGGTGTGTCAGGCAAAACCGGGGCTCAGGTTTTGGGGCTGCTTCGCAGCCCAGCGGGAGCGAGCTCCCTCGCCACAGGGGTTGGGTTGTGTCCACTCGGCCGCCAACCCCTGACTTGCCGGCCGGTAAAAGGTAAACTTCCCGGCCTTCGCAGGAGCAGCCATGAATTATCGTCACGCCTTCCATGCCGGCAATCACGCCGATGTGTTCAAACACCTGACCTTGACCCGCCTCATCGCCCTGATGTCGCGCAAGGAGCAGCCGTTTGCCTATCTCGACACCCACGCCGGCATTGGTCTGTACGACCTGCAAGGCGACCAGGCCAACCGTACCGGTGAATACCTGGAAGGCATTGCGCGTTTGTGGGATCAGCCGGATCTGCCGATCCTGACCGCTGATTACATGCAGGTGCTGCACGAGATGAACCCCGATGGACAGTTGCGCTATTACCCGGGTTCGCCGGAGTTGGCGCGGCGTCTGACCCGTCCACAGGATCGCGTGTTGCTCAACGAGAAGCACCCGGAAGACGGCGTGCTGCTCAAGGACAACATGGCCGGTGATCGCCGGGTCAAGGTGCATCTGGGTGAGGGCTGGCACGTGTCGCGGGCCTTGTTGCCGGTGCCGGAGAAGCGTGCGGTGATGCTGATTGATCCGCCGTTCGAAAAGCTCGACGAGATGCAACGCTGTGCCGCGTCGCTGAAAGAGGCGATTGGCCGGATGCGCCAGACTGTGGCGGCGATCTGGTACCCGGTGAAGGATCAGCGCGCGTTGCGTCGTTTCTACCAGGACCTGGCTGGAACGGGGGCGCCAAAGTTGCTGCGGGTGGAGTTGCTGGTGCATCCGCTGGATACGCCGAACAGCCTGAACGGTTCCGGGCTGGCGATTGCCAATCCGCCGTGGGGGCTGGAGGAAGAGTTGCGTGAGTTGTTGCCGTGGTTGTCCCAGAAGCTGGGGCAGACCCAGGGTGGGTGGCAGATGGATTGGTTGATTGCCGAGAGTTGATCGGTTATTTCATTGGCGTCTGATCTGACGCCTTCGCGGGCAAGCCCGCTCCCACAGGGTCTTGTGTCGATCACAGACCCAGTGGGAGCCTGGCTCCTACATTCGATCCTGTCGATCAGATCGGGCAGGTCACGCCAGTCCCGCCAATCCCGCAGTAGCCTTCTGGATTCTTGGCCAGGTACTGCTGGTGATAAGCCTCGGCAAAGTAGACGGTCGGGGCCTGGTCGATTTCGGTGCTGATTTCACCGAGGCCGGCCTTGGATAGTTCAGCCTGGTACGTTTCTTTGCTCTTGAGCGCAGCTTCCAGTTGTTCTGGCGAGGTGGCGTAGATCACCGAGCGGTACTGGGTGCCGATGTCGTTGCCCTGACGCATGCCCTGAGTCGGGTTGTGCAGTTCCCAAAACATCGCCAGCAGCTCCTGGTAGCTGACTTTGGCCTTGTCATACACCACCAGTACCACTTCGGCGTGGCCGGTCAGGCCCGAGCAGACTTCTTCGTAGGTCGGGTTCGGCGTGAAGCCACCGGCGTAACCCACAACAGTGCTGACCACGCCGTCGCGCTGCCAGAAGCGGCGTTCCGCGCCCCAAAAGCAGCCAAGGCCGAAGATTGCGAACTCGACGTCCTCGAAGAATGGGCCCAGCAGAGGGGTGTCTTTGAAGACAAAGTGCTTCTCAGGCAAGTTCATCGGGGTTTCGCGGCCAGGCAGAGCTTGATCTTTAGTAGGAAGCACGTTTTTGTTCACCAGAATTTCCGAGCGCAGAACCATGATCAGTCCTCTCAGTCAGGTTGAGTTGTAAATAAACAGACTGCCAGTGTGCCCAATGCCGGCCAGATACGCACTACCTTGTGGGAGCGGGCTTGCTCGCGAAGGCGTTGAATCAGTCAGTAACCACGGCTCTGACACACCGCCTTCGCGAGCAAGCCCGCTCCCACAGGTTTTGTGTCATCCACAGATTCTGAGTTTGTCAGGCGATTGGGCCACGCGGGTAGCGTTTGAGCTTTTCGATCAGCTCGTTGCCCGGGATCGGACGGTCGAACAGGTAACCCTGGCCGACGTCGCAGCGGTGACGGCGCAGGAACGACAACTGCTCGGCAGTTTCGATGCCTTCAGCCACGACCTTGAGTTTCAGGTTGTGGGCCATGGCGATCACTGCGGAGGTGATTTCCATGTCGTCCTGATTGTCCGGGATTTCGTGGATGAAGCTTCGATCGATCTTGATGATGTCGATGGGGAATTTTTTCAAGTAACTGAGCGACGAGTAACCGGTGCCGAAGTCGTCCATGGCCAGGGTCAGGCCCAGGCGCTTGAGCTGGTCGAGTTGCAAGTGGGTGTCTTCGGTGGCTTCCAGCAGCAGGCCCTCCGTTAACTCAAGCTCCAGCAATTGAGCTGGCAGGGCTTCTTCCTTGAGGATGTTGGCAATGGAGGCCACCAGGTCCGGATCGGAGAACTGTTTGGGCGACAGGTTGATCGCCACTTGCAGGTTGCCCAGGCCGGCGGCGGTCAGCTCTTTGCTCATGCGGCAGGCCTGGCGGGCAACCCATTTGCCGATCGGAATGATCAGCCCGGTTTCTTCGGCGACGCTGATGAACTGGTCCGGGCGGATCATGCCCTTTTCCGGATGGTCCCAGCGCAGCAGTGCTTCCATGCCCAACAGGCGCCCACTACGCAGGCACAGCTTGGGCTGGTAGAACACGTCGAGTTCATTCTGGGTCAGGGCGCGACGCAGGTTGTTTTCGACGAACAGCTTGTAGCTGGCCTCGGCGTTCAGCGCCTCAGTGAACACCTGCACCTGATGTTTGCCGTTGGCCTTGGCCTTGTGCAGCGCCAGCCCGGCGTTGCGCATCAGGGTTTGCGGGTCGCGCCCGTGCAGCGGCGCGCAGGCCAGGCCCACGGAGCCGGTGACGCTGATCAACTGGTTGTCGACGAACATCGGCTTGTCGAGGGTCGCCAGCAATTGGTTGGCCACTTGTTGGCCCACCGAGAGGTCGCTGTTGTCCAGCAACACGGCGAATTCATTACTGGCGAATCGCGCCAGGCTGCCGCTCGGGATCAAGCTGTTGCGCAGGCGCCGGGCCAGGCTGATCAGCAGTTTGTCGCCGGTCTGGTGGCCAAGGCTGTCGTTGATCCGCTTGAAGTTGTCGATGTCCACCAGTAACAGGCTGATCGGCGCGTCGCTGTCCCGGGCGAAGCGTTCATCGAGGTTGCGGATGAACGCCGGGCGGTTGCCGAGATTGGTCAGGTTGTCCGTGTAGGCCAGGCGCTCGATGCGTTGCTGGGCCAGCTTGGTCTGGGTGATGTCTTCGTAAATGCCGATGTAGTGGGTCAGCTCGCGGTTGTCGCCGTAAACCTTGGAGATCGACAACTGGCCCCAGTAGGGTTCGAGGTTTTTCCGGCGGCTCTTGAATTCGCCCTGCCAACTGTTGCTTTTGGCCAGCGCCGAAGGCGCGTCGAACAGCAGTTCGCTGAGGTTCTCCAGGGCTGGCAGTTCCGACAGGCGCTGACCGTGCACTTCTTCGGTGGAATATTGGGTGATTGCGGTGAAGCTCGGGTTGACGTATTCCACCACGCCGTCGCAGTTGACCAGCAAAAAGGCGTTGGCACTTTGTTCCACCGCACGCTGGAACAGGTGCAGGGCGCTGGTGGCGGCACGCCGGTTGTGGTTGCTGATGACCTGGGCAAACTGGTCCGCGAGTTCTCCGGCGAAGGCGATTTCATCCGACTGCCAGGCGCGGGTCGCACCGGTTTGCTCCAGGCACAGCACGCCGACCACCTGGCCATCGACGCGGATGCTGGCATCGAGCATCGCGTTGACGTCGCGCGGGCGCAGGCTTTCAGCCATCTCCCGGGTACGTGGGTCGCGCATGGCGTTATGGGCGTCGATGGCACGGCCAGTGTGTAAGGCGTCGAGGTAGTCGGGGAAAACGCTGACGTCGATCGGCTGCGGCAGCAGGTATTCCTGCTTGGTGCGGTGATAGGCCGAGATCGGCACCAGCATCGAGCCTTCGAGGTGCCACAGGCTGGCGCAGTCGATTTCGTAAATGTCGCAGGCGCTGCGGGTGATCAGCTCGGCGGCTTCGCGCAAGGAATCGTTGCTGCTGTAGCGTTGACGAGTGAGCAGCAGGATCAGGTCCTGCTGGGCACGCACCCGGTCCAGATGCAGCAGTTGCTCCTGCTGGGCACGCTGATTGAGTTCCAGGGCGATTTGCAGGCGTGAGTTCTGGGTTTCCAGATCCAGGGCCGGTAGCAGCGGGTCATCCTCGAACAGGCCGTCAATGACCAACAGGTAGCCGCGTAACAGGTGTCGATTGTGTTGTTTGTAGGCTTCGCCCAGTTCCAGCAGGCTCAGGGAGCCCGAGGCGGTGTGCAGGGTGTAGCGGATCAGGTAATGCGTGCTTTCAGTCAGCTGTTGCTGGACCGCATCGTGCAGTTGATAGCGCGCTTCCGGTTCCATCAGGCTGGCGTAGGGCGAGCCCACCAGCGCACACAGCTCAACGGCTGGCAGGCCGAACTGGCGTTCGCAATTGGGATCGAGAAACAGCAGCGCCCAGCTGGGTTCATTAAGCCGTTCGAAACGCAGCATGCCGAGCCGCGAGGGCACAGGCAACTGCGTCACTACCTCGGCCACCATACGGCTGGCGGCATCGGGTTGGCTTTTCATGGAGGGAAACTCGCTTCGAATTTGCTGAACGCGCCGGGCTCTCGCCCTCTTTACTGTTGCCTGCGGCAAGGTTGCATCATTGCGACACCGACTGACAAGAGAGATGAAGGCCAAGTGCTATAAGAATATGTCGGCAGCCGAAGGGATTTCTTCAGTCGGAGGCTAAAAGTAATGCTATTCGCCGAAAAGATCGCAGTTCTGCAAGTATTGCCAGCGGCTGCGACCTGTCTCCGGGTCAGCGCAAACGGATGCCGATGGACTGCAACAGCTGGCCCTCCCGATCGTGATAATTCACCTGAATCTGCCCGGCTTCGACGACCAGGTGGGCAAAGTTATCCTGGCTGATCACCTTGCTGGTCAGCTCATGACGATAGTCGCCGGCAGCGGTTCGGGCCAGGGGTCGATCGAGGATAAACGTGGATGATCTGGCATAAGGCAGCAGTTTGCTGTTGCACAGCGGTGACGACACGATGGTGTGAACCTCGAAGTCCGGATCCTCGCTGTGGCCCAGGCGGCTGGTCAGGGAGCCATGGACGTCGCCGGACACGAAAATGACATTCTTCAACCGGTGTGTACGAATAATTTCCAGCAGGCGCAGGCGTTGTTCCGCAAAGGCTTTCCAGGCGTCATTGTCGTTGTTTTTTCGGTCGGGGTAGAACATCACGCTGGTGACCACGAACTTGACCCGGGCCGGGCTGTTGATCAGCCATTCGCACAAGGCCTGTTCCTGTTTTTCATCCAGGATGCGTCGATTGTCGGCGGACAAGTTGCGGCGGGTCCGGCTATCGGTGACAAACCATTCGATATCGCCTTCGGTAAATTGATACCAGTACTTATCCAGGCGATTGTTTATTTGTCCATTGGCAGAGAGTTCGTGAGCCGGGCTGTGACTGGCCTGATATATCTCGTAGGCATTTATTGCGTTCGCATATAAGGAGTCGTCGGACTTTTTCCTGTTGGCTGGCCAGTTGTCCTCTATCTCGTGATCATCAAGGATCATGTAAGTTGGCAGTCCGGACATTAACTCGGCGATATTGGGTTGGGAAAAGGCTACGCGATACTTGTGCAGGATTTCATTGCGTTCGCGATCCGGTGCGAAGACATTCAAGTCATCGACGTAAACCTGGTCACCTGTCATCAACAGGGCGCTGACGGGCGGGTTGGATTGCGCCACCCGATGCGAAATCGAAGCGAAGATCCTGTCGCCCCAGTGCGGGGCGGACGCCATGCCGGCGGTCATGCGCAGGTATCGACAAGAGCCGACAATATAGGCTCGCGGCAGGCAGGCCTGGCTGGAAGGGGTACGCAGGCGGTAAATCTGTCGCGGCCATTGCAGCGGCAGTTCCTGTACGGTCTCGACGGTGTGCGCCGGGCTCATCGGGCTGAACCAGCCCGCTTGATATTCATAGTCGGTATCGGCGACCAGGCCGATTAGCGCAATGACAGCGGACATGTCATGCGCAGGTTCGAGTTTGACAAAAACACCTTCGGTCCAGTGTTTGTCATTGCGTCGTCGATAACGAATGCCGGCAAATGCCAACGCATTTTTTTGTAATTCGCCGCGCAAGAAAATACGCGCATGGTTAGTTGTGGTGTGGCCAATAATCGGGCCGACAGTTGGTTTTAACATGTTCGAGTCCATTCGGCGGTTATCGAATAAATGAGTGGGTTGTATCGGTTGTAATAAATAACCGCATAACCAAGCTTAATTATTGGGCCCGAAAAAAAGACAGGTTGAAATGGATACGAGTTGTGGGCGATATCAGCCACAAATGTAGGAAGGCTTCTTTCGAGGGTAAAAACTTCAGGCAAAAAAAGCCCCGCCAAATTGGCGGGGTTGAGGTACGAGCGTGGCGCTCGGAAACGTGGAACGCAGCAGGCCCTCCGGTGAAGGAGGGCCGGCCGGTGTTACAGGAGCATGGTGCGGATGTCGCCCAGCAGGTCGCTCAGACGCTTGGTGAAGCGTGCAGCAGCGGCGCCGTTGATCACGCGGTGATCGTAGGACAGCGACAGCGGCAACATCAGTTTCGGCTGGAAGGCTTTGCCGTCCCAGACTGGCTGGATGGTTGCCTTGGAGACACCGAGGATCGCCACTTCCGGCGCGTTGACGATCGGCGTGAAGCCGGTGCCGCCAATGTGGCCGAGGCTGGAAATGGTGAAGCAGGCACCCTGCATCTCGTCTGACGAGAGCTTCTTGGTCCGGGCTTTTTCAGCCAGGGAAGCCGCTTCGGCAGCCAGTTGCAGCAGGCTCTTCTGGTCGACGTTCTTGATGACCGGTACCAGCAGGCCTTCCGGGGTGTCGACGGCGAAGCCGATGTTCACGTATTTCTTGCGGATGATCGCTTTGCCGCTTGGCGCCAGCGAGCTGTTGAAGTCCGGCAGTTCCTTGAGCAGGTGCGCGCAGGACTTGAGCAGCAACGGCAGGACGGTCAGCTTGACGCCGGCCTTCTCGGCAACGGCTTTCTGGGCAACACGGAACGCTTCGAGCTCGGTGATATCCGCCGAGTCGAATTGCGTCACGTGTGGCACGTTCAGCCAGCTGCGGTGCAGGTTGGCGGCGCCGACCTGCATCAGGCGGGTCATCGGCACTTCTTCGATTTCACCGAAGCGGCTGAAGTCCACGACCGGAATCGGCGGGATGCCCGCGCCACCGGTTACGCCAGCAGCGGCGGCCGGTGCTTCCTTGGCCTTCTGCATCATGGCCTTGACGTAAACCTGCACGTCTTCTTTCAGGATGCGACCGTGCGGACCGCTGGCACCCACGGCGCTCAACTCGACGCCGAATTCGCGGGCCAGTTGACGCACGGCAGGGCCGGCGTGAACCTTGGCACCAGGCTTGGCTGGGGCGGCGGCCGGCGATGCAGCAGGTGCGGCGGCAGCAGGGGCAGCAGCGGCTGGAGCCGAAGCAGGAGCGCTCGGGGCGGCAGCGGCAGGTGCCGGTGCAGCGGCCGGGGCAGCGCCTTTGACTTTCAGCTTGAGGATCAGATCGCCGGTACCGACTTCGTCATCGAGCTTGATGGAAACGCTTTCCACCACGCCAGCGGCTGGCGATGGAATTTCCATGCTGGCCTTGTCGGATTCCAGGGTGATCAGCGACTGGTCGGCCACAACGGTGTCGCCGGCCTTGACCAGGACTTCGATGATCTTGGCCTTGCCCGCCGAACCGATGTCCGGAACGTGGATATCCTGAACGCTGTCGGCCACTGGAGCAGCCGGGGCTGCCGCAGGTGCAGGTGCAGGTGCTGCAGCAGGTGCCGGAGCGGCTGCCTGGGCCGGAGCAGCAGCCGGTGCCGCAGCACCCGCCACTTCCAGATCCAGGATCAGGTCGCCGGTGCCAACTTCGTCGTTGAGCTTGACGCTGATGGCCTTGACCACGCCAGCGGCAGGCGACGGGATTTCCATGCTCGCCTTGTCGGACTCCAGGGTGATCAGCGACTGATCGGCCGCGACGGTGTCACCGATCTTGACCTGGATCTCGATGATCTGGGCCTTGCCCGACGAACCGATGTCCGGCACGTGCACTTGCTGAACGCTGGCGGCAGCCGGCGCAGCAGCAGGAGCGGCGGCGGCAGGAGCAGCAGCCGGTTTGGCTTCAGCCTTGGCGGCTGGCGCAGCGGCAGCCGCAGGGGCCGCAGCAGCGGCACCTTCGACTTCCAGCTCCAGCAGTTCGTCGCCTTCTTTCAGGCGATCGCCCAGCTTCACTTTCAGGCTCTTGATGATACCGGCCTTCGGCGCAGGCACTTCCATGCTCGCCTTGTCCGATTCCAGCGTCAGGATGCTCTGGTCGGCTTCGATACGGTCGCCGACCTTCACAAACAGTTCAATTACTTCACCTTCACCGCTGCCGATGTCAGGTACGCGAATGAGTTCGCTCACAGAGTCTCTCCTCAGCAGTCCAGTGGGTTGCGTTTTTCCGGGTTGATACCGAACTTGGCGATGGCCTCGGCCACCACTTTAGGTTCAATGTCACCACGGTCAGCCAGTGCTTCCAGGGCTGCCAACACCACGAAATGACGGTCGACTTCGAAGAAATGACGCAGTTTCTTGCGGCTGTCGCTGCGGCCGAAACCGTCGGTGCCCAGGACTTTGAATTCCTTGGACGGTACCCACTGACGGATCTGCTCGGCGAACAGTTTCATGTAGTCGGTCGAGGCGATGACCGGACCTTTACGGCCGTTCAGGCACTCTTCGACGTAGCTCAGCTTAGGCTTCTGGCCCGGGTGCAGACGGTTGGTGCGTTCAACGGCCAGGCCGTCGCGACGCAGTTCGTTGAAGCTGGTAACGCTCCACACGTCGGCGCCGACGTTGAACTCTTCACGCAGGATCTTCGCCGCTTCACGGACTTCACGCAGGATGGTGCCGGAGCCCATCAGCTGAACGTGGTGTGCCGCTTCGCGGGTGTCTTCTTCGAGCAGGTACATGCCTTTCTTGATGCCTTCTTCGGCACCGGCCGGCATGGCTGGCTGCTGGTAGGACTCGTTCATTACGGTGATGTAGTAGAAGACGTCCTGTTGTTCTTCGGTCATCTTCTTCATGCCGTCCTGAATGATCACCGCCAGCTCGTAGCCGTAGGTTGGATCGTAGGTGCGGCAGTTCGGGATGGTCGCGGCCAGCAGGTGGCTGTGACCGTCTTCGTGTTGCAGGCCTTCACCGTTCAGGGTGGTACGGCCGGCGGTGCCGCCGATCAGGAAGCCACGGGTGCGGCTGTCGCCAGCGGCCCAGGCCAGGTCGCCGATACGCTGGAAGCCGAACATCGAGTAGAAGATGTAGAACGGCAGCATCGGCTGGTTGTGGCTGGAGTACGAAGTACCGGCAGCGATGAAGGAGCTCATGGCGCCTGCTTCGTTGATGCCTTCTTCGAGGATCTGGCCTTTCTGGTCTTCCTTGTAGAACATCACCTGGTCTTTATCGACTGGCTCGTAGAGCTGGCCGACGGAGGAGTAGATGCCCAGCTGACGGAACATGCCTTCCATACCGAAGGTACGGGCTTCGTCCGGGATGATCGGCACGATGCGCGGGCCGATTTCCTTGTCCTTGACCAGTTGCGCGAGGATCCGCACGAAAGCCATGGTGGTGGAGATTTCGCGGTCGCCCGAGCCGTCCAGGATCGCCTTGAGGGTATCGAGTGGCGGAGTCGGGATGTTGAAGCTCTTGGCGCGACGCTGTGGCACGAAACCGCCCAGCGCGGTACGGCGTTCGCTCAGGTAACGGGCTTCGGCGCTGCCTTCTTCCGGTTTGAAGAATGGCAGGTTTTCCAGCTCGTCGTCCTTGACCGGGATGTCGAAACGATCGCGGAACAACTTCAGGCTGTCGACATCGACTTTCTTGGTGTTGTGCGCAGTGTTTTTCGCTTCGCCGGCACCGGTGCCATAACCCTTGATGGTCTTGGCCAGGATGACGGTCGGTTGTTCTTTGTGGTTGACCGCTTCGTGGTACGCCGCGTAGACCTTGTACGGGTCGTGGCCGCCACGGTTGAGTTTCCAGATCTCGTCGTCGGACAGGTCTTCAACCATCGCCTTGAGTTCCGGCGTGTTGAAGAAGTGCTCACGCACGAACGCGCCGTCTTTGGCCTTGTAGTTCTGGTACTCGCCGTCGATGACTTCGTCCATGCGGCGTTGCAGGATGCCGTCGACATCCTTGGCCAGCAGTGGGTCCCAGAAACGGCCCCAGATGACTTTGGTCACGTTCCACTGAGCACCGCGGAACACGCCTTCGAGTTCCTGGATGATCTTGCCGTTGCCGCGAACCGGGCCGTCGAGGCGCTGCAGGTTGCAGTTGATGACGAAGATCAGGTTGTCCAGCTTCTCGCGGCCGGCCAGGGAGATCGCGCCCAGGGATTCCGGCTCGTCGCACTCGCCGTCGCCCAGGAAGCACCAGACTTTCTGCTTGCCTGGCTGGATGAAGCCGCGGTGTTCCAGGTACTTCATGAAGCGAGCCTGGTAGATCGCCTGGATCGGGCCCAGACCCATGGATACGGTCGGGAACTGCCAGAAGTCAGGCATCAGCCAAGGGTGCGGGTAGGACGACAGGCCCTGACCGTCGACTTCCTGGCGGAAGTTGTTCATCTGGTCTTCGGTGATGCGGCCTTCCATGAATGCACGGGCGTAAACGCCTGGCGAAGTGTGGCCCTGGAAGTAGATCAGGTCGCCACCGTGTTCGTCGCTCGGGGCCTGGAAGAAGTAGTTGAAGCCGATGTCATACAGGGTCGCACTGGAAGCGAAGCTGGAGATGTGACCGCCGAGGTCAGAATCTTTCAGGTTCGTACGCATTACCATGGCCATCGCGTTCCAGCGTACCAGCGAGCGAATGCGGCGTTCCATGAACAGGTCGCCAGGCATGCGTGCTTCGTGGGTAACGGGGATCGTGTTGCGGTAAGGCGTGGTGATGGCGTAAGGCAACTGCGAACCGCTGCGGGTCGCGAGTTCACCCATACGGGTCATCAGATAGTGAGCACGGTCTTCGCCTTCTTTGTCGAGAACCGATTCCAGGGCGTCCAGCCATTCCTGGGTTTCGACGGGATCGAGGTCTTGCATGGCTTGCTCCAGGGCGGAAAGGCTACCAGAATCGGTTGCCTGAGTTAGCGACTGGCCTTGTGGGCAGACGTTATGAATTCTTGGATTGCCGACAGGTTGTTCCGGCGGCGTGTAGTTTTACTACAAATCTTCCGGCATTTCAGCCCGTCTAATGTATATACGAGTAGTAAAACTACAGATGAGCGGCTTGTGCCCCCCGGCTGCGTTGTGAGAATAATCGTTAAGGTTGGTCTTTTTCCAACTACTAAAGGTAAAAGCTTGATGCTGGCTGCCAAAATAAAAGAAATTTCAGCTATTTCTAACTTTTGTTCGACAGTCCCTCAGGTAGTGGGTTTTAGAAATCCACTACATGCAGCCCGTTGTACGCCGATCAAGGATAGACCATGAGCCTCCCTTCGCTTGCCGAACTGCCCGCCATTCTCCTGCCGTTTGTCACCCGCGCCGAGCAGTCGTTCCGGGCTGCCGTCGCCGCCCTGGACGACGACCACGGGTTGTCTGCCTGGACGCCTGAACGCTGGGCGCAATTTGCCCGCATCACCGCCGCCAGCGATTTCGTGATTGAACAGTCTGTTCGTGACCCTTTGATGTTGCTCGAGCTGGTGCAGTCCGGAGAACTGGACCGCAGCTTCGCTCCCGGTGAGTTGTGCGCGCAGATCGCGGCTGCCGTGAATGCAGCCGAGACCGACGATCAACTTGGCCGTGCCTTGCGTCGCCAGCGTGCACGCCATCAGGTGCGGATCATCTGGCGCGACCTGACCCGCCAGGCCGATTTGATCCAGACCTGCCGCGACCTCTCGGACATGGCCGATGCCAGTATCGATCAGGCCTATCAATGGTTGTACGTGCGCCATTGCCAGCAGTTCGGCGTGCCGACCGGGCGCCGCAGCGGCGAGCCACAGCAGATGGTCATCCTCGGCATGGGCAAGCTCGGCGCGGTGGAGCTGAACCTGTCGTCGGACATTGACCTGATTTTCGCCTACCCCGAGGGTGGCGAAACCGTCGGCGTCAAACGCCCGCTGGATAACCAGGAATTCTTCATTCGTCTCGGCCAGCGGCTGATCAAGGCCCTGGACCCGATGACCGTCGACGGCTTTGTGTTCCGCGTCGACATGCGCTTGCGCCCCTACGGTTCGGCAGGCGCGCTGGTGCTGAGCTTCAATGCGCTGGAGCAGTATTACCAGGATCAGGGCCGCGACTGGGAACGCTACGCGATGATCAAGTCGCGGGTGGTGGCCGGCGACCAGGTGGCCGGTGCGCAACTGCAAGAGATGCTGCGGCCATTCGTTTACCGGCGCTACCTGGACTTTTCGGCCATCGAAGCGCTGCGCACCATGAAGCAGTTGATTCAGCAGGAAGTGCGGCGCAAGGGCATGGCCGACAACATCAAGCTCGGCTCCGGCGGTATTCGTGAAGTCGAGTTCATCGCCCAGGCGTTCCAGTTGATCCACGGCGGCCGCGATTTGAGCTTGCAGCAACGCCCTCTATTAAAGGTGCTGAGCACACTGGAAGGTCAGGGTTACCTGCCGCCGGCGGTGATCAGCGAGCTGCGTGAAGGTTACGAGTTTCTGCGTTACACCGAACACGCGATTCAGGCGATTGCCGACCGCCAGACGCAAATGTTGCCCAATGGCGAACAGGATCAGGCGCGTATTGCCTTTATGCTGGGGTTCGCCAACTGGACCGCCTTCCACGAACAATTGATGTATTGGCGCGGCCGCGTGGCTTGGCACTTCGGGCAGGTGATCGCCGATCCCGACGAAGAGCAGGG
This sequence comes from Pseudomonas sp. S30_BP2TU TE3576, assembly GCF_050436025.1. Taxonomy (NCBI): domain Bacteria; kingdom Pseudomonadati; phylum Pseudomonadota; class Gammaproteobacteria; order Pseudomonadales; family Pseudomonadaceae; genus Pseudomonas; species Pseudomonas sp. S30_BP2TU TE3576. Next base: position 2,787,603 of record NZ_JBNDLK010000001.1, on the reverse strand, counting down.
TGCCGAAAGCGAAGTGGTGGTCGGCGGCGAGTGGTTGCCGCTGTGGGAAGAGGCTCAGGACGATGAGGCCGCTTGTCGCCAGCTGGAAGAGGGTGGTTTCAAGGATGCCCCCAAAGCTCTGAAGGCCTTGGCCAGCCTGCGCAGCAGTCCGCAATTGCGGGCGATGCAGCGGCTGGGACGTGAACGCCTCGATGCCTTTATTCCGCGTTTGCTGGCACAGGCCGTGGAACATGACAATCCGGACCTGGTGCTGGAGCGGGTGTTGCCGCTGGTTGAAGCCGTGGCCCGTCGTTCCGCGTACCTGGTGCTGCTGACCGAGAACCCCGGTGCGTTGCGGCGTTTGTTGACCCTGTGCGCGGCGAGCCCGTGGATCGCCGAGCAAATCACCCGTTTCCCGCTGCTGCTCGACGAATTGCTCAACGAAGGCCGCTTGTTCAAGCCACCACTGGCGCCGGAGTTGGCCGCTGAACTGCGCGAGCGCCTGACGCGGATTCCCGAGGATGACCTCGAACAGCAAATGGAAGCCCTGCGCCACTTCAAGCTGGCGCACCGCCTGCGGGTGGCCGCATCGGAAATCGCCGGCAGCCTGCCGCTGATGAAAGTCAGCGACTACCTGACCTGGCTCGCCGAAGCGATCCTGGAGCAAGTGCTGGCATTGGCCTGGCGCCAGACCGTGGCCAAGTACGGCACGCCGCTGCGCACGGATGGCACCTTGTGCGATCCCGGCTTCATCATTGTCGGTTATGGAAAAGTCGGTGGCCTGGAACTCGGGCATGGTTCGGACCTGGACCTGGTGTTCATCCACGACGGCGATCCACAGGCTGAAACCGATGGACCGAAACCCATCGATGGCGCGCAGTTTTTCACTCGGTTGGGGCAGCGGATCATTCACTTGCTGACGGCGCAGACCAACTCCGGTCAGTTGTACGAAGTGGACATGCGTCTGCGCCCGTCCGGTGCGTCGGGGTTGCTGGTGAGTTCCCTGGGGGCGTTTGCCCGTTATCAGGAGAACGAAGCCTGGACCTGGGAGCATCAGGCGTTGGTGCGGGCGCGAGTGCTGGTGGGCAGTCAGGATGTCGGCCAGGCATTCGAGAAAGTCCGCGCCACGATATTGGGCAAGACGCGTGATTTGCCAACCTTGCGCCAGGACGTCAGCGAGATGCGCGCGAAGATGCGCGATAACCTCGGCAGCAAGAGTACGGCGGCCGGCACTGGGGCAAATGCCTTCGAAGCCACGGCGCCGTTCGATATCAAGCAGGATGCTGGAGGTATCGTCGATATTGAATTTATGGTGCAATACGCGGCCCTGGCGTGGTCCGAAACACACCCGCCATTGCTGCGCTGGACGGATAACATCCGCATTCTGGAAGAGCTGGAGCATGAAGGACTGATGCCCGTCGAAGATGCCAGCCTGTTGCGTGAAGCGTATAAAGCGTACCGTTCCGCCGCCCACCGGCAGGCCTTGCAGAAGGACCCAGGGGTGATTCCGGGCGACCAGTTCGCGGACGAGCGGCGGCAAGTCATGCGGATCTGGCGTGAGCTGGGGTTAAACTGACACGCGCCAGTCGGAGTGACAAGATTCAAAGGTGGGAGCGGGCTTGCTCGCGAAGGCGGAGTGTCAGTCGATAGAGATATTGAATGTGATGGCCCCTTCGCGAGCAAGCCCGTTCCCACAGTAGATCTGCAGTGTCGGGCAGATCGAGGTACACCAATACCCAATGTGGGAGCGAGCCTGCTCGCGATAGCGGAGTGACAGTCGACAGCAATGTTGAAGGTGATGACCCCATCGCGAGCAGAGCGCTTCCACAGTGATTTTCGAGGCGGGGAGGCGTAGGCCTCCCCGGTTCGTTTATGGAAACCACATGAAAATTCTGATCGTTGGGCCCAGTTGGGTCGGTGACATGGTGATGGCGCAGACACTTTTCCAGTGTCTTAAGCAACGCCACCCGCAATGCGAAATCGACGTGCTGGCCCCCGAGTGGAGCCGGCCGATTCTTGAGCGCATGCCCGAAGTTCGCCAGGCCTTGAGCTTTCCGCTCGGTCACGGCGTTGTGGATCTGGCGACGCGTCGGCGCATCGGCAAATCCCTGGCCGGCCAGTACGACCAGGCGATCCTGCTGCCCAATTCCCTGAAGTCGGCGCTGGTGCCATTCTTTGCCGGCATCCCGAAACGCACTGGCTGGCGCGGTGAATTCCGTTATGGCCTGCTCAATGATGTGCGCACGCTGGACAAAGATCGTTACCCGCTGATGATCGAACGCTTCATGGCCCTGGCTTACGAGCCGGGCGTTGAATTGCCAAAACCGTATCCGCGCCCGACGCTGCAGATCGATCCGGTCACGCGTGAAGCGGCACTGGCAAAGTTTGGCCTGACCCTCGACCGTCCGGTGTTGGCCCTGTGCCCCGGCGCCGAGTTCGGCGAGTCCAAGCGCTGGCCGTCCGAGCATTACGCCAAGGTTGCCGAAACGAAGATCCGCGAAGGCTGGCAAGTCTGGCTGTTCGGTTCGAAAAACGATCACGCCGTGGGCGAAGACATTCGCGCACGTTTGATTCCCGGCCTGCGTGAAGAGTCAGTGAATCTCAGTGGCGGCACCTCGCTGGCCGAAGCCATCGACCTGATGTCCTGCGCCGATTCGGTGGTGTCCAACGACTCCGGCCTGATGCACGTCGCCGCCGCGCTGAACCGCCCATTGGTAGCGGTCTACGGTTCGACGTCGCCGGGTTTCACGCCACCGTTGGCCGAGCATGTGGAAATCGTACGCCTGGGCATCGAGTGCAGCCCATGCTTCGACCGCACCTGCCGTTTCGGCCATTACAACTGTCTGCGCCAGCTCATGCCGCAGGCCGTGAACGAAGCCTTGCAGCGGTTGCATGGCACTGTGGTCGAGGTCAAATAGCTTGCGGGTTCTGTTGATCAAGACGTCTTCGCTGGGCGACGTCATTCATGCGTTGCCGGCGTTGACCGACGCGGCGCGGGCGATCCCCGGCATCAAATTCGACTGGGTGGTGGAAGAAGGCTTTGCCGAGATCCCGACCTGGCATCCGGCGGTGGGCAAGGTGATTCCGGTGGCGATTCGTCGCTGGCGCAAAAACATCTGGCAGACCATCAAGAGCGGTGAGTGGAAGCGTTTCAAGCAAAGCGTTCGTGCCACGAAATACGATTTGGTGATCGACGCCCAGGGCTTGCTGAAAAGCGCCTGGCTGACCCGTTATGTCAAGGCGCCGGTGGCCGGCCTCGATAAAAGTTCGGCACGCGAGCCAATTGCTGCACACTTTTACAATCGACGTCTGGCCGTCGCCCGAGGCCAGCACGCGGTGGAGCGAGTGCGTCAGCTGTTCGCCATCGCGTTGGGCTATGACTTGCCCAAAGGCCTGGGCGACTACGGTCTGAATGTCGAGCGCCTGGTGGAATTGCCGCGCAAGAATCCTTACGTGGTGTTTCTGCATGGCACCACCTGGGACACCAAGCACTGGCCTGAAGCCTATTGGCGCGAGCTGACCGAACGGGTCGGCTACCTTGGCGTAGGGGTGAAGTTGCCTTGGGGCAATGCCCAGGAGAAAGCCCGCGCCGAGCGCATCGCCGCGGATTTCAAACACGCCGAAGTGTTGCCAAAATTGAACCTGGCGGGTGTCGGCAAGGTGCTGGCCGGCGCGCAAGCCTGCGTGGCGGTAGACACCGGCCTGGGTCATCTGGCCGCCGCGCTGGATGTGCCGACGCTGTCGCTGTTCGGCCCGACCAATCCGGGCCTGACCGGCGCCTACGGCAAATCGCAGATTCACCTGGCCAGCGACTTCCCCTGCGCGCCGTGCCTGCAAAAGAAATGCACTTACCAACCGACGGCCGAAGATGCCCGTCAGTTTGACCTGAAACGCGAGTGGCCATTGTGCTTCACGCGACTGAATCCCGAGCGTGTCGCCAGCCGACTGAGCACGTTGTTACTGGCTGAGGAGCTGCGCTGATGCAATTGGCATTTGTCTTGTACAAATATTTCCCGTTCGGCGGCTTGCAGCGCGATTTCATGCGCATCGCCCTGGAGTGCCAGAAGCGCGGCCATCAGATTCGTGTCTACACGCTGATCTGGGAGGGCGACGTGCCGCCGGGCTTCGAAGTGCTGGTGGCGCCGGTCAAGGCGTTCTTTAACCATCGGCGCAACGAAAAGCTCAGCGAGTGGATGGAAGCGGACCTGGCCAAGCGCCCGGTTGACCGTCTGATCGGTTTCAACAAGATGCCGGGCCTGGACGTGTACTACGCCGCCGACGGCTGCTTCGAAGACAAGGCGCAGAACCTGCGCAATTCGCTGTATCGCCGCTGGGGCCGCTATCGCCACTTCGCCGAATACGAGCGCGCAGTGTTCGCCAGGGACGCCAGGACCGAAGTGTTGATGATTTCCGAGGTCCAGCAGCCGTTGTTCATCAAGCATTACGACACACCGCTGGAGCGTTTCCACCTGCTGCCGCCGGGCATTGCCCAGGATCGTCGCCGGCCGGCCGATGCCGACGAAATTCGCGCAGGGTTCCGCGCGGAATTCAAGCTCCAGGACGACGAACTGCTGCTGGTGCAGATCGGCTCCGGGTTCAAGACCAAGGGTGTGGACCGCAGTCTCAAGGCGTTGGCGGCATTGCCCGCCGAGTTGAAGAAGCGCACCCGGCTGTTTGTAATTGGCCAGGATGACCCCAAGTTATTCCAGATGCAGAGCGCGACCTTGGGGCTGGGCGACAACGTCACGTTCCTCAAGGGCCGCAGTGACATACCGCGTTTCCTGTTGGGTGCCGATCTGTTGATCCACCCGGCGTACAACGAAAACACCGGCACGGTTTTGCTCGAAGCGCTGGTGGCCGGCTTGCCGGTACTGGTGAGCGCGGTGTGCGGTTACGCCCATTACATTGCCGAGGCCGATGCGGGCCTGGTGCTGGACGAACCGTTCGATCAGGCACAACTGACGCAGTACCTGACCGGCATGTTGAACGACGCTCTGGCAAGGGCGGCCTGGAGCCGCAACGGTCTGGCCTTCGCCGAAACGGCCGACCTCTACAGCATGCCGCAGCACGCGGCCGATGTGATTCTGGCGGAGCACGCTTAAATGAAGTTGATGCTGGCTGAACCGTTCAAAAGCCTCTGGGCCGGACGCGACCCGTTCGCCGAAGTCGAGGGGCTTGAGGGCGAGGTGTACCGCGAGCTGGAAGCACGCCGGACATTACGCACGGAAGTCGACGGCAACGGGTTTTTCGTGAAAATCCACCGTGGCATCGGCTGGGGCGAAATCTTCAAGAACCTGCTCACTGCCAAGCTTCCTGTACTGGGCGCGGGTCAAGAGTGGAGGGCCATCCAGCGCCTGCAGGAAGTCGGCGTGCCCACCATGACCGCCGTGGCGTACGGCGAGAAGGGTAGCAACCCGGCCGACCAGCACTCGTTCATTGTCACCGAAGAGCTGGCGCCTACGGTCAGCCTCGAAGATTTCAGCATCAACTGGATCCGGCAGCCGCCCGAGCCAAGACTCAAGCGCGCGCTGATCGCCGAAGTCGCACGCATGACCGGCATGATGCACCGCGCCGGGGTCAACCACCGCGACTGCTACATCTGCCATTTCCTGCTGCACACCGACAAACCGGTGACCGCGGACGACTTCAAACTCTCGGTGATCGATCTGCACCGTGCCCAGACCCGTCCGACGATCACCTCGCGGTGGCGCAACAAGGACCTGGCGGCCCTGTACTTTTCGGCCCTGGACATTGGCCTGACCCGCCGCGACAAGCTGCGTTTTCTCAAAGGTTATTTCCAGCAGCCGCTGCGTCAGATCCTGATTGAAGAGGCGTCGTTGCTGGCGTGGCTCGACGGCAAGGCCAACAAGCTCTACGAGCGTAAACAGCGATACGGGGATGCGCTCTGATGTCGGGTTGGAAACTGGAACCGGCCTACAGCGACCTGGTCGATGACTTCGGCAGCCTCGAGGCTGTGTTTGCATTGCAGGGCGAGCAATTGACCAGCGATCTGCTTTCGGAAGTCATCCGTGTCGAGCGCAATGGCGTCAACTATTACGTCAAGCGCTACGTGGGCGCTGGCAAAGGCTTGCGGCGTTACCTCGGCAAGCCTCGGGTGAAGATGGAGTGGCAGAACCTCAAGCGCTTCGCCAAGTGGGGCATTCCCACCGCCGAAGTGGTGGCCTGGGGGCTGGAGCGGCGCGGTGTGGCCTACGCTCGTGGTGCGATGATTACCCGGGAGCTGCCGCGTACTGAAGACTTGTCGGCACTGGCCGAGCGGCGCGACCCGAAACTTTCGGATCGCGCCTGGGTCGATACTGTCAGTCGTCAGTTGGCCGAATATACCCGGATCATGCACGATCACCGCTTCACCCATAACGATTTGAAGTGGCGCAACCTGCTGATCGACGATGAGGCTCGAGTGTTTTTGATCGATTGCCCCAACGGCGATTTCTGGCGCGGTTTCTGGCTCAAGTACCGTATTACCAAGGATCTGGCGTGCCTGGACAAGGTCGCCAAGTATCAACTGTCGGCTACCCAGCGCCTGCGCTTTTACCTGCAATACCGCAATCGGACCCGGCTCAACGCTGCGGACAAAAAACGCATCCGGCATGTGGTGAGATTTTTCGAGGGACGCGAATGAGCGATTTTCTGGCCGCTGAGGACCGCGCGCTGCTTGAGCGCCATGGTCTCGGTACGTTCGAGGCACTCTGGGCCATACAGCTCGAAGCGGTGGATGAACCCAACACCGGCCGCGGCGGCTGGAGCAGCGTGTCTCGGCTGGATCTGGAAGGCCATGGTTTCTACCTCAAGCGCCAAAGCAATTACCTGACCCGCACCTTGCGCGCACCGTTCGGCGAGCCAAGTTTTGCACGCGAGTTTCGCAACATCTCCCATTACCAGAAACTGGGGGTTCCGGCGCTGGAAGCGGTTTTTTACGGTGAGCGCAAGGTCAATGGCGAAGTCCGGGCGATCCTGTTGACCCGTGCCCTGGATGGTTGGGACGACCTCGACTCGCTGTTGCAGCGCTGGGCTGAATTGAGCCCCGAGCAGCACTCGGAAATCCTCAAGGCCAGTGGTGAACTGGCCCGGCAACTGCACGCTGCACGCCAGGTGCATGGTTGCTTCTACCCCAAGCACATTTTCATGCGCGCCACCGGCAACGGCTATCAGGCTCAATTGATCGATCTGGAAAAGACCCGGCCGCTGCTGTACGGGCAGCGTGACCGAATCAAGGACCTGGAACCGCTGACGCGCCGTGCGTCCGAGTGGGGCGAGTCGCAACTGCGGGAATTGCTGGCCGCCTATCTGGATCAACCGCAGGACAGCTCACTGATCGATAGCTGGCTGCAGCGCTTGACGGCGCGACGCAGCCAAAAGAGGCCGCGCTGATGCGATTGTCTGAATTGAAGTCCGTCGGCCGCAATCCGGTTTTGCCGCTGAGCATATCGCTGGCCGACGCTGCCGGCCCCGCCGATTTACAACTGCTGAGCCTGTTGCGGGTGTTGCCGGGGCAGCGTTATGTCGGTGCTGGCGTCTGGCGTGGTCGGCCGGTGCTGGCCAAGTTGCTGGTCGGCAGCAAGGCGGCCCGGCATTTTCAGCGTGAACTGGACGGCGTGCGCCTGCTCTCTGCCCAAGGGCTGACCACGCCGCAGCTGTTGGCCGACGGCCTGAAAGAAGGTGAGGGTGGCTGGCTGCTGTTCGAGTTTCTGGAGGGCGCCGAAAGCCTGGGTGATACCTGGAAGCAGGTCGAGAATTTACCGGTGTTGTCCGACGGGCAGGGGGCGGTGTTGGCCGAGGCGTTAGGCGCCATCGGTCAAATGCACCGCAAAGGACTGTGGCAGGAAGACCTGCACCTGGACAACCTGCTGCGTCAGCGTGGTCGTCTGTACTTGATCGACGGCGCCGGGATTTGCTCCGAAACGCCGGGACAGCCCCTGTCGCGGCAGAAAGTCCTGGAAAACCTCGGGGTGTTCTTCGCCCAGTTGCCCAAGTCGCTGGAGCCCTTCATTGAAGAGTTGCTGGTGTATTACCTGCTCAGCAACGGCGAGCACGCCCTGCCGATGGAAGCGTTGCAGAAGCAGATCGACAAGGTCCGCAACTGGCGCCTCAAGGACTTCCTGAACAAGGTCGGCCGCGAGTGCACACTGTTCAGCGTCCAGCGCGGAGCCTTTGGATTGCGGGCGATTCGCCGCGAGGAAGAGTCGTCGATGTTGCCGGTGCTGGAGCGCGCCGATGCCTTGCTCGATCAGGGGCATCTGTACAAGACCGGCGGAGCAGCGAGCGTCGGCAAGGTCGAGGTGGATGGCCGCACGCTGGTGATCAAGCGCTACAACATCAAGGGTTTTGCCCATTGGCTCAAGCGCTTCTGGCGTCCGAGCCGGGCCTGGCATTCATGGCGCGAAGGCAATCGCCTGGCGTTCCTCGGGATTGCCACGCCCAAGCCGCTGGCGCTGCTGGAAAAACGTGCTCTCTGGCTGCGCAGCCGGGCGTACTTGATCACCGAGTATCTGCCGGGGCCGGACATCATCGAGCGGTTTGCACCTTATGTTGAGCGTGGCGATGCACCGGAAGCCGAGCTGGCGGCGCTGGATCATCTGTTCGCCGAGCTGATTCGCGAACGCATCAGTCATGGCGACTTCAAGGGGCATAACCTGTTCTGGCAGCAGGATCGCTGGGCGTTGATCGACCTTGACGCGATGTGCCAGCACGGCTCCCTCGGCAGCTTCGCCCCGGCGTACGCAAAGGACCGCGCGCGGTTCATGCGCAATTGGCCTGAAAGCAGCGCCCTTTACCAGGTCATCGATCAGCGTCTTCCCAAAGACATCTCCAGCGCTGATTGAATCGGACCTTCGGTCCTTTCGCGAGCAAGCCCGCTCCCACACTTGAATGCAATCAAATGTGGGAGCGGGCTTGCTCGCGAAGGGGCCGGAACAGCCAACCGAGAAAGCAGACAAGTTCTTGTGAACCGTCCTACGCGATCTTGGGAAGCTGTGAACTGTGGTCGAAATCACCCCGATGCTAGTTTGCCTGACGTTCTCGGAGGGCAGGCTGTGACTATCAAAATGGCAGTTTCATCGGGTGTTTTATCAGTATCTCTAATGGGCTGCGGGACCGCCGCCACCGTCCTGCAGGATGAAGCCGAAGCGGCGCAAGGGCTGCGCAGGCAAAAGACCTATTGCCAGTCCATTCCGCGGGTCTACAGCGGCCTGGCTTATGACTTCTGCGTATTGAACGCGCCGCCCGATCCCACGGGTATCCTCGTACCGCTCATTTTGCTCGACCTGGCCCTGTCCGGCGCACTGGACACCGCCGCCTTGCCCTACACGATTTACCGGCAAAGCGTGGACGGCAATATCCGTGTCTACTGGCGGCCTTCGCGCGGTTAAAAGTAATCGCAAGGTCACCACCGTGGCTGCTTGCGGCTTGTAGCTAGAGGCTAGCCGCTGCTTTTACGCTATAATCCCGCCCTTTAGCTGTCTCTCGCCCCTTGCGAGGGCACATTAATTTTTGAGGCGCTTGCGCCTGCATGCAGACTAAAGAGGCTAGACCCCTGTGGCATTGACGATTCTTGGCCTGTCCGGCGCCCTTAGCCATGATCCTTCCGCAGCCCTGTATATCGACGGCAAGCTGGTCGCGGCGGCTGAAGAGGAGCGCTTCGTACGCGATAAACATGCAAAGAACCGCATGCCCTACGAATCGGCGAAATTCTGCCTGGAGCAGGCCGGCATCAAGCCGTCCGATGTCGACGTGGTAGCGATCCCGTTCGCCCCGATCAGCCTGTTCGGCAAGGCCCGCTGGCAGTACGCCAAGCGTTACTGGTACGCCCCTGACCGTGCACTCGACGCGATCCTGATGGGCAACCGTCGCTACAAGCGCTATCGCAACAAGATCGTCTGGTGCCTGGAGCAACTGGGTTTTGATCCGAAGAAGATCAAGATCGAGCCGGTCGAACACCATCTGGCCCACGCCTCCAGCGCTTATCACTGCTCCGGTTTCAAAGAGAAAACCGCGATCCTGGGCATCGACGGCAAGGGCGAGTACGCCACGACCTTCTTCGGTTATGGCGAAAACGGCAAGATCCACAAGATCAAGGAATTCTTCGATCCGGACTCCCTCGGCGGCCTGTACGGCGCGATCACCGAGTTCCTCGGTTTCGATATGCTCGACGGTGAGTTCAAGGTCATGGGCATGGCGCCGTACGGCGACGCCAGCAAATACGATTTCTCGCGCCTGGCTTCGTTCGAAAACGGCGAGCTGGTGATCAACACCGACTACGCCAACGTCATCGGTCTGCGTCGCTATAAAGAGAAGGGCAAGGGTTACTACTTTTCGCCGAAGCTGATCGAGTGGCTGGGTCCGAAGCGCGAAGGCGACATCGCCGACGAGCCTTACATCCACTACGCCGCGAGCATTCAAGCGCTGTTCGAAAAAATTGCGCTGCAGATGATCGACTACTACCTGGGCGGCGTGCTCAAGGAAACCGGCAAACTGGCCTACGCCGGCGGCTGTGCGTTGAACGTCAAGCTGAACCAGAAAATCATCGCCCGCGACGACGTCAAAGAGCTGTTCGTACAGCCTGCATCCGGCGACGCCGGTACCGCGGTGGGTGCGGCAGCCTACGTGTCCCACGCCCGTGGCGTACCGGTCGAGAAGATGGAACACGTCTACCTCGGCCCGTCGTACAGCAACGAAGACGTGATTGCAGCCTGTGCCCGTCACGCCAACAAGCCGACGTGGCGCAAGCTCGACAACATGCCGGAGCAGATCGCCAAGATCATGGTCGATGGCAACCCGGTGGCCTGGTTCCAGGGGCGCATGGAGTTTGGTCCGCGTGCACTGGGTGGTCGCTCGATCATCGGCTGCCCGAGCGTGCCGGGCGTGGCGGATCGCATCAACCATCAAATCAAGTTCCGCGAGCGCTGGAGGCCTTTCTGCCCGTCGATGCTCGACACCGTGGCGCCGCAGATGATCAAGATCGATCACCCGGCTCCGTTCATGACCTTCACCTTCGAAGTGGCGGAAGAATGGAAAACCCGCGTGCCGGAGGTCGTCCACGAAGACGGCACCTCCCGCGCCCAGGTGCTCAAGCGCGAATACAACCCGCGCTACTACGACATGATGAAAGCGCTGGAAGTGCTCACCGGCAACGGCGTGTCGCTCAACACCTCGCTCAACCGTCGCGGCGAACCGATGATCTGCTCGCCGACCGATGCGCTGAACATGTTCTTCGGTTCGGATCTACAGTATCTGATCATGGAAGACATCCTGGTGGTCAAAGAGGGCGCGAACGCCTATGACACGTTCGGCTGAACGTCATGTGCTGCAGTTCTGTCACGGCTATGACGGGCCGTTCCTGGACTGCGCACGGCAGTACGCCAGCCTGTTCGCGGGGACCGGCTATCGAGTGACCACGGTGTTCCTCACCGGGGCTGCCGATGCCGAGGTCGCCGCGGGCTGTGCCTCCGATGAAGTGCTGTTCATGGAGTACAGCTCCAAGGCCATTCGTGGCCTGAAGCTGGGAGCCATCGGCGATCTGCGCAAGATCGCCGCGTCGCGCAACTTCAGTTTCTGCATCGCACACCGCTTCAAGCCTATCTACATCGCCTTGCTCGGTACGTCGTTGCCGGTCATTGGCGTGCACCACGGGTTTGAAGATTACCAGCGCGGCAGCCGCAAACTGTTCGCACATATTTTCCGCAAGCGTTTGAGTTTGCTCGGCGTGTCCGACGCGGTGCGCGACGACATGCGCAATTGCCTGCCGAAGTGGCCGGCTTCGCGAATTCAGACGTTGTACAACCGTATCGACGTAGAGGCCCTGCACGCCTCGCAAGTGTCGGCTCGCGAGGCCCGGGAAACCCTGGGGCTGGCGGCGGATGCCTGGATCGTCGGCAACGTCGGACGGCTGCATCCAGACAAGGATCAGGCCACGCTGCTGCACGGTTTCGCCGAGGCGTTGCCGCAGTTGCCGGCCAACAGCCAGCTGGTGATTCTCGGCAAAGGGCGCCTGGAGGAAAACCTCAAGGCTCAGGCCCGCGAACTGGGCATCGGCGATCGGGTGCTGTTTCTTGGCCAGGTGCCGGATGCACGCAACTACTTCCGCGCCTTCGATGTGTTCGCCCTGAGTTCCGATCACGAACCGTTCGGCATGGTGCTGCTGGAGGCCATGGCCGCCGGTGTACCGTTGCTGGCCACCGCCTGCGGCGGAGCGAAGGAAGTGGTCGAAGGCGTGGGTATCCTGTTTCCGCTGGGCGATGCCGAACATCTGGCCAAGGGGCTGCAACATCTGGCCGCCATGGATGAGCAGCAACGTCGACAGTGTGCCGAGTTGATGCTCGAGCGCTTGCGCGAACGCTTTTCCGACCGCGCCGTGCGCGATGCTTTCTGGCACTTGCCGCACGTTACCGAACTGGCACAGAGGGGCTGATGCTCAACCGATTTCAAGGCTGGCGCGAGCGTGGCTGGGCGGTAGTCGACGCCTCGACTTACGCCGAAACCTGGCAGCGTTATGGCGGCAGCGTCGCGACTCATCCCATGGTGGTCGAGCGGCTGGCGAAACTGGCCGACATTCCTGTGCGTTACCTGGCTTGGGTGCAGGCTGACGAGATCAAGGCGGCGATCCCGACCTGGGGCCGCGACCTTGCCTTGTCCAAGGACGTACTCAAGCGTCGCGGCAAGAAAGGGCTGTTCGATCTGGGTAACGCCGAGATCATCCTGCCGGCCGCTGCCGATGCCCAGGCGCCTTTGCGCCATCGCGGGCGCTATCTGTCAGCGTTGAACGAGGGGCGGTTCACCGGCATCAGGTTGCAGGCCGAGCAACTGGCCATGGCTCGCACCCCCGAAGAATTGTCGAAAAAGTTTCGCTACAACCAGCGCCGCGAATTGCGCTTGCTTGAGGAGGCCGGTGGCGTGGTGCGGCCGGTGTCCGAGTTTTCCAGCTTTGATCTGGCGGCGATTTATTGCGACCTGTTCCAGCGCCGCTGGGGCTTCCCGGCGACGGGCGCCGAACGCATGGCCGAGGTCATCGAGCTGCTGCGCGAGTGGCTGATCGGTTCGGTGATTTTCCTCAACGATGCGCCGATCGCGATTCAACTGGTGTACCGCGTCGAAACCCCGCAGTGGATCAGCGTCGAGTACATCAACGGTGGGGTCGATCCGCAAACCCGTGAGTTCAGTCCCGGCAGTGTGCTGAGTTTTCTCAATACGCAAAGCGCCTGGGAACATGCCCGGGCGCAGGACAAGCCGTTGCGCTTTTCCTTCGGGCGCGCCGACCGTGAATACAAGGATCGCTGGTGCAACTCCGTGCCGGTCTTCACTGTATGAGCCAAGCCATGAGCCGCAAGCAGCAACTGCTCAAGCGCCATCGGCGCAATAAACGTATCGGCCTGTTGATTGCGCTGGTGCTGTTGATCGTCATTGGTGTGCTGGTGGCCTGGTGGTTGCCGCTGGTGCTGGCGGTTCTGGGCTGGATTGCCCACGAAGCCTGGTTTGCCGACCATCTGTTCTACTCACCGAAAGACGATTACCAGTACAACTTTCCTCCCTACACGCCACAGCCCAAGGTGCACCTGAACGGTGAACATTTGCGGCTGGACGAAGGCGTGATGCTGGTCGACGACGCGACGCTGGTGTTGGCCCTGCGGGTACAGAGTTCCTGGCTGGGACGGTTTATCGATCCGGTGGTCGAGTTGCTGGGGGGCGAAACCCCTGACCGGCAAACCTTCGAGCGGGGCGTAAACGGCCTGCGTTACCTCAACCTCAGTGGTCAGGCCCAGGCGCTGTCCCGTGGTGACCTGCGCTTGCGCGGGCGTTTCTGTCGCGTGCTCGGCGAGCCCGTGCTGTGGGCACTGGAACATCCGGATTATCGGCGTCAGCGGGTGATGGTCATCGCGCCCCACGCCGATGACGCTGAACTGGCGGCCTACGGTTTGTACAGCCAGGCCGACGAAACCTGGATCGTCACGCTGACCGCCGGTGAAATCGAAGCCGAACACTATCGACAGATGGGCCTGAACAAGGTCGATGCGGCTCGCTTGAAAGGCCGTCTGCGCGCCTGGGACAGCATTGCCGTGCCGCGTTGGGCCGGTGTGCCCGAGGCTCACTGCGTACAACTGGGTTATTTCTGTTTGCAACTGGCAAGCATGCAGGCCGCGCCTGGCGTGGCAGCGGGATCGCGGGAAGCGGATCTGAGTGATACCCGACTATTTCGCCAGCTGAATCCTTTCGCGCTGCCAGGCGATGCCGATGGCGCGCCGACCTGGAACAATCTGCTGGCCGATCTGCGCGAGTTGCTGCTGCGGGCCCGGCCCGAGGTCATCGTGCTGCCGCATCCGACCCTGGATCCGCATCCCGATCATATCTGCGCCCAGGCGGCAGTCCTCGAGGCCTTGCAAGGCCTGGACTGGCAACCGACCACGCTGCTGGGCTATGCCAACCACTTGCACGATAACGACCGCTGGCCGATGGGCGATACCGGCGATGGTATCGCCTTGCCGCCTGCCTTCGACGCGACCCAGCCGATGCAGCCTTATTGCCTGCCGATGGCGCTGGAACAACAGCGGGACAAAGCCATGGCGCTGGGCATGATGCACGACCTGCAACCGGCGATGCCGTTCAAGCGTCGCTTGCGTCGGTTGATACAGCGGTTGTTGGCCGGCCGGTTGCCGCCAACCTATGGCGAGAACGAATTCTTTCGCAAGGCAGTCCGGCGCCACGAGCTTTTGTGGTCCCTCAAGCACACACCAGGCAATGTTTCTCAGCGGGGAGAGTTATGAGTCAGCGGTCGAAGGTCCTGCAGCTGCAGCCTGACTACAACGTCAAAGCCCATGATTTCGCCGACCTGGCGGAGCAAATCGTCAAGGCCCTGCCCAGTGATCGCTATGAAGTGACCGCCGCGTTTTTGCGCGGCAAACCCGGGCCGGGGGAAGCGGTGAGCCGAGCCGACCGTTCGGTGTACTTCGAGTTTTCCGACAAGTCCCTCAAGGGCATGCGCCTGCGGGCGATGTGGCAGCTGTACAAGTTCTGCCGCCGGGAAAAATTCGATGTGGTGATCTGCAACCGCTTCAAGCCGGTGAACATGATGCTGGCGCTCAATCGCTGGTTGAAAGTACCGCTGTGCATCGGCATTTCCCACGGCTTTGGCGAGTACGACCGTTTTTACCGGCGCCGCCAGACCCAGCGCCTGATCGATCGTCACTGGCGCTTCGTTGGTGTGTCGCCTGCGGTGAAACAGTATCTGCTGGACTGTGACTGCGGCTTCACCGACCAGAATACCTACGCCATCACCAATGCCATCGACATCGAGCAAGCCGAAAGACTGCAGCATAGTCGTGAAAAGGCCCGTGAAATGCTGGGCATCGATCCGTCGGTGCGGTTGATCGGTGCGTTGGGGCGGCTGGTGCCGGTCAAGGGCCATATCTATTTGCTGCAGGCCTTTGCCGCACTCAAGGACAAGTACCCGAACACCCAGCTGGCGATCATCGGCGCCGGTCGCGAAGAGTCGCGCCTGGCTGCGGAAATCGACCGCCTCGGCCTTAGCGGTCGTGCCCATTTGCTGGGGTTCAAGGAAATCGCACTGCAGTACATTCGCGCATTCGACATCTGGACCATGCCTTCCCTGGCCGAAGGCCTCGGGCTGGCGTTGCTTGAGGGCATGAGCGGGCATTTGCCGGTGATTGCCTCGAACGTGCCGGCCATGTTGCCGCTGATCGAGGGGGCCGGTGGCCTGGCGATTACGCCGAAGGATGTGCCGACGCTGCAGGCTGCGCTGGACACCTACCTCGGGCTGTCGGATGACGAGCTCAAGGCCAAGGGTGAGCAGGCCTTCCGTTATCTGCAACAACACCATGACATCGAGGTCTTCCGCCAGGAGTACCTGAACCTGATCGACTCCGGCCTGGAACAGGCCCGCAAGGAACAGCCATGAACGACGCGAACCCCATCGTCACGGTCATCATCGCGTCGTATAACCACGCCCCTTACATCGAGGAAAGCATTCTCAGCGTCCTCAACCAGACCTATCAGAACATTGAGTTGCTGGTGGTCGACGATGGCTCGAAGGATGACAGTGTCGAGCGGATCAAAGCGTTGCAGGCCATCCATGGTTTCGACTTCCGGGTCCAGGAAAACCAGGGGCTGACCAACACCCTCAATGGTGCGATTGCCCGGGCAAAGGGCAGCCTGATCGTGCCGTTCGGTTCGGATGACATCATGTTGCCGGAGCGAATCGCCACGCAGGTCGCGCATATGGACGGCAAGCCCGAGGTCGGAATCTGCGCCGGCAACATCGAGCTGATCGATGCCGACGGCAATCTCTACCCCGAGAAGCGCCAGCGCCGGGATGTGCCGTTCCGTCGCCTGGACTTCGATGACATGTTCCTGGAGCGCAAGCCCTATCCGCCGGCACCGACCCTGATGATTCGTCGCGAAGCGCTGGACAAGGTGGGCGGTTTCGACCCGACCATTCGCCTGGAAGACTTGCTGATTGAACTGAAAGTGACCCATGCCGGTTACTTCATCGATGGCCTGAATGTGTTGATGGCGCGCTATCGCAAGCACGCCACCAACTCCTACAAGAACCACCGCTTCATGATCGACAGCATCCTGCGCACCTACGCGCTCTTCAGCGACCACCCGTTGTATGACGAGGTGCGCTACAAGTTTCTCAACTCCATGTTCCTCAAGACCGCCAACCGTGATCGCAAGCTGGCGCGGGAGTTGCTGGCGCAGATTCCGTTCAAGGCCTGGAACAAGAAAACCTGGCGCGGGTTGGGCCGGATGTATTTCTCGCGGCTGGAGAAAGACTGAGTCACCGCCGGTTTGCACAAAGATCCAGGTAGTGATCGAGTGGTGCCCGAGCACGCCGAAGGCCAGATACCCGCATAAGCCGCCATCGCGATAAGCGGGCTGGTTTCTGTCATCAGTGAGCCTGGGCCGGAGGACTCCCGGCCAGTACTTGCCTGTGCAAATTATCCACGTCGGCTTTCGAGGCTGCTGCGGCGTATCCCTGCAGCAGTGCTTCGAAGTGGTCCTCGAACAGCCAGCGCCGATCTTCTGCGTAGCGCTGCATATGGCGCAGATTACGCCGGCGCAGGGAAGGGCTTAAAGATGAAGGGTAAATGCGCAGGTCGGCCAGGTCGATCAGGCCGAACTCGCCGTCCTCCAGCACCAGCACATTGCCCAGGTGCAGGGAGCGGAAGTAGACCCCTTGCTGATGCAATTGAGCCATGAA
This sequence comes from Pseudomonas sp. S30_BP2TU TE3576, assembly GCF_050436025.1. Classification (NCBI taxonomy): domain Bacteria; kingdom Pseudomonadati; phylum Pseudomonadota; class Gammaproteobacteria; order Pseudomonadales; family Pseudomonadaceae; genus Pseudomonas; species Pseudomonas sp. S30_BP2TU TE3576. Next base: position 2,770,394 of record NZ_JBNDLK010000001.1, on the reverse strand, counting down.
CTTGCCGAAACGCTCCACCAGTGCCTGGCGCACCGCCGGGGCGGTGATGCCTTGCAGGATCTGGCGCAGCGTGTTGCCCGGCAACGGAGAGTAGTGCACAGCGGTGCTGCCGTCTTCGAACCGGTAAAGGTCGAGGATGTGCGGTGTCGGGACGCCCATGTTGCGCAGTTGCACGCTGTTGACGGCAAAACGATCGGAATAAGGCGTGAAACTGCCCGAGGTGTACCAGCGGCGGCGGCGGAACAGCTTGAGAAAGCTGCCATCGGTCAGGCGCAGGACTTTGGGGCCCAAGCCATCCTCCTCGATGACCCGGGCATCGGCAGTCAGCTGTTGCAGGGCGCTTGGCGTCGCGGTCTTGATCGGCGTGTCCAGCAGGCGCCTGGCCCGTTGATTGATGCTCAACGCGGCGATCAGTGCCAGGGGGATCCACAGCAGGAACCAGTGCTCCTTGGGACGAGAGATAATCCCGCCACCTTCGGTCAGGCCCGCACCGATACCGAAGGCCAGCCAGGCTGAGGCAATAATAAACAGCGGTTGCACGCGATGGCGCCGGCTACTGATGAAGCTCCATACGAGGAAGAACAGCCATGGCAGCAGTCCGATAATGCCAACGTAGTAGAGCACGCCCAGGATAAAGCTATGGGGTTCCTCGAGGGGGTAGCCGACGCCTGGGTCCAGGGTCAGCTCGGCGTTGTAGCTGTGCCCGATCCATGGATGTTCACCAATCCTGCCCAGGGTCAACTGCCAGAGCTCGATACGGAAGGAGCTGCCTCTTTCAAAGATTTTGTCCGCAAACAGAACGAGCGTCGCTGTTCCAGCGATGAACATGGAGCCAAGCATCAGGACCGAGCGTCGATTCCAGCAGATGAAACACAGCCACAGCGCCGCCAGCGTCAGTGCAACCAGTGGAGTCCTGGAACCGGTGGCCAGCACTGTGGCGAACATGATGGCCATCGCCGGAATGCTCAACCAAAGTACCTGGCGTCGCTTGCAGGTCATGCTCAGGCTCAGCCAGTAGGTACAGAAAAAGCCGAAAACGTGGGAGCTGAGCAGTGGATTGTCGAACGCGCCTACACCGATCAGGCGCATTTGCGGTTGGTAGATCTGGCCGAACCTGTACAGGTTGTAGACGGAAGCGATCAGCGCGACCATCGCGGCGCAGAACAGCAGGGGCTGAATGATTTCGCTGCGATAGCGCACCAGCAGGTAGCAGCCGACGAACAGAAACAGGGTATGCAATGAGGGTTTGAACTGACCAAACTCGATGTCGTCGCCTGGCCCCCAGCTCAGGCTGAGCAGTGCCCATGCCAAAAACAGCAGAACGGCAATGACGACCGGTTCGTGCAGCAATTCTTTGCTGAGCCGTGGACGCAGGCACAGCGCAATCAGTGCCGGAATGCTGAACAGGCCATAGTAAAGCTTGTGAAGCACACTGCGCCCTGGCAGGAAAAACAGCGCACAAAGCAGCAATAAATAACCGAGCGGAAGGATCCACAGACAAATGAAATCGAAGATTCTATTGGACGTGCTGTTCAAAGCGTTTAATTGCATGCTGAGTAACTTATTCCTGAATTGAGCGACCGTACCAAGGCAGGGGCATTGGGTGGCTATTTGACGCGCCACAATACACAGACTGTATGCGATTGCCAGAACCCAGAGGAAGCTGTGCTAAAGTCAGCGTCCTTTTCATCGACATTCGCGTGATATGACCGACTCCAGTCTCTCCGCAAGCCCATCAAGCTTGAAAATCTACTTCCGCCTGCTCGGCTATGTCCGGCCGTACATCAGCCTGTTCCTGATCAGCATCGTCGGTTTTCTGATTTTCGCTTCGACGCAGCCAATGCTGGGCTACATCCTCAAGTACTTCGTCGACGGTCTATCCAACCCTGAAGCGGCCTTGTTTCCAACCGTGCCCTACCTGCGGGATCTGCAACTGCTGCAGGCGGTGCCGCTGTTGATCATCCTGATCGCCGCGTGGCAGGGGTTGGGATCGTATCTGGGCAACTATTTTCTGGCCAAGGTTTCCCTTGGCCTGGTCCATGACTTGCGGGTCCAGTTGTTCAACAACCTGCTGGTGTTGCCAAACCGGTATTTCGACAAGCATAACTCGGGGCACCTGATTTCACGCATCACCTTCAATGTGACCATGGTCACGGGGGCGGCAACAGATGCGATCAAGGTCGTTATTCGTGAAGGCATGACAGTGATCTTCCTGTTTGCCTCGCTGCTGTTCATGAACTGGCGCCTGACGCTGGTCATGGTCGCCATCCTGCCGCTGATCGCCGTCATGGTGCGCACCGCCAGCAAGAAATTCCGCAAGCAGAGCAAGAAAATCCAGCTGGCGATGGGCGACGTTACACACGTGGCCTCGGAAACCATCCAGGGCTATCGCGTGGTGCGCAGTTTTGGCGGTGAGGCCTATGAAGAGAAGCGCTTCTTCGACGCCAGCCAGGGCAATACCGACAAGCAATTGCGCATGACCCGTACCGGCGCCATCTACACACCGCTGCTGCAATTGGTGATCTACACCGCCATGGCCGTGCTGATGTTCCTGGTGCTGTTCCTGCGAGGCGATGCGTCCGCCGGCGACATGGTGGCCTACATCACCCTGGCCGGCCTGCTGCCCAAGCCGATTCGCCAGCTGTCCGAAGTCAGCTCGACCATCCAGAAGGGTGTGGCCGGTGCCGAAAGTATCTTCGAGCAACTGGATGTCGAGCCTGAAGTCGATACCGGCACCGTCGAGCGTGATGTGGTCAGCGGTCGCCTGGACGTGCGCAACCTCAGCTTCACCTACCCTGACACCGAGCGTCAGGTGCTCAATGACATCAGTTTCTCGGTCGAACCGGGGCAAATGGTGGCGCTGGTGGGCCGTTCCGGCAGCGGCAAGTCGACCCTGGCCAACCTGATTCCGCGTTTCTATCACCACGACAAGGGCGAAATCCTCATCGATGGCGTCGAAGTGGAACAGTACAAGTTGTTGAACCTGCGTCGGCATATTGCCCAGGTGACTCAGCACGTGACCCTGTTCAGCGACACCGTGGCCAACAACATCGCTTATGGCGACCTGGCCGGTGCCCCCCGTGAAGACATTGAAAAAGCGGCCAAAGATGCCTACGCGATGGACTTCATTGCGCAATTGCCCGAAGGCCTGGACACCCAGGTCGGGGAAAACGGCGTGCTGCTGTCCGGTGGCCAGCGTCAGCGCCTGGCGATTGCCCGGGCGCTGTTGAAGAATGCTCCGCTGCTGATTCTCGATGAGGCGACTTCGGCACTCGACACCGAGTCCGAGCGGCATATCCAGGCAGCGCTGGACCAGGTCATGAAAGGTCGCACCACGCTGGTGATCGCTCACCGCTTGTCGACCATCGAGAAGGCTGACCTGATCCTGGTCATGGACCAGGGGAAAATCGTCGAGCGCGGCACCCATGAGCAACTGCTGGCGCAAAACGGCTACTACTCGCGCCTCAACGCGATGGGCCTCGATGCCCCGGCCGAAGACATCGCCTGACCCCGAAAGGGCTCGCCCTTTCGCGAGGGTGTCGTCGTCTGGTGGGTCTTTATGCTCAAAAAATGAGCATAAAGACCCGGCGAATCATCCCGTTGCAGCCACCGCACAAGCCGACACCAACCCTGTGTTAATATCGCGCCCCTGTTCATTTTGTATGTGGGTTTCACCATGAAGTTGTCCATGCCGCGATTCGATCAAGCCCCTGTCTTGGTGGTCGGCGATGTCATGCTCGACCGTTACTGGCATGGTGGTACCTCACGGATTTCCCCTGAGGCGCCGGTGCCGGTGGTCAAGGTCGATCACATCGAGGACCGCCCGGGCGGTGCTGCCAACGTTGCCTTGAACATTGCCGCCCTGGGGGCTCCGGCCTCGCTGGTCGGTGTGACCGGCGACGATGAAGCCGCCAACAGCCTGGTCAACAGCCTCAAGGGCGCTGGCGTGCGGGCTATTTTCCAGCGCATTGCGCACCAGCCGACCATCGTCAAGCTGCGGGTCATGAGCCGTCACCAGCAACTGCTGCGTATCGACTTCGAAGAGCCTTTCGCCACCGACGCGCTGGCGTTGGCGGCGCAGGTCGACGAGTTGCTTGAAGGCATCAAGGTGCTGGTGTTGTCCGACTACGGCAAAGGCGCGCTGAAAAACCATCAGGCGCTGATCCAGGCCGCCCGTGCCCGTGGCATTCCAGTGCTGGCCGATCCCAAGGGCAAGGATTTTTCGATCTACCGTGGTGCGAGCCTGATCACGCCAAACCTCAACGAATTCGAAACCATCGTCGGTGGTTGCGCCGATGAGCACGAGTTGGTGAGCAAGGGCGCGCAACTGATGCACGACCTGGACCTTGGCGCCTTGCTGGTGACCCGTGGCGAGCATGGCATGACCCTGCTGCGTCCGGATCACCCGGCGCTGCACTTGCCGGCCCGCGCCCGTGAAGTGTTCGACGTGACCGGTGCCGGCGACACGGTGATTTCCACCCTGGCGGCCGCGATTGCCGCTGGCGAAGAACTGCCCCACGCGGTGGCCCTGGCCAACCTGGCGGCGGGTATCGTGGTCGGCAAGCTTGGTACGGCGGCCATCAGTGCGCCGGAACTGCGTCGTGCGATTCAACGCGCGGAGGGTTCCGAGCGCGGTGTGCTGGGTCTTGAGCAGCTGTTGCTGGCGGTCGATGATGCGCGCGCGCATAACGAACGGATTGTCTTCACCAACGGTTGCTTCGACATTCTGCATGCAGGCCACGTGACCTATCTGGAGCAGGCGCGGGCCCAGGGCGATCGCCTGATCGTGGCGATCAACGACGATGCATCGGTCAGCCGCCTGAAAGGGCCGGGCCGTCCGATCAACAGCGTCGACCGGCGGATGGCGGTTCTGGCCGGCCTGGGAGCGGTGGACTGGGTCATCAGTTTCCCGGAAGGCACCCCGGAAAACCTGCTGAGCGCGATCAAGCCGGACGTGCTGGTCAAGGGCGGCGACTACGGGATCGACCAGGTCGTCGGCGCGGACATCGTGACGGCCTATGGCGGTACCGTGAAGGTGCTGGGGCTGGTGGAAAACAGCTCGACCACGGCGATTGTCGAGAAGATCCGCAAGTCCGAGTAACGCTCGGGCTTTTTGTGGCGAGGGGGCTTGCCCCCGTTGGGTCGCGAAGCGACCCTAAAGCCTGCAATCGTGATGTGCCTGAAACATCGCATACGATGAATATGCGACTGCTTCGCAGCCGAACGGGGGCAAGCCCCCTCGCCACAAGAATCCACGTGATCTTCCTATCGTGCCGCCTTGCGCGGCACCATCCTCTTCAGCAATTGCTTCGCTTTTCCGCGTAACCGCGCCAAACCCGAATCCTTTCCCGGCGGCGTCAAACCCTGCTGCCTCACCCAGTCTTTCCAGCGAATTCGCTCATCCCTCACCAACCAGCCTTCCTGTCGGGCAAAACTCTCGGCCAGGTACAGCCCACGCGTGCTGGCCGGGCACAGCTGATCTTTTTTCAAGGTGTAGAGCTCAGCCATCGGGTGACCGTCCTGCAAGGGCATCAAGTATAGATCGGGGCGCTTGCGGTCGAGGCGGGCGACGAGTTGATCGCCTTCCAGTCTTTCATCGACATGGAACAGGCTCAGGGATTTGGCGTCCTTGGGAACGTCCAGGCGCAAGTCGTAGATCAGTTGCAGGGACGCCGTTGGCAAATGCACGTAAGCCCGCGGGCGCTCCATCAGCATCAGGTTGGCGCAACGTACCGGCCGCGCCGAGCCGGACAATGGTGACAGGCGAAACGGCAGCGCTTCGCGGTAATGCAGGGCAGCCGAGTAGGGCGTCGGCAACCAGGTGTCATTGAACCGTCCACCGAGCCAGCCTTCGGGGGTTTCCAGGAGGCATTCTTCAGCAATCTCCTGGATCGCCGTGTGCAAGGGCAGGTTCAGTTCATGGGCCGGCACGTACCCGGAGATCAACTTGAGCACCACATCGCCACGGTCCTGCCGGCGTTGGCGCACCAACACCCAATAATCGCGATTCTGCCAATGCAGGGTCAGGCGCACCGAAACCCCGAGATTGGCCAGCTCCAGGGCAAACCGTTCGCTGTCGCCGACCGTCACCGGGCGACGACGTTGCAGGGTCTGGGAGAAATTCAGCGGCCTGCCGACGCTCTGATAGGCCAGGCCTTCGGGAGTCGCTTCGACGAATAACGGCAGGGTCTTGAAGTTGCTCGGGTTCTTTCTTATGAGCGTACGCGGCATGTCGGCTCCTGCTTAAGGCCGCGTGGGCGGCATCAGTGGCTACGAAGGACCTGGGCAACGGTCGCGACATTGTGGGCGAGGTGCAGCGGATTGATGGTCCCGACAATAGCACTGGCAACACCCGGATGTTCAAACAACAACTCGAAACTGGCGCGCACCGGATCCACGCCCGGACTCAGGCATGCATGACCGCTGGCGAGGGCTTTCTTGACCAGAATGGCTTTGCCGTGTGCAGCAGCATAGTCAATGACGGCCTTCTCGTTTTGTTCGTTCAGATTGTAGGTGACCATCGCGCAGTCACCTTGCTCCAGCGCCTTCAAACCGCCTTCGACGGTTTTGCCGGAAAAGCCGAAGCCACGAATCTTGCCTTCGGCCTTGAGTTCGGCGAGGGTGGCGTAGACTTCGCTGTCATTGAGGATCGCCAGGTCGTTACCGTCGGAATGCACCAGCACCAGGTCGATAACGTCCGTTTCCAGGCGTTGCAGGCTGCGTTCCACCGACATGCGTGTGTGGGCGGCGCTGAAATCGTGACGGGACTGGCCATCGGCAAATTCTTCGCCCACCTTGCTGACAATCACCCAATCCTGACGCTGGCCACGCAGTAATGGGCCGAGACGTTCTTCGCTGCGACCATAGGCCGGTGCGGTATCGATCAGGTTGATGCCCAGTTCGCGGGCGAGCTTGAGCAGCATGCGTGCTTCATCGTCATCGGGAATCCGGAAGTCGTTGGGGTACTTCACCCCTTGGTCGCGGCCCAGTTTCACCGTGCCCAGGCCCAGGGGTGAAACCAGCAGGCCGGTGCTGCCCAACGGGCGGTGCAGGTCGTGCAGGGTCGCTTGGCTCATGGCAGCAGTTGCTCCCAGGCAGGTACGCCCATCGGCGGCTTCGGCAGATCAGGCAGCGCTGCCGGGTGGCTTGGCTGGATACCGTCGCGGGTCAGGCTGGCAATGACCCGGTCAGCGAAGTCCGGTGCCAGGGCGAGTTTGGTCGGCCAGCCCACCAGCAGGCGGCCTTCCTCGGCAACAAAGGCGTTGTCGGGGCGCGTCAGGCCTGATTGCAGCGGTTCGGCGCGATCCACGCGCAAGGTCGCCCATTGCACCGTGCTCAGGTCGATCCAGGGCAACAATTGGCCGAGTTCTTTCTGTGCGGTGGCGATTTGTTCGGCGGGCTCGCGGGTCACGCCTTCAGATTCCGCGATATCACCGCCCAGGTACCAGACCCATTGGCCATCCGCCGCCGGGTGCGTGGTCACGGTGATACGCGGCTTGGTGCCGCCACCCAGGCAGTGGGCGTATAGCGGTTTAAGACTCGGGCCCTTGGCAATGATCATGTGCAACGGGCGACGCTGCATGGCGGGTTGGCTCAGGCCCAGCGCTTCCAGCAATGCTGCTGTCCCGGCACCGGCGCTCAGGACGATGCGTTGGGCGCGGATTTCGCGCTCATCCACTTTCAGGCCGACCAGCACGCCATCTTCGAGCAACGGCTCGATTTTCTGCCCGGCGAGCAAACCGTCTCCCGCCAGAACGGCCAGGCGCTGGATCAGGCTCGGCACATCGACCACCAGTTCCGCCAGGCGATAGACCTTGCCCTTGAAGCGTTTGTCTTGCAGGGCGGGCGGCAATTGCTCGCCCTTGACCTGATCGACGCGACCGCGCACGGCTTTGCTGGCAAAGAAACTGGTGAGGTTGCCGGCGAGGGTGCCGGGGGACCACAGGTAATGGGCTTCGGACAGCAGGCGCACCCCGGACAGGTCCAGTTCGCCGTTACCGGCCAAGGCTTCGCGCCAGCGGCGCGGCATGTCGGCGATGGCTTCCGAGGCGCCAGTCAGGGCGCCATGCAGCGCGTATTTGGCGCCGCCGTGGATGATGCCCTGGGACTTCACGCTCTGCCCACCGCCGAGGCTGGCGTTTTCCACCAGTACGGTCGAAAAACCCTGGCGACGCAGGCGCGCATTCAGCCAGAGGCCGGCGACACCAGCGCCGACAATCAGTACGTCGGTGGAAATAACGGATGGCATGCAGCGACCTCTGTGTTCAAGACGAGGGCGCAGTATACAGACTCGAAGTGCAGGGGAGAGGTGAACGCAGAACCTGTGGGAGCGGGCTTGCTCGCGAATGCATTCTGTCAGTCGCACATGAATTGACTGACCCGCCGCTTTCGCGAGCAAGCCCGCTCCCACAATGGACCTCACTTCGGGCTTAGTGCCCGGCGGTTTTGGAGAAGAGCTGGATGACCACAACCCCCAGCACAATCAACGCCATCCCCATCATCGCCGGCACGTCCAGCTTCTGCCCATAGATAAACAATGCTGCAACGCTGACCATCACGATCCCCATGCCGGCCCACACGGCGTACGCCACACCCACCGGAACGCTGCGCACCACCAGGGTCAGCATCCAGAAGGCAATGCCGTAGCCGAGGATGACCAGCACCAGTGGCAGCGGGGTGCTGAGGCCCTTGACGGCTTTCATCGAAACAGTGGCAATCACTTCGGCGCAGATGGCAATGGCCAGGTAGTAGTAAGCGGTCATGGGTCAATCCTCGTGTGAAGTGTTGCTCTCTGAGGTCGGCATTCTAGTGATTCGCCAGATGCGGTAAAGTCATTACCTATCTGTTTGAGAGATGGGTCGAGCCATGAGCATGCAATGGAATCTGGAGCAGTTGCGGTTGTTTGTCAGCGTAGTGGAGCAGCGATCGTTTTCTGCCGTGGCGCGGGATCAGCGCAAGGCGCAGTCGGCGGTCAGCAGTTCGATAGCGTTGCTGGAGGAAGACCTGGGCGTCAGCCTGTTCGACCGCAGCAGCGGCCGTCAACCGAAGCTCACTGAAGCCGGTACCGCTTTGCTGGACGAAGCACGGGAAGTATTGCGCCAGTGCGAGCGGCTCAACGGCCGGGCGTTGGCGATGATGCGCGGTCAGGAGGCACGACTGCGTGTGGCGCAGGACGAAGCGATGCCTTATCAGCCGATCATCGAAAGCTTCGAGGCCCTGGCGGAAAAATTCCCCAGCCTTGAAGTGCAACTGACCAGCGCTGCCCAGGGTGATGTCGCGCGTAAGCTGGTGGAGCGACGCGCCGATCTGGGGTTGCTGTTCTTTCACGATCAGATTCCCGAGGCACTTGAGCGGCGGGTACTGGGCAGCGTGGAAATGGTCACGGTGTGCGGCAAGGATCATCCGTTGGCGCGCAAAGGCGCAGTGGACGGCCAACAATTGGCGCAACACCGGCAGTTGCTGATGTCCACGGAGTCCAGCATTTATCCCGGCAGTGATCCCGCCAGTCCGCAGGTCTGGCGCGCCGACAGCTTCTATGTGATGGCCGAATGGCTGGTCCGCGGCCTCGGCTGGGCCTGGTTGCCACGCCACGTGGTGCAATACCCGACCTATCAGAACCAGATGGTCGAACTGGTCAGCGAATGGACCCCGCCGGCCCTGGTGGTGGAGCTGGTTTGGCGCCGGGACGAGCCGCTTGGTCCGGCCGCGCGCTGGCTCGCCGAACGTTTTGCCGTGCACTTGCAGACGATTGGCGAAAAAAGCCGATAAACTCCGCCGCCATGAATAGAACTCTCTACACCGCGCTGTTTTATCTGGGGCTGCCATTGGTAGCGATTCGGCTTTGGCTGCGCGCGCGCAAGGCGCCGGCGTACGCCAGGCGTATCGGCGAGCGCTTCTCCTGCGCGATGCCGGCGATGAAACCGGGCGGCATCTGGGTGCACGCTGTGTCGGTTGGCGAGAGCATTGCGGCCGCACCGATGATCCGTGCCTTGCTGGTGCGCTACCCGAATCTGCCGATCACCGTGACCTGCATGACGCCGACCGGTTCGGAGCGCATCCTGGCCCTGTTTGCCAATGAGCCGCGCATCCAGCACTGCTATCTGCCTTACGATTTGCCGTGCGCCGCCCGGCGCTTCCTCGATCGGGTCCAGCCGAAACTGGCGGTGATCATGGAAACCGAACTGTGGCCCAACCATATCCATCAATGTGCCAAGCGCGGGATTCCCGTGGCGCTGGCCAATGCGCGCCTGTCCGAGCGTTCGGCCAAGGGCTATGGCCGCTTGCACAAACTGACCCAGCCGATGCTGGCCGAGATGAGCCTGTTCGCGGTGCAGACCGAAGCCGAAGCCCAACGCTTCCGCGACCTGGGCGCACGGGTGGAAACCGTCGAAGTCACGGGCTCGATCAAGTTCGACCTGACCATCGACCCGCAACTGCTTGAGCGCGCCAGCCAGTTGCGCGGGCAATGGCAGGCGCTGGAACGACCGGTATGGATCGCTGCCAGTACCCATGACGGCGAAGACGAGGTGGTGCTGGCGGCCCATCGTCAATTGCTGACCAGCCACCCCGATGCGTTGCTGATTCTGGTGCCGCGTCATCCGGAACGCTTCAATTCGGTGTACGGGTTGTGCCAGCAACAAGAATTTGCCACGGTCCGGCGTTCCAGCGGCGATGCGGTCAGCGCGAATATTTCTGTGCTGCTTGGCGACACCATGGGCGAATTGCTGTTTCTCTACGCCCTGGCTGACAGTGCATTCGTCGGCGGCAGCCTGGTGCCGAACGGCGGGCATAACCTGCTGGAGCCGGCGGCCCTGGCCAAACCGGTGCTAAGCGGGCCGCATCTTTTCAACTTCCTCGAAATCGCCGCGCAGCTGCGCAGTGCCGGGGCGTTGCAGGAAGTGGAGGATGCCGAAGGGCTGGCGGTGGCGGTGCAGCGGTTGTTTGAACTGCCGCTTGATGCGCAGCGCATGGCAGAGGCCGGGTTGAAAGTGATGCGCACCAATCAGGGGGCATTGCAGCGGTTGCTGGATGGGTTGGGGCGGTTGATCGGCCGATAGGCCGTGCTGCCTTCATTCGCGAGCAAGCCCGCTTCCACAGGAAATTTGTGAGCAACACAGATCCAATGTGGGAGCGGGCTTGCTCGCGAAGCCTTTGCTTTACCGTTTCGCTCAGGGCCGGGCTTTCAACTGCTCGGCTGCCGCCTCGGCCAGGTCCGGTGGCAGGAAGTCCTTGTCCGGGTTGTAGTCGGGCTTGAGCCAGCGGGCCAGGTCCTGCAAATCCCCGGGGTTCAACGTGCCGGCCTGCTGCTTCAAGCGCAGGTTGTCGAGGATGTAGTCGTAGCGGGTGTTGTTGTAGTCGCGTACCGAGGTGTACAGCTGGCGCTGCGCATCCAGTACGTCGACGATGTTGCGTGTACCCACCTGATAGCCGATTTCCGTCGCTTCCACCGCACTCTGGTTGGAGATGATCGACTGCTTGCGCGCCTGTACCTGCTCGACATCGGTGTTCACCGCACGGTGCAGGTCGCGGGTGTTTTCCACGACCTGCCGGCGCAGGGACTCGCGCTGCTGCTCGGTCTGGTCCAGTTGTGAATACGATTGACGCACCTGGGAGCTGATCAGGCCGCCGCTGTAGATCGGAATGTTCAGTTGCAGGCCAACGGTCGTTTGCGCGACGTTGCCGCCAAAGGGCTCGGACAGGTTGTTCGGGTTGCTGAAGCCCAGTGCGTCGTTGTCGCCTTTCTCGTACTTGGCAACCGCGTCAACCGTTGGCAAGTGACCGGACTTGCGTTGCTTGAGGGTTTGCTCGGCGGCGCTGACGGCGTAGTTGCTCGCCAACAGATTGAGGTTCTGCCGGGCGGCCGTTTCGACCCAGGCTTTGGCATCGTTCGGTGCCGGCGGCAGGATCGGCAATTTATGGCTGATGCCCTGGATCGATTTGTACTGACGGTTGGTCAGGGTGATCAGGGCTTCGAAGGCGTCATCCACCTGGCGTTGCGCGACGATCCGGTTGGCGCGGGCAGTGTCATAGCTGGCTTGTGAGTTCAATACGTCGGTCTTGTCCGAGAGGCCGACATCGAAACGCTCCTTGGATTGATCCAGCTGGCGTTTGAACGCGGCTTCTTCGGCCTTCGTCGAAGCCAGATTGTCCTGGCTGCGCAGCACGTTGAAATAGCTGTTGGCGGTTTGCAGGATCAGGTTTTGCTCGGTCGCCGAGAGTTGCAGGGCGGCCTGTTCGTTTACATCCTTGGCGGCCTGGAACTGGAACCAGCGATCGGCGCGGAACAAGGGTTGCGCCAGGGTGGCCTGGTACGAATGAGCATCGCGGTTGGACGTGCTCGAAGGTTGATCGAGCGACGTACGCACCTCGGCAATATCGGCACCGCCCGAAAGGTTTGGCAGCAAGCCGGCGCGGGCCTGGGGAACGACTTCTTTCTGTGCACCGTATTGGGCAATGGCGGCCGCCAGGTCGGCATTATTGTCCACGGCTTCCTGATAGACACTGACCAGATCCGTCTTGGTCGATAAGGGCGCTTCTGCTGCCCAGGCCATTCCATTTGACGCACAAGACACGGCAAGGGCCAGTGAGAGTTTGCGCAGCATAGACGATCCCTAGAATTGATATTACACAGGTAATTTGAGCGCCAAGGCTAAGGCGCTGCTTTGACAGCGTCAATGCATGGCTCAGCGTAGCGAGTGTAGTTGTGCATTCAGGTGGCAACAATCCTGGTACTGCTTGTAATTACGCCATTCATCATGGTGTTTGCAGTGGGGTTGGCGTTCTTTGCCAGTTGTGTCTAGACTGGCCGGGTTCTTGTCGGGGTGCCTTGCTATGAGGCTGAGATCGAATAATTTCGGATCCCGTTGAACCTGATCAGGTTAGCGCCTGCGTAGGGAACAAGATTTCTCGCCACCCGGCGAGTCCTCTTGTGCTTCGTCCGGGATGTTGTTCGACAATCGAACACCCCTCGAGCACTGAGCACAGCACTGCTGGTTTTCCCAGCGCCCGTGCGTCCATTCGTTTACAGGTTCGCTCCGACAAAAAATCCACTGCCTGGATGTGTGTCTGGAGAGCCCGTGATGACTACAAAAGCAAAAATCGCCACCAACCTGAGTGACTCGGCCAAGGTCGATCAGCAATCGGTTCAGCCGTTTACCCGCTCGCAAAAAATCTATGTTCAGGGCTCCCGCCCGGACATCCTCGTGCCGATGCGCGAAATCAGCCTCGACGTGACACCGACCGACTTCGGTGGTGAGGTCAACGCACCGGTAGTGGTGTATGACACCTCGGGCCCGTACACCGACCCCAATGTCATCATCGATGTGCGTAAAGGTCTGGCCGATGTGCGTTCGCCCTGGATCGAAGCCCGTGGCGATACCGAGCGCCTGAGTGGCCTGAGCTCGAACTTCGGCCAGGAGCGCCTTGCCGATCCGGAGCTGACCAAACTGCGCTTCGCTCACGTCAACAATCCGCGTCGCGCCAAGCCGGGTGCCAACGTCAGCCAGATGCACTACGCGCGCAAAGGCATCATCACCGCCGAGATGGAATACGTTGCCATCCGCGAAAACATGAAGCTGGAAGTGGCCCGTGCCGCTGGCCTGCTGGACCAGCAACACGCCGGCCACAGCTTCGGTGCCAGCGTGCCGAAAGTCATCACTCCAGAATTTGTCCGTGAGGAAATCGCCCGTGGCCGCGCGATCATTCCGGCCAACATCAACCACACCGAACTGGAACCGATGATCATCGGCCGTAACTTCCTGGTGAAGATCAACGGCAACATCGGCAACAGTGCCCTGGGTTCGTCCATCGAAGAAGAAGTGGCGAAACTGACCTGGGGCATTCGCTGGGGTTCGGACACGGTCATGGACCTGTCCACCGGCAAGCACATCCACGAAACCCGCGAGTGGATCATCCGCAACTCGCCGGTGCCGATCGGTACGGTGCCGATCTACCAGGCCCTGGAAAAAGTCGGCGGCGTGGCCGAAGACCTGACCTGGGAGCTGTTCCGCGACACGCTGATCGAACAGGCCGAGCAAGGCGTCGACTACTTCACCATCCACGCCGGTGTGTTGCTGCGCTACGTGCCGATGACCGCCAAACGCGTCACCGGCATCGTCTCCCGTGGCGGTTCGATCATGGCCAAATGGTGCCTGGCGCACCACAAAGAGAACTTCCTCTACACGCATTTCGAAGACATCTGCGAAATCATGAAGGCCTACGACGTCAGCTTCTCGCTGGGCGATGGCCTGCGTCCGGGCTCGATTGCCGATGCCAACGACGAAGCGCAGTTCGGCGAGCTGGAAACCCTCGGCGAGCTGACCAAAATTGCCTGGAAACACGACGTGCAGTGCATGATCGAAGGTCCGGGCCACGTGCCGATGCAATTGATCAAAGAGAACATGGACAAGCAGCTGGAGTGTTGCGACGAGGCGCCGTTCTACACCCTCGGCCCGCTGACCACCGACATCGCGCCGGGCTATGACCACATCACCTCCGGCATCGGTGCGGCGATGATCGGCTGGTTCGGTTGCGCCATGCTCTGCTACGTCACGCCGAAGGAACACCTGGGCCTGCCGAACAAGGATGACGTGAAGACCGGGATCATCACCTACAAGATCGCCGCGCATGCCGCCGATCTGGCGAAGGGGCACCCGGGCGCGCAGATTCGCGACAATGCCTTGAGCAAGGCGCGCTTCGAGTTCCGTTGGGAAGACCAGTTCAACCTGGGCCTTGATCCGGATACCGCCCGTTCGTATCACGATGAAACCCTGCCGAAGGATTCGGCCAAGGTCGCGCACTTCTGCTCGATGTGCGGGCCGAAATTCTGCTCGATGAAGATCACCCAGGAAGTCCGCGAATACGCGGCCAACCAACGGATCGAAGCGGTCGACGTGGATATCGCCCAAGGCATGGCCGAACAGGCCGAGCGCTTCAAGCAGGAAGGCAGTCAGCTGTACCAGAAAGTTTGATCTGACCTGAGGTCGGCGGTGCTTGCACTGCCGCCATCGCGAGCAAGCTCGCTCCCACAGGGGATTTGTGAACGGCACAGGTCCAATGTGGGAGCGAGCTTGCTCGCGATGGCGATCTTAACAACAACAAATGTCCCTCTGAGATAACACCCTTGAGCATTCAACCCAGCACTTACTCCCCCGATATCGCGGTGCCGACCGACAAACGTGTGTTCGGCGGTCGTGACCTGTTTTCCCTGTGGTTTTCCCTCGGCATCGGCCTGATGGTCTTGCAGACCGGCGCATTGCTCGCGCCGGGCCTGGGCCTGTCGGGTTCGGTGCTGGCGATTTTTCTCGGCACGCTGGTCGGCGTTCTACTGCTGGCGGCGGTCGGGGTGATTGGCAGTGACACCGGCCTGTCGTCGATGGCCGCGCTCAAGCTCAGCCTCGGCACCAAAGGCGCGAGCCTGCCGGCGGTGCTGAACCTGCTGCAACTGATCGGCTGGGGTTCGTTCGAAATCATCGTCATGCGCGATGCCGCCAGCCTGTTGGGTGCCAAGGCGTTCAGTGACGGCAGCCTGCTGTCCAATCCGGTGTTGTGGACACTGTTCTTCGGCGCACTGGCGACCCTGCTGGCCGTTAGCGGTCCATTGACGTTCGTCCGGCAGATCCTGCGCAAATGGGGCATCTGGCTGTTGCTGGCCGCGTGCACCTGGCTGACCTGGAACCTGTTCGCCAAGGCTGACCTGGCCGCGTTGTGGGCCCAGGCCGGTGACGGTTCGATGCCGTTTGCCGTGGGTTTTGACATCGCCATTGCCATGCCGCTCTCGTGGTTACCGCTGATCGCCGACTACTCGCGCTTCGGCAAGCGGGCGAAAAACGTCTTCGGTGGCACCGCCATCGGTTTCTTTATCGGTAACTTCTGGCTGATGAGCCTGGGCGTGGCGTACACCCTGGCGTTCGCGCCGAGCGGTGAAGTCAATGCGTTGCTGCTGGCGCTGGCCGGTGCCGGCCTGGGGATTCCGCTGCTGCTGATTCTTCTGGATGAATCGGAAAACGCCTTTGCCGATATTCACTCGGCGGCGGTCTCCAGCGGGATTCTGTTGCGTGCCAAAGTCGAGCATCTGGCCCTGGCCATCGGCGTTATCTGTACGCTGATTGCCCTGTTGGCGCCATTGGCCCAGTACCAGAACTTCCTGCTGCTGATCGGTTCGGTGTTTGCGCCGTTGTTCGGCGTGGTGCTGGTGGACCACTTCATCCTGCGCAAGCGTAGCGGCCAGGTGGCCTCGGCCGCACTGCGCTGGCCGGCGCTGCTCGCCTGGCTGGGTGGGATCAGCACTTACCATCTGCTCGCCAACCTGTACCCGGATGTCGGCGCAACCCTGCCGGCGCTGGTCCTGGCAGGGCTGTTGCAGCTGGTGCTGGGTCGGGCCTTCAGTTACGGCCGGGAAACAGCTCGGGCTTGATGATGCCGTTCAGGCGAGGGTAGGGGATCTTCAGTTCGACATGGCCCAGCGCGTAAGGCGCGATGCTGCTGGTTTCGTACTTGAGGACCACCCCGCCGTAGGTCAGTGCCACGTTCCGGGTTTTCTGGAACGGCCAGCTCTTCACGAACTCCGGTTCCTGGTCGAGCTTGGTGCTGATCAGCCAGCTGTTGTGCGCCACCTGTGCGGCTTTCCAGAACGCTTCTTCCTGCCCCGGCACCAGCATGTCCGACAGCGTCAGCACTTTATGCTGCTGGCGCGAGTAGTTGATAAAACCTCGACCTGGCGTGCCATGGGCACCGCCGGTGTCCAGGTAGCTGGACAATTCGACGATCACCAAGCCGTCATGCTGCTCACGTACCTTTGCCTGTAGATAGCTGCTGTTGCGCGGGCCGGCGGTGCGCAAAAACTCTTCGCGATAGGCCGCCAGGGTCGGGGCCACCGGGGCGTCGGGCGAGGTACGGGTCATTTGCAGCAGGCGCTTTTCGATAATGCCGTCCAGTGCAGGCTCGTCCGGAAAGTGCAGGGTGTCGATGTTGACCAGTGGGCAATCCGGGTTGCTGCAACCGGGCTTGAGCTGCTCGGAGGCATCGCGGGTGGTTTCCAGCGGCGTCCGGTAATTGGGCTGGAACAGGCTCGCGCAAGCGCCCAGGGTCAGGGCGATAGCGGCCACGGAGGCGATTTTGAAAAGCGACATGAGCGTCCTTTCTGAAACAGGGGAAGGCAAAAAGTTACCGGCTTCGACTCTCAACAAAGCAGTCAGTTCGCCACTAAGCTAATTAGAGTGGGTTTCGCCCTCACCGTCCATCCCGCTGACGGGAAAGAGGCTGCATCAAATGTCACGGGCGCGTTAGGATGGCGCGAAGTCGAGGCCCAGGAAAAAAAGGAGCCTCGAACAGGATTCGCAGTAACGAGGATTGTCATGAAGGATTTTGCCAACGCCATTCCGACCGCCGTTGATATCGTGCGGCGCGAAAAGTGCTACGAGGGCTTCTACAAACTCGAACGCGTACACTTGCGCCACGAATTGTTCGCCGGGGGCATGAGCCGCGAGATCAATCGTGAAGTGTTCGTTCGCCATGACGCGGTATGCATGCTGCCCTACGATCCGCAGCGCGATGAAGTCGTGCTGATCGAGCAGTTTCGCGTCGGTGCCATGGGCAAGACCGACAACCCGTGGCTGATCGAACTGGTCGCTGGTCTGATCGACAAGGATGAAGTGCCGGAAGCAGTTGCTCACCGCGAGGCGCAGGAGGAAGCTGGGCTGGAAATCGGGGCGCTTTGGCCGATGCTCAAATACTTTCCATCGCCGGGCGGCAGCAACGAATTCGTGCATCTTTACCTGGGGCGTTGCGACACTACAGGGGTTGGCGGCCTGCATGGGCTGGAGGAAGAGGCAGAAGATATTCGCGTCACGGTCTGGGCTTTCGACGATGCCCTGCAAGCCGTGCGCGACGGGCGTATTGCCAACGCGGCGAGCATCATTGCCTTGCAATGGCTGGCTTTGAACCGCGTTGAAGTGAGGGGGCTATGGTCGTAAACAAGCTGCGCGATCGGTATCGAGTGGACCTGGTGGGGCTGCAAGCGTCCTGCGAGGCGAACTACGCGCGCCTGATGCGACTGCTGCCGGACATGCGCAGCGAGCCCGCCGCCCGGCGCATCGCCGTGACCCATGGCGACCAGATGCTCGGTGTGCTGGCCCTGGAAGTGCTGCTGACCTGCCCTTACACCACGACCCTGCAAGTGCGTCAGGAACACAGCCTGCCGTGGCTGCCGGTGCCGCAACTGGAAGTGCAGGTCTACCACGACGCACGCATGGCCGAAGTAGTCAGCGCCGAACATGCGCGACGCTTTCGCGGCATCTATCCTTACCCGAACGCCTCAATGCACCAGCCGGACGAAAAGGCCCAGCTGAACATGTTTCTGGGCGAATGGCTGAGCCATTGCCTGGCGCTGGGGCATGAGTACGAAGTAGTACGTTAGTTGTGAAGCGCAGTTGTGAACTATTTCAGGTTCGCAGGTTTCCCCTTTCGACCGTCCCCCAGCATAATTGCGGCACTTACCCATCCCCGTGATCACGCCCTGGGAGAACGCCTTGCCGAGCGTATCCACATTGACCACTGCCGATCCGGCGTTGCTGGTGCAACTCTCCGACAGCCACCTGTTTGCCGAAGCGGACGGCACGCTGCTGGGCATGAACACCCGCGACAGCCTGCAAAAGGTCATCGAGCTGGTGCGCGCGCAACAGCCGCAGATTGACTTGATCCTGGCCACGGGTGACCTGTCCCAGGACGGGACGCTTGCGTCCTACCAGCAATTTCGCGACATGACGCGCCAGTTGGATGCACCGGCGCGCTGGATTCCCGGCAATCACGATGAACCGCAGATCATGGCCGAGGCGGCGGTGCAGAGTGCTTTGCTCGAACCGGTGGTGGATATCGGTAACTGGCGGGTCACGATGCTCGATTCGGCCGTGCCGGGCTCGGTGCCGGGGTATTTGCAGGACGAACAGTTGCAATTGCTTGCCCGCTCCTTGAGTGAAGCGCCGGAGCGTCATCATCTGGTGTGCTTCCACCATCACCCGGTTTCGATTGGTTGCGCGTGGATGGAGCCTATCGGTCTGCGCAATCCCGAGGCGTTTTTTGAAGTGCTGGATCGTTTTCCACAGGTGCGTGCCGTGTTGTGGGGGCATGTACACCAGGAAATCGATCAATTACGTAACGATGTGCGTCTGATCGCTTCGCCGTCCACCTGCATCCAGTTCGAGCCCGGCAGCGAGGATTTCAAGGTCGGGGAACAGGCGCCGGGCTATCGCTGGTTGCGGTTGTTGCCCGACGGGCGGCTGGAAACCGGGGTGGAGCGGGTCACCGGGTTCGATTTCACTGTGGATTACGGCTCCAACGGCTACTGACTGTTCATTTTTCAGGTAGACCGAGGCGCGGCCTTCGCGAGCAAGCCCGCTCCCACAGAGGATTGGCGTCGGTCACAAATCCCCTGTGGGAGCGGGCTTGCTCGCGAAGTCGTCTACACAGACGCCTTGAATTTCGCGGATATCCCCGATTCCCCTGAGTCCCTGTAAACTCCGTCTCTTTAGCCGACGTCCAGGGAGCTCAAATGTCCGGTTCGATCCTTTATATCCACGGCCTCAACAGCTCGCCGTTGTCGAAGAAGGCCTGCCAGTTGATCAACGTGATGGAGCGTCTGGGCGTGAGCGAACACTTGCGAGTTCCGGCGTTGCACCATCACCCGCGCCAGGCTATCGCGCAACTGGAGCAGGCGATTGCCGAGCTGGGGCGGCCGCTGCTGGTCGGCAGCTCACTCGGCGGCTACTATGCCACTCACCTGGCCGAGCGCCATGGCTTGAAAGCCCTGTTGATCAACCCTGCCGTCAGCCCGCACCGGATGTTCGACGGCTATCTGGGAACGCAGAAAAACCTGTATACCGAAGAGACCTGGGAGTTGACCCCCGACCACGTGACGGCCCTGGCCGAGCTGGAAGTGCCGGCGCCCCAGGATCCGCAGCGTTATCAGGTGTGGTTGCAGACGGCTGACGAAACGCTGGACTATCGCCTCGCCCAGCAGTATTACCGGGCATGCGCCCTGCGTATCCAGGCTGGCGGCGACCATAGTTTTCAGGGGTTTGCCACGCAACTGCCAGCCTTGTTGAGTTTTGCCGGCATTGGCGCCGATTTGTATCAGGCGATTGATTTCACATCGCTTTGATGCAATGCCTGCTTTCATGGATTTCTTTTTTTTTCCGAACACTTTTTTTCACGGAACACTGACGACGAGACCCCATGGCCACTCCCAGCGCTAGCTCTTATAACGCAGACGCCATCGAAGTCCTCTCGGGCCTCGACCCGGTGCGCAAACGCCCCGGCATGTACACCGACACCAGTCGGCCGAACCACCTTGCCCAGGAAGTCATCGACAACAGTGTCGACGAAGCCTTGGCCGGGCATGCCACATCGGTGCAGGTGATCCTGCATGCCGACCATTCCCTGGAAGTCAGCGATGACGGCCGTGGCATGCCGGTGGACATTCACCCCGAAGAAGGCGTGTCGGGCGTCGAACTGATCCTTACCAAGCTTCATGCCGGTGGCAAGTTTTCCAACAAGAACTACCAGTTCTCCGGCGGTCTGCACGGGGTGGGTATTTCCGTGGTCAACGCCTTGTCCACCGAAGTGCGGGTGCGGGTCAAGCGTGACGGCAACGAATACCAGATGACCTTCAAGGATGGCTACAAGGCCACCGAGCTGGAAATCGTCGGCACAGTCGGCAAGCGCAACACCGGCACCAGCGTGTTCTTCGCGCCGGATCCGAAATACTTCGACTCCCCGAAATTCTCCATCAGCCGCCTCAAGCACGTGCTCAAGGCCAAGGCCGTGTTGTGCCCGGGGCTGCTGGTCAGTTTTGAAGACAAGGCCAGCGGCGAGAAAGTCGAATGGCATTACGAAGACGGCCTGCGTTCCTACCTGGTGGATGCGGTCAGCGAATTCGAGCGCCTGCCGGACGAGCCGTTCTGCGGCAGCCTGGCCGGTAATAAAGAAGCGGTGGATTGGGCGCTGCTGTGGCTGCCCGAAGGTGGCGACGCAGTCCAGGAAAGCTACGTCAACCTGATCCCGACTGCCCAGGGTGGCACCCACGTCAACGGTTTGCGCCAGGGCCTGCTCGACGCCATGCGCGAGTTCTGCGAATTCCGCAGCCTGTTGCCGCGCGGTGTGAAGCTGGCGCCGGAGGACGTCTGGGAACGCATTGCCTTCGTGTTGTCGATGAAGATGCAGGAGCCGCAATTTTCCGGCCAGACCAAGGAGCGCCTGTCGTCCCGTGAGGCGGCGGCGTTCGTCTCCGGTGTGGTCAAGGACGCCTTCAGCCTGTGGCTCAATGCCAACCCGGAAACCGGCATGTTGCTGGCGGAACTGGCGATCAACAACGCCGGCCGTCGTCTCAAGGCCAGCAAGAAGGTCGAGCGCAAGCGCATTACCCAAGGCCCGGCGCTGCCGGGCAAGCTGGCCGACTGCGCTGGACAGGATCCGATGCGTTCCGAGCTGTTCCTGGTGGAAGGTGACTCCGCCGGCGGCTCGGCCAAGCAGGCACGGGATAAAGAATTCCAGGCGATCCTGCCGTTGCGCGGCAAGATCCTCAACACCTGGGAAGTCGACGGCAGCGAAGTGCTGGCCAGCCAGGAAGTGCACAATATCGCCGTGGCCATCGGCGTCGATCCGGGCGCGGCGGACATGAGCCAGCTGCGCTACGGCAAGATCTGCATCCTCGCCGACGCCGACTCCGACGGTCTGCACATCGCGACCCTGCTCTGCGCCTTGTTCGTCCAGCATTTCCGCCCGTTGGTGGATGCCGGTCATGTCTATGTCGCCATGCCGCCGTTGTACCGCATCGACCTGGGCAAGGAGATTTACTACGCTCTGGACGAAGCCGAACGCGATGGCATTCTTGATCGTCTGGTGGCCGAGAAGAAGCGTGGCAAGCCGCAGGTCACCCGATTCAAGGGGCTGGGTGAAATGAACCCGCCGCAACTGCGTGAAACCACCATGGATCCGAACACCCGGCGCCTGGTGCAACTGACGTTGGGCGAGGATTTCGAAGCGACCTCGGAAATGATGGACATGCTGCTGGCGAAGAAACGCGCCGGTGACCGCAAGACCTGGCTGGAGTCCAAGGGCAACCTGGCCGAGGTTCTGGGCTGATGCGCTTGGGCTTTGCCCTGGCCTGTGGGTTGCTGCTGACGTCGATCACGGTATCCGCCGAGCCGGCGCCACAGCTACGCCTGTTGTCCGAGCATGTCGTCGACGGCATGCGCGGCGGCAACCTGTCCGGGCTGGCGCAGTGCGGCAAAGATTTGTGGGCGGTTTCCGATCGCGACGATGATCAGATCTACCGCCTCGATACCAGTGAATCTGCCTGGCAGGCGGAAACGGTGCACATTGACGTACCGCCGGTGCCGGACAGCAGTTTGCCCTGGGGGCTGAAGTCTCGCGTTTGGGGGGCTTCGTTCGTGCGTGGCGGTAATCTGGATTTCGAAGGCATCACCTGCGACAGCGCCGGTAATCGTTATGTGGTCAGTGAAGGCCATGCCGCTGTCTTGCAAGTGCCGCCAACGGGGCCTGCCTCTTGGTTGAAAATCTCTCCGATGCTGGTTCGCGAGGCGCGGGCCAGTGGCCTGCTGTTGCAATTCAACGCGCTGTTCGAAGGGCTGGCGATCAATCCGGCGGGTGATCAAATGTGGCTCGCCGCCGAGCGTCAAGGCCGCGGACTGCTAATGATCAAGCGCAAACAGACGTTGTGGGATTGCGACGGTGGCTGCGTGCTGCTGAGCGAGGCAGGCATGGAAATGCAGCCCGAGCAGTTTCCCCATGGCAAAGCTGCCCCGCGGGACTTCTCTGACCTGTCGCTGTTCAACGGCAAGCTGTTCACCCTTGAACGCAACGCCTACCAGATCTGCCGCCGGGATCCGCAGACAGCCAAGGTCGAGCGCTGCTGGTCGTACGCCGCCGAGTTACTGCAGGAAAACCGTCGTTATCCACAGAACTACGGGCTGGAAGAAGCATTGATCGTGGATGCCGATGGCGCCTGGGTCGGTGTCGACAACAACTTTGGCGCCCGTGCCGATGGCGAAGTGCGTCCGGTGGTCTGGCGCTTCGCTGCACCGGAAGGTGGCTGGAGTGCCAAGCCGTGAGCCGACAAACGCCGGGTCAGCGCATCGGTCGGGTGTTTATGGTACTGGCCTGGTGTGCCGCGCTGTTTCTGGCCACGCGGTTTTTTGGCCAATGGGAAGCGCGACAGCAAAATCCGAATGTGGTGGTCAGCTCGCAGCTGGGCGAAGGTTTCATTGAGGTGAAACTGGTCAGCAATGCCCAGGGGCATTTTGTCGCCAGTGGTCAGATCAACGGCCAGACGGTGGACTTCATGCTCGATACCGGGGCGACCGATGTGTCGATCCCGGCGGATCTGGCCAGGCGTTTGAAACTCGAAGAAGGATTCGGCGTGACCCTGAGCACGGCCAATGGCTTGAGCCAGGGCTATCGCACTCGTATCGAACGCCTGCAACTGGGCGACATCGTGCTGCACGACGTGCGCGCATTGGTGGCGCCGGGACTGCATGGCGATCAGGTGTTGCTCGGCATGAGCGCACTGAACAAACTTGAATTTACCCAGCGCGGTGGCACCATGCTGCTGCGCCAGACAACGAACCGATGAGGCCCGCATGAGCGACTCCCTTGATCTCAGCCTGGACGGTGTAGAGCGCCGGTCACTGGCTGACTTCACCGAAAATGCCTACCTCAACTACTCCATGTACGTGATCATGGACCGTGCCTTGCCGCATATCGGCGACGGTCTGAAACCGGTACAGCGGCGTATCGTCTACGCCATGAGCGAGCTGGGGCTGGACGCCGATTCCAAGCACAAGAAGTCGGCGCGTACCGTCGGTGACGTGCTCGGTAAGTTCCACCCCCACGGCGACTCGGCTTGCTACGAAGCCATGGTGCTGATGGCCCAGCCGTTCAGCTATCGCTACACGCTGGTCGACGGCCAGGGCAACTGGGGTGCGCCGGATGATCCCAAGTCCTTCGCCGCCATGCGTTACACCGAAGCGCGGCTGTCGCGTTATTCCGAAGTGCTGCTCAGCGAGCTGGGCCAGGGCACGGCAGACTGGGGCCCGAACTTCGACGGCACGCTGGACGAGCCGCTGGTCTTGCCGGCGCGGTTACCGAACATTCTGCTCAACGGCACCACCGGCATCGCCGTGGGCATGGCCACCGACGTGCCACCGCACAACCTGCGTGAAGTCGCCACGGCCTGTGTGCGTTTGCTCGATGAGCCCAAGGCCACGGTCGAACAGCTCTGCGAACACATCCAGGGCCCGGACTACCCGACCGAAGCGGAAATCATCACCCCGCGCGCCGACCTGCTGAAAATCTACGAAACCGGTCGCGGTTCGGTGCGCATGCGCGCCGTGTATCACATCGAAGACGGCGACATCATCGTTACCGCGCTGCCGCATCAGGTCTCGGGCGCCAAGGTGCTGGAGCAGATCGCTGCGATGATGCAGGCCAAGCCGTCCAAGGCCCCGCAAATTGCCGACCTGCGTGATGAGTCCGACCACGAAAACCCGTGTCGGATCGTGATCATTCCGGGTGCGCGGAAGAACTTCGACCACGATGCCTTGATGCAGCACTTGTTCGCCAGCACCGAGCTGGAGTCGAGCTACCGGGTCAACATCAACATCATCGGCCTGGACGGCAAGCCGCAGCTGAAAAACCTGCGCGCGTTGCTGGTTGAATGGCTGGAATTCCGGGTGCAGACCGTACGTCGTCGCCTGCAATTCCGCCTCGACAAGGTTGAGCGTCGCCTGCACCTGTTGGACGGTTTGTTGATTGCCTACCTCAACCTGGATGAAGTGATCCACATCATCCGTACCGAGGAGCAGCCACGGGCCAGGCTGATCGAACGCTTCGCCCTGAGCGAAATCCAGGCTGACTACATCCTCGACACCCGTCTGCGTCAGTTGGCGCGACTGGAAGAGATGAAGCTGCGTGCCGAACAGGATGAACTGCTCAAGGAACAAGCCAAGCTGCAAGCCCTTCTGAGCAGCGAAGCCAAGTTGAAAAAACTGGTGCGCAGCGAACTGATCAAGGACGCTGAAACCTACGGTGATGACCGCCGGTCGCCTATTGTCGAGCGTGCCGAAGCCAAAGCCCTGACCGAGCACGATCTGCTGCCGAACGAGAAAGTGACGGTCGTGCTGTCGGAAAAAGGCTGGATTCGTTCCGCCAAAGGCCACGAGATCGATGCCACCGGGCTTTCCTACAAGGCCGGGGACGGTTTCAAGGCGCTGGCCGCCGGGCGTTCCAACCAGTTTGCCGTGTTTATCGACTCCACCGGCCGCAGTTATTCGGTGGCTGCCCACACCTTGCCGTCGGCCCGTGGCCAGGGCGAACCGTTGACCGGCCGCCTGACGCCGCCACCGGGAGCGAGTTTTGAATGTGTGCTGATGCCGGAAGACGATGCGCTGTACGTAATCGCCTCCGACGCCGGCTACGGTTTCGTGGTCAAGGGTGAAGACCTGCAGGCCAAGAACAAGGCGGGCAAGGCCCTGTTGAGCCTGCCGAACAACGCCAAGGTGATGCTGCCGCGCCCGGTGGCCGATCGTGAACAGAACTGGCTGGCGTCGGTGACGACCGAAGGTCGCCTGCTGATCTTTAAAATCAGCGACCTGCCACAATTAGGTAAAGGCAAAGGCAACAAGATCATCGGGATTCCCGGTGAGCGAGTCGCCAGTCGCGAAGAGTTTGTGACGGACATCGCCGTATTGCCGGACGGTGCAACACTGGTGTTGCAGGCCGGGAAACGTACCTTGTCGCTGAAAGCGGACGACCTCGAACACTACAAGGGTGAACGTGGCCGTCGTGGCAATAAATTGCCGCGTGGTTTCCAGCGGGTAGATGCGCTGCTCGTCGAAAACCCCAATTAGGTGACTTAGAAGCGCCGATCTACGATTTAACCCGTAGTTCGGCGCTTTGCGCTGGAGTCGGAACGCATATTCACGGATGATATGGCCTTTCAAGCGCCGGCACTGCCGTGCGTTCTTCATATTTGTTGAGTATTTTCACTGTGATCAGCCTTTTAGCGATCACCTGGATGGGACGATGACTGCTCTGCGCCTTCCTTTTATTCTTATGCTCGCCAGCATTCTTGGCCTGGCGGGCTGTAGCGTTCACCAGCCGGTGTCGCTGTATCAGCTGGACGCTGGAAGTCCGGCTCAGCCTGCACAGAACGCGGGCATGGCGGTATTGTTGGGGCCGGTCACCGTGGCCGACTACCTGCAACGCGAAACCCTGTTGCAGCGTCAGCCGGATGGCAGCCTGCAAGCCTCGACCGACGGTCGTTGGGCTGGCAGCCTTTCGTCGGATATCGATCAACTGTTGCTGCGTCAGGTCGCAGGCCACCTGGACAGCCAGCGCGTTGTGCTGGCCCCGGCTACAGTGGGTTTCACCCCGGATGTTCAGGTGCTGCTGACTATCACGCGCCTGGATTCGGGTGAAAAACAACCGGCGATCCTCGACGCGCAATGGCGCCTGATCGACCGTCGTGGGCAGGTCCGCGATAATCGCATCGTTCATTTGCAGGAACAGCATGCCGGTAGTACGGCAGCTCAGGTCCAGGCGCAGGGCGTGTTGCTGCAACGCCTGGCCGAGCAATTGTCTGTGGCGCTCAAGCCGCTGGCCAATCAGCCGCCGATCGCCGAAGTACCGCGCAAACCGGCGGCCAAGCCAGCAGCGCCTGCAGTAGAACAGGAGAAGCAGCCGAAGATCCCGATGGCCGCGCCTGTTCGTACGGATATGGAAGTGTTCCGCTTCTGACCCTGGATGGATTTGAAACAAAGCCCGCATTGATGCGGGCTTTGTTGTTTCTGCGGGCTGGGGATATCTGGCGTCGGTTCCGGCCTCTTCGCGGGCAAGCCCGCTCCCACACTTATCTCTGTGAACACAGATCTTGTGTACGACCACGTCCCTGTGGGAGCGGGCTTGCCCGCGAAGGCGTAGGTACAGACAACAAAAAGCCCGCAGACGATCACTCATCTGCGGGCTTCATTGTGGCCGGGCCTAAGGTTTAAGCGCGGCGTTCGTGCATCCGCGCCAGTTGCCGCTCCAGCATCGATGGATACGGCTCCATCAACCGCTCCACGCAGCATGCGCCTTCAGGGCTGGCAATCGGACGGATCCGTGCGCGCTGGCGGATCAAGGCGTCGTCGCTGATCTTGCGCTCCACCAGCAGCAGGTTGCGGCTGTGCTGCGACAGGGCCAGGGCGTCCTGGGCGGAGTCGGTCAGCAGCAGGTCGATCTGGCTCAGGCCGAACAGTTCGTCGCCGAGGGTCAGGCCCAACTGCAATTGCAGGGTGATGCCACTGTCCGCGACTTCGATTTGCAACTGGTGGCCCAGGGCCCGCAGCAACTCGCCACAGCAAATGGCGTTGGTCAGGTAATCGTCGCCGCTGTCTTCGGTGTGGAACAGCATCAGCGTGCTGCCGTCGTTCAAGGTCTCCACTTCGCCTTGATACAGCGATGCGGCCTGGTCGAGGCAGTCGCGATAACGTTCGAGCAGTTCCTCCAGACGCGCCCGCGGCAGGCGACGCAGTTGCTCCTGGGAACCCAGTTGCACCGCCAGTACCGCGCTTTGTTGCGGCACGCTCGGCGTGGCCTTGCGAATCACCGGTTGTGGGGTGCTGTCCAGCGACTCGTCGCGCAGGTCGGCGAACGGGTCTTCGTCATCGTCGTCTTCGACGGTGCTGACGATCTGCCGAGGCGCGGGCTTGAGCGCCGCTACCGGACGGCTCTCGTCGAAACTCGGGTCGCGCAGGTTACGGACTTCGAAGGCCGGGTCGGCCTCATCATCGACGTCGTCGAACTCCGGTTCCGGTTCCGGCACAGGGGCGGGCTCCGGGGCGAAGTTGGCGTGCAGCTGACGCGCCAGATCGCCGATTTCGTCCTGGCGGTCGGTGGCCGGGGTGTATTCATCGATATTGCGCAGCCACACCCGCAATTGCAGCAGGGGCGTTGAGAGATAACGCCCCATGCGCAGGCTCAGTGCCAAAGACAGGGCCAGCAGGATGGCGCTCAGAATACCCATGCTTTGCAGGCTGATGGTCATCGGCTGCTGGAACTGGTCCATGTCCAGGCTGATGCGCAATTGCCCAGCCGTCACGTCCTGGAAGGTGATCTTGCTCTGGTACATGCCCTCGGCTTCGCCCAACAGGCCATGCTTGGGACGCTGGCCAGACTCGGCGAGGATGCGGTTATCCGGGCTGTAGATGGCGGCGTGGGCCACCAGCTTGTTCTTGGTCAGGTTATTGAGCAGCACGTTGAGGCTGAGGATGTCGTTGGACACCAACAGCTCGGTGGCCGACGTGGCCGTCTGCGTGGTCAGGCTTTCGCCCAGCGCATCTGCCTGCTCGTGCATGGCCTGCTTGAACTGCAAGCCCATCACGCCGGCATAGATGACCAGGGCCAGGGCGACCAGGATCACGTTATGGCTGGCGATGCGCAATGCAATCGGTACACGGCGGTGGCGCAGTGCACGGAAGATCAGCAGGAAGAAGTTATCGGTTTTTACTGGCGTGGGCCGGTTCACTTGCGCTCGGCTCTTTTGTCCGTGAAGTTGACGCGCAGTATAGCGACAGGCCCTAGACCGTCAAAGCGCTCACGGTGCCCGATGGTCACTGAAAGTGGGTAGAATGCGGTTTTTTTCCACCTGCGGGGGTGCGCCTTGCGCGAAATCGTCCTGATAAACATCACGGGAGTCGACCGTCCGGGTCTGACTGCGGCCATTACCGGCGTTCTGGCCCAGGGTGGTGTGAACATTCTCGACATCGGTCAGGCGGTGATCCACGACACCTTGTCGTTCGGCATCCTGGTTGAAATTCCCGACACCGAGCAAGGCAAGTCCGTGCTCAAGGACATCCTGTTCAAGGGCTACGAGCTCGATCAACAGGTGCGTTTCACACCGGTGTCCGAACAGGATTACCAGCAGTGGGTCGGCAACCAGGGCAAAAAACGCCACATCGTGACCCTGTTGACCCGCAAGGTGACAGCCGGGCAGTTGCAGGCCGTGAGTTCGATCACCGCCAAATATGGCCTGAACATCGATCACATCGATCGCCTGTCCGGGCGTATGCCGCTGGACACGCCGGCCGACAAGGGCAAGGGTTGCATCGAGTTCTCCGTGCGCGGCGAAGCGGCTGATCCGCAGGCGCTGCGTGCCGAATTCCTCAGCGTTGCCCAGGAACTGAACGTCGACATCGCCTTCCAGGAAGATTCGCTGTTCCGTCGTAACCGGCGCCTGGCGGTGTTCGACATGGACTCGACCCTGATCGAAGCCGAAGTGATCGACGAGCTGGCCAAGGCTGCCGGTGTCGGCGACAAAGTATCGGAAATCACCGAACGGGCGATGGCTGGCGAACTGGACTTCCGCGCCAGCTTCAAAGAGCGCTTGGCCTTGCTCAAGGGGCTGGACGTTGGCGTGCTGGACTCTATCGGCGCCTCGTTGCGTCTGACCGAAGGCGCAGAAACCCTGTTCGCTGAACTCAAGCGCCTGGGCTACAAGACTGCGATCCTGTCGGGCGGGTTCACCTACTTCGCCAAGCAATTGCAGGCGAAGCTGGGTATCGACTATGTGTTTGCCAACGAACTGGAAGTGGTCGACGGCAAAGTCACCGGCGTGGCGGTCGAGCCGATTGTCGATGCACAGCGCAAGGCAGATTTGCTGAGGGAGCTGGCACACAAGGAAGGCTTGCGCCTGGAGCAGACCATTGCGGTCGGCGACGGAGCCAACGATTTGCCGATGCTGGCGATTGCCGGGTTGGGCGTGGCGTTTCGCGCCAAGCCGCTGGTGAAGCAGTCGGCCAAGCAGGCCATTTCGACGCTGGGCCTGGATGGCGTGCTGTACCTGCTGGGCTTCCGCGATCGCGACGGCCAGCTGTAACACAATGTGGGAGCGGGCTTGCTCGCGAAGGCGTCGTCACATTCAACATCTATGTTGACTGTCTGTCCGCTTTCGCGAGCAAGCCCGCTCCCACATTCAGATCTTCATACAGGTCAGGCTTTTGGTGAGCCCATGCCCTGACCCATCTGCACCGCTGTACCGGCGGTCATTTCTTCAGCCCACTTCACTTGATCCGGCCCGAACAGTACGACAGCGGTCGAACCCAGCTTGAAGCGACCCAGTTCCGCACCTTTTTCCAGATGGATCGGCGCGCGTGCAGCTTCGTCGTAGCGGAAGGTTTTCAGCTCACGCTTCGGCGGCGTGACCAGGCCGGCCCAGACGGTTTCAATCGAAGCCACGATCATCGCGCCCACCAGCACCACGGCCATCGGCCCGCGCTCGGTGTCGAAAATGCACGCCACGCGCTCGTTGCGGGCGAACAGTTCCGGAACGTTTTCAGCGGTGGTCTGGTTGACCGAAAACAGGCGGCCAGGGATGTAGATCATCTCGCGCAGGGTGCCGGCCAGCGGCATGTGTACGCGGTGGTAGTCCTTTGGCGACAGGTAAATGGTCGCGAAGTCACCGCCCATGAACGGCGCAGCATTTGCCGCATCACCGCCCAACAGTTCCAGCACGCTGAAGCTGTGGCCCTTGGCCTGGAACACACGACCGTGTTCGATCGGGCCGAGCTGGCTGATCGCGCCGTCGGCCGGGCTGAGGATCGCGCCCGGAGTTTCGTCCAGCGGACGGGCACCGTCTTTCAGTGCGCGGGTGAAGAACGCGTTGAAGTGTTCGTAGGCAGTCAGGTCTTCGACCAGCGCCTGGGACATGTCCACCTGATAGCGCTTGGCGAACCAGGCGGTAAAGGCATTCTTGAACCAGCGCACGCGGCATTCGGCGATGCAGCCGGCCAGTCGCGAGAGCAAGTTGTGGGGCAGCAGGTACTGGCCGAGGAGAAACAGACGCTTGTTCATTAACGGTCCTTAAAAATCTTAAATTTCTACCGGGGTATCGGGATGGTTGCCCCATTCGCCCCAGGAGCCGGCGTAGCCCTTGACCCGCGGATAACCGAGAGCCTTGGCCACCAGATAGGTGAAGCCAGAGCGGTGGTGGGTCTGGCAGTGGGTAATCACTTCTTTGTCTTTGCTGATCCCGAGTTGTTCGAGGATCTGCAGCATGTCGGTGCGGATGCGCAGCTGGCGTGCCTGATCCATGCCGGCGGTCCATTCGAAATTGATCGCGCCGGGAATGTGCCCGCCCTTGGCCGCCAACACTTTTTCACCCGAATACTCCAGCGGCCCGCGTGCGTCCCAGATCGCCAGGTCGGCGGCACCGAGACGACTTTGCAGGTACTCGCGGGTGGCGGTGGGCTCGTCATGCAAGGTCAGTGAAACCGGGCCACCCACAGCTGGCGGGACCTGGATCGACATGGGCAAGCCTTCTGCCAGCCAGGCCCGCAGGCCGCCGTCGACGTAGTGGTACTTACTGTGGCCGATGACGTCCAGCAGCCAGATGAAGCGTCCGGCCCAACCGCCGCCTTCGTCGTCATACACCACGTAGACGGCATTGGGGTTGTGTCCAAGCTCACCAAACAACGTTTCCAGCGCTGCCTGCGGCGGCATCAATCCCGGGGCGGGCGCCAGGCCAAGTTGAGTGCGTTTCGGATCGACAAAGCGCGCGCCGGGTATGTGCCCTTCGGTGTAGCGGGCGACACTGGTCAAGTCCACCAGAATCAGTTCGCGGGCGTCGAGGCGAGGGAGCAAGTCGCTCGGTTCGATCACCAGCGGCAAGCCAGAGAAGTCAGACATGTGAGGTCTCCAGAGCACAAAAGGGAGGATTGTAACGCAGCTTATTGGCCTCGGTGGCTAAAGCTGTGCAGGGCTTTTTCGATGCATTGCGCGGTTTTGCCGAAGGCCTGTACGGAAATTTCCGAAAACGGACCGCCGCCCTGATCTGCCACGACGATCATGATCACCCGGCCATTGTTGACCAGCGAGCGCAGCAGCAGATGTTCGCCGCTGAACTGCGAACGCAGGCTGTTGGGCAACAGGGCCGAGAATTGCGTGTTGTTGGCTGGTGTCAGGCGCACCTGGGCCTGTTGCGCGAGCAGGCGTTGCAACACGCTGCTCTGGCTGACCACGAAGTTCAGCCCGGCCGCGTCCTTCGGCAGGCCCGCCGTCTGGTGCACGCGCAGATTGGCGTGGGTGCGGTCGGCCATCAGGATCATCACCCGACGCATGCCGCAGGCCACGAGGGCGTCCCGGGCAGCGATGGTCAAGTGCATGGCGTTGGTGAAACGACTCGGCTCGACCAGCAATTCGGCACATCGCTTGCGCCATATCGCCAGCTCTTCGGCACTCGGTGCCGCCGCCGGCAGCAAGCCGGCGTGGATACGGTTCAAGCCCCACGGCCAGATCAGCGATTCGGCGGGGTGCCAGAGGTCGGGCATGGCGTGATGGCGTGCGCTGTTGGCGGCTTGCTGGTGCAGTTGTTGTTGCACCTCATCCATCGGCATTTGCAGGTAAAGACTGGTCAGGTACTGCCAGCGTTCACTGTGCGGGCTGTCCCATGCGTGTTGCGCCGACAGTGCCAGCCCATTGGCCAGCAACACTGTATTGGCCGGTTGATTGAGCCAGCGGCGCAGGGTCGGATCGTCATCGAGGCGGTTCTGCTGGCGCAGTGGATGCTCGCTGTCACGGGCGATGCGCAGGACTTTCACCAGTTCCCGCTGTTCAGTGAGTAACAGCCGATAACCCTGCTGCACCCAGATCGGCAAGCGCCAGATATCCACCAGCGCCTGGCCGATGTCCAGCAGGCGTACGCCAAACAGTTGCTGTTCGACTTTGCGTGCCGACTCACCTTTATGGATGACCCGCAGTTCCCAGTCTTCGAGGAGTTTTGGATGGGTCAGCGCCAACGGCCACAGCGGCGAAAGAAACAGCAGGCTGCCCCAGTGGATGTCCTGCCACAGGCGTGCCAGGCGACTGGCAAAAAAACCGTTGGCCTGTTGCGTGGCGTGCTGGCTGATCATCTGCAACTGACGCAGGGCTTTGGGAATATCGGACCGGGGTTGGGCGGGCAGGCGCGCGAGCAACTCTTCCGTGCGCTTCAAGCCGAGGCGATTGATCGCGATCTCAAGGTTTTCCGCCGGCTCGGTCATGCTGCCGTGGGTGTGCCGGTTGGCCTCGCGAATGACACTCAGGGCCAGGGCCGGGCTGTCCTGCATCAATTCAGTGATATCGCGCAGCGAGCTGCGACTGTCGCGGATGGCCGCGCAGACGCGGTCGTGGCTGGTTTGCGGAACGGGAAGGCGTACGCCATCGAGCAGCTTGACCCAACCTTCGAGCGTCGTCGGTATTGGCGTTGGAACGTTCGTTTCGTTAACCATGGTGGGAGGCGATCATCGTCAACATTACCTATGCCCGGATTGGGTCAAATTGGCTTTTCGCCTGAACGGCCTATAGTCTGGCGCAGTTTTGCCGATAAGTAGAAGAAGAGATTTTTTAACTTCCGAATATGACCTTGAACCCGACTCAGTAAGTGCTCTCCTACCTATGGCTAAAATTATCGGCATCATCGTCGTATTCGCGAGCGTGCTCGGCGGATACGTGCTCTCCCACGGCAAAATCGGCGCTCTCATCCAGCCTTTCGAGGTGATGATTATCGGGGGAGCGGCACTTGGCGCTTTCCTGCAGGCCAACCCCGGCCACATGACGATGCGCGTGCTCAAGAAAGCCTTTGGCATGTTCGGTTCGCGCTTCAACCACGGCTTCTATCTGGAAGTGCTGGGGCTGATCTACGAGATCCTCAACAAGAGCCGACGCGAAGGCATGATGGCGATCGAAGGTGACATCGAAGATGCCGCCGCAAGCCCGATCTTCGCCAAGTACCCGACGGTATTGAAAGATGAGCGCATGACCGCGTACATCTGCGATTACCTGCGCATCATGTCCTCCGGCAACATGGCTCCCCATGAGCTTGAAGGCTTGTTCGACATGGAGCTGACCAGCCTCAAGGAAGACCTGGACCACCCCTCCCACGCAGTCAACGGCATCGCCGACGCCATGCCCGGTTTCGGTATCGTCGCGGCGGTATTGGGTATCGTGGTGACCATGGCTTCCCTGGGTGAAAGCGACCAGAAAATGATCGGTCTGCACGTTGGTGCAGCGCTGGTAGGTACCTTCTTCGGTATCCTCGCCGCCTACGGTTTCTTCGGTCCGTTGGCCCACGCCCTGGGTCACGATGCCAAGGAAGAACTGAACGTCTACGAAGCCATCAAGGCCTCTTTGGTCGCTTCGGCTTCCGGCATGCCACCTTCGTTGGCGGTGGAATTCGGCCGCAAGGTTCTGTATCCGGCGCACCGTCCCAGCTTCGCTGAGCTGGAACAAGCGGTTCGCGGTCGCTAAGTCATGGAAAATAACCAGCCAATAATCATCAAGCGCGTCAAGAAATACGCGGGCGGGCACCACGGGGGCTCCTGGAAAATCGCCTTCGCGGACTTCGCGACAGCGATGATGGCGTTCTTCCTGGTGTTATGGCTGTTGTCCACGGCAACGCCGGAACAGAAGATCGCCATCGCCGGTTACTTCAAGGACCCGATCGGTTTCTCCGAAAGCGGAACGCCCTACATCATCGATCTGGGCGGCACGCCGACCCTGGCGCCGGAAAATACCCTCAACCCGGAGGTGAAGTCCCAGCCGCAGCCGGACAAGGTCACCATCGATACCGACCAGGTTGAAGGCATGGCCGAACAGGTCGAAAAAGAACGCCTCGAACTGTTGCTGCAAGAACTGCAGAACAAGGTCGAAGAGAACCCGCAACTGCAAAAGTTCAAGGACCAGATCCTGTTCGAAATCACTCCGGACGGCCTGCGCATCCAGATCGTGGATGCCGAGAACCGGCCGATGTTCGACTCGGGCAGTGCACGTCTGAAACCGTATTTCGAAGACATCCTGCTGGCCATGGCCGACACCATCAAAGCGGTGCCGAACAAGATCAGCATCAGCGGCCACACCGATGCCAAGCCGTACACCGGCACCGGTGATTTCGGAAACTGGGAGCTTTCAGCCAACCGTGCCAACGCCGCACGTCGTGCACTGGTGGCGGGCAGTTACCCGGAGGCGCAGGTAGCGCGCGTGGTCGGTTATGCCTCGTCGGCCCTGTTCGATCGCGAGCATCCGTTCAACCCGGTCAACCGTCGCATCGACATCGTCGTGCTGACCAGGAAAGCCCAGCATGCGATCGAAGGTTCGCAAGGCGCGGAACCGGCACCTGATGCTCCGCAAGGTTCGGCAGCTCCGGGAGGCACACCGGTCGACCCGAACGCGTTGCCGGCGGACAAGGAACCGCTGCCGGCCCACGAGCTGCGCGAACGGTTGAATCTGTTTGATGCTCCGGCGCCGAAACCGGGTGAAGCGCCCAAGCAGTGACGCACAAAAAAGCCGACAGCGATGTCGGCTTTTTTATCGGTGTTGGCTGCACTAGAACCCACGGATGATTCGGGACTTGAGGTCGGCGTGGAAGCGATCCGCATTGGATTTGTTAACGCTGCGCACCGACTCGCTGCCGGTCACCGACTCCAGCGACATCGAGCGCTTGAGCGTCGCCTCGTTTCGATAGGCATCGATAAAGAACTCGATGTCCCGGTCGCTGGTCAGCTTCGGCCACTTATCGAGGTACAGCGGCAGTTCTGCCGGGCCGGTCTTGAACGAGCAGATACGCCGGTTGGTGATGGTCGCCTCGCCGATTTCGAACGGCACCCACCAGGACAGGGCGGTTTTCTCCGACACCACCGCCAGCAGGTGCGTGCATTCGCTGATGTTGCGGGTGATCACCCCGGTGATGTCGTCGGTGGTCTGGGATTCGGCATCCAGCACGTCGAGGTAGGTCTTGATGCTGGCCTGCATCAGGCGCGTGTTGATTTTGACCGCGTGGGCGCGATCCATGTGGCGGTAGCTGATAAATACTGGCATCAGAAATGTCCCTTGATCGCGAGTTCGCGGTAATAGGCGCCGAGGGCGGTGAGGCGGCAGCCGGTGGCGTGAATGGCGGCGTAATACATGTGCTCGGCGTCCACCGGTTCGATGAGACTGTGGCGGTTGCACTTTTGCAGCTGGGCGAAGACCTCGCCGTGTTCCGGGTTGAATTCCGGTTCGGTGGGTTCAAAGCTGGGCGCGAGGGGGTACACCGACTCGGCTTCGGCAAACCATTCGGGGAGTTTGCGCAGGATTTCCTTGGGGATCAGCGGCGACACTTCGCGCAGGGAAATGAACTGCGACACATTGGTCTTGAACACCGGGCGCTGTTCCCAGGCATCAAGGGCATTGTCGACAAACGAATAGAGGCTGCCGGGCGTGATCTTGCCCAGGATGTTCGCTGCACCACCGTGCAGGGCCTGGAGCAACAAACCGGTGAACACACCATGTTGCACGCCCTCCATCGCCGGCTCTTCCTTTTTGCAGGCAGTCAGAATGGTCATGCCTTCGCCGACCACGCTGCCCTCACTGCGCAAGGCGCGCAGCTCGCCGGCCGAGCCGCTCTGGCAACAGTCGAGAATGATCACTTTGTTTTTGATCTTCGTGGCTTTGCTCGCCCAGTTGAGAATGTCGCTAAGGCGAATCCCGTCCTTGGCGCTCTTGTAATCCTGCGGGATCAACATGCCTTCGTCGGTGTCGGCGTCGAAGCTGCCGTGGCCGGCGAAGTACAGCAGCGCGACGTTGCAGTCCCCGGAAAACAGTTCGCGGATCTGCTCCTCGAGTTTTTCCCGGCTCAGGTAGTCCTCGGCGGAGGTCAGCACGATGTTCTTGAAGTTCGGATCGACGTTGGCGTCGGTCTTCAGCACGGATGCCATGGCCATGGCGTCATTGCAGCAACCGCTCAGGTGCGACACATGGGTGTAGTCGTTGATGCCGATAAACAGTCCCTTGCGCATGGTTACACCGCCGTATGCTGGCGAATGGCATTGATGATGCTGTTGGTGTTCCACGCACATTCGGCATGTGCCGCATCACGTACCACCGTGGAGATCCGCTCGGCGCCGAACGGTTTGATCGCAATGATCACCTTGCCCATGCGCTTGGCGATCTCGATTTCCTTGTTGATCCACTTGCTGTAGGTGGAATACATCCCGGCCATGATCAGCACCGCCGAACACGGGCGGATCATGTTTTCGATGGCCTCCTCAAGTTGTTTGTCGGTTTTCGCGCCGACAATCGGGTTGTCCGGTGGCACCGAAAAATTCTTGTAGGTGAAGCCAGGCTTGGCGTTGAGCAGGCGCACGAGATTGTCGTGGGCGTCGGAGTAGTTCCACGAGTGGCTGATGAACAGATGGTAGATTTGCATGGGTGTCCCTCGGTGTCGCTGGAGTGCGAAGAGGGTTTGAACTTAGGCGATTACAGGGCAGCTACAAGGGGCGGGGGCGGAAAGAGAAATGCCCTACAAGCAGGCGTGCGCAAGCCTTACAGAAAAATCTGATGTTTAAGTGGGGGGGGAAAGAACCAGCCGCCGACCGCCCCGCCGTAGTCAGGGTGGCCGACACGTCTGTTTAGTAGCCGTTTTCCGGCAGGCTGGCGATGATCGAGCGGTAGCTGTTCATCCGTTGTTGCTGCACGCGGCCGTCTTCAAGGGCCTTGAGCAGGGCGCAACCGGGTTCGCGGTCATGCTTGCAGTCGCGGAAGCGGCAGGTGCCAAGCAGATCGTTGAACTCGATGAAACCGGCCTCGACATCGGCACGGCTGACATGGCCCAGGCCGAATTCGCGGATACCCGGAGAGTCGATCAACTCACCGCCGCCGGGGAAGTGGAACAAACGCGCGGTGGTGGTGGTGTGGGTGCCCTGACCGGACAGCTCGGACAGCGGACCGACGCGGGCTTCGACATCCGGCAGCAGGCTGTTGACCAGCGACGACTTGCCGACACCGGACTGGCCGACGAACACGCTGATGCGCCCGTCCAGTTGTGCCTGCAATTGCTCCATGCCGTTGCCGTGGTGCGCCGACACTTCCAGCACCGGATAGCCGAGGGTACGGTAAACCGCGAGCAAGGCATTCAGCGCAGGCGCGTTGTTTTCATCGATCAGGTCGAACTTGTTCAGCAACAACAGCGGCTTGATGCCCGCATGCTCGGCCGCCACCAGATAACGGTCGATCAGGTTGGCGTGGGGCTCGGGCAGCGGCGCAAACACGATGACGATCATGTCGACGTTGGCCGCCACCGGCTTGAGCTGGCCTCGGCTGTCCGGGCGGCACAGCTCGGTGTTGCGGGGCAGTTGCGCCACAATCACACCGATGCCCTGGTTGCCGGCGCGCCACACCACCTGATCGCCGGTCACCAGCGCCGGCAGGTTGGCGCGCAGGTGGCAACGGAACACCTGGCCGGCCAGTTCGCCGTCGCGGGCCTCGACTTCGACCTGCACACCGAAGTGCGCGATCACCAGACCGTGCTGTTCCGGGCCCAGGTCGCCACCCTCAAGTGCCTCGACAGCCGAGGACTCGCGTTTGGCGGCGCGGGCGGCGCGTTCGCCCTGAATCTTTTCGATGCGCCAGTTTTGACGACGATTGAGTTGGCGTTTGGCCATGGGTGTTCCGTATAAAGAATGCAGCGATTAGGTAAAACGGCCGCGAGTTTAGCACGCCCGGCCACCGGCCTAGGCTAAACTGCGCAGCATTGCCTAGGAGCCGACACATGCAAAACCCGCAGAACCTGATCTGGATCGACCTGGAAATGACCGGTCTGAACCCTGATACCGATGTCATCATCGAAATGGCCACCATCGTCACCGACAGTGACCTGAACACCCTGGCCGAAGGCCCGGTGATCGCCATTCACCACAGCGACGAAATCCTCGCTCGCATGGACGAGTGGAACACCCGTCAACATGGCGGTTCCGGGCTGACCCAGCGGGTTCGTGACAGCCGCATCAGCATGGCCGAAGCCGAAGCCGAAACCATCGCCTTCCTGGAAAAGTGGGTGCCGAAGGGCAAGTCGCCAATTTGCGGCAATAGCATTTGCCAGGATCGTCGCTTCCTTTATACCCACATGAAGTCCCTGGAAAGCTACTTCCATTACCGCAACCTCGACGTGTCGACCCTGAAAGAGCTGGCCGCACGCTGGGCGCCGGACGTGCGTGACAGCTTCAAGAAAGGCAGCACTCACCTGGCGCTGGACGACATTCGCGAATCGATCGCTGAATTGCAGCACTACCGCAAGCATTTCATCAAGGCGAGCGAGCAGCAGTAAAAGCCTCTGTGGCGAGGGGGCTTTCCCCCCGTTCGGCTGCGCAGCCGTCGTAAAACCAGTGAATGCGGTGTAACTGACAGAATGCCGGGGAGCGCTTCGCGCTCCAACGGGGGCAAGCCCTCGCCACTGGTTCTCTACTTGCCCTCTTTTGGTGCCTGGGTGAACTGAGTAGACTGCGCGCCTTTCTGCAAGGACCGCCACCATGCTGCTGATGCTCTACCTGATCGCCATTACCACCGAAGCCATGACTGGCGCCTTGTCTGCCGGCCGGCGCGGCATGGACTGGTTTGGTGTGGTGCTGATCGCTTGTGTCACGGCGCTGGGTGGCGGTTCGGTACGCGATGTGTTGCTCGGGCACTACCCGCTGACCTGGGTCAAACACCCGGAATACCTGGTACTGACCACGGCTGCCGCGATGATCACGGTGTTCACGGCGCGCTGGATGCGCCATTTGCGCTCGCTGTTTCTGGTGCTCGATGCCATGGGCCTGGTGGCTTTCACCCTGATCGGCTGCATCACCGCCCTGGAAATGGGCCATGGCATGTTGGTGGCATCGGTCAGCGGCGTGATCACCGGGGTGTTCGGCGGCATCCTGCGGGACATTTTCTGCAACGACATTCCGCTGATCTTCCGGCGCGAACTCTACGCCAGTGTGTCGTTTTCGGCGGCGTGGTGTTACATGTTGTGCATCTACCTGCAGTTACCCGGTGAGCAATCGATTCTAATTACCCTGTTCGGTGGCTTTCTGCTGCGCTTGCTGGCCATCCGCTTCCATTGGGATATGCCAAAGTTCGTTTATAACGATGAGTCCTAAAGTTTGCATGGCATCAATTAAAAGCTCAGGTGCGGTAACTATCTAATACTTGGCGGGTGACTGATTTTTATAAGCTGAAAGTTCATTTCGGTTTATAGGCTGCCTGTATGCAAAACGTATGTGATGAACATTGTTCTGGTCATCGTCATCGACGGCTCATCGAAGAAAAAATCCCTGACTGGCTGATCCAGGCATCCCCCCACAGACGCTTGGCGCTGCGCCAGACTCCAGTCGCCATTGCTCCTTGGTATGGGGCGGCGTCTGCAGCTTCACACGCTGCGCTGGCCCAGGCCGTCAGGGCCGCCTGGATGTCACAGGCCAGGCTCGACAGGATGTTCGAAGCGCTCGCCGATGTCCGTCGGTTTGCCGAGCCTTTGCTGCGACAAGCGCTGAAAGATCGCTTTGGCGTTGAACTGGATGTCACCCGAACGTACCTGCGGCTCTATTTGCCCAAAGGCATTTTAGTGGGCTATCAAGTCAAGACACTGTCTCTACTCGATGCCGCCCTGAACAACTTCGAGAAAAGAGAGTCGGCTGCGAATTACTTTGATCGTGCATCCTGTTTTATCAGTGAGCCTGATAGTCACGGGCACTTCAATGTATTAGCAATCAATGGGCAGATGAATATCGATGCCTTTGTTTCGCTGTGCCGTGACCTGGATATCGGTGGCCAATACTCACGACAACTGGAAGCACTGCTATTACCCACCGACGCAGTGGCCAAAGCGATGCTGCAGTACCGGGTCAAGACCAGTCAAAGCGATGGCTTCAGGGCTGCCGTGCTTCTTGCGCGGATGAAAGGAGATATCGGTGCGGGCTCTCAGGACGCGTTGCTGCAATTGCTGGAGGGCACCGGGAGCCAGGTGTTGCGCGGCTACCAGTTGCAGATCATGTCGGCCAGGTTGACCGGAATCATGGTGCTGGCGGGCGATCTCGAACGTGCTGCCGGAGTCGAGCCGCTGGTGGTCTACATTCCCGATGATCCGCAACATCCGATCAAAGAATACCCCTCGACCCTGGCGTTCAGGGCGACATTGACCGGGCAGCTGCGCTCATCGGCCTATCAGGCCTTCTTTGCGCGGTTTATTGCCCATGAACAGCGCGGGTATTTTTTTGCTGAACTCGATCAACAACTGAACGAGATGACGTGGCACCCATCGCAACCCGATGCCCCGCAACCTGCCTGGCGCCGTACGCCAGTCGAAAATCCCCGGTTACGTTTTGAGATGCACCGGATTCAAGGCAATCCGTGGCAATGGCTGTACCAGGACAAACTCAACAAAATCCTCAATGACGCCCGAATCATCGCCGTGCCTACCGCAGACGAAGACCGCCAGTCGCGCTGGGCGCTGTGGGACAACCTTGAGCGCGTGGCATCCATCGTGATGCAGGCTGCCACCCTGGTGGTGATGCCCTTTGTACCGTTTGTGGGCGAACTGATGCTGACTTACATCGCCTACCAACTGCTGGATGAAACCTTTACCGGCATTGTCGATTGGGCCGAGGGGCAACTGACCGAGGCCGCTGATCACCTGCTGGCCATCGCCGAAAACCTGGCGCAACTGGGCGCTTTCGGGGTGGCGGGCGCTGTGGTCGGAAGAGTGCTGGCCATTGAGTCTTCGGCATTTGTCGAGGGGCTCAAGCCAGTAGTGCTGGACGATGGCCGCACGCGCTTATGGAATCCCGATCTCAAGCCTTATGAACAAGGTGTTTCGCCGCCCACAGGGTCGGCGCCTGATGAATGGGGTCTGCACCATCAGGCGGGCAGGAGCCTGCTGATACTTGAGGGCCGCACTTATGAAGTGGGCACCGACGCTGAGGGCAGTGCCTATCACATACGTCACGCGCAGCGGCCGGACGCCTATCGGCCGCAACTTATACACAATGGAGCCGGCGCCTGGGCGCATGAAGTCGAGCGTCCGATGGAATGGCAAGGCGCGCAGCTTTTCCGGCGTCTGGGGCACTCGGTTGCGGAATTTTCCGACGAGACGGCGCGACGCATCCTGGCGGTCAGCGGTATTGACGAAGCCATGTTGCGGCACTTGCACGTTCACGCACGTCGCCCGCCGGCCTTGCTGGAAGATACGATCCGAAGGTTCAGACTCGATCAACGCATTCAGGTTTTTCGAGAGCAAATGCTCAGCCCTGACCCGGGCGTCCATGCCAGGGCTGACGTTCTAATGCAAAGGCGTCTGTTGCAGATGCAGCAAGTCAGTCTGCCCGAAGGCCATCAGGTGGAAACCCTGTGGGACGTCCTTGGCGAGCGCGAGCAGAAACAACTGCTGGGCTTGAGCCCGGCACCGGGCGACGCGCTGCCTGCGCGGCATGTTCGAGCCGCATTGCTGCGCGGCAGGATGGCCCGATGGGCAGAAGAACAGCGGACGTCGTTGTTCACGATTATGGAAGAGGCGTTCGAATCGGCGGCGGACGCAGAGACGCAGCTGATGCGCCGGATTTTTCCTGAGCTGCCTCGAACCATTGCGCAAGAACTATGGCGTGAAGCCAGTGTCGCCGAACGACTGCACCTGCATAACCGACCCGGAATGCCGCAGCGCATGGCGCATGAGGTGTTGTTTTATTTGCGCGAGTTACGGCTTGGCCACGCCTGTGAAGGGCTTTACCTGCACGCGTTTTCCAGCGCAGACACCGACCGGCTGGCCTTGCACATGCTCCAAACCCTGGAAGGCTGGAACGCCGATGTTCGCCTGGA
Organism: Pseudomonas sp. S30_BP2TU TE3576; assembly: GCF_050436025.1. NCBI lineage: Bacteria > Pseudomonadati > Pseudomonadota > Gammaproteobacteria > Pseudomonadales > Pseudomonadaceae > Pseudomonas > Pseudomonas sp. S30_BP2TU TE3576. The sequence continues at coordinate 2,727,704 of NZ_JBNDLK010000001.1, read as the reverse complement.
GGTGCGTGATGGACACTTCGAAGGCGTGTTGCTGGACAGCATCGGAGCGGTCGACGCGCCGATTCGGAAAGTGCTGGTCAGGCAGCAGGGGCTCTACGAGGCCTACGATGAGCGGGGCGAACAACTGCATGGTCTGGACGACTTGTTTGGGGCGATTCAGCATGCACTTCCACTGGCGAGGCGCGAGGCTCTGGGCCTGCCGCATGTCGGCCAGGGGCGCGAACTCGAACAAGCACTCAGGCGCCAAGCGCTTTTGCCGCGTCCCGAGCTTCGGGCGCTGTTCGGGCAACCGCCGCTGGCGCCCGACGGTCGCTCGCCAATGAGGCTGGCTGTCGGCCGCGCCGGTTATCTGCTGGGCGGCGGCGATAGCCAACCGGTGGAGACGGCGTCATTCACCCGGCGCCTTCGACGGCTGTTTCCCACACTCGCAGAGGACGCACTGGAATCCGTACGTCGAGAGCGGCTGGCGACTGATCCATTGCGGGCGCTGGGTCGTCTGGAAAGCGAATACCTTACGCTGGTCAATGAGCTGGGGGCCTGGTCTGCCGATGTCCCGTCGACCCATCCGCAGACCGGCATGACGCTGACCGCCGAACAAATCACCCTGCAGCGTCAGCGCCGGGGGCTCTTCGCTCAAGAAATACAGGCAAGTTGGCGTCGGCAACTGACTGACAACAATCCTTTCGACACACAGCGGTTTTTTTCCCGGCTGGACATTCTCGGCGAGCTGCCAAGGATATCGGCGGACTTTAGCCATGTTTCCGAATTCCTTTTGATCAACGACAGTCCGTCCCTGCGCGCGGGTGACTTTCTCAAAAATTTTGCCGATCTGAAATTTCTGACCATCAAGGGTATTCAACTCGATGAGTTTCCCGGCGAAACCTTTCGCATGCGCGAACTGACCACTCTGAATCTCGAGGATTGCAACCTGCGTTTGAACGAGGCGTCCGTGGAAGGTCTGGCGCACATGGAGCGACTTGAAAGGCTTGATCTGGATAACAACCCGTTGGGGTACGCGCCTTATGTTGGACACATGAAGAGGCTGGAGGAGTTGCGGCTCGGTTCAACAGGGCTGACAGATGTGCCGGGCGGGCTGTTTCATCTGGAAAGCCTGCGCTATGCCGACTTGAGCGGGAATCGAATAGTGGAACTGCCAGACGAGTTGTTTGAAGTTGATGATGTGCGAGATGTCGAATATAACTTTGGTGACAATCCATTGAATGAGTCCAGCAAACAACGTGTTGCGACATATGATGAGAATTCCAGTCTTGATAGAAAACTATTGATTCAGATTGATGGTGCGGCCGAAGTGCTGGGGGACAGTGATCTTGATAGCGAAACAGAGTCGGACGACAGTGGATTGGATAGTTTTAGTGAAGTGTCCGATGAAGAAGGCTGAATTCTGTTGTTTGTGATTTTAGATGTGGTGAAACGAAGCGTAATAAGTTTGTCGCTGGTAATGACTGCGGCTGTTTCAGGGGTTGTCGTGCGTCGGTTGAGTTGATGGCGGGTCTTTGTTATTGATCGTCGCCAGCTTGCGAAGTTTGTTTTCGCAAGTTGGCGGGTTCAAGGTTGGCAATACAAGGTCAATCAATACCAATATAGATCGGTAACAAGGCGGATTTATGAGTGATGGAAAAACCAATCTTGCTGTTCAGGGGGCAATCAGACTCTCGCGCCTGGACGTGCGCTTTGAAGTGCCCGGGATCGAGTCAAAAAAAATCTTTGCCAACGGCAGAATGCAGGCCCGGGTCTGGGTATTTGTCGAGGCTGTCGACGAATCGGGTACCCCGGTGCCGCTAGCGTATTATCCGGACTTGATCAGTACACGGCTGATCCGGTTTCACGACGGTAAGCCGTTGGCCCGTGAGGCCTACACGGGCCAACCAATGCCTGGCTGGAATGCAGGCACCCAGGAAAACAGATACACCCACGAGATGCCGGGTGCCGTTTATTCATCAGGGGGCGCTGGTGGCAGTACGGGGACTCCTCTTGAGTTCTGGGTCTCGTCTTCAGAGGCAGGGCAATTGCAAATTGCCGCTGAAGTGACGGTGCAGGGCAAGGTTTACAGGAGTAACAACAGCGTTAATCCGGACGGTGGGAAGATTAACAAAAGCATTGTGATTGTCGCGGAACGGAGCCCCGAATATAGCCCTGACCTGTTTACCTGGAAGTCGCAGGAAGTTTACGGCACCTTTGGTGGTGCCAGCTTGTTTCGTTATGACCTGGGCCTTTATCCGGGTGGGCAGCAGATAAAATTAATTGATTGGGAAACCCGTCAATACGGCGAGTCGAGCCGGTGGCCGGTAAAGTTCTGCTACACCGGTATGATCCTGTCGCATCCCCGCCCAAGGTCTTTTACGGGGGTGATGCTGCCTGTGCGGGCGAAAAGTGTCGATATTATCGGTTTTCAACTGCCGGTCAGTCCACGTGTCGGAGAGTTGGTGGCTTTTAAAGGAGTGCCATCGGAGTATAAATCCAGTCTTGAAGAGCCCCGGCTTGCTCCTTTCATGTTTGCCGCGATTGATGAGTTCGGTAACGCCCATAACTTTTCGCTGGTTGTTGATATACAAAATAGCGAATTTCTGTTGAATCGAAGTTGAGCGGGTTCTCTCTTGCCAGGAAATAATCAATTCATGACATTTGAAAGGAGTTCAAATGGCGGTCAAGCAGACAAGTCTTCATTCCAATGCATTTAATTTTGATGGGTTTCTGGACGGCGGCGTCGATCCTCGTACGGGTGTTTACACCTGCTCCCTGATGTTGGGGGAGTTGACCTCCGGCGTCATGAACGGCCCGTCCCTGCCGGTCAGGCTGTTTTTCAATCCACTCAATGGCAGCGACGACGGTTTAGGTAAAGGCTGGTCGCTGGCACTGACCCGTTACGATGTCGCCAGCGGCATGCTCACGCTGTCGGGAGGCGATCGCTACAAGGCGCGGCAGACGAATACACAACTGGTTTTTGATGAGTTGAAACTCGAAACGCTCAAGGTCCGGCGTCTTGGCCCTGGGCGCTTTGACGTTGTGCATAAAAGTGGTTTGCGCGAGGAACTGAGCGTTTATGGCGGTAGCGATCTGGCGGTGTCGACAAAGATCGTTGCCGCCAATGGCGCGGCGATTCTGTTCGATTACACGGCGATCAATGGTCAGCCGGTGTTGTCAGCGGTGCGGGACGCCCGACGGACGTTGTTAAGTATTTCCCGCACGCCCGGCCAGGTGATGTTGACGCAGAATCCCGGCACTGAGTGGGCGGCGACTTTTGCGTTAATGTTGTTCAACGACGGCGTGGGCTCCGTTCGCTTGCCGGAAGGTGGCGTCTGGTCGTTCACCCACGAACCCATCGGCGGGTTCCATTGCCTGACGCAGATTACTTCGCCGTTGGGCGCTCGCGAACTCATCAACTACCAGGATGACGGTCATCGGTTTCCACCGGGTGCGCCGATGCGTGCCATGCCTTATGTGATTTCCCACACCCTGTTTCCTGGGCAGCAGCAGCCTCCGATAACGACGAACTACGCCTTTTCCGGGCGCAATTTCCTTGGCTTCGATGACGACGATATCCACTGGTCACCGGACGGCGATACGCTTTACCAGAGTTCGTCGGATTACCAATACGACTCCACGGAAACGCTAATGGCCGGGGCCGTTGTGCACCAGTCCATCAAACGAACCTATAACAAGTTTCATCTGTTGATCTCGCAAGTGACGACCTGCAATCAGAGCGTTACGACCCAGTCGATCGAATATCACCAGGAACCTGGCAAGCGCTTCGATCAACAACCCGCGCAGTTTCGACTGCCCAGTGTCCAGACGCTGCGCTATGCCGATCGCAGGAGCGGAACTTCTCGCGAGGAAGTGATCAGGACCGAGTTCGATGCCTGGGGGAATCTGCTCAAGCATGTGGCGGCGAATGGGGTCACGACCCTTTCGGAGTTTTATCCAGCGGACGGGGCTGAAGGGTGTCCCGCCGATCCGTTGGGGTTTGTGCGCTTCGAAAAGCAAAGAACCGTACTCCCAGCGCGCGGTTTTGCCGAGGCTGCGAGCACGCTGGTTCGTTATCGCTACCGGATGCTTGGCGAGGCCGGGTTGACCGGGAGCGATGTGGTTCTGGAGCAAAAGGCTTTTTATGAGCGAACGACTGTCGCCGACAACCTGCGCTCACAGACCACTCTGGCCTATGTCGATCTGCCGGCAGACACCTTGCGTCACGGTTTGCTGCAAAAGCAGACCGTCATCCGAAACGGCCAGGCCTCTACAACCGAATTTCATTACAACCTCGATGGCACGAAGCTTGATCTGCAAAGCATTCAGATCGGCTTCGACGGCACCCGCAGATCTTCAACCCTGACGTTTTCGGTGCTCAATGGGTTGAAGCTTTCCGAGCAAAGTGAAGATGAAGGGCGAGTCGATTACACCTACGATCGCCTGGGGCGCGTGCTCAGCGAAACCGTTGCATCCGGTTCAGCCTTTACGGTCACGCGCAGCACGCAATATGAACTGGCCAAGGGCGCTGGAGTGCCCGCCATGACGCTGATGACCGACGCCAACGGCGTCCTGCAAAGGACCTGCTACGACGGCCTGGGGCGAGTGATCGCCATCGAGGAGCAAGATGTCGATCATTCAATTTCGGGTGAATTCCGGCAGATTTACGCTGCGCGTTACGACAGGCTCGGACAACTGACCCACGAAGTGTTGACCGATTGGTGGCCGGGCCAGAAGCGGACGCTCAATACCGGCTTCGTATTCGATGACTGGGGCCAGGTCAAAACCACGGTTCATGCCGATGGCCGTGTGGAACATCGCGACTATGACCCTGTCGGCAGGCGGGAGACGAGTTGGCAGGACGGGATGGGCAAGTCGGTCACCCTCTACAATGCGTTCGGCAAACCCGAGAGCGTCGAACTGTTTGATACCGGCGCGCAAAGTCAGGGCAAACGCCAGTATGAGTACGATGGTCTGGGACGTAGTGTTGCGCAGGTTGACCCGGTCGGTAACCGGACGACTTACGAATATGATGCCTTTGATCGGCTGACCCGCAGCCTGCTGCCCGATGGTCATGCGGTGCAGACCGAGTACGCGCCCCATAGTGATGAGTCATTGCCCATTGAAGTCACCGTAGACGGTCGCAGCCTCGGGCAGCAACGCTTTGACGGACTTGGGCGGCTGATTCAGAGCAGTTGCGGCGGGCGGACAATCCGCGCCGGATACGACGCCGGTTTCAGCCAGCCGGCCTGGAAGCAACTGCCCGGTGGTGAGCGGATCGAGTACCGCTATGAACGCCATCTGGGTGGGCGCATGACTCAGCGCGAGGTGGCCGGTTTGCTCGCCCGCTTCGACTATCATCCGCGACTCGGCGAATTGACGATGTGTGTCGAGCAGGGGCGCGAAACCGTTCTGGAGTATTACCGCTCCGGGCGCCTCAAGCGTGAAACGTCGAAGATCGGACCGAGCCGACAGACTGCCTCTTACACCTATACCCTGGGTGGTCGCCCGCTCAGTTACACCGATGTGCTGGGCGACGCACACAAGACCGACTACGACGACGCGGGCCGCCCGCGGTCCTTTGAGCAACCTGCGCTCAAAGCCACGTTTGCCTACAACGCATTGGGTCAACTGGCGACCGTCGAGGCGCAAGCCATCGATGGTCAAGGCTCGCTGGTGACGCGCCTGGCCTACGATGATCTGGGACGTGAAACGTCACGTACATTCGATACCGGCGTCGGTGTTACCCAAGTCCTGTCATCCAGCTACACCCTTGCGGGAAAACTGGCGCAAAAGACCCTGAAACAGGGCGATGAAGTGTTGCGCAGTGAACAATTCACGTATGACTCACGCGGCCGGCTCGGTCTCTATGCCTGCACGGGTACGCAACGACCACGCGATGCCCAGGGTAACGAAATCATCCGCCAGCGCTACGTGTTCGACGCATTCGACAACATCGTGACGCTGGAGACCGAGTTTCCCGGCGGCAACAACCTCGCATCGTTCGAATTCAGTGCCAGCGACCCGACCCAACTGACGGGGATTCGCAACAGCCATCCTGACTACCCGGCGCCGGTCGTGTTGCATTACGACGCCAACGGCCAGATGACCATGGACGAGCAGGGGCGCCGGCTCGCCTACGATGCGCTGGGGCGATTAACCCAGGTGGCGAGTGCCATTGGCACGGTGGTGCGTGGCTATCACTACGATGCCCGGGACCGTTTGGCTGAATTGTCACAACCCTCGCGGACGTCGGTTCAGCGCTTCTATCGGAATGGACGGGAAATCATCGGGATTTGTGGTCCCGACACTTCTACTTCGTTACGCCCGACGGGCATTTTGCTGGGCCAGAATCGTAAAGGTGTCGATGCCGGAATCAGCTTGCTGGGTGTCGATCAGCAACAAAGTGTGCTCCTTGAGACGCTGGGAGGGCAAAGCCGTCCCATCGCCTACAGCCCCTATGGGCACCGTCCGGCGGAGGGTGGTTTATTCAGTCTGTCGGGGTTCAATGGCGAACAACTCGATCCATTGACCGGTTTGTATCTGCTGGGCAATGGCTATCGAGCCTACAGCCCTGCGCTGATGCGCTTTGTCAGCCCCGACAGTCTGAGCCCGTTCGGCGCTGGCGGCCTGAACCCCTATGCCTACTGCGCCGGCGATCCGATCAACCGGATCGACCCGACCGGGCACGTTTGGGAGTCGATATTGGGCATCGCCCTGTCCATCGCCGGCCTGGCGCTCGGTATCGTCACAATGGGTGCCGCCACACCATTGGCGTTGATGAGCATGGCGCTCGCCACCGCTTCTACCGGGTTGGCGATTTCCGGGATTGTCGTGGATGAAATCGCGCCGGACTCGGGCGTTGGCCAGGCGCTTGGCTGGGCGAGCCTGGCCACGGGTGGATTGTCCGCGGCCGTCGGTATGGGGGCGCTGGGTAAAAGTGCGGTCAAGGCCGGCAACAGGCTCGCCGGGGCCTATAAGTCGGGACTGAGCGGCGATCCGCGAGCGGCGGCCAAGGCGATGGCGAGCGGGATGGGAAAGGCCAGGAAAGCCTCGGGCATCATCAAGGGCAAGGGGGCCAGAAAAGCCGCGAAGGCAGCCCAGGCCGGTGAAAGTGGTCCAGGTACCCCGGCCAGATGGACGCGCACCGGTGTCGGCGACGAGTCAATCCCGTCGGACATGAAAGCGGCCTACCGGGGAGAATGGGAGAAGTTCAAGGGCGGTCTGGATCAGGGGCTTCATCCCAAGCAGGCGGCCGAACTGATGGATGACCCGTTTTTCAAGAAGCTGGGGGGTGCCAGCAATCAATGGACGGTGCGCATCGGTGGCAAGGACCGTGTTTCGTTCGCGATCCACGACAAAAGCCATGAAGTGCAGATCCTGCAAATCGGCGGGCATCCCTGAGCGGTGTGTGACGGTGCAAGTTACGGCCGGGTTGCCTGTCGCTCGGCATGTTGGCGTAACGCCCATTCCACATGCTCCCTGACCAGCTCCGACGGATAATCCCGCCGCGCCTTCAGCGCTTCCAGCACCGGAATCGTTGAAGGCGCATTCCCCAACCCCACCGCCAGATTGCGCAACCAGTTTTCATAGCCCGTCCGGCGCAGCGGCGAGCCCTCAGTGCTGCTCAAGAACTTGTCTTCATCCCACATGAACAGTTCCGCCAGCCCGGCGTTGTCCAGGTTGTGGCGCGGCTTGAAATCGCTTTCGCCGGACGGACGGGCAAAGCGGTTCCACGGGCAGACGATCTGGCAATCATCGCAACCGAACACCCGGTTGCCGATCAAGGGGCGCAGCTCTTCGGGAATGGCGCCCTTGAGTTCGATGGTCAGGTAGGAAATGCAGCGCCGGGCATCCAGCACATAGGGGCCGACGAAGGCATTGGTCGGGCAAATGTCGAGGCATGCGCTGCAACGGCCGCAATGTTCGGTGGCGTGAGGTGGGTCGACCGGCAGCGGCAAGTCGACGAACAGCTCGGCGAGGAAGAAATAACTGCCGGCCTTGCGATTCAGGACCAGGGTGTTTTTGCCGATCCAGCCCAGGCCGGCCTGTTCGGCAATGGCTTTTTCCAGCACCGGTGCGCTGTCGACGAAAGCGCGGAAGCCAAACGGGCCGATCTCGGCCTGGATTTTTTCCGCCAGTTGCTGCACGCGTTTGCGGATCAACTTGTGGTAATCGCGACCCAGGGCGTAACGCGAGACGTAGGCTTTTTCCGGCTGTGCGAGCGTTTTTGCCATTTGCGTGTCGCCCGACAGGTAATCCATGCGCAGGGACACCACGCGCAATGTGCCAGGCACCAGTTCTTCCGGGTGCGAGCGCTTGCTGCCGTGGGCGCCCATGTAGTCCATTTCGCCGTGATAACCGGCTTCGAGCCAGCGCTCCAGGTGCTGCTCATGCTCGGCCAGGTCGAGGCCGCTGATGCCGACTTGCTGAAAGCCCAGCTCGCGGCCCCAGTCCTTGATGGATTGGGCGAGGGCAGGCAGGTCTGTGGTAATAGCGGGCATGAGGCGAGAGAAACCGGAGCTGAGGTGCGTATAATTCTGCCAGACATCGGAGCCTGAAGACGCATGCCGCACACTAAAGATGAATTACCCGACGTGCTGTACAGCGCCGCGCAAGTGCGAGGGCTCGATGCGAGCCTGATTGCGGCCGGAACAAAAGGCTTCGAACTGATGCAGCGCGCGGCGCGGGCAACGTGGCGCGCGCTCGTCCGCCAATGGCCGACGGCGAGCGAACTGAGCGTGCTGGCCGGTCATGGCAACAATGCCGGGGACGGTTATCTGGTGGCGGCGCTGGCCCGGCGCGCCGGCTGGACGGTGCGGGTGCTGGCGGTGGGGGATCCGCAGCGCTTGCAGGGCGACGCGGCGTTGGCCCATGCCGAGGCGCTGTCTGAAAAAGTGCTCATCGAGCCTTGGACAGCACAATCCGGATTGCACGGCATCGTGCTGGATGCTTTGCTTGGCACCGGGCTGAGTGGCGATGTGCGTGAGCCGTATGCCAGCGCCATCGCCGCGATCAATGCCAGCGGGCTGCCGGTTGCGGCGGTGGATATCCCTTCAGGGCTGTGTGCCGATACCGGTCGTGTGCTTGGCTGCGCGGTGTGTGCCGACCTCACCGTGACGTTCATCGGGTTGAAGCTGGGATTGTTCACCGGTGATGCAGTGGATGTGGTCGGCGAGTTGGTGTTCAACGACTTGCACGCTGATCCGCAATTGCTTGCGGGCGCTGCAATCACGGCACTCCGCCTGACGGCCGGTAACCTGCCGCGTCCGGCGGCCCGGGCGCCGGCCTCCCATAAAGGCAGATTCGGCCATGTGCTGCTGATCGGCGGTGATCGTGGTTTCGGAGGTGCAATCCTGTTGAGCGCGCAAAGTGCGCTGCGCAGCGGCGCGGGCATGGTGTCTGTGGCGACTCGCAGCGAACATGTCCCGGCCGCTTTGGCCAGAGTGCCCGAGGCAATGGTGCTGGGTACTTCGTCAGCCAATCAGTTGATGGGATTGCTTCAAAAAGTTTCCGTATTGGTCGTCGGCCCCGGTTTGGGCCAGGCCGCTTGGGGGCGCAGTCTTTTGTCGGCCGCCGCCAACGCGCCGCTGCCGCAAGTCTGGGACGCGGATGCGTTGAACCTGCTGGCCGAAGAGCAGGTGAGCCTGCCCAAGGGCTGCGTAATCACCCCGCATCCGGGGGAAGCTGCACGGTTGCTTGGCATGAGCACCGCCGAGGTTCAGGCAGACCGTCCGGCGGCGGCCCAGGCCTTGAGCAAAAAATATACAGCGGTCGTGGTCCTGAAAGGTGCCGGCAGCCTGATCGCCCATCCCGATGGGCGTCTGGCGCTGTGTCATCAAGGGCATCCGGCGATGGCCTCTGCCGGATTGGGCGATGTGCTGGCCGGTTTGCTCGGCGCGCTGCTGGCCCAAGGCATGGCGGCATTCGACGCGGCCTGCCTGGCGGTCTGGCTGCACGCCAATGCCGGTGAACAACAAGGAAAATTGGGCCGTGGGCTGGCGGCCAGTGATCTTATTCCAGCCATTCGTCAGTTGTTGGAGGAGCAAGCCCCGTGTCTGAAGTAACCCTGTACCTGGCCGATGAGCAGGCCATGAGCGACTTTGGCGCACGCATTGCCCGAATCACCCAAGGCCATGGCCTGATCTTCCTTGAGGGCAACCTGGGGATGGGCAAAACCACGTTGTCCCGAGGCATCATCCGCGGTCTGGGGCATGTCGGGGCGGTAAAAAGTCCGACCTTCACCCTGGTCGAGCCCTACGAGATCGGCGACATTCGCGCTTTCCATTTCGACCTGTATCGCCTGGTCGACCCGGAAGAGCTGGAATTCCTCGGTATTCGCGACTACTTCGAAGACGATGCCCTGTGCCTGATCGAGTGGCCCGAGAAAGGTGCAGGCTTTTTGCCAAAGCCCGACCTGACCATTACCATTAGCCCGCAAGACAGCGGACGTTCGCTGAAAATTTTATCCCAGGGTTCGCGTGGCGAGTCCTGGTGTGCCGCTTTGGCATTGGAATTCATATAGATGATGGGGTTAGGTATGCGCTTTCGCGCGTTGGTGGCTGCCGTAGGGGTGTTGTTTCTGGCGGTGACCGTCGACGCTGTGGCCGATACGAAGGTCAACAGTGTTCGTCTGTGGCGGGCACCGGACAACACGCGACTGGTGTTTGACCTGACCGGCCCGGTGCAACACAGCGTTTTTACCCTGACGGCACCGGATCGCCTGGTCATCGACATCAATGGCGCGACCCTCGGTGCGCCGCTCAACGTCAACACTTCGAACACCCCGATAACCGCCATGCGCTCGGCTCAACGCACGCCGACCGACCTGCGGGTGGTCATCGACCTGAAAAAGGCCGTGACGCCAAAAAGCTTCTCCCTGGCGCCGAATGCCCAGTACGGCAACCGGTTGGTGGTCGATCTGTTCGATAACGCCGCAGATGCCGCTCCACCTCCAGCGCCTGCACCCTCGGTCGCCACGGTGCCCGCCGTGCCGGTAACGCCTGCGGAGCCTGCAATCAAGCTGCCACCGGCCCCGGCCGGCAAGCGCGACATCATTGTGGTGATCGACGCCGGACACGGTGGCGAAGACCCGGGTGCATCGGGTTCTCGCGGTCAACGCGAGAAAGACGTGGTGTTGCAGATCGCCCGCGAATTGCAGCGTCAGATCAACGGCATGAAAGGCTTCCGTGCCGAACTGACCCGTACCGGCGACTACTTCATTCCGTTGCGCGGTCGTACCGAAATTGCCCGCAAGAAAGGCGCCGACCTGTTCGTCTCGATTCACGCCGACGCCGCGCCTTCTGCCGCCGCTTTCGGTGCCTCGGTGTTTGCCTTGTCCGATCGCGGTGCAACGTCGGAGACGGCCCGCTGGCTGGCCGACAGCGAAAACCGTTCCGACCTGATCGGTGGTGCCGGCAACGTCAGCCTCGATGACAAGGACCGCATGCTCGCCGGCGTGCTGCTCGACCTGTCGATGACCGCATCCCTGACATCCAGCCTGAACGTTGGCCAGAAAGTGCTGAGCAACATTGGCCGGGTTACGCCACTGCACAAGCAGCGGGTCGAGCAGGCCGGGTTCATGGTGCTGAAGTCGCCGGATATTCCGTCGATCCTGGTCGAAACCGGGTTCATCTCCAACGCCAACGAAGCCTCGAAACTCGCGGCATCGAACCACCAGCAGGCGTTGGCGCGTTCGATCAGCAGCGGTGTGCGCCAGTTCTTCCAGCAGAACCCGCCGCCGGGCACTTACATTGCCTGGCTGCGCGACTCCGGCAAGATTGTGCAGGGGCCACGCGACCATCGCGTCAACCCGGGCGAGACTCTGGCGATGATCGCCGTGCGTTATCAGGTGTCGCCCGCGACCCTGCGCAACGCCAACAACCTGTCGAGCGATGAGCTCAAGATCGGTCAGCACCTGACCATTCCGGGCACTGAACTGGCGGCCAAAGAATGAATCAGGTCGTGAACAACAGCGCTCGCATCGAGCTGCTCAGCCCACGGTTGGCGAACCAGATTGCCGCGGGTGAGGTGGTTGAGCGCCCGGCGTCGGTGATCAAGGAACTGCTGGAAAACAGCCTCGACTCCGGTGCCAGACGCATCGACGTCGATGTGGAGCAGGGCGGCGTCAAGCTGCTGCGGGTGCGTGACGATGGCAGTGGCATTTCCGCCGATGACCTGCCGCTGGCCCTGGCCCGTCACGCCACCAGCAAAATCCGCAACCTGGAAGACCTCGAACAGGTCATGAGCCTGGGGTTTCGCGGTGAAGCCCTGGCATCGATCAGCTCCGTCGCGCGCCTGACCCTGACCTCGCGCACCCGTGACGCCGATCAGGCCTGGCAGGTCGAGACCGAGGGCCGGGACATGGCGCCCCGCGTGCAACCTGCGGCCCATCCGGTGGGCACTTCGGTTGAAGTGCGCGACCTGTTCTTCAACACACCGGCCCGGCGCAAGTTTCTCAAAAGCGAAAAAACCGAATTCGATCACCTGCAAGAAGTGATCCGGCGTCTGGCCCTGGCGCGCTTCGATGTGGCGTTCCATCTGCGCCACAACGGCAAGACCATCCTCAGCCTGCACGAGGCCCACGACGATGCGGCCCGTGCCCGGCGCGTGGCGGCAATTTGTGGGCCGGGTTTCCTGGAGCAGGCGCTGCCGATCGAAATCGAGCGCAATGGCCTGCATCTATGGGGCTGGGTCGGCTTGCCGACGTTCAACCGCAGCCAGGCGGATTTGCAGTATTTCTTCGTCAATGGCCGTGCGGTGCGCGACAAACTGGTGGCCCACGCGGTGCGCCAGGCCTATCGCGACGTGCTGTTCAACGGTCGGCACCCGACCTTCGTACTGTTTTTCGAGGTCGATCCGACCGGCGTCGACGTCAACGTACACCCGACCAAGCACGAAGTGCGTTTCCGTGAAGGGCGCATGGTCCACGATTTCCTCTACGGCACCTTGCACCGAGCCTTGGGCGATGTGCGACCGGATGATCATCTGGCGGCGCCGGTTGCCACGGCCATCGTCCGGCCGACCGGCCTCGAAGCCGGTGAATTCGGACCCCAGGGCGAAATGCGCCTGGCCGCCAATGCGTTGCTGGAGCAGCCTCAGGCTCAGCCGTCGTTCAATCCGCCGGCAGGTTCGGGAGCTGGCGCGGGTTATCAGTATCAATACACGCCGCGTCCGCAGTCCGGTGTGCCTGTCGCCGAAGCGCAGGCCGCTTATCGCGAGTTTTTTGCACCGCTGCCCGAGGCCAATGCCGTCGCGCTACCGGCCGGGCAGGACGACATCCCGCCGCTGGGTTATGCGCTGGCACAACTCAAGGGCATCTACATCCTTTCGGAAAACGCCCAGGGCCTGGTGCTGGTGGACATGCACGCTGCCCACGAGCGGATCATGTATGAGCGTCTGAAAGTCGCCATGGCCAGCGAAGGCCTGAGCGGCCAGCCGTTGCTGGTGCCGGAGTCCCTGGCCGTCAGTCAGCGTGAAGCCGATTGCGCCGAGGAGCATGTGGCCTGGTTCCAGCGCCTGGGTTTTGAATTGCAGCGCCTGGGCCCGGAAACCCTGGCGATCCGGCAGATTCCGGCCTTGCTCAAGCAGGCCGAGGCCAACCGGCTGGTCGCCGACGTCCTGGCCGACCTGATGGAATTCGGCACCAGCGACCGCATCCAGGCGCATCTGAACGAGTTGCTCGGGACCATGGCCTGTCACGGCGCGGTTCGTGCGAATCGGCGTTTGGCCCTGCCGGAAATGAACGCGCTGCTGCGGGATATGGAAAACACCGAACGCAGCGGTCAATGCAACCATGGCCGACCGACCTGGACCCAACTGGGGCTGGACGATCTGGACAAACTGTTCTTGCGCGGTCGTTGATGAGCCAGCTCCCACCTGCGATTTTCCTGATGGGCCCGACCGCCGCCGGCAAGACCGACCTGGCCATCGAACTCAGCAAAGTCTTGCCTTGCGAGTTGATCAGCGTCGACTCGGCGTTGGTCTACCGTGGCATGGACATCGGCACCGCCAAACCTTCCCGGGAGCTGCTGGCGCAATATCCGCATCGTCTGATCGATATTCTCGATCCGGCCGAAAGCTATTCGGCTGCGGATTTCCGCCGTGACGCCCTGGAAGCCATGGCGGATATCACCGCACGCGGAAAAATACCGCTGCTGGTGGGTGGCACCATGCTCTATTACAAGGCTTTGGTTGAAGGTCTGGCCGATATGCCTGCGGCTGATCCCGACGTTCGCGCGCAAATCGAAGAAGAGGCTGCACGCCTTGGCTGGCAAGCTTTGCACGAGCAATTGGCAGTGATCGATCCGGAGTCCGCGGCGCGGATCCACCCGAACGATCCCCAGCGCCTCAGTCGAGCACTGGAAGTTTATCGTGTCAGTGGTCAAAGCATGACTGCCCTGCGTTTGCAACAATCTGCGCAAAGTACTGAAGCAGCCGCTTCGGGACGGCAACAATTGCCCTATACTGTCGCGAACTTGGCCATTGCCCCGGCAAATCGCCAGGTACTGCACGAGCGAATTAAACAAAGATTCACTTTAATGTTGGAACAGGGATTCATTGACGAGGTCGTAGCCCTGCGTAAAAGAGGTGACCTGCATGTCGGGTTGCCGTCTATACGTGCAGTAGGCTACCGCCAAGTCTGGGACTACCTGGATGGCAAGCTGACGTCAGCCGAGATGCAGGAGCGTGGAATCATTGCCACGCGCCAATTGGCGAAACGCCAGTTCACCTGGCTGCGCAGTTGGGCTGATCTGCATTGGCTGGACAGTCTGGATTGCGACAATCTGCCACGCGCCTTGAAATACCTGGGGACCATCTCCATATTGAGCTGAGTCCTTGCAATTGCCGTCTATCCTTGGGGGTGTGACGGCCCAAGCCATCTGTTTACCTATTTTTTATATTGAATCCTTAAAGGAGTGCGGCACATGTCAAAAGGGCATTCGCTACAAGACCCTTACTTGAATACTTTACGTAAAGAGAAAGTTGGGGTGTCCATCTACCTGGTCAACGGTATCAAACTGCAAGGCACGATCGAGTCTTTCGACCAGTTCGTCATCCTGCTGAAAAACACCGTTAGCCAGATGGTCTACAAGCACGCGATCTCTACAGTGGTGCCGGTTCGTCCAATTCGTCTGCCTAGCGCAACCGAATCCGACGCAGGTGACGCTGAGCCAGGTAACGCCTGATAGGAGTCTCCTTTGTTCTTTGAGCGCCACGGTGGTGGTGAACGTGCCATTCTCGTTCACTTGGATGGTCAGGACCCTGAGGCGCGCGAAGATCCGCAGGAGTTTCAGGAGCTGGCAATTTCGGCTGGCGCCGAGACCGTCGCGTTTTTCAACGTGCCGCGTCATCGGCCAACCGCCAAAACCCTGATCAGCAGCGGCAAGGTCGAAGAGTTGCGCGACCTGGTCCAGGCCGAACAGGTCGATCTGGTGATTTTCAATCACATCCTCACGCCCAGTCAGGAACGTAACCTCGAACGCATTTTCGAGTGTCGCGTAATCGACCGCACGGGTTTGATTCTCGATATCTTCGCCCAACGCGCCCGCACCCATGAAGGCAAGCTCCAGGTCGAACTGGCCCAGCTTGAGCACATGAGTACGCGGCTGGTTCGCGGCTGGACTCACCTTGAACGGCAGAAAGGCGGTATCGGCCTGCGCGGTCCGGGTGAAACCCAGCTGGAAACCGACCGGCGCCTGTTGCGGGTTCGCCTGCGGCAGATCAAGGGACGCCTGGAAAAGGTCCGCAGCCAGCGTGAGCAATCGCGCCGTGGCCGTAAACGGGCGGACATTCCGACGGTTTCGCTGGTGGGTTATACCAACGCCGGCAAATCGACGCTGTTCAACTCGGTAACCGATTCCGAAGTCTTCGCGGCTGACCAGTTGTTCGCCACCCTCGACCCGACCTTGCGCCGGCTCGAACTCGATGATCTCGGTCCGATCGTGCTGGCTGACACCGTGGGCTTCATTCGCCACTTGCCGCACAAGCTGGTCGAGGCTTTTCGGGCTACGCTCGAAGAGTCGAGCAACTCCGACCTGCTGCTGCACGTGATCGACTCCCATGAGCCCGAGCGCATGGCCCAGATTGAACAGGTCATGGTGGTGCTCGGAGAGATCGGGGCTCAAGACTTGCCGATCCTGGAGGTCTATAACAAACTCGATTTGCTCGAGGGCGTGGAGCCGCAGATCCAGCGCGATGCCGATGGCAAACCGCAGCGGGTCTGGCTTTCAGCGAAAGATGGTACAGGCCTGGACCTGCTCAAGCAGGCTGTCGCCGAGCTGCTGGGCGATGAGTTGTTTGTCGGGACCTTGCGCTTGCCGAATCGATTTGCTCGACTGCGTGCGCAGTTTTTCGAACTTGGTGCAGTACAGAAAGAAGAACACGATGACGAAGGCATCAGTTTACTGGCCGTTCGTTTGCCACGAGCCGAATTGAATCGGCTGGTGAGCCGCGAAGGTTTGCAACCGATGGAATTCATCGAGCAACACACTTTGCAATAAAAGCCTGAGAAAGCGGTTGTGCCGTGGTGACAGGCATTCTGTAGCATTGGTCGGCGCGCCGTGGGTGCGTCTTTGCTTTATCAGATGGAGAGCGCTATGGCTTGGAATGAGCCGGGTGGCAACTCGAATAATCAGGATCCTTGGGGTGGCAAGCGTCGTAACAACGGCGACCGCAAGGGACCACCAGATCTCGACGAGGCCTTCCGAAAGCTGCAGGAAAGCCTGAACGGTTTGTTCGGTGGTGGTAAGAAACGTGGTGGTGACGACGGCGGTGGTCCGGGCAAGAGTGGCGGCTTTGGCGGCCTGCTCGGCATCGGCCTGGTCGTGCTGGCCGCCGTATGGCTGTACAGCGCGGTCTATGTCGTCGACGAGCAGGAGCAGGCCGTGGTGCTGCGCTTCGGCAAGTACTACGAAACCGTGGGTCCGGGCCTGAATATCTACTTCCCGCCGATCGACAAGAAGTACCTGGAAAACGTCACGCGTGAGCGTGCCTACACCAAGCAGGGCCAGATGCTGACTGAAGACGAGAACATCGTCGAAGTGCCGCTGACCGTGCAGTACAAGATCAGCAACCTGCAGGACTTCGTGCTGAGCGTCGACCAGCCGGAAATCAGCCTGCAGCACGCGACCGACAGCGCCTTGCGCCATGTGGTGGGTTCCACCGCAATGGACCAGGTGCTGACCGAAGGTCGTGAATTGATGGCCAGCGAAATCAAGGAGCGTCTGCAACGCTTCATGGACACTTACCGTACCGGTATCACCGTTACCCAGGTCAACGTTCAGAGCGCAGCGGCACCGCGTGAAGTCCAGGAAGCCTTCGATGACGTGATCCGTGCCCGGGAAGACGAGCAGCGCTCGCGCAACCAGGCCGAAACCTATGCCAACGGCGTCGTGCCGGAAGCTCGTGGTCAGGCCCAGCGCATCCTTGAGGATGCCAATGGTTACCGTGACGAAACCGTCTCGCGCGCCAAGGGTGAGGCCGATCGCTTCACCAAGCTGGTCGCCGAGTACCGCAAGGCACCTGAAGTCACTCGCCAGCGTCTGTACCTGGACACCATGCAGGAAGTCTTCAGCAACACCAGCAAGGTTCTCGTGACCGGCAACAAGAACGGCCAGAACAACCTGCTGTACCTGCCGCTGGACAAAATGGTCGAAAGTGGTCGCAACACCGGCGTTCCGGTGACCGGCGCGGCAGCCAGCAGCAATGAAGCGAATGTGCGTGCGGCAGCAGACCTGCAGCAGCAAGCACGTACCAGGGAGAGTCGCTGATGAGCAATAAATCGCTGATCGCCCTTATTGTCGGCGTCGTTGTGGCGATCGCTGCCTGGAACTGTTTCTACATCGTGGCTCAGACCGAGCGTGCGGTGTTGCTGCAGTTCGGTCGCGTGGTTCAGGCCGACGTCCAGCCGGGTCTGCATGTGAAGGTGCCTTACGTTAACCAGGTGCGTAAATTCGACGCACGGCTGATGACGCTGGATGCACCGACGCAACGCTTCCTGACGCTGGAAAAGAAAGCCGTGATGGTCGATGCCTTCGCCAAGTGGCGCGTGAAGGACGCAGAGCGTTTCTACACCGCGACTTCCGGCCTCAAGCAGATCGCCGACGAGCGTCTGTCCCGTCGTCTGGAGTCGGGCCTGCGTGACCAGTTCGGTAAGCGCACCTTGCACGAAGTGGTCTCCGGTGAGCGCGATGCGCTGATGGCTGACATTACTTCTTCGCTGAACAAGATGGCTGAAAAGGAGCTGGGCATCGAAGTTGTCGATGTTCGGGTCAAGACCATCGACCTGCCGAAAGAAGTGAACCGCAGTGTGTTCGAGCGTATGAGCACCGAACGTGAGCGTGAAGCTCGCGAGCACCGCGCCAAGGGTAACGAGCTGGCCGAAGGCATCCGTGCCGACGCCGATCGTCAACGCCGCGTGTTGCTGGCTGAAGCCTATCGTGAATCCGAAGAGGTTCGCGGTGATGGCGATGCCCAGGCTGCTGCGATCTACTCCAAGGCCTACGGTCAGGATCAGGAGTTCTACGCGTTCTATCGTAGCCTGCGCGCCTACCGTGAAAGCTTCGCGAACAAATCCGACGTCATGGTCCTCGACCCAAGCAGCGACTTCTTCCACTACCTGGAAAAAGCCAAGCCTTGATACGACGTTGACCCGAATCCTCCCGCCGGGCGGCTAAAACCTCTGGCGGGGTGATCCTTTGGGAAAACGTGTGTATGATGCGGCAGCCGGGAAATTCCCGGCTTTTTTGCGTCTGCACGTTTGATTGCTGTTTTTAAGCAGATGCCGGGCCGATTGGCTCGACGGTTTTTCGAGGAAAGTGGTTAGCGAAGCCGGTAAGAGGCTTTTCGCTTCGTTGCTCATGCGCGAAGCAATCATTTTCTGCTTCACTCAAGGCTCGGCCGAGGGCTGGCCGCCCGGATAAAGGGGAAGGCGTAATGGCAACGGTAGACCGCTGGCTTCTGCCAGATGGCATCGAAGAAGTACTGCCACCTGAAGCGGCGCGTATTGAAGTCGCGCGTCGTCAGGTGTTGGATCTGTTCCAGAGCTGGGGTTACGAGTTTGTCGTGACTCCCCATATCGAGTACCTGGAATCCCTGCTGACCGGCGCAGGCCAGGACCTGGATTTGCGCACCTTCAAGGTCATCGACCCGCAATCGGGCCGGCAGATGGGTTTTCGTGCCGACATCACGCCGCAAGTGGCACGCATCGATGCGCACACCCTGCGTCGCGAAGGTCCGAGCCGTCTGTGTTATGCCGGTAGTGTGCTGCATGCTCAGCCTCGCGCCTTGTCGTCCTCGCGCAGCCCGATCCAATTGGGTGCCGAGTTGTACGGCGATGGCAGCCCGAGCAGCGACGTCGAAGTCATCAGCCTGATGCTGGCCATGCTGCAACTGGCCGATGTGCCGGATGTGCACATGGATCTCGGTCATGTCGGCATCTACCGTGGCCTGGCCCGCGCCGCCGGTTTGTCCGGTGAGGTTGAGCAGCAGTTGTTCGACGCATTGCAACGCAAGGCCATCGATGAGGTCATTACCTTGACCGAGGGCTTGCCTGCCGACCTGTCGGACATGCTGCGCGCGTTGGTCGATCTGTGTGGCGGCCGTGAAGTGCTGGCTGCGGCCCGCGAGCGTCTGGCCAAGGCGCCGGCACAGGTGACGGCGGCGCTGGACGACTTGCTGGCGATTGCCGAGCGGCTGTCCGTGCGTTTCCCTGAGCTGCCGCTGTATTTCGACCTGGGCGAGCTGCGCGGTTACCACTACCACACGGGTGTAGTGTTCGCCGTGTTCGTGCCGGGTGTTGGCCAGTCGATTGCCCAGGGCGGTCGTTACGATGATATCGGCGCCGACTTCGGGCGCGCGCGTCCGGCAACCGGCTTCTCCACCGATTTGAAAACCCTGGTGACCCTGGGGCGTGCTGAGATCGAGCTACCGTCTGGCGGTATCTGGATGCCTGACAGTACGGATGCGGCACTCTGGCAGCAGGTTTGCCAGTTGCGCAGTGAGGGTCAGCGTGTCGTTCAGGCCTTGCCTGGACAACCTTTGGCCGCCGCCCGTGAAGCGGACTGCGACCGGCAATTGATTCAGCAGAACGGGCTTTGGCAAGTATCGCCACTGGCTTCTTGAGTTTTCCCGCCGGCTGCAGCCGGCACCAAGTTTGCGCGAATGAGGACAAGTGTTATGGGTAAGAATGTCGTAGTCCTGGGCACCCAGTGGGGTGATGAGGGCAAAGGCAAGATCGTTGATCTGCTGACCGAACATGCTGCCGCCGTAGTGCGTTACCAAGGTGGCCACAACGCTGGCCACACCCTGGTGATCGACGGTGAGAAGACCGTCTTGCACCTGATTCCGTCGGGCGTGCTGCGCGAAGGCGTGCAGTGCCTGATCGGCAATGGCGTGGTGGTTGCACCTGACGCCCTGATGCGGGAAATCGTCAAGCTGGAAGAGAAAGGCGTACCGGTGCGCGAGCGCCTGCGTATCAGCCCTTCCTGCCCGCTGATCCTGTCCTACCACGTAGCGCTGGACCAGGCCCGTGAAAAGGCCCGTGGCGAGCTGAAGATCGGCACCACCGGTCGCGGCATCGGCCCGGCATACGAGGACAAGGTTGCACGTCGTGGCCTGCGCATCGGCGACCTGTTCCACCGCGAGCGTTTCGCCGCCAAGCTGGGCGAGTTGCTGGATTACCACAACTTCGTACTGGTGAATTACTACAAAGAGCCAGCCATCGACTTCCAGAAGACTCTGGATGAGTGCATGGAATACGCCGAGCTGCTCAAGCCGATGATGCTGGACGTCACCGCCGAGCTGCATAACCTGCGTCGCGCCGGCAAAGACATCATGTTCGAAGGTGCCCAGGGCTCCCTGCTGGACATCGACCACGGTACCTACCCGTACGTCACCAGCTCCAACACCACCGCTGGCGGTATCGCGACCGGTTCGGGCGTGGGTCCGATGTTCCTGGATTACATCCTCGGCATCACCAAGGCCTACACCACCCGTGTGGGTTCGGGTCCGTTCCCGACTGAGCTGTTCGACGATGTGGGTGCGTTCCTGGCCAAGCGTGGCCACGAGTTCGGTGCGACCACCGGCCGTGCCCGTCGTTGTGGCTGGTTCGATGCCGTCATCCTGCGTCGCGCTATCGACGTCAACAGCATCTCGGGCCTGTGCCTGACCAAGCTGGACGTACTGGACGGCCTGGAAACCATCAACATCTGCGTTGGCTACAAAAACGCTGACGGTGCAGTGATCGACGCACCGACCGACGCCGACAGCTACATCGGCCTGGAGCCGGTGTACGAAGAAATGCCGGGCTGGAGCGAGTCGACCCTGGGCGCCAAGACCCTGGAAGAACTGCCGCAGGCTGCGCGTAACTACATCAAGCGTGTCGAAGAGCTGGTCGGCGCGCCGATCGACATTATTTCGACGGGCCCGGATCGCAACGAAACCATCGTTCTGCGTCATCCGTTTGCTTGATAAGTCGTTGATGTAAAAAACAAAGGGCCCTTAATTGGGCCCTTTGTCGTTTATGCCTGCTGGACGGCATGACCTTTGCTGCGAACATTAAAAAAGCATTGCTTCCGGCGTGCTATCAATTTAATGGCGCCAAAGCAGAGGGATTTCAGATGTCGGCCGTTCTCTCATTGTTACAAAGCCGTTTGTTGCGGCCCGTGTTCGTTACCCTTGGTATCGCCCTTTTGGTGCAGGTGCTGGTGGCTGTTGCCCTGACCCGGAGCACGGTGACCGCGCTGGAAGCCGATCTGGGCATGCGCCTGGGCGCGGACAGTCAAAAGCTTTCCGCTGAGCTAGAACAGGCAGGGCGTGAAGTCACGTCCAGCCTGGACAACCTCTCTACCAGTACACGTCAGCGCCTCACGGCCGGTTTGTCCTCGCGACTGAAGGAAGAGCAGGCGCAATTGCGTTCGACCCTGGAAAAGGACCTGAAGGACTCCGCCAGCGACATGGCGCAGCTTCTGGCTTCGGTCGCACCCCGTGCCATGTGGGACAACGACGTTCCTACGCTTTCCGAGTTCGCCCGCCGGGCCCAGCGCAATCCCAATGTACTGTTCGTGGTGTATGACGACGCTACCGGCCAGCACCTGACGCGCTACCTCAACCGGGAAAACCCGATCAACAAGGCATTGCTGGAAAAAGGCCAGGGCGAGCGGGCACTCGACAAGGTACTGGATGCAGCGAAGAACGATCCTTCGGTGTTCTACGTCGAGGCCTCGATCAACCCCAATGGCGTGGAAATCGGCAAGGTCCTGATGGGGGTCTCGACCGCATCGGTGGAGACCGATCTCGCGGCCCTGGACAAGCGCTTCTCGGCCTTGATCGCCAGCAGCGATCAACTGGTGGGCGACAGCCTGAAAGGCGCAGCGGCTGACAGCGCGGCGGCCATGCGCTCGCGCCTGCAGTCAGCGCAGTCCACAGCGGCGGAAATGAAAGCCAACACCACCAGCACCGTACAGGAAGCGGCTGCGACATTGCGCTGGCGCATCGGTGTGTGTCTGGCGGTGGTGGGTTTCGGTGTTCTGCTGCTGTTGGCGGTAGTGCTCGGTCGCCGGGTGGTCAATCGCCTGAAAATGCTGATCGTTGCCATGGATGACTTGGCCGCAGGCGAGGGCGATCTGACCAAG
Source organism: Pseudomonas sp. S30_BP2TU TE3576 (assembly GCF_050436025.1). NCBI lineage: Bacteria > Pseudomonadati > Pseudomonadota > Gammaproteobacteria > Pseudomonadales > Pseudomonadaceae > Pseudomonas > Pseudomonas sp. S30_BP2TU TE3576. The sequence goes on along the minus strand of NZ_JBNDLK010000001.1, from coordinate 2,705,088 downwards.
CGTGTGCAGATCAGCAGCAAGGATGAGATCGGCGACATGGCCTCGGCGGTCAATCGCTTTGTGGATAAGTTGCAGCCGATCGTGCGCGAAGCGGGCGATGTGGCCCAGCGTACCGGCGTGGAAATTGGCGCCATGACCTTGCGCAACGCTGGCGCTGATGCGGCGGCGGGGATGCAGCGCGACGAGGTAGCGGAGAGTTTGCGTGCGCTGTCGCAAATGGCGGATGAGGCTCAGTCGGAAAGCCACGCCATGCAGGCGGCGCTGAAGCAGGTTGTGGACATTCGTCAGGCGACCGATGAAAACACCCGGACCTCGGCGAAAGTCGGCAGCCTGATCGAGGAGCTGGCGGGCCAGGTCAACACTGGCGCGCAAGTGATCGAGCGTCTGGCGCAGCAAAGTGAGCAGATTGAGGTGGTGCTGACGGTGATTCATGGGATCGCCGAGCAAACCAACCTGCTGGCGCTGAACGCGGCTATCGAAGCGGCGCGTGCTGGCGAGACCGGGCGCGGGTTTGCGGTGGTGGCCGATGAGGTGCGGGCGCTGGCGAGCAAGACGCAGAGCTCCACCGGCGATATTCAGGCGCATATCGTGGCGTTGCAGCAAGGTGCGCGTGAGGCGGTGGCGGCGATTGGTCAGGCCGGGCGCCAGGCCAGTGAGGGTTTGCTGGTGCTGCGTGACAGCGCGCGGTTGCAGCAGTCGGTGCAGGCATCCGTCGAGCAGGTACATGCGGCAATCGGTCTGGCCACCCAGGCCGCGGCGCATCAGGCTCAGGGGGCGCAGGCGGTGCGGGGTCGGGTCCAGACCATTCATGCCCAGGCCGAGAGGGCGGCGCAAGCTGTCGTGGAGACCACGGCCAGTGGCAAGGTGCTGGACAGTCTTGCGGCGCAGCTGAAGGCGAGCCTGGGGCAGTTCCGGGCTTGACGGGTTGCCTGGTCCGGCCCCTTCGCGAGCAAGCCCGCTCCCACATTTAATCTCTGATGTTCACAAATAGTGAGTTCACAGCAGATCTGGTGTGGGAGCGGGCTTGCTCGCGAATACGGTCTCAACGGCTCAGATACATCCGGGTCGTCAGCAGATAGACCGGCAACCCCGACACCAATATCAACAACGCCGCATAAGGCGCCGCCGCCGCAAATTCAATATTCGCGGTATGCGCCCAGACTTCCGTTGCCAGGGTGTTCAACCCGGTGGGGCTCAACAGCAAGGTTGCCGTCAGTTCCTTCATCGCATCCAGGAACACCAGCGCAAAAGCCGCGCCCAGTGCCGGGAAAATGATCGGCAGTGTCACTCGGCAGAAAGCGCTGAATGATGATGCGCCCAGTGTACGAGCAGCTTCCTCGAGTTGCGGCGCTGCCTTGTTCAGGGCGGTGCGGATCGGCGCCTGGGCCAATGGCAGAAACAGCAGGGCATAGGCGATCAGCAACAACGCGGACGTCTGGTAAAGCATCGGCACGTAGTGCAGGGCGAAATACACCAGGGTCAGGGCAATGACCAGCCCCGGCAGGGCGTGCAGCAGATACGGCAAACGCTCGGCCCAGATCGCCAGTTGACCTTTGTAGCGTACGACCAGCAGTCCGACCGGCACCGCCAGGACCAGGCACAGCGCCGCGCCACCCAGCGACAGCGCGAGGGATGACAGCAGTGCCTCGCCGATTGCCACCACGGGAAAGGCCGCCGATGATCCCACCGCCAGCCAGTAGGCCAGCATACCGAGCGGAATCCCGCTGCCAATGATTGCCAGCAGCAGGCAATAAAGCTGTCCCGCCACTGCCCACAGCCCCAGTTGAACTTGCTCGGCATTGCGCGCCGCGCCTTGGCCAGTGCGCACATGTCGGCCTTTGCCGCGTACGCGCAACTCCAGCCACAGCAACATCAGGCACAGCGCCAGCAGTACTGCTGAAAGCATGGCGGCGTTGGCGTTACTGAACTCCAGCTCGAACTGCTGATAGATCGCCGTGGTGAAGGTTTGCAGACCGATAATCGACAAGGCGCCGAACTCCACCAGCATGTGCAGTGCAATCAGCAATGAACCCGCCAGCAGCGAAGGCCAGAGCAGTGGCAGGGTGACGCGGAAAAACACGCCCCAGCGATTCTGCCCCAGCGTGCGGGCAGACTCTTCCAGGGACGGGTCGAGATTGCGCAGGGTCGCCGCCACGGGCAGAAAAATCAGCGGGTATTTGGACAGGCTCATCACCAGAATCGCCCCGCCGAGTCCTTCAAAGTGGGCGCTCAGCGAAACCCAGGTGAAGCTGCTGACAAACGCAGGCACGGCGAACGGCAGGCACAGAATCACCCCCCATAACCGCCGTCCGGAAAGATTGCTGCGTTCCAGTAGCCATGCCAGGGACAAGCCGATCACGCCGCAGGTGACGGTTACGCCGAGCATCAGCGCGAGGGTATTGCGCAGCAGGCCGAATACGTAGGGCCGCCACAGCAGGTGCAAGGCTTCGGCCCAGCCTGCCTGCCAGGCTTTGAGTCCGACGTAGGCCAGCGGCAGGAAGCTGAGTACGACCAGCAGCAATACCGGCAACACCAACCCGATCGGCGGACGCTTGCGGCGGGGCGAGTTGTTGCTGCGCAGGCAGGTGGCAGATAGCGATGCGCTCATCAGTTCAGGCCAACGTCACGTTCCAGATCCAGGGCTTCTTCGGCATTGCCCAGGTCGGCTGGCGTAACTTTCGGTGCTTGCAGCTCGCTGAATGGCTTGAGTCCGCGATCAGATTCCATGCCTTTGTGCAGAGGGTATTCGGCGGTGGTCTGGGTGATCACGCGCTGGCCTTCCTCGCTGACCATATAGGCGAGCAATTGCTGGGCTTCTTTGGGGTGTTTGCTGGATTTGAGTACTGCTGCGCTGGACACGGTGATGAGTCCGCCGACATCGCCGCCGGTGAAGTAATGCAGTTTCGAATCGAGCTGACCTTTTTCACGCTGCAGGGCGAACCAGTAGTAATTGTTGATCAGTACGGTGGCGACTTCGCCATTTTCCACTGCTTTCAATGCCACCATGTTGTTGCTGTAGGTCTTGCCGAATGCCCGTAGCCCGGTCAGCCATTCTTCGGCGGCGTCCATGCCGTGCACTTTGATGATCGCGACGGCTTGTTCCTGGAAGGCGCCGCTGGTGGGTACGAAACCGACTTTGCCCTGCCATTTTGGGTTGGAGAATTCCATCACCGAGGTCGGCAAGTCTTTTTCATCGATCAGCTTGGGGTTGAAGGCGACGACGCGCACCCTGGCAGTCACGCCAATCCAGGTGCCATTGGCGGCGACGTATTCCTTGGGCAGAACGGCCAGCGTTGCGTCATCCGTCTTGGCCAGCAGGCCTTGTTCGCCGAGTTTGTTCAGTGGCGGCGATTCTTCGGTGTAGATCACATCGGCGGGGGAGCGATCGCCTTCTTCGACGACCTGGCTGGCGAGTTGGTTGCTGCTGCCTTTGCGCACATTGACGTGGATGCCGGTCTTGGCTTCGAAGGCTTTGGCGACCGCGTCGCCGACTTCTTTGTGCTGGCCGTTGTAGAGGGTCAGGGCAGCCGGATCGGCGGCTTGGGTGAGGGGGGAGGCGAGTGCCAGGCCGAGCAGGGTAGTGGTCAAGCCGCGGCGCAGGGTATTTCGAAACATCATTCGCAGGGTTCCTCACTGTCGCATTGCAAAAACTTGCAACAATGATAAACGATATTCTTTCTCAAATGCGCCTTGCGGGGCTGGCAGGAGTTTGCTAGAGCGCCCGACGCAATCGCTTGTAGCAGCTGGCGAAGCCTGCGTTCGGCTGCGCAGCAGTCGCTAATCCTGAGTACAAGGTCATCCTGACACACAGCATCGCCTGATTTTACGACTGCTGCGCAGCCGAACGCAGGCTTCGCCAGCTGCTACAGGGAATGTGTTGATTTTTTGAATGCCGGAAACGCAAAAACCCGCTTTCGCGGGTTTCTGTGAAGTTCAAGGTCGTAACCTTGAATTTGAATTGGTGCCCAGAAGAAGACTCGAACTTCCACGACCGTAAGGTCACCAGCACCTGAAGCTGGCGTGTCTACCAATTTCACCATCTGGGCAATCATCTTCAGCGTTGCCGCTGTTGATGTGGCGCACTATACGGAGAGCGTTTTGATCTGTAAACCCCTGATTTTAAAATTAATAAACCAGGGGCCAAAAATGCAAAAACCCGCTTTCGCGGGTTTTTGTGTGAGCCTTGAAATTGATCTAATCTCAAGCTCGAAATTGGTGCCCAGAAGAAGACTCGAACTTCCACGACCGTAAGGTCACCAGCACCTGAAGCTGGCGTGTCTACCAATTTCACCATCTGGGCAGTATCGGCAACGTTGTCCGTCGTCGATGGCGCGCACTATACGGAGCGTCTTTTTAACTGTAAACCCCCGACATCAAAAAAACCTGGAAAATTTCGCCAGCGGTCTTCAAAACAGCTTTGCAGTGTCGATACAGGGCTTTAGATGGGTCGTCTTAGCTTGAAATTTCCCGTTTCATTACGCCTATGCCAAACTAACCCGCATATAGACAAGGTGAAAACTCTCTAATGGCCGATTGGCAGTCCCTCGATCCCGAGGCCGCTCGTGAAGCGGAAAAATATGAAAACCCTATTCCTAGCCGCGAACTGATCCTTCAGCACCTTGCTGATCGGGGTTCGCCTGCTAACCGCGAGCAGCTGGTCGAAGAGTTTGGTCTGACCACGGAAGACCAGATCGAAGCCCTGCGTCGCCGCCTGCGCGCCATGGAGCGCGATGCTCAGCTTATTTACACTCGTCGCGGCACTTATGCGCCGGTGGACAAGCTCGACCTGATCCTGGGCCGCATCAGCGGTCACCGCGATGGCTTCGGCTTCCTGGTGCCGGACGACGGCAGTGACGACCTGTTCATGAGCCCGGCGCAAATGCGTCTGGTGTTCGACGGTGACCGTGCCCTGGCCCGCGTATCCGGTCTGGATCGCCGCGGTCGCCGCGAAGGCATGATCGTCGAAGTGGTGTCCCGCGCTCACGAAACCATCGTTGGTCGCTACTTCGAAGAGGGCGGCATCGGTTTCGTCGTTGCCGACAATCCGAAGATCCAGCAGGAAGTGCTGGTAACGCCAGGCCGTAATGCCAACGCGCAGATCGGTCAGTTCGTCGAAGTGAAGATCACTCACTGGCCAACGCCACGCTTCCAGCCGCAAGGCGACGTGGTCGAGGTGGTGGGCAACTACATGGCGCCGGGCATGGAAATCGACGTCGCCCTGCGTACCTATGACATTCCTCACGTCTGGCCTGACGCCGTGCTCAAGGAAGCCGGCAAGCTCAAGCCGGAAGTCGAAGAGAAAGACAAAGAGAAGCGCATCGACCTGCGTCATCTGCCGTTCGTTACCATCGACGGCGAAGATGCTCGCGACTTCGACGATGCGGTCTACTGCGAAGCCCGTCCGGGCAAGCTGCGTCTGTTCTCCGGCGGCTGGAAGCTGTACGTGGCGATTGCCGACGTATCCAGCTACGTGAAGCTCGGCTCGGCGCTGGATGCCGAAGCGCAGGTTCGCGGCAACTCGGTGTACTTCCCCGAGCGCGTGATCCCGATGCTGCCCGAGCAGCTGTCCAACGGCCTGTGCTCACTGAACCCGCAAGTCGATCGCCTGGCCATGGTTTGCGAGATGACCATCTCCAAAACCGGCGAAATGACCGACTACTGCTTCTACGAAGCGGTGATCCACTCGCACGCCCGTCTGACCTACAACAAGGTCAGCGCGATGCTGGAAACGCCGAAAGCCACTGAAGCGCGCAAGCTGCGCGGCGAATACACCGACGTGGTGCCGCACCTCAAGCAGCTGTACTCGCTGTACAAGGTGTTGCTGGCCGCTCGTCACGTGCGTGGCGCGATCGATTTCGAAACTCAGGAAACCCGGATCATCTTCGGTTCCGAGCGCAAGATTGCCGAAATCCGTCCGACCGTGCGTAACGACGCGCACAAGCTGATCGAGGAATGCATGCTGGCGGCCAACGTGGCCACTGCCGAGTTCCTGAAAAAACACGAAATCCCTGCGCTGTACCGCGTTCACGATGGTCCGCCACCGGAGCGTCTGGAAAAGCTGCGCGCCTTCCTCGGCGAGCTCGGCCTGTCCCTGCACAAAGGCAAGGACGGTCCATCGCCGAAGGATTACCAGGCGTTGCTGGCCGGTATCAAGGATCGCCCGGATTTCCACCTGATCCAGACTGTCATGCTGCGCTCGTTGAGCCAGGCGGTGTACAGCGCCGATAACCAGGGCCACTTCGGCCTGAATTACGAGGCGTACACGCACTTCACTTCGCCGATCCGTCGCTACCCGGACTTGCTCACGCACCGGGCGATTCGCAGCGTGATCCATTCGAAGCAGAACACCCCGCACGTTCGTCGTGCCGGTGCGATGACCATTCCGAAGGCGCGTATCTATCCGTACGACGAAGCGTCCCTGGAGCAACTCGGCGAGCAGTGCTCGATGAGCGAACGCCGTGCCGACGAAGCGACCCGCGACGTGGTGAACTGGCTCAAGTGCGAGTTCATGAAAGACCGCGTGGGCGAATCGTTCCCGGGTGTGATCACCGCCGTGACCGGTTTTGGTCTGTTCGTCGAGCTGACCGATATCTACGTCGAAGGCCTGGTGCACGTCACCGCGCTGCCGGGCGATTACTACCACTTCGATCCTGTGCACCACCGCCTGGCCGGTGAGCGCACCGGTCGCAGCTTCCGCCTGGGCGACACCGTGGAAGTGCGGGTCATGCGCGTCGACCTCGACGAACGCAAGATTGACTTCGAGATGGCTGAAAAAACCATCAGCGCGCCGATCGGCCGCAAAAAGCGTGGCACGGAAGCGGCAGCACCTGCGGCCCTCTCTACAAAAACAGTCGCAGAACCGGCCCCGGCGAAAACCGGTCGCCGTCCTGCCAAGGAAAAGGCTGTCGAGGCCTATCGTCCGAGCGATGCAGCGGCAAAAAACGCCGAAGTGCGCAAAAGTCGTGAAATGAAACAGGCGTTGCTGGCCGGTGCGAAAAACGGCGGTAAAGCGGCGTCTGCGGGAAAGACCAGTCGGTCGGCGCCTGACAAGGCCGTCGGCGGCAAGCCAGCCAAACCGAGCAAACATCGTAAAGGCCCGCCCAAAGCGGGCTCGGCTCCAGCCAAGAGTGGCGGGGCGCGTAAACCTAAGGCCAAGCCATGAGTCAGTTGGAAAAAATCTACGGCGTACACGCGGTAGAAGCGTTGTTGCGTCACCACCCGAAGCGCGTGAAGCAGATCTGGCTGGCCGAAGGCCGCAATGATCCTCGGGTCCAGACGCTGATTGAGCTGGCCAACGAAAACCGGGTCCAGGTCGGCCAGGCCGAGCGCCGCGAAATGGACGCCTGGGTTGAAGGCGTGCACCAGGGCGTGGTCGCGGACGTGAGTCCGAGCCAGGTCTGGGGCGAGGCAATGCTCGACGAACTGCTCGATCGCACCGACGGCGCGCCGTTGTTGCTGGTGCTCGATGGCGTGACCGATCCGCACAACCTCGGCGCCTGCTTGCGTTCTGCCGATGCGGCGGGCGCGCTTGGCCGTGATCGTGCCGAAGGACAAGTCGGCGACCCTGACGCCGGTCGTACGGAAAATCGCCTGCGGTGCCGCCGAAGTGATTCCGCTGGTTGCCGTGACCAACCTGGCGCGCACCCTGGAAAAGCTCCAGCAGCGCGGCTTGTGGGTTGTCGGTACGGCCGGTGAGGCTGAGGTCAGTCTGTATGACCAGGACCTCACCGGCCCGACCATCATGATCATGGGGGCCGAAGGCAAGGGCATGCGTCGTCTGACTCGTGAGCATTGCGATTATCTGGTGAACCTGCCGATGGCCGGTAGCGTCAGCAGTCTCAACGTTTCCGTGGCCACCGGCGTCTGCCTGTTCGAAGCGCAGCGCCAGCGCAGTGTCAAAGCCAAGGCTGCCGCCAAGAAATCCTAAGCTCGACGCAATCAAAATGTGGGAGCGGGCTTGCTCGCGAAAGCGGAGTAACATTCAGCAAAAATGTTGGATGTAGTACCGCATTCGCGAGCAAGCCCGCTCCCACATTGGTTATGCGTTATGTTGAAGATTGGTGGTGTGAACGAGCTGTTCAAATATTCACCAATTACCTTGCGCCTCCTTCGCCCCTTCTCTACAATTGCGCCCCTTGCTGTGATGGCAGGCACCAACGTGTCTAGCGTCCGCAAGTCCATAAGTGTCATTCACTCCTTGTCTGACCGCTTTTGAGCGGCAGGCTACAACCCGTAAGGAGCATTCATGCGTCATTACGAAATCATCTTTTTGGTCCACCCGGATCAAAGCGAGCAAGTCGGCGGCATGGTTGAGCGTTACACCAAGCTGATCGAAGAAGACGGCGGCAAAATCCACCGTCTGGAAGATTGGGGCCGTCGTCAACTGGCCTACGCAATCAACAATGTTCACAAGGCTCACTACGTGATGCTGAACGTTGAGTGCACTGGCAAGGCCCTGGCCGAGCTGGAAGACAACTTCCGCTACAACGATGCAGTGATCCGTAACCTGGTCATCCGTCGCGACGAAGCCGTTACCGGCCAGTCCGAGATGCTCAAGGCTGAAGAAAACCGCAGTGAGCGCCGTGAGCGTCGCGACCGTCCTGAGCACGAAGGCGCTGAAAGCGTTGACAGTGATGACAGCGACAACAGCGATAACGCTGACGAGTAATCCACGGACCTTTTAAGGAGCCTATCAAATGGCACGTTTCTTCCGTCGTCGTAAATTCTGCCGCTTCACCGCTGAAGACGTGAAAGAGATCGATTACAAAGATCTCAACACTCTGAAAGCCTACGTATCCGAGACCGGCAAAATCGTTCCAAGCCGCATCACCGGTACCAAAGCTCGTTATCAGCGTCAGCTGGCCACCGCTATCAAGCGCGCCCGCTTCCTGGCCCTGCTGGCCTACACCGACAGCCACGGCCGCTGAGACCGGGCAGTCGACACGTAGCAAAGGATTGAATGCATGCGGGCCATAGCTGAGTTCATCATGCGCGGCCGTATGCAGGCCACTCTGGTAGTGGCTGGATGCGCGGCGATGCCGTTGTTTTATTGGTTGGGTGCTGCCGCCGGATGCCTTGTGCTCCTGCGGCGCGGATTGAGGGACGCCCTGGGCGTTCTTGCTCTGGGACTGCTGCCGGCATTGATCTGGTGGCTGTACTCCGACGACCCACGGGCACTTCTGGTGCTGCTGGGGTCTGCGAGCCTTGCGTTGGTTTTGCGCGCAAGCGAGTCCTGGAACCGCGTGCTGCTGGTCAGCATAGCGATGGGAGTGGTGTTTTCAGTGGTGTTGGGGACAGCTTTTGCTCCCCAGATCGAGATGCTGGCGCAGGCTTTGATCAAAGTCATGCCGTCGCTACTCGGTGATGTCTACCAGAAGATGTCGGTAGACGAACAAGCGCGTTTCGCGTCCCTGATTGCACCGGTCCTGACCGGCCTGATTGCGGCGTTGTTGCAAATCGTCAGCTTGCTGAGCCTGCTTGTCGGGCGCTACTGGCAGGCGTTGTTGTACAACCCGGGCGGTTTTGGTCGCGAGTTTCGCGCCATCCGCTTCCCGCTATTGCCGGCGATGTTGCTGCTGGCGTGCATGCTTCTTGGGCCGAACATCGGTCCACAGATGGCCATGTTGACGCCGTTGTGCAGCGTACCGCTGGTGTTCGCCGGGCTGGCCCTGATTCACGGGCTGGTGGCGCAGAAGCGACTGGCCAGGTTCTGGCTGGTGGGGTTGTACGTGACGCTGTTGCTGTTCATGCAACTGATCTATCCGTTGCTGGTGGTCCTGGCCATCGTCGACAGCCTGATTGATTTTCGCGGTCGTTCGGCACCGAAAGATGCCGATAACGCGAACGGTGAAGGTTAAAAGTTAAGAGGATTTTCACATGCAACTGATCCTTCTGGAAAAAGTCACCAACCTGGGCAACCTGGGTGACAAAGTGAACGTTAAGGCTGGTTACGGTCGTAACTACCTGCTGCCTTACGGCAAAGCTACCGCTGCGACCCCAGCCAACCTGGCTGCGTTCGAAGAGCGTCGTGCCGAGCTGGAAAAAGCTGCAGCAGATCGCAAAGCATCGGCTGAAAGCCGCGCTGCCCAACTGGCCGAGCTGGAAGTGACCATCACTGCCACCGCTGGCGACGAAGGCAAGCTGTTCGGTTCGATCGGTACTCACGACATCGCTGATGCACTGACCGCCTCCGGCGTTGAAGTGCAGAAGAGCGAAGTTCGTCTGCCGAACGGCACCATCCGCAACGTAGGCGAATTCGACGTAGCCGTGCACCTGCACGCCGAAGTTGAAGCCACCGTACGCGTTGTCGTGGTAGCAGCTTAAGCAGCACTTGTCGGCTGGCACCCTCGGGTGCTTGCCGGTAACATCGGGCACGATCCTGTTTACAGGTCGTGCCCTTTGTCTTTCTGGCATCCCAGTTTTTACATTCCTGCTTTCCAAAAAAAAACCAAGTGGCCATGAACGAAATCTCAGCTCCCGAGCAATACGACCTGCAAACCGCCGCGCTGAAAGTGCCGCCGCATTCCATCGAGGCCGAACAGGCCGTGCTCGGTGGTCTGATGCTGGACAACAACGCCTGGGAACGCGTGCTCGATCAAGTCTCCGACGGCGATTTCTATCGACATGACCACCGCCTGATCTTCCGTGCGATCGCCAAACTGGCCGATCAGAACATGCCGATCGACGTCGTGACCCTGTCCGAGCAACTGGACAAGGAAGGCCAGACATCGCAGGTCGGCGGCCTTGGCTATCTCGGCGAGCTGGCGAAAAACACCCCGTCCGTCGCCAACATCAAGGCCTATGCGCAGATCGTTCGCGAGCGGGCGACGCTGCGCCAGTTGATCGGCATCAGCACCGAAATCGCCGACAGCGCTTTCAACCCGGAAGGCCGCACCGCCGCCGAAATTCTCGATGAGGCCGAGCGGCAGATCTTCCAGATTGCCGAGGCCCGACCGAAAACCGGTGGCCCGGTGGGCGTCAACGACCTGCTGACCAAAGCCATCGACCGCATCGACACCCTGTTCAACACCGACAACGCCATCACCGGCCTGTCCACCGGCTATACCGACCTCGACGAGAAGACCAGCGGCCTGCAACCGGCCGACCTGATCATCGTCGCCGGCCGTCCGTCCATGGGTAAAACCACCTTTGCGATGAACCTGGTGGAAAACGCCGTGCTGCGTAGCGAGAAGGCCGTCCTGGTGTACTCCCTCGAGATGCCAGGCGAATCGCTGATCATGCGTATGCTGTCTTCCCTTGGCCGCATCGACCAGACCAAGGTGCGTTCCGGTCAGTTGGAGGACGACGACTGGCCGCGCCTGACTTCGGCGGTCAACCTGCTCAACGACCGCAAGCTGTTCATCGACGATACCGCTGGCATCAGCCCGTCGGAAATGCGCGCCCGGACCCGCCGTCTGGTGCGTGAACACGGCGATGTCGGCCTGATCATGATCGACTACCTGCAATTGATGCAGATTCCAGGTTCCAGCGGTGACAACCGGACCAACGAGATTTCCGAGATTTCCCGATCCCTGAAAGCCCTGGCCAAGGAATTCAACTGTCCGGTGGTGGCGCTCTCGCAGCTCAACCGTTCCCTGGAACAACGGCCGAACAAGCGCCCGGTGAACTCCGACTTGCGGGAATCCGGAGCGATCGAGCAGGACGCCGACGTGATCATGTTCGTTTACCGCGACGAGGTGTATCACCCGGAAACCGAGCACAAGGGCATCGCTGAAATCATTATCGGCAAGCAGCGGAACGGTCCGATCGGCTTTATCCGTCTGGCCTTTATCGGTAAATACACCCGATTCGAAAACCTGGCGCCGGGCAGCTATAACTTCGACGACGACGAATAACGTTGCTGTCTCGGCTGGCCCCTTCGCGGGCAAGCCCGCTCCCACAGGGATTGCATTGAACCTGTGGGAGCGGGCTTGCTCGCGAAGGGGGCGCCGCAATTTCCGACCACAGTCGTCGGAATTGGTCAAAATTTGTGCTATATTCCGCGCCCGCGAAATTCAATGAAAGCCAACACCGGTTATCGACATGCAAGCAGCCAAGCCGTTATTTGACTATCCCAAGTACTGGGCCGAATGTTTCGGGCCAGCGCCGTTCCTGCCCATGAGCAGGGAGGAGATGGATCAGCTCGGCTGGGATTCCTGCGACATCATCATCGTCACCGGTGATGCCTATGTCGATCACCCGTCGTTCGGCATGGCGATCATCGGCCGGCTGCTGGAGTCCCAGGGCTTCCGCGTCGGGATCATTGCCCAGCCGAACTGGCAGTCCAAAGACGACTTCATGAAGCTCGGCGAGCCGAACCTGTTCTTCGGTGTCGCGGCCGGCAACATGGACTCGATGATCAACCGCTACACCGCCGACAAGAAAATCCGTTCCGACGACGCGTACACGCCGGGTGGCCTGGCCGGCAAGCGTCCGGACCGCGCCAGCCTGGTTTACAGCCAGCGCTGCAAGGAAGCCTACAAGCACGTGCCAATCGTGCTCGGCGGCATCGAAGCGTCGCTGCGCCGCATCGCCCACTACGACTACTGGCAGGACCGTGTGCGCAACTCGATTCTGATCGACGCCAGCGCCGACATCCTGCTTTACGGCAACGCCGAGCGGGCCATCGTTGAAGTGGCCCAGCGCCTGTCCTACGGTCACAAGATCGAAGACATCACCGACGTGCGCGGCACTGCGTTCATCCGTCGTGATACCCCGCAAGGCTGGTACGAAGTCGATTCCACGCGCATCGACCGTCCGGGCAAGATCGACAAGATCATCAACCCGTACGTCAACACCCAGGACACCCAGGCCTGCGCCATCGAGCAGGAGAAGGGCCCGGTCGAGGATCCGCAGGAAGCCAAGGTCGTACAGATCCTGGCCAGCCCGCGCATGACCCGCGACAAGACCGTGATCCGTTTGCCGTCGGTGGAAAAGGTCCGCAACGATGCGGTGCTCTACGCTCACGCCAACCGCGTGCTGCACCTGGAAACCAACCCGGGCAATGCCCGCGCCTTGGTACAGAAGCATGGCGAAGTCGACGTCTGGTTCAACCCGCCACCGATTCCGATGACCACCGAAGAAATGGACTACGTGTTCGGCATGCCTTATGCGCGCATTCCGCACCCGGCGTACGGCAAGGAGAAGATCCCGGCCTATGACATGATCCGCTTCTCAGTGAACATCATGCGTGGCTGCTTCGGCGGCTGCACCTTCTGCTCGATCACCGAGCACGAAGGCCGGATCATCCAGAACCGTTCCCACGAGTCGATCATTCGCGAAATCGAAGAAATTCGCGACAAGGTGCCGGGCTTTACCGGTGTGATCTCCGACCTTGGCGGCCCGACCGCGAACATGTACCGCATTGCGTGCAAGAGCCCGGAAATCGAATCCGCGTGCCGCAAGCCATCGTGTGTGTTCCCTGGTATCTGCCCGAACCTGAACACCGACCACTCGGCGCTGATCCAGCTGTACCGCAGTGCCCGTGAATTGCCGGGTGTGAAGAAGATCCTGATCGCTTCCGGCCTGCGCTATGACCTCGCGGTCGAATCGCCGGAGTACGTCAAGGAACTGGTGACCCACCACGTCGGTGGTTACCTGAAGATCGCCCCGGAACACACCGAGGAAGGTCCGCTCAACCAGATGATGAAACCGGGCATCGGCAGCTATGACAAGTTCAAGCGCATGTTCGAGAAGTACTCCAAGGAAGCCGGTAAAGAGCAGTACCTGATTCCTTACTTCATCGCCGCCCACCCGGGCACCACCGATGAAGACATGATGAACCTGGCCCTGTGGCTCAAGGGCAACGGTTTCCGTGCCGACCAGGTGCAGGCGTTCTACCCGTCGCCGATGGCCACCGCCACCGCGATGTACCACTCGGGCAAGAACCCGCTGCGCAAGGTCACCTACAAGAGTGACGCGGTGACCATCGTCAAGAGCGAAGAGCAGCGCCGTCTGCACAAGGCGTTCTTGCGTTATCACGACCCGAAAGGCTGGCCGATGCTGCGTGAAGCACTGACCCGCATGGGCCGCGCCGATCTGATCGGGCCGGGCAAGAACCAGTTGATTCCTTTGCACCAGCCGTCGACCGACAGCTACCAGAGCGCCCGTCGCAAGAATTCGACGCCGGCCGGCAGCCATAAAGTGGCCAAGGAAAAGACCACCAAGATCCTCACCCAGCACACGGGCCTGCCACCGCGTGCCAGCGATGGCGGCAACCCGTGGGACAAGCGCGAACAGGCCAAGGCTGCGGCGTTTGCCCGCAACCAGCAGGCGGCCAAGGAGCGCAAGGAAGCGGCCAAGGGCAAGGGGCCGAAGCCGGCTCGCAAGCCGGTCGTGCCGCGCTAAGCCTCGCCTCCGCTGAACAGAACGCCAACCTTCGGGTTGGCGTTTTGCATTCCGGGCTTGAAAGGTATGCGAGGGCTGCTGGCCTCTTCGCGAGCAAGCCCGCTCCCACAGGTTTAGAGGCGTTCGCAAAATTTGTATTCGCCTCGGACACTGTGGGAGCGGGCTTGCTCGCGAAGGGGCCGACTCAGGCGACGACTTCGTAGCTGGCTGCCACATATACGTGCAATCGCCTTCAATCATTTTCCTGCATCGCCCGATTTTGGTGCTGTACTGCCTCCAGTAATCGAAGAAAGCGCCAGCGCTGCTGGATGGCATAAGTCTTGCGCGCTTTCCAATACGCTCAAGGCTCGCAGGAGGCACGCCGTGTCGATTCATGTCGCATTGCACCATGTCACACATTACCGCTATGACCGCGCTGTCGAGCTCGGCCCGCAGATCGTTCGCCTGCGTCCCGCCGCTCACAGCCGCACGCGGATTCTGTCCTATGCGCTGAAAATCTCCCCGGAACAGCACTTCATCAACTGGCAGCAGGACCCTCAGGGCAATTACCTGGCGCGACTGGTGTTCCCGGAGAAAACCGATGAATTGCGCATTGAAGTCGACCTGCTGGCAGAAATGGCGATCTTCAATCCGTTCGACTTTTTCCTTGAGCCCTATGCGGAAAAGATTCCCTTCGCCTATGCCACGGATGAGCGCAAGGAGCTGGCGCCGTACCTGGAAACGTTGCCGCTGACGCCGAAGTTCAAGGCCTATCTGGACGGCATCGACCGCACACCGTTGCCTGCCGTGGATTTTCTCGTCGCGCTCAACCAGCGCCTGAGCGAAGACATCGACTACCTGATCCGCATGGAGCCCGGCGTACAAACACCTGAACACACCCTCGAACAGGCCTCGGGTTCGTGCCGCGATTCCGCCTGGTTACTGGTGCAACTGCTGCGCAATCTGGGGCTGGCGGCGCGTTTCGTGTCGGGCTACCTGATCCAGCTGACCGCCGACGTCAAAAGTCTCGACGGTCCTTCCGGCACCGAGGTGGATTTCACCGACCTGCACGCCTGGTGCGAGGTTTACTTGCCCGGCGCGGGCTGGATTGGCCTGGACGCGACATCAGGGTTGTTTGCCGGTGAAGGGCATATTCCGTTGGCCTGTAGTCCCGATCCGTCCTCTGCGGCACCGATCAGTGGCCTGGTGGAACCGTGCGAGTGCGAATTCAGCCACGAAATGTCCGTGGAGCGGATTTGGGAGGCGCCACGGGTCACCAAGCCCTACACCGACGACCAGTGGCTGGCGATTCAGGCCCTGGGGCGGCAGATCGATGCCGACCTGCTCGAAGGCGATGTGCGCCTGACCATGGGTGGCGAGCCGACTTTCGTGTCCATCGATGACCCGGACGGTGCCGAGTGGAATACCGCCGCACTGGGGCCGGATAAACGACGCTTGTCCGCCGAGTTGTTCCAGCGCATGCGTAAACACTACGCGCCCAAGGGCCTGGTGCATTTTGGTCAGGGCAAGTGGTATCCCGGCGAGCAACTGCCGCGCTGGTCGCTCAATTGCTACTGGCGCCGTGACGGCGTGCCGATCTGGCACAACAGCGCGCTGATCGCCGACGAGCAAGAGGACTACGGCGCCACCGGCGAACTGGCCGGGCGTTTTCTGGCCAGTGTTGCCGAACGCTTGAAAATTCCGACGCGCTTTGTGTTTGCGGCCTACGAAGACAATTTTTATTACCTCTGGCGCGAAGGGATGTTGCCGCAGAACGTCAGCGCCGAAGACTCACGTCTGGAAGAACCGCTGGAGCGTGCGCGTCTGCGCAAGGTCTTCAGTCAAGGCCTGGACAAGGTCATCGGCCAGGTTCTGCCGCTGGCCCGCACCGCCAAAGGCGATCAGTGGCAGAGCGGGCGCTGGTATCTGCGCGATGAGCATTGTCGCCTGGTGCCAGGAGACTCGCCGCTGGGCTATCGCTTGCCACTCGGTTCGCAACCGTGGGTAAAAGCGGCGGAGTATCCATTCATTCATCCGCAAGACCCGAATCAGGACTTTCCGCCGCTGCCCGACACAGGGCAACTGCAGAACCAAAGTGCGGCTGCCGTCACTGATGAGCGCGTGCCGGACATCGACGAATCCGCCGATTGGCTGACCCGTACCGCGTTTTGCGCCGAAGCCCGGGAAGGCCGGTTGTACCTGTTCATGCCGCCGCTGGAGCGGGTCGAGGATTACCTCGAACTGGTCGCCGCCATCGAGGCCACCGCTGAAGAACTGCTGTGCCCGGTATTGCTGGAGGGCTACGAGCCGCCGAGCGATCCGCGCCTGAGCAATTTCCGCATCACCCCGGATCCGGGGGTGATCGAGGTCAACGTGCAGCCGTCCGCGACGTGGGATGAATTGGTCGAGCGCACCGAGTTTCTCTACGAAGAAGCGCGCCAGACCCGCCTGACCACCGAGAAATTCATGATCGACGGCCGGCACACCGGCACGGGCGGCGGCAACCATTTCGTGCTGGGTGGGGCGACTCCGGGCGACTCGCCGTTTCTGCGTCGTCCGGATCTGCTGCGCAGCCTGATCAGCTACTGGCATAACCACCCGTCCTTGTCCTACCTGTTTTCCGGATTGTTCATCGGCCCGACGTCCCAGGCGCCCCGCGTGGACGAAGCGCGCAACGATGCCTTATACGAGCTGGAGATCGCCTTTGCACAGATGCCGGAACCGGGTGAGGCATGCCCGCCATGGCTGGTGGATCGACTGTTGCGCAATCTGCTGATCGATGTGACCGGTAACACCCACCGCGCCGAGTTTTGCATCGACAAACTCTATTCGCCGGACGGTGCCACCGGGCGCCTCGGATTGCTGGAGCTGCGTGCGTTCGAGATGCCGCCCCATGCCCGCATGAGCCTGGCGCAACAATTGTTGCTGCGGGCGCTGGTCGCACGATTCTGGCGCGAACCCTATGCGCCGCCGAAGCTGGCGCGCTGGGGTACGGAGTTGCACGATCGCTTCCTGTTGCCGCACTTCATCGAGCAAGACTTTGCCGATGTCATCGTCGACCTCAACGCCGCTGGTTATGCGGTGCGGGCCGAGTGGTTCGCCGCACATCTGGAGTTCCGTTTTCCCAAGGTTGGCGACTACGCCGTCAGTGGTATTGCGCTGGAACTGCGCCAGGCGCTCGAGCCCTGGCACGTGCTGGGCGAAGAGGGCGCCATGGGCGGTACGGTGCGTTACGTGGATTCGTCGCTGGAGCGTTTGCAGGTCAAGCTCAGCGGCTTGCCGCCCCAGCGTTATCTGCTGACCTGCAATGGCATCCCGGTGCCATTGCAACCCACGGGGCGGCTCGGCGAGTTCGTCGCTGGCGTGCGTTTTCGTGCCTGGCAACCGGCCAACTGCCTGCAGCCGACCATTGCGGTCCACGCGCCCCTGGTGTTCGACCTGCTCGATACCTGGATGCAGCGCTCGCTGGGCGGCTGCCAGTATCACGTCGCCCATCCGGGCGGACGCAATTACGACAGCTTGCCGGTCAATGCCAACGAGGCCGAGAGTCGGCGGATGGCGCGTTTCTTCCGCATCGGACACACGCCGGGGAAACTTCCCATACCCAATCTGGAAATTAACGACGAGCTGCCGATGACACTCGATTTGCGACGTTTCTAAACCGTACGCGACGCTCGGATTTTTCGTATATCCGGGTGTCGCGAGCCTGCGTTAGTCTGACCGTTCATTGCTGTCTGCCGAGCTTTCCATGCCTGACCTGCTAGACCGCTACCCGCTGACGGCGGGCACCTATCACGAACTGCTCGACGACAGTGGCGCCGTGCGCCCGCACTGGCGCCGGCTGTTTGAGCAGTTGCAACGCAGCACGCCGGCGCAACTGGTGCAGCGCCAGGCCCTGCTGACCCGGCAAATCCAGGAAAACGGTGTCACCTACAACGTCTATGCCGACCCCAAGGGCGCTGACCGGCCATGGGAGCTGGATCTGCTACCCCATGTGATCGCTGCTGATGAGTGGGAACAATTGTCGGCCGGCATCGCTCAGCGGGCGCGCTTGCTCAATGCCGTGCTGGCTGACCTTTACGGTCCGCAACGGCTGATTGCCGAAGGTCTGCTGCCCGCCGAGCTGGTGTTCGGTCACAACAACTTCCTTTGGCCCTGTCAGGGCATCAGCCCGCCTGACGGGGCTTTCCTGCATTTGTATGCCGTGGATCTGGCGCGCACGCCCGATGGCCGCTGGTGGGTCACGGCGGACCGTACCCAGGCGCCTTCGGGTGCCGGGTATGCGCTGGAAAACCGCACGATTGTGTCCCGGGCCTTTCCCGAGTTGTACCGTGATTTGAAGGTGCAACACCTGGCCGGGTTCTTCCGCACCTTGCAGGAAACACTGGCCCGTCAGGCCCCGAGTGACGGCGACGCACCTTTGGTGGTGCTGCTGACGCCGGGGCGTTTCAACGAAAGCTATTTTGAACATCTGTACCTGGCTCGACAGCTCGGTTATCCGTTGGTGGAGGGCGGCGACCTGACGGTGCGCGACGCCACGGTCTATCTGAAGACCCTGAGTGGTCTGCGTCGGGTGCACGCGATCATGCGTCGGCTCGATGACGATTTCTGCGACCCGCTGGAGTTGCGCACCGATTCGGCCCTCGGTGTGCCGGGTCTGCTGGAAGCTGTGCGGCAGGGGCGGGTGCTGGTGGCCAACGCTCTGGGCAGCGGTGTGCTGGAGTCGCCAGGCTTGCTGGGTTTTCTGCCGAAGATCAATCAATTCCTGTTCGGCGAAGAGCTGATTCTGCCGTCCATCGCCACCTGGTGGTGCGGTGAAGCGCCGGTGTTGGCCCAGGCCTTGGAAAAACTCCCGGAGCTGCTGATCAAACCGGCGTTTCCGTCCCAGAGCTTTGCACCGGTATTTGGTCGTGATTTGGGTGAAAAACAGCGCCAGGAGCTCGCCGAGCGCATGCAGGCGCGGCCCTATGCTTATGTGGCGCAAGAACTTGCGCAATTGTCCCAGGCACCGATCTGGCAAGCCGAGGACGGTCAACTGCAACCCCGGGCCATTGGCATGCGCATGTACGCGGTGGCCAGCCGCGAGGGTTATCGGGTATTGCCCGGCGGCTTGACCCGGGTCGCCGCGCAAGCCGATGCCGAAGTGGTGTCGATGCAACGCGGCGGCGCCAGCAAGGACACCTGGGTGCTGGGCGATCGAGCGCCCAGCGGCGAACAATGGAAAGCCCAGCGCAACATCGGCGCGCATGACCTGGTGCGGCGCGATCCGTACCTGCCATCGCGGGTGGTGGAAAACCTGTTCTGGTTTGGCCGTTACTGCGAACGTTGCGATGACAGTGCCCGTTTGCTGCGCATCATGTTGGCACGCTATGTCGACGGCGACGACCCGCAAGCCTTGCAGGCCGCAGTCGATCTCGGCGAGCGGCTGATGCTGCTGCCCGATGAGGGTGAATTGCCTGAGCGCCTGTTGGCGGCGCTGCTCGGCGACGACTGGCCGTTCAGCCTGCGCTCCAACCTGCAACGCTTGCAGTGGGCCGCTTCGCAAGTGCGCGGCAAGCTCTCGCGGGAAAACTGGCAGGCGCTGGTGGAGTTACAGCGCGAAGCCATGGAGCTGGAAACCGAAGAGCCGGATTTCGGCGAGTTGCTGGATTTTCTCAACCGCCTGGTGATGTCCCTCGCGGCGCTGTCAGGCTTTGCCCTGGACGATATGACCCGGGACGAAGGCTGGCGTTTCCTGATGATTGGCCGGCGGATCGAGCGTCTGCAATTTCTCAGCGGCAGCCTGGCGGCGTTCCTGCGAGGCGCCGGGGCCTTCGATCAGGCCGGGCTGGAATGGTTGCTGGAACTGGGCAACAGCAGCATCACCTACCGCTCTCGATACCTGGCGGTGGCGCAGTTGATACCGGTGCTCGACCTGCTGTTGCTCGACGAGCAGAACCCTCACGCCGTGTTGTTCCAGTTGAAACTGGTGACCGGCACCCTCAAACGCCTCAACGATGATTTTGGCGTGCCGCGTGAAGCAGCGCTGGCGCAATTGGTGGAGCGTCTGGCGCGATTCGATCTGGGCTGCCTGGAAAACCCGCTGTTCGGCGACGCGAGTGTTCGCGCCGCCATCGAAGGGCTGGCCGCACTGTTGCAGGAGATCGCCGACGCCAGCGGGCAAGTCTCCGATCGCCTGGCGCTGCGGCATTTCGCCCATGTCGACGATGTCAGCCAGCGCACGGTGTCCGTCTGATGAGTGCTCAATACCAGATTTTCCACGACACCCATTATCACTACGACAGCCCGGTGTCCCTGGCCCAGCAACTGGCGCATTTGTGGCCGCGGCCTTGTGCCTGGCAGCGCTGCACCGACCGACAATTGCAGATCAGTCCGCAGCCGACCTCGCGTCGCGATGAGCTGGATGTATTCGGCAACCCGCTGACCCGGCTGGCGTTCGAGCGTCCCCACGATGAATTGCTGGTCAACGCCAGCCTCACGATCGAAGTGTTGCCCCGGCCTGTGCTGGACTTCAATCGGTCTCCGGCGTGGGAAGACACACGAAGCGCGCTGACCTACAGCAGCCAACCGCTGTCACCCGAGTTGCTCGAAGCCTGCCGATACCGGTTTGAATCGCCGTATGTGCATTTGAAGAGAAACTTCGTCGAGTTTTCCGAGAGCTGCTTCCCGGCGGGTCGACCGCTGTTGCTTGGTGTGCAGGCACTGATGGAGAAAATCTTCAGCGAGTTCACCTTCGACGCCGAAGCGACCCAGGTGGCGACGCCACTGGTGGAGGTGCTGGAGCGCCGGCGCGGGGTCTGCCAGGACTTTGCTCACCTGATGCTCGCATGCGTGCGTTCCAGAGGGTTGGCGGCGCGGTACATCAGCGGCTATTTGCTGACCCGGCCTCCACCGGGTCAGCCGCGATTGATCGGCGCCGATGCGTCCCATGCCTGGGTCTCGGTATTTTGCCCGGTGCTGGGGTGGGTGGATTTCGACCCGACCAACAATGTGCAACCGGCGCTGGAGCACATCACCCTGGCCTGGGGCCGGGATTTTTCCGATGTATCGCCGTTGCGGGGGGTGATTCTGGGTGGGGGCAACCATGATCCGGAAGTTCAGGTGACGGTGATGCCGCTGGAGTAGTAGCTCCCACAGGGGATGTGCAGTGGTTTCTGGATAGGGGTATTTCAGATTGGCCTGTGAGGGTCGGCAGCAAAGCTGCCAACCCTGGACACAGATCCGGCAGGCCTGATCAGATCAACCGGCCCGGAGGTTCTCAGGCGTCGGGCGCCGAGTCTTTCGGTGCATCAACATCATCTTCCGCCGCCACTTCACCCTCAGGGTTCAGTGCCGCTTCTTCAGCTGTAGCTTTCTTGCGCTGAAGCTTTTCCTCTTTCTTCTGCTCCTTGGCCAAGTCTCTCTGACGTTTGGCGAAGGAATAATTAGGTTTAGCCATGGGCGATCCTCTGGGGTCGAAGGTGAGGTTGAGCGGCGTATATTCTGCCCTGTATCGGTGCCGAGCCGTTAGCTGGGTTTTTGCTCGGCCCATTTTGGCGCTACGGACGGTTGCCAGGCATCCAGTGCATCGAGCAGGGTTTGCGCTGATTCGCTCACCTGCAGCATGTCACGGTGCTGCCCGCGAACGAAGCCTTCGCCGACGATGTGATCGAGAAAAGACGTCAATTTGCTGTAGAAACCGTTCACTTCCAGCAAACCCAGCGGTTTGCCGTGGTAGCCGAGCTGGCCCCAGGTCCAGACTTCGAACAGTTCTTCCAGGGTGCCAAGGCCACCGGGCAGCGCGATAAAGGCATCGCTGAGCTCGGCCATCCGCGCCTTGCGTGCGTGCATGCCATCGACGACTTCCAGGCGAGTCAGGCCGCTGTGGCCGATTTCCTTGTCCTTGAGGCTTTGCGGGATGATGCCGATCACTTCACCGCCGGCCGCCAGGGCCGCATCGGCGACGATTCCCATCAGGCCCACGGCGCCACCGCCATACACCAGGGTCAGCTTGCGCTCGGCCAATGCCCGGCCAAGGGCCACGGCGGCTTCGCGGTAAGCCGGGTTGGTGCCGGTGCTGGCACCACAAAATACACAAACAGATGCTAAAGACATGCCTTGCTCCAGGGTCGATCACGGCCACAGAGTAAAGGCAGGCGCCCGGCACTCCAAGGGCTAGACTTCTTGTTTTGACGTTTCGTATGTTCCGCTGGCGCCGCAGGCGTAGGCGGCGAGCAAACTGCACAACAGGCTGTTGATCGACATGACAGACGCTCCATTTGAAGGGGACTGTCTGATGATAGGGCCGGACCAGACGCTTGGCCGGTAGATATTTCGTATCGGTGCCATAGCGCGAAAGTTGTATACAATTTTTGATTCAAGTCATATGAACTTGCGAAGTTTTCAGGCAGTCTTCTGTCCATTCGCGATTTCGTTAACCCTGCCTTGGAGATTCACCATGTTTGCCAAACTCGTTGCGGTATCCCTGTTGACACTGGCCAGCAGCCAACTGATGGCTGCCGAGTGCAAGACCACCATTGACTCCACCGACCAGATGTCTTTTGACACGAAAGCCATTGAAATCGACAAGAGCTGCAAGACGTTTACCGTGGAACTCAAGCACTCCGGCAGCTTGCCGAAGAACGTCATGGGCCATAACTGGGTGCTGAGCAAAGAAGCCGACATGCAGCCGATCGCCACCGACGGCCTGAGCGCCGGCATCGACAAGAACTACCTGAAAGAAGGTGATGCGCGCGTTATCGCCCACACCAAGATCATCGGCGCTGGCGAGACAGACTCGGTGACCTTCGATGTGTCCAAGCTCGATGCGGCGGAAAAGTACGGTTTCTTCTGCTCGTTCCCGGGCCACATCTCGATGATGAAAGGCACCGTGACCCTGAAGTAATCAGGCACACCGCGTTATCGTTCTTCGCGAGCAAGCCCGCTCCCACAAGGTTCTGTGTCGGACACAATTTTTGTGAACACCTGAAACCCTGTGGGAGCGGGCTTGCCCGCGAAGGGGCCGGATGCCTCAACAAATGCTCCCGCCAAGAAAAAGCCCGCTGAAGCTCAACACTTCAGCGGGCTTTTTCATTCAATCACCAATCACGGAGCAAACGGCATCACACGTTTGTGATGGGTCTTGTTGTACGTGTCGCAAATGATCCTGAACGCTTCCTCGCGCACCGGGTTGCCGTGCAGGAAGGCGTCGATCTCGGCGTAGGTCACGCCGTGGGAGGCTTCGTCCGGTTTGCCGGGCGACAGGTCTTCCAGGTCGGCGGTCGGGACTTTCTCCACCAACGACTCCGGTGCGCCGAAGCTGCGGGCGATGGCGCGGACCTGGTTTTTCACCAGGCCGCTCAGTGGCGCCAGGTCGCAGGCGCCGTCACCGAACTTGGTGAAGAAACCCATCACCGCTTCGGCCGCATGGTCGGTGCCGATCACCAGGCCATGGGTCGCGCCGGCGATGGTGTACTGGGCGACCATGCGCATGCGCGCCTTGGTGTTGCCGAGCACGAAGTCCACCGACACTGCATGTTTGCCTTCGAAGGCTGCCACTTCATTGGCCAGGGCCTTGACCGCCGGGCCGATGTTCACGGTGTGGCGTTCGTCCGGTTTGATGAAGTCCACCGAAGCCTGGGCGTCGTGCTCATCGAACTGGGTTTCGTAGGGCAGGCGTACTGCGATGAATTTGTAGGCGGCGTCACCGCTGCGCTGGCGCAGTTCACGGACGGCACGTTGGGCCAGCAGGCCTGCGGTCAGGGAGTCGACACCGCCACTGATGCCCAATACCAGGGTCTTGAGCCCGGAGTTGACCAGGCAGTCCTGAATGAAGGTCACCCGCCGGGTGACTTCGGCCTCAAGGGCGGCTTCGTCGGCGAATGGCGGCTGGACCTTGAGCTGTTCAGCAATCTCACGCTGTACGGCTTGCATGAATTCACTCCTTGCTTGATGTACTTGAAAGGGTGGCAGGTACTTGAAAAACGTGTCGCAGGTAAGCGACGAAATTCGGGTCTTTGCAGTGCGTCTTGCCTGGCTCGTCGGAGATCTTTGCCACCGGCTGGCCGTTGCAGGCGGTCATTTTAAGCACGATGTTCATCGGTTCGACACCCGGAATATCACAGGTCAGGTTGGTGCCGATGCCGAAGCTGACATTGATCCGACCGCGCAGCGCCCGGAATATCTCCAGGGACTTGGGCAGGGTCAGGCTGTCGGAGAATGTCAGTGTCTTGCTCATCGGGTCGATGCCGAGTTTGTGATAGTGGGCGATGGCTTTTTCCGCCCACCGCACCGGATCGCCTGAGTCGTGGCGCAAACCGTCGAAAAGTTTGGCGAAAAACAGATCGAAATCGCCGAGGAAGGCATCAATGGTGATGCAATCGGTCAGGGCAATCCCCAACAGGCCACGGTATTCGCGGACCCAGCAATCGAGTGCGGCGATCTGGCTGTCGATCAGCCGTGGGCCGAGTTGCTGGTGCGCCATGATCCATTCGTGGGCCATGGTGCCCAGGGGTTTCATGTCCAGTTCCCGGGACAGGTGCACATTGCTGGTGCCGACGAAGCGTCCGGGGAAATCGTGCTTGAGCACATTCACCACTTCTTCCTGCACGCGGTAGGAAAAACGACGACGGGAGCCGAAATCGGCTACCTGCAACTCGGATAATTCGTCGCTGCCGGCGTTGGCGCTCAGCCAGTCGAACTTGCGGTAAAGCTGTTCACGGGCCTGCTCCAGCACGACTTCGCGGTAGCGATAGCGGTTGCGCACTTCGCTGACCAGCGCCAGCAGCGGCACTTCGAACAGGATCACATGCAGCCAGGGGCCACGCAGGCGGATGAACAGCTCGTCGTTTTCGATGCTGGTGTGGATGTAGCGCAGGTTGAAGCGAAACAACCCGAGAAAACGCAGGAAATCCGGTTTCAGGAAGCTGATGCGTTCCAGAAAACTCAATTGATCGGCGCTCAGGCTCAGTTCGGCCAGACGCTCGATCTGGAAACGGATCTCCGCCAGGTACGGGCGCAAATCCTCGCCATTACGGCAACGAAACTCCCATTCGACTTCGACGTTCGGATAGTTGTGCAGCACCGCCTGCATCATCGTCAGTTTGTAGAAGTCGGTGTCGAGCAGGTTCTGCACGATGCGATCGGCAAATACACTCTCGCTCATAACGGGAATCTCCAGCGTTGCAGCGGTATTGATCGATGGCGCTAGTGGCGCATATCCGGGACAAGGATTACCAGCAGTTTTTTAGCCGCAGCAAATCCCCTGTGGGAGCGGGCTTGCTCGCGAAGAGACCAGCACATTCAAAATAAATGTTGACTGGTCTGACGCCTTCGCGAGCAAGCCCGCTCCCACACATTCAGCGGGCAACCCTAGATTTGCGACATCTCCGGGCTATCAATCTGCTCCAGCATCCACTTCACAAAATCCCGCACCTTGGGCACTTCCGCCGAATGCTCCGGGTAGGCCAGGTAATACGCATCGCTGCTGGGCATTGCATGCTGCCAGGGAATGACCAGCTTGCCGTCGGCCAGTTCCTCTTCCACCAGAAAGCGCGGTAGCAGCGCCACACCGCAGCCAACCTGGGCGGCGCGGATGCACATATAGAACGTTTCGAAACGCGGACCGTGGTAGCTGTGCTCGGTGTGGTAGCCCTGGTGGTCGAACCAGTCATGCCAGGCCTGGGGGCGGGAGGCGTTTTGCAGCAGGACCAGGTCGGTCAGTTGTGTCGGGTCGGTGAACGGCGTGTCCGGCAGGCTGCCTGGGGCACACACTGGCACCAGCTCTTCGCCGAACAGCTTCAGGCATTCGGTGCCGGGCCGTGAGCCCTGGCCGAAGTAGAACGCCAGGTCGCTGCGACCTTGCAGCAGGTCGTCGGCTTCCTGCTCGCTGCACAGGTCCAGGTGGATCGACGGATGCCGCAGGCGCCAGCCTTTCAGGCGCGGCACCAGCCAGCGTGCGCCGAAGGTGGGAGGTGTGGAAACCCGCAGGACTTCTGTTTCGCCACCGTAGGAACGCAGGTAATGGGTCGACATTTCGACCTGCGTGAGGATTTTTCGCACCTCAACCAGGTACAGATCGCCGGCCGGGGTCATCTGCAGGCGTCGACGCACTCGACGAAACAGCAAGTGCTGCAACAGCTCTTCGAGTTGCGCGACCTGTTTGCTCACGGCACTTTGGGTCAGGTTCAGCTCTTCGGCGGCCCGGGTGAAGCTCAAGTGCCGGGTAACGGCTTCAAAGCACTGCAACGCAGCGATCGATGGCAAGTAGCGTTTATTCAGCATGGGCGGTCCTTGATTCTTGTTTCTTTATTGCCAGCAATGCACAGCATGAATAAACGGAATGATATCTCTCTTAAAGGTCGTTTGTTGAGTAACCTCCGGGCAGCTAAAACTACAGGTCTGATCAGCCGTGATTTTCCGGCTGCACATGTTCTGTCTTTTGCTTGAGGAGTGACCCATGGTTGCCGCATTGCTTGATCGTCTAGGTGTGAACCCGGCCCTGTACCAGAACGGCAAAGTGCCGGTGCATTCGCCAATCGATGGCAGCAAGATCGCCGCCGTGAACTGGGAAGGCGCTGCTGAAGTCGAGCAGCACATCAGTCGCGCAGATCATGCGTTCGAACTGTGGCGCAAGGTTCCGGCACCGCGCCGTGGTGAACTGGTGCGTCAATTCGGTGAAGTGCTGCGCGAATACAAGGCCGACCTCGGCGAGCTGGTGTCCTGGGAGGCCGGCAAGATCACCCAGGAAGGCCTGGGTGAAGTTCAGGAAATGATCGACATCTGCGACTTCGCCGTCGGCCTGTCCCGTCAACTGTACGGCTTGACCATCGCTTCCGAGCGTCCTGGCCACCATATGCGTGAAACCTGGCATCCGCTGGGGGTCGTCGGTGTGATCAGTGCGTTCAACTTCCCGGTCGCTGTCTGGGCCTGGAACACCACGCTGGCGCTGGTCTGCGGTAACCCGGTGGTGTGGAAACCGTCGGAGAAGACCCCGCTCACCGCACTGGCCTGCCAGGCGTTGTTCGATCGCGTCGTGAAAAACTTCAGCGATGCGCCTGCGCACCTGTGCCAGGTGGTTATCGGCGGTCGCGATGCTGGCGAAGCGCTGGTAGATGACCCGCGCGTGGCGCTGATCAGCGCCACTGGCAGCACCCGCATGGGCCGCGAAGTGGCGCCGAAAGTGGCTGCGCGCTTTGCCCGCAGTATCCTTGAACTGGGTGGCAACAACGCGATGATCCTCGGCCCGAGCGCCGACCTGGACATGGCCGTTCGCGCAATCCTGTTCAGCGCCGTCGGCACCGCCGGTCAGCGCTGCACCACCCTGCGTCGCTTGATCGCGCATGAATCGGTGAAAGAAGAAATCGTTACCCGCCTGAAAGCCGCTTACTCGAAAGTGCGTATCGGCCATCCGCTGGAAGGCAACCTGGTCGGCCCGCTGATCGACAAGCAAAGCTTTGAGAACATGCAGGATTCGCTCGAGCAGGCGTTGAGCGAAGGCGGCAAAGTCTTCGGCGGCAAGCGTCAGTTGGAAGACCAGTTCCCGAACGCTTACTACGTGTCGCCTGCCATCGTCGAAATGCCGGAGCAGAGCGATGTGGTCTGCCACGAAACCTTCGCCCCGATCCTGTACGTGGTCGGCTACACCGACTTCCAGGAAGCGCTGCGCCTGAACAACGCGGTGCCACAAGGCCTGTCTTCGTGCATCTTCACTACCGATGTGCGTGAAGCCGAGCAGTTCATGTCGGCGGTGGGCAGCGACTGCGGCATCGCCAACGTCAACATCGGCCCGAGCGGCGCGGAAATCGGTGGCGCGTTTGGCGGCGAGAAAGAAACCGGCGGCGGTCGTGAGTCCGGCTCCGATGCATGGCGCGGCTACATGCGCCGCCAGACCAATACCGTGAACTACTCGCTGGAATTGCCGTTGGCGCAGGGCATCACGTTCGACTGATTCTCCCGTCGAACAGTGATCCCCTGTGGGAGCGGGCTTGCTCGCGAAAGCGGTTTATCAGTCACATTGATGCTGGATGTGCCGACGTATTCGCGAGCAAGCCCGCTCCCACACTGATTTGTGTGTTGGTTAGGTTTCTGTTGGAGTCTGGCAATGCCGTTACGCGATGAGTGTCTGTGGGAAAAACTGACGCCGCAAAGGCCGGACAATTCGGCCCTCAAGGGTGAGGTCACGGTGGATGTCTGCGTCATCGGCGCCGGGTTTACCGGGTTGTCGGCGGCGGTGCATCTGCTGGAGCAAGGCAAGACCGTTTGTGTGCTGGAGGCCCATCGTGCCGGCCATGGTGGTTCGGGGCGCAACGTCGGGCTGGTCAATGCCGGGATGTGGATTCCCCCGGACGAGATCGAAGCCGGGTTCGGCAAGGAAGTCGGCAGCCAGCTCAACCGCATGCTGGGTGCGGCGCCGTCCCTGGTGTTCAGCCTTGTGGACAAGTACAACATCGATTGCCAGTTGCGCCGCGAAGGCACGCTGCACATGGCCCACAACGCCCGTGGCGAAGCCGACTTGCGCAGTCGTGAAGAACAATGGAAGCGCCGTGGGGCGCCGGTGGAGTTGTTGACTGGTCAGGCCTGCGAACAAGCGACGGGTACCCAAAAAATCGCCGCCGCGCTGCTCGATCGCCGCGCCGGCACGCTCAACCCGATGGCCTACACCACGGGGCTGGCCAAAGCGGCCATCGGCCTGGGCGGTCAACTGTTCGATCATTCCCCGGTCACCCGGCTCGAACGCCAGGGCCAGCGCTGGTCAGTGCAAACCGCCCAGGGTTCGGTCATGGCCGAGAAAGTAGTGATTGCCTCCAATGCCTACACCGAAGGCGACTGGACGGAGCTGCGGCGCAATTTCTTCCCCGGTTATTACTATCAAGTGGCCTCGGTCCCGCTGACCGAAGAGGCTGCGCAGCAAATTCTTCCCGGCGGCCAGGGTTCCTGGGACACCCGCCAGGTCCTGAGCAGCATTCGTCGGGATAAAGACGGACGCCTGCTGTTGGGCAGTCTCGGCAATGGCAATCAGAAACCGGCCTGGTTTCTCAAGGCTTGGGCTGACCGGGTGCAGCAGCACTACTTCCCGTACCTCAAGCCGGTGGAGTGGGAGTGCACCTGGACCGGTTGCATCGCGTTCACCCCCGATCATTTGATGCGCCTGTTCGAACCGGCGCCCGGTTTAGTGGCAGTCACTGGCTACAACGGGCGGGGCGTGACCACGGGTACGGTGGTCGGCAAAGCCTTTGCCGACTACTTGTGTAACGGAAATCCTCAATCGCTGCCCATCCCCTTTGCCCCCATGCAACCACTGGCCGGGGTGGGGTTACGCAGCTGTCTGTATGAGGCGGGATTCTCGCTGTATCACGCAGGCCAGTGCCTGCGGATTGTGATCTGAATGTTGCTTTTCGTAGTGAAAAGCGGCGCTTTTTTGATCTGCAGCTAGCCTGTAGTGGTGCGGGTTGTAGCAGTCCCGCACCAGCAGTGTGCACTTCGGTGACGCACGTTGTTACAGGCTGGTTGCACGTCGTTTAAAGCCGCGGTTGCAATGATGGCGCAGGCGGGTTGCGCCTAAAAAAAATAATGGTTTTACCTTCCGCGGTTTAGACGGTTGCACGCCCAATGAAAATGGGCCCGAAACAGTCGAAATAACAAGAAAGCAGCGACTTTTTTCAGAATAAAAAACCGATGGCACGGCCCTTGCTCTGAGCATTCAGTGAAGTCGCAGTGCCAATTAAAAAAAACCATGGAGCACCACCTCATGTCCCAGACGTTTTACAAGAAAGGCTTTCTGGCCCTCGCAGTGGCAACTGCGTTGGGTGTTTCTGCGTTTGCACAAGCTGACGTGAAAATCGGTGTGGCGGGCCCGATGACAGGCGCCAACGCGGCATTTGGCGAGCAGTACATGAAGGGTGCACAGGCAGCAGCCGATGCGGTCAACGCAGCGGGCGGCGTGAACGGGGAAAAAATCGTACTGGTCAAAGGCGATGACGCCTGCGAGCCGAAACAGGCTGTGACAGTCGCCAAGGACCTGACCGAAAAGAAAGTCGTTGGTGTGGTAGGTCACTTCTGCTCATCGTCGACCATCCCTGCTTCCGAGATCTACGACGAAGCCGGCATCATCACGATCACCCCGGGTTCCACCAACCCCAAGGTGACCGAGCGCGGTCTGAGTGCCATGTTCCGCATGTGCGGGCGTGACGACCAACAAGGGATCGTGGCTGGCGACTATGTCGTCGACGTGCTCAAGGGCAAGAAAGTTGCCGTACTGCACGACAAGGACACCTACGGTCAGGGCCTGGCTGACGCTACCAAGGCTCAGCTGGAAAAACGCGGCGTGAAGCCGGTGCTGTACGAAGGGCTGACCCGCGGCGAGAAAGACTTCAGCGCCGTCGTCACCAAGATCCGTGCGGCCGGTGCCGACGTGGTCTACTTCGGCGGCTTGCACCCGGAAGCCGGTCCACTGGTTCGGCAACTGCGTGAACAGGGCCTCAAAGACGTCAAGTTCATGTCCGATGACGGCATCGTGACTGACGAACTGGTGACCACCGCCGGTGGCCCGCAGAACGTAGATGGCGTACTGATGACTTTCGGTGCCGACCCACGTCTGCTGCCAGACAGCAAGACCGTGGTAGACGCTTTCCGCAAGGCCGGCACCGAACCTGAAGGCTACACCCTGTACGCCTACGCTTCGGTCCAGACCCTGGCAGCAGCCTTCAACGGCGCCAAGTCCAACAAGGGCGAAGACGCAGCTGCCTGGCTGAAGAAGAACCCGGTCAAGACCGTCATGGGCGAGAAGACCTGGGACAACAAGGGCGACCTGAAAATCTCCGACTACGTGGTTTACCAGTGGGACAAGGACGGCAAATACCACCAGCTGGAAAAACAGAAGTAAGGGCTGACGCGATCGGCTGAACCCCACAGTTCCCTTGTGGGAGCGGGCTTGCCCGCGAATGCGCCAGATCAGTCGACATCAATGTTGGCTGATACACCGCTTTCGCTGGCAAGCCAGCTCCCACAGGGGGCGGTGGTGGCCAGCCTGATCGTGGTTGTCATTGCTCCGACGTATATCTGTATTTTCCTTAGAAGAACCGCACAGCCACATGTGCAGGTTCTCATTGCGTGAGATTGCGTTATGGATGGTATTTTCCTGCAGCAACTGGTCAACGGCCTGACCCTCGGGTCGGTCTATGGCCTGATCGCCATCGGCTACACAATGGTCTATGGCATCATCGGCATGATCAACTTCGCCCACGGCGAGGTTTACATGATTTCCGCTTACCTCGCGGCAATCAGTCTGGCTCTGCTGGCATACTTCGGTATTGAATCCTTCCCCCTGTTGATGCTCGGCACACTGGTCTTCACCATCGTCATCACGGCGGTGTACGGCTGGGTCATCGAGCGCGTCGCCTACAAACCGTTGCGCAACTCGACCCGACTGGCACCGCTGATCAGCGCCATCGGGATTTCGCTGATCCTGCAAAACTATGCACAGATCGCCCAGGGTGCCCGCCAACAAGGCGTTCCGACACTGCTGACCGGTGCATGGCGAGTAGAGGTCGGGACCGGCTTCGTCCAGCTCACCTACACCAAGATCTTCATCCTGGTCGCAGCGTTTGTCGGGATGGGCCTGCTGACCTATGTCATCAAGTACACCAAGCTCGGCCGCATGTGCCGCGCGACCCAGCAAGACCGCAAGATGGCCTCGATCCTGGGGATCAACACCGACCGCATCATTTCCTATGTGTTTATCATTGGTGCAGCGATGGCGGCCCTGGCCGGCGTGCTGATCACCATGAACTATGGCACGTTCGACTTCTACGCAGGCTTCGTCATCGGCATCAAGGCGTTCACCGCCGCGGTGCTCGGCGGGATTGGCTCGCTGCCTGGTGCCATGCTCGGCGGGATCATCCTCGGCATCTCCGAGTCGCTGTTCTCCGGCCTGGTGAACTCGGATTACAAAGACGTCTTCAGCTTCTCGCTGCTGGTTCTCGTTCTGGTCTTTCGGCCCCAGGGCCTGCTCGGCCGTCCTCTTGTGTCGAAGGTGTAAGCGATGTCTTCAACCACTCAAAAAACCATTGATATCAAAAGAAGTCTGGTTGACGCGATTCTCGCCGGCCTGGTCGCCCTGATTGTGTTCGGCCCGATTGTCGGCATCGTCCTCGATGGCTACGGCTTCAACTTGCAGCCCACTCGCGTGGCGTGGATTGTCGCTATCGTCATGGCCGGTCGTTTTGCCTTGAGCCTGTTCCTGCAAACCCCAAAAGGCCTGAGAATTCTCGAAGGCTTTGAAACCACCGGCTCCGGGGTTCATGTACTGGCGCCTGATTACAAATCCCGGTTGCGCTGGATCATCCCGCTGATGATTGTCATCGCCGTGGTGTTCCCGTTTTTCTCCAACTCCTACCTGCTGGGCGTGGTCATCCTCGGGCTGATCTACGTATTGCTGGGGCTGGGTTTGAACATTGTGGTCGGCCTGGCCGGCCTGCTCGACCTGGGTTACGTGGCGTTCTACGCCATCGGTGCCTACGGCCTGGCGCTCGGTTATCAGTACCTGGGGCTGGGTTTCTGGACGGTGTTGCCACTGGCGGCGATCACGGCTGGTCTGGCCGGTTGCATCCTCGGTTTCCCGGTGCTGCGCCTGCACGGCGACTACCTGGCGATCGTGACCCTGGGCTTCGGTGAAATCATTCGGTTGATCCTCAATAACTGGCTGTCCCTGACTGGCGGCCCGAATGGCATGGCAGCGCCGTTGCCAACCTTCTTCGGCATCGAGTTCGGAAAAAGGGCGAAAGAAGGCGGGGTGCCGTTCCATGAGTTCTTCGGCATCGCCTACAACCCTGACGTGAAGTACTACTTCATCTACGCCGTGTTGTTCCTGGTGGTCCTGGCCGTGCTGCACATCAAGCATCGCCTGACCCGCATGCCGGTCGGCCGCGCCTGGGAAGCCCTGCGGGAAGACGAAATCGCCTGTCGTTCAATGGGGCTGAACCACGTGCTGGTCAAGCTCTCGGCATTCACCATCGGTGCTTCGACTGCCGGGCTGGCCGGGGTGTTCTTCGCCACTTACCAGGGCTTCGTCAATCCGACGTCGTTCACTTTCTTTGAGTCGGCGCTGATCCTTGCCATCGTGGTACTCGGCGGCATGGGCTCGACCATAGGCGTCGTCATCGCGGCATTCGTGCTGACCGTGGCTCCGGAACTGCTGCGTGGCTTCGCCGAATACCGGGTGCTGCTGTTCGGCATCCTGATGGTGTTGATGATGATCTGGCGACCGCGTGGCCTGATTCGGATCAGCCGTACCGGTGTGACCCCGCGTAAAGGAGTAGCGCCATGAGCGAAGTCGTACTCAGTGTCGAAAAGCTGATGATGCACTTCGGCGGCATCAAGGCGTTGAACGATGTCAGCCTGAAAGTTCACCGCAATTCGATCTTCGCCCTGATCGGGCCCAACGGCGCCGGCAAGACCACGGTGTTCAACTGCCTGACCGGGTTCTACAAGGCCTCCGGCGGCAAGATCGAACTCAATGTGCGTGGTCAAAAGACCAACGTCATCAAATTGCTGGGCGAATCGTTCAAACCAACCGATTTCGTTTCGCCGAAATCCTTTGCCAGTCGGCTGTTCTACAAGGCGTTTGGTGGCACCCATCTGGTGAACCGCGCAGGGCTGGCGCGTACGTTCCAGAACATTCGCCTGTTCAAGGAGATGTCGGTGCTGGAAAACCTGCTGGTGGCCCAACACATGTGGGTCAACCGCAGCATGCTGGCCGGCATCCTCAACACCAAGGGCTACCGCAAGGCCGAAAGCGATGCGCTGGATCACGCGTTCTACTGGCTGGAAGTGGTGGATCTGGTGGACTGCGCCAACCGTCTGGCCGGTGAGCTGTCCTACGGCCAGCAACGCCGCCTGGAAATCGCCCGGGCCATGTGCACCCGTCCGCAGATCATCTGCCTCGACGAACCGGCTGCAGGCCTCAACCCTCAGGAAACCGAAGCGCTGAGCGCGATGATCCGACTGCTGCGCGACGAGCACGATCTGACCGTGGTGCTGATCGAACACGACATGGGCATGGTAATGAGCAT
This sequence comes from Pseudomonas sp. S30_BP2TU TE3576, assembly GCF_050436025.1. Classification (NCBI taxonomy): domain Bacteria; kingdom Pseudomonadati; phylum Pseudomonadota; class Gammaproteobacteria; order Pseudomonadales; family Pseudomonadaceae; genus Pseudomonas; species Pseudomonas sp. S30_BP2TU TE3576. The sequence continues at coordinate 2,670,715 of NZ_JBNDLK010000001.1, read as the reverse complement.
TTCCGACCACATCGTGGTGCTGGACCACGGCATCGTCATCGCCGAGGGCGGACCCGATGCGATTCGTAACGATCCGAAAGTGATTGCGGCCTACCTGGGCGCCGATGAAGAGGAAGTGGTGCTATGAGCAAACCCATCCTCGAACTCAAGGAACTGGATGTGTTTTACGGGCCGATCCAGGCCCTGAAGAAAGTCTCGCTGCACATCAAGGAAGGGGAAACCGTCAGCCTGATCGGCTCCAACGGTGCCGGCAAGTCGACCCTGCTGATGTCGATTTTCGGCCAGCCACGGGCGGCGGACGGGCAGATCCTTTATCAGGGCGTGGACATTACCCACAAGTCGTCCCACTACATCGCCTCCAACGGTATCGCGCAATCGCCGGAAGGGCGGCGGGTGTTCCCCGACATGACAGTCGAGGAGAACCTGCTGATGGGCACCATCCCTATCGGTGACAAGTACGCCAAGGAAGACATGCAACGCATGTTCGAGCTGTTCCCGCGGCTCGAAGAGCGGCGTACCCAGCGGGCGATGACCATGTCTGGCGGCGAGCAGCAAATGCTCGCCATCGCCCGGGCATTGATGAGCCGGCCAAAGTTGTTGCTGCTCGATGAGCCGAGCCTGGGCCTGGCACCGATTGTGGTGAAGCAGATCTTCGCCACACTGCGGGAGCTGGCCAAGACCGGCATGACTATCTTCCTGGTGGAACAGAACGCCAACCACGCCCTGCGTTTGTCGGACCGGGCGTACGTGATGGTCAACGGCGAAATCCGCATGACCGGCACCGGCAAGGAGTTGCTGGTCAACGAGGATGTGCGTAACGCCTACCTCGGCGGGCACTGAGCTCCGGTTGTGATGCACAAGCCCCGGCGCGCAATCGCCGGGGCTTTTTTGTCTCTCCAATTCACCATCAATCCCCCTGTGGGAGCGGGCTTGCTCGCGAATGCGGCCATTCATTCGGCATTGATGTGACTGACACGCCCTCTTCGCGAGCAAGCCCGCTCCCACACTGTCCGTGGTGCTCTTTCGGGAAATTGTGGAAAACAATATTTCCAAGCTCGCAAAGCGCGACATAAAGCCGCTGCAAATAGTTGTTTTGCCACGGTTTTGACTTGTCCCCGTTTGCTGTGGAGCCGGCTGTGAATAACGTGGGAGTAGCTGGCTGTAAGCCTTTGAAACCGTGGCTTGCAGAGGTGTGGTTGTTTTTTGATCAGGTATTTTTGCTCAACTCTCAGGCTGCTTTGTCAACCTTTTTGTTCGTGATGAAACTGCACTGAATCAGCATGGACAAGCCTGTGGATAAGTCTGTGATTAAACTCTGGAAAGACCCGGCTGAAGGCCGTGGTTACTGGCTTGGCGCCATCGCTGGTTTGACCCGTCAGTCATGAAAATGGCCAAGGGCTACACAGCAGGTGGTTGAGGGTCAAGCAAAAAAGTTTTGAATCCCCGCGCAAAGCCTTGTGGTTAGCGGCTTGCAGCTTTTTCACTTGCCCCCAAAGACTGTGGACCGGCCTGTGGATAACGTGCGCGCACATGGCTGCAGGCCATGCTGGTCAAGGGCTTGCCGGGATTGAACATTTTTTGAACAGCTTGAGAGTGGTTGCCGCTGCGAACAAGGCCGGGCATGCTGCCTGCTGATTTTCTATTTCAATGGCTGGCGATCAGCCGAAGCAAGGAGAACACGATGTCCAACACCCTGTTTATTACCGGCGCGACCTCCGGTTTTGGTGAAGCCTGTGCCCGTCGTTTTGCCGAGGCTGGCTGGAAACTGGTGCTGACAGGCCGTCGTGAAGAGCGCCTCAATGCGCTGTGCGCCGAGCTGTCGAAGCAGACCGAAGTCCATGGCCTGGTGCTCGATGTGCGTGATCGCAAGGCCATGGAAGAGGCGATTGCCAATCTGCCGCCATCCTTTGCCAAACTGCGCGGGTTGATCAACAACGCCGGCCTGGCCCTGGGCGTCGATCCGGCACCCAAGTGCGACCTGGACGATTGGGACACCATGGTCGATACCAACGTCAAAGGCCTGATGTACAGCACCCGTCTGCTCTTGCCGCGCCTGATCGCCCATGGTCGCGGCGCCGGTATCGTCAACCTGGGGTCCATCGCCGGTAACTATCCGTATCCGGGCAGCCACGTGTATGGCGCGACCAAGGCGTTCGTCAAACAATTCTCCCTGAACCTGCGCTGCGACCTGCAAGGCACGGGCGTGCGCGTCAGCAACATCGAGCCGGGGCTGTGCGAGAGCGAGTTTTCGCTGGTGCGTTTTGCCGGTGACCAGGAGCGTTACAACGCCACTTACGCCGGCGCCGAGGCGATCCAGCCGCAAGACATCGCCGAGACCATTTTCTGGGTCCTCAATGCGCCTGCGCACATCAACATCAACAGCCTGGAGCTGATGCCGGTGAGCCAGACCTGGGCCGGGTTTGCTATTGATCGCAGTGGTGGCAAGGCTTAATACCGAGTCATCGTTCTTCGCGAGCAAGCCCGCTCCCACACTGGATCGCGGTCTAATGTGGGAGCGGGCTTGCTCGCGAAGGCGTCGGAACAGACAGCACGGGACATCAGCTAGACTCCTCACCCAACAACCCCGCCGCACCCGGCGGTCTAGAGGTATTAGAGGAGATCCAGTGAGTAATCGAGGCGAGCAGTCGCTGCTCAAGCAATCGACCTTCCTGATGCTCGCCGTGACATTCGCCGGGATCATCACCGGTTTTGTTTCGGGCGCACAATCGATCCTGTTCGATGGCTTCTTTTCGTTAATCGCGGCCTTCATCAAGGTCTTGATGCTGATCACCGCCCGGTTGATCGCCAAGGAAAGCAATCAGCGCTTCCAGTTCGGTTCCTGGCACCTGGAGCCCATGGTGCTGGTGATCGAAGGCAGTTTCATATTCCTGGTTGCCGTTTATGCCTTTCTCAACGGCGTGTTCGGCATCATCAGTGGAGGCCGCGAGGTCGAGCTTGGTCTGGTGATCCTCTACGCAGCGGTGTTTACCGTCGTTGAACTGATTTATTTTTTCTACGTCCGCCATCGCAATCGCACACTCAAATCATCGCTGATCCAGTTCGACAACATCAGTTGGCTGGTGGACGCGATGCTGTCGGCGGGACTGCTGGTGAGTTTCCTGATTGCGCTGCTGCTCAAGACTCAGGGTTACGACAAGTGGGCGGTGTATGTCGACCCGATGATCCTGATTCTGCTGGCCTTGGGCATGCTTCCTCCAGCGTTCAAAATCCTCGGGCCGGCCTTGCGCGATGTGTTGGGGATCGTCCCGGATCAACTGGACGACAAGGTGCGCCAGGTGATGGACGCGGCCAAGTCTGAACATGGTTTTGACGACTACATTTCCTACGTGCAGAAGCACGGCAGGGCCTGTTTTATCGAGATTCACATCGTATTGCCGAAGGATTACTGGCTCGACGGAGTAGGGCAACTGGACAGTTTGCGGGAGGAAATTTCCGCGAAGCTCGGTAAGCCGGATGCAGCGCGATGGCTGACCATCAGCTTTACCGGGGATCGCAAGTGGATTGAGTGACCCACAAGATCAGTCGAGATAGTCCGCCAACCCGCGATAACAGGTCGCCAGGTGATAAGGCGTGGTCGACGGCATGTCGCGGCGGCTGACTTCACCGTGCTCATCACGGCATTCAAACCAGCCTCCTGCGTGCAGCGAACGCTGCTGCAACGCCTGCAATTGACGCAGTACATCCGCTTCGCTGTCCGGGCGCAGCGTCAATGCGCGCAGGTACTCGGCCTGGGCCCAGATACGCTGCGTGGCGTCCCGGACGCCGCCATCCGGTTCGAGGTCGAGCATGGCCCGCACTGCGCCACTTTGTCGATCGACGCCCAATTGCTCGGTGAAGGCAAACGCACGTTGCAGCGAACCATGCAGTGCCGAGCCCCGTAGCAGAGCGGATGACTCCAACAGGTAATACCACTCGAACTGATGCCCCGGTTCAAACCAGTTATCCACAGACCCCAGCGGCTTTTCCATCAACACGCCGTGCTGCGGATCGATAAAGCGCGCGTGCATGGCTGTGCATAACTCAACGAGCGCGTGTTGCACATCAAGGTCATCACGTACCGATAGCGTGGCGAGGAAAGCTTCGGCCAGGTGCATCAGCGGGTTTTGCAAAGGGCCGCTGGCCAGCGATGCCCAGTCGCGGTCGAGGATGGCTTCGTACAGGCCGTCGCCCGTGGCGAAGCGCTGGGCGAGCACTTCCAGCGAGGCATTGAGTACCGACTCCACCAGTGGTTCGCGGACCTTGTCCCGGTAATGGGCGCAGGCGAACAGGATGAAGGCGTGGGTGTAGAGGTCCTTGCGCTGATCCAGCGGCGCACCTTGTGCATCGACGCTGTAGAACCAGCCACCGTGCTCGGCATCGTGGAAGTGCCGCTGCAACGAGCGGAACAACGCGGCGGCACGCTCTTCGGCGCCCGGCACCTGACCGATCAGGCTGGCAAACAGATACAGCTGCCGCGCACAGGCCATGGCCCGGTAACGTTGCGGTGGCAGCGGCTGGTGTTCGGCGTCCAGCGCCTCATAAGGCAACGCCATGTCGGCGTTCCAGCCCGGGCCTTGCCAGAGCGGCACGATGACGTTCAGGAAATGCTGTTGCACCGAGGCGAACAGGGCGGTCAATTCAGGCTGGGAGGCGGAGCGGGAAACAGGCGGCATTGGCTGGCGTCGTCACGGCAGGGGCGATTGCGCGACATGTTAGCAGAGAGGCCGGTCTGAGCGATGCGGTGTCTGTGATGCCGCCTTCGCGAGCAAGCCCGCTCCCACAGGTGTACGCATTCCAATGTGGGAGCGGGCTTGCTCGCGAAGAGGCCGTGGAAGGCGCTAGAGAATCAACCCGCCAGCAACCACACCCCGGTCGCCGCCGAAGCTGCGCCCGCCAGTCGAACCAGCGGTGCTGCAGCCTGCGGCAATATCTGCACCAGCGCATAACCGCCTGCATGCAACGCTGCTGTGCCCGCGACAAAACCCATGGCATAGGTCCAGGGACTCGACATCTCCGGTAGCTCCAGGCCATGCGCCACACCATGGAACAGCGCAAACAACGCCGTTGCACCCACCGCCATCACCAACGGTGGACGCACCGCCAGCGCCACCGCCAGCCCCAAAGCCAATACGGAAGCGGCAATCCCGCTCTCCAGTGCAGGCAGGTTCAGTCCTTCAAAACCCAACAGCCCGCCGATCAGCAGGGTCCCGACGAAAGTGCACGGCAGCACCCAGCGTGCGGCACCTTGTTGTTGCGCGGCCCACAGACCGACCGCGAGCATCGCCAGCAAGTGGTCGAGGCCGCCAATGGGATGGCTGATACCGGCGATCAAGCCGTTGTCGCCGTGCCCTGGGTGAGCGAAGGCGAGGGCTGGCGTTAGCAGCAGGGCCAGGGCACCGAGGATGCGTTTGAGTGTCATGGATAAGCTTCCTTGTTCAAGTCGTGATCAGGCCGCGGTCAGCAAGCCCTGGCGTTCGATGAAGGCGATGATCTGTTCCAGACCCTGGCCGGTTTTCTGGTTGCTGAAGACAAATGGCTTGCCGTTGCGCATGCGCTGGGTGTCGCTGTTCATCATTTCCAGCGAAGCACCGACCAGCGGCGCCAGGTCGATCTTGTTGATCACCAGCAGATCGGACTTGCAGATTCCCGGCCCACCCTTGCGCGGCAGCTTGTCGCCGGCCGAGACGTCGATCACGTAGATCGTCAGGTCGGACAGTTCCGGGCTGAAGGTCGCGGAGAGGTTGTCGCCACCGGACTCCACCAGAATCAGGTCCAGCCCCGGGAAGCGGCGGTTGAGTTGGTCCACGGCTTCGAGGTTGATCGAGGCGTCTTCGCGGATCGCCGTGTGCGGGCAGCCGCCGGTTTCCACGCCGATGATGCGTTCCGGCGCCAGGGCTTCGTTGCGCACCAGGAAGTCGGCGTCTTCGCGGGTGTAGATGTCGTTGGTCACCACGGCCAGGTTATAGCGCTCGCGCAGGGCCAGGCACAGGGCCAGGGTCAGGGCGGTTTTGCCGGAGCCGACCGGGCCGCCGATGCCGACACGCAGGGGTTGTGTGTTCATGTGATTCTCCAAAATAACAGGCCCTAGGAACGGAACAGGCGGCTGTATTGGCGCTCGTGGGCCATACACGCCAGGGACAGGCCGAAAGCGGCGCTGCCGTAGTGATCGGGGTCGATGTGGCTGGCGTTCTGCTGGGCCTGCTGCAACAGTGGCAGCAGTTCGCTGGTCAGGCGCTGGGCGGCTTGCTGGCCCAGCGGCAGGGTTTTCATCAGCACTGCCAATTGGTTTTCCAGCCAGCTCCAGAGCCACGCAGCCAGGGCGTCTTGCGGGCTGATCTGCCAGGCGCGTGCGGCCAATGCCCAACTCAGGGCCAAATGTGGCTCGGTACATTGTGCGAGAAAGGCACGAGCCGGCGCGTCGAGTTCCGGCAAGCCATTGAGCAATTGCTGCAACGAGTAGCCCATCTGCCGGCTCTCCTGATGCAGCTCGCGGGTTTCGCGACTGGCGCGGTGTTCCTCGCAGCGTTGCAGCAATTCGCTCCAGTTTTCCTCGCTGGCGGCGATGCAATGGGCGAGCAGCAACGGTGCTTCGAAGCGGGCCAGGTTCAGTAGCAATTGATCGCCGATCCAGCGGCGGGCGCTGTCGGGATCGTTTACGCGGCCGTTATCCACCGCCATTTCCAGCCCTTGGGAGTAGCTGTAGCCGCCAATCGGCAATTGCGGGCTGGCCAGGCGTAACAGCGCCCAGGCCCGGTTCATGGGCGTACGCCGAACTGGTGCAGTTTCGGCGCGTAGTTGAAGTCTTCATCGCCATGGCGCGAATGATGATGGCCGCCGCCGTAGGCGCCGTGTTCCGGCTGAAACGGCGCTTCGATGTTCGAGGCATCGGCGCCGAGTTGTTCGAGCATGGCCTTGAGTACGTAATCGTCGAGCAGGCGCAACCAGCCGTCGCCGACTTGCAGGGCGACATGGCGGTTGCCCAGGTGATAGGCCGCGCGGGTCAGCTCGAAGGCATTGGCGCAGGTGACGTGCAGCAATTGTTCGGGGCGGGCGCAGACACGCACGATTCGCCCGTCTTCGGCCTGCAGGCATTCGCCATCGTGCAGTGGCGGCTGGCCGCGCTGCAAAAACAACCCGACGTCTTCGCCCTCGGCACTGAAACAGCGCAAACGGCTTTTGCTGCGGGCTTCGAACGTCAGGTGCAGTTCGGCGGCCCAAACGGGTTGAGGGTCGATTCTGCGATGAATCACCAGCATCGGAAGGCTTCCACAATGGACAATGCTCAGGCTAGAGCAAGGGGCTTGCCAATCGAGGGAGGGCGTAGGAAATGCCTGAAGGAGGCGTGGGACGGATATCGATGGAGTGAGTTTTATGGCTGAAGTTGGTGCGTTGTTTTTGATTGGCGCACCAGGTTGAAGCGGCGAGGTTCAATGTGGGAGCGGGCTTGCTCGCGAAGGCGGTGTACCTGTCACATCAATGTTGAAAGTGATGGCGCCTTCGCGAGCAAGCCCGCTCCCACAGGTTTACTCGGTACTGCCGAGCCCTTGCCAATGCTTGAGGCCGATAAAGATGAAGCGCAGTTGCTGGGTGATCTTGGCCTGGGGCGTCAGGTGTTCAGGCAAGGCCTCGGCTGGCGGATCAATGATGTCCGGCAGGGTGGCGAACACGCTTTTGACGATCAGGTCGGCCATGACGCTCAGGTCGGCGATATCCAGATGCTGCAGTTTCGGCATCAGTGACAAATCCGCCGCCAGGTCCGAACTGATGTCTTCACGCAAACGGCCGATGGCCTTGCGCACCGGCAGCGAACCGCCGTACTGCTCGCGGGCGAGAAACAGGAACTGCGAACGGTTGGCGCTGACCACGTCGAGAAAGATCCGCACCGACGCATCGATGATGCCGCCCATCACGAATTCGTTGTGCCGCACCAGGCGAATGGTTTCGCGGAATGTCTGGCCGACTTCGCTGACCAGTACCAGGCCCAGTTCATCCATATCGGCAAAATGACGGTAGAAACCGGTCGGGACGATCCCGGCGGTTTTCGCTACTTCACGCAGGCTCAGGCTGCCGAATCCTCGGCCGCCATCCATCAAGCGCCGGGCAGCGTCCATCAGGGCGTTACGGGTTTGTTGTTTCTGTTCGGCGCGGGGCAGCATCGCAAAGGTGTTTTCTGGACAGTGACGCGGCGCACTCTAGCAAATCGGCTTTGCCGGCGTCGAACGACTGTATGGGGGATCACGCGGGGAAGTACGGCATCTATCAAGCGGACCGCTGAAAAGTCAAAAGCCCAATCCGGGGATTGGGCTTTTTTTCAAGGCGGCCATGGGGCTTAGCTCACGGCGCTGTTGCGTTCGATTACACGGTCACCACCGCCTTCAGCGAGAGTCTGGCCTTGTGGGGTGCGATCCGAACCGCCTTCAGCGAGGGTTTGGCCTTGTGGGGTGCGGTCGGTACCATCGGCAGCGAGGGTCTGGCCTTGTGGAGTGCGGTCGGTACCATCGGCAGCGAGGGTCTGGCCTTGTGGAGTGCGGTCGGTACCATCGGCAGCGAGGGTCTGGCCTTGTGGAGTACGGTCGGTACCATCGGCAGCCAGGGTTTGACCTTGTGGAGTGCGGTCCGAGCCATCCTGAGTGATCAGGCCTTTTTCTTTCAGGCGATCATTCCCGCCTTCGGCCAGGGTCTGGCCTTGTGGAGTACGCTCGGAACCATCAGCGGCGACGGTCTGGCTGAACACCGAGCGGCTGTCTTTCACTTGAGGAGTAGCCTGGTCAGCGGCTGGCAAGGCAAATGCGGTGCTGGCCAGCATCGAGAGGGTAAGGCTGAACAGTAATTGGCGTTTCATGATTATTTTGCTCCTTGGGAGGGCGAATAAGTGGGTACGAGAGCAATGCTACTCTCGATAAGTCGATATGAAAGTTCATAAACGCAATGGTAATAATCAACGGAATTGATTGTTTGCTACAGAGGCTCTAGAACGGGCGTTTCCGGCGAATGTTTTTGCACTGCTGTGGGTATTTTCGACCCATCCGTGACGTGCAAAAGTGCGGGGGCGGTAACGCTGAGAGACTGGTCGGTCAGTATTGGACCGGGTGAGTTCGGCGAAATCGGTCTTTCGATTAAACCTGCCGGGTTTTTATCAGTCGTAGACTTCATGACGGGCCGCTTCCGGCTCGCCGTTTCACCTGTGCGTCGCAGTCGGGCGCCCAGTCGTATCAGGAGCCCTGTGCAATGACGCGCACCCGTAAAATGCTTGTGTGGACCTTTTCCAGTTTTCTCACCTTGCTGGTGGTGCTGGTGCTGATCATCGTGTTCTTCGACTGGAACCGGATCAAACCGCCGCTCAACGCCAAAGTTTCCGAAGAACTGCACCGCGCTTTCGCCATCAACGGCAATCTGTCGGTGGTCTGGCGGCCCGAGCCCGATGAAAGCGGCTGGCGCGCCTGGGTACCGTGGCCCCACGTGGTGGCCGAGGACCTCAGCCTGGGCAACCCGGACTGGTCGAAGCAACCGCAGATGGTCACCCTCAAACGCGTCGAACTGCGTATTTCGCCCTTGGCCTTGCTGGCGCAGCGGGTGGTGATCCCGCGTATCGATCTCACCGAACCGAATGCCGAACTGCAGCGCCTGGCAGACGGGCGCACCAACTGGACGTTCAAATTCGACCCCAAAGACCCGAACGCCGAGCCTTCCAGCTGGGGGGTGGATATCGGTGCGATCGGCTTCGACAAGGGCCACGTCACCCTCGACGACCAGAACCTGAAGACTCAGCTCGATCTGCTGATCGATCCGCTGGGCAAACCGATCCCGTTCAGCGATATCGTGGGCGACAAAGTCGCGAAAGCCACGCTGGAACAGGGCGCGGCGTCCCAGGACTATGCGTTCGCTCTGAAGGTCAAAGGCCAGTACCACGGCCAGAAACTCGCGGGAGAGGGCAAGATCGGCGGCCTGCTGGCCTTGCAGGATGCGGCCAGGCCATTTCCGCTTCAGGCCCAAGTGCAGATCGCCGACACCCATGTCGAACTGGCTGGCACCCTCACCGATCCGATGAACCTGGGCGCCCTCGATTTGCGCCTGAAACTGGCCGGTACCAGTCTGGGCAATCTCTATCCGCTGACCGGCGTCACCCTGCCGGACACGCCGCCTTATGCCACCGACGGCCATCTGAACGCCAGGTTGCACGAGGCGGGTGGCGCAGTGTTCCGCTATGAAGAATTCAACGGCAAGATTGGCGAAAGCGACATCCACGGCAACCTGACTTACGTGGCCAGCCAGCCACGGCCAAAACTCAGTGGCTCGCTGCTGTCCAATCAACTGTTGTTTGCTGACCTGGCCCCGTTGATCGGTGCCGACTCCAACGCTAAACAAAAGGCCCGTGGCGGTGACAGTAAACAACCGGCGGATAAAGTGCTGCCGGTCGAAGAGTTCAAGACCGATCGCTGGCGCGATATGGATGCGGATGTCGAGTTCACCGGCAAACGCATCGTCCACAGCGAAGAACTGCCGTTCAACGACCTCTACACGCACCTGGTGCTTACCGATGGCATGCTCAGTCTTGAACCGCTGCGCTTCGGCGTGGCGGGCGGCAAACTGGATGCGCAAATTCGCCTGAACGGCCACACCGATCCACTGGAAGGCCAGGCCAGGCTCACTGCGCGAGGCTTCAAGCTCAAGCAGTTGTTCCCTGGCTTTGAACCGATGAAAACCAGTTTCGGCGAACTCAATGGCGACGCTGATATCAGTGGGCGCGGCAATTCGGTGGCCAAACTGCTGGGCAGCGCCAATGGCAATCTGAAAATGCTCATCAACGATGGCGCCATCAGTCGCGAGTTGATGGAGCTGGCGGGCCTGAACGTCGGCAACTATGTGGTTGGCAAGATCTTTGGCGACAAGGAAGTGAAGATCAATTGTGCGGCCGCCGACTTTGGCATCCAGTCCGGCCTGGCGAGTACCCGCTTGTTTGTGTTCGACACCGAGAACGCCGTCGTCTACATCGATGGCACGGCGAACATGGCGACCGAACAACTGGACCTGACCATCACCCCGGAATCCAAGGGCTGGCGCCTGATTTCACTACGCTCGCCTTTGTATGTACGGGGCAAGTTCATCAAGCCGGATGCCGGCGTGAAAGCGGTGCCGTTGATGCTGCGAGGGGCGGGGATGGTGGCGCTGGGCGTGATCGCGGCCCCGGCAGCGGGGTTGCTGGCGCTGGTGGCGCCGAGTGGCGGTGAGCCGAACCAGTGTGCACCGTTGCTGGAGCTGATGAAGGCGGGTAAGGCCCCGAAGACGGTGAAGAATTGACGGTATCTGCAGAAATGCTCGGGCACTGCCGAAATTGCGGGAGCGCCTGAGCATCAGGGTGCATTTGAGTTTTTGATTCAGGACATCGGCGCTTGAACATGAAGCAACTCGGATTCTATCTTGCTTCCCAGCTTTGCTATGACGGTGTCTCTGATCTGATTGTATTGGCGCCCATCCAATGAGCTACGCAGTAACCGGCAGTTGTTTTTTCCGTCCTTGATTGCCTTCAACACAGGTCGGTCGAGGATATCGATTGCAAGCCCATTGGTGGTGTTGAACGCAATTTGCAGGGTTATAACGGCCTTATCCTGTCGAACGATTGTCAGCAAGGCAGCCGTTGAAATCGGTGCATTTTCCATTCGTGTGTCAGTGACAGATGCGTTGGCTTTAAGCTTGTCGAGGAGTGTCTCCAGGGCCAGTGAGTCAGACGGAAGTTTCTTCAGTTTCGCAAACGCGTTAATAAGAGCTTGCTGCTCATAGCCGGGCAATTCGCTGTTGGCGGTTTCTTGCACCAGGTTCAATAGACATGCATTGTTGAATTCAATGCGCTGGGTGGCCCGACCATTGGTTATCCAGCCGGCTTTTCTGACTGTGTCTGTGTAAGTGTTCCATGATAAATCACGATCATTGCTTTGCTTTGTTGCCAAAAGTTCGGCAAGCAAGCTGGAGTTTAAAATGTCGCTTTTGAAATCGTTAGAATGTGTTCCGCAGAAAATTGTGATATTGCCATTGACAAGATAAATGTCAAAAATACTGTTGTTCATGATTGGCTCTGCTCAGGGTGGTGCGTTGAAGATTAAATCGACGGGTATCGCCGATTTAATCTCCTGGTAGTTAAAGGTCAGGCAGATCTATAATGAGTTTTTTTCCGCTTTCACTGTATTTACTATACAGAGTGTCACGCAAGCCGGAAAAAACCTTGGTATCCAGATAGTTGCGCACCGCACCGGATTTTATGGTGGTTGAGTGGGTAGTCGACTTCCAGAACAGGATGCCTCGGGTACTCTCCCGAACATCCAGGGATATACAGTTGAGGACCATGTTCGGTTGCCCGTTTTTATCAGCCCAGACTGGCGCAATATCGAATTTGGCCTGAGTACCGATTTTTTTGTTGCGGTCAAAGATCTGGATGGCCGCCGGGTTTTTTTGTACGGCATCAACTGCCTGTTTAGCTACATTTGCCAGGATGACTGCAGCATTGGCTCCAATCAGCCCTGCGGCAACTTCCAGGGCAACCTGATCCATGGTCAGGGCGGTTTTCCTGATGGTGACCTCCTGGATATTCCTGTTTTGAGTCACCCAGCCAAGTTTGCTCAGGCCGTCCACGTAGTATTTGTACCATTCGAAGAGTTGCGAGTCTTCGGGATACAGTTTTGTCGCAGCGTTCTGCATGACCAATTTGCAAAGGTTGACATCATCAATGCTCTGTTGTGAAACACCAGGAAGAAAAGCATCAATCGTATCCGGCATGACACTTGCCGTTGGTTTGTTGATATCGTGGTCAGGGTGGCTTGTCAATTGTGTGGGTGTGTTAGAGAATTCCGCCACTCGTGGCGTAGGAATTAATATTGATGGCAGGGAGTCAATAAATTCAAGTCGTTGTTCAAAGTGCATTGCTACAGTCCTTTATAAGTTGTCATCAGGCTTCTTGCCTGTGTTTTTAATATAAGTGGTGGGTGGTGAAAGTCTAGCGGCTGTTTGTAACTTTATAATGGTTGTGTTGTTTTTATATGGAGGCATTAAAATGTCGCATGAATTTCGATAAGGCTTGTTGGTCGTTATAAGTCCTTTAAACCAACCGTCATATCCTCAGCGTGCTCTTCTTCCTTCTATGGGCGTGATCGCTACCTAAGCCGTGAGTGATGAGCGCTGAAAAAAATTTGAAGTAGTTTGGTTATCGAAAAATCTCAGCCTGCGGTGGTTCTTCTACAGGGAATACGCCGCGGTAGAAGCCTTCGGTCTTGGCAGTAATCCCGACAGCGCCGCCTCCTCGCGCAACCACGTAAAAAACGCCCGCACCGGCGGATGACGTTCGCGCCCCGGCACGCACAGTGCGCTGTACCCGGCGCCATCCACCTGGACGTCACCCCGGTACGGCACCAGCAACCCACTGGCCACACTTTCCGACACAAGAATATTGCTCGCCAGCACCAGGCCTTGCCCGGCAATGGCTGCTTGCAGGGCGTAATGCTCTTCGTCGTATTCGCGTACGGCGGGCGGGCCGCTCAGCCAGGTTTCGCCGGAGCGAGCGCACCAGGCTTCCCAGCCGTGGGCATAGAGTTTGGAGTTGTGCCAACGCACGCTGATCAGCGTGGGGGGGCGACTCGACGCCAGGGCCACTTGTTCCGGCGAGCCGTAGACGCCAAACGATTCATCGAACAGGCACAGGCCATACAGGTTCGGGTAATCGTCGAGGCTGTAGCGCAGCACCAGATCGACGCTGGCATCCTGATGCAGATCGATGACCTCGCAATGGGTGTCGAGACGTACGTTGATGTTCGGGTGCCGGGCGTAGAAACGTCCCAGGCGAGGCACCAGCCAAAGGGCGGCGAAGGCTGCGGTGGTGGAGATTGTCAGGCTGGTACCGCTGCGTTGCGGGCGCAGGGTGTCGACGCTTTGCGCCACCTCCAGAAAGGCACCGTGCAGGCTGTGGAACAACCTTTCACCGCATTCGGTCAGGCGTACCTGGCGCGGCAGACGCTCGAACAGCGGCACGCCGAGCCAGGTTTCCAGGGAGCGGATCTGGTGCGACACCGCCGTTGGCGTCACCGCCAGTTCTTCGGCGGCAGCCTTGAAGCTCAGCAGGCGTGAGGCGGATTCAAAGGCCCGAAGGGCGGTCAATGGCAGCGAAGCGAACATTGAAGACTCCATGGATGAAATGAATTCATCCCAACTGATTTTTACTCATTTGAAGACGAGCAGCTGCGAGCTTCAAGCTGCAAGCCACAAGCGGTTTGAGTTTAGTCCTTGAGGAGAATCAGATGAGTAAAATTCTTGCGGTTCATGCCAGCCCACGTGGCGAACGTTCTCACTCCCGGCGTCTGGCCGAGGTGTTTCTTTCGGCCTTGCAGGCCCGAAATCCACAATTGCGCCTGACTCGCCGCGAAGTCGGACGAGCATTGATACCGCCGGTCAACGAGGCGTTCGTGGCCGCCGCGTTTTATCCCGAACCCGAGGCGCGGCCGCTATCGATGCAGGCCGATCTGGCGTTCAGCGATGAACTGGTTGGCGAACTGCTGGGCCATGATTTGCTGGTGATCTCCACGCCCATGCACAACTTCAGCGTGCCCAGCGGCCTCAAGGCGTGGATCGATCAGATTGTGCGGCTCGGCCGGACCTTCAATCACACGCTGGACAATGGCGTGGCCCAGTACGAACCCCTGGTGCAGGGTAAAAAAGCGTTGATCATCACCAGCCGCGGCGGGTTTGGTTTCGGGCCGGGCGGTGAGCTGGAGGCCATGAACCATGCCGATACGTTACTGCGCACGGTGCTGGGCTTCATTGGCATCACCGATGTCACCGTGGTCGCCGCCGAGGGCGAAGAGTCCGAAGCGCGCACCTTTGAGGTCTCTGCCGCCGAGGCTGAGCGGCGCTTGTTGGCGCTGGCCGGGGAGTTCTAGATGGCCTGGCTGTTTTTGCTGATCGCCGCCGGGTTCGAAGTCACCTTCGCCATGGGCATGAAATACGCCGAGGGCTTCACCCGGCTCTGGCCTTCGCTGATCACTGTGGTGGCCGCTGTGGGCGGGATCTACTTCCTGACCCTGGCCATGCGCGAGTTGCCGGTGAGCATCGCATACCCGATCTGGACCGCCATCGGTTCACTGGGCACGGTGTTCCTCGGGTTCGCACTGCTGGGGGAAAGCCTGTCCTTGGTCAAGTTGCTGTCGGTCGGGCTGATCGTGGCGGGCGTGGTGGGGTTGAAGTAAGGCGGATGACATAGACTTGTCATCTTCGCTGGCGATGCTTGGCGGATGTCTTGCATCCCGCCTTGCGTCCACTCCCGATCACAAGGATGTCCGCCCATGTCGCAAGGTTCTGCCCCGCGCTACCCGCTGGTGTTAGTCCCGGGAATGCTCGGATTCATCCGTCTGGTGCTTTATCCGTACTGGTACGGGATTGTCGAAGCGTTACATCGCGCAGGTGCGGTGGTGTTCGCGGTGCAGGTCTCGCCGCTCAACTCCAGCGAAGTGCGCGGTGAGCAACTGTTGGCGCGGATTGAGGAAATCCTGCGGGAAACCGGGGCCGACAAGGTCAACCTGATCGGTCACAGCCAAGGCTCATTGACCGCTCGCTACGCCGCCGCCAGGCGTCCGGATCTCGTCGCATCGGTAACCTCGGTGGCGGGGCCGAATCACGGTTCTGAGCTCGCCGATTATCTGCACAGGCATTATCCCCATGACAGCGTTCGTGGTCGTCTGATCTGCTTTTTGCTGCGGATGGTCGGCGCGGTGATGGCATTGCTGGATACCGGTTACCGCGGGCCGAAGCTGCCGGTGGATATCCATGCGTCCCATCACTCCCTGACCAGCGCTGGCGTGGCGCTGTTCAACCGGCGTTATCCACAGGGCTTGCCCGAAACCTGGGGCGGTCACGGGCCGGAAGAGGTCAACGGCGTGCGTTATTACTCGTGGTCTGGCACCTTGCAGCCGGGCATTACCGATCGCGGACGCAACCTGCTGGACGGCACCAACCGCGTTTGCCGGCTGTTCGCCAGGACCTTCGTCCGCGAAGCCGGGCATTGCGATGGCATGGTCGGGCGCTACAGCTCGCACCTGGGGACGGTAATTGGCGATGAGTATCCGCTGGATCACTTCGATATCGTCAATCAGTCGCTGGGGCTGGTCGGCAAGGGGGCGGAACCGATCCGGTTGTTTGTCGAGCATGCTGCGCGGCTAAGCGCGGCTGGACTTTAGGCCGCGTTATCGTTCTTCGCGAGCAAGCCCGCTCCCACATTTGGAATGCATTCCCCCTGTGGGAGCGGGCTTGCTCGCGAAGGCGCCGGATCAGGCAACGCTGACCTTACGACCCAACACCGTCGTCCAGCGCTCGGAAACAATCACCCCGCCCAGCGTCAACACACCACCTACCAAGTGATACATCGCCAGTTGTTCATGCAGCACCACCGCTGCAATCAATGCGGTGATCAACGGCAGTAAATTGAAAAACTGCGTGGTACGGCTCGGCCCCAAACGCACCACCGCCTGCATCCACGCCAGCGGCGCGACCATTGAAGCCAGCAGGCAGGCGTACAGCACCAGCGGAATGTTCTGCAGGGTCGGGCCGACTTTCGGTGAGGCGAGGAACAGCGGAAACAGCACCACCACGGCCACTAGCACCTGCAAATACAGGAGCACCAGCGGCGGCAGTTTCAACTGCCATTTTTTCAACAGGGTGCTGTAGACCGCGTAGGCCAGGGTGGCGACCAGCATCATCGCGTCCCCCAGGTTGACCCCGTGCTCCAGCAATGCGCCCAGGCTGCCGGACGACACCACCACCAGAACACCGGCGAATGAGAGTACCGCACCCGCCAAGGCACCCATGGTCAGGCGCTGGCCAAGGCTGATGATCGCCATGGCCAGCGACATCAGCGGCATCAGCGACAGGATGATGCCCATGTTGGTGGCCGAAGTCAGGCTCGCGGCGAAGTACGCCAGGCTTTGATAAACGGCCATGCCCAGTACACCGAGGACAAAGATCTGGCCCAGTTTTGGGCGGATCAGCGGCCAATGGGCGAGCACGGGTTTGAGCATGAAGGGTGTGAACAGCAACCCGGCCAGCAGCCAGCGGTAGAAACCGATTTCGGCGGGGAAGATCGCCCCGGCCGACATTTTGGTGATCACGGTGTTGCCGGCCCAGATAAAAATGGCCAGCAGGGGATAAGCGTATTGCATCGGGAAAAACCAGAATGTTAATGAAGGGCAATTATCCGCTTGTCTGGATGCAAGCCTATACTTCGATCCAGACAACCCGCCCCTGATGACAGACAGCATGAGCAATAGACACATCGACCTGCTGGATTTCAGCGAACTGCCGTCGGCGGTGTATTTCCGCTACGCCGATTTCGACGCCCACGAATACGCCGCACCCCATCGACATCCCTGGGGGACGCTGGAGTACGCAGCCCACGGCGTGCTGCACATGGACGTCGAGGGCAGCCGTTTCATGTCGCCACCGCAATACGCGGTGTGGGTGCCGCCGCAGATCGAGCACAGTTTCTACAGCCACCAACCGGTCAACTACCGCGCGGTGTGCCTGGCACCCAAGGTCTGCGCCGATCTGCCGCCGCGAGCGTGCACCCTGGCCATCAGCGACATTCTCAAGGCGATCCTCAAGGACTTTGCCGCCCGGGACGTGAAGATCCCCGAACAGGCCGCCGACCAGCGTCTGGCCCAGGTATTGGTGGATCAACTGCAACAGGCCCCGGTGCACGAGTGCTACCTGCCCTACGCCAGCAGCTCCGGATTGCTGGGGATTCTGGAAGCGTTGCAGGCCGAGCCTGGGGATAACCGGCCCCTGTCGGAATGGGCCGCACGCATCCATGTCAGCGAGCGCACCCTGGCACGGCAGTTCGTGCGGGAGCTGGGCATGAGTTTCGGTGAGTGGCGCCAGCGCCTGCGTTTTCTGGCCGCGATCGAAGCGCTGGATAGCCAGCGCAGCATTCAAGAGATCGCCTTCGACATGGGTTACAGCACCGGTTCGGCGTTTATCGCGATGTTCCAGCGCCAGGCCGGGTGTACACCGGAGCAGTATCGGCGCAGCCATCTGGAGAACAGGAAGGTGTAACAGGGGTTGTCTACACTCCAGTACGAGACCGCGCCCCTCGGTGTGGCGACCAGGAGAAAACTCCATGAAGATATTGCGTGCCCCTTTGTTGATGATCGGCTTGCTGCTCTGCTCCCAAGGCTTCGCCGCCACAGCCCAACAGGAAAAGATGACTACCTGCAACGCCGACGCCACGGCCAAGAGCCTCAAGGGCGACGAGCGCAAAGCCTTCATGAGCACGTGCCTGAAGGCCGCACCGGCGGCAAACGATGCCGGTAAAATGTTGACGCCGCAGCAAGAAAAAATGAAAACCTGCAATGCCGACGCAGCCACCAAGGCCCTCAAGGGTGATGAGCGCAAGGCGTTCATGAGTGATTGCCTGAAGAAAAAATAATTCACAGGGATCAACTCAGTCGAGTGTGGGAGCGGGCTTGCTCGCGAAGGCGGTGTACCTGTCAGATCAATGTTGAAGGTGATGGCGCCTTCGCGAGCAAGCCCGCTCCCACAGGTGATCGGCGACGTATGGGCTGACTGGGGAATTTCAAAATTTGCCCAGCCCCCGACCAAGGTCGCCCCACACAATCCTAGTGCTCGCACCGGATCGCTGGCAGACTGCCAATCCTTTTTACGCCGTTCGTTTTTGAGGCTGTATGCCAACGTTTTCTCAGCGTCAAATTTTGCTGGTCATCAGCTGGGTCATCATTTTTGGCGGGCTGCTGCTGGTCCTGCCGCTGCGGTTGCTGCCGAGCCTGCTCGCCGGGTTGCTGGTGTTCGAACTGGTCAACATGCTCACCCCGCAACTGCAACGGTTGATCGAAGGCCGGCGCGCGCGCTGGCTGGCGGTGGCGTTGCTGGGGACTCTGATTGTCAGCGTGCTGTCGCTGATCTTTGCCGGTGCCTTCAGCTTCCTGCTGCACGAGGCGGAAAACCCCGGCGCTTCCCTCGACAAATTCATGGGCGTGGTCGA
This sequence comes from Pseudomonas sp. S30_BP2TU TE3576, assembly GCF_050436025.1. Classification (NCBI taxonomy): domain Bacteria; kingdom Pseudomonadati; phylum Pseudomonadota; class Gammaproteobacteria; order Pseudomonadales; family Pseudomonadaceae; genus Pseudomonas; species Pseudomonas sp. S30_BP2TU TE3576. The sequence continues at coordinate 2,651,688 of NZ_JBNDLK010000001.1, read as the reverse complement.
CCGCGCGCGCGGGCAACTGCCGCCGTTCATCGACGCCTATCTGCCGGCCAGTGCCGCTGAATTTCGCGTGGCGATTGGCGAATGGGTCAGCAAGCACCTCAGTGAATTGCAACTGGTGGGCAAGGACGCGGCGCACATGTTCGTGACCTTGCTGATCGGCATGGTGCTGGGCGCGATCATTGCCTTGCAGCGTGTACCCGACCTGACCAAACGCAAACCGCTGGCGGCGGCGCTGTTTGATCGTCTGCACCTGCTGGTCCAGGCGTTTCGCAACATCGTGTTCGCCCAGATCAAGATTTCCCTGCTCAATACCTTCTTCACCGGGATTTTCCTGGCGGTGATCCTGCCGATGTTCGGCATCAAGCTGCCGCTGACCAAAACCCTGATCGTGCTGACGTTCCTGCTCGGCCTGCTGCCGGTGATCGGCAATTTGATGTCGAACACCCTGATCACCATTGTCGGTCTGTCGCTGTCGATCTGGGTCGCCGTGGCGGCGCTGGGTTACCTGATTTTTATCCACAAGCTCGAATACTTCCTCAACGCGCGCATCGTCGGCGGGCAGATCAGTGCCAAGTCGTGGGAGTTGCTGCTGGCGATGCTGGTGTTCGAGGCCGCGTTCGGCCTGCCGGGGGTGGTGGCGGGGCCGATTTACTACGCGTATCTGAAGAGCGAGTTAAAGCAGGTGGGGATGGTTTGATCCGGGGGAGATGTATTGCCTGGAATGGCCTCATCGCGAGCAAGCTCGCTCCCACAGTGTATCGGTGTAAACAGATCCAATGTGGGAGCGAGCTTGCTCGCGATGAGGACACCTCGGTTGTGGATCAGTCCATCGACCCGTAGCGTTTTGCAGCCTCGATCGCCAGACCACTGCCGATACTGCCAAAGATGTTCCCTTCCACATGCCGAGCCTTCGGCAGCATCGCCGAAACACTGTTGCGCAGCGCCGGAATGCCGCTCGAACCGCCGGTGAAGAACACCGTATCGACCTGATCGACCCGCACATCGGCGTTTGCCAGCAGTTGGGTGACGCTGTTGCGTACCCGCTCCAGCAGGTTGTCGATGGCCGACTCGAACAGCGCACGGCTCAAGTCCACGCTCAGGCCGGTTTCAATGCGGTCCAGTGGCACATGGCGGTTGTCGGCGTGGGTCAGCTGGATCTTGGTTTCTTCCACTTCCATCGCCAGCCAGTGGCCGGCGCGCTGTTCGATCAGCTTGAACAGGCGATCGATGCCGCCAGTGTCTTCGATGTCGTAGCGCATGCTGCCCAGGGCCAGTTGCGATTTCTGCGAGTACACCGAGTTGATGGTGTGCCAGGTCGCCAGGTTCATGTGGTGGCTGGTGGGCATGTAGGCGCCGCTCTTCATCCGGCTGCCGTAGCCGAACAGTGGCATCAGGCCGGCCAGCGAGAGTTGTTTGTCGAAGTCGGTCCCGCCGATGTGCACGCCGCCGGTGGCGAGGATGTCGTCCTGGCGGTTATCCATAGCACGACGCTCCGGCGACAGACGTACCAGGGAGAAGTCGGACGTACCCCCGCCGATGTCGACGATCAGTACCAGCTCTTCTTTCTCGATGGTCGACTCGTAGTCGAATGCCGCGGCAATGGGTTCGAACTGGAACGAGACTTCCTTGAAACCGATCTTGCGGGCCACGTCGATCAGGGTGTCTTCAGCTTCCTTGTCGGCCATCGGGTCGTCATCGACGAAGAACACCGGGCGACCCAGCACCACTTCTTCGAATTCCCGACCAGCGGCGGCTTCGGCACGGCTCTTGAGTTGGCCGATGAACAGCCCGAGCAGGTCCTTGAACGGCATGGCCGTGCCGAGGACGCTGGTGTCGTGCTTGATCAGCTTGGAACCCAGCAGGCTCTTGAGCGAGCGCATCAGGCGGCCTTCATAACCTTCCAGATACTCGTGCAACGCCAGCCGGCCGTACACCGGGCGGCGTTCTTCGATGTTGAAGAAGACCACCGACGGCAGGGTGATCTTGTCGTCCTCCAGCGCGATCAGCGTTTCCATGCCGGGGCGCAGCCAGCCGACGGTGGAGTTGGACGTGCCAAAGTCGATACCCACGGCACGGGCTGGAGATACGTTGTTCATGTCTTTCAGGTTCCGGTTAAAAAACGGCCGCGCAGTGTATGCCAGTGCGCGACAGATTCGAAGGCCGGTTATCTGCTAAATCTCGCCTGACGATCCTTGAAAGACGAAGCATCACCCCCAAACTACCCTGCATCAACCGGACAGCCGAGGGAGAGCTCGCAAGAAGCCCCGCCTGCTGCCGATAAACTTCTGCCGCGCCGCCCGGTCACAAACTTGAGATCGGTCAGACCAATGGCTGCAAACAAGCGCATGCTGTGGTCCGTGGCGCGATTTGATAACGGATGGTGATTCCCGCGATGGACTTCAAAGACTATTACAAGATTCTCGGTGTGGAGCCGACCGCAGACGATAAGGCGATCAAGGCCGCCTATCGCAAGCTGGCGCGTAAATACCACCCCGACGTCAGCAAGGAAAAGGATGCCGAGGCGAAGTTCAAGGACGCCTCGGAAGCTTATGAAGCATTGAAAAGCGCCGACAAACGCGCTGAATACGATGACTTGCGCCGTTATGGCCAGCACGGCCAGCCGTTCCAGGGACCACCCGGCTGGCAAAGCCGTGGCGGTTTCGGTGGCGGCGGTCAGGACACGGGCGATTTCTCGGACTTTTTCAGTTCGATCTTCGGCAACCGTGGGCCTGGGTTTGGTGGTGGAGGACAGTCGCGTCGCAGCACCGGACGTCGAGGGCAAGACGTGGAAATGGAACTTGGGGTTTTTCTCGAAGAAACACTGTCGACCGAGTCGAAGAAGGTCACCTTCCAGGTGCCGCAGTACAACGCGGCCGGCCAGCATGTGAGCAACACCAGTAAAAGCCTGAGCGTGAAGATCCCCGCCGGCGTGGCCGACGGCGAGCGCATTCGCCTCAAGGGGCAGGGCGCTCCGGGTGTGGGTGGCGGGGCCAATGGCGACCTGTACCTGACGATCCGTTTTGCACCGCACCCGAAATTCGACGTCGAAGGCGAGAACCTGATCATCACCTTGCCATTGGCGCCGTGGGAGCTGGCGCTGGGCGCCGAAGTCGCCGTGCCGACCCTGACCGGCAAGATCAATCTCAAGGTCCCGGCCGGTAGCCAGAACGGCCAGCGCATGCGTGCCAAGGGCCACGGCTTGTTGAACAAGGCCGGTGAGCGCGGTTACCTGTTCGTGCAACTGAAGGCCGTCATGCCGAAAAAATCCGACGATGACATCAAGGCCCTGTGGCAGGAGCTGGCGAAAAAAGCCGCGTTCAACCCGCGAGAGCATTTTTGATCCCTTAGAACCAAGGAGTCACTGACAATGAGCAGTCCCCTGATCGTTCAACTGGACATGGCAGAATTCTGTGAGGCGACCGAGCTTTCGGACGCCTACGTGATCGAAATCGTCGAACACGGCATCCTTGAACCTCAGGGTGCTCAGCCCAAGGACTGGGTTTTCAACGACTACGAGCTGACCCTGGCCAAGCGCGCGGCCAAGCTGCGGCGCGACCTTGACCTGGAATGGGAAGGCGTCGCCCTGGCGCTGGACCTGCTCGAAGAAGTCCAGCAACTGCGGGCCGAGAACCGAATGCTCAAGCAGCGATTGGGGCGGTTGTTGGTGGAGTAGTTGTTCAGGTATTTCTTTGCTGTCTGTTCGGACGCTATCGCGAGCAAGCTCGCTCCCACACAGGTTTTGTATCGTCACGATAATCCCTGTGGGAGTGAGCTTGCTCGCGATGAACGATAACGCGGTATTGCGGCATTACATCTTCCTCGGCAACACCACGGTAAACGTCGTGCCATCGCTCTCATTGGAGCAGACTTCAATCGTCCCCTGATGGGCGTCGACCACTTCCTTGACGATAAACAACCCCAACCCAAGGCTGGTAGTGGGCTCGCCGGGTTCTTCGCTGGCACTGCGCACCAGCGGGTCGAAAATGGTCGGGATCGCATCGCCGGGGATGGGGATTCCGTCGTTGTGCACCGTCAGCCGAACGCTGTCGGTCTCGCCCTTGAGGGTCAACGTCACTTCACGTTTGCTCGAGCCGTGCTGCAAGGCGTTGCCGATCAGGTTTTGCAGCATCTGATCGAGCCTGCGCGGGTCCCAAATGCCGCAGGTGTCACCCTGTACATCCAGGGTCGGATCGCATTCCGGTTGACCGGCACGGGCCCGGGCAATCGCTTCCCGCGCCGCTTCGGCCAGGTCCATGGGCGTCGCCTCGACCGGCAGGTGTTTGCCCAGGCGGCTGCGCACCAGTTCCAGTAAATCCCCGACCATCACTGCCAGGTGCCCGGTGCTGCGCTGGATATTGATCGCGCACCTGAGCGCATCACCTTCCAGCGCGGCTTTGCGTAGCAGTATTTCGGTGGACATGCTCACCGCCTGCAAGGGTGCGCGCAGGTCATGGCCGAGGATTGCCAGAAAAATGTCCCGCGAGCGATTGACCCGTTCGGCGTAGGTGGCGGTGGATTCGGCAAGGGCTTCGTCGATGGCCTCGTTGAAACGAATCATGTCCTGGAAGTAGGCCAGGTCAGGCGATTGCAGGCTGTTGACCCACAGGCGGATGACACAGGCGCGCAAATGCCGGAATTCACTGGTCATCTGCACCAGATCAAAACCCACGGTATGGCGCAATTCGCCATGGCAGGCACCGGCCTGGTCCAGGCTCGGGGATTTCTCCGGTCCTTCGCCGCGTGCCTTGGCGGCTTGTTCGGTGGGTGTCTGGGGTTTGCACATGTCCCGGGCCGCGGCCAGCAGTATCGACCGGGCATGGTCACGCAACGCGTGGCTGTCCATGGCATCGGCGGCCGGGGTGATGGTTTTGGCGAACTGCTCCCACTCATCGACGATGCGATCAACGTTTAAGACGATGAATTCGGATAGACGCATGGCGGTTACCTGAGCATGAATCGAAGGACAGCGAGTCGAAATAGTAGTCTCTTTGGCGGGAAAAACATGACCGCTCATGCACAGGCATAAACAGCAGGCAATCTGGCGGTATGTATGTATCGAAAGCGCCTTGATTTTTGATCTGTCCGGGCGCTTTCAGCGTGTTGCCAAGCAGCTATTTGGACTTTTGTTTCAGACGCTGGCGAATAAGCTGTTGGCTCTTTTCCTCGTTTTAAAGTGATCGACCAATGGCTGACTTGCATGGAAGCAACTCGACAGGAACCACCGAAACATCACCCGCCGACAACACCGGCATTCATTACCAGCGCGTTCTGGACGTGATACCGGACGCCCTCAAAAACGCCTCGCCAACGAGGTTGAAAACCCTTGAAACCCTACAACCGCAAATACCCGAATGGTATGGCAGCGCGCGGGAAACAGATCGCCACTACCTCAAGCAATTGATTGACGAGCGCTGGCGCTTGCAAGGCGTTCTGGACAAGACCCTGGGACGCTTGCAGCACGACATCGATGCGTTTGCCGAGCCGCTGCTCGACGCACTATTGCAGTCAAACTTCAACACCACCGCAAAAGCCAACGAGCTGAGTGTGGAGCTTGAAGTGCCCAGCAAGATTGCCTTTGTCATCGATAACGGCGCCACGCGTGTGCGCAAATCCACGTTGCTGGAAGCGGCATTGCACAACTTCGAGGCGTCTGAAACCGCTGAAGACGCGTGGCGTAGCGGTTCAAGCGTTTACCGCAAGGACCCGCATGGCAGGCTTGCGCAGGTGCCGGAAATTCCCGTGTCAAGGTTTGCCTCCCTGTGCCGGGATCTGGACATTGGCGGCCAGTATCAGAAACACATCAAGTCCATCCTGCTGCCCGACACCAGCAAGGCGCAGCAGACCTTGCAGCGGGATTCGATTGCCAGCGAGAAAGCGGCTTTTCATTTGGCATCTCTGATCGCCCGGCTAAAGGGTGATATCAGTGCTCACGCTTACGACAAGCTGCGAGACATTCAGGAAAGCCGCGCCGATATCAGCCTGTACGACCAGCCGTTGCGCTGCCATCGTCTATCGCTGATGGGTTTCCGACTGACCGGTATCGTGTTGTTCAGCGCGGTCAGCGAGCCCTCGAAGGTCAAGCGAGCTGTTGAAGCGTTGACCCCCGACAACCTGAAGTTCTGGCTCGACTGGTCGCGGCGTATTCCGGTGTTGCCGGGGCACGAATACGAGCAGTACAAGCTGTTGCAGGCGTTCTTTGCCAATGGCCCGCAAGGTGTGGCCGACCAGATGCTGCGCAACGAGGACATCTACCAGCAGAGCCGTTTGTCCGGCCCGGTGATCGCTTATGTGCCGGATGACCCGGATCATCCACTCAAGGAATATCCATCACTGATCGCGTTCATGAAAACGCTGATCGGCCAGTTGCGCGATACCGAGTACCAGGCCTTTTTCAGCCGGTTCGTGGCCCACAGGGACAAAGGGCATTTTTTCGCCCGGGTCAACGAACGCCTCACGATGTTTACCTGGCATCAGCGCGAACCGCTCGATATGGGGCCGTGGTGGCGTGAAACGGCAGTCGAAAGTCCAAATGCCGAACCGATCACCAATCTGATCACCGGCGATCTCTGGCTGACGTTGTTTTTCGAGCTGCGTGATAAAGCCATTGCCGACGCCCGCCACATTGCCGTGCCCACCGACGATGAGGATGCGACAGCCCGCTTCAAGCGCTTGACCAGCTACCTGTCGATCGGCTGGAACATCTTCAACTTCACCGCGATGCTGATACCGGGGTTGGGTGAGGCCATGCTGGCCATTATGGTCGCGCAAATGCTCGCGGAATTGGGCGAGGGTGTCGAAGACTGGAGTAAAGGCGATAGAGAACAGGCCTCAAGGTACATAAACGGAGTATTGATCAATTTTGCGCAGTTGGCGCTCATGGGGGCCGGGCATGTCTTGCCCACCGCGACGCCCGTTCCGATCAGCGTCTCGCCCTTTGTCGAAGGGCTCAAGCCTGTGGAGTTCAACGGTCAGGAACGGTTGTGGAACCCGGACCTGCGGCCCTATGAACGGCCGATCACCTTGCCCGGGGACGCACCGGTCAGCGAACTGGGTTTTTTCCGGCATCAGGATCAGGAACTGCTTCGACTCGATGACACTTACTATGGCGTGATGCAGGACCCAGACACCGGACAATACCGTCTCCAGCACCCGACCCGCCCTGACGCGTATCAGCCGCCGCTGGAGCATAACGGTAGCGGCAGCTGGAAGACTGAACTCGATCAGCCACTGGAGTGGGACAAGCGCCGATTGCTCCGTCGCCTGGGAGCTTCGGTGGATAATTTCTCCGAGGACACTCTGGAGCAAGTATCCGTCGTCAGTGGTGTGCACGAAGACGTATTGCGCAGACTCCACGTAGAGCACGAAATGCCGCCCGCGTCGTTGATCGACACGATCAAACGCTTCACTGCCCACGCTGACGCCGAAGCCTGTGCGGAGCGGGTTTTAGGTAACCGGATCGATGCCGAATGGGCCGATTTTGTGCCGCGTTTCATGACTCAATGGCGGGGTTGGCCCGAAGGCAAGGCCATCGAAGTGTTCAACGGCCCGGACCTGTCGGGCCCCTCGATCAAGGAGGGTTTTGGCAGCGCACGGCCAGAGCATACGTTGCAGATGACTCGGGCAGAACTTGTCGCCGGGCAGTTACCGGAGCGTGTGGTCGCGTTCCTTGATGAGCACGAGTTGCATGAGGTTCTCGGTGGTTGGCTGGGCGGGGATCGCCAGGCACGCATCCAGGCCGTGCGGGAATTGATTGGCAGACAGGCAGGGAAATTCAGAAAGAAATTGTTCGACAGCCTTTATTTCCGGCGGGAATATTCGACTGACCCACGAGTGCAGCAGCTCAAGAGTGTTTATCCGGATCTGTCCACCAGCATGGCCGAGGAGGTGCTGCGCCATGCAAAACCTGCGGATTTGCAGCATTTGAGCGAGAAGCAGCGTGCTTCTCTGAACCTGGCGCAATGGGTGCGGCAAGGGCAACAGCAGGAACGCCTGGCTCGCGCCTATGAGGGGCTTTACCTCGAAAAACTCTACAACGCCGATACGACCCGGCTGATCCTTCATTCGCTGGAGTCGCTACCAGGCTGGCCGAAAGATCTACTGCTGGAAATTCGAGAGTTCGGTTCCCAGGGCCGGTTGAGCGACAGTATCGGTCCGGCGGATGCGCCGATTCGCAAGGTGCTGATTATCGGGGACGATGGTCAATTCCAGACACGGGACGAACTCGATCAACATCTGCACGGTGAAGACACTCTGTATGCCGCGGTACTGCACGCGTTGCCCGATGCCCAGCGCACGGCCCTGGGCTTTGATATCCATGAGGCTGAACGGCTGGAAAACCTGATCAAGGCGCATCCGTTGGCACGCGACCGTTTTGCTCCCGTGCTTTTGGACAATCCTGTTCTCAAGCCCTCGTACGACCCGGCTGTCATGCGTCTTCGTGGTGGCATGCAAGGTTATGCGCAGCAGGTACCACACGGCTTGGGGCTGCGTCGCCGGGCCCGCTCGCTGTACCCGGGATCCACACAAGCGCAAGTCGAAGCGCTGCTGACGGGGTTCACTCATGACGGTGGCTCGGTGCATGCGGGTCTCGGAGCATTGGAGGCGGAGTTCAACCAGTTGAACCGGGCGTTGCAGCGCTGGCTGAACTCACCCACCGATGCCTTTCGACTCAGTGCGCGGGGGACGGCGCAGTGGCAGTCGCGAAACCAGCTCTATAAAGCAATCAAACAATGCTGGCGCCGAACGGGACCCGCCGGGGCCGAGGCTCCGGGTGTGATGCTGCCCCAGGCATTGTTGCTCGACGATGTACCGATGATGGGACGACATCTGGCGACCCTGCCGAAGCTGGAGGCCAACTTTGATCATGTGACCGTGCTGAGCCTTGCCAATGGCGAACTTGATTCCGGCCATGAGTCTTTCCTGGCGCCTTTTCGCCGGCTCAGGCAACTCAACTTGCAAGGCAACCGGCTGACTACCTTTCCGTCCGTGCTTAGTGAAATGCGCCATCTCACTGATCTGTACCTCCCTGATAATCGTATCGAACTGGACGTACTGGCGGTTCATCGCCTGAAGAACATGACTCGCCTGCGGTCTTTGGATTTGAGCGGAAACCCGCTGAAGCTCGCCCCTGATGTCAGTCGGATGCCGGGCCTGCAGACGCTTCAGTTGAGTGAAACGGGCCTGGACAGCTGGCCGGTGGGGCTGTTTGCCCAGCCGCGGCCACACAATATTTATCTGGATCTGCGCAACAACCCGATCACCCGGATACCGGATGTCGCTCCCGGCTCATTTCGCGCCGAGTTGTTGGCGCGCACCGTGATCAGTCGAGAACCGCGTTGGCTGTCGCCGCAGAATCTGGACACCCTCAGGTTATACATCGAGTCCGTCGGCATGGACCCCGAACGCCCCTATCCACCTCGGGGAACGCTCGACAGTGCCGACTGGATAGAGGGGCTGACGGAATCGCAATGGATGTCCAGGCAACAAATCTGGTTCGAGGTTGAGGACGAGTTCGACTCGCTGGCGTTCTTCAATGAGATCCGCAAGCTTACCCAATCTGCCGACTTTACCGCCGGGGGTAACTACCGTGCGGACTTGACCGCCAAGGTCTGGCGGATGCTTGAAGCCATGGCCGAGGACAGTAAGCTGCGGGTCAGGTTGTTCAACGAAGCCGCTGCACCCACCCAATGCGTGGACGGCGGGACACAACTGTTCAACGCCATGGGCGTGCAGGTATTGATCCATGAGGCTTACGCCCTGGGGCGTGTGGACCTGATCGAAGCGCAGCTGCTGGAGCTGGCGGTGGGCAAGTCCCGCCTCGATGAACTCGGTGCCATCGCCCGTAAGCGAGTCGCCGCTCGGTTGTCGGAGGGTGAGCGATTCCGGCGGGTCGACGAGCTTGGAAATGTCACGGGTACGATTGACGAGGTGGAAGTTCATTTGGCTTACATGACCGATCTGGCCGAGCGCCTGGACCTGCCCTGGCAGGCCCGAGGCATGCAGTTTCGCAAGATCGCCGGGGTGAGCCGGCAGATGATCGACGCAGCGTTCGAACGGATCGTGGCGCTGGAGGAGGGCGATTTACTGGTGGATCGGCTCCTTGACCAACCTGTCTGGATGACCTGGCTGGAGTCTGCACACACCGAAGAGTTGCACGGGCTGAAACGGGAAATGGATGCCACCATCGAGCTGCAGGATGCCTTGCAGCGTCGTCTCGAAGAGGCTGCGCTGGCGCCGCAGGCAAGGGCCGATCTGGAGGCAGAGATCGAAGCGCTCTGTCGTGAGTTGGGCAAGAGCGCAGACGACTATGCCAACGGTCGACTCATGAGTGACGACGAGTACGTCCAGGCGTTGAGTGATATCGATCAGCGGTTCAAGCAACGGGTGCAGGCGCTTACCCGACAAGCGATGGAGCGGGTAAGGCTACCAAGGCTTGAGAGGCCCTTCAGGCAGTAAACAAGGCCACAACAAAAGGCCTCGAGGGTGTTCGAGGCCTTGCTTTTGGCCGGCCGGCAACTCAGAACAGGAAGTAGCGCTGCGCCATCGGCAATACATCCGCCGGCTCACACCACAGCAATACACCATCGGCCTTGACCTGATAGGTCTGCGGATCGACGTCAATGTCTGGCAGGTAGTCGTTGTGGATCAGGTCGGCTTTCTGCACTTCGCGGCAACCTTTGACCACGGCGATTTTCTTCTTCAAACCCAGGGCTTCGGGCAGACCCGCTGCCTGCGCTGCCTGGCTGATGAAGGTCAGGCTGGTGGCATGCAACGAGCCGCCAAAGCTTGCGAACATCGGGCGGTAATGCACCGGTTGCGGGGTCGGGATCGAGGCGTTGGCGTCGCCCATCAGGCTGGCCGCGATGGCACCGCCCTTGAGAATCAGCGTCGGCTTGACCCCGAAAAACGCCGGGCGCCAAAGCACCAGGTCGGCCCACTTGCCGACTTCTACCGAACCCACTTCGTGACTGATGCCATGGGTGATCGCCGGGTTGATGGTGTACTTGGCGATGTAGCGTTTGGCGCGGAAGTTGTCGTTGCCTTCGCCATCACCGGGCAAGGGGCCGCGCTGTTTTTTCATCTTGTCGGCGGTCTGCCAGGTGCGCGTGATGACTTCGCCGACCCGGCCCATGGCCTGGCTGTCGGAGCTGATCATCGAGAATGCGCCGAGGTCGTGGAGGATGTCTTCGGCGGCAATCGTCTCGCGGCGGATGCGGCTTTCGGCGAAGGCCACGTCTTCGGCAATGCTCGGGTCCAGGTGGTGGCAGACCATCAGCATGTCGAGGTGTTCGTCGATGGTGTTGCGGGTGAACGGTCGGGTCGGGTTGGTCGAACTCGGCAGTACGTTGGCCAAACCGCAGGCCTTGATGATGTCCGGCGCATGACCGCCGCCGGCACCTTCGGTGTGGTAGGTGTGGATGGTGCGGCCCTTGAAGGCGGCGAGGGTGGTTTCGACGAAACCGGACTCGTTGAGGGTGTCGGTGTGGATTGCCACCTGCACGTCGAACTGGTCGGCGACGCTCAGGCAGTTGTCGATGCTCGCCGGGGTGGTGCCCCAGTCTTCGTGGAGCTTGAGGCCGATGGCACCGGCCTTGACCTGCTCGATCAATGGCTCCGGCAAGCTGGCGTTGCCCTTGCCGGTGAGGCCGATATTCATCGGGAATGCGTCGGCGGCCTGGAGCATGCGCGCCAGGTGCCACGGCCCGGAGGTGCAGGTGGTGGCGTTGGTGCCGGTCGCCGGGCCGGTACCGCCGCCGATCATGGTGGTCACGCCGCTCATCAGCGCTTCTTCGATCTGCTGCGGGCAGATGAAGTGGATGTGCGTGTCGATGCCGCCAGCGGTGAGGATCATGCCTTCGCCGGCGATGACTTCGGTGCTGGCGCCGATGGCGATGGTGACGTTGGGTTGCACGTCCGGATTGCCGGCCTTGCCGATCGCGGCGATGCGCCCGTCCTTGAGGCCGACATCGGCCTTGACGATGCCCCAGTGGTCGATGATCAGTGCGTTGGTGATCAGGGTGTCGACCACTTCGGCGGCGAGCAATTGGCTCTGACCCTGTCCGTCGCGGATCACTTTACCGCCGCCAAATTTCACTTCTTCGCCGTAGGTGGTGAAGTCCTGTTCCACTTCGATCCACAGTTCGGTGTCGGCCAGGCGCACCTTGTCACCGACGGTGGGGCCGAACATGTCGGCGTAGGCTTGTCTTGAGATTTTCATGCGCTTGCCTTGGGATTCAATTGTGTTTGAGACTGTTCGCTTCGCTCACAGATTCGCGAGTAAGCCCGCTCCCACCGTTGCCCGCATTCCAACTGGAGGAACCCGGTCGAATGTGGGAGCGGGCTTGCTCGCGAAGGGGCCGGTGCAGACATCGCATTAATCAGAGCTCACCCATGATCCGCCCGGCAAACCCGAACACCCGACGATGCCCGGCCAGATCCACCAACTCGACCTCGCGGCTCTGCCCCGGTTCGAAGCGCACGGCGGTGCCGGCGGGGATGTTCAGGCGCATACCGCGACTGGCGGCGCGGTCGAACGTGAGCGCGTCGTTGGTTTCGAAAAAGTGGTAATGCGAGCCAACCTGGATCGGCCGGTCGCCACTGTTGGCCACCTTCAGGCTGACGGTGCGCCGGCCGACGTTGAGTTCAATCTCGCCGGGCTGGATCTGGTATTCACCGGGAATCATCAATGGGCTCCCTGGAGAATCTTGTAGTAGAGGGCGGTCGGCTTGTAGCGGCCGCTCGGGTCGCAGGCGTAGTCGGGAATTTCGCCGGCGCGGGTGTAACCCAGCGCCTTGTAGAAATCTTCCGCCGGCGAGCCCGCTTCGGTGTCGAGGTAAAGCATGCCGCGCTTGTGCTGCAGGGCGGCCTGCTCAAGCGCAGTCATCAATTGTTGGCCGAGACCGCGACGTCGCGCCTGTTCGCGCACCAGCAGTTTTTGCACCTCGGCACGGTTCAGCCCGTTGGCTTTCTGGCACAGCGTCAGTTGCACGCTGGCCAGCACCTGCTCGTCCTTGACCACCACCCACAGCAACACATTGCCCTTGTTCAGGTTCTCCTGAACTTCATCAAAATACGCGCGGGCCTGGGTGGCATCGAGGTCGGCCATGAAGCCGACACTGGCGCCATAGCCGACGGCATCGAGCAGCAGGTCAATCAATCCCTGACGATAGTGCGCAAAGCTTTCAACGTTGACGCGTCGCAGTTGGGCGGGGTTCATCGGGTATCACTCCTTGCTGGCGCTCGGCGGTTGCGCGCCAGGATTGAGGGTCAGTTGCATGAAGGTCAGGTCCAGCCAGCGACCGAACTTGGTACCGACCTGGGGCATTTGCCCGGTGGTCACGAAGCCGATGCGCTCGTGCAAACGAATGGATGCAGCGTTGCCACTTTCGATGGCGGCGACCATCACGTGCTTGCCGCCGTCTTTGGCGCGTTCGATCAGCGCTACCATCAGTTTCGGGCCGAGGCCGTTGCCGCGCTGATCGCTGCGCACGTAGACCGAGTGCTCGACGGTGTGACGGAAACCGTCGAACGGTCGCCAGTCGCCGAACGAGGCATAACCGAGCACCGAGTTGTCGGCATCGACAATCACCAGAATCGGATAGCGCTGGGATTGCCGGGCGCTGAACCAGGCCTGGCGGTTTTCGAGGTCGACCGCTTGCTCGTTCCAGATCGCCGTGGTGTTGAGCACCGCGTCGTTGTAGATGTCGCGGATGGCCGGCAGATCGGCAGATACGGCATCGCGGATGTGGTAAGTCATGGTGCGGCCTCAGGCGATGGGTTGGTGGACGGTGACCAGTTTGGTGCCGTCGGGGAAGGTGGCCTCGACCTGGATTTCCGGGATCATTTCCGGGATGCCTTCCATCACTTGTTCGCGGCTCAGCAGGGTGGTACCGAAGTGCATCAGCTCGGCCACGGTCTGCCCGTCGCGTGCGCCTTCAAGCAGGGCGGCGGAGATGTAGGCCATGGCCTCCGGGTAATTGAGTTTCACACCGCGAGCCAAACGCCGCTCGGCCACCAGGCCGGCGGTGAAGATCAGCAACTTGTCTTTTTCGCGTGGGGTCAGGTCCATCGTAGACATCCATCCGGGCAGGTTAAAAAGTTCGGATCTGTGAATACAAACCCTGTGGGAGCGGGCTTGCTCGCGAATGCGGAGTGTCATTCAACATCAATGCTGACTGGCCCACCGCATTCGCGAGCAAGCCCGCTCCCACATTCGATCGCATTTCAGGTGTTCCATATTCTGGGTGGCACGGCCTCGCGACCCAGCAGGGCAGGGCGCAACAACCTCCACAAATCGATCAGCCAACCCCGCGCCAACAACGCTTCACTGGCCAGACACCGCGCCACCAGCAGCCCCGGCAACTGGGTCAGATCCCCGCGCACGTCGTTGGGCAGCGAGCGGCAGGTTTCCAGCAATTCGCTATCGATCTGACCCGTTACCAGCAACGTCGCAAACACCGGTTGCCCATCCAGGCCAATCGGTGAATCCAGCAAGCCGTCCGCCCCGACAATGCGCTGGCGTTCATGCCAGAGCAACTGGCCGTCGCGGTGGATATCCAGTTGCGCCTGGAAGTGTCCAAGGTCGAAGCGCTCGCCACTGGCCGGGCGGCCCAGGGCCACGACATCCCAGTAAAACAGCCGCGCATCGCCTTCAAGGTCAATAGTGGTGCTGAGTTCAGCCTGGGCAGCGCTGAAAATGATCGTCTCCTGGGGCAGCCATTCCAGTGTCGCGCCGGCCGCCACCGTCAACTTCAGCTGCTGATAAGCGGGGCCGGCGGCGCGATACCACTTGGCCGCACCGGGGCTGGTGATTTGTGCCCAGGCGTCGCGCTCGACGCTGACTGCGATGTCCAGTCGATCACCGCCGGCGATCCCGCCGGGCGGGTGGACGATGATGTGCTGGCAGACTTCCGGGCCTTCGGCATACAGGTGTTTTTGTACCCGCAACGGACCTTTGTGCCGGCGCAGAACCGGGCGCGTGGTTTCGCCGAACCGGGCGTAACCCAGTTCGAGCTCGGCATGCCAACTGGGCGTGAACAAAAGGGAGGCAGGTAGATTCATGGTTTCTAATTATCGTTAGGATGCTACAGATTAGATTGAACCTTAGATGGTAACCAGGCCGCGCACACCTTCGGCTTCCATATTTTCACCACGGCCCTGTTGCACGATCTGGCCCCGGGACATCACCAGGTATTGATCGGCCAGTTCGGCGGCGAAATCGTAGAACTGCTCCACCAGCAAAATCGCCATGTCGCCCCGGGCTGCGAGTTTTTTGATCACTGCACCGATTTCCTTGATCACCGACGGCTGGATGCCTTCAGTGGGCTCGTCGAGGATCAGCAGGCGCGGGCGACTGGCCAGCGCCCGGCCGATGGCCAGTTGTTGTTGCTGGCCACCGGACAGGTCGCCGCCGCGCCGTTGCTTCATTTGCAACAGCACCGGGAACAGCTCGTAGATAAACGCCGGGACTTCCTTGGCGTCGCTGCCTGGAAAGCGCGACAAACCCATCAGCAGGTTCTCTTCCACGGTGAGGCGGCCGAAGATCTCCCGGCCCTGGGGGACGTAGGCAATGCCGGCATGCACGCGCTGGTGCGGCTTGAACGAAGTGATGGGTTTGCCTTCCCAGTTCACCGCGCCTTCCCTGGCCGGCAGCAGGCCCATCAGGCATTTGAGCAGGGTGGTCTTGCCCACGCCGTTGCGCCCGAGCAGACAGGTGACTTCGCCGACCTTCACGTCAAATGTCAGGCCGCGCAGGATGTGGCTTCCGCCGTAGTACTGGTGCAGTTTGTCGACTTGCAGCATTTCCAGACTCTCCTCAAATCCCCTGTGGGAGCGGGCTTGCTCGCGAATGCGGACTGACATTCAACATTTGCATCGACTGACACACCGCTTTCGCGAGCAAGCCCGCTCCCACATTTGGATGGCATTCACATGCCTATCGACCGAGATACACCTCGATCACCCGCTCGTTGTCCTGTACCTGCTCCAGCGACCCTTCCGCCAGCACGCTGCCCTGATGCAACACGGTGACGTGGTCGGCAATCGAGCCGACGAAACCCATGTCGTGTTCCACCACCATCAGCGAATGCTTGCCGGCCAGGGTTTTGAACAGCTCGGCGGTGAATTCGGTTTCGGCGTCGGTCATGCCCGCCACCGGTTCATCGAGCAGCAGCAATTGCGGGTCCTGCATCAGCAGCATGCCGATCTCCAGGAACTGCTTCTGGCCGTGGGACAGCAGGCCGGCCGGGCGATTGACCGAGCTGGTCAGGCGAATGGTCTCCAGCACTTCGGCGATGCGGTCTTGTTGTTCACCGTTCAAGCACGCTCGCAGGCTGGCCCACACCGACTTGTCGGTTTTCTGCGCCAGTTCCAGGTTCTCGAACACGCTCAAGGCTTCGAACACCGTCGGCTTCTGGAACTTGCGACCGATACCGGCCTGGGCGATCTGCACTTCGCTCATCTGCGTCAGGTCCAGGGTTTCGCCGAACCAGGCCTTGCCGTGGCTGGGCCGGGTCTTGCCGGTGATCACGTCCATCAGCGTGGTCTTGCCCGCGCCATTGGGGCCGATGATGCAGCGCAACTCACCAACGCCGATGTACAGGTTCAAATCGTTCAGCGCCTTGAAGCCGTCGAAGCTGACGCTGATGTCTTCCAGGGTCAGGATGGTGCCGTGGCGGGTGTTCAGGCCTTTGCCGGCGCGCTGGCCGAGGCCGATGGCGTCACGGCTGCTGCCGGCGTCCTTGTTGGGTTCTACGGGGAAAAACGCCGGTTCGAGCATGAATTCAGCGGTTGCCGTGATTCTCATGATTCACCTCTTTTCTTCAGCAGACCGATCACGCCTTTGGGCAAGTACAGGGTCACGACGATGAACAGTGCGCCGAGGAAAAACAGCCAGTACTCGGGGAAGGCCACGGTGAACCAGCTCTTCATGCCATTGACCACGCCGGCACCGAGCAACGGGCCGATCAGCGTGCCGCGCCCGCCAAGGGCCACCCACACAGCCGCTTCGATCGAGTTGGTCGGCGACATTTCACTCGGGTTGATGATGCCGACTTGCGGCACGTACAACGCGCCGGCCAGACCGCACAACACTGCACTCAACACCCAGACGAACAACTTGAACCCGCGAGGATCGTAGCCGCAGAACATCAAGCGGTTCTCCGCATCACGCAGGGCGGTCAGCACCCGACCGAACTTGCTCTGCGCCAGGCGCCAGCCGATGTACAGGCTGGCCACCAGCAACAGTACCGTGGCGGAAAACAGCACCGCGCGTGTGCCCGGTTCGGTGATGCCGAAGCCGAGAATCGTGCGGAAGTTGGTGAAGCCGTTGTTGCCGCCAAAACCGGTTTCGTTGCGGAAGAACAGCAACATGCCGGCGAAGGTCAGGGCCTGGGTCATGATCGAGAAATACACGCCCTTGATCCGCGAGCGGAAGGCGAAGAAGCCGAACACCAGCGCCAGCAGCCCCGGTGCCAATACCACCAGGCACAGGGTCCAGAGGAAGCTGCTGGTGCCGGTCCAGAACCACGGCATTTCGGTCCACGACAGGAAGGTCATGAACGCCGGCAGGCCATCCCCCGAGGCCTGGCGCATCAGGTACATGCCCATGGCGTAACCGCCGAGGGCGAAGAACAAACCGTGGCCGAGGGACAGCAGGCCGGCATAACCCCAGACCAGATCCAGCGCCAGGGCGACGATGGCGTAACAGAGGATTTTGCCCACCAGGGTCAGTGTGTAGGCGGAGACGTGCAGCGTGCTATCCGCCGGCAACAGCGACAGCAGCGGCAATGCCAGCAGCAGAGCGAGGATCACCGCACCGACGGCAATCGTGACTTTTGGGCCGGCCTTTTGTGTGGCCTTGAGCATCAGGGGCTGGTTCATCAGTCGATCACCCGTCCTTTGAGTGCGAAGAGACCTTGCGGACGTTTCTGGATGAACAGAATGATCAGCGCGAGGATGAGGATCTTGCCGAGCACGGCACCGATCTGCGGTTCGAGAATTTTGTTAGCTATCCCTAAGCCGAATGCGGCCAAAACACTACCGGCCAACTGGCCGACACCACCAAGCACCACCACCAGGAACGAATCGATGATGTAGCTCTGGCCGAGGTCCGGGCCGACGTTGCCGATCTGGCTCAGGGCCACGCCACCGAGGCCGGCGATGCCCGAGCCGAGGCCGAAGGCGAGCATGTCCACGCGCCCGGTAGGCACGCCGCAGCAGGCAGCCATGTTGCGGTTCTGGGTGACCGCCCGCACGTTCAGGCCCAGGCGCGTCTTGTTCAGCAGCAGCCAGGTCAGCACCACCACAAACAGTGCAAAGGCAATGATGACGATGCGGTTGTAGGGCAGCACAAGATTGGGCAACACCTGAATCCCGCCCGACAGCCAGGCCGGGTTGGCCACTTCGACGTTCTGCGCGCCGAACAGCAACCGGACAAGTTGAATCAGCATGAGGCTGATACCCCAGGTGGCGAGCAGGGTTTCCAGCGGACGGCCGTAGAGGTGGCGAATCACCGTGCGCTCCAGCGCCATACCGATGGCGGCGGTGACGAAAAACGCCACCGGCAACGCGATCAATGGATAGAACTCGATGGCCTGCGGCGCGAAGCGCTGGAACATCAGTTGCACTACATAGGTCGAGTAGGCGCCGAGCATCAGCATCTCGCCGTGGGCCATGTTGATCACGCCGAGCAGGCCGAAGGTGATTGCCAGGCCGAGGGCGGCGAGCAGCAGTATCGAGCCCAGCGACATGCCGCTGAAGGCCTGGCCAAGCATCTCGCCGACCAGCAGTTTGCGTTTGACTTGAGCGAGGCTGGTTTCAGCGGCGGTACGTACATTCGCATCGGTTTCGACGCCCGGCTCCAGCAGGCTTTCGAGGCGGGTGCGGGCCAGCGGGTCGCCGGTCTCGCCGAGCAAGCGCACGGCGGCGAGGCGCACGGCCGGGTCAGCGTCCACCAATTGCAGATTGGCCAGGGCCAGGCTGAGGGCGGCGTGAACACTCTCGTCCTTCTCGCCCGCCAGTTGCTGGTCGAGGAGTTTCAATAGCGCCGGCCTGGCGCTTTTCTGCAATTGCTGCGCGGCGGCCAGACGGGTTTTGGCGTCGGCGGCGAGCAACTGATGGCTGGCCAGGGCGGTGTCGATCAAACCCCGCAGGCGGTTGTTCAGGCGCAGGGTTTTCGGTTGGCCGTCGACGGTCAACTCGCCTTGTTGCAGGGCGTTGATCAGCTCGATGCGCACCGGATCGGGCTGCGCGGCCCAGGTTTCCAGCAGTTTGGCTTGTTGCACGGGATTGGCGGCAACAAAGTCTTCGGCGTCACCGGCGTGGGCAGCCATCGGCAACAGCAGGGCGATGGTGAGGAAGAAGCGGTAGAGGGCAGTGGGCATATGCTTGGCCTTGCGCGGACTAAATGTGGGAGCGGGCTTGCTCGCGAAAGCGGTGTGTCTGTCACATAGTTGTTGGATGTGCCGCCGTCTTCGCGAGCAAGCCCGCTCCCACAGGAGTTGTGTTGGGCCTGAACAATCTTCAGGCCCAATGGCTTAGTTGCTCTTCACCGCATATTCCGGTTTCTTGTCATTGCCCGGGATGAACGGGCTCCACGGCTGGGCACGGATCGGCCCTTCGGTCTGCCACACCACGTTGAACTGACCGTCAGACTGGATCTCGCCAATCATCACTGGTTTGTGCAGGTGGTGATTGGTCTTGTCCATGGTCAGCGTGTAGCCGGACGGCGCGGCAAAGGTCTGGCCGGCCAGGGCTTCGCGGACTTTGTCGACGTCTGTGGACTTGGCTTTTTCCGCCGCTTGCGCCCACATGTGGATGCCGACGTAGGTGGCTTCCATCGGGTCGTTGGTCACCGCTTTGTCGGCGCCCGGCAGGTTGTGTTTTTTGGCGTAGGCTTTCCAGTCGTCGACGAACTTTCTGTTCACCGGGTTCTCGACCGATTCGAAGTAGTTCCACGCCGCCAGGTTGCCCACCAGTGGCTTGGTGTCGATGCCGCGCAGTTCTTCTTCGCCCACCGAGAACGCCACGACCGGAACGTCGGTGGCTTTCAGGCCCTGGTTGGCCAGCTCTTTATAGAACGGCACGTTGGAGTCGCCGTTGACGGTGGAGATGACTGCGGTCTTGCCGCCCGCCGAGAATTTTTTGATGTTGGCGACGATGGTCTGGTAGTCGCTGTGACCGAACGGGGTGTAGACCTCTTCGATGTCCTTGTCGGCCACGCCTTTGGAGTGCAGGAACGAACGCAGGATCTTGTTGGTGGTGCGCGGGTAGACGTAGTCGGTGCCGAGCAGGAAGTAGCGTTTGGCGCTGCCGCCTTCTTCGCTCATCAGGTATTCAACGGCAGGGATCGCCTGCTGGTTCGGCGCGGCGCCGGTATAGAACACGTTCGGCGACATTTCTTCGCCTTCGTACTGCACCGGGTAGAACAGCAAGCCATTGAGCTCTTCGAACACCGGCAATACCGATTTACGCGACACGGAAGTCCAGCAACCGAACACCACGGCGACCTTGTCCTGGGTCAGCAACTGGCGACCCTTCTCGGCGAACAGTGGCCAGTTCGACGCCGGGTCGACCACCACCGGTTCCAGCATCTTGCCGTTCACGCCGCCCTTGGCGTTGATCTCGTCGATGGTCATCAGCGCCATGTCTTTCAACGACGTTTCGGAGATCGCCATGGTCCCGGACAACGAATGCAGAATACCGACCTTGATGGTCTCGGCGGCCTGGACGGTCCAGGTCATGCCCATTGCGGCAATGGATGCCGAGAGAGTGAAAGCCTTGATCAAACTGCGACGCTTCATTGTGCGATCTCCATGAACTTATGAGTTTTCTTGGTTGGCAGATGCGGACTACTGAAGGTGTGTTTTGCAAGGGCTGTGCCCGGTCGGCAAAAGGCAGGGGAATGTCGTTTTAGAGCGGTTGGGCGTTGACGGGATGCACCATGAAAGAACGCTGTTGGCGCGTTGGTGCAGGCGGCCGCGCCAGATTGGGGCGCAGATATCACGAACGACACCGTCCCCTGTGGGAGCGAGCTTGCTCGCGATAGCGGTGAGTCTGTCACCTCGATGCTGACTATGCCGCCGCCATCGCGAGCAAGCTCGCTCCCACAGTGTTAGTGGTTGTCTGCCGAATTTGTGTCGGATCAACGACGGCGCATCAAACCGATAAAGAACAAGCCGCCAATTGCGGCGGTAGCGACGCCGATGGGAAGGTCTTCCGGAGCGATCATTGTCCGGGCCGCGACGTCCACCCACACCAGGAAAACGCTGCCGAGCAACACGCACACCGGCAGCAACCGGCGATGCTCGGCACCGACCAGACGTCGCGCAATATGCGGCACCATCAGCCCGACAAAACCGATCGAGCCGCTGATCGACACCAGCACCCCGGTCATCAATGACGCAATCAAAAACACCCGCAGGCGCACGGTGCGTGCGTTCAGGCCCAGGGTCACCGCAGTCTGTTCGCCGGCCATCAGCGCATTCAGCGGTCGCGCCATGCCCAGCAGCAGAATCAGCCCGAGCAACACACTGGCTGTCGGCACCGCCAGCAGTTCCCAGCGTGCCAGCCCAAGCCCGCCGAGCATCCAGAACATGACCGCCGAGCTGGCTCGATGGTCGCCGAGAAACAGCAGCAAATTGGCAATCGCCATCATCACGAACGACACCGCCACGCCACACAGCAGCAAGCGGTCACTGTCGAGTCGACCGTTGCGGTTGGCGATCATCAGCACCACCAGCATGCTCAGCAATGCACCGATAAATGCCGCGATCGGCAAGGTCAGCAGGCCAACGATTTCTCCCACATGCAGCACCACGATCACGGCACCCAACGTCGCGCCGGACGTGACGCCGAGCAAATGCGGGTCAGCCAACGGATTGCGCGTCACCGCTTGCAGCACCGCGCCGACCAACGCCAGCCCGGCGCCCACCAGCGCACCGAGGAGCATGCGCGGGACACGGATCAACCAGACGATATGTTCCTGCCCAGGGCTCCAGTCCGGCACACCGAAGCCGAACTGTTTGTGCAACAGGATGCGCCACACCACATCCAGCGGCACCCGCGCCGGGCCGAAACCCAGGGACACCACGCACGACAACAGCAACAGTGCACCGAGGGCAATCAGCAACAGGGCATAGCGACGGTTGATCATTCGCCGTGGAAACCCTTGGCCAGGGTTGCGACCGCCAGCACATTGTCGATCCCCGGCGTGGCCTGCACGTAGGGGATGACGATGAAGCGCCGGTTCTTGATCGCGTCCACCGATTGCAGGGCTTTGTTGCCCAGCAGGAATTGAATCTTCTGTTCGGCGGTGATTTCGCTGTAGTCGACGATCACGATCACCTGCGGATTGCGCTCGACCACGCTCTCCCAGTTTACCCGGGTCCAGCTCGCGTCGACATCCTCCAGGATATTGCGCCCGCCAGCGGCATCGATCAGCGCTTGCGGCATGCCCAGCCGGCCGGAGGTCATGGCCCGGTCTTCGCCGCTGTCGTACAGGAAGACCCGCGGTTTTGCCGCGGGCAGGTCTTTGCGAATGTCCGCCACTTGCGCCTGCATGTTGGCGATCAGGGCATTGGCGCGGTCCTGCACGTCGAAGATCCTGCCGAGGTTGCGCAGGTCGTTGTAGGTGTCTTCGAGGCTGGCCGGCGGGCGCTTCATCACGAAGGCGCAGGACTCGCTCAGCTCATACACATTGATGCCCAGCGGTTGCAGGGTTTGTGGCGTGAGGTCGCCGCCGACGCGCATGCCGTAATCCCATCCGGCGAAGAAAAAATCGACGTTGGCATTGAGCAGGGTTTCCACTGACGGGTACTTGGCTGCCAGCTCCGGCAGACCGTCGAGCAGCGACTGCATGTCGGGTGTCACGGCCTTCCAGCCACTGACGCCGCTATAGCCGGCCATTCGCGGCTTGAGGCCGAGGGCGAGCATCATCTGGGTCATGTTGATGTCGTGGCTGAGGGCGTGTTGCGGTGCCTGCCTGAAGGTCACTTCACGGTCGCAACTGCGGATCGTCAGCGGGTAACGGGTGGCGTCGGCCAACGCCTCGGCGCTGCCCGACAGCATCGTCAGGCAGAGGCTGCAGCGCAGCAGGGAAGGCAAATTCATGGTTGGGTTATCCAGGTGATTCGTGGGTAGCCGTGCAAGGGATGTTCATCGATCAGGGCTTCGACGCCGAACACATTGCGCAGCAGCGCAGCCGTCAGGACTTCTTTCGGCGTGCCGCTGGCGACGATGCGGCCGTGGTTGATCACGTACAGCCGATCACAAAAAGCCGCCGCCAGATTGAGGTCATGGATGCTCGCCAGGGTGCCGATGTCCAGGCGCTTGACCAACTTCAAAAGCTCAAGCTGATAGCGTGGGTCGAGGTGGTTGGTCGGCTCGTCGAGGATCAGCAACTGTGGCTGCTGGGCCAGGGCGCGGGCGAGGATGACCCGCTGTTTTTCGCCACCGGAGAGGGTGGCGAACCCGTGATCCTCGAAGCCCTTGAGGCCGACGGACTCCAGGGCCTGATTGATGAGATTTGCGTCTTCCAGCGTGTCGCCATCGAACAAGCCTTTGTGCGGCGTGCGCCCCATGGCGACGACTTCGTCGACGGTCAGGCCGAAGGCATCGGGAAACTCCTGCAACACCACGGCGATGCGTTGCGCACACCAGCGTGAGGACTGCTTCCAGACATTGTGGTGATCAAGCCTGACCTCGCCGCTTTCCGGTTTGCTGAAGCGCCAGGCACAACGCAACAGGCTGGTCTTGCCGCTGCCGTTGGGGCCGATCAGCCCGACGAACTCACTGGCGGCCACCTGCACACAGGCATCACGCAGCTGGAATTGGTGATGGCAATGGCCGTGGCCCAGTGGAGTCCAGGAAATGTTTGCGAGGTTCAGCGAGGTCATGCAGTGGCTCTTGGGGTGGTGCTGATGGCCTCTTCGCGAGCAAGCCCGCTCCCACAAAAATTGCGTGAATCCTGTGGGAGCGGGCTTGCTCGCGAAGAGGCCCGAAAGGACACCCTGAATGCGAGAGGGTGACGCGCGGGGGAGTTTACAGCCCATTGAGCCCCGCGCATCTCGCCTGTTTCAAGATGAAGATGAAGCCGATTCAGCTTGTCGGGTGAGGCGCGACAGCAGCAGGCGATCCAGCACCCACACCGCCACCAGCGAAGCACCCACCAACGGAAAGGCCACCGCCAAGGCAAACATGATCACCATCGCGGTTTTCCATTTCGGCAGGTCGTGGCGCAGCGGCGGCACGCCGAGTTTTCCTTGCGGGCGACGCTTCCACCAGATCACCACGCCGCTGACGGCGCTGAGCAGAATCATCAGGCAGATCAACAACACCACGATCTGGTTGAACACGCCGAACATCTTGCCTTCGTGCAGCATCACGCCGATTTCCGTGGCGCGGGCGACGCTGCCGTAGTGTTCGAAACGCACGTCGGCCAGAACCTTGCCGGTGTATTGATCGATGTGCAACGTGGCGTCATTGCGCGGGTCGTCGGCGAACACCGAGATGGTGAACACGCCGGTCGCGGATTTCGGCAAAGTGATGCTGTAGCCCGGTTCGACCTTACTCTGCGTGGCGATGTTTTGTACGTCTTGCAGGCTGATAGTCGGCGCTGCCGGGCCGGCGTGCGCACCGTCGTGGGCCATGTGTTCGGCATGGTCGCCGGACATCGGCATCGGCGTATTTTCCATGGCCCATGGCACGGTCTGGCGGGTCGCGGTGTTGAGGCTGCGCGCTTCGACATCGGACTTCGGCACGTCATCCCACATTGTCGCCGGAAAGACGTTCCATACCGCCGCGTACTGCTGGCCCCAGAACCCGGTCCAGGTCATGCCGCTGAGCAGCATCACCAGCAGCAGGGACGCACCCCAGAACCCGGTGACCGCGTGCAGGTCACGCCACAATACGCGCCCGCGACTGTTCAAGCGTGGCCATAGAATGCCCGCCGCCTGACCGCGCGGCCACCACAGGAAAACCCCGGAAACCACCAGCACCACCCCCCAACCGGCGGCCAGTTCGATCAGCCGATCGCCGACGGTGCCGATCATCAGCTCACCGTGAATCGCCCGCGCGATGGCTTGCAGATTGTTCTTGGCGTCTTGCTCGCCGAGGATGTCGCCGTGGTACGGGTCGACAAATACATTCAGCTCGTTGCCGCCATTGAGCACGACAAACTGTGCGCTGCGTTCGGCATTGACCGGTGGCAGGTACTGCTTGATCGTTGCTTGTGGATACGCGTCTTTCACACGCTTGAGCAGGTCGTCGGCCGGGACGGTGTGATGACCGGCCGGGACGTTGAGCAGGCTGCTGTACATCAACGAATCGAGCTGCGGTTTGAACAAATAAATGGTGCCGGTCATGGCCAGCATCACCATGAAGGGCGCAACGAACAATCCGGCATAGAAATGCCAGCGCCACGCCAGGTTGTAGAAATTCACTTTGGGCTGTTTCATCACGTGTGCTCCGCTTGGCTGGATCTTTTAGTTGTTTGTTTTGCGGTTGCTGCGCAACCGATCGCGGGCAAGCCCGCTCCCACAGAGGGAGCGGGGCCCTCAAGGGTTAGAAACTCATGTCCACTTTGGTCCAGAGCGTTCGCCCCGGTTCCTTGATGGCTTGCGGGTCATTGGCGGGGTAGCCGAAACCGGCATTGCCGGCCAGGTTCAAGTGCTCGGCGTACGCCTTGCCGAACAGGTTGTCGACGCCGCTGCTGACCTTCCAGTTGCTGTTGATCCGATAGGCACCGTTGAGGGAGAAAACGCCGAACCCCGGTGTCTTGTCGAAGTCCTTGCCGACCACGTTGCCCTTGTTCTGGTCGATGCGGTTTTGCGCGGCAACCACTCTCCACAGTGCGCCGGCGCTCCAGTTGTCTTCGCTGTAGGTCAGGCCGAAACGGGCATCCAGCGGCGGCATCTGCGGCAAGGCAGTGTCGTCGCTGCTGTTCTTGCCCCAGGCGTAGGCCAGGGTCGCGTCGGCTTTCCAGTTTTCGGTGAGGTTGTAAGCGGCGCCCAATTCGCCACCCATGATTCGCGCATCGATGTTTTCGGCTTGCGAGGTCATGCCCATCATTCCGGGCGTATAGCTGAACAGGATGTAATCGCGCACCTGGCCGACGTAGCCTGAGGCCCAGGCTTCGAGTTTTTCGGTGTTGTATTGCAGGCCGAAATCGAGCTGGGTGGTTTTTTCCGGTTTGATCGAATCAAAGGCATTCACCGAACCGGCGGGGCCGGATTTGGGTGAAAACAGCTCCCAGTAATCCGGGAACCGCTGGGTGTGACCGAGGCCGGCATACAGCGTGGTCGGGCTGTCGGCCAGGTCATGCTCGTAGCGGATGAAGCCACTCGGCAGGGTATCGGCGCGGGTGTCGTCGGCAGTCGGGTTCGGGCGGGACATCATTCCCGAGCCGATGGTCTGCCGAAAATCCTTGGCCGAGGCGCGGTCCAGGCGCGCACCACTGATCAAGCGGTTGCGGTCGGCGGCGTACCAGGTCAGTTCGCCGAAGGCCCCGTAGTTATGGAAGTCGGCATCCTTGGTGTACGGCAGGTCCTTGTAGGTGTCGACGCCCATGGCGCTGCGTTGGCGATGCTCGTTGGTCTGCGCGTCGATGCCGCTGATCAGTTGCACATCGGCCCAGCGCCAGGTGGCCTTGACCCGGGCACCGAGGGTCCGGCGGTCGACGTTGGAGGCCATCGGGCCGGCCATCTTGCCGGTGCCGGACGGCGTGCGCAGGGTGTAGTTGTCCATCACGTGGTCGGCGTAGTTGTAGTAGACCTGGGCTTCGAGCTTTTCCAGTACGTCGCTGATGTTGGATTTCTCAAAGCGCAGGCCGAGGCTTTCGCGCAGGAACTGCGAACCGTCCATGCTGCGCCCGGCGTAGCGCGCTTCACCGTCACCCTTGCCGGCGGTCAGCTCCAGCAGGGTATCGGCATCCGGGGTCCAGCCGAGTGCGACGTCGCCGTTCCATTTGTCGTAGCGCGACGCCACGGTGTCGTTGTTGCCGTCCCGGTAGTCGTCGGAATGCGCAGTGTTGCCGATGACCCGCACGTAACCCGACTGGCCGCCGGCCGCGGCGTCCACCAGTTTGTCGAAGCGCCCGTAGGAACCGGCCAGCACGCTGGCGTTGACCCGTGTGCCGAGTTCGCCGAAATGCTCCGGCTCACGGTCGAACAGGATGGTCCCGGCCGAAGCGCCCGGCCCCCAAAGCACGGTTTGCGGGCCTTTGATCACAGTGAGCTTGTCGTAGGTTTCCGGGGAAATGTAGGAAGTGGGGGCGTCCATCCGGCCCGGGCAGGCGCCGAGCATCATGCTGCCATTGGTGAGGATGTTCAGTCGTGAACCAAACATGCCGCGCAGCACCGGGTCGCCATTGGTGCCGCCATTGCGCACCATGGCGAAGCCCGGAATAGTCTTCAGGTAGTCGGCGCCATCGCTGGCCGGCACCGGTTGGCGCGGGTCCTTGGGGTTGGTGACGATGGTCAGTGGCGAACTGGGTGCAATGGCGGTAATCACCGTCGGGCTCAGTTCTTCACTGTGACCGGCATGGTCATCGGCCAGCGCAGTAGGCGCCAGCAAAGCACCGCACAGGATCGCGGTGGCGTGCCTGAAACGAATGCAGGATTCGTTCAGGGCAAAAGAGGCTTGGGCAGTGCTCAAGCACGGGGCAGCAGAAAACCTGGACATGACAACTTCCATCGAACAGTCGTAAACGACACGGCCGGCAGCCTGCGCAATCCCTGTGGGAGCGGGCTTGCTCGCGAAGAGGGAGTGTCAGTCAACACGGATGTCGCCTGGCACACCGCTTTCGCGAGCAAGCCCGCTCCCACAGGTTGCTGTGGTTGTCTGGCGGACCGTGTGAGATCGGAGATGGGTGTTTACGCGACGGAAGGCGGGGCGCGGGTGCGGGCGCCGGGGAAGAAGGTTTGCCGGGCATGGCCCAGGCGTGGTGAGGGTGTGGTGAAGGTGTTGGCGGGCGGGATGACGAAGTTGGCGAAAGACACGCCACCGGTCAGCGCCGGGCAGTTGAACAATAGGCTGCAATAACCGCACTTTTCCCACAGCACATGCTGACCGGGGGCAGGCGGGCAATGCTCGGCGGTGGCTTGCGTGCCATGCTCGGCATGCTCCATCGCCGGCATGTCCATGCTCATGCTCATAGGCATGCTCATCGACATGGCATGCGAATCCATCGGCATCGACTGAGAAATCAGCGGACCGATAAAGATCATCAGCATGGCGAACAGGCTGATCCAGCTGCCGCGTGTCAGGCTCAATGCCTGATTGCGGGCCCCGGATGGCCTGGCGCTAAGCGGGCGCATGGGCGTTTTCAGCTCGGGCGATTACGGCTTGTGCACGTGTGCTTGCATGCTGTCCGGCGCCTGCTTCTGCACCGCGACTTCAACCGTCACGTCACCGGCCTTTTCGAAATGCAGCGTCATGGGGAAGCGCTTGCCGTCACTGAGCAGGCTGCGGTCCTTGAGGCCCAGCAACATCACGTGATAGGCCATTGGCGCAAAAGTGACCTGGCCACCGGCGGGTACTTCCACGCTCGGTACGTGCTGCATTTTCATCATGTCGCCTTGCATCACGTGCTCATGCAATTGCGCTTCGCCGGCAATGGGGGTGTCAACGCTGAGCAGGCGGTCGGCGGTCTTGCCTTTATTGTTGATCACGAAATACGCCGCAACGGTGGGTGCATTGGGCGGCAACTCCTGGGACCACGGATGAGCGATTTCCAGTGTGCCGACTTTGTATTCGTGGGCATTGGCAAAGCAGGCAGGCAGCAGCAATGCGGCCAGAACGATGAGTTTGTTCAACATGGCAGTTCTCCGGAACGATTTAAACGCAGGTCAATTGCGAGAAAAATCACACCAGAGGGGAAGC
This sequence comes from Pseudomonas sp. S30_BP2TU TE3576, assembly GCF_050436025.1. Classification (NCBI taxonomy): domain Bacteria; kingdom Pseudomonadati; phylum Pseudomonadota; class Gammaproteobacteria; order Pseudomonadales; family Pseudomonadaceae; genus Pseudomonas; species Pseudomonas sp. S30_BP2TU TE3576. Next base: position 2,622,810 of record NZ_JBNDLK010000001.1, on the reverse strand, counting down.
GCGGGGGTTGAGGCTCGGCCATTGCTGGCGCGGTGACGGGTTTTCGAGAGAGGTGGCAGGCACGCTTCGGTTGGACTCGAAGCGAGCGAAATACAGCTGTGGCGTATGCCCCGGCAACGCCACCAATGGCGCAGAACCCGAGCAGCACCAGCAATGCTGCATGTTGGAGTGATCGTCGCTTTGCGGGGCTTTCTGTTCAAGGTCCCCGATGGAAATCGCCACCATCCGGCTGCCGCTGGAGCTGCAGAAGCTGCCCCACAACAACTGCTCGGCGGGTGACTTTGTCGTCTGCGCCATCGCTCCGGACATCGGCATGGCAAGCAAATTGAACAGCACTGCGAAGCAGGCTATCCAGGCAATTGCGAGCCGTTGTCGGGACATGGGACAAAATCCGTTTGGGTGGGCGATCAGGCGCCGGCTATTTAGCCTGATCAGGGCCGATAAGTAAAAAAGCGGTGTGCGGTTTGGTGTCGCAGCGCCGTCCTTTCGTAGCCTTTATGATAGTCGTGAATTTCAAAGTGCCAGTAGGGTTTGAGCATTGTTCGGAATCTCACGAGAATCAGAAGTTCCTTAAAGATTTATATGTAAAGTCTGAGTGCCTAGCAGGTTCCAACCTTTGCGTCGCCACTGATAGCGCCTTCGCGGGCAAGCCCGCTCCCACAGGGTTTCTTTGTATAGCCCTAGACTTGTGTTCGGTGAGGTCCACTGTGGGAGCGGGCTTGCCCGCGAAGGCGTCCTGACGCGTTCGCAAAAATCAGGTTAAAAACTGCTCTGTCATCGTTCGCAACAGGTTTACGACCGAATCAAACTCCCGTTCCACGCTTGGCAATTCGGGACGCTTCAAAACAATCACCGGCACCCCACGCTCACGCGCCACTTCCAGCTTCGGCTCGGTCGCCGTGCTGCCGCTGTTTTTGCTGATCAGTACGTCGATGTTTCGCCGCTCGAACAACGCACGTTCATCGTCGATCAGGAAGGGCCCACGTGCGCCGATCACTTCGCAGCGTTCGTTGCCCGGATACACGTCCAGCGCACGCAGGGTCCAGAATTGCTCCGCAGGAATTTCATCCAGGTGTTGCAGGGGCTCGCGACCAAGGGTGAACAGCGGTCGGCGGAAGGGTTGCAGGGCCTCGATCAGTTCGGCCCAATCGCTGACTTCCCGCCAGTCGTCACCCGCCTGGGTTTGCCAGGCCGGACGCCGTAGCGCCCAGCAAGGGATGCCGCTCAATTGCGCTGCGGTCGCGGCGTTCTGGCTGATTTGGGCGGCGTAGGGGTGAGTGGCGTCGAGCAGCAAATCGATGCCTTCATCGGCAATGAATTGCGCCAGGCCTTCGGCACCGCCATAGCCACCGACGCGAACCTGGCATTGCAGATCCGTCGGCACCCGACCGACGCCGGCCAGGCTGTAGATATGCTGTGGCCCGAACGTGCGGGCAATGGCCAGGGCTTCAGTCACGCCGCCGAGCAACAGGATGCGCTTCATTGAAAAGCTCCTGCATGGCCAACAATCCCGCCCTGGCGATCAATGGCAAAGACTTCCACTTGAACCTGCGCCGGCACCACGCTGCGGGCAAAATCCAGGGCGTGCTGACAGACTGCATCACCCAGGGCAACCCCCGCTGCGGCGGCCATGGCCAGTGCCTGCTGGCTGGTGTTGGCCTCGCGGATGTGCTGTTGCAACGCCGCATCGGCGCCGACCTGCGCCGCCCATAACGCCAGTTGCGGCAGGTCAATGCTCGAATGACGACTGTGCAAATCCATGTGCCCGGCCGCCAGTTTGCTGATCTTGCCGAAACCACCGCACAGGCTGAGTTTATCCACCGGTACTTTGCGCAGGTGCTTGAGCACGGCGCCAACGAAGTCGCCCATTTCGATCAGGGCGATTTCCGGCAGGTTGTAGACCCGGCGCATGGTGTCTTCGCTGGCGTTGCCGGTGCAGGCGGCGATGTGCAGGTAACCGTTGGTTTTCGCCACGTCGATGCCCTGGTGGATCGAGGCAATGTAGGCCGCGCAGGAAAACGGCCGGACGATGCCGCTGGTGCCGAGGATCGACAAGCCGCCAAGAATGCCCAGGCGCGGATTCATGGTTTTCAGTGCCAGCGCCTCGCCGTTCTCGACATTGACCGTGACGTCGAAACCACCGCTGTAACCGAGTTCGTCAGCCAGCCGGGCCAGGTGTTCACTGATCATCTTGCGCGGCACCGGGTTGATCGCCGGCTCGCCGACACCCAGCACCAGCCCTGGCCGGGTCACTGTGCCGACACCGCGACCGGCCTTGAAGCGAGTCCCCGGTTCGGTGCTCAGGCGCACCTGGGAGTAGAGCAGGGCGCCGTGGGTCACATCCGGATCGTCGCCGGCGTCCTTGAGGGTTCCCGCTTCGGCGCCGTCCTCGGTGAGGCGACAGAACTCCAGGCGCATCTGCACCTGCTTGCCCTTGGGCAACACGATTTCCACGGCGTCGACCGCTGTGCCATCCAGCAGCAGACGCGCCGCGGCGAGGCTGGTGGCCGTGGCGCAACTGCCGGTGGTCAGGCCACTGCGCAGGGGGGCGGGTTGTTCGGCGGTTTCGTCACGCATCGAAAGGTTTCGTCACGTCCAGCAAGGTAATCGGAAGGGCCTGGCGCCAGGTGTCGAAGTCGCCCAGCGGTTGTGCTTGCGCGATATGAATGCGGGTCAGCTCACCGCCGTGTTGCTCGCGCCAGGCCATCAGGGTCATTTCACTTTGCAGGGTGACCGCGTTGGCAATCAGCCGGCCACCGGGTTTGAGTTCGGCCCAGCAAGTATCGAGCACGCCTGCGCGGGTGACGCCGCCACCGATGAAAATCGCATCCGGCCGCTCCAGGCCGGCCAGGGCTTGCGGCGCACTGCCGCGAATCAATTGCAAGCCGGGAACGCCAAGGGCATCACGGTTGTGTTCGATCAACGCTTGTCGGCCGTCATCCGCCTCGATGGCCAGGGCGCGGCAACTTGGGTGGGCGCGCATCCATTCGATGCCGATCGAGCCGCTGCCGGCGCCGACGTCCCACAACAGTTCGCCGGGAGTCGGGGCCAGGCGCGCGAGGGTGATGGCGCGCACATCGCGTTTGGTCAGTTGGCCGTCGTGCTGGAAAGCCGAGTCCGGCAGGCCGGCCAGTCGTGACAGCCGCAACGTGTTCGGCTCGGCGATGCACTCGATGGCGATCAGGTTCAGATCGGCGATCGGCGGATCGTTCCAGTCGCTGGCGATACCATCGATACGCCGCTCGGCTTCACCGCCCAAGTGTTCCAGCACGGTAAGACGGCTGGGGCCGAAGCCTCGTTCGCGCAACAGTGCAGCGATGGCGGCGGGGCTGCGGCCGTCGTTGCTCAATACCAGCAAGCGCACGCCGCTGGACAGCTGGGCGTTGAGTGCGGCGACCGGCCGGGCCACCACCGAAAGGGTGACTACATCCTGCAAGGGCCAACCCATTCGCGCAGCGGCCAGCGAGCAGGACGACGGCGCAGGAAGCGTCAGCATCTCGGCCGCGGGGAGTTGCCGGGCGAGGCTGGCGCCGACGCCAAAAAACATCGGATCGCCACTGGCCAGGACGCAAACGGGTTCGCCACGCAGTGACAGCAGCGACTCAAGGCAGAAGGGACTCGGCCACGGCCGGCGCTCGCCGCGTATGCACGGCGGGAGCAAATCCAGATGCCGCGGGCCACCAAAGATCTTCGATGCGCGCAACAATGCGTGCCGGGCGTTCTTGCCCAGCCCCTTGAAACCGTCTTCACCGATGCCTACAACCGTCAGCCAGGGCGCCATGCCGTTCCTCAATCACGCATTCAACGTTGTTGGGCGGCATGATAGCGCGGGTTCCTTGAGCTGACTGCCTTCTCTTCCCGGATGAGCCCGTTGACCGCAGGCCATTGAGGCCTGGCCAAGCATTCCGACCGGAGTCTTTTCATGCGGTGAAGCAAAGCAGGCATAATACCGCGCACTTTCGCCGTGAATTACCTCGCCACCTGAACGGGTCCGCCTTGAACGAACGTCCGCTGTCCGCTGCCTTACGCCCCTCGGCCTGCCCGGGGTTGTTGCGTATTGTGCCGGCGCTGGATGGTGGCATCTGCCGGATCAAGTTGAACGGTGGTTCGATCAGCAGCGCTCAAGCCGAGGCCGTGGCGACTGCGGCCGAGCGTTACGCCAGCGGGACGATCGAGGCGACCAACCGGGCCAACCTGCAGATCCGCGGGATTGGCAACCAGCAAGCGGCGTTGATCGACAGCCTGCTGGCCGCCGATCTGGGACCGCGCACGGCGGCTGGCGACGATGTGCGCAACCTGATGCTCAGCCCCGGCGCCGGGATCGATCGGCGCATGCTGTTCGACACACGCCCGCTGGCCGGGCAGATCCTCGCCACATTGCAAAACCACGAAAGTTTCCACGATCTCAGTGCCAAGTTCGCCGTGCAACTCGATGGCGGTGAAGACCTGGCGATGCTCGAACATCCCCATGACCTGTGGCTCTCGGCGTTTGAGCAAGACGGCGAGCGACGATTGGCGTTCGGTCTGGCGGGTTGCCCGACGGACCGGCCCGCCGGTTCGGTAGCACTGGATGACGGGCACGCTTTGGTGGTCGCGGTCCTTGAGTTGTTTCTTGAACTGGCGCGCCCCGAGCAGACGCGCATGCGCCATTTGTTGGCCGAGTACCCGGTCGAGGGCATTCTGCTTCGGCTGGAAGAACGTGTGACGCTGCAAGCAGTGGTCGATTGGCAGCGGGTTTCGGGCGCCAGTGATTTGCACGTGGGTGCCCATCCCCAGGTCGAATCCGCTGTCGTCTATGTAGGGGGCGTGCCGCCGCTGGGACGGCTCGATCCCGCGATGCTGCGGGGTGTGGCGCAACTGGCGCGCGAGTTCGGTGATTCCAGCCTGCGCTTCACACCCTGGCAAAGCCTGCTGCTGCCCAGTGTTCGCATGGAAAACGCCGTCGAAGTCATTCAGCGTTTGCGACGTTTGGGCTTGTCGTGCGACGCCGATCAGCCACTGTCCCGTTTGATCGCATGCACTGGCTCAAACGGCTGCGGCAAAGGCCTGGCCGAGACCAAGGGCGATGCCCTGCAACTGGCCGCGCTGCTGCACCGCCATGGACCGGCGCTGAACATACACCTGAGCGGTTGCCTGCGTTCCTGCGCCGCCGCGCATACGGCACCCGTCACATTGCTGGCCGTCGCCCCCGGTCACTACGATCTCTATTTTCGCGATGCAGAGCAGCCGGGTTTCGGCGCACTGCACGCACGCAACCTTACTATTGAAGCGGTCGCGACCCTGCTCGACGCCCGCTCACGGAGCCCCATTGATGCTTGATTACATCCGCGACGGTCAGGAGATCTATCGCAACTCCTTCGCGATCATCCGCGCCGAGGCCAACCTCGACCGAATCCCGGCCGATCTGGAAAAACTCGCGGTCCGTGTGATTCACGCCTGCGGCATGGTCGAGGCCATCGACGGTTTGCAGTATTCCGAAGGTGCGGGCAAGGCCGGGCGTGATGCGCTGGCGGCCGGTGCGCCGATCCTGTGCGATGCGCGGATGGTCTCCGAAGGCGTCACGCGCGCACGCTTGCCAGCGAATAATCAGGTGATCTGCACCTTGCGCGATGACAGTGTTGCAGAACTGGCTCGCGAGCTGGGCAACACCCGTTCCGCCGCCGCGCTGGAACTATGGCGCCCGCACCTGGAAGGCAGTGTGGTGGTGATCGGCAATGCACCGACCGCACTGTTTTACCTGCTGGAAATGCTGGATGCCGGCGCACCGAAACCGGCACTGATCCTCGGCTTCCCGGTAGGCTTCGTCGGTGCCGCCGAATCCAAGGCAGCGCTGGCGGCGGACAGCCGTGGCGTGCCTTTTGTCATCATGCAGGGGCGGCTGGGCGGTAGCGCCATGGCCGCCGCCGCCGTCAATGCCCTCGCCACGGAGATCGAATGATGCAGCAACCTGGACGTTTGATCGGCCTCGGCGTCGGTCCCGGTGATCCGGAACTGATTACCGTCAAGGCCTTGCGTTTGCTGCGCGAATCCCCGGTGGTGGCGTACTTCGTGGCCAAGGGCAAGAAGGGCAACGCCTTCGGCATCATCGAAGCGCACCTGCAGGAAGCCCAGAATTTGTTGCCGCTGGTGTACCCGGTGACCACCGAAGCCTTGCCGGCACCGTTGTCCTACGAGCAAGTGATCAGCGACTTTTACGATGACGCTGCCGACGAACTGGCCACGCATCTCGATGAGGGTCGTGATGTGGCGGTGATCTGCGAGGGCGATCCGTTCTTCTACGGCTCCTACATGTACTTGCACGACCGGCTCGCCGAGCGCTACCAGGCCGAAGTCGTGCCCGGTGTGTGCTCGATGCTCGGCGGCGCCTCGGTGCTCGGCGCACCGTTGGTGTATCGCAATCAGAGCCTGTCGGTGTTGTCCGGTGTACTGCCGCACGACGAACTCAAGCGTCGCCTGGCCGATGCCGATGCGGCGGTGATCATGAAACTGGGGCGCAATTTCCCCAAGGTTCGCCAGGTGCTGGAAGAGCTCGGCCTGGCCGAGCGTGCGTTGTATGTCGAGCGGGCAACCATGGCCAATCAGAAGATCGTGCCGCTGGATCAGGTCGAGCCGATGTCCTCGCCGTACTTCTCGTTGATCATCGTTCCCGGTGAAAGGTGGCAAGGCTGATGACCTGTCCAGTTCCGGCGATTGTCATTCTTGGCAATGGCAGCCTCGCTACCGCACGCAGCATTCAGCAGGTGTACCCCGAAGCCCTGATCCATGGCCTGGCCGAACGGGTCGAGGACGCGGATCGGGTTTATCGCGAATTCGGTGCGACCCTGCGCGAGCTCTATCAACAGGGCACTCCGATCATTGCGCTGTGCGCGGCCGGGATTGTGATCCGCACGCTGGCGCCCTTGTTGCTGGAAAAGGGCGCCGAGCCACCGGTACTGGCGGTAGCCGAAGACGGTAGTGCGGTGGTGCCTCTGCTGGGTGGTCTCGGCGGGGTGAATGTGATGGCGCGGGAGATCGCCAACGCGCTTGAAGTCGCTGCGGCGATCACCACCAGCGGTGAGTTGCGTTTCGGCACGTGCCTGCTCAACCCGCCCAGCGGCTATGCCCTTGGCGATCTGGAGTCGGGCAAGCGTTTTGTTTCCGATTTGCTGGCTGGCGAAACGGTGCGCATTGAAGGTGAGGCTCCGTGGCTGGCGCAGGCGCAGTTGCCTGAAGACGCACAGGCCCGATTGGCGGTGCATGTCGGTCATGCCGAGCGCGCACCAGCCGCCAACGAATTACTGATCTATCCGCGCAACGTGGTAGTCGCCGTCAGTGCCGGCGTGACCAACGTAGCGACAGCGGTTCGCGAGGCGTTGCATCAGGCAAAAGTCGCTGTGCAGTCGCTGGCTTGTCTGTTGGCTGCCGACACCGAAATGGCCAACCCGGCGCTGCGTGAAGCGGCGCTGGAACTGGGTGTGCCGTTGCGTTTTGCCAGTGCCGAGGCAGCTATCGGTGAGCGACTGCGCGCCGCCATCGGCCAGCCTGTTTCTATCCTGGGTAACGACACCGTTGCCATTGCGGTAGCCGGGCAACCAGTGGCCCCGTTGCAGATTGGCCGTCCACGCGGACGCTTGGCTGTGATCGGTCTGGGGCCAGGGGCCGCCGAACTGATGGTGCCGGCCGTGAAGGCGGAACTGGCTCGCGCAACCGACGTGCTGGGTTACGAAACTTACGTGCGCATGGCCGGACCGTTTCGTGCTGATCAAGTGCTGCATTGCACCGACAACCGCGAAGAGATGCAACGCGCCCGTCACGCTTTCGAATTGGCGGCCCAGGGGCGTTCGGTGGTGGTGGTTTCGTCTGGCGACCCGGGTGTTTTCGCCATGGCCGCTGCAGTGCTGGAGGCGCTTCACGAATCCAGCGACGCCCATTGGCATAATGTCGATCTCGAGATTTTGCCGGGGGTTTCCGCCTCGCTGGCGACGGCCGCCCAGGCCGGTGCGCCGTTGGGGCATGACTTTTGTGTGCTGTCGCTGTCGGACAACCTCAAGCCCTGGGCAATCATCGAGAAACGCCTGGACCTTGCCGCTCAAGCCGATCTGGCCCTGGCCTTCTACAACCCGATCTCGCGTTCTCGCCCGTGGCAACTGGGGCAGGCGCTGGATATCGTCGCCCGGCACCGCGTGCCTGAGACCCCGGTGGTGCTGGGCCGGGATATCGGGCGTCCGGGCCAGACGCTGCGGGTCACCACCCTTGGCCAGTTGACGCCTGATCAAGTCGATATGCGCACCATGGTGTTGATCGGTTCTTCGACTACCTGTGTATTCCCTCGCGCCGAAAATAGAGTTTGGGTCTATACACCGCGTTGGTATGGAAACAAGCCCGGTTCTTGAATGAGTGCGGCCTCTGATAAGAGGCCGCTATTTCACGCTTTAACTATGCCGGCTTTAATACGGGGCATTACGGTCTGGTAACTATTGGCATAAGTTAAATTTTATATTCGGGTTGATGGTTGTTCTTGTATGTCTTAGTTTTGGTTTGCGCCGCATGGAGCGGTAGATTGTTAACCAAGGAACTTGATATGCAAAACCCGAACATTAATGACGCGGCACAATTGTCTTTTGATGTTGCCGCGCAAGATAGATACTTCAAACAGATCGAAGCACAACTCGCTGCCGTGCCTGCACGTCCACGGGCCAGGAGCCTGGCTGCAACGGTGAGCGTTTCAGCCATTCGCACCGATCAGGAACATGATGCTTCGGTGGTAGGTCCGTCGCTTGTAGTGTTCGAGGAAAAACTTTCCGAAGACGACAAGCAAGATGCCCTGGACAGCCAGTCCTTTGCCGAAGCGGTGGTTCGCAAGCTACCCGACAACAGTACGCAAGAACAACGCTACGCCGCCTATAACGAGGCACTGACCGCAATCGGCTGGGTGACGGAAAGCTATACGCGTAAAAAGTACGATTCCAAAACGCTGACATTGACCATGAATGACGCGCTGCTGCAGATCCTTCAAACCGTTATCAGTGCCAGCTCCGGCAATGTGTTGAGCCTGGTGGCCGCCGGTTTCGAAAAGCTCAAGGGCGACCAGGAAGCGTTGAAGATCGTCGATTCCGGAAGCAAGAACAGTGAGCTTGTCAGCTTCAAGGCTGTCCCTTGCGTCGTTGCGCCGGGTGGCGGCATGGCGATGGTCATGGGCGGGCTGGATGTGTACAGCAAGAACTACAATGGCAACTTCCTGTTTATCACTATCAATACTGAGGGTGTGCATCTTTTTCAAGCGGCAGGTGTACGAAAGTTCAATAAGCGCGCTTTCGATCGCAAACGTCAGCAGGTTTACAGTTATATCGATCAGTTTGGTGATGATTTATTTAAAAAGTTGACGAGCTAATAAGCTCGTAAGGGAGTTGGTCAATGCGAACTGCTGATTGTCCAGGTTCTGGTTGGTGGGGGTTGCAATATGCCGGATCTTGCTGAGGCAATTGTAGTAGGGGGTTGTCTGCTGTCCTTTGCAGGCAAGGTGCGCTTGCAGGATCAGCAAGACATACAGGACTGCTTGCTGTACGCAGAACTGGCGACAAATGATAAGTACCCTGGGCAAGTATCGAAGAAGGTCTGGTTCGACTATTACCAAGGCCGTTTGCTCAAAGCCGGCTTTACCTTGAAAACCATTGTTCCGTCCGAACCTTTCAGGGTGTCGAATGTTCGCCAGCTGCTGAACATCAGCCATACCGTGATTGGTCATTTGGGTTCGGAACGCTTGGGACAACTCGTCAAGGAAACCTACAGAGCATTGCAGCTCGACGAATTCGCCTGGGAGTTTTTCCGTGGCAATGTCATGCAGGGTGGTTTGGGTATTCTCAAGTGCGCACCTTGCGAACGCCTCGACTCGGGTGAAACGGTGGTCTGCCTTTACGGCATGCGCTACGACACCACTGTTATCGAGCAGGACTTCTTTTTCTGGAGCGAGTTTGACAAAGAAGTGGTCATCATCCCCGATGGCGGGGTGTTTGCTTTTGATCCCGGGGTGTTTGAAAACTATCGAGCGCGAGTACACGAAAAGATAGATAAGTATTCGGACAAGCTTCTCGTGCGCAAGCTAACGCTTTGAGCCGTTCGCAAACGAAAAGGAAAAGGCCTTGTTGTGAGCAACAAGGCCTTTTTTCGGTCAGGGCACAAGGTATCCCTTCACCCCGGTGAAGATGATCTGTGCCGCGAGTGCGCACACGAACAACCCCATCAACCGGCTGACGATCTGTAACCCCTGGTCGCCAAGAATGCGCTCGATACGACCAGACAAAAACAGCACCACGCCCACGGTAAAACTGGCCAGGGCAATACTGACAATGGCCGTGAGCTTGTCGTCCCAGTGCGGCTGGCCAACGCCCATCACCAGCAGGGCACCGATGGTGCCGGGGCCGACCGTCAACGGAATGGTCAGCGGGACGATGGTCACATCCTGCTGCACATTGTCGGTCTGTACCGCCGATTTGCCTTGTGCCATCCCCAGGGCCGAGATGAACAGGACGCTGCCGGCGCCGATGCGAAAGGCGTCCACGGTGATGCCGAAGACACTGAAAATCACCCGGCCGAACAAATACAGCAGAACGCTGGAGACCAATGTGGCGAGCGCTACTTTCCAGGCCAGTCGACGCTGTTCCTTGCGCGAATAACCACGGGTCAGGCTGATGAAGCAGGACAACACGAAGAATGGGCTATAGAGCACCAGCATCTTCAGATAAACGCTGAACAACACATGGAGCATGGTGCCGTGGCTCACTGGCGAGAGAAGTCGAGGGGGAGTCTATCAGGGGTTGTGAAGTCTGTCGGCTCAGGACGTTTGGGTCGCTGCGCGATTTTGCTGATCACGCTGGGCGACCCAGTGCTCGATCAGTTCGCGCAACTGCGACAGCTCGACCGGCTTGGCCATGTGCCCGTCCATGCCGGCCTGTCGCGCACGCTCCTTGTGTTCGGTAAGGATGTGAGCGGTCAACGCCACCACAGGGGTGCGAGCCCGCTGGTTGGCGACCTCCCATGCGCGCAATTGCTGGGTAGCCGAGAACCCGTCGAGGATCGGCATTTCGCAGTCCATCAGAACCAGGTCATAACGCTGGGCTTTCATCGCCTGCAAGGCTTCTTCGCCGTTGCAGGCGGTATCCGGTTGCAAGTTGAGCTTGCTCAGCATGCCGCGGATCACCTTGGTCGAGATGCTGTTGTCTTCGGCCACCAGGATGCGGAAGTCGCTGGGAACCTTGACCGGCAGGGCCGTGCCGTTTTGCACGGGCTGGGTGGCGACGAGACCTTTGTTGCGTTGGGTCAGTTCGTCGGCCAGGGTTGTCTTGAGGGTGTAGCCGGCAACCGGCTTGGCGAGGATGCGCTTGATCCCGGAGTTGCGCGCGATGATCTTGCTCGGCGCATTGCTGATGCCGGTGAGCATGATTAACAGGATGTCATGGTTCAGGCTCGGGTCTTCCTTGATCTTGGCCGCCAGTTGCATGCCGGTCATGCCGGGCATGTTCTGGTCCAGCAGGACCACATCGAAATAATCGCGCAAATGCGCCTTGGTGCGCAGCAAGGCCAGCGCTTCCTTGCCGGAAGGGGCGGCGCTGACGTTCAGGCCCCAGGCGCTGCATTGCTGCACCAACACCTTGCGACAGGTGTCGTTGTCGTCCACCACCAATACCCGCGCACCTTGCAGCGGACCGTCGAGATCGGAGGTCGGGTGTTCGAGGCGATCAGGGTCCAGGGGCAGGGTCAGCCACAGGGTGCTGCCCTGGCTGCTGCCACTCTTGATTCCGAATTCCCCCTGCATCAAGCGAATCAGCTGGCGGGCAATCACCAGCCCCAGGTTGCCGCCCAGGCGGGTGGCCGAAAGAAAATGCCGGCTGTGCAATTCGGCGTGCATCAGGGCGTCGCGTTCTTCGGCCTCCATGGGCTCGCCGCTGTCCTGCACGGCGATACGCAGGCGTGGTTTGGTGTTGCGCTCGTCGAGCGCCACGACGATCAGGATTTCGCCTTCATCGGTTTTCTTCAGGGCGTTTTCCAGCAGGCTCAACAGCGTCTGGCGCAGGCGTGTCGGATCACCGCTGATCACCCGTGGCACTTGCGGCTGGATGAAGCTGATCAACTCGACGTTTTGCTGCTCGGCCTTGGCGCGGAAGATGCTCAGGCAGTCTTCGATCAGCGCGTTGAGGTCGAACTGCACATCGTCCAGCTCGATCTGCCCGGACTCGAGTTTGGAAATGTCGAGAATTTCGTTGATCAGGGTCAGCAGTTCGTTGCCGGCGCTGTGGATCGTCTGCACATAGTCGCGCTGCTTGACCGAAAGCGGTGTGCCCAGCAGCAGCTCGGTCATACCGAGGACGCCGTTCATCGGGGTGCGGATCTCATGGCTGATCTTTGCCAGGAACTCGGCCTTGGCATTGATCTCGGCGTTGCTGGCCGCGAGGTCGCGACTGATGCTGAAACGGTCTTCAGTGATGCGGCGCTGGCGCTCGCTCAACGCAATGCTCATCAGCAGGCCGCTGATGCAGATGACCACCATCAATGTGGTGATCAGACCATGGGGTTCGATCAGGGTCAGTCCCAGCAGCGCGGGCAGGATGACCAGTGTCCCGAGGTTGAACACCACCATGGCCGCCACGAAGAGGCGGGCCGGGCGATAACCTTTTTGCCAGTGATAGGCGCTGATGAACAGCATGGTCAGGCCTGCCAGGGCGACCAGGCCGTAGGTTATGAAGTTCAGCGGCAGGGTATTGACGAACAGCAGCATCAGGCCGCAGGCGGTGATAAGCAGGACCTCGCCGAGCAGCAACCGGTTCAGCGGATGCGGCCCGAGCGGGGAGAAGAAGCGATAGGCAAGCATCAGGCCGCAGGGCGCGGTCAGTAACAGTGCCAGGTAAGACCCCGGCGTTTGCAGTGCATGCCCGTCCGGCAGCCAGGGGCCGGCGAGGTTCAGCAACAACATCAGGCTGAGCATCAACAACCCTTCGCACATCGCCAACCAGAGGGCGCTGTGCGAGCGGGTGTAGGCGTAGCGGATGAGATTGTGCAGGATCAACATGGTGATGCAACCGAACAGCAGGCCATAGATCAGCGTCTGGTTCTGGTCGGCAGCTGCGAGGATCGCCGATTGCAGGGTGATATAGGGCCGTAACTGGTGGTCGGAGGCCAGTCGCAGGTAAACGTCGAGGGGATTGTCGCTTTGCGGCAGTGCCAGCATGAAGTCGCTGCTGGGTAATGGCCGCTCGGACTGGGATTGCTCGTTGCCCGTGCTGGATTGATTGATCAGCTTGTCGCCGTCCAGCACATACATGTTGAACTGGCGCAGGTCGGGCGCGAACACCCGCAGCAATTGTTCGTGTTTGCCCGGTGCAAGCCTGAATCGCAGCCATAACGCGCCATCGGGTTCGGCCGCGGTAATGCGGTCGAGTTCGATGGGGCTGAATTGATTGGTGTAACGTGCGGAACGGATATCGCTCAGTTGCAGGTCGCCCTGTTCGTCAAGCAATACCGCCCAGCCACTGCCTTGCGCGGCCTGGGCCGGTAGCATGCAGAGCAAGGTCAACAGCGTGACGGTTAAGCTTATGGCAATCCTGAGCCAGCGCACGGCGAAATCCCTTCTTAGGTTGATGCCAGAATATAACGATGCGCGGCGCCGGAATAGCCAGGCAAGGAATTGCAATCCCTGCCTGGCGTGGTGTTTACCTTATTCCTGACTCTCGCCGCGCTCGCGGGCAATGGCGCGGTAGCCAATGTCCTTGCGATAGAAACAGCCTTCCCAGTCAATCGTAGCCGCCAGCTTGTAGGCCTGCTGCTGCGCGGCATCGACGCTGGCACCCATGGCAGTGGCGCACAACACCCGACCACCGGCCGTCACAACCTGACCATCCTTGAGCGCGGTGCCGGCGTGGAAAACCTTGCCTTCCAGTGCGGCGGCTGCATCCAGGCCCTTGATGGCTGCGCCCTTGGCGTAGTCGCCAGGGTACCCGCCAGCGGCCAGGACGATGCCGACGCTCGGACGTGGATCCCATTGCGCTTCCACTTTATCCAGCGCCTGGGCCAGGGCGGCTTCGACCAGCAGCACCAGGCTCGACTGCAGGCGCAGCATCACCGGTTGGGTTTCAGGGTCGCCGAAACGGCAGTTGAATTCGATGACTTTTGGGTTACCAGCCTTGTCGATCATCAGGCCGGCGTACAGGAAGCCAGTATAGACGTTGCCTTCCTCGGCCATGCCGCGCACGGTCGGCCAGATCACCAGGTCCATGACGCGCTTGTGCACGTCGGCGGTGACCACTGGCGCCGGGGAGTAAGCACCCATGCCGCCGGTGTTCGGGCCGGTGTCGCCGTCGCCGACGCGTTTGTGGTCCTGGCTGGTGGCCATCGGCAGCACGTTCTTGCCGTCGACCATGACAATGAAGCTGGCTTCTTCGCCATCCAGGAACTCTTCGATGACCACGCGCGAACCCGCATCACCAAAGGCATTGCCTGCGAGCATGTCGCGCACGGCATCTTCGGCTTCGGCCAGGGTCATGGCGACGATCACGCCTTTACCGGCGGCCAGGCCGTCGGCCTTGATCACGATCGGAGCGCCTTTTTCACGCAGGTAAGCGAGGGCTGGCTCGATTTCGGTGAAGTTCTGGTAGTCGGCAGTCGGGATCTTGTGGCGAGCCAGGAAGTCCTTGGTGAAGGCTTTCGAACCTTCCAGCTGCGCAGCGCCGGCAGTCGGACCGAAGCAATCCAGGCCACGGCTGCGGAACAGATCCACAACGCCGGCAACCAGCGGCACTTCAGGGCCAACGATGGTCAGGGAAACGTTTTTCTCGGCAAAGTCTGCCAGTTGCTCAAGCGCCAGTACGTCGATGGCGACGTTCTCGCACTTGGCTTCGATGGCGGTACCGGCATTGCCCGGAGCCACGAACACCTTCTGCACGCGCGGATCCTGAGCCACTTTCCAGGCCAGGGCGTGTTCACGGCCACCGCTGCCAATGATCAAAACATTCATTTCAAAAACCTCGGATGACGCTAATTCTTGATAGCACCGCTGGGATGCTCTTATGTGGGAGCGGGCTTGCTCGCGAAAGCGGTGTTTCAGTCACATCAATATTGAATGTGCCGCCGTCTTCGCGAGCAAGCCCGCTCCCACAGTTGATCGTCGTATCAGTGACGGAAGTGGCGCATGCCGGTGAACACCATGGCGATACCAGCTTCGTCGGCCGCCGCAATCACTTCGTTGTCACGCATCGAACCGCCCGGCTGGATCACCGCCGTGATACCGGCCTTGGCCGCGTTGTCGATGCCGTCGCGGAACGGGAAGAATGCGTCGGAGGCCATGACCGCACCCTGTACCTGCAAGCCGGCATGTTCTGCCTTGATTGCAGCAATTCGCGCGGAGTTCACGCGGCTCATCTGGCCGGCGCCGACACCGATGGTCTGGCGATTCTTGGCGTAGACGATGGCGTTGGACTTCACGTACTTGGCGACTTTCCAGGCGAAGATCAGGTCGTGGATTTCCTGCTCGCTCGGTGCGCGCTTGGTCACCACTTTCAGGTCGTCGGCGCTGATCATGCCGATGTCGCGGCTCTGTACCAGCAGGCCGCCGTTGACGCGCTTGTAGTCCCAGGCAGCGGCGCGGTCAGCCGACCACTCGCCGCAGGCCAACAGGCGTACGTTGGCTTTGGCGGCGACGATGGCGCGGGCTTCTTCGCTGACCGACGGAGCGATGATCACTTCGACGAACTGGCGTTCAACGATGGCCTTGGCGGTCTCGGCGTCCAGTTCGCGGTTGAAGGCGATGATGCCGCCGAACGCGGATTCGGTGTCGGTGGCGTAGGCCAGGTCGTAGGCCTTGCGGATGCCGCCTTCGGCATCAGGGCTGACAGCCACGCCGCACGGGTTGGCGTGCTTGACGATGACGCAGGCTGGCTTGACGAAGCTCTTCACACATTCCAGCGCGGCATCGGTGTCGGCCACGTTGTTGTACGACAGTTCCTTGCCTTGCAGCTGGGTCGCGGTGGCGATGCCGACTTCGGCAGGCTTGGCTTCCACGTAGAACGCCGCGCTCTGGTGCGGGTTCTCGCCGTAGCGCATTTCCTGGGCCTTGATGAACTGGCTGTTGAAGGTGCGCGGGAATTCGCTGCGGCCTTCTGTGCTCAGGGTGTCAGCCGCCTGGTTCACAGTGCCCATGTAGTTGGCGATCATGCCGTCGTAGGCGGCGGTGTGTTCGAAGGCCTTGAGCATCAGGTCGAAGCGCTGGGCGTAGGTCAGGCCGCCGGCCTTGAGGTTTTCCAGGACGCTGGCGTAATCGCTGGCATTGACCACGATGGCCACGTCTTTGTGGTTCTTGGCTGCGGAACGGACCATGGTCGGGCCGCCGATGTCGATGTTCTCGATGGCGGTCGGCAGGTCGCAGCCTGGCTTGTTGATGGTGGCTTCGAACGGGTACAGGTTGACCGCTACCAGGTCGATCGGCTTGATGCCGTGTTCGTTCATGATGGCGTCGTCGATACCGCGACGACCGAGGATCCCGCCGTGGATTTTCGGGTGCAGGGTCTTCACCCGGCCGTCCATCATTTCTGCGAAACCGGTGTAATCCGCGACTTCCACTGCGGCAACGCCGTTGTCTTGCAGTAGTTTGAACGTCCCGCCGGTGGAGAGGATCTCGACGCCCAGGGCTGCAAGCTCCTTGGCGAATTCGAGGATCCCGGTCTTGTCGGAAACGCTGATCAAGGCGCGGCGGATCGGCAGGCGGGTAGTCTGGTCGGTCATTTCAATTTCCATCAAAAGCAAAGGAGTCAGCAAAAAAGGCGACCGGTTTTACGCGGGCGCCTTTCTGGTTTGATTGAATGCTTACAGCAAATCGTACTGCTTGAGTTTCTTGCGCAGCGTGCCACGGTTCAGCCCGAGCAGCTCGCTGGCCTTGGTCTGGTTGCCCTTGACGTAATTCATCACGCACTCGAGCAGGGGAGCCTCGACTTCGGAGAGCACCAGGTTGTACACATCCGTGACGGCAGCGCCCTCAAGGTGGGCGAAATAATTGTGCAGCGCCTTCTCGACACTCCCGCGAAGGGTCTGGCCTTCTTCGCTCGGTGTATTGAGGTGCTGTTTCAAATTCACGTTGTCGCTCACGGGTGTTGTTCCACTCACTAAAGTCTCGGTCATCATCGTCATGCGGCCACCCACTCTCCGTCCCCTGTCAGGCTCTTGTAACGTTCGGCGAAAAACGCCTGAACGTTGGCGCATTGTGTATCCGTACCATCCAAACGATTGAAGTGGGCGCGGAACTCCCTGGCGCCCGGCAGGGTTGCGAGATACCAGCCCACATGCTTTCGAGCAATGCGCACACCCATGACATCGCCATAGAAGGCGTGCAGGGCAGCCAGATGCTCTAGCAGAATGCGTTCCACCTCGATCAGTTCCAGCGCCGGGAGTTTCTCTCCGGTACGCAGGAAATGCTCGATCTCGCGAAAAATCCACGGCCGCCCCTGGGCAGCCCGGCCAATCAACAGGCCATCGGCACCGGTCGCGTCAAGCACGTACCGGGCTTTTTCCGGCGAATCGATATCGCCGTTGGCGAAGACCGGAATCGACACTGCCTGCTTGATCGCGGCAATGGTGTCGTACTCGGCTTCACCTGTGTACAGGTCGGCACGGGTGCGGCCATGCACCGCCAGCGCCGTAATGCCTGCCTGCTCGGCGATCTTCGCCACCGTCAGGCCGTTCTTGTTGTCCCGGTCCCAGCCGGTCCGGATCTTCAGGGTAACCGGCACATCGACCGCAGCCACGACGGCCTGCAGGATCTCGGTTACCAGGGCTTCATCCTTCAGCAGGGCGGACCCGGCAGCCTTGTTGCAGACCTTCTTTGCCGGACAGCCCATGTTGATATCAATAATCTGCGCGCCCATTTCAACGTTGGCGCGGGCGGCGTCCGCCAGCATCTGCGCGTCCCCACCGGCGATCTGTACCGAGCGTGGCTCGGGATCACCTTCGTGGATCATGCGCATGCGCGACTTGCGGGTGTTCCACAGGCTCATGTCGCTGGTGACCATTTCCGAGACGACCAGTCCCGCGCCCAAGCGCTTGCACAGCTGACGAAAGGGCTGGTCGGTGACACCCGCCATAGGGGCGAGAATCAAGCTGTTATGTAACGTGTATGGACCGATGCGTACCGCCGACATAGGACTTCCCTGTTGTGGGGCCGGATCATTAGAGTTCGAAAAAGGGTTGGCATGATACCCGCTCTCGATGACTGGATAAAGGCTGAATTGAACAAAATCTGAACAGTTACTCTGTTATTACCCATGGTTTGGTTTGCCAGGGGGAGTCGCAAAGCCGACGTCAATCCGGGAGCGAAGACGCGTTTCACTCCGGAGAATGAAAGCTCAGACTGTAGTTCACCGCCTTGGCGCCAGGGTCGAGAATGTCCAGGGCGATGTGGATTGGCGTTTGCGGAGGCATTTCCGCCATGCCTTCGAGATCGCCATTGAGGTACTCGCCGGGTTTGAAGCGGCGACTGGCGATCAGATGGCCATTGAGGTCGGCAAAGCGCAGTTCCAGCAGCGGGAAAGGCTGGGAGAAGGGCGCGCGGTTGTAGATGATCGCATCGACCACCAGTGCGCCATTGAACTCGGGATGGCTGCGCACTACCAGGTTACTGCTCTTGATTTTTGCAATGTCGACCTTGGAAGGCACGGTGCAGCCGATTTGCGGGCACAGTTGCTGGAACCACGGGCGATATTGATCCTGTCGCGCCAGTTCGTCGAAATGGTAGGCAATGTACTGGCCGGCGAGGGCGCCAGCGGCAATCAGCACCAGCAGCAACCACAACAGCCGTCGGCCCCAGGGCGAGCGACGTTTTTGCCAATCCAGTTGCAGCGGGTCGTCGGTCAGGTCTTGCAGCACTTCGGCACGCACGCCCGGTTCACTGCGTTCGCGTCGGCTGCGCAGCGGTTCGATCGAGGGCAGGTTGTCGTCGGATTCGTTCTCGTCGGCGGCCGACAGGCGTTCGTGGCTCAGTGGCGCATCGAGTGGGTCGTACAGGCGCAAATGGGGTGGTTGCGGCTCGTCGTCGAGATCAACCGGCTCCAGAGACAGCGAAGGTTCGGTGCGTGAGGCTTTACTTGGTTCGACCGTCGGTTCTGGCGTTTCAAGGCTGTCGAGTGGTTCTTCGACTTGCACGCGATCAGCCGCCGACTCACTGAACAGGCTGTCGGGCCACGGCTCCTCGTCGTCCTGCCCGGTGCCATCGCGACGGGCGCTCAACGAGTCGTCGCGATGACGGCCGAGTTCGGTGGCGGGCTGGATTTCCCGCTGTTCGAGGCGGGCGAGTTCTTCGTCGAGGTCGAGACTGTCCAGGTCCAGCTCGGTCGCGCTCCAATGCTTTTGGCTGATGGCGCGCGGCGGCGATGGTTCGACGGGCTCCGCAGGCTCCACAGGCGGGAGCGGCGTCGCTACCGGTGGTTCCTTGCCGGCCTGTTCAAGCAACTGCTTGGCGGCATTGAACACCTGCAGGCAGGAGCCGCAACGTACCACCCCGCGAGCCACGCTTAACTGGGCATGGCTGACGCGGAAACTGGTTTGGCAATGCGGGCACTGGGTGACGAAGCTATCGGTCATGCGGCGATCCGGATTATGCAGGCGCTCATTCTAGCGCCGACGGCCAGTGATGCGCACCCAGCCATCGCGATTGGCGATCGGGTCCAGATCGAAGTCCTTGGCGTAGGCGGCAGCGACTTCGTCGCCCTGTTCAGCGAGGATGCCCGACAGCGCCAGGCGACCGCCGGACTTGACCAGGCCGGACAACTGCGGCGCCAGGGCGACCAGCGGGCCTGCGAGAATGTTGGCCACCAGCACGTCGGCCTGCACTTGCGGCAAATCTTCTGGCAGGTACAGCGGGAACAGGTGTTCGGCGATATTGTTGCGCCCGGCGTTGTCGCGAGAGGCTTCCAGTGCCTGCACGTCGATGTCGGTGCCCACGGCCTCCTTGGCGCCCAGCAACAGCGCGGCAATCGCCAGAATTCCCGAGCCGCAGCCGAAGTCCAGCACGTTGCAGCCTTTCAGATCCTGGCCGTCGAGCCATTCCAGGCACAGCGCGGTGGTCGGGTGGGTACCGGTGCCGAACGCCAGGCCCGGGTCCAGCAGCAAATTCACGGCATCCGGTTCCGGCGCGGCGTGCCAGCTCGGCACGATCCACAGGCGCTGGCCGAAACGCATTGGCTGGAAATTGTCCATCCAGCTGCGTTCCCAGTCCTGGTCTTCGATCACTTCGCTGTGGTGTTCAGGCAGCGGGCTGCCGGTCAGCAGCTCCAGGTGGGCCAGTACCGGGCCGGGCTCGGTGCCACCTTCGAACAGGGCCAGCAGGTGAGTGTGGGACCACAGCGGCGTGGTGTTGAGTTCCGGCTCGAAGATCGGCTGATCTTCGGCGTCCATGAAGGTTACCGACACGGCGCCCACTTCAAGGAAAGCGTCTTCATAGGTTTCGGCTTGTTCTGGGCTGATGGCGAGACGTACTTGCAGCCAAGGCATGGCGGGCACCTTTGAAAAATGTTGATTGCAGCCTAGCGGGCTGCGAGAAGCGCGCAAGTTTACGCGAGCGCGGGGCTTTTGTGGGAGTCCGCTGTGTCTGTGGGAGCGGGCTTGCTCGCGAATGCGTACTGTCTGTCGCCTCGATGTTGGATGTGCCGACGTCTTCGCGGGCAAGCCCGCTCCCACAGGGATTGTGCAAGGCCACCTATCCGATGAAATGTCCAGATACAACAAAGCCGCCCGAAGGCGGCTTTGTTTTGTACCAGCTAAAGCTTAGTGCTTCTCGCCAGCCAGCTTGTGCTCG
Organism: Pseudomonas sp. S30_BP2TU TE3576; assembly: GCF_050436025.1. Taxonomy (NCBI): domain Bacteria; kingdom Pseudomonadati; phylum Pseudomonadota; class Gammaproteobacteria; order Pseudomonadales; family Pseudomonadaceae; genus Pseudomonas; species Pseudomonas sp. S30_BP2TU TE3576. The sequence goes on along the minus strand of NZ_JBNDLK010000001.1, from coordinate 2,602,004 downwards.
AGGTAGTGAATGTTCACGCCCCCTTTGCAGAAGCCTTCATCGCGGGTCAGGTCGCGGTGCAGCGGGATGTTGGTCTTGATCCCGTCGACCACGATCTCGTCCAGCGCATTGCGCATGCGTGCCATGGCTTCGTCGCGGGTCGCGCCGTAGGTGATCAGCTTGCCGATCAACGAATCGTAGTTCGGCGGAACGGCATAGCCACTGTACAGGTGCGAGTCGACGCGAACGCCGTTGCCGCCTGGAGCGTGGAAGTGCTTGACCGTGCCCGGGCTCGGCATGAAGGTTTTCGGATCTTCGGCGTTGATCCGGCATTCCAGCGCGTGACCGCGGATGACCACGTCATCCTGGGTGAACGACAGCTTGTTGCCGGCGGCGATGCTGAGCATCTCCTTGACGATGTCGATGCCGGTGACCATTTCCGAAACCGGGTGCTCTACCTGGACACGAGTGTTCATCTCGATGAAGTAGAAGCGACCGTTTTCGTACAGGAACTCGAAAGTACCTGCGCCACGGTAGCCGATATCGATGCAAGCCTTGACGCAGCGTGCGAGTACTTCCTCACGTGCGTTCTCATCGATGCCCGGTGCCGGCGCTTCTTCGAGAACCTTCTGGTGACGACGTTGCAGCGAGCAATCGCGGTCGCCCAGATGGATAGCGTGGCCCTGGCCATCGGAAAGTACCTGAACTTCCACGTGACGTGGGTTGGTCAGGAATTTTTCCAGATAGACCATCGGGTTGCCGAACGCCGCGCCTGCTTCGGAGCGGGTCAGTTTTGCCGAGGAAATCAGGTCTTCTTCGTTATGCACAACGCGCATGCCGCGACCACCGCCGCCGCCAGCGGCTTTGATGATCACCGGGTAACCGACTTCGCGACCGATGCGCAGAGCGGTTTCTTCGTCTTCCGGCAACGGGCCGTCAGAGCCCGGAACGGTCGGTACGCCAGCAGCGATCATGGCGTGCTTGGCCGATACCTTGTCGCCCATCAGGCGAATGGTTTCGGCTTTCGGGCCAATGAACGCGAAGCCGGATTTCTCGACCTGTTCGGCGAAGTCGGCGTTTTCCGCAAGGAAACCGTAGCCCGGGTGAATGGCGGTGGCGCCAGTCACTTCGGCCGCGGCGATGATTGCCGGAATGTGCAGGTAGGAGTGAGCGGCCGATGCCGGACCGATGCAGACGGATTCGTCTGCCAGGCCCAGGTGCATCAGTTCCTTGTCAGCCTTGGAGTAAACGGCGACGGTCTTGATGCCCATCTCTTTGCAGGCGCGCAGGATCCGCAGGGCGATCTCACCGCGGTTGGCGATCAGAACTTTTTCCAACTTCGCAGTCATCAAAGGCTCTCCGCGGTTCAAACGATGGTGAACAGCGGTTGGTCGTACTCAACCGGCTGGCCGTCTTCGACGAGGATGGATTCGATCACACCGCTGGTTTCAGCTTCGATGTGGTTCATCATCTTCATGGCTTCAACGATGCACAGGGTGTCGCCTTTCTTCACGGTCTGGCCGACTTCTACGAAGGATGGCGAGGTTGGCGAAGACTTGCGATAGAACGTACCGACCATCGGCGAACGGGCAACGGCGCCGTTCAGTGCTGGCGCGGCGGCAGCAGCAGGTGCGGCAGCGGCAGCCGGAGCGGCGGCAGCGACAGGCGCGGGGGCCGGAGCATGCATTGGAGCCGGCGCGTAGTACTGCTGAGCCGGGGTCTTGCTATGACGGCTGATGCGTACGGACTCTTCGCCTTCCTTGATCTCGAGCTCGTCGATGCCGGACTCTTCCAGCAATTCGATCAGTTTCTTAACTTTACGGATATCCATGAATCATCAACTCCCAAGGGTCGGTCAGGGGCGGTTAACTTGTTGTTCAAGCTGTTCCAGGGCAGCCTCCAGGGCCAGTCGGTAACCGCTGGCGCCAAGGCCGCAGATCACTCCCACCGCTACGTCGGAGAAGTAAGAGTGATGGCGGAAAGGTTCGCGTTTGTGCACGTTAGACAAATGCACTTCGATGAATGGGATGCTCACCGCCAGCAGCGCGTCACGTAATGCGACACTTGTATGTGTAAAAGCTGCTGGGTTGATCAGAATGAAGTCCACGCCTTCACTGCGGGCAGCGTGGATGCGGTCGATCAATTCGTACTCGGCGTTGCTTTGCAGGTGCAGCAAATGGTGGCCGGCTTCTCGGGCACGGCGTTCCAGGTCCTGGTTGATCTGCGCCAGTGTCGTAGCGCCATAGGTGCCCGGTTCGCGGGTGCCGAGCAAGTTCAGGTTGGGTCCGTGCAGAACCAGTAGGGTCGCCATCGGCTGTTCCTTTGTTATCCGTGTGCAATTGTCAGAACCCGGCGACTATGCCGCAAAGCCTTTGTGACTGTCCAGTTCTCTGCAATAGCCAGCACGATGACCGATGTTTGCGCGAAATATATGACTGCTTGATTAAATGTGGTCATTCGCCCTGGTAACGCGTTCGGCGAAGTCTTTGGCGTTGATCTCGCCGATCACCCGCACATCGGCACGTTCGACGCCGTCCTTGCCGAAAAACATCAGGGCCGGTGGACCGAACAACTGGTAACGGTCGAGCAGGGCGCGTTGCTCGGCGTTGCTGGTGGTGATGTCGAAACGGATCAGCCGGTAACCCTTGAGGCGTTCGACGACGATAGGGTCGTTTAGCACCTCATGCTCGATGACTTTGCAGCTGATGCACCAGTCGGCGTACCAGTCGAGCAACAGCGGTGTGCCGGATGATCGTGCGTCGGCGAGTGCACGATCCAGATCGGCCGGGGTGCTCACGGTTTGCCAGGCGCTGGTGCTTTGCGCAGGTCCGCTGTTGTCGGCAATACGGGGCTGGCCAATCGGGTTGAGCGGGTCGGTCTGGCCGCTGAAGGCTCCATACCAGCAGGCCAGCGCATAAAACAGCAAGAACATGCCGAGCAATTGGCCCAGACGCTTGCGCGGCGGTTTATAGACGAACTCCAGCGCCCCCATGAACAAGCCCACGCCGCCGGCCAGCAAACCGATCAGCAGCAAGGTGACCTGACCCGGCAGGACGCGGCTGAGCAGGCCGATGGCGAGCCCGAGCAACAACACCCCGATCGCGTTTTTCACGTAGACCAGCCACGGACCGCTTTTCGGCAGCCAGGCGGCGCCACCGGTGGCCACCAGCAACAGCGGAGCACCCATGCCGAGACCGAGCATGAACAGTTTCAGGCCGCCGCCCAGCGCATCGCCACTGGCACTGATGTACAGCAGCGCACCGGCCAATGGCGCCGAAACACAGGGTGAAACCAGCAAGCTGGAGACCACGCCCAACACCGCGGCGCCCCACAGTGACCCGCCTTTGGTGCGTCCGGCGATGTAGTCCAGGCGACTGCTGATGGCATGCGGTAACTTGAGTTCGAATACGCCGAACATCGCCAATGCAAACACGGCGAAAAACATCGCGAACGGCACCAGCACCCAGGCCGATTGCAGCCGCGCCTGTAGATTGAGCTGGGCACCGAACAAACCCATCAGCGCACCCAGCAGGGCAAAGCAGGCAGCCATCGGCAGCACATAGGCCAGCGACAGATTGAAACCGCGCCAGCCGCCGACCTGGCCACGCAGCACCACGCCGGACAGGATCGGCAACATAGGCAGCACGCAGGGCGTGAACGTCAGGCCCAGGCCCGCGAGGAAAAACAACGCCAGTTCGCGCCAGCTCCATGGATAAGTCGTCGCCGGGGCGCCGCTGCCATCGATGCTCAGGCGCTCGGTTTCCGGCGGATAGCACAGGCCTTTGTCGGCGCAACCCTGATAGGTCACGGCCAGGGTGAAGGCGCGTTGATCGGTGCGCGGCAGCTCGACGTCGAGAATGCCGTGGTAGACCTCGACGTCACCGAAGTATTCATCGTGCTTTTTCTGGCCGTCGGGCAGTTTTGCCGCACCGAGGGCAACATCGGCTGGATCGGTGCGAAACTGAAAACGGTGGCGGTAGAGGTAATAACCTTCGGTGGCGACGAAGCGCAGCTTGATCGATTGCGGCGTGCTTTCTACCAGACTCAGCTGGAAGGCTTCGCGCACCGGCAGGAAGTCGGCGCTGTTGTTGATCGAGCCCAGAGTCGAATTGGGACGATTTTCCAACAGGCCGGTGGCGCTGGCCGGCAGGGCGAACACTAAAAACAGTAGGCAGAGCAGGCGGCGCATGACGATCTCGCGTATCGGAATTGGGGGGATGATAGCGGACAGTCGCAGTATAGGCAGGGGAGTGCTGGGGTGATTGTTCTGGCGCCATCGCGAGCAAGCTCGCTCCCACAGGGGATTTGCGTCTTGCACAGATCAAATGTGGGAGCGGGCTTGCTCGCGAAACGGTCTGTCAGACGCGGAAGGCTTGAACGGCGGTGTGCAATCGCCCGCCCAGCACCAGCAGGTTCTCCCCTTGCTCACGTCCTTCGCCAATGCGCAGCAGGTTATCCCCGCCCAACTGGTGAATTCGCTCACTGTGGTCACGGATCTCGCTGACAGCGCCGCTTTGCTGGGCAGTGAGATCGGCGATGCGCACCGCTGTGTCGGAAATGGTCTGGATTGCCCCGACGATTTTATCCAGCGCGCCATCGGCGGCCTGAGCCTGATTGGCCGTGGCTTCGGCGTGTTCGACCTGGGCGCGCATGCCTTCCACCGATTGCCGCGCAGCAGTTTGCAGCCCGGCGATCAGCGTCTGGATTTCTGCGGTGGCCCCGGCGGTACGTTGCGCCAGTGAGCGCACTTCTTCCGCCACCACCGCAAAGCCTCGACCCATTTCCCCGGCGCGAGCCGCTTCAATGGCCGCGTTCAAGGCCAGCAGGTTGGTCTGGTCGGCAATCGAGCGGATCACCGTCAACACACCGCCGATGGTGGCCGATTCTTCAGCCAGGTGTTCGATCATTTGCGCATTGCCTTGCACTTCATCTACCAGCGCATGCAGGCCGGTGAGGCTCAGGCCGATGACTTTCTGTCCGTGCTCCACGGCCAGGCCGGCGTGACGGCTGGCGTCGGCGGCCTGGCTGGCATCGCCGGCGACCTGCTGAATGGTCGCTTCCAGTTCGCTGAGGGAGTCGCGGATCAGTGCCGTGTCGCCGGCCTGATGTTCCGCACCGTCATGTAAATCGTTGCTCAGGTCGGCCAAGGTGCGGCTGCTGCCGGCCACTTGCTCGGCATTGAGACGAATGGTCCCCACCAGATCCACCAGATAAGCGCGCAAGCGGTTGAGCGACGCCTCAATGTCATGCAATTCGCGGTTGGTGTTGCCCAGTTGAATGTCACGGCTGAAGTCGCCTTCGGCCCAGGTCGACAGGGCCGGAGCGAGGTTGGTCAGGGTCCGGGCCAGTTTGCGCTGCAGGGTGTCGATCAGCAGGGCGATCAACAGAATCAAGCCGATCATCACGCCTTGCATCAGCCGTACTTCACCCTGGATCTGCCCGTGCTGGGCGCGCACCACCGGTTCCAGTCCGGCAATGGCCTGTTGCACGTCGGCGATTTTCAAGTGAGTTGCGGTGCTGAGATCGGCGCGTCTGCGGATTTGATCGCGAGTGCGCGAAAGTTCGGCCGGGTAGCGGGTGAGCAGGCTGTTGAACTCGCGCTTGAGGCCGACGCCGGCATCTTCGGCGACGGTTTTTTCCTTGTTCTCAAGGCCCATCATCGAGGCGAAGTCATCGGTGTTCGATTCGCTGCTGGTGGTCACGCCCAGCAAGGGCAGGGCATCGAGTTTCTCGGCCTGGGTGCGGATGTTGGCGACTTCGCGCTCGACATCGGCGGCCAGTTCACTGCGGCCGCTGCTGACCAGTTTGTCCCGCGCCAGCGACAATTTGCCCAAGTGCTGCGACGCGATGAGCAGCGGCGTTAGGTAGGTCGTATTACCGCTGGCGTACTGGCTGAGCTGATCGAGGCTGGCACTCAGTTCGCGCTCGGCCTGCAGCAGCAAGGCTTGTGGGTCGCCTGCCAGTTTGCCGGCGGCCAGCAGGTCGGTTTTGCTGAATTCTTCAAGGGTCGACAGGCTGGGACGCAACGTCTCGGCCAAGGCCGGTGGCAATTCGCCGAGCTCTTTTTGCAGGTTGTCGATGCCCTGGGCGGCACTGCTCAGGCGCAGTGCATCGCCACTGCCAAGGTAATCCTCGATGCTGCGGGCGACTTCATTCTGAAATTGCTGCGACATTCCCAGGTAGCGCTCCATTAATAGATACGGACGCTCAAGGGCTTTCTGCGACCACCACAACGTCGCGCCGAGGGCCACGCACACGGCCACCAGAAGGAGGGTATTGAGATTGGTCAGCAGCTTCAGGCGCATTCGGACTACCAACGGCAGAAATGGTAAGTGCCTGAAGTTATTGCGTTTCTGTTACAGGGTTATGACCGTATCGGTCGATTCCGATAAAAAAGTGGCACTTTGCCTTGGTGTGCGAGCGGCCTGTACGCGATTGCGTCCGCCGCCCTTGGCACGGTACAGCGCCTCATCGGCCTGACTGGCCATCATCAGGCTGTCGGAGCTTTCGCATAACTCCACCACCCCGGCACTGAAGGTGCACCACAGATCCTGGGGTTGCGCGGGGTAGTGAATCTCGGCAAAACGCTGGCGGATTTCATCGAGTACGTTGTAGGCCGCTTCGATATCGGTGTCCGGCATGACGATGGCGAATTCTTCGCCACCGTAGCGGCCGATGAAGTCGGTTTTGCGCAGGCGTTGCTTGAGAAACAGTGCCAGGCTTTTGATCACCCGGTCGCCCATGGGGTGGCCGTGACTGTCATTGACCCGTTTGAAATGGTCGATGTCGAGCATGGCAAAGCTCAGCGGCTTGCTTTCGCGGCGGGCGCGGAACGAGCAGTCTTCGAGCAATTGCAGGATATGCGTGTGGTTGTACAGGCCGGTGAGGCTGTCGCGGACCATCCGTGCCTTGAGATTGCGGGCCCTTGCTGCGCGGTTGCGCACGGTGGTGATCAGGTGCCGGGGCTTGATGGGTTTGGTCAGGAAGTCATCGCCGCCCTCGCTCATGGCGTCGAGCTGCTTGTCCAGGTCGTCTTCGGCCGACAGGTAAATGATCGGCACGCTGACATAGCGGTCGTTGTGGCGGATCACCTTGGCCAATTCCGTACCGGTGCAGGCCGGCATGTACATGTCGAGGATGATCAGGTCCGGCTGGAAGTCCGCCAGTTCGGCCATGGCCTGGATCGGTTCGATCAATGTCCGGGTGACGATCCCGGCGCTGTTGAGCAGGCGCTCGGTGTGCAGGGCCTGGGCACGGGAGTCGTCGATGATCAGTACTTTATAAGGTTCGTACTGGGCGACGCAGGTCAGGACTTCGATCTTCTCCAGCAGGCTCGACGCTTCGAGGGTGCCGGTGAGGAACTCCTGGCCACCGGCGCGCACGGCGGCGAGGCGGGTCGGGGTGTCGGTTTCGTGCAGGCTGAAGAACAGCAGTGGCAAGCGCTGATCCAGGCCTTCCTGGGCTTCGGCGGCCAGTTTCAGGCCGACACCGGGGCCGCTGAAATCCACGTCCATGACAATCGCCGCGGGCAAGCGCTCGATCATCGATGAGCGAAACGCGTCTACGCTGTCCAGGGACTGGGCGCTGAGCCCGAAGAATTCCAGTTGTTTGGCCAGGCGCTCGGCCCGGTCGTGATCCTGCAGCACTACGTAGATGGGTTTGCGCAGCGGTGGCAGGAAGGTTTGATCGAGCTGATCGCCATGGCGCAGGCCAGTGCGCGACAGGCGTTGCATCAAGCGATTGAGGTCGGTGATCAGGCCGCTGCTCAGGCGTCCGCGATTGGCGTCGACAGCCTCCAGGGACTGACCGATGTGGTGGGCCAGTTGCGTGTGTTCGGGTTGCTCGAAACGCTCGGCGAAACGCAGCAGGCGCAGATTGGCCTCGCTCAGTTCCGAAAGGTCGGTGGTTGACCACTCACTGCGTTGCAGGCGTTGCCATATCTCAAGAATCTGACGAGCCTGATGAATTACCCGCTGGGCAAAGTGGTGCTTGAGGCGCTCGCGGCTGGGGTCTTCTGGCTCGGTCATATCCTGACTACTAGTTAGGGTGCACACTGAGGTCGACTGGTGGCTCTATGCTAGCACCACTTTTCCATTACATGAGTGCTGTACGTCAATAATCTGCAATGTGACTTCATTCAGTTTGTGACTGATCGGTCTGGTTCTGGCCTTTAAAGTCGTGCTGTGCAGGGGCGAAGTGCTTGCATCAGGGCACTTGACGGGCGTGGGGTGGCAATTGGCGAGTGACTGACATTTGGCCGTTCGTGATTTTTTGTCTGGGTTGATCGGCCCGTTTTTTTCTCCTCAGGGGCTCAGGGATTCCCTTAGGGAGTAATCCAAACCATAAGGGGGATTTCGACGGCTGCAGTGTTGTCAGGTGCGCAGGAGCTCTTTTCATCCGCAGCCCGGTAATTTTCCCCATCGGTGCAATGGCGGGTGCCGGGCCAAGGCACGTTGTTGTATGGTTGTGGTCGAACCGTGAACTCAAGAGCTTGAAAGGATATCGCCATGCTGGACTGGAAGAACCGCACAGGCAGTGCGCCTGAACGTGCCGCTGAACCGAAGTCGGAGACCCGCAGTTACCTGGGCGGTCTGTTGTTCAGCCGGGCGCTGGCCACTTTACTGGGCATCTACCTGTTGGTGGCGAGTGTCCTGGGCTGGTACTGGAGCCAGGAGCCGGCGCTGTTCCCGGTCCAGCAAACCGCCCAACTGGCCGCCGAGAAAGAAGGCAAGCAGATGGTCGTCGGCTACACCACGGTGGAAACCCTCAAGACCGTCGCCGGCACCTTGCTGACCAAACCGGGCGGCTATATTTCCAACGACCGATTCCCGCCAGGCCTGTGGATGGACAACATGCCGAGCTGGGAATATGGCGTGTTGGTGCAGGTCCGCGACCTGAGCCGTGCGTTGCGTAAAGACTTCGCCCGTTCGCAGTCGCAGTCTGCCGAAGACGCCGACCTGGCCAAGGCCGAGCCGCGTTTCAACTTCGACAACAAGAGCTGGGTGCTGCCGTCCAGTGAATCCGAATACCAGGAAGGCATCAATTCCCTGAGCCGCTATCAGGCGCGCCTGTCCGATCCGAACCAGAAGAGCGCACTGTTCTATGCCCGCGCCGACAACCTGAACAACTGGCTGGGTGATGTCGGCACGCGTCTCGGTTCGCTGTCGCAACGGCTGTCGGCCAGTGTTGGCCGGGTCAAGCTCAATACCGCGTTGAAAACCGAGGTGGTGGCGCCGGGTGTGGCGCCGCAGGTCGACGAGGAAATCGTCGAGACTCCATGGTTGCAGATCGACAACGTGTTCTACGAAGCCCGCGGTCAGGCCTGGGCCTTGTCGCATTTGCTGCGCGCCATCGAAGTCGACTTCGCCGATGTGCTGGCCAAGAAGAACGCCACGGTCAGCGTGCGTCAGATCATTCGTGAACTGGAAGCGTCGCAGGAGCCGGTGTGGAGCCCGATGATCCTCAACGGCAGCGGTTTCGGTGTGCTGGCCAACCACTCGCTGGTCATGGCCAACTACATTTCCCGGGCCAACGCGGCGGTGATCGATTTGCGTCAATTGCTCAATCAGGGCTGAGTCATGGTCGAAAACACCAGGGAAGCCGTACACCGTGCGGCCTCCGATGCCGAACAGATCGCCTGGGTCGACGAGCAGGACAACCTGCTCGGCGCCCTGGTCCGTTCCGACTTGCGCGAGCGCGGGCTGATCGGGCGCGGCACCTACATTATGTTGTTCAATTCCGCTGGCGAGCTGTGCGTGCATCGCCGCACGCTGAGCAAGGCGATCTATCCCGGTTACTGGGACGTGGCGGCGGGGGGCATGGTACTCGCCAGCGAAACCTACGCCGAGTCGGCGGCCCGGGAGCTGGAAGAAGAGCTGGGCGTGAGCGGTGTGGAGTTGACCGCCCACGATCACTTTTTCTTCGAAGACACCGGCAATCGGCTGTGGTGTTCGGCGTTCTCGGCGGTGTGGGACGGCCCGTTGATCCTGCAGCCGGAAGAGGTGCTCGAAGCGCGCTTTATCCCCATTGATCAGGTCATGCTGGAGATCGAGCAAAAGCCTTACTGCCCGGACTCGTTGGCGGCATTGAAGCGCTATCTGAAGGCTCAACAAAGCAACGTCGCAAAACAGCTATAAATTGGCGCCGATTGGCTCTTAGCAATCGGCGTTTTTGCCGTTACACTGCGCGACCTTTTTAAACTGAACCGGTATTGCTCCTACACAAGGTCGTAATTGGGTTGTACCGTTTCAGTAGCGCTGCCCCTGCCTGAGTGGGGCTTCGCGGTCGATAGCCTTCCCAAGTGCTGCGACCAGTCTTTGTCCTCCGAAGAGGATTGCCGGTGGCCAAAAAAGCCGCATCCTTCGCCGCCCTGGGCGGCCTGGTATTTTCCACCGACGCAGGTCGTCATTGTCCGGAATGCAGTAAACCGGTGGACGCCTGCATCTGCAAACAGACCGTTATCCCGGCCGGCGACGGCATCGCGCGCGTGCGTCGCGAAAGCAAGGGCCGTGGCGGCAAGACGGTGACCACCATCACCGGCGTGCCATTGGCTGAAGACGCGCTCAAGGAACTGGCCACGACGTTGAAGAAACGCTGTGGGACGGGAGGGGCGTTGAAAGACGGTGTCATCGAAATCCAGGGCGATCATGTCGAGCTACTCTTGGCAGAACTGATCAAGCTCGGTTTCAAAGCGAAGAAGTCCGGCGGCTAGCAGCCTCTGTGAAAACCACCCTCGGCTTGATCCGGTCCTGATGGCATTCAGGCCTGGTGGCGTCCACATGGTTTTCACAGAGCCTGTTCATGACCGGTTTCTAAACTCACTGCGGTCGGCGGGGTCTATTGCCTCGCTGACGAACCGTCATTTTCATTCTTTAGACTGCGCCGGCCTGAACCCAGGCGACGCACTATGACTTCTTTATAGGGGACTTCGATGTCCGTACGACGCACACGCAAAGACGATGGCAGCCCAATGGACAGTTGCGGATAGTCGCAGTGTTTACGGGATTCGCCATTGGGGGGCCGGGTATTTCGCGATCAATGACGCCGGTCGCGTCGAAGTTCGTCCGAACGGTCCGAGCAGCTCGCCTATCGACCTGTTCGAGCAAGTCGACCAGCTGCGCAAAAGCGGCTTGTCCTTGCCGTTGCTGGTCCGTTTTCCCGACATTCTGCAAGACCGCGTGCGTCAGCTGACCGGCGCGTTCGATTCGAACATCGAGCGTCTGGAATACCAGAGCAAGTACACCGCGCTGTACCCGATCAAGGTGAACCAGCAGGAAGCGGTGATCGAAAACATCATCGCCACCCAAAACGTTTCCATCGGTCTGGAAGCCGGTTCCAAGCCTGAACTGCTGGCCGTGCTGGCGCTGGCGCCGAAGGGCGGCACCATCGTTTGCAATGGCTACAAGGATCGTGAGTTCATTCGCCTGGCGTTGATGGGCCAGAAGCTCGGCCACAACGTGTTCATCGTGATCGAGAAAGAATCCGAAGTCGGCCTGGTGATCGAAGAAGCGGCCTCGCTCAAGGTCAAGCCTCAGGTCGGCCTGCGTGTGCGCCTGTCGTCCCTGGCATCCAGCAAGTGGGCAGACACCGGCGGCGAGAAATCCAAGTTCGGCCTGTCGGCGGCGCAACTGCTGTCGGTGGTCGAGCGTTTCCGCGCGGCCAGCCTGGACCAAGGCATTCGCCTGCTGCACTTCCACATGGGTTCGCAGATCGCCAACCTCGCTGACTACCAGCACGGCTTCAAGGAAGCGATCCGTTACTACGGCGAATTGCGTAACCTCGGCCTGCCGGTGGACCACATCGACGTCGGTGGTGGCCTGGGCGTGGACTACGACGGTACGCACTCGCGTAACGCCAGTTCGATCAACTACGACATGGACGACTACGCCGGTGTCGTGGTCGGGATGCTCAAGGAATTCTGCGATGCGCAAAGCCTGCCGCACCCGAATATCTTCTCTGAAAGCGGCCGCTCGCTGACCGCGCACCACGCCATGCTGGTCGTGCAGGTGACCGACGTCGAGAAGCACAACGACGACGTGCCGCAGATCGAGAACAAGGAAACGCTGCCGGAAACCGTGCAGTGGCTGGTGGACTTGCTGGGACCGACCGACATCGAGATGGTCACCGAAACCTACTGGCGCGCCACGCACTACATGAGCGATGTCGCCGCCCAGTACGCCGACGGAAAGCTGACCCTGGCCGAGAAAGCCCTGGCCGAGCAATGCTATTTCGCCGTGTGCCGTCGCCTGCACAACTCGCTGAAGGCGCGTCAGCGTTCCCACCGCCAGGTGCTGGACGAACTCAATGACAAACTGGCCGACAAGTACATCTGCAACTTCTCGGTGTTCCAGAGCCTGCCGGACACCTGGGCCATCGACCAGGTCCTGCCGATCATTCCGCTGCACCGCCTCGACGAAGAGCCACTGCGTCGCGCGGTACTGCAAGACCTGACCTGTGACTCGGACGGCAAGATCAATCAGTACGTCGACGAGCAGAGCATCGAGACCAGCCTGCCGGTGCACGCCCTGAATGACGGTGAGGATTACTTGCTGGGTGTGTTCCTGGTCGGTGCCTACCAGGAAATTCTTGGCGACATGCACAACCTGTTCGGTGACACCGACTCGGTGAACATCTACCAGAACGCCGACGGCAGCGTGTACCACGCCGGTATCGAAACCCACGACACCATTGAAGACATGCTGCGCTACGTGCACTTGTCGCCGGAAGAACTGATGACTCACTACCGCGACAAGTGCGCCAGTGCCCGCATCAGCGCAACCGAGCGCACCCAGTTCCTCGATGCCCTGCGCCTTGGCCTGACCCGTTCTTCGTACCTGTCTTCCTGAGATCAGCACCACGCTCATCAGGTTGTCTGAAATTTTTCCGTTTACCGCGGAAATTTCAGATGACCTGGTGCGGCGATTCTGTTTTTTCTAGCGAAACTGCCCACGTCCTTGGCGATCTATGCCATTTGGTCTTCTTTTCGCGTAGGTCATTTCCTAAGTTGTACTTCGGCACTCTACTCGGCCATGTCTCTCAGCGAGAATCCCCGGCCGCCCCTCCTGTAGAGAAACGCCGATGTTCAATCCAGTCAGCGAACCGTCATTTCGTCTGGATGTAGCAGGTCTGCCCGACGCCCTGGAGGTCCTGGCCTTTACCGGTAGAGAGGCCATCAGCGAGCCGTTTGTGTTCGACATGGAGTTGCTGATCGATGACCCGATGCTTGACCTTGCCCGTTTGCTGTACCGCCCGGCCTCCCTGCATTTCGGGCCTGCCGGAAGCCACGTGCATGGACAACTGCATGAACTCGTCCAGCGTGATCATGCTCCGGGAGCCCGACTCTGCCAGGTGCGCCTGGGGCCAAAAATAGCGTGCCTGGCCCAGCGCTCCAGCCAGCGGATCTTCAGCGCCCGTTCGGTGCCGCAAATCCTCGACCAGGTGCTCAAGGAGCACGGCATTACCGGCAAAGATCGACGCCTGGAGCTCGGCGGCGATTACCCGCCCAGGGATTTCTGCACGCAATATCGGGAGTCGGACCTGCAGTTTCTCCAGCGACTGTGCGCCCAGGAACGCCTTCACTATCACTTCGAGCACCGGGCTCGCGGGCACTGCGTGGTGTTCAGCGATGATCAGCAGCATTTTCGATCCGGCGAACCTGCGATATTCCGCCGCGAGGGCGATCGGCCGGCGGTGCGGCGGTTCGAACGTCAGCGCTGCAGCGAGACTGTGACGCAGCGAGCGGAATGCCGGACGGACCTGGCGACCTTGCGCAGCGGTCAACTGATGTCGCTGTCCGGTCATCCGGTTGCCGAAAGTAATCGCCTCTGGCTGCTGACCCATGTCGAGCATTGGGGCAGCCAGGAGGCGACGACGCCTTACCATAATCAGGTCCGGGCCGTGCACTGGCCGACACCACTCGAGCCACCCCGTGCGATGGTCAAGCCAAAAATGCATAGCCTGCAACGGGCGTGGGTAGTCGAGGTCGATGAACCAAACCCTGACCCGGCAAGGCCGGTAGCGGTGCAATTCGACTGGCTGTATCAGGGCGAAGGGGCGACGCCCAGTCATTGCTGGTTACCCCTGGCCGGGCAGTTGCAGGCCTCAACGTTCTCGTCATTGCGGGAAGGGACTGAGCTTGTCGTGAGTTTTGTCGAGGGCGATCCCGATCAACCGCAGATAACCGGCTTGCTGCATGTACCGGCAACGGTCGAGGTGACAGGCGCTGACACCCCCCAGCCCACCCACACCCATGCAGAGGGCCTGGAGCAATGGTTGCGCTCGGGAGAGCCATTGATGGTGCTGTGCCTGCTGCCCGGCGGTGGCAGCTTCAACCATTGCGCACAGGCGTTGTGCACCTGTCGTCTGGCGACACGGCTTGGCCAGAGCGCCGGGGCATGATGGCCACAAGCATGCCCGAGGCACCTGCGCAGTGGTTACTGCTGGATGTGCCGGGCACGCCGCAGGCGGGTGTCGCCCTGAGGCAGATGTTTGCGCAGGCCCGGTGGTCGGGGTTGTTCGAAGGTACGGAGTGGCATGCGCTGCGTGAGCAGGGACCGGTCCTGGTCGATCTGCGCTCATGTCGGGCACTGGCCGATTTATGCCGCGTCGACGGACAACGCTGGCCCGGATTGCTGATGGACAGCGAGGCCAGCGCATCGTCGTTGCTGGCGCATTTGCGGCGCATGCTCACGGTCACGCTTGGCCTGCACCGGGCCCTTTTGAGTTACTACAACCCGATCACGGCCAGCTACTTTTTCGATGCCTGCGATGCCGCTGAACTGAGTCGCTGGCTAGGTCCTGTCAGTCATTTGCGCTGGTTCGGCGGTACCTGGGCCGACCGCGCGACGGGTTGTGCAGGCTGGCAACGTTTGTCCAACCCGGGGTTGGCGGTCAGCCCGTTGGCGATTGAGGAAAGCCTCAACGCCGGGCAACTTGAAAAACTGCAAACCTGCCTGCTCGAACAGCATGCCTGGCGCTGGAGCCAATCCACCGGTGCCGATTTCCCTCGCCTGTGGACCCATGTGCAGGAAGGGCTGACGCTGGGTTTCAGCGAGCGCCCGGTGCTTGATGGCTGGATATGGCTACGCCTGCAGTATCCCGATTCCGTGCCCGTGCAGCCGCTGCCGGGGCTGACCCAACAGGAGCGCCTCGATAGCCTGCGTCACCTCTGGCAGAACGACCCGCCCTGGCCATAAGGTCGAAATTGATGGTGCGGTCTATTCGACGGCTGTCCCGCCCCCTCAGTGAGTGCCGCTGGCGAACCAGCCATCGTTGCGACGCAGGCGCCAGGCAATCACACCGAGGGTCAGACTGCGCAGCAGCATGAACACCAGAAAGGTTATCCACAGGCCATGGTTGCCCCAGCCTTGCAATGCCCAGCCGAAAGGCAGCACCAGCGCCACTGTCAGCAGCATGCCGTTGCGCATTTCCCGGGCGCGTGTGGCGCCGATGAACAGGCCATCGAGCAGGTAACTCCAGACGGCAATCAGCGGCAGTACAGCGAGGTAGGGCAGGTAGATGAACGCGGTGTCGCGCACGCTCTGAATATCGGTTTGCATCTCGATGAACAAGTGCCCGGCAAACAGAAATAGCGCGGCAAAGCCCAGGCTTGCCAGCAACGACCAGCCGCACGCCACCACCAGCGAACGGCGCAGGGCATCGCGGTCGCGGGCGCCAAGAGCATGCCCGCACAGGGCTTCGACGGCGTGGGCCAGGCCGTCGAGGGCGTGGGCGGTCAGCAACAATCCATTGAGCAGCAGGGCATTGGCAGCGACCGTGGCGTCGCCCAGTCGCGCGCCTTGCACGGTGATCAGGAAAAACACCGATTGCAGCGCCAGGCTGCGGATGAAAATGTCGCGGTTGACCGCCAGCAACGGCCGCCAACTTTGCCACAGCGCCAACGCTGCCCAGATGATGTGACCGGGATAGGCGCGCAGGGCTTTGCGGGTCATCAGCAAACCGATCAGCGCCCCCGTCCATTCGGCAATCACCGAGGCCCGGGCCGCACCGACCACGCCCCATTCCAGGCCGAGGACGAACCACAGGTTCAGGGCAATGTTGACCAGGTTGGTGCTCAGCAGAATCGCCAGCGGCGCCCGGGCATTCTGGGTGCCAAGGAACCAGCCGACCAGCGCATAGCTGGCGAGCGCCGCCGGCAGGCCAAACAGGCGGGTGTGGAAGAACTCGCGGGTCAGTTGATCGAGCGCCGCCGACGGTTGCATGAAATGCAACGCCACCCCGCTCAATGGCACGCCCACCGCACCCAGCACAATGGCCAGGCCGATGGCCAGCAAGAGGCCTTGCAACAGGATCTGCCGCAAAGCCGCGCCATCCCCGCGCCCGGCCGCCTGGGCGGCGAACCCGGTAGAGCCCATGCGCAGAAAACCCATGGCCCAGGCGAGGAAGGTATACAGACTGGCCCCGACCGCGACGGCGCCGAGTTGATGAGCGTGGGGCAGGTGACCGATGACGGTACTGTCGACCAGCGCCACCAGCGGTACGGAAATGTTCGAAAGAATCATCGGCGCGGCCAGCGCCCAGACCCGGCGATGGGTAGGGCGGTCGCGCCAGTCGGCGGTCAGGTTGGACATGCAGGCTCCTTGGGAGCGAGCATTGTAGCGGCACATCGAGAGCAAGCCGCGATCCATTGTGGGAGCAGGCTTGCTCGCGAAAGCGGTCGTCCAGTTAATAAAAATTCGACTGACACTCCCTCTTCGCGAGCAAGCCCGCTCCCACAGGTGTCCGGTAGGGTCAGTGAATAATCCAGCTGAGTAACCAAAGCCCCAGCATCAACCAGATGATCCCCATGATGAACGACGCATTGAGAAATGCGCGGATCGCCGACCACAGCAGTATCAGCCCGAGGATCAAGGTCACGATGCTGACGATCGAGGTGTCCATGCCCAGCGCGCTGGACAAGCCTTCGACAAAGTTGCTGCTGGCGTTGCTCAACAGATTGAACAGCCCACTGAGGCCATCAACGATGAAGCGGATGATCGAGCCGAGTACCTGGCCGAGCCATTCGGAAAAACCTTCTACCTGCATGGAATGGACATCCTGATTAATGAGAATTGAGTCTTGGGCTGTCGATCATGCAGCCGAGTTCCCACAAGCATAGAGCGTTGCACAATACCTGTGGGAGCGGGCTTGCTCGCGAAGGCGTCATAACATTCAACATCAATGTTGACTGTCAGTCAGCTTTCGCGAGCAAGCCCGCTTCCACAAAAAAACAATGCCGACCGCTCAATCTTTGTCACTTGCCTTCACTCGTCATCCCCCCGAAGCTATACGCCTTCAGGAGAGCCCGATGAACCTTGTTGAACTGACCGAACGCCTGCACGCCATCCGTGACCGCAATGACTGGCGGCAATTTCACAGCCCGAAAAACCTGGCCATGGCCGCGAGCGTGGAAATGTCCGAGCTGGTGGAAATTTTCCAGTGGCTGACCGAAGACCAGTCACGCCAGTTGCCGGCGGACAAACTCGCCCACGCCGGGCAGGAAGTCGGTGACATTGTCCTTTATCTGTTGCTGTTGTGCAGCGAGCTGGGTCTGGACATGGAAGCGGTGGTGCGCAGCAAACTGGCGGACAGCGAACGGAGGTTCAGCTGATGAGCGACCGCCATTTCGATCAACTGGCGACCCGTTTCGCCGAAAAAATCTACGGTGGTGCCAAAGGTGCCATCCGTCTGGCGGTGTTGCAGGCCGATCTGGCCGAAATCTTGCCCGACCGGCCGCTGCGCGTTCTGGACATCGGCGCCGGCCTTGGCCACATGTCGCTGTGGCTGGCCCAGCGGGGCCATCAGGTGACCCTCGCCGAGCCTGCCGAACCGATGCTCGAAGGCGCTCGTCAACGCTTTGCCGAAGCCGGGCAGAGCGCCACGTTCATTCAGGCACCGTGGCAGGAACTGCTCGGGCAGCTCACCGAACCCTATGACCTGGTGCTGTGCCATGCCGTGCTGGAGTGGCTGGCCGAACCCCACGCCATCCTGCCGGTGCTGCATCAGTTGACCAAGGCGGACGGCTGGCTGTCCCTGGCGTTCTACAACCGCGACGCGCTGATTTATCGCAACTTGCTCAAGGGCCATTTCCGCAAGATGCGCAAGAACGACATGGCCGGCGAAAAGCAGAGCCTGACCCCGCAACAGCCCCTTGATCCGCGCGAGCTGGCGGCGCAACTTGAAGGTCTGTGGAAGGTCGAAACTCAGAGTGGAGTGCGGGTTTTTCACGATTACATGCCGGTGGAATTCCAGGCCCGCGCCGAGCTGGTGGACCTGCTGGAAATGGAACTGGCCCACCGCCGTCATCCAAGCTTTGCCGGGCTTGGGCGTTACTTGCACTGGATCTGTCGGCCTGTTTGATCGGAGCACGAAATGAAAAATCATTCAGGTGTACTGGTGTTCTGCCTGGGGCTGGCCGCCTGTCAAGGCAGCAACCCTTATGTCGCCACGTCCAACCCTTTGCCACCGGCGCCACCCCAGGCCGCCACCACCTTTGACCGCAGCGCTTACCCGGCAGCCCCGCGAGACTATGGACGCTACCGCAGTTGGGCCTGGCTCAATGGGCATCTGCCAGCGGGCACTGCCTGGGCTGATTCGGCGCAAGTCGCCGAAGCCGTCAGCAATGCGCTGGATCAACGCGGCTTGCGCCCATTGCACGACAATCGCCCGGCCGACCTGTTTGTCAGCGCCGACCTGCGGATGGAAACCCGATTGCGTCAGGTTCGGGACGACTATTACGGCGGCGGTTATGGCGGCTACAACGGTTACGGCCCTGGATATGGCGGATACGCCACCGTGCCGATCATCCGTACCTATCAGGAACAGGTCGTGGTCGTGCAGGTGGATATGTTTGACGCCAAAAGCGGTCAGCCGGTGTGGAGCTCCAGTGCTGAAACCGGCAACCGGGGCAGCGAAAGCGAGCGGGCCGATGCCATACGGGAAGCTGTGGAAAAGGCAATGTCGGCGTATCCTCCTAGTTAGCTTCTTGTAGATAAGAAGCGTTCCACAGGATCATGTCTTCAACCGGAGAATCATCATGTTCCGCCGTTTTGTTTTACTGGCAGTGGCCGCGCTGCTCAGTGCCTGCGCCGCCAACCAGGTCAATCATGACTTCGACGCCAGCCGCGACTTTGCTGCCTATCGCAGCTGGACCTGGAAAGAACCCGCCCTGCAATACCGTCCCGATGATCCACGGATCAAGAGCGACCTGACCGAACAGCGCGTCCGCCAGGCAGTTGCCGATCAACTGGATCAACGTGGTCTGCGCCCGGCCGCCGCAGGTGCCAAGGGTGACTTGAATGTACAGGCCTACCTGATTGTCGAAGAGCGGCAACAACAGGTGACCACCAATTACGGCGGTGGGTGGGGAAACCCGTGGCATGGCTACTACGGCGCACCGATGTACAACGAAACGCGCAATGTCAGCTACAAAGTGGCGACCATCCAGATCGACCTGCTCGATGGCAAGGACGGCAAACTGGTGTGGCGCGGCAGTGACGAACAGATACTCAGCCGCACGCCGAACCCGTCGGATCGTCGCGATGCCATCTGGGAAACAGTCACGCGGATATTGGCCAACTATCCACCGCACGCCTCCTAGAATCAGCCAGCCCTACAACCCCTGTGCTCCCACAGGGGTTTTTTTATGGTGCGCTGGCGAGCCTGAGGATCGATCTGAACAAGTTGAGGCAGGTGCCAATCTCAGTTGTCACCCGGGACGCCCATCCCTGGTGATCTAGTCCGGCGTCACGATCGGCAGTTCGATGCAGAAGCGCGCGCCCTCGGCCCAGTTCCTGACGCTCAGTTTGCCGCCCATGTTTTCAACGATGCCATAGCTCACCGACAGCCCCAGACCGGTGCCGACGCCGACCGCTTTGGTGGTGAAGAACGGCTCGAAAATCCGCTCCAGCAAACGCGGGTCGATACCGCCACCGTTGTCCTCGACCCACAGGCGTACCGAGTGGGTGTCCCGTTCGGCGTACAGGGAAATCCACGGCTTGAACCCGGGGTTGGCCTCGCGCTTGCCGAGCAGTGCATCCCGGGCATTGACCATCAGGTTGATCAGCACTTGTTCAAGCTGATCGACATGGCCGCGCACCTGCACTTCAAAATCGCACTCGCTGATGCGCAGGTCGACGCCTTTGCCACGCATGTCCTCGGACAACAGCGACAGCGTGCCTTCGATGGCCAGGGTCGGATTGAACGGTTGCTGCTCGATTTCCGAGCGACGGCCGAATACCCGCAGGTGGTCCACCACCCGTGCGGCGCGCTGCAATTGCGTGTCGATGCGATTGAGCTTGTCGATCAGGTAATCGACCTGCGCGTCGCCGTTGTTCAGGCGCTTGAGCACATTGACGACGGCCATGCGCATCACATTCAACGGCTGGTTGATCTCATGGGCCAGGCCGGTGGCCATTTCACCGAGGGTGGCCATTTTCGCGCTTTGCGTGAGTTGCTGCTGCGAGCGCCGCACTTCGGTGTTGTCGCGCCCAACGGCCTGAACTTCGAGCAACCGGCCCTGTTCGTCAAATACCCCGCGATCGGACCAGACCCACCAGGCGTGTTCGCGGCCGGGCAGTTGCAGGTTGACCTCGGCAGTGCTGACCGGAAACTCGGGGCTCAATTGGTTCAGCCGCCGGATGAATGCATCGCGCTGTTCCCCGGACATCCAGCTGCCCAGATTCACCCCCGGCAGTTGCTCGGGTGCCAGTTCCAGATAGGTGGCCAACGGACGGTTGCCGAAGGTCAGGGTCAAGTCCGGGAGGTAGCGGCAGATCATCGCCGGCGAGTCCTCCACCAGAATCCGATAGCGTTCTTCGCTTTGCCTGATCTGTTCGGTGGCCAGGGTCGCATCGGTGACGTCCAGCCACAGGCCCACGGCTTCCACCGGCAGGCCGAGATCGTCGCGCAATAATCGGGCTTCATCGAGCAGCCAGTGATAGTCGCCGTGACTGTCGCGTAGCCGATAGCGGGCACGCACCGAGCCTTTACGCAGCAACTGGCGGGTGCGCTCGAAATACTGCAGGCGGTCGTCGGGATGCACCCGCGCCACCAGCGTCCCGGGGGCGCAGTCGTCGAGGGTCCAGCCGAGCAACGGCATCAGGCTGTCGCTGAAGAACACCGGTTGCAACGCACCTTCGACATAACGCTGTACGTAAATCACCGCCGGTGAACTGGCGATCAGATTGTTCAGGCGCGCATGGGCGGCGGCAGCGCTTTGCTCCTGGTTCTTGATGTCACTGATGTCGAGCATGAAACCCACCACACGACGGCTTTTCCCCACGCCCAGGGCTTGACCTTGCAGGCGATACCAGACCGGCGCGAGGGTGTCATCGGCGCGATGCAAACGCACGCACAGCAGCAGGGGCGTACTCGCGTCCTGCAAGTCTTGCAGGCGAATGCGCAGTTCTTCGCGGTCGGCGGGATGTATTTGGGCGAGCCAGTTTTGCAGGGGCAATCGTGTTGCTTCAAGGTTCAGGGTACTGGCCAGCGAGGGCGCCAGTTGAATGTCGCCGAGATCGCCGAAGACTTCCCACCAACCGCTGCCCAACAAGGATTGCAGCGATTCCAGGCGCTCCAGTTGCAGATGATGCCGATGCTCGCGCAGGCGTTCGAGCAAAGGACAGGCGAGCGCGGCGGTGATTTGCAGCCAGTCGCGTTCCGTGACATCGGGGGCGCGTTGTGGCGCCGTGAAGTAACCGCACAGCAACCAGGCGACCACCCCTTGAGCGTCTTGATAGGGCACGGCGAAGCCATCGGTATTGCCGAACGTGCCTTGCAGGCGCGGGTGTTCGCGCAGGTTCAGGTGCTGCGGCGCCGAGCCGCTCAAACTGTCCAGCCCCGTGCCCAGGCGTTGACCGTTTTGCCAAAGTTGCGGTGCATCGGAGGCCGTGTAGTGCTGGTGAATTTGCCAACCCTGTTCCTGCTCATCGAGCAAGGCCAGGGCAATGCACGGAATCTGAAAGCGCTGCGCCAGGCTTTGCAGTTGTTCGGCCAGCATCTCGGGCAGGCGCGTCAGGCTGCACAGGCGCAACTGTCCGGCGATTTGCATCGCCAGCACCTGGCATTGTTCGCGGTTGCGCGATTGCCTGCGCTCAAGCAGCAGGTCGCCGATGTCCAGCATCTGCAACAACCAGGCATCG
Organism: Pseudomonas sp. S30_BP2TU TE3576; assembly: GCF_050436025.1. Classification (NCBI taxonomy): domain Bacteria; kingdom Pseudomonadati; phylum Pseudomonadota; class Gammaproteobacteria; order Pseudomonadales; family Pseudomonadaceae; genus Pseudomonas; species Pseudomonas sp. S30_BP2TU TE3576. The sequence goes on along the minus strand of NZ_JBNDLK010000001.1, from coordinate 2,579,886 downwards.
GCCAAGGGCTGCACCCAGCCGCGCAGGTGCAACGGGGGACCGTTGAGGCTGTAAAAGTCCAGGTCCAGTGTTTGTCCCTGCCAGTCCGCCGGCGCACCTTCGATGACGAGGTTGCTGTGGGGCAACAGGAAGTCGAGCAGATGCGGTGCCTGCGCGCCTGGAGGGGGCTGGACCAGCAAGTGCCGCAGTGGACCGCTCAGTTGAACGACGCGCCCCTCGGCATTGAGCTGCATCTGCAATCCGACGCTGTGCACCCGCAGCGCCTCTGGCGGCTCCGGCGGATGGCGATGGAGCAGGCGCCCGAACAGTTTGTCCCCGGCACTCAAAATTGCAGGCTCGCACTGGCTGTAAGGGGCGCAGGCAAATTCGGCACCTGGCCAATACCCGGCAGGTTCAGGAACGGGATGGCGGCGCCTTTTTGTTTGTGGGGGAGGCTGGCTTTCATGAGTGCGTCTACCCTGACCATCACTGAGTAATGTCAGCATAGAATCATTCAGACAAAACGGACGTTTTTTACCGAATGCAGAGCTTAGACCCACTAACGCTCGGCCTGATGAGTGGTGAAGGGCATCTGTGTACGCCGATTTGTGGGAGATCCTATGGTTGAGGGGAGGCCCTTAACTGTCTTCACCGTGCCACTCGTCACCGCCACTCGGTGCCATCGCGCAACATGGCATTCAGCCTTATCAGGCAACCGGCCGCCAATGCCCGACCATATGCTCAAGATCCCCGGCGCCCACCAACTGCAAATCCCCGCCAGGTCCCGGTGCACTGGCCAGCAGCGTCACCTCGCCGGGCAACCGTACCGGTTTCTTGAACTGCACCGCGATCTCGATATTCGCCGTCGGCAGGTGCCCGGCCAGCGCCGCCAGCGTACGCGCCTTGTTCCATAAACCATGGGCGATGGCGGTCGGGAAGCCGAAGAGCCGGGCGCTGGCCGCGCTCAGGTGGATCGGGTTGTAGTCGCCGGATACTTTGGCGTATTGCCGGCCGATGTCCGAGGGCGTTTTCCAATGCTCGACTGCGGTCAAGGCCAGACTGCTTGCCAGTTGCTCTTCGAGCGGTTCTCCCTCGAGTTTTACGCCGCGACAGAGCATCTGGCTCTGCGCCTCCCATAACGGCCCCAACTGGTCGTCGAGGGTGGTCTGCAAATCGAACGTCGCGCCTTTGGCGTGGGGTTGCAGGTTCTGCACTTGCACGCTGACGCACACCCGACTCACCCCGCCCATGGGGCGCCGCACACGAATGCAATTGCTCAGGTGGATCAGGCCCAGCAAGGGGAACGGGAAGTCCCTGGCCGTGAGCAACTGCATCTGCAAGGCAAAGCCGAGGATATGCGGATAGGTCGGCGGCAGCAGGCCGTTGTCGGCGAAACCGCAGACCTTGCGATAGGCCGCCAGGCGCGTGGGATCGACATCGACCCAGCATCGCAAACCCGAATCGGGCAAGCGGGTGCCAGTGATTTTTCGCCGAGTCGCCGCTCGCGCGTACAACCCCGGCAGGCTGGGTTCGTGGTTAAGTGTGTGCCAGTCGGTGATCATCCTTAAGCTCCCAGAACGCTTTGCCCGCAAACGCGCAACGCTTGTCCGGTGAACGCGCCGGTGCCCGGTTGTGCGAGCCAGGCCACGGCCTCGGCGACGTCTTGCGGCAGGCCGCCCTGGCCAAGCGAGCTCATTCGTCGTCCGGCTTCGCGCAGGGCGAAGGGAATGTGCGCGGTCATTTGCGTTTCGATGAAACCCGGTGCCACAGCGTTGATGCTGATGCCGCGCTCATTGAGCAGCGGCGCCCACGCTTGCGCCAGGCCGATGAGCCCGGCTTTGCTCGCCGCGTAGTTGGTTTGCCCGCGATTGCCGGCGATGCCGCTGATGGATGCGAGCAGAATCACCCGGCCATTGTCGTGCAGGGTGCCGCTGTCGAGCAGGGCTTTGGTCAGCACTTGCGGTGCGTTGAGGTTGACTGCCAGTACGGCGTCCCAGAAGTCGGGGGTCATGTTGGCCAGGGTTTTATCCCGGGTGATGCCGGCGTTGTGCACCACGATGTCGAGGCCTTCGGGCAACTGTTCGATCAACTGCGTGGCGGCGTCTTCGGCGCAGATGTCGAGGGTGATGCTGCGCCCGCCGAGGCGTGCGGCGAGGGCTTCGAGATCGGTTTTGGCCGCTGGCACATCGAGCAGGATAACGTCGGCACCGTCACGGGCCAGGGTCTCGGCGATGGCGGCACCAATGCCCCGTGCCGCGCCGGTCACCAGAGCCTTGCGTCCGGCGAGTGGGCGTGTCCAGTCGGTGACAGGTGTCGAGCATGGATTCAAGCGGATGACCTGCCCGGACACGAAGGCGCTTTTGGGTGAGAGGAAAAACCGCAGCGGGCCTTCCAGTTGTGCCTCGGCACCTTCGCCGACGTAGATCAATTGCAGGGTGCCGCCGTTGCGCAATTCCTTGGCCAGGGAACGGCTGAAACCTTCCAGGGCACGCTGCGCACTGGCGGCGAACGGGTCACGCAGGGTTTGCGGGTCGCGCCCGAGAATCACCAGATGCGCACAGTGATCGAGGTTTTTCATCAGCGGCTGGAAAAACTCGCGCAGTTGCTTGAGCTGATCGGTGTGCAGCAGATCACTGGCGTCGTACACCACAGCCTTGAGTTTCGGTCCGTGGCCGGGAATCCAGGCGGTCGCTATCGAAGGCTCGGTGCCGTAGCTGTAGATCGCGTCGGTCAGGCGATTGGCGAGGGCGCTGACTTGCTCCGCCAACGGCCCGCCGCCGATCAGCAATGCACCTTCCACGGGCCGCAGCCGGCCTGCCTGCCAGCGCTCCAGTCGGGTCGGTGCCGGCAACCCCAGGGCGCCGACCAGGCGAAGGCCGATGGACGAATTGGCGAAGTCGATATAGCGGTCAGACATGGAACGCGCTCCGAAAGCCGGGATTCAAAGTGTGGACCATGAATGGCGATCAGTCGTTCGATCCACGAGATAAGGCCTACGCTTGGTTACAGCAGAGTAGTTTGTCGCAGGATTTATGGTGCAACGCTGTCCCTGTGGGAGCGGGCTTGCTCGCGAAAGCGGAGTGTCATGCAACATTGATGTCGACTGACACGACGCCTTCGCGAGCAAGCCCGCTCCCACAAGGGGCCGTGTTCAGTTCAGATAATTCATCAGGAGCTCTTATGACCCAACTGCGCCGCGTCGCGATCATTGGCGGTAACCGGATTCCGTTCGCCCGCTCCAACGGCCCCTACGCCACGGCCAGTAACCAGGTGATGCTCACTGCCGCCCTCGAAGGCCTGATCGAACGCTACAACCTGCATGGCCAGCGCATCGGCGAAGTGGTCGCCGGTGCCGTGCTCAAGTTGTCACGGGACATGAACCTCACACGTGAGTGTGTACTCGGTTCGCGACTGTCGCCCGCCACCCCGGCCTACGACATCCAGCAGGCGTGTGGCACCGGGCTGGAAGCGGCGTTGCTGGTGGCGAACAAGATCGCCCTGGGCCAGATCGATTGCGGCATTGCCGGTGGTGTGGACACCACCTCGGATGCACCGATCAGTGTCAGCGAGGGCCTGCGCAAGATCCTCCTGCAAGCCAACCGCGCCAGGACCACCGGCGACAAACTGAAAACCTTCCTGCAATTGCGCCCCAAACATCTGATCCCCGAGTTCCCGCGCAACGGCGAGCCGCGTACCGGGCTGTCCATGGGGCAGCATTGCGAGTTGATGGCCCAGACCTGGAACATCCCTCGCGAAGCACAGGATCAATTGGCGCTTGAGAGCCATCAGAAGCTGGCCGCGTCCTACGCCGAAGGCTGGCACAACGACCTGATGACACCGTTCCTGGGGCTCACCCGCGACAACAACCTGCGCCCGGATTCGACCCTGGAAAAGCTCGCCGCGCTCAAGCCGGCCTACGAGAAAAGCGCCAGGGGCACCCTGACCGCAGGCAACTCCACGCCACTGACCGATGGTGCGTCACTGGTGCTGCTGGGCAGCGAAGAATGGGCCAAGGCTCGCGGGTTACCGATTCTTGCCTACTGGCGCGACGGCGAGGCAGCGGCGGTGGATTTCGTCAATGGTGCGCAAGGGTTGTTGATGGCACCGGTCTACGCCGTGCCGCGTTTGCTGGCGCGCAATGGCCTGACCTTGCAGGACTTCGACTACTACGAAATCCATGAAGCCTTCGCCGCTCAAGTGCTGTGCACATTGAAGGCCTGGGAAGATCCGGAATATTGCAAAACCCGTCTCGGCCTCGACACGGCGTTGGGCTCGATTGACCGCAGCCGACTTAACGTCAAGGGCAGTTCACTGGCGGCGGGGCACCCGTTTGCCGCCACGGGCGGGCGCATCGTCGCCAACCTGGCGAAGCTGCTGGATGCAGCGGGCAAGGGGCGGGGACTGATTTCGATTTGCGCGGCGGGCGGGCAGGGCGTGACCGCCATCATCGAACGCTGAGTAAAAACAACGGTGGGAGCGAGCTTGCTCGCGAAAGCGGTATAGCAGTCAACATTGATGTTGAAGCTGATGCCCTCTTCGCGAGCAAGCCCGCTCCCACAGGTTTTCAGGGGCGGCAAATAAGCTGTGCCTGGCACAAGTCCTGTGGGAGCGAGCTTGCTCGCGATGGCGGTATAGCAGTCAACATTGATGTTGAAGCTGATGGCCTCATCGCGAGCAAGCTCGCTCCCACAGGGTTTAGTGGTGAGTTTGCAAATCAGGTGCGGAACCTGCGCACCAACCCGTCCAGCTCATTCGACAACCCGGCCAGGTTCTGGGAGTCCAGGCGCGCCGAGTTGGCCAGTTCCGCCACCAACTGCGCATCGCCATGGATCTGGCTAATGTGCCGATTGATGTCTTCGGCCACTTGATGCTGTTGTTCCGCCGCCGTGGCGATCTGGGTGTTCATATCGCGGATCACGTCCACCGACTCACGAATCTGCCCGAAGCTGTTGCGTGCTTCACCGATGCGCGTCACCGATTGCTGGGACACCTCCAGGCTGGCGTGCATCTGTTGGGTCACCTGGCTTGTGCGTTTGGCCAGGTTGCCCAGCAGACCGTCGATTTCCGCCGTGGAGTCGGCCGTGCGTTTGGCCAGGGCTCGTACTTCATCGGCCACCACGGCAAAACCGCGACCTTGTTCACCGGCCCGGGCCGCTTCGATAGCGGCGTTCAATGCCAGCAGGTTGGTCTGCTCGGCAATCGAACGGATAGTCCCGAGGATCGACTGAATGTCGTTGCTGTCGCGTTCGAGCTGTTGCATCGACTGGGCCGACTGTTCGATTTCCTGGCTCAGGCGATCCACGCTGTTCACCGCCGCATCGATCTGCTGCTGACCTTCGCGCGCCTGGCGCTGGCCACTGTCGGCCGACTCCGCAGCCTGACTGCAAGAGCGTGCGACTTCGTTGGCAGTGGCGACCATTTCGTGGAACGCCGTGGATACCATGTCCACCGCCTCACGCTGGCGCCCGGCGGCTTCGGCCATGTCGCTGGAAACCTGGGTCGAACTCTTGGACGTGGCGAGGATCTTGCCCGCTGCACCGCCGATGTTCTGGATCAGGTTGCGAATCGCGGTCAGGAACTGGTTGAACCAGTTGGCCAGTTGCGCGGTTTCGTCGTTGCCACGGATTTGCAGGTTCTGGGTCAGGTCGCCTTCGCCCTGGGCGATGCCTTCCAGGCCGCTGGCCACGCTGCGGATCGGACGCACGATGAGGCTGGCAAAGCTGGCGCCGACGATGGCGAAGACAACGGCCAGAACGGCGGCGATGATGGCGATCAACCAGGTCAACTGGGTCGCGGAACTCATCACGTCGTTCTGTTTGATCAGGCCGATGAAGGTCCAGCCCAGTTGCTCCGACGGCCAGACGTTGGCCATGTAGCGCTCGCCGTTGAGCTCCACTTCCACCAGGCCCTTGCCGGCCTTGGCCAGTTGCGCGTAGCCCTCGCCCAGGCTGTTCAGCGGTTTGAAGTTGTGTTCCGGTTGTTTCGGATCCACCAGGACCGTGCCGGTGTTTTCCAGCAGCATCAGGTAGCCGGTTTCGCCGAGCTTGATCTGTTTGACGATTTCGGTGAGCTGCTTGAGCGTCACGTCGATGCTGACCACGCCGCCGTTGGTGCCCAACTTGTTGTCGATGGTGCGCACGGTGCTGACGTAGGTCGCGTCGTCCTGGGCCCAGTAGTAAGCCTCGGTGCGGAACGGCTTGCCCGGCTTGGCCTGGGCGGCCTTGTACCATGGGCGCTGGCGCGGATCGTAGTTGCTCAGTTTCGGATCATCCGGCCACGACACGTAACCGCCCGCCGCCGTGCCGAGGATGGCATAGGCGTAGGCCGGGTGGCTGTTGCCCAGGTCCTGGAGCAGGGTGAAGACTTTTTTGTCCGCCTCGCCCTGAGGGATGCTCTCGGCGTTGGCGGCCATGTAGGTCTTGAGGCTGTCGTCGGAGTTTCGGATCAACGGCTGCCTGGCCAGGTAATCGACGTTCTGGCTGATACCGTCAAAGAACAATTGCATGGCATTGCTGACCTGACGAATCTCGCGGGCACTGCCGTCGACGAATTCGTCCCTGGCATCACTGCGCAGGTTCAGCACAACGAGGGTGGCGACCAGTACCACAGGCAGGCAGGCGATGATTGCAAACGCCCAGGTCAACTTCTGTTTGATGTTCATCCGCGCTCCAGATTTTCTTGTAGGCCCACGCAGTGCAGATGACTCGCGGTTTTTTGGCAGCCGTAAACGTTCTTGGTCAACCCGGGTCCTTGAGTGCGGCATCGCTTTTGTTGTGGCAGCGATTGTCGGACAAATCACTCTGTCACTAAGGACTTCGGCTGTTGTCGGAGGAAATTGAGGCCTGTTTGGAAAAATCCTACGGAAGGTATGAACAGTAGTGTCGGTTTCTGTCGCAATTGCCCTCAATACCCTTGCACAACAAGTGACGCAGGCTCGGCTATGATCTGGAACGATCCGTGGCGGTGGTCGGTTTTATTCGATGAAACCGGCACATTGTGTGCTTTCTGCAATGCTCATAAGTCGGCAACCCCTCCCCCCGGTGAGTGGATTGCCGTATAACGAATGACTTTCGCGTGTTTGGTAATAAAGGACCCACAATAAAAGCTGATGAAGACTCCAAAACGCATTGAACCCCTGATCGAGGACGGTCTGGTCGACGAGGTGCTGCGCCCACTCATGAGTGGTAAAGAAGCAGCTGTTTATGTGGTGCGCTGCGGTAACCAGTTACGTTGCGCGAAGGTCTACAAGGAGGCGAACAAACGCAGTTTCCGTCAGGCGGCCGAGTACCAGGAAGGCCGCAAGGTGCGCAACAGCCGTCAGGCCCGGGCCATGGCCAAGGGTTCCAAATTCGGGCGCAAGGAAACCGAAGACGCCTGGCAGAACGCCGAAGTGGCGGCGCTGTTTCGCCTGGCCAATGCCGGTGTGCGGGTGCCCAAGCCGTATGACTTCCTTGAAGGCGTGCTGCTCATGGAGCTGGTGGCCGACGAGTACGGTGATGCCGCGCCGCGTCTGAATGATGTGGTGCTGGAGCCGGATCAGGCTCGCGAGTATCACGCGTATCTGATTTCCCAGATCGTGCTGATGCTGTGTACCGGACTGGTGCACGGCGACTTGTCCGAATTCAACGTGCTGTTGACGCCGACCGGCCCGGTGATCATCGACCTGCCGCAAGCGGTGGACGCGGCGGGCAACAACCACGCGTTCAGCATGCTGGAGCGCGACGTGGGCAACATGGCGTCCTACTTCGGGCGGTTTGCACCGGAGTTGAAGAAGACCAAGTACGCCAAGGAAATGTGGGCCTTGTACGAGGCTGGCACCTTGCACCCGGCCAGCGTCCTGACCGGCGAGTTCGCCGAATCGGAAGATCTGGCCGACGTGGGCGGCATCATGCGCGAAATCGAGGCCGCACGCCTGGATGAAGAACGCAAGCAAGCGGCACGCGCGGCGGACGATGCTCCACCGGGCAAGACCGAAGAACCGCCTCCACCGTGGATGCAGTGATCGGATAAAAAACCGGCTTCGGCCGGTTTTTTTGTGGGTTACAGATTCAATGTGACAGACACAATACCTGTGGGAGCGAGCTTGCTCGCGATGACGTCGGCACATCCAGCATTGATGTATCAGATACACCGCTTTCGCGAGCAAGCCCGCTCCCACAGGGAATAGCTTGCGATCAGGCACGGGCCGGGGTGGCACAGCAGCCCGATTCAAGGTTTTTCAGAATCGGACAATCCGGCCGATGATCGCCCTGACAGTGCTCAACCAGATCCTGCAATGTATCGCGCAATTGCCCCAGTTCACGGATCTTCTGGTTCAACTCATCGATATGCTGGCGGGCCAAAGCCTTCACATCGGCGCTGGCGCGTTGGCGGTCTTGCCAGAGCGTCAGCAACTTGCCGACTTCCTCCAGGGAAAACCCCAGGTCCCGCGAGCGCTTGATGAACGCCAGCGTGTGCAGGTCATCATCGCCGTACACCCGGTAACCGCTGTCGGTGCGATGGGCCGCCTTGAGCAGGCCAATGGACTCGTAGTAACGGATCATCTTTGCGCTCAGGCCACTGTGGCGGGCCGCTTGGCCGATGTTCATCGGTTGTCCTCCAGGTCCTTGGGTTTCCAGGTTTTCAACAGTAGCGCATTGCTCACCACGCTGACGCTCGACAACGCCATGGCCGCACCGGCCAGCACCGGGTTGAGCACGCCAAACACCGCGAGCGGAATGCCGATCAGGTTATAGACGAAGGCCCAGAACAGATTCTGGCGGATTTTTGCGTAGGTCTTGCGGCTGATCTCCAGTGCTGCGGGCACCAGTCGCGGATCGCCGCGCATCAGGGTAATGCCGGCCGCGTGCATGGCGACGTCGGTGCCGCCACCCATGGCGATGCCGATATCGGCGGCGGCCAGTGCCGGGGCGTCGTTGATGCCGTCGCCGACCATCGCCACCACAGCGGTTTTTTTCAACGCGGCGACCGTGGCGGCTTTGTCCGCCGGCAGCACTTCGGCATGCACATCGTGGATGCCCAGCGCCTGGGCCACCACGTTGGCGCTGCCACGATTATCACCGGTCAGTAGGTGGCTGCTGATACTCCGCGCGCTGAGTTGTTGCACCGCTTGCAGCGCGCCGGGCTTGAGGGTGTCACCGAAGGCGAACAGGCCCAGTACGCGTGGCTCGGGCTTTTGTTCGATCAACCAGGACAAGGTCCGGCCTTCGCTTTCCCACGCGATCGCCGAGCCGGCCAACAGCCCGGCGCTCAGGCCGTTGTCTTCCAGCAGGCGCCGATTGCCCAGGGCCAAGCGACGGCCCTCGAGACTGCCGGCGATGCCGCGCCCGGTCAGGGACTGGCTGTCGCTGACATTGGCCACCGTCAAATGGCGTTCGGCACAGGCATCCAGAACAGCCTTGGCCAGCGGATGCTCACTGCCGCGTTGCAGGGCGCCGGCCAATTGCAGCAGGCTGGCTTCATCACCGTCGATTGCGCTTAGATGAGCGATGCGCGGGGTGCCGGAGGTCAGGGTGCCGGTTTTGTCGAACACCACTGCGCTGACTTCATGGGCACGTTCCAGTGCTTCGGCGTCCTTGATCAGAATCCCGTAGCGTGCCGCGACGCCGGTGCCGGCCATGATCGCCGTCGGTGTGGCCAGGCCCAGGGCGCACGGGCAGGCGATCACCAGCACCGCCACGGCGTTGATCAGTGCGGTTTCCATCGGCGCACCATACAGCCACCAGCCGATCAGGGTTGCCAAGGCAATCAACAGCACGACAGGCACGAATACCTGGCTGACTTTATCCACCAGTTTCTGGATCGGCGCTTTTGCGGCCTGGGCGTCTTCTACCAGACGGATGATCCGCGCCAGCACGGTTTCCGCACCCAGGGCCTGGGTACGCACCAGCAACCGGCCTTCACCGTTGATCGCACCGCCGGTGACTTTGTCGCCGGGCTGCTTGGGCACCGGCAGGCTCTCGCCGCTGATCAGGGCTTCGTCGGCGTGGCTCTGGCCTTCAAGCACTTCGCCGTCCACCGGGAAGCGTTCGCCGGGTTTGACCATCACCAGATCATTGAGGCGCAGCGCACTGATGGCGACTTCTTGTTCGCGGCCATCGATCACCTGAATCGCCCGTTCCGGACGCAAGGCTTCGAGGGCGCGAATGGCGCTGGCGGTCTGGCGCTTGGCGCGGCTTTCCAGGTATTTGCCCAGCAGCACCAAGGCAATCACCACCGCCGAGGCTTCGAAATACAGATGCGGCATGCGCCCGGCGGCGGTGGCCCATTCGTACACGCTCAAGCCATAACCGGCGCTGGTGCCCAGGGCCACCAGCAAATCCATGTTGCCGGCCCCGGCGCGCACGGCTTTCCACGCGGCGACGTAAAACCGTGCGCCGAAGATGAATTGCACCGGCGTGGCCAAGGCGAACTGCACCCAGGCCGGGAGCATCCAGTGCACGCCGAATGGCTGTAGCAACATTGGCAACACCAGCGGCAAGGCGAGGGCAATGGCGATGATCAATGCCCGGCGTTCGCGATGCAGGCGCTGTTGCTGATTGTCGGTGGGGGGGTGTTCGGTTTCCCAGACGGTGGCGGTGTAGCCAGCCTTGGCCACCGCTGCGATCAAGGTTTGCGGATCGATCTGGCCGAGCAGTTCAAGGTGGGCGCGTTCGTTGGCCAGGTTGACGCTGACGCTTTTCACTCCCGCCACCTTGCCCAGCGCACGCTCGACGCGCCCGACGCAGGATGCGCAGGTCATGCCGTCGATGCTCAATTCCAGATTCTGTTGCGGCACGCTGTAGCCGGCCTTGGCCACGGCATCCATCAGGGCCGGCAAACTGTCACTGGGCGCTTGCACCCGCGCCTGTTCAGTGGCGAGGTTGACGCTGACGGCACTGGCGCCAATGACTTTGCTCAAGGCGCGCTCGACACGCCCGGCGCAACTGGCGCAGGTCATGCCGGCAATCGGCAGGTCGAACGTGGTGGATTCGGACATCGGTCGCACTCCCTGTAGTAGATGACCACAGGATCAACCTTGCCATGCTGGCAAGGTCAAGCACCAATCTGAAACGTGCCACTGATCCCTTGTGGGAGCGGGCTTGCTCGCGAAAGCGCCGTGTCAGTCGACATCAATGTTGCATGACACTCCGCCTTCGCGAGCAAGCCCGCTCCCACAGGGGGACAGGTGTCAGTAGCCGAGCTCTGCAAGCTTCAGATACATCCCTTCCTGCGTCATCGCGATCCGGTACTTGAGCACATCTCCGGCCTTGAGCTGGATATCCTGCGAACCCGGCGCGAGCATGCCCGGATTGCAACCCGGCACCTGGCCCGGCAGCAATTTGAGGCGCAGCGACACTTTGCCCGGCGGCAGGTTGAACGAGGTGCTCTGCTCCTGAAACAGCCGTGCCGCCAGTTGATCCTGGAGGTACACACCGATTTCGCAACTGGTCGCAACTTCCAGGCGCTCGCGGGAAATGATCAGCACGCCATAATCCTGAGCACCGGCAGCATTGGCCGAAGGCACGGCGGCGAAAAGGCTGAGAAAGCCAAACAGGCTGAAAACTGACCAGCGCATGGCTGAGTCTCCTGAGTTCGAGTCATTGATGGACGCAGCTTGGCCGAGCCCTGCGTCGATTGCCAGCCCGGCAGCAATCTTCAGAACTTGACCTTGCCATGGTGGCAAGCTCGAAACTGGGTTCAACCTCGGAAAAGGAGTCATCCCATGCAAGTGTTCAACGTTGAAGGCATGTCTTGTGGCCATTGCGTCAAGGCCATCACTCAGGCGGTCCAGGCCAAAGACCCGACGGCCAGTGTGCGGGTCGATCTGGCAGCCAGGGAGGTCGGAGTCGAAAGTGCGCTGAGCGCCGAGCAAGTGATCGAAGCGATCAGCGAAGAGGGTTACGGCGTCAAATTGGCCTGATTTTAATAGTTAGCGAGCTATCTTAATGTTCAAGGCGTCCATGCGCGGCTAGACTGTCGGCCTGCCGACTTCTGCCCCACTGGATGCCTGATGAACTTGCGTACCATTTTGATTCTCGGCGCCTTGAGCGCTTTCGGTCCGCTGGCGATCGATTTCTATCTGCCGGCCTTCCCGGCCATGGCACTGGCCTTCGGGACGGACGAAAATCACGTTCAGCTGACGTTGGCGGCATATTTCCTCGGCTTGTCGATTGGCCAACTGGCTTATGGCCCGGTGGCGGATCGTTTCGGACGACGCATTCCCTTGCTCACCGGCGTCGGTTTGTTTACCGCCGCCTCCCTGGCGTGTGCCTATGCACCGAACCTGGAATGGCTGATCGGTGCGCGTTTCATCCAGGCCTTGGGCGGCTGCGCAGGGATGGTGATTTCCCGGGCGGTGGTCAGCGACAAATGTGATGCGGTGGGTTCGGCGAAAGTCTTTTCGCAGTTGATGCTGGTGATGGGGCTGGCGCCGATCCTTGCACCAATGCTCGGCGGGCTGTTGGTCAACACCACGGGCTGGCAATCGATCTTTCTCGCCCTGACCGGTTTCAGTGCATTGGCAGGTTTGGCCGTTGCGCTCGGCTTGCCGGAAAGCCTGCCGGCCCATGTGCCGCGCCAACCGCTCACGGGTGCATTGCGGCAGTACGGGCGGCTGTTGACCGACCGGGTGTTCCTCGGCCATGCCCTGACCGGAGGCATCGCCATTGCCGGGATGTTTGCCTACATCGCCGGTTCACCGTTTGTGTTCATCAAGCTCTATGGTGTCCCGGCCGAGCATTTCGGCTGGCTGTTCGGCACCAACGCGGCGGGTTTCATTCTGGTGGCGCAGGTCAATGCACGATTGCTGGCCAAACGTGGCCCGGCGTTTTTGCTGGCGCGCGCCGTGTGGGTTTACCTGGCGGCAGGCCTGACGTTGCTCGCGGTCTGCTCCCTGCACACCGCACAACTGTGGCCGGTGCTGCTCCCGTTGTTCATCTGCATTGCCAGCCTCGGCTGCATCCTGCCCAACGCCTCAGCCTGTGCAATGAGCGGTCAGGGCGCGCGGGCGGGCAGCGCTTCGGCAATGCTTGGCTTCCTGCAATTCAGCGTGGCCGCGGGTGCTGCCGTGCTGGTGGGCGTATTGCACGACGGCAGCGCTGTGCCGATGGCCATGGTCATCAGCCTGTGTGGAATTCTGGTGGTGAGCGCGGCGCTGCTTACCCGGCGTTTGCAAAATGCCCGGGCGCTGGCACAAGCGCAGGTTTAAGGCCGGAGTCAGCCGGCGGCACGCTGCGGGTTGAGGATGGGAATCTGGTGAGGGGCCTGGATGCGGGCTTCAAGGGTACGCGTGAAAGCGCGAGCTTCTGCTTCGCTGCGGAACGTCACAGCATGTTGGTCTAAGCGAACTTGCCACTGGGATTTTGCCAGTTCTTTTATCAGGATCTTCACAACTGAATTCCTCTCGTAAAAGATGTCTCGTAAAAGACGTTACGCAAAAGACTGCCTCGCAGGAGATTCGATTGTAGTCCTGAATACGAGCACCATTGTGACAAGGATCAACTGTCGGACTGACGGTTTGTAACTGAAAAAAATACGGCTTTTCGAGGGTGCCCACAGGGGCTGTCTGCGACCGGGGCTTCCCGGTCGCAGATGGACAACAGCAGAAGGCGATGAAATCACCGATGGTTTTTTTCAGCGCTTCAGAACCCTTCCAGCACAATCTTGCCCTTGGCTTTGCCGCTTTCCAGCAGGGCATGGGCACGGCGCAAATTGGTAGCATTGATCGTGCCGAAGTGTTCGCCCACCGTGGTTTTCAGGGTCCCGGCATCGATCAGCCAGGCGACGCGATTGAGCAGGTTGTGCTGTTCGATCATGTCTGCGGTTTCAAACAGCGAGCGGGTGTACATGAACTCCCAGTGCAGTGACAGGCTCTTGCGTTTGAGCTTGGTCACGTCCAGCGCCTTGGGGTCATCGATCAGCGCGAGCTTGCCCTGAGGTGCCAATGCCTCGACCAGTTGGTCCAGGTGCTGGTCGGTCTGGGTCAGGCTGGCGACGTGGGTCACCTGGTCCACACCGGCACGCTTGAGTGCTTCGCTCAGTGGCTGGCTATGGTCGATCACCAGATCGGCACCCAGCTCCTTCACCCAGCTTTGGGTCTGCGCACGCGAAGCGGTACCGATGACTTTCAGGGCAGTCAACTGGTGAGCCAGCTGCGTGAGAATCGAGCCCACGCCGCCTGCCGCGCCGACGATCAACAGGCTCTGGCCTTCGTCGGTTTTGCCTTCGCGCACTTGCAGGCGTTCGAACAACAGTTCCCACGCCGTGATCGCGGTGAGCGGCAGGGCGGCGGCCTCGGCGAAACCAAGGGTGTTCGGCATGTGGCCGACAATGCGTTCGTCCACCACATGCAATTCGCTGTTGCCGCCCGCACGGGCGATGGAGCCGGCGTAAAACACCTTGTCGCCGACCGTGAACAGCGTCACGTCACTGCCCACGGCCTTGACCACGCCAGCTACGTCCCAGCCCAGCACCTTGGCCGCACCGCCTTCGGGCTGGGCGTTTTGGCGCACCTTGGTGTCCACCGGGTTGACCGAGATGGCTTTGACTTCCACCAGCAAGTCGCGAGGGCCGGCAACCGGCTCTGGCAACTCGATGTCTTGCAGGGCTTTGTCATCACTGATCGGTAACGAGGCGTAATAGGCAATGGCTTTCATGGGCGGCTCCTGAACACTAATAAAGAAGAGATTCGATGAGGCGGATGATTGGCTATTTCTCCTGAAGATAAAACCGGCTAAAAGAGCAGTCTCTTTCAATATTTTTTTGATAATCGGTGTTCTTGATGCTGCGTTTCGATGACTTGCAATTGTTTGTCCGGGCGGCGGACCTGGGCAGTCTGTCGGCCGCCGCGCGGGGCATGGACATGTCGGCGGCGGTGGCCAGTGCGGCGCTCAAGCGCATCGAACAACAGCTCGGCGCCCGTTTGTTGGCCCGTTCGACCCGCAGCCTGCGCCTGACCGCCGAAGGCGAGGGCTTTCTCGAATACGCCCGCGCGGCACTGAGCAATCTGGACGAGGGCCGGCGTTTGCTGGCGAGCGGCCAGGACCAGGTCAGCGGGATTCTGCAACTGTCGGCGCCGTCGGACTTTGGCCGCAATCTGCTGCTGCCCTGGCTGGACGAGTTTCAACGCGAGCATCCGAAACTTACCGTACGCCTGCTGCTGGGGGACCGCATCGCCGACCTGTTTCGCCAACCGGTAGACATTGCCTTGCGCTACGGTGAACCGGAGGACTCCAGCCTGGTGGCACTGCCCATCGCCCCGCAGAACCGTCGAGTGTTGTGCGCCGCTCCCGGCTATCTGGCCCGGCATGGCGAGCCCCGGCATCTGGAGCAACTGGCGCAGCACAATTGCCTGTTGTACATGCTCGGCAGCCGGGTCCACGATCACTGGAGTTTTCACGACGGCAAACGCGAAGTCAGCCTCACCGTCAGTGGCGATCGCTTCAGTGACGATGCCGATGTCGTGCGCCTGTGGGCCTTGGCGGGTGCCGGGATCGCTTACAAATCCTGGCTCGATGTCGCCGCCGATGTACTGGCCGGACGCCTGAAAGTGCTGATGCCGGAGCTGCTCTGTGAGCGTGCACCGCTGAATCTGTTGTGCGCCCATCGCGCACAATTGAGTAAGCCGGTGAAGCTATTGCGCGAAATGCTTGCCAGCCGATGCACCCGATTGAGCAGTCAATTTCCGGGCTTATCGGATATCGATCATTAGTCGCACGAAAAAAGAGAAATTTCCCTCAGGAACGATCACCACCTATGCCGGGCAGAGGGCAGGAACCGGCGATCAACCCGCATATACTAGCGCCCGCCATCATGTACGTAGCGTCGATCCCGCAACGGCGGGTACACGTTCGAGTCGGCCCGGCTGTGCGCGGTCAACTTTCTGACCTGCGCAGCATCGGCCAGGCAGCGCCAATGTGTGAACAAGGCGCTGCCGGGTTTATGGCAGTTTCCACGGATTGGCCGACGACACATTACTGGTCACGATGTCTCTGGGCAGTAGACGAAACGATTCAACAGGGAGTGAATACATGGAACATGCACCTTGCATCAGCCAGATCGCCACATTGCTGGCTGACCCAAAGCGCAGCGCAATGATGTGGGCCTTGATGGACGGTTCGGCGCGAGCAACCGAAGAGCTGGCATTGCTGGCCGGCCTGTCGCCGTCTTCGGCCAGTGCACACCTGGGACGTTTGTCCGCCGGAGGCCTGCTGAGGGTTGAAAACCGCGGCCGCAAACGCTTTTTCCGCCTGGCCGCTCCCGAAGTCGGGGCGGCAATCGAAGCGCTGGCCAGCGCGACTCTCGCCAGCGCACCCCTGGACATTCCGGACGTCTTCAAGCGCAATGCGCCTCTGGCCAAACCCCGGGCGCTGCGTTCGTCATTGCTGAGTGCCCGACTGTGCGACGATCACCTGGGGGGCACCCTGTCCGCCGATCTGTATCAGCAATTACTGGAGGCTGGCTGGATAGAGCAGTTTGATCAGCGGGTCACGGTCACGCTCAAGGGCGCGACGGAGTTGGCGGCACGGGGCGTGTTCATCCAGGCGCTGGCCCATCACAACGGCAGGGTTGCCTGCGCGTGCCCTGACTGGAGTGAAAGACGCCCGCACATGGGCGGCTCTCTGGGCGCGGCATTGTTGCAACTGTTCATGCAGTCGGGTTGGCTGAGCCTGCCCAACGATTCCAGAGCCTTGCAGGTGACCGCCTCCGGGCAACGCGAGATCCACCGCTTTGCCAAGGAAAGCGAGCTGGAAATGGCGCTGTAGCACACCGTTGCGGGAGCGAAAAAACGCGCTCCCGCCGGGCGCTTCAGCACTGAGCCTTACGGCTTCACCAACCGCGCATCGAGGCTGTTCTGCGCCAGGCGCCGGGCCTGATCCTGGGTCATGCCCAGGTGGGTGTGCAGCGCATGGAAGTTCTCGGTGACATAGCCGCCGAAGTACGCCGGGTCATCGGAGTTCACGGTCACTTTTACGCCGCGTTCCAGCATGTCGAGAATGTTGTGCTGCGACATGTGATCGAACACGCAAAGCTTGGTGTTCGACAATGGGCACACGGTCAGCGGGATCTGCTCGTCGATGATTCGCTGCATCAGGCGCTCGTCTTCGATGGCGCGCACACCATGGTCGATGCGCTGGATCTTCAGCAGGTCGATGGCTTCCCAGATGTACTCGGGCGGGCCTTCTTCACCGGCGTGGGCGACGGTCAGGAAGCCTTCGTGACGGGCACGGTCGAACACACGCTGGAACTTGCTCGGCGGGTGTCCCATCTCGGAGCTGTCCAGGCCCACGGCGACGAACGCATCGCGGAACGGCAGCGCCTGGTCGAGGGTTTTCTGGGCTTCGTCTTCACTCAGGTGACGCAGGAAGCTCAGGATCAAACCACTGGTGATGCCCAGTTGCTGCTCACCATCCTTCAGTGCGGCGGCGATGCCGTTGAGCACCACTTCGAACGGGATGCCACGGTCGGTGTGGGTCTGCGGGTCGAAGAACGGCTCGGTGTGAATCACGTTCTGCTCTTTGCAGCGCAGCAGGTAGGCCCAGGTCAGGTCATAAAAGTCCTGGGACGTGCGCAGTACATCGGCACCCCGGTAATACAGGTCGAGGAACTCCTGCAGGTTGTTGAAGGCATACGCCTTGCGCAAGGTTTCGACGTCGTTCCATGGCAGGGCAATCTTGTTGCGCTCGGCCAGAGTGAACAACAGTTCGGGTTCCAGCGAGCCTTCCAGGTGCAGGTGCAATTCTGCCTTGGGCAGGGCGTTCAGCCAGTCGTACATGATTGTTTTCTCATCAGGTGCAATGGTCGCCATTCTACAGAGTGTTGCCGCAACAATTGGTAAAACCTGACCGGCCGGTTCATCACTCGCTCTTCAGCACCGCTTTCGGCCCGAAGTACGCCATGTCCGAAGCGTAGCCCACGGCATAGACCCCGCGACGTTCGGTGGCCTGGATCCGCGCCGGGCTGTCGGTGTGCTGGAACACCACGTCCACGCCCTGATCGATCAGCGGGGCGTAGGCACTGGCAGTCAGGCAGGCGCTCAGGCCGATGGCCGACGCAACGGCGCAAAGCAGCTTCGTCAACGGACGGTTATGCATGAGTTTTGACTCCATTTTGTTGTGAGGTTGGCTGGACTCTTGCGCCTGCACAGGGCTATGCAAACGGCTGACCAACAGGACAACAAAACTTGAAACCGCGGTGTTGCCATCGCGAGCCTGCTCGCGATAGGTTCGTGAAGTCCGATAAAAGTGCATGTCCTGGCACGGCTGCCACCCACTGGTGCGCTAAGGCAAGATCAGACTGAGTTGCTGGCGGAAAAGGTCGGTGATCCCTGAAACCGACGCCATCGAAGGCATGACTCACTTCGTGTTGTTTGCGACGTTCATCATGTTGTCGCTGCTTGGGCTTTGAGCCCTCCACAAAACCAATGTGGGAGCGGGCTTGCTCGCGAAAGCGGTGTGCCAGTCACATAAATTTCGACTGATACACCGCCTTCGCGAGCAAGCCCGCTCCCACAGTTTTAATCGGTGTTGTATCAGGTTCCAGCAATCAACTGCCGCGCCGCCTGGCTGTGATCCGCAATCAAACTCTTCAGGTCCAGCCCCTCGACCTGCCCGTCAATCACCCGCCACTTGCCGCCGACCATCACCCGGTCCGCGCGATCGGCGCCGCACAGCAGCAGGGCCGAGACCGGATCATGGCTGCCGGAGAAGCGCAGTTCATCGAGCTTGAACAGGGCCAGGTCAGCCTGCTTGCCTACTGCCAACTCGCCGATATCGGTACGACCCAACAGGCTGGCCGAGCCTTTGGTCGCCCAGCCGAGCACGCGCTCCGGGGTGATTTTCTCGGCGCCGTAGCGCAGACGCTGGATGTACACAGCGCCTGGCGCGCTTCGAGCATCATGTTCGAGGCATCGTTGGACGCCGAACCGTCCACGCCCAAACCAAGCAAGGCACCGGCATCGGTCAGCTCGATGCTCGGGCAGATGCCGGAGGCCAGGCGCATGTTCGAACTCGGGCAATGGCAAATGCCGGTCCCGGCGGCGCCGAGGCGGGCGATTTCATCCGGGTTGAAATGGATGCCGTGGGCCAACCAGGTACGCGGGCCGAGCCAGCCGACACTGTCCAGATAGTCCACGGTGCGCAGGCCGAAGCGCTGCAGGCAGAAATCCTCTTCGTCGAGGGTTTCTGCCAGGTGGGTGTGCAGGCGCACGTCGAGTTTGTTCGCCAGCTCGGCACTGGCCGACATGATTTCCGGCGTCACCGAGAACGGCGAGCACGGTGCCAGAGCGATCTGGATTTGCGCGCCGTCACCACGTTCGTGGTACTCAGTGATCAGCCGCTGGCTATCGGCGAGGATCACTTCGCCTTCCTGCACGGTCTGTTGCGGCGGCAGGCCACCGTCCTTTTCACCGAGGCTCATGGAACCGCGGGTCAGCATGGCGCGCATGCCCAGTTCGCGGACGCTTTCGACTTGCACGTCGATCGCGTTTTCCAGACCTTCCGGGAACAGGTAGTGATGGTCGGCCGCGGTGGTGCAACCGGACAGCAGCAATTCGGCCAGCGCGACTTTGGTGGCGAGGGCGAGTTTTTCCGGAGTCAGGCGTGCCCAGACCGGGTACAGGGTTTTCAGCCAGGGAAACAGCGGCTGATTGACCACCGGCGCCCAGGCACGGGTCAGGGTTTGATAGAAGTGGTGATGGGTGTTGATCAGCCCTGGCAGGATCACATGCTCGCGGGCATCGAACACTTGATTGCACGGTGCGGACGGTTGTTGGCCGGTGCCGAGTACTTCGACGATCAAGCCATCTTGCAGCACCAGACCGCCACGGGCATCGAGACCGTTGGCTGTGAAAATGGCGAGGGGATTTTTTAACCAGGTACGGGTCGCAGGCATGTTGGCCGGCTCCTCTGAAAGTAGGGTTCAGGGTTGCCAGCTCAGTGTTGCCCTGTCTGCTGATCCAGGTTCGCCGGGGAGGCGAGGTGTGCAGTGTCGATCAAAACTGCATTGCGGGCAAGTCTCTCCCGGCCAGGCAATGAGTAACCCTGTGGGAGCGGGCTTGCTCGCGAAGGCGGTGTAACTACAACGTTGATGTTGGCTGACACTACGCTTTCGCGAGCAAGCCCGCTCCCACATTTTGATCTGAGGTGTTACCAGGGAATGGTTTCGCCCCGGTAATTGATGAAGTGATGCCCACCCTTGCCAACATACGCATTCACCTGATCAACCAGGCCACGGGTACTGGTTTCCACGTCGATGTCCGCGCCTTCGCCACCCATGTCGGTTTTCACCCAGCCCGGGTGTAGCGACAGCACAGTGATACTGGTTTCGCCCAACTGGGTGACGAAGCTGTTGGTCATGGAATTCAGTGCCGCCTTGCTGGCCTTGTACAGTGCCAGTTCCGGCGCATCGGGCATGGTCACGCTGCCCAGTACCGAGCTCATGAACGCCAGCACACCGCTGTCCGGGCGTATTTGCTCGACAAAACGCTGGGCCAGGTTGATCGGCGCCACGGCGTTGGTGAAAAACAGCTGACCGACTTCGGCCATCGTCGCGCCACCGTTTGGCGTCTGGACCTCCGGCCCTTTGACCCCGGCATTGACAAACAACAGGTCAAACACCTCGCCCTTCAGTTGTTGGCTCAGCGCGATCACCGCTTGCTGATCGTCCATGTCGAGCTTTTCGATCCGCACCTTGCCCAGGGCCTGCAAGGCTTCGGCTCTTTGCGGATCGCGCACGGTGGCGGTGACTTGCCAGCCATCGGCCAACAGGTTTTTCACCAGCCCGAGGCCAAGCCCCCGGGAGGCACCGATGATGAGTGCGGTTTTTGCCTTGGACATGATTGGCTTCCTTGAAGATTCAAAGTCGTGGATTCAATGGACACTGTTGCCCGAGCCGTTGTTGCAACTCATCGCGCAGTGCGCCGAGTTCGGCCATGCGGGCTTCGATCAGTTTGAGATTGTCTTGCAGCAATTGCGTGATGGCGCTCGCCTGGGCTAATTCACCAATGCGCATCATGACGTCTCGAAGGGGCTTGACCCTGGAGCATACTCCAGGCTTTAGCCTTGTTGCTCCCTGAATTGATGGAGCAATATCGATGTGGACTACAACGCAATATCGCCGGTTGGTGCAAGGCAGTGCCTGGTACGACCTGATCGTGACGGTCGCGTTTGTCACGCCGTGGAGTTTTGCGGCGTTGCATGGGGTTTTGACGGGTGTGAGCCAGGCGTTGAGTTTGCCCGGAGAGCTGCCGTCGTTCGAACCGGTGCACATGTTGATGGCGAATCTGCTGGGGTCGATTGTCTGCGTATGGGCGGTGCTGCGGATTCGTGATCCACAGCAAATTTATGGGCGATATGACTCGGTCGCGAGATTTCTGTTTTCGGCATGGCAGGCTTATGCCCTTGCCCATGGCGCGAGTTCGCTGCTGGTGGTTTTTCTGATTTTTGAATTGGCGTGGGGCGTCGCTCAGGTACTGCCTGTTCGGCAGCCATCGCGAGCAGACTTACCTGCTGGTTCCGCGGTTTAGCAGGTGCGTTTCTGCGCCACGGCACCACTTAAGGGCAAGGTCTTGGAGCAGGCTCCGAATTTGCCCGTTGCGATTTGGTTAAAAAACGAACAGTTGGCTGCAAGCCATGCCTGATCGGGTGTCGAGAGGGCCATGAACGGGTTATCCACAGATTGCTCCACAGTATTTGTGCGCAAGCTCAAAGCGTGGGCATAAGCATTGAGCAGCTTTCTTCTAATGGCGATAAACCGTCGTAACTGTTTGTATTTGTTTGAATTTGATGTTCTTGATGGCAGATTGGACGAAAAATGAGCAAAGTCCGCAAAGCCGTATGACAGAAGGGTTGCAGCCGAATGTGCTCAGGTTATCCACAGCCGGGTGCACAGTAGATGTGGGCAAATATGGAATAAGTGGAAAAGCGGCGTGCCCCAAAAGATCGCAGCACGATCCCATGTAGGAGCTGCCGAAGGCTGCGATCTTTTGCTCCTGTTTTTAGCGCTGCAAGAGAATACGTCCACGACTCAAATCGGCCAGCTGTGACTGCAAGGTATCGATTTGCGCATCGCCTACAGCCAACTGCAGCTCGACACCATTGGCGGTGAAGGATTCATCCACAACCAATCCCCCCGCCTGCTCCACACGAAGCTTGACCAGGGCCAACTCGGCAAACCCGCAAGCGCAACGCAGCGGCACCCGACTGATCAGCTCAATCTTTGGTGCCGCTTGCAGGCATTTATTCGCACCACCGCCATAGGCCCGGGCGAGCCCCCCGGTGCCCAGTTGGATGCCGCCATACCAGCGAATTACCAGCACCGCGACCTGATCGCAATCCTGTGCCTCTATCGCCGCCAGAATCGGCCGGCCAGCCGTACCGCCGGGCTCGCCATCATCGGTGCTGCGATACTGGTCGCCAAGCTTCCACGCCCAGCAGTTGTGCGAGGCATTCAAGTCACTGTGCTGTTCAATGAACGCCCGGGCTTCGGCCGGGCTGGAGATTGGCGCGGCGAAGGTAATGAAGCGGCTCTTGCGAATCTCTTCGCGGTATTCGCATAAACCGCTGAGGGTAAAAGGCATACGTACCTGAAATGGCTACTTAAATGGCAGGTGTCAGGCCGCAGCCCTTGAGAATGATGCGGATCAGGTTGTTGCCAGCCTCTTCCATGTCTTGCCTGGTCAACCTGGTACGCCCGGTGACGCGGCAGATCTGCGTGGCGAAATCGGCGTAATGCTGGGTGCTGCCCCACAAGAGGAAGATCAGATGCACCGGATCGACCGGGTCCATTTTGCCCGCGTCGATCCAGGCCTGGAACACGCCCGCACGGCCCTGGAACCAGGCGCGATAATCCTGGTTGAAATACTCGGTCAGGCATTCACCGCCGCTGATGACTTCCATCGCAAAAATCCGCGAGGCTTGCGGCTGGCGGCGGGAGAACTCCATTTTGGCGCGAATGTAGCGGGTCAAGGCCTCGCTCGGATCATCCTCGGCCGTGAGGGTGTTGAAGGTGCTGTCCCACAACTCGATGATGTTGCTCAGCACCGCCACATACAAACCGAGTTTGTTGGTGAAGTAATAATGCAGGTTTGCTTTGGGCAGCCCGGCGTTCTGGGCGATGGTGTTCATGCTCGTGCCTTTATATCCGTGACGGGCGAACTCGTCTTCGGCGGCTTTGATGATGGTCTCTTCGTTTTTCTGACGAATGCGGCTGACGGGTTTTCCGCCGTGGGCTGGGACTTCAAAGGTCATAAGCACTTCCGAACTGGTGGATGGGACGGCCTGTGCGTTGATAACGTACCCACCGGCTTCAGACAAGTCCTCACGCAATAAAACCCTACACCACAATCAATTGTGGGAGCGGGCTTGCTCGCGAAGAGGCCGTGTCAGTCGATATCTGCATAACTGACCCACCGCCTTCGCGAGCAAGCCCGCTCCCACAGTTTTCAACGCGTCGCCGCGAGACTCTCGAGAAAACTCTCCAGCACCAGATGAGGTCGACGCCCCTTGCGTGTGACCGACGCCAGGCTCAGGTCATAGAAGCGCGTTTTGGGTTTCAACGCTCGCAACCGGCCTTGCTGCACCCAAAGGCTCGCGTAGTGATCCGGCAGATAACCGATATAGCGTCCGGTCAGGATCAGGAAAGCCATGCCTTCGCGGTCCGACGCACTGGCGGTGCATTTGAGCGCTTGATAGTGGGCCTGGATATCCGCCGGCAAACGGAAAGTGGGCGCGATGGCGTCCTGGCTGTTCAGGCGTTCGTTGTCCAGTTGCTTGTCGTCGACATAAAACAGTGGATGGCCGACTGCGCAGTACAACAGCGAACGTTCGCTATACAGCGGTTGATACTCCAGCCCCGACAGTGCGCTGGCCTGCGGCACCACGCCGACATGCAGACGACCGTCGAGTACGCCTTGTTCGACTTCATTGGGCGCGATCATGCGGATCTGGATCTGAACGTCCGGGCCGCGCTCTTTCAATTGCGCGAGGGCATGGGTGATGCGCATGTGGGGCAGGGTGACCAGGTTGTCCGTCAAACCAATGATCAATTCCCCACGCAAGTGCTGGTGCAGGCCGTTGACCTCGGTGCGGAAGCTTTCCAGTGCACTTAACAGTTGTAACGCCGATTGATAAACCTCGCGGCCTTCTTCGGTCAGCGAAAACCCGGCACGCCCGCGTTGGCACAGACGCAATCCGAGGCGTTGTTCCAGATCACTCATTTGCTGGCTGATCGCCGAGCGACCGATGCCCAGAACGGTTTCCGCCGCGGAAAAGCCGCCGCATTCCACCACGCTGCGAAAGATCTTCAGCAGGCGAATATCAAAGTCGCTGACCTGGGCCAGCGGATCGGGACGGCGAGTGCTCATGCGTGTTACTCAAAAGTTTAGTAATGGGCTGACTGAACATTAGAAAAGTTGCATTTCACCGACTTTATCCCCGTGGCAATTTAGCTGCAACAACGGTCTTTAATCCCTACGCCGCTTATTGCCTTGCGAGGTTTCGCCCATGAACGTGCCTGAAAACGCCCCGACTTCCCTGGCCAGCCAGCTCAAGCTCGATGCCCACTGGATGCCTTACACCGCCAACCGTAACTTCCAGCGCGACCCACGCCTGATCGTTGGCGCCGAAGGCAGCTGGCTGATAGACGACAAGGGCCGCAAAGTCTATGACTCGCTGTCGGGTTTGTGGACCTGTGGCGCCGGGCACACCCGCAAGGAAATCCAGGAAGCGGTCGCCAAGCAACTGGGCACCCTCGATTACTCGCCAGGCTTCCAGTACGGCCATCCGCTGTCGTTCCAACTGGCTGAGAAAATCACCGACCTGACGCCGGGCAACCTGAACCATGTGTTCTTCACCGACTCGGGTTCCGAGTGTGCTGACACTGCCGTGAAGATGGTTCGTGCTTACTGGCGCCTGAAGGGCCAGTCGACCAAGACCAAAATGATCGGCCGTGCCCGTGGCTACCACGGTGTGAACATCGCTGGCACCAGCCTTGGTGGCGTGAACGGCAACCGCAAACTGTTCGGTCAGGCGATGATGGACGTCGACCACCTGCCGCACACCTTGCTGGCAAGCAATGCTTACTCCCGTGGCATGCCGGAGCAGGGGGGCATCGCCCTGGCTGACGAACTGCTGAAGCTGATCGAACTGCATGACGCGTCGAACATCGCGGCAGTATTTGTCGAGCCATTGGCTGGTTCCGCTGGCGTGCTGGTTCCGCCACAGGGTTACCTCAAGCGTCTGCGTGAAATCTGCGATCAGCACAACATCCTGCTGGTGTTCGACGAAGTGATCACCGGTTTCGGCCGCACCGGCACCATGTTCGGCGCCACCACCTTCGGCGTGACCCCGGACCTGATGTGCATCGCCAAGCAAGTCACCAACGGCGCGATCCCGATGGGCGCGGTGATTGCCAGCTCCGAGATCTACCAGACGTTCATGAATCAGCCGACACCTGAATACGCGGTTGAATTCCCGCATGGCTACACCTATTCCGCACACCCGGTGGCTTGCGCCGCGGGCCTGGCAGCGCTCGACCTGCTGCAAAAGGAAAACCTGGTGCAGAGCGTGGCTGAAGTCGCCCCGCATTTCGAAAATGCGCTACATGGCCTGAAGGGCACCAAGAACATCATCGACATCCGCAACTACGGCCTGGCCGGCGCGATCCAGATTGCTGCGCGTGACGGCGACGCCATCGTGCGTCCTTTCGAAGCCGGCATGGCGCTGTGGAAAGCCGGGTTCTACGTCCGCTTCGGCGGCGACACCCTGCAGTTCGGCCCAACGTTCAACAGCAAGCCGCAGGACCTGGATCGCCTGTTCGATGCGGTCGGCGAAGTGCTGAGCAAGATCGACTGATTTCTCTTTCTATATACATATAAACAACGGGCGCCCCGAAGCGGGCGCCTGTGGACAACTTTTCAGGAGCTTCCATGAGCGTTATTCCGCATTTGATCAATGGCGAACTGGTGACCGAGAACGGTCGCGCGGTCGATGTGTTCAACCCGTCTACTGGCCAGGCCATTCACAAGTTGCCGCTGGCGACCCGCGAAACCATCCAGAGCGCCATCGATGCGGCCAAGGCTGCATTCCCGGCCTGGCGCAACACGCCGCCGGCCAAGCGTGCCCAAGTGATGTTCCGCTTCAAGCAACTGCTGGAGCAGAACGAAGCGCGCATCGCCCAACTGATCAGCGAAGAGCACGGCAAGACTCTGGAAGATGCTGCCGGTGAACTGAAGCGCGGCATCGAGAACGTCGAATTCGCTTGTGCGGCTCCGGAAATCCTCAAGGGTGAATACAGCCGTAACGTCGGCCCGAACATTGATGCCTGGTCTGACTTCCAGCCGCTGGGCGTAGTGGCCGGTATCACACCGTTCAACTTCCCGGCCATGGTGCCACTGTGGATGTACCCGCTGGCGATCGTCTGCGGCAACTGCTTCATCCTCAAACCATCCGAGCGTGATCCGAGCTCGACACTGTTGATCGCGCAACTACTGCTTGAAGCCGGTCTGCCGAAAGGTGTGCTGAGCGTGGTGCACGGTGACAAGACTGCAGTGGATGCACTGATCGAAGCGCCGGAAGTCAAAGCGCTGAGCTTCGTCGGTTCGACGCCGATTGCTGAATACATCTATTCCGAAGGCACCAAACGCGGCAAACGCGTTCAGGCCCTGGGCGGTGCGAAGAACCACGCCGTGCTGATGCCGGATGCAGACCTGGACAATGCCGTCAGCGCACTGATGGGCGCTGCATACGGTTCCTGCGGTGAGCGTTGCATGGCGATCTCGGTGGTCGTGTGCGTGGGTGATCAGGTGGCCGATGCACTGGTGGCCAAACTGGTTCCGCAAATCAAGGCACTGAAAATCGGTGCTGGTACCAACTGCGGTCTGGACATGGGACCACTGGTGACTGGCCAGGCTCGCGACAAGGTCAGCGGTTATGTAGAAGACGGCGTAGCCGCCGGCGCGAAACTGGTAGTGGATGGTCGTGGCCTGACTGTGGCGGGTCACGAGGAAGGCTTCTTCCTGGGTGGTTGCCTGTTCGACAACGTCACGCCAGAAATGCGTATCTATAAAGAAGAGATCTTCGGGCCGGTGTTGTGCGTTGTTCGGGTCAACAGCCTGGAAGAAGCCATGCAACTGATCAACGATCACGAGTATGGCAACGGCACGTGCATCTTCACCCGTGACGGCGAAGCGGCGCGGTTGTTCTGCGACGAGATCGAAGTCGGCATGGTCGGCGTCAACGTACCGTTGCCGGTGCCGGTGGCTTATCACAGCTTCGGTGGCTGGAAGCGTTCGTTGTTCGGCGACTTGCATGCTTATGGCCCGGATGGTGTGCGTTTCTACACCCGCCGCAAAGCCATCACCCAGCGCTGGCCGCAGCGAGCGAGCCATGAAGCTTCGCAGTTCGCCTTCCCTAGCTTGTAAGTAGAAG
>NZ_JBNDLK010000001.1:0-2547500 GCF_050436025.1 Pseudomonas sp. S30_BP2TU TE3576 | reverse complement strand
TGTATGGAAGGGCCATCGCTCAACGGATAAAAGGTACTCCGGGGATAACAGGCTGATACCGCCCAAGAGTTCATATCGACGGCGGTGTTTGGCACCTCGATGTCGGCTCATCACATCCTGGGGCTGAAGCCGGTCCCAAGGGTATGGCTGTTCGCCATTTAAAGTGGTACGCGAGCTGGGTTTAGAACGTCGTGAGACAGTTCGGTCCCTATCTGCCGTGGACGTTTGAGATTTGAGAGGGGCTGCTCCTAGTACGAGAGGACCGGAGTGGACGAACCTCTGGTGTTCCGGTTGTCACGCCAGTGGCATTGCCGGGTAGCTATGTTCGGGAAAGATAACCGCTGAAAGCATCTAAGCGGGAAACTTGCCTCAAGATGAGATCTCACTGGAACCTTGAGTTCCCTGAAGGGCCGTCGAAGACTACGACGTTGATAGGTTGGGTGTGTAAGCGCTGTGAGGCGTTGAGCTAACCAATACTAATTGCCCGTGAGGCTTGACCATATAACACCCAAGCAATTTGCGAACTCGGAAGAGACCAGATTGCGGTGTGTGAAGACGCAATGAACCGAAAGTTCGAAATGCTCACAAAACACCAAACTATCACCTGCCCAATTTGCTGAAGCGAGGCCAGCCGGTCACGACTCAGTACCCGAATTTCTTGACGACCATAGAGCATTGGAACCACCTGATCCCATCCCGAACTCAGCAGTGAAACGATGCATCGCCGATGGTAGTGTGGGGTTTCCCCATGTGAGAGTAGGTCATCGTCAAGATTAAATTCCGAAACCCCAATTGCGCAAGCAGTTGGGGTTTTGTTTTGCCTGCAAGAAAGTTCGTACAGCAATACCGGACAGGTCCACGCTGTCACAGTCTCCCGACAATGCTAAGGTTCGGCCCTAGCGTTTGTATTTTCCAAGGAAGCCTTTATGCCGGACGCGACGTCCCTCAGTGCTGGTTTTATGGTGGTTCACGGCAACCGCCTGGACGAGTTGCGCAGCCTGGTGGTCAGCTGGATGCGGCGCTACCCGCTGGCTCCCCTGGAGAATGAAATCGCCTTGGTGCAAAGCAATGGCATCGCCCAATGGTTGAAGCTGGCACTGGCGGTAGACTCCGAAGAAGACGACATGGGAGGCTGTGGCATCGCTGCCGCCATCGATGTCCAATTACCCGGCAGTTTCATGTGGCAGCTTTATCGCACGGTCCTTGGTCGTGACGAAATTCCGGTCAAGTCCCTGCTTGATAAAGCCCCGCTGACCTGGCGTCTGATGCGGCTGCTTCCGCAATTGATCAACCAGCCGCACTTCGAGCCACTGCAGCGTTTCCTGACCCATGACACCGACCTGCGCAAACGCTATCAACTGTCGGAACGTCTGGCGGATCTGTTCGACCAGTACCAGGTGTACCGGGCTGACTGGCTCGAAGACTGGGCCGAAGGACGTCATCAAATCAGAAGCGGCAGAGGCGAGGCCAAGCCCCTCAGTCCGGCCAATTGCTGGCAGGCAGAATTATGGCGCGCACTCTTGCTGGATGTGGGAGAAGAGGGCATGGCGCAAAGCCGTGCCGGAGTCCATCAGCGATTTATCGAACGCATCAACAACATCGAAACCGTCCCTAAAGGATTACCCTCACGAGTGATCGTTTTCGGGATTTCTTCCCTGCCTGCTCAAGCCCTGGAAGCACTGGCGGGATTGGCACGATTCAGCCAGGTCCTGCTTTGCGTACACAACCCGTGTCGTCATCATTGGGCGGACATCGTCGCCGATAAAGACCTGTTGCGGCATCAATATAAGCGTCAAGCCCGCAAAAACGGCATGCCGGTAGTGATCGATCCGCAAACCCTCCATCAGCATGCCCACCCATTGTTGGCCGCATGGGGTAAACAGGGGCGGGACTATATCAACCTGCTTGACAGTTATGACGATCCAAATAGCTATCGCTCGGCATTCCGCGACGGACGCATCGACCTGTTCAGCGACGGTCAGCCGCTGAACGTGCTCAACCAGTTGCAGGATGACATCCTCGAGTTGCGCCCCCTCAACGAGACTCGGGAGCGTTGGCCGGCTATCGATCTGCAGAAGGATGAATCGATCCGTTTTCACATCGCCCATAGCGCCCAGCGAGAAGTGGAGATCCTCCACGATCAATTACTCGCGCGCTTCAGCGCCGACCCGCAATTGCGGCCCCGGGACATCATCGTGATGGTTCCGGACATCGACAGTTACGCACCGCATATTCGTGCCGTGTTTGGTCAGCTTGACCGCCAGGATCCACGTTTCATTCCATTTACTCTGGCCGACCAGGGCCAGCGTGGTCGCGATCCATTGCTGATTGCTGTCGAGCACCTGCTCAAGCTGCCTGACAGCCGATTCCCCGTCAGTGAGATTCTTGATCTGCTGGACGTTCCGGCACTGCGTGCTCGCTTTGGCGTCGAGGAGCGTGACTTGCCGACGTTGCACCGCTGGATCGAAGGTGCCGGCATTCGTTGGGGCATGAATGCCGAGCAACGTGCCGGGCTCGGGCTACCGCATGAACTGGAGCAAAACAGCTGGCGTTTCGGGCTGCGACGGATGTTGCTCGGTTATGCCGTTGGCAGCGCCGATGCTTATGAGGGTATCGAGCCCTACGACGAAATCGGTGGTCTGGACGCCGCGCTCATTGGTCCGTTGGTTGCGTTGCTGGACGCGCTGGAGGCGGCTCACCACGAACTCTCTCAGCCTGCACGGCCCGGGCAATGGGGCTTTCGCTTGCAGGCTTTGGTGCAGTTGTTCTTCCTTGCCGGTAACGAACACGATGACTACCTGCTGGCTCAGCTCGAAGAGCTGCGTGAAACCTGGCTCGAGACCTGCGAGTCCGTCGGGTTGCAGGACGAGTTGCCACTGACCGTCGTCCGTGAAGCCTGGCTTGCAGGTCTGGATCAGGGGCGTTTGTCCCAACGCTTCCTGGCCGGAGCGGTCAACTTCTGCACCTTGATGCCCATGCGCGCTATCCCGTTCAAACTGGTCTGCCTGCTGGGCATGAATGACGGTGATTATCCACGCGCGCAGCCGCCGCTGGATTTCGATCTCATGGGCAGTGATTACCGTCCAGGTGACCGCTCCCGGCGCGAAGATGACCGCTACCTGTTATTGGAGGCCTTGTTGTCGGCGCGGGATCAGCTCTATATCAGTTGGGTAGGCCGGAGCATCCGCGACAATAGCGAGAGACCTGCGTCAGTGTTGATCGGCCAGTTGCGTGACCACTTGGCCAGCGGTTGGCGATTGTCGCAAAGCGACAAGGATCTGCTTGAAGCCATGACCCGGGAGCACCCGTTGCAACCCTTCAGCGCTCGCTACTTTCACGAAGGGGATGAGTCGTTCAGCTACGCCACCGAATGGCAGGTCCTTCATCAAGCAACAGAGCAACAAACAAGAGCCGAAGTGCTTGAGGCTCACGTTCAGGTCGAACCACTCAGTCTCGGGCAGTTGCAAGATTTCCTGCGCAATCCGGTACGACACTTTTTCAGCCAGCGACTGAAGGTCTTCTTTGAGGCGGCTGAAGTACCGTTGGCCGATGAAGAGCCTTTTGTCCTTGATGCATTGCAGCGTTACAGCCTCAGCGACCGTTTGCTCGAAGCGGCGCTGGCAGATCCGGGAAATACCGGGCAGGCACTGGAGTCCCAGGCGAAACGTCTGCAAAACAGCGGGCTGCTGCCCATGGCCGGATTCGGTGAGTGCTTGCAACGCGAGTTGATCGAGCCATTGCCTGACTTGCTGCAACGTCATCAACAGCTACTGGCATTATGGCCAACACCGCTTGGCAGCGCGTTGCCAGTCAATCTTGAACTGCAAGGCCTGCATATTGAGGGCTGGCTCAGCGGCCTGCATCAGCGCACTGATGGTGGTTTGCTGTCCATCACTACCATCCCCAACAGTATCGGCTCGATCAAGTCGCGCAAATGGCATCGTCTGATACGCCCATGGGTCAATCATCTGGTGGCTTGTGCCTGTGGAATGGCGCTGACCACCGCATTGGTGGCCAGCGACGACAGCCTGTTGCTCGGTCCGCTGGACGGGGCTGAAGCACAGAAAATTCTGGGCGATCTGCTGATGGCTTGGCACTCGGGCATGCGCCAGCCACTGCCGATCGCGGTCAAGACAGCCTTCGCGTGGCTGGGGCAAACCGACCCGGTCAAAGCCGGGGCCGCTGCGCGCAAGGTCTATGAAGGTGATGGACTGACGACGGGCGGAGAACGTCGTGAAAGCCCGGCACTCGCCCGCCAATTCGCCGATTACGAAGCCTTGATCGCCGATGAGACGTTCCCCCAATGGTGTGACGCCCTCTATCGCCCGCTTCTTGAAGCACCCTGGCGTTCACTGTCCAGTGAGGAGGCGCACTGATGAGCAAGAAGACGCCTCTGGCCCTGGCTTTCCCGCTGCGTGGCAGTCAACTGATCGAAGCCAGCGCCGGGACTGGCAAGACATTCACCATTTCCGCGCTGTATCTGCGTCTGGTCCTTGGCCACGGTGACGAGGGCTCGGGCTTCGGGCGAGAGCTGTTGCCGCCGCAAATCCTCGTCGTGACGTTCACCGATGCAGCCACTAAGGAGTTGCGCGAACGCATTCGCACGCGGCTCGCCGAGGCTGCACGATTTTTCCGCGAAGAAACATCGGCCCCCGACAGCCTTATTGCCGAGCTGCGTGATCAGTACCTGCCCGAGCAATGGCCGGGGTGCGCAAACCGTCTGGACATCGCCGCCCAATGGATGGACGAGGCAGCGGTGTCGACTATCCACAGTTGGTGCCAGCGCATGTTGCGCGAACACGCATTCGACAGCGGCAGCCTGTTTACCCAGACCCTGGAAACCGACCACAGCGACTTGCTGGGGGAAGTCCTGCGCGATTACTGGCGGCTGTTCTGCTACCCGATGCAAGGTGATGCGCTGAACTGGGTGCGCAGCAATTGGGGCGGGCCGGCGGCGCTGCTGCCGCGGATTCGTGCGTTGTTCGCCAGCGAGCGGGATACGCTTCAAGGGAAAGAGCCCGCCGAAGTGATTTCACAATGCTTGCAAGAGCGGCGGGCGGCCCTGATCGAACTCAAGAAGCCCTGGCTCCAGTGGGCAGATGAGTTGCTTGTCATCTGTCACCAGGGCGTTGCCAGCAAGAGCGTCGACGGTCGCAAGATGCAGGCACGCTATTTCGAGCCCTGGTTCGAAAAAATCAAAGCCTGGGCCGAAGACGAGTCCCTTGAGCAACTGGATATCGGC
The DNA here is from genome assembly GCF_050436025.1 of Pseudomonas sp. S30_BP2TU TE3576. NCBI lineage: Bacteria > Pseudomonadati > Pseudomonadota > Gammaproteobacteria > Pseudomonadales > Pseudomonadaceae > Pseudomonas > Pseudomonas sp. S30_BP2TU TE3576. The sequence continues at coordinate 2,542,258 of NZ_JBNDLK010000001.1, read as the reverse complement.
ACCGGTTTCACGCGCCTGACCCCTGATGGCATGGCCGAAGCCTGGAAGGGTGACGCGCCTCGGCATCCGGGGCTCGATACGATGGCCGGTCTCAAGGCCTGTCTCGATGGGTTACCGACGCCCGATGCCGCCGTACTGCAACATGCTGCCCGCTGGGTCGGGGCACGATTCGAGGAAGAGAAACGCCGCCGGGCGGAAATGGGCTTCGACGACATGCTGCTACGCCTTGATGCTGCCTTGCAGTCCGATGGCGGCGAGCGACTGGCAACCCTGATTCGTGAACAGTTTCCGGTCGCACTGATCGATGAGTTCCAGGATACCGACCCGGTACAGTACCGGATCTTCGAGGGTATCTACCGGATTGAAGAGAACAGCCCCGAGTGCGGTCTGTTCCTGATCGGTGACCCGAAACAGGCGATCTACGCTTTTCGTGGCGCCGACATCCATACCTACCTTCGCGCCCGTCAGGCCACCACCGGCCGCCTGCACACCCTGGGTACCAACTTTCGCTCAAGCCACGGCATGGTCAATGCGGTGAACCATGTGTTCGAACGTGCCGAAGCCCGTCAGTCAGGGCGTGGTGCTTTCCTCTTCCGGGAAAAGGATGGCGAAAATCCGGTTCCGTTCACGCCCGTTGCCTCCCAGGGTCGCAAAGAAGTCCTGTGCATAAATGATCAGGCAGTTCCTGCCTTGAACATCTGGCACTTGCCGGCCGAGCAACCGTTGTCCGGTGCGGTGTACCGGCAGCAACTGGCGGCTGCCTGCGCCAGTGAAATCACCGCGTTACTCAATGGCGGACAACAGGGGCGAGCGGGGTTCACCCAGGACAACAAGGACTTCAGGGGCCTGCTGCCGGCGGACATCGCTATCCTCGTACGCGATGGCAAGGAAGCGCAGGCGGTTCGTTCCGAATTATCCGCCCGTGGCGTGCGCAGTGTTTACCTGTCGGACAAGGACTCGGTGTTCGCCGCCCAGGAAGCTCATGACGTACTGACCTGGCTCAAGGCGTGCGCCGAGCCGGATGTCGAGCGACCGCTGCGGGCTGCGTTGGCCTGCATCACGTTGAACCTTTCGTTGACTGAGCTGGAGCGGCTGAATCAGGACGAGTTGGCCTGGGAGTCCAGGGTGATGCAGTTCCGAGGCTATCGCGAAATCTGGCGCAAGCAGGGCGTACTGCCGATGTTGCGACGCCTGCTGCACGACTTCCGTCTGCCCCAGGCATTGATTGCACGCAGTGACGGCGAGCGGGTGTTGACGAATCTGCTGCACTTGTCCGAATTGCTGCAACAGGCGGCGGCTGAACTCGATGGCGAGCAAGCACTGATCCGGCATTTGTCCGAGCATCTGGCGTTGTCCGGTCAGGCTGGCGAAGAACAGATCCTGCGTCTGGAAAGTGATGAGCAATTGGTCAAGGTCGTGACCATTCACAAATCCAAAGGCCTTGAGTATCCGTTGGTGTTCCTGCCCTTCATTTGTTCGGCGAAACCGGTGGATGGCAGCCGGCTGCCGTTGCACTACCACGATGAATCAGGCAATGCCCAGGTCACGTTGAAGCCGACGGCAGAATTGATTGCCCTGGCTGACGATGAGCGTCTGGCCGAGGATTTGCGCTTGCTCTATGTCGCCCTGACCCGGGCGCAACACGCCTGCTGGCTGGGGGTGGCTGACCTCAAGCGGGGCAATAACAATGGCTCGGTGCTGCATCTATCGGCATTGGGTTATCTGCTGGGGGGCGGCGCGCCATTGGCCGAGCCCTCGGCGTTGCAGCTTTGGTTGCGGGATCTGCAGCAGGACTGCCCGGCGCTGGCGTATGCCGAGATGCCTGAAGCGACAACAGAGCATTACCAGCCACCCCAAAACGAAGCGGCGCTGTTGGTTCCGCTAGTACCGAAACGCAAGGCCAGTGAAAACTGGTGGATCGCGTCCTATAGCGCGTTGCGCATAGGCGACACCCTGAGTGTCGGTACGGATGAGGCCCCGGAGAGCCCGCAGGCGCAAAAACTGTTCGATGACGAACGACTCGATCCGCAGGCGCCCAGAGAAGTGGTTGCTGGTGGCGCCGATATCCATCGCTTCCCACGCGGCCCGAACCCCGGCACTTTCCTCCATGGTCTGCTCGAATGGGCAGGGAGCGAGGGTTTTGATGCGGCACCACAAGATGTGATCGACGCGATTGCCCGTCGCTGCAATCGCCGAGGCTGGGAGGGCTGGATCACCACGTTGAATGACTGGCTGCAGCATCTGCTCACGTTGCCATTGCATCTGGGCGCCGGTCAGGCTCCGGTAGTGTTCGGGCAACTGACCCGGTACCAGGTCGAGATGGAGTTCTGGTTCGCCAGCCATAAGGTCGATGTGCTCAAACTCGATGCGCTGGTGTGCCAATACACCCATAACGGCGTGGCACGGGTGGCCGCAGAACCGGTGTTGCTCAACGGCATGTTCAAGGGCTTCATCGACCTTGTGTTCGAGCACAACGGCCGCTATTACGTTGCCGACTACAAATCCAACTGGCTCGGCGTCGATGATGCAGCCTATACCGGGCAGGCCATGGAACAATCGATTCTCGACAATCGCTATGACCTGCAATACGTGTTGTACCTGTTGGCCCTGCATCGCCAGCTCAAGGCGCGGCTCGCTGATTACGACTACGACCGGCATGTCGGCGGGGCGTTGTACCTGTTTTTGCGTGGTACGCGTGCGGCCAGCCAGGGTGTGTTTTTTGCTCGTCCGCCAAGAGAGTTGATCGAGCGTCTGGACAGGTTGTTCCAGGGCAAGCCAGAGCCCAAGGCTGAACCTGCCTGGGAACAGGGAGTTCTGTTATGAGTCGTACATTCGCCGATTTGTTGCCCTCATCGCTGGCAGCCGAAAGCCTGGCCGACCTGGCGCCGCTGAGCTGTGCCGACGACTTGCTGTTATTGCTCACGCGTTGGGTCGAACGCGGCTGGTTGCGGGCGCTGGACAAAGCCTTCGTTGCGTTCCTGCATGAGCTGGCTCCGAATGACGATCCGCTGGTGTTGCTGGCAGCGGCGCTGACCAGCCACCAGTTGGGCCACGGGCATGTCTGTCTCGACCTGTTCGAGACGCTGAAAGAACCGGACTTCGCCCTGTCATTACCACCCGAAGGGGACGTGCAAGGCGGCGCGCTGCTGTTGCCGTCGCAATTGCTCGGATCGCTGGACGGTGCTCATTGGTGCAAGGTACTGGCCGCCAGCACCCTGGTCGCACTGGCCGCTGACAGCCGTGACAACGTGCGCGACCGACCATTGGTTTTATCGGGCAAGCGCTTGTACCTGCGCCGCTATTGGACCTACGAGCGACGGATCGACATTTCGCTACGCGAGCGACTGACAGAACAAGAATCCACGCCGAACGACTTGCTCCAGCGCCTCACCGGTTTGTTTGGTCCTGCCCGGTCCGGTGAAGTGATCGACTGGCAGAAACTGGCCTGTGCCCTGGCGACCCGCAGCGCCTTCAGCATCGTTACGGGGGGGCCGGGAACCGGAAAGACCACGACCGTCGTGCGCTTGCTGGCGTTGCTCCAGGCGCCAGCGGTCGAGGCCGGCATGCCCCTGCGCATTCGCCTCGCCGCACCTACCGGCAAGGCCGCGGCGCGTCTGACAGAATCCATCAGCCAGCAGGTCCGGACCTTGAAGGTCACGGAAGATATACGAGAAAAGATTCCGTCCGACGTCACCACCGTTCACCGCCTGCTCGGCAGCCGGCCCGGGACTCGTCATTTTCGGCACCACGCAGGCAATCGCCTGCCGCTGGATGTGTTGGTGGTGGACGAGGCCTCGATGATTGACCTGGAAATGATGGCCAACCTGCTCGATGCATTGCCGGTCCACGCGCGTCTCGTGCTGTTGGGTGACAAGGATCAATTGGCTTCGGTAGAGGCCGGTGCGGTATTGGGGGATCTGTGCCGCGACGCAGAGGCTGGCTGGTATAGCCCACAGACACGCGAGTGGCTGGAAGCCGTCAGTGGCGAAAACCTGCAGGCCAGCGGATTGCAGGAGGACGCACAGGGCGCTCATCCATTGGCCCAGCAAGTTGTGATGTTGCGCCATTCCCGGCGATTCGGTGAGGGCAGCGGTATTGGTCAACTCGCTCGATGGGTCAACCAGCAGCAGCCCGAGGAAGCACGCAAGTTGTTGTCTGCGCGAAGCCATGAGGATGTGTATTCCTTGTCCCTCAAGGGGGAGAAGGATCGGGCGCTGGAACGCTTGCTTCTCGATGGCCATGGTGAGGGCCCGCAGGGTTATCGACATTACCTGAGCGTACTGCGCCATCAGCGGCCGCCGCTCGACAGCCCTCCTGATGATTTGCGCTGGATTGATTGGGCGCGACAAGTGCTGCAGGCTTTCGACGCGTTCCAGTTGTTATGTGCCGTGCGCAAGGGGCCGTGGGGTGTTGAGGGCTTGAACCAGCGAGTGACGGACGCGTTGTTAAGGGCACGCCTGATCGACAGCGACCAGCAGTGGTACGAAGGTCGCCCTGTCCTGATGACCCGCAACGATTACGGGCTGGGGTTGATGAACGGCGATATCGGCATTGCCCTAAAGCTTCCGGAACGGGAAGGTCACGAGACTGGAAAAACGGTCCTGCGTGTGGCATTCCCCAGGAATGATGGCCAGGGTGGCGTGCGGTTTGTCCTGCCAAGTCGCCTGAATGATGTCGAAACCGTGTACGCCATGACCGTGCATAAATCCCAGGGCTCGGAGTTTGCGCATACTGCGTTGATTCTTCCTGACGCCTTGAATCCCGTGCTGACCAAGGAACTGATCTACACCGGGATCACCCGGGCCAAGAACTGGTTCACCTTGATCGAGTCGCGTGCAGGGGTGTTTGAAGAGGCGGTGAAACGCAGGGTCAAACGCTTGAGCGGGCTGATGCTGGAGCTCGGCACCGACTAATCGGCAAACAGCATCTCCCGGCTGTCACCCATCAACAGGCCCTGATTCTGTTCGGTGACTGCGCGGATGTAATCCCACAACAGGGTGATCCGTTTGAGCTTCCTCAGGTCCTCACGGCAGTACATCCAGAACTGTCGAGTGATATTGATTTCCTGTGGCAACACCGGCAGCAGGCGAGGGTCCTGTGTCGCGAGGAAGCACGGCAGGATCGCCAGTGAGCGTCCTTGCTGCGCCGCCACGAACTGCGCGATCACGCTGGTGCTGCGCAGATTGGCACTTGCACCGGGTAGCACGTTGGCCAGGTACAGCAGCTCCGAGCTGAACGCCAGGTCGTCGACGTAACTGATAAACGAATGTTTCGCCAAGTCTGCCGGGCGGCGGATCGGCGGGTGGTTGTCCAGATAATCCTGGGTCGCGTACAGCTGTAACCGGTAGTCGCACAGCTTGCAGCAGACGTACGGGCCATGCTCGGGGCGCTCCAGGGCGATGACGATGTCGGCCTCGCGCTTGGACAGGCTGATGAAGTGCGGCAGCGGCAGGATATCCACCGAGATCGCCGGGTAGGTGTCGACGAAGTGGCTCAATTGCGGCGTGATGAAAAAGCTGCCGAAGCCTTCGGTGCAGCCCATGCGCACATGGCCGGACAGCGCCACGCCGGACCCGGAAACCTGCTCGCACGCCATGTGCAAGGTGCTTTCGATCGATTCGGCATACCCCATCAACCGCTGGCCTTCGGCGGTCAGGACGAAGCCGTTGGTCCGGGATTTCTCGAACAGCAATGTGCCCAATGCCGTTTCCAGGGAACTGATGCGCCGCGACACCGTGGTGTAGTCCACCGCCAGGCGTTTGGCCGCGGTGCTGGCCTTGCGTGTGCGGGCGACTTCAAGGAAAAACTTGAGGTCATCCCAGTTCAGTGAGCCGAGGGAGGTGATGTTTTTTTGCATGTTGGACCGGTTTATATGTGCGTTCTTATTAGAAGTTTGCACATCTATACTCCAAAAACAGTCCGATAACCAATTCGCGACACACGCCTCAACCCAGGGCGACTATCTCGCCTTGGCTCCTAAGATAAAAACAAATTCTGGAGACCCACATGAACGTATCGCTCACGCCCAATGACACCACCGTGCAAAAGGTCAAACTGTTGATCGACGGCCAGTGGGTCGAGTCCAAGTCCACCGAATGGCACGACATCGTCAACCCGGCGACCCAGCAAGTGCTGGCCAAAGTGCCGTTTGCCACCGCCGAAGAAGTCGACGCCGCCATCAGCGCCGCTCATCGTGCTTTTCAGACCTGGAAGCTGACGCCAATCGGCGCGCGGATGCGCATCATGCTCAAGCTCCAGGCGCTGATCCGCGAACACTCCAAGCGCATCGCCGTGGTCCTGAGCGCCGAGCAGGGCAAGACCATTGCCGACGCCGAAGGCGATATTTTCCGTGGCCTGGAAGTGGTCGAGCACGCCTGCTCCATCGGCAGCCTGCAAATGGGCGAATTCGCTGAAAACGTCGCTGGCGGTGTCGACACCTATACCCTGCGCCAGCCCATCGGCGTGTGCGCGGGCATTACCCCATTCAACTTCCCGGCAATGATTCCGCTGTGGATGTTCCCGATGGCCATCGCCTGCGGCAATACCTTCGTACTCAAACCGTCGGAACAGGACCCGATGTCGACCATGCTGCTGGTGGAGCTGGCGATTGAGGCGGGTATTCCGGCTGGCGTGCTCAACGTCGTGCATGGCGGCAAGGATGTGGTGGACCGGCTCTGCACCCACAAAGACATCAAGGCAGTTTCCTTCGTTGGCTCGACTGCCGTCGGCACCCACGTCTATGACCTGGCGGGCAAACACGGCAAGCGTGTGCAATCGATGATGGGCGCCAAGAACCACGCCGTGGTGCTGCCGGACGCCAATCGCGAGCAAGCGCTGAATGCGCTGGTGGGTGCCGGCTTCGGTGCCGCCGGTCAACGTTGCATGGCCACCTCGGTGGTGGTGCTGGTGGGCGCGGCCAAGCAATGGCTGCCGGATCTCAAGGCACTGGCGCAAAAACTCAAGGTCAATGCCGGCAGCGAGCCGGGCACTGATGTCGGTCCGGTGATCTCGAAAAAAGCCAAGGCGCGGATTCTCGATCTGATCGAAAGCGGCATCAAGGAAGGCGCCAAACTGGAGCTGGACGGTCGCGAGATCTCGGTTCCCGGTTATGAGAAGGGCAACTTTGTCGGCCCGACTCTGTTCTCCGGCGTGACCCCCGACATGCAGATCTACACCCAGGAAATCTTCGGCCCGGTGCTGGTGGTACTGGAAGTCGACACCCTCGATGAGGCCATCGCCCTGGTCAACGCCAACCCGTTCGGCAACGGCACGGGCCTGTTCACCCAGAGCGGTGCGGCGGCGCGTAAATTCCAGACTGAAATCGATGTCGGCCAGGTTGGTATCAACATCCCGATTCCGGTGCCGGTCCCGTTCTTCAGCTTCACCGGTTCGCGCGGTTCCAAGCTCGGCGACCTTGGTCCGTACGGCAAGCAAGTGGTGCAGTTCTACACTCAGACCAAGACCGTCACCAGTCGCTGGTTCGATGACGACAGCGTCAACGACGGTGTGAACACCACGATCAACCTGCGTTAAGGAGCCGGACATGAAAATCGCTTTTATCGGTCTGGGCAACATGGGTGCGCCGATGGCGCGCAACCTGATCAAGGCCGGCCATGCACTGCGCCTGGTGGACCTGAACAAAGCCGTGTTGGCGGAGCTGGAACAACTGGGCGGCAGTATCAGCCCTTCGGCCCGTGAAGCGGCAGAGGGTGCCGAACTGGTCATCACCATGCTGCCCGCCGCGGTACATGTGCGCACTGTGTGGCTGGGTGAAGACGGCGTGCTCGCCGGTATCGGTAAAGGCGTACCGGCCGTCGATTGCAGCACCATCGATCCGCAGACCGCGCGGGACGTGGCCGCCGCCGCCGCCAAACAAGACGTGGCCATGGCCGATGCACCGGTCTCTGGCGGGACCGGTGGTGCTGCCGCCGGGACGCTGACCTTCATGGTCGGCGCCACTCCCGAACTGTTCGCCACCCTGCAACCGGTGCTCGCGCAAATGGGCCGCAACATCGTCCATTGTGGCGAGGTTGGCACCGGGCAAATCGCTAAAATCTGCAACAACCTGCTGCTGGGGATTTCCATGGTCGGCGTCAGCGAGGCCATGGCGCTGGGTGACGCGTTGGGCATCGACACCAAGGTGTTGGCGGGCATCATCAACAGCTCTACCGGACGTTGCTGGAGCTCGGAGATGTACAACCCGTGGCCGGGTATCGTCGAAACGGCGCCGGCGTCGCGCGGTTATACCGGCGGTTTCGGGGCTGAACTGATGCTCAAGGATCTTGGGCTGGCTACTGAAGCTGCGCGTCAGGCGCACCAACCGGTCGTGCTCGGCGCGGTGGCCCAGCAGTTGTATCAGGCGATGAGCTTGCGTGGGGAGGGTGGTCAGGATTTCTCGGCGATCATCAACAGCTATCGCAAGCCGCAATAGAAAGGCGGTGGAAAACCTGTGGGAGCGAGCTTGCTCGCGATGACGGCAGTAGCTTCAACAATGAATTGACTGACCGTCCGCTATCGCGAGCAAGCTCGCTCCCACAGGGTACGGCGTTTACCTATAGATATTTACCGGGAGATCACGTCGGGTGATCCCCCGGTTTTTTTGTATCAGGCAAACACGAAATATTTGCGCACGGTTTCCACTACCTCCCAGGTGCCTTTCATCCCCGGTTCGATGACGAAAATATCACCGGCGCGCAGGTGGATCGGCGCCATGCCTTCCGGAGTGATGACGCAGTAGCCTTCCTGGAAGTGGCAGTATTCCCACTTCACGTATTCCACGTACCACTTGCCTGGCGTGCAGATCCAGGTGCCCATGATCTTGCTGCCGTCTTCACTGGTGTAGGCGTTGAGGTTGACAGTGTGCGGGTCGCCTTCGAGTTTTTCCCATTTGCAGGCGTCGAGTACGGGCAGCGGGTGGGTGTCGCGAAGAACGGTAATCGGTGCGGTCATGATGACTCCGGGCATGAGGGAGAGCTGAAGTCGCACCCTATAGGGCCTGGCCGGGCATCAGTTGTCTGTACTCGACATTGATGTATCCAGAAACGCAGCGGCCATTGCTTGGCCGCGTTACCCAGGGCGGTTGAAATTTACCCTCGATAATTGATCGATTTCCGGCGGTTTCTGCGAAAGACCCGAGCATTACCGAAAGTTTTCGCAAGAACATGCACAGGTATCACTCGTATCATTCACTTCGGAAAAGGCCGAGAGCTTTGCTATGAAAAAAACAATGTCGTGGTGGGACATCAGCCCGCCCCTGAGTACTGCAACCCCGACCTGGCCGGGTGATACGCCGTTTCAGGAAGAACGCGTCTGGAGCTTGGGGCCCGAGTGCCCTGTGAATGTCGGGCGTATCACGCTGTCGCCGCACACCGGCGCCCATGTCGACGCGCCACTGCACTACAGCGCGGATGGCAAGGCCATTGGCGAAGTGTCGCTGGATGTCTATATCGGGCCTTGCCGGGTGTTGCATTGCCTGGACAGCGGCCAACTGGTGCAGCCGGAGCAACTGCGGGGGCGCCTGGCCCATCTCCCTGAGCGCGTCCTGCTGCGTACTTATCGAAACGCACCGCTGACCACCTGGGACCCGAGTTTCACCGCCGTCGCCAAAGAAACCGTCGATCTGCTGGCCAGCCTCGGCGTGCGGCTGATCGGCATCGATACGCCGTCGCTGGACCCGCAGCAATCCAAGACCATGGATTCGCACAACGCGGTGGCGCATCACGGCATGGCCATTCTCGAAGGCATCGTGCTCGATGAAGTCCCCGAAGGCGATTATGAACTGATCGCGCTGCCGTTACGTTTTACCAATCTCGATGCCAGCCCGGTCCGGGCCATATTGCGTCCACTGAATTCACCGCCACATGAGGAGCCTGTTCAATGAGCCAATGTCCGTATTCGCCTGCCAATCAGACAGAGGAATGGCATAACGCCGAGCTGAATTTTTCCGACTCCATGAGCTACGGCGACTACCTGGACCTGGGGCGTATTCTCAGTGCCCAGCACCCGTTGTCGCCGGACCACAACGAGATGCTGTTCATCATCCAGCACCAGACCTCCGAGCTGTGGATGAAGCTGATGCTGCACGAGCTCAAGGCCGCCCGCGAACACGTTCGGCTGGGTGAGTTGCCGCCGGCCTTCAAGATGCTGGCGCGGGTCTCGCGGATCTTTGATCAACTGGTGCATGCGTGGACGGTGCTGGCCACCATGACGCCCACCGAGTACCACTCGATCAGGCCTTTCCTGGGTCAATCGTCGGGCTTCCAGTCGTTTCAGTACCGTGAAATCGAGTTCATCCTGGGCAACAAGAGCGCGACGCTATTGCGTCCCCACGCCCATCGGCCGGAGCTGTTGCAGGCGCTCGAAAAAGCCATCTCCACCCCTTCGCTGTATGACGAAGCCATTCGCTTGATGGCCAGCGCCGGCCTGACGATCGACCCGCAGCGTTTCGAGCATTGTCCGACCGCCCCGACGCAGCATGACGCCTCGGTCGAAGCGGCCTGGCGTGTGGTCTACAAGGATCCGTCGCGTTATTGGGATCTCTATCAACTGGCCGAGAAATTCATCGATCTCGAAGACTCGTTCCGTCAGTGGCGCTTCCGCCATGTCACCACGGTCGAGCGGATCATCGGCTTCCAGCCCGGCACTGGCGGCACTGAAGGGGTGGGTTATCTGCGCAAGATGCTCGATACCGTGCTGTTCCCGGAGTTGTGGCGGGTACGTTCGACCCTTTGACCTGACAGGCATTAAAAAGCCCCGGCATTCAATGAATGCCGGGGCTTTTTGTTGCACGCAGGATTATTGAGCGACTGCCAAGCCGCGATCCCGCGCCACACGTATCCGGTAGAACAGGTAGATGATCGCCACCCACACCGGGATGGCGATGACCGAGGCGCGTATGCCCGGAATCATCCACATCACGCAGACGATCATGGCCATGAACGCCAGGCACAGGTAGTTGCTGTAGGGAAACCAGAACGACTTGAAGCCCGGCACGATGCCTTGCTGGCCCATGATCTTGCGAAACTTCAGGTGGGTCAGGCTGATCAGCGTCCAGTTGATCATCAACGAGGCGACCACCAGGGCGAACAGCAATTCCAGCGCTTCATGGGGCGCCAGGTAGTTGACCAGCACGGACAGCAGGGTGATCAGCGCCGAGATGCCCAGCGCCCGCAGTGGCACGCCCTGTTTGTTCAGTTTCATCAGCGACTTCGGTGCGTCGCCCTGTTCGGCCAGGCCGTAGAGCATGCGGCTGTTGCAGTAGACGCCGCTGTTGTAGACCGAGAGCGCCGCGGTGAGCACCACGAAGTTGAGGATGTGCGCGGCGGTGTCGCTGCCGATCAGCGAGAAGATCTGTACGAACGGGCTGCCGCTGTAGGCATCTCCTGATGCGCCGAGGGTCTGCAGCAGTTGATCCCAGGGGTACAGCGACAGCAGCACGGTGAGTGCGCCGACATAGAAGATCAACACGCGATAAACCACCTGGTTGATCGCCTTGGGAATCACCTTCCTCGGCTCGCTGGCTTCAGCGGCGGTAATGCCGACCAGTTCCAGGCCGCCGAAAGAGAACATGATGAACGCCATCGACATCAGCAAGCCAGTGGTGCCGTTGGGGAAGAAACCGCCGTGGCTCCACAGGTTGCTGACCGACGCCTGCGGGCCGCCAGTGCCGCTGAACAGCATGTAGCAGCCCAGGACGATCATGCCGATGATTGCCACGACCTTGATGATCGCGAACCAGAACTCCATCTCGCCGAAGACTTTGACGTTCATCGTGTTGATCAGGTTGACCAGGACGAAGAACACCGCGGCGCTGACCCAGGTCGGGATCTCCGGCCACCAGAACTGCACGTACTTGCCGACGGCCGTCAGCTCGGCCATGCCCACCAGCACGTACAGCACCCAGTAATTCCAGCCGGACAGGAAGCCGGCATAACCGCTCCAGTACTTGTGGGCGAAGTGACTGAACGAACCGGCCACCGGCTCCTCGACAATCATCTCGCCCAACTGGCGCATGATCAGGAAGGCGATGAACCCGGCAATCGCATAACCGAGGATCATCGACGGGCCGGCCGACTTGAGCACGCCTGCAGAGCCGAGGAACAGCCCGGTGCCAATAGCCCCGCCCAGGGCGATCAGTTGAATATGGCGATTTTTCAACCCCCGCTTGAGCGTTCCCTGTTGCAAGATTTCATCCGCCATTTCGTTCCCTTCTGGTTATTGTTGTCAGGCCTGATTTGAAAGATCAGATATTACTCTCGGTGAACTTTTCGTAGTACAGGTGAACGCTGTCCAGTGCCTGGGTCTGCAACCAGTCCTTGATCGACTCGACCATCGGCGGTGGACCGCAGACGTACATGTCGACCGGCGCGTCGCGCAGTTCACTGATGTCGAAATGCTCGGCAATGTAGCCGCGCTTGCCCGTCCACTGTGGCGATGGATCGCTGACGACTTCGGTGTAGCGAAACCCCGGAAGGCGTTCGGCATAGGCCTTGATCCGTGCGCGTTCGCACAGATCGGCAGCGTCGCGCACGCCGTAGTACAGGTGCACCGGCTGCGCGCAACCGCGTTCGGCGAGGTCGTCGAGCATGCCCAGCAGTGCCGACAGCCCGGTTCCGCCCGCCACCAGAATCAGCGGTTTGGCCACATGCCGCAGATAGAACGCACCCAGAGGGGCCTCCAGCATTATTTCGTCGCCCACCTGGCAACGTTCACGGATGTAGTTGCTCATCACCCCGTCGGGCAACAGGCGAATCAAAAATTGCAGTTGATTGTGTTCACTCGGCCGATTGGCAAACGAGTAGGAACGCTTGCTTTCGGTCCCCGGAATCGACAACCGGGCGTATTGCCCCGGCAGAAAATCCAGTGGGGTCGTCGTACCGAGATCCAGGTGCAGGATCGCGGTGCCGGCTGAAATCTGCCTGACGTCACTCACCGTTGCGCTCAGTTGTTCCGGACCCGAGGCGTTGCACAGGCTGGAGGCGAAGTCGAAATAGAACGCCGCGTCGGACTTCACTCGGGTCTGGCAGGTGAGCATCTTGCGCTGCTGCAGGTCCAGGCTCGAGAGGGCTTCCTCGTCCACATAATCCTGGCTGTAGTCGCCGGATTCGCAGCGACCCTGGCAGGTTCCGCAGACGCCTTCGCGGCAATCCAGGGGAATGTTGATACCGTTGCGCAGGGCGGCGTCGAGCAGGATTTCGTTGGGCTGTACCGGAAAGAACAGGGTTTTGCCGTCGGCAAAGCTGAACGCTACTTTGTGATTCATGCCTCGGTCTCCATGGGTTCAGAGGTGGTAGAAGTCGAGTACCGAGTTGATGGTGTCGTTGAGCAGCAGCACATGCTTGCGCCTGATCAGCCAGCTGTCGGCATGAGGCTTGAGGTGATAGGTCGCACGGCCAAAGAACTGCTCGGCCGTGGCCAGTCGATAGAACAAGGTGTGCCAGTTCAGGCGCACCTCCAGCTCGCCGTTCTCCAGTTCGTCGATCTGCACGTTGTTGATCAAATGCAAGGTGCGCGGCATCGGCGTCGAAGACGCGGACTTGCCTGTACGCAGACGGAACACGCGGTCTTCCAGGCCGGAACGGTTGGGGTAGTAGATCAGCGACATTTCGCGTTTTGGGTCGCGGGTGTAGACGTGTTCCGAGTCCCATTGCGGCAAGTGGAACTCACTCTGTTCGTCGAACAACTGGAGATAGGCGTCCCAATCCTGGGCGTCACACAGTTCGGATTTGCGATAGAAAAACTGTTCGATCCGGTACTTCAATTGCGCATTCATCATTGCACCTCACGGAGTTTCAGGGATTTCGCGTCCAGGCCATCGAGCAGGAATTTCTGCCAGTTGCTGTGCTGGTTGACGTACAGCCCTTCGTGGGTGAATTCAGTGCCGGTCATGGCCGGGGCAATGCCGATCGCTTCGCTGTTGGGCGTGGCGCCGGTGGCCCATTGGTGACAGCCTCGGGAAATGTCGCTCCAGCGCTCCAGGCGCGCCTGGAAACCGCGTTGGGCTTCACGGAATTCCACCAGGTCATCCGGTGTACCCAGGCCCGAGACGTTGAAGAAGTCCTCGAACTGGCGAATGCGGTTTTCGCGGTCGGCGTCCGACTCGTTCTTCACCCCCAGGCACTGGCTGATGATCTCGGTCTTGTTCCAGGCCACCGGGCGGATGATGCGCAGTTGCGAGCTGATCTGATCGAGGAAAAACAGGCTTGGATAGATGTTCAGGTTGCGCAGGCGATGCATCATCCATTCGGCTTTTTGCTGGCCGTGTTCTTCGACCAGGCGCGGCATGATCGTCGCGTAGCCGGAGCGCACCGTCGGGTTCGGCATGTCGCTGAATAACACGCTGTGACCATTGTTGAAGGCGAACCAGCCGTCATCGGTATTGGCGTCGCCGGCACCGAGTTTGCTGTAGTCGAGGGTACTGCCGCTGCTGGTGCCGTTCTCGCTGTTGACCTGCTGGCGGTGTTGCACCGTGGCCACATAGTTATAGTGAACAGTGCTGACGTGGTAGCCGTCGAGGCCGTTTTCGTTCTGCAGTTTCCAGTTGCCGTCGTAGGTGTAGGCCGACTTGCCGGGCAGCACTTCCAGCTCACCGGTGGGTGACTGGGCAACCATCATGTCGAAGAATACCTTGGCGTCGCCGAGGAAGTCTTCGAGGCTGTTGTCGGCGTGTACGTCGAGACTGATGAACACGAAGCCCTTGTAGCTCTCGATTCGGGCCTTTTTCAGGCCCCGGGTGGCCTTGTCGAAACCTTCCGGGTACTCGCCGGGCGCCTTGACCTTCACCAGGCGGCCGTCGCTTTTGTAGCACCAGGCGTGGAACGGGCAAGTGAAGGTCGACTGGTTGCCCTTGCCGACGCGGGTCAGGGTGGTGCCGCGATGCTGGCAGGCGTTGATCAGCGCGTTGAGTTTTCCTTCACCGTCGCGGGTGATGATCATCGGCTGACGGCCGGCGCGCAGGGTGACGAAGTCGTGATTGTTGGCCAGCTCGCTTTCGTGGCAGGCGTAGATCCAGTTCTTCTCGAAGATCAGTTCCATCTCCAGGTCGAACAACTGCGGTTCGGTGAAAATGTCCCGGGCGATGCGGAACACGCCCTCTACCGGACGGAAATCCAGGCAGCCTTCGATAAACGCTTTCCACTGCTCGACGTTTTTTTCGCCACTCATGGGTGTGTACCTGTTCTTATTGGGGCTAATCGTGGACTCATTAGAGGGGGCAGGGCAGGTAGGGGTCTATCCGGTTAGTCGGCGAAGGCAGTCCATAAAATTGGTGCGGTAACACCTACCCGGTATCAGGCTGGGCAGCGACGACTCAAACGGCACACCAGGCGATGAACGGCTGCCCCTGTTTGCAGCAATCAGGTACTGTTTTGTGCAGCGTCGAATGCGGTTTGATAGCGATTGTCTGCCTCTGGCCGACGGCGTTATCCGCTTGGTTGAGGATTGCTATCCGCTAAGTTGGCGCTGGTGTTTTGTGGCTTGGAACTTGCCTTTCCAATACGGAGACGCGCCGTCAGAGCGCGCCGAAAAAATAGCCCGTGAGTGCGTCGTGATGAACAGCAAAACTGATCCGCAGTGTCGCGACATTCGTGTCGACAGCGATGACCTTGAGGCCGCGAGGCGCTGGATGTCCGGTATCTGCGGGCCGCATCGACTCGTCACCACGACGCCCGAACGGATCCGTTTTCATCACAGCGCCAATATGTTCAAGTCGATGGCCACGACCCTTGGCACCATCGAGTACGGCACCGATGTGACCATCGATATCGAAGATGCCGAGCACTTCAGCAGTTACAGCCTGAGTCTGCCGCTGGTGGGCGAGCAGGAGTTGAGCAAGAACGGCAGCGTGGTGAAGTCCGACCGCGATCAAGGGGTGATCATTTCCCCGAATGAAAACCAGCTGTTGGCGATCTCCGGCGATTGCCGCAAGGTCCAGGTGGTGATTACCCGAGTCGCCATGAGCGAGTCTCTGGAGGGGCTTCTACAGAGGCCTCTGGATACGCCGCTGCGGTTTGAACCGGTGATGGACGCGGTCGACGGAGCGTCGGCCTCATGGTGGCGCATGGCGCGCTATTTCATCGCCGAACTGGAGCGCAGCAGCGAACTCTATGAGCAGGTGGCCTTCACTCGGGACATTGAAAGTTCGCTGATCAAAGGCTTGATCCTCGCTCAGCCGAACAACTATTCAGAAGAGCTGCGAAACGTGCTGGGCGTGAAGTTGCCGCACTACCTGATCAGGGCCCGGCAGTACATCCATGCAAACGCCCGCGAAGCCCTGCACCTGGAGGACATCGAAGCCGCCGCCGGCGTCTCGCGCTTCAAGTTGTTCGAGGCGTTCAAGAAGTACTTCGCCTTGTCGCCGATGGTCTACCTGAAGAAATACCGCTTGAACGCCGTGCGTCAGGAGATTCTTGAGCACGGTTCTGCGCGCAATATTTCCGCGATCGCCATGGGCTGGGGCTTCACCCATCTCGGGCGTTTTTCCGCCGAGTACCGCAAGTTGTTCGACGAAACACCGACCATAACTTTGCAGCGCAACGAAGCCCGCCGCATGCGTGGCTTCTGAGGGGCAGGGCGCCCTTACCTGCGCACCACCAGATCGAGCAATTCGTCGCGCTCCTTGATTTTCTGCAGGACGATTTCCGAGCGGATATCGGTGACGCCCACCGTGCGGTTCAGGTGATTCACGATGAAGTCCGAGAAGTGTTTCAGGTTGCGCGCTTGTACTCGCAACACATAGTTGCTCGCCCCGGTAATCACATACGCGGTGACCACTTCCGGCCACGACTGGACCTTCTTGATGAAGGTCTCGTGCCAGTCCGCGACGTCCTGTCGCAACGACACATGGACGATGGCTTCCAGTTCGATTCCCAGCCGTTCGGCATTCAGCACCGCGCGATAGCCGGTGATGATTCCCTCGCTTTCCAGCAGGCGTAATCGACGCAGGCAAGCTGACGGCGACAGCGCGACTTTCTCTGCCAATTCCTGGTTGCTGATACGACCGTCCTGTTGCAGTTGATGGAGGATTCGCAGGTCTGTCGAGTCGAGATTCATGGTTGAAATAAATCCGTGTTTATTAGCGTTGGAGTCGAATTTTCTGCGAGATAAGTACTATAGCGTCGCTCACTTTGCACGAAAATTCTCCAAGTCTTAGTTCATTATCTCTCCACCAAAAAGGCGCAGATAGCGCCTGAAACAGGGCGCTGGGCGCTCTGCCCGCCTCGACTTTCACGATGTGCCCGGACGGCATGTCATTTAAAAAAACAGGACATCCAATGACTACAAGAAACGATTGCCTGGCGCTTGATGCACAGGACAGTCTGGCGCCTCTGCGTCAGCAGTTTGCGCTGCCTGAAGGCGTGATTTATCTCGATGGCAACTCCTTGGGCGCACGCCCTGTCGCGGCATTGGCTCGCGCTCAGGCGGTGATCGCCGAGGAGTGGGGCAATGGCCTGATCCGCAGTTGGAACAGCGCTGGCTGGCGCGATCTGTCCGAGCGTCTGGGCAACCGATTGGCCACATTAATAGGTGCCCGCGACGGCGAAGTGGTGGTGACCGACACCACCTCGATCAACCTGTTCAAGGTGCTCAGCGCCGCGTTGCGTGTGCAGGCCACCCGGTCGCCAGAGCGTCGGGTGATCGTCACCGAAACCAGCAACTTCCCTACCGACCTGTACATCGCCGAAGGCCTGGCCGACATGCTGCAGCAGGGGTACACCTTGCGTCTGGTCGACAGCCCGGAAGAGTTGCCGCAAGCGATTGACCAGGACACGGCAGTGGTGATGCTCACCCACGTCAATTACAAGACGGGCTACATGCACGACATGCAGGCCCTGACCGCGCTGAGCCACGAGTGTGGCGCGCTGGCTATCTGGGATCTGGCGCATTCCGCCGGGGCGGTGCCGGTTGATTTGCATCAGGCGGGCGCCGACTACGCCATTGGTTGCACTTACAAATACCTCAATGGCGGTCCGGGTTCGCAGGCGTTTGTCTGGGTCTCGCCGCAGCTGTGCGATCTGGTGCCGCAGCCCTTGTCGGGCTGGTTCGGCCATTCGCGGCAGTTCGCCATGGAGCCTCGCTACGAGCCGAGCAGCGGCATCGCCCGCTACCTGTGCGGCACCCAGCCAATCACTTCATTGGCGATGGTCGAGTGTGGGCTGGATGTTTTCGCCCAGACCGATATGGCCAGCCTGCGCCGCAAATCCCTGGCCCTGACTGACCTGTTCATTGAACTCGTCGAGCAGCGCTGCGCCGCTCATGAGCTGACCCTGGTCACGCCACGCGAACACGCCAAGCGTGGCAGCCATGTCAGCTTTGAGCATCCCGAGGGTTATGCCGTGATCCAGGCCTTGATTGACCGCGGCGTAATCGGTGACTACCGCGAGCCGCGGATCATGCGCTTCGGCTTTACCCCGCTGTACACGACGTTCACCGAGGTCTGGGATGCCGTGCAGATCCTCGGCGAAATCCTCGACCGGAAAACCTGGGCGCAGGCGCAATTCCAGGTCCGCCACAGCGTCACCTGAGTTAACCGATGTCCGCGTCTTGCTGCCGGGTTTTCCTGGCGGCAGGGCTTCGGGTGCCGTCAATCAAGAGTTCTGTGCAAACACAATAATAAGGAGCACGCAGAATGAAATTGTCCCTTTGGCCAGCCTTGCCGCTCGCTATCACCAGTTGCCTCGGTCAAATGGCTTACGCCGCAGCCGACAATGGATTCGTCGAAGACAGCAGCCTGGTCCTGACCAACCGCAACTTCTATTTCTACCGCAACAACCTCAACAACCCGGGTGGTCAGAACTATCGGGACGAATGGGCCCACGGGATCATGCTCGATTACCGTTCCGGGTATACCCAGGGTACGGTGGGTTTCGGCGTCGATGCCTATGCGCAGTTGGGCCTCAAACTCGACAGCGGCAAGGGACGAACCGGCACCGGTTTGCTGCCGGTCGATTCCGACGGTCGCCCCGAGGATGAGTATTCCGAAGCAGGTGGTGCGCTCAAGGCGCGGATCTCCAACACCGAACTCAAGTACGGCAACCTGACCCCGTTCAACCCGGTGTTCGGCACGGGTAATGCGCGGCTGTTTACCAGCGTGGCCACCGGCTTTCAGCTGACCAGTCATGAACTCAAGGCGCTGCAAGTGGACATCGGCCACTTCACAGCCGGTAACGACAGTAATTCCACCAACGCCGATGGCGCCCTGAAAGCGCTGTATGCCGGGGTGGAAACCCGCAGCGTCGACTATCTGGGCGGCAGCTATGCCGTGAGCGATCAACTGAGCGTCAGCCTGTACGGTTCGCAGTTCACCGACATTTGGCGGCAGTATTACGCCAACACCAACTACACCTTTGCCTTGAGCGAAGGGCAGTCGCTGAACCTGGATTTCAATATTTACCGTACCAACGACGATGGCCAGAGCCTGGCCGGCAAGATCGATAACACCACCTGGTCGTTGGCCACAGCGTACACGTTCGGCGCCCATCGTTTGACCCTGGCGTATCAACGCGTGGATGGCGATGAGCCGTTCGATTAC
This sequence comes from Pseudomonas sp. S30_BP2TU TE3576, assembly GCF_050436025.1. Classification (NCBI taxonomy): domain Bacteria; kingdom Pseudomonadati; phylum Pseudomonadota; class Gammaproteobacteria; order Pseudomonadales; family Pseudomonadaceae; genus Pseudomonas; species Pseudomonas sp. S30_BP2TU TE3576. The sequence goes on along the minus strand of NZ_JBNDLK010000001.1, from coordinate 2,522,730 downwards.
CTGGGGTTCGATCAACAACCGGGGACTTCGATTTTCCTCGCCAACTCGATCCAGGTCCTCGACTTCAACGCCCCCAACGAACGTTCCTGGCAACTGCGCTACGACCTGGACATGGCGCCATTCGGCGTGCCAGGCCTGAGCTTCATGTCGCGTTACGTCCGCGGTGACCATATCGACGACAGCCACTACGACGGCGGTCCCAACGGCGCTTACGGGCGTTACGGCGATGACGGCAAACGCTGGGAACGCGACCTCGAAGCGCGCTACGTCGTGCAGTCGGGCAAGGCCAGGGATCTGTCGGTGCGGGTGCGTCAGGCCAGTGTGCGTTCGACCGCTCAAGTGGCGCGCGCCGACACCACGGACAACAACGAAGTCCGCGTCATCATCGAGTATCCACTGAGTATTTTCTGATCCGTGTCCTGCTGTGCGTGGCTGATCCCCACGAGACCCTCCAACCACGTGCTCACTTCAAGAAAGACAATATTCAGAGGACAGACAAATGACCGATAACTCCGGTTTTGAAACGATATCCAACCGTGAACACGGCTTGCGGCGTCAACTGACGTCGGGGCAGATGAGCATGATCGCCATTGGTGGTGCGATTGGCACCGGGTTGTTCATGGGCAGCGCCTACGCCATCGGCTATGCCGGGCCGAGCGTGCTGCTCAGCTACGCCATCGGCGCGATCATCACCCTGCTGTTGATGGGCTGCCTGGCGGAAATGACCGTGGCCCATTCGACCTCGGGTTCGTTCGGTGCTTATGCCGAATTCTATGTCAGCCCGCTGGCCGGGTTCCTGGTGCGCTATGCCTACTGGGCGGCGATCGTGCTGGCGGTCGGTACGGAAGTAACGGCGGTGGCGATGTACATGAAGTACTGGTTCGCCAACGTGCCGGAATGGATCTGGATCGTCTCGTTCTCCAGTGTGCTGATCGTGCTCAACGCCATCAGCGTGAAGACCTTCGGCACCTTCGAGTACTGGTTCTCGACCATCAAGATCGGCGCGATTGTCGGCTTCATCATTCTGGCGGTGTATGTGGTGTTCGGCTCCGGCAACCCGGAATACGGCGTGCATAACTACACCTCCCACGGCGGCTTTTTTCCCAATGGCTTGCAAGGGATGTGGGTCGCGGTGATCGTGTCGATCTTCAGCTACTTGAGCGTGGAGATGATCGCGGTGGCCGCCGGAGAGGCGAAGGATCCGGAGCAAGCGGTGAAGAAGGCCTTTCGCGCAACCATCGTGCGCCTTGTGGTGTTCTACCTGCTGACCCTCGCGCTGATGCTGGCGATTGTACCGTGGGTCCAGGCCGGTCAAGCCCAGAGCCCGTTCGTCACGGTCATGCAGTCAATCGGTATTCCCGGCGCGACCGGCGTGATGAATTTCGTGATTCTGATTGCGGCGTTGTCGGCGATGAACAGTCAGTTGTACATCACCACGCGCATGATGTTCAGCCTGTCCCGTGGTGGTTATGCGCCGAAGTCCATGGGCGTGTTGAGCAAGAGCGGGATTCCGCTGAACGCACTGCTGCTGTCGAGCTCGGGTATCGCCCTGGCGACCTTACTCAATATCCTGTATCCGGAAAGCTCGTTCACCTTGATGATGGCAATCTCCATGTTCGGCGCCATTTTCACCTGGTTCATGATTTTCCTGACGCACTACTGCTTCCGTCGTTATCACCAACGCAACGGTGAACGCAAACTGTCGTTCCGCATGCGACTGTTCCCTTACTCGACCCTGTTGGGGCTGCTGCTGATGGGCGCGGTGATGATCACCACCTATTTCACCGACGCCTTCAAGATGACCCTGGTCTTCGGTGTGCCTTTCCTGCTGGTACTCACGGTGATCTACGGCATCTTTTTCAGAAAACCCAAGACTGCCGAAGTCTTGCGTCCGTTGCCCAAGGTCTAGTCTGGAAGCAACACGGCGGGGCGGCAGTCTTCAAAGGCTGTCGCCCTGCAATGCCTCGAACAGGGCTCTGGCATAACCGGGCAGGTTGTCGAATGAGCGAGCACAGAGCAGCAGTTTGCGCTGCGCCCAGTCATCCTCCAGCGCGACACTTTTCAACGGCTCATCGAGCGACCCGCGCTGGATCGCCGCCAACGGCACAATCGCCAATCCGGCGCCGTGTGCGACCATGCGCATCACCCCGTCGAAGCCGTCGGCGCGGATGCGGATCTGCATCCGTGTACCGGTGTGCAGCGCCTGTTCCTCCAGGTACACGGCGAGGGCACTGTTGGCGTTCAGGCCGACGTAATCGTGACGCAATGTGTCGGTGAAACTGACTGAGGCCGCCTGTGCCAAGGGATGTTCGCGGGGCATGATCAGTACCAGCGGATCATCGCGAAACGGGCGGGTTTGCAGGTCGTGGGTGTCGATGGCGTCGGAGACGATACCGAGGTCCGCCGCACCCTGGCGCAAGGCGTGGGTGATACGGGTACTGGGCAGTTCCTGCAGGTCGATATCCAGATTGGGGTGGTCGCGCAGGAAGTCGGCGAGCAACTCCGGCAGGTACTCGGTGATTGCCGTGGTGTTGCACAACAATCGCACCTGGCCTTTTACGCCCTTGGCGTATTCGGCCAGGTCCTGTTGCAGGCGTTCGGCCTGTTGCAGCAGTACCCGGGCGTGTCGGGCCAGGGCATTGCCGGCCGGCGTTGGCGTTACACCGCGCCGGCCTCTTTCGAGAAACCCGATCCCCAGTGAGGCTTCCATGGCACGAATGCGCGCACTGGCCGCCGCGAGTGACAGATGACTGCGTGCGGCGCCGGCGGTGATGTTGCCGGTGTCGAGGATGTTCAGGTACAGGCGCAGGTCGGTCAGGTCGAAGTGCATTGCAGCAACCTCTGGATGTGTGTTGTCTGGAAGGGCGCCTTCGCGAGCAAGCCCGCTCCCACAGGTGACGCGATCTACTGTGGGAGCGGGCTTGCTCGCGAAGAGGCCAGTAGCCTCGACCCAAATATTCAGCCTCTTGCCTTGCGAGAGGCAACCTCAGTATATGGCAGATTTTCAATCAACCCTTGCGGGCTCACCATGGCCCCATGAACACACTCTCGGCGTTTTATCAGAATCTCGGGCTGGCCCTTTCGTTGTTGGTTATCGCCACCTTTGTGCTGGCCGGCATGATCAAGGGCGTGATCGGCCTCGGCCTGCCGACCGTTGCCATGGGCCTGCTCGGTGTGGCTATGGCGCCGACGCAGGCTGCGGCGCTGCTGATCATTCCGGCGACCCTGACCAACGTCTGGCAACTGGCATTCGGCGGGCATTTGTCCGGGCTGGTCAAACGGTTGTGGCCGATGTTGCTGGCGATTTTCATCGGCACCGGGGCAGGCACCCTGTGGGTCGGCATGAGCGGTGGCCATTGGGTGGTGCGGGGGCTGGGGGCGGCATTGTTGCTTTATGCGCTGAGTGGTTTGTTCCTGCCGACTTTGCGCGTAGGGCGGCGCAGCGAACGCTGGCTCGGTCCATTGTGTGGTGTGCTGACCGGCGTCATCACTTCGGCCACCGGCGTATTCGTGATTCCGGCGGTGCCTTATTTGCAAGCGCTGGGCTTGAGCAAGGATGAGCTGGTGCAGGCGCTGGGCCTGTCGTTCACCGTTTCGACCCTGGCCCTGGCCGGTGGCTTGCTATGGCGCGGTGCTCTTGGCGGGGGCGAGTTGAGCGCATCGCTGCTGGCGCTGATCCCGGCAATGCTCGGCATGTGGCTGGGGCAATCGCTGCGCCAGCGGATCAGCGCCGTGTTGTTCAAGCGCGTGTTCTTCATTGGCCTGGGCTTGCTCGGCGGCCATTTGCTGATCAGCGGCTAGCGGACGACGGGCTGATCATTTCGATGGCGCGGATCTCGAAGTCCCGTTCCAGGTATTCATCGCGCTGGTCGAGGAACTGCTTCATGTGCGCAAGGTTCGAGTGCACATCGAGGTGGGCCTGGGACTGCCATATTTCGTAGAAGATGAACAGGGTCGGGTCCTGTTTGTCGCGCAACATGTGGTATTCGATGCAACCGGGTTCGGCTCGGCTCGCTTCCACGTAGCTGCTGAAAAACGCTTCGAAGGCGTCGGATTTTTCCGGACGGGTCTTGGCGTGCAGGATGAAGCCCTGGATTTCACTCATCTACATTTCTCCTCAGGTCAGAACTGGCGTCAGTCTAAGGCAACAATCGGCCATTGATTCGTGCTTCTGGGTCAAATGATATTTGCCCAATCGACGCTTATTCCGCACGAGGCCAGTCGGTACTCTGCCGTCATCCGATTCCCGACCTTCCCGAGACCTCCCATGAAAAAAGTCCTGTTGCTCAATGGCGGCAAAAAGTTTGCGCACTCCGACGGCCGCTACAACACCACCCTGCATGAAACCGCGTTGAGCGTGCTGGATCGCGGCGGTGTGGATGTCAGAACCACTTTCATCGACGAGGGCTACGACATCGCCGAAGAAGTGGCCAAGTTCCTCTGGGCCGACGTGATCATTTACCAGATGCCCGGCTGGTGGATGGGCGCGCCGTGGACCGTGAAAAAGTACATCGATGAAGTCTTTACCGAAGGGCATGGCAGCCTCTATGCCAGCGACGGTCGCACCCGTTCGGACGCGTCGCAGAAGTACGGCAGCGGTGGCCTGATTCACGGCAAGCAATACATGTTGTCGCTGACCTGGAACGCCCCGCAGCAAGCCTTCGACGACCCGACCGATTTCTTCGAAGCCAAAGGTGTGGACGCGGTGTACTTCCCGTTCCACAAAGCCAACGAGTTCCTTGGCATGACCGGTTTGCCGACGTTCCTGTGTGTGGACGTGATGAAGCGCCCGAACATCGAAGCTGATGTGGCGCGTTATGAGCAGCATTTGACTGAGGTGTTTGGTCTGAAGGCGTAACGCTCGGCTACTATCGATATCAGACACCGACACTGGTTTGTAGCGAGAGAGCTTTTGTGGCGAGGGGGCTTGCCCCCGTTGGTGCGCGAAGCGGACCCATAACCGGTGAGCGCGGTGGTTCAGATAAATTGCGTATGTCGATCTTACGACGGCTTCGCCGCCGAACGGGGGCAAGCCCCCTCGCCACATTGGATTTTCGCTGCACAATAGAACGGCGCAGGACTATCGATAAGGGACACACGTGAAAGCCAGATCCGATGAATTGCAGATTTTTGTCTGCGTGATTGAATGCGGGTCGATTTCTGCGGCGGCCGAGCAGGTCGGGCAAACGCCTTCGGCGGTCAGCCGTACGCTGTCGCGGCTGGAGGCCAAGCTCGACACCACGTTGATCAATCGCACCACGCGGCGCATGGACCTGACCGAGGAGGGCAAGTATTTCTTCGAACACGCCAAGCAGATTCTCGACCAAATGGATGAACTCGAAGAGCGCCTGACCTCGCGTCAGCAAACGCCGTCCGGGCGCCTGCGCATCAACGCGGCATCGCCTTTCATGCTGCACGCCATCGTGCCCTACATTGATGAATTCCGTCGGCTCTACCCAGACATCCAGCTCGAACTCAACAGCAACGATTTGATCATCGACCTGCTGGAACAGAGCACCGACATCGCCATCCGCATCGGCACCCTGACCGACTCGACATTGCATGCCCGCTCCCTGGGATGCAGCCCGTTGCACATCGTCGCCAGCCCGGCGTACCTGGAAAAGCACGGCACACCGCAGGCCGTGGCGGACCTGGCCAGCCATACGCTGCTGGGGTTCACCCAGAACGAAGGCCTCAACCAATGGCCGCTGCGTTATGTGCATGGCGATCGCTGGCCGATTCAGGCGTCGATCAGCGCCTCCAGCGGCGAGACCATCCGCCATCTGGCACTGGACGGCCAGGGCATTGCCAGCCTGTCGCACTTCATGACCATCGAAGACATTCGTGCCGGACGCTTGAAAGTATTGCTGGGCGAATTCAACAGCGGCTACCGCCAGCCGATCAACGCGGTGTACTACCGCAACTCGCAGCTGGCCCTGCGGATTCAATGCTTTCTGGACTTCATCCAGGGCAAATTGGCGGATTACGCGAACGCGGATTTCAAGGGCTGATTTGTGATTCCTGCGTCAGGTTGGGTGGAATCGCGATGAGAAGGTTTGAGTTAGCTTTAGACCGCGTCATCGTTCTTCGCGAGCAAGCCCGCTCCCACAGTTGACCGCGCTCCGTCAGAAGGAATGCGATCAACTGTGGGAGCGGGCTTGCTCGCGAAGACATTTTCGATGACACAGATGATGGCCGGTCGGCCCCCGATTCCGTAACATCCGCACACTCTTTTCTCGTCTATCCCTGTGTGCGATCCCACCATGAAAGCAAAACGTCTACGCGCCGATGTCCTGGCCGGACTTACCACTTCCTTCGCCCTGTTGCCCGAGTGCATCGCTTTCGCGCTGGTGGCCCACCTCAATCCGCTGATGGGGCTTTATGGCGCGTTCATCATTTGCACGCTGACTGCATTATTTGGCGGGAGGCCGGGCATGGTGTCCGGGGCGGCCGGCTCGATGGCCGTGGTGATCGTCGCGCTAGTGGTGCAACACGGCGTGCAGTACTTGCTGGCCACGGTGTTGCTGGGTGGGCTGATCATGATGGCGTTCGGGCTGCTCAAGCTCGGCAAACTGGTGCGCATGGTGCCGCACCCGGTGATGCTTGGCTTCGTCAATGGCCTGGCGATCATCATTGCGCTGGCGCAAATGGAGCACTTCAAGAGCGGTGAAGCCTGGTTGAGCGGTACACCGCTATACATGATGCTTGGTCTGGTCGCGGTGACCATGGCCGTTGTCTACGTACTGCCGCGGCTGACCCGCACAGTGCCGCCAGCACTGGTGGCGATTCTCAGCGTGGGCCTGGCGGTGTACCTGCTTGGCTTGCCGACCCGCACCCTGGGCGACATGGCGCACATAGCCGGTGGCTTGCCGACGCTGGCGCTGCCGGACATTGCGTGGAACCTGGACACCCTGCGCATCATCGCGCCCTACGCGATCCTGATGGCGCTGGTCGGGTTGCTGGAAACCCTGTTGACCCTCAACCTCACCGACGAAATCACCGAAAGCCGTGGCTTCCCGGATCGCGAGTGCGTGGCGTTGGGGGCGGCGAATGTGGTGTCCGGGGCGTTCGGTGGCATGGGCGGGTGCGCGATGATCGGCCAGACCGTGATTAACCTCAGTTCCGGCGGCCGCGGGCGCTTGTCCGGAGTGGTGGCCGGAGTGTCGATCCTGCTGTTCATTCTGTTTCTGTCGCCGCTGATCGAGCGTATTCCGCTGGCCGCACTGGTCGGGGTGATGTTCGTGGTTGCGCAACAGACCTTCGCCTGGGCCTCGTTGCGGGTGCTGAACAAGGTACCGCTCAACGACGTGCTGGTGATCATTGCGGTGACGGTGATTACTGTTTTCACCGATCTGGCCATCGCGGTGCTTTGCGGCATCATCATTGCTGCGCTGAACTTTGCCTGGCAGCAGGCCCGACAGCTGTATGCCGACAGTCACCTGGAGAACGACGGCAGCAAGTTGTACCGGGTGCATGGCACGCTGTTCTTCGCCTCGACCACACCCTTTCTCAATCAGTTCGATCCGGCCAACGACCCGGTGCAAGTGACCCTGGATTGCCGTCACTTGAGTTTTGTCGACTACTCGGCCATTGCCGCGCTGGGCACCTTGCGCGAACGCTACGCCAAGGCCGGCAAGCACCTGCGAGTGCTGCACTTGTCCGAGCGTTGCAGGAAATTGCTCAAGCGCGCCCGGGTGCATCACGACTGAATCCAGCCATTCGATCTTTCCCACGCTGAGCGAGGGAAAGATCTGTTGTCGGTGATGAAAATTCACACGGCCGACTTTCATAATTCGCGACACGCCATACCTCTATACGACATCCCTTACCTCTGCACGAAAATTACTTTCACCTCGTTTGAATATCGCGTCTCGAAATGTTTTAAGAGTTTCACAAATATTTCGACGTGACCCTCTCGAGGAGTACCGCATGACCCTGTCCTTCGGCTATTGGCTGCTGGTGTATGCCGCCGTTGCCATCATCGCGCTGATCGTTCTGATCGCCCGTTACCGGCTAAACCCGTTCATTGTCATCACCCTGATTTCCATCGGCCTGGCGCTGGTGGCGGGGATGCCGCCGTCGGGTGTGGTGGGGGCGTACGAGGCGGGCGTCGGCAAAACCCTGGGGCACATCGCACTGGTGGTGGCACTGGGCACCATGCTCGGCAAGATGATGGCCGAGTCCGGCGGCGCCGAGCAGGTGGCACGGACCTTGATCGACCGCTTCGGCGAGAAGAACGCGCATTGGGCGATGGTGACTATCGCGTTTCTGGTCGGCCTGCCGCTGTTCTTCGAAGTCGGTTTCGTTTTGCTGGTGCCGATTGCGTTTACCGTGGCGCGGCGCGTGGGCGTCTCGATCCTGATGGTCGGCTTGCCGATGGTCGCCGGGCTTTCGGTGGTGCATGCGCTGGTGCCGCCGCACCCGGCGGCGATGCTGGCAGTGCAGGCGTATCAGGCGTCGGTGGGGCAGACCTTGCTGTACGCGATCCTGATTGGCATTCCGACCGCGATCATTGCCGGTCCCCTATATGCCAGGTTCATCGTGCCGCGTATTCAATTGTCGGCGGAAAACCCGCTGGAGCGTCAGTTCCTGGAGCGCGAACCCCGCGACAGCCTGCCGGGTTTCGGCATCACCATGGCGACCATCCTGTTGCCAGTGGTGCTGATGCTGATCGGCGGCTGGGCCAATCTGATTTCCACGCCGGGTAGTGGTTTCAACCAGTTCTTGCTGTTCATCGGTAACTCGGTGATCGCACTGTTGCTGGCCACGTTGTTGAGCTTCTGGACCCTCGGCCTGGCTCAGGGCTTCAACCGCGAATCGATCCTCAAGTTCACCAACGAATGCCTGGCGCCGACCGCGAGCATCACCCTGCTGGTGGGCGCCGGTGGTGGCCTGAACCGGATTCTGGTGGACGCTGGCGTCACCGACCAGATTGTCGGCCTGGCCCACGAATTTCATCTGTCGCCGTTGTTGATGGGCTGGCTGTTCGCCGCGCTGATGCGCATCGCCACCGGTTCTGCCACTGTGGCCATGACCACTGCTTCAGGTGTGGTCGCGCCAGTGGCCATTGGTCTGGGTTATCCCCATCCGGAGCTGCTGGTGCTGGCGACGGGCGCCGGGTCGGTTATCTTTTCCCACGTTAACGACGGCGGTTTCTGGTTGATCAAGGAATACTTCAACATGACCGTTGCCCAAACCTTCAAGACCTGGACCGTGCTCGAGACATTGATCTCGGTCGTTGCCTTCGGCCTGACCGTTGGCCTTTCTTATCTGATTTAGCCGGAGCCACCCGCATGGACATCCTCTACCAGATCCGCGCCCGTCAGGACTCCTTCAGCGCCGGTGAAGGACGCATCGCACGCCTGATGCTCGACGACGTAGGATTTGCCGCTTCCGCCAGCCTCGATGAACTGGCGCTGCGGGCGGAGGTCAGCAGCGCCACGCTGTCACGTTTCGCCCGTACGGTCGGCTGCAAGGATCTGCGTGACTTGCGTTTGCAACTGGCCCAGGCCAGCGGCGTTGGCAGCCGATTTCTCGACCCGGCGGGTACGCCCGAGCAGTCGGCGTTCTACGGGCAAATCGTCGGCGACATCGAATCGACCTTGCGTCAGCACCTGGCGGCGTTCGATGAGTCGCGTTTCGCCGATGCGGTGAAACTGCTGGGCAAGGCGCGGATGATTCACGCTTTCGGCATGGGCGGCTGCTCGACCCTGTGCAGCGATGAACTGCAAGTGCGCCTGGTGCGTCTCGGCTATCCGATTGCGGCGTGCCACGATGCGGTGATGATGCGAGTCACCGCCGCCAGCCTCAGCGCCGAACACGTAGTGATTGTCTGCTCGCTCACCGGCATTACCCCGGAGCTGATTGAAACGGTGGAGCTGGCGCGCAACTATGGCGCACGCATTCTGGCCATCACCCGCGCGGGTTCACCGCTGGCGCAACTGGCCGATATCGTCCTGCCCCTGCAAAGTGCCGAAACCTCGTTCATCTACAAACCCACGGCGGCGCGCTACGGCATGCTGCTGGCCATCGATGTGCTTGCCACCGAGCTGGCCCTGGCCAACCCTGAAGACAATCAAGAACGTCTGCGGCGAATCAAACTCGCCCTCGACGAATACCGCGGCGGCGACGATCACTTGCCGCTGGGAGACTGACATGCAGTACGACACGCTGATTCGCAACGCCCTGATCATCGACGGCAGCAACAACCCTGGTTACCCCGCCGACGTGGCGATTCTGAATGGTCGCATCGAGCGCATCGGCGACCTGCGCGATGCCAGCGCCAGCGAAGAAATCGACGCACAGGGCCATGTGCTGGCGCCGGGATTCATCGACGTGCACACCCATGACGACACCGTGGTCATTCGCCAACCGCAGATGCTGCCCAAGCTCAGCCAGGGCGTGACCACGGTCATCGTCGGCAACTGCGGGATCAGTGCTTCGCCGGTGAGTCTGCGCGGCGATCCGCCAGACCCGATGAACCTGCTCGGCACGGCCGCTGCGTTCGTCTATCCGAAGTTCAGTGACTACCGCGCGGCAGTCGAAGCGGCGAACACTACGCTGAACGTCGCGGCGCTGGTGGGCCACACGGCGTTGCGCAGCAATCATCTGGACGACCTGTTCCGCACCGCCACGGCGGATGAAATCGCCGCGATGCGCGAGCAACTGCGCGACAGCCTTGAGGCCGGCGCGTTGGGCCTGTCCACCGGCCTTGCCTATGCCAGCGCCTTCTCGGCATCAACCGATGAAGTGATGCAACTGACCGAAGAGTTGACGGCGTTTGGTGCGGTCTACACCACCCATTTGCGCAGCGAATTCGAACCGGTGCTGGAGGCCATGGACGAGGCGTTCCGGATCGGTCGCCATGCGCAAAGCCCGGTGATCATTTCTCACCTCAAATGTGCCGGTGCCGGTAACTGGGGGCGCAGTCCGCAGCTGTTGGCGTCCCTCGAACAGGCGGCGAAGAGCCACCCGGTGGGCTGCGACTGTTATCCCTACGCTGCGAGTTCATCGACCCTGGACCTCAAGCAGGTGACCGATGCCCACCGCATCACCATTACCTGGTCGACGCCGCATCCGCAGATGGGCGGCCGCGACCTGATGGATATCGCCGCCGAATGGAATCTGTCGTTGCTGGAGGCCGCCCGCCGACTGCAACCGGCCGGTGCGGTGTACTACGGAATGGATGAGGCGGATGTGCGTAGAATCCTTGCGCATCCGCTGTCGATGGTCGGCTCCGACGGCTTGCCGGAAGACCCGTTTCCGCACCCACGCTTGTGGGGCGCATTCCCCCGGGTGCTCGGACATTTCAGCCGTGACGTGGGACTGTTCCCGCTGCACACCGCCGTGCACAAAATGACCGGACTGTCGGCGGCACGCTTCGGTTTGAAGGCGCGCGGTGAAATCCGCGAAGGCCATTGGGCGGACCTGGTGTTGTTCGATCCGGCGACCATCCATGATGTCGCCGATTTCAACGATCCACAGCGGGCGGCGCAAGGCATCGAGGGCGTATGGGTCAACGGTGTGTTGAGTTACCGCGATGGCCAGGCCAACGGGCGCAGGGAAGGGTGGTTCCTGGCCCGGGAAGGGGATTTGCGCACAGGGTTTCAGTGACGTTTCGAGGACTGCGTCACAGTGATGTCATTTTGAGATTAAAGAATGGCATTTCCGCGCCGAAGGACTGATATCAAACCCGACAACCTAATGCTGTTCAATCATGTAGGAGCGAGCCTGCTCGCGATGAAGTCAAAGGCGCCGCGTTTAGCCAGTCAAAACGCGTTATCGTTAACGATCATCGCGAGCAGGCTCGCTCCTACAGGGAGCAACTCGATGAGCTTCGGCAAAACCACTCCGATCCTGCGTATTTTCGACGAAGCCCAGGCCGTGGAGTTTTACGTTGATTTCCTCGGTTTCAAGATCGATTGGCAACATCGATTCGAAGCCGGTTTCCCCCTGTACCTGCAAGTCTCGCGGGGTGAGTGCGTGCTGCACCTGTCCGAACACCATGGCGACAGCACGCCAGGCTCGGCCTTGCGCATCGAGACCGATGAACTGGAAGCCTTCCAGCAGCAACTGCTGGCCAAGGAGTATGCGTTTGCGCATCCACAGATCCAGGCCATGCCTTGGGGCAGCCAGGACATGACCATCAGCGATCCGTTCGGCAATCGGTTGGTGTTTACCAATGCGATTTGTGTCTGAGGTTTAGCCAGCCATTGATTGATTCCCACGCACTGCGTAGGAACTGGCCTTGCCCATATCCAGGCTGATGCCACCCGCCTGCAACGCCATCCAGTAATCCGCCTGCGCCCGTACAACATCCAGGTTCCTCCAGCAATCATCATTAACAATTGCGTGGGGGCTCAAGGGTATTCGAAGGGCCGCTGAAGCTCATACAGTTATTCCCTTGAGGTTATATTCCGCGGGTGGCATATTTGTATGAAATGGGACGTTGAATACACGGATGAATTTGAGGCTTGGTGGGATCGACTCAATGAGGCGGAGCAGGACTCAGTGCAAGCCTCAGTCACGTTGCTTGGAGATGAGGGGCCGCACTTGGGATTCCCGTTTACCAGCGATATCAAGGGCTCGCGGCACGGAAATCTGCGCGAATTGCGGGTGCAACATGCAGGCAAGCCATATCGAGTGCTGTATGCCTTTGATCCCAGACGTTGTGCGATTCTGCTGATTGGCGGCGACAAAACCGGCAAGGACCGTTGGTATCAGGAGCATGTGCCGCTGGCTGAGCGGCTGTACGACGAGCACTTGGAAACATTGAAGACAGAGGGCTATGACAATGGCTAAAAAATTTTCTGAGTTGGTAGCGCGTCGCTCTCCCGAGTCTCAAGCGCGTGTCGAGGCCTTGGTTAAAAAACTGCGAGCAGAAATGCCGTTGCACGAGTTGCGTCAGGCTCAGGCATTGAGCCAGGACACGTTGGCCAAAGCACTCCACGTCAACCAGGCAGCAATCTCGAAAATGGAACGACGCACGGACATGTACATCAGCACATTGCGCAACTACATCCGCGCCATGGGTGGCGAGTTGGAAATCATCGCCACCTTTCCTGAGGGCCAGGTAAAGATCGAAAACTTCGCCAAATAAGCAGCTCGACGGCCTGAAATGAGAGAAGCCCTTTGTTCAAAGGGCTTCCTGTCAACTCGCTGACCTGTTCGGCCTAGACCCTGAAATGACTCACCATCATCTGCAACTGATTGCCCAACCGTGCCAGTTCAACACTCGACGCCGCCGTTTCATCGCTGGCTGCGGCGGTCTGTTCGGACACGTCACGCACGTTAATAATGCTGCGGCTGATCTCTTCGGCCACGGCGCTTTGCTGTTCGGCGGCGGCGGCGATTTGCTGGTTCATCGACTGGATGTTGGACACCGTGCGGGTGATGTTCTCCAGTGACTCGCCAGCCTTGCGGGTCAGGGCCACGCTGCTGTCGGTGAGGACACGACTGTTGTTCATCACCGCCGACACTTGCTGCGTGCCGTTCTGCAGGCCGGCCACCAGGCTTTCGATTTCCTCGGTGGATTTCTGCGTGCGCTGGGCCAGGCCACGAACCTCGTCGGCCACCACGGCAAAACCACGACCGGCCTCACCGGCGCGGGCTGCTTCAATGGCGGCATTGAGCGCCAGCAGGTTGGTCTGTTCGGCCACGGCCTTGATCACGTCCATGACGCTGCCGATCTTGTCGCTTTCCTGTTGCAGCACACTCATGGCTTCGGTGGAGCGCACCACTTCGCTGGCCAGGCGCTCGATCTGGGCGATGGCTTCGTTGACCACTTTGTCACCCTCACGGGCTTCGCCGTCCGCCGCGGCAGCGGCTTGCGAGGCTTCTTCAGCGTTGCGCGCGACTTCCTGCACGGTGGCGGTCATCTCGTGCATGGCAGTCGCGACCTGATCGGTCTCGACTTTCTGGCTGTTGACCCCGGCGCTGGTCTGTTCGGTTACGGCCGACAGCTCTTCAGCGGCGCTGGCGATCTGGGTCACGCCGTCGCGGATGCCGCTGATCAAGTCGCGCAAGGTCACGCCCATGCGCGCGATGCCCTGCTGCAACACGCCGAGTTCGTCGCGGCGGGTAACCAGGACGTTTTGGGACAGGTCACCGCTGGCGATGCGATCGACCACCGCCAGGGTTTCACGCAATGGGCGGGTGATCTGGCGAGTGATGACCACGGCGGCAATGATGCCCACCAGCAACGCCAGTAACGTACTGATCAGTTGCAGAGTGCGCGCCCGGGCGCTTTCGGCGTCACGGCGGTCGAGCTGGATCTGGTACAGCTGATCGCTCTGGGACACGATGGCGGCGCCCTGGTCGGTCATTTCCTTGCGCGCCTGCACCGCGTCATTGTTGGCGGCCTTGTAGGCCTGCAAGGCACTGCGGTAGTCGCCCAGTGCAGCTTCCAGCCGATGCAGGGCGTCTTGCCGGGTATCGGCGAACTGTGCGTTCAGCGGTTTCAGGCTGGCGATGGCCGCGTCCAGTTGGCCGACGGCTTTTTGCTCGGTCTCAGCGTTGGTGGTGGCGGTGTAGCCGCGCACTTCATAACGGGCCAGCAGGAACGCTTCCTTGGCCGCGGTGATGGCCTGGAACTGCTCGAAGCGCTGGTCGCTCAACGGCATTTGCTGCACGCGGGCGTTGATGTCGTTGATCAACGTGCTGGCGGTTTCGGCGCTGGTGCTCATGGCATCACGGGCGCTGTTACCGGCGCGATAGGCGTTGCGCATCTTGTCGAGGGACGTCTTGTAGGCATCGATGACGGCGCCCTGCTCTCTGAGCAGCTTGAGGTTTTCCGGGCTCTTGAACTTCGCCAGCAGGGCTTGCTGCTGGGCCGAGAAAGCGTCGAGGGTGGTCTGCACGGTCTGTGCGGCGGCTTCGTCGCCGTTGGTCAGCATGTACTGCAGGCGAACTACGCGCAGCTTCGTCAGGCCGCCATTGAGCTGGGTGATGTCGCTCATCCAGTTGCTGCGGTCGATCAACCCGCCCAGGCTGGTCCAGCCGGTCAGGGCGAGAACGCAGGTCAGTGCCAGGACCAGGCCAAATCCCAGGCCCAGTTTCAGGTTCACGCTGATGTTGCCAAACCAGCTATTCATCAAATTCCTCCAGGAACGTAGTGCTTCTTGTTTGTCGGTTGGCTGGAAGATTGTTTTTTTTGGGGGCCGCCAAGCTGTGTAAGCAGGATGTATCGGCAGCAATCCAGGGAGCTGAAAGGATTTTGTCGAACAGATTCTGTAACAAATTTTTTACAGCGTTTTTAAGCTTTTTTTCACATGCGTTTCACCAGTCACCGACGCACGTTTCTCTAACCTTGCGGGATCTAATGGGGTGGTGTTTGCCGGCGAGGCGGCTTGATGTGGAATTAAGACTGAGTCTTTTCGGGATAAAACGCTCGATCGATCTGAACCGTTTCGCCCGCTATCGCAACGCTGCGGTGGTGTTGGCCTCGGCGTTGCTGGTTATCCCGTTGACCGTGTTTTTGCTGCGTCCCGCCACCGCGCCGGACCTGGCTCACGGCAATGTGGCCGGTGCACAGGCGCTGATGACGGGATGGGCCAAGGGCGACGTGATCGTACTGGTGCGCCACGTCGAGCGCTGCGACCACTCCTCTGCGCCTTGCCTGGTTGGTAACGATGGCATTACCGAGCGCTCTCGCCGTGTTGCCGAAAGCCTCGGGGCACAGTTCAAACACCTTGGCCTGGACAAAGCCGATATCTACAACAGCCCGATCCTGCGTACGGCACAGACCGCCAACTTCATGTTTAACAAGGTTGGCACGGGCGAAGACTGGCTGATCAGTTGCAAGGGCACCATGCTGCGCGACGCGCTTGCGCATAAAGTGGCCGGGCGTAATCTGGTTCTGGTGACCCACAGCGAATGCATGGAGCAACTGGAAAAAGACCTCAAGTTACCGCCTTCGACCCTGGGTTATGGCGCTTCACTGTTTATTTCCGCCGAAACCCCGCAGACTCCGCGCATGCTTGGTTTCATCGATGCTTCTGACTGGAGCTCGGTGAGCACTCATTGAGTTTTTCCCTCTTCTTTTTGAATCAGGATTCACAATGCTGACCGCTTCTCGCTACCGCTTTTACTGGGTGAATTTCGGTATTCCGCTGGCCTGCGCGGTCGTGGTGTTCCTGATGTTCGACATGACCAAAATCGACATCGCGTTCAACAACTATTTTTTTGATCCGGTGACGCAGACGTACCCGCTGGACCAGGTTCATCTGTTCGAAAAAATCACCCATAAGTGGGCGCGGATCATCCCTAACTGGACCGGCGAGATTGCAATTATCGGGGCCTTGCTGTCATTTCTCTGGCCGCGCCTGAAGGCCGAAAAACATTCGAAAATCATCGCCTTCCTGGAAAAAATCAAAGTCGCACCGGTGCTGCGCTTTGCCACCCGGCACCGTCGCGATTTTCTCTACGTGGTGTTCGCGTTCTCCATCAGCACCGGGGTGATTCACTACCTCAAGGGCCACACCAGTGTGTATTGCCCGATCGAGACCACCCTGTACGGCGGCAAAATGGAGCACGTCGAGTGGTATGAAAATTTCGACCTGCTGAAAGTCGCCGGTGACGGTCGCTGCTGGCCGGGCGGGCACGCGTCGGGCGGGTTCACCATGCTGGCGTTGTACTTCGTGGCTCGTCGCTACCGCTGGCGCTATTCGAAAGCGATCATGTACGGCTCGCTGACCCTCGGTTTCATCTATGGCACCACGCGGGTACTGCAAGGCTGGCACTACATGTCCCACACCTTATGGGCCGGGATCTTTGTGTGGCTGGCGTGTTTGCTGACGGCGTTGGCGTTTTACGGGCGGGCGAGGCTGGAAATGCCGGTGCTCAAGAGCAGGGAAAAAACGCTGTTGTCGACTCAGCCTCAGTCTGTGAATTGAGCTGACGATTGAACCGCAAACCCGCAATCCGAATGGGCTGCGGGTTTTTTGTTGCCCGGGATTCGTGAAGAACCAAAAAAAAGGTTCCTCACGCAATCCCGGGAAACTGTAGGAGCCAGCCTGCTGGCGATGGACTCAAGTGCGCCGCGTTCATCCAGTTCATACGCGTTATCGTTAACGACCATCGCCAGCAAGCTGGCTACAAGGGGCCGTGCCCATGCTTAAACCAGTGAAGAACCCAAAAAAAAGCCCGCGGGAGGGCGGGCAAACCGTAGTTTCTTGAATGAGCGAGGGCAATGTACAGGCAGCAGCGGAGCAGTGGGGTGAAGAAAAATTCATCTCGATCAACGTCCCGTGCCAGTGCGTCGCTCTTGCCGACACTGCCGACGCCCACCACTTTGAACGCCATGCCCTGAACATGAAACCGCGACAGCAGTTCACGACGGTCTGCTTGCAAGGTGCCGCGATAGAAGGTGAAGGGCGATACCAACATGCGCCCGTAGCGCAACTCCACCAGCGATTTGACGCGCCCTTCACTCGACGCCTTGATCAGCGGAATTGGGTCGCGGTCGACCTTTCCCAGGGTTGCCTGTGAACTGCGCGGGCAGTTCTTGCGCGCATCCCTGCCTTGTTTCAAGCGGGCTGTAAGGGTGGTCATGAGGGCCTATTCGACAGGTGTTGAGGGCATATGCGGATTGAGTGTAGAAGGGCTTTTCGGGGGCATCCCAAGTGTTTGCGCAGCGGCTACGCTCTCTCTCAGGCATCGGCACGATGTCACTGACCGGAGACAGGGAGGCCTGTGCTTTCACTGCTGATTTCGCTGTTGTTGGCGTTCCTTGTCGGCTGGGTGTCCCAACGCATGGGCATGTGTCTGGTCAACGCCATGGGGCTGCTGCTCAAGCGCCGGCCGACCCTGTTCGTATCGTTGGTCAGTTGCGGTTTGTTCGGCTTGTTGCTCGCGCCGTTCTACGCCTTGTTTGGTGTCAGTCAGCCATTGTTCATTCCCGAGGTCGGCTACTTGTCGCTGGTCGGTGGCGGGCTGTTGTTCGGCCTCGCCTCGGTGCTCAATGACGGATGCAGCGTCGGCACCTTGACCAAACTCGCCAGCGGCAACCTCAACAAGGTCTTCACCATCCTCGGCTGGGTGCTGGGCATCGTGCTGTGGCATCACTTGAACATGCTGACCGAACACCGGGCGCTGCAAATGCCGATGATTTCCAGCCGCCATTACTGGCTGGCCATCGGCATCGTGCTGCTGATTTTGCTGTTTTTAATCCGGATCCACGGCGACAAACACCTGGTGCTGTCGAGCCTGCTGCTGGGCGCGCTGACCAGCGCCCTTTACACCTTTGAACCGCAGTGGACGCCCAGCGTGTTCTTTTACGATCTCTCGCAAATGTTCTGGTTGCCGGGCGAAAACATGCTGACTCAGCAACGTGTCGCGGTGTTCAGCCTGTTGCTGGGGGGCATGCTCTGTTACACATTGCATCGTCGTACGTTCAACTATCAACGGTTCGAAGCGATGACAGCAGGCAGGCATTTACTGGCTGGTGTACTCATGGGGACCGGTGCCTCGATGATGCTGGGCGGAAATGACTCACAGATATTGTTGGTGTTTCCGACACTGACCTGGGTAGGCGCTGTGCCATTGGTGTCGATTGTGTTGGGGATATTGGTGGGGGTTTGGGTGAGGCGGGTGAGTAAGGCATATTCGCAATAATGTTCTGTATACGATACATTTAATGATAAATGTCACGGTAGCTGAACATGGAACACGTCCTGCTGATCTCTCGGCTCGGTAGCCAAATACGTGAAACCCGTATCAGGCGCGGCCTGACACAAGCTCGACTTGCTGAGCTCGCCGGTTTGACGCGGCAGAAAGTCATTGCTGTCGAGAAGGGTACCCATAGTGTTGCCATGAACGCTTATGCAAGAGCCTTGAGCGCTTTGGACTGTGAGCTCGCCGTTGTTCCGGCGACCATGCCGACCCTTGAAGAGCTTGGGGAGTTGTTCGAATGAAAATGGCTTCCCTCAAAGTCAGTACGCCAGAGGGCCATAGCGGCCGAATCCTCACCAGCGGCGATGATTTTATTTTCCGCTATCAAGAAGACGCATTGCCCAGCACTGCCATCAGTCTGTCGATGCCTGTGCGTGCTGACGAGTTTCGCAGACGGGATCTGCATCCCGTATTCCAGATGAATCTCCCTGAAGGCTATATGTTGGAGCAGTTGCGCAATCGCCTGGCGAAAACCGTAAACGTCGATCCAATGTTGCTGCTTGCTCTTTCTGGCAGCAGTTCGCCTATTGGCAGGGTTCAGGTGCATTCCGAGTGATGAAAATGGGCGATCTTAATGAGATCGTCCATTTTGTATTTCCAGGATCAAACCTGCATCTGCAGCCGCCGTCCAACCACATCCAGCAAGTCGCAACCATCGCGCAGGGAGGTCACCAGCACCCGCGCCAGTTCGCTGTAAACGCCTTCGTTTGCTGCGAGGTTCTCCAGCAGTTGCGTCGCGGTGCGAATGCGATAGGCAGCTGTTTCGTGCAGCACATCCAGTGGAGCCTCGGTGTCGATCAGCAGCGAAGCAATGGTGCAGTCGATGCCGGGCATGGGCATGTATCTATCCATCTCAAGCCTCCACTTCATCGAGTGGCGCGATGTTGTCCAGCGCCCGGTTCACCAGCAACTCCGCCAGCACGGCCAACTGCTGGATGGCCAATGCGATATTGCGACGTGAGCTCTCAAGCTCACAGGCCAGGTCAGTGCTCATGACGTTGAGCGAGGCGAGGGTTTCGCTGGCGTGGGTGAGCAGGGACGGTGTGTCTATGTCGGGGCGGATGGTGAAGACGTGGCTGACGGGGTCGAGGTGGTTGGGGTTGCGGAAGCGGGCGCTGATGGCGGGTTCGGTGGATTCGGAGAGTTTGGATAAGTCGGGTGTTTCGATTGTTGAATCGGATGATGGGCCTGGCGGGGTGGGGCTTTGTTTTTTCATGATTGTGCTCCGTCTTTGGTTCAGGGAGCTGCCAACGATCTGCTGTCAATCAGATGTGGGTGGCAGCTGTACGCGGGTTGACAGACCGGAGGAGCAACGACCCGGTGCACCCGAAGATGCCCCACGCACAGCCGCCATAAAAACTGGGCGCGCAGAAGCATGCCGTTTTATCAGGAGGAGTGGAAGGTTGCTCTTCAGCCTGTCAAAGCCGATCGCTGATTTGCAGCGACCCCTGAAGGCTATCCGCGAGGAGCAGCGTTCGCCAGTTCATGAAAGGCGATGCGTTTTGCGGGAAATTTCCTAGGACGTGGTGAAGTCGGCGCAAGTGCTGGGTGCGGCTTGTTAGCTTCGAATGGCGGACGGGGGGCATGCCGGGTGCTCGATGCGGGACTGATTTTGCTATGTGTCACCGCGCACATACGCAAAAGCCTGGTCGTTACCGATATCCATTTTGCAATCATGCACATAACAGCCTTGCCCGACTGCCGGTGTGGCCCTATCGTCAGATTTCACGTACCGCAAAGTGCTTTAGTGAGTTGTGAGCGTACGATGTAATGCACGTTTTCGCTGAACTCTTGGGTGGGCGAACGAAGCGACTGAGCGATAGGGAACTGGAGAAAAATCATGATTCGCAAGCACTACTTGAAAGCCCTGGCGATGCTGCTAGTCGCCACTGGCGTGCAGTGGGTGACGCTACCTGCCTACGCGACCGAGCAGGGTGAACAGCGGCGTGAAGCTCGCGATACCAGGCAGGAAGGGCGCTCCACTGCCCGGCAAACCAAGGATGATTGCAGAAAGGGCAATGACAAGAGCAATGCAGACTGTCGCCAGGACAAGCGCAGTACCAAGCAAGATACCCGTCGCACAGCCCGGGACATCAAGTACTGATCGTTAACGGGAGTCCTGTTTCCGCTTGCCAATAGGTCAATCGTTCCACACCTCGTGTCGCCACCTGGGCCATGCGCTCTCCAAAGCGCTGCTTTTCATGTGCAATCAGTCGATCAAGGCGAACCGTTAAGCCCACAGCCCTTGTTTTTACTGGATTTCAGACACAAAAAAAGACGTCCGTGGACGTCTTTAGATGATGAAGTTGCGGGGACGTTTGTAAGCGTCCGTCCAATACACCTTGCGCAACGAAACTGACTTGCACCGGGCTAGAATCCTAACCGCAGCCGCGTCGGGGATGCTGGAAGCGATGCGTTAGGTGCAAATGGAAGTGCGCGTAGTGAGCAGTGGAGCCGAAGTCGGAGCGCCGATGGAAGGACAAGGGCCCCCTGATATCACCCGCGATTTTGCCCGTTGCTCTACAGGCACCGGAGGGACTGAATATTCCATGCCCGTCGTGATCGCTGTAATCGCCAAGCGGTTCTTGCGGGGCGGAGAACGTGGGGACGAAATTAAGTCCAAGCTTTATGCGGCAGCGCCACCTGATTTATCGGTAAGCTACGCTTTTAGCTCGCTGTAAATCCACTCCTAACCACACCCTGATGACCAATATGCTTGACTGGGACAGCCTCCGTTTTTTCTTTGCCTTTGTTCATGAGGGCTCCTTAGCCGCTGCGGCTCGCTCGCTGGGGGTGGAGCACGCGACTGTGGCTCGCCGAATAGCTGCCCTTGAAGCCTCTTTGGACATGAAGCTGGTAGATCGTAGGGGCCGTGTCTACCAATTGACCGAGGATGGTGTGAGGGTAGGTGAATATGCAGCGCAGATGGAGTCTGCGTCACTTGCGCTCAGGCGATTCGCTGACGGGGGAGAAAGCCGTATTGAGGGTGCGGTGATCTTGTCTGCACCTCCTGCATACCTCGGAACGTTGGTAGCTCGGCGACTTGGGGTATTGCGCGAGCGTTATCCCCGGTTGCAGCTGACGCTCGTTGGAGCCAAGTCCACTGCGTCGTTGGCAAGGAAAGAAACCGATATTGCCATTACCTTCCGCAGGCCGGATGAACAGAGTGTCGTCGCCAAAAGTCTCGGCTCCTTGCGTTTTTACCCTCATGCTAGCGAGGACTACATTAGTCAACGTGAACCTGAAGAGTTCGAGTTCATAGGCTACGACCGTAGCATGGACGATTCGGTACAGCAGCAATGGCTCCTGGATCGGCTGGAAGGAAGACCGCTTTCCGTCACCAGCAACGACCTGCGCATCCAGGCATTAGCTGCCGTAGGCAATGCTGGCATAGTTTTCCTTCCGGATTTTTTAGGCAAAGAATATGGGCTGGCAAGGGTTGATATGGATCACACACCGCTGGAACTACCCATCTGGCTCGCGTTTCATGAAGATTTACGCAGCTCTCTAAAAATCCGGGCAGTGCTTGATTTCCTCATGGAGGGATTAGTGCAGGCACAGGAGCTGTGAATTTTTTCACATCCGGTTTGTGACGTTGATGAATGGGCCATCACGAAGCATTTCTCTACTCTGGGCTTCGAATTGAATTCCTGCCCACTGAGAGGCCCTTCACCAATGAGCAGTTCCCATTCCATAAAAAGCTCAATGGCTGTGTACCGTACAGCGTGGATCGTGACCGCGATTTTTATACTTTCAAATGCCGCTACGCCACTCTACAGCTTTTGGCAGCAGTCCCTCGGCTTCGCGTCGGGGGTGCTAACCGTAATTTTTGCCTGCTACATCATCGGTCTTCTTCTAACTCTCACCGTCGCTGGGCAGGCGTCCGACCACTACGGGCGCAAAGCCTTGCTTCTACCCTGTGTGGGGCTGGCTATCATTGCAGCGATTCTGTTCGACCAAGCGCACAGCATCGGCGTCTTGATGCTCGCGCGCTTCCTCACCGGCGTTTCGGTGGGCCTCGTTGTATCTGGGGGTATGGCGAATGTCGTCGAGCATGCTCAGCCTCACCGCAAGCACTTTGCTTCGCTAATGGCATCTGTCGCGATGGTGGCCGGAGCGGGCACCGGGCCGCTATTGGCAGGGGTCGTTGCGCAATATCTTCCGAACCCGATCCACACAGTCTTCCGAGTGGAAATCGCGATTTTGTGCGTGGCGCTCCTAGCGTTACTCAATCAAAAGAACCAGAAGCTTGGGGGCGGTACGTTTAAACCGCGCTTGCCCACTGTCGCTAAGGAAAACCTCGGCATCGTGCTATTGGGGATAGCGTTCTTCGGCCCTGGAATAACTTCGACATCATTCATCCTATCGCTCGGCCCCAAGCTGATAGCGACTTTTCTAGACGTGAATAGTCCCCTTGTCACGGGTTGTATGGCCTTTTCAATGTTCCTCGTCGCCGTGGGCGTGCAGTTTGCGGCGAAGCGATACAGCAGCCGTACCGTGTTTTCGCTTAGCGGGATCGGTACTGTCTTCTCAATGATTTTCGTGTGGATCGCGCTGGAAATCGGTTCCGCTCCATGGCTGATCGTTTCCGCTCTGTTGGCAGGCGCCGGTCAAGGCTTGGGCCAGTTAGGTGCACTGACCCTTATTGCTGACCGCGTGCCTGCGCAGCGCAGAGCCGAAGCCAACGCAGTGTTCAACATGGGTGGGTATGTGCCCGCTGGGGCGATCCCGGTGTTAACAGGCTACTTGATCGACTTTTGGGGGCTGAGCATTGGAATAAGCTCACTTGCGCTCATTATTGCGAGTCTTGCTTCTTTGGCGCTCATGCAGCTTTGGAGGCACGTCCCTAAGCAAAGTCAAACTCGTACACACGGCGAGGCTTAACGAGCCCACTTATGTGGCAGCAGATCGATAATCTGACTGGCGCGCTGGGTTGGCAAGCGCGTGAGGACGTCTTTCAGATAGGCGTATGGATCGTGCCCGTTCATGCGCGCAGCCTGGATCAGGCTCATGATTGCTGCCGCCCGTTTACCGCTGCGTAGCGATCCGGCAAACAACCAGTTCGAGCGTCCAAGTGCCCACGGCCTTATCTGATTTTCGACCGCGTTATTATCTATGGGCACAGCGCCGCCCTCGAGATATCGCGTCAGTGCCGTCCAGCGCTTGAGGCTGTAATCCAGAGCTTTGGAGATAGCCGATCCTTCGGGCACAAGGTCACGCTGGGCCAACATCCAGATGTGTAATGCGTCGATAATGGGCGCCACTTTTTCCTGGCGTATTCGCCAGCGATCTTCGCCGGTCATACCCCGCGCTTGCCGCTCGATTTCGTACAACCCGCCAATTGAGTGCAGCGCCTGTTCGGCCAGTTGGCTTTTGTTCGTCGCGTGCAGATCGAAGAACTTGCGGCGGGCGTGGGCCATGCAGCCGATTTCAGTGATGCCTTGCTGGAAGCTTGCTTTGTAGCCGGCAAAATCGTCGCAAACCAGTTTGCCATTCCACTGACCTAGAAAGTTGCGTGCATGCTCGCCCGCACGGCTCGGACTGAAGTCGTAAACCACTGCCTTGAACGCTGAAAAAGGCGTGGTGAAGTAGGCCCAGACGTAAGCACGGTGGGTTTTCTTCTCGCCCGGCGCGAGCATCTGTACCGGCGTTTCGTCAGCGTGGACCCCAAGGAACGGGCGGGGATGGCCGCCGGTATTTTCAATACGACGCGGGTGGCGAGCGAAGGTGTAGCCCTGGCAATCACTGTTGCGATGCTGACGGCCCTGGTCGCACACCATCTGAGTATCAGTGACTCGGTCAAACTGTCCGCTGTCGACTATTCAACTATCGCGCAACGCCTGGTGATGGGTGATATCCAGCACGCGAGCACCGACGCCAGCCAAATCCCGTTGACGATGCTGCGCTTGGCCTATACCGCAGGATTCAACACCTTGTTGCAACTGCTGGCGATGTTCACGCTATTCACTGCCTTTGTGGTTTTTCTATTCCTGGGACGTCAAAGCGAGATTTGCGTCGGCGCCGAATCCACGCCCGATGTCGTCCAACACACACCTCACGCCGCTGATTCTAGCGGGCATTGGCCGATTACTGCCTGTTACGAAGGGGCTGAGTCCACAATAGCTGTCGGTGGGCAAGGAGCGCTTTCAATCCAATTACCGCCTGGGAAACCGAGCACCAATTAACTCGTTGTCCCGCTCGCTCCTGTAATATGCCAGCCCTCACCACCACGAGCTTTGAAAATGGATTCTCACTCGATTCTGACTTTTACCTTGGTCGCCGCGATTGCTATTGCCAGCCCAGGGCCTGCGACCTTGATGGCGATCAACAATAGCCTGGCCCATGGGCAGCGCAGCGCCATATGGTCATCGCTCGGCAACGCCAGTGGCCTGTTCTGCCTGTCGTCCGCTGCCATGCTGGGGCTGGGGGCGCTGCTCGCCAGTTCCGAATGGTTGTTCAACGCGGTGAAATTCATCGGTGCCGGTTATTTGTTCTACCTGGGCATCAGACAATTGTTCAAAAAGGGCCCGATGCTCCCGGACGGGATTCAGGATAACTTGAAGAAAAGCCGGCCGACTCGCTCCAAACTGTACAAATCGGCCTTCCTGACGGCGGTGACCAACCCCAAGGCGACGATGTTCTTCACCGCGCTGTTTCCGCAGTTCATCGATCAGAGCACGGCATTGCTGCCGCAATTTCTGATCCTCACCTCGATCTTCATGGCATTGTCGGTGTCGTCCCTGAGCCTCTATGCCGCGCTCGCCTCGCGGGCCAAGGGTGTGCTGACCCGGCCTGCGCTGTCCCGCTGGGTTAGCCGGGTGGTGGGGTCGACATTCATCGGTTTCGGTGCTGCCATCCTGACCATGCGGCGGCAGGCAGCGTAAGGGGAGTCGGGCTTGTAACTCCGGTAACAGGAAGGCCGGGGACTGTGAAACTCTGTACGAACCTACCCAGTAAGCGCTTCAAGGAAGATTAAACGGCGCATCATGGGGGAAGCCCTTTACCGGAAAGTATCGGTGAATCGGGTGTTGGATAAGGTTGAAATTACGGAGTAGCCATTCCGTTCAGTGGCGACCGGTTTACTCGCCACTGATTAGATTCGCGTCTTGGAGCATTCACGAGTGACCGCTTTGGGCTGTGCTGCCTGTCACGACGACCGTCAGAAAGTGCCCCAACGCTGCCACTCGAGCTAGCGCTCTGCATGTCGTACAAGCCAATGGATCTTTGCTGCCTTACTTCCCCGTCAGCCCCTGCAGATGTCGGTACCCGGCCGCCTGAGTGAAATCGGCTAAATACCAGATTGCTCCGTTGGCTCCCCATAAGCCATCGTTGACTTCATCAAGGATGATCGACGTCATGACGATTCTTTGGTCGTTCGCTTCTTTCGACCGGCTTACCGCTTGATGCAAACGCTGTACATAGTCGCCTCGCATGGCCTCGCTCAGTACACCGCTGGGGACTTTGACCTGGATGATGCAAGGAATGGCTTGAGCGCTGACATCCCCATTTCTCCCCGGCATTGGCAAATGCCGTTGCACGAACGCTACTGATAGACGGCCGACAGCTGCAATCGCCCTTCATGGTTCCGGCAATGATGGCTCAGGGAAATGAATTGATCGCAAAGCTGACGGCTCATATCGAAGCCTCACTACCGGCGACCATCAACGTCAGTACACTCGCATTCGACTTTGGCTTGTCAGAGCGAACGTTGTCTCGACACATACACAAGGCTACCGGCTACAGCCCGTTGCGGCTGATCCAGCGTGTCCAGGCCAATAAAGCCCGGGAGCTGCTGGCAAACAGTAAATACTCGGTCGATACCATTGCCGAACGCGTCGGATACCGGGATGCCACATCTTTGCGGCGATTGATGAAAAAAATGCTTAACGTAACACCCCGGCAATTGCGTTAAGCCGATATGTCTCGCTCCTTTTAAAGTGGTCGATTAAGTAGAAGCAAACGTGCCGCCAGCACTGTCATAACCGCAGCGAAGCTATAGGCTCCCAGGCGTTTGGAGATCATGCCTTCGCGAAGGCGCATATGCAGCTGTCCGGCACAAAACCCGAGTAGGGCATGAAAGATCAATGCGATAAGTGCAAGCAATAACCCCAAGAACATCAATTGCGAGGTGACACTACTGGTACCTACGGTGACGAACTGCGGCAGAAACACCATGAAAAACAACAGCGCCTTGGGGTTTAACAAGCTGTTGAGCGTGGATTGGGCAAAGATCTTTCTCATCGAGGCCTGTGTAGCTTGAGACTGAGTATCCGTAGAAGGAGCCTTCAATGCCTGCCACGCCAGCCACATCAGATAACCAGCGCCGGCCCAGCGCAGCAAGTCAAACGCCGGCGCCCAACTCATCACTAACGCACCGAGGCCTGCGCTAACCATGATGGTCATCAGCACGTCAGCCAGGGTTATTCCTAGCGCAGCGGCGAGGCCGGCGCGCCATCCATGAGCAACAGCATGGCTGCTGACGATGGCCATGTTAGGGCCAGGAACGATCAACAACAGCAAGGCGGCAACAATGAACAGATAAAGGTTAGTGGTATCCGGCATAGGGCATAAGTCCGTGAGTGAGGAGTCATGCTAACCAGTAGTAGATAGGCAGGAGCAGATACAGTGCGGATGGATTTGGCCGCAACAGTCTGGTTTGGAGAGGGAAAAGTAATCTGCTGGACGGCACGGTAAAGCAGGTGCGAATGGCCGCTTCTGGCCCAGAGTGTGTAAAAACGTTCTGACCTCATCGTCTTGAATCATCGACGTTCGTTGGCTGAGCGATCGCACGGTCAATACTGCGGGCCGCATCGGTCGCGACCTGGAACACGTCAATGCTGTTTTTACAGCCTCTGGCATGGGCCAAAATCAGCCTTTTTTATGCCGGCAGCGCCTTCATCAAACCGTTGGCACCGATGATTTTCATCACTCGTTTCATGTTGTAGGCGAGCACATTCAAACTCATCTCCGCACTTACCCCGACCAGCATTCGGGTCAGGAAGTGCGTCGCACCCATCCATTGTTTGAGCGTCCCGAAGGGATGCTCAACGGGCCTGCGGTGACGGGTGACGGCTGGAAGTACCGAGGCCGAGGATTGATTCAAGTGACGGGCTGGGTCAACTATCAGGCGTGCGGCTCAGCCCTGAGCCTGGACCTTCTGACCAAGCCTGAACTTCTGGAACGGCCGATCTATGCGGCTCTATCGGCTACGTGGTACTGGTCGAGCAACGGCTTGAGCGAGCTGGCGGACGCCGAGAAGTTCGATGCGATCACGCGCAAGGTGAATAGCGGCTTGAATGGCCAAGCTGATCGGCTGGCTATTTATAAGCGCGCGCTGGGTGTGCTGGTGTGATTGGGGGGAGCTGGCAGAACGCCAAAGAGGGGATGTTGCTGAAAAGTCGCTGAAGCCTGTATGAATCCACATTAATCCACAACAGCCTTCAGCAACATATGAAACCCCAAATGCAGCGAAGCCCGCACAGGGCGGGCTTCGTTGGTGCCTCAATTGGTGGAGCCGGGGACGTTTGAACTGGCATGGATTTATCCCGTAAACATTGGGCTTTGTTTAATTCGATTTTTCTTGGGATACACCTAGGGATACAGGGTGCTTGATGCTGGGCTGATTTTGGCATACATCACCGCTCACACCGTTTGCATGTGATTTAACCCGTGTGCACAGAATCAGTGGCAGGCAGCAACCGGCGAAAAAACGGACGCTCACAAGTAGACGAGGAGTTATGCATGGACATGATACGTTATCAGACACAAACGGCGAAAAACGCTACGCCACTTATGTCGTCTACTTATAGTTAGGCTTTTCAAACATATGCAAAACAATTGGACGTTCGATCAAGCGAAGAATGTTGTAGCCATAACGACACGACAGGCACTGCGGGAAGGACTCCCTATCCTGTGCGTAGTCCATTACGGTGATGATCATTCTTGGTCATTCACCTGTGGCACAACTAATGCCCCATCTGATGCCCTAGTAGTCAGCATGGAATGCATCGTCGAGCACGATCCAACATTGATCGACATTGCAAACCTTCCGCCTGGTTGGGGTGCCTACCGTGAAGCCTTGGGGAGCGAATGGGAGTGCTACGAGATGGAGCAGGCCGAATGAATACTCGGCTTATTTGCATCTGCATCTGCCTAACGCCCACCGCCAACCTCCAGCAGAGGTTGGGGCTCTTACTGAACCATGGGCATTCGCACAAATGGTGTAATCGTTAACCTATGTCCACAATGGGTCGGATACAGCCCTTGGTGACAGGCAGAAATCGGCCAGAAGCTGACATTGGCTAACCAAACCATTAAGCGTCGAGGTAACCCATGACAGAGACTGATCACCAAATCATCAAACGCGGAGAAAGCTTGGTACGTAAGACGCAGCTATTCATGCGCTGGGGATCGGTAGTCGCATTGGCGACAATTGGGTCTGTATTTTTAGTTCTGTTTGTTGGCTCTGCGTTCTACGACAAACGCTTTAACGAAATTCTCTATGATCATTTAGCAGCGGCTATAGGCGTCCCTCTAGCAGCGTTGACAGCACTTACTCTTGTGTTGGCGCTTGAGCAGGTTTCGGGCGATGTCGAAATCGAGGCTTGGGGGCTTAAGTTCAAAGGTGCTTCAGGGCCAATCGTTATGTGGGTCCTTTGTTTCTTAACACTTGTCACCGGAATAAAGGCGCTATGGTGACGGGCAAAAGCTACTCGGACTATCTGACAACCCAAGCACACGGAGAGGTGGCCCCCCTTTACGCCCAATGACCTTCATTCATTAAACTCGCAGCACCGTTGCTTGAGCGCCGCGTCGAATAGGCCGATTTCCGCCCGTGAGAACAAGCCATCGATATTGGGTCGAATCGGTCCTTCACGGCAGGCAGAAACCGGCCAGAAGCAGACAATGGACATGCAGCTAATACCCTAGCAGTATGGCAAAATGCCATTCCAGCTTCTCTCCTCATCTCGTATGGTACTTCCGACGCGATCCCAAGCAAAACTGGGAGTTACGCGATCGCAATGAGCGTCTTCCATACGAGCGGTGGAAAATATAAATCGACTTTTCCGTCTACTTCAATCAGCTCTTAGGGAAAATATGCCTTCAACTCTTCCACAAGCCGTCAACTTTCTTGAGACCCAATGGTCATCGATTAACGAGAACAAAATCAAAGGGATACTGGCAGAGGTCCGGCTTAAGGATTTTCTTGCAACGCACGACGCTTATTTCGGCCCTGGGGGATGGATAGTCGTACCGGGAAAACCTACTCATACTCCAATTCCGACCAAGTGCAAGGTTTGTCTCCTGCCTCGCGGGCGAGTTTTTTCTTGGCAAACAGCGAGTAGCGTTGGCGCCACGCTATCACCAGCTGAGATATCCGCCTACACCTACTTTCGGCAACTCGGAATTCGGACATATTTCGTCGACCCAATAAACCCCAATGAAGCTAACTTTGTATTTCCTTCACCAAGCTCCGCAGCTGGACGAGCAAACTATCCAAAGCCATATCAACTTGAATTGAAAGAAGTAGGGAGACGTGGTGAACTAATAACGGTTTCTCCGGAAACAGTTTTCGATGTATTCCCATCACGTGTCGGAAACGGAGGCTTAAGGTGCAACACGCTTGGTAGAATAAACCTCGGGACTCCCCCATGGAATGACCCATCCATAGTGTCCGACCTGTTCTGGTTTGAGTACGCACGCTACTATTTCCAGATTGACTACCTTCTATCCAACAATGATCTAGACATGTACGTGATAGGCGCATCCGGTTCCGCCTATCCCGTCGAATTAAAAAGCAAAAAAGCTGCCGACAGCCAAACGCTTGGCAAGTGGTTCGGAATTGACATGGGGCCGTTTGCCAAGTTGGCATTTTTCACCGCTAACGGAATGAATACTGACGCTCTCTATATTGTCGAAGAACTTGGCGACAATAATCAGTTCATCCAATGGCTCGCAATTCGCTACACAGAACTGGTGAAAGTATGCTCTTGGGTCGGCCAAAGTGGGGGGACAGGGATGACAGGCGGGACCTCCTCCACGTACAAAGTGCCAAAGGCTGCCTTCTTACCTCTGATCGATTTGCTACCCTTGTTGTGAGCTAACAGTGGCAACACTTCGCAGAGCGCGATCTCTTCGATCGAGTATCCACGTTAAAAGGCCTGCCTGACGGCTTCGGCCTTGAGTTTCGGGGTGAATCACCAAGTGCTCATAGACTACCTCCTATGCTCAAAGCGAAGGTCGGGGATGTTTATCGTACCGGGGGTAGTCCATACCAGGATGCTGCATCGACCGCAGCAACACGAAGAGACTGAGCCACACAAACCGTTTGAGCCCTGTGCCTTTAGTCACGCGGTGAAAACCCCGAAAATGCAAAAGCGCATCGCTGCGATGACTTGCTGGTCAGGCAGTTCTAGGAGGCAGGCTCCTTTGACCTTCTGATCGACAAAACGGACGGCATAATGTCTGAACGCAGCGGAAACGGGCTGAGCATTTTTTCGCCAGCACTGACTGAGCGGGACAAATAGATAACACATCCCCTTTTGTGCTCAGGGTCCATCACGACCATGTATCGTCATCTCTTCACGTTGTGACGCTAGCGATATGACTGCCTGCTTTGCCCTATTTTATCCGACACATGTTTCGCCGTGACCGCTATGGATCTAGGCTGTGTGAAAACGTTGGCACTGATTTGAACTCCGCGCGTCGAAGTGAAATCCGCGAACGTTCAGCTAGTGAACCCACCGTCCGCATTGGGTCGTTTGCATCCCTTCGCCATAGCCGCAAACTAACCACCCCAATCTGTCGCGACTGTTCGTCATCCAATGTGTGACTGATTTCAAAAAACGGGGGAACGGGGGAACAGTGGGAACAGCCAATGTTTCCGGGGGCTTGAGCGGGGGAACTTGTACCCCTGTGTGTTTTGGGGGGAACAGCAACAGACAGATCGGCAGAAAGACCGACTGAGAAAGGAGCGGATCAGCAGACCAAACGGCGCACAGCCTCCGCTGTTGATGGGTGTCGTTTTGAGGAATGACACCCCCGAATATCCCCGTTGTATTGATTGCGATGAAATGACAGATCACCACCGAGTTCAAAACGCGGGAGCGAGCGCGAGCTATCACTGGAAAGCACTGGCGGATAGTCGAGTTAACCAGGTCAAATGCTTAGTTAACCGGTCTGCAAGCCATCGACCATAAGGCTTTCAGCCCAGTTAACCAACCGAGTTAACCAGTTAACCTAGGAGTTAACCAGTTAACCTAGGAGTTAACCGAGTAAATTAGTCGATTAACTCCTAGGTTAACTGCCTGAAAGCCCCAGCCCGCTTGGCTCTCAGTCAATTTAACCGCTCAATTCATGCGGTTAACCAGTTAACCGAGTAATTTAGTCGGTTAACTCCTTAGTTAACCGCTCTGAAAGCCACGGCCTGCTTGGCTCTCAGGCGAATTGAAGGGTAGCCGAGTTAACCAGCTCAAATGGTTAGTTAACCTGGCTACAAGCCACGGTCCGTAAGGCTTTCAGCTTAGTTAACCAACCGAGTTAACCAGTTAACTAACTTTGGCGAGGTGCCGCTAATGAATTTGCGCGAGTCTTCGCACCCGTGTTCCTCGGAAATCGCCAGGGTCCCCGGTGTGTTTTTTGGGTGTTCTCTGCCCCTCGTTACAGACAGAAATCGGCTGTAGAGATTCGACCCGATCCGCTCCCGGCCAACGACCGTTCAGATCAGAAGCGGTCTTTCCAACAGATGCCGACGAAACGCCTCAACGGCTTCAGGGGCGCGGATCAGAGGGGGCACCGTATGACTGCTCGGAGAGATGTTGCCCTTACCTGCAGTGAGAGTCATCGGTACGTTTCAGGACCCCTTCGAAATTAACAGCATGTGCTTGCTTAGACGCTATCCTTGGGATGGGATCGAAATCAGCGCAAGGGAAGAGGGATGACATGCGTGTTGCAAGCTTGAAAGTAGAAAATTTTCGAGGGATTAGAACTGCAGAGATTCTTCTTCCTGATCATGCGGTGATCGTCGGCGACAACAATATAGGGAAGTCCACTCTTCTCGAGGCTATCGACCTTGTTCTGGGGCCGGAGCGCTTGTCACGTCGCCCGGTTATTGATGAACACGATTTCTACGCTAGCGAATACATTGGCCCAGAGGGGCAGCCTGTCGCTATTAGTATTGAACTCGTGATCACTGGGTTGAATGCCGACCAGGAAATGCGCTTCAGAGACCATCTTGAATGGTGGGATAACGCGCACTCTGCGGTTCTCGAGGGACCTCCCGCTCAGGGAACAGATGCCGAAGGTGTCCAGTCCTGCCTACGCGTTGGTTTCACCGGTGGATATGACGCCGAGGAAGATGATTTCATCGGCTCAACATACTTCGCGTCGCCTGCAAAGCAAGACGGCACATTTGATGCCTTTCGCAACACCGACAAGCGGGAGTGTGGGTTCCTTTACCTTCGGACCGTGCGGACCGGAAGTCGAGCTTTAAGCCTAGAGCGGGGCTCGTTGCTCGACATCATTCTGAGGCTGCAGCAGGAAAAAAACTTCAAGATTTGGGAGGACTTGCTTGTCGAGCTTCGCGACCTTGAGGTCGCCGAAAAGCCGGAGCTAGGGATCAGTAACATCCTTTCAAGTGTGCAGGCCTCTATCAGGAACTACATGCCGTCAGATGGCGGTGCTGATCCCCACATGCGGGTGTCTGACCTCACGAGAGAGTCCCTCCGTCGAACACTCACAGTGTTCATGGCCACCGGTGCTCAACGTAGCGACGGCAGCGAACATGCCGCCCCGTTTCAACATCAGGGCACCGGAACGATAAACATGATGGTTTTGGCGCTGTTATCACTCATCGCAGAGCTGAAGCAGAACGTCATCTTTGCAATGGAGGAGCCAGAAATTGCGATCCCTCCCCATATCCAAAAACGCATCATCAATGGCGTCCGGGGTAAGTCAGCTCAAGCCCTGTTCACGTCGCACTCTCCGTACGTTCTTGAAGAGTTCAGCCCGCAGCAGATCGTCGTTGTTAGTCGGGAGGAAGGGCATCTGCAGGCACGCGCGGCCGGGATGCCACCTGGCATCAAAGCCAAGCTCTATAGGCAAGATATCCGGCAGCGGGTCTGTGAAGCGTTGCTTGCACGGCGTGTGCTTCTTGCAGAGGGACGCACTGAATACGATGCCTGGCCCGCAGTGGCTCGCATGCTCCACAAGGAAGATCCTGACCGATTCATGCCTCTAGAGGCTTTAGGAATCCCCATCCTAGATGCGGGTAGCGACTCCCAGATTGCTGCGATGGGGGCTTACTACCGTGGCTTAGGGAAAACGGTGTACGCGGTCTTCGATCAACAAGAGCCGGCACAGCGGCAGGCTATTACCGAATCGGTTGACTTCCCTTACGAGGCTCCTGAAACAGGGTTTGAGAATGTCGTTCTCAACGGAACTGATGTGGCTGTTCTTCGCAAGTATGCTGCCGATCTGGTCGCCAGTGAGTCTTGGCCACCAGATCTAAGAGAAAGGGTACCAACAGATCAAACCACCGTTGACGAGCTAAAGACGGTATTGAGCGTGCTGCTGAAACGTTGGAAAGGTGATGGAGCCGCAGCAGCGATACTTTGCACTGCCACCAATCAAGGTCAGTTGCCTTTGTTCATTGTAGACACGTTGGCCAAAATCTGTGCGTCGGTCATTCCTCCAAAGCCAGCTGCCCCAGATCTCCTGGACGATGTTCTTGATTTGATCTAGGAGCGGCAATGTTAGAGCTAGACGACACTCGTAATACGGTTATCGGCTGTCCAAGACATATGCTCGTCCTTGGAGGACCTGGGTCAGGAAAAACCACCGTAGCCCTACTAAAAGCGGAGGTGCTGATCGGCGAGCAGCAATTGAAAACCGGTCAGCGGGTGCTTTTTCTCAGCTTCGCCAGGGCGACTGTCGCAAGGGTAGCCGAGCATGCGGGAAAGCTTTTGCCGGCGTTAGAGCGCGGCAAGCTTGAGGTCAATACCTACCATGGTTTCACCTGGGGGCTACTGCGCAGCCACGGGTATCTGTTGCGCGCAGGTAGCCCGATAACTCTTCTACCCCCGCCAGAGGCGGCATCTCGGTTGTCCAGCCTCCCCGAGGATCAACGAGAGGCCGAAAAACAACGGCTGCTGGCAGAGGATGGGTTGCTTCATTTCGACCTTTTCGCGAGCAACGCAGCCCTGCTGCTTGAGAGCAGTAAAGCGCTGCAGCGCATCTACGGATCAAGCTATCCCCTGATCATCTTGGATGAGTTCCAAGACACAAATGAAGATGAGTGGCGGTTCATACGTGCACTTACGCCGCACAGCCAAGTCATGGCGCTAGCTGATCCTGAGCAACGTATCTATGAGTTTCGTGGAGCGAATGCGGCTCGGATCCAGGAATACCAAGATGCTTTCAATCCAGACACTTTCAACTTTGGATTAGAGAACCACCGAAGCAACGGAACAGACATCGTGCAGTTCGGAAACGATTTAATGAATGGGGTTAATAAGGGCAAGGCTTACAATAATGTCGCGGTACAAACGTATACACCCCGCAAAGGCCAGCTGCACCTGGACTTCAAGAGGGTGGTAATCGGCATCATACGCCGCTTGTTGAAGGGCGGTAGAAATTGGTCCTTGACCATCTTGGTACCGAGCAAAGATTTAATGGCAGAGGTATCCGCTTACCTCTCTAGCGACGCTGATGAGCTACCACGCATTTCCCATGACGTCGCGTTCGACCAAGAAGCTGCTGCCCTGGCCGCGGTGACCATTGCGGCCCTCCTAGAGGGGGGACCACACGCCGAATCGATCACATTGAAACTACTCGGGAATCTCTGTGCCCACGTTCGCGGCCGGCGAGGTGAAAAAAAACCAAGCAAGCCAAACTTAGATCTTGTCGACGCGATAGACGGTGTGGCTGCAGGGCGAGAGCTGAAGAAAATTTCCCATAAAAGGGTGATGGCGGCTGCGCAGGAAATCTCGCAGCAGCGTATGCAGCTAGAACTGTCAGGCGATCCTGCTGCCGACTGGATCGCCGTGCGCAAGCTATTGGATTGCAGCGCCTGCGCTGAAATCAAACAGATCGCAGCTGATAGTCGCTTTGTTCGATTACTTGGTAAAGGAACTCTGCTGCGTGGCCGTCTAGGGGAAGTTTGGAGGAACACGCAGAGCTATACGGGTGCCGAGAGCTTCGTTCGAGATGCACTCCTGCAGGAGCATTTCCAAGCTGCGACAAAGGAGTGGAAAGGCATCCACCTGATGACTATGCATAAGTCGAAAGGCAAGGAGTTCACCGAAGTCCTTCTTTACGAAGGGCTGATGAAAGGCCGATACCTGACTGACAACCCCTCCGCTGAGCGCGAAAGGCAAGCCCGCTTGACTATGAGAGTAGCCGTGACTCGAGCGATGCAGCGAGCAACAATTTTGACTCCAAAAGGGCGGCGAAGAAGCCCTTTGCTCTAAGTGATGTGTCGATTGCCATGACCTGTAATTACTGGTTTAAGTCAGATCTTTTAAAAGATATGTGGGCCTAGTCAGCCACAGTAAGGCATAGCTGGCCATCAGAGCCGAGGAGGCGACGATAAGTAGATAGTGGAGAAAGCGCATTCCTGCCCAGAGACCCCACTGGTGTCGAGGAGGATTACGTTCCCTGGCTTCGTTAGCGTCTTTGAGTGACGGTTTTGGTCGATATCTGTCGGTCATGATGTAGCTTTTGGTCGTCGCTTGAAGCGGTGTTGTGGGCTGTCGTTGGAGTCAGGTGCTCAACGATAGGCGCTTTTAAATCCTCACCTATGGTTGTTTTCTGAAAGCCCTTGCAGCCCTTGTTTTGCTAGGGCTCCAGAGGATTACCAGAATCTCCGGATCTAACACCCGTCTACCTGAGCCGTGACCAAATTGACCCCGTATCTAACGGCCCAAACGGTAAGCGATCAGTCTGGCCATCCCGTTAATGGCTGTTTTCACCATCGAGGGCAGCCCATCGGCAATACACCAACCTAGGCCATTCACCCATCGATATGGCTGGCCTGAGTTGTTGCGATGTATAGGACCGAAAAACCCATAGGGGGCGGGGCTTGCGGGGATCGACAAAACAACAACCAACCACCGAAAAAAGGTCATATATACCGAAGGCGCGGGGCCCGAATTACCCCCTAGGCCCACCCCCTCGGGAGGACCCGTTGAAATTTCTCAGCGTGCCGGCGCTCTCCTATCGGGCCATTGAACACACTATTGCGTGATGGCTCGATGACCAGGCTTGAAACCATTGGCCCTGGCTTGCCAAACAACGGATAGACCGAGCAACGCCAATATCAGTAGTGTTGGGGGGAAAGAGTTCGGCCCTACATGCTCCAGTAACAAGCCACCAGCGATGCCACCTCCGGCTACTGCCAGATTGAAAATGGTGACCAGCATCGATTGTGCAACATCGGCGCCATCACCCGCGGTATCGGCAATGGCCGTCTGTAATAGCGTGGGAGCGCCACCGAACGTCAGCCCCCAGATCGCAATGCTGAGGAGCACGATGCTAGGGGAGCTGCTTGCCATTCCCATCACCAACATCGCCACCGCGAAAACCGCCAGACTTACTAGCGTCAGCACACGCAACCCACGATCCACCCACATTCCTGTGACCCCGATGCCGACGATAGAGGTAATACCGAAAAGCATAAGAACGAGGTCTATCCGCTGGCCAAGCCCCACGGAGACCAAGAACGATGCAATGTAGGTGTACAGGATGTTGTGCGCGAGCATCCAAACGAAGATCACAGCCAATATCGAGCGCAGTCCCGGGGTTAGAAAAATACTTCGGAGCGACTGGCGCTGACGTTCGGTTTGTCCCGGGTAGTCAGGCACACCAAATCGCACCCAAATGAACAGTAATAACGCGAGGGCTGACATAATCCAAAACACGCCACGCCAATCAAACAGAGTCCCCAGCCAAGTGCCGAGGGGCACGCCGAGACACAAGGCCACGGGTTGACCGATACCGACAATCGCCAGGGCTCTCCCTTGGAGACCATGGGGCACCATGCGTCGTGCATAACCGGCCAATAGTCCCCACATCACGCCCGCCGCCATTCCGGCGATAAATCGCGCAACTAAGGTCAACAAATAGTGGGAGGACAACGCTGTCACTGTGTTAAACACCAGCAGCCCGGCAATCGCCAGCAGAAACAACGGCCTCCTATGCCATTTCCGCGTAGCAGCAACGACTGGAATCGCCGCCAGAACCGAGCCCAATGCATAGAGCGTAATTAACTGGCCAGCCATGGCTTGCGAGACGCCTAGATCCTGCCCAATCAGAGGCAGCAGACCGGCTGGCATGGTTTCCGTCATGATGGTGATGAAGCCAGCCATCGTGAATGCCAACAGTTTCCAGAGGGGCAGTCTTTGCACTGAAGACGCTTCATCGAGACTCGGTGCTATCAATCCGTCGTTACCGGGCGCGCTCATCGTTGTATCCCTGAGAAAGAGTTCATTTCCTATTCCTGACCGACCGTCTGAGGTTGTTTTGAATTTTCTGGAATGATCATTCCAGAACTAGGCAAAAAAACCTGACCTCTGCCAGATTTTCACTCGAAGTATTCCAACATCCCGTCTTGCGTTACAAAGTGTCCATCGTGATATCGACCACGTCCAGCAAGCGTTGTCGACGATTCTGGTGAGCACTGCCTTTACTCAATACCCGCATGCCCTGAATCGTGTTCACAATAAAGCGTGCGAGCGCGCGAGGTTTCTTGTGCGCAAGAATTTCCCCCTTTTCCTGACCACGGATGAGTGCGCGCTCTAAAGCTTTCTCCAGACGCAGGAAGTTGAGAGAGACCAACTCGGCAATGGATTCATCTTGGCCAGCCAGCTCAAGTGAGGCATTGGCGGCAAGGCAGCCACGTTGTCCGGTATCGCTGAGCTCATCATTCACAATCCTCATCAGCAGTTGCTGGATCAACTTTTTGACGGAGCCTGACTCCTGAAGCAACGTTATGTTCGAGGAAGTCAGATCGTGATAACGGCGTAATGCATGCTCGTACAAGCCATGCTTGTTCTCAAAGGCGTTGTACAGGCTGCTTCGAGATAATCCTGTGCCGTCGACCAGGTCCTGTATCGAGGTGGCGCAATAGCCGAGCTGCCAAAAAACCTGCATAGCTGCATCGATGACTTCATCCTGCTCAAATTCTTTGGTGCGCATTAGAGCAGCCTTTCTGGAATGATCATTCCTGAAAAATACTGACTTCCTTCCCACTCGTCAAGGATGGACACAACTAAGGATACGAGGGTATGACTGGGAGACTGGACTGGCTATGAGAGGAGATGCATCGAAGCCGTGCCGGGGTGCAGGAAATGCACCCCGTTTTCCGAGGCCCTCGGGATCACACGTTTTGTCGCTTTGAATCCTCTTATAAGATTAATTTCGGTTTTGAGCTCTAGGCCTTACACGGCACTGTCTCCGGCGCATTCGGTCCCTTTCGGGCATCTTGCTCCTATCTTGCTCAGCAATAGTCTTTTTCCATGGATTGCCAGGACGTTGAAACGGTCCCCGTTACCACTTTCAAACCTCGGCTTTGACAAATTGTACTATCGCCTCGCAGGCCCCGCCGTTCGTGATTTGCTGGCGGTTGTGCGAATCTTTAAATCTAACGCCTGTCTACCTGAACCGTGACTGAATTGAACCCGTATCTAACGGAGCCCGGAGATACCTTCGGGTCACCTTGGCGCCACAGGAGGTAAAGCGGTCATATCCAGCGTCCGTTATTGGCCGATTCTGTTGAAAAAATCAGTTCTTCGGGGACTGCCCAATACTGAGTGGTGAAAGCGCCTTTTTTGCGCGCCGCTACGCGAAATCTGACCCCGGAATCCACTGTTCAAAGTAAAGATTTCAATCCCAAGCGCGTACCTTTCTGTTATGGAAACCATGGCCGACGTTTTCAACAGAGTCGGCCGATTGCTGTCTATCGCGACCGGCTGAAAACGACCCACAGCGGACGCTATTCCCAACCTAAAGAAAAAACCGTGATCGCAGGTGTCATCACACTGCAACCTCCGCGTGTAATGCATCCAGCGAGCTAAACAAGCTGTGAAGACGCTTGAGGTATGACACCTTTGAAGCCGTGGTTTCTCGAAAGAAACGCTTCAAAGACATGAAAGGCGCTACTTCACAAGCGGTAGTGGGGTGGTTTTTCCTAGCGTTTAGAGTCATAGGCCTGAGTTGCCTGCAATGCACCCTGCAGACTACTCATCACCATATCATGCAGCAACTTACGGCGTGCTCCAATGCCGGTCTGGGTCTCCCCAACCCAGGCTGGTAGTTGATTGAGCAGGGAAACAATGCCGCTCAGGGTCGCGCGTCGAGTGACGCTAGGCGGTTTACCGGTGAGTTGCTCTATTGTCTCCAGCAGGTGCTCCTCATAGCGTCGGCGCAGGGTCAATATCGAGGCTTGCTGTTCGCAGCTCAAACAATGGAGTTCGTACTCAGCCAGGCGAAAATGCGCGGCCATACGCTCGTGGAGCCGGATGTGTGCTTCAAGTAGGCCGTGCAGTCGTACACTGGGTGCGGATTTGCGACGGATCACCAGGCTGGCACCATCAAGCAACTCCTCGTAAAGCTCCTCGATGAGTTCAAACAACAGTGCCTCTTTGTTATCAATGTGGTTGTAGATGGAGCCGGCCTTGATCCCCAGGTAAGTGGCCAGGTCGCGCATGCTCACTCGGCTGAAACCATGCCTGGCGAACAACTCGACAGCCTTGCGACGCGTGTCCAGGTAGCGTGTGTTGCGCTCTTCGTCGACAGGCACCGCAAAAAGGGATTTGGAGGGCTGCATATTGTTCATCCACCTCATACGCGAAACTGCGCCAATAGGTGATTGAGCTGACCCGCCAGTTCGCCTAATTTCTGGCTGGCCTCGTTGGACTGATCCGCTGCTAGGGCACTCTCGTGGGCCAGCGAGGCTGCGCGGGTGACATTCTGGTTGATGTCCTCGACCACGTGGGACTGCTCCAGGGTGGCACTGGCAATTGAGGCGTTCAGTTCAGTGAGGTTGCGCAGGGCGGTAATGACCTGATGCAGGCTTTCACCGGTTTCGCGGGCCTGTACCACGGTTTGTTGAGCGGCTTGGCTGCTGGCATTGATGACATTGACCGCCGCTTCGGAGTTACCCTGTAGGCGCTCGATCATGCCCTGAATCTGCGCGGTGGACTGCTGGGTGCGTTGCGCCAACAGGCGCACTTCGTCTGCCACCACGGCGAAGCCACGACCCTGCTCGCCAGCGCGCGCTGCTTCGATAGCAGCGTTCAGCGCCAGCAAGTTGGTTTGCTCGGCGATGGCGCGGATCACTTCCAGTACGCTGCCAATCTGAGTGCTTTCCTGGGCCAGGCTCTGGATCACTTCGACAGCCTGGCCGATGGTCTCGGACAACTGGTCGATCTGACGCAGGCTGCTGTCGATATTGTGCTGGCCTTGGCGTGCCTGCTCATCGGCCTGGCGTACTTCGTTGGCGGCGTGCTCGGCATTCTTCGCCACTTCCTGCACGGCGTAGGACACCTCGTGAATGGCGGCGGCCACCAGTTCCATTTGCTGTGACTGCTGCTGGCTGTGACGCTGGCTATCGCTGGCAATCTCACCAAGCGATTGCGAGGCCTTGTTCAGGCTGCCGGCGGTCTGGACGGACTGCCCGATTACAGTGCGTAGTTTGCTGGTAAACCCGTTGAAGTGGTTGCTCAGAGCGGTCAACTCATCGCGCCAGCGACTGTCCAGGTTGTGGGTCAGGTCGGCGTCACCGCTGGCGATGTTCTCCATAGCATCAACCACCTGGGCCAGTGGCGAGGCGATGCTGCGGGCAATCAGCAGGATCAGCGCGCTGAGCAGCAGGGCGATTGTCACCAGAATGACGAAGGCCTGAACCAGCTGGCGGCGGAACTCGACTTGGACGTCGTCGATGTAGATGCCCGAGCCCACGATCCACCCCCAAGGTTTGAACAGTTCGACGTAGGAAACCTTCTCCACCGGCACGTCGGAACCCGGCTTTGGCCAGCGGTAGCGCACCAGACCGGAGCCGTCGCGCATCGCCACGGCAACCATTTCGTCGAACAGTGCCTTGCCATCAGGGTCGCGGGTGCCGGCCATGCGCTTGCCCTCGAGGCTGGCATTGGGGTGCATGACCAGGCGTGTGTCGAGGTCCTCAATCCAGAAGTACTCCCCGCGGTCATAGCGCAGGTCACGCATGACCGCGCTGGCCTGTTGTTGTGCTTGCTCACGATTGAGACCGTGGCCTTCCATGTTCTGGAAATGTCGCAGGATGCCGTTGGCGGTCTCGACCACGTGACGGGTTTTCAGCGCCTTTGCCGCATAGAGGTCGTCATAGTTCCGCTTGAGCATCAGGCCGGCGAGAGTCAGCAGCATCAGGATCGACGTCAGCAGGATCAACCACAGGCGGCGGCTGATGGGAATATTACGCAGGCCAAGCATGGGCAACTCCAGAAGGGGAGCGGAAGAAGGGGCAGCCGGACAGCGGGCGCGTCCGGCCAACGGCTCAGAGCGCGTAGTGGGTTAGCTCGCGGGCGATCAGCAGGCGCTGGACCTCGCTAGTGCCTTCGTAGATCTGGGTGATGCGCGCATCACGGTAATAGCGCTCCACCGGGTAGTCCTCCAGATAGCCG
This sequence comes from Pseudomonas sp. S30_BP2TU TE3576, assembly GCF_050436025.1. Lineage (NCBI taxonomy): Bacteria > Pseudomonadati > Pseudomonadota > Gammaproteobacteria > Pseudomonadales > Pseudomonadaceae > Pseudomonas > Pseudomonas sp. S30_BP2TU TE3576. The sequence continues at coordinate 2,480,404 of NZ_JBNDLK010000001.1, read as the reverse complement.
TAGCCGCCATGGATTTGCATGGCGCTGGAGCACACGCGCTCGGCCATTTCAGAAGCGAACAGCTTGGCTTGCGAAGCTTCTGACAGGCACGGTTGCCCGGCACTTTTCAGGCGTGCGGCATGCAGCACCAACAGGCGTGTAGCATTGAGCCGGGTGTGCATATCGGCGAGCAGGTTGGACACGCTCTGGTGGTCGATGATCGGCTTACCGAACTGGATGCGTTCGCGGGCATACCCCAGCGCGGCCTCGAAGGCGGCGCGGGCGATGCCCAGGGCCTGGGCGGCGATGCCGATGCGACCGCCTTCCAGATTGGACAGCGCAATGGCCAGGCCCTTGCCGCGCTCGCCCAGCAAATTGGCCTCGGGTATCGTGCAGTTGTTCAGGGTTACCGCACAGGTATCGGAAGCCTTGATACCCATCTTGTGTTCGCTGCGATCGACCACGAATCCGGGATTGTCGGTCGGCACCAGGAAGGCCGACAGGCCCTTTTTGCCGAGCTCCGGATCGGTGACGGCGAAGACGATGGCCAGCTTGGCGCGCTTGCCATTACTGACAAACTGCTTGGCGCCGTTGAGTACCCACTGGCCATCGCGCAGCTCGGCGCGGGTGCGCAGGTTGTGAGCTTCGGTGCCGGCCTGTGGCTCGGTCAGGCAGAAGCATCCAATGGCCTGGCCGCTGGCCAGAAGTGGCAACCAGCGGTCTTGCTGGGACGGGCTGCCATATTTCAGCAAGGGGCCACAGCCCACTGAATTGTGGATGCTCATCAAGGCGCCGAGCGCACCGTCACCGGCCGAGATTTCCTCCACGGCCAGGGCGTAGGCGACATAGTCGGTGTAACTGCCGCCCCAGGTGTCCGGCACAACCATGCCCAGCAGGCCCAGTTCACCCATCTGCGCCACCACGGCATTATCGATCCAGCCGGCTTTCTCCCAACCCTGGGCGTGGGGGCCGACTTCGCTGCGGGCGAAGTCACGGGCCATGTCGCGGATCATGCGTTGTTCTTCGGTCAATTCGATATCGTGCATTGCGAGTCTCCTGCCGATGAGGCGGTGCGAAGGGGGGTGCCAGAGGCTGGGCGAAAGTCTCTAAAGAAGGCCTGCACCCGCGTAGGTACCAGTTCCGCCAGGGTTGGCGGATTCCAGCGTGGGGTCTTGTCCTTATCGATGATCAGGGCGCGGACGCCCTCCATCAGGTCGCCCTTGTCGAACCACTGGTAATCCAGGTGCAACTCCAATGCAAAACAGTCGGCCAGGCTCAGATATCGACCGCGACGCAACAGCTCCAGTGTCGTGGCCATTGCCAACGGCGAGCGGCTGTCGAGTAGCTCTACCGTCTGTTCGGCCCAGTCGCGTAGCTCGGGACGCTGCTCGCGCTGCAGCGCGTTGCGAATCGCCGGCACATCCGGCAGGGCGAAGTATTCATCGATCACCTGGCGATAAGCCTTGAGTTCCGATCCTGCAATACGCTCGGTGGCCAGGCCAGCGAGCAGGTCTTGCAGGTCTTCGTCGGGCGCACGGGTCCAGTTCAAATGATCCAGGGTGGCATCTAGTTCGGCCAGTCGTTCGCTGGGCAGATAGTAGTCGGCCAGGTTGGCATAGAGCGCATCGGCGGCACGGACCTGGCAGCCTGTGACCCCCAGATAGATACCCAACTCACCCGGAAGACGCGGCAGGAAATAGCTGCCGCCGACATCGGGGAAAAAGCCGATGCCGACTTCCGGCATGCCCATCCGCGTGCGCTCGGTGATCACCCTCAGCGATGCAGCCTGAGCCAGGCCCATCCCGCCGCCGAGGACAAAACCATCCAGCAGCGCCAGCACCGGTTTGGAGTAGCCATGGAGGTACTCGTCAAGGGCGTACTCTTCCTCAAGGAACAGCTCGTGCAAGTTGTCGCCGGCCTTGTGACTGTCGTACAGCATGCGGATGTCGCCGCCGGCGCAGAAGGCTTTTTCCCCGGCTCCGCGAATGGTCACGGCGACAATCTCCGGGTCCTGTTCCCACAGCCACAGGTGTCGGCAAAGCAGTGTCACCATGGGCAGGTCCAGGGTGTTCAACGCGCCGGGTCGATTCAGCGTCAGGTGGCCGATGCGGTTGCGCACACTAGCCAGCACCGGGGCTTGCTGCTCGCTCATGCTTACGCTTCCCCACGGAATAGTTTGATGATGGCGGAGAAGTCCAGACCGCCATTACCTTGAAGGCTGAAGGTCTGGTAGAGCTGCTGGGCGGCAGCACCGAGTACCACTGGCTGACGCGCATGTTTGGCTGCTTCCGTAGCGAGGCCGAGGTCCTTGAGCATCAGGTCGGTACCAAAGCCGCCACTGTAACCACGCGAGGCCGGAGCATTTTCCAGCACGCCCGGGAACGGATTGTTGATCTCCGAGCTCCAGCAGCGACCGGTGGAAGTCCCGATGACACCGGCCAGCACCTTGGCGTCCATGCCTAGGGCCACACCCAGGGCCATAGACTCGGCTACGCCGACCATGGAGATTCCTAGCAGCATGTTGTTGGCGATCTTGGCCACTTGGCCGTTACCTGCTTCGCCGCAGTGCACGATGTTCCGGCCCATAGCCGAGAGGATCGGCAGAGCTTGGTCGTACACACTGACCGGGCCGCCGACCATAAAGGTCAGGGTGCCTGCCGTCGCGCCGCCGGTGCCGCCGGATACCGGTGCGTCGAGCATTGGGTTGCCTTGGGCGAGGGCGAATTTTGCTACTTCGCGCGCACTGATCGGGTCGATGGTCGAACTGTCAATCAACAGCACGCCTTGGCCAATATTGGCCAACAGACCGTCCTTGCCGCGATAGACCTGCTTCACGTGGTCCGCGGTTGGCAGCATGGTGATGATCGCCTCGACCCCCGCTTTGGCCACGGCGGCGGGCGAGTCAGCGGCGCTGGCGCCGGCCTCGACCAGAGCGGCGACCGCCTGCGGGAAAGGATCGAAGACGGTCAGGCTGTGGCCAGCCTTGAGCAGGTTGCGGGCCATTGGGCCGCCCATGTTGCCGAGGCCGAGAAATCCGATATGCATGATGACTACCTTTTGCGAGTGGGGATCAGCGGTGCAGGAAATTCGGCACGCGCTTTTCGACGAAGGCTTGCATGCCTTCCTTTTGGTCGTGGCCGGCAAACAGCGAATGGAAAAGCCGGCGCTCGAAACGTATGCCTTCGCTGAGGCTGATTTCTTCGGCGCGGTTGACGCATTCCTTGATCATCATGGCCGCCGGCAACGACTTGCCGGCAATGCTGCGGGCGACTTCCAGAGTCCGTTCCAGCAACTCCGCGACGGGGAACACACGGGCAACCAGGTTGGCGCGCTCAGCTTCCTCGGCGCCGAGTTGGCGGCCGGTCAGGCACATCTCCATGGCCTTGGACTTGCCAACGGCGCGGCTCAGGCGCTGGGTGCCACCGATCCCGGGAATCACCCCCAGGTTCAGCTCCGGCAGACCGAAGCGGGCGTTATCGGCGGCGTAGATGAAATCGCACATCAGCGCCAACTCGCAGCCGCCACCCAAGGCATAGCCGGCTACTGCGGCAATCATTGGCTTGCGCCGGGCGCCGATGCGGTCGGCGGCGGCGAAGAAGTCGTCCAGGTAGATCTGCGGATAGCCCAGCGCGGCCATCTCTTTGATGTCGGCGCCGGCAGCAAAGGCCTTGGTCGATCCGGTGATGACCATGCAGCCGACTTCGGGGTCGGCCTCCAGGCGGTGCAGAGCCAGGTTCAGCTCGGCGATCAACTGACTGTTCAGCGCGTTGAGCGCCTGCGGCCGGTTGAGCGTAATTAGGCCGACGCGCTGTTGCACATCAACCAGTAATGTCTGGTACTGCATCGTTCAGCTCCTGGCCGGCCGACGCTTGGCGCCGGCCGACAGAGATCATTTAAGGGTGATGGTGGTGTTCACCGAGCCGCCGGTGTCATCCTCGTCGAACCAGCGCTGGGTAACCGTCTTGGTCTGGGTATAGAAGGTCACCACCTGCTTGCCGTAAGGACCCAGATCGCCGAGCTTGGAGGCGCGCGAACCGGAGAAGGAGAACAGCGGAACCGGTACTGGAATCGGCACGTTGATACCCACCTGGCCAACGTCGATTTCTTCCTGGAAGTGACGGGCAGCAGCACCGGAGCGCGTGAACAGGGCTGTGCCGTTGCCATTCGGGTTGGCGTTGATGATCTCGATTGCTTCGCTCAGGCTGGCGGCGTGCATGACGCACAGCACCGGGCCGAAGATTTCTTCGCGGTACACGGACATTTGTGCAGTGACGCCGGAGAAGATAGTTGGGCCGACGAAGTTGCCGTCCTCATAGCCAGGCACGCTTGGGTTACGTCCATCCAGTTCGAGCGTGGCGCCTTCTGCAATGCCGCTGGCGATCAGGCTGTTGACGCGATCCAGAGCCGCGCAGGAGATCACCGGGCCGATGTCGGTGCCTGGTTCGGTGCCACCATTAATTTTGAGGGTCTTGGTTCGCTCGATCAGGTCCGGCAACCAGGCCTGCGCTTCACCGACCAGGATCACCACTGGCAGAGCCATGCAGCGCTGGCCCGCAGCGCCAAAGGAAGCACCCAGCAGGTTGTTCAGGGTCTGCTGTTTGTTGGCATCGGGCAGGACAATGGCGTGGTTCTTCGCGCCCATCATGCACTGTGCACGCTTGCCATTCTGGGTAGCGCGGTTGTAGACGTGTGTGCCGACCTTGGTCGAACCGACGAAGGACACGGCCTTGATGTCCGGGTGGTCGCAGATCAAGTTCACCGCGTCGACGCCACCGTGGATGACGTTGAGCACTCCCTTCGGTACACCGGCCTCCAGCGCCAGTTCCACCAAGCGCATGGTCACCAACGGATCCTGCTCGGACGGCTTGAGGATGAAGGTGTTGCCGGTGGCGATGGCCATCGGGAACATCCACAACGGGATCATCGCCGGGAAGTTGAACGGGGTGATGCCGGCGCACACGCCCAGCGGCTGCATCAGGGTGTAGGTGTCGACGCCATTGGCCACGTTGTTGGCCAATTCGCCCATCTGAAGATTGCCGATGGCGGTCGCGTGCTCAACGACCTCTAGCCCGCGGAACACATCACCTTCTGCGTCCGGCAGGGTTTTGCCCTGTTCGGCGGTGAGCAGTGCTGCCAGTTCTTTGATGTTTTCGCGGATCAGTTGCTGATATTTGAAGAAGATCCGGGAGCGGACGCCAATCGGCGTTTTGCGCCAGGTTTTGAAGGCTTCCTTGGCGCTGGCCACGGCGGCGTTCATTTCTTCGGCGGTGGCGAAGGGGACGCGGGCCAGGACTTCCTGGGTAGCCGGGTTGATCACGTCGCGCCATTGGGTGCTGCGCGATTCGACGAATTCGCCGTTGATGAGAAGCTTGACGCTAGGAATGCTGGAGGAGGTCATTTTCGGGTCCTGTCTACTTTTTTTGAGTCGAGTGAGGCCCCTCGGCCTGATTGGCCGAGCGGTCGCGTTTGAATTCAGAATGGCCGGCTTAACGGCCCGGGTTCAGCCCTTGAGGTGCGGGAAGTCTTCTTCGAAGTATTCCTGCGGGCCTCGAGCGTCGCCCTGACGACGCTGCACTTCCATTTGCCGCAACTCCACCCGGCGAATCTTCCCTGAGATGGTCTTGGGCAGTTCGCTGACGAATTCGATACGTCGCACCCGCTTGTAGGGCGCCAAATGCTCGCGGGCAAAGGCGAGGATGTTGGCGGCGAGTTCGTAGCTGCCCGGTGCGTCATGGGCCAGGATCAGATAGGCCTTGGGCACTGCCAGGCGCACAGGGTCAGGGCTCGGCACCACGGCCACTTCCATCACCGCCGGGTGTTCGATCAGCGCGCTTTCCAGTTCGAAAGGGCTGATGCGGTAGTCGGAAGCCTTGAACACGTCGTCGGCACGGCCGACGAAGGTGATGTAGCCCTCTTCGTCGATCTGTGCGGTATCACCGGTGCGGTAGTAACCGTCGCGCATCACTTCGGCGGTTTTTTCCGGGCTGTCCTCGTAGCACAACATCAGACCGAGTGGTCGCACGTCCAGCGGCAGGGCTACTTCACCCTCATTGCCGGGTATGCCATCGGGGTCAAGCATGGTCACTCGGTAGCCCGGCAGCGGACGGCCCATGGAGCCGGGTTTGAGCAGTTGGCCAGGTGTGTTGCCGACCAGGGCGGTGGTTTCCGACTGGCCGAAGCCGTCGCGCAGTGGCAAGTCCCAGGCATGCAGGATCTGCTCGATGATCTCCGGGTTGAGCGGTTCACCGGCGCCCACCAGTTCACGCAGTTTCAAGCGCTCCTTGTAACTGGCCAGGTCTTCCTGGATCAGCATGCGCCAGACGGTGGGTGGGGCGCACAGGCTGGTGACGCCGTAGCGCTCCAGCGCGCCGAGCAGAGCCGTGGCGCTGAAGCGCGCGACATTGTGGATGAAGATGCAGGCGCCGGCGTTCCACGGTGCGAAGAGGCAGCTCCACGCATGCTTGGCCCAACCCGGTGATGAGATGTTCAAGTGCAGGTCACCCTGCTGCAGGCCGATCCAGTACATGGTCGACAGGTGGCCGACCGGGTAGCTCTGGTGACTGTGCAGCACCATCTTCGGTTTGGAGGTGGTGCCGGAGGTGAAGTACAGCAGCATCGGGTCAGTGGCCAGGGTGAGGCCCTCGACTTCGAACTGCTCGGAATATTCGCTGGCTGCGCTGTGCGAGGTCCAGTCGGCGGGGCCCGGACCGACGCATATGCGGCTGCAGCCTTCACCCAGGCCGACGAACTTGTCGACATGGGCGCCGCCGACCACAAGGTGGCGAACCTGGCCGCGCTCGATGCGGTCGCGCAGGTCATCCGGGGTCAACAAGGCGGTGGCGGGAATGACCACGGCGCCGATTTTGAAGGCGGCCAGCATGGTTTCCCACAGGGCGACATCGTTGCCGAGCATCAGCAGGATGCGTTCGCCACGGCGCACGCCAAGGGCACGCAAGTGGTTGGCCACCTGGTTGGAGCGCGAGGCCAGTTGCTGGAAGCTATAGCGCTGTTCGCTGCCGTCTTCTTCGACTATCCACAAGGCATTGGCTTGGTTGCCTTCGGCCATCGCATCGAAGTAATCCAGTGCCCAGTTGAACTCGTTCAGCTGCGGCCAGCGGAAGTCACGCGCGGCAGTGGCGTAATCGGTACGGTGGGCCAGCAGGAAGTCTCGAGCGGCGAGGAAGGGTTGGCAGTTGCTGTTCATTGAAGTCTCCATCGATCGCTAGGGCGACCGGCGCGGTAACGGGTACGGAATGGTCAGGCGGCGAGGCGGGCTTCGCTGCGGTCAGCAATGCGTACGAGACGCGCGCAGGTACCGGATAACGGGGAGACGGCGGCAAGCATGGATGTCTTCACGGTGTATGCCCTTGTTTGTTTTTGTTGGGTCTGGCCTGGTTCATGACTAGGCGCTTGAGCCCAGTATATGCATGCAAAAATCAATTAAGAATGCTCATAAAAACCGGTGCGTTGTGCAAAAAAATCATAGAGGTTGCGCGTTGGAAGGGGCCACTCGCACCGTCAGACGACGCGAGCGGCCCCCGTCTGGCGGAGGATTTACCAGAGCGGTAGGGTGTAGCTGAGGATCAGGCGGTTTTCATCCAGATCGCTGCCGAAGTTGGTCGAGCGAACTGTCGCGTTGCGCCATTTCACCCCGACATTTTTCAGAGGTCCGCTCTGCACGACATAGCCGATGTCGGTATCCCGTTCCCATTCCTTGCCTTCCGGGCGATTACCGCCCAGATCGATATTGTCGCCGGTGAGGTAACGGGTCATGAACGTCAGGCCTGGAACGCCCAAGGCTGCAAAGTTGTAGTCGTAACGCGCCTGCCAGGACTTTTCGTCCTTGCTGGCGAAGTCGCCGATCTGCACGAAGTTCACCAGGAACGCATCGGTGCCGTTGATGTAGGCGAAGCCGGTGTCGCCGCTCATGCCTTGATAACCCAGGCCGAACGCATGCCCGCCGAGGTTGTAGGTGAACATCGCGCCAATGGCGTTGTTATCGACATTACTGCCACCATCGTCGGTGGAGCGGGCGAAGCGCAGATCTGTCTTGAACGACTGGCCCGTCGTTACCGGCAACACGTAAGTCAGATTCACCAGGTGCTGGCTGTAGAAGTTGTCGAGGTGACCGTAGCTGTAGCCAGTAGCGAGGTTGCTGGTCCATTTGTAGTTCAGGCTGGCGAAATCGAAGCTGTCGCTATCGACATGACGTGTGGTGATGCCCTTGGCGCCGGTTCGGGTGATGCCCATGTCCTCGTAGTCTGAGGAGTCGCGCTGATTGACCTGCGTCAATCGTCCGGCATCCACCGTCAGGCCTTCAAGTTCCAGCGACGTCAACTGACCGCCCTTGAAGGTTTGTGGCAACAGACGTGAATCGTTGGCCAGCACGGTCGGCAGCTTGGGCAACAGCGTGCCGAGTTTCAGCGTGCTTTTTGAGGCGCGCACTTTGGCGGTCAGGCCCAGTTCGCCATACTCGTCCTGAGCGCCCTTGCTCGTGTCGCTGTGACGTTTGAGCAGGCCGGAGCCTGCGCGATCGGGGCTGGAATCAAGCTTGACGCCGAGCAGGCCGATGGCATCGAAACCGACACCGATCAAACCGTCGGTGAAGCCCGATTCATAGCGCAGCAGGAAACCTTGGGCCCATTCGTCTTGTTTGGATTGGGCGGCGTTGGTCTGACGATAATCTCGGTTGAAGTAAAAGTTGCGCAGCTCCAGGCTGGCCTTGCTGTCTGCGAGGAAGTCCGCATGGACTTGGGTGGCCAGGCTGGTGCCCGCCAGGAACAGTGTGAAAAGGGTGGGTTTCATTGCTTGCCTCTTGTTGTTATGAGCAAGCCGATCCCGCACTGACCGGGGCCAGTGGAGGGAAGGCTTGTTGGAGGTGCCCAGCGCGGGGCGGCGCAGGGCGGGAGTAAAAAAGCGCGGTGCTAAGGGGCGAACTCGCGCTCGGGGCGTAGACCCCGCAAAAACTTCAGCGTCAGTGACTGCTGGCCATGGCAGCGCCCAAGCCGGTCTGCGCGCGGACGAACTGATCGGCATATGCCGCGCGCTCACGGTTGGCGCGCTCGCTGCGGTCCAGCTTGGACACCACGACGATGACCAGGAAGGCCAAAGGCATGGAGAACAGCGCCGGCTGGTCGTAAGGGAAAATCGCATGAGCATGGCCCAATACGCCGACCCACACTGATGGCGAGCCGACGACCAGGCCAAGGGCGCTGATCAGCCCTGTCAGACCGCCGTAAAGGGCGCCTCGGGTGGTCAGACCGTCCCAGTACATGGCCATGATCAGCACCGGAAAATTTGCAGAGGCCGCTATGCCGAACGTCAGGCCGACCAGGAACGCGATGTTCTGGCCCTCGAACAGAATGCCGAGGGAAATTGCGACAATGCCCAGACAGACAGTGGCGACGCGCGACACGCGCATTTCCTGCATCTCGTCAGCCATACCCTTCTTCAGCACCGAGGCATAAAGGTCGTGAGAGATGGCCGAGGCGCCGGCCAGGGCCAGCCCGGACACCACGGCAAGGATGGTGGCGAAGGCCACAGCGGAGAGGAATCCGAGAAACAGGTTGCCGCCCACCGCTTTAGCCAGGTGCATGGCCACCATGTTGCCGCCGCCGACCATGGCGCCGCCGAGCTTGCCGTCGACAAAGTACTGCGGATCTGTGCCGACGATGACGATGGCGCAGTAGCCCAGGATGCAAACCACCAGGAAGAAGAACCCGATAAATACCGTGGCGAACAGCACCGATTTGCGCGCCTCCTTGGCATTGGGCACGGTGAAGAAACGCATGAGGATGTGTGGCAAGCCGGCGATGCCGAAGACCAGTCCGAGGGACAGGGATACCGCGTTGATCGGGTCGGCCAACAAGGTGCCCGGGCCCATGATCTGCACGCCACTGGCGTGCACCGCCACCGCTTGGGCAGCCAGCGTCTCGAAACTGAAGCCGAAGCGACTCAGGGCCATCAGCATCAGGGTTGTGCCGCCGCCCAGCAGCAGAACCGCCTTGGTGATCTGCACCCATGTGGTGGCGAGCATGCCGCCGAAGATCACGTAGACCAGCATCAGCAAACCGACCACCACCACCGCCGTGCGATAGTCGAGGCCGAACAGCAGCTTGATCAACTGGCCGGCTCCGACCATCTGCACCACCAGGTAGCAACACACCACCGTCAGTGAGCCGAGGGCGGCGAAGCTGCGCACGCGGGTTTGATCCAGGCGCAAGGAGACGATGTCGGCGAAGGTGTAGCGGCCCAGGTTGCGCAGGCGCTCAGCCATCAGGAAGGTGACGATGGGCCAGCCGACGAAGAAGCCGATGATGTAGATGAAGCCGTCATAACCCTTGTTGAACACCAGGCTCGAAAGGCCGAGCAATGTGGCCGCCGACATATAGTCACCGGCGATTGCTAGGCCATTCTGAAAACCCGTTATACCGCCACCGGCGCTGTAAAAATCGGCAGCGGAGCGTGTACGGCGGGACGCCCACCAAGTGATCAGCAGTGTGGCTAGGACGAAGACGAAGAACATGCCAATGGCATGCACGTTGAGCGGTTGCTTCTCTGCAGTGATGGTGTCGGCATTGGCCAACAGAGGGCAAAGGGTGAGAAGGGCGGGCAGGCGTTTCATGCGCGGGTCTCCTGGAGGATTTGCGCGCTGAGCACGTCGAAGCGGGTATTGGCGGTGTGTACGTACCAAGCGGTGAGCAACCAGGACAGCAGGATAATTGTCGCGCCGATCGGCATGCCGAGGCTCAGATGACTGCCGTCATACAGCGGTAGGTGCAGCCAGGCAGGGGCGAAGGCCACCACCGTAATGAAGCTGTAGTAGACGGCCAGGACCGCGCCGCTCAGTGACCAGGCCAGCAGTGCGCGCTGACTAGCGAGGCGCTGGAACTTGGGATTGGCCCTGACCTGGTCGCAAGTCAGGGCGTGGTTCGGATGGTCAGTCGTCATGGTGAGGCTCCGCTTTTAATTGTTTTTGTTTGCCGGCCTTTTTAGGGGCGTACGGGTACCCGAGCGACGTTCCGAAGCGGAGCGTCACCTGAATGCTGCTGGAGTCGTTGCTGCCCTGGCTATCTTCCTAAGGCAAGGGGATGGTGCAATGGCATCAGTTGGGTGCCGACAGAGTGCCCGCCGGATGAGTCCTCGGCGGGTGCGAATACGACGGTGATTGCGCTGACGCACAACTGCCTATTTTCGGCTTGAAAGCAGCCTTTTTAGCCTGCATTTATGCCGTCAGCCCCGATTGAAATTGGGGCGTTTCCGGTTGAGAAACGATGCTGGTCAAACCAGGCTGGATGCGAGTATATGTTGGCTAATTTCCAATATGTATGGGCGGAAAAGCCTGATGAATATGCAAAAACGCACAACGCAAAGTCACGTGAATTGGGACGATATGCGTTTCTTTCTCGAGGTCGCCCGTGCCCGCACCGCCAGCGGTGCCGCCCGCCGTTTGGGGGTGGACTACACCACGGTGTCGCGGCGCATCCGCGCCCTTGAGCAATGCCTGGGCGCCCTGTTATTCGAGAAATCGCGGACGTCGGGCTTCGTCTTGACGGTCGAGGGGCACCACCTGATCAGCCACGCCGAAACGCTGGAAAGTACGCTGCTGGCAGCCTGCGAGCAGGTTTCAGGAACCACCGGGGGGCTCGCCGGGCACCTGCGCATCGGCTGTACCGAAGCCTTCGGTTCCTGCTTTGTCACCACGCAGATGAGTCATTTCATCATTCACTATCCGCACATCTCAGTGGACATTTTACCGGTCCCGCACTTCGTCAACCTGTCACGGCGCGAGGCGGACATTGCGATCACCCTGGAGCGTCCTGAGCGCGGTCCATACGTGTGCTCGCGTCTGTGCGACTATCGCTTGCGTCTGTATGCGACACCGGAGTACCTGGCCAATCATGCGCCGATTGCCAATCGTGAGGACTTGTCCGGCCATCCGTTCGTGACCTATGTCGAGGATCTGGCCTTCAGCTTCAAGCTGCTTTACCTGAACGACCTGCTGCCCGGCGCGCACAGCCGACTGCGCAGCACCAGCGTTGTCTCCCAGTACCATGCGGCGCTGGAAGGGCGAGCGCTGGCCATCCTGCCTTGCTTCCTCGCCGGTCCCGACCCGCGCCTATGTGAAGTGCTGCCGGATCAGGTGGAGGTCACCCGCCAGTTCTGGATGTACTACAGCGAGGACCTGCGCAAGCTGAAGCGGATCACCTTGGTAGCCGACTATCTGCGCGCTTGCGCGGAGCTCAATCAACCGCTGCTGATGGGCGAGTCGCATGCGATGGTTTACCTGCCTTCACCCTGAGTTGTAGTACGGGTCAGCGGCCAATCAGCACGCACCCAGCGACGCGTCGCAGTCGCCAGCGAGGACTCATTAGACTGACTAAGGTGAGTCTGGATTCATGCATTCAGCGGACCTTGGCGATCAACCGCGAATTACGCGTATTACGAAAGGCCAGTTGGTCGATGGTCTGGGTTGCGTGTTCGGCTTCTTCGCGAGCCTTGAGGATCACGCCGTGTTGTGGCGACTTGCTGCACACCGGGTCGGCGTTGCTGGCATCACCGGTGAGCATGAACGCCTGGCAGCGGCAGCCGCCGAAGTCTTTTTTTTTCTCGTCGCAGGAGCGGCACGGTTCGGGCATCCAGTCGTAACCACGAAAGCGATTGAAGCCGAACGAGTCGTACCAGATGTGCTGCATGCTGTGCTCGCGCACGTTGGGAAACTGCACCGGCATCTGTCGGGCACCGTGACAGGGCAGGGCGGTTCCGTCTGGCGTGACCGTCAGAAAAATACTGCCCCAGCCGTTCATGCAGGCTTTCGGGCGTTCTTCGTAGTAGTCCGGCGTGACGAAAATCAGCTTGCATGGATGCCCTTCGGCCTCCAGTTTGGCGCGGTATTCATTGGTGATGCGTTCGGCGCGCACCAATTGTTCTTTGGTCGGCAATAACCCAACGCGATTGAGCTGAGCCCAGCCGTAGAACTGGCAAGTGGCGAGCTCGACGAAATCCGCTTCCAGTGCGATGCACAGCTCGATGATGCGGTCGATCTGGTCGATGTTGTGCCGATGGGTCACGAAGTTCAGCACCATCGGATAACCGTGGGCCTTCACCGCCCGGGCCATTTCCAGTTTCTGCGCAAAGGCCTTTTTCGAACCGGCCAGCAGGTTGTTCACCTGCTCGTCGCTGGCCTGGAAACTGATCTGGATGTGATCGAGGCCGGCCTTCTTGAAGTCGCTGATTTTCTGCTCGGTCAGGCCAATGCCGGAGGTGATCAGGTTGGTGTAGAAGCCCAGTTTGCGGGCTTCGGCAATCAACTCGGCGAGGTCCTGACGCACCAGCGGTTCACCACCGGAAAAGCCCAGTTGCGCCGCGCCCATTTCCCGCGCTTCGCGGAACACCTTGATCCACTGTTCGGTGCTCAGCTCTTTGCCTTGCTCGGCGAAATCCAGCGGATTGGAGCAGTACGGGCATTGCAACGGGCAGCGATAGGTCAGCTCGGCGAGCAGCCACAGTGGCAGGCCGACTTCCGGTTTGGGCGGTACTTGCACTGATGAATCAGGCAAGTTCGATCCAGTGCTGCGCACGGGCAACCTCCATGAATTGCTCAATGTCGTCACCGAGCTCGGGCACGCCGGGGAACTGTTGGTCGAGTTCGGCGATGATCGCCGCGACATCCCGTTCACCGTCAATCAAGCCACCGATCAGTGCGGCACTTTCGTTGAGTTTGATCATGCCTTCCGGGTACAGCAGCACGTGGCCTTTCTGCGCCGGTTCGTACTGGAAGCGGTAGCCGGGACGCCAGGTCGGGGTCTTGCTGCGATCGAAACTCATAAGGTGATTCCTTTGTGCCAGACTCGCTCCCCGGTCACGCTGTGATACGGCGGGCGATTCAGTTCGTAGGCCATGCTCATGGCATCGAGCATGCTCCAAAGAATGTCCAGTTTGAACTGGAGAATTTCCAGCATGCGCTCCTGGCCTTCCCGGGTCTTGTAGTGCTCAAGCGTGATCGCCAGACCATGCTCGACATCACGCCGTGCCTGGCGCAGGCGCGTGCGGAAATACTCGTATCCGGCCGGGTCGATCCACGGGTAATGCCGGGGCCAACTGTCCAGGCGCGATTGGTGGATTTGCGGGGCGAACAGCTCGGTCAGGGAGCTGCTGGCGGCCTCCTGCCAACTGGCGCGGCGGGCGAAGTTGACGTAGGCGTCCACGGCGAAGCGCACGCCGGGCAGCACCAGTTCCTGGGAGCGCAGCTGGTCCGGGTCGAGGCCTACGGCCTGGCCCAGACGCAGCCAGGCTTCGATGCCGCCGTCTTCACCGGGCGCGCCGTCGTGGTCCAGCAGGCGTTGAATCCACTCGCGGCGGATCTCGCGGTCAGGGCAGTTGGCGAGGATCGCGGCGTCCTTCAGCGGAATGTTCACCTGATAGTAAAAGCGGTTGGCGACCCAGCCCTGAATCTGTTCGCGGGTGGCGCGGCCTTCGTACATCGCCACGTGGTAGGGGTGATGGATGTGGTAGTAGGCGCCCTTGGCGCGCAGGGCCGCTTCGAATTCGGCGGGGGACATCGGGGTGTCGGTCATTGCGGTTCTCCGGTGCACAACCGTTGAAATCTTTGGTGTCTGGTCGGACGCCTTCGCGGGCAAGCCCGCTCCCACATTGGATTTGTGGCGTACACAATCCCTGTGGGAGCGGGCTTGCCCGCGAAGGGGCCCTCCGCTACAGCACAATACTCATGCCGTCATACGCCACTTCAACCTGGCGCCGATCCAGCTCCGCCCGTTCCGGCGAATCTTCATCGAGAATCGGGTTGGTGTTGTTGATGTGGATAAGCACCTTGCGCTGCGTGGGCAGTTGTTCCAGCACTTCGAGCATGCCGCCGGGGCCGTTTTGTGCCAGGTGGCCCATCTCGTGCCCGGTGCGGGTGCCGACGCCACGACGCTGCATTTCATCGTCGTCCCACAACGTGCCATCCACCAACAGGCAATCGCTACCGGCCATGATTTCCAGGAGCGGTGCATCAATCTTGCCCAACCCCGGTGCGTAGAACAGTTTGCCGCCAGTGTTGAGGTCTTCGACGATCAGGCCGATGTTGTCGCCCGGATGCGGGTCGAAGCGGTGCGGCGAGTACGGCGGCGCGGCACTGCGCAAAGGCAGCGGGGTGAAGCGCAGGTTCGGGCAGGCGGGGATGGTGAAGCCTTTATCGAGCTCGATCCGGTTCCAGTTCAGCCCGCCGTTCCAGTGGGTCAGCATGTTGAACAGCGGAAAGCCGCTGCTCAGGTCTTCGTGGACCATGTCGGTGCACCAGACCTGATGCGGGCAACCCTCGCGCAGCATGAGCAGGCCGGTGGTGTGATCGATCTGGCTGTCCATCAGGATGATCGCGCCGATCCCGGTATCGCGCAGGGCGCGGCCAGGCTGCATCGGGGCGAAGCTCTGGAGTTGGGCGCGAATGTCCGGGGAGGTGTTGCACAGCACCCAGTTCAAGCCGTCATCGGAAATCGCGATGGACGATTGCGTCCGCGCCTTGGCCCGCAGGCTGCCGTTGCGAAAGCCTGCGCAGTTCACGCAGTTGCAGTTCCACTGGGGGAAACCGCCGCCGGCGGCGGAGCCCAGAATCTGGATATTCATTATTTGTTCCGACAAACAATCGCGTCAGGGTGCGATTGCGCAAAAAGTGCCCCGGCGCACCGGGGCCAAATTGATGTGGTGCCATGCCTGTGGAGTGGAGCCGCGCACGGCACCACGCTCACGGGTCAGCGGCTGGCGAAATACATGGTGACTTCAAAGCCGATACGCAGGTCGGTGTAGGCAGGTTTAATCCACATGATCGAGTTCCTCATTGTTGTTGGATGGTTAATCTTGAAAAAGCTGTTCGCATCCTTGCTCGACATCTTGGCGAGTCCGGTCACGCCGGCTCGCCACCATTGCGTTACTTCAGTGCAATCACGGCGCTGCCTTGGCCGACTGTTGTACCTTGAGGTAGTCCGCGTATTCCCGACTCATCACGTATTGCTTGATTTTCTCGACTTCGGCGGGCTCCAACGTGTCTTTGAAAGAAGGCATGCCCAAAGGCTTCAGAACACCGTCAAGGACGATCTGTTGGAACAGGCCACGCCGCGCCTCGTCGGATTTGCGTAAGTCGGGAATCAATCCGCCGCTGATTGCGCCCACGCCGTGGCAGACGGAGCAATAGGTGCCGAACATCTGTTGGCCTGCGGCGAGGTCTGTGGCGGACACGTCGACCGGTTTCGGTATGCGGCTGACGACCTGCGCTTTCTCCGGTAATGGCGGTAGAGAGTCCGTGCCGCCGAGTTTGAACACCAACAGGCGACTGACGTTGCCCACCCCCGGCGCATTAGCCGCATCACCGCCGATCAAAGGCGCGACACCGCCCCAACCAGCCATTACGGCAATGTACTGCTCACCTTCGAAACGATAACTGATGGGGGCAGCGACGATGCCGGTCTGGGCCGCGAAGGACCACAGTTTCTTGCCCTTGTCAGCAGAGTAGGCGATGAGGTTGCCGTCGGCCGTGCCCTGGAACACCAGATTGCCCGCGGTGCTCAGGGTGCCGCCATTCCAGTAGTGCGGGTAGGGCACACGCCAGGCTTCTTTTTGCTTCACCGGATCCCAGGCCAGTAACGCGCCGGACACCACCTCGCGCGGGATCTCGGTGGCGTCGGAGAACCCGGCGCCGGTGTTGAATGCCTTGCGCTTGGTGAAGTCCTTGCCTTCGTTGCGATAGACGCCTGGAATCTCCTGATAGGGGATGTACACAAGGCCGGTCTGCGGGTTGAACGACATCGAGTGCCAACCGTGGGCACCGAACGGGCTCGGCCACATCACTATGGGTTTGTCTTTGTAGCGCACGCCCGGTGCTTCCACCGGTTTGCCGGTCGCCATGTCGATCTTCTCGGCCCAGGTCACTTTGCCGAATTTTTCAGCGGAGATCAGTTGGCCGGTCTCACGGTCAAGCACATAGAAGAAACCGTTCTTCGGCGCCTGCATGATCACTTTGCGCGGTTTGCCGCCAATTTCGAGCTCGGCCAGGGTGAGCTGCTGGGTGGCGGTAAAGTCCCAGGAATCGCCCGGTGTCACCTGATAGTGCCAAGCAAGGCGGCCGCTGTCTGGGTGGATGGCCAGGATCGATGACAGGTAGAGGTTGTCGCCGCCTTGTGGGCTGCGGATATTGCGGTTCCACGGCGAACCGTTGCCGGTGCCGATATAGAGCAGGTCGAGCTGCGGGTCGTAGGCCATGCTGTCCCACACTGTGCCGCCACCACCGAGTTTCCAGTACTGGTCGCCGGTCCAGGTCTTGGCTGCCTCGGCCAGTTCCGGGTGCTCATAGGGCTTGTTCGGATCGCCCGGCACTGTATAGAAGCGCCACTCCATCTTGCCGTTTTCGGCGTCGTAGGCAGAAAAGTAACCGCGCACACCGTATTCGGCACCGCCGTTGCCGATGATCACCTTACCTTTAACGACCCGTGGTGCACCGGTAATGGTGTAGGGCAGGCTGTTGTCGGTTGTCTGCTGGCTCCACACCTGTTGGCCGTTCTTGGCATCGAGTGCGATAAGGCGGCCGTCGAGGGTAGCGATGTAGACCTTACCGTTCCACAGCGCGACACCGCGGTTGACTGCGTCGCAGCAGGCATCGCGAGCTTTGCCGCGGTCAATCTGGGGGTCGAATGTCCACAACACTTTGCCGGTCTTGACGTCGACGGCGATGGCGCGACTCCAGGACAAAGAAGCGTAAAGCACGCCGTCAGAGAATAGCGGCGTGGCTTCCAGGCCACGGTGGTTGTCGAGATCGATGTGCCAGGCCAGACCCAGTTGGTTGGCGTTTTGCTCATTGATCTGCTTGAGCGGGCTGAAGCGCTGCTCATCATAGGTGCGACCATGGCTGAGCCACTGGCTGCCGTCGTTCTCGCTGGCGATGATGGCGGCTTGGTCGACTTGGCTGGCGCCAACCAGGGGAGCCAGCAGGGCCAAGGCCAGGCTAGCGAAAATCAGAGGTGCTGACTGCGTCTTGATCATTACGCAAGACTCCTTTTGTACTTGTTGGAGGTGGGTCGCTTTGCGCGCTTTCTGCGCGGGGAATGGCGCGTGAAAGCTAGAACATTTGCAGAACGCGGAGATTGATGCGTTTGTCCTCCTTGAAGCCGTTGTCTACGGAGATGTCTTGGCCATAATTGACCATCAGCTGGGTGCTCGGAGTGACGAAGTAGGATGTCCCCACTGTGTATTTGCTGGTGCCGGGCTTGTCGTCCATGCCCAGGTCATTGATTTCGCTTTCGCCGCCCCAGAGCTTCGAAATCCCGGCACGCACATCGAAGCGCTCGGTAAAGTTGTAGCGCAGAAAAGCCTGGCCTTGATAAAGCGGATCCTGTTTTTGGGTGGCGCTGGAATTACCGTATTCGTCGTTGTCGCCAAATACCGTCACATCGCCCACCAGATCGAGGGTCAGCTTGTCGGTCAGCCCGGTGATATAGCCGGCTTGCAAAGCGAACTTCCAGCGATTCTCGCCGAGGTTGATCGCGCTATGTTTGTCATAGCTGCCGGTGGGCACGTAGAGGAAAGGAGTGATGCCGAAGTAGCGGCGCTGTTCAGGCTGATTCAGTAGCCAGACCGTGGCGGCGAGGATCAAGTCGCCGGTGCCGCTGTCACTGCCAAGATCCTGCAAATCGTCCTTGGCTCGCACATTGCCGAACGGCAGGAGAAACTGTGGGTCGACAATGTAATCGCCGAGCTGCATAAAGTGGACACCCCGCAGGATGCCTACATCTGAATCCAGGCCAGCTTTGATCGGTACCTTGTGGCTGTCGGCGTATAGGGCATTGCGTTCGGTGTGTTGGTAATAGAGCAAGCCCAGGTTGGTGCCTGCCGGAAGGGCAGTGTAATCGCCAGCATCAACGTCCACCGCCGAGGCGCTGCCGGAGAAACCGAAGAGCAGGCCCAATAGCGAAGCATGCAACAGATAAGCTGGACGGAGCTCGCGTGGCAACCACGCAGGGCTGAGGCGAGCTGGCTCTGTGCTCATTTTCATAACATCACCTTTATTGTTTTTGTTTATGATCAAACTTAGTGCCGGAGCGCATACCGGACTAACGTGAAGTCATTGAGCAGAGCCTGTGCCAGTTTTTTGTTTTTTATAAAAAACTCTTGAAAATCAATAATTTGAATAAAAATAAGAGTTATCGAACGAAGCGCAGGATTTGTCCCGTTGTATCGCTGCCTCAAATTGAGACAGTGGCTTGGGGCCGGGCTGGCCCAGTTCGAGACATTCGCCCCCGAGACGCATGCCATGCACAAATCCAGCAACACCCCTACGACGCCCCCTTCGCGCAAGCGTTTCGTCGATTCCCAAGTGGTCGCGCGATCCTGGCAGCGCTCACAGAACTACGGTCTGTGTCAGCGCGACAGTCTGCTGTTCGATGCCCCGGTGGTCGCCAGCGGTGCACAAATAGCTGAAAGTAATCACCTGCTGCTTAAGTGCTCCACCCCGGAAATGGAGCAACTGCATGTCGCCCTGTCGCCGAAGGACTGGGTGCTGGCCTGCATCGATCTGGAAGGAGTGGTGGTCAGCAGCCTAGGCCGGCGCAGCACCGACAACCGTGAGTTGAACCAGGTATTTCGTGTCGGGGCGCAGATTTCCGAGCAGAACGTTGGCACCACCGCGCCGAGCTGCGCCCTGAGCGAGCGCGACTCGGTGTTTTTCGTCGGCGAGGAGCATTACCTGGAGGAGGCTCGCCGGTTCTCCTGCCTGGCCACGCCGATTTTCGGCCTGGATGGCGGCATCGTCGGGGTGCTGGACGCCAGCAGCAAACACGGCGTGCCCTCGGTGTACACCCTGGATTCCCTGGTGTTTGCCGCTCGTGCCATCGAAAACCGCATGTTCGCCCAGCTGGGTGATGTGCTGCTGGTGCACCTACACCACCGCCTGGACATTCTCGGTACGCCACTGGAAGGCCTGCTGGCCTTCGATCCGGCCGGTAAGCTGCGCTGCGCCAACCGCATCGCCGGACAGTTATTGAAGCTTGGCGAGATTCAGTCCGGCCTGGATTTCGCCGAGCTGTTCGACGTGCCTTTCGTCCATGCCACCTGCTATTGCCGCCACGATCTCAGTGCGCCGCTGCGCTTGCGCAGCCACCACAGCGGCGAACTACACGCCTGCATCACTCTGAGTCCCGACCAGAAAATGACGCGGGTGCCGCGTTCGACTCCTATGGCTGCAACTACCGTCGAGCAGTTGCCCTCGTCCGAGCCCGGCCCCTGCTTGCAGGATTCGGCCTTGCAGGACGCTCTGACCCGGGCACGCAAGGCCTTCTCCCATGACATCCCGGTGCTGATCAACGGCGAAACCGGCACGGGCAAGGAGGTCTTCGCCCGTCTGCTGCACGAAGGCAGTCGCCGCGCTGGCGAGGCCTTCGTCGCGATCAACTGTTCGTCCATCCCGGCCAGCCTGATCGAATCGGAACTGTTTGGTCACGTCGAAGGTGCCTTTACCGGCAGTCGCAAGGGGGGCGCCAGCGGCAAGATAGAACAGGCGCACAAGGGCACCCTGTTTCTCGACGAGATCGGCGACATGCCCCTGGAACTGCAAGGTCGCCTGCTGCGCGTGTTGCAGGAGCGAAGCCTTAGCCGACTTGGCAGCAGCCAGGTGATCAAGGTGGACTGCGCGCTGATCTGCGCCACCCACCGAGATCTCAAGCAGCTCAGCGCCAACCAAGGCTTTCGCGAGGATCTTTATTACCGCATCAATGGCCTGCGCGTATTCCTGCCAGCCCTGCGCGAGCGCCGCGACCTCGAAGCGCTGATCCAGCACCTGTTGTACGCCGCAACCACCGCACACAAACCGCTCAGCCTGAGCAAAGCCGCGCTGCAGGCGCTGTTGATCTACCGTTGGCCGGGAAATGTCCGCCAGCTTAACCAGACCCTGCGCCTGGCTGCTGCCTTGGCCGAGAGCGACGGGGAAATCGACCTGCAGCACCTGCCTGACGACGTACTGGAGGATTGTGAAGTTCAGCTCGGGTCAACGGCAGGGACACCGCAGCCGCAGGCGGGGGATACCCTGCAGGTCTCGGAGCTGCGTGCGATCAAGGCGGCGGTGGACGCGAACGGTGGCAACCTCTCGGCCGCCGCGCGCAGCCTCGGGATAGGGCGGGCGACGCTGTACCGCAAACTGAAGGGAATGGAGGAGAATTAGCGCTGGAGGCAATGCCGCCTTTCAACAGGAACGGCGGCCTTGCCTACGGGGCGGCGATACTATTCGGCGGTACCGGGGTCGATGGTCTCAAGCACTTCTGCCACGCTATTGGCCGGGAAGCCGCCTTGTGCGGCGTGTTCACGAACCAACTGTTCGTTCGCCGCGATGTACAGGCAGTAAACCTTGTCGTCCGTCACATAGCTGTGCAGCCACTGGATCTGCGGTCCCATTGTGCCGAGCACAGCACACGACTTCTGCGAAATGGCTTTGAGCTCTTCGGCGGAGAACTTCCCGGCCCCCGGGATTACCCGTTCGATGACATATTTCGGCATGTGAGTTTCCTTGAAATTGTGGTGGGCGAGCGATGGTGCACGACCCAAAATAAAAAACAGGCAGGGGCCTTGAGGGGCGGTCCCCGGCCTGAAAGGGGTTACAACTTGATCATTACGGTTTTCAGCTCTGTGTAGTGGTCAATGGCGGTCGCCCCCATTTCGCGACCGACGCCGGAGAGTTTGTAGCCGCCGAAGGGCAGCACCGGGTCGAGAGCGCTGTGGCAGTTGACCCAGACCGAGCCGGACTTGATGCGCGGGATCATGCGATGTACCTCGCCCATGTCATTGGACCAGATGCTGGCTCCCAGGCCGTAGGGGTTGTCGTTGGCCAGACGCACGACTTCGTCAATGTCGTCAAAGGGCATGGCCACCAGTACCGGGCCGAAAATTTCCTCCTGGACCAGGCGATGTTTCTGGTCGACGTCAACGATCACCGTGGGTTTTACGAAGTAGCCGGGGCCGAACTTTTCGCCACCGCAGGCGACGGTGGCACCCAAATCACAACCCATCTGGATGTAGTTGTGCACCCGATCCTGTTGCTTGGCGGAGATCAGCGGTCCCATGGCCACGCTCGGGTCGAGTCCGTTGCCAAGCTTCATGTCGTTGGCGATGTCGACGATGTCACCCACCACCCGGTCGAAGTGCTTGCGCTGCACGTACAGGCGCGAGCCGGCGCAGCACACCTGGCCTTGGTTGAAGAAGATGGCGCTGGCAGCACCGGCGGCGGCCACCTGCAGGTTGGCATCGGCCAGGACGATGGTGGGCGATTTGCCGCCCAGCTCCAGAGTGACGCGGGTCATGTTGTCCATGGCCGCTTTACCGATCTGTTTGCCCACTTCCGTGGATCCGGTGAAGGTCAGCTTGTCCACGCCCGGGTGGCTGGTCAGCGCGGCGCCAGCGTTGAGGCCAGTGCCGGTGACCACGTTGAACACCCCGGCGGGATAACCGGCCTCCAGCACTAGTTCACCCAACTTGAGGGCGCTCAGCGGGGTTTCGTCGGCCGGCTTGAGTACCACGCTGCAACCGGTGGCCAGGGCCGGACCGAGTTTCCAGCAAGCCAGCAGGAAGGGGAAGTTCCAGGCGACGATGGCGCCGACCACACCCACGGCCTCGCGACGGATGAAGGCGTGGAAGTCGCTGTCGGGCATTAGTGGCAGGGACGGTTCCACTGTGCTGCCCGAGAGTTTGGTAGCCCATCCGGCCATGTAACGCAGGGAGTCGATGGACAATTGCACGTCCACCAAGCGTGCCACCTGCACGCTCTTGCCGTTGTTCAGGCATTCGAGCTCGGCGATCATTTGGGCATCGCGCTCGATCAGGTCGGCCAGGCGCCAAAGCAGGTTCTGCCGCTCGCGCGGACGCATACGGCTCCAGGTGGAGTTGTCGAAGGCGCGGCGCGCGGCCTGCACTGCACGGTCCACATCGACATGGTTGGCGGACGGCACTTCCAGCAGGACGTTGCCAGTGGCCGGGTTGCGCACCGGCAGGGTCGCGCCGCTGGTGGCGTCCATCCATTCGGCGCCGATCAGCATACGCGGTTGCCTGGAGAGGAATTCGACGGTCTTGGGATGCAGCGGTAGGTTTTCCATGGGCGAGGCCTTGTTGTTGTGGGTCTTGTACCTGACCCCGGAGCAACGCCTGTGCCAGCCTCGCCGAAAGTGCTGCAGGCGCTGGGTGCCTGACCTGCCGGGTTGGCGACCTGAGCAGAAATGGCGAAGCGAGGGCTGTATCGAACCTGTACAACTGTCTCAGAACGGGACAGTGGCGGCGCCGTGGATGCGGCCAGGCCAGCACGAAGGCCAAGTTCATGGAGCTTCGGCACCGCTCGCATGTTTCCTACCGGATATCACCGTGATCTCTGCGCCGGCTTCCTCAAAAAGACTCGACTTCCACCATGGCAGACTCGTCGAGCTGCTGTTGGAGTTGACTTAAGTTCTCCAAAAAATAATAAGTGAGGTGGATCGGCGGCTGGCCAAGCCCTATGTGCCGAGCACCTCCCACCAAATCGCTGGGCAGAAACAGGGTCGTTTATAGAAAAACAGGTGTGTGTTCCCCCTGTTCCCCAACATCTCTATAAGGGGGAACGCCCCAACGCCCCGGAAACATTGGTTGTTCCCACTGTTCCCCGCGTTCCCCACAAAACTAGGTTCCTGTGAAGTCGGCCATGGGTGTTGAGTGGTCATACACTGGCGGCTTCCAGGTCCATGGCTTCGGCATCGACGACATACAGGCGCGCCGATCCGCCACCGGGCAGGCGATATTTTTTGGTCTTGCGACTGTCTCTGTCGGTGTCGCGCTTGGCGAACGCGCCGACCCCGTCCAGTGCCTTGACCACACGACTGAGGCCATAGCCGTTGGCCGCCTCGACCAGCGCCGACTTGTTGAACAGGTACAGGCGTTTGCCCAGGGATACTTCCCAATACCCGGCGCGGTTGAACACCTTGGAGTCGGGTGTGTGGTCATCCACGTCGGAGAAGCGACTGCTGCCGTGCTTGTCGATGAAGTCGAGGATGCCGGCGAGGATCTGCCGGTCTTCGGCATTGCCGCTGCCGACCCGCGCCAGCCACTCGCCATACAGCAACTGGCAGTCGATCAGGGCACTGCCCGGTACCCAAGGCAACAGGCCGTAGGCGATGGCCATTTCCCCAGCCAGGGCGATCACGGCGAAGCGGTCGGCCACACGGCCGGCCTGTGCGTTGTCCTCGACAAACTTGCCGCGTACGTTGGCGAAGTTTTCCAGCAGGCCGGGGCGGTCGTCGCTGGCGAGCAGTTGCTCGACGAACGCGGACCCCAAGTGGCCATGGTGGGCACTCACGGCCACGGTGAGCAGGCGGTGGAAGTCGGCCCCCTCCAGCCCGTGCAGCTCATCGAAGGCGCGGTGGGCCCGAGTGCCGGCATTCACATCGACCATGCGCAGTTCAGCACCGGCATGGGCGGCATTACCGGAAATGGCGGCGTGCTCGGAGAGGGAGCGTTCGCCACTCGACAGGGTGAGCAGGCGCCAGCTCAATTTAGCGCGACCTTCACGCTCGCGGGTCATGGTGCCTTTGCCCTGACCGTTGGCCAGTGAGTAGGCCATCTCCTGGACACGCTTCGGATCGGCGCGCTTGATTTCGTCCAGCGGCAACAGGGTGTCATTGCGCCCGGCGGCCTCGATCTCCAAGCCGCCCTTGGTCACGTCCCAACTGGCGGCGAACACGCCGGGGTCACCCCACACCGACGAGCCAATCAACTGCGCCAGGGACTTACCGCTGGAACTGTCGCCCACCAGGTGCACACCGCCGCCGAGCACGCCGACCAGACTCAGCAGTGGTCCGGCCAGCGCACAACCGATGGCCAACGTCAGCACCGGATTGCCCGCGCACTTGGCGGCGACTTCGCTTTGCCAGAGCGCCAGCTCGCCACGCACGCTGAACAGGTTCTGGCCTTTGCCGCTGGCCTGATAACGCACCTTGTCGCTGCCGAGGGTGCGGCCGGGCAAGACAAACGCGCCCGACTCGTGCCAGCCCGGACGGCTGGTGGTGGCGAAGAGTTCTTCTGGGCGTTGCTCTAGCAGGTACTCCATGAAGGCGCCGCGTTTTTTCAACGCGATGATGACGCCCATGCCGAACAGCTGGCGGCGGGCATCCTCGCCACTGCCACCGAACACCTCCATGGGGATGATCCATTCCTTGATGCCGCTGTCGGTGCACAGGCGCAGCAAACGTCCCTCGCTGCCGTCATCGCTGTTGGTGGTCCGCGCTGTCACGGTCACCGGGCTGGCGATCCATTCATCAATGATCGGGCGGTCGTTGGTGTCGTTGTCGGCGTCGTCCTCATCTTGGCCCGCTGCGCGTTTGAACCCGTGGCGGTACACCCCCGGACGCAACTTGCGGCCCTTCTCATTGGTGACCCACTGCTCGTACACGGCCCAGCAGGGGCGCTCAGGCGCAATGGTCGGCGCATCGGGCCGAAGGCTGATGACGTTGCTGTCAGGCAGGGACATGGGCGCGTTTCCAATTGGCGAGGTCGTTGAAGTCGGTGAGGTCGGCGGGGGCGTCTTCTGGCCATTCCGGGAACGCCACTTGGCCACCCACCATCGCGGCGGCGACATTGGCGGCGGTGCGCCCGGGATTGCCGTCGGTGAGCCGGTCATCGTCGCCGGCGATGAGGATTGGCTGTTCTGGGTAGCGGGCACGCAGGGCGAGCGCTACAGGTTTGAGGTTGCCGCTGTTCATGGCGCAGGCCACGGCGTAGCCGTGCTGATGCAGCGTGGCGCCCGTGGCCCAGCCCTCGCAGATGCACAAGGGCTGGCCCGGCACGATGACGCCCAGTGGCGAATAGCTGCCCTTGATCCGACCACCTGCCAGAAAGCGTTTGCTGCCGTCACTGGTAATGCGCTGCAGGTTGACCAGCTCACCTGCCGCATACAGCGGCACCAACAAGGCATTACCACTCTGGCGCAGGCCATGCGGATGGATGCCCTTGGCGATCAGGTACGGGTGGGCAGGATCAGCGCGCCGCGCATCGCGCCACCAACGCCGAGCGCGAATGGCTGCCTTGAGTTGGCGCTGTTGCTGCTCGGCTTCGCGTTGGCGTTTGGCCTGCCCGATGTGGTGGCGCACTTGCTCGGCTTCACGCGGATCGGCCGGTTCACGGCAGCACCAGGTGCTGGTGCTGCCCACTTTCCAGCTGCCAAACGCGCCCGACGCGATTCCGTCCAGGTACAAGACATACCAGCCGTTTTCGCTGCCCTGCTTGTCGCCGGGAACATGGAAACGATGAATTGCGCCGTCTGGCTCCGGCAGCCAATCGAGCGGGCCATAAACGGACTGAAGCGCGTCACGAAACTGGACTGGTACGGCCTTGTGATGGATGGCATCAGCCGGCCCGGTGACATTCTTCAGGCAAGCCGAGGGCGTCACCGCCGATTGGCAGTGTTGAAAATTCGTCATGATTTAGCCCCTCAGTTCAGGGTGGCAGCGAAACATCGGCTGGCTGGCTTCACCGCGCACAGAGGCACGCCCGAACAACGCTTTGTTGATGTGGGAGCAATCAGTTAACCAACGGTCATGATCCGGGGCAGCCCCGACTTCTTGCTCTTTCACCCAATGTGGTAACTCACCGTGGCAGCGCATTTCGTTGAGCATCGTCCACCAGTGAGAAGCGTGATTGCGCTCAACTTCAATGAGATCAATCAGCGTGCGGCGCTGATCGCTGTTCAGGTCGATAATCGGTGTATCGGGCGTGCAGTTGAGGGTATTCAAAGCGACACCTCCACCACATCCAACTGACCACGCAAACGCTTGGATTGCCCGTCCAGATAGTGCTTCCAATCATTGCCCAGGAACTGGCCAAAACCGGTCAGTTTTTCGAGGTCACGACCCTTGTTGTGTTGCGCATCGGCGCGAATGGCGGTTATCAGGGCGGTCAGCCAGCCGATGTGGTCGTGGGTGGCGTCAATCAGGTTGATAGCTTCGTCGGCGATTTGGTGGGTCTGTAGATTCATTGCGCAGCCCCTTGGGATTCCAGGGCGCGGACTAGGTCCATATGGTGGTTGTAGCGTTTCAAACGAACTGAAAGGGAGGAGTTTGCACGGAGGGCGCTCAAGGCCATTCGGCGGTGAGCTAGTGCGCGAACTTTGGACGGAATGAGGGTAGTCATCGGTGGTACTCCTAACGTGGTGTTGGAGCTGCCACTGACCGTCGCCAAACGATTTAGGGTGGCAGCTGTGCGCAGGTTGGCGAACCGGGACGTTAGGAACCCGGCAGACCCGAAGGTCTCCCGCGCACAGCCACCATAAACAGGATGTGCGGGCACAAAAAAAGCGCCTGCAATCGTTATGGGGGCGCCTGTGCGCCTAACAGTACTCGGGTCGCCAAACCCGGTCGCTGAATTTGCAGCGACGGGCAAACCATAACTCTTACGGGGATGCATGGCAAGCGGAAGGAATGGGTGTGCAATTCTCATGGACACACATCCACCAGGCCGAGGGTGAACTGCAGTTGGTCCCGCAAAACTGGTGAGGTGTTGATAGGCTCCTGGCTTTTCATAGCGCCAATGAGCCACCAGCGAGAGACTGGTTTTTTCACTGCCTCCGTTTGAAACGGAAGATCCCCAAATTGCTGGATCTTGCTAGCGAATCGCTCGACGGGGATCGTGAACTTTTTCATTTCAGACACCCTCGTTGCGCAGGGCAATGCGCTGGCGAACCCAATCCTGTACTTCGGCCAGCACAAAGCCAACCGGCGAACCACGCGACTTGCTATTACTCAGCGGTACTGGGCGTGGAAAGGTTGGGTCGTCCTTCAGTCGCTTGTAGACGGTTGGGCGGGCGAGGCCGGTCATGGCCTCCAATTCAGGCATACGAATGATTATGGTGAAAGGATCGAAATGCTGAATGGCGGACAAAGTGCTTTCAGCTTGAATTGGTGGGATGTTGTACATGTTTGTATCCGGCTATAGGTTCGGGCGGATACAGATTTAATACTCTGACGAACTTTTTCGGTAGGTTGCCGATAAGGCCTGATTTTGTCCGGAAGTTAGCGGTTGTTGCTGGTGTCCGGAAAATTTTTTTTGGAATTGTTTCCGGAAGCTTCGCTGTTCAGAAAGTCTCCGGAATAATTCATAGCTAAATATTTGCGCCAGATTGAGCGGTCAAAGCGTTGTATGTGTCTGCGCGCATTAGTATTTGGGCATTCTTTCTAACCGTTTTTCGCACGTATTCGGAGATGTCAACATCGACTTTGTCAGGAAATAGTAGGTCTGCAATTTTGTGGGCAGCAGGCTTTTCACCAATAGCCCCGAACCAAAGCTCCAGGTCGATATAAGCAAGAAGTCTTTGTTCCGACCATTTTTCAAAGTCTTTGGTTGATATTTTTTGCTTCAGATTTGAGAGGTCAAAGCGCTCTCTTATTGATCTTGCAAATGCTACGGCTGACTTGGCTATAACTTCGTCTGGAGCTGTAATGTCAAGCAGGACAGGTGCAAGCTTGTTGTAGCGAGAAAAATAATTGCGCTCTGATTCGCTTGGCATGTCCCATACGGGAACATACGTGATTTTTTCTTATTGGTTTCTTACAGATTCACTTGCGTCACTGGGCGGGCATCTGGACATAAAACTGTCCGCGTGGACTATGTCGCCAAATAATATGTCAGGGGCGTTGTACGCATATGCGCCAAGGATTTCAGCGTAGTCAAAGGCATCCATGTTAATTATCGCGGTTTCCAGATTATCGTTTTCTTCCTTATTTTTGTTAAGGGAAGCGAGTGTGTCTTGTGCTTGACTGAACGACATCACGAATAAAGCTATCCAGCTTTCATCATCTGTAACGATGTTTTTTAGTTTTATATTGACAAAATTTCGAGTCATGATCGCTTCGTACCAATCCTTGCTGGACTTGCTAACTATGTTTTTATAGTTGTCCAAATCGAACCACTTAGGTGGGAAGCAGGTGTCGTAGTGATACGGTTCAAGTCCTTTTATGCCTTTCAGTACGGACCAGTTTTTTAGCTTGTTCATTCAGTGTCCAGTCATGGGCCGGTAGTTAACGCGGATAGGGTTAAGTCTATATTTGTCTACGCGGCCCCAGAAAGTCCAAAGTCTGCACGCTGCCGAAATCAAATTAGACGAAAGCATCACCAGCCATGCTATCGAGATAGTTCGCATACCATTGCATCATGATTGTCCGCTGAGGAAGGTAGATCGCTTTGTTGTAGACGCCTGCGATTCCCTCTTTGACATGAGAGAGCTGGGCTTCGATATGGTTTTCGTCAAACCCGTGCTCGTTCAAAATCGTCGAGGCGATATGACGGAAACCGTGTCCGGTTTGGCGACCTTCATACCCAAGTCGACGCAAAGCCATTAGGAACACTGTATTGGAGCGGGCTTTGGTCGTATCGCTCCGACCAGGGAACAACATCGGATAGGCCCCAGTGAGCGTCTGCAAATTGCGCAGCAGATCGACAGCTTGGGTTGGTAGCGGCACCAGATGTTCACGCCGACGTTTCATTCGCTCAGCGGGGATCGACCACAGTGCCTTGTCCAGATCGAACTCTGACCAGCGCGCTTCGCGTAATTCAGAGGGGCGACAAGCGAGCATGGAAAGAAGGTGAAGGCCAATACGAATATCAGTGGCGCTCGGGTACGCACGGATAGCCCGAAGAAGTGGCGGTAACTCCTCTGGGGATACATGGGCATAGTTCTCAGCGGCCTTGGTCTGAAGAAATTTGTGCAGCCCCTCCAGTGGGTTATGTGTTGCACGACCGGTAACGCGTGCAAGGTCATAAATTTCCCGGCACATACCACGGACGCGGCTGGTCTGTTCGATGATTCCTTTCTGCTCCATCGCTCGCAAAAACTCCATCCACTCCATTGGCAGGATTTCGCGATAGATGCGTTTGCCAAATACCGGGAATACGTGAAGCTCCAAGGCTCCAATGGTTCGTACCGCGGTGCCATCGCTCCAGCTCTTACGCTTGGCCGCGTACCATTCGCGGGCAAGCGACTCAAAAGTACGACCGGCAGCCTCGTCTTCGGCCGCTTTTCTGGCACGCTTGGTTGCAAGTGGGTTACTACCTTGTGCAGCGTCTGCTCGCAATTCGGCAGCCTTCTTGCGGGCTATTGCGCCGCTGACTGCTGGATAGCTACCTAATCCCAGCCACGACCATTTTCCGTCAGCTTTCTTGTAGCGCAGTTGCCAAGATTTGTTCCCGTCTGGTCGCACGCGCAGGTAAAAGCTGTCGCCGTCATTTTCTCGGTATTCCTTTACCTCCGGTTCGAGGGTTGAAATGACCGTGTCAGCCAATGGGCGGCGCTTGATTTCGCTACGCTTCAATGCATGTATCCCCTAGGTTCAATTTTTTTTGAACGGTACATGGCAGGACACGCGGGCAATGTTTATAGGGGTAGGCAAGGAGGTACAGCCAGAAACAAGAAAGCCCGCACGGGGCGGGCTTCTTGGGTGTTTCGTAGACTGTCTGAGACAGGTCTAGATTGCTATTTGGTGGAGCCGGGGGGATTTGAACCCCCGTCCGCCAGTACTCCGCTGTCGGTACTACATGCGTAGCCGTGTCTATTAAGTTAACCCTCAGCGACCCGACGGGCAGGGTGCTTTGGGCGAGTTGTGTAAGTTTTAGCCGCTTCGTCCACAACGTACTGCACGGCGATTCTGTTCTATATGACAATCACTTTGGGTTTACAGACATCCCCTGATGATTGCTGGACCCGAAGGTACCAGGAGGGAAGGGCTAAGGCTGCTTACGCAGCGAGAGCGTATTCCCCGTAGGTTTCGTCATTGGCAACTATAGGAAGTTGCAACAGTGGATTTACGAGTTCTGTTACCAACTCGGCATGCACCTAAAGTTTCGCAACCGGCGTCGAATCCTAAACGGCCCCGAGCCTGGTGCTCTTTGAATCAAGTGAGCAACAAGCCTGTACAGTGTACGTCAACGTGACTCAGAAGGCCAACCCGAAGGTTGGCCAGCACAAATTATGGGTTGGGCTCGTTGCGCTGTTTGTCAGCGAGTGCCAATGCCTGGATGGCTTCGGTGACGCATTTCTTGTCGTCTCCGGAGGCTTGTGAGGCTTCGGCGCTGGACATCAGTCTTTTGATCTCCATTGTGGTGTTTCCGGAGGTCGCCGGCAGCGCATTCACTTTGCCTTTGAGCTCTTGCAGCTTGCTCGTACAAAGGTTGTTGTCCGCAGCAAATACAGGAGAGGCGAGCATTGCAGCGGAAATGAACAGACCAGCGAGTGCGGTACGTTTCATGGATATCTCCTGGATCGGATGGTCTCGGTGTTGACGTATGAGCGGGCGGCCAGGCCGAGCCCGAAAAACAGCCACGATTGATGGGGCCTATCTAAAAGACTACGACGCAACGCAAGAATTCGTTTTTTTCGGAAAACGTGTCGAGCTTTTCCAGCGATGCGCACGGTTACACATTTCCAGACCCCAGATGCAACAAAACCCGCAACTGGCGGGTTTAGGTTTGCTTCGTATCGGACGCAGCCGGGCTTTGAACACCCGGCTGCCAGTACTCCGTTGTTGATGTACGCCAACAAGGCCCGGAAGGCCAACCCGAAGGCTGGCACTGAGCTGAGAGTTACTTCCCGCCTTTGCTCGCGTTCTTGAGGTCCTGGATGGTTTGGTTGGTCTCGGCGACGCAATCATCAATACCTTTTTTGGTGCCTTTTACATGGTCGGCTTGGGCTTTCTCGACAGAGTCCGCTACTTGCTCAGCCATTTCGGGAGGAATCTGTGCCTTCGCGTTTTCGATGGTTTGCAGATTGACCGCGCATTGGTCTTTTTCGGCCGCAAACGAAGTGGAAGCCATCATGGAAGCTGCAACGAACAAACCTAAAAGCACAGAACGATTCATGTGTATCTCCTTGGACTGAAGAGCCAGGCTTTGCTGGCCATCAAATCGGACTACCGAGTGTTGGGAAAGTCCCGCATTAGCGGGACTTGATCAGTGAACTGCGGCGGCACGTCAGGGTTCTGTTTTTCTACTGTAGAGCTGTCGATTCCGGCAAGTAGAGTAAAGGAATGTACATCTATGCACCTTCCTGTAGATCCTGCTATCAGGGCACCCTAGCCTGGGTAACGCGGTCCACGAGATAGACTAGTCCGTGGTAGTCAATGCCGCCATGTTGCGTCAGACCGATCTCACAGGTGCGGCTGGTAGATACCCCTTCGCTGCATTGTTGCACCGCGTCCTTGAGCGTGCGCAGTGAATGGGCGTTCAACTCCGGCGTGGTGAAGCCCTTGTCTCCGGCGAAACCGCAGCAATGAATACCTTCGGGAATAACCACGTTTTGGCTGCATTTGCGCGCCAGGTCGATCAGCCCCTGGCTTTCCCCAAGGTGCTGGGTGCTGCAGGTCAAGTGCACGGCGATCGGTGCTTCCTGAGGTGTGAACTCCAGGCGATCCATCAAATGCGTGCGGATGAAGCGCACCGGGTCGTACAGGTCCAGACGGGCTTCGCCCAGA
Organism: Pseudomonas sp. S30_BP2TU TE3576; assembly: GCF_050436025.1. Lineage (NCBI taxonomy): Bacteria > Pseudomonadati > Pseudomonadota > Gammaproteobacteria > Pseudomonadales > Pseudomonadaceae > Pseudomonas > Pseudomonas sp. S30_BP2TU TE3576. The sequence continues at coordinate 2,447,924 of NZ_JBNDLK010000001.1, read as the reverse complement.
TCCTGAACCAGGCGCAAGGTGCATGGGCTGGTGTCGCAGTAGATCGGGTCGAGCCCACCGCGGCTGGCGTGAAGCAAGGCGCCAATCAGTTCCTGGCGTTTGTGTTCGGCTTGCTCGGCGTAGCCTTTGGACGCAAACGGCTGGCCGCAGCACAGGCTGTCCAGGTTGTCCGGGAAAACTACCTGATAACCGGCCTTTTCCAGCAGGCCTCGGGTCTTGTCGTGCAGTGACATTTGCTCCTTGTCACCTGCTGCGGGCCCCATGGCCCGTGATACGCACGCGGCCAGGTACACCACCCGCGGACGCTCATCGGTGATCGCCGGGCTGAAGCGGATCGGCCGTTCAGGCTGGGGCATGGCGTTGGTCCACAACGGGACTTGCCCCTTGGACAACCTGGTTACGGCAGCGGAAAGTCTTGCCAGTCGCGGTGCACCCAGCAACAGACGTGCACCATTGGCGACGTGCAGGGTGAAGCGCGCCCCTTGCAGCGCCATGGCGAAGTTTCCTTCAAGCCAGATGGCGGTTTTCGTATGCGTTGCCTTGCGGCTGCGCAGTTTTTTCACCAGTTCGCCGGTATTGATGCCTACCGGGCAACGTTGCGCGCACAGGCCGGTGGCGGCGCAGGTGTCGATGCCTTGGTATTCGTACGCGGCTTCGAGTTCGGCGGTATCGACACCGGCACGTTTTCTCGCCTGAATGTCGCGCCAGATCACGATGCGTTGACGCGGGCTCAGGGTCAGGCCTTTCGACGGGCAGACCGGTTCGCAAAAGCCGCACTCGATGCACTTGTCCACAATCTCGTCGGCGGCCGGCAATGGCTTGAGGTGCTTGAGGTGGATCTGCGGATCTTCGCTGAGCACCACATCCGGGTTGAGAATGCTGTTGGGATCGAGCAGACGCTTGAGCTGCCACATCAACTGGTAGGCATCACTGCCCCATTCCAGCTCGACGAACGGCGCCATATTGCGTCCGGTACCGTGTTCGGCCTTCAGTGAACCGCCAAACTCCACCGCCACCAGTTGTGCCACGTCATCCATGAACGCCTGGTAGCGTGCGACTTCTTCCGCGTTGTTGAAGCCTTGGGTGAAGACAAAGTGCAGATTGCCTTCCAGCGCGTGTCCGAAAAGGATTGCTTCGTCGTAGTGATGTTTGTCGAACAGCTCGATCAGGCGGTTGACGCCGATGGCCAGTTGTTCGACCGGGAAGGTGACGTCTTCGATGATCACCGTGGTGCCGGTCTTGCGCACCGCGCCGACGGCGGGGAAGGTGTCTTTGCGGATGGCCCAGAGACGGGCGTTTTCCTGCGGGTCTTCGGTGAAATCGACCTGCTTTTCCACCGGGAACGCCTTCAGCGACAGCATGATCTGCGCCAATTGTTCGTGCAGTAATGTGGGCGATGCGGCGCGGGATTCGATCAGCAAGGCGCAGGCATTGTTCGACAGGTGCTGTACGAAAGGCGGCATGCCGGGTTTGTCCTGCACTGAACGCAGGCTGCGCCGATCCAGCAGTTCCACGGCCGACACCGGTTGGCTTTTCAGTACGGAGACCGCGTTGCAGCAGGTCTCGACATCCGGGAAGACAATCAGGGCCGAGGCCTTGTTCGGGTGGTCGATCACCGTATCGTAGGTCACGGCACTGATGAATCCGAGAGTGCCCTCGGAGCCCACCAGCAAGTGGCTCAAGATATCCACAGGCTCGTCGAAATCGACCAGGGCATTGAGCGACAGGCCAGTGGTATTTTTCAGACGGTATTTATGGCGGATTCTCGCAGCCAGCTCGGCGTTGGCGCGAGTCTCACGCCCCAGAGTTGCCAAGCGCTCCAGCAGGGCGGCGTGGCTTTGGCGAAAGGCCGCAACGCTGGCGGCATCTTCGGTGTCGAGACGACTGCCGTCGGCCAGCACCAGACGAATGCCGGCCAGGGTGTGATAGGTGTTTTGCGCCGTGCCGCAGCACATGCCGCTGGCATTGTTGGCGACGATTCCGCCGATCTTGCAGGCATTGATCGAGGCCGGGTCCGGGCCGATCTTGCGTCCGAACGGCGCCAGCCAGGCATTGGCCTGGGCGCCGATCACCCCCGGTTGCAGGCGGATTTGCGCGCCTTGCCTACGGATCTCGCGACCGTTCCAGTTATCCCCAAGCACGATCAGCACCGAATCGCTGATCGCCTGGCCAGATAGGCTGGTGCCGGCGGCGCGGAAGGTCACCGGCACCTGATCGCGTTGCGCCAGTTGCAGCAGCGCCACCACTTCATCTTCGGATTCGACGCGGATCACCAGTTGCGGAATCAACCGGTAGAAACTGGCGTCAGTGCCGAAGGCCAGGGTCGACAGTGGGTCGTCGAAACGTCGTTCTTGAGGAATCAGTTGCTGTGCATCGCGCAGGAAAGCGGCCGGTAGACTCATTGGTCCTCCAGGATCAGCACCACCAGGTCTTTCGGACCGTGGGCGCCGTACGCCAGGACTTGTTCGATGTCGGCGGTCTTCGACGGGCCGGACACCAGCAACGCGTTGGTCGGCATGCCTTGCGCCCATTCGAACTCCTGTTGCACCTGATAAAAGTTGTCGCGAATTTCGCTGGCCTTGAGCAGCGCGAAATGCACCGGTGGCGCCAGGCTCATCAAACGTGGTTCTTCCCGTGTCGGCCAGAGAATCAGGCTGCCGGTCGCCGCGATGGCACCGAGACTGCCGGTCAGGCTCGCCGGGGTATCGTTGAACAGCTCGGCTTTCCATTCCTCAACCGGGCGGTCGTAGGCCTTGAGCATCGGCAGATCGGGATTATTCGCCCAGTGTTGTGTGATGCGTTGACCGTGGGGCGTTGTCGGTGCGAAAAGCAGGCTCGGTAACTGGCGGTCCCGCAGCAATTGCGCGAGTAGCGCCGGCCATTGCTCACCGGACGTCAGGTGGATTTCCGTGTGCACCGCCTCCATCAATTTGCGCAGTTGCGCAATGCGTTGCCCGGGAGCGTAAGTGTAAGGCTGGGTCACCAGATCGACATCAAAGTTGTCGGCCACCGGTGTGGTGCCTGTCAGACTTTTACGCAGTTTGGCGAGGATATTTTGCTTGGCGCTCATCAGCGGTCTCCCTTGGCGAAGTGCTCGCGGGCCATGTCATGCAGTGTGCGGGCAGCGGGTTTCGGAGCACTGTGATTTTGCGTCCACGGGCCGACATTGCTCGGCGTGAGGGCGCGCAAGCGGGTGGCGAAGAAGCCGAACAGGCGATACAGCGTCGGCGAACTGTTGAGCTTCGCCCAGGCGTTCCAGAGGAACCGCTCCTTGCGCGAATACTTGCTGCCCTGGCCGCGCATCACTTGATGGGGGCTGTCCGGGGCCTTGACGTTTTCTTCGCGCAGGCGTCGCAGCAACGCAGGGATCGGGATTTTTACCGGGCATACTTCCCCGCAGGCTCCGCACAGCGAAGAAGCGCTCGGGTGGTCCGGGACTTTCGCCAGGCCGACCATGTGCGGTGTGACGATTTTTCCGATAGGGCCGGGGTAAACCTCCCCATAGGCATGGCCGCCAATTCGGGTATACACCGGGCAATGATTCATACAGGCGCCGCAGCGGATGCAGTTCAGGGTCTGGCGCAATTCGCTGTCGGCAAAGGCCTGGCTGCGACCATTGTCGAGCAGTACCAAGTGCACTTCCTGCGGGCCGTCGAGCTCATGCGCTTTGCGCGGGCCGGAGATCATGTTGACGTAAGTGGTGATCGGAATGCCCAGGGCCGAGCGGGTCAGCAGCGACAGCAGTGGCACCACATCGCGCAGGTTTTCTACGACTTTTTCGATGCCGGTGACGGCGATGTGCACCGGCGGCACCGTGGTGGTCATGCGGCCGTTGCCTTCATTTTCCACCAGCAGCAGGGTGCCGGTTTCGGCCACGGCGAAGTTGACGCCGGAGACGCCGATGTCCGCTTCGAAGAATTTCTGCCGCAAGACCTTGCGACCGATCTGAATGAGTTGGTCAACGTCCTTGGTGTACTCCACCCCAAGTTTGTCGTGGAACAAGGACGCGACCTGACCGGCATTCTTGTGGATTGCCGGCATGATTATGTGTGAAGGCTTCTCGTGGTCGAGCTGGACGATGTACTCGCCCATGTCCGATTCCAGGCATTCAATGCCCCGGTCAGCCAGGAAATGGTTCATCTCCATTTCTTCGCTGACCATCGATTTGCCCTTGATCACTTGCCGCCCCTCGTGAGCGCGGATGATCGAGAGGACGATGCCATTGGCCTCGTCCACCGTTTCCGCCCAGTGCACTGTCACACCGTTGCGGGTCAGGTTCTGTTCCAGTTGCTCGAGCAGGTCGGGTAACTTGGAGAGCGCGCGGGCACGGATTGCATTGCCCAGTGCGCGCAAGTGTTCTCTTTCGTGGGCATCGCTGAAAGCTGCTGCCCGTTTGCTCATCAGTGAATCCATCGCCTTGCGAAAGTTGCCTCGCAATTGCGCGTCACCCAGCGCGTTGTGGGCGCGGGTGCGAAAATCTTCTTCTACGGCAACCGTAGGAATAATCGTCGAGGTGCTCATTTCGCACCTCCGGTACGCTGCCAGAGGAAGCTGGCCAGATGTTGGCCGCGCAGCGCTTCTTTCTGTTTCTCCAGCGAGCCGTTGATGTTCATCAAACAACCGCAGTCGGCACTCAACACCTTGTGCGCGCCGGACTCCTTCAACGCCCGGGTCTTGTCAGCCACCATCGCGCCGGAAATATCTGGCATACGGACGCTGAATGTCCCGCCAAAGCCACAGCATTCACTTTCGTGATCGTGATTGACTCGCTCCACATTGCTCAACTGCGACAACAATTCGCGGCCGTGCAGGTGGGTGTTCATTTCACGGCGCGCCGAACACGAGGTGTGCAGCGCCACTTTCACCGGCTCGCCGCTGTCTTTGAGCTGCACCTTGCAGACAAATAACAGGAACTCGGCCAGCTCAAAGGTTCTGGCGGCCAGCGCCTGAACCTGTTTCAACGTATCCGGCTCGTCCTTGAACAAGTCGGCATAGTGTTCGCGCAACATCCCGGCGCAAGAACCCGAAGGCACCACCACCGGATAATCCCCGGCAAACAACGCCAGTTGCGAGCGCGCCACGGTCCGTGCCTGCTCGGTGTAGCCCGAGGTATAGGCGGGTTGTCCGCAGCAGCTTTGCCCTTGCGGGTACTCGACACGAATGCCCTCGCGCTCCAGCAGGTGGATCGCGTCCATCCCGGCTTCCGGGTAGAACAAATCGACCACGCAGGTTCCGAACAGATAGACCCGTGACGGTTTCTCGCTGGGGTATTGCCGAGGCTCGGGCAGTGGCGGGGCGACACGGGTCGCATTCGGCACAGCGTTGTAAAAAAGCTCGCTCATCAGGCGTGTCTCCGGGTGGTCCCGGTTATTCGTCTGTTGAGGCCGCTGAATATAGAGAGGGAAGCTTTCAGCAGCCTTACAGACCGGGGTGTGAATAGCGGACGCCGGGGGCGTGGCCCGGCGTCGGTTTTTATCGTGTTGCTTGTAGTCCTTAGTGCACCAGCATCCCGGTGAACCAGTAGGCTTGGGCCAAGGTGATAAGGCCGACAATCGTTGCAAAGAATAGGCTGTGCTTGAGGGTAAAGCGGAACAGATCCGACTCTTTGCCCACCAGGCCCGTTGCAGCGCAGGCCACAGCGATCGATTGTGGCGAGATCATCTTGCCGGTCACACCGCCGCTGGTGTTCGCCGCCACCAGCAAGGTGTCGTTGACGCCGATCTGGTGTGCGGTGGTCGCTTGCAGCGAGCTGAACAGGGCGTTGGACGAGGTATCGGAACCGGTGAGGAAAACCCCCAGCCAGCCGAGGAACGGCGAGAAGAACGGGAATGCTGCGCCCGTCGCCGCCAGTACCAGAGCCATGGTCGAGGACATGCCCGAGTAGTTCGTCACGAAGGCAAACGCCAACACCATGCCGATGGACAGGATCGGCCAGCGCAGTTCATAAAAGGTCTCTTTCAAAGTGGTCAGACCAATTTTGAAGTTGACCTTCAGCACCAACATCGAGATCAGTGCCGAAAAGAATATTGCCGTGCCGGTCGCGGAAATCGGGTCCAGTTTGAATACCGCCGGGATGGCGGTCGGCGCGGCCACGATGGGTGCAACCTTGATCACCATCTGATCCAGGTGCGGAATGGCAAAGTTGAACACGAAGCTGTACATCGAACCGCCGGCGGCAAACATGGCCTTGAACGGTTTCAGGGTCCAGATGGTGACCAGTACGGTGAGAATCAAAAACGGCGACCAGGCCTTGAAAATTTCCCCGAGGCTGTAGGGCGATGCCACGGTGGTGCGTTTCTGGCCGAAACCACCGACGCTGGCGCTCACCACGGAGGCCGAGACGGCGCCCACGATGTGTTGGCCGGCGGCGCGTTTTGGTTGCCAGACTTTCAGGAACAAGGTCAGGGCAATCAGGCTGGCCAGGGCCGAGGTAATGTCCGGCAGTTCCGGACCGATGAAGTTCGAGGTGAAGTACTGGGTCACGGCAAAGCTCAAGCCAGCCACCAGCGCTGCCGGCCAGGTTTCCCGCACGCCGCGCAGGCCATCCATCATGAACACCAGCCAGAACGGCACGAACATCGACAGCAGCGGCAGTTGGCGGCCGGTCATGGCGCCGATCTTGAATGCATCAATGCCGGTCACTTGTCCGGCAACAATGATCGGAATACCCAGGGCGCCGAAGGCAACCGGCGCGGTGTTGGCGATCAGGCACAAGCCGGCGGCGTACAGCGGGTTGAAGCCAAGTCCTACCAGCAGCGCGGCGGTAATCGCCACCGGTGCGCCGAAACCGGCTGCACCTTCGAGGAAGGCGCCGAAGCAGAAGCCGATCAGCAGGACCTGCAGGCGCTGGTCATCGGTAATCGACAGGACCGAACTGCGGATGACTTCAAACTGACCACTCTTGACCGTCAGTTTGTAGAGGAACACCGCTGCCACAATGATCCAGGCAATCGGCCACAGGCCATAAGCGAAGCCATACCCGGCGGCGGCGAACGCCATATCGACGGGCATCTGGAAGGCGAAGATCGCCACCAGAATCGACAACGCCAGGGTGATGCTGCCGGCCACATGGCCTTTGAGGCGGAACACGGCCAGGGCCAGGAAGAAAAACACGATGGGGATGACGGCTGCGAGTGCGGACAGGCCGAGGCTGCCGAGCGGGGTATAGAGCTGTTGCCAGGTTTGCATATGGGGTGGCCCCTAATTGTTGTTGGTCAGGCACTGATCAGCGTTCTTGGATAATTGGTAAGACCAATTTACAATCGCTGTTGGCTAGGGTAAAAGCCTTGTAGGCGGTGTGTCAATTTGCCGCCCTAAAACTTTTGTCGTATGCACGGTGCGCAGGTCGTCTGCCTGGTATGACCAAATGCGTTGTGGCAGGTGCTGGCGCGGCGCCGATAGGCCAGAATAGAGCCCCGGCGAGCCGTCGGATCGTGGAGTAATCGAGTTATGGGGTTTGATCAGATTCGTCAGCGCCGTTTGTCTGACGATATTGTCGAGCAGCTTGAGGGCATGATCCTCGAGGGCACGCTGAAGGCGGGTGAGCGCTTGCCGGCGGAACGTGCACTGGCCGAGCAATTTGGCGTGTCACGTCCTTCGTTGCGCGAGGCCATTCAGAAGTTGACCGCCAAGGGCCTGCTGGTCAGCCGCCAGGGCGGCGGCAACTATGTGGTGGAGTCGCTGGGCACCACCTTCAGTGATCCCTTGTTGCATCTGCTGGAAAGTAATCCCGAGGCGCAACGCGATCTGCTCGAGTTTCGCCATACGCTGGAAGCGTCCTGCGCCTACTACGCGGCGTTGCGTGCCACCGATGTGGATCGCGAGCGGCTGACCGCAGCGTTCAACGAATTGCAGGACTGCTATTCGCGTCACGAAGAGGTGAGTCGTGCGGAAGAGGGGGCCGCGGACGCAAGTTTTCACCTGGCGATTGCCGAGGCCAGCCACAATGCCGTGTTGCTGCACACCATTCGCGGGCTGTTCGACCTGCTCAAGCGCAACGTGGTGACCAACATCGGTGGCATGTACAAGCAACGCACTGAAACCCGCGACATGCTGATCACACAGCATCGGGAGTTGTACCAGGCGATTATCGAAGGGCGGGCGGAACAGGCACGGGAAGTTTCCAGTCGGCACATTTTGTATGTGCAGGAAGTACTGGAAGAAGTGCGTCAGGAAGTGCAGCGCGTGGCCCGGGCGGAGCGGCGCAAGGGGATATAGTCAGTCGGATTTGTATGGCTTGTGGGATCGCTTTCGCGGGCAAGCCCGCTCCCACAGGTATACCGAAACCCTGTGGGAGCGGGCTTGCCCGCGAAGGGGGCCTCAAGGCGAAGGAATTACTCTTCCTTGCCCTTGTTGCGCACCGCACGCTGCAACTCGCGACCGGCGTCGCGTTCGCGCTCGGTATCGCGCTTGTCGTATTCCTTCTTGCCCTTGCCCAGAGCGATCTCGCACTTGACCATGTGCTTGCTCCAGTACCAGGACAGGCACACGCAGGCGTAACCCTTCTGCTGCACGGCGGCGGACAGCTTTTCGAGTTCGCGCCGATTGAGCAGCAATTTACGGGTGCGGACCGGGTCAGCGATGACGTGGGTACTGGCGGTCGTCAGGGGCGTAATGTGGCTGCCGAGCAGCCAGGCTTCGCCATCCTTGAGCAGTACGTAACTGTCAACCAGCTGCAGCTTGCTTGCCCGCAGACTTTTTACTTCCCAGCCGGCCAGGACCAGACCAGCCTCGAACCGATGTTCGATGAAGTAATCGTGTCGCGCCTTTTTATTTTGCGCGATGGTCCCTGTTGGGTGTTTCTTCTGTTTAGCCATAGGGGCGGCATTATAGGGAGTTGCACGCGAGTCGGCTACGGTGTTGCTACGTGCTTGAGCAGGTTGATTGAATCCCGGACAATGCGGCCTCTTTTTTGAACGCTTGGGCGTGATAACGATGTCGACAGACAAGGTTTCTGTCCACGGCAGTTGGGCTAGCCGCTGGGTCTTCATACTCGCCGCGACCGGTTCGGCCGTGGGGCTGGGTAGTATCTGGAAATTCCCGTACATGGTTGGCGTCTATGGCGGCGGCGCCTTCGTACTGATGTTCCTGGCCTGCATCGCGCTGATTGGTGTGCCGGTCATGCTGGCGGAAACCCTGATCGGCCGGCGTGCCCGGCAGAGCCCGGCCAATGCCTTGAAGATGCTGGCGGTCGAGGCAGGCCACTCGGCGAAATGGTCCTGGGGGGCTTTTGCCGGAATGATCACGGCGTTGCTGATCCTGTCTTTCTATAGTGTGGTTGGCGGCTGGTCGCTGGATTACATCATCGACATGGGGCGTGGCGACTTCCAGGGCGTGACGCCGGACCAGGTGGGTGCCTACTTCGGCAATGTGATCGCCGATCCATGGCGCCTGACACTTTGGCACACGATTTTCATGCTGTTGTCAGCTGTGGTGATCGCCAAGGGCGTGGTTGCCGGGCTTGAACGCAGTTTGCGCATCATGATGCCGTTGTTGTTCGTGATGGTCCTCGTGCTACTGGGTTACAGCATGACCACCGGGCATTTCATGGACGGCGTGCATTTCATGTTCGACTTCCACCCGGAAAAGGTCCTGGACGGTTTGCTGCCCGCAATGGGGCATGCGTTCTTTTCCCTGAGTGTGGGCGTCGGCTCGATCATGATCTACGGCGCCTACATGCCAAAGAATTCGTCGATTTCAGGAACGATTGTCGGCGTTGCGCTGCTCGATACCTTTGTTTCCCTGGTGGCCGGCCTGGCATTGTTTCCGATTGTTTTCGCAGCGGGCCTGAATCCGAGCGAAGGGCCGGGGCTGATGTTTGTCAGCCTGCCGTTTGCCTTCGGCAACGTGGCGTTCGGGCAGTTGATGGGCGTGGTGTTCTTTGTGCTGGTGGCGGTTGCTGCCTGGAGTTCGGCGATTTCCCTGCTCGAACCGATGGTGGCCTATCTGGTTGAGCGCACTAATGTGAGTCGTGCATGGGTCACTTTCTGGCTGGCTTTCAGCTGCTGGTTTGTCGGCCTGGGCACGGTGTTCTCCTTCAATATCTGGAAGGAGGCCAAATTTTTCGTGAACGAAGGCGGGATGTTCCACCTCTACCAATGGGGAGCAACCGGTGGTCTCGACTTCTTTGGCGTGATCGATTTCTTCACCTCGCGACTCATGTTGCCGCTTGGCGGTTTGTGTTTCGTGGTATTTGCGGGCTGGATCATGGGGCGTGAAGCGGTGCGCGACGAGTTGTCGATCCGCAACCCTGCATTGTTTGGCCTGTCCTTGTTCTTGATGCGCTATGTGGCGCCCATCGGCATTCTCGTAGTGTTTGCCGCCCAGCTGTGGAAGTGACGCTGACATGACGACACACATTTCACGTTCGGCCTTGCTGCCATACCCGGCACAAGCGCTGTATGACCTGGTCAACGACGTGGCACGCTATCCGGAGTTTCTGCCGTGGTGCTCGGCGGCCGAAGTCCTGGAGAGTACCCCTGAACATATGCGGGCGAGCGTCGGGGTGGCGAAGGGCGGCCTCAGTCAGCATTTCGTGACGCGTAACACCCTGGTTCCCGGCCAATCGATCGAAATGAACCTTGAGGAAGGTCCGTTCAATCAGCTGCATGGCGTGTGGGTGTTCAAGCCACTGGGCGAGAAGGCCTGCAAGATCAGTCTTGATCTGTCGTTCGATTATGCCGGGCCATTGGTTCGCGCCACCTTGGGGCCACTGTTCAATCAGGCGGCCAATACCCTGGTGGATGCGTTCTGTCAGCGCGCCAAGCAGATACATGGTTGAGATCATGATTGAAGTCGAGGTGGTCTACGCGGCCGTAGACCGTCAAGTGCTGCTGACGGTGACACTGCCTGCTGGAACGACAGTGCGGGCGGCCTTGCTCAGGTCAGGTGTGGCTGAAGAGTTTCCGGAACTGGATCTGACCAATTGCCCTGTGGGTATCTTTGGCAAGGTTGTAGCTGATCCCGAGAGTCGGGCAGTCCAGGCTGGGGATCGCATCGAGATTTACCGACCGTTGCTGGCCGACCCCAAAGAGGTTCGTCGACTGCGCGCGGCAAAGGCTGCCGAGGCCAAGGCCCGTAATCAGTGAGTGGCTTGAACGCCAGACAATAAAAAGCCCGGACATGCCGGGCTTTTTATTGCGTCGCAAATTATTGCGGCGAGGTTTCCAGTGGTTGTGGCGTCGGGACCGGAACGGTTTCTACACCGTCGACGTCCTTCTGGATCTGATCCAGCAACGAACCTGGCTTGACCGGTTTTTCCGGTTTTGGTTTCTCGACGTTTTCTGCCGGGGCAGTCACTTTCGTGCCGCTGTCCTTGCCGAGAATGGCTTCGTCACGGCTCACGCCTGGCATGAAATCGCCAGAGAGGCTGACAAGCTGATCATTTGGGTTGAAGATGACGCTGATGCGTTCCTGTTGGCGTTCACCGCCACCAGGTTGCAGGCTGTACAGATAATCCCAGCGATCGGCATGGAACGTGTCAGTCAGCAGAGGGTTGCCCATGATAAACCGTACTTGCTTGCGGGTCATTCCCGGGCGTAACTGGTCTATCATGTCCTGCGTGACGACATTGCCCTGCTGGATGTCGATTTTGTAAACCCCGGGGAATGAACAACCGGCGAGTGCGAGCAGTCCCACAAAGGTGAAACTGGTTAGCAAGAGCTTGGTGTTTTGCATCGGTGGGCGACTTCCACTATCTTGGCTGGGACAACGTAAACGCCGATCATACCCGCATTAAGAGAAGCTGCGAAGCAGCATCGCGAGAAAGCTGACCATGGTTGAAAATAGCGAACTACGCAAAGCCGGCCTCAAAGTGACCCTGCCACGGGTCAAGATTCTGCAAATGCTCGATTCCGCCGAGCAGCGCCACATGAGTGCCGAGGATGTCTACAAGGCCCTTATGGAGGCTGGTGAGGACGTCGGTCTGGCCACGGTTTACCGTGTTCTGACCCAGTTCGAGGCAGCTGGCCTTGTGGTGCGGCACAACTTCGATGGAGGCCATGCGGTCTTCGAGCTGGACGACGGAAAGCATCACGACCATATGGTCAACGTCGAAACCAGCGAAGTGATCGAATTCTTCGACGAAGAAATCGAGCGGCTTCAGAAAGCAATCGTCGACAAGTATGGCTTCGAGATGGTTGATCACAATCTGGTGCTGTACGTGCGCAAGAAAAAGTAAGCATGTCGCGCGAACTTAAGGTTCGCGAAACGAGCGAAGGCGACCTCAGGGTCGCCTTCGTGCTATCTGCCATTAGTTAAGCTTTTGCGGTAACCACCATTTTCCTGGCGTGGGCCAGGGACTCCTTGGTGAGATCGATGCCGCCCAGCATCCGTGCGACTTCCTCGACGCGGTCATTTTTGCCCAGTTTTGACACCGCCGTGCGGGTAGCATCCTCACCGCGCACCTTGTGCACAAATAGATGCTGATGACCTTGCGCTGCCACTTGCGGCAAGTGGGTCACGGTCAGCACCTGCCCGCGCTCGCCGAGGCGACGCAACAGTTGGCCGACGATTTCTGCAGTCGGACCACCGATACCAACGTCCACTTCGTCGAATACCAGGGTCGGTACACGGGATGTCTGTGCGGTGATCACTTGAATCGCCAGGCTGATCCGCGACAGTTCGCCACCGGATGCCACTTTCGCCAGGGCTTTCAGCGGCTGGCCAGGGTTGGCGCTGACCAGCAGTTCTACCTGTTCGAGTCCATTTGGCAGCAGTTCGTCGCCGCTGTTGGGGCGCAGTTCAATGGTGAAGCGACCGCCAGGCATGCCCAGTCGCTGGATTTCCTGCTCTACGGCGCTCGCCAGGCTATTCGACGCTTGATGCCGTAGATCGCTCAGTTCCCGAGCCTTTTCCTGATAGTGCCGGGCATAGGACGACAACTCATCGCTCAGGCGCTCGATGGATTCGTCATTGGCGTTCAGGGTTTCGATTTCATCCAGCAGTTTCTGTTGCATCTCGGCAACTTCGGTCGGCTGGATGCGGTGTTTGCGCGCCAGGGTATAGATCGCGTCGAGGCGTTCTTCCAGGTATTGAAGACGCGACGGGTCGGCGTCGAAGTTGTCGAGGAAGCGGTTCAGTTCACCCACGGCCTCTTCAACCTGGATCTGTGCGCTGGTCAACAAGCTGCTGGCTTCGCCCAGTGCACCGATCGAGTTGTTCACGCTCGACAGGCGGTTGAGGCTGGCGGTGAGGGCGTTCAGGACATTCCCGGAATCACTTTCACTGCATTGCTCGACGACTTGCCGGCAGATGCTCAGCAGGGTCTCGGCGTTGGTCAGGTTCTTGTGTTCCTGTTCCAGTTCCCCCAGTTCGTTGTCGCCAAGGCCAAGGTTTTCCAGTTCTTCGAGTTGATAGCTGAGCAACTGATGTCGGGCGCGTTGCTCGTCGCCGGAGTTGGAGAGTCGCTCCAGTTCCTGGCGGGTCTGGCGCCAGCGCTGGGCGGCGAGTTGAACCTGGCGGGCAAGATCCGTCGCGCCAGCATATTCATCGAGCAGGCGACGGTGGGTATCGGTCTTGAGCAGGGACTGGTGTTCGTGCTGGCTGTGGATATCGATCAGCAGCTCGCCCAGCGCCTTCAGATCGCCAAGCGGGCAGGGCGTGCCATTGATGTAGCCACGCGAGCGTCCTTCGGATGTGATCACCCGTCGCAGAATGCACGGGCCGTCGTTTTCGAGGTCGCGTTCAGCCAGCCAGGCACTGGCTTCCGGAATGTCGGCCAGATCGAAGGTGGCCAGGATGTCGGCCTTGTCGGCGCCGGGGCGGACCACGCCGCTGTCGGCGCGATCACCCAGGGTAAGGCCCAGCGCGTCGAGCATGATCGACTTGCCCGCGCCGGTTTCCCCGGTGATAACGCTCATCCCGCGATCGAGTTCGAGATCGAGATGTTCAACGATGGCGTAGTTGTGTACGGACAGGTGCACCAGCATATGGGCCGCTCCCAGGTGTTAAGTCTGGTTATTTATACAGTGTTTTGTTTCTGGCTGACAATGCCCCTCGTTAGCTCGATTCGCTTGGTCCGACAAAACCCTTATCGCGAGCGGGAATGACAAAGCGGCTGTTTTTTGTAGGGTTAATCGTCGGCCCCCCCTTGAAGCCGGATTTTGCGGCCCCATATAGCTGGGCAGAAGCGCGAGTTGAGCTCGCGGACGATATTGAAAGGAGAAATCTATGGCTGACGAACAGACAGTGGATACGCAAAACCCAGACGCCAACCAGGCGCCCGAGGCTTCGGGTGAAGACCTGGCGGCTCGTGTACAAGTGCTCGAAGAGCAACTGGCAGGCGCTCAGGATCAGGCTTTGCGTGTAGCCGCCGATCTGCAGAACGTCCGCCGTCGCGCCGAGCAGGATGTGGAGAAGGCTCACAAGTTCGCGCTGGAAAAATTCGCCAGCGACCTGCTGCCGATTGTCGACAGTCTGGAGCGCGGCCTGGAACTGTCCAGCCCGGACGACGAAAGCATCCGTCCGATGCGCGAAGGCATCGAGCTGACCCTGAAGATGTTCCACGACACCCTCAAGCGTTATCAGCTTGAAGCGATCGATCCGCATGGCGAACCGTTCAACGCCGTTCAACATCAGGCAATGGCCATGCAGGAAAGCGCTGATGTCGAGCCGAACAGTGTTTTGAAGGTGTTCCAGAAGGGCTATCAGCTCAATGGTCGCCTGCTGCGCCCGGCGATGGTCGTGGTCAGCAAGGCGCCTGCGCCGGTTTCGCCTTCGATTGACGAGCAGGCTTGAAATCCACCGCAAGGCCCCCATTTATAAGTCAAGCGTTTAAGTGCTACCGCAGTTAGCCACCACTGCTGCGGCAACCAAATCCAAAGTTTCGGGAGAGTGAACATGGGCAAAATTATCGGTATCGACCTGGGGACTACCAACTCCTGCGTCTCCGTGCTGGAAAACGGCAAGGCAAAAGTTATTGAAAACGCTGAAGGCGCGCGTACCACGCCGTCGATCATCGCTTACGCCAACGATGGCGAAATTCTGGTTGGCCAGTCGGCCAAGCGTCAGGCTGTGACCAATCCGCACAACACCCTGTATGCGGTGAAGCGTCTGATCGGTCGTCGTTTCGACGAAGAAGTCGTGCAGAAAGACATTCAGATGGTCCCTTACAAGATCGTCAAGGCTGATAACAACGACGCCTGGGTTGAAGTGAACGGCCAGAAAATGGCACCGCCACAAATCTCGGCTGAAATCCTGAAGAAAATGAAGAAAACCGCCGAAGACTACCTCGGCGAGACCGTGACTGAAGCGGTCATCACCGTTCCGGCTTACTTCAACGACAGTCAGCGTCAAGCCACCAAAGACGCCGGCCGCATCGCCGGTCTGGACGTGAAGCGCATCATCAACGAACCGACCGCCGCCGCTCTGGCTTACGGTATGGACAAGGCCAAGGGCGATCACACCGTGATCGTTTACGACCTGGGCGGTGGTACTTTCGACGTATCCGTGATCGAAATCGCTGAAGTCGATGGCGAGCACCAGTTCGAAGTACTGGCCACCAACGGTGATACGTTCCTGGGCGGTGAAGACTTTGACATTCGTCTGATCGACTACCTCGTCGACGAATTCAAGAAAGAAAGCGGCATGAACCTCAAGGGTGACCCGCTGGCCATGCAGCGCCTGAAAGAAGCTGCTGAAAAAGCCAAGATCGAACTGTCTTCGAGCCAGTCGACCGACGTGAACCTGCCGTACATCACTGCAGACGCCACCGGTCCCAAGCACCTGAACGTGAAAATCTCCCGCGCCAAGCTCGAAGCGCTGGTGGAAGACCTGGTTCAGCGCACCATCGAACCTTGCCGCATCGCGATGAAAGATGCCGGTATCGACGTTGGCGCGATCAACGACGTGATCCTGGTAGGCGGTCAGACCCGCATGCCGCTGGTGCAGAAGCTGGTGACCGAGTTCTTCGGCAAAGACGCTCGTAAAGACGTCAACCCGGACGAAGCGGTTGCCATGGGTGCTGCCATCCAGGGCGCGGTACTGGCCGGTGATGTGAAAGACGTTCTGCTGCTCGACGTCAGCCCGCTGACCCTGGGTATCGAAACCATGGGTGGCGTGATGACCGCGCTGATCGAGAAAAACACCACGATTCCTACCAAGAAATCGCAAGTGTTCTCGACTGCCGACGACAACCAGGGTGCCGTGACCATTCACGTGCTGCAGGGCGAGCGTAAGCAAGCTGCCCAGAACAAGTCCCTGGGCAAGTTCGACCTGGCCGACATTCCACCGGCACCACGTGGTGTGCCGCAGATCGAAGTAACCTTCGACATCGACGCCAACGGCATCCTGCACGTCGGTGCGAAGGACAAGGCTACCGGCAAGACTCAGTCGATCGTGATCAAGGCCAACTCCGGTCTGTCCGACGAAGAAATCGAGCGCATGGTGCGTGATGCCGAGGCTAACGCCGAGGAAGATCGCAAGTTCGAAGAGCTGGCCACTGCCCGTAACCAGGGTGATGCACTGGTTCACTCGACGCGCAAAATGGTTGTCGATGCTGGCGATAAAGTGACTGCCGAAGAGAAGACTGCAATCGAAGCGGCCGTAGTTGCCCTGGAAGCCGCCGTCAAAGGCGACGACAAGGCTGCTATCGACGCCAAGGTTGAAGAACTGTCGAAAGTCTCCGCTCCAGTGGCGCAGAAGATGTACGCCGAACAGGCTCAGCCTGCTGAAGGCGCGGCACCACACAACGACAAGGCTGAAAAGGCTGATGATGTTGTCGATGCCGAGTTCGAAGAGGTTAAAGAGCACAAGTAAGTTGTTGGTCGGCCGGTTGACTGCCTTTGGGCGGTGACTGGTAGGATGTCGCCGCGCGGGAGCTTGCTCCCGCGTTGGCGTGTCTGGAATACGCGAATTTTTACAGCATGCGACGAAGTTCGGATGTTGGTGGTATGGCCGGAAATGCTCCTGCTTTTCGAGCCGCAAGTACCGCATTGAATCAAAGACCAGGATCGTTGAATTGACGTGAGTTGGGTCCGGGCCTGTATTGGGGCTCAACGAGTTCGGCAGACTCAGGAGGGTTGTGTCGGACGTCCTTAAGAGTGCAAAGACTTATGGCAAAGCGTGACTATTACGAAGTGTTGGGTGTTGAGCGAGGCTCAAGCGAAGCAGACCTGAAAAAGGCCTACCGTCGCCTGGCGATGAAGCACCACCCGGACCGTAATCCCGATGACAAAGCGTCGGAAGAGATGTTCAAGGAGGCCAACGAGGCCTACGAAGTGCTGTCGGATTCCAGCAAGCGCGCGGCATACGACCAGTACGGCCATGCCGGTGTCGACCCGAGCATGGGTGGCGGCGGTGCCGGGTTCGGTGGTCAGAACTTCTCCGACATCTTTGGCGATGTCTTCAGTGATTTCTTCGGTGGCGGTCGCGGCGGTTCCCGTGGTGGTGCCCAGCGCGGCAGTGACTTGCGCTATACCCTGGAACTGGACCTCGAAGAGGCGGTGCGTGGCACGACCGTGAATATCCGCGTTCCGACGCTGGTCAACTGCAAGCCATGCGATGGCTCCGGGGCCAAGAAAGGTTCTTCGCCGGTGACCTGCCCGACTTGCGGCGGTATCGGCCAGGTGCGCATGCAGCAAGGCTTCTTCTCGGTGCAGCAGACCTGCCCGCGCTGCCATGGCCAGGGCAAGATCATTTCCGATCCGTGCGATTCCTGCCATGGCGAAGGTCGAGTCGAAGAGTACAAGACCCTGTCGGTGAAAGTGCCGGCCGGTGTCGATACAGGTGATCGCATTCGTCTGTCCGGCGAAGGCGAGGCGGGCGCTCAAGGTGGCCCGACTGGCGACCTGTACGTGGTGATCAACGTGCGCGAGCACTCGATTTTCCAGCGCGACGGCAAGCACCTGTTCTGCGAAGTGCCGATCAGTTTCGTCGATGCGGCGCTGGGCGGTGAACTGGAGATTCCGACCCTTGATGGCCGGGTCAAACTGAAAATCCCTGAGGGAACCCAGACCGGCAAGCAGTTCCGTGTTCGTGGCAAGGGTGTTGCGCCCGTGCGCGGTGGCGGTGCCGGTGACCTGATGTGCCGTGTGGCGGTGGAAACACCGGTGAACCTGAGCCGTCGCCAGCGTGAAATGCTCGAGGAATTCCGCAGTTCACTCGCGGACGACAATAGCCATTCGCCGAAAACCACCGGCTGGTTCGAAGGCGTGAAGCGCTTCTTCGGCGATTTGTAAGGAGGCAGGCATGCGACGTATTGCAGTGATGGGCGCCGCCGGGCGCATGGGCAAGACCCTGATTGAAGCGGTGCAGCAAACCCCGGGTGCCGGTCTGACGGCGGCGGTGGATCGTCCTGACAGTACGCTGGTCGGCGCGGACGCTGGCGAGCTGGCTGCGCTGGGTCGTATCGGCGTACCCCTGTCCGGTGACCTTGGATCGGGTGGTCGACGAGTTCGACGTGCTGATCGACTTCACGCACCCGACCGTGACCCTGAAGAATCTCGCTTTCTGCCGCAAGCACGGCAAGGCGATGATCATCGGTACCACTGGCTTCAGCGTTGAAGAAAAGCAGTTGCTGGCGGACGCGGGCAAGGACATTCCTATCGTCTTCGCGGCCAACTTCAGCGTCGGTGTCAACCTGTGCCTGAAGTTGCTCGACACGGCGGCTCGCGTATTGGGTGACGATGTCGATATTGAAATCACCGAGGCTCACCATCGGCACAAAGTCGATGCGCCGTCCGGCACTGCCGTGCGCATGGGCGAGGTGATTGCCGATGCGCTGGGTCGTGATCTGAAGAAGGTGGCGGTGTATGGTCGTGAAGGCCAGACCGGCGCTCGTGATCGTGAGACCATCGGTTTCGCCACCGTGCGTGCCGGCGACATTGTTGGTGATCACACCGTGCTGTTCGCCGCCGACGGTGAGCGTGTCGAAATCACTCACAAAGCGTCAAGCCGCATGACCTTCGCCAAGGGTGCGGTACGTGCTGCGTTGTGGCTGGACGGGCGCGAGCCTGGTCTTTACGACATGCAAGATGTGCTCGACCTGCGTTAAGATGCACCCGAAATCGGGCTCACGCACAGCGTTAGAGCCCGGTTTTGTTCCGCCAAGCGACGTCCTGTCGCATTCTCCAGCCTTTAAGGCTCATTGGCGGTAGACCAAAAAAGCCTTTTTCTGTAAGCTACAGCTTTAGTGTGTCCACTAAAAGCGCGCAGAATAATTCAGTGAAGAAGCGGGGTGACGTGTCCATACGTCACTCCGCTTTTTTACAACCTGCGATCGCCCTTTCAGGCTTTATTTACGGGAGGTCTTCTTGACTAAGCCAGCCATACTCGCCCTTGCTGATGGCAGCATTTTTCGCGGCGAAGCCATTGGAGCCGACGGTCAAACCGTTGGTGAGGTGGTGTTCAACACCGCAATGACCGGCTATCAGGAAATCCTTACCGATCCTTCCTACGCCCAACAGATCGTTACCCTGACTTACCCGCACATCGGCAACACCGGCACCACGCCGGAAGACGCCGAGTCCAATCGCGTCTGGTCCGCTGGTCTGGTTATCCGTGACCTGCCACTGGTCGCGAGCAACTGGCGTAACACGATGTCCCTGTCCGACTACCTGAAGGCCAACAATGTTGTGGCCATCGCCGGTATCGACACTCGCCGCCTGACGCGCATCCTGCGTGAAAAAGGCGCGCAGAACGGCTGCATCATGGCCGGTGACAACATTTCCGAAGAAGCCGCCATCGCCGCCGCCCAGGGTTTTCCTGGTCTCAAGGGCATGGACCTGGCGAAAGTCGTCAGCACCAAGGAAAGCTATGAGTGGCGCTCGACTGTCTGGGATCTGAAAACCGACAGTCACGCGACCATCGAGGCCTCCGAGCTGCCGTACCACGTAGTGGCCTACGACTACGGCGTCAAGGTGAACATCCTGCGCATGCTGGTCGAGCGCGGTTGCCGCGTGACCGTCGTGCCTGCTCAAACACCTGCTGCCGATGTGCTGGCGCTGAAGCCGGACGGCGTGTTCCTGTCCAACGGCCCTGGTGATCCGGAGCCATGCGACTACGCGATCCAGGCGATCAAGGACGTGCTGGAAACCGAGATCCCGGTCTTCGGTATCTGCCTCGGTCACCAGCTGCTGGCCCTGGCCTCCGGCGCCAAGACTCTGAAAATGGGTCACGGCCACCACGGTGCCAACCACCCCGTCCAGGACCTGGACAGCGGCGTGGTGATGATCACCAGCCAGAACCACGGTTTTGCCGTAGACGAAGCGACCCTGCCAGCCAACGTCCGTGCGATCCATAAATCGCTGTTCGACGGCACCCTGCAAGGGATCGAGCGTACCGACAAGAGCGCCTTCAGCTTCCAGGGTCACCCGGAAGCCAGCCCTGGCCCGAACGACGTAGCGCCATTGTTCGATCGCTTCATCAACGAGATGGCCAAGCGACGCTGATCGCTCGCCCTGATGTTGCAAAGCTTGAGGGTGGTCCCGACACCGGTGGCCCCCTCAAGTCTTCAGAGATTGAACAAGACGGCTTGCCGACTGACCTGCGGATTTGAGTGACAAACCCATGCCAAAACGTACAGACATTAAAAGCATCCTGATTCTCGGTGCTGGCCCGATCGTGATCGGCCAGGCCTGCGAATTCGACTACTCCGGCGCCCAGGCCTGCAAAGCCCTGCGCGAGGAGGGTTACCGCGTCATCCTGGTGAACTCCAACCCGGCCACCATCATGACCGACCCGGCCATGGCCGACGCCACCTACATCGAACCGATCAAGTGGCAGACCGTTGCCAAGATCATCGAGAAAGAGCGTCCGGACGCATTGCTGCCAACCATGGGCGGCCAGACTGCCCTGAACTGCGCACTGGACCTGGAGCGCGAAGGCGTTCTGGAGAAGTTCGGTGTAGAAATGATCGGCGCCAACGCTGATACCATCGACAAGGCCGAAGACCGTTCGCGTTTCGACAAGGCGATGAAGTCCATCGGCCTGGCGTGCCCGCGCTCCGGCATCGCCCACAGCATGGAAGAGGCCAACGCGGTCCTCGAGAAGCTCGGCTTCCCGTGCATCATCCGTCCGTCCTTCACCATGGGCGGCACCGGTGGCGGTATCGCTTACAACCGTGAAGAGTTCGAAGAAATCTGCGCCCGTGGTCTGGACCTGTCGCCAACCAAGGAACTGCTGATCGACGAATCGCTGATCGGCTGGAAAGAATACGAAATGGAGGTTGTCCGCGATAAGAAGGACAACTGCATCATCGTCTGCTCCATCGAAAACTTCGACCCGATGGGCGTGCACACCGGTGACTCGATCACCGTGGCTCCGGCACAGACCCTGACCGACAAGGAATACCAGATCCTGCGTAACGCCTCCCTGGCGGTATTGCGCGAGATCGGCGTCGAAACCGGTGGCTCCAACGTGCAGTTCGGTATCTGCCCGAACACTGGCCGCATGGTCGTGATCGAGATGAACCCGCGTGTATCGCGTTCCTCGGCACTGGCTTCGAAAGCCACCGGCTTCCCGATCGCCAAGGTCGCAGCCAAGCTGGCTGTCGGTTACACCCTCGACGAGTTGTCGAACGACATCACCGGTGGCAAGACTCCAGCGTCCTTCGAGCCGTCCATCGACTACGTCGTCACCAAGCTGCCACGTTTCGCCTTCGAGAAATTCTCCAAGGCTGATGCGCGCCTGACCACGCAAATGAAGTCGGTCGGTGAAGTCATGGCCATCGGCCGTACCTTCCAGGAATCCCTGCAGAAAGCCCTGCGTGGCCTGGAAGTCGGTGTTTGCGGTCTGGACGAGAAGGTTGACCTGGCCAATCCGGAAAGCATGAGTGTGCTCAAGCGCGAGCTGACCGTGCCGGGCGCCGAGCGTATCTGGTACGTGGCGGACGCCATGCGCGCCGGCATGAGCGTTGAAGACATCTTCGGCATGACCATGATCGATCCTTGGTTCCTGGTGCAGATGGAAGATCTGATCAAGGACGAAGAGAAGGTCAAGACCCTGGGCCTGACCAGCATCGACCGCGACCTGATGTTCCGCCTCAAGCGCAAAGGCTTCTCCGATATGCGCCTGGCCAAGCTGCTGGGTGTGACCGAGAAGAGCCTGCGTGCTCACCGCCACAAGCTGGAAATCTTCCCGGTCTACAAGCGCGTCGACACCTGCGCCGCCGAGTTCGCCACCGACACCGCTTACCTGTACTCGACGTACGAAGAAGAGTGCGAAGCCGCACCGTCGGGTCGCGACAAGATCATGATCCTGGGCGGCGGTCCGAACCGTATCGGCCAGGGCATCGAGTTCGACTACTGCTGCGTACACGCGGCACTGGCTCTGCGCGATGACGGGTACGAGACCATCATGGTCAACTGCAACCCGGAAACCGTTTCCACCGACTACGACACTTCCGATCGTTTGTACTTCGAACCGGTTACCCTGGAAGACGTACTGGAAATCGTCCGCGTCGAGAAGCCGAAAGGCGTGATTGTTCAGTACGGCGGCCAGACCCCGTTGAAGCTGGCGCGTGCCCTGGAAGCCGCTGGCGTGCCGATCATCGGCACCAGCCCGGACGCCATCGACCGTGCCGAAGACCGCGAGCGCTTCCAGCAAATGGTCCAGCGCCTGAACCTGCGTCAGCCGCCAAACGCCACCGTGCGCAGCGAAGACGAAGCCATTCGTGCTGCCGCCAAGATCGGTTACCCGCTGGTGGTGCGTCCGTCCTACGTACTGGGCGGTCGTGCGATGGAAATCGTTTACGAAGAAGAAGAACTCAAGCGCTACCTGCGCGAAGCGGTTCAGGTGTCCAACGACAGCCCGGTGCTGCTGGACCACTTCCTCAACTGCGCCATCGAAATGGACGTGGATGCGGTTTGCGACGGCAAGGACGTAGTGATCGGCGCGATCATGCAGCACATCGAGCAGGCCGGCGTTCACTCCGGTGACTCCGCATGCTCGCTGCCACCGTACTCGCTGCCGGCGCACATCCAGGACGAGATGCGCGAACAGGTCAAGAAAATGGCCCTGGAATTGGGCGTGGTCGGCCTGATGAACGTACAGTTGGCGCTGCAAGGCGAAGACATCTACGTCATTGAAGTCAACCCGCGTGCTTCCCGTACCGTACCGTTCGTGTCCAAGTGCATCGGTGTTTCCCTGGCGATGATCGCAGCACGCGTGATGGCCGGTAAAACCCTGAAAGAACTGGGTTTCACCAAGGAAATCATCCCGAACTTCTACAGCGTGAAAGAGGCGGTGTTCCCGTTCGCCAAATTCCCTGGCGTTGACCCGATCCTCGGCCCGGAGATGAAGTCGACCGGTGAAGTGATGGGCGTGGGCGACACCTTCGGTGAGGCGTTTGCCAAGGCCCAGATGGGTGCCAGCGAAGTGTTGCCGACCGGCGGTACTGCGTTCATCAGCGTACGTGACGACGACAAGCCACTGGTTGCGGGCGTGGCCCGTGATCTGATCAACTTGGGCTTCGAAGTGGTTGCCACTGCCGGGACTGCCAAGCTGATCGAGGCTGCAGGCCTGAAAGTGCGTCGTGTGAACAAGGTGACCGAAGGTCGTCCGCACGTGGTCGACATGATCAAGAATGACGAAGTCACCCTGATCATCAACACCACCGAAGGTCGTCAGTCGATCGCCGACTCCTATTCCATTCGTCGCAACGCCCTGCAGCACAAGATCTACTGCACCACCACCATCGCAGCGGGCGAAGCGATCTGTGAAGCGCTGAAGTTCGGTCCCGAGAAGACCGTACGCCGCTTGCAGGATTTGCATGCAGGATTGAAGGCATGAGCATAACGAAGTACCCAATGACCGTTCAGGGCGCTCGCGCCCTGGAAGAAGAGCACACTCACCTGACCAAGGTCGTTCGTCCGAAGCTCAGCCAGGACATCGGTACGGCCCGCGAGTTGGGTGACTTGAAGGAAAACGCCGAATACCACGCTGCCCGCGAGCAGCAGGGTATGGTCGAGGCGCGGATCCGTGATATCGAAGGCCGCATGCAGAATGCGGTGATTATCGATGTGACGACCATTCCTCACAGCGGCAAGGTGATTTTCGGTACCACCGTGGAAATCGCCAACGTCGAAACCGATGAAAGCGTGACTTACCAGATCGTTGGTGAGGACGAGGCTGACATCAAGCTCGGCAAGATCTCTGTCGGCTCGCCGATTGCCCGCGCCTTGATTGCCAAGGAAGAGGGTGATGTGGTTGCAGTCAAAACGCCTGGCGGCGTTATCGAGTACGAGATTGTCGAAGTTCGCCACATCTGAAGGCCGGCGCCCGTTTCGTGCGGGCGCCACGCTTTGGCAGCTGACCCAGATGTTGTGGGTCGGCGGCTTGTGGCTATTGCAAATCGGTCTGTTGCCGGTGCTGGGGCGAATTGGCCTGGCGCCGCTACTGATCGACGAAATCGCAGGCATGCTCAATACGCTGGTAGTGGGGTTCGCTACGGCGTGTGTGATATTTCAGGCTTTGGTGCTGATAAAGGCCGAGGGCCTTGTCAGTCTATGGCGAGATATTCGCGGGCAACTGCTGATGATGGCGCTGTGTGCGTGCGCGATGTACTTCGCGGTGCGATTCGGCTGGCCGGATGCCGTGCGTTGGCAGGCGTTCAGCTATCTTGTTCTGGGGTTTTCCGGGCTGGTGCTGGTGTTGCAACCGATACCGGGATGGAGTGGCAGGGTGCGCGAAGCACACCCTTGACCCTTGCCATCACTTGAAGCGATGGACGTTCGACAGCTGCTTGTTGACGCTGAAGTTCTTGCGGTAGATCAGTGCCATCTTGCCGATGACCTGAACCAGATCCGCTTTGCCGACCTTGCAGAGCTCTGCAATGGACGCCAGGCGCGATTCGCGATCGAGGATATTGAGCTTGATTTTGATCAGCTCGTGATCCGCCAAAGCGCGTTCGAGTTCGGCTAACACACCTTCAGTCAAACCATTGTCTGCCACAATCAAAACCGGTTTCAGATGGTGGCCAATGGATTTGTACTGTTTCTTCTGCTCTTGAGTGAGCGGCATAATCTGACCCCTGCGTCTGATCTTGTAAAAAGCGGCGGCCAGTTTACCCGAGCGAGTCCGGGACCGCCCAGTTAATCACGACCCGTTTTATTTCCGAGGTATCCCGTGGCCCGTTCCAAGACAAGCCTTAAGTGGCTGCAAGAACATTTCAACGACCCATTCGTCAAAATGGCACAAAAAGACGGGTACCGTTCCCGCGCCAGCTACAAACTGCTGGAGATCCAGGAAAAGGATCGCCTGATCCGCCCTGGTATGAGCGTAATCGACCTTGGCGCGGCACCCGGTGGGTGGTCCCAGGTGACCAGTCGTCTGATTGGTGGGCAGGGCACACTGATCGCTTCTGACATTCTTGAAATGGACAGCATCCCCGACGTCACCTTCATTCAAGGCGACTTTACCGAGGATGCCGTGCTGGCCCAGATTCTCGACGCCGTCGGAAATAAAGAAGTAGACCTTGTGATTTCCGACATGGCCCCCAATATGAGTGGATTGCCGGCCGTTGATATGCCGCGGGCGATGTTCCTGTGCGAGTTGGCACTGGATCTGTCGACGCGGGTGCTCAAGCCCGGTGGTGATTTTTTGATCAAGATCTTCCAGGGCGAAGGTTTCGACGAATTCCACAAGAGCGTTCGCCAGCAGTTCGAGAAGGTGCAGATGCGCAAACCGACCTCGTCGCGCGACCGTTCTCGCGAGCAGTACCTGCTGGGCCGTGGTTTCCGCGGCCGCAGTGAGGAATGAGTGAATTTTCGATCGGGGTGATAGGATTTTTGTATTACGCCTTGTCAGAATTAGCGAATATTGTGTAGGAAGTGTTTCACAAAGGGTTACAGACGGCGCCTGCCAAGTTGTAGGTAATGTAGTAAGTTAGGCCGGTGAATATCATGCGAAGCGCGCGCCAGTAGCGGAGCTTGCTTCAGAGGGTAGTTAATTGAACGATATGGCAAAGAATCTGATCCTGTGGTTGATCATCGCGGCTGTCCTGGTGACGGTGATGAACAACTTCTCCAGCCCTAACGAGCCGCAGACCCTCAACTATTCCGACTTCATCCAGCAGGTCAAGGATGGCAAGGTCGAGCGCGTAGCGGTTGATGGCTACGTGATTACCGGCAAGCGCAACGATGGCGACAGCTTCAAGACCATTCGCCCGGCGATCCAGGACAACGGCCTGATCGGCGACCTGGTGGATAACCACGTCGTGGTCGAAGGCAAGCAGCCTGAGCAGCAAAGCATCTGGACCCAACTCCTGGTCGCCAGCTTCCCGATCCTGGTGATCATCGCCGTGTTCATGTTCTTCATGCGGCAGATGCAGGGTGGTGCCGGTGGCAAGGGCGGGCCGATGAGTTTCGGCAAGAGCAAGGCGCGCCTGCTCTCCGAGGATCAGGTGAAAACTACCCTGGCTGACGTTGCCGGTTGCGACGAAGCCAAGGAAGAAGTCGGTGAGCTGGTCGAGTTCCTGCGCGATCCGGGCAAGTTCCAGCGCCTGGGTGGCCGCATTCCTCGCGGTGTGCTGATGGTTGGTCCTCCGGGTACCGGTAAAACCTTGATCGCCAAGGCTATCGCCGGCGAAGCCAAAGTACCGTTCTTCACCATTTCCGGCTCCGACTTCGTCGAGATGTTTGTCGGTGTGGGTGCCAGTCGTGTTCGCGACATGTTCGAACAGGCCAAGAAACACGCTCCATGCATCATCTTCATCGACGAAATCGATGCGGTCGGTCGCCATCGTGGCGCCGGCATGGGTGGTGGTCACGACGAGCGCGAGCAGACGCTCAACCAGTTGCTGGTCGAGATGGACGGCTTCGAAATGAATGACGGCATCATCGTGATTGCCGCGACCAACCGTCCTGACGTGCTGGACCCTGCGTTGCTGCGTCCAGGTCGTTTCGACCGTCAGGTTGTGGTCGGTCTGCCGGACATTCGTGGCCGCGAACAGATTCTCAAGGTTCACATGCGCAAAGTGCCAATGGGCGACGACGTTGCTCCGGCCGTGATCGCTCGTGGTACCCCGGGGTTCTCGGGTGCCGATCTGGCCAACCTGGTGAACGAGGCATCGTTGTTCGCTGCCCGTGCCGGCAAGCGCATCGTCGAGATGAAAGAGTTCGAACTGGCGAAAGACAAGATCATGATGGGCGCCGAGCGCAAATCCATGGTCATGTCCGAGAAAGAAAAACAGAACACGGCTTATCACGAAGCGGGCCACGCTATTGTGGGGCGTGTCGTGCCTGAGCATGATCCGGTGTACAAGGTGTCGATCATCCCGCGCGGTCGTGCGCTGGGTGTGACCATGTTCCTCCCGGAAGAAGATCGTTACAGCCTGTCCAAGCGTGCATTGATCAGCCAGATCTGCTCGCTGTACGGCGGTCGTATCGCTGAAGAAATGACCCTGGGCTTCGATGGCGTGACCACCGGTGCTTCCAACGACATCATGCGCGCCAGCCAGATTGCGCGGAACATGGTGACCAAGTGGGGGCTTTCGGAAAAACTCGGTCCGTTGATGTATGCCGAAGAAGAGGGAGAAGTGTTCCTCGGTCGTGGCGGTGGCGGTCAGAATGCAAGCTTCTCTGGCGAAACAGCCAAGCTTATCGACTCCGAAGTGCGCAGCATCATCGATCAGTGCTATGGCACGGCGAAGCAGATTCTCACGGACAACCGTGACAAGCTCGATGCCATGGCTGATGCCTTGATGAAGTACGAAACCATTGATGCCGAGCAGATCGACGACATCATGGCGGGTCGTACGCCTCGCGAGCCGCGTGACTGGTCGGGTGGCACGGGTACTTCCGGCACCCCGCCGGTGGTGCAGGATGAGCGTCCGGAAACACCGATCGGTGGTCCTGCTGCTGACGTATAAGGTTTGAAATGACTTCTGTTCAGTCCTCGACCCGGTTGCCTTGCGGCAACCGGGTTCTTGATTTGGCCCAGACGCATGTCATGGGTATTCTCAATGTCACTCCTGATTCATTCTCCGATGGTGGCCAATACAGCCAGCTCGACGCGGCCATGCGCCACGCCGAAGCCATGGTGGCGGCCGGCGCGACGCTGATCGATGTCGGTGGCGAATCCACCCGCCCTGGTGCCAGGGCGGTGTCGCCACTGGAGGAGTTGGAGCGCGTAGCGCCCATCGTCGAGCGCATCAGTCGCGAGTTGGACGTCATTATCTCGGTCGACACCTCCACGCCAGCGGTCATACGTGAAACTGCGCGCCTGGGGGCCGGGTTGATCAATGATGTGCGTTCGTTGCGCCGCGATGGTGCGCTGGATGCCGCGGCGGCCACCGGTCTGCCGGTTTGTCTGATGCATATGCTGGGCGAGCCAGGCGATATGCAGGACAATCCGCAGTATCAGGACGTTACAAGGGAAGTCGGTGAGTTTCTCGCTGAGCGCATGCATCAATGTTCATTGGCGGGGATTCCGGCTGAGCGGATCATTCTTGATCCGGGCTTTGGCTTCGCCAAAACCTTGCAGCACAATCTGAGCTTGTTCAAACATATGGAAGCCCTGCATGCCCTGGGGCGGCCCCTGTTAGTCGGGGTTTCGCGAAAGAGCATGATTGGTCAGGCATTGAATCGTCCGGTGGAAGACCGACTGTATGGTGGTTTGGCGCTCGCGGCGCTGGCTTCGGCGAAAGGTGCGCGTATATTGCGCGTCCATGATGTAGCCGAAACAGTGGATGTGGTCCGGATGATCGCCGCAGTGGAATCAGCCGAATAAGAATGAAGGAGCACTTATGAGCAAAAAATATTTTGGCACCGATGGTATTCGTGGGCGCGTCGGTGAATACCCGATTACTCCTGATTTCATGCTCAAGCTTGGCTGGGCTGCAGGTATGGCGTTCCGCAAGATGGGCGCCTGCAAGGTATTGGTAGGTAAGGACACCCGGATCTCCGGTTACATGTTCGAGTCGGCACTTGAAGCAGGGCTGACGTCGGCAGGTGCCGATGTGATGCTTTTGGGGCCTATGCCGACCCCGGCGATTGCTTACCTGACGCGCACCTTTCATGCCGAGGCTGGCATCGTCATCAGTGCGTCGCACAATCCGCATGATGACAATGGCATCAAGTTTTTCTCCGGCAGGGGCACCAAGCTTCCGGATGAAGTCGAGCTGATGATCGAAGAATTGCTCGATACGCCAATGACCGTGGTGGAATCAAGCAAGATCGGCAAGGTGTCGCGAATCAACGATGCGTCGGGGCGCTATATCGAATTCTGCAAGAGTAGCGTGCCGACCGGCACTAGCTTCTCGGGTCTGAAAATCGTGATCGACTGCGCTCACGGTGCGACTTACAAAGTGGCGCCGAGCGTGTTCCGCGAGTTGGGTGCTGAAGTCGTCGTGCTGTCGGCGCAGCCGAATGGTTTGAATATCAACGACAATTGCGGTTCGACCCATATGGGACAGCTGCAGGCTGCCGTCGTGGCTGAGCACGCCGATCTGGGTATCGCCTTCGATGGTGACGGCGACCGCGTTCAGATGGTCGATCACACAGGTGCGGTGGTGGATGGCGACGAATTGCTGTTCATCATTGCTCGTGATCTGCATGCTCGCAACCAGCTGCAGGGCGGCGTGGTCGGAACCCTGATGAGTAACCTGGGGCTGGAGCTGGCCCTGGCTGATCTGGGTATTCCACTTGTGCGTGCCAATGTCGGTGACCGCTATGTCATAGCCGAGCTGCTGGAGCGCAACTGGATCGTGGGTGGCGAAAACTCCGGGCACATCGTGTGTTTCAGTCACACCACCACGGGTGATGCAATCATTGCGGCACTGCAGGTGTTGATGGCGCTGCGCACGCGTGACGAAGGTCTGGCGCAATCCCGGCAGGCGCTGCGCAAGTGCCCTCAGGTGCTGATCAATGTGCGTTTCGGCGGTGGTGCAAATCCCCTCGAGCATCCATCGGTCAAGGAAGCCAGCGAGCGTGTTACCCAGGCGATGGCTGGGCGTGGGCGGGTGCTGTTGCGCAAGTCCGGGACAGAACCGCTGGTGCGCGTCATGGTTGAAGGTGAAGACGAAACCCTGGTTCGCGGCTATGCCGAAGAGCTGGCAAAACTGGTTACTGAAGTTTCTGCCTGAATTCGGCTTGCCAGCCTTGATTGTGTTGGGTAACATCTGCGCCCACTTTGACCGACGAGGTACAGCATGCGTCGCCCTATGGTAGCTGGTAACTGGAAGATGCACGGTACCCGCGCCAGCGTCGCTGAGCTGATCAACGGCCTTCGTGACTTGGCCTTGCCGAGCGATGTTGATGTAGCGGTATTCCCGCCTTTGCTGCATATCAATCAAGTGATTGATGGCTTGAAAGGAAAGTCGATTTCGGTCGGCGCGCAGAATTCTGCGGTGGAGTCCGGGCAAGGTGCGTTGACCGGTGAAGTTGCACCGAGTCAGTTGGTGGATGCAGGTTGTTCCCTGGTGCTTGTCGGGCACTCCGAACGCCGCCAGATTATGGGCGAGCAGGACGGAATGCTGATCCGCAAGTTCGCAGCGGCACAGGCGTGTGGCTTGATTCCGGTGTTGTGTATAGGGGAAACCCTTGAGCAGCGTGAAGCCGGAAAGACTCTTGAGGTTGTCTCGCGTCAGCTGGGCAGTATCATTGAGGAGCTGGGTGTCGGTGCCTTTGCCAAGGCAGTGATCGCTTATGAGCCGGTCTGGGCCATTGGTACCGGACTGACTGCAACGCCACAACAGGCGCAGGATGTGCATGCAGCCATTCGCGCCCAGTTGGCGGCAGAGAATTCTGAGGTCGCGCAAGGTGTGCGGCTTCTATACGGCGGCAGCGTGAAGGCGGCCAATGCGGTCGAACTGTTCGGCATGCCGGATATCGATGGGGGTCTCATTGGTGGGGCTTCCCTGAATGCAGATGAGTTCGGTGCGATTTGTCGCGCCGCGGGAAACTGAAAAAATGCTGGAAACAGTCGTAGTCGTTTTTCATCTGCTGGGTGCATTGGGCGTAGTAGCTCTGGTTTTGCTGCAGCAGGGTAAAGGTGCGGATGCTGGCGCGTCTTTCGGAGCAGGTGCTTCAAATACTGTGTTCGGAAGCCAAGGTTCCTCTACCTTTCTTAGTAAGTTTACTGCTATACTTGCCGCAGGTTTTTTCATGACCAGCTTGGGGTTAGGTTACTTTGCTAAAGAGAAGGCTCACCAGCTGACTCAAGTAGGTCTCCCAAATCCAGCGGTACTGGAAGTTCCAAAGCAACAACCGGCTTCTGATGATGTCCCGGTGCTTCAAGAGCAAAAGTCGGCTACTCCAGCGACTGACGTGCCTCCAGCTCAAGAGCAGAAGTAAGAAGGGTTTCAAACGTAGTATTGCCGAGGTGGTGGAATTGGTAGACACGCAACCTTGAGGTGGTTGTGCCCATAGGGTGTAGGGGTTCGAGTCCCCTTCTCGGTACCAATTAGTCAGGAGAGCCCGCTGTTGCGGGCTTTCTTGCAGGTGGAAGGTTACATTGACCCTGTAGGGGATCGGTCGTATACTTCCGCCCCAGCTTTGTCGCGGGGTGGAGCAGTCTGGTAGCTCGTCGGGCTCATAACCCGAAGGTCGTCGGTTCAAATCCGGCCCCCGCAACCAGTTTAAGGAGCCCCTTTTAAGGGGCTTTTTGTTAGCTGGACACTTTCAACGCCGCTGTTCGACGGCGTTTCAAGGATGGGCGTTTAGCCCATTTTTTTATTTTGCATAGCATGCACATACATGCACTAGGGGGTTCAGGTGTCGAGCAAGCTAGAAGAGTTGCAGGCCTTGCTGGCCCCGGTGGTCGTGGCCCTAGGCTATGAATGCTGGGGTATTGAGTTTTCGGCCCAGGGTCGCCACTCAATGTTGCGCGTTTATATCGATAAAGAAGGCGGCGTGCTGGTGGACGATTGCGCCATCGTCAGCCGTCAGATCAGCGGTGTGCTGGATGTTGAAGATCCAATCTCCGTTGAATACACCCTTGAAGTTTCCTCGCCTGGCATGGAACGCCCGCTGTTCACTCTTGAGCAGTTTGCAAAATTTGCCGGTGAACAAGTGAAGATCAAGCTGCGCTCGCCTTTTGAAGGACGACGCAACTTTCAGGGCCTTCTGCGCGGCGTAGAAGAGCAGGATGTCGTGGTGCAAGTAGATGACCATGAGTTCCTGTTGCCGATCGATATGATCGACAAGGCCAACATTATTCCCAGTTTTGACTGAGGCGTGCCAGATACTGCGGATCCCGCGGATCCAATGGCTTGCGAAAGGCGAGGCGTACGATGAGCAAAGAAGTACTGCTGGTTGTTGAGTCGGTATCCAATGAAAAGGGCGTACCGGCAAACGTGATTTTTGAAGCGCTGGAGCTGGCTCTGGCCACTGCTACCAAAAAGCGTTTTGAAGACGAAGTTGATCTGCGTGTGGAAATCAATCGCCACACCGGCGCTTACGAGACTTTCCGTCGCTGGACGGTCGTCGAGGAAGCTGACCTGGACGATCCGGCCATCGAAACCTGGCCGAGCAAGGTTGCCGAAACGCATCCTGGCGCCAAGGTCGGCGACGTTGTCGAAGAGAAAATCGAATCCATCGAGTTCGGCCGCATTGCTGCACAGACTGCCAAGCAAGTCATCGTGCAGAAAGTACGCGAAGCAGAGCGCGCTCAGGTTGTTGACGCTTACCGCGAGCGCCTGGGTGAAATCATCTCCGGCACCGTGAAAAAAGTCACCCGCGACAACGTGATCGTCGATCTGGGTAACAACGCTGAAGCGTTGCTGGCCCGTGAAGACATCATTTCTCGCGAAACTTTCCGGGTTGGCGTGCGCCTGCGTGCGCTGCTCAAGGAAATCCGCACCGAGAACCGCGGCCCGCAGTTGATCCTGTCGCGTACCGCGCCGGAAATGCTGATCGAGTTGTTCCGCATCGAAGTGCCGGAAATTGCCGAAGGCCTGATCGAAGTGATGGCTGCGTCCCGTGATCCGGGTTCGCGCGCCAAGATCGCCGTTCGCTCCAAGGACAAACGCATCGACCCGCAAGGCGCTTGCATCGGTATGCGCGGTTCGCGCGTCCAGGCAGTGTCGGGTGAGTTGGGCGGTGAGCGTGTTGACATCGTTCTGTGGGACGACAACCCGGCTCAGTTCGTGATCAACGCCATGTCCCCGGCCGAGGTTGCGGCAATTATCGTTGACGAAGATGCCCACGCAATGGACATCGCCGTTGGCGCAGACAATCTGGCTCAGGCCATTGGTCGCGGTGGTCAGAACGTGCGTCTGGCCAGCCAGTTGACTGGCTGGACCCTGAACGTGATGACCGAATCGGACATCCAGGCTAAACAGCAAGCAGAAACCGGCGACATCCTGCGCAACTTCATCGACGAGCTGGAAGTCGACGAAGAACTGGCTCAGGTGCTGGTTGATGAAGGCTTCACCAGCCTGGAAGAGATTGCCTACGTACCGTTGGAAGAAATGCTCAACATCGACGGCTTTGACGAGGAAATCGTCAACGAGCTTCGCGCTCGTGCCAAGGATCGCTTGTTGACCAAAGCCATCGCTACTGAGGAAAAGCTGGCAGACGCCCATCCGGCCGAAGACCTGCTCTCGCTTGAGGGTATGGACAAGGATTTGGCGATGGAACTGGCGGTGCGCGGCGTAATTACCCGCGAAGACCTGGCCGAGCAGTCTATTGACGACCTGCTCGACATCGACGGCATTGACGATGATCGTGCCGGCAAGTTGATCATGGCCGCCCGAGCCCACTGGTTCGAGTAATTAGGCGCGGCCTGAGGAGAGAAGTGCATGACGCAAGTCACGGTGAAACAACTGGCCGATGAGGTCAAAACACCGGTAGAGCGCCTGTTGCAGCAGATGCGTGAGGCAGGTCTGCCGCACACCGCCGCCGAAGAAAGTGTGACTGACAGTGAGAAGCAATCGTTGCTGACTCACTTGAAAAGCAGCCACAAGGCGAAAGTGGAAGAACCACGCAAGATTACGCTGCAGCGTAAAACCACCAGCACCCTGCGGGTTGCTGGCAGCAAAAGCATCAGCGTTGAAGTACGCAAGAAGAAAGTCTTCGTACAGCGCAGCCCGGAAGAAATCGAAGCCGAGCGCAAGCGTGAACTGGATGAACGTCGCGCAGTAGAAAATGCTGCACGCCAGAAGGCTGAAGAAGAAGC
This sequence comes from Pseudomonas sp. S30_BP2TU TE3576, assembly GCF_050436025.1. Lineage (NCBI taxonomy): Bacteria > Pseudomonadati > Pseudomonadota > Gammaproteobacteria > Pseudomonadales > Pseudomonadaceae > Pseudomonas > Pseudomonas sp. S30_BP2TU TE3576. The sequence goes on along the minus strand of NZ_JBNDLK010000001.1, from coordinate 2,413,871 downwards.
CAAGCGTCGCGCCGAAGAAGAAGCGCGTCGCCAGCCTGCTGCTGCGCAGACCGCTCCTGCCGAACCTGTCGCAACGCCTGTCGCAGTGGCCGAGCCTGTGCGCGAAAGCGCTCCGGTTGTGGCAGCTGCCCCGGCTCCTGCGGCCGACACTCGCAAGCGTGACGAACAGCGTCGTCCGGACAAACCACGTGCCGACGACAACAGTCGTCGCGGTGGCGGCGATGGCGAGCGCAAAAACGCTCCGCATCGTGCTTCGGTCAAGGAAAAGGCGCCGGCTCCACGCGTTGCTCCACGTACTACCGACGAAGAAAGCGATGGCTTCCGTCGTGGTGGTCGCGGCAAGGCCAAGCTGAAGAAGCGCAACGCTCACGGTTTCCAGAGCCCAACCGGCCCTGTCGTGCGCGAAGTGAAGATCGGCGAAACCATCACTGTTGGCGATCTCGCTCAACAGATGTCGGTGAAGGCTGCTGAAATCATCAAGTTCATGTTCAAACTGGGTACTCCAGCGACCATCAACCAGGTACTCGATCAGGAAACTGCTCAACTGGTTGCCGAAGAGCTGGGCCACAAAGTGACCCTGGTCAGCGACACCGCCCTGGAAGATTCCCTGGCCGAGTCCCTGAAGTTTGAAGGCGAGGCAGTTTCCCGTGCGCCGGTCGTGACTGTAATGGGCCACGTTGACCACGGTAAAACTTCCCTGCTCGACTACATCCGTCGTGCCAAGGTTGCTGCTGGCGAAGCCGGTGGTATCACCCAGCACATCGGTGCGTACCACGTTGAAACCGACCGTGGCATGGTGACGTTCCTCGACACCCCTGGTCACGCCGCGTTCACCGCGATGCGTGCCCGTGGTGCCAAGGCGACCGACATCGTGATCCTCGTGGTTGCAGCGGACGACGGCGTGATGCCGCAAACCATCGAAGCTGTTCAGCACGCTCAGGCTGCTGGCGTTCCGCTGGTTGTCGCGGTGAACAAGATCGACAAGCCAGGTGCTGACCTCGATCGTATCCGTAGCGAACTGTCGGTTCACGGCGTGACGTCGGAAGAGTGGGGTGGTGACACGCCGTTCGTACCGGTCTCGGCGAAGATGGGTACCGGTGTCGACGAACTGCTCGAAGCGGTATTGCTGCAAGCCGAAGTTCTGGAATTGACTGCAACGCCATCGGCTCCTGGCCGTGGTGTCGTGGTTGAATCCCGCCTGGACAAAGGCCGTGGCCCGGTGGCTACCGTGCTGGTTCAAGACGGTACCCTGCGTCAGGGCGACATGGTCCTGGTCGGTTCGAACTATGGCCGCGTGCGTGCCATGCTCGACGAGAATGGCAAAGCCATCAAGGAAGCCGGTCCTGCCATCCCTGTCGAGATCCTCGGCCTGGACGGTACTCCGGATGCCGGCGACGAGATGAGCGTGGTTGCCGACGAGAAGAAAGCCCGTGAAGTGGCTCTGTTCCGTCAAGGCAAGTTCCGCGAAGTCAAACTGGCTCGCGCTCACGCCGGCAAGCTGGAAAACATCTTCGAAAGCATGGGCCAGGAAGAGAAGAAGACGCTCAACATCGTCCTCAAATCCGACGTCCGTGGCTCGCTGGAAGCGTTGAACGGTGCCTTGAACGGCCTGGGTAACGACGAAGTGCAAGTGCGTGTGGTCGGTGGCGGCGTCGGTGGTATCACCGAATCCGATGCCAACCTGGCACTGGCCTCCAACGCTGTACTGTTCGGCTTCAACGTGCGTGCCGATGCCGGTGCGCGCAAGATCGTCGAGCAGGAAGGTCTGGATATGCGTTACTACAACGTGATCTACGACATCATCGAAGACGTCAAGAAAGCCCTGACCGGTATGCTCGGCAGCGATGTTCGCGAGAACATCCTGGGTATCGCCGAAGTGCGTGACGTGTTCCGTTCGCCGAAGTTTGGCGCGATCGCCGGTTGCATGGTTATCGAAGGTGTTGTTCACCGTAACCGTCCAATCCGTGTACTGCGTGAAGACATCGTTATCTTCGAAGGCGAGCTGGAATCCCTGCGCCGCTTCAAGGATGACGCTTCCGAAGTACGTGCCGGCATGGAATGCGGTATCGGCGTGAAGAGCTACAACGACGTCAAGGTCGGTGACAAGATCGAAGTCTTCGAGAAGGTGCAGGTTGCTCGCAGCCTCTAACTCGCGCACTTCAAGAGCCGTGACGGGTCGCCGCATGCAAATGCGCAATTCGTCACCAGGACTCTAAACGCAACGCCCGGTCTGGCTTTTGTCAGGCCGGGCGTTTGCCGCTTTCAGACCTTGCGGGTTTCACCGCGGGGCAGTAACAGGTAACAAGACATGGCAAAAGAATACAGCCGTACCCAACGTATCGGCGATCAGATGCAGCGTGAGCTGGCACAACTGATCCGTCGTGAAGTCAAAGACCCGCGCGTCGGCCTGGTCACCATTACTGCAGTGGAAGTCAGCCGTGACGTCGGTCACGCCAAGATCTTCATCACCGTGATGGGCCAGGACAGCGCCGAAGAAATCGCACAAAGCATCAAGGTGCTCAACTCTGCCGCGGGTTTCCTGCGCATGCAGCTGGCCCGTGAGATGAAGCTGCGCAGCGTTCCACAGTTGCACTTCCACTACGACGAAAGCGTCGTGCGTGGTGCGCACTTGTCGGCATTGATCGAGCGCGCAGTGGCTGAAGACAATCAGCATCCGGTTGCGGCAGAAGCCGAAGACACCAAGGAGTAATCGGTGGCTCAGGTCAAACGTATCCGTCGTAACGTCAGCGGCATCATCCTGCTCGACAAGCCGCTGGGGTTCACCTCCAACGCGGCCTTGCAGAAGGTTCGCTGGTTGCTCAATGCCGAGAAGGCCGGACACACCGGCAGTCTCGATCCCTTGGCCACAGGCGTGTTGCCGCTGTGCTTCGGCGAGGCCACCAAGTTCTCGCAATACCTGCTCGATTCCGATAAGGGTTATGAAACCTTGGCGCAATTGGGCAAAACCACCACCACGGCGGATGCCGAGGGTGAAGTTTTGCAGGAGCGCCCGGTGACCGTTGGTCGCACCGATATCGAGGCTGTACTGCCGAAATTTCGTGGGCAAATCAGTCAGATACCGCCGATGTACTCCGCACTCAAGCGTGACGGCCAGCCGTTGTACAAGCTGGCTCGTGCTGGCGAAGTAGTGGAGCGCGAACCGCGTTCTGTTACTATTACGCGCTTGGAATTGCTGGCCTTCGAAGGTGATACTGCGCGGCTGGCGGTGGATTGCAGCAAAGGCACCTATATCCGTACTCTGGTGGAGGATATCGGTGAGCAACTCGGTTGTGGCGCTTACGTTGCAGAACTGCGACGTACCCAGGCCGGGCCATTCACCCTGGCGCAGACGGTTACCCTGGAAGAGCTGGAAGCAGTACATGCCGAAGGCGGCAACGAGGCGGTCGATCGCTTCCTGATGCCATCGGACAGCGGCCTGCTGGATTGGCCACTGTTGCAGTTCTCGGAAGCGAGTGCGTTCTACTGGCTCAACGGCCAGCCGGTACGTGCCCCGGATGCTCCGAAGTTCGGCATGGTGCGAGTACAGGATCACAATGGTCGCTTCATCGGTATCGGTGAAGTGAGCGAAGACGGGCGTATCGCGCCGCGTCGACTGATTCGGTCAGAATGACCGGACGAGGGTGGCTGTTAACAGGCACGGTCACTACTCATTTTTAGATACAGGGATTTGTCCCTGGCCTGTTGAAACTGTTTTTCTGAAACAGTTTCCTGATAAAAGGATTGCCTCATGGCTCTCGACGTTCAAGAAAAAGCTCAAATCGTAGCTGACTACCAGCAAGCTGTTGGTGACACTGGTTCGCCAGAAGTGCAAGTTGCACTGCTGACCGCCAACATCAACAAACTGCAAGGTCACTTCAAGGCCAACGGTAAAGACCACCACTCCCGTCGTGGTCTGATCCGCATGGTTAACCAGCGTCGTAAGCTGCTGGACTACCTGAAAGGCAAGGACGTGAGCCGTTACAGCGCTCTGATCGCTCGCCTGGGTCTGCGTCGCTAATAGCGATTGCGCTAGAGGTTGGTTGTCTGTCGTGCGTCAGCGGGTTTCCCGCCAGCGCATGGCAGGCTTCCAGCCTCAAGTTTTATCTGGATGTCTGCTTTACCTGTGTGAGTGCACCCCGGACAACCGGTCGGGCCGATTCCCGGCGTTGCCCAAGAATTTCGCAAGAAACCAGTTCCCCAAGAGCCACAAAGAAGGTAGGACACCGTGAACCCGGTAATCAAAAAATTCCAGTTCGGTCAGTCGACCGTTACCCTCGAGACTGGCCGTATCGCCCGTCAGGCCTCCGGCGCAGTATTGGTCACCGTTGACGACGACGTCAGCGTATTGGTGACCGTAGTCGGTGCCAAGCAAGCCGATCCAGGCAAGGGTTTCTTCCCTCTGTCTGTTCACTACCAGGAAAAGACTTACGCTGCCGGTAAGATCCCTGGCGGTTTCTTCAAGCGCGAAGGCCGTCCTTCCGAGAAAGAAACCCTGACTTCCCGACTGATCGACCGTCCGATCCGTCCGCTGTTCCCAGAAGGTTTCATGAACGAAGTGCAGGTTGTCTGCACCGTTGTTTCCACCAGCAAGAAGACCGATCCGGACATCGCTGCGATGATCGGTACCTCGGCTGCCCTGGCCATCTCCGGCATTCCTTTCGATGGTCCGATCGGCGCTGCCCGCGTTGCGTTCCACGAAAGCACCGGCTACCTGCTGAACCCGACTTACGAGCAACAGGCTGCTTCGAGCCTGGACATGGTCGTTGCCGGTACTTCGGACGCTGTGCTGATGGTTGAATCGGAAGCCAAAGAGCTGACCGAAGACCAGATGCTGGGCGCGGTACTGTTTGCTCACGACGAGTTCCAGGTTGTGATCAACGCTGTCAAAGAACTGGCTGCCGAAGCTGCCAAGCCAACCTGGACCTGGGCTCCACAGCCTGAAGCCACCGAACTGCTGGGCGCTATCCGTGCCGAGTTCGGCGAAGCGATCTCCCAGGCTTACACCATCACCGTCAAGGCCGACCGTTACGCTCGCCTGGGTGAGTTGAAGGACCAGGTCGTTGCCAAGCTGTCCGGTGAAGAAGGCCAGCCTTCCGCTTCCGACGTCAAAGCTGCTTTCGGTGAAATCGAATACCGCACCGTTCGCGAAAACATCGTAAACGGCAAGCCACGTATCGACGGTCGTGACACTCGCACCGTGCGTCCGCTGAACATCGAAGTCGGTGTTCTGCCAAAGACCCACGGTTCGGCACTGTTCACCCGTGGCGAAACCCAGGCTCTGGTAGTCGCGACTCTGGGCACCGCCCGTGACGCGCAGTTGCTGGACACCCTGGAAGGCGAGAAAAAAGACCCGTTCATGCTGCACTACAACTTCCCTCCGTTCTCGGTGGGCGAGTGTGGTCGCATGGGTGGCGCTGGTCGTCGCGAAATCGGTCACGGCCGTCTGGCCCGTCGTTCGGTTTCGGCCATGCTGCCTGCCGCTGACGTGTTCCCGTACACCATCCGCGTGGTTTCGGAAATCACCGAATCCAACGGTTCGAGCTCGATGGCTTCCGTTTGCGGCGCTTCCCTGGCCCTGATGGACGCTGGCGTTCCAATGAAGGCGCCGGTTGCCGGTATCGCCATGGGTCTGGTTAAAGAAGGCGAGAAATTCGCCGTCCTGACCGACATCCTGGGTGACGAAGACCACCTGGGCGACATGGACTTCAAGGTAGCCGGTACCGCCAAAGGCGTGACCGCGCTGCAGATGGACATCAAGATCAAGGGCATCACCGAAGAAATCATGGAAATCGCTCTGGGCCAAGCCCTGGAAGCGCGCCTGAACATCCTCGGTCAGATGAACCAGATCATTGGCCAGTCGCGTACCGAACTGTCGGCCAACGCTCCGACCATGATCGCGATGAAGATCGACACCGACAAGATCCGTGACGTTATCGGTAAAGGCGGCGCGACCATTCGTGCGATCTGTGAAGAAACCAAGGCTTCGATCGACATCGAAGACGACGGTTCGATCAAGATCTTCGGCGAAACCAAGGAAGCTGCTGAAGCTGCCCGTCAGCGCGTTCTGGGTATCACCGCTGAAGCCGAAATCGGCAAGATCTACGTCGGTAAGGTTGAACGCATCGTCGACTTCGGCGCATTCGTCAACATCCTGCCGGGCAAGGACGGTCTGGTTCACATCTCCATGCTGAGCGACGCTCGCGTTGAGAAAGTGACCGACATTCTGAAAGAAGGCCAGGAAGTGGAAGTTCTGGTACTGGACGTGGACAACCGCGGCCGTATCAAGCTGTCCATCAAAGACGTGGCAGCAGCCAAGGCTTCGGGCGTTTAATTACGCCTCACGCCTGACCGCTTCAACGTTATAAAAAATGCCCCGCCGTGAAAACGGTGGGGCATTTTTTTGTCTGCAGAAAATAGAGACGCTCCGGAAGTTGCCTGCCCCTGAAGTCAGTGCTAGGTTTAGCCCACCGCCCGTGTAGCTCAGCCGGTAGAGCAGCGCACTCGTAACGCGAAGGTCGCAGGTTCGATTCCTGTCTCGGGCACCAGCAAGACTTGTTTTCAGATGATCCCGAATGGTTCTGAAGGCCAGACAAACCGCGCTTCATACGGTTTTTTTGCGTCAGAGAGATCCTTGATGATCCAGATCCATCTTCCATTCCCCAGATCAACGAGAACGCCATGACAATAAAAAAATTGACCCAAGAAGCCAGACACGAAGAAGCACTGAAAAAGTACGTGCTGGATGTGCCGGATCTGATGGAAGAGATCAAGGACCTGAGTGCCGATGATCAGAAAGACCAGATTCAATGGGCGTTCGAGGACGAAGCGGAAGCCCAGGGCTTGCAGCCGTGGGAATTGACACTCAAGTACACCTCAACGCCGGAAGAATACGAAGCAGAACGCCTGAAGCTGCACAAAGAAGCTGCGGAGGTGTTGGGCGTCGGGTGGGAAGAGTACTGCGAGATGAACAATCTGGTGGTCTGACAAAAACGCCAGCCTTGATGAGGCTGGCGTTTTTTGTACGGCGAGGTTCGATCAGAGACTCAGGCGCATCGATAGATCGACCGCCTTCACATCCTTGGTCATCGCACCGATCGAAATGTAATCCACCCCGGTCTGTGCAATCGGCAGCAACGTGCTTTCGTTGATCCCGCCGCTGGCCTCCAGTTTGGCCTTGCCAGCGTTCAGACGCACGGCTTCGCGCATGTCATCCAGGCTCAGTTCGTCGAGCATGATGATATCGGCACCGGCCGCCAGCGCTTCTTTCAGTTCCTCCAGGTTTTCCACTTCAATCTCGACCGGTTTGCCCGGGGCGATCTTGTGCGCGGCGGCGATGGCCTGCGCGATGCCGCCACTGGCGGCGATGTGGTTTTCCTTGATCAGGAAGGCGTCATACAGGCCGATGCGGTGGTTGTGGCAACCGCCGCAGGTCACAGCGTACTTCTGCGCCAGGCGCAGTCCCGGCAGCGTTTTACGGGTGTCGAGCAGCTTGACCTGAGTCTCGGCGACGAAGTCCGCCAGGTATTGCGCGCGGGTTGCCACGCCGGAGAGCAATTGCAGGAAGTTCAGGGCGCTGCGTTCGCCGGTCAGCAGTGAGCGCGCCGGGCCTTCGAGGTGGAACAGCACCTGATTGGGCGTCACCCGTTCGCCGTCGGCAACCTGCCAGTGCACCGCCACCCGTGGGTCCAGTTGCCGAAACACGGTATCCACCCAGGCGGTGCCGCTGATGACAGCGGCATCACGGGTAATGATGGTGGCTTTGGCCAGGCGTTCGGCCGGGATCAACTGCGCGGTGATGTCGCCGCTGCCAATGTCTTCACGCAACGCACGGCGCACGTTGGCTTCGATTTCGGCGGTCAGATCGGCGAGACGTAGATTCGGCATAACGGACTCCACAAACAAAGTGGCTCGATTATAGGGCCATGTCAGCGACCAACCCAAGGCATCAGCGCGTTACGTTGGCGCTGGTGCCTGCATTTGGTCGAGTCCCTGACATTGTCGGCGTTGGCCGTCGATTCCGAACAAGCGCCTGTTTGAGATCGGCAACCTCAAGCGTCTCAAACGCGGCAAGTGATCGCGCCTTGGGGGATTATCGCGGCATACTGTGCCAACACAGTCGACGTTGAAGGAGTCGGTATGCAGTTGGACCCCGCGAGCGGTTGGTGTCAGGGTGTGCGTTTATGCCCTTCGCCCAACTTCAATGCGCGCCCCGAGGGCGAGATTTCCCTGCTGGTGATCCACAATATCAGTCTGCCGCCCGCGCAATTTCAGACCGGCAAGGTGCAGGAATTTTTCCAGAATCGTCTGGATGTCACGGAACATCCCTACTTTGCAGGGATCGCCGACCTTCGAGTGTCTGCGCACTTTCTGATTGAACGTGACGGCACCGTCACTCAGTTTGTCTCTTGTCTTGAGCGCGCCTGGCACGCCGGCGTCTCGTGTTTCCAGGGGCGGGAAACCTGTAACGATTTTTCCGTGGGCATCGAGCTCGAAGGCACGGATGATCTGCCGTTCACCGATGCGCAGTACAGCGCGTTGACAGCCTTGACCCGCCAGCTGCAGCAGGCGTTCACGGCGATCACCACAGAGCGCATCTGCGGGCACAGCGACATTGCACCCGGGCGCAAAACCGATCCGGGGCCGGCGTTCGACTGGGCACGCTATCGTGCAGCTCTGGCACAAGAGGAAGGGCAATGAGTTTTCTGGTGTTGCTATTGGCGGTGTGGATCGAAAAGTTCTCGGCCCTGCGCCATCGGGTTCAGCGGGACGGCGGCTGGATACACAAGCTGCACAAGCTTGAAGCCAGTCCGCGACTTTCGGGTCGGCCATGGCTGGTGTTGTCGGTAATGGTCTTGTTGCCGGTGGCGTTGCTGGGTTTGCTGCTGGTGGTCATCGAACCGGTGGCCTACGGGTTGCTGGCGCTGCCGGTCCATTTGCTGGTGGTGATTTACAGCCTCGGACGCGGTGATTTGTTGGGAGATCTCGGGCCGTTCCGCGATGCCTGGCGCCGTGAGGACCTGCAAGCCGCGGCCCATGTCGCCAAGCGCGATCTGGACATTTGCGCCGACAGTGGCGAGCAACTGCTGGAACAGGTCGAAGGGCATTTGTTGTGGGAGGCCTACCAGAGTTTTTTCGCGGTTATTTTCTGGTACTTCCTGCTGGGTCCGGTCGCAGCGTTGAGCTATCGGCTGCTGGCGCTGGCCGAAGAACACGGGAAAAGCCCTGCAGTGGTCGAGCGCGCCGGGCAATTGCGTCACGCCTTCGACTGGGTGCCAGTGCGCCTGCTGGCGGCGAGCCTTGCGTTGGTTGGCAATTTTGTCGCGGTCAGTCGGGTCATGTTGCATGAACTGTTGAACTGGAACATCAGTGCCGCGCAACTGATCGAGAAAGTCGGACTGGTGGCCGGTGAAATTCCAGCGCCGGTGGCGGGCGCAGAAGGTATCAACAATCTGGACCGCATCTGGGAGCTGCTGCTGCGTGCCGCGGTGCTCTGGTATGCCGGGTTTGCGTTGTGGACGGTCCTGCCTTAGGCCTGTAGGGAGCCAATGTGGCGAGGGGGCTTGCCCCCGTTGGGTGGCGGAGCCGCCCTATGCGATTTGACAGTTGAAACGGGGATCTACGACCTACGACTGCTGCGCAGCCGAGCGGGGCGGTGCGGCGACCCGACAAGCCCCCTCGCCACATTGAGTTCGCTTCGTATCGTACGCGGACTGCTGTCGTTAACCTTAAGTTACAAAACCTCCTGCCGATTTACGTTATACAGAGATAGCGCCGAATAGTGGCTATCTGCCGTCGGTCTGCGCCTGCCAATAAAAACAATAAAAAATCGAAGGGAGACATCCAGTGAAGAGCTTGCTCTATCCCGCTGTCGCGCTGATGAACCGCCTGAGCTTCGGCATGAAGTTCAGTCTGATCAGCGTACTGTTCCTGGTGCCGATGCTGGTGACCAACTTCTATCTGGTGCGCGACTCCTATCGTGAGTTCCACGGCACGCGTGTCGAACTGCAGAGCCTCGATCTGTTGGGCAGCAGCCTGGCGTTACGGCGCGATCTGGAAACCCTGAACAACCTGGTGCAGATCAATGTCAGCCTCGGCCAGTCCGGCAAGGCCGGCAATGTCGAATCGAAAATCAGCACACTTGAGCAAAACATTCTGACTCGCCTGCAAGGGCTGACGGCAATGACCAGCGACCCGGAGCAGGTCGCAGTGTTTGATGGCAAACGCGATGAAATGATCGCCGCGTTCAAGACCCAGCAAACGGAAAACTCCCTGCAAAGCAAAAGTGCACTGATTGGCAAGCTGGTGGGCAGCGCGCAGATTTTCAGCCAGCTCATCACCAACCAGGCCGGCCTCAGTCGCGACAACCAGAGCGACATGCGCCAGTTGAGCGAGCTCGTCACCCTTGTCACGCCGCGTGTCACCCAGATCCTGGGCGAAGGCCGGGCAATGGGCTCTTTTTCGTTGGGGCAGGGTTTCATCAACTCGGCTTCGAGTACCCGTTTCGATGAGTTGCTGGCGCAGATTGAAAAGCTCCAGGCCGAATATGGCCTGAAGTTGCAGGATGCCTTGGGCTCCAGCAAAGCCGCACGCGACACCTTGGCCGCTCAGGCCGATAGCAGCCGGGCATCCTTGAAGAAAGCCAGCGAGTTGTTCGAAGAGCAAGTGGTCATGGCCGACACCCTCGATGCGCCGTGGCAGGGCTTTTACGATCAGGTCAGTGCCCTGATGGACCAGACTTACCAACTCAACGAGGCGGTCCTGAAGTATCTCGGCCCGCAATTGCAGCAGCGGCTTGAGCAGAATCGCACGCACATGGTCTTGCAGGCCGTGGCGTTGTCAGTCGTATTTGTGTTGATCTTTTATCTCTACGGCGCTTTCTATGCTTCGACCCGCACCACGCTCAAGCGCCTGGGAGCGGTGATGGACAAGGTGGCGGCAGGCGACATGACCGTGACCTTCAGCGCCCACAGCCGCGATGAGCTGGGGGAACTGGGCGAGGTGTTCAACGGTACGGTGAAAAAAATCCATGACCTGATCGAGCGGGTGGGGCAGAACGTCAGCGAAGTCGAGCGTCAGGCCGGGCAGGTGGAGAGCGTTTCCGCGCAGAGCAACCAGGCCGTCGCCGGGCAGCGCACGCAGATCGAACAAGTGGCCACGGCCATGAACCAGATGTCGGCTACTTCCCAGGAAGTCGCGCGCAGTGCCGCGGCGGCGGTGAGCAGTGCCCACAGTGTCAACGATGAGACCATCAGTGGGCGCGGTCTGGTGGAGTCTCAGCAGGGCAGCATTGCCGCGCTGGCCAGCGAGATCGATCAATCGGTACTGGTGATCAATCAACTGGCCAACGACAGCCAGTCCATCAGCCGCGTTCTGGAAGTGATCAAGAGTATCGCCGAGCAGACCAACCTGCTGGCACTCAATGCCGCTATCGAAGCAGCACGGGCCGGTGAACAGGGGCGTGGTTTCGCCGTGGTAGCCGATGAAGTCCGGACCCTGGCCAAGCGTACCCAGCAATCGACCGAAGAAATCGAACAGATGATCGCCAAGCTCCATGGCGGTGTCGGCGCAGCGGTCAAGGCCATGGGCACCAGCCATGAAATGGCCAACGGCACGGTGGGGCAGTCGGAAAAGGTCCAGCAGGCGCTGGAAAACATTCTGGGGGCGGTTGGCATGATCGTCGACCAGAACCAGCAGATTGCCGCCGCGGTGGAGCAACAAACCGCTGTGGCCCACGACATCGACCAGAACATCGTCGAGATCAATCGCGCCGGCGAGCGTACTGCTGAAGGTGCGCATCAGACTGAAGATGCCAGTCGGGCGTTGTCGGCCCAGGTCGTGGAGTTGAAACAGTTGATCAGTGCATTCCGGGTTTGAATGTCTCCTCGGGACCCAGTGGGAGCGGGCTTGCCCGCGAAGACGGCGGCACATCCAACATTAATGTGACTGAACGATCGCTTTCGCGGGCAAGCCCGCTCCGACAGGTTGTGGTGTACTGTCGGAAAGTTTCGTAATACTTTATCCCTTTCCGCGTGGGAGCCCTCCTGATTCCCACCGTGCGCTGGATTTTGGATTTCAATCAAGGAAGAGTGACGCGGCTTATTTCATGGAGGAACTTGGTTATGTCTGTTGCAACATCAGGAGTCCTGGGACGCTGTGCGCATTGTCGGCGCACATTGCTGCTTCAACCCTGGCAACTTAACGCCATCGCGATAAATGAAGCGTTTGCCTGTGCCCACTGCCAGAAACACCTCAGGTTACGTTGTCCGGAACAGTTCAAGCGCTTCAAGTCGCTCGACTCTTTTTCGCTGTTGCGCGCCAGCCTGCGGTTGATGGTCTGCACCGCGTTGCTGGTGGCGTTGGTGATGGAGTGGCTGGGAATGCTCAGCGTCATCGAACAGCTGAATGTTTCGCTGATCGCCATATTCGTGTACTTCGCGGTGGTCCGTTACTTCCGCCGACGCCAGCACCTGACGCTGATCCTGGAAGCCGCCAGGGCTCACGCCGACTGATTACCAGCCGAACACTGCGCAGCTGTTGGCGGTGCTGGCAGCCGCCAGTTGTTCCGGGCTGATCGCCATCCGTTGCGCCAGTGCCTCGCAGATCGCCGGCAAGTGTGCCGGGCTGTTGCGCTGGCCTGGAAACATGGCCGGGGCCATGTCCGGCGAGTCGGTTTCCAGCACCACCGAATCCAGTGGCAGTTCGCCGAGCACGCGGTGCATACGCAGCGCCTGCGGCCAGGTCGGGGCGCCGCCAAGGCCGAGTTTGAAGCCGAGCTTGATGTATTCCCGCGCCTCTTCCAGGCTGCCGGCGAAGGCGTGGATGATGCCGGCCCGTTTCAGGCGAAACCGTTTGAGCGTGGCAATCACCGCCGCATGGCTACGTCGCACATGGATCAATGCCGGAAGTTCGAAATCCGCCGCCAGTTGCAATTGTGCATCGAACAATACCTGCTGACGGTCGCGGTCCAGGGTTTCGATGAAGTAATCCAGGCCGATCTCGCCTACTGCGCACAGTTGCCGATGACCGGCCAGACGTGTCAGCCAGTCACCCAGTTCGCTCAAGTGTTGCGGGCGATGATCGTCCAGGTACACCGGATGCAAACCGAACGCGGCGTGCAGGTCGGGGTCGCTCTGCACCAGCTCCCAGACCCGCTGCCAATTGGCCTGATAAACCCCCAGCACCACGATCCGTCGCACCCCGAGGGCGCGGCTTTCGGCCAGCAGCGCCTGACGATCGGCGTCGAAGTCCGGAAAATCCAGATGGGTGTGGGTGTCGATCAGTTCCACGGTTCAATCCTGGAGAATACGCTGCTTGAACGTCCGTGCGATGGCTTGCACGCCGGGCCGGTAATCCGACTGCTCGATGGCTGCCAGGGCCAGTGCGAGGGCCTTGTCGGCGATCAACTGGTGTTGCTGGGCCATGGCATTGACCGGCAGCGGCAGGAAGTCCAGCAACTGGGTATCGCCGAACGTGCCGAGGCGCAACGGGCGGTTTTTCAGCGGGAAGTCGTGCAGCGCATCGAACACGCCCTGAAGCAGCACGTAGGATGTGGTCACCAGTGCATCGGGCAAATGGCCCAGGCGCAGCAGCAGCTCTTCCATCAATTGTTTACCGCACTCGCGGCTGAAGGATTCACCTTCTTCGATCAGCACCTCACCATTGAATCCGGCGAGGGCCTCTTTGAAGCCTGCGGTACGTTCCCGGCTGATGCTCAGCTCCGGGCGGGCGCCGATCAGCGCGATCTGCCTGGGCAGCGGCTCCAGCAGGCTGCGGGTCAGTTGCAGGCTGGCCTCGCGGTCGTCGCTGATCACCGAGCAGAAGTGCTCGGGTTCCATGACCCGGTCGATGGCGATGATCGGAATGCCCTTGGCCTGCAACTGGCGATAGCTGTCGTCGCCAGCCGGCAGGCAACTGGCAACGATCAGTGCGTCGCAGCGCCGGGCGCGGAACAGTTGCAGCAATTGCCGTTCGCTGTCTGGTGCATCGTCGGAACTGGCGATCAGCAACTGATAACCCCGGGCCCGTGCGCCTTGCTCCAGTAATTTGGCAATTCGTGCGTAACTGGGGTTTTCCAGATCCGGCAGAATGAACCCCAGCGTGCGCGTGTGTCGGCTGCGCAAACCGGCGGCTTGTGGGTTAGGTGTGAAGCCATGTTGTTCGACGACCGCACGCACGCGTTCGACGGTGGCGCTGCTGATGCGCTGCTGTTCGGCCTTGCCATTGATGACATAGCTGGCGGTGGTGACGGACACACCGGCCAACTGGGCGATATCACTGAGTTTCAACCCGCTGTTTCCTTGTTTTTTCGAGGTTGCCTCGACATTTTCGTCAATCCTAACCGATTCAGGCAGGCGACCATTGTCGTAACGCATCCGACAAGTTGGGCTTCAAGGATGGGACATTATCGAGTAACGTGCCATTCATTCTAGATTAAACGTTTCAGCAGGCGTATTTTCTACGTTACAGGTGCCTTTGGCCGGTTCTGCCGTGAAACCGCCAAAAGCGATGATCAAGCGCCTGAGCTGATTCATTCAAAACAATACCTGGTGCCCCAAGGCGCCAAAAAGGAGAAAGCATGCTCGAGCTCACTGTAGAGCAGATTTCCATGGGCCAGTCGGCTGTGGACAAGTCCGCAGCGCTGCAATTGCTGGCCCGGCATCTGGTCGTCGACGGCCTGGTTGCCGAGGGTTATCTCGCCGGATTGCAGGCGCGGGAAGCCCAGGGCTCGACCTTTCTCGGTCAAGGCATTGCCATCCCCCACGGTACGCCCGAAACCCGCGACCAGGTGTTCACTACCGGTGTGCGCCTGATGCAGTTCCCTGACGGCGTGGACTGGGGCGACGGTCATATCGTTTACCTGGCGATCGGTATCGCCGCCAAATCCGATGAACACCTGCGTCTGTTGCAATTGCTCACCCGCGCCCTCGGCGAGACGGACCTGGGCCAGGCCCTGCGCCGCGCCGGGTCCGCCGAAGCATTGCTGAAGTTGCTGCAAGGCGCGCCGCAGGAACTGGCGCTGGATGCGCAGATGATCGGCCTCGGTGTGGCGGCCGAAGATTTCGAGGAGCTGGTCTGGCGCGGGGCGCGTTTGTTGCGTCAGGCCGACTGCGTGAGCAACGGTTTCTCCGCCGTGCTGCAGCAGGTTGAAGCACTGCCCCTGGGCGATGGCCTGTGGTGGCTGCACAGCGAGCAGACGGTGAAGCGCCCCGGCCTGGCCTTCGTTACCCCGGATAAACCGCTGCGTTACCTCGGCCAACCCCTTAATGGACTGTTCTGCCTGGCCAGCCTCGGTGAGGCCCATCAAGCCCTGCTCGAGCGCCTGTGCGCGCTGTTGATCGAAGGGCGTGGTCATGAATTGGGGCACGCCACCAGCAGCCGCAAAGTCCTCGAGGTGCTCGGTGGTGAAGTGCCCGCCGACTGGCCCAGTGCGCGAATTGCGTTGGCCAACGCCCACGGCTTGCATGCGCGCCCGGCGAAAATCCTCGCGCAACTGGCAAAGAGTTTTGACGGTGAAATCCGCGTGCGCATTGTCGATGGTCACGACAGCGCGGTGTCGGTGAAGAGCCTGAGCAAACTGCTCAGCCTCGGCGCCCGTCGCGGGCAGGTCCTGGAAATCATCGCCGAGCCGGGCATTGCGGCTGATGCGTTGCCGGCCTTGCTGGCCGCCATCGAAGAAGGCCTGGGCGAAGAAGTCGAACCGCTGCCGCCGGTCAGCCAGGCACGCGAAATCGTTGCCGATATGGCCGAAGTGGTCCTCGCCCCGATATCGGGCAGCGTGGTTCAGGCGATTGCCGCCGCGCCGGGGATCGCCATTGGGCCGGCGCATATTCAAGTGCTGCAAGCCATCGATTACCCGTTGCGCGGAGAGTCCGCCGCCATCGAGCGTGAACGTCTCAAGCTCGCCCTGGCGCAGGTGCGTCGCGACATCCAGGGCTTGATCGAGCGCAGCAAAAGCAAAGCCATTCGCGAAATCTTCATCACCCACCAAGAGATGCTCGACGACCCGGAACTGACCGATGAGGTCGACACGCGCCTCAAGCAGGGCGAAAGCGCCGAGGCGGCGTGGATGGTTGTGATTGAAGCGGCGGCCCGGCAGCAGGAAGCGTTGCAGGACGCCTTGCTCGCCGAGCGTGCTGCCGACTTGCGCGACATCGGGCGTCGGGTGTTGATGCAGCTCTGTGGCATCGAAACCCCGAGCGAACCGGATCAGCCGTACATCCTGGTGATGGACGAGGTCGGTCCGTCCGACGTCGCGCGTCTCGATCCGGCACGTGTGGCGGGGATTCTCACCGCCCGGGGTGGCGCTACGGCACACAGTGCGATTGTTGCCCGGGCCCTGGGTATTCCGGCCCTGGTCGGCGCCGGCCCCGGCGTGTTGCTGCTGGCACCGGGTACGCCGTTGCTGCTCGATGGCCAGCGTGGGCGTCTGCATGTGGACGCTGACGCGGCGACCTTGCAGCGCGCCACGGCCGAACGCGATACCCGCGAGCAACGCTTGAAGGCAGCAGCTGAGCGGCGTCATCAACCGGCATTGACCAGCGATGGCCACGCCGTCGAAGTGTTCGCCAACATTGGTGAAAGCGCCGGTGTGGCTGGCGCGGTGGAGCAGGGCGCCGAAGGCATTGGCCTGTTGCGCACCGAACTGATTTTCATGGCCCACCCGCAAGCGCCCGACGAGGCGACCCAGGAAGCCGAGTACCGCCGTGTCCTCGACGGTCTGGCCGGGCGGCCGCTGGTGGTGCGCACCCTCGATGTCGGTGGCGACAAACCATTGCCGTACTGGCCGATTGCGCAGGAAGAAAACCCGTTCCTCGGCGTGCGCGGTATTCGCCTGACCTTGCAACGCCCGCAGATCATGGAAGCGCAACTGCGCGCCTTGCTGCGGGCCGCCGACAACCGTCCGCTGCGGATCATGTTCCCGATGGTCGGCAGCGTTGACGAGTGGCGCCAGGCCCGTGACATGACCGAACGTCTACGCCTGGAAATCCCGGTTGCCGACCTGCAACTGGGGATTATGATCGAAGTGCCGTCGGCGGCATTGCTGGCGCCGGTGCTTGCCAGGGAGGTCGACTTTTTCAGCGTCGGTACCAATGACCTGACGCAATACACCCTGGCCATCGACCGTGGCCATCCGACGCTGTCGGCCCAGGCCGATGGCTTGCATCCGGCGGTGCTGCAACTGATCGACATCACCGTGCGCGCAGCCCATGCCCACGGCAAATGGGTCGGTGTGTGCGGTGAGCTGGCGGCCGACCCGCTGGCGGTGCCGGTGCTGGTCGGCCTCGGGGTGGACGAGCTCAGCGTTGGGGCTCGCAGCATTGCCGAGGTCAAGGCGCGGATTCGTGAACTAGGCTTCACTCAGACTCAAACCCTTGCCCGACAGGCCTTGGCCGTGGGCAGCGCCAATGAAGTACGTGCACTAGTGGAGGCCCTGTAATGGCCCGGATTCTCACCCTGACCCTCAATCCCGCGCTGGACCTGACCGTGCAGTTGCCGCGCCTTGAAGCCGGCCAGGTCAACCGCAGCGACGTGATGCACACCCACGCCGCCGGCAAAGGCGTGAACGTGGCGCAAGTGCTGGCGGACCTCGGGCATCAGTTGACCGTCAGTGGATTCCTTGGCGAAGACAACCTGCAAGCGTTCGAAACGCTGTTCGCCAAACGCGGTTTTGTCGACGCTTTCATCCGCGTTCCCGGGGAAACCCGCAGCAACATCAAACTGGCGGAAAGCGACGGCCGCATCACCGACATCAACGGGCCGGGGCCGCAGGTCAGCGAAGCGGCGCAGCAGGCCTTGATGGATCGACTGGAGCAGATTGCCCCGGGGCACGATGCGGTGGTGGTCGCCGGGAGCTTGCCGTTGGGCGTCAGCGCGCAGTGGTTGCAGGCGTTGATTTTGCGCTTGAAACAACTGGGTCTGAACGTCGCCCTCGACACCAGCGGCGATGCGTTGCGCGCAGCGCTGAAAGCGGGACCCTGGCTGATCAAACCCAACACTGAAGAGCTGGCCGAGGTGCTGGACTGCGAGGTCGTGTCGGTCAGTGCCCAGGCCACAGCGGCGGAGCGATTGCACGCCCAAGGTATAGAGCATGTGGTGATCTCCCACGGTGCCGATGGGGTGAACTGGTTCAGCGTCGGCTCGGCGCTGCATGCCACGCCACCCAAAGTCAGCGTCGCCAGCACGGTGGGCGCGGGTGATTCGTTGCTGGCGGGGATGCTCCACGGTTTGCTCAGCGCCGATACGCCGGAGCAGACCTTGCGCACCGCCACGGCGATTGCCGCGATGGCAGTGACCCAGATCGGATTCGGCATTGGCGATGCGGCGCAACTGGCGCAGCTCGAACAGGGTGTGCGCGTGCGTCCCCTGACAGAACAATAAGAGGGTTTGTCATGAAGTTAGCCATCATTACGGCCTGCCCGAACGGCATGGTCACCAGTGTGCTGTGTGCCCGGTTGCTCGATGCTGCGGCCCAGCGTCAGGGCTGGAGCACCAGTGTCGAAGTCACCGATGCCGCGCATCCCGAAAAGCAATTGTCGGCGGCCACCCTCGAAGCGGCCGAGTGGGTGCTGCTGGTGACCAGCGCGCCGGTGGACATGTCACGGTTTGTCGGTAAGCGGGTGTTCCAGAGTACCCCGGCCCAGGCCCTGCAAGACGTGGACGCCGTGCTGCGGCGCGGTGCGCAGGAAGCGCAGGTTTACACCGCTTGCGAAGCTGTCATCGAGCCCATTGCGGTTGTCCAAAACACGCCGCGACTGGTGGCCGTCACCGCGTGCCCGACGGGCGTAGCCCACACGTTCATGGCTGCCGAAGCCTTGCAGCAAGCGGCCAAGCGCCTGGGCTACGATCTGCAGGTGGAAACCCAGGGCTCGGTCGGCGCACGCAATCCATTGAGCGCGCAAGCGATCGCCGAGGCCGATGTGGTGCTGCTGGCGGCCGATATCGAAGTCGCCACCGAGCGTTTCGCCGGCAAGAAAATCTATCGTTGTGGCACTGGCATTGCCCTCAAGCAAGCCGAAGCGACCTTGAACAAAGCCTTGGCCGAAGGCCAGCAGGAAAGCGCTTCGAGCAGCGCCAAGGGCCCAGCCAAATCAGAGAAAACCGGCGCCTATAAACACCTGCTGACCGGTGTGTCATTCATGTTGCCGATGGTGGTGGCCGGCGGCTTGATGATCGCCCTGTCGTTCGTATTTGGCATCACCGCATTCAAGGAGCAGGGCACGCTGGCGGCGGCGTTGATGCAGATCGGTGGCGACACCGCGTTCAAGCTGATGGTGCCGCTGCTGGCAGGCTATATCGCCTATTCCATCGCTGACCGTCCGGGCCTCGCGCCGGGGATGATCGGTGGTCTGCTGGCGAGCACCCTGGGCGCAGGCTTTATCGGCGGGATCATTGCCGGTTTTCTGGCCGGTTATGCGGCCAAGGCGATCAACCGTTATGCGCGTTTGCCGCAAAGCCTTGAGGCGCTGAAACCGATCCTGATCATCCCGTTGCTGGCGAGTCTGTTCACCGGTCTGGTGATGATCTACGTGGTCGGAAAACCGGTCGCCGGCATGCTCGCCGGCCTCACGCATTTCCTCGACAGCATGGGCACCACCAACGCGATTCTGCTGGGTGTGTTGCTGGGAGGGATGATGTGCGTCGACCTCGGCGGACCGATCAACAAAGCCGCCTATGCGTTCTCTGTCGGGCTGCTGGCATCGCAGAGTTACGCGCCGATGGCGGCGACCATGGCCGCCGGCATGGTGCCGCCGATTGGCCTGGGCATTGCCACGTTCATTGCCCGACGCAAGTTCGCCCAGACCGAACGCGAAGCCGGTAAAGCAGCGCTGGTGCTGGGGCTGTGTTTCATTTCCGAAGGGGCGATTCCGTTTGCGGCGAAAGATCCGTTGCGGGTGATTCCGGCGAGCATCGCCGGCGGTGCGCTGACCGGTGCGTTGTCGATGTATTTCGGCTGCAAATTGATGGCGCCCCACGGTGGGTTGTTCGTGCTGGCGATCCCGAATGCGATCAACCATGCACTGCTGTATCTGCTGGCGATTGTCGCGGGAAGTCTGTTGACGGCGGTGGTGTATGCGCTGGTCAAGCGGCCGGAAGATGTGGAGTTGGCGGTAGAACCCGTCACAGCCTGACACCTGCCCCCCTGTGGGAGCGAGCTTGCTCGCGATAGCGGTCGTTCAGCCAACATATTTGTTGAGTATGAATCCGTCATCGCGAGCAAGCTCGCTCTCACAAGGGATCTGTGGTGTTGGCGGGATCTGTGTCATGCCAGGGTCATAGGTCCATGCTTTAGTTTTTCCTTTTTCAGGGAGAACACCATGAGCGATTTCAACCTCGGGCGCCGTCGTGTCATGCAGGCGGTCGGCGCCGGATTGCTGCTGCCGGGGCTGGCGCCGGCGGTGATCGCTTCGGTCAAGGATCGGCCGCAACTCACCGACGGCGTGCAGTCCGGCGACCTGCTGGGCGACCGTGCGATCATCTGGAGCCGCTGCGACCGCCCCGCACGGATGGTGGTGGAGTGGGACACCCGAAGCCTGTTTCCCAACCCTCGACGATTCGTCTCGCCCCTGGCCGATGCGCGCACCGATTTCACTGCCCGGGTCGAACTCACCGGGTTGCCCGCCGACCAGGCGATTTTCTATCGCGTGCAGTTCGAAGACGCCCAGAGCGGCGTTGCCAGCGAACCCTGGTTCGGTCACTTGCGCAGCGTGCCCCAAACCCGCCGTGACATCCGTTTTGTCTGGAGTGGCGACACCGTCGGCCAGGGCTTCGGCATCAACCCGGACATTGGCGGCATGCGCATCTACGAAGCAATGCGCCGGCGTTTGCCGGACTTTTTTATCCACAGCGGCGACACCATTTACGCCGACGGCCCGATCCCGGCGCAGCTCACCACGGAAGGCGGCCGGGTATGGCGCAACATCACCACCGAGGCCAAGAGCAAAGTCGCCGAAACCCTTGATGAGTATCGCGGCAACTATCGCTACAACCTGATGGACGAAAACATCCGTCGCTTCAACGCCGAGGTCCCGCAGATCTGGCAATGGGACGACCACGAAGTGGTGAACAACTGGTCGCCAGGCAAACAGCTGGATGCGCGTTACCAGGACAAAGATATCCACAGCCTGGTGGACCGCGCACGCCAGGCCTGGCTCGAGTATGCACCGATGCGCTTGCAGAGCGCCGATGGCGGCGGGCGGATCTATCGCAAGCTGGGCTACGGGCCGCTGCTCGATGTGTTCGTGCTCGACATGCGCAGCTATCGCGGCGCCAACGATGACAATCTTGGCGCTGAAAAACCGTTCCTCGGGCGTGCGCAACTGGACTGGCTCAAACGCGAAATGCAGGCCTCGAACGCGCAATGGAAAGTGATCGCCGCCGACATGCCCATTGGCCTCGGCGTGCCTGACGGCGAGGTCAGCCCCGGTGTCGCGCGCTGGGAAGCCGTGGCCAACGGTGACCCGGGGCCGGCCCAGGGGCGTGAACTGGAAGTCGCCGAACTGCTCGGTTTCCTGCGAGCGCAGAAGGTGCGCAATTTCCTCTTCCTGACTGCGGATGTGCATTACTGCGCGGCCCATCATTACCACCCGGATCGGGCGGCGTTTCAGGATTTCGAACCGTTCTGGGAGTTCGTCGCCGGACCTTTGAATGCAGGCAGTTTCGGGCCTAATCCGCTGGACAAGACCTTCGGCCCCGAAGTGGTGTTCGAAAAGGCGCCACCCGCGCAGAACGTCTCGCCGTTTGCCGGGTTTCAGTTTTTTGGCGAGGTGAATATCGATGGGCAGAGCGGGGAGTTGAGTGTGGTGTTGCGCGATCTGGACGGGGTCAGTGTGTTTGAACAGAAGTTGCAGTCGATGTAAAAAGTGGTCAATTGTTCAGCTGATTACAGAACTTGCCAGGTTAAGAGTTGTGCGATTGATGACCCGTTAATATATATACCTATCATTTCTGGCAGGTGTTTTTTGGTGAGTTTCTTATTTATGCTTCAAGCTTGAATTCAAGCGAGGAACGCTGATGAAACTCATTAATTGGCAATCAAAAACATCATGGAAGACAGTTGTGTGCGTGATCTTCTGTACACTTTTTCTTACTGCCTGCGCAGAGGCAAATGAAACCAATGCTGGTTTATGTAATGGCAATTGGGGGATGGTCGGTGGTTATTATTGCGACATAAGTAGCCCTGGAGGGCGACCAGTACTTTGTGTTTTTTTTGGTAGAGATAATGATCGAGATGGTAGATACCGAAGTGGTACCAGCGATCAATGTATCGTTGATGAGGGGGGCTTCCCCAGGGCCATAGACTGCAACTACATGTGCAGCCTGAATAACAATTGCTCTAACGTCCAATGCCCAGGCCGCGAACAACTTGAAGGGTTCGATGCATGGTTGAATAAACAAAATCAATCGGCAGGTGAAGATGAAATAAAGTCATCTTGAGTCTGCCGCTTGTCCAGGCATTAATATGATCGTTCCCATGTATGGGAACGATCTTTTATTGAACTTCAGCTTTATCAGTACACGTCCCGTCGATATCGACCTTGCTCAATCAAACGGTCAACCTCTTCAATGCCAAGCATTTCGTTAAGCACGTGGTCCACCCCTGAAGCCATTCCCTGCAGGCTGCCGCAGATGTAAATAACGGCGCCTTCGGCCAACCATTTCTTCAGCTCGTCGGCCGATTCACGCAGGCGATCCTGTACGTAGATCTTTTCAGCCTGGTCCCGGGAAAACGCTAGGTCGAGGCGCGCCAGATCACCATTGATCAGCCACTCCTCCAGCTCCTTTCGGCACAAGTAGTCGTGCTCGCGATTGCGCTCGCCAAACAGCAGCCAGTGACGTTGCTGGCCGTCGGCAATCCGTGCCTTGAGCAGGCTGCGCAACCCGGCAAGCCCGGTGCCATTGCCCAGCAGGATCATCGGCACCGGTTGGGCCGGCAGATGGAAACCACTGTTGCGCCGTACGCGCAGGCTGATGGAACTGCCCACTGGCGCGTGTTCGGTCAACCAGCCGGAGCCGACGCCAAGGTTGCCATCGGCATGCACTTCCTGGCGCACGATCAATTCCAGCACACCATCGGCCGGGATCGACGCAATGGAGTATTCGCGCATGGCCAATGGCACGAGGGCCTCTGCCAGCGCTTGCGCGTGCAGGCCGACCAGATGGGCGCGGTTCTCCGGCAACTGGCGGCTGGCCAGGGCCTGTTCGAGGGTTTCCTCCAGGCCGTTGAGCTGCACCTTGGTCTCACCGTGAATCCCCAGACCGTCGAGGAAATGCTCGATGGCCCACGGGCAATTGCGCGGCAGTACTTCCACCAGGTCGCCCGCCAGCCAACTGCTGGTGGTTGGAGCACTGAGGCCGAGCAAATACACAGGGGATCCGCTGCTGTCCGGGTTCAGCAGTTCACGACGGGCCAGGGTCCAGTTGTCGTAGCTGGGCGCTTGCCAGGTATCGACGGGTGCGTGGCCGGTCAGCAGGCCCAGTTGCTGTTGCCAGTGGCGCAAGGCGTAAGGGTCGCCGCTGTCGACTTCCACCGGCGCGAACAAGGTCTTGCCGCCGTGCTCACCGAGCCAGGTGTGCAGACGTTTGGCGAATCCGCAGAAGTGTTGATACTGCCGGTCACCGAGGCCGAGGACTGCGTAGTTCAGGCGTTCCAGGCTTGGCGTGCGGCCCAGCACCTTGCGTTCGAACCCCCTGGCGCTGTCCGGCGCTTCGCCGTCACCGAAGGTACTGACGACGAACAGTGCGTTGTTCGAGTCTCGCAAATCCTGCTCGCTGACGTCCGCCAACGGCTGCACTTTCACCGGCAGGCCCGCGGCCTGCAACTGCCCTGCGGTCTGCCAGGCCAGTTGCTCGGCGAACCCGCTCTGGCTGGCAAAACCGATCAGCCACGCCGGCGTATCGCTGGCGGTTTGCATGAGGTCCTTGCGGGCTGCCTTGACCTGGCGTTTTTTGCGACGACGATCCAGGTACAACAACCAGCCGGTGATGAAGAACAACGGCATGGTCAGCGCGGTGAGGGTCAGGATGATGCGCCCGACGATGCCGAAGTAACTGCCGACGTGCAGCGCATAAATGCTGGTCAGCAGTTGCGCCTTGAGGCTCTTGTCGCTGTAGCGGTCAACCCGTTTGACCACGCCGGTGGCCGGGTCGAGGGTGATCTGGTTCAGCGCACGATCGTGGGGTGAGGTTTTCAGCAGGAAGTAAACGGTCGCTGGTTGGCCGGCAACTGGCGGCATGCGCACGTTATAGGAACTGAGATGCGGACCGGCCGCGCTGTAGATGCTGCTCCACATCGCCACATAATCGGCCGTCGGTGCCGGACCGCTTGGCGCATGGGCGCGTGCGCCACGAACGCGTTCGTTCTGCGGTGAGTCGGAGAGCAACCGGGTAAGGCCCTTGTTGTACCACTCGTAGGACCAGGACAACCCGGTCAGCGCCGCCAGGAGGTAAAACACCAGGCACCAGGTACCGGCCACCGAGTGCAGGTCCCAGTTGAAGCTGCGGCCCTTTTTCTGCCAGTCCAGGGTCAGCCAGGCGCGCCAGCTTCTCCACTGGCGAGGCCAGCGCAGGTACAGGCCGGACAGACAGAAGAACACCAGCATCAATGTGCACGCGCCGGTGATCTGCCGACCCGTGTCGCCCATGGCGAGGAAGCGGTGCAGTTGCAGCATCAGGCCGAAAAAGTCCTGGCCGGTGGCGTCGCCGAGGAATTCGGCAGTGTACGGATCGAAGTAGCGCATCTCGCCACGGCGTTCACCCGGTGGCGGGGTGAACCACACTTTGGCGGCGTTGCCACTGTCGGTTTCCACCGTGAGCATCGAGACTTTTTTGCCCGACACGGCTTCGATGTGCTCCACCAGTTCGGCGGGCGGCAGCACACCGGCGACCTGTTTTTCGACCTGCAACACAGAAGGGTTGAGTGTGCTCAGGATTTCATCCTGAAACGACACCGTCGCCCCGGTGATGCCCATCAGGGCCAGGACCAGCCCGGCGCTGATGCCGAAAAACCAGTGCAACTGGAACAGGGTTTTCTTCAACACGTCGCTCGCCTTGTTCGTTCAAATTGATTCATCACGCCGCGCATTATGCCGTGGCGTTGTCGAGAAGCATTCTTTTTACGCACAAAGGCCCCGTTCAGTTGAACAGGGCCTGGTCTTTCGAGCGCATTCCCTGTGGGAGCGGGCTTGCTCGCGAAGGCGTCGTGTCAGTCAACGTCAATGTCTGCTGACGGACCGCTTTCGCGAGCAAGCCCGCTCCCACAGTTTCTACATCGATCAGAAGTGGAAGTTGGTGCTCAGCAAAGCGGTACGACCGGCCGCCTGGTTGGCGAAGTGAGTCGAGAACGCCTTGTCGTAGTAGGTTTCGTCGGT
Organism: Pseudomonas sp. S30_BP2TU TE3576; assembly: GCF_050436025.1. NCBI lineage: Bacteria > Pseudomonadati > Pseudomonadota > Gammaproteobacteria > Pseudomonadales > Pseudomonadaceae > Pseudomonas > Pseudomonas sp. S30_BP2TU TE3576. The sequence goes on along the minus strand of NZ_JBNDLK010000001.1, from coordinate 2,388,504 downwards.
CAGGTTCTGCACGTTCAGTTGCAGGTCGACGTTCTTGCTCAGCTTGTAGGCCGCCATCGCGTCGTAACGAACGTAGGAATCAACCATGGTGGTGTTGGCGACGTTGCCGAATACGTCATCGACATAGAACGCACCGCCACCGATGGTCAGCCTTGGCGTGACCTGATAGGTCGTCCACAGGCTGGCGCTGTTTTTCGGCGTATTAGGCAGTTCGTTGCCGTTGTTGGCTTTGTTTGCCGGCAGGTCGCCGCCATCGATTTGCTCGCTGTCCATGTAGGCGTAACCGGCGAACACTTGCCATTTGTCGGTGAGCTTGCCGCTGGCCGACAGTTCGACACCTTGAACGCGGGTCTTGCCGACGTTTTCAAACGTGGTGGTGTTGGTTTGCACACGAGCGTTGTCTTTCTCGGTGCGGAAGATATCGGCGGTCACGGACAGACGATCGTTCAACAGGTCCCACTTGGTGCCGATTTCGTAGTTCCTGGTGGTTTCCGGCTCCATGTCGCTTTTCAACAGGTTGCCGTTGCGATCCGGCGTGCCACCCAACGGGTTGCCTTCCGAACCTTCGCCCAAGGTGTTGCCCGGTGGTGTGGCAGACGTCGCGTAGGACGCATAGATGCTGCCGTTTTCGGCTGGTTTGTACACCACGCCGAACTGACCGGTAACGAATTCGCTGGTGTCATCGCCCTTGGACGTGGTCACGCTGGAGCCGTTGAAGGTTTTGTAGCTAGTGTCGAAATGGTCGTAGCGCAGCCCCATGTTCACCAGCCACTGCTCGGACAACGTCAGGGTGTCGAACACGTACAGCGCGTAGGTGTCGGCCTTGGTGTCGGTGCCGGCGTAATTGCGCGAGATGGCGCCGTTCCACGGATCATTCGGATTCGGGTTGGACAGCGAGGTGCAGTTGTAACCGCTTGGCGCGCCAATCAGCGCCGGCGAGCAGTTGGTGGTCACCGCTGCCGTTCCCGGAGTGGTGTCCGTGTTGACGTTGTACGAAGATTTTTCACTTTCCTCGTGGGTGTATTCGACACCGGTGGAGAAGCTGTTCTTGAACCCGGCGATGTAGACATCACCAAACAGGTCGGTCTGGTTGGTGGTGGTCTCGGTGTTGCTCACGCGGGTGTTCGCCCGGCGCCAGACGCTACCGTTGTTGACGTTGCCTTTACTGTCGTCCGGCTGGGTCAGGATGTAATCCTGCATGCTGGTGCCGTGGCGCAGGGTGTTCTTGATGGTCAGCGCGTCGCTCAGGTCGTGTTCGATGGCGAAGGTCGCGGTGTCGGTGCGCCCCTTGCGGAAGTCGCGGTCGGTCAGACCATAGAAATTGCTGCTGTCGCCGCCGTCATTCGGCTTGTCCGGGTTGGCCTTGGTACGGGCAGTCGAGCCTCCGGTGGGGATGGAGTAAGGAATGCCCGAATCCGGCGTGTCGTTGTTTTCGAGGTGGTAGTAGTCGAGGTTGACGCGAGTATCGGTACCCAGGCCGAAAGCCAGGGAGGGGGCGATACCCCAGCGGTCGTAGTTGACGCTGTCACGCCCGGCGACGTTGCTCTCGTGGCTCAACAGGTTCAGACGGCCAGCGGCGGTGTCGGTGAACTGGTAGTTGCCATCGAAGGTGTAGCGCTGGGTCTGGTCGGAGCCCCAGGTGAAGCCACCATCGAGCGAATTGCCCAGGTGCGCTTTTTTGCTGACCAGGTTGATGCTGCCGCCCGCGGCGCCACGACCGCCGATGGCGGAGTTCGGGCCTTTGCTGACTTCGATCGATTCAACGGCGAAGATTTCGCGGCTCTGGGAACCGGTATCGCGCACGCCGTCCAGGTAGGTGTCGCCCTGGGCGTCGAAGCCGCGGATGAACGGACGGTCGCCTTGCGGGTTACCGCCTTCACCGGCACCGAAGGTGATGCCTGGAACAGTGCGCAGCGCGTCCTGCAGGTTGAGCGAACCGGTGTCTTTCAAGACTTGTTGCGGAACAACGGTCACCGAGCGCGGCGTGTCGATCAGCGGCGCGGTGTACTTGGGCGAGGAGGCTTTTTCTACGTTGTAGGTTGTCTCGTCCTGGGCTTCGCCGGTGATGGCGGTGGCGCCCAGCGAAATCACATTGTCCGGTGCTTTCCCGTCGGTTTTTTCCGCCGCGAAAACCATGTGGCCCGCAGAGCCGGCAGTAATCGCCATGCCGATGGCGGATGCGAGCAAACGTGGTGAACTGACCGGTACTTGTGGTTGTTGACGTGACATTTGAATTCCCCTCCCCAAGGATTTGAGGCGGCGGAATATAGGGTAAACACGTATCTGTATCAATTGCGAAATATTGCTATTTGCACTGAATTTACATTCTTTACAATTTACCCTTACGGTTTTTGCTGTCTCGTTCGTCTGTGGGGTTTTACACAGGCACTAAGAATCAATACCATTGACGCTCCTTTGTTTTCAGGTGTCTTTGCCATGCTGCTGCACATTCCAGGCCTGTTCGAAAAAGACGAGGTGCAGCGCATTCGCGAGGCCCTGGAACAGGCCGAATGGGCCGATGGCAAAGTCACCGCGGGTTACCAATCGGCAAAGGCCAAGCACAATTTACAGCTGCCGGAAGGCCACCCGCTGGCCAAGGAGATCGGCGCGGCGATGCTGGAACGGCTGTGGAAAAATCCTTTGTTCATGTCGGCAGCGTTACCGCACAAAGTCTTTCCTCCGCTGCTGAACTGTTACACCGCCGGCGGCAGTTTCGATTTTCATATCGACAACGCGGTGCGACAGCCCAAAGGCGGCATCGAGCGGGTGCGCACGGATTTGTCCGCCACGCTGTTCTTCAGCGAGCCCGAGGATTACGACGGCGGCGAGCTGGAAATCCAGGACACTTTCGGCACCCAGCGGGTGAGACTGCCCGCCGGCGACATGGTGCTGTACCCCGGCACCAGCCTGCACAAGGTCAACGCGGTGACGCGTGGAACACGACTCGCCTCGTTTTTCTGGACTCAAAGCCTGGTGCGCGAAGACAGCCAGCGCGCCCTGTTGTTCGAGATGGATGGGGCTATCCAGCAACTGACCCGCGATGTGCCTGATCATCCATCGCTGATCCGCCTGACCGGCACCTATCACAACCTGTTGCGTCGCTGGGTCGAGGTGTAAGTGGCGGATTTTCGTTTACGCCGCGAGGAAACGCTCGACGGTGAGCGCCTGCGCGCGATGCTTGACGAAAGTCCGGCCCGGGCGGCCCAGGCGATTCTGATCGCGGCCCGCGAAGACGTCCTTGATGCGCAGGCGTTGCTCGGGCAGATTTTGCTGGATGGGCAGGGCATTGCTCAGGATCGGCCGCTGGCGCTGCGTTGGTTCGACATCGCCGCGCGACGCGGGCATGTGATGGCGCGCAACATGCTCGGCCGTTGTCATGAGCATGGCTGGGGCTGTGCTGCCAATACATCGCTAGCGGCCAGGCATTACCGACTTGCCGCCACTGCAGGGCTGGATTGGGCGATGTACAACTACGCCAATCTGCTGGCGACCGGTCGCGGGGTGGTCGAGGATCAGCTTCAAGCACTGAGTCTCTATCGCCGTGCGGCTGAGTTGGGCCATGCAAAATCGATGAATCTGTTGGGACGGTATCTGGAAGAAGGGCGGGTCTGTCCGGTGGATCCGGCCGCGGCTCGCAGCTGGTATCGACGTTCGGCCGAGGGTGGGGATTTTCGCGGGCAGTTCAGCTTTGCGGCAGTCTTGACCGACGAAGGGAATATCGAGGATGCGCTGGTCTGGCTGCGCAAGGCGTTGGCCGGTGGCAACCTGAATTTTCTGCGAGTGGCGAGTCAGGCGCTGATGGGCGCGACCGATCCGAGGATTCAGGCGCTGGCCCACGAATTCCATCATCGAGTCGTCGAATTAACCCCAGTCTCTTAAGTCTTTGTGCGAGCCTGCTCGCGATGACGTCATGCATTCAACATCAATGTTGACTGAGCTATCGCCATCGCGAGCAAGCTCGCTCCCACAGGGGTTTGCGTAAACAAAAAAGCCCATGACGTGTCATGGGCTTTTTGATTTCTGCGTGATGTATTTACACGTAGAACGACTTCAGCGGCGGGAAGCCGTTGAATTCAACAGCGCTGTAGCTGGTGGTGTACGCACCGGTCGACAGCCAGTACAGGCGATCACCGATGGCCAGGTTCAGCGGCAGGCCGTACTTGTAGTTTTCGTACATGATGTCGGCGCTGTCGCAGGTCGGGCCGGCGATGACCACTTCTTCCATCTCGCCCTTCTTCTCGGTCCAGATCGGGAACTTGATGGCTTCGTCCATGGTTTCGATCAGGCCGGAGAACTTGCCCACATCCGTGTACACCCAGCGCTCTACCGCGGTGCGGGATTTGCGCGCGACCAGCACCACTTCGCTGACCAGGATGCCGGCGTTGGCGATCAGCGAACGGCCTGGCTCGAGGATGATTTCCGGCAAGTCATCACCGAAGTCTTCTTTCAGGAAGCGGATGATTTCTTCCGCGTAGGTTTCCAGGCTATTGGTGCGGGTGATGTAGTTGGCCGGGAAGCCGCCGCCCATGTTGATCAGCTTCAGGTGAATGCCGTCTTCTTCCTTCAGGCGTTCGAAGATCACTTTGACCTTGGCGATCGCTGCGTCCCAGACACTGATGTCGCGCTGCTGCGAGCCGACGTGGAACGAGATGCCGTAAGGCACCAGGCCCAGGTCGCGAGCGAGGATCAGCAGGTCCATGGCCATGTCGGTCTGGCAGCCGAATTTGCGCGACAACGGCCAGTCGGCGGTGGTCGAGCCTTCGGTCAGGATGCGTACGTAGACTTTTGCACCTGGGGCGGCCTTGGCGATGTTGCGCAGGTCGGCTTCGGAGTCGGTGGCGAACAGGCGCACGCCCTTCTCGTAGAAGTAGCGGATGTCCTTGGATTTCTTGATGGTGTTGCCGTAGCTGATGTGGTCGGCGCTGACGCCGCGACCGAGCACTTTGTCCAGCTCATAGATCGAGGCGATGTCGAAGCTCGAACCTTTCTCTTTAAGCAGGTCGATGATCTCGACGGCCGGGTTGGCCTTGACCGCGTAGTAGACCTTGGCGAATTCGAAACCGGCGCGCAGGTCGTCATAGGCCTGGGCGATCATCGCGGTGTCGATCACCACGAACGGGGTTTCCTGTTTGTCGGCGAACGCCTTCATTTTCTGAAAGGTTTCGCGCGCGAAATAGTCTTCGACCTGGATCGACATACCTGGGAGCTCCTAAAGGCAAACGTTGTTAATCAATGGGTGCGAGGGTGTGTCATCAATGAATTCGCGAGTGCGTTGTTGCCTGAGCGCGTGCCAGGCAAGGCGCAGGCCGCCGCTAATGGTCATTCCCTTCGCAAGGCCTGCAACGCAGCATGGCGCGCGCTCAGGCACAACCCGAAGGGCCGGGCCTGCTTTTGCGCAGGGCTGCGTTGCTCGTCCCTTATTTGGAACAACCAAACTGCGGTCCTCGCGCCTTACCCTGCGCAAAAGCAGGCTCCGGCGCACTCGTGAATTCATTGATGACACACCCTCCTGAACGTCCTCCGTATCCCCACTTTGGTTCGCCTACTTCCCAAGGCATGTCGCCGAAAGCAAAAAGGCCATGGGAAGTGGTGCTTTCCCTTGGCCTTGCTGTCTCGTCGTCAGTACTTGAGCCGGATGGATCGTTTCCAGCATGGACGTTCGGCGCGAACTTTAGGGCGTGAGGGGCTTGAGATCAACAAAAAATGTCGCGTTTTTGCACTCTTCTGACGCGCGTTGCGAGCATCACTCTTTGTAACCGACTCAGATGACAGTCGGATGTTCCCCAGGATTTGTGAAGTGTTAAAAATACCTGCACGTTCGCTGCTTTTGTGCGCTAAGTCACTGAAAAGTACAATGGCGACAACTTCGGCGACGTTGGCTGCGAATAAGTGATCTGAGGGGGGAATTGGTTATTTCAGAAGGTGTTTCTAGATAGCTTTTGCAGGCGATGCTGTTGATATTTTTTTCCGGCCTGCGAATTACAAGAAAATCGCACAGAACCTGTGGGAGCGAGCTTGCTCGCGATAGCGCAATGTCAGTCAACTACGATGTTGGCTGTGAAAATGCTATCGCGAGCAAGCTCGCTCCCACAGGTTTTGCATTTTTATCAAGCTATGTGAGCTGTCAGGCAACCACCGCCTCGGCAGGCGAGACGATATTGGTCTTCATCCCCCGCGAACGTCCGGAACTCAGGTAGGCCGCAATCGACTCCTGTGTCACCTCACCCAAAAACACCCGCTCGGCATCCATCACCGGCAACCACGCCCGATTGAACTCGTACATGCGCGACAGCAGGATGCGCAGATGTTCGTCGTACGCCGCCGTGGCATTGAACTCGCGTTGGTACTGCGCGCAGGTGCCGGCCTGGCGGTGCAGGTCGCGACGTCGTACGTAACCCAGGGCCTTGTTCTCGGCACAAGTGACCACCACGTAGCGCCGGTCATGCTCATCCATCAATTCCAGCGCTTCGGCCACCGGGGTTTGCGGGCTGACGGAGGGCGCGTTGTCCGCCGCGTCTTCGGCTTTTACCAACAGCAGGCGCTTGAGCGTGCTGTCCTGGCCGACGAAGTTGCTGACAAACTCGTCTGCCGGATGCGCGAGCAACGTGTCCGGGTGATCGATCTGCAACAGCTTGCCGGCACGGAAGATCGCGATCTTGTCGCCCAGCTTGATCGCCTCGTCGATGTCATGGCTGACCATGATCACGGTCTTGTTCAGCGCCCGCTGCATCTCGAAGAATTCGTTCTGGATCATCTCGCGGTTGATCGGATCGACGGCGCCGAACGGTTCGTCCATCAACAGCAACGGTGCATCTGCGGCCAGTGCGCGGATTACGCCGATCCGCTGCTGCTGACCACCGGACAACTCCCGCGGATAGCGATGCAGGTATTGCTTGGGTTCGAGCTTGATCATGTTCATCAACTCGCGGGCGCGGTCGTGGCATTTCTGTTTGTCCCAACCGAGCAGGCGCGGGACCACGGTGATGTTTTCCTCGATGGTCATATTCGGGAACAGGCCGATCTGCTGGATCACATACCCGATGTTGCGCCGCAGCGTCACAGCGTCGAGGTCGGTGGTGTCTTCGCCGTTGATCAGGATCTTGCCCGAAGTCGCTTTGATCAAGCGGTTGATCATTTTCAGCGTGGTGCTTTTGCCGCAACCCGAGGGCCCGAGGAACACACAGATTTCGCCTTCATTGACGGTCAGGCTCACCGAGTCCACGGCTTTCACATCTTTGCCGTTGCTTTGGAAGGTCTTGCTGAGGTTTTGAAGTTCGATCATTTCAGGAGTCCTTTTGGAGTCAACGAGCGTTGCAGCACTTGCAGAAAAAGGTCGGCGATGATCGCCAGCACACTGACCAGCACGGCGCCGACAATCAGCATCGACATGTCGCTGCGGCTGATGGAAGCGAGGATGAGTACGCCGAGGCCGCCGGCGCCGATGGTGGCGGCGATGGTCATCACGCCGATGTTCATGACCACGGCGGTGCGTACGCCGGCGAGGATCACCGGCACGGCGATGGGCAGTTCGACCAGGCGCAGGCGCTGGCCGAAAGTCATGCCGATGCCGCGCGCGGCTTCGCGGATGCCCGGTTCGACGCTGGTCAGCGCGAGGTAGGTGTTACGCATGACCGGCAGCAGCGAGTAGAGAAACACCGCGGTGATCGCCGGCATCGGCCCCAGGCCCTGGCCGAATGTCGAGTACACCGGCAGTAACAATCCGAACAGGGCAATCGACGGGATAGTCAGCAGCACCGTGGCGCTGGCCTGCAAGGGACCTGCGAGGGTCGGGAACCGCGTCATCAGAATACCCAGCGGCACGCCGACCAGAATCGCCAGGCTCACGGCAATGCCGACCAGGGTGATGTGTTGCCAGGTCAGGTGCAGCACTTGCGCCCAGTCGAGATGGGAAAAGGCGTTGAGAAAATTCATGTCGTCTCCTCCTCAGTTCACGGGATGCTGGCGCAGGAAATCTGCGGCAACGGATGCAGGGTTTTGATGATCGACATCAACCCGGGCGTTGAGCTGACGCATGGTTTGGTCATCGAACAGGTCGGCCAGCGGCTTGAGCTGGGCTGCCAGTTGCGGATGTGCATCGAGATACGCCTGACGCACAACCGGCGCGGCGGTGTAGTCGGGGAAGTAGTGTTTGTCGTCTTCCAGCAACTTGAGCTTGAACGCGCTCAAGCGTCCGTCAGTGGTATAGACCAGGCCGGCAAACACCTGGCCGTTGCGCAGGGCGGTGTAGACCAGACCGGCGTCCATCTGCCGGATGTTTTTACGGGTCAGGTCCATGCCGTAGCGCTCGACCATGCCGGCCAGGCCGTCGGAGCGGTTGGCAAACTCGGTGTCCAGCGCCACCAGCGGATTGTCCTTGGCCTCGGCGCGCAATGTGCGGTCGAGGTCACTGATGGTGCGGACTTGCGGGTACTCGGCGGCAATATTTGCCGGTAGCGCCAGCGCATAGGTGTTGCTGAATTTCGACGGCGAGAGCCAGGCCAGGCCTTTCTTCGCGTCCAGTTCAGTGACCCGTGCCAGTGACTGCTGGCTGTCGAGTTTCTCCGTCACATGGTTGTAGGACACCAGGGACACGCCGGTGTATTCCCAGACCATGTCCAGTTGGCCGCTTTCCTGGGCACTGCGGGCCAGGTTGCTACCCAGGCCGCCGGTGACCTGAGCGTCATAACCTTTGCTGCGCAGGTATTGAGCGGTGATTTCCGCGAGCAGGGTCTGTTCGGTGAACACCCGGGCGCCAATGCGGATAAGCGGTTTCTCCGTGGCGTGGGCAAATCCTGCGCACAGCAGAACGCAGCCTAGTAATAAGCTTGATGTTTTCATGACGATTCCTTTGCCGGGGCTTAAGACGGGCGCAAGCCGCGTTCGAGCCAGAGGCGGCTGGCGAGGGTCACCAGGCCGTCGAGCAGCAGGGCCAGCAACGCGGTACACGCCGCGCCGAGCAGCAACTGCGGCTGATTGTTCAGGGCAATGCCGGGGAATATCAGGCTGCCGAGACTGTTAGCGCCGATCAGGAACGCCAGCGGCGCCGTCCCGACGTTGATCGCCAACGCCACGCGCACACCACCGATGATGATCGGCACGGCGTTCGGCAGTTCGACTTTCCACAGCACCTGGCGCGGGGTCATGCCGATGCCGACCGCCGCTTCCTTCAGGGAACCCTGGACGTTTTTCAGGCCTTCGTAGGTGTTGCGCACGATGGGCAACAAGGAAGCGAGGAACAGGGCGAAGATGGCCGGGCCACTGCCGATGCCGAGGATGCCCAGCGCAATCGCGAGCACGGCCAGTGGTGGCACGGTGTTACCGATATTGAAGAACTGCATGAAGCGTTCGGCGCGGCCGGTCATGGACGGGCGGCTGAGGAGGATGCCGGCAGGAATGCCCACGACAAGGGCGGCCAGCATGGAAGCGAGGACGAGAATCAGATGAGCTTGCAGGTAAAACAACAAATCGTCGCGGTAATGTTCGATCGTGTTGATGCCGATCCAGTGGATCAGCAGGGCCAGAAGGGCGATTACCAGCGCGCCTCCTATCAGCCCTTTGCCATAGTGGATAGCCACAGGCGGACTCCTTTTTTCAGTCGGCGAACACTGGCAATGCCTTACGTGGCTGCCGAATAAATGTTCGCGAGAAGCAGCTCGTTCAGGCCGGCAATGCGGCGTGATAGCGAGCCATGAGCACAGCCTCGTCAGGCTGAATTGCAGGTGTTTCAGGCCCCCGACGAGTGGTCGTAACGGGGGAATGGACGTCTCGGTGCTTTAAAAGGTTCCCCAATCCAGCATTATTTGGCCACCTGTCGTCGCACCTCGACTCACGTCGCGGGCTCGGCAGCTGCTACGGGCGAACGGTGGTCCGGAGGTCGCGATTTGGGCTATACTCGCCGCCCTTTTTTGAATCACCTGCCAGGCGATTTCCCATGACCAAACAGGCCGCCGAAGTCGCGAAACGCCGCACTTTCGCCATTATTTCCCACCCCGATGCCGGTAAAACCACCATCACCGAGAAACTCTTGCTGATGGGCAAGGCCATTGCTATTGCCGGTACGGTGAAATCCCGAAAGTCCGACCGCCATGCCACCTCCGACTGGATGGAAATGGAAAAGCAGCGGGGTATTTCCATTACCACGTCGGTCATGCAGTTCCCGTATCGCGAGCACATGATCAACCTGCTCGACACCCCGGGCCACGAAGACTTCTCCGAAGATACCTACCGCACCCTGACGGCGGTGGACTCGGCCTTGATGGTTCTCGACGGCGGTAAAGGTGTAGAGCCACGGACCATCGCCCTGATGGACGTCTGCCGTCTGCGTGACACGCCGATCGTCAGCTTCATCAACAAACTCGACCGTGACATCCGCGACCCGATCGAACTGCTCGACGAAATCGAAGCCGTCCTGAAGATCAAGGCTGCGCCGATCACCTGGCCGATCGGTTGCTACCGTGACTTCAAAGGCGTGTATCACCTCGCCGATGACTACATCATCGTGTACACCGCCGGTCACGGCCATGAGCGCACCGAAACCAAGATCATCGAAAAGCTCGACTCCGACGAGGCGCGTGCGCACCTGGGTGACGAGTACGAGCGTTTCCTCGAACAGCTTGAGCTGGTGCAGGGCGCCTGCCACGAGTTCAACCAGCAGGAATTCCTCGACGGCCAGCTGACCCCGGTGTTCTTCGGTACGGCACTGGGTAACTTCGGTGTCGACCATGTCCTCGACGCCGTGGTCGACTGGGCGCCGCGTCCTCTGGCGCGCGTGGCCAACGAGCGCACCGTGGAGCCGGTGGAAGAGAAGTTCTCGGGCTTCATCTTCAAGATCCAGGCGAACATGGACCCGAAACACCGCGACCGCATCGCCTTCATGCGTATCTGCTCCGGCAAGTACGAAAAAGGCATGAAGATGCGCCACGTGCGCACCGGCAAGGACGTGCGGATCGGCGACGCGCTGACCTTCTTCTCCTCCGAGCGTGAGCAACTGGAAGAAGCGTTTGCCGGCGACATCATCGGCCTGCACAACCACGGCACCATCCAGATCGGCGACACCTTCAGCGAAGGCGAAGTCCTGGGCTTCACCGGCATCCCGCACTTCGCCCCGGAACTGTTCCGTCGCGTACGCTTGAAAGATCCGCTGAAATCCAAGCAACTGCGCCAGGGTCTGCAGCAACTGGCCGAAGAAGGCGCGACCCAGGTGTTCTTCCCGGAGCGCAGCAACGACATCATCCTCGGCGCCGTCGGCGTGCTGCAGTTCGATGTGGTCGCCAGCCGTTTGAAAGAGGAATACAAGGTCGAGTGCTCCTACGAGCCGATCACCGTTTATTCCGCACGCTGGATCGAATGCAGCGACAAGAAGAAGCTTGAGGAATTCTCCAACAAGGCTGTGGAAAACCTGGCACTGGACGGCGGCGGTCACCTGACTTACCTCGCGCCGACGCGGGTCAACCTGGCGCTGATGGAAGAGCGCTGGCCGGACGTGAAATTCCGTGCGACGCGTGAGCATCATTAAGCGCTGAGTTGCAAAATCAAAAAGCCCCGACGCGAATGCCTCGGGGCTTTTTGTTGCCTGTTTTGGTTCGAGTCGATCAGGGTGTCGGATGTTTCTGTAGGGGACTTTTCCGCTTTTTGTAGCTCGAATCTTGTTTTTATTTCTCCAGGCTTTTTCCCGCGACACGGCACTCATAGAGGTCTAGCGTTCACTGAACATTACGCAAGAAGTGACTTTCCACGTGCAGGAGCGCAAAACAAATGGATGTGATGAAAACCGACTCGAGTGCAACGGCGACACAACAACCTAAGCCACCGGTTTCTGTTCTCGAGCGTTACTACGATCTGATCGTCAACAGCACTTCCGATTTCGAAATCAGCAGCGACGGTGCTTTCGAACCTTCAATGAGGTTGCCTGTATTGGACTCCCGTATGCAGGCCTTTCTTTCCGTTGCCACTGCACAGTTTTTTGAGTTGGGTCGCTATCGAGGTGTACCGCTACGCTTGTTCGACCTGCGGCAAAACGTAAATACACAAACAACGAAAACCTTTGCTTCCACACTGATCGTTGCACGTGCCATTCGGCATATTCAGGAAACGGGTGACAGTATCTTGTTGTTTTCCCCTTCGTCCGGCAACAAGGCCATTGCATTACGTGATGCCGTTCTACGCGCGTTGAAAGCCAAACTGGTTCATCCCGAACAGTTGCGTATTGTCACGCTGACACCTGTGCAGACGATCGGGAAGTTGCGTAGGACCGAACTTTACGATGACCCTCGGCTGCGTGCTCTGAACCCGATATTTGTCCTTGATGCCGACTCGCCGGAAGCTGTGAAGGCTATTGGGCAGCAGTTCAAAGAGCTCTTCAATAACGAACCATTGGGTGATTCGAAGCTGTGGCATTCCCTGCGACTGGAAAACTATCGATTCTCTGACCAAGCCCGAGCTTTTTTTGATTTCGAGTATGGCGATGCTTGGGATACCGATCGCAAAACAGTACACGTGCATGCGGTGTCGAGCGCATATGGACTTCTGGGATATTGCTCTGGCGTGGACGTATTGAAACGTCTAAGAAAACAGGTTTCCACACCTTCGTTTCTATTGGTTCAACACTTGGCTACCAGTGACATGGTTCTGCATTTGCTCGATGGAAATTTCGAGGGCGCTTCTACTCCACTCTATACGCAGGCAGACGACGGACTGTGGATGCAATCGGCGTCTGCGCATTTTCCTGCTACGACTTGGAGTCCCGACGAGACTCTCGAATCTACTTTTTACACGCACTTACCGCCCACCGCTGTGGAAATGACTGAACATGTCCGGGCCAATGGAGGCTCTGGAATTGTCGTTTCGCTGTATGAGTGTATGCAACGCTACAGCGAATGCGTTCAGTTGCTCGCCAACACCGCTGTGAGATTGCCCAGCGACCCTCGCGACTTGAGGGAGTGGTCATTGGTGATGGCGATGACTGGTTGCTTGAATGCGATTGATCGACAGCTATTGGAGGGCGTGGACGGATACACCATTCATGCATCAGGCACCTATTGTCTTGGGGACTATGAGGTTGTGCCGTTTGATGGGCTGTCATTTATTACAAGTGCTGATGAGATGATTGAGACCCTTCGTAACGGAAATAACGATGAGCGCTGATTTTCGAATGAGTCAGAAAACAGTCTGTCACTTTCGTATTTACAGTGGGCGCTCCCGAGCCGGAACTCCGGCTCGTCTTACGTATTTCGGGGTGGAAGCAGGACTGCTTTACATTGCTCCTTTTGTAGCTCAATGCTTTTTCGAGCATTTTTCTGCAGATCAAGAAGGGACTATGGAGTGGGAGCAACTTGATGACTTTATAAAACAGAATCAAACCGACATGAGTTTGTTGATGGCTTCATTGGACATCATCCAGCAATGCCAGCAGCCCGGCGATGTTGTGGGGCTCAGCAGGGTTCACCAGCGAGTCGATGTTTCTGCTGGGTTGGAACATGTGCTGGGGCAACTGTCTCAACGAGAAAGCAAGCGTCGAACTCAATCGATCAAAGAGGGCTTCAAGTTCGATGTGTCATTTGAGGATGAAGACTTCTTCTCCTTTTATCGCTCCATGCATGCTCCGACAATGAGCGCTCGCTACGGGGCTTTTGCTCGAAGTGTGCAGGAGCAATCGGCATATCTGGATTTGTTCAAACGAGGAGTGTTATTTCGGATTCTTTTGAATGAGAAATGGGTAGCAGGGAGTGTTTCCCAGATTGATATGTCGACGCGCACATTGAATGCGCGATTGATCGGAGTGAAGGACGGCTCTGCGCTTTTTCGTGCAAATGGCGCGCAAAATTTTGTTTATCACGCGATCCTGGAATGGGCCTCCAATCAATCATCCATCGACTGTGTTGACTTCCAAGGTTGCGAACCATTTTTAAGCAAGGGAACTTTTCAATACAAAAAACGCTTCGGAGCGAAGGCCGTTGTTCCGAAGAATGATTTCGGTCAATGGCGGCTATTAATTCGAGTGCCGACGCTTTGTGCCTCAGTCCGGCAGTTTCTGGTCAATAACCCTCTGATAGGTCTGGATGCTGATGGACAGCTTCAAGCGCAGTATTTTTTCGATGCAGATCACGAGATTCGTTCGGATATTCCCTTCGCTTCAAAAGGCATTCACAGCCAAGTGAGCCACAATCTTGACCAATGGTATGACTAGTCGGCTCACCCGTCTGATTCGGTTAGATGGCTACTTCTGCTCAATGGCCTGGGTGCTTGCTGCGTTGATCTTTATCAGCCGGTTGAGCGCCATGGTCAAATTGTTCATGGCGTTGTACCTGCGTCAGGCGCTGGGGCTGCCGATTGAAACCGTCGGCTGGTTGCTTTCGGCATATGGAGCAGGGTTGCTGATTGGGTCATTGGGCGGTGGGCTGCTAAGTGATCATTTCTCCACGAAACGGCTTACGGCCTTACTGTTTTTTGTTTCGGCATGGATCCTGGTCTTGTTGGGGTTGGTCACAGACGTTTCGTTGCTGGCTGCATTACTGCTGTCCAGCGGTGTACTCGATGGTGCGATTCGTACGCTTCATCAGCGTTTGATCATGGAGTATTGCCAAGTTGCGCAGCGTGCCCGTGCGCAGTCATTGAATCGTGTTTCCAGCAACCTTGGTATGGCTATAGCCGGAGTATTGGGTGGCGTTCTGGCGGAGACTGATTTTCGCTGGGTGTTTTTTTTCAGTGCAGTCATGACGCTGCTAGCTTTAGTCTGGTTTGTCCGGGCGACAGTTCATCGAGAGGTTCTGAAATCGGATGAAGTCTCTGATACAGCTTCGCATTCCGGTGTCCCTTTTCGAGACAAGCCTTTCGTTTGGTTGCTAGTGGCTTCTGTGCTACTCGGTCTTGCCTTCGAACCGGTCTACAGCATGTTAGGTAACTATTTACTCGAGAGTTATAGACTGGGGCCCGAGGTCATCGGATGGCAATTTGCACTCAATGCACTGCTGGTAGTTTTGCTGCAAATTCCGTTATCTCACCTGAGTGAGTCATGGGGGGCGCGTCGGCAACTGCTGGCAGGTGCCTTGTTGCTGGCTTGTGGGCTGGGAATGTTGCCGTGGGGGAGCGGGATCCTTTATGTCAGCCTGTCGACCGTAGTCTGGACTCTTGGCGAAATCCTCTTTATGCCAACGTTAAATGTCATGGTTATGTACCGTGCAAAAGCGGGTAGAAGCGGACTTTACTTCGGGCTTTTTTCGATGTGCTGGAGTACGAGCGTGCTTCTTTCTCCGACAGTTGGCGGCCAACTGTACGGTCACTTTGGTGGGCATAGTGTCTGGATCGCAAGCGCAGTATTGGCATTAATATCCATGCCGCTGATTTACCTTGCGACATGTTCATGTGCCCACAAAGTGATAAATCACTCTTTGAAAAGTGAGGCAGCCACATAGTTGATCTGGTTATAGGCCTTATTCAAAAGCAATCTCTACATACGCGGCAATTCCGTGGCTTCGACAGCGTCCAATCTGGAGAACCCGGCTGATCGGAACTAGATTTCACTCAGCACCAGACAAGCACTCTACGAAAGGAAGGAATCGGCTATGAACAGGTTGTTTCGCGTTTTACTGCTGTTGAAGGTGTTGGTGATGCTCTCGCTCGGGACTTCGATGGCGTGGGCCGAGTGTATCGATCACGGGGAGCAGGCTTCGAGCGGGCAGGCGGGTTATGCAGAGTTGATGTTCGCCAAATCCGAATCGGAGCCAGGCGATCAGGGGCAGGGTGGCGCTGACAACGATGATGACTCGACCACCGACGAGCCGGACTCCGATGAAGAAGAAGGCGACAGCCAGACGTAAACAGCAGACAAAAGAAAACCCCCTCTACCAGACCGATGCGCAATCGAAGTAGAAGGGGCTTGGTTAACTCTTTACCTGTGGGAGCGGGCTTGCTCGCGAAAGCGGTCTGTCAGTCGACGTTGATGTTGACTGCAATGACGCCTTCGCGAGCAAGCCCGCTTCCACATTTTTATGCCGCGCCGTCGAGGAATTGCTCGGCGTAGTGGCAGGCCACCTGGCGGTTGTCGAGCAGGCGCAGGGCCGGCTCTTCAGTGCTGCAACGCTCGGTGGCGTACGGGCAGCGCTTGTGGAAGGCGCAGCCGGATGGCGGGTTCAGCGGGTTGGGCAATTCGCCGACGATCTTGATTTTCGGCTTGTCCGGATCCGGGTGAATGGCCGGCGTCGCCGACAGCAGCGCCTGGGTGTAGGGGTGCAGGGGACGGGAGTAGATGTCCTCTTTCGTGCCCATTTCCACCGGGCGACCGAGATACATCACCATCACATGGTCGGCAACGTGGCGTACCACTGCCAGGTTGTGGGAGATGAACACGTAGGCGGTGTTGAACTCTTGCTGCAAATCCATGAACAGGTTGAGCACCTGCGCCTGAATCGATACGTCCAGCGCCGAGGTCGGTTCGTCCGCCACCAGCACTTTCGGTTGCAGCATCATCGCCCGGGCCAGGGCGATCCGCTGGCGCTGGCCACCGGAGAACATGTGCGGATAACGCTGGTAGTGCTCGGGACGCAAGCCCACCTGCTTCATCATCGCCTGGACTTTCTCGCGACGTTCCGCGGCGCTCAGGTTGGTGTTGATCAATAATGGTTCTGCAAGCTGATCACCGACTTTCTGCCGAGGGTTCAACGAGGCGTACGGGCTCTGGAACACCATCTGCACGTCTTTGCGCAGTTGCTTGCGCTGGGCCTTGTTGGCACCGGCGACTTCCTGCCCGGCAATTTTCAAGGAGCCGGAGGACGGCTCTTCGATCAGGGTCAGGGCACGGGCCAGGGTGGATTTGCCGCAGCCCGACTCGCCGACGACCGCGAGGGTCTTGCCGGCTTCCAGTTCGAACGACACACCGTTGAGGGCGCGCACGGTGGCGTGGCCCTTGAACAGGCCTCGGGACACCTCGTAGTGACGGGTCAGGTCGCGGGCGGTAAGAACGACGGCCATTACGCCACCTCCTGGTTCAGCGGGTAGAAGCAGCGAGCGAGGCTGTTGCTTTTCTGGTCAAGGGCCGGACGTTGCTGGCGGCAGTTGTCTTTCACGTACGGGCAGCGCGGCGACAGCAGGCAGCCCTGCGGACGGTCGTAGCGACCGGGAACGATGCCCGGCAGGGTCGACAGGCGCGAGGCACCCAGGCTGTGTTCCGGAATCGCCTTGAGCAGTGCTTCGCTGTACGGGTGCGCCGGAATGTCGAACAGTTGCGGCACCTGGCCCACTTCGACCGCTTGGCCGGCGTACATCACGCACACGCGCTGGGCGGTTTCGGCCACGACGGCGAGGTCGTGGGTGATCAGCACCAGGCCCATGTTCCGCTCTTTCTGCAACGCCAGCAGCAGGTCCATGATCTGCGCCTGAATGGTCACGTCGAGCGCCGTGGTTGGTTCGTCGGCGATCAGCAGTTTCGGTTCGCCGGCAATCGCCATGGCAATCGCGACACGCTGGCTCATGCCGCCGGACAGTTGATGCGGGTAGGCGTCCATACGGCTGGCGGCACCCGGGATTTCAACTTTTTCCAGCAGTTCGATGGCGCGCTTGCGGGCAGCCTTGCCGGACATTTTCAGGTGCAGGCGCAGCACTTCTTCAATCTGGAAACCCACGGTGTAGCTCGGGTTCAGCGCGGTCATCGGATCCTGGAAGACCATGGACAGGTCTTTCCCGACGATCTGTCGACGCTGGCGATTGTTGAGCTTGAGCATGTTCTTGCCGTCGAAATTCAGGGCGTCAGCGGTGACGATCCCCGGATGCTCGATCAGGCCCATCAGCGCCATCATGGTCACGGACTTGCCGGAACCCGATTCGCCAACGATGGCCAGCACTTCGCCTTTGTCCACTGTCAGGTCGAGGCCGTCGACTACTGGCGTGGCGTTTTTGTCGCCGAAACGAACGTTGAGATTCTTGATTTCTAGCAGTGACATGGGAATCTCCTCAGGCGGCGTTCTTGAGTTTCGGGTCCAGCGCGTCGCGCAGGCCGTCACCCATCAAGTTGATTGCCAGCACGCTGAGCAAAATGGTCAAGCCAGGCAGGCTCACGACCCACCAGGCGCGTTCGATGTAGTCGCGGGCCGAAGCCAGCATGGTGCCCCACTCAGGGGTTGGCGGTTGTACGCCAAGGCCGAGGAAGCCCAGTGCCGCGGCATCGAGGATCGCCGAAGAGAAGCTCAGGGTGGCCTGAACGATCAGCGGCGCCATGCAGTTAGGTAGCACGGTAACGAACATCAGGCGTGGCAGGCCGGCACCGGCCAGACGTGCAGCGGTCACGTAGTCGCGGTTCAGCTCGCCCATCACCGCAGCGCGGGTCAGGCGAACATAGGACGGCAGGGACACCACGGCGATGGCGATCACGGTGTTGATCAGGCCAGGGCCGAGGATGGCGACAATCGCCACGGCCAGCAGCAGGGACGGCAGGGCCAGCATGATGTCCATCAGACGCATGATGGTTGGGCCGAGCACGCGCGGGAAGAACCCGGCGAACAGACCCAGCAGGATGCCCGGAATCAGCGACATGACCACCGACGACAAGCCGATCATCAAGGACAGGCGCGAACCGTGGATCAGACGCGACAGCAGGTCGCGACCGAGTTCATCGGTCCCCAGCAGGAACTGGAGATGCCCGCTTTCCAGCCAGGCCGGCGGGGTCAGCAGGAAGTCGCGGTACTGCTCGCTCGGGTTATGCGGCGCGACCCATGGGGCGAAGATTGCGCAGAAAATCACCAGCAGCATGAACATCAGGCCGGCAACGGCACCTTTGTTCTTGGAGAACGCTTGCCAGAATTCTTTGTACGGAGACGGGTACAGCAGGCTTTGATCGACTGCTACCGATGGAATTGGAGTGGTCATGGTCATGATCTCAGCGCTGATGACGGATGCGTGGGTTGGCAAAGCCGTAGAGGATGTCCACTACGAAGTTGACCACAATCACCAGGCAGGCGATTAACAGGATGCCGTTTTGCACGACGGGATAGTCCCGGGCGCCAATGGCTTCGATCAGCCATTTGCCGATGCCGGGCCAGGAGAAAATGGTTTCGGTCAGGACCGCGCCGGCCAGCAGGGTGCCGACTTGCAGGCCGACCACCGTCAGTACCGGAATCAGTGCGTTACGCAGGCCGTGGACGAACACCACGCGTGCCGGCGACAGGCCTTTGGCCTTGGCGGTGCGGATGTAGTCTTCACGCAGCACTTCGAGCATCGAGGAGCGGGTCATCCGCGCAATCACTGCCAGCGGAATGGTGCCGAGCACGATGGCCGGCAGGATCAGATGGTGCAGGGCGTCGAAGAAGGCGTCCGGCTCATCGGCCAGCAGCGTGTCGATCAGCATGAAGCCGGTGCGCGGCTCAATGTCGTAGAGCAGGTCGATCCGCCCGGAAACCGGGGTCCATCCCAGGCTCACCGAGAAGAACATGATCAGGATCAGGCCCCACCAGAAGATCGGCATCGAGTATCCCGCGAGAGAGACACCCATCACCCCATGGTCGAACAGGGACCCTCGCTTGAGTGCCGCGATCACTCCGGCCAAGAGGCCCAGGACACCGGCGAACAACAGCGCGGCCGAGGACAATTCCAGGGTCGCGGGGAACAGGGAGGTGAATTCCGACCAGACGCTTTCACGGGTTCGCAGGGATTCACCGAGATCGCCGTGGGCCAGTTTGCCGATGTAATCCAGGTACTGGGCATACAGGGGTTTGTTCAGACCTAGGCGTTCCATTGCCTGAGCGTGCATTTCCGGGTCGACTCTGCGTTCGCCCATCATGACTTCCACGGGGTCGCCAGGGATCATGCGAATCAACGCGAATGTCAGCAAGGTGATGCCGAAAAACGTGGGGATCAGTAACCCCAGTCGGCGGGCAATAAAACTAAACATCGTAAGGTGTACCTCATCAGCCGGTTAGGCGTGCCCGGCATGCCTGGGGTCAGGCATGCCGGGAGTTTTCTTATCTACTTCACCTGGGTGGTGGCGAAGTTATTCGTGGTGAGGGGGCTAATGTGATAGCCCTCTACGTTGTTGCGCATTGCGGTGAACATTCTCGTGTGTGCGAGGCTGATCCATGGCTGGTCTTGGTTAAAAATAACCTGGGCCTGTTCGTAGAGCGCTGCACGCTCGGCCGGATCGGTTTTTTCCCGGGCCTGGTCGATCAGCGTCTGGAACTTGTCATTGCACCAACGGGCGTAGTTTTCTCCGTTCTTGGCCGCTTCACAACTGAGCATAGGCGTCAGGAAGTTATCCGGGTCGCCGTTATCGCCCGCCCATCCGGCGGAAACCATGTCGTGCTCGCCGTTTTTGGCGCGTTTGAGCATTTCGCCCCATTCCATCACGCGGATGTCGATCTTGATCCCGACCTTGGCCAGGTCGGCTTGCATCATCTGTGCGCCGAGCATCGGGTTCGGGTTGGTGGCACCACCGCCGTTACGGGTGAACAGGGTGAATACCGTGCCTTCCGGTACGCCGGCTTCCTTGAGCAGGGCGCGGGCCTTGTCCAGGTCGCGGGGCGGGTTCTTCAGGTCGTGGTTGTAGCCCAGCAGAGTGTCCGGGAACGGGTTGACCGCCGCGGTCGCATTGCCTTTGCCAAACAGCGCGTTGACGGCTGCTTCCTTGTCGAAGGCGATGTCGATGGCTTTACGCACACGCACGTCGCTCAGGTATTTGTGAGTGGTGTTGATGGCGATGTACGCAACGGTCATCGCGTTCAGTTCGTCGACTTTGAGCTTGGTGTCTTTCCTGATGCTCTGGATGTCGTCCGGTTTCGGGTACAGCGCGACCTGGCATTCGTTGGCCTTGAGCTTCTGCAGGCGCACGTTGTTGTCGGTGGCGATGGCGAAGATCAATGAGTCAGCCGGTGCCTTGCCACGGAAGTAGTCCGGGTTGGCCTTGAAACGAACCTGGGCATCCTTGTTGTAGCGCTGGAAGACGAACGGACCGGTGCCGACCGGCTTGTTGTTCAGATCGCCGGTCTTGCCCGCCTTGAGCAACTGGTCGGCGTATTCGGCGGAGTAGATCGAAGAAAACGCCATGGCGATATCGGCCAGGAACGGCGCTTCGCGGCGGGTCAGGGTGAACTTGACCGTGTTGTCGTCGACTTTCTCGACACTCTTGAGCAGCTCCTTGAAGCCCATGCTTTCAAAGTACGGGAAGCCCACGCTCGACAGCTTGTGCCATGGGTGGTTCGGGTCCAGCTGACGCTGGAAGCTCCAGACCACGTCGTCGGCATTCATGTCGCGGGTCGGCTTGAAGTATTCGGTGGTGTGGAACTTGACGCCTTTACGCAGATGGAACGTGTAGCTCAGGCCGTCTTCGCTGATGTCCCAGGATTCGGCCAGCGCCGGAATCACTTCGGTGGTGCCGGGCTTGAAGTCCGCCAGGCGATTGAAGATGGTTTCGGCCACCGCATCGGCTGTGACTGCAGTCGTGTACTGGACCATGTCGAAGCCTTCGGGGCTGTTTTCGGTGCAAACCACCAAGGGTTTGGCCGAAACGCCGACAGCGACACTGAGCAACGCGGCCGCGATGGCCGCACGTAGGGGAAGCATTTTCATCAAGAACCCTCTGCAATCAGTTAATGGACAAAAGTCGAACGGCCGATTCGTCACTGAATCAGCCGTCCGGCAGGTGCGTTACAGGATGTTGAACGGAACCGTGGTCACGAGACGGAACTCGTTGATGCTGCCGTCAGCCTGGTTTTCGCTGGCACGGTGAGCGGTGTAGGTGCCGCGGATCGTGGTGGCCTTGAGTGGGCCGCTCTGCACGGCGTAGGTCGCGCCGATGCCGTATTCGTAATGGTGTTCGCCATCTTGCGACTGGATACCGTCGTAGCCTTTGCCAGCCACACCCTGGTTGCCGGTGTAGTGAGTACCGTCGATACCCCAGCCACGAGCCTGGTAGATGTTGAACTTCAGGCCAGGCACGCCGTATTCGGCCATGTTCAGACCGTAGGCAACCTGGAACGATTTTTCGTTCGGGCCGTTGAAGTCCGACAGCAGGGAGTTGGCCAGGTAGATGCCGTTGGTTTCGTGCAGGTAGTCGAAGTACTCGTTACCGTTCACTTCCTGGTACGAGAAGGTCAGGGTGTGCGCCTGGTGGGTCAGGCCGAACGACAGGGAGTAGGTGTCGTTGTCGATGTCGCCGATCAGGGCTTTACCGGTTTCCTTGGTTTTGTAGTAGTTCAGGCCGGTGGTCAGGCTCAGTACCTGGCTGTCGCCCAGAACGTGAGAGGCGCCGAAGTAGTACTGGTTCCAGATGTCTTCAGCCTGGGTCGCCCAGAGGCTGGTGGTCAGGCTGGCAAGCGGGTTGTAGGTGATACCGCCGGTGTAGACGTGGTCGGTTTCGACGATGCCGTTGGCGTATTCAGTGCGGAATTTGCGCTGGCTTTCTTCGGTACGCGGCGAGTTGCGGTCGAAGGTGGCCAGGTCGAAGGCCAGGTTGTTCAGCTCTTCGCTGTGGATAGCCAAACCTTCGAAGCTCGAAGGCAATGCACGGTTACCGATCACGTCGACCATCGGGCTGCTGAAGTTCATGCGGCCGGCGGTCAGGGTGGTGTTGGAGACACGGGCCTTGACGTTGGCCAGGCCCATTTTGCTCCACTGGCCTTGAGCGTCGCCGCCCTCTTTGGTCAGGGTCCGGTTGTTGCCCGCGCCTGGACGAGAGCCCGGTGCGCCACCGTTGTTGGACGCCAGGTCTTTGCGGTCCCGGTCCAGGGCAATGGCGTTGTAGGCGGCGACTTCAGTGCTGAAGCCAACAGTGCCTTCGGTGAAACCCGAGTTGTACTTGAGGATGGTGCCCTGGACCCAGTTGATCCGGCGATCGGTCGGGGTCGAAACGCCGTCCTTCTTGTAGGCGAATTTGGCGCCGCGTTGCAGTTGCTCGTTGGCGTACCAGTTACGCGTGGTGCCAGTGATCGACTGGCCTTCGACAAAGCCGGTGGCTTCGCTTTGGGCGCTTTTCTCGTTCACGGTAACCGGGGTGAAAGCCTGGCTTTGGGTTTCTGCGTAAGCCGTGGCGGTTACGCTGCTGATGGCCAGGGCCAATAACGCGGTGCTGCTCAGTTTCATGGGTAAAGCTCCTTACTTTCTTTTTTTATACCGGTCTTTTTTTTGTGATCCGGCTATTGGTTTAGAACTCATACACGGCATCGCAAACGTTTGCTGTCAGCCAAATTGGCAAAAAACGGCAAAGCATCTGCGTGAGGGTGGAAAATCCGCCCTCTGGCATTTCTGGCTAATCGGTTATTTTTCTATGCTGACACCCGAGAAAACATTGCGACCGAACGGGCTCACCTTGAACCCTTCGATTTTGGCGCTCAGCGGCTGGTTGACCGTTGAGTGGGCGACCGGCGTGATTGGCACCTGCTGCTTGAGCAACTGCTGCGCCTGTTTGTAGAGCAGGGTGCGCTGGTCACGGTCGGTGACGACCTTGGCCTGCTTGATCAGCTTGTCGTAAGCCGGATCACACCACATCGAGTAGTTGTTACCGCCAATGGCATCGCAGCTGTATAGCGTGCCCAGCCAGTTGTCCGGATCACCATTGTCACCGGTCCAGCCGATCAGGCTGATGTCGTGCTCGCCGTTCTTGGTGCGTTTGATGTACTCGCCCCACTCATAGCTGACAATCTTGACCTTGAGACCGATCTTCGCCCAGTCAGCCTGGAGCATCTCGGCCATCAACTTGGCGTTGGGGTTGTACGGACGCTGGACCGGCATGGCCCAGAGGGTGATTTCGGTGCCTTCCTTGACGCCGGCAGCCTTGAGCAGTTCCTTGGCTTTTTCCGGGTTGTAGGCAGCGTCCCTGATGGTGTCGTCGTAGGACCATTGGGTCGGCGGCATGGCGTTGACCGCCAGTTGCCCGGCGCCCTGGTAAACGGCATTGAGAATGCCTTGCTTGTTCACCGCCATGTCCAGCGCCTGACGCACTTCGAGCTGGTCGAACGGCTTGTGGCGCACGTTGTAGGCGATGTAGCCGAGGTTGAAGCCAGGCTTCTCGATCAGTTGCAGCGCCGGGTCGTTCTTCAGCGCGGTCACGTCGGCAGGGCGCGGGTGCAGGGTGATCTGGCACTCGCCGGCCTTGAGTTTCTGCACGCGCACCGAAGCGTCGGTGTTGATGGCGAAAATCAGGTTGTCGAGCTTGACCCGGCTCGGGTCCCAGTAATGCTTGTTGCCGGTGTAGCGGATGTTCGAGTCTTTCTGGTAACTCTTGAACACGAACGGCCCGGTGCCGATCGGCTTCTGGTTGATGTCGCTCGGCTTGCCTTCGGCCAGCAGTTTGTCGGCGTACTCGGCCGACAGGATGGCGGCGAAGCTCATGGCGATGTTCTGGATGAACGCGGCGTCCACGCTGTTGAGCGTAAAGACCACGGTCAGCGGCCCGGTCTTTTCGACCTTGGCGATGTTCTTGTTCAGGCTCATGCCGTTGAAATACGGAAATTCTGTCGGATAAGCCTTACGGAAAGGTTGTTGCGGATCGAGCATGCGATTGAACGTGAACAGCACGTCGTCGGCATTGAAATCGCGGGTCGGCGTGAAGTATTTGGTGGTATGAAACTTCACCCCTTCGCGCAGGTGAAAGGTGTATTTGAGGCCGTCCTCGGAAATATCCCAGCTCGTGGCCAGGCCCGGTACGACGTTGGTCGCGCCTTTTTCAAACTCTGCCAGTCGGTTGTACAGCGGCTCGGCGGCGTCGTTATCGGTCGCAGTGGTGTACTGCGCCGTGTCGAAACCGGCGGGGCTGCCCTCGGAGCAGAACACCAGGCTGTTGTTGGCGGCCTGGCTGATGGAAGTGGCGGCCAACAGGCCGGTGCCCAGCAGTGCGGATAAAACCAAGGTATGGCGCATAACGCTTCCTTTTCTCTCAAAGTGTTGTCAATGAGCCGCCGTCCCGTCCGCGGACGTAGAGGCATCACTGATTTCAAGCCATGCACGCAGCAGTAACCGATGACCCACGCGTGCACTGGTCGGATCCCGACGGTATGAGCCACGGGTCCGGCAGTAAATGCGTAGAGTCCTAAAGACTCGTAGGAAATGGCAACGCGTCCTTACCCGATGCTGTAGTCAGCTGCGGATTTGGATGTAGGCGAATTCCTGCTTTCTCGGTAGATAGAGCAACGGCAACGTCAGAAACGTCGCCGTTGCAAAACCTTATTTGCTGACGCTGACGCCGTAGAAGGAGTTCAAGCCAAATGGGCTGATCTTGAAGTCCTGCACGTTGGCGCGCATGGGTTGGAACACCGTCGAGTGAGCGATAGGTGTCATTGGTACAGCATCTTTGAGGAGGTGTTGCGCCTGCTTGTACAGTTCGGTGCGCTTGTCCTGGTCCGAGGTGCGCTTGGCTTGCTTGACGGTGTCGTCAAACTTCTTGTCGCACCACTTGGAGAAGTTGTTGCCTTCCAGCGAGTCGCAACCGAACAGCACGTTCAGCCAGTTGTCCGGATCACCATTGTCGCCGCTCCAGCCAATCAGCATCGCCTGGTTTTCGCCGCCTTTGGAGCGCTTGATGTACTCGCCCCACTCGTAGCTCTGGATCTTGACCTTGAGGCCGATCTTGGACCAGTCGGACTGCAGCATTTCTGCCATCAGTTTGGCGTTCGGGTTGTATGGACGTTGTACCGGCATCGCCCAGAGAACGATTTCGGTACCTTCCTTGACGCCAGCTTCCTTGAGCAGCTCTTTGGCTTTCTCAGGGTTGTACGGCGCATCCTTGATGGTGGTGTCGTAGGACCACTGGGTCGGCGGCATGGCGTTGACGGCCAGTTGGCCGGCGCCCTGGTACACGGAGTCGATGATCTGTTGCTTGTTGACCGCCATGTCCAGCGCCTGGCGAACTTTCAGCTCGGCCAGCGGGTTGGCGTCCGTTTGGCCCTTGACCTTGGGCATCACGTTGTAGGCGATGTAACCCAGGTTGAAACCGGCCTGGTCAGGCAGTTTCAGGTCCTTGTCTTCTTTCAGCGCCTTCAGGTCGGCCGGACGAGGGAACAGGGTGACCTGGCACTCGTTTTTCTTCAGCTTCTGGATACGTACCGACGGGTCGGTGGTGATGGCGAAGATCAGGTTGTCGATCTTCACGTCATCAGGCTTCCAGTAGTCCTTGTTCCCGGTGTAGCGGATGTTGGAGTCTTTCTGGTAGCTCTTGAACACGAACGGACCAGTGCCAACCGGCTTCTGGTTGATGTCGGCGGCCTTGCCTTCCTTGAGCAGCTGGGCAGCGTACTCGGCGGACTGGATCGAGGCGAAGCTCATGGCCATGTTCTGGATGAACGCGGCATCGACGTCTTTGAGGGTGAACTTGACAGTGTGGTCGTCGACTTTATCGATCTTGGTGATGTTGGTATCCATCCCCATGTCGGTGAAGTACGGGAATTCGGTCGGGTACGCTTTGCGGAACGGGTCATCCTTGTTAATCATGCGATTAAAGGTGAACAGCACGTCGTCGGCGTTGAACTCACGAGTCGGCTTGAAATACGGGGTGGTGTGGAACTTGACGCCTTCACGCAGGTGGAAGGTGTAGCTCAGGCCGTCATCGGAGATGTCCCACTTGGTCGCCAGCCCTGGAATAACGGCGGTGCCGCCGCGCTCGAACTGGGTGAGGCGGTTGAACATGGTTTCAGCAGAGGCGTCGAAGTCGGTTCCGGTGGTGTATTGACCTGGATCGAAACCGGCCGGGCTCCCTTCGGAGCAGAACACCAGGTTAGTCGCTGCTTGGGCGAACGGTGCGCTGGCTAGCAAGCTTGCGCCAACTAAAAACGGAATGACCGCTTGTTTAAGCATGGTGGCCTCATGATTTGTTGTCATTTTTGGAATTAGAGGACGACCTCGTGAGTCGTGCCTGCGGATACTTATGCAGGGGCCATACCCAATGCAAGATCCAGAGTGACTACAAGCCTTAAACGGTGGTACGAACGTACCTTAATGTCGCATTTGTATAAATTCTGCCGCATTTAACCGTTTGCGCGGTATTTTTACGGTGCAAACGAGGCACTTTTACGGTGCGCCCTTGGCGCTGGATGCTCCCCATCAGGGCGGGGTGTTACTTATTTATACCCCCGTTTTGTGGGGTGGGTATGGCGTGAATAAGAGTGGTTATTGTTGCACCGATGGTGGCCAATCGATCTCAGTTGCACCCAGTGCAACTGCCGGCTTTTCTCGGCGGACTCTCCAGTTATAGCTCATGCCTGAAAACTGCCCGAAAAAAAACGGCGATCATGTGAGTGATCGCCGTTTTTTGTGGACGGGCTATCGAATCAAGGCATCAGCACTTCAATCGAACCATCCGCGGTCATGCTGACCTGGCTGGTGCCGGCTTCGACATCCGGTGTCACCGGTGCGGCGTCCATGGCGGCGGCTTTCATCATCATCGGCGCGCGCAGGTAAGGCTGTGGATAACCGTTGCTGTTGAGGTTCAGGTTGACGATTTTATAGCCCTTGCCGCCGAGGGCATCGGTGGCCAGTTGCGCGCGGGCCTTGAAGGCGCTCACGGCTTCCTTGAGCAGTGCATCCTCGCTGGCCTTGCGGGTCGGGGTGGCGATGGCGAAGTCCATGCCGCCCATTTTCAGGTCGGTGAGCAGTTCGCCGGTCAGCTTCGACAATGCGGCGAAATCCGGGCTTTCTAGGCGCAATTCGGCACGCTCGCGCCAGCCGGTGATTTTCTGGCCCTTGGTGTCGTAGATCGGATAGCTGTTGCGACTGCCCTGGCGCAGGGTGATGTCCTTGACTTGCTTGGCCCGGGCCAGTGCCTTGTTCATGGAGGTGCTGACGTCGGCGGCGAGTTTGGCCGGGTCGCTGTTCTGTTCTTCGGTGTAGAGGGTCACGATCATCAGGTCGCGGGCCACTTCCTGACTGACTTCGGCGCGCAGGGAAATCTGGTTGTAATGAAGCTCGTCGGCGGCCAGGGCCGGGAGGCTGGCGACGGTGCCAACGCTCAGGGCGAGGAGGGCGGCGCTGCGGCGGAATGTGTGCATGAAGGCTCCTTGAAAGGTGCGCAGGGGTATGGTCCGGGCCTGCGTGAAACCATCAGACTCTAGCTTTAATGCTCTGGTTCGCACAGTTACAACTTCTATACAGATCAACACGATTCCCTGTAGCAGCTGCCGAAGGCTGCGTTCGGCTGCGAAGCAGTCGTCAATCAGGCTCCGCGTTTATACAAAGACATCATGCACGCAGGTTTTACGACTGCTTCGCAGCCGAACGCAGGCTTCGCCAGCTGCTACAAGGGATGTGTGCCGGCCAATAGGCTGTGGCCGTTTGCCGCACTTTTGCCTGTCAGCCCCCGCGCTTGGTTATACTCCCTGCGATCCGCCTGGAGCGCTCATCAGGAGAGCTCATGCTCGCCCCCGTTCAAATCACTTCCGCCACTCGCCAGAACCTCTGGCGGCTGACATTCATCCGCACGTTGGTGCTGGCCGCCCAGGCCGGTTCCGTGGGCCTGGCCTACTGGCTCGAATTGTTGCCGCTGCCCTGGTTTCAACTGGCCGCGACCCTCGGTTGCTCGATGCTGTTGTGTGTGTTCACGGCGATCCGCCTGCGCACCTCGTGGCCGGTGACCGAGCTCGAATACGCCGTGCAATTGGCCTGCGACCTGTTTATCCACAGTGCGCTGCTGTATTTCTCCGGTGGCTCGACCAACCCCTTTGTTTCGTACTACCTGGTGCCGCTGACCATTGCTGCGGTGACGTTGCCATGGCGTTATTCGGTGATCCTGTCGGGTATCGCGCTGACGATGTACACGTTGTTGCTGGCACAGTTCTATCCATTGCAAACCTTCCCGATCGCCCGGGAAAACCTGCAGGTGTACGGGATGTGGCTGAGCTTCGCTCTCGCCGCTGCAGTGATCACGTTCTTCGCTGCGCGCATGGCTGAAGAGCTGCGCCGTCAGGAAGAACTGCGCGCCATTCGTCGCGAAGAAGGCCTGCGTGATCAGCAATTGCTGGCCGTCGCCACCCAGGCTGCCGGTGCGGCCCATGAGCTGGGCACGCCGCTGGCGACCATGAGCGTGTTGCTCAAGGAAATGCGCCAGGATCACCATGACCCGATGTTGCAGGATGACCTGAGCGTGCTGCAGGATCAGGTCAAGCTGTGCAAACAGACCTTGCAACAGCTCGTTCGGGCGGCGGAGGCCAATCGCCGCCTGGCGGTGGAGATGCAGGACGTCACCGACTGGCTCGATGAAGCCCTCAATCGCTGGCACCTGATGCGTCCGGAAGCCAGTTATCGCTTCCAGCGCCTCGGCCAGGGCGCGGTACCGCGCATGGCGCCGCCGCCAGACTTGACCCAGGCGTTGCTGAATCTGCTGAACAACGCCGCCGATGCCTGCCCCGAGGGGTTGCAAGTGACACTGGACTGGGACGCCGAGAACCTGACCATCAGCATTCGTGACCATGGCGCCGGTGTGCCGCTGGCCATCGCCGAACAAATCGGCAAACCGTTTTTTACCACCAAGGGCAAAGGCTTCGGCCTGGGCCTGTTTTTGAGCAAGGCCAGCGTGACACGCGCCGGCGGCTCAGTGAAACTCTACAGTCATGAGGAAGGCGGCACGCTCACCGAGCTGCGCCTGCCCCGTGTCGCCCGAGGAGACGAACATGAGTGAAGAGACCCAAGTCGAAGGCGAAGAACTGCCGCATTTGCTGCTGGTCGATGACGACGCCACGTTCACCCGCGTCATGGCCCGTGCCATGGCCCGCCGCGGTTTTCGCGTAAGCACTGCCAGCTCCGCCGAGGAAGGCCTGGAACTGGCCAAGGCCGATCTGCCGGATTATGCCGCCCTGGACCTGAAGATGGACGGCGATTCGGGCCTGGTGCTGCTGCCAAAATTGCTGGAAATGGATCCGGAAATGCGCGTGGTGATTCTCACCGGTTATTCGAGCATTGCCACCGCCGTCGAGGCGATCAAGCGCGGTGCCTGCAACTACCTGTGCAAACCGGCGGACGCCGACGACGTGTTGGCGGCGTTGCTGTCCGAACACGCCGACCTCGACAGCCTGGTGCCGGAAAACCCGATGTCTGTGGACCGCCTGCAGTGGGAGCACATCCAGCGCGTGCTGACCGAGCATGAAGGCAACATCTCCGCCACTGCCCGGGCCCTGGGCATGCACCGTCGCACCCTGCAGCGCAAACTGCAGAAGCGCCCCGTTCGCCGCTGAACCTGCGCTGAACGTATGCGAGCCGCATCTCGCGACAAACCGGACCGATCATCTATGATCGGTTCGTGCGTGTTCTTTTCTTTATCGAGCCTTATCCATGAATCAGAACGCTGAGTATTCCGCGGTCAACGACGCCGTGCGCGGGCAATTTTTTCGCAAAGTGTGGGCGATGATCACGCCTTACTGGCGCAGTGAAGAGAAGGTCAAGGCCTGGACGCTGCTGATCGCAGTGATTGCGCTGTCGCTGATCAGCGTGGGGATCTCGGTGTGGTTCAACACCTGGTACAAGGATTTCTACAACGCCCTGCAAAAGAAGGATGAAGCCGCGTTCTGGCAGCTGATCCTGTACTTCTGCGCGATTGCCGCGGTGGCGATTGTCGGCGCGGTATACCGCCTCTATCTGACGCAGATGTTGACGATCCGCTGGCGGGCCTGGCTCACCGAAAAGCATTTCACCCGCTGGCTGGGTGACAAAAACTACTACCAGCTGGAACAGGGTGGTTACACGGATAACCCGGACCAGCGGATTTCCGAAGACCTCAACAACTTCACCTCCAACACCCTTGAGCTGGGTATCGGGCTGCTGCGCAATATCGTCAGCCTGGTGTCGTTCTCGATCATTCTGTGGGGCGTGTCGGGCAGTATCGAAGTGTTCGGCATCACCATTCCCGGCTACATGTTCTGGTGCGTGCTGGTTTACGCCGTGGTGGGCAGTTGGCTGACGCATTTGATCGGTCGTCGCCTGATCGGTCTGAACAATCAACAACAACGCTTCGAAGCCGACCTGCGTTTCTCCATGGTGCGGATTCGCGAGAATGCCGAAAGCATCGCGTTGTACAACGGCGAGCCGAACGAAAATCGTCGGTTGAGCGGCCGCTTCGGGATGGTCTGGCACAACTTCTGGGACATCATGAAGGTGTCCAAGCGCCTGACTTTCTTCACCGCCGGTTACAGTCAGGCCGCCATCATCTTCCCCTTCATGGTTGCCGCGCCGCGTTACCTCTCCGGCAAGATCGAACTGGGCGAGCTGATGCAAATCAGCTCGGCATTCGGCAATGTGCAGGAAAGCTTCAGCTGGTTTATCAGTGCGTACCAGAGCCTCGCTTCCTGGCGCGCCACCTGCGATCGTCTGCTGAGCTTCCATCAGGCCATGCGTGACAACGAAGTGCGTGCGCCGGCCATCGACGTACAGAGTTCGGGCTCAATTCTGAAGGTGCACAACCTCGGCCTCGACCTGGCTGAAGGTCGCCACCTGCTGACCAACGCCGACATGACCGTGGAGGAGGGCGAGCGTGTGATGCTCAGCGGTCGTTCCGGCAGCGGCAAGTCGACCTTGCTGCGGGCGATGGGACACCTGTGGCCGACTGGCCACGGCAGTATTCGCCTGCCATCGGCGCGCTACCTGTTCCTGCCGCAAAAACCGTATCTGCCGATTGGCACCCTGCGTGATGTCCTCAGTTATCCACAGCCCGGCGATACCTATCCGAACGAGCGCTACGTGCAGGTGCTGGAAACCTGCCGCTTGCCGCACCTGATTGCCCGTCTCGACGAAGCCAACCACTGGCAACGCATGTTGTCGCCGGGTGAACAGCAGCGCCTGGCCTTTGCCCGTGCGCTGCTTTATGCGCCGCAATGGCTGTACATGGACGAAGCGACTTCGGCGATGGACGAAGAGGACGAGGCCTCGCTGTATCAGGCGCTGATCGATGAATTGCCGGGGCTGAGCATTGTCAGCGTCGGCCATCGCAGCAGCCTCAAGCGCTTCCATCCGCGGCACATCCGTATCGAGAATGGCCATCTGGTGGACCAGACCGTGACCGCCTGAGCACCACAAATCTCCTTGTGGGAGCGGGCTTGCTCGCGAAGGCAGTGTGTCAGACACCCTCATGCCGAATGTCAGACCGCTTTCGCGAGCAAGCCCGCTCCCACAGGGCGTGGTGGTCACCTTGACGGTGATCGTACAACTGCGTTGCGCTATGATGCGGTTTCAGCCGAATTTTTCGAGACAGATGTTCACCATGGAAAACCCGATCGACACACCACGCCTCCCACGCAAGCGCCGCAGCCTCGCTCAGGAACTGGTGACGGTGCTGTCCGAGCAGATCCGTGACGGCCATCTCAAGCGCGGCGACAAGTTGCCCACCGAGTCGGCCATCATGGATGCCCATGGCGTCAGCCGCACGGTGGTGCGCGAAGCGATTTCCCGCCTGCAGGCGGCCGGCCAGGTGGAAACCCGCCACGGCATCGGCACCTTCGTGCTCGACACGCCGAGCCCGAGCGGTTTTCGCATCGACCCGGCGACGGTCGTGACCTTGCGTGATGTGCTGGCCATCCTGGAACTGCGCATCAGCCTGGAAGTGGAATCCGCCGGCCTCGCTGCGCAACGCCGCAGTCCCGAGCAACTTGGCCTGATGCGCGCGGCGCTGGATGCGCTGAATGAAAGCGTGTCCCACGCCAGCGATGCCGTGGCCTCGGACTTCCAGTTCCATCTGCAGATTGCCCTGGCCACCGGCAACCGCTACTTCACCGACATCATGACCCACCTGGGCACCAGCATCATTCCACGTACCCGCCTGAACTCCGCGAGGCTGGCCCATGACGATCAGCAGCACTACATGAATCGCCTGAGCCGTGAGCACGAAGAGATCTACGACGCGATTGCCCGCCAGGATTCCGATGCCGCTCGGGCCGCCATGCGTTTGCACCTGACCAACAGCCGCGAACGGTTGCGTCATGCCCATGAAGAGGCTGAGGCACAGCGGGGCTGAGTGTTCTGATTCCAATCCGGTATTGGCTGGCGGATTGCCTTCGCGAGCAAGCCCGCTCCCACATTTGATCAGTGTCGAACACAAAATTTGTGTACACCGAAAATCCAATGTGGGAGCGGGCTTGCTCGCGAAGGGGCCGTAAGCCATCCCGCCAAACCCTCAGTCAGTTCCCCATTTACTTATCCCTATCCCAATCTTCCGACAACGTACCTCTAGAGCGCCGCGTTAATGTCTGCGCTCGCTACGCTCGCTTTCGTGTACATCGAGCCTGAAGTCCCTGAACCGAGCCTTCTATGCGCTCCTGTCGAACAATTTTCACCCCCGGCGATGAAATGCAGTTGACGGTTGTATTTTAAGTTGTACGATGACCTACAACTTCGGCGCAAGCTGAACGGTTATCTCACACTACGTCGCTATCCAGGGTGTTCGAATAATGAATCCACAAGAACTGAAGTCCATCCTCTCTGCCGGTCTGCTGTCTTTCCCGGTCACCGATTTCAATGCTCAGGGCGACTTCAATCGTGCGGGCTACATCAAGCGTCTCGAATGGCTGGCCCCATACGGCGCCTCGGCGCTGTTCGCCGCGGGTGGTACCGGTGAGTTCTTCTCCCTGGCGGCCAGTGAATATTCGGAAATCATCAAGACCGCCGTCGACACCTGCGCCACCAGCGTGCCGATCCTGGCGGGCGTGGGCGGTTCCACTCGCCAGGCCATCGAATACGCACAGGAAGCCGAGCGTCTGGGCGCCAAGGGCTTGCTGCTGCTGCCGCACTACTTGACCGAAGCCAGCCAGGACGGTGTTGCCGCCCACGTTGAAGCCGTGTGCAAATCGGTCAACATCGGCGTGGTGGTCTACAACCGCAACGTCTGCCGCCTGACCGCGCCACTGCTGGAACGTCTGGCCGAGCGCTGCCCGAACCTGATCGGCTACAAGGATGGCCTGGGTGATATCGAGTTGATGGTGTCGATCCGGCGCCGCCTCGGTGATCGCTTCAGTTACCTGGGTGGCTTGCCGACCGCCGAAGTCTACGCCGCGGCTTACAAGGCGCTGGGCGTGCCGGTCTACTCCTCGGCGGTGTTCAACTTCATCCCGAAAACCGCGATGGACTTCTACCACGCCATCGCTCGCGAAGATCACGCCACCGTCGGCAAGATCATCGACGACTTCTTCCTGCCGTACCTGGACATCCGTAACCGCAAGGCCGGTTACGCCGTGAGCATCGTCAAGGCCGGGGCAAAAATTGCCGGCTACGACGCAGGTCCTGTGCGTGCACCGCTGACCGATCTGACCGGCGAAGAGTACGAAATGCTCGCCGCGCTGATCGACAAGCAAGGTGCTCAGTAACATCCGACAAAACCAGGGCCGCTGAGCGATCAGCGGCTTTTTGCGTGAGGAGAACATCTCGTGGCAGATGCAAAGCGTTTCGATAACTACATCAATGGCGAATGGGTTGCGGCCAGCGATTACTCGACCAACATCAATCCGTCCGAGCTGAGCGACGCCGTCGGCGACTACGCGAAGGCTGATCTGGCCCAGGTCCACGCTGCCATCGAAGCTGCCCGTGCGGCGTTCCCGGCGTGGTCCACTTCCGGCATCCAGGCGCGCCACGATTCCCTGGATAAAGTCGGCACTGAAATCCTCGCCCGTCGCGAAGAGCTCGGCACCCTGCTGGCCCGGGAAGAGGGCAAGACCCTGCCGGAAGCCATCGGCGAAGTGACCCGCGCCGGCAACATCTTCAAGTTCTTCGCCGGTGAATGCCTGCGCCTGTCCGGCGACTATCTGCCGTCGGTGCGTCCGGGCGTCAACGTTGAAGTGACTCGCGAAGCCCTGGGCGTGGTCGGTCTGATCACTCCGTGGAACTTCCCGATTGCCATTCCGGCGTGGAAAATCGCCCCGGCCCTGGCCTACGGCAACTGCGTCGTGCTCAAGCCTGCTGACCTGGTTCCGGGTTGCGCCTGGGCGCTGGCCGAAATCATCTCCCGTGCCGGTTTCCCGGCCGGCGTGTTCAACCTGGTGATGGGCAGCGGTCGTGTGGTTGGCGAAGCGCTGGTCAACAGCCCGAAAGTCGACGGCATCAGCTTCACCGGTTCCGTGGGCGTGGGGCGTCAGATCGCTGTGAACTGCGTGTCTCGTCAGGCCAAGGTCCAGCTGGAAATGGGCGGCAAGAACCCGCAGATCATTCTCGACGACGCCGACCTCAAGCAAGCGGTCGAGCTGTCGGTGCAGAGCGCGTTCTACTCCACCGGCCAGCGTTGCACGGCTTCGAGCCGCTTTATCGTCACCGCCGGCATTCACGACCGGTTCGTCGAAGCCATGGCCGAGCGCATGAAGTCGATCAAGGTCGGCCACGCGTTGAAGGCTGGCACCGATATCGGTCCGGTGGTCTCGCAAGCGCAACTTGAACAGGACATGAAGTACATCGACATCGGCCAGTCCGAAGGTGCGCGGCTGGTCAGCGGCGGTGGCCTGGTGACCTGCGATACCGAAGGCTACTTCCTCGCGCCGACCCTGTTTGCCGACAGCACAGCGGCGATGCGCATCAGCCGCGAAGAGATCTTCGGCCCGGTGGCCAACGTGGTCCGCGTGGCTGATTACGAAGCTGCGCTGGCCATGGCCAACGACACCGAGTTCGGGTTGTCGGCGGGCATTGCCACCACCTCGCTGAAGTACGCCAACCACTTCAAACGCCACTCCCAGGCCGGGATGGTGATGGTCAACCTGCCGACCGCCGGTGTGGATTACCACGTTCCGTTCGGTGGGCGTAAAGGTTCATCCTATGGATCACGTGAGCAAGGCCGCTATGCGCAAGAGTTCTACACCGTGGTGAAAACCAGCTACATCGGTTCGTAAACGCAACACCCCGTGTGGGAGCGAGCCTGCTCGCGATGGTCTTGAGGACGCGGCGGAAAACCTGATGCCCCGCGTCATCGTTACCCTCCATCGCGAGCAGGCTCGCTCCCACAGGGAAAAACCAAAGATTCACCCCGCATAAAAATAATCAGTGGGAGTACATCTACATGCAAACGACCCAGAAGCCGACTCACGTCCGCTATTTGATCCTGCTCATGCTTTTCCTGGTGACCACGATCAACTACGCCGACCGCGCTACCATCGCAATTGCCGGCTCCAGCCTGCAAAAAGACCTCGGCATCGACGCCGTTACCCTCGGCTACATCTTCTCCGCATTCGGTTGGGCCTACGTGGCCGGGCAAATCCCCGGTGGCTGGTTGCTTGACCGCTTTGGCTCGAAAAAAGTCTACGCATTGAGCATCTTCACCTGGTCGCTGTTTACCGTGCTGCAGGGCTATGTCGGTGAGTTCGGCATGTCCACGGCGGTGGTGGCGTTGTTCATGTTGCGCTTCCTGGTGGGGCTGGCCGAAGCGCCGTCTTTCCCCGGTAACGCCCGCATCGTGGCGGCCTGGTTCCCGACGGCTGAACGCGGCACCGCGTCGGCGATTTTCAACTCGGCGCAATACTTTGCCACCGTGCTCTTCGCACCGCTGA
Organism: Pseudomonas sp. S30_BP2TU TE3576; assembly: GCF_050436025.1. NCBI lineage: Bacteria > Pseudomonadati > Pseudomonadota > Gammaproteobacteria > Pseudomonadales > Pseudomonadaceae > Pseudomonas > Pseudomonas sp. S30_BP2TU TE3576. The sequence goes on along the minus strand of NZ_JBNDLK010000001.1, from coordinate 2,352,100 downwards.
TGGGCTGGATCGTCTTCACGTTCGGCTGGCAGCACGTGTTTATCGTCATGGGCGTGATCGGTATCGTGTTCTCGCTGATCTGGCTGAAGGTTATCCACAGCCCGCGCCAACATCCGCTGATCAATGAGGGCGAGTTCAAGCACATCGCCGACAACGGCGGCATGGTCGACATGGACCAGGACAAGGCCAAGGGCCAGGAACCCGGCAAGCGCGTCGAAGGCCCGAAATGGGACTACGTCCGCCAGTTGCTGACCAACCGCATGATGCTCGGCGTGTACCTGAGCCAGTACTGCATCAACGCCATCACTTATTTCTTCCTGACCTGGTTCCCGGTGTACCTGGTGCAGGAGCGCGGCATGACCATCCTCAAGGCCGGTTTCATTGCCTCGTTGCCGGCGATCTGCGGTTTCATCGGCGGTGTGCTCGGCGGGGTGATTTCCGACTACCTGCTGCGCAAGGGCCACTCCCTGACCTTCGCCCGCAAGGCGCCGATCATTGCCGGTCTTTTGGTTTCCAGCAGCATCGTTGCCTGCAACTATGTCGACGTCGAATGGATGGTCGTAGGCTTCATGGCCCTGGCGTTCTTCGGCAAAGGCGTGGGCGCGCTGGGCTGGGCGGTGGTGTCCGACACTTCGCCGAAGCAGATCGCCGGTTTGAGTGGCGGCCTGTTCAACATGTTCGGCAACATTGCCTCGATCACCACGCCGATCGTTATCGGCTACATCATCAGCTCCACTGGCTCGTTCAAATGGGCGCTGGTGTTCGTCGGCTGCAACGCGCTGGTGGCGGTGTTCAGCTACCTGGTGATCGTCGGTCCGATCAAGCGTGTGGTGCTCAAAGAGCCACCTGTGGGCGGTGCTGAAACCAACAACAAATTGTCTCAAGCGCATTCCTGAGGAGCGGCGTCATGCAGTTGATTGAACATTCCGACTCGCCGCGCTACATCCGCCTGCACGAGCGGGATAACGTAGTGGTCGTGGTCAACGATCAGGGCGTACCGGCCGGCACCGAGTTTGCGGACGGCCTGGTCACCGTGGACTTTGTGCCGCAGAGCCACAAGGTCACCCTGGAAGACATTCCGGAAGGTGGCCAGGTGATTCGTTACGGCCAGGTTATTGGCTACGCCTTGCAGCCGATCCCTCGTGGCAGCTGGGTCAAGGAAGATCAACTGCGCATGCCGACTGCGCCGCCGCTGGACAGCCTGCCGCTGTCCACCGACGTGCCGGCCGCGCAAGCACCGCTGGAAGGCTTCACCTTCGAGGGTTATCGCAACGCCGACGGCACCGTCGGCACGCGCAACATTCTGGGCATCACCACCACCGTGCAATGCGTGACCGGCGTGCTCGATCATGCGGTCAAGCGCATCAAGGCCGAGTTGCTGCCCAAGTACCCGCACGTCGATGATGTGGTGGCGCTGACCCACAGTTATGGCTGCGGCGTAGCCATCACCGCCACCGACGCGTACATCCCGATCCGCACCGTGCGCAACCTGGCGCGCAACCCGAACCTGGGCGGCGAAGCCCTGGTGATCAGCCTGGGCTGCGAGAAATTGCAGGCCGGGCAGGTGATGCACGAGAACGACAGCTCGGTGGATCTCAGCGAGCCATGGCTGTACCGCTTGCAGGATTCCAGCCATGGCTTCACCGAGATGATCGAGCAGATCATGGAACTGGCCGAGACGCGCTTGAAGAAGCTCGATCAACGCCGCCGGGAAACCGTGCCGGCGTCCGAGCTGATCCTCGGCATGCAATGCGGCGGCAGTGATGCGTTCTCCGGCATCACCGCCAACCCGGCGCTCGGTTATGCCTCGGACCTGTTGCTGCGGGCGGGTGCGACGGTGATGTTTTCCGAAGTCACCGAAGTGCGCGATGCGATCTACCTGCTGACTTCACGGGCGCAAACCGAGGAAGTCGCCCAGGAACTGGTGCGGGAAATGGACTGGTACGATCGTTATCTGGCCAAGGGCGAAGCGGATCGCAGCGCCAACACCACGCCGGGCAACAAGAAGGGCGGGTTGTCGAACATTGTCGAGAAATCCTTGGGTTCGATCGTCAAGTCCGGCAGCAGCGCAATCAACGGCGTGCTCGGCCCAGGCGAGCGTTTCAAGCGCAAAGGTCTGATCTTCTGCGCGACCCCGGCCAGCGACTTTGTCTGCGGCACGTTGCAGCTGGCGGCGGGTATGAACCTGCACGTGTTCACCACCGGTCGCGGCACGCCTTACGGGTTGGCCATGGCGCCGGTCGTCAAAGTGTCGACCCGGACCGAACTGGCACAGCGCTGGCCGGACCTGATCGACATCGACGCCGGGCGCATTGCCACTGGCCGCGCATCAATCGAGGAACTGGGCTGGGAGCTGTTCCACTACTACCTGGACGTGGCCAGCGGCAAGAAACAGACGTGGGCCGAGCAGCACAAGCTGCACAACGACATCACCCTGTTCAACCCGGCGCCGATTACTTAAGACCGAGTCGCCTGCTTCGCGAGCAAGCCCGCTCCCACATTGGATTTTTGGCGTACACAGATATTGTGTTTGACGCTGATTAAATGTGGGAGCGGGCTTGCTTGCGAAGGCGATCCAGCGGGCGCCGAAGTGTCCAGTGGCTTATCATTAGCCCCCTAACGACGCCCACCCGAAGGTCCTCCCGGCATGCTGGCAATTTTCCTCGAAACCCTGAACATCACCGCACCGGTGTTCGCCATGCTGTTTCTTGGGGTGTTGCTCAAGCGCATCGACTGGATCAACGACAACTTCATCCACACCGCGTCGGCACTGGTGTTCAACGTCACCATGCCGGCGCTGCTGTTTCTGGGCATCCTGCATGCCGACCTGCACGCGGCGTTGCAGCCGGCGCTGCTGATCTACTTTTCCCTGGCGACCCTGGTGTGCTTTGCCATTGCCTGGGGCTGGGCGATCTGGAAGTGTCCGCGGGAAGATCGGGGGATCTACACCCAGGGGGCCTTTCGCGGTAACAACGGCGTTATCGGCCTGGCACTGGCGGCGAGCATGTACGGCGACTACGGGATTTCCCTCGGGGCGATTCTCGCGGCACTGGTGATCCTGTTTTACAACACACTCTCGACCATCGTGCTGGCGGTCTACAGCCCGGTGATCAAATCCGATCCGTGGAGCATCTGCAAAAGCGTGTTCAGCAATCCGCTGATCATCAGTGTGATTGCGGCGGCGCCGTTCGCCTATTTCAAGATCGGCTTGCCGGGTTGGCTGGAAACCTCCGGCCAATACCTGGCGCAAACCACCTTGCCGCTGGCGCTGATCTGCATCGGCGGCACGCTGTCGCTGGCGGCGTTGCGCAAGAGCGGCAACATGGCGCTGAGTTCAAGCCTGGTGAAGATGATCGGCTTGCCGGTGCTGGCGACGCTGGGGGCGTGGTTGTGGGGCTTTCGCGGGGCGGAACTGGGGATTTTGTTTCTGTACTTCGGCAGCCCGACCGCCGCTGCCAGTTTCGTCATGGCCCGGGCGGCCGAGGGTAACCATGAACTGGCGGCGGCGATTATCGTGATCACCACGCTGATGGCGGCGGTCACCACCAACATCGGGATCTTCTTTTTGCAGTGGGGCGGGTGGATCTGACCTCAGGCTTTGCGGTGTTCTTTGGAGCCATTCGCGAGCAAGCCCGCTCCCACATTTGGAATGCTTTCCCCTGTGGGAGCGGGCTTGCTCGCGAAGGCGTCAGGTCGGGTGCCCCGATTTCAATGCCTCACTCTGGCTTCTGGTAACTGTCGATCACTTCCTGTGCCGCCCGAAACGCATCGATCGCCGCCGGCACGCCGGCATACACCGCGCAATGCAGCAACGCCTCGCGAATCTCATCCACCGTGCAGCCATTGTTCAAAGCACCACGCACGTGACCTTTCAATTCCTGCGGGCACTTGAGTGCGGTCAGTGCGGCGAGGGTGATCAGGCTGCGGGTTTTCAAGGGCAGGCCTTCGCGATTCCACACACCGCCCCAGGCGTGTTCGTTGACGAAATCCTGCAGCGGCTGGGTGAATTCGGTGGCATTGCCCAGTGCGCGGTCGACGAAGGCATCGCCCATCACTTGGCGGCGGACTTCAACGCCGGGTTTCTTATTCTCGGTCATGGGACATCCCTCTTAGGGTGTTGGCGACGCCAGGCGCGCAGCGACGTGAACAGCAAAAACGCCACCAGTGCCGGCAGGACAAAAAACAGCATCAAGTGTTCCAGCTTACCGGCCAGTGGCATGCCGGTGGTGAACGACACCACGTGCAGCCCATAGACCAGGTACAGGCCCAGAAACAGCAGGCCTTCGGCGCGGGTCACCCGGTAGCCGGAGTAAAACACCGGCAGGCACAGCACCGCGACGCCGAGCATGACTGGCAGGTCAAAATCCAGCGCGTTGGGTGACACCGACAGCGGCGACGGTGCCACCAGCGCGGTAAAACCGAGCACGCCCAGGAGGTTGAACAGGTTGCTGCCGATCACGTTGCCCACGGCAATATCGCGCTCGCCGCGCGTTGCCGCGATCAACGAAGTGGCGAGCTCAGGCAGTGACGTGCTGACGGCGACGATGGTCAGGCCGATGATCCGCTCCGACAACCCAAGATCGGTGGCGACCGCAACGGCTGCACCCAGCAGCAAGTGCCCGGCGTACACCAGCATCGCCAGCCCGGCGATGATCATCAGCACGCTGCGCAGCCAGGGCGCTTGTATGTTGTGGTCATGGCTCGATACCGGGCGTGCCGAGTGTCGCGACTGGCGCAGCAACAACCCCAGGTAAATCGCCAGTGCCGTCAGCAACATCACGCCGTCGGCACGGGTCAGTTCTTCATTCCAGGCGAGTACGAACACCAACAGGCTGGCGCCGATCATCAAGGGAATATCCAGGCGCACCAGTTGCCGGGAAACCCGCAGCGGAATGATCAGCGCGGACAACCCGAGGGTGACGAGAATGTTGAAGATACTGCTGCCGATCACGCTGCCGACGGCAATGTCGGCATTGTGCGTAAGGGTCGCTTGCAGGCTGACCGCCATCTGCGGTGCGCTGCTGCCGAGGGCGACGATGGTCAGGCCGATGATCAGCGGTCGAATGTGCAACCGCGCGGCAATGCGTACGGCGGCGCGCACCATCAGTTCGGCGCCGACAATCAGCAGGAGCAACCCACTGAGCAATTCGATCACGCTGATCAGGGGTATATCGGCTAATCCGAAAATGGTCGGGGCTCCATCGGTCAGTCGTCGAGGGCCTGGACGCGTACCCGGGCGGTGCCGCTTTTGAGCATGCCGAGGCGCTCGGCAGCTTCATGGGACAGGTCAATCAGGCGGCCACGGGTGTGCGGCCCGCGATCATTGATACGCACCACACAGGATTTGTCGTTATTCAGATTGGTGACCTTCACCCGCGTGCCGAAGGGCAACTGGCGGTGGGCGGCGGTCATGGAATTCTTGTCGAAACGCTCGCCACTGGCGGTGCGTTTGCCTTGGTGTTTGGCACCGTAGTACGAAGCCACGCCGGTTTTGTCGTAGCCGTGCGGATCGACGGTGTCGGTGCTGGCGCAACCGGCCAGGAGCGAGAGGAGGGCGCAGGCGCCGAGCAGACGTTTCATTCGAAGGTTTCCCGAAACAAATGTGGGAGCGGGCTTGCTCGCGAATGCATTCTGACAGTCAACTTTGTATTGAGTGCCGAACCGCTTTCGCGAGCAAGCCCGCTCCCACAGGGAATGGAGCCAGGTTTGAATGCTGGCTCCATTCTCATCAGCCTTCGAGCTTGCTTTTCAGCAATTCGTTGACCTGTTGCGGGTTGGCCTTGCCTTTGGAGGCTTTCATGGCCTGACCGACGAAGAAGCCGAACATCTTGCCGCGTTTGGCTTCGTCTGCCGCACGGTATTGTTCGACCTGCTCGGCGTTGGCTGCGAGCATTTCGTCCAGTACCGCCGAGATGGCGCCGGTGTCGGTCACTTGCTTGAGGCCGCGCTTGTCGATGATCTCGTCCGCGCTGCCTTCGCCGTTGGCCATCGCTTCGAACACCACCTTGGCGATCTTGCCGGAGATGGTGTTGTCCTTGATGCGCAACAGCATGCCGCCCAGTTGCTCTGCGGAAACCGGCGACTCTTCGATGTCCAGGCCTTGCTTGTTGAGCAGGCTGCCCAACTCGACCATCACCCAGTTCGCCGCCAGTTTGGCGTCGCCGCTGATGCTCGCGACCTTCTCGAAGTAATCCGCTTGTTCACGGCTGGTGGCCAGCACGTTGGCGTCGTAGACCGACAGACCGAACTGCTCCTGGAAACGCTCGCGCTTCTGCGGTGGCAACTCGGGCAGCGTGGCGCGCACATCGTCGAGGAACGAGTTCTCGATGACCACCGGCAGCAGGTCCGGATCGGGGAAGTAACGGTAGTCGTTGGCTTCCTCTTTGCTGCGCATCGGACGGGTCTCGTCCTTGTTCGGATCGTACAGGCGAGTCTGCTGGATCACTTTGCCGCCGTCTTCGATCAATTCGATCTGACGCTGGATTTCGCTGTTGATCGCCTTCTCGATGAAACGGAACGAGTTGACGTTCTTGATCTCGCAGCGGGTACCGAACTCGACCTGGCCTTTCGGACGGATCGACACGTTGCAGTCGCAACGCAGCGAACCTTCGGCCATGTTGCCGTCGCAGATGCCGAGGTAACGCACCAGCGCGTGGATCGCCTTGACGTAGGCCACGGCTTCCTTGGCGCTGCGCATGTCCGGTTCGGAGACGATTTCCAGCAGCGGGGTGCCGGCACGGTTCAGGTCGATGCCGCTGGCGCCGCTGAATTCTTCGTGCAGGCTCTTGCCGGCGTCTTCTTCCAGGTGCGCGCGGGTGATGCCGACGCGTTTGACGGTGCCGTCTTCCAGGGCGATGTCCAGGTGGCCCTTGCCGACGATCGGCAATTCCATCTGGCTGATCTGGTAGCCCTTGGGCAGGTCCGGGTAGAAATAGTTTTTACGGGCGAACACGTTGTGCTGGCCGATCTCGGCGTCAATCGCCAGACCGAACATCACCGCCATGCGCACCGCTTCCTGGTTCAGCACCGGCAGCACGCCGGGCATGCCCAGGTCTACCAGGCTGGCCTGGGTGTTCGGCTCGGAACCGAAGGTGGTGGAACTACCGGAAAAGATTTTCGACCGGGTGGTGAGCTGGGTGTGAATCTCCAGCCCGATCACGACTTCCCATTGCATGTGTGTCTCCTCAGAAGCCGGTTGGGGTGCGGGTGTGCCAGTCAGTGTTGAGCTGATACTGGTGCGCAACGTTGAGCAAACGGCCTTCCTGGAAATACGGCGCGAGCAATTGCACGCCCACCGGCAGACCGTCGACGAAACCTGCTGGCATGGACAAGCCCGGCAGACCCGCGAGGTTGGCGGTAATGGTGTAGACGTCTTCCAGGTACGCAGCGACCGGGTCGCTGTTCTTGGCGCCGAGCTTCCAGGCCGGGTTCGGCGTGGTTGGGCCGAGGATGATGTCGACCTCATTGAAGGCGGCCATGAAGTCGTTCTTGATCAGGCGACGGATCTTCTGCGCCTTCAGGTAGTAGGCGTCGTAGTAACCGGCGGACAGCGCATAGGCACCGACCATGATCCGGCGTTGTACTTCCGCGCCGAAGCCTTCGCCACGGGAGCGCTTGTACAGGTCTTCCAGGTTTTTCGGGTCTTCGCAGCGATAGCCGAAGCGTACGCCATCGAAACGCGACAGGTTGGAAGAGGCTTCCGCCGGGGCGATCACGTAGTAGGCAGGAATCGCGTGCTGCATGTTCGGCAGGCTGATTTCCTTGATCACGGCGCCGAGCTTTTCCAGCTCCTTGATGCTGTTGTGGATCAGTTCGGCGATGCGCGGGTCGAGACCGGCGCTGAAGTATTCCTTCGGCACGCCGATGCGCAGGCCTTGCAGCGAGCCGTTGAGGCTGGCGCTGTAGTCCGGCACGGGTTCATCGATGCTGGTGGAGTCGTTCGGATCGAAGCCGGCCATACCTTGCAACAAAATCGCGCAGTCTTCGGCCGTGCGCGCCAACGGGCCACCCTGATCGAGGCTGGAGGCGTAGGCGATCATGCCCCAGCGCGAAACGCGACCGTACGTCGGTTTCAGGCCGGTGAGGTTGGTCAAGGCTGCTGGCTGACGGATCGAACCGCCGGTGTCGGTGCCGGTGGCTGCTGGCAACAGACGAGCGGCAACCGCCGCCGCCGAGCCGCCAGACGAACCGCCCGGCACGTGTTCCAGATTCCACGGGTTTTTCACCGCGCCGTAGTAGCTCGACTCGTTGGCCGAACCCATGGCGAACTCGTCCATGTTGGTCTTGCCCAGGGTCACGGCCCCGGCAGCGGCCAGCTTGGCGACGACGGTGGCGTCATACGGTGCCTTGAAGTTGTCGAGCATCTTCGAGCCGCAGCTGGTGCGGATGCCCTTGGTGCAGAACAGGTCCTTGTGGGCGATCGGCGCGCCGAGCAGGGCGCCGCTCTCACCATTGGCCCGACGGGCGTCAGCGGCTTTCGCCTGCGTGAGCGCCAGGTCCTCGGTGAGGCTGATGAAACTGTTGAGCTGTGGATCGAGCTGGGCGATGCGCGCCAGCAGGACTTTGGTCAGCTCTTCGGAGGAAAACTTTTTATCGGCGAGTCCGCGGGCGATCTCGGCCAGAGTCAATTGATGCATTGCAGGCTCTTTCCCTTTAGTCGATGACTTTCGGAACCAGGTACAGGCCGTTTTCGACCGCTGGTGCGATGGACTGGTAGGCCTCGCGGTTATTGGTCTCGGTCACGACGTCTGCGCGCAGGCGCTGGCTGGCTTCCAGCGGGTGAGCCAGCGGCTCGATACCGTCGGTATTGACCGCCTGCATTTCGTCGACCAGCCCGAGAATGCTGTTGAGGGCCGAAGTGATGTGTGGAAGATCGGCTTCATTCAGGCCAAGGCAGGCCAGATGAGCGATTTTTTCCACGTCGGAGCGTTCTAGCGCCATTGGGATTCTCCAGTGGAAAACAAAACGGACGGCGTCCGTGTGTTAGATTGTCGGAACACTACCGCACTTCTACGGTCATAAGGCCGCGATTGTGGGGCTTGGTGCACAGAAAAGCGGCCAATTTAACATATTGGCGCCTTGCCCAAAATCCCTGTCGTTGTTAGAGTTTGCCGCACTTTTTTACCCACGCGTTGCCTAGGGTCCCTTTCCCATGTTCAAGAAACTGCGTGGCATGTTTTCCAGCGATCTTTCCATTGACCTGGGCACTGCCAACACCCTTATTTACGTGCGCGAGCGCGGTATCGTCCTGAATGAGCCCTCCGTTGTGGCCATTCGGACACACGGTAACCAGAAAAGTGTCGTTGCTGTCGGCACCGAAGCCAAGCGCATGCTCGGCCGTACTCCGGGCAACATTGCTGCCATTCGTCCGATGAAGGACGGCGTGATCGCCGACTTCAGCGTTTGCGAAAAAATGCTGCAGTACTTTATCAACAAGGTTCACGAAAACAGCTTCCTGCAGCCTAGCCCGCGCGTGTTGATCTGCGTCCCATGCAAATCCACCCAGGTTGAGCGTCGTGCCATCCGTGAGTCGGCCCTCGGCGCCGGTGCCCGCGAAGTATTCCTGATCGAAGAGCCAATGGCCGCTGCGATCGGTGCCGGCCTGCCAGTTGAAGAAGCTCGCGGTTCGATGGTTGTGGATATCGGTGGCGGTACCACCGAAATCGCGCTGATCTCCCTGAACGGTGTGGTTTACGCCGAATCCGTCCGCGTTGGCGGCGACCGTTTCGACGAAGCGATCATCACCTACGTGCGTCGCAACTACGGCAGCCTGATCGGTGAATCCACCGCCGAACGCATCAAGCAGGAAATCGGTACTGCCTACCCGGGCGGCGAAATTCGCGAAGTCGACGTTCGTGGCCGCAACCTGGCCGAAGGCGTTCCACGCGCATTCACCCTGAACTCCAACGAAGTGCTGGAAGCTCTGCAAGAGTCCCTGGCAACCATCGTTCAGGCCGTGAAAAGCGCCCTGGAGCAATCGCCTCCGGAACTGGCTTCCGACATCGCCGAGCGTGGCCTGGTACTGACCGGTGGTGGCGCCTTGCTGCGTGACCTGGACAAGCTGCTGGCCCAGGAAACCGGTCTGCCGGTGATCGTTGCCGAAGACCCGCTGACCTGCGTTGCTCGCGGCGGTGGCCGTGCATTGGAAATGATGGATAAACACACCATGGACCTGCTTTCCAGCGAGTAAGTCGCCGGGTCGCTTCTATGCTGTTGAGCGCGCAGGCGGCACTTTGCGGTGCTGCCTGTTCGCGTTTATCTTCTGTCAATCTGCATCCAGGCCGGATTGCTGCCGTATGAATAAACAGAACATTTGCCTGGGAGGAGCGGCTTATTAAACCGCTTTTCACCAAGGGTCCTTCGCTGGGCGTACGCCTGTTGGTGCTGGTCGTGCTATCGGTCGCGCTGATGGTGGTCGATGCCCGCTTCAGTCTGCTCAAGCCGGCACGCAGCCAGATGTCGCTGGTGCTGATGGACGCCTACTGGATCACCGACCTGCCCGGACGGCTGTGGGAAGGCGTTGCCAGTCAGTTTGGCAGCCGGACCGAGCTCGTCGCCGAAAACGAAAAACTCAAGACCGAGAACCTGCTGTTGCAGGGGCGCATGCAGAAGCTTGCCGCCCTGACCGAGCAGAACGTTCGGCTGCGCGAGCTGCTCAACTCTTCGGCACTGGTCAACGAGAAGGTCGAAGTGGCCGAGTTGATCGGCATGGACCCCAACCCCTTCACCCACCGCATCATCATCAACAAAGGTGAACGCGACGGTGTGGTCCTCGGTCAGCCGGTACTCGATGCCCGTGGCCTGATGGGCCAGGTGGTCGAGTTGATGCCCTACACCTCCCGCGTCTTGCTGCTGACCGACACCACTCACAGCATTCCGGTGCAGGTGAACCGTAACGGTTTGCGGGCGATTGCCAGCGGCACCGGCAACCCGGAGCGTCTCGAGTTGCGTCATGTGGCCGATACCGCCGACATCAAGGAAGGCGACTTGCTGGTCAGCTCCGGTCTCGGCCAACGTTTCCCGGCCGGTTACCCGGTGGCGACGGTCAAGGAAGTGATTCACGATTCCGGCCAGCCGTTTGCCATTGTCCGCGCCATTCCGACCGCCGCTTTGAACCGCAGCCGTTACCTGCTGCTGGTGTTCAGCGACACCCGTACCCCGGAAGAACGCGCCAACGACGCTGCCCAGGCCCAGGAAAACCTGGACGCGCAGGGCGGTGGGCCGATCATTCCGGCGACGGTCCCGAAACTGGTCAACCCCGTAGCCCCCGCGGCATCGGCTGCCGCACCCGCGGCTCCAGCCCCGGCGACGCCTGCGGCCACTGCGCCAGCCAAGCCTGCCACCACGCCAGCCAAGCCTGCGGCCACGCATCCTGCGACGGCTAAACCGCCGGCGGCGCAACCCGCTGCCGCGAAGCCTGCCGCCAAACCGCCAGTCTCCGCGCCGGCCACTCCAGTGGGAAGAGAATAATGGGCGGTGTAAAAGCATCCCGAAACGGCTGGATAGTCTGGCTGACGTTTGCCGTCGGCCTGCTGCTGAGTGTTTCACCGTTGCCGCAATTCATGGAAATCCTGCGCCCGCTGTGGCTTGCCCTGTTGCTGGCGTTCTGGGCGTTGAACCTGCCGCAGACCGTCGGGATGGTGACGGCGTTCTGTCTGGGGCTGGCTGAAGACGTGCTCTACGGTACCTTGCTGGGTCAGAATGCCTTGATCCTGACCCTCATCACCTATCTGGTACTGGCGCTGCAACAACGTCTGCGGATGTTCCCGATGTGGCAGCAGAGCCTGGTGATCCTGGTGATCTTCGGCCTCGCCCAACTGGTTCAGTTGTGGCTCAGTGCCCTGACCGGCAATCGTCAGCCAACCCTGGCGCTGGTGCTGCCGGCACTGGTCAGTGCATTGCTCTGGCCCTGGATCAGTTTCGGTTTGCGCGGGTTGCGTCGGCGCTACAAAATCAATTGATTCGGTCAGGCATTTGCCCGCACCTGGACAGGGAGATGTCTTGATGAAACAGCTTTATCTTGCCTCTGGTTCACCGCGTCGACGTGAATTGCTCACGCAGATCGGCGTACCGTTCTGCGCCGTCAGTGCGCAGATCGATGAAACTCCTTTAGCTCAAGAATCCCCATCGGCCTATGTCGAGCGTCTGGCGCGCGGCAAGGCCGAGGCCGGGCGCGACGCTGTCGTATCCGATGGCCCGTTCTGTGTGCTCGGCGCTGATACCGCCGTGGTATTCGACGGAAAAATTCTCGGCAAACCGGTTGATCAAGCGGATGCGTGCGCCATGCTGATGATGTTGTCAGGGTGTGAGCATGAGGTCCTGACCGCGATTGCGGTGCTCGATGGCGAACGTTGCGAGTCCCGGGTTGTCACCAGTCGGGTGCGTTTTCGTGACATCAGTCGTGATGAAACAGCGGCCTACTGGGCCAGCGGCGAGCCAAAGGACAAGGCGGGTGGTTATGGCATTCAAGGACTGGGTGCGGTGTTTGTCGCCGAGCTTGATGGAAGTTATTCGGCGGTGGTGGGACTACCGCTTTGCGAAACTGCGGAACTGCTCGGCCATTTCGGCATACCCTGTTGGCAAACCCGGAACGCACACTAAGCAACGTTCTGAACAGATGCGGCCATTATCGTGAACATGCCTGAACGAGACCCTGCCATGAGTGAAGAGATCCTGATCAACATCACGCCGATGGAGTCGCGCGTGGCGGTGGTCGAAAACGGTGTCCTGCAAGAGGTCCATGTCGAGCGCACGCAAAAGCGCGGGATCGTCGGCAACATCTATAAAGGTAAAGTCGTGCGGGTATTGCCGGGGATGCAGGCAGCATTCGTCGACATCGGCCTTGATCGTGCCGCATTCATTCATGCTTCGGAAATTTCCCTGCGCGAAGGCCCGGCGGTCGAGAGCATCAGTGCGCTGGTGCACGAAGGCCAGAGCCTGGTGGTGCAGGTGACCAAGGACCCGATCGGTTCCAAAGGCGCGCGCCTGACCACCCAGTTGTCGATCCCTTCGCGTTATCTGGTGTACATGCCACGCACGGCCCATGTCGGCATTTCCCTGAAGATCGAAGACGAAGCCGAGCGCGAGCGCCTCAAGCAAGTGGTCACTGATTGCGTGGCCACAGAAGGAATCAAGGAAGCCGGCGGTTTTATTCTGCGCACGGCAGCCGAAGGCGCCGGCGCCGATGAAATCCTCATGGACATCCGCTACCTGCGCCGGCTCTGGGATCAGATCAGCGCCCAGATCAAAACCATCAGCGCGCCCAGCGTGATCTATGAAGACCTCGGTTTGGCGCTGCGCACACTGCGTGACCTGGTGAGCCCGAAGATCGAGAAGATCCGCATCGACTCCCGGGAAACCTTCCAGAAAACCACGCAATTCGTTGCCGAATTGATGCCCGAGATTGCCGACCGCCTGGAACATTATCCGGGCGAGCGGCCGATTTTCGACCTGTATGGCGTCGAAGACGAAATCCAGAAGGCCCTCGAACGCAAGGTCCCGCTCAAGTCCGGCGGTTATCTGGTGGTCGACCCGGCGGAAGCCATGAGCACCATCGACGTCAACACCGGGGCGTTCGTCGGCCATCGCAACCTCGAAGAAACCATCTTCAAGACCAACCTCGAAGCCGCGACGGCCATCGCCCGCCAATTGCGCCTGCGCAACCTCGGCGGAATCATCATCATCGATTTCATCGACATGGAAGATGAAGAGCACCAGCGCCAGGTGCTGCGCACGCTCGAAAAGCAACTGGAGCGCGATCATGCCAAGACCAACATCATCGGTATCACCGAGCTGGGCCTGGTGCAAATGACCCGCAAGCGCACCCGCGAAAGCCTTGAGCAAGTGTTGTGCGAGCCGTGCAATGCCTGTCAGGGCCGCGGCAAGCTCAAGACCCCGGAAACCGTTTGCTACGAAATCTTCCGTGAAATCCTGCGTGAGGCTCGCGCCTATCAGGCGGAAGGCTATCGTGTATTGGCAAACCAGAAAGTGGTGGACCGTCTGCTTGACGAAGAGTCGGGCAACGTCGCCGAGCTGGAAGGGTTTATCGGACGCACCATCCGCTTCCAGGTAGAAACCATGTATTCCCAGGAACAATACGACGTGGTGTTGCTCTGAATCGCTGCGTTTTAACTTTTCCTGAACGGCTGGCCTCAGCTTTTTGCAAAACTTTTGCCATGGGGGCCACCTGACATGGACCGTCTGACACGCATTTTGGCCGCACTGATCCGCTGGGGTCTGGGCCTGTGCGCGTTGGTTTTGGTGTTGATGGCGCTATACGTCAGCCTTGGCCGGGAGCTGACACCGCTGGTGGCCGAGTATCGTGCCGACGTCGAAACCCAAGCCAGCGATGCCTTGGGCATGCCGTTGCAGATCGGCGAGCTCGAAGGTAACTGGAGTGGATTTGCCCCCATATTGATGGCTCGCGACGTGACGGTCGGCGAGGGCGCCAATGCCTTGCATCTGGATCAGGTGCGCGCGGTGCCGGACCTTTGGGCCAGCCTGCTGGCACGTCAGGTACGCATCGCGCATCTGGAAGTCAGCGGCCTGAAGATCAGCGTCAAGGAGGGTGACGACGGTCAATGGGCTCTGGAAGGTTTGCCAGTGCAACAGGATCAACCCGCCGATCCGCAACAGTTGCTCAATCGTATGCAAATGATCCAGCAACTGTCGGTGCTCGACAGCCAGGTGACCTTGCAGCCGTTTGCAAAGTCGCCGCTGACGCTGACTTATGTCGGTCTGAATCTGAAAACCGGGGCGTCGCAGCAGCGGCTCGACGCGCGGCTGACCCTGCCTGACGGGCAACCGGTGGCCATGAGCCTGCGTACGCGCATTCGTGCCAGCGAATGGAAGGACGGTGAAGCTGAAGTCTATCTAAGCCTGCCGCAAAGCGACTGGTCGAAGTGGTTGCCCGAGCGCGTCAGCCAGCAATGGAAATTCTCCGAGATCAAGGCCGGCGGCGAGCTGTGGGCGACCTGGGGCAAAGGCACCTTGCAAAGCGCGGCAGTGCGCTTGAACGCGCCACAACTCAAGGGCGCCTACGTCGACCGCCAGCCGATCCAGATCAACAACCTGGCGCTCAACGGTTACTTCCAGCGCAGTGCCGAAGGCATGCTGGTGACCCTGGATTCCCTGGCAATGAACCTCGGCGACACCCGCTGGGAAACGCATTTGCAGCTCAAGCAAAGCGCCGCCACCGACAAGACCGAAGAACTTTGGCATCTACAGGCCGACCGCGTCGACCTGACCCCGCTCACGCCGCTGCTTAATGCCCTGGCACCTTTGCCGGAAGGCTTTGCCAAGGTCGTCGAGCGGCTGAAAGTCACGGGTGGCCTGCGCAACGTGCTGGTCGACTTCCGCCCCAATGCCACCGATGACAGCAAGTTTGGCTTTGCCGCCAACCTCGACCAGGTGGGCTTCGACGCCTATCACGGTGCGCCGGCGGCGCGAAATGTCAGCGGCAGCATCAGCGGTGACCTGGGGCACGGTGAACTGCGCATGGACAGTAAGGATTTCATGCTGCACCTGGACCCGATTTTCGCCAAGCCGTGGCAGTACATCCAAGCCAATGCGCGGCTGACCTGGAAACTCGATAAAGAAGGTTTCACCCTGATCGCGCCGTACCTGAAGGTACTGGGCGAGGAAGGCAAGATTGCCGGCGACTTCCTGATTCGCCTGCATTTCGATCACACCCAGGAAGACTACATGGACCTGCGGGTTGGCCTGGTGGACGGTGACGGTCGCTACACCGCCAAGTACCTGCCGGCAGTCCTCAGCCCGGCGCTGGATGAATGGCTGCGCACGGCGATTCTCAAGGGCGCGGTGGATCAAGGCTTCTTCCAGTATCAAGGGTCGCTCAGCCACGGTGCCGCGGACGTCGATCGCAGCATCAGCCTGTACTTCAAGGTCCACGATGCCGAACTGGCATTCCAGCCGGGATGGCCCCATGTCAGCAAGGTCAGCGGTGATGTGTTTGTCGAGGACAGCGGGGTGCGGATTCTGGCCAGCAAGGGCCAGTTGCTCGATACGCAGGTCAGCGATATCTACGTCGACATTCCCCATGTGCCTGCGGGGCAGAACGTTCATTTGTTCCTCGATGGCGGATTTGCCGGTGGTTTGGGCGATGGCCTGAAAATCCTTCAGGAAGCACCGATCGGCACCGCAGCTACCTTCGCCGGCTGGGAAGGCGAGGGTGACCTGCAAGGCAAGTTGAAGCTGGATATTCCGTTGGCAAAAGACGAGGAACCGAAGATCCTCGTCGACTTCAAGACCGCCAAGGCGCGCTTGAAGCTGGCGGAGCCTGTGCTGGAGTTGACTCAGCTCAAAGGTGATTTCCGTTTCGACAGTGCCAAAGGCCTGAGCGGGCAGAACATTAGCGCACGGGCATTCGACAAGCCGGTTACCGCGCAGATTTTTGCCGATGGCGGTGCAGGCAAACTCAATACCCGGGTCAGCGCGTCGGGCCAGGTCGAGGTCAAGAAACTGACCGACTGGCTGAAGGTGACCCAGCCTCTGCCGGTGAGTGGCGTGATCCCCTATCAACTGCAACTGACCCTGAACGGCGCCGACAGCCAATTGACGGTCAATTCCAACCTCAAGGGCGTGGCCGTCGATTTACCTGCACCGTTCGGCATGACCGCCGAGACCGGGCGCGACACGAGGTTCCGCATGACCTTGCAGGGCGACGAACGGCGCTATTGGGCCAATTACGGGGACCTGGCGAGTTTCACGTTTGCGGCCCCGGCCAGCAATTTCGCCGACGGTCGCGGGGACTTGTTCCTCGGTGGCGGCGAGGCCGTGTTGCCTGGCACCAAAGGTCTGCGGATACGGGGCGTGCTGTCGGAGCTGGACGTTGGTCCGTGGAAGGATCTGGTGGATAAATACGCCGGGCAGGACCCCGGAGGCAGCGCCAGGCAATTGCTCAGTGGTGCGGATTTCAAGGTGGGCAAGCTCAGCGGTATCGGCACCACGCTCGATCAGGCCTCAATTCTGCTGGCGCGCAACCCTTCCGCCTGGGCGCTGCAACTCGACAGCCAGCAGATCAAGGGCAACGCCAGCCTTCCCGATGCGAAAGGGGCGCCGATCACGATCAATCTGCAAACCGTGCGCCTGCCGGCACCGGACCCGACCGTGCTGGCCGATGAAAACTCACCGGATCCGCTGGCCTCGGTGGACCCGACGAAAATCCCTGCAATGGACATCACCATCAATCAGCTATTCCAGGGCCAGGATCTGGTGGGGGGCTGGTCGCTGAAGATTCGTCCGACGCCCAAGGGCATCGTGTTCAACTCGCTGGACCTGGGTCTCAAGGGCATTCTGTTGGTGGGCAGCGGTGGTTGGGAAGGCGTGCCCGGCGCCAGTTCAAGCTGGTACAAGGGACGCGTCAGCGGCAAGAACCTCGCCGATGTGCTCAAGAACTGGGGGTATGCACCGAGCGTCACCAGCAAGGACTTTTACATGGATGTCGATGGCAACTGGCCAGGCTCGCCGGCCTGGGTGGCAACCAAACGCTTCTCCGGCTCGCTTGATGCGACGCTCAATCAGGGCCAGTTCGTCGAGGTCGAGGGCAGTGCCCAGGCGTTGCGGGTATTTGGTTTACTCAACTTCAACTCCATCGGCCGGCGCCTGCGCCTGGACTTTTCCGACCTGTTCGGCAAGGGCCTGAGTTATGACCGGGTCAAGGGGCTGCTGGTGGGGACCAATGGCGTGTATGTCACCCGTGAGCCGATCCGGCTGACAGGCCCTTCGAGCACCATTGAACTCGACGGCACCTTGAACCTGGTCGCCGATCAGATCGATGCGAAACTGTTGGTGACCTTGCCGGTGACCAATAACTTGCCGATTGCCGCGCTGATCGTCGGTGCACCGGCAGTCGGCGGGGCGCTGTTCCTGATCGACAAGCTGATCGGTGACCGTGTCGCCCGTTTCGCCAGCGTGAAGTACACCGTTCAGGGGCCGTGGAAAGAACCGAAAATCACCTTCGACAAGGCTTTTTGAGGTCCTTTTTGAAAAGGCACTCGGCAAGCCTATGGAGTAGCATGGCCGCATACGATTCCAGGAGTGCGCCATGTCTGTAGCGGTGATTCAAATGGTCAGCCAGAGCAATGTGCTGGCCAATCTGGCCCAGGCCCGTCGACTGCTCGAACAAGCGGCTGCCGGCGGCGCGAAACTGGCGGTACTGCCGGAAAATTTCGCCGCCATGGGCCGGCGCGACATTGCCGACATCGGGCGCGCCGAAGCGCTGGGCGACGGCCCGATCCTGCCCTGGTTGAAACAGACCGCACGCGACCTCAAGTTATGGATTGTGGCCGGCACATTGCCGTTGCCGCCGGTGGATCAACCGACGAAGAAAGCGCATGCCTGTTCGTTGCTGGTCGATGACCAGGGTGAAACGGTGGCGCGTTACGACAAGCTGCACCTGTTCGACGTGGACGTGGCGGACAATCGTGGCCGTTATCGTGAATCCGATGACTATGCTTATGGCAGCGAGGTGGTCGTGGCGGACACCCCCGTCGGCCGGGTTGGCCTGACGGTCTGCTATGACCTGCGCTTTCCCGAGCTGTACAGTGAACTGCGAGCTGCCGGCGCGGAACTGATTACCGCCCCCTCGGCGTTCACGGCGGTGACCGGCGCGGCGCATTGGGATGTGCTGATTCGTGCGCGGGCCATCGAGACCCAATGTTACGTACTCGCGGCTGCCCAGGGCGGGACGCATCCGGGGCCAAGGGAAACCTTTGGACATGCCGCCATCGTCGACCCGTGGGGGCGTGTGCTGGCGCAACAGGATCAAGGCGAGGCCGTGCTGCTGGCCGAACGCGACAGCAGCGAACAGGCGTCCATCCGGGCGCGGATGCCGGTGTCCAGTCACCGGCGCTTTTTCTCGCAGGGCGCCCAGCGACCTGCATCAGAACGACGAATTTAAGGCGTAAAGCATATGAGCGAGTTGTTGTCCTCAGTCAGTGAACACCTGCTGGCGCCCGGTGGCGTCACGATCGAGAGCCTGCAAGGCGTGCTCGGCGATCTGGCCGGCCCGGGCATCGATGCGGCCGACCTGTATTTCCAGGGGCAGATCTCCGAGTCCTGGGCGCTGGAAGATGGCATCGTCAAGGAAGGCAGCTTCAACCTTGACCAAGGCGTGGGCGTGCGTGCGCAATCGGGCGAAAAAACCGGTTTTGCCTACAGCAATGCCATCACCCTGGAAGCCCTGGGCGCGGCGGCACGTGCTGCCCGTTCGATTTCCCGGGCCGGGCAGCACGGCACCGTACAGGCATTTACCCGTCAGGATGTCGCGCAGCTGTATGCGCCGGACAATCCGCTGGAAGTGCTGACCCGTGCCGAGAAAGTCGATTTGCTCAAGCGAGTCGATGCCGCAACCCGCGCCCTGGACCCACGTATCCAGCAGGTCACCGTGAGCATGGCCGGTGTCTGGGAGCGGATTCTGGTGGCTTCCACCGATGGCGGCCTGGCGGCGGATGTGCGGCCGCTGGTACGTTTCAACGTCAGTGTGATCGTCGAGCAGAACGGTCGCCGCGAGCGCGGCGGTCATGGTGGTGGCGGTCGGACCGATTACCGCTATTTCCTCGGCGAAGACCGCGCCATGGGCTATGCCCGCGAAGCGTTGCGTCAGGCACTGGTCAACCTTGAAGCGATACCGGCACCGGCCGGCACGTTGCCGGTGGTACTCGGCTCCGGCTGGTCGGGCGTGCTGCTGCACGAAGCTGTCGGTCATGGTCTGGAAGGCGACTTCAACCGCAAGGGCAGCTCGGCTTATAGCGGGCGCATGGGCGAGATGGTTGCGTCCAGGCTGTGCACCATTGTCGATGATGGCACCCTGGCCGGCCGCCGTGGCTCGTTGAGCGTCGATGACGAAGGCACGCCAACCGAGTGCACCACGCTGATCGAAAACGGCGTACTCAAAGGCTACATGCAGGACAAACTCAACGCCCGCCTGATGGGCGTGGCGCGCACCGGTAACGGCCGTCGCGAATCCTACGCGCACCTGCCGATGCCGCGCATGACCAATACCTACATGCTCGCCGGTGAAAGCGATCCGGAAGAAATCATCGCTTCGGTGAAACGCGGCATCTATTGCGCCAACCTCGGCGGCGGTCAGGTGGACATCACCAGCGGCAAGTTCGTGTTCTCCACCAGCGAGGCGTACCTGATCGAGGACGGCAAGATCACCGCTCCGGTCAAAGGCGCAACCCTGATCGGCAACGGACCGGAAGCCATGAGCAAAGTGTCGATGGTGGGTAATGATCTGTCGCTGGACAGCGGCGTGGGCACGTGTGGCAAGGATGGGCAGTCGGTGCCGGTGGGTGTCGGCCAGCCAACGCTGAAGATTGATGCGATCACCGTGGGTGGCACGGGCGCTTGATGGAACGAGCTTCGGGTGAGTCGCGTCGCGACTCACCCGATTCGAGATTCAACGCAGTCCGCGTTGAGTCTCGTCCAGCTCACGGATGTACTTGAAGATTTTACGGCTGGAAGCAGGAGGCTTGTTTTGCGCAACCTCATGCTGGGCCTGACGGATCAGGGAGCGTAGTTGCTGGCGATCCGCGTCGGGATATTCGACGACGAATTTCTCCAGTACGGCGTCGTCGCCGGCAATCAGACGATCGCGCCAGCGTTCCAGGTTATGGAAGCGTTCGTTGTACTGGCGAGTGGAGGCATCGAGTTGATCGAGCAGAACCAGAATCGCGTCAGTGTCCTGATCGCGCATCAGTTTGCCGATGAACTGAAGGTGCCGTTTACGCGCGATGTTCGCGGTGTGCTTGGGCGCATCGGCCAGGGCCCGGCGCAATCCGTCGGTCAATGGCAGTTTGTTGAGCAAGTCAGGCTTGAGCGTTGTAAGGCGCTCGCCGAGGTCAACCAGAGCATGCAGCTCGCGTTTGACCTGGGATTTGCTTTTTTCTCCCGTATCGAGGGAGTCGTCGTAAGAATCAACCATGGTGGCAGTCCGCAAAGAAACGCCGCCATGATAACCAGTCGGGGGCCACTTGTCCGGCCCGGTCGCTCGATGACCGTTACCGAAAGCAGAATTTGAGTGGAGAACAGCATGAGTGCAGTTGAAAGCGTCGGCCCACAAGCGTTGCCGGCACTGCAGGAACAAGTCGAGCAGATCATCGCTGAAGCCAGGCGCCAGGGGGCCAGCGCCTGTGAAGTGGCGGTGTCACTGGAGCAGGGCTTGTCGACTACGGTGCGCCAGCGTGAAGTCGAAACAGTCGAATTCAACCGCGACCAGGGTTTTGGCATCACCTTGTACGTCGGCCAGCGCAAAGGCTCGGCCAGCACGTCGGCCAGCGGTCCGGAGGCGATTCGCGAAACGGTTGCCGCTGCACTGGCCATCGCCAAGCACACCTCGGAAGATGAGGCCTCGGGCCTGGCGGATGCCGCGTTGATGGCACGGGATATCCAGGATTTCGACCTGTTCCACGAATGGGACATCACTCCGGAGCAAGCCATCGAGCAGGCCCTGGCCTGTGAAGCCGCGGCGTTTGCCGCCGACAGCCGGATCAAGAACGCCGATGGCACCACCCTCAGCACCCATCAGGGCTGCCGCGTTTATGGCAACAGCCACGGCTTCATTGGCGGCTACGCATCGACTCGCCACAGCTTGAGCTGCGTGATGATCGCCGAAGCGGACGGCCAGATGCAGCGCGATTACTGGTACGACGTGAACCGCCAGGGCAATCTGCTGGCCGATCCGGTCAGCATTGGCCAGCGCGCTGCGCAACGGGCGGCGAGCCGTCTGGGCGCGCGTCCGGTGCCGACTTGCGAGGTGCCGGTGCTGTTTTCCGCAGAGTTGGCAGGGGGGCTGTTCGGCAGTTTCCTGTCGGCGATTTCCGGCGGCAGCCTGTACCGCAAGTCATCGTTCCTTGAAGGCACGCTGGGGCAGAAGCTGTTTCCGGAGTGGCTGACCATCGACGAGCGCCCACACTTGATGCGTGCGATGGGCAGTGCGGCGTTCGATGGTGATGGTTTGGCCACCTACGCCAAACCGTTCGTCGAAAAAGGCGAGTTGGTGTCGTACATCCTCGGCACCTACTCTGGCCGCAAGCTCGGAATGCCAAGCACGGCCAACGCCGGCGGCGTGCACAACCTGTTCGTCACCCATGGCGATGAAGACCAGGCGGCCTTGCTGCGACGCATGGGGCGCGGGCTGTTGGTCACCGAGTTGATGGGCCAGGGGCTGAACATGGTCACCGGTGATTATTCCAGGGGTGCGGCGGGTTACTGGGTCGAGAACGGCGAAATCCAGTTCGCGGTCCAGGAAGTGACCATCGCTGGCAACATGCGCGACATGTTCAAACAGATCGTCGCCGTGGGTAATGACCTGGAGCTGCGTAGCAACATTCGCACGGGCTCGGTACTGATCGAGCGGATGACGGTGGCGGGTAGCTAAGCTTTGCGCTAAACAAAAAAGGCGTGCCACCCATCGGGTGGTACGCCTTTTTTTGCGACTTGAATGGGGCCTGCAGGAGCACGGCTTGCCGTTACTGGACGACGTTTATTCGCCTTCGTCGAAGTAGTTATTGATCAGGGCCACCAGCGCGTCCATCGCTTCCTGTTCCTGCTCGCCTTCTGTGCTCAGATGGATTTTGGTGCCCTTACCGGCAGCGAGCATCATCATGGCCATGATGCTTTTGCCGTCGACTGTGGATTCAGGTGTGCGTCCTACCCTGATCGTGCAGTCCTTGAACTGGCCGGCGACCCCGACGAATTTTGCAGACGCCCGGGCATGCAGCCCCAGCTTGTTGATGATTTCGATTTCCCGAGCAGGCATCGCGATGTGAATCCTTTAGCTGAGGTCGCGGTGGCGAACCTGGACGTTCTTCAGGGTTTTTTGCAGCGCCTGCCCCAAACGCTCGGTCAGGTAGACGGAGCGGTGATGTCCGCCTGTGCACCCAATGGCAATGGTGACGTAGGCGCGGTTGCTGGCGGCAAAACGAGGCAGCCACTTTAGCAGGTATGTGGAAATGTCCTGGAACATCTCTTCCACATCCGGCTGTGCCGCCAGGTATTCGGCAACCGGTTGATCGAGCCCGGACTGTTCGCGCAATTCCGGTTTCCAGTAAGGGTTGGGCAGGCAACGCACATCGAACACCAGGTCGGCGTCCACCGGCATGCCACGCTTGAACCCGAAGGACTCCACCAGGAACGCGGTGCCCGGCTCGGGCTGATTCAACAGGCGCAGTTTGATGGCGTCGCGCAGTTGATACAGGTTCAGGCTGGTGGTGTTGATCTTGAGGTCGGCGAGGTCGGCAATCGGCCCGAGCAGGACGCTCTCAACGCTGATGGCTTCGGCCAGCGAGCGGTTGGCGTTTGTCAGGGGGTGCCGTCGGCGGGTTTCCGAGAAGCGCTTGAGCAGGGTTTCTTCGTCAGCGTCCAGATACAGGACATCGCACTGGATGTGGCGGCTGCGGACTTCTTCGAGCAGCTCGGGGAAGCGTGACAGGTGACTGGGCAGGTTGCGGGCGTCAATGGAAACGGCGACCAGCGGTTGTAACAGCTCGGTATGAATCAAGGCGCGTTCGGCCAGCTCCGGCAACAGACCGGCAGGCAGGTTGTCGATGCAGTAGTAGCCGTTGTCCTCAAGAACATTGAGGGCGGTACTTTTACCTGAGCCGGAACGGCCACTGACGATGATCAAGCGCATGATTACTGACCGTTTTGCTCATCCAGGACTACCTGATACAGGGCTTCGTTGCTTGCAGCATGACGCAGCTTTTCGCGTACATCCTTGCGGTCGAGCATGCTGGCGATCTGTCGCAGCAGTTCAAGGTGCGCATCGGTAGCGGCTTCCGGGACCAGCAGTACGAACAGCAGGTCAACCGGCGCGCCATCGATGGCGTCGAAATCGATAGGGGCGTCCAGGTGCATCAATGCACTGATGGGCGAAACACAGCCCTTGAGACGGCAATGTGGAATAGCGATGCCGTTGCCAAAACCGGTGGAACCGAGTTTTTCACGGGCAATCAGTGCCTCGAAGACATCTTGCATCTCCAGAGCCGGCACTTCGCGGGCGATCAGATTGGCAATTTGTTCGAGAGCTTTCTTTTTACTGCCGCCCGGCACGTTCACCAGGGAACGGCCGGGGGTCAGGATACTTTCAAGTCGGATCATGGGTAGGGAGTGTTAACGACCGGTTGCGCCCTGAAGGAGGCTCTGGGTCTTTTCCTTATGCTTTTTGAGTTGTTTATCCAGCTTGTCGGTGAGTGCGTCGATCGCGGCGTACATATCGGTATGTTCCGCGTTTGCGACCACTTCATTCCCGGGAATATGCAGCGTGGCTTCGATTTTCTGCTTCAGTTTTTCGACGGTCATCGTGACCTGCACATTAGTGATCTTGTCGAAATGTCGCTCCAGTCGTTCGAGTTTTTCGCCGATGTAGGTGCGAAGAGGTTCGGTCACTTCCAGTTGGTGTCCACTGATGTTGACTTGCATACAGCTTCTCCTTCGTTGCCAGTGCATAAAGCGGTAGATCAGATGATCTACCACTGGAACGCTGTGGCGTGGCCCTACATCAACCGCTTGCGTTCACTCGAAGGCGCGATCCCGAGGGATTCGCGGTACTTGGCGACGGTACGGCGGGCCACCTGAATGCCTTGTGCCTCCAGTAAACCAGCGATCTTGCTGTCACTCAACGGCTTTTTCTGATTTTCCGCGGCAACCAGTTTTTTGATGATCGCGCGGATCGCCGTGGACGAGCATTCACCGCCTTCGGAGGTGCTTACATGACTGGAGAAAAAGTATTTCAGTTCATAAATGCCCCGGGGGGTGTGCATGAACTTCTGGGTGGTCACCCGTGAAATCGTCGACTCATGCATGCCGACTGCTTCGGCGATGTCATGCAGGACCAGCGGCTTCATGGCTTCGTCGCCATATTCGAGGAACCCGCGCTGATGCTCGACGATCTGGGTGGCCACTTTCATCAGGGTTTCATTACGGCTTTGCAGGCTCTTGATGAACCAGCGGGCCTCCTGCAACTGATTGCGCATGAAGGTGTTATCGGCACTGGTGTCGGCGCGGCGCACAAAACCGGCGTACTGGGCGTTGACCCTTAGCCGTGGCACCGATTCCTGATTCAGCTCCACCAGCCAGCGCTCGTTGTCCTTGCGCACGATAACGTCAGGAACGACGTACTCGGCTTCAGTGGACTCGATCTGCGAGCCTGGGCGTGGGTTGAGGCTCTGGACCAGCTCGATGACCTGGCGCAGTTCATCTTCCTTGAGCTTCATGCGGCGCATCAACTGGCTGTAGTCGCGGCTGCCAAGCAGGTCGATGTAGTCGGTGACCAGGCGCTTGGCCTCGGCCAGCCAAGGGGTTTTGGCAGGCAGCTGGCGCAGTTGCAGCAGCAGGCATTCGCCCAGATTGCGGGCGCCGATGCCGGCGGGCTCGAATTGCTGGATGCGATGCAGGACAGCTTCGATTTCGTCCAGTTCTATGTCCAGTTCCGGATCGAAGGCTTCGAGGATCTCCTCGAGGGTTTCATCCAGATAGCCCTGATTGTTGATGCAGTCGATCAGGGTCACGGCGATCAGACGATCGGTGTCGGACATCGGGGCCAGGTTCAGTTGCCACAGCAAGTGGCTTTGCAGGCTTTCGCCGGCCGAGGTGCGGGTGGTGAAGTCCCACTCGTCATCATCATTGCTGGGCAGGCTGCTGGCGCTGGTCTGGTAAACGTCTTCCCACGCGGTGTCGACGGGGAGTTCGTTGGGGATGCGCTCGTTCCAGTCGCCCTCATCGAGGCTGTCAACCGTCGGGGCGCTTTCCTGGTAGGAGGGTTCCTGAATGTCGGTGTTGGGCTTTTGTTCGGTGTTGTCGGCCAAGGGGTCGGAATTGTCGAAGTCGTCGCCTTCTTCCTGGCGTTCGAGCATCGGATTGGACTCCAGGGCCTCCTGGATTTCCTGTTGCAGGTCCAGGGTCGACAATTGGAGCAGGCGGATGGCCTGTTGCAGCTGCGGTGTCATCGTCAGCTGCTGGCCCATTCTCAAGACTAGCGATGGTTTCATGGCAGGGGCTTAACACCTTAATTCGCCGGCGCACATGCGCCATCCACTACAGGGCGCCGGGGCGCCAAACATAAGCAAATTATATGCCCGAAACTGAAGTGTTTGCCTAGAGCGCAGTAACAATAAAAACCTGTTGATTTTTATTGTTACTGCGGTCTGGCATTCGCCATGACTGCTTCAGCGCTTACAGGCGGAACTCATGGCCAAGGTACACTTCCTTGACCAGGTTGTTGGCCAGGATGGTTTCAGCGTCACCTTCGGCGATCAACTGGCCGTCGTTGACGATATAGGCCGTTTCGCAGATATCCAGGGTTTCACGAACGTTGTGGTCCGTGATCAGCACGCCAATGCCTTTGGCCTTGAGGTGGTAAATAATCTGTTTGATGTCGCCGACCGAAATCGGGTCCACGCCGGCGAAGGGTTCGTCGAGGAGGATGAATTTCGGATTGGTGGCCAGGGCGCGGGCGATTTCCACGCGACGGCGCTCACCGCCGGACAGGCTCATGCCGAGGTTGTCGCGGATGTGGCTGATGTGGAATTCCTGCAGCAGGCTTTCCAGTTCCTTTCGACGACCAGCCTTGTCGAGTTCCTTGCGGGTCTCGAGGATGGCCATAATGTTGTCGGCTACCGACAGTTTGCGAAAGATCGATGCTTCTTGCGGCAAGTAGCCGATACCGGCCTTTGCGCGGCCGTGCATCGGCTGGTGGCTGACGTCGAGGTCGTCGATCAGGACGCGGCCCTGGTCGGCCTGTACCAGGCCGACGATCATGTAGAAGCAAGTGGTTTTGCCGGCACCGTTGGGGCCAAGCAGGCCGACGATCTGACCGCTGTCGATGGATAGGCTGACATCGCGCACGACCTGGCGGCTCTTGTAGCTCTTGGCCAGATGCTGAGCTTTCAGAGTTGCCATTACTGGGCCTTTTGCTCGTCGGTTTTCTTTTTCGGCTGGATCACCATGTCGATGCGCGGGCGCGACTCGGTGACCTTGCTGCCCGTGGCGCGACCGGCGCTGGCGAGCTTCTTGACCGTGTCGTAGACGATTTTTTCGCCTTGGGTGACGTTGTTGTCCTTGTCGACAACTTTGGCCTTGTCGATCAGTACGACGCGGTTTTGCGCGGCGTGATACTGGATGGTCACGCCCCAGCCCTGAACAGGCTTGGTATCGCCGGCCGTTTGCAATTGCTCGAAGTACGCCAGATTGCCCACCGAGGTCACTACGTCGATGTCACCGGTCGGAGTGCGGGTGATGGTAACGGTGTTGCCTGTCACCTTCATCGAGCCTTGGGTGATGATCACGTCACCCTTATAGGTGGCGATACCTTGCTTGTCGTCCAGTTGGGCATCGTCGGCCTGAATGCGGATAGGCTGCTGTTGATCTTCCGGCAGAGCCCAGGCGCTCACGCTTCCCAGTGCTGCGCTCAGACTGAGCAAAATCGGGAGGGTTTTAACGAGCCTCATACTGTCCTCTTACGTTCGATAGCAGGTGTATCCTGCTTTCTTTCAAATACGCCTTCATTCCCTTGCCAGTCGATACACCGCCAGCGCCGTCGATTCTAACGTCTTGCTCGGTCTGCGCATATTGCTGCTGCGGGAACACGGTCATGCGGGTGCTGGTGATCAGGGTCTTGCGGTTTTTCTCGTCGAAACGCGTGATACGCACGTCATCGATCAGTTCGACCTGTGTGCCGTCAGGGTTGACCTCGCCGTGCAGGCTCTGGACGTGCCACGGAAATTCAGTGCCGCGGAACACATTCAGGTCGGGGTTGGTCAACAATGTCACCTCGGTCGCTTTCAGGTGCTCGACCTTGTCGGACACCAGATCATATTGCAGCTTGCCGTCCGGCAGGTACTGCACGCTGTGGGCGTTGATGGCGTAATAGTCGATCGCGCTTTCATCGACCGGCGTTACCGGCTTGTCGAGAAAGCGTTCCGGGCTGATGTTCCAGTAGCCAACCGCGGCGAAAATCGCCACGATGCAACTGAACAGCAGGGTGTTGCGAAACTTTTTGCTCAGCATAGTGGGCTCACAGGTACGCCGTATTGGCCGCATCGAGGCGGTCCTGGGCGCGCAGGATCAATTCGCAGAATTCGCGAGCGGCACCTTCGCCGCCACGGGCGAGGGTGATGCCGTGAGCGTGTTCACGCACGAAACTGGCGGCATTGGCCACTGCCATGCCCAGGCCGACGCGGCGAATCACCGGAAGGTCCGGCAGATCATCGCCGAGGTAGGCAACCTGTTCATAGCTCAGATTGAGTTGGGCCAATAGCTCATCGAGTACCACCAGTTTGTCTTCACGTCCCTGATACAGATGCGGGATACCGAGGTTCCTGGCTCGCCGTTCGACCACCGGGGTCTTGCGGCCACTGATGATGGCCGTCTGCACGCCGGCAGCCATCAGCATCTTGATGCCCTGGCCGTCGAGTGTGTTGAACGTCTTGAATTCGCTGCCGTCTTCGAGGAAGTACAGGCGCCCATCGGTCAGCACGCCATCGACATCGAACACCGCCAGTTTGATCTGTTTGCCGCGTTGCAGCAGGTCTGCACTCATTACATTACTCCTGCGCGCAGCAAGTCGTGCATGTTCAAGGCGCCGACCGGGCGGTCTTCGCTGTCGACCACGACCAGCGCGTTGATCTTGTGGTCTTCCATGATTTTCAGCGCTTCGGCGGCGAGCATCTCGGCACGCGCGGTCTTGCCATGGGCTGTCATGACCTGGTCGATGCAGGCACTGTGGATGTCGATGCTGCGGTCCAGTGTGCGGCGCAAGTCACCGTCGGTGAAGATTCCGGCCAGTTTGCCGTCGGCTTCCAGGATGACGGTCATGCCCAGGCCCTTGCGGGTCATTTCCATCAGGGCATCCTTGAGCAGGGTGCCGCGCTGGACCTGCGGCAGTTCCTGGCCTGCGTGCATGACATTTTCCACTTTCAGCAGCAGGCGTCGGCCCAGGGCGCCGCCGGGATGGGAAAAAGCGAAGTCTTCGGCGGTAAAGCCACGCGCTTCCAGCAGCGCGACTGACAGGGCGTCGCCCATGACCAGTGCGGCGGTGGTCGACGAGGTGGGTGCCAGGTTCAACGGGCAGGCCTCGTGCTCGACGTGGACGTTCAGGTTGACCTCGGCGGCTTTGGCCAGCGGCGAGTCAGGATTGCCGGTCATGCTGATCAACTGAATGCCCAGGCGCTTGATCAGTGGCAGCAGGGTAACGATTTCATTGGTGGAACCGGAGTTCGAGAGCGCCAGAATGATGTCGTCGCGGGTAATCATGCCCATGTCACCGTGGCTGGCTTCAGCCGGGTGCACAAAAAATGCCGTGGTGCCGGTGCTGGCCAGGGTCGCGGCAATCTTGTTGCCGATGTGCCCCGACTTGCCCATGCCGACCACGACCACGCGGCCTTTGCTGGCCAGAATCATCTCGCAAGCGCGTACGAAATCTGCGTCGATATGGGGTAGCAGGCCTTGCACGGCTTCTACTTCGAGGCGGATGGTGCGTTGTGCTGATTGAATCAGGTCGCTGGATTGGCTCATGTCAGAAATCGTATAGCCTGATGAAAAGGCGGCGATTATAGCGGTTATGATCGAATCCCTCACGCAAGTTCGTCGCGCATTGTTATTTTCAGTTACCGGAAACCTTCTAAATGGGGCTTTCAAGCTGACATGCAGTTGAACATGACCCGGCTTTGGCCTTGGGGACGCAGCCTTTGCAGTGGTATAGTTCGCCGCCAGTTCGGCCTGCCCGGGAGGTATGTGCTTTTGTCAGAAAGCCAGGCGTCCGAGTGAGAGGCTGCATCGCAAGGAGTTTAGATGAGTGCCGATAACGCCTACGCGGTCGAGCTGAAGGGACTGTCCTTCAAGCGCGGTGCGCGCAGCATTTTCAACAATGTCGATATCCGTATCCCTCGCGGCAAGGTCACCGGCATCATGGGACCTTCCGGGTGTGGCAAGACCACGCTTTTGCGTCTGATGGGCGCCCAGTTGCGGCCCACCAAGGGCGAAGTCTGGGTCAATGGTCAGAACCTGCCAAAACTGTCGCGCAGCGATCTGTTCGATGCGCGCAAGCATATGGGCGTGCTGTTTCAGAGCGGTGCCCTGTTTACCGACCTCGATGTCTTCGAAAACGTCGCCTTCCCATTGCGTGTCCATACGCAACTGCCGGATGAAATGATCCGCGACATCGTCCTGCTCAAGCTGCAGGCCGTGGGCTTGCGGGGCGCCATCGAGCTGATGCCCGATGAGCTTTCCGGCGGCATGAAGCGCCGTGTTGCGCTGGCGCGGGCGATTGCCCTCGACCCACAGATTCTCATGTACGACGAGCCCTTTGTTGGCCAGGACCCTATCGCAATGGGCGTTCTGGTGCGTCTGATTCGCCTGCTCAACGATGCGCTGGGCATCACCAGCATCGTGGTATCCCATGACCTGGCCGAGACCGCGAGCATTGCCGATTACATTTATGTGGTGGGCGATGGTCAGGTGTTGGGGCAGGGCACGCCGGACGAGTTGATGAACTCGGATGAGCCGCGCATTCGTCAGTTCATGACCGGCGAACCCGACGGCCCGGTCCCGTACCACTTTCCAGCGACGGATTACCGCGCAGATCTTCTGGGGAAGCGCTGATGCGCAGAATTTCATTGATAGAGCGCGTTCGCCGCTTCGGTCAGGCCGGCATCGATGCGTTGGCGGTGTTCGGGCGTTCGAGCTTGTTCCTGTTCCATGCCTTGCTCGGCCGCGGCGGTATCGGTGGCAGCTTCGGGCTGCTGGTCAAGCAGTTGCATTCGGTGGGCGTGATGTCCCTGGTGATCATCGTGGTCTCCGGGGTGTTCATCGGCATGGTGCTGGCGCTGCAGGGCTTCAACATTCTCTCCAGCTATGGCTCAGAGCAGGCTGTCGGGCAGATGGTTGCCCTGACGCTGCTGCGTGAACTGGGGCCGGTGGTGACTGCTTTGCTGTTCGCCGGGCGCGCAGGTTCCGCGCTGACCGCCGAAATCGGCAATATGAAGTCCACCGAGCAGTTGTCCAGCCTGGAAATGATCGGGGTTGACCCGCTCAAGTACATCATCGCACCACGCCTGTGGGCCGGTTTTATTTCCCTGCCGGTGCTGGCGATGATTTTCAGTGTCGTGGGTATCTGGGGCGGCTCGTGGGTAGCTGTCGACTGGCTGGGGGTCTATGAGGGCTCCTACTGGTCGAACATGCAGAACAGCGTGACGTTCACCGACGATGTGCTCAACGGGATCATCAAAAGTATCGTCTTTGCCTTTGTCGTGACCTGGATTGCCGTATTCCAAGGCTATGATTGCGAACCCACTTCCGAGGGGATCAGTCGTGCCACTACCAAAACCGTTGTATATGCCTCGTTGGCAGTACTCGGCCTGGACTTTATTCTGACCGCCTTGATGTTTGGAGATTTCTGATGCAAAACCGCACCCTGGAAATCGGTGTCGGCCTTTTCTTGCTGGCTGGCATCCTGGCTTTGCTCTTGTTGGCGTTGCGGGTCAGCGGCCTGTCCCCGAGCCCGAGCACCGACACCTATAAACTTTATGCCTACTTCGACAATATCGCCGGTTTGACTGTCAGAGCAAAGGTGACCATGGCCGGTGTGACCATCGGCAAGGTCACGGCCATCGATCTGGATCGCGACAGTTTCACCGGTCGGGTGACCATGCAGCTGGAAAAACGCATCGATAATCTTCCGGCGGACTCTACTGCATCTATCCTGACTGCTGGCCTGTTGGGCGAGAAGTACATCGGTATTAGCGTGGGTGGGGAAGACACCCTGCTCAAGGATGGTGGAACCATCCATGACACGCAGTCATCGCTGGTGCTCGAAGACCTGATCGGTAAATTTCTTCTCAATACCGTTAGCAAAGAAGCTAAATGAGGAACTGGTAAATGATCTCTATCTTGCGACGTGGCCTGTTGGTACTGCTCGCGGCGCTGCCACTGGTGGCCAATGCCGTGGCGTCACCTTCCGCGCACGATCTGGTACAGGACACCACTAACCGGATGCTGGCCGATCTGGCGGCCAACAAAGAAAAGTACAAGCAGGATCCGCAGGACTTCTATACGGCGCTAAACGACATCGTCGGGCCGGTGGTGGATGCCGAGGGTATTTCCAAGAGCATCATGACGGTCAAATACTCGAAGAAAGCTACGCCTGCGCAGATGAAAACCTTCGAAGAAAACTTCAAGAAGGGTCTGTTCCAGTTCTATGGCAATGCCTTGCTGGAGTACAACAACCAGGGCATCACCGTTGAACCTGCCAAGGACGAGTCGGGCAACCGTACCAGCGTCGGCATGACCGTCAAGGGCAGCAGCGGCTCGATCTATCCAGTGTCCTACACGCTGGAAAAGATCAACGGCGAGTGGAAGCTGCGTAACGTCATCATCAACGGCATCAATATCGGCAAGCTGTTCCGCGATCAGTTCGCCGACGCGATGCAGCGCAATGGCAATGACCTGGACAAGACCATCAATGGTTGGGCCGGGGAAGTCGCCAAGGCCAAGGAAGCCACCGACAAGAAACCAGGGCAGTCAGCCCAATGAGTGAATCGGCAGTCCAGATGGATGAAGCGGGCGAGTTGCGACTCAGCGGCGTGCTGGATTACCGCACCGGCCCTGGCCTGCGCGAGCAGGGCAAGGCGCTGATCAAGGCCAGCAAGGCCGTGGCGCTGGTGGTCGATTGCTCGGCGGTGACCAAGTCCAGCAGTGTCGGTTTGTCGTTGCTGCTGTGTTTCATCCGCGATGCGCAGGAGGCCGGCAAGGCCCTGAGCATCCGTGGGATGCCGGACGACATGCGTGAAATCGCTCAGGTCAGCGAAATGACCGAGCTGTTGGCGCATCCCTGAACCGCATCTATAAAGAAGCCCCCCGTCAGAGTCCTGTGAATGCGGGGTTCGCAGGCGCGGGGCTTTTTTGTATGATGTCCGACCCGCGCGCACAGGGCGCCGATTGAGGTTGAGCATGCAGGCCGTAGAAGTGAAGAGCTTCCTTGAAGGAAAGCTGCCAGGAATTCAGGTAGAAGTTGAAGGCGAAGGCTGCAACTTTCAGCTGAACGTGATTAGCGATGAACTGGCGGCACTGAGCCCGGTCAAGCGTCAGCAAAGCATCTATGCCCATTTGAACCCGTGGATCGCCGATGGCAGCATCCATGCGGTCACTATGAAATTTTTCAGCAGCGCGGCCTGGGCCGAGCGCACCTGAGCCCAAGGGCGTCGAGATTCTTATGGATAAATTGATTATTACTGGCGGTGCTCGTCTTGACGGCGAAATCCGCATCTCCGGGGCAAAGAACTCTGCCCTGCCGATCCTGGCTGCCACCTTGCTGTGCGATGGCCCGGTGACCGTGGCCAACCTGCCACACCTGCACGACATCACCACCATGATCGAGCTGTTCGGCCGCATGGGCATCGAGCCGGTGATC
This sequence comes from Pseudomonas sp. S30_BP2TU TE3576, assembly GCF_050436025.1. Classification (NCBI taxonomy): domain Bacteria; kingdom Pseudomonadati; phylum Pseudomonadota; class Gammaproteobacteria; order Pseudomonadales; family Pseudomonadaceae; genus Pseudomonas; species Pseudomonas sp. S30_BP2TU TE3576. The sequence goes on along the minus strand of NZ_JBNDLK010000001.1, from coordinate 2,318,673 downwards.
GACGAGAAACTCGCCGTCGAAATCGACCCGCGCACCATCAAGACCCTGGTCGCACCGTACGAACTGGTTAAAACCATGCGTGCGTCGATCCTGGTGCTGGGTCCGATGGTTGCCCGTTTCGGTGAAGCCGAAGTCGCCTTGCCTGGCGGTTGCGCCATTGGTTCGCGTCCAGTCGACCTGCACATCCGTGGCCTTGAAGCCATGGGCGCGGTCATTGACGTCGAAGGCGGCTACATCAAGGCCAAGGCGCCTGAAGGCGGCCTGCGCGGCGCGCACTTCTTCTTCGATACCGTCAGTGTGACCGGTACCGAGAACATCATGATGGCCGCCGCCCTGGCCAAGGGTCGCAGCGTACTGGCCAACGCCGCGCGCGAACCTGAAGTGGTCGACCTGGCGAACTTCCTGAACGCCATGGGTGCCAAGGTTTCCGGCGCTGGCACCGACACCATCACCATCGATGGCGTCGAGCGTCTGCACACCACCACTTATAAAGTTATGCCCGACCGTATCGAAACCGGCACCTATCTGGTGGCAGCGGCGGTAACCGGCGGCCGTGTGAAGGTCAAGGATACGGATCCGACCATCCTCGAAGCCGTTCTGGAAAAACTCCGGGAGTCCGGTGCCGAAATCACCTGCGGCGAAGACTGGATCGAGCTGAACATGCACGGCAAGCGTCCGAAAGCCGTCAACGTGCGGACCGCTCCGTACCCGGCGTTCCCGACCGACATGCAGGCGCAGTTCATCTCCCTCAACGCCATTGCCGAAGGCACCGGCGCTGTGATCGAGACGATCTTCGAAAACCGCTTCATGCACGTCTACGAACTGCACCGCATGGGCGCCAAGATCCAGGTCGAGGGCAACACTGCCATCGTCACCGGCACCGAGAAGCTCAAGGGCGCGCCAGTGATGGCGACCGACCTGCGTGCTTCGGCCAGCCTGGTGATCTCGGCCCTGGTTGCTGAGGGCGACACCCTGATCGACCGCATCTACCATATAGACCGTGGCTACGAGTGCATCGAAGAAAAACTGCAGATGCTGGGCGCCAGGATCCGTCGCGTTCCGGGCTAGTTTCTGCTGCATGGGCACAGGGAGGTGTCCGTTGGATTGTTGTAGGTCGAGCCGGTTTCCGGCTCGATGCGTGTCCGGCGCCGATTGCGACCGGGCATAAGATTCCTGATTAAGGGCTGACGTTTCCCATGCTGACTATCGCACTGTCCAAGGGCCGCATCCTTGACGACACCCTGCCGCTTCTGGCTGAAGCGGGCATCGTGCCGACCGAGAATCCGGACAAGAGCCGCAAGCTGATCATCCCCACGACCCAGGACGATGTCCGTCTGCTGATCGTGCGTGCTACCGATGTGCCGACCTATGTCGAACATGGTGCTGCCGACCTCGGCGTCGCCGGTAAAGATGTGCTGATGGAATACGGCGGCCAGGGCCTGTACGAGCCGCTGGACCTGCAAATCGCCCAGTGCAAGCTGATGACCGCCGGTAAAGTCGGCGCGGTCGAGCCCAAGGGCCGCCTGCGTATCGCCACCAAGTTCGTCAACGTCGCCAAGCGCTACTACGCCGAACAGGGTCGTCAGGTCGACATCATCAAGCTCTATGGCTCGATGGAGCTGGCGCCGCTGATCGGTCTGGCAGACAAGATCATCGACGTGGTCGACACCGGTAACACGCTGCGGGCCAACGGCCTGGAGCCACAGGATTTCATCGCGGCCATCAGCTCCCGGCTGATCGTCAACAAGGCTTCGATGAAAATGCAGCACGCCCGTATCCAGGCGTTGATCGACACCTTGCGCAAGGCAGTGGAGTCTCGACACCGCGGCTGATTCACCTGCGCGACCGCAAGGCGCGCCGTCTATCCGCCTCATAGCCAGAATTCTCAGGTGCCCAAGCGGATCGAATGTTAGCTTCGGGCGCCTGAGTTTTTTGCCATTCCTATGAGGCTCTCGCTATGACCGCACTGACTGCAATTCGCCGACTCAACGCTGCTGACCCGGATTTCGCACATCATCTGGATCATCTGCTGAGCTGGGAAAGTGTGTCTGACGACTCGGTCAATCAGCGAGTGCTGGACATCATCAAGGCCGTGCGCGAGCGTGGCGACGCGGCACTGGTGGAATTCACCCGGCAGTTCGACGGCCTGGACGTGGCGTCCATGGCGGACCTGATCCTGCCGCGCGAGCGACTGGAACTGGCGCTCACGCGCATCTCCGTGGCCCAGCGTGAAGCCCTGGAAGTCGCCGCGGCTCGTGTGCGCAGCTACCACGAAAAACAGAAGCAGGAATCCTGGAGCTACACCGAGGCCGACGGCACCGTGCTGGGCCAGAAAGTCACGCCGCTGGACCGTGCGGGTCTGTACGTGCCAGGCGGCAAGGCGTCGTACCCGTCGTCGGTGTTGATGAACGCGATTCCGGCCAAGGTCGCCGGCGTCACCGAAGTGGTCATGGTCGTACCGACCCCGCGCGGTGAAATCAATGAGCTGGTGCTGGCCGCGGCCTGCATCGCCGGTGTCGACCGTGTGTTCACCATCGGGGGCGCCCAGGCCGTCGCGGCGCTGGCTTACGGCACCGAAAGCGTGCCGAAGGTCGACAAGGTCGTCGGCCCGGGCAACATCTATGTGGCTACCGCCAAGCGCCACGTGTTTGGCCAGGTCGGTATCGACATGATCGCCGGCCCTTCGGAAATCCTCGTGGTGTGCGACGGCCAGACCGATCCGGACTGGATTGCCATGGACCTGTTCTCCCAGGCCGAGCACGATGAAGACGCCCAGGCCATTCTGGTCAGCCCCGATGCCGAGTTCCTCGACAAGGTCGCCGCCAGCATCGCCAAGTTGATGCCGACCATGGAGCGTGCCGCGATTATCGAAACCTCGATCAATGGCCGTGGTGCGCTGATCAAGGTTCGCGACATGGAGCAAGCCATCGAAGTGGCCAACCGCATCGCGCCGGAGCACCTCGAGTTGTCCGTTGCCGATCCACAAGCCTGGTTGCCGCACATCCGCCACGCCGGTGCAATCTTCATGGGCCGTCACACATCCGAAGCCCTGGGTGATTACTGCGCCGGCCCGAACCACGTGTTGCCGACCTCCGGTACTGCACGGTTTTCTTCGCCGCTGGGCGTGTATGACTTCCAGAAACGTTCGTCGATCATCTTCTGCTCCGAGCAGGGCGCGTCCGTTCTGGGCAAGACCGCATCCGTGCTGGCCCGTGGCGAGTCGTTGACCGCCCACGCGCGTAGCGCCGAATACCGTATCGTTGACGACAAGCAGGTGAAATGAAGATGAGTAAATTCTGGAGCCCATTCGTCAAGGATCTGGTGCCTTACGTGCCGGGCGAGCAGCCCAAGCTGACCAAACTGGTCAAGCTCAACACCAACGAAAACCCCTACGGCCCATCGCCGAAAGCCCTCGCGGCGATGCAAACCGAACTGAATGACAACCTGCGTCTGTACCCGGACCCGAACAGCGATGTGCTCAAGCAAGCCGTCGCCAGGTACTACGGCGTGCAAGGCAATCAGGTGTTTCTCGGCAACGGTTCCGATGAAGTGCTGGCGCACATCTTCCACGGTTTGCTGCAGCACGATCAGCCGCTATTGTTCCCGGACATCAGCTACAGCTTCTATCCGGTTTACTGCGGGTTGTATGGCATCAAGTTCGATGCGGTGCCGCTGGACGAGCAGTTCCGGATCAACCCGGCGGACTACGCCAGACCGAATGGCGGGATCATTTTCCCTAACCCGAATGCACCGACCGGTTGCCTGTTGGCGCTGGAGGCGGTCGAGCAGATCCTCAAGGCCAGCCCGGATTCCGTGGTCGTGGTGGACGAGGCTTACATCGATTTCGGCGGAGAAACGGCGATTACGCTGGTGGACCGCTATCCAAACCTGCTGGTGACCCAGACCCTGTCCAAGTCCCGCTCCCTGGCCGGTCTGCGGGTTGGCCTGGCGGTCGGGCATCCGGACCTGATCGAGGCGCTGGAGCGGATCAAGAACAGCTTCAACTCCTATCCGCTGGACCGTATGGCCAATGTCGGTGCAGCCGCCGCATTCGAGGATCGCGAGTATTTCGACAAGACCTGCCGTTTGGTCATCGAGCACCGTGAATGGGTGATTGCGCAGCTGGAAGGGAAGGGCTTTGAAGTGCTGCCGTCGGCGGCGAATTTCATTTTCGCCCGTCACCCCCGGCACGATGCGGCAGGTATCGCGGCTAAATTGCGCGAACAGGGCGTGATTGTCCGGCACTTCAAGCAGGCGCGGATTGCCCAGTTCCTGCGGATCTCCATCGGCACGCCTGAGCAGAACCAGGCGCTGATCGACGGCCTAGGCGACCTTTAACTCACGGCCAACCCTGTGGGTGTGGGAGCGGGCTTGCTCGCGAAAGCGGTGTGTCAGTTAACTTTTGCGTCGACTGACACACCGCTTTCGCGAGCAAGCCCGCTCCCACAAGGGTTTGTGGGTTGGCCAGTTACTCTTCTTCTTTCTCTTGGACCGGTGCCGGTGGCGGACGCAAACCGATTTCCGCGGTCAGCTTGAGTTCGTTGCCGTTGCGCATCACCTGGATCGTGACCTTGTCCGTCGGCTTGATCCGCGCCACCTGATTCATCGAGCGACGGCCATCGCCGGCCGGTTCGCCGTCGATGGAAAGAATCACATCACCTAATTGCAGGCCGGCCTTCTGTGCCGGACCATCACGGAAAATCCCCGCCACGACAATGCCCGGACGCCCGGACAAGCCGAACGATTCGGCCAATTCCTGGGTCAGCGGCTGCACTTCGATACCCAGCCAGCCACGAATCACCTGGCCGTGCTCGATGATCGACTTCATCACTTCCATCGCCAGCTTCACCGGGATCGCGAAACCGATGCCCTGGGAGCCGCCGGACTTGGAGAAGATTGCTGTGTTGATGCCGGTCAGGTTGCCGTTGGCATCTACCAGTGCACCGCCGGAGTTACCCGGGTTGATCGCCGCATCGGTCTGGATGAAGTCTTCGTAGTTGTTCAGGCCCAGTTGATTGCGCCCGGTGGCGCTGATGATGCCCATGGTCACGGTCTGGCCGACGCCGAACGGGTTGCCGATGGCCAGCGCGACATCGCCGATGCGGAGGTTGTCGGAGCGACCGACGGTAATCGAAGGCAGGGATTTCAGATCGATTTTCAGTACCGCGAGATCGGTTTCCGGGTCGCTGCCGATCACCCTGGCCAGTGTTTCACGACCGTCCTTGAGGGCCACAACGATCTGGTCGGCGCCGCTGGTTACGTGGTTGTTGGTCAGGATGTAGCCTTCCGGGCTCATGATCACGCCGGAGCCGAGGCTCGACTCCATGCGTTTCTGCTTGGGCGAGTTGTCGCCAAAGAAGCGGCGGAACTGTGGATCTTCGAACAACGGATGGCTGGGTTTGTTGATGACTTTGGTGGTGTACAGGTTCACCACCGACGGCGCGGCGGTGGTTACCGCGTCGGCATAGGACACCGGGCCCTGCTGCATGCTGGTGGTTTGCGGGGCTTGCTGCAGATTGACGTCGAGGCTTGGAAGCCCGACCCACTGCGGGTAACGCTGGATGATTAACAGAGCGACAAGCACGCCAGCCAACAGCGGCCAGCCGGAAAAACGCAGCGCCTTGAGCATTAAGCACGTCCTGAGAGAGTTGCAGGCGGTCTAAGACCGCTCATAATGACGCGCATTATACGAGGCCGCGCGCGCCTCTGAACGGGATATTTAGGAGTCTTTTATGGCCGTCGCCCTGAGCACCCTGGTCGAAGAAGCCGACCGTTACCTCAGCAGTTCGAAAATTGCCGATTATTGCCCCAACGGCCTGCAAGTCGAGGGTCGGCCGCAGGTGATGCGCATCGTTAGTGGTGTGACTGCCAGCCAGGCCTTGCTCGACGCTGCCGTGGAGGCCAATGCCGACCTGGTACTGGTGCATCACGGCTACTTCTGGAAGGGCGAGAACCCGTGCATCACCGGCATGAAACAACGCCGCCTGAAAACCTTGCTCAAGCACGATATCAGCCTGTTGTCCTATCACCTGCCGCTGGATCTGCACCCGGACGTCGGCAATAACGTGCAGCTCGCGCGGCAGCTCGACATCACCGTCGAAGGGCCGCTGGATCCGGACAATCTGAAGATTGTCGGCCTGGTCGGCTCGCTGAATGACCCGATGACGCCCCGGGATTTCGCCCGCCGCGTCCAGGAAGTGACGGGCCGTGAGCCGCTGTTGATCGAAGGCAGTGCAATGATCCGCAGCGTCGGCTGGTGCACTGGTGGTGGCCAGGGTTACATCGATCAGGCCATTCTGGCAGGCGTCGATCTGTACCTCAGCGGCGAGGCTTCCGAGCAAACTTTCCACAGTGCCCGGGAGAACGACATCAGTTTTATCGCCGCCGGTCACCACGCGACCGAGCGCTACGGCGTTCAGGCGTTGGGGGATTACCTGGCGCGACGCTTTGCGCTGGAGCACATCTTCATCGATTGCCCGAATCCGATTTGAGGTACGCCATCGATCCAAATGTGGGAGCGGGCTTGCTCGCGAATGCGCTGTGTCAGTCGACATCAGTGTTGGATGTCAGTCCGCCTTCGCGAGCAAGCCCGCTCCCACAGGGTTCTGCTGTGCCCAAACGGGCAGGCATATTCATATGCTCTTTCGATCTAGTTGGCGTCCTGATTAGAAGAGGTCGCTGTGCTAGGATCCCCGCTCGAACACGGCCCGCTGGCCGTTCATAAGAAAGCTTTCGTGAGTAGCCATGGTCGACAAACTGACGCATCTGAAACAGCTGGAGGCGGAAAGCATCCACATCATCCGCGAGGTGGCCGCCGAGTTCGACAACCCGGTGATGTTGTACTCCATCGGTAAAGACTCCGCCGTGATGCTGCATCTGGCACGCAAGGCGTTCTTCCCGGGCAAGCTGCCGTTTCCGGTGATGCACGTCGACACTCGCTGGAAATTCAAGGAGATGTACAGCTTCCGCGACAAGATGGTCGCCGAGCTGGGCCTCGACCTGATCACCCACGTCAACCCGGACGGCGTGGCGCAAGACATCAACCCGTTCACCCACGGCAGCGCCAAGCACACCGACATCATGAAGACCGAGGGCCTGAAGCAGGCACTCGACAAGTATGGTTTCGACGCAGCATTCGGCGGCGCCCGTCGCGATGAAGAGAAATCCCGCGCCAAGGAGCGCGTGTACTCGTTCCGCGACAGCAAGCACCGCTGGGACCCGAAAAACCAGCGTCCCGAGCTGTGGAACGTGTACAACGGCAAGGTCAACAAGGGTGAGTCTATCCGCGTCTTCCCGCTGTCGAACTGGACCGAGCTGGACATCTGGCAGTACATCTACCTTGAGGGCATCCCGATCGTTCCGTTGTACTTCGCCGCCGAGCGTGAAGTCATCGAGAAGAACGGCACGCTGATCATGATCGACGACGAGCGCATCCTCGAGCACCTGAGCGACGAAGACAAAGCGCGCATCGTCAAAAAGAAAGTGCGTTTCCGTACCCTTGGTTGCTACCCGTTGACGGGCGCGGTGGAGTCCGAGGCCGAAAGCCTCACGGACATCATTCAGGAAATGCTCCTGACGCGAACTTCCGAGCGCCAGGGCCGTGTCATCGACCACGATGGCGCCGGCTCGATGGAAGACAAAAAACGTCAAGGTTATTTCTAAGGGGCTGTCATGTCGCATCAATCTGATTTGATCAGCGAGGACATCCTCGCCTACCTGGGCCAGCACGAACGTAAAGAGCTGCTGCGCTTCCTGACCTGCGGTAACGTCGACGACGGCAAGAGCACCCTGATCGGGCGCCTGCTGCACGACTCCAAGATGATCTACGAAGATCACCTGGAAGCGATTACCCGCGACTCGAAAAAAGTCGGCACCACCGGTGAAGACATCGACCTGGCGTTGCTGGTCGACGGCCTGCAGGCCGAGCGTGAACAAGGCATCACCATCGATGTCGCGTACCGCTATTTCTCCACCGCCAAGCGCAAATTCATCATTGCCGACACCCCCGGCCATGAGCAGTACACCCGCAACATGGCCACCGGTGCCTCCACCTGTGACCTGGCGATCATCCTGGTCGACGCCCGTTACGGCGTGCAGACCCAGACCCGTCGCCACAGCTTCATCGCCTCGCTGCTGGGCATCAAGCACATCGTTGTGGCCATCAACAAGATGGACCTCAAGGACTTCGACCAGGGCGTGTTCGAGTCGATCAAGGCCGATTACCTGCAGTTTGCCGAAGGCTTGAAGATGAAGCCCACCACGATGCACTTCGTGCCGATGTCGGCTTTGAAGGGCGACAACGTGGTGAACAAGTCCGAGCGTTCGCCGTGGTACACCGGCCAGTCGCTGATGGAAATCCTCGAGACCGTGGAAGTGGCGGGCGATCGCAACTTCACCGACCTGCGTTTCCCGGTGCAGTACGTCAACCGTCCGAACCTGAACTTCCGTGGTTTCGCCGGTACGCTGGCCAGCGGCATCGTCAAGAAGGGCGACGAAGTCGTGGTGCTGCCGTCGGGCAAGAGCAGCCGCGTGAAATCCATCGTCACCTTCGAAGGTGAACTGGAGCACGCCGGTCCTGGTCAGGCAGTAACGCTGACCATGGAAGACGAAATCGACATCTCCCGTGGTGACCTGTTGGTGCATGCCGACAACGTGCCGCCGGTGACTGACAGCTTCGAGGCGATGCTGGTGTGGATGGCTGAAGAGCCGATGCTGCCGGGCAAGAAATACGACATCAAGCGCGCTACCAGTTACGTGCCGGGTTCCATCGCCAGCATCGTCAACAAGGTCGACGTGAATACCCTGGAAGAGGGTCCGGCCAGCGCGTTGCAACTGAACGAAATCGGCAAGGTCAAGATCGCGCTGGATGCGCCGATTGCCCTCGACGGTTACGACAGCAACCGCACCACCGGCGCGTTCATCATCATCGACCGCCTGACCAACGGCACCGTCGGTGCCGGCATGATCATCGCCCAACCGTTGGTACATGGCACCAGCACGCACCACGGCAAACTGGCTCACGTCGCCACCGAAGAACGCGCACAGCGTTTTGGCCAACAACCGGCCACCGTGTTGTTCAGCGGCTTGTCGGGCGCGGGCAAGAGCACTCTGGCGTATGCGGTTGAACGCAAGCTGTTCGACCTTGGCCGTGCGGTGTTCGTGCTCGATGGCCAGAACCTGCGTCACGACCTGAACAAAGGTCTGCCACAGGATCGCGCCGGGCGTACCGAGAACTGGCGTCGTGCCGCACACGTTGCGCGTCAGTTCAACGAAGCCGGTTTGCTGACCCTGGCGGCGTTCGTTGCGCCGAGTGCCGAAGGTCGTGAACAGGCCCGGGAACTGATCGGCAAGGAACGTCTGCTGACAGTCTACGTCCAGGCTTCGCCGACGGTTTGCGCCGAGCGTGATCCGCAAGGCCTGTACGCGGCGGCCGGGGATAACATCCCGGGCGAATCCTTCCCGTACGACGTGCCGCTGGATGCCGACCTGGTGATCGACACCCAGTCCGTGTCGCTGGAGGAAGGCGTCAAGCAAGTGCTGGCTCTACTGCGTGAGCGTGGGGCGATCTAAGCCTCAGTCGTAATGAAAAACCCGCCGATGAGTGATCATCGGCGGGTTTTTTTGTGCCTTGTGATATTCAAATGTGGGAGCGGGCTTGCTCGCGAATGCAGCGTGTCATTCAACATTGATGCTGGCTGATGATCCACCGCTTTCGCGAGCAAGCCCGCTCCCACAGAGGATCAGTGTTTGCCTGGATATTCGCGATGCATCTGCGCCAGCAACGCATCCTTGTCCTGCCACAGCTGATTGATCCAGCCCTGAAATTGCAGGCGGTATTCACCGTCCTGGTCATAGTTCTTGCCGATGAACTGCGGCGGAATTCTCAGCTCTTCAAAGTGCACCACCACGTCCGCAACGTTCCCGCACAACAAATCCCAAAAACCAGGACGCCCGGCGGGGTAGTGGATGGTCACGTTGACCAGGGATTCAAGCTGCTCGCCCATCGCATCGAGCACAAAGGCAATGCCTCCGGCCTTGGGCTTGAGCAGGTACTTGAAGGGTGACTGCTGTTGCTTGTGCTTGCCCGCGGTGAAGCGCGTGCCTTCGACGAAGTTGAAAATGCCCACCGGGTTGTCGCGGAACCTCGCACAGGTCTTGCGGGTGGTTTCCAGGTCCTTGCCTTTCTTTTCCGGGTGTTTCTCCAGATAGGCCTTGGAGTAGCGCTTCATGAACGGAAAGCCCAGCGCCCACCAGGCCAGACCGATCACCGGGACCCAGATCAGCTCCTGCTTGAGAAAGAACTTCAGCGGTTGAATGCGCCGGTTGAGTACGTATTGCAGCACCAGGATATCGACCCAGCTCTGGTGGTTGCTGGTGATCAGGTACGAGTGCCGATAGTCGAGGCCCTGCAGGCCGCTGATGTGCCAGCGCGTGCGGCGCACCAGGTTCATCCAGCCTTTGTTGTTGCTGATCCAGGCTTCGTGGGTATGGCTCATCAGCCAACCCGCGATACGCTGGGTGAAGGCGAACGGCAAGACCTTGACGAGCGCCACGCAGAACAGGAACGAGCACAGCAGAATCGTGTTCAATGCCAACAGCAGCGAGGTGGTTACACCGCGCAAAGGGGCGGGTAGGAAGTCCAGCATTTACACATCCATAGGTCGATTGGCGGCTTGAATCGCGGTCAGGGCGATGGTGTAGACGATGTCATCGACCTGCGCGCCGCGCGGCAAATCGTTCACCGGTTTGCGCAGGCCTTGCAGCATCGGCCCGAGGCTGACGCAGTCGGCGCTGCGCTGTACGGCTTTGTGCGTGGTGTTGCCGGTGTTGAGATCGGGGAACACGTACACCGTGGCACGCCCGGCCACTTGACTGTTCGGCGCCAATTGCCGGGCCACGCTTTCGTTGGCGGCGGCGTCGTACTGCAAGGGGCCGTCGATCAGCAGCGAGTGCTGTTGTTCGTGGGCGAGCAGGGTGGCCTCGCGGACCTTCTCGACCTCTTCGCCGCTGGCCGAGTCGCCACTGGAGTAGCTGATCATCGCCACCCGTGGCGTGATGCCGAATGCTGCGGCCGAGTCAGCGCTTTGCAGGGCGATCTCGGCCAGTTCGCTGGCACTCGGGTGCGGGTTCATCACGCAGTCGCCGTAGATCAGCACTTCTTCGGGGAACAGCATGAAGAACACCGACGACACCAGGGTGCAGCCCGGCGCCGTTTTAATCAGCTGCAGGGCCGGGCGGATGGTGTTGGCGGTGGTGTTGATCACACCCGACACGAGGCCGTCGACCTCATCCAGGGCCAGCATCATGGTGCCGATGACCACGGTGTCTTCCAGTTGTTGTTCGGCCATTGGCGCATTGAGGCTTTTGCTTTTGCGCAGCGCGACCATCGGCTCGACATAACGCTCGCGGATCGAGTCCGGATCGATGATTTCCAGTCCCGGTGGCAACTCGATGCCCTGGGCGCGGGCGACGGCCTGCACGTCCTCGGGCTTGGCCAGCAACACACAGCGAGCGATGCCACGGGCCTGGCAGATCGCGGCAGCCTGCACGGTCAGCGGTTCGCTGCCTTCGGGCAGCACGATGCGCTTGTTGGCCGCCTGGGCGCGCTGGATCAATTGATAGCGGAAAACCGCTGGCGACAGGCGCATCTCCCGTGGTGTACCGCAGCGCTGATGCAGCCAGTCGGCATCGAGATGGCCCGCGATGAAATCGGTGATGATTTCGGCGCGCTCGCGGTCGTCGATGGGGATTTCCTTGTTCAGGCCATTGAGCAGGTTGGCGGTGTCATAGGAGCCGGTACTCACCGACAGCACCGGCAACCCGGCCTGCAGGGCGCCCCGGCACAGGTCCATGATGCGTGGGTCGGGCAGGGTGTCGCTGGTCAGCAGCAGGCCGGCGAGCGGCACGCCGTTCAAGGCCGCGAGGCTGACGGCGAGGATGATGTCGTCGCGGTCGCCGGGGGTCACCACCAGCACACCGGGCTTGAGCAGCTCCACGGTGTTGCGCATGGTGCGGGCGCAAATGATGATTTTGGTCATGCGCCGGGTTTCATAGTCACCGGCGTTGAGTACTTGCGCGCCCATCAGGTCGGCGACGTCGCGGGTGCGCGGGGCGTTCAGTTCCGGCTGGAACGGAATGCAGCCGAGCAAGCGGAAATCACCACTGCGCAGCAACGGCGAATGCTCTTTCAGGCGCGTGGCGAAGGCGTCCATGCTTTCGTCGGTCTTGACCTTGTTGAGGATCACACCGAGGACTTTCGGGTCTTTCGGGCCGCCGAACAATTGCGCCTGCAACTCGACGCGTCCGGAAAGCTCGGTCAGCACTTCGTTTTCCGGTGCCGAGACCAGGATCACCTCGGCGTCGAGGCTCTTGGCCAGATGCAGATTGACCCGCGCGGCATAGCTGGCGCTACGGGTCGGCACCATGCCTTCGACGATCAGCACGTCCTTGCCGATGGCCGCCTGCTGATACAGGGTGATGATTTCTTCGAGCAATTCATCGAGCTGGCCGTCGCCGAGCATGCGCTCGACATGGGCCAGGCCCAGTGGCTGAGGCGGTTTCAAGCCGTGGGTACGCGCCACCAGTTCGGTGGAACGTTCCGGGCCCGTGTCACCCGGATGCGGCTGGGCAATCGGTTTGAAAAAGCCGACCTTGAGCCCGGCGCGCTCAAGGGTGCGTACCAGCCCGAGGCTGATGGAGGTCAGACCCACACCAAAATCGGTGGGCGCGATAAAAAAAGTTTGCATGCGGATTCTCTGGAGGGTGCATGGCAATGGTCACGACCTATGGCTGGTCGATTACCGAAATTCAGTCGCCAAGGTTATCGCTAACCGAGCCTTGTGCGCACCAACCGCAGGCAAAGGGCTGGCCTATTTTTTCCTGGCGCTGTGCAGGGTCCATGACCCAGGCCCGGGATTGCCATGGCGGCTGGTGCCGCAGGTGTTGGGTGTGGCCGCAGGAAAGCTCGGCCACCCAGTGTCCGTCCTCGTCCTGATGGAAGCCTGTGATCGTCGAATCCCGTTTGTCCGGGTTGTGTTCGCTTTCGGACGATTGCTTCGCTAAACTTGGCCTTTCAATCTTCTTATGCAAAAGGTCTCGCCCCATGCTGATCGCCGCCAATAAGGCTGTCTCCATCGACTATACCCTGACCAACGACGCTGGTGAGGTCATCGACAGCTCCGCCGGCGGCGCGCCGCTGGTCTACCTGCAAGGCGCAGGCAACATCATCCCGGGCCTGGAAAAGGCTCTGGAAGGCAAGGCCGTCGGCGATGAGCTGACTGTAGCCGTTGAACCGGAAGACGCTTACGGCGAATACGCGGCCGAACTGGTCAGCACCCTGAGCCGTAGCATGTTCGAAGGCGTCGACGAACTGGAAGTGGGCATGCAGTTCCACGCTTCCGCTCCGGACGGCCAGATGCAGATCGTGACCATCCGTGATCTGGACGGCGACGACGTGACCGTTGACGGCAACCACCCGTTGGCCGGCCAGCGCCTGAATTTCCAGGTCAAGATCGTTGCCATCCGTGACGCCAGCCAGGAAGAAATCGCTCATGGCCACGTCCATGGCGAAGGTGGCCATCACCACTGATTTCTGCGCTAAGCTCAGATAACTGGAGAGGCGCCCCGAGGGCGCCTTTTTAGTCTGCGGCTGTCCCTGACGACACCGCCAAGTGGCTGTTTCGAGAAGAACACGGGAATCTGGAGGACGTCATGAGTGCTTTTCACGACCTTAAATTGACAGCCCTGGATGGCCAGGAGCTACCTCTGGCGCCTTTCAAAGGCCAAGTCGTGCTGGTGGTCAACGTGGCCTCCAAATGCGGCTTGACCCCGCAGTACGCGGCGCTGGAAAACCTCTATCAGCAATTCAAGGCCAAAGGCTTCAGCGTGCTGGGCCTGCCGTGCAATCAGTTTGCCGGGCAGGAACCGGGGAGCGAACGGGAGATCAAGGAATTCTGCAGCCTCAACTATGGCGTGAGCTTTCCGTTGTCCAGCAAGCTGGAAGTCAACGGGCATGACCGCCATCAGTTGTACCGCTTGCTGGCGGGCGAGGGCGCGGAGTTTCCTGGTGACATCACCTGGAACTTCGAGAAGTTCCTGCTGGGCAAGGACGGCCGCGTACTGGCGCGGTTCTCGCCACGCACGGCGCCGGATGATCCGACCATCGTTCACGCGATTGAAAAAGCGCTGAGCTGATTCCCTCCTGTAGGAGCGAGCTTGCTCGCGATGGTCGTCAACGATAACGCTGCAAGTCTGATACCCCGCAGCGTTCTCAAGCCCATCGCGAGCGAGCTCGCTCCTACAGTACTCCCTGCCTTTTGACCCCTAATCACGCTGATCAATAATGCTGTTCAATGCGTTGGACTCTCCATATTATAACCGTCATAAAGTCATTCCTCCGTGGAGCGTCCCATGCCCGTCAAAGCCCTGTTCAAACCGTTCCACCTCGGCACCCTCGAACTGCCGACCCGCGTCGTCATGGCGCCGATGACCCGCTCCTTTTCACCGGGTGGCGTGCCGAACTCCAAAGTGATCGAGTACTACCGTCGTCGTGCCGCTGCAGGCGTCGGCCTGATCATCACCGAAGGCACCACCGTCGGTCACAAGGCTTCCAACGGCTACCCGAATGTTCCGCATTTCTATGGTGAAGCGGCACTGGGCGGCTGGAAAAAAGTCGTCGACGCCGTGCACGCCGAAGGCGGCAAGATCGTGCCGCAATTGTGGCATGTGGGCAGCGTCCGCCGTATCGGCACCGAGCCGGACGCCAGCGTGCCCGGTTATGGCCCGTCGGAAAAAGTGAAGGAAGGTCAGGTCGTGGTGCACGGCATGACCAAACAAGACATTCAGGACGTAATCGCCGCGTTCGCCCAGGCCGCCAGGGATGCCCGGAGCATTGGCATGGACGGCGTGGAAATCCACGGTGCCCACGGTTACCTGATTGACCAGTTCTTCTGGGAAGGCAGCAACCAGCGCACCGACGAATACGGCGGCAGCCTGGCCAACCGTTCGCGGTTCGCCATTGAATTGATTCAGGCTGTGCGTACCGCGGTCGGTGAAGATTTCCCGATCATCTTCCGTTTCTCGCAGTGGAAGCAGCAGGATTACACCGCACGTCTGGTGCAAACCCCGGAGGTCCTGGGCGAGTTCCTCAAGCCGCTGGCCGATGCGGGCGTGGATATTTTTCACTGCTCGACCCGCCGCTTCTGGGAGCCGGAGTTCGACGGTTCCGAACTGAACCTGGCCGGCTGGACTCGCAAACTGACCGGCAAGCCGACCATCACCGTGGGCAGTGTCGGCCTGGATGGCGAATTCCTGCAATTCATGGTCAACACCGACAAGGTCGCGCAACCGGCCAGCCTGGAAAAACTGCTGGAACGTTTGAACAACGATGAGTTCGACCTGGTGGCGGTCGGTCGTGCGTTGCTGGTGGATCCGGATTGGGCGCAGAAAGTGCGCGATGGTCGTGAAGAAGACATTCTGCCGTTCAGCCGTGAGGCGTTGATGACGCTGGTTTAAGCGGCGTCAGGACTTACGCTTTCGCGAGCAAGCCCGCTCCCACATTGGTTCTGTGTCGTACACAAATCCCCTGTGGGAGCGGGCTTGCTCGCGAAGACTGACTAAAGAGCACTACAAAATCAGGGAACAATCGGTGCATTCGGCACCACCATCTCCCCGGCACAAGCCCCCCGCAACTGTCCCTCGAACTGCTCGATGATCGTCGCCCAACCCTGGCGACTGGCATGCTGGCGCGCATTGAGGCGCACATTGCGCAAGGTTTCCCTGTCCTCCAGCAGCCATGCCGCTGCATCGCAGAACGCTTCTTCATCCCCCGGCATCGCCAATACACCGTTGTAGCCATGACGAATATGCTGGGCGGCTGCCGCCTGGTCGTAGGCCACCACGCCGAGCCCCGAGGCGAGTGCTTCAAGCACCACATTGCCGAACGTTTCGGTCAGGCTCGGAAACAGAAACACATCGCCCGACGCGTAGTGACAGGCCAGGGCTTCACCCCGCTGGGTGCCGCAGAAAATCGCCTCGGGCATTTCCTTTTCCAGCTCCTGGCGCTGCGGGCCGTCGCCGACCACGATCAGTTTCAGCGTGCGCCGGGGATAACTCGCCTTGAGGGTATTGAAGGTGCGTTTGAGCAGCCCAAGGTTTTTTTCCGGGGCCAGACGCCCGACATGAATGACGGCGATGTCTTCTTCGGTCAGTCCCCATTGCTCGCGCAGGGCATTCAAACGTTTGGCCGGGTGAAACAATTCGCTGTCGACCCCTCGGGACAGCAACGCCAGTCGTTCGAAATGACGTCGCTCCAGTTCCATGCGCTGGCTGACGCTGGGCACCAGGGTCATGGTCGAGCGGTTGTGGAACCAGCGCAGGTAGTGAGTCAGCAGGCGCGTGAGCAAACCAAGCCCGTACTGGTTGGAGTACTGCTGGAAATTGGTGTGAAACCCGCTGACCACGGAAATCCCCAGTCGCCGTGCCGCACGCAAGGCCGACAAGCCCAGCGGACCCTCGGTGGCGATATAGAGCACGTCCGGGCGGTGACGCGTCCAGCGCCGCAGCAGCTTGTGCATCGACGACTGACCCCATTGCAAGCCGGGGTAACCCGGTAGCGGCCAGCCGCGGCACAGCAGCAACCCATCGTCGCTGCCCGATTGCTGGTCGCAGCCCTGGCGCGGTCGCACCAATTCCACCTGATGCCCGCGCGCGCGCAAGCCGTCGCACAAGCGACCCAGGGTATTGGCCACGCCGTTGATTTCCGGAGGGAAGGTTTCGGTGATCAGGGTGATATGCAGAGTTGTCGTCATGACCCCAGTGTCGGCTGGGGTCATGTCGTGAGTGTGACGTCGGGATGATGGATTTGTGACCGAGTTGCTGGCGGTGATGGCTCAGCGCTGGGTCACCAGGTTTTCCGCTCCGCGTTCACGCACCCAGAACAGCGTCGCACCCGCCACGGCGGCCGGCATCATCAGGATGTTGACCACCGGGATCAGCAGCACCAGATAGACGCTGCCGCCAAAACTCATGCTCTGCCAGCGTTTCTCGCGCAGCCAGCCAAGCATCTCGTTCCAGCCCAGCTTGTGGTTGTCCGCCGGGTAGTCGATGTACTGGATCGCCATCATCCACACCCCGAACAACAGCCACAGCGGCGCGGCGATGATGTTCACCACCGGGATGAACGAGAGGATGAACAGCCCGATCGCCCGGGGCAGAAAGTAGCCGAGCTTGCGCATTTCCCGGGCCAGGGTGCGCGGGATCATTGCAATCAGTTCGCCCCAGCTGAACGCCGGAAAGTCATCGGTGCCGCGCACCACCACTTCGACTTTCTCCGCAAGAAAGCCGTTGAATGGTGCGGCAATGACGTTGGCGAGCATGGTGAAGGTGAAAAACACCATCAGCACGACGAGCACCACGAATAGCGGCCAGAGGATGTAGCTGAGAAAACTCAGCCAGTCGGGCAGGGACGGCATCAGCGTATCGACCCACAGGCTGAATTGGTGGCCGGCCAGATAGATCAATCCGACGAACAGCACCAGGTTGATTGCCAACGGCAACAGCACAAACAAACGCAGGCTGGGGCTCAACACCAGTTTGAGGCCTTCGCGCAGGTATTGCGGGCCGGACAGAACAGGGGCGGGCATAACGTGCTCCGGGTAGAGGGAAAACGCGCCGACCTTACCGGCTTTGTCTGACGGACGAAAGCGCGGTAGCAGCATCGACATTAACTGTAACAAAGGCGTCCTGATAATCACGGTTACGGGATAGAGACCACCTATGAGCTGGATTGTTAAACCGTATTTCCTTAATCTTCGCCCCCTCGATACGCTGCACCCAATCTTTTTACAGGACGGTCGGGTTCAAGCCTTCCCCAAGTGCTTTCAACCGTTCTTTTTTATTCCCGCCGGCAATCCGGCGTTCCGCGCCAGGTGTTCCGGGCCGGTCAACAGGAGCAGGTCATGTCTGAAGTCCGTCATTCGCGAGTGATTATTCTCGGTTCCGGCCCTGCCGGTTACAGCGCCGCGGTCTATGCCGCCCGTGCCAATCTCAAGCCGCTGCTGATCACCGGCATGCAGGCCGGCGGTCAACTGACCACCACCACCGAAGTCGACAACTGGCCGGGCGACGTCCACGGCCTGACCGGCCCGGCGTTGATGGAGCGGATGCGCGAGCACGCCGAGCGCTTTGAAACCGAGATCGTTTTCGATCACATCAATGCCGTCGACTTCGCCGCCAAGCCGTACACCCTGACCGGTGACAGCGCGACTTACACCTGCGACGCCCTGATCATCGCCACCGGCGCCAGCGCCCGTTACCTGGGCCTGCCATCGGAAGAAGCGTTCATGGGCAAAGGCGTCTCCGCCTGCGCAACCTGCGACGGTTTCTTCTATCGCAACAAGCCAGTGGCAGTGGTTGGCGGCGGCAACACCGCTGTTGAAGAAGCCCTGTACCTGGCCAACATCGCCAGCAAAGTCACCCTGATCCACCGTCGCGAAACTTTCCGCGCCGAGAAGATCCTGATCGACAAGCTGAACGCCCGTGTAGCCGAAGGCAAGATCGAGCTGAAGCTGAACGCGACCCTGGACGAAGTGCTGGGCGACAACATGGGCGTGACCGGTGCCCGCCTGAAGAACAACGACGGCAGCTTCGACGAAGTGAAAGTCGACGGCGTGTTCATCGCCATCGGCCACACCCCGAACACTTCGTTGTTTGAAGGTCAGCTGACGTTGAAAGACGGTTACCTGGTGGTGCAGGGCGGCCGTGACGGCAACGCCACTGCCACCAACCTTGAAGGTATCTTCGCCGCCGGTGACGTGGCTGACCATGTATACCGTCAGGCCATCACCTCGGCCGGCGCCGGTTGCATGGCGGCACTGGATGCCGAGCGTTACCTCGACAATCTGCAGAACGCTTGATTCTGTTTTCGTCGAAATGAAAAAACCGGCTTCGGCCGGTTTTTTTATGCGTGCGCCAGGCATGGCGCGTTGCGCGCAAGCGCAACCAGCTTGGCTGTGGTGGCTACGCTGGTGACTTGGAGGTGAAAGTCCTCTACACACCCGGCAAGGGGAAGTGTTAGCCAGAGGCAAGGGTGTCGCGGGTGACTGCGAATCTGAAGGAAGCCCGAGGCAAAATGCTGGCCTGACGAACAGGAAGCGGATAGAGGCGGCGCAGCGGGGTAAGAGGGCGTGTTTCCTCAAAGCCCAATACTTGCACGGAGCGCTGCGACGTAGATCTGACAGGCATAAGCAGGAAGGTCGCGCGAATTACCCTGGGAGATCTGCACGTTTGCCACTGTGCTACCGAGCGTCGAGAGACGACGGGATGAGCGTGCAGAAGTCAGCCGAAGCCGTAGTAAGTGGCGGTTAACCGCGCCACCAAGGGCCGAACAAGGTATGCCGCCAGTAGGCGTCAGAGTCTCGTTGAATACCGAAATGCAGAAATTTCTCCCAGAGAAGACTGTTACTCCGAGTCCTGGACAGAATCCGAGGATGACGGCTGACAGCGCACAGGTATCGACGGCGTCTGTGACGTGGACGAGCGCGGAGCCGGACACGCTGATGGAGCGGGTGCTTGCACCCGCCAACCTTAGGCGTGCGTATCAACGCGTAGTCAGCAACAAGGGCGCGCCGGGTGCCGATGACATGACGGTCGACCAGTTGGCGGGCTACGTGAAGCAGTATTGGCCGATCCTCAAGGCTCGGTTGTTGGCCGGTGAGTATCACCCGCAAGGTGTGCGCGCCGTCGACATCCCCAAACCCAAAGGCGGAACCCGCCAGTTGGGCATCCCCAGCGTCGTGGATCGCCTGATCCAGCAGGCCCTGCTGCAGCAGCTCACGCCGATCTTCGATCCGCTGTTCTCGGACTACAGCTACGGCTTTCGTCCGGGCAGAAGCGCTCACCAAGCCATCGAAACTGCCCGCGGCCATGTGGCAGCGGGCCACCGCTGGTGCGTAGAACTTGATCTGGAGAAGTTCTTTGATCGGGTTAACCACGATGTCCTGATGGTTTACGCGGCGCGTCAGATCGAAGACAAGCGGGTGCTCACGCTGATCCGCCGTTATCTCGAGGCGGGAACGATGTCCGGTGGACTCGTCAGTCGACGGCAGGAAGGGGCGCCGCAAGGCGGCCCCCTCTCGCCGTTGCTGTCGAATATCTTGCTCAACGAACTCGACCGCGAACTGGAACGGCGGGGCCATCGTTTCGTGCGTTATGCCGACGACGCGAACATTTACGTGCGTAGCCAACGGGCAGGCGCACGGGTGATGGCCGGCGTTGAACGCTTCCTGAGCCGGCGCCTGAAACTGGTACTGAATCGGGAAAAGAGCCGAGTAGCCGGGTCGTGGATGTGTGATTACTTGGGCTATGGGATGAGCTGGCATCAACAGCCGAGACTAAGAGTGGCAACGATGAGTCTGGGTCGCCTGCGCGACCGACTCAGAGACCTGCTGCGCGGAGCGCGGGGTTGCAAGATGGCAATCGTCATTGAGCGAATAAACCCTGTACTGCGTGGCTGGGCAGGCTACTTCAAGCTGAGTCAGAGCAAGAGGCCTCTTGAGGAGTTGGATGGTTGGGTGCGTCGAAAGCTGCGCTGCGCCGTATGGCGCCAATGGAGGCAGCCCTCAACGAGGGCGTGCAACTTGATGCGCTTGGGGCTTAGCGAGCCACGCGCCTGCAAATCAGCCTTCAATGGTCGCGGCCCATGGTGGAGTTCGGGGGCGTCTCATATGAATCAGGCGTTGCCGAAGAAGCTGTGGGACCAACTTGGGCTAGTCTCGGTACTGGATACGATAAACCGGCTTAACCGCATAACTTGAACCGCCGTATACGGATCCGTACGTACGGTGGTGTGAGAGGACGGCGGATGTAAATCCGCCTCCTACTCGATCCACAATTTTATGCCTGAGCACATTCCAGTGTGGGAGCGGGCTTGCTCGCGAAGGCGGTGTGTCATGCAACATTAATGCTGGCTGATCCACCGCTTTCGCGAGCAAGCCCGATCCCACATTTAATTGATGTCGCACACAAATGTTGTGCTGGCCTCAATCTCTTTGTGGGACTTCGCTCTCACGCCAGTTTTGCCAGGCAAGCTTCAAGAATATCCAGCCCTTCCTCCAGCACCGCAGCCTCGATGGTCAACGGCGCCAGCAAGCGAATGATGTGCCGCGATTTGCCACTGGGCATCAGCAGCAGGCCCGCATCCCGCGCCAAAGCCAGCAGCTGGGTCAATTGTGCCGGGGCGGGCGAGCCATCAGCGTTGATCAGCTCGATGCCGCGCATCGCACCGACGCCGGTCAGGCGGCCCAGGTACGGTGTCAGGTTGTTCGCGCGCCAGGTTTCATAGCGGCCGACAATCGCTTCTTCCTGTTGTGTGCCCCAGGCATGCAGATTGGCATCGGTCATTTCATCGAGGGTTGCCAGTGCCGCTGCGCAGGCGATGGGATTGCCGGAATAGGTGCCACCGAGTCCGCCCTTGGGCAGGTTATCCAGCAGCGATTTGCGCCCGACCACCGCCCCCAGCGGCACGCCGCCGGCGATGCTTTTGCCGAGCAGGATCAGATCCGGTTCGATGCCCAGCCGTGAGAACGCGAAGCGCTGGCCGGTGCGGCCGAAACCGGACTGGATTTCATCGGCGATCAGCACAATGCCTTTGTCGTCGCAGAACTTGCGCAGCGCCTGGGCGAATTCCACTTCCATGGCCAGGAAGCCCGCTTCGCCCTGCACCGGTTCAACGATAAAGCAGGCGATGTCTTCGACATCAATCTCGACGCTGAACAGGCGTTCCATGGCTTTGAGGGCTTCGGTGCAGGTGACGCCGTTGTCCTGGCTGGGGAAGGGCAGGTGAAACACCGGCCCTGGCAGCACGCCGATTTTCTGTTTGTAGGGCGCCACTTTGCCATTGAGGTTGAGCGTGGCCAGTGTGCGGCCGTGGAATGCGCCGTCGAAGGCAATGACCGCGCTGCGGCCGGTGGCGCCACGGACGATCTTCAGGGCGTTCTCCGCCGCTTCCGCGCCGCTGTTGGTGAGCATGCCGCTGACCGGGTATCCCACCGGCATGAACGCACTCAGGCGATCCATCAGCTCGAGGTAAGGCACATGGGGCGCGGCGTTGAACGCATAGTGGGTCAGTCGGGTGGCTTGTTCGCGAATGGCCTCGACGATGCGCGGATGGCAATGGCCGAGGTTCAACACACCGATGCCGCCGACAAAGTCGATGTAGCGTTTGCCGTCGGTATCCCAGACCTCGGCGTTTTTACCGTGGCTGAGCGTGACAGGGTGAACGATGTTGATCGACTGGCTGATGGATTCGCTGCGCATGAATGACCGACTCGGAAGAAGGAGGACTTCTTTTTATCTAAGCCGGGAGCGGTGTTACGGGGCAAACGAAATAAAGTTGCCGGGTCAATCTTAAAAGTCAGGATGTGTTTCTGATCAGTTCCGCGCCGTGAATGCAGAACCTGTAGGAGCGAGCCTGCTCGCGATGGTGGTGAACGATTACGCGTAAACCGGAGGCCCAGCAGTGCTCTTGGGTTTTTCGCGAGCAGGCTCGCTCCTACAATTTAAATCAGCGGCGGGTCAGTGGCTGTTGGGTGAACTTCACGCCCGCCAGACCATGGGCCATCAATGCGCGGATATTACCGTGGTCGCTGCCCTCAGGCGTGGCAACAACCGAGCGGTAATGCTCGCCGAAAGCCAGCAGGGCTTCTTCATCGCTCAAACCTTCGAGCAGCGCCAGACCCAGGGTCTTGCACGAACCTTCGTTCTGCCCGGCCGCGTTTTCCACGCCGCCATTGTTGAAGGCCTGAGGCTGATAGTCGTAACCGGCGGCGATGAAAGCCAGGGTGTCGGCGAAGGCGTGTTCGCCGCTGTTGAGGCTGGCGCGCAGGGTGTTCAAATCACTCATTGGGTTTTCCTTTGGCGAACGCCGCTTGCTGTTCGGCGTTGGCTTCCTGCTGATATTGGGCTTTCCATTCGGCGTACGGCATGCCGTAAACCACTTCGCGGGCTTCATCGAGGCTGACCTCGATCTGGCGCTCGTCGGCCGCAGCCTTGTACCACTTGGACAGGCAGTTGCGGCAGAAACCCGAGAGGTTCATCAGGTCGATGTTCTGTACATCCTTGCGGCTGTCCAGGTGGGCCACCAGCCGGCGAAAGGCGGCGGCTTCGAGTTCCAGGCGTTGTTGATCGGTCATGGCGGTCTCTGCGAGACAGCTTCAAGCGACAGGCTTCAAGCTGCAAGTTGGATTGCGGTGGCTGCAAGTTTACAGCTTGGCGCTTGTAGCTTGTAGCTAGCGACTCGCTGCAAGCGTAATCGACACCGACTCGGCGAATCGCAGCGCGTGGGGCTTGTCGACCTCGACCTCGGCGTAGAGCACCGAGGCGTTGGCCATCACCAGGTCGAGAATTTCCTGGGTCAGGCGTTCGAGCAGCGCAAAGCGGTTGCCTTCCACATGGGCGATGATCGCCTTGGTGATCGTGCGGTAGTTCAATGCGTGGTCGATGTCGTTGTCACGCACCGCTTCCTGGGCCGCGTACAGAATGGTCAGGTTGATCAACACATCCTGCTTGTTGAGGATCTCATCCTCATTGATGCCGATGAAGGTACGCAGGCACAGGTCTTTGACCCGGATGCGTGCCATGCCTGGTTGAAGTTGTGGCATTGCTACTTGCTCCGTCCAATCAATTGCAGGAACTCCTGGCGGGTGTTGCTCGACTCGCGGAAGGCGCCGAGCATCACCGAGGTGTTCATGGTCGAGTTCTGTTTCTCGACGCCGCGCATCATCATGCACATGTGCTGCGCCTCGATGACCACCGCGACGCCGGCCGCGCCGGTCACCTGTTGCACTGCGTCGGCGATTTGCCGGGTGAGGTTTTCCTGGATTTGCAGGCGCCGGGCGAACATGTCCACCAGCCGCGCAATCTTCGACAGGCCCAGTACCTTGCCGGTTGGAATATAAGCCACATGCGCCTTGCCGATGAAGGGCAACAGGTGATGTTCACAGAGCGAGTACAGCTCAATGTTGTCGACGATCACCATTTCATCGTTGTCTGAGGCGAACAGTGCGCCGTTGACGATCTCTTCGACACTTTGCTCGTAACCATGGCAAAGGTACTGCATGGCTTTGGCTGCGCGCACCGGGGTGTCGAGCAGGCCTTCGCGGTCTGGATTTTCACCGAGGCCGATGAGGATCTCTCGATAATTCTGGGGCAGGGATAACGTCATGGAAAATCCTCGCGGGACACTTATTTGATGTGCCTTCCGCCGTTGACGGTCAGGGTGGTGCCGGTGACATAAGGGTTGTCGAGCAGATAACGCAGGCTCTGGTAGATCACTTCGCAGCCGGGCTCGATGCCCAATGCGGATTTGGCCAGCACCTTGGCGCGGTAGGCCGCGTCGTCTTCAGGGTTGAACAGTAGCAGGGCCGGCGCGATCCCGTTGACCTTGATGGCCGGCGCGTACCTGGCGGCGAAGGACAGGGTCAGGCTGTCGAGCCCGGCTTTGCTGGCGCAATAACCGATGTGCTTGCTGCTGCCCTTACGGGTCACATCATCGCTGATGTGCACGATGTCGGCAGGGCTTGAACGTTGCAGCAGGTCGGCGCAATGCAGGTTGATCAGGTAGGGCGCCAGCATGTGTACGCTGAACATGCGGGAGAACGCTGCGGCGTCGGTGTCCGGTGTTTCGGCCAGCCATTCGGAGGCGTTGTGGACAATCGCCCGTAAACAGTCGGTGTGGGTTTGCAGCTCGCTGATGAAGGCGAGGATTCCGACCTCGCTGGAGAAGTCCGCGAACACCGCCGTCGCACCCAGATCGCGCAGGGTTTGTACGCCGGGCC
The DNA here is from genome assembly GCF_050436025.1 of Pseudomonas sp. S30_BP2TU TE3576. Classification (NCBI taxonomy): domain Bacteria; kingdom Pseudomonadati; phylum Pseudomonadota; class Gammaproteobacteria; order Pseudomonadales; family Pseudomonadaceae; genus Pseudomonas; species Pseudomonas sp. S30_BP2TU TE3576. Next base: position 2,293,840 of record NZ_JBNDLK010000001.1, on the reverse strand, counting down.
GCTCGCTGCGGTAGCTGAAAATCACACGATGGCCATCTTCCAGCAATCGCCGGGCGCAGTGCAGGCCGACACGCTGGCCGGCGCCGGTAATGAGGATTGGGGCTGCGGAAGTGGTCATGAACGGCTCGCGTTGCGGTGAGAGCAAAACTATACCAGCGACGGCAGCGCTCTACCTATTATGCAAAACGGGCCTGTGTGGGAGCGGGCTTGCTCGCGAAAGCGTTGTGTCAGCCGGAACAAATGTTGACTGACACACCGTCTTCGCGAGCAAGCCCTCTCCCACAAAGGTTATCAGTGGTTTTGGGGGGCGGGTTCGGGGGGCAAACGGCGTACCGGCGTGCTGTTCAGCCAATTGGCCAGCAGGCGGGTCGACAGGGGAATGAAGAAATAGACCATCAGCGGCGTCAGGCACAGGGTACTGATGAACACGCGGGGCAGCAGCGCCATCTCGCTGAGCAGCGGCTCCAGCACAAAGTTGAACAACAGTGATACCGGAAAGAACGCCAGCCAGATTGCCACGGCCTGTTTCCAGCGCGGCGGGCGTTGACCGGCGGTGCCGAACCAGCCCTCGATGCCGCTGACCCGATGTTCTGTCGGGTGGGCGAACAGATCGCTGCCGCGTCCGAGCCAGGCGCTGCGTGAGGCGGAGTGCTCCCAGGCGTGCAGGGTCTGCTCGTCGGCGAAGCGGAAGATAATCTGGAACTCGTCATCGCCGGGCGGCGGAGCGAGTACGCCAGAGCCGAGGTAGCCGGGAAAGTCGGTGGCCAGTTGTTCGCCTTCGCGCAACCAGGCGATCAGATCCTGAAACCGACCATTGGCAACACGACGCGCGACCATCAGCGTGACGGGAGAGGTAGACATTGTATATCTCCGTAAGACATTTGCGTCGCTCCGGGTAGGAACTTCGCCAGGCACAGCGCCGGGGTGTCGGGCTGCGGCTTGAAACAAGCAAGGATTATTCCTGATTCTGCCGGCTTCGTCTTTGAGCGTTTTTCTTCGATTATGAACTTGAATCACTATGGGGTGGCGGAGTTAGAATGAGGACCCATCTGCACATGGATGTACAACCTTAGATGCCTGTCCTTACTGACGTAGCTTCAGGTGTACCGCAGACAATCTCCCTTGAACAGGAACAGCTCTTTCCGATTCGCGAGGTCGCGCGCCTGACAGGCGTCAACCCGATCACGCTTCGAGCCTGGGAACGACGGTATGGCCTGATTGTTCCAATACGCACTGAAAGTGGGCATCGCCTGTACTCGATGTCCGATATCGAGCGTGTTCGCAGCATTCTCGGCTGGATCGAGCGTGGTGTTGCCGTCAGCAAGATCGGCAAGTTGCTGGCCAGGGCGGCGCCAATTCAAGTGCTGTCCCAGATCATTCCCAACGACATCGTGCTGGCCGACTATGCGCAATGGCAACGGCAGATCCGGGTAGCCGTCAGCGTGTTTGACGACGTTCAGCTGGAGCAGGTGTACGGACAGGTTTTTTCCAGCTACTCCCTGTCGGTGGTGTTTCAAGACATTCTGCTTCCGGTATGGAGGCAATTGCTGCAACGCCAGGATCAATTCGGCGGGATCAGCGAATGGGTATTCCTTGATGGATTCCTGCGTTCGCGGGTGTTGCAACGCCTGCTGCTGATGCGCGATACCCGGCCGCGGCGAGTGGTCATCAGTGCCCTCGCTGGCCATTGCCGGGAACTCGAATTACTGATCGCCGCCCTGTTTCTGGGCTACCCGCAAACGGGGATTCGAGTGCTGCCCATTGGTCAGCCGTTCGATGAGTTGACCCTGGTCTGTGAACAGATCAAACCCCAGGCGCTGGTGCTGTTTTCCAATCATGTACCGGCTGTCGAATTGCCCCGGCGTTTAAGTCGCCTGGCCTTAAGCCTCAATTGTCAGTTGTTGCTGGCCGGTGATGCTTCTGATCTGGCACAGGAGAGTCTGGCCGGGTCGTCGATCGGATGCCTGGGTAACGAAGGGGATGTCATGAGCCAGCGTCTGAAGCAGTTCCTGGCGGGCAGTCTGGATACTTGAGGTTCAGAGGTGCAGCGCGGGATGCGTCAGCCGATGCTGTTGCAGGATGAACTGGCGCAGGCGTTCGGTTTCGTCTGTATCGCTCTGGCTAAGCTGATAGGCGTAGAAACCCTGTTCGTTTTCTTTCTCGAAAGTGCCGCGCAAGGCAATCCGTTCATAGCCTGAGGGGCTGAACCACAAGGCGAAATGCTTCGGCGGCTTGGTCTTGTTGCGTACCTCCAGCAAGACCCCTTTGCACGATACTTCGTGCACCCACAGAGCGCCCGGTTGCCCCTTGGCGTTCTCCAGCGCTACCGGTTCGTCCAGGACCAGGCGCCAAGGCCGCACCATCGGCCCGTCCTCATAGATACTGGGCACGCCGAGACGCAGATGCAGCGCATGGAACTCGTCTTCCACCAGATGCAGCGGGAAAGTCAATTGCTGGTTTTCGAAACTGGCTTGAATGGTGACCTGCTCATGGGCCGCCAGGCGGGTGAGCAGGTCACGGATTTGCGACCCACCGTTGACGAGCAGGCTCGACGTCGCGTCTCGCACATTGAGCTGCGGGTTGTGTTGCATGGTCTGGATGAAATCCAGCTCATCCTGGGTCAGGAGTGCGTCGCGTTGCATGGCCAGCTCGAAAGATATAGGTACATAGTCATTGGTGATTGTAATTAATGACCATTAATTCAGGATTTGGTTTATGCCGTTCGTCGCTTTGAGCGCAGCAAGCTCGGACTGGAGTTCAGCCAACTGCACCTCAAGCTGTGCCACGCGCTGTTGCGCCTTGACCTGCACGGTGACGTCTTTCTGCACACCGATAAAATAGGTTTGCCCATCCGTTGGATTTTTCACCGTTGAAAGGGACAGTTCATTCCAGAACGGTGTGCCGTCCTTGCGGTAGTTTCGCAATATTTCCCGGCAGGATCCTTCACTGTTCAAGGCATCGCGAATCAACTGCAGGGCTTCCTGGTCACGGTCCCCCGACTGCAGGAAGCGGCAATCCTGATAGAGAATTTCTTCGCTGGTGTAACCCGTCAGGCGTTCGAACGCGGGGTTGACGTAGATGAGGATTTTGTCTTGATCGCCTTCCTTTTCGGCAATCACGATGCCGTCGTTCGAGGCGTTGATCGCCATTTGCAGCAGTTGCGCATTAATCATCGGAGTATCCTTTCCTGATTGATTGTCGATTGCATTCTAAAAGAACAATTACGACCGTGCTGTTAATATCCGGGTCTTTGACTCGGATTCAGGATCAGATTGATGAAAGTCGCCATCATTTCCGGCTCGGTGTACGGCACGGCCGAAGAAGTCGCCCGCCACGCCGACAGCCTGTTGAAAGCCGCCGGTTTCGAAACCTGGCACAACCCGCGTGCAACCCTCGCCGACATCCAGGCGTTTGGCCCCGAAGCCTTTCTGGCGGTGACCTCGACCACCGGCATGGGCGAGCTGCCGGACAACCTGCAACCGCTGTATTCGGCCATTCGTGACCAATTGCCAGCGGCCTGGCGCGGTTTGCCGGGTGCGGTGATCGGTTTGGGCGATGCGAGTTATGGCGATACTTTTTGTGGCGGCGGCGAGCAGATGCGTGAATTGTTCGATGAACTGGGCATTCGCGAAGTCCTGCCGATGCTGCGCCTGGATGCCAGCGAAACCGTGACCCCCGAGACGGACGCCGAGCCTTGGCTGGCGGAGCTGATCAGCGCATTGCGCGCCTGACCGTTATTCCTGCCACCCATGCTCGCCGGGGTTCTGACAGTGCGGTAAAACTTGCCTTTCAGACCATCGCGGGCGCCGGTCATTTGACATGGATCCAGGGTAGCAGGGTGACTGACTCGCTGGGCCATCAAGCTGGCTGTCAATGCAACTACACGAACCTCAAGGGCTGACTAGACTCGGTAAACATAGGAAACACTCCATCATAAAAATACCGAGGCTCCTTGCCGTGACTGTCGCTTCCGTCCAATCGCCGCACAGTGTCAAAGACCAGGTCAGTGCCGCCGAGTGGCAGACTCGCATCGACCTGGCGGCCTGTTATCGCCTGGTCGCTCAACAGGGTTGGGATGACCTGATCTTCACTCATATCTCCGCCAAGGTACCCGGCACCGAAGATTTCCTGATCAACCCGTTCGGGTTGATGTTTCACGAAATGACTGCGTCGAGTCTGGTCAAGGTGGATCAGGCCGGCAACAAGCTGATGGACAGTCCTTACGAAATCAATCCGGCGGGTTACACCATCCACAGCGCCGTGCATGAAGTCCGTCACGATGTCGTCTGCGTGCTCCACACCCACACGGCCTCGGGGGTTGCGGTGTCGGCGCAGAAGCAGGGTGTTTTGCCGATCAGCCAACAGTCGTTGTTCGTGCTTTCCAGCCTGGCCTACCACGCCTACGAAGGCGTGGCGCTCAACCATGATGAGAAAGTGCGGCTGCAAGCCGACCTCGGTGAAAACAATTTCCTGATGCTGCATAACCACGGTCTGCTGACTTGCGGCAGCACCATCGCCGATACGTTCCTGATGATGTTTACCTTTCAGCGTGCCTGCGATATTCAGGTTATGGCGCAGAGCGGTGCCGCTGAGCTGATCGCCATCGAACCGCAGATTCTGGCCGGCGCCAAAGCCATGATTGCGGGAGTCACCCGAAGTGCTCAAGGAATGGGCGGAGCGCTGGCCTGGCCGGCGCTGCTGCGTAAACTCGATAAACTGGACCCGGGTTATACACTCTAATGGTACTCGCCGAGATCCCCCTGTGTGTCTGGCGCAAACGCAGCCAGACGTTCGAATTCCATGGCCAGAGCATCCGTTACTGGACAGCCGGGCAGGGTGAACCGCTGTTGCTCATTCACGGCTTTCCGTCCGCCAGTTGGGACTGGCATTATCTGTGGCAGCCATTGACCCAGCGTTTTCGCGTGATCGCTTGCGACATGCTGGGCTTCGGCGATTCGGCCAAACCGGTCAATCATGAATACAGCCTGCTGGAGCAAGCGGACCTGCAACAGGCATTGCTTGAACACCTGCATGTTGATCAGCCAGTGCATTTGTTTGCCCACGATTACGGCGACAGTGTGGCCCAGGAACTGCTGGCCCGGCACTACGAAGCGCGGGTGGAGCTGGCCAGTTGCGTGTTTCTCAATGGTGGATTGTTTCCGGAAACTCACCGCCCGGTACTGATGCAAAAACTCTTGCTCAGCCCTTTGGGCTGGATGATTGGCCGGGCCTTCAGTCGTGATGGCCTGATGAAAATCTTTCGGCAGATTTTCGGTCCGCAAACCCGTCCCAGTGAAAGCCAGATGGATGATTTCTGGAGCCTGATCGAAAGCCATCACGGGCCACGGATCATGCACAAATTGATCGCCTACATCCCGGAGCGACGAGTCTGGCGCAATCGCTGGGTGAGCGCGATGCAACGCGGTGAAGTGCCGCTGCGGGTAATCGATGGCGGGGTCGACCCGGTCTCCGGCGTGCACATGGTCGAGCGTTACCGGGAGCTGATTCCGGAGGCGGACACGGTCGTGTTGCCCGATATTGGCCACTACCCGCAAATCGAGGCTCCCGGCGAGGTGCTCAAGCACTACCTGGCGTTTCGCGATCAGTTGCTTTCTCTGCCGCGCAAAGTCGCCTGCTCCTGATTCGCAGCATTGAACCTGTCCGGCGCGATCATCATCCCCCAGCCTTATCGCACACCATTCAGCCTCCCCCGTGTTCATTGTGACCCGCTGCGCCGTGCCTGAAACTCGGACTCATTGTCCCTTGGCCTGCTGGAGTCCCCCCCATGAATGAGTCTGTGCGCTTCGAAGATAAAGTCGTGATCATCACCGGTGCCGGTGGCGGCCTGGGACGGGCGCATGCACTGCTGTTCGCCAGACAGGGCGCGAAGGTGCTGGTCAACGATCTCGGCGGTTCGGCCCAGGGCGAAGGCGCCAACGCCTCGGCCGCCGACCGCGTGGTAGCGGAAATTCGCGAGGCCGGCGGTATCGCCGAAGCCAACCATGACTCGGTCACTGACGGTGACAAACTGGTCCAGCACGCCCTGGATGTCTTCGGTCGCGTCGACGTAGTGGTCAACAACGCCGGGATCCTGCGTGACAAGACCTTCCACAAAATGGATGACGCCGACTGGGACCTGGTTTACCGCGTCCATGTCGAAGGTGCCTACAAAGTCACTCGTGCCGCCTGGTCACACATGCGCGAACAGAACTACGGCCGGGTGATTTTCACCGCGTCGACCTCGGGTATCTATGGCAACTTCGGCCAGTCCAACTATGGCATGGCCAAGCTTGGCCTCTATGGCCTGACCCGCACCCTGGCCATCGAAGGCCGCAAGAACAACATCCTGGTCAACGCCATCGCCCCCACCGGCGGCACGCGCATGACCGAAGGCCTGATTCCGCCGCAAGTCTTCGAACAGCTCAAACCGGAACTGGTCAGCCCGCTGGTGGTGTACCTGGCCAGCGAGAACTGCCAGGAAACCTCCGGCCTGTTCGAGGTCGGCGGCGGCTGGATGGGCAAGGTCCGCTGGGAGCGCAGCCTCGGCGCCGGGTTCGATCCACGGGCGGGTTTCTCCCCGGAAGACGTGGCCGCGCACTGGCAGCAGATTTGCGACTTCGAAGGCGCCGCGCATCCGAAGGACAACATCGAAGCGCTGAAGGAAATGATGGGCAATTTGCACAAGTATTCGCTTTGACGACGCGTCTTCGGCAGGGCCTGTCCAGGTGCTGCCATCTCCAGGCTTGTGCCTGCGCTTGAAAACCACCGCCCATAAAAAAGGCCGCTGCAAACGCAGCGGCCAAAGTAAGACGTTGGATCCAGGAGCTACAAATCAACGTCGGTGTACCCGGGGCGACGAACTGAAATGTTCAATTCATCTGAAGTCTGTCAGTCATGGCGTGGGCCGTTTCTGAGGGGCTTTCAGGCTTTTGCGTGAGAGCCAGACAAGAATAAGCCCTTGGTGTCGTGGGAAAAATACCAATTCCGGACATGCACTGTTGCAGCCCGGACAACAGTCCGCATGCGTCTGCTCGTCGTCTGGATGATGCCCCGGTGCCAGTCATCCTTTAGAGGTACACCACGAATACCTCCTTGGTGCGCTTATCGACCCCGATGCCGGGCAGTAGGGTGGGGCCTTCTGTCACTCACCGGGGAAGACGCATGACAAAAACAACAATGCGCGCCATCTTCACACCGCAGGCGCTGGCGGCTGCGGTCGCCTTGGGTTGCTGTGCCCAGGCGCAGGCCATTTCGTTCAACATCGGGGAAATCGAGGGAACGTTCGACTCCTCGCTGTCGGTCGGCGCGAGCTGGGGCATGCGTGATGCGGATAACGCCCTGGTGGGCATCGTCAATGGTGGTTCCGGCCAGGCCTCAACCGGTGACGACGGGCGACTGAACTTCAAGAAGGGCGAAACCTTTTCGAAAATCTTCAAGGGGATTCATGACCTAGAACTGAAGTACGGCGACACCGGTGTGTTCGTGCGTGGCAAGTACTGGTACGACTTCGAGTTGAAGGATGAAGACCGCGAGTTCAAGCCCATCAGCGATCACAACCGCAAAGAGGGCGCCAAGTCTTCTGGCGGGCAAATCCTCGACGCCTTTGTCTATCACAACTACTCCATCGCCGATCTGCCCGGTACGGTCCGTGCGGGCAAGCAGGTGGTCAGTTGGGGGGAGAGTACCTTCATCGGCAACTCGATCAACAGCATCAACCCGGTGGACGTGTCCGCGTTCCGTCGTCCTGGCGCCGAGATCAAGGAAGGCCTGATTCCGGTCAACATGCTGTTTGCCTCCCAGGGCCTGACAGACAAGCTGACTGTGGAAGGCTTTTATCAACTGGAATGGGACCAGACGGTCGTCGATAACTGCGGCACTTTCTTTGGTGTCGATGTGGTGGCGGACGGCTGCAACAAGGGTTACACCGTCGCCAGTCCGGCCATTGCACCGTTGCAGCCGATCGCTGCTGCATTTGGCCAGGGCTTCGAAGTCGGCAAGGAGGGTGTGATCGTTCCCCGTGGCGGTGACCGCGATGCCCGGGATTCCGGGCAGTGGGGTACGGCGTTGCGCTGGCTGGGGGACGACACCGAGTACGGCCTGTATTTCTTGAATTACCACAGCCGCACCCCGAACGTCGGGACCACCACCGCCGGCCTCAGTACACTGGCGAGCATTCCAGGGATCGTCGCCGCCGCCAACCGGATCGTCCCCGGCAGCGGTTCAGGCCTCGCCCAGAGTGTGATGCTCGGTCGCGGCCAGTATTACCTCGAATACCCGGAGGACATCCGCCTCTACGGCGCAAGTTTCTCCACCACGTTGTCCACCGGCACCGCGTGGACTGGCGAAATCAGCTACCGTCCCAACGCGCCGGTGCAGGTCAACACCAACGACTTGACACTGGCCATGCTCAACCCGATCGCCGGAGGCGCGGCATCGCCAATTGCGACATCGCCCGGGGCCGACAACAAAGGCTATCGCCGCAAGGAAGTGACGCAGGTGCAGAGCACCCTGACGCACTTCATCGATCAGGTCGCGGGTGCGGACCGCCTGACCCTGGTGGGCGAGGCGGCGGTGGTCCGGGTTGGCGGTCTGGAGTCGCGTACCAAACTGCGCTACGGCCGTGACTCGGTGTATGGCCAGTATGGTTTCGGCGGTAATACCGATGGTTTCGTGACCTCGACTTCATGGGGTTATCGCGCCAGGGCCATCCTCGACTACAACAACCTGATCGCCGGGATCAATTTCAGACCCAACCTCTCGTGGTCCCACGATGTCTCCGGCTTTGGCCCCAACGGTCTGTTCAACGAAGGCGCCAAGGCGGTCAGCCTCGGTGTCGATGCGGACTATCGCAACACCTATACCGCGAGCCTCAGTTACACCGATTTTTTCGGTGGGGACTTTAACGTTCTCACCGACCGTGACTTCGTGGCGTTGAGTTTTGGCGTGAATTTCTGATCTGGCTGAAAAGGATGATTTCAATGCGCAAGATGATTCTGCAATTGGGTGCACTGACCCTCGGGTTGCTGGCCGCCAATGTGATGGCGGCAGTGTCGCCGGAGGAAGCCGGCAAACTCGGCATCAGCCTTACCCCGCTCGGTGCCGAGAAGGCCGGCAATGCCGATGGCTCGATTCCGGCCTGGACCGGTGGCATCCCGAAAAATGCGGGTGCAGTGGACAGTAAAGGTTTCCTCGCCAACCCCTTCGCCAACGAAAAGCCGTTGTTCGTGATCACCGCAGCCACCGTCGACCAGTACAAGGACAAGCTCTCCGACGGCCAGATCGCGATGTTCAAGCGCTACCCCGAGACCTACAGGATTCCGGTCTACCCGAGCCACCGCACTGTGGCGTTACCGGCAGAAATCTATGAGTCGGCCAAGCGCAGTGCACTGAACGTAACACCGATCAACGACGGTAACGGTCTGGCCAATTTCACCGGCAATCGCTACTACGCATTCCCGATTCCAAAGAATGGCGTGGAAGTGATCTGGAACCACGTCACTCGTTACCACGGCGGTAATCTGCGCCGCACCATCACCCAGGCAACCCCGCAGTCCAATGGCGATTTCACCGTGATCCGCTTCAAGGACGAAGTCGCCGTACCGTCGTTGCTCGGTGATCTGAAGCCGGGCAGCGACGATAACGTCCTCAACTACTTCAAGCAGGAAGTGACTGCGCCAGCGCGGCTGGCGGGCAACGTGTTGCTGGTTCACGAGACGCTCGACCAGGTCAGGGAGCCGCGCAAGGCCTGGATCTATAACGCTGGCCAGCGTCGGGTACGGCGTGCGCCACAGGTGGCTTATGACGGCGTAGGCACCTCGTCCGACGGCCTGCGCACCACCGACAACTTCGACATGTTTTCCGGCGCACCGGATCGCTACGACTGGAAACTGGTCGGCAAGAAGGAGATGTACATTCCCTACAACAGCTACAAGCTCGATTCACCGGAACTCAAGTACACCGATGTGATCAAGGCCGGGCACATCAATCAGGACCTGACCCGCTATGAGTTGCACCGGGTCTGGGAAGTCGTCGCCACGGTCAAGCCGAATGAGCGGCACGTGTACGCCAAGCGCCACATGTACATCGATGAAGACAGCTGGCAAGTGGCGCTGGCCGACCACTACGACGGGCGTGGTCAGCTCTGGCGCGTCGCCGAGGGGCATGCCCAGTTCTACTACGATCACCAGGTGCCGGCCTACACCGTCGAAGCGCTGTATGACCTGATCGCCGGTCGTTATATCGCCTTGGGAATGAAGAACGAAGAGAAGCGCAGCTTCGAATTCAACATCGATGCAAAAGCGGGGGACTACACGCCGGCAGCCTTGCGTAGCACGGGGGTGCGGTAGGTTTCCTACAGGCTCCTACACAAAAGGGTGACTTTACGGTCACCTTTTTTATAGCGGTCGATCAGTGTGTTGAATACTTCTTCAACAAGCGCTCGGGAGGGGGCTAGGGTGGCGCCAGAATTATAAAAAAGGCGCACAACAATGACTGCAATGACGCACTGTCCGGACCGCTCTGGCTTCCTGCCCCGACTGTCGTCCCATCATCTGTCCCGCGAGCGGCTGATTGAGCCCATGCTGGTCTCGACTGCGCGGGTGAAGTTGCTTTGCGCACCGGCCGGTAGTGGCAAGAGTGCGTTGCTCACCGAATGCCTGCTGCGAGCGCCGGAGCAGTATCGGGTCTGTTGGCTGCCGCTGGCGGGAGAGTCGTTGAGTGCGGCCGACTTTCTGTTGCGCCTGACGCAAGCGCTGGGCCTGCCCCCGGCGGATGAACCCGGGTTGCTGGCGCATCTGGCCCGATTGCAGACGCCGACCTGGCTGTTTCTTGATGACTATTGCCGCGCACCCAACCCGGAGCTCGATCGGATGCTCGATCGCCTGTTGGCCGTTGCCAGTCCGGCGCTGACCTGGTGGCTGGGCTCCCGTCGACGACCACCCTGCAACTGGCCACGGCTGCTGCTGGATGATGAGTTGTACGAGTGCGAAGGTCGGGCACTGGCGTTCACCGAGGCAGAAGTCGTGCAGTTGCTCGCTCACGTCGAGCCGACCCTGGCTGCACAAACCGCCACAAGGGTGGTTGAGCGCAGCGGTGGCTGGTGCGCTGGCGTGCGGATCGCGTTACTCAATGGTTGTCCGTGGTCGGGTGAGCAGGGTCGTTCGGCGACGCTGCTCGATTACCTGCAACACGAGTTGTTCAACACCCTGCCGCCGGAGTTGGTTGAGGTCTGGCAGGTGTTGGTTCACCTGCCACGCTTCAACGCCAGCTTGTGCGAGCATCTTTTCGGCACGGGTGAGGGCGCGCAGTGGCTGCACGCGTTGCAGGAAATGGGCTGCTTCATTGAACCCTGGGAAGACTCCGTCGAATGGTTGCGGGTCTTCGAGCCACTGGCCCGGGCGATGCGTGAAGAACCGACGACGGCCGGACGATCCTGGCATCGCCGCGCCTGCCAATGGTTCAGCGCCAAAGAGGACTGGCAGGGGGCGTTCGAGCAGGCGTTGCTGGCACAGGAGCACGAGGTCGCGGTCAGCCTGTTGCAGCACTTCAGCTTTGAGCATTTGTTCAAGCGTCAGAATGTCAGCCTGTTACTCAAGCTGCATGAGCGCCTGGGTGAGCAATTGACCCTGGGGACACCGCAACGGGTGGGGTTGATTACCGCCGCCCTGCTATTTGCCGGGCGCTTCGAGCAGGCGGCCGCGTGCATCGGGCAGCTGGCGCGATTCACCCCGCAGCCGACAGCGCCCTTGCAGCGGCAACTGCTGGCGCGCTGGCAGGCGCAACAAGGTTGGTTGCTGCATTTGCAGGGACGCATGCCGGCCGCACGGGCACATTTTATCGAGGCACTGGACGAACTGGCCGCCGAGGCGTGGCCTGCGCGGTTGTTGTGCCTGTCCGGGTTGACCCAGCAGGCATTGCTCAATGCCGACCTCGACGGCGCCCAGGCCTACAATCGTGACGCACTGTGCCTGGCGCGGGCACAAGGCTCGTTGTTGTTTGAGGGTTTGCTGGAACTCGATCATGCACAGTTGCTGGAGCAGCGTGGTGCACCCCGGCGAGCCGGGCAGTTGTTGGCCGACATCAATGAAATGCTCAGTCGGCAGGCGGATCGACCGACGCCGCTGTTGGGGCGAATCGCTTTGCGGCGTGGGCGGCTGGCCCTGTGCATGGGGCAAGACGAACTGGCCGGTGAGTGTTTCCAGGCTGGCCTTGATGATTGCCTGCACAGTCAGGACAAGCACGTGTTGTACGGCTTTCTCGGGCAGGCGCAGATGGCGGCCAATCAACGCGACTATGCCCTTGCGTTTGATCGTCTGCGCGAGGCCGAGCGGTTGATGCAGCAGCGACAGATCCCCGACACGGTTTATCGCGGCGTGCTGCTGCAAATCAGCAGTCATTTCTGGTTGCAACAAGGGCGCCCGGAGTTGGCGCAGGAGGCGCTGACCCGGGTCTTGCGGCATTACCGTGGACCCCGTGCGCGCCAGGCACCCCCGGCCACGCTGCAATTGATTGCCCGAATCGAATACCAACTGGTGCTGGCGCAGACTTATCTGCATCAAGCGCAAGACCCGCTGGATCGACTCAAGGAATTGCTCGAAGAGGCGCAACGGCATGCCATGCTGGCGTTGGAAACGGAGTTGCAATTGGTGATCTGCGAAGTGGCCGACCTGATTGGCGAGCCTGCGTTGGCCAGGACGGCACTCGAGGCGGGCCTGGCTTTGGTGAGCCGTTGCAATGGGCAGCAGGCACTGCGCGAATTGGGATTGCGCCAGGCGGATTTGCTCGGTCGTGTGCGCGAAGAAGTACCGCAGGCCATACTGGCGGCCGATGCAGGTTTGCTGAGCTCTCGAGAACTTGAAGTACTCGGTCTTATTGCACAGGGTAACTCCAATCAACAAATCGCCGAACAGTTGTTCATTTCATTGCATACGGTTAAAACTCATGCCCGAAGAATTCACAGCAAGTTGGGTGTAGAACGACGTACGCAAGCGGTAGCCAAGGCCAAGGCAATAGGGATTGTCGGTTGATTAAATATCCTGAATCTTTGTTTAACGATTGCATACATGTGCGTTGTGTTGTTGGGTGGGCTGTCTGCTGTAGATTCGCGCTCAATCAGTGACGCAAGTCAGATGCAAGTAACCAGCGGGTCGACAGGAAGTTCGATCCGAATAACATGACAGGAAGTTTTTATGAGTAACAGTCTTTATTCTTATAGCGATCCACGAATTCTTGCCTTGAAGAAAACTCGCCCGGGTTTTGCAGTAGAGGTGCTTTTGACCGAGCAGCTTCAAAAATTTGGTGTCAGCCCTTTCAACACCTACCTGAATACGCTGGTCGACGTACTGTATGACGATGTGGAGTCCTCCAGGACATTGTTCGATGAGACCCTGGAGTGGGTTGAAAAAGAACAACTGCCCAATTACGTACAAGGCATCAATGGCGTTTTCAAACGACAGTTTTCATTCGCATCGAAAGATCGGGTTGCGGGACTGGACTTGTTGAGTTTTGAAGATCTTGTCGTGCAGATCGTCAGGGTGTTAACCAGCGCACCTTCAGTCAATCTTTCCAAACGCTCGGTAAAATCATTGAGCTTTGAAGAGGTTCATAGGGCAGTAAAGTATGGAATGCCCGAGGTTGATATTAATGCAGTGTATATAACCAGTTTTATTGACGACTCCGGTGAGCGCAAAGTTCTACACTCCCGAAGTCTGGCCGAAGATCTATACGGCTACCTGCAGCACAATGAAATTCCGTTTTACCATGGCGAGCATATCGGCGTTTTTTCGGTCGCCTACAGTACAAAAGATGAACATGTGCATACACAGGTTACAACTCAAGAAATCAGCAGGCTAGTGATCGATATTGTTCCTGACTTCCTGGTTTGACTGGGGGCGATGTTCATATCCCATCCGCCAACTGATGGCCCGGGTCGCGGCAAGCAATCGCTGCGCCGCCGGGCCATTTTCGTCAGCATGAAACAGCGACGTCGGCCCCACCACCGTCAGCACTGCCGCAATCTTGCCCATCGCGTTGAACACCGGCGCCGACAAGGCATCCACACCGGGCATCAACAATCCATGCACATGATGCAGGCCCCGTTGGCGGATCTGTTCGCACATCGTCGTGTATGCCTGCTGGTCGGCCAAGGCGTGGGCGGTGCTGTTCTGCAATTCCTGATCGCGCAGGTCCACGGTTTCACGCGCAGGCAGGTAAGCGCCGAAGACCAGTCCGGTGGAGGAGCTGAGCAGCGGCAACACCGAGCCCAGTTGTGTCACCACTGTCACCGCACGCACCGCCGGTTCGATATGCACCACGGTCGCGCCCTGATTGCCCCACACCGCCAGAAAACAGGTTTCGTTCAAGTCATCGCGCAATTCAGCCAGGGGCAGGGTGGCGACTTTCAGCACGTCCATACTGTTGAGTGCCGCCAACCCTACGCGCAAGGCTTCGCGGCCAAGGCCGTAATGGTTGGTGGCGGCGTTCTGCTCGGCGAATCCACTGGCGATCAAGGCCTGCAAATAGCGGTGAACCTTGCTCGCCGGCATCTGCACGTGTTCGGCCAGGCGCGACAGCGAAGTCGAGGGCGACAATTCGGCCAGAGCCTTGAGGATGTCGGTGCCAACCTCGGCCGAGCGGACTTTCTGTTTACCGTTGTTGTCGCTGGTTTTTTCCATGGTGGCTGGGATCCCGGGACGAATGGGCGTCTTTATAGCTTGACGGTCAATACCAATCAAATTACGTTATGCGTAATTGAATTACGATAAAAATAACCCAGGCATGCCACGAACTCTGCAACAGAGCGACCGGCCATTGCCGACTCCCTGTTCAGGAGGCTCCATGAACTCCGATTCAACGACGCCAGCGCTGGCTTACCTGTCAGGCTTCGGTAACGAATTCAGCAGCGAAGCGTTGCCCGGCGCATTGCCCGTCGGCCAGAACTCCCCGCAAAAAGCCCCGTACGGCCTTTACACCGAACTGTTCTCCGGTACGGCATTCACCATGCCGCGCAGTGAGGCGCGTCGCACCTGGATGTATCGCATTCAGCCATCGGCCAATCATCCGGCGTTCGTCAAACTTGATCGGCAACTGGCGGGCGGTCCATTGGGTGACGTGACTCCCAACCGCCTGCGCTGGAACCCGCTGGAGATTCCCGCCGAGCCGACTGACTTCATCGACGGTCTGGTAAGCATGGCCGCCAACTCGGGCGCAGAAAAACCGGCCGGGATCAGCATCTACAACTATCGCGCCAACCGCTCTATGGAGCGTGTGTTCTTCAATGCTGACGGCGAGATATTGCTGGTGCCTGAACTGGGGCGCCTGCGTATTGCCACCGAACTCGGCGTGCTTGAACTGCAACCGCTGGAAATTGCCGTACTGCCACGCGGCCTTAAATTCCGCATCGAACTGCTCGACCCGCAAGCCCGCGGTTACGTCGCTGAAAACCATGGCGCGCCGCTGCGTCTGCCGGACCTGGGGCCGATTGGCAGCAATGGCCTGGCCAACCCGCGGGACTTCCTGACCCCGGTGGCTGCCTACGAAAACCTGCAACAGCCCACCACGCTGGTGCAGAAGTTCCTCGGCCAGTTGTGGGCGTGCGAACTCAATCATTCGCCGCTCAACGTGGTCGCCTGGCACGGTAATAACGTGCCGTACAAATATGACCTGCGCCGTTTCAACACCATCGGCACCGTCAGTTTCGATCACCCTGATCCGTCGATCTTCACGGTGTTGACCTCGCCGACCAGCGTCCACGGCCTGGCCAACCTCGACTTCGTGATCTTCCCGCCGCGCTGGATGGTGGCCGAGAATACCTTCCGTCCACCGTGGTTCCACCGCAACCTGATGAACGAATTCATGGGCTTGATCCAGGGCGAATACGACGCCAAGGCTGAAGGCTTTGTGCCTGGCGGTGCATCGTTGCACAGCTGCATGAGCGCCCACGGTCCGGACGGTGAGACTTGCACCAAAGCGATCAACGCTGACCTCAAGCCGGCGAAAATCGACAACACCATGGCATTCATGTTCGAAACCAGCCAGGTGTTGCGTCCAAGCCGTTTCGCCCTCGATTGCCCGCAACTGCAAAACACTTACGATGCCTGCTGGGCTACGCTGCCCGCCACTTTCGACCCGACCCGGAGATAACCCATGACGCAGACTTCCATCACTCGCAGCTGGGTTGAATCCGCCAACGGCCATGCTGATTTCCCGCTGCAAAACCTGCCGCTGGGCGTGTTCAGCCTCAACGGCTCGGCACCGCGCAGTGGCGTGGCCATTGGCGAGCATATCTTTGATTTGCAAGCGGCCCTGGAAGCCGGGTTGTTCGAGGGCGCCGCGAAGGCTGCCGTCGAGGCCACCCGTGGCGGCCAGTTGAATGCTTTCTTCGAACTGGGCCGCGAGGCGCGTGTGGCCCTGCGTGAACGCTTGCTGGAACTGTTCACCGAAGGCAGCCCCCTGCACGGCAAAATCGAAGCCCAGAGGGCGAAACTGTTGCCACTGGCGGCGGATTGCGAGATGCACCTGCCGGCGAAAATCAACGATTACACCGACTTCTACGTCGGCATTGAGCACGCGCAGAACGTCGGCAAACTGTTCCGTCCCGACAACCCGTTGCTGCCGAACTACAAGTACGTGCCAATCGGCTACCACGGTCGCGCATCGACCATTCGCCCGTCCGGTACCGACGTACGTCGTCCGAAAGGCCAGACCTTGCCGGCCGGTCAAACCGAGCCGACCTTTGGCCCTTGCGCGCGCCTGGACTACGAACTGGAACTGGGCATCTGGATCGGCCAGGGCAACGACATGGGCGACTCGATTGCCATTGGCGACGCCGCCGATCACATCGCCGGTTTCTGCCTGCTCAACGACTGGTCGGCACGGGACATCCAGGCCTGGGAATACCAGCCGCTGGGCCCGTTCCTGTCGAAAAGCTTCATCACCAGCATCTCGCCGTGGGTTGTTACCGCCGAAGCGCTGGAGCCATTCCGTCGCGCCCAGCCTGCGCGTCCGCAAGGCGATCCGCAGCCGCTGCCATACCTGCTCGACAAGCGCGATCAGGCCGCTGGCGCGTTCGACATCGAACTGGAAGTGTTGCTGCTCACCGAGGCCATGCGCGAACAGAACCTGCCGGCCCATCGCCTGACGTTGAGCAACACGCATCACATGTACTGGACCGTGGCGCAAATGGTCGCGCACCACAGCGTCAATGGTTGCCAATTGCAGGCCGGTGATCTGTTCGGCTCGGGCACGTTGTCGGGCCCTGAGAACGGTCAGTTCGGCAGCCTGCTGGAAATTACCGAGGGTGGTAAAAAACCGATCGAGCTGGCGTCGGGCGAAGTGCGTAAATTCCTTGAGGACGGTGACGAAATCATCCTGCGCGGCCGTTGCCGCCGTGACGGTTTCGCTTCCATCGGTTTCGGTGAGTGCCGCGGCAAAGTGCTGCCGGCGCGTTAACAGGAGAGGGGCATGGAACTCTATACCTACTACCGATCGACTTCGTCGTACCGGGTGCGTATCGCGTTGGCGCTCAAGGGCCTGGATTATCAATCTTTGCCAGTCAACCTGATCGCACCGCAGGGCGGCGAGCATCGGCAGCCGGCTTATCTGGGTATCAACCCGCAAGGCCGGGTGCCGGCCTTGCGCACCGATGCAGGCGAATTATTGATCCAGTCTCCTGCGATCATCGAGTACCTGGAAGAACGTTATCCACAGGTACCACTGCTGTCCAGGGACCTCGCCACCCGCGCCCATGAACGCGGTGTGGCGGCAGTCATCGGCTGCGATGTGCACCCGTTGCATAACGTCAGCGTGCTCAATCGGCTGCGCCAGTTGGGCCACGACGAACCGCAAGTGGTGGAGTGGATCGGCCACTGGGTCGGCCAGGGGTTGGCCACGGTGGAGCAGTTGATCGGTGATGACGGTTACTGTTTCGGTCCCGAGCCCGGGTTGGCGGACGTCTATCTGATCCCGCAGTTGTATGCGGCCGAGCGCTTTAATGTTTCCCTTGAGGCTTATCCGCGCATCCGGCGAGTGGCGGCATTGGCGGCAACACACCCGGCGTTCATCAAGGCGCATCCGGCGAACCAGCCAGACACGCCATAACTATTCACCCTGTCCCAATGTGGGAGCGGGCTTGCTCGCGAAGAGGGCATGTCAGTAACAACAATGTGGCTGACACACCGCTTTCGCGAGCAAGCCCGCTCCCACAGGTGTTTTGTGATCAGTGAACGATGGCGTTCGGCGGCAAATGCCCCAGGCGTTCCGTCAGGCGAATCCGCTGGATCGGGTCGTCGCTGAGCAGCAGCGCATGCTCAAGGTCAAAACGCTCGGCATTCGGGCAGTCCAGCCGTTGATACAGGCTGGCCCGGGACAGATAGTCTGTGGCACTGGCGTTGCCTAGTTGCAGGACGCGATCGGCGTCTATCAAGGCATTGATGACATCGTCGTGGGACAGGTACAACTGGCGCAGGTTGCGCGACAGTCGTTGCAGCATCTGCACCGGCTCGGCGGTTTCCAGGTGCTCGGCGCTGAGCTTTATGTTCGGGCCGTACTGGCGGTGCAGTAATTCCCTGCAATCGTTCGGATAAAGGCGACGGCCGCCGCAGGGGTCAAGCAAATGATCGGCGCCCGGCACCCGCAGCAGGAAATGTCCGGGGAAGTTGACCCCGACCATGGGAATCTCCAGGCCCCGGGCCAACTCCAGTGCAATCAGCCCCAGCGTCAAGGGTTGCCCTCGTCGGCGTTCCAGTACTTTATCGAGCAGTGCCACTTGCGGGCGCAACGGCGTGAAATCGTCCTGGGCAAAACCAAGATCGTTCATGCGCCGCAGCAGCGGCTGGGCCAGTTCACTGACCGGCAACATCGGCAATCCGCCACTGACCCGTTGTTGCAACGCCTGGAAATCGGCCAGCAGTGCTTGCGGGTTCACCTCGCTATCGTGCTCGGCCGCAATCCACAGTGCCGCCTCGAACAGCGCGGGCGGTGAACGTTGCAGGCAGGCGAAAAACGATTGGCGCGGGGTCATCAAAATCTCCGGGCAATGCCTCGTTTTAGCCCCCTCTCCGGCATTCGTCCAGTGCCGCGCAAGGGCCAATACAGGTTATTTCCGAAAGCCAGCATTGTGGCCGTGCTTATTCCTGTGCGCTTCTGCAATTTTTGTGCGCAAGCCTATACTGGCGACTACAAGAAGTGATTCGGGAGCCTTACGATGTTCGCTCTCATGCAAAGCACTCGCCTTGAATCGCTGCATCTTAGCGTTGACTCGGCCACCGGGTTGAAGGCGGTCATTGCCATTCATAACAGCCGCCTGGGGCCTGCCCTGGGTGGTTGTCGTTACCTTGCCTACCCCAGCGACGAGTCCGCGGTCGAGGACGCTGTGCGCCTGGCCCAGGGCATGAGCTACAAGGCTGCGCTGGCCGGCCTGGCCCAGGGCGGAGGCGTGGCGGTGATCATTCGCCCCGTTCACGTGGCCAATCGCGCCGCGCTGTTCGAAGCCTTCGGGCGCTGTATCAATCAGCTCGACGGGCGCTACATCACGGCCATCGACAGTGGCACCTCAGTGGCGGACATGGATTGCATCGCCCAACAGACTCAACACGTCACCAGCACTACCTCGGCGGGCGACCCCGCGCCGCACGCGGCGATGGGCGTATTCACCGGCATTCGCGCCACGGCGATGGCGCGACTGGGCAGCGATAACCTCGAAGGCCTGCGCGTCGCCATTCAAGGCCTGGGCAACGTCGGCTATGCCTTGGCAGAACAGTTGCACGCCGCCGGGGCCGAATTGCTGGTCAGCGATATCGATCACGGCAAGGTGCAACTGGCGATGGAGCAACTCGGGGCTCATCCCATCGCCAACGACGCACTGCTCAGCACGCCTTGCGATATTCTTGCGCCGTGCGGTTTGGGCGGGGTGCTGAGCAGCCACAGCGTGACGCAACTGCGCTGCTCGGCGGTGGCCGGTTCGGCGAACAATCAGTTGACGCATCTGGATGTCGCCGACCAACTGGAGCGGCGGGGCATCCTGTACGCACCGGATTACGTGATCAACGCCGGTGGGCTGATTTACGTTTCGCTCAAGCACCGCGGCGAAGAGCTGTCGACCATCACCGCACACTTGTCGAAAATCAGCTCGCGCCTGACCGAAGTGTTCGCCCACGCCCAGGCGGAAAAACGCTCACCCGCACGGGTGGCCGACGAGTTGGCGGAAAAAGTGTTGTACCGTTGAATCAGGTATGAGTTTTCCACAGGCATGAAAAAGGCCCTGAGCCATTCGACTCAGGGCCTATTCAATTTGGGCTTTACTTACTTGGCGGCTTTGGGGGCCTTGGCAGGCTTGGCCGGGGTGATCGGCTCAGCGGCTTCAACGGCCCCAACCGCTGCAACAGGTTCTGCGACTTCAACCGGTGCGCTGAGCAGTTCGGACAGGGCGTCCGGCTGGCTCTTGAACGCCTTGGCGAACACATCGCGATTCTTCGCCATGTAGATCCCGGCTTCTTCCACTTGCTGCTCGGTCAGGGACGGAACGGCTTTTTGCAACACTTCAGCCAGCAATTCGGCCAGTTCGAGCATTTTGTCATGACGGTCAGCTTCGGCTTTATCCATGAACAAGCGCTCCAGATCTCGGCTGCTGCGGTATACCACTTCGACGGCCATTCACCACCTCACATGCCTTCACATTGGTTGTCGGTTTCGACTACTGTATCTATATACAGCGAAAAGCATAAGCGAAACCCTGTCTTTTGGGTAGTGGCTTTTTAATGTAGTCCGGATTCGACATTTGTCAGGCGAGGCGCTGCACGGGTGCGACCAAACGCCACGGCGCGCAATCCAGAGCAGCTCGCCATCATGGGCTGGCCTTTTTTCTGCATACAGAAAAACCGTCACGTCCAACCCGCATCATCCGGTCGATTCGACCTAAGGAAGCATCATCGTGAAAATCAACTGGGCCGAAAAATTGCGGCGGAACGTCCATGAGCTGGCCGAGTCCCTGGGCAATCTGTTCGTCGAAACCTTTCACTACCTGGCGCTGTTCGCCATTGGTGCGGTGACCGCGTGGGCGGCGGTGATGGAGTTTCTCGGGATGATCGAAGAGGGGCACATCAAGATCGATGACATCTTGCTGCTGTTCATCTACCTGGAACTGGGGGCGATGGTCGGGATTTACTTCAAGACCAACCACATGCCCGTGCGTTTCCTGATCTATGTGGCGATCACCGCGCTGACGCGGTTGCTGATTTCCAACGTTTCGCATCACAACCCGCCGGACCTGGGGATCATTTACCTGTGCGGCGGGATCCTGCTGCTGGCGTTTGCGATTCTGGTGGTGCGTTACGCTTCGTCGCAATTTCCATCGGTGAAGATCGAAAACCCGCAACGCAAAATCGGTGCGGGCTCCAGTGAACATCCTGAGATCGAGAAGGGCGAAATCTAGAGCCCGAGCGTGGGGGGGCGCAGCCGCCCTTTGACGGCGGGTGGCGGCAAGGTCCGGCCGCTGCCGGTGGTCATGGCTTCGAGAATGGTCACGGCGCTGTGGCCTTGTTCGATGGCAATGCCGAATTGAATGCTTTGAACCAGGCGCTTGAGACGTTGGGGGTCATTGCGCTGTTCGGCGCTGATCATGCGTTTGGCCACCACGCGGCCATTGTCGGAAAGGGTCAGCATGATGCTGCCGTCCAGGCCCTGAATGCTCAGGTTGATCTGATAATCCGCTGCGAAGGCATCGGTAATGAGCTGGAAAGGGTTGTCCATGATGCGTCACCGCTTGATTGAACCTGCAGTTGTTGACCGGCCGTGATCGGGTTGGTTCGCAATGCCAGACCGCCGGCCATCTCGCCATCATTGTTCCACCAGGGAACTAGCAAGGCTCATGCCGGAAAAAATGCCGGACAAAAAACACGTTCTGTAGGAGCGAGCCTGCTCGCGATGGTCGTGAACGATAACGCGTCAAACCAGATGGTTCGCGGCGCCTGAGGGTTTTTCGCGAGCAAGCTCGCTCCTACAGGGGCCGCGTTTTCTGCCCGTTTCAGGGCAATAATGGCTGGCGTGCAACCAAAACGGTCAACATTCCACCCAGTTCACCGCCAGTCCGCCCCGTGACGTCTCTTTGTACTTATCGTGCATGTCCGCCCCGGTGTCACGCATGGTACGGATCACCCGGTCCAGGGAAATGAAGTGTTTGCCGTCGCCGCGCAGGGCCATTTGCGTGGCGTTGATTGCCTTCACGGCGGCAATCGCATTGCGCTCGATACACGGCACTTGCACCAGTCCGCCAACCGGGTCGCAGGTGAGGCCGAGGTTATGTTCCAGGCCAATTTCGGCGGCGTTTTCCAGCTGTTCCGGGGTGGCGCCAAGCACCTCTGCCAAACCCGCGGCGGCCATGGCGCAGGCGGAGCCGACTTCGCCCTGGCAACCGACTTCGGCCCCGGAGATCGAAGCGTTTTTCTTGCACAGGATGCCGACGGCCGCTGCGCCCAGGAAGAATGCGACCACATCGTCGTCAGACGCCTCGGCATTGAACTTCATGTAGTAGTGCAGCACCGCCGGAATGATCCCCGCCGCGCCGTTGGTCGGGGCCGTGACCATGCGCCCGCCGGCGGCGTTTTCTTCGTTGACCGCCAGGGCGTACAGGTTGACCCATTCCATCGCTGACAACGTGGAGGTGATGACATTCGGCTTGCCGATTTCCTGCAGGCTGCGATGCAGTTTCGCCGCTCGACGCGGAACATTCAGGCCGCCGGGCAGAATGCCTTCGTGGCGTAAACCCTGCTCTACGCATTCGCGCATTACCGACCAGATCTGCAACAGGCCCTGGCGGATCTGCGCGTCAGTGCGCCATGCCCGCTCGTTGGCCATCATCAGTTCGCTCACCCGCAGCCCGTGCTCGTTGCAGAGCTTGAGCAGTTCGGCGGCACTGGAAAAGTCGTAAGGCAGCACCACATCGCCAGTCGGTGCGATTCCGGATTCGGCCTCGGCCGCTTCGATGATGAAGCCGCCGCCCACCGAGTAATAGGTTTGCTCGAACAGTTCGCCGCATTCGCCGAAGGCTGTCAGGGACATGGCATTGGGGTGGTAGGGCAGGCTCTCGTCGAGCAACAGGAGATCGCGTTGCCAGTCGAAGGCAATTTCCGCAACGCCTGCCAGGCACAATCTGCCAGTTTCGCGCAGGGTGTGAATGCGCCTGTCGATGGTGCCGGGATCGATGCTGTCGGGCCATTCGCCCATCAGGCCCATGACGCAGGCGCGGTCTGTTGCGTGGCCAACGCCGGTGGCAGAGAGTGAACCGTAAAGGCGAATTTCCACTCGTCGCACGTCAGCCAGCAAACCCTGTTCGACCAGTTGCCGGGCAAAGGTCGCGGTGGCACGCATCGGACCGACGGTATGGGAGCTGGACGGGCCGATGCCGACTTTGAAGAGATCGAAAACACTGATAGCCATGCTAAAGCCTGTACAAGCAATGGAAGGGGAATCGCCGCCATTTTTGTAGGACAAGCGCAATGTCGGCGATACTGCCCGTCAAGCTCCTACGTGACCAACGAAAATTCCTAAGACATCCTTTAGCAGGACTAAACGATGAGTCGTCAATTGCACGGCCAGACATACGTCTGGCTGAACGTGTTTGCCTGTGCTGCGCGGCACCTGTCGTTCACCCGATGTGCCGAAGAACTGCACATCACCCCGGGGGCAGTCAGCCAGCAGATCCGCCAGCTGGAAGAACGCCTGGGTTTTCGCCTGTTTCACCGCCGTGCCCGCGGCGTGGAGCTGAGCGCCGAGGGCCAGCGCCTGGCCATTACCGTCAACGAGGCCTTTGGCAGCATCGATGCGGAATTGCGGCGACTGGACGCGGGCATGATCAGCGGGATTCTGCGGGTGCGTTCGATTCCGTCGTTCCTGAGCAAATGGCTGACGCCACGGCTGCCGCGTTTGCAGCAGCGTTTTCCGGACATTCAGTTGCGCCTGGTGGCCGAGGACAGCAGCGTGCCGTTGCATGAAGGTGACTTCGACCTGGCGATCGACCTGAACGACGGCAGCTATCCCGGCCTGTTATCCACAGCCTTGCTTGATGAACAGATTTTTCCGGTGTGCGCGCCGGGCCTGTTGCGTGGTCGTCCGCCGCTGCATGGTCCGGCAGACCTGATGCACTTTCCCTTGCTGCACGACATTACCGCCTGGCGCGGCAGCTACGAGTACGCGGAATGGGAGTTTTACCTCAATGCCATCGGCTTCGAGGGGGCGGATGTGCGACGCGGGCATACCTTCAATCGCAATCACCTGACCATCGAGGCGGCCATCGCCGGGATGGGCGTGGCGATTGCCCGACGAACGCTGCTTAACGACGAACTGGAACGCGGGGCGTTGATCGTGCCTTTTGGCTTGGCGGTGCCTAATCACAAACGCTACATGTTGCTCTATGCGCCGGGTGCGCTAAGCCATCCCGGCGTGCGTGCGGTGCATGACTGGCTGGTGGAAGAGGCGGGGATTTTTCGCAGCCTGCACCCGTTGGGGGAGCGGCAAATGTGAGCAATTATTACGTAAGAGCAGGGCGACCCAACTCCCGACCTTAACAGCGCTTTTATCGGTTGTCCGGCTTTTTTTGCGATTGAAAATTTATCTTTTTTAGGGGGTTGAATTGTTCCGCGTACAGACCGATTGTGTAACCAAGAGGTCACGGTGACGACGCCCAAGGGCTTAGCTGACCGGCCTCTCGCGAGCTAGCTGAAATAAGGGATGAACTATGCAAATCCAAGTCAATAGCGATAACCATATTCAAGGCAGTAAACGACTGGAGGAGTGGGTACGTACGACCATTGAGAGCATGCTCGAACGCTACGAAGAGGACCTGACACGCGTCGAGGTTCACCTGCGGGACGAGAACGGCGACAAGCCGGGTCCCCATGACATGCGCTGCCAACTGGAGGCGCGGCCAAAAGGCCATCAACCGGTTTCCGTCACCCATAAAGCCTCCACCATGGAGCAGGCGATCGACGGAGCGGCCACCAAACTTGAACATGCGCTGGAGCATATGTTCGGCAAATTACGCGGCAAACGAGCCAATGTGGTGCCCATCGAGAGTGGTGCCCATGCCGACCACCTGCTGGAAGAAGAGTTTCTGGAGAACGAACAGGCGGCGCTTAACGGCTGACACCTGATTCACTTTTTTCCTTCCCATGAAAACGGGCCTGCATTGCAGGCCCGTTTTGTTTTCGCTGGCTTTTGGATTCCGTGACCATTGGCATGGCTGTGGTGCAACCAATGGGCGTAATAGAGGGCTGCACCCGATCCTTTTGCATATGAGAATATTTATCATTAATATTGCGGCCTTGCCGGCCCCCTGACGCTGTCGTGGCCTCACCGGTTTTCAGGTCGAAACATGAACGATGATTACTCTCCCTCCCGACCCCCACGATATCGAGCACGACGAACAACGCTGCGATCGTGCGCATTTTCTCCAGGTCTTTCTTTCCCAGCGCTCGCAAATGGAGGCGTTGGTGAATCGTCGCGTCGGTTGCCGGGCGACGGCGGCTGATCTGGTGCAGGATTTGTTCCTGCGTTTCTGGCGTCGGCCGCTGGTGCAGGTCGAGGAGCTCAGCACTTACCTGCTGCGCTGCGCCGGCAATATCGCCATCGACCATTTGCGCAGTGAAGGCACGCGAGTCCGGGCCAGTGAAGGCTTGCTGGTCGAACCGCCGGACAGCCACGGCAGCGGACCGCAGGCGGCACTGGAGGCGGGCAGCGATTTGCGTCATGTCGAAGCGGCGTTGCGCGCCTTGCCGGAGCGTACACGGCAGATTTTTTTGCTCAATCGTATTCATGGCCGTAAATACGCGGAGATCGCCAAGGCCATGGGTTTGTCCCAAAGTGCCGTGGAAAAACATATGATGCGCGCCCTCGAAGCCTGCAAGGCCAGCCTTCGGGAACCCGAAACGCGTATGCCAGGGAAAGCACCGTGAACCACTTTGACCGCGTCATTCCGACGCCCGCGCAGGAGCAAGCCGCGCTGGCCTGGCTGAGCCTGTTGCATGACCAGCCAAGCAGCGGTGACCAGGCTACGTTCAGCCAATGGTTGCAAGCCGACCCCGCCCATGCCGAGGCGTATGCCCAGGCGCAAGTGCTGTGGGAGTTGAGCGAAGTGCCGGCGCGCACCCTCGCCCATGAAGACGCCTTTGCCTTGCAGGGGTACCTCAAGGCGATGAATCGCTCGCGGCGCAACACCGTCGGGCGCTGGTCCGGGGCCTTGGCCATGGCCGCTTGCCTGCTATTGATGATCAGCCTCGGCACGGGTTGGCAGCCGATGCGCTGGATCGATGACCTGGGGGCGGATTACATCTCGGCGCCAGGGGAAATTCGCACGGTGACCCTGGCCGATCAATCGCAAGTCACCCTGGACGCCGACAGTGCCATCGCGGTGGATTTCAGCCGTGGCGAGCGCCATGTGCAGTTGCGCCGCGGCGCCGGCTTTTTCAGCGTCACCCATACCGGCGAGCCGTTTGTGGTGGAGGCGGAGAAAGGTCAGGCGCGGGTCCTGGGCACGCAATTCGAAGTCCGTTTGCAGCCCCATGGCGCGCAGGTCACGGTGTTGTCGGGGCGGGTTGGCGTGTCGGCGGACAAGAACGCCGAACAGCAAATACTCACCGCCGGCCAGCAAGTGGCCTACGGCGAAAGTTCGGCGCAAAAGCTCCACGCAGTGGACAGCGAAGCGCAGTTGGCATGGCGTCAGGGCTGGCTCAATTACTACAAGGCGACGTTGGCCGATGTGGTTCAGGATTTGGGACGCTATTACCCCGGACGAATCGTGTTGCTCAACGATGAGCTGGCGACACGGCGGGTCAGTGGCAGCTTCCCGAGCAGGAACCCGCAGGCGGTGTTGAGTTCGTTGCAGGGGGTGATGGGGTTTGAGCAGCATCAGGTGTTGGGGCATCTGATTATTTTGCGTTGAAGCTGCTGGCCTCTTCGCGGGCAAGCCCGCTCCCACAGGTTTTGAGTCGGTCACCAAATTGGGGGACAACATAGAACCTTGTGGGAGCGGGCTTGCCCGCGAAGGGGCCAGATCAGACACCCAATCACTCAATGTAAAAATATTTTCAAATTTTTGCTGAGGTAAACCCGATTGCCATTCGTGTAGTGACTGAAACTGCGAGTCATTCGCATCCGTTGTGGTTCTACACAGGTCATGAGTCATGAAGTCCAGGGCAAAATCGGGTTCGGTCAAACAATGGTTGAGTGTGTCTGCGTTGAGCTATTCGGCATTGGCGTTGTTACCGCTGAGCGTGGCGCTGGCCGCTGAAGCCGGCAACAGCCAGCAACATGCACAGTTCAGTTTTTCCCTGGCCGCCAAACCGCTGCCCCAGGCCTTGAGTGATTTCAGCCGGGTGACCGGCATCAGCGTCGTCTACACCGATGAAGCGCCATACGGTCTCAATGCGCCGGCAATCAATGGCCAGATGAGCGCCGAACAGGCCTTGCAACGTCTGCTCAGCGGTTCGGGCTTGACCTTCCGTCGTACCGACGGCCACACCATGGCCCTGGAGCCGAGGCCTACCGAAGGCGCGTTGAACCTGGGCGCGACCACCATCACTTCGGTGATGGACGATTCCATGAGCTACCAGCCGCCACCGACCTCTTCGGTGATGCGCTCCTCGGCGCCGATTCAGGACATCCCGCAGACCATCAACGTGGTCCCGGCCCAAGTCATCCGCGACCAGGCTCCGCGCAATCTCGATGATGCCCTGGCGAATGTCAGCGGCATTACTCAGGCCAACACCTTGGGCAGCACTCAGGATTCGGTGATGGTCCGCGGCT
Organism: Pseudomonas sp. S30_BP2TU TE3576; assembly: GCF_050436025.1. Taxonomy (NCBI): domain Bacteria; kingdom Pseudomonadati; phylum Pseudomonadota; class Gammaproteobacteria; order Pseudomonadales; family Pseudomonadaceae; genus Pseudomonas; species Pseudomonas sp. S30_BP2TU TE3576. The sequence continues at coordinate 2,266,048 of NZ_JBNDLK010000001.1, read as the reverse complement.
TTGGCGACAACCGTAACGGCTCGATCATGCGTGACGGCATGCCGATCGTGCAGGGTCGTGGTCTCAACGCCAGCGTCGACCGGGTTGAAGTGCTCAAGGGGCCGGCCTCGTTGCTCTACGGCATTCAGGATCCGGGCGGCGTGGTCAATATGGTGAGCAAGAAGCCCGAGCTTGAGCAGTACAACGCCTTGAACTTGCGCGGCTCGACCTATGGCGACAGCAAGAATGGCAGCGGCGGCGGTCTCGACAGTACCGGCGCCCTCGGCGATTCCGGGCTGGCCTACCGCATGGTGCTGGACTACGAAGACGAAGATTACTGGCGCAATTTCGGCGTGCACCGCGAGAGCCTTATCGCGCCATCCCTGGCCTGGTACGGCGAAAGCACCCAGCTGCTTTTCTCCTATGAGCACCGCGAATTCCTCACGCCGTTCGACCGTGGCACGCTGATCGATCCGCGGACCAACCATCCACTGGACATCTCGCGCAATGAGCGTCTCGACGAGCCGTTCAACAACATGGAGGGACGTTCGGACCTCTATCACTTCGAAGCCGATCACGAACTCAACGACAACTGGAAAGCCCATTTCGGCTACAGCTGGAACCGTGAAACCTACGACGCCAGCCAGGTGCGCGTGACCGCCATCGACACCCAAAAGGGCACCCTGACCCGCAGCATGGACGGCACCCGGAATGCCATCAGCACTGATCGTTTCACCACCGCCAGCCTAGAAGGCAATGTGAACGTGCTCGGCATGCAGCACGACCTGCTGTTCGGCATCGACGACGAATACCGCAAGATCTTCCGCGAAGACCTGATCCGCCAGAAAAGCCTGACCACGTTCAGTTACGTCAATCCGGTCTATGGCCAGGAAGTGCCCGGCACCACTGTCAGTGCGGCCGACAGCGCGCAGACCGATGAACTGCGCAGCGATTCGGTGTTCCTGCAAGACTCCATCCACCTCACCGAGCAGTGGATTCTAGTGGCCGGCGCGCGTTTCCAGGCGTACGACCAGTACGCCGGCAAAGGCGTGCCGTTCCACGCCAACACCGACAGCAACGGGCAGAAATGGGTGCCGCGCGCGGGCCTTGTGTACAAATACACCGATGCCTTGTCGTTCTACGGCAGTTACACCGAGTCGTTCAAACCCAACTCGACCATCGCGCCGCTGAGCGGCAGCAGTACCGTGCTTGACGGTGGCATCGCGCCGGAAGAAGCCAAGTCCTGGGAGCTGGGTGCCAAGCTGGATCTGCCGGGGCGCGTCACCGGCAATATCGCGCTGTTCGACATCAAGAAACGCAACGTGCTGGTGGCCAACGCCGAAGGCCCGACCACGATTTACAGTGCCGCCGGCGAAGTGCGTTCCCGTGGCCTGGAAGTGGACTTGAGCGGTCAGCTCAGCGATCGCTGGAGCATGATCGGCAGTTACGCCTACACCGACGCCGAAGTCACCGAGGACCCGGTTTACAAAGGCAATCAACTGCAAAACGTGGCGAAGAACAGCGGCTCGTTGTCGGCCGTCTATGACTTCGGCACCGTCATAGGCGGTGATCAACTGCGGGTCGGCGCCGGGGCGCGTTATGTGGGGGAGCGCGCGGGCAACGCGGTTAACGATTTCGACCTGCCGGGCTACACCGTGGCCGATGCGTTCGCCACCTACGACACCAAGGTCGAAGGGCAGAGGGTCAAGTTCCAGCTCAACGTGAAGAACCTGTTCGACCGCACTTACTACACTTCGGCGGCGAGCCGCTTCTTTGTGTCGATGGGCGATTCGCGGCAGATTTCGCTGTCCAGCACCTTGGAGTTCTGACGACAGACCGCGTCATCGTTCTTCGCGGGCAAGCCCGCTCCCACAGGGGAAAAGGGTGATCACAAAACAGCTGAGCACCACCAAACCTTGTGGGAGCGGGCTTGCTCGCGAAGGCGGTTGTACAGGCCACGAAAAAGCTCGGGGCTAGCGCAAAAACGCCTGGCGATAATCGCCAGGCGTTCCACCCAGGGCCTGGCGAAAGCGGTTGGTGAAGTGGCTGGCACTGGAAAAGCCACAGGCCAGTGCAATCTCGCCCAGAGGCTGCGAGGTCTCGCGCAGCAACTCCCGCGCCCGGTTCAGGCGCCGCGCCAGCACGTATTGGTGGGGCGGCAAGCCGAAACTTTCGCGGAACATCCGCGCGAAGTGGTATTCCGACAATGCACACAACGCCGCCAGTTGACCCAGGCTGATGGCGTCGTCCAGATGGCTGTCGATGAACTCCACCAGATGCCGGCGCTGATGTGCGGCCAATCCGCCTTTAAGGCGCAAGCCCTGACGTACATTCACTTGGCTGAGCAGGGCGTGGCTGAGCAATTCGTGGGCCAGGCTGCTGGTGAGCAGGCGCTCGCCCGGCTCGTCCCAATTCAATGTAATCAACTGCCGAAAGCGCAACGCCTGCTGCGGATCATCGAGAAAGGTCTGCTCGCGCAGCTGCATTTCCCGTGGTTCGCGATCGAGCAGGGTGACGCAGCCGAGGGCAAATTGTTCGGGGCTGAAATACAGGTGCGCCAGGCGAATGTCGCCGTTGATCACCCAGCCTGACTGGTGATCGGCCGGCAGGATGCACAGTTTGTCCGGGCCGCCCTTGGTGCCGGGCTGATCACGACGGAAGGTGCCGGTGCCGCCGGCTATGTAACAGGACAACGTGTGGTGGCTGGGCGCTTCGTATTCCTGGGCATCGTGGTGATTGCTCCACAAGGCAGCAGACAGGCCGTCACCGAGCTCGGCACTGTGCTCGAGGCGAGCATTCGGCGAACGGTTAAGAGCTTGAAAGACTTGTAGGGTATCCAGTGCAGCCATGATCGTTGCTCTCTAACACCTGCATCCAACGCCCTGCATCCTACTCCGTAGACGTGTGCCTGCCAGCCTGTCGCCAGACAAAAGCGCAAGTTTATGCAAGTGCGCCCAGGCGTTGCGCCGGACACTGGGCACCTATCGAGGAGCCTTAGTCATGAACCTTTCGTTGTACTTGCTGACCGTGCTGATCTGGGGCACCACCTGGATTGCCTTGAAGTGGCAACTGGGCGTGGTGGCCATTCCCGTGTCGATCGTCTATCGCTTCGGCCTCGCTGCGCTGGTGCTGTTCGTGATCCTGCTGCTTAGCCGACGCCTGCAAGTGATGAACCGTCGCGGGCACCTGATCTGCCTGGCTCAGGGCTTGTGCCTGTTCTGCGTCAACTTCATGTGCTTCCTCACGGCGAGCCAGTGGATCCCCAGCGGTCTGGTGGCCGTGGTGTTTTCCACCGCGACCTTGTGGAACGCCCTCAACGCGCGGGTGTTCTTCGCTCAGAAAATCGCCCGCAATGTGCTGATGGGTGGTGCGCTGGGCCTGCTTGGGCTGGGGCTGTTGTTCTGGCCGGAATTGGCTGGGCATACCGCCAGCCCGGAAACCTTGCTCGGTCTCGGTCTGGCCCTGTGCGGCACCTTGTGTTTCTCGGCGGGCAACATGCTCTCGAGCCTGCAACAGAAGGCCGGTCTCAAGCCGCTGACCACCAATGCCTGGGGCATGGCGTACGGTGCGACGATGCTCTCGGTGTGGTGTCTGGTCAAAGGCATTCCCTTCGAGATGGAAATGAGCGCGCGTTACATCGGGTCGCTGTTGTACCTGGTGATTCCGGGATCGGTGATCGGTTTCACCGCCTACCTGACCCTGGTCGGACGCATGGGGCCTGAGCGTGCTGCGTATTGCACGGTGCTATTCCCGGTGGTGGCGCTCAACGTGTCAGCGTTTGCCGAGGGTTATCAATGGACCGTGCCGGCACTGTTGGGGCTGGTGTTGGTGATGTCGGGGAACGTACTGGTGTTTCGCAAACCCAAAGCACCCCAGGTACTGGGTGGCGGCAAACTGGCCTGAGGTCGTGACATCGAGCGTCGAGGGGCTCAGCGCTCGATTTTCATCGCGATGAATATTAATAACAGAAAGATGAAATCAACAATCTGCCGGGCCCAGTCCTTGTAGTTCCAGGTTTGCGATTCATCCATGTTGAACCATTCGACTCCAATCACTTGAAAACCAACGTAATAGAGGGCGAGGGCGATCAGCAGTCCTATCAGTGCAGGTTTTTTGGCTTCGTGAAACTCTCCCGGACCGGCGTTGATGTTTTTATAAAGGTAATAGGTTCCGAGTGCGCAAAATATGGTGTAGACCACCTCAAGTGTAATGATCAGCCAGTAGATGCGGTGATGTAGCATCGCTGAGGTAATAGCCCTGTAGCTGTATTTCTGGCTATCACTGGTGGTGTCCATGCTCAGGATGTGGGCGAGGTATTCATAGTTGGTCGCGTAATCCGTGAAGTTGCTGTAAAGCATCAGCAATCCAAAGAAACTGATAAACAACATCAGCGTGGCTTTGCTGAATCGAATGACTTGACTCGTTGTGAGTTGGCTCAAGATTGTTAATCTCCATTATTGTTCCCGTTATGCCTGGGTAAGTAAGGAGAGTCTATCGTGTGGTTTTATTGTTTGGTTATTGACTGAATTGCAGGGTGTGTATTCAGAATACTTGCTTGATAAGTGGAGATTGATTTGTTTTTTTCTTTGAATTAACGGGCAGGCGCTTGTAACGCCTGCCCGTTTTTTCAACCCTTCCAGACTTGCGGGTTGACCAGGTCCTGCGGTCGCTCGCCCAGCAGGGCGCTGCGCAAGTTGGCCAGAGCGCGGTTGGCCATGGCATCGCGGGTTTCGTGGGTGGCCGAACCGATGTGCGGCAAGGTCACGGCGTTTTTCAGCTGAAACAGTGGTGACTCGGCCAATGGCTCTTTTTCGTACACGTCCAGCCCGGCACCGCGAATGCGGTTGTTTTGCAGGGCTTCAATCAGCGCCGGTTCATCCACCACCGGGCCACGGGCGATGTTCACCAGGATGGCGCCAGGCTTCATCAGCGCCAGTTCGCGATGACTGATCAGGTGCCTGGTTTTTTCGCTGAGCGGCACCACCAGGCAGACGAAGTCGGCTTCGGCCAGCAATTCATCCAGGCTACGGAACTGCGCACCGAGCTCCTGTTCCAGCGCAGTCTTGCGGCTGTTGCCGCTGTAGATAACCGGCATGTTGAAACCCAGGCGACCACGGCGGGCAATGGCCGCGCCGATATTACCCATACCGACGATACCCAGGGTCTTGCCGTGGACATCGCAACCGAACAACGGTGCACCGACGGTCGCTTGCCATTGCCCTGCCTTGGTCCAGGCATCCAGTTCGGCTACGCGGCGGGCACTGCTCATCAACAAGGCGAAGGCCAGGTCGGCGGTGCTTTCGGTGAGCACATCCGGGGTATTGGTGAGCATGATCCCGCGCTCATTGAAGTAGGCCACGTCGTAGTTGTCGTAGCCGACCGAAACGCTGGACACCACCTCCAGTTTGGCGGCGTTCTCCAGTTGCGCACGACCGAGTTTACGGCCGACGCCGATCAAACCGTGGGCATGGGGCAGGGCTTCGTTGAACTGGGCGTTGATGTCGCCGTTTTTCGGATTCGGCACGATGACGTCGAAGTCCTGTTGCAGGCGTTCGACCATTTCAGGCGTGACGCGACTGAAGGCGAGGACGGTTTTTTTCATGGAGGCGGCTCGTCGGGCGGTGAGGAATGCTTAGCAAGCTACAAGTTTCAACCGGCAAGCCGCAAGTCCAAAAGCCATCGCCACTGCTTTTGACTTGAAGCTTGCCGCTTGAAGCTCGCTGCTGCTAATCCGCTATACTGCGGCCTTTCGCGGCTCGCTCACTGGGCCCGACAATTTGCGCATCACCCGGAGCTTTCATGACATCCCCGAAACAACCGCCGGTAGCCGACGCCTTGAGCGACGTACAGGCAGAGCTGCCAGACAGCGTCGACTCCAGCGCCGACAGCGAAACCAAGGCCGAGATTCCAGCATTCAAGTTCCCGTTCAAACCGGGCGAACTGGCGTCGGCCAAGGGCTCCAACCAGCCGTGGTACAAGAACGGCGCCAAGAACGGCCACACCAAAACCCCTGGCATGGCGCCGCCGGGGACTCGTCGGTCGATGGGTAAGCGCTGAGTTTTAACTCTGTGGTGCCTGGTCTACCGTCTTCGCGAGCAAGCCCGCTCCCACAGGAAAACGCGTTCTTTCATGAGAATGCGATCAAATGTGGGAGCGGGCTTGCTCGCGAAGGGGGCGGCACAAACAACGCATATCCCGGATCAAGCCGCCCGCAATGAAATAAACGCGTAGTTCGCCGGCACACCGGCCGCCTCTTGCGCACCGGCGGCCAGCACTTGCCCGGCAATTTCATCGCCTGACACATGAAACTGCCATTCGCTGGCCCATTCCGGCAACGTTTGCCCAGCCAGTTCGTCGACGATCGCAGCAAACTCCGCCATATCCGGCAGATAAGCGGTAAACCCGTCACCCTTCAGGGCCGTTGTGCGAATGCCCAGCAACGCGCAAATCGCATCCTTCATCTGAATATCATCGCGATCCGCCTGGCGGGAGCGCTGAATCAGTTGCACCAGCTGCTGATCGACCAGGTTGCCGCCGACAATCAGATCCGGTCCTTTTTCCCACGACTCGGGCGGACATTCCTTCAGGGTGATGTTCAGGGGAATGTGCGGATTGATTTCCATCGGGTAGATGCGGCACACCAGCGGCCGGCGTTCGTAGATGCGACAGAGGTTGTCTTCGTCAAGATTCCGGCAGGGGCCGACATTGTAGGCGGCGAACGTGATGGCCACGTACGCATCGGATTCGCCGCTGCGCACCGCTGCCGAACGGCGTTCGGCGTGTTCCCGTTGTTGCGCCGGCAGACCCAGGCCATTGCCCAGAAACGCTTCCACCAGCACGATCAACTGACCGCCATCGGCTGCCCACATCCGGGCCTCGCTCAAGGTCAGGGGCACATGGTGGTCGTTGCAGCATTTACCGCAGCCTACACAGGAAAACGTCGTACTCATTGAGCGTTTGTTCGTATCACAGGGTATGAAACGGCGACAGAATGCCGCCATCAAAGCCGCTTTCAAAGCAAGTTACGCGCCATTCAGTTTGCCTTGTCGGCCGGGCGGATAGAGTCCCATTCGGTGACGTACGCGGTTTTGCTCTTTTTGTTGTAGAGGCACAGTTCAGTGCCTTGGGCGCCTTTCATGTGTTTTTGCGGGTACTGGCCCTGGAGCAGGAGCGCGGTGTAGCCGACCCGGTCATCGAACTGCGCGGCGTTGCCGACCGGTTTGCTGTCCTTCAGGCCGCTGGCCTTGGTACAACTGGCAAGTACGGCTTTGTCGTAGGCGGCCCAGGCGTCGGGGCTGGAGGCGTGGGCCTGAGAGGTGAGGGCGGTGAGGCAGAGAAAAGTCAGGGTTGCTGCTTTCATGGTCCAGGCATCCTTGGGGCAGTGACCGAAAGGTGAGTATGCCTGAAGGTTTTGAAGTGGTTGTGCAGGCCCCATCGCGAGCAAGCTCGCTCCCACAGTGGTCGAGTGTGGCCACAGATTTTGTGTACGACGGGTAACCTGTGGGAGCGAGCTTGCTCGCGATGGCGGTGTGTCAGAGTGGAACCGGCTCCCGGCGGACTGCGCGCATCCCGACACTTTCATACAAGCGCCGCGCCCGGTGGTTGTCTTCCAGCACCTTCAAATCCACAAATCCTTCGCGCCGTTGCTGGAACACCTTGAACGCCTGCAACAACAAGGCACGCCCCAATCCACGGCCCTGAAACCGTGGATGCACCACCAGATTCTTGATGTAGGCGCTGGTCCAGCACTGGCACACGCCAACGATGCCTTCGGCATCCTGTGCGATGAAACACAGCGCCGAGTCATATTCCGGGTCGGTTTCGAACTGCCATTGCCACATGTCCAGCGCTGCTACGCGGCCGCCACCTTCGAGGTAACCGAACTCCATCAAACGGTGCACGGCTGCGCCGATTTCGGGGCGGTATTCGCTCAGCTGCAGGCCGGCTGGCCAATCGGCTGGCGGCACGACTACAGAGAGGTCGCGCCGCATCAGCCAGCCAAATTCCTCGGCCAAGACTCAGTAACCTTGCTCGGCGACAGCCTTTGCCGCCGTGATCAGGCATTGGGTCAATTCCGGCGAAGAGAACTTGGTCAGCACCGCATTGGCCCCGGCCAGACGCGCTTTCTCTGCGTTCATCGCACTGTCCAGTGACGTGTGCAGCAGTACATAAAGATGCGCGAAGTCCGGAGTTTCCCGCAGGGTGCGGGTGAAGGCGTAGCCGTCCATCTCCGACATCTCGATGTCCGAGACGATCAGGTTGATCTGCTGCGCAGTGCCTTGCAGATCCAGCAGGCAGTCAATGGCTTCCTTGGCGCTGCGGGCGGTGTGGCATTGCAGGCCGAGGTTACGCAGGGTGTGTACCGATTGCTGCAAGGCGACCTGGCTGTCATCGACCACCAGAATGCGCGCGTTGCCGAGCAATTCGGCGTCTTCCATGCTCAGTTCGGTCGGCGCCATTTCGATTTGTGCCGGGGCGATGCCGTGGATGACTTTTTCGATGTCCAGCACTTGCACCAGGGTGCCGTCGACCGAGGTCACGCCGGTGATGTAGGCGCGCAAACCACCGGAGCCGAAGGGCGGAGGGCGGATGTCGGTGGTCAGGCAATGGACGATCTTGCTCACCGCCTGCACGTGCAGGCCCTGCTTGGAACGGCTGACATCGGTGACGATCAGGCAGCCGCCGTTCGGATCTTCCAGCGGACGCTCGCCAATGGCACGACTGAGGTCGATCACCGACAGCGACGCCCCGCGCAGGGTCGCGATGCCTTTGACGTGAGGGTGTGACTCTGGCAGCCGGGTCAGCGGCGGGCAGGGAATAATTTCACTGACCTTGAGCAGGTTGATCGCCATCAGCTTGCCGCTGCGCAAGGTAAACAGCAGAAGCGAAAGTGAGTCTGCGCGGGCTTTGTTGGAGGACATATGAACCTTCTCAGGAAAAAGGTGACGGGCAATCTCGGGATCGCCGATAACTTCGATGCCGGGTTATCGACTTGTCGAGGGCAGGCTTTAGGGGGAATGCCCATCTCGGACCAAACACAGGACCATTGTGGCGAGGGGGCTTGCCCCCGTTCGGCCGCGCAGCGGTCGTAAATCCAGCGACTCGGTTTGATTGGTGGAAAGCTGGGGCCGCTTCGCGACCCAACGGAGGCAAGCCCCCTCGCCACAAGATTTCACTCGACACTGAAAAACACTATTTCATCCCCAACCGCTTGGCCATCCGCCCCAGGTTCGCCCGATCCAGGCCTAGCTCACGCGCCGCGCTGGCCCAGTTGTTGTTATGCCGTTCCAGGCAGGCGCCGATCAGTTGACGCTGATAACGCTCGGTAGCCTCGCGCAAGTCGCCGGTCACTGCTTGCGTTACAAGGGCGGCGGGTTGCTCGGCAGTGGCTTCAACATTGGCGTTGGGCAGATCCAGATCAGTCGCGCTCAGGCTGAGAATCTTCGGCCGTTCCTTGCAGTTGCCCAGCGCTTTCAAGGCGCTGCGGCCGATCAAGTGTTCAAGCTCGCGTACATTGCCGGGCCAGTCGTAGGCCAATAGCGCGGCCTGGGCGTCGCTATTCAGGCGCAGGCTGTTGAGACCCATGCGCGAGCGGTTCTGCTCCAGGAAGTAACCGCTGAGCAGCAACACATCACGCCCGCGATCGCGCAAGGCCGGGACCAGCAGCGGGTAAACACTGAGACGGTGATAGAAATCGGCGCGATAGCGGCCGCTGCGCACTTCTTCGGCGAGGTCACGGTTGGTCGCCGCGATCAGGCGCACGTCGACCTGATGCTCCTTGTCCGAGCCCAGTCGCTGTAATTGACCGCTCTGCAAAACACGCAGCAACTTGGCCTGCACCGTCAACGACAACTCACCGACCTCATCGAGAAACAGCGTGCCGCCATTGGCCAGCTCGAACTTGCCACGGCGGTCGTTCATCGCCCCGGTGAAGGCGCCGCGAACATGACCGAACAACTCGCTTTCCACCAAGGTATCGGGCAATGCGGCGCAGTTGAGGCTGATGATCGGTTTGTCGGCACGGGACGAAGCGTCGTGAATGGCCTGGGCCACCAATTCCTTGCCGACCCCGGTTTCGCCGGTGATCAACACAGTCAGGTCACTGCCGCCCACCAGATTGATTTCTTCCATCAGCCTTTTATGGGCTTTGCTTTGGCCAATCATCTCGCGGTGCTGCTGGCCGCTGGCCTGGCGGTAGACCTCGGCACGCTGATGTTCGTCCTCGACGCGATTGTTCAACCGCTCGATGCGTTCGGCGGCGTTGACGGTGGCGGCGGCAAGGCTGGCGAAGGCTTCCAGCGCGCCCAGTTCGATCGGTTCGAACTGCTCCGGATTGAGGGCATCGAGGGTCAGCAGGCCCCACGGACGCTCGTCGATGAATAACGGGCAACCCATGCAGTCGTGGACTTCCAGATGATCATCCAGGCCATCGACCAGGCCGTCATAAGGGTCGGGCAAGTTGCAGTCGGCAGCGAAGCGGGTCGGGCCGGGGCTGCTAAGCAGCGCTTCGAAACGCGGGTGCTCGCTGACCTTGAAGCGTCGGCCGAGGGTGTCGGTACTCAAGCCGTCGACGGCCAGTGGCACCAACCATTCGTCATCGAGGCGCAGCAGCGCGGCGGCGTCGCACGGGAGCAGGGCGCGCATGGCTTCCAGCAGGCGTCGATAACGCTCGCCTTCGGGCAGTTCGCGGGACAGGTCGGCGACCAGGGGCAGCAGGGCGGTGAGCAAGGGTTTTGCAGTCATAGTGACTCCGTGTAGTCGGTATGACTATAAGCCAGGCAGTGTCTAAATGACTATGTTGTTATTAACATGTTGATTTACAACGATTAAATAGTTGGCATGGAAACTGATAAGCAAAGGGTAACCCGTTAGCAACCCAAGAACTCCAGGAGTCACCTTATGCTGAGCGTTCAAGACCGTGCCATCGTCAAATCCACCGTGCCGCTGCTCGAAAGCGGTGGTGAAGCGCTGATCACGCACTTCTACCGCATGATGCTCTCCGAATACCCGGAAGTCCGCCCGCTGTTCAACCAGGCCCACCAGGCCAGCGGTGACCAGCCGCGTGCCCTGGCCAACGGCGTATTGATGTATGCGCGCCATATCGACCAACTCGACCAGTTGGGCGACCTGGTGGCGAAGATCATCAACAAGCACGTGGCCCTGCAGATCTTGCCGGAACATTACCCGATTGTTGGCAGCTGCCTGCTGCGAGCGATCGCCGAAGTATTGGGCGAAGAGATCGCCACCCCTGAAGTGATCGCGGCCTGGGGCGCGGCCTACGGCCAACTGGCGGACATCCTGATCGGTGCCGAAGCCAGCGTCTACGACCAAAAAGAACAGGCCCACGGCGGCTGGCGCGGGGCGCGGGAATTCATCCTGGTAGATAAGGTCGAGGAAAGCGCCGAGATCACTTCGTTCTACTTCGAACCCGCCGACAAAGGCCCGATCCTGGCGGCAGAACCCGGCCAGTACATCGGCATGAAACTGATCCTCGATGGTGAAGAGATTCGCCGTAACTACTCGCTGTCGGCGCTGGCGAACAAAGGCCAGTACCGCATCAGCGTCAAGCGTGAAGCCGGTGGCCGCGCTTCCAACTACCTGCACGACCAGATGCATGTCGGAGCCAGCATCCAGTTGTTCCCGCCATCGGGCGAGTTCATCCTCACCGCCAGCGATAAACCGCTGGTGCTGATCAGCGGCGGTGTCGGCATCACCCCGACCCTGGCGATGCTCGAAGCGGCACTGGAAACCCGGCGGCCGGTGCATTTCATCCACTGTGCGCGCAACGGCAGCGTTCACGCGTTCCGCGACTGGATCGATGGCCTGGCCGAGCGTCATCCGCAGCTCAAGCGTTTTTATTGCTATTCCGAGGACGACGGCGTGAGCCCGGCGGCGCACAAGGTCGGTTTGTTGAGCCAGCAGCAGTTGCATGCATGGCTGCCGGAGCAGCGTGACCTGGATGCTTACTTCCTGGGGCCGAAAGGTTTCATGGCGTCCATCAAGCGTCACCTCAAGGCACTGGGCGTGCCGGAGGCGCAAAGCCGCTACGAGTTCTTCGGGCCGGCAGCGGCCCTGGAGTAAGCGGTTGCGGCGACTCGGGGGACCGAGTCGCCTGCTTCGCGAGCAAGCCCGCTCCCACATTTGATCTGTGAGCGACACGGACCAATGTGGGAGCGGGCTTGCTCGCGAATGCCACACTGCGGTCCTGAATTGAAAAAAACGCTCGAAAGTTAATCCCTTCTTAACCGCCTTATCGTCTATTCCCCCCGAATCCCCCTGACATGCTCCAGACTCTCAAAGGTCCGGGCCAGCGTGTAGACTGGCGGGCAATCGAAATTTTCAAGGGAAACGCGATGAGCGAGGAAACCATGCGGTTGGGGCGTGAACGGCGCTATCTGGTGTTGCTGGGCATCATTTGCCTGGCGCTGATCGGCGGCGCGCTGTACATGCAAATTGTTCTGGGCGAGGCACCTTGCCCGCTGTGCATCCTGCAACGTTACGCGTTGCTGCTGATCGCGATCTTTGCCTTCATTGGCGCCGCCATGCGCACCCGTCGCAGCATCACGGTGTTTGAAACCCTGGTGGTGATCTGCGCGCTGGCAGGCGTCGGCGTTGCCGGGCATCACGTCTATACGCAGTTCTATCCGGCTGTCAGCTGCGGCATCGATGTGTTGCAACCGATTGTCGATGGTCTACCGCTGGCGAAGATTTTCCCGTTGGGCTTCCAGGTCGATGGTTTCTGCTCCACGCCGTATCCGCCGATCCTCGGTCTGTCGCTGGCGCAGTGGGCGCTGGTTGCCTTCGTGCTGATCGTGGTGCTGGTGCCGCTGCTGACTTCGCGTAACCGCAAGGCGCTGCGCTGAGATCCTCTGTCGACACGCATTGTCGGACAAAAAATGCCCCGGTCCCCGATGAGAGGTCCGGGGCATTTTGCGCTTGAAGAACGCACTTCAGAGGCCGGGTAAAAAGTCCCTGATGTGTGGCAGCCAAGGGTGCGACACATGTGCGACATGTTGTCACAGAGCGCGTGTCGCAGGGCATTCGCCGGAGACGGATTGGCGCGTGGATGCGTAACGAAATTGGCCAATATTCAGCGTTGCCGATGTTCGCCGGATCGAGCTGAAGCAGGCAGTTTTAACAGGCATCGGCGAATTGCCAGAGCCCTTGTCATATCGGGGTTTGGGCGACATCGATAGAGGTGTGCAAGCTTTCGATACTGTCTGAACTGCGGGTGGTAGGCCTACTTATTTTGGTGTTTTTGTTGAGAATCAATTTCGATAAGATGCGCCACTTTTGCGGAATTGGTTAATGATTGTTGCCGCATCGGATAAAAATTATTTCGGGATGAGACATGGTTTATGAAACGCTACATAACTACAATCGCCCGCACTGAATACCCGACACTGCTCAATCCTTAACCAGGAGTCAGGCAGAAAGGGTGTCGAGAGGTCCAGTGGCTTCATGCGACGCCCTGGTGTCGGAGCCTCCAAAACTACCCGCACCAAATGGAATTGGTCTGTAACAAGGCCTTTGACCACGAATTCGAATAAGAACTCGCCGCAGGCCCAGGATTTGTCGAAACGCGTCTGACGCACGACGGGCATGCCCTTATTCAATCCAAGAAAATGCCAACCCTTGGCAGGGTGAAGTGTTGGCGATCAAAACCCAACTGCATTGCGCAAGCTGCTTTAGAGGTCGTGAGATGAGTAAAAACAGGTACCCCAGACTACTAGGCTTATTGCCGCTGATCGGCACATTGTTGCTGTCAGGCTGCAACATGACCTTGCTCAATCCCAAGGGCCAGGTTGGTCTGGACGAGCGAAACCTGATCATCACCGCAACGCTGCTGATGCTGTTGGTCGTGGTTCCGGTCATCATCATGACCTTCTTGTTCGCCTGGAAATACCGCGCGTCCAACACCAACGCTACCTACACCCCGAAATGGAACCACTCCACCAAGATCGAGATCGCGGTGTGGGCTGTTCCAGTGCTGATCATCATTGCCCTGGGTTACGTCACCTACAAGTCGACCCACGCCCTGGACCCGTACAAGCCACTGGAATCCGACGTGAAGCCGGTGACCATCGAAGTGGTCGCACTGGACTGGAAGTGGCTGTTCATCTACCCGGAACAAGGCATCGCCACGGTCAACAAGATCGTGTTCCCGGCGCACACCCCGGTCAACTTCAAGATCACTTCCGACGCCGTGATGAACTCGTTCTTCATCCCTGCTCTGGGTGGCCAGATCTACGCGATGGCGGGCATGCAGACCAAGCTGCACCTGATCGCCAACGAAAACGCTGAAATGGACGGTATCTCCGCCAACTACAGCGGCGCTGGTTTCACCGGTATGAAATTCAAAGCGATCGCAACGACTCAGGAAGATTTCGACGCCTGGGTAAGTGAAGTCAAAAAGGCACCTAAACAGCTTGAACAAGCTGAATACGCAGCCCTTTCCAAGCCAAGCCAGAACAACCCAGTCGAGCTCTACTCCTCGGTGACGCCGAACCTGTTCCAGACCATCGTCGACAAGTACGAAGGCATGAAACCGGGTCCTAAGGTGCACCACGAGAAGAAAGAGAAAGAAGTGGCCGCTACGGACATGAACTCGCATTCAGCTGCCGGGGCAGAGGAGTAAACGATGTTTGGTAAATTAAGTTGGGAAGCGATCCCGTTCCACGAGCCAATTGTCATGGTGACCATCTCCATGATCGCGCTCGGTGGTCTGGCGTTGTTCGCTGCAATCACCTACTTCAAGAAGTGGACCTACCTGTGGACCGAGTGGCTGACGTCGGTCGACCACAAGAAAATCGGCGTGATGTACATCGTCGTCGCCATGGTCATGCTGCTACGCGGCTTTGCCGACGCCATCATGATGCGTACCCAGTTGGCCATGGCCACCGAGGGTTCGCCTGGCTACCTGCCACCTGAACACTATGACCAGATCTTCACCGCTCACGGTGTGATCATGATCATCTTCATGGCGATGCCATTCTTCACCGGCCTGATGAACCTTGCAGTGCCGCTGCAGATCGGCGCGCGTGACGTTGCCTACCCGTTCCTGAACTCCCTGAGCTTCTGGCTGCTGGTTTCCGGCGTGGTGCTGATCAACCTGTCCCTGGGCGTCGGCGAATTCGCCAAGACCGGCTGGGTTGCCTATCCGCCGCTGTCGGGTCTGCAATACAGCCCTGGCGTGGGGATGGATTACTACATCTGGGCGCTACAGCTATCGGGTCTGGGGACAACGCTGACGGGGGTCAACTTCCTGGCCACCGTACTGAAAATGCGTACCCCTGGCATGAAGCTGATGGACATGCCGATCTTCACCTGGACTTGCACCTGGGCCAACGTCCTGATCGTGGCTTCGTTCCCGATCCTGACCGCCACCCTGGCGCTGCTGACGCTTGACCGTTACATGGATTTCCACATTTTCACCAATGAACTTGGTGGCAATCCGATGATGTACGTCAACCTGTTCTGGGCTTGGGGTCACCCTGAGGTTTACATCCTGATTCTGCCGGCGTTCGGTATCTTCTCCGAGGTCATCTCGACGTTCACCGGCAAGAAACTGTTCGGCCACCACTCGATGGTCTACGCATCGGGCGCGATCTCGATCCTGGGCTTCATGGTTTGGCTGCACCACTTCTTCACCATGGGTTCGGGTGCCAGCGTCAACGCCTTCTTCGGTCTGGCGACGATGCTGATTTCCATCCCGACGGGTGTGAAGCTATTCAACTGGCTGTTCACCATCTACCAGGGCCGTCTGCGCTTCACCAGCCAGGTTCTATGGACCCTGGGCTTCATGGTGACCTTCGCCATCGGCGGCATGACCGGCGTATTGCTGGCCATCCCGGGTGCCGACTTCGTTCTGCACAACAGCCTGTTCGTGATCGCGCACTTCCATAACGTGATCATCGGCGGTGCGGTATTCGGTTACATCGCCGGTTTCGGTTTCTACTTCCCTAAAGCGTTCGGCTTCAAGCTGCACGAAGGTTGGGGCAAGGCAGCATTCTGGTTCTGGATCTCCGGCTTCTTCGTCGCGTTCATGCCGCTCTACGCTCTGGGCTTCATGGGCATGACCCGTCGTCTGAACGCCACCACCAACCCTGAGTGGGTGCCGTACCTGTACGTCGCCATGTTCGGTGCGGTGATGATCGCTGTGGGCATCGCTTGCCAGCTGATCCAGCTCTACGTCAGCGTGCGTGACCGCAACAAGCCGGAAAACATGTGCGAACACGGCGATCCGTGGAATGCACACACCCTGGAATGGTCGACCTCGTCGCCACCACCGTTCTACAACTTCGCTGTTCTGCCAAAAGCCGACGTGGTCGATCCGTTCACCGAAGCCAAGGAAAACGGCACTGCATACAAGGCTCCGGCCAAGTACGAACCGATCCACATGCCAAACAACACCGCGACCGGTGTGGTCATGGGCGCACTGTTGACCGTGTTCGGTTTCGCGATGATCTGGCACATCTGGTGGCTGGCAATCGCGGGTCTCGCCGGCACCGTGATCTACTTCGTGATCCACGCGGCCCGTGATGATCAAGGCTACTACGTGCCGGTCGACGTGATCGAGCGCATCGAAGCCGAGCAGCACAAGCGTCTGGTAGCAGCCGGGAAAGTCCCAGCCACTGCCACCCGTGTTGAAACCTCGTTGGAACAGGCTTAAACCATGTCGAACTTAGTGACCAATGCTGGACACACCCATGTCGATGGACATGGGCATGATGACCATCACCACGATTCGGGCGAGATGACCGTATTCGGTTTCTGGCTCTACCTGATGACCGACTGCATTCTGTTTGCGTCGATCTTCGCAGCGTACGCGGTACTGGTTAACAACGTAGCGGGTGGCCCGTCGGGCCACGACATCTTCGAGCTGCCATACGTGCTGGGCGAAACCGCTCTGCTGTTGTTCAGTTCGATCACCTACGGCTTCGCCATGCTGGCGTTCTTCCGTGGCAACAAGAAGCAGGTCCTGGGCTGGCTGGCCCTGACCTTCCTGTTCGGTGCCGGCTTCATCGGCATGGAGATCAACGAGTTCCACATGTTGATCTCCGAAGGCTACGGCCCTAGCCGCAGCGGCTTCCTGTCCGGGTTCTTCACCCTGGTCGGCACCCACGGTCTGCACGTGACCAGCGGTCTGATCTGGATGGCGATCATGATGTATCAGGTGCAGAAAAACGGCCTGACGGCGACCAACAAGACCCGTCTGAGCTGCCTGAGCCTGTTCTGGCACTTCCTGGACGTTGTGTGGATCTGTGTATTCACGGTTGTTTATCTGATGGGGACTATGTAAATGGCTAACGCTCATTCCCACCATGGCCACGACGACGCCGGTCACGGCAGCGTCAAGTCCTACGTCATTGGCTTCGTCCTGTCGGTAATCCTGACCCTGATTCCATTCGGTCTGGTGATGTACCCGTCGCTGCCGAAGTCGATCACTCTGTTGATCGTCCTGGCATTCGCGGTCATTCAGGTGCTGGTGCACCTGGTGTACTTCCTCCACCTGGACCGTTCGGCCGCGCAGCGTAACAACGTGATTGCGTTTGTCTTTGCCGCGATCGTGATTGTCCTGCTGGTTGGCTTGTCGCTGTGGATCATGTTCAGCATCCACACGTTCATGATGGCGAAGTGAGGTAGATCCGCATGTCCCTTAAGCACTTTATCCAAATCACCAAACCGGGGATCATTTTCGGTAACGTGCTTTCTGTGGCAGGCGGATTTTTCCTGGCCTCCAAAGGGCATGTCGATCTGGCCATTTTCCTGGCCGCCATGATCGGCACGTCCCTGGTGGTTGCCTCCGGTTGCGTGTTCAACAACTGCATCGACCGCGACATCGACCTGAAGATGGAACGCACCAAGAACCGGGTGCTGGTCCAGGGCTTGATCTCCCTGAAACTGGCCCTGATCTATGCGACCGTCCTGGGTGTCGCCGGCGTTGCCCTGTTGTACAAGGTGGCCAACCCGTTGGCCGCGCTGTTCGCGGTGATCGGCTTCGTCATCTACGTCGGCTTCTACAGCCTGTACCTCAAGCGCAAGTCGGTTCACGGCACGCTGGTGGGCAGTCTGTCGGGCGCGATGCCGCCGGTGATCGGCTACGTCGCAGTGAGCAACACTTTCGACATGGCCGCACTGACCCTGCTGGTGATGTTCAGCCTGTGGCAGATGCCGCATTCCTACGCCATCGCGATCTTCCGCTTCAACGATTACCTGGCCGCATCGATTCCGGTGCTGCCAGTGAAGCGCGGGATCCAGGTGGCCAAGAAGCACATCCTGATCTACATCCTGGCCTTCCTCGTGGCGACCTTGATGCTGACCTTCAGCGGCTACGCCGGCATGAGCTACCTCGCCGTCGCCGCGGCCATGGGCATGTACTGGCTGTACATGGCCTGGACCGGCTACAAGGCAGTGGATGACACGGTCTGGGCACGCAAGCTGTTCGTGTTCTCGATCTTCACCATTACCGCGTTGAGCGTGATGATGTCCCTGGACTTCAAAGTGCCGACGGAGTTGTTGCTGACGTACGCGCCGTAAGCGTCGGATGCTGAATTGAAAAGCCCCGCCTTCGAGAGAAGAGCGGGGCTTTTTGTTGGTGTTTCAAATGAATCGAGTTGCCGCCATCGCGAGCAAGCTCGCTCCCACATTGGATCGGTGGTGCCGCCAGTTTTAAGTGCGACGCTGAACCCTTGTGGGAGCGGGCTTGCTCGCGAAGGCGGTGTGTCAGGCAATATTGATGCTGGATGTGACGGCCTCTTCGCGAGCAAGCCCGCTCCCACAGGATTAGGGGCTCAGTTATTTATTTTGTGTTTCGAGCAGGCGGAAAAACCGCTCGCGCACCTGCAGGCTGTCGCTGTGGGCTACGTTGAAGCGCAGGAACTGACTGGCATTCGGGGCTTTGCTCAGCAAGGTGCCCGGCGCCAATACCATATTGTTCTCCAGGCCTTGTCGAGCCAGGTTCTCGGCGTGCAGGCCCTCCGGCAATCGCGCCCAGATAAACACGCCCTCGCCGGGCAACGAGGAAAGCGAACACCCGGCTTCCGCCAACCAACCGGCCACACGGCTGTTGGATTCATACAACCGATCCACCGTGCGCCGCGCATGTTTGGCATAGCTGCCATCGCTGAGCATGGTGCACGTAATCTGCTCTGCCAGCTCCGAGGTCACGCCACCGCAGGCCATTTTCAGCGCGACCATGCGTGCCGCCAGTTGCGGTGACAGCACGGTGTAGCTGACGCGGCTGTTGGCGGTCAGGGTCTTGGAGAAACCGGAGACATAACTCACGTTGTCCAGCCCGCTCGCCGCCAGGCGCGGGGTGCGGCGTTGCTGGATGTCGCAGTACAAATCGTCTTCGACAATGTGGAAGCCATGGCGGTGGCTCAGTTCCAGCAAGCGGTAGACCTGGGCCGGGGTGAACGAGTGGCCGGTGGGGTTATGCAACGTGCTGTTGGTCATGTACAGCACGGGTTTGTGGGCGATCAGCAGTTGCTCGAACGCGTCGAGGTCCATGCCGTCGCAATCCCGGGCGATGGTGATGACCCTGGCCCCGTGCAACGCCAGGTTGGCGTGCATGTTGAAATAGCAGGGGTCGTCGAGCAGCACGGTGTCGCCGGGTTTGACCAGCAGGCGCATCAGCAGGTCGATGGCCTGCATGGTGTTGGCGGTGGTGATGATCTGATCCACCGGCGCTTCGATGCCGAAAGTCGCCAGCTTGACCCGCAAGGCCTGGCGCAACGGCAAGTAACCGCCCGCCACGCCGTACTCGCCCATGCGCAACGACGTCGCTCGCAGGGTGCCGCGCACGGCTTTCTGCAATTCTTCGGCGGGCAGCCAGGAGGTCGGCAGAAACCCGCAGCCGGGGCGCAACGCGCCGTTGTCCAGCAACAGGGCACGGCGTACCACGCTGAGGGTGTCCTGGGGTTGCAGGTCCGGGCCGGTGCCACTTTTCAGCGCCGCTTCGGAGCGATGCACGTAATGCCCCGAGCCCTGGCGCGACACCACCAGACCCTTGGCCCGCAAGCGGTCCAGCGCATCGACCACCGTGGATTTGCCCACGTTCATCAAGTCGGAGAGTTCGCGAATCGGCGGCAGCTTGGCGCCGTGGGGCAGGCCGCCCGTGCTGATGGCCTGGGTCAGTTGATCGACGATCTGCTGCACCAGCGGCGCGCCGGGCTGGAATTCAATGGCGGCAATGACTGCACGTTGAACCTGCATTTTACTGGTCTCTCCGGCAGTAAAGTTCGTTGGATTCTATACGAACTTGCTCTGATCAGGACAAGCCTCTGTCTCTACCATGCCCTTACAGACTTTTCTGATGGTCGACCTTTACTGGGCGGCAATCGCGTGGTTCATGAGGTGTTGCATGAGTGTCGAAACAACGATCGCGGTCGCTAAACCGGTCATCAACCTGCGTTTGTTCACGATCCGGATCATCACCGCCGTGTCGCTGTTCGCAGTGCTGGGCAAGGCCAACGTCTGGCTCGACACCGCCACCAACAGCATTCTGGCCCTCGGATATCGCGCCTTGTTGCTGCTGTTGCCCCTGACTTTGCTGGTGCTTGGTCGTCGCTCCCTGAGCGTCACGCTACTGTGTGCCGGGCTCGGCCTGGTATTGCTGGCACTGACCAGCAATCAAGGCATGGTGATGTTTGCTGCCGCACTGTTTGCCTACGGCATTGCCATTGCCGGTTACCTGATCAAGAGCGAAGCGGCCCAGACCAAGGAAGGTGCAGCCTACAACCGCGTGGCCATGAACATGGGCAGCCTGGTGGCCGGTTTGATCCTGTTGTCGCCGCTACTCACCCCGACCATGTTTTTCCTCGGCGCGGCGGCCTTCGTGTTGCTGTGCCTGCCGATCGCCCTCGGTGCGACCTTCACCAGCGAACCGGTGGTAGCCCGCCCGGCCAGTCAGGTCGGTAGCAACTGGGGCAACAAGCTGCCGTGGGTGATCGCCGGGATCATCATGGGCATCAAGCTGTTCGGGGTGTTCTCGATCCTGCCGCAAGCGATTCTGCTCAAGACTGGTGAATTGCCAGCCTGGTACGGCTTGATGCTGATCCTCAACAGCGCCGTGGTGGTGTTTGCCCAGGTGCCGGTGATGAAACTGATCGAGCGCACCGGGCGCTTCAAGGTCGTGGCGGTGATCGGGATCATCGTCGGTGGCTTTGCCGTGCTGTCTTCACCCGCCGCGTTCCACGTCGAAACCCTCGCCGGTGCACTGATCTGGGTGGCGCTGCTGTCCATCGCCGAATGTGCGTTCAGCTACCTCGATTACTTTTCGGTCAAGCAGAACAACATGTTCGTCAAGGAGGTATCCCTGGGCGTCGGGGCCGGGTTGACGGTGTTGATCATGCGGGTTGTGCCGGCGCCATACAACGCGCTGGTGCTGGCCGTTATCGGGGCCGGAGGGATCCTGGCCTGGTACTGGCTCAACCGTAAATCCAATGCGTCGTTGCATGACTGAGTCATCGCAGTTGCGATTTTCACTTTGCAAGTCGGGGGACATCATGAATACGACTTCATGCGTAGTAGTGGTCGGTTACAACGGCAATCGGGTTCACGATATCCAGAAACTGCGCGAGCTGTGCAAGTCGCTCTACAACGCCAGGCTCATCCTGCTGGTCGAGAAAATTCAGCTCCATGACGACCAGGTGGCCGATCACGTTTGCAGCACTTCACTGGCCGAGAAGGATGTGACGACATCCCTTGAACTGGTGGTGGGGTGCCTGAACGCCGACAGCTGGAGGCTGATCGGCGTACTGCCGTTCTCCGATCGTGGTGTGCTGCTCGGTGCAGCGCTGGCCAGTCACTTCGGCCTGCCGGGCATTACCCCGGACGAAGCGCGGGCGGGCCTGGACAAGCAGATCTTTCGCCGGCTTGAAGCGGCGGCCTGCACCTCACCCGAAGAGTATCGACCGGTGTTTTCCGTGCGGGTCGGAAGTTTGCCGGAACTGCGCCAAAGGGTCGTCGAACTGGGCGGCAGGGCCTTCATAAAACCGGCCTGCGAAGGCGCCAGCCGAGGCTGTCGCGTCATCCATCACCCTTCGGAATGCGATGACGCCTGGCTCGCCCTGAAGCCTTATCGTGAAGGCGGCATCGTCCTTGAAGAGCTGGTGCAGAACGCCCGCGAATACAGCTGGGACTGCGTGGCCGGCAGCACCTGGGTCACTGAAAAAACCACCACCGAAGGCGCCTACCGCGCGGAGATCCAGCAAGTCGTACCGGCACCGCTTCCGGCTGAGATACAGGCGCGTTTGTTGGCAGCCGGCCGGCATATGTCCGGTTTGGTGTCCGGGGACAATGGTGCCTGGCACAACGAAGTGTTCCTGCGCAGCGACAACCTGACCTCCGCAGTGGAAACCAACATGCGTCCCGGCGGCATGCACATCTGGGACCTGGCCAAACGATCCTTCGTCAATTTCGATCCGTGGGAGCGCTGGGTGCGCTGGGCGGTGGAAGGCAAGACTGAACAATATGAGCCAGTGGCTCGCGGCTACTGCGGCATTCGCCTGCTCAGGGCACCGACCGGCGGCATCCTGCGTGCAACGCCTGATATCGAGGCCCTGGCCCGCGCACTGCGTATCGACCTGGTGGAAGGGCAGTACGCCAAACGTATCGGCGACTCGGTCAGCGCGTTGGTCAAAGACAACTTCTCATTCATCGGTCACATCGTGTTGTTCAACGAACACTACGAGCAACTGAGCAACGACCTGTTGCGCCTGGCCGAGGCAATTGAGTCCCGTATTGACGTCACTTGCCAGGCACCGGCCACCCGCGCCGTGTGTTGAGCCCGCAAGGACCAGGATTTTTGCATTACTGATTAAGAGGATTCGATCAATGATCCAGCACATGACCTGCGATGAACGCTTCATCGCCCTGGCCAAAGAGTTTGGTTATGACATTTACGGCGAAAACACCGCAGGCGGGCATTACGCGCCGCTGATCCGCCATCACGATGAGCTGTACATCAGCGGCCTGGTGCCGCGCATGAACGGCAAAATCCATTACCCTGGCCGGGTCGGGCTGGACCTCAATATGGCCGATGCGCAAGCGGCGGCCAGCATCAGCGCGATGCGCGGCCTGGCGCTGATCGTCGATGCCATTGGTTCGCTGGACAAGATCAAGTCATTGATCCGGGTAACGGTCTATGTGAAGTCCACGGCGGATTTTGTCGATTTAAGCGAAGTAGCTAACGGCGCCTCGGATGTGTTCAGCCATGTACTTGGCGATGCCGGTAAACATACACGTACCACGATAGGTGTGTATCAGTTACCCAAGAATGCGGCGATTGAAGTGGACATGATCGCCGCCTTGCGCCCATCGGTTCTATAAATTATTCCCCCGGCTTTACAGCGCTGAACCGTTAACTTAAGGTTTAGCGCTAAAGTATGGGGAATAAAAAGAAAGGGCGTGTGAATGGATAACTTTCAAGGTGCGTTTTTTTCATATAAGGATTTTCGTCAGAGCCTGCATCATCGACCGTCAAGTCCCAAGGTATGGAAAGGCACCGAACTAACGGATTTGCGTCAATCCCTTGAAGCCAGCGACGTTGATATTGTCGCGTTGGCTCACGACAAGAGCATTGAGGGCTGTGAAGTGACACCTGGGATGGCGATCGCCATGCAATGGCTGAACCCAGGCGTAACGCTCAATGGCCATGCCCATTCCTGGTGGCATCTGTTTGTCATCCAGTGCGGCAGCGGCGTGCTGACCCTCGGCGATGCCGATGAGGTCAACGTCAGCAGCGGCGACGTGCTGCTGGTGCCGGCCTGGACCCGGCATGGCTTCGTCAACACCAGCAAACACGAGCCTCTGGCGATGCTGAACATGAGCAACATGCCACAAATGGCACTGCTTTCGAACTTCGCCGACAGCCATGGCCTGATCACCACCCAGCCGTAATTTCCCGCCGAATCAGCCCAGGGAGCCAACCTTCGTTGGCTCCCTTTTTTGTTTTACAGGCCTGCCCCCGTATCCCCCGTTGCAGCGGTTTTGGCTGCGTGTCTGCCGGTAAAAAACAACTTTCTGTATCGATTGAAACGGGCAGATTCTGTATCTATTCAGCCTTCGTTCAACTAACTACGATCACTTCAAATGCACGTTAATCCCTACAGTCGGTGAATGGAGTGTTCTATGGAAAACAGGAAGCTAAAACTGTACGTTGGCGCTGATTATGTCAGCGCTTTCGCAATGTCGGCTTTTGTCGCGCTCAAGGAAAAGCAACTTTCATTTGAACTTGTTACGGTTGATCTAAAGGCTCGTGAGAACTATCTGGCGAGTTATCGCGATCTTTCGCTGACATGCAAGATTCCCACGTTAGTTCACGACAATTTTGCCTTGTCGGAATCATCGGCGATTGCCGAATACCTCGATGAACTTTCCCCGGGGCATAAAAAACTTTATCCACAGGACCTCCAGCAGCGCGCCCGTGCCCGTCAATTGCAGGCCTGGTTGCGCAGTGACTTGCTGGTGGTACGCAAGGAGCGCCCGTTTGACCTGGTTTACTTCGGTAAAAAAGATGCGCCCCTGAGCGCCGATGCCCAAGCCGCCGTCGAGCGCTTGTTCTTCGCCGCCGACCATTTGCTGGAAGAGGGTGCCGAGCATCTGTTCGGTGACTGGAGCATTGCCGACACCGACCTGGCAATCATGCTCAACCGACTGGTTGCCAACGGCGATCCAGTGCCTGCCCGGCTCGCAGCCTATGTGCGTCGCCAGTGGGATCGCGACAGCGTCCGGGCGTGGATGGACATAGAGCGCAAAGCGCCGGCCATCGCCTAACAACACTCAGGGCAATCACCAGGAGCGCGGCCATGCAAGGACTGTCGGAGCACGAACGCTACAAACCCTATAACTCACGCACTATCCGCGATACACCTTACTGGCACAAGCTGACGCCGGCGTTGCAGGAGGCCATGACCGTCGTGGCCCGGGTCATGCCGTTTCGTACCAATGAATACGTGCTGGGCACGCTGATCGACTGGAACAACATTCCGGACGATCCGGTTTTCCGCATGACCTTTCCCCACAAGGACATGTTGCTGCCAGAGGAATATGCCTCGCTCAAGCAACTGATCGAACTGGATGACAGCGCGGCGATCAAGCGCCGGATCGAGGCGATCTGGCTGCGTATGAACCCGCATCCGGCCGGACAGTTGACCCACAACGGCGTCACGCTCAACGGCAAAGTCCTGCCGGGCATCCAGCACAAGTACCGCGAGACCGTACTGTTTTTCCCCGGCGCCGGTCAGACCTGTCACGCCTACTGCACCTTCTGTTTCCGCTGGGCGCAGTTCATCGGTGATGAAGAACTCAAGTTCAATGCCCGTGAGTCCCAGGAACTGGTGAGTTACCTGAAGGTGCACAGCGAAGTGACAGACGTGCTGATTACCGGCGGCGACCCGATGATCATGAACACCCGCTCGCTGGCCGGTTACATCGAACCGCTGCTGGATTTGCCACACCTGAAGAGCATCCGCATCGGCACCAAATCCGTGGCGTACTGGCCGCAGCGTTTTGTCAGCGACACGGATGCGCCCGAGCTGCTGGAGTTGTTCCAGCGTATCGTCGCGGCGGGTAAAAACCTGTCGATCATGGGCCACTACAACCACCCGGTGGAGATCCGCCAGGCCATTGCCCGCCAGGCTATCGAACGCATTCGCTCGACGGGCGCGACGCTGCGCATGCAGGCGCCGGTGATCCGTCACATTAACGAAAACCCCGCCGATTGGGCCGCGCTGTGGACCGAAGGCGTGCGGCTCGGGGCCGTGCCTTATTACATGTTCGTCGAGCGTGACACCGGCCCCAGCCACTACTTCGCGATGCCACTGGCCCGGGCCTTCGAGATCTTTCAGGCCGCATACCGCACGGTATCCGGGCTGGCGCGCACAGTGCGCGGGCCGTCCATGAGCACCTTCTACGGCAAGGTGTTGATCAACGGCATCGAGACCGTCGCCGGAGAAAAGGTCTTTGTCTTGCAGTTCCTCCAGGCACGCAACCCGCAATGGGTGTTGCGCACGTTCTATGCGCGCTTTGATCCGCAAGTGACCTGGTTCGACGACTTGCAGCCGGCTTTCGGCGAGCGTTCGTTCTTCTTTCAGACCGAGCTCGCCGCCGTGCCGGAATTGATACCGGTGTTGCTGGAAACGGCGTAGGAAAAATCAACAGCAATGGGGAGATATGGAAATGAGCAGTATCCCGTTTGATCAACGCGAGGGTGTTATCTGGCTCGACGGCGAGTTCGTCGAGTGGTCCCGGGCGCAATTGCATGTGTTGACCCATGGCCTGCATTACGCGAGCACCGTGTATGAAGGTGAACGGGTCTACAACGGCAAGATTTTCAAGCTGCGCGAGCACAGCGAGCGGTTGTATCGCTCGGCGCAAATGATGGACTTTGCCATCCCCTATGAGCTGGCTGAACTGGAAGCGGCGAGCCATGAACTGCTGCAACGCAACAAGGTGGTCGAGGGTTATCTGCGCCCGGTGGCCTGGCGCGGCAGTGAAATGATCTCCACCTCGGCGCGCTTCAATCGTGTGCACGTGGCCATCGCCTGCTGGCAGTGGCCGAGTTATTTCGACCCGGCGGCGCGCATGGCCGGCATCCGCTTGAAAACCGCGAGCTGGCGCCGCCCGCCACCGAGCAGCAGCCCGTTCGAAGCCAAGGCATCCGGGCATTACCAGATCGCCACGCTGAGCAAGCACGACGCCGAGAACTGCGGTTATCACGATGCCTTGATGCTCGACTGGCGCGGCCATGTCGCCGAAGCCACCAGCGCCAATGTGTTCTTCGTCAAAGACCGGACTCTGCACACGCCGCTGCCGGATTGTTTTCTCAACGGTATCACCCGGCAGACCGTGATCGAGTTGGCCAAAGCGCTGGACTACCAGGTCGTCGAACGCACGATTTTGCCTACAGAGCTTGGCGACTTCGACGAGTGTTTTCTCACTGGCACCGCCGCCGAAATCACCCCGGTGCAGAGCATTGATGAGCAGCACTACCGACCGGGCGATGCCTGTCGTGACTTCATTGCCGCTTACACCTCAACCGTAAACGCCTGATCACTTGCCAGGAATTTCACCATGTCAGATCAAGGGATTGTTGCGTCGCAACTTTACATTTCGCTCGGCCATCGTCATGAAGAGCTGTCGACGTTGGGCTGGACGGTGCTGACCCCGGACGAATGTGCCGATGATGTCGTAGGCACCTTGCATGAGTTCGGTCCGATCATTCCGCAGTTCAACGGCCAGATGGCTTTTCCCATTACCCGCAAACCGGGTTACGAAGACTTGCCGTACTCCCAGAGCATGAACGGCATCGGCCCGCACACCGAGGCGCCAGTGTACGGGCCGCCGCCGCGCTACCTGGCATTGCATTGCCATAAACAGGCGACCTGTGGCGGCGGGCACACCGGCCTGGTGGACGGCTATGAATTTCTGCGCGTCCTCGAACGTAGCGAACCGCAGCTGCGCGCATGGCTCGATGACACGCCGGTAGAGTTTGTCGCCACCGCCAAACCGGGCGAACCGGGACAACGGCGGGTCCAGGAATACATCCTGACGCCGACGCCGGACGGGGATATTTTCCGTTTCAGCTACAACCAGTTTCACTACGGCGATGTGAATCCGTCCAGGGAAGCCCTGCAGCAATCCCTGGTCGCCAACAGCACCTCGCCACTGGCCAGGTTTGCCGTGCTCGGCGAAGCGTACTTTGTCGAGCATAACGTTCCGGTGCTGATTCCCGACGGATGCCTGCTGATTTGGGATAACTGGCGAATGATCCACGCCCGCAGTCGTTACACTGACCCGGCGCGCCACCTGACCCGCTACTGGCTGGCCTGATTTTTCCGTCGCCCTTCATTCTTTTGGCGTACCCCTTGGCGGGTACGCGTCTTACAGGTATCGCGTCATGCAAACAGCAATCGAGATCGCCCAGGTCGATCATCAACTGATCGTGCGGCTCAACCAGGCCTGGACCAAGCGCGCCTCCGTTTGTGCGCCGGACAGGGCCCAGATCATTGAAGCGTTCGACCCGGCGCGCCCGGATTACCCGGAGTGCATGGTGCCGTTTTTCCATCACCCGACATTCCAGGCCTTGAGCGACGAGCTCAAAAGCAGCGTGGTGACCTGGGGCTGGATCGGCTACAACCTGCGCACCGTCACCGCCGAGGAGCACGTGGTCAACCCGGCACTCAGCGTCATCGCCAATCAGTACCTGGGCAAGGATGACTGGCACTTTCGCGAGGCCATGCAACAGACCCTGATCGACGAGCATTACCACACGCTGATGCACCTGCGCGCCATTGAGCGGACCAAGCTGGAGCGGGCACTGGATCAGGATCTGGACTTGCCGCCGTCCGTCACCTACCTGCGCCTGAAGGCCTTGCATGCAGAGCTGCCCGAGCAATGGCAGCGAGATCTGGTGGCGATCACTTTTGCGGTGGTGGCCGAGATCAGCGTCAACGCTTATCTGGACCTGCTGGCAGACGACCAGACCATCCAGCCGCAGAACCGTCGGGTAGCCGAGCTTCACAACCGCGACGAATACGCTCACAGCAAGGTGCTGGCCGAAGTGGCGAAGGTCATGTACGCGAACATGCAGCCGACCCAGCGGGAATTTTTCGCTCGCAACCTGTCGGTGGCGCTGAGTGCTTTTATCGCTCAGGACTACTCGATGTGGGAGGCGATTCTGACGCAACTCGGGGTCGAGGATGCGGCGCTGATCATTGCCGACACCCGCGAGAGCAACAAGAACGCGACCATCATGCGCGACTACAGCGGCCTGCATAAGCTGGCACAGGACCTGGGCATCAGCGAGCAGATCGATTTCGATTTCCGTCCGGCCCTCAAAACCACGGCAGCCGCCTGAACCCGGAGGTGACTATGTCCGTTCCTGTGTACGAAGTGTTCGCTATCCGTGTCGGCGCAAACGCCCAGCGCACCGCCAGGGAGAATTTTCTCTACGACGCCTGCTGCGGTGATCCGAATGCGCCGATGCCGCTGGACTACTACTTCTGGGTCATCCGCAACGAGCAGCAGGTGATTGTGGTCGACACCTGTTTTCAACCGGCCACGGCGGACCGGCGCAATCGTCAGATGTACC
Organism: Pseudomonas sp. S30_BP2TU TE3576; assembly: GCF_050436025.1. NCBI lineage: Bacteria > Pseudomonadati > Pseudomonadota > Gammaproteobacteria > Pseudomonadales > Pseudomonadaceae > Pseudomonas > Pseudomonas sp. S30_BP2TU TE3576. The sequence continues at coordinate 2,236,971 of NZ_JBNDLK010000001.1, read as the reverse complement.
GCCTGCCGGAGGAGTCCTTGCGACAACTGGACATCGATCCGGCACAGGTCGAACACCTGATCCTTACCCATTTGCATTGGGATCATGCCGGCAACCTCGGGCTGTTTCCGAAGGCGACCGTGCATTTGCAGGAAGCGGAGCTGCGTTTCTGCACCGGGCCGAAAATGGCTCATCGCACGGTGAACAAAACCTACGAAGTCGAGGACGTGATGTCGGCGCTGCCGCCGCTGTTCGAAGGGCGGATGCGTTTGCACAGCGGCACAGTCGAGGTGTTGCCAGGTGTGACCCTGCACCCCGTGGGCGGACACACACCGGGCAGCCAGGTGGTGCGAGTGAACACCGGGCGCGGCTGGATTGTGCTGGCCTCGGATGCCGCGCACCTGTGGGTCAACATTCGTGAGCGCAGCCCGTTCCCGATTCTCGATGACCTGGCGCAAACCCTTGAAGCCTTCAGCGAAATCGACCGCCTGGCCGACAGCCAGGACCACGTCATCCCCGGCCACGACCCGCTGATCGCCGAGTGTTTCCCGCACTGGAATGACGACCCACATATCATTTGCCTGCACCAACCCCCGATCTGAACCCCACCCCAAAAACCTGTGGGAGCGGGCTTGCTCGCGAAGGCGCCAGCACATTCAACATTGATGTGTCTGACACAGCGCTTTCGCGAGCAAGCCCGCTCCCACAGAGGGTTGTTAGCCCTGATTCTTGAGGATGCGCCCCAAGGTCTCTACAGCCTCATCAATCCGCGGCGAATACGGTGCGCCACAGCCAATGCGCACAAAGTGATCGAAACGCTTGGCATTGGAAAAGATATCCCCAGGGGAAATCTGGATACCGACCTTCAGCGCCTCGTGAAAAAACGCCATGGATGAATACCGGCGAGGCAATTCCACCCATAACAGCGTGCCGCCCTGGGGGTGGGTCACACTGGTGCCGATGGGGAAATAGCGGGTAATCGCCGTGCTCATCTGTGCGCGTTGTACGGTCAGTGTTTTACGTAAACGGCGCAGGTAACGTTCGTAGGACGGTGTGCGCATGAATTCGCTGACCGCCAATTGCGATAGCGCTTCGCAACTCCGGGACTGCGTATGCTTGAGCATCTCCACGCGGTCGTGCCATTTGCCGGCGCAGATCCAGCCCAGGCGCATGCCCGGTGCCAGGGTTTTGTTCAGTGAGGCGCAATAAATCACATTGTCGGTACGGTCCCAGTGTTTGAGGGTGGACAACGGTTGCTCGGTGTCCACCAGGTCGCCGTAGGTGTCGTCCTCGATCAGTACGGTGTTGTGCTCGGCACACAGATTGACCAGCCGTGCCTTGTTGGCGTCCGGCATGATGCTGCCAAGCGGATTTTGCAGGTTGGGAACCACGATCAATGCCTTGACCCGCTCGGGGCCTTGCAGCAGCCGTTGCAGGGCCTGCAGATTGAGCCCGGTATGGGCCGAGGCCGGGACTTCCAGCACCCGCAGGTTCAGGCTTTCGAGGATTTGCAGCAGGCCGTAGAAAGTCGGCGACTCCACGGCCACGGTGTCGCCGGGGCGGGTGACCGCACGCAAGGCCAGATTGATCGCTTCGGTGGCGCCGTTGGTGATCACGATCCGCTCGGGGGCCAGGTGGGTCTTGCTGGCCAGTGCCCGCCGGGCCAGGATGTTGCGCAATGCGCTGCTGCCACAGGTTGAGCCCGCGGTGCCGAGCAGGCGGGCGTCGTAGCGTAGGGATTTGATCATGTTGTCCTGCAAGGTCTTCAGCGGATAAAGCTCAGGCGCGCAGTAGGCGCTGGCGAAGTTGACCTTGATCGTCGCGCGCTGACTGGCCTTGAGCACCGCAGACACCTGTTCGTGAATGCCGACATAAACGCTGGTATCCAGTGCTGCTGCCAAGGCCGTCGGGGTGGGCTTGGGCACGGTGTCGGGTTGGCGAATGTAGTTGCCGGAGCGTGGCCGGGCCTCCAGCACGCCATAGTCTTCCAGCTCCCGGCACACCTGTACGGCGGTTGACAGGCTGACGGCGTGTTTTTCCATCATCAATCGGATCGAGGGCAAGCGCTCACCGGTTTTCAAGGTGCCGCTGCGGATTGCGTCCAGGTAGTGGTTGGCCAGCTGGCGATACAAGGGGGGCGTGTTCATGATGACCTCGGCAGTTGCACCACTGAGGTCTGGGCTGGAAAGTGAGTTGACGCTCCCCGCAGGAGGACCCGTGGTGCTCATGGGTGAAGGGAAGTGGTGTTCTGGCGTCGATACTGGAAGAGTAATCGCGGTTTTGCCCGAATCACGGGCAATAAAAAGCCCCGCACGGATGGCGGGGCTTTTAAGGGGGGCTGAGTCACTTGTGGCGAGGGGGCTTGCCCCCGTTGGGTGGCGCAGCCACCCCAATCAAGCTATTTGAGTTATCGCAGGAAAACCGCATTCGCTGGTTTTACGACGGCTTCGCCGCCGAACGGGGGCAAGCCCCGTCGCCACAGGCAGTCCTCTCACCACAGATCAGGATGGGGCGCCTTACTGCGCGGCGATGCTGTAGCCGTCGAACGCCGTCTGCTGTTGCAGGGCAGTGATGATGTTCTTGCGATTGACCGCCTGCTCGGCGCCGCTGTTGTCCAGGAACGTCTCGCTTTCCAGTTCCGCCTCATCGCCTTCGCCGACGAAGGTGAAACCGAGGAATTCCAGGGCTTCACGGTCGACGTTCAGGCGCGAGCGCGGCGTGCGCAGCGGCAGGGTGACGCTGATGCCGTCCTTGCTGATGGTGAACACTTCGATTTCTTTCTTGGCCTTGGCGGCCTTGCTCTTGCCGCCGCTCGGGTTGCTGATGGCCTGGTGGGTCTGGTTCAGCACCTTCAGGGCCAGGCCGTAGACGATTTCCTGGAACGCCGGATCGTCCTTGAAACTGGAGAGGATGCGGCTGATCGGGAATTTGCTGCTCAGGTCTTCCAGGGCAGCGATGTCCGCTGCTTCGGCGTCCTTGAGCTGCTTGAGCTGGCCCATCAGTTCATAGGCCTTGTCGTCATCGAAGCTGTCGTGGGCCTGGCGGATCGCGGCGCGCAGTTCGCGAATCTGGTCGCTTTCACGAGTTGACTGGAAAGCGTCCAGCACCATCTCACTGATGGTTTTGGCCTGGGGCACGTGTTGTGAAAGATTGATGGAGTTTTCGTATTCCGCTTTGGACGACAAGGTGACTACGGATTCAGCGGTATTGGAATCGGACATTGAAATTTCACTACTTCTTTGAACTTGAATAGGGGCGAGAAAGCCCGGGGGCTTTTTCAGGCCGACTAATCTATTGGACCGGGGCGTAGTTGTCACGGATCAACAGGCGGCTGGTCATGATTTCGCTTTGTAGAGGGTTGACCACAGATTCTTCGGTCAACCCGGATCCCTGTGGGAGCGAGCTTGCTCGCGATGGCAATCTGGCAGGCCCCTTGATGTTGGCTGACACTCCCTCATCGCGAGCAAGCTCGCTCCCACAAAAAAGCCCCGCGACCATGACGAAGCGGGGCTTTCTGATTACCGAGAGAAATGACGCGACTAGACTATGGGTGCAATAGCTTGCGCGCTCGTTTATCCGCCAGATGCTGAACCACCAACCGGCCGATCAATACCAGCAAGGTCAGGCTGATCAGCAACACCGAAATCGCCGCGACGCTTGGGTCGACGTTATCGCGCAAGCCGCTCCAGATGCGTTTGGGCAGGGTGTCGACGTTGACGCTGGTGATGAACAGAGTCACCGCCACTTCTTCCCAGGACAGGGCGAAACCCAACAGCGCGGTGGAGGCCAGACCCAACTTCAGGTTCGGCAGGATCACCATGAACGTGGTCTGCATCAGGCTGGCACCGAGGTTGCGCGAGGCCAGTTCGATGCGCCGGTCAATCTGACTCAACGCAACCAGCATGGTCACCACGCCGTACGGCACCACCATGATCACGTGGGCAATCACCACCCCGGTCAGGGTGTCGTAGCCCATGCCCGGCGCGAAGCGACCGAGCTTGGTTTCCATGAAGTACAGCACCAGCGCGGAAATCACCGGCGGAATCGCCATTGGCAACAGCACCAGGCCAATCAGCACCGTGGCCCATTTGGAGCGCATGTACCAGATGCCGAGGCTGAAACTCGTCGCCAGCAACGTGGCGATGACGCTGGTGGCGAAGGCGATGGTCAGGCTCTGGCTGATGGCGTGGAACCAGTCAGGGTTGCTGACCAGCGCCTCGTAGTGACGCAGCGACCAGTTGCCTTCGGGCATCGACAGAAAGCGTTTGCTGGTGAACGACACCGGGATGACCGTCAGCAGCGGGAACAGCATGAAGGCCATGGCGACCACGGCCAACAGCCGCGTACTCAGGCTTGTGCGATGGGTATTCATAGTGATCTCAGCCTACCAGTCGGTTGACGCGGGTCATTTTCAACAGCACCCAGATCAGCGCGCTGACCAGGGCCAGCAACACCACGCTCAGTGCCGCGCCCAGGCCCCAGTTGCTGGTCTGGAACATTTGCAGGAACACGTACTCGGCGATCATCACCGTTTGCCCGCCACCCAACAGCACCGGGGTGATGAAGAAGCCCAGGCAGAACACGAAGACCATGATGAACGCGCCCAGAATGCCCGGCAGGGTCTGCGGCAGCAGCACTTGCCAGAAGGTGCGCAAGGCACCGGCACCGAGGCCGCGCGAGGCCATGAGCACACGCTGATCCAGTTGGCGCATGGTCGACAGCAGCGGGAACACCGCGTACGGGATCATCACGTGGAGCATGCCGATGACCACCCCGATTTCATTGCGGCTCAGTTGCAGCGGCTGATCGATCAGGCCCATGTCCATCAAACCGTTATTGAGCACACCGTTGCTGCGCAGGGCGATCAACCAGCCAAAGGCCCGTACCAGCACCGAAATCCAGAACGGGATGAAGATGCAGATCTCCACCACCCGCTGCCAGAACGGCGGGCTGAACACCCAGCAGTAGGCCAGCAGATAACCGATCACCAGGGCCAGGCAACTGACCGTCATGCACAGGCGCAAGGTGCGCCAGAGCATCTCGTGGATTGCCGGGTCCGTGGCGATGCGCTGGTACTGCTCGATGCCCGGAGTGGGCAGCGAGAAGCTCCAGCCGACCACACCGAGAAACGGCAGCACGTAGAAGACCAGCAGCAACACCGGCAGCGGGAACAGCAGCATGCTGCGCTCCAGCCCCGGCGAACTGAAGCGGGGCTTGGGGGTGGTCAGCGTTGAGGTCAGGGTCGTAGTCATGGTCAATGGCTCACTTGGACAGCCGCGTCAGATACTCTTCCAGGGCTTTGGAGTAGTTGTCGGCGTACCACTGGGCATTGAGAGCGATCTGTTTTTTCAGGTTGTCTTCGGACGCGCAGTTGCCTTCCAGTTGCTTGGCCGACATCAGTTTTTCCGTGGCGCTGTTCGACGGGCCGTTGCCCAGCAATTCAAACAGCTTGAGCTGGCCTTCGGGTTGCAAGGCTTGCTGGATGAACTGCATGGTCGGTTGAGTGCCGCCCGGGTTGCCGTTCAGCACGGCCCAACTGCTGGAGTTGATGAAACCGTTGTCGAAGCTCCAGCGCACGCGGTTGTCGGTGTCTTCGCTGAGCAGTTTGGCGCGGGTGTGCCAGATCGCGCCCACCGACACTTCGCCGTCGACCATCAATTGCTGGCTCTCGGCACCCGAGCTCCAGAACGACAGGACGTGAGGCTTGATCTCGTCGATCTTCTTCATCGCCCTCGGCACGTCCAGCGGGTACAACTGATCGGCCGGAACGCCGTCGGCCAGCAGCGCCGCTTCGAGCATGCCGTTCATCCATTTGTACAGCGTGCGCTTGCCGGGGAATTTCTTCACGTCCCAGAAATCGGCCCAGGTCTTCGGCCCGTTGTCGCCGAATTTTGCGCTGTCCCAGGCCATGACATAGCTGAACTGGTAGCTGGCGATGCCGAAATCGGAGGAGAGCGCCGGGGCCACTTGATCGCGCTTGATCACGTTGTAGTCCAGCGGCTGCAGGATCTTTTCCCGGCCCAGCACGATGGCGCTGTAGCTCTCGACGTCGACCACGTCCCAGCTCGGTTGACCGCTGGCCAGCTGCGAGCGGATTGCGCCTTCGGTCGGGCCGGCACCGTCGATGCGCACCTGGATGCCAGTGTTTTTGGTGAAGGTGTCGGTCCACGCCGAACGGAACGCGTTGAGGGCATCGCCACCCCAGTTGACCACCACCAGCGGCTTGTCCGCCGACCAGCTGATACCGCTGCGCAGCGCCAGCGGCACCGCAGCCAGCAGGCCCATGGCCTGGATGAAGGTGCGACGGTTGATCTGACCGTCGCGAGCCTTTTCGATAAGCACTTCGATGCAGTCTTGTTGGTGATCCTGGCGCATGGGCAAGTCCTCAGTTGGCGGGTGTCTGCGTGGACACCGGCCTTTTTGTTGTCATTGGAAGAGAGCTTTGTGACGCGGTTTTTTTGGGTTCAGGCTTGTAGCAGGAAGCTTTGCTGCACCGGCCAGCTCAGCCACACCGGCGCACCGCTGGTCATCGACGCGCCCGGGTGATTGCCGGGTACGGACAGGTTGATCGGCAACGTATCGCCGCCGACCTTGAGCGCCAGATGGGTACTGGAACCTTGATAGACCTTGTCGGTGAGTTGTGCGGGCATCACGTTGTAGCCGTCCCGGGTCGGGCACTCGCTGTGCAGTTCCATGTGCTCCGGGCGCACGGCCAGCACGATCGGCGCCTGGCTCAGTGCGTTCGGCGCCTGGGCGTGCAATACGCTGGTGCCGCAACGGCCGCTGGCGGTCTGGCCGTTGCGGGTCAGGTTGTCCAGCGGGAACAGGTTCATCTTGCCCAGGAACTCGGCGACGAAACGACTCTCGGGGCGGTTGTAGATGTTCTCCGGGGTGTCGACCTGAGTCAGCTTGCCGTGGTTAAAAATCGCGATACGCGAGGACAGCGCCAGGGCTTCGTTCTGGTCGTGGGTGACGAACACGAAACTGGTGCCGACCTGACGGTGGATGCGTTGTAGCTCGGTTTGCAGCTGTTCGCGCAGGTTCTTGTCCAGCGCCGACAGCGGCTCGTCGAGCAACAACAGTTCCGGCTCGAACACCAGCGCCCGGGCAATCGCCACACGCTGCTGCTGGCCGCCGGACATCTCGGCGGGCTTCTTGTGCATGTGCGCACCGAGGCCGACCACTTCAAGGATGTGCTTGACCCGGCGATTGCGTTCCTCCGCCGCGACTTTGCGGATACGCAGCGGGTAGGCCACGTTGTCGGCCACGCTCATGTGCGGGAACAGCGCATAACCCTGGAACACCATGCCGTAGTTCCGCTTCTCGGCGGAGCGCTTGATGATGTCGACGCCTTGTTCCATCAACTTGCCCGAGGTCGGGCTGAGGAAACCGGCAAGGATCATCAGCAAGGTGGTCTTGCCCGAACCGGACGGACCCAGCAGGGTAAGAAATTCGCCTTGGCGAACGTCGAGATCGACGTTATCCAGCGCCGCGAAACGGCCGTAATACTGGCTGATACCTTGAGCGCTGAGCTGAATCGCTGAACGGCTGGACACTATGGAGTTCCTCTTTTTATTGCCCGTATGACGTACGAGGACGGATGCGAATCCGAAACGGGCTTTGAAGCTTATTATTGTTAAAAATATCGCTACATCAATGGAATTATTTTGCTCGTATTGGTTAGTTTTATTGCTCAATTACGTGACAACTAAATCCCTGTGGGAGCGGGCTTGCTCGCGAAAGCGGCGTCACATTCAACTTTTTTGGTGAGTGGCACACCGCTTTCGCGAGCAAGCCCGCTCCCACAGGGGAATTTGGTGTGTTTTACAGGGTGTCTTGCCAGGTCTGGTGGGACGACTGCAGTTGCGTCTTGACCCAGTTGCTGAAGGCCTGGACCACTGCACGCTCGGCTTTTTGTGGGTCGGCGACCAGGTAATAGCCACGGTGCAGGTCGATGCTGATGTCGAACGGGCGCACCAGCAAACCCTTGGACAAGGCATCGCCGCTGATCAGGTTGTCGCCAATCGCAATGCCCTGGCCGGCAATGCAGGCGGACTGTGCACAATGCGCATCGGAAAACAGAATGCCGCTCATTGCGTTGACCCCTGAAGCACCGGCAGCAGTCAGCCACACGCGCCAGTCCGAATAGTCGGTCATGTGCAGCAGCGGGTAGGCACTGAGTTCCTGCGGGTTTTTCAGCCCGCTCAATGCGTTGATCAGACGCGGGCTGCACACCGGGAAAAAGCGCAGCGCCACAATCTCTTCAACGACCATTTCCGGCCAGTCGCCGATGCCGTAGGCAATGAACAGATCGGTGTTGGGGTTGTTGGTGTCGTCCGGTGTCCGCGGCGAGATCAGCTGCAATTGCACTTGCGGGTACTGGCGCAGGAACGCACCGATGTGGTGACACAACCAATAGGTGGCGAACCCCGGCGCGCAACTGACGCACAACCGGCCCGAAATCTCCTGATCATCGACCAACTGCCCGGCATCCAGCAGGTTCAACAGAATCCCGTGCACTTCCCGCGCATAGCGTTCGCCTTGATACGTCAGGCCGATGCCCCGGCCAATGCGCTCGGTCAGGGCGAAACCGACACATTCCTCAAGCTTGCTGATCTGGTGGCTGATGGCGCTGCGGGTCAGGTTCAGTTCACGGGCTGCGATCGACACGCTGCCTGTGCGGGCAACCGCATCCAGCGCGCGAAGGGCTGTCATCGAAGGAAAACGCACAAATCATCCCGTTATTGTTTTGAGTGGCTCATATGGTGATGTAAATCGAACAGTCAGGCCAAAAAAAATCGATTGTTGTATCGGTTGATTCAACAATACTAGCCCCATTCGTCGTTGGGCCACCGTGGCCCTTTATCCAGGAGGTGCTGCATGCCCCGTTGTGCCCAGGCGCTCGTTCAGTTGCTGGAAGGCTATGGCGTTGAAACCGTCTTCGGCATTCCCGGGGTGCACACCGTCGAGTTGTATCGCGGCTTGCACGGCAGCCGCCTGAAGCACGTCAGCCCGCGCCACGAGCAGGGCGCCGGGTTCATGGCTGACGGTTATGCCCGGGCCAGCGGCAAGCCCGGGGTGTGCTTCATCATCAGCGGTCCCGGCATGACCAACATCATCACTGCCATGGGCCAGGCCTATGCGGATTCGGTGCCGATGCTGGTGATCTCCACCTGCAACCGTCGCGACCACCTGCGCCTGGGCCATGGTCACTTGCATGAACTGCCGGATCAGCGCGCGCTGGTCGCCGGGGTCTGCGCTTTCAGCCATACGTTGCAGCACCCGGCGCAATTGCCGGAAGTACTGGCGCGGGCGTTTGCCCTGTTTGGCTGTACGCGGCCGCGGCCGGTGCACATCGAGATTCCGCTGGATGTGCTGGAAATGTCTGCCGAAGGTCTGGACCTGCGCCCGCGTCCGTTACCGGCAGCGCCTGCCCCGGCGCCGGAAGCCATTGATGCTGCGGTGGCCCTGATCAGCAACGCGAAGCGTCCATTGATCCTCGCCGGTGGCGGGGCGCGCCGGGCTGCTGAAGTCCTGACCGCGCTCGCCGAGCGTCTTCAGGCCCCTGTGGCGTTGACCACCAACGCCCGTGGTTTACTGGCGCCCGAACATCCTTTGCTGCTCGACGGTGTGCAGTCATCGGCCCATGGTCGCGAACTGTTCGCCGAGGCCGACGTGGTGTTGGCTGTCGGCACCGAACTGGGTGAAACCGACTATGACTTTTTCGGCCTCGGTCCACTGGCGTTCAAAGCGCCGCTGATTCGTCTGGACATCGACCCGATGCAAGTGCTCGGTGTGCAAACAGCTACGGTCGGATTGCTCGGTGATGCCGGGCAGGGCTTGTGTTCGCTGCTGGCGCGACTGCCACAGCGCCAGGCTATTGCCGGCTGGGCGAGCGAGCGGGTGAGCCGGGTCAACGCCATCGAACGGGCTGGCTGGAACGCGCAACAGAGCCGTATGCAAGCCTTGCTCGATACGGTTCGTGATCACTTGCCGCAACCGCTGATCGTCGGTGATTCGACTCAACCGGTTTACCAGGGCGCCCTCGGCTACCGTGCGCCAACCCCCAATAGCTGGTTCAACGCCGGCAGCGGCTACGGCACCCTCGGCTACGGTTTGCCCGCCGCCATCGGCGCCAAGCTGGCCCGACCACTGCGCCCGGTGGTGGCGTTGGTCGGCGATGGCGGCTTGCAGTTTTCCAGCGCCGAACTGATCGCCGCCAAAGAGGCCGGCGCCGGCGTGATCCTGCTGCTGTGGAACAACAGCAGCTACGGCGAAATCCGCGACTACATGAATGCCAAGGCGGTGCCGTTGCTGGGGGTGGACATCCTCACGCCGGACTTCGCTGCGCTGGCACAGAGCTGCCACGTGCCCCATCACCGGGTGAGCCATCTGCACGGCTTGCGCGAGTTGCTCGGGCAACTCGGCAATTGCCATGAACCGGTGATGATCGAGGTCGACGCCACAACGTTTCTGGCTGAGTAAAACAACAACAATTTTTCAGGTCGCCGACACGCACAACGCCCGGTGGACCTTTCAATCTCCCTGAACTCAAAGGTGGCTTACATGGCTGAGTCCGATAACTTCTCCTCTACCCATTCCGTGCAGGGGACCTACGCCGACCTGATCCTCGCCAACGGTCGTATCTACACCCAGGACCCGGCCAACCCGTGGGCGGAGGCCGTGGCCATCCGCGACGGCAAGTTGATCGCAGTGGCCAGCCTTGGCCAGATCGAGATGTTCAAGGGCCCGAACACCCGCGTGCACGACCTGCAAGGCGCATTCTGCATGCCGGGCCTGCACGACATGCACACGCATCCCGACCTCGCGTTGGCACCGCGCTACGCCGATGACCTCGACGTCGGCATCGAAGACCCGACCCCGGAACAGCTGCGTGAAAGCATCCTCGCCTATGCCGACAGCCATCCCGGCGACGGCTGGATCTACGGCCAATACTGGGTGCGCTACACCTTCCGCGAGGCGGGTTTGACGCCGGGCCGCGAGTGGCTCGACAGCGTGATGCCGGACCGTCCGGTGGCGCTGCTCGACCGTATGTGGGGCACCATGATGGTCAACTCCAAGGCCCTGGAACTGGCGGGCATCGACCGCCACACGTCCGACCCGCGCAACGGTTATTTCGAACGTGACGAACTGACCGGCGAACCCACCGGCCTGATGATCGACGGTGCCTACGCGATGATCCACGCGGCCATGCCACCGACGCCGGTCAGCGTGTTGCGCCGCGCCTATCGCGATGGCGTGCACTTCCAGAGCTCGCGTGGCGTCACGGCGAGCAAATATGTGCACGTCTGCGAACAGCGTTTGCAGGCCCTCAAGGAACTGGACGACAGCGGCGAACTGACGGTGCGCATCGAAGCGGCGATCAGTTGGCAGGACGACATCTTCCCGGTGCGTCGCCGCTGGGAGCTGCTGGCCGGCGAGCGTCACTACTACCGCAGCGCGCGCCTGAGCGCCAACGCGGTGAAGTTCCACTTCGACGGCACGGTCGAGCCGAAGTCTTCGTACCTGCTGACCCCGTGGCCGCAGGAATCGAGCTGGCGCGGCAAGCTCAACCTGACCCCGGAACACATCACCGACATGGTGGTGGACATGGACCGCAAGGGCATCTGCGTGATCGCCCACTGCACCGGTGACGGCGCCTCCGACGTGTTCCTCGATGCCGTGGCCGAGGCCCGTCGTCGCAACGGTTTCAGCGGTGTGCGCCACCAGTGCGCCCACAGCACCTTGCTGCACCCCGGCAACCTGCCGCGCTTCAAGGAACTGAATGTCATCGCCGAATTTTCCCCGGCCGCCTGGTACCCGACGCCGTTCGCCAGCGGCGCACGTTCCGGCTACGGTCAGGAGCGACTCAAACGCATCTACGACTTCAAAGGTGTGCTCGCCGCCGGTGGTACAGCGGTGATGGGCACTGACTGGCCGGTGGCGTCCATCGACCCGTGGCTGGCGCTGGAAACCATGATCACCCGGCAGAACCCGTGGAACGACGACCCGGCCTGCTTCGGTGACCCGATCAGCCTCGAACAGGCGCTGACCGTGATCACCAGCAACGGCGCCGTGGCTATGGGCCTGGAGCACAGCACCGGCAGCCTGCAAGTGGGCAAGTCGGCGGACCTGATCGTCATCGACCGAGATTTGTTCGCCGCCCCGGCGCGCAACTACATTCACAAGACCCAGGTGCTGCTGACCTTCGTTGAAGGGCAACTGGTCTACGACCGCCATTCAACGCTGGAAACCGTCGGCCTCAAAGCCGTCTGGCAGGGCGAACCACCGGTGCTGGAGGGCAAGGCAGAATGACTTCCCCACGTATCGCCGTGACTGTGGTGTCGGGTTTTCTCGGCGCCGGTAAAACCACTTTGCTCAACCGTATGGTGCGCCGTGCCGAAGGCAGTCGGCTGGCGGTGATCGTCAACGATTTCGGCGAGCTGAACATCGATGCGGCCATCGTTTCCGAAGTCACCGACGCCGTGTACAGCCTGCAAAACGGCTGCATCTGCTGCACGGTGCAGGAAGACCTGCTGGCGCAACTCGCCAGCCTGGCGCAGCTTGAACCAAGGTTGGAGCGCATCGTCATCGAGTGCAGCGGTGTGTCCGACCCGCAGCGCATCGTGCAAACCCTGGCCTACCCGCAACTGCGCAGCCAGATGCAACTGGACATGGTCATCACCGTGGTCGACGCCACCCGTCATCTGCAACTTGATGGTGAGTACGCACGCCTGGCTCGGGCGCAGGTGGCGGCTGCCGACTTGTTGCTGTTGAACAAGACCGACCTGGTCGACGAATCACAGCTGCAAGCGTTGCGCGATGCACTGGGCGCCAGGACTCGCGTGCATGAAAGTGTACAGGCCGAGTTGCCCGATGCACTGTGGCTGGATACCGACCTGGACCTTGAGCCTCGGGCACAGAAACCGCTGACTCGGGTGTCCGACGGCGATCATGGCGAGATGTTCAGCAGCTGGTTGTGGCAGAGCAACGCGGCCCTCGACGTCGAGTGCTTGCGCGGCTGGTTGAGGGCGCTGCCCAGTGATGTATTCCGGGTCAAAGGCCTGGTGCTGCTGACACCGGGCAGCACGGCGCACTGGCTGCAACATGTCGGCACGCGCAGTCAGTTTCTGCCGGCACTGGATGACGCCCGGGCCAACGCAACACGCCTGGTATTTATCGCTCGCCGTGGCTTCGATGGCTGGGAGGCCTTGGGGCAAGGGCTGGAAGATTGCACCGTGAAAGACTGCAGCGTAAAAGAGAGCACCGTGAAAGAGGTCACCGTGGCATGACATCGACAGAGCAACGTTTGCGTGAAGAATTGGCGGCCTGCTACCGCTTGATTGCGCACTTTCGCATGACCGATTTGATCTTCACCCACATCTCGGTGCGCATTCCGGGGCCGGAGCATCACTTTCTGATCAACCCGTACGGGCTGATGTTCGACGAGATCAGCGCGTCCAATCTGGTCAAGATCGACCTCAATGGCCACGCGGTGGAGCCGTCGCCGTACCCGGTCAATCCGGCCGGTTTCGTGATTCACAGCGCCATCCACGGTGCCCGTGACGATGCGCAATGCGTGCTGCACACCCACACCAAATCCGGGTGCGCGGTGGCGGCGTTGAAGTGCGGGTTGTTGCCGGTCAATCAGATTTCCATGGAGTTCTACGGTCGCGTCGCTTATCACGATTACGAAGGCGTAGCGCTGGACTTGAGTGAGCAACAACGGCTGGTGGCGGACATGGGCGACAAGCCGGTGTTGATGTTGCGTAACCATGGCTTGCTGACGGTGGGCGAGACGGTAGGGCAGGCGTTCCTGCGTATGTATTACCTGGAAAAGGCCTGCGACATTCAATTGGCTGCGCAGGCTGCCGGTGAAGTTGTTCTGCCGTCGCATGACGTCTGCGCGCACACTGAGCGGCAGTTCAATGATCCGGGGCGGCCGTTGGAGGATGGGCAGCTGAGTGATCCGGATGCCATGCAATTGGCGTGGGCGGCGTTGTTGCGAATGCTGGATCGAGTGGCGCCGGGGTATCGCGACTGATCCAGATCCTGTGTTGTTTGAGCTGGCCTCTTCGCGAGCAAGCCCGCTCCCACAGGGGAATGCATTCCAAATGTGGGAGCGGGCTTGCTCGCGAAGCAGGCGCCGCGGTCTGTCAGGCCTGTCGCGGTGTATTCAGGTTCATCGACCGCACCGCCAACGCCGACGCTGTCTCTTCATCGATCGGCAACGAAAAACGAAAGGTCGCGCCACGTCCCGGCACATCGATCAACTGAATTTCGCGCCCATGCAATTGCAGGATCCGATGCACGATCCGCAGCCCCAACCCGCCATCGCGCCTTGCGCCGCCGATATTGAACGGGCGCAAAAACAAACCTTCGCGCAGTTCCGGGGCGATGCCGGGGCCGGTATCACTGACCGTGACTTCGATGTACGAACCTTGCGGGCGCAGGCCCAGTTCGACCTCGCCACCCGGCGGGGTATGGCGCAGGGCATTGTCGAACAGGTTGGTCAGCACCCGCTCGATCAACCCGAGATCCGCGCAGGCCGCCGAGACGTTCGGCGCGAACGTGGCCTTGAGTTCGACCTGGCGCGCCTCGGCGGTGAGTTCGAATTTCTGGAAGATGTCCTGGGCCAGGTCGGTCAGGGAAAAACGTTCCAGCACCGGTTGCACGAAGCCGTGCTCCAGCCGCACCAGTTCCAGCAGCGATTGCGCCAGACCGCCGACCTTGCGGCTCTGGTCCAGCGCGATGCCGAGATAACGACGGCGGTCGGCAGGGGACAGCGTAGCGTCCTTGAGCGACAGGGTTTCCAGATAACCGTGCAACGAGGCCAGCGGCGTGCGCAAGTCGTGGGAGATGTTCGCCACCAGTTCGCGGCGCTCCTGATCCTGGCGGGTCAACGAACGCCATTGTTCGCCAAGGCGTGCCTGCATCTGCCGGAACGCCGCATCGAGCACGGCGATTTCATCGTGGCTGGCGGCTTTTTCCACCGCGACGGGCGGGGCTGGCATGACCGGAACGCCATCGATGTCGAACTGGCTGACGGTTTCGGTCAAGCGGCGCAACGGCCGGGTGATCAGGGCAAACGCGGTGAGACCAGCGATCAGGCACAACAGGGCTACCAGCCCGATGGACAGCAGCGCGGTATTGAGCGCCGCACTGGTCGCGCCGCGTTCGGCCAGGCGGTCGTGGTCCTCGCCGAGCAACACCACGTAGAGGTAACCGGCCGGTTTGCCGTCGACCTTCAATGGTGCGGCGCTGAACACCTTGCGCGCATCGACGCTGCGCGGGTCGTCGCCGAGAATCGGCAGGGCATCGCCCCGCAGCAGGCGCTGGATCGGTGCCAGGTCGACCCGGTCACGATGGATCCGGCCCTCAGGCGCGGCGCTGCCGACAATCTTGCCCGCGGTGTCGAGCAGATACACCTCGACGCTCGGGTTGACCTGCATCAGTTTGCTGAACAGATCGCGCACGGCATTGGGCATCAGGCCCTGGGTGTCCATCAGCACCGTATCACGGGCGATGTGCTGCGCCAGGTCACGGGACAAGCCTTGCACCACTTCCTGCTCATGCATCTGGTTTGAGCGCACCTGCAACCACGCCGACGTGCCGCAGCACACCAGCAGCAGCACGGCGAACACCAGGGACAGGCGTTGCGTCAGGGTCAGCCTCATGGCTGCGGCTCCTCACCGGTGGCGAATTTGTAGCCGCGGCCCCAGACCGTGAGGATGCGCACCGGTTGCGCCGGATCGGCCTCGATCTTGGCGCGCAGACGGTTGATGTGGGTG
The DNA here is from genome assembly GCF_050436025.1 of Pseudomonas sp. S30_BP2TU TE3576. Lineage (NCBI taxonomy): Bacteria > Pseudomonadati > Pseudomonadota > Gammaproteobacteria > Pseudomonadales > Pseudomonadaceae > Pseudomonas > Pseudomonas sp. S30_BP2TU TE3576. Next base: position 2,221,201 of record NZ_JBNDLK010000001.1, on the reverse strand, counting down.
TTGACCGTGTGCTCATAGCCTTCGTGGCTGTAGCCCCACACGGCGTTGAGCAGGTCCATGCGCGAAAACACCTTGCCGGGCTGGCGGGCGAAGAAATACAGCAAGTCGAACTCCCGGGGCGTGAGATCGAGGCGACGGCCGTCGAGGGACACTTCGCGGGTGATCGGGTCGATGGCCAGGCCGTCGGTGAGCAGGCTGCCGGCGTCCATCTTCAGGTTGCGCGCCATGGCATCGACCCGGCGCAGCAGCGCTTTGACCCGGGCCACCAGTTCGAGCATGGAAAAGGGTTTGGCCAGATAGTCGTCGGCACCCAGTTCGAGGCCGAGGATCCGGTGCACTTCGCTGGAGCGCGCGCTGGTGATGATGATCGGCGTGTAGCGGGCCATGGCCCGGGCGCGGCGGCAGATTTCCAGGCCGTCGACACCGGGCAGCATCAGGTCGAGGATTAACGCATCCCAGTTGCCTTGCTGCAGCAGGCGCATGCCTTCATCGCCATCGGCGCTGTGCACTACCTCGAACTGCTCGTCACGCAGATGCAGGCAGATAAGGTCGGCGATGTGCAGGTCGTCCTCGACCACGAGGACTCGTTTGGTCTGTTCCATCCAGCTCAATCCTTCGGTGCAGTGGGCGCATTGCCGCTCGGTCAAGGTGCAAAACCTGAGGGAGCGGGCTTGCTCGCGAAAGCGTCAGGTCAGCCAGTATCACCATCGACTGACACTCCGCCTTCGCGAGCAAGCTCGCTCCCACAGGAATAGCAGTGTTCAAGGTTGGCGTTATTCATTGTGCGGGTTTTTCGGGGGCTGAGTTATCACGAATTGTTTAACTTCCCGTGAGGATTTGGCGATCACCCAAAGCCTAGGCTGTGTTCCATGAAACTCCCTTGGTTTTTTTGGAGACGCGCATGTTTTCACGACGGCAATTTCTTCTAGCAAGCAGCGGGCTGGGGGTAGTAGCCCTGGCGATCGGCCTGTTGCCGAAGTTTTCCACAGGCACGGCATTGATCAGCGAGGCCAGTGCGGCCGAGGAGTTCGAAGTGACCCACAGTGACAGTGAATGGCACAGGATCCTGAGCGACGAGCAGTACGACATCCTTCGCGAAGAAGGCACCGAACGGGCCTACAGCAGCCCGCTGAACAACGAGCACCGTGACGGCACGTTCGTGTGTGCCGGTTGTGATCTGCCGTTGTTTTCCTCGGCAACCAAGTTCGACAGTCGTACCGGCTGGCCGAGTTTCTGGGCGCCGCTGGACAAGGCCGTGGCCACCCGCCAGGACCGTACGTTCGGCATGGTCCGCGAGGAAGTTCACTGCCGACGCTGTGGCGGGCATTTGGGGCATGTGTTCGATGACGGCCCGAAACCCACCGGCCTGCGTTACTGCATGAACGGCCTGGCGATGAAGTTCGTGCCGAAGACGGTGTGATTCCTTTCCACTCACTTTTTGCAGGTAATCGCCATGTGGCTGCTGGTCCTCGCTTATCTCGGTGGTGTGCTGACGATTGTCAGCCCGTGCATTCTGCCGGTGTTGCCGTTTGTCTTCGCCCGCACCGGGCAACCGTTCGTCAAAAGCGGATTGCCGCTACTGGCAGGGATGGCGCTGACTTTCGCGCTGGTCGCCACGCTGGCGGCGGTGGGCGGTGGCTGGGTGGTGCAGCTCAATCAGTACGGCCGCTGGCTGGCACTGGCGTTTGTGACGCTGTTCGGTCTGACGCTATTGCTGCCGCAATTGGCCGAGCGCCTGACCCGGCCATTGGTGGCGGCGGGCAGTCGCCTGTCCGAAGTGGCGGGGGCCGATTCGCGGCCGCGTCCTGGCGCTTCGTTTCTGATCGGCGTTGCCACGGGATTACTGTGGGCGCCCTGTGCCGGGCCGATCCTGGGTTTGCTGTTGACCGGTGCGGCGCTGCAGGGTGCGAGCATCCAGACCACGTTGCTGTTGCTGGCCTATGCGGCCGGGGCGGCTACCTCCCTTGCGCTGGCATTGCTGTTGGGGGGCAAGGTTTTCACGGCGATGAAGCGCTCGATTGGCGCCGGCGAATGGGTTCGTCGCGGCTTGGGCGGCGCAATGCTGGCCGGTGTAGCGGCGATTGCCCTGGGGTTGGATACGGGGATTCTGGCCCGGTTTTCCACGGCATCTACCGGTGGAATCGAGCAAGCCTTGGTGGAGAAACTGTCCGGCAAATTGCCGCGTAACAGCGGGGCGATGATCGCGCAGAACGCGGCCTCCGAGGGCGCGGTGCAAGTAGCTGACAAAACCCCTGGCACCTTGCCGGTCGAAGGCAACCTGCCGCCTCTGGATGGCGCCGTGCAATGGCTCAACTCGCCACCTCTCGATGCCCAGGCATTGAAAGGCAAGGTCGTGCTGGTGGATTTCTGGACCTACTCCTGCATCAACTGCCTGCGTTCACTGCCCTATGTGAAAGCCTGGGCCGAGAAGTATCGCGATCAGGGGCTGGTGGTGATCGGCGTGCATGCGCCCGAGTTTGCCTTCGAGCGCGATGTCAACAACGTCACCAAAGCCATGAAAGACCTGGGCATCAACTACCCGGTGGCCATCGATAACGAATTCAAGATCTGGCGCGCCTTCAACAACGAGTACTGGCCGGCGCATTACTTTGCCGACGCCCGGGGACGCATTCGTTATCACCACTTCGGTGAAGGCGAGTACGCCGAATCGGAGCGAGTCATCCAGCAATTGCTGCGTGAGGCAGGCGCTGCAAAAGTTGCGGACGGGCTGATCGATGCCAAGGCCGATGGCGTGCAAATGGCCCCGGACAACAACGCCGTGCAGTCGCCGGAAACCTATGTCGGCTACCAGCGCGCGGAGCATTTCGTGCCGGAAACCGCGTTGGTACCGGACAAAGTCGCGGCCTACAACCCGCCGGCGCAACTGGCCCTCAACGACTGGAGCCTGGGCGGGCAGTGGCATGTCGGTCCGGAACGGGCCACCGCCAGCGCACCGGCCAGTCGCATCGTCTATCGCTTCCATGCCCGTGATTTGCATTTGGTGCTCGGCCCTGGCGCCGATGGCAAACCGGTGCGCTTCAAGGTGTTGATCGACGGCCAGGCGCCGGGCGATGACCACGGCATGGACGTGGCTCCGGATGGCAGCGGCACCGTAACCGAGCAGCGCTTGTATCAACTGGTGCGGCAAAACGGCGGCGTGAGCGACCGGACCTTCAGTATCGAGTTTCTTGACCCGGGTGCGTCGGCTTACGCCTTCACGTTCGGCTGATAACTTTTCAACGATTCAGGAGTTCGCCCCATGAAAAACCTCTTTAGCTGGCGCCGTACCCTGCTGGGGCTGGCGGCTGCCGGCATCATCAGCCAATGCTCGGCTTTCTCGTTCGGCGGTGCCGAAGAGGCGGTGATCATTCCACCGCCGACCCTCGACGAAAGCACCCAGGCCCGCAGCGAAACCGCGGTGTTCGCCGGTGGCTGCTTCTGGGGCGTTCAAGGTGTATTCCAGCATGTCAAAGGCGTGAAGAATGCCGTCTCCGGCTACGCAGGCGGGGCAGCCAACACCGCGCATTACGAACGTGTCAGCGACGGCAATACTGGCCATGCGGAATCGGTCGAAATCACCTTCGATCCAGCTCAAGTCAGTTATGGCACCTTGCTGCAAATCTACTTTTCGGTGGCGCACAACCCGACCGAACTCAACCGTCAGGGGCCGGACAGCGGCACCCAGTATCGCTCGGCGATCTTCACCAAAAGCGCTGAGCAGCAGCGGGTCGCGCAGGCTTACATCGCCCAGCTCGACGCCGCGCATTCGTTCGATAAACCGATCGTGACCAAGCTGGAAACTTTCAATGGTTTCTATCCGGCGGAGGAGGAACATCAGGATTTCCTGACCGAACATCCGACCTATCCGTACATCGTGATCAATGACTTGCCGAAGGTGGCGCAGCTCAAGCAGTTGTACCCGAATCGTTATCAGGAGCAACCGGTGTTGGTGAAGTCGGGGATGTAAGTGAATGGGAGATGGACAACCCTGCCACTGACTCGTGCAGGGTCTATTCGGCCAACGGGTGCTTGCCCCACCTCTGTACAGCGAATTCGACGAAACGCCGCAGTTTCGGCAAACGGTGGCGATCCTGGGCATAGACCAGGTGCATCGGCCGACTGGGCGGGCAGTAATCGGGCATCAAGGCCAGCAGCTTTCCGTCCTTGAGGTCCTGCTCGACCAGGGCGTCGGGCATCATCACGATGCCCATGCCGGTTCGCGCTGCCTGATGCAGTCCGGCCGAACTGTTGATCAGCATCGGCCCGCCGACCCCCACGCTGACTTCGCCATCGGGCCCGGCCAGGCGCCATTCCTTTTGCACCGATTGCCAGTCATCGCCGGCCGGATAGGCAAAGGACAGGCAATCGTGGAGCCGCAGGTCTTCCGGTGTTTGCGGTGTGCCCCGACGGGCCAGATATTCCGGTGACGCGCACATGGTCAGGGTGTAGTCGATCAGCGGGCGGGCGATCAGGTTGGAGGGCTCCAGTGCGCCGAGGCGAAACGCCACATCCAGGCCGTTTTCCAGCAGATCCGGGCGCCGGTTGGTCAGTACTATGTCGAGTTTCACCCGCGGGTTTTGCCGGCTGAACTCACTCAGTGCCGGTGCCAGACGTTCGGTGCCGAAGGTCAAGGGCGCGGTGATACGCAAGATACCGCTCGGTTCGTCGAGCGCCTGTTCGGCCAGTCGCTCGGAATCGGCCACCAACCCCAACACTTCCAGGCAACGCTGGTAATACGCGGCACCGAACTCGGTCAGCCGCTGGCGCCGCGTCGTGCGGTTGAGCAGGCGCACACCCAGCCGTTGCTCCAGGGCCTTGAGGTGATTGCCGACCATGGTCGTGGACATTTCACACTGCAATGCGGCGGCGGTCATGCTGCCGGTCTCCACCACTTTCACGTAAACGGTCATTGCCTGGAACAAATCCATTATCAAGCTCGGCTTTAAAATGATTGAAGGTTTTCAGCGTTTATCCAGCTCAAGTTGCTAACCATACTGCAAAAACACCGACCCCTGCTGGAGCTTGATGTCATGACCGCCGCCTGCCTGATGAGCACTTACCAACCCCTGGCCCTGAGTTTCAACAAGGGCCTGGGCACTCGCCTGTGGGATCAGGCCGGTCGCGAATACCTGGATGCGGTCGCCGGTGTGGCGGTGACCAACGTCGGCCACTCCCACCCGAAAATCGTTGCCGCCATTACTGAGCAGGCCGGGTTGCTGTTGCACACGTCGAATCTCTACAGCATCGATTGGCAGCAACGGCTGGCGCAGAAACTTACCCGCCTGGCGGGCATGGACCGGGCGTTTTTCAACAACTCCGGGGCCGAAGCCAACGAAACCGCACTGAAAATCGCCAGGCTGCATGGCTGGCACAAAGGCATCGAGCAGCCGCTGGTGGTGGTCATGGAGAACGCGTTCCACGGCCGCACCCTCGGCACGTTGTCGGCCAGTGATGGCCCGGCGGTGCGCCTGGGTTTCAACAAGCTGCCGGGGGATTTCGTCAAAGTGCCGTTCGGCGACCTTGATGCGCTGGACAAGGTGCAACAAGCCCATGGCTCGCGGATCGTGGCGGTTTTGATGGAGCCGATCCAGGGCGAAAGCGGCGTGCAACTGGCGCCACCGGGCTATCTCAAGGCTGTGCGCGAACTGTGCAACCGGCGCTCATGGCTGTTGATGCTCGATGAAATCCAGACCGGTATCGGCCGCACCGGCCAATGGTTTGCGTTCCAGCACGAAGGCATCGTCCCGGACGTCATGACCCTGGCCAAAGGCCTGGGCAACGGCGTACCCATCGGCGCCTGCCTGGCCCGTGGCAAGGCGGCCGAACTCTTTACGCCGGGCAGCCATGGCAGCACCTTCGGCGGTAATCCGCTGGCTTGCCGGGTCGGATGCACCGTGCTGGAGATCATTGAAGAACAAGGGCTGCTGGAAAACGCCCGGCTTCAGGGGGAGCGCCTGCTCGAAAGATTGCGCACAGAATTGGCGGGCCACCCGAACGTAATGGCGATCCGTGGTCAGGGGCTGATGATTGGCATCGAACTCAAGCAACCGATCCGCGACCTAAGCCTGATCGCTGCCCGGGATCACGGTTTGCTGATCAACGTCACACGGGGCAAAACCATTCGCCTGCTGCCGCCGCTGACGATTGATGAGCGGGAAGTGGAGATGATTGTCAGAGGGGTGAGCGGGATTGTAAGGGCGGCCTGGGGGGCAGCTCAGTAGTGGTATCTGCACAACACGACGCATACTTCACCATCCTCGACTGAGTAGACCAAGCGATGTTCAGCAGTAATCCGTCGCGACCAGCAGCCGCTCAGATTGTGTTTGAGGGGCTCTGGTTTTCCCAGGCCCCGGAACGGTTCGCGCTGGATTGCCTTAATCAGCAAGTTGATTCGTTTGAGCCCGGCCTTATCGTTTTGCTGAAACCAAAGGTAGTCGTCCCAGCCTTCAGGAGTGAACTCGATTTTCATTCTTCAATGAGTTGCCTGGCTTGAGTTTTCCCCGCCCGCAGATTGCCGATTGATTTGATCAGGCGTTCGGCATTGGCGGGGGAACGGAGCAGGTAGGCGGTCTCTTCTAGGGCGTTGTATTCGGCCAGTGACATCATCACCACCGGCTCGCCTTTCTGGCGGGTAATCAGCAATGGGGTACGATCTTCGTTGACCCGATCCATGGTTTCCGCCAAGTGCGCGCGTGCAGTGGTGTAGTTGATGGTTTGCATGTCGTAGTCCTCACTCGATGCAAAGAACGTACAGAAATGAGTACAGAATGACAAGGCGATACCTCCGAGTGGTCGCTGTGCAGATGACGCATCAACGTTTGTCCTGAGTATCGTCGAAACCTCTTCGGGACGTTTCCGCAAGTGGTGTAGTCCAGATCCGATTTGAAAGGATCAGACACTGTGGTTAACCGGTACTTTGCGTTGCACTGAAAAAATCCGTGATTTCCGTCCGATCCATCAGCTGAATCTTTGAACCGGTAAACCCTTCGAACAGGTGCCGATGGGCCGCAAAGCCACTGGGGTCATCACGCGTTCGATAGCTATCAGCCCACTCCAGCAATGCAATCAATCGTTCGTCATCGTTGGCTTCCCGCCGGCGAATATTGGCGACGCAATCGACGTCATTGATACACAGCCAGATCAACGCCGTAGCCCGGTGGAGGATTTCCCTGACGATCCAGCCGTAACCCCCTTCGATCACCCAGCGCTCTTCATCGGCTGCGATCCGCGCCATTCCCAACGCTTCATTTCGGGGGCGGGGGATGCTGTGTTCGTCGGACAGCCAGTGAATCCGGTCAAGATCGGTCCAGGGCAGTTGCAAGCGTTCCGCCAGCCGTTGTGCCAGCCAGCTCTTGCCGGAGCCGGAATTACCGATGATCAGGGTTCGGGTGAGGTCCATGAGCGACTCCGATCAATTGTGGGAGCGAGCTTGCTCGCGATGACGGTATGCCAGTCACCACTAAAGTGACCGACAGACTGCAATCGCGAGCAAGCTCGCTCCCACAGTTTTTTGTGATCACTCGTCGCTTTCGGGCGCCACGATCCGCGTCTTCGGCGAGCCATTGGAGTTGTGTTGAAAAATGTCCTGCGGCTGACCTTTTTCATTAAAGAACACCTGCCCGATCCCCGCCGAGTTCCACAGCCGCTCACCGGCTTCGGCGTGTTCAGGAACATGCGGCACGATGCGCATGCGTCGACGTTTGGTCAGCCAGTTCAGCGGCGAGCGTGGCGAGTACAGCCAGCGGTTGAGGCGGTCGAACCATTCGAGCAGGGTGGCCGGGAATTCGTTCTTGATGCCGCTGCTGGTGATCTGCCAGATGCGCGGCCCGGCCTTGCGGTGGCGGATCAGCACTTCGTAGACGAAGGAGTAGTGCACATCGCCCGACAGCACCACGTAGTTACCCGGCGTGCGCGAGTGGCGGAAAATGTTCAGGATCACCTGGGCCGCGCCGCGATGGGCCATCCAGTTTTCCGCGTCCACCAGCAGTGGGTAACCGCACCAGCTGAATACCCGCTGCACGGTTTCAATCAGTTTGACGCCGAAGATCGGCGCCGGTGAAACGATGATCGCGCTCGGGTGGTCCAGCAGTTCCTGTTGCAGTTCGCTGAGGGCTTCCCAGTCGAGCAGGCCGGAAGGCTGCTTGAGGTTCATCTCGCTGCGCCAGCGTCGGGTGCGGGTGTCGATCACCACGATGGCCGGGGTGGTCGGCAGCACGTAATGCCAGTGCTGGAATTTCAGCAGGTCATCGATCAGATCGTCCTGAACCGTGCTGTCGAGGTGCCGGTCCTGTGTGCTGGCGCTCAACGCACCGGCCTTGTGCAGCAGGGCAGCGAACGCATCCGGATTGTTGCCCCAGCCCTGGCACAACATGTACGCCAGCAGCGCGTTGCCGATGATGCGCCGGGAGAACGGATGGCCGTAGGCCGTTTCCTCCCACTGCGCGGAAAGGTTCCAGTCATCGGTAATATCGTGGTCGTCGAAAATCATCAGCGTCGGCAGATGCGCCATTGCTCGCGCGACGTTGCCAAGGCTGGCCCTGAAGGCGTCGATGCGGGTCTGTTCAAGGGCGTAGCGTTCAAGCCTTTGCGGCGTCAGTGTCGGTGCCTGGGGGGTGATCAGGGTCCAGGGTGTTGGCGACCAGACCAGCAAATACATGGCCATGACTTCGGCGAAGGTCACCAGGTGATTGTCGGCACTGCTGCTGGTGAAAATCGGCTTGCGCGCGCCACCGAAGAAACGCTCGCGCAAGGTTTCATTGCTTTGTAGCGCCGGCAGCAGATCCGCACGGTGGTAGTAGCTGGCCGGATGCTCGTAGAGCCTGGCGCTATCGCTGACCACGGCACCGTCGAGGTGCTCCCCGAACAGGCCCAGGCGCTCGATCAAGGCGTGAATCGCCCGCAACATCGGCCCCGCGACATCGTCGGCGTAGACCTGATCGCCGGTCATCATCAGTAGCGCCGGGCGGTCCTTGGCGGCGTGTTTTTGCGCCAGTAAATGGTCGACGCAGAGCAAGCCGTCAGCCGCCGGGTGATGAGGTTTGCGGCAAGAGCCGTGCAGTAATTGATCGACCCGCGCTCGCAGGACGAAATTCGGGCAACGGGCATCGCCGTACAGCAGGTGTGGCGCCCAGTCGGCGATGCCTGTTTCTGCGCCATCGATCAGCAGGTCATATTCGATCGACTCATCCCGGGGCAGGGCGCAATCGAGTTGCACATCGATCAAGTGCACAAAGGCATGAGCCCCCACCGCGATCACCGTGCACTGCCCGGCATCGAGACGAATATCGCCGACGCCCTGCAAGCGCAAGGTCAGCGCCAGTGCCCGGGAACCCACCAGCCACAGCGCCAGCCGCGTGGGCTCGAGGCGCCGCAACAGCGGGCCAGCCAGGACCGGCGGCAGGGCTTGGCGATCGTCGGGCAGTGGCAGCGTTTCGGACATCCGGATTCAAGACTCTTGGGGGATCGAGGCGGGCGATGATAGCGCAGGTGGCGAATGGACAGGCTAGAGTGAGTCTGCCGCGCCATGTGTCGGCGTTTCGAGTGAAAGGCCCGGATTCAGCAACCCGCAAACTTCGACCGCCCCCGTCTGTCATCAAATGAAAAGCCATTGTCGTCTGATGAGAAGCGTCTCAACAGGCCTCGTCCTACAGTCCAATCAGCGCAATTCGATGCAACACGCCCATATTGCAGATTGGAGAATAAGAAAAATGGCCAAAGCCGTACGCTTCTACGAAACCGGTGGTCCCGAAGTTCTACGTTACGAGGACGTCGAAGTCGGCGAACCCGGTCCCGGCCAGGTTCGGCTTCGTCATGTGGCGGTTGGTTTGAACTACGCCGACACCTATTTCCGTAACGGTACCTATCCGATTCCGCTGCCCAACGGCATGGGCGTCGAGGCCTCTGGCGTAGTCCAGGCCGTTGGTGAAGGGGTCACCAATGTCGAGGTCGGTGATCGCGTCACCTACACCGGTTTTCTCAACACCCTCGGCGCCTACAGCACCGAACGCCTGATCCCGGCCGCGCCGCTGATCAAGCTGCCGGAAACCATCAGCTTCGAAACCGCTGCCGCGATGACCATGCGCGGCCTGACGTCTTCGTACCTGATGCGCCGCATCTACGACTTCAAGGCTGGCGACAGCATCCTGCTGCATGCCGCTGCCGGTGGTGTCGGCCTGATTGTTTCGCAGTGGGCCAAGTTGCTGGGCCTGAACGTGATCGGCACGGTTTCGACTGAGCAAAAGGCGGAAATCGCTCGCGCTCACGGTTGCGACCATACAATCAATTACAGCCATGAAGACGTTGCTGCGCGGGTTCGCGAACTGACTGACGGTGTCGGCGTCAATGTGGTGTTCGACAGCGTTGGCAAGAACACCTTCATGGGGTCGCTGGATTCGTTGAAACCCCGTGGCCTGATGGTCTGCGTGGGTACCGCGTCGGGGCCGATCCCGGCGTTCGACCCGGTGTTGCTGGCGATGAAAGGTTCGCTGTTCCTGACCCGTCCGGCCCTGGCTAACTACATCAGCGATCCTGCGGAAAAAGCCGCCCTGGCCGGTGAGCTGTTCGACCACGTCGGCAGCGGCCGGATCAAGATCGAGATCAACCAGCACTACGCCTTGCAGGATGCGGTGCAGGCCCATCGCGACCTTGAGTCACGCAAGACCACGGGCTCGTCGATTTTCGTTATTTAAGGAGCGGCCAGCCATGAAAGTCGAACAATTGACCTGCAACATCGGCGCCGAACTGATCGGCGTCAATCTTGCCGATGCGGTGCATGACGACGGTCTGTTTGCCGAGATTCGTGCCCAGTTGCTCAAGCACCGCGTGGTGTTCCTGCGCGATCAGGACATCACCCGCGCCGAGCACGTGGCCTTCGCCCGACGCTTCGGCGAGCTGGAAGATCATCCGGTGGCCGGCAGTGATCCGGATCATCCGGGGTTGGTGCGGATCTACAAGAATCCTGACCAGCCGATGGACCGCTACGAAAACGCCTGGCACACCGACGCCACCTGGCGCGAAGCACCGCCGATGGGCTGCGTATTGCGCTGCGTGGAATGCCCGCCGGTCGGCGGCGACACCATGTGGGCCAACATGGTCGAGGCTTACGCGAATTTGCCGGATGACGTGAAAGCAAAAATCGCTGACCTGCGCGCCCGCCACAGCATCGAGGCGAGCTTCGGCGCCGCCATGCCGATCGAAAAGCGTCTGGCGCTGAAGGCGATGTATCCGGATGCCGAACATCCGGTGGTGCGCACCCATCCGGAAACCGGCGAAAAGGTGTTGTTCGTCAACGCTTTCACCACCCATTTCAGCAACTACCACACCCCTGAGCGGGTGCGCTTCGGCCAGGACGCCAACCCCGGCGCCAGCGAGTTGCTGCGTTACCTGATCAGTCAGGCGTACATCCCCGAGTATCAGGTGCGCTGGCGCTGGAAGCCCAACAGCATCGCCATCTGGGACAACCGCAGTACCCAGCACTACGCCGTCATGGATTACCCGCCGTGCCATCGCAAGATGGAACGCGCCGGGATCATCGGCGACAAGACGTTCTGATCGAACGCGACCTGCATCCGCTCTCGTAAACACGTCTGCCCGGCACGACCCCGGGTGGACGGAACAATCATAAGAACTGTAAGAACTGGAGTAACCATGCAATTCTTCGACGATTCCCTGCACCCCGAAAACATGGAAAAGGTAGTCATCACCGTGGCCCCGTACGGCCCGGAATGGATGCCCGAAGACTTCCCGGAAGACATCCCGCTGACCATGGACGAGCAAGTCCAGAAAGCGGTCGATTGCTATGAAGCCGGCGCCACCGTACTGCACCTGCATGTGCGTGAACTGGACGGCAAGGGTTCCAAGCGTCTGTCGAAGTTCAACGAGCTGATTGCCGGTGTGCGTGAAGCCGTGCCGGACATGATCATCCAGGTCGGCGGTTCGATTTCCTTCGCCCCGGAAAGCGACGGTGAAGCGGCCAAGTGGCTGTCCGACGACACCCGCCACATGCTGGCCGAGCTGACGCCGAAGCCGGATCAGGTCACCGTGGCCATCAACACCACCCAGATGAACATCATGGAGCTGCTGTATCCGGAATACCTGGAAGGCACTTCCCTGGCCAACCCGCTGACTCAGGCCGCCTACAGCGAAATGACCGTACCGGCCGGCCCGGCCTGGGTTGCCGAGCACCTCAAGCGCCTGATGGACAACGGCATCCAGCCGCACTTCCAGTTGACCGGCATGCACGCTATGGAAACCCTCGAGCGCCTGGTGCGCAGGGGTATCTACAAGGGCCCGCTGAACCTGACCTGGATCGGCATCGGCGGCGGCTTCGACGGCCCGAACCCGTTCAACTTCTTCAACTTCATCCACCGCGCGCCGGACGGTTGCACCCTGACCTCCGAATCGCTGCTCAAGAACGTCATGCCGTTCAACACCATGTCGATGGCCATGGGCATGCACCCGCGCGTGGGCAATGAAGACACTATCATTGATCACAAGGGCGATCGTTTCGGCTCGGTGGCGCAGATCCAGCAAACCGTGCGCATCGCTCATGAACTGGGCCGTGAAATCGCCACCGGCAAAGAAGCCCGCGAGATCTACCGCATCGGCGTGCAGTACGAAACCATCGAAGAAACCCTGTTGGCCAACGGCATGGCCCCCAACCGCAAGGCTGGGCAAAAAGGTGTACCGCAACGCGGTTGACCGATCAGGTGCGCGAGAGGCCGTGACCTCCCGCGCACTGAGCTGCAACACGCTTGATAACAAAAATAAATAAAAGCTTTGAGGAGGCTGCATGGCCTTTCACCCAATCGCCGCCGACGATGACGACGCAGGTAGCGTCGGCGTTGCGCGCCAATATGCCTGGATCGTCTTTGCACTGACGTTCGGCCTGTTGATTTCCGATTACATGTCGCGTCAGGTACTGAACGCGGTATTCCCCCTGCTCAAGACTGAGTGGGCGTTGAGCGACGGACAGCTGGGTCTGCTCAGCGGCATCGTTGCCCTGATGGTCGGCCTGCTGACGTTTCCCCTGTCGTTGATGGCCGACCGCTTCGGCCGGGTCAAGAGCCTGGCGCTGATGGCGTTCCTGTGGAGCGTGGCGACCCTGGGTTGCGCGTTGGCGCAGGACTACCAGCAAATGTTCATCGCGCGGTTCATGGTCGGTGTCGGCGAAGCCGCCTACGGCAGCGTGGGCATCGCGGTGGTGATTTCGGTGTTCCCCAAACACATGCGCGCCACTCTGGCCAGTGCCTTCATGGCCGGCGGGATGTTCGGTTCGGTGTTGGGCATGGCGCTGGGCGGTGCCATCGCGGCCAAGCTGGGCTGGCGCTGGTCGTTCGCCGGCATGTCGTTGTTTGGCCTGGGGCTGGCGGTGCTCTATCCGCTCATCGTCAAGGAAGCTCGCATTGCGCCACAGCGTGCCGCGCAGATTGCGAACAAGACGGCTGCCGCGGTCAAGCGTCCGCTGCGCACGCTGTGGTCCAGCCGTTCGGTGGTGTCGACCTACATCGCCAGCGGCTTGCAGTTGTTCGTCGGCGGTACGGTGATGGTGTGGATTCCCAGCTACCTCAATCGCTACTACGACATGCCCACCGACAAGGCCGGCGGCATGGCGGCGATCATCGTGTTGTGCAGCGGTGCGGGCATGATCCTGTGCGGCATGCTCAGCGATCGCCTGTGTCGCAACTCGCCGGAGCGCAAGGTCAGCCTGGCCATCGGCTTCTGCCTGGGTAGTTGTTTGCTGTTGTCGGCGGCGTTTGCCTTGCAGGCAGGGCCAGTGCAACTGCTGCTGATCTGCCTGGGCATGCTGATTGCCACCGGTACCACGGGACCTGCCGGCGCGATGGTTGCCAACCTGACCCATTACTCGGTGCACGGTACAGCGTTCGCCACGCTGACCCTGGCCAACAACATGCTGGGGCTGGCGCCGGGGCCGTTCATCACTGGCCGGGTGTCCGACCTCATCGGTCTGCATGCCGCGTTTCAACTGGTGCCACTGGTCAGCCTCGCGGCGGCGGCGGTGTTCTTTTATGCCAAGTGTCATTACCACAAAGATATTGCCCGGCTTCAGGGTCAGAGCGTGCCTGACCCTGTCGGTGAAGCGGGTTTAGAGGTGAAGTTGTGAGTCGTCGTTTACGTATTGATGTGTTTTTCGATTTTATCTGCCCCTGGTGCCTGATCGGCAAACGCCAACTGGAGCATGCGCAGGTGCAGTTTCGCAGTCGCCACCCGGATGTGCAGATCACCACGGTGTGGCATGGCGTGCAGTTGTTGCCTCAGTTGCCGGTACAGGGTGAACCCTTCGCCGAGTTCTATCGCAAACGCCTGGGCAATGCGGACGCCATGACCATGCGCCAGGCCCAGGTACAGCAGGCAGCCGGGGCGGTTGGACTGGCCATCGACCTCAGCCGCATCGAGACGATGCCCAACACCGCAGACGCCCATCGTTTGTTCGAGCGTGTCAGCGCGCTGGGCAATGCCAGTCAGCGTGAAATGTTGCTCGAACGACTGTTCGCCGCTTATTTCCAGAGACGCGAAAACCTCGGTTGTCGGGAGACCTTGCTCGCCATTGCCCGCTCCTGTGGCGTCGATACGGACGGGGTGCTTGATTGCCTGAAGGGCGACGCCACGCCATTTGAAGGATCTACCGGCGCGACCAGTGGCGTGCCGAGCTTTCAGTTCGACCGCCGCATGACGGTAGTGGGCGCGCAACCTGCCGAGGCATTGCTCGGGGCCATGAACCAGGCCCTTAAGGAAAGTGATCGCGAGCGGCAGTCAGCATGACCCGGCGCATTCCCGTACCTGCCGGCAAACACCCGCAGGCCGGTGGCCGGGCGCTGTTCGAATTCGAAGACAAAAGCCTGGCGTTGTTCAACGTCGACGGGCAGCTGTTTGCCATCGACGACAGCTGCCCGCATCAGGGCGCCTCGCTGTGTGGCGGGCGCCTTGAGGGGCAGGTGATTCAATGCTGCGCCCATGGCCTGCGCTTCGATCTGCGCAGTGGCTACATGCTCAATTCCACCTTGGTCAAAGTCACCCACTACCCGGTCGAGATCATCGACGACCAGGCGTTTATCGTCATCGCATCCGAGGAGTCCGCGCCATGAGCGTCATTGCTCTCACCCGTATCCACAGTCGCACGCGCGAACTGGCTCCGGGGTTTATTGTCAGCCTGATCGTGGCGGCCGCCGCGTCGTTCTTGTCCGAGCACTACGGTGCGCCGGTCATGCTGTTTGCCTTGCTGCTGGGCATGGCCCTGAATTTCCTGGCCGATGACGGCCCGTGCAAGGCCGGCGTCGAGTTCACTGCCCGCACGGTGTTGCGCATCGGCGTGGCGCTGCTGGGCATGCGCATCACCCTGGAACAGATGGCCGCGTTGGGCTGGAAGCCGATTGCGCTGGTGGTGATTCTGGTGGTGGTGACCATCAGTGTGTCGGTGGTCGCGGCCAAGGCCCTGGGGTTCCAGCGCCTGTTCGGCATGCTCACCGGCGGTGCGACGGCGATCTGCGGCGCCTCGGCGGCACTGGCCCTGGCGGCGGCATTGCCGAACCATCCGCAGAAAGAACGCGCCACACTGTTCACGGTGATCGGCGTCTCGGCGCTGTCCACGATGGCGATGATCGTCTACCCGATGATCGCCAACTGGTTGCAGTTGTCGCCGCAGGTGGCGGGCGTGTTCCTCGGCGCCACGATCCACGACGTGGCCCAGGTGGTCGGCGCCGGCTACAGCATGTCGACCGAGACCGGCGACACGGCCACGGTGGTCAAGCTGATGCGCGTCGCCATGCTGCTGCCGGTGATCGTCACCGCCGCAATGATCACCCGCATGCAGGGTGCCGACCCGACCGGCAAACGTCCGCCATTGTTGCCGTGGTTCGCCGTCGGTTTTCTGATTCTGGCCTGCATCAACAGCACCGGATGGATAGCGCCTGCCGTGCAGGGGGCGGTCAACGAACTGTCGCGCTGGTGCCTGGTGATTTCCATCAGCGCCCTGGGCATGAAGACCCGGCTCAAGGAGCTGGCAGCGGTCGGGATCAAGCCGATCCTGCTGATGGTAGGGGAGACGGTGTTCCTGGTCGTGCTGGTGCTGTTGCTGCTGCACTGGGGCCTCTAGGCCCTGCCAAGAGAGACTGTTTGCGAAGCCACTTTTGTAGCAGCTGGCGAAGCCTGCGTTCGAGGACGAAGTCCTCGCAAATCCGGTATACGCGGGTTGACTGACACACCGCGTTGCATGGTTTTACAACTGCTTCGCCGCTGAACGCAGCCTCGCAGGCTCGGCAGCTGCTACAGAGCGCCGAACTGCGTCTACTCCTCGCGCAGTGCGGCGCCCGGCCGGTGTCACAAACACCGGTCTTTCGCGGCGACTGTACCAGCAGTCGCCGTTTTTTTATGGCAGGCAATCAATGGGTTTTTTCCTCCCACCTGTAATTTCTGACAGTAGACGTTGCCCGACAGCGAATGCTATCCAGAGCCCATGAACAATCCCTCTGTGCATCACGCAACGCCCACCCTCGTGGTCATGGATCCGCGAGGGCTCGCTGTGCGTGACGTGGGCTACTGGCGCTCACAGGCCGGGCGAGCGCCAGAGGCGCGAGTCACGCGGCAGGTATTCGATGCGGCGGGGCGTGGGGTTGAACAGTGGGATGCGCGCTTGCCGGTTCCGGCGATGGGGCATGTGTTTAGCCTGACAGGGCAGGTGCTGGCGACGGATAGTGTCGATGCCGGTTGGCGGGCGTTACTGCTTGGGCAGGCCGGTGAAACCCTGGCTCAGTGGGACAGTCGCGGCACGCGGCAGGATCATGAGTACGACACGTCGCTACGCCCCACGGCAGTGATGGAACAGGCGCGTGGTGAGGCGCTACGGGTGGTCGAGCGCTTCGAATATGGCGCCGCCAATCTTCAGGTCGGCAATCAGTGTGGTCGACTGATTCGCCACGACGACCCGGCTGGCACCCGGCATATGCCTGAGTACGATCTGCTGGGGCTGGCGACGAGTGAAATCAGCCACTTTCTCACTGGGTTGGACACACCCGATTGGCCGCTGGACGAGTCGGCACGCGATGCATTACTTGAATCCGCAATGGGGCTGCAGAGTCGCTGGGCCTACAACCCCGCCGGGGATTTGTTGAGACTTGTCGATGCCAGCGGCAACCATCGGCGATTCGGTTACACCGTGGCCGGACAGCTCAAGGCGGGTTGGCTGCAAACGGCGAACAGCCCGGCACCCGGACAGTGCCTGGTGCACGACATCCGCTACAACCCGAGCGATCAGGTCGAACGGGAAACCGCCGGCAACGGCGTCGTTACCGAGGCCGAGTACGCACCCAGCGATGGACGTTTGCTGCGATTGGCCAGCGCATTACCCGGCGAATCACCCTTGCAGGATCTGCGTTATGCCGTCGACGCGGTTGGCAATATCCTTGAAATCGACGACCGTGCGCTGCCCGCGCGTTTCCATAAAAATCAACGTGTCGAGGCACGGCGCACCTTCGGCTATGACAGCCTCGGCCAGTTGATCAGCGCCACCGGCTGGAAAGCCGAGCAAGCCGCTTCTTACCCGATGCCCCATTACCGCACCTCGAACGACGTCAACGCCGTGGTGAACTACCGCGAAGAATACGACTACGACCCGGCCGGCAACATGACTGAGTTGCGGCACTTCGGCGCGCAGCCCTTCACCCGACGCTGGGCCGTCGACCCGAACAGCAATCGCAGCCTGCTTGAGGATGATCAGCCAGCGGATTTCGACAGCCGCTTCGACCGCAATGGCAACCTGCGCTGTCTGCAGCGTGGCCAAGCCATGACCTGGGATTGGCGCAACCAACTCGCCAGCGTGTCGCCGGTGCAACGGGAGAATGAAGCCGATGACACCGAATGCTATCTCTACGGCGGCGGAGGTAAACGCCTGCGCAAAGTCCGCACCACCCTGACCGACGCTCGGACCATGACCGCCGAAGTGCGTTACCTGCCGGGGCTGGAAATTCACCTGCGCAACGGCATCCCCTCCCATCAAGTGCTCGACCTCGAAGCCGGACGCAACCGAGTGAAATGGCGGCAAGGGCCGAATGCGCCCGAGCACGCGTTGCGCTACCACCTGACCGATCATCTTGGTTCAAGTGCGGTGGAACTTGATGGACAGGGCAACGTACAGAGCCGCGAAGCGTATTACCCGTTCGGCGGCACGGCGTGGGAGGACCACAGCGACCAGAGCGGCGCCTGGAAAACCATTCGTTACTCGGGCAAGGAACGCGATGCAACCGGGTTGTACTACTACGGGTATCGCTACTTCGCGCCGTGGTTGAGTCGCTGGATCAACCCCGACCCGGCGGGGGCGGTGGACGGGTTGAATCTGTATGGGTTTGTGGGCAATTCGCCGGTGGGGCGGGTGGATCGGGATGGGCGGGTGGGGTCGATATTCGGTGACGATTCACAGGCTTCGGCATGGGACATCAGTGGATTATTTGACGCGCCGCCGACGCAGGCTGAGTTGAATTATGGCCGCACGCTGGTTGGAGAAGTGCCTCCTCCCGTGTCCAATTCACAGGCTTCGGCATGGGACATCAGTGGATTATTTGACGCGCCGCCGACGCAGGCTGAGTTGATTTCTGGCCGCGCGCTGGTTGGAGAAGTGCCTCCTCCCGTGTCCAATTCACAGGCTTCGGCATGGGACATCAGTGGATTATTTGACGCGCCGCCGACGCAGGCTGAGTTGATTTCTGGCCGCGCGCTGGTTAGAGAAGTGTCTCCTCCCGTGTCGGGAGCTTTGAACGCTCATACCTGCCCCATCTGCGGTAAAGCATTTACGAGTCCAAGTGAATTAAACAGACATCTTCGTATCCATACCGGCGAAAGGCCCTACCGCTGTGAGCATCCGAGGTGCGACTACGCGGGTAAGCAAAAGTCACATCTTACGGTCCACATGCGAATCCATACCGGCGTAAAGCCCTACCACTGTGAGTTTTCGGGGTGCGGCAAAGTGTGTTCGAACAAGTCAAATCTTAAGGTCCACATGCGAATCCATACCGGCGAACAGCCCCATAAGTGTGGGTATTGCGACCGAGCGTTTGCGCATAAGTTAGGTCTTACGAGCCACATGCGAACCCATACCGGCGAAAAGCCCTACAGCTGTATGGAGCCTGGATGTGGCAAGGTATTTAGACGTAAAGACGTCAGGGATAAGCACGCCAAGACCCACCAACTAAAAAAGTAGTCATGTCCAGTTGAAGACCGTCCCACTGTGGTACGTACCCCAGTCAATTTGACAAAACATATAAAACAAAAACACCCAGGCTGGCAGGCCGGCACCTGACTGATAGCGTTTTCGAGCTTCCAATAGTCCAACCGAATCAGGATTCTTTCGGAACAACCTGCCCCGCAGCATCCACCTGCACTTTCGCAGCCCCCAGCTTCTGCGCCCGCCACGTCGCCGGCGGCATCCCAAACTGATGGATGAACCACCGCGTAAACGAGTTCGCCATCGAGTAGCCGAGCATGTCGGCAATGCGGCTGAGGGAGTAGTTCGGGTTGTCCAGGTAGCGCAGCACCAGATCTCGACGCACGTCGTTGAAGGCGCAGCCGTCGTCCTTGAGACGGCGTTGCAGGGTTTTACGACTGCTTCGCAGCCGAACGCAGCCTCGCCGGCTCGGCAGCTGCTACAGAGCGCCGAACTGCGTCTACTCCTCGCGCAGTGCGGCGCCCGGCCGGTGTCACAAACACCGGTCTTTCGCGGCGACTGTACCAGCAGTCGCCGTTTTTTCATTGGGTCGATTCGGGGGTAAAAAGCCCCTTGTCACCAACTACCATAGGGAATGCCGAAGCGTTCGATGTAGCGTTGGGAGGAGTCTTTGATTTTTCTGTAATGGCCGTTGTACTTGCCTTGGTTGGGACCCAAGGGTTCGATGCCGACTTGCCCGCGGTCGACTTTGTGGGCGTGCGAGCACTCGTCCCGAACCCAAACCTGAATGATGCCGCCCGGCGCCAGTCCCAGATTCAGTTGCGCACTCGAGTTAGCGCTATGCTGCGGGTACTTGTGGCAACGCCGGGCCGTCGAGTTGCGCATGATGTCGCGGGTCGATTCGGAGATATCGATCCAGCCCGAATAGGTCTTGCGCTCGACAATCGATTGCCAGCGCACAAAGAGGCGTTTGGGCAGGTCGGCGCCCGTGACGGGCATGCCGGCGCCACCCACACCTATCCAGCCACGAGCATTTTCGGTGCCATTTTCATTGTCACTACTGGCTGCCGTTCCTGCCGCAATATGGTGAATTACCCGCCCCTTTATGTCCTCGACAGCCGAGGTTTCGACCCAGACCGTCATGTGGGCAGGCTCGGTGAAGCCAATTCCCCACCAGCGCAGTTTGAAGTCATTTTTGGCCGACAGCGGATCGACGGCTTGGCAGGCACTGATCGACAACATTGCCAGCAAGGCAAACAGGATTTTCATGGTGACAGCCTCCATTCCGGAGCATGAGGGTGGTGCACCCGTACGGTGTCCGCCGTGGGGACATGGGCGAAAACCAAGGCTCATGATTACCAACTGCCATAGGGAATGCCGAAGCGCTCGATGTAGCGTTGGGAGGAGTCTTTGATCTTGCCGTAGAAGCCGTTGTACTTGCCTTGGTCGGGCCCCAAGGGTTCGATGCCGACTTGCCCGCGGTCGACTTTGTGGGCGTGCGAGCACTCGTCCCGAACCCAAACCTGAATGATGCCGCCCGGCGCCAGTCCCAGATTCAGTTGCGCACTCGAGTTAGCGCTATGCTGCGGGTACTTGTGGCAACGCCGGGCCGTCGAGTTGCGCATGATGTCGCGGGTCGATTCGGAGATATCGATCCAGCCGGCGTAGGTCTGGCGTTCGACAATCGATTGCCAGCGCACAAAGAGGCGTTTTGGCAGGTCGGCGCCCACCACCGGCATGCTAGAGCCGCCAATGCCATCCCATCCGCGAGCGATTTCCTTGGTGTATTCACCGTCTGGCGTTTGCGCCGCTGCGCCTGAGGCCCCTGCGGGGATAAGTCGATCCTGTATATCGACAACCGCAGTCGTTTCCACCCAAACAGTCATGTAAGCAGGCTCGGTAAAGCCGATGTACCACCAGGGCGTTCTGTAATCATTTTTGGCCGACAACGGATCGACGGGCTGGCACGCGCTTATCGCCAACGTGGCCAGTAGTGCAATGAGGTTTTTCATGGTGACAGCCTCCATTCCGGAACATGAGGGTGGTGCACCCGTACGGCATCCGCCGTGGGGACATGGGCATAAGCCAGCTCGAATCGGGTGCTGCGAGGTCCGGAGAGAAAGGTCGGGTTCCAGTGCGCCGACTGGTGGATGTAACGGAGCTTCAGCAGTTGCTCTTCGGCAGTGGTCAGGCTGTAGTCACCCGCGATAAATCGTTCGCACAGTGGCTGAAGCTCAGCAGGTGGTGCGAATGCAGCACGTTGCTGAATATCTTCAAACTCCACCCCGTGCTTTTTGGCGGCTTCATACATCACCCGCAAGTACACCAGCGCCAGTCCGGCACTGACCTTGCGCCGTAGCTGCAAACCGACAAACACCCGCTTCTGTTTTGGCGCTGCCCGTTCTCTCGGGGCGGGCGGTAGCATTACCGGCTCTGGAGTCACCAGCTCCAGCATTTCCAGTGGCCAACCCTTGGCGTGCCATTTTTCCCGTTCCTGCTCGGCCTCGCGGTAGATCGAGGTGGTTTTGACCTCGGTGAGCTCGCCCACGTCCAGGGCTTGCAGGGGGCTGAGTAGCACGCACTCTTCGACGTCATCCCGGTAACCCCCGCCGATGTCCGAGTGGGCTCCCGGCAGGTTGATTTCCGGATGGTCCGGGCCGACCCGATTGAGGGCGAAGTTGGCGCGGTATTCGTCCCGGGCCACCAGTTGCAATACTTGGGGAAAGAAGCGCGGCGCCAAATGCAACTTGACCCCGGGAGCTGCCGGGCTGCGCACATACCCCAGGTTACTCAGGCCACCCACGGAAGCGACGGTGTCGAACAGACCGATAAACCCGGTCTTGACCCCTTCACCGAACATCTTGCTGAAGCCGCGGGCGAACAGGCGATCCGGCAGGTACAACGTATCTACGAGCGGGCTGTTGATGCCGACCATGCACAAGTAGGCGAAGTGGCGGGCGGCAGCCGCGCCACGGCTGAAGCCGAAGACATCGAAGATCAGGGAACTGATCTGCAGGTCCGGGTAGTCATCGTGAAAACCGCGCAACCTTAGTTTGACTTGACGGAATGCCTGAAACACTCGA
Source organism: Pseudomonas sp. S30_BP2TU TE3576 (assembly GCF_050436025.1). Taxonomy (NCBI): domain Bacteria; kingdom Pseudomonadati; phylum Pseudomonadota; class Gammaproteobacteria; order Pseudomonadales; family Pseudomonadaceae; genus Pseudomonas; species Pseudomonas sp. S30_BP2TU TE3576. The sequence goes on along the minus strand of NZ_JBNDLK010000001.1, from coordinate 2,198,947 downwards.
GCCTCGATGCCAGTTTCACCGCGACCAAACGCCATGCCCAGCAAGCGATCTTGCTCGTTTGTCATTGTGCCAATACCCTCGATATAAACCTTGTCGAATACGATTTTGTTCGATGTGATCAGCTCAACGTTTTTGTCCTCTCGATACAACTCATGCAACCGCTTAACATTCGTCACTTCCCCCCCATAACTGCTCTCAGGGTCCCGCATATACGGCTTGCAACTGCCATCCAGATCGTCCTCCGACACCGGATGATGAGCCCCGCATTTGCGCCCCATCTCGACATTGAACGGGTTGTTGCCGGTGCCGTCGAAAAACACGCCGATGCGCAGGGTGACCTTTACGCGTGCCGCTTCTTCCCGGGCCTTTTTTTCTTCCCACGCCTGGTTGGCCTGCTCTTCGCGCGCCCGTTGTCGGGCCAGCATTTCCGCGTATTTGCGTTGCTCCTCTGCCGCATCCCAGTGCTTGGGCTGTCGGGCGCGAGCCTTGGCCTGGTCGCGGCAGACCGCGCAGTGGTACCCCTCAAGATCTTGTTCCATGAGTGCATTCCTTTCAGCGAAATGCCCCTCCCTGGGCGCCAAATCAGGTGATCGATTTTTAGGGGTAAGCGTGCGTGTCGAGGAAGGGGGGACGCTGCCAGTTGCAGCCTATTTGCTTGTGGGATCGGTCTGGGAAGATTGAGGTCTGGGGCTGTCAGAAAAGCCTTCAAGCAACGAGGGTGGGGAGATGGGACGTGTAGAGCACAGCCCCGTGGCGACCTGGACTGCCTGCGTGACCACCCTTTAATCCAGGGTTCGAGGCGCTCAGGATTCTTTGGCGTCAGAGTGGGGTTTTGCTCCACCTTGTTTCTGCGTGCTGCGCCATGAAGCCGGTGGCATGCCGAACTGGTTGATGAACCACCGCGTAAACGAACTCGCCATCGAATACCCGAGCATGTCGGCAATGCGACTCAGCGAGTAATTCGGGTTGTCCAGGTAACGCAGCACCAGATCTCGACGCACGTCGTTGATCACGTCGTTGAAGGCGCAGCCGTCGTCCTTGAGACGGCGTTGCAGGGTGCGTACGTTCATGCCCTGGCTCTGGGCGACCTGTTCGATGGTGGCGCGCCCCATGGGCAGCAGCAGGTAGATGGCCTTGCGCACCTCGAACAGCATTGAGTTCCCTTCGTGGTTCTGCAGCGAGTCGAGGTAGCTCTGGGCGTAGCGGGCCATGGCCGGGTCTGCGTTGGGGTTGGTCATGTCGAGGCTGACGTCCGGGCAGACGATGCCGTTGAATTCGCTGCCGAACTCCAGGTTGCAGCCGAACAGCCGACGATGCAGGTGCAGGTTGTCCGGTGGCTGGTGCATGAAGTTGACGCTGTAGGGGTGCCAGTGCGAGCCGAGCAGGGCCGAGCACAGCCGGAACATCACACCGATGGCCAGTTCCGTGGCCTGGCGGCTGGGCATGGGCGTTTCGGTGACCACCTCTTCGCGAATGATCACCATCTTGCCGGCCTCTTCAATGAAGATGGCCAGCGAATCATTCATCAGGTGCCGGTAATCCACCACGACCTGCAAGGCATCGCGCAGGGTGCGCTGGTGGCTGAGCAGCAGGCTGACCACGCCGAAGTCCGAGAGCTGGCGCGACTCGGCCATGCTCAGGCCGAAGGTCTGGCAGCCGCTGGCGGTGGCGGAGTCTTCCAGCAGGCGTACGGCGGCATCGATGGGGATGCGGTGTTCAGGGGCCTGCAATTGGGCTTTGCTCAGACCGACGGCTGCCATGACATCGCGCGGGTTGAAACCCAGGTACTGGGTGACCTCCAGGTAGTTGGTCAAGACGGCGGCGCGAACAAGCTTGGTCATGCGAGGGGCTTCCCTGTGCCGATGGCGATTGGCGTGAGCGTGGCGACTATATCCAGCGTATCAACAGTTGAACAGTTGTCATGTCGTTGATGGTTTTCATGTTGTCCGGTCGCGAATCAACGGTGTTGTTTGAAGCAATCGTCCCTGATCCGTTGATTACAGTGACCCTGCGCCAACCTGCGGGGTTTTTCGACCAGCGGTCGCAGTGTCCTGCTGTCCGACAATTTGTCATCAAAAGAAAAGTGCCTGACGTCCAATGTAAAGCGCTTCGGGTGGGCGCTCTTTAATGTCGACACTACAAAAAGCCCCTGGCGCAAACAGCCAGTCGAGTTATCGAGAAAGCGAAGGTGTTGACGTGGACAAATTGCAAACTGCCGCCACCGTTCTGATCGTCCCGGGTCTGCGCGAGCACGTGGCCGAACATTGGCAAACGTTGCTGCAAGACAGGCTGGGCAAAGTGCGCAGCGTCCCGCCACTGGAAACCGACAAACTCGACTGCATGGCCCGTGTCCGGGCAATCCAGCACGAACTCGAGCAAATTGACGGGCCGGTGATTCTGGTGGCCCACAGTGCCGGCGTGCTGATGGTCGCGCATTGGGCGGCGCATTACAGCCGTCCGATCAAGGGCGCTTTGCTGGCCGCGCCACCGGACCTCGATGCGGTCTGGCCGCCCAACTATCCTTCTTCCGAAACCCTGCGTAGCCAGGGCTGGAATCCTCTGCCCCAAGGCCCACTGCCGTTTCGCAGCATCGTGGCCGGCAGCACCAACGATCACCTTGCCACGCTGCCTGCGGTCACCCGCATGGCAGAAGGCTGGGGCGCCGAATTGCTCAATCTGGGCGATGTCGGCCACCTCAATCCGGCCGCAGGATTTGGCCATTGGCAGCAAGCCGAAGAACTCATCCTGGAGCTGGACCGCTAGTACAAGGAGCTGGACTGGCAGTACGCCAACCGGCATTTGCCCTCTTTCCTTAAACGCAAACCCATCTATGTTTGCGTGAGGGCGGCTGCGCTTAAAACAAATACAAAAAGGCGGAGACAACGCAATGCACAACAATAAGAGTCACGGCTTCACCGTAGCGCGCTACACCTTGTTGGCCTCGGCCATTCTGGCCGTCATTGCGCCGGCGGCCCATGGGGTCGAGCTCGATTTGGGCAACCCGGACTGGACCGCGCGCCTGGATAACACCGTGAAGTACAACTACGGCGTGCGCACCGAAAGCGCTGACAAACGCATGTTGGGAACGCCGAACAACAACGACGGCGACTACAACTTCCGCAAGGCCGGCACCAACATTACCAACCGTATCGACCTGTTGACCGAAATGGATGTGGTCTACAAGAACGCCATGGGCTTTCGCGTCAGCGCCGCCAGCTGGTACGACAAGGCCTACGACAACACCGGTTCCAACTCCAACCCGTTCGTCAACGGCAATGGATCGACGTCGGGCCTGATCGCCAACGACCCGCGCCTGGCAGCGGTCACCCATGACAACGTCGGCAATGGCAGCCCGCACCTGAGCAACTATGCCCAGCGCTACTACAGCGGTCCTTCGGGCGAAATCCTCGATGCCTTCGTGTTCTACAGCACCGAAGTGGGCGAGGAGTCGATGTTCAGCGCCAAGGCCGGTCAGCACAACGTGTTCTGGGGCGAGACCATTCTCAACCCGGTGCACTCGGTCAGTTACGGCCAGTCCGGCCTCGACCTGGCCAAGCTTGCCGCGTCGCCGGGCACCGAAGCCAAGGAACTGTTCGTCCCGCGCAATCAACTGTCGATGACGTTCACCGTCAATCCGGAATTGACCGTGGGCGCCCAGTACTTCCTCGATTGGGACGCCGCGCGCCTGCCCGAAGCCGGTACTTACTACGGTGGTTCGGATCTGATCGGCTATGGTGCGCAGTCGTTCCTGCTCGGCAACACCAACGCCAAGGTGCCTGGCAGCCCGCTGGGTTGTGGCCTGGCGCCGTGCAACGCGTTGACCAACGTGCGTCGCGGGCATGACCTGACACCGGGCAGCAGCGGCGATTGGGGCGTGATGGCCAAGTGGTCGCCAGCCTGGCTGGATGGCACCCTCGGCGTCTACTACCGCGAGACTTCGGAAATCCTGCCGCAAGCCTGGCTGGATGCCAGGGGCATTACCTCGGCCAACCCCAACGGCACCCGGCCGGCAGGGCAAGTGCCGGCGGTGGTCAACACCCTCAACTCGCTGGACACCGCCACCTATCAACTGGCGTATGCCGACAACATCAAGATCTTTGGCCTGAGCCTGTCCAAGGACGTGGGCGGGGTCAGCGTCGGCTCGGACCTGAACATCCGTCACAACATGCCGCTGGCCAGTATCCCGGCGATTGTCAGCACTACCAGCCCGCTGGGCCTGGGCAAGGGCCTCGGCCTGTTGCCGGCGCGCACGGATGCCACGGGCGTGATCTACGACACCCCGAGCCGCGGCGACAGCATGAGCGCCACAGGCGATACCTTGCACTGGACGCTCAACGGTCTGATGACCCTGCCGAAAACGCCGGTGTTCGATCAGGCAACGGTGCTGGCCGAGCTGTACTACAGCAACCTGCTCAAGCTCGATAGCAAGAACGAAGCGCTCTACAAGGGCAAGGACAGCTATCGCGGCATCGACGCACCGACCCGGGACAACTGGGGCATCGCGGTCAACTTCACACCGACCTGGTACCAGGTGTTCCCCGGTGTCGACCTCAACGCGCCGATGTCGGTCAACGTGGGGCTCGCCGGTGTGTCACCGGTCTCCGGTGGCGGGGCCAAGGACACCGGCAACTATGCCTTGGGCGTCGGTGCCGTTGTGTACAACAAATACTTTGTCGACCTGAAGTACGTGGACTCTTTCGGCAAGACCGAAAAGTGCAACGTCAGCGGTGTGAGTACCGGCCCGAACGGCGGTGACGGCTCCACTCCGAACGCCTTTAGCGGCAACGAAAACTACGCCTGTTTCGCCGGTGGCTATTCGTCCTTCTCCGGAGGTGGTGCCACGACTGAGGATCGTGGCGCCGTGTACCTGACGATGAAAACAACCTTTTGATTCACCACTGATTTGCTCAATGCAAGCAGGAGAATAACAAGATGAAATTCGCACAAACCGTGTTGGCCGCTTCGCTGGCCTTGGTCCTTGCCGCCCAGGCACAGGCCGCTGTTTCAACCCAGGAAGCTGCCAAGCTAGGCACCAGCCTGACCATGGTGGGCGCTGAAAAAGCCGGGAACGCTGATGGTTCCATCCCTGCCTACAACGGTGGCTTGACGACGCCGCCGACCAGCTTCAAATCCGGTGACAGCATGCGCCCGGATCCGTTTGCCAGCGAAAAGCCGCTGCTGGTGATCGACGGCAAGAACGTCGACCAATACAAGGGCCTGCTCACGGCGACCACGGTAGAACTGGCCAAGCGTTTCCCGACTTTTCATGTCGACGTGTTCCCGACTCACCGTACCGTTTCGCTGCCCCAGGCCATTCTGGATAACGGCGTGAAGAACGCCAGCGGTGCCAAGTCCCTTGAAGGTGGCCTGGCCATCGACAACGTCTTGCCGGGCGTACCGTTCCCGATTCCACAATCGGGCAACGAAGCGATGTGGAACTTCCTGCTGCGTTATCAGGGTGTGAGCATCAGCTCCAAGTACGACTCCTGGAACGTCGACTCCGCCGGTGTGCCGAGCCTGGCCACCACCGGGCAGGCGTTCATTTCCTACCCGATCTACGAAAACCTCACGCAGCCGATCAGCAGCGCCGACGTGTACTACCAGATGAAGCTGTCCTACACCGGCCCTGCGCGCCGGGCCGGCGAGGCGGTGATGCTCAAGGACGCCGCCAACCCGTTGCAGCAGCCGCGTCGCGCCTGGCAATACCTGCCGGGTCAGCGTCGGGTGAAACTGGCACCGAACCTGGCCTACGACACGCCTAACCCTGGCACCGCGGGTGCGGGTACCTACGACGACGTGTTCGTGTTCAACGGCGCGCTGGACCGTTACGACTGGAAGCTGGTGGGCAAGCAGGAAATGATCGTGCCCTACAACACCTACAAGCTGACCTACGTCCAGGATCCGAAGTCACTGACCACCGCCAACCACCTCGCGCCGGATTTCGTGCGCTGGGAAAAACACCGCGTCTGGGTCGTCGAAGGCAACCTCAAGGCCGGTGCGCGTCACATCTACGCCAAGCGTCGCTTCTACCTCGACGAAGACAGCTGGACCGCTCTGGCCTCGGATCAATATGACGCCCGTGGCCAGCTCTATCGCGGCTCCTTCGCCTTCCTGAGCCAGAGCTATGACAAGCAGGTGCCGGATTCGACGCCCTTCATGATCTACGACCTGGTCGGTGGTTCGTACAACATCAACGGCGTAGTCGGCCCTTACGGCGGCATCAAGTACATCGACCCGCTCTCCAAGGCGCAGTGGTCGTCGGAATCCCTGGCAGGCGCCGGCATTCGCTAAGCCAACCGCATTGTAGGAGCGAGCTTGCTCGCGATGGACCTGAAGGCGACGCGGGCATCCAGACAGCACGCGTAATCGTTAACGTCCATCGCGAGCAAGCTCGCTCCCACATGACCTGCACGGCGCGAGGTTTGAACGTCTGGTACACGCAAGTGTGCCTCGACGCGGTTTTCCGAAGAGGACGCAGCATGTGTTCGTATAAAAATAATATTTTGCGTTTGGCGTTCGGCGTTGTGCTCGGCCTGTCGCAGGGCGTCACCCACGCGGCCGAATACGTCGATGTACTGGACCTGCCCGCCAGGGTCAGTACCTTGGCGATCAACAGCCCGTTGTCCGGCATGGCCCGCGCTGGCGGGCGCGTGATTACCGTCGGCCAGCGTGGCCATATTCTGTTTTCCGATGATGCGGGCAAGCATTGGCAGCAGGCCGCCGTGCCGGTCAGTGCCGATCTCACCGCGGTGAATTTTCCGACCACTACCCAGGGCTGGGCGGTGGGCAATGACGGCGTGGTGCTGCACAGCAGCGACGCCGGCGCGACCTGGAAGAAGCAACTCGACGGTCGCCAGATCGGCGAATTGCTGATCAAGCATTACTCGGCACTGGCCAAGGCCGAGCCGGGCAACGAGCAATGGCCGCTGCTGGCTACCGAGGGCCAAAGGCTACTGGATCAAGGCGCGGACAAACCGCTGCTTGACGTCTGGTTCGCCAACGACAAAACCGGCTATGTGGTCGGCGTGTTCAACCTGATCCTGCGCACCGACGACGGTGGCCAGAGCTGGACCCCGTTCCAGGATCGCACCGACAACCCGCAGAGCTTGCACCTCAACGCAATCGCCGCCACCGGCGACGCGTTGTACATCGCCGGCGAGCAAGGCCTGTTGCTCAAGTGGGATGACAGCGCCCGGCGTTTCGCCGCCGTGTCGACGCCTTATCAAGGCAGCTTCTTCGGCGTGCTCGGCAAGCCCGGCGAAGTGCTGGTCTACGGACTGCGCGGCAACGTGCTGCGCAGCACCGACGGCGGCCAGAGCTGGACCGCACTGGACACCGGCCTGCACGTCAGCATCACCGCGGGCCTGATCGATGCCCGTGGCAACTACCGCTTGTTCACCCAGGGCGGGCAGATGCTGGTCAGCCAAGGGACGGGCGCGCAGCTGCATCTGCTGCAGCAGCCGGCACCGACACCGGTTGCCGGCGCCACCCAGTCCGCCGACGGTGCGCTGGTGCTGGCGGGCAGTCGTGGTGCCCGGACGTTGTCCACCGACCCAGCCCTCGAACCCTAAGAGCGAGAACCCAGACATGGGCAATATCAAACAAGACGCCATGCCGGTGATCCGCGATGTGCGTGATTTCGACCAGCGTTCCGGCAACCTTCTCGAACGGCTGGTGTTCAACTTCCGCCCGCTGTTCATGCTGTTGATGGCGCTGGCCACCGTGGTGTTGGGCTACATGGCGGTGACTCGCCTGGAGCTGCGCCCCAGCTTCGAAAAAATGATTCCGCAGAGCCAGCCGTACATCCAGAACTTCCTGGAAAACCGCGCTTCCCTGCGCGGGTTGGGCAACTCGGTGCGGGTGGTGGTGGAGAACACCCAGGGCGATATTTTCGACCCCGAATACCTCGACGTACTCAAGCAGGTCAACGACCAGTTGTTCCTCACCGAAGGTGTCGACCGCGCCTGGATGAAGTCGCTGTGGAGCCCGGCGGTGCGCTGGACCGAAGTCACCGAGGACGGTTTCCAGGGTGGCCCGGTGATGCCCGACACCTATTCAGGGCAGCCTGAACAGATCGAACAGCTGCGCCAGAACATTTCCCGCGCCGGCATTGTCGGCAGTCTGGTGGCCAGCGACTTCAAGTCGACCATGCTGATCGTGCCGCTGCTGGACAAAGCCGCCGCCGGTGGCCAGCGCATCAACTACCACGCGTTCTCGCAGATGCTCGAAGAGCAGTTGCGCGACAAGATCGAATACGCCGGCGACAGCGCAGCGCGTAAATCCGGGGTAGAGGGCTCCGGCCATTACAAGGTGCGGGTGATCGGCTTCGCCAAACTCATGGGCGATCTGATCGACGGTCTGATTCAGGTGATGATGTTTTTCGGTCTGGCGGTGGTCACTTCGCTGGCCATCATCTACGCCTATACCCGTTGCGTGCGCAGCACCTTGCTGGTGGTCGGCTGCTCGCTGATCGCAGTGGTCTGGCAACTGGGCATCGTCGCCTGGCTCGGTTACGCCATCGATCCGTACTCGGTGCTGGTGCCGTTTTTGATCTTCGCCATCGGCGTGTCCCATGCGGCACAGAAGATGAATGGCATCATGCAGGACATCGCCCGTGGCACCCACAAACTGATCGCCGCGCGCTACACCTTCCGCCGACTGTTCATTGCCGGCGTTACCGCGTTGCTGGCCGATGCGGTGGGTTTTGCGGTGCTGATGCTGATCGACATCCCGGTGATCCAGGACCTGGCGATCACTGCCAGCATCGGCGTCGCCGTGCTGATTTTCACCTCGCTGTTGCTGATGCCGGTGGCGCTGTCCTATGTCGGCGTTGGCGCCAAGGCCGCTGAGCGCGCGCTGAAAATCGACACCCGTGCCGAAAAGCACAAAGGCTTCGGCCGGTTGTGGGACGCGCTCGATCGCTTCACCACCGCCAAGTGGGCCACCGGTGCCGTGCTGGTCGCGGTGTTGATGGGTATTGGCGGCTACGTGGTCAGCCTCAACCTGAAGATTGGTGACCTGGAAAGCGGTGCGCCGGAGTTGCGTGCCGACTCGCGCTACAACCGCGACAACGCCTACATCACCCAGCATTACGCGCTGTCCAGCGACCTGTTCGCGGTGATGATCAAGACCGCCCCGGAAGGCTGCCTGAACTACAAGACTCTGGTACTCGCCGACCGTTTGGCCTGGGAGCTGCAACAGTATCCGGGCGTCCAAGCCACCGCGTCCTTGGTCAACGCGGTACGGCAGATCACCGCCGGCACCTATGAAGGCAACCCGAAGCTCAACAGCATCCAGCGCAATCAGGACGTGCTCAACTACGCCGGGCAGCAAGCCTCGGTCAACTCGCCGGAGCTGTTCAACACCGAATGCTCGCTGATGCCGGTGATTACCTTCCTCAAGGACCACAAGGCCGAAACCCTGGACGCCGTAGTGGCGATTGCTGACAAGTTCGCTAGGGAAAACAGCACCGGGGATCGCCAGTTCCTGCTCGCGGCCGGCACTGCCGGTATCGAGGCAGCGACCAACATCGTGGTCCGCGAGGCCAATCACACCATGCTGCTGTATGTGTACGCGGCGGTGACGCTGTTCTGCCTGATCACCTTCCGCAGCTGGCGGGCCACGCTGGTGGCGCTGTTGCCGCTGGTGCTGACCTCAATCCTCTGCGAAGCCTTGATGGTGGCCATGGGTATCGGCGTGAAAGTCGCGACCCTGCCAGTGATCGCCCTCGGCGTCGGCATCGGCGTGGACTACGCCCTGTACCTGCTCAGCGTGCAACTGCACTTCCAGCGCCAGGGCCTGCCGTTGTCCCAGGCCTACCGCAACGCCGTCTCGTTTACCGGCAGAGTGGTCGGGCTGGTGGGCATCACCCTCGCCGCCGGCGTGGTGTGCTGGGTCTGGTCGCCGATCAAGTTCCAGGCCGACATGGGCATCCTGCTGACGTTCATGTTCCTGTGGAACATGCTCGGCGCGCTGATCCTGATTCCGGCCCTGTCGTATTTCCTGCTGCGCGAACGGGCTCCTCAGCCGGGTTCTGTTACCGCAGCCGAGAACACTGAATCCACTGAACGTCCGGGCATGCCCCATGCCCTGACCACTTCCGAGTAAGCCAAGATGTCTGAATACAAAGCTCCCCTGCGCGACATGCGCTTCGTACTCAACGAGGTTTTCCAGGTGTCCCGGCTCTGGGCCAGTTTGCCCGGCCTGGCCGACGTGATCGATGAAGAAACCGCCGCCGCCATCCTCGAAGAGGCCGGCAAGATCAGCGGCGAAGTCATCGCACCCTTGAACCGCGCCACCGACGAACAGGGCTGCACCTGGAGCAATGGTTCGGTCACCGCGCCGGACGGTTTTGCCGAGGCGTATCAAGCCTTCGCCGAGGGCGGCTGGGTCGGTGTCGGCGGTGATCCGCAGTACGGTGGCATGGGCATGCCCAAGGCGATTTCGGCGCAGGTCGAAGAGATGGTCAACTCGGCCAGCCTGTCGTTCGGCCTGTACCCGATGCTGACCGCCGGCGCCTGCCTGTCAATCAAGGCTCACGCCAGCGAAGAGCTCAAGCAACGCTATCTGCCGAACATGTACGCCGGCACCTGGACCGGTTCGATGTGCCTGACCGAAGCCCACGCCGGCACCGACCTGGGCCTGATTCGCACCAAGGCCGAACCCCAGGCCGACGGCAGTTACAAGGTCAGTGGCAGCAAGATTTTCATCACCGGCGGCGATCACGACCTGACCGAGAACATCATCCATCTGGTACTCGCACGTCTGCCGGATGCACCGGCGGGGCCGAAGGGCATTTCGCTATTTTTGGTACCCAAAGTGCTGGTCAACGCCGACGGTTCGCTGGGCGAAAACAACGCGCTGTCCTGCGGCTCCATCGAACACAAGATGGGCATCAAGGCATCCGCTACTTGCGTGATGAACTTCGATGGCGCCACCGGCTGGATCGTCGACGCACCGAACAAAGGCCTGGCGGCCATGTTCACCATGATGAACTACGAGCGTCTGGGCGTGGGCATCCAGGGTCTGGCCCAGGGCGAGCGTTCCTACCAGAACGCCGTCGCGTACGCCCGCGACCGTCTGCAAAGCCGCGCACCGACCGGCGCGCAGAACAAGGACAAAGCCGCCGACCCGATCATCGTGCACCCGGACGTGCGCCGCATGCTATTGACCATGAAAGCCTTGAACGAAGGTGGCCGTGCGTTCTCCAGCTACGTGGCCCTGCAACTGGACATCGCCAAGTACAGCGAAGACGTCACAGCCCGCACCCGGGCCCAGGAATTGGTATCGCTGCTGACCCCGGTGGCCAAGGCGTTCCTCACCGACATGGGGCTGGAAACCACCTTGCACGGTCAGATGATCTTCGGCGGCCACGGCTACATCCGCGAGTGGGGCCAGGAGCAACTGGTGCGCGATGTGCGCATCACGCAGATCTACGAAGGCACCAACGGCATCCAGTCCCTGGACCTGGCCGGGCGCAAGATCGTCGGCAGCGGCGGGGCGCTTTACCGTTTGTTCGCCTCGGAAATCCGCAACTTTACCGCCAATGCCTGCGCTGACCTCGGCGAGTTCACCAAGCCGTTGAACGCCGCCGTGGACACCCTCGACGAGCTGACCGCGTGGTTGCTGGATCGGGCCCAGAGCAACCCGAACGAAATCGGTGCGGCCTCGGTCGAGTACCTGCACGTGTTTGGCTACACCGCATACGCCTACATGTGGGCGCGCATGGCCAAGGCCGTCATGAGCGGTGATGCCGAAGACGACTTCTACACCAGCAAACTGGCGACCGCGCGTTTCTACTTTGCCCGGTTGCTGCCGCGTATCCACTCGTTGAGCGCATCGGCCAAGGCCGGCAGTGATTGCCTCTACGAGCTGCAAGCCGATCAGTTCTGATCGAAGGACAAGGAACTCCAACCATGCTGAATACAAAAATAATCCCGCCCGCCGACGGCGCTTATGCCTATCCCTTGCTGATCAAGCAATTACTGCTGTCCGGCGTGCGCTACGAGCCGGGCCGGGAAATCGTCTACGCCGACAAACTGCGCTACAGCTACCAGACGCTGAACCAGCGCATTCGCCGCCTGGCCAATGCGCTGACGGCGGCCGGGGTCAAGGCCGGTGACACCGTTGCGCTGCTCGACTGGGACAGCCATCGCTACCTGGAATGCTTCTTCGCCGTGCCGATGATCGGCGCGGTGCTGCACACGGTGAACATTCGCCTGTCACCGGAGCAGGTGCTGTTCACCATGAACCACGCCGAGGATGACCTGGTGCTGGTGCATGACGATTTCCTGCCCCTGGTCGAGCAGATCCACGGACGGCTGGAAACCGTCAAAGGCTACCTGCAACTCACCGATGACGAGGCGACCAAGACGTCACTGCCAGTGCTCGGTGAGTACGAGCAGTTGCTGTCGCTGGCCCCGGACCAGTACGACTTCCCGGATTTCGACGAGAACTCGGTCGCCACGCTGTTCTACACCACCGGCACCACCGGTGACCCGAAAGGCGTGTACTTCAGCCATCGGCAACTGGTGCTGCACACCCTGAATGCCGTCGGCACCCTGGGCGTCTATCAGGGCCAGCCGCTGCTGCGCTCCGACGATGTGTACATGCCAATCACGCCGATGTTCCATGTGCATGCGTGGGGCGTGCCTTATGTCGCGACCCTGATGGGCATCAAGCAGGTCTACCCCGGCCGCTACGAGCCCAACAGCCTGGTCCGGCTGTACCGCGAAGAGAAGGTGACGTTCTCCCATTGCGTGCCGACCATCCTGCAGATGATCCTCAACTGCGAGGAGGGCAAGGCGACCCGTTTCGACGGCTGGAAAATGCTCCTCGGCGGCAGCGCACTGACGCTTGGCATCGCCAGTGAAGCCAGCGCCAAAGGCATGGTGGTGCACGCCGGCTACGGCATGTCGGAAACCTGCCCGTTGCTGTGCCTGACCTACCTGCGCGACGAGGACCTTCAGCTATCCGCCGAAGCCCAACTGCCGATCCGCATCAAGACCGGCACGCCGGTGCCGATGGTCGACCTGAAAATCATCGACGCCGAGGGCAATGACGTGGCCCATGACGGCGAGTCCCTGGGCGAGATCGTGGTGCGCGCGCCGTGGCTGACCCAGGGCTATCTGAACGCCCCGGACAAAGGCGCGGAGTTGTGGCTCAACGGCTGGCTGCACACCGGCGACATGGCCTCAATCGACAAACAGGGCGGCGTGGAAATCAAGGACCGCATCAAGGACGTGATCAAGACCGGCGGCGAGTGGATCAGCTCCCTGGAACTGGAAAGCCTGATCAGCGAGCACCCGGGCGTCATGTCCGTCGCTGTCGTGGGCATTGTCGATGAACAGTGGGGCGAACGACCCATGGCCATGGTCGTCAGCGAGCCGGGGCAATACCTGGATCGCAAGATCCTCGAGACGCACCTGCAAGCCTTCGTCGACGGCGGCCGCATCAACAAATGGGCGATCCCCAAGCAGTTCAAATTCGTCGCCGAAATCCCCAAGACCAGCGTCGGCAAGATCAACAAAAAACTGATCCGCGAAAGCGAAGCGAACTGAGGGATAAACCTGGCACTGTTGTTGTAGGAGCGAGCTTGCTCGCGATGGACTAGAGAGCGCTGCGTTTAATCAGGAAATACACGTAATCGTTAACGACCATCGCGAGCAAGCTCGCTCCTACAAGGAATCCAACAGTGGGCGGTTTCTGGATAGTTTGCGGGGCGTCATCTTTGTCATAGTCCTCGCCAGAGATAACACCCCGTTGGTCGCAGTTTTCAGCGCTTGTGCCAAGCTGAACGGGGTGTTGAACCGCCGTGCATCAGTCAAACCCCAGGAAGCCCACGACATGAACCTCACCCGTGCATCAAGCGTCCGTCACGAGTTCTACAAGGCCGTCTGGTTCTACTTCAAAGTGGTGTGGCCGATCTTCTCGGTATTGCTGCTAGTGATCATTGCGTTCGGCCTCATCATCGCCTACCTGGAAGGGTGGAGCCCGTATGACGGCGTCTACTTCGCCTTCGTGACTGGCTTGACCATCGGCTACGGAGAACTGGTGCCCAAACTGGGCGTGTCACGAGTGCTGGCGATCTTGCTGGGTTTCAATGGGGTGCTGATGACCGCGACGTTTGCGGCGATCAGTGTCCGGGCGATTGAAGTGACTGTGACGGCGGCAGCGAAGGGCAAGGAGTAGGGGCAACCAACATTCACTCTCCTGTGGGAGCGGGCTTGCTCGCGAAGGGGCCAGTACATTCAACATCAATGTCGCCTGGACTGACGCCTTCGCGAGCAAGCCCGCTCCCACAGTTATTCATCCTTCAGACTAAGCCTCCCAGCCCGCCCCACTCACCGCCGCCTGCGCCAGCGGGTGCAAGTCTGCCCCCTGATGCTCCGTCTGCCAGGCCAGCAACTCCTTGCGCATGCCGGGCGTCCAGTACATCTGCAGATGATTGCGCACGCCGAGCACGGCCTGTTGCTGGTCCGGTTCGCTGGTGAAGTACTGGGCGATCTGGTTGGCCATCTTGATCAGGTTCTCAGTACTCATCGGCGTGCCTCCGCTTTCGCCTGACGGCGTTCGTTGAGCAGACGATGCTGTTCGTCACTGAATTCCTGATAGCGTTTTTGCCACTCGGAAGGGTGATAGACACGGCTGACTTCCACGGCGGTGACCTTGTACTCCGGACAGTTGGTGGCCCAGTCGGAGTTGTCGGTGGTGATCACGTTGGCCCCCGATTCCGGGAAGTGGAAAGTGGTGTACACCACGCCCGGGGCGACCCGTTCGGTGACCCGCGCACGCAGTACGGTCTGGCCGGCGCGGCTGCCGATGCCAACCCAGTCACCTTCGTTGATGCCACGGCTCTCGGCGTCGCTCGGGTGGATTTCCAGGCGGTCTTCGTCGTGCCAGGCGACGTTGTCGGTACGCCGGGTCTGGGCGCCGACGTTGTACTGGCTGAGGATGCGCCCGGTGGTCAGCAGCAGCGGATAGCGACTGTTGACCTTTTCCTCGGTAGGCACGTAGCCGGTGAGCATGAAGCGCCCTTTGCCGCGCACGAACTCCTCGATGTGCATGGTTGGCGTGCCGTCCGGTGCCTCGGCATTGCACGGCCATTGCAGGCTGCCGTGGCGATCCAGTTCGTTGTAGCTGACGTTGGTGAAGGTCGGCGTCAGGCTGGCAATTTCATCCATGATTTCTGACGGGTGCCGGTAGTTCATCGGGTAACCCAAGGCGTTGGCCAGGGCCACGGTGCCTTCCCAGTCGGCCTTGCCGCCCAGCGGCTCCATGACCTTGCGCACCCTGGATATACGCCGCTCGGCATTGGTGAAGGTACCGTCTTTTTCCAGGAACGAACTGCCCGGCAGGAACACGTGGGCGAACTTGGCGGTTTCGTTGAGGAAAATGTCCTGCACCACGATGCATTCCATCGCGGACAGGGCTGCGGTGACGTGTTGGGTATTCGGGTCGCTCTGCGCGATGTCTTCACCTTGGCAATACAAACCCTTGAAGCTGCCGCTCAAGGCTGCCTCGAACATGTTGGGAATGCGCAGGCCCGGGTCGGGTTGCAGGGTGACATTCCAGGCCTGTTCGAATTCTGCGCGAACGACCTCGTTGGAGATGTGTCGGTAACCCGGCAGCTCATGGGGGAAGGAGCCCATGTCGCAGGAACCCTGCACGTTGTTCTGTCCACGCAGCGGGTTCACGCCCACGCCTTCGCGGCCGATGTTGCCAGTGGCCATGGCCAGGTTGGCGATGCCCATCACCGCGGTGCTGCCCTGGCTGTGCTCGGTGACGCCCAGGCCGTAATAGATCGCGGCATTGCCGCCAGTGGCATACAGACGAGCGGCGGCCCGGATGTCGGCAGCGGCGACACCACAGATGGCGCCAAGGACTTCCGGCGAGTTTTCCGCGCGGCTGACGAACTCACTCCAGCGGGCGAAATCGCTGCCTTCACAACGGGCGTCGATGAAGGCTTGGTTGAGAAGGCCTTCGGTGACGATAACGTGGGCCAAGGCGTTGAGCATGGCGACGTTGGTGCCAGGGCGCAGGGCCAGGTGCAGTTCGGCGCGAGCGTGCACCGTATCCACCAGATCAATGCGTCGTGGGTCGATGACGATCAGCCGCGCGCCTTCACGCAGGCGACGTTTGAGCTGGGAGGCGAACACCGGGTGGGCATCGCTGGGGTTGGCGCCTATCACCAGGATCACGTCGGCCTGCATCACCGAATCGAAACTCTGGGTGCCCGCAGATTCGCCGAGGGTTTGCTTCAAGCCATAGCCGGTCGGCGAGTGGCAGACCCGCGCACAGGTGTCGACGTTGTTGTTGCCGAACGCGGCGCGTACCAGTTTTTGCACCAGATAGGTTTCTTCATTGGTGCAGCGGCTGGAGGTGATGCCACCAATGGAGTCGCGGCCATATTTCTGCTGCAACCGACGGAACTCACTGGCAGCGTAGGTCACCGCTTCATCCCAGCTGACTTCCTGCCACGGATCGTTGATGTGCTTGCGGATCATCGGTTTGGTGATGCGATCCGGGTGGGTGGCGTAGCCCCAGGCAAAGCGCCCCTTGACGCAGGAGTGGCCGTGGTTGGCCTGGCCGTTCTTGTCCGGAACCATGCGCACCAGCTGGTCGCCTTTCATCTCGGCGCGGAACGAGCAGCCCACGCCGCAGTAGGCGCAAGTGGTGATCACGCTGCGTTCCGGTTGACCCAGTTCGACCACGTTTTTTTCCATCAGCGTCGCGGTCGGGCAGGCTTGCACGCAGGCGCCGCAGGACACGCATTCCGATTCGAGGAAATTCTCGCCACCGGCAGCGGCCACGCGAGATTCGAAACCGCGTCCGGTAATGGTCAGGGCAAAGGTGCCCTGGGTTTCTTCGCAAGCGCGCACGCAGCGGTTGCAGACGATGCACTTGCTCGGGTCGTAGTCGAAGTAGGGGTTGGACGTGTCCTTCACGTCGGCCAGATGGTTGTCGCCTTCATAGCCGTAACGCACCTCCCGCAGGCCGACCTGACCGGCCACGGTTTGCAGCTCGCAGTTGCCGTTGGCCGAGCAGGTCAGGCAGTCCAGCGGGTGATCGGAAATGTACAACTCCATGACGTTGCGCCGCAGCGTCGCGAGCTTGGGCGTCTGGGTGTGTACGGTCATTCCTTCGCTGACCGGCGTGGTGCAGGACGCCGGATAACCGCGCATGCCATCGATCTCCACCAGGCACATGCGGCAGGAACCGAAGGCTTCCAGGCTGTCGGTGGCACAGAGTTTGGGAATGGTGGTGCCCAGCAGCGCAGCGGCGCGCATCACCGAAGTGCCTTCGGGAACGCTGATGCTGCGGCCGTCGATGTTCACGGTGACTTGCACCTGGCTGTCGCGGGCCGGCGTTCCGAGGTCGATGTCGGTTTTCGGGTCGAAGAGAGTAATCATTGCTCGGCCTCCGAGGGCTGCAAGCCGAAGTCGGCGGGGAAGTGCTTGAGGGCGCTGGCGACCGGGAAGGAAACCATGCCGCCCAACGCGCACAGCGAACCGTATTGCAGGGTGTCGCACAGGTCCTTGAGGATGATCACCTGCTCATCGCGACCGCTCTGGTCAGGCGCGGCCAGCAGGCGATCGATCACCTCGACGCCCCGGGTCGAGCCGATACGGCACGGCGTGCATTTGCCACAGGATTCCTCGGCGCAGAACTCCATCGCGAAGCGCGCCATATGGGCCATGTCCAGCGTGTCGTCAGCCACCACCACACCACCGTGACCGAGCATCGCGCCGATGGCGGTGAAGGCCTCGTAATCCAGCGGCGTGTCGAATTGCGACGGCGGCACCCAGGCGCCGAGGGGGCCACCCACCTGCGCGGCCTTCAGCGGCCGGCCACTGGCGGTCCCGCCGCCGTAGTCTTCCACCAGCTCGCGCAGCGTCAGGCCAAAGGCACGCTCCACAAGACCGCCATGACGCACATTGCCCGCCAGCTGGAAGGGCATGGTGCCCAGCGAGCGGCCCATGCCGTAATCACGATAGAACTGCGCACCCTTGGCCAGAATCAGTGGCACCGAGGCCAGGGTCAGCACGTTGTGCACCAGCGTCGGCTGACCGAACAGCCCCTTCAAGGCAGGAATCGGCGGCTTGGCGCGGACGATCCCGCGCTTGCCTTCGAGGGAGTCCAGCAACGCGGTTTCTTCACCGCAGATGTACGCGCCGGCACCGACACGCACTTCCATATCGAAGGCCAGGCCACTGCCGCCGACATTGGCGCCCAGGTAACCGGCATCTCGGGCGATGTTCAACGCTGCACGCAGCGTGGCCACGGCATCCGGATATTCCGAGCGCACATAGATGTAGCCGAAGGTGGCGCCAACGGTAATGCCGGCAATGGCCATGCCTTCGATCAGCAGGAAGGGGTCGCCTTCCATCAGCATGCGGTCGGCAAAAGTGCCGGAGTCGCCTTCGTCGGCGTTGCACACGATGTACTTTTGCGCCGCCTCGGTCGCACGCACCGTGCGCCATTTGATCCCGGCGGGGAAGGCCGCACCGCCACGACCACGCAGGCCGGAATCGAACACCGCAGTCGCGGTCTGCTCGCCGCCAAGGGTGACGGCCCTGTTCAAACCTTCGAAACCGCCGTGGGCTCGGTAATCATCCAGCGACAGCGGCCGGGTAATGCCGGCGCGGGCGAACAGCAGGCGTTGTTGAGTCTTCAGATACGGCAATTCTTCCACCAGGCCCAAGGCCAGCGGATGAGTGGACGGCTCGCCTTGCAGCGCATCGAGCACGGACGGCACATCGGCGGCTGTCAGCGGCCCGAAGCCAATACGACCTTGCGAGCTGTCCACCTCCAGCAGCGGCTCCAGCCAATACAGCCCGCGCGAACTGGTGCGCTGCAACTCCAGTGGCAGATTGCGTTCCTTGGCCTGAGTGATCAGAGCCGTGGAGACCTCGTCGGCACCCACGGCACAGGCCAGCGAATCACAGGGCAGATAAAGAGTCGGCATCACGCGTCCTCCCGACAAGCGTCGAGCAATGCATCCAGACGCTCGGCGCTGAGCCGCGCATGCACTCGACCATCCAGCTCCAGAGCGGGCGAACAGGCACAGGCACCAAGGCAATACACCGGCCGCAAACTGATGCTGCCATCGGCACTGCTGCCGTGGTCGTCCAGTTGCAGGCGTTCGCGCAACTGCGCGGCCAACTGCTCGGCACCGCGACTCTTGCAGGACTCGGCCCGGCACAGCCGCAGGATATGCCGCGCGGGCGGCGCAGTACGGAAGTCATGGTAAAAACTGATCACCCCACGAACCTCGGCCTGGCTCAGGTTGAGGGCATGGGCAATCTCGGGGACGGCGACATCGGGGACATAACCGATGCGTTCCTGAATATCATGAAGAATGGGCAACAGCGCACCCGCAGAGCCCTTGTGGCGCTCCAGCAGACTGTTGACCACAGGCAGGTGCAACATCTCATCAGGCATTCAGCAATCCTCACGGTCACGGACAAACCATGTGGTTGTCGGTCGTCCGAAAGTGTCGGCTGCGGCACTCACACCACGTCACGGTATCGTGGCAATTCAGGCCGTTGGCCAGGGCACCCTGTGCGGGCATCTTGTTGTGCCCGGCACGGTCTTCGCCGCACCTCTACTGGGCATAAAGGGCAGCTTGCCACGCCGCCATTGATCGAACCGCACCAAAGCGACGTGCTCGGTTCTGCCTACGACTATCCATTAAGTCTAGATGAGTGGTGCACGGGGCGTTCACACACTGGCCTAATGCCCTGAGGGCCTGTCGATGGGGGATGTATAGCAAGCATTACAGGGGAGAAGAAGCATCAGAATCGTGGGCAATTCTACGAAGCAGATTCATTGACGTATGCCGCTGCGACCCCAACCCACAACCCCTGTAGGAGCGAGCCTGCTCGCGATAGCGCCAGCCCAGCCAACATCAATACCGAAGGTGCACCGCAATCCCTGTGGGAGCGGGCTTGCCCGCGAAAGCGCCAGCACAGCCAACACAAAAGCCGAATCGGCTGCCACCCTCGCAAGCCACCCACACCCCACAGGCCTCAACCACTAAGCTTCAGCCTTAGCCCCCGCCCGCTTAGACGCCAACTCATTAACCCGATCCCGCGTCAGCACCTTCACCGCATCATCCACCAACGCCTTACTCATCGAAGTCAGATAATGCGCAGCCCAGGCGTGATAATCCGTATCCCTGGCATAAGCCGCATCCTTACTCAGCGCCTTGGCCAGAAACAGAAAGTCAGAAGCCATCGCCAACGCATCCCCGAGCGGAACATCACGAGTGACATGAAACAGCGCTTGATCCGCGCAGTAGATGGCCGGCGTCAGGCCGATGGTTTTGAGTTCAGGTTGTTCAGTCATTGGCCACCTCCGAGGGTGGAGAGGCAATGGGGGAGGGTGTTACGCGATTGGGAATTGCGTTGAGGGAAAAGCCAAATTTCAAACGGATTGATACTGCGCATTATCCAACTCCTTGATATGAGGAGCTGCCACGTTCGTTACCACACGAATGGGTGACAGCTGTGCGCAGGGTGGTAAACCGGGTATCAAGGAAACCGGCACGCCCGAGGGCGTCCCACGCACAGCCGCCATGACTCACGCCGCAGGCATAAAAAAAGCGCCTGATGACGTGATTGGGGCGCTATTGCGCCTTGAATAACTCGGGTTACCACACCCGGTCGCTGAATTGGCAGCGACGGTGGGAGGGTATCGTGGAGATCTAGTTCCTGCAACCTTTGGGGCGAGTCGGACGTGGGTAATGAAACGGGTTGAAACAGGTCAATACCATCTGTCCGCGGGTTACATATTTGCGCTTCGGGTGGTTGCGGATTTACCTCATACTCGCCCGCTTCTACCGTCAGTAGCTCCGCTTCTCTACTAATCTGTAGATGCGGTTACCAGATATTCAATAGCCAAGGAGTAAGGCAATGCCAGATAGCTGGAACCAGTGTCAATCGAATGCATCCGCCAAGCATGCCCTCGAACGGTTGCCTGCCACATCTGATTTACCTGCGACCCTATGAGCCAAACCGCCTTCGTCAATCCAAGCCTGCTCACATGGTCTCGTGAGCGCGCAGGTCTCTCCACTGAACAGGTTGCTAAAAAGCTGCCAGTGAAACCTGATCGAGTAGAGGAGTGGGAAGCCGGCGAGACCAAACCAACATTCCTTCAGGCTCAAAAGTGGGCGAGTGTCGCTCACATCCCTTTCGGATTCCTGTTTCTACAGCAGCCGCCCGTCGAACAATTGCCTTTGCCTGATCTGCGGACCGTCGGTGGGATCGCGCCTCAACGTCCCAGTCTGGAACTGCTGGACACCGTCAGAGACTCCATACGCAAGCAGGATTGGTATCTGGACTATTTGCAACAGCACGAGCATCAGCCGCTGGCATTTGTCGGTCGCTTCAGTAGCCGATCTCCAGTCGCAGAGGTGGTGGACGATATCCGCCGGGTCCTCGGCGTGGCCCCTGGCGCTGCTCGATTGGATTACGACAAATACAGCCGGGCCTTGATCGAGGCTGCAGAAGCGGCCGGCATTTTGGTGATGCGCAGTGGCATTGCGCTAGGAAATACCCATCGCAAACTTGAAGTCAGCGAGTTTCGGGGTTTCGCCATCACCAACGCCTACGCCCCCGTTGTATTCGTCAATAGTTCCGACGCACCCACCGCCCGGCTCTTCACTTTGCTTCACGAACTAGCCCATATCTGGATTGGCAGCAGCGGAGTGTCTGACGGAAACACCGCCAACGGTCGAGACGAAGAACGATTCTGTAATGCCGTTGCAGGCGAATTTCTGGCCCCCGAAGCCCAATTCCGCGCCATGTGGAACGTAGATGTTAACTGGGAAGACAATTTAGCTCCGCTGGCCACTAGGTTTCACATCAGTAAATTAGCCATCGGTCGCCGCGCATTGGATCTTGGATATATAAGCCAAGCTCATTACAGCGCTTACTATCGAATGATCCTCAAGGCTTTCCAGGATGAAAAAGGTGGAGCGGGTGACTATTACCGCAACGCCAC
The DNA here is from genome assembly GCF_050436025.1 of Pseudomonas sp. S30_BP2TU TE3576. Lineage (NCBI taxonomy): Bacteria > Pseudomonadati > Pseudomonadota > Gammaproteobacteria > Pseudomonadales > Pseudomonadaceae > Pseudomonas > Pseudomonas sp. S30_BP2TU TE3576. Next base: position 2,176,942 of record NZ_JBNDLK010000001.1, on the reverse strand, counting down.
CGCGAAAAACAGCCCCCGCCTAAGCAAGGCAGTGCTGACTGAAGCAATGAGTGGCCGGATGCTGCTGCGCGAGGCGGGACACTTGCTCGGTGTGCAACCTTCCAAATTAAGGACTCTCGCCAGCAAGATCACGGAATGAATCATCTACTCGACGCTAACACGCTGATCGAAGCGAAGAACCGTTACTACGGGATGGCTATCTGCCCTGGATTTTGGCAATGGTTATTACTTAAAAATAAAGCATTGGCCTTAGCCAGCATTGCACCTGTGATGGATGAGCTAACAAAAGGGAATGATGATCTTGCGGGTTGGGCGAAGGATAATCCTGATTTCTTTCACTCCACCACCGATCCTGATACGCAACTTGCATTCGCGCAAGTTGTGGGGCTTGTGGCTGATCAAGCGCCCAAGATGAAAACAGGCGCTATGGAAGAATTCTTAGCGGGCGCTGATCCTTGGTTAATTGCGAAAGCGATGACTACAGGAGGTACAGTCGTTACTCATGAGGTGCTGAATCTCGACGCTAAACGAAAATTCATCATTCCCAATATTTGTAAGGAGCTGAATGTTTCCTTTCTGAATACGTTTGAATTGTTGCATAGGCTTGAAGCAAGGTTTGTATTGCCGGCTTGAAGTAAGCGCCTTGCTCCAACGGCGTAAGGCCATTCGTAAATGTAACTGCTAAACTTTTTTTCGCAGTCCTTTGGATTGCCAATCAGTCTGGTCGAAGTATGCAAATCAAAGAGTTTTGCCTAGCTCATGAATTCGATATGAGCAAATGTGCGGTGAATTTAGGTGGCGGAAGTTTCACGATGACGGAGCTAAAAACTTCGCCTGTCGAGTTCTTAAACTTGGCAGAAGACGATTTTGAAAGGGGCGGTCTGTCTGCACTTGTTAACGCGACGACCAATGCCAAGCGGGCGATTGTCTGTCAGCTTGATCAGTTGCTGATTTCTTTTGGTTATCCATCACTCAAATGGAATGTACCGAAGAAAATAGAGCGATTGCATGCACTCGGCCTTTTGGCACCAAGCCTTTTGCGCAAAGTAGTTAACATGAGGAATATTCTTGAGCACGAATACAAAGCTCCTGATCTTCAATCAGTAGAAGAGTCGTTGGATGTCGCGAGTCTTTTTGTAATGTCTGCTTCTGCGATGTTCATTCCGTTTGATGATGTATTGGAGTTTTCGCTGCCTGAGACCAGTGACGGGGATGCTTCGGTTACGCATATCATTGCAGGGTTGTACCGAGAGCCTCGTGGTGTTTTTTATACCGTCTATGCGTATGAGCCTGGTGATTTTTCCGGTCGATGCGTTGGCCAATGTGAGGTTCCAGCAGGGCATATGCTTTTCGAGGCGATGGTGAAACTTTCTGCGTCTTTGATGCTTCGATACAAGGTCGACCAAGCTTTAGATAATTTCGAAAAGACCTACGCAGAGCTCTGAAATTGGGTTCAGCTTCATCATCTGTTTTTGCGGAAATGCGGGCTGATTTTTCCGATCTTGGATAGTTGATAGGTCCCCAAGCCCCTTCCTCACAAAATATCGTTCAAATAATCCTTGATCGCGAGCAGTGGTATGCCCAATTGCTCTATCGTCTGCGCACTACTGAAATCAGCCGTCAACCTATTCAACTCCCGCCCCAACGGCTTATCCACACCCCCAACAGCCTCCAGCGCCAACCCCACACACTCACCCACCTTCACCTGAATCCCCTCAACATCCCCCCGCCGCACCAGCAGCTCAAACACATCCCGCTGGTAATCACCCATCACCAAATCATCCCGCAAAATCGGGCTCTGACCTTCCGACTCATAAGCCAGTTTGAGGGAGAAGAGGGCGACGGTTTCCAGGTGCAATTCCATGGGGGGAATCCTTGTGAAATGTTCTGTCGGCGCACGACGGAGAAGGCCGGACAAGGTCAAAAACGATCGCAGCCTTCGGCAGCTGCTACAGAGAGCGGCGGGGTGGATCACTTTTTGATGGGCGAAAAAAAAGGCCTTGCTAAGCAAGACCTTTCTTAATTTTGGTGCCCCGAGGGAGACTCGAACTCCCACTCCTTTCGAAAACGGATTTTGAATCCGCCGCGTCTACCAATTCCGCCATCAGGGCTCAATGGCGGCGAAGTATAGAGATGAGATAACCGCTGGTCAATCAGGTACATGGAGAATTTTTGATAATTCCGCTAGACTTCCCGGCCCTGCTAGACGAACCCCATCATGCGCGTTGCTGACTTTACTTTCGAGCTCCCCGATTCGCTGATCGCCCGCCATCCTTTGGCCGAGCGTCGCAATAGTCGTCTGTTGACCCTGGATGGGGTCAGCGGCGCCCTGGCACACCGTCAATTCACTGATTTGCTGGAGCATTTGCGCCCCGGCGATTTGATGGTGTTCAACAATACCCGGGTGATTCCGGCGCGGCTGTTTGGCCAGAAGGCTTCCGGCGGCAAGCTGGAAATCCTGGTGGAGCGGGTGCTCGACAGTCATCGCGTGCTGGCCCATGTGCGTTCGAGCAAGTCGCCCAAGCCTGGGTCGAAGATCCTGATCGACGGCGGTGGCGAGGCTGAGATGCTGGCGCGGCACGATGCGTTGTTCGAGCTGGGGTTTGCCGAGGAGGTGTTGCCGCTGCTCGACCGCGTCGGGCACATGCCGTTGCCTCCTTATATAGACCGCCCGGATGAAGGCGCCGACCGCGAGCGTTACCAGACCGTCTACGCCGAGCGTTTGGGCGCGGTTGCAGCGCCGACGGCGGGGCTGCATTTCGATCAGGTGCTGATGGAGGCGATTGCCGCCAAGGGCGTCGAGACGGCGTTCGTGACCTTGCACGTTGGCGCGGGTACGTTCCAGCCGGTGCGGGTCGAGAAGATCGAGGACCACCACATGCACAGCGAATGGCTGGAAGTCGGCCAGGATGTGGTGGATGCCGTTGCCGCCTGTCGCGCTCGCGGTGGTCGCGTGGTGGCGGTGGGGACCACCAGCGTGCGTTCCCTGGAAAGCGCCGCCCGCGATGGCGTACTCAAGCCGTTCAGCGGCGACACCGACATCTTTATCTACCCGGGCCGGCCGTTTCATGTGGTCGATGCCCTGGTCACCAACTTCCATTTGCCCGAATCCACGCTGTTGATGCTGGTTTCGGCGTTCGCCGGTTATCCCGAGACCATGGCCGCCTATAAAGCCGCCGTCGACAACGAGTACCGCTTTTTCAGCTACGGTGATGCGATGTTTATCACCCGTAACCCCGCGCCACGTGGCCCTGAGGAAACAGAATGAGTCGCCAATGTCGTATGTCTTTTGAGCTGCTTGCCACCGATGGCAAGGCTCGTCGCGGTCGTTTGACCTTCCCGCGCGGTACCGTCGAGACCCCGGCCTTCATGCCGGTGGGCACCTACGGCACGGTCAAGGGCATGCTGCCACGGGATATCGAGGCGACTGGCGCTGAAATCATTCTGGGCAACACCTTCCACCTGTGGCTGCGCCCGGGCACGGAAGTGATCAAGAAGCACGGCGACCTGCACGATTTCATGCAGTGGAAAGGCCCGATTCTGACTGACTCCGGTGGTTTTCAGGTGTTCAGCCTGGGCGCCATGCGCAAGATCAAGGAGGAGGGCGTGACCTTCGCCTCTCCGGTCGACGGCGCCAAGGTGTTCATGGGTCCGGAAGAGTCGATGCAGGTCCAGCGTGATCTGGGCTCCGACATCGTGATGATTTTCGACGAATGCACGCCGTACCCGGCCGACGAAGACGTCGCTCGCGTGTCCATGGAGTTGTCCCTGCGTTGGGCCCAGCGCTCGAAAAACGCTCACGGCGACAACACGGCGGCGCTGTTCGGTATCGTTCAGGGCGGCATGCACCAGGACCTGCGCATGCGTTCCCTGGAAGGCCTCGACAAGATCGGCTTCGACGGCCTGGCCATCGGCGGTCTGTCGGTGGGCGAGCCCAAGCATGAAATGATCAAGGTGCTGGATTACCTACCGGGCCAGATGCCGGCTGACAAACCTCGTTACCTTATGGGCGTTGGCAAACCGGAAGACTTGGTTGAGGGTGTGCGCCGCGGTGTGGACATGTTCGATTGCGTGATGCCAACCCGTAATGCCCGCAATGGGCATCTGTTCATTGATACCGGCGTGCTGAAGATCCGAAACGCGTTCCATCGCCATGATGATTCGCCGCTCGATCCGACCTGCGATTGCTATACCTGCCAGAACTTCTCCCGCGCTTATCTGCATCACCTGGACAAGTGTGGCGAAATGCTGGGAAGCATGCTCAATACCATCCATAACTTGCGCCATTATCAAGTGCTTATGGCTGGTTTGCGCGAGGCTATTCAACAGGGTACATTGGCCGCCTTTGTCGATGCCTTCTACGCCAAACGCGGGTTGCCTGTTCCGCCTTTGGACTGAGTTTTCTGACCCCAAGATTCAACATTTGCAACTGGAGTGCTAAATGAGCTTTTTTATCTCTAATGCCATGGCTGACGCTGCTGCACCTGCTGCTGCCAGCCCAATGGGCGGCGGTTTCGAGTGGATTTTCCTGGTCGGCTTCCTGGTCATCTTCTACCTGATGATCTGGCGTCCACAGGCCAAACGCGCCAAAGAGCAGAAAAACCTGCTGAGCAGCCTGCAAAAGGGCGACGAAGTTGTGACCACCGGCGGTATCGCCGGCAAAATCACTAAAGTGGCCGACGATTTCGTCGTTCTGGAAGTTTCCGACACTGTCGAAATGAAATTCCAGAAAGGCGCCATTGCCGCCACGCTGCCAAAAGGCACGCTCAAAGCGATCTAAGTTTCAACTTCATATTCAATCGACGGGGCGCGCAAGGCGCCACGCGTCATAAACGGGCGGCGTGATGCTGAACAAATATCCTCTGTGGAAATACATTCTGATCCTGGCGGTGCTGGCGGTCGGTCTGATTTATTCCGCTCCCAATCTTTATCCTGATGACCCGGCCATTCAGGTCAGCGGTGCAAGCACTGCGCTTCTGGTCAATCAGGCTGATCTGGATCGTGTGAGCACAGCGCTCAAGGAATCCGGGATCAACGTCAAGGCAGCCACCCTGTCTGCCAACGGCAAGGGCGGCCTGATTCGCCTGACCAAGGCTGAAGACCAGCTACCGGCCAAGGACGTTGTACGCAAGGCGTTGGGTGATGACTACGTCGTTGCATTGAACCTGGCACAAACCACCCCGCAATGGCTGCGCAACCTCGCTGCGCACCCGATGAAGCTGGGTCTGGACTTGTCCGGTGGTGTGCACTTCCTGCTGGAAGTGGACATGGACAAAGCCCTCGACGCACGCCTGAAAGTCTACGAAGGCGATGTAAAGAGCCTGCTGCGTAAAGAAAAGCTGCGCTATCGCAGCCTGCCGCAACTCAATGGTGCCATTCAGCTGGGCTTCTTCGATGAAGCAACCCGCGAACAGGCCCGAGTGCTGGTTCGCAAGAACTTCAACGATTTCGACATTGTTCCGGCCGACCTCAATGGTCAACCGGTGCTGCGTCTGGCGATGACCCCGGCCAAGCTGGCGGAAATCCGCGAATACTCCATCAAACAGAACTTGACCACGGTGCGTAACCGCGTCAACGAGCTGGGTGTTGCCGAACCGATCGTCCAGCGTCAGGGCGCCAACCGTATCGTGGTTGAGCTGCCGGGCGTGCAGGACACCGCAGAAGCCAAGCGTATTCTCGGCAAGACGGCGAACCTGGAGTTCCGTCTGGCTGCTGAGCCGGGTGCTTCGAAAGCCACTTCCGAGGAATTCGAGTTTCGTGAGGGCAAGCGTCCTCCTGCTCTGATCGAGCGTGGCCTGATCATCACCGGTGACCAGGTGACTGACGCCAAGGCTGGCTTCGGCGAGCACGGCACACCGGAAGTGAACATCCGTCTGGACGGTCACGGCGGCGAGCTGATGAACCGAGCGACCCGTTCGAACGTCGGTCGCAGCATGGCGGTGATCTTCATCGAGCAGCGTCCGATCACCACTTACACCAAGCAGATGGTCAACGGCGTCGAGAAAGACGTGCCGGTTCAGACTTTCAAGGAAGAGAAGAAGATCATCAGCCTGGCGACCATCCAGTCGCCGCTGGGTGCGCAGTTCCGCATTACCGGCCTGAACGGCCAGGGCGAATCGTCCGAGCTGGCGCTGCTGCTGCGTGCCGGTGGTCTGGCTGCACCGATGTACTTTGCTGAAGAGCGCACCATTGGTCCGAGCCTGGGTGCCGACAACATCACCAAGGGTATCGATGCATCGCTGTGGGGCATGCTGTTTGTCTCGCTGTTCATCATGGCCATTTACCGCTTCTTCGGCCTGATCGCCACCGTCGCTCTGGCGGTGAACATGGTGATGCTGCTGGCCCTGATGTCGCTGCTGGGTGCAACGCTGACCCTGCCGGGTATCGCCGGTATCGTCTTGACCATGGGTATGGCGGTCGACGCCAACGTGCTGATCTTCTCGCGGATCCGTGAAGAGATCGCCGCCGGCATGACCGTGCAGCGCGCAATCAACGAAGGCTTCGGCCGGGCATTCACCGCGATTCTCGACGCCAACCTGACCACCCTGCTGGTCGGCGGCATCCTCTTTGCCATGGGTACCGGCCCGGTCAAGGGCTTCGCAGTGACCATGTCCCTCGGGATCTTTACCTCGATGTTCACGGCCATCATGGTGACCCGCGCGATGGTCAACCTGATCTTCGGCGGTCGTGACTTCAAGAAGTTGTGGATTTAAGGGGCTGCCATGTTACGTACAATCAACTTCATGGGCGTTCGCAACTTTGCGTTCGGCGTCACATTGTTCCTTACTGCGCTGGCAATGTTCAGTGTCTTCCACAAGGGCATGAACTGGGGCCTGGACTTCACCGGCGGTACGCTCATCGAGCTGACCTACGAGCGTCCGGCCGATGTCACCAAGGTGCGTGAGCAACTGGTGACCGCGGGTTATCACGAAGCCATCGTGCAGAACTTCGGTGCAACCACCGACCTGCTGGTGCGTATGCCTGGCGAAGACCCGCAACTGGGTCACCAGGTGGCTGAAGCCTTGCAGAAGGTCGGCGGCGAGAACCCGGCGACGGTCAAACGAGTCGAGTTCGTCGGCCCGCAGGTGGGTGAAGAGCTGCGCGACCAGGGCGGCCTCGGCATGCTGATGGCGCTGGGCGGCATCCTGATCTACCTGGCTTTCCGCTTTCAGTGGAAGTTTGCGGTCGGTGCAATCGTGTCCTTGATCCACGACGTGATCGTGACCATCGGTATCCTGTCGTTCTTCCAGATCACCTTCGACCTGACGGTGCTGGCGGCGGTACTGGCGATCATCGGTTACTCGCTCAACGACACCATCGTGGTATTCGACCGGGTTCGCGAGAACTTCCGTGTACTGCGCAAGGCCACCCTGATCGAGAACATCAACATCTCGACCACGCAAACCCTGCTGCGGACCATGGCGACTTCGATCTCCACCTTGCTGGCGATCGCGGCCCTGCTGTTCTTCGGCGGCGACAACCTGTTCGGCTTCTCCATCGCCCTGTTCATCGGTGTTCTGGCGGGTACTTACTCGTCGATCTACATCGCTAACGTGGTGCTGATCTGGCTGAATCTGAGTACGGAAGACCTGATTCCTCCTGCCAATACCGAGAAGGAAGTCGACGACCGTCCTTGAAAGGTAATTCTTCTGGCGGTGTAGTCCAAAAAAGGCGCGAGTTGAACTCGCGCCTTTTTTTGTGCTCCAAGGCTGGGAGAAGCGCGGACACGTTCCGCATGTGATGGTCCAGGAGGTTCATGTGAACAAGTCGATGCTGGTTGGTGCGGTACTGGGTGCTGTCGGTGTGACTGCCGGGGGTGCTGTGGCCACCTACAGCCTGGTTAAAAAAAGCGGTCCTGAGTTTGCTCAGGTATTAGCCGTTGAGCCGGTCAAGACACAAATCAAGACTCCACGTGAAGTATGCAAGGATGTAACGGTCACCCGGCAGGCGCCGGTGAAAGATCAACATCAGATTGCCGGTACGGTGGTCGGTGCGTTGGCAGGTGGTTTGCTGGGTAACCAGATCGGTGGCGGCACCGGTAAGAAGATCGCCACGGTCGCGGGTGCTGTCGGTGGTGGTTATGCTGGCAACAAGGTGCAGGAAGGCATGCAAGAGCGTGATACCTACACCACGACCCAGACCCGCTGTAACACGGTTAACGACATCAGTGACAAGGTTGTAGGTTACGACGTGCGTTATTCGCTGGACGGCAAGGAAGGCAAAGTGCGCATGGATCGCGATCCAGGCAATCAGATTCCTGTGGATAAAGAAGGCAAGTTGATCTTGTCGGAGAATCAGGCGGCTCAGTGATCAGCTGAAGCCGGATTGAAAAAGAAGCACCCTGCGGGGTGCTTTTTTGTGCCCGCAATTTCTGCATCACCACCAATCCCCCTGTGGGAGCGGGCTTGCTCGCGAAGGCGGTGTATCAGTCACTATTGATGTTGGCTGGCACGCCGCCTTCGCGAGCAAGCCCGCTCCCACATTGGTTCTTTGGTGTTATTGGGGCTGGATTCCAGGCATAAAAAAGCACCCCGCAGGGTGCTTTTTCTGTCGCTGGAAGCTTAGCGCTTCAGCGAGGCCGGCAGGTGCGGCTGGATGGCCGTCAGGACTGCCTTGAAGCATTTGGTGTTGCCGGCAACGACGTGGCCTTTTTCAAGGAAGTCGTGACCGCCGGTGAAGTCGCTCACCAAGCCGCCGGCTTCCTGGATCAGCAGGGCGCCTGCAGCCATGTCCCACTCGGACAGGCCCGACTCCCAGAACGCGTCGAAACGGCCGGCAGCCACGTAGGCCAGGTCCAGGCTCGCGGAACCTGCGCGGCGGATGCCGGCAGTCTGGCCAACCAGGGCGCGGAACATGCCCAGGTAGTTGTCGAGGTTGTCCATCTGGTCGTCACGGAACGGGAAACCGGTACCCAGCAGGGCGCCGTCCAGGCTGGTACGACCGCTGACGCGCAGGCGGCGACCGTTCAGTTGAGCGCCGCGACCGCGGCTGGCGGTGAATTCTTCCTGGCGAACCGGGTCCAGAACAACGGCGTGTTCCAGGCGACCGCGGTATTTGCAGGCGATGCTGACAGCGAAGTGAGGAATGCCGCGCAGGAAGTTGGTGGTGCCGTCCAGCGGATCGATGATCCACAGGTACTCTTCGCCTTCGATGCCGGTGCCGGCGTGCATACCGGTCTCTTCACCCATGATCGAGTGATTCGGGTAGGCCTTGCGCAGGGCGTCGATGATTTTCTGTTCGGCGGCGCGATCCACCTCGGATACGTAATCCTTGGCGTCTTTTTCGTCGACCTTGATGGTATCCAGGCGCTCGATGGAGCGGAAGATCAATTCACTGGCGCTGCGGGCGGCGCGCAGCGCGATATTCAGCATGGGCTGCATGGATGTGTCACCTAAGGTTGTTAAAGAAAGCCGGGCATTCTATCAGAAAGTTTCTACAGGAGAAGGACGACGTTCGCTTTCATAGCTTAACGGTAGGTGTAGCTGTAAGATTCTGCTCCCGATTATCGTGTTCGAGAGCGCCTCCCTTGCTGCAAAACATTCGTGTCGTCCTGGTCAATACCAGCCATCCGGGCAATATCGGCGGGGCTGCGCGTGCCATGAAGAACATGGGGCTGTCGCGGCTGGTGCTGGTCGAGCCTCGTCAGTTCCCGCACCACGAAGCCGACGCCCGTGCTTCGGGGGCCGGGGACATCCTTGAAAACGCGCAAGTCGTCGCCACCTTGGAAGATGCCTTGGTCGGTTGCAACCTGGTGCTCGGCACCAGCGCCCGCGACCGGCGCATTCCCTGGCCACTGCTCGATCCCCGCGAATGCGGAGCGAAAGTGGTCGAGGAGGCGGGGCAGGGCGCGGAAATCGCCCTAGTGTTCGGGCGTGAAGATTCCGGCCTGACCAACGAAGAGCTGCAGCGATGTCATTATCACGTGCACATCCCATCAGACCCTGAGTTCAGTTCCCTGAACCTTGGGGCGGCGGTGCAGGTGTTGGGTTATGAAGTGCGCATGTCGTGGCTGGCGGCCCAAGGCCAGCCGAGCAAGGTCGAGAAGGAAGAAGTGGCTTCGGTCAAAAGCGCTGAGCTGGCGACCATGGATGAACTGGAGCGATTCTATGAACACCTGGAGCAGACCCTGGTGGCCATCGAATTCCTCGATCCGGAAAAGCCACGGCACTTGATGGCGCGCCTGCGCCGGTTGTACGGACGCAGCTCGGTCAGCCGGGCGGAAATGAATATTTTGCGTGGCATCCTCACGGAAACCCAAAAAGCGGCCCGTGGTGAGCTACTAAAGCGGAAGGATTAACGATGTTCGAGCGTTTGCGTGAAGATATCCAGAGCGTATTCCACCGAGACCCGGCGGCGCGTAACGCTTTTGAAGTCCTGACTTGCTACCCCGGCATGCACGCCATCTGGATTCACCGTTTGTCGGCGATGCTGTGGCGCGCGGACCTGAAGTGGCTGGCGCGGCTGGTGTCGAACTTCGGTCGCTGGCTGACCGGGATCGAGATCCATCCGGGCGCCAAAGTGGGGCGTCGCTTCTTTATTGATCATGGCATGGGTATCGTCATCGGTGAGACCGCCGAGATTGGCAACGACGTTACTCTTTATCAGGGCGTGACCCTGGGCGGCACCAGCTGGAACAAGGGCAAGCGGCACCCGACCTTGGGTGATGGCGTAGTGGTCGGGGCGGGCGCCAAGGTGCTCGGGCCGTTCACTGTCGGTGCCGGTGCCAAGGTGGGTTCCAATGCTGTCGTGACCAAGGAGGTGCCGCCCGGTGCGACCGTGGTCGGGATTCCGGGGCGGATTATTGTCAAATCCGACGAAGAGCAGGACGCCAGGCGCAAGGCCATGGCCGAGAAGATTGGTTTTGATGCCTACGGTGTGACTGAAGACATGCCTGACCCGGTCGCTCGCGCCATTAACCAGTTGCTCGACCACCTGCAGGCGGTCGATGGGCGTCTGGAGGGGATGTGCGGTGCGTTGAAGGATCTGGGCAGTAATTACTGTGCGAAAGATCTGCCTGAACTGCGCGAAGAAGACTTCGCCTGTGTCAAGGACAAGGATCAGAGTCAGGCCAGCTAGATCGCGTCGCTCCCTTCGCGAGCAAGCCCGCTCCCACAGGATGTTCATCGTTCCTGTGGGAGCGGGCTTGCTCGCGAAGAACGATAACGCGCATTTACTGGTGATACACGCCCAGCCTTTGTTATGATGCGGCCGCTCTTTTGCGGGTAAACCTGACTAAAGCACTAGGTCTTATAGTTGACTTAAATACTCGGGAATTGCATACTCGCCTCATTCCGAACTCCGTGGTAATTGTCCATGCGACTGACTACAAAAGGCCGATACGCCGTGACCGCCATGCTTGACCTGGCGTTACACGCGCAGCACGGGCCCGTGTCCCTGGCCGATATCTCCGAGCGCCAAGGCATCTCCCTGTCCTACCTCGAACAGCTTTTCGCCAAGCTGCGCCGCAGCAACCTGGTGTCCAGTGTGCGTGGTCCGGGCGGCGGCTACCAGTTGTCCCGCGACATGCAGGGCATTCAGGTCGCCCAGGTGATCGATGCGGTGAACGAATCGGTCGATGCCACCAAATGCCAGGGGCAGGGTGATTGCCATTCCGGCGACACTTGCCTGACTCACCACTTGTGGTGCGACCTGAGCCTGCAGATTCACGAATTTCTGAGCGGTATCAGCTTGGCTGATCTTGTGACTCGCCGTGAGGTGCAAGAAGTAGCCCAGCGTCAGGACCAGCGCCGTTGCAACAGCAAGGTGCCACGCCTGGACAAGATTGAAGCGTCCGCCGTCGAATGACAGCCAAAGAGCTAGCGGCACGCCAGCCAGCCTGATTTAGGAGATAGTCCATGAAATTGCCGATTTACCTTGATTACTCTGCGACCACCCCGGTTGATCCGCGTGTCGCGCAAAAAATGAGTGAATGCCTGCTGGTCGACGGAAACTTCGGTAACCCGGCGTCCCGTTCCCACGTGTTCGGCTGGAAGGCCGAAGAGTCCGTTGAAAACGCTCGCCGTCAGGTCGCCGACCTGGTCAACGCCGATCCGCGTGAAATCGTCTGGACCTCCGGTGCCACCGAGTCCGACAACCTGGCAATCAAGGGTGCGGCGCATTTCTATGCCACCAAAGGCAAACACCTGATCACCACCAAGATTGAGCACAAGGCTGTCCTCGACACCATGCGCCAACTGGAGCGTGAAGGTTTTGAAGTCACCTACATCGAGCCTCGCACCGATGGCCTGGTGACGCCTGAAATGATCGAAGCAGAACTGCGTGATGACACCATCCTGGTTTCGGTCATGCACGTGAACAACGAAATCGGCACCATCAACGACATCGCAGCCATCGGCGAACTGACCCGCTCCAGGGGCATCCTGTTCCACGTCGACGCTGCTCAGTCCACCGGCAAGGTCGATATCGACCTGTCGAAGCTGAAAGTCGACTTGATGTCGTTCTCTGCCCACAAGACCTACGGTCCTAAAGGCATCGGCGCCCTGTACGTCAGCCGCAAGCCGCGCGTACGTATCGAAGCGACCATGCACGGCGGCGGTCACGAGCGCGGCATGCGTTCCGGTACCCTGGCGACCCACCAGATCGTCGGTATGGGCGAAGCTTTCCGTGTAGCCAAGGAAGACATGGCTGCCGAGAACGTGCGCATCAAGGCCCTGAGCGACCGTTTCTTCAAGCAGGTCGAGCACCTGGAAGAGCTGTACGTCAACGGCAGCATGACCGCCCGCGTTCCGCACAACCTGAACCTGAGCTTCAACTACGTTGAAGGCGAGTCGCTGATCATGGCGCTCAAGGATCTGGCGGTTTCGTCCGGTTCGGCCTGCACCTCGGCATCGCTTGAGCCTTCGTACGTACTGCGCGCCCTGGGCCGCAACGACGAACTGGCACACAGCTCGATCCGTTTCACCTTCGGTCGTTTCACCACCGAAGAAGAAATCGACTACGCCGCGCAGAAAGTCTGCGAGGCCGTTATCAAGCTGCGTGCTCTGTCGCCGCTGTGGGACATGTACAAAGACGGTGTCGATATCTCGAAGATCGAGTGGGCGGCACACTAACTATAGAAGCCGCCGGATACAGGTCCTGTAGCAACGCGGCGACTGACGCAGCGTAACTGCAGGACCTCAAGAGCGGCCCTGATGAGTGAGGATTGAGAATCATGTCTTACAGCGAAAAGGTCATCGACCACTACGAAAACCCGCGCAACGTCGGCAAGATGGACGCGGAAGATCCTGATGTCGGCACCGGCATGGTCGGCGCTCCGGCGTGCGGCGACGTAATGCGCCTGCAGATCAAGGTCAACGACGCCGGCATCATCGAAGATGCCAAGTTCAAAACCTACGGCTGCGGTTCGGCTATCGCTTCCAGCTCCCTCGCCACCGAGTGGATGAAGGGCAAGACCCTGGACGAAGCAGAAACCATCAAGAACACTCAGCTGGCTGAAGAACTGGCCCTGCCGCCGGTGAAAATCCACTGCTCGGTACTCGCTGAAGACGCCATCAAGGCGGCTGTTCGCGATTACAAGCAGAAGAAAGGCTTGATCTGATTTTCGAGTTTTGGCGACGAGTAAGGAGTCACCGATGGCTATCAGCATGACAGAAGCGGCTGCTCGACACGTGCGGCGCTCCCTCGACGGGCGCGGCAAAGGTGAAGGGATTCGTCTGGGTGTTCGCACCACAGGCTGTTCCGGCCTTGCCTACGTGCTGGAGTTTGTCGACGAGGTGGTTGCAGAGGACCAGGTGTTCGAGAGTCACGGCGAAAAAGTGATCATCGACCCGAAAAGCCTGGCCTACCTGGACGGCACCGAGCTCGATTTCGTCAAGGAAGGGTTGAACGAAGGCTTCAAGTTCAACAACCCCAACGTACGCGGTGAATGTGGCTGCGGCGAAAGCTTCAACATCTGAGGCTTGTCGTGGGTACTCCTTGTCATTTCGCTTTATTCGAGCTGCAACCGAGTTTTAACCTGGACCTCGATCAGCTGGCTGCGCGCTATCGCGAGCTGGCGCGCGGTGTTCATCCGGACCGCTTTGCCGACGCTTCCGAACGCGAACAACGGTTGGCCCTGGAGCAATCGGCGAGCCTCAACGAGGCCTACCAGACGCTCAAGAGTCCGCCCAAGCGCGCGCGCTACCTGCTCGCCTTGAATGGTGGCGAGCTGCCGCTGGAAGTCACGGTGCATGATCCGGAGTTTCTTCTGCAACAGATGGAGTTGCGTGAGGAGCTCGAAGACCTGCAGGACAGTGCCGACCTCAACGGCGTTGCGGTCTTCAAGCGCCGCCTGAAGGCAGCCCAGGATGAGCTGAACCAAAGCTTCGCAGCTTGCTGGAACGATGCCGCGCAACGCGAACGGGCCGAACGCCTGATGCGGCGCATGCAGTTCCTCGACAAGCTCACCTACGAAGTGCGCCAGTTAGAAGAGCGCCTCGACGATTAACCCAGTGCCGCTCCGGTCGCACGCCTGATATACAGATAAGTCCTGATAACGATGGCCCTACTGCAGATCGCCGAACCCGGCCAAAGTCCTCAACCGCACCAGCGTCGTCTGGCTGTGGGGATCGACTTGGGCACTACCAATTCGCTGGTCGCTGCATTGCGCAGTGGTCTTTCCGAGCCACTTGCCGACGCAGAAGGGCGGGTTATCCTGCCGTCTGCCGTGCGCTACCACGCCGATCGCGTCGAAGTCGGCGAGTCGGCCAAGCTGGCTGCCGCCACCGATCCCTTGAACACCGTGCTGTCGGTCAAGCGCTTGATGGGTCGTGGTCTGTCCGATGTCAAGCAATTGGGCGAGCAACTGCCGTACCGTTTTGTTGACGGCGAGTCGCACATGCCGTTCATCGAGACGATCCAGGGGCCGAAAAGCCCGGTCGAAGTCTCTGCCGATATCCTCAAGGTCCTGCGTCAACGCGCCGAAGCGACCTTGGGTGGTGAATTGGTGGGGGCGGTAATCACCGTTCCGGCCTATTTCGACGATGCTCAGCGTCAAGCCACCAAGGATGCGGCCAAGCTGGCCGGTCTGAACGTGCTGCGTTTGCTCAATGAGCCAACGGCGGCGGCGGTGGCTTACGGTCTGGATCAGCATGCCGAAGGCCTGGTCGCCATTTATGACCTGGGTGGCGGCACCTTCGACATTTCGATTTTGCGTCTGACTGGCGGTGTGTTCGAAGTCCTGGCTACCGGCGGCGACAGCGCCCTGGGTGGCGATGACTTCGACCACGCGATCGCTGGCTGGATCATCGAGGGCGCCGGTCTGTCCGCTGACCTCGATCCGGGTGTGCAGCGCAATTTGCTGCAAACCGCCTGCGCGGCCAAGGAAGCACTGACCGATGCTGCGGTCGTTGAAGTTGCCTATGGCGACTGGAAGGCCGAACTGTCCCGTGAAGCTTTCAATGCGCTGATCGAGCCGATGGTGGCCCGCAGCCTGAAAGCCTGCCGTCGCGCCGTTCGCGATTCCGGTATTGAACTGGAAGACGTGCATGCCGTGGTCATGGTCGGTGGTTCGACTCGCGTGCCTCGTGTTCGTGAAGCCGTCGCCGAAGCTTTCGCTCGCCAGCCGCTGACAGAAATCGACCCGGATCAAGTGGTGGCCATCGGTGCCGCGATCCAGGCTGATACGCTGGCCGGCAACAAGCGCGACGGTGACGAATTGCTGCTGCTCGACGTGATCCCGTTGTCCCTTGGGCTGGAAACCATGGGTGGCCTGATGGAGAAGGTGATTCCGCGCAACACCACCATCCCCGTCGCCCGCGCCCAGGACTTCACCACTTATAAAGATGGCCAGTCGGCCATGGCTATCCATGTATTGCAGGGCGAGCGCGAGTTGATCAGCGACTGCCGCTCCCTGGCACGCTTCGAATTGCGCGGCATTCCGGCGATGGTTGCTGGTGCTGCGAAGATTCGTGTGACCTTCCAGGTCGATGCCGACGGTCTGCTCAGCGTTTCCGCCCGCGAACTGGGTTCTGGCGTCGAAGCCAGCATTCAGGTCAAGCCGTCCTACGGCCTGACCGACGGCGAAATCGCCAAAATGCTCAAGGACTCGTTCCAGCACGCCAATGACGACAAGGTCGCCCGCGTGTTGCGCGAGCAGCAGGTCGATGCCCAGCGCCTGATCGAAGCGGTGCAGGGTGCTCTGGAGGCTGATGGCGATCGTCTGCTCGACGCCGAAGAGCGCATGGTCATCGAGATGCAGGTGCAGGAACTGACCGAACTGATGAAAGGTACTGATGGTTACGCCATCGAGCAGCAGACCAAGCGTCTGTCGCAAGTGACCGATGCCTTTGCTGCCCGCCGCCTGGACTCGACGGTGAAAGCCGCGCTGGCGGGGCGCAACCTGAATGAGATTGAGGAATAACGATGCCGCAGGTCATTTTTCTGCCACACGAGAAGTTTTGCCCCGAAGGCATGGTTGTTGAGGCTGAGACGGGTATTTCCATCCTTGAACTGGCCCATGAGCACCATATCGAGATGGAAAGCGCTTGCGGTGGCGTCTGCGCTTGCACCACTTGTCACTGCATCATTCGCGAGGGTTTCGACTCGCTGGAAGAGGCTGACGAGCTGGAAGAGGACTATCTTGACAAGGCTTGGGGTCTGGAAGCCCAGTCGCGCCTGGGCTGTCAGGCCAAGGTCGGGACTGAAGACCTGACCGTCGAAATTCCGAAGTACTCGCTCAACCATGCAGCCGAAGCAGCGCACTGATTCAAGGAATTGTCATGAAACTCAAGTGGACTGATGTGCTGGAGATCGCGATCCAGCTGGCCGAAAGCAAGCCCGACGTGGACCCTATGTCGGTCAACTTCGTCGATCTGCGTAATTGGGTGATGGAATTGCCCGATTTCGATGATATGCCTGAGCATTGTGGCGAGAAGATCCTGGAGGCCATTCAGGCCCACTGGATCGAAGAACGCGACTGAGCCACGCCGCAGGTTAGGCAATACCCAAGAACCCGCGTATAATTCGCGGGTTTAATTTTTCGTAAATTACCGTTTCTGGAGTTACACCATGGCTGTTCAACGTACTTTCTCCATCATCAAGCCTGACGCCGTTGCTAAAAACGTGATCGGCGAGATCACCACTCGTTTCGAAAAAGCTGGTCTGCGCGTTGTAGCTTCGAAACTGAAGCAACTGTCCAAAGCCGAAGCTGAAGGCTTCTACGCTGAGCACAGCGCTCGTGGTTTCTTCAACGACCTGGTTGCTTTCATGATCTCCGGTCCGGTTGTCGTTCAGGTTCTGGAAGGCGAAAACGCTATCGCTCTGAACCGTGAGCTGATGGGCGCTACCAACCCTAAAGAAGCAGCTCCGGGCACCATCCGTGCTGACTTCGCTGACTCCATCGACGCCAACGCCGTACACGGTTCGGACTCCGAAGCCGCTGCCGCTCGCGAAATCGCATACTTCTTCGCAGCTACTGAAGTAACCACTCGCTAAGCATCGGCTTAAGAGTGAAGGTGAATCCATGACTACATCGACTGTAAAAACTAACCTGCTGGGTCTGACTCAGCTGGAAATGGAAAAATTCTTCGACTCAATCGGGGAGAAGCGTTTCCGTGCCGGTCAGGTAATGAAATGGATTCACCACTTTGGTGTCGATGATTTCGACGCCATGACGAACGTCAGCAAGGCCTTGCGCGAAAAGCTCAAGGCTGTTGCTGAGGTCCGTGGTCCCGAAGTGGTCAGCGAGGATATCTCCAGCGACGGCACCCGCAAGTGGGTGGTGCGCGTGGCGTCCGGCAGCTGTGTCGAGACCGTGTACATTCCCCAGGGCAAGCGCGGCACCTTGTGCGTTTCGTCCCAGGCAGGCTGTGCCCTGGATTGCAGTTTCTGCTCCACCGGCAAGCAAGGCTTCAACAGCAACCTCACCGCTGCCGAAGTCATCGGCCAGGTGTGGATTGCCAACAAATCCTTTGGCAGCGTCCCGGCAACCGTCGACCGTGCCATCACCAACGTGGTGATGATGGGCATGGGTGAGCCGCTGCTGAACTTCGACAACGTCGTCGCGGCCATGCATTTGATGATGGACGACCTGGGCTACGGCATTTCCAAGCGCCGTGTGACCCTGTCGACCTCCGGCGTGGTGCCGATGATCGATGAGCTCTCCAAGCACATCGACGTCTCCCTGGCGTTGTCCCTGCACGCACCGAATGACGCATTGCGTAACCAATTGGTGCCGATCAACAAGAAGTATCCGCTTAAGATGCTGCTCGAGTCGTGCCAGCGCTACATGTCGAATCTCGGCGAAAAGCGCGTGCTGACCATCGAGTACACCTTGCTCAAAGACATCAATGACAAGGTCGAGCACGCGGTGGAAATGATCGAGTTGCTCAAGAACATCCCGTGCAAGATCAACCTGATCCCGTTCAACCCGTTCCCGCATTCCGGTTACGAGCGTCCGAGCAATAACGCGATTCGTCGTTTCCAGGATCAGCTTCATCATGCCGGTTTCAACGTCACTGTCCGCACCACCCGTGGTGAAGACATCGACGCCGCGTGTGGTCAATTGGTAGGGCAGGTGCTGGATCGCACCCGTCGCAGCGAACGTTATATCGCCGTGCGTGAGTTGAACGCTGACAACGATATGGCTCAAAACGCTGCGGAATAACCGAGAGAGGATCTCTATGTCACTGCGCTTTGCGCTGCTTTTGCTGTTGGCCAGCCTGTGTGCTGGCTGCGTGCTTTCGGGCGACTACAACCCGATGAAGACCAGCAAGGGCCGTGATGAAGCGCGTGCGGCGTATGTGCAACTCGGTATTGGATATTTGCAACAAGGCATGACCGAGCGCGCCAAGGTTCCGCTGAAAAAAGCGTTGGAGCTGGATGGCTCCGACCCGGATGCCAATGCGGCGCTGGGGTTGGTGTTCCAGGCCGAGATGGAACCTGCACTTGCCGACGAGCATTTTCGCCAGGCACTGTCTTCCCGTCCCGGCGATGCACGAATCCTCAATAACTACGGCAGTTTTTTGTTCGAGCAGCAACGTTACAAGGAAGCCTATGAGCGCTTTGAACAAGCCGCTGCCGATACCCTGTATCCTGAGCGTTCGCGGGTGTTCGAGAACCTGGGTATGACCGCTGCAATGCTCGGTCAGCGCGATTTGGCCCGGCAGCAACTGGAAAAAGCCCTGCGCCTGAATCGCCAACAACCACGTGCATTGCTGGAAATGGCTGAGTTGTCTTACGAAGACAGGCATTATGTGCCCGCGCGCGATTACTACGACCGTTTTAACCAGCTCGCCGAACAAAATGCACGTAGTCTATTGCTCGGCGTTCGACTGGCAAAAGTGTTTGAAGATCGCGACAAGGCCGCAAGTGCCGGCCTGCAACTAAAACGACTCTATCCCGGTACGCCGGAATATCAGCAATACCTGTCGGAGCAATGATGAAAGCGGCGCATCCCGAAGTTGTAGCAGCGAATCGCGTTAACCCCGGTGAGACACTGCGCCAGGCCCGCGAAAGCAATGGCTGGTCGCTGGCCGAAGTGGCCCTCAAGCTCAACCTCACCGTCAATTCCCTGAGCAATCTTGAAGCGGGCCAATTCGACAAACTGCCTGGGCATACCTTTGCCCGCGGTTATATTCGTGCCTACGCCAAGTTGCTCGGCATGGATCAGGCCGTTCTGGTCCAGCAGTTCGATCAATCCACCGGCAGCGACTCCCAGGGCAGCAACGTCCACAGCCTGGGCCGTATCGAAGAGCCGGTTCGGGTTTCCCACACCATTTTGCGAATTGTCAGCCTGCTGTTGCTGATTGCGGTGATCGGTGGCGGTTTTGTCTGGTGGCAGGACCAAACCTCGATGCGCACCAAGGACCTGATCGGGCTGGCTCCGGAACACGTTGAAGTCGAAGGCGCCGACGGTACCACACAGATTCATCCGCTGGACGAGCCGGAAGACCAGGCCGTCGTGGAAGGTCAGACCGAAGGCGGAACCGCCCTCGCGCTGCCACAGGCCGACACTCCGGCTGAAACACCTGAGCAGGCGCAGGCGACTGCACCGGCCGCAGCCCCTGCTGCGCCGGCCACACCCGCCGCACCCGTTGTCGCAGCGCCGGTGACCCCGGCAACTCCGGCCCCGGCAGCTCCTGCCGCCCCGGCCCCGGTGGTCACTGCGCCGGTAGCCCCGAGTGCTCCAGCTCCAGCGGCAACCGCGCCTGTGGCCGGTCAAGGCCAGGTTCAGGTGCAGTTCACCGCCGATTGCTGGACACAAGTGACCGACGGTAGCAGCAAGGTGCTGTTCAGCGGTCTCAAGCGCAAAGGCGACCGCCTGGCAGTCAATGGCAAACCACCGTTTACCGTGCGTCTGGGTTTTGCGCGCGGCGCTCAGGTCAGCTACAACGGCCAGCCGGTTGATGTCGCTCCGTTCACCAGTGGCGAGACTGCTCGCCTGAAGTTGGGTCAATAAGTCATGCACGGCGAATCTCCAATCAAACGTCGCGAATCCCGCAAGATCTGGGTCGGTAACGTGCCTGTGGGCGGCGATGCGCCTATCGCTGTGCAGAGCATGACCAACAGCGACACCAACGATGTCGCGGCCACCGTTGCGCAAATCAATCGCCTGGAAGCGGCCGGCGTCGATATCGTGCGGGTCTCCGTACCGGACATGGACGCTGCCGAAGCCTTCGGCAAGATCAAGCAACTGGTCAAGGTGCCCTTGGTTGCCGACATTCACTTCGACTACCGCATCGCGTTGCGCGTAGCCGAACTGGGTGTCGATTGCCTGCGGATCAACCCGGGCAACATCGGTCGTGAAGACCGCGTGCGCGCGGTGGTCGATGCCGCCCGTGACCGCGGGATCCCGATCCGTATCGGCGTGAACGCCGGTTCCCTGGAAAAAGACCTGCAAAAGAAATACGGCGAGCCGACACCGGCTGCGCTGGTCGAGTCTGCCTTGCGTCACGTCGAGCACCTTGAACGCCTGAACTTCCAGGACTTCAAGGTCAGCGTTAAAGCTTCCGATGTGTTCATGGCCGTCGAGGCCTATCGCTTGCTGGCCAAGGAAATCGTCCAGCCGCTGCACCTGGGCATCACCGAAGCCGGTGGTTTGCGTTCCGGCACGGTGAAATCTGCCGTGGGCCTCGGTATGCTGCTCGCCGAAGGGATTGGCGATACTATCCGCATCTCGTTGGCGGCCGACCCGGTCGAGGAAGTGAAAGTCGGCTACGACATTCTCAAATCCCTGCACCTGCGTTCCCGTGGCATCAACTTCATCGCCTGCCCGAGCTGCTCGCGGCAGAACTTCGATGTGGTCAAGACCATGAACGAGCTGGAAGGGCGCCTCGAAGATTTGCTGGTGCCGCTGGATGTTGCGGTCATCGGTTGCGTGGTCAACGGCCCGGGCGAAGCCAAGGAAGCCCATATCGGCTTGACCGGCGGTACGCCGAACCTGATTTACATCGACGGCAAGCCGTCGCAGAAACTGACGAATGACAATCTGGTGGATGAGCTTGAGCGCTTGATCCGCCAGAAAGCGGCCGAAAAGGTCGAAGCTGACGCTGCCGTTATTGCGCGCGGCTAAGCCTGGCTAAAAAGAGCCGAACGAATTAAGGAATTTAAGTGAGCAAGTCTCTGCAAGCCATTCGTGGCATGAACGACATCCTGCCCGAACAGACGCCCCTGTGGCGTCATTTCGAAGGCACCGTTTCGCGCCTGCTGGATAACTACGGTTACAAGCAGATCCGCATGCCGATCGTCGAGTTCACCGAACTGTTCAAGCGTTCCATCGGTGAAGTGACCGACATCGTCGAAAAAGAGATGTACACCTTCGAGGACCGCAACGGCGACTCCCTGACCCTGCGTCCTGAAGGCACGGCGGCCTGTGTGCGTGCAGTGCTGGAGCACGGCATCACCGGTGGTGGCCAGGTTCAGAAACTCTGGTACATCGGCCCGATGTTCCGCCACGAGCGTCCGCAGAAAGGCCGCTATCGCCAGTTCCACCAGATCGGTGTCGAAGTGTTCAACCTCGACGGTCCGGACATCGACGCCGAGCTGATCGTGCTGACCTGGCGCCTGTGGGGCGAACTGGGCATCCGCGATGCGGTAAAACTCGAGCTCAACAGCCTGGGCACCAGCGAGTCCCGTGGCCGTTATCGTGAAGCGCTGGTCGAGTACCTCTCGGCGCATATGGACAAGCTCGACGAAGACAGCCAGCGTCGCCTGAAAACCAACCCGCTGCGGGTTCTTGATACCAAGAACGCCGACACCCAGGCGGTATTGGTCGATGCGCCGAAAATGGCCGACTACCTCGATGAAGAATCCCGCGTGCACTTCGAGGGCCTCAAGGCTCGCCTGGACGCCGCCGGCATTCCTTACGTGATCAACCCGAAGCTGGTCCGCGGGCTGGATTACTACAGCAAGACCGTTTTCGAGTGGGTCACCGACAAACTCGGCGCCCAGGGCACCGTGTGTGCCGGTGGCCGGTACGATGGTCTGGTGGAGCAGATGGGCGGCAAGCCGACCGCCGGCGTTGGTTTTGCCATGGGCATCGAACGCCTGGTGCTGTTGCTGGAAACCCTGGAGCAGATCCCGGAAGAGATCTCCCGTCAGGTCGACGTCTACCTCTGCGCCTTCGGTGAAGCCGCCGAACTGGCTGGCCTGACCCTGGCTGAGCGTGTGCGTGATCAGTTGCCCAACCTGCGCCTGCAAGTGAATGCCGGCGCCGGCAGTTTCAAAAGCCAGTTCAAGAAGGCCGACAAGAGCGGTGCGCTGTACGCGCTGATCCTCGGTGACGACGAAATGGCCCAGCAAGTGGTAGGTTTCAAACCCCTGCGTGGCCAGGGCGAACAACAAAGCATTGCCTGGGATGCGCTTGCAGCACACCTGGCCACCTGCGTCGTGCAGGATTGAAGCTGTCTAAACAGCCGAATTAGCGATTAAGGAGTATTGGGGTGTCGAGTACCGAAGACGAACATGTGGCGGAATTGAAGGAATGGTGGTCACGCAACGGTAAGCCCCTGGTTACTGGCGGCCTGTTGGCGCTGGTCATCGTGTTCGGCTGGCAGGCGTTCCACAAGTATCAGAGCAATCAGTCGCAAGGCGCCTCGATTCTCTTTCAGCAATTGCTCGAAACCACGCTGACGCCTGACGGCAAGCCTGATGCGGCGCGTGTTTCGGACCTGGCCGGCAAGCTCAACAGCGAGTTCGGCGGCAGCGCCTACGCGCAGTACGGCAGCCTGTTCGTGGCCAAAGTGGCGGTGGACAGCGGCAAGCTGGACGACGCGGCCAGCGAGCTGAAAGCCATTGTCGACAAACCGGCCAACCCGGCACTGGGCGAAATCGCCCGTCAGCGTCTGGCCCAGGTACTCGGTGCGCAGAACAAGGCCGACGAAGCGTTGAAACTGCTTGAAGGCGATGCCGACAAGGCATTCCTGGCCACTCGCGAAGAGCTCAAGGGCGACCTGCTGGTGCAGTTGGGTCGTACCGATGAGGCGAGCGCGGCGTATCAAAAAGCCAAGGCGGCACTGTCGGATGAAGCGGCGGTCGGTGGCCTGCAAATCAAGCTGGACGACCTGGCCAAAGGGGATGCGTGACGTGATTCGTTGGAAACATGCAGCATTGCTGGCTCTGGCCTTGTTGGCCGCGGGTTGCAGCAGCAACAGCAAGAAAGAATTGCCTCCGGCCGAACTGGTCGACTTCAAGGAAGAAGTGGTTCTGCACAAGCAGTGGAGTCGTTCGATCGGTGACGGTCAGGGCGAAACCTACAACATGCTGGTTCCGGCCATTGATGGCGAAACCATCTATGCCGCCGACGTCACTGGCGTGTTGATGGCGATGGACCGCAACACGGGCGACGTCAAATGGAAGAAAGATCTCGAACTGCCTGTTTCCGGCGCTGTCGGTGTCGGTTACGGTCTGGTCACCATCGGTACGCTCAAGGGTGAAATCGTTGCCCTGGACGCGATCAACGGTGAAGAAAAGTGGCGCGCTCGCGTGTCCAGCGAAGTGTTGGCTCCGCCAGCCAACAACGGTGACGTTGTGGTGGTTCAGACCCAGGACGATCGTCTGATCGGTCTGGATGCCTCCACCGGTAACCGCCGCTGGATCTATGACAGCACCCCTGCGGTACTGACCCTGCGTGGTACCAGTGCGCCGATCGTGACCAACCGCCTCGCGGTGGCTGGCCTGTCGACCGGTAAAGTGGTTGCCGTGGATATCTCCAACGGCGTGCCGGTGTGGGAACAGCGCGTAGCGATCCCGCAAGGTCGTTCGGAGCTGGAGCGTGTGGTCGATATCGACGGTGGCTTGCTGCTGTCGGGCGGGACGCTGTATGTCGCCAGCTATCAAGGGCGCGTTGCCGCACTGGACCTGCAAAGCGGCCGTCAGCTCTGGCAGCGTGATGCTTCCAGCTACGCCGGTGTCGCCCAGGGTTTGGGCTCCGTTTATGTGAGCCTGTCTTCGGGCACCGTTGAAGGCGTCGACGAACGTTCTACCTCGGCCTTGTGGAGCAACGATTCGCTGGCCCGTCGTCAACTGTCGGCCCCGGAAGTGTTCTCCAGTTACGTTGCAGTCGGTGACCTGGAAGGTTACCTGCACCTGCTGAGTCAGGTGGACGGTCGATTCGTCGGCCGTGAACGCATCGACAGCGACGGCCTGCGTGCCCGTCCGCTGGTGGTGGGTGACACGATTTATGTGTATGGCAACAGCGGCAAACTGGAAGCCCTGACCATAAAGTAAAGGTTTGACTATGCTTGGGGTTAACCACCCCAGGCTGCTTCACTTGTGGGAGCGGGCTTGCTCGCGAAGGGTGTCAACGATGACGCGTACAGCCTGGATAAACTTGGTGCTGTTACGGTTTTTCGCGAGCAAGCCCGCTCCCACAGTGTTGCCCCCGAGCACCAGCCGCTGCCTCGCAGCGGCTTTTGTATTTTCTGAAATAACGAAGTGGAGAGCCGCATGGTTCCCGTAATCGCCCTGGTGGGCCGACCGAACGTCGGCAAGTCCACCTTGTTCAACCGCCTGACCAGGACTCGTGACGCCATCGTTGGCGACTTGTCCGGTCTGACCCGTGATCGCCAGTACGGTGAGGCCAAGTGGCAAGGGCGTTCCTACATTCTGATCGACACCGGCGGTATCTCCGGTGACGAGCACGGTATGGACGAAAAGATGGCCGAGCAGTCGCTGCTGGCCATCGAAGAAGCAGATGTCGTTCTGTTCCTGGTAGATGCCAAGGCCGGTTTCACCGCCGCCGACCAGATGATCGCCGAGCATTTGCGCAAACGTAACAAGCGTTCCCACGTGGTGGCCAACAAGGTCGACAACATCGACCCGGAAATGGCCCGCGCCGAATTCGCCCCGTTGGGCATGGGCCATGCGATCCCGATCGCCGGTGCCCACGGCCGTGGTATCACCCAGTTGCTGGAAGCGGCACTGAGTGAATTCCCGCGTGACGAAGACGAGCCGCAGGAAGGCGAAGAGGAAGAGGTCGTCGCCGAAGGCGAGGAAGCCAAGCGCATTCCTGGCCCAAGCGAAAAAGACGGGATCAAGATCGCGATCATCGGCCGTCCTAACGTCGGCAAGTCGACCCTGGTCAACCGCATGCTCGGTGAAGACCGGGTTATCGTCTATGACCAACCCGGCACCACCCGCGACAGTATCTACATCCCGTTCGAGCGTAACGACGAGAAGTACACGCTGATCGACACCGCCGGTGTGCGCAAGCGCGGCAAGATTCACGAAGAAGTCGAAAAGTTCTCCGTGGTCAAAACCCTGCAAGCGATCAAAGACGCCAACGTGGTGATTTTTGTGATGGACGCCCGCGAAGGTGTGGTCGATCACGACCTCAACCTGCTGGGCTTCGCCATTGAATCGGGTCGTGCGCTGGTGATCGCAATCAACAAGTGGGACGGCATGACGCCGAGCGAGCGCGACTTCGTGAAGGTCGAACTGCAGCGTCGCCTGTTCTTCGTTGACTACGCCGATATTCACTTCATCTCGGCCCTGCACGGCACTGGCGTGGGTAACCTCTACGCCTCGGTACAGAACTCGTTCAAGTCCGCGGTCACCCGCTGGCCGACGAGCCGCCTGACCCAGATTCTCGAAGACGCGGTGAGCGAACACCAGCCGCCGATGGTCAACAGCCGCCGGATCAAGCTGCGTTATGCCCACCTCGGTGGTGCGAACCCGCCGATCATCGTGATCCACGGCAACCAGATCGAGAAAGTGCCGAAGTCTTACGTGCGCTATCTGGAAAACACTTACCGTCGTGTGCTGAAACTGGTCGGTACGCCGATCCGCATCGAGTTCAAGGGTGGCGAGAACCCGTACGAAGGCAACAAGAACACGCTCACCGACCGCCAGGTCAACAAGAAGCGTCGCTTGATGTCGCACCACAAGAAAGCCGACAAGAAGCGTCGCGACAAGCGATAAAAGCAGTTGCAAGCTTCAAGTCAAAGCGAAAAGGGTCCTTTCCAGGGCCCTTTTTTGCGTCTGGAGGTTTGACGCTTGACCACTTGCAGCTTGCAGCTTGAAACTTGCAGCTCACCTGCAGGGGCTCACCGATGATCACCAGTAAGCTGCCGAATGTCGGCATCACTATCTTCACTCAGATGTCTCAGCTCGCGGCACAGACCGGCGCGCTCAATCTGTCCCAGGGTTTTCCCGATTTCGCGGCCCCACAGGCCCTGTGCGATGCGGTTGGCCGGCATATCGCCAGTGGCCATAACCAGTATTCGCCGATGACCGGGTTGCCGGTGTTGCGTCAGCAGATTGCGGTGAAGATCGCCCGCAGCTATGGCACGCAGGTGGATGTGGATACTGAAGTTACGGTCACCCCAGGCGCGACCGAAGCGATTTTCTGTGCCATTCAGGCGGTTATCCACAGCGGCGACGAAGTCATCGTGTTTGACCCGGCATACGACAGCTACGAGCCTTCGGTAGAGCTGGCCGGCGGTCGTTGCGTGCACGTACAACTGGGCTTGAACGATTTCAGTATCGACTTCGAGAAGCTTGCTCAGGCACTGAGCCCGCGCACGCGGATGATCATTCTCAACTCCCCGCACAACCCCAGTGGTGCGCTGATCAGTCGTGCCGAACTGGACCAGTTGGCGACGTTGATCCGCGATCGCGACATCTATCTGATCAGCGACGAAGTCTACGAACACCTGGTGTATGACGGTGTGCCCCATGTCAGCGTGCTGGCCCATGAAGAGCTGTATCAGCGTGCTTTCGTGGTCAGCTCGTTCGGCAAGACCTACCACGTCACCGGCTGGAAAACCGGCTACGTGGTCGCGCCGCCGGCCCTGACGGCGGAATTGCGCAAGGTGCACCAGTACGTCAATTTCTGTGGTGTGACGCCGCTGCAATACGCCTTGGCCGACTTCATGGCCGAACACCCGGAACACGTCGAAGAGCTGCCGGACTTCTATCAGGCCAAGCGTGATTTGTTTTGCGATCTGCTGGCGCCGTCGCGCTTCAGCTTCACCCGGGTGACCGGTACTTATTTCCAGTTGGTCGATTACTCACAGATCCGCCCGGACCTCAATGACGTCGAGATGGCCCTGTGGATGACTCGCGAGCATGGCGTGGCAAGTATCCCGATCTCGGTGTTCTACCAGACGCCTCCTGAAGGCCAGCGCCTGGTGCGGCTGTGCTTTGCCAAGCGTGAGGAGACCCTGCGTGAGGCAGCGGAAAAACTATGCGTGATCTGAGTGCATTGCCCAATCTGAACGTGGCGCTGATCCAGACATCCCTGGCCTGGCACGACCGTCAGGCTAACCTGGAGCATTTCGAACCGTTGCTGGAGCAGGCTCGCGGCGCTGACCTGATCATCCTGCCGGAAATGTTTACCACTGGGTTCTCCATGGAATCCGAGACACTCGCCGAGCCGGAAAACGGTCCCACCAGCAAGTGGCTGCGGGTTCAGGCGGCGAAGCTGGATGCGGTGATCACCGGTAGTGTCATCGTTCAGGCTGCCGACGGCAGCCACCGCAATCGTCTGCTGTGGGCGCGTCCGGACGGCGAAGTGTTGCACTACGACAAGCGTCACCTGTTCCGCATGGCCGGCGAGCACAACCACTACACCCCCGGCGAGCGCCAGGTGCAGTTTGAGCTCAAGGGCTGGCGAGTGCGGCCGCTGATTTGCTACGACTTGCGCTTCCCGGTGTGGAGTCGCGACGCTCAGGACACGGACCTGCTGCTGTACACCGCGAACTGGCCGGGCGCTCGACGTCAGCACTGGAACCGCTTGCTGCCTGCGCGAGCGATCGAAAACCTGTGCTACGTGGCGGCGGTCAATCGCATCGGGACTGATGGCAAGGGCTTTGCGTATACCGGTGACAGTCAGGTACTGGATTTCCAGGGCGAAACGTTGCTCGGTGCCGGAGAGGCTGACGGGGTGTTCAAGGTGACTTTGGATGCGGTGGAACTGGCGGCGTATCGGCAGCGGTTTCCGGCGAATCTGGATGCGGACACGTTCGAGTTCACCTGAGATTTTCGCTGACTGACAGGGCCCCATCGCGAGCAAGCTCGCTCCCACATTGTCCGTGTTCACATTGAACAACTGTGGGAGCGAGCTTGCTCGCGATGGGGCCGGGACAAACAACATAAAACAAGCAGGCAAAAAAAGGCCCCGGGGTTCACACCATCGGGGCCTTTTGCTTTTCGGCTAACAGCTTACGCCGCTTTCGCTTCCGGCTGGCTCAGCGAACGGTTCAGCGCGCTGAACAGGGCCTTGAAGCTGGCGGTGGTGAAGTTTTCGTCGATGCCGACACCGTGTACCGCACGTTCACCGTTGACGCGCAGTTCAATGTAGGCCGCGGCCTTTGCGTTGGTGCCCGCACCGATGGCGTGCTCGTTGTAGTCCATGATTTCCACCGGTACCGGCAGGCCGGCTACCAGCGCTTCCAGGGCGCCGTTGCCCTTGCCGCGCCAGTGCAGGTTGGTTTCGCCCTGGCCCTGGCTGGCGACTTCGACTTCCACCGCGCTGTGGCCGTTCTCTTCCTGCAGGCGATGGCTGACCAGCGCGTACGGGGTGTTGGCCTGCAAGTATTCGCTGTGCAGCAGCGCGTGGATTTGCTGGGCGGTCATTTCCAGGCCCAGGCGGTCGGTTTCACGCTGCACGACCTGGCTGAACTCGATTTGCATGCGGCGCGGCAGGCTGATGCCATATTCCTGTTCCAGGAGGTAGGCGATACCACCCTTGCCCGATTGGCTGTTGACGCGGATGACCGCCTCGTAGCTACGGCCGATGTCGGCCGGGTCGATCGGCAGGTATGGCACTTCCCACAACTCGTCCGGTTTCTGCTGGGCAAAGCCCTTGCGGATCGCATCCTGGTGCGAGCCGGAGAACGCGGTATGCACCAGGTCGCCGACGTACGGGTGACGCGGGTGCACCTGGATCTGGTTGCACTCTTCGACGACTTTGCGCACGCCGTCGATGTCGGAGAAGTCCAGCTCAGGGTTCACGCCCTGGGTGTAGAGGTTCAGGGCCACGGTCACGAGGTCGACGTTACCGGTACGCTCGCCGTTGCCGAACAGGCAGCCTTCGACACGGTCGGCGCCAGCCATCAGGCCCAGCTCGGTTGCTGCAACGCCAGTGCCACGGTCGTTGTGGGTGTGCAGGCTGATGATCACGCTGTCACGACGGTTGATGTGACGGCCGAACCATTCGATCTGGTCGGCATAGATGTTCGGCGTCGCGCATTCGACGGTGGCCGGCAGGTTGAGGATCATCTTGTGCTCGGGCGTCGGGTTCCAGACTTCGATCACCGCGTCGCAGACTTCCTTGGCGAACTCCAGTTCGGTAGCGCTGAAGGTTTCTGGCGAGTATTCGAAGGTCCACTCGGTGTCCGGCTGCATGGCCGCATATTTGACGAACAGCTTGGCGGCGTTCACGGCGATGGCCTTGATCCCGTCCTTGTCCTGGTTGAAGACAATGCGGCGGAAGGAAGGGGAGGTCGCGTTGTACAGGTGAACGATGGCTTTCTTCGCGCCGCGCAGGGATTCGAAGGTGCGCTCGATCAGGTCTTCACGGCCCTGGGTCAGCACCTGGATGGTGGTGTCGTCCGGGATGTGGTTGCCTTCGATCAGGGTGCGGACGAAGTCGAAGTCGGTTTGCGACGCGGCCGGGAACGACGCTTCGATTTCCTTCACGCCGACCTGAACCAGGGTTTTCCAGAAGCGCAGCTTCTTGACCGCGTCCATCGGCTCGATCAGCGACTGGTTGCCGTCGCGCAGGTCGGAGCTGCACCAGATCGGCGCGGCGGTGATGGTTTTCGATGGCCAGGTGCGGTCCGGAATGTCGATGGTCGGGAACGCGCGGTATTTCGAAGACGGGTCTTTGAGCATGCTCATCAGGAAATCCTTATTGTGTGGGCCGAAAAAAGGCGGCCTGCCGGTGGATCAAAAGTTCTTGGAGTAACGCTTGGGACGAGGCACCACGATTCAGCCCGGCAGTCGTGCGCTGACAAGGCACAGGCTGCTGTGCTGGCGGAGCTGAATGAGGGTGTGAGAGGTTTTCATGCCTCAACCCTAACCGCGGGGGTGAAGGTTGGCAAGCAGTCGAAAAAAATTGAGAGGAATACTCGTGAGCGAGTATTTATCGAGATTTTATTGCTGTGATTGGCAATGATTGTTTTGTTGTTTGCGCAAGGTTTGAGTGGTGCGCAATTGGTGTGGGGCATGGCTGGACGACTTTCGGTGCCTGTGAAATTGCCATCGCGAGCAAGCTCGCTCCCACATTGGATCTGCGTGAACACGGACACTGTGGGAGCGGGCTTGCTCGCGAAGGGGCCAGAAGCCTCAGCGAAAAATCAGGGCTGAAATGCGCCAATAAAGATGGCCGGATCCACCCGCACATCATTCAGGCTGACGTTCCAGTGCATGTGCGGCCCGGTCGCGCGGCCAGTCGCGCCGACTTTGCCGACCACGTCACCACGGGCCAGTGGCTGCCCCACCTTCACGTCGATTTTCGACATGTGGCAGAACATGCTGATAAAGCCCTGGCCATGGTCGACGAACACCGTGTTGCCATTGAAGAAGTAGTTGCCGATCAGGATTACCTTGCCCGCGGCCGGGGTCTTGATCGGCGTGCCGGCGCCCACGGCGAAATCCAGACCCGAATGAGGATTACGCTCCTCACCGTTGAAGAAACGACGCACGCCGAACTTGCTCGACAGCGGCCCGTTCACCGGTTTGTCCAGCAGCACGTTGCTCGGGGTGTTGGGGCTGAACGTGCGGTAAGCGGCAATCTGTTCGGCCAATTCACGCTCGATGCGCTTGAGGTTTTCCGGGTCCGGATTGACCTGTTGGGTGTTCTTCAGGGTGATGCGCTGTTCCGGGTATGTCTTGCTGCCAACCGTGAAATTCAGATTACGACCGCCGCTGCTGATCGATTGAGCCCCTGGTTTGACCGTCAGCGGCACGCCGACGATGGCCAGCCAGTTTTCCTGTTCCCTGACCACCAGCACCGGTTTGCCTTGATAACTGGCTTTTGGCGCCTGGGCGGATGTGCCCAGGTCCACCACCGCAACGCCGCCCGGCACCGGTTTGTTCAACAGGCGGGTGATGTAGCTATCGGCGTGGGCATTGAAGGTCAGGCACAGCAACAGCAATGGAGCCAGGAAGCGCGGCATGGATCAGTCCAGTAAAGAAAGGGTGACGGGCGTCAGGTGATTGTCTTCGACCCGCACTTGCAGTTCGCCTTCGCTCAGTTTGGCTTTCAGGCGTTGACCGGTATGGGTCTGCGCGGCGCTGCGGATCGCGTTGCCGCGCTCATCCAGCAAAATACTGTAACCACGGCCGAGGGTCGCCAGCGGGCTGACCACATGCAATGTCTGCATCTGGCTTTGCAACTGAAGGCGACGGTTCTTCAAGCCTTCGCGGATGGCGCGCGGCAGACGTTCGGCCAGGCTGTCGAGGCGCTGGCGCAGCATTGCCAATTGCCGGCCTGGATGTTGTGCGGCCAGACGGGTTTCCAGGCGGATCAAGCGTTCGCGACGGGTGTTGAGGCTACGCTCGAACGCACGGCGCATGCGCATGTCCAGGTCATCCAGGCGTTGCGCTTGCTGGCGCAGACGCTCGCCGGGATGGCGCAGGCGGCGAGAGATACCTTCCAGGCGCAGTCGATCGCGCATCAAACGGTCACGCATGCGCATCACCAATCGTCGATGCAGGCTGTCGACCCGACGCACCAGATCGCTGGAGTCCGGTGCCAGCAATTCGGCGGCAGCGGAGGGGGTGGGGGCGCGAACGTCGGCCACGAAGTCGCTGATCGACACGTCGGTTTCATGGCCGACCGCGCTGACAATCGGCGTCACGCAAGCGTCTACGGCGCGAGCCACGGCTTCTTCGTTGAAGCACCAGAGGTCTTCCAGCGAACCGCCGCCCCGGGCCAGGATCAGGGCGTCGAAACCGCGGGCATCCGCCAGTTTCAGGGCGCGGACAATCTGTGCGGTGGCTTCGCGGCCCTGTACGGCGGTGGGGATCAGCGTCAACTGCACCTGCGGTGCGCGACGGCGGAACACACTGATGATGTCGCGGATCACCGCGCCGGTGGGCGAACTGATGATGCCGATGCGTTGCGGATGCGCCGGTAGCGGGACCTTGCGCTCGGCACTGAACAGACCTTCGGCGCTGAGTTTTTCCTTGAGTGCATCGAAGGCCAGGCGCAAGGCACCGTCGCCGGCCGGCTCCACGGTGTCGAGGATCAACTGATAATCACCGCGCCCTTCGAACAGCGAGACTTTGCCGCGCACCTTGACCGCGAGCCCGTCCTTCAACGCCTGGCGAACCCGTGCCGCGTTCTGCCGGAACAGCGCGCAACGCACCTGGGCGCCGCTGTCCTTGAGGGTGAAATACACGTGGCCCGACGCCGGGCGGGCGAGGTTGGAGATTTCGCCTTCGACCCAGATGTTGCTGAACACGTCTTCGAGCAACACCCGCGCGCGGCCGTTGAGCTGGCTGACGGTCAGGACTTCGCGGTCCAGGCCGAGTCTTGCAAAGGGATCTTTAATCATGGGGCGCAGTTTAAAGGCATTTGCCCGGCAATCTCCATGGCCCAGCATAAATCCCTTGTGGCGCCGCTTGATGTGGGAGCGGGCTTGCTCGCGAAGGCGGTGTGTCAGCCACGTTGATCCGGGATGTTAGTCCGCTTTCGCGAGCAAGCCCGCTCCCACAAGGGTAAAGTCACCGACGGGTACTCAAGGAAGATACGTGAATGAATGTGTTTGAACTGTTGAACCAGTGGCCATTCGGCTCGCTGGACTGGCTGGTCATCGGTGCGGGCATCGCCCTGGCCTACATCGTGTTCGGCATCGCCGGTTTCGGCACCGCACTGGTGGCGGGGCCGATTCTGATCCTGTTCATGCCGCTGTCGAAGATCGTGCCGTTGCTGGTGTTGCTCGATTTTGTCGCGGCATTCGGCAATCTGCTGCCTTCGCGGCGCGATGTGGCGAGGCCGGAGTTGTTGCGGTTGCTGCCCTGTATGGCGGTGGGGTGCACGCTTGGAGTGATTTTTCTGCTGAACCTCAAGTCCGACTTGTTGCTGCTTTTGATGGGGTTGTTCATCACCGCCTATGCGATTTACAGCCTGTGGATCAAAGTCCGCCCGACTCAACTGTCCGCCGTGTGGGCGCTGCCGATGGGAACGGTGGGCGGAATGTTTGGCGCGTTGTTTGGCAGCGGCGGCTTTCTCTATGCGATCTATCTGAACAGCCGTTTACCCAAGGAGGCGGCCCGGGCGACCCAGAGTGCATTGATCAGTTGCAGTACGGTGGTGCGTTTGAGCCTGTTTGCAATCGCCGGTGTGTACGCCGATTTGCCATTGCTGGCGCTGGCGGTGTGTCTGTTGCCGGCCATGGCGCTGGGGCTGTGGTTCGGTCGACGGTTGACCATGCGCTTGTCCCGCGAGGCGTTCGTGCGCCTGGTGACGTGGCTGGTGCTGGCCAGCGGGATCGCGTTGATCGGGCGCTATCTCAGTACCTGAAGATTCAACCTGTGGCGGGGGCTTTTTGTGGGAGCGAGCTTGCTCGCGATGAGGGCGTCACATTCAACATTGATGTGTCTGTTCGACCGCTATCGCGAGCAAGCTCGCTCCCACAGTAGAGCCCTCGCCGCAAGTTGTTCAGTCGTTGTACTGGCTCAACAATCGCTCAAGTCGTGCACTGAGGCGGCGTTTGATTTCGGTTTCGATGTGCGGGGCGAAATCGTCGATCACGTCTTGCATGATCAACTGCGCGGCGGCGCGCAATTCGCTGTCCAGGTGCAGCAAGTCATCCGGGTTCTTGCTGGCGGCCGGTGTCGACGTCGCCGCGGCGACGGGTTCAACGATCGGGGCAGGGGGTGTCGCTACGACGGGCGGCGAAGGCTCGCTCACGGCGTCGAACAACATGGGAATCTGTTCCTGATCGCCTTCCTCGACCGTGTCGGTCAGCAGGGGCGGTTGCAGGTTGTCATCGCCGAGCAATTGGCGGATCGACTCAAGGTCGTCCAGCAGGTGCGCGGACTGTTGCAGCGGTTTTGGAGTGTCCATTGGAAGGCTCAGAGTCGCTGTAAACGGTGATCTTGCAGAGGATAGCCCTGTTCGCGGTAGAAACGGAAACTCTCCCGCGCGGCCTGGCGAATCGTCGGGTCTTCCACCACCACTTCTGCCACGCGGGCGAAATGCTGGGCAAAGGCCGGGACTTTCAGGTCAAGATTGACCAGCAGGTCCTGATGCTGACCGCAATCGTCACCCAGACCCAGGACGATCAAGCCGTCCGGTTCGTTTTCGGCGGGACCGTGGGGCACGAAGCTTTCACCTTTGAATGCCCAGAGGCGCGCGTCGAGATCGTCGCGCTGGGAGGCGTCGCTGCAATGCAGGTAGACACTGTGACCCATGCGCCAGGCTTTTTCGGTGAGCTTGCAGGCGAAATCCAGGCGTGCCGATGGATCGGCGCTGGGCAGGATATAGAAGTCGACTTTGGTCATTGCGGTTCCTGAGCTTCACCTGGCGTCACCGCATAAGTGACGCCACGTGAAGTCATCGGTTTCAGGCTTTGGCGCGATCCAGCAGGTATTGGGTCAGCAGGGGAACCGGACGGCCAGTGGCGCCCTTGTCCTTGCCGCCGCTGGTCCAGGCAGTGCCTGCGATATCCAGGTGCGCCCAGTTCAGGTTCTTGGTGAAGCGTGACAGGAAGCAGGCCGCGGTGATGGTGCCGGCCTTCGGGCCGCCAATGTTGGCGATGTCGGCGAACGGGCTGTCCAGCTGTTCCTGGTACTCATCGAACAGCGGCAGTTGCCAGGCGCGGTCGTCGGCAGCCTTGCCGGCGCTCAGCAGTTGGCCGATCAGTTCGTCATTGTTACCCAGCAGGCCCGAAGTGTGGGAACCCAGGGCGACCACGCAGGCGCCGGTCAGGGTCGCGATGTCGATAACGGCTTGTGGCTTGAAACGCTCGGAGTAGGTCAGGGCGTCGCACAGCACCAGACGGCCTTCGGCGTCGGTGTTGAGGATTTCCACGGTCTGGCCGCTCATGGTGGTGACGATGTCACCTGGACGCGAAGCATTGCCGCTTGGCATGTTCTCGGCGCAGGCCAGGATGCACACCAGGTTGACCGGCAGTTTCAGTTCGAGCACGGCGCGCAGGGTGCCGAACACGCTGGCGGCGCCGCCCATGTCGTACTTCATTTCATCCATGCCGGCGCCCGGCTTGAGGCTGATGCCGCCAGTGTCGAAGGTGATGCCCTTGCCGACCAGCGCGTACGGCTTCTCGGATTTCTTGCCACCGTTGTATTGCATGACGATCAGGCGCGGCGGTTGGGCGCTGCCCTGGCCTACGGCGTAGAACGAACCCATGCCCAAAGCCTTGATCTTCTTCTCGTCGAGGACTTCGACTTTCAGGTCCTTGAACTCTTTACCCAGCTCTTTTGCCTGCTCACCGAGGAAGGTCGGGTGGCAGATGTTCGGCGGCAGGTTGCCCAGATTACGGGTGAAGGCCATGCCGTTGGCGATGGCGGTGGCGTGGGTCACGGCGCGTTGCACTTCAGCCTGAGCGGCCTTGATGGTCAGCAGGGTGATTTTTTTCAGGGCGCGGGGATCGGCTTTCTGGCTCTTGAACTGCTCGAAGGTGTACTCGCCGTCCACCAGGGTTTCGGCCAGCAGGCGGGTCTTGCCATAGCTGTCGCGGCCTTTGACAACCACTTCATCCAGGGCCAGCACCGCATCGCTGCCGCCCAGGCCTTTGAGGGTATTGAGGATGCCCGCGATGATTTTGCGGAACGGGCGGTCACCCAGTTCGTCGTCCTTGCCCACGCCCACCAGCAGCACGCGCTCGGCCTTGAGGTTCGGCAGGCTGTGCAGCAACAGGCTCTGGCCAACCTTGCCGGCCAGGTCGCCGCGCTTGAGCACTGCGCTGATCGCGCCGCCGCTCAATTCGTCGAGTTGCTTGGCAACCGTACCGAGCTTGCGGCCCTCGCCGACGGAAACCACCAGCGTGGCGGTCTTCAACGTTTCCGGGTTGACGCTTTTTACAACCAGTTCCATGTCCGGGTCCCTGAATTGATGGTTAGCACGCAAGCGCCCGACACCGTATGTGCGTCACTTGCCTATAAATAGAAAGGCGCCAGGATCGACCGGCGACAAAGGCCGCAGTTTGAACCTCGCTACCGGCGCCTGACAACCCTCGGTTGTACGATTGTCGGAGCGAGCTTGCCCGCGAAGAACCTGAGGTCGCGCGGGGTTTCAGGCTTTGCGCGTTATCGTTGACGACTCTCGCGAGCGAGCTCGCTCCTGCACACCGCCCCCATGCATTGCGCAGTGACAGGCGCACCCAATCACAGGATAATGCGCCATCTTTTTTCGGCGGCTCTGTCTTGCGGGCTGTCCGATACGTTTGCTTGTTTGGCCGCCTTAGCCTGACAACCCTGGAGTGTCTGGTTTGATCGTCTTCCGTTATCTATCCCGCGAAGTCCTGTTGACCTTGAGCGCCGTCAGTGCCGTGCTGCTGGTCATCATCATGAGCGGTCGCTTCATCAAATACCTCGCCCAGGCGGCCTCGGGCCTGCTGGATCCGGGCTCGCTGTTCCTGATCATGGGCTTTCGCCTGCCGGGGTTCCTGCAGCTGATCCTGCCGTTGGGGCTGTTTCTCGGGATCCTGTTGTCCTACGGGCGCCTGTACCTCGAAAGTGAAATGACCGTGCTCTCGGCCACTGGCATGAGCCAGCAGCGGCTGGTTTGCATGACCCTTTTTCCGGCCACCCTGGTTGCGATCGTCGTGGCGTGGTTGAGCTTGAGCCTGGCGCCACAGGGGGCCAATCAGTTTCAACTGCTGCTGAACAAGCAGGATGCCCTGACCGAATTCGATACCCTGGAGCCGGGGCGCTTCCAGGCCCTGCGTGACGGTACCCGGGTTACCTACACCGAGCGCATGTCCGATGACCGCGTCAATCTGGGTGGTGTGTTCATCTCGCAAAAAAACATCAGTTCCAATAACAAGGATCGCGGCATCTCTGTCCTGGTGGCAGAAAAGGGACGTCAGGAAATTCGCCCGGACGGTAACCGCTACCTGATCCTTGATAACGGCTATCGCTACGACGGTAGTCCGGGGCAGGCCGACTACCGGGCGATCAAGTACGACGAGTACGGTGTGTTGCTGCCAAAACCCGACGTCAGTGACGAAGTCACCGACCGTGATGCGATGCCGACCAGTACGTTGGTCGGCAGTGAAGACATTCGTTTGCGCGCCGAATTGCAATGGCGTATGTCACTGCCATTGCTGGTGTTCATCGTGACCTTGATGGCGGTGCCGCTGTCGCGGGTCAACCCGCGTCAGGGCCGCTTCCTCAAATTACTGCCGGCGATTCTTCTTTATATGGCTTACCTGACCATTCTGATTGCCGCCCGCGGCGCCCTGGACAAGGGCAAGATCCCCGCGGCACTGGGTTTGTGGTGGGTACACGGGATTTTCCTGGCCATCGGCCTGGGCCTGCTCTATTGGGAACCCTTGCGATTGAAGAGGGCGAGTCGCCGCAGCGCGCTGGAGGTGGCCCGTGGTTAAGCTGGATCGCTACATTGGTAGCAGCGTGTTCATGGCGATTCTGGCAGTGCTCGGGATCATTCTTGGCCTGGCGACACTGTTTGCCTTCATCGACGAGATGAGTGAAGTCAGCGATACCTACACCCTGCTCGATGTTCTGAGTTATGTGACGCTGACTGCGCCACGCCGGATGTACGAAATGCTGCCGATGGCTGCGCTGATCGGCTGCCTGATCGGTCTGGGCAGTCTGGCCAGCAACAGTGAACTGACCGTCATGCGCGCCGCCGGTGTGTCGATCGGCCGGATCGTCTGGGCGGTCATGAAGCCGATGCTGGTATTGATGCTCGCCGGTGTGCTGGTCGGCGAGTACATCGCACCGCCTGCCGAAACCGCCGCACAGGCCAATCG
This sequence comes from Pseudomonas sp. S30_BP2TU TE3576, assembly GCF_050436025.1. Lineage (NCBI taxonomy): Bacteria > Pseudomonadati > Pseudomonadota > Gammaproteobacteria > Pseudomonadales > Pseudomonadaceae > Pseudomonas > Pseudomonas sp. S30_BP2TU TE3576. The sequence goes on along the minus strand of NZ_JBNDLK010000001.1, from coordinate 2,138,594 downwards.
CTCGCTGGCCCAGGGCAGCGGCGATGCACAAAGCGCCAAGCACGGCTTGTGGCACCGCCAGGGCGACGAGTTCATTCACGTCAACTCGGTGCAACCCAACGGTATCTTGTACGGCGTGACCCGCTACCGTTTCGACAACGAACGGCACATGCTGTCGGCGAGCTTCGCCAAACGTGCCGAGTTCGACACGGATCACTGGCAGTTGACGGACGTCACGACCACGCTGTTCCACGAGAGCAGCACTGAAGTGGTGTCAACTCCGATCGAGCGCTGGGAAGTAGCCTTGAGTCCGCAATTGCTGAGCACCGTGGTCATGGTGCCGGAGTCGCTGTCGATCAGCGGTCTGTGGAGTTATATCCACTATCTGGCGGAGCAGGGGTTGAACAACAGCCGCTATTGGCTGGCATTTTGGGTCAAGGTGTTGCAGCCGCTGGTGACCGCCGCCCTGGTGTTGATGGCGATTTCCTTCATCTTCGGTCCGCTGCGTTCGGTGACCTTGGGTCAACGAGTGTTCACCGGCGTGCTGGTGGGTTTCACCTTCCGTATCGTTCAGGATCTGCTGGGGCCGTCGAGCCAGGTGTTCGGCTTCCCTCCCTTGCTTTCGGTGCTGGTGCCAGCGGGTATTTGTGCCGTGGCGGGGCTCTGGTTGATGCGCCGGGCAGGCTGATGGCGGGCATTTCCCGACCGTTTTGACGATGAAAAACGCCCTTGTCGCCAGACCGGGGCGTTTTTGTAGGTGCCGTCTGACCTGCGAACGTGACGCTTGCGCCGTGGATCAGGTACAATTCCCGGCTATTTTTCGGCGGGCTATGCCTGCAGCCTTTTTGAGTGTTGATCCGTGAGTGATTTGAGTCATATCCGCAATTTCTCCATCATCGCCCACATTGACCATGGCAAGTCGACGCTGGCCGATCGCTTCATCCAGATGTGTGGCGGCCTGGCCGAGCGCGAAATGGAAGCCCAGGTCCTGGACTCCATGGACCTCGAGCGCGAACGCGGGATCACCATCAAGGCGCACAGCGTTACTCTGTATTACAAAGCCAAAGACGGTATCAACTACCAGCTCAACTTCATTGATACCCCCGGCCACGTTGACTTCACTTATGAGGTGAGCCGTTCGCTGGCTGCCTGTGAAGGCGCGCTGCTGGTGGTCGATGCCGGTCAGGGCGTTGAAGCGCAGTCGGTTGCCAACTGCTACACAGCGATCGAACAGGGCCTGGAAGTAATGCCGGTGCTGAACAAGATCGACCTGCCACAGGCCGATCCGGAGCGCGTCAAGGAAGAAATCGAAAAAATCATCGGCATCGATGCCACTGACGCGGTCACTTGCTCTGCCAAGACCGGTCTGGGCGTCGATGAAGTGCTCGAGCGCCTGGTAACCACCATTCCGGCGCCGACCGGTAACATCGAAGATCCGCTGCAAGCGTTGATCATCGACTCCTGGTTCGATAACTACCTGGGCGTTGTCTCCCTGGTTCGCGTTCGCCACGGCCGCGTGAAGAAGGGTGACAAGATTCTGGTCAAGTCCACCGGCAAGATCCACCTGGTGGACAGCGTCGGCGTGTTCAACCCGAAACACACCCCTACCGCCGACCTGAAGGCTGGTGAAGTGGGCTTCATCATCGCCAGCATCAAGGACATTCACGGTGCACCAGTGGGCGATACCCTGACCTTGAGCACGACGCCGGACGTCGACGTGCTGCCGGGGTTCAAACGCATCCAGCCGCAGGTGTACGCCGGTCTGTTTCCGGTCAGCTCCGACGACTTCGAAGACTTCCGCGAGGCGCTGCAAAAGCTCACCCTCAACGATTCGTCGCTGCAATACACGCCTGAAAGCTCCGACGCACTGGGCTTCGGCTTCCGTTGCGGCTTCCTCGGCATGTTGCACATGGAAATCATCCAGGAGCGCCTGGAGCGCGAGTACAACCTGGACCTGATTACCACCGCGCCGACGGTAATCTTCGAGCTGCTGCTCAAGACCGGCGAGACGATCTACGTCGACAACCCGTCGAAGCTGCCGGACCTGTCCGCCATCGAAGACATGCGCGAGCCGATCGTGCGCGCCAATATTCTTGTGCCGCAAGAGCACCTGGGCAACGTCATTACCCTGTGCATCGAAAAACGCGGCGTACAGGTCGACATGCTGTTCCTCGGCTCCCAGGTACAAGTGACCTACGACTTGCCGATGAACGAAGTGGTGCTGGACTTCTTCGATCGTCTGAAATCCACCAGTCGCGGCTATGCTTCTCTGGACTACCATTTCGATCGTTACCAATCGGCCAGCCTGGTGAAACTGGACGTGCTGATCAACGGCGACAAGGTCGACGCCCTGGCGCTGATCGTGCACCGCGACAACTCGCACTACAAAGGTCGCCAGTTGACCGAGAAAATGAAGGATCTGATTCCGCGGCAGATGTTCGACGTGGCAATCCAGGCCGCCATTGGCGGGCAGATTGTGGCGCGGACAACCGTCAAGGCGCTCAGAAAGAACGTATTGGCCAAATGCTACGGCGGTGACGTCAGTCGTAAGAAAAAGCTGCTGGAAAAGCAAAAGGCCGGTAAAAAACGCATGAAGCAAGTCGGCAACGTGGAAATTCCACAGGAAGCCTTCCTTGCAGTGCTCAGGTTGGATAGTTAGGTCCTATGTCACTAAATTTCCCGCTGTTGCTGGTCATCGCCGTGTTCGTCTGCGGCCTGTTGGCGTTGCTCGATCTGTTGATCCTGGCGCCACGTCGGCGCGCCGCCATCGCCTCCTATCAGGACAGCGTTAGCCAGCCTGACATGGTCGTGGTCGAGAAGCTGAATAAAGAGCCGCTGCTGGTTGAATACGGCAAGTCGTTCTTCCCGGTGTTGTTCATCGTGCTGGTGCTGCGTTCGTTCCTGGTGGAACCGTTCCAGATTCCTTCCGGCTCGATGAAGCCAACCCTGGATGTCGGCGACTTCATTCTGGTGAGCAAGTTTTCTTACGGGATCCGCTTGCCGGTGATCGACAAGAAAATCATCGAGGTCGGTGATCCACAGCGCGGCGATGTCATGGTGTTCCGTTACCCGAGCGATCCGAACGTCAACTACATCAAGCGTGTAGTCGGCCTGCCGGGCGACACGGTTCGTTATACCGCCGACAAGCGTCTGTTCGTCAACGGTCAATCGATTGCCGAACAATTGGTCGGCTCCGAGCCGGGAACGCTGGGCAGCGCTGAGCTCTACAAGGAAAAACTCGGCGCTGTCGAGCACATGATCCGCAAGGAAATGAGCCGCTACCGTGCAACGCCGGACCATTCATGGACTGTGCCGGCCGGGCACTACTTCATGATGGGCGACAACCGCGACAACTCGAACGACAGTCGCTACTGGGATGATCCGAGCATTCCCAAGGATCTGCTGGGCATGGTTCCCGACAAGAATATCGTCGGCAAGGCCTTTGCGGTCTGGATGAGCTGGCCGGAACCAAAACTCAGCCACCTGCCGAATTTCTCGCGGGTTGGCCTGATCAAGTAATCAAACACGGCGCTGTTGAACACAGCGCCGAATGCATTTCTGGAACCGGCACATTCGGGGCCTGAAAGCATGAAGCCAATGATATTCAGGACGTAATTTTTGAACACAGCGTTAATTGTCCCAAGCCTGCGCCCCATCACGGCGATGGCGGTGGAATCCAGCCACGAACTCAGCGTGGGTAAACCGTGAGCGTCTCCTTAAGCCGTCTAGAGCGTCAGCTCGGCTACACCTTCAAGGATCAGGAACTGATGGTCCTGGCCCTGACTCACCGCAGTTTTGCCGGGCGTAACAACGAACGCCTGGAATTCCTCGGTGACGCCATCCTCAACTTCGTCGCCGGTGAGGCGCTGTTCGAGCGTTTCCCGCTGGCCCGCGAAGGCCAGTTGTCGCGTTTGCGCGCGCGCCTGGTGAAAGGTGAGACCCTGGCCGTACTGGCTCGTGGTTTCGATTTGGGCGAATACCTGCGCCTGGGCTCCGGTGAACTGAAAAGCGGCGGTTTCCGTCGCGAGTCGATTCTGGCCGACGCCCTGGAAGCGCTGATCGGTGCGATCTACCTCGATGCCGGCATGGAAGTGGCCCGCGAGCGTGTACTCGCCTGGCTGGCCGGAGAGTTCGAAGGCCTGACGCTGGTCGATACCAACAAAGATCCAAAGACCCGCCTGCAGGAGTTTCTGCAGTCCCGTGGTTGTGAGCTGCCGCGTTACGAAGTGGTGGATATCCAGGGTGAACCGCATTGCCGGACGTTCTTCGTCGAATGCGAAATCATCTTACTGAATGAAAAAAGCCGAGGTCAGGGTGTGAGCCGTCGTATTGCCGAACAGGTAGCGGCCGCCGCAGCACTGATTGCCCTGGGTGTGGAGAATGGCAATGACTGATACAACTGCAACTCGCTGTGGCTATGTTGCCATCGTCGGCCGTCCGAACGTGGGCAAGTCCACGCTGCTGAACCACATTCTTGGCCAGAAGCTGGCAATCACCTCGCGCAAGCCGCAGACCACCCGTCACAACATGCTCGGTATCAAGACCGAGGGTGATGTGCAGGCGATCTACGTCGACACCCCTGGTATGCACAAGGGTGGCGAAAAGGCCCTGAACCGCTACATGAACAAGACCGCTTCGGCGGCGTTGAAAGACGTCGACGTGGTGATCTTTGTGGTCGATCGCACCAAGTGGACCGAAGAAGACCAGATGGTTCTCGAGCGCGTCCAGTACGTGACCGGCCCACTGATCGTGGCGCTGAACAAGACCGATCGCATCGAAGACAAAGCCGAGCTGATGCCGCACCTGAGCTGGTTGCAGGAGCAGCTGCCGAATGCGCAGATCATGCCGATTTCCGCGCAGCACGGGCACAACCTCGATGCGCTGGAGCGAGTGATTGCCGGGCATCTGCCGGAAAACGATCACTTCTTCCCGGAAGACCAGATCACCGACCGCAGCAGCCGTTTCCTCGCCGCGGAGCTTGTGCGCGAGAAAATCATGCGCCAGATGGGCGCCGAGCTGCCGTACCAGATCACCGTCGAAATCGAAGAGTTCAAGCAGCAGGGCAAGACCCTGCACATTCATGCCTTGATCCTCGTTGAGCGCGATGGCCAGAAGAAAATCATCATTGGCGACAAGGGCGAGCGTATCAAGCGCATCGGCACCGAAGCGCGCAAGGACATGGAGCTGCTGTTCGACTCCAAGATCATGCTCAACCTGTGGGTCAAGGTTAAGGGCGGCTGGTCCGACGACGAACGTGCCTTGCGTTCGCTGGGTTACGGCGACCTGTAATCTCAGACTGTACAAAGATTCAAATGTGGGAGCGGGCTTGCTCGCGAAAGCGGTTTAACATTCAACATCCTGGTTGACTGTCACGCCGCCTTCGCGAGCAAGCCCGCTCCCACATTTGGTTTGTGTTGATCTCACGATGGCGCTCCTCCAACGAGATACCCATGTCCTCAACCCCGCCAATCGGCCAGCCCGCCTACGTCCTGCACTCCCGCGCCTACCGCGAAAACAGTGCTTTGGTGGATTTCCTCACGCCGCAAGGTCGGCTGCGGGCGGTGTTGCGCAGTGCGCGGGGCAAGGCCGGGACGCTCGCTCGGCCGTTCGTGCCGTTGGAGGTCGAGTTCCGTGGACGTGGTGAGTTGAAGAACGTCGGGCGCATGGAAAGTGCCGGTGTTTCCACCTGGCTCAACGGTGAGGCGTTGTTCAGTGGCCTTTACCTCAATGAGCTGTTGATTCGCCTGTTGCCCGCCGAAGATCCGCATCCCGGTGTATTCGATCATTACGCCGCGACTTTGCTGGCCCTGGCTGAAGGTCGGCCGCTGGAGCCGTTGCTGCGCTCTTTCGAGTGGCGATTGCTCGATGATCTTGGCTACGGCTTTTCCCTCAATACCGACATTCACGGTGATCCCATTGCGCCGAACGGTCTTTACCGTTTGCAGGTGGATGCCGGGCTGGAGCAGGTCTATCTACTGCAACCGGGTCTCTTCAACGGCACTGAACTGCTGGCCATGGCTGAGGCGGACTGGTCCGCTCCTGGCGCGCTGTCGGCGGCCAAACGCTTGATGCGTCAGGCACTGGCAGTGCATCTTGGGGGCCGACCTTTGGTTTCCCGCGAGTTGTTTCGAAAACCGTAAATTCTGCATGTATGCTGTGCACCGAACTTTCTCTTCTTCTGGAGCGCTTCCGTGACCACCAGCACCCGCATTCTTCTTGGCGTGAACATCGACCACGTTGCCACCCTGCGTCAGGCCCGGGGCACCCGTTACCCGGATCCGGTCAAGGCCGCACTGGACGCGGAAGAGGCGGGCGCTGATGGCATTACCGTGCACCTGCGCGAAGATCGTCGGCACATCCAGGAACGCGACGTGCTGGTGCTCAAGGACGTGCTGCAAACCCGCATGAACTTCGAAATGGGCGTCACCGAAGAAATGATGCAGTTTGCCGAGCGCATCCGCCCGGCACACATTTGCCTGGTGCCGGAAACCCGTCAGGAACTGACCACCGAAGGTGGCCTGGACGTGGCGGGTCAGGAGGCGCGGATCAAGGCGGCGGTCGAGCGCCTGTCGAAGATCGGCTCCGAAGTGTCGCTGTTCATTGACGCCGATGAGCGGCAGATCGAAGCCTCTCGCCGTATCGGCGCGCCAGCCATCGAACTGCACACCGGGCGATACGCCGATGCCGAGACGCCGACCGAAGTCGCCGAAGAGCTCAAGCGTGTGGCCGATGGCGTGGCCTTTGGCCTGGCCCAGGGCCTGATCGTCAATGCCGGCCATGGCCTGCACTATCACAATGTCGAAGCCGTGGCGGCGATCAAGGGCATCAACGAACTGAACATCGGCCATGCGCTGGTGGCCCATGCGCTGTTCGTTGGCTTCAAGTCGGCTGTTTCGGAGATGAAGACGCTGATTCTGGCGGCGGCTGCCAAGGCCTGAAAGCCAACACAAAACCCTGGGGAGCGGGCTTGCTCGCGAAAGCGGAGTGTCAGCCAACAGAGATGTTGAATGAGAAACCGCTTTCGCGAGCAAGCCCGCTCCCACATTTGATCCAGGTTGTTCTGTCAGAGCGGCGAAGGTTCCTGCGCCGGCTTGGTCTTGTCGATCCCCGGGACAAGCAGTTTGCCCTCGGCAACCTGGTCGCCTTCAAGCTGCGGCTGTGTAACCCAGGTCAGGATGTCGTAGTAGCGACGGATGTTCGCCACGAAATGCACCGGTTCGCCGCCACGGGCGTAGCCGTAACGGGTCTTGCTGTACCACTTCTTTTCCGACAGGCGCGGCAGGATCTTCTTCACATCCAGCCATTTGTCCGGGTTCAACCCTTCCTTGGCCGCCAGTTTGCGGGCGTCATCCAGGTGGCCGCTGCCGACGTTGTAGGCCGCCAGGGCAAACCAGGTGCGGTCCGGCTCCTGAATCGATGCGTCGAGCTGGTCTTTCATGTAGGCCAGGTACTTGGCGCCGCCCATGATGCTCTGCTTGGGGTCCAGGCGGTTGGACACGCCCATGGCCTGCGCGGTGTTCTGGGTCAGCATCATCAGGCCACGCACGCCGGTCTTGGACGTGACGGCCGCTTGCCATAACGACTCCTGGTAACCGATGGCCGCCAACAGGCGCCAGTCAACTTTCTCTTTCTTGGCGTACGATTTGAAGTGCTGTTCGTACTTGGGCAAGCGTTGCTGCAAGTGCTGGGCAAACGTGGTGGCGCCCATGTAGCCGAGAACGTCGACATGCCCGTAGTAGCGGTCCTTGAGGCGTTGCAGGGTGCCGTTTTTCTTGACCTTGTCGAGGTATTCGTTGATTTCGTTGAGCAGGCTGTTGTCGTCGCCCGGCGCGACGGCCCAGCTCTGGTTGCTGGCGTCACCGAGGTCGAAGGCGACCCGGATATTGGTGAAATACACCTGGTTCATCGCGACTTCGTTGGAGTCGACCAGGGTCAGGTCGATCTGACCTTCGTCCACCATGCGCAGGAGATCGACGACCTCGACCGCGTCAGACTCTTCGTATTCGATGCCGGGAAAATTCTGTTTCAACTGCGCCAGTTGTTCGGCGTGGGTGCTGCCCTTGAGCACCATGATTTTCTTGCCCACCAGATCCTTCGCATCGGTCGGTCGTGACTGACCGTTGCGGTAGATGATCTGCGGGGTGACTTCCAGGTAGGAGTGCGAGAAGCGCACCTGCTTCTTGCGTTCGTCGCTGCTGACCAGGCCGGCAGCCGCCAGCACCGGGCCGTTGGGCTTGCCTACCTGATTGAACAGGTCATCGAGGTTGTCGGCGGTCTCGATCTTGAGTTCGACCCCCAGATCGTCGGCGAAGCGCTTCACCAGCTCGTATTCGAAGCCGGTTTCACCGTTGCGATCCTGAAAGTAGGTGGCGGGGCTGTTTCGGGTAACCACCCGCAGCACACCATCCTCCTTTACGCGCTCGAGCGTGTTGGGTTTATCAACACAGCCACCGAGCATCAGGAAGAGTCCGGTTGCGATCAGCCATTTGGCGTACCGCGGACGTAAAGCCGTTGGGAAAAACATCTGCGCAGTATACGCAAAGGACCACGGGCGCCATATCTCGACAGCGAAGGGCTAGTCTGCTAGAGATCACAAATCCGGCCGAAACCCCGCAGGAACGGGCCTTGTCTGCATTTTGTTACAGTAAAAATAAGCTGTCGTCACATGCCTGGTTAACCTGACTTTCGAGGCAGAAACACAAATCGACACCCGAGTGCAACCGTGCGTAGCGTTTCGGGTGATGTCGCGGGCTGTTTAGGCTAGAATGCACGGCCTCAAAGCACACCCCTTCCCGAGGCTGTCCCGAAGATGTTGATCCTGCGCGGCGCTCCTGCCCTTTCCGCCTTTCGCCACAGCAAGCTCCTTGAGCAACTGAGCCAGAAGGTTCCGGCTGTCAGCGGCCTGTATGCTGAATTCGCTCACTTCGCCGAAGTTACCGGCGTCCTGACCGGCGACGAACAGCAGGTGCTTGCGCGCCTTCTGAAGTACGGTCCAAGCGTTCCGGTACAGGAGCCGACCGGTCGTCTGTTCCTGGTGTTGCCGCGTTTCGGCACCATCTCGCCATGGTCGAGCAAGGCCAGCGACATCGCCCGCAACTGCGGCCTGGCGAAAATCCAGCGCCTGGAGCGCGGCATCGCGTTCTACGTGGCCGGCCAGTTCAGCGATGCCGAAGCCCGGTTGATCGCTGACGGTCTGCACGACCGCATGACCCAGATCGTCCTGGGCAACCTCGAACAGGCCGCCGGCCTGTTCAGCCACGCCGAACCGAAACCCCTGACCGCCATTGACGTGCTGGGTGGCGGCCGCGCCGCGCTGGAAAAAGCCAACACCGAGCTGGGCCTGGCCCTGGCCGAAGACGAGATCGACTATCTGGTCAACGCCTTCGTGGGCCTTTCGCGCAACCCGCATGACATCGAACTGATGATGTTCGCCCAGGCGAACTCCGAGCACTGCCGTCACAAGATCTTCAACGCCAGTTGGGATATCGACGGCGAGAGCCAGGAAAAAAGCCTGTTCGGCATGATCAAGAACACCTATCAGATGCACAACGAAGGTGTCCTGTCGGCTTATAAGGACAACGCTTCGGTGATCGTCGGCTCCGTGGCCGGTCGCTTCTTCCCGGACCCTGAAACCCGCCAGTACGGCGCGGTACAGGAACCGGTGCACATCCTGATGAAGGTTGAAACCCACAACCACCCGACCGCGATTGCCCCGTTCCCGGGCGCGTCCACCGGTTCCGGTGGCGAAATCCGCGACGAAGGCGCGACCGGTCGTGGCGCCAAGCCAAAGGCCGGCCTGACCGGTTTCACCGTGTCGAACCTGCAGATCCCGGGCTTCGAACAGCCGTGGGAAGTGCCGTACGGCAAGCCTGAGCGCATCGTTACCGCGCTGGACATCATGATCGAAGGCCCGTTGGGCGGCGCCGCGTTCAACAACGAATTCGGCCGTCCGGCCCTGACCGGTTACTTCCGTACCTTCGAACAATCGATTACCACGCCACACGGTGACGAAGTTCGCGGCTACCACAAGCCGATCATGCTGGCTGGCGGCATGGGCAACATCCGTGAAGAGCACGTCAAGAAAGGCGAGATCGTTGTCGGCTCCAAGCTGATCGTGCTTGGTGGCCCGGCGATGCTGATCGGCCTGGGCGGCGGCGCGGCTTCCTCCATGGCCACCGGCACCAGCTCGGCGGACCTGGACTTTGCTTCGGTACAGCGCGAAAACCCGGAAATGGAACGTCGCTGCCAGGAAGTCATCGACCGTTGCTGGCAACTGGGCGACAAAAACCCGATCAGCTTCATCCACGACGTGGGTGCGGGCGGTCTGTCCAACGCTTTCCCGGAACTGGTCAACGACGGCGACCGCGGTGGCCGTTTCGAACTGCGCAACATTCCAAACGACGAACCGGGCATGGCCCCGCACGAAATCTGGTCCAACGAATCCCAGGAGCGTTATGTCCTGGCGGTCGGGCCGGCGGATTTCGAACGCTTCAAGGCGATCTGCGAACGTGAGCGCTGCCCGTTTGCCGTGGTCGGCGAAGCCACTGCCGAACCACAGCTGACCGTGACTGACAGCCACTTCGGCAACAGCCCGGTGGACATGCCACTGGAAGTGTTGCTGGGCAAGGCGCCGCGCATGCACCGTTCGGTGGTTCGTGAAGCCGAACTGGGCGACGACTTCGATCCTTCGACCCTGAACATTGCCGAATGCGTCGAGCGCGTCCTGCATCACCCGGCCGTGGCGAGCAAGAGCTTCCTGATCACCATCGGCGACCGCACCATCACCGGCCTCGTGGCCCGTGACCAGATGGTCGGCCCGTGGCAGGTTCCGGTGGCCGACGTTGCCGTCACCGCCACCAGCTTCGACGTCTACACCGGTGAAGCCATGGCCATGGGCGAGCGGACTCCGCTGGCACTGCTGGATGCTCCGGCGTCGGGCCGCATGGCCATCGGCGAAACCCTGACCAACATCGCGGCCTCGCGCATCGGCAAGATCTCCGACATCAAGCTGTCGGCGAACTGGATGTCGGCTGCCGGTCACCCGGGCGAAGATGCCCGCCTGTACGACACCGTGAAAGCGGTCGGCATGGAACTCTGCCCTGAGCTGGGCATCACCATTCCGGTGGGCAAGGACTCGATGTCCATGGCCACGCGCTGGAACGATGAAGGCGTCGACAAGTCCGTCACGTCGCCGATGTCCCTGATCGTCACCGGTTTCGCGCCAGTGACTGACATCCGTCAGACCCTGACCCCGCAACTGCGCATGGACAAGGGCACCACCGACCTGATCCTGATCGACCTGGGCCGCGGCCAGAACCGCATGGGCGCCTCGATCCTCGCGCAGGTTCACGGCAAGCTCGGCAAGCAGGCGCCGGACGTCGACGATGCCGAAGACCTGAAAGCCTTCTTCGCCGTGATCCAGGGCCTCAACGCCGACGGTCACCTGCTGGCTTACCACGACCGTTCCGACGGTGGTCTGCTGACCTCCGTCGTCGAAATGGCCTTTGCCGGCCACTGCGGCCTGAGCCTGAACCTCGACAGCCTGGCGGATTCCTCCGCCGATATCGCTGCGATCCTGTTCAACGAAGAACTGGGTGCCGTGATCCAGGTTCGCCAGGACGCCACGCCGGACATCCTCGCGCAGTTCAGCGCTGCGGGCCTGGGCGATTGCGTGTCGGTGATCGGTCAGCCAATCAACAATGGCGAGATCGGCATCACCTTCAACGGTGACACCGTGTTCGAAGGCCAGCGTCGTCTGCTGCAACGCCAGTGGGCCGAGACCAGCTACCAGATCCAGCGTCTGCGTGACAACGCCGACTGCGCCGAGCAAGAGTTCGACGTGCTGCTGGAAGAAGACAACCCGGGTCTGAGCGTCAAGCTGAGCTACGACATCAACCAGGACATCGCCGCGCCTTACATCAAGAAAGGCATCCGCCCACAGGTTGCCGTACTGCGTGAGCAGGGCGTCAACGGTCAGGTGGAAATGGCGGCTGCATTCGACCGCGCCGGCTTCAACGCGATCGACGTGCACATGAGCGACATTCTGGCCGGCCGTGTCGACCTGAACGAGTTCAAGGGCATGGTCGCTTGCGGTGGTTTCTCTTACGGCGACGTATTGGGTGCCGGTGAAGGCTGGGCGAAATCCGCGCTGTTCAACAGCCGCGCCCGCGATGCGTTCCAGGGCTTCTTCGAGCGCAACGACAGCTTCACCCTCGGCGTGTGCAACGGTTGCCAGATGATGTCCAACCTGCACGAGCTGATCCCGGGCAGCGAGTTCTGGCCGCACTTCGTGCGCAACCGTTCCGAGCAGTTCGAAGCCCGTGTTGCCATGGTGCAGATCCAGGAGTCGAACTCGATCTTCCTGCAGGGCATGGCCGGTTCGCGTATGCCGATCGCCATCGCCCACGGCGAAGGTCATGCCGAGTTCGCCAGCGAAGAAGCACTGCTGCAAGCCGATCTGTCCGGTTGCGTGGCGATGCGTTTCGTCGACAATCACGGCAAGGTCACCGAAAGCTACCCGGCCAACCCGAACGGCTCGCCGCGCGGTATCACCGGCCTTACCAGCCGCGACGGTCGCGTGACCATCATGATGCCGCACCCGGAGCGTGTGTTCCGCGCCGTGCAGAACTCGTGGCGTTCCGATGACTGGAACGAAGATGCACCGTTGATGCGCATGTTCCGTAATGCTCGCGTGTGGGTTAACTGATAGCCGTGTACAAGCTCAGCTTTTTTGTTCCCGACAGTCATGTCGACGTGGTCAAGAGTGCCGTGTTCGCCGCCGGTGGCGGACGGATCGGTGCTTACGATCACTGCGCATGGCAGGTGTTGGGCCTTGGCCAGTTTCGCCCACTGGACGGCAGCCAGCCGTTCATTGGGCAAGCGGGGCAGGTCGAACAGGTCGAGGAATGGAAGGTCGAGCTGGTGGTGGCGGATGAGTTGATTCGCCCGGTGGTGGCGGCTCTGAAGCAGAGCCATCCCTACGAGACGCCGGCTTATGAAGTGTGGCGGCTGGAGGATTTCTGATTCTCCGGTGCTGAAATGAAAAACCCGCTGAAAGTGATTTCAGCGGGTTTTTTGTTGCTTGCAATTCAAAGGATGTACACCGATCCAGGGTGGGAGCGGGCTTGCTCGCGAAGGCGCTCTAACCGGCAACATTGATGCTGAATGTGATGGCCTTTTCGCGAGCAAGCCCGCTCCCACACTGGTTCGGTGTGTTTCCAAGGAAGGTGCTGTCGCAGGTCGTTTTTCGAGGGCGGCCGACGGTGGCGGTCAGAGGAAGAAATTCGACCTGTAGCAGCAGGCTTCGCCAGCTGCTACAAGGTGGGTGGTGCGATTACGGACGAATCTCGATCATCGTGCCGTCCGGTACCAGGTTCCAGACTTCGCGCATGTCCATGTTGCGCATGGCGATGCAGCCGTCGGTCCAGTCCAGGGTGTGGAAGAGGTCTTCCGGGGTGTCTTCGCTGTCTGGCGTGCCGTGGATCATGATCATGCCGCCGGGCTCGACGCCTTCACGACGGGCGCGGGCCGAGTCACTGATGTTCGGGTAGGAAATGTGCATCGCCAGGTTGAAGCGGTCGCTGATCTTGCGCCAGTCGACCCAGTAGAAGCCTTCCGGGGTGCGCTTGTCGCCTTCCATCAGCTTCGGCCCCTTGGGACGCTTGCCCAGGGAAATGCGATAGGTCTTGAGCGGCTTGCCATCATTGATCAATTGCAATTGATGGGAAGACTTGAGAATCAGGATTTTCTCGATGACCTTGCCGTCCAGGGTTTCCACGACAGAAGCCTGGGACACCGTGACAAACGACAAACAGAACAGGGCAAGCAACCAGCGCATTGAAACGATTCCCCAGGAGGTGTCGCGATTATTTATTTATAGATGTTTTATGTAGGAGCTGCCGAAGGCTCAGACCGCGTTCGGATGATTTTTCAGCGGCTACGAATGATACCAATATGGCATCAGATAATGGCAGGCTGAGCAAGCGGCGGGATCGATTCAGACCGTACTGGATAGACTTCGGTCCGCCGGTCAGCGAAGAAGCATTCTAAGGTACGGCCCACCGTGCGGAAAGCCAGCTCATCCCAAGGAATGTCCGCTTCGTCGAATAGTTGCACTTCCAGGCTCTCGGGGCCGGCAGAAAAATCCAGGTCCGCCAGCTCGGCACGGAAGAACACATGCACCTGGCTGATGTGTGGCACATCGATCAGGGTATAGATGCTCAGGTTACGCACCCGGGCGCAGGCTTCCTCGGCGGTCTCACGAATGGCGGCCTGCTCGATGGTCTCGCCGTTTTCCATGAAGCCGGCGGGCAGGGTCCAGTAACCGCGGCGCGGCTCGATGGCCCGCCGGCACAGCAACACCTTGCTGCCCCAGGTCGCCACGCAGCCGGCGACGATATTGGGGTTCTGGTAGTGGATGGCCTGACAGCTGTCACAGACAAAACGCAGGCGCGAATCGCCTTCGGGAATGCGCTGGGTCACCGGGTTGCCGCACTGGCTGCAAAATTTCATGCTGGGGTTCCTGAATGCTGTGCCTATCTTGGCGTGCGGCAGTGCCGGTCGGCAAGTTGTCGTTTCGCGACATGGGGCGGTTGCGGGGGTTGGGCGACCGCAGCGATTGGTGCATGATGCCGGGTAAGGCACAAATCGAGAACACTCATGCTGGACGAGCTACTGCATCGGGTTAGTAACCACACTCCACGCACACTGGAGACCGATCGTCGTTTTCCCGAGGCTGCAGTGCTGGTGCCCATCACCCGCAGTGACGAGCCCGAGCTGGTGTTGACCCTGCGTGCCAGCGGCCTGTCGACCCATGGCGGCGAAGTCGCCTTCCCCGGTGGTCGCCGCGACCCCGAAGACCCCGACCTGATTTTCACCGCCTTGCGTGAGGCCGAAGAAGAGATCGGCCTGCCGCCGGGGCTGGTCGAGGTGATCGGCCCGCTCAGCCCGCTGATCAGCCTGCATGGCATCAAGGTCACCCCGTATGTCGGGGTGATTCCGGATTTCGTCGAATACCAGGCCAACGATGCCGAGATCGCCGCCGTGTTCAGCGTGCCCCTGGAGTTCTTCCGCAAAGACCCCCGTGAACATACCCATCGCATCGATTATCAGGGCCACAGCTGGTATGTGCCGAGCTATCGCTTTGGCGAATACAAGATCTGGGGGCTGACGGCGATCATGATCGTCGAGTTGATCAACCTGCTGTATGACGCGAAAATCAGCCTGCACCAACCTCCCAAAAGCTTTATCAACACCTGAAGCCATCGTTCGAATGGCACTGCCCGAGCCCTGAGGAAAACAACAATGAAATACCGCCTGGGCGACGCCCGCGTCGAAACCCACCCACAGAGCTGGGTCGCACCCAATGCCGTGCTGGTGGGCAAGGTCAAGCTGGAAGAGGGCGCCAACGTCTGGTTCAACACCGTACTGCGCGGCGACAACGAGTTGATCCTGATCGGCAAGAACAGCAACGTCCAGGACGGCACCGTGATGCACACCGACATGGGCTACCCGCTGGTCATCGGCACAGGCGTGACCATCGGCCATAACGCCATGCTCCACGGCTGCACCGTCGGCGACAATAGCCTGATCGGCATCAATGCGGTGATTCTCAATGGCGCGAAGATTGGCAAGAACTGCATCATCGGCGCCAATTCGCTGATCGGCGAAGGCAAGGAAATTCCTGACGGATCGCTGGTCATGGGCTCGCCCGGCAAAGTGGTGCGCGAATTGACCGAGCCGCAAATCAAGATGCTCGAGGCCAGCGCTGCTCACTATGTGCACAACTCGCAGCGTTATGCCCGCGATCTGGTCGAGCAGGAAGAATGAGCACCACCGAACGCCCGGTAGCATCGCCCTGCGTGAACATTTGCGCGCTGGACGACGATGATATCTGTACCGGTTGCCAGCGCACGGTGGAAGAAATCACTCGCTGGAGCCGCATGGACAACGCCGAGCGCCGCAAGGTGCTGGGGTTGTGTCATGAGCGGGCGAAGGCCAGCGGGTTGATCTGGATGCTCAACAAAGCACCGAACCGGTAGCCGCAGGCTTCGCCAGCTGCTACAAGGATCGCGTTGCATCATGGTTCGAAATTCGCCGGGGTCACCGCCGTGTGGCTGATCATGGCCTGGCGTCTGCGCAAACAGGCTGTCGTCAGCTGAAGTTCATGTAAAATGCCGCGCTTTCTCCCCATGGGAAGCGTGCTTCCCTCGATGATCCGCTTCTTTGAGGACCTTCAGATGACCCGTATCGGAACTCCATTGTCGCCCACCGCGACCCGCGTATTGATGTGTGGCTGTGGCGAGTTGGGCAAGGAAGTGGTGATCGAGCTGCAACGCCTGGGCGTTGAAGTGATAGCCGTGGATCGCTACGCCAACGCGCCGGCCATGCAGGTTGCGCACCGCAGCCACGTGATCAACATGCTTGATGGCGCGGCCTTGCGTGCGGTAATCGAAGCCGAGAAGCCGCACTTTATCGTGCCGGAAATCGAAGCCATCGCCACCTCGACCCTGGTGGAACTGGAGGCCGAAGGTTTCAACGTGATTCCGACCGCCCGCGCCGCGCAACTGACCATGAACCGCGAAGGCATCCGTCGCCTGGCGGCTGAAGAGCTGGACCTGCCAACCTCGCCGTACCACTTCGCCGACACCTTCGAGGACTACAGCAAAGCCGTCGAGGATCTCGGTTTTCCGTGCGTGGTCAAGCCGGTCATGAGTTCTTCGGGCAAGGGCCAGAGCCTGTTGCGCAGCATCGATGACGTGCAGAAAGCCTGGGACTACGCCCAGGAAGGTGGCCGTGCCGGTAAAGGTCGCGTGATCATCGAAGGTTTCATCGATTTCGACTACGAAATCACCCTGCTGACCGTGCGCCACGTCGGCGGCACCACGTTCTGCGCACCGGTCGGCCACCGTCAAGAGAAGGGCGACTATCAGGAGTCCTGGCAGCCGCAAGCCATGAGCCCGATTGCCCTGGCTGAATCCGAACGCGTCGCCAAGGCCGTGACCGAAGCCCTGGGTGGCCGTGGTCTGTTCGGCGTCGAGCTGTTCATCAAGGGTGATCAGGTGTGGTTCAGCGAAGTCTCGCCGCGCCCGCATGACACCGGTCTGGTGACCCTGATTTCCCAGGACCTGTCGCAGTTCGCCCTGCACGCACGGGCCATTCTCGGTCTGCCGATTCCGTTGATCCGTCAGTTCGGGCCATCGGCCTCGGCGGTGATCCTGGTGGAAGGGCAGTCGACCCAGACCGCATTCGCCAACCTCGGTGCCGCACTCAGTGAGCCGGATACCGCGCTACGCCTGTTCGGCAAGCCTGAAGTCAACGGCCAGCGCCGCATGGGCGTGGCCCTGGCGCGCGACGAATCGATCGAAGCCGCCCGTGCCAAGGCGACCCGTGCTTCGCAGGCAGTTGTCGTAGAACTGTAAAAACCCGTAACTCAGTGGGAGCGGGCTTGCTCGCGAAAGCGCTGTATCAGTCAACATTAATGTGTCTGATACAGTGCTTTCGCGAGCAAGCCCGCTCCCACAGGTTCGGTGTTCAGTCTCTATAATTTGGGGGTGCCCAAGACCCTTTTTTAAAGCTTCAGGCCTGTACCCATGAACTCCCAAAGCATCATCGTCCCGAAAATCTCCACCCTGCCGGTGCACGAACCCCGGGCCAGGGCCGTTGTGCGCTGGCTGGTGCGCAAGAACATCGTCCAGGAAGAACTGACCACTTGCGGGCGCACCGGCAATCGTATGGGGCACGCCATCGCCGAGGGTGCCCGTGAGGTGGTCCTGCATCCGGAAGCGCTGCCGTTTGGCGAAGCCGTCAACGGCCTGGAAATTGTCACCAAGCGCTGCATTTATACGCCGGCCAAGGGTTTCCTTGGAGAAGCAGGTTGTGCCGAGTGCCGCAAGGAAATCGGTGAAGCCCTGTTCGAAAGCCTGGAAGACTGGATGCCAGGACGCACCGACAACTTCACCTGCCCGGAATGCGGGCATGAAGACGACATCAACGGCTTCCTGTTCCTGCAGGAATGCGGCTTCTCCAACCTCGGTTTCATCTTCAACAACTGGGCCGAAGCCGGCTTTAAACAGCGCTTTCTCGACGAATTTGCCGATTGGCTGGATCAGCCCGTGAGTTGGGTGAAAGTAGAACTCTGAACTTCTGTAGGAGCGAGCTTGCTCGCGATGAACTTTCAGGCCACGCGGGTTTCCAGGCAACCCGCATTATCGTTCACGACCATCGCGAGCAAGCTCGCTCCTACAAAAAAGCGCCCCGTATGTCAGTAATGCCAATAATAGTCAGAGTTTTACATTGAACCCGAGGGGGTGTCTGACTATAATGGCGCGCTTCCATTTTCCCGCTCGGGAGCCCCCGCGATGCTGCGTATCAGCCAAGAAGCTCTGACATTCGACGACATTCTCCTAGTGCCCGGTTATTCCGAGGTACTTCCTAACGAAGTCAGTCTCAAGACCCGCCTTACCCGTGGCATCGAGCTGAATATTCCACTGGTTTCCGCTGCCATGGACACCGTCACTGAAGCCCGTCTGGCAATCGCCATGGCTCAGGAAGGTGGTATCGGCATCATCCACAAGAACATGACCATCGAGCAGCAAGCTGCCGAAGTCCGCAAGGTCAAGAAGTTCGAAGCCGGTGTCGTCAAAGACCCGATCACCATCGAGGCTGACGCCACGGTGCGTGACCTGTTCGAACTGACCCGCATGCACAACATTTCCGGCGTTCCGGTGCTGCACAATGGCGACCTGGTCGGCATTGTCACCTCCCGTGACGTGCGTTTCGAGAACCGTCTGGAAGCCACTGTCCGTGAAGTGATGACGCCTAAAGAGCGTCTGGTCACGGTCAAGGAAGGCGCCGACAAAAACGATGTGCGTGAACTGCTGCACAAGCACCGCATCGAGCGCGTGCTGATCGTCGACGACAAGTTCGCCCTCAAAGGCATGATGACCGTCAACGACATCGAAAAAGCCAAGGCTTACCCGCTGGCCAGCAAGGACGATCAAGGTCGTCTGCGCGTTGGCGCGGCCGTTGGCACCGGTAAAGACACCGGTGACCGCGTAGCCGCCCTGGTCAATGCCGGCGTTGACGTGGTGGTGGTCGACACCGCACACGGTCACTCCAAAGGCGTGATCGACCGCGTTCGCTGGGTCAAGCAGAACTTCCCTGAAGTGCAGGTCATCGGCGGCAACATTGCCACCGGCGCTGCCGCCAAGGCCCTGGCCGAAGCCGGCGCTGACGCGGTCAAGGTCGGTATCGGCCCTGGCTCGATCTGCACCACCCGTATCGTCGCCGGTGTCGGCGTGCCGCAAATCAGTGCCATCGCCAACGTCGCCGCTGCCCTTGAAGGCACTGGCGTGCCGTTGATCGCCGACGGCGGCATCCGTTTCTCCGGTGACCTGTCCAAGGCCATCGTGGCCGGTGCCTCCTGCGTGATGATGGGCTCGATGTTCGCCGGTACCGAAGAAGCACCGGGCGAGATCGAACTTTTCCAGGGCCGCTCGTACAAGGCTTATCGCGGCATGGGTTCGCTGGGCGCCATGTCCCAGGCTCAAGGTTCCTCCGACCGTTACTTCCAGGACTCCTCGGCAGGCGCCGAGAAACTCGTTCCGGAAGGCATCGAAGGGCGTGTTCCGTACAAGGGCACCCTGAGCGCGATCATCCACCAGTTGATGGGCGGCCTGCGCTCCTCGATGGGCTACACCGGTAGCGCCAATATCGAAGAGATGCGCACCAAGCCTGAGTTCGTGCGGATCACCGGCGCCGGCATGGCCGAGTCCCACGTTCACGACGTGCAGATCACCAAGGAAGCGCCAAACTACCGCGTAGGTTGAGCCTTCAAGTAACAAACCAAGCAACCGGGGCTGTTTTATTCAGCCCCGAGTTGTTTCTGAATCACGACTGTTTCCGAATTTTTTAGACGAGACTGAATCATGGCCCTCGACATTCACGCTCACCGCATCCTGATCCTCGACTTCGGTTCCCAGTACACCCAACTGATCGCCCGCCGCGTGCGTGAAATCGGCGTGTACTGCGAACTGCATCCGTTCGACATGGACGAAGATGCGATCCGCGAATTCGCTCCTAAAGGCGTCATCCTCGCAGGCGGCCCGGAGTCGGTCCACGAAGCCAACAGCCCTCGCTGCCCGCAAGCCGTTTTCGACCTGGGTGTACCGGTCTTCGGTATCTGCTACGGCATGCAGACCATGGCCGAGCAACTGGGCGGCAAGGTTGAAGGTTCCGAGCTGCGTGAGTTCGGTTACGCCCGCGTAGACGTCGTAGGCAAGAGCCGCCTGCTTGATGGCATCGAAGACCACATTGACGCCGACGGCCTGTTCGGCCTCGACGTATGGATGAGCCACGGTGACAAGGTCACCAGGATGCCGTCTGACTTCCACATCCTGGCCAGCACCCCGAGCTGCCCGATTGCCGGCATGTTCAGCGATGAGCGTCGCTACTACGGCGTGCAGTTCCACCCGGAAGTGACCCACACCAAGCAAGGCGGTCGCATCCTGTCGCGCTTCATCCTCGACATTTGCGAGTGCGAAGCCCTGTGGACTCCGTCGAAAATCGCTGAAGACGCCATCGCCCAGGTTCGCGCCCAGGTCGGCACCGACAACGTACTGCTTGGTCTGTCCGGCGGCGTTGACTCCTCCGTGGTTGCCGCGCTGCTGCACAAGGCCATTGGCGACCAGCTGACCTGCGTCTTCGTCGACAACGGCCTGCTGCGCCTGCACGAAGGCGAGCAAGTGATGGCCATGTTCGCCGAGAACATGGGCGTCAAGGTGATCCGCGCCAACGCCGAGGAGCAGTTCCTGGGCAACCTGGCCGGCGAAGCCGACCCGGAGAAGAAGCGCAAGATCATCGGCCGTACCTTCATCGACGTGTTCGATGCCGAATCCTGCAAGCTGGACAACATCAAGTACCTGGCCCAGGGCACCATCTACCCGGACGTGATCGAGTCGGCTGGCGCGAAAAGCGGCAAGGCCCACGTGATCAAGTCGCACCACAACGTGGGCGGCCTGCCGGAAGAAATGAACCTCAAGCTGGTCGAGCCACTGCGCGAGCTGTTCAAGGACGAAGTCCGTCGTCTGGGCCTGGAACTGGGCCTGCCGTACGACATGGTCTACCGTCACCCGTTCCCGGGCCCGGGCCTGGGTGTGCGCATCCTCGGTGAAGTGAAGAAGGAATACGCCGACCTGCTGCGTCGCGCCGACCACATCTTCATCGAAGAACTGCGCAAGGCCGACTGGTACCACAAGGTCAGCCAGGCATTCGTGGTGTTCCAGCCAGTGAAATCGGTGGGCGTGGTTGGCGATGGCCGTCGTTACGCCTGGGTCGTGGCCCTGCGTGCCGTGGAAACCATCGACTTTATGACCGCGCGTTGGGCACACCTGCCTTACGAACTGCTGGAAACCGTCAGCGGCCGCATCATCAATGAAATCGAAGGCATCTCCCGCGTTACTTACGACGTGTCGAGCAAGCCGCCAGCGACGATTGAGTGGGAGTGAGGTTGATTCGCAACTATTTGGTTTTATTGTAAAAATAAGATCAGATAGTGATGTTGACTACATCATTAATGGCATTCTCAATGGCTCGCATCGTACGTATGTGAGCGAGCTACATCGATACCATGTCCGGATATGGAGTGCCGACATGGTATCGAGAATGCTCTGCAACGTAGGTGTCAGCACTATCTGTTTGCCAGTCTCTGGCATATGAGGGGGTGGCTGACGCATCCCGCATCGGCCCCGCAGCGAATTCCCGCAAATACACATGGTGTTTTTGAGGCCTGATCGGGATCTCATCTTTTTGTACCTTTGTGTGAAGTCTCCTGACGCCAGGTGACGAAGGGTACGATCCCGCCTGCCCAACAACTGACTGGGCTCCGGCAACATCACATTCTCCATGCCCATGAGTGCCCCGGATTAAATGCCTATCCATCCGCGTGGTTGTTGCCGTCGTGTGCAGCTATGAACATGGCGACGGCCGACCGGCAATAGGATTCGATTTCGTTGTCGTCCTCTGCTCTCGCCTCATCGAAGCGCGCGATAATCAAGAGGTCGGATCCTTTGATAAGCGCGGCAAACAAGCGGGCGGACCGGCGAGGGTCGGGCACGTTCAAAACTGCCTTCGCATGCAACTGACGCAATAAGGCCTCGATCTGGTCGATGACATGGGCAGGGCCGGCTTCGTATTGACGCTTGCTTAACGACTTTTGATTCGTCTTGTCGGCCATGATCATGGCTTCGACACTGCGCACGTCCGGGCTTAACAGCGTGCGAAGCAGGGATGATCCCACCGCCATGAGCTGATCTTCGGCCGAACCGTCGCAGCCTTCAAAAAGGGCCTGTGGTGCAAATTGATGGCAGCGGGCCGCGATGGCTGCGCTGAACAGCGCCTCCTTATTCTCGAAGTGCCGATAGATGCTTAGCTTGGATATTTTCGCCCGCTGGGCGACTTTGTCCATGGTCGTAGCCTGAAAACCCAATTCCACGAAGAGTTCGAACGCGGCTGTGATGATGGTTTCGCCAAGCGTTTCGTTGGTGGGCCGGCCACGCCGGTTCTGACTGCTTTCGGTCATAAAATTCCAGTACTTGACAGTATCCTAATTGCTGAATTAGGGTACCTTACAGTATCTCAAATCTGCAACCTAATGTCCCTTCATTCATAGCGCGGAGCCCATCACCATGAACGACGTCATTATCATCGGCGGCAGCTTTGCCGGTCTCGCCGCCGCCTTGCAGCTTGGTCGTGCCCGCCGCAAGGTCATCGTTCTTGATACCGGCCTGCCGCGCAACCGATTTGCTGGCCACTCGCATGGGTTGCTCGGCCACGATCACAAACCGCCGCTGGACATCTTGGCCGAGGCGCGGGAGCAGTTGGCGCGTTATCCCACAATCAGGCTCGTCGTTGCCCGGGCCGAGAGAGTGTCTGGTGCCATCGACGATTTCTGCGTCCTCACTGACGATAACGAAAGCCTAAGGGCGCGCCGCCTGATCCTGAGCTATGGCGTCGCCGACCAGATGCCTGATGTTCCAGGCTTTGCCGAAAGTTGGGGTACGTCCATCGTACCCTGCCCCTATTGCGACGGGTTTGAAGTCGCCGGCCAGCATTGGGGCCTTATATGGTCCGGCCCGCAGTCGCACAACTATGTCAGGCTGTACCACGATTGGACTGACGCGTTGACGGTTTTCGCCGATGGTCACGACATTCCGCCCGACATCCAGGCTGATCTGTCGCGCCGCCATATACCTGTTATCGATGCTCGGATCACCGAAATCGTCCATCACGGGAGCCATGGTGCCACCGTCAAGCTCGATACCGCTCCCGATGTCGCGGTCGACATCCTGTTCGCGCATCCGCGCAACAAGCCGTCCGCAAGCCTGCATGAATCACTGGGCCTCGCCACGGTCGATACCCCTCTCGGTATTGCCATCAAGGTCGACGATCGCCGCGAAACCAGCACGCCCGGCATCTACGCCGCCGGTGACCTTGCCAACCCAGCCATGGCCTCAGTCACCACGGCAATATCGCACGGCGCGATGGCGGGTATTTCCGCTCAGCAGTCGATGCTGGTTTGACGGGGCAGGCATGGAATTCGAACACGTCACTTTCGACCTGCCCCACGGCACCTTTCACGCGCTGCAGGGTGGAGATCCCGATGGCCAACCGACGATTTTCTTGCACGGCTTCCCAGACCATCCACCGACTGCGAAGGCCTTTCTTGCCGAGCTCGGCCGCCGTGGACGTTATGTGGTAGCCCCATGGCTTCGCGGTTACGCGCCGTCCCCGACTGCGGGGCCGTTCGACTTCGCAGCCCTCACCAGCGACGTGCTCGCGCTGATCGATCGCTGGTCTCCGGGGCGCCCCGTGGAGTTGATCGGCCACGATTGGGGCGCCCTGATCACATACGATGCCTGCGTCACAGCGCCGGAGCGGATCGAACGCGCGGTCACGCTCGCAATCCCGCATCCACTCACGTTCATGGGCCGGATGGCCAGCCCGGCCCAGCTACGTCGTAGCTGGTACATGGGGCTTTTTCAACTGCCTGGAAGCGGCTGGATCGCCACCGCCCGCGATCTCGCCCTGATCGACCACCTCTGGCGTCAGTGGTCGCCCGGCTTCTCGCTTGAGCCTGCGCTCCAGGCAGAGCTACACGTGCACCTGCGGGCGAGCATGCCCGCGCCCCTAAAGTTCTACCGAGCGATGCTGCGGCCCGGCATGTTTGAGGCGACGCGCCGAATGTCTCAGCCGATCAAGGTGCCCTTGTTGCAGCTTCACGGGGCCAACGACGGTTGCATCCTCCCCGCGCAGGTCGACGACCGACATCGGTTTGCCGCCCAACGCACGAACGAGGTCGTCCCTGACCTTGGCCACTTTCTGCACATTGAGGCCCCCGAGGCAATTGCGAAACGGATCGCGGCATGGACCTGAGTAGCGTCGTTCCCCCAGCGCCGAAAAAAGGGTAGCTAGTTGAGAACAGATCAGAACAAGGAGATCGCATGACTGAGCAGAATGCCTATCAGGTCGCAGACTGGAAAGGCCAAAGCGGGGAGCGTTGGGTCGCCAACCAGGCCCGGCTCGACGCCATGGTGGCGGTGTTCGGCCAAGCCGCGATCGAAGCCGCTTCGCCCGCGACGGGTGAGCGCGTGCTGGACGTCGGCTGCGGCGCGGGCGCGTCGAGTCTGGCTCTGGCCGCCTGCGTTGGCGCGGGGGGGGCAAGTGCTGGGCGTGGACATATCCGAACCGCTGATCGACCGAGCGCGCGCGCTCGCGCCACATAATACGCCGGCCCTGTTCCAGGTGGCCGACGCTAGCAGCGCCGAACTGCCCGAGGGCTCGTTCGACATCCTGTTTTCGCGTTTCGGGGTGATGTTCTTCGACGATCCGATAGGGGCATTCGCCCATATGCGACGCACGCTCCGACCGGGCGGGCGGGTCGCTTTCGTTTGCTGGCGCGGCGTTGCCGAGAATGATTGGATGCGTCTGCCTATTGACGCGCTCAAGAGTATCGTCCCGCTGCCCGATCCCGAATCGCCCGGCCCATTTTCATTCGGCGACAGCGGGCGGGTGGCACACATCCTGACGGCAGCCGGCTTCACCGATATCGTTATCGCGCCCTTCGATGCTTCTGTCCCGTTCGGCAAGGGCGGGACGCGGGACGCGGCGATCGACGATGCGGTGAAGATGACGCTCGAGGTCGGCCCGCTGTCGCGTGCGCTTGCTGATCAACCCGACGACATCCGCGCCTGCGCCTGGGGCGCCGTTCGTGCCGTCTTCACGGGTCTTACCGGCGAGGGAGCTGTGATGATCGGCGGGGCGGCGTGGATCGTTAGGGCACGCAATCCGGCCAGCTGACGGGGATTAACTGTTGATGGCACCCTACGAGCCTGTCGGGATACTGTTCTAGGCCGTCAGCAGGGATGCCTGTTTGTCACAATGGTATTTTTCGTGGCATTGGATTTGAAACACAGCTTCAAGTAATTGATTTAGTTAATTTTTAATAGGCTATGGATAATAGAGTGGGAATGATGGCGGTTGAACCAGCCATGTGAATCAATGGTTTAGAGGAAGCTGCCGGTGATTGTGAATACGGCATCGATTGCAGCTTCCCACACTCTGAGTCGTTGAATTCCATAGGATGAACGGCAGCGCCTGCGGCTTGATGGGAAACTTCGGCGCAGGCCTGCATGAGTTCATCTACTCTGCCCAAACCAGATGATGCGCATGCAGTACAACGCATAAAGTCTGTGAGTAGCTTTTTCGCAAGAGGACGCTTCCATGACTGTGCTGCAATCCGTTCGTAAACTGACCGTCATCGCCAAGGATCCGGGTCTGCGTCTGGGCAACAACGGACCCATAGTGTTCGCGCAGGTCGACGTGCCGGCCGAGATCCTGGCTTGGGGCCCCACTGGCTACAGGATCAAGGTGGTCGACTACAACGCGACCGAGCGGCACGCCTACGCCGATCGCCAACGCTATCAAGTCGGCGACGTCTTGCTCGATCCTTTCGCGCCGCAGGACGGCGAAACACTGCACGACAAGGCCTACCAGGCCCGCTTGCTCGAGAATCCCAATTTCCATGCCCAGAACTGCTATGCGATCGCGATGCGCACGCTGGGTCTGTTCGAGCGCGCGCTCGGTCGCCGTGTCCGCTGGTCGTTCGGTGGCCATCAGCTGCACATTGCGCCACATGCCTTCGCGCTGGCCAACGCTTTTTATTCAGAGCCCGACAGGACGCTGATGTTTGGCTACTTCTTCGACGACAAGATGCAGCCGGTCTTTACCGCGCTCAGCCACGACGTCATCGCACATGAGACTACGCATGCGGTACTGGACGGCCTGCGCACGCGCTACACGGAGCCGTCTGGTCCCGACCAGGCCGCCTTCCATGAAGGCTTCGCCGACATCGTTGCGATCCTCTCGATCTTCTCGCTGTCCGAAGTGGTCGCAGCGGGTCTGGGCTTCAATGACAAACTGCCGGGCCTCGGCGAGCCGATGCAGCTGATTCCTGCCGAGAAGGTGACGGGCGATGCCATACGATCGTCGATCCTGCTCGGCATCGCTGCAGAGATAGGTGCCATCGCGGATGGTGGACGCGGGGCTCTGCGCCAATCGGTCAAGATCACGCCTGATCCGGACATTCTCGATGCCCCTGAAATGCTGGAGCCGCATCGACGAGGCGAAGTCCTTGTGGCAGCGATGATGCGCGCTTTCGTCGAACTATGGACAGAACGCATCGCCCAGCTCGGCACATTCGAGGGTGGAGGCTACAACCTCAAGTCTGTCGTCGAAGAAGGAGCCAAGGCCGCTGCGCAGTTGTTGCAGATGTCGATCCGTGCGATCGACTACTGTCCACCGACCGATCTCGATTTTGGCCAGTTCCTGGCCGGGTTGCTCACGGCTGATCGCGAGCTGGTGCCGGATGACAGCCGATTCGGTTATCGCTCGCAGATCAGGAATTCCTTCAAGGCTTATGGCATCGTCCCGCCCAGCGGACAAACTGACACAGACGGATGCTGGTCGAGTTTTTCGACGCCGGAAGAGCTGCAGTATTCGCGCAGCAATGCCGAAGCGCTGACGCGTGACCCTGATGAATGCTTTCGCTTCCTTTGGGAAAACCGCGAGGCACTCGGCATCACCGATCGGGGCCATACGCAAGTGCAGTCGATCGACGCAGCCTTGCGTGTCGATCCCGACGGTATTCCGTTCCGGGAAACGATTTGTCAGTACGTCCAGATCGGGCATTTCTTCGGATCCGAGCTGATGTCGGAGTGCGGCATCAAACCCTTGCCCGAGGGTTTCACGACCCGCACGCGGGCCGATCTCTTCGGCGGTGGTGTCGTCGTCTTCGACCAGTACGGTCGCGTCAAGTACCACATCTGCAATGGCCTGCTCGATGGCGCGCGGCAAGTGCGGCGCCTCGAGTACCTGCGCGATACAGGGCAACTGCGTATGCCACGCGACGAGGCGCGCATGCGCTTCTCGAGCATGCATCTGGCGCGCATGGAGGATTGACACCATGGTCACCACTGCTCACAGCGCAGGGCCGCAACCCGTCAAGGTGACGATTCGCGCCTACCAGGTCGGATTCGGCGACTGCTTTCTTCTGCGCTTCGATTACAGCGACAACAGCGCCAGGCACATCCTGATCGATTTCGGCAGCACCGGCATGCCGAAAAACGATCCGAAGGCGGACATGAAGCGCGTGGCCGACGACATCGCGCAGCAATGTGGCGGCAAGCTCGACATCGTGGTCGCCACCCACCGGCATGCCGATCACATCAGCGGGTTCGCCACGTCTGACAATGGCGATGGTCCTGGCGATGTGATCCGGGCACTCAAACCCGATCGCGTGCTGCAGCCATGGACCGAGGCCCCCGAAGCCCCCGAGAACTGGGCGGGCCTGGCTGATGCGGCAGCGGCGAAGAAGGCCTTCGACACGCGTGTTGCCTCGCTCGAAAGCATGCATGCCATCGCCGAATCGGTGGTGCGGCGGCTCGACAGCGAGAAGGGCTTCAGCGCCCAATGGCCGTTTGCCGACCGCCTGCGCTTTCTCGGCGAGGACAACATCAAGAACCTCTGCGCGGTCAAGAACCTGATGACCATGGCTGGTGATCAGACACGCAATGTCTATCTGTTTCACGGCTGCGATGTCGATCTCGACGAAATCCTGCCGAACATCAAGGTGCACGTGTTGGGCCCCCCGACATTGCAGCAGTCGCAGTCAATCAAAAAGTATGCGAAAGCCTCGAGCGACTATTGGTTACGTGCGAGTCCCCTGGTGGCTCTCGGCGCGGATGCCGCGGTGGCCAGGGAGTCGGACAGCAAGCTGTTCCCACAGCTTTCGAAGGAAGAAATGATTCGCAAGTCGCGCCTGCCAAGCGAGATGCGCTGGGTCGCGGAACGGGTCGACAACGCGGAAGCTGATCAGTTGCTCGGAATCGTCACGGCGCTGGATGACGCCATGAACAATACGAGTCTCATCCTGTTGTTCGAAGCGGGAACCAGAAAGCTGCTGTTTCCCGGTGATGCGCAACTGGAGAACTGGAACTACGCGCTCCAATCGGGCATGGCGGAACTGCTCGACGACGTCGATTTCTACAAGGTCGGACATCACGGCAGCCTGAACGCAACGCCCAAGGCGATGTGGAACCGCTTCAACAAGCGCAACGAGGAACAGACGCCCGATCGCCTCAAGACCGTGATGTCGACGATGGCGGGCAAGCATGGCGGCAAGAAAGGTGCACCGACTGAAGTGCCGCGCATGCCACTGGTGGACGAACTGAAGGCCCAATCGGAGCTTCACAACACGCAGGACCTGGAACCCGGCGATCTTTGCGAGATCATCGTGATCGACCTGACTTGAAGAAAACCATTGAGTGGGAATGATCCCGCACAAGCCCTGATGGCTTGAGCGCTGCAACATCAAAAGCCGTGTGAAACCCGATTTCACACGGCTTTTTTTGTGCGCTTGTTACAGCGGTTTCGACCACCCGGCCAAGGTCATGCCCATTTGATTCAGAGCTTCCAGTAACGCCTTGATACTGGGAAACCGTCGTCCATTGATCAAAGGCCAGGAAGGCCGTTTGATGGAGTAGTAGCCACGCTCCGTCTCGATGGCGGTACGCACCAGCGAGTTGTCACTGCTTCGGTGCATGAGAAACGTCTCGACCGGTTCCTGTTTCAAGGTGTACATGCCAGGCCTGGTCAGCAGCTTGTCGATCTCCGGCATCTTTTGCGCCATCCAGGGCGTTTCGATCTGTAGGCGCAAATCGTTTTTCACAAACTCGACCGCGTGCCCGATTTGGTCAGCCGCGTAGTTCCTGCCGGGATCTGCCACGATGCCCGTGGCCTGACCTTCGGCGACATCCTCGATGCGCAAACCAATGGCTTCTTCCAGCTCGCTGATGCCCGCAACATTACGGTAGGTGCCGACATGGGAATTACCCATCAAGGCCACCCACCGGTGAGCACCGTGCGATGCCTGATCGGCCCGGATGACTGTCCTGGCGTAGAAATTCATCATTTGCTGCCTGAGCGTCTCTTTGTCGATGTTCTCGCCAACATGGGAAGAACGCATGCCGCTGAGCCTGTAACTTGCCATGCAGTCGATGGCCTGAACCCGAACCTGGTTTTTTCCCGCGATCCTGACCACTTCAAGAAAGGTGTAGCGATCGAGCGGGTCGGTCATATGCCCGTGATCGAGTCCCTTTAAGTACTGCTCCAGGCTTTCAGGCATTGAACCTGAATTGAAAAACTCATCCAGATCGGCCTGATGGAAGTCAGTGAGCAAATGTTCCATGTAGAGGGTTTTGACGTTCTGCCTGGCTAAGTGCTCCATGTTGTCGATCAAGAATTGCTTGCTGCCGGTCTCACTATGACTTTCGCCAATGACCAGCCCTCGTGAGTCCTGAAAAAGCGTCTGAATAATGGACTGGTCGGTAGCAGCAGGATCCATGGAAGCAATGGGCGGCCTTGGTGGCAGCTGAATGTGCTGGTAAAAGCTCACCGCATCTTGAAGCAGGCGTTGTCTGATCGCCTTGAAATCCCGGTAAGGGTCGAACTCCCGTAAATTGTCGTAGACATCCCACAAAGAGCGCTCGTGAAATCCGTTTGCCGCGTCCTTGAGCTCTGGGCGCAAACGGGTCGGCACCTCATAAATCGATGTTGCACTTTGCGCACCGGCATCTGGAGGGGGAGCGGAAGGCCCGGGCAAGACGGGAACTGGGTTGCTTTGAGTTTTTCCGCCCCCCTTGAGGCCCTCTTTTGCCATGGTTTCCCACTTCCCTTCGGCATTCAGACGCACAGGGATCGAGCCCGACAGGGCTGTCGGGTTTTGCGGGTCGATGATCGCCCAGTGGCCAGCACCGTTGACGTCGGCCTTGAAATCGACGTAGTACGGCGTGTCATCGAGCATGATGGCGGTCGAAGGGTTGGAGTTCAGACGATAGATGCCCTGGTACTTTCCAGGTTGGCTTTGGGGCGTCATGCCTTCGAGCAGCTCGTTGGCTTGCCAAGTGCCCGGTATCGACTGATGGGTTTCAGGCAGCACCTGCTCAAGTCCATCGAGCAACGCCGCAGCACCCTCTGCCTCGCCGACCAGTTCTGGCCAACCCATTGGCTGCATGCCTCTGTCTATCAGTGCCTGTTTCAGTTGCTCGAAGTTATCCACCGTGATGGAGTTGTAGGTTGGCCCCAACGGGGTGTCCAGATTGATCCTGCCTTCGGGCGTCCAACGGATGACGCTGTCCGCCATTCGATTATTGGCGCCGCGATAAACCACCAGGAAACTGCTTCTATAGCGCTGGAAGGTGAACATCCCCGGCTCCGACAACAGCGTGTGCAGTTCTTGCGGGGTTCTGTCGGCCCACGGGGTCTGTATCTGTACACGCCAGTCGGCTTTGATCAGCTCCCGGATACTGCCAGGCTCGGTCAATGCTGACACCTCATAGACCGGGGAGCCCGGGTAGTCCTCATACTCCACCGAAAAACCGGGATCGGAGCCGATAGGCTGTACCTGACCCGGTATTACGTCATCGATACGGATGCTCAGGGCATCGGCCTGGTCGCTGATACCCCGGTAGCCTCTGAAGGTCGTCATGTTTTCCTGATCGACCAGCGCGACCCAATTGGCCGCTCCCTTATATTCTTCATTGAATTGAATGACCTGGCTGGCAAAAAAACTCCTCGCCATTTGGTAGTTCGGGTCCCGCAGGAGTGGAACTACATTGATGCGGTAGGTCGTCGACATGTCGATGGCTTGAACCCGGATACGCTCGGCATTGGCGGCCTTCACCAGCGCCAGCAGGTTGAATTTGCCTTCAGGATCGTTGCCAGCCTGGAAGTCGAGCTTTCGTAGATAGTTCTCGAGTTCTTCGGGCATTTCGCCGGTTCGTGCAAAGGAGTCCAGATCGAGCTGATTGGCGTCTGCCAGCAGTTCTTGCAGGTACAACGTCTTCACACCACGTTGGGCCAGGGCAGGCATGTTTTCGATCAAGAACTGTTTGCTGCCGATGCTGCCGCGAGGCTCGCCGACAATCAGTCCCGATTTTTCCGCGAATGCGCTATCGAACAGCTCAGTCGGCGTTTCGATTCGCGCCACTGAAGTCACTGGCGGACGGGCAGTCGGTGGATGAAGTCTGTAATAGGCGTTTGCATTGTGAACCAGGTTTCTACGCGCTTCTTCCTGAGTTACATCGAAATCGGTCAAAGAAGCTGTTGCTCCATCGGCATCCGCGATGAGCACATTGCGAGCATCCACGCCGACGATCGTCCATCCTTTTCTATACACACTGCGCACGTCTGGACCACCGAGTGCCCATGCCCTTATTTCGGGGTCTTCGAGCCCCTGGACATACATGCCCGGTGTTCGCGCCCAGTCTTCAACGGCTTCGTTTGTTACGCCTGCGCCTGCAACCGGCGGTGTTTCCATGCCTCCCCTCAACCCCAGTCGCGGGATAGTTTCCCACTTGCCTTCGGCGCTCAAACGCACGGGAATCGAACCCGAGAACGCATTGGGGTTGGCCGGGTCGATGATTGTCCAGTGACCGCGACCGTTCAGGCCGTTTTCAAAGCGCACGTAATACGCGTTGCCATTGAGTTTGATCGCGCTGGAAGGGTTGGACGCGAGCCGATAGGTGCCTTGGAATTTGCCCGGTTCACGAACCAGTGTGTCCTCGTTAAGTGACACATCGATTTTGAAGTTTTCCGGTACTTTCACGAAAGGCTCGGCGTTGCCGGGCGTTTCAAGGGGGACTTCGCTTGGAGTCGGTCCGGGGCCTTCGGGCGGTTGGGTCTTTCCCTTCAGATCGGCCATTTCCTGCGCTTCGGCGGCGTCAATTTCGGGGCCGACCTCTTCAAGTAAGCCGGGGCCTTTGAGGACAAGCAGGTTGAACAGCACATCGATGCCACTGAATACCGCGCCAACGACACCGGCCTTGCGTTCTTCAGCGGTTTTGCCGCTGACCGCCTGATCGATGTTCAACCCCATGTTGGCGATGCTGGCGCCGATCACCGGCAGGGCGACCGGCCAACCGACGACGGCCATCGGGCCGAGCACTTTCACGCCGGCGCTGAGGTAGCCGATCCAGAGTTTTTTGCGTAGATCGCTGTTGGAAGTCAGTGTTAGCGCAGCCTCGGCGAACATCGCGGCTTCAGTCGAGTCTCGCAGCCAACTGAAGGCGTCACCGCGAATGACCTGGTTTTCCTGGTTGATCAGGTGGTGGTCGTACTTGCCCCAGGTGCTGACCAGTCGATTCATGAGATCGCTGATGTTCTCGGCGATGTTCTGTCGGTCGGCCAGGGAAAAATGCGACATGAATGCCTGACGCGCCTCTTCCTTGTTCATCCGCTGCAGCATCCAGTAGTGCATGTCCGTGGCGGTTTCCAGTACCTGGAAGGCATCAATATCGCCAGGCAGGTAAACGATCTGTCGGCCTTTGGGCGCCACGATGCGAAGAATGTCGGTGGAGACGTAGCCGGCAACATCCAGGGTGCGGGTGCTGTCCGTGCCGTGGTGTTCCGCTTGCAACAATTGCAGGCTGACGGGCCAGGTCATCGGGCCAATAACTTCATGAGTGACGAACTGGAAATCCTCGTCACTCAACTGGCGTTTGTCCCGCGCCTGCAAGGCAGTGATGAGGAAATTGCACTTGGCCAGGGTGCGGAAGTCGCTGCTCGAAGCGCTCCAGTAGGCCTTCAGCCGGTCGGTATACAGCGTGCTGAAATCGACACTCCAGAAGTACTTCAAGACGTCATTGCCGTGCAGGCGAACTTCATTGGATTCGTTGAATTTCCCGGCGTCCGGTGCGGCTGTGTAGAAGCCTCCATAAAGGTCCAGCAGGTCGGCATTGTCCTGATCGGTGGCGCGGAAGCGATGGATCACCAGTTGCGTCAACGTAGTGGATTCACTGGGTGTTGCCCGGATGTGTTCCCAGCCGGTGAAGGTTCGGGAACTGCTTTGCGCCGCATCGAACCGGTGGAAATAGATGCGGTCCGGATCGAGGGTGGTGATGCCTTGTTGCTTGAGCAGTTCGCTGGCGACTTCGTGAGCCACGTCTTGCAGACCCGGGCAGGACAGGATCACGTTACGGGCGATGGCCTTGAGTGTGGCCTTGTCTGCTGCGTTGGGCAGCGGACGGGATTCGGTGGAGTTCATCGGCTCTCGTTCCTTGAGAAAATGGACGTCGAAGATGCCCCGTACGCTCTGGCAATGTGCACTACATAGTTACGCCCATTTGCGATTCGATTTCGGGTAGGGGCAGGGCTGTAACGCCTGCCGATTTGGCCTGCATGCCCGATGCCACCCTTACTGTTTCGCAATCGCAGGTGTATCGTATTCGCCTTTTCCGGGCCTGTGCCCGTCGTTGTCATGTGAGGTCGTTGAGTTCATGTCTTTTACCCGTCGCCAAATACTCGCTGGTCTGGCCGGTCTTGTTGTCGTTGGCGTGGGGGCCGGTGGCGCGTCGCGCTACTGGTTGGGCAAGATGGCCGATGCCGATGCGGGCCACGACTATGAACTGATCGCGGCGCCGCTGGACGTCGAACTGGTGGCCGGGCACAAGACCCAGGCCTGGGCGTTCGGTCCGTCGGCACCGGGCACCGAGTTGCGGGTGCGCCAGGGTGAATGGCTGCGGGTGCGGTTCATCAACCACCTGCCGGTCGCCACCACCATTCATTGGCATGGCATCCGCCTGCCGCTGGAAATGGACGGCGTGCCTTACGTCTCCCAGTTGCCGGTGCTGCCGGGCGAGTATTTCGATTACAAATTCCGCGTGCCTGACGCCGGCAGCTACTGGTATCACCCGCACGTGAACAGCAGTGAAGAGCTGGGTCGCGGGCTGGTCGGGCCGCTGATCATCGAAGAGCGCGAGCCGACCGGATTCAAGTACGAGAAGACCTTGAGCCTCAAGAGCTGGCATGTTGACGATGTGGGCAACTTCGTCGAGTTCAGCATTCCACGGGAGGCAGCCCGGGGCGGTACGGCGGGGCGCCTGGCAACGATCAACGGCGTTGCACAAGCGGTCATCGACTTGCCGGCCGGGCAGATTACCCGCGTGCGTCTGCTCAACCTCGACAACACCCTGACCTATCGCCTGAATATTCCCGGTGTCGAAGCGCAGATCTATGCGCTGGACGGCAACCCCATCGAGCCACGCCCGCTGGGCAAGGAATACTGGCTCGGCCCCGGCATGCGCATTTGTCTGGCGATCAAGGCCCCGCCGGCCGGTGAAGAGTTGTCCCTGCGTAACGGTCCGGTGCGCCTGGGCACGTTCCGTTCGGTGGCCAATAGCGATGCGCCGACCGAGTGGCCGTCTGCACTGCCGGCCAACCCGATCGCCGAGCCCGACCTGAGCAATGCCGAGAAACTCAACTTCAATTTTGAATGGGCCGGCTCGGTATCGGTCAATGTCGACAATGGCAAACCGCCGAGCCTGTGGCAAATTAACGGCAAGGCCTGGGACATTACCGACAAGACTTGCGCCGACCGCCCGATTGCCAAACTCGAGAAGGGCAAGAGCTACATTTTCGAATTGAAAAACATGACTCAGTATCAGCACCCGATTCACCTGCACGGCATGAGCTTCAAAGTCATCGCCTCGAACCGCCACAAGGTGATTCCGTATTTCACCGACACCTACCTGCTGGGCAAGAACGAGCGCGCACAAGTGGCGCTGGTGGCGGATAACCCGGGCGTGTGGATGTTCCATTGCCATGTGATCGACCACATGGAAACCGGCCTGATGGCCGCCATCGAGGTAGCGTGATGCGTCAGATTCGTCCCGCCGCGATCATCGACCGCAGCCGTGACCGCGACTTCATGCGCGAAGCCCTGGCCCTGGCCGCTCAAGGTGCAGCCCTGGGTGAAGTGCCGGTGGGCGCGGTGCTGGTGCAGGACGGTGAAATCATCGGGCGTGGCTTCAACTGCCCAATCAGCGCCAGCGACCCCAGTGCCCATGCCGAGATGGTCGCGATCCGCGCCGCCGCCCAGGCCGTCAGCAACTATCGGCTGCCGGGCAGCACGCTGTACGTGACGCTGGAGCCGTGCAGCATGTGCGCAGGTTTGATCGTGCACTCGCGGATTGCGCGGGTGGTGTATGGCGCGCTGGAACCGAAAGCGGGGATTGTGCAAAGTCAGGGGCAGTTTTTTACCCAGGGCTTTTTGAATCACCGGGTGTTGTATGAGGGCGGGGTGTTGGCGGAAGAATGTGGGGCGGTGCTCAGCGAATTCTTCAAGGCTCGTAGAGCAAAACCGGCAGACTAAACACGGACTCATTGTGGGAGCGGGCTTGCTCGCGAATGCGGTGTGTCAGTGACTTATAGGCCAACTGACACTCCCTCTTCGCGAGCAAGCCCGCTCCCACATTTGATCTTCAGTGGCCGTTACTTACGCGCCACGATCACTGCCCGCATCGGCGCCGGCAGCCCTTCGATGGTCTTGCTGTGATCTTCGGGATCGAGGAAGTCGCTCAGCGACTGATACTTCATCCATTCCGTCCCGCGCTGTTCCTCGACCGTGGTCACGCTCACGTCCACGCATTTCACATCGGTGAACCCGGCACGCCGCAGCCACAGCTCCAGCGCCGGCACCGACGGCAGGAACCACACGTTACGCATCTGTGCATAACGGTCTTCCGGGACTAATACCTGGTGTTTGTCGCCTTCGACCACCAGGGTCTCCAACACCAGTTCACCGCCCTTGACCAGGCAATCCTTCAGCGCCAGCAAATGCTCGATCGGTGAACGGCGGTGGTAGAACACGCCCATGGAGAACACGGTGTCGAAGCCTTCGAGGTTCGGTGGCAGGTCTTCAAAGGGAAACGGCAGGTGCCAGGCATTGGGCTCGGACAGGTAACGCTGTACCGCCTGGAACTGGCAGAAGAACAACCAGTTCGGATCGACGCCGATCACGCTGTCCGCGCCCGCACCGAGCATGCGCCACATGTAGTAGCCGTTGCCGCAGCCGACATCGAGAATGCGTTTGCCTTTCAGGTTCAGGTGCGGAGCGA
Source organism: Pseudomonas sp. S30_BP2TU TE3576 (assembly GCF_050436025.1). Taxonomy (NCBI): domain Bacteria; kingdom Pseudomonadati; phylum Pseudomonadota; class Gammaproteobacteria; order Pseudomonadales; family Pseudomonadaceae; genus Pseudomonas; species Pseudomonas sp. S30_BP2TU TE3576. Next base: position 2,102,106 of record NZ_JBNDLK010000001.1, on the reverse strand, counting down.
CCCGCGACCATTTCCAGTCCGAGCGCCATTCGGTGTCGACATGCACGCCGAACAAATCGAAAGGACCTTTACGCCAGGGCGACAACCCCATCAGCGCCGTGCGCATCTGTGCGCGGGTGGCGTCGTCGCAATCGGTGTCCAGCTTCAGGCCGTTGAGCAAATCGACTTCGCTCGGCTGGATCTTCGGCAGGGCGTCCAGCGCGCTTTGCCAGCGTTCCAGGTCGCCGTGACCCTTTTCCATTTTCTTGTCGAGTTGACGCTGCAGGGTGTTGGCCCAATCGGCCAGCGGGGTGCCGGCCAGACGACGGGCGAGGGGGGACAGATCAATCATGGCAAGGCAATCAACGAGGCAAAGTTAAGACACTGGAACCACGGCACGACTTTCGAGAACCCGGCGGCCAGCAGGCGCTCGCGGTGTTCTTCGAGGCTGTCGGGCTTCATGACGTTTTCGATGGCGCTGCGCTTCTGGGCGATTTCCAGTTCGCTGTAGCCGTTGGCGCGTTTGAAGGCGATGTGCAAGTCGGTCAGCAGCGCGTGCTCCTGCTCGTCTTCAAAGCGCAGTTTTTCCGAGAGGATCAGCGCTCCACCGGGCAGCAGCGACTGGCGGATGCGGCCGAGCAGCGCCAGGCGCTGGTCCGGGGCGATGAATTGCAATGTGAAGTTCAATGCCACCACCGAAGCTGGCTGGAATTGCAGCGCCAGGATATCGCCTTCGATCACCTCGACCGGCAGCAACTCCTGGAACATCGAGTCCTGGCCGTTGAGGTACTCGCGGCAGCGCTCGACCATGGCCGCGGAGTTATCCACAGCGATGACGCGGCAACCGTCGGTGCGCACATGCCGGCGCAGGGCCTGGGTCACGGCACCCAGGGACGATCCGAGGTCGTAGAGCACGCTGCCCGGCTGGGCGAACTGCGCGGCGAGCACGCCAAGGTTTTCAACGATGGTCGGATAGCCCGGCACCGAACGCTTGATCATGTCCGGGAACACCCGCACCACATCCTCGTTAAAGGCGAAGTCAGGCACCTGGGCCAAAGGCTGGGCGAAAAGGCGATCGGATTCTTTGCTCACGGCGGTTCCAGCGGCGTAGATGGAAAAGGCCAGCATTTTAGCCAAGTTGGCGCGGGGATGCGCGGGTTGTCGATAAAGCGGGTGGGTTGATGCAGTTTGAAAGCTGAGAGTGCTCTTGTGGCGAGGGGGCTTGCCCCCGTTGGGCTGCGAAGCAGTCCAAAAACCATTCAACCGGGTAATCACAGATACACCCGACTAACAGGGTTTACGACGGCTGCGCCGCCGAACGGGGGCAAGCCCCCTCGCCACAGGGATCAGCGTTTGCCTTGGGAGAATGCCGAGGCTGTGATGCCCCATTGTCCCAACCAATAGCTGAGGATGATCACATAGGGCGCTGCATCGAACGGCACCACAAAACGGCTGATGCCAATCACGCTGTCGGAGAACACAAACGCCATCGCTCCGCCTGCCGCCAGCAGCGCCGAACGCTTGGGCACGTCAGTGCCGAGCCGTGCGAGCGCGCGCCAGAGCATGGCGCTGATCGCCAGACCGTAGACGATCACCGGAATCAGCAATGGGCCCAGCCCGTGAGCAATCAGAATCCCCAACAGCACCGCACCGACGCCGAGGGCGATGATCAGGGGGAAAGGAGCCAGGCGCCGGCAATCGCTCAAGTAGGCTTTCAGATAGGCCAGGTGGGCGACCAGAAATGCGCCCAGGCCAAACACGAACAAGTCCCCCGGCCACGCCAGCAACACGTCGCCGAGCAAAGAGAAGATCAAGCCCAGGCTGATCCAGCGCCGATATTCGCCGGGCGGTGCGTCATGCAGCCAGCCGAGAAGGGCCAGTACCGGCAGTGGCTTGACCAGCAGACACAGCAGTGAGGCATGCACGCTCAGGCCATAAAGAAAGGTCACCGCGCCCATCAGCGCCAGAATCAGCCAGCCCACGGTCAGTTAACCGAGATCGCGCAGTCGAACGAGTCCACCGGCAGCACTTCCGGTGCCCACGGCTGTTGCGAGGTCAGGCGCAAACGCCCGGTGCCGGGCGCAAAAGCCTGAAAACGCCAGGTCGAGACCCCGGCTGCACCGATGATGCCGGCATCTTCCGGGTTTCGAAAAACCTCCGGCCCCAAGGCGTGCAGTACGCCGCCGGCCGAATCCTGGATCGCCCAGCGATAACCCGTGGTCGGATTGCTCGGCAGGGTCAGGATCAGGTTTTGCCCATTGCTGAGCTGCACCGGGCATTCGCTTTGTTTTTCCACGGTCACGTTGTGTGCAGGTTGCGTGGCGCAAGCGGCCAGCAAGGCGAGGGTGAGTGGGGCACTCAGGCGAAGGAGGGACATAGGCTCAGGGGCTCCGGCGTTCACGACGAACGGCGAGCATAACTTAAGATGAGACAAAGTGTGACAGTCAGCCTGGACGGTGGTGTCAGGACTGACGCCTTCGCGGGCAAGCCCGCTCCTACAGGGATTGAAGGTGCACACAAGTGCTGTGACCGACTCAATTTCCTGTGGGAGCGGGCTTGCCCGCGAAGATGGCAGTACAGGCGCTACAGGAACATCAGAAAAGCACCTTCGCCACATCCGCAAAGCGTTTGGCAAAGTGCACGGTAATCCCTTCCTTCAGATACTCCGGCAGCTCCTCGAAATTCCCCTGATTCGCTTCCGGCAAGATCAGTTCGAAAATCTTCTGCCGCCGCGCCGCAATCACCTTTTCCCGCACCCCGCCAATTGGCAGTACATGCCCGGTCAACGTCAATTCGCCGGTCATGGCCACACCTTTCTTCGGCGGCTGGTTGCGCGCCAGCGACAGCAGTGCACTGGCCATGGTCACGCCGGCGCTCGGGCCGTCTTTCGGCGTGGCGCCTTCCGGCACGTGCAGGTGCACGAAGGCTTCGTCGAAGAATTTCGGATCGCCGCCATACGACTTCAAGTGCGAGCTGACGTAGCTGTAGGCGATTTCCGCCGACTCTTTCATCACGTCACCCAATTGCCCGGTGAGCTTGAACCCACGATTGAGGGTGTGGATGCGCGTGGCTTCGATCGGCAGTGTCGCGCCGCCCATGCTGGTCCAGGCCAGCCCGGTGATCACGCCAACCCCCGACAGTACCTGCTCGTTACGGAACACCGGTTTGCCAAGTGAAGCTTCGAGATCTTTTGGACCGAGTTTGATCACGGCTTTCGGCTCGTCGAGCAGTTTCATCACCGCTTTGCGTACCAGTTTGCCGAGGTTTTTTTCCAGCTGGCGCACGCCGGCTTCACGGGCATAACCGTCGACCAGCGCCTTGAGCGCGCTGTCGCTGATGCTCAGGCTGCCTTTGGAGACACCGGCCTTTTCCAGTTGCTTGGGCCACAGGTGACGTTTGGCGATGGCGACTTTTTCCTGGGTGATGTAGCCCGACAGGCGAATCACTTCCATCCGGTCCAGCAGCGGGCCAGGGATCGAGTCGAGCGTGTTGGCGGTGCACACGAACAGCACTTTCGACAGGTCCAGACGCAGGTCCAGATAATGGTCGAGGAATTCGACGTTCTGCTCCGGATCGAGGGTTTCCAGCAGTGCCGAGGCCGGGTCGCCCTGGTAGCTCTGGCCCATTTTGTCGATCTCGTCGAGCATGATCACCGGGTTCATCACTTCAACGTCTTTCAGCGCCTGCACCAGTTTGCCCGGCTGTGCGCCGATGTAGGTGCGGCGGTGGCCCTTGATCTCGGCTTCGTCGCGCATGCCGCCAAGGCTGAAACGATAGAATGGCCGGCCCAGGGATTCGGCGATGGATTTGCCGACGCTGGTCTTGCCCACACCCGGCGGGCCGACCAGCAGCACGATAGAACCGCTGATCTCGCCTTTGTAGGCCCCGACCGCGAGGAATTCGAGGATGCGGTCCTTGATGTCGTCGAGGCCGGCGTGGTGTTTGTCCAGCACCCTGCGCGCGTGCTTGAGGTCGAGTTTGTCCTCGCCGTACACGCCCCACGGCACCGAGGTCGCCCAGTCGAGGTAGTTGCGGGTCACCGCATACTCGGGCGAGCCGGTTTCCAGCACTGACAGCTTGTTCATCTCTTCTTCGATGCGCTTCTGCGCTTGCGACGAAAGCACCTTGCCGGTCAGTCGTTGTTCGAACTGTTCGATGTCGGCGCTGCGGTCGTCCTTGGTCAGCCCCAGCTCCTGCTGGATGACCTTGAGTTGCTCTTTGAGGAAGAACTCGCGCTGATGCTCGCCGATCTTGCGGTTAACTTCGGCGGAGATCTCTTTTTGCAGGCGCGCGACTTCGACTTCCTTGCGCAGCATCGGCAGGACTTTTTCCATGCGCTTGAGCATCGGCACGCAGTCGAGCACTTCCTGCAACTCGCTGCCGGTGGCCGAGGTGAGGGCGGCAGCGAAGTCGGTCAGCGGCGACGGATCGTTGGGGCTGAAGCGGTTGAGGTAGTTCTTCAGCTCTTCGCTGTACAGCGGGTTGAGCGGCAGCAGTTCCTTGATCGCATTGATCAACGCCATACCGTAGGCCTTGACCTCGTCGGTCGGCTCGGTGGGTTGGTGCGGGTATTCGACTTCCACCAGATACGGCGGGCGGTGATGCTTGAGCCAGGTCTTGAGGCGTACGCGGGTCAGGCCCTGGGCGACGAACTGCAGCTTGCCGTTTTCGCGGCTGGCGTGGTGCACCTTGACCAGGGTGCCGTAGAGCGGCAGGGCCGAGGTGTCGAAATGGCGCGGGTCTTCCTGGGGCGTGTCCACGTAGAACAGGGCCAGGGAGTGGTGTTCGGACTTGGCCACCAGGTCCAGAGTCTCGGCCCACGGCGCTTCGTTGACGATGACCGGCAGCACCTGGGCCGGGAAGAACGGCCGGTTGTGAATCGGGATGATGTAGACCTTGTCCGGCAAATTCTGGCCAGGCAAGGCCAGGCCTTTGCCGGTGGCGTGGTGCGGGGCGTTTTCCGGGTCGGCGTATTCGCGTGGGTCTTCGGGGAATTCCTGCTGGTCGCTCATGGGGGCACCTGCGCAATGGGTATGAGTCTTAGATGGGGCAGGTTGGCGGTGGTTTCAACGGTCATTTTCTGCAACGCCGTGTTTCGACGGCGTGTTCAGCAGAGAGACAGGTTAGCTGAGCCATGGCTGTGCGCGGTCAATTGTGGGAGCGGGCTTGCTCGCGAAGAGGGAGTGTCAGTCGATGTAAATGTTGTCTGGCGCACCGCATTCGCGAGCAAGCCCGCTCCCACAGTTGTTCGGCTGAGGACAAAAAAAGGCGACGTCCTCACGGGCGTCGCCTTTGTTTTGACTGCCGCTAAAACTTACTCGGACAGTTTGTACGCAATCACATAGTCACCCATTTTGGTGCCCAGTGAGCCGTGGCCACCGACGACCAACAGCACGTACTGCTTGCCGTCCTTGCCGGTGTAGGTCATCGGCGTAGCCTGACCGCCAGCCGGCAGGCGCGATTTCCAAAGTTCCTTGCCGGTGTTGACGTCATAGGCGCGCAGGTATTGATCCAGCGTGCCGCTGAGGAAGCCGACGCCGCCGGCGGTGACTATCGAGCCGCCCATGCTTGGCACGCCGAGTGGCAGGCCGATAGGCAATGGCGAGCTGTCGCGGCTGGTGCCGTTCTTGCGTTTCCACACGACTTTGCTTGTGGTCAGGTCGATGCCGGCCACGTAGCCCCAGGCCGGAGCCTGGCACGGTACGCCGAACGGCGACATGAACGGGTGCATGATCACCGCGTAAGGTGCGCCGGTGTTCGGTTGCACGCCCGCGGTTTCGCTCTCGCGCTTGCTGCCGACCGCGACTTCGGCACGAGGCACCATTTTCGAGACGAAGGCCATGTAGTTCGGGCTGGTGAACAGCATCTGGCGAACCGGGTCGACCGAAACTCCGCCCCAGTTGAAGACACCGACGTTACCCGGATAGATCAGGCTGCCCTGTTCCGACGGCGGGGTGTACTGACCTTCGTAACGCAGCTCCTTGAACTGGATGCGGCACAGCATCTGGTCAAACGGGCTGGCGCCCCACATGGCTTTTTCGGTCAGTTCCGGGGCCAGCAGGTTCAGGTCCGAACGGGCCTGGGTCGGCGCGGTGTGGTCACCTTTCACGGCGCCTTGCGGCACCGGGATTTCCTTGATCGGGATGATCGGCGTGCCGTCACGACGGTCGAGTACGTACAGGCTGCCTTGCTTGGTCGGTTGGATCACCGCCGGCTTGATGCCGTCGGCGGTTTTCATGTCCAGCAGGGTTGGCTGGCTGCCGACGTCCATGTCCCACAGGTCGTGGTGAGTGAACTGGTAGTTCCAGCGCACCTTGCCGGTGGCCAGGTCCAGCGCGACCAGGCCGGCACTGAATTTTTCGGCGCCCGGGGTGCGGTCTGCGCCCCACTGGTCAGGGGTCTGGTTGCCCAGCGGCAGATAGACCATGCCGAGTTTTTCGTCGACGCTAGCCAGCGACCACATGTTGGCCGAATTGCGGCTGTAATGTTCGCCCTCTGGCAGCGGTTCGGTCGCGTCAGGATTGTTGCTGTCCCAGTTCCACACCAGATGACCGTCGTGTACGTCATAGGCACGGATCACGCCGGATGGCTCGTTGGTCGACTCGTTGTCGGTGACGTGGCCGCCCATGATCACCAGGTCGCGGGTGATCGCTGCCGGCGAGGTGGCGTAGTAGCCACCGGGGGTGAACGGTCCGATGCCTTGAGTCAGGTCAACCACACCGTTTTTACCGAAACCTTCGCAGACCTTGCCGGTGTCGGCGTTGAGTGCGATCAGGCGTGCATCGGCGGTTGGCAGGTACAGACGACGCGGGCAAGCCTGGGCGACGGCTTTGCCGGCTTCAGAGATGACGGCGGAGGCAGCGTTTTCAGACTTGGCATAGGCCGCTTCGTCGTAGTACGACACGCCTCGGCAGGTCATGTGGGCAAAGCCTTTGAAGCCCACCGGGCTCTTGATCTGCGGGTCGAAACGCCACAGTTCCTTGCCGGTGTCCGGGTCCAGCGCCAGCACCTTGCTGTGGGCGGTGCAGGCATAGAGCATGCCATTGGCCTTGAGCGGGGTGTTTTCGTTGGTCAGCTCCACCGGGTCATCGGCGGTTGGCAGATCGCCAGTCTGGATACGCCAGGCTTCTTGCAGCTTGCCGACGTTGGCCGGGGTGATCTGCTTGAGTGGCGAATAGCGGTCACCGAATTCGCTGCGGCCATAGGCCTGCCAGTCGCCTTCAGGCATCTGCGGCGCGGTACTGGTCATGTCCGCGGTGTCGCGGCCCAGTTCGCCGAGTGTCTCGCCCGGATGGGTGAACTGGCTGGCTACGGCGGTGGCACCGGCCAGGACCACGGCCACGCTCAAGGCGCCTGTGCCCATAGGAGCAGTGCCGTTGATCAGCAATGGACGACGGAACCACGGCAGCAGCATCACCACGCCGAGGGCGAACCACAGCGCCAGGCGTGGCACCAGTTGCCACCAGTCGAGGCCGGCTTCCCACAGTGCCCAAACAGTACTGGCGAACAACACCAGTGCATACAGGCCCAGCGCGGCACGGCGCGCAGCGATCAGCAGGAGGCCGGTCAGCGCGATACCGATACCGGCCAGCAGGTAATACAGCGAGCCGCCGAGCATGCTCAGCTTGATCCCCCCGGCCAGCATGGCCAGGCCCATTAGCAGAAGCAGGATACCGAGCAGGCTCGGCAACAGACGGCTTCGACTCAAGGCACCATCAGTGCTCATAGTGTGGTTCTCCGTGATGTTTCAAGTAGTCCCGCGCAAGTTCACTGTAGATGATGATCCTGTGCGGGCAGGGTTCAGTTGCAATGTGTTCGGTTACCGCAATCCTTGTGGGAGCGGGCTTGCTCGCGAAAGCGCTGGTTCAGTCAACATTGATGTTGAGGCTGCCGACCCCTTCGCGAGCAAGCCCGCTCCCACATGGGTTTTGTGTTGTTGGTCAGAACGACGACTGGACCTTGATCCCGCCGATCAGCGCGTCGTCGACCTGGTTCACGCCACCGGGGTGGCGGATGTATTGCAGGTTCGGGCGCACGGTCAGCCAGTGGGTGACGTGCACGCCGTAAAAGAGTTCGGCGCTGTATTCGGTGTCCTGCGGCGGCAGGAAGGCCGGGTCGTCGAAGTCGAAGACGGCGTGGGCCTGATTGGTCGCCTCGGCATTCTTGCGAAAGGCCGGGTTGACGTGGACGCGGGCCATGGCAAAGCCGATGTCGTCCCTGGCGCGCGCGTCGAACGGGCCTTTGTAGACGAGGCCCGCCTGGACGTAGTTGTCGATCGCGTTGGTTTTCTTGTCGTGCATCGTGCCGTTGGCGAACAGGCTCAGGCCGCGGGAGTGGTCGCTGGCGATGCTGGTGACTTGCTGCTGAAGGCCGAGCCACACGCCGTGTTTGCTCGAGGCACTGCGATAGGCCTCGCCACTCAGGGCGGCAGGCTGGCCATTGCTGTCCTTGTAGACATCGGTGGCGCTGGCGCTACTGTAGTAGTAGCCGGCGCGGTACTCGCCCGGCAGGCCGTTGAGTTTCGGCGTCCACACCAGCTCCACCGGCAGGACCGCGCCCTGGGTGCCGCTGCCGCTGAGCTTGAAGCCGTTGCCGCGATCCAGGTTCGACGAGTTTTGCTCATACGCGCCGACCTGCGCGTACAGCTGCGGCGTCAGCTGATATTTGACCCGCAGCGCCCACTGGCTGACCGGCCAGTTGTACCAGATGTCGCCCGCCCAGTTACCGACCTGGGAGCCGCAGAACGCCAGGTTCTGGAAGTCGCAGGGGAAGCTGTTGAAGTCTTCGCCTTCACCGAAACGGCCGGCCTTGATGTCGAGTTTCTGGTCGAAGAATTTCTGCTGATACCACATTTGCGTCAGGCGCCAGGTCTGGCCACGGCCCCAGACTTCCTGGGCCGAGGTAAAGCCGCCGACACGCGGATCGTTGATGCGGTCGTTGCTGATGTTGTTGCCGCTGCGTTCGGTGATGGTCAGCTGGAACTCGGCGGCGTCCCAGCCGAGGATCTTCTGCAAGTCCAAATGAGTGCCGAGGGCAAACTGGTCGCTGTAGCGCGCGGTGCGATCGTGGTCGTAACCGCCGTGCAGATTGCTGCCCATTTCGCCGGTGTAATCGACTTTGAAGTCGTAGCCTTTTTCCGCGAGTTCGGTGCGAGTGCCGTTCCAGTCGCCGAGCATCCAGGGGGAGTCGCTATCGAAGGCAGGTGCCGAGTGAGCGCAAGTGGCAAGGCCCAAAGCGGTGAATCCGCCTATCAGGTTCAAGGTTTTTCGGCAGGCAACAGGCTTAAAGACAGCGCTGTCTTTCGGAAGTTGGAAATCAGGCATAAAGAAGAAATTCTTGATCTTTTTCTGGGGATTAACGGAAGAAATGGCTAGCAGAAGCGATTCAGCGAAAGCGGGCGCAAGGATAATGTTCTGTAACAAATAGAGAAAGGGCTTTTACTGACATGCATCCTTTCGGATTCGGTAATAGTTGCAGGAGCGAGCTTGCTCCTACATCTACAGATTCACCTACATTTGATAGATCGCTTCCCCCCGACGAAGCCCTCGGCTAAGGTGCGCGGCTTCCAATTCCCACTCTGCTCGAAGGCCTGGCATGACCGAACACAACACCGATCCGTTGCATGGCGTGACGCTGGAACAGATCCTCAACGCGCTGGTTGAGCACTACGAGTGGTCGGGGCTGGCCGAGCGCGTCGATATCCGCTGCTTCAAGAGCGATCCGAGCATCAAGTCGAGCCTGACGTTCCTGCGTAAAACCCCGTGGGCGCGGGAGAAGGTCGAACGCCTGTATGTGAAGTTGATGCGCACCAAACGACCGCTTTGAACATGGTCAATCCGTCTGTGTTACGCCGTCGTCTTGTGGCCGTGGCTGCCATGCTCGGCTGGGCGGGATTGAGCATCCAGATGTACCTGATTTTCTATTCACGCTGGACGCTGGGTGCCAGCCTGATCGGCGGGCTGGTGAGCTTTTTCAGCTATTTCACCGTGCTGAGCAACACCCTGGTGGCGACCGTGCTGACCTGTGAATGGACATCCCGCGAGTCAGCCGCGCGCCGCTGGTTCTTGCAGCCCTGGGTCAGCAGCGCGATTGCCGTGAGCATCGCCGTGGTCGGCCTGGCGTACAACCTGTTGCTGCGTCACTTGTGGCATCCCGAAGGCTGGCAGTGGCTGGCCGATGAGCTGTTGCACGACATCATGCCGTTGCTGTTTCTCGGTTATTGGTGGACCTGCGTGCCCAAGGGCACATTGCGCGTGTGGCATATCGCAGTGTGGGTGATTTACCCGCTGCTGTACTTCGCGTACTCGCTGCTGCGCGGGCATTTGCTGGCGGTATATCCATATCCATTCATTGATGTGGAGAAGCTGGGTTATCCACAGGTGTTTATCAACGCCGGGGGATTGTTGGCGGGCTTCGTGGTGATTGCGCTGTTGCTGGTGGGGTTGGATCGCTGGCGTGCTCGAATGTAACCGCGGATATGGCGGTGTGGAATGCTTTTTGTGGCGAGGGGGCTTGCCCCCGTTCGGCTGCGAAGCAGTCGTAAAATCTGCTCGTACGGTGATTCAGATAAACCTCGTTGCAGGTTTTAGCACTGCTGCGCAGCGCAACGGGGGCAAGCCCCCTCGCCACAGTGTGACGCCTGTTACTCCTCGTCGTTGTCGTCCAACTTCCAGTAGCCAACCGCCTTGACGAACTGCTCGTCCAGCCCGTGCTCATCGAGCAACACCCGACGAATCTGCCGCGAGACTTTGCTCTCGGTCGCCACCCACGCGTACAGGCTGCCGGCCGGCACCTGAACCTGGCGCACGGTGGTCAGCAAATGATCCTTGCCACCTTCGCGCAGCACCCAGATCACGTTGACTTCGGCAGCGCTGTGCAGCACTTGCTGCTCCTTGCCGTTCTCCACTTCGATGATCACCAGGGCACGCCGATTGGCCGCCAGCCCTTCGAGGCGTCGGGCGATGGCGGGCAGGGCGGTTTCATCGCCGATCAGCAGATAGCTGTCGAAGATGTCCGGCACGATCATCGAACCCCGGGGCCCGCCGATGTGCAGGAACTGCCCGGGTTGGGCCTGTTCGGCCCAGGTCGAGGCAGGGCCGTCGCCGTGGAGCACGAAGTCGATGTCCAGTTCCAGCGTGTCGGGGTCATAGCGGCGCGGGGTGTAGTCGCGCATTTCAGGCAACGGACCGTTGGCCCTGCCGGCGCCCGGCACCAGGGTTTCCAGCGCTGCCGCTTGCTCGGCGTTCTGCGGGAACAGCAGCTTGACGTGGTCGTCCGTCCCCAGGCTGATAAAGCCAGCCAGCTCAGGCCCGCCCAGGGTAATCCGGCGCATGCGCGGGGTCAGGTCGACCACCCGCAGCACTTCCAGGCGACGGCGTTTGATCTCGTGCATGACACGGTGAATGATTGGGGTCTGGACTTCAGTCATTCGACTTTCTCCGGGGCAGCTTGAACAGCAGGGCCGTCGACGATGGCCTTGGCGGTGTTGTTGAGCAGGGTGGCAACGCGCTGGATTTCTTCCGGACTCCAGCGGCCATGGTGCAGTTGCAGGGCGTGGCGCAGGTTGTGCACCGCTTCGTGGATTTCCGCCGGGCGATCATGGCCACGCAGCGAGCGTTTGCTGACATCGATGCGCACCCGCACACCTTCAAGGGCGACGGCTTGCTCGGTCAGGGACTGGCGTCCGGCGTCCGTCACGCTATAGCGCTTTTTCCCGCCTTCGGCGTCGCCCTGGATCATTTCGCTTTCTTCCAGAAAGGTCAGGGTCGGATAGATCACGCCGGGGCTGGGGCTGTAGGCGCCGTCGAACATGCCTTCGATCTGGCGGATCAGGTCGTAGCCGTGGCAGGGCTGTTCGGCGATCAACGCCAGCAGCAGCAGTTTCAGGTCGCCGGGGGCGAACACTCGCGGGCCGCGACCACCGCGTTCGCGACCGGGACGTTTCTCGAAGCCGTCACGGCCATCGCCGTGTTCGCGATGGGGGGAATGATGGTCTCTCATTTTTTGCTTTCTCTCGTCATGTTTAGATACAACTTAAGATATATCTTATGACGAGTGCAAAGGCTTCAGACCAACGGTTCCTCCTTTTCTGGCGAGGAAGTCAATCCGAAGAGGGCAAAAACCTGGTCGGTTTCAATTTCAATCAGCTGTTAATTCTGAGTAATTAGTGTTAACTCTCTAATGTAGTGATATGGGCCTTTAATTGTGGGGGGGTGTAGTACTGGTCCTACAGAAGTTGCATGCCGGTAGACGTGTCGTGAACAGTGTGATTTGCATGTTTTGTAGTCCGCCTCTTACAGCTATTCTTTTATTATTTTATTAATTCGGGTTTTTTCACGCTAGCGCTGTGGCGACATGGCTACAACTTCGTCAGAGCTTTCCTGCTTACATTCATTGGGAATTACTTGAATATCTGCCGGCGTTGAAAGTTCAGGAAAGAAACACCCTGCGGCTATGCAGTCGAGATCAGGGGGCAAGGACTTCAATGAGCCAATCCTTAGATAAGAAGACAGGTATTAAATGATGTTCAAGAAAATCGCGATGACTGCTCCACTGGCCATTCTGGCGTTGAGCTCCTCCATGGCTTTTGCCGCCGGGGAAGCGCGACACTCCATCAGTCTGGTTGCCACTGTGCCGGAAAACGGCTTCTACGTGACGCCTGTCGATCCGGACCTGGTCAACAAGGATCAGGACATGAGCCCGCGCGTTGGCTCCAACACCCTGACGCCTGTTACCGGCTTTTTCGATGTGCGTAACAACAACGGCTCGATACACGCCAGCGTAGAAGGCACGCCGCGTCTGTACGGCGGTGCGAACATTATCCCCCTGGTCGTTGCATTCAATGGCTATACGCTCACCAATACACCGCAGATGGTCGTGGGTGAGTCAGAGTCCGACGTGAACTATCGCGCACCGATCAGCATCAGCGCGGTGGGTAGCAACCATCCTGCGGGCGACTACACCGGCTCCGTCGCTATCGTTTATGACGCCGTTCCTCCTGTTGCACTCTAAGCGTCACGCAAGACCCTGAAACGCTTACTTGTCCAAGTAACGCAACCGGTCGGTCAATACGTGTGTTGGCCGGCCGGGCTTTAATCTATTGGTAATTAGAGTACGTGTTCATGTTCCCGATGACGCCCATCGCGGCTGCGCTTGCGTTGCTGCTTTGTAGTAGTGCATTTGCAGCGCCCGCGACTGTTGCTAATACACCGAGAAGTTTGTTGTCCCAGGCCAAAGGTTTGCCAGCGGACTTCGAAGAGCACTTCTTTGATGTTCCATTAGCGGTGCGGGTTGAACTTGATAAGCAGCCACTTGGCGAGGCCATGATCATATTGTCTCGCGACGATCGTATTACCTTACTTGAATTCACCGACACCAGTGACAGTAACATTGGTGCCGTCGAACGTGACACTTGGGCAACTTACCTGAAGTCGGGCGTGGCCCTTGGCCCCTGCACAGGTACGTGTCCGGAACAAATGCAGGCGATCCACTACAACCTGCAAAATTCCCTGGTGTCCATCGGTACCGAGAATGCCGAACGCGACACTGAAGCCAAGCGCTACTACGAGCAGCCCGAGGGCGGCAGCAGTGGCCTGATGGTACGCAATCAGCTCAATCTCAATGGTGGCCAGGATCAGGACCTGGGTGGTCGTTTTGGCCTGGAGGCCAGTGGCAGCCTGGGCAACTGGACCCAGACGTTCAACACGCAACTGGCGCGTCTGGGTGGGCCGGATGACAAGCTTTATTACGCCATCCACGAACTCCACACTCAACGTGAATTGCAAGGCAGCTTTTTCCGCCTGGGTTTCTTCACCCCCAATTCCGAAGGCTTGACCCGTCAGCCGCGTACCTTCGGCACCAGCCCCGATACCGCGGTGGGTCTGATGTTCGGCAGTTCCGACAGCCTGGCCATCGACAGCCCCAAACCGAGCGTCTATCCGATTTATGTCACCGCCAACCGCCAGGCTTCAGTGGAGATTTTTCGCGATGGTCTGCTGATCAACACTCAATCGGTGCCGGCCGGATTACAGACCCTCGACACCCGACCATTGCCCGGTGGTATCTACGAAGTGGAAGTGCGCCTGATCGAGGACGGTCAGATCACCTCCACGACCCAGGAGCTGGTGTACAAGCCGAACAACTGGCGCAACTTCGATGAGCGCTGGCGCTACAACCTGTTTGCCGGAGAGGAGCGCAAACTCTTCAGCAACTGGGATCAACAGGCCAGCGGCGATGCAACGGCGGGCGCGTCGATCAACTACCTGCTGCACCCCAGGGCCATTCTCGGACTGTCGCTGCGTCAAGTACGCGAGAAGCTGCAATACGGTAGCTCCATCGACTGGACCCTGGCCAACAGCACCAGCCTGTACGCCAACGTGTATCAGACTGAAGATCACGGCACGGGTGTCGATCTGCAAGGCCTGTACAATTTTGGCTCCGGCAGCCTGGTAGTCAGTCACAACCGCAGCTGGCTCGACACCACACACACCTACGACACCCTGCCCGATGGCACCCGGGTGCGGCAAAAAAATGTGTTCACCGGTCAGACCAGCAATTCATCCCTGGCGCTGAACCACCGCATCAGTCGCAAAAGCTCGGTCAATGCGCGGGTATCCCACAGCGAAGGCAATGTCGAAGGCGTTGGCGTGGACCTGGGTTGGACGCAACGCGGTGAACTGTTTGGCAGTGACGCGCAATGGCGTTTGTCGCTGTTCGATCGCCCGGGTAGCTTCAGCAGCGGCGATGATCGCAATCGCGGGGTCGACCTGAGCGTCAACCTTGCGCTGGGTGCACCGGGCCAACAAATATCCGGCAGCCTCGGTTCGCGCACGGCCCGTGACGGCAGCCGTGACACCAACGCTTCGCTGGGTTACCGCAAGGATTTGCAGGACCACGTGCTGCAGAGCGTCTCGGTCACTGCACTCACTGACACCTATGGCGTCGGCTTGTCGAGCCTGGCGAACTTCAGTACAGACTCGGTCAGGGGCGACGGGTTTGTTCAGCGCTCCTCTTTCAACGGCAACTTCACCGGTGGCCTGAACCTGGACAGCACGGTTGCCATCGGCGGCCAACAAATAGTGATGACCAGCCAGCCTCAGGGGCGCGGTGCCGGAATGATCGTCGACGTCGAGTCCGACATCGACGGGATTGCCCTGCGCGCCGATGACTTGAGCGGCGGCAGCGCCGCCTTGCGACCAGGGCGTAATTTCATCCCCATCACCGCTTACAAGAACAGTTCGGTGAGCTTCGACTTCGAAGGCAACCACGTCCCGGCGGCGACCATCGAACCGGCGCGCACCCGTTATCACCTGAACAAGGGCGGGGTGGAGTACCGCAAGGTACGGGTGATGAAAACCCTGACCGTGCTCGGTCGCCTGCTCGACCCTCAAGGTCGGCCGCTCAAGGGGCATCACGTGATCAACCACGCCAGCCGTGGCGTGAGCGAAGTGGACGGCTTCTTCTCCATGGAAATGAACGCGGGCTCGCCGACCCTGGAAGTGCGTTACGCCGATCAGTTGCTGTGCCAGTTCCGACTCGATACCGGCAAGTACCGCAGTGAAAACGACGTGCTGATGATCGGTGATTTGCGTTGCAGCCCCGATACGTTGGCTGACGTTACCTTCAGCCGAAACAAAGCGGGTTGAATCCTGTTCTTTCATAGAGTGGCAATCATGATTTTTTCGACTTATTTGCCTGGATTGATACTTCGTGGCCGATGGCTTGGACTCGTGGGGGCGATCGCAGCATCGTCAGCCGGTGCCGTCACCCAGGAAATCAGGGCGTTGTTCACCCCCGACCCCAGCAACCCTCAAAGCAACAAGTTCATCAATAAAACCCCGGTTAGCGGCTATTGCGCCGACTACCCCGACCAATGCGCGGCCCACAATACGTTCAGTATTCGCGTCCCCATGCGATTCGAATCCACCAAGGCGATTCAACCCGGTGCGGCCCAGCGCCAAGGTGCGATGTTCAAAGTGCCGACGCAATGGCGGGCATTGACGGTGACGAATGCCGATACAGGGGAAACAGAGCAAGTAGAGGTGCGTATTGCGGGTATCGGGCTCGATTACATATTGAGCGACACCGCCGCGAATCTGACGGGAGCTTCGAATGCCGGCGATGGCCACAGGAGTTTGTGGAATGGCAGCAGTTGGGTAAATGCGGCACCACCATGCACCTACAGCGGTGTCGGTGCTTACGGCAACAGTAGCTATCGTTTTTTCTGGAAAACCCCGGTCGAAGGGGTTTGTGCCAAAGTAGCCCGGTTCCTGATTCCAGCAATGTCCTACGACACCCTGGATTTTTCCTACGAACTTCGAACGCCCAACCCGCTGGGCATGTCGTCAGGTTTATACACCGGCAGTTTGAATTATCGCATCGGCCCTTATGGTGATTTCGACATGGGCGATGTCATGGTGCCGGACGATTCCAGCCTGGCGCTGAATTTCGTCCTCGACGTGCAACACACTCTCAAAGTCGATATCCCTCCCGGCGGTAACAAGGTCGAACTGGTGCCGGAAGGTGGCTGGCAAAGCTGGCTACAAAGCGGGCGCAGACCGGTGAGGGTGTTCCGCGACCAGACCTTCAATATTTCGGCATCATCGCGATTCAAGATGCAGGTGCAGTGTGAGACCTATCTTTCCCAGTACTGCGTGATTCGCGACCCGGTTTCACCACGACGAGCCATTGAGATGGACATCAGTGTCAGCTTGCCCAATGGCTTGACTGATCTTTCCGGACAACCGGTCAGGCGCAGTCCCATCCATACGCAATTGTCGCCAACCTTCCAGCCTGCGATCTACGTGGATCGGGCTCCCGGCGTGTTGCACTTCGAAATCGGGCCCTCATGGGTGTGGTACATGCTGCAACCCGGAGGGGGGCTCAATTACGTCGGAAATGTCACAGTGATCTGGGATTCGGAAATCTGATGGGCTGTTTATCGAGTTATCGAGCCAGCTTTGTATTTAATGTCATGAGGTACAAGGTTATGAAGCGTCTGTTTGCGCTGGTAAGTCTGGGCGGGTTTTCCCTGGCCGTTCAGGCGGCGCCCAACATCAATGTCGGGACGGTTTACGACTATCTGGATGGCGATAAAAGTACCTATTTGAAACGGGTGTTCAATGGTGGCGACAGCACGGCTTTCGTCAAGGTCAACATTCTGGAAATCATCTATGACGCCGATGGCACGCCCCGCGAAGTGCCGGTCAAGAGCCAGGCCGATGCCAGCGCCCGCGATGGATTGATGGCCAGCCCCGCGCGGCTGATCGTGCCCGTCAATGGCATGCAGGGTTCGCGACTGTTGTATATGGGCGAGCGTGAAACCGAGCGGTATTTTCGCGTGCGCTTCGTACCCGTGGTGCCGGAAAAGGAGGACGAGTTCGCCGTTTCCGAGGAGGATCGCGACACCTACAAAAAGAACCTGTCGGCGGGGGTCAACGTGATGGCCGGTTTTGGCACGGTGTTCTTCGTGCGGCCGAAGAACACTCGTTACGACAGCGTGATCGATGACGGGCCTGGCACTTACAGCATTCGCAACAACGGCAACACCGTGGTGGTGATCGACGAGTTCAAGAACTGCTCGTTAAAGGTCGAAACGGAATGCGAGCCGACTACCAAGCATCACATTCTCTCGGGCAAGCGTTTCCAGTTCGAGAAAAAGCCCGGTCGTGAGTACCGTTTCAATCTGATCGAGGGGCAAGCCAAAAAGACCCTGCGCGTTGCCAGCCGGTAGCCCCGACCCGTGTTGCTGCGGTTTTCTTTGATGAACAGGTACCAGACATGATCAAGCAATGGGTTGTCGCGGCATCGTTGGGTGTCGCGACGCTGATGAGTTCCCAGGTGTTCGCGGTGCGGGAAGTACACGAGTTCGAAGTGTCGGTGAATATTCCCACCTTGGCGTTTTACGTGATCCCGTCGGAAACGGACTGGATTCATCGCGAGCAGAGATTGCCGTGGAATCCTCATACGTCGACCTTGGGTGGTTTGCACAAGTATTTCGACGTCAAGCACGACACCAGCGCGATTGAAGCGCGGCTGGAGAGCGAAGCTTATATTTCCAACGGCAATGACGGCGGGAACATTTATTTGCGGGTCAGTTTCAACGGTCAGGAGCTGAGCCACGCTCAGCCCCGGCAAGTGGTCTCGGCAGAGGAAGCCATGGCGGGCAGCCGGGTGCGGTTGGATATCGAACCGACGATCCCCACGGGAGGTTATAAACCAGGCAATTACTACGGCAACGTGCTGTTGGTGTTCAGTGCCGTGGCGCCCTGATCCCATTAAAAAACGTGACAGGAAGGGCATCGACCTTTATCGCATGACAGGGAGTCATGATCGAAGATGAAATCAGTGAAAGTTTGCAAAGCCTTCCTCCATGGCGGCGCAGGGTGGGTATTGTTGTGTGCACTGACCGTTGACTCGGCCATCGGCGCGACCATGGACATCCCGTTTCGCAGCGTGCCGTACGGGTGGAACTCAGCGTCACCCTGCCCGATGGCTTGACCGATCTCACTGGCGTACCGGTCAAGCGCCGTCGTCTGATGACATTGGAGCGACGAAAATCCTGTGGGAGCGTGGCTTGCCCGCGAAGCATGCAGCGCGGTTTTTCAGGTACTACGCGTCATCGTTTTTCGCGGGCAAGCCACGCTCCCACAGGTTCTGCGTCTTAAATTTCCAGGTACAGCATCTGGCAATGGTCGGAACGTTCTGGGCGTTATCAATGACCTGCCATTTTCAATGTCATTCGGGTCAGGCGTCGCGCCAGCTCCTTTTCTTCGTCGAAAAGGTCGTTGATCAATCGGTTGTACACCTCATCGGTCATTTCCTTGCCGGTGAACACAACCGATTCGGGGACAGGAAGCTGCCGGGCCAGTTCTTTGAGTTTTTCCCCGAGCTGGTTTTTGTATTCATCCGTGCGGTGCCGGGAATGAGCCCATTCGTATTGCGTCTGCCGCAAATCCGCCAGTAACCCGGCCTTGACCACCGCGTACAACTCGGTGTTTTCCTCAAATGCTCGCGGGTGGGTCGCGCGCAGGTATTCAGCCCAGAAGCGTTGCTCCAGCATCTGGTTCACCAGTCCGTCACCGTACTCCAGTGACAGCACCGCGCCGTAGGCTTGATCGATCATGCTCTCGCTCACGCCGGCAAGCGGCCGGTAAAGCATGTTTCGCGATTGCCAGGGCAGGTCCAACCGACGGGCCAGACCGGTCTGGTAGGCCAGATAGACCTCGACTTCATCCGGTGTGAGGCCGCTGGCCATCCGTTCCTGCATGTCTGCCCGGGCAATCTCGTTCACATGATCCAGACGCGCCGCGCTCCGGGCCAGGGTCACCAGTTGACGTTCGAGCATTGTCGGCGAGGTGTTCAACGACCTGGCTTCCGAGGCCAGCACTTCCAGCCCCATGTTGTTGAACAACTGCGCGCCGGCATCGGCGCAATTAACGGGTGAGCTGGCCATGGTGAAGAGCCTGTTCCTGAGCTCGGCATCCATGTCGGCGGCATCGATCATTCGCCATACCCGCTTGGCCAGCTCGATTCGAAACTCGCCTCCCGCTCGATAATCAGCAGACAGGGTAAGGCCGCGAATCACCGTGAAGAATCCCGCCGAGTCCGGTTCATCGGCCAGATCCCCCCAGGCCTCGCTGCGGTATCGGCCAAGGCCAGGAGAGGGGGTCCACCATTCGCGGTCATCAGGGATCGGCCAATAGGCCAGATCGTTGTTGGTGGCAGGCGGATAGTCGTGCCGGGGGCTGAGGCCCACAGACCTCCTGAGGTCTTCGTAGGCAAACCGGTTCACGTCGCTGAGCGCTTGCGCGTCAAGCCGGGTGCGCGCGACCACAAAGGCATCGTTCGAGCCCGGGACTACATCGGGAATACGCGCCAGCGGGTTGTCCTGCAAGTCGAGGAAAAAACCGCGCGGTCGAGGTTTGGCGAACGTGCCTCGGGGCCAGGTGTCGATGCCGGTGCCACGCAGGCTGACGATCATCAGGCCGGGCATGCGTCCAATGTCCGGTAGCGCGCCCAAGGGGTTGCGATCCAGTCGGAGGGTTTTCAGGTAGGTCAGGCGGCTGAGTTGTTCAACGCTTTGCGCTGTCAGGCGGATGTGGTTGTCGTTCAGGCGCAGGGTCGACAGAACGTGCATCGCGGTGATGCCACGCGGTATCTCAATCAGTTCACAGCCTCTGGCGCTTAATTCGTCCAGGTGCGCAAAATCCTTTAACAGACCGCCCGGTTCGCTGGAGAAACTCGTATTGTCCAGATTCAGGACCGAGACCTTGTCGAGAAAGCGCTTGAGATCGGGCTTGTGTTTCCACCAGGTCTCAAGATTGACACTGCCCAGTTCCATCGATAGATCAAGACGATAACCACCGTGGGGATGCAGGCTGCGTTCATCGAACACCTGGCTTCGACGTTCGAAACACTCGATCAGCCGTTCGGTGATGTGGCGTCCACCGCCGTCGCGAAAACCCTGGGGGTCAGGCCCCCAGACGTCGGGTTGCTGATAACTCCACTGATTGAGGGTGACGCGCAGGTCGTCGAGTTCATCCTCAAGCGCCGAAAGGGCGGTCAGGGGGTCACCTTGCGCGCTCAACGCTTCAATGAAACTCGTGGCCTCCTCGACGCTGAAGGTCGGGTAAAGGTCGCGAACCCGCCGGTCCAGCGAGGCGGGACCGTCCTTGCTCAGGCCCCCACCCTGTAACAGCAGGGTGGTGATCCGGTCACGCTGCGAGCGAATCGGTAGGTCGGCGAGCGCGGTTCTGCGGACTTCAGGGGTGACGAGGATTTGCTTGAACCAGTGTTTGAGCGCCTTGCCCTGGCCGAGCTGGAAACCCAAGGCGTTGCGCTGATCCTGCGACATTGCACGCAGCAACGACTCATAGAGGCTGCTGGCCCCGTAAAGGCGATTGTCCTGGTCGAACACTTCATATTTGTTGCGTACGCCGCTGCTGACGAACGTCCTGACCCGGGTGGCAGATTGCGCGCCAACGCTGCAGCGCAAGCTACCGTGCGGGGAGCCGTCGCGGATGTCGACACGCAGGTCGGTGAATACGTCGCTGCGCAGTCTCAGCGTATTCAGGAGCAGACGCTCGGTGTCCGCGGTTAACCCCGAATGCCCATAAAGGCTCTCGGTTGCCCGGACCGCGCGCACTTCGAAATTCAGTTCACGGGCCTGATTTTTTATACGCAACGGAAGGCGTTTTTCGCTGAGCATCGCGAGGCGTTCCGCACCCGTGACATTGGCCAACAGTGTTTGGCTGATGCTTGAGGGCAGTTCGGGGAACGCGTCTCTGAGTAGCCTCACTTGCGGATCGCGGGTTTTTTCCCGGGCGCGATAAGTCTGTTTGGCCAACCTGTTCATATGGTCTTCAACGTAGTCGGCCAGTTGATTGCGCAAGGCTTGGGCCTGATGCGCCGGTGGCACGTCGGGGCCGAGCATGACGGCGAGTTCGGGCTCCTGCAGAAACGCCACCACGCGTTCGGGCAACTGTCCGGCCATGACCTCTGTCAGCGTGATGCTGAGGGTGTTCGAGGGTGAGGCGTCGGGATTGCCATAGAGGCGGTCCTGGGCCGAAGCGCTGGTTTGATGAAGCACGCGCAGGGCCTTGTCCTCAGGCCAGCCGGGCAGCTCGGTCACGGTTTGTTCGAACCAGGCCGAAGCCGGATCAGGCATCAGCGGCAGACCACTGCGAATCTGTTCTTCCAGCCGGGCGACATCTTCATACGCCTCGAAGCGTTTCAGCGCATCGGCCAGCAGCGGCGGTGGTGCGTCAGACTCGACGTACATCCGCCGCAAGGCATCGTGATCGGTGCCGCTGATGGCGCGGATCTGCTCCAGTTCGCCGTCGCTAAAGCGCTCGACCGAATGCCCGAGCCGGCGCATCAGTTGGTGTTCACTCCAGGCTCTGGGCTGTTCGCCTTCATGCACGAAGGCACCCAGGCCATTGTGCTTTACCTGCGGTCGATAAGCGTCCGGCCGCCGGGGATGAATCACCCGCATCCGGCCGGAGGGTTCTCGCTCGATCTCAAGGAGTTTGCCCTCGTGAGGCAGAATGGATTTGCCTTGATGCCGATGCAGCCCCCAGGCATCAGGCGTTGAATCGGCGGGCAATGACAGGTTGTGCTGTTGGTAGGGCGTGAGATCGGGGTGCCAAAGGCGTTGGCTGCCATCAGGCAATTGCACCGGTTTCATCGCGTCGATGAACGGTGAAGAGAGGGATTTGCCCAGCTCGGCGGCGCTGCCGAAGATGCCCAACTGAACCAGGTTTTCGACAATGCCCAAGACATGCCCGGCCGCTTCGGTGGTCTGTCCTTCAGCCCAGTCCACCACGCCTTCGAACACCTCATCCGTCAGTTGATAAGCGGTGTACGCCAGCATCAGCTCACCGAGCACCGGCACGAACGGCGTGACCACGAACAGGGCAGCGTTGAAAATGTCCGAAAGCATCTTCTCCAGGTTGTCCCACCAGGCCCAACGCGCCATGCGGTCGGCATCCTGGGTGGAGATCGCGAGGTCGCGGGCATCGTTGACGATCTTGTTGAGCCGGGTACGGAACAGGTATTGCCAAAGGTCGTCATGGACCGGGTCGGGCGAGCGGTTTTGATCGTCATCGGTGATCGCCTGGACGCTGAAACTCAGGTTGGGATGGTCCACCGGCGTATCCCTCCAGACGGGGCCGCCGGCCTGACGATCTCGTTGCTGCCATTGCACCGTGCTCAAGCGTTGATTGAGATTGGCGAAGAAATGCCCTCGTTCCTGGTGGGGCACGAACTGGCTGAAGAACTGTTGATAACTGAACCCGGCCGATGGCTCTCCGTTGGCGGGTTTTTCTTCGCGCAACTGGCGAGTCAGTTCGGCCATGAACTCGGCGGGCGAGGGGTATTCCTTGAGTGGGTGTTGGTTGTCGTGTGGCACATAGGCGATCAGGCGGCCGGGAGAGCCACCCGGTCCAGGATCGGTTGTGATCAGCACAATGCCCGCCAGCACCGTTTCCATCATGGCCAGGTTGTAGTAGCGCACGTGCTTGCCGTCGAGCTTCAAATCCCGTTGGCCGTGGACCAGACCGAGGATGAGTCGATGGGCGTGTGCATCAATGTGTTTATTGAGCAGTGCCAAATGTGCCGCTGCTTTCAACGCGGCTTTTTGGCTGGCAGTGACCGCCGTGCGAACGTTGTTGGCCACCAGGGGGCTGTCGAATCCGAGGGCCTGACGCAATGCGTGCTGGTAGCGGGCCCCGATGTTCAGATCACGGCAGATGGCCTTGAACGTTTGGGCGGTAAGCGCGGCTCCCGTGATGGTGTGGTTGATGTGCAGCGTTTTCATCTGTCCGCGCGGGTCCGGCGCGTCAAGAAAAGCAAAGTCCGAAAAGGTTTCTTCGTCCGAGAAGTTGTGCAGGGCCGCGTTCAGCAACGAGACCGTCCTGACCTTGGTGCCACCCTTGAAGTCATGCACCCACCATGGGCGGCCGACGGCGGCATAAAGCCGCAGGTAGGTGTTCCTGACGTCAATGTCGCCGTAGTGCTTGCTCAGCGCTTTTTTCAACAGGGGTTCGGCAAACGCATAAACATCCGCCAGGTTCTCAAGCAGGGCGTCCACGGCGTTCTGGGTAGACCAGTGCTCGGATATCGCCTCTCTGAGCTGATGATGAGCGGAACGGGCATGGAGTTTGAACGGAGCGAAGTTGTGCGGGGCAGCCTTTAATGCACGAGCGTTGACAGGGGAAATGTCGGTGATCCAGGCGGGCAACGCCTGAGCGATCCAGGCGTCATTAATGCCGTCCTGGTTTTTGGTGTTGCGGCGTCTTTGATCAATCCTTGATAAATTCGTCATGTGCTAACCGTCAAAAGCTGTAATCAGGCTCTTCAGGTTAGGCAGGTACTGCGGTCGAAAAAAAGCGTAAATACAGGGTTGGATTACCCCGAAAGAAGCTTCGATCCAACGATAAATAAAGAGCGAAAAATACGGGAATACCACCTTTTAACGTGCAGATGTGCCCAGTGCGGTCGCGGATTGGGTGACGACCGGCGAACCTGCTCCTGCACCGCACATTGTGTGGGTGCCCGGTTGCAGGTACGGCGTCAGTATCGGCGCCATGCCCTTGAGCACCTGCACCGGCAGCGCCGAGGTGAAGGTGAAGCTTTCCGCCGAGCGTCCCGGTACGAAGGCGGTCAGGGTGCCGAAGTGGTGATCGCCGATATAGAACACGAAGGTCGCCGTGCGGTTGAGCGATTTGGAGCTGAGAATCCGCCCACCGGAGCCGATGGCTTCGATGCGGTTGTCGCCGGTGCCGGTCTTGCCGCCCATGGCCAGTGGGGTGCCGTCGGCCAGTTTGAAACTGCCGGCCACGCGTTTGGCGGTACCGGCGTCCACCACTTGCGAGAGGGCTTCGCGCATGGCGGTGGCGACCTCGGATGGCATCACCCGTTTGCCCACATCCGGGTCGTTGATCAACCGGGTTTCGTAGGGCGTGCCCGCGGCAAAATGCAGGCTGTCGATGCGCAGCGTCGGCATGCGCACGCCGTCGTTGAGGATGGTGCCGATCAGCTCGGCCAGGGCTGCCGGACGGTCGCCGGAGCTGCCGATGGCGGTGGCCAGCGACGGCACCAGGTGGTCGAACGGATAGCCGACTTTCTGCCAGCGCTGGTGTATGTCGAGGAACGCTTCGATCTCCAGCATGGTGCGGATGCGGCTGTCGCGGGCGCCCTTGTGCCGGCTCTTGAACAGCCAGCTGTAGACTTCCTGGCGTTCGAACTGGCTGGCCTTGACGATATCGCCCCACTTGGCATCCGGGTGGTTCAGCAAGTAGCCCATCAGCCACAGGTCCAGCGGGTGCACCTTGGCGATGAAACCCTGGTCGGGCAGGTCGTAGGTGCCGGGACCATAGGCTTCATAGAGCCGTTGCAGGCGCTCGTCGGTGAGTTTTTCGGTGAGCTTTTCACCCTGGAGGTGCGAGCGCACGAAGGAGTTGAAGCTTTCCTGGCTGGCCTGCGGCAGCAAGTAGCGGTGTACGGCGGCCATGCGGATCGGCGTCGGGCGCATGCTGTCGAGGAAGGTGTCGAGCCGCTCCTGGGTGTCCTTGTTCTTGTACTTCTTCCAGAACTTGAGCAGGAACGAAGTCCCTTCGCGGTCAGCGAACGAGGCCAGGTATTCCTGGCGCCGCGGGTCGCGGTCGTCCTTGAACAGTTCGGCACTGCTGTTCGGGCCGGAGTAGGTGGTGTAGCGCACCAGGTCACGCATCAGGCGAATGAACGGCAGGTTGATCGACTCGCGCAAGGCGTCGCGCAGGGTCGGTATCCGGCCGTTGTCTTCCTTGCGGAAGTTGTGGAACACATGCAGGCCGCCCCCGGTGAAAAACGCCTCGCCGGGGCTGGCGGAGTATTTGCGGTCCAGGGCTGCACCGAGCATTTTCTGCAGGTCGCGGTCGTTGTTCTCGATCAGGTAATCGACCGCCCAGCGACTCAGGCGGTCCTGATCGGGTACGTCGACTTTCTTCAGTTCCGGGACGCCCATACCGGCGTATTTGTCGTGCAGCTCCGAGATGATTTGCAGGTAGGTGGTGAGCACGCGCATTTTCGCGGTGGAACCCAGTTCCAGTTTGCTTCCTTCGTTGATGTCGAACGGCTGGTCGGTGCTGTCGGTCTGCACCCGCACCCGCGAGCCGTCCGGGGTCAGTTCGAACAGGGTGAAGCTGTAGCGCACCTGGGTGGTGCTGGTGGGGGTCAACAAGCGTTCGCCCATCAGGCCGATTTGCGTCGCATAGGCCGGATCGGCGAGTTTTTTCAGGTACGCGGTGGCCTGGGTTTGCAATTCCCCTTGCAGGGTGCTGGTGGCCGACAGGTCAAGGCGATCGAGGTCGTACAGCGGACGATTGAGCAAACCGGCCAGGCGGCTGCGGGCCACGCTGATGCCTTTGTTGGTTTCGATCGGTTGGATGGTCGGCTGGGTCGCCCAGTCGCGATACGTCACCTTGCTGGCCAGTGCCGCGGCGGCGAACGGCGCATCGATCACATTGTTCTGGGCCAGCAAACGAATATGACTGTCGGTGAGGTCGGCCAACTCATCCCGGCCCTTGGTCAGGTAATGCGACGGGCGGCGCTGGGCAATCATCAGCGACAGCATTTCGCGCAGGGCCAGGCCTTTGTCCGCCATGGTTTTTGGATCCGTCGCGGTGCTGGACAACACTTCGTTGGCCAGTTTGAAGTCGGAGCCGTACCACACGCGCAACCCTTCAGCCATGCCATGCACTTCACCGTGGCCCGGTACGGCCGACAGCGGCACGCTGTTGAGGTAGTCGCGCACCACATTCTGCCGGGCTTCGAGGGTTTGCGGCCCGGCCTGATAGGCGCGTACGGTGGCGGAGACCATCTGGCGAATTTTTTCCGCGCCATTGACCGTCAGACCATCGGGGGAATGCCGGTACTTCTCCAGTTGCGTGGCCAGAGTACTGCCACCGGCGGATTGGCCGGGCACGTGCAACAACTTGGCCACCTGGGACCACGCCGCCATGCCGAACCGCGGCCAGTCCACGGCCGGGTTGGCCAGAGGTTGTTTGGGGTCGAGCAGGAAGCGGTTCTCGATGAACAGCAGGCTGTTGACCACCACCGGCGGAATCGAGGCAAAGGATGAATAAAGCTGCTGCGGATAGTTGTATTGGTACAGCGGCGCTGCACGGCAATCGGTGATCGACAGCCCGGCCTGGATCTTCTCGGCATAGGGTACGAACAGACCCCGATCGCTGTACTTCAATAGCGCCGGGGAAAAGCGGGTTTGCGCCTCAACGATGAAATCGCGCTTGATCAAGCGCGGCAGGAATTCATCCAGCGAGCTGTAGCCCAGGCGCCGATCGAACGGACCGTCGCCCGGATAGCGAATCGCATCGCTGGGGCCGGGTTTGAGCTCATAGCTCAGGGATGCGGCGTATTTGCTGACTTCCCGGGCCTGAAATCTGGAGGTACGCATCTCCCTCGCGGCGGCCAGCCCCACGACAATCGCGATAATCAACAGCAGTAACCAGAACGCTCCCCAACCGTGTTTCGAGCGACGGGGTTTTTCAGGTAACGGCGCTTCATCCACACCTTCAGTCGGGACCACGGTTTTACTCGAATCGGTTTGCCACAAAGCGCCCATAGTCGACTGATCCATTCACGCAGATTTATCGGACTTGTCTGAAGCTTAGACGGTGGATGGCAATGGTGAAAAAAATTGTGAAGGGCAAAATGATGCACGGACGCACCGATAATCAGGCCAATTGAAGCACTTGTGGCGAGGGGGCTTGCCCCCGTTCGGCTGCGAAGCAGTCGCAAAACAGGTGAACTCGGTGTGTCAGAAATCACCAGTCGCAGGTTTTGGCGCCGCTTCGCAGCGCAACGGGGGCGAGCCCCCTCGCCACAAAGATTTTGGTGTAAGGGCGTCCGTTTACAGCCAGCACGCATCCCAGAGCGGGTAGTCGCCAATTTTATCCACAAGCCCAGCCCTGAGTGGATTGGCAACAATGTAGCGGGCGAACGGCAGAAGGTCCTCTCCATCGCGAATGGCCCGGTCGTGGTAGCCGGATTGCCAGAGCGGGCCACGGCGGCCGGTGATTTCGTTCACTTTGCGGGTACAACGTGACTTGATGGCTCCGATAACGCGCCCCAGATTGCTTTCTTCCAGCTGCATCAACCAATGAAAATGATCGGGCATGATCACCCATGCGATGGAATTCACCACGTTGGATTCATGAGCCCGGCGCAGTTCTGCGACAAGTAAGCGTCCCAAATGCCAATCCGAAAAGACCGGTTGACGATCATGGACAACGGCGGTGATGAGATATGCCCGACCGCTTTCGGAATATCGTCCCAGACGCAAGCGGTGGGAGTTGGGTTGAGGTGGCATTCCATTGCTTCCTTTTGAGGGTATCAATTGCACATTCAAGGCTAGTACCCGGTTGTCCAGGTCAGAGCTGCAGGCGTTGAGTGAAAACTCTGATATCTGTGAAGGAATAACGGCATGAAAAGATTGTTGTTGTTGTTGTTGTTGTTGTTGTTGTTGTTGTGGCGAGGGGGCTTGCCCCCGTTACGCTGCGAAGCGGCGCTAATACCTGCGACCGGTGATTGTCTGGTACACCGCGTTTTCCTGTTTTGCGACTGCTACGCAGCCGAACGGGGGCAAGCCCCCTCGCCACAAGTGATGCTGCGGCTGAAGCCTTGTGGTGGTCTGTAATGGCCGAATTAGAGCCTTTTCTAGGGTAAATACAGCTTTGGTCAGGGCATGACGATGCACCATTGTTGTGCAATACTCGGCGCCGCTTTTCCCACTGATTTTGCGGGTTTTTCCTACAAGACAGCTCTGCCCACGAAGCAGGGCCGGTTCGGGAAGCGATGGCTTATCGGTCAGCGCTTCGCCACTCGGTGGCCATATCCAATAACAAGACGAGGATGTCCCCCATGCCCACAGGCAATCACCTGCCCCAAGGCGAGACCGCTCAGGGCGGTCCGCTTAAACGTGAACTCGGCGAGCGGCATATTCGCCTGATGGCACTCGGCGCCTGTATCGGCGTAGGCCTGTTCCTGGGTTCGGCCAAGGCCATCGAAATGGCCGGCCCGGCCATCATGCTGTCCTACATCATCGGCGGTCTGGCGATCCTGGTGATCATGCGCGCCCTCGGCGAAATGGCCGTGCACAACCCGGTCGCCGGCTCGTTCAGCCGTTATGCCCAAGACTATCTCGGCCCGTTGGCGGGCTTCCTGACCGGCTGGAACTACTGGTTCCTGTGGCTGGTGACCTGCGTCGCGGAAATCACTGCCGTGGCGGTGTACATGGGCATCTGGTTCCCCGACGTGCCGCGCTGGATCTGGGCGCTCGCTGCGCTGATCAGCATGGGCTCGATCAACCTGATCGCGGTCAAGGCCTTCGGTGAATTCGAATTCTGGTTTGCCCTGATCAAGATCGTCACCATCATTGCGATGGTGTTCGGCGGCATTGGCATCATCGCCTTCGGCTTCGGCAACGACGGTGTGGCCCTGGGGATTTCCAACCTGTGGACCCACGGCGGCTTCATGCCCAACGGTGTGCAAGGCGTGTTGATGTCGCTGCAAATGGTGATGTTCGCCTACCTCGGCGTAGAGATGATCGGCCTGACCGCCGGTGAGGCGAAGAACCCGCAAAAGACCATCCCGAACGCCATCGGCTCGGTGTTCTGGCGGATTCTGCTGTTTTACGTCGGCGCGTTGTTCGTGATCCTGTCGATCTACCCATGGAACGAAATCGGCACCCAGGGCAGCCCGTTCGTGATGACCTTCGAGCGTCTGGGCATCAAGACCGCGGCGGGCATCATCAACTTCGTGGTGATCACCGCTGCGCTGTCGTCCTGCAACGGCGGCATCTTCAGCACCGGGCGCATGCTTTACAGCCTGGCGCAGAACGGCCAGGCCCCGGCGGGGTTCGCCAGGACGTCGGGCAACGGTGTGCCGCGGCGTGCGCTGCTGCTGTCGATTGGCGCGTTGCTGCTGGGTGTATTGCTCAACTATCTGGTGCCGGAAAAGGTCTTTGTGTGGGTGACGGCGATTGCCACCTTCGGCGCGATCTGGACCTGGGCGATGATCCTGCTGGCCCAGCTGAAGTTCCGCAAAGGCTTGAGCGCCAGTGAACAGGCCGGTCTGAAATACCGCATGTGGCTGTACCCGGTCAGTTCGTACCTGGCGCTGGCGTTCCTGGTGCTGGTGGTCGGCCTGATGGCGTACTTCCCGGACACCCGCGTGGCGCTGTATGTGGGACCTGCGTTCCTGGTGCTGCTGACGGTGCTGTTCTACGTGTTCAAGCTGCAACCGACCAATGTGTCGCAGGGTGCGGTGCGTTCGGTTTCGTAAGTTGTAATGCGTGAAACATAAAAGCCCCGGTCGACAATGATCGGGGCTTTTTGTTTTGAAGTCGCCGCAGCACCATTGATTGCAGGATGCGTTTCACCCGCCACACATTCCCTGTAGCAGCAGGCTTCGCCAGCTGCTACAGGGGGATACTGTTTGCCGAAGGCTGCGATCTTTTGATTGTCTGGTTCAAACGCTTGTTGAACTCAAGCCACGTCGCCAGCAGCGCCATCAACCCGGCCCCTACCAGCGCCGTGAAGATCTGGATGGCGAAAGCATCGTCGGTCAACGCATTGACCATGTCCGCCAAGGGCGCCAGCAGCACGCCCAGGCAGAAAACCTCCAGCGAGAAACGGCCCATGCGGCAGCATTGTTGCGCCAGCCAGTTTTGCGTCCATCCACTGTCGGGAATCAGTTTCGCCGTGACGTAGGCCAGTGCCAGGAAATGCAGCAGGCGCACAGGGGAAAGATCGGTCTTGCTGATGGGGTACAGGAAGTTTTGCACGCTGGCCGGGACCACGGCATCGTGAATCTCCGGCCAACGCCACAGGACGGTCAACACCCCCGCGGTCACTACATACAGCGCCGCACCCACAAACAACGGCTGGCGTACCAGCGGGCGAGATTCGGGCAAGCGCGGGCGCTGGCTGTAGATCGCAGCAGCACCGCCAAGTACGAACAGCAACTGCCAGGCAACCGGGTTGAAATACCACACGCCGTCCTTGATGGCCGCCAGGTTCCAGCCAGCCAGCGGCACCATCAGGTACAGCGCCATCGACATCGCGACCACCGCCCAGGCCTTGCGCACCAGCAGCGGCAGCACCAGGGGCAAGCCCGCCAACAGCACGATGTACAACGGCAGCGGGTCCATCAGGTTCGGTTTGAAGCGCAGCAGCAACTCATCGATCAACGCTTGCTGCGGGTTGCTGATGAAGTGATGCATGCCCATTTCCTCCACCAGATCCCGTGTTTCCACGTGGCTGTTGGCGAAAAACACAATGCCCATCAGCATCGCCAGCAGGAAGATATGCACCACGTAGAGCACCCACGCGCGGCGCAGGATTTTCACGCAGGCGATCAGAAAGCCTTCGTGCGCCAGGACTTTGCCGTACGCCAGCACGGCCGCAAAACCTGCCAGAAACACGAAAACCTCGGCCGCATCGCTGAAACCGAAGTTACGCAGGGTGATTTGCCCCAAAGGGTTGTGGGGCACGTGATCCCAAAAGATGAAGATCAGGGCCAGACCACGAAAGAAGTCGATCCGGTGATCGCGCGTTAACGTCATGACAGCAGGCTCGTAACAGCGGGTGAAAATGGGCTTGGCCGCGGGCGCAAAAGGCCGCGCGCCCAAGCGGCGGCGCGCAGGGTGGACTGATTCGCGGGCAATTGCAAAGTCGGGATATTACCGGATGTCTCCGGCGTTGCCCCGAGGCTCAACCGCTGGTCTGAAAGGTCTAAAACCCTGCGATTTCTGACAGTAGACAGGTTCCAATATTCATGGGAAACCTAACGTTCTAAGACAGGGACCTCACATGAGACAGTTGTGGAAAGGGTTGCCCAGCTACACGGTGATCGGGGTCGCCAACACTCTGATTCACTGGCAGATCTTTTTCGTGCTGAGCGTTGCAGCCGGCCTCAGTCAGGCGGTCAGCAACCTGGCGGCCTTCTGCGTGGCTGCGTCGTTTTCCTTCTACATGAACGCGCAATTTACCTTCGCCACCCGGGTCTCGGTCGTTGGTTATCTACTGTTTGTTTCGGGAATGGGAGCGTTGAGCCTGGGTGTCGGCCATCTGGGCGACGTCTGGCGATTGCATGGTTTGCTCACCGTGGCCCTGTTTTCGGCATTGAGTCTGGTACTCGGCTTTTTGTATTCAAAATACGTGGTGTTTCGCGAGCGTGACACATGAAAGTCTCGTTGATTGTTCCGGTGTTCAATGAGGAGCAGGCGATTGACCTGTTCTACCAGGCTGTTCGCCAGGAACCCTCGCTAAGCCCCTATCAGGTTGAAATCCTGTTCATCAATGACGGCAGCACCGATCACACGTTACTGCTGGCCGGCTCGATCGCCCGGCAGGACAGCGATGTGCTGTTGATTAATTTTTCACGCAACTTCGGCAAGGAGCCTGCGCTGTTTGCCGGGCTGGAATATGCCACCGGTGATGCGGTCATTCCGATGGATGTGGACTTGCAGGACCCGGTCAGTGTCATTTCCCGGCTGATCAAGGAGTGGACCGATGGCGCTGACGTGGTGCTTGCCAAACGCCGCAACCGTTCGGCCGACGGTTATTTCAAACGCCATTTCGCGGCCCTGTTCTACCACCTGCTCAATCGGATTGCCTCGACCCGCATCGAAGAAAATGTCGGTGATTTTCGCTTGATGGACAGGAAAGTCGTTGACGTCATCAAGAGCCTGCCGGAGCAGCAGCTGTTCATGAAGGGGGTGCTGTCATGGGCCGGATTCAATACGCGAGTCATTGAATACGATCGCGCGCCACGCGCCGCCGGCAAAAGCAAATTCAATATCTGGAAACTCTGGAACCTGGCACTTGAAGGCATCACCTCGTTCAGCACGGTGCCGTTGCGTGTTTGGTCGTACGTGGGCGGCATCATCTCGCTGGCGGCACTTGTGTATGCGGCTTACATGATTCTGGACAAGATTCTGTTCGGCAACGATGTCCCGGGGTATCCGTCCCTGATGACGGCGATTCTGTTTCTGGGCGGCGTTCAATTGATTGGCATCGGCATCCTCGGTGAATACATCGGGCGCATTTATATGGAGTCCAAGCATCGCCCCCGCTATGTCATCAAGGACATCATCAAAGGCAGCGACGAGCCAGCCGACAAACCCTCACTGAAGAGGATTGTATGAATACGATGGGGCGTCTGGCCGAGGATGTTCAGGTGCGTCAGTGGCGTCAGGCCGTCTACCCATCGACTGTGCTGGCGTTGCTCACCCTGGCCCTGATCGTTCGATTTCACGGAGTTTCAGTCCCGATCATCTGGTACGACGAAGGCTATAGCCTGATGCTGAGCGAGCGTTCGCCGGCATTGATCTGGTCCACCACGGCGGGAGACGTTCATCCACCGTTGTATTACGTGATTCTTCATTACTGGACGATGCTGTTTGGCGCCAGTGTGGTGGCTGTGCGCGGCCTGAGCGCCGTGGCAGATGTGGGCACGGTGCTGCTCAGTATCAAACTGATGAGTCTGCTCGCCACGCGAAGAGCGGCCTGTATCGCAGGCGTCTTGCTGGTGCTGCTGCCGATCACGGTTCGTTACAGCCAGGAAGTGCGCATGTACACGCTCGTCGGTTTCTGGCTGATGGCCGCTACGGTTGCACTGGTCTGCTGGCGTCGGCAGCCGCAACTCAAACGCTATCCCGTGATGTACGTGCTGCTGATGACAGCGGCTTTCTACACACACTACTTTGCAGCGCTCGGTGTGCTGGTGCATTGGCTGTATTGGTCGGGACCGGGTAGTGGCAAGTCAACATCGTTGCCTGTGCGCAAGTGGCTGATGGCCAATGTCGCGATTGTCGTGCTCTATTCGCCCTGGTTGCCGCATCTGATTGACCAGACGTGGAAAATGCAAGGACTCGAATGGATTTCGCCGACCACATGGGACATGTTGCCGAGTTTTATCGCGCAATGTGCGGCGATGATATCAACCACGGAGGGCGGGTTGTGGGGCACGCTGATTGTCACTGCGGTGGTGATCGTCTGTTGTGTGATGGCGTGGCGGTATAGGCGCACGGACCGCCGCTCGACCGTGCTGGTCATCGGCTACTTCTTCGTACCGCTCATCACGGCATTTTTCTTGTCATTGGCCGTTCCGATCTTCGTTCCCAGGTACCTGGTGTTTGCCGCCGCCGGTTTGCCTTTGTTCGTCGCCGTTGTGCTGGATCGGTTGGCTGAACGACGTCCTGTGATTGCACTCCTCTGCTTGAGCGTGTTTGTTGCAGGGGAAATACATGGACTGCAGAAAGTGTATTCGCAGGATGACGGGCTGAACGGAACCTTCATTCGTAAGATGGCGAGGCTGGACACGTTGGCAGATGGCATCAAGAGGGAGGCCGAGGCAGGCGACGAGTTGGTCATTGACGGCCTGTACTGGTATTTGCCGTTCCACTACTACAACACCACGGGTATCCAGCCGAGGCTTTACGTCGCCCGATTACCGACAGGAGCTTCGGACGGTCCCTTCAACTATGGCGGCTGGCTTCTTATCCCTCAGACGTTGGACTGGATTTTTTTCGACAATGTCGCAACAGTAAAACTCAGCTCCAAAAGAGTCTGGTGGGTGACCGGCAGGCCCCGGCCAGAAAAGGTCGTGACATTTCCCAAGGGATGGAAACAGACGCAGACCCTCAAGGGAGAGGAAGTCGAGGCGCGCCTGTTTATACTCGACGGCGAGCGCTGAAGTCGTCCCGAACCTTCAGCGCTGGAGCCAACGTCAGGCGGCGGCCACTTCATTGGGCTCAAAACTGTCCGCCCGCGCCATCTGCCACATTCGTGAGTAGAACTCGCCATTCACTTCACCGGTCAGCAGTTCGCCGGGTTTGAGGAATACGTGCAACTGCGAGAACAGCTTGATCTCGGTCGCCGACATGCGCCGCACCAGGTGCTTGGCGGACAACTGCGACGGATGTTCGAGGCCGGCGGCAGCGAGCATTTCCGCCAAAGCCTTGAGCGTGCTGCGATGGAAATTGAATACGCGCTGGGCTTTGTCCGGCACCACCAGCGCGCGTTGGCGCAGGGGGTCCTGGGTGGCGACGCCGGTCGGGCATTTGTTGGTGTGACAGCTCTGCGACTGGATGCAACCTAGAGTTATGCCCCCCAAAATCCAACTATTCATCTGAGAGTGAGTGAGTGAGCGTAGCCATAATAGTTGAGCAACTATTTGCAGCGCCTGCTAGATAACTGATGTTTTTGGCGGATGGATCGAACGGTGATGGCATTCTGCATTCAACCTCGTCATTATCAGGCCATCACGCGCATCAGTCTCTCTCCTTCCCGAAGGTTCAAGGGGCTCGCGTAGGGCCCTACCAAGGAAAGGAAGAGTGTCGTCATCATCAGTTAGCTCACCTCTCAGCGATGTAATAGATCAACTCCTCGATCAGTCTCCGTTGGATGATTTCGTCAGATGTGCTCTGGATTTTCCCCCTCAGCCGCCGGGCCTACCCCCGAAGATGGCGCTGCTACATGTACGCTTCCAGGAGGATGTTCCAAACACTCTTTCACTTGCCGATTTTTTGAGTAGCCAAGCGGTGAACTATGCCCTTAGTCGTCGGCGACGCGATGCGTACTTGGCGGCTCTGAGGTCAGGTACGAATGGCGATTTGTCACTGACTTCCCAAATCAGCCGAGCAGTTAAGAGTGCGTTTATCCAGTTTCGAACGGAATATCCTTCAAGGGCCAGCGAGGTGGGAGAAGTCCTTGCCTATTGCGTTGCCGTACATCACCTGAACGCTGCACAGCTCGTTGCCAAAATGTCGTTGAAGACTTCAGCCAACATGCCAGTCCATGGCCTTGATGGCATTCATGCCTCCGTTACGGATGGCAGGCTGAATGTATATTTTCTAGAGTCGAAACTAGCCAAGACTGCCGCAAGCGGTACGGCAGATTATGCGGAGTCAGTTGCTGGCTTTGGTAGCAGCAAAAAGCAATACATGCAGGAATATGGGCTTGTTAGAGATTTGGGGAATCTGGACGCATTGGCAACTGCGGACAAGGAGCTTCTTATGGAGTATTTGGATGTATTTGCAAAACCTAATGCCCCAAGGCGTGAGCGGTCTGTAGGCGTAGTCTGCTACTCCGAAACGAAGCATTTCTCGAATACGATACCAGTTGATGATGATGGGCCGCTAGACAGGCATGAGCGTCACTTTGGAGATCTATACATTAAAGATCACGGTCGGCATCACAAAAATGTAAGGGCTCAGTTATTGACGCACGGTGTCGATCAAAGTAAGTGCATGTTGTATCTGGTGGCTGTGCCGGATGTAAATGAACTGAGGGAGCAGTTTTACGAGTCCTTGGGTATTCTTGCCGCTCCGTCGGACTCAGAGCTGAATGAGTCTTCAATATGTGAGGACGATCAAGATGAGTAGTTTTGCATCTGAGTTGTCGGCGCGTTTGATTGTAAACTCTGAATTTAAAAAGTCGCTTGGTGAGCTTCGCGCGTCCGGTGCAGCAAGTACATTGCCAAGTGACGTTGAAAATTCAAATTTAGTACCTGATCAAGAAGCTTTGGGGAAGCTTTTGTACTGCGCGTCCGTATTTGCTCAATCCCCAGTGGAAGTTCATTTGGGGCTAGCTCAGGCTATTGCGTTCAATGCCATGCTAGTGAGCCAGGATTCTACTATTTTGGAGCGGTGCTCAGTTATATTAGCTGAGCTAGGGAACTTTCCTGGACTTAAATATAGCGAGCTGACTTTTAAATCTAAACTAACAAGTCTCGCTGGCATGATCCAGCGAAACGTAATTGAGTATCTCAATACAATTCATGTTAATGGCCAGAGTATCGCTTTAACCGATTACCAGAAGACAGTTTGGGACTCATTGGAGAGTGGGGCTTCTCTCGCTATATCAGCGCCAACGTCTGCTGGAAAATCATTTCTCGTCATCGAGCATTTGTGTCGTCGCGCCATAACAATTCCTAGTTTTACATTTGTATACATTGCCCCGACACGAGCATTGCTGGCAGAGGTTCTAATAAAGGTCAAAGAACGGCTCGCAACCTTTACCGATATTCGTGTGACGGATATTCCTACCTTCGAGCAGACCTCAAGACAGATATTCATTTTGACCCAAGAGCGATTTCAAGCTCTACTTTCTACTATGTCTGCAAAGATTGATTTGATAGTAGTTGATGAGGCGCAGAACTTGTCGGACGGCGCGAGGGGGATGATTCTTCAAGACTGTATAGAGCAGTGTTTTGAGCGATACTCCCGCACCCACGTAGTGATGCTAGCCCCAGGAGCAGATGGGTTCAAAGCAGCACTAGAAAGCCTAGGGTTGCCACAGGTTACAGAGATCGCAACGACCGTCTCTCCTGTGCTTCAAAATCGAATCGTAGTGACAAAAAGCCGAGGAGTTAATCAACTAGAGTTTAAGCTACTCTCCGCCAACGGTGCCGTATCAATCGGAACCATGGTATGTGATATTGGCTTGGAAAGCCCAGAAGCGCGCTTGGCCGCCGTTGCGCTTGAGCTCGGGAGTAGCGGTGGCTCGTTGGTCTACGCTAAGACCCCTACTGAGGCCGCGAAGCTGGCCGCTTCAATTTCTCTTGGTGTCACAGATGAAAATGCAATTGGCAACAATGATGATCTGATCACGTTCATAAAAGATCATATTCACCCGGATTACCATTTAATTAATATGGTGCAGAACGGAGTTGCGTTTCACTACGGTCAGATGCCCGCATTGCTTCGTGACGCAATAGAGACGGCATTTCGTAAGGGCACCATTAAGTTTTTGGTATGCACTACAACTCTTTTTCAAGGGATCAACCTTCCTGCGCGGAACGTTTTTATTGATACGCCAGCTCGGGGTAGAGGCGATAAGCAAATCCTTGATCCAGCTCTTTTATGGAATTTTGCAGGTCGAGCAGGCCGCATGGCAAAAGACATAGTGGGTAATGTTTTTTTGGTTAATTATGACTCGTGGAGCGAACAGCCCATGGATGTTTTTTCTAAATTCACCATTAAATCTGCGCTGACTGAGGCTATTACTTATTGTGCTGCCGACGTTTTACATGTACTTGAGAACAAATCACTCTCTAGTAAGCCTCGTGATGAAGCTCATCGAAACGCTGTTGCTTCAGCTGGAATGCTCATCAGCAAAGCTAGGCAGGGCGACATTCACGAGTTCCTTAGTCGAGTGGCACCTGAGTTGGATATTTTGGAGTCGTATCGTCTTAGCGAGGCCTCACTCAAGGCATCGGAGAAAATAGCGCTGCCGTCAACTGTCCTTAACACTAACTGGACATTGGATTTATTTGCACTCAATGATCTTATGTCTTTTTTGGAGATGAGGGCGGCAGATGGAATGATAGATAATTATATTCCAAAAAATCCGTCAGAGTTAGGTGGTCGATCTTTTGCCCATTATCGTGATATATTTAATATCATGTTTAAATTTATAAAGGGTTTTGATGGTAACTTTGGTGGGTATGTTGCGCGGATCGCAGTAAGGTGGATGGAAGGGAAGCCTTATCCAGTGATTCTTAAATATGAAATAAAGTCTAAAACTGATCAGGTGCAGAAGAAGCGCGAAATCGAAAATATGTATGCGCGTACGAATCCTAACTATAAGTTAAAGAGGGTCGCGGATGTTAATCCTAGTAAAGTGATCAAAGATACTTTTGATACTATAGAAGATGTTGTGCGATTCCAGTTGGTACAGATGGGCAAGGCCTATATTGACATTCTTACCTATGTACTTGTTGATGGTGAGCTTAGTCATCGAATACCCGAGATATTTGATTTTGCTTTAGCGCTTGAGTTAGGTGTCAGCACCCCGACTGGACGAGCATTTCTTGAATTAGGGCTTTCCCGAATCGCAGCATCTGAGCTTCAGAGACTGGTGCCGGATAGTAATCTTGATGTTGCAAGGGCTAGGCAACTGATATTGGATTTTGATCACACACCTTTTTCTCTAAGTCAGGTTATCGTGGATGAGATAACCAAAATTCGCTTGGCTATGTCCAATTAAGAATCAGGCTCAGACATCTTTTTTCTAAACCGGGTTTCACCGATGAGAACCTGGCGTAGAATCCTCGGCTGAATCGTGCGGCCTGAAGAGTACGAGGCCGACTGGATAGAGATGCTGTGGGGGGTAATCTTAAGCGAATTATTGCTGCCAATAACGATATACCGTTGAACTCGCCAATCCAAGCCTCCGCGCCACCTCCGCCTGACTCAATCCTAACGCTTTCAGTTCTCTCACGGCATCGGCATTCTCGGTTTTGCCAGGCTTACCTGAAGGTCTTTTTTTAAGTTCTTTGCCCACAAACTGACTTCGAAGAAACTCCCGCGCCTTGTGTCCAGAAATCGTTTCGCTCGGTCGTGCCCCAAGGATTGGTGCAGGATGATCAGGGAAATGGACGTCTCTGCTAGTATCACGCTTACGCCTACGAGAAGGCCATGCGTGATTAATTTCTGCATGTAGAAATATGATGCCCCCCGATGGGCACGACTTTCATTCTTGCAACTGAATGCCTAAGGCAGGACATTCTGTATTGTCAGGCGACCAGTAAATCTGAAGTCAATGAGGTGTTGGCTTTCTGTGACCTTCCGGCGAACTCACCTATCCGTCTCATCTATTTAGAGCCTGCCGTGGGAAGCAAGTCTTCCCTAAGCGAGAGTAGCGAGTCGGCAAGCTATGCGCACCTCCTCCAAGTCGAGGAATTGATCTGAAACGAGCTTCAGCGTCTCAAAGCCCAATTACACCCCCATTCACACCCATTTAGCCGGCTTACTCGTAGAGACGCCTCTCTTAGTAACTTGTCTCTACGAAATATCTTTGTGCCAAAGGCGTCCGACCGTTGATTTCGGCAGTCCCAAAATCTCTATCACCTCTGCTTGGCTGCGTCCTTCTTTCCTCAGCGCCTGAACTGCCTCCCATTTTTTCTCTGCTGCCATGGTCTGGGGATGAGGCAGTTTCTCAGGCTGAGTAGGGAGTGAGGTATCCAGTAGCTCGATAGCATCCAATTCCTCTATGGCTAATAGAAGAATGTCTCTGGCGGTTTTCATGTCTTTGGCGGCGTGAACCAGCGCTAGAAGAGAAACGGGATGCAGATGCAGCGCTTGTGCAAGCTCTTGGCTGACCTCTAGGGTCGGTGAAGTTTTGACCGCTTCAAGCTGGCTGACGTGCGATGGCGCCACGGTCATAGCAATGTCGTGCTGAGTCAGACCCAGCCGAGTCCTTAGCAACTGTAATATTGCCGCATACGCGTTGCGAAGCAACATCCTGACTCCCCTCAAAGGAGGACGGTATGCCGCGATTGCGTAGTCCCATACAAATCTATATATTCATGCGGATGGGATTTCGCCTTAACGGATTGATGTTTCAGCAGCGTCATCCCGCTGCAGGACGTAGCCCTGTCTCAATAATTCGGAGCAAACGGATCTGGAACGACTTGTAACTTCTCAGCGGGAGCCACTACCTCACACAAACAATAGCTATGTATTGCCAAAATGTTTGAGCAAGTTCTCTGTCCACGTCGGTCGACTCGCCGCACTGCAAAATCAGGAAAACTGCACCATGTTTATTTCAGATGAGTCTTGTATGGTCGGCCTAACGGGCTTCCCTGGGCCTGGCCGCACGGCTTGGCGGATGATCGAGCGAGACCCCGAGGATTTCTGGTATCACGTTCGCTTTCGTATTTGTGAAGGAGCGAGGGCTCGGTTCAAAAAATTGATGCCATCAGTCCCTTCGATGCTGAAACACCTACTCTCGCAGCGGAGCCCAGAGCACAAGATTGAGGTGGTTCAGGTTGTGACTCCCCCTTGCATGAATGGGAGTTCTTTAGAGCGTATGGAAAAGTTGATCAGTGCGATCGTCGGCTACGACGGAAACGGTGAGTGCGTACTTCTTCATAAAGTCGATAGCGGAGCAATCTACAGCAGCTCTCCCGGTGTGACCGACGCAGGCTTGCTCAGCAATATTCGGATGATTTATGACGCCACGACTGCTGCCGGGAAGCATTTCCATAGCACCAGCTATCAGACCCCGACCACAGTGACACTCTGATAGAGACAGGTGAGCCCTGCCACGACAACGGCACCGGATGGTTAATCCATGAAGATCCAAATCTATTCAGATCTGCACCTCGGCTTCGCTCGATTCGAGCCCGCGCCAAGCGACGCAGACGTAGTCATTCTCGCTGGTGACATTGATATCAAATCGCGCGGCGTAGCTTGGGCGAACGACACATTCCAGTGCCCGGTGATCTATGTGTGTGGCAACCATGAGTTTTACGGTGGTCACATTGATCACACGCTGCGAAAAATGAAAGAGGCAGCAGCTCCTCACGTGCACGTGCTCGAGAACGAAACGCTGATTCTTGATCAAGCCCGGTTTTTGGTCACGACGGCGTGGACAGATTTCTCATCGACGGGAGATGTTGTTGCGGCAAAACGCGTCGCTTGGGAATGGATGAACGACTACACCGTCATCAGAACAGATGAGAGTTACCGACGTCTTCGCCCCGATGACCTGATCGCTAAATCTAAAGCAGCTTATGCCTGGATCACACAGGAACTGGACAAACCATTCGATGGCAAAACGGTTGTAGTTACGCACCATGCACCGGTACTGGATTACGTTGGTGATGAGCTTCCCACACACCTGGTCGCTGCTTACGCCAATGACTGGAGGGAGCTCGTAGGCAAGGCCGATCTTTGGGTCTACGGGCATACCCACGTCTCAGCGGATTTCCTCAAGAATGGGTGCCGTGTGATTTCCAATCCGCGCGGCTATCCGAATCAACAGACCGGTTTCGATCCGGATTGTCTGATCGAGATTTGATGAACCGTCTCTCAGTGATGAACCTTAGCGAACTGAATTTCGCTGCGTACGAATTCGAGAAAATTATATGGTCACGTTAGAAGAAATCTCGCAGCTACTTTACGGCGCAGGCGCGGAGATGGCTGGCTGGTTGGGGTCTGAGGAAGACCTGATCTATTTAGCAGCAAAGTCATTCCCAGGCAAAGCATTCTGCGTTGTTCGGCAGTGGATTTTGATCGACCTCACGGTCAATTCAGATGAGAAAGAAAAGCTCATCGGACTGGGTTTACTGCCCGCGACTCTGTACGCGCATGAAGTTGTTTTTGATAACCGAAATCGATTTCAGGCAGGCATGTGGGTTCGCAGCAATTTTGGTGTGTCTTTCACTGAAGGCTGCATGTTTGAAACCAACAATACGGTCTACCTCCTTCTAGGGGCAGGGCAGAGAAAAGAGGCTAGCATTGGTGCCGCTTTTTCAATGAAAGCCGGTTAAGTAATGACCGAAGCAAATACATATTTAGTCATTTTTTTGGAGCTTTGGCCGGATGCCTGAAGTAATCGAGTTGGAGTTTCATAGTAAGGATGTGAGCGACTTCCAAATGAGTCGCTTGGTGCGAGCAAGTCTTCGAAAATACAGCGTACCCATCACAGCTTTTATCAGCGACGCGATGATCGCAGATGACACAT
The DNA here is from genome assembly GCF_050436025.1 of Pseudomonas sp. S30_BP2TU TE3576. NCBI lineage: Bacteria > Pseudomonadati > Pseudomonadota > Gammaproteobacteria > Pseudomonadales > Pseudomonadaceae > Pseudomonas > Pseudomonas sp. S30_BP2TU TE3576. Next base: position 2,060,092 of record NZ_JBNDLK010000001.1, on the reverse strand, counting down.
GCTTCGGGGTGTCCTTCGACCATTCTAAGCATGACGATGCTTACCACAGAGCGGATGGTTCTATTCTTCGCACAGGTAAAATTCAGTCAGCGAGGAAAGAGGGGCGGTTTTGGCTGCTCGAAACTCAGGACGGTAATTACGTCATCGCCAGCTTTAAGCGAGACCTCGGCAGAGCTAGCTTTCTCAAACTTCTCAAGTCCGCTGATAGCTTCTAATCGGCGATATGAACTATCCTTTAATCACATAACAGGGCTTGGCATATGGTAGATGAGTGATGGTCAGTCGCTCGGGCAATAAGCCATTCTGATGAGTTGCTCGGCTGGGTGATCATGGATCGAAAACCTGTTTTCATAGAGGGGGAGCGTACGACTGCGGTGCTCATTTCAAGAGAGGAATTAGATTCAGGCCAGGCTCATTTGTCGAGCTCCGTCAGACCTCTAAAAGTCGTTTGCTGTGACTTTTTAGATTTCATTCAGTAAGCGCTCCCAAACGGTTTGGAGCGCTTTAAGTTGCCTCTACCCTATCATGCTTATAGGCGACTAGACGTTTTCAAGAGTTACGCTGTTTCTTGCTGTCTTTGTACGTTAGCAACGATTACATCCAATGAGTGAAGGCTTAGAGTGGATATGTCTACCTTTTCTGACACTTCCGGGCGAACTCCGTATTTTGGCAATAGCTCTGCGGCTTCGACTAAATGTCGTACGGCTGCTGGGCGGTCATACAACGTTGCTCGTTTTCGTTCAACCAATTTTAGAAAATCTTGAATAAGTGGAGTAGGAGCGCTTTTTTTGTCTCGCTTTTGGAGTATGACTAATAGTGAAATCGCTGCCTCATGTGCTGTTTGAAATTTCCTATCAACAAATTCATCGAATAGCTTGCGATAAGCATGAGCTAAATTACTCAAGAACATCGAGGCCTGATCGAATCTAATGGAGGAGTTTTCAACATCGTCGGACATTGCATATGAGGCGAGAAGCGCCTGCTCAACATAATTTCTTTCGCGACCTTCACACACTCCCCACTCAAAGTAGAAACCTCTGTTTTGCGGTTTTTCGGGGAACTCCCTGAATAATGGCAGGCACTTTTCCACACTATCTGCTCTGCGGTATAGGTATGCTAGCTTAGTTAAAAGATGATAATCATTGGGGTTGTCGTCATACAAGGATTGGGAGACTGTGATTCCTAGTTGTGGCTCTCCAGCGTCAAATAGCGCCTCAGAGATTTCATAGCGCCAAAAACTTGAACTAAGGAAGTTTTCGGTCTTTGCTCTTCTTGTTTCTGCAATCGCTAGTTTGACGAAGTAATCAGAAATATTTTCATCGAACCTGGCTTCCAAAACATTGACTACAGCCTCAGCAATATAGCGGTGACGCGTGAAAATTGCCTTCGCCGTATATGCTACTGCTGCTTCCTGACCGAGCTTTTTGATAACAGCTGAGTTTAACTTGTTCGGATCGATGCCAAGGACACTTGCTAGTGCTGCGCTGCTCAACTGGTCGAACCCTTGGACATGCATTACAGCGATATAAGAAAATGCGTCTTTCAATGTGTGGCCAGAATCTAGGGCGATTCGATCTAGGTTGAGTAGCATAGCCTCTGCATGATCGATCAAGTCAGCGCTATGCCGCGACATAAGCAATGCACCAAAGAAGGCGTCATTTTTTCCTTGCGCTTCCTTTTTTGCATAATATCTTAATCTTCTCGAGCGTTCTCCTTCTGGTAAAAGATAGAGTTCTTCTCCTAGGCCACGGACGCCAAATTTAGCCCACGAAATTACAATTTCCTCTGCGTCTTTTAAGCTCAGATTTTTAAGATGGATGGTCTTAAATTTTGCATGATAATCCCACGGCAAAGAGTCTGCACCGGAAGATCGCCAGTCTGAGTCCCGGCTCGCTAGGATAAAATCGATCCTTCCCGTGTATCCTTCGCATCCACTATTAACGAAATTTGATATTTCGCGAGAAACTTCTTCTGCCTGATCTACAACAACAAGCCAGTCATCATGTTCGATAAGTGTGGGTAATATTTGATCTGGGATAAATGCTCTGCTTGGGTTCGTTCGGTTAAGTACTTTTTTATTTGGACTTGAAGCAAGAATTTCACTTACTGCTTGTAATAACGCAGTCGTTTTGCCTTCACAGCCAGCACCTAAAATTACGGTAACCGAAACGTCAGACGTTTTCGTGGTACGTAAAAAATGATCCTTTATCTGTGTAACAATCTCGCGCTTTGGGATGGACTCGGATAAAACATTGTCCCATGTGGGCTCAGCTCCATCAAAGTAGCGTATGGCCTCTTCCATATCCAAAGCTGGACGAGGCATTAGATCTGCGGAACTTTTTGCCTCCCATCCACCAAGTGGCTTTTTTTTGGGGCGAGAAGTGTAACTAATTAGTTTGGGTGTTGGTGCGCTGAACTTGGCTCCTCGAGTTGTGATCAGAGAGCTGTGGAAAGGTTCCATATTTTGGAACCAACATTGAGTTGGCACGCTCCAAGTGTACGGTTTCAAGTATATAGACATTTCGTTTGAGTCAAATTCAGTCCATAAGAAACCGTTTTTCCACTGGCTTCCTTCTGGTGCCTGCCATCCTGCGCCAGTCTGAATTCCGATGAAGGTTCCACTTCCGGATAACGTTGGCTCAGCCCATGAGTGATGCATATGTCCATGTAGGTAGATTGAATTGTGCTCCCCCAGAACCGTCTCTAAAGCGCGCCGTTCGGAGTCGTGTAGCCAAGAGAGTGGGTGGTGACCTAAAACTATCTTGATATCGGCAGTATCAATTTTTCCAAGCGCGTCACGAACCAGTCTATAACCAGGGGTGATGTAGAATTTATCTTGGTCGCCATCACACAGCCATGATGTATTAATCCCTACAATTCCGACAGTTAGCTTGTCGATTAGATGTGTTTCGTTGTAAGTACCATCCTCTTCGCTAAACGCGCTAGCGCGCCTATCGCCAACATGCTCAATATAGGTTTTAAAGCGCTCCAAAAGCATTTTGCGTCCCTTCAGAGCCTTTGCTGTTGGGAGGAAGTATTCAGCGTCCTGTCGTAGGAACTTTGGTTTACTAAAGCCGTCGTTTACTTCTCTGTCAAGATCATGGTTGCCGGGGACGGTAAAAATTTTTCCAGCAAAGTCTTCTCCGTATAGTTCTAATAATGGAGAAAAGATGCATTTTTTATATAGGGTATACTGTTCTTTTGTTCCAGAGTTTGCGATATCACCTGTGATGAATATGAAATCAGGGATTTCGCCATTTTCTTTTTGTGTGGTAAGAAAAGTTATTATCTTGCCGGAGGAGAACTCTTGTTCATATACGTTTTTGCCGAAATGAAAGTCAGATAGGTGTAACCACTTCAAAATTCCAGACATTAGCCCCTGATCCTTAGAACCGAATTTCAATTCTGTATATGTCTATTTGTTGTTAATTGAAAGCAAAGATTATAAGTCTGCACAGGATGGCATAATGCCGCATTTTTGTAAAAAAAGTGATGGGTTTGACCTCTTTGACCGTGGTGGCTCATGCTGGAATCCGGTGGAAGTCTTTGTCTAGAGGTTTCTAATTTTTTATTTTTTCATACCTCGTTAGCTATGCGCTGCCATCTACGCTTATTTCTACTTAACCGGGAGGGTTCGGGGTTCCACCCAAATCTAAGCGCGGGGGGATGATGAGGCAGAGCTTCGCTTCCATCACCGAGGCGTTCGAGGAAACCGCATAGTGAATTATTCGAAATTATGGCTCAGCCATAATTATTGCTGAGCCATAATTTTTGCCCTCTCCATTGCAGGTAGTTGTCGTCAGCAGCGTCTCTAGCGATGATCGATTTGCAATATACTGTTAGCTACCTACCAAACGAGATTCCTCATGTCCAAACTCGCAGAATTCCGTCAGCTCGAAAAACATCTGGCCGAGCAGCTTCAAGCTCTCGAAGCTCTCAAAGACGATGCAGGCCTTCAGAAAGAAATCGAATTCGAAACGAAGCTTCGTGCTTTGCTGGCCGAATACAGTTACAGCCTGCCGAAAGTGATCGCTCTGCTTGATCCTCAAGCTGGCCGTCGCGCTCCAGTCGTCGAATCCAAAGCTGGCACCCGTAAACCACGCCAAGTGAAGGTCTATAAAAATCCTCATACCGGTGAAGTCGTCGAAACCAAAGGCGGCAACCACAAAACGCTGAAGGAATGGAAAGCAGAACATGGCTCCGCGACCGTCGAGTCTTGGCTGACCAAGTGACTTTGGTTTGAGTACAAAGGGCCCCTAGAGGGCCCTTTTTTATTGAGCTTCCAGGACTCAGATTTTTGCTGGGCACCTGTCACATCAGTCAGTTAATGACTGTTATCGCCCCAGTCCCGATTGCAGCCATAAGCATCACCAAAACCGTTCCAAACGTCCATTTCAGTGAGACTCGCTGGTTATCGCCGTAGTCGATATCCAACAGCCCGCATAGCAGGTAAGTCGATGCAACCAGAGGGCTGAGGAGGTGGACGGGCTGGCCAATCAGTGACGCAATTGCCATTTCATTCGGGCCAATCCCATAGTGAGCCGCCGTCTCTGCAAGGATGGGCAACACACCGAAGTAAAACGCATCGTTGGTCAGTACATAAGTGAACGGCATGCTCAGCAGGGCTGTGATCAGCGACATGTAATGACCAGCCTGTTCTGGCAGGATCATGATGAGGTTATCCGAGATCGCCTTGATCATCCCTGTGCCACTCATGATGCCGACGAATATGCCTGCAGCAAAGATCAGCAGAGTGACCGCCATCACGTTATCAGCATGGCGGGCTATGACTTCTTTTTGCTGTTTCAAGCTTGGATAGTTAACTAGGCAAGCTAAACCAAACGCCAGCATGAACAGAATCGGCAGGGGCATGAGGCTAAGCATCATGCCGGCGATCAGCGTCAGCGTTAGCACGACGTTGAACAAAAATTTCGGATCCTTGAGGCGAATGTGCGCGTAACCCTGGAGCACTTCCTCCTCACTCACCGTCACCTCGCCGAGCCGACGATATTCCATTCGTCCCAGCCACCAAGCGGCAAGGACAACCCAGACAGCACCGGCGATCATGATCGGTATCATCTCTAGAAACAGCGCTGTGATGTCGACATGCATGGCGCTAGCTGCGCGAGAAAACGGCCCTGCCCAAGGCAGGATGTTCATTACGCCGATGGCCATCAGCAAAACGGTCGCCATTACCTGTATTCGAATCCCGGTCAGCCGGTACAGCGGCAAAAATGCCGCAGTCGCAATGATGTAGGTCGTTGCGCCGTCGCCATCGAGGCCTACGCACAAACCCAGAATGGCAGTACCGACGACGATCTTGCGCGGATCCCCCTTGACCAGGCGCAGCAATACCTTAATCAGTGGATTGAAGAGACCCGCGTCGGTCATCAGGCAGAAGTAGAGGATCGCGAACGTCAGCATGATGCCGGTCGGCGCGAGCATTTTTATGCCGTCGTACATCATTGCGCCGAGTTGGGTCGCGAAGCCTCCCAGGCAACCGAATGCGACAGGAACGAGTAACAGCGCTACCAGAGGAGATAGTCGCTTGCTCATGATCAAGTACATGAAACAAACGATCATGGCGTAGCTTAAGAAGATCAGCATGAGTGTCCCTTTTATTAGACTTGTAGGGCTGGTGCGTCGTGCGCACGCTTTTTTCGGGCCGAACGAATCCCGTGCGGGCAGCACCAGGAATTCAGAGCGTCATTGGCTAGCTATGGGAATACATGGGGGAACCGGGGTGGTCGAGATCGGCTACCAATATCGTGCTGGTTGAGGAGTCAGTGATGAACAATTGCTTGTTGCCCGCGCCGCCAAACGCCAAGTTGGTCAGGGTGCGTCCATCGGTGCAGGATCGAATGCGATAGAGCGGGACAGCATGTGGGTCAAATACCCAGACACAGGCATTTCCGGCATCGCACACGTAAAGATTACCGACGCAGTCTAGTGCTAGGCCATCGGCCCCACTGACACCTCCCGCCATTGCGGCGAAGATGCCAACTTTGCTGGTTCCGCCATCGCTTTGAATCGGCAGACGCCAGATTGCATTGCCGCGTGTCATCGCAACGAATAGCGCATTCTGCTGAAGATTCATCACCAGGCCGTTCGGGCTTGGGCCGTTGTCTATCAAACGGGTCAGGATTTCTTTATCCAGGTCGTAGGCAAATACTCGTCCGCTGGGATCCTGTTGGCCGGTCTGACCTTGATCGGTGAAGTAGAGCTTTCCGCTTCCATCAAAGAACAGATCGTTTACGCCTTTGAATCCTTCACTACGACTGTGCGTAAGAAATGGCGCGATTGAGCCTGTGTTTGGATCGAGTACAAGAATGCCCTGCTTGTAGTCGGCAATGAAAACTCGACCATCCCGGTGGATTTTCAGTCCATTCGGCCAACCGTCATATTCCGCAACCAGCGTCCAATTGCCCAATGGGTCTATTCGAAAAATACGACCGTAGGGAATATCAGTTACGTAGAGGTTTCCGCTTACGTCGAAGGATGGCCCTTCTAGAAAACTTTTGACGTTCTGTCCGGGTTTGTTAGCACGTACCCAGTCGGAGTCACCATCCTTCCAGTAGGCCTCAGGCATCGTAGTAAATACGCGAGTCGGTAAATCACGCGGGGGGGCATAAAGGCTCACAGAGTCGACTCCTACACGGGCGCCGAACAAGACAGGTATCGACCTTCGAGGGTGAAAAAGCCTGTTCTTCGCATTGTTTTTGTTCTGTCAGACAGAATTAAATATCTTCTGACAGAACAAATGTCGATCTATTTTCCTTCCCTGTCAACCCACCTGCTGCCGTACGGCACTGATCCGACCATCTGCGCTTGCCTCGTTTAAATCAAAAACCCCAACTCACTGGAATTACAGATGGGTGGCGTTGACAGCTTGAATTCATGCGCTCATTATTTATTTCAGAACAGTGTTCTATCAGATAGAACGAATACAATTCAACACCCGGAGAGCCGGCGATGAACGATAAAAACAACATAGATATTCTGATTAGCGAGGTAGGCCCACGGGATGGGTTACAGAGCGTCAATGCAGCGATGCCCACTGAGCTGAAGAAGCAGTGGCTGACTGCTCTGGCAGATGCCGGGCTTCGAGAAATCGAGGTCGGCTCTTTTGTCTCGCCTAAGCTGCTTCCACAGATGGCTGACGCAGCAGAACTGGTCGCTCACCTTCGGAAACGACAGGACGTATTCGTCACCGCCTTGGTGCCTAACCTCAAGGGCGCAGAGGCAGCGTTCAAAGCCGGCGTCCAGAAAATTACGATGCCGATTTCCGTCAGCGAACCGCACTCACTTGCCAATATCCGCAAGACCCATGAGCAGGTTTACGAAGAGGTGCGTTCTATTGTCACCCTTCGAAACAAGCAGTTTCCTCATGTCGAGATCGAGTCCGGCCTGTCGACGGTATTCGGCTGCACGATTCAAGGTGTAGTCCCGGAATACGACGTGATTCGCATGGCGTTGCGCATGGTCGAGCTGGGCGTTGATGAGGTCGGTCTGGCCGATACCGTCGGCTATGCGAACCCGGCTCAAGTACGCCGTCTTTTCACTCGGTTGCGCAGCGAGATAGGTGCTAAAGCAGGCAGTGCGCATTTCCACAACACTCGCGGCCAAGGGTTGGCCAACGTGGTTGCCGCGCTGGATGTTGGGGTCACGACGATCGACGCTTCCCAAGGCGGTCTCGGAGGATGCCCTTACGCACCAGGTGCCTCGGGAAACATCGTCACCGAAGATCTCGTCTATCTGCTCGAATCCATGGGGCTACGTACCGGTGTCGACATCGACAAACTGGTAGCGGCCCGTGAGTGGCTCAAACAAGGGTTGCCTGGCGAACCGCTCTACGGGTTTATCCCGGACGCTGGGGTGGGTAAAAACTTTCAATACGCCGGGGGCGCGCAATGAGCATGCAAAATCAGAACATCCAGACATTGCCGCTGGCGGGCATCCGGGTTGTCGAGTTTGTGCACATGGTCATGGGCCCTACGTGCGGCTTGGTACTTGCAGATCTAGGTGCGGAGGTCATCAAGGTCGAACCAACGCCTGAGGGCGACAATACGCGCCGCTTGACGGGTTCTGGCGCGGGTTACTGGATGACCTACAACCGCAATAAGAAAAGCTTTGCTGTCGACATCAAGTCGGAGGATGGCATGGCCGCAGTACGCAAGCTGATTGAGAGCGCGGATGTGGTCACCGAGAATTTTCGGCCAGGCGCGATGGAGAAGCTTGGGCTGGGTTATGAAGACGTGAAAGCTATCAAGCCCGACATCATCTACAGCTCCATGAAAGGTTTTTTGCCTGGCCCATATGAGCACCGCACGGCGCTGGATGAAGTGGTGCAGATGATGACTGGGTTGGCCTACATGACGGGCCCTGAAGGCCGTCCATTGCGGGCGGGTGCTTCGGTTAACGATGTGATGGGGGGAATGTTCAGCGCCATTTCGATCCTCGCAGCACTTTGGCAACGCAAGGCCACCGGTGAGGGCCAATTTGTCCAAACGGGCCTTTTTGAAAACTCAGCTTTCCTGGTAGGCCAGCACATGATGCAAATGGCAACCACAGGAAAGCCCGCAGCCCCAATGCCCAGCCGACTTTCAGCGTGGGCAATCTATGACGTCTTCACCACGCTGGATGATGAGCAGGTTTTCATGGGCGTGGTGAGCGACAGTCAATGGGTCAGTTTCTGCGATGCCTTTGGCTTCGATCAGTTGGGCCGTGACCCCGATCTCGCGAAAAACACCCAACGTGTTCAGGCTCGTTCAAAGATTCTTCCCCAGGTGAAGGAGCGGCTCGCCAGCCTAAGCAAACATGACGTCATGGCCATGTGCGAGCGAGCAGGCTTGCCTTTTTCTCCTATCCAGCGCCCTCAGGATCTATTCGAGGATCTGCATCTCAATGCCTCTGGAGGCCTGGCACACCTCTCCTTGGAAAACGGCGAAGAAGTAAAGGTACCGATGCTGCCGTTCGAGATGAATGGTCGGCGCATGGATGCTCGTCTGAATGTGCCTCGGTTAGGCAGCCATTCAGAGGAGCTACTCGCAGAGATGGGTTACGGATCCGGGGACATCGAGTCCATGCGAGGTCGTGGCATCGTCCGCTAACTCTCGAACCTGAAGCACATTCGCTGACGGTTTTTCCCGCCGTCAGCCATATAAAAATAAAGTTGAGGAAACCAGTCATGGCTATTGTCACGACATCTCCGAAAAGCTCTAAAGCCTTAGCGGCGCAACCTCTTGATGCAGAACAAACGCGCGTCCTTCACAAGGCCGCATGGCGTTTGATTCCGTTGCTTGCTCTCGCCTATTTTTTCAATTACCTGGATCGCACCAGCGTAGGTTATGCGGCGCTGCAAATGACCGGTGATCTCGGATTGACCGCTACCCAGTTTGGGCTTGGGGCTGGGATCATGTTTTTTGGCTACTGCTTATGTGAAGTCCCCAGCAACCTAGCAATGTATCGATTTGGCGCCCGGCTCTGGATGGCTCGGATCATGATCACATGGGGACTGGCAGCCGCCGCAACGGCTCTGGTAGTCGGGCCTTACAGTTTTTATGTGGTGAGGCTGATCCTTGGTGTCGCTGAAGCAGGTTTCTTTCCTGGCGTTATCTTCTTCCTGACGTTGTGGTTTCCAGCGCAATACCGCACAAGGGTGCTGGCATGGTTCACAGTGGCCACACCTATTTCATTCCTGGTAGGGGGCCCACTATCTATTTGGCTCTTGCAGATGCATGGCTTCCTTGGGCTGGCCGGCTGGCAGTGGATGTTCATCATCGAGGGGATTCCCGCCTGTATTCTGGGATTGATCACATTGAAAGTGCTGACCAACCACCCCTCAGAGGCAAAGTGGCTGACTCCTCGTGAGCGTGATTTGATCGCCGATATGCTGGCGGAAGAACAAAGCAAGGGACAACACAGCCATGGTTTCAAGGCAGCGCTAAAGGATCCGAGGGTGTGGATTCTCAGCTCGATCACCTTCAGCTTCACCTTAGGCTCCTACGGTATCGGCATCTGGTTGCCACAGATGCTCAAGGCCCATGGTGTAGAAGTGAGCATGATTGGGTGGGTCGCGGCGATTCCTTATTTCTTCGCAACCATTGGCCTATTGATCTGGGCCAAACATGTTGATCGAACCGGCAAGGGGATTTTTAACCTCACGCTTGCGATGCTGCTTGCAGGATTGGCGCTGCTTTTCGCGCTGCAGATGAATGCATTGGTACCTGCATTGGCCGGAATCACTCTGGCACTGGTTGGTACGATTGCAGGAAAAACGATCTTTTACACACTGCCCGGCAAGTTCCTTCGTGGCCAGGCAGCTGCGGGCGGTATAGCTTTGATCAACTCGATTGGTGCCTTCGGTGGCTTTGTGGGCCCCTATCTTATGGGGTTTCTCAAAGACTACACAGGCTCGTTCACAGCAGGGCTGATGGTGATGGGATGCATCATGTTTGTGGCTGCGGCGATGGTCATGTCGTTGCGCCTGTTTCTGCGCGAGGAGTGACGCACTGGCTCCTTGGCTGCTCAGAAGGTATCTTAAGTTCATTGAAATTGTCTTGCAGGCGATTACAGCTGCGCTACTGCCGCTGGGTCGCCTGCGAGCTCAGACCTGACGTTGAGTGGCTATGAACACCGAATCTGAAACAGGCCTTTCTGATCAATCCAGCGGCGTTGAAGGTGGCGGAGTCGCAGCTGTGGATCGAGCTTTTTCGATTCTCGCTGCCTTCCAGGTCGAACAGGAAAGTCTGACATTGGCCGAGCTGGCAAGGCGAACCGGGCTCTACAAAAGTACAATTCTGCGGTTGATTGCTTCGTTGGAGAAAGCCGGTTTTGTGCGCCGTCTGAGTGACGGTAGTTATTCTGTCGGGCCTGAGCCTCTTCGTTTGTCGCAGCTGTATCAAGCCTCGTTCCGCCTCCGTGATGTCATCCACCCATTGTTGGAGTCAATAGCAGAGGAGAGTGGTGAAACGTCCTCTTTCTATGTGCTCGAGAACGGCAGTAGAGTGGTGCTGTTTCGTGTTGAGCCTAAGCGAGCTGTGCGCGTTTCCGTATTGGAGGGTTCGCGCTTCCCTTTGCATTCCGGTGCATCAGGGAAGATTCTTCGCGCTTTCTCTCGACAGGGAGATACTACTTTGACAGACGTGCGTGAGCGTTTTTGGGCCAGCTCTTTTGGTGAGCGGGATCCGGAAACGACAGCTGTATCGGTACCTGTATTTTCGATTGGCTACGAGCTGAAGGGAGCACTCACACTCTCGGGCCCGTCTGATCGCCTGCTGCAAGAACATGTCCAACACGCCGCATCAATTTTGCTACGCAATGCGGTAATTGCCACAAGCGCTCTCGGTGGAAACAACACAGAACTTAGAGACGCCCTTAAAAAACTCAATCCCTAGGAAAGGGACATTGTCTGAATTTGCCATCGCACGCCCTCACTGAGAGGACTTATCGAATGAATGGCTATGAGAGGGCGCTTCGTTCCGATGGGGCCGATTCTTTGCTGACCGAACGATTTTGGTTTGATTGGGAAAATAAAGACTCTTTTCTTACTCATTGCTTGCTGCGTCGGCAGCGCTCCGAGCAGTAGCGCACCTCTTCCCAGCAGCGTGCCCACTTCTTCCCCATGTGAAGATAAGGCCGCAAGACACGCAAGTTTTGACTGGGAGTTCGCTCTTTTTCAAAATGACTCACCTTGGTCAGGTAGGTACTGCTGAGTTCTTCGATCCTATCGGCGTGAACTTTATCCTCACGTTGTCTCGGACAATCACACGGAAAACGAGGGTAACCTAAAGGGCGTGGCTCCAGGATTACCCCCAAACCTGTACTCCGGAAATCGAACAGGGGTTAAACGACCTCTAATAATCCGGCAGCACCCATGCCGCCGCCGATGCACATGGTACTGGCAGCCTCGCGGCGAATACGGATGTGCGGGCCAAATTCCCGCCAGCAGTTCCCGCAGCAAGCACCGTTCCAATTCCCGCATCTTCGAATATGTCTCCCTCGAGATCTGATCGGTCGACAGCATGGCGTATGACATGTGCCTGCTCAGTGGATGAGCAGACTTCAGAATGACTGAGGAGTAATCCCCCGTGGATTCTGCAAGCGAGTATCCGCTCGTTTCTTTGTCTCAGTCTCCGTTGTTCTGCGCAGCGCCACGCTCTCCTCCAGGTACTGGGTACGATACCCGCTCGACACGCCCCAGTAGTAGAAAGCTGTAGCGCTCAAGGCCACCACCAGCATGTCCCAACCACCAGAAAGGACACCGATCCCTCCAAAATCATCGCTACCCAAGTACGAGAGCAACGCCATGGTTGGGAGGTAGATGATGAGCCAGAGCGCTGCGCGGAAATCCTTGGCGAAACCCTGCCACCCTTTTTTACTTTGGTAGTAGAGGAAGATAGGCAGAGCTCCGATCACCAGGAGGATAACGTGACCGGTCAGCGGCCATCTTGCCCAATACAAGACCAGTGAGGCGCAGACGAAAGCGAAGGGGGAAATCAGTCCCATGGCTTTGAGTTTAATCGGGCGAGGTATGTCACCGGCATTCTTGCGCATTGACATAAGGCTGATCGGGCCAGTCAAGAAAGCGATGATGACCGCTACGGAAATCACCGCTGCCAAGGTTCCCCAGCCACGGAAGAAGAATAGGAACGCGAAGGAAACCGCGAGGTTAAAATACATCGCTGGACGAGGGACATCGTAGATCGGATGCAGGCTGCCGAATATCTTCGGCATCGTGTTGTTTTTCTCCATCGCATAGATCATGCGCGCGGTTGTGGCCGTGTAGATCGAGCCAGTGCCCGAAGGACTTACAAACGCATCGAGGTAAAGCAGCATTGCCAGCCAGTTCAGGTTAACAGCCAGCGCAAGCTGTGCAAAAGGGGAGGTAAAGTCCAAGCCGTGCCAGCCGCCAGCAATGCTTGAAGGTTCGACTGCACCAATGAATGCAACCTGAAGCAGAACGTAGACCACCAAGGCGATCAGAATGGCGCCCACTACGGCAAAGGGAATGCTCCGTGATGGATTTCGCGCCTCACCTGCAAGGCTGACCGGACTTTGAAAGCCGTTGAAGCTGAAGACGATACCGCTGGTTGCTACTGCGGTGAAGACCGCTGACCACCCATAAGGTGCGAAGCTTGTGGTAGAGGTCAAGCCGAGGTTTTCAGGGTGGAAACCGCTCCAGATGAGACACACACCTGTCACCGCTGGAACCAACAGTTTGAAAACCGTGATGGCGGTGTTGGTCTTGATGAAGAGCTTGACACCCCAGTAGTTGAGAAAGAAATAGACGAGCACCAACGCAGCGCTAGCGGCAACGCCGACATCGGTCAGTTCGCCCTTTTCCAGCATCCCTTGCGCCCATGGATACGGCCAAGACGCCATGTACTGTACAGATGCGATGGCTTCAATCGGAATGACTGAAACGATCGAAATCCAGTTCGCCCAAGCTGCCATGAAGCCGACCAAACCGCCATGGGAATAGCGAGCGTATCGAACCATGCCACCTGATTCAGGGAACATAGTTCCCATCTCAACGTAGCTCAGGGCAATGGCTAGAATGACGACGGCCCCAATGATCCAAGCCAAAATGGCTGCAGGCCCTGCGATCATGGATGCGTGCCAGGCGCCGAACAACCAACCCGATCCTATAATTGAGCCTAAGCCGGTAAACATCAGTGATACCGGGCCGATATTTCTCTTCGTGCTTCGCATGTGTTCTCCATTATTTTTTTTATGCGGAGTAAACCCAAAGCGAGTCAAAGCTCGCTTGGGATTAGAACGCGTGTAAACAGAGGGTCAGGCGATGTCGCGCGAGTGCCAGGCTTCTTGGCGGCGCAGTACAGCTTCTGATGTCTCCCCAACGAGCTCGGCATATACCGACGGAGCTGTAGCACCCTCGGTGCTGATAAGCAGAATGCGGGACTTGGCATTGATGCCTACGTCCGCTGCAAGGCTTGGGGATTTAAGGATATGGATGAGGCCCGCAAGGCCGGCAACAGCGGATTCGCCGGCTACCAGTGGGATGTCCTGGTTCTTGCCTAACGCGAGAATGCGCATCGCGTCGACAGCGGCGCTGTCTTCAATAGTCATGAAGTGATCAACGCTTTCCTTCAGAAACTTCCAAGCTAGAGGCGAGGTTTCGCCACAGGCAAGACCGGCCATGACCGAGTCCACAGAACCCTGCGATTTTGCGGCCTCGCCGCTGACAGCGCTCTGGTACAGACAGTCAGCCTGTTGAGGTTCCACCATGATGAAGGCTGGACGTTTGGCGCCATAGAGCTCCCAGAAGTAGCTGGCGATACCTGCTGCCAGGCCACCGACGCCGCCCTGAAGAAACACATGTGTAAATGCTGATTCGTTAGGGCCTGCCTGAGGCGTTTGTTCAACGATTTCCGCTGCAATGGTGCCGTACCCTTGCATTACGTCACGGGGGATTTCTTCATAGCCCTCGTAGGAAGTGTCCGAAACTACAGTCCACTCGTTCTCAACGGCGAGAGAGGCCGCTTTCTCAACCGATTCATCGTAGTTGCCCGCGATACGGACGATCTCGGCACCATAAGCAGCAATAGCCTCTTCACGCTCAATGCTCACATTGGCGTGAAGAACGATAACGCAACGACAGCCGATGCTTTTGGCAGCAGCAGCCAGGCCCCGTCCATGGTTACCGTCCGTCGCGCTAATCACCGTGAAATCCGTGAGCGCTTCTTTGTATTCGCCAGACAACAGGCGATTGGCTTCAAAGCGTTGCTCTGGGAAGACACGCAGGATCAAGCGCACCAGCGCGATCGGTGCACCCAAAGCCTTAAAGCTGCCAAGTTCGGAGCGGGCTGATTCGTCTTTCACCCACAGCTCGCTTACGCCCATGGCCGCCGCCAAAGCTGGCAATTTCTCCAATGGGGTGGCACCCGGATTGATCCCGCTCCACTGAGAAAGCCAGATTCGACTTTCAGCCGCTTTCTCGATGCTCATGATCTGCTTCAGCTCGCTCGGATAGGCTTTGCGAGTTGCGTTGTTATTAGCGATCAGCATTGATTACTCCAAATTTTGGGCAAAAGGGCGCATCGGCTCAGACGTGTAGAGCCGTAGCGCTAGGAATTATTGGAATTCAGGTTGAGGGGCTGCTTTTAGCCCGAACCTTTTGGATATGAGTTCGTTGAAATCACCAATGAGTTCGACTGTTTTTGTCTCTCGATAACGTCTCTAAGGTGAGGCGTTGAATTGCCTACCACTTCTCGAAACACAATCTCATTCCATTGAGTCGATAGAATAATATCTCGCGGGTTGCTCATTTCTGTTTTGTAATCACCACTGCAAACGCAACTTTGTTCTTAATTCGCGAGGATTTAATCAAATTCGTTTGGATGTCGGTTGCTGCACCTGGGTAAGTAGACTTGGAAGGGGGCATTCGGGGATTTTCAACTCAAATCTGTCCGTCGCAGATCCTAGTTATGAAGAGGATCTGAGAACATTGAGGGGACGAGTTTTGGGTGGGGGACAGACGGTACTGCTCTGAACCCCACTTTTCATCGTGGCAGGGTGAGGGAGCGCGAAGGCTCTTGCTCGATGTTTAGCGCGCGAGGCTGGTGCGTACCACTTCGGCGAAATAACGTGCGCCGGTAGTCAGCACATCGTCGTTGAAATCGTACTTCGAGTTATGCAGAGGGATTCCGCCTGTCGCGTTCGATTCACCGTTGCCGATGAATACGAAATTGCCTGGGACGACCTGCAAGAAGGCACCAAAGTCTTCCGAGATCATCATCGGGTGTACTTCAGCATTCACCTTGTCAGCACCCACAATTTTTGTCGCGGCTTCGACGGCAATGGGTGTGCACTGTTCCCAGTTCACGGTTGGCGCAAATTCGTGCGTGTACTCGAACTCGCAGGAGGCGCCGTGCAACTCGCAGATTCCTACACTGATTTCGCGCATACGCTTCTCAAGCATCGCCTGGACTTCCGGAGCATAGCTACGAGTATCGCCCTTGATCGTCACGTGCGTAGGAATTGCGTTTCGAATACCGTCGGTGATGAACTCGGTGCAGGAAATGACGGCTGGCACACTTGGATCTAGGTTGCGTGACACGATGGTCTGGAGTGCCAGAACAATTTCAGAAGCAATCACGATAGGATCAATGCCCATATGTGGTCGCGCGGCATGGGTGCCCTTGCCTTTGATGCTGATGACAAAGTTGTCTTCGCTCGCCATGATTCCGCCTGAGCGCGTAGCGATCGTGCCTGCCGGCAAACCAGGCATGTTATGTGCGCCAAAAAGAGCATCCACCGGGAAGCGATCAAAGAGACCATCGGCAATCATGGCTTTTGCGCCCCGGCCATGCTCTTCAGCAGGCTGGAAAATAAAGCGAACGGTGCCGTTGAAGTCTCGGCTTTCGCTCAAGAGCTTTGCTGCACCCAAGATCATTGTCATATGCCCATCGTGCCCGCAAGCGTGCATCTTGCCCGCCGTAGTTGAGGCATGATCACGATCAGGAGCATCTTCGTGGATGTGCAGAGCATCCATGTCAGCACGAAGACCAATCACGCCGGTGCCATTACCTACTGACAGGCTTGCCACGAGACCGGTGCCACCGATATTTCGATGCACTTCAAGCCCCATCTCCTGTAAAGCCGCAGCGACATAGTCGGATGTCTGCAACTCTTCAAATCCAACCTCAGGGTGCTGGTGTAAGTGGTGTCGCCAGGTCACCAGTTGCTTGTGCAGTTCATTTTCGTTAATCACGGGTGCCTCCTTCAATTTGGAATTACAGAGTGCGATGCCGCTGCCATTCATGCTGGCGAGCTAGTACCGACTCGCTTGTTTCCCCGACCAGGGCGTTGTAGACGGAGGGGGCGGTGGCTCCCTCAGTGTTGATGATCAGTACCTTGGATTCGCCGTTCAGACTCAGCGTCTTCGCTTCATGAGGCGCCATCGCCAAAAGTTGCAGTGCCGCCAGACCTGCGACGCCCGACTCGCCAGCGATTACAGGGATATCCGTTGGGCCGCCTTTGGCCAGTAACCGCATCGCGCTAATGGCATTTTCATCGGAGATGGTCTGGAAGAAATCAATGCTGTTTTCCAGGAAGCGCCATGCCAAGGGTGACGTTTCACCACACGCCAGTCCGGCCATGACTGAGTCCACAGAGCCGGTTGCCCTTGATGCCACACCGTTCACCGCACTCTGGAAAAGACAATCAGCTTGCTGCGGTTCCACCATGACGAAAGTTGGCCTTTTATCCTGATAAACCTCCCAGAGATAACTTGCGATCCCAGCGGCCATGCCCCCAACCCCTCCCTGTAAGAAGACGTGAGTAAAAGGGCACTCGCCAGCCGTTGAGTCTTTGGTCTGTGCAATGACTTCTTCAGCAATGATTCCATAGCCCTGCATCACATCGCGGGGCACGATTTCATAACCCTCGTAGGAGGTGTCCGAGACCACGGGCCAACCATGCTTCTTCGATATCTGGGCCGTGTGTTCAACGGACTCATCGTAGTTGCCATCAATACGGACGATCTCGGCGCCAAAGGCGGCAATGGCCAACTCACGTTCTACGCTCACGTTGGCATGCAGGACGATGACACACTTGCACCCTACGCTCTGGGCAGCAGCCGCAAGTGCACGCCCGTGATTCCCGTCGGTCGCGCTCACCACGGTGAAATCTTGTAGTTCAGCTTTGAACTGACCGGTGATGAGGCCTTTGGGATCAAAAGACTTCTCTGGCATGGCGCGCAAAATTAACCTGACCAGAGCGATCGGAGCACCCAGGGCCTTGAAGCTCGCAAGGGGAGAGCGAGTTGACTCATCCTTCACCATGAACTGCGCGACCCCAAGTTTCTGTGCGATGCCTGGAAGGCTCCACAGCGGAGTGGGCGACTTGCTCAGTTGATCCCAGCTCGACAGCCACTCGCGGGACTCATGAGCCACTTCGACGGACATGATCGCTTTCAAACGTTCTGGGTAGCTTTCCCGAGTAGCACGCGGGTTGGAGAACATCATCTTGGCTTCCTTAATTCTGAAAACGAGCATCCTTCGGCTTTTGGGGAGCCGCCGGATGCCAGTGATGAATGGGGGCGCGAATGAGGCAAAGCGTAAGGTCAAGCTGAGGCAGTTCTGTACCTGCCCAGGAATTGCCTCACCCGTTCACTGTCGGAGTTCGTGAAGAATTTTTCAGGAGCTGCGCGTTCGATCACCATTCCTTTGTCGATAAACACGACTTCGTTGGAGACGGCACGAGCAAACTCCATTTCATGAGTCACGATGATCATCGTGAACCCGTCTTCGGCGAGTGAGCGCATAACGGCCAGCACTTCCCCGACCAGTTCAGGATCTAATGCAGAAGTAGGCTCGTCGAACAGGATTACTTCCGGATTCATTGCCAGAGCGCGCGCGATTGCCACGCGCTGACGCTGACCTCCAGACAACGACCATGGATAGGCGTCGTGTTTATGGGATAGCCCGACTTTCTCCAGCAATTGAACCGCGTGGTCATGCGCGTCCTTACGGTCAACTTTCATGACATGAATTGGAGCTTCAGTGACGTTCTGCAGGACAGTGAGATGTGGCCAGAGGTTGAAGCTCTGGAACACCATGGCAGTCCGGGCGCGCATCGCTGCCAGTTCACGATTGGACATGGGTTTTTTGTTGGCGCTTTTCACGCCCATCCGATCGCCGCCAATATAGATCTCGCCGCCGTCAGGGACTTCCAACCAGTTGATGCAACGCAGCATGGTGGACTTTCCTGATCCGGATGAGCCCAGGATGCTGACAGTCTGTCCCCGTTCAACCTTCAGGTTGATGCCTTTGAGGACTTCAATACCGCCGAAATGTTTATGGATGTCACGAACCTCAACAACGGGAGTGGGCTTATTCATGTACTAATCCTCGTTTCTGTGCTCGGCGGCTCAGGCGACGCAGCAATGTCTCTACGACCAATGTGACCGACCAATACAAGGCAATCACGAAGATGAAAGGCGGGAGAGGGACGAAATATTTGGCCTGCACAGCTGATGCTGCAGCTGTTAAGTCCATCAAGGTGATGATCGAAAGGAATGCTGTGTCTTTGAGCAGACATACCAACTGATTACCGAACAGCGGGCCGGAGCGCATCACCATCTGCGGCAACAGAATTCGCCAGTACATGCTGGAGTTGATGAACCCGTGCGCGTAGGCAGCCTCAGCCTGGCCCGCCGGCAGAGATGTCCTTGCAGCACGCAGAATTTCCGCGAAGTAGGCGCCGTGATAGGTGATCAACGCAAAGAAACCCGCCGACCAGACATCCAATCTCAGACCTACGTTAGGGAGGCCGTAGTACAGCAGGTACAGGAATATAAGAAAGGGGAGCATGCGCATGAGGTCTAACCCCCAGCGGATGAGCTTTCTAGGAATGTTCTCAGCACCTTCCAAAAGGAACGCCAGAAAGCTCGCCAGGATGAATGCCAGTACGCCGGATACGCAAAACAGAACCAGCGTATTTTGCAGGCCTTCACCAAACAGGCCTATGTTGTCCCAGATCATTTTGAAACCGTTCATGGGTGCTCCTACATAGCCAGGCGCTTGGCGCGCGAGTCAGCTATTCGCTGGAATCGAACAAGGCCGCCAATAATTAAGATGTACAGCAATCCTGCCGCCAAAATGGGTGGCAGAGGATCGTAAGTCACGGCTGCGATGCGGTTGGTTACCCGTGTCAGATCGACGATGCCGATCATGGCAATCGCGGGACTACTCTTCACAAGAAGAGACATCTCATTGACCAGTCCAGGTAGGCTTGTGGTCATCATTTGCGGCAGCATGATTCGACGAAGTGTTAGCCCTGTCGTCATGCCAGCTGCTTTGGCGGCTTCGACTTGTTCTCTGGAAAAGCTGGTCAGGGCCCCGCGCCAGATTTCGGCGTTGAAAGCCGTGGTATTGAGGGTCATTGCAGCGATGGCAACAATCCGTGGGTCTACTTCCCAGCCTATCGACGGAGCGATGACGAAGAGAAAGAGAACCAGCGTCACCATGGGGGTCGCTCGGATGAGGCTGACATAAACTGCAAGAAACTGGCTGATTACCGGGATTTTTGCCGCACGAAGCATTGCGACTACTAGGCCCAGAGCAACTCCCAGAATGATTGATATGCCGGAGATCCAGACTGTCGTCCAGGCGGCGTGAAGCAAAGTGAACCAGTCACTGCCTTCCATCGATATGTCCTTCAACGTGCTCTTTGACCTAGGCAGCCCTGCTCAGTCAAAGAGGGTTTACGACACAGCACTCCTGCTCGGGCCTCCTCGCTGAGCAGGGGGTGTGGTTGGCTTTATTGCTCAGTCAGCTTCCTGAACTGCTCCATGGAAGAGATGGACTCATGTGGCAGATCGTCGAACGATTGCCCCAACCATTTCTTCTGAAGCTCTGCCAATTTCCCAGTGTCGCGAAGGTGGTTCACAAACCCGGTGAGGTATTCGAGCAGCTCTTTATTGCCCCTGGCGACCGGCCAGGCGATGAACCCTTTTCCGGAGGTGGCTTCGCCAACTGCGAAGACTTTTGGTCGTTCTTTGACGAGCATGTTCGCAGGTACAATCGAGTTCACGACATAGTCGAGGCGTCCATTGGCCAAGTCGGCGTAGGCTTCCGGGTAGGATTGGTACTGAACAATCTTGCCCAGTGATCCGCCCATTGTTTTGAGCTTCGCGTCGAGTTGCGTCAGACGTGCCAGTTGTGCACCGCCTGCTTGGACACCTACAGTCAAGCCCGACAGGCTTGAGAGATCCTTGATCCGATCATCGTTTGCACGCTTGATGTAATGAGAGACTTCAGGTGCTACGGGAGCTACGAAGTCAAAAGCGCCAAGTCGCTCCTCCGTCACGCCCGCGCCAGTGATTGCACCGTCGTATTTTCCGGAGGTAATACCCGCCAGAAGTCCTGTCCAAGGCATGATGTCTTGCTTAACTTGAAACTTCGCGTATTTGCGAAGTTCAGCAATGACATCTTTATGAAAGCCGTCCGACTCCCCATCTTTGATAAATTCGAAGGGATAGTAACTGTCCTCGGTCGCTACATTGAGAACACCTTTGGCCTTGACTTCTTCAAGTGTTGCAGCTTGACTGGCGGAGAACATGCCCATGCTTGCACTTAGGATAATACTTGCTGCGCCCGCAGCCATAAAGCGACCTGCCAATGAGAGGACAGTATTTTTGGTCTGTGCGTTATATTTAAGCTTCATTACAGAATTCCCAGTTGAATGGTGGCGGGCAGTACGAAACTTAGAGCTGCTGCGTATATTGGGATCGCTTTTTTCATGCTATCTCCATTTTTTATTTTTCTCTGCAGATGGGAATAGCCCACACCTGATCAGTAGGATGGGGTGAAGTGATCCTACGGCGGCTGGCCTGCACGATTGGTCGAAAAAGCCGTGGCGAAATGCATCAATCTTGCGAATTTGGCATTTTGTTGCACGGCGGACAGCGTTCACTTCATAAAAAAGGATGCGTGACGCAAGGAATCGCTATAGGGGGGGTATTCTGTTGTAATGGCTGCGTCCTGTGAGAGATGAATTCCCAATGAACCTTGACAGCTACGACCGGAAAATCCTTAACCTGCTTCAGGTCAACAATCGCATTTCTCAGAGAGAGTTGGCCGAAGAGG
This sequence comes from Pseudomonas sp. S30_BP2TU TE3576, assembly GCF_050436025.1. Taxonomy (NCBI): domain Bacteria; kingdom Pseudomonadati; phylum Pseudomonadota; class Gammaproteobacteria; order Pseudomonadales; family Pseudomonadaceae; genus Pseudomonas; species Pseudomonas sp. S30_BP2TU TE3576. The sequence goes on along the minus strand of NZ_JBNDLK010000001.1, from coordinate 2,038,478 downwards.
TGAACCTCTCACCCTCTGCCGTCAATAGGCGTATTGCCGCTCTGGAGTCAGCAGGCGTTATACAATTCAACGTTAGTATCGTAGACCCCGCGCTCGTGGGTAGGCCGATCACCATCATTGTTGAAGTCAAGCTAGAGAATGAACGGCTCGATCTTCTGGATGAGATAAAGAAACGATTTACTAGTTGTCCGCAAGTCCAGCAAGTCTATTACGTCACGGGCGATTTCGATTTTTTACTTGTGATGAACGTGAGGGATATGAGTGAATATGAGCAACTCACCAGAGAGTTGTTTTTCTTCGGTAATATCAAACAATTCAAAACATTTGTTGCTATGCAGAATAATAAACGCACGTTTGCGGTGCCCATCGAGATTCAATGAGATACACGCCTAAGACGGTGTTGCGTGACGCCCCAAACTCTTTGCTGCTCGTATCGGAGACGACTGCTATCGCGACACTTCATAGGCGTTTATAGGAGCGGGCCGCCTTTGCTTCAGCACCTACAGATTCAGAAAAATTATCTCGTTGCTGAATAGCTCTCAGAGTGGGATGTCACCAAATCTGTAAATAAACGTACCCCTAATGGATTAAGTCCATCATTAAAATCGTAATGGGGATTATGAAGCGGAGTTGAATGTTGTTCACAATCAGCCCCTAACCAGAAGTAAGCTCCTGGGCAAGTGTCGGCGACGCTGTGTACTCGGCCGTAAATTCTCAGTGGCACGTTTACAGATCCGGATAATCATCAAGCTTGAGGCTAGGAGCGCCTCCGTCCCCCGGTTCGCGCTTAGGCGTATGTATCACCCCAGCTTCGGCGTCTGCACGCATCTGCTCGAGCTCTTTGTGAAATGCCTTGTCCTGAACCGTGGGTTTGCTGGCGTACGGTTTTCGGTCTGGTACAGGCTGGGCCGCATAGGTCGTTACCGCGTCTGGGTCGTGCTTTAGTTTCTCTTGGACTTGCGACTCCAGCAGTGCACGGAGCGCGTCTTTGTCGGGACGGTTAAGCATTTTGTTATTCCTATTCGGAAGCCAAGCACTAGCTATTCGATTGGTACATTGAGCAGTTGGTGGGGGCAGGGCCGTTTATATTTGTGGTTGCATCGCAGATTGGCAGTTACCCGGATCGCAGGTTAAAAATCCTGGTAAGCCTACCAAGGCTTGGCGGCAATCGTCTGTGATGAAAATGATGACATAGCTCCAGTGTTGGATGCAGATTTCGAGAAGACTGAGGTGGCCAAACATTTACCTGCCGTTTTGGTTACATGCTCAGAGCCCAGCAAGCAGTCGCTCAAGCTGTTCTCGCTCCCAGGCGCTCATTAGCTCGACAGGATCGGCACCGTCGCGCCGCCAGAGTTCAAGCGTACCGACTCGGCCATCAGGCGACCTGCAGTACTCGCAGTAGTCCAGGGGGTCACAGTCATTGAAGAAGGTGAGCACCCAGCCATCAATATCCACAGGCATGAGGCCGTGGTAAATCTCATTCCATGACTGAATAGAGCTGCGCATCATGATGCGTTTGCCGAGCGCGACGTCCTTCAGCACCTGGCAGACCTCGTGGGCGGAGAGAGAGGAGCTTGTGTTCAACTCATTTTGCTTTCGAGTCATCGCTTGCTCGTAGCTAAGCTGCGGTATGAAGCGGCGAGAATGGGTAGGTCGTTCCTTCGGGCTAACGGAGCGCGGCTAGTCTATAAGCTCGAGAGTTACTCACTCAGGCGTCATGAGCACCGCTAACGTCAGGTTGATGAACTCTTCATTTTTGCTGATTGTGTCCAAAGCACCACGAACGTTGCCGGCGACCTCTGCTGATCCACGCTGCTCGACCCAGAGCGTGAGCTCCATGATCGCGGCTTCGAGGGCGAGTTGGTTCTGATTGATTTTGAAGAGAAGGGAAGGGAGCAGGTCTGCGTTCGACATCGTGATTCCTCCGTGGAAGAGGTCAGCGTAGCAGGGGAAAGACTGAAGATAAGAAAGCTGGAATCAAAGTGCCTGCAACGCCAATGGAGTCGCACGCTGCGTAAGGCTATCGATAAGTAGCACCTCGCAAAATGGCGTTGCGACAACTGTACGCTCTACTTCAGTGACGAGTGATTGCCAATCGCTAGGCACGTACAAGTTGTTTAGATGGCAATGAACGACCAGCGACGTATTTTCTGGATACGAAATTTCCATTTTTCTTCTGATAGAAGAAACGACAAAAGGAGCGAATCCAAGTACATGCTCGCGGTCGGTGAAAACCACTGGTTCCGACGTAAGAGGTGTTCCTCTTTTTGCATCGACTCCTTCGGGTGCAAAAACTGTTTTTCCTTGGTTCAAAAGCTTCCATGTCCAATGCTCGTTTGGATGCATCGCGCTAGTGATTTCGAGAAAGGCTTTCTGCTCGTAGTACCCGTGAGTGACGTAGTCTCCGGACTGGGTTAATTCAGCATCGTAGGACTGTCTTCCGTTGACCCAACGAACGGAAATGTAGCGTCCCGGCCTGTAGTAGGTCTGGACGTATCGGCAGATTGGTAAAATCTCGTCTAGAAGACGTTTCTCATCCTTGCCTGATCTAAGTCTTAGGCGCTCTATGCCACCTGGTTCTGCTCTCAGCACCTCGAACAATGTATAGGCTTTGGCACAAAACTCTAATCCATCAAGGAGCTGACCATCCAACTCACCAATCAGATCTCCCACTTGGCAACGCTCCCTATAGCTAAATCAACTGTACCAGCTCAGTAGGTGCCATACAGTGCAGCATCACGCACTGCCAACTGCCTCGGGTGCTCAGCATTCAATGTCGAGCAAACAGCGTCTGCCTCCGTCCTGACTTTGAACACGCCATGCTTGCTGGCTGACCCTCCCTCTACAAGATCAACGACCCTATATCGCTTGCTGCCATCGCCCAGTGTGGTGGTCTCAATCACTCTGAATCTTGGGTGCATGATTGCTTTCCGTGCATGACATTGGTGACTTAGAAGTACCGGCAAAACAAGACGATTTCAAGAACGGGGCGGGCTTAAGCTGAGACAATTTATGACGGTGCGTCGTGCTTCTCATCGCAGGAACGACGGTACAGCAGCAGGTGCCGTGTTGAGCCATTTTTCCTATAGTCGATGTTTCGGGCCAGCAGGGCGAGGCTAAGCTTTAGGTTTTTCTGATGGAGGGACAGATGCTGTCATCGATCAAAGAGTACCTGCCGGGCCCGCCAGCTCCTGGAAACATTTGGTCAACCTTAGGGCTGACCTCGCACGGCACAACCCTTCATGACCTCATACACCGAGGCCTTCCTTTCGAGTATCTCAATCTGATCGCGAGCATCTGCAGTTCGAGCGAAAGGTCATTTCTCAGGCCATCGGCGTATCCCCGGCATCATTGGCGCGTAGGGCAAACACAGGACGCTTCAGTACCGTTGAAAGCGAGCGCTTGGTCGCATTGATTGCTGTCTTTGAGAACGCCTTAACCCAGTTCGAGGATGACGTCACCGCTGCAACGGAATGGATGAGCTCGCCGACTCGAGGACTCGGTTCAAAGCGCCCACTGGAGATGTTAAGGACGAGAGTGGAGACGAACGCTGTGCTCGATTTTATCTGCCGACTGCAGTGGGGAGTTCGTGTGTGAGATTCGATAGGCGACTTGTTAGGCTGTGGAGCTAAAGCAACTACGGCTATCGCTCCTCGGGCTTAAGCCCGGCTCGACCCCAAGTCTTCACATGCCTTGAGCGAGTCACTCCACATTTGGCCCACCACTACGCATCGCAGCTGCTTATTTCTCCGGGACGTTACCAAACCGTGCGTTATCCCAGGCTTCAGTGAGCTCGTCAATCCGATCCGTGATTTGAGGCTTTTTTGATAGGACAAGGCAGCGCGTGTTGCCGACAAACTCTTCTATCAGGTACAGAGCGTCGCCGACATCCAGTTCGAGCTCCTGCAGCGCTTCGTCCGGAATTCGAATCGCACCGTCACCATCCCATTCTTCGATGATGATTTTCATAGGTGGCTTTTTCACAGGTGGTCTCCGTTGCTACGAGTCGGCAAGCCCGTTCCCGCCTGTAGATTCTCAGTGGCACGTTTACAGATCCGGATAATCATCAAGTCTAAGGCTAGGAGCGCCTCCGTCCTCCGGTTCGCGCTTAGGCGTATGTATCACTCCAGCTTCGGCGTCTGCACGCATCTGCTCGAGCTCTTTGTGAAATGCCTTGTCCTGAACCGTGGGTTTGCTGGTATACGGTTTTCGGTCAGGTAAAGGCTGGGCCGCATAGGTCGTTACCGCGTCTGGATCGTGCTGCAGCTTTTCTTGAACTTGCGATTCCAGCATTGCACGGAGCGCGTCTTTGTCGGGACGGTTCAGCAATTTGTTACTCCTATTGGGAAGCCAGGCACTCGCTACGCGATTGGTACATTGAGCAGGTAGTAAGGGCAGGGCCGTTCATATTTGTAGTTGCATCGCAGATTGGCAGTTACCCGGATTGCAGGGTAAAAATCCTGGTAAGCCTACCAAGGCTTGGAGGCAATCGTCTGTGATGAAAATGATGTCATAGCTCCAGTCTTGGATGCAGATTTCGAGATGACTGAAGTGGCCAAACATTCTCCTGCCGTTTTGCATGCATGATCAGAGCCCAGCGAGCAGTCGCTCAAGCTGTTCTCGCTCCAAGGCGCTCAATAGCGCGACAGGATCTGCTCCGTCGCGCTGCCAGAGTTCAAGAGTCCCGACTCGGCCATCAGGCGACCTGCAGTACTCGCAGTAGTCCAGGGTGTCACAGTCATTGAAGAGGGTGAGTGCCCAGTCATCAATCTCCACGGGCATGAGGCCGTGATAAATCTCGCTCCAGGACTGCGTGGAGCTTCGCGTCATGATGCGTTTACCGAGTGCGACGTCCGTCAGCATCTGGCAGACCTCGCGGGCGGTAAGAGGGGAGGTTGTGTTCAAATCATTTTGCGCTCGAGTCATCGCTTGGCCCGCACTTTCTATGTTTGGATTTCGGTCTACAACCTATGCGTGGTGTCAGTCGCTTGGAGCCTGATGGCCGGAGTGTTCGACACAGCGCACCCGTCAGTGGCCTACAAGAGCGATGGCTGCAGCGCTCTGTAGATACTCTTCAAGCGCAGCAAAAGTTCATCAAACGTAATGATAAATACATCCCGTAGACTATTTCGGTAGCACTCAAACGAGATTCGTTTTTGCTCTTCAATTGGATTTCTTCCTATGATGATGACTATAGGTACAGTGACCGCATTCACACGCTCTGTGAGTTTATTAGCTAATGAAAAGAAATTATGTTGAAGAGAAATTCTCTGGCTTAGTGCCTGACTCACTGATCCGCTTAGCTCCCTTGATGGTGCATATACGGTTGTGCGATATTCAGTCGCGGATAACAGTTCTTTTGACGGTGCCTTGATTTCGATAATTGCTAGGCTGGAGGTAGATTCTGATGCCATCACGAAGTCGCTAAACTGACCACCTTGGCCATTAAATCCTTTACCACCAACATACGGTTTTTCCCCTATCATCTTAACTGGGTAGCCAAAAGCCAAGTCCAAGATAAATACGTTTTCAGACAAGAATTGCTGCCACCGCTCTTCATTGCTATTCCCTTCAAGTAATTTTTCATAAACGGTGATTAGCTCACTTAAGGTGACGAGTTCAATGTCGGATTTGAGCTTGTAGAGTGTCTTCCGTTCGTCCTTGGCAAGGGGAGGAAGATTCTTCTCCACCAGATCAACCACAGTTTTACGATCACGTTTGGTTAAGGGAGGGCTGGAGCTTCCCAAAGCCACCAGTTCGGCCAAGAGGTCAGGGGGAAGCTTTCTTGCTTTCGCAGGGTATTTATTGGGCAGGGATTCATGCAGCAGCGACGAATAGCAAAGTAGTTGCATATCGTTCCTACGCTCGCGACTGTATTTACCATCAAGCTGATCTATTTTTACTCTCAGGTTTTCAAATCTTTTCTCTCCTAGAAAAAACACATCGCCTTCAGTCTCCGTTGGGTAAGGTTGATCACCGCTTATGACCATGATGGTGGTGATTTCATCCATTTCCTCAATGGCGTTGGGTATATACCTGTAGTCGTAGAGTATGCCTAATCCAAATCGCCAGTCTTTTATAAAACCCCTAGGAAGTTTTCTAAGTAACTCTTCAAGACCATCCTCTTCAAAAGGTAAATTTCCTGAGGCGTTATCGTCGAAAGCAATTGTGGTTATTTGATTATATTTTGGTTCTCCATAGTCTTGCTTTCCAATTCTGGCTTGTAGAGGATAGGTTATAATTATGTCCCTTTGTGCTTCGATAAGAAGCAGCCAGGGGAGTTCGCTCCCGTTGTAGGTCGGCACATCACGATAATAGACTTTAGAAGTCTCAGCGCGCTCCAGATCTTTCTCAGATCTCCCAGTAATAATATTTTTATTACCGTCCAGTAATTCAAATATAACGAACGGGCCGCCGTCAGTTCGAAGTTGCATTGCGTACTCGGAGGGCGTCATTGAAGGCATAGAAACTCCGTTGCAGAGGGACTCAATTTTTTTTGCGCTCCGCAAAAAAATGCTCGGGCGCGAAGTAGATCTTGCCGCGCGCACGAGTGCACGCCACATAGAGTTTGTTTTTGGTTCTAGGCTTCATTTTATACAGCTGCCCATTTTGGTATTGCTGCCACTGGATTTTGCTCAGGATGATGCAAACGTCCTCGTAGTGATCTAGACCCTTGCATGCCCCCCAGTTATTTGAATGGCATTCGTAGCGGTGATGTGTATCGTAGAATAGTTTTACAATACTGTTGTCGCTGCGAATCAAATCGGCAGAGGCTTGATCTTGAATTTTTATTATTCCGGTTTGCCTATCATTGACTGGGTAGATTTCGATTTTGAGGTTCGCTCTGATGAAGTCGCAAACTGTTGTTCCGCATCTCCAGCTTGCCTTGAGCGTTTCCTTGTCGACTTTGTAGCCAGCAGTCGTAAACCGTTTTTCGTATTTTGCTATGTCTTTATGAAGGCTGCAGTTAATGTTCCCATCTCGACTGGTGTCGAATGTATGTTGGTAAAAGTCCCCAACTAAAAGCATTTCTGTCTTGGCAGGAGATAGGGCCATCAAAAAATTGAAGTCGTTCGCGGCAAAATCCTGAACTTCATCGACGAAGATCTGATCGTAGAACCGCTCCAAGCGTTTTATGACGTCGTCGTATGACTTAGTTTGATCGAGAAATTTCGCCAGCCTGTTGAAATAGAGCCGTCCACTGGAGTGGCGGTAGTGAGACATTTTGTCTCTGGCCCGTGTTACCGATTCTGCAGGCAGCTTGAGATAGAGACCTTTAGTTTTCATTTTCTGTTGGAGCAATGGGCGGTAACAAAAGCCATGCAAAAACGAAAAATAGGTCATGACGCTGATATGCCTAGGCATGTTCCCAAATTTCTCCATGACCTTGTTTCGGAGATGCTTGTAGTTGTTTTCAGTGTAAGTAATAAGGATGGCACGCTTGCCTGCGTTCAGTCTGTTGATGATCTCGCTAGTTTTCCCAGAGCCAGCTACCGCAAAAATCACCCTCTTATCCATGCTACTGCCTCCTTGATATAGCTTGGAGCAGTTAGGTTTTGATGATTGCCCTCAAGCAACGCGAAGGCCGCCTCTGCCTTGTTCTTCAGCATGTAGTCTTGAACACTCAGGGTCTTTCGATCCTCGCCGAAGAGCTCGTCGCAGATTTCCTTGTTGTCCAGGTACAAACCGACTTCGAAGGTGTAGCGCTTGCCATCCTTGTCAGAGAAAATTTTGGCGTTGTCGGAGGTGTGCCCTTCGTAATTTTCTACGCAGTTCTGTTCATAATTTTTGTCGTTGTCCCTGATCGCTGCGACTTTAATGTTTAAAAGCTTTGCGAGCTCTAGGTAGCGCTTGAAGCTAGTGCCGCCAATCGAAATGATGTGAACATGGTCGGCTTGTGGTGTGCACCCACCAGAGATGCGTTTGTACAGTTCTTCCATCAGGATGAACTCAGCGTCACCCTCGACCAAGATGACCTTCTTCGAAAGGGCAAACTCCAGCACATTGTTGTCCGGCGCTTTCATAAAAAAACCTGCGGTCTTAGGAGAAAGTGCCTTCAGTTGACCCGTATTTTGAAGAGTACCGAGCAGTAGTGCGTTACGGAGATCGAGCCTGGAGCAGATGTGGCTGCTGTGGGTGGCGATGAAAAGCTGTGTTGATCCAGTGTGAGCAAGTCGTTCGACCAACCTTTTCATGTTGGAATGGCTGAGGTGATTCTCAGGCTCCTCAAGCAGCAACACATCAAGACCTCCTTGCACATCGCGTCGACCTAAAGCGAACTCAGTTTTGATAAAGCACTGTGCGCCCTTGCCTCGATTTTCAATCGATATCCCATCCTGGGTAATCACCAAATCCGTTTCTAAACTCGCCCGGGTGCTACTGCGGATTCCGAACTCATAGGGTGGGAGCTTCTTATTGAGCTCACTCAGCTGTTTGTCCCGGAAGCCCTCCTTGCCCCTCCTGTAAAGGTTCTCGAGTCGATGTCTCTCGGCAATCTCTGCATGGAGGCCGAAGACCGCTCGTGTGTATTCCCTGGCGGCGTATTCACTGTCGATCCGCGAACTGTCCAGATGAAGGTGCTTCAGTGGGCGTCGGTAGCTGTTGAGTGGGTCTCCGGAAAAAGTGTGGAACGTGACGGAATAGTATTCAAAAGGGAAATTTTGAGGATCGTTCTCTAACATCTGTTTGATCGCGAGATGGTAGTCGTCTGGAACGGAGATTCTCATCCGTATGCCGTCATAATCATCACCTATCTGATTCTGTCGACCATTCAAGTACGGTTGATCTCCTTCCTGCAGGAAAACGTCGACCATCACGACCGGCAAGTCTGAGATTTTTTTCTCGCTTTCAAGGAAGGCTAGGACTGCTTGCCGGTTAATGATCGCTTCTAGCCCAAGAGTCTCGACGCGGCTACGACTAGCGCTGTTCACTAGATCAATCGCGAGCAACACGGTGCTTTTACCCGTCTCGTTATCCCCGATGAGCACATTCGTACCTGGGTCAAAATCCATCTCGAGAGTAGGAAATTGCTTGAAGTTCTGGAGCATCAGTTTGGTGATAGCCGGCATCTCTAATCCTTGGTCAGGGCTTCCATAGCCTGGACTATTCACTGCCCAGGTTTAAGCGTACTTCTGCGGTTAAGACAAATGTGAACCTAATGGCCTATTGATACCCAATTTCCTGGCTGTGATCGAGTGCTAAAAACCGCAATACATTGGAAATTACTGGCATTGACGGTGGGGGCAAAGGGAGGATTTTTACGAAATCAGGTTGTAAGGGCAGCTCGGTATCAAGCTTGGCGATCAATAAGCTTCTTTTTGGGTACCTTGAACTAACCTAAATGATCGCCCCAAGCGCCTTTGTGCACGGATCGTCTGCCACCAACACAGAGAAGGTATATGTCAAAGGTCAAGTTTTCCCCTGAATCTGAGGTCGTTTCCTGGCTAATACAGCTCATCGAGAAAGAGGAGTTGCTCGACTCGATCCAAGGGAGAGATGCGATCACCTCCTTAACTGACACTGCTCCCCAAGAGTATTTCCTTCCGTCCTTTGGTATCGATTACATCTCCCGACGAGCCTCTGCTGAGGCAGCAGGCCACGTTCTAAGTCGCTTGAGCCTACTGGACATCATCTCGATCAATACCAGCATCTCAGTCACTACTGGGGAGGTGCTGCGTCCTGACATTCTCTGTTTCAATCCTGAGACGAAAACACTGGTGGTTTTTGAGGTCAAGCGGGCTAGCGAAACTGAGCGGCAAACAGTTACTGAGCTTGCAGGGTATGAGCAAGAGCTTCGAAATATGCTCCCCTTCTTGGGTAATTTCGACGTTTGCTTCGTGGTCGTTGCGGCTGACTGGGCGACGCTGCTCGTCCATGCCGTGGGTAGCATGAACGCCTGGTCGGGTAAGCAGTGCTTGGCACTCAAGTTGACCAACGGTGAATCTGGATTTGGCCTGATAGCGCACCTGCCTGAGGCTTGGCATTTAACCGGAAGTATCAATCTTCCCGCCGAAGCGCTCCCTTCAATTGATCTTTATCTGGCTTACAAAGGTATTGATGATCTGGAAGCCGAGCAAGACGATATCGATCTCGCTGGAGACAATGAAGATGATGTGTCCTGGCCTCCGAGGGTCGTACTTACCGCCATGGATGTAATTGCACGTGCCGGGGACAGGGCGGGGTCGCATGGCTTCATGATGCTTTGGCGTGACGTCAATGGCTTTGGACGTGGCCGTTGGTGTATCACGTTAGCTGCCATTGATCCTTATGCAATGCATGCGTGGTGCCGAGACCACGGATTGCCGCAGCGAGAATCGGAAGCTACGACGTTTCTTCATGAGCGTAGAGATGACCTTTTAGGGCAGACACCTACGACTGTCTATGACATCGCCAATGCAGCATTCCCAATACTTAAAGAGCATTTTGATCCTGAGTTTGGCGCAGATTTCCATTGGCAGTTGAAGACCCAACAATATCGCCACAGAGCCGTACCAACGAGATTCGATTTTTGGGGTAGCCTCGGACAGCATGCCCGAGAGTTTGTCTGCAATCCGGCTGTCCGTGAGAACTACATGCCATTTGTGGGACTTAATCAGCTGGATTGGACAGATCCTGCAGTTGCGATGACCTTGGTGGCCAATCTTTCGCTTGGGACTCCGTTTCCGGGAGGAGTGATCAAGTGCAGCGATGCGTTTTTGACTGGTCGCGTGCTCGGGGATCTCTTGGTCGCTGCTTTCAATACAGCTCCTGATAAGGAGTTAGCAGCGAAGTACGAGCCTTTGGTGGAGTGGGCTCAATTGGAGGCCCTGCGCTTCGCGATAGAGATGAAGCAAATGTACGACATCACTGAAGAGGTCGTAACCCCAATGCCAATGCTTTCAAGGGATCCGGCGAAGCGTGTGGAGGCCACGGTACAGCTAGCCCAATGGGTAAGCTCGGATCTCATCAGTACGCGGCATCCATTTCACCAAGCATGCTTTGATCTAGGTTATCGGCATGTCTGGCTTTTTAGCCTGCTGGATGCCCAGTCCATCGGACGAGCTGATCCGAATGAGTCGGAGGCGGCAGCCTCGATCATCCGCGATATGGTCAAAGGTTTACTGTCTCGGGCAGAGGGCAGCCAAGGCAAAATGTTTCAGGCTTCTGGTTTCCTTCACTTCATAGGGTTCATGGAATCATATCTAGGCTCTGAGATCATGCTAAGCGATGCGCAAGAAGTGAGTAAGGTGATCGATACCATTCCTACCAAAGAGCTACTGGCGGCGTTTCCGGACAGTATAGTTAAAGGTGCAGACTCCATAATTCCGGTTGTCCTCCACACCACCCGTCCCCCTTTTCCCATATCGGTCGATTGGGAGTGGCTGAAGGGAGGAATAAGGGCACTGTTTGAGAGTGGGGATCATTGTCCAGCCATCATTTTCAGCCAAAATGGAATGGTGGGTAGTGGCCGATTGGTAGAGCCTTTTAGGCTCCTTTCTCCTATCAGTGATCCTGAAGTTGAGGTTTATGTCCTAGATGAGTCGTCTGCAATGAACATCGCGATCAAGATGACGTGGAATGAGGTAAAAGATTTTCATGCAAAGCGAAGCCAGGGGATGTGGCTCCAGCCTAATTGAGTGTCATCCAAACCTTGTGCCCGAGGCCAAGCAATCCGCGGGCTGGACGCATCTGAACACTTGGGGCCGTTACGGGCACTGACCTGCAGCCTGGTCATTACTCTGGCGATCTATGACATTGGCAGCATGAGTACAGTGCACGGTTGCTTGGGCTTACCTATCTGCGAGGAATGCCCTTCTTACCTAAGGAGGGATCAGCATGATGAGCTTCTTGCGCTGCGGGAGAGTTGTGCTTGCGACTCCTTTAGCCGAACAGATCGGAAGCATCTAGCCTAGATCCGATCCGTCGAATTCCCGACGATTGGCGATGCGTTCCGATTTCTATCGTCCACGCCGTTGCCACGACGATCCCGCTTAGATGTACTACCATAGTGGCGAGCGCTCAATAAATGCCGTTACAGGCCGATTAACTGGTTGCAACGCAATCTAATCCACCGTAGAAGTCGGTGATTCTAGTAGCGGTAAACCAATTGGCTAGCCGGTGGTCTCAATTGGAGTGAGTGAAGCGTGAGATAACACCGTTCGTGAAAAAACGGCTGCAAGCGAGAAATAGCTAGTGAAAAGCCCGAACGCTGGCTATAGAATGAACGACTGGTGTGAGATTCAGCCTCGAACCGAATCGGCACACATCCTGTTTCGTAACACCTTTCGTTGCCGTTGCCTCAAGCGAAGTACCATTGCTACGCTGTACCTACGTGCATTTTTGACGAGAAGACCATGAGCCTGAAAGCACTAATGTCCGCCTCCCGCCCTGATGAGAACAGGTTTGATCGCGCCGTGAAGGAGCATTTCAAACAGGTGCGCCGTCAGCTCGACGAAGCTGATCGTGCGTTTGAATGCCGCGTTGCTGCCAAGGCAGTGACCCGCGAGCAGCTGGCTAAAACCTGCAGCCTTTAACCACCCCTTTTTAGGAAAGCAGCCTCATGGCTGCTTTTTTTTGGCCGATGATTCCTTATCTAGTATCCCAATTCGCACAGGAAACGATGACGAACCTGGTGCGAGAGTGCTTCGGCGCCCAATTCCCTGACATCCTGGGGAAAGCTCAGGTTGGGTACGCCTACAACTACTTAAAACGCTTGGGGGCCAAAAGCGTTTTGCTTGAGTTCGATTACATCGACAAGGACTTCTTGGAGGATTTTACCCGGTATTACGCCAAGCGATATCGCAACGACGGGCATCATTGCGCGCGAATGCACTTCTTCGCCAACACCATTGACCACCGATGCATTAGCTCGGTGTTGGAGGGGGAGGAAAACTCTCAAGCCATCGTCGACCAAATGAAATCGTCTTACCTTGGGTTCATGGTCATCAAGCCGCTCCCCAAGACATTCATTGGCAAGACGTGTCTCAAGGTGATGGATGACGAGGTCGCAGCACCAGGACGAAAGCGCAGGCTTCATCGCCCGTATGAGGTCGACCTCTTTGGTATCAAACTGAGTGTCGACTCGATAGCGTTTCAGGAACAGGATAAGGTCGTAGCCGCCTGTGCCACCACGGCAATCTGGGCTGCATTCCATGCGCTCAATTGGCGTAGTGTACGAAGCATTCGATCGTGCAGTGAAATTACGATGAATGCGTTGAATGACGGACAAGGTTCGTCCAACAGCTTTCCTAACACTGACCTAAGCACTGAAGAGATTCTTCGATCAATCGACGCCGAAGGGCTTCGTCATCATCTCGAGAGCATACAGCGTGTCGATCAGCACAGATTCGTTTCGACGGTCATAGGCCACATAGAAAGTCATTTGCCCATGATATTCGTGGGTGACGTTTTTGCTATAAAGCCTAAAGGACGAGCGAAGCGGGCGGGTCTTACCTACAGGGGTGGACACGCGATCTGCATCTTGGGGTACAAATCGGATGCGGAAGAAGTTTTGTATGTTCACGATGATCGCTACGGCCCATACACCAGAGCTAAGATCGTATCTACCGCTGACTATTTGCCTCATGAGGCTATCCCAGCTCAGTGGGCCCTCGGTATCCAGTCAATGGACAAGGACGGGAACTGGAGCAAACCTTCAGAATTGATCGTCCCCAGTGTACTGATAGCGCTTACCGATCAGAAAACTCGGTTGCCGTTCGATTACGCACGTGGCACCTGTGACGCAATTGTTCATGCCCTGAGAATCTCTCCAGGACATTATTTGAACCTGGACAATCTGTCCTTCCAGATTCGATTGCGCGAGATTTCTAGCCTTCGGCAAGAGATACGTCAGACAAAATTGCCTTTCGACAAGGGAATCAGTGACCCGGCGAATGAATACCAGCTCTCTGACAGTCGGCAACGCGAATGGCGAAAGCTGAAGGTCGGATTTTTGACCCAGGGCTTTGCACGATTCCAATGGGTAGCGCAGTTTTTTCATGAGGGCGAGCCAGCCTTCAAGGTGCTCATTGACGCTACCGACATTCCTCAAGGAGATGCTGTCACCGCTGTCTATCTCGACGACGTGCTTTTGGCTGAGCCTTACTTGAGATACTTGATCATCCACGCCGATCTATTGAAGACAGAGGGGCATGGTACGTTCTTCCAGTCTTTCCTGCGCCGCTTGGTGGAGGAGGATGAGTCGATGGAGACATATCTGAATGAGAGCTACGGAGAGGTAAGGGCCCCGCTTTATTTGAAGGCGCTCGAGGTGCAGGGTGGTGAAATCTTTCACAATCCCAACACTTCGAAACCGCTCTATGATGCTCCTGGGAAGCGTCTGGTACAGCTACATAACTCGTTCAACCGGAAATCCACTGATTACTTAATCTGGGCGATTGCTCATGACGGCGCGCTGATCGTTGGTAAAGAACACATCGTGGACATAGACGGCAGACCGGAGAAATGTGGGCATCCAAGCATCACTGGTTTCAAGCCAGCCCGTATCGCTGGCGAGCTCTGGAAAGCAGGAAGTAACGCCTGGCAGATCAACTCAAAATCCGGTAGGTACAGTGGTGATTATGTTGACGGTGTCGAGTTGCTCCAGAATGCCATGAGGAAGTTTCGATCGTTTTTCCCAGGGGAAGCGTTCGACCTCAAACCCGCTGATGATGACGTCACGGTTGAACTAGGCCCGTGTGCTGCGATGCTGAAGGAAGTTAGGGAGGTTCAGGAGGCAGAGCTAGCCCGGCAGGCCTTGGAGGTTAAAGAGCCGGGTAAAGACGCTACATGATGGAACTGGTTTTTGGAGCTGACGCCGAATTGACCCAGTTGCCGAGATGTTGGGAAAACGGCCAGCAGCGAATGTTGGGTTCACTACCGCGTAGGCAGCCAGGGCGAGGGGTTGAAGTGAGTGGTGGATGTAGGCTTGGCTGGCAGTGTGAACATCCGTGAACGCCCATACCCCTTCCGAAAGCTGGTGTACGCCAATCGCAGACAGATGGGCTTTGGCTTGGGCGACGTAGGTGTTGTTCACGAATTCGATTCCCTTGTCCATGTTTGGTGTCCCATTGGCCAATGTCGGTTCGCGTCAATCATCATTATTTTCCGCTATGCCAAGCCTCAGTGAGCTCGCCTATTCGATCCACGATTTAGAGTGCACCTATTCGAGCTGTTCACACCCCCAATTACATAATAGGCCGACAGGAACAGCTCCGTCGCGGTGCGTGGACTCACGAGGCGGCCTACAGGGCAGGAGAGCTAAAGCTATTTTAGGAAGTGTGATTTCTGGCCCTTGGGCTCAGCTTCAGGCGGATTACCTGGAAATAGTAGTGGAGTCGTCGGAGGGTAGCTCGACCGAAGTGTCGATTGAGGTCAGCATGGACAGGACACCGGTGCATCTTTGATCTAAGTGCGGCAGTGCTTGTACAGCTCTGCGTGCTGCAGCCTCATCACCTACGAGCAGCACCTGTTGTTGCGCTCTTGTGATCGCAGTGTAAATCAAGCTTCGATCCAGGTAACGATTCCCAGTAATCGAGACAATCACTCGTGGCCATTGCGACCCCTGTGCTTTATGCACAGTGAGGGCGTAAGCCAAGTCCAAATCGTTGAGAAGATCCTCTGTTACTGGTCGGCGAATACCGTCGTCCCAGTCAACCCATGCTATCGCGTAGCCGATGGTGCGACCCTCGTCGTCGCGAAGCGCCAGAGGAGTGTGTTCAATTTGAGTGACCCGCCCAAGCGATCCATTTTGGAGACTCACGTTCCACAGATTGCGCAGGCATACAACGGGGTCACCCAAGCGGAATTTAGTTTCAACCAAGCAATCGAACTCTTTACTCCAGACCATGAGATTCGGTGCGTTTGGTGCGACGCTACACTGGCAAAGCTTGTTCAACGCGTGAACGCCTTCGTCCCCCTTCTTCCGGGGACTCAGAATCTGCGTGATGTCAGGGGCCTGCAAATATAACCTCAATACCTCGGAGGCAATTGTTTGCCCTTGGAATTCGTCGATTTTGCAGTTGCTGGAATTCGTTGAATAGACGGCGTTCTTCTGAATTGGTAAAAAGGCGAACATCTGTGATTCCTCTGCGGACATTTCTGGCCATACACCTTCGCGTATTGAGGCCGCAGTGCTAGCTATAGAACCACCATGGCGCTTTACAACTTTAAGCTCAGTATTTGGAATTTGAGGAACGTTGACCAACGCATGTAAAACGAGGCCAGGGCCTACAGGCATGAGCTGATGTGGGTCTCCTACCATGAGTATTCGAGCATGATCGGGTAGCAAATTTACGATTCGATACATGGTGATGATGTCCACCATGCTTGCTTCATCGAGAACTAGAACACATGGATCTACCAGGTCTTGATCTTTGACATTTAGCAGTAAGCTTGCGATTGTCGCTGCTGGTCTGTTTGTTGCCTCATACATACGTTTTGCAGCGAGGCCTGCGACTGCCCCCTGGATAATCCTCAAATGCATCTGGTCGTACACGCGGTACAGCGCTTTCAGAACGACGGTCTTGCCAGTCCCTGCGCCGCCCGTAATCAGTGCCAAGGAATTATTGGCTGCCATGTGGATCGCCTGGCGTTGCTCGTCGGTGAGTAGTAATTGCTCATCAATTTCGAATCCGTTGATGATCGCATCGATGCCGGCAGCGTCTAACTGAAGCTGTTTATGATCACGAGAAAGGTGAGTTAAAAGTGTCTTGGAGACAGCGGACTCCATCACGTAAGCGCCAATCTGGTGAAGCTGCTCTGCGTCGTCGACAAGATAACTACCGTTGTTGAGACCAGATTCCAACGCTTTGATTGCCAGCGGACGCCATTGAAAAATAGATGTCTGGTCACCCAGAATTGAGGAGAGTCGCGCCATTACCATCTGCCGTGTAGCGGCGGTGTGTCCATCCGCGAAAAGCCTATAAAGTGCTTCCTCAATCGCTGCCTGCAGCCGACGTGGGTCGTCATCAGCCACTCCGAATTGAGTCCTGGCGAAACTATCCGTTGTGCTCCAACTCGCGAGAAACGATAGGAGCCGGTAGGGGTCTTCCTCTATTAGGCTCGACGTTTGGGTGCCGAAATATTCAATAATTTTTTTTCCAAGAGCAACATTAAATCCATGCTTGTGCAACCAGTGGAGCGTGGGAGTCTCCCGATAGGAGTGCCAAGCCTCGACCATAGTCTGAGCGCTCTCAGGACTTACTCCTTGTACGGTCGCAAGTGCGGTGGTATCACCTCGATCGAGAATTTCCGTGAGCGTTGCTCCGAATGTCTCCCAGAGCCGCGTGGCTTTCGCATTGCCAATACTTGCGAAACGTCCACCCTCGGCAAGCAGCGAAATAATGTGGTGCCCTGTCGGCAGCGTCATCTGTAGATCTTCAGCATCGATCTGTTGCTCGACGACCCGGAAACCGTTAACTACTCGGGTGTAGGGATTGGCTTCGCCGCTGACGCGCCACCATTGGCCCACTTCAACCGACACATCCTTTAAAAGTTTGCTACGAGCGACCACCACGAATTGGTTTGGGGACGGCGATGGGCTTCCGCGTTCATCGATCTCGATGCCGAAAAAGATGCAGCCACCGTAACCAAGAGGATTGTCGCAGCGAATGGAGAGCACGCGGATGAGCCGCTGATTCTGGGGCGGACGGGGAACTTGGTGACGGGATGTTTGCTCGCCGGATGATTGCCCGTTCATCGCGGCACACGTCCGGTTGATGCCAGCGCCTGGTGCAAGGATTCGTACTTAGACAGCCGGCGTCGTAGTTCGGTGATCTCAGCTTTTTGATTGGCGTTCTCTAACTGCAACCTGTGCAGTAGCTCTGACTCTCGACCTTCGATAGCAGCACGTTCTGCTTTATTCTGATCGGCCACGCTCATTTCGCTTCTACAAGTTTCTGCTCCACCTTTTACTTCCGTGTCGGGAAGTGGAGCGCGCGGGGGTAGTACAGCGCGAGCGCGCAACTGTTCCTCAAGGGCGTGTAAAGAGTTCTTGATGCGTGGATTCTGGTTTAGAGCTGACTTGGCAAAGCCGCACTCACGGGCGATCTCAGTTCTTGAAAGCACGCCCCGAGCGATAATCTTTCGGAAATCCGTGTCGTTCTTGCTTGCGACCCAACCGATGAAAATAGCGAGATTTTGTTCTGCCAGCTGCTTGCCGTTCGCCATGATCGTCTCCGGAAAACTGAAAGCGGTGAACTGAAAACTAGTGCAGATTTGCGCAGATGAAGTCGCTACCTCACATCTTTATCGTCATCAGCACTGACTAGGATCCGAAGTGCCGTGACATGCTGCTTCTCCAGCAGAATGTTATTGGTGGTTTTTTGCCTTAGTCGCTCTCTTTCGAGGCTCATACCACAGTCTGCCAAAAGCGTTGGATTCAACAGTCGGCATACTGCCTCTCTCAATGTTGGAGAAATCTCAGGTTTTGCCTTAGCCGGAGGGGCGGATATTGCGACACCACCAAATCCAACGCGGAGGAAATTATCAACAGGTACTCCTGGGATACTGCGCAGCCCTTCCATGATGCGCGTCCGATCTGCGATAGCTTGGTCACGCTCCTCTTCAAGCATCGCGACGTAGGCTCGCACCGTTTCATCAGGAATAAGCATCATCGGCTTATTCGCTTTTCGATCTCGCCTCAAAATCTGGGATGATTGTCTAAGCTCGAGGAGCTTTTTGAGAACAGGTGAGTTCCTAATGGACTGAGCCTTGGGGCCATCCCAGTCATGATCTGTACAGTAGCGCTCGACGGATCCCGCACTGATTTTCAGGCCTTGCTCTTCAAGGTAGTCGCAAGCCCTTTTTATTCGCTCAAGAGATTGTTGCTGCCTGGGATTCGTCGAGTTCTGCATCAACTCTTGCCAGACCTTTGCTACCGTTTCACTCTGGCTCATCCAAAGAGCTCCTCTTCATTGTCATCATCCTTCCCGCTATCTTGGAAATCTTGAGGCATAATGAGCGACGCCAAGCGATTCATTTCTCCCGGCTTGTTCAACGCCTCCCTATTAGCACTGTTTTCCAACAACCTAAATGCACTCTCCAGATTTGGATACCTGTCCAAAGGAAGAGTCCCGTTCAAAATTTCGTCCAGCTCCTGAGTATTCACTTGCTGGAGTATTAGCGCGGATAACATATTTGCCGCTTCATGCGCCTGTTCGGTCGTTAATGTCAGCAAGAATGGCTTCATCCCGTTCGCCACCATCATCTTAGATAGAATGGTATTTTTCTCCAGCTCGGCCTCCCTATTGGTAAAGCCCGTGGTGAATAAGCTCATCTGAGTAATTTGGTCGAGAAGAGCAAACTCATGAGCTTGCTCAAGTGTCAGCTTAAGCTCGTGAGCTGGACTAGAAGTCAAAATAGGTACTGGCAACGCAGCATCGGTTGTAATGATCCGGTTCTTTGTAGCGAGATAATCGTCCATAAGTACGATAGAGTGCTCTGCGTATCTGTATCTAGCTGCCCATTCATTAATGTCAATGTCCAACTCGCGATTGAGCAGATCTATTCGGTCACGAATTTCTCGTGCTTTTCGGGTGTTGCCTTCATCCTCGGCATCGAGGCACGCATCGTTTAGTGTGGCTATTTCGAGTCCTTTTTTTCGGATGGTGAACGCCAAGTTGTTAACCGCTGTAACTTGGCCGAGGAGATGAGCGGGCCCGGTCAGCCAGAAGCGACATAAACCACAGCGCTTGCCACCAGGTACTGGGCCATACTTGTCCTGTGAAATGCTTTCCAGTGCGCCGCCATTGCTGCAGGAAGTCCCAGGGCAGATACCATCAGAGGTAATGGTCAAAATGCCGTCTCTCTCTTTGAGCGCTGTAAGCCCTGCACTACCTCCAGCCCCTTCCTGCCCAAGGAGAAAGGGAGCGAATTCGTCCAATGACTCGAGGAACGCCTCTGACCCTATAAAGTCGATATCACTTTTCATTCGCTCGTATGCATCCTCCATAAATTGACGAAGTTTCGCTGGAGAATATTTCAAATAGTGAAGCAGCATAACTAAAGTGTGGTGGCCAGTTACAAATTGCTGTACTACTTCGAGTGGTACTCCAGCCTCAATGAGATTCGTAACGCCGCTTACGCGTAGCGAATGTAAGTCCACCGCCCATTTGGGACTTCCCTTGCTGGGGAAAGTAACAAGTTTTAACGATTGGCCATATTTGCGCTTAATATTTTTTTGGGTCTGTTCTAATACGGCAGTGTAAAATCGTGCTAAACGGGAGTATTCGATTGGGCGACTTTGATCTGCCGAGTTGGGATCCCGAAAAAGTGGGCATACAGTCGGGCGATGAACCCCGATCGGGCGTTCACGTTCTCGAGAGTCCTGTTGATAATGGAAATAAGAAAGAGGCTCCCGCAGCGGAGGGAGATAATTGTTTTGCCACTCACTTTGCTGTTGCAATAAGCCGGCAAGGGACGGGGAGACATACGGGATAGCATATCCAATTATTTTACTATCATAAGAGGCTGTTTTGTTGGTGTTTATCCATAAGGCTAGCCAAGTATCGGCCCTCAAGCTATCATGTTCAAGTTTTAAGGCTCCTTCTCTGCGACCGGGAATTGCGAATTCATAAGAATTAAGTACAAGCTTCTGTCCGTTATACACGAATTCGTCCAGCTGGCCTGAGTCCAGCCATCGGGCTTGGTGGCTTCTGATTGGCGTGTCTACCAATGTGTAAAGACAAATACAAAGCCCAGGATCGAAAACTTTAACGCTAAGCCCGGTGAACTGATCCCTCACTTGAACCATTGATCTGAAATAAGTTTTTGGAAATGCAAAATCATCTCCGATCAGGACTGACTTGATTTCATTGATGATGTATGGGGGTAAGGAGTCTCTGTATGTTTTAGATGCTGTTGTCTCACCTCCAAATCTGTCCGAGTCGTTTAGAGGATCCGGAAATTTACTATCTGCCTCCATGCCATTGGCGATTAGATAGTCGCGCAGCCAGTCAAAAAATTTGCGCATCGTAGTAATGTTGTCGTTTCTCCTCCTCTTGCTCGTGATGGTGTCAATCAGGTGTTGCCGGTATGTTTTGAGGTTTATTCGCGTTACATCGTTAATATGAGTCCGCCGATCGACAAGCCACGGCTTTTGGGGCGGCGAATTTAGCGTGCATAGAAAATCACCGAAAGTATTTAGCCGATCTACAATGCTCGAGATTCTAGCTGTCTCTCTGGACTGAACAAAAAGTGCGAATAACTCTGCCCAAAGGCTCAGTTCTGGACGTTTTGTCTCAAGCCATCGAAATCGCCCATCGAAGCGCCGCTCCTCATCAGCTACATCATTTCTCTTCGGTCTCTTAAGTTCGATACTGTGTTCAGGATTCATATTATTCATCGTCTGTAGCAGCCATAAAGCTACAGATCGAGCTTTTCCACGAAACGTCGAAAAAGCTGAGTATCTTGTTTCGGGAGGGTACTGAAGCTCTATTTGTGCGATACAGATCTCCTCGAACCGCCTTATGAGGTCTTCAGAAAAATCTTGATGGGTGTTGACATCAGTTGTGGCAAAAAAGGTGCAGGCATGCGTAAAACCCTTGTCACCTCCTTTTTTCTTTGGTGCTGCATAAGTTGACAGAATTAGTGAGCTTTTTTCTCCTCCATAAATAGGGTTGGTCAAAGTGCTGTATAAAGACGTTCCATGCCAGTCAAAAACCATTTGAGGGAACAATAACCAGTTTTTTGCCCACATCATCGTCAGTAATTCAAAGTTGCGATTATATGCTTTATAAAGGTTACCACTGACCAGTTCCCGTCCTAAATTTTTTATGAAGTATTCAACACTAGCTGACTGCTCTAGTTTAGAGTGATAGTCAGGAGCAAGTATTTCGTTTGGGCGTGATGCTACTCTAAGAAGTTCGTTTCGTGTACCAGGTAGCATGGAAGTTGTGACTTTCTTCTGTTCCGCCACGCTCAATGAGTGCATCAAGGCCATGAGTTCTCGCCCACGTACATTGGTTTTTAGTGCTTCTTGAAGGGCTTTCGTTTGTAGGTGGGCTGGCCCTGTCGAGGTGGCCTGGATAATTGGTTGGAATGCTACTATGAAATTTCCTTCTTCTTTCGTTAGGAGAAACTTCGATTTCCAATGTTCTTCAATTCTGGTTTTCTCGTAACGAAAAATCATTTCTTTCATTTCGGCTACAGTTATTTCTTCAAGAATTTCGATTTCCGACAAGCTGCCGTTCAAAGAGATGATCCGACCAGAGGCAGGTGCTTTAAAATGCTCGATCGTCATGGCTCGATTCCCTTTTCAATGCTTTCTGTGCCTCGGCGCAGAACTGAGGAAGCTCTTCAGAAATACGCGCATGTGCTTTTTTTAGATCTTCACGGACGACGGCCATGCTCAGAGAATAATAAACTTCGGTAGATTGTAAGCTTACGTGTCTCATCATGATTTTCGTCGTTTCGATTGGAAGTCTCAGATAGGAAGCACAGAAATGACCAAAAAAATGCCGAGCCCCATGAGGGTTAACTCCTTGATCTGACGGCTCTAGCCCAACGCGTTTCGCGGCTCTATAAAACGCCTTTATCATATTCGATAACTTCACAGGCTTTCCGAAGTCAGCGCCATCTTTTTCGTTAACAAAGTAGTAGGGATGCGTATCCTCCACATATCTTCGAATGGTTTTCATATATCGTTTGTGTAGATGAGCAAAAAGCTTATCGACTCCGGGGACAAGCCAATCGATTTCTGCCTCTTTGCGTTTAGGGGCGCTGTATTCCATGCCCTTCCACCCTGATCGCAAAGGATGGGTTACCCCTAGGTTGTTGCGTGGGGCGAGTCTGTATCGCTCGTTCAGAAACAATGCCCGAGTGCCGTGACGTTTTCCTAGAAATGTGTCATCCCAATTGTAAGGAGCTTCAATAGGATCTGCTAATACTACCCTGGCGCTACCGTTGGATAATACTTTTACGTCAGTGACGAATAAGTGTAAGGGTTCGGACTCCCTCGTAGCTCCAAAGAATAGTAGTATGAAAAACAATTTGTCACGAGTTGATGGGGTTGCGTTGATAAGTGCCCAAACTTTTTCGGGCGGAAAAAAGTCGTAGATATGAGTGCGACTTGGCGATCTGCTCCTAATTTTGAAAGATGATGCGTTAACGATGCCTTTTCCTATAGAAGTCGTAGGTATTAAGTGTGATAGTGGATCCCATTTTTCTCTAATAGCTAAAGTTTTGTAATAAGTTGCACGATCCTGAAAGCTCATATCCTTAATTAACATTTTTTCACGGGTATTGATCGGGAAATGATTAAAGTTGTTTGCGCAAAACAAACTGAACGAGCTTATTCGTATCACGTCATTTCTAGCGGTTTTTCGCCCGACTGCAGCCCAATTAAGAAGTTCATTGCCGTGCTCGCGAGCTTCTAGGAATCTGCTCAACATCCAGCTAACGTTTTCGGCAGATAAAGGACGCCTTTTTTCACATAGAATATAGAAGTCATAGAACAAGCCAACTCCTTGGATGGCTTGGTATAAGGCAGGAGGACTGTTCTCCTCACTAATCATTAGATCTCGCGCCCAAGCGAGACATAACAGGCTTATTTCGCTGTTTTCGAGAATAAGTATCGGAACACTGCTGCCTTTCGCCCCTTCGGCGATAGGTATCTCAATTATGGAGTGGACGGTACGACGCATCATGAAGCCCACCAGTATATTAGTTGGGGTTCATAATGGTTTAGCGGTCACTAGGACGAGTGTCAAATGAGAGGAAGATGAGGACGACGAGCGGTTTTTAGGCTTGCAGACAATCAAGTTCAGTATTCTGGTTTCTCTGAGTAAAGCAAAATAGTTCAAGTAGTAAAGGGGTTAAAACGATGGCGAACATGAAGCCGCGCGCCGAGTTGGCCCAGTCGGCGCCGATGGCCAGCACACTGGCGATGTCGAACGCGCTGACAATCTTGCCGCTGGCGCCGAGTTTGATCTTGTCCCGCAGGTTCAGGCCCACCAGGGTGTTGTGCACGAACAACAAGCCCTCGCGCATCGGCACGCCGATGTGGTCGGTGAACTCCACAGGCGCCGCGCCGGTGCCACCTTCCTTGCCATCCACCACGATGAAGTCCGGGAGGATGCCAGTCTCGAGCATGGCCTTGGCAATGCCCATGAACTCCCACGGATGGCCGAGGCAGAACTTGAACCCCACCGGTTTGCCACCGGACAGTTCACGCAGTTGCGCGATGAAATGCATCATTTCGATGGGCGTGGAAAACGCGCTGTGACGCGACGGTGACACGCAGTCTTCGCCCATCAGGATGCCGCGGGTTTCGGCGATCTCTTTGGTGACCTTGTGTTTGGGCAGGATCCCGCCGTGGCCCGGTTTTGCGCCTTGGCTCATCTTGATTTCGATCATCCGCACCTGTGGCGTTTGCGCTTGCGCCGCGAAGCGTTCCGGGTCGAAACGCCCGTCGCTGGTGCGGCAACCGAAATAGCCGCTGCCCAGTTCCCAGGTCAGGTCGCCACCGTGTTCCCGGTGATAGGGGCTGATGCTGCCTTCGCCGGTGTCATGGGCGAAATTGCCTAGCTTGGCGCCCTGGTTCAAGGCGCGGATGGCGTTGGCGCTGAGCGAGCCGAAGCTCATGGCTGAAATGTTGAACACCGACGCCGAATACGGCTGGGTGCACTGCGGGCCGCCGACCGTCACGCGGAAACTGCTCGGGTCGCTCAACGGAGCCGGGCGCATGGAATGGCCGATGAATTCGAAACCCGATTGATACACGTCAATCAGCGTGCCGAAGGGTTTGTCGGCGGTTTCATTCTTGGCCCGGGAATAGACCAGCGAACGCTGGGCCCGGGAGAAGGGCAGGGCGTCGCTGTCGGATTCGAGCAGGTACTGGCGGATTTCCGGGCGGATGCCTTCGACCAGATAGCGGATATTGCCGAGGATCGGGTAATTACGGCGCACCGCGTGGGGAACTTGCAGCAGATCAAACAGACCGACCAGACTGAGGACACCGGTGACGGCGGTGATCGGCCAGACCCAGTCATAGTCAAGAAATGGCAGGCTGGCGAAGGTGAAAATCACGCAGACGGCAAAGAAGGCGTAGCGGCTCAGGAGTGACAGGCTCATACGGTTTCCTTGGGTTCGGACTCAATAAATTTGGCTAAACACAAAACACTGTGGGAGCGGGCTTGCTCGCGAAGACGGAATCACTTTCAGCATACTGCTTGGCTGACACACCGCATTCGCGAGCAAGCCCGCTCCCACATACAAGCAAAGCGCTCCACAGGACGTTCAGGCATTTTGTGCCTGGAGAAAAATCGAAAACAGCTCGGACTGGGACTTGATCCCCAGCTTGCTGTACATGTGTTTTTTATGGACTTTCACGGTTTCGACCGAGATTTCCAGCTTGCGGGCGATTTCTTTACTGGAGCAACCGCTGAGCATCAAACGCCCGACATCCAGTTCCCGGGCGGTCAACTGCGCGCCCTTGAGTTGCTGCACCGAAGCTTCCAGTTGTACCCGCCAATCGGCTTGCGGTGGTGCGGGGGCCAGGGCAACGACTTCGTTGATCTCATAGGGTAGACGCTGGCGCAACAAACCGAGCACCCATGGCTGGATCAACGACAACAAGGCGATCTGCTGGCTGCTGAAGCGCTGCGTGCTGCCCAGTGACAGGCACAGCGTGCGGTCACCTTCGAGCTGACAATTGAACTGGATTTCGTCGGCCACCACATTCAGACGAAAGTAGCGCTGGTAATACTCGGTCAGCTCGAAGTGTTCCGGGGCCACCTCCGACAGGCGATACAGCCCGGTGCGCGACTGCTCGCGGCAGGCGATGTAGAACGGGTCGAGCAGGTACAGGCCGCGCAGGTAATCCTGGAACAACTGGTCGGGGCTGCCGTCCTCTCCGGGGCATTCGGCGAATACCTGCGGGCGCTGGTCGGCACTGAAAAGCAGGGCCACCCAGCTGTCGAAGGACACGTACTGATCCAGCAAACGCACCAGCTGGGTCCAGAAATTGGGCTTGTCCAGGGCGTCGATCAGCTGCCCCACCGAGCGGTGCCAGGCGATGTCGTCCAACGAGAGTGTCATGCATCTACCCCTATCGTGTTACCCCAGCGGCGTGATTCCCCGCCCGGTTGCTTGCTGCGCATACTGGCGCACAGACACCGACCGGGCAATCTTTCTGCCGCCCGGTCCATAACAAGGAATACCCATGAAGGTCGAACTCGCCCAATTGGCAGGTCGTGACAATGACACGGCTTACAACCTCGAACGCACCCTGGCGGCGATTGCCGGGTGCGCAGCTGACACGCAGCTGATCATGTTCCCTGAAGGCCATTTGATGGGTTTCCCTTCGGCTGAGTCCGTAGCCGAGGTGGCCGAGCCGCTGGATGGACCGTCCGTCAGTGCGGTGCTCGCCGCCGCCCGCCAGCACAATATCGCCGTGGCCATCGGCATGGCCGAAAACGACAACGGCCGTTTCTACAACACCACGCTGCTGATCACCCCCGAAGGCATCGCGCTGAAGTACCGCAAGACTCACTTGTGGGCCTCGGACCGCGGTGTCTACGAGGCGGGCGATCGCTACGCCACCTGTCTGTGGAACGGCGTGCGCGTGGGCCTGCTGATTTGCTACGACATCGAATTCCCCGAAAGCGCCCGCGCCCTGGCGCAACTGGGTGCCGAACTGTTGATTGTCACCAACGGCAACATGGACCCGTATGGCCCGACCCACCGCACCGCGATCATGGCCCGCGCCCAGGAAAACCAGGCGTTTGCGCTGATGGTCAACCGGGTGGAAGCGGGTGACGGTGGTTTGCTGTTTGCCGGCGGCAGCGCATTGGTCGATCCGCTGGGCACCTTGTTGTTCGAAGCCGGGCGCGAGGAAGGGCAGTTTGCGGTCGAGCTGGACCTGAGTCAGCTGACGGCGGCGCGCCAGGATTATCGCTATCTGGATGATCAGCGGCTGAAGTTGCCGGGAGAGGTGGTCGAGCGGGCCTGCGGGTTGCGCGAGCTGCTGATTCCTGCGCGCTGATCCGGGTTCTGTGTGGCTGGTGCCGGCCCCTTCGCGAGCAAGCCCGCTCCCACATTGGCCTTGTGAACACCCGAGATCCCCTGTGGGAGCGGGCTTGCTCGCGAAGAGGCCGGCACAAACAACACACCTGCTTGATCATTCACCGAATAACAACAACGCAACACCCGTAATTTGCGCCGAACTCGGCTCTGCCATAAATCTAATAATTCCGGAGTAGTCGCTCATGGCTCGTTTGCAACGCACCCTGTCACTGGGGTCGGTGGTGCTGTTTGGCATTGCCTACATGACACCGATCATTGTGCTCGGCACCTTTGGCATCCTCGCCCAATCCACCGCCGGCATGGTGCCGGCCGCGTACCTTGCGGCACTGGTGGCGATGTTCTTCACCGCCATGAGCTACGGGCGCATGGCCTCGGCGTTCCCGGTGGCCGGATCGGCCTACAGCTACGTGCGCAAGGCCATCAGCCCGAAACTGGGGTTCATCGCCGGTTGGGCGGTGCTGCTCGATTACCTGTTTCTGCCCATGGCAATCTGGCTGATCGGCGCGGCCTACCTCAACTCCGCATTCCCGGCCGTACCGCAGTGGATCTGGGTGCTGGCGTTCATCGGCATCACCAGCGCGATCAATATCGTCGGCCTGAAACTGGCCAACGGCATCAACGCCTTGCTGATGCTGGTGCAGTTCCTGGTGTTGATCGCCTTCGTCGCGTTGTGCGTGCATTACGTCGGTGGTGATGCGAGCACGCCGTTATGGTCGATCAAACCGTTCTTCAATGGTGATATGCAGATGCCGTTGATCATGAGCGGCGCGGCCATTGCCTGCTACTCGTTCCTCGGTTTCGACGCGGTCAGCACCCTGACCGAAGAAACCCGTGATCCACGCCGCACCATTCCCCGGGCGATCATGCTGATCACCCTGATCGGCGGGCTGATTTTCGTCGGTGTGTCGTACTTCGTGCAGATCGCCCATCCGTCGTTCCAGTTCGAGAGTGTCGACTCGGCGGCCTATGAAATTGCCCGCAACATCGGCGGTGACCTGTTCGTCTCGATCTTCCTCATCGGCCTGATCGTCGGCCAGTTCGCTTCGGGCCTGTCGGCCCAGGCCAGCGGTTCGCGGCTGCTGTATGCCATGGGCCGTGACGGCGTGTTGCCGAAAGCGTTTTTCGGCACCTTGCACGAACGCTTCGGCACGCCGATCAACAGCATCCTGCTGTGCGCGGTGGTGGCATTGCTGGCGCTGAAACTGGACGTCACCACCTCGACCTCATTCATCAATTTCGGCGCGTTCCTGGCGTTCAGCCTGGTTAACCTGTCGGTGATCTTCCATTACTGGATCGGTGGCGAGAAGAAAGGCCTGCGTGAACGGGTGCTGTTCCTGCTGTTCCCGTTCATCGGCCTGGCAGCGGATTTGTGGCTGATGGTCAGCCTCGATCATCTGGCGGTTTATCTGGGATTGAGCTGGCTGGCGATTGGCGTAGTGTACCTGGCGGTGTTGACCGGCGGTTTCCGTCGGCAGCCACCGGAGATGGATTTCCAGGAAGCTGCATAAAGGAAACTGTAGGGGCTAGCACCCAGACGCTACGCCTTCCTTGTAGCAGCTGCCGAAGGCTGCGTCCGGCTGCTACAGATTGCGTTAACTGTAGGGGCGGGCTTGCTCGCGATAAATCTGAGTGCGCCGATGGGCATCTGGTTTTATGCGTTTTCGCGAGCAAGCTCGCTCCTACAGGGCGGACATGTGATCCTTAGCGTTTTTGAGTCAAAGGCCTTCTGTTTATGTCGACCCTTTCCATGCCAGTCTCCGGCACTATTCGTATCGCCGCCGCCCTGTTGATTGACCCTGACGGCCGCACGTTGCTGGTGCGCAAGCGCGGCACCACGGCGTTCATGCAGCCGGGGGGCAAGATTGAGCCTCACGAGCTGCCGGTTCATGCGCTGGCCCGTGAGCTGGAAGAAGAGTTGGGTCTGGACATCGACCCGGCGCAGGCCGTTTACCTCGGTCCCTTCTCGGCACCGGCGGCCAACGAGCCGGGTTTTGTCGTACACGCCGAGATTTTTCAGTTGAACATCGATGCCGACGTGACGCCGGCGGCGGAGATCGAAGAAGTACTCTGGATCGACCCGGCCACCGATGGCGGTGTCAGCCTGGCGCCATTGACACGGGACCTGATCCTGCCGTTCTATCGAGCATCGCTGACCGCGATCACTTGATCATTACGTAAAGGACTTCGCCCATGATCCCGCTTCAAGACTTGCTGATTTTTGCCGCTGCCGCGTTGCTGATGGTGCTGACACCGGGGCCGAACATGATCTACCTGATCTCCCGTTCGATCTGCCAGGGCCGCAAGGCCGGGGTGATCTCGTTGCTTGGGGTGGTCGCCGGATTCTTCGTGCATTTGTTCGCTGCCGCTGCCGGTTTGACCGCGGTGTTCCTGGCGGTACCGATGGCCTATGAGGTGTTGAAGTGGGCCGGTGCGCTGTACCTGTTGTGGCTGGCCTGGCAGGCGGTCAAGCCCGGTGCGCGCTCGCCGTTCGAGGCGCAGCAATTGCCCCCGGATTCGTCACGCAAACTGATCACCATGGGCTTTCTGACCAGCGCCCTGAACCCGAAAATCGCAGTGTTCTATCTGTCGGTATTTCCGCAATTCATCACGCCGGAGCATGGCTCGGTGTTCAGTCAAAGCATCATTCTCGGCCTGACCCAGATCAGCGTCAGTTTCTGCGTCAACCTGATGATCGCCATGTTTGCTGCGGGTATCGCCTCGTGGTTCGTCAACAACCCGACCTGGCTGGCGATGCAGCGCTATTTCATGGGCTTCATATTGTCGGGGCTGGCACTGCGGCTGATGCTTGAGCAAAAACGGATGGCTTGAGCATGTGGATCGAGCGACTGGATGCCAGCCATGCCCTTGACTATCGGGCGCTGATGCTCGAAGCCTACGACCTGCACCCGCAGGCCTTCACCTCGAGTGTGCGTGAGCGGGCGGCGATGCCGCTGAGCTGGTGGGAGTCGCGCCTGGCCAGCAAGCTGGATGTGGTGCTCGGGGCGTTCGAGGATGGCCGGTTGGCCGGCATCGTCGGCCTCGCGTTCGAGTCTCGGGAAAAGGCCCGGCACAAGGTGACGCTGTTTGGCATGTACGTCTCGCCAACGGTTCGCCAGCGCGGGCTCGGCTATCAACTGGTTCAGGCGGCACTGGCCGAGGCGCGGAACCATGCGGGTTTGCGCCTGATCCAGTTGACCGTCACCGCCGGCAACGATGCTGCGTTCAGCCTCTACCAGCGCAACGGCTTCATTCAGTTCGGCCTGGAACCGATGGCGGTGCAGGTGGGGGAGGAGTATTACGACAAAATCCACATGTGGCGCGAACTCTGAAGCCACCGCAGATCCCCTGTGGGAGCGGGCTTGCTCGCGAATACGGTTTTACATTCAACAATGATGTTGGCTGATACACCGCTTTCGCGAGCAAGCCCGCTCCCACATGTGATCGCATTTCAGCGAACGGCACTCACCCCATCCAGCGTCGAAAACGACGTGTCCTTGGCTGTCAGCAAGAAGTCACGCATGTACGGCGCATCGAGCATGTCGGCGCGGATCGCCGCATACAGCGTCGCGAACAAACCTTTCTCACCCAGCCGCTTGGCTTTCACGTAACCCCGCGAGCTGTATTCATGCAGCGCCCAATGGGGCATGCCGCACACGCCGCGACCGCTGGCCACCAGTTGCATCATCATCACCGTCAATTCCGAGGTGCGGACCTGGGCCGGTTCGATGTCGGCAGGTTCGAGGAAGCGGGTGAAAATATCCAGACGATCCCGTTCCACCGGGTAGGTGATCAAGGTTTCCGGGAGCAAGTCTTCCGGGACGATGTAGGCCTTGCTGGCCAGGCGGTGCTGATTGGCCACCGCGAGCATCGCTTCATAGGTGAAGAGCGGGACATAGGTGATCCCGGCCAGATCCACCGGATCGGAGGTCACCACCAGGTCCAGATCGCCACGGGCCAGGGCCGGCAGCGGGGCGAAGGAAAAACCCGAGGCCAGGTCCAGCTCGACTTCCGGCCAGGCATCACGGAACTGGTCGATGGTTGGCATCAGCCACTGGAAACAGCTGTGGCACTCGATGGCCATGTGCAAGCGCCCGGCGGTGCCCCCGGCCAGGCGACTGATGTCGCGCTCGGCGGCGCGCAGCAGCGGCAGGGTGGCGTCGGCCAGTTGCAGCAGGCGCAAGCCGGCGCTGGTGAAACGCACCGGTTTGGTTTTGCGCACGAACAGCGGCATACCCATGCGCTCCTCCAGTTCCTTGAACTGATGGGACAGGGCTGATTGGGTCAGGTGCAGGCGATCGGCCGCATCCACCAGGCTGTCGGCTTCGCGCAAGGCGTGCAGGGTCTTGAGGTGACGGATTTCAAGCACCGGGGGCTCCATGAGTAAAACTTGTCGACAAGTCGAAAATGTTGAGTTTGTCTCATGTTGGTGCCGCTGTCCACGACGAGGCACATTGCGTGCCCCGTCGTTGTCATTTTACAGCGTGGAAAAGTGTTTGTTGCCCAGCGGTTTGCCGATGTCGCCGCGCCAGATCGCGTCGACCGGTGCGCCGGTGGCCGCCACGGCCTGCTGCCATTTCAGGCCGAGGTTGCGTTGTTCCGGCAGTTTCAGATGACCTTTGACGAAGTCGCTGAACTGAGGCTTGGCCGAGGTGTAGTGGAAGTGGGCGTACCACAGGGTTTGCGCCGGTTCGCTGCGCAGGTCGCGTACTTCGTATTCCTGCAGGAAATCCCGCGTTCGGTCAGGACGTTTACCCAGGTCCCGTAATCCGCCTTCCTTACGGATGTCCACAACCTGTTGTTCCAGCAAATAGTCCAGATAACCCTCGGTCGGGGTTTTACTGCTCAGGGTCTGATCAATTCGCAGTGTGCGTCCGCTGCGCAAAAACTCATCCGCCCGAGCGCGCAATTGCTGCGCGAGTGGCTCCGTGGGCGATAGCCGTTCGATGGCCTGGGCACGCATGTTGAATTCCGCAGCTTCGCTGCTCATCATGTGTTCAAGGTCAATCGGCAGCATATGTTGCCGCGCGTAACCTTGTACTTTGCTTTGGTAGCCGTCTGCGGCACCCAGTCGTGTTCTGGCCTCGGCCAGCAACGCCCCGAGATGGGTTGGCAACTCAGGTTGAGACGCAAGCGTTTGCCCACTGAGGTGATATTTGCCGCTGGAGCGAGGTAGCCAGGTTTCCGTCCGGCCGTCGGCACGTTCTATGGTGAAGCGTTTTTGACGGGTCGCTATGTCGGTGTCTTCCACACCGATCAGCAACCGATTGTCTTCTGTCTCGAAGATTTTTTTGCCCGTGCGTCTCTCGATGAGTGCGCTGGTGGGACGATTTTTAATGGCGCCGCGGGCAAGGTCTTCCACCTTTTTCAGGTTGTCCAGGAACACCGCGACTTGCGCCAGTTCCAGGTGCTGCGGGTAGCCTAGCGTCCAGGCATTCAAGTTGCGGCGCAGCTGGGCGTAAGTCGCCAGGCAGTCTTCGAGTATTTTGTTGCGTTGGGCCGCGCTGGCACGGACCTCGGGAAGTTGGTGCTGATTAAGCAGCGTGCGTCCGACGTTGTCTCGTGCCTCTTTCAACTGCCCATGAAAATAGACCCAGGACAGGTCGACGATAGCATCGTAGTGACCGATGGTTTCCAGCAGATGGGCCGTTTTCAGATAAACGTAAGTGGTATCGCCGAGTTTTTCGTTAATGTGATCCAGGTCAGGCTTCACTTTGTTTTTTTGGGTGCGATGGGTGATCCGAGCGTTCCAGCTATTGGCCTGCTCGACAGCGGCGTGCTGTTGGTCAAACACTCCCAGAAAACTTTTACGAATGGCCTTGCGTTGCGCCAGCAGCTGCAGTTGTGTGACGGCGTCGAGACCGGGGGTTTCGGAACGGGCGATCAATTCATCAATGCGGTTGAGGTGCTCCAGTAACGACTCCGTGGCGAGATTCACTTGACGTAACGAGCGGTCGACCACCACCCATGCGCAGGTGCTCTGTATGGCCTCGGCCTGGGTGCGTTTTCGACCATGGGTCAATAGCTTCAGCTCTTCCAGGTTACGGTATTGGTTTTGTGCAATGTCGATATCATTTGCGCAGGCGCCGTCGACTTGGGCCCGTCGCGCCTGGCGCTGGCTGGGTTCCAGGCGATAATACTGATCCAGGGCGCTGTTGGTACTGCGGGTATGGGTATCCAGTTGCCGGGTATAAGCATCGGCGGTGTTGGTCAGGACCTGTTGGCGACGCAAGGTTCGATCTGTCCACCAGCGCGGTAACCATTGTCGGACGGCGGCGGGCCAGAGTGGGTCGAGCCCGTCCGCCATGTGGCCCAGCACAGCGCCGCCGCCCGCGCCGCCACCGTCTATCGCGGTGCCGTAAATCGCATAGTGGGTGTTCCAGTCACCGGCCTCGTCGAGGGCGATGGGTTGCTTGTAGGTGCGCGTACTGGACCCGCTCAAGCGCCAGCCCCGCGCGTTATCACTCAATTCGATGCGATAGACGCGCCCCTGGCTGATCATGAAGTGACCGTCGGCGTGTCGATAGACCTGGCGGTACAAACCATCGGTGCCTGGTTGCAGGCCGGCCAGGGAAATTGCTTTTTCGTATTCATATCCCTTGAAGACGTCGCGGGTGCGCCGGGCCTGGCGTACCGAGGGTATCTGCAAGGCGCCGAGATGTTTACCCAGTGACCCTGCCTGACGTTGGCGGGTCGCCAGACGAGCGGCGGCGGGCGCAGCAACCGTGCCAGGGAGAATGTCCATGGCTGCATCGATCAATGCCAGCAACACCGCTTCAACCCCGGCCAGACCGTCGCCGAGGTCGCCGCGCAACGCAGCTGCCACCGCTCTATTGGCACTGGTCCAGGCATCGTATAAGGCAAAGGCCGCGCCCACGAAGGGCAACATGCCAATGGCCATTTTCAGATAGTTGAACAGGCTGACCGATTTGAGCGCGTAGCGTTCCAGGTACAAAGCATCGTTGGAACGGGACGTTGCTCGGTGTGCCTGCACTAAACGGCCCATGTGCACGTTCAACAGGTGGCTCGCCAGAGAAGTGGTGGGTGGCCAGGCAGTACCGATTCCAATCATCGCGTCGAAGTTTTTCAGCAGCGCCTGGTTGATACGACTGACGTGGCGGGCGACATCCCCCTTCAGCGTACATTGGGCCAAATAGTTCACCATGTTGCTGTGCAAGCACAGGTTGAACAAGGCTTTGCGTGCCTGTTCAAGGCTGTCGTATTGACGCAGCAATACCTGGTCGGGGCTGTCGGGCAAGTAGAGCAGGGTCAGCCCACTGTTGCGCTCATGAATGAAGGTAACGCCCGCCAAGGTACTCGGCCCCTCATTGTCTGTATCGGCACCACCCACGCTCAGGTGCGCCGGGAGCAACACGATTTGCTTGCCGTTGACGCTATAAGCCTCACGACTGTTGGCGTCGATGGCGATCTGCAGCAAGTGCCAGGCGTCGGCGTTAATGTCTCGTTTAAGCAGCGCGAACTCGCCTTGCAGCATTAGCATCAGGCGCCAGGGTTCGACCAGGCATTCGCGACGGTATTCGTTGCTGAAGGCTGGCGCGGCCGAGGTGCCCAGAAAAGTTTCGCGGATCAGGGTTTCGTACTGTCCTGCCAAATCCATTTCGGTGACAAGCTGGCGCAGATAGGGCAGCTTGATAGCGCTTTTGAGCGTCTCGCGCTCGGTCTCGTCGTCGGCATCGATCTGGACTTTCATCATCGCCAGCCGCCACCACATCGCCTGATCGATATTGAGCTGCGCCAGCTCGGCAAGCTTTAGCAAGCTTCGCTGGGGGCTGGCGATCAGCACGTTTTGCAGGGGAGTTCCCGGTGCTGCGCCGTCAGTGACAACTTTTTGCCAGGTAGTTGAATCGGGCACATCCAGCTTCACGGTGAAACGCTGCTTGAGATTGAAGTCCCGACGCAGGCGTGTGTCGATGGCCTTCTCACTGAAGTCATCGCGCAGAGGCAGCTCACGCTCAAGCAACCCATGGGAGCGCTTCATCGCTTTGATGTAGGAAGTGAAAAGCCCCCTGAGCCGAGTCCGTTGAGCGTCAGACAGGGAGACGAGCCAAGACGGCAGCGCGCCGGCCAGTGTGCTGCTGTTTTGTTGTTCGATAATTTGCGCGTAAGCCAACTCCAGGGCGGCCGGTATCGGCACCGTCAGGCGGGCGATGGTTTGCTCGCGCAGCTTTTCCAGCGCCACCGTTCGCAGGTAGGCATGGGAGGGCACGGGGTTGGCGGTAATCAGTCGGGCAGTCTGCTGTTCGCAGCTGTACAACTGAATTTGAAACATATAGTCGAACGGATTGCGGGTCAGCGCCGAAAGGTGCAGCGTCTGCGTGTTGTCGTTGGCCGGCAGCTTGAACAGGGTTTTTTCCAAGGCCTGACGAGAGGCGAAACGCTGCAAGCCACCAAAACGCCCTGGCCAGTACAGCAGCAGGCTGTTGGGCGCGGACGTCAAGAGCGTCGAGGGATGCGTAAACACCAGGACGCCGTCCAGTTCCTCGGTCAGCGTCGTAGCGCCATCGGTGTCGGTCGCCGACAGGATTAACTGCGCGACAACCACGTCGGTGTGACGATCAATTTGATCCGGCGTTTCCAATACAGTTTTGAGCCACTGATGCTCTTGGGCGCTGATCTGCTTCAGGCTCAATTGTACGTTGGCTTCGGCGTGCAGGCCGGCCAGACGAGCCTGGTAAAGCGCGCTGTAGTGTGGGTTCGGTTGACGGCGCAGCTTCAGCATGTTCAGCGGATTATCAGCATCGAGCAAGGCAAGCGCCGCCGTGGTGCTGGCCTGCTGCGCAGCAAAAAGGTTATCGAGTTGCTGTTTGAAATCGTCGTATTGACCCTGAACATCTTCGTCGAGCAGGGCGTCCAGCGCCCTTTGTTGCTGCGCCAGCGCGCTGTGACGCATCCCCAGCGGAATATCGGGACTCAACAGCCCGAACACAGAAGGGCTCTCGCTTGAATCATCTATCGGCAGGTCGGGGGCGGGGGTAAAAACAGCTGCGTTGTCAATCGGATCGGACGACCATCGGGTCAGCAGGGACTGGGCACTTTTTTGCAGCGCCAAATGGTCGAAAAGGGTGTAGGCAACGCTTAATTGGCCTCGCAAGGCCGGCTGTTGTTCGATCAACCAGCGTTCCAGCTCGTCTTGGTCCGTAAAAATCAGCCAGGCCGATTGGCGAAAGGGCAGATACAACACGTTTGCTGCCAGTGGCTCAGTACCCAAGCGGATCACCAGTGCCCCCGACAGTTCGATACTCGTGCCATCAGTACTTTGCAACCGCGGTTGTTCCACACGCAGCTGGCGAACGTCGGAGCGCGACCCTTCAAGGTTTGGATGGACGATTGTCTGTATCGCGTTTGTCTGTTCGGTCGTTAAGGTGCCATCGGCATATGCCAGTTGACTCGAAGCCTCGAAATGCTGTCGATACAGCGCTATTGCCTGTGCTTCGCGCGACAAAGTCGTGCCGCGTGCACGTGCGCTCCACCACGCGCTCCAGTCAGTGTCGGATGACGGCGGCGGGCGCTGCGCCATGAGTTCGAGCCACTGTTCGCGACAGTCATTCCAGCGTGCCGAAGCGCCGAGAAACAGGTTCTGATCCGGGTTGGCCACCAAAGGTTGGGCGAGGCCGAAATCGGTGGGTATGGGTGCGGGTTCGTCGAGCATGATGACAACTCTCAAGAGGGCCGGACCGTGCCGGCGTTACGGCCATTAGAGAGCAGGGGTGTTCGGGCCTGGCGGTACATAGTTATCGCGCGCCGCGGTTTTTTTTGCCGAGTGACCGCTCGGCAGTCTTCATCAAATTGTCATGGAAGTGTGGCAGCGCACTTGAACGAACTTCATCAGACTCGCGCTCTACTGGGGTTCTGCGTTTCGGTGTTTGTCCATGTGTGGAAGATTTTTTTCAGCCGCCTTTTTCATGGCCGCTTTGTTGTTTGGTTTGCCGTCGTTTGCGGCGTCTCGTTGTGATGTCAATGTTCCGACCGAACGGGTCGATCTGGACCAGGTGAGCCTGGCGTACCAGAGCATCGGTCGTGCGTCCGATCCGGCGTTGCTGCTGGTGATGGGCCTGGGCGGGCAGTTGATTCACTGGCCCGATGAGGTGGTGGTCGCGCTGTGTCAGCAAGGTTTTCGGGTGATCCGCTATGACAATCGTGATGTAGGTCTTTCGACTTGGCGACAAGCGCCGATGGAAGCCAATCTCACTTTCGAAGTGCTGCGCTACAAGCTCGGTTTGCCGGTGTCGGCACCGTATTCGCTGACCGACATGGCGGACGATGGTCTGGGCCTGATGGATGCGTTGCACATCGAGCAATTCCACGTGCTGGGCGCAAGCATGGGCGGCATGATCGCCCAGCACATGGCTGCCATGGCTCCGCAACGGGTCGAGAGCCTGACTCTGATCATGACCAGTTCCGGCGCTGAAGGCTTGCCGGCACCGAGTGCAGCGCTGGTGCAATTGCTGGCACGCCGCGGGGCACCAAATCGGGAAGTTGCCCTGGAACAGCAAGCCGACTTGCTGGCGGCGCTGGGCAGCCCGGCAGTGAGTGACGATCGCCAGGCACTGCTGCATCAGGCGGCGCTGTCCTATGACCGGGCGTTCAATCCCGAGGGGGTAAAGCGGCAGATCATGGCGATCCTGGCTGAACCGAGCCGGGTGGCATTGCTCAATCAATTGCGGGTGCCGGCGCTGGTGGTGCATGGTACGGCCGATCCGTTGTTGCCAGTGATGCATGGCGTGCATCTGGCGGCGCATTTGCGCGGCAGTCAGTTGAAATTGATTCCGGGACTGGCTCATCGTTTTCAAGAGGCATTCAAGGCGCCGTTACTGGCGGCAGTGTTGCCGTATTTGCGGGCGCACCGGGAAGACACTTCGCATTGGGCGCAGATCGAGCCGGTGGCTGAGCACAATCTCCTGTAACCCCCCCCTGTTCTGTTGCCGCAAGCGTTTGTCGGTGCCAGCACGGTGATCGATTCCGGGGCGGCCGTGAAGGCCGCATCGTCCAGCCACAATCTGGCTCGCTTCTGCGGGGACGGTGTTCAAGCCTGGAAGCGGACCCATACCGTGACGAGTACCGTCGCCGCCATCAACCACGCTACCGCCGCCACGGCCAGCGAAGCCTCCAACCGCATCCGGTCGACCATGACGTACAAGGTCGCCAGATAGATGAAGTACGGAATGATCGACCACATGCCAAACACGATGGTGGTCTTCAGGTCATCGATCGAGCGACCCTTGCCGACGATGTAATGAGCAATCAGCGCAAAGGTTGGAAACAACGGCACCAGGCCGGCGATGTAATAGTTCCTGGTCTTGGCCAGGGCAGCGAGGATGACCACCACCGCCGCGCCCAGGGTTGCTTTGAGAATCAGGTCCATCAGTGACTTAGCCCGTACTTCTTCACTTTGTCGAACAGCGTGGTCTTGGCCATGCCCAGTTCCTGGCTGGCCTGGGTCAGGTTGCCGCCGCTGCGTTGCAAGGCATCGCTGAGCAAGTTGCGCTCGAACGCTTCCACCGCTTCGGCAAAGGCCAGGCCCTGATTGCCGCCGCCGGCGCCGGGTTTCTTGAACGCCGGCAGGCCCAGGGCAAAGCGCTCGGCAACGTTGCGCAGTTCACGCACGTTGCCCGGCCAGTCGTGGCTCATCAGGTTCGAAACGGTCTGGTTGTCCAGTTCCGGCACCGTGCGGTCGAAGCGCAGGGATGACTGCTGCAGGAAGTGTTCGAACAGTTGCAGGATGTCTTCGCGCCGCTCGCGCAGCGGCGGCAGTTCCAGGGTCACCACGTTGAGGCGGTAATACAGGTCGCTGCGAAATTCACCGGCCTTGCTCGACTCGTCGAGGTCGGATTTGGTCGCCGCGATCACCCGGCAATCCACCGCCACGCTCTGGTTCGAACCGAGGCGTTCGAGGGTGCGTTCCTGCAACACTCGCAGCAGTTTGATCTGCAGGGGCAGGGGCATGCTTTCCACTTCGTCGAGGAACAGCGTGCCGCCGTCGGCATGTTCGATCTTGCCGATCCGTCGTTTGCCCGCACCGGTAAAGGCGTTGGCTTCGTGGCCGAAAATTTCACTTTCGAAGAGGTTTTCCGGCAGGCCTCCGCAGTTCAAGGCGACGAACTGCTTGGTGTGCCGCCGACTGAAATCATGCAGGCACCGCGCAACCAGTTCCTTGCCGGTGCCGGTCTCGCCTTCGATCAACACGTTGGCCGAGGTATCGGCGACGTTGGCGATCAGTTCCCGCAGGTTCTGCATGGCCGGCGAACGGCCGATGATCCGCCCTTCGAGGGAGTCGCGCTCGGCCAGTTGCCGACGCAACGACGAGACTTCCCGTGCGAGGCTGCGTTGCTCCAGGGCGCGGCGGGCGACATCCACCAGGCGTTCGGGAGAGAAGGGTTTCTCCATGAAGTCGTAGGCGCCTTTCTGCATTGCGCCGACGGCCATGGAGATGTCGCCGTGGCCGGTGATCAGCACCACCGGCAGGCTGCGGTCGCGGGCCTTGAGCCGGGTGAGCAATTCCAGGCCGTCGATGCCCGGCAGGCGAATGTCGCTGACGACGATGCCGGCAAAATTGTCGCCGACCCGCTCCAGGGCTTCTTCGGCGCTGCCCACGCCGATGCAGGGAATGTCTTCCAGGGTCAGCGCCTGTTGGCAGCCGAGCAACACATGGGGGTCGTCTTCGACGATCAATACACTAAGGTCGTTGTTCATATTGACTCGGCGGAAGTGGGGCTTACCAACGGTAAACTGAGGACGAATGCAGTACCACCGCTGGCCGGGTGTTCGACACCCAAGTGACCGCCGGTGGCGGCGGCCAGGCTGGCGGAAAGGGTCAGGCCAAGGCCCAGGCCCTGTTCGCCGGGTTTGGTGGTGAAGAACGGTTCGAACAGGTGCTTGCGTGCTTCGGCGTCGATGCCGTGGCCGTTGTCCCGCACGCGCAGTCGGTACTTGCCATCGAATGTTTCGCCTTCGAGCCACAACTCGGGTTGCGGCTGCGCCTGCATGGCATCGAGGGCGTTGCCGATCAGGTTGACCAGAATCTGCTCCAGGCGGGTCTGGTCGATTTGCACCTGGACATCGATGAAGTCGCGGTGCAGTTGCAGGTGAATGGTTTCCACCCGGCCGCCGAGCAATTGCAGGGCCGCGTCCACCGCTTTGCCGAGGCACGCCTGGCCCTTGTCGTCACCGCGCCGGGCGAACGAGCGCAGGCTGGCGGTGATCCGGCCCATACGGTCGATCAGTTCGTTGATGGTCTTGAGGTTGGTGCTGGCCACGTCGAGCTGGCCGCGTTCGAGGAAGCGCACGGTATTGCCGGACAAGGTGCGCAGCGCCGCCAGCGGCTGGTTCAGTTCGTGGGCGATGCTGGTGGACATCTGGCCGATGGCCGCGAGTTTTCCGGCCTGCACCAGTTCATCCTGGGCAC
Organism: Pseudomonas sp. S30_BP2TU TE3576; assembly: GCF_050436025.1. Taxonomy (NCBI): domain Bacteria; kingdom Pseudomonadati; phylum Pseudomonadota; class Gammaproteobacteria; order Pseudomonadales; family Pseudomonadaceae; genus Pseudomonas; species Pseudomonas sp. S30_BP2TU TE3576. The sequence continues at coordinate 1,998,055 of NZ_JBNDLK010000001.1, read as the reverse complement.
GGCGCAAGGTTTCTTCGGCGAGCCGGCGTTCGCGGATCTGGCCCTTGAGCCGTTCATTGCTGGCGCGCAGGTCGGTGGTGCGTTCGGTAATCCGACGCTCCAGCTGGTTGTTGGCTTCCTGCAAGGCTTCCCGGGCGGCGAGACGGGTGGCGATCACCTTGCGCCGCTCGTTCCAGGCAATCAGAAGAAAGGCGAGGAGGGCAAACGCCACCGCGACCAGAATCCCCTGATTGATCGCTTCGCGACGCAAATCCTGTAGCGGCGTGAGCAGGGTGAAATTCCACGGTGTGTCGCTCAGCGGCCTTGTTTGCGAGAGGTAGCTGATGTTTTCTTCGTCGGACGCCAGTTCGCTGTTGGCCGGGAAGGTGAGTTTTTCCACGCCCTCGGACAGGGTTTCCCGGGCCACTGGTTGCAATTCGTTCAGCGGAAACCAGTAGTACTGCAGGCTGCGGGCCAGTTTCTCTTTGGTTTCATCGCTCAGCGGCACCACCGACTTGAGTCGGCGCGCCGGATCGCTGGAGAGAATGATGATGCCGTTCTCGTCACTGACAAAAGCTTCCAGGCGCGCCTTTTGCCAACGTTCTTCCATGGCCTCCAGGCGTACCTTGACCACTGCGACACCGATGATCTTGCCGTGTTCTTCCAGGCCATGGGCCAGGTAGTAACCGGGTTCACCGTTGGTGCTGCCGATGCCGTAGAAGCGCCCGGGCTGACCGCGCACGGCGTTCTGGAAGTAGGCGCGGAAAGACAGGTCTTCACCCAGGTAGCTGTCGACATCGCGCCAGTTGCTGGTGGCCATGACTCGGCCGGTGGTGTCCATCACATAGATGGCCCGACTGCGGCTGCGCCGGTTCAGGCCTTCAAGGTAATCATTGACCGATTGCCGGTGTTCCGGTGTCGGGTCGGCCAGCAACTGCGCAACGCTGGTTTCGAGTTCCAGCAGGCTGGGCAGGTAGGTGTATTTGCTGATCTCGCTCTCGACGGCCCGGGCATGCAGTTCCAGCTGACGCTGGCCGTTCTCGCCAAGGCTGCGAATGCCATAGTGCTCACTGATCCAGAAGCCGATATAGCCCAGACCGATCATCATCGCGATGATCAGCGGCGGCAGGAACAAATGACGAATCAGACGGGGTTTCACGGCGAGTGATGGCGGCGCTGCGCGATAAAGATTGGGATCGCATTTCATCACAGATGCCTTGGGTCAACCACCACACTTGATCGTGAACAAGCACTGGTGTGGGGGTGAGCTTTGTGGCGAGGGGGCTTGCCCCCGTTCGGCTGCGCAGCAGTCGCAAACCCTTGGCATGCGGTTTGACGTTGAAATGCCGGGGCCGCTCCGCGACCCAACGGGGGCAAGCCCCCTCGCCACAAAAGCCCGCTTCCACAGGGGGAGCGGTGTTTTTCTTAGTGCTGCAGAATCTTGTTGAGGAAGTGCTGCGTACGATCGGCGCGGGCGTTGATGTCGCCGAAGAACTCCTCTTTCTTGCAGTCTTCGATGATCTTGCCGGCGTCCATGAAGATCACCCGGTCGGCCACCTTACGGGCGAAGCCCATTTCGTGGGTCACGCACATCATGGTCATGCCTTCGTGGGCCAGTTGCACCATCACGTCGAGCACTTCGTTGACCATTTCCGGATCCAGCGCCGAGGTCGGTTCGTCGAACAGCATGACGATCGGGTCCATCGCCAGCGCACGGGCAATCGCCACACGCTGCTGCTGACCGCCGGAGAGTTGGCCGGGATGCTTGTGGGCATGGGCCGAGAGGCCGACGCGCTCGAGCAGTTGCAGGCCTTTCTTGGTGGCTTCTTCCTTGCTGCGGCCCAGCACCTTGATCTGCGCGATGGTCAGGTTTTCGGTGATGGTCAGGTGCGGGAACAGCTCGAAGTGCTGGAACACCATGCCCACGCGCGAGCGCAGTTTCGGCAGGTTGGTCTTCGGGTCGGCGATGGAGGTGCCGTCGACCACGATGTCACCTTTCTGAAACGGTTCCAGGGCGTTGACGCACTTGATCAGGGTCGATTTGCCGGAACCGGATGGCCCGCACACCACGATCACTTCGCCTTTTTTGACCTCGGTGCTGCAATCAGTCAGTACCTGGAAGTCCCCATACCACTTGTTGATGCTTTTGATAGAGATCATACGGCGAACCTTTTTTGCAGACGCTTGACCAGCCGCGAGGCGGCAAAGCTGATGATGAAGTACACGAGACCCGCGAAAACCAGGAACTCATTGGAGCGGCCAATGATGTCGCCACTGGCGCGCGAAGCATTGAGGAAATCCACCAGGCCGACCGCGTAAACCAGCGAGGTGTCCTGAAACAGGATGATGCTCTGTTGCAGCAACAACGGCGTCATCTTGCGGAACGCTTGCGGCAGGATGATCAGGCGCATCATCTGGCCGTAAGTCATGCCCAGTGCCTGGGCAGCGCCCATCTGGCCCTTGGGAATCGACTGTACGCCGGCGCGGACGATTTCGCAGAAGTACGCCGCTTCGAACATCATGAACGCCACGATGCACGACGCGAACGCGCCGATCGGCGTGTCTTCGCCGGTGATCCAGCGCAGCACGAACGGCACCGCCAGGTAGAACCAGGTGATCACCAGCAGCAACGGAATCGAACGGAAATAGTTAACGTAGGCGCCGGCGATGTTCGACAGCAGCTTGCTGTGGGACAGGCGCATCAACGCCAGGATCGTGCCGAGGATGATCCCGCCGACCACGCCCATGGCCATCAGCTTGAGGGTCATGATCATGCCGTTCCACAGGCCCGGCAGGGACGGGATGATGCCCGAGAAATCGAATTCCATCATTTACCCCCTACGGAGATCAGGCCCGGTACGGCGACTTTCTTCTCGACCAGGCGCATCAGCAACATCAGGCTCATGTTCAGGGTGAAGTAGATCAGCGTGGCCAGGGTAAAGGCTTCGAACAGGTTGGCGGAGAACTCGGCGGTCTGTTTGGTCTGCGCGAGCAGTTCCATCAAACCGATCAGCGAGGCCACGGAGGTGTTCTTGAAAACGTTCAAAAACTCCGAGGTAAGCGGCGGAATGATGATCCGGTAGGCCTGGGGCAGCAGCACGTTCCAGTAGATCTGCGGCAGCTTGAAACCCATGGCGCGAGCCGCGGATTCCTGGCCTTTGGGCAGGGCCTGGATACCGGTGCGCACCTGTTCGCAAACCCGGGCGGTGGTGAACAGGCCCAGGCACACGACGACGCTGAGGAAGGCCGAGGTGGTCGGGTTCAGATCCTGCTTGTACCACTCTTGCAGGTCGGCCGGCAGCAGGTCGGGTACCAGGAAGTACCAGATGAACAGCTGAACCAGCAGCGGCACGTTACGGAAGAGTTCGACGTAGCAGGTGGCGATGCCCGATACGATGCGATTCGGCACGGTACGCATGACGCCCAGGATCGAGCCCAGTGTCAGGGCGATGATCCAGGCCGCGATGGCGATGCCGATGGTCCAGCCCAAACCGGTCACGTACCAGTCGAAATAGGTCTCGCTGCCCACGCCGGTGGACTTGAAGAACACGCCCCAGTCCCAGTTGTAATTCATTAGGGTCTCCCCTCAGTTCGATGTACAAGTGCCCGCTTGGGGGAAACTCCGTTCCCGCCTGACCTTGAGGGTCAGGCACACGCTCCCGGCTCGACAGCCACCGGTTCGAGTGTTTCCAAAAATTCCAGCAGGAAGTGACCACCTCCTGAAAGGGCGGCTGCCCTCTCAGGAGATAAGGTTAGTCAGAAAATCAGGACTTCTTGTCGTCAGCCGCTTTATCAGTCGGTTTGGCGATCAGGGCCTTGAGCTCGTCGCTCATCGGGAAGTTCAGGTTCAGGCCTTTTGGCGGGATTGGCTGCATGAACCACTTGTCGTAGATCTTGTTGATCTCGCCCGATGCGTAGGTGGCCTTGATGGCGTCATCCACAGCCTTTTTGAACGGCTCGTCGCCCTTGCGGACCATGCAGCCGTAGATTTCGAAGGACTGCGGAGTACCGGTCACTGCCCAGTCTTTCGCATTCTTGGCCTTGGCTGCTTCACCTGCCAGCAGGGCGTCGTCCATCATGAAAGCCACTGCACGGCCGGTTTCCAGCATCTGGAAGGATTCGCCGTGGTCTTTGGCCGAGATGACGTTCATGCCCATCTGCTTGTCGGCGTTCATCGCCTTGAGGATGCGCTCGGACGTGGTGCCGGCGGTGGTCACGACGTTCTTGCCTTTCAGATCGTCGAAATCCTTGTACTTGGAGTCTGCCTTGGACAGCAGGCGAGTACCGATTTCGAAGATGCCAACAGAGAAGTCAACTTGCTGCTGACGCTCGACGTTGTTGGTGGTGGAACCGCACTCGAGGTCCACGGTGCCGTTCTGCACCAGCGGGATGCGGGTTTGCGAAGTCACCAGGTTGTATTTGACCTGGAGATTCGGCATGTCGAGGTCTTTTTTCAGCGCTTCGACGACTTTCAGCTGGATGTCGTGGGAGTAGCCGACCGGTTTGCCGGAAGCATCCGCGATGTAGGAGAACGGAATGGAAGCGTCGCGATGCCCGAGGGTGATGACACCGGACTCTTTGATCTTCTTCAGGGTGCCGGTCAGTTCGGCGGCGAAAACTGGCGTGCTGATCAGAGCGGCAGCAATGGCTGCGCCCAGGATGTGGGGAACGATGCGCATCAAATTTTCCTCGACATTGTTTTTTTTATGGAGCCAGTTCATCGGCCCTTTTTGTGCAGCAAAACACCTGAACGCTACGATGAGTAGGCGCAAAGGATATTCGTCGAAGAAGTGTAGAGCATGACTCGTGCCAGACCAGTCGCAATTAGTCAAAGTGTTGATTTGAAAGGGAATTAAATATTTTTTGCGCTGAAATTTCAGTGCGATGATCCGGTTAACCGAACCGACCGGCAGGTCGCGTTCGGAAAACCGAATACTGATTGGGCGCAACCCGTCGATCAGGGATATTTGCGCTTGTCCGGGGCGGGCGGGAAGTACTGGTACAGCCAGGTTTCACTCAGTGTGCGCTCGTTGGTGCGGATGAACAGGCGCAGCTCGACAGGCTCGACGCTGTCATTGGTCGGGTACCAGTCAAACAGAATGCGATAGCCCTTGATGTCATCCAGCTTGAGGATGCTGAAGTCCTTGACCTCGCCGTTCGAGCAAGTGACCACCGGCTCGATGCCCGCGCCTTCAGGCAATCGGTCCAGGCCGCCGCCGGTGAAGTCCACGGCAAAACGACGGGCCCAGACTGGCGGGTAATGCTCGCCGGGTGCCCAGCCTTCGGTGAAGCCGCCCATGCCCGAACGGGTCGCATTGACCCGCGCCAGCGGTGTGCCGACCGGTGGCAGTGCGCTCCAGTAGAGCTTGTAGCCGTAGTTCAGCGAATCGCCGGCAGCCACCGGTTTCTTCGGGGTCCAGAAGGCGACGATGTTGTCCATGGTTTCGCCGGTCGTAGGAATTTCCAGCAGATCGACCGAGCCTTCGCCCCATGCGGTGGTCGGCTCGACCCACAGGCTCGGGCGGCGGCTGTACCAGTCGACGGTGTCCTGATAGCTGGCGAACTCATGGTCGGTCTGCACCAGGCCGAAACCTTTCGGGTCCTTGTCGGCGAAGGCATTGAATTGCAGGGTCGCCGGATTGTTCAGCGGACGGCAGACCCACTCGCCGTTGCCGCGCCACATGGCCAGGCGATCGGAGTCGTGGATCTGCGGGTGAATGGTGTCGCACATCCGGCGTTCGTGGGTACCGCAACTGAACATGCTGGTCATCGGCGCGATGCCCAGTTGGTCGATGGCGGTACGTGCATTGACGTGGGCGTCGATCTCCATCACCACGCGCTCGGCCTGGCAATCGATATCGAAACGATAGGCGCCGGTGGCGCTCGGCGAGTCGAGCAGGGCGTAGACCACGAAGCGGGTGCTGTCCTTGTCCGGCGTCTCGAACCAGAATTTGGTGAAGTCGGGGAATTCTTCACGCTTGCTGGCATAGGTATCGATCGCCAGGCCACGGGCTGACAAACCGTACTGGCCGGTGGCGTCCACCGCCCGGAAGTAACTGGCACCGAGGAAGGACACGACGTCGTGCTTGTCCAGTTCCGGGGCCTTGAACAGCTTGAAGCCGGAGAACCCCAGATCGCCCTTGAGCTGGGTGGTGTCGACCGTGGTTTGTTCATAGTTGAACAACGATGGGCGGAAATGTACCTCACGCGCCTGGCGGGTCTTGGGGTCGACGCTGTACATGCGTACCGGCTGCTTGAAACCCATGCCGACGTGGAAAAACTGCACATCCAGCTGACCGTTCAGGTCATTCCACAAGGAGTGACTGGCGTCGTAGCGGATCGCGTTGAAGTTCTGCGGCGTCATGGTTGCCAGGGTCGGTGGCAACTGTTGCTTGGTGTCCTGATAGCGATTGCTGGCGAGCTGTTTGGCCTGGAGTTTCAGCGCCTCGAAATCGAATGCAGTGGCCTCGCCATCAGCGGTGCCGCCGCTGGCGGCCCAGGCTTGGGCGGCTAGCAGTCCCGTGGCGGACAAGCCGGTGTAGGCCGCGATGGCCATGGAGGCTTTGAGCAAATTCCTGCGGTGCATATATACAACCTGTCGTGAACAATCCCGCGCCGTTCCTGGCACGTACTGGATCAGAAATATCGGTTCGGACATGCCTTCGGCCAAACGCAACGGACTTTAAACAGATGCCGGATAGCTTAAACCGTTCGATTGCAGAGCTGAATTGATTGATGGCACGGCGCTAGCCCGGCAATGAAACAAGACATGTCGGGAAACAATTCCGACAGGGGTTTCTGATTTAAAGGGCATTTCTGCTTTTTTCGACTAATTACTCTAAAAAACGCTTTTCAGCGCCCGGAATATTTCTATTCTGTGCTTATGACCGGTTTATGCCCTTCGGACCGGTGCGGTTCAGTGAGCACCCGGCGGCTGCTGAAAAAGGGATAGGGCGATGCGGTTTTTTGCAGTTTCTTTGACGTCTAGAGAAGGACATCGTCCATGTCGAAAGTACAGAACATCACCGAAATGTTGGGAATCTTTCCGTGCCTGACCAGCGGACGGCAAAGACGCCGGCTGAATTCCGAGGAGATGAAACTGGTGGAGCGCTATCGGGAACTGTCGGAGAACGACCGGATTGCGATGCGGTATCTGGTGGATGCGATGAGGAGTGTTTCGCGGTTTTGAGCAGGAGGGGCATTCAGTCGCGGCAAGATTGTCGCGGCTGGGGGCCTTTTTACCAATCTTGCGAGCGCTCCATTCGTTGATGCAGCACTCGCAAAACTTGAATTTGCCCATGGGCAAATCGGTATGGAGCAATGAAGGGGTAACGATCAAGTACCAGTTCTCGCACATCTGGCATGACGGAAGGTCTGCCTGAGCCGGGAAACTGCTCCAGTTGTTGGAAGGACTGCAAGATCGTCGAGATGAGCTTTATGGCGGTGTCTGCGCCAACGGACTCTAGGTAGTGCTCATGAATATTGTCGAGATCGCTTTCCGCTTTTTCAGTCAGTACTACTTTCGGCACGTTTTTCCCACTTAGCCTTCACGGCGTCCAGATCGGTGAGTTTCCCAGCATCGGCATCGGCTATACCTTCGCTGATGGCTTGTAGATGCCAGGACTCAGCTTCCACATATCGAACCAGTGCACGTTTGAGATGATATTGACGGTCGCGATCAGTGGCTGCTGCCAGTTGATCCAATTGTTGAGCCAAAAGCTCTTCGACACGAAAAGATAGAACGGGCGAGGCCATGGCGGCTTTCCTCAATATGTATACGCTGTAAACCACGTAAACACCCTAGGTTGTACCGCGATGTTCGTCAACCGTTACCACGTGCTTGGGTAAAAGACACTCTAGCCAGTGATACCGCAATGGACGAGGGGGAAATGTTGCGAGTAATTGCCTTGTAAGCAGGCTGAGGACTCCGCTGCCCACTGGCATTGGGGCGAAGGCTCTTATCGACTCACCTTTCACACCTCTCTGGAAGCTGCGATGCCGTGGTCATACAGCAAATGGGGCGAACTGAAGAGTCCCCCCATTTTCATTAATGACTAAAGACTCAGCGGCAGGTGCCCGCAACCGGATAGGGTCGCTGTACGTGCATCAATTCAGGCATGTCTCGCCATTTGATCCATGCCTGATGCTGCCAATGCAGCAATGGCACCGTAATTCCGGCCCAATGCAAGGAACTCAGGCTTGGCAGGTTTTCCACAGGCTCTGACTTCGCATCCCGCAGCAGCGGTATGACTTCATTGCTCAACCATTGGCGCAGGTGGCAGTTTTCCGGAGCGAAATGATGAACCAGCAAGGCATACATACCTGATTCGCTGACTATCAGTGTCTCGACCGTTTTTCCGTCCTTGAGCAACCAGACACTACGCCGCTGATCGGGATCGAGTTTCAGGGTGAGTCGTTCATTCAATGGTTTGCCCATCAAGCGTCCCAGATCCTGGACGCAGAACCAGGCTTGATGATCCAGCATGAAGGTGTGGAGGAAACGGTTGTGGCGGGTGAAAACGGTGGGGGTGAAACAGGGATGTGTTTCAGGTGAATTTGACGTGTGCTTTTGCATTTTCCGACTCCATGTTGAAAGTGGAGCCGCCACTAATCCTTCGACAGATTAGGGTGGCGGACCGTGCGGCGTTCGAAGTCGGAACATTCTCGATCAACATGGAAGCCGAGAGGCCCGCGCCACACGGCCCGCCATAACGCGAAACTGAAAGGCAAAAAATGCCTCAGCTCATATGGGGGGCGCGGATGCGCCATGTTGATATGTTCCGGCTTCGACTCCGGGTCGCTGATTTGGCAGCGACGGGATGAAGCCTATCGGTCAGGCGCTCGCGGCGCCAAGTCTACTCTGGCGACGCTTGATGTAGGAATCGAGGTTTTTTCAGGAAGGCTGTATCTGTAGGAATTTCCTGTTTTTGCACGGGCTGCAGAGAAGCGGCACCTGAAGTGCAGTTTTTCCGTTATTTATTCGAATCCAAGGAATGAACTGCAGGTTTTCTCCATGCTGATCGAATTTTCAGTTTCCAATTACCGCTCGATCCGTGACAAGCAAACCTTGTCCATGGCGGCAACGCCTCGACTGAGCAAGACGCGTAATACATTCAAACCTTCCAGCGCAGAAAAGCTCCCCGACTTGTTGAAGGTCGCCGCGATATACGGCCCAAACGCTTCCGGTAAGTCTTCACTGGTTCGTGCGATGGGGGTCGTCGGGCGCTTGCTTGCGACACCTAAAGCAAGTGATGAGCCGTTATCGGTTTCACCTTTTCGTTTCGATTGCACATTGAAGAATGCCCCCAGCGTATTTGAGTACAACTTCATTCAAGCTGGGCTGCGCTATCGGTTTGTAATCGGATTGACTGGGCAGCGGATTGTTCAAGAACAACTGGTCTGCTATCCGAAAGGGAAAGAAACGCTTCTGTATGACCGCCAATTCGACGGGGAAGGAGAGCGTTACGTTTTCGGGAAAACGCTTGAAGGCGGTAAAGAGGTGCATTGCGCTTGGCGACGACTGACGAGCCCGAAAATGCTCTTTCTCGCGCAGGCAGTGACAAACAGCAGTGAAGAGTTGACTCAATTGCGGGTTCCGTTCGGTTGGTTCCAAACCGGTCTTCTCGTGGTTGAACATAACAGCATGATGGAGTTGTCGACGGCGTCGATCCGGTTTCTTCAAATGGTGTCGAATCGTACGAACGATCTTCGAGACTTTCTCAAGGCATTGGACATTCCGGTCTCAGCCATCGAGCTCAATCCAGACGATGTCGATACGCTTCACAACAATAAAAAAACCACCCTGAAGGAGATCTTTGCGACGGCTCAAAAGAACAAAGTAACCCTCACGCACTCCAGTCAGTCAGGTGATGCGGAGTTTGATTTTTCGGAAGAGTCTTGCGGTACAAAGAACCTGATCGGCTTTTGGTTGCCCTGGTTCATGATCAATCAGGCCGGGGGCAGCGGAGTGCTCTGTGTCGATGAACTCAATAGCAGTCTTCACCCGGACATCGTCACGGACTTGATCGACAAACATTTGGATAGTGGCCTTGATACCCAGTTGATTTTTACAACTCATGACACACACCTCATGAATGAAAAGATTTTGCGCCGGGATCAGTTCTGGATTACCGAGCGTGACGTCAATTGCGCCACGTGTTTGTTTTCCGTTCACGATTTTGAGGGTCGAGAGAGTGAGGATGTCGAGAAGCGCTACTTTGAGGGCCGTTATCGCGGATTGCCGCTTATAAGGCAGGGGTGAGCATGGCAAGCCCAGGCAAGTCATTTGATCGCAAGGCATCGCGGTTTAAGCCTCAACCTAAAGTGTTGGTGCTCTGCGAGGACAGCAAATCAGGAAAGCGCTATCTGGAAGAGGCCGCATTACATTTTCGGGCCATGGCCCAGGTTGAAATTGTTCACTGCGGCGTCACGCATCCGAGTGGCATTGTTGAGCGAGCAATCCTTCGGCAGAAGAGCTTCGACAAAGTGTTTTGTGTGTTGGATCGCGATACACACCTCTGTTTTCAGCGTGCATTGAATGTTGCGAGAGCCCATCCAAAGATCAGAGTCATTGCATCGTATCCCTGTTTTGAGTTTTGGCTTCTGCTGCACTTTGGTTTCAGTCGGAAACCTTTCAGAGCTGTCGGGAAGTATTCTCCGGGAGAATTAGTGACCAAGAGTCTGAGAGAAAAACCCTGCATGGATAAGTACGAGAAAGGCAAAGACATCAGTTACTTTGCTCAACTGCTGGGTGAGCCATTCCAGACAGCAAGAACCTTGGCACCGAAAATCCTCGAGGACGTCGCCATTAGCGGCGAACCCAACCCCAGTACCGAGATTCACTTGCTGATGGATGAATTCGAAGCTCTCTCCAAACCGTTGCTGATCTAACCCGCCGAATCCTGCCCGCATCACTGCGGGCAGGGTGATTGAACGAGGGGCGAGTCCGTTACCGACTAATCTTCCACGCATCCCCCGCAGGCGCCGTACCGTGGTCATACGGTTTGGCGATCCACATGTAGAGCAAGCCCAAACCAATAACGATGGCAGTACTCAGGACCATGGCGTAGTTGATGTACCACGCGGCATCGGGTGTCCGTGGCCAGGCCATGTTGATGATGGCACCGACACCATAGACCAGCGCGCCGATGTTCACCGCCCAGCCCCAGGCACCGAGGGAGAATTTACCGCTCGGTTTCCAGCCTTTCATGCGGGCGTACAGGGCCGCGAGTACGATCATCTGGAACGCCAGGTAGATGCCGATTGCCGCGAAGCTGACGATGGTGGCTACCGCGTCTTGCAGGAAGAAGCCGAGGATGATGATCAGTGCCGGCAGGACGCCGGACACAAACAGCGCGGCAACTGGTACCTGAGTCGTAGGGGAAATCTTCTTCAGCAGTCGGCTGCCGATAACCATTTCGTCGCGGGCGTAGGAATACAGCAAACGACTGGCCGCTGCTTGCAGGCTGATGACACAGGAGATGAAGGAAATCATCACCACGCCCATCACCACTTTCGAACCCACCGGTCCGAACGCGTTGTTGAGGATGGTGGTGACCGGGTCCTTGTCGGTGCCGTTGATCACCGCTTGCATGTCCGGCACGGCCAGGATCAGCGCCAGGCAGGCGAACATTGCGGCGATGCCGCCGATGTAGATGGTCATGCGCATGGCCACCGGAATCTGCTTGCTCGGGTTCGGGGTTTCTTCGGCCACGTCGCCGCAGGCCTCGAAGCCGTAGTACAGAAACATCCCCGCCAGCGACGCGGTGAGAAACGCCGGCAGGTACGAGCCGTCGACGCTGATATCGAAGGTATTGAGCAACACGCTGATGGGTTGATGACGCTCGAAAATCAGCAGGTAAACGCCGACGATAACCGCGCCCACCAGTTCGCAGAGGAAGCCGAACATGGCGATCCGCGCCAGCACTTTGGTGCCGCTGAGGTTGACCAGGGTGGCGAACAGCGTCAGCACCAGGGCGATGACAATGTTGGTGTTGTTGTTCGGTTCGAAGCCCATCATGGCGGCGAGGTACGGACCGGCACCCACGGCAACCGCCGCGATGGTCACACACAGGGCGATGGAGTAGATCCAGCCAACCATCCATGCCCAGCGCTTGCCCACCAGGCGGCGGGCCCATGGGTACACACCACCGGAAATCGGGAACTGCGAAACCACTTCGCCGAAGATCAGGCACACCAGCAACTGGCCACAACCGACCAGCAGATAAGCCCAGAACATCGGTGGCCCGCCCGCGGCCAGGCACAGGCCGAACAGGGTATAAACCCCGACGACCGGGGACAGGTAGGTGAAGCCCAGGGCGAAGTTTTCCCACAGGCTCATGCTGCGATTGAAGTTGGAGGTGTAACCCAGCTTGCGTAGTTGCTCGGCATCGCTGTCGGCAAGGGCTACAGAGAGATCGGGTGATGCACTCATGTGTGTTTGCTCCGGAAAATCGGCAGATTTCGGATGTCCGAAACCGTGACGGGGCCTTGAGGGCACCGCCCGGATCGGTGGTTATTGTTTTGTTTTTTTTGCTGTGGAGCCTGGTGGTGCGTATTGCCGGTTTCTGCCTTGAAACCGAAGTGACCTCTTCGCGAGCAAGCCCGCTCCCACAGGGGAATGCGGTCAAAGGTGGGAGCGGGCTTGCTCGCGAAGCTTTTAGTGCTTGAACATCACATGCCGCACGACGGTGTAGTCCTCCAGCCCGTACATGGACATGTCCTTGCCGTAGCCGGACAGTTTCTGACCGCCGTGAGGCATTTCGCTGACCAGCATGAAGTGCGTATTTACCCAGGTGCAGCCGTACTGCAAGCGGGCCGACAGGCGATGGGCACGACCGACGTCGGCGGTCCACACCGACGACGCCAGGCCGTAGTCCGAATCGTTGGCCCAGCCGAGTACCTGCGCTTCATCTCTGAATCTGGTCACCGACACCACTGGCCCGAACACTTCGCGACGGACGATTTCGTCGTCCTGTTGTGCGTCGGCCAGTACGGTCGGCTCGAAGAAGAAGCCATCGCCGTCCACCGCTTTGCCGCCAGTGATCAAGCGAATGTGCGGCTGAGCAATGGCGCGTTCGACGAAACCGGCAACGCGGTCGCGGTGTTGCGCGGTGATCAGCGGGCCGAGTTCGGTGGACGGATCATCCTGCAAGCCGTACTTGATGCTGCTGACCGCAGTGCCGAGCTTCTCGACGAACTTCTCGTAGATACCTTCCTGCGCATAAATGCGGCAGGCGGCGGTGCAGTCCTGGCCGGCATTGTAGAAACCGAAGGTGCGGATGCCTTCGACAGCGGCGTCGATGTCGGCGTCATCGAAAATGATCACCGGGGCCTTGCCGCCCAGTTCCATGTGCATGCGTTTGACGCTGTCGGCAGTGCTGGAAATGATGTTCGAACCGGTGGCAATCGAACCGGTCAGCGACACCATGCGCACTTTCGGATGGCTGACCAGCGGGCTACCAACGGTAGGACCACGGCCAAATACCAGATTGAGCACGCCGGCCGGGAAGATTTCCGATGCCAGTTCGGCCAGGCGCAGGGCGGTCAGCGGGGTTTGTTCCGACGGCTTGAGTACCACGGTATTACCGGCGGCAAGGGCCGGGGCGATTTTCCAGGCCACCATCATCAGCGGGTAGTTCCACGGCGCGATGGAGGCGATCACCCCCACCGGGTCGCGACGGATCATCGAGGTGTGCCCCGGCAGGTATTCGCCACCGGCCGAACCGCTCATGCAACGGCTGGCGCCAGCGAAGAAGCGGAACACGTCGGCAATCGCCGGGATTTCGTCGTTCAGCGCGGCGCTGTAAGGCTTGCCGCAGTTGTCCGATTCCAGTTTGGCCAGCTCTTCGCCGTGGGCCTCAATGGCATCGGCGAGTTTGAGCAGCAGCAGCGAACGCGCTTTCGGCGGGGTTTGCGACCAGCTGTCGAATGCCCCGTCGGCGGCGCGCACCGCGGCATCGACCTGGGCTTCGCTGGCTTCGTTGATTTCCACCAACACACGACCCAGCGCCGGGTTGAACACCGGTTGGGCGGGGCCTTCGCCGTCGAGCAGTTGGCCGTTGATCAAGAGTTTGGTTTGCATGGCATTTGTCCTCTTCGCAACTGTTGTTTTTTCTCTGTGGAAACCGGCCCCTGTGGGAGCGGGCTTGCTCGCGAAAGCGGTGTATCAGTCACCATCACTGTTGACTGTGATGGCCTCTTCGCGAGCAAGCCCGCTCCCACAGGAACTCTGTTCCTTCAGTTATTCGGTTATTTCCCGCCACTGCCCGCCACGCTTTCGCCACCACGGGTCAGGTAATAGGCGCCGAGGATCGGCAGCATGGTCACGATCATCACCAGCATCGCCACGACGTTGGTCACCGGCACGTCCCGTGGGCGGCTGAGTTGGTTGAGCAGCCACAGTGGCAGGGTCCGTTCATGGCCGGCGGTGAAGGTGGTGACAATGATTTCGTCGAACGACAGGGCAAACGCCAACATGCCGCCGGCCAGCAACGCCGAGCCGAGGTTCGGCAGGATGATGTAGCGGAAGGTCTGCCAGCCGTCGGCGCCGAGGTCCATCGAGGCTTCGATCAAACTGTGGGAAGTGCGGCGCAACCGGGCGATCACGTTGTTGTAGACGATCACCACACAGAAGGTCGCGTGACCGACGATGATGGTGAACATCCCAGGTTCAATGCCCAGTGTCTTGAACGTCGCCAGCAACGCGATCCCGGTAATGATCCCCGGCAAGGCAATCGGCAGGATCAGCATCAGCGAGATGCCTTGCTTGCCGAAGAAGTCCCGGCGGTACAACGCGGCGGAAGCCAGCGTGCCGAGGACCATGGCTATCAGGGTGGCAATCGAGGCGATCTGCAACGACAGCTTGATCGCTTCGAGCACGTCCGGTCGCGAGAACGCCACGCTGAACCACTTCAGGGTGAAGCCCTTGGGCGGGAAGCTGAACGCTGCGTCTTCGGTGTTGAAGGCGTACAGGAAGATGATCAGGATCGGGAAGTGCAGGAACACCAACCCGCCCCAGGCGGCGATTTTCAAGCCTAAAGAGGCCTGCCCTTGAGATGAAGAGTCAGAGTGCATCGAAGGCCCCCAGACGTTTGACGATGGACAGGTAAATGGCGATCAGTATGATCGGCACCAGGGTGAACGCAGCGGCCATCGGCATGTTGCCGATCGCGCCCTGTTGGGCGTACACCATGCTGCCGACGAAGTAGCCGGGCGGACCGACCAGTTGCGGCACGATGAAGTCACCCAGGGTCAGCGAGAACGTGAAGATCGAACCGGCGGCGATGCCGGGGACCGACAGCGGCAGAATCACTTGCATGAAGGTCTGGCGCGGCTTGGCACCGAGGTCGGCGGAGGCTTGCAGCAACGAAGGCGGCAGGCGTTCCAGCGCAGCCTGGATCGGCAGGATCATGAACGGCAGCCAGATGTAGACCAACACCATGAAGCGCCCCAGGTGCGAGGTCGACAAAGTACTGCCACCTACGCCCGGAATGCCCAGCACCAGTTGCAGAACCGGTTCCAGCCCCAGGTGCTGCACGAACCACTGCGCCACGCCGCCCTTGGCCAGCAGCAGCGTCCAGGCGTAAGCCTTGACGATGTAACTGGCCCACATCGGCATCATCACCGCGATGTAGAAAAACGCCTTGGTCTTGCCGGTGGTGTAGCGCGCCATGTAGTAGGCAATCGGGAACGCAACGAAGGCGCTGGCAATCGACACGACTATCGCCATGCCCAGGGTGCGCAGGATGATGTCGAAGTTCGACGGCTGGAACAGCGCGGTGAGGTTCGCCAGGGTCAGGTCAGGGGTGACTGCCATGGTGAAGTCATCGAAGGTGTAGAGACCTTGCCACAGCAGTACCAGCAACGAGCCCAGGTAGATCGCGCCGAACCACAGCAGCGGTGGCACCAGCAGCATCGACAGATAGAGGTTAGGCCGGCGATACAGCAAATTGGAGAACCGGCGCAACGGCGAGGCGCCCGTCCGGGTTTGAGAGACAGCCAAGGTGTTCATGTCACACCCCGCCCGCAACGGTGTCGTGCAACGCAATCATGGCTTCACGCGCCCAGCGTGCGCTGATGCGCTGCCCGGTTTGGTGTTGGGCGCTGGTATCGTGCCATTGATTGTTGGCCTGGCTGATGTTCAGGGTCTGGCCATTTTCCAGTTTCAACTCATAACGAGTCGCGCTGCCCTGGTACTGAATGTCATGCAACAAGCCGCTGACTTCGATTTCGTGGCTGGCCAGCGGGCCGTCGGCGAAACGCACGTGTTCCGGGCGAATCGAGAACGGCTGCGGATTGCCACTCAACTGCCTGGCCAGTTCGCCGCGAATCACATTGGAGGTGCCAACGAATTCCGCGACGAAGGTAGTGGCCGGTTTCATGTACAGGTTGCGCGGGCTGTCGACCTGTTCGATGCGGCCCTTGTTGAACACCGCGACGCGGTCGGACATCGACAGCGCTTCGGTCTGGTCGTGGGTGACGAAAATGAAGGTGATGCCGAGCTGGCGTTGCAGCTTCTTCAATTCGCCTTGCATTTGCTCGCGCAGCTTCAGGTCGAGCGCGCCGAGGGGTTCGTCGAGCAGCAGCACCCGTGGACGGTTGACCAAAGCGCGGGCCAGGGCTACACGTTGGCGCTGACCGCCGGAGAGCTGCACCGGCTTGCGGTCGCCGTAGCCGCCGAGGGCGACCATCTCCAGGGATTCTTCGGCGCGCTTGAGGCGCTCGGTCTTGCCGATGCCTTTGACTTTCAAACCGTAGGCGACGTTATCGCGAACGTTCATGTGCGGGAACAGCGCGTAATCCTGGAACACGGTGTTCACGTCGCGCTGGTACGGCGGCAGGTGGGCGGCCTCTGCGCCATGAATACGGATGGAACCTGCGCTCGGCTGTTCAAAACCGGCGATCAGGCGCAAACAGGTGGTTTTGCCCGAGCCGGAAGGCCCCAGCATGGAGAAGAACTCGCCGTCCTGGATGTCGATGGAAACCCGGTCTACGGCTTTCACTTCGCCGAATTGCCGGGAAACGTTGGTGAACTGGACTGCAAGCGTCATGGTGCGGTGCTCCAAAAAGGCGAAGGCCGTCGCAGCGGCCCTGCCTGGACTTCTGAAAAATCTGAATCGAATACGGTGTGTTGGCTGTAGATATCCCCTGTGGGAGCGGGCTTGCTCGCGAATGCAGCGTGTCAGGCAACATCAATGCTGGATGTGATGGCCTCTTCGCGAGCAAGCCCGCTCCCACAGGGGCGGTGTCATCTCACAAACTACCTACCGCCCATGATCGCGATGTAGTCCTGGGTCCAGCGGCTGTACGGCACGAACTTGCCGCCTTCAGCCTGCGGGGTTTTCCAGAAGGCGATCTTGTCGAACTGGTCGAAACCGTTGGTCTTGCAGCCTTCGACGCCGAGCAATTCGCTCTCCTTGCACGCCGCCGGAACCGCTGGCAACGAGCCGAACCACGCCGCGACATCACCCTGGACTTTCGGTTGCAGCGACCAGTCCATCCACTTGTAGGCGCAGTTCGGGTGCTTGGCCTCGGCATGCATCATGGTGGTGTCGGCCCAACCGGTGGCGCCTTCTTTCGGGATGGTCGAGGCGATTGGCTGTTTCTCATTCATCAGGCCGTTGACCTGATACGGCCACGAACTGGAGGCGACCACGCCTTCGTTCTTGAAGTCGCTCATTTGCACGGTGGTGTCGTGCCAGTAGCGGTGGATCAACGGCTGCTGGGCGCGCAACAGGTCGAGCACGGCCTTGTACTGGGCTTCGGTCAGTTCGTAGGGGTTCTGGATGCCCAGCTCCGGCTTGGCGCTCTTCAGGTACAGCGCCGCATCGGCAATGTAGATCGGGCCGTCATAGGCTTGCACGCGGCCCTTGTTCGGCTTGCCGTCCGGCAGGTTTTCCGGGTTGAACAGCACGCCCCAGCTGGTGGGCGCGGTCTTGAACACGTTGGTGTTGTACATCAACACGTTCGGGCCCCATTGATACGGGGTGCCGTAAGTCTGCTTGTTGACCACGTACCACGGTCCATCCTTGAGGCGCGGGTCGAGGTTTTTCCAGTTCGGGATCAACGCCGTGTTGATCGGCTGCACACGCTTGCCGACGATCAGGCGCAGGGAGGCATCGCCCGACGCCGTCACCAGATCGTAACCACCCTTGGCCATCAGGCTGACCATTTCGTCGGAGGTGCCCGCCGTCTTGACGTTGACCTTGCAGCCGGTTTCCTTCTCGAAACCGGTTACCCAGTCGTAGGCCTTGTCGCTCTCGCCACGTTCGATGTAGCCAGGCCAGGCCACAATATCCAGTTGGCCCTCGCCAGCCCCGACAGCTTTGAGCGGCTCGGCGGCCTGGACACTGGCGCTGGCCAGCAGCGCGGTGGTGATTGCACTGAGCAGTGCGGTCTTGTGCACGAACATGGAATTTCCCTCTTCTTCAAATTATGGTCGGGGCAGTTGTGAACGTGGTGAAGCATGCCGTTGGCGGCTTGTTATAAGCGTAGTCAGAGATGCTCGCCGTGGCGGGCCATGATGTGCCGCACCACGCTGTAGTCCTGAAGCGAATCGCTGGACAGGTCCTTGCCGTAGCCCGAACGTTTCAGGCCGCCATGGGGCATTTCGCTGACCAGCATGAAATGGCTGTTGATCCAGGTGCAGCCGTACTGCAGGCGCGCCGCAACCTGCATGGCCTTGTCGAGGTTCTGGGTCCAGACCGACGAAGCCAGGCCGTATTCCGAATCGTTGGCCCAGTCCACCGCCTGTTCCAGTTCATCGAAGCGGGTCACGGTGACCACCGGCCCGAACACTTCGCG
Source organism: Pseudomonas sp. S30_BP2TU TE3576 (assembly GCF_050436025.1). Lineage (NCBI taxonomy): Bacteria > Pseudomonadati > Pseudomonadota > Gammaproteobacteria > Pseudomonadales > Pseudomonadaceae > Pseudomonas > Pseudomonas sp. S30_BP2TU TE3576. The sequence continues at coordinate 1,979,272 of NZ_JBNDLK010000001.1, read as the reverse complement.
CTGAACGATCTCGTCACTTTGCTTGCAGCCGGCGAGCAGAGTCGGCTGGTAATAGAAGCCGGCGCCGGAATGCACCGCCGCGCCAGTCACTCGTTCGATATGCGGCTGGCCGAGGGCGCGTTCGACAAAACTGGCCACGCGGTCGCGCTGGCGGGTGCTGATCAATGGACCGATTTCATTGTCGGCGTCGCGTTTACCGGCGAAGCGCAGGCTGCTGACCGCCGCGCCGAGTTCGGCCACCAAACGGTCATGAATCCCGGCCTGGGCATAAATGCGGCAAGCAGCGGTGCAATCCTGGCCGGCGTTGTAATAGCCGTAGGTGCGCACGCCTTCGACCACGGCCTGGATGTCGGCATCGTTGCAGACGATCACCGGGGCCTTGCCACCGAGTTCAAGATGTGTGCGCTTGAGGGTTTTGGCGGCGGCTTGAAGAATTTTCTGGCCAGTGACGATATCGCCGGTCAGCGACACCATACGGATCTTCGGATGGCTGACCAAATGGCTGCCGACGCCTTCGCCGCCACCGCAAATAATGTTGATCACCCCGCGTGGCAGGATCTCGGCCAGCGCCGGAGCCAGGGCCAGGATCGACAGGGGCGTGTGTTCCGACGGCTTGAACACCAGGGTATTGCCGGCGGCGAGGGCCGGGGCGATTTTCCACGCGGCCATCATGATCGGGTAGTTCCACGGCGCAATCGACGCCACGACCCCGATAGGATCGCGACGGACCATGCTGGTGTAGCCCGGCAGGTATTCGCCGCTGAGCTGGCCGGTCTGGCAGCGCACGGCACCGGCGAAGAAGCGGAACACGTCGACCGTGGCATTCAAGTCGTCCTGACGGGCCAGGTGCAACGGCTTGCCGCAGTTCATGGCTTCGAGGCGGGCGAGCAGGTCGGCGTTTTTTTCGATGACGTTGGCGATTTCCAGCAGCAGGTTCGAACGCTGCTGTGGCGTGGTCCGTGACCAACCGGCAAAAGCGCGATTCGCGGCGAGGATCGCTGCTTCGACTTGCTCGGTGCTGGCTTCGGCAATTTGCGTCAGCACTTCGCCAGTGGCCGGGTTGATAATCGGCTCGACGCAGCCTTGACCGGCGACTAATTCACCATCAATCAACAATGCGGTGAACAACGGGGTCTGCGCGCCAGCCATTTTTCGGGTTCTCTTCTTTTGTGTGGCTTCTTGTGTAGACATGGCAGCGCTCCCTGTGACTGGAGCCCGGCCGTCTTTATTAGAAGTCACAAGACTAGTGCGCGGACCCGAGGACAACAAATACTAAATACTGAAGGTGGCGTTCGATTAAATAGATGGCTTACGCCCGCCGTGGGGTTGTTCGCGGGCGACCGTAAGGAACGGGTCCACCAGCGCCGGGCGCGCAGTGCCGCGACGCCAGGCGAGGCCGACATCGAGGGTCTGGCTGAGGTCGGCAATCGGTCGCGCTTCGATGATGTCGCCCTCCAATGACCACGGGCGATAGGTCATGTCGGGCTGGATCGACACGCCCAGGCCGGCAGCCACCAGGCTTCGCACCGCTTCGGTCGAGGCCGTGCGCAGGGTGATGCGCGGTTGCAGGGAGGCTGCCGACCACATGCGCTGGGCGTTGCGGTCCATTTCATCGACGTTCAGTTGAATCAATGGTTCGCGGGCCACATCGGCGAGGTTGATACTGTCGTGCTCCAGCAGCGGGTGCTGGGCCGGCAGCCACAGTCGGTGCGGCGAGTGGGTCAGCACTTCGGTCTGCAGGGCATGGCGGTCTTCGAGGTTGGAGAGGATCAGCACGCCGACATCGATCTCGCCGCTGACCAGCAAATGCTCGATGTACGGGCGCTCGTCTTCCATTACGCGGATTTCCACGTTGGGGTAGGCGCGCTGGAAACGGGTGAGCAAATCCGCCAGGTAATAACCGGCCACCAGGCTGGTCACACCGACGATCAACTGTCCGGCGACCTGGTCGGTGCTCTGTTGCAGGCTGCGTTTGGCGTTATCCACGGTGGCCAGGATCAAGTGCGCCTGACGCAGGAATTGATGCCCCTGGTGGGTCAGGGTCATCCCCTTGGCGTGGCGACTGAACAGGCTGACGCCGATTTCCTCCTCCAGTTGCTGGATCGCCAGGGTCAGGGTCGACTGGGAAATGAACGCGGTTTGCGCGGCGGCCGAGATCGAGCCGGTCTCGGCCACGGCAATGAAGTGACGGATCTGGCGCAAGGTCATCATGGGAAAGCACCCGGTGGGCTGTTTTTATCGATTGGCGAGAGTGTATATCGTTTTTTTGAAAGGCCGCTTTATGCCGCAAGCTTCAAGGGGCAAGCAGAAAAGATGTACATCGCCAGCGTGATGCTGGTGGACGAGGAAAACTTCATGGAGAAGTCCTACCTCGATGAGCTGGCGCGGCAGCTCAAGCTGGAGCCGGGGTTGAAAGCCGAACTGGAAAAGCAGGTGCGCCAGGCTTCCCTGTAACCTTCAGTCCGCCATCGCGAGCAAGCTCGCTCCCACATTGACCGCGTACAACTTGTGGGAGCGAGCCTGCTCGCGATGACAATTTCAGTCATACCGCATTCCTTGATGACCATTGCACGGTCCCTTTCTGCTGAATCACCCCTAACACCCATCCCCTCAATTAGCGGACATTCCCAACCCGGAGCCCATCCCGCCTTTTTTCAACGGGATGAGCAGTGGCGCGCAACCGTCTTATAAATGAAACACCGCCCTCAGCTATACTCCCCCGCATTTCGAATCAGGCCCGAGGATTGACTGTGAAGAACTGGACGTTGCGCCAACGCATCTTGGCGAGCTTTGCGGTAATTATCACCATCATGTTGCTGATGGTGGTCGTCTCGTATTCCCGGCTGTTGACGATCGAAAACAGCGAGGCCAGCGTGCGTGAGGACGCTCTGCCAGGGCTGTATTACAGTTCGATGATTCGTGGTGCGTGGTCCGACAGTTATGTACGCGTTCAGGCCATGCTCGGCCTGGAGGAAGGGCAGGGCTTCACTGCCGAGGATGCCGCGAACTTCAAGGGCTTCGCTGATCGGTTGAAAGAGCAGACGGACCTCTACCGTGCAACGATGGGCGACGAAGAAGACAGGGTCGATTACGCAGCCTTCGAAAAACTTCATGAGGACTACCAGCGGATTCTGGCCGAGGTGATCGAGTTGTATAAACGCAACCAGAACGCCGCGGCCGTCAACATGTTCAAAGGTGAACTGACCCCGACCTGGATAGCGGGTCGAATGAAGATCAATGACATCCTGCGTCATAACAAGACCGTGGCGGACACAGAAATCGCGGCCATTGATGATGCGGTGGTCACCGCCAAAGTCATCATGGGCATTTCCCTGGTGATCGCGGTGCTGGCCGCCGCCCTCTGCGGCCTGTTATTGATGCGCGCCATCATGGCGCCGATGAACCGCATCGTGAAAATCCTCGAAATCATGCGCACTGGCGACCTCAGCAGCCGGCTGAATCTAGAGCGCAAGGACGAGTTCGGCGCCGTGGAAACCGGCTTCAACGACATGATGACCGAGCTCACTTCCCTGGTGTCCCAGGCCCAGCGCTCGTCAGTGCAAGTCACCACATCGGTGACCGAAATCGCCGCCACTTCCAAGCAACAGCAGGCTACTGCCACCGAGACCGCCGCCACTACCACGGAAATCGGCGCGACCTCCCGTGAAATCGCCGCCACTTCCCGGGATCTGGTGCGCACCATGACCGAGGTCTCCACCGCCGCCGATCAGGCTTCCGTGGCCGCCGGCTCCGGGCAGCAGGGCCTGGCGCGCATGGAGGAAACCATGCACTCGGTGATGGGCGCGGCCGATCTGGTCAACGCCAAACTGGCGATCCTCAACGAGAAGGCCGGCAACATCAATCAGGTGGTGGTCACCATCGTCAAGGTCGCCGACCAGACCAATCTGTTGTCGCTCAACGCCGCCATCGAGGCCGAGAAGGCCGGGGAATACGGACGCGGTTTTGCCGTGGTCGCCACCGAAGTGCGGCGTCTGGCGGACCAGACCGCCGTGGCCACCTACGACATCGAGCAAATGGTGCGCGAGATCCAGTCGGCGGTATCGGCCGGAGTCATGGGCATGGACAAATTCTCCGAAGAAGTGCGTCGCGGCATGTCCGAGGTGCAGCAGGTCGGCGAGCAGTTGTCGCAGATCATCCATCAGGTTCAGGCGCTGGCGCCGCGGGTGCTGATGGTCAACGAAGGCATGCAGGCCCAGGCCACCGGTGCCGAGCAGATCAACCACGCGCTGGTGCAGTTGGGTGATGCCAGCAGCCAGACCGTCGAGTCCTTGCGCCAGGCCAGTTTCGCCATCGATGAACTGAGCCAGGTGGCCGTCGGGCTGCGCAGCGGCGTTTCGCGATTCAAAGTCTGATGAGCGAAATCACGGCCAAACGCTCTGCCGTGAAGCAGGCGCTGCATGCATTGTTCCTGGTGTTCCGCATCGGCAGCGAGCGCTATGCCTTGCGAGCCATCGAGGTGGCGGAAGTGCTGCCGTGCCTGCCGTTGAAGCCGATTCCCCATGCACCCGCCTGGGTCGCCGGGGTGTTTGCCTATCGGGGCGCGGTGGTGCCGGTGATCGACTTGAGCGCACTGACCTTTGGTACGCCTGCACAGGCCCGTACCAGCACGCGGCTGGTGCTGGTCAACTATCGCCCGGAAGCAACTGCCGAGGCGTACCTGCTCGGGCTGATTCTGGAGCAGGCGACTGACACCTTGCGTTGCGATCCGGCGGATTTTCAATCCTATGGCCTGGACAATCGACAGACGCCTTACCTGGGGCCGGTGCGCAAGGACGAACAGGGCTTGCTGCAATGGGTACGAGTCAACGATCTGCTCGACGATCAGGTTCGCGCATTGTTGTTCCCCTCGCCGCCACTGGATCCGGCGCTGCTTGAGGAGCGGCCATGAATAGCGATCAGCGTTTTTTTGACTTCCTCAAGGAACGTATCGGTCTCGACGTGACCTCCGTAGGGCCTGCGATCATCGAGCGTGCGGTGCGCCAGCGCTGCATCGCCTCGCAAGCACCCTCGGCCGATGAATATTGGCACACCTTGCAGGGCTCGCGGGACGAGCAGCAGGCGTTGATCGAGGCGGTGATCGTTCCGGAAACCTGGTTCTTCCGCTATCCGGAGTCCTTCGCCACCCTGGCGAAACTGGCGAGAAAGCGTCTGGCCGAGATCAATAATCTGCGCGCACTGCGGATTCTCAGCCTGCCATGCTCTACCGGCGAAGAACCGTACTCGATCGCCATGGCATTGTTCGATGCCGGGCTCCAACCGCATCAGTTCAAGGTCGACGGCATGGACGTCAGCCCGTTGTCGGTGGAAAAAGCCCGGCGGGCGTTGTACGGCAAGAACTCTTTTCGGGGTGACGACATTGTATTTCGCGACCGTCACTTCATCGCTGAAGGCGAGGGTTATCGACTTAATCCGCGTGTACTTGAGCAGGTGCGCTTGCAGGTTGGCAATGTGCTGGATCCGGACTTGCTTGCCGGCGAACCACCGTTTGATTTCGTGTTTTGCCGCAACCTGCTGATCTATTTCGACCAGCCGACCCAGAAACAAGTCTTCGAAGTACTCAAGTGTCTGACCCACGTTGACGGCGTGCTGTTTATCGGTCCGGCCGAAGGCAGTCTGCTGGGGCGTTTGGGGATGCGCTCGATCGGTATCGCGCAGTCCTTCGCATTCACCCGGCAAGGGGCGCCGGACCTTGAAACCATGCCGGCGTTCGTTCCGGCGCCGCTGCCGGTGTCGCAACCATTGCGCAACCCACCGCCTGCGCCAGCGCGCAGTCGCCCGTTTGCCCGGGTTGCACCGCTGCAGCCTGCACCTGCAACTTCAGGTGCCGACACTGCCGTGCTGCTGGCCAATATCGCCGCGCTGGCCGATGAAGGCAAAAGCGCCGAGGCACGAGTGGCGTGTGAAAGCTACTTGCGCAGCCATGAGCCGGTGGCTCAGGTCTTTTACTGGCTGGGGCTGCTCAGCGATGTGGCCGGCAATACCCTTGAAGCCCAGGGTTTTTACCGCAAGGCGTTGTACCTCGAACCGCAACATCCTGAAGCGTTGATGCATCTGGCCGCGTTGCTGCAGGCCCAGGGCGACGCCATGGGAGCCAGACGATTGCAGGAGCGTGCCGCTCGCAGCGGGCGCGCCGCCGACAGTGAGCGCAAACGATGATCGCCTCCGACACCTTTAGCGTCACCCGGGATGCCCAGGCCATCGACGACTGCTGGAACCGCATCGGTATCCACGGCGACAAGTCCTGCCCGCTGCTTGGCGAGCATATTCATTGCCGTAATTGTGCGGTGTATTCGGCGGCCGCGACGCGTTTGCTCGATCGCTATGCATTGCAGCAGGAACATCGCGGGCCAGCGTCGGTCGCGGTCGAGAGCGAGGTGAAGACCCGCTCGTTATTGATGTTCCGTCTGGGGGAAGAATGGCTGGGCCTGGCCACGCGCAGCCTGGTGGAAGTGTCGCCGTTACAGGCGATTCACTCATTGCCGCACCAGCGTTCCCGGGCCCTGCTCGGCGTGGCGAATGTGCGCGGCGCGTTGGTCGCCTGCCTGTCGCTGGTGGAGCTGCTCGGGCTCGACGGCACCAGTAGCGTGGCACCCGGCGCGCGGGTCATGCCACGCATGCTGATCATCGCGGCCGATGGCGGGCCAGTGGTGGTGCCGGTGGACGAGGTCGACGGGATTCATGCCATCGATGAGCACATCCTCGATGCTGCGTCGCGCTCGGGTGCTCAAGCCAGCGCGAAATACACCCGTGGCGTGTTGCAATTCAAAGGTCGCAGCCTGCGTTGGCTGGATGAAGAACAGCTGCTGTCCGCCGTGACCCGGAGCCTCACATGACCCCCGAGCAAATGCGCGACACCTCTTTGCTGGAACTGTTCAGCCTGGAGGCCGAGGCCCAGACCCTGGTCTTGAGCGCCGGCCTGCTGGCGCTTGAGCGCGACCCGACCCAGGCCGATCAACTTGAATCGTGCATGCGTGCGGCGCATTCGCTCAAAGGCGCGGCGCGGATCGTCGGCGTCGATGCCGGTGTCAGCGTCGCCCACGTGATGGAAGACTGCCTGGTCAGTGCCCAGGAAGGCCGCCTGTTGTTGCGCCCCGAACACATCGATGCACTGCTGCAAGGCACCGACTTGCTGATGCGCATCGCCACGCCGAACAGCATGCCGGGGACCGCGGATATCGATGCCTATGTGGCATTGATGGCGCGGTTGCTGGACCCGGCGGCCGCTGTGGTTGCGCCTGCTGCACCGGTAATGGCCGAACTGCAACTCGAAGCCCCGGCGCCCAGGGTCGAGATGTCGGCGTCTGCCGTCGAACCGCCACCGGCGTCAGATCCGGCCCCGCGCAAGGCCAAACGCACCACCGAAAACGGCGAACGTGTGCTGCGTGTCAAGGCCGAGCGCCTGAACAGCCTGCTCGATCTGTCGAGCAAATCCCTGGTGGAAACCCTGCGGCTCAAACCGCACCTTGCGACCATGCAGCGACTCAAGCGCATGCAGAACAACAGTCTGCGCGCACTGGAAAGTCTCAACGTTCATCTCAAGGACCAGGCCCTCAGCCTGGAGGCCCGGGAAGCCCTCGAGGATGCGCGGCGCTTGCTGGCGCAATCCCAGCAACTGCTGATGGAAAAGAACGCCGAACTAGATGAGTTTGCCTGGCATGCCAGCCAGCGTGCGCAGGTGTTGTACGACACGGCGCTGGCCTGTCGCATGCGGCCGTTTGCCGATGTGCTGACCGGGCAGGTGCGGATGGTCCGGGATCTGGGGCGCGACTTGGGCAAACAGGTGCGTCTGGAAATTGAAGGCGAGAAGACTCAGGTTGATCGCGACGTACTGGAAAAGCTTGAAGCACCGCTGACGCACCTGTTGCGCAACGCAGTCGACCACGGCATCGAAACGCCGGAACAACGCCTGCTGGCGGGCAAGCCGGCTGAAGGTTTGATCCGCCTGCGAGCTTCTCACCAGGCCGGTTTGCTGGTGCTTGAGTTGAGCGATGACGGCAATGGTGTGGACCTGGAAAAAGTCCGCAGCAGCATTGTCGAGCGAAATTTGTCGCCCGCACAAACCGCCGCGCAGTTGAGCGAAGAGGAACTGCTGACGTTCCTGTTCCTGCCCGGTTTCAGTCTGCGCGACACGGTCACCGAGGTGTCCGGTCGCGGCGTCGGCCTGGATGCGGTGCAGCACATGGTCCGGCAGTTGCGTGGCGCGGTGGTATTGGAGCAGACGGCGGGCGAGGGCAGTCGTTTCCACCTTGAGGTGCCGCTGACCCTGTCGGTGGTTCGCAGTCTTGTGGTGGAAGTCGGCGACGAAGCCTATGCCTTTCCGCTGGCTCATATCGAGCGCATGTGCGACCTGGAGCCGGAGGATATCGTGCAGGTCGAAGGTCGCCAGCATTTCTGGCACGAAGGCCGGCATGTCGGGTTGGTGGCGGCCAGCCAATTGCTGCAACGTCCGGCCAGCCAGAACAGCGGGCAAACCCTGAAGGTCGTGGTGATTCGCGAGCGCGATGCCATCTACGGCGTGGCGGTCGAGCGCTTTATCGGCGAGCGCACGCTGGTCGTGTTGCCGCTGGATGAGCGTCTGGGCAAGGTGCAGGACATTTCCGCCGGGGCCTTGCTCGACGACGGTTCGGTGGTGCTGATCGTCGATGTCGAAGACATGTTGCGTTCGGTGGACAAACTGCTCAACACGGGGCGTCTGGAGCGCATTGCCCGTCACAGCAGTCAGGTGGTCGAGGCCGCCCGCAAACGAATTCTGGTGGTGGATGATTCCCTGACCGTGCGGGAGTTGCAGCGCAAGCTGTTGCTCAATCGCGGTTACGACGTGGCGGTTGCAGTGGACGGCATGGACGGCTGGAACGCGCTTCGTTCGGAGGATTTCGATCTGCTGATCACCGACATTGATATGCCGCGTATGGACGGCATCGAACTGGTCACGCTGCTGCGTCGGGACAATCGTCTGCAATCGCTGCCGGTGATGGTGGTGTCCTACAAGGATCGTGAAGAGGACCGGCGCCGTGGACTGGATGCCGGGGCCGACTATTATCTAGCCAAGGCCAGTTTTCATGACGACGCCTTGCTCGATGCAGTGGTCGAGCTCATTGGAGGAGCGCGGGCATGAGGATCGCAATCGTCAACGACATGCCCATGGCGGTGGAGGCCCTGCGCCGCGCCCTGGCATTCGAGCCGGCGCACAAGGTGGTCTGGGTCGCCGGCGATGGCGCCGAGGCGGTGCGCCAGTGCGCGCTGGATACACCGGACCTGATTCTGATGGACCTGATCATGCCGGTGATGGATGGCGTCGAGGCCACGCGGCGGATCATGGCCGAGACCCCGTGCGCCATTGTCATCGTCACCGTGGATCGCCAGCAGAACGTACACCGGGTGTTCGAGGCCATGGGCCACGGTGCGCTGGACGTGGTCGACACCCCGGCCGTCGGCTCCGGCAATGCCCAGGAAGCGGCCGCGCCGTTGTTGCGCAAGATCCTGAACATCAGCTGGCTGATCGGCGACAAGGGCAACCGCCCGCGCCCGATACCGGCGCCGTTGCGCAGTCCGGGCTCACGCCAGAGCCTCATCGCCATTGGTTCATCCGCCGGTGGGCCGGCAGCGCTGGAAGTCTTGCTCAAGGGGCTGCCGCACAATTTCTCACCGGCCATCGTGCTGGTACAGCACGTTGACCAGGTGTTTGCCGCCGGCATGGCTGAATGGCTCGGCAGCGCCAGTGGCCTCAACGTGCGGCTGGCCGAGGAAGGCGAGCCACCGCAAAGCGGCACGGTATTGCTGGCCGGCACCAATCACCATATCCGCCTGCTGAAAAACGGCACGTTGGCCTACACCGCCGAACCGATCAACGAAATCTACCGACCCTCCATCGATGTGTTCTTCGAGAGCGTGGCCAGTTACTGGAACGGTGACGCCATAGGGATTTTACTCACCGGCATGGGGCGTGATGGCGCCCAGGGGCTTAAACTCATGCGCCAACAGGGCTACCTGACCATCGCACAAGACCAAAGCAGCAGTGCGGTGTACGGCATGCCGAAGGCGGCCGCAGCCATCGACGCTGCCGTGGAGATTCGCCCGCTGGAAAAGATAGCGCCACGATTGCTGGAGATTTTCGCCAAATGAGCACCTTTTTCCGCATTCCTGGCCCAGGTAGTACTCAGGTGACCGCACATGAATGAATTACAGCTCGACGACTTCAAGACCGACGAAAACGCCGCCATGGTGTTGCTGGTAGACGATCAGGCAATGATCGGCGAAGCCGTGCGCCGCGGCCTGTCGAATGAAGAGAATATCGATTTCCACTTCTGCGCCGATCCACACCAGGCCATCGCCCACGCGGTTCGCATCAAGCCGACGGTCATCCTGCAGGATCTGGTCATGCCCGGCCTTGACGGCCTGAGCCTGGTGCGCGAATACCGCAGTCACCCGGCGACCAAGGACATTCCGATCATCGTCCTGTCGACCAAGGAAGACCCGCTGATCAAGAGCGCGGCCTTCGCGGCCGGGGCCAACGATTACCTGGTCAAGCTGCCGGACAACATCGAACTGGTCGCGCGCATCCGCTATCACTCACGGTCCTACATGACCCTGCTGCAACGGGACGCGGCCTACCGTGCGTTGCGGGTCAGCCAGCAGCAACTGCTCGACACCAACCTGGTCCTGCAACGCCTGATGAACTCCGATGGCCTGACCGGGTTGTCGAACCGTCGGCACTTCGATGAATACATGGAGCTGGAGTGGCGCCGTTCGCTGCGTGAGCAGAGCCAGTTGTCGTTGCTGATGATCGATGTCGACTACTTCAAGGCCTACAACGACAGCTTCGGCCACCTGGAAGGCGATGAAGCCCTGCGCAAGGTCGCCGCGGCGATTCGTGACGCAAGCGCCCGGCCTTCGGACCTGCCGGCTCGTTATGGCGGCGAAGAGTTCGCCCTGGTGCTGCCCAATACTTCCCAGGGCGGCGCGCGGCTTGTCGCCGAGAAGCTGCGCCAGACCGTGGCAGCCCTGAAGATCCCGCATAACTCGCCAACCGAAGGGTCGAGCCTGACCATCAGCATCGGCCTGTCGACCATCACTCCGAAAGCGGGCAGCCACTGCCGTGACCTGATCCTGGCGGCGGACAAGGGGCTGTATTCGGCGAAGAACAATGGGCGTAATCAGGTGGGCGTGGAGTGATCTACCCTATTTCCTGAGCGACGCAAAGCCCTGTGGGAGCGAGCTTGCTCGCGATGGCGTTGTGTCAGTCGATAGTTCCATGGACTGACACGCCGTCATCGCGAGCAAGCTCGCTCCCACAATGGCCTCAATCGCTGTAAAGAACGTCTGCAACCCCGTCTTTTCGGCCAAGCGGGCTGCCGTTTTCGGCCGTTTCCCGGTATACTCGCCGGCTTTCAAAAGTTCGCCAACGAGTGCTGCCCGTCATGGAAATCAACCCGATCCTGAACACCATCAAGGACCTGTCCGAGCGCTCCGAAACTATTCGGGGGTATCTTTGACTACGATCAAAAGCATGAGCGTCTGACCGAAGTCAATCGCGAGCTTGAAGATCCGAGTGTCTGGAACAAACCTGAATACGCCCAGGAACTGGGCCGCGAGCGCGCTGCGCTGGCGCAAATCGTCGATACCCTCGACGGGTTGAACACCGGTCTGGCCGATTGCCGTGACCTGCTGGACATGGCCGTCGAAGAAAACGACGAAGGCGCAGTGGACGATGTCGTCGCCGAGCTGGCCCGACTCGAGGAAAGTCTGGCCAAGCTGGAATTCCGTCGCATGTTCAGCCACGAAATGGACCCGAACAACGCCTATCTGGACATCCAGGCCGGTTCCGGCGGCACCGAAGCCCAGGACTGGGCCAACATTCTGCTGCGCATGTACCTGCGCTGGGCCGACAAACGCGGTTTCGACGCGACCATCATGGAACTGTCCGCCGGTGAAGTCGCCGGGATCAAGGGCGCGACCGTGCACATCAAGGGCGAATACGCCTTTGGCTGGTTGCGGACCGAGATCGGCGTGCACCGTCTGGTGCGCAAGAGCCCGTTCGACTCCGGCAACCGTCGCCACACCTCGTTCTCTGCGGTGTTCGTCTCGCCAGAGATCGATGACAAGGTGGAAATCGAAATCAACCCGGCAGACTTGCGGATCGACACCTATCGTTCCTCGGGTGCCGGTGGTCAGCACGTAAACACCACCGACTCGGCCGTACGTATCACCCACGTACCGACCAACACCGTGGTCAGCTGCCAGAACGAACGTTCCCAGCACGCCAACAAAGACACCGCCATGAAAATGCTGCGGGCCAAGTTGTACGAGCAGGAAATGCAGAAGCGCAACGCGGCGTCCCAGGCGCTGGAAGACACCAAGTCCGATATCGGCTGGGGTCACCAGATCCGTTCGTACGTGCTCGATGCCTCGCGGATCAAGGATCTGCGCACCAACATCGAACGCAGCGACTGTGACAAGGTGCTCGACGGCGACATCGACGAATACCTGGAAGCGAGCCTGAAGTCCGGGCTGTAAAAGACGCAATACAGGATCGGCTGATTCAACTCGATCCCTGTAGGAGCCAGCCTGCTGGCGATCCCCGGGCCGCAGGGCCCGGGGGCAACGAACCTGATGGAATATTTAAAGACATGAGCGACCTAGAACTCGACCCGCAAGCCCTGCAACAGGAAGAAAACTCCCTGATCGCCCTGCGCAAGGAAAAGCTTGCTGCCGAGCGTGCCAAGGGCAATGCCTTCCCCAACGACTTCCGCCGCGAAAACTACTGCGATGCACTGCAGAAACAGTACGCGGACAAGACCAAGGAAGAGCTGGCAGAGGCTGCGATCCCGGTCAAGGTTGCCGGTCGCATCATGCTCGACCGTGGCTCGTTCATGGTGATCCAGGACATGACCGGACGAATTCAGGTCTACGTCAACCGTAAAACCCTGTCCGAAGAAACCCTGGCCGCGGTGAAAACCTGGGACATGGGCGACATCATTGCCGCCGAAGGCACCCTGGCCCGTTCCGGCAAAGGCGACCTGTACGTTGAAATGACCAACGTGCGCCTGCTGACCAAATCCCTGCGCCCGCTGCCGGACAAGCACCACGGCCTGACCGACACCGAACAGCGCTACCGCCAGCGCTACGTTGACCTGATCGTCAACGAAGACGTGCGCCAGACCTTCCGCGTGCGTTCGCAAGTCATCGCCCACATCCGCAGCTTCCTGATGAAGCGTGACTTCCTCGAAGTGGAAACGCCGATGCTGCAGACCATTCCGGGCGGCGCGGCAGCCAAGCCGTTCGAAACCCACCACAACGCGCTGGACATGGAAATGTTCCTGCGTATCGCGCCGGAGCTGTACCTCAAGCGCCTTGTTGTTGGCGGGTTTGAGAAGGTGTTCGAGATCAACCGCAACTTCCGTAACGAAGGCGTTTCGACTCGTCACAACCCTGAATTCACCATGCTGGAGTTCTACCAGGCTTACGCCGACTACGAAGACAACATGGACCTGACCGAAGAACTGTTCCGCGAACTGGCTCAGCTGGTTCTGGGCAGCACCGACGTGCCATACGGCGACAAAGTGTTCCATTTCGGCGAGCCGTTCGTACGTCTGTCGGTGTTCGACTCGATCCTCAGGTACAACCCTGAGCTGACCGCTGACGACCTGAACGACATCGACAAGGCCCGCGCCATCGCCAAGAAGGCCGGCGCCAAGGTGTTGGGCTTCGAAGGCCTGGGCAAGTTGCAGGTGATGATTTTCGAAGAGCTGGTCGAGCACAAGCTGGAACAGCCGCACTTCATTACCCAGTACCCGTTCGAAGTGTCGCCGCTGGCCCGTCGTAACGACGAGAACCCTAACGTCACCGACCGTTTCGAGCTGTTCATCGGTGGTCGTGAAATCGCCAACGCCTACTCCGAGCTGAACGACGCGGAAGACCAGGCCGAGCGCTTCATGGCCCAGGTGGCCGACAAGGACGCCGGCGACGATGAAGCCATGCACTACGACGCCGACTTCGTTCGTGCGCTGGAGTACGGCATGCCGCCAACGGCGGGTGAAGGCATCGGCATCGACCGTCTGGTGATGCTGTTGACCAACTCCCCGTCGATCCGCGACGTGATCCTGTTCCCGCACATGCGGCCGCAAGCGTAATTGTTTCAATTAAAAAACCGCCTTTTCAGGCGGTTTTTTATTGCCTGTCTGGTACAAACGTATCAACTTGTTACTTTCATCTGAGAGGAAATACCTGTCGTGATTCGTGCAATGGCTCAAGAAGGTGCAGCGGGTATCGCCACTGCGGTCGCTGAAAGTGTTCAGTACCAGGGTCGCAAGGCCAGCCGACAGGGCAGCGAGCAGCGTCGACAGGACATTCTCGACGCCGCGATGCGCATTGTCGTGCGCGATGGCGTGCGCGCCGTACGGCACCGTGCGGTGGCCGCCGAGGCGCAAGTGCCGTTGTCGGCGACCACTTACTATTTCAAGGATATCGATGACTTGCTCACCGACACCTTTGCCCAATACGTGGAGCGCAGTGCGGCGTACATGGGCAAGCTGTGGGTGAACAACGAAGGCCTGCTGCGCGACATGATCGCCAGTGGCGATGGCAGCCCGCAGGCGCGCTCGAAACTGGCGGACGATATTGCGCGGCTGATGACCGATTACGTTCACCGGCAACTGGTCAATCGCCGTGAACATTTGATGGCCGAACAGGCGTTCCGCCAGGAAGCGTTGCTTAACCCGCGCCTGGCCGAGCTGGTGCGCTCGCATCAGCAAATCCTGTTGCAGGGCTCTTGCCAGCTGTTCCAGGTGTTGGGCTCGCGCGAGCCGCATCAGGATGCCAAGGTGTTGACGGCGATTATCGGCCGGATGGAATATCAGGGCCTGCTCAACGTCGACGAGCCTGCCGCCGAAGAGGAAATGCTCGGCATCCTGACGCGCTACATGCACCTGGTGCTGGCGTCGGTGTGAGCGAAGGGTTCGACCCTGTGGGAGCGGGCTTGCTCGCGAAGGCGGTGTGTCAGTCAACATTAATGTTGAATGTTGTACCGCTTTCGCGAGCAAGCCCGCTCCCACATTTGCTCGGCGTATGTTTCATAGGGAGTATTGAATGAAAGCCTGGCGTGTCGTTGTGATCGCCTTGTCGTTCCTGCTGCTCAGTGGCTGTCTGGTGACCTTCAGGGAACCGCTGCCTGCAAGCGAACCCGCGCCCAAAGGATTGCTCGGCAAATGGACCAGCACCAATGCCTGGGGCGAGCCACTCAACCTCGAACTGACCCGCATCGGCGACAACCGCTATCAGGCCGTCAGCTACTACCGCGCTCGGCCCAGGGAACGTGAAGCCTATCCGTTCACCCTGTCGCGCCATGGCAATCGCTGGTATCTGTCGGCGAAGGTGCCAGCGCAGTTCGGCGGGCATTTCACCATTGGCGGGTTTGAGCTGACCGACAAGCATGAGCTGGTGGTTTACAACCTCGACCTCGACCAGATCAACCAGGCCATGAAGCAAAAAACCCTGAGCGGCGAAAGCTTCCAGACCAACGACGGCGATGGCGTATTGATCGACAGCAACATGGATCAAGTCGCCGCCTACCTCGACGACCCGGCCAATTCGGATGTGTTCGTCGAAGCGGTGCGCTACCAGCGTCAGGCCAAAGCCAAATAACCGGCACCAAAGGGTTTCTACAGGAGTTTCGCGTGGACGATTACCAACAGTCGATACGTGCTTTGTCCGATCGCATCGTGTTGGCGCAGACGCCGATCCGCGTCCTCGATGCGGTCAAATGGGACGACAACATTCGCAAGGGCTTCCTCAAGGCCAAGGGCAAGGAAATGCCGGCGGTGGACCGCGACTACTACCTCAACCGGCCGCTGGCGTTCGATTCCAGCAAAGTGAAGCTGGAGTTCCAGAACATCGAGCGCGACATCACCCGCCAGCTCGGCCAGTTCAACCCCGTCGGCCAGATCATGCGGCGCATGTGCAAGGAATACCGCATGGTGGTGCGCATGCTCGAAGCGCGTGGCACCGAGGATTTCGGCCTGATTTCCCAAGAGTTGTACGGCGCCGCGTCCGATGCGTTCCATGCCGGCGACCCGACGCTGTCTGACCTGGGCATGATGTTGTCCGAATACCTGAACAACATTGACGGCCGTGGCGATCTGAAAGATGAACCGAAAACGTTGACTGCCAAGGATGCGGTCGACCTGTTGCAGCACCGGTTGAACAAGGTGTTTGGCGAAGCCGAGGAAACCATCCGGGTGTTCGAGTCCGATGGCATCGTCGCCGATGCGGCAGCCGGCGCCGACTACATCAAGATCCGCTCCGATGCGATGTTCAACCAGCGCGATGTGCGCGCCCTGGAGGTCCACGAAGGGCTGGTGCACGTCGGCACCACGCTCAACGGCCTGAACCAGCCAATCTGCACCTTCCTGGCCAAAGGCCCGCCCTCGTCGACGGTGACCCAGGAAGGCCTGGCGATCCTGATGGAGATCATCACCTTCGCCTCCTACCCGAGTCGCCTGCGCAAACTCACCAACCGCACCCGCGCCATTCACATGGTGGAGGAGGGCGCGGACTTCCTGCAGGTGTTCGAGTTCTTCCGCGAGCAAGGCTTCGAGATGCCCGAGAGCTACAGCAACGCCAGTCGCGTTTTCCGCGGCTCGGTGCCGACAGGTCTGCCATTCACCAAAGACTTGTCCTACCTCAAGGGCTTCATCATGATTTACAACTACATTCAACTGGCCGTGCGTAAAGGCAAGCTGGAGCAGATACCACTGTTGTTCTGCGGCAAGACCACCCTGGAAGACATGCGTACTTTGCGCCAGTTGGTGGACGAAGGCATGGTGGTACCGCCCAAGTACCTGCCGGAACAGTTCCGCGACATGAACGCGCTGTCGGCGTGGATGTGCTTCTCCAACTTCCTCAACCACCTGAGCCTGGACCGGATCGAGGCGGATTACTCGAATATCCTCTGAGGCTGGTGTTATCCCCCTGTGGGAGCGGGCTTGCTCGCGAAAGCGGTTTAACATTCAACATCTCTGTTGTCTGACACAACGCCTTCGCGAGCAAGCCCGCTCCCACATTGGGCCTGCATTCCAAATCCAGTTTTGCGAGGTTTCAACGGATGAGAATCCTCGGCATCCTCTGCCTTCTCCTGACCTTGAGCGGTTGCAGCTCGCTGTTGTTCTACCCGGAACCCGGCCAGTTGTTCACCCCGGAAAAGGCCGGGCTCGAATACCGCACCGTCACCCTGATCACCGCCGATGGCCTCAAGCTGAACGCATGGTGGCTGCCGGCGAAGCAGGGGATCGAGGTCAAAGGCACGGTGCTGCACCTGCACGGCAACGGCGGAAACCTGCCCATGCACCTCGGCGGGAGCTTTTGGTTGCCGAAAAATGGTTACCAGGTGTTGCTTGTTGACTATCGCGGTTACGGCCTGTCCGAAGGCGAGCCGAGCCTGCCGGCGATCTATCAGGACATCGATGCGGCGTTCATCTGGCTGGACAAGGCACCGGAGGTCAAGGGCAAGCCGCTGATCCTGCTTGGCCAGAGCCTCGGTGGCTCGATGGCCGTGCATTATCTGGTCCGGCACCCGGAACGCCAGAAGCAGCTCAAGGCCATCGTTCTCGATGGTGCCCCTGCCAGTTACCGCAGCGTCGGCCAGTTTGCCTTGAGCACATCGTGGCTGACCTGGCCGTTCCAGGTGCCGTTGTCGTGGCTGGTACCGGACGGCGACAGCGCGATCAACTCCATCGCGCAACTCAAGGATGTGCCGAAACTGCTCTACCACAGCATCGACGATCCGATCGTGCCTCTTTCCAACGGCATCCGGCTGTATCAAGCTGCGCCGCCGCCGCGGGTGCTGCAACTGACCCGTGGCGGTCACGTGCAGACGTTCGCCAATCCGGTCTGGCGCAAGGTCATGCTGCGTTATCTTGATGACCCGCAGCATTTCAACGGCCTGCGCCGCCTGGGCGAAATCCCCAATTACCCGGCACCCCCGAATTCAGAAACTGAACCGCCAGAGAGTCCGCAATGAGTGAAGAACGTAACGCCATCCCGCTGATCATCACCGGTATCTGCAGCATCCTCGGCACCGTCGGTGCCCTGTGGTGGTACGGCTACCTGCACTTCGCCAAGCCCGAGGATGCGTTGCTGCTCAACGAATTCACCATGCTCAAGACGATTCCGGGCGAAGACTACAAAGTCTCCCTGGAGCCCGCCGCCCAAGTGGCGCAGTGCATCGATGGCGTGCTGGTGCTGTTCGACACCGAGCAGAAAGGCCTGACCGGCGTGTTGGTCAACGACCGGAAAAAAGCGGTACGGTGTATGGGGCAGGAAACGCCGCAGAAGCTTGAATAAGTAAGGCCGGTCATGGCTTGATATTACCCTTCCTTTATCCATCAGGCGCAACAAGGACAAAGGAAGGGGGGGTGTAAAAACAAATGCTTAAATTTATGCTAGTTGCAGTTGGGGATCGGTTCATCGTTTAGCGATATCGCGAGTGATGCGTGTGCACCAGCATAGCCACAAAACTTTACGTTAATTTTGTTATCTGAATCTCTTAGCGTTTTCCCTGGCTGGAGGGTAGGGTCCGCGAGAGAGACAGTTTGTGGTGTTGCATCGAGTTGGTAGTTTTTTAAGGTGTTTGCCATATCAGTAAACCTGATCCATACACCCGTTAGTCGGTTATCACCGGGTGGGAACATGTCGAACATCATGCGCTCCCGAAACTCCAGCGCTATTTGTCTAGGGGACGAGTTGCGGTTAATTAATAGAAGTACCGGTGGAGTAATAGGGCTGGGCGTAGAGCCGGATCTAGCTAACAAGTACTTGCCGGTTTTATTTACCGTTTTTATTTGCGAATCATTCAACCAGCCAGAGTACCAACGATTGTTGACGGGGTAGAGCGCTGCACCACCCCCGACTGGATCACCGGTGTCGCCATATGCAATTGGAGAACAGGAATTGGGGGCCCCTACAGTGTCTAAATTCAACTGGCATTTAGTATAGGTTTCTGGGTGGTTGTAGCCTAAGCTGTGGCCGAATTCATGTTTATAAACATGGGGGCTACCTGGCTGTCCATAAACCCCCATATAGTCCCCAGGCATGTACGCAGATGCATTACCACCGCATGGGATCATGTAGATCTTGTAATCGTAGTCGGCAGGATTAATTCCTTGGGCTATAGCTGCTTTATCACCTTCTGATTTTGCGAGAGGGAGAGAGAGGGCAGGATTAACTCCTTGGGCTCTAGCTGCTTTATCACCTTCTGATTTTGCGAGAGAGAGAGGGAGGGAAGTTGTACGGCAAATATCAGGCATTGGCCCGAACTCAGCTGTAATCAGGGTGCCATTCAAAGTTAATTTGCTCTTCGATACTACTGAAATGTATGTGCTTAGTGAGTCCTGATCTTCGGAAATTGTCTGTAAGCGGATTTTGGCAGGATCCAAACGATGTTGGGGGAGCGTGTCGCTGTAATTAACCACGGTTACCAGAACTTTCAAACTCCCCAACATTGGGCGCTGATTAATACCTGGTATGGGTAATGGAACGTCATGGGGTATGGCGTCCCGCTCGTCATATACGAAATCACTGACAGTTTGGGTGCCCGAAGGTGTGCCATCGGTCTGTGCACAACCGGACAGAATTAAAGCGGCACAAAACATCAGTCTCATACGCATCATCCATGCTCCTTTTTGCACCTGTATTAGTGCTGGAGCCAAGCTACTTCTATTTCAGAATCCTGCCTACTGTCATAAATGACAGGTATTAAAAACCCGCTTGTTAAAACAAGCGGGTTTTTTACCTTACTTTATAGTGAGTTTGAACTCACCGCCGAACGCGGCATCACCGGCTGGTTATCATTGGAAATCGTCACTTCCACCCGACGGTTCTGCGCGCGTCCCGAAACGCTGGTGTTATCCGCCACCGGGTATTCCTTGCCGTAACCCTGGGCGACGATGCGCGCCGGATCGACGCCCATCTTCACCAGCGCCATGCGCACGGAGCTGGCGCGGCGTTCCGACAGTGACTGGTTATGCGATGCCGTACCGGTGCTGTCGGTGTAGCCCTCGACAATCACTTTACGGTCTGGGTTTTCCTGGAGGTACTGCGCCAGTTTGCTGATGTTGGTCAGGCCGTTGGATTTCAGCTCGGCCTTGTCCGTGGCGAACAGCACATCCCCGAAAGTCACCAGCGTCCCGCGCTCGGTCTGCCTGGCGTTGAGGCTGTCCTTCAGTTGTTTGATCTGCTGATCGCGGCCTGCCAGGCGGGCCTCGGCCCGTTGTGCCGAAGTGTTTTTCAGATTGGCTTCAGCGGTGCGCAGGGCAATGGTCTGCTTGGCCACTTCAACCCGCTGGTTGGTCAGATAGGCAAGCTGGTCAACCTTGGCTGCGTCTTGCTTGTCCCGGTAGGCCTGGTCGGCCTTGTCCAGATAATCGCTGGCTTCCTTGGTTTCCAGGGCTGCGACTTTGCTGGCCTGTGGGTCGGCTTGCAGGCCGCTGTAGTTGGTGCGGGCCTGTTCGAGGTTGGCGTTGGGCGGCGTGGAGCAGGCCGCCAGGGCGACGGTGGCAGCCAGCAGAGTTGGGATCATCAGTTGAATGCGTTTCATGATTTCGTCCTTTTAGTCGAGAGGGAATGCGTGGTGCCGCGCCGCTTACTGAACGGTGCGCTGGCTTTCCTGACGCAATTCCTGAACGCCTTTCTGCGCGTCCTTCACGGATTGTTCGGCCTTCATCGCCTGGGCCTTGCGCTCTGCGACACGAGCGTCCCACTCGGCCTGTTCGGCGAGCATCCGGGCCTGGTCATATTTTTTGTCGTGCATGGCGATTTCGGCTTGCTTGAGCTTGTCCTGGGCCGACTTCATTTCCACCGCGGCGAACTCGGTGCCGCCGGCGCTCACGGCGTCGTTGACGGCCGATTGGGTCACCGCGTACTGCTCGGTCGGCGGGTTACCGGCGCAACCGGCCAGGATCAGGCTGCTGCCGAGGGCCAGCGCCGCCAGTTGGAGGCCGCGCGAATGAGTGAACGAGGATGTGCCGGTTCGGGTTTTCATGGTCTTCAACTCCATTGGGCTAACTCCTGAAAAGCGTTGAATCCATCCTGGGCAGGGCGCTGAGGCCATCAATTGCGGGGTGTTTTGAAACGCTCGTCCCAGGCGTGGTTACTTGGGTTGACCCGAGGCTTTTTTTGAAAGTTCAGAGAAATAGCGAGCTACCGAAAAAACTTTGACCGAGTCGACAGAGCTCCAAGTCGGGGATTTACGTCACGCACAGCGGTATGCCGGACCTTTTACAGGCCCGGAGAAACGCAATTTACGAAGTGAAATACAGGCCAATGTGGGAGCGGGCTTGCTCGCGAAAGCGGTGTGTCAGCCGACATCAATGTTGCCTGACACTACGCCTTCGCGAGCAAGCCCGCTCCCACAGGGTTCAATGCAAACTCAGTGTTTCTGTTTGTCCTCGGGCATCGACAAATCGTGCAAATGCCGACGGGACAGCGCCAGAAAGCGCGGGGTCGGTCCGATGTCTTCGTACAGTGGATCGCCTTCTTCGTCCGTGGCGACCACAGTCGAGCCTTTGACGTACGGGAAGCTTCTTTCCAGCTCCTCCAGCGCGGCGCCGATCAGATCGCCGAGCAGTTCTTCGGGATGCCGCTTGGGGTACATCTCGACGAGCGCTGCCAGCCTTGCGGCAGACTCCACGTCCAGATGAATCGAGTAGCCGGTGTCGGTCAGGCGACCCTTGGCGTTTTCTTCCCAGTGGTGGGCAAGCTCGCGGATTTTCATATTGACCTCATGGCGCGACCGCTCGTGGCAGGCAGGGTGAGTGTCCGGCATTGGCCGGCGACAGCCGTTGTACGGCTTATCTTCAGACTAGCCTCAACGGGCAGGGTTTAAAGTCCCTTCGTCGTCTTGCTTGTAAGAACCTGTCTGGAACGGCACTCTCTAGGTTCTTAGCCGTCCGGATTTTTTGCTGGAGACCTGCTGATGACCGATATTGATGCACGCTTGCGCGAGGATGTTCACCTGTTGGGTGAGCTGTTGGGCAACACCATTCGTGAACAATATGGCGACGGTTTTCTCGACAAGATCGAGCAGATCCGCAAGGGCGCCAAGGCTGACCGGCGCGGTTCCATGGATGCCGAGCTCAGCGCCAGCCTCAACCAGCTGACCGAAGACGAACTGTTGCCGGTAGCGCGGGCGTTCAACCAGTTTCTCAACCTGGCCAATATCGCCGAGCAATACCAGTTGATTCACCGTCGCGAGGAGACTCAACAGGCGCCGTTCGAAGCCCGGGTGTTGCCCGAGTTGCTCGCTCGCCTGCGCGCCGAGGGTCATGGCGCCGAAGCACTGGCCCGGCAATTGGGGCGACTGGAGATTGAACTGGTACTGACGGCGCACCCGACCGAAGTCGCGCGTCGCACGCTGATCCAGAAGTACGACGCCATCGCCGCGCAACTGGCGGCGCAGGATCACCGCGACTTGACCAGTGCCGAGCGCGAGCAGATCAAAACCACCTTGCAGCGTCTGATCGCCGAAGCCTGGCACACCGAAGAAATCCGCCGCACGCGTCCGACACCGGTGGACGAAGCCAAGTGGGGTTTCGCGGTGATCGAGCATTCGCTGTGGCAGGCCATTCCGAATTATCTGCGCAAGGCCGACCAGGCCCTGCACGCCGCCACCGGCCTGCGCTTGCCACTGGAGGCGGCGCCGATTCGCTTTGCCTCGTGGATGGGCGGCGACCGCGACGGCAACCCCAATGTGACAGCGGCGGTTACCCGAGAGGTTTTACTGTTGGCGCGCTGGATGGCAGCTGATTTGTACCTGCGCGATGTCGATCACCTCGCGGCAGAACTGTCGATGCAGCAGGCCAGCGTTGAATTGAAGGCCAAGGCGGGTGACAGCGCCGAACCTTATCGGGCAGTGCTCAAACAGCTGCGCGAACGCCTGCGGGCGACGCGCAACTGGGCGCACACCTCGTTGTCGACGCCAACGCCGGTACCGGCCGATGTGCTGCAAAACAACCGCGAACTGCTCGATCCGCTGGAGCTGTGCTACCACTCGCTGCATAAATGCGGCATGGGCGTGATCGCCGACGGGCCGTTGCTCGATTGCCTGCGTCGGGCAGTGACGTTCGGCCTGTTCCTTGTTCGTCTGGATGTGCGCCAGGACTCGTCGCGGCACACCGCCGCCATGACCGAAATCACCGATTACCTGGGTCTGGGTCGCTACGAGGACTGGAGCGAGGAAGAGCGCATTGCCTTCCTGATGCGTGAACTGAACAACCGTCGGCCGTTGCTGCCGACGTACTTCAAACCTTCCGCCGACACCGCCGAAGTGCTGGCGACCTGTCGGGAGATCGCCGCTGCGCCGCAGGCGTCTCTCGGTTCCTATGTGATTTCCATGGCGGGTGCCGCCTCCGATGTGCTGGCCGTGCAATTGCTGCTCAAGGAATCCGGCGTGCTGCGGCCGATGCGCGTGGTGCCGTTGTTCGAAACCCTGGCGGACCTCGACAACGCCGGCCCGGTGATCGAGAAACTGCTGCTGTTGCCGGGCTATCGCTCGCGTCTGCAAGGGCCGCAGGAAGTGATGATTGGTTACTCCGACTCCGCCAAGGACGCCGGCACCACCGCGGCGGCCTGGGCGCAGTACCGGGCGCAGGAGCGACTGGTGGAGATCTGCCGCGGACAACAAGTGGAGCTGCTGTTATTCCACGGACGCGGCGGCACCGTAGGGCGTGGCGGCGGCCCGGCCCACGCGGCAATCCTGTCACAGCCACCGGGTTCGGTGGCGGGGCGTTTCCGCACCACCGAACAGGGTGAAATGATTCGTTTCAAATTCGGCCTGCCGGACATCGCCGAGCAAAACCTCAATCTGTACCTGGCCGCCGTACTCGAAGCGACGTTGCTGCCGCCGCCACCACCGACGCCTGAATGGCGACACTTGATGGATGAACTGGCGGCAGACGGTGTCAGCGCTTACCGCGCCGTGGTGCGGGAAAACCCGCAGTTCGTGGAGTATTTCCGCCAGTCCACGCCGGAACAGGAACTCGGTCGTTTGCCGCTGGGCAGCCGTCCGGCCAAGCGCCGGGCCGGGGGGATCGAAAGCCTGCGGGCGATTCCGTGGATCTTCGGCTGGACCCAGACGCGCCTGATGCTGCCAGCCTGGCTGGGTTGGGAAGCCGCCCTGAGCAAGGCTCTGGAGCGTGGCGAAGGCGAGCTGCTGGGGCAAATGCGTGAGCAGTGGCCGTTCTTCCGCACCCGCATCGACATGCTGGAAATGGTCCTGGCCAAGGCCGATGCTGACATTGCACAGTCCTACGATGAGCGTCTGGTGGAACCGAATCTGCTGCCATTGGGTGCGCACTTACGCGACCTATTGTCGCAGGCGTGCACCATCGTTCTCGGCCTGACCGGGCAGTCGCAGCTGCTGGCACATAGCCCGGCGACCCTCGAGTTCATCCGCTTGCGCAACACCTACCTCGACCCGCTTCATCTATTGCAGGCCGAGTTGCTGGCCCGTTCGCGAGTGCAGGACGTGGCGCAGGGCAGCCCGGTAGAACAGGCCCTGCTGGTGTCTGTCGCAGGGATTGCCGCCGGATTGCGTAACACTGGCTAAGGTTTTTGCCGTGGGGCCAGGCATCCGTCAGGTGAGACGGATGCCGCCGTATCAGGGGTTGAAAAGTGCTGTCAGGCGACAGTTAATGACGGGGTTGCGACTTGGGAAACTGCGCGCAATGGTCGCAAGAGGCAGCGGTTTCTCCGACTTTTGGCGTCTTGTGTGGGCGCAGCCTGCTGTGTATCTTGAGCAGCCTTTGGCCGTTTGGGCGGTCACGACCCTAATTTTGAGATTGGCCCCACGAGGCGAATCTGACGTTATCTATATAAAAAATTGAGGAGCACATCGATGCGCGTCATTCTGCTGGGAGCTCCCGGGGCCGGTAAAGGTACTCAGGCTAAGTTCATCACCGAAAAATTCGGCATTCCGCAAATCTCCACCGGCGACATGCTGCGTGCAGCGGTCAAGGCTGGTACCGAGTTGGGCATCAAGGCCAAGAGCATCATGGATGCCGGCGGCCTGGTGTCCGATGACCTGATCATCGCACTGGTCAAGGACCGCATCGCCCAGTCCGATTGTGCCAACGGTTTCCTGTTCGACGGCTTCCCGCGCACCATTCCCCAGGCTGAAGCCCTGGTGACGGCCGGCGTCGAGCTGGATGCAGTGGTTGAAATCGCCGTCGAAGACGAAGAAATCGTCCAGCGTATCGCCGGTCGCCGTGTTCACGAGGCCAGCGGCCGCGTGTACCACATCGTCTACAACCCGCCGAAAATCGCTGGCAAAGACGACATCACTGGTGAAGAGCTGGTACAGCGCAAGGACGACACCGAAGAAACCGTGCGTCATCGCCTGTCGGTCTACCATTCGCAGACCAAGCCGCTGGTGGACTTCTACCAGAAGCTGTCGGCTGCCAATGGCAAGCCGCAGTACAGCCATATCGAAGGCGTCGGTTCGGTTGAAGCGATCACCGCCAAGGTGCTTGCAGCCCTGAGCTGAAAAACCTGATCCGCTGCATCATCCACGGCCCGCTTGCGGGCCGTAGTTGTTTATACTGGCGCACTTTTTCTGACTTCTTCTTACGGAAACATCGATGAGCACCTTGCTGGCCCTGGACACCGCGACTGAAGCTTGCTCCGTTGCCTTGCTGCATGACGGCAAGGTCACGAGCCATTACGAGGTGATCCCGCGCCTGCACGCGCAGAAGTTGTTGCCGATGATCCAGCAGTTGCTGGCCGATGCCGGGACCACCCTGCAAGCGGTCGATGCCATCGCGTTCGGCCGTGGCCCGGGTGCCTTCACGGGGGTGCGTATCGCCATCGGCGTGGTGCAAGGCCTGGCGTTTGCCCTGGATCGCCCGGTGTTGCCGGTGTCGAACCTGGCCGTGTTGGCGCAACGCGCATTGCGCGAACATGGTGCCAGTCAAGTCGCCGCCGCCATCGATGCGCGGATGGACGAAGTGTATTGGGGTTGCTACCGCGAAACGGCCGGGGAGATGCGCCTGGTTGGCGCCGAAGCGGTACTGCCGCCGGAGTCCGCTGCATTGCCGGCCGATGCCTGCGGTGAATGGTTCGGCGCAGGCACCGGTTGGGGTTATGGCGAGCGCATCGCCGTCAACCTCAGCGGGCAGGACGCAGGCATGTTGCCCCATGCCGAAGACCTGCTGGCCCTGGCGCGATTTGCCTGGGCGCGCGGGGAGGCGATCGTGGCCGATGAGGCGCAGCCGGTGTATCTGCGCGATAAAGTGGCGACGCCCAAAGCGCGTTGATTCACGCAGTACCTGTGGAAGCGGGCTTGCTCGCGAAGGCGGTATAACATTCAACATTTCTGTTGCCTGACACACCGCCTTCGCGAGCAAGCCCGCTCCCACAGGGTTAGTGTTCTGCGCTAATTCTGCCAATCGTCATTTTCTAACCCCGGCTTTTAAACCTTTTGCCTTTTATGTGTTCTAGTTATCACTCGGCGGTTTGCGAAGTGGTTTTTGCGCCACTAAACTGCCATCACTGATTCCGAGTATGCACCTATGCGTATAGACGGCGTTTCCTCTCAGTCCTACCCCATCAAGCGCAAACCTCGTACAGGCCGCGTGGTGGAAGACGACGCCATTGATATCGAAGGCGAGCTGGAATTCCCGACTGAAGAGCAACTGGCTGCACGCGCCGCCAAAGCCTCTGCGCAAAAACTGAGCAATCTCCCCGCCCGTCAACAAGACATGCTTTACCACCGAGCCATGAGCAAAAGCGTGGCGATGGCCCTGGCCAGCTACCTGAGCACCGCCGGTTTCGTCGATTGGGAAGCGGATGTGCTGGGTCTCGACTTGTACATCTGATGTTGTTGCCGTACTACCTCGGTTGCCCGTCCTGGAGCGAAAACGCCTGGCGCGATTACTTGTATCCATCGGACGCCAGGCCCGCTGAGTTTCTTGATCTCTATTCCCGAGTATTCAATGCCGTAGAAGGCAACACGACCTTCTACGCGAGCCCGGCTGCGAGCACCGTGCAGCGTTGGGCCGACACCATGCCCGAACACTTTCGTTTCACCGCCAAGTTTCCCGGCGAGATCAGCCACGGCGGTGACCTGCGCGAGCAGCTGACCGCCGCCGAAACCTTCACTCAGTTACTCAGCCCGCTCGGTGAGCGGGTGTCGCCACTGTGGTTGCAGCTGTCGAAAAGCTTCACGCCCCAACGGTTGCCCGAACTGGCCGGATTTATCGATGCCCTGCAACGGCCGCTGGCCGTGGAAGTGCGGCATGACGACTTTTTTGCCAAGGGTGACAGCGAGCGAATGCTCAACCGTCTGCTGCTGGATCGCGGAGTCGAACGCATCTGCCTCGATCCACGTGCGCTGTTCAGTTGCACGTCGACCGAGCCCTCGGTGCTCCATGCGCAATCGAAGAAACCCCGTGTACCACCGCGTCCGGCGGCATTCACGGCATTCCCGCAGGTACGTTTTATCGGCCATCCGACGCTTGAGGCCAACGATACGTTCCTGGAACCCTGGGTCGAAAAAATCGCGGTGTGGATCGAAGAAGGCCGCACGCCGTATATCTTCCTGCACACCGCCGACAACGTTCTGGCCGCGAAACTGGCGCAGCGCTTTCACGCCAGGCTGATGTTGCGTTTGCCTGGCTTGCCGGCGCTGCCTGAGCTATACAGAGAACCCGCCATCGAGCAACTTGGCCTGCTCTGAGGCGGATTTCCCCTTCTTCAGGAGCCTGCCAATGGATGCGCAAACCCTTCGAGCCCAGGCGTTCAAAGCCCTTCACGAACGCCACGGGGCTTTTGTGATTCCCAATCCGTGGGATGCCGGTTCAGCGAAAATGCTCGCCAGCCTCGGCTTCGAGGCGCTGGCGACTACCAGTGCCGGTTATGCCTTTTCCCAGGGGCGTGCCGATGGCGGATTGACCCTCGACGATACCCTGCTGAACGTTCAGGCGATTGTTGCCGCCACCGACCTGCCGGTTGCCGTGGACCTGGAAAACGGTTTTGCCGACAACCCGGCCGATTGCGCCAAAAGCATTTTGCGCGCGGCAGAGGCCGGTGCCGTCGGTGGATCGATTGAAGATGCCACCGGCCGCGAGGAAGGCCCGATCTACTGTTTCGAACACGCTGTGGCGCGGATTGAGGCCTCTGTCGCTGCTGCTCGCAGTTTGCCGTTCCCCTTCACGTTGACTGCCCGGGCGGAAAATTTCCTGCACGGCAATCCGGATCTGGCCGACACCATTCGCCGCTTGCAGGCATTTGCCGAGGCCGGTGCCGACGTGCTCTACGCACCGGGCCTGCGCAGTGCCGAGGATGTCTTGGCGGTGGTGCGTGCGCTGGCGCCAAAACCGGTGAATGTGTTGATGTCGGGCGGCTTGAAACTGACGGTCGCGCAGTTGAGTGAAATGGGCGTCAAACGCATCAGTGTAGGTTCGGCGCTGGCACTGGCGGCGTATGGCGAGTTCTTTCGCGCCGCCGAGGAAATCCGGACAGCGGGCACGTTCGGTTTCACGTCCCGGTCGATGCCGTACCAGAAGGCCAATCAGTTTTTTAAAGGCTGAGGGATGCGCAAGAGGATGCGGCCGAGGATCAGGCGGCGATACGCAGGTTCTGCAGGATGATCGGGCGGGCCCAGCCGTTATCGAAATCGAGTTGTTTTTGTTGTTCCCGCTGTTCCTCTGGCGAGAACGGCGGGAACGGCTTGTCGAGCAGGTCGAGTTCGAACTCGGCGATGGGCAAGTGCAGCGGACGCGGTTGCGGGGCAGGGCCGGCTTGTGGCACCGGTTGACCGGCGTTCAGTACGATCGGGCGAACCCAGTCGCTTTCGAAGTCCTGCTGTTTTTGCTGGGCGACGATTTCATCCGCCGGGAACGCTGGCCGTGGTTTGTCGGCCAGGTCCATTTCGAATTCGGCAATCGGCAGGAACAGCGGCTCGGGCGGGCGGATTACGTTGTCCGTCACGTCGCATTCGCGCTGGGACACGATGTGCTCCAGCAGCTCGCTGCCGACGGTAGGTTCAACCGGGCTTTCGAGATCGACCGGTGGGAAATTCAACGATTCAGGCAGCACATCACCCGACTGATCGGCCAGCGCCCGGGCAAAGAAATCCTGCCAGATGTGGCTGACGCCGCTCAGTGCCTGGGTGTTTCGCAGGTTGTAATTGCCGTAGGGCGATATAAAACCTGTGATTGTGGGTTGAATGTCTGACATTTCTCTCGGTCGACGCTCAGCTCTGGCAAAATGCTCGATAGTTTTGTTATCGGCAGTTTTTGCCGATCATTAATTTTTTGAGCGTGTTTTCCGATGATTGATCAACCTGCGGCCTGCCGCATCCATGTCCAGGCCCTGGACGCGGCTTTCGAGCCACAAGCCGAGCAATGGGCCGAGCGTCTGGGCTTGCCGATGCAAGTGGCTGACGGTGAGTTTGCCTTGCAGGTGGGCGACCAGGGTTTGCAACTGCAACAGCTCGGGCCGGATGCGCCGGGGCCGGTGCGGGTTGACTTCGTGGAGGGCGGTGCGGCCCATCGCCGGTTGTATGGCGGTGGCAGCGGGCAGATGATCGCCAAGGCCGTCGGTGTTGCCCAAGGTGTGCGCCCGCGCGTACTGGACGCCACGGCCGGGCTGGGCAAAGACGCGTTCGTGCTGGCCAGCCTCGGTTGCGAGATGAGCCTGATCGAGCGTCAACCGCTGATAGGTGCCTTGCTGGAGGATGGACTGGCCCGTGGCGCGGAAGATTTCGACGTGGCGCCGATCGTGGCGCGCATGCACTTGCTCAAGGGCAACTCGATCGAGGTGATGCGCAATTGGGAAGGCGAACCGCCGCAGGTGATCTACCTGGACCCGATGTTCCCGCACCGTGAGAAAACTGCGCTGGTGAAAAAGGAAATGCGCCTGTTCCGGCCGCTGGTGGGCGATGACCCGGATGCGCCGGCATTGCTCGAAGCCGCATTGGCCCTGGCCAGCCACCGGGTGGTGGTCAAGCGTCCGCGCAAGGCGCCGTGTATCGAGGGGCCGAAGCCGAGTCATGCGCTGGATGGCAAGTCCAGTCGGTATGACATCTATCCGAAGAAAGCGCTCAAGCCTTAGTACCGAGTCGCCTGCTTCGCGAGCAAGCCCGCTCCCACATTTGACCGCATACTGTCTGACAGAACCGGGTCACCTGTGGGAGCGGGCTTGCTCGCGAATACGCCCGCCCAATCGCCACAAGCTCATCAGGCTCACTCAGGCCGATAAGCCCGCATAAACAACCCCACCACTTCCCGTACATGGCTCTCCGCCGCCTCGCCAACCGGCGGTTCGCCGCAGCCATACAGCAAGCGGAAATTTCCGGCGCCCTTGAGCAGGCAGAAGAAGTGCTCGGCCGCGTTGTGCGGTTTGTCGATACGCAACACACCACTTTCATCGATCTTGCTCAGCAGGCGCTCCATGCCATGCAGCATGCGTTCCGGCCCGGCTTCGAAGAATATCTGCGACAGCTTAGGGTCCTGGCTGCCCAGGGTCATCATCAAGCGGTGCAGGTTCACCGATTCATCACTGTTGATCAGTTGGTGAAAACCGCGTGCGATGTTCAGCAGCACGGTTTCCACTGCCACACCTTCCGGCAGTTCGAAGAACAGCGGTGGCAACTGCTCCTCGCACTTGGCCACCACGGCGGCGGAGAACAGCGTCTCCTTGTCGTTGAAGTGGCTATAGACCGTCAGCTTCGACACACCGGCCTCGGTTGCGACGGCATCCATGCTGGTATTGGCGTAACCCTTACTCAGAAACAGCGTTTTCGCCGCATCGAGAATCGCCTGGCGTTTGACCAAATCCTTGGGTCTGCCTGGGCCATTGGGTGCTGAAAGATTGTTTGGCATATTCGTTTTTATTACTGGACTGGTGAGTTTGCTATTAATAACATACTGCTCAGTATAATTATTCAAAGCACCATTAGCGAAAGGTCCTTTACCATGTTCCGCTATGCCTTGCCCCTCGCGTTGCCAGTCACCCTGGCTTTTTTATTGTCTGCGTGTGGTCACGAAGAGGCGCCGCAAGTCAGCGTACGCCCGGCCATGGTGGTCCAGCCAGAGCCTTCGGCGCAGTCCATGGAAAGCTATCCCGGTGAAGTTCGCGCACGTTATGAACCGGATCTGGCGTTCCGTATCGGCGGCAAAGTCAGCCGACGACTGGTTGAGGAAGGGCAGCGGGTCAAGGCTGATCAACCGTTGGCGGAGCTCGATCCTCAGGACGTGCGCCTGCAACTGGAAGCCACTCGCGCCCAGGTCGCCGCCGCTGAAGCCAATTTGAGCATGGTGCGTGCCGAGCGTGATCGCTACAAGACCCTGATGGAGCGCCAGATGGTCAGTCGCTCGCAGTACGACAACGCCGAAAACCTCTACCGCTCCGGTGAAGCGCGCCTCAAGCAAATCAAAGCCGAATTCAACGTTTCCAATAACCAGGCCAGCTACGCCGTGTTGCGTGCACCGCAGGACGGCGTCGTGGCCAAGCGTCTGGTGGAAGTCGGGCAAGTCGTGGCCGCCGGGCAAACGGTGTTCACACTGGCTACCGATGGCGAGCGTGAAGTGTCGATCAGCCTGCCGGAGCAGAATTTCGGCCGTTTCAAGGTCGGTGAGCCGGTGTCAGTAGAACTCTGGACCCAGCCCGACCAGCGTTTTGCCGGACGTATCCGTGAGTTGTCGCCAGCAGCTGATCCAAAATCGCGCACCTTCGCGGCGCGTATTACCTTCAACACCGGCAACGTTCCTGTCGAACTGGGCCAGAGCGCCCGAGTGTTCGTGCAGGCCGTCGATGTGGTCCCACTGTCCGTTCCGCTGTCTGCGCTGACAGCAGAAAACGGCGTGACCTATGTCTGGGTCGTCAGCGCCAACAATACCTTGAAGAGAACTCCGGTGCGCGTCGGTGCCTTCGGCGAGAAAACCGTGCCGGTGCTTGAAGGGCTCAACGCCAGCGACTGGGTAGTAGCCGCCGGTGTCCATGTGCTTCTCGAAGGGCAGCAGGTACGCCCGGTGGATCGCTCCAATCGCGTGGTCAATCTGGCGGACAAGGAGTAAGCCCCGATGCGCTTCAACGTTTCCGAATGGGCGCTGCGTAATCGCCAGATCGTCCTGTTCCTGATGCTGTTGCTGGCCATTGTCGGCGCACTTTCCTACACCAAGCTCGGCCAGAGCGAAGACCCGCCGTTCACCTTCAAGGCCATGGTGATTCGCACCAACTGGCCGGGAGCGACCGCCGAGGAAGTCTCGCGCCAGGTCACCGAACGCATCGAAAAGAAACTGATGGAAACCGGCGAGTACGAGCGCATCGTGTCGTTCTCCCGCCCCGGCGAATCCCAGGTGACCTTCATCGCGCGCGACTCGATGCACTCGGTGGAGATCCCGGACCTCTGGTACCAGGTGCGCAAGAAGATCAGCGACATTCGTCATACCTTGCCACCGGGGATTCAGGGGCCGTTCTTCAACGATGAATTCGGCACCACCTTCGGCAATATCTACGCCCTGACCGGCGAAGGTTTCGACTATGCTGTGCTCAAGGATTACGCCGACCGCATCCAGATCCAGCTGCAACGGGTCAAAGATGTGGGCAAGGTTGAACTGCTGGGATTGCAGGACGAGAAAGTCTGGATCGAACTCTCCAACGTCAAGCTCGCCACCCTCGGCTTGCCGCTGGCTACTGTCCAGCAAGCCCTTGAAGAACAGAACGCGGTGTCCACGGCAGGCTTCTTCGAAACCAGCAGCGAGCGCTTGCAGCTACGGGTGACAGGGAATTTCCAGACGGTCGACGAGATTAAGAACTTCCCGATCCGCGTTGGTGATCGCACTTTCCGCATCTCTGATGTGGCCAACGTGCGGCGTGGTTTCAACGATCCACCGGCGCCGCGCATGCGCTTCATGGCGCAGGACGCCATCGGCCTGGCGGTGGCGATGAAGGACGGCGGTGACATTCTGGTGCTGGGCAAGGCACTGGAAGTTGAATTCGCCCGTATCCAGAAAAACCTCCCGGCCGGCATGGAGTTGCGCAAAGTCTCCGACCAGCCGGCAGCGGTGAAAACCGGTGTTGGCGAGTTCGTGCAAGTGCTGGTCGAGGCGTTGGCCATTGTGTTGCTGGTGAGCTTCTTCTCCCTCGGCGTGCGCACCGGCATGGTGGTGGCCCTGGCTATTCCGCTGGTGCTGGCGATGACGTTCGCCTGCATGTATTACCTCGGTATCGGTCTGCACAAGATTTCCCTTGGTGCGCTGGTACTGGCCCTGGGTTTGCTGGTGGACGACGCGATCATCGCCGTGGAAATGATGGCGATCAAAATGGAGCAGGGCTTCGACCGGGTTAAAGCGGCGAGTTATGCCTGGACCAGCACTGCGTTCCCGATGCTCACCGGTACGCTGATCACCGCGGCTGGTTTCCTGCCGATTGCCACGGCGCAATCGGGCACGGGCGAATACACCCGTTCGATTTTCGAGGTGGTCACCATTGCGCTGTTGGCGTCGTGGGTGGCCGCGGTGGTCTTTGTGCCGTACCTGGGGGAAAAACTCCTGCCAGACCTGGCGAAAATTCACGCCGCCAAGCACGGTGCCGGCCAGCCCGATCCGTATGGCACGCCGTTCTATCAGCGCGTCCGGCGTCTGGTGGAGTGGTGCGTGCACTGGCGCAAAACCGTGATCATGGCGACCGTGCTGTTGTTCATTGCCTCTATCGTGCTGTTCAAGTTTGTGCCGCAGCAGTTCTTCCCGGCATCGGGTCGCCTGGAGTTGATGGTCGACCTGAAACTGGCCGAAGGCGCTTCGCTGAGCAACACCGCCGACGAGGTCAAACGCCTCGAAGCGCTGCTCAAGGACAAGGCAGGGATCGATAATTACGTGGCCTACGTCGGCACCGGCTCGCCGCGCTTCTACTTGCCGCTGGATCAGCAACTGCCGGCGGCGAGCTTCGCCCAGTTTGTCGTCCTGGCGAAAACCATCGAAGAGCGGGAATCCCTGCGCACCTGGTTGATTTCAACCCTCAACGAGCAATTCCCGGCGCTGCGCTCGCGGGTCACGCGTCTGGAAAACGGTCCGCCGGTTGGCTATCCGGTGCAATTTCGCGTGACCGGGGAGCACATCGAAGAGGTGCGGGCGCTGGCACGTAAAGTCGCGGCCAAGGTTCGCGAGAACCCGCATGTGGCCAACGTCCACCTGGATTGGGAAGAACCGAGCAAAGTCGTCTACCTGAACATCGATCAGGACCGCGCGCGGGCGCTGGGCGTGAGCACGGCGAACCTGTCGAGGTTCTTGCAAAGCTCCCTGACCGGCTCCAGCGTCAGCCAATACCGTGAAGACAACGAGTTGATCGAGATCCTGTTGCGCGGCACCTTGCATGAGCGTACCGAGTTGTCGTTGCTGCCGAGCCTGGCGGTGCCGACCGATAACGGTCGCAGCGTCGCGCTGTCGCAGATCGCGACCCTGGAGTATGGCTTCGAGGAGGGCATCATCTGGCACCGCAATCGCCTGCCCAACGTGACGGTTCGCGCCGACATCTATGGCAAGGAGCAACCGGCGACGCTGGTGCAGCAGATCATGCCGACCCTCGATCCGATCCGCGCCGAACTGCCCGATGGGTACTTGCTGGATGTCGGCGGCACGGTGGAGGACTCCGCACGCGGACAGAACTCGGTGAGGGCTGGCGTGCCGTTGTTCATCGTGGTGGTGTTGACCTTGCTGATGCTGCAACTGCGCAGTTTTTCGCGCACGGCGATGGTGTTTCTGACGGCGCCTTTGGGGTTGATCGGGGTGACGCTGTTTCTGTTGGTGTTTCGCCAGCCGTTCGGTTTTGTCGCGATGCTGGGGACCATCGCCTTGTCGGGGATGATCATGCGTAACTCGGTGATTCTGGTGGATCAGATCGAGCAGGACATTGCTGCCGGGTTGAAGCCTTGGCAGGCGATCATCGAGGCGACGGTGCGGCGGTTCCGGCCGATTGTATTGACGGCGCTCGCTGCTGTTTTGGCGATGATTCCGTTGTCGCGCAGTGTGTTTTTCGGGCCGATGGCGGTGGCGATCATGGGGGGGTTGATTGTGGCCACGGCGTTGACGCTGCTGTTTTTGCCGGCGTTGTATGCAGCCTGGTTCCGGGTCAGGAAGGAGACTGTTTGACCGGGGACATATCCATTTCTTCGGTCACGGCGGCTTATGGTTCCGCTCTTACAGCGGGTCACTTTTGGCAAACGCCCCAAAAGTAACCAAAAGGTCTCGCCCCTTACGTACGGCCCCTCGCTGAGGCTCGGGGTTCCTTCGCTCCGGCATTCATCCGGGGGCATCGCCTCCGGTCGGCTTCGCTTCGACCTCCTCTCGATGTGTTCGACTGCGTCGAACGGCGCTGCGCGCCCACCCCCGGATGAACGCCGGAACGAAGCCTGCCGAGGGGGCGGGTGGATCAAGATCAAAAGCTGCAGGCGAGCTAACGCTCGGCCTGATGAGTGGTGAGAAGCCTTTGTGTACGCCGCTCGGCCTTTGCTCTTCTGTAGGAGTGAGCCTGCTCGCGATGGCTGCCTGCCAGCCGACCAATTTCCACCGAATGTACTCGGTCCAATTGTGGGAGCGGGCTTGCTCGCGAAGACGGCCTGCCAGCCGACCAATTTCCACCGAATGTACTCGGTCCAATTGTGGGAGCGGGCTTGCTCGCGAAGACGGCCTGCCAGCCGACCAATTTCCACCGAATGTACTCGGTCCAATTGTGGGAGCGGGCTTGCTCGCGAAGACGGCCTGCCAGCCAACCAATTTCCACCGAATGTACTCGGTCCAATTGTGGGAGTGAGCCTGCTCGCGATGGCGGCCTGCCAGCCGACCAATTTCCACCGAATGTACTCGGTCCAATTGTGGGAGCGGGCTTGCTCGCGAAGACGGCCTGCCAGCCAACCAACTTCCACCGAATGTACTCGGTCCAATTGTGGGAGTGAGCCTGCTCGCGATGGCGGCCTGCCAGCCGACCAATTTCCACCGAATGTACTCGGTTCAATTGTGGGAGCGAGCTTGCTCGCGATGGCTGTCCAACAGTCAACAATGTTTTTCGCCCAAGCCAACCATTCAGACCATTCCCACAAGACTTTCAGGTTGCCCGTCGGAAGCACGATCTCTAGCCTTTGACCGTCGCTGCCAATTCAGCGATCGGGACTGCAAGCCCGTCAACAATTTGT
The DNA here is from genome assembly GCF_050436025.1 of Pseudomonas sp. S30_BP2TU TE3576. Taxonomy (NCBI): domain Bacteria; kingdom Pseudomonadati; phylum Pseudomonadota; class Gammaproteobacteria; order Pseudomonadales; family Pseudomonadaceae; genus Pseudomonas; species Pseudomonas sp. S30_BP2TU TE3576. The sequence continues at coordinate 1,943,076 of NZ_JBNDLK010000001.1, read as the reverse complement.
TAGGCGCCTACTTTGGGAGCTTCGCAATGATCAAAGACAGTCCAGATCCCTCCGCCTCTGAATCCGAAAAACAAGCGTCACACCGTCCTTGCCCAATTTTCACCATCCGCCCAGGCATCAACTCCGAAACCCTCTTGGTCCACGCCTATGAAACTCTCGCTTCAGCCAATGTAATGGCAACTGAGTTGTCGTCCATCCTGACTGGCCCAACCTGCAATCTGGTGCTTGGTATTCAGCAGATGATTGTCCTCGCACAGCTATCAGTGAACGGTGTGCTGGATCATCTCGATCCACCGCAATAACTTTTGTAGGAGCTGCCGCAGGCTGCGGCAGCTCCTACATCAATCTCGGACTCGTCTGATATTGAGGTGCAATGGCTTGAGTGTTGTATTCAGAACCCGGTTTCACGACTGTTTGAGACAGCACCCATGAAAAATCCACCCAAGTTGAGGGGGCGGTCCGACCCGGTATTTGATCGGTTGGGACAATCACCGAACAAGGAACGCCTTTCGGACTATCTCGCTCTGCTCAAGCCCCTGGATGATCAGGGGCGTTATCTGCCATTCGATGCATTGCGCTATCGCTGGGCTCCGGGGCTGGATTCGAACCTGTGTTGGGCTTTGGTCAAGAAAGCCCGGGCTGCGCAGTATTCGAGCCTTTTGCCGTTAGGTGAACCTTCCCGGTGGCTGCAATTCGTTCTGACGCCGCAAGCGCAAAAAGCCATTTCCGCGGTGGACCGGCAAACGACAACCGCCGTGCTGAAATACATGACCGGCCAGATCGGCGAGCGTGCGCACTTCAGCTATCTGCTCAATGACCTGATCGAAGATGAAGCCATCAGTAGTAGCCAGCTCGAAGGAGCGGCAACCACGACACGCGTGGCCAAGGACATGCTCAAGCGTCATCGCCTGCCGCGCACGCCGGATGAGCGAATGGTCATCGGTAATTTCAAGATGATGAACTTCGCCTGGGAGCAGCGCTACGAGCCTCTGAGCGTTGAGTTGATCGCGGCGATACACCGCGTTGGCGTCGAGGGCATCGATGATCCGCAGTATTCGCCGGGGGTGTTCAGAAGCCGTGACGATGTCGTGGTGCAGGATGGCGAGGGCAACACCGTTCATACGCCGCCGCCCGCGGCAGGTATTGGGTTGCGTTTGCAGGCGCTGGCGGAATGGATCAACCATTCCCATAACAACCTCCATCAAGCGGATTACCTTCATCCTTTGATCAAAGGCATCGCTCTGCATTTTGCCCTGGGTTACGAGCATCCTTTTCGCGATGGTAACGGTCGGGTCGCGCGGGCGCTGTTTTACTGGTTCATGTTCAAGAATGACTTCTCGGCGTTCCGTTACATTGCGATCAGCGTCTTGTTACGCAATGCGCCGGTGAAGTATGGGCGCTCATACCTGGATACCGAGGCGGATGATCTGGATCTGACGTATTTCATCGATTTCCAGTGTTCGGTGGTGCTGCGTGCCGTGGGCAGTTTTACCCAGGCGTATCGGAAAAGTCTGGTTGATGCAGAGTGCTTTGATCGATGGTTGCGGGAAAGTGGTTTTCTCGACCAACTCACGGAGAATCAGCGGGCCGTCTTTCAAGTGGCCAAGAGCGGAATGGCCAAGGAGTTTACAGCGGCCAATGTGAAGGCAAACCTGGGGTGCTCTTACAACACGGCATCAGCCACATTGAATGGGCTGGTCGAATTGAAGTTGTTCGAGAAACGGAAGATGGGGCAGGAGTGGGTGTTTTTTCTACGACCGGCCACCGCGACCTGAACCAATGTGGGAGCGGGCAGGCCCACTCCCACAGGGTTTTTGTTGTGGCTTAGAGCGTGCCAAACACCTTCTTCGCCAAACTGGTCGCCGCAGCCGCCGGGTTCTGGCGGATGGTTTCTTCCTGTTTGCCGATCATTTCGAACAAGCCGTTCAGCGCCTGCTCGGTAACGTAGTTTTCGACGTTGGCGTTTTTCGCATCCACTACGCCCATGGTCGCCGCTTGTCCGGCGAACGAGTTGTACTGCTGGGCCAGGCCCACCTTGTCGGTGGCTTGCTTGACGATCGGCAGGAACTTGGCGCGGATCTGCTCGCGGCTGGTCTTGTTCAGGTATTGGGTGGCCGAGTCGTTGCCACCGCTGAGGATGCCCTTGGCATCTTCCACGGTCATTTTTTTCACGGCATCGACGAGGATTGGCTGGGCCTGGGTCACGGCGGATTCGGCGGCCTTGTTCATGCTGGCTTCCAGTTCATCGACCTGGTCACCCATGCCGAATTGTTTCATTTTGCTGGCGACCTTGCCCAGTTTGCCCGGCAGTTCGATTTTCACCTCCGGGTTGTTGCTGAACCCACCCGGCGTACCGAGCTGTTTTACGGCCAGTTGCGCACCTTGGGTCAGCGCGTCCTTGAGCCCGCCAGTGGCGTCTTTCTGCGACAGGTCGCTAAGGGACAGCGCCAGGGCGCTGGCAGAGATCATCAAACCTGCGCACAGGCCGGCAAAGCGGAGGGTAGGGCGGAGCATGGCAACTTCCTTTTTCAAAGGTATTTAGCGGGCCGCGTCAACGCGGACCTTCAGCGGTTGTGGATCGGTGCCGTCCAGGCGTACAGCGTGATTTTCGGTGGTAATGAACATCAGCTTGCCGTCGACTTCAATGCGCGCGCTGACTGAGTAACGATGACCCGGTTTGACCTGTGCCGGATCGTAACTCAGATGGAACGGTAGCGGCACTTGGCCTTTGACCTGGCCTTTCTGTTCGTCGAGGACCACGGCCGGTGCGTCGGCGAGCGACACGTCCTGCAAGCTGACGCTCAGGGTGGCGGTGGGCGGCAGGGCGCTGCGTTGCAGGTAGAAGACTTCACCGTCGAGGCTGGTTTTCGCCGCAGGTTGAATCGACTGACAGGCACCGAGCAGGGTGCTCATTGCCAGGATAGAGAGTTTTTTCATCGGAGATCTCCGTATCGAAGGCGCCAGAAGCAGCCTGGCGCCTGTAGAGATGTGGGAGCGGGCTTGCTCGCGAAGTCGGTGTATCAGACAACAGAGATGTTGCATTTCACACCGTTTTCGCGAGCAAGCCCGCTCCCACAGGTTCTGCATCAGGCCTGTGGCGCTGGGACCGCTTGATCCGCCGCATCTTCACTGCGATGCAGCGCCACCTGGCGGATCGATAAACGAATCTCCGCCGGCAATACGCGCTTTGCCGCGCCTTCGGCCAGTTCACCGAGCAGTTCGTGATAGCTCAGCTTGCCCGCTTCATCGCGCTTGAGCACGTCAAGGTCGAGCATCGTCTGGATGAAGTGGCGGAACAGGCTCTTGTCGAAGAATTCCGGGGCGTTCAGGCCATGCAGGATCGACAGGCGCTGGGCCATGACCGTGCACAGATCCTCCAGTTCTTCGGCGCTGATGCTGTTCTGGCCGCTGTTGAGCAGCAGGGAAACGGTCATGTAGAAGCGTTGCAGAGTCTGGGCGATGCTTTTCGACAGCAGCGTCAGCAGCACGAAGTGCCGTGAGCTTGGCGCCGGGCGCAGGTACACGTCGTTCTCGAAGCGCAGCAGGCCTTGTTCGACAAACGCCTCCAGCCATTGATCGATCACTGCGTCCAGCTCATCCAGCGACCAGCGAATGAACAGTTCCGCTTGCAGGTACGGGTAGAGCGCGCGGGTGTAGCGCAGAATCTGTTCGCGACTCATGCGCGATGCACTCTGGAAGAAACTCGCCAGCAGCGCCGGCAAGGCGAAGATGTGCAGCACATTGTTGCGGTAGTAGGTCATCAGGACGGCGTTCTGCTCGTCCAGATACAGAATCTTGCCCAAGGCATCGCTCTGCTCGGACAGCAGGTGCATGTCCTTCACATGCTCGATCAACGCCCGGCCGTCACCTTCCGGCAGGGTGGTGTGTGGCGAGTAGGGGACCTTGCGCAGCAGCGCCAGATACAGATCGAGCACCCGCGCCATGGCGCGATCATCCAGGGCCAGGCGGCTGGTGGACAGCAGTGCCAGGGCAACGAGGTTGACCGGGTTGATCGCCGCCGCTTCGTTCAAGTGCCGGGCGACCTTCTCGCCGAGACGGTTGGTGGTTTCGTTGAGCCAGGCCGGTCTGAACTGCGGGCCGAGTTCCTGCTTGCGCCAGTCCGGCTGCTCGCTGTCGAGGAATTCCGCCAGTTTGATCGGCTCGCCGAAGTTCACGGCGACCTGGCCAAAGCGCTGCTTGAGTGCGCCAATGACTTTGAAAATATCGAAGATCGACTCTTTCTTCTTGCTCGCGCCGCGCAGTTCGCCGAGGTAGGTCCGGCCTTCCAGTACGCGCTCGTAGCCGATGTACACCGGCACGAACACGATAGGCATGCGCGATGAGCGCAGGAAGCTGCGCAGGGTGATCGCCAGCATCCCGGTTTTCGGTTGCAGCATGCGCCCGGTGCGCGAACGGCCGCCTTCGACGAAGTACTCCACCGGGAAGCCCTTGGTGAACAGGGTGTGCAGGTATTCGTTGAACACCGAGGTGTACAGCGGGTTGCCCTTGAACGTTCGGCGCATGAAGAACGCGCCGCCACGGCGCAGCAGGCCGCCGATCAGCGGCATGTTCAGGTTGATGCCGGCGGCGATGTGCGGTGGGGTCAGGCCGTTGCGGAACAGCAGATAGGACAGCAACAGGTAGTCGATGTGGCTGCGGTGGCACGGCACGTAGATCACTTCGTGACCCTGGGCGACCTTCTGCACGCCTTCGATGTGGTTGACCTTGATGCCGTCGTAGATCTTGTTCCAGAACCAGCTCAGCACCACTTCCATAAAACGGATCGCAGTGTAGGTGTAGTCCGAGGCGATTTCGTTGCCGTATCGCAGCGCTTGAGCTTTGGCCTTCTCTGGTGAAATGTTCTCGCGTTCGGCTTCGTCGAGGATCGCCTGTTTGACCTGCGGCTGGTTCAGCAGGCCCTTGACCAGGTTGCGGCGGTGGGAAATGTCCGGGCCGATCACCGCAGCTTTCAGGTTGCGAAAGTGCACCCGCAAAATGCGCTGGGCCATGCGCACGGTGCGTTCATGGCCCTTGTTGTGCTCGATCAGTTCACGCAGATGGATCGGCGCGGAGAACTGCACGCGGGTCTTGCGCCCCAACACGATGACGCTGAGCAAGCGACGCAGACGCCCGGTCACCGCCCAGCTATCGGCGAACAGGAGTTTCCATGGGCTGTTTTCGCTGTCCGGCGACTGACCCCAGAATACGCTGACCGGAATGATCTGCGCGTCTTCGGCGGCGTTCTGGCTCAGGGCGCTGACCAGGCGGGTCAGGGTCGGCGGCGCGCCGCGCTTGTCCTGGCGGCCGAGCCAGTCCGGGTCCGGCGTCAGGTAGAAGAACGCGGCGGGTTCCAGCAGGTTGCCCACCGATACCGGCAACACCGGGCGCGGCAGGCCGGCCTTGCTGCATTCGGTGTCGACCACGGCGAGGTCGGTCAGCGAAGGGTTTTGCAGGACGTAGAACACCGGACGACTGCGGTCGAGGTTAAGGGTGAACGACGACTGGTTGATCGTCTCGGAGCGAACCCAGAGGTACAACAGTCGGCGCAGGGCGCCAAACACAAGACGGCGGAACGGGGAACGGGTCATACGGCTTCTGCGTGAGTGAATGAAACCAAGCGTTTGCTTGGGCGGCCGATAGTGTGCCGGATTCGTCGAAAATCGGCAAAAAAGCGTGGAAATAAACTCCTGTTGAGAGTTTTGACGTCTGTCATATACTCGGCGCTCTGTCGCCGTTGCCCTCATGGGACCGGTATGCGCAGGCTGACGTTCCCGAGGCTTTCCTGCGAAAAGCCCGATCAATAATAAAAAGGGAGTATGAACAAATGGCAACACGCGAAACCGGCAACGTGAAGTGGTTCAACGACGCCAAGGGCTACGGCTTCATTCAGCGCGAGGACGGGGTGGACGTGTTCGTGCACTACCGCGCAATTCGCGGCGAAGGGCACCGCTCGCTGACCGAAGGCCAGCAGGTTGAATATGCGGTGGTCGAAGGGCAGAAGGGGTTGCAGGCTGAGGATGTTGTGGGCCTGTAATCACGCAAAACCATTGTGGGAGCGGGCTTGCTCGCGAATGCGGTGTACCAGTCAAAATTGATGTCGACTGATACACCGCATTCGCGAGCAAGCCCGCTCCCACATTGGATCGGCGTTACTTATTCTTAAGCCGTTTTCCAGGTGATCTCTTCTTCACCATCGGCGCTGATGCGAATCCAGCGGTCCGCTGTCTCCTCACCTTCTTCCTCGACCCAGCTACCCGGCGCGCAACGCACTTCGACGTTCAGCGCGGCAAACGCGGCGCGGGCGCAGGCGATGTCGTCGTCCCATGGGGTCTGGTCGCTTTCCAGGTACAGGCTGTTCCACTTGCCGACCGCTTTTGGCAGCCAGGTCACTGGCACGTTGCCGGCCTTGCACTTGTAGGTCTGGCCCTTCTGGACCCAATCCGTGCACGGACCCAATGCCGCGCCGAGCCAGGCGGAAATGGCTTTGTGGTCGACGTCGGCGTCTTTCAGGTAAATCTCGATATCGGGTTGGCGCATGGATGTCCTCACTGCGGGTCTGAAAAATCCATTCGCGGATTTAGCCGGCCTTGAGCCGTTGCTCAAGACCAAAAATGTTTGAAGTTATTGAAGAACGAAATAATCGTAGCGCATCGACACGGTGACCTCGAACGGCTCGGCCTGCTCGATGACCGCTGCCCGGCGCTCGGCACTGGCGCGCCAGCCGTGGGGCGTCATGGCCAGCAGGTTGGCGCGATCCTGACCGCTGGCGAGCGTCAGCTTGAATTCCAGGGTTTCACTGTGCGCCAGCGCCATGCCGTCCGGTACCAGGTCCAGGTGCTTGTCGTCGATGTACTCGCGGACTTCGTCGTACAGCCGCTCACGCAACTCCATCAGATGCCCGCGGGTCGGTCCGACCTTCATCAGGCCGCCGCCAACACTGAGCAGGCGTTTGGCTTCTTCCCAATCCAGCGGGCTGAAGACGCTCGCCAGGAATTGGCAACTGCCCGACGCCAACGGTACCCGCGCCATGCTGGCGATCAACCAGGTGAGTTGCGGGTTGCGTTTGCAGGCGCGTTTGACGGCTTCCCGGGAAATATCCAGCGCGTAGCCTTCGGCACTCGGCAAAGCCTCGGCGATTTGCGCGGTGTAGTAACCCTCGCCACAACCGATGTCCAGCCAGTGCTGCGGCGCATAGCTGGCTGCCAGCTCCGCCAGACGCCTGGCCACCGGCGCATAGTGCCCGGCATTCAGGAAGTCACGGCGGGCTTCGACCATCGCCTGGTTATCCCCAGGGTCGCGGCTGTTCTTGTGCTGCACCGGCAACAGGTTCAGATAACCCTGACGGGCACGGTCGAAACGATGCCCGGCGGGGCAGACCACGCCGTTGTCCACCGCATTCAGCGGCGCACTGCAGATCGGACACGCAAGCATCAGGCGAGCAACTTGATCAGGGTCTGGTAGTAGATTTCGGTCAGCACATCGAGGTCGGCTGCCAGCACGCGCTCGTTGACCTGGTGGATGGTCGCGTTGACCGGGCCCAGTTCAACCACTTGTGTGCCCATGGTCGCGATGAAGCGGCCGTCGGAGGTGCCGCCGCTGGTGGAGGCCTTGGTGTCGCGACCGGTGATGTCCTTGATGCTCGACGACACCGCGTCCAGCAGCGCGCCTGGCTCGGTGAGGAACGGCAGGCCGGACAGGGCCCAGTCGACGTGCCAGTCCAGGCCATGCTTGTCGAGGATGTCGGCGACGCGCTTTTGCAGGCCTTCGACGGTGGATTCAGTCGAGAAGCGGAAGTTGAACACCGCCACCAGGTCACCCGGGATCACGTTGGTCGCACCGGTGCCGGAGTTGACGTTGGAGATCTGGAAACTGGTCGGCGGGAAGAAATCGTTGCCATGGTCCCAGTGCTCGGCAGCCAGTTCGGCCAGGGCCGGGGCCGCGAGGTGGATCGGGTTCTTCGCCAGGTGCGGGTAAGCCACGTGGCCTTGCACACCGCGCACGGTCAGCTTGGCGCCGAGTGAGCCGCGACGGCCGTTCTTGACCACGTCACCCACCAGGGTGGTGCTCGATGGTTCGCCGACGATGCACCAGTCCAGACGTTCCTTGCGCGCGGCCAGGCGTTCGACCACTGCCTTGGTGCCGTGATGCGCCGGGCCTTCTTCGTCGCTGGTGATCAGGAACGCGACTTTGCCTTTGTGATTCGGGTAGTCGGCGACAAAACGCTCGGACGCAACAGTCATGGCGGCGAGACTGCCTTTCATGTCGGCGGCGCCACGGCCGCAGAGCATGCCGTGTTCGTCGATCTGTGCATTGAACGGTTCAATCTGCCAGGCCGTCACCGGACCGGTCGGGACCACGTCGGTGTGGCCGGCGAAGCACAGCACCGGACCGTCGTCCTGGCCATGGGTGGCCCAGAAGTTATCCACATCTTCGATGCGCATCGGTTCCAGGGTGAAACCGGCATCGCCCAGGCGCTGCATCATCTGCTTCTGGCAATCGGCGTCGACCGGCGTCACGGACGGACGGCGGATCAGGTCGATGGCGAGTTGGAGGGTCGGCGAAAGGTCGGCGTGGGCCGTCATGGAAAACTCCGGAATCATGAGATATGGGCTTGGGCTTCAATGTGGGAGCGGGCTTGCTCGCGAAAGCGGTGTGTCAGTCAACATACGCCTCAACTGTTACAACGCATTCGCGAGCAAGCCCGCTCCCACAGGAATTGGGGTCGATCGGTAAACCGCGACATGCCCAAGCCCTGCAAAATGGCGGTTATCTTAAAGCAAAACGGCGACCATTGGCCGCCGTTTAGTACATCCGCAGAGATTTAGACCGCTGGTGCCGTTTCAGGCTCGGCGGCCGGTTTCGGCAGCGACGACAGGAACGCCATGATCAGCGCCGCCAGATACGGCAGCGACTGCACCAACAGCATGGTGACCCAGAAGCGCATGTCGTTGCTCGGCATGCCGTTGACCAGATAAATCCCCAGCGCCGCGCTCCACAACAGCAGCATGATGAACATCTCTTCCCGGGCTTCCGAAATCGCTACCCAGAAGCCATGGTTGTCGGCGTTTTTCGGCGTGCGGAAGAACGGAATGCTGCTGGTGAAGAAACCGTACAGCACCGCTTTGGCGATGGTATGGGACAACGCCAGACCGGCCAGCGCCGCGCAGAAGGCATCCTTCAAATTCACTCCAACCGCACGACGGTAGAGGAAGATGATCTTGGCGACCTTGAACACGAACAGCGCCAACGGCGGGATCGCGAAAATCAGCAGCGGTGGATCGACCCGTTGCGGCACGATGATCATCGCCGCCGACCACAGCAGTGCGCCGACGGTGAAGAAGATGTTCATGCCGTCCGCCACCCACGGCAACCAGCCCGCGAGGAAGTGGTAGCGCTGGCCGCGGGTCAGCTCGGTGTCCTTGCCGCGCAGCAGGCTGGCGGTGTGGCGCTTGATGATCTGAATCGCTCCGTAGGCCCAGCGGAAACGCTGTTTCTTGAAGTCGATGAAGGTATCGGGCATCAGGCCTTTGCCGTAGCTGGTGTGGTAATACGCCGCCGACAGGCCTTTCTCGAAGACCCGCAGGCCCAACTCGGCGTCTTCACAGATGCACCAATCGGCCCAGCCCAGCTCTTCGAGCACCGAGCGGCGGGTCATGGTCATGGTGCCATGCTGGATGATCGCGTCACGGTCGTTGCGGGTGACCATGCCGATGTGGAAGAAGCCTTTGTATTCCGCGTAGCAGAGCTTCTTGAACGTGCTTTCGTTCTGGTCGCGGTAATCCTGCGGCGATTGCACCACGGCGATTTTCGGGTCGGCGAAGTGCGGCACCATGTGCTTGAGCCAGTTGCGGTCGACGCAGTAGTCCGAGTCGATCACGGCGATGACTTCGGCATCCTTGGCGGTGTGCGGAATCAGGTAGTTCAGCGCGCCGCCCTTGAAGCCGGCCAGCGGTGCCACGTGGAAGAACTTGAAGCGCGGGCCGAGGGTGGCGCAGTAGTCGCGCACCGGTTCCCAGACCGCCGGATCCTTGGTGTTGTTGTCGATGATCAGGACTTCGAAATCCGGATAGTCGAGGTTGGCCAGGGCGTTGAGGGTCTGTTTGACCATCTCCGGCGGCTCGTTGTAGCAAGGCACGTGAATCGATACTTTCGGGCGGTAGCTGGAATCGCCCTCCACCGGCAGGAACTCGCGGCGGCGCTTGTGCACCCACACCGCTTCGGCCAGTTCATGGGCTTCGGTCAGCAGCACGATAAACACCCCAAGCGCACCGAGGGCGAGCAAGACGCCCACCGTCAGGCTGAACCAGGTGCTGTATTGCTGGCTGTAGTCGTAACCGATCCACACCAGCACCGAACCACACAGGAACGCGATAAAGGTCAGGAAGGTACGGCCACGCTGGCGCAGGGCCGAGCCGTCGATCATCAGCAGGGTCAGCGACAACAGCGCCAATACCACCGAACCAATGGCCAATACGCGCCATTGCGGAATCGCCACCACCGGGCCTTCGAAGTTGAACTTCTGCTGGCGCGCGGCGTTGAACACGCCCCAGTAGGCGCCGACGGAGCCTTCGTCGCTGGCTTTCCACGGCTGGTCAAATGCTTCGATCACGAAGTAGTTGAAGCCTTGGCGGTTGAGCTTGTTGACCAGGGTTCGCAAGTAAATCGCCTGGTCTGCCGGCGACGCATCGGCGCCACCGCGCATGCGGCCGTTGCTCGGCCAGCCCACTTCGGACAGCAGCAGCGGCTTTTTCGGGAACATCTTTTTCAGGTCACGGGCGCGATCCAGAACGAACTGCTGGGCCTTGTCCACCGGAATGAATTCCCAGTAAGGCAGGACGTGTGCGGCGATCAGGTCGACGTGCTTGGCCAGCTCCGGGTGTTCTTCCCACACGTGCCACTGCTCGGACGTGGTCACTGGCACCTTCACGGCGGCGCGCACGCGATCGAGCATGACACTGAGTTCCTGGGCGGTAATTTCCTTGCGGAAAATCGCTTCGTTGCCAACCACCACGCGAACCACGCTGCGTGAGGAGTTGGCGATTTCAATGGCGCGGGTAATTTCCCGTTCGTTGCGTTCCTGGTCCGGGCTGATCCAGATTCCCAGCGTCACCCGCAAACCGAATTCTTCCGCGAGTTTCGGGATGTCTTGCAGGGAACCATCGACCGAGTAGATGCGGATGTTATCCGTCAGCTTGCTCATGATCTCCAGGTCACGGCGCATCTCATCGTCGGATGGATACTGATCCTTCTGTGGGAATTGTCCTTGCTGGAACGGTGAGTAGGAGAAACCGGAGATCTGCTCCGGCCAGTTGGGGGCGGTGACCGGGCGATTGATCAGCGCCCAGAAGCCGGTAAACAAGGCTGCGATGGCGAGCACCACGACCAGGTTGAGTCCAAATTTACGCGATGACATGGTTATTTCAGGTTCCAAAGGCTGTGGAACGAAGGAACGGTTGGCTGCCGCCAAGGGGCGCGCATCCTACACCGGCAGCTCACTGAACGTACATCGGACAGGGAAATGCCTGACGTTGGGCAATTGGCTTTCACATAAGTTCTTACACTTGTTGCTTGAAACTTAAATCTTGTAGCTGCATAGGTGTCCTGCCTCGCAGACGCCGTCAAAAAGGAACAGTGTTTGTGAGGCAGGACACCCCTTATAATGCGCGCCGGTTTTTGGGGTAATGGTCATGAGTACAGAAGATCCGCGGTTTGCTGGCATCGCCCGTTTGTATGGCATTGAAGGCCTTGAGCGCCTGCGCGCGGCCCATGTGGCGATCGTCGGCGTCGGTGGTGTCGGCTCCTGGGCGGCGGAAGCCATGGCCCGTTGTGGCGTGGGCGAGATTTCGCTGTTCGACCTGGACGATGTCTGCGTCAGCAACGCCAACCGCCAATTGCACGCGCTGGACAGTACCGTCGGCAAGCCCAAGGTCGAAGTGATGGCCGAGCGTCTGCGCGGGATCAATCCCGATTGCACGGTGCACGCGGTGCCTGACTTCGTCACCCGTGACACCATGGCCGAGTACATCACGCCGAACATCGATTGTGTGATCGACTGCATCGACAGCGTCAACGCCAAAGCTGCGCTGATCGCCTGGTGCAAGCGCCGCAAGATCCAGATTATCACCACCGGCGGCGCGGGCGGGCAGATCGATCCGACGCTGATCCAGGTTTGCGACCTCAACCGCACGTTCAATGACCCATTGGCTTCGAAAGTACGTTCCACGCTGCGCCGCGACTACGGTTTCTCGCGCACCGTGACCCGCCATTACAGCGTGCCGTGCGTGTTTTCCACCGAACAACTGCGCTACCCGAAACCGGACGGCAGCATTTGCCTGCAGAAGAGTTTTGTCGGTGACGGGGTGAAGCTCGACTGTGCCGGCGGGTTTGGCGCAGTGATGATGGTGACGGCGACGTTCGGCATGGTCGCGGCGACCAAGGCTGTGGACAAGATTGTGGCGGGTGTGCGGCGGCCGGCGGATCGTATCAAGCCTCAAGATTGAGGTTGCTGCTGATGGCCTCTTCGCGAGCAAGCCCGCTCCCACATTTGGAATGCATACCCCTGTGGGAGCGAGCTTGCTCGCGATGGGCTGCGAAGCGGCCCCGTTACTGCGCCAACTCCCGCATCCGCTGAAGCACCGCATTCAAGCCATTACTGCGGGATTCGGACAACTGCCGCCCCAGCCCCAACTGATTGAACCAGTCCGGCAAATCCACCTGCTGCAACTCAGCCGCGGACAACCCGTTGACCCGCGCCAGCAGCAACGCCACCAACCCGCGAATCAACCGTGCATCGCTGTTGGCGCTGAACTGCCAATGACCATCGCGCAACTCGCCCACCAGCCACACCTGGCTTTCACAGCCGTGCACCCGGTTGGCATCACACATTTGCCCATCACTCAATGCCGGCAGGCGCTCGCCCCATTGCATCAGCAGGCGTGCCCGTTGTTCCCAGCCGGCAGCTTTCTGAAAGGTGTCCAGTGCGGTCACGGCATCGGCAGGCAGGTTCATCGTAATAGCTCCAGCGCTTGATCCAGGGCTTCAAAGAACCGCTCCAGGTCTTCGGAATCGTTGTACAGCGCCAACGACACCCGAATCGCTCCGGCCAGTTCAAGGCGTTTGAGCAGCGGCATGGCGCAGTGATGGCCGGCGCGTACCGCGATCCCTTGTTCGGTCAGCAAATGTGCCAGATCGGAGTTATGCACACCCTCGACGGTAAAACTGGCCAGAGCCACGTGCGGCTTGCCCAGCAGGCGGATGCCTTTGCGCGCCTCAAGCCCCTTGAGCAGACAGGCATGCAGCGCGGCTTCATGGGCGGACACGGCGTCCTGATCGAGCCCGGCGAGGTAATCCAGGGTCGCTCCCAGGCCGATCACACTGGCAATCGGCGGTGTCCCAGCCTCAAAGCCCAGTGGTGCGGGACGAAAACGGGCGTCGTGGTAATTGGCGTCCAGTACCATCTCGCCACCGAATTGCCACGGGCGCAGTTGCTGCAGCGCTTCATGGCGTCCGAACAGCACACCCAGGCCATCGGGCCCGTAGAGTTTGTGGCTGGAGAACACATAGAAGTCGCAGCCCAGCGCTTGCACGTCGTGGCGGCCATGGACCACGCCCTGGGCGCCGTCGATCACGCTCAACGCATTGTGCGCCTTGGCCAGTGCCAGCAATTCGGGCAGCGGCTGCCACGCGCCAATCACGTTGGACAGTTGACTGACCGCCAGCAGGCGTGTGCGCGAGCCGATCAAACCGGTGGCGGCTTCAAGATCGATCACACCATCGGCATCCAGCGGCAGGATCACCAGTTTCAGGCCGCGACGGTACGCCAGTTGCTGCCACGGCAGCAGGTTGGCGTGGTGTTCCAGGGCGCTGATGACAATCTCGTCGCCCGGATTGAAAAGATGTTCCAGGCCATAGGCCAGGAGATTCAGCGCGGACGTCGCGCCGTGGGTAAAGATGATCTGCCCACAGTCGCTGGCGTTGAGCCATTGTGCGGCTTTGCGGCGGCTGTCTTCGAAAGCCTGGGTGGCGTGAGCGCCGGGCAAGTGCTGCGCCCGATGCACGTTGGCCGCGCCGTTGGCGTAGTAATGCGCCAGGGCATCCAGCAGGGCTTGAGGTTTTTGTGTGGTGGCGGCGTTGTCCAGATAGATCTGGTCTTGCCGTTGCAGGGCGGCGATGGCCGGAAAATCGGCGCGCCAGGGAGAGAGAATCATCATGTGTTCGGCCCTGTGAACTTGGGCGGATGTACACGGGACCTTGTGGGAGCGAGCTTGCTCGCGATGGCGTCCGTAAGGCCGCCAAAAAGCATCGCGAGCAAGCTCGCTCCCACAGGTGCCTGCGGCACTTAGTTGTGAGCGTGCAGCGCTTCGTTCAGTTCGATGGCCGATTTGTGGGTTTTGCATTCCACGGCACCGGTCTCCGAATTGCGACGGAACAGCAGGTCCGGCTGGCCGGCCAGTTCACGGGCCTTGACCACTTTGACCAGTTGATTGTTTTCGTCCAGCAGCGCGACTTTGGTGCCGGCAGTCACGTACAGGCCCGACTCAACGGTGTTGCGGTCGCCCAACGGAATACCGATACCGGCGTTGGCGCCGATCAGGCAGCCTTCGCCAACCTTGATCACGATGTTGCCGCCGCCCGACAGGGTGCCCATGGTCGAGCAGCCGCCGCCCAGGTCCGAACCCTTGCCGACGAACACGCCAGCGGACACGCGGCCTTCGATCATGCCCGGGCCTTCGGTGCCGGCGTTGAAGTTGATGAAACCTTCGTGCATCACAGTGGTGCCTTCGCCCACGTACGCACCCAGGCGCAGACGCGCAGCGTCAGCGATACGCACGCCGGCCGGTACCACGTAGTCGGTCATTTTCGGGAACTTGTCCACCGAGAACACTTCCAGCAGCTCGCCACGCAGACGGGCTTCGAGTTGCAGCTCGGCCAGTTCGCTCAGGTCGACCGCGCCCTGGCTGGTCCAGGCCACGTTCGGCAGCAGCGGGAAAATCCCGGCCAGGTTCAGGCCGTGTGGCTTGACCAGGCGATGGCTCAGCAGGTGCAGCTTGAGGTAAGCCTCGGGGGTGGACGACAGCTGGGCGTCTTCAGCCAGCAAGGTGGCGACCAGCGGCTTGTGGCTTTCGGCCAGGCGGGTCAGCAGGGCAGCCTGGGCAGCGTCGACGCCTTTCAGCGCTTCAGCCAGTTGCGAGGCCTGGACGGTGCTGAACGTGATGGCCTGATTACCTTCGGTGTAGCCCAGGATCGGTGCGACAGCGGCGACGACTTCAGCCGATGGCTTGAGTACCGGGGCGGCGTAGAACACTTCCAGCCATGCGCCTTGACGGTTTTGAGTGCCGACGCCGAAGGCCAGGCTGAACAGGGTAGTGGACATGTGTATACCTCTAACAAAATTGAACGGGCTGCTTACTTGAGCGCGGCCGCGTAGATATCTGGCTTGTAGCCAATCAGGGTTCGGTCGCCGAGATCGAGCACCGGGCGCTTGATCATCGAGGGTTGTGCAAGCATCAGTTCGATGGCTTTCGTCTGGTCGAGATCGGCTTTGCGTTCGTCGTCGAGCTTGCGAAAGGTCGTGCCTGCACGGTTCAACACCACTTCCCAGCCGTGCTCATTGCACCATTGGGTCAGGTGTTCACGGTCGATACCGACCGCTTTGTAATCATGAAAGTCATAGCTGACAGCGTGTTCATCGAGCCAGGTGCGCGCCTTTTTCATGGTGTCGCAAGCTTTGATGCCGAAAAGGTGCAACGTTTTGCTTGAATCGGTCAAGGAATTGCCCCCTTTGCAGGTGCCGTAAATAAAAGGTGACGGATTATGCCATGGCCGGACGGTTTCGCGTCGGCTGCAGTGACTGACAGCGCAAATCCAATGTGGGAGCGGGCTTGCTCGCGAATGCGGTGTGTCTGGTCAATCAATGTCGACTGACACTCCCTCTTCGCGAGCAAGCCCGCTCCCACAGGGATTGTGGTGTGCCGGCGTGCGACATTGGTGCAAGGGCCAGGTCGCAGTCTAAGCGGCTAATATGGCACTTCAATGCTGTCGATTGTCCGGGAACCACGCTTTATGCAAACCGCCTACACCGTCCTGATCCTGTTGATGCTGGTCGGCGTCTCACGCCTGATCGGACGGGTGGTACCGCTGCCGTTGCCGCTCGTGCAAATCGCCGCCGGGGCCTTGCTCGCCTGGCCGACGCTGGGTTTGCACGTGGCTCTGGATCCCGAACTGTTCCTTTTTTTATTCCTGCCGCCGCTGTTGTTCTCCGACGGCTGGCGCATGCCCAAGCGCGAATTCTGGCACCTGCGCGGACCGATCCTGACGCTGGCGGTGGGGCTAGTGCTGTTCACGGTGGTCGGCGCCGGCTACTTCATTCACTGGCTGCTGCCCGGTGTGCCGTTGCCGGTGGCGTTTGCCCTGGCAGCCGTGCTGTCGCCGACGGATGCGGTGGCGGTGTCGGCCATCTCCCGCAATCGACTGCCGGCACCATTGATGCACATCCTGCAGGGCGAGGCGCTGATGAACGACGCCTCGGGCCTGGTAACGTTCAAGTTCGCGCTGGTGGCGGCGGTGACCGGCGTGTTCTCGCTGGCCAATGCCAGCCTGACGTTCGTGCTGGTCGCTGTGGGCGGTCTGGCCGTGGGAGTGGCCTTGAGCTGGCTGGTCGGCCGCCTGCGGGCATGGATGATCGCTCGCGGTTGGGATGATCCGGCGACGCACGTGGTGTTCATGTTGCTGCTGCCGTTTGCGGCTTATGTGCTGGCCGAGCGTGTGGAAGTGTCGGGCATCCTGTCGGCGGTGGCGGCGGGGATGATGCAGAGCTGGCTCGATCTGCTGCCGCGCCAGACCAATACCCGCCTGCTCAATCGCAGCGTCTGGTCGTTGCTGGAGTTTGCTTTCAACGGCTTGATCTTCCTGCTGCTGGGTTTGCAATTGCCGGACATCATCAAGGCAGTGGCCAGCCATGAAACCTCGTTATGGCCGACGTTGTTGTATCGCGGGCTGGACGTGGTGGCGATTTTCCTGGTGTTGCTGGTTTTGCGGTTTGTCTGGGTGCAGAGCATCTGGCGACTGTCCATTCTGCTGCGGCGCTTGCGCGGCAAAGATGAAATAACCCGAGTGCCGAGCGCGCGTTCCTGTTGGTTGCTGACTGTCGGCGGCGTGCGCGGCGCGGTAACGCTGGCGGGCGTGATGTCGGTGCCGATGTTGATGGGCACCGATGCATTTCCAGAACGCGACTTGCTGATTTTTATTGCTGCCGGGGTGATTCTGCTGTCCTTGATCGCGGCGTGCATCGCCCTGCCACTTTTGTTGCGTGGCATCGAAGCCAGCCCGGACGACAAGCGGCGTAATGAAGTGCGCGACGCCTGGCGCAAAACCGCCGAAGCGGCGATTCATGCGCTCGAAACAGAAGAGGTCAACCCGCAGGACGCCGCCCAGTCTGCGCTGGCTGCCGAACTCAAGGCGCGGATCATGTCCGAGTATCGCCATCAATTGGAGGTGTTCAACGACTCCGCCGAGGCGCAGGCCCTGGCCTTTCAGATGGACTTGCTGGAGCGGCGGCTGCGGGTGAAAGCGCTGCGGGCGCAGCGCCTGGAGTTGTACAGTCTCAGCCGTCATCGCCAGATTGGCGATGACGTGTTGCGTGAGGTGTTGGGGGAGCTGGATTTGAGCGAGGCGAAGCTGGGGGCAGTCAAGTAACCGTAGCCAACGTGTACTGCGATGATTATGGATAAATCGCGCGTATGGCGGAGATGTCTCCCTCGCTGATGTGCAAGTTCTTGGGTTGATGCCAGTCGCCCACAGTGAGTTCGTTGAGGACTTGATAATGCATCACTGAGTGCCGGTCGTAGGGTGTGTAGGTTCGATTGGCAGTGCGCTCAAGTGGAAAGACGTTGGCGTCAACATCTGCACGGGACAGTTTTGAATCGATTTCCATGTGTGCATAGGTTTTTTCTCGGTCCCATGGTATCGCGGCATCTGGATGTTGATGTTCATGGTTCAAGCCCAGTGCATGTCCAAACTCATGGATGACCACATACTCGTAATGGGGTGAGGCAAAGTCAGTTCCCAATACCATCGATGGGGTATGCGGACTGCCGGTCATTGCGTCGGTACCCAGTTGTGAGCTACCGCCATTCTTTAATGAGGGTTGAAAGTTGACCCGGATATCGCCTAGAAAGTCATCGGAGTCATAGATGTCTTCTTCGTCCATTTCAATGAATTCGAAGTTTAGATTGATGTAAGGAAGCCATTTGTTTGCGCCATTTTTTACGATTTCAAATGACTGTTCGTTATAACGGTAAACGAGGATTTTTAATGTTCTTCCGGGGCGCCAATATTTGGTGTGCTCCCCAACGCTACGTTTGTTTCGACCGTCGCTGCTGTTTGCTTTGTTATCAGGTCGCTCGTTAATTGCAGCATAATAAGACGCGAGCGGGTCGGTGGATGTAAGGGGCCTACAGTAGTTGTATTGATTCATGTTGTTGTATTTGATTGGTTGTGGGTGAGCCCTGAAAGTATTTGAGTGGAGTGAGGTTGTCTATGGGGTTGGTTGTGCAGATTATTACGTTCAATAGTTAATGCGGAGTTAATAATCGAGGTGTTTGCGTTGTTGTCTAAGTTTGCCTGCACCGCATTGCGCGGTGCAGGCATGATAGCTGTTAGTTGTCGCGTGTCGTTATGAAGTTGCGAATTCGCTCAGCCGCCTCTACGCATTCGGCCAAAGGCGCGACCAATGCCATGCGTACACGCCCGGCGCCTGGGTTGACGCCATCCACATCGCGTGACAGGTAAGAACCCGGCACCACGGTCACATGTTCTTGTTCGAACAGATCACGGCAAAACGCCGCGTCATCACCTTCAACATTCGGCCACAGGTAGAAACTGCCATCAGGACGCTGCACATCCATTACCGGACTGAGGATTTCCAGTACTGCATCGAACTTCTCGCGGTACAGCGCACGGTTGGCACGCACATGCACTTCGTCGTTCCACGCGGCAACGCTGGCCAGTTGCGTCTGAACCGGCATCGCGCAGCCATGGTAAGTGCGATAGAGCAAGAAGCCTTTGAGAATGTCTGCGTCACCCGCGACAAAGCCCGAACGCAGGCCTGGCAAGTTAGAACGCTTGGACAGGCTGTGGAACACCACGCAACGCTTGAAGTCCTTGCGCCCCAGTTCCGTGCAAGCGCTGAGCAGGCCGGGTGGCGGGGTTTGTTCGTCGAAGTACAGTTCGCTGTAGCACTCGTCCGCGGCAATCACGAAGTCGTATTCGTCAGCCAGGGTGATCAGTTTCTTCAAGGTTTCGACCGGGATCAGTGCACCGGTCGGGTTGCCTGGCGAGCACAGGAACAGGATCTGGCAGCGCTGCCAGATATCCGGCGAAACAGCGTCGAAATCCGGGTTGAAGCCGTTTTCATCCAGGCACGGCAGATAGTGCGGCTTGGCGCCGGCGAGGAACGCCGCGCCTTCGTAGATCTGGTAGAACGGGTTCGGGCTGACCACCAATGCGTCGTCGCCACGGTTGACCACGGTCTGGGTGAAGGCGAACAGCGCTTCGCGGGTGCCGTTGACCGGCAGCACGTTGCGCGCCGGGTCGATCCAGCCGTTGGGCACGCCGAAACGACGCTCGCACCAGGCGGCGATGGCTTCACGCAGCTCCGGGATGCCGAGGGTGGTCGGGTACACCGCCATTTTTTCCAGATTGCTGGCCAGGGCTTCGGCGACGAAGCTCGGCGAACGGTGCTTCGGCTCGCCGATGGACAATGCGATCGGGCGCTTGTCCGGGTTCGGCGTCACGCTGCCGAGCAGGGCGCGGAGCTTTTCGAAGGGGTAGGGCTGGAGCTGTGACAGAGCGTTGTTCATGGGGGGCCTCGTTCAATGTGGGAGCGAGCTTGCTCGCGAAAGCGGTGTGTCAGCAATGTGGATGTCGACTGACACTTGCGATTCGCGAGCAAGCCCGCTCCCACAGGGGGATTTGTAGATTCAGATACTGATGCGCGACAGTTTGATATCGGGTTCCTGGTTGACGCTCAACTGCTCGACGATTGCATCCTGTAACCGGCTGCACAGCAGCGGATCGGAAAGAGGGTGGTTGTTGGCGTCGGTGATGAAGAACACGTCTTCCACGCGCTCGCCGAGGGTGGCGATCTTGGCGTTCTGCAGTGACAGATCGAACTCCAGGAAAATGGTTCCGATCCGCGCCAGCAGGCCTGGGCGGTCGGGAGCGGTGAGTTCGAGCACCGTCACCTGGCGCTGGGCGTCGTTGTGGATCGTCACCTGTGGCGCAAAGGCGAAATGCTTGAGCTGGCGCGGCACCCGGCGCTGGATGATGGTCGGGTAGTTGTCCGGGTTACGCAGGGCTTCGGTCAGGCCGTCGCGGATCTGTTTGACCCGTGCCGGGTTGTCGCCAATCGAGTCGCCGTCGGCGTCGAGCACGATATAGGTGTCGAGGGTGAACTGGCTGCTGGAGGTGATGATCCGGGCGTCGTGAATGTTCAGGTTGAGCTGGTCCATCGCCGCCACGGTCACGGCAAAGAAGTCGTGCTGGTCCGGGGCGTAGATGAAGATCTGCGTACCACCTTCGAACTCGCGCTGGGTGGTTTCCTTGATCAGCACCAGTGGCCCGCCATCGGCCGGTTGCTGGAGGATTGCGTCGCTGTGCCAGGCGACGTCGCCGGCGGTGTGACGCAGGAAATAGTCATCACCCAACTGCGCCCACAGCTGCTCGACGTCGTCCGGGTCGGTGCCGCCGCGCACCAGGATATCCAGGGCGGCGCTCTGGGTCTGGCGGATCTGCTCTTCACGGTCCACCGGGTTTTCCAGACCTCGACGCAACGCGCGCTTGGTTTCGGTGTAGAGCTGGCGCAGCAGGCTGGCGCGCCAGGAGTTCCACAGGGTCGGGTTGGTGGCGTTGATGTCGGCGACGGTCAGCACGTAGAGGTAGTCGAGACGGGTTTCGTCGCCGACGATCTGGGCGAAATCGTGGATCACCTGCGGGTCGGACAAGTCCTTGCGCTGGGCGGTGGTCGACATCACCAGGTGATTTTGCACCAGCCATACGATCAGGCGGCTGTCCCACACTGGCAACTGATGGCGCTGGCAAAACGCCTCGGCGTCGACTGCGCCGATGTCCGAGTGGTCGCCATGCCGGCCTTTGCCGATGTCGTGGTACAGGCCGGCCATGTAAATCAGCTCGGGCTTGGGCAACTTGCCCATGAGCTTGCTGGCCAGCGGGAATTTTTCCGACACCTGGGTGTACTGCAATTTACGCAGATGCTTGATCAGGTTCAGGGTGTGTGCGTCGACCGTATAGATGTGGAACAGGTCATGCTGCATCTGCCCGACGATAAAGCCAAATTCGGGCAGATAGCGCCCCAGGATGCCGTAACGGTTCATTCGCCGCAGGTTGCGGTGGATACCGATCTTGCATTTGAACAATTCGATAAACAGGCTGGTGTTGCGAATATCGTTGCGAAAGTCGTCGTCGATCAGGTGACGGTTTTCCCGAAGCAGACGAATGGTATCGGCGCGCACGCCTTTGATTTCCGGCTGCTGGGCCATCAGCACGAAAATTTCGAGCATGGCGAAAGGGGTGCGGCGAAAGACATTGTCGTTGCGTGCTTCGATGTAGCCATCATGCAACTGGAAGCGTGAGTTGATCGGCTGCGGCGGCGTTTCGTCTTCCGGCGCGAGGATGACTTCCTCGAAGTGCTGGATGATCAGGTCGCTGAGCTGGGCGATACTCATCACTACCCGGTAATACTGCTGCATGAAATTTTCGATGGCTTGCTTGGCGTCGTCGCCTTTGAAGCCCAGCAGCCCGGCAATGGTGCGCTGGTGATCGAACAGCAGGCGGTCTTCGGCGCGGCCAGCCAGCATGTGCAGGGCATAACGAACCTTCCACAGAAATTCCTGGGAAGAGGCGAGCAGGGCGTTTTCGCTTTCGACCAGGAATCCTTCGCCGGCCAGTGCCCGCAGGTTCAGGGTGCCGTACTCGCGCCGGGCCACCCACAGAATCGTCTGGATATCCCGCAGGCCGCCGGGTGAGCCTTTGACGTTGGGTTCCAGGTTGTATTCGGTGTCGTTGTACTTGTGGTGGCGGGCCTTTTGTTCGGCACGCTTGGCCAGGAAGAAGTCCTTGCTCGGCCACATGTGCGCGGTGCTGGTGACGTCCAGCATGCGCTGGCGCAAATGTTCGGGGCCGGCGATGGTGCGGCTTTCCATCAGGTTGGTGACGACCGTCAGGTCGGCACGGGCCTCGACGGCGCACTCGTCGACCGAGCGAACGCTCTGACCAACCTCCAGGCCGATGTCCCACAACAGCGTCAGAAAACGCTCGATGGAATCGCGGAAAACTTCGTGGTCGGCGCTGTCCAGCAGGATCAGCAAATCGATATCGGAATAAGGGTGCAGTTCACCACGGCCGTAGCCACCGACCGCGACCAGCGCGATATCGGCTTCGGAACTCAAGTTGAACTGGTCCCAGGCCTTTTGCAGGATGTTATCGACGAACCAGGCGCGATCCTCGATCAGCCGGCGAATGTCCCGGCCGTTGCGAAAGCGCGCGTCGAGCACCTCGCGGGCCTGGCGGATTGCCTTCTTGAAGGCCGCGATGGGGCTTGCCTTCAGGGCCAGTTCAGCCTGGAACTGACCGCGATCGAAGAGTTCGGGATCCACCTGCGGCATCGATTGGCTTTCCTTTCTATAGGCGAGGTGCGAGGGGTCAGGGCGAAACGCGAGGGATGGTGTCATCGCTGCGCAGGGTGAAGATCTCGTAACCGGTTTCGGTCACCAGCAGGGTGTGCTCCCACTGTGCCGAGAGCTTGCGGTCCTTGGTGATCGCGGTCCAGCCATCGCCCAGTACCTTGGTGTCGGCCTTGCCCTGGTTGATCATCGGCTCGATGGTGAAAGTCATGCCGGCCTTGAGCTCCATGCCGGTGCCTGCGCGGCCATAGTGCAGAATCTGCGGCTCTTCATGGAACACCTTGCCGATACCGTGGCCGCAGAATTCGCGAACCACCGAGAATCCGTTCTTTTCAGCGTGCTTCTGGATGATTTCGCCGATGTCGCCCAAGCGGCAGCCGGGTTTGACGATTTCAATCGCCTTGTACATGCATTCCTGGGTCACCTGGGACAGGCGCTCGGCCCAGACCGGTACAGTGCCGACGTGGAACATGCGGCTGGTGTCGCCGTGGTAACCGTCCTTGATGACGGTGACGTCGATGTTCAGGGTGTCGCCATCTTTCAGTGGCTTGTCGTTCGGGATGCCGTGACAGACCACATGGTTGATCGACGTGCAGATCGACTTTGGATAGCCCTTGTAGTTGAGCGGAGCAGGAATGGCTTTCTGCTCATTGACGATGTAGTCGTGGCAGATCTGGTTCAGTTGATCGGTGGTAACGCCCGGCTTGACGTATTCTGCAATCATTTCCAGCACATCGGCGGCCAGTTTGCCGGCGATACGCATTTTGGCGATATCCTCGGGCGTTTTGAGGGTGACGGTCATACAGGCTCTCTCTGCGCCAGGCGGCGCTTTCTGAACGGAAAGGGCATTGCGCGATGGGTCTTCGCAGCCCTGAAAAATACGATTCTACCAGACGATCAGTGCAAATCTGCGCCTGTGTGCATCGCTTCTCTCTATAGAATGGTGCATTCTTGGCGGATTCCAAGGGACGGAGCAAAGCGCTCGCCAGGATTTCAGAATCCGGGTTCCGTTTTGCCCTGCCTTGTGATATAAAATGCGCCGCTTTCCGGGGATGTCCCGAAAAGCCTAAATCCACACACGTGTCGACACGATGACCTGGGTGCCTTCAGCTGATGCTGCTGGTTGGTCATTGGGATACGTGGAGGCCAAACCCGACTTATTAAGGAACTATCATGTCCCAAGTCAACATGCGCGATATGCTGAAGGCCGGTGTGCACTTCGGTCACCAGACCCGTTACTGGAACCCGAAAATGGGTAAATACATTTTCGGTGCGCGTAACAAGATCCACATCATCAACCTTGAAAAAACCCTGCCAATGTTCAACGAAGCTCTGACTTTCGTAGAGCGTCTGGCCCAGGGCAAAAACAAGATTCTGTTCGTCGGCACCAAGCGTTCCGCTGGCAAGATCGTTGCTGAAGAAGCAGCACGTTGCGGTTCGCCGTACGTCGATCACCGCTGGTTGGGCGGCATGCTGACCAACTTCAAAACCATCCGTGCTTCCATCAAGCGTCTGCGTGACCTTGAAGTTCAAGCCGAAGACGGTACTTTCGCCAAGCTGACCAAGAAAGAAGCGCTGATGCGCACTCGTGACCTGGAAAAGCTGGATCGTTCCCTGGGTGGTATCAAGGACATGGGCGGTCTGCCAGACGCTCTGTTCGTTATCGACGTTGATCACGAGCGCATCGCGATCACCGAAGCCAACAAGCTGGGCATCCCGGTTATCGGCGTAGTCGATACCAACAGCAGCCCGGAAGGCGTTGACTACATCATCCCAGGCAACGATGACGCAATCCGCGCTATCCAGCTGTACATGGGTTCGATGGCTGACGCTGTGATCCGTGGTCGCAACAACGTTGCCGGCGGCACCGAAGTTTTCGTTGAAGAAGCTCCGGTAGCAGCAGCTGAGTAATTGACGCCTTGGCGTTGACTCAGTAAGCAAAAAGGGGGCTTGGCCCCCTTTTTGCCACCTCGAAAACCATTTGTCGGCGCCCACTGCTCTATCTGTAACGTGCGGCAGCTAACAAGGGTAGTTCGGGAAGAATTGATCGCCCGTTCGATCGGGTGGAATGGTTGAAAACCTATCCAAGAGGATTTTGAAATGGCAGAGATTACTGCAGCGTTGGTCAAAGAACTGCGCGAGCGTACTGGCGAAGGCATGATGGACTGCAAAAAGGCCTTGACCAAGGCTGGCGGCGACATCGAGAAAGCCATTGATGACATGCGTGCTTCGGGCGCCATCAAGGCTGCCAAGAAAGCCGGCAACGTTGCCGCTGAAGGCGCAATCGCCATCAAGGCTGACGACAAGGCAGCCGTGCTGCTGGAAGTCAACTCGCAGACCGACTTCCTGGCCCTGCAAGACGACTTCAAGAACTTCGTTGCTGCCAGCGTAGAAAAAGCCTTCGCCGAAAAACTGACCGACGCAGCTCCGCTGATCGCCGCTCAGGAAGCTGCTCGTGAAGCCCTGGTGGCCAAAGTTGGCGAGAACGTCAACATCCGTCGCCTGGTGCGTGTTGAGGGTGACGTTGTCGGCACCTACCTGCACGGTAACAAGATCGGTGTTGCTGTTGTTCTCAAGGGCGGTGATGTTCAGCTGGCCAAAGAGATCGCCATGCACGTGGCGGCCAGCAACCCTGAGTTCCTGCTGCCATCGCAGGTTTCGCCAGAAGCCATCGAGCGCGAGAAGGGCGTTTTCCTGACCCTGAACGAAGACAAGATGAAAGGCAAGCCAGCTGAAATCGTCGAGAAGATGATCGCCGGCCGTATCACCAAGTTCCTGGCTGAAGCCAGCCTGGTCGAGCAAGCTTTCGTCATGAATCCGGAAGTCACCGTCGGTGCCTTGGCCAAGAAAGCCGGCGCTGAAATCGTTTCCTTCACCTACTTCAAAGTCGGCGAAGGCATCGAGAAGCCAGTGGACAACTTCGCAGAAGAAGTTGCCGCACAACTGGCTGCCGCCAAGCAGTAAGACGGTTTCTTAACTGTCGCCCAGAAGAGGCTGCCCGCTCACGCGCGCAGCCTCTTTTCAGATGGGGTACCAATTTTTAATTGGTTTCCTTTTGGAACTGGCTTACAAAGCCATGTTCCGATGGTGCTGAAGCAGCGCCAGGCTAGAGTGAACGCCAGCTGTAAACAGCTCGCAAAGAATTTTTAAAATACGCCGCAGGAGAGATTCGCAATGGCTCAGCAGGGCAGTGGTTATCAGGCTCGCTATAAACGCATTCTACTCAAGCTTAGCGGCGAGGCCCTGATGGGCTCGGAAGAGTTCGGGATCGACCCGAAAGTTCTGGATCGCATGGCATTGGAAGTTGGCCAGCTGGTCGGCATCGGTGTTCAGGTCGGTCTGGTTATCGGTGGTGGCAACCTGTTCCGCGGTGAAGCGCTGAGCAAGGCTGGCATGGATCGGGTCACCGGCGACCACATGGGCATGCTGGCCACTGTGATGAACGCCCTGGCCATGCGCGACGCCCTTGAGCGCGCCAACATCTCGGCCATCGTGATGTCCGCTATTTCCATGGTTGGCGTGACCGATCACTATGATCGCCGCAAGGCCATGCGCCACTTGAACTCCAAGGACGTGGTGATTTTCGCGGCCGGTACCGGCAACCCGTTCTTTACGACGGATTCGGCTGCCTGCCTGCGTGCAATCGAAATCGATGCCGATGTCGTGCTCAAGGCGACCAAGGTCGATGGCGTCTACACCGCTGACCCGTTCAAAGACCCGCATGCCGAGAAGTTCGATCATCTGACCTACGATGAAGTGCTGGATCGCAAGCTGGGCGTGATGGATCTGACGGCCATTTGCCTGTGTCGCGACCACAAGATGCCGCTACGCGTATTTAACATGAACAAGCCCGGCGCCCTGCTGAACATCGTGCATGGTGGCGCTGAAGGGACCCTGATCGAGGAAGGCCAACAATGATCAACGAAATCAAGAAAGACGCTAAAGAGCGCATGCAGAAGTCCGTGGAATCGCTGGCGCACAACTTCGGCCGTATCCGTACCGGTCAGGCGCACCCAAGCATTCTGGAAGGCGTGATGGTGCCGTACTACGGTGCGGACACCCCGATCAAGCAAGTGGCCAACATCACCGTCAAAGACGCCCGTACCCTGCAAGTCGTTGCTTTCGAACGCAACATGCTGGGTGCCGTCGACAAGGCGATTGGTAGCGCAGGTCTGAACCTGAACCCGACCAACCTTGGCGAGCTGCTGCTGATCAGCATGCCGGCCCTGACCGAAGAAACCCGTCGCGGTTTCACCAAGCAGGCTCGCGATGTGGCTGAAGATGCCCGTGTTGCCGTACGCAACATCCGTCGCGATGCGAACAGCTCGCTGAAGGATCTGGTCAAGGAAAAGGAAATCAGCGAAGACGAAGAGCGTCGCGCCACTGGCGAGATCGACGATCTGACCAAGAAGTTCGTAGCTGAAATCGACGCTAAGTTGGCGGAGAAAGAAAAAGACCTGATGGCCGTATAAGGGTCGCGTTTTCATGGATAAGACAAAGCAGACTGCACCGTCCGCGGTGCCGCGCCATGTCGCGATCATCATGGATGGTAACAATCGCTGGGCGAAAAAACGCTTTATGCCGGGTGTCGCCGGGCATAAAGCGGGCGTGGATGCGGTACGTGCGGTCATTGAGGTTTGTGCTGAGGCCAAGGTCGAAGTGCTGACCCTGTTCGCCTTTTCCAGCGAGAACTGGCAGCGTCCGGCCGATGAGGTCAGCGCCTTGATGGATCTGTTCTTCAGGGCGCTGCGTCGTGAGGCCAAGCGCCTCAACGACAACAACATCAGCCTGCGCATCATTGGTGACCGCTCGCGTTTTCATCCCGAGCTGCAGGCTGCCATGCGTGAAGCCGAGGCCATGACAGTTGGCACCGATCGTTTTGTCCTGCAGATCGCCGCCAATTACGGCGGTCAGTGGGATATCGCGCAAGCTGCGCAACGATTGGCGCGAGAGGTTCAGGCCGGACACTTGCGTCCGGAAGACATTACGCCTGATCTGTTGCAGACCTGCCTGGTCACGGGTGACCTGCCGCTGCCGGACCTGTGTATCCGGACCGGTGGCGAGCACCGCATCAGCAACTTCCTGCTCTGGCAGCTGGCCTATGCCGAGTTGTATTTTTCCGACCTGTTCTGGCCGGACTTCAAACACGATGCCATGCGCAATGCGCTGGCCGATTTCGCTTCCCGCCAGCGCCGCTTCGGTAAAACGAGCGAGCAGGTCGAGGCTGGAGCCCGGGTTTAATGCTTAAACAACGAATCATCACCGCACTGATCTTGCTGCCGATTGCCTTGGGCGGGTTTTTCCTGCTTGAAGGTTCCGGTTTTGCACTGTTCATCGGGCTGGTGGTCACCCTTGGTGCCTGGGAATGGGCGCGTCTGGCGGGTTTCGCCGGTCAAGCGTTCCGCGTGGGCTATGCCGCTGTGGTCGCCTTGATGCTGTTCGTCATGTACATCCTGCCCGGCCTCGCGCCTTGGGTGTTGGGCGCTTCGGTACTGTGGTGGGCGGTGGCGACGTATCTGGTGCTGACCTATCCGCATTCGAGCGAGCATTGGTCCACTGCAGCGACCAAGTTGGTGATCGGCCTGTTGATTCTCCTGCCGGCCTGGCAAGGCCTGGTGCAGATCAAGCAGTACCCGCTGGGTAACTTGCTGATCATGGCGGTGATGGTGTTGGTCTGGGGGGCCGATATAGGCGCCTACTTCTCCGGTCGTGCTTTCGGCAAGCGCAAGCTCGCACCGCAGGTCAGTCCCGGTAAAAGCTGGGAAGGCGTGTACGGTGGTCTGGCGCTGAGCCTGGTCATTACCACGCTCGTTGCTCTGGTGCGCGACTGGACGGTGGCCGAGTTGCTCAAGGGGCTGATCGGCGCTGCGCTCATCGTGTTTATCTCAGTGGTGGGCGACCTCACTGAAAGCATGTTCAAGCGCCAGTCCGGCATCAAGGACAGCAGCAATCTGCTTCCGGGGCACGGTGGCGTGCTGGATCGTATCGACAGCCTGACGGCAGCGATACCGGTGTTTGCCGTTCTGTTGTGGATGGCAGCCCCATGAGCCGCCCGCAACAGATTACCGTTCTGGGTGCGACCGGCTCGATTGGCCTGAGTACGCTCGACGTCATCGCTCGCCACCCTGATCGTTATCAGGTTTTTGCCTTGAGTGGCTTCACTCGCTTGAGTCAATTGCTGGCGCTATGCGTACGCCATGTCCCGCGATTTGCTGTAGTGCCTGAGGTCGCTGCTGCCCGCACCCTGCAGGATGATTTGCGCGCGGCGGGTCTTTCGACCCGCGTTCTGGTGGGTGAGGAAGGTTTGTGTCGGGTTGCCTCCGATCCGGAAGTCGACACGGTCATGGCGGCCATCGTCGGTGCGGCGGGACTGCGCCCGACACTGGCAGCGGTCGAGACCGGCAAGAAAATCCTCCTGGCCAACAAAGAAGCGCTGGTCATGTCCGGTGCGTTGTTTATGCAGGCGGTGCGCAAGAGTGGTTCGGTGTTGCTGCCGATCGATAGCGAACACAACGCGATTTTCCAGTGCATGCCGCTGGATTATGCCCGTGGCCTTGAGGCGGTCGGTGTGCGTCGGATTTTACTGACGGCTTCCGGTGGTCCGTTCCGACAGACGCCGATGGCTGAACTGGCGCATGTTTCACCTGATCAGGCGTGTGCTCACCCGAATTGGTCCATGGGGCGAAAAATCTCCGTTGATTCGGCGAGCATGATGAACAAGGGGCTTGAGTTGATCGAAGCCTGCTGGCTGTTCGATGCCAAGCCATCCCAGGTCGAGGTGGTGATTCATCCGCAAAGCGTGATTCATTCGCTGGTCGACTATATCGATGGTTCTGTCCTGGCGCAGCTGGGTAATCCAGACATGCGCACACCCATCGCCAATGCCCTGGCCTGGCCTGAGCGAATCGATTCGGGTGTGGCGCCACTGGATCTGTTTACCATTGCGCGCCTGGATTTCCAGGCGCCCGATGAAGAGCGTTTCCCGTGCCTGCGTCTGGCTCGTCAGGCGGCCGAAGCGGGTAATAGCGCGCCGGCGATGCTCAATGCGGCGAACGAAGTGGCGGTGGCGGCATTTCTCGACGAACGGGTTCGTTACCCGGAAATCGCGAGTATCATCGAAGAAGTACTGAATCTGGAGCCCGTGGTGGCGGTGGATGATCTCGATGCAGTGTTCACGGCAGACGCGAAGGCGCGATTGCTGGCCGGACAGTGGTTGAGCCGTCATGGGCGGTAAATGCTGCGGATAGTTGGCCCAGGCAGCAGCGGATAGGATTGCGGAGAAAGTAGATGAGCGCGCTCTATATGATTGTCGGCACCCTGGTCGCTTTGGGTGTGCTGGTCACCTTCCACGAGTTCGGCCATTTTTGGGTCGCGCGTCGCTGTGGGGTCAAAGTGCTGCGTTTCTCCGTAGGCTTCGGCATGCCTTTGCTGCGCTGGCACGACAAGCAAGGCACCGAATTCGTTGTCGCCGCGATCCCGTTGGGCGGCTACGTCAAAATGCTCGACGAGCGCGAGGGTGAAGTCCCCCTCGATCAGCTCGACCACACCTTCAATCGCAAATCCGTTCGTCAGCGCATTGCCATCGTAGCCGCAGGTCCGATAGCTAACTTCTTGCTGGCATTGGTGTTCTTCTGGGGATTGGCAATGCTCGGCAGCGAGCAGGTGCGTCCGGTCATCGGGGCTGTCGAGTCCGGCAGTATTGCGGCCAAGGCGGGATTGAACCCTGGCCAGGAAATCGTGGCCATTGATGGTGAGGTGACTTCCGGCTGGGCGGCGGTGAACCTGCAATTGGTTCGTCGCCTGGGCGAAAGCGGTTCATTGCAGATAATGGTGCGTGAGCAAGGTTCCACGACCGATTCTCCTCGTGAGCTTGTGCTGGACAAATGGCTCAAAGGGGCCAACGAGCCCGACCCTATCCATTCGTTGGGCATTCGTCCCTGGCGCCCGGCATTGCCGCCGGTTCTGGCCGAACTCGATCCAAAGGGGCCGGCTCAGGCTGCCGGCCTGAAGACCGGTGATCGTTTGCTGGCACTCGATGGTCGTACGCTGGATGACTGGCAGCAGGTGGTCGATACCGTCCGTATGCATCCTGATACCAAAATCATGCTGCGGGTTGAGCGTGACGGTGCTCAAATCGACGTCCCGGTGACGCTGGCCGCTCGTGGCGAGAGCAAGTCACCCAGCGGTTACCTGGGGGCAGGGGTGAAAGCTGTCGATTGGCCGCCGGAGATGATCCGCGAAGTCAGTTACGGCCCATTGGCAGCGATTGGCGAGGGGGCTCGACGCACCTGGACCATGAGCGTACTGACCCTCGATTCACTGAAGAAAATGTTGTTCGGTGAGCTCTCGGTAAAAAACTTGAGTGGACCGATAACCATTGCTAAAGTGGCGGGCGCTTCGGCCCAGTCGGGTGTTGCTGATTTCCTGAATTTCCTTGCTTATCTGAGTATTAGCCTGGGGGTTCTGAATTTGCTGCCCATTCCGGTGCTGGATGGGGGGCATTTATTGTTTTATCTGATCGAGTGGGTGCGTGGTCGTCCCTTGTCAGATCGGGTGCAAGGTTGGGGGATACAGATCGGTATCAGTTTGGTGGTCGGGGTGATGTTGCTTGCTCTGGTCAATGATCTGGGTCGACTGTAACGCTTCGCTGAATTGCGAATCTGCCGCATTTTGCGGCAGTTTGTTTATTGCCAGTTGGAATAAGAAAGGACTTCATGAAACGTCTGCTGCTAACTGCGGTTCTCACCGTATTGATGATCGCCGAAGTTCACGCCGAGTCCTTCACTATCTCTGATATTCGCGTCAATGGCCTCCAGCGGGTCTCCGCGGGTAGCGTCTTTGGTGCTTTGCCGTTGAACGTCGGTGAACAGGCGGATGATCGTCGCCTGGTGGAATCCACTCGTGCTCTGTTCAAAACCGGTTTCTTTCAAGATATCCAGCTGGGCCGCGATGGCAACGTCCTGGTCATTACTGTAGTCGAACGCCCGTCGGTCGCCAGTATCGAGATCGAAGGCAACAAGGCGATCTCTACCGAAGACCTGATGAAAGGCCTCAAGCAATCCGGTCTGGCCGAAGGCGAGATCTTCCAGCGTGCCACCCTTGAAGGCGTGCGTAACGAACTGCAGCGCCAGTACGTCGCCCAGGGTCGCTACTCGGCTACCGTCGATACCGAAGTGGTACCGCAACCGCGTAACCGTGTCGGCCTGAAGGTCAATATCAACGAAGGCACCGTTGCGGCGATCCAGCACATCAACGTAGTGGGTAACACGGTCTTTCCCGATGAAGACCTGATCGACCTGTTCGAACTCAAGACCACCAACTGGTTGTCGTTCTTCAAGAACGACGACAAGTACGCCCGTGAAAAACTGTCCGGTGACCTGGAACGTCTGCGCTCCTACTACCTGGATCGTGGCTATATCAACATGGATATCGCTTCGACCCAGGTATCCATTACGCCGGACAAGAAACACGTCTACATCACCGTAAACGTCAACGAAGGCGAGAAGTACACCGTTCGTGACGTCAAGCTCAGCGGTGACCTGAAAGTCCCTGAAGACCAGGTCAAGTCCCTGCTGCTGGTGCAAAAAGGCCAGGTGTTCTCGCGCAAGCTGATGACCACGACCTCCGAGCTGATCACCCGTCGTCTGGGTAACGAAGGTTATACCT
The DNA here is from genome assembly GCF_050436025.1 of Pseudomonas sp. S30_BP2TU TE3576. Classification (NCBI taxonomy): domain Bacteria; kingdom Pseudomonadati; phylum Pseudomonadota; class Gammaproteobacteria; order Pseudomonadales; family Pseudomonadaceae; genus Pseudomonas; species Pseudomonas sp. S30_BP2TU TE3576. The sequence goes on along the minus strand of NZ_JBNDLK010000001.1, from coordinate 1,910,710 downwards.
TCGCCAACGTCAACGGCGTGCCTCAACCGCACGATGAAGATCACACCGTAGACATCCTGTTCGCGGTCGATCCGGGCAAGCGTGCTTACGTGAACCGCATCAACTTCCGTGGCAACACCAAGTCCGAAGACGAAGTGCTGCGTCGTGAAATGCGTCAGATGGAAGGCGGCTGGGCTTCGACCTACCTGATCGACCAATCCAAGACCCGTCTGGAACGTCTGGGCTTCTTCAAGGAAGTCAACGTTGAGACTCCGGCCGTGCCGGGTGTCGATGACCAGGTGGACGTCAACTACAGCGTTGAAGAACAAGCCTCCGGTTCGATTACCGCCAGTGTCGGTTTCGCCCAGAGTGCCGGTCTGATTCTCGGTGGTTCGATCACCCAGAACAACTTCCTGGGTACCGGTAACAAGGTCAGTATCGGTTTGACCAAAAGTCAGTACCAGACGCGTTACAACTTCGGTTTTGTAGACCCCTACTGGACTGCAGATGGCGTGAGCCTGGGTTACAACGCCTTCTACCGCACCACCGACTACAATGACCTCGACGTCGATGTAGCGAGTTATGCCGTCGACAGCCTGGGTGCGGGCGTGAGCGTCGGTTACCCGATCAGCGAAACATCGCGTCTGACCTTCGGCCTGAACGCGCAACAGGACAAGATCAAGACCGGCATTTACACCGTTGACGAGATTTTCGACTTCGTTAACAAGGAAGGCGATCAGTACCTGAACTTCAAGGCTTCGGCCGGCTGGTCCGAGTCCACCCTGAACAAGGGTGTGCTCGCCACCCGTGGTCATTCCCAGAGCCTGGTGCTGGAATCCACGGTTCCAGGCAGCGACCTGTCGTTCTTCAAGCTCGACTACCGTGGCCAGCTGTTCCAGCCATTGTCCGAGAACTACACCATGCGCCTGCATACCGAGCTGGGTTATGGCGATGGTTACGGTTCGACCGACGGCTTGCCTTTCTATGAAAACTACTATGCTGGTGGTTTCAACTCGGTACGTGGCTTCAAGGACAGCACTCTGGGACCTCGCAGTACGCCAAGTACAGGCAAGAACCCTGGCACTCAATTCGACCCGGACCAGGATCCACTGCCGTTTGGTGGTAACGTCCTGATTCAGGGTGGTGCGGAAGTATTGTTCCCTATGCCGTTCGTCAAGGATCAGCGTTCCCTGCGGACCTCGGTATTCTGGGATGTGGGTAACGTATTCGACTCGTCTTGCTCGGATACCACAAACGCCGATGGCACGAAGTCCAACACCAAGTGCGACGATATCAGCTTGAGCAACATGGCCAGTTCTGTCGGTGTGGGTGTGACCTGGGTCACCGCACTGGGTCCTCTGAGTTTCGCGTTGGCCATGCCAGTCAAGAAACCGGATAACGCTGAGACTCAAGTGTTCCAATTTTCCCTCGGCCAGACGTTCTAAGCGTCTGACCCAAGATAACGACAATGAATTTTGTAGGAGTGCATCGTGCGTAAGTTGACTCAATTGGTTCTCCTGGCCAGCGTACTGGTCGCTGGTCCGGCATTTGCCGACATGAAAATTGCTGTTCTGAACTATCAGATGGCTCTGCTGGAATCCGACGCGGCCAAGAAATACGCCGTGGATGCCGAGAAAAAGTTCGGTCCTCAGCTGACCAAGCTCAAGACGCTGGAAAGCAGCGCCAAGGGCATTCAGGATCGTCTGATGGCCGGTGGCGACAAAATGCAGCAGGGTGAGCGCGAGCGTCTGGAGCTTGAATTCAAGCAAAAGGCACGTGACTTCCAGTTCCAGTCCAAGGAGCTGAACGAAGCCAAAGCCGTTGCCGACCGCGAAATGCTGAAGCAGCTCAAGCCGAAACTGGACAGCGCTGTGGAAGAAGTCATCAAGAAAGGTGCTTTTGACCTGGTCTTCGAGCGTGGCGCAGTGATTGATGTCAAGCCTCAGTACGACATCACTCGCCAGGTTATCGAGCGCATGAATCAGCTGAAGTAATCCATGACCGTGACCATTAAGCTCGGCCAGTTGGCCGAGTTCCTCGGCGCCACTCTACGTGGCGATCCCGAGAAAGCAATTACTGGGCTAGCCACCTTGCAGGAGGCTGGCCCAGCTCAGTTGAGCTTTCTCGCAAACCCCCAATACCGTAAGTACCTGGCAGGCAGTCAGGCTGCAGCCCTGTTGCTGAAGGCTGCTGATGCCGAAGGTTTTGCCGGTAATGCGCTGGTGGTGCCTGATCCGTATCTGGCCTACGCGCGTGTTTCCCACCTGTTCGATCCAAAGCCGAAAGCGGCTGCCGGTATTCACCCGACAGCCGTTGTGGCCGAGGACGCGGTGGTTGACCCGGCTGCGAGTATTGGTGCTTTTGCGGTGATCGAAAGCGCGGCACGTATTGCTGCCGGTGTGACCATCGGTGCGCATTGCTTCATTGGTGCCCGTTGCGAAATCGGCGAAGGCGGTTGGCTGGCCCCGCGGGTCACGCTGTACCACGACGTGCGCATCGGCAAACGTGTGGTCATTCAGTCAGGTGCCGTGCTCGGCGGCGAAGGTTTCGGTTTTGCCAATGAGAAAGGTGTCTGGCAGAAAATTGCCCAGATCGGTGGTGTGTTAGTCGGTGACGATGTGGAGATTGGCGTGAATACCGCTATAGACCGCGGCGCATTGGCCGATACCGTTCTCGGTAATGGTGTGAAGCTCGACAACCAGATCCAGATCGCCCACAACGTTCAGGTCGGTGATCACACCGCCATGGCCGCCTGTGTCGGGATCTCCGGCAGCACCAAAATCGGCAAGCATTGCATGCTCGCTGGCGGTGTAGGGCTGGTGGGACATATCGAAATTTGCGACAACGTTTTCATCACCGGGATGACCATGGTGACCCACTCGATTACCGAAAAGGGTTCCTATTCTTCCGGTACGGCAATGCAGCCAGCGGCCGAATGGCGCAAAAGCGCGGCTCGTATCCGTCAGCTCGATGACATCGCGCGACGTCTGCGACAGCTGGAAAAGCAGGCAGGGGAAGTGACCCCTGACAGTAATGCTTCATCAGATGGCTGATACCATTTCCATATCAAGTGTGCACAGCCGCTAGACTGCCTCCTTGATTTGCTAGCGGAGCGTGTATCAGTCGCGCGCTCCCAATCTTTACATAGGCTTCCCCCCGAAATGATGGACATCAACGAGATTCGCGAATACCTGCCTCACCGTTACCCGTTCCTGTTGGTGGACCGGGTAGTGGAGCTGGATGTTGAAGGCAAGCGCATTCGCGCCTACAAGAATGTCAGCATCAACGAACCGTTCTTCAATGGTCACTTCCCTGCGCATCCAATCATGCCGGGCGTATTGATCATCGAGGCAATGGCTCAGGCTGCCGGGATCCTTGGTTTCAAAATGCTCGACGTGAAACCGGCCGACGGTACCCTTTATTACTTCGTCGGTTCCGACAAGCTGCGCTTCCGCCAGCCGGTATTGCCGGGCGATCAACTGATCCTTGAAGCCAAATTCATCAGCTGCAAGCGTCAGATCTGGAAATTCGAATGCCAGGCTTCGGTCGATGGCAAGCCGGTCTGCTCCGCCGAAATCATCTGTGCGGAACGCAAACTATGAGTTTGATTGACCCTCGTGCAATCATCGATCCGACAGCCATTCTGGCTGACGGCGTCGAGGTCGGCCCGTGGTCGATCGTCGGCGCAGGTGTGGAAATCGGCGAGGGGACAGTCATCGGGCCGCACGTGATTCTCAAGGGCCCGACCCGAATCGGTAAGCACAATCGCATCTACCAGTTTTCCTCGGTGGGTGAAGACACACCTGACCTGAAGTACAAAGGCGAGGAAACCCGCCTGGTGATCGGTGATCACAACGTTATCCGTGAAGGCGTGACGATTCACCGTGGCACCATCCAGGACCGTTCGGAAACGACCCTGGGCGATCACAACCTGATCATGGCTTATGCCCACATCGGCCACGACAGCGTTATCGGCAACCACTGCATTCTGGTGAACAACACCGCACTGGCGGGCCATGTGCATGTGGAAGACTGGGCAATCCTCTCCGGGTTTACCCTGGTTCACCAGTATTGCCACATTGGCGCCCACAGCTTCTCAGGCATGGGTACGGCAATCGGCAAGGATGTTCCTGCGTATGTCACGGTGTTCGGCAACCCTGCCGAAGCCCGCAGCATGAACTTCGAGGGCATGCGCCGTCGGGGCTTCAGCGAAGATGCGATCCACGCGCTGCGCCGTGCCTACAAGGTGGTTTACCGCCAGGGCCTGACTGTGGAGCAGGCGCTCGCCGAACTGGCCGAGCCGTCGGCCCAGTACCCGGAAGTGGCGGTGTTCCGTGACTCCATCCAGTCTTCGACTCGCGGCATCACCCGCTAATCATGGCCAATCTGCGTATTGCGCTGGTAGCGGGTGAGGCTTCCGGTGACATTCTGGGCGCGGGACTCATGCGTGCGCTCAAGGCTCGTCACCCGGCCGTCGAATTCATAGGTGTTGGCGGTCCGTTGATGCAGGCTGAAGGCCTGACCTCGTATTTCCCGATGGAACGTCTGTCCGTCATGGGGCTGGTGGAAGTCCTGGGCCGCCTGCGCGAGTTGCTGGCGCGGCGCAAAAAACTGGTCGCTGACCTGATTGCCGCCAAGCCCGATGTCTTCATTGGTATCGATGCGCCGGACTTCAACCCTCAATATCGAACTCAAGCTGCGCCAGGCGGGTATCAAGACGGTGCATTACGTCAGCCCGTCGGTCTGGGCCTGGCGACAGAAGCGCGTGCTGAAGATTCGCGAAGGCTGCGACCTGATGCTAACGCTGTTCCCGTTCGAAGCCAGATTTTATGAAGAAAAAGGTGTGCCGGTGCGGTTCGTCGGTCATACCCTGGCCGATGCCATTCCACTCGAAGCCGATCGCGCTGCTGCGCGGGCCGAACTCGGTTTGCCTGACGGGCCACTGGTGGCGTTGATGCCTGGCAGCCGTGGCGGTGAAGTTGGCCGGCTCGGTGCATTGTTTCTCGATACTGCCCAGCGCCTGCGGGCGTTGCGCCCGGGTGTGCGGTTTGTCATGCCTTGCGCCAGTGCGCAACGTCGCGCACAGCTTGAAGAGCTGTTGGCCGGTCGCGATCTGCCATTGACCCTGCTCGATGGACAGTCTCATCTGGCCCTGGCCGCGTGCGATGCAGTGTTGATTGCCTCCGGCACCGCAACGCTTGAAGCGTTGCTGTACAAGCGGCCGATGGTGGTTGCCTACCGTCTGGCGCCGCTGACGTTCTGGATTCTCAAGCGCATGGTGAAAAGCCCCTACATTTCGTTGCCGAACTTGTTGGCTCAGCGTCTGTTGGTGCCCGAGTTGTTGCAGGACGATGCCACGGTCGAAGCGCTGGCCCAGACGTTGTCACCGTTGATCGAAGGCGGAGAAGAGCAGACCCGTGGCTTTGACGAGATTCACCGGACCCTGCGTCTGGATGCCTCCAACCAGGCTGCGGACGCAGTGCTGAACCTGATCGGCCAAGACAAATGAGTAAAACGAACATGCAGATGGGGCTGGATTTCACCTTGGTCGCTGAAGTCGAAGCGTTGGTTGCCGGTGTCGATGAAGTCGGTCGCGGCCCGCTTTGTGGCGCGGTGGTGACAGCAGCGGTGATCCTTGATCCGAACCGCCCGATCCTCGGCCTGAACGACTCGAAGAAACTCACCGAAGCCCGTCGCGAAAAGCTCTACGACGAAATCTGCGAAAAAGCCCTGAGCTGGTGCATCGCTCGCGCCGAAGTCGAAGAAATCGACGAACTGAATATCCTGCACGCCACCATGTTGGCCATGCAGCGTGCGGTCGCCGGGCTGCACATCCAGCCGAAACTGGCGATGATTGACGGTAACCGTTGCCCGAAACTGCCGATGCGCTCCGAAGCTGTGGTGAAGGGCGATAGCAAGGTCCCAGCCATCGCCGCTGCATCGATTCTGGCCAAGGTCAGTCGTGATCGCGAAATGGCTGCGTTCGAGTTGATCTACCCCGGCTACGGCATCGGTGGTCACAAGGGCTACCCGACCCCCGTTCATCTGGAAGCGCTCGCGCGTCTTGGCCCTACGCCGATTCACCGGCGTTCGTTTGCCCCAGTGCGTCTGGCTTACGAGGCTCGGGAAGGTCTCGTCGAGAGTTAGTCGCGAGGCTGATTTTTTTTACCAAGGCCCGGTACAATCCGGGCCTTGTTGTTTTCAAGTTCACAGACAGGATCACTATGCCGGCTTCATTCGTTCACCTACGCCTGCACACTGAATACTCCCTGGTCGACGGTCTGGTGCGGATCAAACCGCTGGTCAAGACCCTGGTCGGCATGAACATGCCTGCCGTAGCGGTCACCGACCAGAACAACATGTGTTCCCTGGTCAAATTCTATAAAGCCGCCATGGGTGCCGGGATCAAGCCGATCTGCGGCGCCGACCTGTGGCTGTCGAACAAGGATCCGGACAACCCGCTGAGCCGGATCAGCCTGCTGGTGATGAACGCCGAAGGCTATCGCAACCTCACCGAGCTGATTTCCCGCGGCTTTATCGAGGGTCAGCGCAATGGCGCGATCATCATCGAGCGCGAATGGGTGGCCGAAGCCAGCGCCGGCCTGATCATGTTGTCGGCGGCCAAAGAAGGCGAGATCGGCCAGGCCATGCTCAGCGGCAACCCGGCGGAAGCGGAAACCCTGGCCCGCGAATGGATGGAAGTGTTTCCGGATCGTTTCTATCTGGAAATCCAGCGCACCAACCGCCCCAACGATGAAGAACAGTTGCACGGCGCCGTGGCGCTGGCCGAGAAGCTCGGTGCGCCACTGGTGGCGACCAACGACGTACGCTTCATCAAGCAGGAAGACTTCGCTGCCCACGAAACCCGTGTCTGCATCGGTGAGGGCCGTGCCCTCGACGATCCGCGGCGTTCGAAGAATTACAGCGATCAGCAGTACCTCAAAAGCGCCGAGGAAATGGCCGAGCTGTTCAGCGACATTCCCGAAGCGCTGGAAAACACCGTCGAGATCGCCAAGCGCTGCAACATCGAAGTGAAGCTGGGCACGCACTTCCTGCCCAACTTCCCGATCCCCGATGGCATGACCATCGACGAGTACTTCCGCAAGGTGTCCTTCGATGGCCTGGAAGAGCGCCTTGCTGTTCTGCTGCCCAAGGACACCACCGAAGACTACGAGGCCAAGCGTCAGGTCTATGTCGACCGGCTGAACTTCGAGCTGGATATCATCATCCAGATGGGCTTCCCCGGTTACTTCCTGATCGTGATGGACTTTATCCAGTGGGCCAAGAACAACGGCGTACCGGTGGGACCTGGCCGTGGGTCGGGTGCCGGGTCGCTGGTGGCCTATGTGCAGAAGATCACCGACCTTGATCCGCTGGAATATGACCTGCTGTTCGAACGTTTCCTTAACCCGGAACGGGTATCGATGCCCGACTTCGACGTCGACTTCTGCATGGACGGTCGTGACCGGGTGATCGACTACGTGGCCGAGAAATACGGCCGCAACGCGGTAAGCCAGATCATCACTTTCGGTTCCATGGCCGCCAAGGCTGTGGTCCGCGATGTGGCGCGGGTGCAGGGCAAGTCCTATGGCCTGGCGGATCGTCTGTCGAAGATGATTCCGTTCGAAGTGGGCATGACCCTGGAGAAGGCCTACGAGCAGGAAGAAATCCTCCGTGACTTCATCAAGGTCGATGAAGAAGCCGCGGAAATCTGGGAGATGGCCCGCAAGCTCGAAGGTGTTGTGCGTAACGTCGGCAAGCACGCCGGTGGTGTGGTTATCGCGCCGACCAAGCTGACCGACTTTTCGCCGATCTACTGCGACGAAGCCGGTGACGGCCTGGTAACCCAGTTCGACAAGGATGACGTTGAAGCTGCCGGTCTGGTGAAGTTCGACTTCCTCGGCCTGCGGACCCTGACGATCATCGACTGGGCGCTGAAAACCATCAACCGCGACCGTGCCAAGGTCAACGAACCGCCGCTGGATATCGCGTTCATCCCGCTGGACGACAAACCGACCTACACCCTGCTGCAAAAAGCCGAAACCACGGCAGTGTTCCAGCTTGAATCCCGCGGCATGAAAGAGCTGATCAAAAAGCTCAAGCCCGACTGCCTGGAAGATTTGATCGCACTGGTGGCACTGTTCCGTCCGGGCCCGCTGCAATCGGGCATGGTGGACGACTTCATCAACCGCAAGCACGGTCGCGCCGAGCTGGCCTATCCGCACTCGGACTACCAGTACGAAGGCCTCAAACCCGTACTGGCTCCGACTTACGGCATCATCCTGTACCAGGAACAGGTGATGCAGATTGCCCAGGTCATGGCCGGTTACACCCTCGGTGGTGCGGACATGCTGCGTCGGGCCATGGGTAAGAAAAAACCCGAGGAAATGGCCAAGCAGCGCGGCGGTTTCATTGAAGGTTGCGCGACCAACAATATCGACGCGGACCTCGCCGGTAACATCTTCGACCTGGTGGAAAAGTTCGCCGGTTACGGTTTCAACAAATCCCACTCCGCCGCCTATGGCCTGGTGTCGTACCAGACCGCGTGGCTGAAGGCGCACTACCCGGCGCCGTTCATGGCCGCGGTACTCTCGGCGGATATGCACAACACCGACAAGGTCGTGACCTTGATCGAAGAAGTGCGGACCATGAAGCTGCGTCTCGACGCGCCGGACGTAAACACCTCCGAATTCAAGTTCACGGTGAACGACGAAGGCCGGATCATCTACGGCCTGGGCGCCATCAAGGGCGTGGGTGAGGGGCCGGTCGAGGCAATCACCGAGGCGCGTCTGGCCGGTCCGTTCAAGGATCTGTTCGATTTCTGTGCCCGGGTCGACCTCAAGCGTATCAACAAGCGCACCCTCGACGGTTTGATCCGCAGCGGTGCCCTGGATCGCCTCGGGCCGTATTTCCACGATGAGCAGAAAGCCTACCAGGCCAACATTGACCGCAATCGCGCGGTGCTGCTGACGGCCATGGAAGAAGCGATCAAGGCGGCCGAACAAACCGCGCGCACCCAGGACAGTGGTCACTCCGACCTGTTCGGCGGTCTGTTTGTCGAAGAAGATGCCGACGTCTACGCCAATCACCGCAAGGCCAAGGAACTGACCCTCAAGGAACGCCTGAAAGGGGAGAAAGACACCCTCGGCCTGTACCTGACCGGTCACCCGATTGACGAATATGAAGGTGAAATCCGTCGCTTCGCCCGTCAACGCATCATTGATCTGAAACCGGCGCGTGATACCCAGACCGTTGCCGGGATGATCATCGCCTTGCGGGTGATGAAGAACAAAAAGGGCGACAAGATGGGGTTCATCACCCTCGACGACCGCTCCGGACGGATCGAGGCCTCGCTGTTTTCCGAGGCGTTCCATGCTGCGCAGTCGCTGTTGCAGACCGACGCGATGGTGGTGGTCGAAGGCGAGGTCAGCAATGACGACTTCTCTGGTGGCCTGAAGTTGCGGGTCAAGCGGGTGATGAGCATGGAAGATGCGCGCACCAATCTGGCCGAAAGCCTGCGCCTGAAGCTGCATGCCAAGGACCTCAAAGGTGATCAGCTACGCTGGCTGGGTGAGCTGTTGAAGCGTCATCGCGGTGCGTGCCCGATCACCATGGACTACACCAGCCCTGATGCAAAGGCCCTGTTGCAGTTCGGCGAAGGCTGGCGAATCGATCCGGCGGATGCCTTGATTCAAGCCCTGCGTGACCAGTTCGGGCGAGACAACGTCTTCCTCCAATACCGTTGACGGTCAGTGCTTTCAGATTGCCCTGACCTTGACCTGAATTTTTAATCTCGACCTCAACGCGCCTCTCCCTTAAGGTAGGGCGCGAATAGACAACCGGCCGGCCCAAGATCCCTTGGACGTCGACCCAAGACGGACGCCTATGAACCCGAATTTTCTAGATTTCGAACAGCCGATCGCCGACCTGCAAGCCAAGATCGAAGAGTTGCGCTTGGTCGGTAATGACAATTCGCTGAATATCGGCGATGAGATCTCCCGCCTGCAGGACAAGAGCAAAACGCTGACCGAAGACATTTTCGGCAAGCTGACCAGCTGGCAGATCGCACGTCTGGCACGTCACCCGAAACGTCCGTATACCCTGGACTACATCGAACACATCTTTACCGAGTTCGACGAGTTGCACGGTGACCGCCACTTCTCCGACGACGCTGCGATCGTTGGCGGTATTGCCCGTCTGGACGACCAGCCGGTGATGGTCATCGGTCACCAGAAGGGCCGTGAAGTGCGCGAGAAGGTTCGCCGCAACTTCGGTATGCCGCGTCCGGAAGGCTACCGCAAGGCATGCCGCCTGATGGAAATGGCCGAACGTTTCAAAATGCCGATCCTGACCTTTATCGACACCCCGGGCGCTTACCCTGGCATCGACGCCGAAGAGCGTAACCAGAGCGAAGCGATTGCCTGGAACCTGCGTGTCATGGCCCGCCTGAAAACCCCAATCATCGCCACTGTAATCGGTGAGGGTGGTTCCGGTGGTGCACTGGCGATCGGTGTCTGCGACCAGTTGAACATGCTGCAGTACTCGACCTACGCGGTGATCTCGCCGGAAGGTTGTGCTTCGATTCTGTGGAAAACCGCCGAGAAAGCACCGGATGCCGCAGAAGCGATGGGCATCACCGCCGAGCGCCTCAAGGGTCTGGGTATCGTGGACAAGGTGATTGGCGAGCCATTGGGTGGCGCGCACCGTGATCCGGGCGCTGCAGCTGCATCGATCCGCGCCGAGCTGAGCTCGCAACTGGCGATGCTGAAGAAGTTCGATAACGACGCGCTGCTGGCCCGTCGTTATGAACGTCTGATGAGCTACGGCCTGTAATCAGCTCTCGCTGTACCCATGTGTGGGAGCGGGCTTGCTCGCGAAAGCGGTATAACAGTCAACGGGTGCGTTGAATGTTGAAACGCTTTCGCGAGCAAGCCCGCTCCCACATTTGATTTGTGCAAAGGGAAAGATATGGATCGGCCCGCGCTTGATTTGCCTTTCAGGCTTTTGCTGAATCTGAAACCGTGGCGCAATGCTGCGACCTGGCGCGTCGCCTTCTCCGGCGGCCTGGACTCCACCGTCCTGCTGCATCTGCTCGTACACCTCGCAAAAACCGAATCCCTGCCGGCGCTGAGCGCCATCCATGTTCATCACGGCCTTCAAGCTGTGGCCGACGCGTGGCCGGAACATTGTCGTTCTGTGTGCGCTGCGCTGGGCGTCCCGTTGCGGATCGTTCGGGTGCAGGTGCAGCCCGGTGCCAGTCTGGAGCGTGCGGCGCGGGACGCGCGTTATCACACGTTCGCCGAAGTGACTGGGCCCGGTGATGTGCTGCTGACGGCCCAGCACCGCGACGATCAGGCGGAAACCCTGCTGTTTCGTTTGTTGCGCGGAGCGGGCGTGCGCGGATTGTCCGGGATGCCGCGTCAGCGTTCATTGGGCAAGGGGCATCTGCTGCGGCCACTGCTTGATGTCACGCGGGCTGAGCTCGAGGCCTATGCCAGTGCGCATGGTTTGAGCTGGATCGAAGATCCCTCGAACCAGGATCGGCAGTACTCGCGCAATTACCTGCGTCATCAAGTCTTGCCTGTGCTGGTTCAGCGCTGGCCACAAGCGGTGGCGACCATGGCTCGCAGCGCGGCGCATTTGACTGAAGCGCAGGGGTTGCTCGAAGAACTGGCCGAAATGGATTTACGTGAGGCCAGTTCTGTCAGTGAATTCGACTGGCTGGGATTGCGCTCCCTTGAACTGGCGCCGCTTGCGCAATTGTCTGATGCCCGACAGCGCAATGCCTTGAGTCATTGGCTCGAACCGCTGACCCGCCTGCCGGACACTGACCATTGGTCGGGTTGGGCGGATTTGCGCGACGCCACCGGCGATGCCTGCCCGGTGTGGCGGCTGGCCGATGGCGAACTGCATCGGGCGGGCGGGCGGATCTGGTGGCTGTCCGGCCGCTGGTTGCGTCCTCTGCCTGTCGCCGGGGCGTGGCAGGACCCGGCTGCACCGCTGGCAATTGCGGACAACGGCGTGCTTTCGCTCACCGGGCAAATCCCTGATGGCCCGCTGCATATCCGCTATCGTGAAGGGGGAGAGGTCATGGCTTTGCCGGGCCGCGGCCATCGGGACTTGAAACGTTTGCTCAATGAAAGTGGTGTACCGTCCTTTGTACGCGGCAGATTGCCGCTGCTCTACAAAGGCGACCAATTGCTGGCAGTGGCGAACCTTAAAGGACTCGACGGTAGTACGAGCGGCGACTGGTATTTGCATTGGCAACCACTGAACGAAGATCAAGGTTTGAGCTGAAAGGGGCTTTCCGGTAGACTACGCTCCCTTCTTGATACAACTTCTGTGGATTCGCCTGAATTGCAGGAGTTGCCGATTACCAAGCAGTCTTTGCTGGGCGATTCCAAAAAATGTGTAGCGAGCAACGAACCGGTGATTCATTTTCCGGTCTGTCCCAACGCGGCGGTTTTTTTGAAAGGTGCACTGTGATTAATGCAGGTGATCGGGGGCTTCGGCCTTCCTTCGCTTTCCCCGGCGGCTCGGACCGCTTTAACGCAGACTTCTAGGGTTTTTCATGACGCGCTACATATTCGTCACGGGCGGTGTTGTTTCTTCATTGGGGAAAGGCATTGCATCGGCATCATTGGCGGCCATCCTGGAGGCGCGGGGACTTAAGGTCACCATGCTGAAGCTGGACCCGTACATCAACGTCGACCCGGGCACCATGAGCCCGTTCCAGCACGGTGAAGTGTTCGTCACCCACGACGGCGCCGAGACCGACCTGGACCTGGGTCACTACGAGCGGTTTATCCGCACGACCATGACCCAGAACAACAACTTCACCACCGGCCGTGTCTACGAACACGTCCTGCGCAAAGAGCGCCGTGGTGACTACCTGGGTGCAACTATCCAGGTGATCCCGCACATCACCGACGAAATCAAGCGCCGCATCATCAAGGGTGCCGGCGACGCTGACGTGGCCATGGTCGAGATCGGCGGCACCGTGGGTGACATCGAGTCGCAACCGTTCCTCGAGGCGATCCGCCAACTGCGTTTCGAAGTCGGCGCCAAGCGTGCGATGCTGATGCACCTGACACTGGTGCCGTACATCGCCACTGCCGGCGAAACCAAAACCAAGCCAACCCAGCACTCGGTCAAGGAACTGCGTTCCATCGGCCTGCAACCGGACGTGCTGGTGTGCCGCTCCGACCACCCGATCGATATTTCCTCGCGTCGCAAGATCGCTCAGTTCACCAACGTTGAAGAGCGTGCGGTGATCGGCCTGGAAGACGCCGACACCATCTACAAGATCCCGGGCATCCTGCACTCCCAGGGCCTGGACGATTTCGTCGTCGAGCGTTTCGGCCTGCAATGCGGCGGTGCCGATCTGTCCGAGTGGGAAGCCGTGGTCGACGCCAAGCTCAACCCTGAGCACGAAGTCACCATCGCCATGGTCGGCAAGTACATGGAGCTGCTGGACGCCTACAAGTCGCTGATCGAAGCGATGAGTCACGCCGGCATCAGCAACCGTACCAAGGTCAACCTGCGCTACATCGACTCCGAAGACATCGAGAACCAAGGCACCGCGCTGCTGGAAGGCGTCGACGCAATCCTGGTGCCTGGTGGCTTCGGTCTGCGTGGCGTTGAAGGCAAGATCACCGCCGTTCAATACGCTCGCGAAAACAAGGTTCCATACCTGGGTATCTGCCTGGGCATGCAAGTGGCCGTTATCGAGTTCGCCCGTAACGTGATGGGCTGGAAAGATGCCAACTCCACCGAGTTCGATCGTGCAAGCGGTCACCCGGTCGTGGGTCTGATCACCGAGTGGGAAGATGCTACCGGTGCTGTCGAAACCCGTACCGAAACCTCCGATCTGGGTGGCACCATGCGTCTGGGCGCGCAGGATTGCCTGCTGGAGCCGGGTTCCCTGGTTCATGGTTGCTACGGCAAGGATGTGATTGTCGAGCGTCATCGTCATCGCTACGAAGTGAACAACAACCTGCTGCCGCAAATCATGGAGGCCGGTTTGAAAATCTCCGGTCGTTCCGGTGATGGCGCACTGGTTGAAGTGGTTGAAGCTCCGGATCATCCATGGTTCGTCGCTTGCCAGTTCCACCCTGAGTTCACCTCGACGCCGCGTGACGGTCACCCGCTGTTCAGCGGTTTCGTCAAGGCAGCGTTGGCTCAACACCAGAAGAAGGCGTAACCCCGATGGCACAGAAGATCATCCGCGTCGGCGACATCGAGATTGCCAACGACAAACCCATGGTGCTGTTCGGCGGCATGAACGTGCTGGAAAGCCGTGACATGGCCATGCAGGTTTGCGAAGAGTATGTGAAGGTCACCGAAAAGCTCGGTATCCCTTATGTGTTCAAGGCCAGTTTCGACAAGGCCAACCGGTCTTCTGTGACCTCCTATCGTGGTCCTGGCCTGGAAGAAGGCATGCGCATCTTCCAGGACATCAAACAAGCCTTCGGCGTGCCGGTCATCACCGACGTCCACGAGCCTGACCAGGCTGCGGTCGTCGCTGAAGTCTGCGACATCATCCAGTTGCCGGCCTTCCTGTCGCGTCAGACCGACCTCGTGGTCGCGATGGCCAAAACGGGCGCAGTGATCAACATCAAGAAAGCCCAGTTCCTCGCCCCTCAGGAAATGAAGCACATCCTGAACAAATGCGTGGAAGCGGGTAACGATCAGTTGATCCTCTGCGAGCGTGGTTCGAGCTTCGGCTACAACAACCTGGTCGTCGACATGCTCGGCTTCGGCATCATGAAGCAGTTCGAGTACCCGGTGTTCTTCGACGTGACCCACGCGCTGCAAATGCCTGGCGGTCGTTCCGATTCCGCCGGCGGTCGTCGCGCACAGGTCACCGACCTGGCGAAGGCCGGCATGAGCCAGTCGCTGGCCGGCCTGTTCCTGGAAGCCCACCCGGATCCGGACAACGCCAAATGCGACGGTCCTTGCGCTTTGCGCCTGGACAAACTGGAGCCATTCCTGGCCCAGCTCAAAGCTTTGGACGAACTGGTGAAGAGTTTTCCGACGGTAGAAACCGCGTAATCCTCAATTCTCCGGTAAAGTACCGCACGATTTAACGCCCAGGCCCTCGGGCCTGAGCCTTGTCGTCTGCAAGACTGCCCGCTGCATCTCGCTTGCCGACGATCAAAGATTTCCTACAGCTGCGTCGTTTTCGTCAACTTTGGAGTGTTTACAACAATGGCTAAAATCGTCGACATCAAAGGTCGTGAAGTTCTCGACTCCCGTGGCAATCCCACCGTGGAAGCGGACGTGCTTCTCGACAACGGCATCATCGGCAGTGCCTGCGCGCCGTCCGGTGCTTCCACTGGCTCGCGTGAAGCGCTCGAGCTGCGTGATGGCGACAAGAGCCGTTACCTGGGCAAGGGTGTTCTGAAGGCCGTAGCCAACATCAACGGTCCGATCAAAAACCTGTTGAAAGGCATGGACCCAAGCGACCAGAAAGCGCTCGATCTGGCAATGATCAAGCTCGACGGTACTGAAAACAAAGGTTCCCTGGGTGCCAACGCAATCCTCGCCGTTTCCCTGGCCGCGGCCAAGGCAGCAGCACAGGACCAGGACCTGCCGCTGTACGCTCACATCGCTAATCTGA
This sequence comes from Pseudomonas sp. S30_BP2TU TE3576, assembly GCF_050436025.1. Classification (NCBI taxonomy): domain Bacteria; kingdom Pseudomonadati; phylum Pseudomonadota; class Gammaproteobacteria; order Pseudomonadales; family Pseudomonadaceae; genus Pseudomonas; species Pseudomonas sp. S30_BP2TU TE3576. Next base: position 1,895,109 of record NZ_JBNDLK010000001.1, on the reverse strand, counting down.
ACGGCACCCCGGGTGTTTACTCGATGCCGGTTCCGATGATGAACATCATCAACGGCGGCGAGCACGCCGATAACAACGTCGACATCCAGGAATTCATGGTTCAGCCGGTTGGCGCCAAGTCTTTCTCGGAAGGTCTGCGCATGGGCACCGAGATTTTCCACCACCTCAAAGCCGTGCTGAAGGCTCGTGGCCTGAGCACTGCCGTCGGTGACGAAGGTGGTTTCGCGCCGAACCTGGCTTCCAACGAAGACGCCTTGAAAGTGATCTCCGAAGCCGTGGCCAACGCCGGTTACAAGCTGGGCACCGACGTGACCCTGGCTCTGGACTGCGCAGCCAGCGAATTCTACGAAGACGGCAAGTACAACCTGTCCGGCGAAGGCCAGGTGTTCACCGCCGAAGGTTTCGCTGACTACCTCAAAGGCCTGACCGAGCGTTACCCGATCATCTCCATCGAAGATGGCCTGGACGAGTCCGACTGGGCTGGCTGGAAAATCCTCACCGACAAGATCGGCGAGAAGACCCAACTGGTAGGCGACGACCTGTTCGTAACCAACACCAAGATCCTGAAAGAAGGCATCGACAAAAAGATCGCCAACTCGATTCTGATCAAGTTCAACCAGATCGGCACCCTGACCGAAACCCTGGAAGCCATCCAGATGGCCAAGGCTGCCGGTTACACTGCCGTAATCTCGCACCGCTCCGGCGAAACCGAAGATTCGACCATTGCCGACCTGGCCGTGGGCACCTCGGCTGGCCAGATCAAGACCGGCTCCCTGTGCCGTTCCGACCGCGTTTCCAAGTACAACCAACTGCTGCGTATCGAAGAGCAGTTGAACGGCAAAGCCAAGTACAACGGCCGCAGCGAATTCCGCGGTTGATATAAAAAAGACACCGGATTGTGTCGAAAAAATCGCTACAGCGACGTTTTTGCCACTAATCTGATGCCTTATAAGCACAAGCCTGGTTCTTCCAGGCTTCGTGCTATCAGAAGCTTCACGTTTGGCATGGCTGTCTTTTTTCACTGGATACCTGATATTCGATGCGCAGTCCCAATTGGTTGTTCCTCATTCTGCTTTTGTTGCTGGCTGGCCTGCAGTACCGCCTGTGGGTGGGAAATGGCAGTCTGGCGCAAGTGGCCGAGTTGACGCAGCAGATTGCGGATCAGCAAGCTGAGAACCAGGCATTGCTGGAGCGCAACCGGGTAATGGACGCCGAAGTCAGTGAGTTGAAAAAGGGCATGGAGACCGTTGAAGAGCGGGCTCGCCATGAGCTGGGCATGGTCAAGGACGGTGAAACCCTTTACCAGTTGGCGCAATGAACCAGACGTTACCGGCCTTCTGGGCCGTGATTCCTGCCGCGGGCGTCGGTGCCCGTATGGCCGCGGACCGTCCCAAGCAATACTTGCAACTGGGCGGGCGCACTATTCTCGAACACAGCCTTGGCTGTTTCCTTGATCATCCTGGCCTGAAGGGCCTGGTGGTCAGTGTTGCTGTTGACGATCCTTATTGGCCGAACCTGGCGTGTGCCAGTGATCCGCGTATTGTCCGGGTCGAGGGCGGCGCCGAGCGCTCCGGGTCGGTGCTCAATGCCTTGCTGCATTTGCACGCGCAGGGCGCCGATGATGAGGATTGGGTATTGGTCCACGATGCCGCGCGGCCGAATCTCAGTCGCGACGATCTGGACAAGTTATTGGCTGAGCTGGCTGACGACCCTGTCGGCGGACTGCTGGCGGTTCCGGCACGGGATACGCTCAAACGGGTCGACAAGCACGGTCGTGTGCTCGAAACCGTGGATCGCAGTGTGATCTGGCAGGCCTACACGCCGCAGATGTTTCGCCTTGGGGCATTGCATCGGGCGTTGGCGGACAGCCTGGTGGCGGATGCCGTTATTACCGACGAAGCTTCGGCCATGGAGTGGGCCGGTTCGGCACCACGCCTGATCGAAGGGCGGTCCGATAACCTCAAGGTGACGCGTCCCGAAGATCTTGAATGGTTGAGGCAGCGTTGGGCTAATCGTCACTAAGTTGTGCGGCAATCAACTTTGAGACTGCGTCGCGCCTTTCGCGAGCAAGCCCGCTCCCACATTTGACCGGTGTTGCCCGCAATTTTTGTGAGCAAGACTGTTCCCCTGTGGGAGCGGGCTTGCTCGCGAAAGCGCCGTTTCAGTCAGCCAATCTGTCACTGAGAAACTCTGGTGGTTCTAACCCCGATACTCTGGCCTTTCAGCCAACCCTTCCTTCAAGTAATCCACCAGCTTGCGCACCTTCGGCGATAAATGCCGCTGCTGCGGGTACAGCGCCCAAACCGCCGTGTTCGGCGGTTGATGCGCCTCCAGCAACGAAATCAACGCACCGCTCTTCAAATGTTCCAGCACGTAATAGTCCGGCAACTGACACAACCCTACGCCTTGTAGCGCGGCATCCAGCACCGCTTGCCCACTGTTGCAGCGCCAGTTTCCCTGCACCCTTTGCGAAAATTCCCGCCCGTTCTGCTCCAGTTGCCAGAGGTCCGAGCTGCCGATCAGGCAGTTGTGACGACTGAGTTCCGAAAGACTGTGCGGCCGACCGTAGCGCTCAAGGTAAGCAGGTGATGCGCAGAGATACATACGCCGCGGTGCGAGGCGGGTGGCGACCAGCCGTGAATCCTGCAAGCGCCCGAGGCGGATCGCCAGATCGAGGCCGTCGTGTACCAGGTCGAGTTGCCGGTTGGTCAATTCGATATCGATGCGTAATTGCGGGTACAGCCCCATGAAACGCGTCACCAGCGGCACGATGAAGCGCTCGCCATATGCCACGGCGCAGGTCATGCGCAGCATGCCTTTGGGTTCGCTGGTCAGGTCGCCGACCGCTCGCAATGCTTCTTCCCGCCCATCCTGCAAGCGCTGACAATGTTGCAGGAAGGTTTGCCCGGCTTCGGTCAGCGTGACCCGGCGGGTGCTGCGATACAGCAAACGGGTTTGCAGGCGCTCTTCGAGGCGTACGATTTGTCGACTGATATGGGAGGAAGAAACCCCCAAACGTTCCGCAGCCGCGGTGAACTGGTTGCACTCGGCAACGGCGACAAACTCGTCGATCCCTTCCCAGCGATTTTCGGACATGAAGGATTATCCCTGTACAGCAATAATATTTTGCATTTGCCTCGATTATTCATCGTTGAGCCATGTATTACACTCCCTGTCTCGTTTTTATTCACTGGAGATTCACCATGATCAAGTCGCGCGCTGCCGTTGCCTTTGAGGCCAAGAAGCCTCTTGAAATCGTTGAAGTCGATGTCGCCATGCCGAAGGCGGGTGAAGTGTTGCTGCGTGTGGTGGCCTCCGGTGTTTGCCATACCGATGCCTACACACTGTCCGGCGCAGATCCGGAAGGCATCTTTCCGTCGATCCTCGGCCACGAAGGTGGTGCGATCGTGGAAGCCATCGGCGAGGGCGTGACGTCCGTTGCGGTGGGCGATCATGTGATCCCGCTGTATACCCCGGAATGCCGCCAGTGCAAATTCTGTCTGTCAGGCAAAACCAACCTCTGCCAGGCGATTCGCGCGACCCAGGGCAAAGGTCTGATGCCGGACGGCACGACTCGTTTTTCCTACAAGGGTCAGCCGATTTTCCACTACATGGGTACTTCCACGTTTTCCGAGTACACCGTGCTTCCGGAAATCTCCGTGGCGAAAATCGCCAAGCAAGCGCCACTGGAAAAAGTCTGCCTGCTGGGCTGCGGCGTCACCACCGGCATCGGTGCGGTACTCAATACTGCCAAGGTGAAACCGGGTGACACCGTGGCCATTTTCGGCCTCGGCGGCATTGGTTTGTCCGCTGTCATCGGCGCCGTGAAAGCCAAGGCTGCGCGGATCATCGCCATCGACATCAACCCGGCGAAATTCGAGATCGCCAAGCAACTGGGTGCAACCGACTGCGTGAACCCGAAAGACTTCGATCGCCCGATCCAGGAAGTCATCGTCGACATGACCGATGGCGGCGTCGATTTTTCCTTCGAGTGCATCGGCAACGTGCAACTGATGCGTGCCGCGCTGGAGTGCTGCCACAAGGGTTGGGGCGAGTCAGTGATCATCGGTGTTGCCGGTGCTGGTCAGGAAATCTCCACCCGTCCGTTCCAGCTGGTTACCGGCCGCGTCTGGCGCGGTTCGGCGTTCGGTGGCGTGCGTGGCCGCACCGAGTTGCCGAGCTATGTAGAAATGGCCGAGACCGGCGAGATTCCGCTGGATACCTTCATCACCCACACCATGGGCCTGGAAGATATCAACAAGGCGTTTGACCTGATGCATGAAGGAAAAAGCATCCGTTCCGTCATCCATTTCTGAGGTCTGTCATGAGTCTGGAAAACATCTCCTGTCAGAAAAGTTTTGGCGGCTGGCACAAACGCTATCGCCATCGCTCGGAAGTGCTCGGTTGCGACATGGTGTTCGCCGTCTACCTGCCGCCACAGGCGGAGCAGGGTGGCAAGCTGCCGGTGTTGTACTGGTTGTCCGGCCTGACCTGCACCGACGAGAACTTCATGCAGAAGGCCGGCGCCATGCGCATGGCCGCTGAGTTGGGGCTGATCATCGTCGCGCCGGACACCAGTCCTCGCGGTCCCGATGTGCCGGGCGATCCGGATGGCGCCTGGGACTTCGGTCTCGGCGCCGGTTTTTACCTGAATGCCACCCAGGAACCGTGGTCGCGACACTATCGGATGCATGACTATGTCGTGCAGGAATTGCCGGCATTGGTCGAAGCCCATTTCCCGGCGTCGGACAGACGCGGCATCAGCGGCCATTCCATGGGTGGTCACGGCGCGCTGGTCTGCGCTTTGCGCAATCCAGGGCGTTATCTGTCGGTGTCGGCGTTCTCGCCAATCAACAATCCGATGGATTGCCCGTGGGGGCAGAAAGCCTTTTCCCGCTATCTGGGAGAAGACCGTTCGAAATGGCGCGAATGGGATGCCTGTGCATTGATTGCCGAGGCCGATGAAAAGCTGCCGCTGCTGGTCGACCAGGGTGATCGCGACGATTTTCTCGCCACCCAGCTCAAGCCTGAAGCCTTGCAACAGGCGACCAAACTGGCCGGTCACCCGCTGACGTTGCGCCTGCAACCGGGCTATGACCACAGCTATTTCTTCATCGCCAGTTTCATCGAAGAGCACTTGCGGCATCACGCGCATGCTCTGGTTGGCTAATGCAGGTAGAATCACGCCCTGACAAAAATCGGGGCGTTTTTTTATGCGTATTGGCCACGGCTATGATGTGCACCGTTTCGCTGAAGGCGATTTCATCACTCTGGGCGGCGTGCGTATTGCACACAGCTTCGGGTTGCTCGCGCACTCTGACGGTGACGTCCTCCTGCACGCCTTGAGCGATGCCTTGCTCGGCGCTGCGGCGCTGGGCGACATCGGCAAGCATTTCCCGGATACCGACCCGCAATTCAAGGGCGCCGACAGCCGTGCGCTGTTGCGTCACGTCGTCGCACTGGTCCATGCCAAAGGCTGGAAAGTCGGCAACGTCGACAACACCATCGTCGCCCAGGCGCCGAAAATGGCCCCGCATATCGAATCGATGCGCGCGCTGATTGCCGCGGATCTTCAAGTAGAGTTGGATCAAGTGAACGTGAAAGCTACCACCACCGAAAAGCTCGGCTTTGTCGGTCGCGAAGAAGGCATTGCCGTGCATTCCGTTGCCTTGTTGCTGCGCGCATGAACGAACTGCAATTGCTCGGCCCGCGGGCTTACGGTGAGGCCCTCGGCACGGCGGTACTGAAAGCGATCGCGGAAGATTTCCAGGTCGACGAAGTCCTCGACATTCCCCTCAGTGGCGAAGGCGAACACCTGTGGATCTGGGTGGAAAAGCGCGGCCTGAATACGGAAGAAGCTGCGAGGCGGATTGCCAAGGCTGCGGGCGTGCCATTGCGCACCGTCAGTTATGCCGGGCTCAAGGACCGTCAGGCGTTGACTCGCCAGTGGTTCAGCGTGCAATTGCCGGGCAAGGCCGACCCTGATCTGTCAGCCGCGGAAAACGATACGCTGAAGATCCTCAAGACCGCCCGCCACAAGCGCAAACTGCAACGCGGTGCGCATTCGGCAAACGGTTTTACGTTGCGCCTGACTCAATTCGCCGGCGACAAGTCTGCGCTTGAAGAGCGTCTGCAACTGATCGCCAAACAAGGCATCCCCAATTATTTCGGCGCTCAGCGTTTCGGCCATGACGGCGGCAATGTGGTCGATGCTCGCGCCTGGGCCGCGCGCAAGGCCTTGCCGGAGCAGCGCAACGTGCGCTCGCGGCTGCTCTCCACTGCGCGCAGTTTTCTGTTCAATCAGGTGTTGGCCGCGCGTGTCGCCGATGGCACCTGGCAGCGTGCCCAGGTAGGCGATCTGTTGGCGTTCACTGACAGCCGCAGCTTTTTCCCGGCAGGTGAGGCCGAGTGCAGCGACCCGCGCCTGGCGATTCTCGATCTGCACCCGACCGGTCCGCAGTGGGGCGAAGGTGACTCGCCGGCCACGGGCGCTGTCCATGAACTGGAGCAGGCCATCGCCGCACGCGAAGCGGATTTGCGTGATTGGTTGATCAACGCCGGTATGAGCCACGAACGTCGCATCCTGCGGCTGCCCATTGGCGGGTTGACGTGGCATTATCCCGAGCCTGACATTCTGCAACTGGAATTCGTCCTGCCGGCCGGATGCTTCGCCACCGTATTGGTGCGCGAGCTTGTTGATCTGGTGCCGGTGGGGCAGACGGACAGCCCATGCGTATTCTGATTTCTAACGACGATGGGGTAACCGCACCCGGTCTCGCCGCGCTTTATGCTGCGCTGGCGGATTACACCGAATGCGTGGTTATCGCCCCGGACCAGGACAAAAGCGGCGCCAGCAGTTCGCTGACGCTCGATCGTCCGTTGCACCCGCAAACCCTGGCCAACGGCTTTATCAGCCTCAATGGCACGCCAACCGATTGCGTGCACCTGGGCCTCAACGGCCTGCTGGAGCGCGAAGCGGACATGGTGGTTTCCGGTATCAACCTGGGCGCAAACCTGGGGGACGATGTGCTGTATTCCGGTACGGTGGCGGCGGCCCTTGAGGGGCGTTTCCTGAAACACCCTTCGTTTGCCTTTTCGCTGGTCTCACGCCAGGTAGAGAACCTTCCCACAGCTGCCTATTTCGCGCGCAAACTGGTTGAAGCCCATGCTGACCTGGATCTGCCACCGCGTACGGTACTGAACGTGAACATTCCCAATTTGCCGCTGGACCGTATCCGCGGTATCCAGTTGACTCGCCTGGGCCATCGCGCCCGTGCCGCGGCACCGATGAAAGTGGTGGATCCGCGGGGCAAGTCCGGTTACTGGATCGCGGCGGCCGGAGATGCCGAAGACGGTGGCCCGGGGACCGATTTCCATGCGGTGATGCAGGGTTATGTGTCGATCACGCCGCTGCAACTGGATCGCACGTTCAATGATGCCTTCAGAAGTCTGGACGGTTGGCTGGAGGGGCTGCGCTAATGAGTCGCGAACAAGACGATATGCTGCGTCGTGGCATCGGCATGACCTCCCAGCGAACCCGGGAGCGGCTCATCCAGCGCTTGTATGAAGAAGGCATCTCCAACGCCAGGGTGCTGGAGGTCATTCGCCGGACCCCGCGTCACCTGTTCGTCGACGAAGCGCTGGCGCACCGTGCCTATGAAGACACGGCGCTGCCGATCGGTAACAACCAGACCATCTCCCAGCCTTATATGGTGGCGCGCATGAGCGAGCTGCTGCTGGAGGCCGGTCCCCTCGACAAGGTGCTGGAGATCGGCACCGGGTCGGGCTATCAGACGGCGGTCCTGTCGCAACTGGTCGAGCGCGTGTTCTCGGTCGAGCGCATCAAGGTTCTGCAGGATCGGGCAAAGGAACGCCTGGTCGAACTGAACCTGCGCAACGTGGTGTTCCGCTGGGGCGATGGCTGGGAGGGCTGGCCGGCACTGGCGCCCTACAACGGGATTATCGTCACTGCAGGGGCGACCGATGTGCCCCAGGCATTGCTTGATCAGTTGGCACCGGGAGGGCGAATGGTGATCCCGGTCGGGGCCGGCGAAGTCCAGCAATTGATGCTGATCATCCGCGAGGAACAGGGTTTTTCCAGGCATGTTCTGGGGGCTGTGCGCTTCGTGCCATTGCTCAATGGGCCACTGGCCTGAGCATTTGTTTTGGCACGCTGAATTCTCTTCGATTGCCTTTGTCTTACAGCGGCATCGTTCAGTTGAACGGGATTCATCGTCAGACAGCAAACGTGTGCGCGACACCGATTCGCCGCATTAAAGGTAAAGCGTGCACGGCCCGTTATACTTGCGACAGTTCATGCCGGACTCCGGTATTTCACATTTCAGCCACCACAGAGGGAGCGGCGGGTGAGTCTCACAGTCATTGCGCAGCGTATGAGTAAAACGAGCTTTCAGCGCCTGGTGACTGGCCTTGTCTTGAGCACCTTGCTGGTCGGTTGTTCCAGCAACAAATCCAGCGATGTACGTGTCCTGGACCGCAACAATGCTGCGGCCCAGCGTCCGGCCGTGACCACGGGACAATACGTCGTTCGTCCCAAGGACACCCTGTTCTCCATCGCCTTCCGTTACGGCTGGGACTACAAGGCGCTGGCGGCACGTAACAACATTGCCGCGCCTTACACCATCCATCCGGGTCAGACGATTCGCTTTGATGGACGTACCGATTCAACGTCCACGGCGGTGGTCAGTTCTTCCAGTTCAACACCTTCGTCGTCGAGTAAAACCACGGTCATCCGTCGTCCGGTAAACGGTTCGACCACTAGCACAACGACGGTTGTACCGTCCGTCGCCAACAAGCCGGCACCCGCTCCCTTGCCCCCTCCCGGGCCAGCCCCGACCGGCTGGGGATGGCCATCTAATGGCATTCTGATCGGGAAATTCTCTTCAAACGGTAGTTTGAATAAAGGAATTGATATCGCCGGAGATTTGGGACAGCCTGTTTTAGCTGCGTCTGATGGGACGGTGGTATATGCCGGGAGTGGCTTAAGGGGCTACGGCGAATTGGTAATCATCAAACACAGCGAAACCTACGTAAGTGCCTACGGACATAACCGCAGGCTGTTGGTTCGGGAGGGGCAGCAGGTCAAGGTTGGACAGTCAATTGCCGAAATGGGGTCAACGGGTACAGACCGGGTGAAACTGCATTTTGAGATTCGCCGCCAAGGTAAACCTGTAGATCCGCTGCAATTCCTGCCACGTCGTTGATCGCTTACCAGCCTGTTCCGTCGCGTAGAGGGGACAGGCTCCAGCGTTGCCAGGGATAAAGGCGCCGCTTGAGCTTGAGGTCGAACTCACCAAAGGACTATAACAATGGCTCTCAGTAAAGAAGTGCCGGAGTTTGACATCGACGATGAGGTTCTCCTGATGGAGAGCAGCATCGATACGGATTCGATGTCGAATGATGAAGGGGCGGCTCCACCTTCCGTTCGTGCCAAATCCAAACACTCCGCATCGTTGAAACAGCACAAGTACATTGACTACACGCGGGCACTTGATGCCACGCAGCTGTATCTCAATGAAATTGGTTTCTCTCCCCTCCTTTCACCCGAAGAAGAAGTTCATTTTGCGCGCCTGTCGCAAAGTGGCGATCCGGCCGGGCGCAAGCGCATGATTGAAAGTAACCTGCGGCTGGTGGTGAAAATCGCCCGACGCTACGTCAATCGCGGGCTGTCGCTGCTGGACCTGATCGAAGAGGGCAACCTCGGCTTGATCCGGGCGGTGGAGAAGTTCGATCCGGAACGCGGTTTCCGCTTTTCGACCTACGCGACCTGGTGGATTCGTCAGACCATCGAACGCGCAATCATGAATCAAACCCGGACCATCCGGTTGCCGATCCATGTGGTCAAGGAGCTGAACGTATACCTGCGGGCCGCGCGGGAGCTGACGCAAAAACTCGACCATGAACCCTCTCCCGAAGAAATCGCCAACCTGCTGGAAAAACCGGTAGGAGAGGTCAAGCGTATGCTCGGCCTTAACGAACGGGTTTCTTCGGTCGACGTCTCGCTGGGTCCGGATTCGGATAAAACCCTGCTGGATACCCTGACTGACGACCGCCCAACCGATCCGTGCGAGCTGTTGCAGGACGACGACCTGTCCCAGAGCATCGATCAATGGCTCTCGGAATTGACCGACAAGCAACGCGAAGTGGTTGTACGCCGCTTCGGCCTGCGCGGTCATGAAAGCAGCACCCTTGAAGACGTCGGCCTGGAAATCGGCCTGACCCGGGAGCGGGTCAGACAGATTCAGGTGGAAGGCTTGAAGCGGCTGCGCGAGATCCTGGAAAAAAATGGTCTGTCGAGTGAGTCACTGTTCCAATAAGACACTCACTGCGATGGCAAAAGAAACCCCGACTGGCTCGGGGTTTTTTTTTGGTTGCGATTCAAAGGATGTACTCCGATCCAGTGTGGGAGCGGGCTTGCTCGCGAAGGCGGTCTAACCGGCAACATTGATGCTGAATGTGATGGCCTCTTCGCGAGCAAGCCCGCTCCCACAAGGGGGGCTGGCAGGCCCATTTCGCGTTAGCTCGGGATTTTGGTTGTGTGTTGTAAGTCTTGGCTTACTCTTGCGTAAGTGTTCGTTATTTTTACACCCTGACAGTCGTCTATTCCGAATGTCAGATGGTTTTATATTTATGATTTATAAGACTATTTTTTATAGTTGATGATGTGTGACAGTTAGACTTCGCGCCAATAGGCGATTGATCCCGGAGAGGAAAACTCTAGTATTCAGGTTGTGTCGACGGACAGACACATCCTTCAAGGATGAGGGAAATGGATATCGCGGGACGCGATTCATCAGGACGATGAAAAGGAATACAGGGAATAGGGAAAAAGTGTGGGCGGGTCAAACCGCCCCCTTTTTTTTGCCTGCAGAAAAGCAAAAAGGCCCTTGTGGGGCCTTTTTAGGGAACGCGGGGGTAATCAGCGTTCGAGGTGTTCGATCTTGCCTGGCTTGCCGTCCCATTCTGCGGAGTCGGGCAAAGGGTCTTTACGTTCAGTGATGTTTGGCCAGATTTCGGCCAGCTCTGCGTTCAGCTCGATGAAGTTTTCCATGCCGGCCGGAACCTCATCTTCAGAGAAGATAGCCACAGCAGGGCATTCAGGCTCGCACAGCGCGCAGTCGATGCACTCATCCGGGTGAATCACCAGGAAATTCGGGCCTTCGTAAAAGCAGTCCACCGGACAGACTTCTACGCAGTCGGTGTACTTGCACTTGATGCAGTTGTCGGTGACGACGAAGGTCATTTCTAATTTTCTCCTCAGGCGCGGCTTGCTGCGCCCCTTCTCGTAGGGGTCGCCAGGTTCGGGAGCGATAGTCTGCTGGCCAGGCTATTAGCCAGCAGCATCCCAAACCGCGCGAGATTCTAACAGCTTGCAAGCCGCTGCGTTAGATCCGTGTCTTTAGTGTATAGAGCATTTCGAGAGCACGGCGTGGCGTCATGTCGTCCAGGTCGAGCTTGGCCAGGTCATCCAGCACCGGGTGCGGCAGACTGGCAAACATGTCGCTTTGCTGTGGAGCAGCCGGTTTACCTTTGGCAGGTGCTGGCGACTCATGGGGCAGGGCGGTGTCTTCCAGGCGGCTCAAATGCTCGCGAGCACGGGTGATGACTTCGCTCGGTACGCCCGCCAGTTGCGCAACGGCCAGGCCGTAACTCTGGCTGGCCGGCCCAGGCAGCACGTGGTGCAGGAACACGATACGTTCATTGTGCTCGGTGGCATTGAGGTGCACGTTGGCCACCAGCGGCTGGGCTTCCGGCAGGACGGTCAGTTCAAAGTAGTGGGTGGCGAACAGCGTGTAGGCACGCAGATGTGCCAGGCGTTCGGCCGCCGCCCATGCCAGGGACAGGCCGTCGAAGGTGCTGGTGCCGCGCCCGACTTCATCCATCAGTACCAGGCTGCGCTCGGTGGCGTTGTGCAGAATGTTCGCGGTTTCGCTCATCTCCACCATGAAGGTCGAGCGCCCGCCGGCCAGGTCATCGCTGGAGCCGATCCGGGTGAAGATGCGATCGACCAGCGACAATTCGCAACTGGCCGCTGGCACGAAGCTGCCGATGTGCGCCAGGAGCACAATCAAAGCGGTCTGGCGCATATAGGTGGATTTACCGCCCATGTTCGGGCCGGTGATCACCAGCATGCGCGTGTTGTCGTCCAGGCTCAGGTCGTTGGCCACGAACGGCGTGGTCAGCACTTGCTCGACCACCGGGTGGCGGCCCTGGCTGATGCGCATGCACGGTTCACTGACGAAGCGCGGGCAGTTCAGGTCGAGGTTCAGTGCACGCTCGGCCAGGTTGCTCAAGACGTCCAGTTCGGCCAGGGCGCCGGCAGTGTCCTGCAACGGCGGCAACTGGGCGATCAGGTCTTCGAGCAGTGCTTCGTACAGCATCTTCTCGCGGGCCAGGGCACGGCTCTTGGCTGACAATGCCTTGTCTTCGAACGCCTTGAGTTCCGGCGTAATGAAGCGCTCGGCACCTTTGAGCGTCTGGCGGCGAATATAGTCGGCCGGTGCCGATTCCGCCTGCTTGCTTGGCAGCTCGATGAAGTAACCGTGGATGCGGTTGTAGCCGACCTTCAGGTGGGACAGGCCGGTGCGCGCCTTTTCCCGTGCTTCGAGGTCGATCAGGAATTGCCCGGCGTTTTCGCTGAGCGACTGCAGTTCGTCGAGTTCGCTGTCGTAGCCGGTTTTCAGCACGCCGCCGTCACGAATGACCGCGGGCGGGTTGTCGATGATGGCTTTTTCCAGGAGGGCTGCCAGTTCCGGGTAGGTACTGGTGGTGCTGGCGAGTTGCTGGAGGTGCGGGGCTTCGAGCTCGGTCATTGCCACTTGCAGTTCGGGCAGTGCACCGAGGGCGTCACGCAAGCGGGCGAGGTCGCGTGGGCGGGCATTGCGCAGGCCGATCCGCGCAAGAATCCGTTCGATGTCACCGATTTCCTTGAGCTGCGGTTGCAGTCTTTCGAAGCGGTAACCGTCGAGCAGGCAAGTGATCGAGGTCTGACGCGCCAACAGCACCGTCAAGTCGCGTAACGGGCGATTCAGCCAGCGAGTCAGCAGTCGGCTGCCCATGGCGGTCTGGCAACGGTCCACCACCGATTGCAGAGTGTTGTCGCGGCCGCCGGCCAGGTTGGTGTCGAGTTCCAGGTTGCGACGACTGGCGCCATCGAGCACCACGGTGTCGTCCAGGCGTTCATGACGCAAGCTGCGCAAATGGGGCAGGGCGGTGCGCTGGGTTTCCTTGGCGTAGGCCAGCAGGCAACCGGCGGCGCCGATGGCCAGGGTCAGGTTTTCGCAGCCAAAGCCTTTGAGGTCCTGGGTCGAGAATTGCTGGCACAGGCTTTTGAGCGCCGAATCGCGCTCGAAATCCCACGGCGCACGGCGACGCACACCCCGGCGTTTTTCCGCCGGCAAGTCCTTGGGCCAGTCATCCGGGATCAGCAGTTCCACGGGGTTGACCCGCTCCAGTTCCGCCAGCAGGTTTTCCCACCCCTTGATTTCCAGCACGCTGAAGTTGCCACTGGTAATGTCCAGCACCGCCAGGCCGAACAGGCGCTCATCGCCCAGGACGGCGGCGATCAGGTTGTCGCGGCGCTCATCGAGCAGCGCTTCGTCACTCACCGTCCCCGGTGTGATGATGCGCACGACCTGCCGCTCCACCGGCCCTTTGCTGGTGGCCGGGTCGCCGACCTGCTCGCAGATCACCACCGACTCGCCAAGCTTCACCAGTTTTGCCAGGTAACCCTCGGCGGCATGGTAAGGAATCCCGCACATCGGAATCGCCTGGCCAGCCGACTGCCCGCGGGCGGTCAGGGTGATGTCCAGCAACTTGGCGGCCTTCTTCGCGTCTTCATAGAAGATCTCGTAGAAGTCGCCCATGCGGTAGAACATCAGCTGGTCCGGGTGCTGGTTTTTCAGGCGCCAGTACTGCTGCATCATCGGGGTGTGGGAGGACAGGTCTGAGACGGCTTTATTCATCGGATTGTCAGGAAGCTCATTGAAAGAGGTGGGGCAAAAGCGGGGCAACGGCCGGGCTTTTCCGCGATGGGCGCAAGGTTACCATGGGCGCTCTACCCGACGCAGGCATCGCGGCCGGGTGACATCTTTTACGATGCAAAAAACAGGTTATGCATCGATTATGCAATTGGGCATTTGTCTTCTGCGAAAATAACCAGCACTATGCGCATTATGCAAAAACGCAACGTATCTACTGTCTTAAGAGCATTGCTCGACCAGCACGGGATCTCCCCCACGGAGCTTCACCGTCGTACCGGCGTGCCTCAATCCACGCTCTCGCGCATTCTCAGCGGGAAAATCGTCGATCCTTCGGATAAGCATATTTCGAAGATCGCCGAGTATTTCTCAGTGAGCACCGACCAGTTGCGTGGTCGCGCGGACGTCGCGCCTGCCGCTAATGCCAGGCGCGCTCCTGTGCATTCGGAACTCAAGGATATCAGTCTGTGGGACGACGATACCCCTGTCGATGACGACGAGGTGTCGGTCCCCTTTCTTCGCGAGGTAGAATTGGCCGCAGGGTCGGGAAGATTCGTCATCGAGGAAAGCGAGCGCTCTAGTCTGCGCTTCGGCAAGCGTAGCCTGCGCCATAACGGTGTGCAGTTCGACCAGGCCAAATGCGTGACCGTGCGGGGCAACAGCATGCTGCCGGTACTGCGCGACGGCGCCACGGTCGGCGTCAATGCCGGCAAGTGCGGTATTGGCGATATCGTTGACGGCGACCTTTATGCAATCAATCACAACGGCCAATTGCGGGTGAAGCAGCTGTATCGCCTGCCGACCGGGATTCGCTTGCGCAGCTTCAACCGCGACGAGCATCCGGACGAGGATTACACTTTTCAGGAAATCCAGGAGGAGCCGATTGTTATCCTCGGACATGTCTTCTGGTGGGGTATGTACGCCCGCTAACGCCCTCTGCGTTCAGATAAAACCCGCTTCCTGAGCGGGTTTTTTTCGTTTGCTGAAAGCATCGGATTGTCTTTATTTATGCGTTCGTGCATTGACCGCGTATGCATATATGCATAGTCTTGCTACCTATCTTCAAGAACGCAGTGTGACCGTTCACTCAGGGAGGCATGAAATGACCGCTGAGCAATATGCGTTGCTGGACATGCCTCTTTGGCTGCTCATTATCCTTCCAGTTCTCGGTGGCGTAACCGGTGAGATGTGGCGTGCCGATAAAGAAGGCGTTCGTGGTTGGCCCCTTGTCCGGCGCCTGAGCCTGCGGTCTGGCTCCAGCATGATCTGCGGCGCCTCGGTCATCATGCTGTTGCACGCCGCCAATGTTTCCATTTGGGCGGCTTGTGCGGGAGGTTGTTTAGCGGCAATGGCCGGGACAGACGTAGTTTTAGGGTTGTATGAACGTTGGGCGGCCAGGCGCATGGGTGTCGGTCATGGTCCATCCGGTGACGTGGAAGATTGAATCCCCTGGCAGGCCTTTTCCAGAGCCTCTGGTTCTTTACATTTTGATCGGTCCTGTCGCTTGCAAGTGCAGTCTGCTGGTGTACGGTTAACCCATCCCGCCCCATCAGGAGATGACCGTGAAAGTAATTACCCAGCTCGCCGCTGACCTTGGCAGGCAATTGCAGATTCTCAATGCCCACGTTTCCACGGCCGAGTCCTGCACCGGAGGCGGGATCGCCGAGGCGATCACCCGTATTCCTGGCAGCTCGGCGTGGTTCGAGGCCGGTTACGTCACCTATTCCAATCTGCAGAAGAACCTGCAACTGGATGTTCCTGTGGAGTTGTTCACCACGGTGGGGGCGGTCAGTCGCGAGGTGGTCGAAGCGATGGCCAGGGGGGCGCAGGAGAAAAGTCGCGCGTATTTTTCCGTGGCGGTCAGTGGCGTAGCCGGGCCGGACGGAGGTTCGCCGAGTAAGCCGGTGGGGACGGTTTGGTTGGCCTGGGGCGTGGGCGAGCGTGTGTTCAGCGAGTTGCAACACTTCGCCGGTGACCGCGACGAGGTGCGCCGACAAACGGTGAAGGCCGCGCTAGAGGGGCTGCTGCGGTATGCCGCGGCAGAAATCTCAAATCAGGGGTAGGCGATCCGGAATCGCTGTGGAATAATACTGGCTACTTATACAGGTGTTGGCCGTCAGGCCTTATTGATTACGTGAGGACTTTAATGGACGACAACAAGAAGAAAGCCTTGGCTGCGGCCCTGGGTCAGATCGAACGTCAATTCGGCAAGGGTGCCGTAATGCGTATGGGCGATCAGGACCGTCAGGCGATCCCGGCCATTTCCACTGGCTCTCTGGGTCTGGACATCGCTCTCGGCATCGGCGGCCTGCCAAAAGGCCGTATTGTTGAAATCTACGGTCCTGAATCTTCCGGTAAAACCACGCTGACCTTGTCCGTGATCGCCCAGGCTCAAAAAGCCGGCGCGACCTGCGCATTCGTCGACGCCGAGCACGCCCTCGACCCTGAGTACGCCGGCAAGCTGGGCGTCAACGTCGACGACCTGCTGGTTTCCCAGCCGGACACCGGCGAGCAGGCCCTGGAAATCACCGACATGCTGGTGCGTTCCAACGCGGTTGACGTGATCATCGTCGACTCCGTAGCCGCCCTGGTGCCAAAGGCCGAAATCGAAGGCGAAATGGGTGACATGCACGTGGGGCTGCAAGCCCGCCTGATGTCCCAGGCGCTGCGTAAAATCACCGGTAACATCAAGAACGCCAATTGCCTGGTGATCTTCATCAACCAGATCCGCATGAAGATCGGCGTGATGTTCGGCAGCCCGGAAACCACCACCGGTGGTAACGCACTGAAGTTCTACGCATCGGTTCGTCTGGACATCCGTCGTACTGGCGCGGTGAAGGAAGGTGATGAAGTCGTCGGTAGCGAAACCCGCGTCAAGGTCGTGAAGAACAAGGTGGCTTCGCCGTTCCGTCAGGCCGAGTTCCAGATTCTTTACGGCAAGGGCATCTACCTCAACGGTGAGATGATCGACCTGGGTGTTCTGCACGGTTTCGTTGAGAAGTCCGGTGCCTGGTATGCCTATGAAGGCACCAAGATCGGTCAGGGCAAGGCCAACTCGGCCAAGTTCCTGGCGGACAACCCGGAAGTCGCGGCAAAGCTGGAGAAGCAACTGCGTGACAAGCTCCTGTCCCCGGCATCCGTAGCAGACGCCAAAGCTTCTGTGGTCAAAGAGACCGAAGACGACCTGGTTGACGCAGATATCTGATCGAAGCGATGACTGCCGTACTCGATACACTCGTCGCGGTGCGGCGAACCGCAATGGACCTGCTCGCACGACGCGAGCACGGTCGAGTCGAGCTGACGCGTAAACTGCGTCAGCGCGGCGCCCTCCCCGAAATGATCGAAACAGCACTCGACCGGTTGACGGAAGAGGGGTTGTTGTCTGAAACCCGTTACCTTGAAAGTTTTGTTTCCTACCGTGCCCGTTCCGGTTATGGCCCTTTACGCATTCGTGAAGAGTTGAGCCAGCGCGGCCTGCAGCGCACCGATATTGAACTCGCCCTGCGCGAGAGCGGTATCGACTGGCAGGAGCAACTGGCCGACACCTGGCGGCGCAAGTTCTCCGGGCAATTGCCGGCGGATGCCCGGGAGCGAGCCAAACAAGGCCGGTTCCTGGCGTATCGGGGATACTCCATGGAAATGATCAACCGTCTGTTCAGCGGTCGAGGGATGGACGACTGAACTGAAACGGCCCGCTATTTCGATAGCGGGCCGTTTTTTTATGCCTCACGTAACCTTTGACGACTCCCGCGTACGCTGCTGTACCTGGGGTTTTGATAGTGTCCAGTTTTCCGGCAGGTTGATGTAGTCCACAAGTTCGCGTAGACGGCCATGGTTGCGGGCGTTGAAGTTGAAGACCAGCCGCACCAGGTGGCTGAATTCGGCTTCGTCATGGGCCTCACCACTGTGAGCGTGCTGATGGAAATGATCGCTCAGACACAGGTCGGCGAAAGCCTCCTGCATATGCTCGAGTGCCCGGTCGTTGAGTGTGTGATTCATGCGAATCAGGAACTGATGCTTGAGCCAGCGACTGGAGTGGAAGTTGCTGTAGAACTGGTTGATGTGTTCTACCGCTTCTTCGACGCTGTAAACCAGCTTCACCAGCTTCATGTCAGTGGGCAGGATGTAACCGTTTTCCTCCAGTTGCTGATGAATGAAGTCCAGCGCGCCTTGCCAGAATTTGCCGCCCGGTGTGTCCAGTAGCACTACTGGCACCAATGGGCTCTTGCCGGTCTGGATCAGCGTCAGCACTTCCAGCGCTTCATCCAGCGTACCGAAGCCGCCCGGGCACAGCACCAGGGCGTCGGCTTCCTTGACGAAGAACAGCTTGCGGGTGAAGAAAAAATGGAACGGCAGCAGGTTGGTCGTGCCGTCGACCGTGGGGTTGGCATGCTGTTCGAAGGGCAGGGTGATATTGAACCCCAGGCTGTGTGTCAGGCCGGCTCCTTCATGAGCCGCGGCCATGATGCCGCCACCGGCGCCGGTAATGACCATCATATCCGAGCGCGCCAGCGCGGCACCGAGCTCCCGGGCCATGCTGTAGAGCGGATGTTCCATGGGGGTGCGGGCCGAACCGAACACCGTGACTTTACGTCGCCCCTTGAATTGTTCAAGCACGCGGAAAGCCTGTTCCAACTCACGCAGGGCTTGCAGGGTGATTTTGGCATTCCAGCGATTGTGGTCTTCCTGGGCCATGCGCAGCACGGTCAGGATCATGTCGCGGTAGATCGGGATGTTCGGGCTGTCGGGTGAAATCAGCTTGAGTTGTTCTTCGACCTTGCTGATGAGGTCATGGCCGCTCTCTTCAAAATGACGGCTCAGGAGGTCATTCGGTTGGTAAGGCATTCAACTTCTCCTTCTGCACAGAACCCTCGGCCCGAGAATGTACGTCGGTGCCACGACACATCATGTGTCGCTGTCTGCCCAGGCCCGTGCCTGGGCGATCTACTTGATCCGAAAGGCATCGGATCATCCAAACAGGCTCTGTTTTTCCCTTGGATGAAAGAAACGTTCGCACAACATGACAAGCGACGGGCAGCCCCTTTCCAGCCCAGAAAAAGTAAACGTTGATACCCTGAAATCTAGACCTTCACAGTGATTTGCGCTGACTTGATCATTGCGCCACAAAGTCTTTCCTGGCAACCGCTTATTGACGATTTGCAAGGTGCTTTCACCGCTCGTCTGAACGTACGTCGTATGTGCGGCACTCTGATTTACTAAGTTACAGGCGTCACACGACAACTTTGCGTCAACGGCAGGGCGCACGGTACAAGCGGATTAAGGATTTATCGCTCAAACATGAGTGAAGTGCAGGGAGGCGGGAAACCATGGCCAGAGTCGTTCTGGAGATCGATACGCAACTGTATCGATTGCTGAAGACATCAGCCGAGACCAATCACTTGAGTCTCGAAGAGGAGTGCTGCCGGCGTTTACGCGGCGGCGAACGCCGTTCACATTACTTGCAGGCGCTGTTGGCAGAATTGCGCGCCGAGGATGAACAGCGGCGCGCCAATTCCCGGTGATTACTTTTTCTTCTTGGCCGGTTGCAGGCAATCCGATTCCTGGAAGCTTGCGGAGCCGACCGGGCGGTTGCTCTTCACCTCGGTGAAGTCGTAGCGCATGATCGCGCCCTTGGCCATCAGCTTGCGAAAGCCTTCGTTTCTGCAGACAGACGCTCCCAACTGAAAGTACACGGCTTTCGGGTCTGCACGCATCTTGTCGGCGTGGCTGCTCTGCACGCTCAGATGGTTGATCAACTGTTTGCCTTCAACGGTGTAGCCTTGATCGAGTATGTCTTCGTTGATCGCTCGTGGAGTGCCGACGCTGCTCTGGGTGGCGACGTTTTGCAGCATTTTGTTCAGTTCCGTGTCTTTCAAGGACGCAGCCTGAGCGTTGAAGGACGACGCCAGCAAAATGGCCGCGGTAGGAACGATAAGGCGCAGCATGAAACTCTCCTGGTTCAGTGATGGGGGTTGGACCCGTCACGTGACTGTGCGTTCAGTGGCGGCGAATTATAGGGGAGGCGGGCTGGACGGTACAGGCTTGCGCCGGGCGGTCTGGTAAACTGCTGGCACTTTTTACCCTGTCGAGTGTTTTTCGTGTCGATTTCCGTTTTTTGTCGGCGTTGCCTGCGATGAGCCGTGCCTGCGCGCGATTTGCATTGAATGCTGTAGCCCGCCTGCGCGACCAGCGCGAGGAGGAGGGCATCAAGCCGATTCAGGCTCGTGGTTGGCGCGCCCCGCGTTGCCGTGATTGCCGGGTGATCGAGAGCCACTGCCTGTGCGCATGGCGTCCCCAGGTCGAAACCCGCTCTGGCGTGTGCCTGATCATGACCAACAAGGAAGTCTTCAAGCCGAGCAACACCGGTTGGCTGATCGCCGATGTGGTGCCTGACAATCATGCCTTCATCTGGTCCCGTACCGAGGTCGATCCGCAGTTGCTGGCGCTGTTGTCCGACCCGCAATGGCAGCCTTACCTGGTGTTTCCAGGTGAGTACGTCGAGCCTGAGCGTGTGACAAACAGCGTGGACGTCGATGGCACCAGGCGCCCGTTGTTCATTCTGTTGGATGCGACCTGGACCGAAGCGCGGAAGATCTTTCGCAAGAGCCCCTATTTCGACCGACTGCCAATCCTCAGTCTATTGCCCGAGAAGCTCTCCCGTTACCGCTTGCGCCGATCAACCCGCAGCGAACATCTGTGTACGGCGGAGGTTGCCGCGCTGTGCCTCGATCTTGCAGGCGATGTGGCCGCTGCATCGGCGCTGGATGCCTATTTCGATGTGTTCAGCCAGCATTACCTCGATGCCAAACATCAGCTGGAAATGAACGTTTCGACCCCGGCGCATGCCGAGTTAATGCCCTATGTTCAGTCGGCAAGCCCGTTGATGGACTGATTGTTGCGCATGCTGCAATAAAGTGTCCTGGCCATGCAGCTTGACCACCCTGGCTTCGCTGGGCATGCTTGGCGCCGGTCAGGGTGCGGCCAGAGTTTGCAACGCGGTTTTGCGTTGAGCGTGCCTTGTCAGTGCAGCTCCGTGGCTGTGCCTTGAGTTGCTTTGGCGAGGTCCGAATGCATCGGGCGCTCCATGAAAAACAGGATCATTTGAAAAATGGCCACATACGAAATCCTGATTGCCGATGACCACCCACTTTTTCGTAGTGCCTTGCATCAAGCGCTGACCCTCGGCCTTGGCCCGGATGTCCGCCTGGTGGAAGTGGCGAGCATCGCCGAACTGGAAGTCCGCCTGACGGAAAAGTCCGATTGGGATTTGGTACTGCTGGACCTGAACATGCCGGGGGCCTATGGTTTTTCCGGGCTGGTCCTGCTGCGCGGTCAGTACCCGCAGATTCCGGTGGTCATGGTCTCGGCCCAGGAAGAGTCGACCATCATGGTCAAGTCTCGTGAATTCGGCGCCAGTGGCTTCATTCCAAAATCCAGCGACTTGAGCGTGATCCAGAAAGCCGTGCGGGCGGTCCTCGATGGTGATGTGTTCTGGCCACCGCAGGCGTTCGAAGCGGTCAGCGTCTCAGCGGAGGCCAAGGCGGCCAGCGAAGGCCTCGCCAGTCTGACGCCGCAGCAATTCCGGGTGCTGACCATGGTCTGCGAAGGTTTGCTGAACAAGCAGATCGCCTACGAGTTGAGTGTTTCCGAGGCGACTATCAAGGCGCACGTAACCGCGATTTTCCGTAAACTGAATGTGCGGACCCGGACCCAGGCTGCGCTGCTCTTGCAACAACTTGAGTCAATTTCCAGCCATTAAAGGCTGGCAACTTCACGCTTTTTTGACTTTGGTTGAACTAGCTTTCCCACTTCTTTTTTGTCAGTTGCCCACTCTATGTCACCTTTCAAAGGCCAGACCGGCCTGAAACGAATTCTCAATGCTTCCGGTTATTCGCTCGACGGCCTGCGCGCAGCCTTCACCGGAGAAGCAGCCTTTCGGCAACTGGTATTGCTCAACGTCATCCTGATTCCTTTGTCGTTCTTCCTGAATGTCAGTCGGGTCGAACGGGCATTGTTGATCGCGGTCTGCCTGTTGGCGCTGATCGTCGAACTGCTCAACTCGGCCGTGGAAGCGGCCATCGACCGCATTTCCCTTGAGCGGCACCCGCTGTCCAAGAATGCCAAGGACATGGGCAGTGCCGCCCAGTTCGTGGCATTGAGCATGATTGCCCTGGTGTGGGCGGTGATTCTGCTCTAAGCGATCGTCGGCAGCACGATCTCGTCGCTGCGCTGAACCCCGGCGGTGAAGGCGCGGCACAGATCGAGAAACTCGCGCATCGCCGATGTCTGATATTTCTGTTTATGCCAGATGAAGTAGAACTGTCGCGCCAGATCCAGATCCGGCGTCTCGACAGGCACCAGGCTGCCGCGGCGGAATGCGTCGCGCAATGCCAGCCTGGAAATGCAGCCAATCCCCAAACCAGACTCCACTGCGCGTTTGATCGCTTCGGTGTGCTCAAGCTCCAGGCGGATATTTAAAGAAGTGCGGTGATGGCGCATGGCTTGATCGAAGGTCAACCGCGTGCCGGAGCCCTGTTCGCGCAAGATCCAGGCTTCGTGGCTCAACTCGTCCATGGAGGCCGTGCCGCGCTTGGCCAGCGGATGCTGAGGGGCGCAAAACACCACCAATTCGTCCTCGACCCAGCTTTGTACTTCGATGTCCGGGTGACTGCAGTCACCTTCAATCAGACCTAGATCAATTTCATAGTGGGCCACTTGTTGCACGATATTGGCAGTGTTCTGCACGTGCAGCTTCACCTGGCTTTCCGGATGGCGCTGCATGAAGCTGCCGATCAGCAGGGTGGCCAGGTAATTGCCGATGGTCAGGGTCGCGCCCACAGCCAGCGAGCCGAAACCGGACTTTCCATTGAGTAGATCTTCGATTTCCTTGGCCTGGTCCAGCAGCGCGACGGCTTGCGGCAACAGTTGTTTGCCGAGGGCGTTCAGGCTCAACCGTTTGCCGGCACGGTCGAACAACTGGCAGCTGCACTGGCGCTCCAGTTCGGTGATCGAGGTGCTCGCCGCCGATTGCGAGAGGTTGAGCAGGCCCGCAGCACGGGACACGCTTTCCTGCTGGGCGACAGCGACGAATACTTGAAGTTGACGGAGAGTAAATCGCATATCGATATAACCGATAACCCTTATCTTAATAATCCATTTAACAGATATTGTCTCTGCCTTTAGAATGCGATGCAATTGCGCAGAGTTGGCTTTCTTGCAGAGCACACCGAACACGCGCAGACAAATCTCCAGGAGTCCCACGTACATGAGCAACATGAACCACGAGCGTGTCCTCAGTGTTCACCACTGGAACGACACTCTGTTCAGCTTCAAGTGCACCCGTGATCCGGGCCTGCGCTTCGAGAACGGTCAGTTCGTGATGATCGGCCTGCAACAGCCCAACGGCCGCCCGCTTATGCGCGCTTACTCGATTGCCAGCCCGAACTGGGAAGAGCATCTCGAGTTCTTCAGCATCAAGGTGCCTGATGGTCCGCTGACTTCGCAGTTGCAGCATCTGAAGGAAGGCGACGAGATCATTATCAGCAAGAAGCCTACCGGCACACTGGTGCTGGATGACTTGAAGCCTGGCAAACATTTGTACCTGCTCAGCACCGGTACCGGTCTGGCGCCGTTCATGAGCGTCATCCAGGACCCGGAAACCTACGAGCGTTTCGAGAAAGTGATCCTGTGCCACGGCGTGCGTTACGTCAACGAAGTCGCTTACCGCGAGTTCATCACCGAGCACCTGCCGCAGAACGAGTTCTTTGGCGAAGCGCTGCGTGACAAGTTGATCTACTACCCGACCGTGACCCGCGAGCCGTTCGAGAACGAAGGTCGCCTGACCGACCTGATGCGCAGCGGCAAGCTGTTCAGCGACATCGGTCTGCCACCGATCAACCCGCAGGACGACCGCGCCATGCTGTGCGGCAGCCCGAGCATGCTCGACGAAACCAGCGAAGTGCTGAACAGCTTCGGCCTGAAGGTTTCGCCGCGGATGCGCGAGCCGGGTGATTACCTGATCGAGCGTGCATTCGTCGAGAAGTAAGCGGAACCTTGTGGGAGCGGGCTTGCTCGCGAAGACGGATTGTCATTCAACATCATCGTTGAGTTGTAAATCGCTTTCGCGAGCAAGCCCGCTCCCACATAAAGCCAAAGCCCGCGTTGCCTGTGAAGGCAGCGCGGGCTTTTTGCATTTTCGGCGTTCAGGTTTTCGCGGGTATGACTTCCAGGACGCAGATCAGCTCCGGTGTCGGGTAATGCCAACGCACATCCAGATCCCAGAACTGCGCACCGTATTCCCGCTCGGGTGCCGGCGTTTGGTAGGCCGGGCGTGGATCCTGTGCCAGGCATTGCTCGATCAACTCAACCAAGGGCTCTTCAAGGCGCTGGGCATGCTCGTGAGCCTGTTGCAGCGCTGCATCCGTCCACTGCACGGGTATCAACAGCGGCGCGGCGCTGGCGATGCTGTTGGTGGCGGTATCGATGATGTCGGCGTAGGGCACGTAGGGTTTGATATCGAGAATCGGCGTGCCATCCAGCAGATCGATGCCCGAGATCCACAAGCGGTTGGCTTCGACCCTGTCCAGTTTCACCACTGATTGCCCGATGCCATTGGGGCGGTGGGTTGCGCGGGTGGCAAACACGCCCATGGATTTATTGCCGCCCAGACGAGGAGGGCGGACCTTCAGGCGCGGCTTTTCCTCCAGAGCCTGGTGGAACAGGAACAGCAGCCACACGTGGCTGACCTGCTCCAGACCCTGCACGGCATCCCCTTGATCGAACGGCGCCACCAGTTCCAGCACGCCGCGGGCGGCCGGGGCGAGTTGCGGTTGACGCGGAATGGCGAACTTCTCCTTGAAGCAGGAGCGCACGAAGCCGATGGGGGAAACGCTGTAGGTCATGGTTTGCGGTCGAGGTGGAATGAAGGCAGGCATGATAACCCACGCGACCTCTGGCCCGGTGGCGCCTGTCAGTCCGTCATCGCGGGCAAGCCACGCTCCCACAGGTTTTGTGATGGACACAAATTTTGTGTGCGCTCCAGAACCCTGTGGGAGCGGGCTTGCTCGCGAAGGCCGCGCCGCCGATTTCAGAGACTGAACCCGCCATCCAGCGGAATGATATTCCCGGTCATGTAAGCTCCTGCGGTACTCGCCAGGCTGATCGCCAGCGCCGCCATCTCTTCCTCGCGACCCCAGCGCTTCATTGGGATCAGCGCCGTATCCTCGGCCAATGCCTGCTCATCATTGCCAATGTGCCGGGTCATTTTGCTCGGAAAGCGCCCGGGGGCGATCACATTGACGTTGATGTGCTGGCTTACCAGTTCGCGCGCCAGAATCCTCGACAGCTGATGCAACGCAGCCTTGCTTGGCCCGTAGGCATACGCCTGTTCAACGAAGGATGAAATCCCGGCCACCGAACCAATGTTGATGATCCGCGCCGGATTCTGCGCCGAACCGGCCTTGCGCAGCAGGGGCAGGAACTGCTGGATACAGTTGAACACCGACGTCACGTTGAGCTGCATGACTTTTTCCCAACCCTTGATCGGGTAGCTCTCCAGCGGTGCTCCCCAAGTGGTGCCGGCATTGTTTACCAGAATGTCCAGATGGGAGATCTGCTCGCCGAGGCGCGTGGTCAGTTGCAGGACGCCCTCTTCGGTGGCGAGGTTGGCCACTATGGCGTGGCAGTGTCCAAGCGCTCCGAGTTCGTCGGCGGTTTGCCGGCAGGCTTCGGCGTCGCGGGCGCAGACGTACACGGTGGCGCCCGCCTCGACGTAGGCCTTGGCGATCATTTTGCCGATACCACGGGTGCCGCCGGTCACCAGGGCGGTGCGACCTTGCAGGGAGAAGTACGGGTGCATGGCGAATCCTGAGAGCTGAGGTCTTTACACCCTAGCCGTCGGCCGCGGTCAGCGGAGCCACTATTTTCGAAGGGAATGAGGAGCCATTAGGCCTAATGCCAGTCAGTTAAGCGGTAATGCGATCTGTAGCAGCTGCCGAGCCCGCGAGGCTGCGTTCGGCTGCGAAGCAGTCGTAAAATCAGTCATCGCGGTACATCAGGCAGGCCGCGTCAGCTGGACTCACGACTGCTTCGCAGCCGAACGCAGCCTCGCGGGCTCGGCAGCTGCTACAAAGGGGGTCGCCGCTTTACGCTCTCACTCGCAGAGTGAGGCCCTTGAGGAAATTGCGCAGCAGCTGGTCGCCGCACGGGCGATAGTTGGTGTGGCCGAACTTGCGGAACAGCGCGCTCAGCTCAGGCTTGGACACCGGGAACCCGGCGGCCTTGAGGATCGCGTGCATGTCGTCTTCTTTCAGCTCGAACGCCACCCGCAGCTTTTTCAGGATGATGTTGTTGGTCACTGGCACTTCGATCGGCTGCGGCGGACGGCTTTCGTCCTTGCCGCGCTTGAAGATCACCAGACCATCGAGGAAATGCGCCATGACGTCGTCCGGGCAGCGTACGAAGCCTTCCTCGTCTTCTTCTCTCTTGTCGAGGTACGTCACCAGGTCTTTCAGGGCCACGTCCATGCCACCGAGCTTGATGATCTCGATGACTTTCTTGTCGCTGATGTCGAGCATGTAGCGCACGCTGCGCAGTACGTCGTTATGGATCATGTGTGCAGTCCTGATAATTCAGCTATGGGCGCCGCCGAAAACAGCAGCGCCGAAAGGTGTGGCGGCGCGGGAAGTCTTAGAACTTCTCTTTGCCGGACAAGTAGCGCCATTGCCCCACCGGCACTTTGCCGATGGACACGCCGCCGATGCGGATGCGGCGGATGGCGACGACCTTCAGGCCGACGGCCTGACACAGTTGAGCGATGATGCCCGGTTGCGGGTTCTTCATGGCAAAGCGCAGGCGGTTTTCGTTCTGCCAGCTGGCCTTGACCGCCGGCAATTCCTTGCCTTTGTAGGTCAGTCCGTGGTTCAGGCGGTTCAGGCCGTGAGCCACCATCTCGCCTTCAACCTCGACCACATACTCTTGCTCGATCTTGCTGGAGTCGGCGGTGAGTTTGCGCAGGATTTTCCAGTCCTGGGTGAACACCAGCAGACCGCTGGCGTTAGCCTGCAGGTCGGTGCTGGCGGTCAGGCGCAGGAAGTGCCCGCGCAACGGACGCTTACCGTAGCGGTGTTCTTCGCTCAGGGTCTCGGCGCCGAGGGTGGCCATGGCGGTGTCTGCGTCCATGCCGGCCGGCACGTTGAGCAGCAGGGTCACCGGTTCCGGCGCGGAGGCCTTGGCTTCTGGATCAAGCTCGACTTTCTGGGTGTCGACCTTGAATTGCGGCTCGTCGATGACCACGCCGTCGACGGTGACCCAGCCGCCCTCGATGAACAGCTCAGCCTCCCGACGGGAACAGCCGACGAGTTCGATGAGGCGTTTGGAGAGACGAATCGGGTCAGTCATGTCAGGGCCGTAACAAAAAGGGGGTGGGCATTGTACCTGCCTGGCGCCGGTTAATCGCGGTTCCATTTACGCCGCGAGGCTTTTTGTGGGAGCGGGCTTGCTCGCGAAGGGGTCATCAACCTCAACAATGATGTTGGCTGACACACCGCCTTCGCGAGCAAGCCCGCTCCCACAGTGGTTCTGTGTTGTGTCAGCCATTGCGCGTCAATTGTTGGGGCTGGCGCAAGCGCATGTGCAGCAGCGGATACGGCTGGCCCATGCCATCGACTTCCGAGCGACCGATCACCTCGAAACCCTGCTTGAAGTAAAAGCCGAGGGCTTGCGGGTTTTGTTCGTTGACGTCCAGTTCGACGGCGTTCAGGTGTTCCAGGGCATAGCGCAACAGTTTCTTGCCCAGGCCCTGGCCGCGATGGTCGGGGTCGATGAAGAGCATTTCGATCTTGCCTGCCGCGACGCCGGCGAACCCGGTGATGCGCTGGCTCGAATCCTTGGTGCAGATCAGCATCACCGAGTCGAGGTAGCGGGTCAGTACCAGGTTTTTCAGCAGTTCGATGTAGCTGTCTGGCAGAAAGTCGTGGGTGGCACGTACCGAGGCCTCCCAGACCCGGGTCAGTTCTTCGTAGTCGCTGAATTTCGGCGTGTGGATGACCGAATGCTGACGCATGCCCGTCTGCCCCTTATGCAGTGGTTGATAGGAATCCTTCCATCTGCAAACGATAGCCGTAAAAAAGCCCCGCATCTCGTCGAGAGAGCGGGGCTTTGTGTATTTTTTGCGTTTAGATCTGTTCAGCCCACAGATCGTATTCGTCGGCGTCGGTCACTTTGCACCAGACCTTGTCGCCCGGCTTGAGGTTGCTGCCGTTGTCGATGAATACGTTGCCGTCGATTTCCGGCGCGTCGAAGAAGCAGCGGCCCACCGCGCCTTGCTCGTCGACTTCATCGACCAGCACTTCGATCTCGCGGCCGATGCGCATTTGCAGGCGCGCCGAACTGATGGCCTGCTGGTGCGCCATGAAGCGCTCCCAGCGGTCTTGCTTGACGTCGTCCGGGACGACTTCCAGGTCAAGGTCATTGGCCGGTGCGCCCTCGACCGGCGAGTACTGGAAGCAGCCGACGCGGTCGAGTTGTGCTTCGGTCAGCCAGTTCAGCAGGTACTGGAAATCTTCTTCGGTTTCGCCCGGGAAGCCGACGATGAAGGTCGAACGGATGATCAGGTCCGGGCAGATTTCGCGCCAGTTCTTGATCCGCGCCAGGGTCTTGTCTTCGAAGGCCGGGCGTTTCATCGACTTCAGCACTTTCGGGCTGGCGTGCTGGAACGGGATGTCCAGGTACGGCAGGATCTTGCCGGCGGCCATCAACGGGATCAGCTCGTCAACGTGCGGGTACGGGTAAACGTAGTGCAGGCGCACCCAGACGCCGAGGGTGCTCAGGGCTTCGCAGAGTTCGGTCATGCGGGTTTTCACCGGCGCGCCGTTCCAGAAACCGGTGCGGTACTTCACATCGACGCCGTAGGCGCTGGTGTCCTGGGAGATCACCAACAGCTCTTTGACGCCGGATTTGACCAGGCGCTGGGCCTCGTCGAGCACGTCGCCCACCGGACGGCTGACCAGTTTGCCGCGCATCGACGGGATGATGCAGAAGCTGCAGCTATGGTTGCAGCCTTCGGAAATCTTCAGGTAGGCGTAGTGGCGCGGGGTCAGTTTGATGCCTTGCGGTGGCACCAGGTCGATCAGCGGGTTGTGGTCCTGGCGCGGCGGCACGACGTCGTGCACGGCGTTGACCACTTGCTCGTACTGCTGCGGACCGGTCACGGCCAGCACGCTCGGGTGTACATTGCGAATGTTGCCTTCTTCGACGCCCATGCAGCCGGTCACGATGACCTTGCCGTTTTCCTTGATGGCTTCGCCGATCACTTCCAGGGACTCGGCCTTGGCCGAATCGATGAAGCCGCAAGTGTTGACTACCACGACGTCGGCGTCCTGGTAGGTGGACACCACGTCATAGCCTTCCATACGCAGCTGGGTAAGGATGCGCTCGGAGTCGACCAGTGCTTTGGGGCAACCCAGGGATACGAAGCCAACCTTTGGATTGGCCGGCGCAGGAGTGGTGGACATGTCTAACCTCGGTATTTTGTGACGCCGCTTGCCGGGCAGGGCAAAACCGACGGACGGGCGCTTGAACTGCGCCTCTGATCAAAAAGTGCGCAATTCTAGCGATGAGTCGCTCACTTGACCAGCTTTATGCAGGGAAATACGACGAGTGCTGCGCTATGCTTCGCGCCGTTACGCTTTACTGGGTTTTTACTGTCAACAAAACGTCTGTAACGTGAAGTAAAACAGCGCATGCTGCACGACAAAGCATAGTGCTTCTTTCAAAGAAGCCCGGGTCTGAGAAGTAGGAGTGGTGGATGGGTCAGGCAAGTAGTCAGGCTGCAGGTGCCGAGCATTCGGCGGTGAAGCCGATCGGTATGCTGGTCGCGGCAGTCGGGGTGGTTTATGGCGATATCGGCACCAGTCCGTTGTACACCCTCAAAGAAGTGTTTTCCGGAGGCTATGGCGTGCCGGTCAACCATGACGGGGTGCTGGGGATCCTGGCGCTGATCTTCTGGTCGCTGATCTGGGTCGTGTCGATCAAATACATGATGTTTGTGCTGCGCGCCGACAACCAGGGCGAAGGCGGGATCATGGCCTTGACCGCACTGGCGCGGCGGGCGGCGTCGGGACACGCCAAATTACGCACGTTGCTGGTGGTCTGCGGACTGATCGGTGCGGCGTTGTTCTATGGTGACAGCATGATTACCCCGGCGATTTCCGTGCTTTCGGCAATTGAAGGCCTGGGGCTGGCTTTCGAAGGTATCGACCATTGGGTGGTGCCATTGTCGCTGGTGGTGCTGGTCGCGCTGTTTCTGATTCAGAGTCACGGGACCGCGCGCATCGGCATTCTGTTCGGGCCGATCATGGTCACCTGGTTCCTCGTGCTGGGCGCACTGGGCGTCTATGGCATCAGCCAGCATCCGGAAGTCCTGCAAGCGATGAACCCGGTATGGGGTGTACGTTTCTTCATGGTCCATCCGGGCATGGGCGTGACGATTCTCGGCGCCGTGGTGCTGGCATTGACCGGTGCCGAGGCCCTTTACGCGGACATGGGCCACTTCGGTCGCAAGCCGATCGCTCGTGCCTGGTTCATCCTCGTGCTGCCGGCGCTGGTACTGAACTATTTCGGTCAGGGTGCCTTGCTGCTGGGCGACCCGGAAGCGGCTCGTAACCCGTTCTACCTGTTGGCACCGAGCTGGGCATTGATCCCGCTGGTCGGTCTGTCGACCCTGGCCACGGTGATTGCCTCGCAAGCGGTGATTTCCGGTGCGTTCTCCCTGACCCGTCAGGCGATCCAGCTCGGTTACATTCCGCGCATGCACATCCGGCACACCTCCAGCGCCGAACAAGGCCAGATCTACATCGCCGCGGTGAACTGGGCGCTGATGGTTGGTGTGATCCTGCTGGTGATTGGTTTCGAATCCTCCGGCGCCCTGGCTTCGGCCTATGGTGTGGCGGTGACGGGCACAATGCTGATGACCACCATCCTGGTGTCGGCGGTAATACTGCTGTTGTGGAAGTGGCCACCGTTGCTCACCGTTCCGGTGTTGCTCGGTTTCCTGTTGGTGGATGGGCTTTACTTCGCTGCCAACGTGCCGAAAATCGTTCAGGGCGGTGCATTCCCGGTGATCGCCGGTTTCGCACTGTTTGTGCTGATGACCACCTGGAAGCGCGGCAAGCAGTTGCTGGTCGAACGTATCGATGAGGGTGGATTGCCACTGCCGATCTTCATCAGCAGCATTGCCGTACAACCGCCCCATCGCGTGCAGGGCACGGCAGTGTTCCTCACCGCGCGACCGGACGCCGTGCCCCACGCGCTGTTGCACAACTTGTTGCATAACCAGGTACTGCACGAGCAAGTGGTGCTGCTGACGGTGGTCTACGAAGACATCCCGCGGGTGCCGCCATCACGACGGTTCGAGGTCGATGCCTACGGCGAAGGTTTCTTCCGGGTGATCCTGCATTTCGGCTTCATCGATGAGCCGGACGTGCCACAGGCGTTGAAGCTGTGTCATCTCGATGAACTGAACTTCAGTCCGATGCGCACCACTTACTTCCTCAGTCGCGAGACGGTCATCGCCTCCAAGCTCGAAGGCATGTCGCGCTGGCGTGAGGCGTTGTTTGCGTTCATGTTGCAGAATGCCAACGGCAATTTGCGCTTCTTCAATCTGCCGCTGAACCGGGTGATTGAACTGGGTACTCAGGTGGAGATGTAAGCGAGCCACAAAAAGCCCCCGTTGCCTTGCGGCAGCGGGGGCTTTTTTGTACCTGAGTAAAAAACTGGAAGACTATGAAGATCCAGTGTGGGAGCGGGCTTGCTCGCGAAAGCGGTGTGTCAAATTGCATCTATGTCGACTGACACGCCTCCTTCGCGAGCAAGCCCGCTCCCACAGGGGATGTGTGGCGTGTGGTGGAATGAAAAAGCCCCCGTTACCGTGAGGTAACGAGGGCTTTTTGCGGGCTGTCAGATCACTCTGTAGCAGCTGTTTCCTTCGGCTGACGCTTCTCGATGATCTCTACCAGACGCTTGGCCAACGCCGGGTAGTTCTCGTCGAAGTGGTGGCCGCCGGGCAGTTTCATCGCTTCGCCTACCGCAGTCTTGTCGGTGCAGCCGCTTTCGTCGGTTTCTTCTTCACCGTAGATGCACACCACTTTGGCAGCTGGCAGCTTGGCCATTTCCGGGCCGGTGGCGGCTTCCTTGCCAGCGTTGCCGAGCCAGCCTTCGACTTCGATTTCAAAGCTGCCGGTACGGGCGAAGGCCAGCAGGATGATTGCGTCAACGCGATTCTGCTCCGACTCGGCCAGGCGGTTGTAGATCGCCGGCAGAACATCCGCGCCGAACGAGTAGCCGGTCAGGATGAAGCGCTTGGTGCCCCATTTCTGCCGGTAGTGTTGCATCAGTTCAGCCAGGTCCAGCGCACTTTGCTCCGGGCTCTTGTGCTGCCAGTAGTAGCGCAGGGTGTCGATGCCGACCACCGGGTAGCCGATCTTGGCCATCTCGCCCGCCACGTCGCGGTCGAGGTCGCGCCAGCCGCCGTCGCCGGACAGGAACAGGGTCACGGTGTCCCGGGCCTGGCCCGCTGGCACTTCGACCACCGGGATCTGCAGGCCGCCAGCGGCTTTGTCGCCACCGACGAGGATCTTGCGCAGTTCGTTGTTCAACACTTGCGGCAGGTTGATGTCGTAGTCGCTGATGCTGGTTTCAGCATTGACCTGGTCGCGCACAAAACCGGCGCTGGTGTCGTCCGGGTTGTCGTTCCACGCTGCCAGCCAGTGGCCGTGGGCGGCGCTTTTCGGCAACAGGTGAGTGCAGCCACCCTTTTCCAGGGCCAGGTCGACCGAGACGGCGTAAGCCTTGTCGTCCTTTTGCTCGGACAACCAGCGCCAGGCCAGCACGGCGCCCGGGCCGATGCCGCCGACCAGGGTCGCCGGGCCTTTGAGCTCTCGCAGGCCCGATTGCAGGGCACGGCTTTGCAGCAGGCAGTCCTTGGGCAGGATCACCTGGACAATTTGCGCCGAGCCACTACGGCTCAGGGTCATCAATTGCTTGTCGCTGAGTTTCTGGTCTTCGTTGACCGCCACCAGCACCTGGGCGCGTGGCGTGGTGCCGGGGATGACACGGGTCATCGTCGCACCGTCGGCCGGGGTCAGCCATTCGAGGGTCGGTTCCGGTGCCGGGCGTTTCAGATACCAGTAACCGCCACCGAGAATCAGGGCCACTATCACCAGTGTGCCCAATACATACCGCAAGGAGCGTTGAATCATCAGCGTTTCACCAATCCGGTCAAGCCGCCCGCGATCAGGGCAGCAGTGTCGGCCAGCGCAACCAGCGGATCGAGTCCGGCGGGCACGGCCATATAACGGGGTTCCCAATCAGGCTGGAACTTGTCTTTGAAGCGGCGCAAGCCTTGGAAGTTGTATAGCTGCTCACCACGGCGGAATACCATCGAGCCCAGGCGCTGGGTCAATGGCGCGCCGCGGCGGGGTTGTAACCCCGACAACGGCACCATGCCCAGGCTGAAACGCGCGTATCCATGATTTTTATAATGTTGAATCAGGCCGACCATCATGAACTCCATGGTCAGCTTCGGGGCATCCGGGTGCGCGCGCATCAGGTCGAGGCTGGCCAGGTCATGACCATAAGTCTCGAGCAAGTTGGCGAACGCCACCGGGCGCCCTTCGAAACGAATCACCGCGATGCGGAAATACTTGAGGTAGTCATCGCTGAAGCGGCCCAGCGAAAAACCTTTCTCCCGGACGTTCTTGCCGGTCAGCCAGGCATCGGAAATCACCTTGAGCTCATCCATCGGCGCGTGGCCGGGCTCGAAGATTTCCAGCGACAGGCCGTCACGGGTGCCACGGTTCCAGGTGTAGCGCAGGTCCTTCATCTCTTTGCCCTTGGCTTCGAGATCAAAACGCTTCAGGTCGACCCGGGCTTCTTCGCCGAGCTTGATCGCCGTCAGGCCGATGTCCATGTAGTACGGCAGGTTCTCTGCGCGCACTTGATAGAACACGGGGCGGGCGTGGTGGATGTCGCACAGGTCGCGGAACTGCCAGATCATTTCCGCCCGTTGCTGGCCCGGGCCGATCGGGTCATACAGCGCCACCAGGCTGCGGCCGCGACGGGCGTACATCAGGAACGCCTCGTCGTTGGGGTGGAACAGCAGCGCCTTGTCACCGGTCAGGGCCAGGCCGCCATCGGGTTGGGCCGATGCCATGAGGATCTTGCTGGCGCGTTCCAGTTCGTCGGGCGTCGGCAGGTGTATGACCGGACGCGCAGTGCGCAGCAGCCAGGTCAGCGACACCACCACCAGCAGCACCGCGGCACCGAGCAGCGAACGCAGGCCGCGAGGGGCGTCGGCATCGAGGGTGAACTGCCACCAGAGTTGGTGGCTGTAGGGAACGTCCTGATAGGCGAACAGCAGCAGCCAGATCGACGCGCCAAGCACGCACAGGCTCGCTACCAGGTACAACGGCGAGAACGGCACTTCGGTCAGGCGGCTGGGGCGGTAGAACGAGCGGCGGAATACCCCGAGCAGGCTTGCCGTCAGCACCATCAGGCTGGCTTCTTCCCAGTCAAAACCCTTGAGCAGCGAGAGCAGGGCGCCGACCAGCAACAGAATGGTGGTCAGCATCCACGCGGCCGACAGCCGGCGACGCAGCCCCTGGGCCAGCAACAGGCACAGAACCCCGACCAGGCTGGCGCCAAAGTGCGAAGCATCGACCAGTCGATGGGGGATCAGAAAACCGATGTGCTCCAGGCGCGTGTCGATTTCCGGGGTGGCGCCGGAGAACAGCAGGACAACACCGGACAGGAATACCAGCACCGCCAGTATCGGTGCCGCCAGGCCTGACGCTGCGCGCAATGTCTGGCGTGTCTGGAACAGGCGCTGGCCTTCGTTGATCAGCAGCAGCAGGCAGGCCACCAGCAACGGCAGCACCACGTAGATCAAGCGATAGAGCAGCAGGGCGGCCGCCAGTGGTGCAGCGCCAAGGGTGTCGGAAAACGCAGCCAGCAAAATTGCCTCGAACACCCCGACGCCGCCCGGCACATGGCTGAGTACGCCGGCGGCCAGAGCCAGCAGGTATACCAAAAGGAACGCGCCGAAGGGCGGTGTTTCCGGCAGCAGCAGATAGAGCACAGTCGCGGCGGCTGCTACGTCCAGGGCGGTGATGATCAATTGCAGGAACGTCAGTCGAAGCCCGGGCAGGCGCAAGGTGCGGCGCCCAACCTTGACCAGCAGGTTGTCCGGGTAAGGCTGTTCCGGCAGTCGACGGCGGTAGATGCCTAAGGCCAGCACCGAAAACAACACGAGCACGGCAGTCGCCACCACGCCCAGCAAAACCTCGGAGAGACCCAGGGCGGTGGACGCGGCAGACAGGTCGCTGAGCGTCGCCAGGGCGGCCAGCGGCGGCAGGGCGCAACCCAGCGAGAGGCTGGCGAACAGCGTCATGCGGGCGACTTCAGCCGCTCCCAGGCCGTGACGGGCATAGAGACGATAGCGAACCGAGCCGCCCGACAACATTGAAAGACCGATGGCGTTGCCGATGGCAAAGGCCGTGAAACCGCCCACTGCCAGCGTGCGCGGTGGCAGGTTCACCTCGGCATAGCGGCTGGCCGACCATTCGTAGCCGAGCAGAATGATGAAACCCACTATGGTTGCGCCCAGTGCGCCCATCAAGGCAGGTTTCGGAACTTCGAGGATCGAGTCGTGCAGCGCGTAAAGGTCGAGCTCGCTCAACAGGTGACGACAGGCGATCAGCGCGATCGCGAACAGCAGCAGGGTGACCGCCAGGCCAATGGGTTGACGGTACTTGCTCAAACGATCGAGCAGGCGCAGACGCTCAGCCTTGATCGGTTGTGTTGCTGTGACAGTGTCTTGTGAATCAGACGAGTTGGCGCGCATCAATCACCTCTTGGATTGTGCGCGACAGGATGGAGGTATCCAGCCAAGTTACCAATCCCTGTAGAAAAAAATAATCACAAATATTAACGCCTATCACCCGGCGAAAGGGGCGGCGCGTTATCAGTCGTGAAGGCTTCAGCCTGCGATAGAGCATAGTCTGAACTCGGCGCATGGGTGACCCCAAACGGCTTGCTACACAGTGACAGATCATTGTTGCGAAAGGACTTTTTCAACAGATACAAAAAAGGCCACTCTTTCGAGTAGCCTTTTTTGATGTTTGGTTGCGGGAGCCGGATTTGAACCGACGACCTTCGGGTTATGAGCCCGACGAGCTACCAGACTGCTCCATCCCGCGTCTGTGTGGCGGCATTCTATAGAGATACGCCGAGGTGTCAACCGTTAATCCTGAAGCAGGTCAAATAAACGTTGAATTGCGGCAAACGGTCGCAGCGATGGCCTAAGTTTCGGAATCGGAACGATTTCCGGTTTTGGCGTCGCTGAGTGTCCAGACCTTGTTTTGGCGCTCGGCGCTACAAAACGAGCGCGCACAAAAAAGGCCACTCTTTCGAGTAGCCTTTTTTGATGTTTGGTTGCGGGAGCCGGATTTGAACCGACGACCTTCGGGTTATGAGCCCGACGAGCTACCAGACTGCTCCATCCCGCGTCTGTGTGGCTGCATTCTATAGAGATACGCTGGGGTGTCAACCTTCAATTCCGATAAAACCTGTTTTGCTTCAATCGGTTAGCTTGTCGAGGGGCGGGTGGATCAGCCTGTGAGGCAGGCGGGGCAAGGCGTGCGGCTCTATCGTGAATGTTTTTTTGATTGAAAAAATAAATTTACCAACGACATTTCCTACGAGTCGAAAAGAACATTCAGACTACTGGTGCTATATACAGGTGTCGGTGAGATACTGGATGTCCGTCACACCAATACGCCTTTTCCTTGCCATGAACACTGCTTTGCCATGACTCAGCGAAAGATCATCCACGTCGATTGTGACTGTTTCTACGCCGCCATTGAGATGCGCGATGACCCGCGTCTGGCCGGTAAGCCTTTGGCGGTGGGTGGGTCGGCGGATCGGCGCGGGGTGATCGCCACCTGCAATTATGAAGCGCGAGCGTACGGGGTGCGTTCGGCGATGTCCTCGGGGCATGCCTTGAAACTGTGCCCGGACCTGACCATCGTCAAGCCACGCATGGATGCTTATAGAGAGGCGTCCAGGGAAATTCACACGATCTTTCGCGACTACACCGAGATCATTGAGCCGCTCTCGCTCGACGAGGCGTACCTCGATGTGTCGGACAGTGCGTATTTCGGTGGTAGCGCAACACGAATCGCCCAGGACATCCGGCGCCGGGTCTCCAACCAATTGCATATCACCGTATCGGCGGGGGTGGCGCCGAACAAATTTCTGGCCAAGATCGCCAGTGACTGGAAAAAGCCCAACGGCCTGTTCGTCATTACTCCGGACCAGGTCGAGGACTTTGTCAGTGGCTTGCCGGTAAGCAAATTGCACGGGGTCGGCAAAGTCACCGCCGACAAGCTCGGCAAGCTGGGTATCACCGATTGCCTGCAATTGCGCGAGTGGGACAAGTTGGCACTGGTGCGCGAATTCGGCAGCTTTGGCGAGCGGCTCTGGAGTCTGGCCCGTGGGATTGATGAGCGTGTGGTGCACAACGACAGTCGTCGTCAGTCGATCAGTGTCGAAAATACCTACGATGTGGATCTACCGGACCTGGCGAGTTGCCTGGATAAATTGCCCGAGTTGCTGGAAACCCTGGCTGGTCGCATGGCGCGAATCGACAGCAGTTATCGGCCTGGCAAGCCATTCGTCAAAGTGAAGTTCCATGATTTTACCCAGACCACGCTGGAGCAGGCCGGAGCAGGGCGGGATCTGGGGAGTTATCAGTTGATGTTGACCCAGGCGTTCAATCGCGGCGGTAAACCGGTGCGGTTGTTGGGCGTCGGCGTGCGGCTGGAGGACTTCCGGGGCGGGTTCGAGCAGATGGAGTTGTTTGAGCGGTAGTGGAGGATTGAGTTCAGGTGGTGAGTGTCTGGCCGCCTTCGCGAGCAAGCCCGCTCCCACATTAATCCAATGTGGGAGCGGGCTTGCTCGCGAAGCTTTTTGGCTTTAATTGAGCCCCGGATTCGCCACCAGTCGCTCGCCATTGCGGGCCAGCGACTTCAGAAACTCGGTCTGCAATTCGGGATCGTTGCGCGTCAGTTCGATCAGGCTCTGTTCCAGTTCGCTGGCTTCTTCTTCAAGACCCAGCTCCGACAGGCGTTTGACCCGGTGGACCCACTGATTGACTTCGTCACCTTCGAGATCGTCATAAATCAGCCCGTGGGCCTCATAGAGCTTGCTGCGCAAGTTGCCGCTGATGACCAGGGTGGAATCGATGTGCACCTTGTCCTGGGCATCCGCAACACGGATCAGCAAGCGGCTCAGATGATTGATGTCATGTTCGGCGAACGGGCTGTCCAACAGATTCAGGCGTAATACGCCGTTTTTGTCAGTGCTCAGTTCGAAGGTTTCCTTGCCGGCCTTGACCTCAACCGGACGCTCGCTCCAGGGCAGGCTTGAATACTCCGTGCGTTTGTCGCGCTGGACTTCATCAATGCCAGCCAGGTTTTGCTGCGCGCGGCCGTGGGACTGCACGTTCATGAACGGGTTGAGCCCGGCAAAACCGTAGCTCAGCCAGTCCTTGGTGACGCTGTCCGGCAGATTGCCGAGGGCGAACACGTTGACCACATTGGCACCGATCCCCGCCACCACGGCCACCGCGCCCAGCGGGATTTCGTAAACCTCCCGCCAGGGTTGATACGGCGTATAGCGGTCGTAGTGACGCGTGACTTCGTACTCGGTGACTTCGAAAGTCTTCTGCTCGTGAATTTTCACCCGCCGTTGCGGCAGCTCAAGCACCTTGGGCTCACCGACATCGATCTGCAGGCTGTGGTCGAGCAATTTGCGCTCGACCCGTTCCTCTTGCTCGCTGCGTTGCGACATGTGGTTGGCACAGCCGCTGACCAGCAGGGCACCGCACAAGGCGGCGCCACCGAGGCCTAAGGTGTTTCGCTTGAACATGACGTCTCTATATCTGGTATCAGCGGCGGATGCGGGCCTGAAGGAAGGACAGTACGTCGGCGACCGGCAGCGCTTGTGCCTCGGCCTCGGTACGGCTCTTGTATTCCAGGTTGCCTTCGGCCAGGCCGCGGTCGCTGACCACGATCCGGTGTGGAATGCCAATCAGCTCCATGTCCGCGAACTTGATGCCCGGGCTGGTTTTCTTGTCGCGGTCATCGAGCAGCACTTCGAAGCCGGCAGCGGTGAGTTCCGCGTACAGCTTGTCGGTGGCTTCACGAACCTGTTCGGTTTCGTAGCGCAGCGGCACCAGGGCAATCTGGAAAGGCGCGAGGGTGTCGCTCCAGATGATCCCGTTTTCATCGTTGTTCTGCTCAATGGCAGCGGCCACCACGCGGGACACGCCGATGCCGTAGCAACCCATTTCCAGGGTGACCGGCTTGCCGTTCTCGCCAAGCACTTCGCACTTCATCGCTTTGCTGTACTTGTTGCCCAGCTGGAAGATGTGCCCGACTTCGATGCCGCGCTTGATTTCCAGGGTGCCCTTACCGTCCGGGCTCGGGTCGCCGGTCACGACGTTACGCAGGTCGGCAACGGTCGGAACAGGCAGGTCACGCTCCCAGTTCACGCCGAAGTAGTGTTTGTCGTCGATGTTGGCGCCAATGCCAAAGTCGCTCATCAGTTCGACCGAGCGGTCGATGATGATCGGCAGCGGCAGGTTCAACGGACCCAGGGAGCCGGCACCGGCGCCAATGGCGTCGCGCAGTTCACTTTCCGAGGCCATGACCAGAGGGCTGGCAACGCCAGGCTGGTTGGCGGCCTTGATTTCGTTCAGCTCATGGTCGCCACGGATGATCAGGGCAATCAGCTTGCCTTTCTCTTCTGCGTGCACCACGAGGGTCTTGATGGTTTTCTCGATTGGCAGGTTGAAGCCTTCGACCAGTTGCGCAATGGTCTTGGCATTCGGGGTATCGACCAGACGCAGCTCTTCGGTCGGAGCGGCACGCGATGTTTCGCGCGGCACGGCTTCGGCTTTTTCGATATTGGCGGCGTAGTCGGAGCCATTGCTGAAAACGATATCGTCTTCGCCGGACTCGGCCAGCACGTGGAACTCGTGGGAGCCGGCGCCACCGATGG
The DNA here is from genome assembly GCF_050436025.1 of Pseudomonas sp. S30_BP2TU TE3576. Taxonomy (NCBI): domain Bacteria; kingdom Pseudomonadati; phylum Pseudomonadota; class Gammaproteobacteria; order Pseudomonadales; family Pseudomonadaceae; genus Pseudomonas; species Pseudomonas sp. S30_BP2TU TE3576. The sequence goes on along the minus strand of NZ_JBNDLK010000001.1, from coordinate 1,854,991 downwards.
AACCGTTGTCGGCTTCAACAGGGCGGAACTTCAGGCCCAGGCGGGTGAACACGTTGCAGTAGGCCTGGTGCATGCGGTCGTAGGTGACCTGCAGCGACGGCTGGTCTGCGTGGAACGAGTAGGCGTCCTTCATGATGAATTCGCGGCCGCGCATCAAGCCGAAGCGTGGGCGGATTTCGTCACGGAACTTGGTCTGGATCTGGTACAGGTTGATTGGCAGCTGCTTGTAGCTGCTCAACTCGTTGCGCATCAGATCGGTGATGACTTCTTCGTGGGTCGGGCCGGCGCAGAAGTCGCGGCCATGGCGATCCTTGAAGCGCAGCAATTCGGGGCCGTACTCTTCCCAGCGCCCGGACTCCTGCCACAGCTCGGCCGGTTGCGTGCTCGGCATCAACACTTCGAGAGAACCGGCGGCGTTCATTTCTTCACGAACGACGGCTTCGACCTTGCGCATCACCCGCAAGCCCATTGGCAGCCAGGTGTACAGGCCCGAGGCGAGTTTGCGGATCATGCCGGCGCGCAGCATCAGCTGGTGGCTGATCACGACCGCGTCGGAAGGCGTTTCTTTTTGTGTGGCGAGCAAAAATTGACTGGTGCGCATGGTTGGCCGTTATCGATTGCTGATGACGAGAAATGACGAAGCATTGTACGGGCGAGATCCGCTGGCGTACAGGCATGCGGTCGGTGGTGTGGCAGGAGGGCGCGATTCACTCGGCCCTCCGCGATTCTTCCTGCGTAAAGAATCTACGATTCTTCGGTGACCGGGGTCTGCACCGGTTCCGGTGTCGGTGTCGGACCGGCGCGGCGGTTCTCCTGGAACCAGTGCAAGGCGATCAACAGCAGTGTCGGAACGCCCAGCAGGGCGGTGATCAGGAAGAAATTGTGATAACCGAATTTTTCCACCATGACCCCGGAGTAGCCGCCGATCAAGCGCGGCAGCAACAGCATGATCGAGCTGAGCAGGGCGTATTGGGTGGCGGAGAACTTGAGGTTGGTCAGGCTCGACAAGTAGGCGACAAAGGCTGAGGTGGCCAGGCCTGAACTGAAGTTGTCCAGGGAAATGGTCAGGATCAGCATCTTCAGATTGGGGCCCATATCGGCCAGCATCAGAAACAGCAGATTGGTGGCCGCCGACGAAACGCCGCCGATGAACAGGATCGGCAGTATGCCGAAACGCACGATCAACAGGCCGCCCATGCCGGCACCTACCAGCGTCATGATCAGACCGAAGATCTTGCTGACGCTGGCGATCTGGTCCTTGGTGAAGCCCTGGTCGATGTAGAAAACGTTGGCCATCACGCCCATGACCGTGTCGGACATCCGGTAGGTGGCAATCAGCCCGAGCAGCAGCAGCGCCTGCCAGCGGTAACGCAGAATGAAGTCGTTGACCGGCGTCAGCACTGGCGCCAGACCACGACGGCCCATGGCCGAGAGGCACAGGGCGGTGAGGGTGGTGTAGAGGATCGCGCGCAGGAAGGCGCGGTCTTCGAGCAGCAGGTCAAGCACGCTCACGCCCTGGAACAGCACGCTGGCGAAGTCGGTGTTGTAGAGTTGGGTGAACATCGCCGGCACGGAAACCAGCAGCACGATCAGTACGAACACTGACGCCAGTTGATGCACAAAGCTGTATCGACCGGCCTGCAGTTGCGTGCGCAATGGCACCGGCGGCTCGCGCATGAACAGGCTGGTCATCAGTGCCGGGACCATCAGGGCGCCGAACAGAATGTAGGTGCCGGCCCATGCCGAATGCTTGTAGTTGAAGCCGGTCGAGCCGAAACCTTCAGCGAAATACAGCGCGCCGGCGGTGGCCAGCAGGGCGGCGATCCGATACCCGGACATGTAGCTGGCGGCGAGTGCGGCCTGGCGGTTGTCTTCGGCGATTTCCAGGCGGTAGGCGTCTACCGCAATGTCCTGCGTCGCCGATGCGAAAGCGACGACCACGGCAATGGCGATCAGCCAGGACAAGTGCTTTTGCGGGTCGCAGAAACCCATCCCGATCAGGCCGAGGATGACCAGTGCCTGGGACAGCACGAGCCAGGATCGTCGTCGACCGAGCTTGCCGAGCAATGGCAGTCGCCATTGGTCGAGCAAGGGTGACCAGACCCATTTGAAGGCATACGCCAGGCCGATCAGGCTTGCATAGCCAATGGTTTCGCGAGCCACGCCGGCTTCTCGCAGCCAGACCGAAAGTGTCGAAAACACCAGCATGTAAGGCAGGCCGGCGGCGAAACCAAGCAGCAACAGCACGAGTGTCGAAGGGCTGGCATAAGCGGCGAGCGCGGCGCGCCAGGTTTTACGGGGCATGGGCTGGAGTCTGCCTCAAGAAATACGGAAACAAAGCGCGCACTCTAACCGCTGTGCTCTACCGGACGCCAGCCATGGCGCTGAATATCAACACGATTATTCAGGATGCTGATGCCCTCCATGCGTAATCGTGCGCGCTGCTCATCACCCGAAGGGCTGCCCACCGGCAGGCTGATACGCCCGTTTGCGCCCAGAACCCGATGCCAGGGCAGCTTGCTGTCGCTCGGCAATTGGCTGAGCGTGCGGCCGACCCAGCGAGCGGCGCGACCCAGTCCTGCAAGCTCGGCCAGTTGGCCGTAGCTGACGACTTTGCCCTCGGGTATTTGTGCAAGCGTCAAATACAGCGCCGTGCGTCGGATTTGCGCCGCACTCTCGGGTTCATCGATTGGATCGGTCACGTCCGTCAGTCCTGAAGAAGTTTGCTTTACCGTCTGTAGAGTAATTCCTGCACGGGCGGTTGAGAAATGAACTCAACAGAAATAGTCGGGTCAGTCCTTGTCAGGGCCTTGTTCCTACGGATAATGCCGACTTTCTCGCAAGCCTGAGCCTGTATTTTGCTTATGTTGTCCAGATGCCTGCTGTGTCTCGCCGTCCTTGGTGCTTCCACTCCCTTGCTAGCCGATACCGTGTGGTTGAACAACGGTGACAAGCTGAGTGGCAAGATCACGCTGTTCGATGGCGGCAAGCTGCTGATCCAGACCGAGTACGCCGGTGCGGTGACGATCGACTGGAAACAGGTCAAGACCCTGGACAGTGATCAGGAGTTGCTGGTCAAGCAGGAGGCCTACAGTGGCGAGAAAGCCAGGTCGCTGAAAGCGGCGGACGCCGGCAAGGTGACGCTGGCCAATGGCGAAGCACCGAAGACGGTCGAGTTGGCGAGCATTCAGCAGATTCTCAAGCCAAAACCGGTGGTCGAGGATCTGGTATGGAAAGGCAACGTCGATATCGCGCTGGATTATCAGCGGGCGGAAAACGACACCGATGACTACGACATCGATTTCAAGACCACTGCGCGACACGGTCGCTGGCGGCACACCGCTGAAGGTGAATACAACCGTGAGTTCCAGGACGACGTGGTGACCACCGACAACTGGCGGGCCGAGTACTCCATCGACCGATTCCTGACCGAGCAATGGTTCTGGCAGGGGCGCCTGGTCTACAAGCGCGACAAGGTCGAAGACCTTTCCCGTCAGCGCACCGTCGGTACCGGTCCCGGCTATCAGTTCTGGGATGACGAACTCGGGGCGTTCTCCCTCGGCTCGCTGGTCAACCGCACGGACTTTGAATTCTCCGATGGCAGCAAGGACAATTTCTACGCCTTGGCCATGAAGTGGGATTACAACCGATACCTGATTGGTAAACGTGTCGAGTTTTTCACCAATGGCGAGGTCGGCAAGCCGCTGTCGGATGTGGCCGACTATGCACTCGATGCCGAGATGGGGTTGCGCTACAAGGTGACCGAATGGGCTTCGCTGAACCTGAAGGCGGAGCGGGACATCATCAGTGGTACCGACGATGCGGATCTGGACACGACCCGGTACACCGCCGGATTTGGGGTGACCTGGTAAGAAAATCAAAAGATCGCAGGCTGCGATCTTTTTTGTGCCTGGAAAAACATTCAGGCACAAAAAACCCCGCTGTTGAGGGCGGGGCTTTTTACTAAAGCAAGTACAAGTTAGATAACTTGAACTTCTTCAGCTTGCATGCCTTTCTGACCGCGGGTAGCGATGAAAGAAACCTGTTGGCCTTCTTTCAGGCTTTTGAAGCCGTCGGACTGGATAGCTTTGAAGTGAACGAACAGGTCGTCACCGGATTGTGGGGTGATGAAGCCGAAGCCTTTTTCATCGTTGAACCACTTAACGGTACCGGTTTGGCGATTAGACATGGTGTAACTCCTTGAACAAAGATAACTGCGACTCAGGAAGAACCCTGGCCGAGACTGAGTGCAAAGAGCAGGAAAAATTCTTGTAGATGGTTGGATCGAAATTCAACATATCGTGTAGAGATTCTCAGTGACACAAGCAGCACAGTGACGCCACCTTAACCCTTTTTCCGGGACGTGCCAATGCTTCTTGCGAAGGTTTCTCTGTTTTAGGGATCGGCGGTGTGACGGTTCGTCGCTAGCGCGCGTAATTCCAGCATGTTCGGCGAGAATTGCACCCCGGACTTTGAACCCGGCGGCGCGCCCGGTAAGATGCCGGACAGAATTTTTCGACCTCGCTATTCAGGACACCCGCCATGAGCATCAAATCGGACAAGTGGATTCGCCGCATGGCGCAAGAGCACGGCATGATCGAGCCTTTCGTCGAGCGCCAGATGCGCGGCAGCGACGATAGCCGTGTGATCTCCTACGGCGTGTCGAGCTACGGCTACGATGTGCGCTGCACTAATCATTTCAAGGTGTTCACCAACATCAATTCGGCCATCGTCGACCCGAAAAATTTCGATGCCGGCAGCTTCGTCGACATCCACAGCGACGTGTGCATCATTCCGCCGAACTCCTTCGCCCTGGCCAGCACCGTCGAGTACTTCCGCATTCCGCGCAATGTATTGACCATTTGCCTGGGTAAAAGCACCTACGCGCGCTGCGGCATCATCGTCAACGTCACGCCGCTTGAGCCAGAGTGGGAAGGTCACGTGACCCTGGAGTTCTCCAATACCACCAATCTGCCGGCAAAAATCTACGCCAACGAAGGTGTGGCGCAGATGCTGTTCCTTGAGTCTGATGAAGAATGTGAAGTGTCTTACAAGGACCGTGGCGGCAAGTATCAGGGCCAACGTGGCGTGACCCTGCCGCGCACCTGAGTCAACCGTCCGACAAGTGCCGGGAATTCCTGAGCGGGCGTACACTCTATGGAGTGTACTGCTCCGATCCGCGCAAGGCGGGTCGGGCCATCGCTCAGGAGGGCCGAATGAAGATCGATCCGCGAATCAGTGCCGAACTGGCAAGGTTTGAACCCAATCAGGTTGGCATTCTGGCCTGGTCCTTGTTGGCACATCCGCCCGTCAATATGGCGGGGGGCATCCCCGGTCAGCCCGACCCCGATACCCCGAACGAACAGCCTAACGAGCCTGGCGAACCTACCCTGCCGGATGAGCCACCGCCCGCGCCTGTCGTCTGATAGTTCAGACGCTATAGATCAAAAAAAGTGGGAGCGGGCTTGCTCGCGAAAGCGGTGTGTCAGGCGGCATGAATGCCACTGATACTCCGTCTTCGCGAGCAAGCCCGCTCCCACAGGTTTTTCTGTAGACGTTATTTCAGGTTGCCGCTGAGGAACTGTTTCAGACGCTCGCTTTTCGGATTGCCCAGCACGTTTTCCGGCGCGCCTTCTTCCTCCACCAGGCCCTGGTGCAGAAACAATACCTGGCTCGACACTTTGCGGGCGAAGCTCATTTCGTGGGTCACCATGATCATGGTTCGGCCTTCTTCGGCCAGGCCCTGGATCACTTTCAGTACTTCGCCCACCAGTTCCGGGTCCAGCGCCGAGGTCGGTTCGTCGAACAGCATGACTTCCGGTTCCATGGCCAGTGCGCGGGCGATGGCGACCCGTTGTTGCTGGCCGCCGGACAGGAATGCCGGGTATTGGTCGGCCACGCGGGACGCCAGGCCCACCTTGTCGAGGTAGCGCCGGGCGCGGTCCTCGGCTTCTTTTTTGTCGCACCCCAGCACCCGGCGCGGGGCCATGGTGATGTTTTCCAGCACTGTCATGTGGCTCCACAGGTTGAAGTGCTGGAACACCATGGCCAGGCGGGTGCGGATCCGTTGCAGTTCATTGGCGTCGGCCACGTGCATGCCGTGACGATCCTTGATCATGCGGATGTTCTGGCCATCGAGGCTCATGGCGCCGTCGTTGGGTTGTTCCAGGAAGTTGATGCAACGCAGGAAGGTGCTTTTACCTGAGCCACTGGCGCCGATCAGGCTGATGACGTCGCCGGTCCTGGCCTTGAGCGAAACACCTTTGAGGACTTCATGTTCGCCATAGCTTTTGTGCAGGCCTTCAATGGTCAATTTGTACATGGGGCGTGCATCCTCAAGGCGAAAGTAGATAGCCGCTGCGATAGGCTTCGGTGCCCGCGACGTGGGCAATCACCATGCCGGCAGTGGCCATGCGGCGCAGCGATCGGGCGTACATAAGCCCGGCGGCGGTGCAATGGACGGGGGTGACGCGATCGTTGATCGGATCAATGATCTCGGCGATCAGTTGCCCGGCTTCCAGGTACTGGCCCGGCAGCGCGGTGAACACCAGCAGCCCGCCGACGGGCGTGGCCACTGGCTCTACACCGGCCAGCGGTGTCGCCGGATAGGGCAGGTCGGGCAGGGGCGCAGGTTCACCGGCGATTGCGCCGAAATGGATCAGGTAGTCGATCAGCGCCTGGCAGTCGAGGCTGGCCAGCGGGTGGTTGACATCGCCCTGACCGCGCAATTCGACGGTCACCGAAAAACTCCCCGGCGCAATGTCGAACTGCTCCCCGAAGCGCTCCTTCAACTGCCACCAGAGCAGGGTGAAGCATTCGTCGAACGATTGGCCGCCAGAGTCGGTTGCCAGCAGACTGGCTTCGGCGCCGATGTAACGGGCCAGCGGTTCGACCTGCGGCCAGGCGTCCGGCGTGGTGTACAGATGCGCCACCGCTTCGAAATCGCAATGCAGGTCGAGCACCATGTCGGCGTCGCAGGCCAACCGTTGCAGGGTCAGGCGCTGGGATTGCAATTGGGTGTCGGCGGTCTGTCGGGCCAGCGCATCGCGCAGGCCGCTGCGGATCAATTGCAGGTTGTGCTGCGGATCGTCACCGAGCTCGCCTTCGATCGCGTTCCCGACTTCTTCACTGAGGTCGACGAACCAGCGGTTGAAGTTCTGGCCGCTTTCCAGCTCGTAGCGGCCCAGCGGCACATCCATCAGCACCTGCTCCAGACCCACCGGGTTGGCTATGGGCACCAGCACGATTTCGCTGCGCAGGCGGCCGGCGGCTTCCAGCTCCGCCAGGCGTTGCTTGAGGTGCCAGGCCACCAGCATGCCGGGCATTTCGTCGGCGTGCAGGGAGGCCTGGATGTAGATTTTGCTGTTGGCCGGTTGTGGGCCGAAGTGAAAACTGTGGATCTGTCGCGCGGTCCCCGGCAGCGGGGCCAGCAGGTCATGTTTCTGGTGGCGCATCTGTTGTTTCCTGAAGCAGGTTGAGACCTAGTGGGTCGGCCCGAGGAAGGCCAGCCATCGACGTTCGGCAAGGCGGAACAGGCCGACCAGCGCAAAAGTGACGGTCAGGTAGATCAGCGCGGCAATGCCGAACGACTGGAAGGTCAGGAATGTCGCCGAGTTGGCGTCCCGCGCGACTTTCAGAATGTCCGGGATGGTTGCGGTGAAGGCCACGGTGGTCGAGTGCAGCATCAGAATCACTTCGTTGCTGTAGTACGGCAGCGAACGACGCAGGGCCGACGGCATGATCACGTAGGCATACAGCTTCCAGCCGGTCAGGCCGTAAGCCTTGGCGGCCTCGACTTCGCCGTGGTTCATGCTGCGAATGGCCCCGGCGAAGATCTCCGTGGTGTAGGCGCAAGTGTTCAGGGCAAAGGCCAGGATCGTGCAGTTCATCGCATCGCGAAAGAACGCATCCAGCAGCGGCTGAGCCCGAATGGCGGCCAGGCTGTAGATGCCGGTATAACAAATCAGCAGCTGAATATAGAGTGGCGTACCCCGAAACAGATAGGTGTAGAACTGCACCGGCCAGCGGATGTAGAAGTGCGGCGACACTCGGGCAATGGACAGCGGGATCGACACGAGAAAGCCGATGAAGATCGACGCGCTGAGCAGCCACAGGGTCATGGCCAGCCCGGTGATGTTGTTGCCGTCGCTGTAGAGGAAGGGTTTCCAGTATTCCTGCAGAAGTTCGATCATCGTACGGCCTCCCGGGTACCGGCGGAGTAACGACGTTCGAGCCAGCGCAGAACGAAGTTGGACGCGCTGGTGATCACCAGATAGATCAGTGCGGCAAGTACCAGGAAGTAGAACAGCTGATAGCTGCTCTTGCCCGCGTCCTGGGCCGCCTTGACCAGATCGGCCAGGCCGATGATCGACACCAGGGCGGTGGCTTTGAGCATCACCATCCAGTTGTTGCCGATACCCGGCAGGGCATAACGCATCATTTGCGGGAACACCACGATCCAGAAGCGCTGGCCGCGTTTGAGACCATAGGCGGTGGCCGCTTCGACCTGGCCCCGTGGCACGGCGAGAATCGCACCGCGGAAGGTTTCGGTGAAATACGCCCCGTAGATGAAGCCCAGGGTGATGACCCCGGCGCTGAACGGGTTGATCTCGATGTATTCCCATTCCATGAAGTCAGTCAACGAGGTCAGCCAGGTTTGCAGGCTGTAGAAAATCAGCAGCATCAGGACCAGGTCCGGGACGCCACGAATGAGTGTGGTGTAAAGCTGGGCAGGCACGCGCATCAGTTTGAGTTTCGACAACTTGGCACTGGCGCCGAGCAGCCCGAGCAGTACGGCGACCAACAGCGACAACGCCGAGAGCTTGATCGTCATCCAGGTGCCTTGCATCAGCAGCGGACCGAAGCCCTTGAGGCTGAAGGCAGAGAGCCCCAGATTTTGTAGTAGGTTTTCGAACATAAATCAGCAACCTGATCGGATGAAAAAAGCGCCCATCGCGAGATGGGCGCCGGGCATTATTTGCCGCTGTACAGATTCAGATCGCCAAAGTGTTTCTTCTGAATGGTGGCGTAGGTGCCATCATCGTGTAACGCTTTGATACCTTTATCCAAAAGTGCTTTCAGCTCGGTGTTACCTTTCTTAATGCCAACGGCTGTTTTGGCTGGCAGCAGTTCATTGTCGACCGGCTTGCTGACTTCGTAGTTGGCACCCTGTGGCGACTTCAGGAAGCCCAGTTCGGCTTGCAGCATGTCCTGGATCCCTGCATCGAGACGACCGGAAGTCAAGTCGGCGTAGACCTGATCCTGGTTGGCGTAGGCCTGGGTTTTTACACCGGCCTTGTCCAGAATGGCTTTGGCATAGGCTTCCTGAATGGTGCCTTGTTCGTAGCCGACGGTTTTGCCCTTGAGGGACGCGACGTCTGCGGTCACGCCGGAACCTTTTTTGGACACGTAGGCGGTTGGGCCGGAAAACAGCTCGCTGGAGAAGTCGATGACTTTTTCACGGGCCGGGGTCACGGTCATCGACGAGATCACACCGTCGAACTTATTGGCTTTGAGGCCGGGAATCATGCCATCGAAGTCACTTTCGACCCACTTGCACTTGACCTTCAGCTCAGCGCAGATCGCGTTCCCCAGATCGATGTCAAAGCCTACCAGGCTGCCATCGGCCGCTTTCGACTCGAACGGTGCGTAGGAAGGGTCAACGCCGAAGCGCAGTTCTTTGTACTCCTTCGCCATGGCGGAGCCAGCAGCCATGCACAACGCCAGTGCAGAAAGGGTCAGCAATGCTTTTTTCATTATTCAATCCCTAAAAACCAATATGAGCGCTTGTGGCGCAGAATTATTGTTACTGGAAAGCGTAAGACCTATTGAAAGTAGCAATTTCCGAACCAGTGTGCCGAACAAGCGTTTTAAAAGGTGCTTGGAGAGTGGCCGGAGACTGATTTATGCACGAAAACGGGCGCAGGGAAATGGCTGCACCCATTCGGCTCAAAAAGAAAACAATTCCGGCATGAGAAGAGGGCTTGGCCGAGCAGGTTTTGCAGGGGCATCAAACTGTTGGCTTCGTCGACTGACTTGTCCTTGCGCCAGCGCAACATTCGCGGAATAAGGTTGGCGCGAGGTAAAAAGCTCTATCGGGACTTCATGGGCGGATGAAATACCCCTGTGGGAGCGAGCTTGCTCGCGATAGCGGTATGTCAGTCATCCACAATATTGACTGACAGGGTGCAATCGCGAGCAAGCTCGTTCCCACAGTGGAGGTTATTTACCGGGAGTCAGCGTCAATCGCGCCTTGCCGTAAGCGTTATCAAAGTTCTGCGGCTGCATCGGCAGACTCAGGTACTGGCCCTTGAACCACGGTTCGATGCCGTTGAGGTAGTTCGGACTGGCCGGGTTGCCGGACTGACCGGTGCCGTTCTGCACCATCAGCGGTTCGGACTGGCCGAAGTCGACGATAAAGCGCATGGCGGGAGCCAGCGTGGTGTTGAAGTCCTGGCCCCAGGCGAAGGCGGCGGTGTTGAGCGTGGTGTGATCGCCACCGGCCGGCAGCGGTCCGCGTACCGTCTGACCACTGCTGTTTTTCCACTCATAGCGATGCAGTTTGCCCCACTGCCAGGTTTTGTGATCGCCGCCCAACTGGCTGTCGCCGGCGCTGATCGCTGCGGCGAGGCTGCGGGCGAGGATGGCCGGTTTATCTTCTTTCTGCGCGCTGCGCACGTCATCCCAGAACGGGCTGTCCTCACGCCCCAGCAAGTGATCGGCCTGGGCCGCGTAGGACAACTTGCCGTCAGCGACAAAAGCTTTCCATGCCGGGCTGCTTTCCGGACCCAGTTCATCGAGGAAGATCTGCCGGGTGCTTTCCTGCAGGAACAACGCGTAAATCGCCGCATCGGTAGAGGTCGGACTGAGCTTGCCATCGAACGCCATCAAGCGGCTGTAGGCTTCGTGTGCCTTGGCGCGATCGGCCGCCGGCAAGGCGTCCATGGCTTGCTTGAGCGGCTGGGCCATGCCCGGTGCTTCGAACATCTTCTTCAGCTTGGCCGCGAAGGTGGTCGTCTGGTCGTATTGCATGGCGATCAGGCTGCGGCTGTCGTGTTTGCCTGCGCCGGCCAGTTCGGCCAGACGCTCGCCACGCTCCGGTGCCGCCCACGAGTTGGACAACTGCATGCCATAGCCATGGGGGATAACCCGTTGGTTGGCGGTGCCGAGCCAGCCTTGGGCCGGGTCTTGGTCGTACGGGTGCAGCATCGGGTCGGCATAACCGTCCCAATCGTAACGACCTTCCCAGCCCGGCGAGGGCAGCAAACCTTCGCCTTCGCGGCGGTTCGGGTAACGACCGGTGACTTGCCAGCCGATGTGGCTTGCATCGGCAAACACCAGGTTCAGCGCAATGGCGCGGATTTCGCGGCTGGCATCCGAGGCTTTCTCGACGCTCTGGGCGCGGGACAGGTCGAAGAACGCGTCCAGGGATTTGTCATCGGTGAAACTCGGCATCTGCAAGGCCAGGCCGAAACCATTGGCCAGCGTGGTGCCCTGGGCGCTGTTGAGCAGCGGACCATGGCGGGTTTCGTAGACTGCTTCGCGAATCGGCCGCTGGCCTTTGACGAAGTAGGTTTCGTTACGCACGATCGCCGGCTGCCACTTCCCGGCGTTTTCGTAGGTGAGCCCGTTGCCCTGGCGTTTGATCTTCTCCAGGAACAGGTCCTGGTTGTCGCCCATCACGGAGGTCATGCTCCACGCCACTTTGCCATTGAAGCCACCCAGCACCATCGGCAGGCCCGCGATGGTCACGCCGGAGGCCTGATACTTCGGTGCGCGAATCTGCACGTAACTGAACAGCGAAGGCACGCCCAGCGGTCCGTGACTGTCACTGGCCAGCAGGCTCTTGCCGCTGCGGCTGCGTGGCGGGGCGATGGCCCAGTTGTTCGACGAGGTGGCGCCCAGCAGGTTCAGGTCCGACAGCTGCCCCGTGGCCTTGCCGAGTTCGGCCAGCCCCGGCACTTGCCCGTTGAGCTTGATGCCTTGCAGTTTTTCGCTTTCGGCGACTGGCAGTTTTTCGTCGGGAGCCGACGGCGTCAGCCACGCCAGTTTGTCGGTGGTGACGGTCTGGGCCAGCACCAGCGCGGAAATTTCTTCCGGCAGGTTGGTCGATTGGCTGAAGTTCAACAGGCAGAAAATCAGCGCCGAATCTTCCGGCTGCCAGTACTCGGGCTTGTAGCCGGTAGCCGCGAGGTCCGCCGGCAGTTTGTCGCGGTAGCGGAACAGGTAGGCGTTGACGCCCCGTGCATAGACTTCGAAGAAACGCTTGAGGCGCGGTGAAGAGGCCTTGTACAGCTCGCCAGCACTTTTCTTCAGGTTGACCGCCCGCATGTATCGGTCGGCATCCAGCAGGTCGGCACCGTGCATCTCGGCCAAACGGCCCTGGGCCAGCAGGCGCAGAGTGACCATCTGCGTGATGCGGTCGCTGGCATGTACGTAACCGAGGGTGAACAGTGCGTCGTGGAAGCTGTTGCTTTCGATCAGCGGCATGCCCATGGCATTGCGACGCACCGAAACGCTCTGCGCCAGACCCTTGAGCGGTTGTACGCCGGAGGTCGGCGGGAGGCTGTCCTGGGCGTTGAAGTTCTGACAACCGGTCAGGCTCAAGACACCGGCCACTGCTGCGGCAACGCCGAACCGGGGTAGAAAATGAGTAAGGGCTGGCGAGGCCATGGCAAAGCTCCTGCGGGGGTAGAGGCGGCGGCGCGCAATAAAGGCGCTACGTTAGTGAGCGGGAGGTGGCCGCGCAAGCGGGGTACAAGGTTATTTCAGGATTTGTCTGATAAACCGAAAAGATCGCAGCCTTGCCAGTCGCAATGGGTGATGCTGAAGTGCAATACCGTCAACAATTCTGGAGAACAACGGGCATGGAGCTCAAGGCAAACGCGGCACTGATCATCATCGATCAACAAAAAGGCATCCTGCATCCCAGACTCGGCCGGCGGAATAATCCTCAGGCCGAAGAGCGCATGCTGGAATTGCTCGGCCATTGGCGGCGCACCGCCCGGCCGGTGATCCATGTGCAGCATCTGTCTCGCTCAGTGGACTCAGTGTTCTGGCCGCAGCAGTCGGGGGTGGAGTTTCAGCAGCGGTTTCAACCCATGGCCGGTGAACGCTTGATCCAGAAGCAGGTGCCGGATGCGTTTTGTTCAACGGGGCTGGAGGCGCAGTTGCGTGAGGCGGGGATCGGGCAGTTGATCATCGTGGGCGTCGCGACCCACAACTCGGTGGAGTCCACGGCGCGTACCGCGGGCAATCTGGGGTTTGATGCGTGGGTGGCCGAGGATGCGTGTTTTACCTTCGACAAGGCTGATTTTTTCGGCCATGCCCATACAGCTGAAGAGGTGCATGCGATGTCGCTGGGGAATCTGCAGGGCGAGTATGCGACGGTGGTCAGCAGTGCGCAGATCCTGTCGGCCGACTAAGCACCTGTGGGAGCGGGCTTGCTCGCGATGGCAGTCTGACTGACACACTCATAATGAATGTGCTGCTGTCATCGCGAGCAAGCTCGCTCCCACAATAGATCTGCATTCACAGGACGATTGTCTGGCGCAGTTTAAATGTGGGAGCGAGCTTGCTCGCGATGGCGTTTCAACAGGCGAAATCAATGTCCGCCCGAAGCATCAGGCGCCGTGGCACTTCTTGAATTTCTTGCCGTTGCCGCATGGGCAAGGATCGTTGCGGCCGACGTCTTTCAGGGCGTTGCGCACCGGTTCCTGGTGAGCGTGGCCGCAGTTCGGACCGTGGACATGGCCGTGGTCGTGATCATGGTGGTGATGGTCATGATCGTGGTTGCAATCAGGACCGTGGACGTGGGGTTGCTGGGTCATCGGTGTTGCTCCGGAATTAAATCGGCGGCGATTATCACGCCATTGCGCGCCAGGTGCACGTAGTGGGTGATGAATATACCGGTTTCCAGTTGACCTTCCAGACGATAGGGAATGGGTTGATCGGATTTTTTCAGCAGTTTGGCCAGATCCCGTACCTTGGACCACAAGTTGGTGCGGATCGGCACCTTGAAGTAGGTGCTGTGCCTGGGGCCGATGGTGAACCAGTGTTCGTACTCGCCTTCGGCCAGCAGAATGTCACCCAAGTGAACGCGGTATTCCAGACTGCGCACCGTCAGGTCGTTGTCGTTGGGGTTGTCGATACGAAAGTGCAGGAGGAATTTCTGTTCCAGCATTTTGGCGCGGACCACCTCGACTTTCACCAGATGGACCTCGGGGTCCGGCAAGTCGTCGTCGAACCACGACGCGCAGCCACCGAGTCCGAGTGCCAGGAACAATGTGAGCACATAGAGTGCGCTGCGGCGGATGATCATCGTGGTGTTTCTCCCTTGAGCCCCAGTCTAGACCCAAAAGATCGCAGCCTTCGGTGCCCTGGCTTGGCGGACAGCCATTCCATCTCCTAACTGCTGAAATACCCCGCACAACATTTCTTGAATTTCTGCCCGCTGGCACACGGGCAGGCGTCATTGCGTCCGGGCTTGAGCGGCACGGTCGGGTCGATGAAATACCAGCGACCGGTGTTTTGCACAAACGACGAACGCTCGCGGTGGCTGTGCTCGCCATTGCTGTCGTGCCAGCGCGCGGTGAAGGTCACGAAGGCATGTTCAGGCTGGCCGCCCAGCACTTCGGAGCTTTCCACCTCAAGGCCCAGCCACGTACTTTGCGCACTCCAGTCGGTGATCGATTGACGGTCGAGGCCGGCCTGTTGTGCGGGCAGGGTCGTGGCCACCAGATAATCGACCAATCCCAGCACATAGGCGCTGTAGCGCGAGCGCATCAAGGCTTCGGCGCATGGCGCCGGGTGCCCGGCATGGTAATGACCGCAGCAGGCATCGAGCAGGATGCCGCTGCCGCAAGGGCAAATGGATGTACTCATTGCATTACCACCAGTATTTCCCGAAGTTTTCCGGATTGGCCCAGAAGCGCGAGTTGAGCCAGTCGGGGACTTGTTTGTATTCAAGCAGATCATAGGTGAACAGGGTCAAGACCTGCTCATCGCGTTGAAAGCGCTCGCTGGCTTGCAGGGCCAGGGAAAAAAAATCCGTCTCTTGCCAGCCACAGGCCGGCAGATCTGCCAGCACTGCGATGCGGCTGGCGTTGAGGTTGCGGATGCCGCCCAGCAGGTTCAGGCCGTCGCGCTTGGGCAAATGCTCCAGGCAATCGACCACCAGGGCCAGGTCGAAACGGCGGGCCGCCAACTCGGCGGGCAACGGGCCAGGGGCGGCGAAAGCGACGCTGCTGTCCGGGTGAGCGAGTTTGAAAGCCTCCAGCGCCGGGAACTCGCTGGCGCCGATCAACAACAGGCGCGCGGGGGCATATCGGTCAAGTAACGCGGCCAGTGCCTGCTGCGGCGTGCGTGAAGAAATACCTGCAATCATCAAAGATCCTCAATCAGATCCGCCAAGACTAGCCTGCCCGAACCTTCGGGCCTAGAGCGGCTTGGCGGTAAAGATGCCAACCTGTCGTAAATGCGTGAGTAAACAGCATGGCCTATTGCTGGCGGAGATTAAAACTCGGGTCTTTACTACCTGAATCGGTTCCAAGCCGATCCTTCAGGAGAAAACTAGATGAGCATAGTTCGGACAGCATTACCTTTGGTTCTGCTAACCAGTGTCTTGACTGGTTGCGCAGGTTTGCAGAAAACCGACTGGCCGACCTGTGCGGCAGTTGGGGGTGTCGTGGGAGCGGGCCTCGGTGCGACCGAAAGCTCGGCTTGGGCAGGGTATGGCGCTCTGCTCGTTGGCGGTACGGCAGCGGCGTATTGCTGGGTTCATGGTGATGGCGACGAAGACGGCGATGGTGTACCGGATAGTCGCGACAAGTGCCCAGGCACGCCTAAAGGCGTTCAGGTCGATGCCAACGGTTGCCCACCACCTGCACCTGTGGTCGAAGAGGCGGTTGTGGTCAAGGAAGAAACCATCGTCATCCGCGATGTTCACTTCCAGTTTGACAAGGCCACGCTTACCTCCTCCGACAAACAGGTACTCGACAAGATTGCCACTCGCTTGAAAGCCGAAGCCCCGACCGCTCAACTGACCGTAACCGGCCATACCGACAGCGTGGGCAGCGACACCTACAATCAGAAACTGTCGGATAAACGTGCGCACTCGGTGGTTGAGTACCTCATCGAGCAAGGCGTACCTCGCAGCAACTTCGTGTCGGTTGTCGGTGCCGGTGAAAGCCAGCCGGTTGCGGACAACAAAACTGCTGACGGTCGTGCTCAGAACCGTCGTACGGAAATCAAGATCCAGCGTTAAGTCCGCCCCGCATCCACGCCTTGTGCAGTCGTGGATGCGGGTCTTTACTCCTGTGTAACCGGTATTGGCCGGTGACACAGGAGCTTTCAATATGATAGTTCTCACAAGGACCGTCTTGCCGGTTCTGCTACTTGGCAGCCTCTTGACCGGCTGCGCGACTCACAGCGACGGCACTGCCCCTCTCAATCAACAAAACTGGCCAATCTGCAGTCTCATCGGCGGCCTCGTCGGTGGTGGACTGGGCGCAATCGAAAGTGGCAGTTGGGCCGCGGGTGGGGCCGCGCTGGGTATCTTGTCCGGTGGCTTGATCTGCTATGCCCAGGATGGCGACGAAGACGGCGACGGCGTTTTCGACCGGCGTGACCGTTGCCCTGACACACCTGCCAATACCCCGGTCGATCACCACGGTTGCCCGATGCCGCAATATCCGGCCAGCGACAAATCCGGGTCCGGGCCCGCGCAGTCCGAAGTCATCACCCTGAGCGATGACGTGCTGTTTGCCTTCAATCAATCCGACCTGACCCCGACGGCCAAGAGTCAACTGGATGCGTTGATGAGCAAGTTCGAAGATGCCGGTGTGGTCAGCATCAAGGTGGTCGGCCATACCGATAGCGTCGGTGCGGATGCCTATAACCAGGCCCTCTCGGAACGGCGTGCCAGCAGCGTAGCGGAATACCTGTTGAGCCAGGGTGTGGCGCCGAACAAGGTCACCAGCGAAGGCAAGGGCGAGAGTCAGCCGATTGCCGACAACGAAACAGAAGCAGGCCGTGCGAAAAACCGTCGCGTGGACCTGCATATAAACCGCTGAGCCAAGAGATAGAGCCGTCGGGCGACAGTTGTGAACGCGGCGACGGCCGTTCGGCGGCCTTCATGAAGAATTTTCCGTTGCCCTCTGGCTTATCCCGCGTGGAAGCCGTTACTGTGCGTGCAAACAATAATTCTCAACGGGGGAGCGTATGAAGGTGTTATGGGGGCTGGGTCGGTTATTGACCCTGCTGTTCTGGTTGGTGGTGCTGGTCAATCTGCTCACGCCGTTTGTCTTTCCGCTGCACCTGTTGGTCAATCTGGCCGGCGGCCTGTTGGGGTTCATCCATCTATTGGAGGCGCTGCTGTGCTATCGCAGCCTGCGAGGGCGCGCCCATCCCTGGCTTGACCGCCTGAAGATCGTCATGTTCGGCGTTTTCCACCTGCAAACCATTCCTGCCCCCACCGCTTCGAAGGCTTCCCATGCGTAAACTCTGCCTGCTCGCCGCACTCATCAGCCCATTGGCCAGCGCACAGGTGGTGAGTGTCGAACCCAACTCGCTGATGCGCTTGCCCAACACCGCCAGCACCCTGCAACTGGAACGCCTGGAAGTGGCCGATTACGGCACCTTGCTGATTCCCTCGAACGTGACCGAAGTCACCGTGGGTGAATTGCACCTGGGGCGTGAAGCCCGCATCGCCATCGTGCCCGGCGAACAGGCGCTGGCACTGAAGGTTCGTCGAGCCGATTTGTCCGAAGGCAGCCAGATAACTGCGCGTGGCGCGCCGGGCACTTACCAGAAGGCTGCCCGATCCGGACGCAACCTGGATTTACAGATCAAGGCACTGAACGCAGCGCAATTGATCGTAGATGCTCGCGGTGGTGCGGGCGCACCGGGGTTCGTTGGTCTTGATGGGGCTAACGGCCAGGAGCCGGGCTGCACTTGGGGGCAGGCGGGTCGCGGTGCCGATGGCAGTGATGGCAGTGATGGTCAGCCGGGGGCACCGGGGGCGCTGGTCAAACTGGCGGTGCCGCACGACTTTCCGGCAGACCGGATCAAGGTTCAGGTGGCCGGCGGTGCCGGCGGCGTGGCCGGTCCTGGCGGTAAACCGGGCGCGGGTGGCAAGGCCAAGGGCTGTTTGATTTACAAGGCCGATGGCGGCAAGAGCGGGCGCCCCGGGGCTGATGGTCAGCCTGGGCCAGAAGGCGCGGCGGGTTCGGTGACTGTGCAGCGGATGTAAGCAACACCGAGATCCCTGTGGCGAGGGAGCTTGTCTGTGGCGAGGGGGCTTGCCCCCGTTGGGCCGCGAAGCGGCCCCAATTCCGATAATCGCAATACTGCTGAAGGTTAGCGGTGTCTGGTTTTACGACTGCTTCGCAGCCGAACGGGGGCAAGCCCCCTCGCCACAAAAGCGCCGTAGATTTAAAACATCGGCCGAATCGACGCAATCGCCACCACAGCCAACCCCACCAACAGATTGATCCCCACCAATCGGCGAATCCGCCCCAGTACCGCCGCCCCGGCCGGCCAATCCTGCTCCGCCACGGCTGTGCGCAGTTCCGGCAGCATCAACGCCTGAATGCGGATAAACAGCGCAGTCATCACCACATACAACCCCATCATCACCTGCACATAGCGCGGCGCGTTTTCAAAACCGGTGAAGTGCAGATTCAGCATGACCACACCGCTGACGGGCAACAACACCACCGCCACCCAGACCCAGCGGAAAAAACCTTGAAACACTTCTACCCACAACTTCAGCCGGGCAGGGCCCTCCAGTGCCGTGATCGCCGCGGGACGCAAGACCATCCAGGCGAAAAACATGCCGCCGACCCAGACCAGGGCGGCCAGCAGATGCAGGCTATAAATGAGGCTAAAAGGTGTCATTGGGGTACTCCGTTCTGCGCGGGATTAATTAGCGGGGTATGATAGCGGCGATCCGAACCACTGAAAATTTATCCAGCATTTTTTGCGCCCGACAATCCATGATCAGCACCGAACTCAAAACCACGATCCAGGGCGCCTACTCGCGTTTTCTCGAAGCCAAGAGCCTCAAGCCGCGTTATGGCCAACGCCTGATGATCGCCGAAGTGGCCAAGGTCCTGGGTGACATCGACACCGACGACGAAGGCCGGCGCAGTGGCGACCCCGCGATTGTCGCGGTGGAAGCCGGCACCGGTACCGGCAAGACCGTGGCCTACAGCCTGGCGGCGATCCCCACGGCGAAGGCCGCTGGTAAACGCCTGGTGATCGCCACGGCCACCGTGGCCCTGCAAGAGCAGATCGTCTACAAGGACTTGCCCGACCTGATGCGCAACAGCGGGCTGAATTTCAGCTTCGCCCTGGCCAAGGGACGCGGGCGCTACATGTGCCTGTCCAAGCTCGACATGCTGCTCCAGGAGGGCCACGCGCAAACAGCCACCGCGCAGCTGTTCGAAGAAGAAGGTTTCAAGATCGAGGTCGACGAGGCCAGCCAGAAGCTGTTCACCAGCATGATCGAAAAACTCGCCGGCAATAAGTGGGACGGCGATCGCGACAGTTGGTCCACCGCCCTGGAAGACGCCGACTGGGCGCGCCTGACCACCGATCACAGCCAGTGCACCAACCGTCATTGCCCGAACTTTGGCCAGTGCGCCTTCTACAAGGCCCGCGAAGGCATGGGCAAGGTCGACGTGATCGTCACCAACCACGACATGGTCCTGGCTGACCTGGCCCTGGGCGGCGGCGCGGTATTGCCGGACCCGCGCGACACCATCTACGTGTTCGACGAAGGCCATCACCTGCCAGACAAGGCCATCGGCCACTTCGCCCATTACACGCGCCTGCGCTCCACCGCCGACTGGCTGGAAACCACCGCCAAGAACCTCACCAAACTGCTGGCCCAGCACCCGTTGCCGGGCGACCTGGGCAAGTTGATCGAGCAGGTGCCGGAGCTGGCGCGGGAGATCAAGACCCAGCAGCAGTTCATGTTCACCGCCTGCGAGCAGATTGCCGATTTCAAACCCGGCGAAGACGTTGAAGGCCGCGAGCGCCCGCGTCACCGATTCGTCGGCGGGGTGATTCCCGAGCACATGCGTGAAATGGGCATCGAACTGAAAAAAGGCTTCGCACGGCTGACCGACTTGTTCACCCGTCTGACCGAGCTGCTCAAGGAAGGCATGGACGGCGAGGTCAACATTGGCATCGCCAGCAACCAGGCTGAAGAGTGGTACCCGCTATTCGGCAGCCTGTTGTCGCGTTCTTCGGGCAACTGGGAGCTGTGGACGGCCTTCACTGTCGAAGACCCGGAAGACAACCCGCCCATGGCCCGCTGGCTGACCCTGGCCGAAAGCGGTTCGCTGTTCGACATCGAAGTTAATGCGAGCCCGATCCTCGCGGCGGAAATGCTTCGCCGCAACCTGTGGAACGTGGCGTATGGCTGCCTGGTGACGTCGGCGACCTTGACGGCCCTCGGCACCTTCGACCGCTTCCGCATGCGCGCCGGCCTGCCGAAAAAAGCCGTGACGGCGGTGGTGCCAAGTCCGTTCCATCATGCCGACGCCGGTGTGCTGCGAGTACCGAACCTGAACGCCGACCCGCGTGATGCAGCCGCGCATACCGCCGCGATCATTCGTGATCTGCCGGAACTGGTCGAAGGCTCGCGGGGCACGCTGGTGCTGTTCTCCTCGCGTAAACAGATGCAGGACGTGTTCGACGGCCTCGACCGCGACTGGCGCAAGCAAGTGTTCATACAAGGCAACCTGTCGAAACAGGAAACCCTGAACAAACACAAGGCGCGGGTCGATGGCGGGGATTCCAGCGTGCTGTTCGGCCTGGCGAGCTTCGCCGAAGGGGTCGACTTGCCCGGTGCCTATTGCGAGCACGTGGTCATTGCCAAGATTCCGTTCTCGGTGCCCGATGATCCCGTCGAAGCGGCGCTGGCGGAATGGATCGAAGCCCGGGGTGGCAATCCGTTCATGGAAATCTCCGTACCGGACGCCTCGCTGAAGCTGGTCCAGGCCTGCGGGCGCTTGCTGCGCACCGAAGAAGACCGCGGCACCATCACCTTGCTCGACCGGCGCCTGGTGACCCAGCGCTATGGCAAAGCCATCCTCAATGCGTTGCCGCCGTTCCGTCGAGAAATTTCCTGAAGCACCGGTGGGCAGTTTTGCCCACCGCGTTGTCTATCTCTCTGCCATCGCTTTTCCACTGGCCCATTGAAGGTCGTTAGGGAGATTTTCGTTCTCATGATTTGCCGTTCGTTGCCTGCCGTTTTTGCCCTGCTGTTCGCAACACCGCTGTTGGCCGCTCCTGCCAGCCAGCAGACGCTGTTCAACTTTGTGCGCCCCGCCGACGTGGTTCAGGTGGCGACTCAGGACGCCAGCTTGCCGCAGTCCAACGCCGAGCAAACCCCTGAAGGCGAAGTGCTGCGCCGGGTGACGTTCAACCCGGTCGCCCGGCCGACTTTACGCCTGACCCCGCAAACCGGTGCCTGGGACTGGTCGCAGTCGGGCGTCATGAGCCTGCGGATCCAGAGCGCGATGAACTGGGCCTTGACCCTGTACGTAACCATCCAGAGCAACGACGGCAAGACACTGGTCAGCCGCGTCGATCTGCCGGCGGGGCCTGCGCAGACCCTGTTGGTGCCTTTGCAAGCGACATCACCGCTGAGCCAGGGCATGAAGGCTGGCCCGCCGATGCCGATGACTGTCGAGGGGCAACGTGTGTTGCTGGCCAGTAGCGCCGGTGAGCTGGATCGCAGCCAGGTGGTGTCCGTGACTTTGTCGATGGACCAGCCGAAAGCCGCGCAAAGCATCCTGCTGGAGCGCTTTGGTGTGCAGGACGGCGAGTCGGTCACCCAAGCCGTGTATGGCGGGTTGGTGGATGCATATGGCCAGTCGACCCGGGCCAAATGGCCGGAAAAAGTCAGCAGCGACGAACAACTTAAAGGTGCCGCTGGCAAGGAGCAGCAGCAACTGAAAACCTGGCTGGCCGAGCGCGAAAAGTCCTCCCTGGATAAATTCGGTGGTTTGAGCAAGGGCCCGTCATTCAAGGCCAGCGGCTTTTTCCGCACCGAGAAACGCGATGGTCGCTGGTATCTGGTGACGCCGGAAGGGCACCCGTTCTATTCCCTCGGGGTCAACACCGTGGCCCCGGATGTCAACCAGACCTACGTTGCCGGCCGCGAGTGGATGTTCGAATCCCTGCCCAAGGCTGACGAAGCACTCGCCAGCCACTACGGCGAAGGCGACAACCGTGGCGGCAACGGTGCCGATCAAGGGCGCGGCTACAATGCCGGGCGCTGGTACGACTTCTACGGTGCCAACCTGCAGCGACTGTATGGCGATCCGTGCGCGAAGGGCAGCGATACCAAGGCGGGTGTCGCCGCCGCAGCCAAGGCTGATGCAGTTGAGGCGACGGCGGCCAAGGCGGCGGAGCAACCCCCAGTTCCTTCGACTGCCGAGTCCGGCGTCGCCGAAGCGGCCAAGACCGAAGCGACGGTAGCGATAGCCGCTGAGCCAAAATCTGTCGAACCGTGCAAGGCACTGTTCGACGAGCAGCGCTGGGCCAGTCATACCCTTGACCGCTTGCAGGCCTGGGGCTTCAACACCATTGGCAATTGGAGCGCACCCGTTCTGGGCAATGCTGATCGCGTGCCGTACACCTTGCCGCTATCGATCGTCGGTGACTACGCCAGCATCAGCACCGGTGCCGACTGGTGGGGTGGCATGCCCGACCCGTTCGACCCGCGTTTTGCCATGGCCACCGAACGTGCCGTGGCCATTGCCGCCCGCGATCATCGCGACGATCCGTGGCTGATCGGTTACTACGCCGACAACGAACTGGCCTGGGCCGGTCCCGGCGATGACCCGAAAGCCCGTTATGCCTTGGCCTATGGCACTTTGAAACTGACCACCGACGTGCCGGCCAAACGTGCGTTCCTCAAGCAACTGCGCGACAAGTACCGCAACCAGGCAGGCCTGTCGAAAGCCTGGGGCATTGATCTGCCAGCCTGGGAGTTGATGGAAGACCCAGGTTTCGTGCCGCCGTTGCCAAGCGCCGAGCATCCGGAAATCGAAGCCGACTTCAAATACTTCCAGAAGGTCTTTGCTGACACTTATTTCAAGACCATCTCCGACTCACTCAAATGGCACGCGCCGAACCAGATGCTGCTCGGCGGCCGTTTCGCCATCAGCACGCCGGAAGCCGTGGAGTCCTGCGCCCAGTATTGCGACGTGTTGAGCTTCAACATGTACACCCTGCAGCCCCAGGATGGTTACGACTTCGCCAGGCTGCGCAGTCTCGACAAACCGGTGCTGATCACCGAATTCAATTTCGGCTCGGCTGATCGTGGCCCGTTCTGGGGCGGCATAACGCCGTTGGCGAAGGAGGAGGACCGTGGTCCGGCGTACGCCAACTTCCTCAAGCAGGCATTGAGCGAGCCGTCGATTGTTGGTGTGCATTGGTTCCAGTACCTCGATCAACCGGTCACCGGGCGCCTGCTTGACGGTGAAAACGGTCACTTCGGGTTGGTGGGCATCACTGATCTGCCGTTCCAGGGCTTTGTCGACAGCGTGCGCAAGAGCAATCTGGCGACGGTCGAGCATTTGGCCAAAGAAGCCGAGAAGGTTGCGGCCGCCGCCGACAAAGCCAGCCACGATGTCGAGGGCGGCAGGAAAGCCGAGGCCGGCAAGGGACCGGGGAAGGGCGCTGGTGGGCATTCCGGGAAAGGCCATTAATCGCTAAAACCGCGTCATCGTTCTTCGCGAGCAAGCCCGCTCCCACCTTCGACCGTATTCCTTCTGGAAGAACATGGTCGAAGGTGGGAGCGGGCTTGCTCGCGAAGGCGTCTATACGGATGCGATAAATTTCCGATCAGTTTTATGAGTGACTGACCATCCAGCCCAACCCTGTTCCCAAAACCCTCAAGGGCTGGAACAATGCCCGCCACTTTGTAGAGCGTTAATCCGGGGAGTTACGGGTGCAGATTCAGGGTCATTACGAGCTTAAGTTCGAAGCGGTGCGAGAGGCGTTCGCAGCACTGTTCGACGATCCCCAGGAGCGTGGCGCAGCGTTGTGCATTCAGGTCGGTGGCGAAACCGTCGTTGATCTGTGGGCCGGCACTGCCGACAAGGACGGGGCCGAGGCCTGGCACAGCGACACCATTGCCAATCTGTTCTCCTGCACCAAGACCTTTACCGCGGTCACCGCGCTGCAACTGGTGGCCGAAGGCAAGCTGCAACTGGATGCCCCGGTTGCGCGCTACTGGCCCGAATTCGCCGCCGCCGGCAAAGAGTCCGTCACCCTGCGACAATTGCTCTGCCATCAGGCCGGTCTTCCGGCATTGCGCGAGTTACTGGCCCCCGAAGCCCTTTACGATTGGCAAACCATGGTCGACGCCCTGGCCGCCGAAACGCCGTGGTGGACGCCTGGCGAAGGCCACGGTTACGCGGCGATCACTTATGGCTGGCTGGTCGGCGAATTGCTGCGCCGTGCCGATGGTCGTGGACCGGGTGAATCCATCGTGGCGCGGGTCGCCAAACCGTTGGGCCTGGATTTCCATGTCGGCCTGGCCGATGAAGAGTTCTATCGCGTGGCCCATATCGCCCGGGGCAAGGGCAATGTCGGTGATGCTGCCGCCCAGCGCCTGCTGCAAGTAACCATGCGTGAGCCAACGGCCATGACGACCCGGGCGTTCACCAACCCGCCGTCGATCATGACCAGCACCAACAAACCCGAGTGGCGACGCATGCAGCAGCCGGCCGCCAATGGCCATGGCAATGCCCGCAGCCTGGCCGGGTTCTACGCCGGCCTGCTCGACGGCAGCCTGCTGGAAAGCGAAATGCTCGATGAGTTGACTCGCGAGCACAGCCTGGGCGAGGACAAGACTTTACTGACCCGGACCCGTTTTGGCCTGGGTTGCATGCTCGACCAACCCGACGTTGCCAATGCCACCTTCGGCCTTGGCTCGCGGGCGTTTGGCCATCCGGGTGCCGGTGGCTCCATCGGTTTTGCCGACCCGGAGCACGATGTGGCCTTCGGATTTGTGACAAATACCCTGGGACCTTACGTCTTGATGGACCCGCGCGCGCAAAAGCTGGTGCGGGTTCTGGCCACTTGTCTGTAAAAGCGGCTATCGGGTTCCAGGGCTGGAACCCGATAGCCTTTCCAGTTTCAAAGCGTCTGCTTCTACCGGCCAATGTGGCCTGTTTTTTTTGACTTCATTTTTGTGGATATCCAATGTCATCCAATAAAACCCTCGCTTTGGCCCTGTGCTTCGCTATTACCGGTTGCGCACAGACTCCGCAGAAAGATGCGACGGCACCTGTCGCCAAGACTGAAAGCAGCAGCCACTGGTACTGGCCATTCAGTTCCGACGACAGCGCCGGCAAACCCGCGGTCAAGCCGGAGGTAAAACCTGAAGTCAAACCCGTTGCGGTGGCCAAGTCCGGAACCGATAGCGGTAGCAAGTGGTACTGGCCGTTCGGCGGTAGCGAACAGAGCGCCGCCAAGGCCGTGCCGATGCCAGACCCGAAAGTCACCCAGGCCTGGCTTGACGACTACGAACCGCGTCTGCGCGAGGCGGTCAAGGGCAGCAACCTGCAACTCGAGCGCCGCGAAAACGTACTGGTGGTGACCGCGCCGGTCGAAGGCTCGTTCAACCCTGATCGTCCGGCCATGCTGCTGCCGGTCACACTCGGACCGTTTACCCGCGTGGCTAAAATCCTTGAAGCCGATCCAAAGACTGCTGTCTTGATCCTCGGCCATAGCGATACGTCCGGCGCGGCGCCTGCCAACGTCAAACTGAGCCAGGAGCGTGCCCAGGCCGTCGCGGCGATTTTCCGTCTCAGTGGTTTGCAGCGTGATCGCTTGATGCTGCGTGGCTTGGGTGGTGATGCACCGCGTGCCGCCAACGACAGCGCGCAAGGGCGCGCGTTGAACCGCCGCGTGGAACTGCTGGTGACCCCGCAAAACACCATGGTCGCGCTGCTGAGCAAGTACAACATGCCGGCGCCAGCCCCTGTGACCATGGTCGCTGCCCCTGACATCAAACCGGTCGCCAAGCCTGTTACACCGGCCCCGGCCGCTAAAAAAGCGACCGTCCCGACCACGAAAAAAGCACCAGCCAAAAAAGCACCGGCCAAGAAAACACCCGCGAAAACCGCAACGCCGGCAAAGAAGACCGTGCCAGCCAAAGCCGCCGCGGCTGACAAGAAGGTTGTCGCCACCGATACTGCTAAGCAGTGATTCGTTAACCAAAAGGAATGCGCCATGACCCAGGGCCTGGCTGATATGCGTCGTGACTACACCCGTGATGGCCTGACCGAGGCACAAGCACCGGCTGAGCCGTTTGCGCTGTTCCACCAGTGGTTCGCCGACGCGGTGAAAACCGAACAGGCACCCGTGGAAGCCAACGCCATGACCCTGGCCACCGTCGACCAGGACGGTCGACCACACTGTCGCATTCTGTTGCTCAAGGGCCTGGACGAACAGGGCTTCACCTTTTTCACCAACTACGAAAGCGCCAAGGGGCAGCACCTGGCCGTGAATCCGTTCGCGGCCATGACGTTTTTCTGGCCGGCGCTGGAGCGCCAGGTGCGTATCGAAGGGCGGGTGGTGAAGGTGACGCCTGAGGAGTCTGACGCCTATTTTCAGGTCCGTCCGCTGGGCAGTCGCCTCGGCGCCTGGGCATCGCCGCAGAGCCGCGTGATCGCCGATCGTAGCGAGCTCGAAACGCTGCTCAAGGACACCGAGCAACGTTTCAGCGACACCCAGCCGCACTGCCCTGAACACTGGGGCGGTTATCGCTTGCTGCCGGAACGCATCGAATTCTGGCAGGGCCGCCCAAGCCGTCTGCATGACCGTCTCAATTACCGCCGGCAGGGCGCCGACTGGACTCTTGAACGTCTGGCACCCTGAGCCGTCTAGCGACCGGGATAACCTGCCGCAGCGGCCTCCAGCCACTTCGGCAAGTCTCGACGCTTGATCTTCTGCGCCTGAGCACTCGCCAATTGTTCGAGCATGAAGGTTTTTTTCTGCTCGTCTTTGCCGGCCAGCGCTAGCGCCAGGTCGCGGTCCATCCAGCGTTTGATCCGTACGTACAGCCACCCGTGGAAATACAAACCGGCAAGCGTCGTGACGACGATGATAAAGTAGTCCATGAAAGTCCTTGGCCAGTGGGGCGGCTTTCTGATTTTGCCACTACTGTGTGAGTTCGTGGAGGCGTCTTAACGGAGCCTGAATCAAACCAACTTTACTCCGGTGGTGTCGTGACAGGCGTCAAGCTGTGGAGTTTAATGAATATCTGTTTTTTTGGAGTTGATGCTATGCGTAAGTCTGTTCTGTTGGTTGCTTCCTTTTCCACGATGGCGATGCTGCTCACTGGCTGCCAATCGAGCCTGAGCGGTGACTCCTATTCCCGTGACGAGGCGCGTCGCGTGCAGACCGTTCGCATGGGCACCATCGAAGCATTGCGCCCGGTGAAAATCGAAGGCACTAAAACCCCGATCGGCGGCGCTGCAGGTGCAGTGGTCGGTGGCGTTGGCGGCAGCTCCGTTGGTGGCGGCAAGGGCAGTATCGTTGCCGCGGTCATTGGCGCAGTCGCCGGCGGCCTGATTGGTTCGGCCGCGGAAGAAGGCCTGACCCGCACCCAGGGCGTGGAAATCACCGTACGCGAAGACGATGGCAGCATGCGCGCCTACGTCCAGGAAGTTCAGCCAAACGAAGTATTCCGTGTTGGCGAGCGTGTGCGCATCGCCAGTGTGGGTGGCACCAGCCGCGTTTCGCACTAAGCGGAAATACGGGTAAAAGAAAAACCCCGATCAGGAGACTGGTCGGGGTTTTTACGTTCTGAAGCAGGTGGTCGAATGCTTTAGCATCTAAACGTTGCAACTGAGCTGGAATATCAACGCTGGATTATGAATTTTCTTTCCCAGTATTCTTTCCAGAGCCTCAAGCTGTTCGGATGTCAGGTCGTATCCTTCCCACCCCTGTTGGTCCGACGTCCACCCCATAATTGTTTTCAGCTCTTGGTCGCACCCATTCGGTAACTTTTCTTCGAATACGAGGAATTCGCTTTCTCTATCGAAGGCTTCAATTATGTAGATCATGGTTCTACTTTCCTGGTGCTATCTGCAGGTTTGGTTTGCTCGCCCGTTGTCGGATTAAATTCACCGATATGACGGCCACGTTTGTCATACATTTCGACCATTCCATGCTGCGAGTCCCATTCAAAAATTAATCCTTTTGGAGTTTTCCAGCGCCGCCTGAGACCACCGCCGCCTTTAACTGCTGTTTTACGAGGAGCTTTAGTCGCATTAGGAAATGCGGCAAGCCCTGTCGGCGCGGGATGGTATTTGTGGTTAGAAACACTCACCACAATATAAACCGGCCTAACCTCCGACCCCACCGGAAACACCAGAATGAAATCCTTGTAATCCGGCGGATAAACCGGATCGACGATGATGTTGTCAGCCTGTTTCGTCGGCGGAAAAACCCAGATATGCGGTGCTTGGGGTGCGGCTTGCAGGGCGGGGATGCCGAGGGTGTCGGAGCCGTCTTCGGCCGGGGTCCAGATCAGTTCGATGCCTTCGCCGAGGTCGGCGACGTATTGGCTGTCGCGTGAAGTGAGCTGTACGACATCGACCATTTCCCAGTCGCGATTCCTCCCGGTATAGAAGGCGTAACCCTTGAGGCTGCCGTCGGCTTGTTGCTCGATCTGCAGGCGCACGCGGGTGCGGGCTTGTTTGAGGGCGCGGAGCTGGTCTTCGGTGTAGAGGGCGCTGTCGCCCAGGCTGGGTGTCCAGAACAACGCGACCAGCCCGGCCAATGTCGCGGTAGCCGCAGTTCCGACGGCACCGATGGCCGGGGCGGCGAGATCCGGAGCGCTCAGGGCCAGGCGGCCAACGCCTAGCGCAACTGTGCTGCCACTGATCCGTTGCAGATTCAGCACACCGTCGTCGTCGACGTTGCGGCCGCCAAGCCAGGCGATTTCGCCGTAATCCCCGAGGCTGTCGGTCGGCACCATGCCAGAAGGATTGGTGTAGTCGATGATGGCGTCAGGCAGCTTGCAGGACTTGGCGAATACGCAACCTGCGCGAGCCATTTCCACTTTTTTCGCCGCGACGTCGCGACGGTCCATGTAAGCCTGCTGCCTGGCGAGCATGGCCTCGTAGGCCTTTTGCCGGGCTTCCCGCGTGGCGAGTTCGCTGGCCGTCATGGGGCGCCAGGTGACGTGGTGCCCGTCACCCGACGGCGGGTTTTTAATGAGGGGAATGTTCTTGGTGCCAGCCACTGTTCGTCCTTGGTCGCGTCCATCGGCAGCCCCTTAAAGGGGGCTGCGCGACGTTAACCAAGGTGATTGAGTGTGGCTGTAGGACGCGTCTCGAATGACGCCAGGATTTGTCGCTGTTTTTCAGGAGGCCAGTGCGGTGCTTTTGCGACTCGCCATCGCCGTCACGGCATAACCGATCAGCGCAGCCAGGATGGAGCCAGTCAAAATGCCCATGCGATCCATCCCGGCGAAATCACTCACGCCCGGCTCGAAGGCCAGCGAGCCGACAAACAGACTCATGGTGAACCCGATGCCGCAGAGAATCGCCACGCCCAGTATCTGGCCCCAGTTGGCGCCTTGGGGCAGGGCGGCGATACCGGTCTTCACCGCCAGCCAGGTCAGGCCGAAGACACCGACGGTTTTGCCCAGCAGCAGCCCGATGGCGATGCCCATGGGTACGTGGTGGGTGAAGCTTTCGACGGTGACGCCGCTCAGGGACAGGCCGGCATTGGCGAAGGCGAACAATGGCAGGATGCCGTAGGCCACCCACGGATGCAGGGCGTGTTCCAGGGTCAGCAGGGGCGAGGGTTCGGCATTTTTCGTGCGCAACGGAATGCAGAAGGCCAGGGTCACGCCGGCCAGCGTGGCGTGGACACCGCTCTTGAGCACGCAGACCCAGAGAATCAAGCCAACGATCATGTAGGGCCCGAGTTTCACCACGCCCAACCGGTTCATCCCGATCAGTGTCGCAATACAGGCCGCAGCCAGCGCCAGGGACAGGGTCGACAGCGCGCCGGAATAGAAGATCGCAATGATGATGATCGCGCCGAGGTCGTCGATGATCGCCAGGGTCATCAGGAACAGCTTCAGCGAGACCGGAACCCGTTTACCCAGCAGTGCCAGCACGCCAAGGGCGAACGCGATGTCGGTGGCGGTCGGGATTGCCCAGCCGTTCAGGGCCGGTGGCGTGTCGCGATTGAGGTACCAGTAGATCAGCGCCGGCACCACCATGCCACCAATGGCGGCGGCACCGGGCAGGACGATTTGCGACGGTTTGGACAGCTGGCCGTCGAGGACTTCACGCTTCACTTCCAGGCCGATCAGCAGGAAAAACAGCGCCATCAGGCCGTCGTTGATCCACAGCAGCAACGGCTTGGCGATTTTCAGCGCGCCGATCTGGGCCACCACGGGGGTGTCCAGCAGGCCGTTGTACAACCACGACAGCGGCGAGTTGTTGATGATTAGAGCCAGAACGGCAGCGGCGATCAGTAACAGACCGCTGGCAGCTTCCAACTGAAAGAAACGCGTGAAAGTGCTACGCAGAGGCAAGGTCGCTCTCCATCTGTGAGTTCAAAAGGTGTTACACCCTAACAAGTACTGTTAGTTGTTAAAACAAAAGTTATATTCTTTTTTGTTATATACCGTTACAGGGTGATCCGTCAGCTGCGACCTGAGCCTAGCAGTTGCCGGGCGTATTGAACCTCAGCTGTACCTGTGCTGGATGTAGGTTTTTTCCTAAGCTTGTTGGATGAGCCTTGTTAAAAGGCCGACTCCTGCCCGATTCAACGAGAAAACCATCATGAGCGACAACCGACAGTGGTCCCGCGAAGCGATCCGGATCATCGAAGCCGATTTCCAGCGCAGCGCCGACACCCACTTGATCCCCTTGCCGCTGCCGGGTTTTCCGGGCATCGAGTTGTATTTCAAGGATGAGTCCAGCCACCCCACGGGCAGCCTCAAGCACCGCCTGGCTCGCTCGCTGTTCCTGTATGCGCTGTGTAACGGCTGGCTCAAACCCGGAGCGCCGGTCATTGAAGCTTCCAGCGGTTCCACGGCGATTTCCGAAGCATATTTCGCGCGCATGCTGGGCTTGCCGTTCATTGCGGTGATGCCAGCGACCACGTCCAAAGAAAAGATCGCGCAAATCGCCTTCTATGGTGGCCAAAGCCATCTGGTGGACGATCCGACCCAGATCTACGCCGAGTCCGAGCGTCTGGCGCGTGAGCACGACGGGCATTTCATCGACCAGTTCACTTATGCCGAGCGCGCCACCGACTGGCGGGCGAACAACAACATCGCCGAGTCGATCTTTCATCAAATGCGTTTCGAGCAGCATCCCGAGCCGAGCTGGCTGATTTCCAGCCCAGGCACTGGCGGCACCACGGCCACGTTGGGCCGATACGTGCGCTATCGCCAGCATTGCACCCGTGTGCTGTGTGCCGATGCCGAGCGTTCGGTGTTCTTCGATTACTACCAGACCGGCGATGCCAGCCTGCGCCTGGATCACGGCTCGCGCATCGAAGGCATTGGCCGGCCGCGTGTGGAAGCGTCGTTTCTGCCCAAGGTGATCGACGCCATGGTCAAGGTGCCGGATGCACTGTCACTGGCGGCCATGCACTACCTGGCCGAGCGTCTGGGGCGGCATGTGGGCGGGTCGAGCGGGACCAACCTGATCGGCGCCTTGATGGCCGCTCAGCACATGAAAGCGGCTGGGGAGACGGGGTCGATGGTGGCGATTCTGTGTGACAGCGGCGAGCGTTACGCCACGACCTATTACGATCCGGAGTGGCTCAAGGCCCAGGGGTATGAGTTGAGTGGTTCGATGGCTGCGGTGGCCGCGACGGTGGAGAAAGGGGAGCCGCTGCCGGACTCGGTTTTGCGCGCCAATATCTGAAATCCATCTGACACAGAAAGCAATGTGGGAGCGAGCTTGCTCGCGATAGCGGTATCACATTCAACACTTATGTTGATTGATCTACTGCTATCGCGAGCAAGCTCGCTCCCACAGGGTTTTGTGTTGTTTCAGATTGCTAGAATCAGGCCTCGAGACCGAGGATGTCCCGGGCCACTGCTTCTGCAATGCGAATTCCGTCGACACCCGCCGACAGAATCCCGCCCGCATAACCGGCACCTTCACCGGCCGGGAACAAGCCTTTCACGTTCAGGCTCTGCATCGACTCATTGCGGGTAATACGCAGCGGCGAGGAGGTGCGGGTCTCGATCCCGGTCAACACCGCGTCGTGCAGCGAGTAACCGCGAATCTGCTTCTCGAATGCCGGCAAGGCTTCGCGAATCGCTTCGATGGCGAACGCTGGCAAGGCCAGGGCCAGATCGCCCAAGGCAACACCCGGCTTGTAGGACGGCTCGACACTGCCCAGTTCGGTGGACGGTTTGCCCGCGATGAAATCGCCGACCAGTTGCGCCGGGGCTTCGTAGTTGCTGCCGCCCAGCACAAAGGCGTGGGATTCCAGGCGCTCCTGCAACTCGATACCGGCCAGTGGGCCGCCCGGATAATCGACTTCCGGGGTGATGCCGACGACGATCCCGGAGTTGGCATTGCGCTCGTTACGCGAGTACTGGCTCATGCCATTGGTCACTACGCGGTTCGGCTCGGACGTCGCCGCCACCACGGTGCCGCCCGGGCACATGCAGAAGCTGTAGACCGACCGGCCGTTCTTGGCGTGGTGCACCAGTTTGTAGTCGGCGGCGCCCAGTTTCGGGTGGCCGGCGTACTTGCCCAGGCGTGCGCGGTCGATCAGCGACTGCGGGTGCTCAATGCGGAAACCCACCGAGAACGGCTTGGCTTCCATGAACACGCCACGGCCGTGGAGCATGCGGAACGTGTCGCGGGCACTGTGGCCGAGGGCCAGGATCACGTGTTTCGAGTGGATTTGCTCGCCGCCACTGAGTTCGACGCCGATCAGTTGGCCGTCTTCGATCAACACGTCGGTGACCCGCTGCTGGAAGCGCACTTCGCCGCCGAGGGCGCGAATCTGCTCACGCATGTTTTCCACCACACCGGTCAGGCGGAACGTACCGATGTGCGGCTTGCTGACATAGAGGATTTCTTCCGGTGCACCGGCCTTGACGAACTCGTGCAGGACTTTGCGGCCGAGGAATTTCGGATCCTTGATCTGGCTGTAGAGCTTGCCGTCGGAGAATGTCCCCGCGCCGCCTTCGCCGAATTGCACGTTGGATTCCGGGTTGAGCACGCTTTTGCGCCACAGGCCCCAGGTGTCCTTGGTGCGCTGGCGCACTTCGGTGCCACGTTCAAGGATGATCGGCTTGAAGCCCATTTGCGCCAGCAGCAGCCCGGCGAAAATCCCGCACGGGCCGAAGCCGACCACGATCGGACGCGTGCTCGGATCGGTCGGCGCCTGGCCGACCATTTTGTAGCTGACATCCGGTGCCACGTTGACGTTACGGTCATCGGCGAACTTGTTCAGCACCGCCGCCTCATCGCGAACTTCAAGGTCGATGGTGTAGATGAAGCACAGCTCGGAGGACTTTTTACGCGCATCGTAGCTGCGCTTGAACAAGGTGAAATCGAGCAGGTCATCGCTGGCAAGCCCTAAGCGCTGCACGATGGCAGGGCGCAGGTCTTCATCGGGATGGTCGATCGGCAGCTTGAGTTCGGTGATTCGTAACATGGCGGGATCCGGTTCGCGGGGCGCACAACTGCGCCAGGGCGTTTGAAGCCGGCGATTATAAGCCGCAATGGCGCAGTCCCGTGAGGCTTAAACGATCAGTCGTCGCGCGATCCGCCGAAATACCCGCAACCGCGCTGCACCTGGCCGTTGATACGCAGTTCGGCACTCATGTGCTGGATGCTGCCAGTGCCGCTGTCGACGCAACGTTGCGGTGCGACCCACAACTCGATGTGCTGATTGTTGGCTTCGGTGCTGAGGTTGAAGCGGCCGTCGCCCAGTTGTTCTTCGACGTAGGGCACGGCGAGGGGAGGCTGACCGGCGCGGTCGATGACCATGCCTTTACCGCTGACTTTCACGCTCCATTCCGGGGCGTGGCCGGCGGCGCGCAGGATCAGTTGCTTGAAATTCGGATCGTCGCACGCGCTGCCCGATCGTTCGACGCGGTACAGCTGCTCCAGATCGAGCTGGCCGTCACCGCCGCTGCCGGCCACAACCCGCCCGCGCACGTCGGTAAACAGCTTGCCCTGCTTATCCGCCAGGCTTGCGGACTGTTGCAGGACGCTGGTACCGCCCGTGTCGTTGACCACATAGCGGTTTGCCTGGTTGCACGGCTGGAACACCAGTTTGCCGTCAGCCGCGGTCAACTGGCCTTGCATGCGTGTCTGGCCGACATGGGAGGCGCTCTGCCGCTCACCCTCGAACAACTGGCAAGCGGCGAACAGCGGAAGCAGGGCAATGAGGACTAAGGAACGGGCAACACGCATCTTTGGGTCTCCTGACAAGTGCCGCCACGTTACTCAGGCTGACCGTTCACCACAACCCATGAGTTGGACTTGTCACCGGAGCGAAGCTGCGCAAGTAACATTCGGCTTTACTTCAGGCACCAGGGCGAGAGGGACTTTGCCGTAACCTCGTCGACCTTTCTGTGAGAGGAGGTCGTATGAAAAGTGCAGGCAAGCTGGTTTTTGCAGTGTTAGCAATGTTGGGGGCGCTACAGTGTCTAGCGGCAGAAATCGCGTTTTCATCGGAGACGGACTTTACCGAAATGACGCTGGAACTCAGACGGGCTGACAATGCGAATCCGGATAGCATGGGGCTAATAGTGAAGCTAAGCCCCGACGCGCAGCGCCGATTGGCCCTCGTAACGCACCAGGAAATGCATAATTACTTGCAGCTTTCGATCAACGGCATAGCGGTATCGAACACGATGATTCATTCGGTGATCGAAGGCCCGGGGCTGATGATAGTCGTGCCGCGCAAAATTGCCCGCGATCTTCTGCCCACATTGCTGGAGCCTTCGACACCCTGATGCGACGCTGAAGCAGCGCCGCATGCCGAGCCAGTTCAACCCACGTGAAACGTCTGGCCCGTCTGCAACCCTTCCACACTTTTGGCGTAGGCCAATGCCACATCCGCCGCAGGAACCGGCTTGAAGCCGCGGAAGTACGGTGCGTATTTGCCCATGGCTTCGACCAGCACGTTGGGGCTGATCGAGTTCACGCGCAGGCCACGTGGCAGCTCGATGGCGGCGGCGCGGACGAAACTGTCCAGCGCGCCATTGACTAGCGCTGCCGAGGCACCGCTGTAAATCGGATCGTGGCTGAGGACACCGCTGGTGAGGGTGAACGAGGCGCCGTCATTGGCGAATTCGCGGCCGATCAGCAGCAGGTTGACCTGGCCCATCAGTTTGTCTTTCAGGCCCAGGGCAAAACTTTCTGCGGTCATTTCGTTGAGCGGCGCAAAGGTCACGTTGCCGGCGGCACACACCAGCGCATCGAATTTGCCGGTCTGCTCGAACAGTTTGCGAATCGAGGCGCTGTCGCTGATGTCCACCTGAAAGTCGCCGCTGGTGCGACCGATGCGGATGATTTCGTGGCGTGGGGACAGCTCCTTGTCGACTGCCGAACCGATGGTGCCGTTTGCGCCGATCAAAAGAATTTTCATAGGGGTGATCCTCGTGTGGGTTGAACGAGGTTTTAGTTTAGGGTGGTTTTTTCTTGGGATAAGCGCACTAATAGGCAACCTTTGGTTTTCAAATGGAAACAATCCGTGAGCGAGATGGATGACCTGGCCGCGTTCGCCGTATTG
Organism: Pseudomonas sp. S30_BP2TU TE3576; assembly: GCF_050436025.1. Lineage (NCBI taxonomy): Bacteria > Pseudomonadati > Pseudomonadota > Gammaproteobacteria > Pseudomonadales > Pseudomonadaceae > Pseudomonas > Pseudomonas sp. S30_BP2TU TE3576. The sequence continues at coordinate 1,819,210 of NZ_JBNDLK010000001.1, read as the reverse complement.
ATCGAAGCAGGAAGTTTCACTCTGGCGGCGCAGCAGCTCGGTTGCAGCAAAGGCCAGTTGTCCAAGCGTATCAGCCAGTTGGAAGCGCAGTTTTGCGTGGTGCTGTTGCAGCGTACCACCCGCCGCTTGAGCCTGACCGCGGCCGGGGCTGCGTTGTTGCCTCAGGCCCAGGCACTGGTGGTGCAAGTCGAGCGGGCGCGTCAGGCCCTGGCGCGTCTGAAGGACGACATGACTGGTCCGGTGCGGATGACGGTTCCGGTGTCGCTCGGGGAAACCTTCTTCGATGGCCTGTTGCTGGAGTTCTCCGCCAAATACCCTCAGGTGCAGATCGAACTGGAGCTCAACAACAGTTACCGCGATCTGTCCCGTGACGGCTTCGACCTGGCGATTCGCTCGGACGTGGCCATTGACCAACGACTGGTGGCGCGTCCACTGCTGGCGTGGCAAGAGTTGACCTGTGCCAGCCCGGCCTATCTGGAGCAATACGGTGAACCGCAAACGCCCCAGGCGCTGGCCGGGCATCGCTGCCTGCTCAACAGCCATTACAGCGGCCGTGAAGAATGGTTGTATCACCAGCAGCACGAGTTATTGCGGGTAAAGGTGTCGGGGCCGTTCGCCAGCAACCACTACAACCTGTTGAAGAAAGCCGCACTGGTCGGCGCCGGTATTGCGCGCCTGCCATCCTACTGTTTGCCAACAGAACTGGCCGACGGGCGTTTGCGATGGCTCCTGCGCGATTATCAGACCCGTAGCATGCCGATGTACCTGGTGCATCCGTATCAGGGTGGGTTGCCCAAGCGCACGCAGGTGCTGGCGGATTATTTGATTGGCTGGTTCAAGCGCAGTGGGGAGGTGTTGGACCGCTTGTAATGGATTGCATAAAACCTGTGGGAGCGGGCTTGCTCGCGAATGCGGCGTGTCAGACAACAACAATGTCGACTGACCCTCCCTATTCGCGAGCAAGCCCGCTCCCACAAGGGATCTTCAACGTTGTGGAAAAGGTGCCAGGCATAAAAAAACGGCCTGCAAAGGCCGTTTTTTGTTTTACCGCAAAGGCTTAGCCGCCGAGGTACGCTTCGCGCACTTTCGGGTCGGTCAGCAGCGCTTCGCCGGTGCCTTGCATCACCACCCGGCCGTTCTCCAGAACGTAGGCGCGGTCAGCGATCTTCAGCGCCTGGTTGGCGTTCTGTTCGACCAGGAACACGGTCACACCGTCCTTGCGCAGCTGTTCGATGATGTCGAAGATCTGCTGGATGATGATCGGTGCCAGGCCCAGAGAAGGTTCGTCGAGCAGCAACAGCTTGGGCTTGCTCATCAGCGCACGGCCGATGGCGAGCATTTGCTGTTCGCCGCCGGACATGGTGCCGCCACGCTGGGCGAAGCGTTCTTTCAGGCGCGGGAAAAGTCCGAGGACCTTGTCCATCTGTTCCTGATAATCGCCCTTGTCGGTGAAGAACCCCCCCATGGAGAGGTTTTCTTCCACTGTCAGGCGGGAAAACACCCGACGACCTTCCGGCACCACGGCAATGCTCTTGCGCATGATATGCGAGGAGTCCTGACCGACCAGTTCCTCACCCATGTAGCGGATGCTGCCGCTGTGGGCCTGCGGCGAACCGCAGAGCGTCATCAGCAGGGTCGACTTGCCGGCACCGTTGGCGCCGATCAGGGTCACGATCTCGCCCTGACGGACTTCGACGTTGACGCTGTGCAGGGCCTGGATCTTGCCGTAGAAGGTGGAAACGTTTTCGAACTGCAGCATTTACGCTTCCCCCAGGTAGGCTTTGATCACTTCAGGATTGTCGCGGATCTGTTCCGGCGTACCGTTGGCCAGGGGGGTGCCCTGGTTGATCACGACGATGTGGTCGGAAATGCTCATGACCAGTTTCATGTCGTGCTCGATCAGCAGCACGGTGACGTTGTGTTCTTCACGCAGCACACTGATCAGCGCCTTGAGGTCTTCGGTTTCCTTCGGGTTCAGGCCGGCGGCTGGTTCGTCGAGCATGAGGATCCGAGGGCGGGTCATCATGCAGCGGGCGATTTCCAGGCGACGTTGCTGACCGTAGGCCAGGGTGCCGGCCGGACGGTTGGCGAACTCCTTGAGGTGAACCTTGTCCAGCCAGTACTCGGCGTACTCCATGGCCTCGCGTTCGCTTCTGCGAAATGACGGGGTCTTGAACAGGCCGGACAGGAAGTTGGTGTTCAAGTGACGGTGCTGTGCGATCAAGAGGTTCTCGACCGCGGTCATGTCCTTGAACAGCCGCACGTTCTGGAAAGTACGCACCACGCCTTTGAGGGCGATCTTGTGGCCGGGCAGGCCCTCGATGGCCTCGCCGTCCAGCAGGATGCTGCCGCCGCTCGGCTTGTAGAAGCCGGTCAGGCAGTTGAACACGGTGGTCTTGCCGGCGCCGTTGGGGCCGATCAGAGCCACGACCTGCTTTTCCTTCACGCTCAGGGCTACGCCGTTGACCGCCAGCAAACCGCCGAAGCGCATGCTCAGATTTTCTACTTTAAGGATCTCGCGGCTCATTTACGCAGCTCCATGTGAGGACGTTGCATGGGCAGCAGACCTTGAGGACGCCAGATCATCATCAGCACCATCAGGGCGCCGAACATCAACATGCGGTATTCGCTGAAGTCACGCATCAGCTCGGGCAACAGGATCATCACGACAGCCGCGAGGACCACGCCCAACTGCGAGCCCATGCCGCCCAGCACCACGATGGCGAGGATGGTGGCCGACTCGATGAAGGTGAACGATTCTGGCGTGACCAGCCCTTGACGCGCGGCGAAGAAGCTACCGGCGAAACCGGCGAAGCAGGCACCCAGGGTGAAGGCCGACAGCTTGATCACGGTCGGGTTCAGGCCCAGGGCACGGCAGGCGATTTCGTCTTCACGCAAGGCTTCCCAGGCACGACCGATCGGCATGCGCAGCAGGCGGTTGATCACGAACAGCGCGAACAGCGCCAGCAACAACGCAACGAGGTAGAGGAAAACCACCTTGCTGACGGGGTTGTAGGTCAGGCCGAAGTACTCGTGGAAGGTCTGCATGCCTTCGGCGGCCGTTCTATCGAAGCTCAGGCCGAACAGCGACGGTTTGGGAATGTTGCTGATGCCGTTCGGTCCGCCGGTGAGGTCTGTCAGGTTACGCAGGAACAGACGGATGATCTCACCGAAGCCCAGGGTCACGATCGCCAGGTAGTCACCGCGCAAACGCAGTACCGGGAAACCCAGCAGGAAACCGAAGGTGGCCGCCATCAACCCGGCGATCGGCAGGCAGATCCAGAAGCTCAGGCCATAGTAGTGCGACAGCAGCGCATAGCTGTAGGCGCCCACCGCGTAGAAACCGACGTAGCCCAGGTCGAGCAACCCCGCCAGACCGACCACGATGTTCAGGCCCAGACCGAGCAGTACATAGATCAGAATCAGCGTGGCGATATCCACCGCACCGCGCGAGCCGAAGAACGGCCACACCAGAGCGACCACGATCAACCCCATGATGATCCAGCGTTGGGTGCTGGGCAGGGTCATGAAGTGGCTGACCTTCGGCGAAACCAGCGAGCCTTTCGGCGCTGACTTCATCATGGTGCTCCACTGCTTGTCGAACAGCACCCGCAGGAACATCAGCACCGAGCTGGCGGTGATGATGAACAGCGTAGAGGTACTGGCACCCAGTACTTCGAGGTTGATGCCGGCGATGGACAGTTTCAGACCGAGTACCGGATAGGCCACGGCCCAGACCAGCAGGGCGCTGAACAGCGCTTGTTTAAGATTCCTAGTCATACTTTCTCAATCTCCGGACGCCCCAACAGGCCGGTTGGCCGGAATAACAACACCAGAACCAGAAGGCCGAAAGCCACCACGTCCTTGTACTGGTCACCGAATATATCGGCGCCGAATGCTTCGGCCACCCCCAGCACCAGGCCACCGAGCATGGCGCCCGGAATGCTGCCGATGCCACCCAGTACCGCCGCGGTAAAGGCCTTGAGGCCCACCAGGAATCCGGCGTTCGGGTTGATCACGCCATACTGCATGCTGAGCAATACAGCCGCCACGGCCGCCAGGGCGGCACCGATAACGAAGGTCAGGGCGATGATGTTGTTGGTGTTGATGCCCAGCAGGTTGGCCATCTTGATGTCTTCGGCACAGGCCCGGCAGGCACGTCCCAGGCGTGAACGCGAGATGAACTGGGTGAGGCAGAGCATCACCACCAGGGTCACCACGAACACCAGGATCTGCATGTAGGAGATCAGCACTTCCTGTGCGCCGCCCGGACCGAAGCTGAAGCTGCCCGGAATCAGGTTGGGGATCGATTTGTCCTTGGAGTCCTGCGAGAGCAGTACGGAGTTTTGCAGGAAGATCGACATGCCGATGGCCGAGATCAGCGGGATCAGGCGGTTACTGCCCCGCAGGGGGCGGTAGGCGATCCGTTCGATGCTGTAGCCGTAGGCACTGGTAACAACGATGGTCGCCAGGAATGCGGCGGTCATCAACAGTGGCAGAGAATGGATACCCAGCATGGCCAGTCCGGCAAGGACGATGAAGGCCACGTAGGAACCGATCATGTAGACCTCGCCATGGGCGAAGTTGATCATTCCAATAATGCCGTAAACCATTGTGTAGCCAATGGCTATAAGGGCATAGGTGCTGCCAATGGTCATCCCATTAACCAGCTGTTGGAAGAAGTGATAGATCTCAGGCATTACAACGCTCCTAAAAACCTGATACGCATTTCACTGGTGGAGTCATGTTCCGGCCCGGGCTGTGTGGTCTGTGGCCACCTTCGCACAAGCGTTTGCCAGCGAACCGCTGGTGACGGTTTTAAGATTTTCAGGCAAGTCAGCTCCCGGATCGCGGGACTCTGACTCATTAATCTCGTAAAACAAAGCCCACTGCTCGCGCAGTGGGCTCTATTACTTATGGAGCCAGTTTACTGAGGCGAAACTTCGGTCTTTGGTTTACCGAAATGCCACTCGTAGACCACGAACTTGAAGTCCTTCAGGTCGCCCTTGGCGTCGAAGCTCAGGTCGCCAGTCGGGGTCTTGAAGGTGCCAGCGTGAATGGCTTCAGCCACCTTGGAGGTGTCTTCGCTCTTGGCGGACTTGATACCTTCGGCGATCACTTCGACGGCCGAGTAAGCCGGGAACACGAACGGGCCGCTCGGGTCCTGCTTCTTGGCGGCGAACGCATCAACCAGAGCCTTGTTAGCAGGGTCTTGGTCGAAGGATTTCGGCAGGGTCACCAGCAGGCCTTCTGAAGCGTTCTGGGCAATTTGCGAGATGGAATCGTTGCCGACGCCTTCAGGTCCCATGAACTTGGCTTTCAGGCCCTTTTCCTGGGACTGGCGCAGGATCAGGCCCAGCTCCGGGTGGTAGCCGCCGTAGTAGACGAAGTCGACGTTGGCTTGCTTGAGCTTCTGGATGATCGAGGAGAAGTCCTTGTCACCGGCATTGAGACCTTCGAACACGGCAACCTTGACGCCTTTGCCTTCGAGGGTTTTCTTCACGGCGGTGGCGATGCCTTCACCGTACTGCTGTTTGTCGTGCAGCACCGCTACGATTTTCGGCTTGACGTGGTCGGCGATGTAGTTGCCGGCGGCAGGGCCCTGGGCGCTGTCCAGACCGATGGTGCGGAACACCATTTTGTAACCCCGGGTGGTGATGTCCGGGCTGGTAGCAGCAGGGGTGATCATGATCACGCCTTCGTCTTCGTAGATGTCCGAAGCCGGTTGAGTGGAGCTGGAGCAGAGGTGACCTACAACGAATTTCACACCATCGTTGACCACTTTGTTGGCGACGGCCACGGCTTGTTTAGGGTCGCACGCGTCGTCGTATTCCTTGGCTTCGAGCATCTTGCCGTCGACGCCGCCCTTGGCGTTGATCTGCTCGATGGCCATCTTGGCGCCGATGAACTGCATGTCGCCGTATTGAGTGACCGGGCCGGTTTTAGGGCCGGCGATGCCGATCTTGATGGTGTCAGCTGCGAACGAATGGCTGGCAACCCCGGCCAGAACCATAGCGGCAAACAGTTTGGAAATCTGCTTAGTAGCCTTAGTCATAGTGCTCCACTCTTACTGTTGTAGTTTTTATAGTCCTGGCGCCTCGGGCAGCAGAACCGGGTCAGATAGCTGCGACATTCCCCCGGAAAAGCCCCTCGGCAACTGTACCGGTACAGTGTAGAGCGCCGATTGTCGGCCTGGGAAGGCGGCGCCGGGGGGCAAAACCTGCAAGTGTCGCTTTATTGAAAGTAAAAGACAGAATTGCGGCGGGGGCGTTGAGGGGCTTATAGCCGGATTCAGTGCATTCCCTGGCTTTCCTGCGCTTTTCATTTCGGTCACTCAATTGCATCCGGGTTTTTCTGCCCGACCACCGACGGTATCATTCGCGTCGATTTCTTTTCCGGACAGTCCCATGAATCAAGAACCTAGCACCCTCTATGCCAAGCTGCTTGGTGAAACCGCATCTATTACCTGGAAAGAGCTGGAGCCGTTCTTCGCCAAGGGTGCCCTATTGTGGGTCGATCCCGGCCTGGATTTGATCGCCGCCGCCGAGGCCGTTGCCCAGGATGAAGGGGAGAAAGTGGCCGCCTGGCTGGCCGCTGACAAGCTCGCCAAGCTGTCTGAAACGCGGGCGCTGGATCTTTTTGAACGTGATCCGCAGTTGTGGGCGGTGGTTGTTTCGCCGTGGATTCTGATTCAGGAAAGGGCGCAGGCTTAAAAGGTTGCACCTTCTTGGTGCGCTCTTTTCAAGGGGAAAAGTGTGTAGCCGAGTAGCGTGATGGCATGTTGCCGTGGAGAAAGGCCACAGCTTCACGGTGACGTAAACGTAACGGGAACAGTTGGGAGGGCAACTGAACAGCTGCTCAATTGTTTCTGAATGTTGATATGTGCTGCTTTCAAAGCCGCCTTCGCGAGCAAGCCCGCTCCCACATTTAACCGTGTTCTTCCAGAAGGAATGCAGTCGAATGTGGGAGCGGGCTTGTTCGCGAATGGGGGCGACGCTTAGTAAGCAGTCTTGCCCGTATGGTTATTCAGCGAAATAACCTTGGTCTTGCCAATGCGGTGACGGTAGATCTCGCGCAGGTACTTGATTGCTTTCTTCACGCAATCGCGCGACAGGCGGATGTCGTTGATCGAGACGAATTTTTCCTTGTCGTTGATCAGCTCGCGGTACTTCTTCTCATACATCGGCTTGATCGCGTACCAGTTGGTATCGAGGATCTTCGCCGGGTTCTCGAACTCGTTGAGCAAGTCGTCGATGCGGCCTTCGTCGAACTCCTCCTGGACGATGAAGTCCAGGATCGAGTTGTCCAGGGTTTCGTCGAAACGGTACGCCGACTTCGCAAAGCAGCGCTTGATGAAGGCGACGATCAACGTCAGGAAGTCGTCCGACAGGCACGGGCTCTTGGCGATCAGGGTGGTCAGCGACAGGTTGGCCGAGGCGCCGATCACCAGCGCGTAGCGCTTGAGCGTGGTGTTGGGGAACAGGCTGTTGAGGTGAGTCTTCAACCGGTTTAGATCCATATAGGACAGCTTGTAGTCCTTCGGCAAGGAAACGATCGACACCACCGACGAGCAATTCTTGAAGAAGTGCAGGTCATGCAGGGCCGCCGCGTCGTAGCCCGAGTTCTTGTACTGCTCCAGCGACGCACGATAGCGCTTGGATTCGATCGGCAACAGGCTGATGCCTTCGATGGCCTGGGTGACCTTGTTGAAGTGCGGCAGGTCGATTGAACGGAAGAACAGGTCGTCGATGTTCAGGCGCTGCGGCTCTTTCTCGAACACCTTGAATTTGTCGCTGCTCGGCGGTGGGGTTTCCGGCACCACGGACTCGGCATAGGCAATTGCCACCGGGCCGGCCAGGCTCATGAACAGGTCGTTGGCGTCCAGGCGGATGGTTTCGCCGATGTCGATGCCGGCGCGACGGAAATAGTTCTGGTCGTAGTCGGTGGTAACCGCCTGGGCCGTCAGAATGTTGAAGATCTGCTGCGAGATGTATTGGTTGGCATGCTTTTCCATGGCATTGACATCAATGTTCTGGATATTGCCGTCATCGTTCTCTTCGGCGTAACGCATGATGTCGTTGGAAATCAGCATCATCGCGTTCCATGGGCGGATGCGGCCCATGACGCTGGCTTCGCTGCTGTCTTCGTTGGCGAAGTTGTAGGAGAAGTCCCACTCTTCCGACAGGTATTTGCACAGCAGGCGGCCGGCGTTGATGTGCAGCGCCTCGGACATTTCACTGCGGTGATCGGAAATGTTCGGCAGTACACAGATGCCACTGGTGAAGATCGGTTCGAAGACGAAGGAATGGCCGCTCTTGCTGTCGTGCTCGTCCATCGGCTTGGTGTCGAACGTTTTGTTCATGTACGAGTGCTGCTGGGCCAGGCCGAACTCCGAGGCCATGCCCGAACCGGTACCGCCGCCGGCACTGAAGATCGAGAAATACAGGCGCGATTGGTTGGCCTTGATGCCGCAGCTGTCGATCAGGTACGAGTGAATCATCTTCCAGTCAGGGCTGGAGAAACGCTGGGTGTCCTTGTTGAGGATGATCTTGGCCAGGTACTGGCCGAGGATCGGCGCGTTACCGGCGCCACCGGCGTGGACTTCCGACAAGTCCATGATCTTCATCTTGCTGTAGTCGCGCAGGAAGCCGCTTTTTTCGCCCTTGCGCGAGAAGCGGATGCGCCCTGCAATGTCCTTGTCCAGGTCGCCGAGCATCACCAGTGGCTCGACCAGAAACACCGGCTTGGTGTTTTTGTTCTGGCCCAGGCGCAGGTTGTTGCGAATCCACTGGGCCGGGCTGTAGCCCTTTTCGGCAAAGCGCTTGTCCGGCGACAAGCGGTCTTCGTTATTGAATTCGTTGAGGTAGAACTTGCGGGCGTTGTACACCAGTTCCGCCACGTCCAGCGCAATGTTCGAGCCGCAGCGGCCCAGGCCGATCAGGCACACCGACGGGAATTCCTGATCGTTGTGCTGTTCGTTGTCGCCATCCAGATGCGGTGCACGCGGGAACACCATGTCGCGCAGGCCGTCGAGGTTATCGAGGATGCGGTCGGTGTTGGTTTCGGTGAAGTACAGGTATTGCTGGGTCGCCAACGGACGGGATTGAATCAATGGCTTCGGTGATGACGGGCTGTTGGCCGCGGGGCTCAACGTCAGATCGGTTACCGCAGTGGCCGGGTTGTTTTTAGAAGTCATTGTTCGCCATCTACCTGGGCTGGTTGGTTGGCCGACTTGCTGTCGTCGAACCGTCACGGAATAGAATCGCGTCTTTTTTCAGCGCGTACTTGGACCATGCCTTGGTCTTTAGCCTGAGCATCACTCGGGGGGAATCCTTTCCTAAGTCATGATGAATCGGCCAGTATTCGGTGATCTTTAATCAAAAGGAGGCTAAATGATGTCAACGCTACCTTCGCTAGGGTTTGCCGGGATCGGCCTGATGGGGTTGCCGATGTGCCGGCGCCTGCTGGCCGCGGGTTATCCGCTGGCGGTATGGAATCGCAATCCGGACAAGTGCAAGCCGCTGGTGGAGGCAGGCGCACGCCAGGTCGCCAGCCCGGCCGAACTGTGCCAACACGCTGACGTGGTGATGTTGTGCCTGGCGGATACGTCGGTCGTACGCGAGGTCGTGTTTGGTCCGGCAGGTATTATCGAAGGGGCGAAAAAAGGCCAGCTACTGGTGGATTTTTCCAGTCTGGAACCCAACGCCACGCGGGAAATGGCCGCAGACCTCGCCGGTAAAACCGGCATGAGCTGGCTCGACACGCCGGTGTCCGGCGGTGTGGTTGGGGCTGAAGCCGGCAGCCTGGCCATCATGGTTGGCGGTGACGTACAGGACCTGGAACGGGTCCGGCCTGTTCTGTTGAGCCTGGGACAGCGTGTGACACACATGGGTGGCGTCGGGGCTGGGCAGGTGACCAAGGCGTGCAATCAGATGATCGTCGCCTGCAATGCATTGGTGATTGCCGAAGTGGTCGCGCTGGCGGAGCGTTCGGGGGTGGATGCAAGCCTGATCGCCGAAGCGCTGGCTGGCGGCTTTGCCGATTCGAAACCGTTGCAGATACTGGCTCCGCAGATGGCTGAAAACCGTTTCGAGCCGGTCAAGTGGCACGTGCGGACGCTGCTCAAGGATCTGGATTCAGCGGTGAAGTTTTCTCGTGAACAAGGCTCGGCGACACCGATCAGCGGTCTGGCCGCACAGTTGATGCGCCTGCATGGGAGTCAGGGATTCCTTGAGAAAGACCCGTCTACATTAGTGCAGATGTACCGTGAGCCAGGCTCAGCGCCGTGACGGTATAGGCGTGCTTGCGCTGGTTGATTTCGTTCAGCACTGGATGCAGCTCGGCCAATGGCACCGGCCGGCTCAGCAGGTAGCCCTGAACGAAGTCACAGCCGTGGTTTTCCAGGAATTGGTATTGCTCGAAGGTTTCGACCCCTTCGGTGACCACTTGCAGGTGCAGGGTATGGGCCATGACGATAATCGCCTGGACAATCTCCATGTCCTGGGTGGCCTTGGGGATGTCCTGGATGAATGAACGGTCGATTTTCAGCGTGTTGAGCGGCAAGCGCTTGAGGTAGGCCAGGGATGAATAGCCGGTGCCGAAGTCATCGATCGACAGCGAAACGCCGAGGGCGCGAATCTGTCGCAGCAACACCAGTGTGTTGGCGATATTGCCCATCAAGGCGTTTTCCGTGACTTCCAGTTCCAGCCGGTTGGGCGCCACACCGGCGACCCGCAATGCGTACTCGATTTCATCGGCCAGTTCTTCGCGTGCGAGGTTCAGCGGCGAGCAATTCACGGCGATCCTGAGGTCTTCACAGCCTTTGCGTGACAACTCGCCCAGATCCTCGCAGGCCTTGCGCAGCACCCAGTTGTCCAGCTCGGCAATCAGGCCGTTGGCCTCGGCGATGGCGATAAAACGATCCGGTACGAGTAAACCGTGGACCGGGTGTTGCCAGCGAATCAAGGCTTCGAGCTTGCTGACCTGACCGGTCTTGAGGTCATAGATCGGCTGGTAATAGAGCATCAGGCCGGTGTCTTCACGCAGGGCGTGGCGCAATTCTTCTTCCAGCTGCAGCTCCAGTATGGCGCGGGCTTTCAGGTTGGCGCTGAAAAAGTTCAGCCCGTTGCGACCGCTGCCCTTGGACTGATACAGCGCCAGGTCGGCGTTCTTCAGCAGTTCCTCACACGTTTTGCCGTCTTCCGGAAACAGACTGATGCCGATGCTGGTGGTCATGACCATGCGCCTGCCGGCCAGCTCGATGGGCTCTTTCATTTTCAGCATGATGCGCTGGGCCATATGCCGCGCCTCCTCACGATCATGCAGGTTAATGAGCAGGCAGAACTCGTCACCACCGAAGCGCGCGACCACATCCTCGTGACTGCGAATCGAGCTCTTGATGTGTTGGGCAAGCACTTTGAGCAGATCGTCACCGGCATCATGACCAAGGCTGTCGTTGATCCGCTTGAAATGGTCGATGTCCAGGAACATGACCGCCAGCATCCCGCCTTCGTTGGTTTTCTCCATGAGTTTTTCGGCGAAGATCTGGTTGAACCCGCGGCGGTTGATCAGGTTGGTCAGCGGGTCGTAGTGCGCCACCTGTTGCAGTGACATGCGCGCCTGGTCCAGTTGGCTGACCAGGGAGTTGACTCGCTGCAGGTCGTTGTCCTTGTGTTGCAGTTTTTTGTCCGCGAGTGCCGCGCTGATGCTGCTGCCGATGATCAGCAGGGCTATGACCGTCACGGTCAGTGCCAGTTGCAGGTGGCTGTGTTCGCCGGTTTGCGCTGGCAGGCTGTCGCCGGGCAGCACCATGTTGAAGGCGGCCATCGCCGTGAGGTGCATGCTGAGGATGCCAGCCCCGAGCAACAGGCTGGCGCTGTATTTGAAGAGCTGATGCAGCATGCCGGTGCCGTCTCGCAGGTACCATGCCAGCAACAAGGCTGCCAGCGCGGCACCGATTGCGATCGCGATGGAAAGGGCGAACAGGCCCGGATGGTAATAGACCTCGGCATTGGAGTGCATGGCCGTCATGCCCACGTAATGCATGGTCGCGATACCCAGGCCGATCCCGATCGATGCCTTGAGACACTGTGGCAAACTCAATTCAGGGAGGCTGAGGGTGTGCATTGCCAGCCATGCGGCGAGCAGCGCGATGGTTAGCGAGAACACCGTGACAGGCAGTTGGTAGTAAAGATCGATAGGCGCCTGGAATGCCAGCATCGCGACGAAGTGCATGGCCCAGATACTGCCAGCCAGGCATCCGCTGCCAACCCAGCGCCAGCGCGTCTGGGACGCGGATTTTTCAGCGTGAGCAACCCGTTCGGCCATGTCCAGCGTCGCGAAACAGCCAACACAGGCGACCAGATAAGCCAGCAGCACCAGAAAAGGGTCATGTGTGCAATTAAGTATGACCTGCCCACTCTCTGGTAGCTCGGTAAGGAAATGCAAACCAAGCCATTCCATAGCATGCCCCATTGTTATCCTCAGGCTGGCGCAAGGAGCGCCGGCGAATGCCTTGGAGTATAGAGGGCATGGATGGAGCGCAAGCGATAGTGGCACATTGATGCCAATTTTTTTGATATTAGCCTAATAGCGATTAGTGCTATGACTCAGGCGAATTGCTTCTGAGGCGTCTCGAGCGCGGGTTGCAGGGCCGGCAAGCCGAAAGCGGCACGGGCCGCGTCGCAATCGGGATTGGCCACACCATCGACCCATGAAGCCTCGAACTCCCGGCAAGTGCTGGAGCGTTTTTCGTAAATCGAACATTGCACCGTACTGCCCACGTCTCCCACCAGGCTGGTGCAGCGTACGGGTTTGCAGCCGGTGCCGAGCATTGCGACCCGACTGGGGCTGATCTGCTCGACAAGCTCATCGGGTACCGTTCCCCCGGACGAAGCGCATTCACCCCAGAAAAATGACACGCGAAAATGAGAACAGCAGGCACCGCAATTCAGACACGGACTGGCTTCGGACATGGGCGATTATCGTAAGGAAGAGTGGAGACGCAGGGAGGGGCAAGGCCGCTATTCTAGGCTTCGCCAACGGCTTGGGAAGGGGGGGCGAAAGGTATTTTTCATCGGCCGGACGAACTGCGAAATGTCCACCTTGCGAACGCTGTATCTCCTGTGGGAGCGGGCTTGCTCGCGAATGCGTCAGGTCGGTCAGTAAAATTGTTGAATGACGCACCGCTTTCGCGAGCAAGCCCGCTCCCACAGGCTGTGCGCCATGGGCAGGTATCAGCCTGGCGAATAATGACAGACAGTTATGGCCGGCCTGTCTAGATTGCAAAGTCCGGGGGCAGTGACGCCCCAAAAACAATAAAAGAGACGGACCCATGCAGAACTCGACCCAAGCGGCGAATGCCTGGCGCATTCTGTTCCTGTTGTTCCTGGCCAACCTGTTCAATTTTTTCGACCGCACCATCCCGGCCATTATCATCGAGCCCATTCGCATGGAATGGCACCTCAGTGACTTCCAGTTGGGGATCATCGGTACGGCATTCACCATTGTCTACGCGATTGCCGGCCTGCCGTTGGGGCGCCTGGCCGATACCGGCTCGCGCAGCAAGCTGATGGGCTGGGGGCTGGCGGTGTGGAGCGGGCTGACGGCCGTTAACGGCATGGTGGGCAGTTTCTGGAGTTTCCTGGTCGTGCGCATGGGCATCGGCATCGGCGAGGCCAGTTATGCGCCGGCCGCCAACTCGCTGATCGGCGATTTATTCCCCGCTCACCGCCGGGCGCGGGCCATGGGCATCTTCATGCTGGGGCTGCCATTGGGGCTGTTGCTGGCGTTCTTCACCATCGGCGCGATGGTCAAGGCCTTCGATAGCTGGCGCGCGCCGTTCTTTATCGCGGCGGTACCCGGGCTGATCCTTGCGATCTTCATGTTTTTCATCAAGGAACCGAAGCGCGGCGCCGCCGAGAGCGTTCAGGTTTCGCAGGAAAAAATCGATCAGCCGATCCGTCGGGTATTGGCCGTGCCGACCTTCCTGTGGCTGGTGATGGCCGGCCTGTGTTTCAATTTCGCCACTTATGCCTGCAACTCGTTTCTGGTGCCGATGCTGCAACGCTATTTCCTGATGCCATTGCAGGAAGCTGCGGTTGCTACCGGGGTTATTGTCGGCGTGACCGGGCTGTTCGGCCTGACTCTGGGTGGCTGGATCGCGGACAAGATTCACCAACGGGTCGCCAATGGGCGATTGTTGTTTGCGGCCTTCAGCCTGATGATTTCGACGGTTTGCACCGCATGGGCGCTGCATTCCGGGCGCATCGAAATCGGAGTGTTTGTCGCTGTATTCAGTGTCGGCTGGCTGTTTGCCTACAACTTCTATACCTGCGTGTACACGGCGATTCAGGATGTGGTCGAGCCGCGGTTGCGGGCAACGGCGATGGCGCTGTTCTTTGCCGGGCTGTATCTGTTGGGCGGTGGCCTGGGGCCGGTGGTGGTCGGGGCCTTGTCGGATCACTTTGCCCACTCGGCGATGCTGGCGGCCGGTGCCGGGCAGATGACCGAAGCCTTCAAGGCGGTCGGCCTGCATGATGCGATGTACCTGATTCCGGTGGCGCTGTTGTTCACCGTGGTGTTTCTGTTCCTGGCTGCGCGGTGTTTTGTGCGCGATGCCAGGCGGATGAAGGAAGGGTTGGTGGCGGTGGGTGAGACTGAAGGTTCTGTGGTGACTGCCTGATCGCCTTCGCGAGCAAGCCCGCTCCCACATGGACCTTCAGTGCATATGAAATCCCTGTGGGAGCGGGCTTGCCCGCGAAGAGGCCATCAGCAGCACTACTGAAATTGAAGCAAACAAAAAGGCCCGCATCGCTGCGGGCCTTCTTTTTATAGCGGTGGGGTAGGGAAGTTAACCCGCCACCAGCACCCGAATCGCTTCCAGTCGCAGCGCAGCCTTGTCGAGCATGGCCAGGCCTTGCTCGCGTTGATTGCGCAGGGCCACCAGTTCGCTGTCGCGCACGGTCGGGTTGACCGCTTGCAACGCGGTCAGGCGCGCCAGTTCTTCTTCGGTATCGGCGGCCAGGCGACGCTGCGCCTCGGCGACACGTTCTGTGTGGCGAGGCAGGATCTTCGCTTCACCGGCGTTGATCCGTGGCGTCAACTGGTCACGTTGGGCCTGGATGAACTTGTTGGCGCTGGCACGCGGCACGCTTTCAAGCTGATCGTTCAAGGTTTCGAACGAAACGCGGGACGACAAATCGTTGCCGTTGGTATCAAGCAGGCAGCGCAGGGCGGCCGGCGGCAGATAGCGGCCCAGTTGCAGCGAACGCGGGGCAACCACTTCACTGACATACAACAGTTCCAGCAACACGGTGCCCGGCTTCAGCGCCTTGTTCTTGATCAGCGCCACGGCGGTATTGCCCATGGAACCGGACAGCACCAGATCCATGCCGCCCTGCACCATCGGGTGCTCCCAGGTAATGAATTGCATGTCTTCGCGAGACAGCGCCTGGTTGCGGTCGTAAGTGATGGTCACGCCTTCGTCATCGCCCAGCGGGAAGCTGGCGTCGAGCATTTTTTCGCTCGGTTTGAGGATCAGGGCGTTTTCCGAATGGTCTTCGCTGTCGATGCCAAAGGCGTCAAACAGGGTTTCCATGTAGATCGGCAGCGCGAACTGGTCGTCTTGCTCAAGGATATCTTCCACCAGCGCATCGCCTTCGCCCGCGCCACCGGAGTTCAGCTCCAGCAAACGGTCACGGCCGGTGTGCAGCTCGGCTTCCAGGCGCTCACGCTCGGTGCGGGCTTCGTCGATCAGCGCTTGCCACTCGCTATCATCGGCTTCTTCGAGCAACGGCAGCAGGCGCGGGCCGAACTGGTGCTGCAGGGCGTTGCCGGTCGGGCAGGTATTGAGGAACGCGTTCAGCGCTTCGTGGTACCACTGGAACAGACGCTCTTGCGGGCTGGTTTCCAGGTACGGTACGTGCAGTTCGATGATGTGCTTCTGGCCGATCCGGTCCAGACGACCGATGCGTTGTTCCAGCAGATCGGGGTGGGACGGCAGGTCGAACAGCACCAGGTGATGGGAGAACTGGAAGTTGCGACCTTCACTGCCGATTTCCGAGCAGATCAGCACTTGCGCGCCGAACTCTTCGTCGGCGAAGTAGGCGGCGGCGCGGTCACGCTCGAGGATGTTCATGCCCTCATGGAACACCGTGGCCGGGATGCCGGAACGCACGCGCAGGGCGTCTTCCAGGTCCATGGCGGTTTCGGCATGGGCGCAGATCACCAGTACTTTGGTGCGCTTGAGCATCTTCAACTGATCGATCAGCCACTCGACGCGCGGGTCGAATTTCCACCAGCGATCTTCTTCGCTGGCGTCCGGCTGGGCCTGGAAGCTGACTTCCGGGTACAGCTCGGCGTGATCGCCCAGCGGCAGTTCGAGGTATTCGTCCGGGCACGGCAGCGGGTACGGGTGCAGCTTGCGCTCCGGGAAGCCTTGCACGGCGGCGCGGGTGTTGCGGAACAGCACGCGGCCGGTGCCGTGACGGTCAAGCAGTTCACGCACGAGGCGGGCGCTGGCTTCGGTGTCGCCATCGTTGACAGCGGCCAGCAGGGCTTCGCCTTCGTTGCCGAGGAAGCCGTGGATGGTCTTGTGGGCTTGCGGCGACAGGCGTCCCTGATCCAGCAACTCCTGAACGGCCTCGGCCACCGGGCGATAGTTTTCGCTTTCGGCGCGGAAGGCTTGCAGGTCATGGAAACGGTTCGGGTCGAGCAGGCGCAGACGGGCGAAGTGGCTGTCCTGGCCCAGTTGTTCCGGGGTGGCGGTCAACAGCAGCACGCCAGGAATGGTTTCGGCGAGTTGCTCGACCAGCGAGTATTCAGGGCTGACCTGGTCTTCGTGCCACACCAGGTGGTGCGCCTCGTCGACCACCATCAAATCCCAGCCCGCCGCGAACAGTGCGTCCTGGGCTTTCTCGTCGTCCACCAGCCACTCAAGCGCTACCAGCGCGAGTTGGGTGTCTTCGAACGGGTTGCTGGCATCGCTTTCGATGAAGCGCTCTTCATCGAACAGCGCGACCTGCAGGTTGAAGCGGCGACGCATCTCGACCAGCCACTGGTGCTGCAGGTTCTCCGGAACCAGGATCAGCACACGGCTGGCGCGGCCCGAGAGCAATTGGCGATGGATCACCAGGCCGGCTTCGATGGTTTTGCCCAGGCCCACTTCGTCGGCCAGCAGAACCCGTGGCGCGATACGGTCGGCGACTTCGCGGGCAATGTGCAACTGGTGCGCGATCGGTTGCGCACGCACGCCGCCCAGGCCCCACAGCGAGGACTGCAATTGGCGGCTGGTGTGTTCCAGGGTGTGATAACGCAGGGAAAACCAGGCCAGCGGGTCGATCTGGCCGGCGAACAGACGGTCGCTGGCCAGGCGGAACTGGATGAAGTTCGACAGCTGGGTTTCCGGCAGGGTGACCACTTCGCTCTGCCCGTTGAGGCCGTGGTAAACCAGCAGGCCATCAATGTCGTCGACTTCGCGTACGGTCAGTTTCCAGCCTTCGAAGTGAGTGATGGTGTCACCCGGCGAAAACCGCACGCGGGTCAGAGGCGCATTCCGTAGCGCGTACTGGCGGGTGTCGCCAGTGGCCGGGTAGAGCACGGTCAACAAGCGGCCGTCCTGTGCCAGAACGGTGCCTAAACCCAGCTCGGCTTCGCTGTCACTGATCCAGCGTTGCCCCGGTTGATACTGCTGCGCCATGCTGCCTGACTCCCACCTTGAAAAAGCGGGCTATCTTAACGGAATGAGCGCTTCAGGGCCAAAGGACTCTCAGAAAAACTCACAGTCTTACGTTAGCCTACCTACGCAGGGATCGCCCTTAAGTGCATCTTTGTGTGCCAATTGAGTCACAGTTTGCGACCGATGGCTCAAGTCGCCATCCCCGCAGCCGACAGCCTGCTGACAGGAGACTGAAAACCATGCTGCCACCGATGCTCCCCTTGAGTGCCGTGCCGATCACTTCACAAACTGACCCGATCCGCCAGCGTCCGGATATTCCACCGGTGGTGCCGGTGCAGGAAAGCTCCAGTGAAAGCACCATTGACCTGCAAAAGCGCAATCCAGAAGAGGACGGGTTAGTGCTGCGCGAGGAACAGCGCCGCAGGCAGGAGCAGGAGCGGCGCCGCCGCGAAGCCGACCATGACCCCGAGGCGCATATGGCGATTCCCGGGGACGAACTCAATGCCGACAACACCGTGCCGGTGGCGCCGCTGATGGAAGATCAGCCGCGGCAAGGGCTGTGGGTCGATATCGAGATTTGACTGTGCGGCTGGTCAGCGCGGCCATCAGGCCGCATTATTGGCGCAGGGTTGCCGAATGCTACGGTGGCTGAAACTCATTTCAAGCGATGCACTGACCGCCATGAGCCAAGACGACAAACTGATTGACCTCAACGCTGAACGCGCCAAGCGTATTCATGACCTCAATGACAAGCGGCTCAATGAAGTTCGCCAGGCGTTCGAGCAGGCCATGCCGTTGGGCAAGGCAAAGAAAAAGCCGAAAAACAAACCGAAAAAGCGCTGAACTCCCCCGCATTTATTGATGCGGGTCAATCTTTCCCCTTCCTCTTGCCCAGTCTTGGGCGACATTGATCCCGGTCAATATTCTCTCCTGCCCGTTTGGTTAACTTAGCCCTATCGCAACAGGGCAAGTGCAGGAGACGCGTCATGTTTTTCGACAACGTGGTGATCGCCGGAGTGCTGACTGTCAGCCTCATGCTTGTGTTTTTTGCAGGGTTCGGACTTTTTATCTGGAAGGATTCGCACAAGCGGAAATAACCGTGGTTCTTTCTGGGTGTAATGAGCACGCAAGGCATTTTGGGCAACTTCGGTTGCCCTTTTTTTTGCGCGTGTTTCGAGGATGTAGACAAGATAAATGTGGGAGCGGGCTTGCTCGCGAAGGCGGCTTCACATTCAACAAAGATGTTGACTGATCCACCGCCTTCGCGAGCAAGCCCGCTCCCACATTGGTTCTATGGTGTTAGGAAGATTGCAGCAATAGAAAAGGCGCGTTCCTTGCGGAGCGCGCCTTTTTTGGTTTTGCTGCGTATCAGCTGCCAAGTGCCTTCGAGGCCAGCCAGAACAACCCGGCCGACAGGGCCACGGTGGCTGGCAGGGTCAGTACCCAGGCCAGCAGGATGGTTTTGACAGTGCCGCCTTGCAGGCCGCTTTTGTTGGCGACCATGGTGCCCGCCACGCCCGAGGAGAGTACGTGGGTGGTGGAAACCGGCAGGCTGAAGATGTTCGCCATGCCGATCAGGCTGGCAGTGGTGATCTGTGCCGACATGCCTTGGGAATAGGTCATGCCCTGCTTGCCGATCTTCTCGCCAATGGTCAGTACCACGCGTTTCCAGCCGACCATGGTGCCCAGGCCCAAGGCCAGTGCAACCGCCAGGATCACCCAGAACGGGGCGTATTCAGTAGTTGTGGTCAGGTCTTTGCGCAACTTGTCCAGGTCAGCTTTTTCACGAGGCCCGAGAGTTGGCAACTTGCTGACTTTCTTCGCTGTATCGTCCAGGCAGAGCAGGTAGCGACGGACCTCGATACGGCTTTCCGCCGACAGCGAGTGATAGTCCTCTACACCCTTGAGGGTGCCGAGCAGGGCGGTGATGGTCGGTTCGGTCTGTTGCGGGTTGCAACGGAATTTCTCCGGCAAGTCGCCGTCCAGGCTCTTGCCCAGGGCCAGGAATTCGCCCAGGGTTTCGGAATTGCGCTGGTAGAACTGGCTCAAGTGCAGGGTCGCGTCGCGAGTCCGCTCGATCTGATAGGTCGTGCTGTTCAGGTCGAGGACGAACTGCGCTGGCACGATACCGATCAGGACCAGCATGATCAGGCCGATACCTTTCTGGCCATCGTTGGAACCGTGCACGAAACTTACGGCCATGGCCGAAATCACCAGTACCAGGCGATTCCAGAACGGCGGGTGTTTCTTGTCGTCGATCTTGCGGCGCTGTTCCGGCGTCTTGTGCATCTTCGACAGCGGACGCCACCATTTAAGACCGATCAGGATCAGCGCAGCGATCAGGAAACCGGCCATTGGCGAGAACACCAGTGACATGGCGATATCGATCGCCTTTTGCCAGTTCACCCCGTCGGCCAACGGAATATCGTTGATCAGGGCGTTGGCCAGGCCGACACCGAGGATCGAACCGATCAGCGTGTGGGAGCTGGAGGCGGGGATACCGAAGTACCAGGTTCCCAGGTTCCAGGTGATGGCGGCGGCGAGCAACGAGAACACCATGGCCAGTCCGTGACCGGTGTTTACATTGATCAGCAGTTCTACCGGCAGCAGGTGGACGATGGCATACGCCACGCCGACTCCGCCCAGCAGCACGCCGAGGAAGTTGAACACACCGGAGAAGAACACTGCCAGGTGAGGCGGCATGGCCTTGGTGTAGATAACGGTCGCCACCGCGTTAGCGGTGTCATGAAAGCCGTTGATGAACTCGAAGGCGAGGACAAAGGCCAGGGCGAGCAAGAGGCTCACAAGCACCCAAGCATCCAGTCCGCTGAATAAATCGATCATGAAGGTTTTCTGACCCGGTCATAAGGGGGCGCGATTATGCCAGAAAAGACTGCGAATCAATGCACTAGCTGCTCGTCGGTAACATTCTTCAACGTTTTTTTTTGCTGCAGCACCTGAAAACCTACGCTTTTGCTGTGTTTTTTAAGTCTTTGATTTTATTGAAAAAATACACCGTCACAAAACCTTCACGGCCCGGTAAGAGGGGCTTGAAAGGTTGTGTGAAAAATCTGAGAAATAGGTCAGATACCGGAAATCTGCCGGATTCGACGACGGTGATGGCCGCTGCCCGCTCGTAGCGGGCGCGCAAGGCAACATCAATACATCCCGCTTTTAACGGGAGCAGAGGCAGGCCCTTGTAAGGATCAGGCCGAAGCAGTCACGGCTCTTCGGCTTTGAGTTCCTTTTCCATTTTTTGAAGTTCTTGCTGGAACACCTGATCCTGAACGGTGGCGCGTTTGCGCCAGGGTTTGCGTTCCGGTTCGGGTTGAGCGGCGTAAGTGGTGACTTCTCCGCCGTAAACTTCCTTGTAACGTTGTTCCTGGCGCTCTAGCTCCGCGCGCAGTTCGTCTTTCGTCACAGTGCTACCTGATTGAGTTGGGATAAATTCTGGTGAAAACGCGCTGCATCAAATCGATTGATCACATTCGTCGAATGGGCAATGCCCGTGAAGGCATCGTTCAGGCAACAGGGGGATCAATACTTCCATGTCGCAGGCGGCCACGGCACCAGAGATAAACAGCTGTCGTAGCTTCAGTTTCCTGTTTCAGCAAGCGCACTGGCAATGCTGTGCAATGCGGGTCTGGCGCTCACAACGGACAACGGCGATGGAACATCGCGTTACCGGGCAGCGGGTTCGGCAAGTAAAAAACCGAAGCGCTACTGAATTGTATTATAGCGGCCGATTTGAAGAACACTATCTCCAAAAAGTTAAAAGTGGATCTTGGTGTGTGACCATTTTGTTGCTCGAAACATTACGATTAACTAGAGCGTCGATTGATACCACATTGCTGCGTTGCCGTTTTGACGCCTTTAAGCCGACCAAGTTACGGTAATTAGATTACCCCATTAAGTCTTGGGTCGAGACGATGTAAACATAGGGTAGTCGGTCGGCGAAAAACCGGAATTCAGCGGATTTGGCGGTTTGCATGGCGGATTGCGATTATCGGTCGATCGTTCGATAATCGCCCGGAGTTGGCAGGTCGGGCTTGAGCGTCAGGCGGTAGCCCTTTGTAATAGTCGCTGATCCGAGTGGGTAAAAGGACCTTTTATGAACGATCAAATGCGCAACTCCTTCGCTTCAGTGGCTCCGCCCATCGTCGCTTCTCCGGCCAAGCGGATCCAGGCTCTGACTGGCGACCCGGATTTCATGACGTCCCTGGCCCGTGGCCTGGCCGTGGTGCAGGCGTTCCAGGAGCGCAAACGGCACCTGACCATCGCCCAGATCAGCCACCGCACGGAAATTCCCCGCGCCGCCGTGCGCCGTTGCCTGCACACCCTGATCAAACTCGGCTACGCCACCACCGACGGCCGCACCTATTCGTTGTTGCCCAAAGTGCTGACCCTCGGCCATGCCTATGTGTCATCGACGCCGCTGGCGGTGTCCGCCCAGCCTTACCTGGACCGCATGAGCGAGCAACTGCATGAGGCCTGCAACATGGCCACGCTGGAAGGTGATGACATTCTGTACATCGCCCGCTCCGCGACCACTCAACGACTGATTTCGGTGGACCTGTCGGTGGGCGGGCGCTTGCCGGCCTATTGCACATCGATGGGGCGGATTCTGCTGGCCGCGCTGGATGACACGTCGCTGGGCGAATACCTCGATCACGCCGAATTGCAGGCCAAGACCAGCCGCACGATTCACACTCCCGAGGCATTGCTCGAATGCCTGCAAGAGGTGCGACAGCAAGGCTGGTGTATCGTCGACCAGGAACTCGAACAAGGGCTGCGTTCGATTGCCGTTCCGGTGTATGACGCCTCTGGCCAGGTGGTTGCGGCCCTCAATGTCAGCACCCATGCCGGGCGAGTCAGCCGCAATGAGCTGGAACAGCGTTTTCTGCCTGGCCTGCTGAGTGCCAGCCGCGACCTCAGTACCCAGCTGTTCACCTAAGGTGTTCGATAAACGCACAGAGTCGCGTCTGGCGAATTGACGCTGTTTCCTGTGGGTCATTAATGTCGCGACTGCGTCAGCCCCGGCTGGCTCCTTTTCGACTGTGATCCATGGAATAAAAATAATGAACCAGCCTCAGTCTGCTGTAGGAAACTGCCTCGACGTGCAGTCCTTCATCAATGCTCAACCCATTTCGCGCTATCAGTGGCGGGTGGTGATCCTGTGTTTCCTGATTGTCTTCCTCGACGGCCTCGATACCGCGGCCATGGGGTTCATCGCGCCGGCACTGTCTCAGGATTGGGGGATCGATCGCGCCAGCCTTGGGCCGGTGATGAGCGCGGCCCTGATCGGCATGGTCTTCGGTGCACTCGGTTCGGGGCCATTGGCTGACCGTTTCGGGCGAAAAGTGGTACTGGTCGGTGCGGTGCTGTTGTTCGGCGCGTTCAGCCTGGCCTCGGCCTACAGCACCAATGTCGATCAATTGCTGGTGTTGCGCTTCCTGACCGGCCTGGGTCTGGGCGCCGGTATGCCAAACGCCACGACCCTGCTGTCGGAGTACACCCCGGAGCGCAAAAAGTCCCTGCTGGTGACCAGCATGTTCTGCGGTTTCAACCTCGGCATGGCTGGCGGCGGGTTCATTTCGGCCAAGCTGATTCCGGCGTTCGGCTGGCACAGCCTGTTGCTGATCGGCGGGATTCTGCCGTTGATCCTTGCTGTGGTCCTGTTGTTCTGGCTGCCGGAATCGGCGCGATACCTTGTAGTCCGTAACCGTGGCACCGACAAAGTGCGCAAGACCCTGGCCCCCATCGACCCGACAGTGGTGGCCCAGGCGTCCAGCTTCAGCGTGCCGGAACAGAAAACCGTGAAGGCGCGCAATGTGTTCGCGGTGATTTTCTCCGGCACCTGCAGCGCCGGCACCTTGCTGTTGTGGCTGACCTATTTCATGGGCCTGGTGATCGTTTACCTGCTGACCAGCTGGCTGCCGACGCTGATGCGTGACAGTGGCGCGAGCATGGAGCAAGCAGCCTTTATCGGCGCGCTGTTCCAGTTCGGTGGTGTGTTGAGTGCCGTCGGTGTGGGTTGGGCGATGGACCGGTTCAATCCGCACAAGGTCATCGGTACTTTCTACTTGCTGGCCGGGGTGTTTGCCTATGCGGTAGGGCAGAGCCTGGGCAACATCACGCTGCTGGCGACTCTGGTACTGGTGGCCGGGATGTGCGTCAACGGTGCGCAATCGGCAATGCCGTCGCTGGCTGCGCGTTTTTATCCGACCCAGGGGCGTGCCACCGGGGTGTCGTGGATGCTCGGGATCGGCCGCTTCGGCGCCATCCTCGGTGCCTGGATGGGCGCGACGCTGTTGGGGCTGGGCTGGAACTTCGAGCAAGTGTTGACGGCGCTGGTGATCCCGGCGGCTTTGGCGACTACGGCGGTAGTGATCAAGGGCATGGTCAGTCATGCGGATGCGACCTGATTCCAGGGTTCAGAATTTTCAGCGAGGTTGAGGGCCTCTTCGCGGGCAAGCCCGCTCCCACAGGGTTTGGTGCAATCCATGTGGGAGCGGGCTTGCTCGCGAAGCTTTTGAGGATCGGTAGCCAGACAACAATGTGTTCGATAATCGAACGCTTAGTCGATTATCGGATTGTTTGGCTTTTTTTTGGGGCTTAACCTTCAGTCATTCCGGCGCTGCGCATCGGCGCCTTTTCCCCACACTGTCGGTTAACAACAAACGGGAGCCTGCCCCATGGCTGAAATCCTTTCGCTGCACGACGCGGTGAAGCAATTCGTAAACGACGGCGATACGGTCGCGCTCGAAGGCTTTACCCACCTGATCCCTACGGCGGCGGGTCACGAAATCATTCGTCAGGGCAAGAAAGATCTGACGCTGGTACGAATGACGCCTGACCTGATCTACGATCAATTGATCGGTGCCGGTTGTGCCCGCAAGCTGATTTTCTCCTGGGGCGGCAACCCGGGTGTCGGCTCCCTGCATCGCTTGCGTGACGCCGTGGAGAAACAGTGGCCGCATGCGCTGGAGATCGAAGAGCACAGCCACGCCGACCTGGCCAATGCCTACGTCGCCGGCGCCTCCGGCCTGCCATTCGCGGTACTGCGTGCTTACGCCGGTTCCGACTTGCCGAAGGTCAACCCGCTGATCAAATCCGTCACCTGCCCGTTCACTGGCGAGGTGCTCGCCGCCGTGCCTTCGGTACGCCCGGACATTACCGTGATTCACGCGCAGAAAGCCGACCGCAAAGGCAACGTGCTGCTGTGGGGCATTCTCGGTGTGCAGAAAGAGGCCGCGTTGGCGGCCAAGCGCTGCATCGTCACCGTTGAGGAAGTCGTCGACGACCTCAATGCACCGATGAACTCCTGTGTACTGCCAACCTGGGCCTTGAGCGCGGTTTGCCACGTGCCTGGTGGCGCGCATCCGTCCTACGCCCACGGCTACAACGAGCGCGACAACCGCTTCTACCAGGCCTGGGACCCGATTGCCCGCGACCGTGAAACCTTCACCGCGTGGATCAACGAATACATCCACGGCAGCGCTGACTTCAGCGAGTTCCAGGCCAAACTGGCCGCCGCTTCGGAGGCGAAGTAATGACTTACACCACCAATGAAATGATGACCGTCGCTGCGGCCCGCCGTCTGAAGAACGGTTCGGTGTGCTTCGTCGGCATTGGCCTGCCGTCGAAAGCGGCCAACCTGGCGCGCCTGACGTCCTCGCCGGATGTGGTCCTGATCTATGAATCGGGTCCGATCGGTGCCAAGCCGAGCGTATTGCCATTGTCGATCGGTGACGGTGAGCTGGCGGAAACCGCCGACACCGTGGTCCCGACCGGCGAGATTTTCCGCTACTGGCTGCAGGGCGGGCGCATTGACGTTGGTTTCCTCGGCGCGGCGCAGGTCGACCGCTTCGGCAATATCAACACCACCGTTGTGGGTGATTACCACGCGCCGAAAGTTCGCCTGCCAGGTGCCGGTGGCGCGCCGGAAATTGCCGGTTCCGCCAAGAGTGTGCTGATCATCCTCAAGCAATCGGCGCGTTCGTTTGTCGACAAACTGGATTTCATTACTTCCGTCGGCCATGGCGAGGGCGGTGATTCGCGCAAGCGTCTCGGTCTGCCGGGCGCCGGTCCGGTCGGGATCATCACCGACCTGTGCATCATGGAACCGGAGGAGGGCACCCACGAGTTTGTGGTCACCGCGCTGCACCCGGGTGTGACCCGTGAACAAGTGGTCGCTGCCACCGGTTGGCCGATTCGCTTCGCCGACAGTGTTGCAACGACTGCCGAGCCGACCGACGTCGAACTGACCGCGCTACGCGATCTCGAAGCCCGCACCGCCACCGCCCACGGCCAAGCACCGGGAGAAGCCTGATGCGTGACGTTTATATTTGCGACGCAATTCGCACCCCCATCGGCCGGTTTGGCGGCGGCCTGTCGACGGTTCGCGCCGACGACCTGGCCGCCGTGCCGATCAAGGCATTGATGGAACGTAACCCGTCGGTGGACTGGAACGCGGTGGATGAGGTGTTCCTCGGCTGCGCCAACCAGGCCGGCGAAGACAACCGCAACGTCGCGCGCATGGCACTGCTGCTGGCGGGCCTGCCGGAAACCATTCCCGGCGTGACCCTTAACCGCCTCTGCGCTTCGGGCATGGATGCGATCGGCACCGCGTTCCGCGCCATCGCCAGTGGCGAGATGGAGCTGGCGATTGCCGGCGGCGTCGAGTCGATGTCCCGTGCGCCGTTCGTGATGGGCAAGGCTGATGCGGCGTTCTCGCGCAACATGAAGCTCGAAGACACCACCATCGGCTGGCGCTTCATCAACCCGTTGATGAAAGCCCAATACGGTGTGGATGCGATGCCGCAGACCGGTGACAACGTGGCCGACGATTACAAAGTCTCCCGCGAAGATCAGGACGCCTTTGCCCTGCGCAGCCAGCAGCGCACCGCTGTCGCGCAAGCCGCCGGGTTCTTCGCCGAAGAAATCGTCGAAGTGCGCATTGCCCATAAGAAGGGCGAAACCGTGGTCAGCCAGGACGAACATCCTCGCGCCGACACCACCCTGGAAGCCCTGGCCAAACTGAAACCGGTCAACGGCCCCGATAAAACCGTCACCGCCGGTAATGCCTCGGGTGTAAACGACGGTGCAGCCGCGTTGATCCTGGCCTCGGCCGAAGCCGTGAAGAAACATGGCCTGACCGCCCGTGCCAAAGTGCTGGGCATGGCCAGCGCCGGTGTCGCCCCTCGGGTGATGGGCATTGGTCCGGTGCCGGCGGTGCGTAAACTGACCGAGCGCCTCGGCGTGGCAGTCAGCGATTTCGACGTGATCGAACTCAACGAAGCCTTCGCCAGCCAAGGCCTGGCGGTACTGCGTGAACTGGGGATCGCGGACGACGCGACCCAGGTCAACCCGAACGGTGGCGCGATTGCCTTGGGTCATCCATTGGGCATGAGCGGCGCGCGCCTGGTGTTGACCGCATTGCATCAGCTGGAAAAAACCGGTGGCAAGAAAGGCCTGGCGACCATGTGCGTCGGCGTTGGCCAGGGTCTGGCCTTGGCGATCGAGCGCGTTTGAACACCCCGCCGGCTAACAAGAACTGAGGAAAGTGTAATGACTGACAAGCCTGGATACCGCCGCCCGCAGGCGGGCACTCAGCCGGAATACCTGCACCCGACTTATCAATCCACCAACCTGCGCTCGCCGTCCAAGCCGTTGGTGTTCCTGCCGCATTCGTTATCGGAAATCACCGGGCCGACCATCGGCGCCGAGCGGATCAACGAGAAGGACAACGACCTGACCGCCCAGCACGAAGGGCAGCCACAGGGTGAGCGCATCATCATTCACGGCCGTGTACTGGATGAAAACGGTCTGCCGGTGCCGGGGATTCTGGTGGAGATCTGGCAGGCCAACGCCGCCGGTCGCTACGCCCATGCCCGCGACCTGCACGACGCACCGCTGGACCCGAACTTTACCGGTACCGGCCGCACGGTGACCGACGCCGATGGCTGGTATCAGTTCCAGACCATCAAGCCCGGCGCCTATCCGTGGGGCAACCACCACAATGCGTGGCGCCCGGCGCACATCCATTTCTCGCTGTTCGGCCCGAGCATCCTGACGCGCCTGGTGACGCAGATGTATTTCCCGGGCGACCCGCTGCTGGCGTACGACCCGATCTACAACTGCGTGCCCGATACCCGCGCCAAGGAGCGTTTGATCGCCACGTTCGATCTGGAAAAAACCATCCCTTCCTATGCCCTCGGTTACCGCTGGGACATCGTTTTGCGCGGCCGCGATGCCACGCCGATGGAGAAATAAGATGACGTTGACTGCGACCACGTCCCACACCGTCGGGCCGTACTACCATATCGGCCTGACCTGGCTGAACCGCGAAAACCTGACCGTCGAACAAACCCTGGGCGAGCGCGTGGCGATCACCGGCCAAGTGGTCGATGGCAATGGCGACATCGTCAATGACGCGATGCTGGAAGTCTGGCAGGCCAACGCCGCCGGCAAATACGACCACCCGGAAGACGATCAGGACAAACCCCTGGACCCGAACTTCGAAGGCTTTGGCCGGGTGCCGGTGGATGCCGAAGGGCGCTTCCGGTTCACCACCATCAAACCGGGCACGGTCGAGGGGTTGAAAGGCACGACCCAGGCGCCGCATCTGGTGGTGCTGGTGTTTGCCCGTGGCCTGGTAAAACATTTGCTGACGCGGATTTACTTTGATGGCGAGGCAGCCAATGTGAATGATCCGCTGCTGGAGTGTGTGCCGGCGGATCGTCGCGGCACGTTGATCGCCAGGCAGGATGCGTCGGGTGTTTATCAGTGGAATGTGATTCTGCAGGGCACCGATGCCGAGACGGTGTTCTTCGATTACTGAGTGAACACCGCAAAACCTGTGGGAGCGGGCTTGCTCGCGAAGTCGGTGGATCAGGCAACATTAATATCAACTGACACGACGCCTTCGCGAGCAAGCCCGCTCCCACAGGGGATGTGTATTGCTGATTTATCTGTGGAACGGGGCTGTTGCAAAGTGTGTCTAGACTCTCACTGTCTCCATTGAGTGAAAAAAACAATGACTACTCCCACCGCTTCACCCGCGCTGTACACCGGCGAAGAGCGCAGCAAGCGGATCTTCGCCATTGTCGGTGCCTCGTCCGGCAACCTGGTCGAATGGTTCGACTTCTACGTCTACGCCTTCTGTGCGATCTATTTCGCCCCGGCGTTTTTCCCCTCCGATAACCCTACGGTGCAACTGGTCAACACCGCTGGCGTGTTCGCCGCCGGGTTCCTGATGCGGCCGATTGGCGGCTGGATTTTCGGTCGGTTGGCGGACAGGCACGGACGCAAGAATTCGATGGTGATCTCGATTCTGATGATGTGCTTCGGCTCATTGCTGATCGCCTGTCTGCCGACCTACAACAGCATCGGAGTCTGGGCACCGGTCCTGCTGCTGTTCGCCCGTTTGCTGCAAGGCTTGTCGGTAGGCGGTGAGTACGGCACTACCGCGACCTACATGAGTGAAGTGGCGCTCAAGGGACAGCGTGGGTTCTTTGCTTCGTTCCAGTACGTGACCCTGATTGGTGGTCAGTTGCTCGCAGTGTCGCTGGTGGTGATCCTGCAACAGTTCCTCACCGAAGATGACCTGCGTGCCTACGGCTGGCGGATACCGTTTGTGGTGGGTGCCATGGCGGCGCTGGTTTCGCTGTATCTGCGTCGTTCGCTGAAAGAAACCACCAGCAAGGAAATGCGCGAAAACAAGGACGCCGGCAGCATCAGCGCCCTGTTTCGCGATCATAAAGCCGCGTTCATCACCGTGCTTGGCTACACCGCCGGTGGCTCGCTGATTTTCTACACCTTCACCACGTACATGCAGAAGTACCTGGTGAACACCGCCGGCATGCCGGCCAAGACCGCCAGTTACATCATGACTGGCGCGCTGTTCCTCTATATGTGCATGCAACCGGTTTTCGGCATGCTCGCCGACAAGATCGGTCGGCGTAACTCGATGCTCTGGTTCGGCGCCCTCGGTACGCTGTTCACCGTGCCGATCCTGTTGAGCCTGAAAAGTGTCAGCAGTCCGTTCCTGGCTTTTGTGCTGATTACCCTGGCGCTGGCGATTGTCAGTTTCTACACCTCGATCAGCGGTTTGGTAAAAGCCGAGATGTTCCCGTCGGAAGTACGCGCCTTGGGTGTTGGCCTGGCTTACGCCGTGGCGAATGCGATCTTCGGTGGCTCGGCGGAATATGTGGCCCTGAGTCTCAAGGCCGTGGGTATGGAAAACTCCTTCTACTGGTACGTTACGGTGATGATGGCGGTGGCCTTCCTGTTCAGCCTGCGTCTGCCGAAACAGGCTGCGTATCTGCATCACGATCTTTGATCTTCACGCGCGGGCCGCAAAGGCCCGCGCCTTCAGGAACTGTTTATGAACCAGCGACCGGGCAATCAATTGTTCGATGCCTATTTCACTGCCCGCGATATGCGTGACGTGTTCTGTGATCAGGGCCGGGTCCAGGCCATGCTCGATTTCGAAGCGGCACTGGCTCGGGCCGAAGCGCGGGTCGGGTTGATTCCATCGAGTGCTGTCGCGCCGATTGAAGCGGCTTGCCGCGCCGGGCTTTACGACTTTGCGGTGTTGGGCGAAGCGATTGCCACGGCGGGTAACTCGGCGATTCCGTTGGTCAAGGCGCTGGGCAAACAGATCGCGGCTACCGATGCCGAAGCCGAACGCTATGTGCATCTGGGCGCAACCAGTCAGGACGTGATGGACAGCGGCCTGGTGCTGCAACTGCGTCGTGCGCTGGACCTGATCGAAAGCGACCTGGCGCAACTGGGGCAGACCCTTGCGTCCCAGGCCCGGCGATACGCGACCACGCCATTGGCCGGACGCACTTGGTTGCAGCATGCGACGCCGGTCACCCTCGGCATGAAAATCGCTGGTTGGCTGGGCGCGGTGACGCGCAGCCGGCAGCGCCTGGCCGAACTCAAACCGCGCCTGCTGGTGCTGCAATTCGGCGGTGCGTCCGGAACCCTTGCGGCCCTTGGCGAACAGGCCATGCCGATTGCCCGGGCGCTGGCCGAAGAACTGCAATTGACCTTGCCCGATCAGCCATGGCATACCCAGCGCGATCGCGTGGTCGAGTTCGGCGCCGCGCTCGGCCTGATCGCCGGCAGTCTCGGCAAACTCGGGCGCGATATCAGCCTGTTGATGCAAACCGAAGCCGCCGAAGTGTTCGAACCTTCGGCGCCGGGCAAGGGCGGTTCTTCGACCATGCCGCACAAACGCAATCCGGTGGGCGCGGCGGTGCTGATCGGCGCGGCGACGCGTGTACCCGGTTTGCTCTCGACGCTGTTCAGCGCCATGCCTCAGGAGCACGAGCGCAGCCTCGGCCTGTGGCATGCCGAGTGGGAAACCCTGCCGGAGATTTGCTGCCTGGTGTCGGGCAGCCTGCAGCAAGCGATATTGATCGCCCAGGGACTGGAAGTGGATGCCGGGCGTATGGCGCGCAACCTCGATCTGACCCAGGGCCTGGTGCTCGCCGAAGCGGTGAGCATCGTCCTCGCCCAACGGGTCGGTCGCGATACCGCACACCATCTTCTCGAACACTGCTGCAAACGTGCCGTGGCCGAACAGCGTCATCTGCGCGCGGTCCTCGGCGACGAACCGCAAGTGACCGCCGAACTGTCGGCGGCTGAACTTGATCATCTGCTGGACCCTGCCCATTACCTCGGCCAGGCTCATACCTGGGTCGAGCGGGCAGTGGCTGAACATTCTGCATTGACTGCCTGAAGGAGACTGCTGTGGCTTTTGTACAACTCGCCGAGGGCGAACTGCATTACCAACTCGATGGACCGGTTGATGCGCCGGTGTTGGTGCTGTCCAACTCCCTGGGCACGAACCTGCACATGTGGGACGCGCAAATCCCGGCGTTCTCCGAGTATTTTCGCGTGTTGCGTTTCGACACCCGTGGTCACGGCCAATCGCTGGTGACGCCGGGCCCGTACAGCATCGAGCAACTGGGCCGCGACGTGCTCGCCTTGCTCGACGCCTTGCACATCGAGCGTGCGCATTTCTGCGGTTTGTCCATGGGCGGCTTGATCGGCCAGTGGCTGGGGATCAATGCCGGCGAACGTCTGAGCAAACTGATCGTGTGCAACACCGCAGCGAAAATCGGTGATCCGTCGGTGTGGAACCCACGTATCGAAACGGTACTGCGTGATGGTCCTGCCGCGATGGTCGCCTTGCGTGACGCATCGATTGCCCGCTGGTTCACCCCGGACTTCTCCGAAGCCAATCCGGCGGCGGCCAAGCAAATCACCGACATGCTCGCGGCCACTTCGCCCGAAGGTTACGCGGCCAACTGCGCGGCGGTGCGCGATGCCGATTTCCGTGATCAGTTGTCCTCGATCAAGGCGCCGCTGCTGGTGATCGCGGGCGCTCAGGATGCGGTCACGCCGCCGTCCGGTGGGCATTTCATTCAGGAACAAGTGCCAGGCGCCGAGTACGCCGAGTTCTACGCTGCGCACTTGTCCAACGTCCAGGCGGGCAATGCGTTCAGCGAGCGCGTGCTGGCGTTTCTGTCGGCTCATTGAGGAGAGTTTCGTGGACGAGAAACAACGTTATGCCGACGGCCTGAAGGTCCGCCGCGCAGTCCTCGGCGACGCCCACGTCGACCGCAGCCTGAATGCGCTGACCGAGTTCAACTCGGAGTTCCAGGAGATGATCACCCGTCACGCCTGGGGCGACATCTGGACCCGCCCGGGCCTGCCGCGTCACACCCGCAGCCTGATCACCATTGCCATGCTGATCGGCATGAACCGCAACGAGGAACTCAAGTTGCACCTGCGCGCTGCCGCCAACAATGGTGTTAGCCGTGGCGAGATCAAGGAAGTGATCATGCAGAGTGCGATTTATTGCGGGATTCCGGCGGCCAATGCAACGTTCCATTTGGCCGAGTCGGTTTGGGATGAGCTGGGGGTTGAGTCGCGGGAGTAAGCCATTTACCTGTTATGGTCACAGGAGACCCAGTGTGGGAGCGGGCTTGCTCGCGAATGCGTCGTGTCAGTTGATATTAATGTTGCCTGATCCACCGCTTTCGCGAGCAAGCCCGCTCCCACATTTGTTTTGTATTTACAGCAAACTGATCGGATAGCTGATGATCAAGCGGTTCTCGTCGAACTCGTTGTTGCTGTAGTCGCGGCGTATGGTCGAGTTGCGCCATTTCACGTTCAGGTCTTTCAGCGCACCGCTCTGCACGGTGTAGCCCAGTTCACTTTCACGCCCCCATTCCTTGCCATCGGTGATGCTGCCGGTGTGCACATTGTCGCCACTGATATAACGGTTCATCAGGGTCAGGCCCGGCACGCCAAGGGCGACGAAGTTGTAGTCGTGGCGTACCTGCCAGGACTTTTCCCGGGCATTGTCGTAGCTGGAGTTGTAGCTGTCGTTGGCCAGTGTGCCGCCGCTGGTGCCGTTGACCCGCATCCAGGCGTTATCGCCGGTGAGTTTTTGCAGGCCGATGTAGAACGTGTTGCCGCCGTATTTGGCCGAGAACAAACCGTACATGGTTTTGTTGTCCAGCTCGCCGGCCCGTGCGCTGCCGTCATCCTTGCCGTAGAAGAAACCGAGGTTGGCGCCCAGGGTCCAGTCGCCAAGCGGCTGGCTGTGGATCAGATTGATGAATTGCTGGCTGTAGATGTCCTTGAGCTCGGCATTCCACAGACCTATCTGGGTGCGTTTGTCGTTGAACACGTACTCGCCGCCCTCGAAGTTGAAACGATCGGAGGTGAACGCGGCTTTGCCGGTCATCGACATGTCGCCCATGCTGCTGTCGTCGCGCGGGCTGTTCTGGCGGAACTGGCCGCCGTAGAGCGTCAGGCCATTGATTTCCTTCGAGGTGATCTGGCCGCCACGGAAGGTTTGCGGCAACGAGCGACCATCGTCCGAGCGCAGGATCGGCAACACTGGCATCCATTCCCCAACTTTGACTTCGGTCTGCGACAGCTTCGCCTTGAACGCCACGTTGGTGCGGCCGAAGTTGTCTGCCGGGCGACCGTCATGATCCAGCGGCAGCAGTTGGGTCCCGCCGGTGCCTTTGCCGCCGTCGAGTTTTACCGAGTACAAACCCAGCACATCCATGCCGAACCCGACGGTGCCTTGGGTGAAGCCGGATTTGGCATCGAGAATGAAGCTTTGCGTCCACTCTTCAGCCTTGCCCTGAGCCTTGGTCGGGTTGGTGAAATTGCGGTTGATGTAGAAGTTGCGCAGGTTCAGGTTGACCTTGGCCCCTTCGACAAAACCCGACTCCTCGGCGCTGGCGGGCAGGGCCGCGCTGGCCAGAGCAATGGCGATCAGGCCGGGAACGAAGTACTGCGCAGGTGAAGGCGTCATGGGCACGGGTCTCTCTAATTCTTGGGGATGAAACGGGGTGATGCCGCAACCCGGGGTTGCAGACGAATATTCGAAATCATCAAAAGCGAAGTGGATCAGCCGGAGAGGGCGGGGCGCGGGGGCATGGTGTCGAACCTGTTGTTATTGGTTTTGTGGTTCGGATGGTGCGGGGAATGGACTGGATGGTTCAATTGCTGAAAGCGGGTTTTGGGCGATTATCGAACGTAACATTGGGCAGGGTTTTGTAGTGTTTGTATGGGCCTCTTCGCGAGCAAGCCCGCTCCCACATTCGATCGTATTCTTTCTGGAGGAACTCGGTTAAATGTGGGAGCGGGCTTGCTCGCGAAGGGGCCATACCTGACACCACACCTTTTCCCGAGCCAACAAAAAGCCCACCAATCGGTGGGCTTCGTGTTTTCACAGCGCTATCAGAAATACTTCATCTTTGGCGCTTGTTCTTTCAACGGCTCGTTCTGCGCCGTTTGTTCGTTCCAGCCACCACCCAGGGCCTTGTACAGGTTGACCTGGCTGACCAGCTGCGCCAGACGGTCGGTGATCAACACTTGTTGCGCACTGAACAGCTGACGCTGGGCATCGAGGAAGGTCAGGTTGCTGTCGACGCCGATGCGGTAACGACGCTCGGCCAGGCGGTAGTACGCCTGGTTGGCACTGACGAAATCTTTCTGTGCCTGCAACTGCTGGACGTAGGTCTGGCGGGCGGCCAGGCCGTCGGCGACTTCCTGGAAAGCCGTTTGAATGGACTTCTCGTAGTTCGCCACGCCGATGTCTTTCTGGATTTTCGAGTAATCCAGGCTGGCGCTCAGGGCACCGGCGTTGAAGATCGGCAGGTTGATCTGCGGCTGGAACAGCCAGGTACCCGAACCACCCTTGAACAGGCCGGACAGGTCCGGACTCAGGGTGCCGGCATTGGCCGTCAGGCTGATGCTCGGGAAGAACGCCGCCCGCGCCGCGCCGATGTTGGCGTTGGCGGCTTTCAGGTTGTACTCGGCCTGAAGGATGTCCGGACGACGTTGCAGCAAGTCCGACGGCAGGCCGGGTGGAACGTCGCTCAGCAGATCGTCGTCAAGTGGCTTGGCCGCTTGCAGGTTGGCCGGGATGCCGGTGCCGAGTAGCAGCACCAGGCTGTTTTCATCCTGGGCAACCTGACGGGTGTACTTGGCCAGTTGTGCACGGGCGTTTTCCACCGAGGTGCGCGACTGCGCCAGGTCCAGAGCCGAGGCAACGCCGACTTCGTTGCTGCGGGCGGTGAGCTTGTAGCTCTCCTCGAAGGTGGTCAGGGTTTCCTGGGTCAGCTTGTACAGTTCCTTGTCGGCCTGCCAGGTCAGGTAGGCATTGGCCACGCTGGCCACCAGGCTGATCTGGGTGCTGCGGCGACCTTCTTCAGTGGCGAAGTACTTCTGCAACGCCTCTTCGTTCAGGCTGCGAATGCGACCAAACAGGTCGAGTTCATAGGCGCTGACCCCGACCGTGGCCGAGTAGGAACTGGTGATACCGGCTTTGCCGGTCTGCGAAGCACCCTCCGGAACCCGCTGACGGCTGCCGGTGCCGTTGGCCGAGACAGCCGGGAACAGATCGGCACGGGAGATGCGGTACTGCGCCGCAAACGCGTCGATGTTCAGGGCCGCGACGCGCAGGTCACGATTGTTTTCCAGGGCAACCTGGATCAGCTGTTGCAACGCCGGGTCATGGAAAAACTGCTTCCAGCCCTGCTCGGCGGCAGCTTGCGCCGGTGCCTGGGCCGGCGAGTACGCCAGGCCCTGCGGGTACTGGCCCGCCACCGGTGCTTCGGGCTGCTGATAATCAGGTATCAGCGAGCAGCCACCGAGCACGAAGGCGGCGACTGCCAGGGAGAGTAGCGACTTGCTCATTAGCCAGCCTCTTTAGAAGGTTCAATGGCAGCGTCCTGGTCGGCGATTTTACGCTGGCCAATGGACGACACGGTGACGAAGAACAGCGGGACCCAGAAGATCGCCAGCACAGTGGCCGTGATCATACCGCCGATCACGCCGGTACCGATTGCATGCTGGCTACCCGAACCTGCGCCTGTGGATATCGCCAGGGGTACCACGCCGAGGACGAAGGCGAGCGAGGTCATGATGATTGGTCGCAGACGCATGCGGCTGGCTTCGATTGCCGCATCGCGCAGGCTACGCCCTTGTTCGTGCAGTTCCTTGGCAAATTCGACAATCAGAATGGCGTTTTTCGCCGCCAGACCGATGGTCGTCAACAGACCTACCTGGAAGTACACGTCGTTGGACAAACCGCGCAGGCTGGTGGCCATCAATGCACCGATGATCCCCAGCGGTACGACCAACATCACTGCGATCGGAATCGACCAGCTCTCATACAACGCCGCCAGACACAGGAACACCATCAGCAGCGACAGGGCGTACAGCGCCGGTGCTTGCGAACCGGACAGACGTTCTTCGTATGACAGGCCGGTCCAGGAAATACCGACACCCGCCGGCAGTTTCCTGGCAATGGCTTCGACTTCGAGCATGGCTTCACCGGTGGAGTAACCCGGTGCCGGGGCGCCGAGGACTTCCATCGCTTCCACACCATTGTAGCGAGCCAGTTTCGGCGAACCGTAAATCCACTCGCCCTTGGCGAACGCCGAGAACGGAACCATGGTGCCGATGCTGTTGCGCACGTACCACTTCTGCAGGTCTTCAGGGTTCATTCGAGCCCCTGGCTGGCCTTGCACGTAAACCTTCTTCACGCGACCGCGGTCGATGAAGTCGTTGACGTAGCTACTGCCCAGGGCAATCGACAGGGTGTTGTTGATGTCGGCGATGGTAATGCCCAGGGCACTGGCCTTCTCGTCATCGATTTCCAGCTGATATTGCGGCTCGTCGTTCAGGCCGTTCGGACGCACCTGAGTGAGAATCTTGCTTTGTGCGGCCATACCGAGGAACTGGTTGCGCGCTTCCATCAACTTGTCGTGGCCGATACCGGCGCGGTCCTGAAGGAACACGTCGAAACCGGTGGCGTTACCCAACTCCAGTACCGCCGGTGGCGCGAAGGCGAACACCATGGCGTCACGGAAAGTGAAGAAGTGCTGTTGGGCACGGGCCGCTACCTTGAACACGTTGTTGTCGGCATTACGCTCGTCCCACGGTCTGAGCATGATGAACGCCATACCCGAACTCTGACCACGGCCGGCGAAGTTGAAGCCGGTTACGGTAAACACCGAGTTCACTGCATCGCCTTCACCGCCATCCTTGCCCGGACGCAGCAGGAATTCACGCATCTCGTCCACGACCACCTGGGTGCGCTGGGCGCTGGAGCCGGCCGGGGTTTGCACTTGGGCGAACAGTACGCCCTGGTCTTCTTCCGGCAGGAACGCCGTTGGAATGCGGGTGAACAGCCAGATCATGCCGACGATGATGATCAGGTAGGCCAGCAGGTACGGGGCCTTTTGCGCGAGCATGTTGCCCACGCCGCGCTCGTAGCTGCGTACGCCTCGGTCAAAGTTGCGGTTGAACCAGCCAAAGAAGCCGCGTTTCGGAGTGCCGTGCTCGCCTTTCGGAATCGCCTTGAGCATGGTCGCACAGAGCGCCGGGGTGAAGATCAGTGCAACCAGTACCGACAGGGCCATGGCCGAAACGATGGTGATCGAGAACTGCTTGTAGATCACGCCGGTGGAACCGCTGAAGAACGCCATTGGCAGCAGAACCGCCGACAGCACCAGGGCAATACCCACCAGTGCACCCTGAATCTGGCCCATGGATTTCTTGGTGGCTTCCTTGGGTGACAGCCCTTCTTCGCTCATCACCCGTTCGACGTTTTCCACCACGACGATGGCGTCGTCCACCAGCAAGCCGATGGCCAGTACCATACCGAACATGGTCAGGGTGTTGATGCTGAAACCGGCTGCCGCGAGGATGCCGAACGTACCGAGCAATACCACCGGCACCGTCATGGTGGTGATGATGGTGGCGCGGAAGTTCTGCAGGAACAGGAACATCACCAGGAACACCAGCACGACCGCTTCGACCAGGGTTTCAACCACACCCTTGATCGACTCGGTCACCACGGGCGTGGTGTCGTACGGGAACACTACTTCCATCCCTTGCGGGAAGAACGGCTTGAGGTTGTCGATGGTCTTGCGCAGGGCCTTGGCGGTATCCAGGGCGTTGGCGCCGGTGGCCAGTTTCACGGCCAGGCCGGAGGCCGGTGCACCGTTGAACTGGGCGTTGATGCTGTAGTTCTCACCACCCAAACCGATGTCGGCGACATCTTTCAAACGTACCTGGGAGCCATCCTTGTTGACCTTGAGCAGAATCTTGTCGAATTGCTCAGCGGTCTGCAGGCGGGTCTTGCCAATGATCGTCGCGTTCAACTGGGTGCCGGGCAGGGCCGGCAGGCCGCCGAGCTGGCCGGACGACACCTGGACGTTCTGCGCAGCGATGGCGGTTTTGGCGTCGATCGGGGTCAGGTTGTATTTGTTCAACTTGGCCGGGTCGAGCCAGATTCGCATGGCGTACTGGGAACCGAACACCTGGAAGTCGCCGACACCGGCGGTCCGCGAGATCGGGTCTTGCATGTTCGACACGATGTAGTTGGACAGGTCGTCCTTGGTCATGCTGCCGTCACGCGACACCACGCCGATCACCAACAGGAAGTTCTTCACAGCCTTGGTGACACGGATACCTTGCTGCTGCACTTCTTGCGGCAGCAGCGGGGTGGCCAGGTTCAGCTTGTTCTGGACCTGAACCTGCGCGGTATCGGAGTTGGTGCCTTGCTCGAAGGTCGCGGTAATGGTCATGGTGCCGTCGGAGTTACTTTCCGACGAGACATAACGCAGGTTGTCGATACCGTTGAGCTGCTGTTCGATCACCTGAACCACGGTGTCCTGCACGGTTTGCGCGGAAGCGCCCGGGTAGGTCACGGAGATGGCGATCGCTGGAGGCGCAATGCTCGGGTACTGGTTGATCGGCAGTTTGAGGATCGAAAGTGCCCCGACCAGCATGATCACCAGGGCAATTACCCAGGCGAAAATCGGACGGTCGATAAAGAATTTCGACATGGTTTACTCCCCTTTGCCGCTGGAAGCCTGTTCAGCTAACTTCGCGGGGGCCGGGTTCTTTGCGGCTACGTTGGTCGCTTCACTGGCCTTGACTTCGATGCCGGGTTTGACGAATTGCAGGCCTTCGGTGATCAGGCGATCGCCGGCGTTCAGGCCGTCTTCGATCAGCCATTGATTGCCCACGGTGCGGTTGGCCTTGAGGTGACGCAGTTCGACCTTGTTGTCC
The DNA here is from genome assembly GCF_050436025.1 of Pseudomonas sp. S30_BP2TU TE3576. Classification (NCBI taxonomy): domain Bacteria; kingdom Pseudomonadati; phylum Pseudomonadota; class Gammaproteobacteria; order Pseudomonadales; family Pseudomonadaceae; genus Pseudomonas; species Pseudomonas sp. S30_BP2TU TE3576. The sequence goes on along the minus strand of NZ_JBNDLK010000001.1, from coordinate 1,779,903 downwards.
GGGCCGACAACCAGTGCGGTCGGGGTACCCTTGAGGTCGCGGGTCACGCCTTGCTGCGGGGCCAGGATCGCCGCGCTGTTGACACCGGCCAGCAACTTGGCGTGCACGAACATGCCTGGCAGAAGGGTGTGGTCAGGGTTCGGGAAAATGGCGCGCAGGGTGACGGAACCAGTGGTCTGGTCAACCGAGACTTCGGAGAATTCCAGCTTGCCATCCAGCTTGTACTCGCTGCCGTCTTCGAGGGTCAGTTTGACCGATGCCGCGTTATCACCAGCCTTTTGCAGGCGACCGCTTTCCAGCTCACGACGCAGTTGCAACAGCTCGACCGAGGACTGCGTCACGTCGACGTAGATCGGGTCGATCTGCTGAATCACCGCCATTGCGTCGACCTGGGCATTGCTGACCAGCGCACCTTCAGTCACTGACGAGCGGCCGATACGGCCGGTCAACGGGGCGTAGACCTTGGTGTATCGCACGTTGATCTGGGCGGTTTGCAGCGCCGCTTCCGATTGCAGGCGGTTGGCCACGGCGGTGTCGTATTCCTGACGGCTTACGGCTTGTTCGTCGACCAGTTGCTTGTAGCGGTCGGAAATCGACTTGGTCGAACGCAGGTTGGCTTCTGCGCTTTTCAGCGTCGCTTCATAGACCGACGGATCGATCTGGTACAGCTGCTGGCCGGCCTTGACGTCGCTGCCTTCCTTGAACTGACGTTTGAGAATGATGCCGTTCACCTGCGGGCGAACTTCGGCAATGCGGAACGCACTGGTACGACCTGGCAGATCGGACGTCAGGGTGAAAGCTTGCGGTTGCAGAGTCACGACGCCGACCTGAGGCGGTGGGGCGGCCGGCGCTGCCTCTTCCTTTTTGCATCCGCTGAGCAGCGATGCCAGGGCGACGGCGGCGACCAGAGCGGTAACAGCTGGCTTGAATTGCATGAAAATCCTCGGGTCAGGCGCGCTAGGTGCGCACTAGAAAGGTGGAAGGTTGAAATTTGTTTGCCGAGTGGATAAGTAGCTTGCTAAGGAATATACTTACGTACATGGCTGTTTGTAAATACCCAGGCTGCGTATCAATGTCGTTACACCGGCCGTTACACAAGCCGTTGAAAGGTTGGAATTGTAGGCCGGGGACGAGTTCCAGGAACGTTCGCTCCACTTTTATTCAGCGGATGTTCAGACATCGCTGAAGCACCCTGATTGAGGTTGTACTGCCATGGTCCGTCGTACCAAAGAGGAAGCTCAGGAAACCCGCGCACAAATTCTCGTGGCGGCCGAAAAGGCCTTTTACGAGCGAGGCGTAGCGCGTACGACCCTGGCGGATATCGCCACCCTGGCCGGCGTCACTCGTGGGGCCATTTACTGGCATTTCAGCAACAAGGCGGATCTGGTGCAGGCCATGCTCGACACCTTGCATGAGCCGCTGGAAGAAATGGCCAAGGCCAGCGAAAGCGAAGACGAGCTCGATCCCTTGGGCTGTATGCGCAAACTGTTGATTCATTTGTTTCATCAAATTGCGCTGGACCCGAAAACCCGGCGCATTAATGAGATTCTGTTTCATAAGTGCGAATTCACCGATGAAATGTGCGACCTGCGCCAACAGCGCGTGTCAGCCAGCCTCGAATGCAATGTGCGGATCGGCCTGGCCCTGAGCAATGCCGTGAATCGCGGCCAGTTGCCGGAAAACCTCGACACCGCCCGCGCCGCCATCAGCTTGCATGCTTATATTGATGGCATCCTTTACCAGTGGTTGCTGGCCCCCGACGGTTTTGAATTGCACACCGAAGCCGAGCGCTGGGTCGATACCGGTTTGGACATGCTGCGCTTGAGCCCCAGCCTGCGCAAATGAAACAAAATGCTTAATTGGCTCCGTGTATGGACTTTTTTGTCAATGCCAGTCAGTTAAGCGCCAATGCGATCTGTCGCAGCTGAAATTGCTTAACTGACTGGCATGAGCCGTAATGGGGGCTTTTATATACGCACCCTCGTCCGGATGACAGATAGCAAGCTCAGTATTTTGTAGGGATTTTGTGTCGAGACTGTGCGAAATCCATTTAGACCTTGTGGGAGCGGGCTTGCTCGCGAAAGCGGTGTGTCATTAAACATCTATGTCGGCTGATACACCGCCTTCGCGAGCAAGCCCGCTCCCACAGTGGATAGTGTCAAACCGTCAGGTATAAAAAAGCCCCGACTCTTTCGAGTCGGGGCTTTTGCGTTTCAACCGTTGCTGATTACAGCGCCGGATAGTCGATGTAACCGACCGGGCCCTTGGCGTAGAACAGTTCCGGACGCGCTTCGTTCAGCGGCGCGTCAGCCTGCAAACGTGCCGGCAGGTCCGGGTTGGCAATGAAGGGTACGCCGAAGGCGACCGCATCGGCCTTGCCGCTGGCGAGCAACGCATTGGCGCTGTCCTTGGTGAAACGCTCATTGGCAATGTAGGGGCCGCCGAAGGCTTCCTTCAGTTGTGGGCCGAGGCTGTCTGCACCTTCTTTCTCGCGCGAGCAGATGAAGGCGATGCCACGTTTGCCCAGTTCGCGAGCGACGTAGGTGAAGGTTTCGGCCAGGTTGTCATCGCCCATGTCATGCAGGTCGGCGCGTGGCGACAGGTGCACACCTACACGGCCGGCGCCCCAGATTTCGATGGCGGCGTCGGTTACTTCCAGCAGCAGGCGGGCACGGTTTTCCAGGGAGCCGCCATAGTTGTCGGTGCGCTGGTTGGTGCTGCTTTGCAGGAACTGGTCGAGCAGGTAACCGTTGGCGGCATGGATTTCCACACCGTCGAAGCCGGCGGCCTTGGCGTTCTCGGCACCGACGCGGTAAGCGTCGACGATATCGGCGATTTCAGCGGTTTCCAGGGCGCGCGGAACAGGGAAGTCGGCCAGCGGACGAACCAGGCTGACGTGGCCCTTGGGCTGGATGGCACTCGGGGCGACCGGGGCTTCACCGTTCAGGTACAAACCGTGGGAAATGCGACCCACGTGCCACAACTGCAGGAAGATTTTGCCGCCCGCGCCATGGATTGCCTTGGTCACGTTGGACCAGCCACGTACCTGATCATTGGACCAGATGCCCGGGGTGTCCGGGTAGCCGACGCCCATCGGCGTCACCGAAGTGGCCTCGCTGAGAATCAGCCCGGCGGACGCACGCTGCACGTAGTACTCGGCCATCAGCGCGTTGGGTACGCGGCCTTCGTCGGCGCGGCAGCGGGTCAGTGGTGCCATGATGATGCGGTTGGCCAACTCGAGGTCGCCCAGTTTGATCGGATCGAAAATAGACGTCATTTATTGCAGCCCTCGTGAGGTAATGGTTGATCAGTTGGTAGCAGGTGCCAGCTCGGGATTGCCGCTCTGGCGGAAAGTAATCAGGGTGACCAGCAGGGCGAGTACCGCCAGTGCAGCCGCGGCGAGCGGCACGCTGGTCAGGCCGAAGCCGTGGGCGATCACACTGCCGCCGACCCAGGCACCCAGGGCGTTGCCGATGTTGAAAGCGCCGATGTTCAGGGTCGACACCAGGTTCGGTGCGGCTTTGCCGAAAGTCACCACGTTCACTTGCAGTGCCGGTACGGCGGCGAAGCACGCGGTGGCCCAGAGGAACAGGGTGATTTCGGTCGGGATCAGCGCGACGCTGGTCCAGGTCAGCACGGTGGACACCACGGCCATGGTGATGAACACGCCGATCAGCGTCGCGGCCATGCCTTTATCGGCCAGCTTGCCGCCGATGATGTTGCCGACCGTCAGGCCCAGGCCGATGAGCATCAGGGTCCAGGTCACGCCACGGGGCGAGACACCGGTGACTTCGCCGAGCAGCGGCGCGACGTAGGTAAACAGGGTGAACACCGAGGCGGCGAACAGCGAAGTCATGCTCAGGGACAGCCAGATGCCGCCACCCTTGAGTGCGGCCAGTTCGGCGCGCATGTCGAGTTTTTCTTCATCGCGCTTGGCCGGCAGGAAGCGGATCAGACCGACCAGCGCAATCACACCGATCGCGGTCACCGCCCAGAAGGTCGAACGCCAACCGGCTTCCTGGCCGAGGGCGGTACCCAGCGGTACGCCAAGGACGTTGGCCAGGGTCAGTCCGGTGAACATCAGGGCCACGGCCGATGCGCGTTTGTTGGCCGGCACCAGGCCAGCCGCCACCACCGAACCGATGCCGAAGAAAGCACCGTGGCACAGGGCGGTGACCACGCGGGCGAACATCAGCACGTTGTAGTCGCCGGCCACCGCGCAGAGCAGGTTGCCAACAATGAAGATGCCCATCAACGCCACCAGGGCGGCCTTGCGCGGCAGCCGGGCGGTGGCCAGCGCCATGAACGGCGCACCGATGGCCACGCCCAGGGCGTAACCGGTCACCAGCCAGCCGGCACCGGGAATCGACACCCCGAGGTCAGCCGCCACGTTGGGCAGCAGGCCCATGATGACGAACTCGGTGGTACCGATGGCGAAGGCGCTCAAGGCCAGGATGAGTAGCGAGAGGGGCATTGTTTAATTCCTTTTCGGCTGGATCAGAGCTCTTTACTGAAGGTTTTGAGGAACTCCTGAATGGTTTCCTCATTGCGTTTGAAAAAATGCCACTGGCCGACTTTGCGGCTGCTGATCAGGCCGGCGCGTTGCAGGGTCGCCAGGTGTGCGGACACCGTGGACTGCGACAGACCGCAACGTTGATCGATCTGCCCGGCGCAAACGCCGTGCTCGTTACTGTGGGACTGGTCGGGAAATTCGACGGTCGGGTCCTTGAGCCAGTGCAGGATTTCTCGCCGTACTGGGTGTGCCAGGGCTTTTATTATTTCGTCGAGATTGATGGTCATGATGTGGGCTCGTGATGTTTAAAACGCTATATCGCGATGAGGCGAACTTTAAATCGGTATTTCGCGATATACAAATATGATTTGGCTCTGACCCGCTCACATTTCGGTATATCGGGTTATAACGATACGGTGAGTGTAACAATACAAGGGGGCGGTGCTAAGCTGCGCCCATGAACTATCTCGCACATCTTCACCTCGGTGGCCAGCGTCCCGGCCAATTGCTCGGCAGTCTGTATGGCGATTTCGTCAAGGGACGGCTGCAAGGGCAGTTCGCTGCGGAAATCGAAGGGGCCATCCAGTTGCACCGCAGTATCGACGTGTTCACCGATCGCCATCCGCAGGTGGACATCGCGTTGTCGCGTTTCTCCCTGACCCGTCGTCGCTACGCGGGGATCGTGCTCGACGTGTTTTTCGACCATTGTCTGGCCCGGGACTGGACGCTGTATGCCGATCGGCCCCTGGCGTTGTTCACCTCGGATGTTTACCGGGTGCTGTCCAGCGAGCGGCAATTGCCGGAACGACTGGCGAAGATTGCGCCGCACATGGTGGCCAATGACTGGTTGGGTTCATATCAGGAATTCGAAGTGCTGGAGCAGGTGCTGAGCGGGATCTCGCGGCGCCTGACCCGGCCGGAGGAACTGGCGGCGGCGATGCAGGAGTTGCGGCGGTTGTATGAACCGTTGAGCGAGGACTTTCGGTTGTTCTATCCGCAGCTGCAGGCTTTTGCCCGGAACTACCCAACACCATAAAACCCGTGTGGGAGCGGGCTTGCTCGCGAAGGCGGTGTATCAGCTGACATCTGAGCTGAATGACAGACCGCATTCGCGAGCAAGCCCGCTCCCACAGGGGATCTGTGTTTATGCTGCGATAGCGGGGCGCATCGGTGCTCGCTGAGGTTCAACGACAGCCCCGAACAACGCCTTCTGCACCGCCTGTTGTGCCTCGAACGCCAGCGCCGCACGTTCTCGACCTTCGCAAGCAATTGGCTTGAGCAGATGAATCTCTACACCACCGCGATCATTGGCAAACAGCCGCATCAAGTGCGAGAGCAAATCATCGTCGCCAATGAACGGTGCCAGCGTGCAGGGCTCGCCGTCGCGTACATAACGGATCGCCACCGGCTGCATCGCCACTTCGGAATCGATGGCGGCGGACAGCAGGCGACCATGGAAGGTGCGCAGCGAACGACCATCAGTGGTAGTGCCTTCCGGGAACATCAGCAGTGGGTAGGCTTGTTCCAGGTGGCGAGTCATCTGCTTGCGGATCAACTGGCTGTCACCCGAGCCACGGCGGATAAACAGGCTGCCGGCCTTGGCCGCCAACCAGCCGGCCACCGGCCAGGTGCGCACTTCGGCTTTGGACAGGAACGACAGCGGCGTGAGCATGCCCAGCAGCGGGATGTCGGTCCAGGACACATGGTTGCTGACCCAGAGCATCGGTGTCTTCGGCAGCTCGCCGTGGACGGTCACGTCAAAGGGCAGGGCGTTGCTCAGGCGGGCCATGAAAAACCGCGACCAGCGCTGACGACGCGCCATCGAATGGGCCAGGCCCAGGCGTTCGAACACCCCGAACACACTGGCCATGCCCAGGCCCAGCGTCACCACCATCAGCACTCGCGCGATTCGCGCGTACACCCGCAACCGGCTCATTACACAGCCGCCTTGAAGTGTTTGGCGTAGCGCGGGCAGAGTTCGTCGCGTTTGAGCAGGATGAACACGTCGGCGACCTGGAAGTCTTCGTCCCAGCAGGGCTCGCCGCAGATCTTCGCGCCCAGGCGCATGTAGGCCTTGAGCAGCGGTGGCATTTCAGCAATCACGTTGGACGGGATGTCCAGGCTCGGCAGTGGATTTTTCGGCTCGGCGCGCAGGTGTTCGGTGCACAGGTAGCGTTCGCGCAGACGCTGCATGATCGCGTGGGCCTGCACGCCGCCATCCAGCATCGGAATGCTCGCGCAACCCATCAGGTAGCTGTAGCCGCCCTGGTTCAGGACTTCGGCCAGTTCGCCCCAGAGCACGGCGATGGTGCCGCCGTTACGGTAGGCCGGGTCGACGCAGGTACGGCCGATTTCCAGGATCGGGCCTTTAAGGTGTACCAGGCCGTGGAGGCTGAATTCTTCTTCACTGTAAAACTTGCCCAGGCTGCTGGCAGCCGTGTGGTCGAGCAAACGGGTGGTCGCCACCAGGCGCCCGGTGTTCAGGTCACGCACACCGATGTGGGCGCAGTGAACGTCATAGTCATCCATGTCCAGACCCAGCTCAGCACCCTTGAGCTTGGCGTTGAATTCGCCGCTGAACACGTTGAAACGCAAGGCCTGGGCCTCCTGCAACGCCTCGGCGCCGACCAGACGTTCGGCTTGCAGGCGGCGTTCATTGCCGGTGTCGCGGATGCGGGCGATCTGAGTCATGGCGATTCTCCGTGCGGGCTGCTCACCCGTCTTTGGGTTACAGCGGATCGACTTTCTTTATCTAGCCGTGTTGTGCAAAGTCAGGCTATGTAGCCCCGGTGTCATCGCCATTAAGCTTTGGTGATGCTTATATGACAGCCCTCGAGGAGCCTCTTATGCCCTGGCAAACTCTATTGAACCGCCGTGATCGCTTGCCCGCGAACCCGGATCTGGCTGAAGGTTTCGCGACCTTGTTGCAGCAGTTGGGCACGGTCACGCCGTTTGAATTGGCCGTGCTCGGCGGGCGGTTGATGGCGACGCCGGGGCTGGCGTTTCTGGTGGGATATCAAGCGGCATTGCGCATGCTCTGGCCGAGCGCGCCACTGAGCCTCGGCGCGCTGTGCGCCACCGAACAGCGCAGCCTGCGCCCGGCCGACATGCAAACCCGACTGAGCGGTTTGCGCCTGAGCGGACGCAAGGACTTCGTCACCGCCGGCGATGCCGCCGACTGGTTGCTGGTGGCGGCGCGTAACGAAGAGCCCGGTGCCGATTCACGCTTGAGCCTGGCAGTGATCTATCGCGATGAACCGGGTGTGCGGGTGGAAAAGCTGGCGCCGATTGCGTTGATACCGGATATCAGCCACGGCCGATTGTTTCTGGATAACGCCTTGTGCGAGTTGCTGGCGGGAGATGGCTGGGAGGCTTACGTCAAACCGTTTCGCACCCTGGAAGACATCTATGTGCTGAGTGCGATGACGGCGTGGTTGTACGGCATCGGCCAGGAGTGCGGTTGGCCACAAGGCTTGCAACTGCGATTGCTGGCTTTGCTGGCGGGGTGTGCGGAAGTCAGTCGGCAAGCGCCGACGAGTTCGGCCGGGCATGTGTTGCTCGGCGGGTTGTTTGCGCAGTTCGAGGGGCTCAAGGCTGAGGTGAATGAGGCACTGGCTGGAGGACCTCCGGAGTGGGCGACGATGTGGCAGCGCGATCAAGCGGTGATGGCGTTGGCGGCGGGGGCTCGGGGGAAGAGGTTGGCCAAGGCATTGGCGGAATCTTCACTGTCCTGACTGGCCTCTTCGCGAGCAAGCTCGCTCCCACAATGGATCTTTGGTATGAGCGAGATCCCTGTGGGAGCGGGCTTGCCCGCGAAGACGGACTGATTGGCAGCACAAATTTCTGAACTGTCATCAACCTCGACTAGGCTCAGCAGGTTCAATCTCCGAGCCCCCGCCATGCCCAAAGGCTTGTCCCTGATTTTCCTGCTGTTGCTCAGCTTCACGGCCCACGCCGAAAACTGGCCCGCCGAGCAATGGCCGACCGCCCCGACGCCTGCCGGTCCGGCGCTTCAAGCCCTGGAGGCTTACGCCTTCCCATCCCGCGATGACACCACTCGCCAGGGCATTCGCACCGATGCCTTGCTGGTGATCCGCGACGGCCAGTTGATCTACGAACGCTACGCCGGACCGACGACGGCCGAGACACCGCACCTGACCTGGTCGATCAGCAAAAGCCTGATGGCCACTGTCCTTGGCGTGGCCTACGGCGAAGGGCTGTTCAAGTTGCAGGATCCGGTGCAGAAATTTTATCCGCCGCTGCAAAAACACCCCTCGACGACCATGGCCGACTTGTTGCACTGGGCCTCGGGCATCGACTGGCAGGAAGACTACGAATACGCACCGCTGAAATCTTCGGTGGTAGCCATGCTCTACACCCGCGGTCACCGCGACATGGCCGCGTTTACTGCGGCGCATGCTGAGTACGCGGCGCCGGGCCAGGCATTTCGCTACTCCAGCGGTGACAGCAATCTGTTGTCCGCTGCATTGAAAAACATCGTCGGCCCCGGCCGCTATCCCGACTATCCGTGGACTGCGTTGTTCGAGCCGCTGGGCATTCGCCATGCCGTCTGGGAAACCGATGCCACGGGCACTTTCGTTGCTTCGTCCTATGCCTATCTCACTGCAAGGGATCTGGCCCGGGTCGGTCTGTTGATGGCCCGCGATGGTCGCTGGGCAGACAAGCAACTGCTGCCCAAGGACTGGGTGGCGTTCAATCGCGAGCCGTTCGCGCGCTATCACGCCCATGAAGACGATGCCGTCCCCGGTGGCCAGTGGTGGCTCAATCGAGCCGTTGAGGGGGCAGCGCGCCCCTGGCCCGACGCCCCCGTCGACACCTTCGCCGCACTGGGGCATTGGGGGCAGGCGATGTATGTGATCCCCAGCGAACACTTGGTGATCGTGCGCTTCGGCGATGACCGCGATAGCAGTTACCGGCACAACGAATTGCTTCAACGCGCGCTCAAGGCGTTTGCCGGGAAGGTGCAGCCATGATCCATTTCCTTCGCCGCCGACCGTTCGGTTCGCTGTTGCTGATTCTGCTGGTTGCCTTGCTCGGCTGGATCTGGCACGAGCGGACGGCCCTGTGGGCGTTCCCCGACATCATCAGCGCTTACACCGCCAAGGAATATTGCTCGTGCCGCTATGTGATGGGTAACGACACCGGGTACTGCCACCGCTATGTGAAGCAGTGGCTGCCCGCCAGCGGCTTTACCGATGACGCTGCCGGCAAGCGAGTCACGGTCAGCGGCATGGGCCGCAGCAACAGCGCCGTGTGGATCGGTGAGCGCCAGGGCTGTCGCTTGCAGCCCTGACTGCGCTGAAGTTTTGAGGCCCGGGCGATGGCCCTTTGTGGCGAGGGGGCTTGCCCCCGTTCGACTGCGTAGCAGTCGCAAAACCTGCAATCGCGATTTGTCTGATGGAACTCATTGCATGGTTTTTGGACCGCTTCGCGCTCCAACGGGGGCAAGCCCCCTCGCCACTAAAACTCACTTGCCACAGAGAATGTGCTCAAAGGGCAACAGAAAGTTTGCAACCTGTGACAAGCCAGTTAAGGTTCAGCACAGGTTTATCTGCCCCACGAGTCTCTATGTTCAAGCGCTCCACCCTCCAAACCCTCGCTTTCCTGTTGCTGGCCGGTGCTGCGTTGTCGGCCCGTGCCGATTGGTACCTGGATGGCGAGTCTTCACGCCTGTCGTTTGTCAGCACCAAAAACGCCAATGTTTCCGAAGTGCAGCGCTTTCTGGTGCTGCACGGCAAAGTCGACCCCGAAGGGCTGGCGCAGGTAGAAGTCGAGCTGGAGTCGATCAACAGCGGCATCCCGTTGCGCGATGAACGCATGCGCAAGGAACTGTTCCAGATCGAACAGTTTCCCGACGCCATGATCACCACGAAAATCGATCTGCGCCCGATCAACGACCTGGCTCCCGGCGCGCAGCTGGAATTACGCCTGCCGCTGACCGTCGACCTGCATGGCAAACAACACGAGTACCACGCCGAACTGCTGGCGACCCGTCTCGATGACCGGCGCTTCCAGGTGGTGACCCTCGAACCGCTGGTGATCAACGCCGAAGATTTCGATCTGGCGCCCGGCCTGGAAACGTTGCGCAAAATGGCCGGTTTATCGGCGATCAGTCTTTCAGTGCCGGTGAGTGCGGTGCTGATTTTCACGGCGCGTTGAGATGGCCGGAGCGATTTTTCCCTGGCGTGAAGGCAACCACTTCGAACTGCTGGTCGATGGTCCGCAGTTCTTCCCGCGCATGTTGGTGGCGATTGCCCGCGCCGAAGAACAGGTTGAGCTGGAGTTGTATCTGGTGGAGGCCGGCGCTTGTGCCGAGGCCATGGTCCAGGCATTGGTTCAGGCCGCCGAACGCGGGGTGCGGGTGCGCTGCCTGTTCGATGATTACGGCAGCCTCGCCTTTACCCTGACCTTGCGTCAACGACTGATGGCCGCCGGAGTGGAGTTGCGTTTCTACAATCGCCTGAGCTGGCGGCGCTGGGTCGGCAACTTCTACCGCGATCACCGCAAATTGTTGCTGGTGGACCAGAGCCTGGCGGTCGTCGGTGGCACCGGTGTCACTGACGAGTTCTGGACCCCGGGGGAAGACGTCAGCGAATGGCATGAGGTGATGGTGGAAATCACCGGGCCGCTGGTGCTCGACTGGCAGTTGCTGTTCGACCGCCAATGGATCGCCAACCGCCATCGCCGCGCCTGGCGACCGGCCTCGCATTTCGGCTTGCCGCGCCTGCCACGGGTGCCGTCGATGGGCAAGGGCATGGGCCGGGTGGCCTACGCCGACGCCCGCCAGCACCGGGACATTCTGCAATCGCTGGTACGCGCCTTGAACAGCGGCCATCGACGAATCTGGCTGGCCACGCCGTACTTTTTGCCGACCTGGAAAGTTCGCCGCTCCCTGCGCCGGGCGGCTGCCCGTGGCGTCGATGTGCGTTTGCTGCTGACCGGCCCTCGTACCGATCACCCGTCCGTGCGCTACGCCGGGCATCGTTACTACCCGCGACTGCTCAAGGCCGGGGTGAAGATTTTCGAGTACCAGCCGTGTTTCCTGCACCTGAAAATGGTCTTGATCGATGATTGGGTGAGCATCGGCTCGTGCAACTTCGATCACTGGAATCTGCGCTTCAACCTGGAAGCCAATCTGGAAGCCCTGGACCCCGGGTTGACCCGGTCGGTGGCGGCGAGTTTCGAACGGGATTTTGGCTTGAGTGAGCGAGTCAGCCTGGAGGAATGGCAACGCCGGCCATTGTGGCGGCGGGTCAAGCAGCGGGTGTGGGGATGGGTGGATCGGGTGGTGGTGAACCTGCTGGATCGGCGCGGTTGATCCCAAACTTTCAAACACCAGAAACCTAATGTGGGAGCGGGCTTGCTCGCGAAGACGGAGTGTCAGTCAATGATGATGGCGACTGACAGACCGCCTTCGCGAGCAAGCCCGCTCCCACAGGTACTTCATGCAGCTTTAAGGATTACAGCAACTCAAAGCTCTGCTGCGTCACGTTCTGGGAGTCCAGGCCGATCTGCACGTTGAACTTGCCCGGTTCCGCTGCGTACTTGAGCTGGGTGTTGTAGAACTTCAGGTCGTCCTCGGTGATGGTGAAGTGCACGACTTTCTGCTCGCCAGCCTTGACCATGACTTTCTGGAAGTTCTTCAGTTCCTTGATCGGGCGGATCATCGAGCCGGCCACGTCCTGGATGTACAACTGCACCACGGTTTCGCCGTCGCGCTTGCCGGTGTTTTTCACCGTGACGCTGGCGTCGAGCTTGCCGGTCTTGTTCAGCGTGGTCGACGACAGGGCCATGTCGCTCAGGTTGAACTCGGTGTAGCTCAGGCCATAGCCGAACGGGTACAGGGGACCTGTGGTGTCATCGAAATACTGCGAGGTGTAGTTGCCCGGTTTGCCCGGGGTGAACGGCCGGCCAATGGTCAGGTGGTTGTAGTAGGTCGGAATCTGGCCGACCGAACGCGGGATACTGATCGGCAGTTTGCCCGACGGGTTGTAGTCGCCGAACAGCACGTCGGCGATGGCGTTGCCGCCCTCGGTGCCGGTGAACCAGGTTTCCAGGATCGCGTCAGCCTGTTCTTTCTCTTCAAGGATCGTCAGTGGACGGCCGTTCATCAACACCAGCACCAGCGGTTTGCCAGTGGCTTTCAGGGCACGGATCAGCTCGCGCTGGTTTTCCGGGATGTTCAGGTCGGTGCGGCTCGACGATTCGTGGGACATGCCACGGGATTCGCCGACGGCGGCAACGACAACATCAGCGTCCTTGGCCGCTTTCACCGCTTCGTCGATCAGCACGTTCGCCGGGCGTGGGTCATCCACCACTTCCGGGGCGTCGAAGTTGAGGAAGTTCAGGTAACCGAGGATGTTCTTGTCGCTGGTGATGTTGGCGCCACGGGCGTAGATCAGAGTCGATTTGTCGCCCAGCGCGTTGGTCATGCCGTCGAACAGGGTCACCGATTGCGCCGGCTTGCCTGCGGCGGCCCAGCTGCCCATCATGTCGATCGGCGCCTTGGCCAGCGGGCCGACCAGGGCGATTTTCGCGGTTTTCTTCAGCGGCAGGGTTTCGTTCCGGTTCTTCAACAGTACCTGGCCGCGGCGCGCCACATCACGGGCCTCGGCACGGTGCAGGCGACTGTCGGCGTAGGTGTCGACCGGGTCATCCTCGGCCTTGCCGATGCGCAGGTACGGGTCCTTGAACAGGCCCATGTCGTACTTGGCGTCGAGTACCGCACGCACGGCGTTATCGATGTCGCTCTGCTGGATTTCGCCGGACTTCAGCAGCCCTGGCAGCTCTTTGCCGTACAGGGTGTCGTTCATGCTCATGTGGATGCCGGCCTTGATCGCCAGCTTCGCTGCTTCGCGACCGTTGGCGGCGACGCCGTGATTGATCAGTTCGAAAATCGCCCCATGGTCGCTGACGGCCAGGCCCTTGAAGCCCCACTCCTTGCGCAGCAAGTCGTTCATCAGCCAGGTGTTGGCGGTGGCCGGCACGCCGTTGATCGAGTTCAGCGCGACCATCACCCCGCCAGCGCCGGCATCGATGGCGGCGCGGTAGGGCGGCAGGTAGTCCTGGTACATCTTGACCGGGCTCATGTCGACTATGTTGTAGTCGCGGCCACCCTCGACCGCGCCGTACAGGGCGAAGTGCTTGACGCTGGCCATGATGCTGTCGGCGGCGTTGGCGCCGGTGCCCTGGAACGCCTTGACCATTACGCCGGCAATCCGCGACACCAGGTAGGTGTCTTCGCCGAAGCCTTCGGAGGTGCGGCCCCAACGCGGGTCGCGGGAGATGTCAACCATCGGCGCGAAGGTGATGTCGAGGCTGTCAGCCGCGGCTTCCTTGGCGGCGATGCGCCCGGACAGGCCGATGGCGTCCATGTCCCAGCTCGAAGCCAGGGCCAGCGGGATCGGGAAAATGGTGCGGTGGCCGTGGATCACGTCGTAGGCGAAGAACATCGGGATCTTCAGGCGGCTGCGCATGGCCGCATCCTGCATCGGCCGGTTTTCCGGGCGGGTGATCGAGTTGAACGTACCACCGATGTTGCCCGCCGCGATTTCCTTGCGGATCATCTCCCGGGGCATTTCCGGGCCAATGCTGATCAGGCGCAGCTGGCCGATTTTTTCATCGAGGGTCATTTGCTTCATCAGGTTGCTGATGAAGGCGTCCTTGTTCTCCAGAGGTGCGGGGGTCGTGGCGGCCAATACGTTATGACTGGCCAGGCTGACGAACAGGCCCAGCAAACACAGCTTCTTCATGAATAGTTTTCTCAAGGGCCCAAACGGCGATGCACACGCCGGCCAGCCAAAATTTAGGGAGCGACTATTGTTGTTCGGATGCAGGCTCGGAATACGACAGCCAAATGGCGGATGCGTTTTCGCGCAGGGCCTCTTTTTAGCCCATTGGCCCGTTGCAATCCAGAGGCGCGGGCGATTATGCCCCAAGAGCCGGCTCAGAAGGATTCACGGTCGGTTTTTTCATGAAATGTACAAGGGAGCATCATCCTGATGAATGTAAGTCCAACCTACCGTTCGCGCCTGCAGGTCGCCACGCTGTTGATGCTGGCCACGTTGCTGACCGCCTGCGGCATCAACAACATCCCGACCCTCGACGAACAGGCCAAGGCTGCCTGGGGCCAGGTGCAGAACCAGTATCAGCGCCGTGCCGACCTGATTCCCAACCTGGTGGAAACCGTCAAGGGCTACGCCAAACATGAGGAGCAGACCCTGACCGCTGTGATCGAAGCCCGAGCCAAAGCGACTTCAATCCAAGTGGATGCCTCGACCCTCGACAACCCGGAAAAACTCAAGCAGTACCAGCAGGCTCAGGATCAGCTCAGTGGCGCCTTGAGCCGGTTGATGGTGGTCTCCGAGCGTTATCCGGACCTCAAGGCCAACCAGAACTTCCTCGCCTTGCAATCGCAGCTTGAAGGCACCGAAAACCGGATCAGTGTGGCCCGGCGTGATTTCGTCCTCGCGGTACAGAAATACAACACCGAGATCCGCACCTTCCCTGGCCGTTTGTGGCACAGCGTGATGTACAGCGACCTGCCGGTGCGCGAGACCTTCGAAGCCACACCGGGTTCGGAAAAGGCCCCAGAGGTCAAATTCTGATAAGCGGTCATCGACGTCACCACGCAAGAGGTTGCCAATGCGCGTCCTGAAAACGGGCCTGTTGCTGTTGTTATGGGTAATGACAATCACGGCCCGGGCCGAGCTGAGCTTTCCGGCGCTGACCGGGCGGGTGGTCGATAACGCGCAGATGATCGAGCCATCGGTGCGCGAGCAACTCACCCGACAACTTCAGGCCCATGAACAAGCCACTGGCGAGCAGCTTGTGGTCGTGACTTTGCCGGATTTACAGGGCACCGACATCGCCGATTTCGGTTACCAGCTCGGCCGCCACTGGGGCATCGGGCAGAAGGACCAGAACAACGGCGCCTTGCTGATCATCGCCCGGGACGAGCGCCGACTGCGCATCGAAGTCGGTTATGGCCTGGAGGATCGCCTGACTGACGCCCAGAGTTCAGTGATCATCAATCAGGTCATCACCCCGGCGTTCAAGGCCGGCAATTTCAGTAAAGGCATCAGCGACGGCGTGGCGGCGATGCTGGTAGTGCTGGGCGGCAACCCCTTGGACGAACCCTCCACGGCGTATGAATCCCGAGGCGATCCGGGGGACGATTTCGTCTCGCGACATCCCGGGTTGTTGGTGTTTTTGCTGATGTTGTTCATCCTGACTGTTTTTGTGTGCCAGATGCTCGGTATCCTTCCCGCCGGCCGGGGCGGCTCCGGAGGATCCGGGGGCGGCTTTGGCGGTGGTGGATTTGGCGGCGGCGGTGGAGGTGGAGGCTTCAGCGGCGGCGGGGGCAGTTTCGGCGGGGGCGGTTCGTCCGGCGGCTGGTGATAATAATAATGAGCAGGCAATTCACGACATGGCATTACTGACTGAACACGAGCAGCGCAAAGTGGCCGAGGCCATTGCCCGGGTCGAGCGCGACACCGATGCAGAACTGGTGACTGTGCTCGCGGCCCGCGCCGACGACTATGCGTACATCCCGTTGCTGTGGGCCAGCCTGCTGGCACTGCTGGTGCCGGGCATCGTGCATTACCTCACTGGTTGGCTGACCATGCACAGCCTGCTGATGGTGCAATGGGCCATCTTCATCGTGCTGTGCCTGGTGTTCCGCCTGCCGAAAGTCACCACCCATCTGATCCCGCGCTCGGTGCGCCACTGGCGCGCTTCGAACCTGGCACGCCGGCAGTTCCTGGAGCAGAACCTGCACCACACCGAGGGCAGTACCGGTGTGCTGATTTTCGTTTCCGAGGCCGAGCGTTATGTGGAGATCCTGGTGGATGAAGGGATTTCCAGTCGCCTGGACAACAAGAACTGGGACGCGATCGTCGCCACGTTTACCCAGCAGGTGAAGCAGGGGCAGACGCTGCAGGGGTTCGTCCAATGTATCGAAGCCTGTGGCGAGCTGCTCAAGGTACATGTGCCTGTGACCCACGTGCGCAATGAGTTGCCGAATCGGTTGGTAGTGCTCGGCTAAGACTTTTCCTGGCGTTGTGTAGGGCGCGCCGCTACAACTCCCGTTGATTGTCCGGGTTCGGCCTGGTCGTCAGTATTTCTCTCTAACAGTGGACGCCCAGCGACGGGTGTTCCCGCTTAGAGGGATTTTTATGTCAACCCAACAATCGATTGACTCTGTGGCACGGGTAGCTTCTGGCGCAGAGGGAAGTACGCCGACGGCAAGGCTGACGGCGAAAGAAACTCAAATCCTGATGTGGTGTTTCAAGGGCAAAACCTCCTGGGAAATCGCCAGGATCGAGAATTGCTCGGAATCGACCGTGAATTTTCACTTCACCAATATTCGCCGAAAGTTCGACGTCAGCTCGCGCAATTCCGCACTACTCAAGGCGATCGAGTCGGGAGCGATCGTCGTGGATTCGGTGGTTGCGCGAGGTGCGCATGAGCCTGACTGATTCGACCTACAACGGCATCAGTGGGCTCATGTTGGGAATGGGAATTTCCACACTGCCGGTTGTTGATGGCGAGGCACTGTTCGGTGCAATGCTCGGAGCGTGGCTGGTCACTACCACTCGCACCAACTTCAAGGCCTGGCAGCGCATCGGTTCCTGGTTGCTGTCTGCAGGTGTCGGTTACCTCTTTACGCCTGTCGCACATCCACTGGCGCCTTTTCTGACAGCTGGCGTAACAGCCTTTCTGTGTGCGCTGATCGTTATTCCCATCAGCATCAAGCTCATGCAATGGGTCGATAGCGCCGGCATCGGCGAAATCATTCGACACTTGAGAGGGCGAAAATGATGGTCCGTGAATGGGTTGCCTGGGTGGCACGTCTTGAAGCAATGAAGCTTCAGATTACCTGGGTCATCACGTTTCACTCGAAGGTTTGAGTGTTGCCAGGATAGAGGCCATTTCGCAAAGCCTGAGTTCCATATCACGCAGTCGTTGCTTTTCTACCAATGCGTTTTGTATGGCACAGCGATCATCTTCGTCGAGCAACCGCCAGAGCGCGAGAATGGTGTTTTCCCGCGTTGTGCTTGCCTGATTACTCTCCGGGGAATCAGTTACGGTTTGTCTCAGGATCGGCCCTTCACCCAGCAGCAACCAGTCAAGGGAGATACCTCGCGCTTGAGCGATTTCTACGCATAATGAGTACGGCGTGCTGTCGCGGCCTCTCCAGCTACTAAGGGTTTGCGGGCTGATCTGTAGCGCGGAAGATAAGGACGCATCGGTTTTTGTACCCGTTACTTGCTTTAGTCGAGCCAGAACAGCTTGTGATTTTTTGCTACGCAATTTGAGCCTCTTCCTTTTGACATATGCTTTTTGAGTGCCTAATTTATGCGTAATGAGTACTTTTTTTCTTGTAAGTAATCAATCATCAAAGATGAGTCAGAAGAATACGATGACGAAACTTCCTAATGGTATCAGGGTGATTTCCTACGAGCATGGCTCGAACCCATTACGCGTCTGCCCGATGCACTTCCTTATGTCTGGCAGACACTGTTCGCAAGGCCGGAGCACCGCGATGAATGTCTCAAACAGTATTGCGTTTGATCAGGTTGATTGCCACCCAATGACCGCCGGGAATCCAGTATGAGTACTTATAAAATGGTGTGCCCGCACTGCTTGAACAGGATGCGCATCCGTACCAGCGAGGGCCGACATATTTTCCTGCGGGTGGCGTATTTGCAATGTACGTCGGAAGCGTGCGGTTGGTCGGTACGTGCCGAATTTGAAATGACCCATGAACTTTCGCCCAGTGGCATGCCTAATCCGGCCGTACGCCTGCCTTGCGCCGGACCCGATTTGCGCCATGCCGCCCGGCCTGTTGCAGCAAGTCCTGCAACGACTGAAGTGCCGCAGGAGACGTGAGCATGAAGGTCATCGATGAAAATGCAGAACTGAATCAGGA
The DNA here is from genome assembly GCF_050436025.1 of Pseudomonas sp. S30_BP2TU TE3576. Taxonomy (NCBI): domain Bacteria; kingdom Pseudomonadati; phylum Pseudomonadota; class Gammaproteobacteria; order Pseudomonadales; family Pseudomonadaceae; genus Pseudomonas; species Pseudomonas sp. S30_BP2TU TE3576. The sequence goes on along the minus strand of NZ_JBNDLK010000001.1, from coordinate 1,761,436 downwards.
GCTATTGGCTATAGCCCAGGCGTTTCTGGGGCGTCATGAAAGTGACGGGGGGATCGATGATCAAGTCCTGTTTTGTCGCGCGGTGAAGCATCTGCAGAATATGGATGTACCGATGCACCTGGCGGAAAGGCTGGTCAGCCGAGCCTATGGCGTACTCAAGTCGTGCAACGACCGTCGGCGCCTGGACATCGATGCAAGTTCCGAAACGGTCGCCGTGGTGACTGATCCTGCCAATGGCCTGACCTGGGCGGTGCCTGTGGGGCTGATCGTCAAACACATCATTAACTCGCCGAACAGCCGCAGGCTTCGCCTGGTGGAACCCTGAGGTTTCAACGGTTGTATTGAGGTCCTGGCCTGAATGACTGGGACCTGCCACAAAATAACCCCGTGCCCAAAGTCCTCGTCCCCATTAAAATACCGGCATTCTTCGATTTGCATCGCCTGAGGCCGTTTTTCCATGTCCGTCACCGCCACTCCCGCCAGCCTCGTGCCGGATCATCACGCCCAGTTCATCGAGCTGCTGCGAGCCAGCCTCGAGCACAATGCGTTCATCAAACTGGTGCTGGCCAAGTACGCGGGCGATGAAACTGACCTGCAGCGGATCATCATCAAGCCGGTGACGGTCAAGGCGCAGCCTTGCCTGTCTTTCGTCTATCGCTACAAGACCCGCGATATCACCAAGAACCTGCCGCTGGTCGAAGGTGTGGCGAGCATTGCCGGGTTGCTGCCGGCGTCGTTCAAAAATGCGCATTTGTTGTCGTTGACCGACGAAGCCCAGCTCGAATACAGCAAAAAGGGCAAGTCATCGCTGTTCAAGAGCAAACCTCAGCAATTGCGTGAAGCGCCGTCCGCCGAACACAACCGCGAGAAAAACCGGTTCCTGGACTTGAGCCGGCCGTTTCTCGCCGACCTTGGTGTAACCAACAAGCAGCATGAACTGATTCCGGCGATGTCGCGCAAGTGGAAGCAGATCAACAAATTCATCGAAGTGTTCAGCCATGCGCTGACCTCGTCGCCCCTGGCGCTGGACAAACCGGTGCGTGTGGCGGACTTCGGATCGGGCAAGGGCTACCTGACCTTCGCCATCCACGATTACCTGCGCAACACCTTGAAGGCCGAAGGCGAGGTGACCGGTGTCGAGCTGCGTGAAGACATGGTCACCCTGTGCAACACGGCAGCCGCCAAGCTTGAGCACCCCGGCCTGGTGTTCAAGTGCGGTGACGTGCGCAGCGTGGCGCCGAGCGAGCTGGACGTGATGATCGCCTTGCATGCCTGCGACATCGCGACGGATTATGCGATCCACACCGGCATCCGCTCTGGCGCCTCGATCATCATGTGCTCGCCGTGCTGCCACAAACAGATCCGCCTGCAAATCCAGAGCCCGGCGCTGCTCAAGCCGATGCTGCAATACGGCCTGCACCTGGGCCAGCAGGCGGAAATGGTCACCGACAGTTTGCGTGCGTTGTTCCTCGAGGCCTGCGGCTACGAGACCAAGGTGTTCGAGTTCATCTCACTGGACCACACCAACAAGAACAAAATGATCCTGGCAGTCAAACGCGCCGAACCGGTGGACCCGACCCAGTTGCTGGCGAAGATTCAGGAGCTGAAGGATTTCTATCACATCAGCGAGCATTGCCTGGAAACCCTGTTGCGCTCCGACGGCTACCTCTGATTCTGTGGGAGCGGGCTTGCTCGCGAAGGCGTTGGGTCAGTCGATATCGGTGTTGAATGGGGAGTCGCATTCGCGAGCAAGCCCGCTCCCACACTGGGTTTGACTGCGGTCTTGCGGCCCAGCATCACCGTCACGATCACCCCGCCGGCAAACAGCCAGGTAATCGGCTCCACATGTTCACCGAAGAACAGCGCCGAGAAGGCGATGGTGAAGAAGATCTGCAGTAACTGGATCTGACTGACCCGGGCAATGCCGCCCATGGCCAGCCCGGCGTACCAGGCGAAGAAGCCGATGAACTGCGAAAACAGCGAGACGTAGCCGAAGGCCCACCAGGTCTTGGCGGAAATCTCGCCCTGATGTTGCAGCGCCAGATACACCACCGGGCCGATCAGCAACGGCGTCGACAACACCAGCGCCCAGCAGATCACCTGCCAGCCGCCCATTTCCCTGGCCAGTCGGCCTCCCTCGGCGTAGCCCAGTCCGCCCACGGCAATGGCGCCAAGCATCAGCAAGTCACCGGCCTGAATGCTGCCGGCACCGCTGATCAGCGCATAACCGAGCACCAGCGCGCTGCCCAATGCGGCGCAGGCCCAGAAGGCTTTCGACGGTCGCTCATGGGACAGCCACGCGGCGTACAGCGCCACGCACAGCGGCTGCAAACCGTTGACCAGCGCACCGTGGGACGCCGGCAAGGTTTGCATGGCCCAGGCCGACAGCACCGGGAAACCGAGGATCACCCCGGCCATTACCAGCGTCAGGCCTTTGACCTGCTTCCAGGTCGGCCATTTTTCCCGGCGCCACAGCAACAGCAACGCCGCCGGCACCGCCGCAAACAGTGCCCGGCCCAGGCCGTTGAGCAACGGGTGGAGTTCCTGCACGACGATCCGCGTGAAGGGCAGGGTGAGGCTGAAGATCACAACGCCGAGCAGGCCCAGGGCCATGCCGGTGTTTTCGCGCGAGGACATGATGGCAACCAGAATCTTGGGGGATGGGGTAAGGCTCCATAAAGCCATAAACCATGGGTTTGCGCTGTTACAGCTAGGCACAGACTTATCCGTACAGTTTGCGGGCCTCTTCGCGAGCAAGCCCGCTCCCACATTGGAATGCGTTCCCCCTGTGGGAGCGGGCTTGCTCGCGAAGAACGATAACGCCGTAGTAGCAGGTTATTACCCACCCCCACGGATAAGGACTACCTTGAATACTCCTGCATGCCCACGCATTTTCCAGAGGAGTCCTCCCCATGGCTGCGAAAAAAATTCTGATGCTGGTTGGTGATTACGTCGAAGACTATGAAGTGATGGTGCCGTTCCAGGCGCTGCTGATGGTCGGCCACACGGTGCACGCCGTTTGCCCGGACAAAACCGCCGGGCAGACCGTGCGCACGGCGATCCATGACTTTGAAGGCGACCAGACCTACAGCGAAAAACCCGGTCATCTGTTTGCCCTCAACTTCGATTTCGCCAAGGTCAACGTCGCCGATTATGACGCCGTGCTGATTCCGGGCGGTCGTGCGCCGGAGTACCTGCGCCTGAACGAAAAAGTCCTGGAACTGGTGCGTGCATTCGACAAGGCCGGCAAGCCGATCGCTGCCGTGTGCCATGGCGCGCAGTTGCTGGCGGCAGCGGGTATTCTCGAAGGCCGCGAATGTAGCGCTTATCCGGCTTGCGCTCCGGAAGTGCGACTGGCGGGCGGTACGTATATCGACATTCCGGTGACGGACGGTCATGTTCAGGGCAATCTGGCCACGGCGCCGGCCTGGCCTGCGCACCCGAGCTGGCTGGCCGGTTTCCTGGGTTTGCTGGGTACCAAAATCACGCTGTAACGAGGGACATTTCCATGTGCGAGCTGTATGTCAAAGCCGACCCGATACTCTACGAATCGCGCTCCCGCTCGCTGCGCATCTGCGGGGTGGTCACCACCCTGCGGCTGGAGAATCAGTTCTGGGACATCCTCAGCGAAATCGCCGAGGTCGATGGCATGACCACCAATCAGTTGATCGCCAAGCTGTATGAAGAGGTGATGGACTATCGCGGCGAGGTGGTCAATTTCGCTTCGTTCTTGCGGGTGAGTTGTACGCGGTATCTGAGCCAGCGGCGGACTCAGGTGCCGGAATTGTCGGTGGTGCGGGCAGTGGTGAAGTAGTCAAAACTGTGTCGACCCCTTCGCGGGCAAGCCCGCTCCCACAGGGATTACGCTGAACCTGTGGGAGCGGGCTTGCCCGCGAAGGGGGGCCGTTCAGGCGACAGAAATCCCGGCCTGGTCTTTACTGTGAAGCACGCAACCTCTCAATCGCCAAGGAGAAAGAGCATGTCCGGATGGTATGAAGTGAGCAAAAGCAGCAATGGCCAGTTCAGGTTTGTCCTCAAGGCGGCCAACGCCGAGACCATTCTGACTAGCGAGCTGTACACCACCCACGCCGCCGCCGGAAAAGGCATCGCCTCGGTCCAGGCCAACAGCCCGCTGGATGAGCGCTACGAGAAGAAAACCACCAAGGATGGCCATCCGTATTTCAACCTCAAGGCGGGTAATCACGAAATCATCGGCAGCAGCGAGGCCTATTCCTCCGAGGCCGCCATGGAGAAAGGTATCGCCAGTGTGAAGGCCAACGGCCCGACGACGGTGATCAAGGACAAGACGTTGCCGGTGCTTTGAATTCAACACACATCCCCTGTGGGAGCGGGCTTGCTCGCGAAAGCGTCAGATCGGCCAGTATTAAACTTCGACTGGAACCGATAACTTTGGACTCCCCAACGCATGGCTCTTCGAATCAAAAAACCGCAACTCAACCCCAGTCCCCTCAAACACTTTCCCGTAGTGCCGCTTCTGGTGCTGGATGAAGGCCTTGCTGCGCGGGTAAATCGAGATCGCCAGCACCTGCGGTTTTGCCAGGCGCAAAGCGTGGATGATGTGGCTGTCCTGCTCCCCCAGCGCATGGCCGAAGATGCACAGCGCCTGGCCGTGACCGAGTAATTGCTCGTAGCAGAACGACAGATAGTCCGAACTGCGAATGGTCTTGAGCTTGTCCGCGCTTGGCCCTTCGTTGACGAACAGCGGCACGTCGTCGAGGGTCTTGATTGTGTTGTTGATGGCAAAGTTACCCAGCAACGTGCCCTCGGTCGACATCAGCTTGCGCGCCGTGCCGTCCTGGTTGCGCACCAAGTGCAGGCCGCCGTGCAAGTACAGCAAACGGGTTTTATCAGTGGCCGTGTCGCTCAGGTCGAAAGCGGGTTCGGCCCCCTGGAACAGATCGCTGATCGCCTCAGGCTGGTGTTGTACTGCCCAGTAGTTGAGCAGGTCGTAATTGGTGGTGAAAACCGTGCGGTAGCGGGCCAGTTCCTGATTGATCGTCGCCAGCGTCGCAGGCACCACCAGCCGCCACGGGATATGCAGCGCATGCACGCTGTTGATCAGCGCCTCCTTGATCGCGTAGTAGCGATTGCGCGGGGCGGCGGAGCTGACAGCCAGGGCCTTGTTGACCCGGCTGGTGGTTTTCAAGGCGCTCAGAACCTGCTCGAAACTGCGGGTCTGCATCGCGTCGAACACGCTCAGCTCGGACGGGCTCAGGGGTTTTTCTTCAACGGTGCGGGCATTTTCGAACAGCGACTCGTAGCCGAAATCGTCCCACACCGCACGACTGGCACCGTTGCCCACCAGCAATCCACTGAACGAAGCCGTGCTGCGCAGAGCGTTCCAGTCTTCAAGTTGGGCATCGACATCCTGGAAATCGGTCATTGCGGTCTTCGTCTCACGGCAAAAGGTCTTTGGGCGGCGACTTTATCACGACCGAGTGCCCGCACCACGGCACGACTCGGGCGAAGAACGCTATGCTGCGACTTCGCCCGAGCCGACTTCGCCGAGTACCCGATGCTGCAAAAAAGCCTGATCCGCCGTCTCGACCTGATCACTCTGCAACTGTTTGTCGCCGTCCATGAGGAGGGCACGCTGACCCGTGCCGCGTCACGCGAAGCGATTGCCGTCTCGGCAGCGAGCAAGCGCTTGATGGAGCTGGAAGAGGCGCTTGGCATCAGCCTGTTTGTGCGTCAGGCCAAGGGCATGTCCCTCACGCCGGCCGGTGAAACGTTGCTGCACCACGCCCGACAGATGTTGTTCAACGTCGAGAAAATGGGCCTTGAGCTGGGCGAGCACAGCCACGGTGTACGCGGTTATGTGCGGATGCTCGCCAACCTGTCGGCGATCATTCAGTTTTTGCCCGAGGACCTGCGGGATTTTTCCGAACGTCACCCACAGGTCAAGACCGACCTCGAAGAACGCCCCAGCGCCGGGGTGATTCAAGGCGTGCTCGATGGAGTGGCCGACCTCGGCATCTGTTCCATCGACAGTGACATCAAAGGCCTGCACAGCGTGCTGTATCGCCAGGACAAACTGGTGGTATTGATGCCGCCGCACCATCCATTGGCGAGCCGGTCGAGCGTGGCGTTCGCCGATACGCTGGGCAGCGATTACGTTGGGCTGCATGCCGCCAGTTCGATCAACATGCGTACCCATGCAGCGGCCCGCGAAGCAGGCAAGGTGTTGCGGGTGCGCATTCATGTGCCGGGGTTCGATGCCATGTGCCGCATGGTCCAGGCCAACATGGGGATCGGCATCCTTCCGCAGCGGGCCTATGAATTGTTCGGCCGGGCGCTGGGTTTGCATGCGGTGCCGTTGACGGACGAATGGTCCGATCGGGCGTTGATTCTGGTGGTGCGCGATGAGGCATTGCTGTCGCCGGTGAGCCGGATGTTGTTTGAGCATTTGCGGGGGGCGGCCTGAAAGTTCTTCGCTGGCTGGGCCGGCCTCTTCGCGAGCAAGCCCGCTCCCACATTGGAATGCGTTCCAAATGTGGGAGCGGGCTTGCTCGCGAAGGCGGCCCTGAGACCGCGATAACCTTCCAGAGCGTTCGCATTTCGCGAACGCCCGTTGCCAACTGAAGGTTGGATTCCTCAGACACCGGTCCTCTAGTCTTGGCCCATATTCCAAGAACAAGAGGTACCCCGCGATGACTGCCCCCTTGAGTGCGATCAAAGTGATCGAGATCGGCACGCTGATCGCCGCGCCGTTCGCCGCGCGCATGCTTGCCGAGTTCGGCGCCGAAGTGATCAAGATCGAAGCCATCGGCCAGGGCGATCCGTTGCGCAAATGGCGCAAGCTGCACGAAGGCACCTCGCTGTGGTGGTACCTGCAATCGCGCAACAAGAAATCCCTGGCGCTGAACCTCAAATCCCCCGAAGGCATCGAACTGGTCAAGCAACTGGCGACCAGCGCCGACGTGCTGATCGAAAATCTGCGTCCCGGCGCCCTGGAGAAACTCGGCCTCGGTTGGGACGTGTTGCACGCGCTCAACCCCAACCTGACGCTAGTGCGGATTTCCGGTTACGGCCAGACCGGTCCTTACCGCGATCGTCCGGGTTTCGGTGCCATTGGCGAGGCCATGGGCGGGATTCGCTACACCACCGGCACTCCGGGTTCGCCGCCGGCGCGGGTCGGTGTGAGCCTTGGCGATTCCCTGGCTTCGCTGCATGCGGTGATCGGTGCGCTGATGTCGCTGTTAAGGGTCAAAACCGGGCAGGGCGGCGGGCAAATCGTTGACGTGTCCCTGGCCGAAAGCGTGTTCAACGTCATGGAAAGCCTGGTGCCGGAATACGACATGCTTGGCCATGTGCGTGAACGCAGCGGTGGCGCCTTGCCGGGGATCGCGCCGTCCAACACCTATCTGACCGCCGACGGCGCCTACGTGGTGATTGCCGGTAACAGCGATCCGATCTACAAGCGTCTGATGCACACCATCGGCCGCGACGATCTGGCCGAAGCGCCGGAATTCGCCCACAACGACGGGCGTGCGGCCAAAAGCAATCTGCTCGACGCCGCTATCACGCACTGGACCGGCAGTTTGCCTATCGACGAGGTACTGGCCGCGCTGGAGGTTGCTGAAGTCCCGGGCGGGCGCATCTACTCGGTGGCCGACATCGTCGCCGATCCGCACTATCAGGCCCGGGACATGCTGCTCAATGCCGAGCTGCCCGGTGGCGCCACGGTGAAGATGCCGGGCATCGTGCCGAAACTCTCCGAGACACCCGGCGGTGTGAACTGGTCCGGCCCCGGGCTGGGCCAGCACACCGACGGCATCCTCGCGCAGTTGGGCCTCACCGCGATGGACATCGAGCGCCTGAAAGTCGAAGGAGTGGTGCAATGATCAGCGATTACTCCGATAGCCTGATCGTCCAGGAAGTGTCCCCGCGCGACGGATTGCAAATCGAGCCGACCTGGGTTGAAACCCACGACAAAATCGCGCTGATCGACCAACTGTCGCTGGCCGGGTTCAGCCGCATCGAAGCCGGTTCGTTCGTGTCGCCCAAGGCCATTCCGGCGCTGCGCGATGGTGAGCTGGTGTTCAAGGGCATCACCCGGCAGCCGGGGGTGATCTATGTCGCCTTGATCCCCAACCTCAAGGGGGCGCAACGGGCGCTGGCGTGCAGTGCCGATGAGCTGAACCTGGTGATGTCCGCCAGCCAGACCCACAACCTGGCGAACATGCGCATGCGCTGTGAAGATTCGTTGGCCGCGTTTGGCGAGATAGTGCAGTTCGTTGGCGACAGCCCCGTGCGACTCAACGCCAGCATCGCCACCACCTTCGGCTGCCCGTTCGAAGGCAAGATCGATGAGGACCGCGTCCTGCAAATCGTCGAGGCCTATCAGGAGCTCGGCATCCAGGGCATTACCCTGGCCGACACCACGGGCATGGCCAATCCGCGTCAGGTCGACCGACTGGTGCGCCGGGTGCTGCAGCGGGTTTCGCCCAATGATCTGACCCTGCATTTCCACAACACCCGCGGCCTTGGCCTGTGCAATGTGCTGGCTGCCTACGAGGCCGGTGCCCGACGTTTCGACGCCGCATTGGGTGGCCTCGGCGGCTGTCCGTTTGCACCGGGAGCCTCGGGCAACATCTGTACAGAAGACCTGGTGAACCTGTGCGATGAAGTCGGCATTCACACCGGTATCGATCTGCCGCTGTTGCTGAAACTGTCCCGAGGCCTGCCGGCGCTGCTCGGCCACGAAGTGCCCGGTCAACTGGCCAAGGCCGGGCGTAATTGCGACCTGCACCCCGTACCTTCCTGACACAACTCAAAAACCTGTGGGAGCGGGCTTGCTCGCGATGGCGGCGGGTCAGTCGACATCGATGCTGGATGTGACTCAGTCATCGCGAGCAAGCTCGCTCCCACAGTAAAAGTACTCACATAGCCCCTCTCAACCAGACAACAAAAACAATCGGACACCTATGGGAAGTCCGCCTGGAGAACCGCAATGAGCCTCAATGCACTGGAGGCGGGCGTGAGCCCGTCCGTTAGCCACGACACCGAAAAAGCCCTGGTCAGCAAGGTCGCCTGGCGCCTGATGCCGCTGATCATGGTCTGCTACCTATTCGCCTTTTTCGACCGCATCAACATCAGCTTCGCCAAGTTTCAGCTGCAGACGGACCTGAGCCTGAGCGACACCGCTTACGGCCTCGGTGCGGGGTTGTTCGTGGTCGGTTATGTGCTGTTCGAAGTGCCCAGCAACATGATGCTGTACAAGGTCGGCGCCCGACGCTGGATCGCCCGGATCATGATGTCCTGGGGCCTGGCCACGGCAGCCATGGTGTTCGTCAACAGCGAATGGCAGTTCTACGTGCTGCGCTTCGTGATCGGTGCGATGGAGGCGGGGTTCGCCCCGGGTGTGCTGTATTACTTGACCCTGTGGTTCCCGCAGCACTATCGCGGGCGCATCACCTCGATGCTGTTCCTGTCGTCGGCGTTCGCCGGCCTGGTGGGGGCGCCGTTCTCCGGCCTGGTGCTGCAACACCTCGACGGTGTGCTGCAAATGCGTGGCTGGCACTGGCTGTTCCTGCTCGGTGGCGTGCCGTGCATCGGCCTCGGTTTACTGGTGCTGACCCTGCTCAAGGACCGCATCGAAGATGCCCATTGGCTGACGCCTTCGGAGAAGACCTTATTGGCCAGCCGCATCGCTCGGCATGAGCCGCACAAGAGCGGCGGTTCGCTGCTCGCGGCGCTGCGGATTCCGGGCTTCCTGACGTTGGGGCTGATCTATTTCCTGATTCAGATAGCGTCCTACGGCTTGAATTTCTGGGCGCCGCAACTGATCCGCAGCGCCGGTACCGAAAGTCCGGTGATGATCGGCTTGCTGACGGCCATCCCGTACATCTGCGGCGCTATCAGCATGGTGGTCATCGGACGCCTGTCCGATGCTTCCGGCGAGCGGCGCAAGTATGTCGCCGGTCTGGTGGCGGTTGGTGCGGTCGGGTTCTTCTGTGCGGGGATCTTCGCCAGCCACACGACCTTCCTGATTGTCGCGCTGGGCCTGCTCGGTGCCGGGATCATCGCCTCCATCCCGAGCTTCTGGACCCTGCCGCCGAAACTGCTGGCCGGTGCCGGCGCGGGCGCTGCCGGCGGGATTGCGGTGATCAACACCCTGGGCCAGTTCGGCGGCATTGTCAGCCCGGTGATGGTCGGCCGGATCAAGGACCTGACCGGCAGCACCACGCCGGCGCTGTATGTCATTGGTGTCTGTGCGTTGATCGCGGTTGCGCTGTTGCTGTGGGGGTTGCCGCAGAAGCTGCGGACCCTCGACAAGGCCTGAAACCTGCATTGCCAGACAGACCGCTTTCGCGAGCAAGCCCGCTCCCACAAGGACCGCGTACCTCCTGTGGGAGCGGGCTTGCTCGCGAAGGCTGACCGGAAAACACCATCGTACTGTCGGTTGTCCCCTCAACCCGCCGTTGCCAAACCCTTGGCCGGTGCATCAAAAAATTGAATCAACACCACCCCGGCCATCAACAGCGCCACCCCAAACACCTTGGGCAAAGTGACCTGCCGCTCCATCAATCCAAACCAGCCGAAGTGATCCAGCAACAACGACGCCACCACTTGCCCCGCCAGCGCCAACGCCATGAACCCCGCGGCACCGAGCTTGGGCAGCAGCACCAATGCCAAAGAAATAAAGCACACCCCAAAAGCGCCACCGGCCCACATCCAAAGCGGTGCCTTGCTGATGAATGCCAGTGAAGGCAACGGCAATCGCAGCGCAACGATGATCGGCAACAACACCACAACGCTGACCAGCAAAGATGCGAGCGTTGCCCACAACGGATGTCCCAACCCGCGCCCGAGGTTGACGTTGATCGCGCTCTGAAACGGCACCACCGCCCCGGCAATCATCGCCAGCACTATCAGGCCGGCCCAATGCAACGTACTCATGATCGTTCTCCAACAGGTTTTGCTGGACTCTAGGGTATTCGTCGCGCAGATTTAAATTCCGTTTTGTTATCCAGAACATGCAGCAGATGAATGATCTACGACGCATCGACCTCAATTTGCTGGTGATCCTCGACGCCTTGCTCAGCGAGCAACACGTGACCCGGGCGGCCGAGCGTCTGCATTTGAGCCAGCCAGCGGTCAGCCATGCACTGGCGCGATTGCGTGACCTGCTCGGCGATCCGCTGCTGGTGCGCGCCGGTGCCAGCCTTGTACCGACGCCGCGAGCGCTGGAGCTCGTGGCACCGCTGACCGAAGCCCTGGCCCAGGTGCAAGCGCTGCTGGCGCCCAATGCCTTCGATCCCGCGACCACCCAGCGTACCTTCCGCCTGGCGATGTCCGACTATGGTGCCGCCATTGTCCTGCCGGGACTGATCCGGACGTTGCGCCGCGAAGCGCCGGGCATCGACTTGCAAATCAGCCATGGCAGCCGCGAAAGCATGCTCGATGGCGTGCTCAACGGTGATATTGACGTCGCCATTGGTGTGTTCCCTGAAATGCCTAACGAATTGCGCAGCGCCCCCCTGTTCGAAGAGCACTACGCCTGCCTGCTGGATCGCAAAAGCTTGCCCGCCGACGGTGTGCTCGACTTGCCCACTTACCTGGCACGTCCCCACGTCCTGCTGGAAATGCGCGGCAGCGGCACCCCGGAAATCGAGCGTGCCTTGACCGCATTGCGCGAACGCCGGCGTGTCGCCATCAGCCTGCCGCACTGGCGCGTCGCCCCGGAATTCATCAGCGGCACCGACCTGATTCTCACCGTCGCCTCCCGGGCCTTGCGCGACATCGATGAGTCGACATTGATCGTCGTGCCGCCACCGTTTCAGATTCCGTCGTTTACCTTTGTGTTGGTGTGGCACAAGCGGCGGGGTGGGGATCAGGCGTTGAATTGGTTGAATCGGAGGATTGAAGAGGGGATCGAACGCTAGAGGCTTTTCTAAAATGGCCTTTACCAATTGGGAGGTGGCAGGCGACGTGTATGAAAAATTCGTAGTACCTGAAGCCGACCTTGGCGAACCCGGTAGGGAATCAAGTAAGGGCGATCAGGCATGACCGACTCCCGGGTACCGGGTAAGCGTCCTTCACGGCCCGTCGCTGGAAATCGGGCAAGGTGATCGACACTGGCGAGAATTGCCTGGACGAAATCTGCTGCAGCTTTTGGATTCTCGATGGCGATGTACGCGGCTTCGTCATCCAGATTCTTTAACGCCGTACGCAACCACTCAACGCGCATTCGTCGTCCACTTGTCAGCCATTGCGTTTACTTCCTCTTGTGTCGCGAAGTCACCTTCATCGGCTTCTTTCAAGGCTTTCTGAATTTCCTCGATTTGCCACGCTTCACGGGCCAGGTATTCACGCAGTGCATCCACGACCAGGAATGATTTGCTGCGGCCCGTTGCTTTAGAAAGACTCGCGAGTGTCTCGGCGATTTCGTCTGGTACGCGCAGGGACATAACTGACATGGTGGCCTCGATGTAGTGGTTTGTAATACAACATACTACACCGTCATCAGTGGGGCGGTGCCAGCCCGTTCGTCTGTCGAGATGTTTCAGTCGACAGGCAATGACCTGATATAGACTGGCCACCATTCGCCAAGCCGTTCAAAAGGACTCCCCATGACCCCATCGTTGCTAATGGCCGTGCTTGCCTCGGGTTTTATCTACGGCATCACTCCGGGGCCGGGGGTGCTGGCGGTATTTGGCATTGGCGCGGCCCATGGGCGACGGGCCGGGGCGGGGTTTCTGTGCGGGCATTTGCTCGGCGATGTGGTCTGGTGCAGCACGGCGCTGATCGCTATTGTCGGTGCGCGGGAGATCGGCAGTACCGCGTTCGACGTGCTCGGCGTACTGAGCGGCCTGTACCTGTTCTGGCTCGGCTGGCGTGCGGTGCGCGCCCGGCGCAGCAATGGTGATGCGCCGCAGGGGGCGGCGCGGCAGCCGTTCTGGCACGGCATTCTGTTTGGCCTGACCAATCCCAAGGCCTATCCGGTGGCGGTGGCGACGTTCACGGCGCTGTTGTCGAGCCGCGCGGAACTGCTCAACTGGTCAATGCTGCCGGCGCTGATCGTCCTGAGCTTCGTCGGCGGGTTGCTCGCCTACGCTATTCTCATCGGCATTGTCGGTGCGCGGCGGGTGCGCACCTTGTACCAGCGTCATGAACTGGCAATCACCCGGTTGTGCGGGGTGATGTTTATCGGTTTCGCCATCAACGCGCTGGTGCATGCGTTACCGGGGCTGATGCCGAACAAGGCTTGAAGGTGATCACAAGGATGCAAGGCTGACGGGGCAGGGATGATTGATAAGCGCTGCATTATCGGGACACCCACGCAGAACTATGGAAAACCGAAATTCCGCGCCGCTGGCGAGCTATATCGATTTGTTGCTGGACGCCGTCTGTGCGGTGGATAAGCAGGGCCGTTTCGTCTTTGTCAGTGCGGCTTGCGAGCGCATTTTCGGCTACAGCGCCGATGAGATGATCGGCCAGCCGATGATCGACATGGTGCACCCGGCCGATCGCCAGCGCACCCTCGATGCCGCCCGGGAAATCATGGGCGGCGAGCCCAAGCTCAATTTCGAAAACCGCTACCTGCGCAAGGATGGCCGCGTGGTGCATATCCTCTGGTCGGCCCGTTGGTCCGAGGTCGATCAATTGCGTATCGCGGTGGCTCGTGACATCACCGAACGCAAGCAGGCCGAATCCCGGCAGGCAGCGCTGTATGCGATTTCCGAGGCGGCCCATGCGGCAGAGGATCTGCTGGCGTTGTTCAAACGCATCCACATGATCATCGGTGAATGGCTGCCGGCACTGAATTTTTCCGTGGCGCTGTACGACGAGCACTGCGCACAGCTGAATTTCCCTTATCACGTCGATGATCACGAGCCACAGCCCGAACAACCCGGAACCATGACCGGGCGCCTGTGCACCGAAGTGATCCGCAGCGGGCAGCCGATCCTGTTGACCCCGGACCAGTGCACACCTCCTGCCGGCTTCGAAGTGCTGGTGGCCGAGCAGAACGCTCCGTGTTGGCTGGGTGTGCCGCTGAACTCGCAAAACGGCACCATCGGTGCGTTGATCGTCAAAAGCATTCCGGGCGGTGAGCGCTACACCGAGCAAGACATGGAACTGCTGCAATACGTCTGTGCCCAGGTCGCGACCGCCATCGAGCGCAAGCAATTGCATGCCCGCCTGCAACACATGGCCCAGTATGACCAACTGACCCAGCTACCCAACCGTGAGCTGCTGCGCGACCGGCTCAAGGCATCACTGCAAATGGCCCGGGTGGATGGCGGGCGCATGGCGCTGTTGTACGTCGACCTCGACCGCTTCAAGCAAGTCAACGACACCCACGGTCATGCAGTCGGCGACATGCTGCTGCAAGCGGTGGCCAACCGGCTCAAAGGCTGCGTGCGCGAAACCGACACGGTGGCACGCATCGGCGGCGATGAGTTCGTGGTGTTGCTGCACAGCATTCGCGCTGCGGACGATACCGACATCGTGGTCGAGAAAATCCGTCAGGTCCTGGCCCAGCCCCTGCGATTGGACGGGCACAGCCTGAACATCCAGCCGAGTATCGGCGTCGCCCGATACCCCGATCACGGCACTGAAGAGAAGCAGTTGTTCAGGCATGCCGACGAGGCGATGTATTGCGCCAAACGCGAACATCACTTGCATCGCGTTTGAATGTAACGAGTACCGTTCGTCGTGGTACCCACGCAATTTTCTAAACCTTTTGGGACGCGCAACTTCAGATTCTATGGGGGCTACAGCTCGCCGCGATTATCACCAAGAGGAAGAGAATCATGCCTAACTCAAGAAACTCGAACTCGGGAAACTTCGCCAACGATCGAACGAAGGCCTCTGAAGCCGGTCGCAAGGGTGGGAAAACCACCACCACGACTGTCGATAAAGACCCGGCGAAACCCGATATGGGCCGCAAGGGCGGTCAGAAATCCCGCTAAAGGATGCGGGTGGTTTTGTTTGAGAAGCGGGGGCGAAAGCTCCCGTTTGAATTTTGAAAAGGAGGGCGCGACCATGAACCGGATGGCCACCCGAATACGTAATGCCAGTTTTGCCACGTTACTTGGGCTATTTGCCAGCAGTGCCTTTGCCCAGTCGCTCGCCGAGTTCATCGACGAGGTTTCGGCCAAAGGCATGGCGGATATCGAAGCCAGCCGGCTGGCGCACCAGAAGTCCGAATCCAGAGAGGTCAAGGATTACACCATCGTCGTCATCAACGACCGCACCACCGCGAACCAGCACCTGGCGAAAATCGCCAGGCAACTGGACTTGCCGGTAGCCCCACGCGAAGAGGTTGTCGAAAAGGCCAAGGCCCTGATGCCACAAGCCTTGGATGGGGCGACCTTCGACGAGGCCTATGCAGCCAGTCAAGTGAAGACCACGCAGGAAGCCATCGATCAGCTGCAGCAGCAAGCACAGACCACCGACGTACCGCAGATCAAGGCGTTCGCCGAAGAAACCCTGCCTAAATTGCAAAATCATCTGCAAATGGCCAAAGCGTTGCAGGCTAAAAGTTGAACATAAGGATTGAACACAAACGGCGCGGGACTTTGGTCTCGCGCCGTTTTTCTTTTCAGCACTGATCCAGCGGCCTGTAATAAAAAACGGTTGATCACGCCTAATGCCAGTCAGTTAAGCAATTTCAGCCGCGACATCCTTTGTAGCAGCTGCCGAGCCCGCGAGGCTGCGTTCGGCTGCGAAGCAGTCGTAAAATCAGTCATTGCGGTACGTCAGGCAGGCCGCGTCAGCTGGACTCACGACTGCTATGCAGCCGAACGCAGCCTCGCGGGCTCGGCAGCTGCTACAGATCGCATTAGCGCTTAACTGACTGGCATTAGCTAATCACGCCGGTTTTTTTCTGAAACGCTTAGCGATAACTCTTACCAAAAGTGGAATAGAGCGGAACCTGTCAGGCGATGTAATGTAGCTACCCGGTTGTCGGCTTCGGCCAGAACAACACACCGACAGGAGAACGCAATGAGTTGGTCCGCCAAACAGTACGTCGCTTTTGAAGATGAACGCACCCGTCCCGCCCGTGACCTGCTGGAGGCTATCCCCGCTGGGGACGTGCGCTCGGCCATCGATATCGGTTGTGGTCCCGCTAACTCGACCGAGTTGTTGGTGGCGCGTTTTGCCGGTGCCTCGGTACGTGGGCTGGACAGTTCGACCGACATGATCGAAGCCGCTCGCAAGCGCTTGCCGCAGGTGCGGTTCGATGTTGCTGACATCGACACCTGGAACGACAACGGCCCGTTCGACGTGATTTTTGCCAACGCGGTATTGCAGTGGGTGCCGGATCACGCCGCGTTGTTGCCCGCGCTGGTGAAGAAACTGGCACCCGGCGGCAGCCTGGCGATCCAGATGCCGGACAACCTCAACGAACCTTCGCACCGCTTGATGCGCGAAGTCGCAGCGCAAGGGCCGTGGGCCGACAAACTGGCGGGGGCTGCCGGGCAGCGTACGGAAATGGCTGATGCCAGCAGCTATTACTCGATGCTCAAACCCCATTGCGCTCGCGTTGATATATGGCGCACCACCTACCATCATCCGCTGGCGGGTGGTGCATCAGGAGTGGTCGAGTGGTTCAAGGGTAGTGGCTTGCGGCCGTTCCTCGATCCGCTGGATGAGGCGGAGCGAGCGCAGTATTTGAAGCAGTATCAGACTGCTATTGAGCAGGCGTATCCGGCCTTGGCCGATGGTTCGGTGCTGTTGCCGTTTCCACGGTTGTTTATCGTCGCAACCCGCTGATGCGAAAAAGGGACAGTTGATGAGCGTCATCTGTCCCTTTTGTACCGCTTGGAAAAATCACTGCGGCTTGTTCTTTTTCGCGTGCCGGGATCCATACGCAAAAGATGCGAGCGTGGTTCAGCGCTGAACGCCGACCAACATCATCATTGGCCGCTCCCGCTCTTCGGCAAGCGCCGGTTGCGCCGCCACCTCGGCATTGCTCGGCCCCCATTCATTGACATGGCGGATGCTGAAACCCACCGCAATCAGCATGTTGAGCAACGTGCCAATGGTGCGATGCTGCTTGATCACACCCTCGGCCAGCCAGTTGGTCACGCGCTCACCTTCATTCTGATAAGCGTCCACCGGCCAACTCTTGCGGCCCTCGGCATCAATGATCCAGCCAGGGTTACGCGGTGCCATGAAGATCGGATGTTCGATGGAAAACACGAAATGCGCGCCGGGTTTTAGCCCGGCATGGACATTGGCGAACAACCCCGGCAAGTCCTTGATGTAATGCAGCGCCAAGGAGCTGTAGGCCAGATCGAAACCGCCGCCCGGCAGATCCAGGGCTTCCAGGTCGGCGCGCTCATAACGGATGTTTGATGCGGAGGTGGTTTTGCGCGCTTGCTCCAGCATTTTTTCCGAAACATCGAGTCCGAGTACGCTGCCGGCGCCTTGCTCACTGGCCCAACGGCAGAACCAGCCGTAGCCGCAACCGAGGTCCACCACCTTCAAGCCTTGCATCGGCGGCAACATCGCCTTCAGCGCAGGCCATTCCGGCGCGGCATCAAGACCGCCAATCGAACGGGCCATCTGGCTGTAGCCCTGGAAGAAACCGGGATCGTCGTAGATGTTTTGGGTCATGTTCGGGTTGCTCTGTTGAAATCATTCATTGGCGGCATCGGAAGTGTTCCGTATGCGTTCTTTCGAAAAATGATGACGCGTGTTCGCTGATAGCCGTGCAGTGAAGAGGGTGGTTGAAGGTGAGGGAAATGCTAGCGGGGCGGGCGATGAGGGGAAACGGGTTGTACGTTGTGGATTTGTAAGCGCAGTCATTGTGGGAGCGAGCTTGCTCGCGATGACGGTTTTACATTCAACTTCTATGTTGTCTGCCAGTCCGCTATCGCGAGCAAGCTCGCTCCCACAGATTACGTCAGGACGGTTCTGCATCCATGCGTCGAGCGATGACATCCAGTACATCGCAACCATCGCGCAAGGGGATGCAGCACAATAATGCGAAGTCGCTGAGGATCACGGAGTCAGTGCGGATTTCACCTCGCATCGCGAGATTTTCGAGAACCTGCGTCACGGCACCGATTCGGTAACGGGCGCTGCTGAGCAGTGAATGCAACGGTTGTTTGGTGTTGACGTAAAAGGAGGGTAGATCGTCGGCGTTGCTGGTTAAAGCCATGTATTCGTTCATGAGTGGTTTCCATGGAGAGTAGATGACCTACCACTCAATCGTCGCCAAACAATAGGGTGGTAGCTGTACGCGGGTTGGCGAACCGGGCCATGGTAAACCGGCAGATCCTGGGATCTCCCACGCACAGCCACCAAAAAAGCAGGCAGCCAAGTGCGTTCAAAAGCGCTCCGAGAACTACTCGGAGGCTTCTGTACCAAGGCATCGAGTCGCCAAACCCGATACGCCATTTGGGCGTGCTCGGACTATAGGTCTCATGACAAAGGCACAGCAATGCGCAAGTGTACGGACAATTCCCAGTGTCGTGTAGGACGTTGCTTTTTCTAGCGTTGATCTCTGTTGGGCCCTTAAAAGTGGGCCTTAGCACTAACGTTGGCAGGCGAATCACCAAATTCCGCGCACAAAAAAACCGACCACTTGGGCTAATGCCAGTCAGTTAAGCAATTTCAGCCGCAACACCCTTTGTAGCAGCTGCCTCGCGGGCTCGGCAGCTGCTACAGATCGCATTACCGCTTAACTGACTGGCATTAGCCCAAGTGGTCGGTTTTTTCTTTCTCGGCATCTCCGTTCAGACAACCTGTTCTGAGGGCTGCATCGGATAATGTTCGTCTTCATATTTTTCAATGAGCAACGCCAAAATTTCCGTTCATCGCCCTCAGGTGAACCGCCTTCTGCCCCCCACAACTGCTCCAAGCGAGCCAGTGCGGTGGCCAGGTCTTCTAGGCTGTGAATAGGTTTAATGTTCATCACACGGTCTCCGTGGGCGTGGGTACTAGCGTTGAATACAGCCCTGCCGCAATTGCGACAACGGAGGAGGGGAGCATTTTTTGTGTCTTTTCAATTCCGCTGAAGCATTCAGCGAGAGGAAAAACCCAAATCCCGCCCATAAAAAAACCAGCCACTTGGACCGGTTTTTTCTGACTCTGCATCCCCCGTCAAAACCACTTTGACGTGAGACTGAAATTGATTGGAGCGGGTGAAGGGAATCGAACCCTCGTTATCAGCTTGGGAAGCTGGAGTAATGCCATTATACGACACCCGCTCAGAGCGGTGACTTTGTACCAGATGTGCGCGTGGAAATGAAGTTTTTCTTTGCGCGAGATGGCTTTAGCGCAGGTGAAACAAGGCACAGACCGCGTGACGGTCGATCGCGGGCAAGCCTCGCGCCTGCAGAATACGTTTAACGCAGCAGGGCGGGGCTTGCTCGCGATGACTCTATTTCAGATTGCCAATGCATGGTGGTCCTGGACGTGGTGGTAACGCGGTCGGCTTTCGTACCCTGCCGGCTTCAGGAACCCCATCAGTGCGTTGCGGCTGTCTCGGCAGGCGGCTTTGTGTTCCATGTCGAGAAAATGGCCGGTGGCCTGGAGGGTGCTGAAGGTGCTGTGTTGCACGTGGCCGGCGAACAATCGGGCGTCTTCGGCGGCGGTGTACTCGTCCCATTCGCCGTTCATGAACAGTACCGGCACGTCGATTTTCTTCGCCGCATGCAGGTAGCACTGGCGATCGCTGTGCAGCACGTCGTTGATGTGGAAGTGCATCTGCCCGTACTCATGTTCGGCCAGGGAGCTGACGTGGCGATAGTTGAAGCGCTTGAACAACGACGGCAGGTGTTTGCCGATGGTGTCGTTCACCAGGTGCCCGACCCGGTCGCGGTCCAGGTTGCCGAGGTGTTCGACGCCGCGCTCGAGGTAGTCGAGCATGTGCGCGTTGATCACCGGGGAGAACGAGCTGATCACGGCTTTTTCGATGCGCCGTGGCCGTTGCGACAATGCCATCATGGTCGCCGCACCGCCCCAGGAGAACGACAACACGTGTTCGGCGGCGAAGTGGTCGATCAGCTCAAGCAGGATCTGTCCCTCGAGTTCCTTGGTGAGCATTTTTTCATGCAGGTTGTGGGCTTTTGACCGGCCCGCGTAGGGCTGGTCGTAGCAGACGACGTTGAACTGCGGATGGAGGTTTTTCACGGTTTGTGCAAACGACGCAGTCGTGGCCATCGAGCCGTTGACCAAGATAATGGTCTTCTCTGCGGCGTCTGCGCGATAGAACTCCGTGTAAACCCGATACTGACCCTGTATATCCAGCACAGCGATTTCTGGCCTCATGTCATAAGACTCCTGGCAAGCGGGTATGCGCGCAAATAGAGATTGCACGAGCTTTGTGACAGGTAGGCATACGCCTGGAATTTGAGAGGCCCATGTCGATCCATTGCAGTCCGGTCGACGGGTATTGTTATTGGCGGGCAGTCTGCCGGATGAGGCCGGAACCCAAGGGTTCCTACCGGCAAAAAGTTTCTTAGAAGTATGGGGTGACTCGTCGGTCACATTTCGGCCGACGTCCTGATTCAAGCAGGGGTCACATCATTGCGCAAGTGCCGCTGGTAAATTGTTCGACAACTTTCTGCTGAGCGGTCGTGCGCTTAAATCAATCCGATCTCTTCGTCGCTCAGTGGGCGGTATTCGCCCGGTTTCAACGCGTCGTCGAGCACCAGCGGGCCCATGCATTCGCGGTGCAGGCGCATCACCTTGTTGTTGAAGTGGCCGAACATGCGCTTGACCTGGTGATAGCGGCCTTCGACGATGCTCAGGCGCGCGCATTTCGGCCCGAGCAGCTCCAGCCAGGCGGGTTGCGTGGTGAGGTCTTCGAAGGCGAAGTACAGCCCTTCGCTGAACTTGATGGCGTATTCGGGGCCGATGTCCTGTTCGGTTTCGACGTAATAGACCTTGGGCAGTTTGGTCTGCGGTTGGGTCAGGCGCCGCGACCAGCTGCCGTCATTGGTGATCAGCATCAGGCCGGTGGTATTGAAGTCCAGGCGTCCGGCGATGTGCAGTTCGTCCTTGTCCGGTTCATGGATCAAGTCGAGCACGGTCGGGTGCTGTGGATCCCGAGTGGCGCTGACGCATCCGGCGGGCTTGTGCAGCATGAAGTGGCGCAGGGGTTTACCAACTTGCAGCACGTCATTGTCGACTTCGATGCGGCTGAATTCGCGGACTTCGCTGTGCGGGTCACTGACGACTTTTCCGTCAACCCTGACGCGCTTTTCCACCAGCAACAGGCGCACCTGTTTACGGTTGAAGCACGGCAGGTTGCTGAGGAATCGGTCGACACGCATGACTAAGGATCAGGGAAGTAAGGGGCGCGCATCTTACTGGATCGACTCGGGCGCTGCTCGCAACTGCGCCTCGACTTCGGCGCAACGCGGACACAGGCAGGAGGCATTGCGCAGTTCCACCGGCAGCGCCTGGAGCACCGCCGGGTCGATGCTGACGCCGTAGCACCAGCAGGCGCGGTCGGCGGTTCGCGGGTCGGCCAGGGTGCAGTCATTGGGGGCGCCGCAGGCCGGGCAGAGGTCAGACTGGTTCATAACTGGAGTGAGACTTTTCCACGCTGGTTCGGTTACGGCCAGTTTGCTTGGCCCGGTACATCGCATGATCCGCCCGCGACAGCAGGCTGTGCAAGGTGTCATCGGCTTGCAGGGTGGTGAGGCCGATGCTCACGGTCAATTGCAGGGCCTTGTCGTTGTAGATATAGCGCTGCTGTTCCACATGCTGGCGAATTTTCTCGGCAATCATCAGACCGGTCTTACCGTCGGTGTCCTTGAGCAGCACGATGAATTCTTCACCGCCCCAGCGGCAGACGATGTCGGAGTGTCGCAGGCAACTTTCCAGATCCCGGGCGAAACCGATCAGTACCTGATCGCCGGCCAGGTGGCCGTAGGTGTCGTTCAACGCCTTGAAGTGGTCAAGGTCCAGCAGCAAAGCGGTCAGTGGTTTGGGCTCGCGCCGGGCTTCGTGCATGGCCTGCGCGGCCAGCAGGTCGAAGCCGCGACGGTTGGGCAGTTCGGTCAGGCTGTCGAGGATGGCCTGGGCCTGGATCTTGTCCTGATAGCACTTGATCACCCGGTTGAGCAGGGCCAGTACGGTCAGTGTGACCAACAGGCAGATCAGCAGGTTGAGGTACAGCGACTGGCGGATTTCACCCAGAGCGCTGTCTTCGCGTTTGTCGACGAACAGGTACCAGTTCAGCTCCGGGATAAACCGCACGTTGAGGAAATGCCCCTGGCCCTGCACGGAGTATTCGTAGCTGCCGCTGTGGGGTTGGGGCAGTCGACTGACCAGGTCTTTCATGCTGTCGAGTTCGCCGAGCTTCTGCCCGATGCGTGCACCCTGCGGACCCCCTTCGGCACCGGTGAGCACCAGGCGCCCGAAGTTGTCGACGAAATACACACTGCGCTGATAACGCTGTTGGTACTTGTCGATCAGCTTGATCACGGCGTCGACGGTCAGGCCAACCCCGGCCGCACCGATGAATCGGTCGTTGTAGTCGTAGACCTTGTAGTTGATGAAAAAGGTCAGGTCGTCCTTGTTGGCGAGGTCCGGGTCGACGTTGATCTCGTACGGATCCTTCATGTCCCGCACGCGAAAGTACCAGGCATCGCGGGGTTCGGTGGCCTTGACCTGTTTGAGCACACCCTTGGCGTGGTAGTAGGTCAGGCTGGTGTTGGAGACGAAGAACGCGGTGTAGGCGCCATAGTGGGTCATGACCTCGTTGAGGTAACGGGTCATCTGGTCGGAATCTTTTTCACCGTTGACCACCCAGTCGCGCATGAACGTGTCGCGGGCCATCATCGAGGAAATCAGGATCGGCCTGACCAGGTCTTTCTGGATTTCCGAATAGACTGTGTCCGATGTCAGCGGCAGTTCGGTGTTGACGATGTTGTCGCGGATCGACGCCCGGGAGGCGTAGTAACTGAGAAAGGAGGTAGCGAGGAAGCCTGCGCCCAGCAATGCGACCAGCGTGAAAACCAACGAACGTTGAGAATACAGCGGCGAGCGAAGCGGCATGGCAGTTCCGTTGGCAGTGGTCCGATGGCAGGCATTCTAAGGGGACTGCCGGGAAATAACTGCTCTATGTTTGCCGCGAATGGTCGTAAATCTTGCACGGACCTTGTGGGAGCGAGCTTGCTCGCGATGGCGGCGTGTCTGCCACATCAAGGCTGAATGTCACACCGCTATCGCGAGCAAGCTCGCTCCCACAGGGTTATGAGTCTGGTGTTTAGCCCCGTGTTTTCAGATACATCCGCCACCCGCCAAAATGACTGATGTTCACCGCGCCCTCCAGCCCATACGCCTCGCAGATAAACCCGCTCTCCCAGCGCCCATCCGCCAGTTGCACTTTGCCCAACCCCAGCGGCGCCGGAATCCCGGTCAGGAACGAACCCAGTTCACGGCTGGGCAACTCCCAGACCTCCACTGCAATCGCCACGCCGCCATCCTTCACGCGGACCATGCCCGGACGAAACGGCGGGCCACCAGCCAGGGCATAGAGTTGATAATCCGGCGAGCTGAATGTCGTTTCCACCAGCCGGGCACCGCGCTGCTTGAGCTGCCAGTTCAATGTCAACCCGTCCAGGTGCGCACCACAGACCACCAGTCGCGCCCGATCATGGCGTGCAACCATCACCGGAGCAGGTGCGGCCAGGCCTTGCTGGCGCTGCAAGGCATCCGCCACGCTCAACAGATACTGATCGGTAAAGGCTCGCCCAAACAGCGTCACACCCCATGGCAGGCCGTTGTCCATGAACGCGCTGGGTACGGCAACGGCGGCGTAATCGAGCAGGTTCATGAAGTTGGTGTAGTAGCCCAGTTCCGAATTGCGCAGCACCGGTTCGGCCTCGAGCTCCGCCAGCCTGACCGGGCGGCCGATGGTCGGCGTGACGACGCAATCAAGGCCTTCCAGCGCTGTGTCGCACAGGGCTTTCAAAGCTTGCAGTCGGTATTGGGCGCGGAAGGTTTGCACACCATCGACGCTCGGTGCCTTGGCCAACACGGCGCGAATCACGGGCAACACGGCCTCGGGATTTTGCGCTATCAATTCACCGGCGACGCTGTAGCGCTCGACCACCCACGGGCCTTCATAGAGCAAACGTGCGGCCTCCAGGAACGGCGACAGATCCAGTTCCACCGCTTCCCCGCCCAAGGCCCTGAGGCGGTCGATGGCATCACCGAACAACAGCGGGCCTTCAGGGCAGCCGAAGAATTGCAGGTCCTGTGCACGGGGTACGCCGAAACGGAACGGGCGCGGTGTGCCGAACGCCGAGCCGTCATTCCACAACGGGTTGCTGCGGCTGTATTCGTCCCGCGGATCGAGGCGCGCAGTGAGTGCCAGCAACTGACTGGCCTCCCGTGCGGTGGCGGTAAATGTGGTGACGCAATCGAGCGTACGACAGGCCGGTACGACGCCGGCCGTCGAGATCAGGCCCTTGGTGGCTTTCAATCCGACCAGATTGTTCAATGCCGCCGGTACACGCCCGGAGCCGGCGGTGTCGGTGCCCAACGAAAAACTCGCGACCCCGAGCGCCACCGCCAGCGAAGAACCGGCGCTGGAGCCGCCCGACGGATACTCCGGCAACACGCTATTGGGGCACGCGCCATATGGCGAGCGACTGCCATTGAGACCGGTGGCGAATTGGTCGAGATTGGTCTTGCCCAGGGGAATAGCCCCCAGCGCCAGCAGTTGCTCGACAATGGTTGCCGAACGCTCGGGCACGTAGGCGAACGCCGGGCAGGCCGCGGTGGTCGGGATACCGGCCAGATCAATATTGTCCTTGATTGCGAAGGGCACGCCATACAGCGGCAGGCTGTCGATATCGCGACCGTCGAGCGCGGCGAGGTACGGTTCCAGCTCTTCGGCGCTGAGCAAATGGATGAACAGGTGATAGTCCGGGTTCAGTGCTGCGGCTTTGTCCCGCAGGTTCAGCAGCAATTGCCGGGGAGTGAGGCTGCCGTTGCGATAAGCGTTGCGCAGGGCATCGAATTGCAGATTGATGTTCATGGCTTGAGTCCTTGGCAAAATGGGTTCACTCGAGTTCCAGCACTACGACGCGCTGCCCGGCGCGCACCGCCGACCCCGGTTGCACGCGAATCTCGTGCACCACGCCGGCCATTGGTGCGAGCAGGGGGATTTCCATCTTCATCGACTCCAGGATCACCAGCACGTCACCGGCTTCGACGCGGCTGCCGGTCTCGACCTGAACCTGCCAGAGGTTGCCGGCGATGTGGCTGTCGACGCTTTGTTGACTGCTGGCCAGCGGTGCCTCTTCGGTGGCCTCCGGGGCCAGCTCTTCACTGTCGAAATGCGCCTGGCCACTGGCGATCCAGCGTTCGCGTTCAGCGTTGAACGCGCCTTGTTGCTGCGCACGAAAAGCGCCGATGGATTCAGCTTCCTGCGCCAGAAACCCCTGGTAATCCGTCAGTTTCAACTGACTGTGCTCAATGTTCAGGTCGAAGCGCCCAAGGGGGAAATCCCGGCGTATGCGCAGCAGTTCATCGGCGCTGACCGGGTAGAAACGGATCTGGTCGAAAAACCGCAACAACCACGGTTTGCCATCGAACGCGGCGACTTCGCGGTAGCGGTTCCACATCTGCAACGTGCGCCCGACAAACTGATAACCGCCGGGGCCTTCCATGCCGTAGACGCACATGTAGGCGCCACCAATGCCCACCGAGTTTTCGGCGGTCCAGGTGCGCGCCGGGTTGTACTTGGTCGTCACCAGTCGATGGCGCGGGTCGAGCGGGGTGGCGACCGGTGCGCCGAGGTAAACGTCACCGAGTCCCATCACCAGGTAACTGGCATTGAACACCGTGCGTTGTACTTCATCGAGGTTCGGCAGGTCGTTGATGCGACGGATGAACTCCAGGTTGCTCGGGCACCACGGCGCGTCCTTGCGCACCGTGGTCATGTATTTCTCGATGGCCAACTGGCACGCCGGGTCATCCCAGGACAGCGGCAGATGGACGATGCGCGAGGGCACTTGCAGGTCTTTGGCGGCGCACACGGCGTCCCATTCGCCGGCGACGATGCCGAGCAGATCCGCCAGCGGCAGTTGTTCGGGCTGGTAGTGCACTTGTAGTGAACGGATGCCCGGCGTCAGGTCGATCACGCCGTGCAGGTGTTTGCTTTCCAGGGCTTGCATCAGGGCGTGGGCGCGGAAACGCAGGACCAGGTCCAGTTCCGGGGCGCCGATTTCCAGCAGCAGGTGTGTATCGCCGGACAGTCTTGCGACCAGCCGCGTATCGTCCTGCCCAATGTCCAATACAACAGGCGACACCATCCCCTGTGGGAGCGGGCTTGCTCGCGAAAGCGCTGCTTCAGACACATCAATGTTGACTGACACGCCCTCTTCGCGAGCAAGCCCGCTCCCACATTGATCCCATTTCAAGGCCAGGGTGCGGGCGGTCTTGATGTCGATGGGGGAGAACTGCACCTTGTCCCCAGCCTTGAGCTGCCCCAGTTGCCAAAGATCCGCTTCGATCACCGTCACCGGGCACACGAACCCGCCAAGGCTTGGGCCATCCGGGCCGAGGATGACCGGCATGTCGCCGGTGAAATCCACCGCACCAATCGCATACGGATTGTCGTGAATGTTCGACGGATGCAAACCCGCCTCGCCACCATCGGCACGCACCCATTCCGGTTTTGGTCCGATCAACCGGACGCCCGTGCGGCTGGAGTTGAAATGCACTTCCCACTGCGTGGCGAAGAATGTGCCGATGTAGTTCTCGGTGAAGTATTCCGGGGCGCCGTGCGGACCGTAGATCACGCGGATTTGCCGTACGCCGGGTAATTCGTTGAGCTGATTTTCAGCCAATTGCTGACCGGCGCTGCGATCGCTCAAGGCCGCTACATGCAACACGTCGCCGGCACGCAAGGCGCGACCGCCGTGGCCACCAAACTGGCCGAGAGTGAAGGTACTTTTGCTGCCCAGATAATCCGGCACTTGCAGACCGCCGCGCAGGCACAGATAACTGCGGGCCCCTGCACCGGCAATTGTGCCGAGGCTCAACGTAGCACCGGCCGGAACCAGCAGCGTCGTATTCATCGCAACGGCTTCACCGTTCAGCGTCAGAGGTATTTGCGCCCCGGTCACCGCCACTACCGCTTCGCAATTGAAGCGCAGCAACGGTCCGCTCATGGTGATTTCCAGTGCCGCCAAGCCTTCTTCGTTACCCAGTAAACGATTGCCCAAACGCAATGCCCGACTGTCCATCGGCCCCGATGGCGGCACGCCGACCGCCCAGTAACCGAGGCGGCCGGGATAGTCCTGAACGCTGGTCTGGGTGCCAGCGCTGAGCACCTCGAACGTGTTGGCCTGATAGACCAGGCCTTCCAGGCAACGGGTCCACGGCTGGCCGCTGGCGAAGGGCGCATCAAGCAGAATTTGCCGCAGGTAGTCGCGGTTGGTTTCCACGCCGTAGAGCAGGCTGTCGCCCAAGACTTGATGCAAGCCGGCAGCCGCCTCTTCGCGGCTCGGTGCCCACGTAATGACCTTGGCGATCATCGGGTCGAAGTAGGGCGGGATCTCGCAACCGGCCTCGACCCAGGTGTCGATACGCAGTTGTTTGCCGTCGGCGGTGGGGAAATTCACGGCAGTCAGCAAACCGGGGCTCGGTTGAAAATCCCGCCCCGGATCTTCGGCATACAACCGGGCCTGAATCGCATGTCCATCAGGCTTCAAGCCTTGGATTAACCCGCTCAACGGGGGCAAATCACCCGCCGCCAGCTGCACCATCCAGCGCACCAGATCGACGCCCCACACCTGTTCGGTGACGCCGTGTTCCACCTGCAAGCGGGTGTTCACTTCCAGAAAGTAGAAACGCCGGGCATCGCTGTCGAAAACGAACTCCACAGTGCCGGCGCTGCGGTAATTCACCGCTTTGGCCAGTTTGATCGCGGCCGCGCACAACTCATCGGCCATGCCGTCGGGCAGGTTCGGCGCCGGGGTTTCTTCGAGGACTTTCTGGTTGCGGCGCTGCACCGAGCAATCGCGCACGCCGAGGGCGATCACTTCGCCGCGACCGTCGCCAAACACCTGCACTTCCAGGTGACGGGCGCGCTGAATGTACTTCTCGATGAACACACCGGCGTCGCTGAAGTTGTTCTGGCCGAGGCGTTTGACGGCTTCGAAGGATTCGCTCAACTCGACCGCGCTGCGGCATACACGCATGCCGATGCCGCCACCGCCAGCGGTGCTTTTGAGCATCACCGGATAGCCGACCTGTTCACCGGCCAGCAGCGCGGCATCGAGGCTGTCGAGCAGTTCGGTCCCCTCAAGCATCGGCACGCCGTGTTGTTTGGCCAGGGCGCGCGCGGTGTGCTTGAGGCCGAACACCCGCAGTTGCTCCGGCGTCGGGCCGATGAAGGCGATACCGGCGGCTTCGCAGGCTTCGGCGAACGCGGCGTTTTCCGAGAGAAAGCCGTAGCCGGGATGGATCGCGGTGGCGCCGCTGGTTTTGGCGATGGCGAGGATCTTTTCGACCGCCAGGTAAGTGCCGGCGGCCGCGCCCTCACCGAGGCTGTGCGCCTCGTCGGCTTGCAGGATATGCAGGCTGGCGGCATCGGCCTCGGAGTAGACGGCGACACCCTGCACTTGCAGTTCGCGCAAGGTACGCAAGATGCGGCAGGCGATGGCGCCACGGTTGGCAATCAGGACTTTTTCGAACATGGCATAACCCCCGGAGGCGATAGCGCATCAGCCTCGACTGGGATGCGGGCCGTCCCGCAGTTTTTCGACAGGCGCCAGGGTCGTCCCCGGCGGCAGAATCACAAATTTCAAAACAACCGCCGCCCCCTGTGGGAGCGGGCTTGCTCGCGAAGGGGGCGTGTCAGTCGACTTCGATGTGTCTGATTCACCGCTTTCGCGAGCAAGCCCGCTCCCACATGGGGATTTGTGGTGCCTTTACTGTTTTAGGCACTGGCCTGAACGGGCCTGGCACAGGGCAAACAACCAACGGCGCAATCGCGAGAGTTTCAGTTCCATACCAGCAGCTCCGCAGGGGTGGGGTTGTAGGCGTTGCACGGGTTGTTGAGTTGCGGGCAGTTGGAGATCAGCACGATCACGTCCATCTCCGCACGCAGATCCACGTACTTGCCCGGTGCCGAGATGCCGTCTTCGAAGGTCAGGCCGCCATCAGCCGTGACCGGTACGTTCATGAAGAAATTGATGTTCGGCCCGATGTCGCTCTTGCCCAGTCGGCCATCGTGCACGCAGGCGCGCAGGTAGTTGTCGCGGCAGCTGTGCATGTAGCGTTTTTCCAGGGCGTAGCGCACGGTGTTGCTCTCTTGCGCACAGGCGCCGCCGAGGGTGTCGTGACGCCCGCAGGTGTCGGCGACGATGGTCAGCATCGGCTTGCCGAGGTTGGAATACAGCACACTGCCGGTGCTCAGGTACACGCTGTTCTGCCGGCGCAAAGTGCGCTGTACGTCGTAGCGTTCTTTTGGATTGGCGACGCTGTAGAACAGCGTATCGACCGCCTGATTGCCTTCCAGATCGAGGATTCGCAGGGTCTGGCCGGCCTTGACCTCCGTCAGCCAGGGTTCGCCGGCGGGGATGGTGGCGCGGTAGACCGCGGTTTCAGGCGACTGTGGAGCGGTGGCGATTGCGAGTGACATGGCAGCGATCCTCAGGCGAACAAACGGTCGGTGTTGATGAAGCCGCGCTCGTTTTCCGGGCGCGAGGTGCGGCAGTGTTCGGCGACGCTGGCGTCGGCGTTCATCCAGCTGAGCTTCAGCGGTTTCGGCGCGTATTCCGGCGTCGGGTCCATTGGATGTTGCAGAGCGGTGAGCACCACCAGGGTGTCCATCGGCGCGTACAACTCGATGTAGTCGCCGGCCTTGGCGTTGCCCTCGACAAAGTGGAAGCGCCCGGCGTCGTCGACGTTCACGCGGCTGAACAGGTTGAGGGTCATCAGCAGGTCGGACAGACCCAGCCCCCACTTGCCCAGCTCCACCAACAGGTTGTCAGTACCGTTGCGGAAGAAGCCGTTGCGCAGTTCCTGGTAGCGGCCCGCGCCGTACTTTTGCGCGACTTCTTCAGCGCAGAGCACGCCGCCCAGGCTGTCGCTCCAGCCGCAAGTGTCGGCGGTGATGGCGGCCAGCACGCGGCCCATGTCCGAGTACAGGCAATGGCCGGCGGTGAGCTTGGCGGTGTGTTGGCATTTGAGGCTGTCGGGCAGGTTCAGGCGTTCGGTTTTTTCATGGGCGTTGAGCAGCGTCAGGCTGACGTTGGCACCGCCGCGCAGGTCAGTCAGGCGCAGCAACTGGCCGCGTTTCAACACGAAGGAACGATGGCCGCCGCCGGGGAGTATTTCTTCGGCGAAGGGCGGGAACAATTGGGTCGAATCAGTCATGGGCAAAACCCTCTCAAGCGGTTCGAAGTGTGCCCGCCAGAAACACTGGCAAGGCGTCGACGGCGGCACGGTCGGTGCGGCGGTCGCTGTTCAAAGGGATGTCGTAGGTAATGCGTGCGCCATAGGCGCCGGGTGCGTGCGGGTCGAGGCGAACCTTGTCGAACACCAGCAGGCGCGTACCGAGGCTGAAACCTTCGGACAGGTCATGGGTGACCATGAACACTGTCAGTCGGGTCTCGCGCCACAGCTCCAGCAGCAAGGCGTGCATGTCTTTGCGGATGCCCGGATCGAGGGCACCGAACGGTTCGTCGAGCAACAGCACGCGGGGCTTCATGATCAGTGCCTGGGCGATGGCCAGTCGTTGCTGCATGCCGCCGGAAAGCTGCGCGGGGTACTTGTCCAGTGAGTGACCGAGGCCGACTTTGCGCAGCAGCTGCGAAGCCTGTTCCCGGGCCTCACGTTTGGCGCTGCCGAACAGGCGCCCGAGCAACGGTGAGCGGGGCAGTTCGAGGCCGAGGGCGACGTTGTCCAGCACGCTCAAATGCGGGAACACCGAGTAGCGCTGGAACACCACGCCACGGCTGGCATCCGGTTCACCGGTCAAGGGCAGACCGTCGAGCAGGATCTCGCCGCGACTGGTGCGTTCCTGGCCGAGCAGCAGGCGCAGGAAAGTCGATTTGCCGCAACCGGAAGCGCCCACCAGGGTGCAGAACTCACCCTCGTTGACGTTCAGGTTCAGGCCTTCAAGCACCACCTGATCGGCGTATTGTTGCCAGACGTTTTTAACGCTGATGAAGCTCATTTGGCGGCCCCCTCGTACCAAGGGAACACCCGACGCGTCAGGTACTTGAGCCCCCAATCCATCAGCCAGGCGAGCAGGGTGATCCACACCACATACGGAAGGATCACGTCCATTGCCAGGTAGCGGCGCACCAGGAAAATCCGGTAGCCGAGGCCGTCGGTAGAGGCGATGGCCTCGGCGGCGATCAGGAACAGCCACGCCGAGCCGAGCATCAGCCGCAGCGAAATCAACAACCGTGGCAGCAACTGTGGCAGTACCACCCGCAGCATCAGGGTCCAGGTGGAAGCACCGAGGGTCTGGGCCTTGATCAGCAACTCCACGGGAATTTCCCGGGCACGCTGTTCCAGGTCACGGGCCAGGGCCGGGGTGATGCCGATCACGATCAACATCACTTTCGACAGTTCTCCCAGGCCGAAGACGATAAACAGGATCGGCAGGATCGCCAGCGGTGGCACCATTGACAGCACCGTCAACAACGGCGATAGCGGCGCGCCGAACAGCGGCAGGGTACCGGCGGCAATGCCCAGGCACAGCCCGGTCAAGGCGCTGATCCCCAGGCCGATGGCCAGACGTTGCAGGCTGGACGCCGTGTCCTGCCAGAGCAGGTATTCGCCGGTGCGGGTGTCGGCCACGAACGCCAGGCGTTTCACCGCATCGGTCATTTGCGCGGCGCTGGGCAGCAGCTTGTCATTGGGGTTGTCCGCCAGTCGCTCGGCCGAGCCCATGAAGTAGGCGAACAGCACCAGGGCGAACGGCAGGATCACCAATACCAGGCGACTCGGGCGATCCGGGTGACGGTTGATCAGGCGCATGGCCAAGTCCTCTTCTTACAGCTTGGCGTCGGCGGCCATCTGCACGTAACTCGGGTCGAAGCGCAGCTTGAGGTTGCCCGTGTCGCCGCTGGTCACGCCGTTGGCGAAGGCCATGCCGACCGCGCTGGTGTCCTTGGCGCCTTCACCCAGCAAGCCGTGCTGGAAGGAGAACTCGGCGACTTTGCGCATGGTTTCCGGCAGTTGCTTGCTGGTGCTGAACGCCAGGGCTTCCTTGGGCGTGGCGAACAATTTGGTGGTGTCCAGTTGTGCCTGGAAACCCGGCAGGTCAGTGCCCGAGGCCTTGGCCATGTGTTCCAGTGCGGCTTTGCTCGCAGCGGTCCTGGCGTTCATCAACTCGACCACTTCAAACCAGGCACCGGTCAGCGCCTTGCCGAGGGCCGGGTTGTCTTTGAGGGTCTGGGAGTTGACCACCATCATGTCCATGATTTCGCCGGGGATCTGGCTGGAGTTAAACACTTCGCTCACCCCAGGCTTGGCCTTGATGTCCGAGAGCATCGGGTTCCAGGTGGTGACGGCGTTGACCTGTTCGGTGTTGAAGGCGGCCGAGATATCGGCATCGGAGGTGTTGACGACTTTCAGGTCTTTCTCG
This sequence comes from Pseudomonas sp. S30_BP2TU TE3576, assembly GCF_050436025.1. Taxonomy (NCBI): domain Bacteria; kingdom Pseudomonadati; phylum Pseudomonadota; class Gammaproteobacteria; order Pseudomonadales; family Pseudomonadaceae; genus Pseudomonas; species Pseudomonas sp. S30_BP2TU TE3576. The sequence goes on along the minus strand of NZ_JBNDLK010000001.1, from coordinate 1,728,876 downwards.
GTGAGGTCCACCGAATCGAGGGCGCGAGCCAGCAGGTAGTGGGAGACCGAGAGCTCCACCAGGTTGACGTCCATGCCCTTGAGGTCGGCGACTTTCTTGCCTTCGCCCTTGAGCACGATGCCGTCGTTGCCGTTGGAGAAATCGCTGACAATCAGCGCGGTGCTGTCGACGCCACCGGCCGCCGGAATGGTCAGCGCGTCCATGTTGGTCATGGTGCAACCGTCGAACTGGCCGGCGGTGTACTGGTTGATGGATTCGACATAGTCATTGAGCTGCACCACGTCGATCTTGATGCCGTACTTTTTCGCCCACTTATCGACGATGCCCTGACTGCCGGCATATTCCCACGGCATCCAGCCGGCGTAGATCGTCCAGCACACGCTGAAGTGGTCTTTCTGGGCGGCCTGGGACGAGAGGCTCACGAGGGCCGCGAACGCAGCGGCGAGCAGGGCGGGTAAACGAAGCTTGGACATGATGGTTCTCCAGTTGATCAAGGACGGACAGGAAGGCAGCGGCACCGCTAACGGTGGCTTGTCTCCCGGGCTTTTGTCCCGCCGTGTAACCTCAACTGGAGGTCGCCAACTCTCGGACCAGTCACTCGCTATCGCGAGCCGGAACCCTAGTCAGCCATTGCAAATTGTGGTGCCGCGAACCTGTGGTGACGCCTGCACATTTTTTTGGAACACCTGCGCTAAAGCGAGAGGCGTGCCAAGTTGACCCGAGCGCTCTAGCGCGGGGGGTGGAGTGGTCGAGGAGGGTGGTCGGGAGGGCGGGCTGCCTTGTGATGGTGCGCAGATGCACTGCATTGGAACGTGTCCGCCGCTGATCCGAAGGTTGATGCAACGTTGCACTTGGCAGAGGTTTGCCAGTCAAAACAGATGTCAGTCGATGTGTGCCGACTGCTGTCACGGGTCTTTACGGAGGCCGTCATGTTGCGTCGTTTGTTGTTGGGTGCAGTGCTCGGTTTTGGATTGTCTGGCTGCTATTACTACGACAGTCCTGCCGACGTCTACGGGACATCTTATTACTACCCCGGTTACTACTCGCCTTATTTCCACAGCCCACGTTATTACGGTGGCTATCGCTCCTATTACTACGGTGGGCACGGTTACTACGGTGGCCACGGCTATCGCGGCGGTTGGTATCACGGAGATGGATATCATGGCGGTGGATATCGCGGTGGCCACCGTTAATCAGGGCGTGAATGGATGAAAAACCTTTCATCGGCCAGATGTTTCCACTTGTTTCAAGGGCGCACCAGATTCCGAGTTCGATGTCTGATCTTTCGACAGTCACCGAACATTTGACTGTCGCTTGCCAGCGTCGCTGGTGTGGCTCACCCGCGGTCCAGGAGGCCGCCATGCTCTATCAAAATAAGCTGCGGCGAATTCTTCTACTTGTTGTGTCGGGATTGTCCCTTAGTGGGTGCGTGCCTTATTACGACGAAGGAGGCAGTTACTACAGTTCCGAAGTCTATTCCTCGCCAGCGCCAACCTATTACGCCGGGAGGAGTTCCTACTATTCCAATGGTTACTACACACCGTCGCCTCGGTATTACATGCCGCCAGCGCGGTACTACCAGCCGACACCGCGCTATTACTCGCAGCCGCGGATGTATCAACCGCACTATTACCAGCCCGCTCCGCGTTACTACCAGCCATATCGGGGTGATGACCGGATGCATCAGAACCATGGCTGGGACGGCCGTAACCGCGGGGGCTGGAACAATGACTCTCGCGGCCATGACTGGCGCAACCATCGTGGCGGACGCGGCGATCACAACTGGCGGGGTAATCACCGCTAGTTTTATATAGAAACAGCTCTAATGTGGGAGCGGGCTTGCTCGCGAAGGCGTCGTCTCAGAAACATTGATGTTGTCTGACACTCCGCCTTCGCGAGCAAGCCCGCTCCCACAGTTTTGCGTGTGTTTTCAGTATTCGGACAAGTCCGCCAGCGGATGCCGGCCTTCCCATGCCTTGTGGAAATGCGCCTCTACCACCATGTCCGGCACGTTGTTGATGTCCGGCCAATGCCAGTGCGGCTTCTGATCCTTGTCGATCAACCGGGCACGTACGCCTTCGCTGAGTTCCGGATGACGACAGCAGTTGAGGCTCAGGGTGTATTCCATCTGAAAGACCTCGGCCAGCGACAGGTGCCGGGCACGGACGATCTGCTCCCACACCAGGTGTGCGGTCAGCGGCGAGCCTTCGCTCATGGTCCTGGCCGCGCGGCTCAGCAACAGATCGGTGTGATCGCGCAAGGCGCTGATGGCCTTCCAGGCGCAACGCACGTCGCTGACATCCAGCAGTTCGTCGATCTGCTGGCGCCGCGGCAGCCACTGGGCTTCGGGCATCTGCGCCACGGCTTCCTGCTGTAAGGCCTTGAGCAGGCTGTTGAGCTGCATGGGTGTCTGTTCCTGCCAGTTCAGTTGCAACAGACCTTCAATCAATTTCGGCTGCTGCTCATCGAGCAGGAAACGGTCGGCCAGGCCCAGGTCGATGGCATCGCGGCCGTTCATGTGCGAACCGGTCAGGCCCAGGAACAACCCGACCTTTCCGGGCAGGCGCGACAGAAACCAACTGCCACCAACGTCCGGGTACAGGCCGATGCTGATCTCGGGCATCGCTAACCGGCTGCTCGGTGTGACGATGCGTATGCTTGCACCTTGCAGCAACCCCATACCGCCACCCAGCACATAGCCATGACCCCAACAGATCAACGGTTTCGGGTAGGTATGCAGTTTGAAGTCCAGTCGATATTCCGCCGCAAAAAAGTGCGCGGCCAGTGGCGGCACTTCCCCGGGGTGCTCGCGGCAGGCTTCGACCAGGCTGCGCACCTCACCCCCGGCGCAAAACGCCTTGGGGCCATTACCGCGCAACAGCACGCAAACAATTTGCGGGTCCTTGGCCCAGGCTTCCATACGATCGCGCAGAGCGTTGATCATTGGCAGGGACAGGGCGTTCAGGGATTTTTCAGCATCCAGGCTGGCGATGCCGATGCGGGCGCCGTCGGTGCCGGTGAGTTCTTCGAAGTGCAGATTCATCGTGACCTCGATCGGGAATTTGAGGGTTAAGTATGATCGTTGTGTGGGAAAGTGCCGGATCTGCGTCAGATCAATTGACAAGCGAGGTAGGCTTTCCTAGGGTTCGCCCCATTGTTTCTGCCGGGTATGACCATGACTGCTGACGACCGTATCAAACTCGAACCGAGCTGGAAGGAGGCATTGCGTGCCGAGTTCGACCAGCCCTACATGGCAGAGTTGCGAAACTTCCTGCAACAGGAGCGGGCGGCCGGCAAGGAGATCTATCCGCCGGGGCCGATGATTTTCCACGCGCTCAATTCCACGCCGCTGAACAAGGTCAAAGTGGTGATCCTCGGTCAGGATCCTTATCACGGTCCGGGCCAGGCCCATGGTTTGTGCTTTTCGGTGCAACCCGGCGTGCCGGCGCCACCGTCATTGGTGAACATTTACAAAGAACTCAAACGCGACCTGAACATCGACATCCCCAACCATGGCTACTTGCAGAGCTGGGCCGATCAGGGCGTGTTGATGCTCAACACCACCATGACGGTCGAGCGCGCCAATGCCAATGCGCACAAGGACAAGGGCTGGCAGTTTTTCACCGATCGGGTCATTGAAGTGGTCAGCCAGCAGCAACCGCACCTGGTGTTCATGCTGTGGGGCGCCCATGCCCAGAGCAAGCAGAAACTGATCGACGCCACCAAGCACCTGGTGCTGACTTCGGTGCACCCGTCACCGTTATCGGCCTATCGCGGCTTCCTCGGGTGCGGGCACTTCAGCCGCACCAACAAGTTTCTTGAGCAGAATGGCGAAACGCCGATCGAGTGGCGGTTGCCACCGGTTTAAGCGTTGATTTCGAGGGCCTCTTCGCGAGCAAGCCCGCTCCCACAGGGTTCGCGTGATCCTTGTGGGAGCGGGCTTGCTCGCGAAGCAGGCGACTCGGTCTTTCAGACAGAATCCGGTTGTCGGTCCCAGTACTTGAACAACGGTTCCGCCAGAAACAGCACAAACAACAACCGCATCACCTGCATCGCCGTCACCAGCGGCACCGACAGTTGCAGGGTTTGCGCCGTCAGGCTCATCTCGGCGATGCCGCCGGGCATCATGCCCAATGTCAGCGAACGCAGGTCCAGGTGGGTCAGCGCACTCAAACCCAGGGCTGCTACGGCCGCGATCAGCATGGTCAACACCGTGCCGATCAAGGTGCGGCCCATGAACGATGGCGCACGCCGGAAAAACTGCCGGTTGAAGTGACAGCCCAGACCGCTGCCGATTAGCCATTGGCCGATCTGGCTACCGCCATTGGGCAAGCCGATGTGCAGATCCCAGCCGATGCTGACGGCCGCGCTGACCAGCAACGGCCCGAACAGCCAGGGATTGGGTTGACGCAGGCGTTCCCAGATCCAGGCCGCCAAAGCGCCTGCCGGGAACAGCAGGGCCAGCCAGCGCCAGTCCACAACGCTGGCATGTAAGACCGGGGCACCATCGCCCAGTAAATACTTGAAAACCGCTGGCACGCAGAGGACCACGACCAACACCCGCAGACTTTGCCCCGCCGCGACACGGCTGAGCACCGCGCCGTTGCGTGCGCCAAGGTTGACCATCTCCCCGGAACCGCCAGGCATGCTGGAAAAGAACGCCGTGGCACGATCTTCACCGGTGCGGCGCATCAGCCACACGCCAACCACGGCGGACAGGCTGGTGACCAACGCACCGAAGAAGATCAGACCGAAATGACTCAGCACCTGCTCCATCACCACCGGGGTGAAGTGCAGGCCGATACCGATGCCGACGATCCACTGGCCGCACTTGCGGCCGCCAGGGATTTCCGCCAATTGCCAAGGTGTCAGGCAGCGCACGAGGATGATCGCCAGCAATGAGCCGACCATCCACGGCAAAGGCCAGCCGACCTGGCTGGCGAGGTAACCGCCAAGCAGGCCGACCAGCGGGGTTCCCCACCAGTTTCTGAAGGGTGACCGATCAGACATCGGCAATAGCGCGTTGCGCGACCGAGCGTTTGCGCCAGATACGGATGATCGGCATCAACAGCATGATCGCCGTCAGTACCCAGACACCAAAGGTGATCGGGCTCGACCAGAGGATTTCCAGCGCGCCGTTGGAAATTGACAGGGCGCGACGCAGGTTCTGCTCCATCAGGCCACCGAGGATGAAGCCCAGCAACAGCGGCGACAACGGGAAGTCCAGCTTGCGCAGGATGTAGCCAAAGATACCGATACCGATCATCAGGAACAGGTCGAATGTGGTGGCGTGCACTGCGTAGACGCCGATCCCGGTAATGATGGCGATCACCGGCACCAGCGCCCAGTTCGGCACGGCGAGGATGCGGGTGAACACGCGGATCATCGGGATGTTGAGGATCACCAGCATCACGTTGGCAATGAACAACGACGCGATCAGGCCCCAGACAATGTCGGGTTGTTCCTGGAACAACAGTGGACCGGGGGTGATGTTGTACAGCGACAGCGCGCCAATCATCACTGCCGTGGTGCCGGAACCTGGAACGCCGAGGGTCAGCATCGGCACCAGCGCACCGCAAGCCGCACCACCAATGGCGGTTTCCGGAGCGGCGAGACCGCGCATGTCACCCTGGCCGAAAGTACCCTTGGCACCGGCGATGCGTTTTTCAGTCATGTAGGCCACGGCGCTGGCCAGGGTAGCGCCTGCACCCGGTAACACGCCCATGATGAAGCCCAGTACGCCGCAACGAATGTTCACCACGAACACCGACGCCGCTTCCTTGAAGTTGAACATCATGCGTCCGGTGGCTTTCACCGCTTCCTGGCCGTGGTGGGTTTTTTCCAGCAGCAGCAGGATTTCGCTGATGGAGAACAGGCCCAGCACCAGCACGACGAACTGGATGCCGTCGGTCAGGTGGATGTTGTCCCCGGTGAAGCGATACACACCGCTGTTGGCGTCGATGCCGACGGTCGACAGGAACAGTCCGATCAGCGCCGCGATGAACGTCTTCAGCGGACGGTCACCGGCCATGCCGCCGAGGCAGACAATCGCAAACACCATCAACACGAAATATTCCGCCGGGCCGAAGGCAATCGCCCATTTCGCCAGCAGCGGGGCGAACAGCACCATGCCGCAAGTGGCAATAAACGCACCGATGAACGAGCTCCATGCCGACAACGACAGCGCTACACCGGCCAGGCCTTTGCGCGCCATCGGGTAACCGTCGAGGGTGGTCATCACGGTGGACGCTTCGCCCGGGATGTTCAGCAGGATCGAGCTGATCCGGCCGCCGTATTCGCAACCCAGGTACACCGCTGCCAGCAGGATCAGCGCCGACTCCGGCGGCAGGCCAAGGGCGAATGCGATCGGAATCAACAGTGCCACGCCGTTGATCGGACCCAGGCCCGGCAACAGGCCGACCACGGTGCCGATCAGGGTGCCGCACAGAGCGGTCACCAGATTGTACGGGCTCAGCGCGACGCCGAAGCCCTGACCCAAATAGCCAAGAGTATCCATATCAGTTCTCCAGAACGTCGAGCACGCCAAGTGGCAGCGGCACGTCCATCAAGCGGTCGAACAGCAGGTAAAGACCGACGGCCATCAGGCTGATGATCACCACGCTGGGCACCCAGCGGCCGCCATACAGGCGCGCCATCGGCACACCGGTGATGATGCTGGCGACGATAAAGCCCAGCGGCTCGAAAGTGCCGGCGAACACCAGTAACAGCACCACACAGATGCCGATCTTGGTCAGGGTTTCGCGATCCAGCGGCGGCTCGTCAGCACTGTGCTTGATCGGTGCCGGACGGAACGCCATGTACAACAGCGCCGAGCCCATCAGGCCGAGCATCAGCAGTGGAAAGGCCCGAGGCCCCACCGGTTCATAGGAAAAAGCTGCTTGGTACGGCCACGCCATCAGCGCCAGGCCGATACAGGCCAGTAACAGCACCGAGGCAAAAATGCGTTGTAAGAGCATGGGGAACTCCTGGGCTGCGGCCCCGAAAAATCGGGGGCGCAGCCGCTAGACAGAGACGATCACTGGATCAGGCCGAACTCTTTGGCCAGCACTTTGTAGTCCGCGACCTGCTTCTTCACGTAGGTGTCCAGCTCGGGGCCGGTCATGGCGAACGGGAAGAGCTCACGCTGATCGCGCAACTTGGCGAAGTCTTCGGAAGCCAGCAGTTTGTCGAAGGCAGCTTTCCACCAGGCGTAGTCTTCGTCACTGACTTTTGGCCCGAGGTAGAAACCGCGCACCACCGGCCAGACGATGTCGTAGCCTTGCTCGCGGGCGGTCGGGATGTCTTTCATTTCCGGCTCGTCCAGGCGTTTGTCGGAGAACACCGCCAGCAGACGCATGTCGCCGCTCTGGATGTGCGGCATGGAGTCGGAGATGTCGGTGCTACCGACCTGGATGTGGCCGCCGAGCAGGGCGGTGGCAATTTCACCGCCACCTTCAAGGGCAACGTAACGCAGGTCACGCGGGTTGATCCCGGCGGCCTTGGCGATCAGCGCGGTTTGCATCCAGTCCTGGCTACCGACGGTACCGCCGGAACCGATCACCACTTTGCTCGGATCTTTCTTCAGTGCCTGGACCAGATCGTCCAGAGTCTTGTAAGGCGAATCGCTTTTCACCGCGATGGCGCCATAGCTGGTGCCGACGGCGGCCAGCCAGCGTACGTTGCTTTCATCGAAGCGACCGAATTTGCCTTGGGCCAGGTTCAGCAGCGAACCGCTTGACCATGCCACCAGGGTGCCGGCGTCCGCCGGACGCTGGGCAACCACCGCGTTGTACGCCACCGCGCCGACACCGCCGGGCATGTACGTCACGCGCATCGGTTTGGTCAGCAGTTTTTCGTTGACCAGCGCGCTTTGCGCCAGTTTGCAGGTCAGGTCGAAACCACCGCCGGGCGAGGCCGGGGCGATGCATTCCGGGCGCTTGGGTTCGGCAAGCGCTTGGCCGGTGAACAGCAGGACGCTGGCGGCGAGGGCTAGTTTACGCATTGACAGGTTCATTCAAGTCTCCTTGGGAGTTGTTGTTATCGACGTACTGAATTACCAAAGGGCAACGCTATAGCTCACCAGCAGACGTACTTCATCGGCATCGCGAGCGGAGTAGTTGGAGCGGTAGGTGGCATTGCGCAGGCGCACGGCGACATCCTTGAGCGCACCGCTTTGTACAACATATTTAATCTCGGAGTTGCGTTCCCATTCTTTGCCTTCGTCACCGTTCTTGAGCTTGATGTTGTCGCCACTCACGTAACGGCTCATGAAACTCAGGCCCGGGATACCGAGCGCGACGAAGTCGAAGTCATAACGCGCTTGCCAGGAACGCTCTTCGGCGCCGGCAAAATCGTTGATCTGTACGAAGTTCACCAGGTACGGGTCGCTGCCATCCACATACGGGAATGCGCTGTCGCCGGACATGTGCTGGTAGCCCGCGCTGAACTTGTGCCCGCTCAAGGCGTAACTCACCAGACCGTTGAGGGACTTGTTGTCGATCTTGCCGCCACGGGCCTCGCCCTGGTCGTCACTGATGGCAAACCGCAGGTCGCTGGCAAAAGTGCCGGGGCCGAACGGCTGCGAGGCAATCAACCCGAGAAAGTGCTGGTTGTAGACTTCATCGAGTTGCGCGAAGTGATAACTGCCGGTGATCTTGTCGGTGAACTTGTAGTCCGCGCCGCCGAAATCGAAGTGCTTGCCGGCCACGGTGCCAGCGAAACGGCTGTTCTTGTTGTTGAGGGCAACGTCCTCGAAGTCGGTGCTGTCGCGGTCCTTGGCCTTGTCCAGGCGCCCGCCGGTGAAGGTCAGGTTCTTGATCTCTTTGGAGGTCAGCATGCCGCCTTCAAAGGTCTGCGGCAGGATGCGCCCGTCGTTGGCCTTGAGGATCGGCAGTTCCGGAATCAGGCTGCCGATTTTCAGCTCGCTGGCGGAAATTTTCATTTTACCGGTCAGGCCGAGTTTGGAATATTCATCGACGGCACGCCCATCGTCGGTCGGCAGCAGGCCGGTACCGGTGCGGTCCGGGCTTGAGTCGAGCTTGACCCCCATCATGCCCAGCGCATCGACACCGAACCCCACGGTGCCGTCGGTGTAGCCTGATTTCAGATTGAGCATGAAACCCTGGGCCCACTCGTCGCGCTTGGACTGTTGGGCACTGGTACCGTCGCGATAATCGCGGTTGAAATACATGTTGCGGGTTTCGAAAGTGGCCGAGCTGTCGTCGACGAATGCGGCCTGGCTCAAAGGTGAAAAACCGGCAAGGGCGGCAGCGCTGGCAAGCGCAGTGTGGCTGAAACGGGAGAGGCGGGCAGGCGCGATAGCCTGGGTCTGCAGGGACTGCATGGATGACTTACTCCGTTTATTGTTCTTATTTGTCGAAAACGCTTCGAGGCGTTTTTCGTATCGCTGTGTGGCGGCAGCGACGGCAGTCGAAACTGTCCGTGGCTGGACTGTAACGGGCTAACCTTTCGCTAACCTTTCAGCTGGCTTTCACGGTTTTCGGGCTTCACAGCGGCGGTTGCGGCTGTAAACTTCGCGCCAGAGAATGGCGTCGACCATCCCTGAACGAGGTAAAGATCCATGCGTGTCCTGCTCGTCGAAGACCATTTGCAGCTCGCCGAAAGTGTCGCCCAGGCGCTCAAGAGCACCGGGCTGACCGTGGACGTGCTGCACGATGGCGTGGCAGCCGACCTGGCGCTGGGTAGCGAGGAATACGCCATGGCGATCCTCGATGTCGGCTTGCCGCGCATGGATGGTTTCGAAGTGCTGGCGCGTTTGCGGGCGCGGGGCAAGAACCTGCCGGTGTTGATGCTGACCGCGCGCAGCGATGTCAAGGATCGGGTCCACGGCCTGAACCTCGGAGCCGACGATTACCTGGCCAAGCCGTTCGAACTGACCGAGCTCGAAGCCCGGGTCAAAGCCTTGCTGCGTCGCAGTGTGCTGGGCGGTGAGCGCATTCAGCGTTGTGGTGTGCTGGCCTATGACCTGGAAACCCGGCGTTTCACCCTCGGCGAAGAACTGCTGACCCTGACCTCCCGCGAACAGGCCGTACTCGAAGCCCTGATTGCGCGTCCCGGCCGGGTGATGAGCAAGGAGCAACTGGCCTCCCAAGTATTCGGGCTCGATGAAGAGGCCAGTCCCGATGCGATCGAAATCTACGTGCACCGCCTGCGCAAGAAACTCGACGGCCAGCCGGTCGTCATCGTGACCTTCCGCGGCCTCGGTTACTTGCTGGAAAGCCGCGATGCATAAGCCCAGCAGTCTGCGCTGGCGGTTGCTGTGGAACCTGGCGCTATTGTTGGTGGTGTTGATGCTGGCCAGTGGGTTGAGCGCCTACTGGAACGGTCGCGAAGCCGCCGACACGGCCTATGACCGCACCTTGCTGGCCTCGGCGCGGACTATCGCCGCGGGTCTGTCCGAGCACGACGGGAGTCTTAGCCTCGACGTGCCTTATGTCGCCCTCGATACCTTCGCCTACGACAGCGCCGGGCGGATTTTCTATCTGGTCAATGACATCAATCAGAAGCTGATTTCCGGTTACGAAAACCTGCCCGGGCCACCGCCGGGAACGCCGCGCACCGATGACTATCCGGCGCTGGCACGTTTCTACAACGCCCAATACCGTGGGCAGAACGTGCGTGTGGTGAGCCTGCTCAAACCCGTGAGCGAGCCGAACATGAACGGCATGGCGGAAATCCGCGTGGCAGAAACCGATGAAGCGCGAGTGAGCATGGCCCGCAGTCTGGCGGCGGATACTTTGTTACGCCTGGGTATGCTGGCGGGCGGGGCATTGATGCTGGTGTGGTTCGCGGTGAGTGCCGCGTTGCGCCCGTTGGAGCGCTTGCGCACGGCGGTGGAAGAGCGCCAGCCGGACGATCTGCGCCCCCTGCCGTTGGTGGAAGTGCAGCGCGAATTGTGGCCGCTGGTGCGTGCGCTCAATCACTTTACCGAACGCCTGCGCGGGCAGTTCGAGAAACAGGCGCAATTCATCGCCGATGCCGCCCACGAACTGCGTACGCCACTGGCAGCGCTCAAGGCGCGACTGGAGCTGGGCATGCGCTCAGCCGAGCCCGATACCTGGCGCAGCACTTTGGAGACCGCCGCCCAAGGCACTGATCGCTTGACCCACTTGGCCAATCAGTTGCTTTCCCTGGCCCGGGTCGAAAATGGTGCCAGGGCGATTGCCGAGGGCGGCGCGCAGTTACTGGACCTGAGTCAATTGGCCCGGGAGCTGGGCATGGCCATGGCGCCGTTGGCGCACAAGCGCGGTATCGCGCTGGCGCTGGAGGCGGAAGAACCCGTCTGGCTGCGGGGTGAGCCGACGCTACTTAACGAACTGTTGAGCAATCTTGTGGATAACGCACTGGCTCACACGCCGCCGGGTGGCAACGTGGTTTTGCGCGTCTCGGCGCCCGCCGTGCTGGAAGTCGAAGATGATGGCCCCGGCATTCCACTGGAGGAGCGCAATCGGGTATTCGAGCGCTTTTACCGACGCAATCAGCAAGTGGTCGGTTCTGGATTGGGGTTGGCGATTGTCGGTGAGATCTGCCGCGCGCATCTGGCCCAGATCAGCCTGCACGATGGCGAACACGCGGGATTGAAGGTGCGGGTGAGCTTTATTGCAGGGGATTGATGCAGCGTCTGTTCAGGCCCCTTCGCGAGCAAGCCCGCTCCCACATTGGACCGAGTCGCCGCAGATCAAATGTGGGAGCGGGCTTGCTCGCGAAGGGGGCAATGCGGTCTTTGATCAGTAAAACATCGAGCGCGTTTCTTCCAGATCGGCACACATCTCCTTGTTGTCCGGATCGATCCCGAGCTTGACGAAAGCGGGTACGCTGAAGGGATCGATGCGCGAGATCGGATGCTCAGTGTCTTTGTGGCAATACAGGCAGGCCACCTGTACCAGATCCACATAGTCGACCTGCGCAGACTGGCGTTTGAAGTTCAGGTATAGCTGCGGCACTTGTACCAGCATGTCGGGAAACTCCCAGACCCTGAGCAGTTTTTCGCCGATCAGCGGATGAATCCGGTCGATCACATGATTGAGGCTGACCGGGTCGGACAGCAGCTCATAGTGATCTTCAGCGTAGGTCAGGATCGGCAGCACGCCGATCTGATGCACCAGCCCGCCAAGGGCCGCCTGATCGGGTTTGAGTCGGGTGTAGCGGCGGCACAAAGCGTAGCTGACGCCGGCGATTTCCAGGCTTTTACGCCAGACATCGCGCATCTTCTGTTCCACCACGTCGGAGCGGGCATGGAAAATCTGCTCCATGACCAGGCCGATCGCCAGATTGCAGCTGTAGTTGATGCCCAGGCGGGTGATCGCGGTATGCAGATCGGTCACTTCCTGGGTTGCGCGCAACAGTGGGCTGTTGACCACTTTGATCAGGCGTGCCGACAGCGCGGTATCACGGCCGATCACTTTGCTCAGGGTACTGACGCTGACTTCCGGGTTTTCCGCGGCCTTGCGAATCTGCAGGGCCACTTCCGGTAACGTTGGCAGAACCAGGTCATCGTTATTGATGGCCTCAACCAAATCCTGTTGGACCTTTTCCGCCAGCTCGCTCATTGAGTCTCTCTAGGTGTCGCGCCAAGTGCTGCCGTTATTGCTGGATTTCGCGATCGCGGTCCAGTTCATAAGGCAGGTCGAGCAGCTGCAAGGACGGCCCTTCGATCGCGCCCAGGTGGATGTCTCCACTGTCTGCTGCTTCGGCTTGCAACACCGCCAGGAGTTCTATGTTTTGCCCGGTGCGGGCAGCCAGCACCACTTCGCCGATGGAGCTGCCGTGGGTCGGGGAAAACAGCGGGACACCCGGTTCAGGCAGCTCGCTGGCTGCCAGTTGCAGGCGATACAAGCGGCGCTTGAGTTTGCCCAGGTACTGCATCCGCGCGACGATTTCCTGCCCGGTGTAGCAACCTTTCTTGAAACTCACACCACCGACCGCTTGCAGGTTGAGCATCTGCGGGATGAACAACTCGCGGGTGCCGGGCATGACCTGGCCGATCCCGGCGCGGACCTGGCCCAGCAGCCATTGATTCAGATCGCCTTCGTTCAGCAAAGCCGACAACTTGCCTTTGACCGCATCGGCTTGATCGACGGCGGCCCACAGTTCGGCACGCTCAGGTGAGACGCGGATGGCAATCAGCCCATCGTTGCGCACGACGCTGTCGGTTTCTGCCGGCAGGTCCAGGCCGAGGCTGGCCAGTGCGGCATCGCCATGGTCCACGCCGAAGCGGATCCAGGCGGCACTTTCGTCGGTCAGTTTCGACTTGGAAAACACCGCGTATTTTTTCAGGTCCGCCAGTTGCGGTTCGAGCAATTCGCTGGCCATGGCCAGGACTACGCCATCACCCTCGAGCAGGATGCGGAAACTCGATTGCATCCGGCCTTTTTGCGTGCAGCGCGCACCGAGGCTGGCCCGGGAATCGCTCAGGTAGTCGAGATTGCAGGTCAATTGGCCTTGCAGGAATTTGCTGGCGTCCGCGCCGCGGATCGCGAGAACACCTTCATGAGAAAGCGTGCAGAAAAAAGCAGAATCGGCCATGGGTCATCGCAGGGTAAAGAGTCTGGCGGACATCATAAGGGGACGCCTTGGAAATGGGTAGTTCACAAAGGATCACCGGTGCCCGACCAAAGCCGACTGTTCGACCGGGCGCGGGCCTGTATACTTGCGGCCTATTTGAGGAGCGCTCCATGGTCGAAGATGTTGAACTGAACCGCCTCTTTTGGCACAGCCGCCGTGGCATGCTTGAGCTTGACGTGTTGCTGGTACCGTTCACGAAAGAGGTTTACGCAACGCTCAACGAGGTGGATCGCGCGTTGTACGTTCGACTGCTGACGTGTGAGGATCAGGACATGTTCGGCTGGTTCATGGAACGCAGCGAATCGGAAGATCCCGAGCTGCAACGCATGGTCCGCATGATCCTGGACCGTGTCCAGCCCAAGTAACGTGTTCGAATGCCGCTGGCATGCCTCACGGCAGTTGCTGGCGGCGTATCTTTTCGCCCAGCTGTTCGCGTTGGGTTCGTTGTGTTTACTGTCAATTCCGCTCTGGGCCAGTTCGCTCGGTGTTGTGCTGTGCGTGGCTCATGGAGTCTGGCAGTTGCCCCGGCAGATCCTGCTGACGCACCCGCAGGCATTTTGCGGCTTGCGGCGCGATGCCGATGGCTGGCAGTTGTGGAGTCGGGCCAAAGGTTGGCAGCCCGTGCAATTAAGGCCGGACAGCCTGGCGCTGCCGTTGATTGTGGTATTGCGCTTTCGTTTGCGTGGCGAGCACCGGGTCAGGGCCATTTGCGTGCCCCGGGATGCGCAGGCGGCGGATGTGCACCGACGCCTGCGGGTCCGGCTCAAATTCAGCCGACGTAGGTGGGCGGCACCAGAATAGTGTCCAGCGCGACCGGCAACATGTCCGGATAGTCGAGGGTGTAATGCAGGCCACGGCTTTCCTTGCGCTCCATGGCTGACAGAATCATCAGCTCGGCCACCTGGGCCAGGTTGCGCAGCTCGATCAAATCCCGGCTGACCTTGTAGTTGCTATAGAACTCGTCGATTTCATCCAGCAACAGTTGTACGCGGTGTTGCGCCCGTTGCAGGCGTTTGTTGGTGCGTACGATACCGACGTAGTCCCACATGAAACGCCGTAACTCATCCCAGTTGTGCGCAATGATCACGTCTTCATCGGAATCGGTGACCTGGCTCGCATCCCAGGCGGGAAGGGGGGCAGGCATCGAAACTCGGGGCAGTTGTTCGAGAATGTCTGCCGCCGCCGAGCGGGCATAAACGAAGCATTCCAGCAGCGAGTTGCTGGCCATGCGGTTGGCGCCGTGCAGGCCGGTGAAACTGGTTTCGCCAATGGCATAGAGCCCCGGCACATCGGTGCGGCCCTGCTGGTCGACCATCACGCCGCCGCAGGTGTAGTGCGCCGCCGGTACCACCGGAATCGGTTGCCGGGTGATATCGATGGAAAACTCCAGGCAGCGTTCGTACACCGTCGGGAAGTGTGTCTTGATGAAGGCTTCGGGCTTGTGGCTGATGTCCAGATAGACGCAATCGATACCCAGGCGTTTCATTTCATGGTCGATGGCCCGGGCGACGATGTCCCGTGGCGCCAACTCGGCACGTGGATCGAAGCGCTGCATGAAACGCTCGCCGTTTGGCAGCTTCAGGTGGGCACCTTCGCCGCGCAGGGCTTCGGTGATCAGGAAACTCTTGGCTTGCGGGTGATACAGGCAAGTGGGGTGGAACTGGTTGAATTCCAGGTTCGCCACCCGGCAGCCCGAGCGCCAGGCCATGGCGATACCATCGCCGCAGGCGCCGTCGGGGTTACTGGTGTAAAGGTAAACCTTGGCCGCGCCACCTGAGGCGAGAATCACAAAACGCGCGCCGTAGGTGTCGACTTCGCCGGTGCCGCGATTGAGCACATAAGCGCCGAGGCAACGATCACCTTCGAGCCCCAGACGTTTCTCCGTGATCAGGTCAACCGCAACCCGCTGCTCCAGCAGCTCAATGTTCGGTCGTTTCCTGGCCTGGTCGAGCAGGGTTGTGAAAATGGCAGCGCCCGTGGCATCGGCGGCGTGGATGATGCGCCGATGGCTGTGACCGCCCTCGCGGGTCAGGTGGAACTCGAACCCGCCATCTTCATTACTCGACTGTTCATCGCGGGTAAAGGGCACGCCTTGGTCGATCAGCCATTGAATCGCTTCCTTGCTGTGCTCGACGGTAAAGCGCACGGCATCCTCATGGCACAGGCCGCCGCCGGCATTGAGCGTGTCATCGACATGGGATTCAACGGTGTCGGTGTCATCCAGCACGGCCGCAACGCCACCCTGGGCCCAGAAAGTCGAGCCATTGGCGAGGTTGCCCTTGCTCAATACGGCAATGCGCAAATGACCGGGCAAGGTCAGCGCAAGGCTCAAGCCGGCAGCACCGCTGCCAATTACCAGAACATCGTGTTGAAACTGTTGGCTCATTTCAGGATTCCGCTCAAAGCGACCCGGGTCGGGGGTGGCGCAGCTGGACTGGCGAGTCGAAGCAGCCGCACCGCCTACTAGTATATAGAGGGGGGGAGCG
Source organism: Pseudomonas sp. S30_BP2TU TE3576 (assembly GCF_050436025.1). Classification (NCBI taxonomy): domain Bacteria; kingdom Pseudomonadati; phylum Pseudomonadota; class Gammaproteobacteria; order Pseudomonadales; family Pseudomonadaceae; genus Pseudomonas; species Pseudomonas sp. S30_BP2TU TE3576. The sequence continues at coordinate 1,712,806 of NZ_JBNDLK010000001.1, read as the reverse complement.
GCACAATACCCGAGCCAGCATGGCATTGTGAAACTACTGTGACGCAAAACATCGGTCGCTTCGTCGGATGTTTTTCTGCCCGTTGGGCGCGAAAATGACTGTATCGCCGATTTAACAGTCTTTTTCCCTTCACGGTTGCACAATGTCGGGTTGGCACGGCTATAAATATTTGGAACTTTTGCCAAAGGGCCAAGATCAATAGACGGTTGCCTGAAACAAGGGACAGTGTCGGCTTCAGTGGGGAATTGCAGTTGGATCCTTGCCGAAGAAACCGATGACAAGATTATTCGCGCAGCCGGGTCAACTCGTGCTGCGCTTTTCGTGCGTGCCAAATCAGAGCCCGCAGGAAACTTGCCTGGAGGGGGAGAACTTTTGCGAAAAGCCCGAGTCTATGTTTGCAAGTCTGGTCGTTTAGTTCTGCAAGCCTCCTCCGAGCTCATCGAGGAGTGTTCATGCTAACCCAGGAAGAGGATCAGCAACTGGTCGAACGCGTTCAACGCGGCGACAAGCGTGCTTTCGATCTGCTAGTGCTGAAATACCAGCACAAAATTCTCGGGTTGATCGTGCGTTTTGTGCACGACACCCATGAAGCCCAGGATGTGGCACAAGAAGCCTTTATCAAGGCATACCGTGCACTTGGAAATTTTCGCGGAGACAGTGCGTTTTATACGTGGCTTTACCGCATCGCCATCAATACGGCGAAAAACTATCTGGTTTCACGCGGCCGTCGGCCGCCGGATAGCGATGTCAGTTCCGAGGATGCAGAGTTCTACGATGGCGATCATGGCCTCAAGGATCTCGAGTCGCCAGAGCGGGCTTTGCTGCGGGATGAGATCGAAGGCACCGTCCATCGAACCATTCAGCAACTGCCGGAAGATTTGCGTACGGCTTTAACTTTACGTGAGTTTGATGGTCTGAGTTACGAGGACATTGCGAGTGTCATGCAATGTCCGGTAGGCACCGTGCGCTCCCGGATTTTCCGCGCCCGGGAGGCCATCGACAAAGCCCTGCAGCCGTTGTTGCAGGAAAACTAAAGACAGCGGCGACAGCCAAGAGAGGAACGCCATGAGTCGTGAAGCCCTGCAGGAATCGCTGTCCGCAGTGATGGATAACGAAGCGGACGAATTGGAATTGCGTCGGGTATTGAATGCCTGTGACGATGTTGAAACCCGTGAAACCTGGGCTCGTTATCAGATCGCTCGGGCAGTGATGCACAAGGATCTGCTGCTTCCGCGTCTGGATATCGCTGCGGCTGTTTCTGCTGCCCTGGCTGACGAAGCCGTACCGGCAAAAGCTTCCCGCGGTCCATGGCGCAGCCTGGGTCGTCTGGCGGTCGCAGCTTCCGTGACCCTGGCGGTGCTGGCCGGTGTGCGTCTGTACAACCAGGATGAGATCGCCGGTGTCGAATTGGCCCAGCAATCCAGTCAACCCGGATTGGCCGTTCCTCAAGTAAAAGGCCCGGCTGTTCTGGCCGGCTACAATGAGAGTTCAGATGCAACTGGGCCAATGGCCAATGGCGTTTTGCAAGGTCAGCCAGGCTGGCACGATCAGCGTCTGCCGGGTTACTTGCGCCAACATGCACAACAGGCTGCACTGAAAGGTACTGAGAGCGCTCTGCCTTACGCTCGTGCCGCAAGTCTGGAAAACCGTTAAGGAGGATCATGCGCGCCATACCTCTACTTTCGCTTCTGCTCAGCGGCTGGTTCATCGTTCCAGCCCAAGCCGATGAAGCCCAGGACTGGTTGACCCGCCTGGGCCAGGCCGAGCAACAGCAAAGCTTTCAGGGTACTTTCGTCTACGAGCGTAACGGTAGTTTTTCTACCCATAACATCTGGCACCGCGTCCAGGATGGAAAGGTCCGCGAGCGATTGATCCGGCTCGACGGCTCACCGCAGGAAGTCGTACGCATTGATGGGCATACTCAATGCGTCAGCGGCACCCTGATAGCAGGGCTTGGGGACTCCCCCAACTCCACCGCCCGTGCACTTGATCCTCAAAAGCTGAAGAATTGGTATGACCTCGCCGTCATCGGCAAGTCGCGTGTCGCCGGGCGTTCGGCGGTAATCGTATCGCTGACCCCCCGCGACCAACACCGCTACGGTTTTGAACTGCATCTGGATAAAGAGACCGGCCTGCCCCTGAAATCTTTGCTCTTGGACGACAAGGGGCGGTTGTTGGAGCGCTTCCAGTTCACGCAACTGGATACCGCTGACGCTCCTTCCGAAAACGACTTGCAGGCCAGTAATGATTGCAAGGCAGTCAATCTCGAAAGCGACAAGGCTTCCGCAGTCAAAGCCGCTCAGGTCTGGCATTCGGACTGGCTGCCACCCGGTTTCGAGCTGACCAGCAGTACGGCGCGCAAGGATCCGGAAACCAAAACCCAGGTTAACAGCCTGCTGTATGACGATGGCCTGGCGCGTTTTTCGGTGTTCCTGGAGCCTTTGAACGGCGCCACCGTCACCGATACCCGCACTCAGTTGGGGCCAACCGTCGCGGTTTCCCGGCGCTTGACCACGGCACAGGGTGATATGATGGTGACCGTCGTCGGCGAGATACCCGTCGGTACCGCTGAACGGATAGCACTTTCGATGCGCTCCGACGCCGCTGCAACCAAGCAGTGAGCTGGATTCGAAATGTTTCGTGAGCATTTCAGTTTGCAAATACCCCAAAAATTTTTTATAGGTCAGAGCCCCTCGGCTCTGGCCTTGTTTGTTGTTCCCGGAACAAAAATACCGGCGTATTGTTCCCGGTGTTCCTTGCTCCATATCGCTTAACCATGCTCGTCGTAACGGGAGCCGTATGTCGATACCACGCTTGAAGTCTTACCTTTCCATTATTGCCACTGTCCTGGTGCTCGGTCAGGCGGTCACCGCCCAAGCGGTCGAGTTGCCCGACTTTACGCAATTGGTCGAGCAGGCGTCGCCTGCAGTCGTGAACATCAGTACCACGCAAAAGCTGCCGGATCGCAAAGTCAGCGAGCAGATGCCTGATCTCGAAGGTTTGCCGCCGATGCTGCGCGAATTCTTCGAGCGGGGCATGCCGCCACAATCGCGTTCACCTCGTGATCGTCAGCGCGAGGCAACCTCCCTGGGCTCGGGATTCATCATCTCTTCCGATGGCTACATCCTGACCAACAACCACGTGATCGCCGATGCTGACGAAATCCTCGTCCGCCTGGCTGATCGTAGCGAAATGAAAGCCAAGCTGGTCGGTACCGATCCACGCTCCGACGTGGCACTGCTGAAAATCGAAGGCAAGGATCTACCGGTGTTGAAACTCGGTAAATCCCAGGACCTGAAGGCTGGCCAATGGGTTGTCGCGATTGGTTCGCCATTCGGCTTTGACCACACGGTGACCCAAGGTATCGTCAGCGCCGTTGGTCGCAGCCTGCCGAACGAAAACTATGTGCCGTTCATCCAGACCGACGTGCCGATCAACCCGGGTAACTCGGGTGGTCCGCTGTTCAACCTGAACGGTGAGGTGGTCGGGATCAACTCGCAGATTTTTACCCGCTCCGGTGGCTTTATGGGAGTGTCGTTTGCGATCCCGATCGATGTGGCCATGGATGTTTCCAATCAGCTGAAATCCGGTGGCAAAGTCAGCCGTGGCTGGCTGGGTGTCGTGATTCAGGAAGTGAGCAAGGACCTGGCCGAGTCGTTCGGTCTGGAGAAACCGGCGGGTGCGCTGGTTGCCCAAATCCAGGATGATGGCCCGGCTGCCAAGGGTGGCCTGCAAGTGGGTGACGTGATCCTGAGCATGAATGGTCAGCCAATCGTTATGTCGGCCGACTTGCCGCACCTCGTTGGCGCATTGAAGGCGGGTGCGAAAGCCAATCTGGAAGTCATTCGTGACGGCAAGCGCAAGCATGTCGAGCTGACCGTGGGTGCCATTCCGGAAGAAGGTAAAGAGCTGGGCGCCGAGCCGAAATCCAGCATCGAGCGCAGCAGCAATCGCCTCGGTGTTTCCGTGGTCGAGCTGACTGACGATCAGAAGAAAGCCTACGACCTCAAAGGTGGTGTGGTGATCAAGGAAGTGCAGGACGGTCCTGCCGCCATGATCGGCTTGCAGCCCGGTGATGTGATCACCCACCTGAACAACCAGGCGATCGGTTCCACCAAGGAGTTCGCGGACATCGCCAAGGCGCTGCCGAAGAACCGCTCGGTGTCGATGCGGGTTCTGCGTCAGGGGCGTGCGAGCTTCATCACCTTCAAACTGGCTGAATAACCCGGTTGTTGGTTGAATAAAAAAAACCGCCTCTTTCGAGGCGGTTTTTTTTTGTCCGGATTTTTTTGGTCTCTGGGGGGGGCGTCAGCCCATCATGTCCTTGATCATGCGTTCCTGTTCCATCAGCTCGCGTTGCCGTGCGTCGATCCGCGAAGACAGCGGGAAGTTGGTGCCTGCCTTGCGTTTGGCGAAGTCCAGTTGCTGGATGGCCTGTTTGTAGTCCCCGACCAGCGCAAAATATTCGGCGCGAGCCTGATGCAGGCCGATGATATTGCCTGACAGGCCGCGCGTCTCGGCAACCTGATACCACACGTCCGGATCATCCGGGCGCGACTTGAGCAGGCCTTCCAGGGCCTTCTCCGCATCCGCGGCGCGATTCTGCTTGAGCAGCAGGTCGACGCGCACCTGATTCAGCGGATAGTTGCCAGGGTACTGGGTCATCAACCGGTCAACCCGGGACTGTGCATCCGGCAGGCGATTGTTGGTGATGTCCAGATCGACCTGAGCCAGGTTGTAAATGATTTCGTTGGGTGATTTGGCCAGCAGCGGCTTGAGGTTTTCCCGGGCTTCGTTCAATTGGCCGCCCTTGATCTGGGCAATCGCCAGGCCATAGCGCGCCACGTCGTTTTTCGGGTTCTCGTCGAGCAGGGCGCGGAAGCGCTTGGCACCGAGCCCCGGGGTCTCTTCATAGGTCAGTTGGACGCGCGCGCGAATCAGTTGATAACGCATGCTGTCTTCGATACCGCCCTGTGGCGCCAGTTCGGCGCGGTTGCGGGTGTCGGCGATACGCGACTCGGTGACCGGGTGAGTCAGCAGGAATTCCGGCGGCTTGGCATCGTAGCGGTACTGACGCATCAGACGCTCGAACATCGTGGGCATCGAGCGGGGGTCGTAACCGGCCTTTTCCAGATTGAGAATGCCGATACGGTCGGCTTCCTGTTCGTTCTGACGGGAGAAGCGCCGCTGTTCCTGAATGGCCGCTGCCTGTGTGCCGGCAATGGCCGCGATCCCGGCGTCACCGGCGCCGGCGGCTGCAACCACGATCCCGGCCAACAATGCCGCCATCATCGGCACTTGCATGCGTTTTTGCGCTTCGACGCCCCGGGCAAAGTGGCGCTGCGACAAGTGAGCCAATTCGTGCGCCAGTACCGAAGCGTATTCGCCCTCGGTCTGGGCGTTCAGGAACAAGCCACCGTTCACCCCGACGATTCCGCCGGGCGCCGCAAAGGCGTTGAGTTGCGGACTGTTGATCAGGATGAATTCCAGGCGCCGGTCGGTGACCTGGCTGGTCTCCACCAGTCGGTAAACGCTGGATTCCACGTAATCCTTGAGTTGCGGATCGTTGAGCTGCGAAACCTGACTGCGCAACATTGCCAGCCAGGCGCGGCCGAGCTGGTATTCCTGTTGCGGCGAGACAATGGCAGAGCTGGCGTCGCCGAGTGACGGCAAGTCGTCGGCGAAGCCCGGTGAGGCGAGCAGGCAAGCGAGCGTCAGCAGGGTAGGGCGCAAAAATGTCATGCACAAAGCCTTAGTCGACAAAGACCTTACTGTAGCCGGACACCAGCGTTGCGACCAGATATTCTAGGCAACTCAACCACCTGACCCGGAGTGATGCAATATGACCGACGCTGTAGAGCATGACGTTGAACTGGACGCCAGTGGCCTGAATTGCCCGTTGCCGTTGCTCAAGGCCAAGATGGAGCTCAACCGGCTGGCCAGTGGTGCAGTACTCAAGGTCATCGCCACCGATGCAGGTTCACAGCGTGACTTTCGCACCTTTGCCCGATTGGCCGGTCATACCCTGCTTCGTGAAGAAGAAGACGCGGGTGTTTACCGCTACTGGTTGAAAAAAGCCTGAAATCGGCTGCGTTTGTTCCTAAGGATTATTGATGTTCAAAGTGTTACGCGACTGGATTCAGCGCTATTTCTCCGATGAAGAAGCGGTGGTGTTGACTGTCCTGCTGTTTCTGGCGTTCACCGCCGTGTTGACTCTGGGCGGTATGCTGGCGCCGGTGCTCGCCGGGATGGTGCTGGCGTACCTGATGCAAGGGTTGGTTGTGACCCTCGAGCGCCTGCGGGTGCCGGGCGGGGTCGCGGTGGGATTGGTCTTTGCGTTGTTCATGGGGCTGTTGCTGGTGTTCATCGTGGTTGTCGTGCCTTTGCTCTGGCATCAACTGATCACGCTGTTCAACGAGTTGCCCGGCATGCTCGCCAAGTGGCAGTCACTGTTGCTGCTGCTGCCCGAGCGCTATCCGCATCTGGTGTCTGATGAGCAAGTGCTGCAAGCCATCGAAGTGGCGCGGGGCGAAATCGGCAAGTTTGGTCAGTGGGCGTTGACATTCTCGCTGTCGAGCCTGCCATTGCTGGTGAACATCATGATCTACCTGGTGCTGGTGCCGATCCTGGTGTTTTTCTTCCTCAAGGATCGGGCCATGATCGGCCAGTGGGTGCGCGGTTACCTGCCCCGTGAGCGGGCGTTGATCACCCGGGTCGCGCATGAGATGAACCGGCAGATCGCCAATTACATTCGCGGCAAGGTCATCGAAATCTTCATTTGCGGTGGCGTGACCTACATTGCCTTTGTTGTTCTTGAGCTCAATTACGCGGCGCTGCTGGCATTGCTGGTGGGGATTTCGGTGGTGGTGCCTTATGTCGGCGCCGTGGTGGTGACAGTGCCTGTGTTTCTGATTGCGCTGTTCCAGTGGGGCTGGAGCGATCAGTTCATCTATCTGATGGCGGTTTACGGGATTATTCAGACGCTGGATGGCAACGTGCTGGTGCCATTGCTGTTCTCGGAGGCGGTCAACCTGCACCCGGTGGCGATCATCTGCGCGGTGCTGCTGTTTGGCGGGTTGTGGGGGTTCTGGGGCGTATTCTTTGCGATTCCCCTGGCGACGCTGTTCAAGGCCGTGCTTGACGCCTGGCCGCGCAAGGAGCCGGTAGTGGCGCCGTTGCTTTAATTCTTCGGTGAGGCTGATAGCCTCTTCGCGAGCAAGCCCGCTCCCACATTTTGGACCGTGTTCGTCTGAACAACTCGGTCAACTGTGGGAGCGGGCTTGCTCGCGAAGGCGTCCTGACAGGCGCTATATGACTCAGGCTTTGTTCAGGGCCTGAGCCGCCGCCAGAACCGCATCAACGTGCCCCGGCACCTTCACGCCACGCCATTCCTGACGCAGCACGCCTTTGTCGTCGATCAGGAACGTGCTGCGATCCACGCCCATGTATTCCTTGCCGTAGAGCTTTTTCAGCTTGATCACGTCGAACAGCTGGCAGATGGCTTCGTCCTTGTCGCTGATCAGCTCAAAGGGGAACTCTTGCTTGCACTTGAAGTTCTCGTGGGATTTCAGGCTGTCGCGAGACACGCCGAACACTTCGGTATTGGCGGCCTTGAACGCAGCATACTGATCACGAAAGCCTTGCCCCTCGGTCGTGCAACCCGGCGTGCTGTCCTTGGGGTAGAAGTAGATCACCACCTGCTTGCCTTTCAGGCCGGCGAGGCTGACGGTCTGCCCGCTGGTGGCGGGGGCTTCGAAATCGGCAACCGGTTGGTCGATGGCAACGGCCATGAAAGCTTCCTTACATTGGGTTCTGTGGGCGCCAGGGTTCGATCAGGGCATCGAGGTTCAGTGCGTCGGCAAAGTCCAGGAACTGATCGCGCAGCCAGCTGATCTGCACGCCGGGCGGCAAGGTCACGGTAAACGTGGCATTGAGCATGGTGCCGCCGGTCTGCGGAGCCTGATAGGTGTCGCAGGTCAGGTTTTCCAGTTCGACATTGTGGTCCATGAAGAACTGGCACAGTTCGTTGATGATGTCCGAGCGGTAGGCCGAGCTGACATAAGCGACGTATGGCAGGGCCTGGGGGCGGTTTTCCAGGGCGGCGCTGCGCACCACGTTGACCGTGAACGCATGCCGTTTGGCCAGCACTGGCAGGCTGCCTTCCAGGCGCGCCAGGGCATCCCAGCTACCGGAGATTTCCAGCACCAGCGCACTGCATTCGCCATGACGGGTCAGGCGAGAAGTGACCACGGCGCAGCGGTTTTCATGGCTGGCGCGGCACAGGACGTTGGTCAGCTCCATGGGGTTGGCGCCGAGGGCACTGATAACAAGGAATTGTTCGCGAACTGTGGGGGTGGACATGCAGCATTCCTAAAGCGATGAGCGGTCGATACATCGAAGTGGCGTTTTGTCGGGAGCGAGCCTGCGGATGCGAACTCAGAAAGCCCCGAGCGGCAGGTTGCGACGTGCTCCGCCAGGGCGGGAGCGAGAGGTGGCAACGCTGGATCAGGGCTTGTGATGCCGAAAATGGAGGCTGAAACCCGACGGACGAGCTTGTCTGTACCGATCAAAGTCTGAAGGGTAGCGAAAACCGGCGCCAAGGGGAATGGCGGCAGCACAGTACTTCGCTTGTGCAAGCATCTTGGCGCCAGTACCATTACGGCTCTCTTTTTCCGGCAGGAGCGGTTTCATGATTGCGGGCAGTATGGTGGCACTGGTCACACCCATGGATGCACAGGGTCGTCTTGACTGGGACAGCCTCAGCAAACTCGTGGACTTCCACCTTGAAAACGGCACCCATGCCATTGTCGCCGTCGGCACCACCGGCGAATCGGCAACCCTTGATGTCGATGAACACATCGCCGTCATCAAAGCGGTAGTCAAGCAGGTCAATGGCCGCATTCCGGTGATCGCCGGTACCGGCGCCAACTCGACCCGCGAAGCCGTCGAGTTGACCCGTAATGCCAAGGAAGCCGGCGCCGATGCCTGCCTGCTGGTCGTGCCGTACTACAACAAGCCGACCCAGGAAGGCCTGTACCTGCACTTCAAGCACATCGCCGAAGCGGTCGACATCCCGCAGATTCTTTATAACGTTCCCGGCCGCACCTCCTGCGACATGCAAGCCGAAACCGTGATCCGCCTGTCCACCGTGCCGAACATCATCGGTATCAAGGAAGCGACCGGCGACCTCAAGCGTGCCAAAGCCATTCTTGATGGTGTAAGCAAGGACTTCATCGTCCTTTCCGGCGATGATCCGACCGCCGTCGAGCTGATCCTGATGGGCGGCAAGGGCAACATCTCCGTCACCGCCAACGTCGCTCCGCGTGAAATGGCCGATCTGTGCGAGGCCGCCCTCAAGGGTGATGCCGAGACTGCGCGGGCAATCAACGAAAAACTGATGCCGCTGCACAGGGACCTGTTCATCGAAGCCAACCCGATTCCGGTGAAGTGGGCATTGGTTGAAATGGGCCTGATGCACGAAGGCATTCGCCTGCCGTTGACCTGGCTGAGCGCACCCTGTCACGAAACGCTGCGCACGGCCCTGCGCCAGTGCGGCGTCCTGGTTTAATTGAGGAAGTACAACGCATGAAGCGAATGGCCGGACTTTCCGCACTTGCCTTGATTATCTCCAGCACCAGTGGCTGCGGATGGATCTGGGGCCCGGAAGGTTATTTCCGTGACCGTGGTAGCGATTACCTGGAAGCGCAACAGACTGCACCGATGCAAATACCGCAGGATGTCCGTACCGCCAAGCGTCTGGATCCGCTGTTGCCGATCCCGCGCAACGTGGCCGATGACACCGTCAAGGGCGAATACGTCGTACCTCGGCCGCAGCCGCTGACGGCGGGTGCCGATGCCAGTGCCTACTCCCTGCAGAAGAGCGGCGGCTCCAGCTCCATCCTGGCGCAGAATCCACCGGCTGAAGTCTGGCCCGTGGCCGTTCAGTTCTTCCAGGACAACGGTTTCCGTCTGGATGATCAGCGTCCGCAAACCGGTGAATTCACCACGACCTGGCAACATTCCGACGAACTGTCTGCGGCCATGGCCAAGCGCCTGAGCGCGGCGGGTGTCAGCACGGACAGTGAAACCCGTGTGCGGGTGCGCATCGAGCCGGGCGTGCAGCGCAACACCAGTGAAGTCTATGTGGTCAGCGCCGAGCGTCCTGCCGGCAGCACCGCTGACGTGGCTTTCACCAACCGTTCGGTCAACACTGGCCTGGATGCGGCACTGGTCGACGACATGCTCGCGAGCATGAGCCGTATCTCGGAGAAGGGCGGTTCGGTCTCGATGCTGGCTTCGCGTGATTTCGACGCGCCTAGTCGTGTCAGCCTGAGTGAAGACGGCAGCGGCAACCCTGTGCTGAACGTCGGTACCGACCTGGATCGTGCCTGGTCGAGCGTCGGTCGTGCGCTGGAACAAGGCGAATGGCGCGTTGAAGACATCAACCGCAGCCTGGGCCTGTACTACATCAACCTGGCCGAAAAAGCCGAGAAGAAAGACGACAAGCCAGGCTTCTTCAGCAGCCTGTTCGGCAACGCGCCGAGCAAGGAAGAGCTTGACGCTCGCGCCGAGCGTTATCAGGTTCGCCTGAGCAAGGTTGGCGAGAACGTCCAGGTCACCGTCGAGAAAAACATCAACACCGTGGCGCCGGCAGACGTGGCGCGTAAAGTGTTGAGCAAGATTCAGGACAACCTGGGCTGATCCTATGCGTTTTGCCGTTCTCGGCAGCGGTAGTCAAGGGAACGGCACGCTGATCGCCAGTGCTGATACGTACGTGCTGGTGGATTGTGGTTTTTCCCTGCGGGAAACCGAAAAACGCCTGCTGCGCCTGGGTGTAAACCCTGCGCAGTTGAGCGCGATACTCGTGACCCACGAACATGCCGACCACGTGCATGGCGTGGGGTTGCTGTCTCGGCGCTACAATCTGCCTGTCTACCTCAGTCGCGGGACCTTGCGCGGGATGCGCAAACCGATTGAACCCGCAGGCTTTCTGGCTGGCGGCGAACAGCTGCAAATCGGCGACTTGAGCATCGGTGTCATTGCCGTGGCCCACGATGCACAAGAACCGACGCAATATGTTTTCAGTGACGGTGAGCGGCGCTTTGGCCTGTTGACCGACCTGGGCTCGTATTGTGACAAGGTGCTGGACGGCTATCGGGACCTCGATGCGTTGATGATCGAGTCCAATCACTGTCGTGACATGCTGGCTCGCGGTCATTACCCGTACTTTCTCAAGCAGCGGGTGGGCGGTGAACTGGGACATTTGAATAACCATCAGGCGGCATTCCTGGTGGCCGAGTTGGGCTGGAAAGACCTGCAACACCTGGTCCTGGCCCATCTGAGCAGCAAGAACAACCTGCCGCAGCTGGCCCGGCAATGTTTTGTCGACACCCTCGGGTGCGACCCGGACTGGCTGCAACTGGCCGATCAAGATTCAGGGCTCGACTGGCGTCACATCGCCTAGCCCATCTACTTAGCAAGCGGAGCCCATCATGGAAAAACGTGAAGAACTCTACCGCGGCAAAGCCAAATCGGTTTACAAGACCGACGACGCTAACCGTTTGATCCTGCTGTTTCGCAACGACACTTCGGCGTTCGACGGCAAGCGTATCGAACAGCTTGACCGCAAAGGCATGGTGAACAACAAGTTCAACGCCTTCATCATGCAGAAGCTCGAAGCCGCTGGCGTGCCGACCCAATTCGACAAATTGCTGGGCGACAACGAATGCCTGGTGAAGAAGCTCGACATGATCCCGGTCGAGTGCGTTGTGCGTAACTACGCCGCTGGCAGCCTGGTCAAGCGCCTGGGTGTCGAAGAGGGCATGAAGCTCAACCCTTACACCTTCGAACTGTTCCTGAAGGACGACGCCAAGGGCGACCCGTTCATCAACGAATCCCACGTCGTGGCATTTGGCTGGGGCACCGCCGAGCAGCTGGTTCGCATGAAAGAACTGTCGCTCAAGGTCAACGAAGTCCTGAGCAAGCTGTTCGACGACGCCGGCCTGCTGCTGGTCGACTTCAAGCTGGAATTCGGCGTGTTCCACGATGGTTCCATCGTGCTGGGCGACGAATTCAGCCCGGACGGCTGCCGTCTGTGGGACAAGGCCACCGGCAAGAAAATGGACAAGGACCGCTTCCGTCAGGGCCTCGGTGATGTCATCGAAGCCTATGAAGAAGTCGCCAACCGTCTGGGCGTACCGCTTTAATCGACGCAAGCATCTGAAAGCACAGAAATATTTCGCCTGGGGGGTTCGCTTCCTGCGAAAGTGTTGTTATGATGCGCGCCGTTGGAGAGATGCCAGAGTGGCCGAATGGGACGGATTCGAAATCCGTTGTACCTTCACCGGTACCTAGGGTTCGAATCCCTATCTCTCCGCCATTACATGGAAAAAGCCCCGTAGCTGAAAAGCTACGGGGCTTTTTCGTTTCTGATGCTTTTTCCAGTGGTCTACCGCTGCCGGCATCTTGCCCCCGTATCTGGAAACTTTGTCGGATCAGGCATCGCATCGAAGTCGGAAAAATAAGCCAGTTCCCAGGAAAAGTTACCTGTCCAGGTCACTCTATTTACCTGCCCCCGAATCCATTGGGCGCCCAGTCAATCAGGGGCTCCGTTGCGAAATATCCTCTGACACTGAAAACAATCGCCCCGGAAATTCCTCCTCTACTCTGGTTTCGCAGGCCACTGATCTGCAGTCACCAGCAATCGCAAGGAGCGAACAATGTATTTTGAGATCTACAGGCAAATCCGCGGCACCGTTCTGACCGGCAAGGGCCAATGGCGGTGGCGGTTGAGGGCGGGGAATCATGAGACGGTTGCCAGCGGGGAGGCTTACGTCAACAAGGCCGATTGCATGCACGCAATCGGTTTGATCAAAGGGACCTGCGATCAGACCCCGATCAAGGAAATCTAGATTGAATGAGGGGGAAGCTGCTCGTTCAGAGCAGCTTCGTTTCAACCCGCCTTACGGCTGGGAATGGCCCAGTTTTCTCTTGATCAGTTCGTAGACGTCCTTGTGGGTGGAGTTGTGCAGGGATTTGTCCTTGCAGGCCGAGGAGAGGAACGTTTTGACCTCTTCCCTGGCGTGTGGGTACAGGCTGGCGACGTAGTCGGCTTCGTGGGCCTGGGTGCAATTGAAATGCTTGTCGTCTTTGGCTTTGTCTCTGGCCACGGTGCTGCTCCTTTGATTGCGCAAGTTTTGCATGACGAGGGTGGTTTTTTCCCTCGTGCGTCGCTGAGCTTAGGGACTCACGGGCTGCCTGCCAGGGGTTACGGGTAAAAAGGAAGGGGCTGTAAGACGAAGCGTGGAACAGCATTTTGCTTAAACGTGAACGGCGTCAGGCTGTTGAACCTGAGTTGGATGGACGGCAGTCGTGTCAGCTACCTAAACTGTCGGCAGATTTGGGGATCGGGGGCAGTGGATGAATCGCAATGAACTTCGCAAGGCGGATATCAACCTGATGGTGGTATTCGAAGCGCTGATGCTTGAGCGTAATGTCACTCGGGTGGCGGAGAAGCTGTTTCTCGGTCAGCCGACCATCAGCTCAGCACTCAATCGCTTGCGTGCGATGTTCAATGATCCGCTGTTCATACGCGTTGGTCATCGCATGGAGCCGACAGCGCGGGCTGAGGAAATCATCAGGCACTTGTCGCCGGCGCTGGACTCCTTGTCCGTGGCCTTGAGCCTGACCCATGATTTTGACCCGGCCAGCAGCACGATGACGTTCCGCATCGGGTTGTCCGACGATGTCGAGTTTGGCCTGTTGCCGCCGTTGCTGCGAACCCTGCGCCAGGAAGCGCCCAATGTGGTGTTTGTAGTGCAGCATGTCGATTACTGGCGGATTCCCGACTTGTTGGCGTCCGGCGATATCACGGTGGGTATCAGCCAGACCCGTGGCTTGCCGGCCAATGCCAAACGCAAGTTGCTGCGGCACATCCAGCCCTGCATTTTGCGCGCCGATGCCTCCGACAAACCGCTGACCCTCGATGAGTATTGCGCGCGACCGCACGTGCTGGTGTCCCATACCGCCAATGTCAGTGGTTACGCCGACGAGTGGCTGGCGGAAATCGGCCGCACGCGCCAGGTGGTGCTCTCGGTACCGCAATACAGTTCTTTGCCGGCACTGCTCGCCGGGACGGACCTGATTGCCAGCCTGCCGGACTACACCGCCGAGGCGATGGCTGCATCGGGAATGCTGTTCAAGGAACCCTTTCCGATCAAGACACCCACTCTGGACCTGTCTATGGTCTGGCTCAGTCATGTCGATACCGACCCCGCCGAGCGCTGGTTACGCTCGCGCCTGGAGGCGTTCATGAGTGAGCGTGCGATTTTGCCGCTGCCCGAATGAGCACGGCGGCGCTGTGTTATATGTACGACCTGTTCATCCACTATCAGGAACTCACTCATGCCTCACCTGCACATGGAATATACCGCCAACCTGACTGATCTGAATGCCGATGTGGCACTGATGCGTTTGAACAATGCGTTGGTGGCTTCCGGTCAGTTTGCTGCCGAATTCGACATCAAGAGCCGCGCGGTCAAGGTCGAGACGTTCAAAGTCGGTACGGCATTGGCTGAGCGGGCGTTCGTGCATGTGAAGCTGGCGCTGTTGAGTGGTCGTTCCGCACAGATCAAGCAGCAGCTGTCTGAAAGCCTGCTGGCGGTGGTGCAGGACCTGTGTGAGTGGCCGGGCGGCGTTGAAGTCCAGTTGTGCGTGGAGATTCTCGATATCGATCGCGATTCCTACAGCAAGACTGCCATCAGCAACTGAATATCAGGCCGTTTCCTGCTCGGTGCAGGCCAGGATCACTTGTTCTCGTAGCCAGGTGTTGGCGCTGTCTTGATCAACGCCTTGGCTCCACTGCATATCGAGGGTGAAACCCGGCAAGCCTTCGGGTGCTTCGCAGTGATCGAAGGTGTCTGTGCTGGTCAGTAGTTGCTGGATACGGCGCGGCAGGGTCAGGGCATAGTCGGTGCCAGTGATCAGCTTCAGCGCTGCACTGTAGCTGTTGGCGCGCGCGATAATCTGGCGTTGTCTTGCCTGTTGCGCGAGCCAGCCGTCGACCATGTTAGTGGCAGATGTCCAGGGTGTCGGGAACACGTGTCGACGCTCGACATAGGTTTGCAGACTCAGGCGTGGTTCCGCTGGCGCGGCGCGTTTATCGAAAACACAGACCAGATCGTCTTTGAGCAGCGTCCGGGATGTGAAGTCGACATGACTGCGATGAAAGTTCGGGCCGAAGCACATCACCAGGTCTAGGCTGCCGTCGCGCAACGCTTCAGCCGGGATGTCCGCTTCGAGTTTTAATACATTGACCATCACCGGAAGATCGGCGAGGTCAAAGGTTTTCAACAAACGCGGCAGAATCAACAGTTCGAAGTATTCCGGTGCACAGATGTTGAAGGTCACAGGTTGCAGGCCAGGGTCGAAGGCGGGGGGACCTGCGTGACACAGGTTGATGCTTTCCAGGATTTTCAGCGCGTGAGGATACATCGTGCCGGCCTTGCAGGTGGGCTGCATGCCGCCGGTGCGGGTATTGATGAATAGTTCGTCCGCGAAACTGGTGCGCAGTTTTTTCAGGCAGTAACTCACCGTGGACTGGCTGATGCAAAGCGTCTCGGATACACCAGTGACGCTGTTTTGCTCATACACGGCGACGAACACCATGAGGTCCTGCATATCGAGTTTTCTAAGTGAATTACTGTTCAGCATCCGTTCTGTCTCGCTGCGCCCCTGCGCTGACCGTGCGCAAGTGTGAGCGAATGATCCTAGCGGAACGAGGGCGCATTGAGAATGATTTGCAGGAGGTTTCGGTTCAGGCCGAGTCAGCCCTGGACTACCAGCGACACTGCACGGCGGCTGGACATCAGCAGTGCAAACATGCCGATGCCTACCAGTACCGCACCGGCCAACTCCAGCGGCAGAGGCTTCTGGCGCCCCCAAAGCCAGTGAAACAAGGTGATGAACAGCGTGCTCAGGTAGATGTAGGAAATCACCGAGGAAGGCGCGATCACGCCGATGGCCCGATGCAATAGCCAGAACGTTGCCAGCGTGGCGAATACGGCCAGGTACATCAGCCAATAGAAGTCGTTGAGCGTCAGTAATGATGCCGAGCGCCAACCGCCACTGAGTCCACAGAACACCAGCAGAAACAGCGCACCGAACAGCATGTTCCAGAACGTCATGGGCACCGGCCCGCGCCCCTTGAGGCTATTGGCTTTCAGGCGTTGGCTGAGGGGGGCGTAGAGCGCCATCGCCAGGCATCCCATGCCGTACACCGTCAATGCGTACGGCGATGGCAACTCGCCGGGGCCGGCGCCTTTCATAATCAGCAAAACGGCCCCGACAGCGGCGAGCAGCATGGGCACAATCCGTTGTTTCAGGCGGCTGTCAGGTGTCAGCACAGCTTCGAACGCCAGGGTCATCAGCGGCACCAGCGTGAACATCGTCCCGGTGTTGACGGCCGAGGTGTAGCGCAAGGCTTCGAACAGCGAGCCGAAGTACAACGCCAGCAGCAGGCCGAGCACGGCATGACCGAGCAGCCCGCGGGCGGTCATGACGGCGTCGCCTTTAAGCAGCAACAGCGGTAGAAATACTACGGCGCAAAACAGCAGGCGCAAACCGGTCAGCAGGATCGGGTCGATGGCCTGGCTGACTTGCGCCGCCGCGGAAAATGATGCGGCGATCAACAAGGCCCAAAGCAGCATGCTGGCGTGAGCTACGGCGAAACCGGTGGTTTTCATGGCAGGCTCCGGGTCAGTGGATGTGTCGGATGTAGTGTCTTGGGTTGAAGCGCAAGACCATCAACATCATCAGCACCATGACTGCCGTCAGCGACCACCAGGCCCATTCGAAGCTGCCGAGCTGGTCGCGGATTATCCCGGCCAGCAGCGGCGACAGGCCGGCAATCAGGTAGCCGATGCCTTGAACGAACGCGGTCAGGCCACCAGCGCGCAAGGGATTGTCCAGGTGATCCAGCGATACAATCAGGCTCATCGGGAACAGGCCGCCAATGCCCAGCCCCAGCAGGCAAGGCCAAATCAGGCTCAAATGCTGCGGGCTCAGAATCAGTCCGCTGAAGCCGGCGATGATGAGCGTCAGCAATACCATCAGCACGATGCGGCGATCGCGGTTGCGATTGGCGATGACGGGGGTCAGCAGACCTGACAGCACTTCCATGGCGGTCAGAAATCCGAGCAGCAACCCGGCGTGCTGTTCGCTCCAGCCCTTTTCCACGTAGTACGGCGCCAACCAGGCCAGAACACAGGTGTAGGACGCAGTGCCCAGGCCAAAGAAGATCGCGAGTAACCATGCGCGGGAATTGGCGAAGAATGAAACGTTGCTGGATGTCTTTGAATCCAGTGTCGGCATCCCCGCTCGTTGGGTGCCCCAGAACAGTAATGCCAGCACGGCGAGAACGGCCCAGATCGCCAGACCCATGCGCCAGCTGCCGGTGCCCTGCATCACCAGCGGTGAAAAGGACGCAGCAATGGCGGCACCCCCCATGATCGACGTGACGTAGAGCCCCATGCTCAGGGCAACGTGGTCGCTGAATCGGGATTTGATCAACGCTGGCATCAGCGCCTGGATCAGGGCGATCCCGATACCTGCCAGCACCGCGCTGAGGATCAACTCCGCTGCTGAGTCAAGGAACAACCGCGAAACCGTGGCCACGCCGATGATCAGCAACGAGAACACCACCGTGCGCTGATCGCCGAGTTGCTGGCTGACGCGCAGGCCGACAAACATCGCCAGTCCCATGGCCATGACCGGCAACATGGTCAGCAGTGAAGCCAGGCTGAAACTCAGCGGGATGTCGACGCGAATCACCGGGAGCAAAGGTCCGACAGCGGCCATGGATGGGCGCAGGTTCAGGGCAACCAGGACAATGCTGAACATGAACCAGATGGCAGGGCGGGAAGTGGCTCGGGTGTTTTCCATGATCGGGCCTTGAGCAGTAGGGTTCCGATTAGACGCGTGAGGCATGGAGGCGGCAAATCAGAAAGTCCGGCGTAGTATTTAAAAATTAAATACAAACCGCTCCCACAGGGGGGGGGGGCTGCACTGAACAGCCAAATGTTTAGCCAAGCGATATCCAAAGTTCTTCAAATCCCGATTTAACGACTCAACCCGCCGTGTGACGCTGCGGTCATCTGTTTTCTTCGGTTCTCTTTATGGACGGTTGGCCGGTCGCAATCCACTTCAAGGCATCCACCGACGCCCGTGCGTCGAGCCTTGGTCGTCGATTCACGCCTGCCACCGCGCCAAACCTCTCTGCACTGCCTTCTGAACTGGCCTTCTGGGCGCTGTGGCATTGCCGCCATGCGCGCCCGCCGGATTCCTGCTTTTTCCGCTGATTGTCCCTACATTTCCGGTTGATGCCGGGATTAAAGCGCGGGTGCTTTTGCGTACCCGCCTGACACGGAAAAAGAGAGTTCCCATGAGTTGTGCCACGACCTCGTTTGCCACCCGGCAAGAAGCCCTGACCTTTCTGGAACAGAACCCGGATATTGAAATGTTCGAGTTGTTCATCCTCGACAACAACGGTGTGCCGCGAGGCAAGCTGCTGCATCGTGACGAGTTGCTGGCGGTTTACGAAAGCGGGCGACCATTGCCGAGCACCATCCTCGGTCTGACCATCAACGGCGATGACGTGGAAGACTCCGGGCTGGTCTGGGATGTCGGTGATATCGACTGCCGGGCCTACCCGATCAGCGGCAGTCTCACGCGCATGCCCTGGCGACTGATACCGACCGCGGCCGTGCAGGTCAGCATGCACCCGACGGAAGGAATGCCGGCTACCATTGCCGATCCCCGTCACTTGCTGGCGAAAGTCATCGAAGGTTTGCAGGCTGACGGCTATTACCCGGTCATGGCGGCGGAACTGGAGTTCTACCTGCTGGATCAGCAACGTGACAGCAATGGCCGGCCGCAACCGGCACGGGATGTCGATGGCGGGCGTCCGCGCGGAACGCAGGTCTATGGGTTGCGCGAGCTTGAACAGATCGAGCCGTTCCTGGCCGATCTCTACAGCGCCTGCAAGCTCCAGGGGATTCCGGCACGCACGGCAATTTCCGAGTACGCACCGGGGCAAGTGGAGATCACCCTCGAACACCGCACCGACGCGTTGCAGGCGATGGATGAAGCGGTGCGTTACAAACGTCTGGTCAAAGGGGTGGCGCACAAGCACGGCATGACAGCCTGCTTCATGGCCAAGCCTTTCGATGACCTGGCCGGCACCGGGATGCACATGCACGTGAGTCTGGCAGACAAGGACGGCAACAACCTCTTCGCCAGTGAAGCCCCGGATGGAACGCCACTGCTCAAGCAGGCCGTCGCAGGCATGCTCAGTACCTTGCTCGATTCGCTGTTGCTGTTTTGCCCCAACGCCAACTCCTACCGTCGATTCCAGGCCAACAGTTATGCGCCCCTGGCGGCCACCTGGGGCGTGGACAATCGCACCGTGAGTTTGCGCGTACCCGGCGGGCCGGCGTATTCCCGGCACATCGAGCATCGAATTTGTGGCGCGGATGCCAATCCTTATCTGGCGGCTGCGGCGATTCTGGCCGGTATTCATCGCGGTATCCGCGAACGACTCGACCCGGGTGCGCCGGTGGAAGGCAATGGCTACGCCGAGGCCGCGAAACTGTTGCCGACAGACTGGCTGACCACCTTGCGATCGCTGGAAGGTTCGAGTTGGGCCAGGGAGGCCTTCGGCAGTGAATTCCTCGGCGTTTACCTGGCGGTGAAACGCGCCGAATATCGTCAATTCATGGGTGAGGTCGGTGAGCAGGATTGGCGCTGGTATTTGCACCAGGCTTGAGTCGAATCTGAACCAGGACTGAACCATTCTCAAATAGTCTGAACGTTTCAGGCAGGTTTATAAGCCAACTAATTGTTGGCTTCTTTTTCACAAAAAATTGATGGTTGGCTACCTAAAATTAGAGATGTCTCGGTAAATGAAATTTTCACATTTACCGAAGGCACTTATTTTCAGGACCCGCCGAATCTCATGCTTAAGATTAAAGCCGTGCGCCCCGAATGGGTGACATTGATTGCCAGCGCATTTTTGTTAGTTGGCTTCAATTTTGTACTCTGGCAACACCTGTTCGAAATCACCGCATCCGACGGCAAAGGCATTGTCATGCGTGTGGCCTTCGGGGTGATGATCTTCGCGGCCTTCAATATTGTGCTGACCCTGCTGGCATTCCGGCCGGTGCTGAAGCCGGTCCTGACCCTGTTGTTCCTGATCAGTGCCGGCGTGGCGTATTTCATGAGCCAGTATGGCGTTTTGATCGATGCCGGCATGTTGCGTAACTTCGCTGAGACCAATGCCACCGAAGTACGTGACTTGCTGTCGATAAAGTTGTTCGTCTATCTTTTTTTGCTCGGTGTCTTGCCTGCGTGGTTGTTGTGGAAAACGCCGATTAGTTATCGTCGCTGGCACCGTGAGCTATTAAGTAAAGTGTTGGTGACGTTTGCTTCTGCGGCGGTCATCGGTGGTGTTGCACTGATTAATTATCAAGGCCTGTCGTCGCTGTTTCGCAATCACCATGAATTGCGCCTGATGGTCGTGCCGAGTAACTACATTGGTGCGTCGGTCGGTTACCTGCGTGAGCAGGTTGCGTCTGCACATCAGCCTTTTGTGAAACTCGGGGAAGATGCCCGGCGCAATCCGGCCTGGCAAACTCACAGCCGCAAATCCCTGACGGTTCTTGTCGTGGGTGAAAGTGCCCGGGCAGAGAACTTCGGCATCCTTGGCTACAGCCGGGACACCACTCCGAAACTGAGTAAGGAAGATGGCCTGATCGCCTTCACCGATGTGCACTCCTGCGGTACTGAAACCGCCGTATCGGTACCTTGCATGTTCTCCAATATGGGGCGCAAGGATTACAACGCCAGCAAGGCAAAGAATGAAGAAGGCCTGCTGGATGTGCTCAAGCATGCGGGTATTGACGTGATCTGGCGTGACAACCAGTCAGGCTGCAAAGGTACGTGCGATCGCGTCACCGTTCAGGACGTCAGCAATCTGAAAGACCCGGTGTTGTGTGCCAACAGTGAATGTCGCGACGAAATCCTGCTGCAAGGACTGCAACATTTCATCGATAACCTGGACAAGGACACCGTATTGGTACTGCACCAGATGGGCAGCCACGGTCCTGAGTACTTCAAGCGTTATCCGAAAGAATTCGAACGCTTCACCCCGGTTTGCGAGAGTAACGCCCTGAACAATTGCAGTCGCGAAAGTATCGTCAACGGCTACGACAACACCTTGGTATATACCGACCATGTGCTGTCGACCCTGATCGATCTGTTGCGCGGTAGTCAGGACAAAGTGGATACCGCGATGCTCTATCTGTCGGACCACGGTGAGTCCCTGGGTGAATACAACTTGTTCCTCCACGGTACGCCTTACATGCTGGCCCCGGAGCAGCAAAAGCATGTAGCCATGTTTGCCTGGTTCTCCGACAGCTATAAAAAATCGTTTGCGGTAGATGCCCATTGCCTGCAACAGAGTCGTGAAAAACCCTTGAGTCAGGACAACCTGTTCCATTCGATGCTTGGGCTGCTGGAGGTCAACAGCAAGGTCTACAACCAGGATCTGGACATGTTTGCCGGATGTCGTGGTCCAGTGGTCGACGGCGCGTTGGCCAAAGATTGAGTGCTCCGATTTTGTTTCACGCGGCGGCCGCCGAACTGCGGCCTGTAGAACTTTTATCAAGAGCCATTGCACATGTCCGCTCAGCCCCCATCCGCCATCGAGCTTGAGATTGCCCGGCGCTACGACCAGGAGCACGCTCGCGTCTGCCATCAGCCGCAAGCACCGGGCCTGGCCGGGCGCCTGACGCTCTGGCGTGAGGAGCGTATGGTGCGCAATGCGCTCAACGTCGCCGGCGAGCCCGGTCTGATCCTCGACGTGGCCTGTGGTGTGGGGCGTTTCTGGGCGGTGCTGGCCGAACATGCGAATCGGGTGATCCTCGCGACGGATCCGTCTCAAGACATCCTCGATCATGCCCGCACACATCATCCGCAGAGTTTGTTGAAGCGGATCAAGACCTTTCAAAGCTCCGCGTTCAAGATTGGCTTGTCGGAGAATGCGGTTGACTGCATTTTTTGCATGCAACTGTTTCAACACCTCACCCACTCAGAACACCGCCTGGCGATGCTTGGCGAGTTTTACCGGGTCAGTCGCGATACGGTGATTGTCGCGGTGCGTCTCGACAGTCGTTTCAAGGGCGCGCGTCCGGGCGTGGGGGGCGTTCCGGCCCGGCCGTTGCCGAGCAAGGCCGAGGTAGAAAGCGAGTTCAGGCAGGCGGGTTTCCGTTTGCTCAGCCATCACGACTTTTTGCCCGGTTACGTGCGAATGCGGGTCTACGTGCTGGGTAAGACCAGCTAGTTCGACTTTGTCGGACTATTCTTTATGCCACGCAGTAATTTTCGCTAATGCTCTTGTTCAGTGGATGCGCGGAAATCGCCGGGGGCGATATATACTGCGCGCCATTCTTCAAGGGAGAGCCGTGTGGCCATCGATATTCACTGGATTCGCGACAACGATAGCCTCGGACGGTTGTGTGCCGAGTGGCAGCAGTTGCCATTCGTTGCCCTCGACACCGAATTCATGCGGGTCGACACCTTCTATCCGATCGCAGGCTTGCTGCAGGTCGGCGATGGCGAGCGCGCCTACCTGATCGACCCGCTGAGCATCGACAACTGGCAACCATTCGCCGCGCTGCTGGAAAACCCGGCCGTGGTCAAAGTGGTCCACGCATGCAGCGAAGACCTCGAAGTCCTGCTACGCCTGACCGGCAGCCTGCCGGCTCCATTGTTCGATACGCAACTGGCTGCCGCTTACCTGAACCTCGGTTTTTCCATGGGCTATTCGCGGCTGGTGCAGGAAGTGCTCGGCATCGACCTGCCCAAGGGTGAAACCCGTTCGGACTGGCTGCAACGTCCGCTATCCGAAACTCAAATCAGCTATGCCGCGGAAGATGCCGTGCACTTGGCTGAAGTCTTCGTAAAGCTGCGTCCAAAGCTGTCTGACGAGAAATGCGCCTGGGTCCTGGAAGACGGCGCCGAGCTGGTGGCCAACCTGCGTCGCGAGACCGACCCGTACGAGGTCTATCGCGAAGCCAAGCTGGCCTGGAAGCTGTCCCGCGCCCAACTCGCGGTATTGCGTGAGCTCTGCGCCTGGCGCGAAAAGGAAGCCCGGGCCCGTGACCTGCCGCGCAACCGGATTATCCGCGAGCATTCGTTGTGGCCGCTGGCGCGTACGCAACCGGATAACCTCGGTGCCCTGGCGAAAATCGAAGACATGCACCCGCGTACCGTGCGTCAGGATGGCGAGTTTCTGCTTGATCTGATCAAGCGCTCTGGCAGTGTGTCGCCTGATCAATGGCCGCCGGCCGTGCCGGAACCGCTGCCGGTGGATGCCGCGGCATTGCTCAAACAGCTGAAAGCCATCGGCCAGGCCGAGGCCGAGCGCCTGAACATTGCACCGGAACTGATGCTGCGCAAGAAAACCCTGGAAGCACTGCTCAAGAGCGGCTTCCCCAATGGTCCCTACCAATTGCCTGATTCGCTGCGTGGCTGGCGCCGCGAATTGATGGGCCAGGCGCTGCTCGACAGCCTGGCCACCGCCGGAGAACAGCCTTGAAACGTATTTGCTCCATCTACCGCAGCTCGAAGAAAAACCAGATGTACCTGTACGTACTCAAGAGCGATGCTCTGGAGCGTGTGCCGGATGCCCTGATGGCAGCCTTTGGCAAGGCCATCCACGCGTTTGACCTGGTGCTGAGCCCTGAGCGCAAGCTGTCACGCGAGGACATCACGGTCGTGCTGGAAAACCTCGAAAAACAGGGTTATCACCTGCAAATGCCGCCTGCCGAAGACGAGTACATCGAGCACTTGCCGGAAGAATTGTTGCGCCGCAACGATCCGGTGTGAGCGGCAGACAGGCTCTGTACAGAGTGGTTATGAAACACTGATTGATTTTAGCGATGGCAGCCTCGATGGAGCACCACTCTGTCGGCGGCCGTTTGCACTGTTTTTGAAAGGTTTGAAGCATGCGCGTCCTGATTGCTGAACACGACCACCCCGTGTACGCCCAACTATTGCGCGAGGCGGCACCGGATCTGGAGGTACTGACCAGCGGTGATTCCGCCGAACTGGCCAGTCAGGCCGCCGATTGTCCGGTGTGGCTCGGCCAGCCTGATCTGCTGGCGACCCTGTTGCGCCAGGGCCATCAACCACAATGGCTGCAATCGACCTGGGCCGGCATTACGCCGCTGCTGGCTGACGGTTTGCCGCGGCACTATCGGCTGACGCGTGCAGTCGGAATCTTCGGACAGGTCATGGCCGAGTACGTGCTCACGTATATGCTCGGTCACGAACGTGAAGTGCTGGCGCGGCTGGTCAGCCAGGTCGAGCGCAAATGGGACAGCCGCCAGGGCCAGAGCCTGGCCGGGCGTAAGGTGTTGATCGTCGGCACGGGTGATATCGGGCAAAGTGTCGCGCAGTTCCTCGTGCCGTTCGGCGTCGAGTTGTATGGCGTTGCCAGCAGTGCGCGGGAACAGGCACCGTTTATCGAAGTCGGTTCACTGGCGGATCTGCCGCGGCTGGTCGGTGAAGTCGATTACGTGGTCAATCTGCTGCCGAACACGCCGCAAACCCACGATATCTACGACGCGGCGCTGTTCAAGCAATTCAAGCCGACCGGGTTGTTCATCAACGCCGGGCGCGGTGTGGCGGTGGTCGATGCGGATCTGGTGGACGCCTTGAAAGAAGGGCATCTGGCGGGCGCAGTGATCGATGTGTGCCGTCAGGAGCCATTGCCCCAGCGTCATCCATTCTGGACAGCCTGGGGTTTGCTGCTGACCGGCCATAGCTCGGCACCGACTTCGCCGTCGATGATGGTGAAGCTGTTTGTCGAGAACCTGCGGGCGTATCAGGCGGGAGAGGCGTTGCACGGAGAAGTGGATTTCGATCGCGGGTATTGATTCACCGCGATCAAAAAGTGTGGGAGCGGGCTTGCTCGCGAATACGGAGTGTCAGTCGACAATTTAGTGGCTGATACACCGCATTCGCGAGCAAGCCCGCTCCCACATTGGTATGTGCAGCGGTTTAGAGGGTGAAGTCGCCTTCAGCCGCCAATTCGCTCAACGGACGGCGCGGGCTTGGTTCTTCACGGGCTTGCAGGTAATCCGCCAGGCTCGCCTTGTCCCCCAGTTTGCCCACCGCGACGGCGGCGTGCAGGGCGTAGCCTTCAGGAATGTTCAGCTCCTTGCGGGTCAGTTCCTGATCGAAGCCGGCCATGCCGTGGGTGTGCCAGCCGCTCAGGCTCGCTTGCAAGGCCAGGTGGCCCCAGGCGGAACCGGTGTCGAAGGTGTGCCACAGGGCCGGGGTTTCTTCAGTCGCGCCAGGCACGGCGAAGGTGGTTTTCGAAATCACGATCACCAGGGCAGAAGCGTGTTGCGCCCAGCTGCGGTTGAATTCGTTCAGCAGGCCCAGGTAACGCTCCCAGTTCGGTGTATCACGACGCGCGTAAAGAAAACGCCAAGGCTGCGAGTTGTAGGCCGAGGGTGCCCAGCGTGCGGCTTCGAAGAAGCTCAGCAGAGTCTCCTCCGGAATCGTTTCGCCGGTGAAGGCGCGGGGCGACCAGCGATCGGTGAACTGAGGGTGAATGGCGTAATCGGCAACGCGTGGGTTAGCACTCATCAAGAGATTCCTTGCTACGTTTGAAAGAGAGGGGCGACGCAAAACCCTACTTGGCAGCGCAAAAACTGACAAGCCCGTTCTACCGACAGTCGCCAATGCTTGGCCCGCGGGGCTTCGGGCACTAGACTGGCGGCCTTTTCACCACCTGATGTCGATGCTCGAACCATGGCCGCCAAAGTAGAACCGTTCTGGATACGCAAAACCCTCGATCAACTCGATCAGGAGGAATGGGAGTCGCTGTGCGACGGCTGTGGATTGTGCTGCCTGCAAAAGCTTGAGGACGAAGACGACAACAGCGTCTATTACACGCGCATCGCCTGCAAATTGCTGGACCTGAAAACCTGCCAGTGCACGGACTATCCTAACCGTCGTGACACTGTGCCGGACTGCATCCAGCTTACGCCGGGCAAGGCCGACGAATTCAAATGGCTCCCGCCAACCTGCGGTTATCGCCTGGTCAGCGAAGGCAAGGACCTGCCGTTGTGGCATCACCTGGTGTGCGGCGATCGCGATGCCGTGCATCACGAGCGGATCTCACAGTCCGGGCGCATGCTCGCCGAAGGCAGCGTGCCGGAAGACGATTGGGAAGATCATCTGATTTTCCGCGCTGGCTGATTGCCTACGGTTAAACGTTTCACGAAGGAGTGTGTATGGCTGTGGGATGGCGGCAGGCGTGGGTCGTTGGATTACTGGCCGTGAATTCGCCTGTGTGGGCCGCGAACAAGGTCGATCTGGATTATCACGTGCGCCTGTTGCCGCAGAGTGATCAGGCCGAAGTCCGCCTGACGCTCGCCCAGGGCTCGGCGGTACGCAGCCTGGATTTCGACCTCGGCGACGGCAGCCACTACAGCGATTTCAAGGCCGACGGCCAATGGCTACTGACCCCCGGCAAAACGGCGCGAGGTGTCTGGCGTCCGTCTGCTGACAAGGCCAGCCTGACCTATCGCGTGAATATCAGCCATGGGCGCAAGAACGGCAGCTTCGACACGCGCATGACGCCAAACTGGGCGTTGATGCGCGGCGACGATCTGGTGCCCGCTGCCAGACTCGATCAACAGGACGGCATCGAACTGGTTTCTCGTCTTGTATTCGAGCTGCCCGGTGGCTGGAAAAGCGTTGAAACCGCCTGGCCACGGATTGGCCAGAACAAATTCCGTATTGATAACCCGTCCCGACTGTTCGACCGGCCCACGGGCTGGATGCTCGCCGGCCAACTCGGTAGCCGCCGCACTCGTCTGGGCGAGACCGAAGTCACCGTCGCCTCGCCGCTAGGACAGGGTATGCGCCGGATGGATGTGCTGACGCTGCTGACCTTCGTCTGGCCGCAAGTGCAGGCGCTGTATCCGCGACACCCGGGCAAACTGCTGATCGTCGGGGCCAATGATCCAATGTGGCGCGGCAGCCGGTCGGCGCACGAGTCGATCTACCTCAACAGTCACCTGCCGTTGGTCAGCGAAAGCGGCACCAGTGCCTTGGTCCGTGAGTTGGCCCAGGTGTTCGGGCGGATCAACGGTACGCAGCGCAGTGACTGGATCGGCGAAGGCTTTGCCGAGTATTACGCCATCGAACTGGTGCGCCGGGCCGGCGGCATGAGCGATGAACGCTACGAGAACCTGCACGGCAAACTGGTCAGGGACAGCCAGAAAGTCACCACGCTGCGCGGTGAGCAGATCAGCCCGGCGCAGACGGCCAGGGCAGTGGTGTTGCTGCAGGAACTGGACCGCGAGATTCGCCTGAAAACCCATAACAAGCGTTCGCTGGATGATGTGTTGCGCGGGGCGATGCGGCTGGGGGAAATCGATACCCAGGCGTTTGTTCAGCTCAGTGAAAGCGTGATCGGTGGTTCTTCAAAAGTGCTCAGTACCGAGTTGCTTCAGTAACACCGTCATTCGCGAGCAAGCCCGCTCCCACATTTGATCTGTGCCAGACACAAAACCAATGTGGGAGCGGGCTTGCTCGCGAAGAGGCCAGTGGCTTCAGCGCAAATCCCGATTCAAACCCCGGCTTTCGGCGACTTCAACGAATCATTGCCGGTCACGGTGGCAGTTTTGGTCGCCGCCTCGGCATTGGCCTTCAGCGTTTTCAGTTCTTCCCCCGCCCGCTGGATTTTCGCCCGCACGTTGTTCATGTCCTGACGGCTTTTCTCCAGCAGGCTTTTCGCCGAACTGTGGCCGGTAATGCCACGCGCCATGGCCACGCCACCGATGGCCACCTGGATCAGGCCAAAGACCCCACCACGACGCAGGCCCTTGCCGACCATCACCACGCCGCCGGCCAGGGAACCGATGCGTTCCCAACCCTGCACGTTCTGCTCGGAGGGGCTCTGGAACGGGGTGGACTCGATACGCTCGACGGGTTTGAGTTCGCTCATGGTCTGACTCCTGGCTTCAGTGATCGATAGTTAAGCTGACTGCCTGGACGGGCAGCTTGTTCAATCGGATGTGCGGCGATTCAGCGGAATTTTGGCCCCGAGCGGGTATTGAGACCCTTGGCCATGCGGTCGTAGAGCACGACGTTGACAGTGGCAGCCAGGTTCATGCACCCGGTGGTCGGAATGTAGACCACGTCTTCGCACCAGTCGCGAATCTCTTTATCCAGCGATCCGTCTTCCGGGCCGAAAATGTAGAGCGCGCGATCCGGGTGGGTGTACTCCGGCAACGGGCGGGCGCCTTCGACCAGTTCAACGGCGACAGGTACACAATTGAGGGGCAGGATTTTCTTCAGGTCGTCGATGCCGATCAGCGGGATGTCGTAGTGCACGCGCTTGGTATCGGTGACGAAGTCGGCGGCGCGCTCGTAGCGCTTGCCGGTGTAGAACACAGACGCCACGCCATAACAGCCAGCGGCGCGCATCACCGAACCGACGTTCTCCGGTGATTTGGGGTTATACAAACCAATGCAGCTGTACCGTTTGTCTGCCACGAGCGGGGTGCCTTTCGGGAAAAAAGCGCGATTATACGGGGATTGAATGGCAGTGGTCAGTTCACAGATTGGTGGTGTACCCGCAGCCGCCTTCGCGAGCAAGCCCGCTCCCACATTTGATCTGCGTCGTACACAAAACCAATGTGGGAGCGGGCTTGCCCGCGAAGGGGCCGGTTCAGGCGCTGAAGATCTTCAGTCTTCTTTTTTCATCAACCCCGCCAACGCCGCAAACGGGTTGTGCGTGGCTTTGGCGATTTTTGGCGTGCTCAGCGAACCTTCGTCGAAATACTGCTGGTCGGTATAACGCGAGTGTTCGTTATCGTGGCAGTACAGGCACAACAGCTCCCAGTTCGAGCCGTCCTGCGGGTTGTTGTCGTGGTTGTGGTCGCGGTGGTGCACGGTCAGTTCGCTCAGGCGCTTGCCGGAGAACTCACGGGCGCAGCGGCCACAGACGTGCGGATACATCTTCAGGGCCTTGTCGCGGTAGCCCATTTCCTTGTCGCGCTGGTTGTCGGCGAGGATGCGATCCAGCTTCGAAGTGTTGGTCGGGGTGGACGAACTCATGGGTTCACCTTTGTAGAAAGACTAATGACGGTATTAAGCGAAGTTTAGCTCAGCCCTTGAGCTTCTCGGCAATCCAGATGGTGTGGCGGGTGCCCTTGTTGCCATGGGCGAAGACCTGCACTTCCTCGGCCTTGAACCCGGCTTTCTTCAGTTTGTCGGAAAACTGCCGGTCAGCGCTGGCCGACCAGACGGCCAGTATGCCTTTGGGGCGCATGGCTTTGGCGCAGGCGTTCAGTCCGGCGGCGGAATACAGCCAGCTGTTGGCTTTCTGGGTCAAGCCTTCGGGGCCATTGTCGACATCGAGCATGATGGCATCGAAACCCTGCGGTTCGGCTTGCAGGACTTTGGCCACGTCTTCCATGCGAATCACGGTCCGCGGATCGAGCAGCGGATTGCCAGCCTTCTCGCCCAGCGGTCCACGGTTCCACTCGACGACACCGGGGACCAGTTCGGCGACCACCACTTCGGCGGTCTTGCCCAGGTGCTTGAGCGCCGAAGCGAGGGTGAAACCCATGCCCAGGCCGCCGATGAGCACCCGCGAATTCGGCCGACCAGCGACTTTTCGACACGGAATTTCGGCCAGGGCATCTTCGGAGCCGTGCATGCGCGTGTTCATCAATTGCCCGCCGTCACCACCCTGGATCTTGATGACGAAATCCTCGCCGTATTCGAACAGGCACAGGGCACCGCCGTTTTCAGGTATGGGGGTGGTGTCCAGCAGAACGAAACGTTTCATGGGGCTCACTTGAAGAAAATTGGCAGAACACGGGAGGGCAAACAGACGCAGTTGGGAGTAGCCTGTTTATGACGACAAGGCCAACGGAGCCATTGATGAAGCGCACCATTCTAACGGTCATTGCCCTGGCCGCGCTCTCGATAACTGCAGTGCAGGGCCAGCAGCTGCAATCGATTCCTGTCAGCCCCGCGCCGATGCCCGGTTCGCCCGGCACCGCGACGCCCACGCCGTACCCGCAAATCAGCCCGGCACCTTTGCCTAAAGTCGGCCCCGGCAGTAGCGGTCCGCCGTTGGTGCCGATTGAAATGCCGAGCCCGCCCGACCAAGGACCAGCCTGTGCCGGGGCTGGAGTTCAATCCGCCGAAACCCAAGTCGCCGGGCGGCTAGACCTGCTGCGAAAGCAGTTGGCCGTCGGCCATGCGCAGGCGTTTGGATAGGGAAACGGCGAGGGCGCGGATGATCTTGGCGGCGATTTTCGGCGCATCGTTGAGCATCTTTTCCAGCGAGTCCTTGCCCAGGTTGAGTAACTGGCAGTTGCTCGCGGCCACGCAACTGGCCGAGCGCCGTTCACCATCGAGCACGGCCATTTCGCCGAACGAGCGGCCGCTACGCAAGGTGGCGATGGTGACTCGTTGCCCGTCAGCGGTGGTTTTCTGCACGGCCACCTGACCGGTATGGATGATGCACATGAAACTGCCAGCATCGCCCTCCTGGAAAATCTCCTCGCCCTGGGCAATGGTGCTGATACTGAAGTAGCCCGAAGCCGCAGCGAAGTCCGCCGGCAGCAGTTGATTGAACAGGCCGCAATCCATCAGCCAGTCGCGAATTTCGTTGTTCAGAAAGGTTGATTCGGACATGTCGTCACGGTCTTTTTTGTGATGGTTGCTGACTTGAATTCACCGCAAATCCCCTGTGGGAGCGGGCTTGCTCGCGAAGGCGGTGTGTCAGTCAACATCTCTGCTGAATGTTGCGGCCCCTTCGCGAGCAAGCCCGCTCCCACAGGTGTTTTATCGGCAGCCGGTGTGTGGAGTTAAGACCGGCACACCGCACCAGGTTCCTCAGGCAATACCCAAAACCGTGAACAAAAATGCATATTCGAGAGCTACGTCACGCAATCCCTGATATCGACCGCTCATCCCGCCATGCCCGGCTCCCAGTTCAGTCTTGAGCAGCAGGGGATTGCTGTCGGTCTTGGTTGCGCGCAATTTCGCCACCCACTTGGCCGCTTCCCAATACTGCACGCGGCTGTCGTTGTAGCCGGCGATCACCAGGGTCGCCGGATACGCTTGTGCGGTGACGTTTTCGTACGGGGCGTAGGCCTTGATCCGATCATAGACATCCGGCTCCTCAGGGTTGCCCCACTCGTCGTATTCCGTCACGGTCAACGGCAGGTCAGGGTCGAGCATGGTGTTGAGTACGTCGACGAACGGCACTTCGGCGATGGCGGCACCAAACAGTTCCGGCCGTTGATTGAGCACCGCGCCGATCAGCAAACCACCGGCGCTGCCGCCGCTGATCGCCAGTTGCGAAGCGCTGGTATAACCCTGGGCAATCAAGTGTTCGGCGCAGGCGATGAAGTCGCTGAAGGTGTTGTGCTTGTGCTCTTGCTTGCCGGCGCGATACCAGGCTTCCCCCAGTTCGCCGCCGCCACGCACGTGGGCAATGGCAAACGCCATGCCGCGATCCAGCAAGCTCAGGCGCGCATGGGAAAACCACGGGTCGAGGCTTTCGCCATAGGCGCCATAGCCGTAGAGGTACAACGGCACGGGTTTGCCGAGGTCACCGCGTTTGATCACCAGGCTGATCGGCACTTGCGTACCGTCCGGTGCGGTCGCCCACAGGCGCTGGCTGACGTAGGCATCGGCGTCGAACGGACCGAGCACCGGGGTTTGCTTGAGCACTTTCTGCTCGCCGGTCGCCAGTTCAAGCTGACGGATTTGCGCAGGACGGTTCAACGCTTCGTAGCGCAGGCGAATCCGGTCGCTTGCGAATTCCAGGCTGTTTTGCACGTGCAGGCTGTAGGCTGCATCCGGCAGTTGTACGCGATAGGGCGCCAGGCCTTGCGGGTGAACTTCAATGACCGGCAAGCCGCCGACCCGCAGGCTGAGGGTCATGGCCCCGGTGTTCAGGCTGATGCCGTCGATCATCACCGTGTCGCTGTGGGGGATCAGGTTCTGCCAGTCGGCCTCGGACGGCGCGGCACCGGTATCGACCGCGGTATACAAGGCGAAATTGATCCCGTCACGGTTGCTGCGAATGAACCAGGTCCGTTGACCGTCGAGTACGCCGTGATCGACGTCGTACTCATGATCTTCAACCCGTGGCGCCAGGCAGGTGAACGCCTGCTGGGGCTGGGAGGCATCGAGGACCCAGACTTCGCTGGTGGTCTTGCTGCCCACGGACAGCAGCAATTGCTGTTCGGAACTTGAGCGGTAGCAATGCATGAAGAAGCGGCCGTCTGGCTCATGGAACACTTCTTCGGCCGCCGTGCCGTCCAGGCGATAGCGGTACAGCTTGTGCGGGCGATGGGTATCGTCCAGTTCGCCAAAGAACAGCGTCAGGCTGTCGTTGGCCCAGGTCATGCTGCCGTCACAGTCCCGGAACTCCAGCTCGCTGACGCGGCCGTCGGACAACTCCTTCACGAACAGCGTGTAAATCTCGTCGCCACTGGAGTCGATGCTGTAGGCCAGGCGCTGGTGATCCGGGCTGATGCTGAACGCTCCGAGCGAAAAGAAACCGCCGTTGGCCAGTTCGTTCGGGTCCAGCAGCAGTTGTTCGCGGCTTTCGTCGAGGGTCAGGCTGTCATCGGCCGGACGCGGGCAGCGGTAGTGCCGGGCGTATTCGTCACCCGCCAGGGTGCGGGTGTAATACAGATACGGTCCCCATGGCGAGGGCAGGGACAAATCGGTCTCGAGTATCCGCCCCTTGATTTCCTCGAACAGGGTTTCGCGCAATCCGGCCTGGTCGGCGGTTTGCGCTTGCTGATAGCTGTTTTCAGCCTTGAGGTAGTCGAGCACTGCATCGGTGTCGCGTTCTTGCAGCCAGGCATACGGGTCGGAACCTTCAGCCTTGTGGGCAATCGGAGCGTCGCAAGTGTTGGTGGATAGGGGCATGAAGGGTTCTCGAACAGTGTACGAAATAGGGGCCTGGCAACCTGTGGGAGCGGGCTTGTGTGGCGAGGGGGCTTGCCCCCGTTGGGTCGCAAAGCGGCCCTAAAACGAGTCACTGCGGTGTTTAGTCAACAACGCGGTGTCTGTATTACGACTGCTTCGCAGCCGAACGGGGGGCAAGCCCCCTCGCCACACAAGCCCGCTCCCACATGGATAGCGCTCAACAGTCAGGCATTGATGCAGCCTGATGGGCGAAAAGCCGTTATCATAAGCGCCTCTTTGCCTGCCTTGCCATGGACACCATGACCGAGAACGACTATCTGATCGCTTGGGGCCTCTACGCCTTCGCCGCTTTGGGCTGCCTGTTGGTGTGGATGCGCTTGACCCGCTGGATGTGGCGCTGGCTGCGTGAGCCACTGCGGCTGGCGATGGCGGTGCTGTTGTTCAGCCCGACCATCATCGACCCGGTCAAGGATAAAGTCGCACCGGCCGTCGCCATTACCGCGCTCGACCTGCTGTTCAAGGTCGGCAACAACGCCTGGCGGGCCATTTCCGATCTGTTCATGTACGGCATGATCGCATTCGGCCTCTATCTGGTGCTGGTGGCGATCCGTTTCCCCATCGAACGCGCCGCCAACGCCCGCAAGGAGCGTGAGGCTGCCACCAAAGCCGCCGTCCGCGCCGACGAGCCCGAGGATGATCAACCGTTCGGCGGTGCCGGCGATGATCGATACGGTCGTCCTCCCGTGCCGAGCAGTCCTCAACGGATGCGAGTCGAACCCCGTCTGTAACCTTGCCCCTGCGATTGAGCGAGAGTCCGAACATGTGTGAGTTATTGGGCATGAGCGCCAATGTCCCGACCGATATCGTGTTCAGCTTCACCGGGCTGATGCAGCGCGGCGGTCGTACCGGCCCGCATCGCGATGGCTGGGGCATTGCCTTTTATGAAGGCCGTGGGCTGCGGCTGTTCCAGGACCCGGCGGCGA
This sequence comes from Pseudomonas sp. S30_BP2TU TE3576, assembly GCF_050436025.1. NCBI lineage: Bacteria > Pseudomonadati > Pseudomonadota > Gammaproteobacteria > Pseudomonadales > Pseudomonadaceae > Pseudomonas > Pseudomonas sp. S30_BP2TU TE3576. The sequence goes on along the minus strand of NZ_JBNDLK010000001.1, from coordinate 1,678,775 downwards.
GCTGCGAGTCGGAAGTCGCGAACCTGGTGCAGCGCTATCCGATCAAGAGCGAAGTGGTGATCGGGCACATCCGCCAGGCCAATGTCGGCAAGGTCTGCCTGTCCAATACCCACCCGTTCGTCCGTGAGCTGTGGGGGCGCAACTGGTGTTTCGCCCATAACGGCCAATTGGCGGATTTTCAGCCAGCGGTCAGTTTCTATCGCCCCGTGGGTGATACCGACAGCGAAGCGGCGTTCTGCGATTTGCTCAACCGTGTGCGTGCGGCATTCCCCGAGCCGGTCGAGGTCGAAGTGTTGCTGCCGGATCTGGTGGCCGCTTGTGCCGAGTACCGCAGCAAAGGCGTATTCAACTGCCTGCTCAGCGATGGCGACTGGCTGTTTTGCTATTGCTCGACCAAGCTGGCGCAAATCACCCGTCGCGCACCGTTTGGCCCGGCGCGCCTGAAAGATGTCGACGTGATCGTCGATTTTCAGGCCGAAACCACACCCAACGATGTGGTCACCGTCATCGCCACCGAACCCCTGACCGAAAACGAAACCTGGACCCGCTACGAACCGGGCCAATGGAGCCTGTGGCGACGCGGCGAATGCGTCAGCCAGGGCAAGACCGAATAAGGATCTGCTTTCCATGTTGCTCAGTTATCTACGGCTGGTGTTGTTTGCGGCGGGCCTGTTGATCGGTGTCCAGGTGCCGGGGTTCATCAATGATTACGCCAAGCGTGTCGAAGCCCATCTGATCGAGGCGCAAGCCGGGTTGAGCGGCTTTCAGAACACCGCCAATCAGTTCTTCAAGGGTGACATGCAGGCCCTGGTGGCCCATTACCGCGCCAGCGAAGATCCGATCTTCCGCAGCGACGCCGACAGCCTGAGCAACCTGCTGACCCGTCAACTGGCGCTGGACAAGCAATTCCAGGCGATGCAGGGGCCATGGTACATCCGCTTCCTGCAAGTGGTGCTGGCTGCCGATCCGGACATTCGCAAGGAAACCTGGAATGGCTACAGCTACCAGATCCTGTTGACGCCCGAAGCGATGATCTGGGGCATGAGTGGCGCAATGCTGCTGTCGTTTGGCCTTGAGTGCCTGTATCGCTTGATCGACTGGGTGGTGCTGGGCGGTAAACGCCTGCGCCAGAGCCGGCCGATCGAAGAGCGGGATTTACGCGGTTTGTAACGCCGGCGAACGTCAAGGAGCCGGCAAGCCGGCTCCTTGCTTAATTACCAATCAACCGAATAGCTCATGCTCAAGGTACGGCCTTCGGCATTGGGGAATGGCGCTCTGGCGTTGGCCTGGGCGAACAGATTGACGTACGTGCGGTTGGTCAGGTTGTATATCCCGCCTTCCAGACGACCGACCGGCAAGTACACGGAGCCGAGCAGGTCCACCAGCGTATAGCCTTCGATGTCGCGCCCGTTGTTGTCCTTGGCGGCAGCGTCGTAGCTGGACAGGTGCATGCCTTGCAGGCGCAGGTTGTAGTCGTCTTCGGTATAGCCGACGAACAGCGTGGTTTTGGCCGGTGAAATCCGTGTTGCCGGCAAATCGATCCATTTCCCGTTCTGCTCGGTCTCGCCTTTGGCCCAGGCATAGGTGCCACCCACCGACCAGTGATCGGTCGCGAGGTAGGTGAGGCTGTTTTCAATGCCGCGAACCCGTTCCTTCTGGTTGATCAGACGCAAGACACGGTCATTGGCATCGTAGAACTGGGTCACGTCCGAGGTGTTTTCATACACGGTGACGTCGGCCTGCCACCGGTCCCAGTTACCGCGCCAGCCCAGCTCGTAGCTGTCGACCTTGATGGCCTGGGCGTTGAGACTCTGGATATCGAAGGTGCTGTTCACGTCACGCAGGAAGCGCTGGATGTCCGGCAGCGAAAACCCCTGGCTGAAATTGGCGAAGACGTCCTGGTTTTCACTCAGGTGATAGACCGCGCCCAGGTTATAGAGCGTGGCGTCGTATTTGAGGGTGTCACCGGGCAGGATGGCGCGTACGCCGGTCTGGACGATCTGACCGTAAGCGATGCTGTCGGAGACCTCGCTTTCGATCCATTCGCGGCGCACACCGCCACGCAAGGTCCAGTCACCGATGTCCCAGGACATCTGCCCGAACAGCGCCTTGGTGGTGGTTTCGATGTCCGGACCCAGCTCGTAAGTGGTGCCGGTCTTGGTGTAGGTCAGCCCATTGAGGGTGTATTGGTCGCCGCGCTGGCGGGAGCGTTCGTGATCATAGTCGGCGCCCCAGACCAGATTGCCTGTGGCGCTGCCGATGGCCGGCAACGGCGTGTCGATGGCTGCACGCAGGCCGTAAACATCCTGCACGCTGTTGTTGTCGGAGATCCCGGCCTTGCCCCGTGACAGGTCCGGGAAGAACAGGGCGTCGGCCCGGCGCCAGTAGCTTTCCAGCTGCAGGCCCTGGCCGTAGAAGTCGTTGTCGGTGTAGTTGAGGTTGGCCGCCTGGTTATGGGTGTAGGGCTGGTCGTCGAGTTTCAGTCCTTTGACCGCCACGGCCTGTTGCAGGTTTTTCGGGTCTTTTGTGTAGCCAGTGTCCTGCTGGTCCTTGTAGTCCTGCAGCGACAGGCTGAGTTTTTTATCGGCATCCAGTTCGTAACCGAAACGACCTTGCAGGTCATAGGTTTCGGTGTCCATGTTGCTGCCCTGGGAGGTGTCCTGAGGGATGCGATTGCCGTTGCCGTCGAACTGATCGTTGCGCTGGGTCAAGTCGGCGGACACGTACCAGTCCAGGGCATCCTTGCGCCCGGTCGCACTCTGAAAGGCCTCGTAGGCGAAACCCTTGCTGTTGAGGTTGTTGCCGCTGGTCAGGCCCAGTTTGCTGCTGTAGGCAAGGTCCTGACCCTGGTTGCGCTTGGTGATGATGTTGATGATGCCGCCCGAAGCTCCGGCACCATAAATGCTGCTGGCGCCGGAAACCACCTCGATGCGTTCGATGCTGGCCGGTGCGATGCTGTTGAGCTGGCGGAAGTTGTCACGCGTGGCGTTCTGCGACACGCCGTCGATCAACACCAGCATGTTGCGCCCGCGCAGGGTCTGGCCGAAGTTGCTCATCCCGCCGCTGGACGGCGCCAGGCCGGGAACCAGTTGTCCCAGAATGTCGGAGACCCGACGCCCGGCGCCACTCTGTTGGCGAATCTGTTGTTCGTCGATCACCTGGACCGAGCCTGGAATCGAGGCAATGGTCGCTTCGCTGCGAGTTGCGGAAACGACGGTGGCTTGCATGGTCAACGTGCCGGGTTGCTGTTCGGTGTCCTCGGCCCAGGTCTGGGCGCTGACGGAGCCGAGCAGCGGAATCAGCAAAGAAAGTTTGGTTCGGGTCATGAGAGGGTCTTTTTTTTAGTCGTGATAAGTGTGGGTAGATAAAACTGCGGGGGCAGGTGTGGAGGTGAATGAGCGCACCCAGCGGATCCCGATGGCGGCCAGTGCGTAGGTCAACGCCACCAGCCAGAAACTGTGGGCCAGCCCGACCAGCCCCATGCCGATCCCGCCGAGGACAGCACCGAGCAGGGCGCCAGCCTTGGCCGCGCTGTTGCCCAGGCCGAGGGCAAAACCCTGCTGGCTTGACGAAACGGTGTTGGCGATCAGTGCATAGGCGACGGGGAGCAACGCGCCTTGCCAGATGCCCCAGACCAGCCGGCTGACGAGAAAACCCAGCCATTCGTTAGCCAGTGCCGTGGCCGCTAGCGTCAGGGCGCAGAGCCAGGCAACGCCTTCGATGACGCGCAAGGTGTAAGCCGGCTGCCAGCGGTCGAACAGACGTCCCCACAACGGTGCGCAAATGGCCAGGGTCGCGGCGCTCGCCGCGTAAGTAGCGCCGATCAGCCAGCCCGGCGCGTGCAGAATGTCGGCGACGTACAGCGCGTAGAAGGGTTGCGGCATCATCTTCGCGGCTTGAATCAACACGATCACCAACAGGATTCCACCGAGCCAGCCTTTAGGCAGGGCTACCGGCGCCAGCGGTTTCTTCGTCGAGGCTCGCGCCTTGTCGGCCGGCAGGAAAAAACTCCCCAGTGCACACAGCAGGCAAACCGCCGTTGCGCCATAACAGAGCAGGGCAAACCCCGAGATGTCCATCAGCCAACCGCCCAGTACCGGGCCGATCAACGAGCCGACAGCGGTCGCCGATTGCAGACGGGCCAGGGTGTGACCGCGCCGGGAACTGTCGCAGCAGGCCAGGGCATAGGCTTGCGCGGCGGCGAGAAACCCGGCCAATGCGCCTTGCATCACGCGAATGCCCACCAGCAGCCACGGGTCAAGGGTAATGGCCGCCAGCCCCTGGCACAGCGCAAGTGCCAGCAACGCCCGAACGATCATCGGCTTGTGCCCGGTGCGATCACCCAACCGCCCCCATGCGGGCGTCAGTAGCATGGCCGCCAGCATCGGGCCGGCATAGACCAGCGCCGACAGCAGCGCGGTGTAGCCGGCGCCCTCTGGCCCAAGCAGATGCTGGATCTGCATGGGCCAGAACGGGCCGCTCATTTCCATGGCACCCATGGAGACAAACTGGATGACGATCAGCAGTCGCAACGCACGACCTTCAGCGAGCATCGGCGTTGGTTCGCAGCGGATTACTCAGGCGTCCGACGATGTCGGCGTGGCTGTCGTGCAAGCGCATGCGCATGAACGATTTGGCCGGCCAATCCTGTTCCAGCAGGGCCTGGCGCTCGCTTTCCCAGCGTGCCGGTTCGATGTGCTCGCGCACGCTCTCGAAGCACTGTTCAACGTGCGTAGCCAGACGCTCCCAAAGGATATTTTCCGACACATTCCAGTGACGGGCACAGAGCAACGTCAACTCCCCGAGGTGGCACATGAACGTGGTGTGCAGGAGCTTGTCACGGACAAATCCGGCGTCGTCGTACAGGGTCATTTTCGGATCGTGCAACTGGATATCCAGCCCCCTGGCGTGCAGGGTTTTGCGATCAATGCGAATGTCGCCGAAGTCACGCAGCAACAACCGATTCAACTGCCCGTCAGCGCCCATTACCATGAAGCTGTTTTGCTGGTGCGCTTCGAAGGCCACGCCATACATCAGGTAGATGCCCAGCAGGCTCGGGACGGCAATCGACAGGTAATCATCGAAGAACGCCAGCATGGCCTCGCTGTCGTCACGGCCCTGAGCCAGTTGCACCCAGTCACGCAGCAACGGTTGTTCGAATTCGTTGACGGCGAACAGGCTGCCGACCGGCACGGCCAGTTCGCCTTCCTGCAACAGGGTCAGCGGGTTGTCGCGGTACAGCACAGCGGCATGCCGGGACCGTTCGTCATTGGCCGGTTGTGGCGCGTAGTGCACGCCGATGCGCTCCGGCACGATGTTCAGCAGGCGCTGAATCTGCGGTTCATGATCGAGAATCTGCAATATCAATTGGCTGATGCGCGGTCCCATCCGGGCCGAGCGCGGCGACACGGTGCGCTGCACGCTGGTCAGTCGCAGGGCCACCGGCAGTTTGACCATCGGCGCAACGCGGCTGGCCTCTGGCAGGACCGTGCGGAAGGACATGGTCGGGTGGCCAGTGAAGGCAACGATGTCGGTGATGATCAGCAGGTTGTCGGCGATCTCGCCGGCGAACAAATTGGGCAGTTCTTCATTGGCTTGCCATGGGTGCGACGGCAGCGGGAGGTAGTCCGCTGCCTCCAGGCCCCGTTGCTGCAAATGGCGCTGCAATTGTTCGGCGGCCTGGGGGAAGTGGCCCTGCCACCAGTCCCAGTAATCGGCGGTACCGGCCAGTGACTCGACGTGTGTGTACTGACGGTGCAGGGCGCACAGCACAATCGGAAAACTCGCTTCGAATTCCGGCGAGAAAGCGATGACCTGCGCGGCCCTCAAGCCCAGTTTGGTCTTGTAGTTCGGATGCCAGGGATGGCCGAGCGTGCCCCACTGTTCGAGCAGTGATGTCGGGTTCTGGTGGTCGGGGCTGGCTTTGAGCCAGGCGAGCAGATTGTTGTCGTGCCGGGTGTCGATCTGCTCTCGCAGGCGCTCGGTCCATCCATGGTGGAACGCCAGGCACAGGGTGTCGTTGCTATAGCTATCGTCCAGCTCGCAGGCCAGGCGTTCCAGTACTTGCGGGGAGGCGGGCGGGTTGAGCTGAGTGCCGAGGTGAGCGAGCAGTTCGCTGGGCAACTGGATTTTGTGGGGCAGGTTGTCGGGGGTGTGCAGGACGATGCTGCCGCGCACGTCCCAGCTGTTCATTCTTCCGCCCGACAGGTGATCGAAGCAAAGGTACGCACCGTCGCCAAGCGGCAGCCAGCAACGGCTGTTGTCATCGTATTCGCAGGCGTCGGGGTTGATCAGGCCTTCGCGAAACAGCGCCTGGATCAGGCGTTGGAAGCAGCGCTGGGCGGCGGGCTCCAGGGCATTGCTCAAATGGTCGAGGGTGATGCGGTGGGACTGGAAGGCCTGAGTGCCGAGGGCTTCGCTCCAGTGCGAGAGCAATTGCTGCTGTTTTTGCGTGTAAGCGCGCATCAAGTCCGACTCCTTCAGGACAGTGGTTTAGCTGAATGCGCGCAGAGAATACATTCTAAAAACAATAATGCAAATGATAGTGATTGCTACTTGTGATTTTGAAAGCCCCTTTTCAGAGTCTGGCCTGGGGTGCTCAAGACCATGTAGTGCTCGCCCACCTCCTGCGCATAGTGCTCCACCACGTGCTGACACAACGTCACGATCTCTTCGACCCACTCTGCGCCGACCCTCCAAGACACCACTTGCAGGTTGGGCGGGCGTTGGTTGATGGCCAGCAAGGTCAATTCGCCGCGGGCCAGTTCTTCACTGACGAGTACTGGTGGTAACGCACCAATACCGAAGCCGTCACCGACTCCCGGTAACTGATAACCTGCGAGCATGTCTTACAGATATGTCCCGCAACTAAAAAGAACAAAGCCTACAGGAGTGTTCAGCATGAGCCGCCTGCTATTGAACTGCGACATCGGCGAGAGCTTTGGCAGCTGGACCATGGGTCTGGACGCAGAAATCATGCCCTTCATCGATTGCGCCAACATCGCCTGCGGTTTTCACGCCGGCGATCCGAGCATCATGCGCAAGACCGTCAGCCTGGCCCTCAGCCACGGTGTGCAAATTGGCGCGCATCCGGCCTATCAGGATCTGGTGGGATTCGGCCGCCGTTCCATGGCCTATGCCACCCAGGAACTGCAAGACATCCTGCATTACCAGATCGGCGCCCTCGACGGCATCTGCCGGGCCCAAGGCGGCCGGGTCAGTTATGTCAAACCCCATGGCGCGATGTACAACGACATGATGGCCAACCCGGCGCAGCTGCGCGCCGTTTTGCAAGCGGTGGCGTCCTATGACCGCAGCCTGCCGTTGATGTTGATGGCAACCCGCGACAACAGCGCCGCCCAGCAACTCGGCGATGAATACGGCGTGACACTGTGGTTCGAGGCCTTCGCCGATCGCGCTTACGACAGCGCCGGCAGGCTGGTCTCGCGACAACTGCCGGGCGCGGTGCATCACGACCCGGAAAAAATCATCGAGCAGGCACTGACTATTGCCCGTGGCGATCACCTCGTTGCCAGCGACGGCAGTGCCCTGCATTTGCAGGCCAACACCCTCTGCGTGCACGGCGACAACGCCAGTTCGGTCGCTGCCGTGCAACGCATCCGTGAAGCCTTGAACCGGCAGAGTGCGTCATGAAGCTACGGGTGGAAGTGGTGGCGCTGGATTGCCTGATGGTGCGCCTGTTCGATGAAATCGCCGAAACCAACATGCCGTGGATGCTGGCGGCCAGTGAAAGTCTGCGCACGGTATTCGGTGAGCATCTGATCGATCTGGTGCCGTCCTACACCACATTGATGGTGCATTACGATTTGACTGCACTGAGTCCCGCCCAGGCTCGGGAATTGATTGCCCAGGCGCTGATCGATCTGTCGCCCAATGCGCGTACTCGCGGCACCTGTCATGTGCTGCCGGTGTGGTACGACTTGAGTGTCGGTCCAGAGCTGAGCCTGTTGTCGCAGCGCAGCGGATTGGCGGTGGAGGAGGTAATCCGTCGTCACTGCGAGCGTGAATATCAGGTGTTTGCCCTGGGTTTTGCGCCGGGCTTCGCCTTTATGGGGCTAGTGGACGAGGTGCTCGCGGCACCGCGTCTGAACACGCCACGCAAGAAAGTTGCCGCCGGCAGTGTCGGCATCGCCGAACGGCAGACAGCGGCTTACCCGGTGGTGTCGCCGGGCGGCTGGAACCTGATCGGCCGCACGCCAGCCAAGTTATTCGATCGCAACCGTGACGGTTACAGCCTGATGCAGCCAGGTGACACCGTACGATTCGAAGCGATTGGCCATGCCGAGTTCATTAACCTGGGCGGTGACGATACGCCACTGGAGGTCCAGGCATGAGCCGTCTGAAGATTGAAGCGAGTACGGCTCTGTGCCTGTTGCAGGATGCCGGTCGATTCGGCGTGCGGCATCTGGGTGTGACCCAAGGCGGAGCGGCCGATTGGTGTTCGATGTCCTGGGCCAACTGGCTATTGGGCAACGAACTGGATAAGCCGGTGATCGAAATCACTCTCGGCGGGTTCAGCGTCATTGCCAAGGAAAACTGCGTGCTGGCCTTGGCCGGAGCGGATCTTGGCGCGCAGGTGGACGGCGAGTCGCTGATACCCTGGCGCAGTTTCAGGCTGCATAAAGGTCAGCGCTTGCAATTCACCCGGCCGCTGCTCGGCGCCCGGGCCTATCTGGCGGCGCCGGGTGGGTTTGATGCACCGAAAGTGCTGGGTAGTAGCGCGACGGTGGTCCGTGAGGAGCTCGGCGGCCTGGATGGAATGGGCCATGCGCTGGGTAAGGGCGCATTATTGAGCTACTCGGGGAACCCGCTGGTATTGCTGCGGGAGTTGCCGAGCGAATGGGTGCCGGATTTCACCGGCGACCCTGTGCTGGATCTGGTGCTCGGTGCGCAGATTGGCGAGTTTAGCGGGCAAAGCCTGTTCGACGCGTTCAATAACACGTGGAGCCTCGACAGCCGTGCCGACCGGATGGGGATTCGTCTGCTGGGCACTGCGTTGCAGTACCAGGGCAAACCGATGATTTCCGAAGGTATTCCGTTGGGAGCCGTCCAGGTGCCGCCGGACGGACAGCCGATTGTGTTGCTCAATGATCGGCAGACCATCGGTGGTTATCCGCGTCTGGGGGCGTTGACGCCGTTGGCGCTGGCGCGATTGGCACAGTGCTTGCCGGGTGCATCGGTGAGGTTGCGGCCGGTGGTGCAGGATGTCGCTCATCGCGAGCAAGTCGAGTATTTGAAGCGTTTCATAAGCCGCTAAAAGCTTCGCGAGCAAGCCTGCTCCCACATTGGATCTTTGCCGTACATAAGACCCTGTGGGAGCGAGCTTGCTCGCGATGGCGTCAGACCAGACAACAAAGATTACTTGGAAAGAAACCGCATCCCTTCTTCCAACCCGCGAAGTGTCAACGGATACATCTGGTCCTCAATCAAATCCCGCACGATATTGGTCGATGAGGTATAGCCCCAGGTGTCTTTCGGATACGGATTGATCCAGATGAGTTTCTTGTACTTTTCCTTGAAACGCTGCATCCACACGTAGCCGGCTTCTTCGTTCCAGTGCTCGACGCTGCCGCCCGGCTGGGTGATTTCGTAGGGCGCCATGGCGGCGTCGCCGATGAAGATCACCTTGTAGTCGGCGCCGTACTTGTGCAGCAGGTCCATGGTCGAGGTGCGCTCGGAGGTGCGGCGCATGTTGTTCTTCCACACCGATTCATAAATGAAGTTGTGGAAGTAGAAGTACTCCAGATGCTTGAACTCGGTCTTGCAGGCCGAGAACAACTCCTCGCAAATCTTCACGTGAGCGTCCATCGAGCCGCCGATGTCGAACAGCAGCAACAGTTTGACGGTGTTGCGCCGCTCTGGCCGCATCTGGATGTTCAGCAACCCGGCATCTTTGGCCGTGTGATCGATGGTGCCATCGATGTCCAGTTCTTCCGCCGCACCCTGACGGGCGAACTTGCGCAGGCGGCGCAGGGCGACCTTGATGTTGCGGGTGCCCAGCTCGACCGAGTCGTCGAGGTTCTTGTATTCACGCTGGTCCCAGACCTTGGCCGCCTTGCCCTGGCGCTTGCCGGCGTCGCCGACCCGAATGCCTTCCGGGTTGAAACCACCGGAACCGAACGGGCTGGTACCACCGGTGCCGATCCACTTGTTGCCACCGGCGTGACGTTCCTTCTGTTCCTCGAGGCGTTTCTTGAACTCTTCGATCAGCTTGTCCAGGCCGCCGAGGGACTGGATCGCCGCCCGCTCTTCATCGGTCAGCGAGCGTTCGAACTCCTTGCGCAACCAGTCTTCCGGAATCAGCGCCTGCAAGTGGTCGTCGAGTTTTTCCAGGCCATTGAAGTAGGCACCGAACGCCCGGTCGAACTTGTCGAAATGCCGTTCGTCCTTCACCAGGATCGCCCGGGACAGGTAATAGAACTCGTCCATGTCGGCGAAGGTCACGCGCTGTTTCAGCGCGTTGATCAGGTCCAGCAGCTCGCGTACCGAAACCGGCACCTTGGCTGCGCGCATTTCATTGAACAGGTTGAGCAACATGGCGTTGACCCTTATCGAGTGCCGCGACGACTCATGAACGCCAGACGCTCAAGCAATTGCACGTCCTGTTCGTTTTTCACCAAAGCGCCGGCCAGCGGCGGGATGGCCTTGGTCGGATCGCGCTCGCGCAGCACCGCTTCGCCGATGTTGTCGGCCATCAGCAGCTTCAGCCAGTCCACCAGCTCGGAGGTCGAAGGCTTCTTCTTCAGGCCCGGCACCTTGCGCACGTCGAAGAACACGTCCAGCGCTTCGCTGACCAGGTCTTTCTTGATGTCCGGGTAGTGCACGTCGACGATCCGCTGCATCGTCACGCGATCGGGGAAAGCGATGTAGTGGAAGAAGCAGCGGCGCAGGAACGCGTCCGGCAGCTCTTTCTCGTTGTTGGAGGTAATGATGATGATCGGGCGCTTTTTCGCCTTGATGGTCTCGTCGATCTCGTAAACGTAGAACTCCATCTTGTCGAGTTCTTGCAGCAGGTCGTTGGGGAATTCGATGTCGGCCTTGTCGATTTCGTCGATCAGCAGGATCACCCGCTCTTCGGATTCGAAGGCTTCCCAGAGCTTGCCCTTTTTCAGGTAGTTGCGAACGTCGTGGACCTTTTCCGTGCCCAGCTGCGAATCGCGCAGGCGGCTGACCGCGTCGTACTCATAGAGGCCCTGGTGAGCCTTGGTGGTGGACTTGATGTGCCAGGTGATCAGCTTGGCGCCAAAGGATTCGGCCAGTTGCTCGGCGAGCATGGTCTTGCCGGTGCCCGGTTCGCCCTTGACCAGCAACGGCCGTTCCAGGGTGATGGCGGCGTTGACCGCCAGCTTCAGGTCATCGGTGGCGACGTAGGCCTGGGTGCCTTCGAACTTCATCTGCTAATCCTCGAACGGTAACGCCGACCTGAACGAGGCAGGGCGGGGGCGCAATAAAAGAGTCAGCCCCGACTATAACGCGCTGCCCGGTCGACTGTGAACGCAGACGGCTTATTCAGTCTCTGAATGGGGCGTCACATCTTGACTCAGTCTCGGTTGCTGGCCAGTATTGAGCTATCGCCATTTTGGCGATAGCTTGCCGGGCATGTCTACCAAATACCGATTTCGAGATACATACCGCATTCAATTGCGCGAGAAGGATCATCCGCCGCCTCATGTTCACCTGACCGGTGGCGGTCTGGATGTCATGCTCAGCCTGGAAACTGTCGAGGTGATGATGGGCAAGGCGCCGCCGTTGATCGTCAAGGAAGCTCTGGAGTGGGTCAGTGCCCATCAGACTCAATTACTGGAGGACTGGAACGATGTTACCCATGAAACGACCACGGCTATCGGCAGTGCAAGCATTGCCGGATTACCGATTGGCGCTGACGTTTATCGATGGCCAGCAACTGCTGCTTGATTTGAGCCGCGACCTGCTGGCCTATCCAGGCCTGCAACCTTTGCAGGGAGTCGCTTTTGATCATGCAGCGTTGGGTGACGATGGCTGGAGTGTCGAATGGCCTGAACTGGATATCCAGATTGGTGCAGACACTCTCTACCTGGATGCCTTGGCGCAAAATGCCGCCGACGAGAACACTCGAATCTTTATCGACTGGCGTGCTCGCACCGGGTTACCGCTTAATCAGGCGGCTGAAGCGCTGGGGGTCAGTACCCGCAGCATCACCCGATACAGCAGTGGTCGCGAAGCGGTGCCGCGATCGTTGGCCTTGGCCTGCCTGGGTTGGGACTTCCTGCAACAGCAATCGAATTCGCCCCGTGCGGCAGAAGACACTGGCCGGTACATCGTCACGCGCAAAAAATTGAGGTAGTTGCGCACCAGATTGGGCAAGGCGATGTGTAGCGATATCAGCAGCACAACCAGGCCGATAAGGGGCCGCAGCGGCAAGTTGTATCGACGTTTCATGGTGGTAAAACTCTGGTGATCCAGAGTCATTGATTGCACCGATAAGCGGACGTTCGCCCCGACTGGACGCCTGCTGGCAAGAGGCTTACCTTGATGCCCTATTTCAATGCTGTCGTTAAGGACCCAGCCATGAGCCGCATTTTCGCTGACAACGCCCACTCCATCGGCAACACGCCGCTGGTGCAGATCAATCGTATTGCGCCGCGTGGTGTGACCATTCTGGCCAAGATCGAAGGGCGCAACCCGGGTTACTCGGTCAAGTGCCGGATCGGCGCGAACATGATCTGGGATGCCGAGGGCAGCGGCAAACTCAAGCCGGGCATGACTATCGTCGAACCCACTTCCGGCAATACCGGCATCGGTCTGGCCTTCGTGGCGGCTGCCCGTGGCTACAAACTGGTGCTGACCATGCCGGCATCCATGAGCATCGAACGCCGCAAGGTGCTCAAGGCACTGGGTGCCGAACTGGTATTGACCGAGCCGGCCAAAGGCATGAAAGGCGCCATCGATAAAGCGGGAGAGATCGTTGCCAGCGACCCGTCGAAGTACTTCATGCCGGCACAGTTCGACAACCCGGCCAACCCGGCCATCCACGAAAAAACCACCGGCCCGGAAATCTGGAACGATACCGACGGCGCGGTCGACGTGCTGGTGGCAGGCGTCGGAACAGGTGGAACCATCACCGGGGTTTCACGGTACATCAAGAATACCCAGGGCAAGCCGATACTCTCAGTGGCGGTGGAGCCGGCGGTGTCGCCGGTGATTACCCAGGCGCTGGCGGGTGAAGAAATCAAGCCGAGCCCGCACAAGATCCAGGGCATCGGTGCCGGTTTTGTGCCGAAGAACCTCGATTTGTCGATCGTCGATCGGGTGGAGCTGGTCAGTGACGAAGAGTCCAAGGTCATGGCCTTGCGTTTGATGCAGGAAGAGGGGATTTTGTGCGGGATTTCCTGCGGCGCCGCCATGGCGGTGGCCGTACGATTGGCGGAGACCCCGGAAATGCAGGGCAAGACCATAGTGGTAATCCTGCCGGATTCCGGTGAGCGTTACTTGTCGAGCATGCTGTTCAGTGATCTGTTTACCGAGCAGGAGAATCAGCAGTAAGCGCTGAGCATTGGCGCGTCGTGGTCGGCGGTGATGCCTGAGGCATTATCGCTGGTTGCGAACTATTGATCTTGTTCGGTTGATGATGGATTTTCATCAGCCAGCGTTCAGGCGTCTTATGGTAAGCAATGCTTTGTTGCACATTCATTAACATTGAATGTTGAAAAATGCGGGTTTTTCACCAGGTCGGCAGTGTTTATCATGCCGGCAGCCATGTCGGGCAATGGGCGTGGCGCAATGTCGATTATCTTCAAAGGAGTTGTTGATGACCTTATCGTTTGCCGCGAAGGCCTCGTTGTTGCTGCTGTTTCTCGGCAGCACCCTCTATGTGCATTTACGCGGCAAGGCGCGTCTGCCGGTTTTGCGTCAGTTCGTTAACCATTCGGCACTGTTCGCACCCTATAACGCCTTGATGTACCTGTTTTCCGGTGTGCCTTCGAAACCGTACCTGGATCGCAGCAAGTTCCCGGAGCTGGATGTGCTCAAGGACAACTGGGAAGTGATCCGCGACGAAGCGATGCACTTGTTCGACGAGGGGTATATCCGCGCGGCGGCAAAGAACAACGACGCCGGTTTTGGCTCGTTCTTCAAGAAGGGCTGGAAGCGTTTCTATCTCAAGTGGTATGACAAACCGCTGCCTTCTGCCGAAGCCCTGTGCCCGAGAACCGTGGAACTGGTCAGCCGCATTCCCAATGTCAAAGGCGCCATGTTTGCGTTGCTACCGGGCGGCAGCCACCTCAATCCGCATCGCGATCCGTTTGCCGGTTCCCTGCGTTACCACTTGGGGTTGTCGACGCCGAACTCCGACGATTGCCGCATCTTCGTCGACGGCCAGGTTTACGCCTGGCGCGATGGTGAAGACGTGATGTTCGACGAAACCTATGTGCACTGGGTCAAGAACGAAACGGAAAAGACCCGCGTCATTCTGTTCTGTGATATCGAGCGTCCGTTGAGCAATCGCGTCATGACCCGCATCAATCGCAGTATCAGCGCTTGGCTGGGCCGTGCGACTGCACCGCAGAACCTGGATGACGAGCGCGTGGGTGGGATCAACAAGGCATATGCCTGGAGCAAGAATTCCAGCGACAAATTCAGTGGTGTGATCAAACAGTGGAAACGCCGTAATCCCAAAGCGTATCGCGTATTGCGGCCGATACTGGCGGTAGTGGTATTGGGATTGTTGGCCTACTGGTTGTTTGGCTAAAGCTGCAACTGCTCCGCGGGTCAAGAAAAAGGATCGCCAATTGGCGATCTTTTTTTTTTGATTTGCGGGAACTTTTCCGCAGGTTCGTAGTATGATTCCTGACCGAAAATAACGTTAGACCGCAAAGACTTACACAGAGCCCGTCTCAGCTTGGGCTGTGTCCTCGGTTTTTTCTTTCGTTTAAGTAAGCTTTCGATCACTTTTTCAGCCCCTGCCTTCCCCCCCCCCTGGAACTGGAGTCTGTTTTCAAATGGAGTTTGTATGCTAGAAACTCACAGCGCTATTCAAAAACGACTGAAGTCCAAAGAAGCCTTGATCGGCATTGTGGGTCTTGGTTATGTGGGATTGCCGTTGATGTTGCGCTACAACGCTATCGGTTACCGCGTACTGGGTATCGATATCGATGAGTCGAAAGTCGCCAAACTCAATGCTGGTAAAAGCTACATTGAACATATCTCTTCAGCCAGCATTGCGCAGGCCTGCAATTCGGGTTTCGAAGCGACTTCGGACTTTGCCCGCGTTGCCGATTGCGATGCCCTCATTCTTTGTGTGCCAACGCCGCTGAACAAGTATCGCGAGCCGGACATGAGTTTCGTGATCGATACGACTGATGCGCTCAAGCCATACTTGCGCGCTGGCCAGGTGGTGTCTCTGGAGAGCACGACCTATCCGGGTACGACTGAAGAAGAGTTGCTGCCGCGTATTGAAGAGTCTGGTCTGCAGGTGGGTCAAGATATCTTCCTGGTGTACTCGCCCGAGCGCGAAGATCCGGGCAACCCTGATTTTGAAACCCGTACGATTCCCAAGGTCATTGGGGGGCACACCAAAGCCTGCCTTGAAGTCGGTATTGCGCTCTACGAGCAGGCAATCGATCGCGTTGTACCAGTGAGTTCGACCAAGGCAGCTGAAATGACCAAGCTGCTGGAGAATATTCACCGTGCAGTGAATATCGGCCTGGTGAACGAAATGAAGGTTGTGGCCGATCGTATGGGCATCGATATCTTCGAGGTTGTTGACGCTGCCGCTACCAAGCCGTTCGGTTTCACTCCTTACTATCCGGGCCCCGGGCTCGGTGGTCACTGCATCCCTATCGACCCCTTCTACTTGACCTGGAAGGCTCGCGAGTATGGTTTGCATACACGCTTCATCGAGTTGTCGGGTGAAGTGAATCGGGCGATGCCCGAGTATGTCGTCGGCAAACT
This sequence comes from Pseudomonas sp. S30_BP2TU TE3576, assembly GCF_050436025.1. NCBI lineage: Bacteria > Pseudomonadati > Pseudomonadota > Gammaproteobacteria > Pseudomonadales > Pseudomonadaceae > Pseudomonas > Pseudomonas sp. S30_BP2TU TE3576. The sequence continues at coordinate 1,662,827 of NZ_JBNDLK010000001.1, read as the reverse complement.
GGTCGATGGCCTGAACGAACGCAGCAAGTCCGTCAAAGGCAGCCGTGTACTGGTTCTCGGAATTTCCTACAAGAAAAACGTGGACGACATGCGCGAGTCTCCTTCAGTGGAGATCATGGAGTTGGTTGAAAGCATGGGCGGCATCGTGGCCTACAGCGATCCGCATGTGGAAACTTTCCCGAAAATGCGCCAGCACCATTTCGAACTGAGCAGTGAAAAGTTGTCAGCGGAAAACCTGGCGACGTTCGATGCCGTGGTATTGGCAACCGACCACGAGCGTTTCGACTATGAGCTCATTCGTCAGCACTCGAATTTGCTGGTCGACAGTCGTGGTAAATACCGCCTGCCTGAAGATCACATCATCAAGGCCTGATTTTTTTTCGCAATCCAGCCCTGGTCATGCCAGGGCATTTTCATTTGGAGCATGCCCCGTGAAACGTTTCGCCCTGATAGGTGCTGCTGGCTACATTGCGCCACGGCATATGCGAGCTATCAAGGACACTGCCCATGAACTGGTCTGTGCCTATGACATCAACGATTCGGTTGGCGTCATCGATAGCCTTTCCCCGCAGAGCGAGTTCTTCACCGAATTCGAGCGTTTCTACGATTTTGCATGGACACTCAAGCGACAGCAGCAGCCGTTGGACATCGTTTCGGTTTGCAGCCCCAACCATCTGCACTTTTCGCATATCAATGCTGGCTTGCGCCTGGGCTGCGATGTCATCTGCGAGAAACCCCTGGTACCCAGCCCGGGGATGCTTGACGAGCTGGCGCTGACCGAGCAGGAAACAGGCAAGCGCCTGTGGAACATCCTGCAATTGCGTCATCATCAGGCGATCATTGATCTGCGCAACCGTGTACTGGGCGAACAACGTACGCACAAACACGAAGTTGAACTGACTTACATCACCTCCCGTGGCAAGTGGTACATGGAAAGCTGGAAAGGCGACCCACGCAAGTCGTTTGGTGTTGCTACCAACATTGGCGTGCACTTCTACGACATGCTGCATTTTATCTTCGGCAAGTTGCAGCGCAATGTCGTCCACTATAGCCACGAGCACAAAGCCGCGGGCTATCTGGAGTATGAAAACGCACGGGTTCGCTGGTTCCTGTCCATCGATGCCAACGACCTGCCTGAATCAGTCAAGGGCAAGAAACCGACGTATCGTTCGATTACGGTCGATGGCAATGAAATTGAGTTTTCCGAAGGCTTTACCGACCTGCATACCGTCAGCTATCAGGCGATTCTCGATGGCAAGGGTTATGGCATCGAAGATGCTCGTCACTGTGTAGAAACGGTTGATGTGATTCGCTCGGCTGCCGCCGTAGTGCCGCAGAATGGCGAAGGGCACCCTTTCCTCAATCGCTTGGTGCGCTGAGGGCTGTATGACATATCAAGTCCACGCCAGCGCGATCATTGATGAAGGCGCTCAGATCGGCGCTGATAGCCGTATCTGGCATTTCGTGCATGTCTGTTCCGGTGCCTCCATCGGCGAGCGTTGCTCGTTGGGGCAGAACGTGTTTGTCGGCAACAAGGTGGTGATCGGCGACGAGGTGAAAATTCAGAACAACGTGTCGGTCTACGACAACGTCACGATCGAGCGGGGCGTGTTCTGTGGTCCGAGCATGGTTTTCACCAATGTCTACAATCCCCGGTCGCTGATCGAGCGGAAAAACGAATACCGCAGCACGCTCGTCCGACAGGGCGCGACTCTGGGCGCAAACTGCACGATTGTGTGCGGCGTCACCATTGGCGAGTACGCCTTTGTCGGTGCTGGAGCCGTTGTGAACAAGGACGTGCCGGCGTATGCACTGGTCGTCGGCGTGCCGGGCAAGCAGATCGGTTGGATGAGCGAGTTTGGTGAGCAATTGGACCTGCCGCTGCAAGGGCAGGCCTCGGTTGTGTGTGTGCACACCGGCGACTGCTACACACTAAATGGAAAAACGCTTAGCAAGGAGCTCCGGCAGTGATTGAATTCATTGACCTCAAAACGCAGCAATTGCGTCTCAAAGACCAGATAGATGCGGGTATCCAGCGAGTCCTCGCTCATGGTCAGTACATCCTCGGCCCTGAAGTGTCGGAGCTTGAAGAAAAACTCGCACGCTTCGTCGGCGTCAAGCATTGCATCAGCTGCGCCAACGGTACCGATGCCCTGCAGATCGCATTGATGGCAATCGGTATTGGCCCGGGTGATGAGGTCATCACGCCTGGCTTTACCTATATCGCCACCGCCGAGACTGTTGCGCTGTTGGGCGCCAAACCCGTGTATGTCGATATCGACTCGCGTACCTACAACCTCGATCCGCTATTGCTTGAGGCTGCGATCACGTCGCGCACCAAGGCAATCATTCCAGTTTCGCTCTACGGTCAGTGTGCCGATTTCGACAGTATTAATGCCATCGCCAAGCGCCATGCCATCCCGGTGATCGAGGATGCGGCACAGAGTTTTGGTGCGACTTATAAAGGGCAACGCTCCTGCAGTCTGACCACCATCGCGTGCACCAGCTTTTTTCCGAGCAAGCCTTTGGGATGTTATGGCGATGGCGGCGCATTGTTTACCGATGACGATGAGCTGGCCCTGGTATTGCGCCAGATAGCCCGGCATGGCCAGGATCGGCGCTATCACCATGTCAGGGTTGGCGTGAACAGTCGTTTGGATACCCTGCAGGCTGCAATCCTGTTGCCCAAGCTGGAAATCTTCGCGCAAGAGTTAGAGCTGCGGCAGGCTGCTGCCGACCAATACGAGCAGCTATTGCAGGCGCGCGGCATTGCCGGTGTCCCTTATGTCGAGTCTTTTAACACCAGCGCCTGGGCACAGTACAGCGTTCGGGTCAAACAGCGTGACGGCGTCCAGCAGCGTCTGAAAGACGCCGGAATTCCAACGGCCGTTCATTATCCGATTCCCCTGAACCGTCAACCGGCGGTCGCCGATCATCTGGCGCAATTGCCGATCGGTGATGAAGTCGCAACGCAGATCATGAGTCTGTCCATGCATCCGTATCTTGAAGCTTCCAGTCAGGAAGTGATTGCCAATGTTCTGTCCGAGGCGCTCAAGTCATGACCATCAAAGTTGTCACCATCGTCGGCGCTCGTCCGCAGTTCATCAAGGCCGCGGCCGTATCGCGGGCGATCAGGAATGTCGGCGCCGAAAGGATGGTCGAAGTGCTGGTACATACCGGTCAGCATTACGATGAAAACATGTCGAAGGTCTTTTTCGACGAGCTGGATATTCCCGCGCCAGCCTACAACCTTGAGGTCAGCGGCGGTTCCCACGGTGCGATGACCGGGCGCATGCTCGAGAGTATCGAACAGGTCCTGCTGGAAGAAAAACCGGATTGGGTGCTCATTTACGGCGATACCAACTCGACGCTTGCGGGTGCTTTGGCTGCCGCCAAACTGCATATCCCGGTCGCCCACGTCGAAGCGGGCCTGCGCTCGTTCAACATGCACATGCCGGAAGAGATCAACCGAATTCTTTCCGATCGTGTTTCGACTTTGCTGCTGTGCCCGACTCAGGTGGCGGTTGACAATCTGGCCCATGAAGGCCTTGTAAAAGGCGTGCATAACGTGGGTGACGTCATGTACGACGTGGCATTGTTCTACGGCGAACGCGCCCGGAACCAAAGCCGGATCATGGCGCAGCTGGGGCTGACGCAAAAAGCCTTTGCACTCGCCACCTGTCACCGCGCCGAAAACACCGATGATCCGAAGCGACTCGGTGAAATCATGTCCGGCCTGGCTGAAATCTCGAAGCAAATGCCGGTTGTGCTTCCGTTGCATCCGCGTACCCGCAAACTGTTGCAGGACCACGGACTGGCACATCACCTGAGCTCGCTCACGGTGGTTGATCCACTGCCGTTCCTGGACATGATTGCCTTGGAGCAATCGGCCTGCGTCATCCTTACCGACTCGGGTGGTGTGCAGAAAGAGGCGTATTTCTACGGTGTGCCGTGCATTACCTTGCGCGATGAAACCGAGTGGGTCGAAACAGTGCAACTGGGGTTCAACCAGCTCGTCGGTGCCAGCCACAGTGGCATTGTCGCGGCCATGAGCAATAAATCGATTCCTCAGAGTCGGACTGATTTCTACGGTGACGGCAATGCATCGGCACGCATAGTCGCGATCCTGGAAACCCCCCTTTCATGAATCCCATCGCAATTATCTGGCGTCACAGTCACGTCCTGTGGGCAACGACCCTGACGGATATCCGCAGTCGTTTTATCGGGACTATTTTCGGCGTCGCCTGGATATTTCTGTACCCGCTGCTGTTCCTCGGACTGTATGCAGTGGTCTACACCATGATCTATCGCGTCCGTGTCGCCGAGTTCGGCACTTTCGACTACGTGCTGTTGATCTTTTGCGGGCTGGTGCCGTTCCTCGGGTTTTCCGAGGCGCTCGGCAGTGGCGTGGGGTCCGTGCTCGGCAACAAGGGGCTGGTCAAGAACACGTTGTTTCCTATCGACCTGATACCGGTCAAGACCGTGCTGGCAAGCAGCGTCACCATGCTGGTCGGGCTTATCATGCTACTGATCGTATTGTGGAGTCGTGGCATCGTGCACTCCACCCAGTTGTTGATACCGCTGATTCTGCTGCTGCAGATTGTGTTCACGGTAGGACTGATCTGGATTCTCTCGGCGATCAACGTGTTCATTCCCGATCTCAGCCAGATGGTTGCAGTGCTGATCCTGTTCCTGATGCTGGTATCGCCTATCGCATACACCCAGGAAATGATCCCCAAGGAACTGGTCCCGTACATGTATCCGAACCCGCTGTACTACCTGATCATGCTGTATCGGGATGCGGCGTTCATTGGTGTGATCAAGCCTGGGCTCCTGGCGATCTTCACCGCTATCTCTTTTTCCACGCTCTTTTTGGGTGGATTCGTCTTTTCGCGATTGAAACCACTATTTGCAGATTATGTCTGAGCCAATCATTGAACTGGCGTCCATCGCCAAAATGTACCGGATATTCCGTTCGCCCCGTCATCGGATGATCGAGGCGCTGGGGTTCCCGGTTGCCCGTTCGACATATGACGAGTTCTGGGCCGTTCGCAATATGTCGTTGTCGATCAAACCGGGTGAGCGAGTCGGCCTGGTAGGGCGCAACGGTGCAGGCAAGAGTACGCTGCTCAAACTGATTGCCGGGCTGATTCAGCCCACCGAAGGTACGGTGAATGTACGCGGCAAAGTTCAGGCGCTGATGGAGTTGGGCACGGGGTTCCACCCCGAGTTTACCGGTCGTACCAATGTCATGTCGTCTTTCGCCTATCAGGGTGTGACGGGCGCACGGGCCAGGAAGCTGCTCGAAGACGTCCTTGAGTTCGCGGAGCTTGAGGAGTTCATCGACAAACCGGTGAAGACGTATTCTTCGGGGATGTACTCACGACTTGCCTTCGCTGCTGCCACGGCAATACGCCCGGAAATCCTGATCATCGACGAGATTCTTGGTGCCGGTGACTCCTATTTCGCCGGCAAGTCCGCCAAGCGCATGCGCACGTTGACCGCCGAGGGGTCGACGGTCCTGTTCGTGTCCCACGACATGTCTGCGGTGCAAATGATTTGTGACCGCGCGATCTGGATCGAGCGTGGACGGATCATCGCCGACGGCGATCCGATCGAAATCGGCCGATCCTATGCGGCTTCGATCCGCAAGCAGGAAGAACTGCGACTCCGTGCTATTAACCTCAAGCTCAGTCGTGGCGATGTCAGCGAGCTGTTGACTGATACCGAGACGGATCGGGTATCGATTCTTCGCTTTATCTCTTCTGAAGATGCCGCTCCGAAAACACCGCTGGCGGTATTCGAGCTGACTCTTGAGCGTGGCGGGGAGGTCATCGATAACGTACTGCTGGGCGAGGCTCTGGATGATGATCGAAACCAGCGCGTGCACCTGCTGACGGCCAACGCCTACATGAATTGGAGTGCACCGCAAACCTCGGCCGAGGGTGTCAGTTTCCGTGAGTTCAAGGATTGTGGCGGCCTATACAAACATGCACCGGTCAGCATCAAGGTACCGCTGGGCCTGGGTGAATTGAGCGAGTTTTCGGTGACTGTCCGGCACGCCGGCGCAGGGTCGGACGAGACTGTGTATTGCCAGATATTCGATGGCCTGGAGTACATCACCATCGGCACATTGCTGTCGGCAGTTGGCGACGGGCAGGTGTGCAGGCAGACCTTTGCACTTGGCACGTCGCTCATGCCATCGGCCATTGGTGCCGCACCGGTTTCGGGCGAGCGTTCAGACTTCGAGTACGGCGAAGGCAGCGCCTGGATCGACGGTGTGGACTTCCTCGACAAGTCCCAGGAATCGCGTCGGGTGTTTTCCTTCGGCGAGCCACTTCACGTTCATGTGAAGTGGGGCGCCAAGCTCGACATCCCGAGCATGGCATTCATTGTCTGCATCTATGGCATGGATGGGCGCTGCGTGTCTCAGGTCGTGTCGCCATTTATCTCGGCCACGCGTGAGCGACGCACCGGGGTGGTCAAGGCTTATTTCGATCCGTTGATGATCGGTGCCGGCGATTACGTCATTTCCGTCGGGATCTTCGATGGCATGACGCAAGAACAGGTCAGTGGTGAATATCCATTGGATGTCCATGATCGCCAATACCGCATCCGGGTAACCGCCCCCACTGATATCCGTATGGAGCGGGGCATCGTTGTGCACCCTGTCGAATGGGCCAACCTGGAAGTTGTGGAATGAATAAACGTTCCGAGATCCGTTACTTTTCTCAAGACGATCTTTGGAGTCGCGGTGCGGTTTCCGAACAGTTGGCCGTCGCCGAAGACTTGATCGATTTGATACCGGAGCAAGTGACGACCATTCTCGACGCCGGGTGTGGAAACGGGACGGTGACGAATCTGTTGGCGCCACGATGGGATGTGGTGGGTTGCGACATCAGCGAAGCTGCGGTCAAGCGAGTGCAGGTGCCGGCACTGGTTGCGGACTTATGTGCGATACCATTTGCTGATCGCCATTTTGACCTGACACTTTCCAGTGACGTCATCGAGCATTTGCCGGATGCCATTTATGGTCAGGCACTGGCTGAAATCGCACGGGTCTCTGCCCGCTACATTCTGGTGGCCGTTCCTTACCGTGAGTTGCTTGAGGCGGCTGAAATCACTTGCCCGGGTTGCGGTTCGCGTTATCACGCGCATTTGCACCAGCGCTCCTACACCATTGCCGATGCTGTATCGCTCTTCGCTCCGACGTTCACGGCGATAGATGTGCAATTTTCCGGAGAGTCCTGGACCTACGAAGATCGGCGTTTGGTCGAGACCGCTCGCGCGTTGTCGGGTCTGGATTATCCGTTCGAGGATGGTATTTGCCCCAGATGCTCGACACGACGCGGGAGCGTCGAGCAGCCTGCCAGTGCCCAATTGGTTCAACGACGCTTCGAGGCTTTACAGGCAATGCAGGTCGCCGAAGGGTGGCGTGACATGCCCGACAGCAGCGAAATACTTGTGCTGTTCGAACGTAATGCGGCGGCGCCCCACCAGTGGCATGCACCAGATTCCATTCTGCCGTTCTCTGACCAGATGTTGCATTTGGCGAGTCTTGTTCAGCGTGACAATCCGACGAACTACCCGAGGTCAGCGTATCGACTCAAGGGCGATGCGGACTACGCCATTGTCACCATTCCGCGACGACCGGCATCGGTAAATGTCACGGATGGAAGTCTCGATACACTGGAGGTCTACGACCATGTGCGCCGACACTACGTTGCCTGCTCGGCAGATGAGAAAGCCCGGTCATATCGGCTGCCATCGGTACCCACACGGCCCTCACGGCTGCATACTGCGAATCCTGCATCCAAGCGACGACCTGAAGCTGAAGTTAGCCCTGGACAGCATTGACCCCGTTTCGATCATCGGCAACTGCCTGGGCGATGATCCGACGATCGCTCAGATGCGTGACGACTTGAGCAAACTCTCTGTCTTGGCTGAACGCTTGGAAGCTACCCGTTCCCATCTGGAAAACGAACTCCAGAACAAAGAACACAGCCTGACCCAATACGCGCAATCGACCGCGGCCCTCAACGCGTTGGCGAACGAACTTGAGGGCCGGCGCGCGGGAATCGAGGAGAGTTACGTACAACTGAGTACGCGGGTGGCCTGCCAGGATGAACTGATTGGCAAAAATGCCCAGAAAATTGATGCTCTTTCGCTCGAAAAGCAGCAAGTCGAGGTCCTGCGCGCGGCGCTTCAGGCCAGGCTGGATGATGTACTACTTCATGAAGCTGACCAGCACCTGAAAATCCAGGAGCTGTCGTTCAAGCTTGAGCAATTGAATGAATTGGCCAACTCGCTGGAAGCGCGACGCGACGCCCTGGAAGTCAAAGAGCGGGATCATCTGTTGCAACTGGAGCAAATGGCGAACCAGGTTGAGCAATTGAATGAGTTGGCCAACTCGCTGGAAGCGCGACGCGACGCCCTGGAAGTCAAAGAGCGGGATCATCTGTTGCAACTGGAGCAAATGGCGAACCAGGTTGAGCAATTGAACGATCTGGCCAACGGGCTGGAAGTACAGCGCGAAGCGTTGGAGGCCAAGGAAGGCGGTTATCTGCTGCAACTGGAGCAAATGGCGAACCAGCTTGAGCAATTGAACGATCTGGCCAACGGGCTGGAAGCACAGCGTGAAGTGTTGGAGGCCAAGGAAGGCGGTTATCTGCTGCAACTGGAGCAGATAGCTAGTCTGCTTGAAGCCACAAACGAATTGGCCAATACCCTCGATGCACGCCGCGATGAGCTGGAACAGCAACTGCGTCTGCGTGGGCAACAACTGACCGCCTTGCAGTCCGACTTCGACAGCATTCAGGCGAGCAACTCCCATTTGATTGACAGAGCCCACTCGCTGGAGCTCAAGCAGCACGAGTTCGTCTCAACCATCGACGCGCTCGAATCCCAAGTCAATCAAGCTCAAATCATCATGCTCGAGTATCAGGGGGCGATTGAGCGCGTGAACGTCCTCGACATGGAAAAAACGACGTTACTCCTTGAGCTAGAGAGTCTGAATATGGCGGCTTCGGCACATTTCAATGAGCTGGCAGAGAAACATCGGGAAGCGGAGCAACTCAGTAACCTTTCCAATCGCCTGGAAAGCCAGCGCGAAGCGCTCGAAGCCCAGGTGACCCGGTTGGGTCAGACCATTAATAGCCTGGTCGAGGAAAAGTCCGAGTACCAGGTACTGGTCGACGCGCTGCACATCCGTCTGGGCGACTCACGCGACATCATGGCCGCTCAGCCACGCAAGGTGCTGATCGTTTCGCACATGTATCCCCGTGAATACAATCTGGCGGGCGGGATTTTTGTCCACGAGCAAGTCAAGGCACTTCGCGCGCAGGGTATCGATGCCCGTGTGGTCAGTGGCGAACCGTTCTGGATCAATACGCTTAATCCGAAAATCATCAAGCGTGCATTGGGCTGCTATCTGGCGCAGAAGATTGAGGCTTGGGAAGAGTACGATGGCGTTCCCTTAATCCGGTTCCCGTATGTCGTCAGTTCGTTGCTGCCCTTTCAGACGCACGCTGTTTCTTACACCCACGGATTATTGCAGCAGGCCGCCTGGTTGCAGGCCGACTTCCCGTTCGAACTGATTCACGCCCACACCGCTTATACCGATGGTACGGCGGGTCGCCGGCTGGCCTCCCGGTTCGGTTTGCCATTGGTGATCACTGAGCACACTGGGCCGTTCTCCACCTTGACTCGCACCGGTTACTTACGGCGCATGACGCAAAAGGCACTGAATGCGGCAGACAAAGTGATTTCGGTCAGCTCTGCTTTGCTTTCGGATATCCGGCAACAGGTCAGGCTGAGCCCGCGAGTCGATGCGCAAGTCATTGCCAATCTGGTTGATATGGAGCTGTTCCGTACGCAACCAAAATCGTCTGACGGTTTTATTCATCTGCTGTGGGTTGGTCATTTTGTTCCGGTCAAGCGTGTGCCCGTGTTGCTTGAGGCATTCGCCGGCGCCTTCAGGGTTCAACCGCTCCTGCGGTTGCGTCTGGCTGGCAGCGGCGAGGGGCTGGAGGACGCTCGGGCGTTGGTCGACAGCCTCGGCTTGACCCACGTTGTCGAGTTCGCCGGTCACGCTGATCGCGCACAACTGGTTGATTACTATCGTGATTGCGATTTCCTGGTCATTTCCAGTGAAAGCGAGACCTTTGGTGTTGTCGCCATCGAAGCAATGAGCTGTGGTCGACCTGTTTTGACCACGCGCTGTGGAGGCCCGGCTGAAATCGTGTCGCACCCTGTCCTGGGCAAGGTCGTCGGCATGTCGGTAGAAGCGCTGACCGAGGGCATGTTGGCGATGACCGAACAGCGTGCCGATTTCAACAGCAAAGTTATACGAAAAGTCACGGAGCTGAAGTTTTCGAGTGCGAGTATCGCGCAGGAAATTGCGGCCGTGTATTCGGCTTCGATTGAAAAGAGCATTCGCTGACTGAAGCGGATCGATGCTCAGGACATCAAGATTGTTACATATGGAACTCTTCTTTCAATGACTCAAACTATCAGCAACAACGGTGTCAGATTGCGTGACCCGAGCCTGGATTTTATTCGGGTCGTCGCTTGTCTGGCGGTAGTTTTGCTGCACGTTTCTGCGCGCCCGATCTACATGCAGAATGAAATGAGCGGCTGGGCCTGGCTGTTGGGCAATATGGTCAGTTCGTTGACGCATTGGTGCGTGCCGGTTTTTGTAATGCTCAGTTCAGTGTTGATTCTGGGTAACAGCAAAACGACGTATTCCCATGTTCTTAAATCGCGGGTTCCGCGAATGCTGGCGCTGCTGTTTATATCGACGGTGATTTACGCACTGTGGATGAAGTACTTTCAGCATGCTTTCGACTGGACAACCTTCCTGCGATCCGTTGTTCAGGGGCAGCCTTATTATCATTTGCACTTTTTCTATCTGATAATAGGTTTGTATTTTATTGCTCCGCCATTGTCGCAGGCGGTGGTGAACCTGGAGGAAAAGGATTTTCGCAACGCGGTGATCGCCACCAGCATTCTTACCATGGTGACGTTCGCCTGGAGCACGTTTTCCAGAACCTACACTCCTAATGGCGGGAGTTTCTCCTGGTCTTACATCAGCTATTTCTTGCTCGGCCATTACCTCTACAAGTTTCGCCCCAATCTTCCCTACGTGATGATTACGGTCTTGGGTTATCTCTGCACCGTGGTGGGGACCGAGGCGCTGGCCGTGGGTATGGGGAACACCTACACCTGGAAGTTGTATTTCTACAGCTATTTCAGCCCGACAGTATTTGCCATGTCTGTTGGTGTATGGGGTGTTTGTATCCAGCTCGCCGGCAAGATCAGGATCCCTGCACTGAAGGTCCTGGCACCTCTGACATTACTGGTCTACATCATCCATCCGATTTTCATGGAATTGCTGCGCTTTGCGTACGGCAAGATTTCTGTGTCGCTGATGAGACCCGTGATCGAAGTACCGTTGACGTTTGCGTTGACCACGTTGTTCGCTTTTCTGGCTGCTTATTTTCTGTATCAAAGCTCTTCTGTTCGTCGATTATTTTAAGGATATAAAGTGAGTAATTCTAAGGGTCGTGCAGTTACATTGGCCTCGGTTGCTTTAGTGGCAGTGGCTGGATTTGGGTATGCCTGGAAAAACAACCTGTTGCAAGGCAACGTCTTTGATTGGGGCAGTGAACCCATCATCAAGATTCAACCTTCGTCTGAAGACTCCATGCATGTTGAGTATCCTTCCGTTTATAAGGTAGGTGATGCCACCGCATTGATGTATTCGGGATACGGTGATGACCATCGCTGGAGAATCAAACTGGCCACGTCTCAATCCGGCGGCGACTTCATCAAGCAAGGGAATATCTTTGATGAAAAAAAGCTGCCCTTCAAAGGTGGCTACGCGTTTCCCTTTGTACGTAAAGCCAGCGTGGCCGGAACGCCGGTTTACGAAATGTATTTCTCTGTGACCGAGGATGGGGCGTCGAATTACTCGGCAATTTATCGCTCTACCAGCGCCAATGGCTTGAGTTGGGGCGCGCCGAAAAAACTGATCGGCGAAAGTGCGCTGGATCCGATTGTGTTCAATCAGAACGGTCAGGACATCATTCTCTACACTGCTTCGATCGATGGTTCCAATGTGATCAAGGCTGCCAGTTTGAACGTTGATGGCACGGCGGGTCCGAGCCGGATTGTCTATTCGCCCGACGGCGGTCTCTACACACTTGGCGTGGTTCACGTGAACGACAAATCGGTGATTTTCGTGGAAACGGAAATGAGCTGGGAGGCCATGTGTTTCGGCGCCTCGGGCAATTTGATCGCCGCCAGCGCAGAGCCGGTTTTCCAGTTCAAGGAATCCACCGAACAGAAGTGGGACGGTTTGAAGTACGGCATGTATTTCTTTGAAGATGCCAATGCCCCGGCTATTTATTACAACGGTATTGAAGCCCATGGCGTCGAGCAGGGTGGTCAGATCGGCGTCGGAAGTTACAAACTCGACAACTTGTCCCGCAAGTTGAAAACCGTCAACTGTTTGTGAAATACGACAACTACGGCCGCGGCTAATGAATATTTTGATGACGACCGCCGATCATCTGATGATTGATCGGCGTATTTTGCAGGAAGCCCAGACCCTGGTTGAACAGGGGCATCAAGTGACTTTGCTGGCGGGCTTCGAGTGCCCACAACGTGAGTCCTATGTGCACAATGGCGTAAAGATCGAACGCTTCGTGTTCGATTGGGGAGACTCTCGTTTTTCCGCCCTGGCCCGTTGCTGCAACCTGACGCCAGGGAGCAAGACGTACGGCCGGGCCTGGCGTCTGTTCCGGGCCTGGGCCAATCGCGTGGCAAACCTGAACAGCTTCGAGCAGTTCATTCTCGATCGGATGATGGAATATCAGGTGGACGTACTTCACGTGCACGACTTTCCGATGCTTGCCCCTGCAGTCGAGGCGGCGAAGGTACGCAAGGTTCCACTGATCTATGACGCCCACGAGCTGTATTACTCTCAGGTACAACTTCCCAAGGCAATTCAGGAAAAATACAAGAAGAAAGAGGCGCGCCTGATCAAGCAGGTCGATGCGGCGATCACGGTCAATCCGTACATCGCCAAACTGATGGCCGAACGTTACGCCGTCGCCTCACCCGATGTGATCATGAATGCTGCACCCAAAATGCCGAAGGCGACGACGTCGCTTCTGCGTCAACGCTTCGGGTTGAGTGCTGATGCCAACATTTTGTTGTATCAGGGCTGGATATCCGACAATCGGGGGATCGAGCGGATCGTCGAGGCTGCGGCCAATTTTACTGAAAATACCTACCTGGTACTGGTGGGGTATGGCGCGTTCGAAGACACGTTGAAGCAACTGGTCGCCGAGCGAAACCTGGACCAGCGAGTGTTTTTCTACGGTGGCGTGCCGTCCGATGACCTGCACGAACTGACCTGTGATGCTGATCTGGGGATCATCCCTTACCACGGCGTCGACGAGAACAACTTCTTCTGCAGCCCTAACAAGCTGTTCGAGTTCGCCATCGCCGAACTGCCCTACATCAGTAACGATTTGCCGTTCCTGCGTGACATCGCGCATACCTACGGCAACGGTTTGTTGGCAGATCTGAATTCCGCAGGCTCCATAGCAAGCGCTGTCAATCAGTTGTTCAGTGACCCGCAGAAACTGGCGTCGTTGAAGACCGGGGCCATGAAAGCCCGTGAGGAAATCAACTGGGAAGTGGAAGGCGCGAAATTGCTGGGTATTTATCAACGCGTCATCGGCTGATCCTGGGTTCTCAGGAAGTTTTGATGCTGCGTCAGTCATTGTTCGTTTAATCCAGGATTTTTTTATGTGTGGTATCGCAGGGGTCGTTACAGTTTCAGGGACGCCGGATTCGATGAAAGGCTCCGTTCTGAAGATGATGGACTCCATTCGCCACCGGGGGCCCGATGGCGAGGGCATCTGGCTGGATCCTGCGCGTCCTGTGGCGCTGGGACACCGGCGTCTGGCAATCATCGATCCGGAGCACGGCAAGCAGCCGATGACAACGCAAGACGGTCGTTACACCATCGTCTTCAACGGGGCCATCTATAACTACCTGGAGTTGCGACGTGAGCTGATCAGCCGCGGTCATCCGTTGCACAGCTATTCGGACACTGAAGTGCTGCTGTATGCCTTCCACGAATGGGGTGAGCGATGCGTCGATCGACTCTTGGGAATGTTTGCCTTTGCAATCTGGGATCGCGCCGAACAGCGTCTTTTTTGCGCCCGTGATCGCATTGGCATCAAACCCTTTTATTACCATTTCGATGGCCGCAAGCTCAGTTTTGCCTCCGAGATCAAGGCGCTGTTTGCCGACGGAAGCGTCAAGGCCGAAGCGAATTCCGACGGCCTTCAGGACTACCTGACGTTCCAGTTCTGTCTGGACGAAAAAACGCTGTTCAAGGGCGTTCAGAAACTCGAGCCGGGCTATCTTCTCAATGCCTGGTTCGAAGGTGATCAACTGAAGGTCAAGTCCCGCAAGTACTGGGACCTGCAGTTCGATATCGATGGAAGCCACGATGAGCGTTATTTCGTCGATAACCTGGCGGCACTTATCGAGGACTCGGTGCGCATGCATCTGCGGTCCGATGTACCGCTGGGAGCACACCTGTCTGGCGGCCTGGATTCCAGTGCGGTGGTCTGCCTGGCGTCCAGAATGTTGGGTGGTGAGCAACTCAAAACGTTCACCGGCGCTTTTCACGAAGGCCCGCAGTTCGATGAAACCGGGCATGCCAAGACGGTTTCTGCGTTTGCCGGGACCGATTACAACGAAATCTACATTCCCGGTAACGAGCTGGCAGATGTGCTGCCAAAGTTGATGCACTTCATGGACGAGCCACTGGCCGGTCCCGGTTTGATTCCGCAGTATTATGTTTCGCGCCTGGCCGGGGAACACGTAAAGGTCGTGCTGGGCGGGCAGGGCGGTGATGAGTTGTTCATCGGATATGCCCGTTACATGGCCGCCTATCTGGAGAAGTGCCTCTCTGGAGCGATCAATGAAAACGCGCATCAGCACCGCTACGCGGTGTCCCTCGAATCGATCATTCCGAACTTGCCCCTGCTCAAGACCTATCAGCCGATGCTGCAGGGCTTGTGGCGCGAAGGTCTGTTCTCATCGGCGGACCAGCGTTATTTTCGCCTGATCGACCGCAGTGAAGGCATGTCGCAGTTGTTCAATCAGGGCGCCTTCGACAAGGGGTACTCGCCGTTCGAGTCCTTCCAGAAAATCTTCAATCGGGAAGGTTTGCATTCGCTGGTCAACCAGATGACTTACTTCGACCTCAAGGGCTCCATGCCGGCCCTGTTGCACGTTGAGGATCGCACCAGCATGGCCGCCTCCATCGAGTCACGAGTACCGCTGCTGGACCACCGCATTGTCGAGTTCATGGCGCGTGTTCCTCCGAACATCAAGTTTGCCGGTGGACGCATGAAGCATCTGTTCAAGGAGTCGGTGCGCAACATTATTCCGCAACAAATCTTCGACCGTAAGGACAAGATGGGCTTCCCGACGCCATTGGCTGCCTGGACCAAAGGTGTGGCTCGTGATTTTGTGCGCGATACCTTGCTGTCTGACCGGGCGCGCCAACGCGGCTTGTACAATGTAGAGGCCGTGGAAAGTGCTCTCGATAACGAGCGTGAGTTCGGCCGTGTGGTCTGGGGCTTGTTGTGCCTGGAACTCTGGCACCGCAATTTTATTGATGGGGACTTGTCGCTCAATGCACGTTGAAGGCCGCGCAGCCAATCGCTCGATCCTTATGTTGTGCAATGACCGACAGATTGATCGACGAATCATGTTGCAGGCGGACAGCCTGGAGCAGGCAGGTTGGCAAGTGCGGATTCTGGCGATGCCGCTGGATGAGCCGGTTGAAGATGATTCCCGGGTCACTCGCGTCGGGCAGAATGCCTCACAAACGGCGCTTCGTGAGAACCGGGTACTTTCGACGTACAAGTTTGTGCGCCGCTATCTGAGCATGAATGGCGGCCCTATGCGGTTGCTCAAAGCCCTGGCCTGGCGGTTTCTGGTAGATCAGGAACGGTTTTACCTGCGCCTGTTTCTCGACCAGGCTCGGCAGATGCGGGCTGATGTGGTGGTGGCCCACGACCTGCCGATGCTGGCCGTGGGACGTGCGCTGGCAGCCGAATTTTCGGCAAAGTTGGTATACGACAGTCACGAACTGTATTGCGAACAGGAGTTCAGCCGTGCACAAGGTCGCAATTGGGCACTGATCGAGCAACGTCACATTGGCGCATGTGACCTGGTCATTACGGTCAATCCGTCGATCGCCAATGAGCTGGAGCGACGTTACGACCTGACCGATGTGCAGGTCATTCACAATGCCGAACGGGTGTCGCCACTCGGGCCGCGATCCTGGTACTTGCATGACCGCTTTGCGATTGCACGCAGTCACGCGGTCCTGTTGTTCCAGGGCGGGCTGTCGGCTGGGCGGCACTTGCCCGAGCTGGTCAACGCAATGACACAGCTCAAGAATCAGACAGTGAACCTGGTGTTGCTGGGGGACGGTCAGTTGGGGGCAGCGCTCGCTACTCAAGTCAGGCGTCTAGGGCTCGAGGAGCGTGTACATCTGCACCCAGCCGTGCCACAACGGGATCTGCTGGCAATCACGGCCACTGCCGATGCTGGAGTGATTCCTTATCAGGCGATCTGTCTGAACAACTTCTACTGCACACCTAACAAGCTTTTCGAGTTCATCGCAGCCGGCTTGCCGGTACTGGCCAGCGACCTTCCGGAGCTACGCCGTATCGTCGCGGACAGCAACATCGGGCAGGTCGCGGACCTGTCCAGTATCCAGTCGATGGCGGCGGCTATGGACGGCTTTTTCCGGGACCCAGCCAGACTTCAAGAGTGGCGCGACAGTCTTGCCGTTGTCCGTGAACGGTTCAGCTGGCAAGTTGAAGGTGCTCGGCTGCAAGCACTCTATGAGCGTCTTCAATGAAAGTCTGCATGGTTTACCAGTACTACCAGGGACATGCGTCTCCAGGACATTCGTTGATTTACGAACTGACTCAGTTCCTTGCCGACAGAGGTCATGATATGACCGTTGTCAGCGGTGAGACGGGCTATATGCGCAGCGAAACGATTACCCGTCCGTGGCACAAACGACTCATGCGTTGGGAACAGGATGGATTGGTGAAAGTCATGCGTACTTACACCTATTCACAGTTGCACAAAAGTTATCTGGGTCGGTTACTCAGCTTTCTGTCTTTTTCGCTGACCTGTCCGTTGGGCTTGTTGTCCATGAGTCGGCCCGATGTGGTGATTGCTTCCTCACCTCCGATTTTCCCGATGTTTTCCGTTTGGCTGGTTTGTAAAATACGCCACATTCCCCTGGTGCTCGAAGTCCGTGACATCTGGCCTGAGTCTGCCGTGCAGATGGGGGTACTGCGCAATCGTCGATTGATCGCCATCATGAGCTGGATCGAGCGGGTACTTTATGACAAGTCCCGACGGATCGTTGCCCTCACCGAAGGAATTCAGCAGAACATTCGCGATCGCGGCTGGGAGCACGAGAAAGTGGAGTTGGTGACGTGCGGTGTCAATTTCGATTTATTGTATCCAGACGAACAGTTGCGCTGTGAAACAAGACAGCGCATGGGCTGGAAGGATCGTAAGGTTGTCCTGTACTTTGGCGCCCTTGGAGAAGCGAACAATAGTGCGGTGATACTCCGGGCCGCAGACGTTTTGCGGTCTGAACCGCAGGTTCTGTTCGTGCTGATGGGGGACGGGATGATGAGTCGGACGTTAAAAGAGATGGCCCGGGACATGGGCTTGAGTAACGTACAGTTTCTTGATCCAGTCCCCAAGCAGCAGGCCAATGCCTACTTGAATGCCGCCGATATCTGCCTGGTGACGTTGCAGGATATCCCGCTGTTCGAAGGCGCTATACCGACCAAGTTGCTCGACTACATGGCTTGCGCCAAACCGGTACTGTGCGGCGTGCGTGGCGAAGCGCAGCGAATCATGGAAAAAGCGGAGGCGGGGCTGGCATTCGCGCCGGATGACGAAAAAGGGCTTGCGCGATCGGTCCTTGAGCTTTGCAGCGATCCGGTCCGCAGTGGCGATATGGGCAAGAATGGTTTGGCGTATGTTCGTCAGTTTTATTCGGCCCAAGCATCGCAAAGTAAAATGGAAGGCATTTTGTATGATGTCGTCCGTGAGTTTGATGCTACGTGAATCTGGATCCATCCATTGCCAATGGTGTCGAGCGCTGGTTATAGTCAGCGCTCGGCAGGTTCATGACCTGCGTTTTCCACCTTCAAAATAGATCAGCCCAATGCCTGCATTCCACATCAACGCGGTAGTCGATTCAGCGGTCAACGCTGGCGTCGTGCCGTGCGGGAATCAGCAGCCCGGGCAGATCAGTCATTACCCCCCACCTGTCAGTAGCACGCCGGTGTGCGCAGTCGTATCACCGCCAGGCGTTGGCATTTCGGGCTGATCAGCTTTCATCTGCTGTCCCATGCCCGCCTGAAAAAACTACTGAACTTCAGCTTTTGCTGAGTTGGCTTTTTGCCTGACTACAGGTGGTATTCATGTTTGTCCTTTCGAAAAAGTCCGCGCTCGCGGCGGCGTCCACGAGCCTGTTCGTTCTGCTGTGGAGCAGCGGGGCGATTTTCTCCAAGTGGGGGCTGGCCCACGCATCGCCCTTTGCCTTTCTGATGTTTCGTTTCGTCATCGCGCTTTGCGGTCTGGTATTGCTGGTGCCGTTGCTCAAGCTGAAGTTGCCCAAGGGCGGCAAGCCGATGCTGTATGCGATGGCCACCGGTGTGGTGTTGTTGGGGGCTTATCAGATTTTCTATCTGCTGGCCCTCGACCTGAAAGTCACGCCCGGGGTGATGGCGACCATCATGGGCGTGCAGCCGATCCTCACGGTGGTGCTGATGGAGCGCCAGCGCTCCTGGAGCCGGATGTTCGGCCTGGCCCTGGGGCTGACGGGGTTGATCATGGTGGTCTATCAGGGCATCGGACTGGCCGGGATGTCGCTGGCCGGGATGTTTTTCGGTTTACTGGCGCTGGCGAGCATGACGTTTGGTTCGATCATGCAAAAACGCATCACTGACAATCCCCTCGGAACGCTGCCGGTGCAGTACCTCGCGGGGCTGTTGTTGTGCGGAGTGTTCGTGCCCTTCCAGCCGTTTCACTTCGAACACAGCAGCGGTTTCATTGTGCCGGTGCTATGGATGGGGCTGGTGGTGTCGGTGCTGGCGACGCTGTTGCTGTACCGCTTGATCGCCCGGGGCAATCTGGTGAACGTCACCAGCCTGTTTTATCTGGTGCCGGCGGTAACGGCGGTGATGGACTACCTGATCTTCGGCAACCGTCTGGCGCTGTTGAGCCTGCTCGGCATGCTGTTGATCATCGTCGGACTGGTGTTTGTGTTCCGTAAATCGGCGTAAACCCGAGAAGGCCTGGAGCATTGCTCCGGGCCTTTGTGATTGTCGGTGCCTGGGCTGACGCCATCGCGAGCAAGCTCGCTCCCACAGTGGTCAATGTTGAACACAAGTCTGCGATCAGCGCTGAATCCTGTGGGAGCGAGCTTGCTCGCGATGGCGATTTCAAACACGACAAAGTTATCGGGCAGCCACCTTCGCCGGCTTCAACACCAACCACAACGCCAGCGCAATCAACATTCCGCCATACACATGCGCCATCGACAGTGGCTCATCGAGAAACAGCGCCCCCCACAACACGCCGAACAGCGGGATCAAGAAGGTCGTGGTCATCGATTTCACCGGGCCAATCGAGCTCAGCAGCCGGAAGTAAATAATGTAGGCAAACGCCGTGCAGCCCAAACCTAACCCCAGCAACGAAAGCCAGACGCTCCAGCCGCCCCAGCTCGCCGGTGGCTGGTTGAACACGCTGTAGCCGAACAGCGGCAGCAGGAACAAGGTCGCGCCGAGCATGCTGCCCAGTGCCGACAAGCGGCTATCGAGACCGCCGGCCTGATCGAGCCAGCGCCGGGCCAGAAACCCCGCAAAGCCGTAGCAAGTGGTTGCGAGCAGGCAGGCGACGGCTCCCATCAGCAGTTCCATATCGAACGCCACCGGACCGGCACGGGTCAGCACGCCTACGCCAAACAACCCCAGGAACACGCCACCGAGCTTGGCGCCAGTAAGCCGTTCATGGAAAAACAGCCCGCCGATCAGCACCCCCATCAGTGGCGTCGTGGCATTGAAAATCGACGAATAACCGGCAGGTAGCACCTGCGCGGCCACCGAATAGAGCGTCGCTGGAATCCCGGAGTTGATCACCCCGAGCAGCATCACGGTCTTGAGTTTGCCCTTGAAGTCCCAACTGATGCGTATCAGCCCAAGAATCACCAGCAGTCCGGCAGCGGCTATCGAGACACGGAAAAAAGCGGTAGGGATGCTGCCAATCACCGGGGCAATGATGCGCATGAACAGGAAACTCGCACCCCAAATGGCCGCCAGGGACAGTAACCGGAAAATATCGACGGGGCTCACAGCGCGTTCCTTCCATGATGAAGGGGCGAAAGTGTTGCTGAGTGTGTGATCGATGGCAACCGAAAACCGGGCATTCAATTCGCCGGGAAAATTACGCTTCTCCTGCACCCGGTTCACTGGCTAAGCTCAGCCTTCCGAATTCCCGCAGAGGTCTCACCATGCCGCAGCAGTGGCCAGCCGCCGACATCGCTCGCTTGATCCTCGATGGCTTTGACGATTACCGCGAGCATTTCCGCCAGATCACCGACGGCGCCCGGGCCCGCTTCGAACAGGCCCGGTGGCAAGAGACGCAATCGGCGTCGGCGGCGCGGATCAATCTGTACGAAGAAAAAGTCGGTGAAACGGTGGAGCGCCTGCGCACTGCGTTTGACACCGATACGCTGGACGTCAGTTGCTGGCCGCTGGTCAAAAGCGCCTACATCAGCCTGATCGACCTGCGCTTCGACGATGAACTGTCCGAGACCTGGTACAACTCGATTTTCTGCGGGCTGTTCAGCCATGACCTGATCAGCGACGGCTGCATGTTCATCCACACCACCCGGCCGAGCCTGCGCCGGGCCCGGGCCGCGCAAACCCGCACCTACAAGCCGCAAGGCCAATTGTCGGCCATGCTCGCCAGCATCTTTGCTGACTACCGCTTCAGCGAGGATTACGCCGACCTGCCCGGTGACCTGCAACGCCTCGAAGCGCAGCTGCGCGAAAACCTGCCGGACTGGGTGTGCAAGGACCCGGAGTTGAGCGTCGAGCTGTTTTCCTCGGTGCTGTACCGCAATAAAGGTGCATACCTGGTGGGGCGTATCTACACCACCGATGAGCAATGGCCGTTGGCAATTCCCTTGTTGCACCTCGAAGGTCGCGGTATCCAGATCGATGCGCTGATCACCGACGAAGCGGACGTGTCGATCATTTTCTCCTTCACCCGCTCGTATTTCATGGTGGATGTGCCGGTGCCCGCGGAGTTCATCGGCTTCCTCAAGCGCATCCTGCCGGGCAAGCACATCGCCGAGCTGTATACCTCGATCGGTTTCTACAAGCATGGCAAGTCGGAGTTCTATCGGGCGCTGATCAATCACCTGGCCAACACCGATGACCAGTTCATCATGGCCCCCGGCGTGCGCGGCATGGTCATGAGCGTGTTCACCCTGCCGGGGTTCAACACCGTGTTCAAAATCATCAAGGACCGTTTCTCGCCGTCGAAAAACGTCGACCGCGCCACGGTGATCGAAAAGTACCGTTTGGTGAAGAGCGTCGACCGCGTCGGGCGCATGGCCGATACCCAGGAGTTCGCCGACTTCCGTTTCCCGCTGAGCAAGTTCGCCCCGGCGTGCCTGGAAGAACTGCTGGAAGTCGCACCGTCGACGGTGTCGGTGGAAGATGACACGGTGCTGATCCGCCACTGCTGGACCGAACGCCGCATGACCCCGCTGAACCTGTACCTGGAAAACGCCAACGAGGCGCAGGTGCGAGAAGCGCTGGAAGATTACGGGCTGGCGATCAAGCAACTGGCGGCGGCCAACATCTTTCCCGGCGACATGCTGCTGAAGAACTTCGGTGTTACCCGTCACGGCCGGGTGGTGTTCTACGACTACGACGAGATCTGCTTCCTCACCGAGGCCAACTTCCGCCACATCCCGCAACCGCGCACGCCGGAAGATGAGATGGCGTCCGAACCCTGGTACTCGATCGGGCCGCTGGACGTGTTCCCGGAAGAGTTTCCGCCGTTTCTGTTTGCCGACGCGGGGCAGCGCAAGTTGTTCGATCAACTGCATGGCGAGCTGTACAACGCTGACTACTGGAAAAGCCTGCAGGAGGCGATTCGGGCGGGGAAGGTGATTGATGTGTTTCCGTATCGGCGCAAGGGCCTCGATAACGAGTAGTTTTCTGCGATTGCTTCGCAATCGATCGCGAGCAAGCGCGCTCCCACATTTGACCGTGGCGTACCCCGATTTTGTGGTCGCTATAGATCCCGTGTGGGAGCGAGCTTGCTCGCGATCGGCCGCGCAGCGGTCGTAAAATCTGCGACAATCGCCCCCCTTGCGCCACTAGACGACTGAATTGCGTACCTGATGACCGACGAATCGCCCTCCATCGACAAACTGCTGAAAAACCTCGATCACGCCATGCTCGCCGACCGCCACCGGCTGCGGCGGCAGTTGCTTGAGCTGCGCAAGAAACCCGACGAGGCCAGGCTGGGCCAGTGGGTGGCGCGGATGCAGGCGTCCTGTGAGCAGGTGCTGGCGCGCAAGGCCAGCCTGCCGGTGATTCGTTACGACGACAGTTTGCCGATTGCCGCCAAGCGCGATGAAATCAAGAAGGCGCTGGAAAAGCACCAGGTGCTGATCATTGCCGGCGAAACCGGTTCGGGTAAAACCACCCAGTTGCCAAAGATCTGCCTGGAAATCGGTCGCGGCCAGCATGGCCTGATCGGTCACACCCAGCCACGCCGGATCGCTGCGCGCAGCGTGGCCAGCCGGGTGGCCGAAGAACTCGGCACGCCGCTGGGCGCGCTGGTCGGTTATCAGGTGCGCTTCGAGGATCAGAGCGACTCCAACACCCTGATCAAGCTGATGACCGACGGCATCCTGCTGGCGGAAACCCAGAACGACCGCTATCTGGAACGCTACGACACGATCATCGTCGACGAAGCCCACGAACGCAGCCTCAACATCGATTTCCTGCTCGGCTACCTCAAAACCCTGCTGCCGCGTCGCCCGGACCTGAAAGTCATCATCACCTCGGCGACCATCGATCTGGAGCGCTTTTCCAAGCACTTCGACGATGCGCCGATTGTCGAAGTGTCCGGGCGTACCTTCCCGGTGGACACCTGGTATCGCCCGCTGACGCTTGAGCAGGACGAAGAAGGTAATCGCGTCGAAGATGACTTGACCGTGGATCAGGCGATCCTCGCCACTCTCGACGAAATCGCTGCGTATGAGCGCAGCGAACGCCGCAGTCCCGGTGACGTGTTGGTGTTCCTGCCCGGCGAGCGCGAGATTCGCGACGCCGCCGACATGCTGCGCAAGGCTCAGCTCAAGCACACTGAAATCCTGCCGTTGTATGCGCGCCTTTCGCCGGCCGAGCAACAGCGGATTTTCCAGTCGCACCCGGGCCGTCGCGTGGTACTGGCGACCAACGTCGCGGAAACCTCGCTGACCGTGCCGGGCATCCGCTACGTGATCGACAGCGGCACCGCACGCATCAGCCGCTACAGCTACCGCGCCAAGGTCCAGCGCCTGCCCATCGAAGCGATTTCCCAGGCCAGCGCCAACCAGCGCAAGGGCCGTTGCGGACGGGTCGAGCCGGGTATCTGCGTGCGTTTGTACAGCGAAGAGGATTTCCTCGGTCGCCCGGAATTTACCGATCCGGAAATCCTCCGTACTAACCTCGCGGCGGTCATTTTGCAGATGTTGCACCTGCGCCTTGGCGAGGTCAGCGCGTTCCCGTTCATCGAACCGCCGGATGGCAAGGCCATCAGCGACGGTTACAACCTGCTGCAAGAACTCTCGGCGGTGGACCGCAACAGCCAGTTGACCCCGCTCGGTCGTCAATTGGCGCGGCTGCCGGTGGACCCGCGCATGGGCCGCATGCTGCTGGAAGCGGCGAAGCTCGGCAGCTTGCAGGAAGTGCTGATCGTCGCCAGCGCCATGTCGATCCAGGACCCGCGCGAGCGCCCGCCGGAGCGTCAGCAGGCGGCGGATCAGGCCCACGCCCAGTGGAAGGACGCCGACTCGGACTTCGCCGGACTGGTCAATCTGTGGCGCGGTTTCGAAGAGCAGCGTCAGGCGCTGGGTGCCAACCCGCTGCGCAATTGGTGCCGCAAGAATTTCCTGAATTACCTGCGCCTGCGCGAATGGCGCGACTCCCATCGTCAGTTGAGCCTGATCTGTCGCGACATGCAGCTGAGCCTCAATAAAGAGCCCGCGGACTATCCGAAGCTGCACAAAGCGGTGCTGGTGGGGTTGCTCAGCCAGATCGGCCAGAAAACCGAAGAGGGCGATTACCTTGGCGCGCGTCAGCGGCGCTTCTGGATTCACCCGTCCTCGGGCATCGGCAAGAAACGCCCGCAATGGCTGATGACCGCCGAGCTGGTGGAAACCACCAAGCTTTATGCACGTATGGTTGCCAAGATTGACGCCGACTGGATCGAGCCGCTGGCCGGGCACCTGATCAAGAAAAACCACTTCGAACCGCATTGGGAAAAGAAGCGCGGCCAGGTCGTGGCGTTCGAGCAGATCACCCTGTTCGGGTTGATCGTGGTCGGTCGCCGGCCGGTGCATTACGGTCCGGTCGACCCGGTAGTGTCCCGCGAACTGTTCATCCGCGAAGCGCTGGTGCGCGGCGAGATCCAGTCGAAAGCCCGGTGCTTGACTGCCAACAAACAACTGCTGGAGCAACTCGACGAACTGGAAGCCAAGGCCCGCCGTCGCGACATCCTTGCCGATGAAGAAACCCTGTACGCCTTCTACGACGCACGTCTGCCGGCGGAGATTCATCAGACGGCGACTTTCGACAGCTGGTACCGGATCAACAGTCAGAAAGATCCGCAACTGTTGATCATGCGTGAAGAAGACGTGCTGGCCCGTGAAGCCAGTGAGGTCACCGCGCAGCATTACCCGGATACGCTCCACATCGGCGATCTGGAATTGGCGCTCAGCTATCACTTCGAACCCAACCATCCACGGGATGGCGTGACCCTGCGCGTGCCGGCACCGCTGTTGCCGATGCTGCCGCCGGAACGCCTGGACTGGCTGGTGCCGGGTGTCATCGAAGCCAAGTGCATTGCCCTGGTGCGCAACCTGCCCAAGGCCCTGCGCAAGAACTTCGTGCCGGTACCGGACTTCGTCAAGGCCGCCCTGCAGCGCATGACCTTTGCCGAGGGCTCGCTGCCCCAGGCGTTGGGTCGCGAATTGCTGCGCATGACCGGAGCGCGGGTCAGCGATGAGGCCTGGGCCGAGGCGGCGCAGCAGGTCGAAAGCCATCTGCGGATGAACCTGGAAATCGTCGACGGCCAGGGCAAGTTCCTCGGTGAGGGGCGCGATCTGGCCGAACTGACGGCGCGTTTCGCCGAGGCCAGCCAGGCGGCATTGGCGGTGCCGCAAACCGCGAGGAGCCAGCAGCCGGTGGAGCCGAAAGTGTTCGCCGCTGTGGCCGAGAAAACCCAACAGAAGATCGCCGGGCTGTCGATGACGGTCTATCCGGCGCTGGTGGAAGAAGCCGGCACGGTCAAGGAAGGGCGTTTCTCGACCCCGGCCGAAGCCGAGTTCCAGCATCGCCGTGCCTTGCAACGCTTGCTGATGCAGCAACTGGCCGAGTCGGCAAAATTCCTCCGTGGCAAGTTGCCGGGCCTGACCGAACTGGGCCTGCTGTACCGCGACATGGGGCGTGTCGATGCGCTGGTGGAAGACATTCTGTTGGCCAGTCTCGACAGTTGCATTCTCGAAGGCGAAGAGCCGTTGCCCCGTGACGGTGCCGGTCTGGCGTCGCTGGCCGAGCGCAAGCGTGGCGCCTGGACCGAGCACGCCGAGCGTGTGGCGAAGCTGACCCTGGAAATCCTCAAGCATTGGCATGGCCTGCAAAAGCGCTTCAAGGGCAAGATTGATCTTGCGCAAGCCGTGGCCCTGAACGACATCAAGCAGCAACTCAGCCACCTGGTGTATCCGGGGTTTGTGCGGGAAACGCCGATGCAGTGGCTCAAGGAGTTGCCGCGTTATCTCAAGGCCATCGAACAGCGTTTCGAAAAAATCGGCGCCCAGGTTCAGCGGGACCGTGTCTGGAGCGGTGAATTGAGCGGCCTGTGGACGCAATACCAGACCCGCGCCAACAAACATGCTCAGGAAGGCAAGCGCGATCCGCAGCTGGAGTTGTATCGCTGGTGGCTGGAGGAATACCGGGTGTCGCTGTTTGCCCAGCAATTGGGGACCAAGGTGCCGATTTCCGACAAGCGCCTGAACAAGCAGTGGTCGCAAGTCGAGCCGTAGACCCGAGACCGGTGCAATATCCTGTGGGAGCGGGCTTGCTCGCGAAGGCGGTGTATCAGGCAACAGTGGTATCGACTGACACGACGCCTTCGCGAGCAAGCCCGCTCCCACAGGTCAGGTGGTGTATCAGTGGGAGTTTGATCCAGCAAATAGGGGCGAAATGCCCACGTTTATGGCAAACTTCGCGCCTATAAACGCCGGCCCCGCGGTTTTGAGCCTTCATGGTTACGGGCGGGTCGGAATAAAGCGATGCCAGGTTTGCGTCCCCGGACGGGAATAGACCCTTTGCGTGTTGGTACGACGGTGCCAATGCTTTCTGCCTGAACAGATTAGAGACACGACCATGCATAACGTCGTCATCAGCGGCACCGGCCTGTACACCCCGGCCAACAGCATTTCCAACGAAGAGCTGGTGCAGTCTTTCAATACTTACGTGGCGCAATTCAACGCCGACAACGCCGATGCCATTGCACGCGGTGAAGTGCAAGCATTGACCGAGTCCAGCGCCGCGTTCATCGAGAAAGCCTCTGGCATCAAGAGCCGCTTTGTCATGGACAAGGAAGGCATCCTTGACCCGCAACGCATGGCCCCGCGCCTGCCGGAACGCTCCAACGACGAGTGGTCGGTGCTGTGCCAAATGGCCATCGGCGCTGCCGAGCAAGCCCTGCAGCGCGCCGGCAAGACTGCCGCCGACATCGACGGCGTGATCGTCGCCTGCTCCAACCTGCAACGCGCTTACCCGGCCATTGCCATCGAAGTCCAGGAAGCGCTGGGCATCCAGGGTTTCGGTTTCGACATGAACGTGGCGTGTTCTTCGGCGACCTTCGGTATCCAGACCGCCGCCAACAGCGTGCAACTGGGCCAGGCCCGGGCGATCCTGATGGTCAACCCGGAAGTCTGCACCGGCCACCTGAACTTCCGTGACCGCGACAGCCACTTCATCTTCGGCGACGCCGCCACCGCGGTGATCATCGAACGTGCCGACCTGGCGACGTCCAAGTACCAGTTCGACATCGTCAGCACCAAGCTGCTGACCAAGTTCTCCAACAACATCCGCAACAACTTCGGCTTCCTCAACCGCGCGGCGGAAGAGGGTATTGGCGCCAGGGACAAACTGTTCGTGCAGGAAGGTCGCAAGGTGTTCCGCGACGTGTGCCCGATGGTGGCCGAACTGGTGGCTACGCACCTGGAAGAGAACCAGCTCAACGTCAGCGACGTGAAGCGCTTCTGGCTGCACCAGGCCAACCTCAGCATGAACCACCTGATCGTCAAGAAACTGCTGGGCCGCGACGCCACCGAACAGGAAGCGCCGGTGATTCTCGACACCTACGCCAACACCAGTTCCGCCGGCTCCGTGATTGCCTTCCACAAGAACCAGGACGATCTGGCCGCCGGTTCGCTGGCCGTGCTCAGCTCGTTCGGCGCCGGTTATTCGATTGGTAGCGTGTTGCTGCGCAAGCGCTGATTCTGCGATCTTTTTTTGCGGGGCTTTTGTGGCGAGGGGGCTTGCCCCCGTTCGGCTACGTAGTAGCCGCAAGTCAGATTGACACAGTGTTTCTGGTAAAACGCGGTGACTGGTCTTGGGATCGCTTCGCGATCCAACGGGGGCAAGCCCCCTCGCCACAAATGAATATGTGCAGGCGGGGAATTGAAAACAGCCCGGCGTTGACGTGTCGGAGGATGATGGGGACCGACACACCAACGCCAGGCTGTAAAAGCGGCCCGGGCTTCCTTGCCCGGGTCGTGTAGCGGGGTAAATCAGAACTTGGCTTCGGCATCCAGCTGCAGGGTGTTGATGTCCGAATCTTTCTTGTTGATGTTGGCGTTGGTCTGGTCCGAGGTCGCCATGAAGTAGGTCGCGCCCAGGGCAAAGTTCTTGTCCAGGTCGTAGCTCACTTTCAGCTTGCTGCCGCGCGAACCGGTGAAGCCGTTGGCGAAGTCGGAGTCGGTGAAGGCACCCACCACAGCGTTACGCTGTACGTCGCGGTAGTTGTAGTCCAGGTTGAAGCCGTAGAGCTTGGACTTCACACCGGCCAGCCAGCCAGTGTCCTGGTCGTTGCTGGCATCGGTGTTGTTGACGTACTGACCGTACAGCGACAGCGGAACCGGCAGGTTGGTGAAGTCCAGCTGACCAAAGCCTTCGTACAGTTTGAAGGTTTCGTTCGGGCTGTTGCCGTTGACGGCCAGGGCGCATGGCGTGGTAACGGTGCCGGAGGTAGGGCAGGCACTGCTGCTGTCGTTGTCGTAGGAGTAGATACTGCCGCCCAGCGTCATTTTCATGCTGTCGGTGATGGCGAAGCGACCACCCAACTGGCCAGCGTACAGGCGCAGGTCGTGCTTGAACTGCACGCCTTCACCGTCGACGTTGTCCTTGAGGGTGTAGTGACCGGCGCTACCGAACAGCTCGGTGCTGCCGCTCAGCGGGTACTTGTAGGTGACGGCCAGGCCTTCAGGGTTGATGTCGCTGTCCCAGATGATGTCGCCCATGCTCACCCATTGTTGCGGCATCTTGCCGCCAACCAGGTGCAGGTTCTTGATCGCGTCAGGGTGGTAGTCGATGTAACCCTGGTCCAGCCAGATCTGCTTCTTGTCGAAGTAGTTGTTCAGGTCCTGGTTGGTCGAACGAGCGTCGTCATTGCTGCCGGTGGCGATACGGATACCGGTGTCGACCTGCGGGTTGATTTCGCTGTAGGCACCCAGGCGGGCACGAATGCGCTGGCGATCCTGGTCCTTGTTGTTTGGCACGCCATCGTTGTGCACGGTTTCTTCACGGAAACGCACGTCACCCTTGAATTGGGTCTTGGCGGCCCAGGCCAGTTTCTGGTCGAAGGTGCTCAGAGCATCGGTTTTCTTGGCGGTGGCCGCGATTTGCTCATTAGTCTCTTGCTGAGCCTGACGGGCGATCTGCTGGTCTTTCTGATCCCTGGCCAGCTCGGCTTGCAGTTCGCTGTACTGCGCGTTGGTGATCGAGCCGTTAGCCTTGAGCATGTCGAGCAGTTTGGCGTCGACTGCGGCACTGGCCGGAACACTCATGGCCAACAGCAGGCCACCACACAAGGCCGCCGCAGTTTTCGTGGAAGCAAGACGCATATCAATCTCCGAAGATGAGAGGGGATGACAGAGCCATCCGGACACAACCGACCGTAAGGGGCGGAAAACAGTGGCCGGGTATAACCCGGCGCTCTAAAAACAGGCGCCAGTATCGCTATGGTTTATGACAGAGCGGTGGCGATGTGATGTCATGTCGATGACGATACAAAGTCGTCGTGAACTATTGAGTTAGAGCACTGTCGTCGAATTGGCCGTGTGCAAAGGAGAGCGATCGGCGATACTCGCGAGGCTTTCACGCCATGAAGAGTGAGGATGGTGATGCCGTTGCAACGCCTGCAAAGACTGTCAGAAATCGCCCCACGGACCTGGGACGCCCTGGTGCCGGAGAGTCAGCCTTTTCTGCGTCACGCTTTTTTGAGCGCACTGGAAGACAGCGGCAGCGTCGGGCCCCATTCCGGCTGGCAGCCCGAGCATCTGCTGCACGTTGAAGGTGACCGCCTGATCGCTGCGCTGCCCGGTTATCGCAAATGGCATTCCTACGGC
Source organism: Pseudomonas sp. S30_BP2TU TE3576 (assembly GCF_050436025.1). Taxonomy (NCBI): domain Bacteria; kingdom Pseudomonadati; phylum Pseudomonadota; class Gammaproteobacteria; order Pseudomonadales; family Pseudomonadaceae; genus Pseudomonas; species Pseudomonas sp. S30_BP2TU TE3576. The sequence continues at coordinate 1,632,760 of NZ_JBNDLK010000001.1, read as the reverse complement.
GAGTACGTGTTCGATCACGCCTGGGCCGATGCCTGTGAACGCGCCGGCATCGACTACTACCCCAAGCTGTTGGCCGCCGTGCCGTTCAGTCCCGTCACCGGGCCACGGCTGTTGGCGACCACGGTCGAAGACGGCTTCGAGTTATTGAAAAGCCTGCCGGGTTACCTTGAGCTTGAAGGGCTCTCCAGCGCCCACATCAATTTCACCGATGCGTTCACCGACGCGGCATTGAGCGAGCAGCCCGGTTGGTTGCAGCGCGTTGGCTGTCAATACCACTGGCAGAATCGCGGCTACCGGGATTTTCAGGACTTCCTCGACGTGCTCAGTTCGCGCAAGCGCAAACAGATGCGCAAAGAGCGGGAGCAAGTGGCGGGGCAGGGCATTGAATTCGAGTGGCTTGAAGGTCGAGAGCTGAGCCAGACACAGTGGGACTTCGTCTATGCCTGCTACGCCAATACTTACGCGGTGCGCCGGCAAGCGCCGTATCTCACGCGAGAATTTTTCAGCCTGTTGGCCGAACGCATGCCCGAATCGATTCGCGTGGTGCTGGCCAAACAGGGATCACGGCCGGTGGCGATGGCCTTCAGCCTGGTGGGGGGCGACAGTTTCTACGGGCGTTACTGGGGTTGCCTGGCAGAGTTCGACCGCCTGCATTTCGAGACCTGCTTCTACCAGGGCATGGACTACGCCATCGCCAACGGTTTCCAGCGCTTCGATGCGGGGGCTCAGGGGGAGCATAAATTGATTCGCGGATTCGAGCCGGTGATCACCCATTCCTGGCACTACTTGCGCCATCCGGGATTGAAAGCGGCGGTGAAAGACTTCCTGGAGCAGGAGCGGCTGGGGGTACTGGCTTATGCGGAGGATGCGAAGTCAGCCTTGCCTTATCGACAAGGCTGATCTTCACCGTGCAGTGTGTCAGGTGTCTTCCTTGCCCAACCAGCGATACAGCACGCCGCCGACGACTGCACCGAGCAGCGGTGCGACCCAGAACATCCACAGTTGTTGAATCGCCCAGCCGCCGACGATCAGCGCCGGGCCGGTGCTGCGCGCCGGGTTGACCGAGGTGTTGGTGACCGGGATCGAGATCAGGTGGATTAGCGTCAGCCCCAGGCCGATGGCAATCGGTGCCAGTCCAGCCGGTGCACGTTTGTCAGTGGCGCCGAGGATGATCAGGATGAACATCGCCGTCATCACCAGTTCACAGACAAACCCTGCCGCCATCGAATAGCCGCCGGGCGAGTGTTCGCCATAGCCGTTGGATGCCAATCCGCCCGCCAGTTCGAAACCGGGTTTGCCGCTGGCAATGAAGTACAGCAGGGCGGCTGCAATCACGCCGCCAATGACCTGGGCAATGATGTAGGCCGGCAATTCATTGGCCGGAAACCGCCCACCCACCACCAGGCCAAGGGATACCGCAGGATTGAGATGACAGCCGGAAATATGGCCAATGGCGAAGGCCATGGTCAGCACGGTCAGGCCAAACGCGAAGGACACCCCGAGAAGACCGATCCCCACATCCGGAAAAGCCGCCGCCAGCACCGCACTGCCGCAACCACCCAACACCAGCCAGAACGTACCTACCAACTCTGTAGCCGAACGTTTTAACAGAGACATGAGAGTGAGCCCTTTCGAGATTATGCAGCCTTGAGCATCCAGCCGATGGACTGCAGAACCACCTCCAGAACGTTGCAGTGAGTACAGCAGGGTTTTTTCAGAATTCCAGCAGGCAGAAAAAACCGCCAGGCCCCGTTGTTGAAGGGTTCTGGCGGTGTTTTGGGTCTATCGGTCACGCCAATCCCTGTGGGAGCGGGCTTGCTCGCGAAGACGGTGTGTCAGTCGGCATCGTTGTTGAATGATCTACCGCATTCGCGAGCAAGCCCGCTCCCACAGGTTTTGTGGTCGCAGCACTGCTCAGTCGATCCCGACAAACCCGCCGGTCTGGTGTTGCCACAAGCGTGCATACAAACCGCCATGGGCCAGCAGTTCGGCATGGCTGCCGGTTTCGGCGATCTTGCCGTTTTCCAGCACCACCAGCCGGTCCATGCGGGCGATGGTCGAGAGCCGGTGTGCGATGGCGATCACGGTTTTGCCCTGCATCAGGGTTTCGAGGCTTTCCTGGATCGCCGCTTCGACTTCCGAATCCAGTGCTGACGTGGCTTCGTCCATGATCAGGATCGGCGCGTCCTTGAGCAGCACACGGGCAATGGCGATGCGCTGGCGCTGGCCACCGGAGAGTTTCACCCCGCGCTCGCCAACGTGGGCATCGAAACCGGTGCGGCCCTCTGCGTCCGACAGTGAAGGAATGAAACCGTCGGCCCGGGCCTTGTGCACGGCCTCCCAGAGTTCGGCGTCGGTGGCGTCGGGTTTGCCATACAGCAAGTTGTCACGGATCGAACGGTGCAGCAGCGAGGTGTCCTGGGTGATCATGCCGATGCGTTCGCGCAGGCTTTCCTGGCTGACGTCGGCGATGTTCTGGCCGTCAATCAGGATGCGTCCGCCTTCCACGTCATACAGGCGCAGCAGCAGGTTCACCAGGGTCGATTTACCAGCACCGGACGGGCCGATCAGGCCGATTTTTTCACCGGCTTTGATGCTCAGGTTGAGGTCGCCGATGATCCCGCTCTGCTTGCCGTAGTGAAAATCCACATGCTCGAAACGCACTTCGCCACGGGCCACCGCCAGGGGTTTTGCCTGGTCGCGGTCGGTGACGGTGACCGGTTGCGAAATGGTCTGCAAACCGTCCTGCACCATGCCGATGTTTTCGAAGATGCCGGTCACCACCCACATGATCCAGCCGGACATGTTGACGATACGGATCACCAGGCCAGTGGCCAGAGCGATGGCGCCGACGGTGATCAGCGACTGGGTCCACAACCACAGGGCGAGGCCGGTGGTGCAGACGATCAGCAAGCCGTTCAGGCTAGTGATGACCACGTCCATGCTGGTGACCACGCGGCCGGCCAGTTGCGCCTTTTCAGTTTGTTCCTTGATGGCTTCGCGGGCGTATTGCTGTTCGAAATGGGTGTGGGCGAACAGCTTCAGGGTGGTGATATTGGTATAGCCGTCGACAATCCGTCCCATGAGTTTGGAGCGCGCATCAGAGGCCATCACCGAGCGATTCTTCACCCTGGGTACGAAGTAACAGAGGGCGCTGATGAACGCGACGATCCAGGTCAGCAGCGGGAGCATCAGGCGCCAGTCGGCTTCGGCGAACAGCACCAGGGAACTGATGGCGTAGATCAACACATGCCACAGGGCATCCACGGCCTGCACGGCGGAGTCGCGCAGTGAGTTGCCGGTTTGCATGATGCGTTGGGCGATGCGCCCGGCGAAATCATTCTGGAAAAAATTCAGGCTCTGCTTGAGCACATAACTGTGGTTTTGCCAGCGGATCATGCTGGTCATGCTGGGGCTCAGGGTCTGGTGCACCAACAGGTCATGCAGGCCTACGAACACCGGGCGCAGGATCAGGGCAACCACCACCATCCAGGCCAGTTCGAGGCCATGCTCCTTGAAGAAATCGACGTTCGGGGTGCCTTGGGCCAGGTCGATGATGCGGCTCAGGTAGCTGAACAGCGCGACCTCGATCAATGCACCGAACAGCCCGACGATCAGCAGGGCGGCGAAGCTCGGCCAGACCTGCTTGAGGTAATAGGTATAAAAAGGGAATACACGGTCCGGCGGGGACGCCGTCGGCGCGTCACGGAAGATATCGATCAGTTTTTCAAAACGGCGATAGAGCATTGGTTCACTGCCCCGCACAGGGGCTCTCCTTTAAACAGTATGAGCGGCGCCGGAACACCTGCGCCGCTCGAACATCCCTGTTCAGCTTAGTCTCAGTCGATGCGCTTGGCCGACTTGATGAAGACCGGGTCGGCCGGTACGTCCTTCATGCCACCACGAACGGTGGTTGGCGAATTGACGATGATGTCCACATTTTCCATACCTTTGACCACTTTGCCGAAAACGGCATAACCGTCACCCTGATCGAGGAAATCGTTGTCCTTGACGTTAATGAAGAATTGGCTGGTGGCCGAATCAGGATCGGAAGTCCGAGCCATGGACAACGTGCCACGGACGTTATGCAGGCCGTTCTTCGATTCGTTCTTGATCGGCGTCTTGGTTTCTTTTTGCTGCATCTGTTGAGTGAAACCACCACCTTGAACCATGAATCCTGGAATCACACGATGGAAAATAGTGTTGTTGTAGAAGCCACTGTCAACGTATTGAAGAAAGTTCTTGGTGCTGATTGGGGCCTTGACGGGATCCAGTTCGATTTCGACTGGACCATTGGAAGTATCAAGCAGCACATGCGGGGCTTTTTCCGGCGTCGCGGCCATCAGGTTGGCGGCAAACAGGACGGAGCCTGCGGCGAGGGCGATTTTTTTCAGCATGGGTCAGTGATCCTGAGTGGTGGTGTCGACTGCGGTCAGAAAGTCCAGCAGTGTTTGGTTGAAGTGTTCCGGCTGGTCCAGCGGCGTGGCGTGGCGTGAATCGGCGATCACCACCAGCCGCGCATCGGGCAGCAGTTTTACGTAGCTTTCCTTCAGCGCCACCGGTGTGTAGTCACGGTCGGCACTGACGATGAGGGTTGGACAGGTGACTTTCGAAAGTCGTTCCTGGACCCCCCAGCCCACAATGGCATTGAAGCTGGCGAGATAAGCATGTTTGTCGTTTTTTGCCCAGCGCTCGGCCATCTTTTGTCGCAATTCTGCCTGCTCGGGCTTGGGGAACAACTTGTCGCCCAAGGCCTTGCCGATAGCCCCCAGACTCAGCACGCGCATCAGGCTCCAGCGCTTGAACCACTGCCAGTAATCGTCGCGGCTGCGCAGCTTGACCTCGGGTGCACTGTTGACGATGCACAGGCTTTTCAGCAGTTGCGGCTGATCCACGCCCAGTTGAAAGCCGATCATGCCGCCCATGGACAGTCCCACATAATGCGTCGGGCCAAGGTTCAGATGCTCCATCAGCGCGACCAGATCAGCGCTGAAGCCGGCGATGCTGTAGTGCTCGCGAGGCTTGTCGGAGCGGCCATGGCCGCGTACATCAGGAACGATCACCCGGTAACGGGTGGCAAGTGTCGGGATCTGTTTTTCCCAGTCCAGGGTGCTGGAGCCGAGACCGTGGACCAGCAGCAGCGGCGTGCCGTGGCCATATTCCTCATAGTGCAGGTTGCAACCTTCGTGTTCGAAATAGGCCATGCATACACTCCGTGTCAGGCTTGTTCGGGGGCGGCGAACGGTGCGTCCAGTGGTGCAGTGTCAAACGTACGCAGCAGTTCGATGAGAATCTGCGTGGCAGGTCCCAGCGGTTTGTCCTTGTTCGAATACAGGTAAAAGCTCGGGTTGCGGCTACCGCCCTGATCCAACGGTAGCAGCTTGAGCGTACCTTCCTTGAGTTCCCGTTCGATCATGTGCCTGGGCAGCCAGGCAAAACCCAGGCCGCTGCTGACGAAGGTCGCGGCGGTGGCCAGGCTGCCGACGGTCCAGCGCTGTTCGGCACCGAGCCAGCCGACGTCCCGTGGTTGCTGGCGCCCCGAGTCGCGGATCACCACTTGCATCTGGCTTTCCAGGTCCTGGAAGCTCAGTTCGCGGTTGAGGCGGTGCAGGGGATGTTCCGGGTGGGCAACCGCGATGAACTCGACGTCGCTCAATTCCGCGCCCAGGTAGCCGGGAATACTGAACCCGGTGATGGCCAGGTCGGCAACACCTTCGAGCAGGACTTCCTCCACGCCCGACAGCACTTCCTCACGCAGGCGCACCCGGCAGCCACGGCTTTGCGGCATGAATGCAGTCAAGGCGCGGACGAGGCGGGCGCTTGGGTAAGCGGCATCGACCACCAGGCGTACTTCGGCTTCCCAGCCCTGTTCCATGTGATGGGCCAGGTCTTCGAGTTGGCTGGCTTGTTTCACCAGTTGCCGGGAGCGCCGCAACAGCACGCCGCCGGCTTCGGTCAACACGGCTTTGCGTCCGTCGATGCGCAGCAGCGGCACGCCGAGCTGATCCTGCATGCGTGCCACGGTGTAGCTGACCGACGATTGCGAGCGATGCAGCGCCTCGGCGGCCTGGGCGAAACCACCGTGATCGACCACGGCCTGCAGCGTTCGCCATTGATCAAGGGTCACGCGGGGCGCTTTCATGTTGAGCTCCTCTTGTCCTAAGCTGGCAGCCCTTATTGGAGGCTGCTGAATGAAAAAATTCTGTTGTGTGCTGCTGGCGCTGCTGCCGCTGACGGCGATGGCTTACCCGATCGATGTGAAGAAAGACCTCAACGGCATGAAGATCGATTACCAGACCTACGACACGGATAGCGACATCGGCTCCATTCAGGTGGCCAACTACGGCGACGTCGATGCAAGCTGCAAAGCCGTTTTCATCAATGGTCCGGAAGCTCCACGTACCCGCAAGATCGACGTACCGGCCGGCAAGCACAAAAATGCCACCGCCAAGTTCAGCCGCAACATCATCAAGCTGCGCATCGAGCTGACCTGCACCCCGAAATGACAGCAATCTCCTGTGGGAGCGGACTTGCTCGCGAAGAGGCCGTGTCAGTCGATATCAACGTGAATGACACACCGCCTTCGCGAGCAAGCCCGCTCCCGCAGAGTATGTTGAGCTTATAAACGAATTTATTGATGGGTTATAGCAGTTATTTGCGCTTTTTCATCGATATGACTCTGTTTAACCTTCACTCCATCGACCTACAGCATTCTCAGATGGAGGCTACATCCCATGTCCCGCGTTCTGATCATCGAAAGCAGTGCCCGTCAGCAAGACTCGATTTCCCGTCAACTGACCCAGACCTTCATCAGCCAGTGGAAAGCCGCTCACCCGAATGACCAGATCACCGTCCGGGACCTGGCCGTCAAGCCGGTGCCGCACCTGGACATCAACCTGCTGGGTGGCTGGATGAAACCCGCCGAGCAGCGCAGTGACATCGAGCAGGCGTCCCTGGAACGCTCCAACCAGTTGACCGACGAATTGCTCGCCGCCGATGTACTGGTCATGGCCGCGCCCATGTACAACTTTGCGATTCCCAGCACCCTGAAAGCCTGGCTCGACCATGTGCTGCGTGCCGGCGTGACTTTCAAGTACACCGAAACCGGCCCGCAAGGCCTGCTCAGCGGCAAGCGCGCCTACGTGTTGACGGCTCGCGGCGGCATCTATGCCGGCAGCGCCGCCGATCACCAGGAACCGTACCTGCGTCAGGTCATGGGCTTCATCGGTATCCACGATGTGACGTTCATCCACGCCGAAGGCATGAACCTGGGCGGTGACTTCCAGGAGAAAGGCCTGAACCAGGCGAACGCCAAGCTTTCGCAAGTGGCCTGACCCGTTAATCGCCGGATAATCGCTGGATGGTCTAGTGACCTGGCGCAACCCTTCAAGCCTGCACGCGCATCGAACCTCCCTTCGCACTTGTTGCTCCTGAGTGCTCTGGCCCGATTGAACGCTTTAGAGAGATCGGGCTTTTTTTTGCCTGCGATCTGACGAACACCTGCAAAACCCTGTGGGAGCGAGCTTGCTCGCGATTGCGGTGTGTCAGACAAGGTGTTGTCGACTGACACTCAGTCATCGCGAGCAAGCTCGCTCCCACAATGGATTTTTGTATTGTTTGGGTGTTCGCGATCAGTAGCAAAACCCGTTATCGTCGCCGCCATTCGAAATGAGGCAAGCATGGGCTATCTACTTTTTGTCACGCTGATCCAGGCGTTTTCCTTCAGTTTGATCGGCGAATACCTGGCCGGTCATGTCGACAGTTACTTCGCGGTGCTGGTGCGTGTGCTGCTGGCAGGGCTGGTGTTCATTCCTCTGACCCGCTGGCGTTCGGTGGAGCCGGCGTTCATGCGCGGCATGCTGCTGATCGGCGCGTTGCAGTTCGGCGTGACCTACGTCTGCCTGTACCTGAGCTTTCGCGTATTGACGGTGCCGGAAGTGTTGCTGTTCACCATCCTCACGCCGTTGCATGTGACTCTGATTGAAGATGCACTGAATCGTCGCTTCAATCCCTGGGCCCTGGTTGCGGCGCTGGTGGCAGTGGCGGGGGCGGCGGTGATTCGCTTTGACCGGATCAACCCGGACTTCTTCATGGGTTTCCTGTTGCTGCAACTGGCCAACTTCACCTACGCCGCCGGGCAGGTGCTCTATAAACACCTGGTTGCCCGCCACCCGAGCGATCTGCCGCACTACCGACGCTTCGGTTATTTCTACCTTGGCGCACTGGCGGTGGCATTGCCGGCGTTTCTGCTGTTCGGCAAACAGAACTTCCTGCCCGAAGCACCGCTGCAATGGGGCGTGCTGCTGTTCCTCGGCCTGGTCTCGACCGCTTTGGGGCTCTACTGGTGGAACAAAGGCGCGTGCCTGGTCAATGGCGGGACCCTCGCGGTGATGAACAACCTGCACGTGCCCGTGGGGTTGCTGATCAATCTGCTGATCTGGAACCAGCATGAAGAACTGGGGCGGTTGTTGCTCGGTGGTTCGGTGATTTTGCTGGCGGTGTGGATCAGTCGGTTGGGGATACGCAAGTCTTTGGCTGTTCATTGAACCTTGTGGGAGCGAGCTTTCTCGCGATGACGGCATGACAGTCGGCAAAGATGTCGGCTGTGAAATAGCGATCGCGAGCAAGCTCGCTCCCACAGGTTATGTGGTGTTACACCCTGCGCTTTTCGGCTTCGGGAATATGACTCGCGCCCAGTACCGCCGGCAACAACCCGGCTCTCAAATCCGTTCCGCTCGGCTGCTGATACAGGCTCAACCCGAACTCCGGCAGCACCGCCAGCAGGTAATCGAAAATATCACCCTGGATCCGCTCGTAGTCGGCCCATGCCGTGGTGCGGGTAAAGCAGTAGATCTCCAACGGAATGCCTTGGGCCGTGGTCTGCATCTGGCGGACCATGCAGGTCATGTTCGGCTGGATCTCTGTGTGACTTTTCAAGTACGCCAACGCATAGGCCCGAAACGTCCCGATATTGGTCATCCGCCGACGATTAGCCGACATCGCCGCGACGTTACCCTGGGCTTCGTTCCACGCCTTGAGCTCGGCTTTCTTGCGGCTCATGTAATCGGTCAGTAAATGCACCTGGGACAGTTTCAGCTCCTCATCATCGCGGATGAAGCGCACGCCACTGGCGTCGATGAACAGACTGCGTTTGATCCGGCGACCACCGGAAGCCTGCATGCCGCGCCAGTTCTTGAACGACTCGGACATCAGGCGCCAGGTTGGAATCGAGACGATGGTCTTGTCGAAGTTCTGCACCTTGACCGTGTGTAAGGTGATGTCCACCACATCGCCGTCGGCGCCCACCTGGGGCATTTCGATCCAGTCGCCGACCCGCAGCATGTCGTTGCTGGTCAACTGCACGCTGGCGACGAACGACAGCAGCGTGTCCTTGTAGACCAACAGAATCACCGCCGACATGGCACCCAGACCCGACAGCAGCAACAGCGGCGAGCGGTCGATCAGCGTGGCGACGATGACGATCGCACCAAACACGTACAACACCATTTTCGCCAGTTGCACATAGCCTTTGATCGAGCGGGTGCGGGCGTGCTCGGTGCGGGCGTAGATGTCCAGCAGGGCATTGAGCAGGGCGCTGACCGCCAGCAGCAGAAACAGGAAGGTGAAGGACAGCGCGACGTTGCCGAGGAAACCCAGACTGGTCTTGCTCAGGTTCGGTACCAGATTGAGACCGAACTGGATCACCAGCGAAGGGGTGATCTGCGCCAGGCGATGGAACACCTTGTTCTGCAGGAAATCATTGACCCAGTGCAAGGCCGGCTGGCGGCCGAGCATTTTGGCCGCGTGAAGAATGAGATAGCGCGCCACCCGTCCGAGGAACAGCGCAATGGCCAGTAACAGCAGCAATGCCAGGCTGGAATGCACGAGCGGGTGCTGGTCGAGGGCCCCCCAAAGGTCCAGGGCGTTGATCCAGAGCTGTTTGATATCCATGGTTAAAAACGATTCTTCTGTAGGGCGCGAGGGGGGATTAGAGCATTTAAGACGCTTTGTATTACGTTTGAGGAAAAATCAGGCAACAAAAAACCAACTGTTTACCGCCATTTGTATAAAGAAACTCGGCCTGAGCGCTCGAAACCGTTACCCTATGCAGCTGTTTTTTTGCATTTCTTCGAGGTAGCACCCGTGTTTTCCCAATTCGCCCTGCACGAACGCCTGCTCAAAGCCGTGGCCGAGCTGAAATTTGTCGAGCCAACGCCTGTGCAAGCCGCGGCCATTCCGCTGGCGCTCCAGGGGCGTGACCTGCGGGTGACGGCGCAAACCGGTAGCGGCAAAACCGCTGCATTCGTTTTGCCCATCCTCAACCGTCTGATCGGCCCGGCGAAAATCCGCGTCAGCATCAAGACCCTGATCCTGCTGCCGACCCGCGAGCTGGCCCAGCAGACGCTGAAAGAAGTTGAACGTTTCTCGCAGTTCACCTTCATCAAGTCCGGCCTGATCACCGGCGGCGAAGACTTCAAGGTCCAGGCTGCGATGCTGCGCAAGGTGCCGGACATTCTGATCGGTACGCCGGGCCGGATGATCGAGCAACTGAACGCCGGCAACCTCGACCTCAAGGAAGTCGAAGTCCTGGTACTCGACGAAGCCGACCGCATGCTCGACATGGGCTTTGCCGAGGACGTGCAGCGTCTGGTGGACGAATGCCCGAATCGTCAGCAGACCATGCTGTTCTCCGCCACCACTGGCGGTTCCGGCCTGCGCGAGATGATCGCCAAGGTCCTGAACAACCCTGAGCACCTGCAGCTCAACGCGGTCAGCCAGCTGAACGACACCACCCGCCAGCAAATCATTACCGCTGACCACAACCAGCACAAAGAACAGATCGTCAACTGGCTGCTGGCCAACGAGACCTACCAGAAGGCCATCGTCTTCACCAACACCCGGGCCATGGCCGACCGTATCTACGGGCGCCTGGTGGCGCAGGAATACAAAGCGTTCGTGCTGCACGGCGAGAAAGACCAGAAGGATCGCAAACTGGCGATCGACCGCCTGAAGCAGGGCGGCGTGAAAATCCTCGTGGCCACCGACGTCGCTGCCCGCGGTCTGGACGTGGACGGCCTGGACCTGGTGATCAACTTCGACATGCCGCGCAGCGGCGACGAGTACGTGCACCGCATCGGTCGTACCGGCCGCGCCGGTAACGATGGCCTGGCCATCTCGCTGATCTGCCACGGCGACTGGAACCTGATGTCGAGCATCGAACGCTACCTCAAGCAGAGCTTCGAGCGCCGTACCATCAAGGAAGTGAAAGGCACCTACGGCGGACCGAAAAAGGTCAAGGCCTCGGGCAAGGCCGTCGGCGTGAAGAAGAAAAAGACCGACGCCAAGGGCGACAAGAAAAAAACTGCCGCCAAGACCCCGACCAAGCGCAAGAGCGTCAACCGGCCGAAGAGCGATTCCCTGGTCAGCAAGGACGGCATGGCCCCGCTCAAGCGCCGCAAGCCGGAAGCGCCGGCGGCTGAGTAAGTCGTTGTAAGTGCCCCACGAAAAACCCGGACAGTGTCCGGGTTTTTTCATGTCTGATGTTTATCAACGCTCAGTTTTCTTTTCTGCCGATTCCAATTCCTTCAAGCGCTGATCCATCACCTGGCACTATTCGGGGGGGAAGTTCAGTCAAAGGTATGGGCGGCCCCGGGATGCCCGTCTCGATCAGTCTTTCACCGCGATACACATCTGCAGCTCCATGAACCCGGTCTTTTCATCGTAGGAAGCCTCTATCGGATAGCGTTCGAACCCCGGGCGCTGGTCGTATTCCAGGCCACTTTGCGGCATCCACTGCGTGCACATCTCGCACCAGCCGGCTGGAATTTCGCTGGCTGGCCCCGTGAATTCGGCGACGGCATAGCGGCCACCGGGCAGGTGAGTGACGGCGAACGGGTATTTGGGTTCGAAATCGGCGGGCACTTCGACGCAGGCGTCGTAGCGGCAGTATTGCGCTGGCGTGGTGCTCGGGTCGTCGTGGCCGATGCCGTAGCGCACGCGGTTGAGCAGGTTGTTTTCGATCATCCACGGGGCCACCGTTTCGCGCCAGAAGGTACCGATCCCCGGGCCGTAGGGGCCGGTGTAGCGCAGGTAGGCGACGCGGGCCGGGGGCAGGGTTTTGAGGGTGACGTTCATTGTCTTGGCCTTGTTTTTAATCTGGGGACTTTGTGTTGAATGGTCGGGTCTCTTCGCGGGCAAGCCCGCTCCCACAGGGGCCTGGTGTGAACACATATTTTGTGTGTGGGAGCGTGGCTTGCCCGCGAAGGCCGCGCCTCGGTGTCTGGGGCTAACCACTATGGCAGCAGCTCGACTTCTCCTGTTCCTCATATTTGTCGTGATGCCGCACCCACTCCATGATTTCGTCCTCGTTGCGGCCCTTGGGCGTCAGGTCGAGGTAGTTGTAGGCGCCGACCAGCAGGTCCAGGCCCCGGGCATAAGTAGAGTAGGTATGGAAGATTTCGCCGGCGTCATTGCGATAAAACACGCTGAGGCCAGGGAGTTCTTCCTCGGAGCCGTCGGTTTTTTCGTAGTTGTACGTAGCCTTTCCGGCGGCGACGTCTTCGGCTCGGGCACAGACACCAAAGTCATAGTTGAAGTCAGATCCTGCTGACGACACCCAGTCGAACTTCCAGCCCATGCGCCGTTTGAACGCCTGGAATTCGGCGAACGGTGCGTGGGAAACCGCTACCACGGCCACGTCATGGTGGGCCAGGTGCTGGTTGGCGCCGTCGATGTGATCGCTGAGGTATGAGCAACCGGGACAGCCCTCGTCCCAACCCTCGGCGAACATGAAGTGGTAGATGACTAGCTGACTGCGGCCGCCAAACAGGTCGGCCAGTTTCAGTTCGCCGCCGGGGCCCTGGAAGCGGTAGTCCTTGTCGACTCTCACCCAGGGCAGGGCGCGGCGTTCGGCGCTGAGTCTGTCCCTTTCCTTGGTGAAGGCTTTTTCGTGGGCAAGGTGCAATTTGCGTGCGGCGAGCCATTCTTCCCGCGACACGACGGGATGATTCTGAATGTTCATATTGTTTTCTCCTGCGTGGGGCGGGGAGGTGACTTACACAGCCTAGTCGTTTGGCTTGCGTGGAATTCGACATACCGCCGGTCGCTCGTCAGCAAAAGCCCGGCTGAGCGCCTGCTACATGAAGCGCAGATTGCCTGAAGTTTGTGTGGCCCCTCTGTGGGAGCGAGCTTGCTCGCGATGAGGCCATCACATTCAACATTGATTTTGACAGTGAGACCGCAATCGCGAGCAAGCTCGCTCCCACATGGCATTGTGTAGTGCTTAACTTTGTTTCGCCGCTTTCAAGCACTTCAAGTCGCTGAAGTCCTTGCGCACTCCCTCGATTTTTTTCAGCAAACGTTCACGCTGAGCCGGCGTACTTTCAGCCATCAGATTCACGAACAGCGAACGTGCCTGAGCTTCGGTGTTGGCAAAGGCGTGGCGATAGGCGGGCGTCCACAAACTCTCACGATTGACCAGAAGTGTCTCGATTCGTTGTGGGAATTGTGGACTGTGGCGTTGTGCAACGGCCGCGCTGAACTGCTTCTGCCAATGGGCACGGTTGGCAAGCCACTGGATGTTTTGCTCGCCCAAGGCGCTGGACCATGTGGCTACCCGCTGTTGCTGGGTGGTGCTCAGTGGCCCGAGCCAGTCCTTCAGGCGCTTTTCCATGCGCTCGCCGCGCTCCTTGATCTGCTGGTCGAGGGAGGGCTTGAGGTATTCCTCCTGGCGTTTGCGTTGGTCCTTGGCAAAGGCTTCGTTCATTTCGGCGACTTGCTTGTCATCCAGCCCTTGCAACAACTCGATGGCCGACGGGGTGATTTCCCGCGCGGTCTCGGCGATCGCTTGTTCGGCTTCCTGGGCGCGGGCCTGCAATGCGGTATCGGTGACCTGGTTGGTCGCGATCATGGTTTGCAGGCGGTCCAGCCAGTCGAGGTAGCCGGGCAATTGGGTGGTGCAGTGCCAGCTCAGGTGTTCCTTCAGGCGTTCGTTCAGCCAGCTTTTTTGCTCGCCGTTCATGTCCAGGTAGTCGCTGAGCGTCCATGGGATGATCACATCGAGATTGCGGTAGGCCAGGCCTATGCGGCTGCACGCGCCGAGGGCGAGGGCGACGGTGAGCACAACGGCGAAATGTTTAAACCAGCGGGACATGGACGAATCCTTGCGAAAGCCAGTCTTCGGCTCTGATTCTCATGTGAACCCGGGATGAACCCGGCAGTTCAGCCGATAAACAGGAAGGTTTGAACAGGCGTCATTTCATGAACAGTGAGGCAGGCTGGTGAGCCCATTGCAACGCTTGATGCCGACGCGTGCAAGGATACCGGCGAATGATCGGCAATGAAGACCGGGCGGCGATTTTCACAGGATCTGGAGGAGTGGCGCAGGGGAGAAGCGAGGGTTCCAGTCCAAGCGCTTCGAAGCTCAAAGCGCTTTGGGACCAGGTGACGCGAGGGGATTACTTTTTGCCCAGGGTGATCTGCTTGGACGGGCCGAACGTCTGGCCACTGACGCCTTTGGCAATTTGCTGGATTTCACCGCCGGACTTGAGGAACGCTGCGATCTGGCTGTTGATCGATTCGCTGGTTTCGACGGCTGGAGCTGGCTTTGCTTTGCTGGTGGATGCTTTTACGCGCATGGCGGCCATTAACCTGTAGAAAATTAACTTGGCCAGGCATCGTACAGGAAACACCTGATAATTGCTTGGCAAATATCCCCTCGCAATACTCGTGAAGACTGGGCAATCAGTCATCGGTCGATATTTGAAATATGCGCCTAAGCTGCTGTTTTAAATAAGAACATTGCCTTGAAAAATACCGCGTTACGCTGGCCTGGACGTGGCGTAAATGCCCGGATCGGTCTGACGAGCGGACAGGTGTGCGATGCAAACCCGGGAAAATTGAGGCTTTCAGCGGATTTTCTCGTGCCACCGGGCCGGGTGCCAAACGCGACGCTTAAAACCGGGTAGAATGCCGCCCACGCAATGAGGGTATTGGACATGGCTTTAGTCGGGCGCTACAACAGTTTGCAAGTGGTTAAACACACTAACTTCGGTTTATATCTGGACGGTGGCGCGGATGGCGAAATCCTTCTGCCTAATCGTTATATTCCAAAAGATATTCCTACCGAAGATGAAGACTGGCTCAACGTTTTTATTTATCTGGACAGCGATGACAAACTCATCGCAACTACTGAAAAGCCGAAAGTTCAAGTCGGTGAATTCGCCAGTTTGAAAGTTGTTGAAGTCAACAGCATCGGTGTATTCCTGGACTGGGGCTTGCCCAAGGACCTGTTGCTGCCGTTCTCCGAAGAGAAACGGCAGATGAAGGCGGGCGAGTATGTGGTGGTGCACGTCTACCTCGACAAGCACACCCGTCGCATCACCGCGACCGCGCGCCTGGACCGCTACCTGGACAAGACCCCTGCCAACTACACCGCGGGTCAGGAAGTGGACTTGCTGGTGGCCGAAGCCACTGACATGGGCTTCAAGGCCATCATCAACAACAAGCATTGGGGCCTGATCCACAAGAACGAAATCTTCAAGTTCATGCGCGCCGGTAAAGAAGAAAAGGGCTTCATCAAGGAAGTTCGCGCCGACGGCAAAATCAGCCTGAGCCTGCAACCGGTCGGTCAGGAAGCGGCCACCAGCCTGAACTCGAAGATCCTCGCCAGGTTGCGCGAAAACAACGGCACCCTGGCGGTCAGCGACAAGAGCGATCCAGCGTTGATCAGCAGCCTGTTCGGTGTCAGCAAGGGCAACTTCAAGAAGGCCATCGGCGCGTTGTACAAGAATGGCCAGATTGTCATTCATGCCGACCGTATCGAACTGAGTTGATTGCCTGACAATACAGAAGGCCAGGATGGCGCAAGCAGAGAAGTGAAGGTCTCTGGCAGGCGGCATTTTCCGGCCTTCTGGTTAATAATCGACAACTGATTTTTCGCCCCGGTGTTTTCTTTTCAACGAGAAGGCCGGGGCTTTGCTTTTACTGCCGAGTCTTTGCCATGGATTGTGTCTTCGAGGTGTTCCGGTGAGCGCCACTCGGCGCAGCGCCGACGGGTTTGCCCTGCAAGTGATGGTCGGGTTGTGCCTGGTCTGGGGCGTTCAGCAGGTGATGATCAAGTGGGCGGCGGCCGATATTGCGCCGGTGATGCAGGCGGCCGGACGTTCCGGTATGTCGGCGTTGCTGGTCGGGCTGCTGATCTGCTGGAAGGGCGGCTGGAACCAGGTGAGTACAACCTGGCGCGGCGGTTTGTTGGCCGGCGCCTTGTTCGGCCTGGAGTTCTTCTTCATCTCCGAAGGCCTGCAACTGACCACGGCGGCGCACATGTCGGTGTTCCTCTACACCGCGCCGATCTTCACTGCGTTGGGGGTGCACTGGTTGTTGCCCAGTGAGCGCTTGCGACCCTTGCAATGGCTGGGGATTGTCCTGGCCTTTATCGGGATTGCCATCGCGTTTGCCGGGGGCGTGTCCTGGGACAACCTTGATTACCGCATGTTGATGGGTGATGCCTTGGGTGTGCTGGCGGGGGCCGCCTGGGGAGCGACCACTGTGGTGGTACGCGCCTCGCGCCTGTCGGAGGCGCCAGTGACCCTGACGCTGTTCTATCAGTTGATTGTCGGTTTCTTCGGTCTGTTATTGATTGCGCTACTCAGCGGCCAGATAACCCATGTCAGCCTGACCTCCGTGGCAGTGACCAGTGTGCTGTTTCAGGGCGTGGTCGTGTCGTTCTTCAGTTACCTCGTCTGGTTCTGGCTGCTGCGCCGTTACCTGGCGGCTAACCTCGCGGTGTTTTCGTTCATGACGCCGTTGTTCGGCGTCACGTTCGGGGTGGTGCTGTTGGGCGAGGCGCTGAGCCTGAACTTCATCATCGGCGCAGTGCTGGTATTGGCGGGCATCACCTTTGTCAGCGCTGAGCAGTGGTTGCGTCGTCGTTTGCGCAAAGCCCTCGGTCAGCACTGACCGGCGCGATCAACAGACCGCCGGCGATCAGCAAGCCGCTGCCGGCGACCACCAGTGCCGGCTGCAAACCGCCACTGAAATGACTGCTCAGCGCCGCCAGCAATGGTCCGCTGAGCTGGCCCACGGCGAAGCAGGCCGTCAACAGGCCGGCATTGCGCTGGGTGGCGTGCGGGGCCAGTTCCCGGGAGCGTTGCATCACCAGTTGCATGCAGGCCAGGAACGGCGTGCCGCACAGGATCACACCCAGCGCCAGGCCTGGCCCGTTGCCCAGCAGGCAGGCGAACACGCCAGCGGCTTGCAGCCATAACGTCGCCATCAGCCAGTGACGCGTGGCGTCCGGTTTTTGTCGACGCAGACTCACCAGCACCACGCCGGTTGCCGCCGCCAGGCCAAAGCAAGGCCAGAACAGGTCGGCTTGCCATTGGCCATGGAACTGCGCGTTGGCCATTTGCGACAAAAAGGTCGCCGGAATGATGTAGCCCAATCCGTACAAGCCGTAGATCAAGCCCAGGCGAGCGATGCCTTGATGACTCGACGCGCTGGCACTGGGCGCAGCGGTTGCGCCTGTGCCCGTTTGCGGCAGGAACGGCAGGATTCCCAGCAGCATCGCCAGACCTGCGGCGGCGTACACCAGCCACAAGGTGGCGGATGTCTGGCCTAACAGATTCGAGCCCAAGGCCAATAAACCGGTCAGGAAAATCCCCAAACCTGGTCCGGCGAAGACCAGGGCGCCGAGCCTTGGACGCCCGGCCGCTGCCGCGAGCGGCTGGCTCAGGGCGGTGATCATCACCAGCACCCAGGCGCTGGCCACGCCGGTGCCAAAGCGCAGCAGCAAGTGCGACCAGAAACCACTGGCCCAGAACGACGCCAGGGTCAGCAACACGCAGAGCCACAATCCGCCGAGCAAGCGCCAGCGCACTTGTGGTGGACGTCGGGAGAACATGGCGTCCACCGCACCGATGAAATACCCGAGGTAGTTGGCGGCGGCAATCAGCCCGGCGGCGGTCAGGTCGATCTGGCCTTCGCTGAGCAGGTGCGGCAGTTGCGGTGTCAGGGCAAAACGGCCGATGCCCATGGCCATCATCAGGGCAACGAAACTGGCGGATAGGCGAATCAGGGGAGACATGGTCTGGATTCCGTTTGGAGGATCAATGACCGTCAGGCTAGGACTGATTGACTTTCTTTAAAAATGAATAATAGTGAGTAACTTGTTCTTTTTTGGAGAATGTCGTGGAGTTCAGCCAATTGCGCATCTTTCAGGCAGTGGCGGAGGAAGGGTCCATCACCCGGGCCGCCGAACGGCTGCATCGAGTGCCGTCGAACCTGTCGACCCGGCTCAAACAGCTGGAAGAGCAACTGGGTGTCGAACTGTTCCTGCGTGAGCGTCAGCGCTTGCAGCTGTCGCCTGCGGGAAAAGTCCTGCTGGACTACACCGCCAGGCTGTTTGCCTTGCGCGACGAAGCCAGCGCGGCCGTGCAGGGCGGGCAACCGGCGGGCGACTTTGTGCTCGGCACCATGTACAGCACGGCTGCTATCCACCTTCCGGGGCTGTTGGCGCGCTACCACCGGTTGTATCCGGCGGTGAACCTGCAAGTGCAATCCGGCCCCAGCGGTGAATTGCTCGAAGGCCTGCTCACCGGCCGACTCGATGCGGCGCTGGTGGATGGCCCGCTGGAACTGGCCGGGCTCGACGGCGTGCCTTTGTGCGAGGAGCGCCTGGTGCTGATCAGCGAGGCCGATCACCCGCCCGTGCGCAGTGCACTGGATGTGCAAGGGCGTTCAGTGTTCACCTTTCGCCAGGGCTGCTCCTACCGCATGCGCCTGGAAGCCTGGTTCGCCCATGACCATGCGGCCATGGGCCGGGCGATGGAGATCGAGTCCTATCCGGGAATGCTCGCTTGCGTGATTGCCGGTTCCGGCGTGGCGCTGATGTCGGAGTCGATGCTTGCCAGCCTGCCAGGCCGTGAGAGTGTGGCAGTGCATCCGTTGGCCGAACCATTTGCCAGCGCTACCACCTGGCTGATGTGGCGCAAGGGCATGGTCGGGGCCAACCTGAATGCCTGGATCGAGCAGCAACAGGCGGTTTATCCGCCGACATGGGTACAGGCGCAGGAAATTGCCTGAACACAGGCTGATTGTGATGGATTCAGTAACAGATCCTTGCGACTTTGCGCGAGCATTGCGTTGGACTTCGGACTATTATCAGTGCGAAGGGGCTACAGAATTTCGGCCGCTCGGCACTACCCTGAAGGGGGCACCATGAAAGAGAAAATTCAAAACTGGCTGCATGACCTGGGCGTGGCTCTCGGTCTGATCGAACCGCCGCTGCAACCCGTGCCTATCCGCACTGATGACGAACAGCGCCGACGCCAGCAGCGTCGCCGGTAACGAATAGCTCTGAAAGGCTGGTGCTCGGGGCTTTTTGTGGCGAGGGGGCTTGCCCCCGTCCGGCTGCGAAGCAGTCGTAAATCGCCCGACGTGGTCCGCCAGATGTAACCGGGTTGAAGGGGCTTGGGGCTGCTCCGCAGCCCAACGGGGGCAAGCCCCCTCGCCACAGAACAGCATGCTTGCCATTGACAGCCTCAATCCCGCCCGATCTCCAGCAAAAACCGGCTCAAGTCATTCGCTGTCGTGGCGGTCTTGAGCATCCGGTCTTCCTCCACGGAAAACGCCGTTACACCCAACTCATCTTCCAGATGGAAGATCAGCTCTTCGATATCTTCTTTATCCAATCCCAACTGCGCCAGGCTGGCGTTGTCGTCGAAGTCATCCCGACCTTCCAGCAGGCGGCTGATAAAGCAATGCACGACAGCACGAACGGCAGCTTCTTTCATGAGCGTTCTTCGAAGAGGTGGGTGTAGTTCTCCCTGCCGCTGAGTACAGCAGGCTTTAGCCGTGTGAACGCTGCCATTCGTCAATCATGTTGCGCAAATGCTCTCCGGAAAAACTGCCGAAGTGCCCGCCATGCACCGTGCGGATCGACAAAGCGTGCAGGCGTTGCAGGCTGCGGGCGTAGTCATCGAGGTTGGAGTGGTAGGCGTCTTCGATCAGCGGGCCGTCGTAGATGATGTCGCCGCTGAACAAGGTCTCGGTGGCGGCTTCGTACAGGCAGATGCCACCCGGCGAGTGTCCCGGTGTGTGCACGACCTGCAACACTCGATTACCCAGGTCCAGCACATCTCCATCTTCGACAAACCCCGTGGCCGGCGCGGCTTTGACCCGGTATTCGGCGTAGCACAGCGGGCAATCAGGGTGCGCCTCGAACATGTCGTCGCCGACAAAGGCTTTGCTCAAGTCGTTGTCGCCATCCGGCGCGGCGAGAATGTCCGCCTCGGCCGGATGCACCAGGCGCTCGTTGAACTCGTGATGACCGGCGATGTGATCGAAGTGGCAATGACTGGCGACGGCCACCAGCGGCCGTTCGGTGATCCACGGCAGTTGTTCGCGCAAGCTGACCAGGCCCGAGCCGCTGTCCAGCAGCAGGTCTTTGTCGCGGCCCTGGATGTGCCAGAGGTTGCAGCGGTAGAAAGGCCGGATGTACGGCTCGTGAATCAGGCGGATGCCGTCACTGAGCGGTTTCACTTCGAACCACTGGTCGCGAGAAACAATCTTCATAAAACGTTTTCTCCAGACGAAAAAAAACGGGTGTGGCAACCGACGCCACACCCGTCGAAGAAAGCATCAAGTCGTTATGTATAGCTTAGGCAGCGCTGGCCACAGTCACCGGGCGAGGGGACAGCAGGCTCACCAGCACGAAGCTCACCAGGCCAACGCCGAGGCTGTAGTAGATCGGGGTGTTGGCATCCAGACCGTCCTTGAACATGAACAGCAGCGCGGTGGCGAAGCCCATGCCCATACTGGCGATGGCGCCGGCGGTGGTGGCGCGTTTCCAGAAAATCGCGCCCATCAGCGGGATCAGCATGCCGCCCACCAACAGGTTGTAGGCCAGGGTCAGGGCGCTGATCACGTCGTTCACGACCAGGGCAATGGCCAGAACCACACAGCCGGTCAACAGGGTGAACAGGCGGTTGATCGCCAGGCTCGACTGTTTGCCGCCACGCAGTTTCGGTAGCAGGTCTTCGGTCAGGGTGGTAGCAGCAGCCAGCAGGCCGGCGCTGGCGGTGGACATCATGGCGGCCAGCGCGGCAGCGATGACCAGGCCACGGATACCGTCCGGCAGGGACAGTTTGACGATGGCGGCGAAGGCGTTATTGACGTTGTCCAGATCCGGGATCAGTACGTGTGCAGCCATGCCGATCAGGGCGCAGGCCAGACCGTAGAGAATGCAGTAGATACCGGCAGCGGTACCGGCAACCTGAGCCACTTTGGCGGTCTTGACGGTGAACACCCGTTGCCAGATGTCCTGACCGATCAGGATGCCGAAGAAGTAGATCATGAAGTAGGTAATGATGGTGTCCCAGCCGATGGTGGTGAAGCTGAAGCTCGCGGCCGGCAGTTTCATTACCAACTCATCCCAGCCACCGACGCGGTACATGCAGATCGGCAGCAGGATGAACATCAGGCCTACGGTCTTGATGATGAACTGGACGATGTCGGTCAGGGTCAGGGACCACATGCCGCCAATGGCCGAGTAGATCACCACGACGCCGCCACCGAGCAGTACCGAGATCCAGAACGGCAGGCCGAACAGCACTTGCAGGACGGTGCCGATTGCCAGGATCGAGGTCACGCCGATCATCAGCGCGTAAGCCAGCATGATCACCGCGCTCGCGGAGCGGGCCATCGGGTTGTAGCGTTTTTCCAGCACCTGGGTAACGGTGTAGATCTTCAGTTTGAGCAGTGGTTTGGCGAGGAACAGGTTCAGCGCCACGATCCCGCAACCCAGTGCGGCGCAAAGCCAGAAACCGGAGATGCCATGTACGTAGCCCAGACGCACGGTGCCCACGGTGGACGCACCGCCGAGGACGGTGGCAGCCATGGTACCCATGTACAGGCTTGGGCCGAGGTTGCGCCCTGCGACCAAAAAGTCTTCGTTGGTCTTGGCCTTGCGCATGCCGTAATAGCCGAGTAGCAGCATCGCGGCAGCGTAGATGAGTACAACGAATAAATCCAAAGCCATGCTGGCGTGTCTCCGATTGTCTTTTTTATGTGAGGCTGAAAATCAATCCCTGTGGGAGCGGGCTTGCTCGCGAAAGCGGTCTGTCAGTCACATCAGTGTTGAATGTGCCGCCGCCTTCGCGAGCAAGCCCGCTCCCACCAGTCAGGCGACTTGTCGCATCGCCGGTTTAGCGAGCGAATCCGTGCTCTTGCTGCGTGAATCGTTCGGGCCGAACACTGCGCTCGATTCCGGGAACAGGCTCAGCAGCGCCAGGTACACCACCGAGGCCAGGCCCAGGGTCACTGGCAGGCTGATGTCGATACCGCCGGCCATTTCGCCCAGTGGACCGACGAATTGCCCCGGCAGGTTCACGAAGCACAGGCCGACGGCCGCGCTCGGGATCCAGGCACCCAGGCCACGCCAGTTCCAGCCGTGGGTGAACCAGTAACGGCCACCTTTTTCACCGCGGGTGAATACTTGCAGGTCATCCGGGCAGTAGAAGCCGCGACGCACCAGCAGGCCGATGATCATGATCACCATCCACGGGGTGGTGCAGGTGATGATCAGTACGGCGAAGGTCGACACGCTCTGCACCAGGTTGGCCGCGAAGCGTCCGATGAAGATGAAGGCAATCGACATCACACCGATCAGCAGCGTGGCCTTGACCCGCGACAGTACCCGTGGGAACACGCTGGACATGTCCAGGCCGGTGCCGTAGAGCGAGGTGGTGCCGGTGGACATGCCACCAATCACTGCGATCAGGCACACCGGAAGGAAGAACCAGCTCGGCGAGACTGCCAGCAGGCCGCCGACATAGTTATTGGCCGCGATGTAGTCCGGTGCCTTGATCGCTACGATGGTGGCGGTGGTCAGGCCGAACAGGAACGGGATGAACGTTGCGATCTGCGAAATCACCACCGCCGCCATGATCCGGCGCTTGGAGGTGTCACGCGGGATGTAGCGCGACCAGTCGCCGAGGAACGCGCCGAAGGAAATCGGGTTGCTCATGGCCACCAGCGCTGCACCGATGAAGGCGGCCCAGAAACCGGGTTGACCCATGTTCACGGTGCCGGCGTAGTTCGCATCGAAAGGACCTGCGAAGGCGAAGATGCCCAGCAGGAACAGCAGACTGGCACTCCACACCGCGATCTTGTTGACCCACAACAGGAAGCGGAAGCCATAGATGCACACGGTCAGTACCAGAATCGCGAACAGACCGTAGGCCAGGCCCAGGGTCAGGTCGGTTTCCGGCAGGCCGATCAGGCGTTTGGCGCCACCGATCAGCGCATCACCCGAACTCCACACCGAGAGTGAGAAGAAGGCGATGGCGGTCAACAGCGACAGGAACGAGCCGACGATCCGCCCGTGCACGCCGAAGTGCGCACCGGAAGACACGGCATTGTTGGTGCCATTGATCGGACCGAACAGGCCCATTGGCGCGAGGATCAGCGAACCCAGCAATACGCCCAGCACAATCGCCCAGACGCCTGCCTGGAAAGACAGGCCGAACAGCACCGGGAAACTGCCGAGGACGGCGGTAGCAAAGGTGTTGGAACCACCGAAGATCATCCGGAACAAATCCGTCGGGCCAGCGGTGCGTTCGTTGTCCGGGATCTGTTCGACCCCGTAGGTTTCAATTTGCGTAAGGCTTTGGTCTTTGTTGTTGTTATTCATGATCAGCTCCGATCATAAAGGCGCGCTCATCGTGCGTGAGCGTCACCTGTGTTGGCTAAGGGGGTGGCAGCCCTTCCGGCATCGCGGACAAATGTTCGTGGCAGGCCAGCCATAGGCCTTGTTGTTCTTGGCCAGACGCTTGTTTCTTGAAAACAATCGTCTCGCGCTCCTGGCTAAAGTGCTGCTCCCCTTGCATGCGCAGCTCGGTGGCTACGTCATGGATAAAAACCGCCACGTCACCCTGCAGGCTGACGAAAGCGTTGCTCGAGGTGCACGAGAGCACCTCGAAGCCATCCTCGGCGCGCCAGCTGTCCCACATCGCCTGGTAGGCGTCGCGCGACAGCAGGGGCTGTTCGAGGGTATAGAAGACGAAGCTGGCATCGGCGCTGAACGCGCCGAAGTAGGCTTCGCGATCGTTACGGGCAAAAGCGGACACCAGATCGGCGGCGGCTTTCAAAACCTGATCGCGCTCGTTCATGAACCATCCTCAGCGGTGGACTACGCCAGGCAGTACGCAGAGCATTTCGTACAGCAGGTTGGCGGCCAGCAGCGAGGTGTTACCAGTGGTGTCATAAGCGGGCGAGACTTCTACCAGATCGCAACCGACCAGGTCGAGGCCTTGGCAGCCACGAACGATCTCGATCGCCTGAATGGTCGTCAGACCGCCGATTTCCGGGGTGCCGGTGCCAGGTGCCCAGGCCGGGTCGATGCCGTCGATGTCGAAGCTCAGGTAGACCGGACCGCCACCGACTTTCTCGCGGACTTCAGCCATCAGCGGCTCCAGCGATTTGTGCCAGCACTCTTCGGCCTGAACCACACGGAAGCCCTGGTTGCGGCTCCAGTTGAAGTCGTCAGCGGTGTAGCCCTGGGCGCGCAGACCGATCTGCACGACACGGTCCGGGTCCAGCAGGCCTTCTTCGACAGCACGACGGAAGGTGGTGCCGTGGGCAATTTTCTCGCCGAACATGTGGTCGTTCACATCGGCGTGAGCGTCGATGTGCACCAGGCCGACCTTGCCGTGCTTTTTATGGATGGCACGCAGGATCGGCAGGGTGATGGTGTGGTCGCCGCCCAGGGTCAGGGGGATCACATCGTGTTCGAGGATGTTGTCGTAGGATTCTTCGATGATCCGTACGGCATCCAGCAGGTTGAAGGTGTTGATGGCGATGTCGCCGATGTCGGCAACCGACAGCGAGTCGAACGGCGCAGCGCCAGTCGCCATGTTGTACGGGCGGATCATTACCGATTCAGCGCGGATTTCGCGAGGCCCGAAACGGGTGCCTGGGCGCAGCGAGGTACCGATGTCCAGCGGTACGCCTACGAAGGCAGCGTCCAGGCCGGCAGCGGTACTCAAGTGGGGGAGTCGCATCATGGTGGCGATGCCGCCGAAGCGCGGCATTTCGTTACCGCCCAGTGGTTGGTGAAGAATCTTGTCCACGGGTAGGGCCTCATCGTCGTTGTTTTATTTATAGGGTTGCGCCGTTCACGGAAGGTACGGGCACCGTTGTGGGCCGATTCTGCGAAATGTAGTGGCCGGGAAGAATCGCTACGGGCAAATACTTAGTTCAGATTTTTCTAAACTAATTGATGTGGCAGCGATAGACTTCACGCCATACGCAGAACCCCTGATGCCTGGCAATCCAGGGGTGAGCACTGCAACCATTGTGGGAGCGGGCTTGCTCGCGAAGGTGTCGTATCAGTCGCCATCAATGTAAATAGATACACCGCTTTCGCGAGCAAGCCCGCTCCCACAGGGTTTGTGTTCCCTTCCACCGGAGCCCGACATGGCCAACGCTTTACCCGACCTGAAACTATTGCGCATCTTCGTCAGCGTGGTGCGGCATCAGGGCTTCGCCAACGCCCAGCAGGAACTCAATCTCTCGACGTCGGCCATCAGCACCTACATGAGCCAGCTCGAATCGGCCCTGGGCCTGGTGCTCTGCCATCGCGGTCGTGGCGGTTTCAGCCTGACCAGCAAGGGTGAGCTGTTCCATCAGGAAACCCTGCGTCTGTTGGGCGAACTCGAGGGCTTCGAGCAGTACGCCGCCGCGCTCAAGGGCGAGTTGCGCGGTACGTTGAACCTCGGAGTGATCGACTCCACCGTCAGCGACAAGGCTCTGCCGTTCGCCGAAGCCATCGGCGCCTACAGCCAGGAACACCCGGCCGTGCACTTGCACCTGTCGGTCATGAGTCCTTACGAATTGCAACTCGGCGTGCAGGACAACCGTCTTGACCTGGCCATCGGTGCGTTCTCCACGCGCATGAGCGGCCTGGTGTACATGCCGCTGTACCGTGAACAACACTGGTTGTATTGCAGCACGCGCCATCCACTGTTCAATGAGCGGCGCATTCCCGAGCAGGTCATCACCCAGCAGCGCATGGTCGGTCGTGGCTACTGGAGCCAGGCTGAACTGGCGCGTCACGGCTTCAAGCACAGCGCCGCGACCGTGGAAAGTATGGAAGCCCAGTTGATTCTGGTGCTGTCCGGCGCCTACATCGGCTATTTGCCGGAGCACTACGCCCAGGCTTGGGCCGACAAGGGCGACTTGCGGGTGTTGCTGCCGGCGACATTCGGTTATCAGGCGCCGTTCTCGATGATCGTGCGCCGGGGCCGCAGCCGCGAGCCGCTGATCCAGACGTTCCGCGACTTGCTTAAAGCCCAACTGAATCAGGCCTGAGAAGATGTCCAGAATCCACTGCCCGCGCTGCCTGCGCCCGCAAAGCCACTGCCTGTGCCCGTTGATCCCGAGCCTCGACAGCCGCAGCCGGGTGTTGCTGTTGCAGCATCCGGGCGAAGTGAACCATGCGCTGAATACAGCGCGGTTGGCAGCGTTGGGTTTGAACAATGCCGAGTTGATCGTGGGGGAGGTGTTCGAGGATTTGCCGGCATTGCTCAATCAGCCTGGATTTCAGGCGCGTTTGTTGTTCCCCGGAGACGATGCGCAGCCGATGCAGGCTTATGCCGCGACAGACGAACCGTTGTTGCTGGTCGTCCCGGACGGCACCTGGCGCAAGGCGCGCAAGATGCTGCACCTCAATCCGCTGCTGGCGGCGTTGCCGAGGGTGACGCTGGCCGAAGGCGGTGTGTCCCGCTATCGCCTGCGCAAGGCGCCGGGACCGGGAGCGTTGTCGACGGTGGAGGCGATTGTGCAGGCGCTTGAAACCCTTGAGGCACCGACTTCGTTTGCGCCGTTGTTAAAGCCATTCGAGGCATTGATCGATGGGCAGATTGCGGCGATGGGGGAGGAGGTTTACCAGCGTAATCATTCTGAAAAATGATCGGTGGTCTTGCCGGCCTCATCGCGAGCAAGCTCGCTCCCACAGGTTTTGTCATGTTCGCAGATTTTGTGTACGACACGGACACTGTGGGAGCGAGCTTGCTCGCGATGAGGCCAGATCAATCACCACAAAACCCGGATAATCACTACCGCTCCCGCATCGCCTCGGTCCGCGCTTTCAACACCGGTTTAAGCAAGTAATCCAGCACCGTTTTCTCCCCGGTAATAATGTCCACCGTCGCCACCATCCCCGGGATGATCAGCAGCGGTTTCACATCCCCGCCCAGATGGTTTTTGTCAGTGCGCACCTGAATCAGATAAAAGCTGTTGCCCTTGTCGTCGGTGATGGTGTCGGCACCGATCAGCTCCAGCTTGGCGCTCAGGCCGCCGTAAATCGTGTAGTCGTAGGCACTGAACTTGACCATGGCTTTCTGGCCCGGATGCAGGAATGCAACGTCTTGCGGGCGGACCTTGGCTTCAATCAGCAGGTTGTCTTCCAGCGGCACGATTTCCACCATGTCACTGCCCGGTTGAACTACGCCGCCGATGGTGTTGACCTTCAACAACTTGATGATGCCGTGCACCGGCGATACGACCGTGGTACGGGTGACACGGTCGTCGATGGCGATGCTCGATGCCGTGATTTTCGACAGGTCGGTGCGTTTCTCATTCAACTCTTTGGCGGCTTCCGAGCGGAAGGTCTGTTCCGACTCATCAATCTTGCTTTTGATCTCGTTGATCGCCGATTCGGCCCGGGGAATCGCCAGGGTGGTGGCGTTCAGCGAGCCGCGAATCTCCACGGCGCTGCGTTTGAGCCGCAGGATTTCCACCGGTGACACCGCACCCGTGCCCACCAGCGGCGTGGACATGTTCATTTCTTGTTGCAGCAGCGCCAGGCTGGAGCTGAACTGTCCCTGTTTCGAGCGGAACTCTGCCAACTCCTGGGTTTTTTGCCGAAGTTGCTCGGTCAGCGTGCGCTGCTCGCTCGCGAGTCGACGTTGCCGCTGCTCGTACAGCGAGCGCTCGTCTTCGGCCACTTGCGGGGCTTTGGCGATCACTTCTTCTGATAGCTTGAACGGCCGACCCTCAGCCTCGGCCGAAAGCCGTTCGACCTGCGCGGTCAAGGCATAGCGATCGGCTTCGCTTTCGCCCTTGTTCGACAGGTAGCGGGTGTCATCCAGGCGCAGCAAGGTGTCGCCCTTGTTCACCATTTGCCCTTCACGGACGAAAATTTCAGTGACGATGCCGCCCTCCAGATTCTGGATCACCTGGACTTTGCTCGACGGAATCGCTTTGCCTTCGCCCATGGTCACTTCCTGCAACACGGCGAATTTAGCCCAGACCAGTGCGCTGACGACCAGCGCGGCGGCCAGCCACACGGTGATTCGCGACCAGCGCGGTGAGTCCTGCAATGAGGCGCCGGCGGTTTCCGGCATGAATTCGACTTCGGCGCTTTTGCCGAAGCTGTTGAAGTAGCCACGTGCTTTCGTTGTTACAGGCAGGTCAGCAGACATGGCCAACTCCTAAACAGCCGCAGAGCCGACACGGCCCTTGCGCAGTGCATCGATGACCGCTTCTTTCGGGCCGTCGGCAACGATCCGTCCGTTGTCCAGCACCACTAACCGGTCGACCAGGCTCAGCATCGAGGTGCGGTGAGTCACCAGCAGCACGGTTTTGCCCTGGACCCAGCCGTGGAGTTTTTTCCGCAGAACGTCTTCGCTGCTGTTGTCCATGGCGCTGGTAGGTTCGTCCAGCAACAGGATCGGCGGGTCGAGCAACAATGCCCGGGCCAGCAAAACCGCCTGGCGCTGACCGCCGGACAGCAGTTGTCCGCGTTCGCCCACGGGCCGGTCGAAGCCGTGCGGGTGTTGCCGGGCCAGTTCGGTGACCCCGGTCATTTCCGCCACTTCGAGCATGCGTGAGTCGCTGATGTAGCGCGCGCCGAGGGTCAGGTTATCGCGCAGGCTGCCGGCCAGCAGCGGCAGGTCGTGGGCGACGTAACCGATCTGATGCCGCAGGTCGGCGACGTCCAGTTGTCGCAAGTCCAGGCCGTCGAGCAGTAACTGGCCTTCATCCGGTTCGTAGAACCCCATCACCAGCCGCGCCAGGGTACTTTTGCCTGAGCCGCTGCGGCCGATGATGCCAATGCGTTCACCGGGTTTCACACTGAAGCTGATGTTGGCCAGGGCGGGAGCGCTCTGGCCGTTGTAGTGGAAGTTCACGCCGACGACATCCAGCGCGCCTTGCAGCTGGGTGCGCTCCAGCGGCCGTTGTCTGGCGTCGCGCTCCTGGGGCAGGCCCATCAGCGCGTCGGTGCTTTTCATGGTCAGTTGCGCTTGCTGGTAGCGGGTGATCAGGCCAGCGATCTGTCCCAGTGGCGCCAGCACCCGGCTGCCGAGCATGTAGCTGGCCACCAGGGCACCGACACTGAGGTTGCCGGCGATGATGCTGTAGACCCCGGCGACGATGGTCGCCATGCCCGACAGCTGCTGGATGAACAGCGTGCCGTTGGTGGCCAGGGCCGAGAGATTGCGCGCATGGCTGTCGAGGCGGGTGAGGGCGCCGTGGGTGCTTTCCCATTTGTGCTGGCGTTCGCTTTCGGCGCTGCAGGCCTTGAGGGTTTCCAGGCCGCTAAGGGTTTCGATCAACAGTGCCTGGCGTTCGGCACCGAGGCTGAGGCTCTTTTGTACGGTGTCGCGCAGGCGTACCTGGATCACCATGGCGAAGATAATGGTGATGGGAAACGCCAGAATCGGGATCACCACCAGCCAGCCACCGAGCAGGCCGATCACCAGCAGCATCAGCAGGCAGAAGGGCAGGTCGATCAGGCTGGTGAGGGTCACAGCGGTGAGAAACTCCCGCAGGCCCTGGAAGTCATGAATGCTTTGGGCAAAACCACCGATGGTCGCCGGCCGTGCTTTCATCGCCATGCCGGTGATGCGCTCGAACAGGGTGGCCGACAGGATCACGTCGGTTTTCTTGCCGGCAGTATCCAGCAAGTGCGCGCGCACGACTCGCAGCACCAGTTCGAAAACGGTGCCGATCAGCAAACCGATTGCCAGCACCCACAAGGTCGAAGTGGCCTGGTTCGGCACCACACGGTCGTAGGTCTGCATCACGAACAGCGGCACCATCAGACCCAGCAGGTTGATCAGGAAACTCGCCAGAAGCGCATCGCTGTAGAGCCATTTCGACAGTTTCAGCGTATCGCGAAACCAGGCCTGGACCCGAGGCACCAGCGGCGAGCGCAAGTCTTCGAGTTCGTGGCGTGGCCGGGCAAACAACGCCTGGCCACTGTAGTGTTCGGCCAGCTCTTCAGCGCTGAGCCATTGTTCGCCGCCGTCGGCTTCGCTGGGCAGGATCAGCACCTTGCCGTCCTCGCCATAACGGCGCAGGACGGCCGTGCGGCCGTTGTTGAGCAGCAGCAGCACGGGCAGGTTGAGCGGGGAAATGTCCTTGAGGTCACGGCGCAGCAAACGCGCCTGCAAACCGGCCCGGGCCGCTGCGCGGGGCAGCAGGTCCAGGCTCAGGCGTTGGTGTGCCATGGGGAGCCCGGCACTCAGGCTGGCGCGACTGACCGTCGCGCCATGGAGTTTGCAGAGGATCAGCAGACCGTCCAGAAGCGGGTCATCGAAGCTCAGGCGCGGATCGACACCGGTGTTGCCGGGTTCCATGCTGGTCATTGAACCCTCCCATGCACTACTTCATATCAGGCAGTCGAGCTTCGTTTTTCACTTCGGTCTGGGCGATCGCGTCGGCGGGCAGTACAACCCTTTGTTTGCTCAACAACTGGCCCATGTTCGCCAGGACGCGGTACATCGAAAACTCTTCGGTGTAGCGCACTTCGGTGTAGCGACGGTTAGCGTTGTAGAGTTCGTTTTCACTGTCCAGCAGGTCCAGCAGGGTCCGTTGACCGAGGCCGAACTGATCCTGGTAGGCAATGCGTACGCGTTTGCTGGTGTCGGCGTATTCACGGGCGGTCGGAGTTTGTTTCTTGGCATTGACCATGGCGTTCCAGGCCAGGTGAATGTTCTCGTTGAGCTGGCGCAGGGCATTGTTACGGATATCCATGGCCTGGTTGATCTTGTGCGAGTCGGAGGCCAGGCGCGCCTTGTCGCTGCCGCCGCGGAACAGGTTGTAGTTCATCACCACGCCGACCCGCCATTCGTTGTCGTGGCCTTTGTCACCCTGCACGTTGTTGTTCGCGCCCACGGCAGCCTCGGCGTCGAAGCGCGGATAGAACGGCGACTTGGCGACTTCGTACTGGCTTTCGGCCGATTGCACGTCGGCCTGCGCGGATTTCAGGTAAGGGTTGTTTTCCACCATGCTCTGCTGGGCTTCGGGCAGGGAGGTAGGGACTTCGCCGCGAATCGACGGCGGGGTTTCGAGTTCATCGGGCATGCGCCCCACAACGGCATAGAAGTTCGACTCGGCATCAGCCAGATCGACTTCGGCGGTGTCGAGGTTGTTTTCTGCCAGTGCCCGACGAGCCGAGGACTGGTCGGCATCGGCGTTGCTGCCCACGCCGCGCTGGGTGCGCAGGCCGATCTGATCGTTGACCCGCAAGTGCGCTTGCAGGTTGTTCTTGGCTAGTGTTACCAGTTCGCGGCGTTTGAGAACTTCGAGGTAAACCTCGGTGGTGCGCAGGGCCAGATCCTGAGCCGTGCCTTGAGCGTAATAGGCTCGCGAGTTGACCACACCTTGGGTGCGCCCGACTTCATTAGCGGTGTTGAACCCGTCAAAGAGCATTTGCCGCAGGCGCAATTCCGACTGGGTGTAGTTCAAGGTTTCAGTGTTGTGCCCGTTGGGGGTGAGCGCCCGGGTATTGGTGTTATCGCTGTACGCGCGCCCGTAGGCGGCGTTCAAATCAACCGATGGATAAAAGCCCCCTTTGGCGACCTTTACGTCCTCATCCGCTGACAGACGGCTGTCCACCCGTGATGCCAGCTCCGGGTGGGTCGCGATGGTGCTCTGGATCGCTTCGGTCAGTGTCATGGCCTGAGCCTGGGACGAGCAGGCCATGGCCAAAAGAACCGCGCTGCCGAGGGGGGTCAATAGGCGCATGTACATCTCCCTGGTTCCTGATGGAGCTTATCAGCCGCCAATTATTTGACGACATTTATAGGTAAAGTTGTTTCACTTCCTTAACAAAAGAGCTAAGAACATTCTGGAGCGTAGCTAAGAAATTTTTTTCATAACGACTATGCAAAAAAAAACTTATGCGCTCTGCAAAATCCAGCACATTGTTCAATGCGAAAGCCCTTGTTTTATGGGCTCTAGGGCGCTCATCGGGGTTTGAGGAAAGTTCCAATCCACTTATCGACATAGAGCGGAGAAGTGCTGGAGGGGAGGGATGCGAACGATCTGGTGGCGACGGTTTTTTGTCACTTGACTGATTCAAGATCGTTACGCATTGCTCACAGGCAACGTTGTTGCGGATAGGGATCGAATGCCATTGATTGCAGAGGGTATTTCCCGAAATCGCAAACAGCGCCGTGAGCGACCGACTGGGCGAGATCGTTGCCGGGGCTGGGGTTTATTCAAGTAAACCGGCAGCCGGAATACGATCCGCCAGACAACCCGCTTGAGCCATGCGCACGTTCTTCGCACAAACAAGGTGCCGACAGCGGTTGGCAGCGGAGGAAGTGCACCATGGCTACGCTCATCGGTATCGTCAGTAAGGTCATCGGCCAGGTGTTCGCGGTTGCGAGCGACGGCACCCGGCGTGTTTTGGTCGAGGGGGACCGGTTGTTCGCTGGCGACCAACTGAGCACCGGCGCTGAAGGCGCGGTGGCGGTGCATCTGCAAAATGGCCAGGAACTGACCCTCGGGCGCGGCAGCAGCATGCAGATGACACCGCAGCTGCTTGCCAATCAGATTCCTCATGTGGACACCCCTGAAGCAGTGACGCCGAGCGAGGCGCAGCTGACGGATGTCGAAAAGCTGCAAAAAGCCATTGCGGCGGGCGACGACCCAACCCAAACCGCTGAAGCCACCGCTGCCGGGCCTGCCACGACTACCGGTGTGCCGGGTGGCGTCCAGGGCAGTGGCCATAGTTTCGTCCTGCTTGAAGAAGTGGGCGGGCGAGTCGACCCGATCATTGGCTTCCCCACTGCTGGTTTCAATGGCATTCCCGAACTTCCCGAAGAACGCCTGAACGCTAATCCGGACAACACTGTAGCGGCCGATGCGCCTGTGGTGCCGCCAGTGACGCCGGAGGTGCCGAACAATCCGGTCACCCTCAATGGCCTGTCGGAGCAGAATGGCGAGCGGACCGTCAATGAAGCCAACCTGGCCGATGGTTCGGCGCGGAACGAAGGCTTGCTGACGCGAAGCGGGACCTTCACCATCAATGCGCCAGACGGGCTGACCAGCCTCAGCATCGGCGGAATCCACTTGATCAGCGGCGGCGTGGCGGCAGGTTTCCCGCAGTCGATCACCTCCCCGCTGGGCGGCACGCTGACCGTCACCAGTTACAACCCGGCAACGGGCGTGGTCAGTTACAGCTACACCCTCAACCGTGCCGAATCCCACGCAAGCGGCGAGGGTGCCAATAGTCTTGTCGAACACGTCACCGTGGTGGCCAGCGACAGCAATGGCGACAGCGCTACCGGTACGCTGGATATCAGCATCACCGACGACGTGCCCAAAGCAGTCGATGACAACAATGGCACTGCCTCGGAAACCCTGCTGACGCTGAGCGGCAACGTGCTGAGCAACGACGTGCAAGGCGCCGACCGCGTAACGCTCGGGGAAAACAGCGGACCCATCACCCCCGGCACTTTCACCGGCACTTACGGCACGTTGGTGCTGAATGCCAACGGCACTTACACCTATACGCTGAACACCAACGATGCCGACTTCAAGGCGTTGCACGGCGGTGGCGACGGCACCGAAACTTTCAGCTATACGTTGACGGACGCCGATGGCGACAGCAGCACGGCGAACCTGGTGCTGCAACTCCACAACAACGATGACCCGATCACGATTGGCGGTTTGAGTGCTGAGGGCGGCGAGTTGACCGTCTTCGAGAAGAACCTCAGCGATGGCAGCAGCTCCGACGCACCGGCGCTGACCCAGAGCGGCACCTTCACCGTCGCCGCGCTGGACGGCGTGACGAGCCTCACCGTCGGTGGCATCGCCGTGGTCAGCGCTGGCGTGACCGCCGGCTTCCCGCAATCGATCCCCACGCCGCTGGGCAGCACGCTGACCGTCACCGGGTTCAACGCCGCCACCGGCGTCGTGAGTTACAGCTACACCCTCAACGACAACGAAGCGCACCCGACCGCCGACGGTGCCAACAGCCTGCCCGAGCAGTTCGCCGTGACCGTGGTCGACGACAACGGCAGCACCGCCACCGGCAGCCTCGACGTGAACATCGTCGACGACCTGCCGCAAGGGGTGAATGACACGAATGCTTCGACCGCCTCGGAAACCCTGCTGACGTTGAGCGGCAACGTGCTGAGCAACGACGTGCAAGGCGCCGACCGCGTGCTGCTCGGGGAAAATGCCGGCCCGATCACCCCCGGCACCTTCACCGGCACTTACGGCACGTTGGTGCTGAATGCCAACGGCACTTACACCTATACGCTGAACACCAACGATGCCGACTTCAAGGCGTTGCACGGCGGTGGCGATGGTACGGAAACCTTCAGCTATACGTTGACGGACGCCGATGGCGACAGCAGCACGGCGAACCTGGTGCTGCAACTCCACAACAACGATGAACCGATCACGATTAGCGGTTTGAGTGCTGAGGGCGGCGAGTTGACCGTCTTCGAGAAGAACCTCAGCGATGGCAGCAGCCCCGACGCACCGGCCCTGACCCAGAGCGGCACGTTCACCGTGACCGCGCTGGATGGCGTGACGAGCCTGACCGTGGGCGGCATCGCCGTGGTCAGCGCTGGCGTGACCGCCGGCTTCCCGCAATCGATCACCACGCCGTTGGGCAGCACGCTGACCGTCACCGGGTTCAACGCCGCCACCGGTGTCGTGAGTTACAGCTATACCCTGGTCGACAACGAAGCGCACCCGACCGCCAACGGTGCCAACAGCCTGCCCGAACAGTTCGCCGTGACCGTGGTCGATGACAACGGCAGCACTGCCACCGGTTCACTGGACGTGAACATCGTCGACGACCTGCCGTATGGCGTGGACGACAGCAATGGCACCGCCTCGGAAACCCTATTGACACTCAACGGCAACGTACTGAGCAACGACGTGCAAGGCGCTGACCGCGTACCGCTCGGGGAAAATAGTGGACCCATCACCCCCGGCACCTTCACCGGCACTTACGGCACGTTGGTGCTGAACGCCAACGGCACCTACACCTACACCCTCAACACCAGCGATGCCGATTTCAAGGCCTTGCACGGCGGCGGCGACGGCACCGAAACCTTCAGCTACACCCTCACCGATTCGGACGGCGACAGCAGCAGCGCCTACCTGGTGCTGCAGATCCACAACAACGACAATCCGGTGACCCTCAACGGCCTCAACGTGTATGGCGGTGAGCTGACGGTCTACGAGAAACACCTCAGCGACGGCAGCAGCCCCGACGCGCCGGCCCTGACCCAGAACGGCACGTTCACCGTGAATGCCCTCGACGGCCTGCAAACCCTGGCCGTCGGCGGCATCGCTGTGGTCAGCGCTGGCGTGGCCGCCGGCTTCCCGCAGTCGATCACCACGCCATTGGGCAGCACCCTGACCGTCACCGGGTTCAACGCCGCCACCGGTGTCGTCAGCTACAGCTACAGCCTCAACGACAACGAAGCGCACCCGACCGCCAACGGCGCCAACAACCTGCCCGAGCAGTTTGCCGTGACCGTGGTCGACGACAACGGCAGCACTGCCACCGGCAGCCTCGACGTGAACATCGTCGACGATCTGCCGCAAGGGGTGAATGACACGAATGCTTCGACCGCCTCGGAAACCCTGCTGACGTTGAGCGGCAACGTGCTGAGCAACGACGTGCAAGGCGCTGACCGCGTGCTGCTCGGGGAAAATGCCGGCCCGATCACCCCCGGCACCTTCACCGGCACTTACGGCACCCTGGTGCTCAATGCCAACGGCACTTACACCTATACGCTGAACACCAGCGATGCCGACTTCAAGGCGTTGCACGGCGGGGGCGATGGTACGGAAACCTTCAGCTATACGTTGACGGACGCCGATGGCGACAGCAGCACGGCGAACCTGGTGCTGCAAATCCACAACAACGATGACCCGATCACGATTGGCGGTTTGAGTGCTGAGGGCGGCGAGTTGACCGTCTTCGAGAAGAACCTCAGCGATGGCAGCAGCTCCGACGCACCGGCGCTGACCCAGAGCGGCACCTTCACCGTCACCGCCCTCGACGGCGTGACGAGCCTGACCGTCGGCGGCATTGCCGTGGTCAGCGCTGGCGTGACCGCCGGCTTCCCGCAATCGATCACCACGCCGTTGGGCAGCACGCTGACCGTCACCGGGTTCAACGCCGCCACCGGTGTCGTCAGTTACAGCTACACCCTCAACGACAACGAAGCGCACCCGACCGCCAACGGTGCCAACAGCCTGCCCGAACAGTTCGCCGTGACCGTGGTCGACGACAACGGCAGCACCGCCACCGGCAGCCTCGACGTGAACATCGTCGACGACCTGCTATATGGCGTGGACGACAGCAACACCAGTACCGCTTCGGAAGCCCTGCTGACCTTGAGCGGCAACGTGCTGAGCAACGACGTGCAAGGTGCCGACCGCGTGCCGCTCGGCGAAAACGCCGGCCCCATCACCCCCGGCACTTTCACCGGCACCTACGGCACGTTGGTGCTGAACGCCAACGGCACTTACACCTACACGCTGAACACCAGCGATGCCGACTTCAAGGCCTTGCACGGCGGCGGCGACGGAACCGAAACCTTCAGCTACACCCTCACCGATTCGGACGGCGACAGCAGCAGCGCCTACCTGGTGCTGCAGATCCACAACAACGACAATCCGGTGACCCTCAACGGCCTCAACGTGTATGGCGGTGAGCTGACGGTCTACGAGAAACACCTCAGCGACGGCAGCAGCCCCGACGCACCGGCCCTGACCCAGAGCGGCACGTTCACCGTCACCGCGCTGGATGGCGTGACGAGCCTCACCGTCGGCGGCATCGCCGTGGTCAGCGCTGGCGTGGCCGCCGGCTTCCCGCAATCGATCACCACGCCGCTGGGCAGCACGCTGACCGTCACCGGCTACAACCCGGCGACCGGTGTCGTCAGTTACAGCTACAGCCTCAACGACAACGAAGCGCACCCGACCGCCGACGGTGCCAACAGCCTGCCCGAGCAGTTCGCCGTGACCGTGGTCGACGACAACGGCAGCACCGCCACCGGCAGCCTCGATGTGAACATCGTCGACGACCTGCCGTATGGCGTGGGCGACAGCAACACCAGTACTGCTTCGGAAACCCTGCTGACGTTGAGCGGCAACGTGCTGACCAACGACGTGCAAGGTGCCGACCGCGTAGCGCTCGGTGAAAACAGTGGGCCGATCACCCCCGGCACCTTCACCGGGACTTACGGCACCCTGGTGCTGAATGCCAACGGCACTTACACCTACACCCTCAACACCAGCGATGCCGACTTCAAGGCGTTGCACGGCGGCGGCGACGGCACCGAAACCTTCAGCTACACCCTCACCGATTCGGACGGCGACAGCAGCACCGCCTACCTGGTACTGCAGATCCACAACAACGACAATCCGGTGACCCTCAACGGCCTCAACGTGTATGGCGGTGAGCTGACGGTCTACGAAAAACACCTCAGCGATGGCAGCGCACCGGATGCCACCGCCCTGACCCAGAGCGGCACCTTCACCGTCACCGCCCTCGACGGCGTAACGACCCTCACCGTCGGCGGCATCGCCGTGGTCAGCGCTGGCGTGACCGTCGGCTTCCCGCAATCGATCACCACGCCGCTGGGCAGCACCCTGACCGTCACCGGGTTCAACGCCGCCACCGGTGTCGTGAGTTACAGCTACAGCCTCAACGATAACGAAGCGCATCCCACCGCCAACGGTGCCAACAACCTGCCCGAGCAGTTCGCCGTGACCGTGGTCGACGACAACGGCAGCACGGCCACTGGCAGCCTCGACGTGAACATCGTCGACGACCTGCCGCAAGGCGTGAATGACAGCAACGCCAGTACCGCCTCGGAAACCCTGCTGACGTTGAGCGGCAACGTGCTGAGCAACGACGTGCAAGGCGCTGACCGCGTAGCGTTCGGGGAAAATAGCGGACCGATCACCCCCGGCACCTTCACCGGCACTTATGGCACCCTGGTGCTGAATGCCAACGGCACTTACACCTACACCCTCAACACCAGCGATGCCGATTTCAAGGCCTTGCACGGCGGCGGCGACGGTACGGAAACCTTCAGCTACACCCTCACCGATTCGGACGGCGACAGCAGCACGGCCTACCTGGCGCTGCAGATCCACAACAACGACAATCCGGTGACCCTCAACGGCCTCGACGTGTATGGCGGAGAGCTGACGGTTTACGAGAAAAACCTCAGCGATGGCAGCAGCCCCGACGCACCGGCGCTGACCCAGAGCGGCACCTTCACCGT
This sequence comes from Pseudomonas sp. S30_BP2TU TE3576, assembly GCF_050436025.1. NCBI lineage: Bacteria > Pseudomonadati > Pseudomonadota > Gammaproteobacteria > Pseudomonadales > Pseudomonadaceae > Pseudomonas > Pseudomonas sp. S30_BP2TU TE3576. Next base: position 1,594,196 of record NZ_JBNDLK010000001.1, on the reverse strand, counting down.
CACCGCCCCCGACGGCGTGACGAGCCTCACCGTGGGCGGCATCGCCGTGGTCAGCGCTGGCGTGACCGTCGGCTTCCCGCAATCAATCACCACGCCGCTGGGCAGCACCCTGACCGTCACCGGGTTCAACGCCGCCATCGGTGTCGTGAGTTACAGCTACAGCCTCAACGATAACGAAGCGCATCCCACCGCCAACGGTGCCAACAACCTGCCCGAGCAGTTCGCCGTGACCGTGGTCGACGACAACGGCAGCACGGCCACTGGCAGCCTCGACGTGAACATCGTCGACGACCTGCCGCAAGGCGTGAATGACAGCAACGCCAGTACCGCCTCGGAAACCCTGCTGACGTTGAGCGGCAACGTGCTGAGCAACGACGTGCAAGGCGCTGACCGCGTAGCGTTCGGGGAAAATAGCGGACCGATCACCCCCGGCGCCTTCACCGGCACTTATGGCACCCTGGTGCTGAATGCCAACGGCACTTACACCTACACCCTCAACACCAGCGATGCCGATTTCAAGGCCTTGCACGGCGGCGGCGACGGTACGGAAACCTTCAGCTACACCCTCACCGATTCGGACGGCGACAGCAGCACGGCCTACCTGGCGCTGCAGATCCACAACAACGACAATCCGGTGACCCTCAACGGCCTCGACGTGTATGGCGGAGAGCTGACGGTTTACGAGAAAAACCTCAGCGACGGCAGCAGCCCCAACGCGTCGGCCCTGACCCAGACCGGCACGTTCACCGTGAATGCCCTCGACGGCGTGACGAGCCTCACCGTGGGCGGTATCGCCGTGGTCAGCGCTGGCGTGGCCGCCGGCTTCCCGCAATCGATCACCACGCCGCTGGGCAGCACGCTGACCGTCACCGGGTTCAACGCCGCCACCGGCGTCGTGAGCTACAGCTACACCCTCAACGACAACGAAGCGCACCCGACCGCCGACGGCGCCAACAGCCTGCCCGAACAGTTCGCCGTGACCGTGGTCGATGACAACGGCAGCACCGCCACCGGTTCACTGGACGTGAACATCGTCGACGACCTGCCATATGGCGTGGACGACAGCAACACCAGTACTGCTTCGGAAACCCTGCTGACCCTCAATGGCAACGTACTGAGCAACGACGTGCAAGGCGCTGACCGCGTACCGCTCGGGGAAAATAGTGGACCCATCACCCCCGGCACTTTCACCGGCACTTACGGCACCCTGGTCCTGAACGCCAACGGCACTTACACCTACACCCTCAACACCAGCGATGCCGATTTCAAGGCCTTGCACGGCGGCGGCGACGGCACCGAAACCTTCACCTATACGCTGACGGACGCCGACGGCGACAGCAGCAGCGCCTACCTGGTGTTGCAGATCCACAACAACGACAATCCGGTGACCCTCAACGGTCTCAACGTGTATGGCGGTGAGCTGACCGTCTACGAGAAACACCTCAGCGACGGCAGCGCACCGGATGCCACCGCCCTGACCCAGAGCGGCACCTTCACCGTCACCGCCCTCGACGGCGTAACGAGCCTGACCGTCGGCGGCATTGCCGTGGTCAGCGCTGGCGTGACCGTCGGCTTCCCGCAATCGATCACCACGCCGCTGGGCAGCACCCTGACCGTCACCGGGTTCAACGCCGCCACCGGAGTGATCAGCTACAGCTACACCCTCAACGACAACGAAGCGCACCCGACCGCCAACGGTGCCAACAGCCTGCCCGAGCAGTTCGCCGTGACCGTGGTCGACGACAACGGCAGCACCGCCACCGGCAGCCTCGACGTGAACATCGTCGACGACCTGCCATATGGCGTGGACGACAGCAACACCAGTACCGCCTCGGAAACCCTGCTGACCCTCAACGGCAATGTGCTGAGCAACGACGTGCAAGGCGCCGACCGCGTACCGCTCGGTGAAAACAGCGGACCCATCACCCCCGGCACCTTCACCGGCACTTACGGCACCCTGGTGCTGAATGCCAACGGCACTTACACCTACACCCTCAACACCAGCGATGCCGATTTCAAGGCGTTGCACGGCGGCGGCGACGGCACCGAAACCTTCACCTATACGCTGACGGACGCCGACGGCGACAGCAGCACGGCGAACCTGGTGCTGCAGATCCACAACAACGATGACCCGATCACGATTGGCGGTTTGAATGTTCAGGGTGGCGAACTCACCGTCTTCGAGAAGAACCTCAGCGACGGCAGCAGCCCCGACGCGTCGGCCCTGACCCAGAGCGGCACCTTCACCGTGAATGCCCTCGACGGCCTGCAAACCCTCACCGTCGGCGGCATCACTGTGGTCAGCGCTGGCGTGACCACCGGCTTCCCGCAATCGATCACCACGCCACTGGGCAGCACCCTGACCATCACCGGTTACAACCCGGCGACCGGAGTGATCAGCTACAGCTACACCCTCAACGATAACGAAGCCCATCCCACCGCCAACGGCACCAACAGCCTGACCGAGAACTTCAACGTCGTTGCCACCGATATGGACGGCGACAGTGCGACCGGGCAGATCAACGTCAATATCGTCGATGACCTGCCGAGCGCCAAACCTGACTCGTCGTCGGTAGTGGAGGGCGGCACCGTCAACATCAGTGTGCTGGGCAACGACATCAGCGGCGCCGATGGTCCGGCGACGGTGGTCGGCGTGCGCGCCGGCAGCAATACCGCGACGTCGGCCATCGGCGGGCTGGGCAACCAGATCAACGGCACCTATGGCTACCTGACCCTCGATGCCAACGGCAACGCGGTGTATCACAGCAACCAGAATTCGGTCGGTGATCCAGGAGCCACCGATACGTTCACCTATACCGTGCGTGATTCCGATGGCGATGAAAGCACCACCACCATCACCATCGATGTGGCCAACAGCAACATCAAGGCCAGCCCCGATAGCGATGTGACGGTCTACGAAAAAGCCCTCGACCTGAGCAAGGACGGGCAGGACCTGGCCGCCGGTACGGTCACCGGCAGCGACCCGGGCAACACTGGCGAAACCGCGTCCGGCACCCTGGTCGGTTCGGTCTCGGGTGCCAGCGGGGCGCTCACCTACACTCTGGTCGGCAGTGGCACCGGTACTTACGGGCAAATCCTGCTCAACCCCGACGGCAGCTACACCTACACCCTGACCTCGGCGCCGAAAACCTCGCCGAATGCCAACGACGGGCCGAACAGCCTGAGTGAAAGTTTCACCTACAAAGCCACCGATGCGCTGGGCAACAGCAGCACCAGCACCATCGTGGTCAACATTGTCGATGACGTGCCAAAGGCGGTGGCAACGGATCGCTCGGTGGCGGCGGTGGAGATTGATTCCAACCTGCTGATCGTGCTCGACGTTTCCGGCAGCATGGCCGACCCTTCCGGTGTGTCGAACCTGTCGCGGCTGGAACTGGCCAAGCAGGCCATCAGTGCCTTGCTGGATAAATATGACGACCTCGGCGATGTGAAAGTGCAACTCGTCACTTTCAGCAGCAGCGCCACCGACATGACTTCGGTATGGGTCGATGTTGCGACCGCCAAGACCCTGCTGGCTGGCCTCACCGCGAACGGTGGCACCAACTACGACGCGGCCGTGGCGACCATGCAGACTGCGTTCAACACCTCGGGCAAATTGACCGGTGCGCAAAACGTCGGCTACTTCTTCTCCGACGGCAAGCCCACCACCGGCCAGGAAATCGGCACTGCCGACGAGACCGCGCTGAAAGCCTTCCTCGATGCCAACAACATCAAGAACTACGCGATCGGCCTGGGCAGCGGCGTGAGCAACGCCAACCTCAATCCACTGGCCTATGACGGCAGCAGTCACACCGACACCAATGCGGTGGTGGTGACCGACCTCAACCAGCTCAACTCGGTGCTGTCCGGCACAGTGATCGGCGCACCGGTGACCGGTTCGCTGCTGGGCGAGGGCGGTACCTTCGGCGCCGATGGCGGCTTCATCAAAACCGTCACGGTGGACGGCACCACGTACACCTACGATCCGAGCGGCAACAGCAATCAGGGCTCGCTGAACTTCAGCGGCGGGCTCAACCACGGCACGTTCAACACCGTGGACAACACATTGAGCATTGCCACCAACAACAGCGGTACCTTGCAGATCAACCTCGACACCGGTGAATACGCCTACATTTCGCAGAAAACCACCTCGGTGTTGATCACCGAAAACATCGGATTCACCGTCAGCGATAACGACGGCGACCTGGTCAGTTCCACCCTGACGGTCAAAATCATACCGAACGCACCGCCCGTGGCCGCCGATGACCATGTCATCACCAACGTGCTCTCGGGGACCATCGTGGTGCCGGGTGAACTGTTGCTGGCCAACGACACCGACCCCAACGGCGATCAACTCTCGGCGACACCCACCTCGTTCAACACCGGCTGGATTGTGAAGGGCGCGGACTTCACCGGCACCGGCGCGATCGACTTCGCCGGCACCAACAACAGCCCCGCCAACCAGAGTCTGGCGGACGTGCGCAATGCGTTTGCGGCCAACGCGGCGACCATGACGGCGCTGCTGGTAATCAGTGGCTATCTCGATAAAGCAAACAGCTCCAATGGCAACAATGAAGACCTCATCACGATCAAGCTGAAACAGGGTGAGACGCTCAACCTCGATCACGACCTGGCAGCCGGGCACGTCACGATGGAGTATTCGCTCAACGGTGGGGCGTTCGTAAGCATCGCCGATGGCGGCACCATCACCGCCAGCGCGGATGGCACTTACCAGATCCACATGACCAACATCACGAACACCAGTGGCGGCAATACGAATGCGGCGGAAAACTATCAACTGACCATGACCGTCAACTACGCCGGGGCGCACGATGTCACCCCGGACTACCACGGCACCTATACCGCCAACGACAACCATGGCGGCAGCGACTCGGCCAACCTGACCATCAGCTATCAGGATGGTCACACCCTCACCGGCACCAGCGGGGATGACGTACTGGTGGCGGGCACGGGCGACAACATCATCAATGCCGGCGACGGCAACGATGTGCTCACGGCAGGCTCCGGTAACAACGAACTGCATGGCGGCGCCGGCAATGATTGGCTCTACAGCGGCGCGGGCAACGATCTCCTCGACGGTGGCACGGGTATCGACACGGCCAGCTACGCCCATGCCACCGCCGGGGTGACGGTCAATCTCAGTCTGCCCGGTGCGCAAAACACCCTCGGGGCGGGCACTGACACTCTGACCAGCATCGAAAACCTCACCGGCTCGAACTTCAATGACACGCTGAGCGGCGACAACAACAGCAACGTGATCAACGGCGGCCTGGGCAACGACATCCTCAATGGCGGAGGTGGCGATGACTGGCTGATCGGCGGCCTGGGCAACAACACCCTCACCGGCGGGGCGGGAGTCGACACCTTCCAGTGGCTCAAGGGCAACAGCGGTCATGATCTGATCACCGACTTCACACCCGGCACCGACAAGCTCGACCTGTCGCAATTGCTGCAAGGGGAAAACGGTACCGCAGCTTCGCTGGATGACTACCTGCACTTCACCGTCACCGGCAGCGGGCCGTCGACGGTGACCAGCATCGATGTCAGCGCCATGGCCGGTGCCGCACCGAACCAGACCATCGACCTGGCCGGCGTCAACCTCGCCAGTCAATACGGTGTAACGCCGGGAGCGGGTGGGGTGGTCGCGAGCGGGCATGACACAGCGACCATCATCAACGGCATGCTCAACGATCATTCGTTGAAGGTGGATACCGTGTGATCTGAAAGTCTGAACGAAAAACCCGCCATTCCTGCGCAAGGGATGGCGGGTTTTTTGTTGTCTGCGCCAAAGGTATCTGTCCGACCGACGGTAACGAAAACTGTAATTTCTGACAGTGGTCAGCGCCCTGCGTCTGCCGTTAAATCAAGGCATTCGAGTGAATGAAGTCATCGTCTCAATACTCGTTCATGAACGGCAAGTGTTAAATGCCGGAGTTTCCTCTCTGGCATTGGGCGACCCAATATGAGCAACAAGCTCAACACCAAGGAGTAGCGAAATGTCTAAAAGCGAAGATTTTTCTGTTAACGGCAGTAACAGGGCGCAATACAGGGCGTATCGGGCCAGCCTGCTTCTTGCGGACTTGAACGCCCCCGTGCCTGATCCGACCAACCCACTATTGCCGGCATTAACAACAACAGGGCCACAATATTTGCCTTTTTCGTATAAAGACAGACCGCTCAAATTCATGATTCCGACATTCGACAGGCATAATGATCCTGTGCCGACAGTCGTTACTATCCGAATGACGGTAGATGGAACCGAGGATGATGTTCAGTACAAATATGATGAGGAGACGCCTCTCGATCCACCTCCACCTATTCCTATGACCTTGCACTTGGCAAGAAAGGATTTGCCCGGGTTGCGTCGCATAAGCTATACCTTTGATTTCGGCGGAAACACACCCAATGTAAACTCGCTCGAGTATATGGTCGATTTCGCCGCGCCAGTCCTTGATACATTTATCGCTGTGCCGCAGTCCGTGAGGGATTATGGTATTGGTCCCGAGGACTTTGATAGTGGTGCAACTGTTTTGTTGACCTATCCAGACTACTCGAACAAGAGGCTGGGTGATACGATCAAGTGCTATATCGGTCCCGATAGAACCGTCAATAGAGAGGTGGGCTCCATTACCTTGGACGAAGGGAACTTTGGTAACCCGATAGTTTTCAATTTAACAGCTGCCCATGTTGTTGGTTACAATTCGAAGTGCATTGTTTTCTGTGAGGCGGTAAGTTATCCCGGTGTTCCGGCAGTACCTTCAGGCAATACCGATGTGTGGGTATCCCAAGAGCGTAGACCGGTGGTCGCAGAGCCATTGGACGTTCCGCAGGCACCAACCCCGACCAGTACCCTTCTGATAGATCACCTTGTTGATGGCGTCGGCGCGGGTCTTAAGGTCGTATTTCCAAACTTCAACAATACGCTGGATGAAATTGAGTATTCCATCGATGACGTAGTGCAACCTCCAAAAAATATAACCACGATTCCGTTCCTGAACACACTGGATAACCAGGCGCTCCTACAGCGTGGTCATGGCCGCCGACAGGTAAAGTTGGGGTATAGAATCAAGCGCGGCAATTTTTATTTTCCTGTGGCACCGATTGACACACTGGTGTGGCTTGATGTGAGGAAGCCGGCTGCACCCTTTGACCCTGCCAATCCTGATCCGCCGGATGTCACTTTGTTGCAACCATGGATCCAGGGGCCGGTCAGCACTGATAAAAATAAACTGACGGCGGCAGACAAACAAAATGGTGGCGTCGTCAAAGGTTATCTGCCTTTCCATACTCTTTTCAAAAAAGGCGACAAGGCAACATTTTATATTAATGGGCGTGAAGCTCCTGCGCCGGGTGGTGTCTGGACCTTCCCTACAGATGACAGCGAAGATCCGACAAAGCCAATAGAATTCGAGTTTAAGTGGGAGTGGCTGGGAAGCATTCCAGATGATGTTGATGCAAACCTTCAGTGCATTGTTGAACATGATCTCAATGCCAACCTGGCAATTTCCCCGGTGGATTATGCGGAGATCAAGACGCAACCGATCGTTTTGACTGCGGCCGGGTTCAGGCATATGGATGCAGATCCACGAAAAGGCTTTATTTGCAACTCGCTGAGAAAGCTTGCCAGTAATGAAATTGTCGGTGTCGTTCACATTCCTGCAGATACACGGCTGGAAGGTAATGAAATTACACTGACTTACGGCGGTTATTCCACAAGTGCTGCAGCCCCAGCGGATCTTATCGCCGGGACTGAAGTCGAGCTAAAACATACTCCGACCAAGGCAGAAGCCGCTAACGGTTTTGATATGTATGTTCCGTATACCCATCTGCAAACCACACTTAACGCCTATGGCCGAACAGACTATTTCGTCATCATTGAAAAGGAGGATGTTGATACCAAGGGTGTTGTGGTCCGGGTCAACATGAGTGAAGGGACGGGGACGTGCAATCTGATTCCGGTCATTCCTGTTTGACTTGAGGGGCTGCACGCGATTCCTTGCCTGCTGAGCCTATGGGTGTATCCGGTGCCGAAGTGCCGGATACACCTTTGTTGAGTTTGAATTTTTGTATCGGATTTTTCATACACCTTAAAGGATTAATCCTACATTTTTTTGTAGGAGGCATCTGTACAGTCCGCAGCCCTCAAGGTTTTCCGGTTTCTTCGGGAGACGAGAAGACGAAACAGGACAACCCCATGAATTTTGACAAACGAACTTCTTTTAAACCATCGTCCGCAAGTAATTTCGGAGTGTTGGCACTATTGCCAGCATTTTTTTTGGTGAACACTTCGGCAATGGCGGCAATCATTGTTGGCGCTGGCGAGAATGTAACGGTCCGTGCGAATGATCCGCTTAGCGACTACGTTGTGGAAAAGGGTGGTGCACTCAACGTAGTGGGAGCAACGACCCAAAGCCTGACCATTCGGACCGGCTCGACCTTGAACATCGATGGCGCAGTCGTCAACGGCAACACGGGCGGCCACGGGATTTTAGTGAATGAGAGCCAGGCCACTATCCAGTCGGCCGTTGTCACCGCGGACACCCGAGCGCTGTGGGTCAATCGGGCACCGACGTCCACCCAGGGGGCGGAAGTCACGGCTACCGATAGTCAATTCCGGGGAGGGCAGACCGGCGCGTTGGTCACGGGCCTGAGTACATTGACGTTGCTCAACAGCGAGTTGCGAGGGGTGAATGCCGGCAGCGTAGGCCTGGACAGTCGCGGCGGTGATGTGCGCGCACTGGCGGGCACGCTGATCAGCGGCGACAGCGCAGGTGTGCGGATGACCAATGACTCCTCAAACGCCGGCAGCAATTCACTGGTGCTGGACAACTCCACCGTAGAAGGTCGCAACGGGCCGGCAATCCTGGTGGAGGGGGGCGTTCAGGGGGCGACGATCGAGGTTCGCAACAACGCCGTCTTGCGTGCGGCGGATGGCAACCTGTTGAAAGTACAAGGCGCTTCCACGGCCGCGATGAATGTCGTTGGCAGTGCCTTGCAAGGCGATGTGCAAGTCCTGGGCAACAGCAGCGTCGACCTCTCTTTCGACGGGGCTTCGATGGTGGGTGACATCGTGCGCGAAGACGGCTCGTCTGCTCAAGTCAGTTTGAACAACGGATCGTCCTTCACCGGGCGTCTGAACAACAGCAACCTGAGTCTCAACAGCCAGTCGAGCCTGACGATGGTTGGCGATGACAGCATCGACCATTTATCAATGAATGATGGCACGATTAATTTCGGGGCAGCTGGCGAGCAACGTGACTATCGTCAACTCGAGGTCGGCAGCCTGGAAGGCAGCGGCATCATTGCCATGCAGGGAAATTTCGCTACCGGCGAAAGTGACTTGCTCAAGGCGGCAACCGCGACGGGCAGCTTTGAGCTGGCAGTCAACGCTTCGGGGACAGACGCTGCTTCCCCGCAAGCATTGACCCTGGTGCAGGTCGGCAGCAATCACGCAACCTTTGCATTGTTGGGAGGGCGGGTCGATCTGGGCACCTGGGAGTACGACCTGGCCGAAAGGACCAACGCATCAGGCGGTACCGACTACTATTTGAACCCCACTACGCGACTCAGCTCAAGTGCTCAGTCGGTGGTGGCTTTGTTTCAAACAGCCCTGACCGTGTCCTATGGCGAGACCAAGTCACTGGAAAACCGCATGAGTGAATTGCAGGCGGACGACCGGCTTCACGGTGTCTGGGTACGGCCTTATGGCAACAAGTACAACGTCGACGATGGTTCGGGTGTGGGTTACCGTCAGCAGCAGCAAGGGTTTTCCATGGGGGCCGATACCCGATGGGGGGACAGCCGTTGGCGGCTCGGCGTGCTGGCCGGTTACAGTCAATCCGACCTGGATCTGCATGGCGGTACTTCTGCCACGGTCGACAGCTACTATTTCGGTCCCTACTTCGGCTGGCTGAATCCGGACAATGGTTATTACGTCGATGGTGCGCTCAAGTTCAACCATTTCCGTAATGACTCCAAAGTCACCATGAGCGATGGCTCGCGTGCAAAGGGTGATTACAGCAATTCAGGGGTGAGCGCGCTGGTAGAGGTTGGGCGCCATGTCAATCTGGGGAACGACTGGTTTGCAAAACCTTCAGCCCAGGTGTCGGCGGCGATGATCGAGGGCGCAGACTACCGACTCGACAACGGCATGGAAGCTGACGGCGATCACACGGATTCGCTGCGGACAAAGCTCGGGATCAGCGCCGGTCGAAACATCAAACTGGATCGTGACGCCCGTGTGCGGCCGTACGCCAGTGTGGCTGTGGTCCACGAGTTTGCCAGCAATGACGATAACGTACGGGTCAACGGTAACCGCATCAACAACGATCTGTCCGGTTCGGGTCTCGAGTTCGGCATGGGGGTGGCGGTTTCCTTGTCTGACTCGACGCGGCTTGACGCCGGTGTTGATTATTTCAAGGGTAACGATATTGAACAGCCGATTGCGGTCAGGCTCGGCTGGAGTTACCAGTGGTAAATGTTGAGTGAAAAAAAACCGCATCATGCGGTTTTTTTTCATCACGTCGGCTTTGATATTGACCTGAGCTTTACTGCTGAGGCCCAGCAACAACGGTGATTGTCCATGTATTGGACTCGGCGTCGGGGTTATCCGCGTCGACGGCGCTAACGACATAGGTGGTGTCGACTTTCAGCTGGCTGACGAGGCGCACCCATCTTCCTTCGTCGTTGGATTCCTCCGGGTCCGGGTCCATGACACCATTGATCTTGATCTTCACCGACGCCAGCGACCTGGTTTCACCTCTGACGTATACATGCCTGGAGAGGGTGCTACCACCGTCGGTAATCACGTTGCCGTCAGGATTGTAAACCTTGGTGTTTTTTGGAACCTGGTGGTTGCCTTTCACGGTAAACGGATAGGGGGCAGACTCGCCGCCTTCGGGATACTTTGCCTTGGCGACAAGGGAGTAGGCTTTCTCCGCCAATGGCCCGATAGGGTGCTTGTAATGTCCGTTTGTAACTGTTGCGACACCTAAAGATTCGGTGCCGTCATAGATCTCAATGGACTGGTTCTCTTCACCCTGGCCTTCAACATCCAGCTCTGTCTCGAAGGTGATGTCATCCCTGTCTACGAGCTTGCCCTTTTTATCAGTGACGGTTTCGAGGGTTGCGGCGACCGCCTTTCTTACGGTAAATGTCCGCGGGCCGGCGACCTCATCATTGTATGAGGCTTTGACGCTGAGGTTGTAATCGCCATCCGGCAACGCTGTAAATGTGTGGCTCCATTCACCCTTGTCATCGGCCTTCACCGCGACGGGGGTCGGACGTCCTCCAATCAGTGAGAGATTTCCATCGGCGAGTGCGCCGCCCTTGACGGTGATCACTCTTCTGATTGTACTTTCGCCTTCGTCAACGGGATTGCCTTCGTCGTCGGTCACCTTGTCGATGGTGAGAGGAGTCGCCGCTTTCACGGTAAAGGTGAAAGGGCTCGACTCTTTACCAGCGGAAGACTTGATCTTGATGATGTATTTCTTTGCTTCCAGGTCGACGAGTTCGATGCTGAGTTTTCCGCAACCACTGGCCAACCCGGACTCAAGCTCAGTTTCCCCATCGAATGCCCTGGCATCTTCATTGGGCACCGCATCGACGTAGAGGGTTACTGATTTTTCATAGGTCTCGTCGTTGTCCAGAATGGGACCTGCTTCTCCGAGTACTGCTGTGATGATTGGGGTTTCGGTCGCTACAGTGAACTTTTTGGGCGGAATGGAGACGGGTTCGGAGCCGTACTTGCCCACGGCGGATATCGAAAAGCAATCAAACTTCGTCACCGTGAGCAGCGGCGTCTCCCAGGCGCCGCTGCCGTCACTTTTCGCTTCACCCAATTTGTCTGCGCCATTCATTATCCAGACGGTTTTATCGGGCTCTGCACCGTTCCCGATCACTTTGAAAGATGTTGTGTAGGTCGTGGTACCAACGATGGAAGTGCCGTTGGGGTCGAGGACTTGCCTGATAGTCAGCTGATCGAGGTTTTCAATCGCTGGGTCGGACGAGAGTGATGAGCGGTCTATCGGTAAACTGGTCATGACGGTGACTCCGGTTCTGAAAGGAAACGGAGTCATTAGGGAGGCAAATTTGATCGCTGACTACTGTCATAAATAACAGGCTTACGCTGGTTTCCGATAAGCGGCTGATGTTCATGAGTTGCATTGGAACTTGTGAAATGGCTAGCTTTTCAAGCTGACGGAGGCATTGGAAGCCTGTCGGGCTGCAATGGCTTGTGTCATGAGTATCTGGTGTACATTGATTTAAAAGAAAAAAACCGCATTGAGCGGTTTTTTTCTGTTGCTTGCACTCAGTTTTAATTAACGCGCAGTGGACTCCTTGGCCGGCGCAACGGTAATGGTCCATGTATTAGACTCTGCGTTATTACCGTACTGGGCGACCGCGCTGATCGCATACTGGGTTCCTGGGATCAGTTGAGAGACGAGCTTGACCCAGTCTCCCTTATCATTTGTGTATTCTTCCTTTTCATCATTGACTCCGTTGATCTTGAGTTTGATCGCTTCCAACGGTGCAGCAACGCCCCTGACAAAAACATAGTTTTGCGCGGTGCTGCCGTTATCCTCGATCAGGCCGTTTGAATCGTAGATACGGGTGCTGTGCGGCCTGATGGTCGACTCCACCTTAAAGGTGTATGGGGCGGTGACGGCACCCTCGCCATAGTTGGCTTTTGCGCTAAGGCTGTATTCACCTTCGGATACGTTCAGCGCAATTGTCCAGGTGCCATCTTCGGGGTCGGTTGTTACGGTGGCATCTTCTATTGGAGTGCCACTATTGAGTAACTGAATGCTCTTGCCGGGGCTGGCATGACCCTTGATGATCAACAGGTCTTTGTAGGTGGTGCCGCCTTCGGGGACATCGGGGCCCTCTTCGGATTCAAGAACATTGTCAAGGCTGAGTTCGACGTCCTGTATCACGGTGAAGGTCCGCGGGGCAGTCGTTTCCACAGGGGTATAGTTTGTTCGAGCGGTCAGGCTGTAGTGCGCCACAGGCAAATTACGGAATGTGTGCTCCCAGTCTCCGGAATCTTTCGCGGTCACTGTCGCTGGCGCCGGCCCACCCAGCAATGTCAGCTCACCATTTTTCCGTGCCTTGCCTTTGATGGTCAGGGTCGTTTGGATGGTGGTAGCGCCCTCATCTACGCTACTCCCGGTGTCGTCCAGCACAGCATCAAGACTCAGCGGCATGTCCGCGGCCACTGTAAACATGAACACAGTGGATTCTTTGTTGTTCGGTGCTTTGATCTTGATGCGGTATTGCCCTGTTTTCAGCTCATTCAGGGTCAGTTTGAACAGCCCGTCAGCATCAACCAATGCTTTCTTGCCCGTTGTCGTTTCGCCATTGAAGGCTTCGACTTCAACGTTGGGGGGCGCATTGCCGATGATGTCTACCCAGTCGCCGTCGTAGGTGTCGCCGTCTTTGATTTCACCGTCCTTGCCGGTGACGAGATTGATAATGGGTGTTTCGGTCGCCAGGACAAAGGTTTTATCCCGGGAGCGATTCTGCGGCGGGAGATCTTCGATAGCGTAAATTGTGTAGCGCTTGAAGTCTGAGAGCGTGAACTCCTCGCGCCAGATACCCGAAGCATCGCTGGTCATATCAATGTATCTGATCTTGCCTTCGCGTAAGCTGAGCGCGGTATTTCGCTCGGACGTGCCAATGAACTTCAGGGTTTTATCGTATGTGGTGGTGTTTTCGTCAACGAGATTATCGCTGGAATCGCGAATTTCGTCGAAAGTTACAGGCGTGTTTTTAATCAGTTTGTCCGAGGAAAGTTTCGAGATGTAAGGTGCTTTGCTGGTCATATTGATAACTCCATTTACTGTTGAGGGAAACGAAGTCAATTAGGGCTCGAAATGTTACGGGTGGCTACTGTCATAATTGCTAGGTGTTTGTTGTTTTTTGAAAGTCGATGGCGTTACTGGCATGGAAAGATGTTTTCTTATTGCGATTTGTTCTGGTTTTACTAGTATTTTTGACAGTGGTGTTTATGTGCATGTCTTTTTAAAGTTGTGTTTTTTCTTTTGAATGTATTAATTTTAAGAGGCGGCATCATGACGGCCCGGATACAAGCAGAACCGTCACTTTTCGGGCTAAACCCGATTGGGGATGGCTCCGTTGATTGGGGCATCCCCAAATACTTCACATCGGTTGCGGTGGTCCGATCAATCGCCCCATTACGCCAAATACCCCCAGTGACCTGATCTCCTCCAACTCTCCTCGGGTTTCTACTTGCTCTGCAATCAGCGGCAAATCAATGCTGTGGGTCGCGCGAAAGATCGCGTCGATGAACAGCCGTTTGTCAGGCTGTTCGTCAATGGCGCGAATGTACGCCCCATCGATTTTCAGGTACGCCAAACCCAATTGGGTGAGGTTGCCGATCTGGCTGAAGCGCCCGCCGAAGTGTTGCAGGCCGATGCGATAACCGGTCTTGAGCAATGTGCTGCTCAAGTTTTGCAGCACTTCGGGAGACGGCAGTTGACGCTCGTCGATTTCCAGGGTCAGCAGCGGCGCCAGTTCCGGGAGGGAGTCGAGCAGGTCGAGGATTATCCGTCGCTGCACTGGATCGCCCAGGGCGCTGCCGGACAGGCTCAGTGCCAAGGGCCTGCGGTTGACCACCAGGTCGTCCAGCGTGGCTTCGAGCATCGCCATATCAAAGCGTGCCGACCAGCCGAGACGCTCGATCCACGGCAGGAAATGCCCGGCGGCAATCGCCTCGCCCTGTGGGTCGAGCAGGCGTGCGAGGACTTTGTGATGCAGCACCTGGCGGGTGTCGGCGCATTGCACGACGGGCTGGAAGTACAACTGCATTTTGCCTTCGGTCAAGGCATCGTCGATCCAGGTGCGCCAGTCGTGCTGGGAGTGATTCGGCGCCGTGTCTCGATGGCTCAAACAAACCCATGGTCGCTCGGGATGCTGCCGGGACTCGGTCAACGCCTGATCAAGGCGCAGGAGTACGTTGCCGATCGGCTCACCGGGACGGTAGGCGACAACGCCCAGATGGGCAACGGGCATGCAATCGCTGGTACCGGTCAGGCGCAGGTTCTCCAGGCTGGCGCTGACATCGGCGGCCAGGCGCGCGGCATTTTCAGCGTCCAGACCCGGTGTCAGCAGGCTGAATTCGCCACCCCGATTGCGTGCCGCCAGCCAGGTGCGACGCTCCGGCAATTGAGTCAAACGCTTGAGCAATTCGCCCGTGGCGCTGATAAGCGCGTCAGTCCGTTGGCCACCCAGACGTTGGTTGAGGCCATTCAAGTCGTTGATCCGCAACATCAACAAATGGCCATCGCGACTCTGTTCGCACTCCCGTAAATAGTCGGCCAGTTGCTCGTCGAGCAGGCGTCGGTTGGCCAGACCAGTGAGGCTGTCCAGATAGGATTCGGCCCGCAGCTTTTCGCTGCGCGCAGCCTCTTCGACGAACAGCGCCTTGAGCTTCTCGACCATCTGGTTCATCGCCAGTACCACCCGTTTCAATTCCGGTGTACGTGGCAATTGCGGCAGGCTGAGAAATTCGCGTTTACTGATGGCCTCAGCTTGTCGGACCATGCTGTCGAGTGGGCGAAATTGCCTGCGCAGCACCCATCCTCCAAACACCGCGCTGAACAGCCCGCACAGCAGCAACCAGATCAGGCTGCCGAGGGTGCTGTCCCAGAGCCTGGCCAGGGCAAACTGCGGATCGCTCAGCACTTCGACCCGTGCCAGTTGCTCCCAGCCGCGCATGATCAAGGCGTCGCCACCTTCCGGGCGCAGGTCGACCAGGTTGACGAACCAGTCAGGCACACCGTCGATTTGCGTCGGTGTGCTGCGTTCCACCAGCGTCTGCTGATCCTTGAGACTGATGACGCGGATACTGCTGAAATAGCCGCTGTCGAAAATCGAACTGACCAGCAGCTCCATCATTGCCGGGTCATCGACCTGTGCCGTCAGCGACAACCCCAGCGCGGTGGCTGCATCCTGGGCGTGAGCGCGCAGCTGACTGAGCGTTTGCTCGCGGGAGCTTTCCAGGCTGGCAAAAAAACTGCCGCTGAACGCCACCAGCAGAAACAGGCAGATGGCCAGGAACAACTGTTTACGCAGTGTCATACATCGCTCCTTGCCGTGGCGGCTAACCGTCGCCGATGTCGAACCCTTCTGCCTGCATCTTTTTCAACACGTCCTGCCAGCGCGACAGTTTTTTCGAGTCACTGCTGCGCTGGCCGCCGTTCTTGCCCGGCAGGTACAGGCCTTCGGCGTTGAAGGCGTACACCGGCAGCAAGTCTTTGCGTTGGGATGCGGGGCGGATCACGCCGATCAGATTGTCCAGCACCAGTGGGTCAGCCGTGGGGGTACTGTAGAACGTCAGCACCATGTGCGCCTGGTTCTGGCTCAGGGCCTTGACGTAGGTGATGCGCAGTTTCTCGCTGGGAAGGCCGAGCCGGCGCAGGCTGAAGTATTTTGCCAGGGCGTAGTCCTCGCAGTCGGCGGCGCCCTTGATCAGGGCTTCGACGGGCGTGGCCCAGTAATCGCTCTGTTGCCAGATGCGCGTGTCGTCCTGGAAATTCAGCTGCTGGTTGAAGAAGCGGTTCACCGCGTTGAGCTGCTCTCGTTCAGGGACGCCGCGTGTGCTCTGCAGCATTTGACTCCATGCCTCGAGCCGGCCTCGCGCCAGTCCAAGAGGGCCGTAGCGATTTTCAACGGTTTGCAGAATCAGCGCAAAATCCCAGTCGGCCCGGACCCCGTTGAATACGCTCAGTAGCAAACCTGCCAGCAGCAACCACCCGCCGAGCCGAAGTCGGAGCGTTGGCCATCCTGGACGACGCAGACTGCGGGCCATGTCTGGCTGCTCGAGTTTAGGTTTTTGAAGTTTAGGTGGAGTTTTTGCAGGGGGAGGGCAGGTCGTCGGGCGAAGGACGCTCACTGAGCTTTTTGTGGCGAGGGGGCTTGCCCCCGTTGGGTTGCGAAGCGACCCCAAACCATTCAATCCAGATATCCCAGGTACACCGCGTTCACCTGTTTTGCGACTGCTGCGCAGCCGAACGGGGGCAAGCCCCCTCGCCACAATGGCCCCGGGAAGCTTCAGGATTTGCGCAGGGTTTTCTGGCGCAGGATATAGATCGTCACCAGCACCGCACTGGTCAACATGAAACCCCGGGCCCAGGGCTGCGGCACCAGGTAGCAGGAGAACAGGATACTCGCCCACATCAGGCCGATGGCGTAGACCTTGCCTTTGAGCGGAATGCCGTTGCCATCGAGGTAGTCACGAATCCACGGGTCAAGCCGTGGATGTTCCACCAGCCATTGATAAAAGCGCGGCGAACTGCGGGCGAAGCAGGCGGCCGCCAGCAGCAGGAAAGGGGTGGTGGGCAATACCGGCAGGAAAATCCCGATCACCCCCAGCGCTACGCTCAGCCAGCCGAAGGCCAGCAGCACGTAGCGCAACATCAGGGGGCGGTTGCCTATGGGGTTGTCCATAGGCAGAACCTTAGTGGTGACGTGGCTTGAGAATCGCCGGTTTTTCGTCTGGCGCGTTGCACAGCAGATACAGTGCGGTCAGGGCTTCCGGGATCTGTACGATCATGTCGTCCATCAGGTTGGCATCGGCGGCAATGTCGGAGAACTCCGGTTGCTCGTCGAACAGGCCCGAACCGACCATGATCGGCAGCAGCATTTCGCTGACTTCGTCTTCGGCGGTTTCGAACCAGGCTTCTTCGCGCAGGAACACGCCTTCCATGAATCCGATGCACCAGCCGCGCAGTTCGGAATCGTCCGGGTCGTCGCCCAGGTCCAGGTCGCACGGCAGCTCGAACTCCTCGTCGGAGGCCAGTTGGCGGGCGATGTGGGCTTTGAGGCCGATCAGCGTGGCTTCGATCTCTTCGCGCTGGGCTTCGCTGCTGTAATGCGGCTCCTCGGCGAAGAGTGCGTCGATCCATTCACGTTCCGGGACCGCTTCGGAACAGATCGACAGCGCAGTGAGGTAGCCGTGGGCGGCCACGTAGTCCAGCGCCTCGTCATGCAGTTCGTCGGCGTCGAGGAAGACTTGCAGGCGGGTTAGTTGCTCAGCGAAGGACATTAAAGGGCTACCTTGGGGAATGTTCGATGCGGGAATTCTAGGCCTTCTTGAGCGCTTGGGCCAGCCGCACGGCATATTTGCACCTTTGTGGGAGCGGGCTTGCTCGCGAAGGCGGTGTGCCAGGCTGCATTAACGTCGACTGACACTCCCTCTTCGCGAGCAAGCCCGCTCCCACAGTCCGATTGTGTGAGTCTTATCAGCGGTGCCCTTTGCCGGACGGGGCTCGGGTATACTCGCGCGTTTTGTGATTGCCCTGCGGGCGTCACGGCTGAAATGTGAAGCGTCATGCAATGCGCACTTACGATTTGTCAGTGCAGCGTTGGTGGTTCTGAACCAGCCTTGCAGGGATGTTTCGGTGATTTTTGGAGTTTCTATGCTCGAACAGGCTCAACGCGTCCTCAAGGACATCTTCGGCTACGACAGTTTTCGTGGCCGTCAGGGTGCAATCATTGAGCGCGTGGCCAGCGGCGGCGATGCCCTGGTTCTGATGCCTACCGGTGGCGGCAAATCCCTGTGTTTCCAGGTGCCGGCGCTGTTGCGCGAAGGCCTGGCCGTGGTGGTTTCGCCGCTGATCGCCCTGATGGACGACCAGGTCGCCACCCTCGAAGAGCTGGGCGTCGCGGCGGCCGCATTGAACTCCACCCTCAGCGCCGAGCAACAGCGCGACCTCGCTGCCCGCATCCGTCGCGGTGAAGTGAAAATGCTCTATCTGGCACCGGAACGACTGGTCCAGCCGCGTATGCTGTCCTTCCTGCAGGGGCTGAACATCGCCCTGTTCGCCATCGACGAAGCACACTGCGTGTCGCAATGGGGGCATGATTTCCGCCCGGAATACCTGCAACTGGGGCAGTTGGCGGAAATGTTCCCCGACGTGCCACGCATCGCCCTGACCGCCACGGCCGACAAGCGCACCCGGGAAGAAATCGTCAGCCGCTTGCACCTGCAAGACGCTGAGCGCTTCCTGTCGAGCTTCGACCGACCGAACATTTTTTATCGCATCGTGCCCAAGGAACAGCCGCGCAAGCAGTTGCTGGCGTTCCTTGCCGAGCGCCGTAGCGATGCGGGCATTGTGTATTGCCTGTCGCGCAAGAAAGTCGAGGAAGTCGCAGCGTTTCTCAGCGCGCAAGGCTTCCCGGCGCTGCCGTACCATGCCGGCCTGCCCAACGATCTGCGTGCCTACCATCAGAAACGCTTCCTCAATGAGGAAGGCCTGATCATGGTCGCCACCGTTGCGTTCGGCATGGGCATCGACAAGCCCAACGTGCGTTTCGTCGCCCACCTCGATCTGCCGAAATCCCTTGAGGCCTATTACCAGGAAACCGGTCGCGGCGGCCGTGACGGCTTGCCGGCAGATGCCTGGATGGCCTACGGCCTGCAAGATGTGGTGATGCTCAAGCAGATGCTGCAGAACTCCGAAGGCGACGAGCGCCACAAACGCCTGGAGCAACACAAGCTCGACGCCATGCTTTCGCTCTGCGAAGAAACCCGCTGCCGTCGGCAAACGCTGCTGGCCTACTTCGACGAAGACATGCCCGAGCCTTGCGGTCATTGCGACAACTGCGTCGACGGCGTGCAAACCTGGGATGCCACCGAACCTGCGCGTCAGGCGCTGTCGGCGATCTTCCGCACCGGTCAGCGCTATGGCGTCGGGCATCTGGTGGATGTGTTGCTCGGCAAGGACAACGAAAAGGTCCGCAGCTTCGGCCATCAGCATCTGTCGGTGTTTGGTGTCGGCAAGGCGATGGCGGAGGGCGAATGGCGCTCGTTGTTCCGCCAACTGGTGGCCCGAGGTCTGGCCGACATCGACCTTGAAGGCTACGGCGGCTTGCGCCTGAGCGACAGTTGCCGGCCGTTGCTCAAGGGCGAAGTGACTTTGGAACTGCGCCGCGACCTCAAGGCGCAAGCGGTGGCGAAAAGCAGCAAGAGCCAGGCGAGCCAACTGGTTCGTGGCGAGGAGCGCGAACAGTGGGAAGCCTTGCGCGCCCTGCGTCGCAAGCTCGCCGAAGAACATGGCGTGCCGCCGTACGTCATCTTCCCCGACTCGACCTTGCTGGAGATGCTCCGCAGCCAGCCGACCTCGCTGGCGGAAATGGCCATGGTCAGCGGCGTCGGCGCGCGCAAGCTGGAGCGTTATGGCGAGGCCTTCCTCGAAGTGCTCGGCGGCCAGGTCGAGGCGCCGAAAGCGGTGGCCGACGTGCGTCACGAACTGATCACTCTGGCGCGGGCCGGTATGACGCCGGTGCAGATCGCCGGTCAGTTGCAGTGCTCGGAAAAGAACGTCTACACCATGCTGGCCGAAGCGATCGGCAAGCAGCAATTGTCGCTGGAGCAGGCGCTGGATCTGCCTGAAGACCTGATGGGTGAAGTCCAGGACGCCTTCCTTGACGGCGAAGGCGAGTTGCCGCCGGTTTCCGAGATCGCCGCGCTGTTTGCGGGCCGGGTACCGGAAGGGGTGTTGTACTGCGTTCGGGCCGCCTTGCAATCCGAATTCGAAATTTGAGACATCGGTATTGCTGATGTAACGATTCACTAAAGATCAAGCCTTGCCTCAAGTTGAGGCGCATGCTTAGCTGACTAATAATTAGTTTTTATTTATTTCAGTCTGATCATGAGTGTTTTATGCCGTTAACCGATCAACACCGCTTTGGCATGCAATTGGCCCAGATGTCCCGCGGCTGGCGTGCCGAACTGGACCGCCGACTGGCGGGCATGGGCTTGTCCCAGGCACGCTGGCTGGTGCTGCTGCACCTGGCGCGTTTCGAGGAAGCACCGACCCAACGCGAGCTGGCACAAAGCGTCGGCGTCGAAGGCCCGACCCTGGCCCGTTTGCTGGACAGCCTGGAAAGCCAGGGCCTGGTGCAACGCCAGGCAGTGCTGGAAGACCGTCGGGCGAAGAAAATCGTTCTCTGCACGCCGGCCCGTCCCCTGATCGAACAAATTGAAACCATTGCCACGCAACTGCGTCACGAGCTGTTCGAAGGCGTCGATGAGGCGGATTTGAAGGTGTGCATGCGGGTTCACGGGCACATCCTGGCCAATCTTGAAAAATCTTGAGGCATAACCGAACGCCAGGTTTTAGAGATACCGCATCAGGCAGACTATAAGAACTACTCGGCAATATCGTGTTCGTAACGGATGTACGAACGCGTACGGGTAGTTTCTGTAGATCTCAAGGATGCTCATGCTCAAGTGTTGGCGATTGGTTTTGCGTGGTTGTTCTCAGTGGTTGCTGGCCGGGGCCGCTGTCACTTATTCGGCGTGGGCACCTGCGTTGGGCCTGGGTGAAATCACCCTGCATTCGGCGCTGAATCAACCGCTGCGTGCCGAAATCGCGCTGGTGGATGCGGCTGGCCTGGAAGAGAACGAGCTGTCGGTGAACCTGGCAACGGCAGACGAGTTCAGCCGTGCCGGGATCGACCGGGTATTTTTCCTCAATAATCTGAAATTCACCCCGGTGCTGCGCGGTAATCGCTCCTTGATCCAGGTGACCTCCAGCAAACCGGTCAGTGAACCGTTCCTGAATTTTCTCGTGCAGCTTAATCAGCCCAACGGTCGGTTATTGCGCGAGTACACGGTACTGATCGATCCGCCGGGTTCGCCGGGTATTGTTCCCGCCGCCGATGAAGCGGTTTCCAGTACTCCGGCGTCTGGATTCCCCAGTATTCAACCGGTCGTTTCGCCGTCACCCGTGGCAAAGGCGACACCGGAAGCGGACGTACCCGTGGTTGATCCCGCTGTCGAACAACTGGCCACCAGCGCCCTGCAAAACCATTCGTTGCAAACCACTGTCGATGAGCTCAACGCGAAGCTTCAAGGCCAGGATGAGCTGATCACCGACCAGAAAAAGCAGTTGACCGAGCTGCAAACCCAACTGGCGGAGCTCAAGAAGGTAAAGGCGCAACCCATTGTTTCTGACGCGGTGGCGCCAGCCCCCGCCATTGCTGAAAATCCCGGGATTGGCTGGCTGCCGATTGCCGGTGTGTCAGCGCTGATGGCGCTGGGCTGGTTTGTTCGCCGCTGGCGCCGGCAGCATCTGGCCACAACGCCAGTGGCTCTGCCGTCGCAGCATGAGCCGTTGGCTGAGCTCTTTACCGAGCCAGTGATATGGCCTCCTGTCATGCAACCGCCCACTGTGCATTGCGACGGGGTGCCAGCCAACGAGGGACTTGAGTGGGTCGATAGCGGTCGTTCCAACCCAGTCGTTGCTGCCGTGGCGGTGGTTCCGGGTTTGGCGATGTCCGGCGAATCCGCCACTGACGATGAGTACCAGCTCAACCTGGAGGAGCTGTCCATGGCGTCGAGCTGGGACGTGATCAGCCCAAACGAAAACAAGCAGTCGGTTGCTCTTGCCATGATCGAGCCGGCGTTCGAGTTAGAGGCGCAACCCGCTCCGCCGTCCCGGCAGCCACCGGCCGGGCTATCATAGCGGCGTCGTCAAACTCTGGAGTTACGTCCCATCATGACCGTCAGCAAACCGGAAATCGTCATCACCTATTGCACGCAATGCCAGTGGCTGTTGCGTGCGGCCTGGCTGGCCCAGGAGCTGCTCAGCACCTTTGGTGATGACCTGGGCAAAGTCTCCCTGGTGCCGGGCACTGGCGGGGTCTTTCATATCTCCTGTGACACCGTGCAGATCTGGGAGCGCAAGGCAGACGGTGGCTTCCCTGAGGCTAAAGTGCTCAAGCAGCGGGTCCGCGACCGGATCGACCCGGACCGCGACCTGGGGCACAACGACCGCACTCAGTGAGAAGCAGCCTCCGCAGCAACGGCTTTCTTGCTGGAACCACCTGAGAACCGGCTGGACACCACAATCGCCACAATGATCAGCGCGCCCCCGAGCAACATGCGCAAGGTCGGGTTTTCATTGAACAGCAGCCAGGCGACGGTGATGCCATAGACCGGCTCCAGGGCGAACACCACAGCGGCGGTGCGTGCCTTGATCACCGCCAGGCTGGCGACGAACAGGCTGTGGGCGACACCGGTACAGAACACACCGAGCAGGCCGATCCACAGCCAGTCGATGGCGCGTACTTCGCTCAATTGCGGCGCCGCCACCGGCAGCAGGCACAGGGCAACCACCACGTTCTGACACAGCGCTGCCTGCACGGGCGGGACGCGCCCGGAGCTGGCACGGTTGGTCAGTGACAGCAGGGCGAACAACAACCCGGAACCCACGGCCCACAGCAGGCCGGTGGTGGCGCCGCTGGCCAGATCAAAATCAGGCGTGACCAGCACCAGGCCGACACTCACCAGCAGCACCAGCACAATTTCATTGGTGCGAATGCGCTCGCGGAAGATCAGCCCTTCAAGGATCACGGTAAATGCCGGGAAACTGGCAAAACCGAGCGTCGCAATCGCCACGCCTGCGACTTTTACCGCAATGAAGAAACTCACCCAGTGTCCGGCCAGCAACAAGCCGCTGAGCAGCAGTCGATGCCAGTCCGCGGGCTCGAGTTTCTGCCAGCGCGTCTGGCTGGCGAACCGTGCAAAAAAACCTAGCGCGAGCACGGCGAAAGCGGCACGGCCGAAAACGATGATCGCCGGTGATGCGGCAGCCAGTTTGCCGAACACGCCGGTCAGGCCGAACATCAATGCGCCGATATGCAAGGCGCCAAGGGCGGTACGGGGAGTCATTGCAATCCTTGATGACAAACGAACAGAAGCCTCATTGAAGCGCGTAATCGTCCGTCAAGTCTGTCGGCAAACTAGCGTTTTTTGTCGTCAGCCTCGCGCCGCAGCTTTCCGGGCGATGCCCCGAACTCGCGCAGCACCGCCGCCGCAAAGGCGCTCTGGGAGCTGTAGCCGACGCGGCTGGCAATCTCGCCGATGGGCAGCGCCGAGTTGCGCAGCAAGCCTACGGCAATATGCAGGCGTCGGCTGCGGATGTAGTCCATCGGCGTCTGCCCGCATTCGGCCACGAATCGGGCATGCAAACGGGCGCTGGAGAGGCCGGCCACACGGGCCAGGTCGGCCACCTGCAGCGGGTACGCCGCGTACTGATCGATGTGTGCGTTCAGCGCGGCGTAAGGAAGGCGCCGACCGCCGACGATGTCGGGCCTGGCGTTGTTGAGACTGGCCAGCAGCAGCACCGCGCCTTGTTGTGCGATCAGCGGATCATCGACCGGACTGTTCGCCAGCCAACTGACCAATTGGTTTTGCCCGGCGTCCAGGGGCAGGCGACCGGCGTTGTCGAGCAAGCGTCGGCTGGATTCGGCGTGATCGCCCAACGACTGGGCAACCCATTGTTCGCTGGGTACATCCAGCACCAGGCAGCGGCTGCCGTTGGCGCTGCCACACGCGTGATGCGCTCCGGAGGGCACCACCACGAAACTCTGCTGGACCACCTGGCTACCACGGCCGTCGACCTCGAAATCCAAGGCGCCCGAAAGCCCGAACACTAATTGCGCGTGGTCGTGGCTGTGGACGATCAGGTCGTGGCTGTATTGGCGGAGCGTGAGGATCGGTCTCATCGCAGGTCTCCCGGTTCAGGGTGTCAGTCTACACCGAGCGAGCCTGCAAGCGCTGTCACAGGACTGACTTGACGCTGTCATGCACCATTAACCGGGCCGGGGCAGACTTGGCAAAACTTGCCAGAGGGTTGCCCATGACCAGCGCCGAGCTTGCCAAACCCACCCGTAAGCAACGCGTACGGACTTTATGGATTTCCGACGTGCATTTGGGCACCCGGGATTGCCAGGCTGAACACCTGTCGCAGTTTCTCAAGAGCTATCACGCGGACAGAATCTACCTGGTCGGTGACATCATCGACGGCTGGAAACTGCGCGGCGGCATGTACTGGCCGCAAACGCATACCAACGTGATCCGTCGCCTGTTGACCATGAGCAAGCGTGGCACCGAGGTGATCTACGTCACCGGCAACCACGACGAATTCCTGCGCCGCTATTCGAAGCTGATTCTGGGCAATATCCAGTTGGTGGACGAAGCCGTCCACGTCACCGCCGACGGCCGGCATTTACTGGTGATTCACGGCGACCAGTTCGATGTGATCACCCGTTACCATCGCTGGCTGGCCTTTCTCGGTGACTCGGCCTACGAATTCACCCTGACCCTCAACCGTTGGCTCAATCACTGGCGCGCGCGATATGGCTACGGCTATTGGTCGCTGTCGGCCTATCTCAAGCACAAAGTGAAAACTGCAGTCAGCTTCATCAGCGATTTCGAAGAAGCCATCGCTCACGAATGCGTCAAGCGCGAGCTGCACGGCGTGGTGTGCGGACACATTCACCATGCCGAGATTCGCAAGGTCGGCGAGGTGGACTACCTCAATTGCGGCGACTGGGTGGAGTCGTGCACGGCGCTGATCGAGCACTGGGATGGGTCGATCGAGTTGTATCGCCTGGCGGATGCCCAGGCGCGGGAGGCGCAGTTGAAGGCGGCCAAGGTTGCAGAGCTGGCTTGATCTGTTAGTTGTGCAGTGCCTGGGCAGGCCTCTTCGCGGGCAAGCCCGCTCCCACAGTGGGCGAAGGTGAGCACAAAACTTGTGGTCGCCAGATAACCCTGTGGGAGCGGGCTTGCTCGCGAATGGAACGCGAAGCGGTCCCGCTGGATCTGTCAGGCCGGCGCGTGTTCTTCCATCGCCACCTTGTAAATCGAGTTCCTGGGGTGCGCAAACAACCGCTGCATCATCGGTTCGAAGAAGCTCAACGGCAACGTGTCGTACGCCGGATCAAACGCCGCCGCATCGTACCTGGCGCAGAACTCGACGGTCGCCTGGTACTGCGGGTGGTCCTGGAACTGCTCACGCAGATGCCGATCCATGCCCAGGTGATGAAAGAAATAGTAGCCCTGGAAAATCCCGTGCTTTTCCACCATCCACAAGTTTTCGGCGCTGACGAACGGCTTGAGGATCGCCGCCGCGATGTCCGGGTGATTGTAGGAGCCCAGCGTGTCGCCGATATCGTGGAGCAGGGCGCAGACCACGTATTCTTCGTCGCGGCCATCGCGCCAGGCGCGGGTGGCGGTTTGCAGGGAGTGGGTCAGGCGATCCACCGGGAAACCGCCGAAATCACCCTCCAGTAATTTCAGGTGCGCGGCAATCCGTGCCGGCAATTGTCGCGCGTAGGCACTGAAGTCCGCAGCGATGATCGCCCAGTCTTCCTGCGTGCCGTCCTTCATGTGGGTGAAGCGGGCATTGGCATTCATAGGCAACTCTCTTGTGACTGATGTCAGCTAGAACGGAACGCGCCCCAGAACCATGTCCCGGTACATGACAAAGTCACCGAGCAAGCTATAGAAGGGGTGTTGGAACGTCGCCGGACGGTTCTTCTCGAAGAAGAAATGCCCGACCCAGGCAAAGCTGTAACCCGCCAAAGGCAGGGCCCACAACAGCATCCATGCCCCGCGACCAATGGTCAGTGCCAGAATGAGAATGACCAGCGTCGTGCCGATAAAGTGCAAGCGTCGGCAGGTATTGTTGCGGTGTTCGCTGAGGTAATACGGGTAGAACTCAGCGAAGCTGTTGAATCGTTTGACGTTTTCCACGACTGCTATCTCTGTGGTTATTGTTCTGACTGCAAGTTGTTCTGCGGGTAGCTTATTTGAGTCTAGAGTGATCAATGGCATCAGCCACTGACAATAGGCGCCACTTTAGTATCCTTCGGTCAATAGCCGTAGCATGCGGCTCACCATGTAAGAAAACGCCATGAGTGAACGAACGACTTCTGCAAGCTGGGCGATGGGGATTGTCAAAGCTCTGGAGATGGACGGCCTGGATTGCCGGGTTCTGTTCAAGCAGCTGGGGCTCGACTACGCGGCACTGGATGATCCTGATGCACGCTTTCCGCAAGATTCCATGACACGGCTGTGGCAGCGTGCGGTCGAGCTGTCCGGTAATCCGGCCATCGGCCTGAACATGGGCAAGGTGGTGCGACCTGCGCAGTTTCATGTGACCGGTTACGCCTTGATGTCCAGCCAGACCCTGGCCGAAGGTTTCCAGCGGCTGGTGCGCTATCAGCGGATCATCGCCGAAAGTGCCGACCTGAGTTTCAAACTGCTGGAAGAAGGCTACGCGCTGATTCTGACGGTGCATGGCGATCATCTGCCGCCGACCCGGCAAAGCGCCGAAGCTTCGCTGGCTTGTGCCTTGGCACTGTGCGGCTGGTTGACCGGGCGTACGTTGCAACCACGCAGAGTGTTGTTCCAAGGCACCGAGCCGGCCAACCTGGAACCCTATCAGCAAGCCTTTCATGCACCGCTGCTGTTCAATGCACCTTACGATGCGCTGATTTTCGAGCGTTCAGACATGGAAGCGCCCTTGCCGACGGCCAACGAGGCGATGGCGTTGCTGCATGACCGCTTTGCCGGCGAGTATTTGGCGCGCTTTTCCGAAAGCCGCGTGACCCACAAGGCGCGGCAGGTATTGTGCCGCCTGTTGCCCCAGGGCGAGCCCAAGCGCGATACCGTGGCGCAGACGCTGCATCTGTCCCAGCGCACCTTGCAGCGGCGCTTGCAGGAAGAGGGCACAAGTTTTCAGGCGCTGCTGGACGATACCCGGCGCGAGCTGGCCGAGCAGTATCTGGCGCAACCGAGCATGACATTGCTGGAAATCGCCTACCTGCTGGGGTTTGCCGATCCGAGCAACTTCTTCCGTGCTTTCCGACGCTGGTTCGACGCCACACCCGGCGAGTACCGGATGCGGCTGATGCAAGCACCTGAAGCGGTCAATGACGCCAAAATGCCGGAATACACAGCACAAACACCGTAATGATCTCCAGTCGGCCCAGCAGCATGCCGAACGACAGAATCCACTTGGCGGCATCCGGCAGGGTGGCGAAGTTGCCCGCCGGGCCAATGGTCTCGCCCAGTCCCGGACCCACGCCGGACACGGTACTGGCCGCGCCGGTCAGGGCGGTCATCCAGTCCACGCCAAGTAGCGACAGCAGCAGCGCAATCACGCAGATGGTGATCGCAAAGAAGAACGAAAAGGTCAGGATTGAACGCACGATTTCTTCGTCAAGGCGGTGACCGTTGTACTTCTGCTTGATCACCGCGCGCGGGTGTATCAGCTGGTTAAGGTTGGCCTTGAGCAGGATATAAGCCACCTGGAAGCGGAAAATCTTGATGCCGCCCGCGGTCGAGCCGGAACAACCGCCGACAAACCCCAGATAGAAGAACAGCATCAGCGAGAAATTGCCCCACAGGCTGTAGTCCCCCAGTGCAAAACCGGTGGTGGTCACTACCGACGTCACGTTCAGCGCCACATGCCGCAACGCCTCCAGCCAATGCAGCTGGGTAGTCCACCAATACCAGGTGCCGAGTACCAGCCAGGTCACCAGCAGCATGCCGAGCAGGCCTTGAACCTGTTCATCCTTGATCAGCGCCCGGCGGTTACCACGCAACGTGGCGACATACAGGGTGAACGGCAGGGCACCGAGAATCATGATGACGATCGCGACCCAATGCACCGCCGGTTGCGGCCACTTGGCCAAAGACTGGTCGGAGGTAGAGAAGCCGCCGGTGGAAATCGCCGACATCGCGTGGTTAATCGCGTCGAACAGGCTCATCCCGGCCCACCAGAACGCCAGGCTGCCGACAATGGTAATACCGACGTAGGCCGCCACGATCAGGCGCGCCACCATGTGCGAGCGGGGCATGACTTTTTCCGAGCGGTCCGACGATTCGGTCTGGAACAGCCGCATGCCACCGATGCGCAACAGCGGCAGAATCGCCACCGCCATACCGATAAAGCCAATGCCACCCAGCCAGTGCAGCAGGGAGCGCCACATCAGGATGCCGGGGGACATGGTGTCCAGGCCACTGAGTACGGTTGCGCCAGTGGCGGTGATGCCGGACATGCTTTCGAAGAACGAGTCGGTGTAGCTGATGTGTTGGGTCAGCAGGAACGGCAGTGCGGCGAAGATGCACACCACCAGCCAACTGCTGACGGTCAGCAGGTACATGTCCCGGGGGCGCAGATGAATGTGTTCGGGGCGCCCGGGAATCACCAGCGCCAAACCGGCGACAAAGGTGATCATACTGGCCCAGAGGAACGACGGCAGGTCGCTGGTGCGGTCGAAAATGACCAGCGTGGCCATGGGTATGACCATGGAGATCGCCAGCGTGATCAGGAAGATGCCGATGATGAAACCAATGATCCGTAAGGTCGGCAACGCCATGAGGTCCGCTCGGCTGATAGTGGAAAGGGCGCCATTCTACCCGCGAGACAGGGCATGTAAACCGGCACTGCTGCGGCAGTTGCAGCTAGAATAGCCGCACGAATTTTTCAGGAGGTAGCCGATGCAGGCTCTCGACGCTTTGCTCAACCGTGTTTCCGTTCCACGACTGATTGATCCTGCACCCACTGCCGAGCAGCGCGAGGTGTTGTTCGGCGCCGCCATGCGCGCCCCGGACCACGGTCACTTGCAGCCGTGGCGCTTCCTGACGGTGGAAGGCGCGGCGCGCGAGCAAATGGGCGAGTTGCTGGCCGAAGCGGCGAAGCTTTCGGACAGTGAAGTCAGCGAAGCGGCCATCGACAAGGCGCGCAATAATCCGCTGCGGGCGCCGTTGGTGGTGGTGGTGATTGCGCGGTTGCAGGAGCACGCCAAGTATCCGAAGTCCGAGCAGTTGCTGGCGGCTGGCTGTGCGGCCCACGGGATTTTGCTGGCGGCGTATGCGCAGGGCATTGGTGCGGTGTGGCGTACCGGTGACCTGGCTTACTCGCCGCATGTGGCCAAGGGGTTGGGCTTGGCGGAAGGGGAAGAGGTGATTGCTTTCCTGTACCTCGGTACACCGCAGAAAGAACCGCGAGTGGCCGAGAAGGTCGACCTGGCCGAGTTTGTCAGCGCCTGGCCCGGGAAGGTCTGACACCGCAGACCCTGTGGGAGCGAGCTTGCTCGCGATAGCGGCAGTACATTTAACATTGAAGTGACTGAAAAACCGCCATCGCGAGCAAGCTCGCTCCCACAGTAGATCTGTGTCATTCAGATAGTTGGGGGGGACAGCCTCAGGGTTGTACGACAGCCCCCGGCACCAAGGGTAATTCCAGGCTGGCGATGAACCCGCCTTCAGGGTGATTGGCCAGCACCAGGCAGCCGCCATGTCGCTCCGCCGCTCGCCGGGCGATGGCCAGGCCCAGGCCGTGTCCTGCCGCTGTCTGCCCCGGCGCCCGATAGAACGGCTCACCGAGTTGGCCCAGATATTCGGCACTGACCCCTGGCCCGTGATCGCGCACGGTCACGACGATCCGCTCACCCTGACGCAGCGCCTGCAATTCGATCGGCAGGCCATCCACCGGATTGAAGCGCTGGGCATTGCGCAGCAAGTTGTCGACGGCCCGTTCGATCATGGTTGGCCAGCCCTTCAGATTCAGTTGCGATTCGGCTTCGAGGTGCACGAGATGCTCGGGTGAACCGAGTTGCGCATCTTTTTGCAGGGTGTTGAGCAAGGCATTCAGATCCACCTCTTCCGCACTGGCGTTATCGGAGTCGACCCGCGCCAACACCAGGATTTCGCTGATCAGCGCTTCCAGTCGGTCGCATTCCCGGGTCAGGCGCGGCCATAGCTGTTCCCGTTCCTGCGGGCCGGCCCGTTCGGCGAGCGCCAGCGCGATACGCAGACGGGCCAGAGGTGAGCGCAGTTCGTGGGAGACATCGCGCAGCAGTTGCCGCTGGCTGCCAATCAGACTCTGCAGGCGCGCACCCATGCGGTTGAAGTCATTGGCCAGAACGCCAAACTCATCGCGACGGTTGGCCAGCTTGACCAGGCTGTTCTGTTGATACGTGGTTTGTCCCAGGTCATGCACCGCTCCGCGCAGACGGCTGAGCGGGCGAGTGATGGAAAAGGTCACCAGCAGGCTGAACAGGGTCAGCACCACCAGGGCGATCCCCAGCGCACTGAGTGGCCAGAGCAGGCTCTCGCGGTGCCAGGCGTCCAGTTCCGGGTGCGGGATGCGGTAGATGAACAGGTAGGTATCGCCGGTTTTTTCGCTGGTGAATTCATCGGTCAGACGCCGCCATGGCAAGCGTCGGTCATCATTGTTCTGACGCGCCTCAAAGGCCGCCGCACGTCTGGGGAAGGTGCCGCGAACCACCGGATCGCCGCTTTCGTTAAGCACCTGAACGTCGATGTGATACTGGCGTTTGCGTTGCTGGAGAATGTCTTGAGCGGCGTCTTCGCCCTGACTTTCGTAGGTTTGCGTCCACTGTTCGGCCAGCGTGTTGAGGCCCGGGTGGCGGCTGAGAATCCATGCGTCCTGGTTGAGCATGTGCCCGAGCAGGATGGAAAGCCCTGCAACCAGAGCAATGGCCAGCCAGAAGCTGGCCAGGATACGCCAGAACAATGAACGCACGGAAAATCCTCAGGTCAGCACCAATCCATGTGGGAGCGGGCTTGTGGCGAGGGGGCTTGCCCCCGTTCGGCTGCGAAGCAGTCGTAAACCCGTTACATGCGGTTTAACGTTGAGATGCCGGGGCCGCTTCGCGACCCAACGGGGGCAAGCCCCCTCGCCACACAAGCCCGCTCCCACATTGGGTCAAAAACATCAGACCCAACGGTGAAGAGCCATTGGGTCCGGGGTTAACGCATTATTGCGTTTTTTGCGCTTGCTGCGCTTTCCAGGCTTTGAACTCGGCCCACTCGGCGCGACGTTCGGCCTGTTTTTTCTGGATCTCGTCGAATTTCTTCTGTTGATCCGGTTTCAGCACCGCACGCACATCGGCTTCGGCTTTCTGGTGCTTGGCGGCCATTTCGTCTTTCATGGCTTTCTGGTCGGCTGGCGAAAGTTTTTCCAGGTACTTCTCGACCAGTTGCTTACGCTCGTGCATCTGCTCGCCCATGATCTTGCGGATCTGCTCGCGCTGTTCGCGGCTCAGGTCCAGTTGACTGTAAGGGCCTTTGCCGTGCATGCAGTGCATCTGACCGCCATGGCGCGAACCGTCCATCGGCCCATCCATCGGGCCTGTGCCTTCAGGCATGGCCATGGCAACGGTCGGCAGGGCAGCAGCGAACATCAGAGCGATAAGAGTCTTGCGCATGGTGTATCTCCTTGTCTCGTTCCCGGTACGTTCCGGATGAGTACAGATTACGCAGATCAAGGTCAGCGGCGGTCAGCGGAGGGTAAAGCTTGGGTAAAGACGATTTCCCGCCGACCTGACAAAACTCCCGATCCCCCTGTTGGAGCTGCATGTCGTCAGGGTTCAGAGGCTGTAGTAATAGCCGCGGCTGCGCAGGGCCACGATGCGCGGTCGGCCATCGGGGTGTGGGCCGATCTTCTTGCGCAGGTTGCTGACGTGCATGTCCAGGCTGCGGTCATACAGGGTCAGCTTGCGGCCGAGGGCGATCTGCGCCAGTTCCTGTTTGTCCAGGGGGGCGCCGGGCTGTTTGAGCAGGGCTTCCAGCAGGCGGCTTTCGGAGACAGTGAGGGTGAATTCCTGTTCGTCGATGCTGACCACCCCGCGCACCGGGCTGAAACACAGGTCGCCCAGTTCAATCTGGCTGGACACCGCTGCCGGGTGGCTACGGCGCAGGACGGCGCGCAGGCGGGCAGTCAGTTCCCGTGGATCGCAGGGTTTGGCCAGGTAATCGTCGGCGCCAAGTTCCAGGCCAAGGATACGGTCCAGTGGTTCGCCCCTGGCCGAGAGCATCAGCACCGGCAAATCCGGGTGATCACTGCGCAACTGTTTGAGCAGTTCCAGGCCGCTGCCATCGGGCAACATTACATCCAGCACCACGGCCGCCGGAGCGGTTTCGGCCAGCGCCCGGCGTGCGCTCTGGCCATCGTGACAGGCACGTACCTGAAACCCTTCCTGGCTCAGCCAACTGCTCAGGAGCTCACACAGCTCCTGGTCATCATCAATAAGTAACAGCTCGCTCATGACTCACTCAATTTAGCCATTGTCGACGTTTTCGACTTGCTCCACTGGCGAAGATACCGCAGAGCAGAGCCAATAGCGCTACCCCGGCGCCAATGACAAACCATTGTTGCTGGTCGGTCAGCAGGCGTGGCAGCGGACTGCTGGCCTGGGCTTCCTTGAGTTGCAGCTTCAAACGCTGGTTCTCCTGGCGCAGCCGGGCCAGCAGCGGGCTTTCGCGTTCGCTATCGGCAGTTTGCAACTGTTTGTTCAGTTCTTCCCGTTGCCGTTCGCTATCTTTCAAGCGTTGCTGCAATTCGGTGATCTGGCTGCCGGCGCTCAGGGACAGCGGCGTCGAACCACCACCATTGGCGCTCTCTTCACCGTGGGCGGGCGCCACGATCGACAACGTGAACAACATCAGACACAACGGACCCTTGCGCATCACGACTCCTGATTCCAATACGAGTATTGGGCAGGTTGTCGGCCGACAAACGAGAATAATGAGCGATTGGGAACGCGATGAACCGACAAGGTTCATCGCGTGGGGGCAATTGCGAGAAGAAAGTTACGGCAGGACTTGCTTGAACGGCTTGACCAGAACGTTGGCGTAGACGCCTGCGGCGATGTACGGATCAGCGTCGGCCCAGGCCTGGGCGGCGCTCAGGGAATCGAACTCGGCGACGATCAGGCTGCCTGTGAAACCCGCCGCGCCCGGATCATTGCTGTCGACCGCCGGGTGTGGGCCGGCCAGGACGATGCGGCCTTCGCCCTTGAGTACTTGCAGGCGCTCAAGGTGCGCAGGTCGTGCGGCCAGGCGGGCTTCCAGGGAGTTGGCGACGTCTGTGGCAATGATTGCGTAAAGCATGTCAGTCCTCGGTTTTTGGCGTAGTGGTGTCGGCGTCGTGCAAATGGCGGGACAGGTAGATGCCCTGGCCGACCAGGAACAGCAAAGTCATGCCCAGGCTGCCGAAGACCTTGAAGTCGACCCAGTAGCTCTGGAAGGTGAACGCGACAAACAGGTTGGCGGCACCGCAAAACAGGAAAAAGGCGATCCAGGCGATGTTCAGGCGCGTCCAGACTGCGTCAGGCAGCGTCAACGCATGGCCCATGATGCGTTTGATCAGCAGGCTGTCACCGACGAAGTGGCTGCCAATGAATGCCAGGGCGAACAGCCAGTTGACCACCGGGGCTTTCCACTTGAGGAACGTCTCGCTGTGGAACGCCAGGGTCAGGCTGCCGAAGACCAGGCAGGCGATCAGGGTCAGCCACTGGCTCTTCTCCAGCTTGCGCTGCTTGATGAACAGTGTGCCGTAGACCACCAGGGAACTGACGATCAGCATCGCGGTGGCGCTGTAAATACCGCCTACAGTGACCTCATGGCCGGCGACGTCGACGACCCGTGGATCGGTTTTGAAGACGATGAAAAACAGCAGAAGCGGGATGAAATCGATGAATTGTTTCACAGTGGCAGCCAGAAGCAGGATGTGGCGGCATAATAACAAACATATGGGCGCGCGATAGCGCCAGCTGATTTGAGGTTACAAAGCCCTGTGAATGTTGATTTGCACTGCCATAGCACGGCCTCCGATGGCGCCCTGGCGCCTGCGGTTCTGGTGGCGCGGGCGTTCGAGAAAGGCGTGCGGGTCCTGGCCTTGACCGATCATGACACCCTTGAAGGCCTCGACGAGGCCCGGCACGCGGCCGCCGCGCTGGGGATGCAACTGGTCAACGGCGTCGAATTGTCCTGCACCTGGGGCGGCGCGACCATTCATGTATTGGGCTACGGTTTTGAGGTGAATGCCGCGCCGCTGGTCGAGGCCATCGCCAAATTGCATGATGGCCGTTGGCTGCGCTCCGAGGAAATCAGCCGCAAACTGGCGTTGAAAGGCATGCCGGGGGCGCTTGAAGGCGCCCGCAAGATCCAGCAGGAACTGGGCGACAGCGGCAACGCGCCGGCCCGCCCGCATTTCGCCGACTGGATGGTGCGTGAAGGTTTCGTCAAGGATCGCGCCGAGGCGTTCCGCAAATGGCTGGGCGCCGGCAAGCTGGGCGACGTCAAGCAACACTGGCCGACCCTGGAAGAAACCGTCGAGACCCTGCGCGCGGCCCAGGCCTGGGTCAGCCTGGCACATCCCTGGCACTACGAATTCACGCGCAGCAAGCGACGTCGCCTGATTGCCGACTATATTCAAGCAGGGGGCCACGCCATCGAAGTGGTCAATGGTTATCAGCCTGCCGAGCAAGTGGGCAGCCTGGCCATTCTGGCCCGCGAGTTCGGTCTGCTGGTCAGCGCCGGCAGTGATTTTCATGGCCCCGGAGGCTGGTCGGAGATCGGTGAGTACCGGCCACTCCCGGAGGATTTGCCACCGCTATGGTGTCGATTCAAACATGACCCAGTTATTGCCGCCGTCTGAACAGGTAGAGAATGTGAGTCAATTTTTCCAGATTCATCCGGAAAACCCGCAAGCGCGCCTGATCAAACAGGCGGTCGAGATCATTCGCAAGGGCGGGGTGGTGATTTATCCCACAGACTCTTCCTACGCCATTGGTTGCCAGATCGGCGACAAGGTGGCTGTGGAGCGCGTGCGACGTTTGCGCGGGCTGGATGAAAAACACAACTTCGCGCTGATTTGCTGCGATCTGTCGCAACTGGGGCTGTTCGCCAAGATCGACACTGGCACTTTCCGCTTGCTCAAGGCCCACTTGCCGGGGCCGTACACCTTCATTCTCAACGCCACCCGCGAAGTACCGCGACTATTGCTGCACCCGAAAAAACGCACCATCGGCCTGCGGGTGCCAAGCCATCCGATTGCCCTGGCACTACTGGAGCAGCTCGGCGAGCCGTTGATGAGCGTGAGTCTGATCATGCCCGGTGAAACCGACCCGATGTATGACCCCTATGAAATGCGCCAGTTGCTCGAGCACCAGGTCGATCTGATCATCGACGGCGGTTTCGGCGGGATCAAGGCGTCTACCGTGATCAACCTCGCCGACGGTGAGCCGGAAGTCATCCGCGTCGGTTGCGGCGACCCTGCGCCGTTCATGGTCGAGGCCTAGATGTCCGCAGTAGAACCCGTCGACAGTCAGGCCGGAGCCCAGCAGGAACTACCCTTCGCCATGGTCTATGGCCAGGCGGTCATGGAAATGCCGCTGGACCTGTACATCCCGCCGGATGCCCTCGAGGTCTTTCTCGAGGCGTTCGAAGGTCCTCTCGACCTGCTGCTGTACCTGATTCGCAAGCAGAACATCAACATCCTCGATATCCCGGTGGCGGAAATCACCCGCCAGTACATGGGCTACGTCGAGTTGATGCAGTCAGTGCGCCTGGAGCTGGCCGCCGAGTACCTGGTGATGGCCGCGATGCTGGCCGAGATCAAGTCGCGGATGCTGCTGCCACGGGCTGAAACCATCGAAGACGAAGAGGAAGATCCGCGCGCCGAACTGATCCGCCGTTTGCAGGAATATGAGCGTTTCAAGGCTGCCGCCGAAGGCATCGATGGCCTGAGCCGCGTCGGTCGCGATGTGGTGGTGCCCAAGCTCGATGCCCCGGAAGCCCGGGCGCGCAAGTTGTTGCCGGACGTGCGTTTGTCCGAGCTGCTGCTGTCCATGGCCGAGGTGCTGCGCCGTGGCGACATGTTCGAAAGCCACCAGGTCAGCCGCGAGGCGCTGTCGACCCGGGAGCGCATGAGCGATGTGCTGGAGCGGCTCAAGGGTGGCGGCTTCGTGCCGTTTGTCGAGTTGTTTACAGCAGAAGAAGGGCGTCTGGGCGTGGTGGTGACCTTTATGGCGATCCTTGAATTGGTCAAGGAGTCTCTGGTCGAGCTGGTGCAGAATGAGCCATTTGCCGCGATCCACGTGCGAGCCCGAGCCGAATAACGAGTTGAATCATGAACCTGACTGAACCCCGTGATCTGGCGCCCTTGCTTGAAGCCTTTCTGTTGGCCTCGGGAAAGCCGCAATCTTTGGAAAGCCTGTTCGAACTCTTCGAAGAAGGCGAGCGGCCGGAGCCGCCGGTCTTCAAGAAGGCCCTGGCGATTCTGGCGAAGTCCTGCGATGGCCGTGCGTTTGAACTGAAGGAAGTGGCCTCGGGGTATCGCCTGCAAATTCGCGAGAAATATTCTCCGTGGGTCGGGCGTTTGTGGGAAGAGCGCCCGCAGCGTTACTCCCGCGCCATGCTCGAAACCATGGCCCTGATCGCCTATCGCCAGCCGATCACCCGTGGCGAAATCGAAGATGTGCGGGGCGTGGCGGTCAACAGCAACATCGTCAAGACGCTGATGGAGCGCGAGTGGATCCGTATCGTCGGCCACCGCGATGTACCCGGGAAACCGGCGATGTTCGCGACCACCAAGGCGTTCCTCGATCACTTCAACCTGAAAAACCTCGACGACTTGCCACCGCTGGCGGAACTGCGCGAGTTGGAACCGGACCCGGTGCTCGACTTCGACGACGCGCCCGTACCCGCCGGGTTGCAAGAGTTGGCCGACGCCAGTGCGGAACCGGAAGAACCGAAGGAAGAAACCAGTTTCCACACGCTGCTGCTGGA
This sequence comes from Pseudomonas sp. S30_BP2TU TE3576, assembly GCF_050436025.1. Lineage (NCBI taxonomy): Bacteria > Pseudomonadati > Pseudomonadota > Gammaproteobacteria > Pseudomonadales > Pseudomonadaceae > Pseudomonas > Pseudomonas sp. S30_BP2TU TE3576. The sequence continues at coordinate 1,556,752 of NZ_JBNDLK010000001.1, read as the reverse complement.
GCTGGACAGCATGGAGGAGGGGCTCAAGACCGATTTCGACGACTTGCTGCGTGATGGGGCATCGCCTGAATTCGATTCGGAACAGTCGGTCATCGAGCCAGAACTCGAAGCGGCACAACCCGAGGCTGAACCGGAAGGCGAGCCTGAGCCGGAAATTGAACCGGAGCAGGCCGACGACGTCCTTGGCGTTGCCGAAGCCCGCGAAAAACTGCTGGCTGCCGTTGCCGCCCTCGAACAGCCGAAACCCGAGCCGGAACTGTCGGACGAAGAGGCCGAAGCCCTCGCTCTGGCGCAAGCCATCGAGGCCGAACGCCGCCAGTTCGAAGATTGATACGATTCTTATGAGCAAAGGAGATTCACTGTGGGAGCGGGCTTGCTCGCGAAGAGGGCGTGTCAGACGACATCTTTGTTGGCTGACCTGACGCCTTCGCGAGCAAGCCCGCTCCCACAGGGGGATTGTGTTCATGGCAAAGCCACGCACCACCGGTCGGCGGAAAAGCCAATAACCTTGCCTTGATCAGCTAGTCTCTGATGCGCAATCGCCCGCATGCGCGTATGATTCGCGACCCTTCGGCGATCCCTTCGCCAAAGTACCCAGATTTCAGACCACACCGGGAGGTGCCCAGATGAGTATCAAAGACCAGCAAGACGAACAGTCAATCGGCCCAGCAGGCGAAAAACTGCAGAAAGTCCTCGCCCGTATCGGCGTCGGCTCGCGCCGTGACGTGGAAGCCTGGATCAGCCACGGCCGCATCAAGGTCAACGGCAAAGACGCCACCCTTGGCCAGCGTGTCGACATGCACGACGCCATCACCATCGATGGCAAGGTGATCAAGCGCGAAGAGGCCGCCGAGTCGGTGCGCCGCGTGATCATGTACAACAAGCCCGACGGCGAAATCTGCACCCGTGTCGATCCGGAAGGCCGCCCGACCGTGTTCGACAAGATGCCGCGTCCGAAAGAAGGTCGCTGGATCAACATTGGTCGCCTGGACATCAACACCACCGGTCTGCTGATGTTCACCACCGACGGTGAGCTGGCCAACCGCCTGATGCACCCTTCCTACGAAATGGACCGCGAATACGCGGTACGTGTGCGTGGCGAAGTTGACGACGAGATGATTGAGCGTCTGAAAGCCGGCGTCGTCCTCGAAGACGGCCCGGCCAAGTTCACCGATATCAAGCAGGCGCCGGGTGGTGAAGGTTTCAACCACTGGTACCACTGTGTGGTAATGGAAGGTCGTAACCGTGAAGTTCGTCGCCTGTGGGAATCCCAGGGCCTGGTGGTCAGCCGTCTGAAGCGCGTGCGCTTCGGTCCGGTGTTCCTCAACTCCGACCTGCCGATGGGCCGCTGGCGCGAAATGAGCCAGTACGAAGTCGACATTCTCAGTGCTGAAGTCGGCCTGACGCCGGTCGCGATGCCGCAAATGAATGCCAAGAGCAAAGACAAGCTCGATCGGATGCAGCGCAAGTCGTCGCGTCCGATGGCCAAGACCGAGCGCGTGCGTACCCTGCGTCCAGCCGCCGGGGCTCCTGCCGCTCCTGTTGCTCCACGTGCAAGCCGCGAGCCGCAGATCGAAGGCGAGCGTCCAGGGCGCAAGCCAGCCGTGCGTCAGGACGGTGAGCGCGGTCCACGCACGCCACGTCCGGCCAACAGCCGTACCGAGCGTGGCGAAGGCCGTGGTACGCCGGTAGCCGATCGCCCGGCCGACACCAAGCGTCCGGCCAAGCCGGCGCCGAAGCGTCCGGGGATCAAACTGGTCGACGGTGACACGCCATCGGGCAAGCGCCGTGGCGCACCGGCCGGTTCCGGCCAGCGTCCGGGCTTTGGGCGTCGCAAGCCGGAGTGAGGCAGCGGTAGGCTGCAAGCTGCAAGTTAAAAACGCCAGCCTTCGGGTTGGCGTTTTTTTGGGCTGGATTTATGTCCGTATCGTTTTTGAGGACGCCATCGCGAGCAAGCTCGCTCCCACAGGGAAATGAGTTTGCTCGGAGAATCGCGATCAAAATGTGGGAGCGAGCTTGCTCGCGATGGCGTTAGTTGCCGCACTGAGAACTCCAATATGGAAACCCGGGTTTACGCGTTGTAAAGAAATACTGACGAAATCCACGGATTTACCCCGTGAAATCGCCATTTCTAGAATGTCGTAAGAGAATTCTTACGCGCTATTGCCTTGTGTCCTTCTTCCCGCGCTCTGGCCCGCTTGTTTCACCGCTCCATGCAGGGTGTTATGCGCGCCATGCCTGTCGTGCAGGTGCATAACAAAAAGGAGGCGCAATGAACGCCGCAATCCATTTCCATCGCTCTGCGAGAGGCGGTTTTCCTGCCTTTCCCGTCAATGATCCGCAAGGATCTGACCCATTTTTTGCAGTCGCCCGAGTCCCTCGGGGCGGACACAGGCAATCCCGGCCATAGACACGCTTGTCCAGCGGGTCTGGCGGCAGGGGGTTACGGGTGTACAATGCGCCGCGTTTTACCTGTGACCTCCTGCGTATCTGCGCAAACCTCAAGGCTATCCGCCTTGTTCACTCCGTCGCGTCACGAGCGTGTCGGGTTCGATTTCGTCACAGATAAAAACAAACAGGTGACGCATGACCGTTGTAAATACGCTGAACTCCTGGTGCTTGCGCTGGGGTTTGATCGGCGCTGCTTAACGTCATTTCCAAGCAGCTACGTCGACTGAACATCATCAAACCTTGCGTGAGACCCTTTTCATGAGTGGACAAAACTCGCATTCAGGCGAGCTGAAACGCGGCCTGAAAAATCGTCATATTCAACTGATCGCCCTCGGTGGCGCGATCGGTACCGGTTTGTTTCTCGGCTCGGCCGGGGTACTGAAATCCGCCGGTCCGTCGATGATCCTTGGCTACGCCATCTGCGGCTTCATCGCTTTCATGATCATGCGCCAACTGGGCGAAATGATCGTCGAAGATCCGGTGGCCGGCTCCTTCAGCCACTTTGCGCACAAGTACTGGGGCGGCTTCGCCGGTTTCCTGTCGGGCTGGAACTGCTGGATCCTGTACATTCTGGTGGGCATGTCGGAGCTGACTGCGGTCGGCAAATACATCCACTATTGGGCACCGGATATCCCGACCTGGGCCTCTGCAGCTGCTTTTTTTGTACTGATCAACGCCATTAACCTGGCCAACGTCAAAGTCTTTGGCGAGGCCGAGTTCTGGTTTGCGATCATCAAGGTCGTGGCGATCGTCGGCATGATTGCCTTGGGCAGCTACCTGCTGGTCAGCGGTAATGGCGGCCCGCAAGCGGCGGTCAGTAACCTGTGGTCCCACGGCGGCTTCTTCCCGAACGGTGTCAGTGGTCTGGTGATGGCCATGGCGTTCATCATGTTTTCCTTCGGTGGTCTGGAAATGCTCGGTTTCACCGCTGCCGAAGCAGACAAACCGAAAACCGTGATTCCGAAAGCCATCAACCAGGTGATCTACCGGATCCTGATTTTCTACATCGGCGCCCTGGTCATCCTGCTGTCGCTGACGCCGTGGGACAGCTTGCTGACCACCCTGAACGCTTCCGGTGATTCCTACAGCGGCAGTCCGTTCGTGCAAGTGTTCTCGATGCTGGGCAGCAACACCGCCGCGCACATCCTCAACTTCGTGGTCCTGACCGCGGCGCTGTCGGTGTACAACAGCGGCACCTACTGCAACAGCCGTATGCTGCTGGGCATGGCCGAGCAGGGCGATGCGCCGAAAGCATTGGCGAAGATCGACAAGCGCGGCGTGCCGGTGCGTTCGATCCTGGCTTCGGCTGCCGTGACGCTGATCGCGGTACTGCTGAACTACCTGATCCCGCAAAACGCGCTGGAACTGCTGATGTCGCTGGTTGTTGCTACCCTGGTGATCAACTGGGCGATGATCAGCTACTCGCACTTCAAGTTCCGCCAGCACATGAACAAGACCAAACAGACACCGCTGTTCAAGGCCCTGTGGTACCCGTACGGCAACTACATCTGCCTGGTGTTCGTGGTGTTCATCCTTGGTGTGATGCTGTTGATTCCGGGGATCCAGACGTCGGTGTATGCGATTCCGGTATGGCTCGTGTTCATGTGGGTCTGCTACGGCATCAAGAACAAGCGCAGTGCGCAACGCGTGTTGAATAGCGCTGCCCCTGCTGTGAGGTAAGCGCGTCTGGTTTCAACGATCAACCCGGCCATGCGCCGGGTTGATTGTTTTCGGGGTTCATACAGGAAATTCAGAAACAGCCTACAACCGATATTTCACTTTTTGTCTTAGCCTGCCTCTCCGAACACAAAGGTGGGGTGTGTATGGCCAGTCACAGCTACATGAGCATTACCGGAAAGCGCCAAGGTTTAATTTCTGCCGGTTGCTCCGGTCTTGATTCTATCGGCAACAAATGCCAGATCGGGCACCAGGATGAAATCATGGTGCTGGCTTATTCGCACGACATGCTCGCGGGCAATGACGGTAGCGTGGCAGGTGGGCGCGGCAAGCACATGCCGATCATGATAACCAAAGGCATCGACAAGTCATCACCATTGCTGGCAAGTGCGCTGCATGAGGGTGAAGAGGTTGATTGCAAGATCAGTTTTTATCGAACCTCTTCGGTTGGCGGCCAGGAACGGTACTATTCAATACACCTGTCAGGTGCGCGTATCGCTCATATCAGCTTGCAGGTTCCCCATGCGATTCGTATGAATGACGCCGAGCCGCAAGAGCTAGTGTCCATTCGTTATAGGGACATTGCCTGGGCGCATGTTCCAGGCGCCACAAGTGCTTACAGTACTTGGGGGAATGAGGGTGAATGAGGACTCTTGCGATATTCATGATGTAACCAGGTCGGCTTCCGATCTGGTTGCAGTTGGTTGCAGCATAGGCATGGCGCATATTCCTGATGGATTTGCGCGACTTCGATTTGGCTCGATTGTATCTGCCTATGTTGATGAAGTTATTCAGGCGGTTGATGAGGGGATTATTAGTACGTGGCACGCGGTGCAGGAAATAACAACCGAATATGAGGGTTTATCATCAAAGGCTCGTTTCTATCTGCAAAATGGTGTTGGGGTTGTGGCGGGCGTGATGCAGGTTAGGACGGGGGGCGCGATTGTCGGAACTCCGGGAGGGCTCGGCGTGGTTCCGGGCGGGCTGATGGTTGGGCATGGTGTTAATAATATCTACGAAGGCTTGGGGAATATCTATCTCGGACCTAATGCTACAAGTACGGTTGGGCCTATTAGACGTATTTATCAGCTTGCGTCCGATAGTGACTATGAAGGGAGTATGAAATATTACGCTGTGGATTTGGTTCTTTCGGCATACGGGGCGTTTAGGCCAGTACCAAGGCACGGTTCGGTGGAGCTGTTCAGACGTGATCCGATTAATTATGAAATGGCTTATCGGCAGACTGGGAAGTTGGCTTTGTTTCTTGAGGCATTGATTGATTTGTTTACGATAGAGGCAATGGTTTCAGGAGAGGGTCCAGAAAGTCGATGACCTTGGGGTAAGTGTTTCTATATCACACCACGCATTCTTGGGATGTAGAATCGCAAACCCCAAAAAACAATGATTGTATAAGGTGCAAAAAACACGATGTGTCGATATTTTTCATCTGTGTCGAACAATTTTGTTATTCCAAGTGCGATGAAGCTAGTAGGTAGTACGGCGCAAGCAAAAACCAGGAGGATTACAGATGTGTAATATCGAATGTTTTCAAAGTTCATTAGCCATCATATCCTGCTGATGTGAGCCACGAGATTAGTACGGCTATTCGAAACAGTTCAACGTTTCTTCAGTAGGGTAAGAGCAATATTTGTAAATGAATTTGACTGGCAACGATGCCCGATGTTACCGGTTCGTCATGATGACTGCTATTGCGAACGTCATTCGCGGTATCCTGAACGCCCCGAATACGGACGCTTTTCCATGCTGGTCATTTCCAACAACGTGCATCTGCCGGATGCCGAGATCGAGTTGACGGCCATTCGCGCTCAAGGCGCCGGTGGGCAGAACGTCAACAAGGTCTCCAGCGCCGTGCACCTGCGATTCGACATTCCGGCGTCGTCCTTGCCCGAGTTCTACAAGGAACGGCTGCTGGCGCTGCGCGACAGCCGCATCACCAGCGACGGTGTTTTGATCATCAAGGCCCAGCAGTACCGGACGCAGGAGCAGAACCGTGCGGATGCTTTGGAGCGTTTGGTCGAGTTGATCCAGAGTGCCACCAAAGTCGAGAAGAAACGCCGTCCGACCAAGCCGACTCTCGGCTCGAAGACTCGGCGCCTCGAATCCAAGAGCAAGCGTGGCAACATCAAGGCCGGGCGCGGCAAGGTCGATTTTTAGCGGGCGTCCCGCGCTTCGCGTTGCTTCGGTGCCTGCCGGTACAAATAAAGGCTCAGTATCAATCCACTCATCGCGGCGAAGGCGGCGAACAGGAAGATCGACGCAAAACCGAACCCGGCCGCAATCGCCCCGGCCAGCGGGCCGGTGATCCCCAGCGACAAGTCGATGAACAGCGAATAGGCGCCGACTGCCGCGCCACGGCTGGAGGCCGGGACCAGATTGACCGCCTCCACGCCCAGTGCCGGAAATACCAGCGAAAAGCCGAAACCGCTCAGCGCCGCCCCCGCCAATGCCCAATGCGCATCCGGTGCCAGCCACAGCAACAGCAAGCCCAGGGTTTCCACTGACAGGCAGGCAATCGCTACACGAAAGCCGCCGAGGCGGTTGATCAGGTTGCCGAACAGCAAGCGCGCGCCGATGAAGCAGGCACCGAACAGGCTCAGGCACAGCACCGCGTTGTCCCAGTGTCGCGTGGCGTAATACAGCGTGATGAAAGTGGCGATGGTGCCGAAGCCGATGGAGCCCAGGGCCAGGCCACAGCCGTGGGGGAAAACTCGTCCGAGCACGTGCATGAACGGCAGGCGCTCACCGGCAACGATTGGCGCGGCGGTTTTTGGCCAGGCCAACAGCAAGCCGAGGATCGCCAGCAGCACAATGCTCACCCCCATGCTCCACAAGCCCAGTTGATGGACGAGCAACACGCCCAGGGGCGCGCCTACGGCCAGCGCGCCGTAGCTGGCGATACCGTTCCACGAGATGACTTTGGCGGTATTCGCCGCGCCGACCCGACCGATGCCCCAGCCAATCGAGCCCGAGCCCACCAGGCTTTCCGCGCTGCCGAGTACCAGTCGGCCGATCAACAGGCTGATCAGGCTCACGGCCGGCAGGCTCTGGGTCCAGGCGGAGATCAGCATGAACACCCCGCTCAAGCCGCAACCGGCCAGGCCGTACATGACCGCCAGCTTGCTGCCTTTGTTGTCGATGATTTTCCCGGCATACGGCCGGCTGAGCAGGGTGGCCAGGTATTGCACGCTGATCACAAGGCCCGCGATCACCGCGCCGAAGCCCAGGTCGCTATGGACGTAACCGGGCAATACGGCCAGGGGGATGCCGATGTTCAGGTAGCCAATGAAGGTGAAAAGGACGATGGAAACAACTTGCAGCGTGACCGCCAGGGGGCGCTGGTTTTCAGGCATGGGTAAAGGTCCACGGCAAAGCAGGATAGATAGGCTGCTTATGATAGCGGTGTGAACGGTCGCGGGTTGTGAAAAAGTAAAACTATTTGCCGGGCGGCGTCATTCAGGTTTGGCGGGAGCAACCAGCTGCGTGGTGACCAGAGCGGCCAGCGCATTTTCCTGGGTGCCGAAGCGGGCGAGCAATGCGGCTTGTTTCTCGGGGGAGAGGCGATTCCAGATCTCGATCATTTTCTCGGCGGTGCCGATCAGGACGCTGGCCTGCTTTTCATCAAAGGTTTCGCTGAGTTCATCGGTCATGGTGCAGGGCCTCGTTCAGGCAGTGTGGAAAGCGCATGTTAGCGCTTTCCACACGGTCTGTACGGCGGGTGTTTCAGTCTTCGCTGTCAGCCTGGCGGCTGCCAGTGGCTTCTTTCGGCTCGGGCCGTTGGGCACCGGCTTGCTGCGTGGTCGTCTGCTCAGGTACGTGCAGGCTTGGGAAGGGGAGATTAGGAATCTCGTGCATAGTCGCGCTCCTCGCTAAGTCTGTTGATAGATCTGGTAGATCCGCGCTTTAAAGAAAGCCTGGGCAGGATACAGCACTGAAAATGACAAACAGACTTTTATATCCATTTGTTTCGACGGAGGGGATTGTAAAGACAGGTCTAGAGGGGGGGGCAACACACAGCAAATGTGGGAGCGGGCTTGCTCGCGATGGCGGAGTGTCATTCAACGGTGAGGTTGGCTGATAGACCGCTATCGCGAGCAAGCTCGCTCCCACAGGGGTTGGTGGTGCTATTTGCAAACAGCGGCAATCGCCTCGGCCAGCAAATCCAGGCGTGTGGCGTCGATACCGGCCACGTTAGCGCGGCCGGAGTTGACCATGTACACGCTGTGATACTCGCGCAGTTGCTTGACCTGTTCCGGCGTCAAGCCGGTGTAGGAAAACATCCCGCGTTGCACGCCAATGTGCGCAAAGCGTTCGCGTAAACCGTGAGGCTCCAGCGCTTCGACCAGACCGCTGCGCAGTTGGGCGATACGCAGGCGCATGGCTTCCACTTCGTCAGCCCAGAGGTTTTTCAGCTCCGGATCGCCGAGGATGGTCGCGACCACGGCCGCACCGTGATCCGGCGGCGTCGACCACAGGTTGCGGGCGATGTTGGCCAGCTGGCTGCGGATGTCGGTGAGCTTGTCGGCGCTTTTCGCGCAGACTATCAGCGCGCCGGTACGGTCGCGGTACAGGCCGAAGTTCTTCGAGCACGAACTGGTGATCAGCAGTTCCGGCAACTCGGCGGCGAACAGCCGGGTCGACCAGGCATCCTGTTCCAGCCCATCGCCGAATCCTTGATACGCGAAATCGATCAGTGGCAGCAGTTCGCGCTTGCGTACTACCTCCAGCACCCTCTGCCAGTCATCCCGGGACAAGTCGAAACCGGTCGGGTTGTGGCAGCAGGCGTGCAGCAAGACCACGTCACCCTTGGGCGCTTCATTGAGCGCTGCCAGCATACCGTCGACGTCGAGACGGTTGTCACTGCCGACGTAAGGGTAGTGACTGACCTTGACCTTGGCGGCCGCGAAAATGCTTTCGTGGATCGGCCAGGTCGGGTTGCTCAGCCACACGCCGCGCCCCGGCAGGCATTGGGCGATGAAGTCCGCGCTCAGGCGCAATGCACCCGTGCCACCCGGTGTCTGGGTGGCGCCGGCGCGTTGTGCGCTGATCAGTGTCGAGTCGGCACCCAGCACCAATTCATTGATTGCCTTGCCGAACGCCGGCTCGCCGTGCCCACCAATGTAGGTCTTGGTGGACTGACGATCCACCAGGCGCTGCTCGGCAAGCTTCACCGATTCGAGAATCGGCGTCAGGCCCTGGGCGTCTTTGTAGACACCCACGCCCAAATCGAACTTGCGCGGGTTCGGGTCCTGCGCGTAGGCCTCCATCAGGCCGAGGATCGGGTCGCCAGGCACTCGACCGATGGCGTCGAAATGCATTACTTGCGCCCCTCGGCGTCCTTGGCCACTTCGTCGGTGCGCGCGGCCATGATGAAGTCGTTGCGGTGCAGGCCCTTGATCGAGTGGCTCCACCAGGTCACGGTGACTTTGCCCCACTCGGTCAGCAGGCCCGGGTGATGGCCTTCGGCTTCGGAGATTTCACCGACGGCATTGGTGAACGCCAGGGCGTGCTTGAAGTTCTTGAACAGGAAGACCTTTTCCAGCTGCATGATGCTGTCACGTACTTCGATGTTCCAGTCCGGGATCTGCTTGATCAGGATCGGCAGTTCTTCATCGCTGACTTGTGGGGCGTCGGCGCGGCAGGCTTCGCAATGGGCTTGGTTCAAAGTGGACATGGTGTGTTTCCCGTAATCGAGTGTTTTTATATCGGTCGACAGTACCGTCACGCTAAACCAAAGCGACGGTGACTGACAGACTCACTTGTCAGCAAAAGTCGCGGATCACGCAGCCTTTGGCGGAAATTTCGGTGTGTGCAGACCCATCTGCATCGCTTGCTTGACCATGCCCATGATGTCTTCGTGGGCCAGGTCGAACAGGCGCTTGAGGTTCGGCAGAACGAAATACAGGGGTTGCAGGATGTCGATGCGGTACGGCGTGCGCATGCATTCCAGCGGGTCGAAGGCTTGGTGTTCAGGCTCGTTCGACAGGCTGTAAACGGTTTCCTTGGGTGAAGACAGAATGCCGCCGCCGTAGATGCGCTGGCCTTGCGGGGTATCGACCAGGCCGAACTCGATGGTCATCCAGTACAGGCGCGCCAGGTACACGCGTTCTTCCTTGGACGCCTTGAGGCCAAGTTTGCCGTAGGTGTGGGTGAATTCGGCGAACCACGGGTTGGTCAGCAGCGGGCAGTGACCGAAGATCTCGTGGAAAATGTCCGGCTCTTGCAGGTAGTCCAGTTCTTCGCGGGTACGAATAAAGGTCGCCACCGGAAACTGCTTGCTGGCCAGCAATTCGAAAAAGGTCTGGAAGGGAATCAGTGCGGGAACCCGGGCAACTTGCCAGCCGGTGGTTTCACCGAGGACTTTGTTGATTTCGCCGAGTTGAGGAATGCGGTCGTGGGGCAGACCGAGTTTTTCGATACCGTCCAGGTACTCCTGGCACGCACGCCCTTCGATCACTTTCAGTTGGCGAGTGATCAGCGTGTTCCACACCGCGTGTTCTTCGGCGGGGTAGTCGATAAAACCTTGCGCATCGGGCTCGCGAGCCACGTATTGCGTCTGCTTCATACTGCTCTCCTGCTAGGGGATTTCGTTCTTGTTATGTACTGCTATGGACCTAGAAATACCCCATGGATTGCACTGTTGCAGCAGGTGTTCGGCGTCTCGGGCAGGAAAGTTCCTCGATAATCGTAAAGTTTTCGTTACGAATGGGGCGTGGTCGCGCAGCTATTGAGATTTACCGGTTTGAAAAACCCTTTGCCTGTCACATAATCTTGACGACTATCTGAGCGCCTCGGCAGAAAAATATGCCCGAAGGCGCTGCAATACCCTTGTGGGAGCGAGCTTGCTCGCGATGAGGGTGTGTCAGAAGAGATTAATTTGCATGACCCACCGCTATCGCGAGCAAGCTCGCTCCCACAGGTTCAATCACTGCATTTTCGGGCCTTTATATGCGTATCAAAGTCCACTGCCAGAACCGCATCGGCATCCTGCGCGACATTCTCAACCTGCTGGTGGAGTACGGGATCAACGTGGCCCGCGGCGAGGTGGGCGGTGAGCATGGCAATGCCATCTACCTGCATTGCCCGAACCTGATCAACATTCAGTTCCAGGCCTTGCGACCGAAATTCGAAGCGATTGCCGGGGTTTTTGGCGTCAAGCGTGTAGGGCTGATGCCCAGCGAGCGTCGGCACATGGAGCTCAATGCACTGCTCGGTGCGCTGGAGTTTCCGGTGCTGTCGATCGACATGGGCGGTTCCATTGTCGCGGCCAACCGTGCGGCGGCGCAGTTGTTGGGTGTGCGGGTCGACGAGGTGCCGGGGATTCCCCTGTCGCGGTACGCCGAAGATTTCGATCTGCCGGAGCTGGTGCGCGCCAACAAGTCGCGGATCAACGGGCTGCGGGTCAAGGTCAAGGGGGACGTGTTCCTGGCCGACATCGCGCCGCTGCAATCGGAACATGACGACAGTGAGGCCATGGCCGGTGCGGTGCTGACATTGCATCGCGCCGACCGGGTGGGCGAACGCATCTATAACGTGCGCAAGCAGGAATTGCGTGGCTTCGACAGCATCTTCCAGAGTTCGAAAGTGATGGCCGCCGTTGTGCGCGAAGCGCGGCGCATGGCGCCGCTGGATGCGCCGCTATTGATAGAAGGGGAAACCGGCACCGGCAAAGAGTTGCTGGCGCGGGCCTGCCATTTGGCCAGTCCTCGCGGGCAGTCGCCATTGATGGCGCTCAATTGCGCCGGTCTGCCGGAGTCCATGGCCGAGACGGAATTGTTCGGTTATGGTCCGGGTGCCTTCGAAGGAGCGCGGGCCGAAGGCAAGCTCGGGCTGCTGGAACTGACGGCGGGCGGTACGCTGTTTCTCGATGGCGTCGGGGAAATGAGCCCGCGCTTGCAGGTGAAATTGCTGCGCTTCCTGCAGGACGGTTGCTTCCGTCGTGTGGGCAGCGATGAAGAGGTCTATCTCGATGTGCGGGTCATTTGCGCGACCCAGGTCGACCTGTCCGAATTGTGCGCGCGCGGCGAGTTCCGCCAGGACCTGTATCACCGCTTGAATGTGCTGTCGCTGCACATCCCGCCGTTGCGCGAATGCCTCGACGGCTTGACGCCGCTGGTGGAGCACTTCCTCGATCAGGCCAGTCGGCAGATCGGATGCCCGTTGCCCAAGCTCGCCCCGGCAGCCATGGAGCGACTCAGTCATTACCATTGGCCGGGTAACGTGCGGCAATTGGAGAACGTACTGTTCCAGGCGGTTTCCCTGTGTGACGGGGGCACGGTCAAGGCCGAGCACATTCGTCTGCCGGATTACGGCGTGCGTCAGCCCCTTGGCGATTTTTCGCTGGAGGGTGGGCTGGACGAAATCGTCGGGCGTTTCGAGAAAGCCGTGCTGGAGCGGTTGTATTCCGAGCATCCGAGCAGTCGACAGCTGGGTAAGCGGTTGGGGGTTTCGCATACGACCATTGCCAACAAGCTGCGTGATTATGAGGTGGGCAAGGACAACACCTGAGTCTCTGGCGAGCGAGTTTTTGTGGCGAGGGGGCTTGCCCCCGTTGGGCTGCGAAGCAGCCCCAAGCCATGCAGTCAATTTCTGTCAGGTAAAACGCGTCAAATGGATTTGCGGCCGCTACGCGACCGAACGGGGGCAAGCCCCCTCGCCACAGAATAATGAGGTGAACTCTTGCCACCCACCGGCATGACACCGCCGGTTTTTCGTCTCTGATACAAATCACAAATCCCCTCTGAATCCTCAAAGTCCCCTGTTTGCCGGGCCTCGCGCCGCCAAAAACAAGTTGGTCTGCAAATTGCTTATGGCTCAGCAGTACAGCAGTGGACGGCAAACGTCCGGCAGGCAGAGGAAAGAGTGTGGACAAGTACCTTTATGTGGCAATGACCGGCGCCAGCCAGAATGCACTGGCGCAAAAGGCTCATGCCAACAACCTCGCGAACATCTCCACCAACGGCTTCCAGAAAGACCTGGAGCAGGCCCGTTCGATGCCGGTGTTCGGTGACAGCTTTCCGGCGCGTGCGTTTGCCATGTCCGAACGCCCGGCCACCGACTTCTCCCCTGGCTCGCTGGTGGAAACCGGCCGCGACCTCGACGTTGCAGTTCAAGGTGGTGGCTGGATCGCCGTGCAGACGCCCGATGGCGGTGAAAGCTATGTGCGCACCGGCAGCCTGAACGTTGACGCCCTGGGCGTGCTGCGTGCCGGCAACGGCATGCCGGTCATGGGCAATGGCGGGCCGATTGCCGTGCCGCCCGAGCAGCAGATCGAAGTCGGTGAGGACGGCACCATCAGCATCCGTGCGATGGGCGAAGGGCCTCGAGTGATGGCTGAGGTCGACCGCATCAAGCTGGTCAACCCGGACCTGAAGAACATGACCAAGGGCCTGGATGGTTCGATCCATACCAAGGACGGCAAGCCGGCGCAGGTCGATGCCAACGTCAAGCTGGTGTCCGGGTTCCTCGAGTCGAGCAACGTCAATGCCGTGGAAGAGATGACCTCGGTACTGGCCTTGTCCAAGCAGTTCGAGCTGCACATCAAGATGATGAACACCGCCAAAGACGATGACCAGGCCATGGCTCGGGTCTTGCAGATCAGCTAATTACCAGAACGTCGCGCCGTAAAACAGGCGCACGAGGAGAATCGAATGCTTCCGGCTCTATGGGTTGCCAAAACAGGTCTGTCCGCCCAGGACACCAACCTGACCACCATTTCCAACAACCTGGCGAACGTGTCGACCACGGGTTTCAAGCGTGACCGCGCCGAGTTCCAGGACCTGCTTTACCAGATCAAGCGTCAGCCAGGCGCCCAGTCGACCCAGGACAGCGAACTGCCGTCGGGTCTGCAACTGGGTACCGGTGTGCGTATCGTCGGCACCCAGAAGAACTTCACCGCCGGCAGTCTGCAAACCACCGAGCAGCCACTGGACATGGCCATCGACGGTCGTGGTTTCTTCCAGATCCTGCAACCGGACGGCACTACGTCCTACACCCGCGACGGTACGTTCCACCTGGACTCCAACGGCCAGATCGTGAATGCCAGCGGTTTTGCCCTGGAGCCGGCGATTGTCATTCCGAACGACGCGCAGACCTTCACGGTCGGTCGCGACGGCACCGTGTCCATCACCGTTGCCGGCAACCCGGCAGCCCAGGTGATCGGCAACCTGCAAACCGCTGACTTCATCAACCCGGCGGGCCTGCAGGCAGTGGGCAACAACCTGTTCCTGGAAACCGCCGCCAGTGGCGCGCCGCAAGTGGGTACGCCGGGCCTGAACGGTTTCGGCACCACCCTGCAGAACACCCTGGAAACGTCCAACGTCAGCACCGTTGAGGAAATGGTCAACATGATCACCACCCAGCGCGCCTACGAGATGAACTCCAAGGTGATCTCCACCGCCGACCAGATGCTCTCGTTCGTAACGCAGAATCTGTAATCAAGTCTATGGGGCGGCCATGAGGCTGCCTGCAACACCGTGAGGTAGGGTCATGAATCGCTATGTATCTGTTCTGGCACTGAGTGGGATCGCCGCGCTCGCAGGTTGCGTTCCTGCGACGCCCAAGCCCAATGACCCTTACTACGCTCCGGTGTTGCCGCGCACGCCGTTGCCGGCGGCCGCGAACAATGGCTCGATCTACCAGGCCGGTTTCGAACAGAACCTCTATAGCGACCGCAAGGCGTTCAGGATCGGTGACATCATCACCATCACCCTGAACGAAAGGACCCAGGCCAGCAAAAACGCCAACTCGCAAATTGGCAAGAACAGCAAGGCCAACATCGGCCTGACTTCGCTGTTCGGCACCAGCGCCACCACCAACAACCCGTTCGGTGATGGCGACCTGAGCCTGAGCGCCAGCTACGAAGGCGACCGCGCCACCAAGGGCGACAGCAAGGCGGCGCAGGGCAACACCCTGACCGGCTCGATCACCGTGACCGTCGCCGATGTGTTGCCTAACGGCATCATCGCGGTGCGCGGCGAGAAGTGGATGACCCTCAATACCGGCGATGAACTGGTACGGATTGCCGGCCTCGTTCGCGCCGATGACATCTCTACCGACAACACCGTGTCGTCGACCCGTGTCGCCGATGCGCGCATCACCTACTCGGGCACCGGCTCGTTTGCCGATGCGAGTCAGCCAGGCTGGTTCGACCGTTTCTTCCTCAGCCCGCTGTTCCCTTTCTAGGTGGCTACGTTGAATTTCAGAAGTCTCATGATGGCTGCGTTCCTGATGTCCACAGCCTTCAACGTTCAAGCCGAGCGCCTGAAGGACATCGCCAGCATTTCCGGCGTGCGCTCCAACCAATTGATCGGTTACGGCCTGGTGGTCGGGCTTAACGGCACCGGTGACCAGACGACGCAGACCCCGTTCACCCTGCAGACCTTCAACAACATGCTCTCGCAGTTCGGCATCAAGGTGCCGCCGGGTTCGGGCAACGTGCAGTTGAAGAACGTCGCGGCGGTGTCGATCAGTGCCGATCTGCCAGCGTTCGCCAAGCCGGGGCAGCAGGTCGACATCACCGTTTCGTCCATCGGCAACTCCAAGAGTTTGCGCGGCGGCACCTTGCTGCTGACGCCACTCAAGGGTATCGACGGCAACGTCTACGCGGTCGCGCAAGGCAACCTGGTGGTTGGCGGTTTCGATGCCGAAGGTCGCGACGGCTCGAAGATCACCGTCAACGTTCCGTCGGCCGGTCGCATCCCCGGTGGTGCATCGGTGGAGCGTGCGGTTCCGAGCGGTTTCAACCAGGGCAACAGCCTGACACTGAACCTCAACCGTTCCGACTTCACCACAGCCAAGCGCGTCGTCGACAAGATCAACGACATGCTCGGCCCTGGCGTGGCCCAGGCTATCGACGGCGGTTCGATTCGCGTCACGGCGCCGCTCGATCCGAGCCAGCGGGTCGACTACCTGTCGATCCTGGAAAATCTGGAAATCGATCCGGGCCAGGCGGTGGCGAAAGTCATCATCAACTCCCGTACCGGCACCATCGTGATCGGCCAGAACGTCAAGGTTTCCCCGGCCGCCGTGACCCACGGCAGCCTGACCGTGACCATCACCGAAGACCCGATCGTCAGCCAGCCGG
This sequence comes from Pseudomonas sp. S30_BP2TU TE3576, assembly GCF_050436025.1. NCBI lineage: Bacteria > Pseudomonadati > Pseudomonadota > Gammaproteobacteria > Pseudomonadales > Pseudomonadaceae > Pseudomonas > Pseudomonas sp. S30_BP2TU TE3576. The sequence goes on along the minus strand of NZ_JBNDLK010000001.1, from coordinate 1,540,521 downwards.
GCCCTCTGTCCAATGGCACGACGGCGGTGGTGCCGCGTTCGAAAGTCAATGCCCAGCAGGAAGCCAAGCCGATGTTCAAGTTCGGCCCAGGCACGACCCTCGACGAGATCGTGCGTGCGGTGAATCAGGTCGGCGCGGCACCGGGTGACTTGATGGCCATCCTCGAAGCATTGAAGCAGGCCGGCGCCCTGCAAGCCGACCTGATCGTGATCTGAGGACGGCCATCGTGGATATGCGCAAGAGCGGTCTGGTCAGCAGCAGCGATTCGGGCTCCTACTCGGATCTCAATCGTCTGAATCAGTTGAAGGTCGGCGACAAGAACAGCGATGGCAACATGCGCAAGGTGGCGCAGGAGTTCGAATCGCTGTTCCTCGGGGAGATGCTCAAGTCGATGCGCTCGGCCACTGAAGCGCTGGGCCAGGACAATCCGATGAACACCCCGGCGGCCAAGCAGTACCAGGAAATGTACGACCAGCAGTTGGCCGTTTCCATGTCCCGCGAGGGCGGTGGTATCGGTCTGGCTGACGTGCTGATGCGCCAGATGTCGAAGAACAAACCGCTGGCGCCGGGCGAAGCGGCCGCCGCGTCTCTGGCCAAACAAGAGGCCGCGAAAGCAGCCGTGCAAACGCCGGTGGCAGCCGGCACGGCGGCAATCAACGGACCGCTGTCGCGGGTCAATGGGCAGCGTCCGTTGTGGGCTTCGCGCTCGGTCCATGCGCCGCAAGAGGCGGGTGAGGGTGGTCATCGCAATGACATGGCGCTGATCAATCAGCGACGCCTGGCATTGCCGCCGAAACTGGCTGATCGACTGTTGGCCGGGCTGGTGCCTTCGGCGACGACCGCTGCCACGACGATCAACAAAACACCGTTGCCAGAGCGCACGACGCGCACCGGCTCGGGACCGCTGTACAACGGCGACTGGCTGGCGAACGCGCAGCAGGCTTCCTCCCCGGGCATGCAGATTTACGGTCGCGCCATGGCGCAGATTCCGCTGGCGCCGGCGAAAAAAGCCTTCAAATCCGCCGACGATTTCGTCAACACCATGTTGCCGATGGCCAGGGAGGCGGCGGCGCGGATTGGTGTCGATCCGCGTTACCTGGTGGCTCAGGCGGCCCTGGAAACCGGTTGGGGCAAATCGGTCATGCGCCAGCAGGACGGCAGCAGCAGCCACAACCTGTTCGGCATCAAGGCCGGCAACAGTTGGCAGGGCAATTCGGCGCGGGCGATCACCAGCGAATTCAGGAACGGGCAGATGGTCAAGGAGACGGCCGAGTTCCGTTCCTACGACTCCTACAAGGACAGTTTCCATGACCTTGTGACTTTGCTGCAGACCAATAATCGCTATCAAGATGTCGTGAAGTCGGCCGATAACCCAGAACAGTTTGTACGCGAGTTGCAGAAGGCCGGTTACGCAACCGACCCGGACTACGCAAGCAAGATTTCGCAGATAGCCAAGCAGATGACGAGTTACCAGAACTACGCTGCGGCGGGCGTTTCCACCACGCCTTTATAGGCACAAGGTATAAGGTCTGAATCATGAGTTTGCTCAATATCGGGATGTCGGGGCTGAGTGCTGGCCATAACTCGTTGGTGACGACCGGCAACAACATTGCCAACGTCGACACCGCCGGGTACTCGCGCCAGCAATCTGTGCAGAGCACCAAGGGCTCGATTCAGTACGGCAACGTGTTCATCGGCACCGGCACGACGCTGGCCGATGTGCGTCGCGTGTATAACGCCTATCTCGATTCGCAGCTGCGTACCGCCACTTCGCTCAACAGTGAAGCAGCGTCGTACAACGCTCAGGCCACTCCGCTGGACGCCACGCTTTCCGATACCAACACCGGGCTGACCGGTGTACTGCAAAAGTTCTTCACGTCGATGCAAGGCGTTGCGACTTCGGCCACCGACGATACGTCCCGCCAGTCGGTGCTGACCGGTGCCCAGGCCTTGTCCAGTCGCTTCAATTCGATTGCCAAGCAGTTGAACGACCAGAACACCAACCTGAACGGCAGCCTGGGGGACATGGCGGACCAGGTGAACAAACTGTCCTCCACGATTGCCACGCTCAACCAGAAGATTTCCGAACTCTCCACCGGCAGCAGCCAGCCAAACGACCTGCTGGACTCGCGCAACGAGGCCGTGCGTCAACTCTCCGGGCTGGTCGGTACCCAGGTAGTCGAACGGGGCAACAGCTACGACATCTACATCGGCAGCGGTCAGCCACTGGTGGTCGGCAACACCACCAATACGCTGCAAACCGTACCGGGCAAGGACGATCCATCGCGCATGGCGCTGCAGCTGAACCGTGGCTCCAGCACCATCGACGTGACCTCGGTGATCAGCGGCGGTGAAATCGGTGGTCTGCTGACTTACCGCAAGGAAGTGCTCGACCCTTCGCTCAATGAGCTGGGGCGCGTGGCGCTGGTGGTTGCTGACCAGATCAACAGCCAGCAGGCGCAGGGCATCGACAAGAACGGTGATTTCGGCGCGACGATCTTCAACAACATCAACAGTGCCGCCCTGGTCAGCCAGCGCAGCATTGCGGCGGCGGGCAACAGTGCCGGCTCCGGCAACCTGGATGTCACCATCAAGGACACCGGCAAGCTGACCAGCAGCGACTATCAGGTGACGTTCACCAGCGCGACCAACTACACCGTCAAGCGCTCCGATGGCACCGACATGGGCGCGTTCAGCACCACGACGACCCCGGCTCCGGTGATCGACGGCTTCAGCCTGAACCTCAACGGCGGTGCACTGAGCGCCGGCGACTCGTTCAAGGTGACGCCGACCCGTGGCGCAGCGGCCAGCATCCAGACCGTGCTCACCGACCCGAAAAAAATCGCGGCAGCAGCACCGTTGACCGGCGTGACCAATGCCAACAACACCGGCACCTACACCCAGCCGACACTGACCAGCACCATCGATATCTACAATCCGGCGGCCCAGGCGGAAATGCAGACCGCGCTCAAGTATTCGACGCCGGTCAAACTGGTGTTCGGGGCAGCCAGCGGCGGTAGCCAGAACTACAACATGGTCGATGCCAAGGGCAACTCGATCGGCACCGGTACCATCGTTCCCGGCCAGAGCAACACCCTGAACCTGAAGGTGGGCATGGTCGATGCCAGCGGTGCTCCGGTCATGGACACCAGCGTCACGCCGGCCGTGCAGAAGACATTCACAGTGCAGACCACGGTCGGCGCCACGCCAGCCAGCGGCGAAAGCTTCACCATCAACCTGACCGGTGCGGCGTCCTCGGACAACCGCAACGCTCAGGCGCTGGTGGGCCTGCAAACCAAACAGACCGTAGACACCGGCACGGCGAGCAAGGGCATCAGCCTGACCGACGCCTACAACAAGCTGGTGACCAACGTCGGCGCCAAGGCTGCCCAGGGCAAGTCCGACAGCGACGCCACCACGGCGATTCTGGCCAACGCCAAAGGTGCAAGGGATTCGAACTCCGGGGTCGACCTGGATGAAGAAACCGGCAACCTGGTCAAGTACCAGCAGTACTACACCGCGTCTTCGCAGATCATCAAGGCTGCGCAGGAAATTTTCACCACGCTGATCAACAGCCTTTAAGGAGTCGTAATTCATGCGCATTTCCACCGCCCAGTATTACGAAATCACCGCTGCCAACTACCAGCGCAACTTCAACAAGGCCATCGCGACCAGCAACGAAGCCAGCAGCCTGACCCGCATCAATACTGCCGCCGATGATCCGATCGGTGCCGGTCGTTTGCTGCAGCTGGGTCAGCAGAGCGCGATGCTTGAACAGTACGGTACCAACATCCAGAGCACCAAGAGTGCCTTGGGCCTGCAGGAAACGACGCTCAGCTCCATCGGTACCGCTTTGCAGCGTGCCAAGGAGCTGGCCCTCGCCGCCAGCAACGGCATTGCCACCGACGCGGACCGCAAGGCCTATGCGTCGGAGCTGGGGCAAATACAGCAACAAGTGCTGGGCCTGATGAACTCCAAGGACTCGAACGGCAACTACCTGTTCTCCGGTTCGAAAACCGACACCGCGCCTTACTCGCAGAACTCGGACGGCACCTACAGCTACAACGGTGACCAGAGCACCATCGACCTTGGCATAGGCGATGGCATGACGGTCGGGACCAACACCACCGGCTGGGATGCGTTCCAGCAGACCATCAATACCGGTCGCACCCAGACCACCATGACCGCTCCGGCGGTGGATGACGGTCGCGTGGTGCTGTCCAACGGTACGGTCGGCACCAGCTCTACCTACAACGCGAAGTTCACGGGCGGCCAGCCGTACACCGTCAGTTTCCTCAGCAGTACCCAGCTGAAGATCACCGACTCGCTGGGTAACGACGTGACTGCCGAAGCCAGCCAGAATGGCGTCGTCAGCAACGCCAACGGTGCCAACCAGACGGTCAGTTTCCGCGGTGTCGACCTGAAGCTGAACATCAACCTCAAGTCCGGCGATACCAACCCGGATGCGGTGATCGCCGGTCACAGTTTCAATCTGTCTTCCACCTCGGATACCTTCAACACGTCGCGCAGCGCCGGTAACGCGTCGACCGCGGTCATCACCGGTTCCAGCGTGACCAACCCGACGGCGTACACCAACGCCTTTCCGTCTGGCGGGGCGATTCTCAAGTTCACCAGCGCCACCAATTTCGATCTGTATGCGGCCCCGATCACCGCCGACAGCAAGCCGGTGTCGTCGGGTACCGTCTCGGGCGGCAACGCCACCGCTGCGGGCGTGACGTTTGCCTTGGGCGGTGGCGCCCCGGCGTCCGGCGACCAGTTCGTGATTCAGTCCAACAACCATCAGACCCAGAATGTGCTCGACACCCTGGGCCAGATGATCACCGCGCTGAACACGCCGATCGACAGCGATCCAGCGGCCAAGCAGAAGTTTCTGGGCGCCATGGAGTCGGGAATGGGCAACATCGACAGTGCGGCCAACCAGATCGGCTCGGCCATCACCACAATTGGTGCACGCGGTCAGGCACTGGATAACCAGACCGCGACCAACGAAAGCCTGACCCTGGCGAACAGTGCGAGCCAGTCGTCGATTCGCGATTCGGACCCGGCCGAAGTAATGACTCGCCTGACCTTGCAGCAGACCATGTTGCAGGCGGCGCAGCTGGCGTTCAGCAAGATTTCCCAGTTGGGCCTGTTCAACAAGATCTGACGCTGGTCGGGCGCGCAGGCGCCCGATTGCCTTGCCCCTTGAGTATTTATCGTCTTTTTTGCGGTAACAAAGGGCTCGCTTTCAGGGCGGGCTCGCGCCGCCTGTGAGCCCGCCGTGAATTCACTCCCGCTTGTCAGCCTGGTCATTCCTGCCTTCAATCCGCGTTTCTTCGGTCGTGCCTTGCACACGGCTGTAAGTCAGAGCTACGGCAATCTGGAGATCATCGTTTGCGATGATAGTCGCGGTCATGAGATCGAGGAGATCGTGGCTTCGGTGGTTGAGCAGGGCGTGACCGTACGTTATGTGCGAAATCCGCGAACCCTGGGGCTGGTGGGTAACCTGCAGGTCTGCCTGGAGCAGGCGCAAGGCGAGTACATCAAGTTTCTTTGTGATGATGACCAGTTGTTCTCGGCCTGCATCGAGCGCCAGGCCCAGGCGCTTATCGAATGCGCTGACGTCAATCTGGTCGTGGCCCAGCGGCTGCTCTGGGATGCCGACGACATGCCGCTGCCTTCGCGCCTCGAAAACACCCCGCTTTCCCCGGTGGGCGGGGTGTTCAAGGGCGAGGACCTGCTGGCGATCTTCGAAAACTTCCCGGTCAACATCCTCGGTGGCTTCAGTAACGCGATGTTCCGTCGGGCTGACGTGCTCGAACTGTTCCCGGCATTGACTCAGCCCGGCCATTGCTTTGTCGCGACCCTCGATTTCGCCTTGTACATCTGCCTGATGCGGCGCGGCAATCTGGCGGTGTCCAATCACGTGCTCGGGGTCGAGCGCCTGTACCCGGAGCGTTTGAGCGGCCAGCAGTCGATGAAAGACTCGGCCGAAACCGAGCGGCAATGGCTGTCGCAGATGCTCAAGGCGCGTAGTGGCGAATCTGCGCCGGCGCAGGGCTGGGTACGTTATCTGCCACTGACCCGGGTGGACGAGTCGCCGCGGGTTTGGGAGGAGTTGCCGCTGAGCCGGACCCTGGGTACAAAACAGACCACCCAGGACTGGCATGTCGGCATCGCCAGTGTCAGTTTTGCGCAACTGTATGCCCAATGGCTGGCGTGCCGCACGCTCACCGACGGTCAGCGCGAGCTGCTGGCGGACACGCTTGAAGCCTGGCCGACCCGACCCAAAATCGTTCCGATCATCATCGATGAGCAAGGCAGCCGTTCGGCGCTGGAGCTCACGCTGCAATCGCTGGCGGATCAGGATTACGCCCCTGAACTGACGCTGGTGCTGTCGGCATCCTGTACGCAAGCCGAGCTGGACGAACGTGTTTTCCGCTTGCCGTTGCAGGACGACTGGCAGCAGCAAATCAACGCCCTGTTACCGCAACTGGAAGGCATTGGCTGGTTCTATCTGCTGCGTGCCGGTGATCGTCTGGTGGCGCCGGCCTTGCTGATCATGGCTGAACGAGTTGCGCTGTCGCGCACGCTGAGCTGCCTGTACAGCGACGAAGGTGGGCTGCATCAGGGTGAGTCGGCCGAGCCTGCATTCAAGCCGGACTTCAACCTGGACCTCATGCGCAGCTACCCCTATGTGGGGCGAGCGTTGGCATTCGAGCGCGAGCAGTTCCTGGCGCTGGGCGGATTCGATTCGGTATACGGCGAACTGGCGCCACACGATGTGTTGTGGCGCATGGTCGAGCGTAGCGGCACGCACGTGGTCGGGCACATTTCGGAGGTGCTGCTGGAGTCGGCGTTCGACCTGACCCAATGGCTGTCGCTGCCGGAAGTGGTGGACACCAATCCGCGCCTGCTTGAGGCGCATTTGCATCGCCTGGGTGTTGCCCACGACATTCGCCAGGGCAGTTCGGCGCTGCTCAATCGGATCGACTATCGCCATGGTGATCGGCCGCTGGTGTCGATCGTTATCGTCAGTAAAGATCAGACCCTGGCGTTGCAACGCTGTGTCGAGAGCCTGCTGGAGAAAACGACCTACGGCGAATACGAGTTGCTGTTGGTGGACAACGGCAGCGAGAGCGTCGAGGCGCTTGCCTGGTTCGCCGGCATGGCGCAGTTGGGCAGCGAGCGGATCCGGGTGCTGAGCTGCGAAGTGCAGGGTAACGCAGCGGCGGTGCGCAATTTCGCCGTGCGGCAGGCTGCTGGCGATTACGTCCTGATGCTCAATCCTTACACGGTGATTACCCAGGCTGAATGGCTGGGCGAATTGCTCAACCATGCACAACGTCCTGAAGTCGGCGTGGTGGGGGCCAAGCTGTTCAACCCCGATGGCCGCGTGCTGCATGCCGGCCTGATTCTCGGGTTGCAAGGGCCGGCCGGCGTGCCGTTCCATGGCGAGATGCTGCACGCAGCAGGCTACATGTACCGCTTGCAGGTCGCCCACAATTTCAGTGCCGTCGGCGGCGATTGCCTGATGGTGCGCAAGGCGGTCTTCGATGCAGTCGGTGGCCTGGATGAGCAGGGCCTGGCGCAGTCCCTCAATGAGGTGGATTTGTGCCTGCGCGTCGGCCAGGAAGGTTATCTGGTGGTCTGGACGCCTCACGCCCAACTGGCGTTGGGCGCGCAACCGGCCGTGGTTGCGCGAGAAGGTGATCAGGCCCGAAGCGAGCAGGAACAGGAGGTTTTCTACAAGCGCTGGCTGCCGATCGTGGCCCGTGATCCGGCCTACAACACCAACCTGGCGTTGCAGGGATTGGGCGGGGCAAGCTTCAGTCTCGAGCCGGGTTTGCGTTCCGGCTGGACTCCGTTTTCCAAGGCTCAGTTGCCGAAAATTCTCGCGTTGCCGGTCAACGCATCCGCCATCGGCCATTACCGGGTCACACAACCGCTGATTGAGCTGGAGGCCGCCGGCAGGGCGCAGGGGCGCATTCATTACAACCTGCCGACCATCATCGAAGTCGAGCGCCATTCGCCTGACGTGATCATCTTGCAGGGGCGCTATTCCGAAGGGCCGATCAACGAAATCCCGAGCCTGCAAAAATATTCCAGCGCACGACGTATCTATGAGCTGGATGACTTTGTGATCAATGTTCCACACCGCAATGCACATATCCGCAACATGCCGGGCAAGGACGAAATGGAGAAGCTGGTGCGGCGCGCTATCGGCATGTGCGATCGCGTGGTGGTCTCCACCGAGCCGCTGGGTAACGCGCTGTCGGACATGCATCACGACATTCGCGTGGTGCCCAACATGTTGGCGTCGCACTTGTGGACCGACCTGCGCAGCCAGCGTCGCACGTCAAAAAAGCCTCGGGTCGGCTGGGGTGGCGGCACCAGCCATCATGGTGACCTGGCGGTCATTGCCGATGTGGTCCGCGAATTGGCCAATGAAGTCGATTGGGTATTCTTCGGCATGTGCCCGGACGATTTGCGCCCGTACATGCACGAGTTTCATGGGGTGATCGGGCTGGATGTCTACCCGGCCAAGCTGGCCAGCCTGAACCTGGATCTGGCATTGGCGCCGTTGGAATTCCACATCTTCAACGACTGTAAGAGCAACCTGCGCCTGCTGGAGTATGGCGCTTGCGGGTACCCGGTGATCTGCACCGACACCGAGGCCTATCGCGGCTACCTGCCGTGCACCCGGATCAAAACCAACTCCACGGATGAATGGCTGCAGGCGATCCGCATGCACCTGACCGATCCGGATGCCAGCTATCGCATGGGCGATGAGTTGCGTGAGATCGTGCTGCGTGACTACGTGCTGCGCGGCGACAATTTGCGTTATTGGGAGAATGGCTGGCTGGCGGACTGATCGCCGGACATTGATCCCGACCCGGCAGGCGACGATGAGTCGCCTGCCTTTTTTTTGCCGCCAGACTTTGCAATCACCGTTGAAGATACCCGCCAGGCTTTGCCCGGTAGCGGATTGAAAGAGCTGGCGCGTTTCCTGCAAGTCCCCCTTATATCGCCATAAAACGAGCACTTCCGGTGAGTCCGGATGCGCCCTGAACGGTGGCAGGTTTAACCCAGATGGCCCGCAAAAGCTTGATACAGCTTGGCTGAGCCCTGTGACGAACAAGAGGGGAAGGGATGAAGGCAGTTATTTTGGCGGGTGGCCTGGGTACGCGGATCAGCGAGGAGTCGCACCTCAAGCCCAAGCCGATGATCGAGGTCGGCGGCAAGCCAATTCTCTGGCACATCATGAAACAGTATTCCGCTCATGGAATCCACGATTTCGTGATCTGCCTTGGCTACAAGGGCTATGCGATCAAGGACTTCTTCGCCAACTATTTCCTGCACACCTCCGACGTCACGTTCGACATGTGCAACAACCGCATGGATGTTCACCAGAACTACAGCGAGCCATGGCGCGTCACGCTGATCGACACCGGCGAAGAGACCATGACCGGCGGCCGGTTGCGCCGTGCCCGCCGCTACCTCGAAGACGAACAGGCGTTCTGTTTCACCTATGGCGACGGCGTGTCGGACCTCAACATCGGTGCGTTGGTTGATTTTCATCTCAAGCACGGAAAACTGGCGACCGTCACCGCGGTACAACCGCCAGGCCGCTACGGCGCGCTCAATCGCGATGGCGACAATGTCCTGGGCTTCACTGAAAAACCTCGTGGCGATGGTGGCTGGATCAACGGCGGGTTCTTTGTCCTGTCGCCCAAGGTGCTGCCGTTGATCGACGGCGACGAGACCTCTTGGGAATCCGGCCCGCTGGATGGCCTGGCCGAGCGCGGCGAACTCATGGCGTTCCAGCACGACGGTTTCTGGCAACCGATGGATACCCTGCGTGACAAAAATCATCTGGAAGCGTTGTGGCAGAGCGGGGAGGCCCCATGGAAGCAATGGGACTGAGCCCGCAATTCTGGCGTGGCAAGCGGGTGCTGGTCACCGGCCATACCGGGTTCAAGGGCAGTTGGCTGACGTTGTGGCTGCAAAGCCTGGGCGCCGAGGTCAGCGGGTTTTCCCTCGATCCGTCCACCGAGCCGAGCCTGTTCGAACTGGCGCGTGTGCATGAGGGCATCAACGATCAGCGCGGCGACCTGCGTGACCTGGGGGCCTTGCTGGAACTGATCGCTGAAACCCGACCGGAAATCGTCCTGCACCTGGCGGCCCAGCCGTTGGTGCGCGAAGGTTACCGCGACCCGTTGGGCACCTACTCCAGCAACGTCATGGGCACGCTCAACCTGCTCGAGGCGATCCGTCAGGTCGGTGGTGTGCGCGCCTGCGTGCTGGTGACCACCGACAAGGTCTACGCCAATCAGGAATGGCTGTGGCCGTACCGCGAAAACGAAGCGTTGGGCGGTCACGATCCTTACAGCAGCAGCAAGGCCTGCTGCGAACTGCTGGCGCAATCCTATGCCGCTTCGTTCTTTGCGCCTGAAAAGTATGCCGAGCATGGTTTGGCATTGGCCACGGCCCGCGCCGGCAACGTGCTCGGCGGTGGCGATTTTGCCCCGGAGCGGTTGATTCCCGACGTGCTGCGGGCGTGGTCGGCGGATGAGCCCGTGACCTTGCGCTATCCGCAGGCGGTGCGCCCATGGCAGCACGCCCTGGAACCGCTGGCCGGGTATCTGCAACTGGCTGCCGGGCTGTATGAGCAAGGCCCTGACTTCGCCGGGGCGTGGAATTTCGGCCCCGGTGAAGCGGACATGTGCAGCGTCGGTGAAGTGGTCGAACTGCTCGCCAACCGCTGGCCGCAAGCGCGCGGCCTACGCATCGAACCGAGCGATATGCATGAGGCCGGTCTGTTGCGCCTGGACAGCAGCCGCGCCCGTCAATTGCTGGGCTGGCAACCGCGCTGGTCGTTGCAGCAGTGCCTGACCCAGACCCTGGACTGGCATTTGGCGTGGCAGAACGGTGATGACATGCGCGCCATCAGCCTGGCGCAATTGAACCTGTACCGAGGCGCGTTGTGAGCGAATTTCTGTTGAAGGCGCTGCCGTTGAGCGGGTTGTTCAGCGTCCAGCACAAACGCTTCGAGGATGAGCGCGGGCACTTTTCCCGGTTGTTTTGCGAAGGCAGTCTCAGTGCGTTTGGCCAGGCGTTTCATATCCGCCAGATCAATCACTCCTGCACCCGCGAACGCGGCAGCGTGCGTGGCCTGCATTACCAGAGTGCCCACGCGCCGGAAGCCAAATTGATCACTTGCCTGCGTGGTGAAGTCTGGGATGTCGCGGTGGATTTGCGTCCTGACTCCGGGACCTTCCTGCATTGGCACGCCGAATATCTGCGTGCCGGCGATGGCCGCAGCCTGTTGATTCCGGCCGGGTTCGCCCATGGTTTCCAGACCCTGAGCGCCGACGCCGAACTGCTTTACCTGCACAGCAATGACTACACGCCGGAGCATGAAGGCGGGTTGTCGGTGCTCGATCCACGGCTGGCGATTGCCTGGCCGTTGCCTGTCAATAATCTGTCGGTGCGCGATGCCAGTCATCCAGCGCTCGATGAACACTTCGCCGGAGTGCGTCTATGAACTGCCGTGGTTGCGCCGCTGCGCTGACCCTGCCGCTGATCGACCTGGGCACCTCGCCGCCGTCCAACGCCTACGTGCGTGTCGATCAGTTGGAGCAGGCCGAACACTGGGTGCCGTTGAAGGTTGCCGTGTGCCAGCAGTGCTGGCTGGTGCAAACCGAGGACTACACCAGTGCCGACAGCCTGTTCGATGCCGAGTACGCCTATTTCAGTTCGTTCTCCAGTACCTGGCTGGCCCATGCCGAGCGTTATGTCGCCGAGATGGTCGAGCGCTTCGGCCTGACCACCGACAGCCGCGTAGTGGAAGTGGCAGCCAACGATGGTTACCTGTTGCAGTACGTAGCCAGGCGCGGCATCCCTTGCCTGGGTGTCGAGCCGACCCGCAGTACCGCGCAAGCGGCGCGGGAAAAAGGCCTGGAGATTCGTGAGCTGTTTTTCGGTCGCGACACCGCCGCGCAGTTGAAAAGCGAACGCTGGGGCGCCGACCTGATGGCCGCCAACAACGTGTTGGCCCACGTCCCGGATATCAACGATTTCCTCGGCGGTTTCGCGACGTTGCTCAAACCGGCGGGTGTGGCGACTTTCGAGTTCCCGCAGTTGCTGACCCTGATGGCCGGCCAGCAGTTCGACACGCTGTACCACGAGCATTATTCCTACCTGTCGCTGACCGCTGTGCAGACGTTGTGCGAGCGCAATGGCCTGCAAGTGTTCGACGTCAGTCAGCTCTCGACCCATGGCGGTTCGCTGCGGGTGTTCGTTCAGCGGCTGGACGGCGAACGTCGCAATGTGCAACCGGCGGTTCAGCAACAGCTGCAGGCCGAACTCGCCGCCGGGGTGAAAACCCCGGAGTACTACGCGACCCTGGCGCCCGCCGCCGAGCGCATCAAGCATGACCTGCTGCGTTTTTTGTTGCAGGCCAGGGCCGATGGCAAGCGCGTAGTCGGCTACGGCGCAGCCGCCAAGGGCAACACCCTGCTCAACTACGCCGGGGTCAAGCCGGATCTGCTGGCCTGGGTTGCCGATGCCAACCCGCACAAGCAAGGCAAGTACCTGCCCGGTAGCCGCATTCCGATCGTGTCGCCAGCACAGATCGACCTCGAAAAACCGGACTACGTGCTGGTACTGCCGTGGAACCTGCTGGATGAGATCACCCAGGCCTTTGCCGGCATTCGTGCATGGGGCGGTCGTTTTGTCATTGCCATTCCCGAGTTGATCATTCGATGAGCCGAATTCATTACACCAAGCCCAGTGTCGGTGAGCTGGAAGCTGACTATGTACTCGATGCTGTCCGCCATGGTTGGGGAGAGCGCTGCTACGAGTACCTGACACGCTTCGAAAAGTCCTTTGCCGAGCATGTGGGGACGACGTACGCGATTGCAACGTCCAGTTGCACCGGCGCGCTGCACATGGGTATGGCTGCGTTGGGCATCGGTGTCGGCGATGAGGTGATCCTCGCCGATACCAACTGGATCGCCTCGGCCGCGCCCATCACCTATCTGGGTGCGACGCCGGTGTTCGTCGACGTGCTGGCCGACAGTTGGTGCCTCGACCCGCAGCAGGTTCGACGGGCGATTACCCCAAGAACCAAAGCGATTCTGGCGGTGCATCTCTACGGCAATCTCTGCGACATGGATGCGTTGCTGGCCATCGGTCGCGAGTTTGGCCTGCCGGTCATCGAAGACGCAGCCGAGGCGATCGGCTCGCAGTGGCGTGGTCAGGCGGCCGGTTCGCTGGGCGCGTTCGGCGCATTTTCCTTTCACGGCACCAAGACCATGACCACCGGCGAAGGCGGCATCTTCGTGACGTCGGACAAGGCCCTGTTTGACCGCGTACTGACCCTGTCCAACCATGGCCGGGTGGCGGGCAGCAGCAAACAGTTCTGGCCGGACTTCCTCGGTTTCAAATACAAGATGAGCAACCTGCAAGCCGCCGTCGGTTGCGCGCAGGTTGAACGGATCGACGAGCTTATCCAGCGCAAGCGAGCGATCTTCGCCCACTACGCCGACGCCTTGTCATCGTTGCCGGGGTTGTCCATGAACCCCGAACCGGAACATTCGCGTAACGGTTACTGGATGCCCACCGTCGTCTTTGACCGCGAGCTGGGGATCACGCGGGACATGTTGATAGCCGCCTTCCAGACCGCCGATATCGACGCACGGGTGTTCTTCTGGCCGCTGTCGTCCTTGCCGATGTTCAGCGAACTGACGGCCGACTCGCCCGTGGCGCATTCGCTGCCGGAGCGGGCGATCAATCTGCCGAGCTACCACGACATGACCGATGACGATCAGCGCCGGGTCATCGAGGTACTGCGCGCGCTGGTACTCAAAAGGACCCGGCTATGAGGGTTTACCTGCTGGGGGCGGCCAATCCTGAAGCGGTTCGGATGATCCTCACCCTGCAACGCAGCCAGCCGCACGTGCAGTTCGCCTTTCTCGATAACGACCCGGCGAAGCAAGGCACGCTGTTTTATGGCGTGCCGGTGGTGGGTGGTACCGACAAGGTGACCGAGCTGAAAGGCCCCGACACACGCTTTGTCAATTTGATCACCGGCAGCACGGCGCTGCGTTACCGGACCACCTGCGAGATCGTCGAGGCCGGTGGCACGCTGGGCAACTTCATCCATCCGGGCGTCGATCTGACGATGATCACGATGGGCGTCGGTACCTATCTGCAAGAGGGCGTGATCATGCAGGCGCAAGTCAGCCTGGGTGATAACACCAGTATCAGCGCCGGCAGCGTCGTCGGGCATGAGGGGCAGATCGGCCATTCGGTGTTCATGGCGCCGGGTGTCTGCATTGCCGGTTGTGTCGAGATCGGTGACGGCACCTTCATCGGCACCAACGCCACGATCCTGCCGCGATTGCGCATCGGTCGCTGGGTCACCATCGGTGCGGGCGCCGTGGTGACCAAGGACGTTCCAGACTATGCGGTTGTGGTGGGCAGTCCCGCCAGGACCATCAAGACCAATCCTGCTTCCTTTCAAGACGGTCGGGTTTTCAAGTAACCCCCGCGACTAATTTCCGGAGAGTCTGTATGAATCCTCATGAGCAGTTTCGTGAAGAAGTAAAAGAGAACATCGAAGGCCTGCAGCAAGACAAAGCGTTGCAAGCCACGTCGCTGGACTGGGTTGGCACGACCGCCAGGCATAAGTACACCTACAACTTCAGCTGGATGGGCCGCCCGATCATTCAGTTCCCCCAGGACATGGTTGCCATGCAGGAGATCATCTGGTCACTGCGCCCGGACATCATTGTCGAGACCGGGATCGCCCACGGCGGCTCGCTGGTGTTTTATGCCTCGATGCTGGAACTGATCGGCCATGGCGAAGTGCTGGGTGTCGACATCGACATCCGCCAGCACAACCGAGAGGCGATCGAAGCACACCCGATGAGCAAGCGGATCCGGATGCTCCAGGGATCGAGTATCGATCCGGCAATCGTCGATCAGGTTCGCCAGCGTGTCGAAGGCAAGAGAGTGCTGGTGGTTCTGGACTCCAACCACACCCATGAGCACGTACTGGAAGAACTGCGGGCCTATGCGCCGATGACCTCGGTGGGCAGCTACTGCGTGGTGATGGACACCGTGGTTGAAGACATGCCGGAAGACGCCTTCCCGGATCGCCCGTGGGGCAAGGGCGACAACCCGAAAACCGCGGTATGGGCTTACCTGGAAGAAAACCGTGATTTTGAAATCGACCAGGCCATTCACAGCAAGTTGCTGATCACCGTCGCACCGGATGGCTATCTGCGTCGCGTGCGGTAATCGACAAGACATCGTTGGGTTTTTCGGCGATTCGCCGTTGTGGGGAAATGTATGCAAGGCAAGAATAATTCTGAACACGGGTTGGCACTCAACGAACAGTTGACCGTGGTGCTGATGTCTCACGAGCGGCCGGCATTTTTGCGCAGGGCGGCACGTTTCTACAGCGACTTGCCTTGCAGGATTCTGGTGCTGGACTCTTCGGCCGAAGGTCAGCCAGGCCTGGCCGGGCAGTTTGAAAATGTGGATTACCAGCATGTCCCGCAGTTCGGCTACTGGGGAGTTCGCGCCAAGCTGGCCTTTGGCGTGGAACAAGTGACCACGCCGTTCATGGTGTTCGCCGCCGACGATGACTTCCATGTGCATGACGCTCTGCGCGAAGCGGTGGCATTCATGGATGCCAACCCCGACTACGGCCTGTGCCACGGTTACAGCATGATGTACCTGTCGCAACCCAACAGCGTCAGCTACTTTCGGCGTGACAAGAAGGTCTGCGAAGACTATTCGTCCGAGCATGCCGAGGAGCGCGTGCTGGATTACATGCACCAGTACCTCCCGCCTTTCTATGCCGTACAGCGCACAGACCTGGTACGTGACTGGTATCAGGTCATGCCTCACGATACGTCCTTTCAATGGCAGGAAATCGGTCACACGTATTACATGCTGGCACGGGGCAAGGCGCGGATTCTGCCGATCCCGTATGTCGTGCGTGAGATGAACTACGGGTATTCGGACCACAACACCGAGATCTTTCACACGCTGGCTCATACGGACGCCAAGTCGGTCGCCGAGCGCGAGGCCTTTGCCGCTTTCCTCTTCGGGCTGCCGACTCAAGTTCAAAGCGACGACCCGGAGCAAGGCCAGCAGTTCGCACTGCAAAGCTTTGAAGCCTTGGCCGATAGCTTGCGCACCGGTCGCGCACTGACGACCGAGCTGATTATCGAGTCCGCCTGGACCGATGTCGAAAAAGGCCCTGTGCGCCGTTTCGGCCCCAAGCAATACGTCGAAATGCCGTTCTACAACCAGGTGTTTTTCGATCAGTTGACCCAGTTCGAATTCCTGTTGCACGCCATGCCGGCCGGACGCGTTCAACTGGCAGGCCTGGAGGGCATCTGGACCCGTCAGCAAAGCCTGATGCTGGCGCGTAACAATGACACGCCGGAAAGTGTGGTCGACCGTTTGTGGCAAGCCCACGACAGCAACGTCTTCAACCGCGCGGTGGTCAAGCGTCTGGTGGCTCAGCTGGAACTGCTGGGCGAAGACGAAGAGGCGCAGACCCTGCGCGATTGGGCTGTGCGTCTTGAGGCGGTGTCAGTCGAGGGTAATCGTGCGATGTTCGACAAGATGCTGTCCGGTCGCTTGCTCAAGTGGCTTGCACCGCGTCAGCCCGATGCGCATGAGGCTGAGTCGATCGCCCAACACCTGGCGGCCAACGACGGTGGTCCGCAGTTCGGGATCTTCCTGCTGGACCTGGACAACGATATCGACAAGCTGCAAGTCTCCCTCGACAGCCTGCTTGAAGGTCACAGCAAGGCGTTCAGGATTGTGGTCTTCACCACCGGTGAAGCACCGGCGGCGACGACGGCGCAGAATACCCTGCACTTTGTCCGGGTCACGCAAAGCAACTACGTCGACAAACTGAACCAGAGTGCTCGTCAGTCGACTGCCGATTGGTTGCTGCTGGCTGAAGCCGGCGACGAATTCACCGCCGGTGGCCTGTTGCGTGCCAGCCTGGAGCTGCTGTCTGCAGCAGAGTGCCGCGCCGTCGCCACCGACGAAATCCAGCGCACCCCGGAAGGCGCACTGGTGGACGTGTTCCGCCCAGGCTTCAATCTTGATTTGCTGCAAAGCCTGCCGGCCTTGATGGCGCGTCACTGGTTGATCCGCCGAGAGGTGTTCATTGAAGTCGGCGGCTACCAGCCCGATTTCAGCAAAGCCCTGGAATTCGACTTGCTGTTGCGCATCATCGAGCAGGGTGGCCTCAGCGGGTTGGCCCACCTGGATGAACCGCTGCTGATCGCCCGGGCGCCGGCACTGGAAGAAAACGCCGATGAGCGCCTGGCGTTGTTGCGCCACCTGGGCAATCGTGGCTACAAGGCCAAGATCACTTCGACGGTGCCAGGCACTTATCAGATCGACTATCGCCACAGCGAACGCCCGCTGGTGTCGATCATCCTGCCGGCTGGGGATGACCTGGCGGCATTGCAACAGTGCCTGCAAGCTGTGTTGCTGCGAACCCGCTACATCCAGTACGAAGTCCTGATTGCGGTCAATCAGCATCAGTCGGCCGAGGTCAACGATTGGCTCGGCACTTATCAGCATCCGAAAGTCACCGTTCTGCGCGCCGATCAGCTTATGAACCCGGCGGCGCTGTACAACGCGGCCAGCCAGCAGGCGCAGGGCGAGTACCTGGTGCTGTTGGCTGCCGACAGTGAAGTGGTCAACCCGAACTGGCTGGAGTCGCTGCTCAATCACGCCCAGCGTCCGGAAGTCGGGGTGGTCGGTCCCAAGTTGATCGACCGCGACGGCAAGGTCACCCAGGCCGGCCTGATTCTCGGCATGAACGGTGGTGTGGGCTCAGCCTTTGTCGGGGAAAAACACGACACCGAAGGTTACCTGCACCGGTTGGCGCTGGAGCAGAACTACTCGGCGGTGTCGAAGGTGTGCCTGATGGTGCGTAAAGCGTTGTTCGACGAGCTGGACGGTCTGGACAGCGTGACCTTCGCCGACGGCTTGAGCGACGTCGACCTGTGTCTGCGGGTCGGTCAGGCCGGATACCTCACCGTGTGGACGCCGCTGGTACAGGTCATTCATTCGGGTGAAGTGCCGCAGGCGCCCCAGGTCCTCGATGCGCTGCGTGACAAGTGGGCGCCAGCCTTTGCGCAAGATCAGGCCTATAACGCCAATCTGGCCTTGAGCGGCAAAGGCTTTGCCCTGGGCGAAAGTGCTTCGGTGAACTGGGCGCAGTTGCTCGGCTAGGCCCGGCGAACAGGTATAAGGATTCAAGGCATGCTCAACGGAAAATCGATTTTCAACTCAGGCGGCACCGGTTCGTTCGGGCGTCATTTCGTCCGTCGTAGGCGGGACACGCTCGCCCATGCCTGGTTGCCAGCATGATTCCTTACGCTCGGCAAAGCCTCGATCAGGCGGATATCGACGCCGTTGTCGGGATATTGAAGTCGGACTGGCTGACCCAGGGGCCGACCATCGAACGCTTCGAGCGCGCGATGGCCGAACGCTGCGAGGCCGGTTTTGCCGTGGCGGTGTGCAATGCCACGGCGGCCCTGCACATCGCTTGCCTGGCGGCGGGGCTCGGTCCCGGCGATTGGCTATGGACGACACCGAACACCTTTCTCGCCTCGGCAAACTGTGGTCGCTACTGCGGTGCCGAGGTGGATTTTGTCGATATCGACCCGCTGACCTGGAACCTCGATGCCGCTGCGCTGGCTGTCAAGCTGGAACGGGCCGAGCGTGAAGGCAGGCTGCCAAAAGTGCTCGTGGCCGTGGCGTTCTCGGGGCAGAGCTGCGACATGCGCAGGATTGCCGCACTGGCCAGGCGATATGGCGTTACGGTGATCGAAGATGCGGCCCATGCTGCTGGTGCGTCCTACGCCGGGCGCCCGGTGGGTTGCGGCGAGTTTGCCGCGATGACCGTGTTCAGTTTTCATCCGGTGAAGATCATCACCAGTGCCGAAGGTGGCATGGTGATGACCAACAGCCCGGAACTTGCCGAGCGTTTGCAACGCTTGCGCAGCCACGGCATGACCCGGGATCCGCAGCAGATGACCGGACTCAGCCACGGCCCCTGGTATTACGAGCAGGTGGAGCTGGGTTTCAATTACCGCATTACCGACCTGCAAGCGGCCCTTGGTTTGTCGCAGTTGAACAAACTGGATGAGTTTATCGAGCGTCGGCGTGAACTGGCGGCTCGTTATGACCGCTTGCTGGCGTATTTGCCGCTGACCCTGCCCAGTGCACAATTTGAGGCCGAGTCGTCATGGCATCTGTATGTGGTGCGGCTGCAACTCGATCAGATCAATCTCACTCACCGTGAGGTGTTCGAGGGATTGCGAGCTGCCGGGGTCGGTGCAAACCTGCACTACATTCCCGTGCATTTGCAGCCTTATTATCGTGATCTCGGGTTTGCCGAGGGTGATTTTCCGCAGGCCGAGCGTTACTACGCCGAAGCCATCAGCCTGCCCCTGTATCCGTTGCTCAGTGATGAACAACAGGACTATGTGGTCGAGCAAATGCGGCAACTGATCGAAATAATCCAGCCATTGCGCCGGGTGGGAAATGTGTGATGCGTGAACTGACCGAGCAGGAAACATTCTGGCAGGGCGAATTCGGCAACCAGT
This sequence comes from Pseudomonas sp. S30_BP2TU TE3576, assembly GCF_050436025.1. Taxonomy (NCBI): domain Bacteria; kingdom Pseudomonadati; phylum Pseudomonadota; class Gammaproteobacteria; order Pseudomonadales; family Pseudomonadaceae; genus Pseudomonas; species Pseudomonas sp. S30_BP2TU TE3576. The sequence goes on along the minus strand of NZ_JBNDLK010000001.1, from coordinate 1,520,857 downwards.
ACGTTGACCGCAATATCGGGCAGCCGCTGGTAGCGGCAAACCTGGCGCTGTTTGCCAAGGCACTGACACGGGTCGGGTGCATCGACAGCCTGGTGGAACTGGGCACCAATGCCGGCAACAACCTGCAGGCACTGCGTCAGCTGTTGCCCCGTTGCGAGTTGTTCGGTGTGGAGATCAATGCCAGTGCTTGTGCCGCTGCCCAGGCGTTGGGTATTGCGCAGATCTGGCACGGTTCGCTGTTCGATTTTCCTCGCGAGCGCACCTTCGACCTGACCCTGAGCAAAGGCGTGCTGATTCACCTGGCGCCGGAGTTGCTGCCGGCCGCGTACGCGCAACTGTATGAGTTGAGCCAGCGCTACATACTGATCGCCGAGTACTACAATCCGGCACCGGTCGAGGTTCCATATCGCGGCAACAGCGGCAAATTGTTCAAGCGCGATTTTGCTGGCGAAATGCTCGATCGTTATGACGACCTGCAATTGGTCGACTACGGTTTTGGCTACCACCGCGATCCGCAATTCCCGGTGGATGACATCACCTGGTTTGTCCTGGAAAAACGCCATTGAACAACGTCGCCATCATACCGGCCCGCGGAGGCAGCAAGCGCATACCCCGCAAGAACCTCAAGTCGTTCGCCGGCGTGCCGATGATTGCCCGTTCGATTCAGGTCGCTCTCGAATCCGGATTGTTTTCCCGGGTGGTGGTCAGCACCGACGACGAGGAGATCGCCGGACTGGCGCGCGATTGTGGTGCCCAGGTGCCCTTCATGCGCCCGGCGGCACTGGCTGACGACTTCACGGGCACCGCAGCGGTGATCGCCCATGCCCTGCAAGCATTGCGCGAACAGGGCGACCAGTTTGATCGCGCCTGTTGCATTTACGCGACCGCGCCGCTGTTGCAATCGCGATTTCTTGCCCAGGGGCTGAGCCTGCTGGAGCGGCATCCCGACAAGTCTTTCGCATTTTCGGTGTGCGACTTCGGTTTTCCGGTTCAGCGAGCCCTGACCCTTGATGATCAGGGTGCATTGACGGCACTGTATCCGCAGTATCGTGATACCCGCTCCCAGGACTTATCGATCGCCTATCAGGATGCCGGACAGTTCTACTGGGGCCGCAGCGATGCCTGGCTGCGGGGCGAGGTGTTGTATTCACCGTACAGCCTGCCGGTCATCCTGCCGCGGCATCTGGTGCAGGACATCGACACGCCGCAGGACTGGAAACGCGCGGAATACCTGTATGCCGCGCTCAAGGCCGGGGGTGAGCTGCAATGAGAGTACTGATTCGCTCCGATGCCTCGCCGACCATCGGCAGTGGTCACATCGCGCGCTGCCTGTGCCTGGCCCGCGTGTTGCGCAGGCAGGGCAGTCATGTGGCTTTCGCCTGTCGCCTGTTGCCGGGGCATCGACTGGAGGCACTGCGGGCCGAAGGTTTCGAAACCTTCGCGCTGCCCGAGCGCTACAGCGATGAAGATCCGCAGCAGGCCATCGAATCCATGTTGCCATGGCAGGCGGACATCGCCGCGCTCGGGCCGTTGCTGGAACACCAGCCGGCGTTTGACTGGATCATTGTCGACCACTACGGCCTCGATCATCACTGGCAGACGGCCGCCCGGCGCTGGGCGCCACGGATCGCAGCTGTGGATGACCTCGCCACGCGGACCTACAGTGCCGATTTGCTGCTGAACCAGAATCTCTCGGGTACGCCAGAGGCTTATGCCTCGTTGCTGGCACCAGGCTGCCGGACTTTGTTCGGTCCGCGGTTTGCCATGTTGCGCGACGAGTTCCGTTGCCCGGCCATCGAAATCAAGCCTCAGGCCCGGCGTGTACTGGTGAATTTTGGTGGTTTCGACGCGGCCATGCAGACCCACCACGCGATGCTGGCGCTGGCGGATTTTCCTGAACTGGAAGTCGATTTTGTTGCCGGTGCGGATAATCCGGCCTGGACGCAGATGCAGGCGTTGGCAGCAAGTCGCCCGCATTGGCGCCTGCACAGTTTTGTCAGCGACTTTTATCGATTGATGACCGAAGCCGACCTGTTTGTCGGGGCGGGTGGCGGTACCAGTTGGGAGCGGGCGGCCATGGGGCTGCCGACGATTTGCATTGCCGTCTCGAACAACCAGCAAGCCAACGGCGAGGTAATGGCGGCTGCGGGTGCCCATGTGTTCATGGGGGCTCGCGAGCACGTCAGTGTCGAGCAACTGCGCCTGGCCATCGGCTTTGTCGCGGGTAACCAGGGTTTGCGCCAGAGCCTGGCACAGCAGTCGCGACAACTTGTCGATGGCCGGGGCGCGCAGCGGGTTGCGGCTGTGCTGGCCGGTGCGGTGCTGAGGATGCGCCCGGCGACCCTGGGTGATGCGCAGCTGTTGTTCGACGGGCGCAACACCGAGGCCGTGCGCCGCTGGTCGCTTGAGACCGGCGTGATCGAATGGTCCGCGCATCAAAACTGGCTGGCCGCGAGCCTGAGCAATCCCCGGCGGCTGTTATTGATCGCCGAGGCCGATGACGGTCCGGTCGGTGTGCTGCGTTATGACATGCGTGGCTTTAGCGCCGAAGTGTCGATTTATCTGTTCGAGGGCCGGTTCGGCCTGGGCTGGGGCAGGGCGCTGTTGGCCCGTGGAGAAACTGTTGTGAAGGCCCACTGGCCGGAACTGGAGTCGCTCACCGCCCAGGTCTTGCCCGCTAACCAGCCGTCGCTGAACGCCTTTCGCGAAGCCGGTTTTACCCAGAGTGCCTGCGCGTTCACGCGCGTATTGAAGGATCACGCAGATGACTAGCTTCAAGATTGGCGAGCGCCTGATCGGTGCCGATGCGCCGCCATTCATCATTGCCGAGATGAGCGGCAACCATAACCAGTCGCTGGACATGGCGCTGCAAATCGTCGAGGCCGCGGCCAAGGCCGGTGCCCATGCGTTGAAGTTGCAGACCTACACCGCCGACACCATGACCCTGGACCTGGCCGAGGGCGAGTTTTTTATCAAGGATCCGAACAGCCTGTGGGCCGGTACTTCGTTGTACGCGCTGTATGAAAAGGCACACACGCCGTGGGAGTGGCACGCGCCGATTTTCGCTCGCGCCAGAGAACTGGGCCTGCTGGCGTTCTCCACGCCATTCGATGACAGCGCCGTGGACTTTCTCGAAAGCCTCGACGTGCCGGCCTACAAGATCGCCAGTTTCGAAAACACCGACCTGCCGCTGATACGCCGGGTAGCCGCAACGGGCAAGCCGCTGATCATTTCCACCGGCATGGCCAGCATCGCCGAACTCGATGAAACCGTGCGCGCCGCCCGCGAGGCCGGGTGCAAGGATCTGGTGCTGCTCAAATGCACCAGCACCTATCCGGCATCACCCGCGAACAGCAACGTGCGCACGATCCCGCATTTGCGCGAGTTATTCGATTGCCAGGTGGGGCTGTCCGATCACTCCATGGGCGTCGGTGTGGCCGTGGCGGCGGTGGCATTGGGCGCAACGGTGGTGGAAAAGCACTTCACCCTCGAGCGTGCGGCCGGTGGCGTCGACGCCAGTTTCTCCCTGGAACCCTCTGAATTGGCCAGCCTGGTGATTGAAACCGAGCGCGCCTGGCAAGCCATGGGACAGGTACATTACGGCGTCACCGAGGCTGAGCGCCAATCCCTGGTGTACCGTCGATCGTTATATGTCACCCAGGATATGGCGGCCGGCGAGCCCTTCGATGCGACCAATCTGAGAGCCATCCGTCCGGGTCTCGGGCTGGCGCCCAGGCATGCGCAAAGCCTCCTGGGACGCCGTGCCCGTCAGGCCATCAAGCGTGGAACAGCGCTGGATTGGTCGTTGGTCGAATGACCCATTGCCGGGCTGATTCGGCAAAATCGCGTGACCTGCGAGTCATAACGCGCATCTTCACTGTATTGTATTGACCGGGAAGATGGCGCCTGACCCTTTATCGGGTTCAGTGATAGCCCTTTACGCTTCCCGGCCGTCGCCTTGGGGTGACGGAAATCCAGGTTTGTCGGCGCCCCTCGAATCCTTGCGAGTGGTGGTATTGGGCTGTTTATTATTGGGAAGCCGTAATGATTGGCATAAAAAGCATTGCGAGCTACGTTCCTGTAGCCGGCGTGGACAATTACGCACAAGGTGCAAAATTCGAGAAGGATGAAGAATTCATCCTGGGCAAGATCGGTTCGGCCTTCCTGCCGCGCAAAGGCGTTGATCAGGAAACTTCCGATCTGTGCGTTGAAGCGGCCAATGCGCTGTTTGCCAGCAACCCTGATCTGAAACGTGAATCCATCGATGCGTTGATCGTCGTCACCCAGAACGGTGACGAAGAAGGCTTGCCGCATACGGCGGCCATCGTGCAGGACAAACTCGGCCTGCCGACCAACGTCGCCGCGTTCGATATTTCCCTGGGTTGTTCCGGTTACGTCTACGGCATCTACGCGATCAAGGGCTTCATGGAGGCCGCGGGCCTGAAGAACGGCCTGCTGATCACCGCCGACCCGTATTCGAAGATTGTCGACCCGGAAGACCGTAACACCACCATGCTGTTCGGTGATGCCGCCACCGCGACCTGGATGGGTGAAAACCCGGTCTGGGCACTGGGCAAGGCCAAGTTCGGCACCGACGGTTCCGGTGCTCCACATTTGAAAGTCAGCGACGGCGTGTTCTTCATGAACGGCCGCCAGGTGTTCAACTTCGCACTGCTCAAGGTGCCGGCACATTTGCATGAGTTGCTGGGCGAGTCGCAACTGAGCGCTGACGACATCGATGCGTTCTGCATTCACCAGGGCAGCGCGGCGATTGTCGATGCGGTCGCGCGGCGCTTCGAAGAATGCCCGGAGAAGTTCATCAAGGACATGGTCGAGACCGGTAACACGGTGTCGTCGAGCATCCCGTTGCTGCTGGAAAAACATATCCTCGATTCCGAATGGAAGCGCGTAGCGCTCAGCGGTTTCGGTGTGGGGCTGTCATGGGGTTCGGCGATCATCTATCGTCCTTGAGTGAAAGTCTTTTAATAAAAAAGGCCGGTACAAAAAAGCGTTCAAGGGTTAACCTTGAGCGCTTTTTTGCTTGTAAGGAATGCGAGGTAGCATGAGCGAATGCTTTGAAGACAATGCTCAGGTTATCCAGCGGCGCTGGCCGTCGCTGTATGCGCGATTGAAAACGGAAGATCGCCTGGCCGTCGAGGTCGACCTGATCGAGGGGCGGGACTCGACGTTGTGCGTGGGTGGCATCCAGCTCACCAGCCGCCATGATCGCCTCCACGAGGCCCGTTTGCAGGCCGCCAGCCTCCCGCTCGACAAGCCTCAGTTGCACGTTTACGGCACCGGCTTCGGTGATTTGCCAACGGTTTTGCTGGAGCGCGCCGGGCTTGAAAAACTCTATGTCCACATTCTCAACGGCGCGCTGTTCGCACTGGTGTTGCAACTGATCGATCAGCGTCAGTGGCTGGGCGATCCGCGCGTGCAACTGCTGTATGCCGGCGATATGTCGGACATCTGCACACCGTTTTTTGCATTGCCGGCCGAAATGCTGCTGGCGGACGACTTCAGCGCGAAGATTCGTGATCGCCTGGTCAGCGAAGTGCACCTGAGTTTCAACAATCGGGAATTCGATCCGCAGTCACCGGTCATTCAGCAGCGCTTGCAGGACACCCTCGAAGTGCTGCTGGCCGATGATGATGTGGCACAGCTGTTTGGCACCTGTTCTGAGCGTGAAATCTATGTGATCGGCACAGGGCCCAGCCTTGAAGGGAATTTCGAGCGTCTGGCAGCTATGCGCAAACAAACACCGCGACCGCTGTTCATCAGTGTGGATACCGCCTACAGACCCCTTCGCGAGCACGGAATCAAACCTGACCTGGTCGTGAGCATCGATCAGCGCATCAGCGTGCTGCACTTGCCGGGCGAGGACTCCGAAGGCATTCCGCTGGTGTACTTGCCGTTGAGCGATCCGCACATGTTGAAGGGCTGGAAAGGCAAGCGTTATGGCGGTTACTCCGCCAGTCCGATCTATGCCGCGTTGCGTGAGCAACACCCGCGTGCGCAGCTATACGTCAGCGGTAGCGTGATCCATCCAGCGGTCGATCTGGCGGTGAAGATGGGCGCGCAGCGCATCACACTTTTCGGTGCGGATTTTTCCTTTCCAATGAACAGGACCCATACCGGTTGGAATGATGGTGATCTGGGGCCGCCAGTGAACCAGGCCAGGCACTGGGTGCACGATGGTCATGGGCAGAAGGTGAAGACGCAATTGAATTTCCGCAGTTACCTGTGTGAGCTGGAGCGTTACATTGCCAGGCATCCCGAGGTGCTTTTTTTCAATAGCAGCCGGGCTGGGGCAATGATTGCCGGTACGCAGTTCAATCAGGATTTCGTGCAATGAAGCCTCGAGTGAAAGGCATCGACGAGTGCCGACAGTGCGCAGGACTGTTTCGCCTGGGGCGTGATGTCGAAGCGGCTTTGAACATGGTTGATCTGTTCGATGAGACGCAACGGCAGATTGCACAGGCGCCTCAGGATGTTCAGCAGGCCTGGGCCTTGATGCTCAGGCAAATGCTGGCCTGTCAGGAGCGCCAGGATTGGCTGGGGCTCGCCGACTTCATGGAGTATGAGTTGATCGAATTGCTCGAAAACATGCCGGCCTGAGGGGCGGCAACAGCTTTGGCACGGGCGTTTGTGGGCTGGACAGTTTTATGGCGTCATTTTTTCGCGGTTGAGGGGCACTAAACCCTTGTTTTCTCGGGGGTGGCAGGGTGATGGCAATTTTTTTCAAAAAAGCCCTCAAGCAACCTGCCAACCCGACGATAACTATTACGAAGGTTCTCTAGGCCATACCCGGCGGTTGCCAGGGCCGGAAGCCGCAGTACCCAACCAACGAGGAATTCGTCATGGCTTTAACAGTAAACACCAACACCACGTCGTTGAACGTTCAGAAAAACCTGAACCGTGCTACCGACGCTCTGTCGACTTCGATGGCTCGCCTGTCTTCCGGCCTGAAAATCAACAGCGCCAAAGACGACGCCGCTGGCCTGCAGATCGCAACTCGCATGTCTGCACAGATCCGTGGTGGCAATCAGGCCGTACAGAACGCCAACGACGGTATCTCCGTTGCCCAGACCGCTGAAGGCGCGCTGCAAGCTTCGACCGACATTCTGCAGCGTATGCGTGAACTGGCTGTTAAAGCACGTAACGGTACCAACAGCACTGCTGACCAGACCGCTACCAACTCCGAATTCGCTCAGATGTCTGACGAGATCACTCGTATCTCTGCTTCCACCAACCTGAACGGCAAAAACCTGCTGGACGGTACGGCTGGCACCATGCAACTGCAAGTCGGCGCCAACACTGGCTCGGCCAACCGCATCGACCTGGTGCTGAGCTCCAAGTTCGACGCCGTATCCCTGTCCGTAGGCAGCGGTACTGTTGTTCTGACCGGTGCGACTTCCGCTACCCTGTCTGCCAACATCGACAACGCGATCACCGCGATCGACGCTGCTCTGGCAACAATCAACGCCACCCGCGCAAACCTGGGTGCTTCGCAGAACCGTCTGACCAGCACCATCTCCAACCTGCAGAACATCGTGGAAAACACCACTGCTGCACAAGGCCGCGTACAAGACACCGACTTCGCTGCAGAAACCGCGAACCTGACCAAGCAGCAAACCCTGCAACAGGCTTCTACTTCGGTTCTGGCTCAAGCCAACCAACTGCCTTCCGCTGTACTGAAGCTGCTTCAGTAATTTCGGAATGAGTTTAGGCGGGGGAGTGTGCTGGTCACGCTCTCTCGCTTTTTACGTTAAGAGGTGATGGGCATGGAGATGAGCGTAAAGCTTGGCGTGTCTTATCCGGCTCCCCAGCCAGCGAACACTGTCTCGGATAAAACACCGGAAAAGCCTGAAGCCGTCAGCGTGACTCCAGTGGCGGACAAGAAGCTGGATGCGGATGACACTCACCTGAAGCAGGCGGTGCAGCAGATCGAAAAGTTTGTACAGTCGATCAAGCGCAATCTGGAGTTTTCGATAGACGAGCAATCCGGAAAGGTCGTCGTCAAGGTGATTGCAAGCGAAACGGGCGAAGTCGTGCGACAGATTCCTTCCGCAGAGGCTCTCAAGCTGGCAGAAAGCCTGAGCAATGCGAGCCACGTCTTGTTCGACGCCAAAGTCTGATAGCTGGCATGAATAGTGTTTGTACGTTTTTTGGCGCAGGTATTGGTCAAAAGAGTGGCAGCAACCTGAAGGGAGACGCAAAATGGCAAGTCCAATTTTACCGGGTTCGGGCTTAGGCTCTGGCCTGGATATCGGTGCGATCGTTACTGCGCTGGTCAACGCCGACAAATCGGCGAAGCAGACGCAGATCGATACTCAGACCAAAACCAACACGCTGAAGATTTCCGGTGTCGGTTCCCTGAAAAGCGCACTGACGGCCTTTCAGACGGCGCTGACCAATCTCGGTAGCAAGACCAATCCAGTGTTTGCGGGTTTCACCGCCACTTCGGGTACTCCGTCGATTCTGGGTGTAACTTCCGACAATACCGCAGTTGCCGGTACCTATAGCGTTGTTGTGAACAACCTGGCCACCAGCTCGAAAGTAGCCAGTGCTTCTTTTGCCGGCGGTGCCGCCAGTGCCATTCCGAGTGGTACTTTGAAAATCAGTCAGAATGGCACTGATTACGATGTCACGATTCCAGCCAATGCGACCTTGCAGAGCACCCGGGATGCCATCAACTCTGCACAGGCGAGTAATGGTATTTCTGCCAACATCGTGACCGACAGCAGCGGTGCGTCGCGACTGGTGATCAGTTCCAGCAAGACCGGTGCGGGCTCCGATCTTACGGTCAGCGGTATCGCCGGCCTTGAAATCGACGGTACCCAACCGATGGGCGCTAACCCTCCGGCTTCCAGTTCGGGGGCTGTCAACGGTGTTGCGGTGGATGCGTCGCTGACCATCGATGGTCTGGCAGTGACCAGCAAGAGCAACACGGTGACCGGTGCAGTGAGTGGCTTGACCCTGAACCTGGCATCCGTGAGCCCGGGTACGCCACCGGCGGCGGCGACCGTCACCGTTGCGACCAACACCACCGGCTTGCAAACGTCGATCCAGTCGTTCGTTGATTCCTACAACACCCTGATGAACACCATCAATTCCCTGTCCAAGGCGACAGCGGACGCCGATGGCAATCTGACGGTTCAGGCGGCGTTTACCGGTGACTCGATGCCGCGCGCACTGATCTCCGATATTCGCGGCGTGCTGACGGCTCCCGGAGCGGGCGGGGCATTGGCCGTGCTGTCGCAGATCGGTGTGATGACAGACCAGAAAACCGGAAATCTGGCGTTCGACACTGTCGCGTTCGGCAAGACGATGTCCGTCGGCGGTATGAGTGGCCAAGTGCAGCAGTTGTTCAGCGGAACCAACGCGACCAACGGCCTGCTGGCGCGCATGGGCACTGCAATCAAGCCTTATGTGCAGACCGGTGGCTTGCTCGATCAGCGCAATACCAACCTGCAGAGCGTGAGCAAGAACCTTTCAAATCAGCAGTCTGCACTGGACTTGCGCGTCGCCAACATGACCAAGACGTTGACCGCCAAATACAACGCCATGGACCTTTTGGTCGGGCAAATGAAAGCGACAGCGACGAGCATTACCTCGTTCTTCACTTCCCTGAATGCCCAGAAGTCCAACAGCTAGTCATGAGCTGACGACAAAAACCCGGCTACGCATTTTCGCGTGTGCCGGGTTTTTGTCTTTTGATCTAAAGTTTCTCGGTTCGCGGACGATACACTGGTCATACGAGTCATTGTGGTAATGAGGTAGAACATGAATCCAATGTTAGCCCTTCGGCAGTATCAGAAAGTGGGCGCACACGCCCAGACGTCCGAGGCGAGTCCGCATCGTTTGGTGCAAATGCTCATGGAAGGTGGCCTGGACCGTATCGCCCAGGCCAAAGGTGCCCTGGAGCGCAAGGACATTCCCGGCAAGTGCCTGTCGATCAGCAAGGCGATTGGCATCATCGGTGGCTTGCGTGAAGGTCTGGATCTTGAAAACTGCGCCGATACCGTGGGCGAACTCGACAGTCTTTACATCTACATGATGAAACGCCTGGCCGAGGCGAACGTCAGCAGCGATCCGAAAATTCTCGATGAGGTCGCAGGCTTGCTGCGCACGGTGAAAGAAGGCTGGGACGGCATTGCTGAGCCAGGTCCGCAGTTCTAAGGAGATCGCCATGAGTCTTGTATTGCAGCGAATAGAACAAACTCGCGAAGCGCTGGTCGGTGCTCTGGCCGAGCGCAACTGGGAGGCCATCGGTCAATTGGACCTGGATTGCCGTTCCTGCATGGAAGACGTCTTGAGCGAGGCTTCACTGGACGAGGAGTTACTGCGCAACAACCTTGAGGAGTTGCTGTATGTCTACAAGCAACTGCTTGAGGTGGCGATGGGGGAGAGGCAGGCGATAGTCGATGAAATGTCTCAGATCCAGCAAGCGCGGAACGCGGCAAAGGTTTACCATCTGTTTGGATAATTAACCTCAAGTTAATCCAGATATGTGCGCCATAAATTTGACTGTGCACGGTTTTTTGACTTAACTAGTGGCTGGTTCCAGATTTCAGTCGTCTTCAGGCATAACGTGTCTGCAAGCGTCTAGCTTGCCCCAGCATTTTGGGCATTGAGTTGACTAGGGAAGTTGCTATTGCATGTGGCGTGAAACCAAAATTCTGCTGATTGATGACGATAGCGTCCGCCGCCGCGACATGGCGGTGATTTTGAATTTTCTCGGCGAAGAAAATTTACCCTGCGGTAGCCATGACTGGCAGCAGGCTGTCGGCTCTTTGTCGTCAAGTCGTGAAGTAATCTGTGTCCTCATCGGGACGGTCAATGCTCCTGGTGCACTTTTGGGCTTGTTAAAGACACTCTCAACCTGGGATGAGTTCCTTCCGGTTTTGTTAATGGGTGATAATTCTTCCATTGACCTGCCGGAAGACCAGCGTCGTCGAGTGCTTTCGACTCTCGAAATGCCGCCCAGCTACAGCAAATTGCTCGACTCGCTGCATCGTGCCCAGGTCTATCGCGAGATGTACGACCAGGCCCGCGAGCGCGGTCGTCATCGCGAACCCAATCTTTTTCGCAGTCTTGTCGGCACCAGTCGGGCGATTCAACACGTTCGCCAAATGATGCAGCAAGTCGCCGACACCGATGCCAGCGTGCTGATCCTCGGTGAGTCCGGCACTGGCAAGGAAGTGGTTGCGCGCAACCTGCATTACCACTCCAAGCGCCGCGAAGCGCCGTTCGTGCCGGTCAACTGCGGGGCGATCCCGGCCGAGTTGCTGGAAAGCGAATTGTTCGGCCATGAGAAGGGTGCCTTCACCGGGGCGATCACCAGCCGCGCCGGTCGATTCGAACTGGCCAACGGCGGCACCCTGTTTCTCGATGAAATCGGCGACATGCCGCTGCCGATGCAGGTCAAGCTGCTGCGCGTGTTGCAGGAGCGCACCTTCGAGCGCGTGGGCAGCAACAAGACCCAAAGCGTCGACGTACGCATCATTGCGGCTACCCACAAGAATCTCGAAAGCATGATCGAGATCGGCACGTTCCGCGAAGACTTGTACTATCGCCTGAATGTGTTCCCGATCGAAATGGCGCCGCTGCGTGAACGCGTCGAAGACATTCCGCTGCTGATGAACGAGCTGATCTCGCGTATGGAGCACGAGAAGCGCGGTTCAATCCGCTTCAACTCGGCGGCGATCATGTCGCTGTGCCGCCATGGCTGGCCGGGCAACGTCCGTGAACTGGCCAACCTGGTGGAGCGCATGGCGATCATGCACCCGTACGGCGTGATCGGCGTGGTCGAGTTGCCGAAGAAATTCCGCTATGTCGACGATGAAGACGAGCAAATGGTCGACAGCCTGCGCAGCGATCTGGAAGAGCGCGTGGCCATCAACGGTCATACGCAAGACTTCACGGCCAACGCCATGTTGCCTCCGGAAGGCCTGGACCTGAAGGACTACCTCGGTGGTCTGGAGCAAGGGCTTATTCAGCAGGCGCTGGATGACGCCAATGGCATCGTGGCGCGCGCGGCCGAGCGACTTCGTATTCGTCGTACCACGCTGGTAGAAAAGATGCGTAAGTACGGCATGAGCCGTCGAGATGGAGATGAGCAGGCGGATGATTGACGCCTGTTTTTCAATCCCTTCATTTATAAGAAGTTTTTTTTAGGCACGGGTATTGCTACGTCCCTCGCAACGTTCCGTTTAACTGACGGTCAGCCAAGCGAGAGAGCACGATGCCCCAAGCCGCCCAGATGTCTCCTGTCCCTGATGCTTCGGGGCAACCGTCGTCCGTAGAGCAGGCGAGCCGGCTTGGCCTTGAACAGGCATTCACGCTGTTTAATCAGATGTCGAGCCAGTTGACCGATTCCTACAGCATGCTTGAAGCCCGGGTGACCGAGCTCAAGGGTGAACTGGCGGTGGTCAGCGCCCAGCGCATGCAGGAGCTGGCGGAAAAAGAACGCCTGGCCAACCGCCTGCAAAACCTCCTTGATCTGTTACCCGGCGGTGTCATCGTCATTGATGCCCAGGGCATCGTGCGCGAAGCCAATCCAGCGGCGTGCGAGTTGCTGGGGCTGCCGCTCGAAGGTGAATTGTGGCGCCACGTCATTGCCCGTTGTTTTGCACCTCGCGAAGACGATGGTCATGAAATCTCCCTCAAGGATGGTCGGCGTCTGTCGATCGCCACGCGCTCGCTGGACGCCGAGCCCGGCCAGTTGGTGTTGCTCAACGACCTGACTGAAACCCGCCATCTGCAGGATCAACTGGCCCGCCATGAGCGTCTGTCGTCGCTGGGGCGCATGGTCGCTTCGTTGGCTCATCAGATACGTACGCCATTGTCCGCCGCGTTGCTGTACGCCAGTCATTTGACCGAGCAAGCGCTGCCGGTCGCTACCCAGCAGCGTTTTGCCGGGCGCCTCAAAGAGCGCCTGCACGAGCTGGAGCATCAGGTGCGCGACATGTTGGTCTTCGCCCGTGGCGAGTTGCCGCTGACCGACCGTGTGACACCCGGTCAATTGATGCAGTCGTTGCAAGCGGCAGCGCTGACCCACGTGCAGGATCTGCCGATCCGCTGGCAGTGCGACAGTCATTCGGGGGAGTTGCTGTGCAATCGCGACACGCTGGTCGGCGCGATCCTCAATCTGATCGAAAACGCCATTCAGGCCAGTGCCAGTCAATTGCGCCTCAAGATTCACCTCTACACCCGCGGCAACAACCTGCGCCTGTGCGTCAGTGACAGTGGCGGCGGTATAGAGGCCGCCGTTCTGGCGCGATTGGGCGAACCCTTTTTTACTACCAAGGCCACCGGCACTGGTCTTGGCCTGACCGTGGTCAAGGCGGTGGCGCGTGCTCATCAAGGAGAATTGCAGCTGCGTTCGCGGCTCGGTCGCGGCACTTGCGCGCAGGTGATCCTGCCGTTGTTCAGCAACGCTCAAGGAGCGGAGTGACACAGATGGGTATCAAGGTTCTGCTGGTCGAGGATGACCGTGCGTTGCGCGAAGCGCTGGCCGATACGCTAATGCTCGCGGGGCACGATTACAAGGCGGTGGGGTCGGCGGAGGAGGCGTTGGCTGCCGTCGGCGGCGAGGCCTTCAGCCTGGTGGTCAGCGACGTCAACATGCCGGGCATGGACGGCCACCAGTTGCTGGGCATGTTGCGAGCACGGCAGCCGCAATTGCCGGTGTTGTTGATGACGGCTCACGGTGCGGTCGAGCGTGCGGTCGATGCGATGCGCCAGGGCGCCGCGGATTACCTGGTCAAGCCCTTCGAGCCCAAGGCGTTGCTCGATCTGGTGGGGCGTCATGCCTTGGGCAGTCTGGGCCTGACCGAGGGTGAAGGGCCAGTGGCGTTCGAGCCGGCGAGCGCACAGTTGCTCGAGTTGGCGGCACGGGTTGCACGTAGCGATTCCACGGTGTTGATATCGGGTGAGTCGGGCACGGGCAAGGAAGTGCTGGCGCGTTACATCCATCAGCATTCTCATCGCGCCAGCCAGCCGTTCATTGCGATCAACTGCGCGGCGATTCCGGACAACATGCTCGAAGCGACGTTGTTCGGTCACGAGAAGGGTTCCTTCACCGGCGCCATTGCCGCGCAAGCCGGCAAGTTCGAGCAGGCCGACGGCGGCACCCTCCTGCTCGACGAAATTTCCGAAATGCCCCTGGGGCTTCAGGCCAAATTGCTGCGCGTGCTGCAAGAGCGCGAGGTCGAAAGGGTCGGGGGGCGCAAGCCGATCACGCTGGATATTCGCGTGGTCGCAACCACCAATCGCGACTTGGCGGGTGAGGTGGCGGCGGGGCGCTTCCGCGAAGATCTCTATTATCGCCTGTCGGTGTTTCCCCTGGCCTGGCGCCCGTTGCGCGAGCGCACCGCCGACATCCTGCCACTGGCCGAGCGTCTGCTGGCCAAACACGTCAATAAAATGAAGCATGCGGCGGCCAGATTGTCGCCCGAGGCCCAGGCGTGCCTGATCGGTTATCCATGGCCGGGTAACGTGCGCGAGCTGGATAACGCGATTCAGCGTGCGCTGATTCTGCAGCAAGGCGGCTTGATCCGGCCGCAGGATTTCTGCCTGGCCGGGTCGGTGACTTGCGCACTATTGCCGGCATTGGCGCAGGCTTCGGTGCGTCCTGTGGAGGTCGAGTCCGAGTCGGCCGGTGCGCTGGGTGATGATCTGCGTCGCCATGAGTTCCAGATGATCATCGATACCCTGCGCACCGAACGCGGTCGTCGGAAAGAAGCGGCCGAGCGCCTGGGTATCAGCCCGCGGACCTTGCGCTACAAGCTGGCGCAGATGCGCGATGCCGGCATGGATGTGGAAGGCTGCTTGTTCTCCACCTGAAAGTTGACGGAGTCAACACTGATCTAAATGTGGGAGCGGGCTTGCTCGCGAAAGCTGGAGACCCGTCAGCATCTCTGTTGAATGGAAAACCGTATTCGCGAGCAAGCCCGCTCCCACATTTGTTTTGCGGTGGTATTGGCTTTTGTTTAGAGCAGTCACGGAGCTGGCACCCTTGTTGCTAACACCTCAATACCCGCCGAGTGAGTGTCAAAAAATTGCGGGTCGTCAAAGAGAGAAACCATGAGCCAAGGTATTGAATTCAATCGGTTGATGCTGGATATGCGTGCCATGCAAATGGACGCCATGTCTGCTCCGAAGTCGGCTGCCGTCCCTGAAGTGGCGGGTAGCAGCTTTTCCGACATGCTCGGTCAGGCCGTCAATAAAGTGAACGACACCCAACAGGCTTCCAATCAGTTGGCCAGTGCCTTCGAAATCGGCAAAAGCGGCGTCGACCTGACCGACGTGATGATTTCCTCGCAGAAGGCCAGCGTGTCATTCCAGGCGTTGACCCAGGTGCGCAACAAGCTGGTTCAGGCTTACCAAGACATCATGCAGATGCCGGTTTAAAGGACGAGATTGAGTCATGGCAGAAGCAGTCGCCGATAACGTTCCGGCCAAGGCCACTTCGATAGACGGCAAGCCGCCGCTGTTCGGGTTGTCCTTCCTGGAAAACCTCTCCGAGATGACCATGTTGCGTCAGGTGGGCCTGTTGGTCGGCCTGGCTGCGAGCGTGGCGATTGGTTTTGCCGTGGTGTTGTGGTCCCAGCAACCGGACTACCGGCCTCTGTACGGCAGCCTTGCCGGCATGGACGCCAAGCAGGTCATGGAGACCCTGGCCTCCGCCGATATTCCGTACACCGTCGAACCCAATTCCGGAGCCTTGCTGGTCAAGGCCGATGACCTGTCCCGTGCGCGACTCAAGCTTGCGGCTGCTGGTGTCACTCCCAGCGATGGCAACATCGGCTTTGAAATCCTCGACAAGGAACAGGGGCTGGGCACCAGTCAGTTCATGGAAGCGACCCGTTATCGTCGCGGCCTCGAAGGCGAACTGGCCCGCACCATTTCCAGCCTGAACAACGTCAAGGGTGCCCGTGTGCACCTGGCGATCCCGAAAAGTTCGGTGTTCGTGCGCGACGAGCGCAAGCCTAGCGCTTCGGTCCTGGTTGAGCTCTATTCCGGTCGCTCTCTCGAACCAGGCCAGGTCGTGGCCATCATCAATCTGGTGGCGACCAGCGTTCCCGAACTCAGCAAGTCGCAGATCACCGTCGTCGACCAGAAGGGCAACCTGCTCTCGGATCAGGCGGAAAACTCCGAACTGACCATGGCCGGCAAGCAGTTCGACTACAGCCGTCGCATGGAAAGCATGCTCACCCAGCGTGTGCACAACATCCTGCAGCCGGTGTTGGGCAACGATCGTTACAAGGCCGAAGTCTCGGCCGACGTGGACTTCAGCGCCGTAGAATCGACTTCCGAGCAGTTCAATCCGGACCAGCCTGCCCTGCGCAGCGAACAGTCGGTCAACGAACAGCGTACCGCCAGCAACGGCCCGCAAGGTGTGCCGGGGGCGTTGAGCAACCAGCCGCCATCGCCGGCCTCCGCGCCGCAAACCACTGGCGGCGCTACCGCGTCGGCCGGCATGGTGCAGCCAGGCCAGCCGCTGATCGATGCCAACGGCCAGCAAATCATGGACCCGGCCACCGGTCAGCCAATGCTCGCACCGTACCCGGCGGACAAGCGTCAACAATCCACCAAAAACTTCGAACTCGACCGTTCCATCAGCCATACCAAGCAGCAACAGGGGCGATTGAATCGCCTGTCGGTGTCGGTGGTGGTCGATGATCAGGTCAAGATCAACCCGGCCAATGGCGAAACCACCCGTGCGCCGTGGAGCGCAGATGAATTGGCGCGCTTCACTCGTCTGGTTCAGGACGCGGTCGGCTTCGATGCCAGCCGTGGTGACAGTGTCAGCGTAATCAACATGCCGTTCTCCGCCGAGCGCGGTGAGGTGATTGCCGATATTCCGTTCTACTCCCAGCCGTGGTTCTGGGACATCGTCAAGCAAGTGCTGGGTGTGCTGTTCATCCTGGTGCTGGTGTTCGGCGTGCTGCGTCCAGTGCTCAACAACATCACCGGCGGCGGCAAAGGCAAACAGTTGGCTGGTATCGGTAGCGATGTCGAGTTGGGCGGCATGGGCGGTCTGGATGGCGAGTTGGCCAACGACCGCGTCAGCCTCGGCGGCCCGCAAAGCATTCTGCTGCCGAGCCCGAGCGAAGGCTATGACGCTCAGTTGAACGCAATCAAGAGTCTGGTGGCAGAAGATCCGGGTCGTGTGGCCCAGGTCGTGAAAGAGTGGATTAACGCAGATGAGTGATAACCGAGCCGTTGCCGCCAAACTGTCCAAGGTCGACAAGGCCGCAATCCTGTTGCTGTCCCTGGGCTCCACCGACGCGGCCCAGGTGCTGCGCCACATGGGCCCCAAAGAAGTTCAGCGCGTGGGTGTGGCCATGGCCCAGATGGGGAATGTGCACCGCGAGCAGGTCGAGCAGGTGATGAGCGAGTTCGTCGATATCGTCGGCGACCAGACCAGCCTGGGCGTCGGCTCCGACGACTATGTGCGCAAAATGCTCACCCAGGCCCTGGGCGAAGACAAGGCCAACGGCCTGATCGACCGCATCCTGCTCGGTGGCAACACCAGCGGCCTCGACAGCCTGAAGTGGATGGAGCCGCGTGCCGTCGCCGATGTGATCCGTTATGAACACCCGCAGATCCAGGCAATCGTGGTGGCGTATCTCGACCCGGACCAGGCCGGTGAAGTCCTTGGCAATTTCGACCACAAGGTTCGACTGGACATCATCCTGCGGGTCTCCTCGCTGAACACCGTACAGCCAGCGGCCCTGAAAGAACTCAACCAGATTCTCGAGAAACAGTTCTCCGGCAATTCGAATGCCTCGCGCACCACCCTGGGTGGCATCAAGCGTGCGGCCGACATCATGAACTTCCTCGACAGTTCGATCGAAGGTCAACTGATGGATTCGATTCGCGAAGTCGACGAAGACCTGTCCGGTCAGATCGAAGACCTCATGTTCGTCTTCAACAACCTGGCCGACGTCGACGACCGCGGCATCCAGGCGCTGCTCCGCGAGGTGTCTTCCGATGTGCTGGTGCTGGCCCTCAAGGGTTCGGACGAAGGCGTCAAGGAGAAGATCTTCAAGAACATGTCCAAGCGTGCGGCCGAACTCTTGCGCGACGACCTGGAAGCCAAAGGCCCGGTGCGCGTCAGCGACGTGGAAACCGCGCAGAAGGAAATCCTCACCATCGCCCGCCGTATGGCCGAAGCCGGAGAAATCGTTCTCGGCGGCAAGGGCGGCGAGGAAATGATCTAACACCATGGTCAAGAATGATGATGTACCCACTGACCTGATCCGGGCCAGGGATGTCAGTGGCTTCGATACCTGGGCGCTGCCCAGTTTCGATCCGCCGGAACCCGAGCCGGAACCTGAGCCGGAACCCGAGCCGCCGGAGATGGAGGAAGTGCCGCTGGAGGAAGTCCAGCCGCTGACCCTCGAAGAGCTCGAAAGCATTCGCCAGGAAGCCTACAACGAAGGCTTCGCGGTGGGTGAGAAGGAAGGTTTCCACAGCACCACGCTCAAGGTCCGTCAGGAAGCCGAAGTAGCGCTGGCTGCCAAGATCGCCGGTCTGGAGCAACTGATGGCGCACCTGTTCGAGCCCATCGCCGAGCAGGATACCGAGATCGAAAAGTCCCTGGTCGACCTCGTGCAACACATCACCAAACAGGTGATCCAGCGCGAACTGGCCATCGACTCGACGCAGATCGAACACGTCATGCGTGAAGCCCTCAAACTCTTGCCTTTGGGCGTGGGCAATGTGCGGCTGTACATCCATCCGCAGGATTTCGAACAGGTCAAAGCCCTTCGCGAACGCCATGAAGAAACCTGGCGCATCGTCGAGGACGAATCGTTGTTGCCCGGCGGTTGCCGGGTCGAGACAGAACACAGTCGCATCGACGCCACAGTCGAAACTCGCGTTGCGCGGGTGATGGACAAGCTGTTCGATCAGTTGCACGAGCAGTCCTTGCACCCGGCCGCGCCGGACTTGAGCCTGGAGTTGCCGATCGACAGCAAACCGGCTACCGCGCCAGAACCGGATGCGCCCGATGCGCCTTGAACGCACCAGTTTCGCCAAGCGCCTGGGCAGTTACGCCGAGGCGACTGAGCTGGCCGGAGCGCCGATCCTTGAGGGTCGCTTGCTACGCATGGTCGGGCTGACCCTCGAAGCCGAGGGCCTGCGCGCTGCCATGGGCAGCCGTTGCATGGTCATCAACGACGACAGTTATCACCCGGTGCAGGTCGAAGCCGAAGTCATGGGCTTTTCCGGCAGCAAGGTCTTTCTGATGCCGGTCGGCAGCGTCGCCGGGATCGCTCCCGGCGCCCGCGTCGTTCCCCTGTCGGACAGCAGTCGCTTGCCGATGGGTATGAGCATGCTCGGGCGGGTGCTCGATGGCGCCGGTCGTGCACTGGACGGCAAGGGCGGGATGAAAGCCGAGGACTGGGTGCCGATGGATGGCCCGACCATCAACCCGCTCAAGCGTGAGCCGATCAGCGAGCCGCTGGACGTCGGTATCCGCTGCATCAACGGCATGTTGACGGTCGGTCGTGGTCAGCGGCTCGGCCTGTTTGCCGGTACCGGCGTGGGTAAATCGGTGTTGCTGGGGATGATGACGCGCTTCACCGAGGCCGACATCATCGTCGTCGGGCTGATCGGTGAGCGGGGTCGTGAGGTCAAGGAATTCATCGAGCATATTCTCGGTGAAGAAGGGCTCAAGCGTTCAGTGGTGGTGGCGTCCCCGGCGGACGATGCGCCCCTGATGCGTCTGCGCGCCGCGATGTATTGCACACGAATTGCCGAGTATTTCCGCGACAAGGGCAAGAATGTCCTGCTGCTCATGGACTCTCTGACCCGTTTCGCCCAGGCCCAGCGGGAAATCGCCCTGGCCATCGGCGAGCCACCGGCGACCAAGGGCTATCCGCCATCGGTGTTCGCCAAGCTGCCGAAACTGGTAGAGCGGGCCGGCAACGCGGAGAAGGGCGGTGGTTCGATCACCGCGTTCTACACCGTGTTGTCCGAAGGCGATGACCAGCAGGACCCGATTGCCGACTCGGCGCGGGGCGTGCTCGACGGACACATCGTGTTGTCCCGGCGCCTGGCCGAGGAAGGGCATTACCCGGCCATTGATATCGAGGCGTCCATCAGCCGGGTCATGCCGGCGGTGGTATCGCCGGAACATATGACCCGTGCACAGTACTTCAAGCAACTGTGGTCGCGTTATCAGCAAAGCCGCGACCTGATCAGTGTTGGCGCCTATGTCGCTGGCGGCGACCGTGAGACCGATCTGGCGATTTCCCTGCAACCGCAATTGGTCAAGTACCTGCGCCAGGGCCTCAACGACAGCATCAGCCTGGGCGAAAGCGAAGCGTATCTCGCCTCGATCTTCGCGCCCGCGGCAGGCGGCTAAGCGGTCATGGCCCAGAGTCGGGCAGGAAGGCTGGCGCCTGTGGTGCAAATGGCTGAAAAGGCCGAGAAAACCGCAGTCCAGCGCCTGGGACATTTTCAAGGACAGGTTCGCCTGGCGGAAAGTAAACTCGCCGATCTCGAAGCCTTCCGTCTCGACTATCAGGAACAATGGATCGTGCGCGGCAGTGGCGGCGTCTCGGGGCAATGGCTGCTGGGCTATCAGGGCTTTCTCGCGCAACTGGGCACGGCCATCGACCAGCAGCGGCAAAGCCTGGCCTGGCATCAGAACAATCTGAACAAGGCCCGGGAAACCTGGCAACAGGCGTTTGCCCGGGTCGAAGGTTTGCGTAAGCTGGTTCAGCGCTATGCCGATGAAGCGCGGGCGCTTGAAGACAAGCGCGAGCAAAAGTTGTTGGACGAATTATCTCAGCGCTTACCGCGGCAGGATCAGTATTGAATTGAATCAGGTGGACCGCGTTATCGTTCATCGCGGGCAAGCCACGCTCCCACAGGTTTCCAGCCTTGCCCCAACCTCTACCAACTGCTAAACCTTGTACAAGCAGGTTTACCAATGACAAGGAAGCCATGACATGCCAGTTGTTGCAGAAGTCTCACCCGATGGGCGAAAGCTGACGATTTCGGTCAAGGGTCGTTTCGATTTTGCCAAGCATCAGGAATTTCGTCAGTCCTACGAAGATAAGAAGCTATCGGCGGTTGTGGTCGACCTGAAAGACGCCACTTACCTCGACAGCTCGGCCCTGGGCATGCTGCTTTTGCTACGCGATCACGCCGGTGGCGATGAGTCCGATGTGCGCGTCATCAACAGCAGTACCGACGTGCGCAAAATCCTCGCCATTTCCAACTTCGACAAGCTGTTCGACATCAGTTGATTGCCATGCAGCCACTGGAGCCGCTGACGATCCTGATTGCCGAGGACAGCGCCGCCGATCGCATGCTGTTGTCGAGCATCCTGCGCCGCCAGGGGCACGAAGTGCTGACGGCGGCCAACGGCATCGAAGCGGTCGACGCGTTTCGCCAGCAGCAACCGCACCTGGTGTTGATGGATGCGATGATGCCAGTCATGGACGGCTTCGAGGCGGCCCGGCAAATCAAGGCCCTGGCCGGGGAAACCCTGGTGCCGATCATCTTCCTCACTTCATTGTCCGAGAGTGAAGCCCTGGCCCGTTGTCTGGAGGTCGGCGGTGACGACTTTCTGGCGAAACCCTATAACCAGGTGATTCTCGCTGCCAAGATCAAGGCAATGGATCGCTTGCGGCGCTTGCAGGATACCGTGCTGCAACAGCGTGACCAGATCGCCAGGCATCACGACTACCTGCTCAACGAGCAGCGCGTGGCCAAGGCTGTTTTCGACAAGGTGGCGCACTCGGGCTGCCTGAATGCCGCTCCGAATATCCGTTATCTGCAATCGCCCTATGCGCTGTTTAACGGCGACCTGTTGCTGGCCGCGTTCACGCCGGCTGGAGACATGCATGTGTTGCTGGGCGACTTTACCGGCCACGGCTTGCCGGCGGCGGTGGGCGCCATGCCCTTGGCCGAAGTCTTCTACGGGATGACCACCAAGGGCTACGGCCTGGCAGAAACCCTGCGCGAGATGAATGCCAAGCTCAAGCGCATCCTGCCGGTGGACATGTTCTGTTGTGCCACGATGTTGTGCCTGAGTTTTCAGCGTCGTTCAGTGGAAGTCTGGAACGGCGGAATGCCGGACGGTTACCTGCACCGCATTGCCAGTGGCGAGCGTACACCTCTGCCGGCGCGGCACCTGCCTTTGGGGGTGCTGAGCCCGGAATCCTTCGATGAGCGTACCGACGTGTTTCCCATGGCGCTCGGGGATCGGGTGTTTCTTCTCTCCGATGGTGTGATCGACACTTGCGACGCCAATGATCAGTTATTTGGCGTGCAGCGATTGCAGCAGGTGTTTGCCGCCAATCGCCAGCCGGATGCGCTGTTTGAAGAGATCAAGCAAGCGCTGCGTCATTTCGGCGGAGAAGCCCGCGACGATGTCAGCATGGTCGAGATCAGCCTGCTGGAGCCGGCACAGATCACTGCACCGGCGTTGGTCTACTCCGACAGCGGTCAGTCCTGTCCGCTGGACTGGTCGGTGAGTTTCGAGTTTCGCGCCGCCACGCTCAAGCGATTCAATCCGTTACCCTACCTGTTGCAGTTGCTGCTTGAGGTCCATGGTCTTCGGGCGCAAAGCGGAGCGCTCTACAGTGTGCTGGCGGAGCTCTATTCGAATGCGCTGGAGCATGGCGTACTGGGGCTGGATTCAAGCCTCAAGCGCAATGCCTCGGGTTTTGCGCGATATTATCAGGAGCGCAATACCCGGCTGGACGAGCTGCAGGAAGGCTATGTTCGGTTGCATTTTCAGGTGACACCAACAGACGACGGCGGTTGCCTGACGATTCACATCGAAGACAGCGGCAAGGGTTTTGATGTCGAGCGGGTGATGGCAAGACCGGTGGATGACATCCGCCTGTCGGGACGTGGGGTCAGTCTGATCCGCCAGTTGGGGCGTAATGCCCGCTGGGCCGACGATGGTCGAAGTGCACGCGTGGAGTTTATCTGGGAGGCTCAGGCATACTCCGCGCATTCTTGATCAGGGAGTGAGCAAGTGGACGACAAACATGTGGATCGCGACGTGCTGAGTGCATTGCGCGAAGTGATGGAAGAGGGTTATCCGGATCTGCTGGATGTCTTTCTTGCGGACTCCGAAGAGCGCCTGAAAGTCCTGAGAACGGCTGACAGTGCCGCACTGCTCGTTGAAACTGCCCATAGCTTCAAAGGCAGCTGCAGCAACATGGGCGCATTCAGGCTGGCCGAGCTATGCCATCAACTTGAACAGCAGGCCAAAGATTTGCCATGGGTCGCCGTTCAGGAACTGGTCCGTGAAATCGACCGCGAATTCGCCGGTATCCGGCCTCTGTACGAAGCTGAACGACAGCGTTGCCCGGCGAAAATCTGAGCATTCGCGGTACTTGCTCTCCTTCGAGTGAAACTGGCTCGACCTTTGCAGTTAATTCTTCCAACTGTACTTACGAGCCCCGTGCAGCGGAGACCGTTTCATGCCCGTTACCCCCGATATTCTGCTTCAGGCCTCCAGGCAGGCCAAGACTCAAGCGGCGTCCGCCAATCCTCCGGCACTGGCCGCTGAGCCCGGGGACAAGGCCGCAAGCTTCGCTCATGTCTATGCCAGTCAGGCCCAGAACAAGCCCGGTGCGTTGGCGGATGCCTCGGGCAAGCCGGGTCGCGACAAAACCGCTGATGTCACCGGAAAAACAGACGCTGGCGACGAAAAATCTGCCGCCGGGGAACCGGTGGTTGCCGATGGCGGCAAATCCTTGCCTGCCGACACGCCGGTGCAGGCTGACGGCAAGTCCGCCGACGATAAAGCGTCAGACGCGGATCAGACTCCGGTCGTGGATGCCGCGCCGCTCGATCCGGCTCTTGATCCTTCATTGCAGCAAGTCCTTCAGCCTGTAGTGCCGGCACCGGTAGCCCCCGTCGTTGCCGACACTGTGCAGCCTGCCGTTGAAGCGCCGGTTGCCGCAGCCGCTACGGCGTTGACTACAGATGCACCGGCACTGGCCACGACCGATGGCGATTTCGATCCCTCGACCGATCCTCTCGATGCGTTGCCGGCAGTGCGCCTGGCGATGGAGCAGAGCGGTCACGTATCGGCCTCCAGTCAGGCGCAGCCCAAGGCTGCTCCGACACAGGCGCAAGCCCAGGCTGACGGTGAGCTGACATCGGCGCAAAACTTTACCGCCGGCATGGCGGCCATGCTGGATGTTCAGTCTGACAAGAACAGCACCAGCCAGGGCGACGACAAGGCGTTCAGCGGGTTGATCGATGACGGTCTGAAGGACCTCAAAGCCGCCAGCAGCGACACCCGTGTCGATGATTTCGCCAACCGCCTGGCAGCGCTGACCCAGGCGGCCACACCGAAGACTGCCAATGCCTTGCCGGTGAACCAGCCGATCGCCATGCACCAGAGCGGCTGGACTGAAGAAGTGGTGAATCGGGTCATGTACCTGTCCAGTGCCAATCTCAAGGCCGCGGACATTCAGTTGCAGCCCGCTGAGCTTGGGCGTCTGGACATTCGGGTGAACATGGTTCCCGACCAGCAGACCCAGGTCATGTTCATGAGTGCGCATCCGGGTGTCCGTGAGGCGCTGGACGGCCAGGTGCATCGCTTGCGAGACATGTTTGCGCAGCAGGGCATGGGGCAGGTCGATGTCAACGTTTCGGACCAGTCCCGTGGTTCGCAGCAAGGTCAGGAACAAGCCCGGCAAAGTCAAAGCGGGCGGACCAGCGCCAGCGGCAGTCGCCTCGATTCAATGGATGACGACATGGCTCCGGGCATCGCTGAGGTGGCTGCCAATACCACCAGCGTGATCGGCTCCAGCGCGGTCGATTACTACGCCTGACGAACACAACAGAAACCCTGTGGGAGCGGGCTTGCTCGCGAAGACGGTGAATCAGGCAACAGATTTGTTGAAGCTGATGACCTCTTCGCGAGCAAGCCCGCTCCCACATTGGTTTGTGGTGTTTGGTCAATTGCGCCCGGCCTCGGCCATTCTGCTTCCGACACTTCTGGCATAACACTTGCTCTTGCCTTGCCGTGCGACTGTGAAAACCCGAATAGTGACGGATTATTGGCATGGCGAAGAGCGACGCAGCAGTAAAAGACCCCGCAACCAAAGGCAAACTC
The DNA here is from genome assembly GCF_050436025.1 of Pseudomonas sp. S30_BP2TU TE3576. NCBI lineage: Bacteria > Pseudomonadati > Pseudomonadota > Gammaproteobacteria > Pseudomonadales > Pseudomonadaceae > Pseudomonas > Pseudomonas sp. S30_BP2TU TE3576. The sequence continues at coordinate 1,495,743 of NZ_JBNDLK010000001.1, read as the reverse complement.
AAGCTGATTATCGTGATCGTGGTGGCCCTGCTGCTGGCGATCGGTGTGTCCGTGGGGGCGACCTGGTACTTCATGCACAGCGCTCAGAGCAAGCCTGCCGCCGACGTGGCGCAAACCGCTCCCGTCGGCAAGCAGCCAGCGATTTTCGAGTCGATGGCGCCGGCTTTCGTGGCCAATTTCAACCAGAACGGTCGCCAGCGCTACATGCAAGTGAGCATCACCATGCTCGCCCGTAACCAGGCGGATCTGGATGCACTCAAGGTCCATATGCCGGTCATCCGCAATAACCTGGTCATGCTGTTCTCCGGGCAGGACTTTGCGACCCTCGCGTCGCCGGTCGGTCAGGAAATGCTGCGGCAGAAGGCCACCGCCAGCGTGCAGGAAGTGGCGCAGAAAGAGCTCGGCAAAGTGGTGATCGAACAGTTGCTTTTCACTAATTTCGTACTGCAGTAGGAACACGACATGGCCGTGCAGGACCTGCTGTCCCAGGATGAGATCGACGCGCTGCTGCATGGCGTCGACGACGGTCTGGTACAGACCGAAAACGCTGCCGAACCCGGCACCGTCAAAAGCTACGACCTGACCAGCCAGGATCGCATCGTCCGCGGACGCATGCCGACCCTGGAAATGATCAACGAGCGTTTCGCCCGCTATACCCGCATCAGCATGTTCAACATGCTGCGTCGCTCGGCAGACGTGGCGGTCGGCGGTGTGCAGGTGATGAAGTTCGGCGAATACGTGCACTCGCTGTACGTGCCGACCAGTCTCAACCTGGTCAAGATCAAACCCCTGCGCGGTACCGCGCTGTTCATCCTCGACGCCAAGCTGGTGTTCAAGCTGGTGGACAATTTCTTCGGTGGCGACGGCCGGCACGCCAAGATCGAGGGGCGTGAATTCACCCCGACCGAGCTGCGTGTTGTGCGCATGGTGCTGGAGCAGGCGTTCGTCGATTTGAAGGAAGCCTGGCAGGCGATCATGGAAGTCAACTTCGAGTACATCAACTCGGAAGTGAACCCGGCCATGGCCAACATCGTCGGCCCGAGCGAAGCCATTGTGGTGTCGACCTTCCACATCGAACTCGATGGCGGTGGCGGCGATCTGCACGTGACCATGCCGTACTCGATGATCGAGCCGGTGCGCGAAATGCTCGATGCCGGCTTCCAGTCGGACCTCGACGATCAGGACGAGCGCTGGGTCAACGCCTTGCGCCAGGACGTGCTGGACGTCGACGTGCCGATCGGTGCGACGGTGGCTCGTCGTCAGCTGCGCCTGCGCGACATCCTGCACATGCAGCCGGGGGATGTGATTCCGGTCGAGATGCCGGAAGAAATGATCATGCGCGCCAACGGCGTGCCGGCCTTCAAGGTCAAGATGGGCTCGCACAAGGGCAACCTGGCGTTGCAAGTGATCGAGCCGATCGAGCGCCGTTGACCGGCGCTCGTACCCATTCGCGATTAACCGAATTCTGAACTTTTGCTCGCCGAGGACACTGACAATATGAACACGCAAGACGACCAGGCTCTGGCCGATGAGTGGGCCGCGGCCCTGGAAGAAACCGGTGATGCCGGGCAAGCCGACATCGACGCCTTGCTGGCAGCCGATTCCGGCAGTTCCGCGTCCAACCGCCTGCCAATGGAAGAGTTCGGCAGCGTGCCGAGAAACAACGATCCGGTCAGCCTCGAAGGCCCGAACCTGGACGTGATCCTCGACATCCCGGTGTCGATTTCCATGGAAGTGGGCAGCACCGACATCAACATCCGCAACTTGCTGCAACTGAACCAGGGTTCGGTGATCGAGCTTGATCGCCTGGCCGGTGAGCCGCTGGACGTGCTGGTCAATGGCACGCTCATCGCCCACGGCGAAGTGGTGGTGGTCAACGAGAAGTTCGGCATCCGCCTGACGGACGTGATCAGCCCAAGCGAACGCATCAAGAAGCTGCGCTGAGTGAAAAAGGTTCTGGGGGCTTTGCTGGGGGCAGCGCTGGCCATGCCGATCAGTGTGCTGGCGGCCGAACCGGTTGCCACGGCCGCTGTGCCTGCAGTGAGCGGTGGCGTGGCTGGCCAACTGACGCAACTGGTGTTCGGCTTGCTACTGGTGCTGGTGCTGATTTTCCTTCTCGCCTGGCTGCTGCGTCGGGTCCAGCAGGCCGGTCCGGCTGGCAAAGGGCAGGTGATCGAGATTGTCGGCTCCCGCGCGCTGGGGCCTCGCGACCGCCTGATGCTGGTGCAGGTCGGCAACGAGCAGATCCTGTTGGGCCTGAGTCCTGGCAGCATTACTGCGCTGCACGTCCTCAAGGAACCGGTGCAAGTGCCGAGCACCGAGAAACCGACGCCGGAATTTGCACAGCGCCTGCTGGAGATGCTGGGCAAAGATCAGAAGGATAAGAAGTAATGGGTGCGCTACGCATCGTCTTGACGCTGGCCCTGATGCTGGCTGCGCCGCTGGCATTCGGCGCCGATCCGCTGTCGATCCCGGCGATCACCCTGGGCACCAATGCGCAGGGTGCGCAGGAATATTCGGTCAGCCTGCAAATCCTGCTGATCATGACCGCGCTGAGTTTTATCCCGGCGTTTGTCATGCTGATGACCAGTTTCACCCGGATCATCATTGTCTTCTCGATCCTGCGCCAGGCTCTGGGCCTGCAACAGACACCCTCGAACCAGATCCTCACCGGCATGGCGCTGTTCCTGACCCTGTTCATCATGGCCCCGGTGTTCGACCGGGTGAACCAGGATGCCCTGCAGCCGTATCTGGCGGAAAAGCTGACGGCCCAGGATGCGGTCGCCAAGGCGCAGGTGCCGATCAAGAACTTCATGCTCGCCCAGACCCGCACCAGCGATCTGGAGCTGTTCATGCGCCTGTCCAAGCGTACTGACATCGCGACGCCGGATCAGGCACCACTGACCATTCTGGTGCCGGCCTTTGTGACCTCCGAGCTGAAAACGGCGTTCCAGATCGGCTTCATGATCTTCATTCCGTTCCTGATCATCGACCTGGTCGTGGCCAGTGTACTGATGGCGATGGGTATGATGATGCTCTCGCCGCTGATCATTTCCCTGCCGTTCAAGATCATGTTGTTCGTGCTGGTGGATGGCTGGGCGCTGATTATCGGCACCCTGGCCAGCAGCTTCGGCGGTGTCTCGCCATGACGCCTGAAGTCGCCGTCGATATCTTCCGCGAAGCGCTGTGGCTGACCACCATGATGGTCGCCGTGCTGGTGATTCCGAGTCTGCTGGTGGGGCTGCTGGTGGCGATGTTCCAGGCCGCTACCCAGATCAACGAACAGACCTTGAGCTTTTTGCCGCGTCTGTTGGTGATGCTGGTGACATTGATCGTTGGCGGTCCGTGGCTGGTGCAGACCTTCATGGATTACATCCTGCAGCTGTACGGCAGTATTCCTCAGGTCATCGGCTAAACCATGTCACTGCTTGCGCTGACCGATACGCAGATCAGCACCTGGGTGGCGACGTTCATGTTGCCGCTGTTTCGCGTCGGCTCCTTGCTGATGGTCATGCCGGTGTTTGGCACGACCCTGTTGCCTCGGCGCATCCGCCTGTATTTCGCCTTGGCCATTACCGTGGTCATTGCGCCGGGCCTGCCGCCGATGCCCCCGGTGAATGCGCTGGATTTGAGTGGGCTGTTGCTGATTGCCGAGCAAATCCTCATCGGCGCGGTGATGGGCTTCGCCTTGCAGCTGTTCTTCCAGGCCTTTGTGGTAGCCGGGCAAATCGTTGCCATCCAGATGGGCATGGGCTTCGCCTCCATGATCGACCCGGCCAACGGCGTATCGACGGCGGTGATCGGGCAGTTTTTCACCATGCTGGTGACGCTGCTGTTCCTGTCCATGAACGGTCATCTGGTGGTGTTCGAGATCCTTACCGAGAGTTTCACCACCTTGCCGGTGGGTGGCGGCTTGATGGTCAATCACTACTGGGAACTGGCCGGCAAACTCGGTTGGGTGCTCGGCTCGGCGTTACTGCTGGTGCTGCCGGCAATCACCGCGTTGCTGGTGGTCAACATCGCGTTTGGCGTCATGACCCGGGCGGCGCCGCAACTCAATATCTTCTCTGTCGGTTTCCCGCTGATCCTGGTGCTTGGCCTGTTCATTGTCTGGGTCGGGCTGGCGGACATTCTCAACCAGTATCAACCGCTGGCCTCCGAGGCCTTGCAGTTTTTGCGCGAAATGGCACGGGCGAGCTGAGTCATGGCTGAGAGCGAAAGCGGTCAGGACAAAACAGAAGACCCCACGGAGAAGCGCAAGCAGGACTCCCGTGAAAAGGGTGAGATAGCACGGTCCAAGGAGCTCAACACCCTGGCGATCATGCTGGTCGGTGCCTCGGCGTTGCTGATTTTTGGCGGCGCCATGGCGCAGGACATGATGGAGCTGATGCGCATCAACTTCTCGCTGCCGCGGGAAGTGATTCTGGATCAGCGCTCCATGGCCACCTACCTGATGCGTTCGGGGCAAATTGCCCTGTGGTCGATCCAGCCAGTGATGATCACGTTGGTGCTGGCCGCCATCATCGGTCCGATTTCCCTGGGCGGCTGGCTGTTCGCGGCGAGCTCCATGGCGCCCAAGTTCAGCCGCTTGAATCCCGGGCCCGGCCTCAAGCGCATGTTTTCCACCAAGTCGCTGGTCGAATTGCTCAAGGCCCTGGCCAAGTTCATCATCATCCTGTTCGTGGCGCTGGCGGTATTGTCGTCGGACATCGATGACCTGCTGCGCATCGCCCATGAGCCCCTGGACATGGCGATTATTCACAGCCTGCAAGTGGTGGGCTGGAGCACCTTGTGGATGGCGTGCGGGCTGATCCTCATCGCTGTGGTGGACGTGCCGGTGCAGCTCTGGGAAAGCCACAAGAAACTGCTGATGACCAAGCAGGAAGTGCGTGACGAGCATAAGGATCAAGACGGGCGGCCGGAGGTCAAGCAGCGGATTCGACAGCTGCAGCGCGAGATGTCCCAGCGGCGAATGATGGCTGCGATTCCCGAGGCCGACGTGGTCATCACCAACCCGACCCACTATGCCGTGGCCCTCAAGTACGACCCGGAGAAGGGTAATGCGCCGGTGTTGCTGGCCAAGGGCAGTGACTTCCTGGCCTTGAAGATCCGTGAGATCGCGGTGGCCAACGAGATCTTGCTGCTGGAGTCGCCGGCACTGGCGCGCTCGATCTACTACTCCACCGAACTTGAGCAGGAAATTCCCGGCGGACTCTATCTGGCAGTCGCGCAGGTACTGGCTTACGTTTATCAGATTCGACAGTACCGGGCGGGCAAGGGTAAACGACCGGATCCGCTCAAGGATGACCTGCCGATTCCGCCGGATCTACGCCGCGACGCCTGAGTATTGCGCAGTCGTTGACGGCCCCTTCGCGAGCAAGCCCGCTCCCACAGGTTCGGCGAACTCCTGTGGGAGCGGGCTTGCTCGCGAAGAGGCCAGTCCAGGCAGTACATATCCCCCTGAAAAAACACTCCATTTCTCCCTTTGCAAAAGTTGGAAAGCTTCTTGCAGTAGCCGCTCTGCGCCTGCTTCAGGCGTCAAAAGTTTGCTTTAAAGGAACGGGGAAAACCGGTGGATCGCTCTCAGTTAATCAACAGTGCCCGCAGCAATATTGCCGACCTCAGTCGGGGCAATCTGGGCGTGCCGCTGTTGCTGCTGGTCATGCTGGCGATGATGATGTTGCCGGTGCCGCCGTTCCTGCTGGACGTGTTCTTCACCTTCAACATTGCGCTGTCCATCGTCGTGCTGCTGGTCTGTGTCTACGCTTTGCGGCCGCTGGATTTTGCGGTGTTCCCGACCATTTTGCTGGTGGCGACGCTGTTGCGCCTGGCATTGAACGTGGCCTCCACGCGGGTGGTCATGCTCCACGGCCAGGACGGTCACGCCGCTGCCGGTAAAGTGATCCAGGCGTTCGGCGAGGTGGTCATCGGCGGTAACTACGTGGTCGGTATCGTGGTCTTCGCGATCTTGATGATCATCAACTTCGTCGTGGTGACCAAGGGTGCGGGGCGGATTTCCGAGGTGAGCGCGCGTTTCACCCTCGATGCGATGCCCGGCAAGCAAATGGCGATCGACGCCGACCTCAACGCCGGCCTGATTGATCAGGCCCAGGCCAAGGCCCGCCGTTTGGAAGTTGCGCAGGAAGCCGAGTTCTACGGCTCCATGGACGGTGCGAGCAAATTCGTCCGGGGTGACGCCATCGCCGGCCTGTTGATCCTGTTCATCAACCTGATCGGCGGCATGGCGGTTGGTATCTTCCAGCACAACATGAACTTCGCAGACGCCGGCAAGGTGTATGCGCTGTTGACCATCGGTGACGGTTTGGTGGCGCAATTGCCATCACTGTTGTTATCGACAGCCGCAGCGATCATGGTGACGCGTGCTTCCGGTTCGGAAGACATGGGCAAGCAAATCAATCGCCAGATGTTCGCCTCGCCCAAGGCGCTGGCGGTGGCGGCAGGCTTGATGGCGGTCATGGGCCTGGTGCCCGGCATGCCGCACTTCTCGTTCCTGAGCATGGCGGCCCTGGCGGCCGGGGGTGCTTACCTGTTCTGGAAAAAGCAGAACGTCGCCAAGGTGCAGGCCCTGCAAGAGGTCAAGCGCCAGCAGGAACTGCTGCCGTCGCCGGCCCGCGCCCAGGAAACCAAGGAGCTCGGCTGGGATGACGTGACGCCAATCGACATGATCGGCCTGGAGGTGGGTTATCGCCTGATTCCGCTGGTGGACCGCAACCAGGGCGGCCAGTTGCTGGCGAGGATCAAGGGGGTGCGCAAGAAGCTCTCCCAGGACCTTGGCTTCCTGATGCCGACGGTGCATATCCGCGACAACCTCGACCTGGCACCGAGTGCCTATCGCCTGACCCTCATGGGGGTGATACTGGCCGAAGCGGAGATTTACCCGGATCGCGAACTGGCGATCAACCCGGGACAGGTCTACGGTACGCTCAACGGTATTACCGCCAAAGATCCGGCTTTCGGTCTGGAGGCGGTCTGGATCGAAATCAGCCAGCGTTCGCAGGCGCAATCGCTCGGTTATACGGTGGTCGATGCCAGTACAGTAGTGGCCACGCATTTGAACCAGATACTTTACAAGCATTCCAGTGAACTGATCGGTCACGAAGAAGTGCAGCAACTCATGCAATTGCTGGCCAAAAGCTCGCCGAAACTGGCCGAGGAGCTGGTGCCAGGCGTGGTTTCGCTGTCGCAGTTGCTCAAGGTGCTGCAAGCACTGTTGGCCGAACAGGTACCCGTGCGCGATATCCGCAGCATTGCCGAGGCCATCGCCAACAATGCCGCCAAGAGTCAAGATACCGCCGCGTTGGTGGCTGCTGTGCGTGTTGGCGTATCCCGTGCAATCGTCCAAAGCATTGTAGGCACTGAGTCGGAGCTGCCAGTTATCACGCTGGAGCCAAGGTTGGAACAGATATTGCTCAATAGTCTGCAAAAGGCAGGGCAAGGCTCGGAAGAGGGTGTTCTGCTGGAGCCAAGCATGGCTGAGAAGCTGCAACGCTCGTTGATCGACGCGGCGCAGCGCCAAGAGATGCAGGGTCAGCCGGTGATTCTGCTGGTGGCCGGTCCGGTTCGCGCGATGCTCTCGCGATTTGGCCGGCTCGCAGTCCCGGGTTTGCACGTGTTGGCTTACCAGGAAATTCCTGACAACAAGCAAGTGACCATCGTTGCGACAGTAGGGCCCAACGGCTGAGGTAGTGGTTTATGCAAGTTAAGCGTTTTTTCGCCGCCGATATGCGTCAGGCCATGAAGCTGGTTCGTGATGAGCTGGGCGCCGATGCCGCCATCATTGGCAACCGCCGGATCGCCGGTGGTGTCGAGCTGACGGCTGCGCTGGATTACAAGTTGTCGGCGCTGGCGCCTCGGGTTCCGAACATGGAGCTCGAAGACGAGCTGCGCAAGACTCAGTCGCGGATCGTCACCGCCCAGGCCGAATTGAGCCTGCGTAGCGATGGCGAGAGCGACAAGAGCACCAACCGTCAGTTGTTCGCCGGCCTGCCGCTGACCGCCGCCGAACCGTTGATCGAGCCGACGTACGCCGAACCTCGTCGCCCTGCACCGGTGGCGCCAGCCTCCACAGGCGTGGACCCGCGAGCGTTCGACTCGATGCGTTTCGAACTCAACAGCCTGCGCGAACTCATGGAAGTTCAGCTGGGCTCCCTGGCCTGGAATCAGCTGCAAGGCAGTCGTCCGGACCAGGCCAATCTCTGGCGCCGCCTGCAACGCATTGGCCTGTCTGGCCCGCTGTCGCGCGATCTGCTGGCGCTGATTACCGAAATCGAAGAGCCTCGTCAGGCCTGGCGCATGTTGCTGGCGCACCTGGCGCGAATGATCGTTACGCCGGAAGTCGAGCCGCTGGAAGAGGGCGGTGTGATCGCCATGGTCGGCCCGGCCGGCATGGGCAAGACCACCACCCTGGCCAAGCTGGCTGCCCGTTACGTGCTCAAGTACGGCGCGCAGAACATTGCGCTGGTGAGCATGGACAGCTTTCGCATCGGTGCCCAGGAACAGCTCAAGACCCTGGGGCGCATTCTCAATGTGTCGGTGACCCACGTCGATCCGGGCCAGTCCCTGGTGCAGGCGCTGGAGCCGTTGCTGCGCAAGCGTGTGGTGCTGATCGATACCGCTGGCCTGCAGGCCAGCGATCCGGCACTGCGCATGCAGCTCGAAAGCCTGGCCGGTCGTGGCATCCGCTCGAAAAATTATCTGGTCCTCGCAACCACCAGCCAGAAACAGGTTCTAACGGCCGCGTACCACAGTTACAAGCGTTGTGGGCTCGCTGGCTGCATTCTGACTAAACTGGATGAAACGGCGAGCCTGGGCGAGGTGTTGAGCCTGGCCATCAGTCATGAGCTGCCGGTGGCCTACCTGACCGATGGCCCGCGGATTCCGGATGATTTGCATCTGCCGCGTCGTCACCAGTTGGTCAGTCGCGCCGTGAGTGTGCAAATGCAGGAAGAACCCAGCGAAGAAGCCATGGCTGACATGTTCGCTGACATCTACCACAGCCCGACCAAGCAGGTTGGCTGAGGTAATAATGAACAGTTTTTGTACCTACATCGATGGTCTGCCATGCATTGTTCCGTTTGTGAACGCGCAGCCAGTAATGTGGCCTCCGTCTATGCAAGACAAGGTAAAGAAATAACATGGGCAGCATGCATCCCGTACAGGTGATCGCGGTGACCGGCGGCAAAGGTGGCGTCGGGAAAACTAACGTGTCAGTGAACTTGTCCCTGGCTTTGGCTGAGCTTGGCCGGCGCGTCATGTTGCTGGACGCCGACCTGGGGTTGGCGAACGTCGACGTTCTGCTGGGCCTGACACCCAAACGTACCCTGGCCGACGTGATCGAGGGCCGCTGCGAACTGCGCGATGTACTGCTGCAGGGGCCAGGCGGCATCCGTATCGTTCCGGCCGCATCCGGCACTCAGAGCATGGTGCATCTGAGCCCGGCGCAACACGCAGGCCTGATCCAGGCCTTCAGCGATATTGGCGATAACCTCGACGTATTGGTGATCGACACCGCTGCGGGCATTGGTGACTCGGTAGTCAGTTTCGTTCGCGCAGCCCAGGAAGTGCTGCTGGTGGTGTGCGACGAACCGACCTCGATTACCGATGCCTACGCCTTGATCAAGTTGCTCAATCGCGACTACGGCATGAACCGTTTCCGCGTCCTGGCCAACATGGCCCAGAGCCCGCAGGAAGGGCGCAACCTGTTCGCCAAGTTGACCAAAGTCACGGATCGCTTCCTCGACGTCGCCCTGCAATACGTCGGCGCGGTGCCCTACGACGAAAGCGTGCGCAAGGCCGTGCAGAAGCAGCGTGCTGTCTACGAGGCATTCCCGCGTTCCAAGTGCTCGCTGGCGTTCAAGGCCATCGCACAGAAAGTCGATACCTGGCCGCTGCCTGCCAACCCGCGCGGGCACCTGGAGTTTTTCGTCGAGCGCCTCGTGCAACAGACAGCAGGACCTGTGATATGACGGCCAGCGGTTACAACCTCTACAAAATATCGGCGCGTGATGCGCAGTACGAGCTGATCGAGCGTTACGCGCCGCTGGTTAAACGCATTGCCTACCACTTGCTGGCGCGCTTGCCGGCCAGTGTCCAGGTCGAAGACCTGATCCAGGCCGGGATGATCGGCCTGCTTGAAGTGTCGACTAAATATGACGCCAGCAAAGGCGCCAGTTTCGAGACGTACGCGGGCATTCGAATCCGCGGCGCCATGCTCGATGAAGTGCGCAAGGGGGACTGGGCACCACGTTCGGTTCACCGCAATACGCGCATGGTCAGCGACGCCATTCGCTCGATTGAAGCGAAAACCGGCCGTGACGCTAAAGATCACGAAGTTGCGGCCGAACTCCAATTGAGTCTCGACGATTACTACGGGATTTTGAACGACACCCTGGGCAGCCGGTTATTCAGTTTTGACGATCTGTTGCAGGACGGCGAACACGAAGGGCTGCACGAGGATGGCGCGAGTGCTCATCTCGAGCCGTCACGCGACCTGGAAGATGAACGCTTCCAGGCTGCGCTGGCGGATGCGATTGCCAATTTGCCGGAGCGCGAGCGACTGGTGTTGGCGCTGTACTACGACGAAGAGTTGAACCTCAAGGAAATCGGTGAGGTCCTGGGGGTCAGCGAATCTCGGGTCAGCCAGTTACACAGCCAGTGCGCGGCCCGTTTGCGGGGGCGTTTGGGGGAGTGGCGAGCGCGCTGAAGGCAGTGTGGGGGACACTGCGAAAGAGGCTGGTGTGGTGTTGAGCTGCGCCGGTCCCGATCTGTTGTGCTCCAGACAGTCATTGAGTGCTTTGCCGGATTGATTGAAATGGCGCGTCCAGGTGCTGGGCGCGTTTAAGACTGCTTGGAGGTCGAATTGGACAAGAACATGAAAATCCTCATCGTTGATGACTTCTCAACGATGCGGCGGATCATCAAGAACCTGCTGCGTGACCTTGGGTTCACCAACACCGTCGAGGCCGACGATGGCACTACCGCCATTCCGGTGCTCAACAGCGGAAGCATCGACTTTCTGGTAACGGACTGGAACATGCCTGGCATGACCGGTATCGATCTGCTGCGCCACGTGCGTGCCGATGAAAAGCTCAAGCACCTGCCGGTGCTGATGGTGACCGCTGAAGCCAAGCGTGAGCAGATCATCGAAGCGGCCCAGGCCGGCGTTAACGGCTATGTGGTCAAACCCTTCACGGCCCAGGCGTTGAAAGAAAAAATCGAGAAGATTTTCGAACGCATCGGTTGATGAGTGCGCCACGGGGGAGCTATGGGCAATAACGAAACTTCATTGGGCGACTTTGAGTCGACCCTGAAAAAACACGCCGTCGAATTGGTCGCGAGCCTTGAAAAAGGCAAGTTCGGCGACGCCGTGCAATTGATCCATGAGCTCAACCAGACCCGTGACCGCGGCCTGTATCAGGAAGTGGGCAAGCTCACTCGCGAGCTGCATAGCGCGATCGTCAATTTCCAGATTGACCCGCACATGCCGCAAGCCGAAGAGGTGTCGCAGATCACCGATGCTACCGAGCGTCTGGGGTATGTGGTCAAGCTGACCGAGGCTGCGGCCAACCGCACCATGGATCTGGTGGAAAGTGCCACGCCGCTGGTCAATGGCCTCGCGGATGAAGCCCAGGCCTTGAGCACGGACTGGGGGCGCTTCATGCGTCGCGAAGTCGACGCGCAAGAGTTTCGTGAGCTGGCCCGGCGGGTTGACGGGTTCCTGACGCGCAGCGGCACGGACAATCGTGCGGTGTCGGGCAACCTGAACGACATCCTGCTCGCCCAGGATTACCAGGACCTCACAGGGCAAGTGATCAAGCGTGTGACCCAGTTGGTCACCGAAGTTGAAAGCAACCTGCTCAAGCTTGTGCTGATGGCCAGTCAGGTGGACCGCTTTGCGGGCATCGAACATGACCATGAAGCGATGCTTGCGGAAAAAGATCCACAAAAACATCTCTCTCAGGGTGAAGGTCCGCAGATTCATGCCGATAAAAGAGAAGACGTTGTGTCCGGTCAGGACGATGTGGACGATTTGCTATCCAGCCTAGGGTTTTAGACTTTTAGGTATTTTGGGTTTTTAGACCTGTTAGGAGCACCCCCCTGATGAGCTTCGGCGCCGATGAAGAGATCCTTCAGGATTTCCTGGTTGAGGCCGGCGAGATTCTAGAGCAACTGTCCGAACAACTGGTCGAGCTGGAAAGCCGTCCGGATGATGCGGATCTGCTCAATGCAATTTTTCGCGGTTTTCACACTGTAAAAGGGGGCGCCGGCTTCCTCCAGCTCAACGAGCTGGTGGAGTGCTGCCACATCGCCGAGAACGTGTTCGACATCCTGCGCAAGGGTGAGCGGCGCGTCGACTCGGAATTGATGGACGTGGTTCTCGAAGCGCTGGACGCGGTGAACAGCATGTTCAGCGAAGTCCGCGAGCGCGGCCCGATCACGGCTGCGACACCTGAGTTGCTTGCGGCACTGGCCCGTCTGGCCGAGCCGCAAACGGCAGACGATGCCGTATCCGCGCCTGTCGCCGAAGTGATTGAAGAGCCCGTGGCTGAAAGCGAATCGGGCGACATCACCGACAATGAATTCGAACAACTGCTGGACTCGCTGAACGCCGTCAAGGCGCAGGCCGAGGCTCCGGTGGCTGCTCCAGCGCCTGCCGGCGATGCCGCTGCCAGCGACGAAATCACCGATGCCGAGTTCGAGTCATTGCTCGATCAGTTGCACGGTAAAGGCCAGTTCGCCATTGACGCAGTGGTGCCGGCGCCTGCGCCTGCGCAAGCGCCGAAAGCGGCGGGCGACAGCTCCGACATTACCGATGATGAGTTTGAGGCTTTGCTCGATCAGTTGCATGGCAAGGGCAACTTTGCCGTCGAGGCGCTGGAATCGGCCATTGCTTCCGTGCCTGCACCCGCTGCACCCAGCGCTGCGGCGGTCGGCAGTGATCTGATTTCCGATCACGAGTTCGAAACGCTGCTCGACGAATTGCACGGTAAAGGCAAGTTCAGTGAAGTCGGCACAGCGACGGTGGCCAACGGTTCCAACGCTTCTGTTGCGGCACCGGCAGCCAAGGTCGCGGCGCCGAAACCTGTGGCCAAGGCACCGGAGCCAAAAGCCGAAACGCCAGCTCCCGCGGCCGCTGCTGCACCGGCTGCTGCCCGCGCCCCGGCCGCGCCACCTGCGGAAAAACCGGCGAGCGAAGCCGAGACCACCGTGCGTGTCGATACCGCGCGCCTCGACGAAATCATGAACATGGTCGGCGAGTTGGTACTGGTACGTAACCGTCTGGTCCGCCTGGGTCTGAACAGCGGCGACGAAGCCATGTCCAAGGCCGTGTCGAACCTCGACGTGGTCACCGCCGACCTGCAAACCGCGGTCATGAAGACCCGGATGCAACCGATCAAGAAAGTCTTCGGGCGCTTCCCGCGCCTGGTTCGCGACCTGGCTCGCCAGCTCAAGAAAGAGATCAACCTGGAACTGGTCGGCGAAGAAACCGACCTCGACAAGAACCTCGTCGAGGCCCTGGCCGACCCGTTGGTGCACTTGGTGCGCAACGCGGTCGACCACGGCATCGAATCGCCGGAAGAACGCGAAGCCTCGGGCAAGGCCCGTGGCGGCAAGGTGATCCTGGCGGCCGAGCAGGAAGGCGATCACATCCTGCTGTCGATCTCCGATGACGGCAAAGGCATGGACCCGAACGTCCTGCGTTCCATCGCGGTAAAACGCGGCGTGATGGACAAGGATGCGGCCGATCGCTTGAGTGACACCGAGTGCTACAACCTGATCTTCGCCCCGGGATTCTCGACCAAAACCGAGATCTCCGACGTATCGGGTCGCGGCGTGGGCATGGACGTGGTGAAAACCAAGATTTCCCAGCTCAACGGTTCGATCAATATCTACTCGGCCAAGGGCCAGGGCTCGAAGATCGTCATCAAGGTGCCGCTGACCCTGGCGATCATGCCGACACTGATGGTCATGCTCGGCAACCAGGCGTTTGCGTTCCCGCTGGTGAACGTCAACGAGATCTTCCACCTCGACCTGTCGACCACCAACGTCGTGGACGGCCAGGAAGTGGTGATCGTGCGGGACAAGGCACTGCCATTGTTCTACCTCAAACGCTGGCTGGTCAGCTCCGCCGCTCACGAAGAGCAGCGCGAAGGCCACGTGGTGATCCTTTCGGTGGGCACGCAACGGATCGGCTTTGTCGTCGACCAACTGGTGGGCCAGGAAGAAGTGGTCATCAAGCCATTGGGCAAAATGCTCCAGGGAACTCCGGGCATGTCCGGCGCCACCATCACCGGTGACGGCCGCATTGCGCTGATTCTCGATGTACCGAGCATGCTCAAGCGTTACGCCACACGGCGTATTTGATTCTGGTGGAGCGGGGCGCCTGGCCTCGCTCCATCTAATGGAGTGTTTATGGCAGTCAAAGTCCTGGTGGTGGACGATTCGGGGTTTTTCCGCCGCCGCGTCTCGGAAATTCTTTCAGCGGATTCGAATATCCAGGTCGTCGGCACGGCGACCAACGGCAAAGAGGCAATTGATCAGGCGCTGGCCCTCAAGCCCGACGTGATCACCATGGACTACGAGATGCCGATGATGGACGGCATCACGGCAGTGCGGCACATCATGCAGCGCTGCCCGACCCCGGTCTTGATGTTCTCCTCGCTGACCCACGAAGGTGCCCGGGTCACCCTCGATGCGCTGGATGCCGGCGCGGTGGACTTCCTGCCGAAGAATTTCGAAGACATCTCGCGCAACCCCGAGAAGGTCAAGCAACTGCTGTGCGAGAAGATTCTCAGCATCTCGCGCAGTAACCGTCGGGTCAGCACCTACAGCGCTCCGGCGCCTGTCGCCGCGTCCACCCCTGCACCTGCGTCTTCGAGCGTTGGCAGCTTTGGCGGCAGCGCGCCCGTGCGTCCGGCACCGATCCCTGTGCGTGCGCATGCGGCCACCCCGTCGTCGCCCGCGCCGAAACGCAAAAACTACAAACTGGTGGCCATCGGTACATCCACCGGCGGCCCCGTTGCCCTGCAACGGGTGTTGACCCAATTGCCGGCCAGCTTCCCGGCGCCGATCGTGCTGATCCAACACATGCCGGCGGCCTTCACCAAGGCCTTCGCCGAGCGCCTGGACAAGCTTTGCCGCATCAGCGTCAAGGAAGCCGAGGATGGCGACATCCTGCGTCCGGGCCTGGCGCTGCTGGCGCCGGGTGGCAAGCAAATGATGATCGACGGCCGCGGCGCGGTGAAAATCCTCCCGGGCGACGAACGTCTGAATTACAAGCCGTGTGTGGACATCACGTTCGGTTCGGCGGCCAAGTCTTACGGTGACAAAGTTCTGGCGGTCGTCCTGACCGGCATGGGGGCCGACGGTCGTGAAGGTGCGCGCCTGCTCAAGCAGGGCGGCAGTTCGATCTGGGCGCAGGACGAAGCCAGCTGCGTGATCTACGGCATGCCGATGGCCATCGTCAAAGCTGAGCTCGCCGACGCGGTGTACAGCCTCGACGATATCGGCAAGCACCTGGTCGAGGCGTGCATCTGATGGATGTTCTAAGCCTGATCGGCATCATCATGGCCTTTGTCGCCATCATTGGCGGCAACTACCTTGAAGGCGGTCACCTCGGCGCCCTGGCCAATGGCCCGGCAGCGCTGATCGTGCTCGGTGGCACTATTGGCGCCGCACTACTGCAATCGCCGATGAGCGCCTTCAAGCGTGCCATGCAGATCCTCGCGTGGATCCTGTTTCCGCCCCGTGTCGACCTGGCCGGTGGCATCGACCGCGTGGTGAACTGGAGCCTGACGGCACGCAAGGAAGGCCTGCTGGGTCTTGAAGGTATCGCCGACGCCGAACCCGACAACTACGCGCGCAAAGGCCTGCAATTGCTGGTGGATGGCGCCGAGCCGGAAGCGATCCGCAGCATTCTGGAAGTGGATTTTTACACCCAGGAAGCCCGCGATATCGAAGCCGCCAAGGTCTTCGAAAGCATGGGCGGCTATGCGCCGACCATCGGTATCATCGGTGCGGTGATGGGCCTGATTCACGTCATGGGCAACCTGGGTGATCCGTCGCAACTGGGTAGCGGCATCGCCGTGGCTTTCGTCGCCACTATCTACGGCGTGGCCAGTGCCAACCTCATGCTGCTGCCGATTGCGGCCAAACTCAAATCCATCGCGTTGCGCCAGTCGCGTTATCGAGAAATGTTGCTGGAAGGGATCCTGTCGATCGCCGAAGGTGAAAACCCTCGCTCTATTGAGTTGAAGCTTCAGGGCTTCATGGATTGATGGGAGTAGCAGGGCCTGCTCACAGTAAATGATGGAGCGCGCAGCGCCCTGCGAGCCGCAAGACTAGGCACGAGGAGAGAGGTTTGGTTGTTTCAAATGAACGACGAGTAACGACGTATTGCGGCTCGCAGGGCGCTGCCCTCCGGGTTGGCGCTGTGATTGCGCCAGGCTGCGTTGCGCGACTTGAGAAGGGAGAAGCCATTCTCGGCGTCACGCGCCTTGCCTGGCACAATCACAGCGCCAACGCGCTGCATCATTTACTGTGAGCAGGCCCTGATCATGGCACGCCGTCGCCAGCATGAAGAACACGTCAACCACGAACGCTGGCTGGTGTCCTATGCCGACTTCATCACCTTGCTGTTCGCCTTTTTCGTGGTGATGTACTCGATTTCATCGATCAACGAAGGCAAGTACAAGGTCATTTCCGAAGCGCTGATCGGCGTCTTCACCGATTCCGATCGCGCGCTCAAGCCGATCCCCATCGGTGACGAGCGGCCGAAGACCGTGACCCCGGCCAAGCCGTTGGTCAAGGACAGTGACCAGGTCGATGCCGGTGTCGCCGGTGCCAGCGATCCACTCAAAAGCATCGCCGACGATATCAGCGCGGCGTTCGGTGACCTGATCAGCTCCAACCAGATGACCGTGCGCGGCAACGAGCTGTGGGTCGAGATCGAGCTCAATTCCAGCCTGTTGTTCGGCAGCGGCGACGCCATGCCCAGCGACATCGCGTTCAACATCATCGACAAGGTCGCCGCGATCCTGAAGCCATTCGACAACCCGATTCATGTCGAAGGTTTCACCGACGATCAACCGATCCGCACCGCGCAGTACCCGACCAACTGGGAGCTGTCCTCGGCCCGTTCGGCCAGCATCGTGCGCATGCTGGCGATGCAAGGGGTGGACCCCGGTCGCCTGGCTTCGGTGGGCTACGGCGAGTTTCAGCCGGTGGCCAACAATGCCACCGCTGAAGGTCGCGCCCGCAACCGTCGCGTGGTGTTGGTGGTGTCGCGCAACCTCGATGTTCGCCGCAGCCTGACCGGCACCGGAACCGCCCATGCGCAACCGGATGCCGCATTGAAGCGTGCTGGCACACAAACTGCACCGACCCCGGTCAAGTCGCCGGGACGAGAGAGCGCCGTCAATTCTCCGTCACCCGCATTAACACGTTGAGCTATTTCTCGGTCGAGCTGTTCGGCCGGGAGGAACAATCCGAATGAGAGTCTGGGCAGTCGCCAATCAAAAGGGTGGTGTTGGTAAAACCACTTCCTCCATCGCTTTAGCCGGTTTGCTGGCGGAGGCGGGCAAGCGCGTGGTCGTGGTCGATCTCGACCCCCACGGCTCCATGACCAGTTACTTCGGCTACGATCCGGACAGCCTGGAACACAGCAACTACGACCTGTTCCTGCACAAGGGCAACGTGCCGCAAGGCCTGCCGGGTCAACTGCTGCTGTCGACCAGCGACGAACGCATTTCCCTGTTGCCGTCCAGCACCGCGCTGGCCACTCTTGAGCGCCAGTCGCCCGGGCAGAGTGGCTTGGGCCTGGTGATTGCCAAGAGCCTGGCGCAACTGTGGCAGGACTTCGATTACGCCGTGATCGACAGCCCGCCATTGCTTGGGGTGCTGATGGTCAATGCCTTGGCGGCGAGTCAGCAACTGGTGATCCCGGTGCAGACAGAACACCTGGCAGTCAAAGGTCTTGAGCGCATGGTCAACACCCTGGCGATGATCAACCGCTCACGCAAACAGGCGCTGCCATTCAGCATTGTTCCGACACTGTTTGACCGGCGCACCCAGGCGTCCCTCGGGACCTTGCGCGTGCTGCGCGACAAATTCCCCGACGAAATCTGGCAGGGCTACATCCCGGTGGACACGCGACTGCGTGATGCCAGCCGTGCCGGGCTGACGCCATCGCAGTTCGACGGCAAGAGCCGTGGTGTTCTCGCTTATCGTGCATTGCTCAAGCACCTGTTGGCGGCACAACTTGTTCCGCAGGTGGCATGACATGACCTCGATCCCTGTAGGAGCGAGCCTGCTCGCGATGGTTGTCAACGATGACGCGGGAAACCTGGCACCCCGTGGCGCTCTCAGGTTCATCGCGAGCAAGCTCGCTCCTACAGGTGCGTGCGGATGAACCGGCCATTGAAGACCACATTACGCCCGCAATTGGCGTTGCAGTCGTATCTGGACACCCTGCTGCAGGAAGTGACCGAAGAGTTGACGCTGCCCCTGGAGGAAGTGGCCGAGGAGATCGCCGCCGAAGCGGTGCTCGACGAATTCCAGGCAGCGGTGCTCGAAGAGCAGGCCCGTGATGCCGCGGCGGCCGCGCCGGTGCCGGCATCTGTAGCGCCAGTGTTCAAGGCGCCGGTGATCGAAGCCCCGGCGCCGGTCATGGCGTCCGTTTCGACCATCGCTGCGCTGCTGCAAGCCTTGGTACCGCCACCTGTTGAAGCGCAGCCAGTCGCTGTCGAAGTACCGCAAACCCTGGTGCCGCCCGTCGTCGAAGTGCACCTGCCACCGAGCAACACGCCGCCCCCGGTTGAGTCCGACGGTCGTCCGTCCTGGGCCGCTGAACCGTTCGAGTGCCTGCTGTTCGATGTTGCCGGTTTGACCCTGGCGGTGCCGCTGGTGTGCCTGGGGTCGATCTACTCCCTGGCCGGTCACGAGCTGACGCCGTTGTTCGGCCAGCCGGAATGGTTCCTTGGCATCCTGCCGAGCCAGGCCGGCAACCTCAAGGTGCTCGATACCGCGCGCTGGGTCATGCCCGACCGTTACCGCGACGATTTCAGGCAGGGCCTGCAATACGTGATTTCGGTCCAGGGTTACGAATGGGGCCTGGCGGTGCATCAGGTCAGCCGTTCGTTGCGTCTGGACCCGAATGAAATCAAATGGAGAAGTCACCGGGGTCAGCGGCCATGGCTCGCCGGCACGGTGATTGAACACATGTGCGCCTTGCTCGACGTCGCCTCATTGGCCGAGTTGATCGCCAGTGGCGGGGCAAAACACATGTCCGGCAGTAAGCCGAACCACAAACCGACAAACGTTAAATAAACAACAGGCGACGGCACTCGATGCCATTGCACGGAATACACACCGCTAGGGCGGTTTCTTGAGGGGTCAGGGTATGAATGATAAGGCGACGGCGGCAAAAGGTTCCGAAGATCCGATCCTGCAATGGGTCACCTTCAAGCTGGACAACGAGACCTATGGCATCAACGTGATGCGCGTCCAGGAAGTCCTGCGTTACACCGAAATCGCCCCGGTCCCGGGTGCCCCGAGCTACGTGCTGGGCATCATCAACCTGCGCGGCAACGTCGTGACCGTGATCGACACCCGTCAGCGCTTTGGTCTGATGAATGCCGAGATCAGCGACAACACCCGTATCGTCATCATCGAAGCCGACAAGCAAGTGGTCGGGATCATGGTCGACAGCGTGGCCGAAGTGGTTTACCTGCGTCAGTCGGAAATCGAAACCGCGCCGAACGTGGGTAACGAAGAATCCGCCAAGTTCATTCAAGGCGTGTGCAACAAGAACAACGAACTGCTCATCCTGGTCGAGCTGGACAAGATGATGAGCGAAGAAGAATGGTCGGAACTGGAGAGTATCTGATTGATTCTCGAGGTTGCGGTCATTGTCCTGTTCCTGTTTTGGGCAGGCACGCTGGCAATGTTCCTGGCGTACATTCGCGGTCAAAAACAGATCGCCGCACAACAGGCCCAGGGTGATGCGCTGCGTGATCAGCGCATCAAGGACCTGGCCAAGCGGGTCGACGACTACCAGAACGGCAACGTGCGCATGGGCGAAGACCTGCACGAACTGCGCGCGATCGTTGCGCCGTTGCCGGACAAACTGGCTCAGCTGGAACAGCGCGACCCATCCAGCCTGTCGTTTGCCCAGGCGGCACGACTGGTCGGAATGGGCGCCAGCGTCAACGAACTGACCCAGTCCTGCGGCTTGACCCAGGCTGAGGCGGAGTTGATGAGTAAGCTTCACAGGAACTGAGTTTTGCAGTTCCTTTGAGATTGCTTTCGCGAGCAAGCCCGCTCCCACATTGGATTAACGTCGTGCACAAAATTTGTGTGCATAGAAGACCCAATGTGGGAGCGGGCTTGCTCGCGAAGGCGTCTTCGAATGCGCAGCTATCGTCCCTGCGATCCGCCCCATCCCCCTTCATCCTCAGATAGGTATTACGCAGTCATAGTCTCTTGCCTATAGCGTTCTCAGATCCCGCCGTCTTGTGATCGCAACCCGCCGTCAGTAGGTTAAGCATCTAGTTCAAACCTATTCAGTGCCAAGGAGGTTCATGATCGACATTTTGCGCGGTACGCCGCTGTGGGTTTATGCGGTTTTTCTGATCCTGACTTATTGCGGTGTCATCACCTGTTTCAGGAGCCATGTATCGAAAAGGTCCTTGCAGATATCACCTGTGATATTCCTGGCCCTGTCTCTCGCATCGCTGAATCCCTCCCAGGGAGTTGCAATCCAGTTTTCATCCTATGCGCTGGGTTTATTGGCGGGGTGGTTGCTGGCACTACGCTTTTTTTCGTACAGCAATATAAAGCGTGAAGGGGAGCATCTGGTTCTGCCTGGCACGATCAAAGTGCTGATTGTGTATTGGGTTTTTTTCGCCTGGCGTTATTACGGCGGTTACCAGGCGGCCATGTATCCGGAACTGGCCAATGAAATGTCGACGGTTGCAGGGGCGGCGCTGGGGGCAGGCCTTATCAATGGATTGATTGTTGGTCGCTGTCTCAAGCTTTTGCGTTTTTTCAAGTTTGAAAGTGTCACGCAGGTATCGACGAAGACAGTGCACAGGAGCGAGTGAAAGGTCCAGTCGGCTAGTCCCAAAACAACGGGCACGACTCAATCCTGTGGCCTGCCCAGGGTTGATGAGCAAGTTGCAAAAGAGCAGCTAGAAGCCTGTAGGAGCAGCCGGTCGACGCGATGGACGTTAACGATGACGCGGGCTTCCTGGAGAAACGCGGCGCTCATACCTCCATCGCGAGCAAGCCCGCTCCCACATTGGATTAACGTCGTGCACAAAATTTGTGTGCATAGAAGACCAAATGTGGGAGCGGGCTTGCTCGTGAAGGCGTCTTCCAATCCTCAGTAATCTTCCCTGCGCTCGGTAATGTCCTTCTCGACCATCAGCGCATCCGGATCCTGTCCCGTCGGAAACTTGCCCTTCAGATTCCACGCAAACGCAATGATCTCGGCGATCGTCAGATAGAGCTCCTGCGGAATGCTGTCCCCCAGCTCCATGCGCGCCAGCAGTTTCACCAGCTCGGCGTTTTCGTAGATCGGCACTTCGCAGTCGCGAGCGATTTTCAGGATTTCTTCCGCCAGCTCTTCGTCGCCCTTGGCCGTGAGGGTGGGGGCGTGGGTGCCGTCGTATTTGAGGGCGATGGCCTGGCGTGGAGCGTTGGGGTTTTTCATGCGTTTTCGTCGACCCAGCGTTGATCGAGGCGGGTTTGCGGGCCTTGCGGCGGTGTGCCGAGGTGGCAGTCCAGGTCGCCGACGTTCAGGCCGGCGGACAGTAAGCGGTCACGCAGCCCACTCAGATTGCTTTCGATCAGGCTCGCGGTATAAGGCCGTTCGGCCCAGAGCTGGCTGGAGAGGTTGCCCTTGATCAACTGCGCCTGGATTTGCAGCGGCCCCAAAGGCTCCATGGCGAAGGCCAGTTCCACACGCCACAGCTGTTGCTTGGGTTCGCGTTCTTCGCGACGCTCCTTCGATTGTTCTTTTTCGGGCGTGTCCTCGCGCTGGAACTTGACCTGCAATGGCACGATGTCCTGCATATTGCGCATCGGGATTTCCAGTTGCCAGGTGCTCATCAGTCGTCCGTCGGCGGTTACGCCGGTTTGTTCCAGACTCGACAGCTGATGGCTTTGCAGACGCGAAACCGCAGCGGCGGCCAGGCGTAGCAGGTGTTCAAGGTCGTTTTCACCCTCAGCGCTTTGCAGCAGACGTTCGGGTAACGGGAAAGCGGTCGGCGATGGCTTGGCACTGACCTGGCCGAGCATGCCCAGGGCATTGCGGACAAAATTCGGCATGGCCTGCGCAAGGGTATTGGCGGCGATAATCGCGCCGAAGCTGGTGTTGGTTGGTAGCCCCTGAGTCAGTTGCGCAACCAGTTTGAGCAGGTTGCCTTTCATGTCCGCTGCGAGCGTCGGGTTTTGCCCGGTCAGCAGTTTGCTTTCGAGAAACACACCGCTGCTGACCAGGGCCTGGGCCAGGCCCTTGGGGGTGCTCAATTGCTGAAGATCCGGCAGGCCGGCGAGCAACCTGGCCGCGGCGTTACGCAATTCAACGGATGTCTGGTCCGAGGGCGCAAGGTTCTGCAGGAGCTTGAGCAAGCCATCCAGCGATCCCTGGCGACTTTGCTGGTCGACCAGTTGCCGGGTCACCGCCAGTTGTTCCTGACGGCTGCTCTGTGGCACGAACTTTACGGTCTGGGTGTCCTGCACCTGCGCGCTCAGCAAGGTGCCGATGCGCAATGGCTGCGGGCTGTCGATGCTCAAGGTGCTGCCGCTCAGTGCGGTATTGAGCAGGCTCACCATCGAGCGGAACACCATGGGCTGGCCGGGCACCTGTGGCAGCACTTGCGAGGTCAGCACTTTGCCCTGCAGCAGGGTGCCGACCGGCAATTGCGCGATGTCGAGGCGGGTGAGGGTGGCGATGCCGGCGGCAATGGCCTGTTGCACCGTCACGGCCAGATTGCCGGCCGAGGGCTGGGTGACGAGCAGCGTGGTGCCCTGGGCCAGCGGTTGATTACTGGTGGTCTGGACCGTGGTCTGGCGGCCGCTGTCGAGGGTGACCTTGAGCAGCATCTGGAAAGTCTGATCCGCCTGCTTGAGCGACAACACTTCGGCCTGGGCGGTTTGACCGACGCTGATCAGTCCCTCCACCGGCGTCAGCAACTTGAGCAACTCACCACTGAGCACCTGCGGGCGCGAAGTCGCCGGGACGGTTTGCGGTAGCGGGAGGATGTTCATTTCGCCTGTCATACGCGGTCACAACCTGAGGAAAATGCACTCTTTAGACTAAGGTTTGGCATGTATAATGCCGCGCCGTTGTATCCAAAAATGGCGAAAACTTTGCAATTGTTTGACGCAGCTCTCTAGAACAAGACGTCATTGCATCTATGCTGCATCTCTTTAACGGCCGCACCAGAGCCGACTTGAACCGTATAAGGCCCGTGAACCCTTGACCAGTCCTGTCCTGCAAACCGTTGCCCTTGCCTGTGAGCGAGACCTTCGGCTGCTCTTCGAAAATCTCGATTTGAGACTGGCCAGTGGCGAAATGGTGCAAATCAGTGGCCCCAACGGCAGCGGCAAGACCAGCCTGTTACGCCTGCTCTCGGGGCTGATGCACCCGACCGCCGGTCAGGTGTTGCTCAATGGCCAGCCGCTGAACGAGCAACGCGGCGAGCTGGCGCGCAACCTGCTATGGATCGGCCACGCCGCCGGGATCAAGGATTTGCTGACACCGGAAGAGAATCTGAGCTGGCTGTGTGCCTTGCATCATCCGGCGACCCGTGAGGCGATCTGGCAGGCGCTGGCTGCAGTCGGGCTGCGCGGATTCGAGGATGTGCCCTGTCACACCTTGTCTGCCGGTCAACAGCGCCGCGTCGCGCTGGCGCGGCTGTACCTGGACAGCCCGCCGTTGTGGATCCTCGATGAACCCTTTACCGCCCTCGACAAGCAGGGCGTGGCGCAACTCGAAGAACACCTGGCCGGCCACTGCGAACGCGGCGGCATGGTGGTGTTGACCACCCACCACACGCTGAGCCGGATGCCGGCCGGTTATCGCGACATCGATCTGGGGAGCTGGGCCGTATGAGTGTTTTCGGCCTGTTGGTCGCCCGCGAGGCTCGTCTGCTGTTCCGTCGCCCGGCGGAACTGGCCAATCCGCTCGTCTTCTTCGCGATCGTCGTTTCGCTGTTCCCGTTGGCAGTCGGCCCCGAGTCTCAATTGTTGCAAACCTTGTCTCCAGGGCTGGTCTGGGTCGCGGCACTTTTATCGGTTCTGCTCTCGCTGGATGGGCTTTTCCGCAGTGATTTCGAAGACGGATCCCTTGAACAGTGGGTCCTTTCGCCGCACCCCCTGCCTCTTCTGGTTTTGGCCAAGGTGCTGGCACACTGGGCTTTTTCCGGCCTGGCACTGGTTTTGCTCGCACCCTTGCTGGCGTTGATGCTCGGTTTGCCTGCCGCCTGTCTGCCAGTGTTGCTGCTTTCGTTGCTGCTCGGTACACCGGTACTGAGCCTGCTCGGTGCGGTGGGCGCGGCGCTGACGGTAGGTTTGAAACGTGGCGGCCTGTTACTGGCGTTGCTGATTCTGCCGCTGTACATCCCGGTGTTGATCCTTGGCAGTGGCGCCTTGCAGGCCGCATTGCAGGGGATGCCGGCGACCGGTTATCTGTTGTGGCTTGGCAGCCTGACCGCCCTGGCGATAACCCTGACACCATTTGCAATAGCTGCTGGCCTGAAGATCAGCGTCGGCGAATAATGAGGTCTGGTTAAAATTTAACCAGTAAAGACCCTGGCTCTTCATAGTAAAGAGCAACCGTGATGGAAACAGTATGAACTGGACGTGGTTTCACAAGCTCGGCTCGCCCAAATGGTTTTACGGCATCAGCGGCAAAATGTTGCCCTGGCTGAGCGTCGCGGCGTTGCTGCTGATCAGCGTTGGGGTGGTCTGGGGCCTGGCCTTCGCGCCGCCGGACTATCAGCAGGGCAACAGCTTTCGCATCATCTATATCCACGTCCCGGCCGCCATGCTGGCGCAGTCCATCTACGTGATGCTGGCCGTGTGCGGCATCGTCGGGCTGGTGTGGAAGATGAAACTGGCCGACGTCGCCCTGCAATGCGCCGCACCGATTGGCGCCTGGATGACCGCCGTAGCGCTGGTCACCGGGGCGATCTGGGGCAAACCGACCTGGGGCTCGTGGTGGGTCTGGGATGCACGCCTAACGTCCATGTTGATTCTGCTTTTCCTGTACTTCGGTCTCATTGCTTTGGGCAACGCCATCAGCAATCGTGACAGCGCGGCCAAGGCCTGTGCGGTGCTGGCGATTGTCGGCGTGATCAACATCCCGATCATCAAGTACTCGGTGGAGTGGTGGAACACCCTGCACCAGGGCGCGACCTTCACCCTCACCGAAAAACCGGCAATGCCTGCCGAAATGTGGCTGCCATTGCTGCTGACGGCGTTGGGGTTCTACTGTTTCTTCGGCGCGGTCCTGCTGCTGCGCATGCGGCTTGAAGTGCTCAAGCGCGAAGCCCGGGCCAGTTGGGTCAAGGCTGAAGTGGAAACCAGTCTGGAGGTCGCTCGATGAGTTTTGCTTCATTCGGCGACTTCATCGCCATGGGCCATCATGGCTTGTATGTCTGGTCAGCCTACGGCATCTGCCTGGCGGTACTGGCCCTCAACGTGGCGGCGCCGATCCTGGCCCGCAAGCGGTATCTGCAACAAGAGGCGCGTCGTCTGCGCCGGGAGAACGGCAAGTGAATCCGCTGCGCAAAAAGCGTCTTATCATCATTCTCGCGATCCTGGTCGGGGTCGGCGCAGCCGTCGGCCTGGCCCTGAGCGCCCTGCAGCAGAACATCAACCTGTTTTACACACCGACCCAGATCGCCAATGGCGAAGCCCCGCATGACACGCGTATTCGCGCCGGCGGCATGGTCGAGAAGGGCTCGCTGGAGCGTTCCAGCGATTCCCTGGATGTGAAGTTCGTCGTCACCGACTTTAATAAATCCGTGACCATCACCTATCGCGGCATCCTGCCGGACCTGTTCCGTGAAGGGCAGGGCATCGTCGCCCTGGGCAAGCTCAATGCCGATGGTGTGGTGGTGGCCGATGAAGTGCTGGCCAAGCACGATGAAAAATACATGCCGCCGGAAGTGACCAAGGCGTTGAAAGACAGCGGTCAATCGGCTCCAACGCCCGCGAAGGAGGGTTGATCCATGACATCCGGCATCTTTATTCCCGAGCTTGGCCACCTGGCGATGATTCTGGCCCTGTGCTTCGCCCTGGCCCAGGCCGTGGTGCCGCTGTTCGGTGCCTGGCGCGGTGACCGCCTGTGGATGAGCCTGGCCCAGCCGGCCGCGTGGGGGCAATTCACCTTTCTGGTGTTTGCCTTCGGTTGCCTGACCTACGCCTTCATGGTCGACGATTTCTCCGTGGCCTATGTGGCCAACAACTCCAACAGCGCGTTGCCGTGGTACTACAAGTTCAGCGCCGTGTGGGGTGCCCACGAAGGTTCCTTGCTGTTGTGGGCCTTGATCCTCGGCGGCTGGACCTTCGCGGTGTCGGTATTCTCCCGGCAGTTGCCGCAGGTCATGCTGGCCCGCGTGCTGGCGGTGATGGGCATGATCAGTACCGGTTTCCTGTTGTTCCTGATCATGACGTCCAACCCGTTCAAGCGCATCCTGCCGCAAGTCCCGAGCGACGGTGCCGACCTCAACCCGTTGCTGCAAGACATCGGCCTGATCGTTCACCCGCCGATGCTGTACATGGGCTATGTCGGTTTCTCGGTGGCCTTCGCCTTCGCCATCGCCGCACTGATGGGCGGTCGCCTGGATGCTGCATGGGCGCGCTGGTCGCGTCCGTGGACCATTGTCGCCTGGGCGTTCCTCGGCATCGGCATCACCCTCGGTTCGTGGTGGGCGTACTACGAGCTCGGCTGGGGTGGCTGGTGGTTCTGGGATCCGGTGGAAAACGCCTCGTTCATGCCTTGGCTGGTGGGCACTGCATTGATTCACTCGTTGGCGGTCACGGAAAAGCGTGGCGTGTTCAAGAGCTGGACCGTGCTGCTGGCCATCGCTGCGTTTTCGTTGAGCCTGCTGGGGACATTCCTTGTGCGCTCCGGGGTGCTGACCTCGGTTCACGCGTATTGCCTCCGACCCGGAACGTGGTGTGTTCATCCTGATTTTCCTGCTGTTTGTGGTCGGTGGTTCGCTGACGCTGTTCGCCTTGCGCGCGCCGGTGGTCAAGAGTCAGGTGGGCTTTAACCTCTGGTCCCGGGAAACCCTGCTGCTGGGCAACAACCTGGTGCTGGTGGTGGCGGCGTCGATGATCCTGCTCGGCACCTTGTATCCGCTGATTCTCGATGCCATGACCGGGGCCAAGCTGTCGGTTGGCCCGCCGTACTTCAATGCGCTGTTCATTCCGTTGATGGCCTTGCTGATGCTGGTGATGGCGGTCGGTGTGATCGTGCGCTGGAAAGACACCCCGGTGAAATGGCTGGTGAGCATGCTCACCCCGGTATTGCTCGGCAGCGCCACCATGGCCGTGGTGGCCGGCGTCGCCTACGGCGATTTCAACTGGGCGGTGCTCGCGACCTTCATGCTCGCCGCCTGGGTGTTGCTGGCCGGTGTGCGAGACATCTTCGACAAGACCCGCCACAAAGGCCTGATCAAGGGCCTGCCGACCCTGACCCGCAGCTACTGGGGCATGCAGATTGCGCACCTGGGCATTGCCGTGTGCGCGCTGGGTGTCGTGCTGTCGAGCCAGAACAGTGCCGAGCGTGACCTGCGCCTGGCCCCGGGCGAGTCCATGGACCTGGCCGGTTACCACTTCATCTTCGAAGGCGCCAAGCACTTCGAAGGCCCGAACTTCACCTCCGACAAGGGCACCGTGCGGGTGATCCGCAACGGCAAGGAAGTCAGCGTGCTGCATCCGGAAAAACGCCTGTACACCGTGCAGAACTCGGTCATGACCGAAGCAGGCATCGATGCCGGTTTCACCCGCGACCTCTATGTTGCCCTCGGTGAACCGCTGGGCAACGGCGCGTGGGCTGTGCGCGTGCACGTCAAACCGTTCGTGCGCTGGATCTGGTTCGGCGGCTTGCTGACCGGTTTCGGCGGGTTGCTGGCGGCGCTGGATCGGCGTTATCGGGTCAAGGTAAAAAGCCGTGTGCGCGAAGCGCTGGGCATGTCGGGAGCCACTGCATGAAGCGTTGGTTGATGTTGTTGCCACTGGCGATTTTTCTGGTGGTTGCTGTATTCCTTTACCGTGGGTTGTACCTGGATCCGGCCGAACTGCCGTCGGCCATGATCAACAAACCGTTCCCGGAGTTTTCCCTGCCGGCGGTGCAGGGCGACAAGACCCTGACCAAGGCGGACATTCTCGGCAAACCGGCGTTGGTCAATGTCTGGGGAACCTGGTGCATTTCCTGCCGGGTCGAGCACCCGGTGTTGAACAAGCTGGCCCAGCAAGGCGTGGTGATCTATGGCATCAACTACAAGGACATCAACGCCGATGCCTTGAAGTGGCTGACGGACTTCCATAACCCCTATGTACTGGATATTCGTGACGACGCAGGCTCACTGGGCCTGAATCTCGGCGTGTACGGCGCGCCGGAAACCTTCTTCATCGACGCCAAGGGGATCATCCGCGACAAGTTCGTCGGCGTGATCGACGAGCAGGTCTGGCGCGAAAAACTGGCAGCCAAGTACCAGGCGCTGGTCGACGAGGTCAAGCCATGAAGCGCTGGATTGCTGCCGTTGTCCTGGGCTTGAGCCTGGCGGGCGTGGCCCACGCGGCCATCGACACCTACGAGTTCGCCAAGGAAGGTGATCGCGAGCGCTTTCGCGAACTGACCAAGGAACTGCGTTGCCCCAAGTGCCAGAATCAGGACATCGCCGATTCCAACGCACCGATTGCCGCCGACCTGCGCAAAGAGATTTTTCGCATGCTCGGCGAGGGCAAGGACAATCAGCAGATCATCGACTTCATGGTCGACCGCTACGGTGACTTCGTCCGCTACAAGCCTGCCCTGAACGCCAAGACTGCGTTGCTCTGGTTCGGCCCCGCCGGCCTGCTGCTGGGCGGTGTCGTGATCATCGCGGTGATCGTTCGCCGTCGTCGCGTGCAGCGCGCCGGCACCCGGGATGAGCTTTCTCCCGAGGAGCGCTCGCGCCTCGACCACCTGTTGGATAAAACCAAGAATGATTGATTTCTGGCTCGCTGCAGGTCTGCTGCTTCTGGTTGCCCTGAGTTTTCTGTTGATCCCCGTTCTGCGCAGTCGTCGTGCCCAGCGCGAAGAGGATCGTACCGCCCTGAACGTCGCGCTCTATCAGGAGCGCGTGGCTGAGTTGCAGACTCAGCAGGAAGAGGGCGTACTCGATGCGGCACAAATGGACGCCGGTCGCGCCGAAGCTGCCCGCGAGTTGCTGGCGGACACCGAGGGTGTCGAAGCGCCGCCGGTGTCGCGACTGGGTAAACCCTTGCCGTTGCTGGCGGCCATTCTGGTGCCGGTCATCGGCCTGGGCCTGTATCTGCATTTCGGTGCCAGCGACAAGGTCGAGTTGACCCGCGAATTCTCCCAGGCACCCAAGTCGATGGAAGAGATGACCCGGCGCCTGGAACGTGTGGTCGCCGCTCAACCGGAATCCGCCGAAGGCATGTACTTCCTCGGTCGTACCTACATGGCTCAGGACCGCCCGGCGGACGCGGCGAAGATGTTCGAACGCACGGTGAGCGTGGCCGGTCGTCAGCCCGAGCTGCTCGGTCAATGGGCCCAGGCCCAGTACTTCGCCGATGGCAAGAAGTGGTCGGACAAGGTCCAGGCCCTGACCGACGAAGCCCTCAAGGCCGATCCGAAAGAAGTCACCAGTCTCGGCCTGCTGGGCATTGCCGCGTTTGAAGGCGAGCGTTATCAGGACGCCATCGATTACTGGAATCGCCTGTTGGCGCAGTTGCCAGCGGACGACAAATCCCGCGAGGCGTTGCAAGGCGGGATTACCCGGGCTACGGAGAAACTGCTGGCCAGTGGTGGACAGGTTGCCAAGGTCCCGGCAGCCAAGGCCCCGGCATTGCTCAAGGTCAGTGTCGATCTGGCGCCGGAGCTCAAGGCCAAGGTCGAGCCTGGCGACAGCGTGTTCATCTTCGCCCGTGCCACTTCCGGTCCTCCGGCACCGCTGGCAGCCAAGCGCCTGACGGTGGCCGACTTGCCAGTGACCGTTGAACTGGGTGATGCCGACGCGATGATGCCGCAATTGAAACTGTCGAACTTCCCTGAAGTCCAACTGGTTGCGCGCGTTTCCCGTGCCGGCAAACCCACCGCCGGCGAATGGATCGGTCGCAGCCAGCCCTTGGCCAGCAGCACCACCGCGCCACAAACACTGACTATCGATAGCCCGGACAAATAACAGGAAAACGCAAACATGACCGCATTCGCTCGCATCACCCTGCTCAGTGTCGTTTTGGGGTTAAGCGCTTGTGCGGTCCAGCGGCCACCGGAGCAAACGGCTCCGCCGCCGATCCCGCCGTCGCAGCCCGGCCCCACGCCATCGACGTCGCCTGCACCGGGCAAACCGACCATCCCGGCCAAACCCTCCAAGCCGTTGCCACGCACGTCTGCCAGCTTCGCGCCGCCACCGGGGGGCAATAGCCATTGGGACCCGAAACTTGGGGTCTATGTGCTGGATGACCAGCCCAATACTTTCTATCGCCAGCGTACCTATTACCGCTGGGATAACGGCTGGAGCCGGTCGATTGGTCCGAACGGGCCGTGGGAAGAGACGGACATTCACGGTGTACCGGGTGGTTTGGGACGGCAATTCGGGCAGTAACGCACTAAGGCGACCTTCGGGTCGCTTTTTTGTGCCTGCTGAAATGTGATTGCCGGGGCACTGCTGAACCCTGTGGGAGCGGGCTTGCCCGCGAAAGCGGTGTGTCAGGCGGCGTGGATTTTTACGGGTGTACATATCCGTTTCTTCGGTAACGGTGAACTGGTCAAGTAATCCCGGACATCGATTACGGTGTTTATGCCGCTTTTTGCTCCATAGCCATCGCAGGCAAACCATGTACCCACAGACTCCGACGCCGGATTGACCTGCGCTGCGAGCTGTATCATCCGGACACCCTGAGCCTATACCGTGATCTGGTGGAAAACCTGCTGGTGCAACGGGTGCAGGTGATGGATCATTCGCCGGGCCTGCGGGCTGATCTGGTGTAAGCGCAGCCAGGACGGTCTGCCGGTGGTCCAGCAAGTACGGCGACAAGCGAAGAGGGTGTGTTGATGGCGGGCAGGTTGATCTATCTCATCGGGCCTTCAGGTTCGGGCAAGGACAGCCTGCTGGATGCCGCGCGATCGCGGTTGGCCGAACGCGGCTGCCGTATCGTGCGGCGGGTCATTACCCGCTCGGCCGAAGCCGTGGGCGAGGCGGCGCTGGGCGTCAGTGCGCAACAGTTCGCCGATATGGAAGCTCAAGGGGCATTCGCCTTGAGCTGGCACGCCAATGGATTGTCCTATGGCATCCCGCGGGAAATCGACGATTGGCTGGCCGCCGGCGAGGACGTGCTGGTCAATGGCTCTCGGGGGCATTTGCAGAACACGCGCCTGCGCTATCCAGACGTGTTGGTGCTGTTGTTGACTGTGGATCAAGCGGTCCTGCGCCATCGCTTGCTGGAGCGCGGGCGAGAACCGCTGATCGAGATCGATCAGCGGTTGGCACGCAATGCCCGATTCAGCGAGCAACTGCTGGCGGACGACCCGACCGTACACGTGCTCGACAACTCCGGGCCACTTGAGCAAACGGTCGAGCGTTTGCTGGTCTGCATTGACGAGTGACACCGATTTACCTGACATTGCCGGGAACGGACGACGAGCAATTACCTTCGTACGCGGCCCATGCAGGCAATGGCGCAGCCTGTGATCTTTTGATCTTGATTGAGCGGTCTGTCAGGCCTTCCTGTCCAGCAACCCCTGCACATACTCCACAAACGCCCGAGCCTTGGCGCTGGCCATTCTTCCGGTGGGGAACACCGCCCACAGATCGAGGTTCGGCAAGGTCCAGTCCTTCATTGCCTCGCGGACTGAACCGTCGGCCAGTTCCGGCGCGAACATCCATTGCGACGCCATGGTCAGCCCTTGATGCGCGAGCACGGCTTCACGCAAGCCTTCAGCGGCGTTGACGCGGATCCGGCCGTTGACGATCACCGATTGCTCCTCGCCGGCCTTGTCGAACTGCCAACGGGTGCCACCGCCAAGGGTGTAGACGATTGCCTGATGCTTGCACAGGTCGGCGGGGCAGGTGGGTTCGCCGTGTTTTGCGAAGTACGCCGGCGTGCCCAGTACCATGCGCCGGCATTCGGCGATCTTGCGCGCAGTCAGGCCCGAGTCGTTCAGCATGCCCATGCGCAGGGCGATATCGACGCCTTCTTCCACCAGATTGACGTTGCGATCATCGAGCATCAGGTCGATGTTCAGCTCCGGGTTTTGCTCCAGGAAGGGGCCCAGGTGCGGAACGATGTGCAACCGGCCGAAGGTGACCGCCGCACAGATACGCAGGTTGCCACTCAGCCCGCTGGCAGAACCTCGTGCGGCGTTATCCGCCTCGTCGGCTTCTTCGATGGCGCGCTTGGCCCGTTCGAAAAAGGCCAGCCCGGCTTCGGTGGGCGTCAGGCCCCGGGTCGAACGCAGCAATAGCCGCACCGCCAACCGCGATTCGAGTTGCGCGATGGTTTTCGACACGGCCGGCTGGCCGATATTCAGGCGCCGGGCCGCGGCGGAAAACGAGCCGGTTTCCACCACGTAGACGAAGGTTTCCATTGCGCCGAGGCGGTCCATTGAAGGTCCTTGTGTAGTCTGAATGTTGCCGGTGACCCACTGTGGGAGCGGGCTTGCTCGCGAAAGCGGTGTTTCAGTCGACATCGATGTTGAATGTCAGTCCGCATTCGCGAGCAAGCCCGCTCCCACATTTGTTAGTGGGCGTTAATCAGAAAGCAGCTTTACCCAGTGAAGCACCGCCGTCGACTAACAGTGTTTGCCCGGTGATGAACCCGCTCTGCTCCGACAACAGAAACGTAATCGCCGCGGCGATTTCCTGAGGCTGTCCCAGGCGACCCATCGGCACGCTGGCCAGATCCGCCAGCACTTCCTGGGTCAGCCGCGAATCGCATCCAGCATCGCTTCAGGCTCTGGGCGCTGAGTGTAATCGGGGTTGACCTCGGCGTAACGCACAGGCATCGGCAAATGTTCGGGCCGGAACATCTTTTCATCACAATCTGTAAAACAACCGGACGTCGCACTGCGGATTTTTGTGCTTGAGTAAAGATAACTCTAGGGTTATTTTTGTTTTTGCCAAGCAAGGAGGCTGGTGGTGCAGAGCAGGCTATTGATCAAGGAGTTGGTGGAAGCGGGTTGGGCCCTGGACCGGGTCACTGGCAGTCATCACATC
Organism: Pseudomonas sp. S30_BP2TU TE3576; assembly: GCF_050436025.1. Lineage (NCBI taxonomy): Bacteria > Pseudomonadati > Pseudomonadota > Gammaproteobacteria > Pseudomonadales > Pseudomonadaceae > Pseudomonas > Pseudomonas sp. S30_BP2TU TE3576. The sequence continues at coordinate 1,462,261 of NZ_JBNDLK010000001.1, read as the reverse complement.
TTCACGCACCGTTACAACCCGTACACCATTCCCGTCCCTCATCCCAAAAAGGACTTACCGATCGGGACGGTCAAGAGCATCAGGCGGCGAGCCGGGCTGTATTGCCCGCCAGCCAGTTACGCAGGAGATCCATAATGCAATATCCAATTTGTATCGAGTGGGGCGATGAGAACACCGCCATCGGTATCCAGATCCCCGATATTCCAGGTGCGGTGACGGCCGGGGATACCTTTGAAGAGGCCTACAACGCAGCTGTCGAAATTGCCCACATCATGCTGCAGGAGATGGCGGCAGACGGCGATACGATTCCGATGCCGACTTCGGCGGCATTGCACCGCGGGAATCCGGAATTCGCCGACATGGGCTGGGGCATGCTGGAACTGGACATTTCGCCGTACATGGGCAAGACCGAGAAGGTCAATGTCACGTTACCCGGCTATGTGATCCAGCGCATTGACCGCTATGTGCGCGAGCACAATGTCAAAAGCCGCTCCTCCTTTCTGGCGGATGCGGCGATGGAAAAGCTGGTTCGGCAATGAGTGAGGCCAATCACATCGCAAGCAAGTTCGATTCAACAGGGTTAATGGAAACCTGTAGGAGCGAGCCTGCCTGCGATGCTGTTGAGGGCTTACGCCGTCGCCAGCGAGACCTTCTGTGAAACACTCAAGAACCGCAACAACGCCAGCAATGGAAACGCGCTGCCGACCATCACGATCCACAACCAGCCGCCCTGTTCGTACACCGCACTGGCTACCGAAGAGCCGAAGGCGCCGCCGATGAAGATGCTGGTCATGTACAGCGCATTCAGGCGGCTGCGGCTTTTGCCGTCGAGGGCGTAGACCGCACGCTGGCCGAGGACCATGTTCATCTGCACGCAGAAGTCGAGCACCACGCCGGTCACGGCCAGGCCGATGACGCTGTAGGCCGGATGGATGAACGCCGGCAGAAAGCTCAGGCTGGCGAACAGCAGGGCCAGCAATGACGCACTGCGGGTGTGACCGGCATCGGCCAGGCGTCCGGCGATGGGGGCGGCAATGGCGCCGATGGCCCCCACCAGCGCGAAAATCGCGATCTCGCTTTGCGACAAACCGTGATTGCGCGCCAGTTCCAGCGGCACGGCGGTCCAGAACAGGCTGAAGGTGGCAAACATGCAACCCTGGTAAAACGCCCGCTGGCGCAGGACCGGTTGTGTGCGCAACAGCGTCCACAGCGAGCCCAGCAACTGGCCATAGGATGCGCTGTGATCAGGCTCGCGCTTGGGAATGGTCACTGCCAGCACGATGCTGATGGCCGCCATCAACACCGCGGCAATCACAAACATCGCCCGCCAGCCGAAGTGGTCGGCCACCACACTCGACACCGGCCGGGCCAGCAGAATACCCAGCAACAAACCACCCATGATCCCGCCCACCACACGGCCACGGGTTTCTTCCGGCGCCAGGTGCGCGGCCAATGGAATCAGGATCTGCACCGAAACCGAACTGAATCCCACCAACAGCGAAATCAGCAAAAACACGTTCGGCTGATCGGTGAACGCCGCACCCAGCAGGCTAATAATCGCCACCACTGTGGTGATGATCATCAACCGGCGGTTTTCCAGCAAATCCCCCAGCGGCACCAGGAAAAACAGCCCCAGCGCATAGCCGATCTGAGTCAGGGAAACGATCAGGCTGGCCATGGTGCTGGTCAGGCCAATGTCCGGGGCGATCAGGCCGATGATCGGCTGGGCGTAGTAGATGTTGGCAACAATGGCCCCGCAGCAGAAGGCGAACAGCAGCACCATGCCTCGGGTCATTGTCGCGGTGCGGTGGGGCACCTGGGTCGCTGGGTTCATAACGGGTCTCGCTGTACGGAATGGAATGCGCGCAGGCTAATGGGCTGGCAGAAACGGTGGAAGTGGGATTGGAGTGATAGTAATCATTCCATTGCGGAATGACTGACGGACGCGTGTGTCGTCCGCCGTTGTGCCTTGCGTCAGAACATCGAGGGTGGATGATACATTCACTAACATATTGTTCGATAGCGTGCTTATGTTCTCTTTCCACGTCCCGTCATCGGAAGTCTGTTCCATGAATGCGATGTTCCGTCACCTGTTTCGCGGCGTTTGCGCCGGTACATTGATTGGTTTGTGTGCTGTGGGCCCGGCCCAGGCTGGGGATGCGCCGGGCACGCGCATCGGTGTGCGCGGCGAGATCACCGGCGTCAGCCCGGACGTTCTGAAAGTCCATGCCAACAGCGGCGAAAACGTGGTGATCAACCTGACCCAGGACACCAAGGTCCGCGCCGTGACCCTGGCCAACATCGAAGACATCAAGCCCGGCAGCTACATCGGCTCCGCAGCCATTCCTCAGGAGGATGGCACCCTCAAGGCCCTGGAGGTCCACGTTTTCCCGCCGGAGCTGGCTGGCAGTGGCGACGGTCATCGGCCGTTTGATCTGGTCAAGGGCAGCAGCATGACCAACGGCAGCGTCGGCGACCTGGTGGTGAGCAATGGCCGGGTGCTGACCGTCAACTACAAGGGTGGCCAACAGAAGATTCTGGTGCCCGAAGACGTCCCCATCGTCAACCTGATGCCGGCCGATCGTAGTCTGTTGAAGGTGGGCGTGAAGATCGTGACCTTTGTCACGCAGGGCGCTGACGGCTCGCTCACCGCTCAATCCATTTCGGCGGGCAAGGATGGCGTGACGCCACCGATGTAGCCAACACGTGGCAACCGGCCATCTGAAGAAAAGCCCGCAGAGCCCCGGCGGCTAGAATCTACAGGGGGGATCACTTCAATGTGTCCTTACAAGCGGGAGTATCACGATGAAAATCGTATCTTCGCTGGCGTTAGTGGTGGCGGTCGGATGGATCTCTGGGTGCTCGACAGTGCCTGACAGTCAGGTCACCAGTGTTCCTCTGAATGCTACATCCGTTAATCCCGGGAATATTGCCCGGTTGGTCATGATGCCCAGTGATAACGCAACAACGTTCTGGGTTGAGGTCAGCGGCGAGAGCATCGGCAGCACATTGCCGGGTCGGTTGACGGCCTACATCTATCCGGGAAGCTGTGGGAACCTGGGTTCGAAACCAGCCTATGACATGAATGACGGTCCAAATGCCCGGTTCTACTCGCAAGCGTCAAACCAGCGCTTCTGGAAAAGCGCACCGGTCGCCGTCGAGACCCTTCGAGCCGGTGGCTACGCCTTGGTGGTACGTGAAAGCCCGGCCAATGGCCGTCAGGCTATTTTTTGCGGCAATTTGAGCTGAAACAGCAGGCACAAAACCTGTGGGAGCGAGCTTGCTCGCGATAGCGTAATAGCAGTCAATGACGATGTTGACTGTGCAATTGTCATCGCGAGCATGCTCGCTCCCACAGAAGTTGCAGTGTTCCAGGCGATCACTTACCGCTGTAGATCTGGTCGAAAACCCCGCCATCATTGAAGTGGGTCTTCTGCACGGTACGCCAGTCGCCAAAGGTCTTCTCGACCGACAGGAAGTCCACTTTCGGGAAGCGGTCGGTGTATTTGGCCAGCACGGCCGGGTCACGCGGGCGCAGGTAGTTTGCTGCAGCAATCTCCTGACCTTCCGGTGACCACAGGTACTTCAGGTATTCCTCGGCCGCCGCACGGGTGCCTTTCTTGTCGACGGTTTTGTCGACCACCGACACCGGTGGCTCGGCTTCGGCGGAAACGCTTGGGTAGATGACTTCGAACTGATCACGGCCGAACTCGCGGGCGATCATTTCCGCTTCGTTTTCGAAGGTCACCAATACGTCGCCGATCTGGTTGGTCATGAAGGTGGTGGTGGCGGCACGGCCACCGGTATCCAATACCGGCGCTTGCTTGAACAGTTTGCCGACGAAGTCTTTGGCCTTGTTTTCGTCGCCGCCGTTTTTCAGCACGTAGCCCCAGGCCGAGAGGTAGGTGTAGCGACCATTACCGGAAGTTTTCGGGTTCGGCACGATAACCTGAACGCCATCCTTGAGCAGGTCCGGCCAGTCTTTCAGGGCTTTCGGGTTGCCCTTGCGCACGATGAACACGGTGGCCGAAGTGAACGGCGCACTGTTGTTCGGCAGGCGCGTGACCCAGTTGTCCGGCACCAGTTTGCCGTTGTCCGCCAGGGCGTTGATGTCGGTGGCCATGTTCATGGTGATCACGTCAGCGGGCAGGCCGTCGATGACCGAGCGCGCCTGTTTGCTGGAACCGCCAAAGGACATTTGCAGGGTGATGTTTTCGTTGTGTTCAGCCTGCCAGTGTTTCTGGAACGCAGTGTTGTAGTCCTTGTAGAAATCGCGCATCACGTCGTAGGAAACGTTGAGCAGGGTCGGTGCGGCTTGAGCCACGCTGGTCAATGCCAGGCCAGCGGCGAGAAGAGAGGCGCCAAAGAGTTTTTTCACTGCGAATTCCCTGTTCTATGTAGGAGCTGCCGCAGGCTGCGGCAGCTCCTACAGGTTATTTGTTGGTTTCAAAGCACGCGACTATAGCCGGGCTCGTTTAGTCCTTTAAAGATTAAAAGGCTCTTTGCTTATTCCAGTTTTTTGAACAACGCATTGCCACAACGGGAGCAGAACGACGCTTCCTGTTCGTGGCTGTTTTTCGCACACACCGGGCAATCGCGCTGCAACTGACCACCGCGCATGGCGGTGGCCAGTTCGGCGGTGAAGATCCCGGTGGGCACGGCAATGATCGAGTAACCGGTGATCATCACCATCGACGAGATGACCTGGCCCAGGGCGGTCTTGGGCACGATGTCGCCATATCCGACGGTGGTCAGGGTGACGATCGCCCAGTAGATGCCCTTGGGAATACTGGTGAAGCCATGTTGCGGACCTTCGACCACGTACATCAACGTGCCGAACACGATGACCAGCGTGCAGACGCTGAGCAGGAACACGAGGATTTTCTGCTTGCTGCCGCGCAAGGCATCGAGCAGGTAATGGGCTTGCTTGAGGTAGGGACCGAGCTTGAGCACGCGGAAGATCCGCAGCATCCGGATGATCCGGATAATCAGTAGGTACTGGGCATCGCTGTAGTACAGCGCGAGGATGCCGGGCACGATGGCCAGCAGATCCACCAGCCCATAGAAACTGAACGCGTAGTGCAGCGGTTTGGGCGAGCAGTACAGGCGCAGGATGTACTCACCGAGGAAAATGATCGTGAAGCCCCACTCGATGTACGCCAGCAGGTTGGCGTAGTTCTGGTGGACGTCATCGATGCTGTCGAGAATCACCACCACCAGGCTGGCGAGGATGATCAGCAGCAGGGTCGTGTCGAAACGTCGCCCGGCGACGGTGTCGGTCTGGAAAATAATCACGTACAGGCGATTACGCCACGTGTCGTTGCTGATCATGCACATCGCCTTGGCCGCAAATCAGCGCAGCCTAGGTTGATTCTCCCCGGGAGCGCAAGGTGCGCTTTCGACCGTGGCTTTGCCGAGCATTTGCACAACGCAGCGGATCAGCCAGCAGGCAAGAATGAACGGCGCAGTCAGCGTAGGCAGACCGATGGCGGCAAACACCGGTGTCAGCAGCAGCGCCAGGCCAATGCCAACCAGTGGCAGCCACGGTTGGCGACGCTGAGCGTTGCAGGCGAGGGCGGCGAGTACGGCGTTATAGCCGCCGAGGCCGAGCAATGTTGTGTAGAAGTCATGGTGCAGCAGGCTCCAGCCCATGCCCGCGACAGACGCCAACAACGCCCAGCAGAATGCGCGGCGATCGGCGATCAGCAAACCGGCGGCAATCATCGCACCGGCCAGCGGATGACCGAGGAACATCACCTGGCCGATGCCTTTGAGTGGTGCGGCGAGCATGTTCAGCGTGCTGATTTCGATCAAATGCGCCTCTGTCGAGGGCGTGGCGAAGCACAGCAGCAACCAGCCCAGCCCGACGAAGGGTGCGGTGTAGGCGGGCACGCATTGGCTGACGCGGGCACGTTTGAGCCATTGTTGAGTGATCATCGCGCTCAGGCCACCGGCGGCCAGAATCAGTAGCGGCATCATCGCCGACCAGGGAAAGTACAGGCTCAGCAACAGTCCGAGCAGGACGCCGTTGTAGCTGTACAACCCGGCCTGGCGGTCAGCCTTGGCATAGTTGCGACGTTGCGCGGTGAGCAACCCGGCGACACCGCCGAGTAAGGCGCCGCCGAGCAAGGCGGGCGCAGTGAATAAAATGGCCAGGAGGCACAGCAGGCCGCACAGCGGATTGCGCTGGAGGAAGATCTGGCTGAAGCCGTTGAGCAAGGCTTCGGCCCAGTCGGGGCAGTGAGTGTTGAAATGGTTGGCAGGCATGGCAGTTCTGAAAGTCAGTGGGACCGAGTTGCCTGCATCGCGAGCAAGCTCGCTCCCACACTGAATCTTTGTTCAGTCTTGATTCTGTGATCAACACAAAACCAATGTGGGAGCGAGCTTGCTCGCGATGAGGCCGGCACAGGCGCTAGATCAATGTCTCGATACGCAGAGAGTTAGTCGATCCCGGCTGCCCAAAGGGCACACCGGCGGTGATCAATAACGTGTCGCCACGCTGCGCCATGCCCTGGGCCTGGGCGATCTCCAGCGCTGTGGAGCAAACTTCATCGACCTGACGCAGGCGATCGTTGACCACCGAGTGCACGCCCCACGCCACACTCAGGCGACGGGCGGTCTGCAGGTTCGGTGTCAGGTTGAGGATCGGCACCGTCGGCCGCTCCCTCGCCGCACGCAGGCTCGACGCGCCGGACTCGCTGTAGTTCACCAGCACCGCCACCGGCAGCACGTTGCTGATGCGGCGAATGGCGCAGCTGATCGCGTCGGAAACAGTCGCCTCGGCTTTCGGTCGGCTGACATCGAGTTGAGTCTGATAGTCCGGACCGTTTTCCACCTGGCGGATGATCTTGCTCATCATCTGCACGGCTTCGAGCGGGTATTCGCCGGATGCGGTTTCCGCCGATAGCATCACCGCGTCCGCCCCTTCGGCCACCGCGTTGGCGACATCGGTGACTTCGGCGCGGGTTGGCGCCGGTGAGAAACGCATCGACTCCAGCATTTGCGTCGCCACCACCACCGGTTTGCCGAGCTGGCGGCAGGTACTGATGATGTTCTTTTGAATCTGCGGCACGCTTTCGGCTGGCACTTCTACGCCCAGGTCACCCCGGGCGACCATGATCGCGTCACTCAGCTCGGCGATCTCGCGCAGTTGTTCAACGGCCGAGGGTTTCTCGATCTTGGCCATCAGGAAGGCTTTGTCGCCGATCAAGGTGCGGGCTTCGCGGATATCGTCCGGACGTTGCACGAACGACAGCGCTACCCAATCCACACCCAGCTCCAGACCGAAGGTCAAGTCGCGGCGATCCTTGGTGGTCAGCGGGCTCAGGTCGAGCACCGCTTGCGGTACGTTCACGCCTTTGCGGTCCGACAGTTCGCCGCCATTGAGCACGGTGGTGTCGATGGCGTCGGCGTACTTGGTCACGACCCGCAGACGCAACTTGCCGTCGTCCAGCAGCAGGTCCATGCCCGGCTCCAGGGCTGCGATGATTTCCGGGTGCGGCAGGTTGACCCGGCGCTCATCGCCCGGCGTGGCATCGAGGTCCAGGCGCAAGGCCTGGCCGCGTACCAGTTGCACCTTGCCTTCGGCGAATTTGCCGACCCGCAGTTTCGGACCTTGCAGGTCCATCAGAATGCCCAATGGATAATTCAGCTGGCGCTCGACTTCACGAATCCACTGAAAACGCAGGGCGTGGTCGGCGTGATCGCCATGGCTGAAGTTCAGGCGGAAGATGTTGACCCCGGCCAGCACCAGTTCACGGATGTCGTCGATCCCTTCGATGGCCGGGCCGAGCGTGGCGAGGATTTTGACCTTTTTGTCAGGCGTCATGTTTTGTGCTCTCGAGGATCAGGATGGCGCGGAAGTCGTTGACGTTGGTGCGGGTCGGCTCGGTAACGATCAGAGCGTCGAGAGCCTCGAAATAGCCGTAGCCATTGTTGTTGTCCAACTCGTCGCTGGCGCTCAGGCCCATTGCGGCGGCGCGGGCGTAGCTGTCCGGGGTCATGATCGCGCCGGCGTTGTCTTCGGAACCGTCGATGCCATCGGTGTCGCCGGCCAGCGCGTAGACGCCGGGCAGGCCCTTGAGGCTGTCGGTCAGGCTCAGCAGGAACTCGGCATTGCGCCCGCCACGGCCGTTGCCGCGCACGGTGACGGTGGTTTCGCCACCCGAGAGAATCACGCAGGGTGCCGCCAACGGCTGGCCATGCAGCACGATTTGTCGCGCGATGCCGGCGTGGACTTTCGCCACCTCGCGGGATTCGCCTTCCAGGTCGCCGAGGATCAGCGGGCTGAACCCGGCTTGGCGGCATTTCACCGCCGCCGCTTCAAGGGATTGTTGCGGGCGGGCGATCAACTGGAAGTGACTGCGGGCCAGGCTCGGGTCGCCGGGTTTGACGGTTTCCGATTCGGGGCTTTGCAGCCAGGTGCGCACCGAGGCCGGAACCTCGATGGCGTAACGTTTGAGGATCGCCAGGGCTTCGGCCGAGGTACTCGGGTCGGCCACGGTAGGGCCGGAGGCGATGACCGTGGCGAGGTCGCCCGGTACATCGGAAATCGCGTAGGTGTAAACCGTGGCAGGCCAGCAGGCTTTGCCCAGACGGCCGCCCTTGATCGCCGAGAGGTGTTTGCGCACGCAGTTCATTTCGCCGATGGTCGCGCCGGACTTGAGCAGGGCTTTGTTGATCGACTGCTTGTCGGCCAGGGTGATGCCTTCGGCCGGCAGTGCCAGCAGGGCAGAGCCACCGCCGGAGAGCAGGAAGATCACGCGGTCGTTTTCGTTGAGGTCGCTGACCAGTTCCAGCACACGCTTGGCCACGGCCAGGCCGGCGGCATCCGGCACCGGATGCGCGGCTTCGACCACTTCGATTTTTTCGCAAGGTGCGCCGTGACCGTAACGGGTCACCACCAGGCCTGACACTTCACCCTGCCAGCAGCGCTCGACCACCTGGGCCATGGCGGCTGCGGCTTTGCCAGCGCCGATGACGATCACACGACCGCTGCGGTCGGCAGGCAGATGGGCTTCGAGGACTTGTTGCGGATGCGCCGCGTCGATGGCTGTGGCAAACAGCTCGCGCAGCAATTGTTGCGGATCGACCGACATGGCGGGCTCCCGGAATTCTTGTTATTTGAAGGGCAACTCGGGTTCCTGTGGGAGCGGGCTTGTGGCGAGGGGGCTTGCCCCCGTTTGAGTGCGCAGCACTCACAATATCTTTAGTGCATCAGAGATTTTGGGGCTGCTTCGCAGCCCAACGGGGGCAAGCCCCCTCGCCACAGGCCCGCTCCCACATGGGGGTGGGGCAGGGCTTACTTCTTGTCGCGAATCGAGAAGTTCGCCATGTGTTCCAGGCCCTTGATCAGCGCCGAGTGGTCCCAGTTGCTGCCACCGATGGCCGCGCAGGTGCTGAACACCTGCTGGGTGTTAGCGGTGTTCGGCAGGTTGATGTTCAGCTCCTTGGCCCCTTGCAGGGCCAGGTTCAGGTCCTTCTGGTGCAGGCTGATGCGGAAGCCTGGATCGAAGGTACCCTTGATCATGCGCTCGCCGTGCACTTCGAGGATCTTCGACGAAGCGAAGCCACCCATCAGCGCTTCACGTACCTTGGCCGGATCGGCACCGTTTTTCGAAGCGAACAGCAGGGCCTCGGCCACGGCCTGAATGTTCAGGGCCACGATGATCTGGTTGGCCACCTTGGCGGTTTGACCGTCGCCGTTGCCACCGACCAGGGTGATGTTCTTGCCCATGGCCTGGAACAGCGGCAGGGCGCGTTCGAAAGCGTCGGCATCGCCGCCGACCATGATGCTCAGGGTCGCCGCCTTGGCGCCGACTTCACCACCCGAGACCGGAGCGTCGAGGTATTGCGCACCGTTTTCGTTGATTTTGGCCGCGAAAGCCTTGGTGGCGGTCGGCGAGATCGAGCTCATGTCGATCACCACTTTGCCTTTGCCAACACCGGCAGCAACGCCATCGGCGCGGAACAACACGTCATCGACCTGCGGGGTATCCGGCACCATGACGATGATGAACTCGGCTTCCTGGGCGACTTCTTTCGGGGTCGCCAGAGCGACGGCGCCAGCGGCAACCAGGTCGGCAGGGGCGGCGTCGTGGTGCGCCGACAGGAACAGGCTGTGACCGGCTTTCTGCAGGTTCAACGCCATTGGGTGGCCCATGATGCCGGTGCCGATAAATCCGATTTTAGCCATGAGAAAATCCTCTTGTTTTTGTTGCGGCTTCAAGCAAATAGGGGAGTGCTGCTTTTATGTGGGAGCGAGCTTGCTCGCGATGGGGTCATAACATTCAGCATTGAAGTTGACTGTCCCACCGCTATCGCGAGCAAGCTCGCTCCCACAGGGATTTGTGTTAGATCGCGTTATGAGTCTTGAGCCAGCCCAGGCCCGCTTCGGTGGTGGTCAGCGGCTTGTATTCGCAACCGACCCAGCCCTGATAACCGATGCGGTCCAGGTGTTCGAACAGGAAGCGGTAGTTGATTTCACCGGTACCTGGTTCGTTGCGCCCCGGGTTGTCCGCGAGCTGCACATGGTTGATCTCGCCCAGGTGCGATTGCAGCGTGCGGGCCAGGTCGCCTTCCATGATTTGCATGTGGTAGATGTCGTATTGCAGGAACAGGTTGGCGCTGCCGACCTGCTCGCGAATCGACAGGGCTTGCGCCGTGTTGTTCAGGTAGAAGCCCGGGATGTCACGGGTGTTGATCGCTTCCATCACCAGTTTGATACCCGCCGCTTGCAGCTTGTCGGCCGCGTACTTGAGGTTGGCGACGAAGGTTTTCTCCACGGTGGCATCGTCAAAGCCCTGCGGACGAATACCGGCCAGGCAGTTGACCTGGGTATTGCCCAGCACCTGCGCGTAAGCGATGGCCAGATCGACACCGGCACGGAATTCCTCAACCCGATCCGGCAGGCACGCGATACCGCGCTCGCCCTTGGCCCAGTCACCGGCCGGCAGGTTGAACAGCACTTGAGTCAGACCGTTGGCGTCGAGCCGGGCCTTGATTTCGGCGGAGCTGAAGTCGTACGGGAACAGGTATTCGACACCACTGAAACCGGCCTTGGCGGCCGCTTCGAAACGGGCGAGAAAGTCCTGTTCGGTGAACAGCATGGACAGGTTGGCTGCGAAACGCGGCATGGTGGTCTCCCGTATAGGTATGAGGTCCCTTGTGGGAGCGGGCTTGCTCGCGAAGGCGGAGTGTCAGTCGACATCAATGGTGAATGTCAGACCGCCTTCGCGAGCAAGCCCGCTCCCACAGGGGGAGCGGTCAGCAGTTAGTCCAGCAACGAAATCGCAGTCGGTGCGTCGTCGCCGACCAGCGCCAGGTCTTCGAATTCGTTGACGGCGTTGATCTCGGTGCCCATGGAAATGTTGGTCACACGCTCCAGGATAATCTCGACGATCACCGGAACCTTGAACTCTTCGATCAGTTCCTGGGCCTTGCGCAGGGCAGGCTGGATCTGAGCCGGTTCGAATACGCGCAATGCCTTGCAGCCGAGGCCTTCGGCCACTGCGACGTGGTCCACACCGTAGCCGTTGAGTTCCGGCGCGTTCAGGTTGTCGAAGGACAACTGCACGCAGTAGTCCATGTCGAAACCGCGCTGTGCCTGGCGGATCAGGCCCAGGTACGAGTTGTTCACCACGACATGGATGTACGGCAGCTTGAACTGCGCGCCCACCGCCAATTCCTCGATCATGAACTGGAAGTCATAGTCCCCCGACAGGGCCACGACTTTACGGTTCGGATCCGCCTTGACCACGCCCAGCGCTGCCGGAATGGTCCAGCCCAGAGGGCCTGCCTGACCGCAGTTGATCCAGTGGCGCGGCTTGTAGACGTGCAGGAACTGCGCGCCGGCAATCTGCGACAGGCCGATGGTGCTGACGTAGCAGGTGTCTTTGCCGAACACCTGGTTCATCTCTTCGTACACACGCTGCGGCTTGACCGGCACGTTGTCGAAGTGAGTCTTGCGCTGCAGGCTGGCTTTACGCTGCTGGCAGTCTTGCAGCCAGGCGCTGCGGTTCTTCAGCTTGCCGGCGGCTTGCCATTCGCGAGCGACTTCGATGAACACGGTCAACGCGGCAGCAGCGTCGGACACGATGCCCAGGTCCGGGGTGAACACGCGGCCGATCTGGGTCGGTTCGATGTCGACGTGAATGAATTTGCGGCCTTCGGTGTACACATCGACCGAACCGGTGTGGCGGTTAGCCCAACGGTTGCCCACGCCGAGCACAACGTCGGATTTGAGCATCGTGGCGTTGCCGTAGCGGTGCGAAGTCTGCAAACCAACCATGCCGACCATCAGCGGGTGATCGTCCGGGATGGTGCCCCAGCCCATCAGGGTCGGGATCACCGGAATACCGGTCAGCTCGGCGAACTCAACCAGCAGGTCGCTGGCGTCGGCATTGATGATGCCACCACCGGCCACCAGCAATGGACGCTCGGCCTGGTCCAGCATGGCCAAGGCTTTTTCCACCTGGACGCGGGTAGCGCTCGGCTTGGCCAGCGGCAGTGGTTGGTAGGCGTCGATGTCGAATTCGATTTCGGCCATCTGCACGTCGAACGGCAGGTCGATCAGCACCGGGCCTGGACGGCCGGAGCGCATTTCATAGAAAGCTTTCTGGAACGCGTAAGGCACCTGGCCTGGTTCCAGAACAGTGGTCGCCCACTTGGTGACTGGCTTGACGATGCTGGTGATGTCGACAGCCTGGAAGTCTTCCTTGTGCATACGGGCGCGGGGTGCCTGGCCAGTAATGCAAAGGATTGGAATCGAGTCGGCCGAGGCGCTGTAGAGCCCGGTGACCATGTCGGTGCCGGCTGGGCCGGAAGTGCCGATGCACACGCCGATGTTGCCGGCCTTGGTGCGGGTGTAACCCTCGGCCATGTGCGAGGCGCCTTCAACGTGGCGAGCGAGTACGTGATCGATGCCGCCGACCTTTTGCAGGGCGGAGTACAGCGGGTTGATGGCGGCACCCGGGATGCCAAAAGCGGTATCGACCCCTTCACGGCGCATCACCAGAACGGCGGCTTCGATTGCTCTCATTTTGCTCATGGTTTTGTGCCTCTTTACGTTTTGTAATTGTATACAAGTGGCTTTGCGCAGAGTGTATTCACGGCGGACGGCGCAGGTCAATCCATTTTCTCAAGCGCTTGTTTCATTCGTCGGAAGCCCGATCTGCTGTGGCTTTTCGTCGCATGCGGCGCTTTTCGATAATTATTGTATACAAAAAAATAATTCATTGTGTTCTATTTGTTGCATCGGGCTGCGGCACAACGGCGCAGCCCAACGGCTTTCCGAAAAACAAAATGAGGACGGCACCATGAGCGCTTTAACCTTGAAAGTCGCAGTCAACCTGGTCAACGAGGCCATCACCGCCGGGCGCGCAATCGCCGCGGCACCCTTGACCATCGCAGTACTGGATGCCGGCGGGCATCTGATCACCCTGCAACGCGAAGACGGCGCCAGCCTGCTGCGCCCGCACGTCGCCATCGGCAAAGCCTGGGGCGCCATCGCCCTGGGTAAAGGTTCACGCCTGCTGGCACTGGACGCCCAGCAACGCCCGGCGTTTATCGCCGCGTTGAATAGCCTCGGGCAGGGCAGCGTGGTGCCGGCACCGGGTGGTGTGCTGATTCGTGATCAGGACGGCAACGTGCTGGGGGCGGTGGGGATCAGCGGCGATCTGTCGGATGTTGACGAGCAGTGCGCGATCACTGCGATTGAGGCGTTGGGGTTGGTGGCGGATGCGGGGGTAGCGGCTTGATCTTCGCTGACTGAACTATCGCTTTCGCGAGCAAGCCCGCTCCCACAGGGGATATGCGGTGTGCACACACTTTGTGCCCAGCCACAGCCCCCTGTGGGAGCGGGCTTGCTCGCGAAGGCAATCTCCCAGACACATCCAGCTAAAAGTCTGTCCCGCCATTCTGTCTTCGCTGATCTAGCCTTTTCTGGAGTTCATCCATTAGAGGGGCAAAGGAATGCCTGAGCTGTCAGCTTCACACCGCCTGCGCATCGGCCGCTACGCCGAGCTAAATCGCATCTATCTACTGACGGCCAACACACTAAAGCGAGAGCCCGTTTTCAGGGATTACCCCTTGGGCAGGTTGGTGGTGCATCAGTTCAGGCAAGCGCAGAGTGAGGGATTTGTCGAGTCGTTGGCCTGGGTGGTCATGCCCGATCATTTCCACTGGTTAATACAATTGCAAAGAGGATCGCTGGCGCAACTCATGTGCCAGACGAAGTCATTGAGTACTCGTGCAATCAACAGTGCAACTGGCAGAACGGGGAGTCTCTGGCAGCAGAGTTTTCATGACCATGCGCTGAGAAAAGAAGAGGATCTGGTAAAGCTGGCTCGATATGTTGTGGCTAACCCATTGCGGGCTGGGTTGGTTCAGAAGCTGGGCGATTATCCGTTGTGGGATGCGATTTGGGTTTGATCTAAAACCGAGTTGCCGCTATTCGCGAGCAAGCCCGCTCCCACATTGGATCTATGATGTTGCAAATCCCTTGTGGGAGCGGGCTTGCTCGCGAATAGCCTTGATGCGGTCTACCGCTCCGGCTCACACCCCTTGAGCACCAACCGGATAATCGTCTGTGCAGCCGCTTCGTAATCTTCTTCATCCAGCCTGGCCTTGCCGGTGATGGCGGTGATTTGCCAGTCGAAGTCGGCGTAGGTCTGGGTTGCGGCCCAGATGCTGAACATCAGGTGATTGGGGTCGATGGGGGCGATTTGCCCGCGGTCGATCCAGGTCTGGATGCACTCGATGTTGTGTTTGGCCTGGCCATTGAGTTGATCGACGAGGTCGGCGCTCAGGTGGGGGGCGCCGTGCATGATTTCGCTGGCGAACACCTTGGAGGCGAAAGGCAGGTCGCGGGATATGCGGATTTTCGAGCGAATGTAGCCGCTGAGCACTTCACCGGGTTCGCCGTCCGGATTGAACGGTGTCGAAGCCTGCAGGATTGGCTCGATGATGCTTTCCAGAACCTCGCGGTAGAGGTTTTCCTTGGATTTGAAGTAGTAGTAGACGTTGGGCTTGGGCAATCCCGCCTTGGCTGCGATGTCGCTGGTTTTGGTCGCAGCGAAGCCTTTGTCGGCGAATTCCTCACTGGCGGCACGCAGGATCAGTTGTTTGTTGCGCTCGCGGATAGTGCTCATAAACCGGGTGATTCCTTGCCTGTTCTGGCGGTTGCGCATGGTATCACCGGCCTCGCGCGGCGCTCAAGAATGCACCGCAGCCCGTGATGCCGCGCTATGCTGCTGCGCATTCATCGTAGAAGGAAACCCGATTCATGGCAGGAAGCAGTTTGCTGGTACTGATCGACGACATCGCGGCCGTGCTGGATGACGTCTCATTGATGACCCAAATGGCCGCCAAGAAAACCGCCGGCGTACTCGGTGACGACCTGGCACTCAATGCCCAGCAAGTCAGTGGCGTGCGTGCCGAGCGGGAAATCCCGGTGGTCTGGGCGGTCGCCAAGGGTTCGTTCATCAATAAATTGATCCTGGTACCGTCGGCATTGGCGATCAGTGCGTTCATTCCGTGGCTGGTCACACCGCTGTTGATGGTCGGTGGTGCCTATCTTTGCTTCGAAGGGTTTGAAAAGCTTGCCCACAAGTTCCTGCACAGCAAGGCTGAAGACGTCGCCGACCATGCGCAGTTGGTCGAGGCGGTGGCTGACCCGGCGATCGACCTGGTGGCGTTCGAGAAGGACAAGATCAAAGGCGCAGTCCGCACCGACTTCATTCTTTCGGCAGAAATCATTGCCATCACCCTTGGCACCGTGGCCGGCGCTCCATTGACCCAGCAAATCATCGTCTTGTCGGGGATCGCAATCGTCATGACCATCGGCGTCTATGGCCTGGTGGCGGGTATCGTCAAGCTCGACGACCTTGGCCTGTGGTTGACGCAGAAACCCGGACAGATGGCGAAAAGCATCGGCGGCGGGATTCTGCGTGCGGCACCGTACATGATGAAGAGCCTGTCGGTGATCGGCACGGCGGCGATGTTCCTGGTCGGCGGCGGGATTCTCACCCACGGTGTGCCGGCGGTGCATCACTGGATCGAAAGTGTCGGTGCGGCGGCGGGTGGCGGCGGATTTATCGTGCCGGTGTTGCTCAATGGCGTGGCGGGGATTGTGGCAGGGGCGGTGGTGTTGCTTGGTGTTACGGCTGTCAGCAAGATCTGGAAAGCGCTGAAAGGCTGAAAGGCTGAAGACTACACATAACAAATGTGGGAGCGGGCTTGCTCGCGAAGGGGGCGTGCCAGTCACCAAAAAGGTTTCTGATGCACCGCTTTCGCGAGCAAGCCCGCTCCCACATTGATTTACAGCTGCCTTGTTTACTCGGCGATCTGCAACTTGCGTGCTTCGGTGTACACGTAACGCACTTTCTCGTACTCGAACGGCGAGTTCGTCTGACCATAGCGGAAGGCGGTCTGGTAGCGCTTGTCGATGCTGCGCAGGACCCAGACTTCCGGATGGTTGGAGCTGACTTCGGCCACGTTGAGGAAGTTGATCGCATTCTCGGCCGTGTAATCCACCGCCAGGCCGCCGGTGTCACGCAGGTTGGACGGACCGAGGATCGGCAGGACGAAGTAAGCGCCGCCCGGTACGCCGTAGAAGCCCAGCGTCTGGCCGAAGTCTTCGCTCTGGCGCGGCAGGCCCATGGCGGTGGCCGGGTCCCACAGGCCGGCGATGCCGATGGTGGTGTTAAGCAGCAGGCGTCCGGTGGTTTCCAGCGAGCGCTGGCCCTTGAGTTGCAGCAAGCTGTTCAACAGGTTCGGCACGTCGCCGAGGTTGTTAAAGAAGTTGCTGACGCCGGTGCGCAGGAAGCTCGGGGTGACGTAGCGGTAACCATTGACCACCGGCATGAACACCCATTGGTCGAAGCGGTAGTTGAAGTGATAGACGCGCCGGTTCCACTCTTCCAGCGGATCGTAGACGGCCAGTGCACTGAGTGTCGAACGTTCGAACTCGCGCTGGTCCAGGCCCGGGTTGAATTTGAGTTTGCTCAGCGGTTCCTTGAAGCCGTCACTGCCGACGACCACAGGGGCATTGGCTTTGCTGTTGTCGGCATTGGCGACGCCTGCACAGAGTAACGCTGCGAAGAGCAGGAGGTATTTAGCCACGGAAGAACTCCAGCATGGCGTCGCTGTTGACGCGGTAGTTAAGGTTGCCGCAATGGCCGCCGTGCGGATAAACGGTCAGGCGATCACCAAAGGTCCTGCGCAGGAAACCCAGGTCACCCGGGCCGAGGATCACGTCATCGGCGTTGTGCATGACGGCAATTTTCGGGCTGTCGTGCAAATAGTCCTTCAGTGCATACAGGCTCACTTGGTCTATCAGTTGCAGCAGACTGCCGCCGTCGGTACGGGCGCGCCACATCGGGATGACTTGTTCGGTGATGTAGCAGTCGAAGTCGCATTGCAGCGCGCGCTTGAGGAACGGCGTGAGGCTGGTGCCCTCGGTGATCGGAAACTTGGGTGGGGTGATCAGGCCGCGACGGTTGATCAGGTCCGAGGTGAAGGCAATGTCGGCCGCCGAAAAGCGGAACGACGTGCCGATCAGCATGGCCATCTGTTCGTTGGTCAGGTGCTGCTTGGACTGCTGGAAGTCGTAGAGCAGGGCGTCGTTGAGGTCGATGTAGCCCTTCTGCTGGAAGTAGCGCGTCAGTTTGTTCAGCACCAGTTCATAGAACGTGGTGCTGTTGTTGATGCCCTTGACCTCGGTCTGTACCAGCTTGTCGAGGTTGGTGATCGAGGTGTAGAGGTTGACTGGCGGGTTGAGCAGCAGGACTTTCTTGAAGTTGAAGCTGCGGCGGGTTTCATCCAGGTGCGCGACAAAGGCCGCATCCAGTGCACCGAGGCTGTACCCGGTCAGGTAGTAATCGGTGACCGGCACTTTCGGGTTTTGTGCCCGCACGGCCTGCATCACACGGTACATGTCTTCGGCGTCTTCCTTGGAAACCCCCGGCGTGGCGAAGCGTGATGCGGCACTCATGAAGTCATAGCTGGTGGGCGATGACAGCTGTACCACGTGGTAACCGGCCTTGTAGTAGAGCTTCTTCAGGTATTCGTTCAGGCTGCTGTCATAACGTGCACCGGTGCCGGCGATCAGGAAAATCAGCGGCGCGGCGTGATCCTGCGTGGCAATGCGGTAGTCGAGTTTCTTGACCGCCCAGAAATTGTCCGGCAATTCGAACGCCCGCTCCGGACGCAAGGTGACGCTGCGCACCGCCTGATCAATGTCATCGTCCAGAGGTAGCTCCGGACGCAAGTCCGGCGGCGTGGTTGCGATGGTAGCCTCGAACGGATTAGTCAGGGGGTAGCCATAACTGGCGGCATCAATATCGACTGCCAGTGCGGACGCACTCAATATAAGGCCGCCAAACAAGGCGGCGAAGCGCAAGGAACGGAGCATGACTAAATCCCTTAGAAGAAGGTGCCGAAGGAGTTTCGCAGGCTATGACCACCGGATCTGCGCCAAAGTGCCAACCCTCGGCACCAAACTGGCCTAATTTCGAAGTAATAGTAGCCGGACGATACACTTTGCTGCGCTTGAATGGCCAGTTAACTGTTGTTAACGCTTGCGAAACGCTTTCGGGCGATTAAGCTGGCCGCCGTTTTTCGCCAATTGGAGTGCTTCATGTCCCGTCGTCTGCCCGTGATTCTGCTGCTTGTTTTGCTGCCTGTCTGGCTGGCTGCCAGTTATGGCGCGCGTTATGGCTTCATGGAGGATGCGCAGTGGGTCGGCATTTGCGTGGATGAGGCAAGCCGTTGGGAATGCCAGGTGCGTTCGAACCTGGGGCTGATGATTCATTTCGCGGTTCTGGGCTGGGCTGCACTGGGCGCGGCGATCATCGGTTTTGTCGTGCCGGGGCGGGCAGGCTGGTGGCTGGCGGTGCTGGCGCTGGTGTTCGGGTTTCCGGCGCTGGCGTTGTACAACACCACGCTGGCGGTGTTTGCGGTGGTGATTGCGGGGTTGCGGTTGGTCAGGGCTTCCCGTAGCGCCTGATAGTCAGCCTTCGCGAGCAAGCCCGCTCCCACATTGATCGTTGTCGAACACGGATGTTGTGTTCACTGAAGATCTACTGTGGGAGCGAGCTTGCTCGCGATGAGGCCAGTCAGGTCGCTAAAGAGTCAAGCCTTGCGAACCCGCAAGCAACGCCACAACGCAGCCACCATCAACACACTCACCAGCGCCCAGCCCCAGGCTTGCTGATTCTGCAGGCCTTCACGGAACAACTGCGGCGCAATGCCGGCGCCGAGGATGAAGGTCAGCAGGGCAATCTCCCGACGCGGCACGCTCACCGGACGGCACAGATACACCATCGCCGGCACGATGAACGCCACGCTCGGGAAGCTGCGATAACGCGGGTCGAACACCAGCTCCAGCATCATCACAGCGGCCGCACAACCTGCCGTTGCAACCAGCCAGCCAGCACCACGCTCGAACACGTTGAAAGCCCGCCCGCGCCAACCGGTACGAGGGCTCAAGGTTAGCGCAGCGTGGGCCAGTACCAGCAGATTCAGAGCGGTCAGCAATCCGACCCATAGCCATTCACCGGTAAAACGCGTGGTCACCCGCGCCAGGTCACCCCAGGCGCCGATCGAGCAGGCCGCCAATGCACCGAGCAAGGGCAGTACCAGTGCCGAGCGCGTCGTACGAACCCGGCCACCGAGCAGCAACGTGCCGATGAAAATCAGCCCGCCTGCCGCCAGCCATTGCGACCAGTAAGGGACGTTTGTTACGGGCCCGGCCAGCACGCCCTTGTCCTGGCGATCGGCATCGAACAGCCCCCAGTAACCCCCGACCGCACCTTCACTGGCGCGCTTCCACGGTTGGTCGAAGGCTTCGATCAGGTTGTAGTGCCAGCCCTGTTGCTCGGCCATGGCGACAAAACCACGAATGAACCTGGCTTCATTGACCCGGCTCGGCAGGGCTGTTTCGCGCTGGCGGCCTTCGCTGGGCCAGCCGGTTTCGCCAATCAATATATCCTTGGGAGCGAATTTGTTGCCGAACACCTGGCGCACTTCGGCCACATGTTGCAAGGCCGCGTCGATGTTCGACGGGTCATCTTCCCAGTACGGCAACAAATGGATGGTCAGGAAGTCCACGGCGGGGGCGATTTCCGGATGCTTGAGCCAGAACTCCCAGACGTCGGCATAGGTGACAGGCTGCTTGACCTGGCTTTTGACCTTGTTGATCAGCTTCGCCAATTGCGCGCCAGTGACTTCCTTGCGCAGCAGGGTTTCGTTGCCGACGATCACCGCGCTCACCACATCCGGGTTGGCATTGGCCGAGGCGATGAGCAGGTCGACTTCTTTCTCGGTGTCCACCGGGTTGCTGTTGACCCAGGCGCCGATCATCAGCTTCAAGCCATGCTTGCGCGCAAGGCCCGGCAGGGCTTCGAGGCCGGTCATGGAATAGGTGCGGATGCATTCGAAGCTTTTGGCCAGCAGCGCGAGGTCGGCATCCATACGCTCGGGGCGCAAGTTGAATGGCACATCGAACGGCGATTGATCCTTGTCGAACGGCGTGTAGGATGCGCATTGCAGCTTGTGCGTTGCGCTGGCCACGTCCGGCAGGATCACCGGTTTGCCGAGGCCGTACCAGAAGCCGCCAAGGGCAAACAGCCCCAGCAGGCAAGCGAATAGATAAGCTGCAAAAGGGAAGCGGGATGTCGCGGACATGGTCAGGCCGTGTGGGAGCAAAGCGGCGCATGTTACCTGCATTTACCGCGTGCTTGGTGGCCTGCATGATTTTGATATGCAATGTTCGGGCGGATTGGCTGCGAGGGGTGTTGCGCTGAGGATTAATGGCTTTCTGATGTCGTTTCTCGATGGCTTGAGGTCGCTCGCAGAGCAGGTCGTGACGAGCGTCAGGTTGATTATCGAGGGCGTCAGTACTCCGCTGATGTTTGGACGAGTTTGCTGTTAGGCGTGATGGGGGCGCTGTGCACCATAACAATACGTTTAAGCGACTCGGCATCCGTCGAGCGCAGCACTTTCGGGGAAGTAACGATGAAGATGCGACGACTCTTGGGCGCAGGTGCGGCTTTGGTGCTGGCGATCAGTTCTACCGTGGCCAGTGCCGCCAGTAAGGAAGTGACGATCGGTTATGTCGACGGCTGGTCGGACAGTGTTGCCACGACCAACGTGGCTGCCGAAGTGATCAGACAGAAACTCGGTTATGACGTGAAGCTGCAAGCCGTCGCTACCGGGATCATGTGGCAGGGCGTGGCCACCGGTAAACTTGACGCCATGTTGTCGGCCTGGCTGCCGGTGACCCACGGTGAATACTGGACGAAGAACAAGGATCAGGTCGTCGATTACGGCCCGAACTTCAAGGACGCAAAAATCGGCCTGATCGTGCCGGAGTACGTGAAAGCCAAAACCATCGAGGACCTGAAAACCGACGACAGCTTCAAGAACCGCATCGTCGGCATCGACGCCGGTTCAGGCGTGATGCTCAAGACCGATCAGGCGATCAAGGACTACGACCTGACCGGCTATCAACTCAAGGCCAGTTCCGGCGCCGGCATGATTGCCGAGCTGACCCGTGCCGAGAAGAAAAACGAATCCATCGCAGTAACCGGCTGGGTGCCGCACTGGATGTTTGCCAAGTGGAAACTGCGTTTCCTCGAAGACTCGAAAGGCGTGTACGGCGCGGCTGAAACCGTGAACAGCATCGGCAGCAAGGGCCTGGAGGCCAAGGCGCCGGAAGTGGCCAAGTTCCTGAAGAACTTCCAGTGGGCTTCCAAGGACGAAATCGGTCAGGTCATGCTGGCGATCCAGGATGGTGCCAAGCCTGAAGCGGCGGCGAAGGATTGGGTCGCCAAACACCCTGAGCGTGTTGCTGACTGGACTAAATAACAGTCGCCTCGCTTTAACTTGTGGGAGCGGGCTTGCTCGCGAAAGCGGTGTAACAGACAACAATAAAGTTGAATGTTATGGCCCCTTCGCGAGCAAGCCCGCTCCCACATTTATTTTGCACATGCTTGAAATTGGCGAAAACGTCATGTGGTTCTAAGACTAAGGTCGTCTGGAACCTGCCCCGCAGCCGCATAGAGTGGATACCGTTCCAACTAAATCTGTGCTGCGAGGATAAAAACAATGAACGACAGCATTTACCTCTCGATTCAAAACAGCCCGCGCTTCAAGGAGCTGGTTAGCAAGAGGGAACGATTCGCCTGGATTCTTTCGGCGATCATGCTTGGGCTTTACTCCGCATTCATCCTTTTGATTGCCTACGGGCCGCAAGTGCTGGGGACGAAAATCAGTCCCGAGTCTTCGATTACCTGGGGCATACCGATTGGCGTCGGGCTGATTGTTTCGGCCTTCGTCCTCACCGGCATCTACGTACGACGTGCCAACGGCGAGTTTGACGACCTGAACAATCTGATTCTCAAGGAGGCTCAGCAATGATCCGGCGTCTACTGGCTCTATTGAGCATCGCGGCTTTTGCACCGGGCGTCTGGGCGGCTGACGCCCTGACCGGTGAAGTGCACAAACAACCCCTCAACGTCGCTGCGATCCTGATGTTCGTCGTGTTCGTGGGTGCAACCCTGTGCATTACTTACTGGGCCTCCAAGCGCAACAAATCGGCTGCGGACTACTATGCGGCGGGGGGCAAAATCACCGGATTCCAGAACGGCCTGGCGATTGCCGGCGACTACATGTCGGCCGCCTCGTTCCTGGGGATCTCCGCACTGGTGTTCGCTTCCGGCTATGACGGGCTGATCTATTCGATCGGCTTCCTGGTGGGGTGGCCGATCATTCTGTTCCTGATCGCCGAGCGCCTGCGTAACCTGGGCAAGTACACCTTTGCCGATGTGGCGTCCTACCGCCTCGGGCAAACCCAGATCCGCACGTTGTCCGCTTGTGGTTCGCTGGTGGTGGTGGCGTTCTACCTGATCGCGCAGATGGTGGGTGCCGGCAAGCTGATCCAGCTGCTGTTCGGCCTCGACTATCACGTAGCGGTGATTCTGGTGGGCGTGCTGATGTGCCTTTACGTGTTGTTCGGCGGCATGCTGGCGACTACCTGGGTGCAAATCATCAAGGCTGTTCTGTTGCTTTCCGGTGCCTCCTTCATGGCGCTGATGGTGATGAAACACGTCAACTTCGACTTCAGCGTGCTGTTTTCCGAGGCCATCAAGGTTCACCCTAAAGGTGAAGCGATCATGAGCCCGGGCGGCCTGGTGAAAGATCCGGTCTCGGCGTTCTCCCTTGGTCTGGCACTGATGTTCGGTACTGCTGGCCTGCCGCACATCCTGATGCGCTTCTTCACCGTGAGTGACGCAAAGGAAGCCCGCAAGAGCGTGCTGTACGCAACCGGTTTCATTGGCTACTTCTACATTCTGACCTTCATCATCGGTTTCGGCGCAATCCTGTTGGTCAGCACCAACCCGGCTTTCAAAGACGCGGCCGGCGCGTTGCTCGGTGGTAACAACATGGCGGCGGTACACCTGGCCAACGCGGTCGGTGGCAGCATTTTCCTGGGCTTCATCTCGGCCGTGGCGTTCGCGACCATTCTGGCGGTAGTTGCCGGTCTGACCCTGGCCGGTGCTTCGGCGGTGTCCCACGACCTGTATGCCAGTGTGATCAAGAAGGGCAAGGCCAACGAGAAAGATGAGATTCGCATTTCGAAGATCACCACCGTTGCCCTGGGTGTGTTGGCCATCGTTCTGGGCATTCTGTTCGAAAGCCAGAACATCGCGTTCATGGTGGGCCTGGCGTTCTCCATCGCGGCGAGCTGCAACTTCCCGGTACTGCTGCTTTCCATGTACTGGAAAAAACTGACCACCCGCGGTGCGATGATCGGCGGCTGGATGGGCCTGATCAGTGCTGTAGGCCTGATGGTCCTTGGCCCGACCATTTGGGTGCAGATCATGCATCACGAGAAAGCCATCTTCCCGTATGAGTACCCGGCGCTGTTCTCGATGATGATTGCCTTTGTCGGGATCTGGTTCTTCTCGGTCACCGACAAGTCCACTGCGGCTGACAATGAGCGGGCGCTGTTCTTCCCGCAGTTTGTTCGTTCGCAGACGGGGCTTGGGGCGAGTGGGGCGGTATCGCACTAAGGCTTCAACGCTTTATATATAAGTTGCACTGAAACCCAATGCCCCGGTCGAGAGATCGGGGCATTTTTGTTGGGCGATTACCGACCGGAATTTGGTGGGTGTACTCGATCCTGTGGGAGCGGGCTTGCTCGCGAAGGCGGTTGATCATTCAACATCTCTGTTGGCAGACACTCCGTTTTCGCGAGCAAGCCCGCTCCCACAGTTGACTGGTGTCGGGCGCAAAATCCATGTACATCCCCGCCCTCCTGTGGGAGCGAGCTTGCTCGCGATGACGGCCTGTCAGCCAACTCAATTCTCACAGGCGAACGAACCCCGCGATCAGGCCGGCCGGTAGGACGCCGCCGTTACCTAAATAACGGATATGCCCATGATCAAAAAAACCGCCAGGCACAAACAAAAACGGCCTCCTGCTCTTTATATAAAAAGCAGAGGCCGTTCCCGGTACAACTCAACACGCTACAGCAAGACAGATCTTACTTGCGGTCTTCCAGCTTGGTGATGTCGCGCGACTCGTAGCCGGTGTACAGCTGGCGCGGGCGGCCGATCTTGTACGGGCTGGAGAGCATTTCTTTCCAGTGGGAGATCCAGCCGACGGTCCGCGCCAGGGCGAAGATCACGGTGAACATGCTGGTTGGAATGCCGATCGCCTTGAGGATGATCCCCGAGTAGAAGTCGACGTTCGGGTACAGCGAGCGTTCGATGAAGTATGGGTCGGTCAGGGCGATCTCTTCCAGGCGCATGGCCAGTTCGAGTTGCGGATCGTTCTGGATGCCCAGTTCCTTCAACACTTCGTCGCAGGTCTGCTTCATGACGGTGGCGCGTGGGTCGCGGTTTTTGTAAACGCGGTGACCGAAGCCCATCAGTTTGAACGGATCGTTCTTGTCCTTGGCCTTGGCAATGAACTTGTCGATGTTCGAAACATCGCCGATTTCATCGAGCATGGTCAGTACGGCTTCGTTTGCACCGCCGTGGGCTGGGCCCCACAGTGCAGCGATACCGGCGGCGATACAGGCAAACGGGTTGGCACCCGAAGAACCCGCCAGGCGCACGGTGGACGTCGAGGCGTTCTGCTCGTGGTCGGCGTGGAGGATGAAGATCCGGTCCATGGCCTTGGCGAGTACCGGGCTGATCGGTTTGATCTCGCACGGGGTGTTGAACATCATGTGCAGGAAGTTTTCCGCGTACGACAGGTCGTTGCGCGGGTACATCATGGGTTGGCCCATGGAGTACTTGTAAACCATTGCGGCCAGGGTCGGCATCTTGGCAACCAGGCGGATCGCGGAAATTTCGCGATGCTGCGGGTTATTGATGTCCAGGGAGTCGTGGTAGAACGCCGAGAGGGCACCGACTACACCGCACATGACGGCCATCGGGTGGGCGTCGCGACGGAAGCCGTTGAAGAAGGTCTTCAGCTGCTCGTGAACCATGGTGTGGTTCTTCACGGTGCTGACGAACTGGGCCTTCTGTTCTGCGGTCGGCAGTTCGCCGTTGAGCAGCAGATAGCAGGTTTCCAGGTAGTCCGACTTTTCAGCCAGCTGTTCGATCGGGTAGCCGCGGTGCAGCAGAATGCCGTTGTCGCCGTCGATATAGGTGATCTTCGACTCGCACGAAGCGGTCGACATGAAGCCTGGGTCAAAGGTGAAACGGCCCGTGGCCGTCAGGCCCCGAACATCGATAACATCGGGACCAACGGTGCCGGTTAAAATGGGCAGCTCGACGGGGGCTGCGCCCTCGATGATCAACTGCGCTTTTTTGTCAGCCATGTGGCCTCCTATTTATGCTTGAAATCATCAGACAGACCCCCCACGCAGGGCCCGCACCACTATAGTGAGATAAATTCGAATGTCAATTTGCCTAAAGTCTTGCTCCAGAAGGCTTTAACCGGACTTTTTTCTCGAAATTGGCTGCCATTTACGCCTTTTATGTCAGTTGCGCAATCCGCTGTTTGGGTTAGGGGATTGCGTTGTCATTAGTAGCCTAACTGTCTATACTCGGCCACCGACCGCCAAGGGCTTTTGGGCCTGCTTTATTGGGGGTCGCATCCCTGGGTGGTGGTTACCTGACCAGTGCACTCCCCAACAACTTTGCCCTGATTGTTAGGGGCTCTTCAGTGTGAAAAAAAAGCCGTGAAAAGCCAACGACCTGTAAACCTAGACCTAAGGACCATCAAACTCCCCATCACCGGCGTTACGTCGTTTCTTCACCGTGTTTCCGGCATCATCCTCTTCCTGGGCCTTGGCTTCATGCTTTATGCATTGGGCAAATCCCTGGGTTCCGAGGAAGGTTTTGCCGACGTGAAGGCAACCTTGACCAGTCCTCTGGCCAAGTTCGTAGCATGGGGCCTCCTGTCCGCTCTTCTGTATCACCTGGTAGCCGGTGTGCGCCACTTGATCATGGATATGGGCATCGGTGAGACGCTGGAAGGCGGCCGCCTGGGCTCGAAAATTATCATCGCCGTTTCCGTGGTGTTGATCGTTCTGGCAGGAGTTTGGATATGGTAACCAGCGTTACGAACCTTTCGCGTTCCGGTCTTTATGACTGGATGGCGCAACGTGTGTCTGCGGTCGTTCTCGCGGCTTATTTCATTTTCCTGATCGGATACCTCGCTGCGAATCCTGGCATTGGTTATGACCAATGGCATGGCCTGTTCGCCCACAACGGGATGCGTATCTTCAGTCTGCTGGCCCTTGTGGCCCTGGGCGCTCACGCCTGGGTCGGCATGTGGACCATCGCGACCGACTACCTGACGCCAATGGCGCTGGGCAAGTCCGCGACTGCAGTACGTTTCCTATTCCAGGCAGTATGCGGCGTTGCGATGTTCGCTTACTTCGTCTGGGGCGTGCAGATTCTCTGGGGTATCTGATTCATGGCTAACATTCCAACGATTTCTTTCGACGCCATCATTATTGGTGGTGGCGGTGCCGGCATGCGCGCAGCGCTGCAACTGGCACAGGGCGGTCACAAGACTGCCGTGATCACCAAGGTTTTCCCGACCCGTTCGCACACTGTATCCGCTCAAGGCGGCATCACCTGCGCGATCGCGTCTGCCGACCCGAACGATGACTGGCGCTGGCACATGTACGATACCGTCAAGGGTTCCGACTACATCGGTGACCAGGACGCTATCGAATACATGTGTCAGGAAGGCCCGGCCGCCGTTTACGAGCTGGACCACATGGGTATGCCGTTCTCGCGTACCGAGCAAGGTCGTATCTACCAGCGTCCATTCGGCGGCCAGTCGAAGGATTACGGTAAAGGCGGCCAGGCTGCGCGTACTTGCGCCGCTTCCGACCGTACTGGTCACGCGCTGTTGCACACCCTTTATCAGGGCAACCTGAAAGCCGGTACCGTGTTCCTGAACGAGTACTACGCTGTCGATCTGGTGAAAAACGGCGAAGGCGAGTTCGTCGGTGTGATCGCGATCTGCATCGAAACCGGTGAAACCACCTACATCCGTGCGAAAGCCACCGTATTGGCGACCGGCGGTGCAGGCCGTATCTACGCTTCGACCACCAACGCCCTGATCAACACCGGTGACGGCGTTGGCATGGCGCTGCGTGCCGGCGTACCGGTACAAGACATTGAAATGTGGCAGTTCCACCCGACCGGTATCGCCGGCGCCGGTGTACTGGTTACAGAAGGTTGCCGTGGTGAAGGTGGATACCTGATCAACAAGCACGGCGAGCGTTTCATGGAGCGTTATGCTCCGAACGCCAAAGACCTTGCAGGTCGTGACGTTGTTGCCCGTTCGATGGTTAAAGAGATCATTGCCGGCAACGGTTGCGGTCCGAATGGCGACCACGTAATGCTCAAGCTCGACCACCTGGGCGAGGAAGTGCTGCACAGCCGTCTGCCAGGCATCTGCGAACTGTCGAAGACTTTCGCACACGTTGACCCGGTTGTTGCTCCGGTTCCGGTTGTTCCGACCTGCCACTACATGATGGGCGGCGTTGCCACCAACATTCATGGCCAGGCGATCACCCAGGACGCCGATGGCGTGGATCAGATCATTCCTGGTCTGTTCGCCGTGGGCGAAGTGGCTTGCGTATCGGTTCACGGTGCCAACCGTCTGGGTGGCAACTCGCTGCTCGACCTGGTGGTATTCGGCCGCGCTGCCGGCCTGCACCTGGAAAAAGCACTGACCGACGGTATCGAATACGACGACGCCACCGACGCCGACATCAATGCGGCCCTGGCCCGTCTGTCCGCTCTGAACGAGCGTACCGAAGGTGAAGATGTGGCTACCCTGCGTCGCGAACTGCAAAACTGCATGCAGAACTACTTCGGTGTATTCCGTACCGGCGAATACATGCAGAAGGGTATTGCCCAGCTGGCTGACCTGCGCAAGCGCATCGCTAACGTGAAGATCAACGATAAGTCGCAGGCGTTCAACACTGCCCGTATCGAAGCGCTGGAACTGCAAAACCTGCTGGAAGTGGCTGAAGCTACCGCCATCGCTGCCGAAGTGCGTAAAGAGTCCCGCGGTGCGCACGCCCGTGAAGACTTCGAAGACCGTGACGACGAAAACTGGCTGTGCCACACCCTGTACTTCCCGGGTGACAAGCGCGTGACCAAGCGTGCTGTGAACTTCTCGCCGAAGACTGTTCCGACTTTCGAACCTAAAGTCCGGACTTATTAAGGGTGACCGCCATGTTGCAAGTCAGTGTTTATCGCTACAACCCTGATCAGGACGCTGCGCCGTTCATGCAGGAATTCCAGGTCGATACCGGTGGTAAAGACCTGATGGTGCTGGACGTGCTGGCCCTGATCAAAGAGCAGGACGAGGGTTTCTCCTATCGTCGCTCTTGCCGTGAAGGTGTTTGCGGTTCCGACGGCATGAACATCAACGGCAAAAACGGCCTGGCGTGCATCACGCCGCTGTCTGCTGTCGTAAAAGGTAACAAGTTGATCGTTCGTCCTCTGCCAGGTTTGCCGGTTATCCGTGACCTGGTCGTCGATATGAGCATCTTCTACAAGCAATACGAGAAGGTTAAGCCATACCTGCAGAACGATACGCCGGCCCCGGCCATCGAGCGTCTGCAGTCCCCTGAAGAACGTGAAAAGCTCGACGGTCTGTACGAGTGCATCCTGTGCGCTTGCTGCTCGACTTCCTGCCCGTCCTTCTGGTGGAACCCGGACAAGTTCCTGGGCCCGGCTGCCCTGCTGCAAGCGTACCGCTTCCTGGCAGACAGCCGTGACACCAAGACGTCCGAGCGTCTGGCTTCGCTGGATGACCCGTTCAGCGTATTCCGCTGCCGCGGGATCATGAACTGCGTCAACGTTTGTCCGAAAGGCCTGAACCCGACTAAGGCCATCGGTCACATCCGTAACATGTTGCTTTCGAGCGGCGTGTGATTCAGCTGTTGTACCCGTAGAACCGCTGTACCCGTAGATGCTACGGCGCAGGCTTCAACCGGCGCCGTAGTTTTAACCTGAGCAGCAGCTTAAAAGGCTGCGGCTCTTATTTTGAAGAAATGAGACAAGCAGGGGCATCCGGGCTGGTACCCGGACTATCAGTGTGATCCTAGTGGCTTGTTTTAGTCGCTGCATTCGGACTTCTGC
The DNA here is from genome assembly GCF_050436025.1 of Pseudomonas sp. S30_BP2TU TE3576. Lineage (NCBI taxonomy): Bacteria > Pseudomonadati > Pseudomonadota > Gammaproteobacteria > Pseudomonadales > Pseudomonadaceae > Pseudomonas > Pseudomonas sp. S30_BP2TU TE3576. The sequence continues at coordinate 1,432,625 of NZ_JBNDLK010000001.1, read as the reverse complement.
AAGTTTGCTCGGTGTCGACACCGATGGTGTTCCCCTAACCGAGGGTGACCAAGCATGCAAGAAAGCGTGATGCAGCGCATGTGGAACAGTGCCTACCTATCCGGTAGTAACGCTGCCTATGTGGAAGAGCTTTACGAGCTCTACCTGCACGACCCTAACGCTGTGCCAGAAGAGTGGCGCACCTACTTCCAGAAGTTGCCTGCTGACGGCAACCCTGCCACCGATGTTTCGCACTCCACAATTCGCGATCATTTCGTCTTGCTGGCAAAGAACCAGCGCCGCGCCCAACCGGTTTCCGCCGGCAGCGTGAGCAGTGAGCACGAGAAGAAGCAAGTTGAAGTGCTGCGATTGATCCAGGCCTACCGTATGCGTGGCCACCAGGCAGCCCAGCTTGACCCGCTGGGGCTGTGGCAGCGTCCTGCACCTGCAGACCTGTCGATCAATCATTACGGCTTGACCAATGCCGATCTTGATACGACCTTCCGTGCCGGCGACCTGTTCATCGGCAAAGAGGAAGCGAGCCTACGCGAAATTCACGAAGCGTTGCAGCAGACATATTGCCGCACCATCGGCGCTGAATTCACGCACATCACCGATTCCGAGCAGCGCCAGTGGTTCCAGCAGCGTCTGGAAAGCGTGCGTGGTCGTCCGGTGTACTCCGCCGACATCAAGAGCCACCTGCTCGAGCGCGTGACCGCCGGCGAAGGCCTGGAAAAATACCTGGGCACCAAATACCCGGGTACCAAGCGTTTCGGTCTGGAAGGCGGCGAAAGCCTGATTCCGATGCTCGACGAGCTGATCCAGCGTTCCGGTTCCTACGGCACCAAGGAAATCGTCATCGGCATGGCCCACCGTGGCCGTCTGAACGTATTGGTCAACACCTTCGGCAAGAACCCGCGCGAGCTGTTCGACGAGTTCGAAGGCAAGAAGAAGGTCGAGCTGGGTTCCGGTGACGTGAAATACCACCAGGGCTTCTCGTCCAACGTGATGACCACCGGCGGTGAAGTTCACCTGGCCATGGCGTTCAACCCGTCCCACCTGGAAATCGTTTCCCCGGTGGTCGAGGGTTCGGTTCGCGCCCGTCAGGACCGTCGCAACGACCAGACCGGTGAGAAGGTTCTGCCGATCTCCATCCACGGTGACGCTGCGTTCGCAGGTCAGGGCGTGGTCATGGAAACCTTCCAGATGTCGCAGACCCGCGGTTTCAAGACCGGCGGTACCGTGCACATCGTGATCAACAACCAGGTCGGTTTCACCATCAGCAACCCGCTGGACTCGCGTTCCACCGAGTACGCGACCGACGTTGCGAAAATGATCCAGGCACCGATCCTCCATGTGAATGGTGATGATCCGGAAGCTGTATTGTTCGTGACCCAGCTGGCCATCGACTACCGCATGCAGTTCAAGCGTGACGTGGTGATCGACCTGGTCTGCTACCGTCGTCGCGGCCACAACGAGGCCGACGAGCCAAGCGGTACCCAGCCTCTGATGTATCAGCAGATCACCAAACAGCGCACCACCCGTGAGCTGTATGCCGATCGTCTGACCCAGGGCGGTGTGATGGACGCAGAGCGTGTTCAGGCGAAAGTCGACGAATACCGCAACGCGCTGGACAACGGTCTGCACGTAGTGAAAAGCCTGGTCAAAGAGCCGAACAAAGAGTTGTTCGTGGACTGGCGTCCGTATCTGGGCCACGCCTGGACCGCGCGTCACGACACTCGCTTCGACCTCAAGACCTTGCAGGAACTGTCCGCCAAGCTGCTGGAAATCCCGGAAGGCTTCGTGGTTCAGCGCCAGGTTGCCAAGATCTACGAAGACCGCCAGAAGATGCAAGCCGGCGGCCTGCCGATCAACTGGGGTTACGCCGAAACCATGGCGTACGCGACCCTGGCGTTCGAAGGTCACCCGATTCGCATGACTGGCCAGGACATCGGTCGCGGTACGTTCTCGCACCGCCATGCGGTCCTGCACAACCAGAAAGATGCGGGCACCTACATCCCGCTGCAGAACCTGTACGACGGTCAACCGCGTTTTGACCTGTACGACTCGTTCCTGTCCGAAGAAGCGGTATTGGCGTTCGAGTACGGTTACTCGACCACCACGCCGAATGCCCTGGTTATCTGGGAAGCCCAGTTCGGCGACTTCGCCAACGGCGCCCAGGTAGTGATTGACCAGTTCATCACCAGCGGCGAGCACAAGTGGGGCCGTCTGTGCGGTCTGACCATGCTGCTGCCACACGGTTATGAAGGTCAGGGTCCGGAGCACTCCTCGGCTCGTCTGGAGCGTTACCTGCAGTTGTGCGCCGAGCACAACATTCAGGTTTGCATGCCGACGACGCCGGCTCAGATCTACCATTTGCTGCGCCGTCAGGTGATTCGCCCACTGCGCAAACCACTGGTAGTCCTGACTCCGAAGTCGCTGCTGCGCCACAAGCTGGCCATCTCGACGCTGGAAGATCTGGCTGAAGGTTCGTTCCAGACCGTCATCCCGGAAATCGATGCCCAAGACCCGAAAAAGGTCGAGCGCGTTGTTCTGTGTAGCGGCAAGGTCTACTACGACCTGCTGGAAAAACGCCGTGCCGAAGGTCGTGACGACATCGCCATCGTGCGTATCGAGCAGCTGTACCCATTCCCTGAGGACGACTTGAAAGAAGTCCTGGCTCCTTATACCAACGTCAAGCATGCCGTTTGGTGTCAGGAAGAGCCGATGAACCAGGGTGCCTGGTACTGCAGCCAACACCACATGCGTCGCAGCATCAGCAACCTCAACAAGTCTCTCGTACTCGAGTACGCGGGCCGTGAGGCTTCTGCTGCACCTGCATGCGGTTACGCATCGATGCACGCCGAGCAGCAGGAACAACTGCTGCAAGACGCCTTTACTGTTTAACGCCTTCGCGCACCTGAAACCGAATTTAAGGAACCACAGACAATGGCTATCGAGATCAAAGCCCCCACTTTCCCGGAATCGGTTGCCGATGGCACCGTTGCCACCTGGCACAAACAACCGGGCGACGCGGTCAAGCGCGACGAATTGATCGTCGACATCGAAACCGACAAGGTCGTGCTGGAAGTGTTGGCTACTGCTGACGGCGTGCTGGGCGCTATCGTCAAGAACGAAGGCGACACCGTTCTGTCCGACGAAGTCCTGGGCTCCATCGTTGAAGGCGGTGCTGCTGCAGCTGCTCCGGCTGCCGCTGCTGCTCCGGCCGCCGCTGCCGCAGCTCCGGCTGCCGGCGCTGACGAAGACGCTATCGCAGCTCCAGCCGCTCGCAAGCTGGCCGAAGAAAACGGCATCAACCTGGCTTCCGTCAAAGGCACCGGCAAAGATGGCCGTGTGACCAAGGAAGACGTGGTTGCCGCTGTCGAAGCCAAGAAAGCTGCTCCTGCTGCCGCACCTGCCAAGGCTGCTGCTCCGGCTGCCGCTGCTCCTGTGTTCGCTGCTGGCGACCGCATCGAGAAGCGCGTTCCGATGACCCGCGTTCGTGCCACCGTGGCCAAGCGTCTGGTTGAAGCCCAGTCGAACATGGCGATGCTGACCACTTTCAACGAAGTCGACATGACCGAAGTCATGGCGCTGCGTTCGAAGTACAAGGACCTGTTCGAGAAGAGCCACAACGGCGTACGCCTGGGCTTCATGTCGTTCTTCGTGAAAGCGGCCACCGAAGCGCTGAAACGCTTCCCGGCTGTCAACGCCTCGATCGACGGCGGCGACATCGTTTACCACGGCTACGCTGACGTCGGCGTTGCAGTTTCCAGCGATCGCGGCCTGGTTGTACCGGTTCTGCGTAACGCCGAACTGATGAGCCTGGCTGAAATCGAAGGCGGCATCGCCACCTTCGGCAAGAAAGCCCGCGACGGCAAACTGTCGATGGACGAAATGACCGGTGGTACGTTCACCATCACCAACGGCGGTACTTTCGGTTCGATGATGTCGACCCCGATCGTCAACCCGCCACAAGCCGCCATCCTGGGCATGCACAACATCATCCAGCGTCCTATGGCCATCAACGGTCAGGTCGTTATCCGTCCGATGATGTACCTGGCACTGTCCTACGATCACCGTCTGATCGATGGCAAAGAAGCTGTGACCTTCCTGGTGACCATCAAGAACCTGCTGGAAGATCCGGCTCGTCTGTTGCTGGATATCTGATAGAAGCAGCCATGAGCTGCAAGCCCGTGCTGTCGGAAAACCCGCAGCCTGGCTTGCCGCTCGCGGCTTGAAGCTTTTCGCTAAAGAGGATTTTTTGAATGTCGCAGAAATTTGACGTAGTAGTGATCGGTGCGGGCCCTGGCGGTTACGTCGCTGCCATCAAGGCCGCGCAGTTGGGTCTCTCCACTGCCTGTATCGAGAAGTACACCGACAAGGAAGGCAAACTGGCTCTGGGCGGTACTTGCCTGAACGTCGGCTGCATTCCATCCAAGGCCCTGCTGGACAGCTCGTGGAAATTCCACGAAGCCCAGGACGGTTTCGCGATCCACGGTATCAATCACGCTGGCGTGACCATGGACGTGCCAGCGATGGTCGGCCGTAAAGCCAACATCGTCAAAGGCCTGACCTCCGGCGTTGCGACCCTGTTCAAAGCCAACGGTGTGACCTCCATCCAGGGTCACGGCAAGCTGCTGGCCGGCAAGAAAGTCGAAGTCACCAAGCCTGATGGCTCGGTAGAAATCATCGAAGCCGAAAACGTCATCCTCGCTCCGGGCTCGCGTCCGATCGACATTCCACCGGCTCCGGTCGACCAGAATGTGATCGTCGATTCGACTGGCGCCCTGGAATTCCAATCCGTTCCAAAACGTCTGGGCGTGATCGGCGCTGGCGTGATCGGTCTGGAACTGGGTTCGGTCTGGTCGCGTCTGGGTGCAGAAGTGACTGTCCTGGAAGCCCTGGACACCTTCCTGATGGCAGCCGACACCGCTGTTTCCAAGGAAGCGCTGAAAACCCTGACCAAACAGGGTCTGGACATCAAGCTGGGCGCTCGCGTAACCGGTTCGAAGGTTAACGGCAACGAAGTCGTTGTGAACTACACCGATGCCAACGGCGAACAGAACATCACTTTCGACAAGCTGATCGTAGCCGTTGGTCGCCGCCCGGTGACCACTGATCTGTTGGCTGCCGACTGCGGCGTGACCCTGGACGAGCGCGGTTTCGTGCACGTTGACGATCACTGCGCCACCACCGTACCGGGCGTTTACGCCATCGGCGACGTGGTTCGCGGCATGATGCTGGCGCACAAGGCGTCCGAAGAAGGCATCATGGTTGTCGAGCGCATCAAAGGCCACAAGGCCCAGATGAACTATGATTTGATCCCTTCGGTTATTTATACTCACCCGGAAATCGCGTGGGTTGGTAAAACCGAGCAGGCCTTGAAAGCCGAAGGCGTTGAAGTTAACGTCGGCACCTTCCCGTTCGCAGCCTCCGGCCGTGCCATGGCTGCCAACGATACCGGCGGTTTCGTCAAGGTCATCGCAGATGCCAAGACAGACCGCGTACTGGGCGTCCACGTGATTGGCCCAAGCGCTGCCGAACTGGTTCAGCAGGGCGCGATCGGTATGGAATTCGGCACCAGCGCTGAAGACCTGGGCATGATGGTTTTCTCCCATCCGACCCTGTCTGAAGCCTTGCACGAAGCTGCTCTGGCAGTGAATGGCGGCGCCATCCACATCGCCAACCGCAAGAAGCGTTAAGACATAATAAGAAACCACGGCGGTTTGGCCCGTCGTGAGCCTTGCACGCAAGACTCACCGCGGAATATCCGCTGGACGCAGTCTTGCATAGCTCAGCTATGCAAGCAGCAGTCACAGGTGGTGCGGCACTTGAATGAGTGCAGCACCGAATGCGCAGTACCTAACGAAGACGGTAATAAGCATGAATCTTCACGAGTATCAGGGTAAGCAGCTGTTCGCTGAATACGGCCTGCCAGTTTCCACCGGTTACGCGGTAGACACCCCGGAAGCAGCAGCAGAAGCTTGCGACAAAATCGGCGGCAGCGAGTGGGTTGTCAAAGCCCAGGTCCACGCCGGTGGTCGCGGTAAAGCGGGCGGCGTAAAGCTGGTTCGCAGCAAAGAAGACGCCAAAGCCTTCGCACAGCAGTGGCTGGGCAAGCGTCTGGTGACTTACCAGACTGACGCCAATGGTCAGCCAGTCACCAAGATCCTGGTTGAATCGTGCACTGATATCGCTAAAGAGCTGTACCTGGGCGCTGTCGTTGACCGTTCGAGCCGTCGTATCGTGTTCATGGCTTCCACCGAAGGTGGCGTGGACATCGAGAAAATCGCTCACGACACTCCAGAAAAAATTCTGAAAGCCACTATCGATCCACTGGTTGGCGCTCAGCCATTCCAGGGTCGCGAGCTGGCATTCCAGTTGGGTCTGGAAGGCAAGCAAGTTGCCCAGTTCGCCAAGATCTTCGTAGGTCTGGCCAAACTGTTCCAGGATCACGATCTGGCCCTGCTGGAAGTGAACCCGCTGGTGATCAAGGCTGACGGCGATCTGCACTGCCTGGACGCCAAGATCAACATCGACGCCAACGCCATGTACCGTCAGCCTAAGCTGAAGACTTTCCACGATCCGTCGCAAGACGATCCGCGCGAAGCGCACGCTGCCAAGTTCGAACTGAACTATGTAGCGCTGGAAGGCAACATCGGTTGCATGGTCAACGGTGCTGGCCTGGCCATGGGTACCATGGACATCGTCAACCTGCATGGCGGCAAGCCAGCCAACTTCCTCGACGTGGGCGGCGGTGCTACCAAAGAGCGCGTTACCGAAGCGTTCAAGATCATCCTGTCCGACACTAACGTCGCTGCAGTACTGGTCAACATCTTCGGCGGCATCGTTCGTTGCGACATGATTGCCGAAGGCATCATCGGTGCAGTGAAAGAAGTCGGCGTGAAAATCCCGGTTGTTGTTCGCCTTGAAGGCAACAACGCTGAGCTGGGCGCTAAAGTACTGGCAGAAAGCGGTTTGAACATCATCGCTGCTACCAGCCTGACCGACGCTGCTCAACAAGTCGTTAAAGCTGCGGAGGGCAAATAATGAGCGTCCTGATCAATAAAGACACCAAAGTTATCTGCCAGGGTATTACCGGTTCGCAAGGTAGTTTCCACACCCAGCAAGCCATCGAGTACGGCACCAAGATGGTTGGTGGTGTAACTCCAGGCAAAGGCGGTACCGAGCACCTGGGCCTGCCAGTGTTCAACACCGTGAAAGACGCCGTAGCGGCCACTGGTGCCACCGCCAGCGTGATCTACGTTCCGGCTCCTTTCTGCAAGGACTCGATCCTGGAAGCTGCTTTCGGCGGCATCAAGCTGATCGTCTGCATCACCGAAGGCATTCCTACCCTGGACATGCTGGACGCTAAAGTTAAGTGCGACGAGCTGGGTGTTACCCTGATCGGCCCTAACTGCCCAGGCGTGATCACTCCAGGCGAATGCAAGATCGGCATCATGCCAGGTCACATTCACTTGCCAGGCAAGGTCGGTATCGTTTCCCGTTCCGGCACCCTGACCTACGAAGCTGTGAAGCAGACTACTGACGCCGGTTTCGGTCAGTCGACTTGCGTCGGCATCGGTGGTGACCCGATCCCGGGTTCGAACTTCATCGACATCCTGAAGCTGTTCCAGGAAGATCCGAAGACCGAAGCGATCGTGATGATCGGCGAGATCGGCGGTTCGGCTGAAGAAGAAGCGGCTGCCTACATCAAGGCACACGTGACCAAGCCGGTTGTTTCCTACATCGCTGGTGTGACTGCTCCTCCGGGCAAGCGCATGGGCCATGCTGGCGCAATCATCTCTGGCGGCAAAGGCACTGCAGACGAGAAATTCGCTGCTCTGCAAGACGCAGGCGTTAAAACCGTGCGTTCGCTGGCAGACATCGGCAAGGCCCTGGCCGAGCTGACCGGTTGGGCTGTCAAGTAAGCCTCGCGCTTAGCTGACGCTTCACCAAACAAAGGCCACCTTCGGGTGGCCTTTGTCGTTTCCGGCATTTGTGTTGGCTGTGCTGGCCCCTTCGCGGGCAAGCCCGCTCCCACATTGGAACGCGTACAAAATGTGGGAGCGGGCTTGCCCGCGAAGGCGGACTTACAGACACCAACCATTTATATGCATAAACGCGACACGGAAATGTCGTGTATCGGATAGTTCGCCCTCTAACAGTGCGTTTCTGGTCCAAATTAGTTAGGCTACTCGCCATTTTTGCGTCCGCGGCCCACAAGGCTGCAACGCGCTAAAAGGGTCGGTCTTATACGGACTGACAGCATTTCCCTCACCCATAGGGAAATCCCTCTCTAAATTCCGATTCAGTAGTGTGGTATTTCCTTAATGAAAGTGTTGAAAGGCCAGGACATCCTGGCACTTGGTTTTATGACGTTTGCCCTGTTCGTCGGGGCTGGCAACATCATCTTCCCGCCTATCGTCGGTTTGCAGTCCGGGCCTAATGTCTGGATGGCGGCGCTGGGTTTTCTGGTCACTGCCGTGGGTTTGCCGGTGATCACCGTTGTGGCGCTGGCCAAGGTCGGTGGTGCAATGGATGCGTTGAGCAGCCCGATCGGTAAAGTGGCGGGTGGCTTGTTGGCAGCTGCTTGCTATCTGGCCGTAGGACCGCTGTTCGCGACGCCTCGTACCGCGACAGTATCGTTCGAAGTGGGCCTGGCGCCGCTGACCGGCGAGAGCCCGCTGGCGCTGTTCCTGTACAGCTCGGTTTACTTCCTGCTGGTGTTCTTCATCTCGCTGTATCCGGGTCGTTTGCTGGATACCGTAGGGCGTTTTCTCGCTCCGCTGAAGATCATCGCCCTGGCCGTGCTGGGCATTGCAGCATTCGCCCTGCCGGCCGGTGACGTTGGTCATGCAACCCCTGAATACATGGCGGCCCCGTTTTCCCAAGGCTTCATCAATGGTTACCTGACCATGGATACCCTGGGCGCCCTGGTGTTCGGCATCGTTATCGTTAACGCCATCCGCTCCCGCGGCGTCGAGTCGCCGGCACTGATCACCCGCTACGCGATCATCGCCGGTCTGATTGCCGGTGTGGGCCTGGCGCTGGTGTATGTCAGTCTGTTCCGTCTCGGTTCGGGCAGCCACGAAGTGGCCGCTGGCGCTACCAATGGCGCGGCGGTATTGCACGCCTACGTGCAGCACACCTTCGGTTCGCTGGGCAGCGGTTTCCTTGCCGTGCTGATCTCGCTGGCGTGTCTGGTGACCGCAGTCGGCCTGACGTGTGCCTGCGCCGAGTACTTCAGTCGCGTACTGCCACTGTCCTACAAGACCCTGGTGATTATCCTGGCGGCGTTTTCCCTGCTGGTGTCCAACCTGGGCCTGACCAAGCTGATTGCGTTCTCGATCCCGGTGCTCACCGCGATCTACCCACCGTGCATCGTTCTGGTGGCGTTGAGCTTCTGCAAGGACTTCTGGCATGAGCAGGGTCGTATCCTTGGTCCGGTGATGCTGGTGTCGTTCATCTTCGGCCTGATCGACGCCCTCAAGGGCGCCGGGCTGGCGGACTGGATGCCGACGCAACTGGCGCACCTGCCGCTGAGCGAACAGGGCCTGGCCTGGCTGGTGCCTTCGGTAATGACTCTGGTGGTTGCGGTGGTTTGCGATCGCCTGCTGGGCAAGCGCGAAGAAGCACTGGCTTAAGCTTTACCGGTCCGTCACAAAACAGAAATGCCCCGTATCGATTGATACGGGGCATTTTTTATGGGGTGATGCGGTGTCTTTTCTGTTGCGCTAACGTCGAAGCATTGCAAAACCTGATGTGGGAGCGGGCTTGCTCGCGAAGACGGTGGGTCAGTCAACATCAATGTTCACTGATAAGCCGCCTTCGCGAGCAAGCCCGCTCCCACAGGGATTCGGTACTCCTCTTGCACATCACAAGGACCTGCATGTCGTTCATCCAAGCCAACCTGATCCACATCCTTGCCGCTATCTGGTTCGTTATCTGCTGGGGCGGGTACACCCGCTATGCCACATGGAAAGGCCGTGACACCGCGTGTCTGGCCAGTGTGCTGCACCTGTATCGTGAGGACTGGATGCGCCGCATGCTGCTGCGCGACAACCGCATCGCCGATGCCAGCGTGATCGGCAATCTGGAACGCAATGCTTCGTTCTTCGCCTCCAGTACGTTGATTATCCTGGCCGGTATTCTCACGGTGCTAGGGGCTTCGGAGCGGGCGGTTTCATTGCTGGCGGATATCCCGATGGTGCAACAGGCGTCCCAGGGCATGTCGGAAATCAAGTTGCTGTGCCTGGCGCTGGTGTTTGTCTATGCGTTCTTTACCTTTAGCTGGTGCATGCGTCAGTACAATTTCGCGGCCATCCTGGTGGGCTCGGCACCCATGGTCGGTGAGCGCCATGTCTCGGAGCAGGAGCGTAAAGCCTTTGCGAACCGGGCAGCCCGAGTCATCTCCATGGCCGCCAACCAGTTCAACTTCGGGCTGCGTTCCTACTACTTCGGCATGACCATGCTGGCCTGGTTTGTCAGCCCATGGTTGTTCATGTTGATGAGTGCCGGCGTCGTGTTTGTGTTGTACCGCCGAGAGTTTCATTCCGACGTTCTCGACGTGATGGTCTATACCCCTACAGAGGCGCCATTGCCGGAGGTGATCAAAGAGGCTGCTTGATGAGTATTCCATTCTGGTGCGTGTTTATCAGTGCGGTGTTGATCTATCTGGCGCGAATGCCTGTGTCCAGGGCCATGAAAGAGCAGGGCGGCTACGACAACCACCTGCCGCGCCAACAGCAGATGCAACTCACAGGCTTTGGTGCCCGGGCGGTGGCAGCGCATCAGAATAGTTTCGAAGCGTTCATGTTGTTTGCGGTGGGTGTGTTGATGGCGCATACCACGCAGACGGCGGGATGGCTTATCGATTGTCTGGCGATCATCTTTGTGATTGCGCGGGTTATTTATCTGGTGTGTTACTGGAAAGACCTGGCCTGGCAACGCAGTCTGGTTTGGCTGGTGGGATTAATCTGTTCGTTGTTGCTGATGATTAGTCCGACCTTTCGTACGATTTTGCTCTAACCGCTTTTTTGAAGACAAAAGAAAACCCGCACTTGGCGGGTTTTCTTTTATCACGCTAAAAACCGCATTAGTTCTTAGGTGCTTCCGGAGCGGCCGGCGTAGCCTCTTTCGCCGCTGCTGCGTTCGATTCAGCCTGACTTTTGGCGGCTTCGGCGTTTTCTTTCGCCGCGTCGTTCACTTTATCCTGTGCTTCGTTCATTTTTTGCTGGGCTTGCTCAGCATGTTGGTTAGCATCTTGAGCTTTGTCCTCGGATTTTTTATCGCAGGCAGCGAGACCGAGGGAAGCGGTCAACATCAAGGCAATAGCTAAAGTCTTACGCATGGGGTGTTTCTCCTGATGAAAAGCATCTACTGGCCTTAAGAACCCACGCATCAGGGTTAAGTTCCTTAATTCTTTCAGATATATAAGTTTGCTCTAATGCGGAACTTTTACCCGGACCGCCACTGCACTGTACGGATATAAACAAGAGTTTTTATCAAATGGCTGAAAACCCCGTTTTTGAGCGTGCGATGCGCTTTCTGTCGGCGCTGCGACACTGCCAGGTACTTGGACTACGCGTTCACAGCGCCAGCAGCGAAGGGCTGACGATTGTGTTGCCGTACAGCCCGCAGATCGTCGGCAATCCCGAAACCGGCGTGATTCATGGTGGGGCGCTGACCTCGCTGATGGACACGGCCTGTGGCATGGCGACGCTTTGCGTGCTCCCGGAGTTCGAGGTCTGCCCGACCCTCGATCTGCGCATCGACTACATGCATGCCGCCGAGCCGCATAAAGATGTCTACGGCTTTGCCCAGTGCTATCGCGTCACCACCGACGTGATTTTCGCCCGTGGCTTCGCCTATCAGGATGACCCCGAGCAACCCATTGCCTATGTGATGGGCACTTTCATGCGCATGGGCAAGGGCCTCAAAGGCACCAAGGGCTTTGGTGGCGCGGTTGCCGGAGGTGTGCAATGAGCGAGTCTCTGAAGGAGCAATTGCAAAAGGCCCACGAGCAGGGTGACTACGCCTCGCTGCTGGATTTGATTCCTTATGCCCGGCTGATCGGCGTCGAATGTTCACGGGTGGGAGATGAGCTGCTGTTCAAACTGCCAGCGAACAAGGACAACATTGGTAACCCTTTGTTGCCGGCGATTCATGGTGGTGTGATTGCCGGTTTCATGGAGTTGGCCGCCGCGCTGCACCTGTTGGTGTTTACCGGATCGCCCGGGGTGCCGAAAATCATCGACTTCTCCCTGGATTACCTGCGTGCCGGGCAGTTTCGCGATACCTGGGCCCGATGCCAGGTGTGTCGCCAGGGGCGCCGGGTCGCCAATGTGGCGATTACCGCCTGGCAAAGCACCGAAGCCGAACCCATTGCCACGGCCCGTGCACATTTCAAACTCGAAGAGCCCTTGAAATCCTGAACGGTGCCCCAAACTCTGAGGACAACCCGCCGCCGACCTTCAAGGTCGCGGCTTATGCCATCTGATTGGAGTTTGATGACCATGAGTGTGGAAACTCAAAAGGAAACCCTGGGCTTCCAGACCGAGGTGAAGCAACTGTTGCACCTCATGATCCATTCGCTGTATTCCAACAAGGAAATTTTCCTTCGCGAATTGATCTCGAACGCCTCTGACGCTGTCGACAAATTACGTTTCGAAGCCCTGGCCAAGCCAGAGCTGCTGGAAGGTGGTGCCGAACTGAAAATCCGCGTGAGCTTCGACAAGGACGCTAAAACCGTCACCCTCGAAGACAACGGTATCGGCATGAGCCGCGAAGACGCGATCACCCACCTGGGGACCATCGCCAAATCCGGCACCGCCGATTTCATGAAGCACCTGACCGGCGACCAGAAGAAAGACTCGCACCTGATCGGCCAGTTCGGTGTCGGTTTCTACTCCGCTTTCATCGTCGCCGACAAAGTCGATGTGTTCAGCCGTCGTGCCGGCAGCGCTGCCAGCGAAGGCGTGCACTGGTCGTCCAAGGGCGAAGGTAACTTCGAAGTTGCGACCATCGACAAGGCCGAGCGCGGCACTCGCATCGTCCTGCACCTGAAGTCCGGTGAAGACGAGTTCGCCGATGGCTGGCGCCTGCGCAACATCATCAAGAAGTACTCCGACCACATCGCCTTGCCGATCGAGTTGCCGAAAGAAGTGGCAGCCACCGAGGGCGAAGAGAAGCCGGCCGTTGAATGGGAAACCGTCAACCGCGCCAGCGCCCTGTGGACCCGTCCGCGTACCGAGATCAAGGACGAGGAATACCAGGAGTTCTACAAGCACATCGCGCACGACTTCGAAAACCCACTGAGCTGGAGCCACAACAAGGTCGAAGGCAAGCTGGAATACAGCTCGCTGCTGTACGTGCCGAGCCGTGCACCGTTCGACCTGTACCAGCGTGAAGCGCCGAAAGGCCTGAAACTGTACGTGCAGCGCGTGTTCGTCATGGATCAGGCTGAGTCCTTCCTGCCGTTGTACCTGCGCTTCATCAAGGGCGTGGTCGATTCCAACGACCTGTCGCTGAACGTATCGCGGGAAATCCTGCAGAAAGACCCGATCATCGATTCCATGAAGTCGGCGCTGACCAAGCGCGTGCTGGACATGCTGGAAAAACTGGCGAAGAACGAGCCTGAGCAATACAAGGGCTTCTGGAAAAACTTCGGTCAGGTCATGAAAGAAGGCCCGGCAGAAGATTTCGCCAACAAGGAAAAAATCGCCGGCCTGCTGCGTTTCGCCTCGACCCATGGCGACGATGGCGAGCAGGTTGTTGGCCTGGTCGAGTACCTGGCGCGCGCCAAGGAAGGTCAGGACAAGATCTACTACCTGACCGGCGAAACCTACGCGCAGGTCAAGAACAGCCCGCACCTGGAAGTCTTCCGCAAGAAAGGCATCGAAGTGCTGCTGCTGACCGATCGCATCGACGAGTGGCTGATGAGCTACCTCAGCGACTTCGACGGCAAGAGCTTTGTCGACGTGGCGCGCGGTGACCTGGACCTCGGCAACCTGGACTCGGAAGAGGACAAGAAGGCTGCGGAAGAAGTCGCCAAGGCTAAAGAAGGTCTGGTTGAACGTCTGAAGACCGCGCTGGGCGAATCCGTTGCGGAAGTTCGGGTGTCCCATCGCCTGACCGATTCGCCGGCGATCCTGGCCATCGGCGAGCAGGACCTGGGCTTGCAGATGCGCCAGATCCTCGAAGCTAGCGGCCAGAAGGTTCCGGATTCGAAGCCGATCTTCGAATTCAACCCGGCTCACCCGCTGATCGAGAAGCTCGACAACGAGCAGAGCGACGAGCGCTTCGGCGACCTGTCGCACATCCTCTTCGATCAGGCGGCCCTGGCGGCCGGCGACAGCTTGAAAGACCCGGCGGCGTATGTGCGCCGTCTGAACAAGCTGTTGGTCGAACTGTCGGCTTGACCGTGTTGTAGAAAAACCCGCTTCGGCGGGTTTTTTCATTCTGGTGTTAAAAAATCAGGAGTCAGAAATGAGCCAAATCACTGTACGTTCCGTTGCCTATCAGATTGATGGCCAGGCTTACGAAAGCCGTCTGGCCTTCGATGCCGACCATAAAGGCCCGCGCCCGGGTTTGTTGATGGCGCCGAACTGGATGGGCGTCAGCGCTGGTGCCGAAGAGATCGCCAAGTCGGTGGCATCCAAGGGTTATGTGGTGCTGATCGCAGATCTTTACGGTCAATCGGTTCGTCCGACGAACAATGACGAGGCAGGCGCGGCAATGATGCCGTTGAAGAATGACCGCGCATTGCTGCGCAAGCGCATGCAGGCGGCGTTCGAACAGTTGCAGAGTCAGGGCGAGGTGGCGGTCGATACTTCGAAACTGGCGACCTACGGTTTCTGCTTCGGAGGCTGCTGTGCCCTGGAGTTCGCCCGTACCGGTGCGCCGGTGAAAGCTGCGGTATCGTTCCACGGCACGCTGGACACGCCGAATCCGGCCGATGCGAAGAATATCAAGGGTAAGGTGCTGGTACTTCATGGCGCCTCTGATCCACTGGTGCCGAAGGAGCAGTTGCCAGCGTTCGAAGAGGAAATGAACGCGGCCGGTGTGGACTGGCAGTTACTGAGCTACGGCGGTGCGTTCCATTCGTTCACCGACCCGCATGCCAAGGTACCGGGCATGATGATGTATGACGCGAAGATCGCTGCTCGGGCGTTCACGTCGATGCATAACTTGTTGGATGAAGTGTTCAAGGGTTGATCGTGATTTGGTCGGTGTGAGTGCCGGCCTCATCGCGAGCAAGCCCGCTCCCACATTTGGTCGCGTTCAAATGTGGGAGCGGGCTTGCTCGCGAAGGCGGTTCCACGGGCAACTAAAATCTCAGGGCAATTCGATCCTCTCAACTTCCCCCGGCACCGTCGGCCAGTCCCCGGCCGCCCAGCGTCGGCGCGCTTCATCAATCGCTGCCGGATCGCTCGCGACGAAATTCCAGTTGATCCGCCGTGGCCCGTCCAGTGCTGCGCCGCCAAACAACACCGCGTGACTGTCGCTTTCAGCAAACAGAGTCATCTCCTCCCCGACAGGCAATACCACCAGCGAGTACGGCTCTATCGGCTCGCCATCCAGTTGCACTTCGCCGCTCAATACATACAGCGCACGCTCTTCATGCTCGGTAGGAATCAGCAATGTCGTCGCCGTTTGCAGGTGCAATTCCGCGTACAGCGTAGGAGAAAGCACCGGCACCGGTGATTCCAGGCAAAAGCCTGACCCGGCAATCATGCGAATCTTCACCCCCAGGTTTTCGCTGACCGGCAATGTGGAAGCCGGATGGTGGCTGTAATGCCCCGGACCTTGTTCTTTATCCTTGGGCGAGGCCAGCCAGATCTGCAGACCGTGCATCGTGAAACCGCTTTCTTTGAGGGCCTCAGGCGTGCGTTCCACGTGGGCAATGGCGCTGCCGGCCGTCATCCAGCTGACATCGCCAGTCCCGACCACTTGATCGGAACCGAGGCTGTCCTTGTGCTGGATCTGCCCCTCGAACAAATAAGTGAGGGTGGACAGGCCAATGTGCGGATGCTGGCGGATGTTCATGCCTTTGCCCGGCGGATAACGGGTTTCCAGCATGTGATCGAAGAACACGAATGGCCCGACGCTGCGGCACTTGGCCGATGGCAGTGGACGCAGAATTGGCTGGCCTTCGACATCTTCGGTGCGGGGGCGAATCACGAGTGGAGTGTTCATGGTGCGTTCCAGGCTGAGCGGGTAATGCGTTCGAGCATAACCCGCTTGCGCAGCCCTTGCCGCTATTGGCTGAACGCACCTTCGGACAAATGCGTTTCGATGCTGACTTCAGACGTGGTCATCAGCTTGTGGATCGGGCAGCGATCGGCCACGCGGTGCAGTTCGTCGCGCTGGGCGTCGGTGAGCACGCCCTTGAGGGTCAGTTTGACGTGCAGCGCGTATTTGCCTTTCTGTTCCTGGCTGTTATCGCGCTTGACCTCGACGCCGACACCGGTC
The DNA here is from genome assembly GCF_050436025.1 of Pseudomonas sp. S30_BP2TU TE3576. Classification (NCBI taxonomy): domain Bacteria; kingdom Pseudomonadati; phylum Pseudomonadota; class Gammaproteobacteria; order Pseudomonadales; family Pseudomonadaceae; genus Pseudomonas; species Pseudomonas sp. S30_BP2TU TE3576. The sequence goes on along the minus strand of NZ_JBNDLK010000001.1, from coordinate 1,416,167 downwards.
AACGGGATGTCCTTCTTCCTGGCATACAGCTTCAGGGTCAGGGCTTTACAGGCACCCAGCGCGGCATCGAAATAATCGTGCGGTTCCGGCGCCGAGCCTTCACCGCCCGCCGTGACGGGCACGTCGGCGAAGAGTTCGTGGTCATCGATTTGTACGCTGTGGCGAAAACCTTCGGCAGAGACAGTGTTGACGGTGACAGTCATGGGAAACCTCGCAGGCGACAGGAAAACTCATTCGATCAAAAAAGACCTTGAAGGTATAGAGCCATTGCGCTTGTCGAGTGTTCCAATTTTCGAGCCCACAAAAAAGCCCCGCCGTGGCGGGGCTTCATGGTATCGATCCGGATCAGCTGCCTTTGACGGCCTTGCCGTTGACCGTGCCGTCCAGGAGCATGATGTTGTACTCCTTGCCGTCGTTTTCGACCTGTTGCAGGCGGACCAGCAGGTAATCCCAGTCCTTGGCGAACCACATCACGGTGATGCGTTTGCTTTGCGTCGGGTCGCGCACGCGCTCAACCTTGATCGCATCGATCTGGCCGGCCTTGGTGTCGACTTTTTCCGAGCCCAGCACGCGGAAGTCGTAGGTGTCGACTTCACCGCCGTCGACCACTTGATAGCTCATGGTCTTTTTGCCGGCGGCGACATCGTGTTGCAGCGCCAGTTGGTAGGTGGACTTGTCGACCATGCCGCGGTTCAGTGGAACCTTGACCGGATCGCCACGATCGGTGCCGGTGACCATCTTGGCGTTCCAGTCGAAATCCAGATCAGCCTTTTTCGCCTTGCCCAGACCACCACGTTCGAAGTGGTACGACTGCGGCAGTAGGGTGTCCTTGTCCAGGGTCAGGGTGCTTTCTTCGGTCAGGCTGGCGATCATCATCGACGCCTTGAAACTCAGTTTCCATTTGCCGTCGCTGGTTTTTTCGAGGCTGCGTTCGGCAGTGCCACTCATGGGCAACTGTTTCCAGTCGGCGGTGTAGCTGGCGGAGAAAGGTTGAAGGTCTGCCGCCTGGGCGAAGGGCAAGGCGAGCAGAGCGCAAGCGAAGAGCAGGGCGCGACGCATAAAATCTCCTAGTTTCGAATCAAGTGGCCGCTGGCCGCGAGTAACTGTCCATCCAGTAAAGCACCTTGCTCGCCGAGGGCCAGACGACCTTCGGCAAACCAGCGTACGGCCATCGGGTAGATCAGGTGTTCCTGAACATGGACCCGCTGCGCCAGACTCTGCGGCGAATCCTGTAACTCTACCGGTATTACAGCTTGTACGACCAGTGGTCCGCCATCGAGTTCCTCGGTGACGAAGTGCACGGAGCAGCCATGCTCGGTGTCGCCAGCCTCCAGCGCTCGCTCATGAGTGTGTAACCCTTTGTATTTGGGTAGCAGCGAGGGATGGATATTGAGCAGGCGACCCTGATAGTGGCGTACGAAGCCAGCGCTGAGAATGCGCATGAATCCGGCCAGTACCACGAGTTTGGGGTTGAAGGCGTCGATCAGTTCGATCAGCGCGGCGTCGAAGGCTTCGCGGCCGTCGAAAGCCTTGTGATCCAGGGTGCGGGTGTCGATACCCGCGTCCCTGGCGCGTTGCAGGCCGTAGGCGTCGGCGCGGTTGGAAATCACCGCAGCGATGCGGACCGGGCTGTCGCCGGTCCGCGTGCTGTCGATCAGGGCCTGCAAGTTACTGCCGGTGCCGGACAACAGCACCACCACATCACAGGTCTGGGACATCAATGAGCCTTGAGGTTCTTCAGTTCAACCTGGGCTGCGCCTTCGGCCGCGGTGGAGATCTGGCCGATGACCCAAGGCTGTTCGCCGGCTTCACGCAGGACGTTCAGCGCGGTTTCAACGTGCTCTTGAGCCACGCAGATGACCATGCCCACGCCGCAGTTCAGCACGCGGTGCATTTCGTTCTCGTCGACGTTGCCTTTCTCTTGCAGCCAGTCGAACACAGCCGGGCGGCTCCAGCTGGCCACGTCAACCACAGCCTGCGCGCCTTTTGGCAGAACGCGAGGGATGTTGTCCAGCAGGCCGCCACCGGTGATGTGGGCCATGGCTTTGACAGCGCCGGTTTCCTTGATCAGCTTGAGCAGCGGCTTCACGTAGATGCGGGTCGGGGCCATCAGCAGGTCAGTCAGCGGCTTGCCGTCGAGCTGGGTGTTTTCGATGTCGACGCCGGAGACTTCGATGATCTTGCGGATCAGCGAGTAGCCGTTCGAGTGCGGGCCGGAAGACGGCAGGGCGAGCAGGGCATCGCCGGCAGCGACCTTGGAACCGTCGATGATTTCGGACTTTTCCACGACGCCGACGCAGAAACCGGCCAGGTCGTAGTCTTCGCCTTCGTACATGCCCGGCATTTCAGCGGTTTCGCCGCCAACCAGCGAGCAACCCGACAGTTCGCAGCCAGCGCCGATGCCGGTCACAACCTGGGCAGCGGTGTCGACGTTGAGTTTGCCGGTGGCGTAGTAGTCGAGGAAAAACAGCGGCTCGGCACCGCACACCACCAGGTCGTTGACGCACATGGCAACCAGGTCGATGCCGATGCTGTCGTGCTTGTTCAGGTTCAGTGCCAGGCGCAGCTTGGTGCCGACGCCGTCAGTACCGGAAACCAGCACGGGCTGCTTGTAGCCGGCCGGGATTTCGCAGAGGGCGCCGAAACCGCCCAGGCCGCCCATGACTTCCGGGCGCGCAGTGCGCTTGGCGACGCTCTTGATGCGTTCGACCAATGCTTCACCGGCGTCGATGTCTACACCGGCGTCCTTGTAGCTCAGGGAGGGTTGCTTGCTCATGATCCAGGCCTTTAGGGGGGGATTTCTGGGTAACGACCGAGTCCGTCGGGAGCGCCGAAACTGCGTAGGCGAGAACCATGCGCGCTATTCGGACACTACCCGGCTGTTGCCGGTCTGCGAAGGCGCGCGATTTTATCAGGCTTGAGCCGCAGCGGCCATCCTCAGGCCGACAGCAGGGCCATATCCGTTCAAAAAAAACCGTTAATGCGCGGTGTCGGTGGCATCCTGCATGGCTGTATAAGGTATCGCGATTAACCGTCTATCGTTATGACAGTGCGAAAACTTACCCGGAACGTGTGAATGTTTTGCGTCGGGCAGTGGTCACAGCCTTGCTCGATCGTCTTCATGCGGTCTGTTCCAGCCGCTCTTGTCGTCAGGAATCCTCCATGCGTTTTTGTAAATTCTTGTTTGTGGGTTGTTTGTCATTGGTCAGCCTGGTCAGTCACGCCGAAACCGTCAAAGGCCTTTACCAGGTGCGCGAGCCGGTGAATGGCCAGTCGCCCGAGGAACGCGACCAGGCGACTCAGCGGGCGCTGGATACATTGGTGTTGCGCCTGACGGGTGACCCGAAGGCGGCACAAAACCCCGGGCTGGCAGCGGTTCGCAAAGACCCGCAACAGATCATCAGCCAATATGGCTTTGATGCCGGGCCGCCGGAAGTGCTGAAAGTCGATTTCGATCCAGGCACCACCGAGCAGGCCTTGCGCCGTGCCGGCCTGGCTATGTGGGGGGCCAATCGGCCGTCGATCCTCGGCTGGTGGTTGAATGATTCCACTGAGGGATCAAGCCTGGTGGGCGACGGCCAGGCCAGCGCGGCGCCGCTGCGTCGGGCTGCCCAGCACCGTGGCTTGCCATTGCGCCTGCCATTGGCGGACCTGAACGAACAGATCGTTGCCACCGCGCCAAATCTGGAGGGCGCAGATCCTGCGCCTTTGCATGCTGCATCGGAACGCTACAGCGCCGACGCATTGCTCGCGGTACACGCCCGGGAAGAGGGCGGGCAATGGCAGGCCAAGTGGCGTCTGTGGCTGGGCGATCAGAAAGAGGCTGGCAGCGTGCAGGGCGCCGATCAGGCTGCCGTGGCCGATGCGGTGATGCTGGCAGTCAGCGAGCGCCTGGCGCCGCGGTTTGTCGCCAGGCCGGGTGCTTCGAGTGAGCAATTGCTGGAAGTGCAAGGCATGAATCTTGAGCACTACGCGTCCCTCGGGCGTTTACTGGAGCCCTTTGGCGGGCGCGTGCAAAGTGTCGAGGGCGACCGGATTCTCTACCGGGTCAATGGCAGCGTCGAACAGCTGCGTGCACAACTGTCGCTGGCGAGGCTCCAGGAGGCGCCGGCGGGTCAGGCACCTGCCCCGGCAGCGCCTGTTCAGCCTGCCACCGGCGGTTCGGTGCCCGCCGCAGCACCGCCCCCAACCCCGCAACTGCGTTTTCGCTGGTAGTTTTTCTTTCTTTATATAGAAGCAATGGAGTGGTTCATGGCCGATACGCGGCGTTGGTTCTGGCTCGGCGGGTTGGTCCTGCTTTGTGCGTTTGTCTGGTTGTTGCATCCGATCCTGACGCCGTTCCTGGTGGCGCTGTTGTTGGCCTATCTGTTCGACCCGCTGGTGGATCGACTGGAGAAGGTGGGTTTGTCTCGAACCTGGGGTGTAGTGGCGGTGTTTACGCTATTTACTTTGATCCTCACCGCGCTGCTGTTGGTATTGGTGCCACTGCTCGCCAGGCAGTTGTTTCGTCTGTATGAGCTGGCCCCGCAGATGCTCGACTGGCTACAGCACACGGCGTTGCCTTGGGCACAATCGAAGTTCGGCTTGTCGGAAGGTTTCTGGAAGTTCGACAAGCTCAAGGCCGCCATCAGCGAGCATGTGAGTCAGACCACCGATGTTGTCGGTGTGGTGCTGAGTCATGCCACTGCCTCGGGGTTGGCGTTGATTGGCTGGTTGGCGAATCTGGTGTTGATTCCGGTGGTGAGTTTCTACCTGTTGCGGGATTGGGATTTGATGATGGCCAAGATCCGCAGCCTGCTGCCCCGCGAACGTGAAGAGCGCGCGGTATTGCTGGCAGGTGAATGCCATGAAGTGCTCGGCGCGTTCGTTCGCGGACAGTTGCTGGTGATGGTGGCCTTGGGGGTGATCTACGCGGCAGGCTTGATGCTGGTCGGGTTGGAGCTGGGCTTGTTGATTGGCCTGATTGCCGGTCTGGCGGCGATCGTGCCGTATATGGGGTTTATCATCGGTATTGGCGCGGCGCTGATTGCGGGGTTATTCCAGTTCGGTGGCGATCTTTACCCGATGCTCGGCATTGTCGCGGTGTTCATGGTCGGCCAGGCACTGGAGGGTATGGTGCTGACGCCGTTGCTGGTCGGTGACCGGATTGGCCTGCACCCGGTGGCGGTGATTTTCTCGATTATGGCGGGTGGTGAGCTGTTTGGCTTTACTGGCGTGCTTCTGGCGTTGCCGGTCGCGGCGGTGATCATGGTGCTTGTGCGCCATGTGCATGATTTGTATAAGGATTCTGAAATTTACGGAGGTGTCGACGAGCCGGAGCTATAAGGGGCGTCGATTGGCGATGGCGGGCTGCCGGGGTTCGTGCCAGATCAGCCTGCTTGTTTCACGCGACGGTCACATGCACCGCCAAAGAAACTGTCACAAAACCAGTGTGTTAACGCAAACCTTTGATTTTGCTTGTGGTCTGTCGCATTGTGCGGTCCGCTTCACGGGTATAAACTTCGCAAACTTTACACAGAGGCCACTAACGGTTCCTTTGGAACTGTTCAGTCAGCATGAAACCGATTCAGCTGCCCCTAGGTGTGCGTCTGCGTGACGACGCCACCTTTATCAACTACTACCCAGGCGCCAATGCCGCTGCACTCGGCTATGTCGAGCGGCTGTGCGAAGCCGACGCCGGGTGGACCGAGAGCCTGATTTACCTCTGGGGCAAGGACGGGGTAGGGCGCACGCATCTGTTGCAGGCCGCTTGCTTGCGTTTTGAACAGTTGGGTGAGCCGGCGGTGTACCTGCCGTTGGCCGAGTTACTCGATCGCGGTATCGAAATTCTCGACAACCTCGAACAGTACGAACTGGTCTGCCTGGATGATTTGCAAGTGGTTGCCGGGCGAGCGGATTGGGAAGAGGCGCTGTTCCATCTGTTCAATCGCTTGCGTGACAGCGGCCGACGGTTGCTGATTGCCGCGTCGACATCCCCCCGCGAGTTACCGGTGAAGCTGGCGGACCTCAAATCGCGCCTGACCCTGGCCTTGATCTTCCAGATGCGTCCGCTCTCCGACGAGGACAAATTGCGTGCCCTGCAATTGCGCGCTTCCCGTCGTGGTTTACACCTGACCGACGAAGTCGGGCATTTTATTTTGACTCGCGGTACCCGCAGCATGAGTGCGCTGTTCGAGCTGCTTGAGCGTCTCGATCAGGCCTCCCTTCAGGCTCAGCGCAAGCTGACAATCCCGTTTTTGAAAGAAACCCTGGGCTGGTAGAACCCGCTTGAACTGGGGCTCTGACGGGTTTTGGCATATTTCAGACGCCAGAAAACCCGCTTTCCTGCACGGTTGCAGGCTGCGTGTATGTTTCAAAATGGGCTTAAGCGCTTAGATGTAAACGAGAAATCGGAAAGTCACAAAAACATCGATTGAATTTGCAAATGAGGTTGATAGCGGGCATAGTCTCGGCTTCTTTACAACCTTCAGCCACGGTCGTGCCCATGCTAAATCGCTTCGCACCCCTCGTGCCTCTCGCACTCGTTACCCTGTTGTTCGGTTGCGCTGCCCACACTCCGGTGTCTCAGCAAGAGCAGCAACAGCAGGTTCAAAACTCCGCTACTGCCCAATCTTCCGCTTTTTACCAGGAAGAACTGGCTACCGAAAAAGAGCTCGCAGACTTCGCCGGTGGCAAGTCCTACCAGCTTCCGGTCCTGGCCGACAGCATCCTCGAACGTGGCATGTCCCTGATCGGTACCCGTTACCGTTTCGGCGGTACTTCTGAAGCCGGCTTCGATTGCAGCGGTTTCATCGGCTACCTGTTCCGCGAAGAAGCGGGCATGAACCTGCCACGCTCCACCCGCGAAATGATCAACGTGGACGCTCCGCTGGTCTCGCGCAGCAAGCTGGAACCGGGCGACCTGCTGTTCTTCGCAACCAATGGTCGTCGCGGCCGTGTCAGTCATGCCGGGATCTACCTGGGTGACAACCAGTTCATCCACTCCAGCAGCCGCCGTAGCGGTGGTGTGCGAATCGATAGCCTGGGCGACAGCTACTGGAGCAAGACCTTCATCGAAGCCAAGCGCGCCCTGGCAATGGCACCCAACGCCTCGCCAATCGTTACCGCACGTAAATAAGCGGACACTTTATAAGGCGAACTTAAAGTCTTACTTGAAGTTTGCAGCATAGCCGCTAGAATCCTGATGTATTAATGATGGCAAACCGCCTGCGTCACGCGCAGGCGGTTTTCTTTTCTGCACTCCCGGCAGGAAAAACGCCGCAGCCTGATCAGGATGCTCTGCTTATGACGACGTCGGCTCGCCTCGCAATCATGTTCTTCGCCGCGCTGCTCAGTGCCTGCGCCAGCCGCACACCGCCTCCTGCGCCGGTGGTTCGCGCTCCCATCGTATTTGGCTCCTCACAAGCTTTTTCGCCCGAGGCGGAAGACGTGCTGTTTCGTGCGCTCGGCCTGGTGGGTACACCTTATCGCTGGGGTGGCAACACGCCGGATTCCGGATTTGATTGCAGTGGTTTGATCGCTTACGTGTACCGCGATGTCGCCGGCATTTCCTTGCCGCGCACCACTCGCGAGATGATCTCGATGCAAGCGGCGAGTGTGGGCAAGGAAGGCCTGCAAACCGGTGACCTGATTTTCTTCGCCACCAATGGTGGTTCCCAGGTCAGTCATGCCGGTATCTACGTGGGAGAAGGACGTTTCGTCCACGCACCAGCCACCGGCGGCACTGTGAAGCTCGATAGCCTGTCCAAAGCCTATTGGCAAAAGGCTTATCTGAGCGCAAAACGTGTTCTGCAGCCTGAACATTTGGCGCGCAATCCATAACTTCCGGAGCTGGTTGTCATGACTGCTCGCACGCTCAATCTCGACGATGCCCTGTACCAATACCTGCTCGATGTTTCCCTGCGCGAAACGCCACTGCTCAAGCGCTTGCGCGATGAGACCCAGGCGCTGCCGATGGCGCGTTGGCAGGTGGCGCCCGAGCAGGGACAGTTTCTCGCTTTGCTGGTGAAGCTGACAGGGGCGAGGCGCTTGCTCGAGGTCGGCACCTTTACCGGTTACAGCGCGCTGTGCATGGCGGCAGCATTACCCGCTGACGGTTCGCTGATTTGCTGTGATATCGCCGGCGACTACAACGCCATCGCGCGACGGTACTGGCAAGAAGCAGGGCTCGCCGGGCGGATTGACCTGCGTCTGGCTCCGGCACTGGAAACCCTGGCCGAGCTTGAGCGACAAGGGCAGGGCGAGTCGTTCGACCTGGTATTCATCGATGCCGACAAGGCCAACTACCCAGGTTATCTGGAACACGCCCTGCGTTTGCTGCGGGTCGCAGGGCTGGCGGTATTCGATAACACCCTGTGGAGCGGGCGCGTACTCGAGGCCAGTCCCGAGAGTGCAGACACCCGAGCGATCCAGGCGCTCAACCGAGCCTTGAAAGACGATGCGCGGGTGGATCTGTCGTTGTTGCCGTTGGGTGATGGGCTCACTCTCTGTCGCAAACGCTGAACCCTGTGGGAGCGGGCTTGCTCGCGAAAGCTGATTGACAGTCAACATTGATGTTGAATGTTATGACGCCTTCGCGAGCAAGCCCGCTCCCACATTGGGTAGAGGTTGGCAGTTGGGCGTTTATTTAGCCGCCGAAACCCGCCACACCTTGTTCCCCACATCATCGGCCACCAGCAGGTCGCCTTGCTGGTCGATCACCACGCCTACCGGGCGACCCATCGCTTGTTCCTTGTCGTTGAGGAAGCCGGTGAGCACGTCAACCGGTTTTCCCACAGGTTTGCCGGTGCTGAACGGCACGAAAATCACTTTGTAGCCGCTGTGGGGTTTGCGGTTCCACGAGCCGTGCTGACCGATGAATGCCCCTTGCGTGAAAGGCGCCGGCAGCTTGCTGTTTTCGGCGAAGGTCAGGCCAAGGGATGCCGTGTGCGGGCCGAGCGCGTAGTCCGGGGCAATGGCCTTGGCCACCAGGTCCGGGTTTTGCGGCTCGACGCGAATGTCGACATGCTGCCCGTAGTAACTGAACGGCCAGCCATAGAACCCGCCGTCCTTCACCGAGGTGATGTAGTCCGGCACCAGGTCGCTGCCGATTTCATCCCGTTCGTTGACCGCGGTCCACAGCGCGCCACTGTGCGGTTCCCACGCCATGCCGTTGGGATTGCGCAGGCCGGAGGCGAATATGCGATGCTGGCCGGTGGCACGATCCACTTCCCAGATCGCTGCGCGACCTTCTTCCTTGTCCATGCCGTATTCGGCGACGTTGCTGTTGGAGCCCACGGTGACGTAGAGCTTGCTGCCGTCCTTGCTGGCGATGACGTTTTTGGTCCAGTGGTGGTTCAGCGGGCCGCCGGGCAAATCGACCACTTTGACGGGTTGCGACTTGATCGCCGTGTCGCCGGTTTCATAGTGGAATCGCAACAAGCGATCAGTATTGGCAACGTACAGATTTTTGCCGACCAGTGTCATGCCAAACGGCGAGTTGAGGTTTTCCAAAAACACGGTTCGGGTTTCCGCGATGCCGTCGTGATCCTTGTCCCGTAGCAACGTGATGCGGTTCGGGCTGGGCACGGTAGAGCCGGCACGCCCCATGACTTTCTTCATGACCCAACCGCGAATGCCATTACCGTCTTCGGGTTTGGGTGGTGCGGCGGTTTCCGCCACCAGCACATCGCCATTGGGCAGCACATAAAGCCAGCGCGGGTGATCCAGGTGTTCGGCAAAAGCGGCCACTTGGGTGCCATTGGCAGCGATGGGCTTTGCACCCTCCGGCCAGCCAATGGCAGGTGCAATGTTCACGGTCGGAACCAGGGTCTTGTTGGGTTCTGGTAGTTGAGGTGACGGGCCGGTGCCGTCGGAGACTTGCAGCCTGGAGGTCTCGCCACAAGCGGCGAGCCCTCCGCAGAGCGCGATAACGAGAACGAGCGGGGGCGTGCGCATGCTGATGTTCCCTATGAATGCCTTGTTCTAATCATAGAGAAGCATAGCCATCCGATGGTTCAACCCTTAGCCGCGTGCTTCCTTGAACAGAACCGCAATGCCGGGGTGATAGTTGCCGGCTTCGTTGCGCAACTTGCGATAGGCGTAAGGGAAATACCAGGCCACAGCGCAGGTGTGTTCCTTCTGCAGGTCGTCGACCATGTCCTGGAGTTCTTCCGGCGTGGCGCCTTGCTGGGCTTTTTGCGGGGCGACGAACAGGCAGCCGAGCTTCAGGTCGCTGGCATGGCTCACTCGCTTTGCGTCGCTGGCGATATCGAGCAGGGCCTGGGTCAGATTGAGACTGTTGACCCGTGGCCAGCGCTGGCTGGTCTGGATGTAGGCGCGGGTTTCGGGCGAGGCGAGGAACAGGTCGGCGCGGCTGTTGCGTTCGCCTTCTTCGGTCTGTTTACGGGTTGGTGTCTGTTGCAGCGTGACCATCTCGGCCATCCAGGCTGCGGCAGACAGCAATCCGAGATTGGCTTTTTCGTCGTGCCAGTACGGTGTGTCGCCATCACCGCGGACGGCGTTATAGCGGTCGATGCATTCGAACCAGTGCTCGAGCACCGGGCGCAGGAATTCCAGCTTTGGATTGCTGATGATCATGCCTTGCATGGGCTCACCCTTGTTATTGTGTTGTGGGGTTGTGGCTCTTTGATATCACTGCTGAGAGCGTGGCACAAGATTGGCGTCAGTTTATTGATTGACAGCAGTTATTCGGCAGGTGGCCTCCCGGCTTTAATTGACGCTCCACCCCCAACCCTCTAACCTTCGCGGCTTGTTTCAGGTGCTCTGTGGCTTGGGTCGACAGAGTGAAACAGGGAAGCCGGTGAGTGAGTTCTTCTTCTAGTCGAAGGCCCGCAATTCCGGCGCTGCCCCCGCAACGGTAAATGAGTGAAAACTGTGTCTGGTGCCACTGTGTCGATTTGATGCGGGAAGGCGCACAGTCTGGCCCCGCGGCCACTCATGAGCCCGGAGACCGGCCTGATTCATCCAGCGGCATCACGGTGGGCGATGCCAGGCTTTTTGCCTTCTATTGTTGTGCCTGCCCGCCGTTATTCCAGCCTCAACGGAGAGCTCCCCCATGACTGATACCCCCGATCGTGACGAACGCCACCTGGCGCGCATGCAGCGCAAAAAAGCCGTGATCGACGAGCGCATCGCCAATTCGCCGAACGAGTGCGGCCTGTTGCTGGTGCTGACCGGCAACGGTAAAGGCAAGAGCAGTTCGGCCTTCGGCATGCTCGCCCGCGCCATGGGGCACGGTATGCAATGCGGCGTAGTGCAGTTCATCAAGGGCCGCAACAGTACGGGCGAAGAGTTGTTCTTCCGACGCTTTCCCGAGCAGGTGCGCTTTCACGTGATGGGCGAAGGTTTTACCTGGGAAACCCAGGATCGTCAGCGCGATATCGCCGCCGCCGAAGCCGCCTGGGCGGTGTCCCGGGAACTGTTGCGCGATCCGTCCATCGGTCTGGTGGTGCTGGATGAGCTGAACATCGCCCTCAAGCACGGCTACCTCGATCTCGATCAGGTGCTCAGCGACCTGCAGGCCCGACCGCCGATGCAACACGTGGTGGTCACCGGTCGTGCCGCCAAACCGGAAATGATCGAGATGGCCGACACTGTCACCGAAATGGGCATGATCAAACACGCCTTCCAGGCCGGGATCAAAGCGCAGAAAGGCGTCGAGCTGTGAACACGCCTCGTCATTGCCCGGCGGTACTGATTGCCGCGCCGGCCTCCGGCCAGGGCAAGACCACCGTCACCGCGGCGCTGGCCCGATTGCATCGCAATCAGGGGCGCAAGGTTCGCGTATTCAAGTGCGGTCCGGACTTTCTCGATCCGATGATCCTCGAACGTGCCAGCGGTGCGCCGGTGTATCAACTGGACATGTGGATGGTCGGCGAGCAGGAAAGTCGCCGGCTGCTGTGGGAAGCCGCCGCTGAAGCCGACCTGATCCTTATCGAAGGCGTCATGGGGCTGTTCGACGGCACGCCGTCGAGCGCCGATCTGGCGCGACATTTCGGTGTGCCGGTGCTGGGTGTGATCGATGGCACCGCCATGGCCCAGACCTTTGGCGCACTGGCCTTGGGGCTGGCGCGTTATCAGCCGGACTTGCCGTTCGCCGGGGTGCTGGCCAATCGTGTCGGCACGCTGCGCCACGCGCAACTGCTCGAAGGCAGCCTGACGGAAGGTTTGCGCTGGTACGGCGCGCTGTCCCGGGAAACCGGGATCGAATTGCCGAGCCGACACCTGGGGCTGGTGCAAGCCAGTGAGTTGAACGATCTTGACCTGCGCCTCGATGCGGCAGCCGATGCCCTGGCCAGCAGTTGCGAGGTCGCGCTGCCACCGGCAGTCGAGTTTGCCGCCCCCGATGCCATCGTCGTCGAACCGCTGCTGGCCGGTGTGCGCATTGCTGTCGCCCGTGACGAAGCCTTTGCGTTCACCTACGGCGCGAGCCTGGATTTGCTGCGGGCGATGGGTGCCGAGCTGTCGTTCTTTTCGCCGATCCGCGACAGTGCGTTGCCGGAGGCGGACAGCCTGTATCTGCCGGGTGGTTACCCGGAACTGCACCATGTCGCACTGGCACAAAACACCGCGATGCTCGAGGCGATCCGCGCGCACCACGCCGCCGGCAAACCCTTGCTCGCCGAGTGTGGCGGCATGCTGTATCTGCTCGACGCCCTGACCGATGTCGAGGGCACTCGTGCCGAACTCGTTGGCTTGCTGGCCGGCGATGCGGTCATGCAAAAGCGTCTGGCAGCGCTGGCGTTGCAAGCGGTGGAACTGCCGGAAGGTTCGCTGCGCGGGCACACCTATCACCATTCGCTGACCACTACTGAACGGGTGCCGATTGCCCGTGGCACGAGCCCTAACGGCGGGCGTGGAGCAGAGGCGGTTTACCGTGACGGGCGGATGACCGCCTCCTACGTGCACTTTTATTTTCCGTCCAATCCCACGGCGATTGCCGCGCTGTTTGCGCCGAGCCTTGAGGCCGCTTTCGCGAACAAGCCCGCTCCCACAGGGGATCGCGTTTCTTCAAACAGCTCACTTTTAAATGTGGGAGCGGGCTTGCCCGCGAAGAGGCCATGACCGACAACGCATTCTCCGAAGTCGAGCGCGCAGCGGTCTACCGCGCCATCGCTGAACGCCGCGACATGCGCCACTTCAGCGGCGGTACGGTCGAGCCCGAATTGCTGCGACGTCTGCTCGAGGCCGCGCATCAGGCGCCGAGCGTGGGCTTGATGCAGCCTTGGCGCTTCATCCGCATCAGCGATCGCGCCTTGCGTGGGCAAATCCAGGCCCTGGTGGAAGAAGAGCGCATTCGCACCGCCGAGGCTCTCGGCGAGCGCAGCGATGAGTTCATGAAGCTCAAGGTTGAAGGTATCAGCGATTGCGCCGAGGTGCTGGTCGCCGCACTGATGGACGACCGCGAGCGGCATGTCTTCGGGCGCCGCACCTTGCCGGAAATGGACATGGCTTCGTTGTCCTGTGCGATCCAGAACCTGTGGCTGGCGTCCCGCGTGGAAGGGCTGGGCATGGGCTGGGTGTCGCTGTTCGAGCCGCAAGCCCTGGCCGATCTGTTGAAGTTGCCACCCGGAGCCAAACCGCTGGCGGTGCTGTGCCTGGGGCCGGTGAGGGAGTTCTATCCGGCGCCGATGCTGGTACTCGAAGGCTGGGCGCAGGCGCGTCCGCTGCAGGAATTGCTGTACGAAAACTTTTGGGGAGTGAGTCAATGAGTATGGCGTTGTTGAGTGTCGCCGCGGTTGCGCTGGATGCGCTGCTGGGCGAGCCCAAGCGCTGGCATCCGCTGGTGGCGTTCGGCCGTTTTGCCGAGCGCATCGAGCAACGTTTCAACGGCGGCGGTCGAGGCTGGCGCAGCCATGGCGTCACCGCGTGGGTGATCGCCGTGCTGCCGCTGGTGCTGTTGGTCACGGCATTCTCCTGGGCGCCGTACGTTGGCTGGATCGTCGAGATTCTCGCGCTCTATAGCGCCCTGGGCATGCGCAGCCTCGGTGAGCATGTCACGCCTGTAGCCACGGCCTTGCGCGGGGATGATCTTGATGAAGCACGCAAACGCGTGAGTTATCTGGTCAGTCGTAAAACCAGTGATCTGGATAAAACCGAAGTCGCCCGTGCCGCCACCGAGTCGGTACTGGAAAACGGCAGCGATGCGGTGTTCGCGGCGTTGTTCTGGTTTGCCGTGGCCGGCGCGCCGGGCGTGGTGCTCTACCGTCTGAGCAATACGCTGGATGCGATGTGGGGCTATCGCAACGAGCGATTCGAACGCTTCGGCTGGGCGGCGGCAAAGATCGACGACGTCCTCAATTACATTCCTGCGCGTCTGGTGGCGCTGACTTACGCGCTGCTGGGTAAAACCCGTCTGGCGTTGAAATGCTGGCGCACCCAGGGGCCGACCTGGGACAGCCCGAACGCCGGTCCGGTGATGGCGGCAGGGGCGGGTGCCCTTGGCGTCGAATTGGGTGGGGCGGCAATTTATCATGGTGAACTGCATCAGCGTCCGCAGTTGGGTGAAGGTGCGCCGGCGGATGCCGACTCCATTGACCGGGGCTGGCAGTTGGTCCAGCGCGGGGTCTGGTTATGGCTGCTGATTCTCTGCATAGGAGCCGAATTTTATGCTTGAGCACGGTGGACGATTGCGCAAGGCAGCGCTCGAATACGGCATAGATGAAGCCGAGTGGCTGGACCTGTCGACGGGCCTTGCGCCCTGGCCGTTCCCGGTGCCGGAGATTCCGCTGCGGGCCTGGGCCCGTTTGCCGGAGGCGGACGATGGTCTGGAGCAGGCCGCCTGCGATTACTACGGCACCTTGCAGGCATTGCCGGTGGCTGGCTCGCAAATGGCGATTCAACTGCTGCCGCGATTGCGTCGGGCGGGCAAGGTCGGCGTGCTGTCGCCGTGTTATGCCGAGCACGCCGAAGCGTGGCGTCGCGACGGCTACATCGTGCGCGAAGTGCTGGAGCATGAAGTCGACTTCTTTATCGACAGTCTCGACGTGCTGGTGGTGGTCAATCCGAACAATCCCACGGGCCTGAGCCTGACGCCCAGTCGCCTGCTCGACTGGCACACGCGGCTGGCCCAGCGCGGTGGCTGGCTGGTGGTGGACGAAGCGTTCATGGATAACACGCCGCAACTGAGCCTGGCGCCGTTTGCCCATCAAGTCGGATTGATCGTATTGCGCTCGTTCGGCAAGTTTTTCGGCCTGGCCGGTGTGCGCCTGGGGTTTGTGCTGGCCGAGCGCAAGTTGCTCAAGCTGCTGGCTGAACAAGTGGGGCCGTGGGCCGTCAGCGGGTCAACCCGGGTAGTGGGCCAGGCCTGTCTGCGCGATACCGAAGGGCAGGCGCGGCAACGGGTGCGCACCGAAGCGGCCAGCGAGCGCCTGGCGTCGTTGCTGGAACAACACGGCTTCAAGCCCGAAGGCGGTTGCGCGCTGTTCCAGTGGCTGATCACCGAACGCGCCGAAGAACTGCATGAATTCATGGCCCGGCGCGGCATTCTGCTGCGGTTGTTCACGCACAACAGCAGCCTGCGATTCGGCTTGCCCGGTGATGAAATCGCCTGGGTGCGACTGACGCAGGCGTTCGAAGATTTCGCCAAGGAAAACCAATGACCACGCTGATGGTGCAGGGCACCACATCGGATGCCGGTAAAAGTACGCTGGTGACCGCGCTGTGCCGTTGGGTCACGCGTCAGGGTGTCAGAGTGGTGCCGTTCAAGCCACAGAACATGGCCCTCAACAGTGCGGTGACCGCCGATGGTGGCGAGATTGGCCGCGCCCAGGCGGTACAGGCCCAGGCCGCACACCTCGAACCGCACACCGACATGAACCCGGTATTGCTCAAGCCCAACAGTGACACCGGTGCCCAGGTGATCATCCATGGCCGAGCCGTCACGACCATGAACGCCGTCGCCTATCACGACTACAAAACCATCGCCATGCAAGCGGTGCTGGCCTCCCATGAGCGCTTGAGCACGGCGTATCCGCTGGTGATGGTCGAGGGCGCGGGCTCTCCGGCGGAAATCAACTTGCGGGCCGGCGACATCGCCAACATGGGCTTTGCCGAAGCGGTGGATTGCCCGGTGGTGTTGATCGCCGATATCAATCGCGGCGGGGTTTTCGCCCATCTGGTGGGGACCCTCGAGCTGCTGTCACCGAGCGAACAGGCGCGGGTCAAAGGGTTCGTCATCAATCGTTTTCGCGGCGACATCGCGTTGTTGCAGCCCGGTCTCGACTGGCTTGAAGCGCGCACCGGCAAACCGGTGATCGGTGTGCTGCCGTACGTGATGGACCTGCACCTGGAGGCCGAGGACGGTATCGATCAACGCCAGACCGATAAAGCCGAACAGGTGCTGAAAGTGCTGGTGCCGGTGCTGCCGCGCATCAGCAATCACACCGATTTCGATCCACTGCGCCTGCATCCGCAGGTAGACCTGCAATTCATTGGCCCCGGCCAGGCGATTCCCCCCGCCGACCTGATCATTCTTCCTGGCTCGAAAAGTGTGCGCAGCGACCTTGCGCACCTGCGGGCCAACGGTTGGGAAACCGCCATCGCCCGGCATCTGCGTTATGGCGGAAAACTGCTGGGGATCTGTGGTGGCCTGCAGATGCTCGGCGAGCAAGTGCATGACCCCCTGGGCCTCGAAGGTACACCGGGTTCCAGCGCCGGCCTGGGTCTGCTGGCGTTCCAGACCCAGCTCGAACAAGAGAAGCAGCTGCGCAATGTGCGTGGCCGCCTGGCGCTGGAAGATGCGCCGGTATCAGGCTATGAAATTCATGCTGGCGTGACCTCCGGGCCAGCGTTGGAAAACGCCGCCGTGCAACTGGATGACGGCCGCTGTGATGGTGCGCAAAGTGCTGACGGGCAGATTTTCGGCACCTACCTGCACGGCCTGTTCGAATCGCCGGCGGCGTGCAGCGCGTTGCTGCGCTGGGCCGGTTTGCAGGATGTGCAGGCCGTGGATTACCACGCCTTGCGCGAGCGTGATATCGAGCGGCTGGCGGATCTGGTGGAGAAGCATCTGGATACCGGGCTATTGCGGCGGCTCTGCGGGATTTGAGGTGAAAGCTCTGGCCTCTTCGCGAGCAAGCCCGCTCCCACAGTTGACCGCGTTCTAATGTGGGAGCGGGCTTGCTCGCGAAGACTGAAGTGGCCTCACCGCCCATTTGAAAGGATGTAACCATGCTCCAACTGATCCTCGGCGGCGCCCGTTCCGGCAAGAGTCGCCTGGCTGAAAAGCTCGCCATCGACAGCGCTCTGGCCGTCACCTACATCGCCACCAGCCAGCCACTGGACGGAGAAATGAGCGAGCGGGTGGCCCATCACCGTGCCCGTCGTCCTGCCGAATGGGCATTGATCGAAGAACCCGTCGAACTGGCCCGGGTGCTGCGCGAATCCGCTCGCGCCGACCGCTGCCTGCTGGTGGATTGCCTGACCCTGTGGCTGACCAATCTGCTGATGCTCGACGATGCCGGGCGCCTGCAAGCCGAGCGGGATGCTCTGCTCGAATGCCTGGCATCGTTGCCGGGTGAAATCATTTTTGTCAGCAACGAGACCGGAATGGGTGTCGTGCCGCTGGGCGAATTGACTCGCCGCTATGTCGATGAAGCCGGATGGCTGCATCAAGCTCTGGCTGAGCGTTGTCAGCGCGTCGTCCTGACCGTCGCCGGCCTGCCCCTGACTCTGAAAGGAAATGCGTTATGACTCAATCCTGGTGGCTGAACCCGTGCAAGCCGGTCGATACCCAAGTGCTCGAACAAGCGCAGGCGCGGCAACAGCAACTGACAAAACCGGCCGGCTCCCTCGGTCAGCTGGAATCGGTGGCGGTGCAACTGGCGGGTTTGCAGGGGCGGGTCAAGCCGAGTCTGGAGCACGTGTGGATCGCGATTTTTGCCGGTGACCATGGCGTCGTCGCCGAGGGCGTGTCGGCGTTTCCCCAGGAAGTGACCGGGCAGATGTTGCACAACTTCGTCAGCGGTGGTGCCGCGATCAGCGTGCTGGCGCGGCAACTGGGCGCTTCCCTTGAGGTGGTTGACCTTGGCACGGTGATGCCGTCGTTGAACCTGCCGGGCGTGCGCCACCTGAACGTCGGTCCGGGCACGGCCAATTTTGTACAGGGGCCGGCCATGACCGAGGTCCAGGGGCAACTTGCCTTGCAGGCCGGCCGTGACAGTGTGCAGCGGGCAATTGCCTCGGGTGCGCAGTTGTTTATCGGTGGCGAAATGGGCATCGGTAACACCACCGCCGCCAGCGCCCTGGCGTGCGCGCTGCTTGATTGCCCAGTAGGTCATTTGACCGGGCCTGGCACCGGGCTCAACGCCGAAGGTGTCAGCCACAAAGCCCAGGTGATCGAGCGCGCCCTGACATTGCATGGCGCGCAGCGTAGTGATGTCTTGCAGACGTTGTTCAACCTCGGCGGTTTTGAGATCGCCGCGCTGGTCGGTGCCTATCTCGCTTGCGCTCAAGAAGGTGTCGCGGTGCTGGTGGACGGCTTCATTTGCAGTGTCGCGGCGCTGGTTGCGGTGCGCTTGAATCCCGAGTGTCGGCAGTGGCTGTTGTTCGGGCATCGCGGCGCCGAGCCGGGGCATCGCCATGTGCTGGAAACCTTGAATGCGCAGCCGTTGCTCGATCTCGGCCTGCGTCTTGGCGAAGGCAGTGGCGCGGCACTGGCCGTACCGCTGCTGCGTCTGGCTTGCGACCTGCACGGGAAGATGGCGACCTTCGCCGAAGCCGCCGTGGCAGATCGTCCGGCATGACCTTGCGCGTGGATCTGTTGCGTCACGGTGAAACCGAACTCGGCGGCGGCTTGCGCGGCAGCATCGATGACGCGTTGACCGAATTGGGTTGGACGCAGATGCGCGCCGCCGTAGTCGGGCAGGGGCCATGGGATCGATTGGTCAGTTCGCCGCTGCAGCGTTGTGCGCGGTTTGCCGAAGAGCTTGGGGCGCAATTGGATGTGCCGGTGCACCTGGATAAAGACCTGCAAGAGTTGCATTTCGGCGCTTGGGAAGGGCAAAGCGCGGCGGCGTTGATGGAAACCGACGCGCAGGCCCTGGGGTTGTTCTGGGCCGATCCTTATTCGTTCACGCCGCCTCAGGGTGAGCCGGTTACAGCGTTTTCGTCGCGGGTGCTGGCAGCGCTGGAGCGTTTGCACGCGACCTGTGCCGGTGAGCGCATTTTGCTGATCAGCCATGGCGGTGTGATGCGTCTATTGCTGGCACAAGCTCGCGGGCTGCCGCGAGAGCAACTGCTCAACGTAGAAGTCGGGCATGGCGCGCTGTTTTCGCTGACCGTGGAGCCGGCTGGCTTGTTAAAGGAAATGCGCTGACCATGCTGCCATTCTGGATCGCCCTGCAATTTCTAAGCAGTCTGCCGGTTCGCCTGCCCGGTATGCCTGAGCCTCAGGCGTTGGGGCGGTCGCTGCTGTTTTATCCGCTGGTGGGATTACTCTTTGGTGTCATTCTGTGGGCATTCAACTGGCTGCTGCTGGGCACGCCGACGTTGTTGCACGCGGCGTTGTTGCTGAGTATTTGGGTGCTGCTCAGCGGCGGGTTGCATCTGGATGGCCTGGCCGACAGTGCCGACGCCTGGCTCGGTGGGTTTGGCGATCGTGAGCGCACACTGACCATCATGAAAGACCCGCGTAGCGGGCCGATCGCCGTGGTGACGCTGGTGTTGGTGTTGCTGCTTAAATTCACCGCGCTGCTGGCGCTGATCGAACAGCCGCATTCGCTGGCATTGATCATCGTACCGCTGATAGGTCGCAGCGCATTGCTCGGCTTGTTCCTGGCCACACCCTATGTGCGCGCCGGTGGCCTGGGTCAGGCATTGGCCGATCATCTTCCGCGTTCGGCGGGTAAGCAGGTGTTGGCGGTCAGTGCACTGGCTTGTGTGCTGATTGCCGGTTTGAGTGGTGTGGTGGCGGTGGTGTTGGCGGTTCTCGGGTTTGTCTGGCTGCGGCAGGTGATGCTGCGGCGGCTCGGTGGAGCGACGGGCGATACGGCAGGGGCAATGCTGGAGTTGCTGGAGGCAGGGGTGTTGGTTGGATTGGCATTGGTCTGAACGCCGTAGTGGTGAATGTTCTGGCCTCTTCGCGGGCAAGCCCGCTCCCACAGGGTTTCTGTTTTGTTAACAAAACAGTGAGCACACCGAAAATCTCTGTGGGAGCGAGCTTGCTCGCGATAGCGATCTAACAGGCGCCACTCCCTTGTAACTTGATTTAACACACTCACGGGTATATACACGCACCATGCTCGATTCCCAATGTTTATGCATCAACCTGCGTCGCGCCGCCCGTGGCGTCAGCAGGCATTACGACGGCGCTCTCGACGGCTTCGGGATTAACGTTGCGCAGTATTCTTTGCTGTGCAATCTGCAGCGTCTGGATCAGCCGAGCATCTCGACCCTGGCCGAGGCCATGGGGCTGGATCGCAGCACCTTGGGGCGCAATTTGCGGGTGCTGGAAGGTGAAGGCCTGGTGACTCTGATCGAGGGCGAGGACATGCGCAACCGTATCGTCCTGCTGACCGAGGCCGGGGCAGAGCGCTTGAAGGCTGCCTTGCCGGCCTGGGAAGCCGCGCAGCAACGCTTGATCGATCGCCTGGGCGCCGAGAAGCGCGAAATCTTATTGAAGCTGCTGGACGAACTGGCGTGATGCCGGTTTTTTCGAACTTAAGCGGGTATATACCCGCTAACGGAGAACAACAATGACATCGATGTGGCGTACATGCGGCTGGGTTCTGTTGGGGAGTGCGCTGATCCTTGCGTTGTCTCTGGGCGTTCGACATGGCTTCGGGCTGTTTCTGGCGCCGATGAGCGCCGAGTTCGGTTGGGGGCGCGAAGTCTTTGCCTTCGCCATCGCCTTGCAGAACCTGATCTGGGGGCTCGCTCAGCCGTTCACCGGCGCGCTGGCCGACCGCTTCGGCGCGGCGAAAGTGGTGCTCATCGGTGGCGTCCTGTACGCGGCCGGGCTGATTTGCATGGGGCTCTCCGACTCGGCGATGACCCTGTCCCTGAGTGCCGGCCTGCTGATCGGCATTGGGCTGTCCGGTACGTCGTTCTCGGTGATACTGGGGGTGGTCGGCCGCGCAGTACCGCCGGAAAAACGCAGCATGGGTATGGGGATCGCCAGTGCTGCCGGTTCGTTCGGCCAGTTCGCGATGTTGCCCGGCACACTCGGTTTGATTGGATGGCTTGGCTGGTCCGCGGCGCTGCTGGCGCTGGGCTTGCTGGTGGCGTTGATCGTGCCGCTGGTGAGCATGCTCAAGGACAAGCCGCTGCCCGTCATGGGCCACGAACAAACCCTTGGCGAAGCGCTGCGCGAAGCCTGCTCCCATTCCGGATTCTGGCTGCTGGCGTTCGGTTTTTTTGTCTGCGGATTCCAGGTGGTGTTCATTGGTGTGCACTTGCCGGCCTATCTGGTGGACCAGCATCTACCGGCCACGGTCGGCACCACGGTGCTGGCGCTGATCGGCCTGTTCAACATCTTCGGCACCTATACCGCCGGGTGGCTCGGCGGGCGGATGTCCAAACCGCGTTTGCTCACCGGTTTGTACGTGTTGCGGGCGGTGGTCATTGCGTTGTTCCTGTGGGCGCCGGTGACGACCACGACGGCTTATCTGTTCGGCATGGCCATGGGCTTTCTGTGGCTGTCGACGGTGCCGTTGACCAACGGCACGGTGGCGACCTTGTTTGGTGTGCGAAACCTGTCCATGCTCGGTGGGATTGTTTTCCTGTTTCACCAGCTCGGTTCGTTCCTGGGCGGCTGGTTGGGTGGCGTGGTGTACGATCGTACTGGCAGCTATGACTTGATCTGGCAGGTAGCGATTCTTCTCAGTCTGTTGGCTGCCGCCCTGAACTGGCCGGTGCGTGAACGTCCGGTGGCGCGCCTGCAAACACAAATGAGTGCGGCATGAACAGTCTCTGGCCCCGAATCACGATTTTCGCTGTCCTCGCCTTGCTGCTTGCCCTGACGTGGTGGGGCTGGCATCAGGGCGGGCTGGCGCTTTTGCAGTTGGGCATGGGGACTTGCTAGGGGGACGGCGGGGCGAGTAACGTCGAATCCTGATGATTTTTCAAGGATGTCCAGACATGTTGATGCGCTGGCTTGCCGTTCCTGCGTTACTGGTCGCGTTTACCGGGTTGGCTCACGCGACAGATTGCCCGGATCTTTTGCAAGGCTCTTTGCCCAAGTTGCATGCCAGGGAATCCATCGATTTGTGCCAGCGCTTCGCCGGCAAACCGTTGGTGGTGGTCAATACCGCAAGCTTCTGTGGCTTTGCTCCGCAGTTCAAAAGCCTTGAGGCGCTGAACCAGCGCTTCAAGGGTCAAGGGCTGGAGGTGATTGGCGTTCCGTCCAACGATTTCAAGCAGGAGTCAAAGGATGGCGCCGAGACTGCCAGGGTCTGCTACGTCAACTATGGCGTGACCTTCACCATGACCGAGCCGCAAAAGGTTCGTGGCGAAGAGGCGACGCACTTGTTCAAGGTCCTCGCCAGTCAAACCAGCGCGCCGAAGTGGAATTTCTACAAGTACGTGGTGGATCGCCAGGGCAAGGTGATCGCCAGCTTCTCCAGCCTGACCAAACCGGATGATCCCGAGTTCATCGCCGCAGTAGAAAAAGCCCTGGCTTCGCCACCGCTCGTTTCAACCCCCTGACCTGCAAATGAAAAGCCCCGCCTCCGTGAGGAGAGCGGGGCTTTTTTGATTCCGATGGCGAGCGGTTCAGGCTCGCCGGGAATCATCAGAAGCGGTAGGTCGCACCGACACCGAAACCGTTGGCGCTGTTTTCGTACTTGGCGCTGTAACTGTCTACGAGGTTTGAGTGATTCACCTTGACAGCTTCTTCCTTCAGGTAGGAGTAGGCGACGTCGATGGTCAGATCATCGGTGACGTTGTAGCCGGCGCCAAGGCTGAAGATTGTGCGGTCACCTGTAGGAATACGTGGGGATCGGTCGGTATTGTTGGTAGGCGACTGGTCAAAGCTCAGGCCGGTGCGCAATACCCACTGCTTATTCAGCTGGTAGGAGGTACCGATGGCGTAGGCCCAGGTATTGTGCCAGTTCTGCTCTTCCGTAATGGTGCCGAACAGGGCCGGGGACAATGCGCCGCCTTGTGCCGCCGTTACGCCGTCGTTGTTGACGGTGATGTCTTTCAAACGGCTCCAGCGAGTCCAGGTGGAACCTGCATAAAGGGTCCACGCATCCGTCAGTTGTTGTGTCACGGAGAAGTCGACAGATTCAGGTGTTTCGATTTTCAGCGAAGCATCGTATCGATTGCTTTTCAGGAAGGCGGAAGGTGAATTTGCGCCTGCAGTGATATCGGTATGGCCTTCAATCTTGTATTTCACTTTCGAGTGATAGGTCAGGCCGACACGAGTGGTGTCTGTTGCTTGTACCAGGACCCCGAAGTTGTAACCAAGAGCGACATCATCCCCTTTGATTTTGACGTGGGTATCGCCAAAAAGAGGTACATCCGACTCCAGAGTGCCGCCAATGCGGTTGATGGTCGGGCCGAAACCAATCGATACTTTGTCGTTAAAGGCGTAGCTGACGGTAGGCTGGAAGGTGACAACCTTGACTTCACTCTTGCTGCCGAAACCGGCACCCTGGAAGCCATTTTCATAGTCGGTAATCAGACCAAAAGGTGCGTAGACACCGAGGCCGAATGCCCAGTGATCATCAATTGGCTTGACGTAATAGCCCATCGGAACGGCTGTGAATGGCACCATGTCGCCTTTGTTGGTACCCGGGTGGGCGCCTTGGGCGTCTTTGATATCAGACGAGGCATCGATAGCTGCGATCCCGCCAGTGACTTCCTGGCGCTTGATTCGCGACATGCCGGCAGGGTTGCCAAAAACAGTGCTTGCATCATCGGCAGATGAAGAGCGTCCCGCAAAACCAGTCCCCATTCCACTGATGCTCTGTTCGTTGAGGGCAAAGCCACTCGCGAAGATCTGGGTGGATGCCAAGGCAACGGCAAGACTAAGGGTGGTTTTGAGCATGACTTTTTTCATTATTAGAACTCCTGGTGATCACCGGGGCGAAAACTACCAACATTTTCGTCCCGGCGCCATAGCCTGTATGCCTTGATTTAGAGCGGTTTTGTAGGACAATCCGACCAAAATCGCGGCATGATGCGCGAACTTTGGATCCAGAGGTGTCAGCAGGCTACCTGATTCAGGGGGGAGACACAGGTTTGCCAGGCGCAGGTGAAATCACGCAGACGCCCCTGGGGCTGAAATGTCTGGCGCCAGATTCTGGCCATACCCAACAAATCATCCGGGGCGGGGAGGGGGGTATTCTGTTCTTCCACCAGCAGCCAGGCGATGGCCGTGGCGTAACGCAGGTTGACGGTCAATTCGAGGTGCGGACCACTCAGAAACGCATGCTGGCTGGCCAGTCCGCGGACCAGGCTTGCACGCTCCGGATCAAGGGCCAGGTAATGGTCCCAAAGGGCCTGGTGGCGGGGCTCGGCGATGCGGTACAGGCCGTGCCCGCGGCGGTCATGCAGGGCGGAACCAAGGGCGGACTGGCTGGCGGCAATGCCCAGCAGCAGGGATTCGGCAGTAGCGCTATGACGTCCGAGGTAGATCAGGGTCGGACGAATCACATAACGGCACAGTTCGCTGGCAGCGATACCCATAAAACCCTCGAAACCTGAAATGGACGGCGATACCTGAAAGCGGGGCTTGGCAGCAGTGAATCGGCTCAGGCTCGCCGCAAGCGGGTCAAGCCGCTTGAGTTGAAGTGTAGTGTCATATTCGCGCTGTAAAGGCCTGTTTTTAAAATATTTCCAGCGACCAGTTATAACCGTTATATCGGATCGTGCTTAGTCGTTGTGCGGTGGATGGGAAACATGGGGCAATAAAAAGCCCTGCTTTTCGGGCAGGGCTTTCGGGTTTCCAGCCTTTCTGGCGTTTCAGGCTACCAGTGCCTGACGGGTACGCTCGATCACGGCCTGCAGCGGCTCGGCGCTGGAGTATTGATCGGGGTACAGGCGTTCGCTGTGACGAGCGATACCGTGTTCGTTGACCAGGGTGAAGCTGAAGCAGCCTTTGCGAGCGGCCATGATCAGGCAGTTCATCGGTGCAAAAGCGTTGGTTAGGGTGCGAATGGCATCCTGAGTGTGGATTTGAGTGGACATAATTGGTGTTCCTACAAGCGACACGGATAAGAACCGTGCAAAGTTAAAACGTTCCAGTGACGACGACCACCATTGATCGAACGAAGAACCCGACTGGAACAAAGCAGCCAGTTTGAAGCGCTGACAAGTTGGCGCGCTTGGGCTGGCAGGTAGGTACTTAGGAGGGCAGGCAACACATCAAGGGCTAAGGTTCTGGGCCCGGGGTGAAGATCCTGATCAATTTGCAGGTTGGTTCGAGCAGAGTAGGCAGGCGGAGCAACACCCTTTGCTTTCGATTCAAAGGTTGTGTTGGCGCAAGATTTACCTGGAAACCATCGAGGTGGTCGATCCCGCTTGTTCGGTGGAGGCTTCCGTTGGGAAGGCTGACCGGGGAGATTTGTTCGACCAGAATTGACTTTCAGCTTGGTACTAACGCCGCGGATAGTAACGGATTGAACTGGCCAAGGGAAGTGTGTTAGCAAAAAGAATTTCCCGGCAGGTGCCCGATCGGGCAGTTTTGTCTTGTAGCCAAGCGTATGAAGCTGCGCTGTCTGCGATTGCTGTGCCCTGTAGCAGAACAAAATCCGACCATTGGTCATCGACGTTGGTAGCAACGCAGCCGTCTAAACACCGGGTTTGCCAAGGTTTATCCCCAGGCATGACCAAAAAACGCGCCGAAAAAGTGCGTGGATATAACCGTCGCAAAGGCACTTGTGCACATTAGTTGCGCACTCTGTCACCCCGCTGTCATCTCATGTTCAAGTCCCATGGCTGCCTGTAACCAAAATTTAAGTCAATGAAAAACATCGCTTTTTTTTACTGGTGAAAAAATCGTCAGTTTGACTGCGGGCCCCATTCCACAGGGCTTTGAGCCGGTTCAGGGGCGGTTGTCCACTGAGTTATCCACAGCTTCTGTGGATTGTCCCGAGCGCTTGCTCTAGGACGGGCGTGCCGGGATATTTTCAGCTTTACCTGTAAGAAAAAGAGAGTAAAGTTGCGCGCCTTCCGATCTACCCCACAGTGCTTTATGAAGTTTCGCTCAGCCTCCGTTTCCTCTTCCTCCACACCACCCTCTGTTGCCCCTTCCAAGCGCTTTTCCATGCGTGTGGCAGAGTGGCTGTTGGACAGCCCGCACCTGGGCGAAAACCCTAACGTCAAACACATCGCCGGACGTCTGCTCAAGCAACCGGCCCGTGAAGGCGTGGTGGCTGCGCAAAGCCGCCTTGGCCAGTTGATGTGCCGCGAATGCGGGAATGCCCGGGACCGCCGGATCGGTCAGGAGCTGCTGCGTCAGGCCGCTCGGGCAGGCGATCGCCGCGCTCAACAGGAACTGGGGCTGATCGAAGACTGAGCTGTCCAAGACCGGACGCCTTGGTTAACCTTCAGGCTTTATCCGAATGGCAGGAGTGGCTATGGCAATGGACTTGACCA
The DNA here is from genome assembly GCF_050436025.1 of Pseudomonas sp. S30_BP2TU TE3576. NCBI lineage: Bacteria > Pseudomonadati > Pseudomonadota > Gammaproteobacteria > Pseudomonadales > Pseudomonadaceae > Pseudomonas > Pseudomonas sp. S30_BP2TU TE3576. The sequence continues at coordinate 1,389,623 of NZ_JBNDLK010000001.1, read as the reverse complement.
GCGTATTGCTGGGGCTGGCGTCGGCAGGGTTGCCGTTGCTGGTATTGGCCTGGCAACTTCAGCGTCGGGCCAGCACTATGCATGCAGACGTTGCACTGCTGCAGGAACGCCTGGCCATGGCGCAACTGGCGCAGGACGGCTTGAATGCACAACTCGAGTCCAGCCGCGATGAAATCGCTGATCTGACCCAGGCCAACTCCGCCAAACAGGCTGATCTGGCAGCACTGCGTCGTGAAGTCGACTTGCTGCAGATCGAGCGCGATGACGCCCGGGACGCCGCCCATGCGTGGAATATCGAACGCGCCGGAAAAGAAGCAGAATTGCGTCGCCTGGATGCCCAGGCCGCGTCGCTCAACGCCGAATTGCGCGAGCAACAGGACAGTCATCAGCAACGCCTTAATGACCTGCAAGGCTCGCGAGACGAGCTGCGGGCGCAGTTTGCCGAGCTGGCGGGGAAAATTTTTGATGAGCGCGAGCAGCGTTTTGCCGAAACCAGTCAACAGCGTCTGGGGCAGTTGCTCGATCCACTCAAGGAACGCATCCAGTCCTTCGAAAAGCGTGTCGAGGAAAGCTATCAGAACGAGGCTCGTGAGCGTTTCTCCCTGGCCAAGGAGCTGGAGCGCCTGCAACAGTTGAATCTGCGTTTGAGCGATGAAGCCACTAACCTGACCCGTGCCTTGAAAGGGCAGAAGACCCAGGGCAATTGGGGTGAACTGATTCTTGAGCGTGTGCTTGAGCACGCGGGGCTGGAGAAGGGGCGCGAGTACCAGACTCAGGTCAATCTCAAGGGACCGGACGGCGAGCGCTTCCAGCCGGATGTGATCATTTATCTACCAGGCGACAAGCAGGTAGTGGTCGACTCCAAGGTCAGCCTGACGGCCTATCAGCAATACGTTGCGGCTGAGGACGAGGCCATCGGCCAGATCGCCATCAAGCAGCACGTGCTGTCGTTGCGCAATCACGTCAAAGGCCTGGCCGGCAAGGATTACAAGCGCCTCGACGGTTTGCACAGCCTGGATTTCGTGTTGCTCTTCGTGCCGATCGAAGCGGCGTTTTCTGCCGCGTTGCAGGCTGAGCCAACACTGTTTCAGGAGGCATTCGATCGCAACATCGTGATCGTCAGCCCTACCACGTTGCTGGCGACCCTGCGCGTCATCGATAGCCTGTGGAAGCAGGAGCGCCAGAGCCAGAATGCCCGGGAAATCGCCGAACGGGCCGGGTGGCTGTACGACAAGTTCGTGCTGTTCATCCAGGACCTGGATGAAGTTGGCAATCGCCTGCAGCAACTGGACAAGGCCTACAGCTCGGCACGCAACAAGCTGACAGAAGGGCGTGGCAACCTGGTCAGTCGCAGTGAACAGCTCAAGCTGCTGGGCGCGCGGGCGAGCAAGAGCCTGCCGGCGGACTTGCTGGAGCGGGCGATGACCGATGTCGATGGGTTGGTAGAGTTGCCGGAGTAGCTGAAAAGCATCGCGAGCAAGCTCGCTCCCACAGTTGACCGCGTACCCCTGTGGGAGCGAGCTTGCTCGCGATGGCGGCAGTCGCGCCACCGCAAAGGTCAATTCTTGCGCGTTACAACGGCAAATACCGGCTCAACAACGCACGCAACGCCGCCGGTTTCACCGGTTTGGCCAGGTAATCCAGCCCCGCGGCATGCACCTGGTCGACTGTCTCCGGCCGGCCATCGGCGCTGATCACCACCCCTGGAACCGGCTCGCCCATTTGCGTGCGCAACCAGGCCATCAAATCGGTTCCGGTCTCGCCATGATCGAGGTGGTAATCCACCAGGGCCAATTGCGGGCGTACACCTTCGGCCAGCAGCGTTGCACATTCCTCACGGTTGCGTGCGGTCCAGACCTGGCATCCCCAGCGACTGAGCAAGCTGTTCATGCCGATCAGGATGCTGTCCTCGTTGTCGATGCACAGCACCTGCGCTCCATTGAGCAATTTGCCATTGAGCTCGGCAGCTTTGACCGGCGCTGAGGTTTGCGCCCGGGCCAGCGGCACGCTGACGCTGAATACGCTACCGCGTCCCGGCCAGGAGCGTACGCGCAAGGTATGGCCGAGCACGCGACAGAGCCCGTCGGCAATCGCCAGCCCCAGGCCGAGGCCTTTTTCGGCCCGGGTCTGGTGACTGTCGAGGCGTTTGAACTCTTCGAAAATCACCTGTTGTTTATCTTCCGGGATACCCGGCCCACGGTCCCAGACTTCCAGGCTCAATGCTTCCTTATGCCGGCGAACCCCCAATAGCACAGGACCTTTGGCGTAGCGGAAAGCGTTGGTCAGGAAGTTCTGCAAGATCCGCCGCAACAGTTTGATGTCGCTGTCGATACGTAGCCTGCTGCCCCGGACGCGGAACTCAAGCCCTTGTTCCCGGGCCAGTACCTTGAATTCGGCGCCGAGGGTGTCGAACAATTCATTTAGCGCGAACGGCTTGGCATCCGGATTGATCTTGCCGTTTTCCAGGCGGGAAATATCCAGCAAGTCACTGATCAGGTCCTCAGCTGAACGCAGTGAGCTGTCCAGATGCCGCACCAGTTTTTGCGCCTCGTCGGACAAGCCCTCCTCCTGATGGGTCAGGGCTGCGGAGAACAGTCGAGCAGCGTTCAAAGGTTGCATCAAGTCGTGGCTGACGGCCGCCAGGAAGCGGGTTTTAGACTGGTTGGCCGCTTCGGCGGTGCCCTTGGCTTCGGTCAGGGCCACGTTAAGCTGCGACAGTTCACGGGTACGTTCCGCCACCCGCTGCTCCAGGCCCTCGTTGGCTTCGGTCAGCGCGTATTCGGCTTCGCGGAACGGGGTGATGTCGGTGAAACTCATGACGAAGCCGCCGCCCGGCATCGGGTTGCCGATCAATTCGATCACCCGGCCGTTGGGGAACAAGCGCTCGGAGGTATGGGCCCGGCCCTGACGCATCCAGTGCAGGCGACGGGCGACGTGCACTTCGGCTTCACCGGGGCCGCACAGGCCACGCTCGGCGTTGTAGCGGATGATGTCGGCAATCGGTCGACCGACACTGATCAAGCCATCCGGGTAGTTGAACAGTTCCAGGTAGCGACGGTTCCAGGCCACCAGTTTCAGCGATTGGTCGACCACGCTGATGCCCTGGGTAATGTTCTCGATAGCCCCTTGCAGCAACGCTCGATTGAATTGCAGGACTTCAGAGGCTTCGTCGGCGATCCGCACGACGTCCTCCAGTTGCATCTCCCGACCTTCGATGGCGGCTTTTACTACCGCGCGGGTCGAAGACGCACCGAGCACACCGGCCAGCAAGCGTTCGGTATGGGCGATCCATTCACTGTCGGCGTTCTGGTTCGGGTTGAAGCCTTTGCCCTGGCGATAGGCAAAACGGATGAAGCTCTGACGGGCGCGTTCTTCGCCGACGAAGCGCGCCGCCAGTTGCAGCAGGTCGTCGATCTGCACCGCCAGCATCGAGCGTGCGCTGGGGCGTGCACTGATTTCCTGGCCGATGAAGCGGCCCGCCTGCCAGTGCTCGGAAACCCGGGTGCGCGACAGCACCGAAACCCAGGCGAACAGCGTGAAGTTGCCTGCCAGCGACAGCACCACGCCTTGGGTCAGCGGGGTGATTGGCAGGTTCAGTGGATTGCTGTGCAACCAGGCCAGCCCCGGGAATGTACTCAAGGACAGGCCGAGGCTGAGGGCGGCAATCGGCAGGATCAAGGTGTAGAACCACAGGAACGTGCCCGCGGCGAGGCCCGCGAAAACGCCTCGGCGGTTGGCCTGTTTCCAGTACAGCGCACCGAGCATGGCGGGGGCCAGTTGGGTCACGGCAGCGAAGGCGATCTGGCCAATGGTCGCCAGGCTGGCGGTCGAGCCCAGCAGGCGGTAACTGACGTAGGCCAGCAGCAGAATGACCACGATGCTGACGCGGCGCACCGACAACATCCACTGGCGGAACACTTCGAACGGGCGCTCGGCGTTGTTGCGACGCAGCAGCCAGGGCAACAGCATGTCGTTGGACACCATGGTCGACAGTGCCACGCTGGCCACAATCACCATGCCGGTGGCCGCCGATGCGCCACCGATAAACGCCAGCAGGGCTAACGCCGGATGCGCCTGGGCCAGGGGCAGGCTGATGACGAACGAGTCCGGCAGTACCGAGCTGGGCAGCAGCATCTGGCCGGCCAGGGCGATCGGCACGACAAACAATGCCGCGAGGGCAAGGTAGGCCGGAAATACCCATTTGGCCAGGCGCAGATCCTGGGGATCGATGTTCTCGACGACGGTCACGTGGAACTGCCGCGGCAAGCAAATAATCGCCATCATCGCCACACCGGTCTGCACCACCATCGACGGCCAGTTGATGGTTTCCTTCCAGTACTGTTCGAGGCGCGGCGCCAGCATGGCCTGGTCGAACAGGTCGTCGAAACCATCGTACAGGCCGTAGGTCACGAAGGCGCCGACGGCGAGAAACGCGAACAGCTTGACCAGTGATTCGAAGGCAATGGCCAACACCATGCCGCGGTGGTGCTCCGTGGCGTCGAGGTTGCGGGTACCGAAGACAATGGTGAACAGCGCCAATACCAGCGACACGATCAGTGCGGTGTCCTGGGCGCGAGTGCCCATGGCGTCGGCACCGGCGCCGATCAGCAGGTTCACGCCGAGCACAATGCCCTTGAGTTGCAGTGCGATGTAGGGCAACACGCCGACCAGGCAAATCAGCGCCACCACCACCGCCAGCGACTGGGATTTGCCATAGCGCGCGGCGATGAAGTCGGCGATCGAAGTGATGTTCTCCTGTTTGCTGATCATCACCATTTTCTGCAGGACCCACGGTGCGCCGACCAGCAACAGGATCGGCCCGAGGTAGATCGGCAGGAACGACCAGAGCTGTTCGGCGGCCTGGCCCACGGCGCCGAAGAAGGTCCAACTGGTGCAATAGACCGCCAGCGACAGGCTGTACACCCAGGCTCGCACACGCGGCGGCAAGGGCGCGCTGCGACGGTCGCCATAGAAGGCGATGGCGAACATGATGGCCATATAGGCCAGGGCGACGGCGGCAATCAGCCCGGTGGACAGCGACATGGGGACTCCAGACAAAAGACACTCGGGCATCCCGCCCGGACAGACAGTCTCGCACGACCGCCAGCGTTAGTCAGTGTCGACCAAGGTCGTGGCGTGGCGGGGTGTCGCAGAGGTATTTCCAGTGTCTGGACAGGCCTCTTCGCGAGCAAGCCCGCTCCCACATTTGTCCTGTATTCGCCAACCCGTGTGGGAGCGAGCTTGCTCGCGATGGGGGCCTCACTGACTGAATGCAATCTCGATCAATTGGTGCAGCTCTTCAACCTCCAGCGCTGCCTCGGAAAACAGAATGCGGAAAACGATGGGGGCGGCGATCAGGTTGATCAGCCGATCGACACCCGGCACGGGCTCGTTGGGAAAACGGTCGAGGATGGTCTGCAACTGCCCGCCAATGATCGTCGCGCAGTAACTTGGCTTGAGAGCCGCCTGTACGTCGCGCAGCATGTTGCGACCAGGTTCGGAGCTCATTTCGTCCAGGTACTGTTCCGCCCAGGCTCGAATATCGCCGCGCAGGCTGCCGGTGTGGGTGGGGTCGTTGTCGGGCTGCATGCGGGCGAGGGCGACGTCGGCCAGCAGCGCCGACAAATCACCCCAGCGACGATAGATGGTCGAGGGTGTAACGCCTGCGCGCGCAGCAATTTGCGGCACGGTCAGACTGGCGCGGTCCTGCTCCTCGAGGAGTTGACGCACGGCCGAATGAATCGACTCTTGTACCCGCGCGCTGCGTCCGCCCGGGCGTAAGGTGGGAGCTGTCATCCTGGGTTTCCTGTAAAAGCCATGCCTCGGACCTTAACACAAAGAATTTGCTTTAAGAGGGAGGCAGTAGCACACTCCGCAAAAGCAAATATTTAGCTTTTGCGGAGTAGGTTCATGCCCAGATCTCATTCAAATCGTGCCAGCCTGTGGTTTCTCGCCGTTACCTTGCTCAGTTTCCTGGCGGCCTCCACCGCGCCGACGCCGCTGTATCACCTGTATCAGGAGCAGATGCAGTTTTCGGCCGCGACCTTGACCCTGATTTTTGCCGTCTACGCCCTCAGTCTGTTGGCGGCGCTGCTGACGGTCGGATCGCTGTCGGATTACCTGGGGCGCAAACCGGTGATTTTCACTGCGGTGGTGCTGAACGTCCTGGCGATGCTGCTGTTTATCTACGCCGATAGCGTTGCATGGCTGATCAGTGCCCGGGTGCTGCAAGGTTTTGCCACCGGCATGGCTACCGCGGTGCTGGGCGCAACGCTACTGGATACCGATCGCGAACGGGGGCCGCTGGTCAATAGCGTTGCGCCGTTGACCGGTATGGCCATTGGCGGGTTGGGCTGCGGTGCGTTAGCCGAGTTCGCCCCGGCGCCGTTGCACCTGACGTTCTGGCTGCTGCTGGTTTTGTTTGTGATGCAGGCGTTGTATGTCTGGCGTTTGCCGGAGAGCGTCTCGCGACAGGCCGGGGTTTGGGCCTCATTGCGACCTACTCTGCATGTGCCGCCTCAAGCGCGCTCCACTTTGTGGCGGGTGCTGCCGCTCAATACTGCCCTGTGGGCTCTCGGCGGTTTCTACGCTTCCCTGGCGCCTTCGTTGGTGCGCACGGCCACGGGCTCGACCTCGAACATGATTGGCGGGGCGACCGTTGCCGCATTGACGTTGACCGGTGCGCTGATGATTTACAGCATGCGCAACCGACCCGCCGATAAGGCGTTGTTATTGGGCGCCAGCATGATGCCAGCGGGTGTCGTGCTGATTTTGCTGGGTGTGCACAGTGCCAGCCTGCCGCTGTTCTTCCTTGGCACCCTGGTCGCAGGATGTGGTTTCGGCTCCGGTTTTCTTGGCGCCTTGCGTAGTCTGGTGCCGCTGGCCTTGCCCCATGAGCGTGCCGGGCTGGTGTCGACGTATTACGCGCTCAGCTATCTTGCCTTCTGCCTGCCATCGCTGCTGGCCGGGAACCTGAGCCGACCCCTCGGTTTGGTGGCGACTGTCGACGGTTATGGAGCGGTGTTGATTCTTCTGGCTCTTGGCGCTTTGGCAGGTTTGATGCGCCCACGTTCAGGCGGGGCATATGAGGCCAACTCATAACACTGCGTCAAGGGGATGCTGAATTAATATCTATAAAGTAGATAACATATAGAGATATTACCCGTTATATAGATATTCTATTCGGATCTAACATGGGCTCCACCTCACGAGAGGACAGGAGTTCGCCATGACATGCGCCAATAGCATCAAGCCCGGAATCAAACCGTTCAGTCACCTGCAGCACCCACGCGAAGTGATCCGCCAGTTCACGCCAAACTGGTTCGCGGCCACCATGGGCACCGGTGTGCTGGCGTTGGCAGTGGCGCAATTGCCGGTTGCCATGCCCGCCTTGCACGCCTTCGCCGAAGCCCTATGGCTGTTCAACATCGCGTTGTTTCTGCTGTTCACGGCGCTGTACGCCGCGCGTTGGCTACTGTTTTTCAACGAAGCACGACGGATTTTCGGCCATTCCACGGTTTCGATGTTTTTCGGCACCATCCCCATGGGCCTGGCGACCATTATCAATGGCTTCCTGGTCTTCGGCCTGCCGCGCTGGGGCGAAGGGCTGATTTCGCTGGCCGAGGTGCTGTGGTGGCTGGATGTAGCCATGTCTCTGGCCTGCGGCGTGCTGATTCCCTACATGATGTTCACCCGTCAGGAGCACAGCATCGACCAGATGACCGCCGTCTGGCTGTTGCCGGTGGTCGCGGCGGAAGTGGCAGCCGCCAGCGGAGGCCTGTTGGCGCCGCATTTGGCCGACGCTCATTCGCAACTGGTGGTGCTGGTGACCAGCTACGTACTCTGGGCGTTTTCCCTGCCGGTGGCCTTCAGCATTCTGACCATTCTGTTGCTGCGTATGGCCCTGCATAAACTGCCCCACGAAAACATGGCCGCCTCGAGTTGGCTGGCCCTTGGCCCGATCGGCACCGGTGCGCTGGGAATGCTGGTGTTGGGCGGCGATGCACCGCTGATCTTCTCCGCCAATGGTCTGCCGGGAGTCGGTGAAATTGCGGCAGGATTGGGGCTGGTGGCCGGCATCACCCTGTGGGGTTTCGGTTTGTGGTGGATGCTGATGGCGCTGCTGATTACCGTGCGCTACTTGCGTGCCGGCATTCCGTTCAATCTCGGCTGGTGGGGCTTTACCTTTCCGTTGGGCGTCTATTCTCTGGCGACATTGAAACTGGCCAGCACCTTGAACCTGACGTTTTTCAATGTGTTTGGCTGTGTGCTGGTGACGTTGCTGGCTGTGATGTGGCTGATCGTCGGCAAGCGCACGGTGCTGGGTGCCTGGCGGGGCGAGCTGTTTGTCTCGCCGTGCATTGCCGGATTGAAGAAATAACCGGCAAAGATTAGGTAAGGTGTGGCCTGCATCGAGTTTCGATACTCCAATGACAGTATCCAGGCCACTCTCTACATAATCAGGGACACATGGAAGATGAGTCACCCCTCGCAGTTCACCTTGTTGCGTACCCGGCGCTTCCTGCCGTTCTTCATCACCCAGTCCCTTGGGGCGTTCAACGACAACGTGTTCAAGCAGTCGTTGATCCTGGCCATTTTGTACAAGCTGACCATCGAGGGCGACCGCTCTATCTGGGTCAACCTGTGTGCGCTGCTGTTCATCCTGCCGTTTTTCCTGTTCTCGGCACTGGCCGGGCAATTCGGGGAAAAGTTCGCCAAGGATGCGCTGATCCGTCTGATCAAGCTTGGGGAAATCGCCATCATGGCGGTCGGAGCGATCGGCTTCCTGTTCGATCACCTGTCGCTGATGCTGGTGGCGCTGTTCGCCATGGGCACTCACTCGGCTCTGTTCGGGCCGGTGAAATATTCGATCCTGCCGCAAGCCTTGCATGAAGATGAGCTGGTGGGTGGCAACGGCCTGGTGGAAATGGGCACCTTCCTGGCGATCCTTGCCGGCACCATTGGCGCCGGCGTCATGATGTCTTCGGCGCATTACGCACCGGTGGTGTCCACGGCGATCATCGGCATTGCCGTGCTCGGTTACCTGGCCAGCCGCAGCATTCCCCGCGCGGCGGCCGCCGCGCCACAAATGCGCCTGAACTGGAACATCTTCAGCCAGTCCTGGGCCACGTTGAAACTCGGCCTGGGGCAAACGCCGGCGGTGTCACGTTCGATTGTCGGCAACTCGTGGTTCTGGTTTGTCGGGGCGATTTATCTGACGCAGATCCCGGCCTATGCCAAGGAGTGGATGCACGGCGACGAAACCGTGGTGACGCTGATTCTGACGGTGTTCTCGGTCGGCATCGCATTGGGTTCGATGCTTTGCGAGAAATTGTCCGGGCGCAAGGTCGAGATCGGTTTGGTGCCGTTCGGTTCGTTCGGCCTGACCGTTTTCGGTTTGCTGCTGTGGTGGCATTCCGGCGCAATTGCGGACAGCGCCGCCGGCCATGGCTGGATCGAAATCCTCGGTTTTGGCCACACCTGGCTGGTGTTGCTCGACATCCTCGGCCTGGGGATCTTCGGTGGTTTCTATATTGTGCCGCTGTATGCACTGATCCAGTCACGTACGGCGGAGAACGAACGGGCGCGGGTGATTGCTGCCAACAACATCCTCAACGCGTTGTTCATGGTGGTGTCGGCGATTGTCTCGATCGTCTTGTTGAGCATGGCCAAACTGTCGATTCCGCAGCTGTTCCTGGTGGTCTCGTTGCTGAACATCGGCGTCAACGCCTACATCTTCAAGATCGTCCCCGAGTTCACCATGCGCTTCATGATCTGGCTGCTCAGCCATTCCATGTATCGCGTCGAGCACCGCAATCTGGATTTGATCCCCGATGAAGGCGCGGCCTTACTGGTGTGCAACCACGTGTCGTTCGTCGATGCCTTGTTGATTGGCGGCGCGGTGCGTCGGCCGATTCGCTTTGTGATGTATTACAAAATCTACAACCTGCCGGTGCTGAACTTCATCTTCCGTACCGCGGGGACGATTCCTATCGCGGGGCGTCATGAAGACATCCAGATCTACGAAAAGGCCTTCACGCGCATTGCGCGGTATCTGAAGGACGGAGAGCTGGTGTGCATCTTCCCCGAGGGGAAATTGACCGCTGATGGCGAGATCAATGAGTTCAAGGGTGGGTTGATGCGGATTCTCGAAGAGACGCCGGTGCCGGTGATTCCATTGGCCTTGCAGGGGTTGTGGGGGAGCTTCTTCAGTCGCGATCCGAATAAAGGGCTGTTTCGCCGGTTGTGGTCGCGGGTGACGTTGGTGGCCGGGCCGGCGGTGGCGGTTGAGGTGGCGGAGCCGGTGAAGTTGCAGACGTTGGTGGGGGATTTGCGCGGGGCAGTTAGATAGTCGGTGACAGTTCGGGCCTCTTCGCGAGCAAGCCCGCTTGTGTCTAGATCTAGGGATAAGCTCTGGGGTGAGAGAGGTGAATGGCAAGCTGTGAGTCCGCGGTGCTAAAAGCACGTGTGGGAGCCAAGCTGCCATCCACCTTTCCACTCTGGCCCATAAGCCCGAACAGTTGGACGAGCGCCACTCGAATCACAAGCGTGGGCAAGGCCAGAGCACTCTCACTCCTGAGTGTAAGAGGGTTTTGCCATGATTTCCTGGGTCGGCATCGATATCTCCAAATCAAACCTGGTTGTATGGGTTCAACCTCAGGGTGAAGGTTTTGACCTTCCCAATACGTCAGAAGGCTTTGTTGAGCTGATTGAGCGCCTGAGCCAGTACGAGGTTGACCGGGTTCTGCTGGAGGCCACCGGTGGTTACGAATGCAAGGTCATGGCGGCACTGCAGGGCGCCGACTTCAAAGTGCTTAGAATCAATCCCCGCCGGGCCAGAGCCTTCGCCGTGGCCATGGGCAAGAATGCCAAGACCGATCCCATCGACGCGGCCGTGCTGGCGGACTTCGCTGAAGTGCTGCATGCATCCCGCGACAAGATCATTTCGCCGGAACGTGAAGCACTGCGCGAGTTGATCCAGTTGCGCGAGCAGTTTGTTCAGCAACGAGACGACAACAAGCGCCGGCTTCAGCAAGTTCAGTTACCCGCTGTTAGCGAGGCGATCAAAGGCCTTGTTCACTACCTGCAAGTGCAAATCAAGCAGCTCGATAAAACCATCCATCAGAGCATGCATGAGCTGGATGCCGAAAAAGCCGAACGACTCATTTCCGTTAAAGGCATCGGTACGGTGGCCACAGCCAGCTTGCTGGTTTACCTGCCCGAATTGGGCGCGCTTGATCGTCGTGAAGTGGCGGCCTTGGCGGGAATTGCGCCGTACAACGACGACAGCGGCAATCACAGCGGAAAACGTCAAATCTACGGAGGCAGAGCCCGCGTCAGACGTGCGCTTTACATGTCTTGCTGGGTCGTAATCCGTCATCAGCCAAACTTCAAGGCACGCTATGACGCTCTTCGGGAGCGAGGCAAGAGCGCGAAAGTTGCGCTCATCGCCTGCATGCGGATCCTACTTATCCGGCTGAATGCCATGTTGAGGGACGGCACCGAATGGCGGTGACGAGCGGCAGGGGGAAGACAGTTGCGCTCATCGCCTGCATGCGGATCCTACTTATCCGGCTGAATGCCATGTTGAGGGACGGCACCGAATGGCGGTGACGAGCGGCAGGGGGAAGACAGTTGCTCCCACATTGGAATGCGATCAAATGTGGGAGCGGGCTTGCTCGCGAAAGCGGTAGGGGCTTAAGCGCTGACCTTGAGCCCAACCAACCCGCTAATGATCAACGCCACACTCGCCAGCCGCACCAGCGCCATCGACTCGCCAAACAGAATGATCCCGGCGATCACCGTGCCAACGGCGCCGACACCGGTCCAGATCGCATAGGCCGTACCCAGCGGCAATTCCTTCATTGCAAGGCCGAGCAAGCCGAGGCTGATAGCCATGGCCGCAACTGTCAACACAGTGGGGAGCGGGCGGGTGAAGCCATCGGTGTACTTGAGGCCGACGGCCCAGCCCACTTCGAACAGGCCGGCGAAAAACAGAATGATCCAGGACATGAAAGACCTCCATCGTCTGACGGGGTCGTCCCCAGATTAATGACTCGATCGAGCCGCGAGGTCGTCCTCGCGATGCGCAATATAGTGCCCAGCATTAATCCGGGGATCAAGTTTTCAAGTCAGTCACTGACCTGTTGCGCCGCTATTTCCCGATCCTGCTTTTCACTCATGCGGCGGAAATACGTGGAGAGCAATGCCCCGGAAATGTTGTGCCAGACACTGAACAATGCACTGGGCACTGCCGCCAGTGGCGAGAAGTGCGCACTCGCCAACGCGGCACCCAATCCGGAGTTCTGCATACCGACTTCCAGGGCCAGGGACTTGCGCTGGGCCAGTGGCAACTTGAACAGGCGTCCGGTGAAGTAACCCAACAGGTAGCCAAAGCTGTTGTGCAGCATGACCACGGCCATGATCAACAGGCCGGACTCGGCAATCTTCGCCTGGCTGGCGGCCACCACGGCGGTGACGATAATCACGATGCTGACCACCGACACCAGCGGTAAAACGTCCACCGCATGACGGACCTTGTTGCCGAGCAACCGTTGGGCAACCACGCCCAGCACGATCGGCAGCAGCACCACTTGCAGGATCGACCAGAACAACTCCATGAACGACACCGGCAACCAGGCCGAGGCCAGCAGCCAGATCAGCGCTGGCGTCAGCAACGGGGCGAGGAGGGTGGTGACGGCGGCGATGGCCACCGACAGCGCCAGATCGCCACGGGCCAGCCAGGTCATCACGTTCGACGACGTGCCGCTTGGGCAGCAGCCGACCAGGATCACGCCGACGGCGATTTCCGGCGGCAAGTGGAACACCTGGCAGAGCAACCACGCCACGCCCGGCATGATCACGAAATGTGCAACCACACCCAAGGCCACCCGCCATGGATGGCGAGCGACTTCGGCGAAGTCTTCGAGTTTGAGGGTCAGGCCCATGCCGAACATCACCAGCCCGAGCAAGGGCACGATGGCGCCTTTGAGGCCGAGGAACCACGCCGGCTGCAGAAACGCCACGACAGCGAAAATCAGTACCCAGTAAGCGAACGTGTTACCGACAAAACGACTCAATGCAGCCAATGCGCGCATGGCCTGATCCTTGTTATTAAGTAGCACCACAAAATCAAATGTGGGAGCGGGCTTGCTCGCGAAGGCGGAGTGTCAGTCAATATGGATGTCGACTGACACTCCGCCTTCGCGAGCAAGCCCGCTCCCACAGGTTCAGATCACCAGGGTTTAGATCCCCTGCGGAGTCTCTTCACCACCCAGTGCTTCAACCAGCGCCGGCAGGAAGTCGCCGAAGGTCAGCATCATCAGGGTGAAACTGGCATCCAGTTGGCCCAGTGCTTCGTCGCCGCCATCCTGTTCCGCCTGATCTTGCAGCAGGTCTTCGAACTTCAGGCGCTTGACCACCATCTTGTCGTCGAGGACGAACGACAGTTTGTCCTGCCAGGCCAGGGACAGTTGAGTGACCACTTTGCCGGTACTCAGGTGCAGCTGGATTTCTTCGCTGGTCAGGTCCTGGCGTTTGCAACGCACGATACCGCCGTCTTCGTGGGTGTCGCGCAGTTCGCACTCGTCCAGCACGAAGAAATCGTCTGCGGCTTTCTGCGTGGTGACCCACTCGGTCATGGTCGCGGTCGGGGACATTTTTACCGTCAGCGGACGCACCGGCAGGGTGCCGATCACTTCGCGCAAGGTCGACAGCAAGTCTTCGGCGCGTTTCGGGCTGGCCGAGTTGACCAGGATCAGGCCCTGTTTCGGCGCGATGGCGGCGAAGGTCGACGAGCGGCGGATAAAGGCGCGGGGCAGGAAGGCCTGGATGATTTCATCCTTGATCTGATCGCGTTCCTTCTTATAGACCTTGCGCATTTGCTCGGCTTCGATTTCTTCGACCTTTTCCTTGACCGCGTCACGCACGACGCTGCCCGGCAAAATACGTTCTTCCTTGCGCGCGGACACCAGCAGGAAGTCACCGCTGACGTGCACCAGCGGTGCATCTTCGCCTTTGCCGAATGGCGCGACGAAACCGTAGGTGGTCAACTCCTGGCTTGCACATGGACGCGCCAGTTTGGTGGCCAGTGCAGTTTCCAACGCCTCGGCATCAACAGGCAGATCTTGGGTCAGGCGATAGATAAGCAGGTTTTTGAACCACATGGGGTGAGACTCTCCTTTATACAAAGGGGGGCATTATTGTCTTCGCCGTGCCATAGGCCAACCTTTCTCTAAGCCTTTGGAAGGCCTGAGAAAATTATTTTAAAAAGTGCTTGCCAGAGGTTGGGTCGCTCCGTAGAATGCGCGCCACACCGAAGCGAAGGGTGATTAGCTCAGCTGGGAGAGCGTCTGCCTTACAAGCAGAATGTCGGCGGTTCGATCCCGTCATCACCCACCATTCGTTTTCAGTGTTACGCGCAGCGGTAGTTCAGTCGGTTAGAATACCGGCCTGTCACGCCGGGGGTCGCGGGTTCGAGTCCCGTCCGCTGCGCCATATTCGGTAACCTGGAACACTGAACGCCAGGTCACCACGGAAAAGCCCGCTTAGGCGGGTTTTTTTCTGCCTCATGTTTGACTGTTGTTCCTGTGGGTTGCATCGTTTCACCGGTTTTTAGATTTTTTTGAAAAAAACTTCAATTAAATCAACACTTTATAAAAACCTGTGGCATAATGTGCCCCGCAACGAAGGTAAAGGGTGATTAGCTCAGCTGGGAGAGCGTCTGCCTTACAAGCAGAATGTCGGCGGTTCGATCCCGTCATCACCCACCACTTTCAACGCTACGCGCAGCGGTAGTTCAGTCGGTTAGAATACCGGCCTGTCACGCCGGGGGTCGCGGGTTCGAGTCCCGTCCGCTGCGCCATATTCGGTAACCTGGAACACTGAACGCCAGGTCACCACAGAAAGCCCACCTTGTGCGGGCTTTTTGCTGTCCTGGATTTGGCCAGGCATCAATGAAAAAGCGACCTTGGGGTCGCTTTTTTCATTTCTGACGGTTTATTGCTCGGCGTTGCGCCTGTGACGGTAGTCGCTGACGGCTTCATACACGGCTTTGCGCAGGCGATTGATACCGCCGATGGGGCGGTGTGCTTCGATACCGAACCAGGGATTGAATGACTGGTTGTCGCATTGCAGGTTCAGTGCCGGTGTATCGAAGTCCTGCGCCGGCACATTGATCCGTGCCACGGTCTCGAAGGGCGCATCGCTCTCGCGCCACTCAATGCTGGTGTCTTCAATCGGCATGTACTTGTTGGCGTCCTGTCGCTGGATTTGCAAAACGAAACACGCGGGTACCCGGTCAGTTGACAGCTGCTGGTTCAGCGCATTGCGCAGGAAGTTTGGCAGCTTGCGATTCTGTTCGGGCAGATTGTAGGTCGGGCAGCTTGCCGGATCGGGCAAGACCCGGAACTTCGCATTGGCTTCACCGAACTTGTAGGGTGAAACCGAAAAGTAAGTCGCCTGGGTCGGGCTCGACGGGGCAGGGGACAGCGTCGCCAGGGCAATAAACAGGTGGCGAACCTGCCAGGTGCGCGGATCCCGGCCGGGGAAGAAAGCCATCATCTTTTTACCGTCGGCCTGGGCGGCGACGTTCTGACGGTATTCGGCGACATTACTCACAAAGAAGTTCGGGTGACTGAACATCACGAAGTCCTGTTCGCCTCGGCCTGGCTGGTCGCTCAGCAGTGGCTTGCCAGGCACATCGAACAGTTTGATCGCCATGCCCCGGGCATCGCGGATGCTATCGAACTGCGGGTAGGCATTGCCGTTGGACAGGCGCATCGTCGCTTGCCAGGTTTTGCCCGGCTCGCTGAACACGCCCTGGCGCAGTTCGCCTGGTAATTCCGGCAGCACCTGAACCTCGGCCTTCACACAGCCGTGGGCCTTGGCATGGGCGTCGCGCAGGTAGCGGGTGCTTTCGCGGTGTTGATCGACGATGCGTACGGCGGTCTGAATGATGTCCTGGGTCATTGCGGCTTCAGCGTCCGGAATCAACTCCTGCGCCGAGACCGGTCCACGATGCTGCCAGGCAAACCAGGCGGTGGCCAATGCCCAGCCAAGTACTCCGAGACCCAGCAACCACAACAACAGTTTGCCGAGGAAGGCGCCCAGGCGCAGCCAGAGAGTTATCAGCATGGACACGTCCTTTTGACTGAGGCTGTGGTCATGGCAATTGCCCTTCCAGCGGTCCGCCCAACACTTTCAGATACTCCAGAAGTGCCCAGCGTTCTTCCGGCTGCAACCCGCGGCCGATCACGCCATTGCCGGGTTTGCCGGCACGGAATTCATGACCACTGTTGTGGTTGCCGGTGATTCGCGTGTCGAACAGAAAACCATTGGTAATGGCTTCGGTGCGGTAGCCGAGGTGTTCCGGGTCGTATTCGAAAGTGCCTTTGTAGAACGTGGTCGCACGCTCATCCTGAGGCGACAGCAATTGATAAATGCTCGGTACCGAACCGTTGTGCAGAAATGGCGCTGTCGCCCATATACCCGCCAATGGCCTGGCCTTGTATGAGCGCAATTCGCGCACACCGATCGGCAGTCCGAAACCGTCCATTTCAGGACGTTCGGCAGGGGTAATGCTGGCGTCTCGATACGCGCGGTCCCGGACAAATGCCGTGACATAGGCCAGCCCCTTGGCCACGGACATCTTGCTCAGGTCCAGTGGCTCGGTGGGTTTTGGCTCTACATCAAGTTTTTCCAGTTCCGCCTGCTTCCATTGCAACGCTGTAAGGTCGAAGCGGTGGTCGGCGATGTTGTTGGCCGCACCAGGGTCTGTGCCAATGTAATCCACCGGGACCATTTTCAGGTGCTGGACATATCGCCCCTCGCCCTGGCTGGTACGCGGTACATGGCAACCCGCGCAGTTTTCGGCGAACAAGGCGCGACCCTTTGCTGCCAGAGGCTTGTTGACCGCGCCTAACAGATCTTCCGGCCAGGCCGGTGGCGCGAGTCGTTGCAGGGTTTCTTCGATGAGGTGCAGATCGCGCACGCGCACGCTGGAAGGGTAGCGGGCATCGCCCATCAGTGGCTGGCCGTTCGTGTCGAAGAAGTTCAGCGTGGCACCGACGCCCAGCGCCTCGCCGATGTTGCGGGCCATCGGTTGTTTCGCCGAGCCGTTCCACTGCACCCATTCGAATGTCCACATGCCCCACAACTGCGGATAATCGACCGGGGCATTGGCCACGCGATAGTTGTCGGGGGAAATCGCATCACCGAAGCTGGCATTGGCGATGCGCCCGAAGGCGTCTGTGCGCCCCGGGCCTTCCTCGGTCGGATAGAGCCCGCGGTGGGTGTCGTTCCAGGCCACTCTGAGGAACGTATCCAGTGAAGATTTGAATTCATTGCGCAGTTGATTGTGGCGCGTCTCGTAGTCCTGCCCCAGCACGTTGCGTGCGAAACGTTCGAATTTCCATGGGTTGTAGTAGGTCGAGACCAGGCTGGCCACCAGCGCTTGTCCGAAACTGCCCCCTTTGAGTGTAGGGACGCTGGACGGCAGCACATGCTGCGCTGCGCCGCCGTCGATACGCACGGCTTGGCCCTTGAAACGCAGTTCACCGGTATGGCAAGCCGCGCAGGTGATATCCAGAAACTTGTCCGGGCTCCCTGCATTTTGGTGTTGGGTAAAGCCTGCCGGGAGGTTGCCGGGGTTATTCGGTGTCGGTTTCTGGCCGGGGTCCACCAGAAAACCGAAGCGGGCAAGGTACTCGGGAGTGGCGAAGCGTTGCTGCGAGAAGGGCAGTTCGAGGGCGGTGAACCAGTCGTAGCGCAAGCCTTTGACCTGAGTGCCCTGGGGTGTGAAGTAATAAGTCTCTCGGTCGGCAGCGCTCCATTGCTCCAGGTAATGCACCTGTTGTGCAGGCGACCAGGCCGGCAATTTCGGGTTGGCGACGTAGTAAAGAACCACGGCCAAGACCAGCCCGAGCAGTACTGCGATAAGAATCAGCAAGCGAAAGAAGAGGCGCAAGATAAACATCCGTGTCGAATTATCATGCCGTTATGCCCGAGTGCCGCAGGTGCGGCAAGAGGCCATTACGTCAAATGTTGCAGGTTCCGAGTCAGCCACCTTCGGAGCAAGATGAAAGAAGCTTCATCAGCCGAATTGTGAAATGCGTTTAAACACCTGAACTTATCAATCGTTTCCAGCTCTTATGCCGGTAGCCATTGGTCGTGGCGGCCTGATAAGCTCGCGGCTTTACTCGATTGCCCTTTAGGCGCATGAACAAGGAAATAGCATGAAACAGCATCGGTTGGCGGCGGCGGTGGCCCTGGTTAGCCTGGTACTCGCGGGTTGTGATTCGCAGACCAGCGTAGAGCTGAAAACTCCGGCGCAAAAAGCTTCCTACGGTATCGGCCTGAACATGGGCAAGAGCCTGGCTCAGGAAGGCATGGATGACCTGGACTCCAAAGCTGTAGCCCAGGGCATCGAAGACGCCGTCGGCAAAAAAGAGCAGAAGCTCAAAGACGAAGAATTGGTTGAGGCGTTCGCCGCACTGCAAAAGCGTGCCGAAGAACGCATGGCCAAAATGAGCGAAGAGTCGGCCGCTGCCGGCAAGAAATTCCTTGAAGAAAACGGCAAGAAAACCGGCGTGACCACCACCGCTTCCGGCTTGCAGTACGAAGTCGTGAAGAAAGCCGATGGCGCTCAGCCAAAGCCGACTGACGTAGTGACCGTCCACTACACCGGCAAGCTGACCAACGGCACTGTATTCGACAGCTCCGTCGAGCGCGGCAGCCCGATCGATCTGCCAGTCAGCGGTGTGATCCCGGGTTGGGTCGAAGGTCTGCAACTGATGCACGTTGGCGAGAAGTACAAACTGTACATCCCTGCTGATCTGGCCTACGGCGCGCAAAGCCCAAGCCCGGCGATTCCGGCCAACTCGGTACTGGTATTCGACCTGGAACTGCTGGCCATCAAGGATCCGGCAAAAGAAGACGCCGCTACCAAGTAACCAGCGCGTGTTTCACCGACAACGCCTCGCTTATGCGGGGCGTTGTTGCATCTGGCGTCAGGCACGGGTAAACAAAACGAACAGACGCTCTAGGCTGGAGTCTTAGGCATAGTAAGCGTTGGCGCTAGACGCACCAGGCAGCCAAGTCAATGAAATTATGGGTTTTTTTTGATGAGTAAAAAACGCCCGATCTGAACGGAGGCCTTGTAAAACGGGGCTTGCAGCGATGAAATGCAGCTCTGTTCACAAGGTTATCCACAATTTGTGTGGATAACATTTCAACGGGAGGAATGATGAAAGCACCCTGGAGTTTCGCTCGTTTCCTGCCACTGGCCGGACGCCTGCTGGCACGTGGCCGACTGCCAACCCTGCTGTTCGCTGTCGCCAGCAAGGCTGCGAGCCAGGGCAATCGACTGGGCAAGCTCAAGGATGACTTGCGCCTGTTGCAGGCACTCTGCCTGGCCTATTGGCGCGGCGAGTATCGAGCCATCAGCCCCATGGCGCTGGTTTCGGTTGTCGCGGGCCTGATGTACTTCCTCAGTCCGGTGGATGCGATCCCGGACTTCATTCCTTTGTTTGGCATGCTCGATGACATCGCCGTACTTGCATGGCTGATGAAAGTTCTCGACGACGAACTCAATGCCTTCCACACCTGGCGCAAACGGCAAGTGCCGGAGAAGCTCGCGGTGGTCGAGCGCCTGCCTGATACCCCCGAGCAACTTCAGCTTCAAGGCCCGAAAAAACACTGAGTCGATTTCGACGTGTTCACAGATTGATGCCCCCCGCGACCTTGGCCGCTGTTAGGATTACACTTCTAGGGAAAAGTGCCGACTCGCTAAGTGTTGTTGTCCTACGGGGTAGTCATGGATATTCAGATAATTACACGTGAAGGCGAGCCCGAATATGCGGTTCTGCCATGGGCTCAGTATCAGGCGTTACTGAAAGCAGCAGGCATCAAGGAGCAAGCGTCGCCTGACGCCACGAAGCTTCAGGCGGCAACACCAGACGCGATTCTTCCGGGTCTGGATCAACTACGCAGTTTGCGCGAAGAAAAGGGCATCGCCATCGAGGCGCTGGCCCGCACGGTAGGCATCAGCCCGTCTTACCTGGCCATGATCGAAAGTGGCGAGCGTCTGCCCGACGCCGCGATTCGCCGCAGCCTGGCCTGGGAATTGACGGTGCCAGGGTGGAGGGGTGAATCGTGAGCGTACGCATCAGTCGTCAACATTGGGACGGATTGCTGGGCGAACTGGATCAGGCGCGTCGTCAGCGCCATCTCCTGACTTATCGGGCATTACTGGAACGTTTGCAGTTGCCGACACCGGCCATGCAAACCCTGACGGCGGCCCTTGAGCATCTGGCGGCACTGGACGCCAGGGCGGAGCAGCCATTGCGCAGTTCACTGGTGATCAGTCAGGGCGCCAGCCGCTTGCCGCGCACCGGATTTTTTGAATGTGTCGAGCGCCTCGGGCGTTTTTCCGGGCCGTCGGACGGCGTTGCCGCCGCGTCCTGGCATGCTTCGGAAGTGGTCCGGGTGTTCGAGTACGAATACCCGGAATCGGCCGAGGCCTGAGTGTTTCTGCGACTCAAGGCGCGGGTCGGCTACTGGCTCGCGCGCAGGCTGTTTCACTGGTCGTGGTTTGTTCGTCAGCCACGCGGCTGGCACTGGCTCGAAGGCCAGTTCGCACGCATGGCCAATCTGGGCGACGTCGGCGCCCAGAGCTTCTATGGGCACATCCTGACGTTTCGCGGCGTCGGCCTTGGTGCTCGTGAGGAGGGCGTGCGTCTGTTGCGCCTGGCAGCGCTGGCAGGCGATGGCAAGGCGGCGTATCAGATTGGCGTGATCAGTTTGGCCGGAACACCAGGCAAGGCACCGGATCCGGTTGAAGCGGCGCGGTTTTGGGGGATTGCGGCACAGGCCGGGCATCCGTTGGCGCCGATCAAGCTCAAAGAGTTGGCATCCCGCCGTTCTACGTAATCAACAGACATTTCCGACTGGCGTGAGGGCGATCCTTACGCCCCGTTTTCGCTTTAGCGAATTGCCCTACACCAACATCATCCTTTCCTGACTTCTTTCCTCGCGGATCCTCCGCAAAGTCCCTCGCGCCAATTTTCCTTCGCGAGGGAGTGTTCATGCTTGATCCGGTTTTTCATGCTGCTTCCCGCTTTTCGGTGCGCTGATGGATCAGATCGCGCGCATCGAGCAGGAGCTCGACCACTTCCCCCACACCCTGAGCCTGTACCGCGAACAGCTCGGCCGCTTCCTCAACCGCCGCGCCGACCAGGTCAGCCACGCCCTGGACTTGCCTTCGCTGATGGGCATGGACCGGCGGATCAAGCTCGGTGATACCAGCAAGGTCGTCAGCAGCGGCGACGATGATTTCTTCTCGACGGTGGCGCAGTGCCCGGCCAACGGGATTCTGCTGATCGAGAGCCAGTTCGAGTCGGTGTACGACATTCCGCTGGGCAATATTCAGGTCGAGGTGGTGGCGCGGGAGGGTGGAGAAAGGAAGTCGGTCCCCCTGGATGAATTTGGCAAGGGTGAGTTCAGAGGCACGCCGGGCAAGTCCTATCGCGTGCACGTGCAAAGTGCCGTCACCCCGGAGCAGCTGGGTGCACTGTTCAAATCCTATGACGGCCTGACCGCACAGTTACAGGCCTGGCTGCGCAGCGAGTGGCAAGGCTTCCAACCGCGCTGGCCGCACTCGACCGCGGCAGCGGTGGGTAATGGTTTGCTGGCCGGCAGCTGGGCGGCGCTGGTCGGGGTGTGGGACCGCGTCGGCGAACTCTCGGCGATTTTGCAGGACCCGCGCAGGTTCGCCGAGAAGTTGGGCAGCGGCGCTGACGAGCTGGCCAAGCTGGCGGAGCAAACCCCCGAGGCGATGGCCAAACTGCAGCTGCTGGTCAGTGACGAGGCGGCGCTGTGCCTGCTGTTACGCACCGCCAGCCTGTGGCTGGAGATGCTGCCGCCGAGTCTTATCGCCGGCGCCACCGCCGAGACGCTGTCGAGATTCGTCGTGGAGTTGCTGCTCGACCTGCTGATCGGCCTCGTCCTGACCTTCGCTGCGGCCGGGGCGGGCGTGGCTTATCTGTCGATGCGCCTGGCGCGGCATGGCGCGCAATTGCTGGACGTGGTGCTGGGGTTCGTCAAAGCGATCTTTGGCCTCGTCAGCCAGTTCATCGGTTATGTCGACCGCTACAAAACCGTCGCTGCCCGCGGTGTGGCGGCGGGTCTGAAAAAAGGCCGGATGCAACTGCGCTGGCAGGCTCGGCGCAACACCACGCTCAAGCAACACGAACGCCACGACGACGCTTCGGTTCAGGCAAAGAACCCCAACGGCGACAGTGCCGACACCGTCGAGCGCACCGCGACGAATAAATGCCCGGTGTCGATGGTCACCGGCGAAGAACTGCTGACCCTCACCGACGGCACCCTCGACGGCATCCTGCCGTTCGACTTCACCCGCCTGTACCGCACCAGCGCCGTCGAGCTCGATTGCGGCCTCGGTTTCGGCTGGAGCCATTCGCTGTCGCAGCGCCTGGAACTCGACGGCGAACAGCTGCTGTGGATCGACGCCGAAAACCGCCGCACGCCGTTTCCGCGGCCGACCGCGGCGCGCCCGGTGATCCACAACAGCCTGTCGCGGGCGGCGATCTACCTCGGCGAGGAACCCGATGAACTGATCCTCGCCCTGGCCGGCGACACCCCGCGTTTTTATCACTTCCGCGACGGCCGGCTGACGGCGATCAGCGACGCCTACGGCAACCGCCTGAGGGTGCAGCGCGACCGCCTGGAGCGCATCCAGCGCCTGGACAACGGCGCCGGCCGTTCGTTGTACTTGCGTTACGAGCTCCAGCACCTGGTGGCCGTCGACTATCAGGTTTATCGACCCGCAGACCGAGAGGGCGATGCCTGGCGCACCGAGCAGACGCTGGTCAGCTACCGCTACGACGCCCGCCAGCGGCTGATCGAAGTGACCAACGCCGCCGGCGAGTCCGAGCGCTACGACTACGACGAACAGCACGTCATCCTGCAGCGGCAACTGGCCGGCGGCGCGAGTTTTTTCTGGGCCTGGGAACGGGCCGGCAAAGCGGCGCGCTGCGTGCGGCATTGGGCCTCGTTTGCGCAGATGGAGGCGCGTTACGTCTGGGACGACCAGGGCAGCGTCACCGTGCAGAACAGCGACGGCAGCCGCGAGCTGTACCAGCACGACGAACGGGCGCGACTGGTGCGTCGGGTCGGCCTCGACGGTGGCGAACGGCACCGGGCCTACGACGCGCAGGGCCGCTTGATCGCCGAGCAGGACGCCCGCGGCGCCGTCACCGAATACCACTATGACGAGCTCGGCCGGCTGATCGCCCGGCTGCCGCCGGACGAGGCGTCGACGACCTACGAATACCGTCACGGTTTCCTCCACGCCCGCACTCGGGGCGAAGCGACCTGGACCTACCAGCGCAATGCCCAGGGCGACGTCAGCGCCGTCACCGACCCCGACGGGCAGATCACCCGCTACTTCTACGACCCGCAGGGGCGGCTGCTGACCGTCCGCTACCCGGACCAGAGCGGCCATCATTTCGTCTGGAACGGCTTGGGGCAACTGCTCGAAGAGACCTTGCCGGATGGCGGTCAGCGGGCCTTTGCCTACGATGCGCTGGGACGGCGGATTACCCAGCGCGATGAACACGGCGGCGTCACCGCTTATGCGTGGGACGCTGTTGGCCGCCTGATCCAGACGATTTTCCCCAGCGGCGCCCGCCGCAGCTACGCCTACAACGCCTACGGCCAGGTCACCGCCGAAACCGACGAACTGGGCCACGTCACCCGTTTTGAGTACGCCGACGACCTGCACCGGGTCAGCCGCCGCATCAACCCCGACGGCAGCACGCTGAATTACCGCTACGACCATGCACAGTTGTTGCTCACCGCGATCGACAACGAGGCCGGCGACACCTACCGGCTGGACTACACGCCGGGCGGACTGATCCGCGAGGAAACCGGCTTCGATGGCCGGCGCACCGCGTATGCCTACGACCTCAACGGCCAGTTGTCGGAGAAAACCGAGTTTGGCGATGATGGCTCGCAACGCGTCACCCACTACCAGCGCGATGCGGCGGGACGCCTGCTGCTCAAAACCCTGCCCGACGGGGTCAAGGTCGCCTACCGCTACGACGATTTGGGGCGCCTGCTCAGCGTCGACGACGGTCAGGACCACCCGCTGGAGTTCGAATACGACCGCCAGGACCGCCTGATCACCGAACACCAGGGCTGGGGCACCTTGCGTTACGCCTACGACAGCGGCGGCCGGCTCAAGCGCCTGCGCCTGCCGGACGGCTGCGTGCTCGACTACCAGCACGCCCCGGGCGGCGCGCTGACCGCGATCGACCTCAACGGCACGCGCCTGACCCGCCACCGCGTTGTCGGCGGCCGCGAACAGCAGCGCCAGCAGGGCCGGCTGCTCAGCGACTACGCCTACGACGACCAGGGCCGCTTGCAAGCCCATGCCGTCAGTCAAAACCAACGAGCGCTGTACCGCCGCGACTATGCCTACAGCGCCAACGGCAACCTCCTGCAGATCGACGACAGCCGCCACGGCCAGCGTCACTACCAGTACGACCCGCTCGACCGCCTGACCCGGGTGCGCCATCTGCGCGACGAGTCGCTGGAACACCTCAGCCACGACCCGGCCGGCAACCTGCTGATCCACAACCGCCCCGGTCCCACCCGGATGCAGGGCCACCGCCTGCGCCAGCGCGATGACAGCCACTACGACTACGACGCCTTCGGCAACCTGATCCGCGAACGCCGCGGCACCCCGGCCCGGGTCACCGACTACCGCTACGACAGCCAGCACCGCCTGATCGGCGTCACCACCCCGGACGGCACAACCGCCAGCTACCGCTACGACGCCTTCGGCCGGCGCATCGGCAAAACCGTCGACGGCCAGACCACGCACTTCTTCTGGCAAGGCGACCAGCTCGTCGCCGAAAGCGGTCCCAAGCACTACCGTAGCTACCTCTACGAACCCGGCAGCTTCCGCCCGCTGGCCCTGCTCGACGGCAAAGGCCGACTCAACGCCTGCCCGTTCTACTACCAGCTCGACCACCTCGGCACTCCGCAGGAACTGACCAGCTACGGCGGCGCCATCGTCTGGTCGGCGCGTTACACCGCCCACGGCCAACTGCGTGACCTGACTCACGGCGATGGCGAACAGCTGGACCAGCCGCTGCGCTTTCAGGGCCAGTACTGCGACGCCGAAAGCGGCCTGCACTACAACCGCCATCGCTACTACCACCCGGACCTCGGGCGCTACCTGACACCGGATCCGGTGAAGCTCGCCGGCGGGTTGAACCCGTACCGGTACACGCGCAATCCGACCGGGTGGGTGGATCCGTTGGGGTTGAGTGGGAATTGTCCGGGGGCGAACAAATCGGGGTGTTTGGCGCCGGATGAGTTGGGTGGGGCTAAGATTGATGAGGGGGAGCCGGGATTACCGGCACCAAAATTAAGTGCTGAGGAGTTTGCGAAGAAGGAAGTTAAAAGGTTGAACGACAGTCAGGGTATGCATATGGTTGGAAAGCATGATCCTGAGGTCCCGGACAGAAAGTTGAAGCAGCGTGCAATAGATGGTACGGATCCAATTACAGGTAAGACCCCTAATAGGAAAATAGGTAACCCAAGCTCCAAATTTTATAGCTGGGAGCTAATGCATAAGGCGTATGTTCTTGGGACAACAAGGACGGAAAATGGTATGTCCCGTTTTACGGGAAAAGACAAGAAAAACAACGATGTTGTTAGAATGAAGCTTCCTGGTTCTGGTGGAGGATATGTTCCAAATTCAAAGTCTAAGGAAGATCCGAAATTCGTTGACTTGCATGGGTTTGAAATGAAATTCGATCCTGTGACCGGTGTGCCTTTCACGCTTTACCCAATCAAGTAGAGGAAGAGATGCTTATTGATCCTGGAACTGAGCAGCCATATATTCCGACGCCATCGTATTTTTTGGGGTGTTTTGATATTTATGACCGTGAGGAAACTTTAGGGGGGGAGTTAGAGAAATATAATCCTAACGACCCGGCGGATAGGGAGGAGTTGATACTTAAATATTGCTTGTCCGGTCATCGGACATATCGTCACAGGTACCTCTTATATAAATGCCTGGAACAAAGCCTTCAGGATAAAAATTATGATTTCGAGTCATTGCTAGAACATGACCCTGAAGAGCATTCATCATTTCCCGATGGATGGGATGAAATGGAAAATACCAGGGCGTTTTTTGAGGACATTTTTCGGCTGACAACAATTGCGTGGAAGGAGGATATTCAAAAAGCCAGTCTCGAAGATCAATCCACTTGGTGAGAGAACGCTTTTGGCGACCGCGAAATTTCCGGGCAAGGTCTTCGGAAGTTTCCTTCAAAACGTAGCGGTTTCCATGAACTGGTGCGACGTGAGTTCCGTGGATAGTCTTTGGTGGTCACTGAAAACTCAGTGATGGGGCGTAGGAACCCTTTGAAACCGTTAGAGCTACATTGGCGTCAATGCTTGTTTGCGGCCGTTAACGTGCGTCCGTAAAATCAGTTGCGGCGGCTATGCGCGGGCACGCTTCGGCGTGGTCGAGTTTTGCTCTAAGGGTCTCGATATTCCTACCCCGTGCATAGCTGCCACCCAAACCTGTAGGAAGGTTTCTGGCAGCTCCCATTTCTTCCTTAGGGCTTAAATAATGAAAACAATTCACCCCGATCCACCCTACGAAAAACCCACCCCTCACCCCGAAAACCGCTTCATGGCGCTCACCAGCAACTGTAATGACATGCCCACTTTGTTCGTCGACACCCACGCCCCTCTGGATGTATTAACCGACGCCGCCGGCTACCGGATTCGTTCCGTCACCCAAGTGCTGGAGAACCTGTCCATGCGTGGCTCGGTGGAGTGTGATTCGTTCATTCTCAGTGACTTTGCCTTGCTCTGCGCCATTCCGTTGCGCGATGGCTGTGATGTGCTGGATGTGGTTGGGCGGCGGTTGCGGGCACGGTCTACGGCGTAGCGCAGGTGGCTTTTGTGGCGAGGGAGCTTGCTCCCGTTCGGCTGCGAAGCAGTCGTAAGCTGGGCTATGTGGTGTGTCAGGCAAAACCGGGGCTCAGGTTTTGGGGCCGCTTCGCAGCCCAGCGGGAGCAAGCTCCCTCGCCACAGAAGCAAAGCCCCAGATCAGCGATGCCCTGTCAGCAACTTTTCTTCATGTCCAGATACCACCAGGCTATCAATCACATGCACGCTATACCCCTGCACATTTTTCGCATGGTGCTTGGCTTGTGATGCCAATTCTGCCAACTGGCTTGCATCAAGTTCTTCACAGGCCTGTGGATGCAAATGCACCACGCCGATCGACAGCGACAACAGTGGAAACTCCTGACGCACGCCCTGTCGATTCGGTGCGGTGAAGCAGCCGGCCTCCAGGTGTTCGCTGCGGTAGAAGCGCCGGCACTGGCTCTGGAAGTCGTCGAGCAATTGATTCAATCGCTTGCGCCAGTCTTCCGGGCCGAGCACCAGCAGGAAGTCATCACCGCCAATATGGCCGACGAAGTCGCGGGACGGGTCGACGCGGTCGTTCAGGCATTGCGCCAGGCACAGCAATACTTCGTCGCCGCGGCCATATCCGTAGATGTCGTTGAAGGGTTTGAAACTATCAATGTCCACGTAGCAGATCACCGATTCCCGTTGCTGCTGCAGCAGCCGCGTCAGGCATTGCTGGATCGGCACGTTGCCCGGAAGCAAGGTCAGCGGGTTGGCGTAGCGGGCTTGCTGGATCTTCAGTTCCGTGATCAGCTTGAGCACGTCAATCACCCGGCCCAGCCCCAGATAACCGCCATCGAGGGTGATGATGAAATCCTCCTCGATACGCTGGCGGGCACGGCTGGTGATCAGGCGGCTGACCTGTTGCAGGGATTGGCTCAGTTCGACGGCGAGGAAGTCGTCGTTCATCAACCGGCTGATGGGCTTGCGGGCGAACAGGTCGGTAGCAAAGGGCTTGAGCAAGGCATCGGAAAGGGAATGCCGATGGACGATACCGCACGGCTGGCCCAGCTCATCGAGCACCGCCAGCGAGTTCAGGTTGGCCTGGCGGCGGAAGGCTTCGAGCACCGTGGCGGTCGGGGTGTCGCGGTCCACGGCGGGTTGCTCGTTGAGCAGGGCGCTGAGGTCGCTGCCGTCCTCGCTCAATACAACGGCGGTGCTGTCCTGTCGGGGCATCAATGCCCGGGCATCCCGCGGAGGGTGTTCCTGGGGACGGCAGAGCAGATAGCCCTGCACCAGGTCCACACCCATCTCGGTCAGTACCGTGAGCTCTTCCGGTAACTCGATACCTTCGGCAATGACTTGCGCCCGCGAGGCCTTGGCGATTTGCAGGATCGAGCCGACGAACTCGCGCTTGAGCGCATCCTGATGAATGCCATCAATGAAATGCCGGTCGATTTTCACGTAATCCGGCCGCAGCTCGGACCACAAGCGCAAACTCGAATAACCCGCCCCCAGATCATCCAGCGCAATCGAAAACCCCATCGCCCGATAGTGATGCAGGGCGGTTTGCAGCAACTGGAAATCATCCGTCGGCGTCTGTTCCGTGAGCTCGATGACCACCTGACTCGGCGGAATGCCGAAGTCTTGCAGCAACTGCAGGGTGCGCCCCGGTTGATGGGCCGCTTCGAGCAGGGATTCCGGGGACACGTTAAGGAACAACATGCCGGGTAGTTGTTGCTCATTGAAGCGTCGGCAAGCGCTTTCGCGGCAGGCAATTTCCAGCTCGCTCAGGCGTCCGGCCTGGCGGGCGACGGCGAACAGGGCAACAGGGGAATGCAGGGGGCTGTTGGAGGGGCCGCGACTGAGGGCTTCGTAGCCGAGAATGCGCCGTTCAGAGAGGCTGATGATCGGTTGGAACAGGCTGTGCAAACCGCTTTGAGTCAGGATTGAACTCAATGCACTCAGCTGTTCGGTTGTGGTCATGGCGATCTCTGGCGATAAAAAAAGGACCGGGCGTGCCCTTGGTAAAAAGGGCACGCCCGGTCTTTATTTCACGACAGAATGATGACTGTTTAATGACGATCCGAGAGCGTCAACATTAAATTGCCATCAGCTGCTTGTAGAAACTCAGTGCTTGGCCACTGCCGTGTTGAGTTTCAGGTAATCCAGCAGAATCCGCCCGGTTTCGCTCAGGTAGGCATCGTCTTCCGGTTTGGTCTTGTCAACCTCGGCCGCAATAGCGTCCTCGTCTTCTTTCTTCAGCTCTTTGAGCGGTTCTTCGCCCTTGGCCTTGCGCCGGATGTTTTCCATGGCCAGTTGCTTGGCTTCGATGTCGGCGTGCTGGGCACGACGCTCGGCTTCATTGAGGCTGACGGTTTTTTCGGCCATCAGTTTCTGCGCCAGGGCCAGCTTGTCGCGGATGAACACGAACTCTGCATCTTTGGCCGTACGCACGTCATGCTCGGACTTGAGCTGCGAAATGTACGGCTTGAACGGATCCAGCGCAGGCTTGATGGCGGCCTTGATGGTGTCCCACGGCATGGCTTCCGGCAGGGCGCTTTCACCGATTTCCTTGGTGTCGATGATCGACGGGTAATCGATGTCCGGCAAGACGCCCTGATGCTGGGTGCTCTGCCCGGAAACCCGATAGAACTTGGCCAGGGTCAGTTTCAGTTCGCCATGGTTGAGCGGCTGAATGGTCTGCACGGTGCCTTTACCGAAGGTCTGGCCGCCGATGATCAGTGCGCGGTGGTAGTCCTGCATGGCGCCGGCGAAAATCTCCGAAGCCGAGGCGGACAAGCGGTTGACCAACAATGCCATCGGGCCTTTGTAGAACGCGCCCGGGTTTTCATCTTCGAGGACATCGACGCGGCCATCGGCATTACGCACGAGCACGGTCGGACCTTTGTCGATGAACAGGCTGGTCAGCTCGGTGGCCTCCTGCAAGGAACCGCCGCCGTTGTTGCGCAGGTCGATGACCACGCCGTCGACTTTCTCTTTCTGCAATTCGGTCAGCAGTTTCTTGACGTCGCGGGTGGTGCTCTTGTAATCCGGGTCGCCGGCACGGAAGGCCTTGAAGTCCAGATAGAACGCCGGGATTTCGATGATACCGAGCTTGTAGTCCTTGCCGTCCTGCTTCAGGTTCAGTACCGATTTCTTCA
Organism: Pseudomonas sp. S30_BP2TU TE3576; assembly: GCF_050436025.1. Classification (NCBI taxonomy): domain Bacteria; kingdom Pseudomonadati; phylum Pseudomonadota; class Gammaproteobacteria; order Pseudomonadales; family Pseudomonadaceae; genus Pseudomonas; species Pseudomonas sp. S30_BP2TU TE3576. The sequence continues at coordinate 1,359,501 of NZ_JBNDLK010000001.1, read as the reverse complement.
CGGCCTGATCTTCGAGCTTCACCGCTTCACGGGTGATTGGCACGATCTTGGTGGTCTGGTCGTTCGGCGCATTGCTGGCCGGGATGACTTCCAGGCGCACCACGGTGCCCTTCGGACCACGAATCAGCTTGACCACTTCGTCCAGGCGCCAGCCCACCACGTCGACCATTTCCTTGTTGCCCTGGGCCACGCCGATGATCTTGTCGGCCGGTGCAACCTGCTTGGTCTTGTCCGCCGGACCTGCCGGCACCAGGCGCACGACTTTCACCTGGTCGTTATCGCTCTGCAACACGGCGCCGATGCCCTCGAGGGACAGGCTCATGTTGATGTCGAAGTTCTCCGCGTTATCCGGCGACAGATAGTTGGTGTGCGGGTCGTAGGACATGGCGAAGGTATTGATGTACGCCTGGAAGATGTCTTCCGCGCGGGTCTGGTCCAGGCGTGCCAACTGGTTCTTGTAGCGCTTGGTCAGGGTTTCCTGGATCTGCTTGGGCTCTTTGCCGGCGATCTTCATCCGCAGCGCTTCATCCTTGACGCGTTTGCGCCACAGGTCGTCGAGTTCTGCGGTGGATTTGAGCCAAGGGGCGTCCTTGCGGTCGATCAGCAAGGTTTCCTTGGTGGTGAAGTCCATCTTGTCGACGCCTTTGTCCAGCTCGGCAAGGGCGAAGTCCAGACGCGCCTTTACGCGGTCCAGGTAGCGCTTGTAGATGGTGAACCCGGCGTTCAGGTCGCCGCTCTTGAGGAAGTCGTCGAACTGCGTCTTCCACTTGTCGAATTCGGCAATGTCGCTGGCCATGAAATAGCTGCGCGACGGATCCAGCAGCTTGAGGTAGCTGTCGTAGATGATCACCGAGCGCGCGTCATCGAGCGGCGGTTTGCTGTAGTGGTGGCGCTTGAGCAACTCCACGACGTTCAGACTGGCGATCACTTCGTCACGATCGGGTTGAAGCTTGTCCCAGCTATTGGCTGCGAATGTATTGCTCGACATCGGCAATAAGCCGATACCGATGAATAAGGCGAGGGCAGTGCTGGGGAACAGATGCTTCATGCTGATTCGACGCGGGGACAATTGATAACGCATATTAGGCCGTCTTTGAAGTCGCCGGTTCTTTGAGAGCCGGTCGCATAATGCAAAAAGCCCGGCGCTACAGCTTCGGGCTCAGTCCAGACTCACTATGGAGGCACTGTGAAAGCATTGCAAGGCGTTGACGGTCAAGTGGTATGGGTGGATGAGGCGAGTCCTGCTTGCGATGTAGGACAAGTTCGTATTCGAGTGGCGGCAGCGGGCCTCAATCGCGCCGATTTATTACAGAAAGCCGGCCTTTACCCGCCGCCGCCAGGAGCCAGCCAAGTGCTCGGTCTAGAGTGCTCGGGCGTGATCAGTGAGGTCGGCGCCGGGTCCTCCTGGCAGGTTGGCGACCGGGTTTGCGCCTTGCTGGCCGGGGGCGGGATGGCCGAGGAGGTGGTTGTCGACGGGCGGCACGTGCTGCCGGTTCCCGACGGAGTGTCATTGGTCGAAGCGGCTGCCTTGCCCGAAGTTTATGCAACAGTCTGGCTGAATTTGTTTCAACTGGCTGCGCTCAAGCCGGGTCAGAAAGTGCTTCTGCATGCCGGAGCAAGTGGAATCGGTTCAGCGGCCATTCAGCTGTGCAAGGCATTCGGCAACCCCTGCTGGGTCAGCGTCGGCTCCGCCGAGCGGCTGGCGTACTGCAAAGCGCTGGGCGCCCAGGGCGGCGTGGTGCGTAACGAAGATCTGGAGAGCCTGCGGGATCTGGGGCCGTTTGATGTGATTCTCGACCCGGTGGGCGGCAATTACGCGGCATTGAACCTCAAGTTGCTCGCGCAGGATGGCCGTTGGGTGTTGATCGGTCTGATGGGCGGCCGTGAGGCCAGCCTGGATCTGGCCCAGGTGCTGGCCAAGCGTGTGCAGTTGCTGGGTTCGACCCTGCGCAGCCGTGACGATCAGTTCAAGGCCGATCTGTTCAGCGATCTACGCCTGCATGTGTGGCCGCTGTTTGCTGAGGGACGTTTGAGCCCGCAACTGGCCAGGACCTTTGCGATCACGGATGCCGAAGCGGCGTTTGCCGAGCTGGCGAGCAATACCGTGGCGGGGAAAGTGGTGTTGGTGATTGACGAGAGCCTGAGCTGACAACACTGAACCTGTGGGAGCGGGCTTGCTCGCGAAAGCGGATTTACATTCAATATTTGTGTTGACTGATACACCGCTTTCGCGAGCAAGCCCGCTCCCACATGGGGGATGTGTTATTTCCAGATATGGATCGGCCATCCGGCTTTTTCGGCGTGTTCCAGTAATACCGGATCCGGGTTGACCACGTGGGGGAAATCCACCTTCAGCAACAGCGGCAGGTCGTTGCGAGAGTCGGAATAAAAACTTGCGCCTTCAAGATTTTCTTCTTCCGCATCCAGCCACTCCAGCAAGCGGATGATCTTGCCTTCGCGGTAGGTCAGGGTGCCGACGGTGTGGCCGGTGTAAGCGCCGTGGGCCACTTCCAGTTCGATGCCCAGAATCTCGTCGATGCCCAGGCGCTCGGCGATGGGGCCGACCAGGTGCGTACCCGAGGCCGAGATCACCAGGATCCGGTCGCCGGCCTTGCGATGCGCCGCGATGGTTTTGGTGGCGTCACTGAAGATGATTGGCTCGATGTAGTCCTCCACCCACGGACCAACCAAGTGCGCGACTTCTTCAGGCGTACGACCAATCAACGGTTCCAGGCTGAAGGCCATGTAGTCTTCCATGGCCAGATGGCCCCTGCCGTAGGCATCCATCAATTCCTTGTCGCGACGCAGAAACGATTCGCCGTCGACCCAGCCGAGGCGGACCATTTGCTCGCTCCACAGTGAGGCGCAGTCGCCGTGGATCAGGGTTTCGTCCAGATCAAAAATTGCCAGGGCCATCAGTGCAGTTCTCTCTTCAGCATAAGCAAAGGCATCAGGCTACCTCACACAGGGCCGTCGGATCGATGGAAAGCGCCAGGCGCTGACCATCGGGATGCAGATCGGCCGCCGAGCGGTTCAGCACATCCACCACCAATTCCACGCCCCGGGCTTCGACCCGGTAGCGAATCACGTTGCCCAGCAGGCTGTGGCTGCGTATCTGCGCGTCCAGTTCACCGTTGAGGCTCAGTTCAATGGCTTCCGGGCGAATGGCGATGCGCTTGCTGATTGGCCGCTGCAGCAGCTTTGAGGCGCTGTCGGCGTCCAGCAGGTTGTAGTTGCCGATGAAGCCGGCGGCAAACACGTCGACTGGCGCAGTGTAGAGGGTTTCGGCGTCGCCGCTTTGTACGATCTTTCCCTGATTCATCAGGAAAATCCGGTCAGACATGGTCAGGGCTTCTTCCTGATCGTGTGTGACGAAGATGGTGGTCAGACCCAGTTCGCGCTGGATCTGACGGATCTGTTCGCGCAGATGCTTGCGGATCCGCGCGTCCAAGGCCGACAGCGGTTCGTCCAGCAACAACAGGCGTGGTCGGGTCACCAGTGAGCGGGCGAGGGCAACACGCTGGCATTGACCACCGGACAGTTGATGCGGATAACGCGCGGCGAAGTCGGTCAATTCCACCAGCTTCAACACTTCGGCAACACGCTTCTGGCTGTCGTCAGCATTGACCTTTTGCATGCGCAAACCAAAAGCGACGTTCTGCTCGACGCTCATGTTGGGGAACAGGGCATAGCTCTGGAACACCATGCCGATTCCACGTTTTTGCGGGCTCAGGGGCACGATGTCCTGACCATCGAGCAGGATCTTGCCGCCATCGACAGAGGTCAGGCCGGCGATACAGCGCAGCAGGGTGGATTTGCCACAGCCGGACGGGCCGAGAAGGGTGACGAACTCACCTTTCTGGATCTCGCAGTTGATGTCACTGAACACCGTGGTGCCTGCGTAGTCTTTCTTCAGATGTTGGACGCTGACGAAGCTCATTGGCTTTTGTCCTTGTTCAAGATATTGGCAGCCCAGGTCAGGACCAGCACAAAGAAGAAGTAGGAGATCACCAGCGCACTGGTGAAATGACCGCTGCTGTTGCGCATGTTGTTGAGGTAGACCTGCAGGGTTTCGTAGCGGGTGCCGACGAGGATGTTGGCGAACACGAACTCACCGAACAGGAACGAGAACGACAGCAGCAGTGCCACCATCAGGCCCTTGCGCAGGTTCGGCAGCACCACCAGGAACGCTGCTTGAAAGGTGCTGGCGCCGAGCAACTGAGCGGCGTCCATCAGGTCGCGCAGGTTGATCGCTTGCAGGTTGTTGGTGATCGCCCGGTACATGAACGGCAGCGCCACGGTGAAGTAGCAACCGATCAGGATCCACGGCGTCCCGACCATGGCGAACGGCCCGGAACCATAGAGCTGCAACAGCCCCACGGACGACACCACCGGCGGCACGGCGAAGGGCAGCAGGATCAGGATGTTCATCAATGCGTCGAGTTTCGGGAAGTGGTAATGCACCACAAACAGCAGCGGCAGAATCAGCACCACCGAAAGAATCAACGAACCAACGCACACCAGCAGCGATTGCCCGAACGCATTCAGAAAGCGTGGATCGCTCCACAGCTGGATGTACCACTTGAGGGTGAAACCGCTGGGCAGAATGGTCGCCGACCAACTGCTGGCGATCGAGTAGATCAGCGTGCCGAACAATGGCAACAGCAGAATGGCAAACAGTAAATACACCGCGACACGGTGGTAGACACCGGCGGGCCCCAGTTCAGCGCGAGACATGGTAACTCCTCTTCAACAGCAACTGATGCACGATGGTCACCAGGGTCATCAAGGCCACCAGCACCACGGCCAGGGCGCTGGCGAGGTTCGGATCGAGGGAAATGTCCCCGGCCACCAGCCCGGCAATGCGGATCGGCAGCACGTTGAAGTTGCCGGTGGTCAGCGCATATACCGTGGCATAAGCGCCGAGGGCGTTGGCCAGCAGGATCACGAAGGTGCCGAGCAACGCCGGTGTCAGCACCGGCAGACCGATGTGCCGCCAGAACTGCCAGCCATTGGCGCCGAGCAGCTCGGCAGACTCGCGCCAGTCTTCACGCAGGGCGTCGAAGGCCGGGTACAGCAGCAGTACGCCGAGGGGAATCTGGAAGTAGGTGTAGAGAATGATCAGCCCGGTTTTCGAGTACAGGTTGAAATCCTGAATGATTCCGGCCTGCTTGAGCATGATGGTGAAACTGCCGTTGAAGCCGAGCAGGATGATGAACGCAAAAGCCAGGGGCACACCGGCGAAGTTGCTGGTCATGTTGGCGAAGGCGTTGACGAAGTTGCGCAGTTTCGAATCGACCTTGCGCAGGGAGTAGGCGCCAAGTATGGCGATGATGATCCCGAACACGCTGGACCAGAAGCTGATCTCAAGGCTGTACTGGATCGCCTGCAGGTAAAACTTCGAGCTGAAGATTTTGCTGAAGTTGGCCAGGCCCCAGCCGAATTCTTCCGATTGCAGGCTGTTGATCATCACCCAGGTCAGCGGGGCAATTTCGAACACGATAAAGAACAGTGCGAAGGGCACCAGGCACAGGGCTGCGAGCCATTTACTGCGGGTCATGGCATTCACTTGAGCAACTCCCGGCAGATCGGTTTGTCGTGGGGCACGCCCAGCAACTCGCAGACGGTGCCGCAGATGTCGGTCTGTTTCGGCGCGGCACTGGCGTTGAAGCTGAATGCGTCACCGAGCACGAACAATGGCACCTCACGTTCTTCCGGCAGCAGGCCGTTGTGGGAACGGTCGTTGTTCATGCCGTGGTCGGCGGTAACCAGCACCTGATAGCCGGCATCGAGCCAGCCTTGCAGGTAGTCGGCCAGGATGATGTCGGCCGAGCGCGCGCTGTTACGGTACTGCGGTGTGTCGAGGCCGTGCTTGTGCCCGGCGTCGTCGATGTTCATCGGGTGGACCAGCAGAAAGTTCGGTGCGTGGCGCAGGCGCAGGTGTTCGGCGTCGGCGAACAGGTGCGAGTCCGGATAGTGGTCGTTCCAGTAGAAATGCCCGTGCTGGATCGGCAGTTCCGGGCTGTCGGTGTGGCGATCCCGGGCCGCCACGAAGGGTGAACGGTTATACAGCTCGCTGACCCAGTGATAGGCCGCCGCCGCGGTCGTCAGGCCGGCAGCGGTGGCGTAGTGATAAATGCTGCGCTGGTTGGACAGGCGTGAAACGTTGTTGTGGACGATACCGCTGTCGATGGGCGGAACGCCGGTCAGGATGCATTCGTAAAGCGGTCGGGACAGGGCCGGCAACTCGCACTCCAGTTTATAGAGGGCGGCGCGTCCGGCGCCGACGTACGCTTGCAGGTGCCCCATGGCGTGGCGGGCGACCTCGTAGTTGAGGCCGTCGAGCACGACAAGGATGACGTTGTGCTTCATAGGGGCAAAAACTCCGTGTAACAGAGATCAGGAAAACCGGGTACAACTCAGACCCCCTGTGGGAGCGGGCTTGCTCGCGAAGGCGTCGAGTCAGTCAATACACCGTTGAATGACACACCGCTTTCGCGAGCAAGCCCGCTCCCACATTTGGATCGCCATCAGATCCCGAAATGGGGATCTACCCGGTTACTGCATATTGATAATGACTTCTTCCTGCCACTTCTGAGGAAGGCCCTTGGAGGTCTTTTCCCATGCATCCGCGTCTTTGATCGGCGTGACCTTTTTGTACTGCTCGTTAGGCAGCAGCTTGGACTTCACGTCGGCCGGCAGCGTGATGTGCTCGGCACGAATCGGACGGGCGTTGCCCTTGGCCAGGTTGATCTGGCCGGCGTCGCTGAAGATGTATTCGCGGGCCAGCTTGGCGGCGTTCGGGTTTTTCGCGTACTTGTTGATGATGGTGGTGTAACCGGAAATCACCGAGCCGTCGGATGGAATCAACACCACGTAGTCATCCGGGTTGGCCATCTTGGCCTTGTAGCTCAGGCCGTTGAAGTCCCAGACCACGCCGACTTCGATTTCACCTTTTTCCATGGTGGCAATCGTCGGGTTGGACATCGACAGGCGACCTTGCTTGGCGATGTCGGCGAACAGATCCAGGGCGGGCTTGAGGTTTTTCTCGTCGCCACCGTTGGCCAGTGCCGCGGCCAGTACGCCGTTGGCTGCCTGGGCTGCGGTGCTCACGTCACCGATGGAGACTTTGTATTTGCCGGTCTTGAGGTCGGCCCACTTGGTTGGCGCCTCGGAGCCGTGCAGCAACTTCTTGTTGACGATGAAAGCGATGGTGCCGGTGTAGGCCAGTGCCCAGTTGCCGTCCTTGTCCTTGGCCCAGGCTGGAACCTGTTCCCAGGTGGAGGGCTTGTAAGGCTGGACTACGCCCTGCTTGACCGCGATCGGGCCGAACGCTGCACCGACGTCGCCGATGTCGGCGCTGGCGTTGTCTTTCTCCGCGGCGAACTTGGCGATCTCCTGGGCCGAGCTCATGTCGGTGTCGATGTGCTTGAGGCCGTACTTGTCGCTCAGGTCTTTCCAGGTGCCTGCCCAGTTGGCCCAGTCATCGGGCATGCCGACGCTGTTGACGGCGCCTTCCGCTTTTGCAGCGGCTTCCAGGGTTTTCAGATCATCGGCCGCCATGGCGGCAGTGCACATTGCGATGGTCGAGCCTAACAGTGATGCCAGGAAAAGCTTTTTCATTCCGAAGCTCCTTGGGTCGTGTTCAACGCTGCGATTGCGGTTTGTGTTGGTCTAGGTCAGCAATACCTGAGCCAATTTAAGGGGGCTGGATGACACTTTGATGTCGCTCGTCGCCCGGGATGACTTTTTGTTGAGCGCTATCGCGGGTGGCCTGCTAAGCGTAGACCATGGTCACGGCCCCGACAGGCAAGGGACTTGGCTGGTGAATTGCAGGTTTTTGAACGAAGAGGAAGTCAGAGAACGGCGACCGTCGGGCAGCTTTGTCACATCTCGGTCATCTATGCTGCCTACGCTTGCAGGCTATTGAATGAGCCGGTTTGCACTGCGGTTCTGCTCCGAATTGGTGCTGGTCTAGTCCAGATAGGTAACGTTGATGCGCGACGAGGCAACAAAAGCGGTGACAGCCATTGGCCAAGTGCTTCAGGAACAGATCGACCACGGTCTGTTGGCGCCTGGCAGTAAATTGCCGGCCGAACGCAAGCTCAGTGAATTGTTCGGCACCACGCGGATCACCTTGCGTGAAGCATTGTTGCAGTTGGAGTCACAAGGGCAGATCTATCGCGAAGAGCGTCGCGGCTGGTTCGTCTCGCCGCCACGCCTGGCGTACAACCTCATGCAGCGCAGCCACTTTCACGCGATGGTCAGTGCCCAGGGGCGGGTCCCGTCCACCGAGGTGATTTCGGCGCGATTGCAACCGGCATCGGCGGCGGTTTGTGCCTGGTTGCAATTGCCGGCGCTGTCGAGCGTGATTCAGATCTGCCGCTCACGGCGCATCGACGGGCGACTGGTGCTGTATGTGGAGCACTACCTGAACCCGCAGTACTTTCCGGGGATCCTCGATTTCGATTTGAATCAGTCGATCACCGAGTTGTATGCGCGCCATTACGACTTGCATTACGGGCGGGTGCGCTTCGAGATTGTGCCCACGGCGTTGTCGGTGGATGCGGCGGCGGCGTTGAAGGTGTCGGTAGGTAGCCCGGGCTTACAGATTGCCCGGGTCAACTATGACCAGCATGAACGCTTGATCGACTGCGACCTGGAGTTCTGGCGGCATGATGCGATTCATGTCGGTGTGGATGTGGTTTGACTGATTTGGTTTGTCCGGAACATCGAGTCGTCCCCATCGCGAGCAAGCTCGCTCCCACTGGGATTTGAGTCGCACCTGAGAACTAATGTGGGAGCGAGCTTGCTCGCGATGGCGTCCTGCCAGTCACTCCGGTTTTTCCTGCCCACCGCCCGCAGTCATCACCTGAATGCTCATCCTCGGTGTCGCCAGATCCAGTCCGGCTTCATCCATATGTCGTTTCAGCGAAAGATTGAACGCCCGTGAAACCTCCCACTGCTTGATTGGCGCAGTCTTGAAGCGGGCACGAAGGATTGCGTTGCCCGACTCAAAGCTTTCCACCCCCTGAAACTCCAGCGGCGACCAGATATTGCGCCGTTGCAGCGGATCGGTGCGCATTTTCTGGGCGACTTCGCGCATCAGTTTGATTGCGTTGTCGATGTCCATGCTGGCGGGCACGGCTACGCGGAAGATTGCATAGCCGAACTCCCGGGAGTAGTTCTTGATGCTTTTGATTTCGCTGAACGGAATGGTGTGGACGATGCCATCGATATCTCGCAAGCGCACGGTGCGGATGGTCAGGCCTTCGACTGTGCCGAGGTGGCCGCCGACATCCACGTAGTCGTCGATGGCCAGTGAGTCTTCAATGATGATGAACAGCCCGGTAATCAGGTCGGCTACCAACGACTGCGCACCAAAACCGATGGCCAGGCCGATCACACCGGCACCGGCCAGCAGCGGCGTGACGTTCATGCCCATGTTCGCCAGCGCGACAATCAACGCAACGATGAAAATCGCCACGAACAACACGTTGCGGATCAGCGGCATCATTGTCTGCGCGCGGGCATTGGCCAGGCCTTTGCGCGAGCGGGTCAGCGCGTGGTGCACGGCGGTGTCGCTGAGAATCCAGATCAGCCAGGCGAACAGCAGCGTACCGGCGAGGCTGAACAGTTTGACGCTGACTTCATGGCCATCGCCTTCAGTGAAGCGGATCAACGACATGCCCCAGACCCGCAGGCCGAGCTCGATAAAGGCCAGCCACACCAGCAGATGGGCAATGGTGTAGAAGAAGTTTTTCAGCCGTTCCGAATACACGGCGTAACGCCGAATGCCGCGCTGGGGCTTGAGGGCGTGGCGGCGTACCAGGCCATTGATGACCATGCACAACACCAGCAACACGGTGCAGATCAGCGACTGGCGCAGGGCAGTGCTGGTGTCACCGGCGGAAATGAACGTCGCGAACAGGGAAATGGCCACCAGCACCAGCGCCGGTACGTACCAGAAGGTGCCGAGAATCGACAGGGTGTCGTTGAGGGCGCGGCGGGTCAGGCGTCGGGACAGCGGCTGGTTGCGGATCAGGTGGGCGATCGGGCGGCGGAAACGCAAGATGAACCGGGCGGTGGACAAGGCTGCCAGGACGTTGGCAACCGTGGCAGCCGTATGGGCCAGATGGCTGCCGAGGCTGTCGACCAGTTTTGGATCGCTCAGCGCTTCGCCAAACGCGGCGAAACTGCCGATCAGCCACAGCGGCCGAAACGCCTGGTGCCGCAGGATGTACAAGGCGCGGTGGCGGTGTGGACCGTCGAGCAGGGAAAAGGCAATCACGCAGATGGCCGAGAAGCAGGTGCCGACCACCAGTGCATAGGCCAGCACCATGGCCAGGCTTTTACCCAGGGACGAGGGCAGGGCGTAGCTCATGTAAATCGTGATCACCAGGGCGATCAACCATGGCCCGAGCTTGCGCAAGGCGAAGCGCAACATGTCCAGGGCCCTGGGGTGCTGCGGCAATTCTTCGGTCAGGCCGAAACGCATCCGCACGCGGTGGCTGATCCAGATCAGTGCCGCGGCCAGCAGGCTCCATAGCATCAGGATCATGGCGAACGCAAAGAGCATGGGCAGCCATTCATTGGCCGGCAGCGCCAGCGCCATCAACTCTTCCCGGGCCTGATCGAACTCGCTGGACCAGCGCGTGAGCGGACTGTCGTCGCCGGAAAATTTCTTCTCGATAGTGGCCAGGGTTCCGCCAATCAAGCCCAGCACGCCTTCCTCGGTAATCGGCTGTGCCTGTTTGGTGGTGTCACGGAGCCTTTTCAGATCGGCCAGCAGTTTGCTGCGTTGCTGATCGTTCTCCAGTGATTTGATCACTTCGTCCAGGGATTGCCCCAGCGGTTCCTGTGCTTCGGGCTGCGCCTTGGCCTGGCCGCCGAGCAGGCTTGGCAGGCCGGCCGCCTGGGCAGGCGCCACTGGCAGCAGCGTCATCAGGCAGATAAGGAAAAAGCACGGCAGGGCAAAAAGACGAACGAACACTAGGCGGTCAACCTCGCAAGGAGCGGATCGGCCGAGTGTACGAGCCCGTCAAAATCAATGCGAGCCAAGGGTGATGAATTATTCGTTGAGTTTGGCGAGGATCTTGATCACCACGGTCGCGAGGATGGTCAGCATGCCGATCCACATGGTGAACACACCGGCATTTTTGTCGCGAAAGTTGAAGCCGATAGCCAGCAGGATCATCCCGGCAAGAATCGGGATTAGCATGGCGTGAAAGGTAGACATCGAAATCATGGAGACAGCCTTGTCGAAGAGATACTTGAAGTCTAGGCGGCTTTTGCCGCGGCCGGCGTGATGTGTGTGTAGGAGCTGCCGCAGGCTGCGATCTTTTGATTTTGCTTTTAAAAACAGGATCAAAAGATCGCAGCCTGCGGCAGCTCCTACAGGGGTTACGGCAACTCGCGGCAGGCGTAGAACGCGCTCAGCACCTTGACCAGATGCGCCAGGTCGTGGCTGCCGCACAATTCGCGGATCGAGTGCATGGCGAACGTCGGCAGGCCGATGTCCACGGTGCGTACACCCAGATGGCTGGCGGTGATCGGGCCGATGGTCGAGCCGCAGCCCATGTCGCTGCGCACCACGAAACTCTGCACCGGCACTTCTTCAGCCATGCACAGATGGCGGAAGAACCCGGCGGTTTCGCTGTTGGTGGCGTAGCGCTGGTTGCTGTTGACCTTGATCACCGGGCCGGCGTTGAGTTTCGGGCCGTGGTTGGCATCGTGTTTGTCGGCGTAATTCGGATGCACGCCGTGGGCGTTGTCAGCCGAAACCAGCAGGGATTTCTGAATGGTGCGTACGAATTCATCACCTTCAGGCAGCAGGCGACGCAAGGTTTGCTCAAGCATCGGGCCGTCGGCACCGCAGGCCGAACAGGAACCGACTTCTTCGTGGTCGTTGCAGACCAGCACGCAGGTTTCGTCGGTGTCGGCGGTCAGCAGCGCGTGCAAGCCGGCGTAGCACGACAGCAAGTTGTCCAGGCGTGCGCCGGCGATGAAGTCGCCATGCAGGCCAATGACCGCAGCGCTTTGGGTGTCGTAGAAACTCAGCTCGTAATCGAGCACCACATCAGCGTTCAGGCCGTGTTCGCGGGCAAGTTGATCAGTGAGCACCGCGCGGAAATCCACGCGCTCGTCACCGGCGAATTGCGCGAGGATCGGCGGCAGTTCGGTCTGGGCGTTGATGGCCCAACCCATGTTGGCCTCACGGTTGAGGTGGATTGCCAGGTTCGGAATGATCGCGACCGGAGCCTTGAAGTCAATCAACTGGCTCTCGACCTTGCCATCACGACGGAAGGTTACGCGGCCGGCCAGGGACAGGTCACGGTCGAACCATGGCGCCAGCAGTGCGCCGCCATAGACTTCAACACCCAGTTGCCAGAAGCCCTGGCGTTGCAGTTCCGGTTGTGGCTTGACGCGCAGGCACGGGCTGTCGGTGTGGGCGCCAACCAGGCGAATACCGCCATGCAGCGGCGAATGGCGGCCCATTTTGAACGCGACCATTGAAGAGTCATTGCGGGTGACGTAGTAGCGACCGTTGGCTTCGGTATTCCACGGCTCGCGCTCGTCGAGGCGTTGATAACCCGCCGCTTCCAGGCGCTGAGCAAGGCTGGCGGTGGCATGGAACGGGGTAGGGGAGGCCTTGAGGAAGTCGATCAGGCCTTGGTTCAACTCTTCGCGCATAAAGTAGCTCCAGACAGCAGTGGCGCCAGTTTAACGTATTGGCTTGGTAAATGGCGTCGCACTGAATGGCGGGGATGGCCAGCGAAATCGAATCTGGAGGAGATCCCCTGTGGGAGCGGGCTTGCTCGCGAAGGCGGAGTGTCAGCCAGCATCAATGTTGGATGTGCCGGCCTCATCGCGAGCAAGCTCGCTCCCACAGGGTTTTGCGTAAAGTGCCTAAAACGGTGCCGGGCACTCGAACCGCAGGCGCTCACCACTTTGCGGGTGGGTGAAGGTGAGCATGCTGGCGTGCAGGCACAGGCGCGGCCAGGCTGCCAGCGCTTGTTCATGGGCGTAGAGCCCGTCACCCAGCAGCGGATGACCAATCGAGAGCATGTGCACGCGCAACTGGTGGGAGCGGCCGGTGATCGGTGTCAGTTCGACGCGGCACCAGTCGCCGCAACGTTCGAGCACGCGCCAGAAGGTCAGCGCATGTTTGCCGAATTCATGGTCGACCACATGGCGTGGCTTGGTCGGCGGGTCGTAACGCAAGGGCAGGTCGATGCTGCCGCTGTCCAGTTCCGGCTGACCCCAGCACAGGGCGGTGTAGGCCTTTTCGGTTTCGCGGTCGTGAAATTGCCGAGACAGCTCGCGATGGGTGTCCGGGTCGCGGGCCAGCAGTATGATGCCGGAAGTTTCCCAGTCCAGCCGGTGGACGATTCGCGCTTCCGGGTAGCCGTTTTCTTGCAGGCGGGTAATCAGGCAGTCCTTGTTGTCATCGGCCCGGCCAGGGACAGAGAGCAACAGGGTTGGTTTGTTCACCACCAGTACGGCAGCGTCCTGATGGATGATGTGGATGTTGGACAACGGCATTAAAACAGCCTCGTAACAAACGCCAACGGCGGCTCAGGCCCCTCGTTCCCTGTAAGAGCTGCGGCAGCTCCTACAAAGGCCCGAGGGACCTGAGCCGCCGTGGCTCCTGGCGGATCGACTCAGCGATCAGGCAGGGTGATGTTGAGTTCCAGAATCGAGCAGCTGCCCTGGCTTTCCAGGGCGACATGCACGTCATCGGACCCGATATTGACGTACTTGCGGATCACCTCGACCAGTTCCTTCTGCAAGGCCGGCAGGTAGTCCGGGGTACTGCGTTGGCCGCGTTCGTGCGCCACGATGATCTGTAGACGCTCTTTCGCTACCGACGCGGTGCTTTGCTTTTTGTTGGCACGAAAGAAGTCAAAAAGGTTCATTGCTTAGTTGCCTCCAAACAGGCGCTCGAAGAATCCCTTCTTCTGTACATCGAGGAATCGGTGATCCACGGTCTTGCCCAGCAGGCGATCAACGGTATCGCTGTAGGCCTGGCCGGCATCGCTCTGGTCGTCGAGAATCACTGGAACACCCTGGTTGGATGCCTTGAGCACCGCCTGGGATTCAGGGATCACGCCGAGCAGGGTCACCGAAAGGATTTCCTTGACGTCTTCTACGCCGAGCATTTCGCCTTTGCTCACACGTTCCGGGTGATAACGGGTAATCAGCAGGTGTTCCTTGATCGGGTCTTCGCCGCGTTCGGCACGACGGGACTTGCTGGCCAGCAGGCCGAGCATGCGGTCGGAGTCACGCACCGAGGAGACTTCCGGGTTGGTCACGACAATCGCTTCATCGGCGAAGTACATGGCCAGGTGGGCGCCTTTCTCGATACCCGCCGGGGAGTCGCAGACCACGAACTCAAAGTCTTCCTTGAGTTGCATCAGGACTTTTTCCACGCCTTCGACGGTCAGCGCGTCTTTGTCGCGGGTCTGGCTGGCGGCCAGCACGTAGAGGTTTTCCAGGCGCTTGTCTTTGATCAGGGCCTGTTGCAGGTTGGCTTCGCCGTTGACCACGTTGACGAAGTCATACACCACGCGGCGCTCGCAACCCATGATCAGGTCAAGGTTACGCAAGCCCACGTCGAAGTCGACGATAACTGTTTTGTGACCGCGCAGAGCGAGGCCGGTACCGATAGCGGCGCTGGTGGTGGTCTTACCCACACCACCCTTGCCGGATGTAACCACGAGAATCTTGGCCAAGGTGTTTCACCCCTAAGGAAGAAGGACTTTTCAGTCCCTGAAAAACATCTCCTGAAAAACTACTGCAGTCGGACAGCCTTGGCTGGAATCCGGTTTTGAGCGGCGTTTACCCCCGGTAAACACTGCTTTTGGCCTTTTTCCTACTTCGTTTGAGCCGTTTTCGCTACGTTTTAGAGATGCTTGGAAAATGCGGCAGTATCCGTTAAAGCCGAATGATGTTCAACACGTCGCCAGACAGGCTGACCTGCACACCCGACCCCCACAAAGGATCGCGGCGCAGATCTTCGGAAACCTTGTAATGCCCGGCGATGGAAATCAGTTCAGCACTCATTTGCTGGCAGAAAATCCGCGCCTTGGTGTCGCCCTTGACGCCGGCCAACACGCGACCACGCATCGGGCCGTATACATGGATGTTGCCATCGGCGAGAAGTTCCGCCCCCGGGCTGACCGAGGAGATCACCACCAGATCGCTGCCCTGGGCATAGATCTGCTGGCCACCACGTACTGGCGACGTGATGATTTTTGTCGGTTTGATGGTCGGCTCGGGCGGTTTTTCCGGTTTTTTCTTCGGTTCGCCTTCGGTCAGGTCCAGTGGACGCTCCCGGGCACCGGACGGTGGCAGCACCGGCAAGTCGACTGCGATGGCAGCGGCGATGTCTTCGATGCGGCTGGCGCGGATCGCCAGGGTGCGCAGGCCATGCTGGCGGCACACGCGCATCAGGCCGGGCAAATCGACGGCGCCTTCGCTGGCCGGGAGTTTGTCCAGGGCCAGTACCAGCGGCGCATTGCTGAAGAAGTTGGGTGCCTGGGCGACCTTGGCGGCCAGTTGCCGATCAAGGCTTTCGAGGTCGTTACGGGCCAGTTCCAGCACCGTAATGGCCAGCATGCTGCCCTTCAACTGGAACACGGGGTCTTGGTCTAGCGGTTCGGTTTGGCTCATGGTCGGCATACAACGACTTGTCACTAAAAGTGCCGAGACTTATAACGAGAACGCCCGCAGGCCGCAAGCCGGGTCGAACGATGTAGAATGCGCGGCCATTGTCATTCCGGAAGCATTAATGGACCGCCCGCGTTTTCGAAAAGCATTTCTATCTCCACGTTTCTGGCCGCTGTGGTGTGGCTTGGGGCTGTTGTGGCTGATCGTCCAGTTGCCGTATCCGGCCCTGCTGTGGGTCGGTCGTGCACTGGGTGCATTGATGTATCGCGTGGCCGGCGACAGACGGCGCATTGCCAAACGCAACCTGGAACTGTGTTTTCCTGAAAAAACCGCAGCCGAGCGCAAACGCCTGCTCAAGGAAAACTTTGCCTCCACCGGCATCGCTTTTTTTGAGATGGCGATGAGCTGGTGGTGGTCGCGCAAGCGCCTGGCGAAGCTGGCTCATGTCGAAGGGCTGGAGCATTTGCAAAAGGCCCAGCGTGAGGGCAAGGGCGTGATCCTGATGGCGCTGCACTTCACGACGCTGGAAATAGGCGCCGCGTTGCTCGGTCAGCAGCACACCATTGATGGCATGTACCGCGAGCACAAAAATCCGCTGTTCGACTATATCCAGCGCCAGGGCCGCGAACGCCACAACCTCGACTCGCTGGCGGTGGAACGCGAAGACGTGCGCGGCATGCTCAAATTGCTGCGCTCGGGCCGGGCGATCTGGTACGCACCGGATCAGGACTACGGCGCCAAGCAAAGCATTTTCGTGCCGCTGTTCGGCATTCAGGCTGCGACCGTCACTGCCACGAGCAAGTTTGCGCGGCTGGGCAAGGCGCTGGTGGTGCCGTTCACCCAGGAGCGCCTGGCGGACGGCAGCGGTTATCGCCTGGTGATTCATGCGCCGCTCGAAGGCTTCCCCGGCGAAACCGAAGAGGACGACTGCATCCGCATCAACCAATGGATCGAAGCCGTTCTGCGCGAACATCCCGAGCAATACCTGTGGGCCCACCGCCGCTTCAAGAGCCGTCCGCCGGGCGAGCCCAAGCTGTACGCCAAACGCGGTTGAATCCCGATCCCCTGTAGGAGCGAGCTTGCTCGCGATGGTGGTCAACGATAACGCGGGGCACCTGACACCCCGCGGCGTTTTCACGACCATCGCAAGCAAGCTCGCCCCTACAAGGGAACAAGTCGAAACAACGAAATCCCATCAAGCACCATGGAGAGTTGTGCATGAGTCCAGGCGAACCGGTTACAGGGTTGATTCTTTCCGGCGGCGGGGCTCGTGCGGCTTATCAGGTCGGGGTGCTGGCGGCGATTGCCGAATTGCTGCCGCCGGGGGCGAGCAATCCGTTTCCGGTGATCGTCGGCACCTCGGCGGGTGCGATCAACGCCGTCAGCCTCGCCAGCGGGGCAATGGATTTTCGTAACGCCGTCGAACACCTGACAGCTTTCTGGCAGGGCTTTCGCAGTCATTTGGTGTTGCGCAGCGACTGGCCCGGAGTGATCCGTCAGGCCAGCCGCTTTGTCAGCCACAGTTTGCTCGGTATCGGTACACACATGCCGGTGGCGTTGCTCAACAGTTCTCCGCTGCGGCATTTGCTCAATGACAAGCTGCATATGGGCGGCATCGCTGAAGCGATTGCACAGAAACAATTGCATGCGGTGGCGGTCACCGCGTTCGGCTATGAGTCCGGCCAGGCCGTCACCTTCTATCAGGGCGGCGGCAAGATCGACGCCTGGTTGCGCCATCGACGCATCGGCGTTCCAACGCAACTTTCCGTTGAACATCTACTCGCCAGTTCGGCTATTCCACTGCTGTTCGCTCCGGTGAAAATCGGCGAAGAGTATTTCGGTGATGGCGCGGTGCGTCAGTCGGCGCCAATCAGTCCGGCGCTGCATCTGGGTGCCAGTCGGGTGTTGGTGGTGGGCGTCAGCGGCAACCCCCGCGGGTTCGACCCGCAACAACCCTTGCAGCGCAGCTACACCGGGCAGCAGCCGACACTGGCGCAGATCGGCGGGCACATGCTCAACAGTACGTTCATTGACAGCCTGGAAAGTGATATCGAGCTGTTGCAGCGTCTGAACCAGTTCAGTCACCTGATGCCCGACGGTACGCCAACCCGTGCCTTGGGCGTGGCGCCAGTGGACGTGCTGGTGATTTCACCGAGTCAACCGATCGACGAGATTGCCGCACGCCATCGCCAGGAACTGCCGGCGGCACTGCGCCTGTTTCTGCGTGGGCCGGGGGCGACCAAGACCAGCGGGGCGGGGGTATTGAGCTATCTGCTGTTCGAGGCAGGGTATTGCAGCGAATTGATCGAGCTGGGGCGGCGCGATGCGTTGGCCAAGCGCGGGGAGTTGAGCCGGTTTCTCGGCTTGGCGGAGCCTGCAGTCTCGGCTTGAGATAGGCGGTGCAGCCATTCGCGAGCAAGCCCGCTCCCACACTCGATTTTCAGCGAACACAATAATTGCGTACGGCGCAGATCAAATGTGGGAGCGGGCTTGCTCGCGAAGGCGCCCATACAGACGCCTACAGAATTAAATGATCAGAAGTGAACCTTGACCAGGAAACTGGTCACGCTCTGATCCGTCTTGAAGCCCTGGCTGTCTTCAATCCCGTATTTGTTTTTCCAGTAGTCATACTCGACACCGACGTACAGCTGCTTGGCACCCAGGTTCAGCGCCTTGCCCAGGTCGTATTTGACCTGTGGATTGAAGTGCAGGTTGGCGTGGTATTCGCCATTTTTGTTCACGTCGTTGTCGACCACCCAGTCCATGAAACCGTCGATCAGCACGTCTGAGCCACCCACCGGGATGGTGTAGGACCAGACCGGCGTAACCTGCCAGATGTTGTCGCCCGGGCGGTCGCCTTCGGTGTGACGGTTGTAGAAGTTCAACTGGAAGTAGTCGAAGCCCGGGATGGCCAGGTCGAAACCAGGGCCGATCAGGTAGGACTCGGTATCGTCTTCACCGAACTCGTAGGTCATGGCCAGCAGTACGTCCTTGATCGGGCCGAACTCGAACTTTTGGTCGAAGATCTTGTTGAACGACAGGCGTGGGCTGAGTTCGCCGTAGTGGCTGTTCTTGCCCGCGAAGGCGTCTTCCTTGCCGTTGTAGAAAATCTTGTCGATGAAGAAGAAGTTGTCGCCGTATTTCCAACCGTCGGCGTGTTCAAAGGTTACCGTCTGCTGGATGCGCGGGTTGACCTGGAAGTCCTTGCCATACAGGTAACTCAGGCTGTTGTTCTGCCATTGCAGCAAGTCGCCGGCCATGGCCTGACCCCCCGCCAGCAATGATCCCGCCAGCATCAGGCTAGTGCACGTACGTTTCATTCGGTTGCTCCCAAAAAGTAGGTGGTTCCACGTTATTTTTTTAAGGTCGGCGCTCTGGTGTGGCGCCTGTTTCTGTCGCTGTAAAAAATTATCCAATCGGTCAGCTTTAGCGCTGTGAGCAAGAGCTGGGCCAAGGCTTTCAAAAAGCAAAAAAACTCCCGCTCGACGGCTCAAGAGCGGTCGATTGAGAGGGGTTTTGGAGTGCCTTGGTTCCTGCCAGCGCCGGGATAAGTTGGCCTGCTGGTCAGGTTTTACATCCGGGCTTTTTTTTAAACCGGATTCGGGCGGCCGCGGAGAATACTGACTCCTCGGACAGGTCTCAAGTGCTCCGCAATGGCGCACCGACGACAGGTATGTGGCGCGGCTGCGGGGCAGCATCAGAAATGCACCTTCACCAGCAGGCTGGCGGTGTTTTCATTGGTATTGAAACGGGAGCTGTCCTGGACGCCGTATTTGTCTTTCCAGTAGCTGTATTCGGTGCCGACATAGACCTGTTTCTCGCGCCAGCCTAGGGCTTTGCCCAAGTCGTATTTGATCTGTGGGTTGAAGTGCAGGTTGGCGTGATAGGTGCCGCGTGAATTCTGGTCGTTATCTACCACCCAGTCGATGTAGCCGTCGATCAACAGGTTCGAGTTGCCCAATGGCAGGGTGTAGGACCAGGCCGGGGTGATTTGCCAGACATCGTCGCCGGGGCGCGAGCCTTCGGTCTGGCGGTAATAGAAGTTCAGGGTAAAGAAGTTGAAGCCCGGTACTGCGAGGTCGAATCCGGGACCGATCAGGTAAGCCTTGCTGTCGTCTTCGCCGTTCTCGTAGGTCATGGCGAGCAGCACGTCCTTGATCGGGCCGAATTCGAAACGGCGGTCGAGGATTTTGCCGAAGGAGAGACGCGGGCTGAACTCGCCGTAATAAGCGTGAGCACCTTTGTTTCGGTCTTTCTCGCCGTTGTACCAGGTGCTGTCGACGAACAGGAAGTTGTCGCCGTACTTCCAGCGATCGGCGTGTTCGAACGTTACCGTCTGCTGGATCGCCGGGTTGATCGCGTAGTTCTTGCCGTACAGGTAGCTCAGGCTGTTGGTCTGCCATAGCAGTAAATCGCCGGCCATGGCCTGGCTCGCGGCCAACAGGCCACCCGTCAACAGCAAGTTGGTTTGTGTCCGAATCATCTGTTGCTCCCTCTTGTTTTTATTTTTGAGGCGCATGTAGCTCTCCCGTGGGAGCGGGCTTGCTCGCGAAAGCGGTGTATCAGTCAACGATGAAGTTGGGGCTGATGACGTCTTCGCGAGCAAGCCCGCTCCCACAGGGGGTGTGGGTTTCTCGGTTAATGCGTGTGGGCGTGGCAGTCGTTGATCGCGGCGCGTTCTTTGCCGCCGAGGATGTTGAACAGCAGGTTTAGGGTCAGGGCACTGAGCGTGGCCATGGCGATGCCGCTGTGGGTGATCGGGCTCATCCACACGGGCAGGTGGGCGAAAAACTCCGGGCGTACTACCGGGATCAGCCCCATGCCGATGCTCACCGCCACCAGCAACTGATTACGACGGTCACCGATGTCGGCTTCCTGCAGGATCTTGATCCCGGTGGCGGCGACCATGCCGAACATCGCAATCGCTGCACCACCGAGCACGGCCGGTGGAATCGATGCCACCAGGAACGCGGCTTTGGGCAGCAGGCTGAGGACGATCAGCAAACCGCCGGCAACGATCGTCACCGAGCGGCAACGCACGCCGGTCATCTGCACCAGGCCAATGTTCTGGGCGAAGGAGGAGTGGGTGAACGTGTTGAAGAATCCGGCGAAGAACGAAGCGCCGGCATCGCACAGCAAACCGCGACGCAGCATGCGTGGGCAGACTTCCTGGCCGGTGATCTTGCCCAGCGCAAGAAACATCCCGGTGGACTCGACGAAAATGATCACCACCACCAGGCACATCGACAGGATCGGCGCGAGTTCGAATTTCGGCATGCCGAAATGCAGCGGGGTGACGAATTGCAGCCATGGCGCACTGGCCATGCCACTGAGGTCGACCATGCCGAGCAAGCCGCAGAGTACATAGCCCAGGCACATGCCGATCAGCACGGAAATATTGACCCAGAAGCCGCGCATGAAGCGGTGCACCAACAAAATGGTGCCCAGCACCAGCGCGGCGATGGTCAGGTAAATCGGCGAACCGAATTGTGCGGCGCTCGCACCGCCGCCGGCCCAGTTCACGGCCACGGGGAACAGTGACAAACCGATCGAGGTGATGACCGTGCCAGTCACCAGCGGCGGGAAGAAGCGTACGACTTTGGACATGAACGGGGCGATGATCATGCCGAAGAACCCGGCAGCGATGGTCGCGCCGAAGATCCCTTGCAGGCCGATTCCGGGCATGCCGGCCATGGCGACCATGCTGCCGACGGCGGCGAAACTGGCGCCCATCATTACCGGCATGCGAATGCCCATGGGGCCGATGCCGAGGGACTGGACGATGGTGGCAATGCCAGCCACCAGCAGGTCGGCGTTAATCAGGAAGGCGATTTCTTCACGACTCAGGCCAGCGGCCTGTCCGATGATCAGCGGCACCGCGATGGCGCCACCGTACATCAGCAGAACATGTTGCAAACCGACCAGGATCAGTTGCAAAAGGGGCAAACGCTGAATGGCGGGTGCGTCGGGGATGCGCGCTGTGGATAGCTCGGACATGCAACACCTCGGATCTTTTTTATTCTTGTGATTTTGTGCATCGGGCAAACCTGTGGGAGCGGGCTTGCTCGCGAAGAGGCCATAACGTTCAACATCGTTGTTGACTGACCCGACGCCTTCGCGAGCAAGCCCGCTCCCACAGGGATTGATGGTGCCCATGTGGGAGCGAGCTTGCTCGCGATGCTTCTAACGATTAATTGGTCGGAGCTCCCTGCACAATCCAGGCACCGATCAGGTCACGTTCCTCCCTGCAATCCAGGCACCGATCAGGTCACGTTCCTGCTGGGTCATCTGCGTGATGTTGCCCAGTGGCATGATCTGGCTGGTGACGGCTTGTGCCTGGATCCGTGCTGCGTTCTGGCGGATCTGCTCGGGGGTGTCGAACATCACACCGGCAGGGGCCGCACTGAACAGCGGGCTGGTGGGCTTGGCCGAATGGCAAACCGCGCAACGTTCCTGAATCACGCTGTGCACTTTGTCAAAGCCAGGGCCGGCATTGGACGCTTGCGCCGGTGCGGCTGGCGCTTCTGCAGGTTTGGCTTCAGCGGGTTTCAAACCACCGCCCAGCGCCGTTTCCGGCAGTGGCTGGTATTCGATCTTCGCTGGCGCCTTGGCCACTTCCGGGTTGTTCAACGGCGCAGGGCCGGTGACGTAAGCCAGGCTGATCATGCCGACGGCTGCCACCGGCAGGGTCCAGGCAAACTTGTGGCTGTCATGACGGGTGTTGAAGTAGTGACGCACCAACACCGCCAGTACCGCGATCCCGGCCAGGATCAACCAGTTGTACTGGCTGCCATACGTGCTCGGGAAGTGGTTGCTGATCATGATGAACAGCACCGGCAAGGTGAAGTAGTTGTTGTGACGCGAACGCAGCAGGCCTTTGGCCGGCAGCGCCGGATCGGGCGTGCGGTTCTCGGCGATCGCCGCCACCAGTGCGCGTTGCGCCGGCATGATGATGCGGAACACGTTGCCGACCATGATGGTGCCGATGATCGCGCCGACGTGCAGGTACGCACCCCGGCCGCTGAACACTTTGCTGAAGCCATAGGCCGCGCCGATGATCAGGACAAACAGGATGAAACCTAGCAGGGCAGGGCGTTTGCCCAGGGCCGAGTCGCACAGGAAGGAGTAGATGAACCAGCCGATGAACAGCGAGCCGAGACCGATGGCCACGCCTTCAGGGCCGCTCAGGGTGCTGCCCGGAGCCAGCAGGTAGAGCGTCGGGTTGGAGTAGAACACCACGCACAGCAGTGCGATCCCCGACATCCAGGTGAAGTAGGCTTCCCATTTGAACCAGTGCAGGTTGTCCGGCATGGTCGGTGGAGCCAGTTTGTATTTTTCCAGGTGGTAGATGCCGCCGCCGTGGATCGCCCACAAATCACCGGCCAGACCGTTTTTCGGGTTGACCCGATTGAGGTTGTTTTCCAGCCAGACGAAGTAGAACGATGCGCCGATCCAGGCCACACCAGTAATCATATGAACCCAGCGCACGCTCAGGTTCAGCCATTCCAACAGATGTGCTTCCACAGTCTTTACCTCTCGCCTGTCACTCTTGTTGTCGAGTGATCAGACCTTCTCTTATTGGTGGGGGGCGAGGATCAAACGCTCATCCTCTTTGAAAAAATGCTCATCGCAGTTATTGCCTGTGCCACTGCGATCAACCACCAGGAAGTCATCCCGCTTTTCGATCGTCAGCACCGGGTGGTGCCAGACGCCGCGATGGTAATTAATGCCCTGCCTGCCGTTGGTGACGAAGGCGCGGACCAAGCCTGATACAGGTTCATCGCCAAGTGGCGCGACCACGATCAGAAAGGGGTTGCCGAGCAGCGGAATGAAAGCCTGGCTGCCCAGCGGATGACGCTCCAGCATGCTGACGGTCAGCGGCATGTCCTGCGCGTCGGCGCGGAAAATGCTGATGATCGCCTTGTCCTCTGGCATGGCGGTTTCCACCGTCGCCAGTTTGTGGAAGCGCATGGTCGAACCGTTGTTGATCATGAAGTGATCGCTGCCGTCGGTTTCGATCACGTCACCGAAAGGGGCGAAGGCTTCTTTGGTCAGCGGTTCAATCGTCAGTGTGCGCATGCTGGTCTTCTTACCTTGAATTCTGTGTTGTTTGTTCTGACGCTTTCGCGAGCAAGCCCGCTCCCACATTTGGAATGCATTCCCCTGTGGGAGCGAGCTTGCTCGCGATTGGGTTCAGCGCTTATTTAGCGACCTTGCCCAATACGCGCAGGCGGCTCACACCACCATCCGGGAACACGTTCAGGCGGATGTGGGTGATCGGGCCCAGTGCCTTGATCTGCTCGGCGAAGGTGTGTTCGGCGTGCATTTCCAGCTTTTGGCTTGGCAGCAGTTCGCGCCAGAACAGCGACTGGGTTTCGATCTGGCTGTCGGTACCGCCCTTCACGAAGGCGCCCTGGATCGAGCAGCTGTCCGGGTAGTTGCCCTTGAAGTGCAGGGTGTCGACGATGACTTTCTCGACTTCGCCGGCATGACCCAGCGCGACGATCACCCAGTCATTGCCTGGAGTACGACGACGCGCGGTTTCCCAGCCGTCGCCCATGTTGATGCCGCGGCCCGGGTTGAGGATGTTGCTCATGCGGCCGAAGTGTTCGTCGGAGCAGGCGAGGGCGCGGCCACCGTTGAGGGCGGCAGCCAGGTCGACCTGTTCGTTGTCGCCGATCGCCGACCAGTCGCGGAATGGCACGCCATACACGCGCAGACGGGCCACGCCGCCATCCGGGTAGATGTTGAAGCGCAGGTGGCTGAACGCCTGGTTGTTGTTGATTTCGTGGTAGTGGTGGCTGTTGCCTTGCAGCTCGACGGCGGACAGCACTTCAGTCCATTGGGTGTTTTCATCAGGCTCGCCCGACGCCAGGAAGCAGGCTTCCAGGGACGCCGATGGCGGGAAGTTGCCGGTGAAGAATGAAGTGTCGATGTCGACGCCCTTGATCGAACCCGGTACGCCCAGGCGGATCACGGCGCTGTCGAAGCCTTCGAAGCGCTTGCGGCGCGACTCCCAGCCATCCATCCACTTGCCGTTGTCATCGAACACGCCCTCCTTCCATACGGCCGGGGTCGGTTGGAACAGACGGTTGGCGTCTGCGAACCAGTCATCGGTGACCGAAATGATTTTGGTGCCCAGGCGGGCGTCGGCCAGGTTGACGAACTTCTCGAAAGGTACGGCGTAAGCTTTCATTCTTCTTGTCTGCCTTTAATAAGTTGGCTTGGGATGCTTGCAAGGCCCTGGGCGGTTTCGGCGTTCATGAAATGCCTGGGCCGGGCTTGCTATAGGGTCAGTAATCGGAACAGGGCGATCTTGTTGATCTCCGCCAGCGCACACTTGAACTCGGTGTCGACCGGGTTGTGGATGCGCGTTTCGAACGCTGCAAGGATCTGATGCCGGTTGCTGCCTTTTACCGCCATGATGAAGGGAAACTTGAACTTGGCTTTGTAGGCGTCGTTCAGCTCGGTGAAGCGCTGGAACTCTTCGGCCGTGCATTGGTGAATACCGGCGCCCGCCTGTTCATGAGTGCTGGCTTCGGTGAGTTGGCCCTGGACGGCAGCTTTGCCGGCCAGGTCCGGGTGGGCGTTGATCAGGGCCAGTTGGCTTGCATGATCGGCGCTCAACAGGATGTCGCTCATGCGCTGGTGCAGGGTTTCGATCTGGTCGATCGCAGCGTCCTGGCCCAGATCGAAGGCCTTCTCGGCCACCCATGGCGAATGTTCGTAGATGTCGGCGAAGGCTTTGACGAAGGCGTCGCGGCTCAATGTCGATGGTTTCAATGTTTGAAAGGCGCTCATTTCGCGGCCCCTTGGTACGGGTGGGTTTCCTGCCAGTGACGCGCGATGTCGACGCGACGGCTGAACCACACCTGTTCATGACTTTTAGCGTATTCGATAAAGCGCTTGAGCGAAGCCAGACGCGCCGGACGGCCGATCAGGCGGCAGTGCAGGCCGATCGACAGCATTTTCGGCGCCTCGGCGCCTTCGGCGTAGAGCACGTCGAACGCATCCTTGAGGTATTCGAAGAAATCGTCGCCCTTGTTGAAACCCTGGACCTGGGTGAAGCGCATGTCGTTGGTGTCCAGGGTGTACGGGATCACCAGGTGCGGCTTGCCGGTCGGGTTGTTCGGTTCCCAGTAGGGCAGGTCGTCGTCATAGGTGTCGCAGTCGTAGAGGAAGCCGCCTTCTTCCATCACCAGGCGACGGGTGTTCGGGCCGGTGCGGCCGGTGTACCAGCCCAGTGGGCGTTCACCGGTGATTTCGGTGAGGATGCGGATCGCTTCGAGCATGTGCTCGCGTTCCTGGGCTTCGTCCATGTACTGGTAGTCGATCCAGCGATAGCCGTGGCTGCAAATCTCGTGGCCGGCATCGACCATGGCGCGGATCACGTCCGGGTGACGCTGGGCTGCCATGGCCACGGCGAAGATGGTCAGCGGAATGTCGAATTCCTTGAACAGTTTCAGAATCCGCCAGACGCCGGCACGGCTGCCATACTCGTAAAGGGATTCCATGCTCATGTTGCGCGCGCCTTGCAGCGGCTGGGCAGAAACCATTTCCGAGAGGAAGGCTTCGGATTCTTTGTCGCCGTGCAGGATGTTGCGCTCACCGCCTTCTTCGTAATTGAGTACGAACGACAGGGCAATGCGGGCATTGCCCGGCCAGTGTGGGTGAGGAGGGTTACTGCCGTAACCGACCAGGTCGCGTGGGTAGTCAGCGCTCACTGCAGGCTTCCTTCTTATTCGATGATGACGGTTGGTGTGACGCAGCTGAAGATTGGGTGGCAGGCTTGCGTCACAGCGATGGGATGATTGTATACAACTTTATATTCACTTTGTAAGCCTGATTTTTCGCATTTTTCACCGACTGTCATCTTTTACTGCTATTGGCGTATGCCTGCAAGAAATCTGCCTGACTGGTCAGTTATTAGTTCGAGGGTTCATTGGCCGTGCGGTTTGGCGGGAAATCGAAGACAAATGTACAGGTGGCGGGGGTTACGGGAAAAATGTCGTTTTTATTGTGTACAATTTTTTTGAAAAGTGTCTTAATCAGTCGCTCGCCGCAACTTTTCGTGCTCCGAATCGGTGCGGTCTCCTTTTCAACTGACTTCGGGAGGCGCGAAGTCTGACTGCTCCACGCAGGCAGGCGCGCAGAATCAATGGGACGTTTGACTACACACGTTTTGGACGCAGCACACGGTTGCCCGGGCAGCTCGATCAAGGTCGAGTTGTACCGCGTTGAAGGATCGCACCTGGAATTGGTCGCCAGCGCGATAACCAACAGCGATGGCCGTGTCGATGCACCGTTGCTGCAAGGCGATGACTACCGCACCGGGGTCTATCAGGTTCAGTTTCATGCCGGCGATTACTACCGCGCCCGTGGTGTAAAGCTGCCGGAACCGGCGTTTCTGGATGTTGTGGTGCTGCGTTTCGGCATCTCTGCCGAACAGGATCACTACCACGTGCCGTTGTTGATTTCGCCTTACAGCTACTCCACCTATCGCGGCAGCTGATCCCCCAAGCAGCTGCTGCACCCTGGAAGCGACTGCGCATATAGCTTCTTTGGTCTTTCGCCCGCTCACACTGCGGGCTTTTTTTCGTCCTTGAGAAAGAGGGTGTCTGGTCTGACGCCTTCGCGAGCAAGCCCGCTCCCACAACAGAATGCGTTCCAATGTGGGAGCGGGCTTGCTCGCGAAGCTTTGGCTTTTGGCTTTTAGCGGCTCAGCAACGACGCTGCACCCGCACCACCAAACAACCCCGCACTGATCCGGTTGAACCAGCTCTGGCCCCTGCCGCTGCGCAGATAGCGCGCCGCACCATGGGCGCCGAGGCCGTAGGCTAATTTGCACAGCAGGTCGAGCACGGTCCAGGTCGCAATCATCACCAGCAGTTGCGGCAGAAACGGTTGTTCGGCACTCAAGAACTGCGGCAGGAAAGCGGCGAAGAACAGAATGTCTTTCGGATTGCTGGCGCCGAGCATGAAGGCACGGCCGAACAACGCACGAAAGCGAGGCACCGGTGCTGCTTGTGGCACTTCTGCGCCGTGGGAAGGCTGGCGCGATTGCTGCCAGCTCTGCCAGGCGAGGTAGAACAGATACAGTGCGCCGATAATCTTCAGGGCGCTGAACAGCTGTTCCGAAGCCAGCAACAACGCACCCAGGCCCAGGGCCGAAGCACTCAGCAGGCAGATCGATGCGGACACGCCGCCGAGAAAGGCCGGGTAAGAGCGGCGCAGGCCGTAATTCAGACTGTTGCTGATCATCAGCAAAGACAGCGGCCCCGGGATCAGGATCACTATCAGCGCCGCGCCGCTGAACAGCAGCCAGGTTTCCAGACTCATCACTTTCCTCCATTTGCACAAAAGCCCCACCCGACGGGGTGAGGCTGTTTTCAAGCGCGTACAGCGTGTGGCTTACAAGAAGATGAACTTGGCGATGAAGATCGCGCAGAGCACCCACAGGCTTACGGAAATTTCCTTGTACTTGCCGGTGCCGGCCTTCAACGCCACGTAGGTGATGAAGCCCAGCGCGATACCGTCGGCGACCGAGAAGGTCAGGGGCATCATGATCGCGGTGACAATCGCCGGAATGCTGTCGGTCGCTTCATCCCATTCGATGTGGGCCATGCCGCCCATCATCAGCATTGCCACATAAATCAGTGCGCCAGCGGTGGCATAGGCGGGAATCATGCCGGCCAGTGGTGCGAAAAACATGGCAGCTATAAATAGCACACCCACGGTGACTGCGGTAAGACCAGTCCGACCACCAGCGGCCACGCCGGCAGCACTTTCTACATAGCTGGTCACTGGCGGAACGCCGACTACTGCACCGAATACGCTGGACGCACTGTCGGCTTTCATCGCGCGGGAAAGGTTTTCGATGCGGCCGTCAGCGCCCACCAGGTTGGCGCGCTGGGCAACGCCCATCAGTGTGCCTGCGGTGTCGAACATGTGTACGAAGAGAAACGCCAGCACCACGCTGATCATGCTGACGTTGAACACGCCGGCGACGTTCATGGCCATCCAGGTCGGGGCCAGGCTTGGCGGGGCTGACATGATGCCCTCGTAGTGCACCAGCCCAAGGCCCCAACCGGCGAGGGTCACAGTAATGATGCTGATGAGGATTGCGCCGAACACTTTGTGATAGCTGAGGATGGCAATCATCAGGAAGCACACGGCGGCGAGCAGCGGGCCGGGCTCGCGCAGGGAACCGAGCTTGATCAGGGTAGCCGGGCTATCGACGACGATACCCGCGGTTTTCAGGCCGATCAGCCCCAGGAACAGACCCACGCCGGCACCCATGGCGAAGCGCAGGCTGACCGGAATGCTGTTGAGCAGCCATTCGCGGATCCGCGAGAAGGTCAGGATCATGAACAACACACCGGAAACGAATACCGCACCGAGGGCGGTTTCCCAGTTGTAGCCCATGGTGCCGACTACGGTGTAAGTGAAGAACGCGTTCAGCCCCATGCCCGGTGCCAGGCCGACTGGCCAGTTGGCGTACAGGCCCATTAACAGGCAACCGAGTGCGGCGGCGATGCAGGTGGCGACGAACGCGGCACCGTGGTCGATCCCGGCGTCGGCCATGATGTTGGGGTTAACGAAGATGATGTAAGCCATGGTGATGAAGGTTGTCAGACCGGCAATCAACTCGGTCTTCACCGTGGTGCCGTGCAAGCTGAGTTTGAACAGACGTTCCAGCAAGCCATTGCGTAATGGCGGCGAGAGTTCCAGCGTCGATGCTTCGGATTTGCGGCTTTCCACAGCGAATACTCCTCAAGAGTTTTATTGTTATTTCCAGGGCCGGACCCATGAGGGTGGCAGCGGCCCTTTGAGGCACTTGCGAATTTGTTGACCTCTTGGTCAGGAACTCGCACGAGGTGGATTATGCTTTTGTATACAAATAATGCAAATAATGTTTTTGATTTTGTCGACGAAAAGTTTGGCTTTAGGGATATATCGCCTGTTCCGGCCCCTTCGCGGGCAAGCCCGCTCCCACAGGTGACCGCATTCCCACTGTGGGAGCGGGCTTGCTCGCGAAGGCGTCGGTTCAGCCACTACAAATCCAGCTGATTCAACACTCAGTCTGCCGACAACCGGGTTTGCCCCAGCGCCAGATTCACCGCCAGCCACCCATTCACCGCCGTCTCCCCAGCCTCGGCAAACACCCGTTCCAGCAATTTCACCTGCTCACGCCTCAACGCCTGCTCAAACCGTGCGCCTTCAGCAGTCAATTCCAGCAGGCGCTTACGCTTGTCAGTCTCGGACGCGACGCTTTCGACCAGATGCATCTCCAACAATTGCCGCAACGGCATGTTCAGCGCCTGCTTGCTCACGCCGAGCAAGGCCAGCAACTCCTTGACGCTCAGGTTCGGGTAACGGGCGATGAAAAATACGATGCGCTGATGCACCCGGCTAAGGCCGCGACGTTCGAGCATTTCATCGGCCTTGGCGGTGAAGGCCTGGTAGCCGAAGAAAAACGCCTCCATGGCTTGCTGCTGGGAGATCGGGTTTTTAAAGTCAATCATATTGACGTATCCATTCGAGCTGGCGTAGTTTCGGTCAACAAGTTTGACTCATTTTCCTCGTGCCTCGCTACCGGTGATCCCCATGGCTTTTTCCGAACGTGTCTCGCGCCTTAAAAGTTCTTTGATCCGTGAAATCCTCGCCGCGGCCCAGCGTCCGCAGATGATGTCGTTTGCCGGCGGCCTGCCAGCCGAAGCCATGCTGCCGAAGGTCGAATGGGCCGACATGCCGTTGTCCATGGGCCAATACGGCATGAGCGAAGGCGAGCCGGCGCTGCGCGAAGCTTTGGCGGCGGAAGCACGAGCGTTGGGAGTGCCGTGCGAGGCAGGGCAGGTACTGGTGGTCAGCGGCTCACAGCAGACCCTCGACCTGGCGGCCAAGCTCTACATCGACAAGGGCACTGAAGTCCTGCTCGAAGCGCCGACTTATCTGGCGGCGTTGCAGATCTTCCAATTGTTTGGCGCCGATTGCCTGACCGTGCCGCTGGAGGCCGACGGTCCGAACCTGGCGCAATTGCGCGCACGCCTGGAAAAACACAGTCCAGCCTTCATCTACCTGATCCCGACCTTCCAGAATCCATCGGCCGTGCGCTACAGCGAAACCAGGCGCGATGCGGTGGCCGCGTTGCTTGATGAGTTCGGCGTCACGTTGATCGAAGACGAGCCTTACCGCGAACTGACCTTTGATGGCGGCAGCGCCAGGCCGATTGTCAGTCGCTTGAAAAACGCCAGTTGGATCTACACCGGCACTGTGTCGAAAACCCTGTTGCCGGGTTTACGCGTCGGTTATCTGATCGCCAGCCCGGACCTGTTTCCACATCTGTTGAAACTCAAGCAATCGGCGGATTTGCACACCAATCGGGTTGGCCAATGGCAGGCGTTGCAATGGGTTGGCAGCGAGAAATATCATCAGCACCGCAGTGAGTTGCGCGACTTTTACCGTGGACGTCGGGATGCGTTTCAGGCAGCGCTGGAAACTCATTTCTCCGATCTGGCAGATTGGAATGTGCCGCAGGGCGGGCTGTTTTTCTGGTTGAAGCTCAAGCAGCCACAGGACACCCGAACCTTGCTCGACGCTGCGTTGGCCAACGACGTGGCGTTCATGCCGGGCGAACCGTTCTTTCCCGAGCCGGATAACCATCCGGGGTATTTGCGGTTGAACTTCAGCCACATTGAGCCGGCGCGACTGGATGAAGGGCTCAAGCGCTTGGCGGGGGTGGTGCGACAGGCGCAGGCGACGCAAGCGGCTTGAAAACAAATAAACCGGCCAATGGGCCGGTTTATTTTTGTCTGAGGTTTGCGGTGCCTGTGCCGGCCTCTTCGCGGGCAAGCCCGCTCCCACAGGGAAATGCGGTTAACTGTGGGAGCAACTGTCTTCCCCCTGCCGCTCGTCACCGCCATTCGGTGCCGTCCCTCAACATGGCATTCAGCCGGATAAGTAGGATCCGCATGCAGGCGATGAGCGCAACTGTCTTCCCCCTGCCGCTCGTCACCGCCATTCGGTGCCGTCCCTCAACATGGCATTCAGCCGGATAAGTAGGATCCGCATGCAGGCGATGAGCGCAACTTTCGCGCTCTTGCCTCGCTCCCGAAGAGCGTCATAGCGTGCCTTGAAGTTTGGCTGATGACGGATTACGACCCAGCAAGACATGTAAAGCGCACGTCTGACGCGGGCTCTGCCTCCGTAGATTTGACGTTTTCCGCTGTGATTGCCGCTGTCGTCGTTGTACGGCGCAATTCCCGCCAAGGCCGCCACTTCACGACGATCAAGCGCGCCCAATTCGGGCAGGTAAACCAGCAAGCTGGCTGTGGCCACCGTACCGATGCCTTTAACGGAAATGAGTCGTTCGGCTTTTTCGGCATCCAGCTCATGCATGCTCTGATGGATGGTTTTATCGAGCTGCTTGATTTGCACTTGCAGGTAGTGAACAAGGCCTTTGATCGCCTCGCTAACAGCGGGTAACTGAACTTGCTGAAGCCGGCGCTTGTTGTCGTCTCGTTGCTGAACAAACTGCTCGCGCAACTGGATCAACTCGCGCAGTGCTTCACGTTCCGGCGAAATGATCTTGTCGCGGGATGCATGCAGCACTTCAGCGAAGTCCGCCAGCACGGCCGCGTCGATGGGATCGGTCTTGGCATTCTTGCCCATGGCCACGGCGAAGGCTCTGGCCCGGCGGGGATTGATTCTAAGCACTTTGAAGTCGGCGCCCTGCAGTGCCGCCATGACCTTGCATTCGTAACCACCGGTGGCCTCCAGCAGAACCCGGTCAACCTCGTACTGGCTCAGGCGCTCAATCAGCTCAACAAAGCCTTCTGACGTATTGGGAAGGTCAAAACCTTCACCCTGAGGTTGAACCCATACAACCAGGTTTGATTTGGAGATATCGATGCCGACCCAGGAAATCATGGCAAAACCCTCTTACACTCAGGAGTGAGAGTGCTCTGGCCTTGCCCACGCTTGTGATTCGAGTGGCGCTCGTCCAACTGTTCGGGCTTATGGGCCAGAGTGGAAAGGTGGATGGCAGCTTGGCTCCCACACGTGCTTTTAGCACTGCGGACTCACAGCTTGCCATTCACCTCTCTCACCCCAGAGCTTATCCCTAGATCTAGACACAAGCGGGCTTGCTCGCGAAGGCGTCCGTCAGAGCACTACGTAACCATCAGGCTGCCGCAAAACGCTTGTCCAGGTAATCGATGATTACCTTGGATTCATACATCCAGGTGGTCTGGCCATTCTCTTCAATGCGCAGGCACGGCACCTTGATCTTGCCGCCTTGCTCCAGCAAGGTCTGGCGATCCTGTTCGTTGTTCTTCGCATCGCGGAGGGCCACCGGCACGTTCAGACGGCGCAGGGTACGACGAGTCTTCACGCAGAACGGGCAGGCGTGGAATTGATACAGCGTCAGGCCCTTGGCGGCCGCTTCGACCTGGGCCTGAGCCGCTGCGGGGCGCTTTTTCTTGCCCGGACGGGTGATGAAGTCGATGAAGATGATCAGTTGGCCAAGGCCGACACGAAGCGCTTTTACGAACACGTTGAAAGCCTCACGGTGCAAATGAAGAAGGGCGCGCAGCTTACCTGATTTTTTGCGGACGAAAAAAACCGGCGATGAGTGCCGGTTTTCTTCGTGCCGCGAATTACTTGATGAGGCTGAGGAATTCGCTGCGGGTCGCGGCGTTCTCACGGAACTCACCGAGCATCACCGAGGTGATCATCGTCGAATTCTGCTTCTCCACACCGCGCATCATCATGCACATGTGCTTGGCCTCGATCACCACCGCAACGCCCAGGGCGCCGGTGACCTGCTGGACCGCATCGGCGATCTGGCGGCTGAGGTTTTCCTGGATCTGCAGGCGACGGGCGTACATATCGACGATCCGCGCCACCTTCGACAGGCCCAGAACCTTTCCGCTCGGGATGTAGGCGACGTGAGCCTTGCCGATGAACGGCAGCAGGTGGTGTTCGCACAACGAGTACAACTCGATGTCCTTGACCAGCACCATTTCGCTGTTGTCGGAGCTGAACAGGGCACCGTTGGTGACCTCTTCCAGCGTCTGTTCATAGCCGCGGCAGAGGTACTGCATGGCTTTGGCGGCACGTTTTGGCGTGTCGAGCAGGCCTTCGCGGGAAACGTCCTCGCCGAGCTGGCCGAGGATCGCCGTGTAATTCTGTTCCAGGGACATGAAACTACCTGTGGGATTTTACGCAAAGGGCAAGGGTACGGTGACGGACACGACGCTGCAAGCGTGGCGCATCAGCTTTAGTCGTCGCGACCTTCCATCATGGTGCGTTTGAGCATCACATAAACCGCGCCGGCACCGCCGTGTTTGGCCTGGCACGAAGTGAAACCGAGCACCTGTGGATGCTGGCGCAGCCAGGTGTTGACGTGGCTTTTGATCATCGGCCGCTTGCCGTCCAGGCGTACAGCCTTGCCATGGGTGACGCGCACGCAGCGGATTTCGAATTTGGTGGCTTCGGCCAGGAACGCCCAAAGGGTTTCCCGTGCTTTCTCCACGCTCATGCCATGCAGGTCGAGGCTGCCTTCGAACGGAATCTGGCCGATCTTGAGCTTGCGCATCTGGCTTTCCTGCACGCCGTCACGCGCCCACATCAGCTCGTCTTCAGGGCCGACGTCGATGACGAACTGATCGGACAGCCCGTCAACGGTGGTGGATTCGGTGCGCACAGTGGCCGCTAGACGCAGCTGGGCGATCTGCGCGCGGTCAGCCTTGGGCTTGCCGGTTTCGGCGCGATCGTGCTTGATCGGCTTGACGCCTTGGATCGCGCTTTTGAACAGGGAAAAATCGTCGTCTTGCATGTCAGCCTCCGCGAAGGGCGGCCAGTTTACCCAACTCGAAGCGAATCGGGCGCGACAAAACGCGCGGCGTTCGGTCTCGACCTTGGTCTCAGTCGTGTTTTTTCATCAGATGCGGGGACATGTTCAGTTCTTGTGACTGACGCGAGCGGCGACGGCAGCGGCGCCACAGCCACACACCGAGGTACAGCACCACCAGACCAATCGCCAGGATCACCGCCGCACCGGCACGGTTGGTGTTCATCTCGCCGAGGGCGGGGGCGTGACCGAGCAGGCTGGCGACACCGGCCATGGCGAGCAACACACCGCTCATGGCCAGCAACGCGGCTATCGTTGCGCCGATTCGAAAACGCCAATTGCGTTGGCCTTTGGGCCGCAAGCGGCGAGCGTCAAAACCATCGGATAACTTCATTCCGACCTTCCTCTATGGGTATCGGCCCTTCGACCGGGAGTTGACCGGGATGTTCCTGAGGCTAAGACAATTACGGCACATGAGAGGTTTTTGCGGATGAGCGGCGTTTTTGACCGCTCATGGGGCGCCGATCAGACCAGTTCGTGGGTCAAGGCGAGGGTGGCGAAGTTATCGCCCATGATCGCCATTTCGGTCTGATGAACGTGCTCGGCGCTCAGGACGCCGCCCTTGTAAGGCAAATCGCGAGTGGCACAGGCGTCTTCAATGAGTGTGCAGCGGAAGCCAAGGTTCTTCGCTGCGCGCACAGTGGTGCTGACGCTGGAGTGACTCATGAAACCGCAGACGATCAGGTCGAGGGCGCCGAGGTCCTCCAGGCGTTTGGCCAGTTCGGTGCCGTGGAACGCGCTTGGCAGCAATTTACCGATGACAGTTTCGTCACCCTGTGGCTCCAGGCCCGGAATGAACTCACCACCGACGCCTTGCGGGTTGAACAACCCGCCGAGCGTACCGAGGTGGCGGACATGCACGATCGGCCGGCCGGCGGCACGGGCAGCGGCGAGCAATTGCTTGATGTTCGCGACGGCCTCATCCATGCCGCTGAGGGCCAGTGGCCCGCTCAAATATTCTTTCTGGGCATCGATGATGATCAGGGTCGCATGGCTCAGTTTGGCTGCCGGATAACCGCGGCCGCTGAGTTGAAACATCGTTTTTGGAACGGACATTCTGGGGCTCCTTGGAGTGGGGCTTTTGCGACATTGTCCTCTGGCTGAGCGGTTCTGTGAATCGCTACGATCGTAGGTGCCGTCGTTGCTGGCCTGTAGCCTTGTCAATAGTTGCGTTTTGTTCAATAGCCAAGCGAAAAAACGGATAACTCCTACATTTGAGCCGGTAGTTTTCTCGCGTCGTCGTGACGTCGTTTGACTGGTAGAATTGCCCGTCGATTTTTCTGGAGTTTGCCGTCGTGATCACTTCCCGCCTTCGTACCCTGCGTGACCATATCCGTTGGGCCGTCAGCCGCTTCCATGGGGAGGATCTGTTTTTCGGCCATGGCACCGACAACGCCTGGGACGAAGCCCGGCAATTGGTGTTGGGCGCGCTGCATCTGCCGTGGGAAATCGCCGACAGCTACCTCGACTGCAATCTGGAAGACGACGAACTGGTCCATCTGCAAAACTTGCTCAAGCGCCGGATCGAAGATCGGGTTCCGACTGCGTATCTGCTGGGCGAGGCCTGGTTCTGCGGCATGTCGTTCATCGTCGATGAACGCGTTTTGATCCCACGTTCACCGATTGGCGAGCTGATCGAAAATCGTTTTACTCCTTGGCTGGGCTCCGAGCCTGCGCGAATTCTTGACCTGTGCACCGGTTCCGGTTGCATCGGCATTGCCTGCGCGTACGAGTTCCAGCATGCCGAGGTGGTGTTGGCAGACCTGTCGTACGAAGCGCTGGAAGTGGCCAACCAGAACATCGAGCGCCATGGTGTCGATGAACGTGTGTACACGGTGCAGGGCGACGGTTTCGAGGGCTTGCCGGGACAACGCTTCGACCTGATCGTGTCGAACCCGCCCTACGTCGATGCGGAAGATTTCGCCGACATGCCGGACGAATACCAGCACGAACCGGAACTGGGCCTGGCCTGCGGCGATGACGGTTTGAACCTGGTACGGCGCATGCTCGCCGAAGCAGCGGATCATTTGACCGAGAAGGGCTTGCTGATTGTCGAGGTGGGCAACAGTCAGGTGCACGTCGAGGCGTTGTATCCGGAAGTCGACTTTGCCTGGCTGGAGTTCGAGCGCGGCGGCCATGGCGTATTCATGCTCAGCGCACAGCAGTGCCGGGAGCATCAAGCGTTGTTCGCTTCCCGCGTCTGACTTCCAAAAGCTTCGCGAGCAAGCCCGCTCCCACATTGGATTTGTGTCTGACTACAAATCTGTTATCGATAACAATCGAGTGTGGGAGCGGGCTTGCTCGCGAATGGCGGCACCGCGGTCTTAAACCTTTATCGGTGCGTGGCAATCCAGATCAGCAACCCCGCCTGAAACACCGCAAATGCCACCAGGCAGGTGATGGTGAAACGCAGCCCGGCGTCTTCGCGTTTGTACTTGCTGACCTTCTCTTCGTGTTTCTTGAGTTTGACTTCCTGCTCGGCCAGGTTCTGCTCGGCTTGCTGGAGCATCTGCGCCGCCTCGAGAATTTCCACAACCTGCAGTTTTTCGCTGTTCCAGTCGCCAGAAAGGTCGCCGACCTTGACCGGCTTGACGCTGCCTTTCAAATGCTGGGCATCGGCATACACCACGTCGAAACCGTGCACGCGCAAAAAGTGATCGCGGCGCAGACGGGTGTCTTCGTTCAGCGCTTCCTTGTTGCTCAGGTCAAAGCCGTCGACGGTGTAGGTCGGCCAGCGCTTCTTCGCCCAGTTGATGCCCTGGGCCGCCATGAATCGGCCAATGCCACGGTTCAGCGGTTCAACCTGCAAACCGCTATCCGGGGCGAAATGCACGCGCTTTTCGGTGTGATCGACCCACACGTCCAGATGATTCTGTTCCTTGCGCACGCGCTGGCCGGGCAGGGTGATGCTCAAGCGCATCAGGCTGCGTTCCTTGTCGTTGCGCTCGGCATAGCCGAGCTCGACAAAACGCAATGGGCGCCCGCCCGTGTTGCGGTCAGTCTGCAGCGGCGCCAGACGGAGCATCTTGTGGTGCTCGACGTGGACGTCCGCCCAGGGCAGCTCGACCGCTGGCGGTGCGTCTTTTTCAGCGGTGGTGTCGGGTGAAGTCTGGGTGTCAGTCATAACGGCGAGATCCTGTCCAAGCTCAGCTTGTCGCCAGCCAATCTGCTGGCGACAAAGGCTTATCGGCCGTTTTTTTCAAGACTGGAGTGCCAGGGGGCTTAACGGGTGCGAAGTCCGTCAATAAACCCGAGGATTCGCGTGCCCAGCTCCGCCGCCAGGGGCAATTGCGGATCTTTATAGGAGGCCAGTTGGCGTTTGACGTCGTTGGGTACGATGCGCATGACGTGGTTCATGCCCTCGATCAGTGCCAGTTCGGCGTCCGGTTTGGCCGCCTTGAGCAGTCTTGCGTCATTGATACCGACCTGGATGTCGTTGCTGCCCTGGATGATCAGCGCCGGCATCTTCAGCTTGGCAAACGCCGCGGCCGGGTCCTGGCGGAACAGGGAAATCAGATAGGGCTGCACGCTCGGACGGAAAATTGTCTGCAACGGCGGTGGCACGTTGTCGTCGGGTTTCCCGGCCTTGAGGCTGTCGAGTAATTCATTGCTGCGCAGCATCAGCGGTGGTGGCAGGCGATTGCCCAGTTGCTGGCGAATGACCTGATCAACCGGCCTTGCGCTGCCGGAAACAGAAATCACCGCATCGGCATCGATGCCCGGCGCAGCGAGGCTGGCAATCAAGGCGCCCTCGCTGTGACCCAGCACAATCAGTTTGCCGAAGCGCGGATCGGTCTTGAGCTTCTGGCCCCAGGCTTGGGCATCGGACACATAGGCCTCTACCGTCAGGTTTCGTTCATCCGGGGTCGCCGCCAGGCTCGCGGCCACGCCACGTTTGTCGTAACGCACGCTGGCGATATTGTGTTTGGCCAGCACCCAGGCCAGGCGCTTGAGGCTGTCATTGCGCCCGCCGTCGGCGTTGTTTCCGTCACGATCCGTAGGGCCGGAGCCGGAAATGATCAGGACAACCGGCACTGGATTGTCGGATTTGGGCAGTAACAGCGAGCCGAAAAGCTCGCCAGTGCCTGTATCCAATGTGATCGGTCGTTGCAGGACAGTCGCTTGGGCGAAGCCGGAAATCAGGGTAAGGCTCAAGGCTAAAACTCGCAGCATCATCGCGCCATCATTAAGAAGGTGCCGGTTGGACTCACAGGCACCCATAAGGTTCGAGGATGAACTACTTGGGTAGCCTGCGTATACTGGCGCGCATTACGTATTCAGGTTCATTTCACGGAGCGTCCTGCATGTCCGGCAATACCTACGGCAAGCTGTTCACTGTCACCACCGCGGGCGAAAGCCATGGGCCGGCGTTGGTCGCCATTGTCGATGGCTGCCCGCCGGGCCTGGAGCTATCCCTGGAGGATCTGCAGCGTGACCTGGACCGCCGCAAACCCGGCACCAGCCGCCACACCACCCAGCGCCAGGAAGCCGACGAAGTCGAAATTCTTTCTGGTGTGTTCGAAGGTCGCACCACCGGTTGCGCCATCGGTCTGTTGATCCGCAACACCGACCAGAAGTCCAAGGACTACTCGGCGATCAAGGATCTGTTCCGCCCGGCCCACGCCGATTACACCTACCACCACAAGTACGGTGAGCGCGATTATCGCGGCGGCGGTCGCAGCTCGGCCCGCGAAACCGCGATGCGCGTTGCGGCCGGTGCGATTGCGAAAAAATACCTGGCCAGCCAGGGCATCGTCATTCGTGGCTACATGAGCCAGCTCGGGCCGATTGAAATCCCGTTCAAGACCTGGGATTCGGTGGAGCAGAACGCTTTCTTCAGCCCGGACCCGGACAAAGTGCCGGAACTGGAAGCCTACATGGACCAGTTGCGCCGCGACCAGGATTCGGTCGGCGCGAAGATCACCGTGGTCGCCGAAGGCGTGATGCCGGGCCTGGGCGAACCGATCTTCGACCGTCTCGACGCCGAACTGGCCCATGCGCTGATGAGCATCAACGCGGTCAAGGGCGTGGAAATCGGCGCCGGTTTCGCCAGCGTCGCCCAGCGTGGCACCGAACACCGCGATGAAATGACCCCGGAAGGTTTCCTCAGTAACAACGCGGGCGGCATTCTCGGCGGTATTTCCTCGGGCCAGCCAATCGTTGCGCACCTGGCGCTGAAGCCGACATCGAGCATCACCACGCCGGGCCGTTCCATCGACATTCATGGCAACCCGGTGGAAGTGATCACCAAGGGCCGTCACGATCCGTGCGTGGGTATCCGCGCCACGCCGATTGCTGAAGCGATGATGGCCATCGTGCTGATGGATCACCTGCTGCGTCACCGTGGGCAGA
The DNA here is from genome assembly GCF_050436025.1 of Pseudomonas sp. S30_BP2TU TE3576. Taxonomy (NCBI): domain Bacteria; kingdom Pseudomonadati; phylum Pseudomonadota; class Gammaproteobacteria; order Pseudomonadales; family Pseudomonadaceae; genus Pseudomonas; species Pseudomonas sp. S30_BP2TU TE3576. Next base: position 1,319,564 of record NZ_JBNDLK010000001.1, on the reverse strand, counting down.
ACGCCGATGTGCGGGTGAGCACGCCGGTGCTGGGTCAGCTTTAATGGCTGACCTCGCAGCCGCTGCGGTTTGACCGGCGTGGCGGCGCTCCCGTACTGGCGGCTTTCCAGTTTCTATCTGTTCTATTTCGCCTTGCTCGGTTCGACAGCGCCGTTTCTGGCGCTGTACTTCGATCACCTCGGATTCAGCGCCGCGCGCATCGGCGAACTGGTGGCGATCCCGATGCTGATGCGTTGCGTGGCGCCGAACATCTGGGGCTGGCTCGGTGACTACACCGGGCGGCGGCTGGCTATCGTGCGCTTCGGCGCAGTGTGCACATTGCTGACGTTCTCGCTGATTTTCGTCAGCAAGACCTACGCCTGGCTGGCGATGGTCATGGCCTTGCATGCGTTCTTCTGGCACGCGGTGTTGCCGCAGTTCGAAGTCATCACCCTGGCGCACTTGCAAGGGCAGACCTCGCGCTACAGCCAGATTCGCCTGTGGGGTTCGATCGGTTTCATCATCACCGTGGTCGTGCTGGGGCGGCTGTTCGAATGGCTGAGCCTCGACATCTACCCGGCGGCGCTGGTACTGATCCTGGCCGGCATCGTGCTCAGCAGCCTGTGGGTGCCGAACGCTCTACCGGCGCCGGGCAACCGGGCGGCGGGGGAGGGATTCCTCAAGCAACTGCGCAGCCCCGGCGTATTGGCGTTTTATGCTTGCGTGGCGCTGATGCAGATGAGCCACGGGCCGTATTACACGTTTTTGACGCTGCACCTTGAGCGACTGGGTTACAGCCGCGGTGTGATCGGCATGCTCTGGGCGGTCGGCGTGGTAGCCGAAGTCCTGATGTTTCTGGCCATGAGCCGGATCCTCGCGCGCGTCTCGCTGCGCCGGGTGCTGATGGCCAGTTTTCTGCTGGCGGCGCTGCGTTGGCTGTTACTGGGCACGCTCGCGGAATTTCTGTGGGTGCTGTTGTTTGCCCAGGTGTTGCACGCGGCAACGTTCGGCAGCTTTCACGCCGCTGCCATTCAATTCGTGCAACGTAGTTTCGGCGCGCGCCAGCAAGGCCAGGGTCAGGCGCTGTATGCCGCCCTGGCCGGCACCGGTGGCGCATTGGGCGCGTTGTACGCCGGTTACAGCTGGAACGCCCTTGGCGCCGCATTGACCTTTAGTATTGCCAGCCTCGCAGCCGTCGCGGCTGCCGTTATCATTGCCACATGTATGCAAGAGGACAGGCCATGAGCCTTACCCGTGAACACCTCGCCCAGGAAATCATCGACGCCGGGCGTTTTCTGTATGGCCGCGGTTGGTCGCCGGCCACCAGCAGCAATTATTCGACCCGCCTGTCGCCGACCGAAGCCTTGCTGACCGTGTCCGGCAAGCACAAGGGGCAACTCGGCATGGACGATGTGCTGGCCACCGACCTGTCGGGCAACAGCCTGGAACCGGGCAAGAAACCGTCCGCCGAAACCCTGCTGCACACCCAGCTTTACAGCTGGCGCCCTGAGATCGGTGCGGTGCTGCACACCCATTCGGTCAACGCCACGGTACTCTCGCGCCTGACGCAACAAGACTTCATCGAGTTCGAAGACTACGAACTGCAAAAAGCCTTCAGCGGTGTGACGACCCACGAATCCCGGGTGCGCGTGCCGATTTTCGACAACGACCAGGACATTGCGCGCCTGGCCGCCAAGGTGCAGCCTTGGCTCGACGCCCATCCCGATTGCGTCGGCTACCTGATCCGCGGCCATGGCCTCTATACCTGGGGCCGGCGCATGAGCGATGCCCTGCGGCAGATCGAGGCCTTTGAATTTTTGTTCGAGTGCGAGTTGAAGATGCGCTCGCTCTTGAACCTTAAAGCATGAACCGTTAAGGAGTTGCCCTGATGAGCAGCCTGTCCGTTTATCACGTCTCCAGCCCTGAAATTCCCAACAAGGTGCTGACCCATTTCGAAGACATCGCCTCGACCCTGGCCGAACAAGGCGTGCGCTTCGACCGTTGGCAGGCCGCCACCAAGCTCCAGCCGGGCGCCAGCCAGGATGAAGTGATTGCGGCCTATCAGGCGCAAATCGACCAACTGATGACCGAACGCGGTTACATCACCGTCGACGTGATCAGCCTCAACAGCGACCACCCGCAAAAAGCCGAATTGCGCGCCAAATTCCTCAATGAACACCGCCATGGCGAAGACGAAGTACGATTTTTCGTCGCCGGGCGCGGCCTGTTTACCCTGCACATCGACGATTACGTCTACGCGGTGCTCTGCGAGAAAAACGACCTGATCTCGGTGCCGGCGGGTACCAAACACTGGTTCGACATGGGCGAGCATCCGCACTTCATTGCGATCCGCCTGTTCAACAACCCGGAAGGCTGGGTGGCCAATTTCACCGGTGAAGACATCGCCAGCCAATTTCCGCGTCTTGAGGACTGAGTCGATGCCGATCAAAGCGATTCTCACCGATATTGAAGGCACCACCAGCGCGGTGAGTTTTGTGTTCGATGTGCTGTTTCCCTATGCCGCCAAACATCTGCCGGCGTTTGTTCGTCAGCAGGCCGAGCGTGCCGACGTGGCCGAACAACTGGCCGCCGTACGTCGCGACAGCAACGAGCCGAATGCCGATGTCGAACGGGTCATCGAGATCCTGTTGGGCTGGATTGCCGAAGACCGCAAGGCCACGCCGTTGAAAGCGTTGCAGGGAATGGTCTGGGAGCAGGGCTATCAGGCCGGGCAGTTGAAGGGCCACGTTTACCCGGACGCCGTTGAGGCGCTTAAAGACTGGCATCAGGCCGGTTATCAACTTTTTGTTTATTCGTCCGGCTCGATCCAGGCCCAGCGGCTGATCTTCGGTTGCTCCGAGGCGGGGGACCTGACACCGCTGTTCAGCGGTTATTTCGATACGACGTCAGGGCCTAAGCGCGAGGCGCAGTCCTACGCCAACATCACCCAGGCGATCAACATCGAGGCGGGGCAAATTCTGTTTCTGTCGGACATCGTCGAGGAACTCGACGCGGCGCGCTCGGCAGGAATGGCCACTTGCGGCCTGGCTCGCGAGGGCGGGGAACTGGCGGGGCACGTCACCGTGGACAGCTTTGCGCGGATAAATCCCGCTAATTTCTAAACGCCACAAACCCTGTGGGAGCGGGCTTGCTCGCGAAAGCGGTGTGTCATTCAACGTTGATGTTGACTGACACTCCCTCTTCGCGAGCAAGCCCGCTCCCACATTTTTTACAGCGAGTGATAGGTCGGCAGGGCAAACCGTTGCTGGCTTTGCAGCATGGAAATCTGCGGCAATTCACTGGCTTGTTCGGCGAGGTCGCGGCGAATCGCACTGATGACCCACGACAGTTGATCGCCATTGTGCAATTGCTGGTAGGAAATCGAGCGCTTGAACACTTTGCCTTCGCCGCCGTTCAGGGTCAGCAGGATCCCACCGTCAGGGCGCTCCTGGGTAGTGACTGCAAAGTTGCAGAATAAGGACGAAAATTTTTCCTGGATAAGGTTCATGTCGTTCAGCTCCGTGATGACTTGAATGGCAAGCATGGAGAGACTGTTGCAGCCTTTGTGCCATTCATTTCAGCTGAGTAATATTAAGTAAAATCAATATGTTACGGTTTTAAGTGATTTTTGCTTTCGTGCAATCTGCATGAATGGCCATCGTGCATCCTGCATTTTGCAGGTACGTCGGCGACTCGATGGAACCAATTGGCGTGGGTGAGATCACGATTTTTCACACCGTTGTTGCGGATCAAGATCGCGGATACAAAACATTTCAAAAACCGCGTGTACAGCTCAAGAACCGTTGACGTATTTTCGGATTCAGTCATCGCAGCCCGACAATAAAAAGATCGAACGGGAGCATCATGAGCCGCACGTCAAACGACACGATTACCTGGGGCATGATGCTCCGCAAGTTGCCTTCCATTGCCAAAGCCATCCCTCGGGTGGTGAAGGGCATGAAGGTCGCCAACGTCAAGGACCCGACCCAGGCGTGTGGTTTGGGCTGGAGTTTCGAGCAAGCCACCCTGCGCAACCCGGATGGCCCGGCGCTGTTGCAAGGCGAGGTAACGCTCAGTTATTGCGAGGTCAACCAATGGGCCAACCGCATCGCCCATCACTTGATCGGCCAAGGCATCGGCAAGGGTGATGTGGTGGCGGTCTTCATCGAGAACCGCCCCGAACTGCTGGTGACGATTCTGGCGGTGGCCAAGGTCGGCGCGATCAGCGCGTTGCTCAATACCTCACAGACCCGCGACACCCTGGTGCACAGTGTGAATCTGGTGGCGCCGGCGGCGATCATTGTCGGGGAGGAGTTGGTCCCGGCGTACCTGGCGGTTCGTGACCGGGTGTCGATCAAGGCCGAGCGGACCTGGTTCGTCGCCGATCAGGACACCTCTCGCCAACCGGGCATCGCACCTGAAGGTTTCATCAACCTGATGACCGTCAGTCTTGATGGCGCCAGTGACAACCCGGCCAGCAGCCAGCAGATTTTCTTCGACGATCCGTGCTTTTACATCTACACCTCGGGCACCACGGGGCTGCCCAAGGCGGGCGTGTTCAAGCACGGTCGCTGGATGCGCAGCTCCGCGAGTTTCGGCATGATCGCCCTGGACATGCGTGCGGACGATGTCGTTTATTGCACCTTGCCGCTGTACCACGCCACGGGGCTTTGCGTGTGCTGGGGTTCGGCCGTCAGTGGTGCCAGCGGGTTCGCCATCCGCCGCAAGTTCAGCGCCAGTCAATTCTGGAACGACGTGCGCAAGTACCGGGCGACCACCATCGGTTATGTCGGCGAACTGTGCCGCTACCTGGTCGATCAACCACCCAGCGCCGACGACAACCGGCACGACGTGAAGAAGATGATCGGCAACGGCTTGCGTCCCGGCGCCTGGAACGAGTTCAAGACCCGCTTTGCGGTGAGTCACATTTGCGAGCTGTACGCCGCCAGCGACGGCAACATCGGTTTCACCAACATTCTGAACTTCGACAACACCATCGGTTTTTCCCTGATGCGCTGGGAGCTGGTCGCATACGACCACGACAGCGGTGCACCGATTCGTGATGCCAAGGGCCTGATGCGCAAGGTCGCCAAGGGCGAGCAGGGGTTGTTGCTGGCGAAAATCGACGACAAGGCGCCGCTGGATGGCTACACCGATCCGCAGAAAACCGCCAGGGTCGTGCTCCACGATGTGTTCGAGAAGGGCGACCGCTACTTCAACACCGGTGACCTGTTGCGCAACATCGGCTTTGGGCATGCGCAGTTTGTCGACCGCCTGGGTGACACCTACCGCTGGAAGGGCGAAAACGTCTCGACCACGGAGGTGGAAAACATCCTCCTGCAACATCCGCATATTTCCGAAGCCGTCGCCTATGGCGTGGAAATCCACAACACCAATGGCCGGGCCGGGATGGCGGCGATTACCCCCGCCGAATCCCTGGCGACCCTGGACTTCAGCGAACTGCTGGCCTTTGCCCGCCAGCAAATGCCGGCCTATGCGGTGCCGTTGTTTCTGCGGGTGAAAGTGAAAATGGAAACCACCGGGACTTTCAAATATCAGAAGACCCGACTCAAGGACGAGGCCTTCGATCCGGGTAAAACCGGTGATGACCCGATCTATGCCTGGTTGCCGGGGACCCAGACCTACGTGCAGGTCACGGAGCAGTTGTTGTCTGACATTCACGGCGGCAAGTACCGCTATTGAATCTGGCTATGGCGGTCCATGAGAAAAAACAAGTGACAGTGCCGGGAGTGCTCGGGAAACTGTCGGCTTTTACGAATGACAGAAATTGGAGTGCCCAATGTCAGACAAAAGCCGCCAGATGACCCCCGAAGAAGCCGCCGAATTCACCGAACAGGTATTCAACAAGGCTCGGGAGGGTGATGCGGCGATGATGGCTGCGCTGTTGACCAAGGGTTTGCCGCCGAACCTGCGTAACCACAAGGGCGATACGTTGCTGATGCTGGCCGCGTATCACGGTCATGTAGACACGGTTAAAGTGCTGCTGGAGCACAAGGCCGACCCGGAGATCCGCAACGACAATGGCCAGAGCCCGATTGCCGGGGCCGCCTTCAAGGGCGACCTGGCGGTGATCAAGGCCTTGGTCGACGGCGGTGCACAGGTTGAAGGCTCGTCCTTCGATGGCCGCACGGCGCTGATGATGGCGGCAATGTTCAACCGCGTCGAAGTGGTCGACTACCTGATCAGCAAGGGTGCTGACCCGAAAGCCAAGGACGCCAATGGCATCACCGCGCTGGAAGCGGCTAAAACCATGGGCGCTGCCGATACGGTTGCGCAGCTGGAAAAACTGCTGGGCTGACGCTGAACCCTATGGCTACGGGGCTTTTGTGGCGAGGGGGCTTGCCCCCGTTCGGCTGCGTAGCAGTCGCAAATCCATTCAGCTCGGTCTGTCTGACAAATCACATCGTCTGAATTTGGGGCCGCTTCGCGACCCAACGGGGGCAAGCCCCCTCGCCACAAGGTCCGCAGCGTCTGCTTTATGCGCTATCCTTCGCGCCCTCAAAATTCCTCTCGCTACAGGATCCGCCCCATGAAAGCCGCACTCGTCGAACTTATCAGCAAAATCAGCTCCGGGTGCATGGGCGAAGACGAAATTCTCAAGGTCGCAGACGAAGCGGCCCAGGCCTACGCCGATCCGGATACCTTTCTGGCCGCCAACCCGGACATCAACTACGACGACAGCTTCCCGATCCCGCTGGGTGAGTGGGTGGTGGTCGGCAGCCTGCCGGAAACGGTGCTGTTCCAGGCTGACACCTACATGGATCTGTTCGCCCGGATCGTCGCTTCGTTTGGCCCGGGAGTGGAGTTCAATCTCAAACCCAAGCAACTGGCCAAGACCGAAGCCCTGACCGCGCTCAACCGCATCCAGGTGCAGATGAGCAGCCTGAACAAGGAAAACGGTGGCTATACGCTGATGAACTTCAGCCAGTTGCTCGATGACGAGTTGCAGGTGGTACTGGTCTACGGCAACGACGTGCCACGGGTGCTGGAATTGTGCGCCGAAGTTGGCATCGCAGCCGCGCCGTCCCTGGAAGCCCTGAAAGTGGCCATCCACGTCTGATAGCCAGACACTGTCAATAAAAGGGAACCCTCGCGACGACCGTCTATCCTAAGAGGGCATATCACTCTTCAGGAGCGTCACCATGGGTTCCACGTTCAACAGCCTGGTTGCCTTGATCATTTTTGCTCTGGATATCTGGGCCATCGTCAACGTGTTCAAAAGTAGCGCCGAGACCGGGATGAAAATCCTTTGGGTGTTGTTGATTGCGCTATTGCCAGTGCTGGGACTGATTATCTGGGCCATCGCCGGGCCGCGGGGCAATGTCCGGATCTGAACAAACGACACCGAACCTGTGGGAGCGGGCTTGCTCGCGAAAGCGGTGAATCAGTCAACATTGATAGCGACTGACACTACGCCTTCGCGAGCAAGCCCGCTCCCACATTCGACCTGTCATCTTCCGCGACGTAGAATGCGCGCCTTTCCCGGTCATTCGAGACGAACGAATGGCCATCATGGGCGGGTAACCGTCCGTTGCCACCCGCATTCATCGGAGCACTTCCCATGAGCAACACCCCGACCAGCGACTACCTGGAAACCCTCTACGAAGGCTACGGCCAGCGTTTTCGCATGGAAAAACTGCTGCACGAAGTGCGCACCGAACACCAGCACCTGGTGATCTTCGAAAACCCGCGCATGGGCCGGGTCATGGCACTGGATGGCGTAATCCAGACCACCGAAGCCGACGAATTCATCTACCACGAAATGCTCACCCACGTGCCGATCCTCGCCCATGGCACCGCCAAGCGCGTGTTGATCATCGGCGGCGGCGATGGCGGCATGTTGCGTGAAGTGGCCAAGCACCGCAGTGTCGAACACATCACCATGGTCGAGATCGACGGCACCGTGGTCGACATGTGCAAGGAATTCCTGCCGAATCACTCCAAGGGTGCATTCGATGATCCGCGCCTGAACCTGGTGATCGACGACGGCATGCGTTTCGTCGCCACCACCACTGAAAAATTCGACGTGATCATTTCCGACTCCACTGACCCGATCGGGCCGGGCGAAGTGCTGTTCTCGGAAAACTTCTACCAGGCCTGCCGCCGCTGCCTGAACGAAGGCGGCATCCTGGTGACCCAGAACGGCACGCCGTTCATGCAGATCGAAGAAGTGAAGACTACCGCTGGTCGCCTGCGCAGCCTGTTCCCGGACTGGCACTTCTACCAGGCCGCCGTGCCGACCTACATCGGCGGCTCGATGACCTTCGCCTGGGGCGCCACTAATACCGCTTATCGCAAGTTGTCCCGCGAAACCCTGCAACAGCGTTTCACGGGCAGCGGCATCGTCACTCGCTACTACAATCCTGAAATTCACATCGGCGCCTTCGCCCTGCCGCAGTACGTGTTGCAGGCAGTGAACAAGCCAAGCAACGACTGATCTTGTGGGAGCGGGCTTGCTCGCGAAGAGGGTGTGTCAGTTGACAGAGTTGCTGGCTGACACACCCTCTTCGCGAGCAAGCCCGCTCCCACACTGAATTGCGGCGGAACAATCGGCCAGCTAACAAGGTCGAGATAGAGGTAAACCCATCCATGGGTTTTATCGAGGAGGCTGCAATGCAAAAGTGGAAGGTCACTTTCGTGGATGATCATGGCGAAACCGTCGACGAGGTCTTTGAGTGCATCGAGCGCCCGGACTACGAGCGTGCCGCCAGGCTCATCAAGGCCCGGTTTCTTCCTGTCGTCGCCGAACTGGATCTGAACGATCTGGAGGGGCGGACCGCCGATGCGTGCGTCAAAGAACTCAAGTTCCAGAACAGCATTCAAATCCTCGATATTTCTCCAATCTGAACGACACCTGTCGCATTCACATCCAGACCTTGGCAGAGGCTCTATCTTGAGGCTACTCTGCAAGCGAGATCAGCGATTGAATCGCTAAGGTCTGGTCTTGTCAGCTCCATGCTTGTTTCCCGCCGGCTCATTGGTTGCCGTCGCTCGCGCTGTTCGGTTGCGGGTGAGGGAGTACGGAAAGTCTATCCATCGTTTTGAGGAGGACGTTTCATGAGCACAGCCTATCAAGAAGACATCAGCAGCAGCGTGCTGCGCCGCATGAAAGAAGGCGGTTTTGACTTTTCACGGTTTCATCCCATCGAGTTCTACGCCATTTTCCCGGACGAGGAGCGGGCACGCAGGGCGGCAGGTCATTTCCACCGTGGTGAATCCCTGAATGCGCAAATCAGTGTGCGCGACGATGGCGCCTGGGCGCTGGAGTTGAGCAAAGTCATGTATGCCACCTACGACGACATCGGCGACTTCGAACAGGGTTTCGAAGCGGTAGTCGAGCCGCTGGGCGGCATTATCGAAGGCTGGGGTGTGAAACAGGAGGTACGAGGGCGACTCGCATAACCTTATGAACAGTGACAACCGGCAATGACGGCTGACCTTCGGGTTGGCCGTTTTCATTTTGGGGCATTGAACATCAGCAAAAAAAGCCGCCTGGGCAGGCGGCTAAAAGGGAAGTTCGGTGAGCTTTTCAGCGAATGCCTGGATTATCCGCAACCGTTACCGGGCAGTGAAATCAACTCTGGCTATGCTGGTGATAGGCGATAACCACGCCTTGCAATGAAGCGGGGGCGATCAGATTGGAGCATTTGCCGCACAGGAATGGTGCGGTACATACGCATTAATTATCCAACTGATTGATATCAAAGCATTTATGCCGCTGGCACGGGCCTTGCGAAGGTCTGGACGTCCGAGTGACAAGGAGTACGGCATGAACCGCACCTATTTTGATGAGATGTACGATGCCGGCGGCCAGGTCCGCCCGCATTATCGGGAGTTTGCCCGTTGGCTGGCCGAGACGCCTGATGAGCTTCTGGCACAACGGCGACGCGAGGCCGATCTGTTGTTTCATCGCGCCGGGATTACCTTCACGCTTTACGGGGACGAGCAGGGCACAGAGCGCCTGATTCCCTTCGACACCATCCCCCGCAGCATCCCCGCCAGCGAATGGCGGATTGTCGAGCGCGGTTGCATCCAGCGGGTCAAGGCGTTGAACATGTTCCTCGCCGACCTCTATCACGAGCAGCGCATTATCAAGGCCGGGATCATTCCGGCCGAGCAGGTGCTGGCCAACGAGCAGTACCAGTTGGCAATGCAGGGGCTGGACCTGCACCGCGATATTTATTCGCACATCTCCGGCGTCGACCTGGTGCGCGACGGCGACGGCACCTACTACGTGCTCGAAGACAATCTGCGAACACCGAGCGGCGTCAGCTACATGCTCGAAGACCGCAAGATGATGATGCGCCTGTTCCCCGAACTGTTCGCGGCGCAACGCATCGCCCCTATCGACCATTATCCGAACCTGCTGCTCGACACCCTGAAAAGCTCAAGCCCCATCGATAACCCGAGCGTGGTGGTGCTGACGCCGGGGCGCTTCAACAGTGCGTTCTTCGAGCATGCGTTCCTGGCGCGGGAAATGGGCGTGGAACTGGTGGAGGGCGCTGACCTGTTCGTGCGTGACGACAAGGTCTACATGCGCACCACCGACGGGCCGAAAGCGGTCGACGTGATTTATCGTCGCCTCGATGACGCCTTCCTCGATCCGCTGGCCTTCAATCCGGAATCGATGCTCGGCGTGCCTGGGCTGCTGTCGTCCTACCGTTCCGGCAACGTGGTGCTGGCCAATGCCATCGGCACCGGGGTGGCGGACGACAAGTCGGTGTATCCGTTTGTTACCGACATGATCCGTTTCTACCTGGATGAAGAACCGATCCTGAAGAACGTGCCGACCTGGCAATGCCGTAATCCATCTGAACTGTCCCATGTGCTGGCCAATCTCCCAGAACTGGTGGTCAAGGAAACCCAAGGCTCTGGCGGGTACGGAATGCTGGTGGGGCCGGCGGCGACGGCGGCGGAAATCGAAGCCTTCCGTGCGCGCATCATCGCCAAGCCCCACGCGTACATCGCGCAACCGACGCTGTCGCTGTCGACCTGTCCGACCTTTGTCGAAAACGGCATCGCGCCACGCCACATCGACTTGCGGCCGTTTGTCTTGTCGGGTCGCGAAACCCGGGTCGTGCCCGGCGGTTTGACCCGTGTCGCCCTGCGCGAAGGCTCCCTGGTGGTCAACTCCTCCCAGGGTGGCGGAACCAAGGACACCTGGGTGGTCGAGGATTAAAGGAAGCCTGCCATGTTAAGTAGAACTGCCTCGGATTTGTATTGGATGTCGCGTTACCTGGAGCGGGCGGAAAACCTCGCACGGATGCTCGACATCAGTTATTCGCTGTCGCTGATGCCGCAGGACGGTCGTGGCGACGGTTTGCACGAACTGGCCATGCCGCTGTTGATCACCGGCACCTTGGACGATTACCTGGAGCGCCATGGCGAACTGCATGCCGAACGGCTGCTGCATTTCTTCGCTCTGGATGCGGCCAACCCGGCGAGCATCTACAGCTGCCTCGGTGCCGCACGGGCCAGCGCCCATGCGGTGCGTGGGCGCATCACCGCCGACATGTGGGAAAACATCAACGCCACCTGGCTGGAAATTCGCGGTATCGCCGAACAGGGACTCAGTCGCTACGGTATGAGCCGTTTCTGCGAGTGGATCAAGGAACGTTCCCACCTGTTCCGGGGTGCGTCCTACGGCACCATCATGCGTAACGATGCGTTTCGCTTCATTCGTCTGGGGACCTTTATCGAACGGGCGGACAACACCTTGCGCCTGCTCGATGCCCGCTACGAAATGGCTGGCGATCAGGCCGCAGCGGTCAGCGATGGCACTGCCCATGCGTATTACCAATGGAGCGCGTTGCTGCGGGCGTTGTCGTCGTTCGAGGCGTACACGGAAATCTACCGCGACGCCCCCGGCGCCCGGCATGTCGCCGAATTGCTGTTGCTGCGTGCCGATGTGCCGCGATCCCTGCGCGCCTGCACCGAAGAAATCGACCTGATCCTCGCGCAATTGCCGGGGGCCAACGGTCGTCCTGCACAGCGCCTGGCGGCAGAAATGGACGCACGCCTGCGCTACACCGGCATCCATGAAATTCTCGAAGAAGGCCTGCACGCCTGGCTGACCGAGTTCATCCCGCTGGTGCGCCAGTTGGGTAACGCGATTCACAGTTCTTATCTGGAGGCCGCATGAGACTTTCCATTAGCCACGAGACCACCTATCACTACGAAGACCAGGTGCGGGCGAGCATCCAGTACCTGCGACTGACTCCCCACGACAGCGAGCGCCAGCACGTGCTCAGTTGGCAGCTCGACCTGCCGCGCCCGGTGCGCGCGCAACTCGATCCGTTCGGCAATATTCTGCATGTGCTGACCATGGATGAGCCCCACGAGGCGATCATCATCGGCGCCCGTGGCCAGGTCGATATCGATGAATGGCGTGAGGCCGAACACGAGAGCCAGTCGGCACTGCCGTTTCTGCGTTTCACCCGTTTGACTGAAGCTGACGCCGCCCTGCGTGCGTTCGCCGAGAAGGAATGCAAGCAACGCCGCGATCGCACGGCACTGATCGATCTGATGCATGGGCTCAACCAGCATATGACCTACACGCCGGGCTCTACGGAAGTCGACACCAGCGCGGCCAAGGCGTTTGCCGGGCGTTCCGGCGTGTGTCAGGACCACACCCATGCGTTTCTTGCCTGCACCCGCAGCCTGGGCATTCCGGCTCGATATGTGTCGGGGTATCTGTACAGCGAAAACAGCGAACACCTGGCCAGTCATGCCTGGGCTGAAGCCTGGCTGGATGATGCCTGGTACAGCTTCGACGTGACCAATGAACTGGCCCGGCCGGAACGCCATCTGAAACTGGCGGTGGGCCTGGATTATCTGGATGCCTGCCCGGTACGGGGTATGCGCCGGGGCGGCGGGTGTGAGCAGATGCATGCCAAGGTGCTGGTGTCACCGACACCCGCTCCGGTGATTTCGGTGCAGCAGCAATAATCAGAGGCCTGCAAAATCCCGTGGGAGCGAGCTTGCTCGCGATGGCGACCTTTCAGTCGATACTACCGTGACTGACACACCGCTATCGCGAGCAAGCTCGCTCCCACAGGGATCATGTCAGTGCTAGTGCTGAATCTTACGCCCAACCATATGCTTCAAATACCCCACCAACATCCCCAGATCCCCATCCGGCAATACCTCGGCCGAGAACCCGGGCATCTTCGCCTGTGGCCACTGGCGCAAGCTCTGTGGGTCGCGAATGTAGCGCTTGAGGAAGTCCGCGCCGAAGTACTCGGTCGGGTTGTACGGAATATTCAGGTCCGGCCCGAACTGCGCGTCCCCGGCACCATTGAGTCGATGACACGCCAGGCAGTTCTTCTGGAACAACGCAAAACCCTTGTTCACCGGATCATCCGCCTTCAGGGCCGGATCGGGCAGCAGGGCGGGAAAACGCTCGGCCACGGGCGCCAGGCGTTTGATGCTCGCCACCTGGAACGGCCATTGTTCGGGGCTGATATTGCCAGCCTGCGGATTGGCCCAGACCAGATAGAACGGCCCGGCGCCCGGCTTGCCTTCTGCTAGCGGTGGCCACGGTTTGGCCGGGTCTTCAATCGCCAGCCAGGCCCGGGCACCCTGGGTATTGAGCAGCGGCGCCGCGGCCATTTCGGCGGCAAAGCCATCCAGGGCCACGGCTTGCAGGTGGTCGTCGGGCTTGATGCCGGTCAGCAGTGCGGACAGTGGCACTGCGCGGTAACTCATGTCCCGTTTGTAGGAAACGTCGTTGTTGATGTCGATGGTCTGGACTTGAGGATGCTTGAGCAGTTCCTCGGTCTGCCAGGTGCGACTGTTCGCGCCCAGCTCCAGGTTCAGCTGTGCGGCATACAGGGGCGAGCCGAACAGCAGGGCCCCGAGCAGAATGAGCATTTTCAAGTGATCGCCGTCCATGTCGTGCAAGTGCCGCAAAGATTGGCACAGCCACGCTGGCCCGGGTAGCGGGCCAGTCACATTTTGATAGTGGCAATTCAAAAACCGTGACGCCGTATCTTTTAGACGCGACTAGCCGATCACCTTGGTCAGGTTCGGCAATATCAACAACAGCGTGGTGGCGAAAAGGATGAGTCCGGCTTGACGTACTTTCGATTGTTTGAACATGGCTTGACCGCCTTTTTTGTTATTTCCTGATGCCTGCCTGCATATCTCCATGATGGCAGCGCGTTGCACTTCCTGTAGTGACGAGCGCCTCGGCAAAACCCGACGACAACTTCGTACAAGTTCACCTTAGAGGCCGCGCAGCGCTTGGTTTAGATCCATTTCGTATGGTGTTGTTACGATTTGCTTTAAAAAAGGAATGAGGCCTATTGCCAGCTTCTTTGGCGCCCGTTGGCTAGACAGCTTGGTGTCCTGAATCGGTTAATCCGGTAGCTGACTACCGTCCGTCTGAGCGTCAGCGTCAACGTCTGTGAGCGCTGCGGTCATTGAATCAAACGTGAGTCGGGCCAAGAGTGAGCACTCGGTATTTACCCACCTGCACTGCGGTTCGAGGACGTCATGACCCAAGCATTGATTTTCGACGCGTTACGCACGCCCCGTGGCAAAGGCAAGGCCGATGGCGCCTTGCACAGCGTCAAACCGGTGAACCTGGTGGCCGGTTTGCTCACCGCACTGCAACAGCGCACGGCTCTGGACACCAGCCAGGTCGATGACGTGGTGCTCGGCTGCGTGACGCCGATTGGCGATCAAGGCTCCGACATCGCCAAAACCGCTGCTCAGGTGGCCGATTGGGATGTCAGTGTGGCGGGGGTACAGATCAACCGTTTCTGTGCTTCGGGGCTGGAAGCGGTCAACCTCGGCGCGATGAAAGTGCGCTCCGGTTTTGAAGACCTGGTGGTGGTCGGCGGTGTCGAGTCGATGTCCCGGGTGCCGATGGGCAGCGATGGCGGGGCCTGGGCGCTGGACCCGGAAACCAACCTGCACAGTCACTTCACGCCACAGGGCGTGGGCGCCGACCTGATCGCCACCCTTGAAGGCTTCAGCCGTCAGGATGTCGATGCCTACGCGCTGCATTCCCAGCAAAAGGCTGCGCGGGCCCGGGCCGACGGTTCGTTCAGCAAGTCGCTGGTGCCGGTGCAGGACCAGAACGGCATCATCCTGCTCGATCACGATGAGTTCATCCGCGCCGATTCGACCCTGGAAGGCCTGGGCAAACTCAAGCCGAGTTTCGAGATGATGGGGCAGATGGGGTTCGATGCCACCGCGCTGCGGGTCTACAGCCATGTCGAGCGGATCAATCATGTGCACACCCCCGGCAACAGCTCCGGGATTGTCGATGGCGCGGCGCTGATGCTCATCGGCTCCGAAGCCAAGGGCCGGGCGCTGGGCTTGCAGCCACGGGCGCGGATCGTCGCCACGGCGGTCACCAGCACCGATCCGACCATCATGCTCACCGGCCCCGCCCCCGCGACCCGCAAGGCACTGGCCAAGGCCGGGCTGCGGGTCGAGGACATCGATCTGTTCGAGGTCAACGAGGCGTTCGCTTCGGTGGTATTGAAATTCATCAAGGACATGGCCGTCGATCCGGACAAGGTCAATGTCAATGGCGGCTCAATCGCCATGGGCCATCCGCTGGGTGCCACCGGGTGCGCCATTCTCGGCACACTGCTGGATGAACTGGAAGCCCGACGCCTGCGTTATGGCCTCGCGACCCTGTGTGTCGGCGGCGGCATGGGCATTGCCACCATCATCGAACGCCTCTGAGCCCGGACTTCAAGGAATCTCGTTATGAACGAAGCCATTCGTTACGAAAAAGGCCAGGACCAAATCGTCGTCCTGACCATCGACTTGCCGGGCCAGAGCGCCAACACCATGAACGCGGTGTACCGCGAGGCCATGGCTGACTGCGTTGCGCGGCTGGTGGCCGACAAGGACAACATCGCCGGAGTGATCATCACCTCGGCCAAGAAGACTTTCTTCGCTGGCGGCGACCTCAATGAACTGATCAAGGTCGACAAGCCCCAGGCGAAAGCCTTCTATGACATGGTGCTGAGCCTCAAGGGCCAGTTGCGCACCGTGGAAACCCTCGGCAAGCCAGTGGTTGCCGCGATCAATGGCGCCGCATTGGGTGGCGGCTGGGAAATCTGCCTGGCCTGCCATCACCGCGTGGCGCTGGACAACCCGTCGGTGCAACTCGGCCTGCCGGAAGTCACCCTCGGCCTGCTGCCGGGCGGCGGAGGCGTGGTGCGCATGGTGCGTATGCTCGGCCTGGAAAAAGCCCTGCCTTATCTGCTTGAAGGCAAGAGGGTGCGACCACAACAGGCGTTGCAGGCAGGATTGATCGACGCACTGGCGACCGATCACGAAGACCTGTTGGCCAAGGCGAGGGCGTGGATTCTCGCCAATCCGGCGGCGGTGCAGCGCTGGGACGTGAAGGGCTACCAGATTCCGGGCGGCACACCATCAAGTCCGAAAGTCGCCCAGATGCTGGCGATTGCACCGTCGATCCTGCGCAGCAAAACCCAGGGCACGATGCCCGCGCCGGAGAAGATCCTGTGCGCGGCGGTGGAGGGCGCCCAGGTGGATTTCGATACCGCGCATCTGATCGAAACCCGCTACTTCACCGAGTTGACCACCGGCCAGATTTCGAAAAACCTGATAGGTACGTTCTGGTTCCAGCTCAATGAAATCAATGCCGGTGGCTCGCGGCCTCAAGGTTTTGCGCCTTATGTCACTCGCAAGGTCGGCGTGCTCGGCGCCGGGATGATGGGCGCCGGTATCGCGTTTGTCAGCGCATCGGCGGGTATCGATGTGGTGCTCAAGGACATCACCCTCGCCGCGGCAGAGAAGGGCAAGGCGCATTCGGCGGCGCTGCTGGACAAGAAAGTCGCTCGCGGACAAATGAGCATCGAGCAACGTGACGCGGTGCTGGCGCGCATTCAAACCACCGAAAGCGATGCCGACCTGGCCGGTTGCGACCTGATCATCGAGGCCGTGTTCGAGGATCGTGACTTGAAGGCCAAGGTCTCGTTGGCGGCGCAGAAGGTCGTCGGTGCGCACGCCGTGATCGCCTCCAATACCTCGACCTTGCCGATCAGCGGCCTGGCGTGCGCCGTACCCGACCAGAGCAAGTTCATCGGCCTGCATTTTTTCAGCCCCGTGGAAAAAATGCCGCTGGTGGAAATCATCAAGGGCGCCAATACCAGCGACGAAACTCTGGCCCGCGGATTCGATTACGTCCTGCAAATCAGGAAAACCCCGATTGTGGTCAATGACAGCCGCGGTTTCTTCACGTCGCGGGTGTTTGGCACCTTCACCAACGAAGGCATTGCCATGCTGGGCGAAGGCGTCAACGCAGCGATGATCGAGACTGAAGCGCGCAAAGCCGGCATGCCTGTAGGACCGCTGGCGATCTCTGACGAAGTTTCCCTCAGCCTGATGAGCCATATCCGCCTGCAAACCGCCAAGGACCTGCAAGCTGAAGGGAAAACGCTGATAGAACATCCGGCATTTACCGTGATTGACGTGCTGCTCAATGAGTTCAAGCGTCCGGGCAAGGCTGCCGGTGGAGGTTTCTACGAGTATCCGGCGGGCGGCCAGAAACACCTGTGGCCTGAGTTGAAAACCCGCTTCGAGAAAACCGACGGGCAGATTTCGCCGAAGGACGTGCGAGATCGCCTGCTGTTCGTGCAAGCCATCGAAACCGTGCGCTGTGTGGAGGAGGGCGTGTTGACCTCGACGGCGGATGCCAACGTTGGCTCGATCTTCGGTATCGGTTTTGCCGCCTGGACCGGCGGAGCGTTGCAATTTATCAACCAGTACGGCGTGCAGGACTTTGTCGCCCGGGCGCAGTATCTGGCCAAGCAATATGGCGAGCGGTTCGCGCCACCCGCATTGCTGCTGGATAAGGCAGCCAAAGGGGAGACGTTCTAAGGGGGCGATGACGCATTTCGGGGCTTGCCTTGTCACGGTGTTTCGAGGCAGGCTCTGGGGTGTGCATTATTCCCATCACGTGTCAGGTATTTTTTATGTCGTTACGCATCTGCATTCTGGAAACCGACCACCTGCGTCCGGAATTGGTTGACCAATATCAGGGCTACGGGCAGATGTTCAAACACCTGTTTTCGCAGCAGCCGATTGCCGCCGAGTTCACTGTCTACAACGTGGTGCAGGGTGAATACCCAAGCGACGACCTGGCGTTCGACGCCTACCTGGTGACGGGCAGCAAGGCTGACTCCTTCGGCACCGACCCGTGGATCGAAACCCTCAAGAAATATCTGCTGGCCCGCTACGAGCGCGGCGACAAGTTGTTGGGCGTCTGCTTCGGCCATCAGTTGCTGGCACTGCTGCTCGGTGGCAAGAGCGAACGCGCCACCCAGGGCTGGGGCGTCGGCACGCACAAGTACAAAATGGCCGCCAAGGCGCCATGGATGAGCCCGGTGCGCGAAGAACTGACGTTGCTGATCAGCCACCAGGATCAGGTCACGACGCTGCCGGAAAACGCCACGGTCATCGCTTCCAGCGATTTCTGCCCGTATGCCGCCTACCACATCAACGATCAGGTGCTGTGCTTCCAGGGGCATCCGGAATTCATCCACGACTACTCCCGCGCCCTGTTGGAGATTCGCCAGCAGGCACTGGGCGAGCAGGTCTACTCCAAAGGTATCGCGAGCCTGGAACAGGAACACCACGGCACCACGGTTGCCGAGTGGATGATGCGGTTTGTCGCGCATAAGCCGGCAGCTGTCAAAGGCTGAAAGCATCGCGAGCAAGCCCGCTCCCACATTGAAATGCGATCAACAGGTGGGAGCGGGCTTGCTCGCGAATGGGGCAACCGGTTTTCACTGTGGGTACACTGTCCTACAGCCAACCGGACTTCTTGAAACTCGCCCACAACCCCAAGCAACCCACTGTAATAAACCCTAGCACCCCGAAGTAGCCGTATTGCCAGTTCAACTCCGGCATGTTCTGGAAGTTCATCCCGTAGATCCCCGCCACCGCCGTCGGGAAGGCCAGAATCGCCGCCCAGGCCGCAAACTTGCGTTGCACCACGCTCTGGCGTGAGGCCTCCAACAGCACCCCGACCTCAATCGTCTGGCTGGCAATATCCGCCAGCGTCGTCAGGTCTTCCATCTGCCGCGTCACATGAATCTGCACATCGCGAAAGTACGGCCGCATATTCTTGTCGATGAACGGGAAACTCAGCCTCTGCAGTTCCTCTCCTATCTCAATCATCGGTGCCACATAACGACGCAAGCGCAAAACATCACGACGCAGGCCATGCAGCTTCTGGATGTCGTAGTCATTCAGCACGCCGCACAACACGTTGCGCTCCAGTTCATCGATTTCCCCGTGAATGGCTTCGCCCATCGGTTGGTAGTTCTCGATCACAAAATCGAGGATGGCATAGAGTACGAAATCTTCCCCGTGCTCAAGCAATAGCGGACGCGCCTCACAGCGTTGTCGGACATGGGCGTAGGACGCGGAGTGACCGTTGCGCGCCGTAATGATGTAGCCATTGCCGGCAAAGATATGCGTCTCGATGAACTCGAGTTTGCCTTCATGGCGGATGGGCGAATACGTCACGATGAACAGTGCATCGCCGAAGGTTTCCAGCTTCGGCCGGCTGTGCTTTTCCAGGGCGTCTTCGATGGCCAGTTCGTGCAGGTTGAACTGGCGTTGCAGATTGTAGAGTTCCTCGGCGTTCGGCTCCTCGAGGCCGATCCAGACAAAGTGCCCTGGCTTTGCCGCCCAGGCTGCGCCTTCGTCGAGGGTGATATTGGTGACTCTCTTACCGGCGCTATAAACCGCAGCAGCAACAACTCTACCCATGATGGTGGTTCACTTCTTATTGGCAGCTTTCTATTAGCGATAAACGCAATGGCAGGCATTGTTCAGCTTAGCCTTGGCGATGCTTGAGAGTCAGCTAAATCTGCAGAGTTCAGGGGCAAAAGAAAACCCGCACTTGGCGGGTTTCATTCAGGCAGCTTGCAGTTGCCGGTCCATCGATTCGATGCATTCACGCATCTGCTCGCGGCACTGGGCAATCAGCATGGGCATGTCGTCCAGGCTCAATCCGGCGGTGGGAATCGCCGGCAACGAGCGAATCAGAATTTTCCCACTGCGCCAGCGGTTCAATCGCATGTGTTTGACGTAACTACTGACACACACCGGCACGATCGGCACCCCGGCGGCAATGGCCATCTGGAAGGCGCCTTTCTTAAAGGGCAGCAAGTCCTCTCCCAGGTTGCGCGTGCCTTCCGGGAAAACCCAGATCGAAGTGTCTTTGTTTTGCAGGGTGTGGGTGGTGGTCAACATCGATTGGCGCGCCTTGTGCGCATTGCCACGGTCAATCAGCACATTGCCGGCCAGCCAGAACAACTGCCCGAACAGCGGCACCCATTTCAGGCTTTTTTTGCCAATGCACACGGTACGACGGGGCACCACGTTGCCAAACACAAACAGGTCGTAGTTGGATTGATGATTGGCGACGATCACGCAGCTGTCAGGTTTGTCCATCAACGGTCCGACTTCGGCCTTCACCCGCAAACGCAAAATACACATGGCCGGCCAGGCATACAGGCGTGCGCACAAGCGGCTGTTGTCCGGGTTGAACGGCCGGCACAGGCCGAGAGTCACACCCAGCACACCCGCCACGATAAAGTGCAGGCCCATCAATGACATACGAAACAAAAACAGCATTTACAGGCCCCACCGGGACAAAAGGTGGCGCAGTGTACGGATGTGCACTGTTTTCGGCAATTGCTGCCAGGGAAGTGGGAGATAGCCGATGTTTGTGCTGATGTTTCCGACTTATGGGTCAGACGCGGTCTAGAGCGGTTACAGACGTTTAACCGCAATACGTATGAAAAAGCCCGACACGACGGTCGGGCTTTTCGTTGTTGCAGATCCGGAGTTAAACCAGATGTTCCTGGTCCTGGATGATCGCGTTGTCCAGGGCCTCCAGCAGCGTTTTGCGCACTTTCAATTTGGTGTTCTTGTGCGCGGTCATGTTGATCTTCTTCAACTGGCGTGCCGCCGCCAGCGCTGCGCCTTGCAGTTCCTCGGCCGACACCACCACATCAAGGAAACCGGCAGCCACGGCGCTTTGTGGATTGAACATCTCACCATTGACCACGGAGCGCTGCAGCGCGACTTTGCTCAGGCGATCGCGTGCGATCTCGATGCCCGCGTGGTGCATTGTCATGCCAATCTGCACTTCGTTCAGACCAATGCTGAACGCACCGTCGACGCCGATGCGATAGTCGGCCGACAACAACAGAAACGCACCCTTGGCCACCGCATGCCCCGGGCACGCGACGATCACCGGGAAGGGGTGCGACAGCAAGCGGCGGGCCAGTGTCGAGCCGGAGGTCACCAGCGCCACGGCTTCTTTAGGGCCGGCAGTCATCACCTTCAGGTCATATCCGCCGGAGAGAATGCCCGGCTGGCCGGTAATGATCACCACTGCACGATCAGTCACCGCCTGATCCAGCGCAGCGTTGAACGCGGCAATCACATCCGGGGAGATGGCATTGACCTTGCCATTGCTCAAGGTCAGGGTCGCGATACCGTCTTCGAGATGGTAGGAAATCAACTCACTCATGACGCTAATCCTTTCAGTAAAGTTGGGCAGACGTTACCCACCGCCGCAGGCCAGGTAAAGCGCCGTGACTGACCCGCCAGTCACCCTTTGCCTGCCCGCCAGGCGCAGCCCGCCGTGCCTGCTGCGCATTCCCCTCTATATAGAAGAGGGCACGAAGCCGGATATTGGCCGGTTTGCCATGGCCCGGAGCGACCGGAAACGTTGAATCGCGTTAAGCGCATGAAAATTCTGAAAAAAATGTTTGCCATCGGAAAAGCTTTCGACTACATTAGCGCGCCTCGACAGACAGAACATGTTTGAAGAGATACGGTGAAGTGTCCGAGTGGCTTAAGGAGCACGCCTGGAAAGTGTGTATACAGGAAACTGTATCGAGAGTTCGAATCTCTCCTTCACCGCCAAATTCGATGTAAACAAAACCCCTGGTTTCGAAAGAAGCCAGGGGTTTTGTGTTTTTAGGGTTTGAGTTTCGGCAAACAAGAGACAGAGGCATCTACCGTACAGGCGGTCACCAAGCCGATCCGGCTGTTAGACTGCCCAGTCTCTTCGAACGGAATCGACATAATGCTCAATTCTCGCGCCGGCTTTCGCGGTGCAGCCAAGGTTATCGCGGCTGTTTCGATTGTTGCCCTGTCATCACTGGCCCTCGCATCCGCCCCTGCAACTTTTCCCGACGCTCAAGCCAGTGACCCCGCCAGGCTGGGCTGGATGGTCGGTTCTCCACCCCCCGCTGATCGCACCGTGCGTTTTGAAGACGGTAGCTATTTCCAGTTTCCGGCAATGCGCTGGAGTGTTTCGAACTTTCGGCAATTGATGCCGACGATCGATGTTTCGCGCGGCCTTGTCGCACCGGTCCCACTAGAGATAGCGCTACGCAAAGATATCGACGGGATCAGTTTTGTCCCACTTGGTGCCAGGGCGCCGATGACCTGGGAACAATCTCTCGTGGCCACTTACACCGATGGCATTGTGGTGATGCACCGCGGGAAAGTTGTCTACGAGCGTTACTTCGGCGTGTTGAAACCGGACGGCCAGCACGCCGCGATGTCGGTGACCAAGTCTGTGGTCGGCACATTGGGAGCCATGTTGGTGGTGGAGGGACGTCTCGATGCCAGCAAGCGGGTTGCCGAATATGTACCGGAACTGACGGATTCTGCGTTTGGCAGTGCCACGGTACGGCAAGTGCTCGACATGACCACGGGCCTCAAATACAGCGAGGACTATGCGGACCCGAACGCCGAGGTCTGGGCCCATGCCAAGGCGGGGTACATATTGCTCAAAGACTGGAGTTATCGGTCGATGTGGTGGGTGACGGAGAAGGCGGGCGGGGGCGTTCATGGCGCGTGGGGTTCATGGGCAGCGCATCTATGTTGACCCGAAGGCCGAGATGGTTATCGTCCGCTACGCATCCCATCCGGTGGCCAGCAACTCGGCCAACGATCCCGTCACCTTGCCGGCGTTTGATGCGTTGGCTGAATATCTGAACAGGAATTAAAACCCATGATCACCACTACAACCCATTCCATTGAAGGTCGACAAATAACTGCCTACCTGGACATCGTCAGCGCCGAGTCGGTGCAAGGGATCAACGTCGTTCGTGACGTGTTTGCCGGGATGCGCGACTTTTTCGGCGGACGCTCCCAGACACTGGAGCGAGCGTTGAAGGAAGCACGTATTCAGGCCACCGATGAGATCAAGGAGCGGGCGCGGGCGCTTCAGGCGGACGCAGTGGTCGGGCTTGATTATGAGATCAGCATGCCGGCCGGCAAGGGCGGGATGGTGGTGGTGTTTGTGACCGGGACTGCAGTCAAGCTCAGCTGAGTGGATGGAGGCCATTCGTCGGGGATGGGGGAATCTGAACGGCAAGTCCGGTAGTGACCGGCTAGTCTGGAAAACCTTGGCGATCGATATTTCTTCAGGCAAAGGGCTTGCCGGTGTCGATCGCGTTTTTACGAGGGGTGAAGAGATGGCTGATCCGTATATCGAAGACGACGGGGCTGAATTTCCCATCAACAACTATGTGCAGTGCGGCCAGACCCAGTATGTGGCCAGCTTCGGTGAAGATCAGACGGAGGTCGACAAGATCAAAACCAGAGCGTGCCGGGTACTGAAGGGCAAGTTTTTACCCAAGGTTACGGCACCGGTCAGGAAGTAATTGACCTGCTAGCGAACCCCGCCTTCGAGCGGGGTTTTTCATGCCTGAGGGTTTTTATGACAAGTTTTTTAAACGGGATTTCTTTCACAAAGTTTTCACAGCATCCTCCGTACTCTCCACTCATCCGTTAGAAAGCAACACCTGGCCCGTTTCCCCAGCGGGCTTTTTTTTGTCCGTCATAAAACCTTTTCCAAAAATGCTGTCCAACCGTCGCCAATCGCGAAGTTGGACCGGCGTGCTGGACTTTATCCGCGCAAAAGCATTCAATCTCGCCCCCTTTTTGTTTACCCCTATTTTTTGAGGTTTTTGTCATGCGTTTAACTCTGCCCGCTCTGGTTCTGGGGCTTCTGGTTGCTCAAGGTGCAATGGCTGGCGACGGCACTGCCGCGTTGGGCGGTGGTTTGGGCGGCGCATTGGGTAACGTAGTCGGCCAGAAAATGGGCGGCAGCACTGGCGCAGCGATTGGTGCAGGTGTCGCTGGCGCGGCGGGCAGCGCAGTTGCCGCCAAAAAAGGTCATCGCACCAGCGCTGCTATCGGTGGCGGTGTCGGCGCGGCCGGTGGTTCGGTGATCGGCAATAGCCTCGGCGGCAAGTCCGGTGCCACTATCGGTGCAGGTCTTGGCGGTGCATTGGGTGGCGGCGTGGGTAGCAACCTGGCCAACGGTCACAAGCGTCACTGATCCTGATTGAGCGTTTAAAAGAGCCCGGCTTGATGCCGGGCTTTTTCATATATGAACGTTTTACGCCGCAGCCGCTCAAATCCTCCAAACCCCTGAAGAATGTGAGGCGTACCATGATCCCGAAAACCAACAACAAAAAAAAACGGTAGCCTGAGTGCTCGGCGATTGATGTTGCCAGCGATTGTTTTTGGATTGCTGGTTTCTCAGGTGGCGCTGGCAGGAGGTAATGGAGATGCCGCGGTGGGCGGTGGCCTGGGTGGGGTGCTGGGCAATGTTGTTGGTGGGCAGGTGGGTGGCAGCACGGGGGCAGCGGTCGGTGCAGGTGTCGGCGGAGCGGCCGGTAGTGCCATTGCCGCGCCCAAGCACAGTCGTACCGAGGCAGCGATAGGCGGTGGTTTGGGGGCGGCGGGTGGATCGGTGGTTGGCAACAGTCTCGGAGGTTCGACCGGATCGGCCATCGGTGCTGGCCTGGGTGGTGCAGCCGGCGGTGCCGTCGGCAATGACCTGGGGAGTGACAGCGGCCATTCCCATTCCGGTGGTGGTCATAAACACTCGAACAAGCACCACAAAAAGCATCACTAGTTGAGCGAGGCATCCCATGACTGCGAAAAGCGAAGGCAAGGAAGAAAAGGGCTCGAGCGGACTGCCATCTATCAACGATCCCGGCAATGAAGATCCGGGATCGCTGATGGATGATGCGACGGTACCGCTGAACGATGCTGATGATGCGGGCGATGTGGGGAATATTGATTTTGAAGATGAGGAAGAGGACGAAGATTGATTGAGCTTCGTTGTTTCATTGACCGGTTGTCACCCTGATCGAACGCGGTTATCACCGCCTGTGTTTCCGGCCCGTTGATAGGTGGCAACATGAATGCTGACCCGAATGATTCCGGCGTGGACGACACGCCGGAATATCCGTTGCCTTCGCCTACTGACTCTTTGAGTCGCGATCAACTTCCGCCGGAGGATGATGCAGGTATGGAGCAAGTGCCGAGTGAAGATGTAAAGCGTGGCGATGTTGAGGCTGATCCTGACGACCCGGATATTGCCGGTGATGATGGCTCTGGCGAACTGAGTTGATTCATCCTTTGTGACGTTTTTACCTATTCGTCGGGAGCATCAGTGTTAATCCACCTCATAAAAAACTCCTTTTGAACGCTAGGGTCGTTTGTCAGGTTTTCTTCTTCATAATCGAAGATGCTAACTACATCGCTTCTATATGCATTTTTACCAAGTGTAAGCTCGTATGCTTTTACCCCTAGTGTCATCTGCGAAGACATACTAGAAGGGTGGACATTTACTTTCGCGCCTTTACATAAGAATGTTATGTCAGGGTGGTCTTTTCTTATATTTCCGAAGCAGTCATAGAAATCCTTTCCGCTATACGATTTTCTATAGCCATTTTCTAAAGTAAAAGTAATCGTCAGGTTTTCTGAGTCGCAGATGAGCTCCGCCTGTTGGCGATTTCCATCCGCGATTATCAATATTTCAATAGTGTCCATCTACTATTTCCTGTTCGGGTTTAAAATGCTGTAGTCAGAAAATTTACCACTAGCACTAACCGGGGTGACGCCAATAATATCTTCTTTTTTTATTCCGTTTTGAATAGCCATTTCACGTTCACTTGAGAATTTGTATTTTTTTCCAAGCTCCTTTTTTAGATCTCTTCCTGGGATTGGTCGAATTGTGTACAGGAAACCACTTCGCATCCTGAATTTAGTCGCAAAGTCGATCCCAACCTCTCTGTCTGGAGTAGTGCTCACAAAATTGCTCGGTGGGTTATTACTGTCAATGGAGTGGAGCAGCAAGTCATTGCTTGTGCCCTTGGGTTTAAATCCGTGCTCAAAAATTTCATCTGGGTGACGTTGGTCTCCACGGTATAAATACTTTTCCTCTGGATAAGCAGGAAGCTGAGCATCTCCCTCATCAACTACTGTCTTCCCCGTCGGATCCCGCTCCCCCAACGACGGCTTCTTGCACCCATCCCCACCCGGACAGTCCGCCAACCCCAACGGATCCACCCACCCCGTCGGATTGCGCGTGTACCGATACGGGTTCAACCCACCCGCCAGCTTCACCGGATCCGGCGTCAGGTAACGCCCGAGGTCCGGGTGGTAATAGCGATGGCGGTTGTAGTGCAGGCCGCTTTCGGCGTCGCAGTACTGGCCCTGAAAGCGCAGCGGCTGGTCCAGCTGTTCGCCGTCGCCGTGAGTCACTTCACGCAGTTGGCCGTGGGCGCTGTAGCGCGCCGACCAGACGATGGCGCCGCCGTAGCTGGTCAGTTCCTGCGGAGTGCCGAGGTGGTCGAGCTGGTAGTAGAACGGGCAGGCGTTGAGTCGGCCTTTGCCGTCGAGCAGGGCCAGCGGGCGGAAGCTGCCGGGTTCGTAGAGGTAGCTGCGGTAGTGCTTGGGGCCGCTTTCGGCGACGAGCTGGTCGCCTTGCCAGAAGAAGTGCGTGGTCTGGCCGTCGACGGTTTTGCCGATGCGCCGGCCGAAGGCGTCGTAGCGGTAGCTGGCGGTTGTGCCGTCCGGGGTGGTGACGCCGATCAGGCGGTGCTGGCTGTCGTAGCGGTAGTCGGTGACCTGGGCCGGGGTGCCGCGGCGTTCGCGGATCAGGTTGCCGAAGGCGTCGTAGTCGTAGTGGCTGTCATCGCGCTGGCGCAGGCGGTGGCCCTGCATCCGGGTGGGACCGGGGCGGTTGTGGATCAGCAGGTTGCCGGCCGGGTCGTGGCTGAAGTGTTCCAGCGACTCGTCGCGCAGATGGCGCACGCGGGTCAGGCGGTCGAGGGCGTCGTACTGGTAGTGGCGCTGGCCGTGGCGGCTGTCGCTGATCTGCAGGAGGTTGCCGTGGGCGCTGTAGGCATAGTCGCGGCGGTACAGGGTCTGCTGGTTTTGCCTGACGGCATGCGCCTGCAGGCGGCCCTGGTCGTCGTAGGCGTAGTCGCTGAGCAGCCGGCCCTGCTGGCGCTGCTGTTCGCGGCCGCCGACAACGCGGTGGCGGGTCAGGCGCGTGCCGTTGAGGTCGATCGCGGTCAGCGCGCCGCCCGGGGCGTGCTGGTAATCCAGCACGCAGCCATCGGGCAGGCGCAGGCGCTTGAGCCGGCCGCCGCTGTCATAGGCGTAACGCAGGGTGCCCCAGCCCTGGTGTTCGGTGGTCAGGCGGTCCTGGCGGTCGTATTCGAACTCCAGCGGGTGGTCCTGGCCGTCGTCGACGCTGAGCAGGCGCCCGAGGGCGTCGTAGCGGTATTCGACCTTGATTCCGTCGGGCAGGGTTTTGACCCGCAGGCGTCCCGCCGCATCGCGCTGGTATTGCGTGACCAGTGAAGAACCGTCATCGCCAAACTCGGTTTTCTCCGACAACTGGCCGTTGAGGTCGTAGGCATACGCGGTGCGCCGGCCATCGAAGCCGGTTTCCTCGCGGATCAGTCCGCCCGGCGTGTAGTCCAGCCGGTAGGTGTCGCCAACCTCGTTGTCGATCGCGGTGAGCAACAACTGTGCATGGTCGTAGCGGTAATTCAGGGTGCTGCCGTCGGGGTTGATGCGGCGGCTGATCCGGTGCAGGTCGTCGGCGTACTCAAAACGGGTGACGCGGCCCAGTTCGTCGGTTTCGGCGGTGACCTGACCGTAGGCGTTGTAGGCGTAGCTGCGGCGGGCGCCGCTGGGGGAAATCGTCTGGATCAGGCGGCCGACGGCATCCCATGCGTAGCGGCTGACGGCGCCGTGCTCGTCTTGAGCACTGATCCGCCGCCCCAGCGCATCGTAGGCAAAACGCCGCTGACTGCCGTCCGGCAGGGTCTCTTCGAGCAGTTGCCCCAAGCCGTTCCAGACCAAGCGATGAGCGCTCTGGTCCGGGTAGCGGACGGTCAGCAGCCGCCCCTGCGGGTCGTAGAAGTAGCGGGTGACCTGCCCGTCGGGGTCGGTGAGCGCGCTGACGTCGCCCTGGGCGTTGCGCGCATAGGTCCAGGTCGCGTCACCGCGGGTGCGGGCGTGGAGGAAACCGTGGCGGTACTCGTAGGCCGTCGGCGCCTCGTCCGGCGGCAGCCGGGCGATCAGCCGGCCGACTTCGTCATAGCGGTATTCGGTGACGGCGCCGCGGGCGTCCTGCTCGGCGATCAAGCGGCCCTGCGCGTCGTAGGCCGTGTGCCGTTCGCCACCGTCGAGGCCGACCCGACGCACCAGTCGCGCCCGTTCGTCGTGCTGGTACAGCTCGCGGCTGCCGTCGCTGTTCTGCACGGTGACGCTGCCCTGGTCGTCCCAGGTGTAACGCGCCTCCATCTGCGCAAACGAGGCCCAATGGCGGATACATCTGGCCGCCTTGCCGGCCCGTTCCCAGGCCCAGAAAAAACTCGCGCCGCCGGCCAGTTGCCGCTGCAGGATGACGTGCTGTTCGTCGTAGTCGTAGTGCTCAGACTCACCGGCGGCGTTGCGCGCTTCGATCAGGCGCTGGCGGGCGTCGTAGCGGTAAGTCACCAGGGTCTGCTCGGTGCGCCAGGCATCGGCCTCTCGGTCTGCGGGTCGATAAACCTGATAGTCGACGGCCACCAGGTGCTGGTGCTCGTAACGCAGCAACAGCGCACGACCGGCGCCGTTGTCGAGGCGCTGGATGCGGTCCAGGCGGTCGCGCTGCACCCTCAGCCGGTTGCCGTAGGCGTCGCTGATCGCCGTGAGGCGGCCGTCGCGGAAGTGGTAGAAGCGTGGGGTGTCGCCGGCCAGGGCGAGGATCAGTTCATCGGGTTCCTCGCCGAGGTAGATCGCCGCCCGCGACAGGCTGTTGTGGATCACCGGGCGCGCCGCGGTCGGCCGCGGAAACGGCGTGCGGCGGTTTTCGGCGTCGATCCACAGCAGCTGTTCGCCGTCGAGCTCCAGGCGCTGCGACAGCGAATGGCTCCAGCCGAAACCGAGGCCACTGTCGAGTTCGACGGCGCTGGTGCGGTAGAGGCGGGTGAAGTCGAACGGCAGGAGGCCGTCGAGGGTGCCGTCGGTGAGGGTCAGCAGTTCTTCGCCGGTGACCATCGACACCGGGCACTTGTTCGTCGCCGTGCGCTCGACGGTGTCGGCGCTGTCACCGTTGGGGTTTTTCGCCTGACTCGAAACATCATCCCGATGTTCATGCCTGCCGAGGCGGGTACTGGCACCGGTCTTTTTTCGAGCGATCGCCACCGGGTTTTGTACCTGTACAACCGGTGTGTCCGTTGCGCTGATCAGCAATGGAACCGCAGGAGCAGGTCTCAGCGGTGCATTGCGGGCGCTGACCATCAACGGCTTGAGCGCACCAGCGTGAGTGCTCAGGTCGGATCGCGCCGTCAGTTCGGCCAGTCGCAGGCTGGCTGCTGCCAACCAGCGGCGTGCCCGTGCGGATTTGATCTTGTTCAGCACTTTGGTGCTCAAACCAAGCTTGAGGCCCGCAGGCCCGGTCAGGCAGGCCAGCAGGAAGCCGATCAGGATCTCCGTACGTATTTGCGCCACGACTTCTGCGATGTACTGCGGCGGCAACATCTTCAGCCAACTGGTGAAGGCGGCCAGATAAATGAACATCAGCGGCTCGTCGCCGAGCACCAGTAACAGATTGGCGATGACCTCGGAGGACGCGTTCAACAACGTCGCCAGTTCTGCTTCGGTCAGATACTCAAGGAGCTTTTCGCTATTGGCTTGCAGGTCAGCGACCAGCGCATAGACCTGCTTTATGTCATCCCACAATCCATGCAGCGACTTCTCGAAACCATGCCAATCGGCCCGCTGCAACGTGCGGTAGCGCTCTTTGAAATCCCCCCCGGAAAACTCTACCCACAAAGGTTGGAATTCCGTCTCCCATTCGTTGCGCAACCAGCCTTCCAGGTCGCCGACCACGTCCTGATAGGAGTCGTAAAGCGCTTTGACGTGAGCAGCGGAAACGTTGGGAAAGAAGGTGATGCGGTGGCGTTGGCCGCGCCAGCAATCGGGGATTTCAAGGATGCCGCTGGGGCCGATGGTTGCGTGAATCGGCGCGCCATACTGCGGTTCACCCTGACCTTCATTGAGCAACGGTTCGATCTTCACCGGCGTGTTGCCGATTGGCACGAAGCGCGCGGCTTCGAACATATGCACCAGTGTCAGGGGACCGCTGGCGGGGCATGTGGCGACGGTCGAGCTGACGGGAGTGGTGGAGTGTTTCGGTGCGCTGAGCCGGACTTCGTTGCCGACCGTGAACACCTGCTCGACCTCCAGCATCCGGCCGGTCCAGAAGCTTTCAGCCCAAGCTTCGTAATTGTTGAGGCAGAGACGAAAATCCCCGAGCAACGCTTCGAAATCCGGCTGCTCGGGGTTCATGGCTGCGACCACCAGCAGGCCGATGGTGTTGTTCAGGGCCAAAACCTTTTGGGGATCGAACATTTGCAGTCTTTCGCTTGGCGGAATGTGGAGCGCGAAACTCTGCGGGGGATCTGCAAGGAAAGAAGTCGGGAAAGGTGGCGCTTGGTGTAGGGCAATTCGCTAAATCACGGAGAACCATTCGGCGTGGATCGGGATTTCATCGTTGCTCTATGCCAGCGGCGCTCGCTATGCTGCTGAATCCTTTAATCAATCCGGGCATTGGCCGTACGCGGGGTGCCCGGGATGCCTTAGAAAACGGATCAGATGCGATGAATGCACCACTGAGGGCATTCGGCCCGATCAAGGCCGTGATTTTCGATATGGACGGTTTGTTGCTGGACACCGAGGGCATCTACACCGAAGTCACGTCCATCATTGCCGCGCGTTACGGCCGAACGTTCGACTGGAACATCAAGCAGAACATCATTGGCCGGGGCGCTGGGGATCTGGCGCGCTATGTGGTTGAAGCGCTCGACCTGCCGATTACCGCCGAAGAGTTTCTGGTGGTCCGCGAGCCGCTGATGCGTGAGCGTTTTCCTACAGCGCAAGCGATGCCTGGCGCACAGGAGCTGGTACGGCATCTGAAGGCCAACAACATTCCCATTGCCGTGGGTACCAGTTCTTCGAGCCAGTCGTTCGGTCAGAAAACCACCTTGCATCGCGACTGGTTCGCCTTGTTCGACTTCATCGTCACCGCCGATGATCCCGAAGTGGGCGCGGCCAAACCGGCACCGGATATCTTCCTGACGGCGGCGCGGCGTCTGGGCGTCGCGCCCGAGGATTGCCTGGTGTTCGAGGATTCGCCTTTTGGTGTCACCGCGGCAAAAGCAGCGGGGATGACGGCGATTGCGATTCCGGATGCGGCAATGGCCGACGCAAAGTACGCACATGCCGATGGCATTCTTCGTACGTTGAAGGCGTTCGAGCCGGGCGCTTTTGGTTTGCCGGCGCTTGAGTGGGCCTGACGAAAGAAAGTGTGGGAGCGGGCTTGCTCGCGAAGGCGTCGTGTCATTCGACATTGAGGTGACTGACACAACGCCTTCGCGAGCAAGCCCGCTCCCACATTTGGTTTGCGTTCAATGCATCAGGCGCCGAAACCACCGTCGATGGTCAGGCTGGCCCCCGTGATGTAGCCGGCTTCAGGGCTGACGAGGTAGGCGACGAAGCTGGCTATTTCTTCGGCCTTGCCGTAACGGCCCACGGCCATCAACGGAATCAGGCTTTCTGCAAAGTCACCGTGGGCCGGGTTCATGTCGGTGTCGACCGGACCCGGTTGCACGTTGTTGATGGTGATGCCTTGCGGGCCGAGATCACGGGCCAGGCCCTTGGTCAGGCCGACCAGCGCCGACTTGCTCATGGCGTACGGGCCGCCACCGGCGAAGGGCATGCGATCGGCGTTGGTGCTGCCGATGTTGATGATGCGTCCGCCTTCGGTCATGTGTCTGGCGGCGGCCTGGGTGGCAATGAACACACTGCGTACGTTGATGGCCAGGGTCTGGTCGAAGTCTTCAAGCTTGAAGTCGGCCAGCGGAGCAACGGCCAGTACGCCAGCATTGTTGACCAGGATATCCAGGCGACCGAACGTTTCTACCGTAGCGGACACGGCAGCGCGAATCGCGTCGGCGTCGGCGCTGTCGGCCTTGATGGCCAGGGCCTTGCCGCCCTTGGCAGTGATGCTGTCTTGCAGTTCTTCAGCTTTGGCCGCCGAGCTGACATAAGTGAAGGCAACGGTCGCGCCTTCAGCAGCAAGGCGCTTGACGATGGCTGCACCGATGCCGCGGGAACCACCTTGAATCAATGCCACTTTGCCGCTGAGGTTCTGAGTAGTCATGTCGTTCTCCAAGTCTCGAGGCGAGATGTCCCGGTTGATGGAGCCTAGTATCAGTTCTGGATTACGTGCCGTCTTCAGTGCCCAAGGGGATTTCCTTGCACGGTTTTCCACCAGTGTCGTACAGGTAGCAGGTTGTTTTGCCACGCTTTCTCTCACGCAAGCGGGGGCTGCCGAGCCGGCATTGTTCCTGAGCACTTTGATGATTGGCGAATGGCCAAAACCTGCCCCCATCAGTTAACCAACTCTCTTTAAAAAGTGCGAAAAGATGGAACTTCCGTTCCATCTCGACTCTTTCAGCCACCAACTTTCTCTGTGTATCAAACAGGTACTCAAAGTACCGGTCCCGAGCGGAAAAAAGTTCGTCTAAAAAACCGTGATGGCGCGTTGACTCTCCCCTTCAGGGGAGAGTTTACACTCCCGCGCCGCAGGGAAAGGCTGTAGGAAATCAAGCCTCTTGCGGTACTGCTTAATACCCAAGCGCACACTTTAAAGGAGATAGATGATGAACAATCCATTGGAATTGGAGAGCGTTATTACCAGTACTCGCGAAATGCTTGCGCAGTTGCTGGTGATGGAGGTCGATGCTATCGATGAGCATAGCAGTATCGTGGAAGACCTCAGCGCCGACTCTCTGGATATCGTCGACCTGAGTTTTCAGTTGGGCCGCACCTATGGCTGCACCTTGCCGAAAACCAGCGTGCTGGATCACGCGGTAGCGGTTTTTGGCGACGTCACCCTGTTTGTCGACAATGGCCGTATCACCGAAGCCGGTGTGGTGCTTCTCGAACAGAGCCTGAGCGCCTATGCCCCGGGTCAACTGCGGGTCGGCATGCAGCCAGCGGATGTGTTCGCTGCCACCACGGTGCGCAACTGGGCGCAACAGTGCCACAGCGTCTTCAACTACTTGCCCCAGACGTGCCCCGTGTGTGGCGCCGTCGAAGCACGTCTCAATGACCGTCGGCAGGTGGTCTGTTCCGGTTGCAGCGCCCGATTGGTCCCGATGGAAGGGGACGAAATCTCTCGCCAACTGGTGGAAAAGTATGCCGCGTCCCGCTTGTAAGAAACGGCCTAGGAGTTTCTTCATGCGGTTGCGAGAAGTTTATGTCACTGGATACGGACTGGTGGCGCCCATGGCGCTGGACGCTGCCATGCTGTTTTCGCGGATCAGCCAGAAGCGTTCGTGTATTCGTGAACATCCGGTGTTTGCCGAGCTTGGATTTGCAAATACCGCAGCCGGTTATATCGATCACCATCAGTGGCAGGAAATGACCGCTGAGGTTCAGAGCGATGCATTACCGCGACAGAGTGTGCTGGCCGAGTACGTCGCCAGGCAGGCTTTGCAGAATGCAGGTCTGACCCCTTCGGCCTTTGCTCGAGTGGCCAGCGGGTTGTTTCTCGGCTCAAATAAATACTGTGTGAGCCAGGATCTGCAGCAGGCCAGTCGATACATGGACGAAGCAGGCAGTGTGGATCTTGATCTGTATCTGCAAAACCACGAACCAGTGGGCGGAGCGTTTTCTCGTCGGGTCGACCAACAGACCCTGCACCTTGCCCGATTTCTCGGCATTCGCGATCACATTTCTACTCACTCCGATGCCTGTGCTGCCGGGACCATGGCGATAGGCAGCGCGTATCGCGCCATCGAGCGCGGTGAAATCGATCTGGCCATTTGTGGCGCCGTGGAGTTGATGGCCCACGAACTGTCGTACTACAGCTTCGACGGCCTTGGCGCCGTGTGCCAACGCTCCGATTTTGCTGCGGATCAACAGAGCCGCCCGTTCATGCCGGATCGTTGTGGCTTTGTGCTCAGCGAAGGTTCGGCGCTGATCGTTCTCGAATCCAGGCCGCATGCCGAGCGTCGCAAGGCCACCCCGATCGGCCGCATTTTGGGCTACGCCAATTATTGCGAAGCGCAAAAGATCACCTCCAGCAGCCGGGATGGCAGCAAGTACGCCGAATGCATGGCAGCCGCTATTGAAAATGCCGGCCTGACGAGCCGCGCAGTCGAGCACGTCAATACCCATGGAACCTCGACACAGGCCAACGACCGCAGCGAAGCGTTGGCACTCAAGCAGGTATTTGGCGACGCGGTGAGCAACGTGACGTTCACCGCCAACAAATCGGCCATTGGTCATTCCCTGGCGGGCAGTGGCGCCATTGAGGCGGTCCTGTCGCTGATCAGCCTGCACAGTGGCGTGTTATTGCCAACGCTCAACTATGACCCGGACAAGGCTGAGTTTCCCGAGCTGAACTTTCTGAGCGAGCCGTTGCATCAGCCGATCAATGTCGTGCTTTCCAACTCGTTCGGCTTCGGTGGCGTCAACAGTTCACTGATTCTGGGGAGGGCATGAGATGAATACACTTGATACAAGACCCGTTTACCTCACGGCCGCCTCGGTGTTCAACGCTGCCGGCAGCGAGTGCGCCGACTTGCACGGCCCGCTGACGATCGCGCAACCCCTGGATTTCGATCCTGCCCGATTGGCCTATTGCGTGAAAACGCCGCGATTGCCCGCCGACGTTTTCGATCGCAAGATTCAGCGCGGTGTCGAGCCTCAAGGCGCACGCTTGTTGTACTGTGCAGGGCGTATCGCCCCGGCGTTGAGTGCCTTGAATCTGCCTTCGCAGCGGATCGCACTCATGGCGGCCATCCCTGAAGTAGATGGCCCCAGCTCTTGTTGGGATGCGGTGCAGGCCATCGGCGAGCAACCCGACGCACTACTCGCGCAGCTCTTTGCCCATACACCACCCCTGCATGCATTGATGATGCTCAATAGCAGCGTCATGGCTCACGTCGCGCAAGCGCTGCACTGCAATGGTCCTATGGGTGGCTTCTGTTCGCAGGGCAATGCCGGTGTCGACGCCTTGATCGAAGCCTTTCATCACATTGCCGACGGTCGCGCTGAAGCGGCTGTCGTGGTCAGCAGCAGTCCTAACATCTCTCCGGCGTTATACCTGCGAGAAAATGCCGAGTGCCCGGTCAACGCCGGTCCGCAGCTTTACGGGGAAGGCGCGGCCGCGGTGTTGTTGACGTCCTCTGCGCCGACATCCGGCCCGATGGCGTTGCGTGTCGCTGGGTTCGGCCGTGGTTATAGCGCGTCGCCCGAGCGCTCGAATGCGGTGGCGAACAGCGTCATCAAGCAGGCATTGAGTCAGGAAAAACTCTGCCTGAGCGACGTCGAACGCATCGTGGCGGATACCCAGGATTCGCGGCTCATGAGCCTGTTCGCAGAGACAGGACGGGTTATTCACAGTTCCCGTCAAATGACGGGCGATCTGGGGGCGAGTGCCTTGCTGACGGAGGTCGCCCTGACGTTTCACGACGATCGTAGTGAACGGGCGCAAGCGCATTACACACTGCTGCTCAATCACAGTCGTGCAGGGCATTGGGGTGCGCTATTGCTAGCCAATGAAGTCATGGAGAAGCACGCATGAGCGCGACAAGGATCGTGATAACCGGTATGGGCGCAGTGACCGGATTCGGTTTCGAATGGCAGTCCATGTGGAAAAAGATGTTACGCGGTGAGCACTGCATACGCCCGTGGCAGCCTGAAGGCGTGGAGGACGGAGCATTTCCGGTGCGCTATGCGGCTCCAGTGGACTCAGGCCTGTTGCCTGATTATTTGCAGGGCCATCCAGCCTGGCAGATGCCCCTGGAAAAACGCAGTCGGTTTGGCTGGGTTGCCGCCAGCCAGGCAGTCACTGACAGTGGTCTGCATCTCGCTCAGCTGCGTGAAGCTGCCGTCTTGTGTGCCTCTGGCGCGCCTGCGCATATGCTCCAGGACATGCTGCTCACATTCTCCGACGAACCTCATGAGACCCCGGCCTGGCGCCACTTGATGGGCCGGGTTGAGCAAGTCAATCCTGCCGGTTCGTTGTGTCAGAGCAACGACCGGCTGGCGCGGCTCATTGCCGACGGAATCGGTTGCGAAGGCCCGGTAATCAACATCAGCAGTGCTTGTGCCGGCGCATCCCAGGCCATCGGAAATGCTTTTCAGATGATTCGACGTGGCGAAGTCGAGGTGGCGATCGCAGGTGGGGCTGACTCTGTGTTGAGCCTGGACACCATGACCGCGCTATATCTGTTGGGCGCGGCGAGCAGTGAGCAGCGCTGGGGAACCGAGCTTTGCCGGCCTTTCGATCGCCATCGCAGTGGTTTGATTGCGGGCGAGGGTGGTGCCTTTGTCGTACTCGAAACTTTGGAGCGGGCGCTGGCGCGTGGCGCCATCCCCTACGCCGAAGTGCTTGGTTTTGGCAGCAGTCTGGACGGTTACAAGGTGACCGCGCCAGACCCGCAAGGACGTGGCGCGGCCCTGGCGATGCAGACTGCGTTGCACGACGCCGGGATCGCGCCGCAACAGGTGGATCTGATCAACGCTCACGGGACTTCGACGCCGCTCAACGATGCCGCCGAAACCCTGGCGATCAAGGCTGTGTTCGCTGAACGCGAGCACTATCGACGGTTGGCGATCAGCGCCAACAAGTCGCAATTCGGGCATCTGATCGCGGCCGCCGGCGCACCGGAATTCATCGTCACGGCACTGGCCTGTCGGCACGATCGTATTACGCCAACGATCAACCTGCACGACGCCGATGAACTGTGCGACCTGGACTACTGTGCCCATCAGGCGGTCAATCGCCGGGTCGATGTGGCGCTGAGTAACTCATTCGGTTTCGGTGGTCTCAACACCTCGCTAGTGCTTGGCAAATATAGGGAGCACGCATGATGAGGGCTTCCCACCCCCAGGTCGCGATTGCCGGTGCTGGCTGCGTATTGCCCAGCGGCTGGGGCGTCGAGAGTTTCTGGTCGGCGGTCTGTGAGTCGCGCAGTGGAATTGCGCCGTTGCACTCCAGGCAGTTTCACAGCGAGCGGGTGACGGCCTTCGGAAAAATTCTGGATGAAGATCACCAGCGCAGCCGTCAGGACCTTGCACAGAATCTGCAGCGCTACTGCTCGCCGGCCGTGATCTGGGGCGTCAGTGCGGTACGCCAGGCCTTGGCCGAAGCAAATCTTGCGCCGGGCCAGGACGGTTTGCGCTATGGCCTCTACTGCTGCCAGGGCGGATTCACCCATCCATCGCTGGCCTCCTATGGTGAATTGCTGCACGAGTGCCGCGGGGGCGAGGGCGCCGATATGCGTCTGTTGGCTCGACGGATTTTGCAGGAGCGGGTGCAGGATCCTTTTCTGGTGCTCAAAGGCCTGAGTAATATCTTGCTGGGTGTGGTCAGTCTGGCCCTCAAGCTGGAGTGCGAATGCAATGCCTATATGCAGGGCGTCTCCGGCAATCTGGCGGCGCTGCGCGAGGCCTGCGCGGCACTGCAGAGCCGGCGAATCGACGCTGCTATCATCGTCGGCTCCGGGAGTGAGCTCGACGCACTGGCCCTTGGCGCGCTGGTGCAGGCGGGTGTCATTAACGCCGACGGCTCGCAAACGTTGCGACCTTTCGATGTGCAAGGTACGGGCGGCATTGCCGGAGAGGGCGCGGCGGCCTTGATCCTGCGCCGACGCGAGGATCTGGGCGATGCCCCGCAGACGTGCCTGCTGGGTATGACCGCGCACGTCGATCTTGACGCGTTGAACCTGCCCGACAAGCAAGTCGATCTATTGGTGTGCGCGGGCAGTGGCGACCCGCGCAAGGATCGTCAGTTGAGCCAAACCCTGGCCCGTGCAGGTGCTGCACATATCACCAGTGGGCTGCCGGTGACCGGGATTCTCAGCGCGGCCCCCAGTCTGGTCGACCTGATCCTGGCCCGCGGAGCCCTGCAGGCCCAAAGCGTACCGCCGATTCTCGGTTTGCAGCGGCCAGTCGCTGCGCACTTGCCCTTTGTGATGGACGCCAGTCGCTCGGCGATCCTGCGCGACTGTTTGGTCATCAACCGCGACGACAACGGTTTCAGTGCTTGTTACCAACTCCAGTACAGCGCCCAGGCAGCCAGCGCCTGACGCTTTTTTGTGAACCGCTTTCTTCTTTCAAGGGATATGACTGTCATGGATTACCGTAATTTCGTTCGCCCCAAGTTCGTTGAACTGTTGCAGGCGCTGGGCCTGGAGTGCGAGTTCCAGCGGGCTCTGGGTAGTAAATTGTTCTATCGCGACCGCAACGGCGCACAAGTCACCGTTACCGACTTTCTCGGTGGCTACGGCGCAGCCTTGTTCGGACACAACGATCCGCAGTTCGTCGACCAGCTCTGCACCCTGCTGCGCGACGACGTGCCTTTCAATGCGCAAATGTCGATACGCGGTACGGCGGGAGAGTTGGGTCGTGCGCTCAGCGAAGCCTTCAATCGCGAGTTGAAGAACACTGAACGGTACATTTCGACCTTCTCCAACAGCGGTGCCGAAGCGGTGGAAATCGCCATCAAGCATGCTGAGTATCGTCGTCAGAAAACCCTGCAAAAGCAGTTCGATGAACTGGATTTTGCCCTAGCCAAACTGACAGCCAGTGACAGGGCTTACCGGGAACTGGATGTCGATGACCTTGATCTGCCCAAAGGCCTGCTACCGGCCCACCTCAAAAGTGTAACGGTACGTCAGGTGGTCGAGGCGGTGCGTCAGCACAACCTGGCGCAGCTGCATGTGGAGCCTGTGTTCGTCGCGCTGCGCGGCAGCTTCCATGGCAAGCTGGTCAACACCGTGCAGTTGACTTACGGCAAGCAATATCGCCAACCGTTCGCCCGTTTCGGTCTGAACGTCGAGTTCATCGATCCGCAACAGCCGCATCAACTCCAGGAACTGCCGGCTCGCCATACCCGTCACTGGCTGACCCTGCAGTGGAGCGGTGAGCAGTTACTGGTCGGTCGGCAGGCGTTCAGTGCAATCACCGCGGTGTTGCTTGAGCCTATTCAGGGGGAAGGCGGAATCATCGAGTTCGCCGCGGATTTCTACCTCGCGTTGCGACGTCTGTGTAACGAACAGCAATGTCCGTTGATCGTCGACGAAGTGCAGTCGGGTTTCGGGACGTACCGGCACCTTCCTGGCCAGCAGCCATTTCAATCTACAAGGCGATTACTATTGCCTGTCCAAGGCACTGGGCGGTGGCTTGATGAAGATTGCAGCGACCGTGATCCGCAGCAGTCACTATGAAAACGACTTCAGCTATATCCACAGTTCGACGTTCGCCGAAGACGATGCGTCTTGTCATATCGCGCTGTCGGCGTTGAATCGTCTGTTCGCCGACGACAATGCCATGCTCAAGGACGTGCACAACAAGGGCGAATACCTCAAGACGTCGTTGCTCGAACTGAAGGCTGCCTATCCCGATGTGATCGCCGATGTCCGCGGCCGAGGATTGTTGCTCGGCTTCGAACTGCACGACCAAAGCGGCAACAGCTCACTGGTACAGGCCTCGGCCCAGTACAACGATGCATTGGGTTATCTCATCGCCGGCTACCTGCTGCAGTTCGAAGCGTTACGCGTGGCGCCATCGGGCAGCAACTCCAACGTGATCCGCCTGGAGCCGCCGGCCTGCATCACCTTCGCTGAAATCGACGGGTTGATCAGCGCGCTGCAAAAAGTCTTCGACATGCTTCGTCGAGGTGATGCCTTTGCGCTGGCGGCGACTATTTGTGCCGATTCGATCCCTGTTGTGCCGGTGCGTGACGACAGTTTCCAGGTGTGCGCCGACGAAATCAAAGCCGACCAAGGCTCACGGGTCGTCGCTCGTGTCGCTTTCATCAACCACCTGATCGATGCCGACATTCTCGGCGATGTCGACCCGTCGTTAGGACAGCTGAGCACCGAACAGAAAAGCGCTTTCATGAAGCGCACTGCACCAGAACGACGGGCTGCGCCGATCGGGCCGGTGCTCATTCGTTCGCGGCTCGGTACTGCGGTGGAGTTCACCCTGTATCCATTGTGCATGGACTCCAACGCCATGGCGGACTACATCGTCAGCGGTGATCTGGACGTCATTCGCGAAGAGGTCGGCAACCGCATTCTCGATGCGCGCGCCGATGGTTACAGCGTCGCCGGACTGGGGATGTACACCTCCATCGTGACCAACAACTGTCAGGCGCTGAAGATCCCGGATATGGCCCTGACATCCGGCAACGCCTTGACCATCGGCATGGGGCTGGAGGCCATCGAGCAAGGCTGCAAGCAACAACGACTTGAGTTGCATGAGCAAACCGCGGCCGTGGTCGGGGCTTCCGGCAACGTGGCTTCAACCTACGCGTCCATGCTGTCGGCCACGGTCGATCACCTGATCCTGATCGGCAGCGGTCGCGACGGCTCGGTGCGTCGTCTGGAGAAAACCGCACAGTTGATCTATGCCGACGCCGCCCGGTCGATCCTCGAGGGCAACGCCGAACAGGACCGATTGGCGATGCGTCTGCTCAAGCTCGACGGCATCGAGACATTGCTCAAGGATCATGGCAGCAGCCCGGACCTGGGTCTACGTGTCTCGCGGCTGGTGCAGGAGCATGTCGGAGTGAATGCGTTCATCACCGTCACCAATGATCTGGAAGCACTCAAGCGAGCCCGCATCGTGCTGTGTGCGGCAAACGCTGCGCAGCCGTTCCTGGATGCCGGGCATTTTGCCGAGAACAGTGTGATCTGCGATATCGCGGTGCCGTTGAACGTTGATCAGGCGCTTAGCAGTCAGCGTGCGGATGTTCTTTACATGCATGGCGGCATTGTCCAGACACCGCTCGGCGATGGGCTCGCGCCGAATGTCCGGGCGTATCTGAAACAGGGGCAGTTGTATGCCTGCATGGCTGAGTCGGTCCTGATGGGGTTGTCGGGGATGAAGCAGCATTACTCCTACGGCGATATCAGCCGTGAGCAAGTGCAGCAGATCCGCGCATTGGCGGCGATCCATGGCTTCGGCCTCGCTCAGTTCAAGACCAACAACTCACTCTAAGGAACGGCCATGAACCACAAAATAGCGGTAGTGACCGGGGGCAGTCGCGGCATCGGCAAAGCCATTGTCCTGGCACTGGCCGGCGCCGGTTATCAGATTGCTTTCAGTTATGTGCGTGACGAAGAGGCTGCGATGGCGCTGCGTGCCGAGGTCGAGGCCATGGGGCGCGAGTGCCTGGCGTCGCAATGCGACGTCAAGGACGGCAACAGCATCAAGGGCTTTTTCGAGCGCGTCGAACAGCAGTTCGAGCGCATTGATTTGCTGGTCAATAACGCCGGGATAACGCGCGATGGTTTGCTGGCAACGCTGTCGATCAATGACATCACCGAAGTGATCCAGACCAACCTGATCGGCACCTTGCTCTGCTGTCAGCGGGTCGTGCCCGGCATGATGCGCCAACGTAGCGGCTGCATCATTAACCTGAGCTCTGTGGCCGCACAAAAGCCCGGCAAGGGCCAAAGCAACTATGCCGCCGCCAAGGGCGGGGTCGAGGGGCTGACCCGCGCCCTGGCCGTTGAGCTGGCGCCGCGCAACATCCGCGTCAACGCAGTTGCCCCAGGCATCGTCAATACCGACATGACGGCGGCGTTGCTGGGGGCTCACGAGCAGGAAGTCCAGTCGCGACTGTTGATCAAACGCTTGGCCGAGCCCCGGGAAATTGCCGAGGCGGTGCTGTACATCGCCGAGCGCGGGCATTACTTGACGGGCGAAGTGTTGTCCGTCAACGGCGGGTTGAAAATGCCATGAGCTCGCCACGAACGCTTTTGATCACGGGGGCGGCTAAAGGTATCGGTAGGGCGGTGGCGGAAAACTTTGCCACCGATGCTGGAAACCGTCTGATTCTGCTCGATCTGGATCTGCCGCAGTTACAGGACTGGGTGGCGGGGCAGGTGTTTGCCGCGAGCATCGAAACCTATAGGGCCGACATTGCCGACCTTGCCAGTTTGCAAGTGCTGTTCAAGACGCTGGCCACGCGTCTCGGTTATGTCGATGTACTGGTGAACAGTGCCGGTGTCTGCGACGAGAACGAGCCCGAGGATCTGGACAACTGGCACAAGGTGATTTCGGTCAACCTGAACGGCACGTTCTATGTCACCTCACTGTGCCTGCCGCTGATGGCGGACCGCGGGCGGATCATCAATATGTCGTCGATTCTGGGGCGCGCCGGCAAGGTGCGTAACACCGCTTACTGCGCTTCCAAGCACGGCATCATCGGCCTGACCAAGGCGTTGGCGATGGATCTGGCGCCCCGCCAGATCACCGTCAATGCAATCCTGCCGGCCTGGATCGACACACCGATGTTGCAGGGCGAGCTGGCGGCTCAAGCCCGTATTGCGGGGATCAGCCAAGAGCAGATCTTGCGCAACGCGAAGAAAAAATTGCCGCTGCGACGTTTCATCCAGGGTGATGAAGTGGCGGCGATGGTGCGTTACCTGGCGAGCCCCGAAGCAGGAGGCGTCACGGCGCAGAGCCTGATGATCGATGGCGGCGTCGGGTTGGGAATGTAGTCATGGCCAGAGAGCGATTCAGGCAGGGGCTGGCTGCCGTGCTGGTCTGCCTGGGCCCGGAGTTGGCCAGGGCCGACATCACGCCGGCCCATGCCGATGCTGAAGTCGGCGTGGCCACCGCGCTGCGTTTGCACGGTGACGACCAGATCACCCAGAAGGCCGTCTACTTCAAGGCCAATCTGGAGGACAACTGGGACAGCGGCTATTACAAGGCCAAAGGCCGGGTGCGTTATGACGCCCGCTATGACGGCAATAACCCCTACAGCCAGGAAGCCCGGGAAGACTACCGCTTCAGCGCCGACTGGCGGCATTTGTACTGGGGACAATACGTCGGTGACGGTGAGCTGACAGTGGGTTGGCAGCAGGTGGTCTGGGGCCGCGCGGATGAACTACGAGTGCTCGATCAGATCAACCCGCTCGACTTCCGCGAGGGCCTGACTGCCCTGCTTGAAGACAGCCGCATTGCGGTGCCTATGGTGCGCCTGACCCAGCCGGTGGGCGAGTGGGAACTGGAAGCTCTGTGGGTTACCGACTTTGTGAAAAACCAGGCACCGGCCCAAGGCAGC
The DNA here is from genome assembly GCF_050436025.1 of Pseudomonas sp. S30_BP2TU TE3576. Lineage (NCBI taxonomy): Bacteria > Pseudomonadati > Pseudomonadota > Gammaproteobacteria > Pseudomonadales > Pseudomonadaceae > Pseudomonas > Pseudomonas sp. S30_BP2TU TE3576. The sequence continues at coordinate 1,276,072 of NZ_JBNDLK010000001.1, read as the reverse complement.
GAGTTCGACGCTCCGCTGTTCGCCCGGCCGGACCCGGCAACGTTCATCGTCGACTCCACGCCCGACTACACCGCTCCACATGGTTTCTCCTATGGTGTGAGCGCCAACGGCCAGATCGGCGCGGTGGACGCCAGCTTCGTCGCACTCAATGCCCGTCAGCAAGATCCGGTGTATGCGGTCGAGGGTGTGGCCGACGATCAGCGAATTCGCCTGGAACGGCAGTTCCCGCGTTACAGCATGGGCGGTGCCGGCCTGGCGATCGATGCCGGGCACAGTATTGTCGTGCGTAGCGAGGTGGCCTATTTCGACGACTGGCGAGTGACCAACCCCTACCGCCAGTACGGCAGTGATGAGAGTCCGATGATCAAGTCGCTGCTTGGCGTCGACTATCTGCTGCGCAACTGGCTGATCTCCGTGCAATGGCAGGAACAGCAACTGCTCGACTGGCAAGTCGGGATGTTGCAGGACAAACGTGACGATCTATTCACCCTGTCCGCCGAAGGCACCCACCTGCGGGACCGACTCAAGAGCCGGCTGGCGCTGGTCATGTCACCGCCGGCCAAAGACGACGCGTTGCTGCAGGGCATCTTCACCTACAAACCGGCCGACTGGCTCAAGCTTGGGCTGGAGGTGGATGTGTTTTTTGGCAAGGAGGACCGACCCTTTGGCGAATACGACCAGCGCGATCAGGTTCGGCTTTCGGCAGGTTATTTGTTTTAAACATACAGGTTCTGAACCTACAGCGCCTGCGTGCACAGTGCGCCGGCGAGCCACTCACTCACATGATGAAAAGGAAATTTCTATGTTGCCGCTATTCAAGAGCCTGACGGTTGGTGTGTTGATGCTGACGAGTGCTTCGGTGTTTGCCGCCCAGGGCCAGAGCGCTGATGAAATCATCCGCCAGGCCAGAGACCGCAACGACGGCAAGAGCTTCATGTCGCAGGTGTCGTTGGTCCTGCTCGATAAGCAGGGCAACAGCCGGGTGCGCGAGTTCAGCTACCTGCAGAAGGATTATCCGGACAGCGACAAGTTCACCATGTTTTTCTCGGCGCCCAACGACGTGCGCGATGTCGCCTTCCACATTGAAAACCCCCACGAAGCATTGGGCGCCGAAGACAGTCAATGGATGTACTTGCCGGTCAGCCGGCAGACCCGGCGCATCTCCACCACCGACAAGCGCGGCGCCTTCATGGGCAGTGATTATTCCTATGCTGACCTGGACAAGATCCGGGCCAACGATTACCGCCAGACTCTGGTCGCGGAGGAGAACATTGCCGGTCGGGATTGTTATGTCATCGAGCGCGCGCCAGCGTCTGCGCAAGTCCTGGCCAAGACCGGCTACAACATGCTCAAGGTCTGGATCGACAAAAAGAATCTGCTGGTCATGCGTCAGGATTTCTTCGATGTCAAAGGCGTGATGTTCAAACAGATGCGCACACTGAAAGTCGAGACTGTCGATCAGATCGACAGCATCACCCTGAGCGAAACCGAAGACTTCATCGCGGGCACTCGCTCCCAGCTGCGTTTCAACCAGTTGCAGTACAACGTCGAGCTGGACGACCGGCTGTTTATCCAGACCGCCATCAAACGCGGCCTGAAACCCGGCGACCTGCCTGAGTTTGCCGTGTCCGCTCGCTAAGAGCTGCCCCGACCTTTCTGGAACGCATGATCATGGAACGATACCTGAACTTCGTTGAGCGCTATGCGCGGGCGATTGTGTTTGTGCTAGTGGCGATCACCGCCTGGTTCACCTACACACTCGGCTCGCTGATGTCGGATACCAATCCTTATTTACTCAAGGAATCCCATCCGGCGCGCAAAACCATTCTCGACCTTCAACACGAATTCACCGGTACCTACGACTCGGTCATGGTGGCGCTGAACAATCGGCAGAGTGTCTTCAACAGTGAATCGCTCAATGCCCAGTTCGAGCTCTCGCAAGCCCTGCGGCGCCTAATGCTGGCCAACGCGCAGGATGAAGTCGAACTGCAGCGCATTGTTGGCAAGCATGGGGCGGACAGTCGCGCCCAGCTGTTGGCCGCGGATATCCTCAGCGAAGGTTTTTCCCAGAACGATTACGCCCAGGCCCAGGTTTTGCGCGATCACGCCCGTAGCCAGGGCTGGGATCCGCGTGACCAGCAGTTCCTCGGTTTTCTCGTCGAGCGGATCAACCCGATCAAGGAAATGGCCTCCATGGCCGACTTGGAAAACATCAGCCTGAGCCCCGATGGCGAACTGTGGATTCACAAGACCCTGCATGGCCTGGACATGGACCCCAAGGTCGTCGAAGCGCAGATCATGGGCAACGAACAGATGGTCGGTGGGGTCGTCTCTGCCGACAAGAAAGTCGCCATGGTGGTCGCCGAACTCGGGACCAAACAGGACGACGCCCAGGCTCAACTACGCGCCTATCACCAGGTTCGTCAGATCGTCGCGGACTACCAGGCCAAACATCCGCAATTCACCGATGAGGTATTCATCGCCGGGATGCCGATCTTTATCGCGGCACAGCAGGAGATCATCGATCATGACCTGGCTTTGTTGTTCCCGATCGTGTTCCTGCTGGTGACTTCGCTGCTGGTGTTCTTTTTCCGCAAGCCTTTGGGTGTGCTTCTGCCGCTGTTCAATATCCTCTTCTGCACCATTTGGACCTTGGGCCTGATGGCGCTGTTTCGGGTACCGATGGACCTGCTGACCAGCGTGTTGCCGGTCTTTTTGTTCACCATTTGCTGCGCCGATGCGATCCATGTGATGGCCGAGTATTACGAGCAGCTCAACGCCGGCAAGTCTTATCGCGAGGCCAACCGCGAGACCATGCGGATGATGGTTACTCCGGTGGTGCTGACCACAGTGACCACCATCGCTACGTTCATGATTTCCACCACCAACAATATCGTCAGCATTCGCAATTTCGGCCTCTTTATGTCCATCGGGCTGACGGCGGCCTTGATCATTTCCCTGTTGTTGATCCCGGCGTGGATTTCCATCTGGGGCAAGGATCAGCCGCGGCGCAAAACCGTCCACAAAGAGTCGATCATCTCGCGATACCTGGTAGCGTTCTGTGCGCGCTTGATCCGCTGGCGCAAGCCAGTCCTGATTGTCACCTTGCCGTTGTTGGCGCTGATGACGGTTTTCACCTTCCTGGTCAATATCGAGGACTCAGGGATTGCCTACTTCAAGAAGGACAGCCCGGTCCGGGTCTCGGATGAGTTCATCAACCGGGCTCATGTCGCCGGCACGTCTCCCGGCTGGATCGCCTTCGATAGCAAGACCCCGCGAGGTGTCCTGACCACCGAGGTGGTGCAGTTCCTCGACCGGCTCGACCAGTTCATCAAGTCCCAGCCGAACGTCAGTTACACCTATTCGGTGGCGACTTACGTCAAGCGTATGAACCTGGTGCTCAATGACATGAATCCTGACTATCTGCGCGTGCCGCAAGCGCTGGAGCATGTGAAGTCGGTCAACGATGAGGGGCAGACAGAAACGTTTGAGGTGGACGGCAACTCGCTGATCGAGCAACACATCATGATGTTCGAGAACGGCGGCGGCTCTGACTTGCAGAACGTGCTCAATGCCGACTATTCCAAGGCGCTGACGCTTTACACCATGACCTCTTCGGTCGCCAGCGATTACCAGGACATGCTCGATCGCCTGGATGCCTGGTTGCTGGTGAACAAGCCGGCCAACCTGCAGGTGACTCATGCCGGGACGCCTTATATCTGGACCGGAGTGTTGCAGGAAATCACCCAGGGCCAGGTGCTGAGCTTCTCTCTGGCGCTGCTGGTGGTCACGCTGATGATGATGTACTGGTTGAAGTCGGTACGCCTGGGCATTCTTGGCATGCTCACGCTGCTGACCACCTCGGTGACGGTCTATGGCTGTATGTATCTGCTGGACATCGAGCTGAATATCGGCACGACGCTGGTGACGTTCCTGGTGGTGGGGGTGGTCGATTACGCCGTACACCTGCTGTCGCGGATCAAGTTGCTGGTTCAGCAAGGCGTGCATGTCGATGAGGCGATTCTCACGGCCATGCACAGCGTCGGGCGGTCGACCGTGGTCAATGTGGTGATTTTTTCGGTGGGGTTCCTCGCGTTACTGTTTTCCGCCTACAAGCCGGTCATTGATCTGGGAACGCTGGTGGCGCTGGCGCTATTCTCCAGCGGGGTGATGACCATCTTGCTGGTGACATTGATATCGCCGTGGTTCTTCGCGGCAATCGTTCCTGAGCGGCCGGAGGGTGAACGCGAGTACCTATTGCGTGACGGCGCTTTGAGTTAAGCGAAAGGACTGCTGTTGCAACGGGTTACGCCGGCATCCGGTTTTCAGGAACCACTCATTGCCGGCGTGCCTTGGCAGCACAAAGCGGGCTAATAGCCGTCTCGGATCTGTGCAGTGGGTTGATGGTGTTCAGGCGATTTTAGTGATGTGTTCGAACTGGCATTGATTCTGAGCGTCCTTGAGGTTGACTTCGAATTCGACCAACCCCGCATGCACCTGCTGCAACGCTTCAATCTGGGTCATCAATTCCTGTTTTTTGTCCGCTATAGCCTTGTTCGCCAGGTCCCATGGCAGCTCCTGGCCCCTGTGGTCCTGCAGGATCGCTTGCATTTCCTTGAGCTTGAAACCCAGTTGCTGGGCGCACTTGATGAACGTCAGCAACTCAACGCTCTGCTGGCTATAGATTCGATATTTGCCTTCGCGCTGTGGCGGCGGTAACAAGCCGATTTCTTCATAGTGCCGGATACTCTTGACCGTAGTGCCCGACAGCTGGGCGGCTTTGCCGATATACATGAAAAGTCCTTTTTATGTGCAGAAAGAGCCCGAGCATTCACGCGTCTGGCGCGGGCGCGGCATCTTTACACAAGCATGCCGAGACTGGAACCCGGACGGGTCAAATGGCGGGGTGTGTAGGGCGCAGGATGGGTCGAAGACGGCATCGCCCGCTGCAAGGCGATGCTGCACAGTGCGAGAGCTTCAGTTGCTGGCGATCGCCTGGGCTTGCCTGAGCCAGGCGTCCCTTTGTGTCGGCTTCGAGCCGAGGATCGGGCCAAACGTCAGGGTCTTCAATGGCTTGATGCCACAGAACTCCAGCGTGGTCTTGCGCATCTGGTGCAGTCCGGGCATGCGGTAGACCCACTTGTAGTACCACGGAGGAGTATCCATGGTCACCAGCAGGTGAGCGGTTCGTCCTTTCAGGAGTTTGTCTGGAAAGGCTTTGCCTTTGCGGTATTTGAAGGCAAAACCGGGCAGGAAAACCCGGTCGAAAAAGCCTTTCATCAAGGCCGGAATACCGCCCCACCAGATCGGATAGACAAACGTCAGATGTTCAGCCCAGGTGATATCGGCCTGGGCTTTGAGCAGATCGGGCTCCAGCATCTGGATCAGGTTGTAACCATCGTGTAGCACCGGGTCGAAGCTCAGAGCATCGAGTCGTAACAGGCGCACGTCGTGTCCGGCACTTTTTGCAGCCTCGACATATGTATCGGTCAGCGCTCCACAGAAACTATCGGTTGAGGGGTGACCCAGAATCACCAGTACTCGTTTGCTCATCAGACTTGCTCCTGAAAATGGAACCTTCAGGGTAGAGTCTGCCCTTAACGGGAGAGTCAATGCGGGCTGATTCAACAGAAAGCACCTCAAGCAAGGCTCTGGCATAAGCGCATCAAAAGCAGTAGCTCGTGACCGGGATTCTGATCCGCTCGCCGCAAACCGGTCGTGTGCGCTCCTGGCAGTTGCCCCATCGCCATCAGCACCATAGCCCGTTGATGCTCAAGGCACGGATGACCATGAGCGATTCCGAGGCAGCCTGCGCCACGGCAGCACAGGGCCTGGGCATTGCGCTGGTGAGCATGCCGTTTGCGGTGGGCTATCTGGAAACGGGCCGGTTGCTGCGGGTGTTGCCGGATTGGTATGTCGATGATGGCAACATTTCTATCTACTATGCTGAACACAAACTAATGCCAGGAAAGACCCGGGCGTTTGTTGACTTCATCATCGAGCAGTTTTTGGAGCGGAGGTTGGGGACGAGGTTTAGCGCGCTCTAGGTCAGTAGGTTTGTGTGACGCCGCTTTTCCCTTCTGAATGGACGTTGATCAACTAAAGTTGGATTCGTCATGGAAGCATCGGCCGTACATGTGCATACACCCTCTTTAGTTGCAATCGATCCGCGTGGATTGTTCGTGCGTGAAGTTGCTTATCATCGGCGTACATTACCTGATGTGATAGACGCACGGGTTAGTCGCCAAGTATTTGATTCGGCGGGTCGTTCTGAGAGTGTTTGGGATCCTCGACTCTTTGAAAGGGCGCTAAGCGATGAAAGTGTGTCTGCCAATCAGTCCAGGGTGTTCAGTCTGTCTGGCCTGGTATTAATGAATGACAGTGTTGACGCTGGTTGGCAGGTCACGCTATCAGGCGAAACTGCACAACGGCTATTAGGATGGGACGGTCGAGGAAGTCGAGTACGCAGTGAATATGACTCTCAGCGACGACCGCAGGCCGTGTTTGAACAAATTGAGGGTGAGTGCGAGCGCTGCGTTGAGCGATTGACCTATGCCGCTGGGGATCCTGAGGCTGCCAGGCACAACCAATGTGGACGACCTTCACGCCATGACGACTGCGTCGTGAGCCGTCGTTTCGAAGAGCGAAGTATGGCAGGTGAGCTTATGCAGCAACGAGATCACTTCCTCAACGAACCGCATCTACCTGACTGGCAGGAAGAAATAGCTGAACGCGAGCATTTGATTGAGTCCGGGCCTGGCGCAATAACACTTTGGCAATTTGGCCCGCAGGGCGAGCCTGTCAGCCAGACCGATGCTAAGGGTAATACTCAGACGTTTGCCTACACCGTATCCGGGCAACTGCAGAGTGCTCAATTGCAGCTTTCTGAACAACAATATCCACAGATGTTGGTCGGAGCCATTCAATACAACGCTTTTGGGCAGGTTGAACGAGAGATATTAGGTAATGGTGTCATCTGCTGCTCCACCTATTGTTCCGAAAATGGGCGTCTCACACGGCTGACCACTCGAAAGCTAGGTGGGAAGGCTTTTCAGGACTTGCGTTATGCCTTTGATCCGGTGGGCAACATAACGCAGGTTGAGGATTTGATACAACCAATCCGTTATTTCGCCAACCAGAGGATCGAGCCTCTCAGGTCTTTTGAATACGACACACTTTATCAACTAACCAAGGCCAGTGGCTGGGAAGTGAGGTCTGCTACATCTGCTCCAGGATTGCCTGGCCTTCAGTCCTTGCCAGTAGATTCTGATCAGCAGGCCAACTATGTCCAGAACTATTTCTATGACGCAGCTGGTAATTTGTTAGAACTTCGACATGTGGGGAGCCGAAATTACACTTGCCGAATGTTGGTGGCTCCCTACAGCAATCGCAGCCTGCTTGAGGCTGAAAGCCGTTCGAGGGTGGTGCAAGATTTTGATGATGCATTTGATAAAAATGGCAATTTGCGTTTTCTGCAACCGGGCCAGGAATTGACTTGGACCCTACGCGATCAGCTCAGGGATGTGACACCCGTTTGTCGTGAAAATGGAAATCACGACACGGAGTGGTATGGATATGACGCTACTGGACAGCGAGTGCGGAAAATCCATTCAACGCTTACTCACTCGCAAACGCATATCGCACAAACGCGCTATCTACCAGGGCTGGAATTACGAACCAACAACGGTACAGGAGAAACGCTGGAGGTGTTGGATGTCGTGGCGGGGCGGCGGCGTGTTCGAATATTGCACTGGATCAGCGGCAGGCCCGAATGTCTATTGAACGATCAGATACGCTATAGCATTGACGATCATTTGGGTTCGAGCATGTTAGAGCTGGATGCAAGCGCTTCTATGCTCAACCATGAAGTGTATTACCCCTACGGGGGGACTGCTTGGTGGGCGGCGAGAAGTCAATGTGATGCACGTTGCAAGTTTATTCATTATTCGGGTAAGGAGCTAGATGCTACAGGTCTTTATTACTATGGCTCGCGCTACTACGCGCCTTGGATTTGCCGCTGGATAAGTCCTGATCCTGCGGGGGTTTTGGACAGTATCAATCTGTTTGAGTTTGTTCGAAGTTCTCCTGTCGGTCGGGTTGATTTGAATGGTCGTTGCTCTAAAAAATTCAGAGGCGAAGCTGGGGATAGAGTTGAGAGGGAGCTTTTAAAAGAGGACTCAAGTACTACTTTCATCGCTCGCGGGTTAAAAGATTTCGAGGGGCAGAGTGAACGAAGGAAGGTCCTTGCTGAAAAAATTCGGATGAGTCTGGATTTTGCCGCGAATACACTGGAGAGCGCCCTTTCCAATGTTGAAAACCAGCCGCGCAGTCAAATGCTGGATACTGTCATGAAAGCATTGTTGGGTAATTCAGAGGTTACGATAAGTGGGATAGCATCCATTGCAAACGGTTTTGCAAAAATACTTAATTCTATAAGGTCCCGGATGGAGCCGGGTAACGATCAGATCGTAATTTATGAAAGTGCTAGTTCCGAAAGTGGTTACGTACGCACCACTGATGAGCATGCGCGTATGTTTGTTAAGCTGTCTCAGGTAGAAGGTAGCGATGTATCATCTTTAGGGATGCTTTTTATTCATGAGGTTTCTCATCAAAGGCTCAAGACGGAGGATGTATTCTACTCGCATAGGTCGGACTTTGGATTTCCGAGAGATGATAGGGGAATGGTGGCAGCACTAACGGGGGCCATTGGCATTAGCATGGATGTAGGTGCAAAGGGGGAGCAAAGTAGTAGATTGAATAATTCTGGTGCTGAATATAGGGCTGTTAAGTTTGAACTGCAGGAAAAAAAGCAACCAATAACTAATGAAAGTATTTTTCTTCGCAACGCTGACACTTGGGCAAGCCTCGCTGTCGGGCTTGCCGGTCATCAAGTTATATCAAAATACAGACCTCTACATTAGGAAAGACTAGCGTCCAAACCGCCCCGGCCAGCCAATGATGTTTTTCGGCCGTGGCGTCGCATAAGTCCGCACCTTCGAGGTCGACAACCCCAGCCGCACCAGGGACTCGGCAATAGTCACCGCCGCCGTCACGCCGTCCACCACCGGCACGCCGGTACGCCGGCGAATCTGTTCGTCCAGCCCGGCCATGCCGCCGCAGCCCAGGCAAATCACTTCGGCCTTGTCCTGGGTCACCGCCAGTTCCGCCTGATGCACGATGGCCTCCAGTGCACGCTGTGGTTCGTGTTCCAGTTCCAGCACCGCCAAGCCACTGGCCCGTACCGAGGCACAACGGTCCCACAGGCCGGAGAGCTTCAGGCGATCTTCGATCAGCGGCACGGTGCGGTCGAGGGTGGTGACCACGGAGTAGGCGTGACCGAGAAACATCGCCGTGCTGGCGGCGGCATCGGTGATATCCACCACCGGTACGTTGAGCAGTTCCTGCAAGCCTTCGCGGCCGTGCTCGCCGTAGCCGGCCTGGATCACCGCGTCGAATGGCTGGTCGTAGGACATCACCCGGTCCATGACCGCAATGGCCGCCAGGTAACTTTCGAAATTGCCCTCGATGGAGTCAGCGCCGAAGTGCGGGGTGAGGCCGACGATTTCCGTGCCGGGTGAGGCCACGGCCTGCGCCGAGCGGGCGATGGCCTGGGTGATGGATTCGGTGGTGTTGACGTTGACCACAAGAATGCGCATGGGAAGTCCTTATTGCAGGTGGTTCTGCGACCCGACAACGTCGGGCCGCAACAGGTTTAATGACTGACGTTGTCGACCGCGATGGCTTCGCCGCTGATATCGGCGTAGTGCGGTTGGCGCTTGGCGATGATCAGGTAGAGCATCCCGGCGATGCCCGCACCAATCAGCCAGGAGAATGGCGATACGCTGTGGAATCCTGGCACCAGCGCCAGGACGATGGCGATCAGGGCGGCGGGAATGAACGCCGCCACGGCGCGCAAATTGACCCCGCGGCTGTAGTAATACGCGCCGTTCGGGTCTTCGCTGTACAACTGCGGGACGTTGACCTGACCTTTGCGTACCAGCCAGTAGTCGACCATGATCACGCCGTACAGCGGGCCGAGCAGGGCACCGAGGCCGGACAGGAAATACACGATCACCAGCGGACTGTTGTAGAGGTTCCACGGCAGGATCAGCACGGCGATGGTCGCGCTGATCAAGCCGGCACGGCGGAACGTCAGGTATTTCGGCGCCAGGTTACTGAGCACGAAGGCCGGGGCGACGAAGTTGGCCATGATGTTCACCGCCACGGTGACGATCAGGAATGCCAGGCAACCGAGCACCAGGAAGAAGGTGTTGGGGATCGAGGCGATGATTTCGGTCGGGCTTTCGATGATCCGGCCATTGATCTGAAATTGCGCGCCGCACAGCAGGACGGTGATGCTGGCGAACACCAGAATATTTACCGGCAAACCCCAGAAATTTCCGACCTTGATGGTTTTACGGCATGGCGAAGAACGGGCGAAGTCACAGAAGTTGAGGATCAACGTACCGTAGATCGCCAGCCACAGTGCGCCACCGGCAAAGATGTTGCGCCACATCTCGGACCCGGTCAGCGGCTCGCGGATCGACCAGGCGATAGTCGCATCGGCCTGGGTGTACATCCACGCGGCGAGAGCGGCGACGGTCAGCAGAATCACCGGGCCGGCAAACGCCTCGTAGCGCCGCACCATCTCCATGCCATAGGCAAGGATCGCCAGTTGCACGAACCAGATCGTGACGAAACACACCCAACCCAGGGTCGACAGGCCGAGGATCGAGTCGTGGTCGTAGTCGGCGAACCCGGGATGGACCGCCGTCAACAACACGCGAAATACCACCGAGGCCAGGTATGTCTGAATACCGAACCAGGCGATGGCGATAACGGCGCGGATCAATGCAGGAATTTGTGCACCATGAATGCCGAAACTGATGCGGCTGATGACCGGAAACGGCACCCCGGTCTTCTGTCCCATGTAGCCGGACAGGTTCATGAAGCAATACACCAGCGCCGCACCGATCCCCAGGGACAACAGGATCTGCCAGCCGCCCAGGCCCAGGGCATACAGGCCGATGGCAAACGAGTAGTTGGCGATGTTGTGAACGTCGTTGGTCCACAGGGCAAAGATACTGTAGCGGCCCCAGCGCCGACCTTCGGCCTTGGTCGGTGCCAGGTCTTTGTTGTGCAGTCGGGGACTGAGCACGACGGGGACGTGATGCGCTTGACTGTCGGTCGTGTGGGTGGAATGGGAGGAGGGTAGATCCAGCGCGATATTGTTATTGGAGAGACTAGTACGCATTCCGGCAGGCTCCTGATGCTCGACGCCGTGATGACTGTGCATGAGCGTTGGCTCGACAAATCTTCGTCGCGGGTGGCGAATATCATTGGTTACGGGGCATCTGCAGCCTGTACGGGATAGGGCGCTTCAGGCTTGCGGATCTAAAGTGTGTGTATGTTTTGAGTTGATTGTATACAAAACATGTATGCACTTAAGCCAGATCCGTGCCAGCCAGGATTCTATAAAAGCCAGTGCTCATTTCGTTTTGTTATCGAAAACAGATAACTGACTGAAAAACAGAAAATTTAAATTGACCGGTTGAACAGGTATTTATTTTTTTCGAGAGGGGCTTGGGCGAGGCGGTGGGAAAGGAGATGTAACTTTTTGGGGCGCAGAAACTAAAAGTGCACACACAAATGGCACCTACGGTGACATTCGTGTGTACACATTTTTTGTGGGCTGACACTAACCAGTGTGGGAGCGGGCTTGCTCGCGAAAGCGTCGGGTCAGTCGATGCATTGAGTGACTGATACACCGCCTTCGCGAGCAAGCCCGCTCCCACAGGGGGTATTTCACAAGGCTTGGGATCAGGCTTTCGACTTGCTAATGATATTCCCGGCATGCAACCCGCATTCTTTCTGCGTCGCTTCTTCCCACCACCAGCGGCCTTCTCGCTCATGCTGGTTCGGCAGTACCGGGCGGGTGCAGGGTTCGCAGCCGATGCTGATGAAACCGCGTTCGTGCAGGCTGTTGTAAGGCAGTTCCAGCATGCGGATGTAACCCCAGATCTCTTCGCTGGTCATTTGCGCCAGCGGGTTGAACTTGTACAGGGTGCGTTCCGGGGTGGAGAACGCGGTGTCGATTTCCATCACCGCGACGGCGCTACGGGTGCCGGGGCTCTGGTCCCGACGCTGGCCGGTGGCCCAGGCCTTCACGCCTGACAGCTTGCGGCGCAATGGTTCGATCTTGCGGATGCCGCAGCATTCGCCATGGCCGTCCTTGTAGAAACTGAACAGACCCTTTTCCTTCACGAACGGTTCGAGCTTCGTGTAGTCCGGCGACACCAGTTCGATGTCGATCTTGTAGTGCTCGCGTACCTGATCGATGAAGCGATACGTCTCTGGGTGCAAGCGACCGGTGTCGAGGCTGAATACCTTGACGTTTTTGTTCAGCTTCCAGGCCATGTCCACCAGCACCACGTCCTCGGCACCGCTGAAAGATATCCACAGGTCATCGCCGAACTCGGCAAACGCGAGTTTCAGGATGTCCTGGGCGGATTTGTTGGCATAGGTCGTGGCGAGTTCCACGACGTCGAACGTTGGGCTCATCAGGGCGGCTTCCTACAGGTCGGTGGCGCTGGGCGCTCTATATGGAGTCGATGGTAACAAAAAGCTGCACCGGCCGGGGGACATCCTCTGCGTTGCGCAGGCAGACCCGAGTCGCTAGAGTTCGGCAGTCTTTTTGCTCGCTCGACTCAATAATCAATACAAATGGGAGTGTCTTGTGGAAATTGCCTGTCTGGATCTTGAAGGTGTGCTGGTCCCGGAAATCTGGATCGCCTTCGCCGAAAAAACCGGGATCGAATCCCTCAGGGCCACCACCCGGGACATTCCCGACTATGACGTGCTGATGAAGCAACGCCTGCGGATACTCGACGAGCACGACCTGAAGCTCTCCGACATTCAAGAAGTGATCGCCACGCTCAAGCCGCTGGACGGCGCCATCGAGTTCGTCGACTGGCTGCGCGAGCGCTTCCAGGTGGTGATCCTGTCGGACACCTTTTATGAGTTCTCCCAGCCGCTGATGCGTCAGTTGGGCTTCCCGACCTTGCTCTGCCATCGTCTGATTACTGACGACAGTGGGCGAGTCACTGGCTACCAACTGCGTCAGAAAGATCCCAAGCGCCAGTCGGTCCTGGCCTTCAAGAGCCTCTACTACCGGGTGATCGCGGCGGGGGATTCCTACAACGACACCACGATGCTGGGCGAGGCCGATGCCGGTATTCTGTTCCATGCGCCGGATAACGTGATCGCCGAGTTCCCGCAGTTCCCGGCGGTGCACACGTTTGAAGCGTTGAAGCAGGAGTTCATCAAAGCTTCGAACCGGACGTTGAGTCTGTAGTCGCCTGGTCTGACGCCTTCGCGGGCAAGCCCGCTCCCACAGGTATTGCGGTGAACCTGTAGGAGCGAGCCTGCTCGCGATGTTTTTAAAGGTTTTGCAGGGTATCGAGCAACACCTTCACCTTGGTGATCGATTCCTGATACTCAGCCTGCCACTCCGAGTCCGCGACAATCCCGCCACCCCCCCAACAACACACCTGACCGTCCTTGACCAGCAAACTGCGGATGGCGATGGAACTGTCCATCTCGCCGCGCACGTCCAGGTACACCAATGAACCGCAATACAGCCCGCGTCGGGTCGGTTCCAGCTCATCGATGATCTGCATGGCACGAATCTTTGGTGCACCGGTGATCGAACCGCCCGGGAAACTGCCGGCGATCAGGTCCAGGGCATCACGGCCGTCCGCCAGTTCACCGGTGACGCTGCTCACCAGGTGATGCACGTTCGGATAGCTTTCCAGGCTGAACAATTCCGGCACCCGGACCGAACCGGTGCGGCAGGTCCGACCGAGGTCATTGCGCAGCAGGTCGACAATCATCAGGTTTTCTGCGCGGTCCTTGGGGCTGGCCAGCAATTCGGCAGCGTTCGCGGCGTCTTGCTCTGGCGTCAGGCCCCGAGGGCGGGTGCCCTTGATCGGGCGGGTTTCCACATGGCCCTGGCTGACTTTGACGAAGCGTTCCGGCGACAGGCTGAGTACGGCTGCGCCGTCAGGCAAACTCTGGAAACCGGAAAAAGGCGTGGGGCACGCCGTGCGCAGTGCGCAGTACGCGGCCCACGAATCACCCTGGCAGGGCGCGCGAAACCGTTGGGCGAAATTGACCTGATAGCAGTCACCGGCCTGAATGTATTGCTGGATGCGCTCGATTGCCTGTCGGTACTCGTCAGCGCTCAAGTCGGCAGTCATCGGGGTGAGCAGTTTGAAGGGCTTGCCCACTTCCGCTGCCGGCTGGCTGAACAGCTCGGTCAGGCGCTGACGCTCGCTGTCCGGCAGAGTCGGGTGGAACACCAATTGACTGGTCAGCGAATGGTGATCGCTGATCAATGCCCAGCCGTACAAGCCGAAACGTGCGTCAGGCAGTTGCAGGTCGTCCCGAGCCTGGCTCGGCAGGCGCTCCAGATGTCGGCCGAAATCGTAACTCAGGTAGCCGATCAATCCACCGACAAACGGCAACTCGTAGGGCGCCGGCAGAGTGGCTTCGCCCAGGCGTGTCAGGTTATCGCGCAGGCGTTGCAGGAAATCGTCACCACTTTCGTCGGGCGATACCGTCAGTTGTTCCAGTGGCCAGGCGCTGAGCAGGTCATAGCGACCGCGGTCCGCACTGGGGCGGCCGCTGTCGAGCAGCACGGCACCGGGGGCATGGCGAATCGCCGCGAAGTACTCGGCGGGGTTGGCGCGATAGGGCAGCGGGTGTACGGAGCAGGTCAACATGGGTGGGGGCGATCAGCCATCGAGGCGGGGTGGCGATTGTAGTCCTCTGCAGGATTTGGTCCTAGAGGGGTGTCGGAAAGAGCTAAGGTTGCAGCAACTGTATGAAACCTGTGGCGAGGGGGCTTGCCCCCGTTGGGCTGCGCAGCGGCCCTCCGGTTTATCTGGTAGACCGAGTCAGCCGGTTTGAGACGGCTGCGCCGCCGAACGGGGGCAAGCCCCCTCGCCACAAGGGATCAACCCTCGACCGCAGGAATATGCCCAAACATCTCTTGAACAAACGCCACGCGCTCCCCGACGGTTTCAGTCACGCCACGGGCCTTCAGGTCTTCCAGTCGCGCTTCCACCGCATGAGTGCGCGACGTCAGGCCGCAGTCGTTGGCAATCTGGATATTCAGCCCTGGCCGGGCATTGAGCTCAAGAATCAGCGGGCCTTTGTCCTGGTCAAGGACCATGTCGACACCGATGTAGCCCAGCCCGCACAACTCATAACAGCCAGCGGCGAGTTTCATGAAACCGTCCCAGTAGGGCAGTTGCACACCGTCAACGGCGTTAGTGGTGTCCGGGTGTTTGTTGATGATGTTGTTCAGCCAGGTGCCGCGCAGGGTCAGGCCGGTGGCCAGGTCCACGCCGACGCCGATGGCGCCCTGGTGCAGGTTGGCCTTGCCGTTGGACTGACGGGTCGGCAAGCGCAACATGGCCATGACCGGGTACCCCATCAGTACGATGATGCGGATGTCCGGCACGCCTTCATAACTGATGCTCTTGAAGATCTGGTCGGGAATCACGCGGTATTCGATCAGCGCCCGGTCGCGGTGGCCGCCGAGGGAGTACAGGCCGGTCAGGATGCTGGAAACCTGGTGCTCGATTTCCTCGTGGCTGATGATCTTGCCGGACACCGTGCGGTAACGACCCTCGAAGCGGTCGGCGATCACCAGGATGCCGTCGCCACCAGCGCCCTGCGCCGGTTTGATCACGAAGTCATTGCGTGCGCCGATGATCTCTTCGAGATTGTCGATTTCCTTTTCGGTGGAGATCACGCCATACAGCTCGGGCACATGGATGCCGGCAGCGATGGCGCGCTCCTTGGTGATGATCTTGTCATCGACGATCGGGTACAGGCTGCGCTTGTTGTACTTGAGCACGTAGTCTGCGTTGCGCCGGTTGATCCCCATGATGCCCTGGGCTTCCAGGGCCTTCCAGGTTTTCCAGAAGCCGAACATCAGGCGTCAACCTTTTTCAGGAAGGCCTTGAAACGCACCAGTTCGGTCAGGCGATAACCGCGATAACGACCCATGGCCAGCATGAAACCCACCAGGATCAGCAGGATCGCCGGGAAAGTGAACACGAAGTACACCAGTTCCGGCACGGTCATGATCAGGTGCGCCAGGGACGCGGCGAACAGCGTGCCGATGGCCACTTTCATGGCATGGCCGCCGCCGCGTTCTTCCCAGGTGATCGACAGGCGTTCGATGGTCATGGTCAGGATCACCATCGGGAACAGCGCCACCGACAAGCCGCGTTCCAGGCCGAGCTTATGGCTGAACAGGCTGATGGCCGCGATCAACACCACCACAAAGGTCAGCACCACCGACAGCCTCGGCAGCATTTGCAGCTTCAGGTGTTCGAGGTAGGACCGTAGCGAAAGCCCCAGCGCCGTGATGATGGTAAACAGCATGATACCGAAGCCGAGCTGGGTTTCGCGGAAGGCCAGGGCGATCAGCACCGGGGTGAAGGTGCCCAGGGTCTGGATGCCGACCAGGTTGCGCAGGATCAGGATCACCAGCACGCCGATCGGGATCATCACCATGATCATGAAGGTCTGCTGGGTTTCCAGCGGCAGGCCGTACAGTGAGTATTCGAGGAAGTTGGCGTCGGTGTTTTCGTCGGTCAGCTTGGCCAGGCGAATAGCGTTCATTTCGCTGTTGTTCAGGCTGAAGGTCACGTTGGCTTTCTTGCCGCCATCGACGGTGATCAGGTTTTCGTCGCCGGTCCACCACAGCAGGCGGTCGGTCGGCAGGCCCTGTTCACCGGTTTCCGGGTTGAAGTACAGCCAGTCGGTGCCGTTGAAACTGCGCAGCCACAGTTCCGGCATTTGCGGCTGGTCGGCCACCAGGCGGATGGTGTGGACTTTTTCGATCGGGACGTGGGCGATGGATAGTAGCAACTCGACAATTTTCGCCTTGTGCGCGGTGGATGGATCACCGGCCAGCAGCAGTTTCACGTTGTCGTCATTGAGGTTGTTGACCCGCTTGATGGCTTCGCCGACGAAGGTTTCGACGTCGGCCGAGTGTTGGCGAATCGGTGCAAGCAGGGCTTCGGCGGCGATTTTTTCCGGGCCTTCGATGGCCATGCTGTCGCGGAAGGTCGGGCCTTTGATCTTGGCTTTTTCACCGGAGTAACGCTTGGTCAGCACGAGGCGGTAATACAGCGTTTGATTACCTTTGGCCCGGCGTGCCGACCAGGTGACCTTGCGGTTGCCGTCGACCCGGTTCACAGCCACGCCGTAGTTATTGGAGATGAAGCTCTCGTTGAGACTGACGAAGTCGCGGCTCAGCGGCGGCACGAACATCTGGATCTTGACCGGGTCCTTGGCGCTGGCGACGAACTCGACCTTGGCGTCGATGTTCCACAGGTCGTCAGTGGCATCTTCGGTCACGGGGATGCCCAGGACGAAGATCTGATAGGCCGTAACTGAAATGCCCAGCACCACCAGGATGGCGATCAGCAGTTTCAGATGAAGGGTAAGAGAGCGCATTGAAATTACTCGGCGGTATAAGCGTCGGTGGTGCAGGCGGGTTTGCCGGCAGCATATTTAAGGCTGGGGTCAACCAGTGCATCGAAGCGTTTGAGCGCTTCGGAGCCAATCAGTAGCGGGTATTGGAAGGCGCTGCGGTCGGTCAGGTTCACTTCGATGCTGCGCAGGGCCGAGCCCATGCAAATGTCCAGCTCGATCACCGGACGAGCGGTGTACTTCTTGCCTTCCTCCGGGTCGTAGTCGCCGGCCCGGCGCTTGATCTTGCTGACACGGGCCAACGGGCGTTCGATCGGGTGCGAATGGGCGGCGTCGATGGCCAGGTAAAAACGCACCCACGACTCGCCGTTACGTTTGAAGCGTTTGATATCCCGCGCACTCAGGGAAGCGGTTTTCGCCCCGGTGTCGAGTTTGGCTGCCACTTCCAGATTGATGCCATTGAGCGATGCGTACTCATTAAGGCCATATACGGTCTTTTCCCCGGCCACTGCGAATCCGGGCAGGCAAAGGAAACAAAGGAAGGTGGGGAAGGGCTTGAGTCTCATAAATCCTGATGCGCAGCGGTACGACTTGATTCAAGGCCCTGGCATCGCTGCGCAAGCTCCCTCGTATGCCTATCAGGGTTTTATGACAGACAGTGCAGATGTGACAAACAAATGCGGGCGGCATTCTAGCACGGTGGTTTGATGGCGCCAGCGCTGGCCGGTGGCTATAAGTAGGCGGGTTGCTTCGTTATGGTGCAGCCGGTTATCAGAAGATTGTCGACAATATCGATTTATGCTTTGACTGTTACGCCACTATTCGCTAGTTTTTGCGGCACTGGCTCACAAGGTGTCGACAATATGCTGGATCAACTCGATCCCCCGGTTTCTACGCAAGACGATACGGAGACACTTTCCGAGAACGTCTTCCGACGCATTCAGGCGGCTATCGTCAAAGGCGAGATCGCCCCGGGCAGCAAGATCTCCGAACCGGAACTGGCGCGCACCTACGGCATCAGCCGTGGCCCGTTGCGCGAGGCCATCCACCGTCTGGAAGGCCAGCGCCTGCTGGTTCGTGTGCCGCATGTCGGCGCACGGGTGGTCTCGCTCAATCACGCCGAGCTGATTGAGCTATACGAAATCCGCGAATCCCTGGAAGGCATGGCCTGTCGCCTGGCCGCCGAGCGCATGAGTGTCGAAGAAATCGACGAATTGCGTCGGGTCCTGGAAACCCATGAGCGCGATGAAGCGTTTCAGGCCGGCCGAGGCTATTACCAGCAGGAAGGCGATTTCGACTTTCATTACCGAATCATCCAGGGCAGTGGCAACCGCACGCTGACCCAAATGCTCTGTGGCGAGCTCTATCAACTGGTGCGCATGTACCGCATCCAGTTTTCCACCACGCCCAATCGCCCGCACCAGGCGTTCGCCGAGCACCACCGCATTCTCGATGCCATCGCCGACCGTGACGGTGAGCTGGCCGAGTTGTTGATGCGCCGTCACATCGGCGCCTCCAAACGCAATATCGCCCGTCACTACCAGGACGGCGTTAACCCGACAGCCAAACGAGGTGAGTCATGAGTTTGAACAAGAGCACACCAGGCCAGCGTTTCCGCGATGCGGTCGCCAGCGAACATCCACTGCAAGTGGTCGGCGCGATCAACGCCAACCACGCGCTGCTGGCCAAGCGCGCCGGTTTCAAGGCGATCTACCTGTCGGGTGGCGGGGTGGCTGCCGGCTCCCTCGGCGTGCCTGACCTGGGCATCACCGGTCTGGATGACGTGCTGACCGACGTGCGCCGTATCACCGATGTCTGCGATCTGCCATTGCTGGTGGACGTGGACACCGGTTTCGGTTCCTCGGCGTTCAACGTTGCTCGCACCGTCAAGTCGATGATCAAGTTCGGCGCGGCGGCGATTCACATCGAAGACCAGGTGGGCGCCAAGCGTTGCGGCCACCGTCCTAATAAAGAAATCGTGACCCAGCAGGAAATGGTCGACCGCATCAAGGCGGCCGTCGATGCGCGCACCGATGACAGCTTTGTGATCATGGCCCGTACCGACGCCCTGGCGGTGGAAGGTCTGGAGTCTGCCCTGGATCGTGCTGCCGCGTGCATCGAGGCTGGCGCCGACATGGTGTTCCCGGAAGCCATCACTGAACTGGAAATGTACAAGCTGTTCGCCAGCCGCGTGAAAGCGCCGATCCTGGCCAACATCACCGAATTCGGCGCGACGCCGCTGTACACCACCGAGCAACTGGCCGCTGCCGACGTATCGCTGGTGCTGTACCCGCTGTCGGCGTTCCGCGCCATGAACAAGGCGGCAGAAAACGTCTACACCGCGATCCGTCGCGATGGCACGCAACAGAACGTCATCGACACCATGCAGACGCGCATGGAGCTTTACGATCGCATCGACTACCACACCTTCGAGCAGAAGCTCGATGCGTTGTTTGCGTCAAAGAAATGATGAAAGCCCTGTAGCAGCTGCCGAGCCTGCGAGGCTGCGTTCGAGGCCGAAGGACTCGCAAATCCGGACAATCGTGCAGGCAGGTTTTACGACTGCTGCGCAGCCGGACGCAGGCTTCGCCAGCTGCTACAGAGAGCGGTGTAAATTTAATAAATTTGCCGATTCCCTAACAAATTCAAGATTGGAGACAGCAATGGCCGAAGCAAAAGTACTCAGTGGCGCCGGGCTCCGTGGCCAGGTTGCCGGGCAAACCGCACTGTCCACCGTGGGCCAGTCGGGTGCCGGTCTGACTTATCGTGGTTACGACGTTCGTGAACTGGCGGCTGGCGCACAGTTTGAAGAAGTCGCTTACCTGCTGTTGTACGGCGAACTGCCGAACCAAGCACAACTGAACGCCTACATCAGCAAGCTGGGCAAGCTGCGTGACCTGCCGCAAGCATTGAAAGAAGTGCTGGAACGCATCCCCGCCGACGCCCACCCGATGGACGTGATGCGCACGGGCTGCTCGTTCCTGGGCAACCTCGAGCCGGAGAACAACTTCTCCGAGCAGCACGACAAAACCGACCGCCTGCTGGCTGCATTCCCGGCGATCATGACTTACTGGTATCACTTCAGCCACGAAGGCAAGCGCATCGACTGCGTGAGCGACGAGCAGTCCATCGGTGGCCACTTCCTGCACCTGTTGCACGGCAAGAAACCGAGCGAGCTGCACGTCAAGGTGATGAACGTTTCGCTGATCCTCTACGCAGAGCACGAGTTCAACGCGTCGACCTTCACCGCACGTGTTTGCGCGTCGACCCTGTCCGACCTGTATTCGTGCATCACCGCGGCCATCGGCTCGCTGCGCGGCCCGCTGCACGGCGGCGCCAACGAAGCGGCAATGGAAATGATCGAGCGCTTCTCATCGCCGGAAGAGGCGATCAAAGGCACCCTCGGCATGCTCGAGCGCAAGGACAAGATCATGGGCTTCGGCCACGCGATCTATAAGGACAACGATCCGCGCAACGAGGTGATCAAGGGCTGGTCGAAAAAACTCGCTGACGAAGTGGGCGACAAGGTGTTGTTCCCGGTCTCCGAAGCCATCGACAAGACCATGTGGGAGCAGAAGAAACTGTTCCCGAACGCCGACTTCTACCATGCCTCGGCGTACCACTTCATGGGCATCCCGACCAAGTTGTTCACACCGATTTTCGTCTGCTCGCGCCTGACCGGCTGGGCCGCCCACGTGTACGAACAACGCGCCAACAACCGCATCATCCGTCCAAGCGCCGAATACACCGGCGTTGAGCAGCGCAAGTTCGTGCCAATCGAACAACGCTGAATGGTGGAGGGCTGCCGCGCTGGTTACTGAATGAACCGGGAACCACTGTGGGAGCGGGCTTGCTCGCGAAGACGGACTGACATCCAACATTGATGTTGACTGATACACCGCTTTCGCGAGCAAGCCCGCTCCCACATTTGACCGAGTCCAGATCAGTACCGGTGCCAGGCCCCACCTTTTGTAACTACCGTGACCGAGTCCTGACGATGAACACACAATTCCGTAAACCGCTGCCGGGCAGCCACCTGGATTACTTCGATGTCCGCGCAGCGGTCGAGGCGATCCAGCCTGGCGCCTACGACACCCTGCCGTACACCTCCCGTGTGCTGGCGGAAAACCTTGTGCGTCGCTGCAACCCGGCCACGCTCACCGAATCCCTGAAGCAATTCATCGAGCGCAAGCGCGACCTCGACTTCCCGTGGTTCCCGGCCCGCGTGGTGTGCCACGACATTCTTGGCCAGACCGCGCTGGTGGACCTCGCTGGCCTGCGTGACGCCATCGCCCTGCAAGGCGGCGACCCGGCGCAAGTCAACCCGGTGGTGCCGACGCAGTTGATCGTCGATCACTCCCTGGCCGTCGAGCGCGGTGGCTTCGACCCGCAAGCGTTCGAAAAGAACCGCGCCATCGAAGACCGTCGCAACGAAGACCGTTTCCACTTCATCAACTGGACCAAGAAAGCGTTCAAGAACGTCGACGTGATCCCGCCAGGCAACGGCATCATGCACCAGATCAACCTGGAGAAAATGTCTCCGGTGATCCAGGTGCGTGACGGTGTGGCCTTCCCCGACACCTGCGTCGGCACCGACAGCCACACCCCGCACGTCGATGCGCTGGGCGTGATCGCCATCGGTGTCGGTGGCCTCGAAGCCGAAAGCGTGATGCTCGGCCGCGCATCGTGGATGCGTCTGCCGGAAAGCGTTGGCGTCGAACTGACCGGTAAGCTGCAACCGGGCATCACCGCCACCGACATGGTGCTGGCGCTGACCGAATTCCTGCGCAAGCAAAAAGTGGTCGGCGCGTGGCTGGAGTTCTTCGGCGAAGGTGCCTCGGCCCTGACCTTGGGCGACCGCGCAACCATTTCCAACATGGCTCCGGAATACGGCGCCACCGCGGCAATGTTCTACATCGACCAGCAGACCATCGACTACCTCAAGCTCACCGGTCGTGAAGACGAGCAGGTGCAGTTGGTCGAGAACTACGCCAAGCAGGTCGGCCTGTGGGCTGACAGCCTGAAAGGTGCGCAATACGAGCGCGGCCTGACGTTCGATCTGTCCTCTGTGGTGCGCAACATGGCCGGCCCGAGCAATCCGCACGCCCGTGTGGCGGTTTCGGATCTGGCCGCCAAAGGCATCTCCGGTCAGTGGGACGATGTGCCGGGGCAAATGCCGGACGGCGCGGTGATCATCGCCGCCATCACCAGCTGCACCAACACCAGCAACCCGCGCAACGTGATCGCCGCCGGCCTGCTGGCGCGCAACGCCAACAAGCTCGGCCTGACCCGCAAGCCTTGGGTCAAGTCGTCCCTGGCACCGGGTTCGAAAACCGTGGCGCTGTACCTCGATGAAGCCGGCCTGACCAAAGAGCTGGACAAGCTCGGCTTCGGCGTCGTGGCTTTCGCCTGCACCACGTGCAACGGCATGTCCGGCGCACTGGACCCGGTAATCCAGCAAGAGATCATCGACCGCGACCTGTACGCCACTGCGGTGTTGTCCGGCAACCGTAACTTCGACGGCCGGATTCATCCGTACGCCAAGCAAGCGTTCCTCGCATCGCCGCCATTGGTGGTCGCCTATGCGATTGCCGGCACCATCCGTTTTGACATTGAGAAGGATGTGCTGGGCGTGGTGGATGGCAAGGAAATCCGCCTGAAAGACATCTGGCCGAGCGACGAAGAAATCGACGCAGTGGTCAAGGCGTCGGTCAAGCCGGAGCAGTTCCGCCAGGTGTACATCCCGATGTTCGCCATCCACGAAGACACCGGCCCGAAAGTCGCGCCGCTGTACGAGTGGCGCGAGATGAGCACCTACATCCGCCGTCCGCCGTACTGGGAAGGCGCGCTGGCCGGCGCTCGTCCGCTCAAGGGCATGCGCCCGCTGGCGGTGCTGCCAGACAACATCACCACCGATCACCTGTCACCGTCCAACGCCATCATGTTGGACAGCGCCGCCGGCGAATATCTGGCGAAAATGGGCCTGCCGGAAGAGGACTTCAACTCTTACGCCACGCACCGCGGTGACCACCTGACGGCGCAGCGCGCGACCTTCGCCAACCCGAAACTGTTCAATGAAATGGTTCAGGAAAACGGCAAGGTCAAGCAGGGCTCCCTGGCCCGTGTCGAGCCGGAAGGCAAAGTAATGCGCATGTGGGAAGCCATCGAAACCTACATGGATCGCAAGCAGCCGCTGATCATCATCGCCGGCGCCGACTACGGTCAGGGTTCGTCCCGCGACTGGGCCGCCAAGGGCGTGCGTCTGGCGGGTGTGGAAGCGATTGCCGCCGAAGGTTTCGAGCGCATTCACCGCACTAACCTGGTGGGCATGGGCGTGTTGCCGCTGGAGTTCAAGCCAGGCACCAACCGTCACACCCTGGCCATCGACGGTAGCGAAACCTACGACGTGATCGGTGATCGCACGCCACGTGCCGAGCTGACGCTGGTGATCCATCGCAAGAACGGCGAGCGCGTCGACGTGCCGGTGACCTGCCGCCTCGACACCGCCGAAGAAGTGTCGATCTACGAGGCCGGTGGCGTGCTACAACGCTTCGCCCAGGACTTCCTCGAAGAATCGGCGGTTGCCGTTTAACGCATGTAATACAGACACGGGACTTCAAGTCCCGTGTCTGCTTTCAGATCAGGAGTAACGAGCACCATGGCTCACGCAGCTACGTTTCCAAAGCAAATAAGGATACCCGCCACTTACATGCGCGGCGGCACCAGCAAAGGCGTGTTCTTCAGTCTCAAAGACCTGCCTGAAGCAGCACAGGTCCCCGGTCCGGCCCGCGACGCTTTGCTGCTGCGCGTGATTGGCAGCCCCGACCCGTACGACAAACAAATCGACGGCATGGGCGGCGCGACCTCCAGCACCAGCAAAACCGTGATCCTGTCGAAAAGCACCAAGGCCGATCACGATGTCGATTACCTGTTCGGTCAGGTGTCCATCGACAAGCCCTTCGTCGACTGGAGCGGCAACTGCGGCAACCTGTCGGCGGCGGTCGGTTCGTTTGCCGTCAGCAACGACCTGGTGGACGCCAGCCGCATCCCGCATAACGGCGTAGCCGTGGTTCGCGTGTGGCAGGCCAACATTGGCAAGACCATCATCGCCCACGTGCCGATCACCAATGGTGAAGTGCAGGAGACCGGCGATTTCGAACTCGACGGCGTGACCTTCCCGGCGGCCGAAGTGCAGATCGAGTTCCTCGATCCGGCAGCGGAAGAAGAGGGTGGCGGCGGTTCGATGTTCCCCACCGGCAACCTGATCGATGACCTGGAAGTGCCCGGCGTCGGCACCTTCAAGGCGACCATGATCAACGCCGGCATCCCGACGATTTTCGTCAATGCCGAAGACATCGGCTACAAGGGCACCGAGTTGCAGGGCGCGATCAATGGCGACCCGAAAGCCTTGCAGATGTTCGAAACCATCCGCGCTTACGGCGCATTGCGCATGGGCCTGATTTCCAACATCGACGAAGCGGCCAAACGTCAACACACACCGAAAGTCGCCTTCGTCGCTAAACCGGCGGACTACGTGGCGTCCAGCGGCAAGGCGATTGCCGCAGGTGATGTCGACCTGCTGGTGCGTGCACTGTCCATGGGCAAGTTGCACCACGCGATGATGGGCACGGCGGCGGTGGCGATCGGCACGGCGGCGGCGATTTCCGGCACCCTGGTGAACCTCGCGGCGGGCGGTATCGAACGCAATGCGGTGCGCTTCGGACACCCGTCCGGCACCCTGCGCGTCGGCGCCGAGGCCAGCCTGGTCAACGGCGAGTGGACGGTGAAAAAAGCCATCATGAGCCGCAGTGCGCGGGTGTTGATGGAAGGTTATGTGCGTGTGCCGGGGGATTCTTTCTAAGAACACCCAAAACCCTGTGGGAGCGGGCTTGCCCGCGAAGACGGACTGACATGCAACATCGATGTCGACTGACACACCGCTTTCGCGAGCAAGCCCGCTCCCACACTAGGATTGCATTTCAAATAAGAAACTCGTTATCGACTCAGATTGACCTGAACCGAGGTCCCATCAACGACCCACTTCATAGAGTGAATCGAACATGAGTGCCAACGTCGACCTGAACAACCGCCCCGACTACGACAAGGTCCTGCAGGACATTGCCGATTACGTGTTGAACTACAAAGTCGAGTCCAAAGAAGCTCTGGACACCGCCCGCAACTGCCTGATCGATACCTTGGGTTGTGGCCTGCTGGCCCTGCGCTTTCCCGAATGCACCAAGCACCTGGGTCCTGTGGTCGAAGGCACCGTCGTGCCGTTCGGCGCCCGGGTTCCCGGCACTTCTTATCGGCTCGATCCGGTGAAGGCGGCTTGGGACATCGGCTGCATCGTGCGTTGGCTCGACTACAACGACACCTGGCTTGCGGCCGAGTGGGGACATCCGTCGGATAACCTCGGCGGCATTCTTGCGGTGGCCGATCACCTGTCGCAAAAGCGCCTGGCCAATGGCGAGGCGCCGCTGACCATGCGCACGGTACTTGAGGCGATGATCATGGCCCACGAGATCCAGGGCGTGATCGCCCTGGAAAACTCGTTCAACCGTGTCGGCCTCGATCACGTGATTCTGGTGAAAGTCGCCTCGACCGCGGTCACGGCCAAGCTGATGGGTGCCAATCGCGAGCAGTTGTTGTCGGCGTTGTCCCACGCCTTTGCTGACGGTCAGGCCTTGCGCACGTACCGGCATGCGCCGAATGCCGGCTCGCGCAAGTCCTGGGCCGCGGGCGATGCGTCCAGTCGTGGCGTGCGCCTGGCGGATATTGCGATGCGTGGCGAGATGGGTATTCCTGGTGTGTTGAGTGCCAGGCAGTGGGGCTTTTACGACGTACTGTTCAGCCACACCAACCATGATCTGGCGCTCAAGCCTGAAGATAAGCGGGCATTCAGTTTTTCGCGGCCGTACGGCAGCTATGTGATGGAAAACGTGCTGTTCAAGATCAGTTTTCCCGCCGAGTTCCACGCGCAAACGGCCTGCGAGGCGGCAGTGACGCTACATCCGCAAGTGTGTAATCGTCTGCATGAAATCGACAAAATCGTCATCACCACCCATGAATCGGCGATCCGCATCATTTCCAAGGTCGGCCCGTTGGCCAATGCCGCCGACCGCGATCATTGCATCCAGTACATGACGGCCGTGCCGCTGATCTTCGGCAACCTGGTGGCCGAGCACTACGAAGACGATTTCCACAGGGCGCATCCGCTCATCGATGAGCTGCGCGACAAGATGGTTATCGTCGAAGAACCGCGTTACACCCGTGAATACCTGGAGGCGGATAAACGCTCGATTGCCAATGCGCTGCAGGTGTTTTTCAAGGACGGTTCGAACACCGAGAACGTGGTGGTGGAGTACCCGATCGGGCATCGGCGGCGGCGGGCTGAAGGAAGACCGTTGCTGGAGGAGAAATTCAGGGCGAACTTGCTGACACGATTCACTGGTCAGCGTAGCGAGGAGATTTTTGCGCTGTGCAAGGATCAGCAGAGGCTTGAGGCGACAGCGGTGAACCGGTTTGTGGATTTGTTTGTTAACTAGGAGACCGCGTTATCGTTCTTCGCGAGCAAGCCCGCTCCCACATGGGGTCTGCCGTGAACACAAAATTTGTGCACGACCGAGATCCAGTGTGGAAGCGGGCTTGCTCGCGAAAGCGGCAGATAAGGCTCCGCAGGATTATTTGAATCGCCGCTCGACGCCCTTTTCCACCAGAATCTTCGCGGAGATTTCTTCCACGGAAAAATGCGTGGAGTTGATGTTCGGGATGTTTTCGCGGCGGAACAGGTTCTCGACCTCGCGCACCTCGAACTCGCACTGGGCGTAGCTCGAATAGCGGCTGTTGGGTTTGCGCTCGTTGCGGATTGCGGTGAGGCGGTCCGGGTCGATGGTCAGGCCGAACAGCTTGTGCTGGTGGGCGCGCAGGGCGTTTGGCAGTTGCAGGCGTTCCATGTCGTCTTCGGTCAGCGGGTAGTTGGCTGCGCGGATACCGAATTGCATCGCCATGTACAGGCACGTCGGCGTCTTACCACATCGCGACACGCCCACTAGTATCAGGTCGGCCTTGTCGTAATAGTGCGTGCGGGCACCGTCGTCGTTGTCGAGGGCGAAGTTAACGGCCTCGATACGCTCCATGTAATTGGAGCTGGTGCCGATGGAGTGGGATTTGCCCACGGTGTAGGAAGAATGCTCGGTCAGTTCCTGTTCAAGCGGTGCCAGGAAAGTCGAGAAAATGTCGATCATGAAACCATTCGAGGTTGCGAGAATCTCACGAATGTCCTGATTGACGATGGTGTCGAAGATAATCGGACGGAAGCCGTCGGTTTCGGCGGCTTTGTTGATTTGTTGTACCATGGCCCGCGCTTTGTCCACGTTGTCGATGTACGGCCGCGTGACTTTGCTGAAGGTAATGTTTTCGAACTGCGCCAGAAGGCTTTGACCCAGGGTTTCGGCGGTAATGCCGGTACCATCGGAGATAAAGAAAGCAGATCGTTTCATTTGCACCTTGGGCCTTAAGCTAGTGACGAATCTTGGATATGATAGGCGCGATTTGCCGGCCGCCAATGGCCCGCATTCTCACTTATTTTCCAGGTCCAGGCCATATAGCCGGCAAATGCTCACTTAAGCAGCCGGTTTCTGAGCTTTTCCAACACAGTTAGTGGAGAGATCACCTTGGTAGAGTACGTAGTTTCCCTCGATAAGCTCGGCAAACACGATGTTGAGCATGTGGGGGGCAAGAACGCATCCCTGGGCGAGATGATCAGCAACCTTGCAGGTGCCGGTGTATCGGTGCCCGGCGGCTTCGCCACGACCGCTCAGGCTTATCGTGATTTCCTGGAGTTGAGCGGCCTGAATCAGCAGATTCACGATGCACTGGATGCCCTGGACGTCGATGACGTGAATGCCCTGGCCAAGACCGGTGCCCAGATCCGTCAATGGATCATGGAGGCCGAGTTCCCTGAAAAACTCAATGCCGAAATTCGTACCGCGTTCGCCACGCTGTCCGCCGGCAACCCTGACATGGCCGTGGCCGTGCGCTCTTCCGCCACCGCCGAAGACTTGCCGGACGCTTCCTTTGCCGGCCAGCAGGAAACCTTCCTGAACATCCGTGGTGTCGAAAACGTCATTCGCGCCGCCAAAGAGGTGTTCGCCTCGCTGTTCAACGACCGTGCCATTTCCTATCGCGTGCACCAGGGCTTCGACCACAAGCTGGTTGCCCTGTCGGCGGGCGTGCAGCGCATGGTTCGTTCCGAAACCGGCACCGCCGGCGTGATGTTCACCCTCGATACCGAGTCGGGCTTCCGTGACGTGGTGTTCATCACCGGCGCCTACGGCCTGGGTGAAACCGTCGTACAAGGCGCGGTGAACCCGGATGAGTTCTACGTCCACAAGGGCACGCTGGCGGCCGGTCGCCCGGCGATCCTGCGCCGCAACCTGGGCAGCAAGGCCATCAAGATGATCTACGGCGACGAAGCCAAGGCCGGTCGTTCGGTCAAGACCGTCGACGTGGACAAGGCCGAGCGCGCACGTTTCTGCCTGACCGACGCCGAAGTGAGCGAGCTGGCCAAGCAGGCGATGATCATCGAGAAGCACTACCAGTGCCCGATGGACATCGAGTGGGCCAAGGACGGTGACGACGGCAAGCTGTACATCGTGCAGGCCCGCCCGGAAACCGTGAAGAGCCGCACCCAGGCCAACGTCATGGAACGTTACCTGTTGAAAGAAACCGGCACCGTGCTGGTGGAAGGCCGTGCCATTGGCCAGCGCATCGGCGCCGGGAAGGTCCGCATCATCAAGGACGTGTCCGAGATGGACAAGGTCCAGCCAGGCGACGTACTGGTGTCCGACATGACCGACCCGGACTGGGAACCGGTGATGAAGCGCGCCAGCGCGATCGTCACCAACCGTGGCGGCCGTACTTGCCACGCGGCGATCATCGCCCGCGAACTGGGTATTCCAGCGGTAGTCGGTTGCGGCAATGCCACCCAGCTGTTGAAAGACGGCCAGGGCGTGACCGTTTCCTGCGCTGAAGGCGACACCGGCTTCATCTTCGAAGGCGAACTGGGCTTCGACATCAAGAAGAACTCCGTGGACGCCATGCCTGAGCTGCCGTTCAAGATCATGATGAACGTCGGCAACCCGGACCGCGCCTTCGACTTCGCCCAACTGCCGAACGCCGGTGTGGGCCTGGCTCGCCTGGAGTTCATCATCAACCGCATGATTGGCGTGCACCCCAAGGCACTGCTGAACTACGACGGTCTGCCGCAGGACATCAAGGACAGCGTCGACAAGCGTATTGCCGGTTACAACGATCCGGTCGGCTTCTACGTCGAGAAACTGGTCGAAGGCATCAGCACCCTGGCGGCTGCGTTCTGGCCGAAGAAAGTCATCGTGCGTCTGTCGGACTTCAAGTCCAACGAATACGCCAACCTGATCGGCGGCAAGCTCTACGAGCCGGAAGAAGAAAACCCGATGCTGGGCTTCCGCGGCGCTTCGCGTTACATCAGCGAATCGTTCCGTGACTGCTTCGAGCTCGAATGCCGCGCCCTCAAGCGCGTGCGCAACGAAATGGGCCTGACCAACGTCGAAATCATGGTGCCGTTTGTCCGTACCCTGGGCGAAGCGAGCCAGGTAGTCGATCTGCTGGCGGAAAACGGTCTGGCCCGTGGCCAGAATGGCCTGCGCGTGATCATGATGTGCGAACTGCCATCCAACGCCATCCTGGCGGAAGAGTTCCTCGAATTCTTCGACGGTTTCTCCATCGGCTCCAACGACCTGACCCAGCTGACCCTGGGTCTGGATCGCGACTCCGGGATCATTGCGCATCTGTTCGATGAACGTAATCCGGCGGTCAAGAAGCTGCTGGCCAACGCCATTGCCGCGTGCAACAAGGCCGGCAAGTACATCGGCATCTGCGGTCAGGGCCCTTCGGACCACCCGGACCTGGCCAAGTGGCTGATGGAGCAGGGCATTGAAAGCGTTTCGTTGAACCCGGACTCCGTACTGGAAACCTGGTTCTTCCTGGCTGAGGGTCAGGCTTCGGCTTGATCTTGTGTGAACGGGCCGCTCTCTCTCTGTGGGAGCGAGCTTGCTCGCGATGGACGTCAACGATAACGCGTTTATCCTGGGTAAACGTGGTGTCCTGAAGTTCTTTGCGAGCAGGGCTCGCTCCTACAGGGAGCGGTCTTTTTGAGATTCAAGTAGGGCGGGCTCCTGTAGGATGCCGCCCTTTTTTGTGCAAGAGATTATGCAAAGCAGCAGCAATCTATTTCCTGTCGCCCTGATCAGCGCCGAACGGCGCGGCGATCTGAGCGAAGATGTGTATCGTTTGAAACCCGGCAACAGCCCCGACTTCACCGTCGAACTGGCTGTGACGCGTCTCGGCATGGCCGATGAACCGGCAACCCGCGGCGTGCCGGTGATCCTGCTGCACGGCAGCTTTTCCAATCGACGGTTCTGGTTTTCTCCCAAGGGCCTGGGGTTGGGTGCTTATCTGGCTCGCTTGGGATTCGACGTCTGGATTCCGGAAATGCGCGGTCACGGCCTGTCCCAGCGTAACCGCGACTACCGCAAGAACCGTGTCGCCGACTACGCTCGCTATGACCTGCCGGCCATTGGCGCGTTCGTGCGCGAGCAGAGCGGGCAGGTACCGCACTGGATCGGTCACTCGCTGGGTGGCATTACACTGGCTGCGGCGCTGGGCGGCGAGTATATCGGTGAGCCAGTCGTGGCCTCGGCGGCGTTTTTTGGTACCCAGGTCAGTCGCAACTATTGGCCATTGAAGATTCCGCCGGTGGAGTGGGGCAGTCGCTTCATTCTCAAGCGTTTTGCCCAGTTGTCCGGCTCAAGACTCAAGCGTGGCCCGGAGGACGAACCAATCGGCCTGGCCCTGGAAAGCATGCGTTGGTACGGCCTGTTCGGGCGCTTTGGCGATGCCGATAAAAACTGGTGGGTGGGTTTGGCCGAGGTCCAATTGCCGGTGCTCGCCGTGAGCGCTGCGGGTGATCATCAGGATCCTGCATGGGCTTGTCGCAAACTGTTCGATCAGCTCGGTTCCGGGCACAAGCAATTTATCAATCTGGGTCGCGATCAAGGTTTTGCCGATAATTTCGGCCATGTTGAAATGCTTGTCAGCAAGCCCGCCCAGGCCGAAGTCTGGCCTTTGGTGGCCCGCTGGCTGGCGGACCAGCAGACACCGTTGTTGGGAGAACAGCGGGATTTGGCCGCGGCGGTTTGAGCCTGGCGCTCTAACAAGGGCATTTCGCTCTGGTCGGCTTGCGGCTAAGATATGACGCATTGAGCTGTTCTGGTCACTTTCCGTGACTGAGCCATCACTGATGTTCGTGCTGTCTTCCTCTTTACAGGAGTTTCTCGATGATCCATTACCTCACGCCTGACCTGTGCGACGCCTATCCGGAACTGGTGCAGGTGCTGGAACCGATGTTCAGCAATTTCGGCGGCCGTGATTCCTTCGGCGGCGAAATCGTGACCATCAAGTGCTTCGAAGATAACTCGCGGGTCAAGGAGCAAGTCGAGCTCAAGGGGAATGGCAAAGTGCTGGTGGTAGACGGTGGCGGTTCCCTGCGTCATGCGTTGCTGGGTGACATGCTGGCCGAGAAAGCCGCGAAAAACGGTTGGGAAGGGCTGGTGATCTACGGTTGCATCCGCGACGTCGATATCATCGCGCAGACCGATCTGGGCGTTCAGGCTCTCGCCAGTCACCCGAGAAAATCCGACAGGCGCGGGCTCGGCGATCTCAACGTTGTGGTGACGTTTGCCGGTGTGACGTTCCGTCCAGGCGAATACATTTATGCGGACAACAATGGCGTGATCATCTCGCCAGTCCCGCTGAAGATGCCTGAATAAAACGTTGAGCCAGTCAAAGGGGTGAGGATGTTCGAGGAAGAAAACGCGCAATGGGGGCTGGTGCATGCCCTGGTGCTGGATGGTAAAGGCGGTGCGCGTTCGATAGCCCGGACAGAACTCGACGACTTGCAGCTACAGGCCCATGAAAGCCTGTGGTTGCACTGGGATCGCAGTCATCCGCAAACCCAGACCTGGCTACGCAAATCCAGCGGTCTGAGCGAATTCAGCTGTGACCTGCTACTCGAAGAAAACACCCGTCCGCGACTTTTACAGCTTTCCGACAGCGAACTGCTGCTATTTTTGCGCGGGGTCAATCTGAACCCCGGTGCCGAGCCGGAAGACATGGTGTCGGTGCGGATCTTCGGCTCTGCCCAGCGTGTCATTTCCCTGCGTTTGCGGCCGTTGCGTGCCACTGAAGAGCTGCTGGTGCAACTGTCCGAAGGCAAAGGGCCGAAAACAGCCTCCGAACTCATCCTGTACATGGCGCAGTACCTCACCAACAAGGTGCAGGATCTGGTCAGCGACCTCTCGGAAGTGGTCGATGAGGAAGAAGAAAAACTGGATGCCGACGAACGGTATGCGCCGGAGCACGGTGCCGTATTGCAGATCCGGCGCAGGGCCGCCGCGTTGAAGCGTTTTCTCGCTCCGCAGCGGGATATTTTCGGGCAGTTGACGCGGATCAAGTTGCCCTGGTTCGTCGAGGACGATGGTGATTACTGGAACGAATTGAACAACAGCCTGACCCGCTACCTCGAGGAACTGGAATTGACCCGGGAGCGGGTGGGGCTGGTCCTGGAAGCCGAAGACCGTCGGTTGAGCGTGCGCATGAATCGCACGATGTATCGCTTCGGGATCATCACCGGGATCTTTTTGCCAATGAGTTTTCTGACTGGGCTTTTGGGGATCAACGTCGGTGGAATTCCATTCTCTGCAAGCCCTTACGGCTTTCTGATCGCCTGCCTGATGATGGTCACGGTGGCGTTGGGACAGTGGTGGTTATTCCGACGTTTGCGCTGGGTCTGAGGGAAACCATGTGACCCGACCAAAACTGACCGCGTCTTCCACAGACATCACGAGAGGTGCGTATGCACGATCCGTTTGAACAGTCTTTACGCGACATGCTCAAGGCCTCGCCGTCCACCCGGGACGACGATGCGTGCCTGGGGCGCGTGCTGAAAACCGCCAACCGCCAGGTCGGCGCCGGTGATTTGTTCAGTCTGCTGGGGCGTTGGTTGCCCGCACTGATGATCGCCCTGAATAACGGATCGGCCCATGTCTCGCCGGTATCCCGTCTTCGTAAACCTGCTGCTCGCACTGCTGATAAGGCTGATTGAATATGGAACTTGATCTCTGGACTCAGAGCCTCGTCACTGCAATGACTGCGTTGTGGACCAAGGTTGCGAACTTCATTCCGAACCTGTTCGGCGCACTGGTTGTGTTGCTGTTGGGTTTTGTCGTGGCCAAACTGCTGGACACCTTACTCTCCAAGTTGCTCGCCAAACTGGGCCTTGACCGCTTGATGGGTGGCACCGGCCTGACCAAACTGCTGTCCCGCGCTGGATTGCATGTCCCTATTTCGACACTGATCGGCAAGATCGTCTATTGGTTCGTTCTGCTTATTTTTCTGGTTTCTGCCGCAGAATCTCTTGGCCTTGAGCGGGTTTCAGCAACGCTGGATATGCTTGCGTTGTATTTGCCGAAAGTATTCGGCGCGGCGCTGGTGCTGCTGGTAGGTGTTTTGCTGGCGCAACTGGCCAACGGGCTGGTGCGCGGAGCAGCAGAGGGCGTGGGCCTGGACTATGCTTCAGGGCTTGGACGAATTGCCCAGGGCCTGGTGATCATCATCAGTATTTCGGTCGCGATCAGCCAGTTGGAGGTCAAGACTGACCTGCTCAACCATGTGATCGTGATTGTATTGATAACCGTTGGTCTGGCGGTAGCGCTGGCCATGGGGTTGGGAAGCCGGGAAATTGCCGGCCAGATTCTGGCAGGAATCTATGTGCGTGAGCTGTACCAGGTTGGGCAACAAGTGCGTGTTGGCGAGGTCGAAGGCCAGATCGAAGAGATCGGCACGGTTAAAACCACATTGCTGACCGATGAGGGTGAGCTAGTCTCTCTTTCCAATCGGATTCTCCTTGAGCAGCATGTGAGTAGCCGCTAACCCGGCAAACCCTGCTAATGTATGCCGCCGCAAAATGCCTGCTGATGCTGGCTGCGGCGGACATTGACCTGACTGTCGGCCCGACTTGTTTTGAATAAAGCCCAATCGCTATCCATGCGCTACGACCCCCGCGAGCTCTCTGATGAGGAGTTGGTCGCGCGTGCGCATTCAGAGCTATTTCACGTAACGCGTGCCTATGAAGAACTGATGCGGCGTTACCAGCGAACATTATTTAATGTGTGTGCACGATATCTCGGGAACGATCGCGACGCAGACGATGTCTGTCAGGAGGTCATGTTGAAGGTGCTGTATGGCCTGAAGAACTTTGAAGGTAAATCGAAGTTCAAGACATGGCTATATAGCATCACGTACAACGAATGCATCACACAGTATCGCAAGGAACGGCGAAAGCGTCGCTTGATGGACGCATTGAGTCTTGACCCCCTTGAGGAAGCGTCCGAAGAAAAGGCGCCGAAACCCGAGGAAAAGGGTGGACTTGATCGCTGGCTAGTGTATGTGAACCCGATTGACCGGGAAATTCTGGTGCTACGTTTTGTCGCAGAGCTGGAGTTTCAGGAGATCGCGGACATCATGCATATGGGTTTGAGTGCAACAAAAATGCGGTACAAACGCGCTCTAGATAAATTGCGTGAGAAATTTGCAGGCATTGCTGAAACTTAGTTCAGCGCAAATATCTCTTACGTGTAGGCAAGTTCTGTTAGACTTGCCGCCGAGTTGTCCCCCGGTTTGCGGGACTGCTTCACAATCACCAGATGGGGATTTAACGGATGAAACTGAAAAACACCTTGGGCTTGGCCATTGGTACTCTTATTGCCGCTACTTCGTTCGGCGCACTGGCACAAGGCCAAGGCGCAGTTGAAGGCGAGCTCAACTACGGGAAGAAGTACAACGACAGCATTAACAATGTTGAAGACGGCTACACTCCTGGCGCCTCCATCGGTTACTTCTTGACCGACGACGTATCGTTGAACTTGACCTACAACAACGATGACCACACCCGTTCGAACAACAACACCGGCAACCAGAAAATCGAGGGCGACCAGTTCGGTCTGAACGCTCAGTACCACTTCAACAACGCTGGCGACGCTCTGCGTCCTTACGTTCAAGGTGGTGTCAAG
Source organism: Pseudomonas sp. S30_BP2TU TE3576 (assembly GCF_050436025.1). Taxonomy (NCBI): domain Bacteria; kingdom Pseudomonadati; phylum Pseudomonadota; class Gammaproteobacteria; order Pseudomonadales; family Pseudomonadaceae; genus Pseudomonas; species Pseudomonas sp. S30_BP2TU TE3576. The sequence continues at coordinate 1,240,391 of NZ_JBNDLK010000001.1, read as the reverse complement.
CACGGCAGCATGACCAACGTAGCCGCTGACGGCCACACCGGTCGTGACCAGTCGACTTTCCTGACTGCTGGCGCTGGCCTGAAGTACTACTTCCTCGAAAACGTCTACGCACGTGCTGGCGTAGAAGCTGACTACAAACTGGACAACGGCCGTTGGGACTACATCCCGTCCGTAGGTCTGGGTGTGAACTTCGGTGGCGGCAACAAGCCTGCTGCTGCTCCGGTTCCAGCACCAGAAGTCTGCTCCGACAGCGACAACGACGGCGTTTGCGACAACGTTGACAAGTGCCCTGACACCCCAGCCAACGTAACTGTTGACGCTGATGGCTGCCCAGCTGTTGCTGAAGTTGTTCGTGTAGAGCTGGACGTGAAGTTCGACTTCGACAAGGCTGCAGTCAAGCCAAACAGCTACGGCGACATCAAGAACCTGGCTGACTTCATGAAGCAGTACCCATCCACCACCACTACTGTTGAAGGTCACACTGACAACGTCGGTCCTGACGCTTACAACCAGAAACTGTCCGAGCGTCGTGCAAACGCCGTTAAGCAAGTTCTGACCAACCAGTACGGTGTTGAGTCGTCCCGCGTTCAGTCCGTTGGCTACGGCGAATCCCGCCCAGTTGCTGACAACAAAACTGAAGCTGGTCGCGCTGTTAACCGTCGCGTAGAAGCGCAGGTTGAAGCTCAAGCTAAGTAATTAGCTCGCAGCTCTGAGAAAAGCCCGGCTCAGGCCGGGCTTTTCTTTGTCTGCGATTTGGGGTTCAGCATTAGTTTTGCGTTGCTTCTAAAGGATCGCAGCCTGCGGCAGCTCCTACAGGGATAAATGCCGAACCAGTGTAGGAGCTGCCGAAGGCTGCGATCTTTTGATCTCATCACAGGCCGCCACAGCACCGATCACAAGGATCGCCGGACTTTTCAACTGGAAGCTATGGGCATCGTCCTCCATGGCTGTCAGGTCGCTCCAACATTCCCGTTGGTGCGGCAGGGAAGCATTTTCGATCATTGCCACGGGCGTATCGGCTGCCATTCCACCGGCCAGCAGTTGCTCACGGATCTCGCTGAGCTTCGCCACCCCCATGTAGATCACAAGTGTCGTGCCACCTTGGGCTAGCGCTTGCCAGTTCAGGCTGCTGTCATCCTGAGTGTGGGCAGTCACCAGCGTCACCCCTCGTGCCACGCCGCGCAGGGTCAATGGAATATCGCATTGCGTCGCGCCCGCCAGGCCGGCGGTGATGCCGTTGACCAATTCGGTCTCGACACCACGCTCGCGTAGCCACTGCGCTTCTTCACCGCCACGCCCGAAGATGCACGGGTCGCCACCCTTGAGTCGCACCACGCATTTTCCCTGACGGGCATAACGCAGCATCAGGCGATGGATAAAGGCTTGCGGCGTTGAACGACAGCCACCGCGTTTACCCACTGGAATTATCCGCGCACCGGGGCAGTGTTCCAGCACGGCATCGTTGACCAGATCATCGATCAGCACCACATCCGCTTCTCTCAACGCCCGAACAGCTTTGAGGGTCAGTAATTCAGGATCGCCGGGACCTGCACCCACCAGCCAGACTTTTGCGCTCATAGTGTTTTCCTCACGAGATGGCGGCTTGCGGCTGCGCGGTGGCGGCCAGCAAACGCTTGATTTCCGGGACGCAGGAGCCGCATTGCGTGCCGCAACCCAATTCTTGTTTCAAACCTTGCAAGTCCAGGCCGCGGCGGATGCCGGCGCAGACCGAGTTTTGGCTGACGTTTTTGCAGTTGCACAGGGTTTTGTTGCCGATCGCTTCGGCGTCGACCTGGCCCGGTGGGGCACTCAGTGGCGCGAGCAGCCAGCGCCGTAGCTGTTCGTCGGCGCGACCTTCGAGCCAGAGGTTTTGCAGCCAGTGCCGGGCGAGGGTTTCACCCGCGAGGCGGATCGCAGTGATCCGGCCGTTCTCGATCCGCACCCGCTTACCGATGGAGCGTCGTGGGTCGTCGTAGGCCAGGACCGGCCCATCGTTTAGCCCCAGGCATTGATCGATATCGCGCAGCAGTTGCGGATCTGGCGCCGTGGCGCTGGCAGCGCGTATCAGCAGCGCAGGGCGCTCACGACCGGTCAGGCTGAGGCTGACGTAGGAAAACGTCTCGCAGAGGGGGCGTAGCGTCTCAAAATGCTGTTGGACATCGCCCTCTATCAGCGCGAAAAGGTGCCAGGGCAATTGCACCGGCTCCAGTCGCACGCCGCTGTGTTTGAGCTCCGGTTGTTTCGACAACGGGTCGAAGGCGGGCAGGGTGAGGCTGTTTACGCCCCCCTTGAGAAAACGGTCACCAAAATGCATCGGCAAGAAGGCTTGGCCCGGACGTACGCTGTCGTCACTGGCGACCGGCACGATCACCGCGCCGCGGCGGCTTTTCAGGCTGATCAAATCGCCCGTTTGCAGGCGATGCCGGCGCAGCTCATCCGGGTGCAGGCTCAACACGGCTTCACTGACATGACCGAACAACTGCGCGGCGGTACCGGTGCGGCTCATTCCGTGCCATTGATCGCGCAGACGACCGGTGATCAGCGTTAGCGGGAAGCGCGCATCCCGTTGTTCCTTGGCGGCGCGATACGGATCGGTCACGAACTGCGCGCGGCCGCTGGAGGTCGGGAAAATACCGTCGAGATAGAGGCGGGCGGTGCCTGCACTGGACCCCGCAGGAAAGGGCCATTGTTGTGGGCCGATTTTGTCGATCAACCCGTGGCTGATCCCGGACAAGTCCAGATCCCGACCACGCGTCAGCTGTTTGTATTCGTCGAAAACCTGCGCCGGGGTGTCAAAGGCAAACAGGCTGGTCGCTTGCGGACGCAGATGTTTCTCCAGGCGCTGTGCGAAATCTACCGTGATCGCCCAGTCCGGACGCGCTTCACCCGGTGCGACAATCGCGCGGCGGACGTGGGAAATACGCCGTTCGGAGTTGGTCACCGTGCCGTCCTTTTCGCCCCAGCTGGCGGCGGGCAGCAACAGGTCGGCATACCTGGCGGTTTCGGTGGTGCGAAAGGCCTCTTGCAAGACCACGAACGGGCAGGCTTGCAGTGCCTCGCGCACAGCGGTTTGATCGGGAAGAGATTGCGCGGGGTTGGTGCAGGCGATCCACAAGGCTTTGATCTTGCCGCTGGCCACCTGCTCAAACAACTCGATGGCAGTCAGGCCCGGGTTTTCGGGCAGTTGATCAATGCCCCAGTAAGTGGCCACGTCGGCACGGTGCTCTGGGTTGGCGGCATCACGATGGCCGGGCAGCAGGTTGGATAAACTGCCGGTTTCCCGTCCGCCCATGGCATTTGGCTGACCGGTGAGGGAGAAAGGTCCGGCGCCGGGACGACCGATCTGCCCGGTGGCCAGGTGCAGATTGATCAAGGCACTGTTTTTTGCGCTGCCGGCGGTGGACTGATTAAGCCCCATGCACCACAGCGACAGGAAGCTCGGTGCTGTGCCGATCCACTCGGCGCATTCCTGCAATTGCCCGACGCTGATTCCGCAGAGCTGTGACACCATCTGCGGTGTGTAATCGCGCACCAGTTTCTTCAGCTCGGGCAAGCCTTCGGTATGGTCCTTGATGAAGTCACGGTCGATCCAGTCTTCCCACAGCAGCAGATGCAAAATCCCATGGAACAAGGCGACATCGGTGCCAGGCAAAATCGCCAGGTGCAGGTCAGCCAGATCGCAGGTGTCTGTACGACGTGGGTCAATGACGATGACCTTCATCTGCGGCCGCCGGGATTTGGCTTCTTCCAGTCGGCGAAACAGTACCGGGTGGGCGTAGGCCATGTTGCTGCCGACGATCATCACGCAATCGCTCAACTCCAGGTCTTCATAGCTGCAGGGCGGCGCGTCGGCACCCAGGCTGCGCTTGTAGCCGACCACTGCCGAAGACATGCACAGGCGCGAATTGCTGTCGATGTTATTGGTGCCCACCAGGGCGCGTGCCAGCTTGTTGAAGGCGTAGTAGTCCTCGGTCAACAGTTGCCCGGAAATGTAGAACGCCACGCTGTCCGGGCCATGTTCGGCGATGGTCGCGGCAAATACGCTGGCAGCGTGATCGAGGGCGGTATCCCACTCCGTGCGGTGGCGGGCCAGGCCTTTACCGAGGCGCAGTTCGGGATACAACGCCCGCGCCGTCAAGTCGCCGGTCAGGTGCAGGGTCGAGCCCTTGCTGCACAATTTGCCGAAATTGGCCGGGTGCGCCGGATCGCCGCTGACGCCGAGGATACGCTCGCCGTCATGCTCGATCAGCACGCCGCAGCCGACCCCGCAATAGCAGCAGGTAGACGCGGTGATCTGGCGGTCCATCAGCCTGCGTCCCGCAAGGCCAGCATCACTCGGCCATTTTCGACCCGCGCCGAATGGTGGTGGGCGCAGCCGACGTCCGGGGCCAGGGCTTCGCCGCTTTCCAGGTCGATTTGCCAGTTGTGCAACGGGCAGGCCACACGTTTGCCGTAGATCAAACCTTGGGACAGTGGCCCGCCCTTGTGCGGGCAACGGTCGTCGAGGGCGAACACTTCGTCGTCGCTGGTACGAAAAATCGCGATGTCGCCCTTAGGGCCGGCGACAATCCGCGAGCCCAGGGCATTGATTTCTTCCAGTGCGCAGATATCCAGCCAGTTCATGCCAGCACCTCCAGGTTTTTCACGGGGATGACGTCGAATTCTTTTTTCAGCTGTGGCTGTTCCAGGCGTTCCTTCCACGGGTCCTGTTCGAACGACAGGGAAAATTGCAGGCGGTCGTTGAGCGCCTTGCGACGCTCCGGGTCTTCAAGCACGGCTTTCTTGATATGGTCCATGCCTACCCGCTGCAGGTAGTGCACGGTGCGCTCCAGGTAAAAGGCTTCTTCGCGATAGAGCTGCAGGAATGCACCGTTGTATTCGCGGACTTCTTCGGCGGTTTTCAGTTTGACGAAGAATTCCGCGACTTCGGTCTTGATCCCGCCGTTGCCACCGATGTACATCTCCCAGCCGGAATCGACGCCGATGATTCCTACGTCCTTGATGCCCGCTTCCGAACAGTTGCGCGGGCACCCGGAGACCGCCAGTTTCACTTTATGCGGCGACCACATGTTGAACAGGTCGTGCTCCAGCTCGATGCCCAACTGTGTGGAATTTTGCGTGCCGAAGCGGCAGAACTCGCTGCCGACGCAGGTTTTCACCGTGCGGATGGATTTGCCGTAGGCATGGCCGGACGGCATGTCGAGGTCCTTCCAGACGCCTGGCAAGTCCTGCTTTTTAATCCCCAGCAAGTCGATGCGCTGACCGCCGGTGACCTTCACCATCGGCACGTTGTACTTGTCGGCAACGTCGGCAATGCGCCGCAGTTCCGAAGGATTGGTCACGCCGCCCCACATCCGCGGGACTACCGAGTAGGTGCCGTCTTTCTGAATGTTGGCGTGGGCGCGTTCGTTGATCAGGCGCGATTGCGGATCGTCTTTGGCTTCCCCCGGCCAGGTGGAAATCAGATAGTAGTTGAGCGCCGGCCGGCAGGTGGCGCAGCCGTTGGGTGTGCGCCAGTTCAGGTAGCTCAGGGTGCCGGCGATGGTCAGCAGGTGCTGCTCGCGTATGGCCTGGCGGATTTGCCCGTGATTGAGGTCGCTGCAGCCACAGATGGCTTTTTCGCTTTTCGGTTTGACGTCGGCGGCGCCGCCCACCGTGTTGATCAGGATCTGTTCCACCAAACCCGCGCACGAACCGCAGGAACTGGCAGCCTTGGTGTGTTTCTTGACGTCGTCGACACTGAACAGCCCGTGTTCCTGAATGGCCTTGACGATGGTGCCTTTGCACACACCGTTGCAGCCGCAGACTTCGGCCGTGTCGGCCATGCTCATGGCTTTGTCCTGGCCTTGATGTCCTACGTCGCCCAAAGCGTTTTCGCCAAACATCAGATGGTCGCGGATCTCGCCGATGGTGTGATTCTCACGGATCTGCCGGAAATACCAGCCGCCATCTGCCGTATCGCCGTACAGACATGCACCGACCAGCACGTCATCCTTGATCACCAGTTTCTTGTAGACCCCGCCGATCGGGTCCGAGAGGGTAATGGTCTCGGTGCCTTCACCACCCATGAAGTCGCCGGCGGAAAACAGATCGATGCCGGTGACCTTCAGTTTGGTCGAGGTCACCGACCCCTTGTAGGTGGCAAAACCGAGTTGGGCGAGGTGGTTGGCGCAGACTTTGGCCTGTTCGAACAGTGGCGCCACCAAACCATAGGCGATGCCGCGGTGGCTGGCACACTCGCCGATGGCATAGATTCGCGGGTCGTAGGTTTGCAGTGTGTCGTTGACCAGAATCCCGCGGTTGCACGGAATGCCGGATTTTTCCGCCAGTTCGGTATTGGGGCGAATGCCGGCGGCCATCACCACCAGGTCCGCGGGGATGATGTCGCCGTTCTTGAATTGCACCGAACCGACCCGGCCATTGCCCGCGTCGTGCAAGGCCTGGGTCTGCTCGCACAGGCGAAAGTGCAGGCCGCGAGACTCCAGGGCGGTTTGCAGTAGCTGGCCGCTGGTCTTGTCCAGTTGCCGCTCCAGCAACCACTCGCCGAGATGCACCACGGTGACGTGCATGCCCCGCAGCATCAGGCCGTTGGCGGCTTCCAGACCGAGCAGGCCGCCACCGATCACGACCGCGTGCCGGTAGGTTTTCGCGGTGTCGATCATGGCCTGGGTGTCGGCGATGTCGCGGTAGCCGATCACACCCTCAAGGGTGTTGCCTGGAATGGGCAGGATGAAGGGCGTTGAGCCGGTGGCGATCAACAGGCGATCGTATTCGGCTTCACTGCCGTCTTCGGCAATGACCCGGCGCTTGACCCGGTCGATCTCCACCACTTTGCGGTTGAGCAGCAGTTTGATGTTGTTGTCCAGGTACCAGCTCAGGTCGTTGAGCACGATTTCTTCAAAAGTCTGTTCGCCCGCCAGCACCGGCGACAACAGGATGCGGTTGTAGTTGGTGTGCGGTTCGGCACCGAAGACCGTGATGTCGTACAACTCCGTGCTCAGTTTGAGCAGTTCTTCCAGGGTCCGGACCCCGGCCATGCCGTTGCCGATCATCACCAGTTTTAGTTTTTTCATCAGGTTCTCCGGGGAGCTCAGGCCTGCCTCATCAGGGTTCAGGCCATGCTCGACAAATTTTGCGCAAACAAAAAAAGGCGTCCCGCTAGTTGCCTAGCGAGGACGCCTTTGTCCTGGTCCCGTTCTCTCGGGAAGTGCAGCCTTCGTCGTTGAAGCCTGCGCTTTATGTCTGTTGAAAGGGGTAATGCAGTGGTTGTGCCAAGTCGCTCAAGTCCCGTATTTGTTGGCTTTCTTCCCGTTCGCAAGAGTAAAGCTGCGAGGGAGTGCACCGATTCAAAGCGCGTTGCCCGCTAATGGAGCGTGACCACCAACATCACCAGATTGAGCAGCAACGAAACCAGGGCCAATGTCCGCCAGACTTTCAGCGGCTCGCGCTCCAGCAACGGCTTGGGACGCACGCTCAAACTGCGGCGTTCGCCCTGTTCGATCAGTAGCAGCCATTCCTCCGCCGTTTCGAAGCGCTGGTCAGGGGCCGCCGCCACGGCGCGCTCCAGGTTATGGGCGATCCAGTCCGGCAGGTCGGGCCGGTAGCGGCTGGCATTGACAGGGAGGCCAAATCTCGGGCGCTGGAACGCTTCGATTTCGCCATAGGGATAGTGCCCGGTGAGCAGGAAATACAAGGTCACACCGACGGCATACAAGTCTTGCTGTGGCGTCGGCATGTCGCCGCGAAAGGCTTCGGGCGCGATGTAACTGGGCGTGCCCGGCAGAGCCCAGGGCAGATCTTGCGAGAGGCCGGGGCAGTAGGCGAGGCCGAAATCCAGCAGGCGTAACTCACCGTCGTCCCCCAGCAACAGGTTCTCCGGTTTGATATCGCGATGCAGAATCTGCCGTCGATGCAACAGGCCGACCGCTCGCAGCAAACGTTCGGCGATGTCTTGCCATTGGGCCAGTGGCAATGGTCCGCTTTGCTCATGTCGCTGAGCCAGGGTGGAGCCCGAATATTCACGCATCACATAGTACAAATGCTGACGCTGACTGGCGGCATGGACTTCAGGAAAATGGCGACCGGCCACGCGTTTGAGAAACCACTCTTCCGACAGTAACGCTTGCCCGGCCTGATGATCGTCGTGCAGGCGCCCCGGCAGGGTTTTCAGCAGCCAGGGTTGCTGCTGGCTGTCGCGAACGCGATAAAGCAGCGATTGCTGACTCTGCGCGACGATCCCTTCAACCTGCCAGCCCTCGAAAGACTGGCCCGGCTTCAGGGCTGGCGGCAGCGGCCATTGTTGCAAGTGAATCAACGCATCGCCAAGGCTCGCTTCACCGAGGGGCGTCGACCCGCACCAGCAAGGCGCTGGCGTTGTCCTGGCTGCCGGCCAGATGCGCGGCATTGACCAGGGTGTGCGCGGCGCTGTGCAGGTCCGGTTGATCGCGCAGGATTGCGGCAATAGCGGTATCGCCCAGGACGGCCCAGATACCGTCGCTGAGCAGTACGAAACTTTCATTGAGACGCAACTCACCGTCGAGAAAGTCCAGCACCAGGTGTTGATCGAGGCCCAGCGCCCGTTTCAGCACATGCTGCATGCCCGGCTGGTCCCAGACGTGATCCTCGCTGATTCGCTGCAATTGATCGGCGTGCCAGCGATACACCCGGCAATCGCCGACGTGCGCCAGGGTAAAACGCCGGCCGCGCAGGACCAGTGCACTGATGGTGGTCAGCAGCGGTTGCCCGCCCCCATTGGCCTGCAACCAGCGGTTTTGCGCCAGCAATAGACGATCAAGTGCCTGTGCGACGCCCCAGGTTTCCGGCGTGGCGTAGTAATCCAGCGCCAGGGCCTGCAGCGTCGAACGGGCAGCCAGACCGCCATCGACACACTGGCTGACACCGTCGGCGATGGCGAACAGATAACCTTTGCTCGCGGCCAGCGCCGGGGCCGGCGTGACCAGGCGCAGGGCATCCTGATTTTCCTCGCGAGGACCGATGGCGCTGGCTTCGGCGAAACTCAGTTGCAGGCTCATCGAGACCTCAGACCCGCGCAGCCGTCACGGCGGCCGAACCCCAGGTGGTTCTCCAGCGCCGTTTCACACCGTGCAGGCCGAACCACGCCAGTATGCCGAGGCTGGCGAACAACCACAGCGCCAGTTGATAACTGCCAGTGCTTTGCTTGATCGCGCCCATGCCGGCCGCGAGGGCAAAACCACCGATGCCGCCAGCCATGCCGATCAGGCCAGTCATCACGCCGATTTCCCGACGAAAACGCTGCGGCACCAACTGGAATACCGCGCCATTGCCTGCACCCAGACCGAGCATGGTGCAGACGAAAAGCGCCAGTGCGGCGTAGGAGCTCGGCAGGTTGAAACCGACCACGGCAATGCAGATCGCCGCAACGGTGTACATCGCCAGCAGGGTCCGAATGCCACCGAACCGGTCAGCCAGCGCGCCGCCCAAGGGTCGCATCAGGCTGCCACCGAACACGCAGGCAGCCGTGTAGTAGCCGGCAGTCACCGGGCTCAAGCCGTACTGATCGTTGAAGTAACCGGGCAGGGCGCTGGCCAGGCCGATGAAGCCGCCGAATGTCACGCTGTAGAAAAACATGAACCACCAGCTGTCACGATCGCCCAGGGCCTTGAAGTAGTCGGCCATGGATTTGGCTTTTGGCCGCTCGGGGGCGTTGCGGGCCAGCCAGGCGAAAACGACCAGGGTCAGGATCAACGGGATCAGGGCGAAACCGAACACGTTGCTCCAGCCAAATGCCGCCGCCAGCACCGGTGCGATCAATGCGGCGAACACCGTGCCCGAGTTCCCCGCGCTGGCGATGCCCATGGCCTTGCCTTGGTGCTGTGGCGGGTACCACTGCGATGCCAAGGGCAGGGCGACGGCGAAAGAAGCGCCGGCCATGCCGAGGAACAGCCCCAGCAGCAACGCTTGTTCGTAGCTGTGGATACCGAGTTTCCAGGCGCCGAACAGGGCGCAGATCACAATAACCTGGCCGATCAGGCCGGCGGTTTTGGGCGACAGGCGATCAGCCAGCATCCCCATTACGAAGCGCAACACCGCCCCGGCCAGAATGGGTGTGGCGACCACCAGCCCGCGTTGCTGTGTCGTCAGGTGCAGATCGGCGGCGATTTGTACCGCCAAAGGTCCGAGCAGGTACCAGACCATGAAGCTCAGGTCGAAATAGAGGAAGGCTGCGAACAATGTGGGGGTATGGCCGGATTTCCAGAAGCTTGAATTCATCGCGCACCTCAGCTGTGAAGAGTCTCGGAAGGAGTCATGAGCTTGCAGGTGGGGCGCCGTTACGGCCGCACCACCGGCCCCGTGCTGTGGGGCCAAAACGAAAAAACGCCGCCACCCGATTCGCCAAGGGCAAATGAGATGAGCGACGTCTTTGTCGTAGGTGGGGCAACCGCCGTTGGTTACCTGTGGTGATTACTTAGCCAGATTTGTGCCAACTACCGAAACCGGGGGCGCCGCCATTCGCGAGCAAGCCCGCTCCCACATTTGATCCCGGTCGAATGTGGGAGCGGGCTTGCTCGCGAAGGCGATAGAACATTCACCACAGGACTTCAGCCAAGCAATTCGCTCATGGCAATAATCTGTTCCGCCACTTGAATCAGCTTCTGCTGTCGGCTCATCGCCTGGCGGCGCATCAGTGTGTAGGCCTCTTCCTCGTTGCAGTTCTTCATTTTCATCAGCAGCCCTTTGGCCAGTTCGATGCGCTTGCGCTCGGCCAATTGCTGGTCGCGGGCATGCAGCTGGGCACGCAAGGCCTGATCGCTTTCGAAGCGCGCCATGGCCACATCGAGAATCGGCTGCAGGCGTTGTGCGTGAATGCCTTCGACGATGTAGGCACTGACCCCGGACTGGATTGCCTGGCGCATCACACCGGGGTCGTGTTCGTCCGTAAACATCACAATCGGTCGTGGCTGGTCGCGGGTCACCAGCACCACTTGCTCCATGACATCGCGCCCCGGTGACTCGGTATCGATCAGAATTACGTCCGGACGCACCGTTTCGACGCGTTCGGGCAAGTCGATGGTCAGGCCGGATTCGTCGATGACCTCGAATCCGGCCTCGGTCAGGGCGGCCTTCAGGCGTCCGACTTTTTTAGCGGTGTCGTTGATCAGCAGGATACGCAGCATGTTCATCGTCTCCTGTCAGCGGCTGGCGGATCGGTGCGAGCTGTCGCTCATGGCGTGCAGTTTGAAACTGCGGGCATAACCGGCCGGGTCCGAACCGTCCCAGATTTTGCCGTCGATCAACTGACTGCTGCGCATCTCCCCGGCTGACGAGGCGACGCCGACGGCACTGGCGGCTTCACGGTACAGGTCCAGTTGCTGCACCTGCCGGGCCACTGCGAGATAGTCCGGGTCATCGCGCAACAAACCCCAGCGGCGGAATTGGGTCATGAACCACATGCCGTCGGACAGGTACGGCAGGTTGACCTTGCCATTCCCGTGCAAGCGCAGTGCGTGCGGGTCTTGCCAGCGATGGCCGAGGCCGTCGGCGTATTCGCCCAGCAGGCGCGGTTCGATGCAGTCCAGTGGTGCGTCAAGGTACTGCGCGGCACTGAGCAATTGTGCGGTACTGCGGCAATTCTCGGTGCTTTCTTCGATGAAGCGGCTGGCCTCCAGCACCGCCATCACCAGCACCCGCGCGGTATTGGGGTATTGCTCGACGAACGCACGGGTGCAGCCGAGGACTTTTTCCGGATGATCGGGCCAGATGGTCTGGGTCGTGGCCAGGGTGAAGCCGAGGTCCTGTTGCACCGCGCTGGCGGACCAGGGTTCGCCGACGCAGAACCCGTCGATACGCCCGGCTCGCAGGTGCGCGACCATTTGCGGTGGCGGCACCACGACGCTGTCGACATCCAGTAGCGGGTGAATGCCCTGGCTGGCGAGCCAGTAATACAACCACATGGCGTGGGTGCCGGTTGGAAAAGTCTGGGCGAAGGTGAGTTTTGGGCGAGTTTGGTGCACGTGCCGATCCAGTGCTTCAGGAGTGCTCACCCCGAGTGCCTGCAAACCGCGGGACAGATTGATGCTCTGGCCGTTCTGATTCAGGCCCATCAACACCGCCATGTCGGTCGCGGCCACGCCACCGATGCCCAGGTGAACGGCGTAAATCAGGCCGTAGAGGCTGTGGGCTGCATCGAGTTCGCCGCTGACCAGTTTGTCCCGCAGGTTGGCCCAGGACGACTGACGCTTGAGGTTCAGGGTCAAGCCGTGGGGCTGGGCAAAGCCCTGGGTAGCGGCGACCACCACCGAGGCGCAGTCGCTCAGGGCCATGAAGCCGAGATTGATTTCGGTTTTTTCCGGGGCATCGCTGCCATTGACCCAGGCCAGAGGGCCGGCTGACGGTTCGTTCATTGCGTGTTCACCTTGCAAAAAAAACGTCGTCCCGAGTACTTGCATGAGCAGGCCGGGGACGACGCCATTGTCTTTGCACCCATCCCGACGTTGGAATGGGGGCCGGTGCCTGGAGTGGTGCAAGGCATATGCCATTAACGGTTGATTTGATCTCACGCCTCGCTTGCCACCCCGTGCCCGGCTATAATCGCCGCCTCAATTCGCCGCCAATCGAGTCAAATCCGCCCATGTACACCCTGGCCCGTCAGCTGTTGTTCAAACTTTCCCCGGAAACCTCCCACGATCTGTCCCTGGACCTGATCGGCGCGGGCGGGCGTCTTGGGCTCAACGGCTTGCTGTGCAAGGCTCCGGCGAAAATGCCTGTGAATGTCATGGGCCTGGACTTCCCGAATCCGGTGGGGCTGGCCGCCGGTCTGGACAAGAACGGCGCGGCCATCGATGGTTTTGCCCAACTGGGTTTCGGTTTTGTCGAAATCGGCACCATCACCCCACGTCCGCAGCCGGGCAACCCGAAGCCACGCCTGTTCCGTTTGCCGGAAGCCGAGGCGATCATCAATCGCATGGGTTTCAACAACCTCGGCGTCGATCACCTGCTGGCCCGCGTGGCGGCGGCCAAGTACAAGGGGGTGCTGGGCATCAACATCGGCAAGAACTTCGATACGCCGGTCGAGCGTGCCGTGGACGACTACCTGATCTGCCTGGACAAGGTTTACGCCCACGCCAGCTATGTGACGGTCAACGTCAGTTCTCCGAATACACCGGGCCTGCGCAGCCTGCAATTTGGCGATTCGCTCAAGCAGTTGCTGGCCGATCTGGCCGAGCGCCGCGCGGAACTGGCATTGCGTCATGGCAAACATGTACCGCTGGCGATCAAGATCGCGCCGGACATGAGCGACGAAGAAACCGCGCAAGTTGCGCAAGCGCTGATCGAAACCGGAATGGATGCCGTCATCGCCACCAACACCACCCTGAGCCGCGTAGGCGTCGAAGGCATGGAGCATGGCGACGAAGCCGGTGGTTTGTCCGGTGCACCGGTTCGCGACAAGAGCACCCACACCGTGAAAGTACTGGCATCGGAGCTGAGCGGTCGCCTGCCGATCATCGCTGCCGGCGGCATTACCGAAGGCAAGCACGCGGCAGAGAAAATCACTGCGGGCGCGAGCCTGGTGCAGATCTACTCGGGCTTCATCTACAAGGGCCCGGCGCTGATTCGCGAGTCCGTCGACGCCATCGCCGCCTTGCGCTAACCCCTGTGGGAGCGAGCTTGCTCGCGATGGCGCACTCACAGCCAACATCATTGTTGAATGTTAAGCCGCTATCGCGAGCAAGCTCGCTCCCACAGGTGGTGCATTCGCAGCTCAAGGTCGGTTTTTTTTGCAGGCATAAAAAAGGGCTCCTTCAAAGGAGCCCCTGGGCCGCAGCCCGCCGTCCGGATGGGACGTGCGTGGTTAATTCAGTACAAAATCAGATTGTCGTGTCGGAGTGTTTTGCCCTGTAATTAGCCGACGGCGTGAAGTTCGTTGAGTCTGTGGATTCCCGCAGTGCCGGTCATACCGTCCCAGTTGTCGCCGCGTCCTTCTCGCCAGCCATTGATCCAGGCTTGACGTACCGACGGTAGAGTAAATGGGCAAAGCTCACGGGATTTACCACCAACGCCATATTGATATCCGCGCAAAAATGCTCTTTCCAACGGATCACGCTTAAGTCTTCTCATAGGGTGTTGCCCTCACTTGTTGACTGTATTTATCGCGTCGACCTCAATTGAGGTCTGGCAGAAAAACTCTGCCGTTGGGGGCTCGCTGCCGGCGTGACGAGCCAAGGTGTTGGCGTCATTGCGGCGCCAACCTGAGTTGAGTTCTAACCAATGCGTCACATCGAGGGAATGATCGTTTTGTCATAAGAACGTAACTGTTCATGTGCTAAGGCCATAAGTAACAGCGCGTTTTACCGTATTTATTGGCCAAACCCCGGTATGATCGGCCCTGCGCTGGATGATGGACTTAATCCTTTAGTGAGAATGGCTCCCGTTACCGGGATGCACTATTCGACGAAGGGTCGACTTATGACATTTTGTTGCATCAACTTTTTTATCTGTCCTTGCATCTAAGCTCATTTAACCCGGGCAGCAGGGGTGGAACGGCACACCTTCGTGCCACGCGGGCGCTCTTCGAGAAAAGTGCCTGATTGAAAACCGGACCGGCAATGCGTTGCCCGGTCACTTAGCTAAAGGTTCTGGAATTCCCATGTCCGATCGTTTCGAACTCTTCCTCACTTGCCCAAAAGGCCTTGAAGGCCTGCTCATCGAGGAAGCCGTCGGGCTTGGCCTTGAGGAAGCGCGGGAGCACACCTCTGCCGTGCGCGGCATGGCCACCATGGAAACCGCTTATCGCCTGTGCCTGTGGTCGCGTCTGGCCAACCGTGTGCTGCTGGTGCTCAAGCGTTTCCCGATGAAGGACGCTGAAGATCTGTACCACGGCGTGCTGGACATCGAGTGGGAAGACCACATGCTCAATGACGGCACCCTGGCCGTCGAATTCAGCGGCCATGGCTCGGGTATCGATAACACCCACTTCGGCGCGCTGAAGGTCAAGGATGCCATCGTCGACAAATTGCGCACTCCGCAAGGCGACCGTCCGTCCATCGACAAGCTCAACCCGGACCTGCGCATTCACCTGCGCCTGGACCGCGGCGAAGCCATTCTTTCCCTGGACCTGTCGGGCCACAGCCTGCACCAGCGCGGCTATCGCCTGCAGCAAGGCGCGGCGCCACTCAAGGAAAACCTCGCGGCCGCCATCCTGATTCGCTCCGGCTGGCCACGTATCGCGGCCGAAGGCGGCGCGCTGGCCGACCCGATGTGCGGTGTCGGCACCTTCCTGGTGGAGGCGGCGATGATCGCTGCCGACATCGCGCCGAACCTGCGTCGCGAGCAGTGGGGCTTCACCGCCTGGCTCGGTCACGTCCCGGCGCTGTGGAAAAAACTGCACGAAGAAGCCAGCGAGCGCGCGGCGGCCGGCATGGCCAAGCCACCCTTGTGGATTCGCGGCTACGAAGCCGATCCGCGGCTGATTCAACCGGGCCGTAACAACGTCGAGCGTGCCGGCCTGAGCGAGTGGATCAAGATCTACCAGGGTGAGGTCGCAACTTTCGAGCCGCGCCCGGACCAAAACCAGAAAGGCCTGGTGATCTGCAACCCTCCATACGGCGAGCGTCTGGGCGATGAGGCGAGCCTGCTCTACCTCTACCAGAACCTCGGCGAGCGCCTGCGTCAGGCCTGCCTGAACTGGGAAGCGGCGGTGTTCACCGGCGCGCCGGACCTGGGCAAGCGCATGGGCATCCGCAGCCACAAGCAGTATTCGTTCTGGAACGGTGCCTTGCCGTGCAAGCTGTTGCTGATCAAGGTGCTGCCGGATCAGTTCGTCACCGGCGAGCGCCGTACGCCGGAACAGCGTCAGGTCGAGCGCGAGCAAGCCGCCTACGATCAGGCGCCGAACGAACCGCAAGAGCGCAAGTTCAACAAAAACGGTAATCCGATCAAACCGACGCCGGCACCGGCTCCGGTGGTCGAGCAACCGCGCCTGAGCGAAGGCGGGCAGATGTTCGCCAACCGCCTGCAAAAGAACCTCAAGGCCCTGGGCAAGTGGGTCAAGCGTGAAGGCATCGACTGCTACCGCGTGTACGATGCCGACATGCCGGAATATTCCATGGCCATCGACCTGTATCAGGATTGGGTCCATGTTCAGGAGTACGCCGCGCCGAAATCTATCGATCCGGAAAAGGCCTCGGCCCGCATGTTCGATGCCCTGGCGGCGATTCCGCAGGCGTTGAACATCGACAAGAGCCGTGTGGTGGTCAAGCGCCGCGAGCGTCAGAGCGGCACCCGGCAATACGAGCGCCAGGCCGCGCAGGGCAAATTCGTCGAGGTCAATGAAGGTGGCGTGAAGCTGCTGGTGAACCTTACCGACTACCTCGACACCGGTCTGTTCCTCGACCATCGGCCGATGCGCATGCGTATCCAGAAAGAGGCCGCCGGCAAACGCTTCCTCAATCTGTTCTGCTACACCGCGACCGCCAGTGTTCACGCAGCCAAGGGCGGCGCGCGCAGCACCACCAGTGTCGACCTGTCGAAAACCTATCTCGATTGGGCGCGTCGCAACCTGTCGCTGAACGGTTTTTCCGACAAGAACCGCCTGGAGCAGGGCGATGTGATGGCGTGGCTCGAAGCCAGTCGTGACGAGTACGACCTGATCTTCATCGACCCGCCGACGTTCTCCAACTCCAAGCGCATGGAAGGCGTCTTCGACGTGCAACGCGACCAGGTGCAACTGATCGACCTGGCCATGGCGCGTCTGGCGCCCGGTGGCGTGTTGTACTTCTCCAACAACTTCCGCAAGTTCGAACTGGAGGCCAATCTCGGCGAGCGTTATGCGGTGGAGGACATCACCGCGCAGACCATCGATCCGGATTTTGCCCGCAACGCCAAGATCCATCGCGCCTGGAAAATCATGGCACGTTGATGATTGCCCCTTTGTAGGAGCGAGCCTGCGCGCGATGGTCGATAACGATAACGCGGACATCCTGGATGTACGCGGCGCTTTCGAATCCATCGCGAGCAGGCTCGCTCCTACAGTGCTGGTCAAATTAGTGGCTAATAGCTATAACTCAACGCATGGCCAAAGGGTTTCTCCGCACTTGGCGTTTTGAGTTTGTGTTTTATGTCGTTGCACGCCGTGCGCCCAAAGATCCTGGGTTTTATTCGTGAAGATGTCTCGGCCTGGCTGGTCGCGCTGCTGGTATTGCTTGTCGGCGGGGTGCTCACCGGATTGCTGGCGTGGTCGACGCTGAATCTGTTCCACCATCAATTGCGGCAACGTTTCCAACTGCTGGCCAGTGAACGTTACAGCCGTATCGAAGAGCGTTTCGAAGATCAGGAACAACGCCTCGATGGCCTGCGCCGGTTTTTCGCCAATTCCAATTCGGTTTCCCGAGCGGAATTCGATGGTTACACCCGGCCTTTGCTGCTACGAACCCAGGCTTATTCCTATGCCGAACGGGTCACTCGTGACCAGCGGGCGGCATTCGAGCAACGAGTGCGCGACGACGGCTTGAGCGGCTTCACCCTGAGAGAGCTCAACGCCGCCGGCCAACTGCAACTGGCTGGCGAGCGAGATGAGTACGTCGTGGTGCTGTATAGCCAGACGCAAAGCAAACTCGGCTCGCCCCTCGGTTACGACTTGCTGGCCCAGCCCTTGCGTCGTGCCACGCTCGATCGGGTCGATCAGCATGGCGACATGGCGGTGTCGCAACCGATGCATCTGGTGAGCATCGAGCCGGCTTATGCGCGAGGCGTGCTGCTGGTCGCACCGGTCATGCAGCGCAACAGTCAGAGCGGCAAAGCCACGAAGCCCTTCGGTTATGTGATGGCCGTGATCAGCATGCGCCAGTTGCTGGCCGACGGACTGCCGGACGCGAGCCGTGATTATCTCTCGGTGCGCATCCTCGATTTGTCGACCAGCGACCAGCACGAAGTGCTGTTCGAGTCGCCCAACCCGCCGGCCATCAGCGAGTTGTCCGCCACTCGCCTGTTGCGCATGGCCGACCATGACTATCAAGTCGATATCCAGCCCAGCGACGCGTTCTTGCAGGCCAACCATTCCTCGGTGACCAGCCTGGTGGTGTTGGGTGGATTGCTCAGCGTGTTGCTCAGTGCCTTGCTGTATGTGTTGGTCAGTCAGCGTCAGCGCGCGCTGAAACTGGTCGAGCAACGAACCCGGGAGCTGCGCGATCGGGAGCAGGAGCTGCGCGGTACCCATGGTCAGTTGCGTGGCGTGCTGAATGCCGCCACCCAGGTTGCGATCATCGCCACCGACCTGCGCGGCGTCATCAGCACCTTCAACGCCGGCGCCGAGCAAATGCTTGGCTACACCAGCGCCGAAGTGGTCGGCCATATGACGCTGGAGAGCCTGCACCTGCCCCGGGAACTGGTCGCTCGCTCGGCAGAGTTGAGCACACGCTATGGCAAACCGGTGCCGACCTGCCACGCGATGCTGGTCGAAGGTGACGTGGAGGGCGGTCACGAGGCGCGGGAATGGACGCTGGTGCGCGGCGAGGGCAGCCATTTGATGGTCAACATGCTCGCCACGCCAGTGCTCGACGAGCAAGGCCTGTGGGTCGGGCACCTGGCGGTGTGCATCGACATCACCGAACGCAAACGGGTCCACGAAGCACTCGCGGCGCGGGACCTGCTGTTGAAGAAACTCAGCGCCCATGTGCCCGGTGGCATCTATCAGTTCAAGATGGAGTTCGACGGGCGTTTCAGCGTGATCTACGCCAGCGACGGTATTCGCGAGATCTACGAGCTCGAACCCGATGTGTTGCTGTTCAATGCCGAAGCGATTTTCACCCGGATTCACCCTCAAGACTCTGCCCGTGTCCGCGCCTCGATCCGTGCTTCGGCCGACACCCTCAGCCCCTGGCGCGAGGAATACCGCGTGCAACTGCCGCAACGTGGTTTGCGTTGGGTTCGCGGCGAAGCCACGCCGGAGGAGCTACCCGGTGGCGGCGTGCTGTGGCACGGCTACATCTCGGACATTTCCGATATGAAGCGGGTGGAAGAGGAACTGCGCGCGTTGTCGGTCACCGATGCACTGACCGGTATCCACAACCGGCGTTATTTCCAGGAGCGCCTGACCACCGAAATGGCCCGGGTGGAGCGCGGCGGTGGGGATCTGTCGGTGATCATGCTCGATATCGACCATTTCAAGCGCATCAATGACCTGCATGGGCATGCCATCGGTGACCGGGTGTTGCAGGCCGTGTGTGAACGGATTGGCCACCGGCTGCGCCGCACCGATGTGTTCTGCCGCTTGGGCGGAGAGGAGTTCATGGTGCTGTGCCCGGATATCAACGGCGAACATGCCCATATGTTGGCCCAGCAATTGTGGCAAGGCTTGCGCAGTTCACCCATAGACGGTGTCGGTACGATTACCGCCAGTTTCGGGATTGCCAGTTGGCGGGCCGGGGAGGGCGCCGATGCCTTGCTGTTGCGCGCGGATTCAGGGGTTTATGCGGCGAAGCAGGCAGGAAGGGATCGGGTTGAGGCGGAAATGAATTAACCCGGGCTATCCATTGACCCTGTGGGAGCGAGCTTGCTCGCGATGAGGCCATAACATTCAACATCATTGTTGACTGTCAGGCCGCCATCGCGAGCAAGCTCGCTCCCACAGTGGATCTCTGTGGTTCTCAGGGGGCGGGTTACAACACCGAAGCCGTCTGCGGCAGTTTCTGTTGGCGGTACAGGTCCAGCAGCACCTGATCAAGCACCGAAGAAGCGCCGAATGGGGCCTTGTCGTTGAGGATCGCCACCACCGCCCAGGTGTTGCCGTTGATGTCGCGACTGAAACCGGCAATCGCCCGCACGGTGTTCAGGGTGCCGGTCTTGACGTGGGCTTCGCCGCGCATCGCCGTGGTCTTCAGGCGTTTGCGCATGGTGCCGTCGGTGCCGGCAATCGGCATCGAACTGATGTACTCGGCGGCATACGGGCTGTGCCATGCCGCTTCGAGCATCGAGGCCATTTCCCGGGCGCTGACGCGCTCGGAACGGGACAGGCCGGAGCCGTTCTCCATCACCAGATGCGGCGCGGTGATGCCCTTTTTCGCCAGCCACTGGCGCACGACACGCTGGGCGGCCTTGGCGTCGTCACCATCGGCATCGGTGCGAAAGCGTTGGCCAAGGCTCAGGAACAACTGCTGGGCCATGGTGTTGTTACTGTATTTGTTGATGTCGCGGATGATTTCCGCCAGGTCCGGGGAGAATGCCCGGGCCAGGACCTTGGCCTCTTTGGGTGTTGGCGCCAGCACATCCTTGCCCTGAATGCTGCCGCCCAGTTCTTTCCAGATCGCGCGAACGGCGCCGGCGGTGTAGGTCGCGTGGTCGAGCAGCGACAGGTAAGTCTGCGAGCTGCAGCCTTCACCCAATTGACCGCCGACCGTCACGGTCACGCTGCCATCGGCTTGCGCCACCGGGTTGTAACGCACGCCACCGGTGCATTGTTTGGAATTGAGGGCCTTGACCTGATTGTCGATGCGGATGCTCGCAATCGGCGGTTCCACCGAGACCAGTACTTTGCCCGAGTCATTGCGCGCAACGAAGCGCAGCGCCTTGAGGTTGACCAGCAGCGAGTCGGGCTTGACCAGGAACGGCTTGTTATCGTCATTGCCGTCGTCATTGAACTCCGGCAGTTGCGGTTGCACGAAGAAGGTTTTATCCAGCACCAGGTCGCCGGTGACCTGAGTGACACCGTTGGCGCGCAGGTCGCGCATCAACAGCCAGAGTTTTTCCATGTTCAGCTTCGGATCGCCGCCACCCTTGAGGTAGAGGTTGCCGTTGAGAATGCCGCCACTGAGGGTGCCGTCGGTGTAGAACTCGGTTTTCCACTGGTGGTTCGGGCCGAGCATTTCCAGCGCCGCGTAGGTGGTGACCAGTTTCATGGTCGACGCCGGGTTGACCGACACGTCGGCGTTGAACACCGTCGGGGTGCCGGGGCCGGTGAGCGGGATCATCACCAGCGACAAGGCGTTGTCCTGCAACTTGCTGGCTTTCAGGGCTTTTTCAACGTTGGGCGACAACGCAGTATTGATCTGGGCAGCGGAAACGGAGAGGGCCAGGGGGAGAAGGAAACCGGCCAACAGCAATGGACGCAAAGATTTGATCATCTGAAATAAAACCCTACAGTCGAGGGGAAAAAGACGAGGGCATGGAGATAAATTCCCTCAATGGTCATGAAAGTGTCGGCATTATGCCCCAAGGTGCTACGGCTTGTGCCGTGCGAGGGCTGTCTGATCGGCTATTTTTTTACCGACGGTAGGCGTGGTGGCCCAGAGAGTCAGGCAATCGGCGGCTTAAACTGCTAAAGTGCCGCCCGTTATTACTTAAGAGGATTGTTCCAATGGCGACTAACCGTTCCCAGCGTCTGCGCAAAAAACTGTGCGTCGATGAATTTCAAGAGCTGGGTTTCGAACTGAACCTGGATTTCAAAGAAGATTTGGCTGATGAAGCCATTGATGCTTTCCTCGATGCGTTCCTCAAAGAAGCCATGGAAGCCAACGGCCTGGGCTATGTTGGCGGCGACGACTACGGTCTGGTTTGCCTGCAGAAGCGTGGCTCGGTCAGCGCTGAACAGCGCGCTGCCGTTGAAGCCTGGCTCAAGGGCCGCACCGAGCTGACCAGCGTTGAAGTCAGCCCGCTGCTGGACGTCTGGTACCCGGAAAAGCCGATCAATCCGGTAGCTTGATGTTCTGAAAAAAACGGCGACCCAAGGGTCGCCGTTTTTTTTTTGCGAAGATCAAAAGCTTTTACGCCAGTTCAGAATCACCATCGTTAGAACCCCCGCCACAATTCCCCAGAACGCCGAACCGATGGAAAACAGCGTCAGCCCCGATGCCGTGACCATGAAGGTGATCAGCGCCGCTTCACGTTCCTTCACCTCGCTCATGGCGATGCTCAAGCCATTGATGATTGAGCCGAACAGCGCCAGTGCAGCAATCGACAGCACCAGTTCCTTGGGCAGCGCAGCGAACAATGCCGCGAGCGTCGCGCCGAACACGCCGGCGATCCCATAGAAAATTCCGCACCAGACGGCGGCGGTGTAGCGCTTGTTACGATCCTCGTGGGCATGCGGCCCGGTGCAGATCGCCGCGCTGATCGCCGCCAGATTGATCCCGTGGGAGCCGAACGGTGCCAGCAGCAAACTGGCGATGCCGGTGGTGGTGATCAGTGGTGAGGCAGGCACCGTGTAGCCATCGGCGCGCAATACGGCGATGCCGGGCATGTTTTGTGAGGTCATGGCGACGACAAACAGCGGAATACCGATGCTGATGGTCGCCGCCAGGGAGAACTGCGGCGTGGTCCAGACCGGTGTAGCCACTTCCAGGTGAAAACCGCTGAAGTCCAGCAGCCCCATGAACCCTGACAATGCCGTGCCGACCAGCAATGCAGCCAACACCGCATAGCGCGGCGACAGGCGCTTGACCACCAGGTAAGTGACAAACATACCCAGTACCAGGGCGGTGCGGTGTTGCGCGGCAACGAAAATCTCGCTGCCGATCTTGAACAGGATCCCTGCCAGCAAGGCGGCGGCCAAGGATGCCGGAATCTTTTTCATCAGCCGTTCGAAGCTGCCGGTCAGCCCGCAAATCGTTACCAGCACCGCGCAGGTCATATAGGCACCAATGGCTTCGCCGTAGCTCACGCCGCCCAGGCTGGTGATCAGCAGCGCGGCGCCGGGGGTCGACCAGGCAATGGTGATCGGCGTGCGATAGCGCAGGGACAGGCCAATGGAGCACACCGCCATGCCGATCGAGATCGCCCAGATCCACGAAGAAATCTGCCCGCTGCTCAGGCCCGCCGCTTGCCCGGCCTGAAACATCAGCACCAGGGAGCTGGTGTAGCCGGTCATCATGGCGATGAACCCGGCGACGATGGCCGAGGGCGAGGTGTCGGCCAAAGGGCGGAGCTGCGCGTGCGTGGCGTCGTTCATGACGGTGGTGTTCCTTATACAGAAGAAGATGTCTGCTGCAACGCTGAACCCTGTGGGAGCGGGCTTGCTCGCGAAAGCGGTTTGTCAGTCACATTGATGTTGAATGTGCCGCCGCATTCGCGAGCAAGCCCGCTCCCACAGGGAGCGTGCCAAAAAGGCGGATTCTGCGAACAAGCCTAAACTCAAAAGTAATCAGGCGTTGCGATACAGCCGAGGCGACTTTCAGCCGTACAGTCGTGTTGCCACCATCCATTGTGTACAATCGCGGTGTTTTTTACGCGATACTTGCCAGCGACCCACTGTGCCGTATTACAGTCACCGTCAATTCGCCGCAGTTTTTCCGACTCGAGTGCCCATGAACGAACAGTTGCAACCCCTAAAGAAACAACCGCGAGCAGGCAAAGCCGGCCGTAGCGGTACTCAGGACGATATTGTCTACGCACATATCTTCGAGGCCATCCTCGAGCAGCGTCTGGCGCCCGGCACCAAGTTGAGCGAAGAAGCGCTGGGGGAAATTTTCGGGGTCAGCCGCACCATCATTCGCCGCGCCTTGTCGCGCCTGGCCCATGAAGGCGTGGTGCTGCTGCGTCCGAATCGTGGCGCCGTGGTTGCCAGCCCGAGCGTTGAAGAGGCCCGTCAAGTGTTCATGGCCCGGCGCCTGGTGGAGCGCGCCATCACAGAACTGGCTGTCGTGCACGCCACTGCCGAGCAAATTGCCGAATTGCGGCAGATGGTCAACGATGAGCGCGACAGCTTCTCCCGTGGCGATCGCGGTGCCGGTATCCGCCTGTCGGGTGAATTCCATCTGAAACTGGCCGAAGCGGCGAAGAACGCGCCGCTGATCAGCTTCCAGCGCAGCCTGGTGTCGCAGACTTCGCTGATCATCGCCCAGTACGAAAGCGGCAACCGATCCCATTGCTCCTACGACGAGCATACCCAGCTGATCGATGCCATCGAGGCGCGGAACGGTGAGTTGGCAGTGAACCTGATGATGCACCACATGGATCACATCGACAGCAAGCTCAACCTCGACGAGGAAAGTGCTTCGGATGATCTGCATGCGGTGTTCTCGCATTTGCTGCAGACCAAAAAGCCCGGGCGTTCGCCAGCGAAAATCTGATAGATCGCGTCGCCTGATTCGCGAGCAAGCCCGCTCCCACATTTGATCTGTGCTGTTCACAAATCCCCTGTGGGAGCGGGCTTGCTCGCGAAGGCGGCCTTGAAGACACAAAAAATCCCCCGGGCTGAAAAGCGGCGGGGGATTTTTTATGCCCGGAGAAATTTAGCGCTGATGCACCAGATTGCCTGCCGCATACGTCTGCAGCACCGTCCGGTCATCCCCCAGCGTCATCAACACAAACAACGTCTCGGCGATGTTATTGGCCTGTTTCAGGCGATAGCCCAGCAGCGGCGTGGCGTTGTAGTCCAGCACGAGGAAGTCGGCGTCGGTGCCCGGTTGCAGGGTGCCGATCTTGTCTTCCAGGCGCAGCGCACGGGCGCCGCCAAGCGTCGCCAGGTACAGCGACTTGAACGGGCTCAGGCGCGCACCCTGCAGCTGCATCACCTTATAGGCTTCGTTAAGGGTTTGCAGCAGCGAGAAACTGGTGCCACCGCCGACATCGGTGCCGATGCCGACATTGAGTTTGTGCTTCTCGGCCATCGGCAGGTTGAACAGACCGCTGCCGAGGAAGAAGTTCGAGGTCGGGCAGAACGAGATGGCCGAACCGGTTTCTGCCAGTCGTGCGCACTCTTCATCACACAGGTGCACGCCGTGGGCGAACACCGAGCGCTCGCCGAGCAACTGGTAGTGATCGTAAACGTCCAGGTAGCCTTTACGCTCCGGGAACAACGCCTTGACCCACTCGATTTCCTTGAGGTTTTCGCTGATGTGGGTCTGCATGTACAGGTCAGGGAACTCGCTGAGCAACTGGCCGGCCAGGGTCAGTTGTTCCGGGGTGCTGGTCGGCGCGAAGCGTGGGGTGACGGCGTAGTGCAGGCGACCCTTGCCGTGCCAGCGCTCGATCAATGCCTTGCTTTCCACGTAGCTGGATTCGGCGGTGTCGGTCAGGTAGTCCGGGGCATTGCGGTCCATCATCACCTTGCCGGCGATCATCCGCAGGTCGAGCTGCCGGGCCGCTTCGAAGAACGAGTTCACCGATTGCGGGTGCACGCTGCCGAACACCAGTGCGGTGGTGGTGCCATTGCGCAGCAGTTCTTTGATGAAAATGTCCGCGACTTCGTCAGCGTGGGCCTTGTCGGCGAACTGGCTTTCGCACGGGAAGGTGTAGGTGTTGAGCCAGTCCAGCAATTGCTCGCCATAGGCGCCGACCATGCCGGTTTGTGGCAAGTGGATGTGGGTGTCGATGAAGCCCGGAGTGATCAGCGCATCCTGATAGTGGGTGACATCGATGTCCGCCGGCAGGGTCGGCAGCAATTCGCTGGCGTGGCCGAGGGCGCTGATCTGGCCGTTATCGACCACCAGCAAACCGTCTTCGAAATACTCGTAGGAGGCTTCGATACCGACTTCGGCTGGGTCGGCGATGCTGTGCAGGATGGCGGCGCGGTAAGCTTTGCGAGTCAAAGGCATGAGATTCTCAGTTCGAGGCTTTCAAGTTTGCGGTTTGGCTGCGGCGTGACGCAGGCAGCAGTTTGGCAATCGATCCGGCGCTGGCGGTGTGCTGGCCGAAGTTCGCGTTATAGGTGGCGATGATCTCGCCGGCGATGGAGATGGCGATTTCCACAGGCAGCTTGCCTTTGACTTCGCCGATGCCCATCGGGCAGCGCATGCGTTGCACGACGCTGTTGTCGAAACCGCGGTCGCGCAAGCGGTGTTCGAACTTCACCCGTTTGGTCTTCGAACCGATCAGTCCGAAGTAGGCGAAGTCATTGCGCTTGAGGATCGCAGCGGTCAGTTCGAGGTCGAGCTGGTGGTTGTGGGTCATCACGATGCAATAGCTGCCGGCGGGCAGGTCATCGATTTCATCCACCGGTTCTTCGCTGACGATCTTGCGCACGCCGTGGGGGATCTGTTCGGGGAATTCCTCTTCCCGCGAGTCGATCCAGCGTACCCGGCAAGGCAGGCTGGCCAGCAGCGGCACCAGGGCGCGGCCGACGTGGCCGGCACCGAACACGGCGATCTGCGCCTGCACTTGGCCCATCGGTTCGAACAACAGAACGGTGGCACCGCCGCAGCACTGGCCGAGGCTGGCGCCGAGGCTGAAACGCTCCAGATGAGTGTCCTGCTTGCCGCTGGTCAGCATCTCGCGGGCGATCTTCATGGCCTTGTATTCCAGGTGCCCGCCACCGATGGTGTCGAAGGCCTGGTTCGCGCTGATGACCATCTTCGAACCGGCATTGCGCGGCGTAGAGCCGAGCTCTTCGATAATGGTCACCAGCACGCAGGGCTCACCCCGGTTTTGCAGGTCGGCGAGGGCGTCGATCCAGTTGTACATGTTTCACCTCAACATCTCTGTTGTCTGTACCGGCCTCTTCGCGAGCAAGCCCGCTCCCACATTTGGAATGCATTTCAATGTGGGAGCGGGCTTGCTCGCGAAGGCCGCACCTCGGTCTTAAAGCGAAGCCAACTCGGTTTCAGCCTCGACAGCCTTCGCCGCCTTCAGCTGGCGCATCTGCTCACAGCCCCACAACACCCGCTCCGGGGTCGCCGGTGCGTCGATTTTCGGTTGATGCTTGTAATCGCCCAGGCTCGCCACGGCGTCCTTGATCGCACACCAAGACGCAATGCCGAGCATGAACGGCGGCTCGCCCACGGCCTTGGAATGGAACACCGTGTCTTCCGGGTTCTTGCGGTTTTCCACCAGCTTCACCCGCAGGTCCAGCGGCATGTCCGCCACGGTCGGGATCTTGTAGCTGGCCGGGCCGTTGGTCATCAGCTTGCCCTTGTTGTTCCACACCAGCTCTTCCATGGTCAGCCAGCCCATGCCCTGGATGAAACCGCCCTCGACCTGGCCGATGTCGATGGCCGGGTTCAGCGAGGCGCCGACGTCGTGGAGGATGTCGGTGCGCAGCATCTTGTATTCGCCGGTCAGGGTGTCGACCAGCACTTCGCAGCACGCTGCGCCAAAGGCGAAGTAGTAGAACGGACGGCCACGGGCCTGGCTGCGGTCGTAGTAGATTTTCGGGGTCTTGTAGAACCCGGTGCTCGACAGCGACACCTGGGCGAAATACGCCTGCTGGATCAATGCTTCGAAAGTCAGGATGTGATCGCGGACCCGCACGTGGCCGTTGTGGAATTCCACGTCCTCTTCGCTGACTTTGTACTGGCGAGCGGCGAATTCCACCAGGCGTTTCTTGATGGTTTCCGCGGCGTTCTGCGCAGCTTTACCGTTCAGGTCGGCACCGCTGGACGCCGCGGTCGGCGAGGTGTTCGGCACCTTGTCGGTGTTGGTCGCGGTGATCTGTACGCGGTCCATTTCCACCTGGAACACTTCGGCCACGACCTGCGCGACCTTGGTGTTCAGGCCCTGGCCCATTTCGGTGCCGCCGTGGTTCAGGTGGATGCTGCCGTCGGTGTAGACGTGCACCAGGGCACCGGCCTGGTTGAGGAAGCTGGCGGTGAAGGAAATGCCGAATTTCACCGGGGTCAGTGCCAGGCCTTTTTTCAGGATCGGGCTGTTGGCGTTATAGCGACGGATCGCTTCGCGGCGCTCATGGTACTGGCTGCTTTCTTCCAGTTCGGCGGTCATTTCCTCGAGCATGTTGTGCTCGACGGTCTGGTAGTAGTGAGTGACGTTGCGCTCGGTCTTGCCGTAGTAGTTGGCTTTGCGCACCGCCAGCGGATCAAGGGCCAGGTGACGGGCGATGGCGTCCATCACTTCTTCGATCGCGACCATGCCTTGCGGGCCGCCGAAACCACGGTAGGCGGTGTTCGACGCAGTGTTGGTCTTGCAGCGGTGACCGTTGATGGTCGCATCGCCCAGGTAGTACGAGTTGTCCGAGTGGAACATCGCACGGTCGACGATCGATGCCGACAGGTCAGGCGAGCAACCGCAGTTGCCGGCCAGTTCCAGATTGATTCCGTGCAGGCGACCGGTGCTGTCGAAGCCGACGTCGTACTCGACATAGAACGGGTGACGCTTGCCGGTCATCAGCATGTCTTCGACCCGTGGCAGACGCATCTTGGTCGGCTGGCCGGTGAGGTGCGCGATCACCGCGCACAGGCACGCCGGGCTCGCTGCCTGGGTTTCCTTGCCGCCGAAGCCACCGCCCATGCGACGCATGTCGACGACGATCTTGTTCATCGACACGTCCAGCACTTCGGCCACCAGTTTCTGTACTTCGGTGGGGTTCTGCGTGGAGCAGTAGACGATCATGCCGCCGTCTTCGGTCGGCATCACCGAAGAGATCTGGGTTTCCAGGTAGAAGTGTTCCTGGCCGCCGATGTGCAGCGTGCCCTGGATGCGATGCTCGGCGGTGGCCAGCGCCGTGGCCGAGTCGCCGCGTTTGTGGGTATGGCTGTCGAGTACGAAGTGGCGTTTGCGCAGGGCTTCGACCACATCCAGCACCGGTTCGAGATCTTCGTATTCGATGATCGCGGCCATCGCTGCCTTGCGTGCGGTCTCCAGATCTTTCGCGGCTACGGCGACCACCGGTTGACCGACGAACTGCACCGTGTCGATGGCCAGCAGCGGATCGCCCGGCAACAACGGACCGATGTCCTTCAGGCCCGGCACGTCTTCGTGGGTGATGGCGATGCGCACGCCTTCGAAGGCGTAGCAGGGCGAGGTGTCGATGCTGATGATGCGGGCATGGGCGCGGTCTGACATGCGGGCGTAAACGTGCAACTGGTTCGGGAATTCCAGGCGATCGTCGATGTACTGCGCTTCACCGGCCACATGCTTGGCGGCGCTGTCGTGCTTGACGGCGCGGCCGACACCGGTGGTCAGGTCCTTGGCGAACAGTTCAGCCAATTCGGCTTGGGTCTTCTCTACGGCGTGATGATTAGACATAAGCGGTCACCCGAGTCTCGATGTGCGGTGTTTGCAGTTCGATGAAGTATTTGCGCAGCAGGTTCTGCGCGCTGAGCAGGCGATATTCCTTGCTGGCGCGGAAGTCCGAGAGCGGTGTGAAGTCTTCGCCCAGGGCGGCGCAGGCGCGTTCAACGGTGGCATTATTGAATGGCGAGCCGAGCAGCGCGGCTTCGCAGGCAGCGGCGCGTTTCGGGATCGCGGCCATGCCGCCGAAAGCGACGCGGGCTTCAGCGACCACGCCGTTTTCCAGGCGAATGTTGAAGGCGGCGCACACTGCCGAGATGTCATCGTCGAGGCGCTTGGAGACTTTGTAGGCGCGGAACAGTTTTTCGACGCTGGCGCGGGGCACGATGATCTTCTCGATGAACTCGCTTTCCTGACGCGCAGTGACGCGGTAATCGATGAAGTAATCTTCCAGCGCCAGAGTGCGGCGGGTTTCGCCTTTGCACAGCACGATTTGCGCGCCGAGGGCGATCAGCAGGGGCGGCGAGTCACCAATCGGCGAGGCGTTGCCGATGTTGCCGCCGAGGGTGCCCTGGTTGCGGATCTGCAAGGACGCGAAGCGCTGCAGCAATTCACCGAAGTCCGGGTACTCGGCGTTCAACGCCTCATAGCAATCGGAAAGGGCGGTAGCGGCGCCGATTTCCAGGCGATCGTCAAAACGTTCGATGCGCTTCATCTCGGCGACGTTACCGACGTAGATCATCACCGGCAGGGTGCGGTGGAACTGCGTGACTTCCAGCGCCAGGTCAGTACCGCCGGCCAACAGGCGGGCCTGTGGATAAGCGTCGTAGAGGTCGGCCAGGTCGGCCACGGTCAGCGGCACCAGGCAGCGTTTGTCGCCGCTGTTGAGTTCGCCGATATCGGTCGGGGCAATGGCTTTCAGGCGCGCGATGGTGTCGGCCTCGCGGGCGTCGAACTGGTCCGGTTGCTTGCCGCAGCAGGACTGCTCGGCGGCTTCCAGGATCGGCCGGTAGCCGGTGCAACGGCAGAGATTGCCGGCCAGTGCTTCGTGGGCCTTGGCATGATCCGGTGCATCGCTGTTCTTTTGCAGGGCAAACAGCGACATCACGAAGCCGGGGGTGCAGAAGCCGCACTGCGAGCCGTGGCACTCGACCATGGCTTTCTGCACGCTGTGCAGTTCACCTTTGTGCTTGAGGTCTTCGACGCTGATCAGTTGTTTGCCGTGCAGGGACGACACGAACGTCAAGCACGAGTTGAGGCTGCGATAGCGAATGTGCTCGCGGCCGTCGTCATCCGTTTGCAACTCACCGACGACCACGGTGCAGGCGCCGCAGTCACCGCTGGCGCAGCCTTCTTTGGTGCCGGGTTTGCCCACATGGTCGCGCAGATAATTGAGCACGGTCAGGTTCGGGTCCAGGGCGTGCTCGCTACGGAGTTCCTGGTTTAGTAAAAACTGGATCACGGAAGGCCTCGCAGACTCATTATTGTTGTTAACCGATAGGAACCGAATTTAGCAGGTCTGACTTTTCGGTCAATGATTTTCTGACTTAAAGGTCAGGAAATCGCATTTTGTCGATTAACCACCTGTTCCTTAATTATTGTCGTTGGTTCGATAGCCTGCTTTTTTGCTTGAATCGTGCCAAAAACCACCGGACGGGCACTCCGCCCTGACGCAGCAATTGCGCTACACTGCGCCGCTTGTACAGATCGAAGAGTTTGAAGGACAACCATGACGTTCAAGGCGCCGGACAGCCTCGCCGAGCAAATCGCTTCCCACCTCGCCGAACGCATCATTCGCGGCGAAATGAAGCCCGGGGAGCGCATCCAGGAACAGAAGGTCACGCTGGCCCTCAATGTTAGCCGTGGTTCGGTTCGCGAGGCCTTGCTGATCCTCGAGCGTCGGCACCTGATCGCGATCCTGCCGCGACGGGGCGCTCACGTCACCGAGCTCACGCCGCACAAGGTGCGGAGCCTGTGCACGCTGATGAGCGAGCTCTATATTCTGCTCGGTAACTCGGTGGCCAGCGCCTGGAAAACCCAGGCCGACATGGCGCCGTTCGTGCAGATCCAGCAACGTCTGACTGCCAGCTACGAGCGTCAGGACATCCGCACGTTCGTCGACGACAGCTTCAATGTGATGCGTGCCGCGTACCCGTTCGCCAACAACCCGTACTTGCAGGAAACCGTCGAGAATCTGCAGCCGGCCATGAGCCGTGCCTATTTCCTCGCGCTGGACCAGCGCAAAGCGTCAATGAGCGAATTCCTCGAGCTGTTCGAACGCTTGCTTGCTGCCGTGCTGGCCCGTGACTTTCCGCAGATCCGCGAAGTGCTGACGGCTTACGCCCAGCGCAGTTGCGATCTGGTGGTTTCTGCCCTGACGGACGCCTGAGCGTGCGGCTCAAGTGCATCAAGCTGGCGGGGTTCAAATCCTTTGTCGACCCGACCACGGTGAACTTCCCCAGTAACATGGCGGCGGTGGTCGGGCCCAATGGCTGCGGCAAATCGAACATCATCGACGCCGTACGCTGGGTGATGGGCGAGAGTTCGGCGAAGAACCTGCGCGGCGAGTCGATGACCGACGTCATCTTCAACGGCTCTACCAGCCGCAAACCGGTGAGCCAGGCGAGCATCGAACTGGTGTTCGATAACTCCGACGGCACCCTGCTCGGTGAGTACGCGGCCTATGCGGAAATTTCCATTCGCCGCAAAGTGACGCGCGACAGCCAGACCACCTATTACCTCAACGGCACCAAGTGCCGGCGTCGCGATATCACCGACATATTCCTCGGCACCGGCCTTGGCCCGCGCAGCTACTCGATCATCGAGCAGGGGATGATCTCCAAACTGATCGAGTCCAAGCCCGAAGACCTGCGCAACTTTATTGAGGAAGCCGCGGGCATCTCCAAATACAAGGAACGCCGGCGCGAGACCGAAAACCGCATTCGTCGTACCCACGAAAACCTTGAGCGCCTGACTGACCTGCGCGAAGAGCTTGAACGTCAGCTCGAACGCTTGCACCGCCAGGCCGAAGCCGCCAAGAAGTATCAGGAATTCAAGGGCGAGGAGCGTCAGCTCAAGGCCCAGTTGTCGGCCCTGCGCTGGCAGGCGCTGAACGATCAGGTCGGCCAGCGTGAAGCGATCATCGGTAACCAGGAAGTTTCTTTCGAAGCCCTGGTGGCCGAACAGCGCAATGCCGACGCGAGCATCGAGCGCCTGCGTGACGGGCACCACGACCTGTCGGAACGCTTCAATCTGGTGCAGGGGCGCTTCTACTCGGTCGGCGGCGACATTGCCCGGGTCGAGCAGAGCATCCAGCACGGTCAGCAGCGCTTGCGGCAATTGCAGGACGACCTGAAAGAAGCCGAGCGCGCGCGCCTGGAAACCGAGTCTCACCTCGGCCATGACCGCACACTACTGCTGACACTCGGCGAAGAGCTGGACATGCTCACCCCGGAGCAGGAAGTCACCAGCGCCGCCGCTGAAGAGGCCGCTGCCGCGCTGGAAGAATCCGAAACCACCATGCATGGCTGGCAAGAGCAGTGGGATACGTTCAACCTGACCGCCGCCGAGCCGCGCCGTCAGGCCGAAGTGCAGCAATCGCGGATCCAGCAGCTGGAAACCAGCCTGGAGCGCCTGGCCGACCGCCAGAAGCGTCTTGGCGAAGAGCGCGCCTTGCTCTCGGCGGATCCGGAAGACGCGGCGATCATGGCGCTCAATGAGCAACTCGCTGAATCCGAGGCGACCCTCGAGGATTTGCAGACCAGTGAAGAGGCTCAGGTCGAAAAGCTCGAGCAACTTCGCCAGCAATTACAGCAAACGCTGACGGCGCAACAACAGGCCCAGGGCGATTTGCAGCGGCTCAACGGTCGACTGGCTTCGCTCGAAGCCTTGCAGCAAGCCGCGCTCGATCCGGGCACCGGCACCGCCGAATGGCTGCGCGAACAGAATCTCGCTGATCGCCCTCGTTTGGCCGAAGGCCTCAAGGTTGAGGCTGGTTGGGAGCTGGCGGTAGAGACTGTGCTCGGCGCCGACCTGCAAGCGGTACTGGTGGATGACTTCAACGATTTCGACCTGTCGGGTTTTGCCCAGGGCGATTTGCGTTTGCTCAGCCCCGCCAGCGATGGCCTACGGGTGCCGGGCAGCTTGCTGGATAAGGTCGAGGCGCAGATCGATCTGTCGCCTTGGCTGGGGCAGGTCAAACCGGTCGACAGCCTCGAACAGGCCTTGGCCTTGCGCGGCCAACTGGCGGCTGGACAGAGCCTGATCAGTCGTGACGGTTACTGGGTCGGTCGGCATTTTCTGCGCGTGCGTCGGGCCAGTGAAGCGGAAAGCGGCGTGCTCGCCCGGGGTCAGGAAATCCAGCAGCTGGGCCTTGAGCGCGAAGAGCGCGAAGCGGCTGTCGAAACCCTGGAAACCCAACTGCAGAATCTCAGGGCGCAACAGCGTCAGCAGGAAAACGGTCGCGAACATTTGCGCCGTTTGCTGCAGGACGAAGCCCGCCAGCAAGGTGAACTGAAAGCTCAATTGTCCGCCGGCAAAGCCAAGGCCGAGCAATTGACCTTGCGCCGCAAACGTCTCGACGAAGAGCTCACCGAGCTGGACGAACAGCGGGCCCTGGAGCACGAACACATCGGCGAAGCGCGCCTGCAATTGCAGGAAGCCCTCGACAGCATGGCGCTGGACACCGAACAGCGTGAGTTGCTGCTGGCACAGCGCGACAGTTTGCGTGAACGCCTGGACCGGGTGCGTCAGGAAGCGCGGCAACACAAGGATCACGCCCATCAGTTGGCGGTGCGTCTGGGCTCGCTCAAGGCACAGCACGATTCCACGCGCCAGGCGCTCGAACGTCTGCAGATGCAGTCCGAACGCCTGACCGAAAAACGTGAACAGCTGAGCCTCAACCTGGAGGAGGGCGAAGCGCCACTGGAAGAGCTGCGCCTGAAACTCGAAGAGCTGCTCGACAAGCGCATGACCGTCGACGAAGAACTCAAGACTGCGCAGATCGCCCTCGAAGACGCCGACCGCGAACTGCGCGACGCCGAGAAGCGCCGCAGCCAGGCCGAACAACAATCGCAGTTGATTCGCAGCCAGCTCGAAACCCAGCGCATGGAATGGCAGGCCCTGACCGTGCGCCGCAAGACCTTGCAGGACCAGTTGCTGGAAGACGGCTACGATCTCCACGGTGTACTCGCGACGTTGACCGCCGAGGCCAGCGAAAAGGAGGCCGAGGAAGAGCTCGAGCGCATTGCCGCGAGGATTCAGCGCCTGGGGGCGATCAACCTGGCGGCCATTGATGAATACCAGCAACAATCGGAGCGTAAACGGTATCTGGATGCGCAGAACGACGATCTGGTGGAAGCCCTTGAAACGCTTGAGAACGTGATTCGCAAGATCGACAAGGAAACCCGCAACCGTTTCAAGGATACCTTTGATCAGATCAATGGCGGTTTGCAGGCGCTTTTTCCAAAAGTTTTCGGTGGAGGCCGCGCTTATTTGGAACTGACGGGCGAAGATTTACTCGATACAGGGGTAACAATCATGGCGCAGCCGCCAGGAAAGAAGAACAGCACCATCCATTTGCTCTCCGGTGGCGAAAAGGCCCTGACCGCATTGGCCCTGGTTTTTGCGATCTTCAAGTTGAACCCGGCGCCGTTCTGCATGCTCGATGAGGTTGACGCGCCGCTGGATGACGCTAACGTTGGACGCTACGCGCGGTTGGTAAAAGAGATGTCGCAGACAGTGCAGTTCATCTATATCACCCACAACAAGATCGCCATGGAAATGGCCGAACAACTGATGGGTGTGACGATGCACGAACCCGGCTGTTCACGTCTGGTGGCAGTGGATGTCGAGGAGGCGATGGCGATGGTGGACGCCTGAGCCGTGGCTGCAGGAAGGGGAGTTTACGGTTTGTAGGACTCTTTTACTGGCTGCGACTTGCTGGCCAATCGACATATTCGCGCTAGCCAACGTGGTAGACGGTGTAAAGTTACCTTTGGTCGTGCTAGTTTAATGTCAATTTTTCGTATACGTGGGCAAAACGCCTGTCAGAACATAGAGTTGGCGCCACGTTTTAAAGCGGTTTACAGGTTGTAAACCCCTTATTTTTCAGCATTTTTTATAGAGGCACGGGATTACATGGAAATCGGTCTGCGCGAGTGGCTGATCGTCATCGGCATTATTGTCATTGCCGGTATTCTTTTCGATGGCTGGCGCCGTATGCGCGGCGGCAAGGGAAAACTGAAGTTCCGTCTTGATCGAAGTCTGTCCAGCCTGCCGGACGAGGACAGCAGCGCCGAGCTGCTGGGCCCGCCACGTGTGCTGGACACGCATAAAGAGCCGCAACTGGACGAGCACGATCTGCCGTCGGTGAGCATGCCGGCCCGCGAGCCTCGCGAGTCGGGTTCCAAGCGCGGCAAGCGTAGCCACGGCGAGCCTTCCCAGGGTGACATGAACCTCAGCCTGGATCTGGACGGCGGCCCGAGCTTCAGCAGTCGCGACGACGATTTCCCGGATAACACCAAGTCTTCGCCATCGGTCAGTGAAAAAGATCAGCCGCAAGCTGAAGAAGTGCTGGTGATCAGCGTGATCTGCCGCGACGCTGCCGGCTTCAAGGGCCCGGCGCTGTTGCAGAACATTCTGGAAAGCGGCCTGCGTTTCGGCGAGATGGATATTTTCCACCGTCACGAAAGCATGGCGGGTAACGGTGAGGTGCTGTTCTCCATGGCCAACGCCGTCAAGCCTGGCGTATTCGACCTGGACGACATCGACCACTTCAGCACTCCGGCAGTGAGCTTCTTCCTGGGTCTGCCAGGCCCTCGCCATCCGAAGCAAGCCTTCGACGTGATGGTGGCCGCGGCGCGTAAATTGTCCCAGGAGCTTAACGGCGAACTGAAGGACGACCAGCGCAGCGTACTGACCGCCCAGACGATTGAGCATTACCGTCAGCGCATCGTGGAATTCGAGCGTCGTGCACTGACCCAGAAACGTTGATCTAATGGCTGGGCAGGCTTCTGTGGCGAGGGGGCTTGCCCCCGCTGGGCTGCGAAGCAGCCCCATCCGCGACATCGAATTCGCCGGCATTGCGGCGGCTTCGCCACCGAACGGGGGCAAGCCCCCTCGCCACGAATGCAGCCCCTTGCTGGGCCAAAATATGAAAATTGAGCAGCCTCGGCTGCTCTTTTGCTTTATGAGAGAACACCTATGACCGCCGCCAAGAACCGTATTTTAGAGCTGCGCGCTGAGCTGGATCAGCACAACTATCGTTATCACGTGCTGGACGAGCCGAGCATTCCGGACGCCGAATACGATCGCTTGTTCAACGAGCTCAAGGCCCTTGAGGCGGCCAACCCCGAATTGATCACCAGCGATTCGCCGACCCAGCGAGTCGGCAGTGCGGCGCTGTCGGCGTTTACCCAGGTGCGTCACGAAGTACCGATGCTCAGCCTCGGCAACGCCTTCGAAGAAACCGACATGCGCGAGTTCGACCGCCGGGTGACCGAAGGCCTGGACCTGCCGGCCGGCGACCTGTTCGGTGGCGGGGCGACAGTCGAATACAGCTGTGAACCGAAGCTCGATGGCCTGGCGGTCAGCCTGCTGTATCAGGATGGCGTACTGGTACGCGGCGCCACGCGCGGCGACGGCACGACCGGCGAAGACATCAGCGTCAACGTGCGCACCGTGCGCAACATTCCGCTCAAGCTGCACGGCACCGGTTGGCCGGCGACGCTGGAGGTGCGCGGCGAAGTGTTCATGTCCAAGGCCGGTTTCGAGCGGCTCAACGCCACGCAACTGGAGGTCGGCGGCAAGACCTTCGCCAATCCGCGCAACGCGGCGGCGGGCAGTTTGCGGCAGCTCGATTCGAAGATCACCGCCAACCGTCCGCTGGAGTTCTGCTGCTATGGTATCGGCCAGGTGTCGGCGGACATTGCCGATACGCACGTCGGCAATTTGCAGCAGCTCAAAGCCTGGGGCATGCCGATCAGTCATGAGCTGAAACTGGCGCACGGTATCGCTGAATGTCTGGATTACTACCGCGACATCGGTGAGCGTCGCAATGCGCTGCCCTATGAAATCGACGGCGTGGTGTTCAAGGTCAACAGTATTGCCTCCCAGCGCGAGCTGGGTTTCCGCGCCCGTGAGCCGCGTTGGGCCATCGCCCACAAATTCCCGGCGATGGAAGAACTCACCGAGCTGCTCGATGTGGAATTCCAGGTCGGCCGCACTGGTGCGGTGACGCCCGTGGCGCGTCTGAAGCCGGTCAAGGTCGCGGGTGTCACGGTGGCCAACGCCACATTGCACAACATGGATGAAGTGGCGCGCCTGGGTTTGATGATCGGCGACACGGTGATCATTCGTCGCGCCGGTGACGTGATTCCGCAAGTGGTGCAAGTGGTGATGGAGCGCCGCCCTGAGAATGCGCGGCCGGTACAGATTCCAGAGACATGCCCGGTGTGTGGTTCCCATGTCGAGCGTACGCAACTGATCAAGCGCAGCAAGGGCCGCGAGACGGTCAGTGAAGGCGCGGTGTACCGCTGCGTCGGCCGCCTGGCCTGTGGCGCGCAACTCAAGCAGGCCATCATTCACTTCGTTTCCCGTCGCGCCATGGACATCGAAGGCCTGGGTGAGAAGAGCGTTGAGCAACTGGTCGACGAAGGTCTGGTGAGTTCGCCGGCCGACCTGTATGCCCTGACGTTCGAGCAAATTGTCGACCTGGAAGGCTTTGCCGAGCTGTCGAGCAAGAACCTGCTCGGCGCCATCGAAGACAGCAAGAAGCCGGGCCTGGCGCGGTTCATCTACGCCCTCGGGATTCCCGATGTCGGCGAGGAGACGGCCAAGGTGCTGGCGCGCTCCCTGGGTTCGCTGGAGCGGGTGCAGCAGGCCTTGCCGCAGGTGCTGACGTATTTGCCGGATGTCGGGTTGGAAGTCGCGCACGAGATCCACAGCTTCTTCGAGGATGCACATAACCAGCAGGTGATCGCTGATTTGCTCAGGCATGGCATGCAGATTCAGGATCAGGGCGAGTTGGGGGCCGAGTTTGCCGCAAGCACGACGTTGGGTGGTTTTCTCGACAAACTGCATATTCCATCGGTCGGTCCGGGCGGGGCACAGAAGCTGGCAGACAAGTTCGGCTCGCTGCAGGCGGTGATCGGTGCTGACTGGCTCGATATGCGTCAGGCGCTGCCGGAGAAACAAGCCAACTCGGTGCGTGAGTTCTTCGCGGTCGAGGCCAATCGCCAATTGGCCGAAGCGGCCGAGCAGCAACTGGCCGATTTCGGTATGCACTGGCAGAGCGAGAAGAAGGTCGTCGAAGGCTTGCCGCTGGCTGGTCAGACCTGGGTATTGACCGGCTCGCTGGAGCTGATGAGCCGCGATATCGCCAAGGAAAAACTCGAAAGCCTGGGGGCCAAGGTTGCGGGCTCCGTGTCGGCCAAGACTCACTGTGTGGTGGCCGGGCCCGGCGCGGGCTCCAAGTTGACCAAGGCCAATGAGCTGGGCCTGAAGGTGCTGGATGAAGAAGCGTTTGTAGAGTTTCTGCGCGAGCACGATATTTCGGTGTGAAGCCATTCGCGAGCAAGCCCGCTCCCACATTCGACCGCGTTCTCTCTGACGGAACGGGGCCAAATGTGGGAGCGGGCTTGCTCGCGAAGGCGATTTCAGTACCCCGGCAGAAAGCGGGAACGATCACGTCACGGGAATGATCTAGTCTTGGCAAGCTCCAGGGAGAGATCACCATGTACCGTTTCTTCGAACAGCTCAGTTCGCGCATTACCGCACCGTTCATGGGCGAAAGCTCGCGCAACAGCAAAGTCTGGCCCTGTCGTTGCGGGCAGTCGCTGTTCTTTCGCAACAGCCAGTGCCTGGCGTGTTCGGCAGCCCTTGGGTATCAGCCTGAGCAAAGCCGTTTATCTTCGCTGCAACCGGGCGAACACCCCGACACCTGGTGGCTCGACGCCGATCCGGAGGCTGGGGCGTTCCGCCGCTGCGCCAATCTCGATTCTCCTGCTGCGTGTAATTGGCTGCTCCCGGCTAATCATCACGAAACCTTATGCATCGCTTGTAGCTTGAATCGCACGATTCCCGACCTGTCGATCGCGGACAATCACGAACGCTGGCGCAAGGTGGAAACCGCCAAGCGCCGGCTGATCGCGCAGTTGCTCAGCCTGGGGTTATCTGTTATCCCGAAATCCGTGGACGAGGCGACGGGGTTGGCGTTCGATTTCATCGGTGTCGACCTGGAAGGCAAACTGCCCACCACGGGCCATGCCAACGGGCTGATCACCCTCGATATCAAGGAGGCCGACGATGCCCATCGCGA
Source organism: Pseudomonas sp. S30_BP2TU TE3576 (assembly GCF_050436025.1). Classification (NCBI taxonomy): domain Bacteria; kingdom Pseudomonadati; phylum Pseudomonadota; class Gammaproteobacteria; order Pseudomonadales; family Pseudomonadaceae; genus Pseudomonas; species Pseudomonas sp. S30_BP2TU TE3576. The sequence goes on along the minus strand of NZ_JBNDLK010000001.1, from coordinate 1,201,201 downwards.
GCAGGTGCGGGTGCAAATGCACGAACCCTATCGCACGCTGCTCGGGCATTTCCGTCACGAGGTCGGGCATTACTACTGGGATCGATTGATCGCTGACAGCCATTGGCTTGAGCCGTTTCGTGGATTGTTTGGCGATGAGCGCGCCCGTTATGCCGATGCCCTCGAGCGGCATTATCAGCAGGGTGCACCGCTCGACTGGCAGCAGCACTACGTCAGCGCCTACGCGACCATGCACCCGTGGGAAGACTGGGCGGAAACCTGGGCGCATTACCTGCACATGATGGACGCCGTGGATACCGCGCTGGGCTTTGGCATGAGTGCCCGGGAAATGGATTTCGACTATCAGCCGTTTCCACCCGAAACCCTCTACGATCCGCAGCATCCCGGTGGCGCGGCGTTTCTGACGTTCGTCAATGCGTGGATCGAACTGGCCGGCATGCTCAATGAGCTGTCGCGCAGCATGGGGCAACCGGATTTTTATCCGTTCGTCCTGCCGCCGGCGGTAATCGCCAAGCTGCACTTTATCCACCTGGTGATTCAGCGGGAGGGCGGCAGGGCGGATGAGATGCTTCAAGCACAATAGCAAGTGCTTGAACCCCCTCATGTTTTTAATCTGAAACCAACGGTTGTAACTTCGCCTCAGATAGGTACAATGGCGCGGCTCGCCGACAGGTGAGCGTCGTTATGGTGACCCTATCGGTCCCCCCGCAACGATCAGCCGTGAACCCGGTCAGGCCTGGAAGGGAGCAGCCGCAGCGGTGACATTGTGTGCCGGGGTGTGGCTGGTAGGGTTACCACCTTAACGCTACGCGAGTGTTCTCTCGCGTTATCTTTCTGAAACAGACTTTTGCTAACTGCCAGGATCTTGTCCGGGGCGGTTTTTTGTCGTTTGCGGTTTATCCACAGCCGCAGGCTCGCCACCGATATACAGCCGGACAATCTCATCGATCTCGCCGGACATCTTCATCTGCACCAGGGTGCTCAGAATGCGCTGCACCGGGACTTGCGGGTCGTTGCGCACGTAGCAACCGATACGGTGTTCCTGCAGCACCGCCACGCCTTGCAGTTGCTGTTCCGGCAGCAGGCGTTGATTGAACCGGTCCAGGCTCCATTGATTGCTGACGGCATAGCGATTGCGGCCGGCCAGGAGTTTTTCCAGCACCTGTTCCTGATTGCGAGCGTCGTCGCGATGCAGTTGGCCACCGTCGAACAGCGGCTGCAGGGTCGGGTAGCTGTAGCCCAGCACGGTGCCTATGGGCTGTTGCGGCAAATCGGCGGGTTTGACTGTGGTGGGCGGCGCATGCCGGGCGATCAACACGTCAGGTTGAGTGAATAGGGGGATGCTCCAGAGATAATCGCCGGACGGTTTGGGCAGCCACGATTGCGCGGCATAGCAGCGCACATCGACCTCGCCTTGCTCCATGGCGTTTTGCACCCGCCCGCGGGGCAATACATGGAATTCGGCCGGTACGCCGACCCGAGTCGCGAGGCTGACCATCACGTCATACAGGATGCCCTGGGTCGGCTGACCCCGTTCAAGTTGCACCATGGGCATGGTCCAGCTGTCGGATATCACGAAGCGCAGCGGCGCTTGCGCGGCCACGCCGTCCAGGCTGATCAACAGCAATATCCCCAAGGCCAGCCGCATAAACACTCCATTAAATGCCTGCGATGTGCAGCTTAGCCAGAATAGACGAGCGCACCGGATGCAATTTGTGCCTTGCTCCGCTAGCATTAGCCGCTTCTGCTTCCTTCGCTGCGACGGTTTTCGATGAGTTATCAGGTTCTTGCACGTAAATGGCGTCCGCGCTCGTTCCGCGAAATGGTCGGCCAGACCCATGTGCTCAAGGCTCTGATCAATGCCTTGGACAGCCAGCGGCTGCACCACGCGTACCTGTTTACCGGTACCCGGGGGGTCGGCAAGACCACCATCGCGCGGATCATTGCCAAATGCCTGAACTGTGAGACAGGTATCACTTCGACCCCCTGTGGCGAATGCTCGGTGTGCCGCGAAATCGACGAGGGCCGCTTTGTCGACCTGATCGAGATCGACGCCGCGAGCCGCACCAAGGTCGAAGACACCCGCGAGTTGCTCGACAACGTGCAGTACGCCCCGAGCCGTGGGCGCTTCAAGGTCTACCTGATCGACGAAGTGCACATGCTCTCCAGCCATTCCTTCAACGCACTGCTCAAAACCCTCGAAGAGCCGCCACCCTACGTCAAGTTCATCCTGGCCACGACCGACCCGCAGAAACTTCCTGCAACGATTCTGTCGCGGTGCCTGCAGTTCTCCCTGAAGAACATGACGCCGGAACGCGTCGTCGAGCATTTGACCCACGTGCTGGGCGTCGAGAACGTGCCGTTCGAAGACGATGCGCTGTGGTTGCTGGGCCGTGCCGCCGACGGGTCGATGCGTGATGCCATGAGCCTGACCGACCAGGCGATTGCCTTCGGTGAAGGCAAGGTCATGGCCGCCGACGTGCGGGCGATGCTCGGGACCCTCGATCACGGGCAGGTCTATGACGTCCTGCATGCGCTGATCGAAGGCGATGCCAGGGCGTTGCTCGAAGCCGTCCGCCACCTGGCCGAACAAGGCCCGGACTGGAATGGCGTGCTCTCGGAAATTCTCAATGTGCTGCACCGCGTTGCCATCGCCCAGGCCTTGCCGGAGGGTGTCGATAACGGTCACGGCGACCGTGACCGCGTGCTGGCACTGGCCCAGGCTTTGCCGGCCGAAGACGTGCAGTTTTATTACCAGATGGGCCTGATCGGCCGACGCGACCTGCCGCTGGCGCCGGATCCCCGGGGCGGTTTTGAAATGGTGCTGCTGCGGATGCTGGCGTTCCGGCCCGCAGACACTGCGGATGCCCCGAGACAACCGCTAAAGCCAGTGGGGATCAGCCAGGCCACAGTTGATTCCGCAAATTCAGTGGCTGCCGCGCCGGTTGTTGCGCCGGTAGTCGCTGCGGCCGTTGCACCGATCGCGGCTGCGCCGCAAGCGCCAGCGGCGGCTCCAGCGCCTGCACCGGAGCCGATCGTTGTGCCAGATCCTGCGCCTGTGCCTGTGGTTGAAGCGGTTGTGGTCGAAGAGGTTGTCGACCTGCCGTGGAATGACCCGGTCGAACCCGCACCCGTTCAGCAGCCCGCAGTGGAACCGGTGCTGGAAACCGCCAGCGAACAACCCGAATTACCGCCGATACCACTGCCGACGCCGGACAGCGTGGTGCCGGACGCCCCGGAGTGGGCCGCCGCGCCAATCCCGGAGCCTTCGGTGGCCGACGTCGATGCCGCGACGCCGGGCATGGACCTGGATGACGAGCCGCCGCTGGACGAGGATTACATCGAGCCGGACATGGATTCGGCCTACAGTTACCTCGACGAACTGGCCAGCGAGCATGCCGCCGATCCGGCTCCGGAGCCCGAGCCTGAGCCCGCGGCAATGCCGGCCACCGGCCTGGCCCTGCAATGGCTGGAGCTGTTCCCGAAATTGCCGATTTCCGGCATGACCGGCAGCATCGCCGCCAACTGCACGCTGATCGCGGTGGATGGCGACAATTGGCTGATGCACCTGGACCCGGCCCACAGCGCCTTGTTCAACGCCACTCAGCAGCGTCGCCTCAACGATGCGCTGAACCAGTATCACCAGCGCACGCTGACCCTGAGCATCGAGCTGATCAAGCCCGAGCAGGAAACCCCGGCACAAGCGGCGTCCCGTCGCCGCGCCGACCGGCAGCGCGAGGCGGAGGAATCGATCCACGGTGATCCGTTCATCCAGCAAATGATGCAGCAGTTCGGTGCGGTGATCCGTAACGATACTATTGAACCTGTCGACGCCCTGGTCACTCAGGGCTAATAACTGAAGGCGCTCGGCTACACTCCGCCGGGCGCTGTTTTTATCCAAGTACTTTTGAGGTGATTACCATGATGAAAGGTGGCATGGCCGGCCTGATGAAGCAGGCGCAGCAGATGCAGGAAAAAATGGCCAAGATGCAGGAAGAGCTGGCCAACGCCGAAGTCACCGGTAAGGCCGGTGGCGATATGGTCACCGTGGTGATGACCGGTCGTCATGACGTCAAGAGCGTCACCATCGACCCAAGCCTGGTTGAAGGCCTGAGCGAAGACGACAAGGAAATGCTGGAAGCGGTCGTCGCGGCAGCGGTCAACGACGCCGTGCGCAAGATCGAAGCCAACAGCCAGGAAAAAATGGGCAGCATGACTGCCGGCATGCAACTGCCACCGGGTATGAAACTGCCGTTCTGATTCGCCTTCAGGCAGCAAATGAGCTACAAAAAATGCCAGGCATTGCGCTTGGCATTTTTGTTTCTGGCATTGGAAATGTGGTGTCTGAATTGCCGTCATCGCGAGCAAGCTCGCTCCCACAGTGGATTTGTGTACGGCGAGAATCCCCTGTGGGAGCGAGCTTGCTCGCGATGAAGTCACCCCCGGTGCAACTGAAAACACATCGAACGCCATACCGCCACAAAGGTCTGCTCCCTATATCACTGAACCCCATTGTTCACAGGAGACGCTGCCATGTCCGACCCCATTCCCCTCAATCAACGTATTGTCCTGGCTTCTCGCCCGGTCGGCGCGCCAACGCCGGAAAACTTCCGCATGGAGCGGGTGGCGCTACCGGATCTGGCCGACGGTCAGGTGCTGCTCAAGACCGTTTTCCTGTCGCTGGATCCCTACATGCGCGGACGCATGAGTGATGCACCGTCCTACGCGGCACCGGTGGAAATCGGCGAAGTCATGACCGGGGGCGCGGTCAGCCGGGTCGAGCGTTCCCTTAATCCAAAGTTTCAGGAAGGTGATCTGGTGGTCGGTGCCACCGGTTGGCAAAGCCACAGCATCAATGACGGGCGCAGCATCATCCCGGTGCCCAAAGGCCTGCCCAGTCCTTCGATGGCCCTCGGGGTGCTGGGCATGCCGGGCATGACCGCGTACATGGGGCTGATGGACATCGGCCAACCCAAGGCCGGCGAAACCCTGGTGGTGGCAGCCGCATCCGGCGCGGTAGGTTCGGTGGTCGGCCAGGTGGCGAAGATCAAAGGCCTGCGCGTGGTTGGTGTGGCGGGTGGCGCGAACAAGTGCCGTTATGTCGTCGAAGAACTGGGCTTCGATGCCTGCATCGACCACAGGAGCCCGGACTTTGCTGAGGAGCTGGCACAGGCCTGTCCCAAGGGTATCGACATTTATTATGAAAACGTCGGTGGCAAGGTATTCGACGCCGTGGTGCCGTTGCTCAATCCCAAGGCGCGGATTCCACTCTGCGGCCTGATTGCCTCCTACAACGCCTATGAAGCGCCGAGCGGACCGGATCGCCTGCCACTGTTGCAACGCACGCTGTTGACCAAGCGTGTGCGCATCCAGGGCTTCATCGTGTTCGATGACTATGGTGATCGCCAACCGGAATTCCTCAGCGCCATGGCGCCGTGGGTACGCGATGGCAAGGTGAAGTTCCGCGAGGACGTGGTCGATGGCCTGGAACAGGCTCCCGACGCGTTCATTGGCCTGCTGGAGGGCCGCAACTTTGGCAAACTGGTGGTTCGGGTTTCCCGGGACTGAGTAATTGACGCTGCAATTTGACGCTAAACCGAGGCGCGGGTATAAACCGCGTCTCGTTGTTTTGTCGGACTTTTCCACCATGAGCTTCAGCCCTTTGATTCGCCAACTGATCGACGCCCTGCGAATTTTGCCCGGCGTGGGTCAGAAAACCGCCCAGCGCATGGCGTTGCAGTTGCTCGAACGTGACCGCAGCGGTGGCTCACGACTGGCACTGGCCCTGAGCCAGGCGATGGAAGGGGTCGGCCACTGCCGTTTGTGCCGTACGCTGACTGAAGATGATCTCTGCCCGCAATGCGCCGATACCCGCCGCGACGACACCTTGCTCTGCGTGGTGGAAGGTCCGATGGACGTCTATGCGGTGGAGCAGACCGGTTACCGCGGCCGCTATTTCGTACTCAAGGGGCATCTGTCGCCGCTCGACGGTTTGGGCCCGGAGGCCATCGGCATTCCGCAATTGATGGCGCGGATCGAAGAGGCCGGTACTTTCACCGAAGTCATTCTGGCCACCAACCCGACCGTGGAAGGTGAGGCCACCGCGCACTACATCGCCCAGTTGCTCAGCAGCAAAGGCCTGATCGCCTCGCGCATCGCCCACGGCGTACCGCTCGGTGGTGAGCTGGAACTGGTGGATGGCGGCACGCTGGCGCATTCGTTTGCCGGGCGCAAGCCGATTTCGCTCTGAGTTGTGCGGTGTCTTTACTGGCGCCCTTCGCGAGCAAGCCCGCTCCCACAGGGGATTGCATTCCAAATGTGGGAGCGGGCTTGCTCGCGAAGGGCGCGCCCCGGTTTCACCGATTCACACAATCCTGTTGAAAACCAAGCAAGCGCTCGGTTAACTTCACTGACCCCTTCAGTGGAGCTCGCCGATGTCTGCCTTTCAGGAATACTTCGACCCCAACCACCAATTGGTCCGTGACAGCGTCAGGCGTTTCGTCGAGCGCGAGATTCTTCCTGATATCGAACAGTGGGAAGAAGCCGAAAGCTTTCCTCGCGCGCTCTATCTCAAGGCCGGCGCGGCGGGGATTCTCGGCATCGGTTACCCCGAAGCTTACGGAGGCAGTCATGAGGGGGATTTGTTCGCCAAGATTGCCGCCAGCGAAGAGTTGATGCGCTGCGGCTCAGGCGGGCTGGTTGCCGGCCTGGGTTCGCTGGATATCGGCTTGCCGCCCATTCTCAAGTGGGCCCGCCCCGAAGTGCGTGATCGTGTGCTGCCGCAGGTGCTGTCGGGAGAGAAGATCAGTGCCCTGGCCATCACCGAGCCCGGCGGTGGCTCCGACGTCGCCAATCTGCAAACCCGTGCCGTGCGCGACGGCGGTTTTTACCGGGTCAGTGGCAGCAAAACCTTCATCACCAGCGGCGTGCGCGCAGATTTCTTTACCGTCGCGGTGCGCACTGGCGAGCCAGGTTTCTCTGGCATCAGCCTGTTATTGATCGAGAAGGGCACGCACGGTTTCACCGTAGGACGGCAGCTGAAGAAAATGGGTTGGTGGGCGTCAGACACGGCTGAACTGTTCTTCGACGATTGCCGGGTGCCCGCAGGAAATCTCATCGGTGCCGAGAACATGGGCTTTGCCTGCATCATGGGCAATTTCCAGAGCGAACGCCTGGCCCTGGCATTGATGGCCAACATGACTGCACAGCTTGCACTGGAAGAGAGCCTGAAATGGGCGCGCCAGCGGGAAGCCTTTGGCAAGCCGATCGGCAAGTTCCAGGTGATCAAGCATCGTCTCGCCGAGATGGCGACCGCGCTGGAAGTGTCCCGGGAGTTCACTTACCGCCAGGCCGCGAAAATGGCGGCGGGGCAGAGCGTGATCAAGGAGATTTCCATGGCCAAGAATTTCGCGACGGATACGGCAGACCGGATCGTCAACGATGCGGTGCAGATATTGGGTGGGCTGGGTTACATGCGCGAGAGTCTGGTGGAGCGGCTGTATCGCGACAACCGGATCCTGTCGATTGGCGGGGGGACGCGGGAAGTGATGAACGAGATCATCAGCAAGCAGATGGGGCTTTGAGTTTGGTGGTGTGGCGGCTGACGCCATTCGCGAGCAAGCCCGCTCCCACATTCGATCGTGTTCTTTCAGGAAGAATACAGTCCAGTGTGGGAGCGGGCTTGCTCGCGAAGGCGTCAGTACAGGCGCCAGATTACTTATCAGTCAGCGCAAACTGCGTCAGGCAGAACGTAGGAATGCCCATGTCTTCCAGACGCTGCGAACCACCCAGCTCCGGCAAGTCGATAATCGCCGCCGCTTCATGCACGCGCGCGCCCATGCGGCGGATCAGGTTGGCTGCCGCAATCAGGGTACCGCCGGTGGCGATCAGGTCATCGAACATCACCACCGAATCGCCTTCGCACAAGCTGTCGGCGTGCACTTCCAGGAAGGCTTCGCCGTATTCGGTCGCATAGCCCTCGGCCAGCACTTCGGCCGGCAGTTTGCCTTGCTTGCGAAACAGCACCAGCGGCTTGTTCAACTGATAGGCCAGTACTGAACCGATCAGGAAGCCACGGGCGTCCATGGCGCCGATATGGGTGAAGTCAGCCTCGACATAACGATGGGCGAAGCTGTCCATCACCAGCCGCAGGGCCGTGGGCGACTGGAACAGCGGGGTGATGTCGCGAAAGATCACACCCGGTTTCGGGAAGTCGATGACAGGGCGGATAAGGGATTTGATGTCGAAGGAGTCGAAGGCCATAGTCGAAGAATCCTGGCAGGGCTGCAAACGACAAAGTATAACGGCGGCTGAACCGTTTCGCTCAGCCGCAACGGTTTGTTTCAGCTTTCCAGTGAGCCACCGGCCAGGGCGCAAAGCTGGATCGGGTCGATAATCCGGATTTCCTTGCCTTCTGCCGCGATCAGTTCGTTTTGCTGGAAGCGCGTAAAGACGCGGGACACGGTTTCCACCGCCAGGCCCAAGTAGTTGCCGATTTCGTTGCGCGACATGCTCAGGCGGAACTGATTGGCGGAAAAGCCCCGGGCGCGGAAGCGTGCCGAGAGGTTGACCAGGAACGTGGCGATGCGTTCGTCGGCGGTCTTTTTCGACAGCAGCAGCATCATCTGCTGGTCGTCACGGATTTCGCGGCTCATCACGCGCATCAACTGACGGCGCAACTGCGGCAGCTGCAGGGCCAGTTCGTCGAGACGTTCAAAGGGAATTTCGCACACTGAAGTGGTTTCCAGGGCTTGCGCCGACACTGGATGCTTTTCGGTGTCCATGCCCGACAGGCCGACCAGTTCGCTGGGCAGGTGAAAACCGGTGAGCTGTTCTTCGCCGGTGTCGCTCAAGCCGAAGGTCTTGAGGGCGCCAGAACGGACGGCGTAAACAGAATCGAAGGTATCGCCCTGGCGGAACAGAAATTCGCCTTTTTTCAGCGGTCGGCCACGTTTGACGATTTCGTCCAGCGCATCCATGTCTTCCAGATTCAAGGAAAGTGGCAGGCAAAGAGGGGCCAGGCTGCAATCCTTGCAATGGGCTTGATTATGAGCGCGCAGTTTTACTGGCTCGGACATTTCTTCAATCCTTGTGGGAAAACACACATAAGATGTAAGGGTAACTCACCCAGGCAGATTGAGGCCAGTCCGTGGCGCTTTGTCGCAGCGGCCTAGATCACCCGGGAAAAGCGCTGGCGCCCGTGTTGTTCCAGATACGCATCGAAAACCATGCACACCGAGCGCACCAACAATCGCCCGGCGGGCAGGATGGTGATCCTGTCGCGGTCGAGTTCGATCAGCCCGTCTTTGGCCATGTCTTGCAGTTGGGGCCAGAGTTCGCCGAAATAGCCCTGGAAGTCGATGTTGAATGCCTGTTCGATGTCGGAAAATTCCAGGCTGAAGGTGCAGATCAATTGCTGGATGACCGCACGCCGCAGGCGGTCGTCGGCGTTGCATGACAGGCCACGGCTGGTGGCCAGTTGCGACGCTGCGAGCGCGTTCTGATACTGATGCAGGTCGCTGGTGTTCTGGCAGTAAAGGTCGCCGATCTGGCTGATCGCCGAGACACCGAGGCCGATCAAATCGCAATGACCGTGGGTGGTGTAGCCCTGGAAGTTGCGTTGCAGGGTCGATTCTTCCTGGGCGATCGCCAGCTCGTCGTCGGGAAGGGCGAAGTGGTCCATGCCGATGTAGCGGTAACCGGCGCTGATCAGTTGTTCGATGGTGCGCTGCAGCATTTCCAGCTTCTGCGCGGGTGTCGGCAGTTCATTGCTGTTGATGCGTCGCTGCGGCATGAAGCGTTCCGGCAGGTGGGCGTAGTTGAACACCGATAACCTGTCCGGTTGCAGCTGGATGACCTCTTCGACGGTGCGGGCGAAGTTTTCCGGCGTCTGTTTCGGCAGGCCGTAGATCAGGTCGATATTGATCGAACGAAACTGCAAGGTGCGGGCGGCGTCGATCACGGCGCGGGTTTCTTCCAGGCTTTGCAGGCGATTGACCGCTCGCTGGACCGCCGGGTCGAGGTCTTGCAGGCCGATGCTGACCCGATTGAAACCCAGTTCGCGCAGCAGGCCCATGGTCGACCAGTCGGCCTCGCGCGGGTCGATTTCGATGCCGTAGTCACCGGAGTCGTCGTTCAGCAAATTGAAGTGTTTGCGCAAATGCGCCATCAACTGGCGCAGCTCGTCGTGGCTGAGAAAAGTGGGCGTGCCGCCACCGAAGTGCAGTTGCTCGACTTTCTGCTTGGGGTCGAGGTGGCAGGCGATCAACTGGATTTCCTGTTCCAGGCGCTGCAAGTAGGGCTGCGCCCGGCCGCGATCCTTGGTGATGACCTTGTTGCAGGCGCAGTAATAGCAAATGTTCGCGCAGAACGGTACGTGCACGTACAGCGACAACGGGCGTTGGGCCTTGCGGCTGTCGCGCAGGGCATGGAACAGGTCAAAGGTGCCGACCTGGCTGTTGAATTGCACGGCAGTCGGGTATGAGGTGTAGCGTGGTCCCGCCAGGTCATAACGGCGGATTAGATCAGTGTCCCAACGAATGGCGTCGAGCATCATGCGGGCATTCCCCGGATAGGCTGGCAGTGTCAGCCACTTTATGCGAGGGCGGGTTGGGGGATCTTGATTTGCATCAAGGGTGTCATTGCCAAACATCACCCTGTAGCAGCTGCCGAGCCTGCGAGGCTGCGTTCGGCGGCGGAGCCGTCGTGAAATCAGACTGTGCGGTGTTACAGGTGAATTTGGTGCTCAGGGTTTACGACGGCTGCGCCGCCGAACGCAGCCTCGCAGGCTCGGCAGCTGCTACAAGGGGGCGCCGCCGATCTAGTGCCCCATGAGCCAATGCTGATGCGGCCCCGGCAAGGTCCAGATGCCAAACAGCATCACCAGCACCCCGCCTGTCATCCGCACACTGCGTTTGCGCAACAGTGCGGTGATGCGCTCGGCGGCGAGGCCTGTCGCCAGCAACACCGGCCAGGTGCCGAGCCCGAACGCAAGCATCAACAATGCACTGTCCAGCGCGTTACCCTGACTGGCCGACCATAGCAATGTGCTGTAAACCAGGCCGCATGGCAGCCAGCCCCAGAGGGCGCCCAACAGCAGCGCGCGCGGAACGCTCGACACCGGCAGCAACCGGGTGGCGACGGGCTGAATATGCCGCCACAAGCCTCGACCGAGGCTTTCGATACGGGTCAGGCCGCTCCACCAGCCGGCCAGGTACAGGCCCATGGCGATCAATAGCAATCCGGCGAGGATGCGCAGGAACATCGCCGCCGGGCTGCTGGCCACGGCCCATCCGGCCAGGCCGATCAGCAATCCGGCGCAGGCGTAGCTCAGAATCCGCCCCAGGTTGTAGGCCAGCAGCAGGCGAAAGCGGCGGCTGCGTTGTTCCTTGGGAATCGCCAGGGTCAGTGCGCCCATCAAACCGCCGCACATGCCCAGGCAATGGCCGCCGCCGAGCAAGCCGAGGATCACCGCCGACACCAGCAGTGGCGCCAGTTCAAACATGGGGCGGTGCCTTGTCTTGCGGCTTGGCCGGTTGGCCGCTGGCCTCGTCGACGGCGGCGGTGTGGTTCGGGTCCTGGTCGTCGAACAGGATGCTGTGGGCCGGTCCGTCGAGGTCGTCGTACTGACCGCTGTCGACTGCCCAGAAGAAGATATAGACGGCGATGGCCACGATCAGCAGCGCAGCGGGAATCATCACGTAAAGAGCTGGCATCTGAACTCCATGCCCGCGCGGCTCAGGCTGGCAGCGGGCGGGTTTCTGGCGTGGTGGAGAGGGCGGGCGCGCTCGGCATTCGAGTCAGGCGCAGGGCGTTCAACACCACGGTCAACGAACTGATCGACATGCCCACCGCAGCCCAGACCGGGGTAATCCAGCCGAGAGCGGCGAAGGGCAACATGAGGCCATTGTACAACCCGGCCCACAACAGGTTCTCGATAATCACCCGACGGGTACGCCGTGCCAGACTGAAGGCTTGCACCAGCGCGTCGAGGCGGTTCGACAGCAGCACGGCATCGGCACTGGTTTTCGCCAGATCGGTGGCCGAGCCCATGGCGATGCTGATATCCGCAGCCGCCAGCACCGGCACGTCATTGACCCCGTCCCCCAGCATCAATACCTTGCGACCTTCTTTGTGCAGTTGTTGCAAGACTTGCAGTTTATCGTCCGGACGCAAACCGCCGCGGGCTTCATCGATGCCCAGTTCCGTCGCCACGCTGGCGACCATCGGCGAGCTGTCGCCGGACAACAACAGCGTGCGCCAGCCACGCGCCTTGCACGCGGCCAGCAGCGCGGGCGCATCGGTACGCAAGCGATCATCGAGGACGAGCCAGGCCAGCGGTCCCTGGCTGTCGCCCAGCAGCAGCCATTGGCCAGCTTCTTCGGGCATCGGCGGCACCACGGCGCCACTGAGTTCGCAGACGAATCCCGGTTGGCCGATGCGCAGGCGCCGCCCCTCGACCAGACCCTCCAGGCCGAGTCCCGGGGTGCTGTGGACTTCTTCGGCCGCCATCGGCGCGCGTCCGAATGCACGGGCGATCGGGTGTTCGGAGCGATTTTCCAGGGCCGCGGCGAGACTCAGGCATTGATCACTGTCGAGCGGACCGAGAGGGCGGATCGAGCGTAGCGCCAGGCGCCCTTCGGTGAGGGTGCCGGTCTTGTCGAAAATCACTGTGTCGATCTGGTTCAGGCCTTCCAGCACATGGCCGCGCGTCAGCAGCAGGCCAAGTTTGTGCAAGGTGCCGGTGGCGGCGGTGAGTGCGGTCGGTGTCGCCAGCGACAAGGCACACGGGCAGGTCGCCACGAGCATCGCCAGCACAATCCAGAACGCCCGCGAGGCATCCAGTTGCCACCACAGCAGCCCAATCGCGGCGGCAGCGATCAGCGACAACAGCAGGAACCATTGCGCGGCGCGGTCGGCGATTTCCGCCAGGCGCGGCTTTTCGGCCTGGGCGCGATCCAGCAGGCGAACGATGGCCGAGAGGCGAGTGTCCTGGCCCAGGGCCTGGACCTCGACGGTCAGCGCGCCTTCGACGTTCAGGGTGCCAGCGGTGACCGCATCGCCGAGGGTGCGGGGTTGCGGCAGGTATTCGCCGGTCAGCAGCGACTCGTCGACACTCGACTGGCCGTCGAGGATCCTGCCGTCAGCCGGGAGAATGGCGCCCGGATGAACCAGCACGTGATCGCCGACACGCAGTTCACTGAGCAGAATGCGTTCGCTCTGGCCGTCAGGCGTCAAGCGCAGGCACGAGGCGGGCAACAGGTTGACCAGTTGCGCAGTGGCGGCGGCTGTGCGCTCGCGGGCGCGCCGTTCCAGATAACGCCCGGCCAGCAGGAACAGGGCAAACATGCCGACGGCATCGAAATACAATTCGCCGACCCCGGTGATCGAGGTCCAGATTCCGGCAACGTAGGCGCTGCCGATGGCCAGTGACACGGAAACGTCCATGGTCAGGTGGCGGGTACGCAAATCGCGCATGGCGCCTTTGAAGAACGGCGCGCAGCTGTAGAACACGATCGGGGTGGTGAGGAACAGCGCGACCCAACGCAGGATGGTGTGCAGTTCAGGACTGAGGTCGATGTTGAATTCAGGCCAGGTGGCCATGGTTGCCATCATCGCCTGGAACCACAGCAATCCGGCCACGCCAAGCTGGCGCAGGGCCAGACGGTTTTCGCTGGCCAGTTGTTCGCTGGCGCGGTCGGCCTGATACGGGTGTGCGGCGTAACCGATGTGGCGCAGTTCGCTGAGGACCTGGCTCAGCGGTAATTGCGCATCGGCCCAGCGTACGTGCAGGCGATGGTTGGACAGGTTCAGGCGCGCTTCAGCCACCGCCGGCAAGGTTCGCAGGTGTTTCTCGATCAGCCAGCCGCAGGCAGCGCAACTGATGCCTTCCATCAATAGTGTGGTTTCGGCGAGCTCGCCTTCGTGGCGAACAAAGGGCTGCTGTACATCGGCACGGTCGTACAGCGCCAGTTCATCCACCAGTTGCACTGGCAGCGCTTCAGGGTTGGCCGAGGCTTCGCTGCGGTGCTGGTAATAGTTTTCCAGGCCGCCAGCAACAATGGCTTCGGCCACGGCCTGGCAACCCGGGCAGCAGAATTCGCGGGTTTGCCCCAGGACCGCGGCGGTGAAGCGGCTGCCGGTCGGGACGGGCAGGGCGCAGTGGTAGCAGGGGAGTGGGGTGGTCATGAGGTTTTCATTAATGCCGCTGGATCTCTGTCGTCAAGTAGGGCCTCTTCGCGGGCAAGCCCGCTCCCACAGGGATCATCGGTGTACGCAAAATCTGCGCATGACATTGATCAACTGTGGGAGCGGGCTTGCCCGCGAATGCGCGGAGCGCAGCTTTTACTTTTTCAGGTCTTCGGCACCTTGCAACGGTTCGTCACCGAGCAGCAGATCCTTGTCATGGCTGACCGGTTCTTCTTCGAACATGCGCCAGATGTGGTCGTCCTGAGTGCCGAGCAACTCGACAAAACGCCGGCCTTCGACCTTGTCGCTCAACTGGCCGATGTAGCGGCCCTGTTCGGTTTCGCTGCGGGTCAGGGTGATCTTGCGATCCTTCTCTGGCTGGGTCGGCGAGATCAGGTTCAGTTCCAGGGTCCTGGGCTGGCTGTCGCCGCTCAGGCGCAGGTCAACTTCGCCGGTCACGTCATCAAGATGAACGCTGGCGCGCATTTTCAGGTTCTGGGCCAGCAGCTCGCGGTCGAGGGAGCGATTGATGCCTTTGCCGGCCTCGTAGTAGTTGTCGTTGACCAGGTTGTCCGGGTTGTTCACCGCGATGGTCACCATGGACAAGGTCAAGGTCACCGAACAGGCCAGGATTCCGATGATGATCCACGGCCAGAGGTGCTTGTACCAGGGACTTGCGGCAGTTGCTGCGGGCATGCTCTGTTCTCTCAACGATTTTGTGGGCCGATGAACCGGCTCTTGGCTTCAATGTGGACGCTGTCGTCATCGGCATCCTTGAGGATGAATTTCACCTCATTGGTGCTCGACGGCAGTTTTTCCGGCGCGACGGACAGCTCGGCAGGCTGGCTGACGATCTCGCCGGCTGCGACCTTGATCTCGCGTCGGCCCTGCAATTTCAGATCCGGCAGGCCAGAGGCTTCGAGCAAGTAGGTATGGTCGCGCTGGTCCTTGTTCATGATTTTCAGGCTGTAGACGTTTTCGATCCGGCCTTCGGCGTTTTCGCGGTACAGCACGCGGTCTTTGCTGACATCGAAGCCCACCAGCGAACGCATGAAGAAGGCCGTCACCAGCAAGCTGATCATTGCCAGCAGCACAATGGCATAGCCGATCAGGCGCGGACGCAGTTTATGGGTTTTCTGCCCGGACAGGTTGTGCTCGGTGGTGTAGCTGATCAGCCCGCGCGGGTATTCCATTTTGTCCATGACGGCGTCGCAGGCATCGATGCAGGCGGCGCAACCGATGCATTCGATTTGCAGGCCGTCACGGATGTCGATACCGGTCGGGCAGACCTGGACACACATGGTGCAATCGATGCAGTCGCCCAGGCCCTGGGCCTTGTAGTCGATGCCTTTTTTACGCGGGCCACGGCTTTCGCCACGGCGCGGGTCGTAGGAAACGATCAGGGTGTCCTTGTCGAACATCACGCTCTGGAAGCGCGCGTAAGGGCACATGTAGATGCACACCTGTTCGCGCAACCAGCCGGCGTTGCCGTAAGTGGCGAGGGTGAAGAAACCGACCCAGAAGTACGACCAGCCATCCGCTTCACCGATAAAGAATTCGATGGTCAATTCGCGGATCGGCGAGAAGTAGCCGACGAAGGTCATGCCGGTGACGAAACCGATCAATAGCCACAGGCTGTGCTTGCTGAACTTGCGCAGGAACTTGTTGGCGCTCATCGGCGCCTTGTCGAGCTTGATGCGTTGGTTGCGGTCACCTTCGGTGACTTTTTCGCACCACATGAAGATCCAGGTCCAGACGCTTTGCGGGCAGGTATAGCCGCACCAGACCCGTCCGGCGTACACGGTGATGAAGAACAGGCCGAACGCGGCGATGATCAACATGCCGGACAGCAGGATGAAATCCTGAGGCCAGAAGGTGGCGCCGAAAATGAAGAACTTGCGCTCCGGCAAGTTCCACCAGACGGCCTGATGACCGCCCCAGTTCAGCCACACCGTACCGAAATACAGCAGGAACAACACGGCACCGCCGGTCATCCGCAGATTGCGAAACAGGCCGGTGAAGGCGCGGGTGTAGATTTTTTCTCTGGAGGCGTAGAGGTCGACGCTGTTGTTCGCGTTCTTGGCGGGTGGAGTGACGTCGTGTACCGGAATCTGGTTGCTCATCATTGCATCCCACGGCAGTGGAAAAATGCCTCGGTCAGTACGTGCCAACCGCGGTCAAAAAGAGGTGTTGCAGTGGCGCAATGATACGCCTGTCGCTCTAGCCTGCGGGTGCGACCTTTGGTCACGTTTGGCAAAATCAATTGATGGTGTAATGACTTGAATCAATTGACTTGTAAATTATGGATGCTTTTGCGGGAGTCGGCGTTCAATCGGCCCATGGGTTGATCAACTGCACGCCGCTGGATTGAAAATCGCTGACGTTACGGGTGACAACGGTCAGACCATGAACCAGCGCTGTCGCTGCAATCAATGCGTCTGCTTCGTTGGTCCGATCCGGAACGTGCAAGCTGGCGCACCGAAGGGCCACAGCGGCATCGATCGGCAGGATTCGAGCATCGAAAGCCGGTATTACGTGGCGCTTGAGCCAGGTACGCAATACCTTTCCCTGAGCGGGATCGCGACGTTCCATGCGTAGAACGCCTGTCTCCAGTTCCTTCAAGGTAATAGCTGAAATGAACATGCGAGGCGCGATGATGCTTTTTGCCCAGGCGACGACGTTAGCGTCAGCCTGGGGTTTGCGCAGTTCAGAAATCACATTGGTGTCGAGTAGAAACATCAGGACAGATCCACGGGGCGATGAGTAATCACGGCGCGCTCGGTTTCGAACTCGATGTCTGCCGCTTCTGGCATTACCAACAAGTCGACGATGTCGGCATTGATGCCGGTCAGTTTTTGGTAGTCCTCTATGCTTAGCAGCACATGGGCCGGCCTGCCTCGGTCAGTGATGAAAACCGGCCCCTGACGCGTGGCTTTTTTGGCACCACTTGTGTCTTGATTGAACTCACGGCTTGAGATGGTAGTAATGGCCATCATTGTTGACCCTCCTCGGGAAGCTTTGTAGAAACGTTACTACTCGATGCGTCTTTCGACAACGTAGAAGTGGGGCCAGCGATACACCATTGGTCGCCACGCTTTAACACGGTGCCGCCCAAACCAAAACGGCCCCGCCAATTCTCATTGGCGGGGCCGTTTTTTGTTGCATCAAGCGTTTGCCTTATTCGGCGTCCGCTGCCTTCTCACCGTGAGACAGGCTGTAGACGTAAGCGGCCAGCAGGTGAACCTTGTCGTTGCCTTGCAGTTGCTCTTGCGCAGGCATCTGGCCCTGACGGCCGTAACGGATGGTCTGCTGCAGTTGAGCGAAGCTCGAACCGTAGATGAACGCTGCCGGGTGAGTCAGGTCAGGGGCGCCCATCGCTGGCGTGCCTTTGCCTTCCGGACCGTGGCACGCCACGCAGTTGGTGGCGAACAGTTTCTGCCCGGCAACCGGGTCGGCCTTGGTGCCTTCCGGCAGCTTGCGGCCATCGAGGTTGGTCAGGACAAACGCGGCCACGTCGGCCACGCCTTGTTCGCCGATCACTTCAGCCCACGCCGGCATTACGGCATGACGGCCGCCCATGATGGTGGTCTTGATGGTTGCCGGCTCGCCGCCCCAGCGCCAATCGGCGTCGGTCAGGTTAGGGAAACCATAGGCGCCCTTGGCGTCGGAACCATGGCAAACCGAGCAGTTGGAGGCGAACAGACGGCCACCCATCTTCAGCGCTTGGGGGTCCTTGGCCACTTCTTCGATTGGCATGGCGGCAAATTTGGCGAAGATCGGACCGAACTTGGCGTCCGACCTGGCCATTTCCTTTTCCCACTCGTGAACGCCGGTCCAGCCGGTCTGGCCGTTGGCGAACGGGGTCTGCTTCTCGTTGTCGAGGTAGCCGTAACCCGGCAGCAGGCCTTTCCAGTTACCCAGGCCCGGATACAGCGCCAGGTAGCCCAGTGCGAAGATGATGGTGCCCACGAACAGCATGAACCACCATTTCGGCAGCGGGTTGTCGTACTCCGCGATCCCGTCGAATTCGTGCCCGACCGTCTCGTCCGTCTGCTCTGCGCGCTGGCCCTTGCGGGTCGACAGCAGCAGCCAGGTCAGGCAAAAGATCGTACCGAGACTGAGGACTGTGACGTACAGACTCCAGAATGTAGTCATTCTTTGTTACTCCTAGAAGCTTGCTCGACGTGCTTGATGGCTTCGGGATCATCCGCGAAAGGCAGCAGGGTCGCGTCTTCAAACTCCGACTTGCGCTTGGGACTGAACACCCACAGTGCCAGTCCGATGAAGGCCACCATCACGACAACGGTGCCCAGGCCACGAATCATCCCGATATCCATAATTCACCGTTTGCTTTTGATGATGGTGCCCAGGCCTTGCAGATAGGCCACCAGCGCGTCCATTTCGGTTTTGCCCTTCACAGCATCCTTGGCACCGGCGATGTCTTCGTCGGTGTAAGGAACGCCGAGCGTGCGCAAGACTTCCATTTTCTTGGCGGTGTCTTTGCCGTCGAGCTTGTTTTCCACGAGGAACGGATAGGCCGGCATTTTCGACTCGGGCACGACGTTGCGCGGGTTGTACAAGTGCGCACGTTGCCAGTCATCGGAGTAGCGACCGCCGACACGGGCCAGGTCCGGACCGGTGCGCTTGGAGCCCCACAGGAACGGGTGGTCCCAGACGCTTTCACCGGCGACCGAGTAGTGGCCGTAGCGTTCGGTTTCGGCACGGAACGGACGGATCATCTGCGAGTGGCAGCCGACACAACCGTTGGCGATATAAATGTCCCGGCCTTCCAGCTCAAGAGCGGTGCGGGGCTTCATGCCCTCGACCGGCTTGTTGGTGACATCCTGGAAAAACAGCGGAACGATCTGGGTCAGGCCGCCGACGCTGACGGCGATGACCATGAAGAAGGCCAGCAGGCCAATATTCTTCTCGACTGCTTCATGCTTCATCAGTGAGCTCCAACTACGGCAATCTTGGCGGCGGCTTCAGCTTCAGCCGGGTTCGAGGCACGTACGGTACGGAATACGTTGTAGGCCATGAACAACATGCCGGTGGCGAAGAACGCACCGCCCAGGGCGCGAACGATGAAACCGGGGTGGCTGGCTTGCAGCGCTTCGACGAACGAGTAGGTGAGGGTGCCGTCGTCGTTGATTGCACGCCACATCAGGCCCTGGGTAATGCCGTTGACCCACATCGACGCGATGTAGAGCACGGTGCCGATGGTCGCGAGCCAGAAGTGGGTGTTGATCAGGCCGGTGCTGTGCATCTGCGCACGACCGAACAGTTTCGGGATCATGTGGTAGATGGCGCCGATCGAGATCATCGCTACCCAGCCCAAGGCACCGGCGTGTACGTGGCCGATGGTCCAGTCGGTGTAGTGCGACAGCGAGTTGACGGTCTTGATCGCCATCATCGGACCTTCGAAGGTCGACATGCCGTAGAACGCCAGGGACACCACCAGGAAGCGCAGGATCGGGTCGGTGCGCAGCTTATGCCAGGCGCCCGACAGGGTCATCATGCCGTTGATCATGCCGCCCCAGCTCGGCGCCAGCAGGATGATCGACATCGCCATGCCCAGGGACTGCGCCCAGTCCGGCAGTGCGGTGTAGTGCAGGTGGTGCGGGCCGGCCCAGATGTACAGGGTGATCAGTGCCCAGAAGTGCACGATCGACAGGCGATAGGAGTAGATCGGGCGTTCGGCCTGTTTCGGCACGAAGTAGTACATCATCCCCAGGAAGCCCGTGGTCAGGAAGAAACCTACGGCGTTGTGGCCGTACCACCACTGGATCATCGCATCCGTCGCACCCGAGTAGGCCGAGTAGGACTTGAACAGGCTGACCGGCAGCGACATGTGGTTGACGATGTGCAACATCGCGGTCACGACGATGAACGCGCCGTAGAACCAGTTACCCACATAGATGTGCTTGGTCTTGCGCTTGACGATGGTGCCGAAGAACACCAGACCGTAGGTGACCCAGACAATGGCCAGCAGAATAGCCAGGGGCCATTCCAGTTCCGCGTATTCCTTGGTGGTGGTGAAACCCATCGGCAAGGTAATGATCGCGCCGACAATCACCGCTTGCCATCCCCAGAAGGTGAAGGCGGCGAGGCTGTCGGAAATCAGTCGCGTTTGGCAGGTTCGCTGCACGACGTAATAAGAAGTGGCAAACAGTGCACATCCACCGAAGGCGAAAATCACCAGGTTGGTGTGCAACGGGCGCAGGCGTCCAAAAGTCGTCCACGGCAGACCGAAGTTCAATTCCGGCCATACGAGCTGTGAGGCGATGAAGACACCGAGCCCCATGCCAAGGATCCCCCAGACCACCGTCATGATGGCGAACTGGCGGACTACCTTATAGTTATAAGCAGTCGGACTGATTGCTGTGCTCATTCTAAGGTTCCACGGTTTGGGTGTTTTATTAGGATTAAAAATCGGCCGCAAGTATGGAGAAAGCAGGGGGTCATTGCAACGCGCCATGACCTGGGTCAATGCTTTCAAATGCTGATTCTGCGGCCTTTCCATGCGCCGCGTAGGGACAAAATTGCCCGCGGGCAAAACGTCCCGGCGGACTGATCAGGCGAGGGGGTCAGGTCGGATGTAACGAGGTGTGTTCAAACGCAACGTTTGGCTGACCGAAGGCAATTGGCGCGACAGCCGGTATCTACCAGCCTTTGCGGCCTGTCGTCGGGCAGATTCGTCGAACACATCGTTCAGGGTCGACCTGGAACCGGCACCGGCCAGTCCGCATCGGGGGAAGCTTAGACCTGAATCCGGGGAACCGAAAGGAAGACTCAAGGAGGGTGCGACAATGCGTCGCAAAGGGGCAGGGAACTGCCGCATCCGGGAGAATGCGGCAGCAGAGCGGTCGGGATTTATTCGCGGTTGTCTTCAGCCTGTGGGCGCTCGGTATTCAAACCGTGGGACAGGCTGTACACATACGCGGCCAGCAGCTGCACCTTATCATTGCCGAGCAGTTCGTTCTGCGCCGGCATATGGCCCTGGCGACCATGCCGAATCGTTTGTTCAAGCTGCGTCAGGCTGGTGCCGTAAATGAAACCGGCCGGGTGCGTGAGGTTCGGTGCGCCCATGGCTTCAGTGCCCTGGCCGTTTGCGCCATGGCAGGCTACACACGTGGTGCTGAAGGCTTGTTGTCCGGCTTGCAGGTCGGCTTTGCTGCCTTCCGGCAACGGCAGGCCGGCCAGATCATGGCGCACATAAGCGGCGACGTTCTTCACACCGGTTTCACCCAGAACTTCTCCCCAGGCCGGCATCATCGCCATCCGGCCACCCATGATGGTGGTCTTGATCGTTTCGGCCGCGCCGCCCCAGCGCCAGTCGCTGTCGGTCAGGTTGGGGAAGCCGAATGCACCCTTGGCGTCCGAGCCGTGGCACACCGAGCAGTTGGAGGCAAACAGGCGGCCGCCCATTTTCAGCGCTTGCGGGTCTTTGGCGACTTCTTCCAGTGGCATTGCCGCGAATTTGGCGAAAATCGGTCCGAACTTCGCGTCAGCCCTGGCCATTTCCTTTTCCCACTCGTGGGCGCCGGTCCAGCCGTTTTCATAGCCGGGCAGGATGCCTTTCCAGTTGCCGAGGCCGGGATAAAGGATCAGGTAACCGACGGCAAACACCAGGGTGCCGGCGAACAGCATGAACCACCATTGTGGCAACGGGTTGTCGTACTCCTCGATGCCGTCGAAGCTGTGGCCCATGGTCTGGTCGACACTGCCCTTGGTCTCGCCCTTGCGGGTGCCGATCAACAGCCAGGTCAGGCCGATCAGGCTGCCGATGGTCAGTACGCAGATCCACGTACTCCAGAAGGTGGTCATGGCCGGGTACTCCTTGTTGCTGAATCTTCGGTGATGTCGGGTTGTGGCTCGTCGGCGAACGGCAGCAGGCGCGCTTCGGCGAATTCCGGGCTGCGCTTGCCGTTGAACACCCACAGGATCAGGCCGACGAAGGCGATGAAGACAACGACGGTGCCCAGGCCGCGGATCATTCCAGTGCTCATCTCAACAACCATGGCTCACCTCTTGCTCTTGATCGCAGTGCCGAGCACTTGCAGGTAGGCGACCAGCGCGTCCATTTCGCTCTTGCCCTTGAGCGAAGCAACGGCGCCGGTGATGTCCTCGTCGGTGTACGGCACGCCCAGGGTGCGCATGGCGCGCAGCTTGGTTTCGGTGTGGCTGCTGTCGAGTTGATTGGCCACCAGCCACGGGTAGGCGGGCATCTTCGACTCCGGCACGACGTTGCGCGGGTTGTACAAGTGCGCGCGGTGCCAGTCATCCGAGTAACGCGCGCCGACCCGCGCCAGGTCCGGCCCGGTGCGCTTGGAGCCCCACAGGAACGGGTGATCCCAGACGCTTTCGCCGGCCACCGAGTAGTGGCCGTAGCGTTCGGTTTCGGCGCGGAACGGGCGGATCATCTGCGAGTGACAGCCGACGCAGCCTTCGCGGATGTAGAGGTCGCGACCTTCCAGTTGCAGCGCGGTGTAGGGCTTCATGCCTTCCACCGGTTTGTTGGTCACGTCCTGGAAGAACAGCGGGACGATCTGGGTCAGGCCGCCAATGCTCACGGCCAGGATCATCAGCAGCAGCAACAGGCCGACGTTTTTCTCGATAGTTTCGTGTTTCATGGCGGACTCCTCAGGCCATCTGCGCGGCAGCGGCGACGGCGGCAGGCTGTGAGGCCCGCACGGTGCGCCAGGTGTTGTAGGCCATCAGGAACATGCCGCTGAGGAAGATCGCGCCACCCACCAGCCGCACGACGAAGCCAGGGTGGCTGGCCACCAGGGTCTCGACGAAGGAGTAAGTCAGCGTGCCGTCCTCATTCACCGCACGCCACATCAGGCCCTGGGCGATACCGTTGACCCACATCGAGGCGATGTACAAAACGGTGCCGATGGTGGCGAGCCAGAAGTGCGCGTTGATCAGGCCGATGCTGTGCATCTGCTCGCGTCCGAAGACTTTCGGGATCATGTGGTACAGCGCGCCGATGGAGATCATCGCCACCCAGCCGAGGGCGCCGGCGTGTACGTGGCCGATGGTCCAGTCGGTGTAGTGGGAGAGGGCGTTGACCGTCTTGATCGCCATCATCGGCCCTTCGAAGGTCGACATGCCGTAGAACGCCAGGGACACCACCAGAAAACGCAGGATCGGGTCGCTGCGCAACTTATGCCAGGCGCCCGACAGGGTCATCATGCCGTTGATCATCCCGCCCCAGCTCGGTGCCAGCAGGATCAGCGACATCACCATGCCCAGCGACTGCGCCCAGTCCGGCAGCGCGGTGTAGTGCAAATGGTGCGGACCGGCCCAGATGTACAAGGTGATCAGCGCCCAGAAGTGCACGATCGACAAGCGATAGGAATACACCGGGCGCTCGGCCTGTTTCGGCACGAAGTAGTACATCATCCCGAGAAAACCCGCGGTGAGGAAAAAGCCCACGGCGTTGTGCCCGTACCACCATTGCACCATCGCGTCGGTGGCACCGGCGTACAGCGAGTAGGACTTGGTGAAGCTGACCGGCAGTTCCATGTTGTTGACGATGTGCAGGATCGCCACGGTGATGATGAACGCACCGAAGAACCAGTTACCGACATAAATGTGTTTGGTCTTGCGCTGCATGATCGTGCCGAAGAACACGATGGCGTAGGCGACCCAGACAATGGTGATCAGGATGTCGATCGGCCATTCCAGTTCGGCGTATTCCTTGGAACTGGTGTAGCCCAGCGGCAGGCTGATGGCCGCGAGCAGAATCACCAGTTGCCAGCCCCAGAAGCAGAACGCGGCGATTTTCGGCGCAAACAATTGGGCCTGGCAGGTGCGTTGCACCGAATAGAACGAACTGGCGAACAAGGCGCAGCCGCCGAAGGCGAAGATCACTGCGTTGGTGTGCAGTGGACGCAAGCGGCCGAAGCTGGTCCACGGCAAATTGAAGTTGAGTTCGGGCCAGACCAACTGGGCAGCGAGAAAAACCCCGAGCCCCATGCCGACGATGCCCCACACCACCGTCATAATGGCGAATTGGCGGACCACCTTGTAGTTGTAGGCGGTACTGATAGAAGTGTTCATGGTTCCCCATCCACGGTTCAGCCGAAGTGAACGCACTCGCGCAAGGCAGCGCACCCTTCGGCCGGAGTTATAGGCAGACTAAAAGCGAGGCAAGCATGGACAAAGGGCACAAGGCCGGTATTGACGGGGATCAATGGGCGCAGTGTGTGCGGGATCGCGGATGGCTCTGGAACGCCGCGCCAGCCCCGGCTTCGGCGACGCTGATCCTCGCCCATGGCGCCGGCGCGCCGATGGACAGCGACTGGATGAGCGACATGGCTGCACGCCTTGCCGGGCTTGGTGTCAACGTCTTGCGTTTCGAGTTCCCCTACATGGCGCTACGGCGCACCGACGGCGGCAAACGCCCGCCAAATCCGGCCCCGAAACTGCTGGAATGCTGGCGCGAGGTGTATGCCGAAGTGCGACGCCATGTCGCCGGGCCGCTGGCCATCGGTGGCAAGTCCATGGGCGGGCGGATGGCCAGTTTGCTGGCCGATGAGTTGGGTGTGGATGCGCTGGTGTGCCTGGGCTATCCGTTTTATGCGGTGGGCAAACCGGAGAAGCCACGGGTCGAGCATCTGGCCGGGCTGAAGACTCGGACTTTGATTGTGCAGGGCGAGCGCGATGCGTTGGGCAATCGCGAGGCGGTCGCGGGTTATGCGCTGTCGCCAAGTATCGAGGTGTGCTGGCTGGTGGCGGGGGATCATGATTTGAAGCCGTTGAAGGCTTCGGGGTTTAGTCATGAGCAGCATTTGGTGGCTGCGGCGCAGAAAGTGGTCGCATTTCTTCATTGAAAGATGTGGTATTGCAACTGGCCTCTTCGCGAGCAAGCCCGCTCCCACAGTGATCTTTGGTGTGGCTTGATTGTGTGATCAACACAAAACCCTGTGGGAGCGAGCTTGCTCGCGATGAGGCCTGTCCAGGCGGTACACATTTCATATTGGCAATAAAAAACCCGGAAGCTTTCACTGTCCGGGTTTTTTGTCATTCCAGCCTCTAACAGCGGTTAAACCGCTCCACCAACGAATACTGGGTATTCGCAGTCTTGGTCAGCTCTTCACTCAGCAGCGCCGAATTCTGTGCCTGTTCCGAGGTCTGGTCCGCCAGGGACGAAATATTGCTGATGTTGCGGCTGATTTCTTCGGCCACGGCACTTTGCTCTTCGGTCGCAGCAGCGATCTGGGTGGTCATGTCGGTGATGTTGGCCACCGCCTCGCTGATCCCCACCAGTGCCTGGTCCGCTTCCAGTACCCGCGCTACGCCTTCTTCAGCCTGGCGATGTCCGGCTTCCATGGTTTGCACGGCAGTACCGGCGGTTTGCTGGAGCTTGGCGATCAGCGCATGAATCTGCCCGGTGGACTCGCTGGTGCGTTGCGCCAGCTGACGGACTTCATCGGCCACCACTGCAAAACCACGACCCATCTCACCGGCACGGGCCGCTTCGATGGCGGCGTTCAGCGCCAGCAGGTTGGTCTGGTCGGCGATGCCTTTGATCACGTCGACCACACCACCGATTTCGTTGCTGTCCTTGGCCAGTTGGGTCACGGTCACGCCGGTTTCACCGACCACCACCGACAGGCGCTGGATGGCTTCGCGGGTTTCCCCGGCGATGTCGCGACCACGACCGGTCAGGCGATTGGCTTCCTGGGTGGCATCGGCAGTGCGTTGTACGTGACTGGCGACTTCCTGGGTGGTAGCGGCCATCTGATTGACCGCGGTGGCCACTTGCTCGGTTTCGACGCGCTGACGTTCCAGGCCGGTGGAGCTGTTGTGCGCCAGGGCATCGGATTGCCTGGCCTGATCGCTCAGGTGTTCGGCCGTGTCCTGCAGACGGGTCAGGCAAGTTTTCAGACGCGCTTCCTGGCTGAGGATCGACATCTCCAGACGCGCCTGGGCACCACGGCTGTCGGTGTACATCTGTGCAATCAACGGGTCAGACGTCGTCTGTTCAGCCAGTTTCAACAAACGCTTGAGACCGCGCTGTTGCCAGCTCAGACCCAGCAAGCCCAGAGGCACCGAAAGACCGGCCGCCAGGGCAAAACCCCATTGCGAGTTCAGCGATGCACCGATCATGAAGCTCAACTGACTGACCAGAATGAACGGCAGCCAATCCTGCAGGACCGGTAGCCATTTATCCGAGGAAGGAACGGCCGGCTTGCCCTGGTTGATGCGTTGGTAGAGCGCTTCGGCGCGGCGGATCTGTTCGGCGGTGGGCTTGACCCGCACCGACTCGTAACCGATTACCTGATTGCCTTCGAAGATCGGTGTCACATAGGCGTTCACCCAGTAGTGATCACCGTTCTTGCAGCGGTTCTTGACAATGCCCATCCATGGCAAGCCTTGTTTCAGTGTGCCCCACATGTGCGCGAACACCGCGACCGGGACGTCGGGGTGACGGACCAGGTTGTGCGGTGCACGGATCAGCTCCTCTGGGGAAAACCCGCTGATTTCGACGAAGGCGTCGTTGCAGTAGGTGATCATGCCCTTGGCATCGGTGGTGGAAATCAACCGTTGCTGAGCCGGGAAGGTCCGCTCGCGTTGTGTAATTGGCTGGTTGTTACGCATGGCTTTTTTAATCCGCAAGGCTTTCAAGTGCTGTATCGGCAAGGTCGGCGGATTGTTGAGACTATTTTTTGATAATTAGCAATGCGTCGCGAAATGACCCTTGCGTCAGCCGACGAGCATCGGATAGGTGAACAGGCCGAAGTGCAGCAGGTTCAAGCCAAAGTGGCTGGCAATGGCGGCGCCCAGACCGCCGAACCGATAGGCCAGGCCATAGCCGACCCCGGCCAGGGTCGCCAGCAAAACCCATTGCCATCCCGCGCCGGTGTGGGCCAGGCCGAACATCAATGACGCCAGCAGCAGGGCGAGGTTTTCACCGTAGGGCCGGTTTTTCAGGCACCGGCTCAGGCCGCCCTGGATATAGCCACGAAACAGCGCCTCTTCGACCAGCGTCACCAGCAGCAGATTGTTGAGCAACCACAGCCAGGCTTGATCTGGCCACTTCGGCGCCCAGGCGATTATGCCGAGCAGCAGCGCGCCACCCAACGCCAGCACGGCGCTCAAGGTCAGTGCCAGTGCGGTGGCATACAGGGATAGCCGAAGCGAACGGCGGCCGACAATCCACGGACAAACCAGTAACAGCCAGAAGCCGATCAGCGGTTTGTCCAGATTCAGGTGCATGGCAAACGGCACGGCATTATCGGTAAAACGCTGGGGGTCGATGCCTCGACCGTTGTAGAAACCGGGTAGCCAATGCGTCGCCAGTGTCAGTGCCAGGACGATGAACAGGCCGTGGCCGAGGAGACGGGCAAAAGGGATCACGCGTTGGCGGACTGCGGCGCCAGCGACCAGTAACAAGAACAGCGGGATTGCAGAAAGCCAACCGAGATGGCCGTAGGTCAGCGCCAGACCGTAGCCTAGGGAAAGCAGGACCAGAAACGTCCATGGCAGGGCAATCATTTGAAGTCCTTGTGTCAGTATTTGCGGTGCGCCGCCAACCTCTGTGGGAGCGGGCTTGCTCGCGATAGCGGAGTGTCATTCAACATCATCGTTAATGTTGAGCCGCCATCGCGAGCAAGCTCGCTCCCACAGTGGTCATGAGTCGGATGCAACATTGTGGGCAAGGCCACATTCGGCGGCGCGAGATTATAGGGGGGGTGCCACAAACAAAAACACCGCCCGAAGGCGGTGTCTTTGTCAGCGGTCGGTCATGACGCAATCAACTGCCGCAACACGTAGTGCAGAATCCCCCCGGACTTGAAGTACTCCACTTCATTGAGCGTATCGATGCGGCACAGTACTTCGACTTTCTCGCTGGTGCCGTTTTCACGGTTGATGACCAGCGTCAGGTTCATCCGTGGCGTCAGCTCGACGCCGGTCAAACCGAGGATGTCCAGGGTTTCACTGCCGTTGAGTTTCAGGCTCTTGCGGTTCTGATCCAGCTTGAACTGCAACGGCAACACGCCCATGCCCACCAGGTTGGAGCGGTGAATCCGTTCGAAGCTTTCGGCGACGACTGCTTTCACCCCCAGCAAATTGGTGCCTTTGGCTGCCCAGTCGCGGCTCGATCCGGTGCCATATTCCTGGCCGGCGATCACCACCAGCGGCGTGCCCGAAGCCTGATAGCGCATGGCGGCGTCGTAGATCGGCATTTTTTCCCCGGTGGGAATGTAGCGGGTGTTACCGCCTTCTTCGCCGCCGAGCATTTCGTTGCGTATGCGGATGTTGGCGAAGGTGCCGCGCATCATCACTTCGTGGTTGCCACGCCGTGAGCCGTAGGAGTTGAAGTCGCGCGGTTCCACGCCTTTGTCGCGCAGGTATTGCCCGGCCGGGCTGTCCACCTTGATGTTGCCGGCCGGGGAGATGTGGTCGGTGGTCACCGAGTCGCCGAGCAGCGCGAGGATGCGCGCACCCGATACATCCTTGACCACGGGCGGCGGGCCACCGATGTCGTCGAAGAAAGGTGGATGCTGGATGTAAGTCGAGTCGTCCTGCCAGACGTAGGTCGCCGCCTGCGGCACTTCAATCGCCTGCCATTGCGCGTCACCGGCAAACACTTCGGCGTATTCCTTGTGGAACATGGCGGTGTTGACCTGATTCACGGCGTCGGCAATTTCTTTGCTGCTTGGCCAGATATCCCGCAGATAAACCGGCTTGCCGTCCTTGTCATTGCCCAATGGCTCGCGACTGAGGTCGGTGCGTACCGTGCCTGCCAGCGCATAGGCGACCACCAGTGGCGGGGAGGCCAGCCAGTTGGTTTTCACCAATGGATGCACCCGGCCTTCGAAGTTGCGGTTGCCTGAGAGCACGGAGGCCACAGTGAGGTCGGCTTGCTGGATGGCTTTCTCGATGGGCTCCGACAGCGGTCCGGAGTTGCCGATGCAGGTGGTGCAGCCATAGCCGACCAGGGCAAACCCCAATTCATCCAGGTATTGGGTCAGGCCGGCAGCCTTGTAGTAGTCGGTAACCACTTTCGAGCCGGGCGCCAGCGAGCTCTTCACCCAGGGTTTGCGTTTCAGGCCTTTTTCCACGGCTTTTTTCGCCACCAGCCCGGCCGCCATCATTACGCTCGGGTTGGAGGTGTTGGTGCAGGAGGTGATCGCGGCAATCACCACCGCGCCGTTTTTCAGGCGATAGGTCTGGCCTTCGTGGTGGTAGTCCGCTTCGCCGGCCAGATCGGCGTTGCCGACGGCGACGCCGCCTCCGCCTTCACTTTCCAGGCGACCTTCTTCCTTGCTGGTGGGTTTGAATTGGTGGTCGAGGAAGTCACTGAAGGCTTGGGCGACATTCGGCAGCGAAACCCGGTCTTGTGGGCGTTTCGGCCCGGCGAGGCTGGCTTCGACGCTGCCCATGTCCAGCGCCAGGCTGTCGGTGAACAGTGGTTCCTGGCCGGGTAGGCGCCACAAGCCCTGGGCCTTGCTGTAGGCCTCGACCAATTGCACCGTTTCGACGGGGCGCCCGGACAGGCGCAGGTATTCCAGCGTGACGTCGTCCACCGGGAAGAAACCGCAGGTGGCGCCGTATTCCGGGGCCATGTTGGCGATGGTCGCGCGGTCGGCCAGCGGCAGGTCGGCGAGGCCATCACCGTAGAACTCGACGAATTTGCCCACTACGCCTTTCTTGCGCAGCATCTGGGTGACAGTCAGCACCAGGTCGGTGGCGGTGATGCCTTCCTTGAGCTTGCCGGTGAGTTTGAAACCGATGACTTCCGGAATCAGCATCGACACCGGTTGCCCGAGCATCGCTGCTTCCGCCTCGATACCGCCGACGCCCCAGCCGAGCACGCCGAGGCCGTTGATCATGGTGGTGTGGGAATCGGTGCCGACCAGGGTGTCGGGGAAGGCGTAGGTGCGGCCGTCCTCATCCTTGGTCCAGACCGTGCGGCCGAGGTACTCCAGATTCACCTGGTGGCAAATCCCGGTGCCCGGCGGTACCACGCTGAAGTTGTCGAAGGCACTCTGGCCCCAGCGCAGGAACGCATAACGCTCGCCATTGCGCTGCATTTCAATATCGACGTTTTGCTCGAAGGCGCTGCTGCTGGCGAACTTGTCGACCATCACCGAGTGGTCGATCACCAGGTCCACCGGCGACAGCGGATTGATCCGCTGCGGATCGCCGCCGGCCTTGGCCATCGCCGCGCGCATGGCGGCCAGGTCGACCACGGCGGGAACGCCAGTGAAATCCTGCATCAGCACCCGCGCCGGGCGGTACTGGATTTCGCGGTCGGAGCGACGCTCCTTGAGCCACGCGGCCAGCGCCTTGAGGTCGGCACCGGTGACGGTTTTTTCGTCCTCCCAGCGCAGCAGGTTTTCCAGCAGGACTTTCAACGACATTGGCAGCTTGTGCAGGTCGCCCAGGCTTTTGGCGGCATCCGGCAGGCTGAAATAATGGTAGGTCTTGTTGCCGACTTGCAGGGTTTTCAAAGTCTTCAGGCTATCGAGGGACGGCATTGCGATCACTCCTTTGAGTCCGCACGGCTACGGACTGAGGGAACGGATAGAGGACTAAACCTAGTCCTCTTTAGTGCTTAAGGCTAATAACTGGACTCTATCGCTAAGTCCCGGGTTCCGAAGTCAGCTATCATGCGCGGGTTTTCGTGACAGGCTTTGCTTCAACGCAAGCCTGGGCATCGTGCAGTGGCCGAAATTCCTCGCCATTGCCCAGGAGTAAGAATGAACACCCTCTTTATGCATTGCCGGCCGGGCTTCGAAGGCGAAGTCTGTTCCGAGATTTCCGACCTTGCCGCGCGGTTGAACGTGGCTGGTTATGCCAAGGCCAAAGCGGCAACTGCTTGCGCTGAATTTGTCTGCACCGAAGAAGACGGTGCCGAGCGCCTGATGCGCGGGCAGCGTTTCGCCGAGTTGATCTTCCCGCGCCAGTGGGCCCGGGGGATTTTTATCGATCTGCCGGAAACCGACCGCATCAGCGTGATCCTCGATCATATGGCGGACTTTCCGCTGTGCGGCAGCCTGTGGCTGGAAATGGTCGACACCAACGATGGCAAGGAACTGTCGAACTTCTGCAAGAAGTTCGAGGTGCATCTGCGCAAGGCGCTGGTGGCGGCCGGCAAGCTGGTGGACGACGCGCATAAGCCGCGTTTGTTGCTGACATTCAAAAGTGGTCGCGAAGTATTCATGGGGCTGGCCGAGTCCAATAATTCGGCGATGTGGCCGATGGGCATTCCGCGTTTGAAGTTTCCACGCGAAGCGCCGAGCCGCTCGACCCTCAAGCTGGAGGAGGCCTGGCACCACTTCATCCCGCGCGACCAGTGGGACGAGCGTCTGCACAGCGACATGACCGGCGTTGATCTGGGGGCCGCCCCCGGTGGCTGGACCTGGCAGCTGGTCAACCGCGGCATGCTGGTGACGGCTATCGACAACGGTCCGATGGCCGAAAGCCTGATGGACACGGGGCTGGTGCAACACTTGATGGCCGACGGTTTCACCTTCAAGCCCAAGCAGCCGGTGGACTGGATGGTCTGCGACATCGTCGAGAAACCGGCGCGCAACGCCGCGATGCTGGAAGAGTGGATCGGCGACGGGCATTGCCGCGAGGCGGTGGTCAACCTCAAGCTGCCGATGAAACAGCGCTATGCCGAAGTGAAGCGTTTGCTCGAGCGCATTGCCGACGGCTTCAAGGCGCGGGGCATCAAGGTCGAGATCGGCTGCAAACAGCTGTACCACGACCGCGAGGAAGTGACTTGCCATTTGCGCCGGCTGGACGTGAAGAAACCCAAGTCCCGCTAACACCGACGGACCCATGTGGGAGCGGGCTTGCTCGCGAAGGCGTCGTGTCAGTCGACATCAATGCTGCTGACACACCGCCTTCGCGAGCAAGCCCGCTCCCACAGGGCAGTGCTAATCCTGCAACGGCGGCGTTATGCCACAGATGACGTTGCACCCGGCAATGCGCGACAATGCCGGCCAGTTTCAGGAGTGAATCATGAGTGAAATGCTTGATACGCCGGTAGACGGCACCCTCGACGCCACTGGCCTCAACTGCCCCGAGCCGGTGATGATGCTGCACCAGCACATTCGTGACCTGGTGCCCGGCGGCCTGCTCAAAGTGATCGCCACCGACCCGTCGACCCGTCGCGACATTCCCAAGTTCTGTGTGTTTCTCGATCACGAACTGGTGGCGCAGCACGAAGAGGCAGGCACCTACCTCTACTGGATCCGCAAGAAATCCGGTTGACGGACTCAAAAAAAAAGACCTGCACTGGCTAATGCCGATCAGTTAGGCGAACCCAGACGCTACACCTTCCTTGTAGCAGCTGCCGAAGGCTGCGTCCGGCTGCGCAGCAGTCGTAAATCCGGCTTGCACGATCTCTCTGACGTACCGCGAGCTTTGATTTTACGACTGCTGCGCAGCCGGACGCAGGCTACGCCAGCTGCTACAGATTGCGTTGTGGCTTAACTGATCGGCATTACCTGCACTGGCAGGTCTTTTTTTGTGTGCGCTTAGCCCATCGATTGGCTGATACGAATCCGTTTGCGCGCACTGCGCGTCAGGCGGATCGACAGCATCAGCGCTGCACAGCTCAAACCGGCAATCAGCCCTTCCCACAGCCCGCTCGGGCCGCTGGCCGGGCCGAACCAATCGGTCAGTCCCAGCACGTAGCCGACCGGCAGGCCGATGCCCCAATAGGCGAACAAGGTCAGGATCATCGTCACCCGGGTGTCCTGGTATCCGCGCAACGCGCCCGCGCAAATCACCTGGATGGCATCGGAAAACTGATACAGCGCGGCATAGACAATCAGCATCGACGCAATCTGGATCACGCTCTGGTCAGGCGTGTAGATCGAGGCGATCGGTTCGCGCAGACACAGGATCAGGCTGGCCGAGAACGCCGCAAACACCAACGCTGCACCGAGCCCGACCTTCGCCGCGAAGCGCGCCTGCCAAGGATTGCCGGCCCCCAGTGCCTGACCGACCCGCACGGTCACCGCCATGCCCAGCGAGTAGGGAATCATGAACAGCAACGAGCTGATGTTCAGGGCGATTTGATGGCCGGCCACCACGGTCGAGCCGAGACTGCCGATCAACAGGGCGATGACCGCGAAGATGCTGGACTCGGCGAAGACCGCGATACCGATCGGCAGGCCAATCCCGACCAGGCGTTTGATCACGGCCCACTTCGGACGGTCGAAACGCACCAGCACCCGGGTGCGGGCATAGAACGGGGCCCAGAACGTCCAGCCGGCCATGCTCAACGCCATGAACCACATCACAATGCCGCTGGCCCAGCCGCAACCGACGCCGCCCAGGGCCGGTGCGCCGAAATGGCCATAGATCAACGCATAGTTCAGCGGGATGTTCAGCAGTAGACCGCACAAGCCAATAACCATGCTCGGACGGGTACGCCCCATGCCATCGCTGTAGCAGCGCAGGACGTAATAGAACGCCATGCCGGGAAAGCCGAAAGCGATACCGTGCAGGTAGCCCATGCTCGGCTTGATCAATTGCGGATCGACTTTCATCCAGTGCAGGATTGGCTCGGCACCGAGCAGCAGGCCACTGCCGATCAAGCCGACACACAGCGCGAGCCACAGTGCCTGGCGTACCAGCGGACCGATCTCGTCAAGCTGCCCGGCGCCAAAGCGTTGTGCGACCTTGGGCGTGGTTGCCAGCAGAACGCCAGACATCAACAGGTAGACTGGAATCCAGATCGAATTGCCCAGGGCCACCGAAGCCAGGTCCCGAGGGCTGACCCGGCCGGCCATCACCGCATCGACAAAGCCCATGGCCGTGGTGGCCAGTTGCGCGATCATGATCGGCAAGGCCAGGCTGAGCAGGCCTTTGAGCTCCAGGCGTACGGGTGTCGTCCGCGCAGGAGCCATGGCGGCGGTATTCTCAATTACAGGATTCAATAGCGAAACGTCCAAAGGGGTTTGATGCACAGGCGCGCATTCTACGCGTTGACGCGGCAGTCAGGAAAAACCCCGTGTTACCGATTTGTAATTAAAAACCTGTGGGAGCGGCGGCGCGACGATTCGACTTGCTCGCGAAGGGGGAGTGTCAGTCACCATTGATGTTGCCTGGCACACTGCTTTCGCGAGCAAGCCCGCTCCCACATTCAGGCACAGATGAACAATGCCCGCTGGCCCACTACCCGCATCTACGCCTAAACTGCCGATCCGCCAAAGGAGCCTGCCATGCTGATTGTTGCCGACGAAAATATCCCCCTGCTCGATGCCTTCTTCGAAGGTTTCGGTGAAGTCCACCGGGTACCGGGTCGTTCCATCGATCGAGCCACGGTCGAGCAGGCCGATGTGCTGTTGGTGCGTTCGGTGACCAACGTCAATCGTGCGCTGCTCGAAGGCAGCAAGGTGCGCTTTGTCGGTACGTGCACCATCGGCACCGATCATCTGGACCTGGAGTACTTTCAGCAGGCCGGTATCACCTGGTCCAGCGCACAAAATATAAAAAAAAACACGAAGACCGGGTTGCAACGCCCGCGGCGTGGTCGACTATGTGCTTGGCAGTTTGCTGACCCTGGCCGAAATCGAAGGTGCCGACCTGACCCGGCGTACCTATGGCGTGGTCGGTGCCGGTGAAGTGGGCGGGCGGCTGGTCAGGGTTCTGCAAGGCCTGGGCTGGAAGGTGCTGGTGTGCGATCCGCCACGGCAGGCCGCTGAAGGGGGTGACTACGTCAGTCTTGAGCAGATCGTCGAGGAGTGCGACGTTATCAGCCTGCACACGCCGTTGACCAAGCAGGGCCGGCAATCGACCTGGCATTTGTTCGATGAAAAGCGTCTGAACCAGCTCAAACCCGGCACCTGGCTGATCAACGCCAGTCGCGGGCCGGTGGTCAACAATGCGGCACTGCGCGATGTGTTGCTGGAGCGCGAAGACCTGCAAGCGGTGCTCGATGTCTGGGAAGGCGAGCCTGAAGTCGATGTGGCGCTGGCCGAACTGTGCGTGCTGGCAACGCCGCACATTGCCGGTTACAGCCTCGACGGCAAGCAGCGGGGGACGGCGCAGATTTATCAGGCGTATTGCGATTTCCTCGGGCAACCGGCCCGCATCAGCCTGAGCGATTTGCTGCCGGCACCATGGCTCTCGCACGTGACCCTGAATGCCCAAAGCGACCCGGCCTGGGCGTTGGCCATGCTGTGCCGTGGCGTGTATGACCCGCGTCGTGACGATGCGGATTTCCGTCGCAGCCTCGTCGGCAGTGTCAGCGAGCAGCGTGCGGCATTCGATGTGCTGCGCAAGCAGTACCCGTTGCGCCGCGAAGTTGACGGGTTGCAGGTGCGGATCGAAGGTGACTCGCCTGAGCTGCAGAGGATTGTGGCGGCGTTGGGCGCAACGACAATCTGACAGACCGCGGCGGCCCGTTCGCGAGCAAGCCCGCTCCCACACTGGATCTTCATGCACCACAAATCCCCTGTGGGAGCGGGCTTGCTCGCGAAGGGCGCCCCACAATGTCCGGACAGGCGCCCATAAAAAACCCGGCCAACAATGGGCCGGGTCAAGAAGACAGTGGCTACATCACTTTTGTTCGGCAGGTTTGACCAATCGCTTTTCCAGTTCGCTGCAAGCTTTCTGGATCATTTTTTCAGTGATCGGTACTTCGCGGCCCTGCTCGTCAATAATCGAGCAACCCAGAGACTGGTCTGGTTGCGTGCGGATCACTTGAATCTTGTCATCGCTGCTGTGTTGCAAGGACATGGCCTGTCTCCTCATCAGGTTGTGTGCTTACTGTAGAACCTCCAGGTGACCGGGCTATGACAACGTCCTGCGATCTTTCCGGGGGGACAGGACCAGTCCAGCAGAAATGCCTGCGCGTGGCTAGCCGAACTTTAGATCAATAGCGTCTAGCCTCCTGTCTTGGTGGACATAATTAACCTGACTCATTGTGATTTACACCGGGCTACCCCATTGAACGGTGTAGGCTGACCCTACTGACTGCTTTGTTCTGGATGATTGCGATGCTTTCTGCCCGTCACCGCCGTGCTGCTCGCCTGGCCAGTCGTTTCATCGCGCCGTATCGCTGGCAGGCCTTTGGCGCTTTGCTGGCGTTGATCGCCACCGCAGGCATCACCTTGTCCATGGGGCAGGGCATCCGCCTGCTGGTGGATCAGGGGTTCATGACCCAGTCACCGCATCTGCTCAATCAGTCCATCGCTCTGTTCATGATGCTGGTCATGGGGCTGGCCGTCGGTACGTTTGTGCGGTTTTATCTGGTGTCGTGGATCGGCGAACGCTGCGTCGCCGATATCCGGCGTCAGGTGTTCAATCATCTGATTTACCTGCACCCGGGGTTTTACGAAGACAATCGCAGTTCCGAAATCCAGTCCCGCCTGACCGCCGATACCACGCTGCTGCAATCGGTCATCGGCTCTTCGCTGTCGTTGTTCTTGCGCAATCTGTTGATGGTGATCGGCGGGATCGTCCTGTTGTTCATCACCAACCCCAAGCTCACCAGCATCGTGGTGGTTGCGTTGCCCCTGGTGATCGCGCCGATCCTGATCTTCGGACGCCGGGTGCGTAACCTCTCGCGCCTGAGCCAGGACCGGATTGCCGACATCGGCAGTTATGTGTCCGAAACCCTGGGGCAGATCAAGACCGTGCAGGCCTACAACCATCAGACCCAGGACGAGCGTCGGTTTGCCGTGACCGTGGAAGAGGCATTCAATACGGCGCGCAAACGCATCTTCCAGCGGGCGTGGCTGATTACCCTGGTGATCGTGTTGGTACTGGGCGCGGTCGGGGTGATGCTCTGGGTCGGCGGCATGGACGTCATGGCCGGGCGAATTTCCACAGGCGAGCTGGCGGCGTTCGTGTTCTATAGCCTGATCGTCGGCAGTGCATTCGGCACGTTGAGCGAAGTGATTGGCGAGTTGCAACGGGCAGCCGGCGCGGCCGAGCGGATTGCCGAGTTGTTGCGTTCGGAAAACATCATCCTGCCGCCGGTCGCAGGCGCGGTGACATTGCCGGAACGGGTCGACGGCCGCCTGCAACTGCAAAGTGTGCGTTTTTCCTACCCGTCGCGGCCGGAAAGTTATGCCGTCGACGGCTTGAATCTGACCGTCAATGCCGGTGAAACGTTGGCGCTGGTCGGGCCATCAGGGGCAGGGAAATCCACGGTGTATGACTTGCTGCTGCGTTTTTACGACCCGGCCGAGGGGCGCATCCTGCTCGATGGCGTGCCGTTGACTCAACTCGATCCACTGGACCTGCGCCGCTGCTTTGCCCTGGTGTCGCAAACCCCGGCGCTGTTTTTCGGCAGCATTGAAGAAAACATTCGCTACGGCAACCCGAAGGCGACACTGGCCGAGGTACAGGAAGCGGCAAAGATCGCTTACGCCCATGACTTTATCGAAGCCATGCCCAACGGTTACCAGACTCATCTGGGGGACGCCGGTCTCGGCTTGTCGGGCGGCCAGCGCCAACGCCTGGCCATCGCCCGCGCGTTGCTGGTGGACGCGCCGATCCTGCTTCTCGACGAGGCCACCAGCGCCCTCGACGCCCAGAGCGAACACCTGATCCAGCAGGCGCTGCCGAGCCTGATGAAAAACCGCACCACCCTGGTGATCGCCCATCGCCTGGCTACCGTGAAAAACGCCGACCGAATCGCTGTGATGGATCAGGGGAAACTGGTGGCGGTGGGCACACATCAGGAACTTATCGCCAGCAATGCGTTGTATGCGCGATTGGCGGCGTTGCAGTTCAGTGATGGGCATGAGTTCGCGTGAGTGGGAGCTGATGAATGTTGCCCGGTTCGGGCATTATGTCGACCTCTGCCATGAGCCCGGATGAGGATATGAGCCGTTATCAACCACCGTTGACCTTGACCACGAAAATGTTGTCGCTGATCGCCGAGATCAGCGAGCTGATCGGTCAGCTTACGGCGATGGACGGACGCCTGCAGACACCTCAGTTACGTCGTGGTAATCGGATTCGAACGATTCAGGCCTCCTTGGCCATCGAAAACAATACGCTGAGCGTCGAGCAGGTGACTGCCGTTCTGGCCGGGCAGCGTGTGCTGGGTTTGCCTCGGGAAATCCAGGAAGTGCGTAATGCGTTTGCTGCTTACGAAGCCATGCCGGATTGGCAGCCAAGCAATCGAGCCGATTTACTTCGCGCCCATGAATTGCTGATGGGCGGATTGATTGACGATTTCGGGCAGTTTCGTCGAGCCGGCGTGGGTATCTACCGTGGCGATACGTTGATCCATATGGCGCCACCGCCTAGTCGTGTCGTGCACTTGATTGACGACTTGTTGGCGTGGCTTGGCGCCTCTGATTGGCATCCGCTGATCACCAGCTGTGTCTTCCATTATGAATTCGAGTTCATCCATCCTTTTGCTGACGGCAATGGACGCATGGGACGCCTTTGGCAAACCCTGATACTCAGTCAATGGCGCCCGGTATTGTCTTATTTACCGGTTGAGGCGGTCATTCGGGATCAGCAGGATGCTTATTACGCGGCATTGTTGGCTGCCGATCAATCGGCCGAATCGACGCCTTTCGTAGAGTTCATGTTGCACGCTCTGAGCCTTGCACTTGAGGAAGCTGTCCTTGGCGAGCTAGAAACCGACCCAGTAACCGACCCAGTAACCGACCCAGTAGGGAAGTTGCTTTCTGCACTACATATCAATGGTCCGCGTAAAATCAGCGATTTGATGGCTGACATCGGATTGGTGCACAAGGCGACCTTCCGCGCTAACTATCTCAAGCCTGCATTAGCGGCCGAATGGGTAGAAATGACCAATCCCGAATCGCCAAATAGTCCGGCACAAAAGTATCGCCTGACCCCGCGCGGTAATCAGGTCGTCGCACGGCTCAAGTCGGCGTAGAAATCCTGAGCAATAAAAAAAACTGCGACACTCTTTGTAGCAGCTGCCGAGCCTCGCGGGCTCGGCAGCTGCTACAGATCGCATTACCGCTTAACCGGCTGGCATTAGCCGCGGCTCCTCTTATTGATCGTCGAAAAACCGCTCATGCCAATCCACGATCGGTTGTGGCGAATTGAGCTTCTGGCCGTAGATTACCGAGTACGACAACACGTTTTGCACGTACTGGCGGGTTTCGTCGAACGGAATGCTTTCCACCCACACGTCGAAACTCAGGTGGTCGGCACCGCGCAGCCATTGGCGGACGCGACCCGGGCCGGCGTTGTAGGCGGCGGAGGCGAGGACGCGGTTGCCGTTGAACTGGCTGTGCACCTGGCTCAGGTAAGCGGCGCCGAGCTGGATGTTCTTCTCCGGATCGAACAGTTGCTGTGGCGAGCTATAGGGAATGCTGAACTTGCGTGCGGTTTCCTTGGCGGTGGCGGGCATCAGTTGCATCAGGCCCGAGGCGCCGACACCGGAGCGGGCGTCGTCCATGAACGCACTTTCCTGGCGGGTGATGGCAAACGCCCAGCTCGGATGCAGGCCGCGGCTCTTCGCTTCACGCACCAGAGTATTGCGGTGAGCCATCGGGAAGCGGATGTCCAGGTCATCCCAATACTGCGCCTGACTGATGGTGCGGATCGCCGGGAAGTACCATTTCAGGTCGTAGGCCAGTTTGGCCTGGGCGACCATTTCATCGCGGCTGAAGTGACGGCTGACGTAGTACCACTCGCGGCGGCCATCGACGATCTGCCCGCGGGCATGCAGCTCCAGGGCACGGCGCACGCCGGGCGTATTGCGCACCTTGTTGATGGTGGCCTGGCTGAGTACCAGCGGCTTATTGAGCAAAGAGTAGGGCGACTGCGAGCGATCGGCGGCGAGGAAGCCATAGAAGTCGCGTTCGCGGGCCAGGCTTTTATACAGCGTCTGCGCTTCCGGGTTCTGCGGTTGCGCCAGTTCCAGGCTGCGGGCCTGCCAGTAGCGCCAGCGGTTGGTGGTGGCCAGGTCCTGGGGCAGGCGGCGGGTCAACTGATAGGCATCATCCCAGCGCGCCAGGCGCAGGAGCAGGCGCAAGCGCCATTCGGAAACCGTGTTATCGCGCAGCTCGGGGTCGTATTTGGTCATGACATCCAGTGCGCGACTGTCGAAACGTCGTGCGAGGGTCAGGCCGATTTCCCGGGCGATCGCCACTTTTTCATCCCGGGAGAAGTGCATGCTGTTGGCATAGCCATCGAGCAGGTCCATGGCCTTGTCCGGGTCCTGGCGAGCCAGGCGGCGCAGGCCGAGGCTGACCACGTCAGACATGGCTTCATCGGCCGGAGTGAAGCGTGCCGGCTGGTTGAGCAGTTCCGGTTTCTGCGCGACGTCCACCAGCAAACGACCGCGAGGGGCGAGGGTGGTCATGCTGTTGACCAGGCTGTTGGCCAGCGGGTAATTGCGCGCCTGGGCAGCGAGTTTGGCGCGCTCCCAGCGTCTTTGCTCGGTCAACTGGCCTTCGGCCGCCCACATGCCGAACAGGGTGTCACAGGCATCGGGTTGGGATTTGCCGGTCAGCCAGAGTTTTTCCGCGTTAGCATTACCTTCGGCCTTGAGGTTGTGGCTGAGCTGGTACTGCGCATTCAGGCAGTCCAGTTCGGTGAAGTTCATTTTCGGGTCGTAATACTTGACGAAAGTCGCCCAGTCACCCCGATCCGCCAGCCAGCGCAACCAGCGCAGCTTCATCCAGTTGGCCTGGGGCAGGTCGCCGTGTTCGGCGAGGAATTTCTCGATTTCGGCGTTGCTCGCGGTTTTCAGGCGCGCGGTCAGTTCGTCGTAGGCCAGGTACGGTTCCAGCGGATAATCGGCGAGGGCCTGGCTGTAACGGAAATACGGGCCGGTATCACCCTTGGCCAGGGCGCGTTTGGCTTCATCGTAATATTGGCGTTGGGTGGACAGGTCCACCGCCTGGGCGGATTGAAACGCTGCGGCTGAAAGTAAAAAGCAGGACAAAAGATTGAAAAGGCGACTGCGCATGAGACGTCCAGGCAGAGAAAACATGACAAGTGCGGGTCAGGCCCGCACTGAATTGTCTGTAGCTTAGCCTTTTGCCAGCAGCCGGCGAAAGCTTTGCGGGTCTTCCCGCATCAGTTCGCAACATTTGTCGTTCAGAGTGCTACGAGAGTGAAATTGCCGGCCTTCTGAAGCCTCAAGTCAGGTAGAATGCGCGCCCGGTTTTTGGAGAAGCTCATGACCCTGCTCAAATTCAGCGATGTGTCCCTTGCTTTCGGCGCTATGCCGTTGTTGGACAAGGTGTCCTGGCAGATCGCCCGTGGTGAGCGGGTGTGCATCATCGGCCGCAACGGCACTGGCAAGTCCAGCATGATGAAGCTCGTCAAGGGCGACCAGAAGCCCGATGACGGCTCCGTTTGGCGCGCACCCGGTCTCAAGATCGGCGAATTACCGCAAGAATTGCCGGTAGCCGACGAGCGGACAGTGTTCGACGTGGTGGCCGAAGGCCTGGACGGCGTCGGTGCGCTGCTCGCCGAATATCACCACCTGAGCCAGAACATCGTCACCGATGCCGATCTGGACAAACTGATGCACGTTCAGCACGACCTCGAAGCCCGTGATGGCTGGCGCTTGCAGACGCTGGTCGACAGCACCCTGAGCCGCCTGCAATTGCCGGCCGACAAGACCCTCGCCGAGTTGTCCGGCGGCTGGCGTCGTCGCGTCCTGCTGGCCCAGGCCCTGGTGTCCGAGCCGGACCTGCTGCTGCTCGACGAACCGACCAACCACCTGGACATCGGTGCCATCGCCTGGCTTGAAGAGGCGCTGAAGGATTTCCAGGGCGCCGTGCTGTTCATCACGCACGACCGTTCTTTCCTGCAGAACCTGGCAACCCGCATCCTCGAACTGGATCGCGGCGGCCTGATCGACTGGAACGGCGACTACGCCAGTTTCCTGGTACACAAGGAAGCCGCGCTGGCGGCCGAAGAAACCGCCAACGCGCTGTTCGACAAGCGTCTGGCCCAGGAAGAAGTGTGGATTCGTCAGGGCATCAAGGCCCGTCGTACCCGTAACGAAGGCCGCGTACGTGCGCTCAAAGCCTTGCGCGTCGAGCGCAGCGAGCGTCGTGAGCGTACCGGTAAGGCCAACATCCAGCTGGAAACCGCCGACAAGTCCGGCAAACAGGTAATGGTCCTCGATAACGTGAGCTTTGCTCACCCGGACGGTCCGTTCCTGATCAAGGACTTCTCCATGGTGCTGCAGCGCGGCGACCGTATCGGTCTGCTCGGCGCCAACGGTACCGGCAAGACCACGCTGCTGAAGCTGATGCTCAGCGGGCTGCAACCGACCAGCGGCAAAGTGGAAGAGGGCACCAGGATCGATGTTGCCTACTTCGACCAGTTGCGCCATCAGCTGGATCTGGAAAAAACCGTGATCGACAACGTCGCCGAAGGCCGCGACTTCATCGATATCGACGGCCAGAGCCGCCACGTGCTGAGCTACCTCGGCGACTTCCTGTTCAGCCCGCAGCGTGCCCGCACGCCGGTCAAGGCGCTGTCCGGTGGTGAGCGCGCCCGTCTGCTGCTGGCCAAGCTGTTCAGCAAGCCGGCGAACCTGCTGGTGCTCGACGAACCGACCAACGACCTCGACGTCGAAACCCTGGAATTGCTCGAAGAGGTCTTGCTGACCTTCAACGGCACCGTGCTGATGGTCAGCCACGACCGGGCATTCCTCGATAACGTGGTTACCAGCACCCTGGTCTTCGAAGGTGAAGGCAAGGTTCGCGAATACGTCGGCGGCTATCAGGACTGGCTGCGTCAGGGCGGCTCGCCGCGCCTGCTGGGCGTGACCGAGAGCAAGTCCGGCAAGGCCGACCTCAACTCCGCTGTGGTGAAGGCCGAGCCTGCGCCAGTTGCGGCAGCCGTCGAAGCGCCAGTGGCGAAGAAAAAGCTCAGCTATAAGTTGCAGCGCGAGCTGGAAGCGTTGCCGGGCCAGATCGAAGCCATGGAGCAGCAGATTGTCGCTGTTGAAGCGCAGATGGCTGATGCGGGTTTCTACCAGCGTCCTGCGGCTGAAACCGCTGCCGTGATCGCTCAGCTGGAACAATTGCAGGCTGAACTCGACGTCATGGTCGAACGTTGGGCCGAACTGGATGCCTGATTGATCCTGCAATAAAAAAGCCCGGCGTTCAGTGATGAGCGCCGGGCTTTTCATATGCAATGCAATCTGCGGGTTGTTGCAGATCCATTGTGGGAGCGGGCTTGCTCGCGAAAGCGGTTCAACATTCAACGAATATGTCGACTGTCACACCTCATTCGCGAGCAAGCCCGCTCCCACAGGGAAAGTGTAGCGTCAGGATTTGTTTTGCAGGCGCACCGCCAGCACATCGCAAGGCGCGCCATGCAGTACATCGTTGGCGGTGGAACCCAGCAGCAGTGCCAGGCCATGTCGGCCATGGCTGCCCACCACGATCAGATCGCATTGCTGTTCCTTGGCGAAGTGATGGATTTCCTGGCGTGGCTGGCCGTAGGTGAGGTGGCAATTGGAGCCCTCAAGCTCTGAGTATTTGTGCTTCAGGCGTTCAAGGCGTTCCTTGGCCTGATCGAACTGCTGCTGTTGCAGTTGTGACAGGTCCATTGGCACGTCGCCACCGAAGGCCATCGCCATTGGCTCGACAATGTGCACCAGCGACAGTTTCGCGCCGTTGCTCACCGACAGTTCGCGAGCGCGGTGGATGACAGGGTCGCACTCTTCGGTCAGATCTACAGCGACCAGAATATGGTTGTAGGGCATGAGGTGCTCCTCCTGAGGATTGCAATATTGGTAAGTATGGCTGGTTTCAAGCGCACCGGTTCAAAAGTGACTGAACGCGCCCATCAAGAATCGGGAGTACAGATATGACGGTCTGGATAGTGGTGTCAATCCTGCTGGTGGTGCTCAGCCCGCTGGCATGGTTGCGCCCTTCGCGTGCCCAGAGTGGGCGCATAGCCCTGCGGATGGAGGCCCGACGCATCGGCCTGTCCATGCAGCTGGCGCCTCAGGAGTGGCCGCATTGGCTAAGCCAGGAGCCGCCGAGCCCCTGCGCCCAGTACCATCGCCCGCGACGTGGCAGTCAGCCTGCGTGCTGGTGTTACTGGCAAAAATCACCGGGTGTCTGGGTGAATCAATGGCAGGAAGTCTGTGAGGATCGGGCGCTGCTCAATCATTTCGAAAAATTGCCGGGCAATGTCTACAAGGTCGAAGCCGACAAGCAAATGATTGCCTTGTATTGGGGCGAGAAGGGCGAGGCCGAGGTGTTGCAACAGATCGACGCCACCCTCAAAGCCCTCGCCTGAAACGGATCTGTAGCAGCT
Source organism: Pseudomonas sp. S30_BP2TU TE3576 (assembly GCF_050436025.1). Lineage (NCBI taxonomy): Bacteria > Pseudomonadati > Pseudomonadota > Gammaproteobacteria > Pseudomonadales > Pseudomonadaceae > Pseudomonas > Pseudomonas sp. S30_BP2TU TE3576. Next base: position 1,156,786 of record NZ_JBNDLK010000001.1, on the reverse strand, counting down.
GCCGAGCCTGCGAGGCTGCGTCCGGCGACGAAGTCGTCGTAAACCCTGAGCGCACGATCAGCCTGATGTACCACGGTGCCTGATTTACGACTGCTTCGCAGCCGAACGCAGCCTCGCAGGCTCGGCGGCTGCTACAGAAGGCAATAAAAAGCCCGACAAAATCATCGGGCGGGTTGGCCAGGCAGGCCGGTAAATCGGTGTTGGCTGATCTTGCGCTGGGCATTCGCCGAAGCGTTCAACTTTTCCCCTGGTCCCGCCAGCGTAGCCTGTTAATCACGGGCTGCAGCGAATTAGGGCGACTTTTCTAACAATTGATCCTATGAATGACCTCGCATGCTTAAGCGTGTTGAAGGTCTTCGCAGTACGGAAATGACCGGAAAGTCGCGTTTCAACCCGTGTTTCGGGCGATTGACAATTGTCGGAAATTCCGTGAAGGTGACGTACCCAAATCAAACGGGCGTATGAATTGAGCGTTTGTATTTCAGACCGCTCCTACAGAATCCCGACTATCGCGTTGGCGGGTGTGTCGGGTGAATCGGCGTAGCATCGACGTTTAACGTCCTGCCAAGCCATTCGCCTGCGTCCGGCGTGTACTGTTCAGCTTCCATATCGTGGAGATCAGTTGATGATTTACGAAGGTAAAGCCATCACGGTTAAGGCTCTTGAAAGTGGCATCGTCGAACTGAAGTTCGACCTCAAGGGTGAGTCCGTCAACAAGTTCAACCGTCTAACCCTGAACGAACTGCGTCAGGCCGTAGACACCATCAAGGCAGATGCTTCGATCAAGGGCGTGATCGTCAGCAGTGGCAAGGACGTGTTTATCGTCGGCGCCGACATCACTGAATTTGTCGACAACTTCAAGCTGCCGGATGCAGAACTTGTTGCTGGCAACCTCGAAGCCAACAAGATTTTCAGCGATTTCGAAGACCTCAACGTCCCGACTGTAGCCGCGATCAACGGCATTGCATTGGGTGGCGGTCTGGAAATGTGCCTGGCCGCGGACTACCGCGTCATGTCGACCAAGGCCAAGATCGGTCTGCCGGAAGTCAAGCTGGGCATCTACCCGGGCTTCGGCGGTACTGTTCGTCTGCCGCGCCTGATCGGCGCAGACAACGCCATCGAGTGGATTGCCGCCGGCAAGGAAAACCGTCCTGAAGACGCGCTGAAAGTCGGTGCTGTCGACGCAGTGGTTGCTCCAGAGAAGCTGCAAGAGGCCGCGCTGGAACTGATCAAGCGCGCCATCTCTGGCGAGTTCGACTACAAGGCCAAGCGCCAGCCGAAGCTGGAAAAGCTGAAGCTGAACGCCATCGAACAAATGATGGCTTTCGAAACCGCCAAAGGTTTCGTGGCAGGCCAGGCCGGCCCGAACTACCCGGCGCCGGTTGAAGCGATCAAGACCATCCAGAAAGCTGCGAACTTCGGTCGAGACAAGGCGCTGGAAATTGAGGCCGCAGGTTTCGTCAAGCTGGCCAAGACTTCGGCCGCACAGAGCCTGGTCGGTCTGTTCCTGAACGATCAGGAACTGAAGAAAAAGGCCAAGGCCTACGATGAAATCGCCAAGGACGTGAAGCAGGCCGCCGTGCTCGGCGCCGGTATCATGGGCGGCGGTATCGCCTATCAGTCGGCTTCCAAAGGCACGCCGATCCTGATGAAGGACATCAACGAGCACGGCATCGAGCAGGGTCTTGCCGAAGCCGCCAAACTGCTGGTTGGCCGCGTCGATAAAGGCCGCATGACCGCTGCGAAAATGGCAGAAGTGCTCAATGGCATTCGTCCGACCTTGTCCTACGGTGATTTCGGTCACGTGGACCTGGTGGTGGAAGCAGTCGTCGAGAACCCCAAGGTCAAGCAAGCCGTACTGGCTGAAGTTGAAGACCAGGTCAAAGAGGACACCATCCTCGCGTCCAACACCTCGACCATTTCCATCACCTTGCTGGCCAAGGCCCTCAAGCGTCCGGAAAACTTCGTCGGCATGCACTTCTTCAACCCGGTGCACATGATGCCGCTGGTTGAAGTGATTCGTGGCGAGAAGTCCAGCGAACTGGCCGTAGCGACCACCGTTGCCTACGCCAAGAAAATGGGCAAGAACCCGATCGTCGTCAACGACTGCCCGGGCTTCCTGGTCAACCGTGTCCTGTTCCCGTACTTCGGCGGTTTCGCCAAGCTGGTCAGCGCCGGTGTGGACTTCGTTCGTATCGACAAGATCATGGAAAAATTCGGCTGGCCAATGGGCCCGGCCTACCTGATGGACGTGGTCGGCATCGACACTGGTCACCACGGCCGTGACGTGATGGCTGAAGGCTTCCCGGACCGCATGAAAGACGACCGTCGTTCGGCCGTTGACGTGCTCTACGAAGCCAAGCGCCTGGGCCAGAAGAACGGCAAGGGCTTCTACGCCTACGAGACCGACAAAAAGGGCAAGCAGAAGAAAGTCGCCGACCCGTCGGTACTGGAAGTGCTCAAGCCAATCGTCTTTGAACAGCGCGAAGTCACTGACGAAGACATCATCAACTGGATGATGATCCCGCTGTGCCTGGAAACCGTGCGTTGCCTGGAAGACGGCATCGTCGAAACCGCTGCCGAAGCCGACATGGGTCTGGTCTACGGTATTGGTTTCCCTCCATTCCGTGGCGGTGCGCTGCGCTACATCGATTCGATCGGTGTGGCAGAGTTCGTTGCCCTGGCTGACCAGTACGCTGATTTGGGCGCGCTGTACCACCCGACCGCGAAGCTGCGCGAAATGGCCAAGAACGGCCAGAGCTTCTTCGGTTAAGCGCCCCCAACTAGAGTGAGAGTGAACTTATGAGCTTGAATCCTAGAGACGTCGTGATTGTCGACTTCGGTCGTACTCCGATGGGCCGCTCCAAGGGCGGCATGCACCGCAACACCCGCGCCGAAGACATGTCGGCGCACCTGATCAGCAAATTGCTGGAACGCAACGTCAAGGTCGACCCGAACGAAGTCGAGGACGTGATCTGGGGCTGTGTGAACCAGACCCTGGAGCAGGGCTGGAACATCGCGCGCATGGCGTCGCTGATGACCCAGATCCCGCACACTTCGGCCGGCCAGACCGTCAGCCGCCTGTGTGGCTCGTCCATGAGCGCTCTGCACACTGCTGCGCAAGCGATCATGACCGGCAACGGTGACGTCTTCGTCGTCGGTGGCGTCGAGCACATGGGGCACGTGAGCATGATGCACGGTGTCGATCCGAACCCGCACATGTCGCTGTACGCGGCCAAGGCCTCGGGTATGATGGGCCTGACCGCGGAAATGCTGGGCAAAATGCACGGCATTACCCGCGAGCAGCAGGATGCTTTCGGCGTGCGCTCCCACCAACTCGCCCACAAGGCGACCGTGGAAGGCAAGTTCAAAGACGAAATCATCCCGATGCAGGGTTACGACGAGAACGGTTTCCTGAAAACCTTCGACTACGACGAAACCATTCGTCCGGAAACCACCCTGGAAAGCCTGGCGGCTCTGAAGCCGGCGTTCAATCCGAAGGGGGGCACCGTGACCGCCGGTACTTCGTCGCAGATCACCGATGGTGCTTCGTGCATGATCGTGATGTCGGCACAGCGCGCACAGGACCTGGGCATCCAGCCTATGGCGGTGATTCGCTCGATGGCAGTGGCAGGTGTGGATCCGGCAATCATGGGCTATGGTCCAGTACCGGCCACACAAAAAGCACTGAAGCGCGCGGGTCTGGGCATCTCCGACATCGACTTCTTCGAGCTCAACGAAGCTTTCGCCGCACAGGCCCTGCCAGTGCTGAAAGATCTGAAAGTGCTCGACAAGATGAACGAGAAGGTTAACCTGCACGGCGGCGCGATCGCCCTGGGCCACCCGTTCGGTTGCTCCGGTGCGCGAATCTCCGGCACTTTGCTCAATGTGATGAAGCAGAATGGCGGCACCTTCGGGGTAGCCACCATGTGCATTGGTCTCGGCCAAGGCATCTCCACCGTCTTCGAACGCGTTTAAGCGTCTCGTTGATGGAAGCCGGGGCCAAGTGCCCCGGTTTTTGTTTTTCCGGATTTATTTTTGTTTTTATTTTGAAAAAATTTGAGTGAGGGCCAAAGCATGCCGATACAACCAGGGCTCTACCAACATTACAAAGGTCCGCAGTACCGCGTATTCAGTGTTGCGCGGCATTCGGAAACCGAAGAAGAAGTGGTCTTCTACCAAGCCCTGTATGGCGATTACGGCTTTTGGGTGCGTCCCTTGAGCATGTTCCTGGAGTCCGTCGAGGTTGACGGCGAACAGGTGCCACGCTTTGCTTTGGTGCAGGCCGAAGAAAGCCTTTTTACCAAGCCATAAGCTGAGTGCGCGCAAAACCCTGCGCTTGACCTCACCTTGTTGCCACTATATATAGCGGTGCCGCGTCAGGCGCCAATCGCCTTTCACTTCTCGAATTCAGGAATTTTCTGATCCATGGGCAAATCGCTGGTCATTGTGGAATCCCCGGCTAAGGCCAAGACCATCAACAAGTATTTGGGCAACGAATACGTGGTGAAGTCGAGTATCGGCCATATCCGAGACCTGCCCACCAGCGGTTCGGCTAGCGCCAGCAAAGAGCCAGCCGCCAAGCGCGGCAAGGCTGCTGCGGGTGAAGCGCCGGCACTGTCGCCGAAAGAAAAAGCGCGCAAGCAGCTGGTCACACGCATGGGTGTCGATCCGGACCATGGCTGGAAAGCCAAGTACGAGATCCTCCCGGGCAAGGAAAAAGTCATCGAGGAGCTGCGCCGGCTCGCCAAGGATGCTGACACCATCTATCTCGCAACCGACTTGGATCGCGAGGGGGAAGCCATTGCCTGGCACCTGCGCGAAGCCATCGGTGGTGACGACAGCCGCTACAAGCGTGTGGTGTTCAACGAAATCACCAAGAAGGCGATCCAGGAAGCCTTCTCCCAGCCAGGCGAGCTGGATATCGACCGCGTCAACGCCCAGCAGGCGCGTCGCTTCCTCGACCGCGTTGTGGGCTACATGGTTTCGCCACTGCTGTGGGCCAAGATCGCTCGTGGCCTGTCCGCCGGTCGCGTGCAGTCGGTTGCGGTGAAGCTGGTGGTTGAGCGCGAGCGTGAAATCCGCGCATTCATCCCTGAAGAATACTGGGAGGTTCATGCCGACCTCGGCACCGCCAAGGGCGCGACCGTGCGTTTCGACGTCGCTCGCGAGAAGGGCGAAGCCTTCAAGCCGCTCAACGAAGCCCAGGCCATGGCCGCGCTGGAGAAGCTCAAGTCTTCCAGCTACAGCATCGTCAAGCGCGAAGACAAGCCGACCAGCAGCAAGCCGTCGGCACCGTTCATCACCTCCACCCTGCAACAGGCTGCCAGTAACCGCCTGGGCTTCGGTGTGAAGAAAACCATGATGATGGCCCAGCGTTTGTACGAAGCCGGCTACATCACCTACATGCGTACCGACTCGACCAACCTCTCGGTTGATGCCGTGGCGATGGCGCGTACTTATATTGAAGGCGAGTTCGGCAAGAAGTACCTGCCGGAAACCCCTAATGTCTACAGTAGCAAGGAAGGTGCACAAGAGGCTCACGAAGCGATTCGTCCCTCCGACGCCAACACCGAGCCAAGCAAGCTGTCGGGCATGGAGCGGGACGCTGAGCGCCTCTACGAGCTGATCTGGCGCCAGTTCCTCGCTTGCCAGATGCTGCCGGCGCAATACCTGTCGACCACAGTCACCGTCGGTGCCGGGGACTTCGAGCTGCGTGCCAAGGGCCGCATCCTGAAGTTCGACGGTTACACCCGCGTCATGCCGCAAATCGCCAAGCCGGGCGACGACGACGTATTGCCGGACATGGCCCAGGGTGACGCGATGAAGCTGATCAAGCTTGATCCGACCCAGCACTTCACCAAGCCGCCGGCGCGTTACTCGGAAGCCAGCCTGGTCAAGGAAATGGAAAAGCGCGGCATCGGTCGTCCTTCGACCTACGCGGCGATCATTTCGACCATCCAGGATCGCGGCTACGTTGCGCTGCACAACCGTCGTTTCTACTCGGAAAAGATGGGTGACATCGTCACCGAGCGTCTGGCCGAGAGCTTCTCGAACCTGATGGACTACGGCTTCACTGCCGGCATGGAAGAGCATCTCGATGACGTGGCCCAGGGCGAACGCGACTGGAAAAACGTGCTCGACGAGTTCTACGGCGACTTCAAGAAGAAGCTCGAAATTGCCGAGAGCCCGGACAGCGGCATGCGCGCCAACCAACCGGTGATGACGGATATTCCGTGCACGACCTGCGGTCGTCCGATGCAGATTCGTACTGCGTCGACCGGCGTGTTCCTCGGTTGCTCGGGCTACAGCCTGCCGCCGAAGGAACGTTGCAAGGCCACCGTCAACCTGGTGCCGGGCGATGAAATTGCCGCGGACGACGAGGGTGAGTCGGAGTCGCTGGTACTGCGTGGCAAGCATCGCTGCCCGATCTGCAGCACGGCGATGGATGCCTATCTGCTCGATGAGAAGCGCAAGTTGCACATCTGCGGTAACAACCCGGATTGCGATGGTTACGAAATCGAAGAGGGCACCTATCGCATCAAGGGCTATGAAGGTCCGAGCCTGGAGTGTGACAAGTGTGGCAGCGAGATGCAGCTCAAGACTGGCCGTTTCGGCAAGTTCTTCGGTTGCACCAATGCGACCTGCAAGAACACCCGCAAACTGCTGAAAAGTGGTGATGCGGCGCCGCCGAAGATGGATCCGGTGAAAATGCCGGAGCTGAAGTGCGAAAAGGTCAACGACACCTACATTCTGCGCGACGGTGCTTCCGGCCTGTTCCTGGCGGCCAGTCAGTTCCCGAAAAACCGCGAGACTCGTGCTCCGCTGGTGATCGAAATCATTCCGCACAAGGATGAGATCGATCCGAAGTATCACTTCCTCTGCGAAGCGCCGAAAAAAGATCCGGATGGCCTCCCGGCTGTGATTCGTTACAGTCGCAAGACCAAGGAGCAGTACGTGCAGACCGAGGTTGATGGCAAGCCGACTGGCTGGAAAGCGTACTACGACGGCGGTAAGTGGACGGTCGAAGACAAGCGGCCAGCTGCCAAGGCTTAAGCGCAGGCTGACAGTGGGCCGACTCCGTCGGCCAGCGGGAGCAAGCTCCCTTGCCACATAAAAAGGCCGCATGAGAACCCTCGGGTTTTCATGCGGCTTTTTTTGTGCAAAAAAAGGGGCTGCGGTAATGCCAGTCAGATACCCTTTGTAGCAGCTGCCGAGCCCGCGAGGCTGCGTTCGGCTGCGAAGCAGTCGTGAGTCCAGCTGACGCGGTCTGCCTGACGTACCGCAATGACTGATTTTACGACTGCTTCGCAGCCGAACGCAGCCTCGCGGGCTCGGCAGCTGCTACAGATCGCGTTACCGCTTAACTGACTGGCATTAGGGGCTTGCGGTCGGATCGGCTGATCCACGACACTGTCCAACCTGCATGAAGCAATTATTTCGTTGTGGAGGCTGCCGTCATGGCCCACGAACTTTATACCCGCACCAATCAGAAGATTTATTTCGCCGGCTTGTCGCTGGAAGCACTGGCTCGCACTGAAGAGGGTCGGGCGATGAATTCGCTGGCGCTGATCCAGGCTGGACGCGAATCCGCGCTGTTTCACCTGTACGGTGCTCTGTTGGGTCTGTGTCACGAAATCGCCGGTTTCTATCGCTTGCCTCAAGCCAATGCGCCCCGTGCGGAGTTGTTGCTGACTCGTGAGGTACTGGAAACCATCGCTATTCCGGAAATGGCTGAGTTGGTTGAGTTGGCCAATAACCCGGAAACCTGGCTGGCCAAGCTGTTGGCTGCTTATGCTGCGCTGTTTCAGCCGCCACGGGCGCCGCACAAGCCGAAGGGGGATGTGACCCAGCCACTGATTCAGGCTGTAAATCTGGATGAGGAGGACGCGCCGGAGGAGTTGAGCCGGGAGGAACTGGAGAGTTGGCGTCAGAACCTGAAAGGATTGGCGATCCGCTTTCGCGAAGGCCTGAACGAGTGCTGACAGAAACAGTTTTGGGATGACATCTGGTCAAGATCCCAAGCGAAGCCGGCGCGATGCCTATATAATCCCCGCCTTTCGTGGAGAACAGTCCTTTATGCCAACGTCCTTTCTAGAAATTGTCGAGTTACCAGACGGCCGTATCGAGCTGCGCAGGGCCGAGGACGAGGGTTCTCTGGTTACTTTGGATTTCTCCGAGGACGCCAAGGCATTCCTGCAAGGGCAGCACGTGGAAGTCGCCAAGGCGATGTTGAGCGTGGGTGTTCAGATGGCGGGTCGCCTGGTTGAAGGCGAGTTCGACAAGGATGAGGGGCCACGGGTTCTTCATTGATCCCCGTTTGTCGTTTTTCTTGATATCGCGACTCATCGGCTTCTCTGTCCCTGGAGAAGCCTCACGCGGTGAGACACGCGTTTTGTCTTTCAGTTAACCCAGTCGAATGTTCAGGCTCTGAGCGTCTCCGGTGCGGGCGGCGCTGATCAGTTGTTGTCGCGATTGCGGGCTCAGTGGGTTGATCCAACTGACTACCGTGTGGCTGCGACCCAGGCGCAGAGCTTCGCAGGTCAGTTGTTGGGCGCTCTGGGTACCCCGCGGTTGCAGCAATAGAATGCGTTCACGGTTGAGGCCGGCATCTCGCAACCAGGCTTGGGTCAGGCTGGCGGGTGGCGCGATCAGTGTCAGCCAGCGTGCGTCCTGGTCCTGGCTCAATTCCCGAAGGATCGGTGCCAGAAGGCTCAGGCAGTTCCCGGCTGCACCACGCAGTGACAGCTCGCTGAAAACGTCAGGCTCGGCGCTCCAGGGGGACTCGACTACGTCTTTCAGGATCGGCGCCAATGGCTGTGCCATGAACGCTTCGAACAACGGCAGTTGGGTTTGCTGTGGTGATGTCTGTGGGAACTGCATGATGCCTCCTTTAGCGGCGAATGACGCCGACACTCAAGCCTTCGATCACCAGTTCCTGATCTTGAAGGTTCACTTCAATAGGGGCGAATTCGGGGTTCTCGGCAATCAGCCAGACTTTGCTGCCGTCGCGCTTGAAACGCTTGACGGTCACTTCGTCGCCGATTCGCGCAACCACGATCTGGCCGTTACGGGCTTCACGGGTGGTGTGGACGGCCAACAGGTCGCCGTCGAAAATGCCGACATCCTTCATGCTCATCCCGTGGACGCGCAGCAGGTAGTCGGCGCGCGGATGGAAGAAGGCAGGATTGATGTTGCAGGACTCTTCGATGTGTTGCTGCGCAAGAATCGGGGCGCCGGCTGCAACCCGGCCAATGATCGGCAGGGTGGAATCGTCGGCCTTGGCTTCGAAGCCGGGGATGCGAATGCCACGGGAGGCGCCAGGCGTCATCTCGATTGCGCCTTTGCGGGCCAGTGCCTTGAGGTGTTCTTCCGCCGCATTGGGTGACTTGAAGCCCAGTTCCTGAGCGATTTCCGCACGGGTGGGTGGATATCCGTTGTCTTCCAGGCAGCGTTTGATGAAAGCCAGAATCTCTGCTTGTCGTGGCGTCAGCTTTAGCATTTTGATCGCTCTGTTTTTTTATACAGTGACTGGGATTATATACAGTGAGACGGTCTTGGCAATGCTCCATTTTTCAGTGTCCGCCGGACGGTCAATCAGTCAGTGGATTGAAGCTTCACCGTTGTGTGGTTAAATATCTGACCGACCATTCCCGAAACGAACTGCCAGGCTTGACAAGGCGCAGGCTGAAACGTATGTTTCAAACAAGTGTTTGTCAGGCGGAGTAGCCATGGCCCAGTCGGAAACCGTTGAACGCATTCTTGATGCTGCCGAGCAGTTGTTCGCGGAAAAAGGTTTCGCCGAAACCTCGTTGCGTCTGATCACCAGCAAGGCGGGTGTCAACCTGGCGGCGGTGAACTATCACTTCGGTTCGAAGAAGGCGTTGATTCAAGCGGTTTTCTCGCGGTTCCTCGGGCCGTTCTGCATCAGTCTCGATAAAGAGCTGGAGCGGCGCCAGGCCAAGCCCGATATCAAGCCTACTCTTGAAGAGTTGCTGGAAATCCTTGTCGAGCAGGCACTGGTGGTGCAGCCGCGCAGCGGCAACGATCTGTCTATTTTCATGCGTTTGCTGGGACTGGCGTTCAGTCAGAGCCAGGGGCACTTGCGTCGCTATCTGGAAGACATGTACGGCAAGGTGTTCCGCCGCTACATGATGCTGGTCAATGAGGCGGCGCCGCGCATTCCGCCCATCGAACTGTTCTGGCGCGTGCACTTCATGCTGGGTGCTGCGGCGTTCAGCATGTCCGGTATCAAGGCCTTGCGTGCGATTGCTGAAACCGACTTCGGCGTGAACACCTCCATCGAGCAAGTCATGCGCCTGATGGTGCCATTCCTCGCTGCTGGCATGCGTGCCGAGACTGGCGTGACTGATGCGGCCATGGCCACTGCCCAGTTGCGTCCGCGTAGCAAGTCGACCCCGGTTGCCGCCAAGGTATAACCGCACATGGGTGGGCGCGGCAGCTGACATCCGCTAAGCTAGCCGCCCATGCCGACTCTCGTTCTGAACCCGTTTCCCATTGATATCGCCAAACTGCCGGGCCTTGCCCTTGGCGGCGTATTCGTGCAGGGCGGGTTTTCTGTTATCAAGGAATATCTATGACTGCTGGCTTGCAAGGCTCGTTGATGGTGGACGTCGCCGGTACCTGGCTGACGGCTGAAGATCGCCAATTGTTGCGCCAACCCGAAGTGGGCGGCCTGATCATCTTTGCCCGCAACATCGAGCATCCACGCCAGGTGCGTGAATTGAGTGCGGCAATCCGCGCCATCCGTCCCGATTTGTTGTTGGCTGTGGATCAGGAGGGCGGCCGTGTGCAGCGCCTTCGTCAGGGTTTCGTGCGCTTGCCTGCCATGCGCGCCATTGCCGACAACCCGAACGCCGAATACCTGGCAGAGCAATGCGGCTGGATCATGGCGACCGAAGTTCTGGCCGTTGGCCTGGACCTGAGTTTCGCCCCGGTGCTCGACCTCGACTACCAACGCAGCGCTGTGGTGGGTACCCGTTCGTTCGAGGGTGACCCGGAGCGTGCCGCCCGATTGGCCGGTGCATTCATCCGCGGGATGAACAGTGCAGGCATGGCGGCCACCGGCAAGCACTTCCCGGGTCATGGCTGGGCCGAAGCGGATTCCCACGTCGCGATCCCGAATGATGAGCGCAGTCTCGATGAGATTCGCGCCAACGACCTGGTGCCGTTTGCCAGGTTGAGCAAGCAACTCGCCGCGGTCATGCCGGCCCATGTGATCTATCCACAAGTCGATACCCAGCCGGCCGGTTTTTCCCGTCGCTGGTTGCAGGATATTTTGCGTGGCGAACTGCAATTCGACGGGGTGATTTTCAGCGATGACCTGTCCATGGCCGGCGCTCACGTGGTCGGCGATGCCGCGAGTCGAATAGAAGCGGCGCTGACTGCCGGTTGCGACATGGGGCTTGTTTGCAACGACCGTGCGGCTGCCGAACTTGCCCTGAGCGCGACCCAGCGTCTGAAGGTCAAGCCATCCGGGCGGATCGCGCGGATGCGCGGTCAGTCGTTTGCCAATACCGAATACCGTCAGGACCCGCGCTGGCTCACCGCTGTCGGCGCGCTCAAAGAAGCTCAATTGATTGATTAAGGACTGTTCGTTATGACGGTTTACGCGATTATCGGTGGCACTGGCCTGACTCAGCTCGAAGGTTTGAGCATTCGTCAGTCACTGGCAGTGGACACGCCTTATGGCACACCTTCGGCCGAAGTTCAGATCGGCGAGTATGCCGGCAAGGAAGTGCTTTTCCTCGCGCGTCACGGTCATCCGCATCGTTTTCCGCCGCATCAGGTCAACTACCGCGCCAACCTCTGGGCACTGAAGCAGGCCGGTGCCGAAGCCATCCTGGCGGTCAACGCCGTGGGCGGCATCCATGCTGCCATGGGGACCGGGCATTTCTGCGTGCCGCATCAGTTGATCGACTACACCAGTGGTCGTGAGCACACCTACTTTGCCGATGACCTGGAACACGTCACCCATATCGACTTCAGCTACCCCTACAGCGAACCCTTGCGTCAGCAACTGATCGCGGCGCTGGCGGCAGAGGGTGTGGGCTACAGCAGTCATGGTGTGTATGCGTGCACTCAAGGACCGCGCCTGGAGACAGTGGCTGAAATCGCTCGACTGGAGCGCGACGGCTGCGACATTGTTGGAATGACCGGCATGCCGGAAGCGGCCCTGGCTCGCGAACTGGAGCTGGATTACGCCTGTCTGGCGCTGGTGGTGAACCCGGCGGCGGGCAAGTCGACGGCGGTAATCACTATGGCCGAGATAGAGCAGGCATTGCATGACGGGATGGGCAAGGTGAAGTCAACGCTGGCGCGGGTGCTCAAGGGCTGAGTCAGCCTTGGCACCGGGTTGCTCCTTTTACGGGCAAGTCGGGTCGCCGCACGAACGGCGAACCCCAGGGCGTCAGCGCCATCGGGTCGATCAGCGTCAGGCTGCGCAGCAGTCGCAACATCAGAGTTCGCGGTACGTCAGAGAGATCATGCAAGCCGGATTTACGACTGCTGCGCAGCCGGACGCAGGCTACGCCAGCTGCTACGAGGAAGGCGTAGCGGGTTCGCCTAACTGAACGACTGACGAAACGCATTCCGACGTGGGAGCGGGCTTGCTCGCGAAGGCAGCCTGACATTCAACATTGATGGTGACTGGCGCGGCCCTTTCGCGAGCAAGCCCGCTCCCACAGGGGAGCCGTGTTGCCTGAAGATTACTCGCCGCGATAGATGCAACCGCTGGTGCAGGTTTCATGGATGCGAATCGCACTGAGCTCCGGCAACAACGGCTTCATCTCATTCCAGATAAACTTGGCCAACACTTCACTGGTCGGATTCTCCAACCCGGGAATGTCATTCAAATAGTTATGGTCGAGGCGCTCGTACAGCGGCTTGAAGATCGCCTTGATTTCCGAGAAGTCGCGGATCCAGCCGGTGTGCGGGTCGAGGTCGCCGCTCAGGTGGATTGCCACTTTGAACGAGTGACCGTGCAGGCGCCCGCACTTGTGGCCTTCCGGGACGTGGGGCAGGCGGTGGGCGGATTCGAAAGTAAATTCCTTGAAGATTTCCACAGTGATTTCAGCTCTGTTCAGGTGGCGTTCGCCGCAGCGATTCGGGCAGGTGGCGAGTTTAACAGTTTGTCCTGACTAAAGGGTCAGCAAGCGCTCGCCGAGACGACCGTTGGCGGCCAGTTCGAGGAATTCGTCGCCCAGGCGGCGACTCTCATCCATCGTCGTGCGCCAGTATTTCTGCCGGCTCGGGGCGTCGCCCATGAAGCGCTTGAAGTCGTTACGGTCCGGCAGTTTGCCGTAGGGCAGGCGCGCCAGGTATTCCTTCGACGGTGCCAGCAGCAGCACATTTTGCAAGCGTGTCGGGCAGGCGCGGCGCCACGGTAGGGTCTTGTCGAACCAGCCAGGAATCACCCGGTCGGTGAAATGCGGGTAGAGCACGATGTCGCTGCCGCTGTAAGGCAGGTCCAGGTGATAGTCCAGCAGACCGCCGTCGCGATAGATACCGGCGCCGGCACCCGGCAGGTCGCGCACGCCCTCCATCACCATCGGAATCGAACCCGAAGCCAGCAAGGCCTGGCGCAAATTGTCGGAACTGAGGGCGACGAAGCGCGACGGAAAGTCATTCAAGGCGTCGACCGGCGGCGCCAGGCGCGGGTCGTGGATGATCAGGCGTTCGAAGTGCCGTGCCAGCCGCGCCCGGCCGCGCAGATTGTCGGCGATGACTGATGACAGCCCCAGCCCCAGGCGACCGCGATGATCGTCGGCCAGCAGACCGTGGCTTTTGACCACCATGATGTTCAGGCGGTAATCGCTGTTGCCGAGGATCGAGGCATCGCGACCGTCAAGCAGGTCGTTGAGCATGCGCTGTGAGCTCTGGCTGATCTGCGCCATGGTCACGCCCTTGGCAAAGTTCTGCTCGGTGTACAGCTGCCCGAGACGCCGGATGCCCTCGGCGGCGTCTGGCAGGCAGGCGCTGGCGAAGCGCCAGGAACCCACCGATGCGCCAATCAGCGAGCGTTCCCGCGGTGCCGCCGGCAGCCACTCGCCGAACAGCGCCAGGTCCAGCCCCTGAATCCCCAATGCCTTCGGGCCGCCAGCTGCGCCGGGCAGGGTGCCGACATCGGCGGCGTTCAAGCCGCTCTCACGGATGCGCGCAAAAGCACGCGGGCCGGCCTTGAGGGTCAGGGAAGGGAACTTGATGTGAATGGCGGTCATACCGGTCTCGATGTGTGGCAAGCGCAAGGATTATACGCACCCCCTGTGGGAGCGGGCTTGCTCGCGAAAGCGGTGTGTCATTGAGCATTGAACTGGCTGACATGACGCCTTCGCGAGCAAGCCCGCTCCCACAGGGGATTGCGCTGTCAGCCGTGATGGCCATTCAGTTTCAATTAAGTTGATCCGGTTAAGGTGTCGCCCACGCCCGGTAACCTGGCCCGCACGAAGCGCTGAGATTGCGCGACGCTGGTACCATTGTGTCTTTCGAGACACTCAATGCCAGCGCGGTGGCCAGGCATCCGGGTTCCACCGTCAGTGAGTCCGGGCTGCTACCTGTACAAAGTAGAGCTGCACGATCCTCAGGGCATCGACTGGGACGTGGAATTAGACGCTGTCAGCGGGCAGTTTCTCAAGGATCATCAGGATTGGTAATGAAGGTGTTTTTGCTCAATCGATGCACCAGCGGGCGGATGGCGCTGGTGCTTCTGGCATTTTGCTCGGCAGTGATGGCCCGTGACCTGGATCAGGATGAAGCCCTGCGCCTGCGTCAACAAGGTGTGATCCTGCCGCTGGAGCAACTGCTGCAGCAGGCAATGGATCGCTACCCCGGCGCGAAACTGCTGGAAGCCGAGCTCGAAGAAAAACACGACGTCTACATTTATGAAGTCGAGCTGCTGAGCCCTGAGGGCGTGGTCCGCGAGCTGGGCATCGATGCCACCACCGGCCGTTTACTCAAAGACAAGGAAGACTGATCCATGCGTTTGCTTCTGGTGGAAGACCATGTGCCCCTGGTCGATGAACTGCTGGCCGGTCTCAACCGCCAGGGTTACGCAGTGGACTGGCTGGCCGACGGTCGCGACGCGGTACATCAGGGCAGTACTGAGCCTTATGACCTGATCATCCTCGACCTCGGTTTGCCGGGCGTGCCGGGGCTTGAGGTGCTGGCGCAATGGCGCGCGGCGGGTTTGGCCGCGCCGGTGCTGATCCTGACGGCCCGTGGTTCCTGGGCCGAACGCATCGAAGGTCTCAAGGCCGGCGCCGACGATTACCTGACCAAGCCATTCCATCCCGAAGAACTGCATTTGCGCATCCAGGCGTTGCTGCGCCGCTCCCATGGCCAGGTCAACCAGCCGACGCTCCAGGCCGCCGGGCTGCATCTGGATGAAGGTCGCCAGTGTGTTGCCCGCGACGGTGCGGACATTCAGCTGACCGCTGCGGAGTTTCGCCTGTTGCGTTATTTCATGTTGCACCCCGAGCAGATCCTCTCCAAAAGCCACCTCGCCGAACACCTCTACGACGGTGAAACCGAGCGCGACTCCAATGTGCTGGAAGTCCACGTCAACCACTTGCGCCGCAAGCTCGGCAAAAGCGTGATCGAAACCCGTCGTGGCCAGGGTTACCTGTTCGGCGGGCAAGCCCGGTGAGATCGATCCAGCGCCGCCTGAGCCTGGGCCTGATCAGCGTGATGGTGGTCGTTGGCCTGGTGCTGGCGCAAACCAGCCTGTGGCTGTTCGAAATGGGTTTGCAGCGCTACCTCGAAGCCGGGTTGCGCAATGACAGCGAGAGCCTGCTGGCGGCGCTGGTGCGCGGTCCGCAAGGCTTACAACTGGATGAACGACGCCTGTCACCGGCCTATCAGCGACCGTTTTCCGGGCACTATTTCCGCATCGATTTTGCTGACGGGCATTGGCGTTCCCGTTCGTTATGGGATCAGGAACTGCCGACGCTCGATCACCCCGGTCTGCACGGCAACCTGCAACTGGGGCCGGAAGGGCAACAGTTGCTGGTGCTGCGTACGGACTATCGGCGTTTGGGGCTGCCGATTTCCATCAGTGTCGCCGAGGATTACACGCCGATACGCGAGAGCTTCCGGCGTATGCAACAGGTTGGGTTGGGCCTCGGGTTGACAGGGCTGCTGCTGATTCTGTTGTTGCAACGGATCACCGTGCGCCGCGCCTTGCGTCCGCTGGAACAGGCACGCGAACAGATCGCGCAGTTGCAGCAGGGTCAGCGCTCGCAACTCGATGATCAGGTGCCGGTGGAACTTGAGCCACTGGTGGCGCAGATCAACCACTTGCTGGCCCACACCGAAGACAGCCTCAAGCGTTCGCGCAACGCCTTGGGCAATCTCGGCCATGCCCTGAAGACACCGCTGGCGGTGTTGTTGAGCCTGGCCTCAAGTGAGCAGCTTGAGGCCCACCCGCAACTTCGCAAAGTCCTCAAGGAACAACTGGAGCAAGTCCGGCAGAGGCTCAATCGCGAACTCAATCGCGCACGCTTGTCCGGCGATGCACTGCCGGGCGCATTGTTCGATTGCGACGCCGAACTGCCGGGATTGCTGGCAACCTTGAACATGATTCACGGCGAACACCTGGCGCTAAGCTACCGCGCTCCGGCCGGTTTGCAGTTGCCCTGGGATCGCGAAGACGTGCTGGAACTGCTGGGCAATTTGCTCGACAACGCCTGCAAATGGGCGGACGCCGAGATCCGGCTGAGTGTTGTCGAGACCGCCGGGGGATTCGAGCTCAGCGTCGAGGACGACGGCCCGGGCATTCCCGAAGACCGCCGTGATCAGGTGTTCGGTCGAGGGACGCGGCTGGACGAACAGACCGACGGGCACGGCCTGGGCCTGGGCATCGTGCGCGACATCGTCGATACCTGGGGTGGCAGGCTATCGCTGCTGGAGAGCGAGTGGGGCGGTCTGAAGGTTGTGATCGAATTGCCCAAACACTGAGTTTCATTGTGGGAGCGGGCTTGCTCGCGAAGGCGGAGTGTCAGTCGATAAAAATGTCTGCTGACACTCCGCCTTCGCGAGCAAGCCCGCTCCCACAGGGGTTTCACTGATTGGCTGGCAGGCCTCAGGTGTGATGAATCTCCCTATCCTTGGTTTCCGGCATGAAGAAAATACCCAGCACCGCCGTCATCACCGCAATGACGATCGGATACCACAGCCCGTAGTAGATATCCCCCGTGGCCGCCACCATGGCGAACGCCACCGTCGGCAGGAAGCCGCCGAACCAGCCGTTGCCGATGTGGTAGGGCAGCGACATCGAGGTGTAGCGGATGCGCGCCGGGAACAATTCCACCAACCACGCGGCAATCGGGCCGTAGACCATGGTCACGTAGATCACCAGGATCGTCAGCAGCAGCAACACCATCGGGTAGTTGGTCTTGGCCGGGTCGGCCTTCTCGGGGTAGCCGGCGTCCTTGAGGGCGGTGGTGAGCGCGGCGGTAAACGCGTCGTTTTTGGCCTTGAAGTCGGCGGCCGGCATGCCGGTGCCCTCGAAGCTCTCGAGCACTTTCTGGCCAATGCGGACTTGCGCAACGGCGCCCGGCTCGGCGTTCACGTTCTGGTAGGGGATGGCCTTTTTGGCCAGCACGCTCTTGGCCAGGTCACAGGAGCTGGTGAATTTGGCCTTGCCCACCGGGTCGAACTGGAACGAGCACTGGCCGGGATTGGCGATTACCGAGACCGGATTCTTCTCCTGTGCAACGAACACGTCGGGGTTACCGTATTGGGTCAACGCGTGGAAGATCGGGAAGTACGTCAGTGCCGCGATAATGCAGCCGGCCATGATGATGCCCTTGCGACCGATGCGGTCGGACAGGCTGCCGAATATGACGAAGAACGGCGTGCCAATCAGCAGCGAGCCGGCAATCAGCAAGTTGGCGGTCTGCGGGTCGATCTTCAGCGTCTGCAACAGGAAGAACAGCGCATAGAATTGCCCGGTGTACCAGACCACGGCCTGGCCGGCGGTGCCACCGAGCAGGGCCATGATCACGATCTTGAGGTTGTCCCAACGGGCGAAGGATTCGGTCAACGGTGCCTTGGAGGACTTGCCTTCGGCTTTCATTTTCTGGAATACCGGCGACTCGCTGAGCTGCAGGCGGATGTACACCGAGACAATCAACAACAGGATCGACAGCAGGAATGGAATCCGCCAGCCCCAGGCCTCGAAGGCTTCAGTGCCCAGCACGGTACGGCAGGCGAGGATCACCAGCAGTGACAGAAACAGGCCGAGGGTGGCTGTCGTCTGAATCCATGAGGTGAAATAGCCGCGTTTGCCCTTGGGTGCATGTTCGGCCACGTAAGTAGCTGCGCCGCCGTACTCACCGCCCAGCGCCAGGCCTTGCAGCAGGCGCAGGCTGATCAGGATGATCGGCGCGGCTACGCCGATGGTCGCGTAGCCCGGCAGCAAACCCACCACGGCCGTGGAGACGCCCATGATCACGATGGTGATGAGGAAGGTGTGTTTGCGCCCGATCATGTCGCCCAGCCGACCGAACACGATGGCGCCGAAGGGCCGAACGGCGAAGCCTGCGGCGAAGGCGAGCAGGGCGAAGATGAAGGAAGTCGTTTCGTTGACACCGGCGAAGAAGTGCCTGGCGATGATCGCCGCGAGGGAGCCGTACAGGTAAAAGTCGTACCATTCGAACACGGTGCCCAGGGACGAGGCGAAGATGACCTTGCGCTCCTCCCTGGTGATCCCGTGGTGGGGCGCGCTGCCCGTGGTTGCATTGTCGATTGCTGCCATGAGTTTTCTCCGTCTTGCTCTTGTTGTAGGCCGGAGTTCCCACTAACACTTACCCTACCCAGGCCCTGGGACTGATGTCATCGGATTACGGGTCTTGCATACAGGTTGACGCTACGAAACGTTGCAAGGTTCCTAGAAGCATAATCACCTTGCGGCAGATATCCACTCGCCATCACTTCATTGAGCGGGGCGCAGAAATAAATGTGGGAAACAAGTGTGGGAGCGGGCTTGCTCGCGAATGCGGTGGATCAGTCAGCAAAGATTGCGTCTGACACACTGCATTCGCGAGCAAGCCCGCTCCCACAAGGGCTCCACGCCGCTTAAACGCGGAACTGATCCATCAGACTCTGCTGCTGGTTCGCCAGGCTGTTGAGCGACTGGCTGACCCGTGCCGATTCATTCGCCTGGCCCGACAGCGACTCGGTCACGTCGCGAATGGTCGCCACGTTGTTGTTGATCTCCTCGGCCACCGCGCTTTGCTCTTCGGCGGCGCTGGCGATCTGCATGTTCATGTCATTGATCACAGTCACCGCGTCACCGATCTGGCGCAGTGCCGTCACGGCCTGGCCAACCTGTTCGACACTGCCCTGGGCCTGTCGATGGCTGTTGTTCATCGAACCCACCACCTCCTGGGTGCCGCTTTGCAGTTGTTCGATCACCAGGCGGGTTTCTTCGACAGACTCCTGGGTACGCTGCGCCAGGTTGCGCACTTCATCGGCGACCACGGCAAATCCGCGCCCGGCTTCACCGGCCCGGGCCGCTTCGATCGCGGCGTTGAGGGCCAGCAGGTTGGTCTGCTCGGCAATCGCACGGATCACTTCCAGCACCGTGCCAATCTTCTCGCTGTTGGCTGCCAGGCCTTCGACCTGGACCATGGCCGCGCTCATGTCGGCCGCGAGGTTATCGATGCTGGCGGTGGTGCGGTTGATCACGGTCAGACCCTGACGGGTCGCCTGATCGGCATCCCGCGCGGCATGGGCCGCTTGCGCGGCGCTTCGGGCGACATCCTGGGCCGTGGCGCTCATTTCATGGGACGCGGTCGCCACCTGATCGACCTGCCGATATTGTTGCTCCATGCCGGCGCTGGTCTGGGTGGCAATGGCGGACGACTGGTCCGCCGTGCTGCGGGCGTCCTGCACCGAGCGTTTCACTTCGGCAATGATCGGTTGCAGCTTGTCGAGGAAACGGTTAAACCAGCCGGCCAACTGGCCCAGTTCATCTTTCTTGTCGTAGGCCAGGCGACGGGTCAGGTCACCTTCGCCGCTGGCGATGTCTTCGAGCATGTGCGCCACGCCGAGGATCGGTTTGGTCACGCTGCGGGCCATCAGCCACACCAGCATGAGGCCAAGCAGCGCGGCGAGTACCCCCAGGCCGAGCTCGACCAGCGTACCGGCGGTGTTGCTGTCATCCAGTTGCTTTTTCAGGGCTTCGGCCGGGCCGACCAGGACTTTCTCCGGCACGTCGAGCAACACGCCCCAGGACTTGCCGCCGGGAATCGGCTGGAACGGTGCCAGCACTTTCAGTTGCTGATTGCTGTTCAGGCTGGTGGTTTTGCTGCTGGCAGCGAGCATGCGCAGCAGTTCGGCACCGCTGGTCTTGTCCACGGCATCCAGGCGCTGGCTGAGTTTGCTGGCGTCCGGGCTGTAGCCGGCGAGCAAACCGACCGGGCTGATGATGCTGACGCTGGTCTGGCCTTCGTAGAGTTTCTTGCTCGCGCCCAGACTGACTGCTTGCAGGCTGTTGAGGTTAATGTCCACCGACAGCGAGGCGATGACTTTGCCATTGACCATCAGCGGGAAAACGATGCTGGTCATCAGCACGTTCTGGCCGTCGATTTCATAGAAGTAGGGTTCGATCACGCACGGCTTGAGCGTGCTGCGCGGGCAGGTGAACCAGGCGTTGGCCGCTTCGCCGCTGGGGCCGGTGCTGGTGTCGGCCATGTCCTTTTCCGGCAGCGCCATGGACGTCACTTTGCCCGGCGTCGGCTGCGACCAGTACAGGGCGAAACGGCCCTTTTCGTTACTGCCCAGTTCGGCTTGGCCGGTGAACAGTTCGTCCTTGCCGTCCAGCCCATTGGGTTCGAACACCAGGGACAGGCCGAGCAGCTCCGGGTTGGCTTGCAGGGCCGACTTGACCTGGCGGGTCAGGTCTTCGCGCAGGTCGAAGGCATCGAGAAAGCGCTTCTCGGCCTGTTCACGCAGGAACAGCACCTGCCGCGAAAAGCCGTGGCCATACTGATAGGCGTCCATGAACTGCTGGCGAATCCCCAGTGCCTGGTTTTCGCCCTGGGACTCGATCCGCGCCTGAGCCGCTTCGGTCAGCATCTCCATGCTCGAGGCTTTCACCAGCTCGGAACTGTGCTCCATGCGGTACAGCGAAAGACCCACCAGCAGGGTCACGATGCCCGCCAGGCACAGCCCGGCCAGCAGGGTGATTTTCCATTGAATGGAAAGTTGTCTGAGCGACATGGAGACGTCCTTATTCGATAAATATCTGAGACTTTGCACTGTAGCGGCATAAAAGCAGCTTTCTTGAGCTACAAGCTTCAAGCTGCAAGCGGGAAACACAAAAGCTTGCGGCTTGAGGCTTGCAGCTTGCCGCTGCTTCATTCAAAGTGCGCGCCCTCTAATAAAACCCATTCCTTTATCCGCTGGCGGCTCACGCAGACTGCCGGACGGAGTCTTTCCGTTTGTCTCGAGGTAACGAAATGAATGCAGTGATTGCCGCGGTCGGCATCATGCTGATCCTCAGCCTGTCCCGCGTGCATGTGGTCATCGCCCTGATTGTCGGTGCGCTGGTGGGTGGCTTGACCGGCGGCCTGGGCATCGACGCGACCCTCAAGGCCTTTAACAGTGGCCTTGGCGGCGGGGCGACGGTGGCGTTGTCCTACGCCTTGCTCGGTGCTTTCGCCGTGGCCATTGCCAAGTCCGGCATGGCCCATGCGCTGGCCGACAAGGCGCTGGCGATGGTCGACCGCCAGCACGCCAGCGCTGGCGGGCAGGTCAAGTGGCTGCTGATTGGGTTGCTGTGGGTGGTGGCCATCGCCTCGCAGAACATCCTGCCGATTCATATCGCCTTTATTCCGTTGCTGGTGCCGCCACTTCTATATGTGCTGACCAAGCTGCAACTGGACCGTCGACTGATCGCCTGTGTGATGACCTTCGGCCTGATCACGCCGTACATGTTCCTGCCGGTGGGCTTCGGCAACATCTTCCTGAATGAGATCCTGCTGGCCAACGTCGCCCGCAGCGGTGTGGACATCAGCGGTATCAATGTGACCCACGCCATGGGCATTCCGGCCCTGGGCATGGTGGCGGGCCTGTTGATCGCGTTTGTCAGCTACCGCAAGAAGCGGGTCTACGACCTGGCAAAGATCGAACAGGTCGAGCAAGTGGCGGTGCAATACAACCCGCTGAGCCTGATGGTCGCCGGCGTGGCCATCGCGGCGGCGTTCATTATTCAGTTGTTGCTGGATTCGATGATTATCGGTGCACTGGCCGGTTTCCTGATTTTTTCGGTGTCGGGCATTGTCAAATGGCGCGACACCGACGATTTGTTCACCGAAGGCATGAAAATGATGGCGATGATCGGCTTCATCATGATCGCAGCCTCCGGGTTTGCCGAAGTGATGAAGGCCACCGGTGAGGTGCAGACGCTGGTCGAGTCGTCGGCGTCGTACATCGATCACAGCAAGGGCATCGGCGCCTTGCTGATGTTGCTGGTGGGGTTGCTGGTGACCATGGGCATCGGCTCTTCGTTCTCCACCGTGCCGATTCTGGCGGCCATCTTCGTGCCGCTGTGCGTGCAACTGGGCTTCAGCCCATTGGCGATCGTATGCATCGTCGGCACGGCCGGAGCCTTGGGCGACGCCGGTTCGCCGGCTTCGGACTCGACCCTGGGCCCGACCTCCGGCCTGAACATCGACGGCCAGCACCATCACATCTGGGACACCGTGGTCCCGACTTTCCTGCACTACAACCTGCCGCTGCTGGTGTTTGGCTGGGTGGCGGCGATGGTGTTGTAACCCCGAAATCCCTGTGGGAGCGGGCTTGCTCGCGAAGGCGGCGTGTCAGACAACATTTATAGTGACTGACGCTCCCTCTTCGCGAGCAAGCCCGCTCCCACAAGGGATCTACAGTGGTCCGACTGACCGCGTTCAACTTTTGCCCCGGCGTGCCGTTAAAGCTTTTACCCACGCCAATAAAATAAAAAGAGTGAACGTCATGCGCATGAGCCTCAAGGCTAAAGTCCTGTCCCTTGCCGTCCTCCCGGTGTTGCTGTTTGCGCTGGTCATCAGCCTGACCACGCTGTTCATTCTGCAGGAACAGGCCCGCAAGGAAGTCGAGCAGACCCGCGAGCGTCTGCTCAGCGATGCCAAGGCGACCCTGCAAAGCTACGTGGCGGTGGCCATGACCACGATCAAGCCGCTCTACGACGCGGCCGCCCCTGGCGACGTCGCAGCGCGGGCCCAGGTGATCAAGCTGCTGTCGAGCATCACGTATGGCAAGGACGGTTATTTTTTCGGCTACGACTCCAACACCGTGCGCCTGTTCAAGGCCAACAGCCCGGAAGGCGTGGGCCAGAGCTTTAAGGACAACCGCGACCCGAACGGTGTCTACGTCAACCGCGACCTGGTGAAAGTCGCCAGGGACGGTACGCACTATCTGCAATACAGCTCGCCATTGCCCGGCAACACCCAGGTGCTGGTGCCCAAGCTCGGCTACACCGAATACCTGCCGAAGTGGGACATGGCGGTCGGCACCTCGGTCAACCTCGACGGCATCGAAGCGCAAGTGGCCGTGGTCGAAGCCAAGGTCCAGGAGCGCATGCAAGGCATGGTGCTGAGTATCGTCGGCGTGGCGGTCGTGGTGCTACTGGTGATCGCCGCTGCCGGGATGTTGCTGGCCAACACCATTCTGCGTCCATTGCATTTGATGAAGACCAACCTCGACGACATCGCGGCGGGCGAGGGTGATCTGACCCGCCGCCTGACCATCACCAGCCAGGACGAGCTGGGCGAACTGGCTGGCTCGTTCAACCGCTTCGTCGACAAGATCCACGGCCTGGTGCGCCAGATCACCGAAATGACCTCGCAACTGACCGGGCTGGTGAGCCAGGTGTCCGACCAGGCGCATCGCTCGGATCAGGCCATGGAACGTCAGCGCCATGAGACCGATCAGGTGGCTACGGCGATCAACGAAATGTCGGCGGCGGCCCAGGAAGTGGCCAAGAGCGCACAGAATGCCGCGGTGGCTGCCCAACAGACCGACGAAGAAGGTCAGGCGGCCAAGCGTGTGGTGGCCGGCAGCATCGAGAAGATCCATGCCTTGGTCGACGACATCCGCAGCAGCGGCGTGTCCCTGGACAGCCTGCAAAAAGATGTGTCGTCGATTGTCAGCGTACTCGGGGTGATCCGCTCGATTGCCGAGCAAACCAATTTGCTGGCGCTCAACGCGGCCATCGAAGCCGCTCGCGCCGGCGAGGCCGGGCGCGGTTTTGCGGTGGTGGCCGATGAAGTGCGGGCACTGGCCAGCCGCACGCAAATCAGCACCCAGGAAATCCAGGGCATGATCGACCGCCTGCAGGCCGGCACCCAGTCGGCAGTGGAGGCGATGCGTCGCTCCAGCGAGGCCGGCGACGGCACCTCGGCCCAGGCCAACGAAGCGGGGGCTTCGCTGGACACCATGGCCCAGTTGATCGCGACTATCAATTCAATGAACGCACAGATCGCCAGCGCCGCTGAAGAACAGACCGCCGTGGCCGAAGAGATCAACCGCAGCGTGCATCAGATTGCCGTGGCCGTGGACAACGTCGCCGACGAAACCCAACTCGGTGCGCAAACCTCCCGCAGCCTGGCCGACCTCGGTCAGCGCCTGGGCAGCCTGGTCGGACAGTTTCGTATCTGACAGAACAGAGACAAAACCTGTGGGAGCGGGCTTGCTCGCGAAGAGGGAGTGTCAGTCACGATAGATGTTGTCTGACACACCGCCTTCGCGAGCAAGCCCGCTCCCACAGGGATTTGTGATCGGCAGGAGCGACAGCCACTACACTTATTCTGTGTATCCGAGCACTGTACGACCTTGCTTGAGGAGTCAACTCCATGATTGACCGCGAAAGTATCTGCGATTGCCCGAAATGTTCCTGCAAACTCGGTGAACATCCGATTGCCCGTCACGGCAAGCACTATTGCTGTGAAGCCTGCGCCAAACACCATGAGCACGGCGAGGAGTGCGCTTCCCAAGGCTGCAAGTGTGCCCACTGAAAACCACGGTACATGCCAAAGTGGAGCCTAGTCCGGCTCCACTTCCAGCCTGAGGCTGTCATCCTCCAGGCGTTCGCTGTGGCGGACGGTGCCCTGCAAGCGCCGCCCCTCGACCCGCAGCACCAGGGTCTTCGCCTGCTCCAGGTCTTCCGGCAGTGGCGCGCAGACGCGTATTGCAAAGCAATATGCGTCATTTTCGACTTGCTCCAGGCCGATCCGGCACTCGGCGCTCCTGGTGATGCGGCCAACCGGCGTGTCCAGGTCGTAGTCCAGTTGCGCAGGGCTGCTGACGGGTGTCGCGACCATTTCCCTTCCCCCCCATGTTGACAGCGGCAGGCGTCAGTTCGCCGGACGCCACTTGACGTTTTCCACGCCGAATTTTTCAGCCATCGGCTTGCTGGTCTTTTGTACCTTCTCGCGTCCAAAACGGGGGATTCGCCCCACCCCCGCGTCACAGCTCGCCCAATGCCAGGCTTCTGCGTTGTCCATTTTGTCCAGACGGATAATGAATGATTTCGGAGCGCCATGGAGGGTGTACTCGATGACGAATAACTTTGCACTGTTCATAAAGCCCCGGTTCCTCCCTGTTGTACATAAACGGATCGCGTGCCATCAGGAAAATTCACTCGAATTGTAGGACGGCGGCGGTCGCTGGCGACAAGTTCGGCGCCTCGTTACCATGCAGGCTTCCGAAACCCCAATGAACATTGATCATGGCCCTTGCCGCACCGCCTGACCTGAGCGACACCGATGTGCCTGTGCAACCGCTGGCTCGCACCTATCCGCGCGGGTTGTACATCGAGCCCCACGAGCACGTCTGGGGCCAGTTGCTGTATGCAATGAGTGGGGTGATGTGGGTCGAGACGCCGCACGAGGCGCTGGTGGTGCCACCGCAGCGGGCGGTGTGGCTGCCGCCCGGTGTGCCCCACGGGATTCGCGTGGTGTCCGACCTGCAAATGCGCAATATCTACTTGCGCCCGTCCCTGGCGGCGACCCTGGATGACAGCGTGCAAGTCATCGAGGTCGGTGGACTGCTGCGCGAACTGATCGTCGGTCTGGTGGAGCAGGGCAACGACGGGCCGCCCGAGTATTACGACGCGTTGGTGGGGCTGGCGCTGCTGGAGCTCAGGCGGGCGAGGCGCTCGCTGCTGAAAATCCCGCTGCCGGATGATTCCGACCGACGGCTGATGAACCTGTGTCAAGCGGTCATGTCGGCGCCATCGCTGGATATCCCGTTCGAGCAACACGCGGAAAACGCCGGTGCCAGCGTGCGGACCCTGGCGCGTTTGTTCAAGGACAGCCTGGGCATGGGTTTCGCCGAGTGGCGGCGACAGGTGCAATTGGCAACGGCAGTGGCCGAGTTGATCCAGGGCGTACCGGTCAGCGCGATTGCCCGGGAGCTGGGCTATTCTCCGAGCAGCTTCAGTGACATGTTTCGTCGTGAACTGGGGGTTGCTCCTTCGCAGTTTCCCTCGGCGCAACGCCAGGACTGAATTCGCCGACGCCATGCTTTGGCCGAAATTCAGAAGCACTTGGCCGATGCCCGCAGGCGTCGCCCTCTAGACTCGGCGCATACCTCAATTGCCCCTGGAGTCTGCCATGAACTACCTCATGTCACTGGCCATCGGTCTGGGCGTCGGATTGCTCTACGGCGCCCTGGATTTTCGTTCCCCCGCACCCCCGGCCATCGCGCTGGTAGGCCTGTTGGGCATGCTCGCCGGCGAAAAGCTCTGGCCGATGGGCCGCGAGCTGGTGGCTGGCTGGATCTCCTGAACCCTTTTTGACTCGATGGATATGCCCATGAAAGCTCTGCAATTCGATAAAACCGGTGATCTGTCGGCCCTGCGCTACGTTGAGGTGCCTACCCCCGTTCCCGGTGCCGATGAAGTGCTGGTCGAGATCAAGGCCGCCGGTCTCAACCCCAGCGATGTGAAGAACGTGCTGGGGCGTTTTCCCTACACCACTTTGCCGCGGATTCCCGGTCGTGATTTTGCCGGTGTTGTCGTGGCTGGCCCGCAGGCGCTGATCGGTCAGGAAGTCTGGGGCACGGGCCGGGAACTGGGTTTTTTCGCCGACGGTTCCCATGCGCAGTTCGTCAAGCTGCCGGCCAATGGCGTGGCGCTCAAACCCGCGCATTTGAGCTTCGCCCAGGCCGCCAGCCTCGGCGTGCCGTACACCACGGCGTGGGATGCGCTGGAGCGCAGCCTGGTTACGGCTGAAACCCGATTGCTGGTCATTGGTGGCGGGGCGGTCGGCAGTGCCGCGCTGGCCCTGGCCAAGGTGCGCGGTGCCCGGGTGCTGGCGGCTGCGCGGCGTCCGGAGCAGGTCAATGACTTGCAGGGCCAAGGCTATCAGACCCTGCAACTGAATAAACCTGAAGACCTCGGGGCTCAGGTCAACGCCGTCTATGCCGGCGGTGCCGACGTGATTTTCGACACCACCGGTTTCTGGCTGCCGGCTTCGGTGCCAGCCCTGGCCGCGTTCGGCCGCATTGCGATCATTGCAGCGCCCGCGGATGGTCACGTGCAGTTGCCGGCCCTGGCGTTGTATCGCAAGGGTGGCTCAGTGGTGGGGATCAACTCGTTGCTGTACGGGGTACAGGCCTGTGCAGCGATGCTCGACCAGTTTGGCCGGTTCTTCGATCAAGACTTGTTGCCATTGCCCCAGGGGTTGTTCGAGTCGCCACTGGCTGAAGGCCTGGAGCGCTATGCCGAAGTGAATCAAGGCAGTGGTGACAAGGTGATTCTGCTGCCATAACCCACCCCCTGTGGGAGCGGGCTTGCTCGCGAAGAGGGTGTATCAGTCACTATGAATGTTGCCTGACACGCCGCCTTCGCGAGCAAGCCCGCTCCCACAAGGTCCATGGTCGCGCAACGCCTTGTGCAGGCCTCGCTCTGTTAGAATCGGCCCCATTGACCCAATGAGGTGCCCCTATGAGCGAACCGATTCGCCTGACCCAATACAGCCACGGCGCTGGATGCGGTTGCAAGACTTCTCCCCAGGTGCTGGAAGTGATCCTGGCCGGCAGCGGGGCGCAGAACCTCGACCCGAAGCTTTGGGTCGGCAATGCCTCGCGTGACGACGCGGCGGTGTATGCCATCGATGAAGAACGCGGCGTGGTCTCGACCACGGATTTTTTCATGCCGATCGTCGACGATCCGTTCGATTTCGGCCGAATTGCCGCCACCAATGCGATCAGCGACATCTATGCGATGGGTGGCGATCCCTTGATGGCGATTGCGATTCTGGGCTGGCCGGTGAACGTGCTGGCGCCGGAAGTTGCCCGGGAAGTGATACGCGGCGGGCGTTCGGTGTGTGACGCGGCGGGCATCCCGCTGGCAGGCGGGCACTCCATCGACGCGCCAGAACCGATCTTTGGCCTGGCCGTCACCGGACTGGTGGAAAAGCGCCACATGAAGCGCAACGACACCGCCACGGCCGGCTGCCTGCTCTATCTCACCAAACCCCTGGGCATCGGCATCCTGACCACCGCCGAGAAAAAGGGCAAGTTGCGCAACGCCGATATCGGCCTGGCCAGGGACTGGATGTGTACCCTGAACAAACCCGGCAGCCGTTTCGGCAAGCTCGATGGTGTGACCGCCATGACCGATGTCACCGGTTTCGGCCTGCTCGGGCACCTGGTGGAAATGGCCGACGGCAGCCAGCTCACTGCGCGTATCGAGTATGACCGCGTTCCGCGCTTGCCGGGCGTCGAGTATTACCTCGAACAGGGCTGCGTACCGGGCGGGACACTGCGCAACTACGACAGTTACGCCAGCAAACTCGGACGCCTTCAGGAACTGCACAAACGCGTGCTTTGCGACCCGCAGACCAGCGGCGGCCTGTTGATTGCCGTGACACCAGAAGGCAACGAACAATTCCTTTCGGTGGCCGCCGAACTGGGCCTGAGCCTGGAACCGATCGGTGAACTGGTCGAGCGACAGAGCAACGCGGTCGAGGTGTTTTGATGTCTGTTGATTACACCGATTACCGCGACATCTTCATCAACGACCGGCCAATGATGGATACCCGCGCGCCAGTCGAATTCAACAAGGGCTCGTTTCCCGGCGTGGTCAACCTGCCGTTGATGAATGACCTTGAACGTCAGCGGGTCGGCACCTGCTACAAGCAGCACGGCCAGCAAGCGGCAATCGTGCTGGGGCATCAACTGGTGTCGGGCGCGGTCAAGGCCGAGCGCATCCAGGCCTGGGCCGATTTTGCCCGGGCACATCCGGAGGGCTATCTGTATTGCTTTCGCGGCGGCCTGCGCTCGCAGATTGTCCAGCAATGGCTCAAGGACGAGGCGGGCATCGACTATCCACGGGTGGGCGGTGGCTACAAGGCCATGCGTACCTTCCTGCTGGACACCCTCGATCAAGCCGTGACCCAGTGTGATTTCGTCCTGTTGGGCGGCATGACCGGCACCGGTAAAACCGAGGTGCTCACGCAACTCGACAACGGCGTGGACCTTGAAGGTCATGCCAACCATCGCGGCTCCAGCTTCGGCAAACGCGCCACGGGCCAGCCTTCCAATATCGACTTCGAAAACCGCTTGGCCGTGGATGTATTGAAAAAGCGCGCCCGGGGCATCGAGCAGTTCGTACTGGAAGACGAGAGCCGTGCGGTGGGCAGTTGTGCGTTGCCGTTGCCGCTGTACCAGGGCATGCAGCAATTCCCGATGGTCTGGCTGGAAGACAGCCAGGAAGGTCGGGTCGAGCGGATCCTGCGCGATTACGTGGTGGATTTATGCGCCGAATTCATCGACGTGCATGGCGAGGAGGGCTTTGCGTTGTTTTCCGAACGGTTGCTGGCGAGCCTGAACAATGTGCAGAAGCGCCTGGGCGGCGAACGTCATCAACGCATGTTGATTTTGATGGAAGAGGCGTTGGCGGAGCAGGCCCGCAGTGGCGCGGTGGATCTGCATCGGGGCTGGATCGAAGGGTTGCTGCGCGAGTATTACGATCCGATGTACGCGTTTCAGCGGGAGAAGAAAGACGCACGGATCGAGTTTGCCGGGGAGCGCGGGGCGGTTCTCGAGTATTTGCGCGAGCGGGTGAATCAGAAGGGCTGAGGGTGCTTTTGCCGGCCCCTTCGCGAGCAAGCCCGCTCCCACATTTAATCAGCGGCGGTCACAATATTTGTGTTTGCTGGAGATCGAATATGGGAGCGGGCTTACTCGCGAAGGGGCCCGAGCAAACAATGCAATTACCTCAGGTCGGGCAAGTCTGCGAGCCATTATCCAGGCCTTGCTTGTACACATGGCTCTGCACACTGGCCTTGCCGTTCTGCCAGGTCAGGGTGAGCACATACAGCGAGTCATAATCGCTGGACTCCCAGTCATCCGTGATGGTCATTTTTTTGCCGGTGGCGTCGCCGGCAACCGTGTTGATCAGCTCTGGCAGGTAGCCGTGGGACCAGGCCGTGTAAATGACCGAGTTGTGGTATTTGTCGCGTAGCAGCTCTTCGGCCAGGTCACTGGTGTCATTGGCGGAAAAACTGATGTTCACCGGCAGGCCCAGCTTGATGGCGCTGGGGCTGATGGTCATCAGGGGGCGAATGTAGCTGTAGGAATTGTCAAACTCGCCTTCCTCGACGTTACGCGTCGGGTTGGCCGCGAACACATAGTTGGCCTTGCCGAATTTTTCCGGCAGCAGGGTGGCCAGGTCGATGGCGCGGTTGAGCCCCTGGCAATTGAGCTGGCCCAGGCCGCCCGCGGGTTTTTCCCCGTGGCGCAGGAACACCAGCGTCTGGGTGCCATCCATCGGTTGGGCGCGGCTCAGGCCGGACCCCAGCGACAGAAACAACGCGCTGACCGCCAACAAGGTGGACAACAAAAGGTAGGCGCGATGCTTGAAGCGTCTGGCAAAGTTGAACAGGTTCATGAGTAAAGGGATCTTCAGCGCAATTCGGTTAAGGCTGACAAACCTTTACACCACGATTGTCCTGCGTCGAGTGTTTTCCATGTCATTGCAGCCGGTCCGTTTTCAAAGGGGTGGTGCTCAGAGTCCCCTGAACCCGTTTGGTTCGATTCCGGCCGAGTGCGCAGCAATGTACCGGTAACCTTCAAGGGTTTGCAGTGAAGGTTATCGACAGGATGTTGCGGAATTGTGGACACGCTACACCGGATGGTGTCGAAACCGTCGTGATCTCTTTTGATCTTCTCTATCAGCGAGATTGATGGCTTCAAGGGATCGCTGACCCGATATCTACATTATGATCGTCACTCTCAATGTCTTCGTGGATCCCGCCCATGACCGATTTGTCCGCATTCCCCATCACCCGCAAATGGCCTGCCCAATATCCGGAGTGGATTCAGCTGTACTCCTTGCCGACCCCCAACGGCGTCAAAGTCTCGATCATGCTCGAAGAGATTGGCCTGCCCTATGAACCCCACCGGGTAGGCTTCGACACCAACGACCAGATGTCCCCGGAATTTCTTTCCCTCAACCCCAACAACAAGATCCCGGCGATCCTCGACCCCCACGGTCCGGACGACCGGCCGCTGGCGTTGTTCGAGTCGGGGGCGATTCTGATCTACCTGGCGGACAAGAGCGGGCAACTGCTGGCCCAGGAATCGGCCGCGCGCTACGAAACCATTCAGTGGCTGATGTTCCAGATGGGCGGCATCGGGCCGATGTTCGGCCAGCTCGGGTTTTTCAACAAGTTCGCCGGCAAGGACTACGAAGACAAGCGTCCCCGTGACCGCTACGTCGAGGAAAGCAAACGCCTGCTCAAGGTGCTCGATGGCCGGCTGGAAGGGCGCAACTGGATCATGGGCGAGCGCTACACCATCGCCGACATCGCCACCTTCCCCTGGGTGCGCAACCTGATCGGGTTCTACGAAGCCGGTGATCTGGTGGGCATTCAGAACTTCCCTAACGTCACGCGGGTGCTGGAGCGCTTCCTGGCGCGGCCGGCAGTGGTGCGCGGGTTGCAGATTCCAAGCCCCGTCGCCAGCTGATACACCGCATAACCTGTGGGAGCGGGCTTGCTCGCGAAGGCAGTGGGTCAGTCACTCTAAATGTCGCCTGACACTACGCCTTCGCGAGCAAGCCCGCTCCCACAGGGTTCTGTGCTGGTTGCAGGGTTTGTGCCCCGCGCCGGCTTCCCTACGACTTTCGTTACGTCCTCTGAAATTCAGGAATACCCATGTCCAGTCAGTTCCCCGAAGCACGCCCACGCCGTCTGCGCCGCAATGCGAGCCTGCGCAGTCTGTTCCAGGAGACCGAGTTCAGCCTGAACGATCTGGTGTTGCCGATTTTCGTCGAAGAAGAAATCGACGACTTCGTGCCGATCAAAAGCATGCCCGGCGTGATGCGCATTCCCGAGTCGAAACTGGCCGGCGAGATCGAGCGCTATGCCCGTGCCGGGATCAAGTCGGTGATGACCTTCGGCGTGTCCCATCACCTGGACAGCAGCGGCAGCGACACCTGGCGCGATGACGGCCTGGTCTCGCGCATGTCGCGCATCGCCAAGGACGCGGTGCCGGAAATGATCGTGATGTCCGACACCTGTTTTTGCGAATACACCGACCACGGCCATTGTGGCGTACTGCACAACCATGAAGTCAACAACGATCAGACCCTGATCAACCTCGGCAGACAAGCCGTCGCGGCAGCCCATGCCGGTGCCGATGTGATTGCCCCGTCGGCGGCCATGGACGGGCAGGTCCAGGCGATTCGCCGGGCGCTCGATGATGCCGGGTTTGCCCAGACGGCGATCATGGCCTATTCGACCAAGTTCGCTTCGGCGCTCTATGGTCCGTTCCGCGAGGCGGGCGGCAGTGCGCTCAAGGGCGACCGTAAAAGCTACCAGATGAACCCGATGAACCGCCGCGAAGCGGTGCGCGAATCGTTGCTCGACGAACAGGAAGGCGCCGATGCGCTGATGGTCAAGCCGGCCGGTGCGTACCTGGACATCATCCGCGACATCCGCGAAGCTTCGCGCCTGCCGCTGTCGGCGTATCAGGTGAGCGGTGAGTACGCGATGATCAAGTTTGCCGCCCAGGCCGGGGCCATCGATGAGGACCGTGTGGTGCGCGAGAGTCTGGGGGCGATCAAGCGTGCCGGGGCCGACCTGATCTTTACGTATTTTGCGATGGACCTGGCGCTGGCCGGGATCTGAAACCCACCCAATCCCTTGTGGGAGCGGGCTTGCTCGCGAAGGCGGCGGCACAGTCAACATCCATGTGACAGGCATACCGCTTTCGCGAGCAAGCCCGCTCCCACAGGGGGAATGTGGTGTTCTCAGGGCGTGCCAAAAAACGGCCGGATCCCGTGATCACGGAAGTACCGAGCGATCACTTTAGGGTCAGAGCACGTTTCGGCAATCGCCACATAGGTATCGGGCCGTAACAGATAGAACCCGTTGCGCCCCAGTCCCGCCGCTTCAAACGCCGGCCGCCAGTCGAAAACATGCAGCGGCAGATGGTGCTCGTGGCACCAGGCAATCATCTCGTCGCTGGTGTCACCATAGACATGCACCTGCCAGGTCAGGCACTTCAGCGATTCAAAATTATCCCCCTCACCGTCATGGGCCCAGGGCAGGCGATCACCGCCATGCACATGCCCGGCAACGCCCGTGCTCAGCGGCATTCCACGATAATTCAGGGTGATCTGCGACACCGTGCGAAACAGGAACTGGCGGGAGGTTTCGAACGAGGTTATTTTCGGTATCAAGAACGGGGCCAGGCGAGTACGCAGCAAATCGGCAATCGGCCCGTCCGCGGTGACGAACGTGAAGACCCGGTCAGTGGTCGCCACCAGTTTGCGCGCAAACGCAATGCGCTCGGTTTCATAGGTGTCGAGCAGCCTGGCCTCGGCACCGCCACTCAGCACGGCCGCCAGTTTCCAGGCCAGGTTGATGGCATCGCCAATCCCGGTGTTCATGCCCTGGCCGCCCGCCGGGCTGTGCACATGGGCGGCATCACCCAGCAAAAACGCCCGGTCTTTGCGGAAGTGATCCGCCACCCGATGATGCACACGATAGGTCGAAAACCAGTTCAGTTGTTCGATCTCCACCTTCATATGCTCGATGGCCCGGCTGCTGACGTCCTCGAAACGCAGGGTCTCGGCGTGTTCGGCGCGCTCGTCGCGTACCGTGCCGATCAGGCGCGCGCGACCAGTGTCTGCCAGCGGGAACACGGCGAGGAAGTCCGCCTCGTCGAGATCCACATGCAGTTCGCCATTGAATGTCGGGCCGCAGGCCTGCACGTCGGCGACGTAGAAAATCTGCTGGTAGGTCCCGCCGGGAAACCCGGTATCGAGGGTCTTGCGCACAATCGACCGGGCACCGTCGCACCCGGCCAGGTAACAGGCCTGGCAGGTTTCCTGCTGGCCGTCGGGCAAGTGCAGCGTGGCCGTGATGCCGTCTGCGGTTTGCTCGAAGCTGGTCAGTTCAGTGTTGCGTTCCACCGTGATGCCGAAGGTTTCCAGGCGCTCGATCAGCAGCCGTTCGTGTTCGTCCTGTGGGAAGATTTGAAGAAACGAGTAGGGGGTCAGGCCCTCACCGATCTGAGACAGCGGAAGACGCGACACGGGCTCACCCTTGACCCAGAAGTTGCCGGCCACCACTTGATGGCCGTTTTGCACCACGGCGTCGTCCAGTCCGAGCTGGCGATACAACTCCAGCGTCCGTGCCTGGACGGCCAGTGCCCGCGACGTGGTGCCGGGGGCGGAGGTTTTGTCGATGATCCGCACGCGCACGCCCAGTTTGCTCAACCACAACGCCAGGACCAGCCCGGTCGGGCCAGCGCCGATGATCAACACGTCGCTACGGTGCATGAACTGTCCTCCTCGCTACGTGGATCAAGTATGGTCCAGTCGGGGAGGGCGGCAACCATCGGACTGCCACGACCGTAGCCGCTGGCATGCCATTGGTCGTATGGTTGACCCGGACCAACGGATCAGATGGAACGACATGCAAATCAGATTGATCACAAGCGTCGCCGTGTTGCTGGTATTGGCCGGTTGCGGCAGCCAACGGACCCAGGAACCGGCGGCGCGCAGTCCGGCCGAAGTGAAGGCCGAAATTGTGCGTTTGTTGCCGGCGAAAGCTGCCGATCCTCAGGGTTGGGCCACTGATATCCAGGCGGCATTTGCCGCGCAAGACATCTCGCCGACCACGCAAAACCTGTGCTCGGTACTGGCCGTGACCGAACAGGAGTCGACCTTTCAGGTCGATCCGAGCGTCCCGGGCCTGGGCAAGATCGCCCGCGACGAGATCGACCGTCGTGCCGCCAAGGCACACATTCCCGGACTGCTGGTGAGCGGTACGTTAAAGCTCGATTCCCCCAGCGGTAAAAGCTACAACGACCGCCTGAATGCCGCGCGCAGTGAAAAGGAACTGAGCGCGATTTTCGACGACTTCATCGGCATGGTACCCATGGGTAAAACCCTGTTCGCAGGCTTCAACCCGGTGCATACCGGCGGGCCGATGCAGGTCAGCATTGATTTTGCCGAGCAGCAGGCCAAGGGCTATCCGTACCCGGTGAAGGGCTCGATTCGCCATGAAGTGTTCACCCGGCGCGGCGGCATGTACTTCGGCATTGCGCATCTGCTTGGGTATCCGGTGAGCTACCCGCAACCGCTTTACCGATTTGCGGACTTCAATGCGGGTTGGTACGCCAGCCGTAACGCCGCATTTCAGAACGCAGTGAGTCGGGCTTCGGGTATCCCGTTGGCGCTGGATGGCGATCTGGTGCGCTACGATTCGATCATGCCCGGGACCACGGAACTGGCCGTGCGTACCCTCGGCAAGCAACTGGACATGCGCAATCCGACGATCCGCGAGCAACTGGAAGAGGGGAATACCTTGGCGTTCGAAGACAGCAAACTCTATCGACGGGTTTTCGAGCTGGCCGAACAGGCCGAGGGTCGGCCGTTACCTCGTGAAGTGTTGCCCGGGATCGTGCTGCAAAGCCCGAAGATCACCCGCAAACTCACCACGGCGTGGTTCGCCAAACGGGTCGATGAACGCTACCAGCGCTGCATGGCGCGGGCAGGGAAGTAATCGCGGCGTAAAAAGCATAAAAAACCCGGCGGGTGAGGCCGGGCTTTCGTCGGGTCTTGCGGTACCGCCCTGCATTCAGGCAGTACGGTTCTGGATCAGGCGGTCGGAACCACCTTCAGCGACGCGGTTTTGCAGCAGTTTGTCGGAACCACCTTCAGCGACGCGGTTTTGCAGCAGTTTGTCGGAACCGCCTTCGGCGACGCGGTTTTGCAGCAGTTTGTCGGAACCACCTTCGGCAACGCGGTTTTCCAGCAGGCGATCCGAACCACCTTCAGCCACACGATTCTCGATCAGGCGATCCGAACCACCTTCAGCTACACGATTCTCGATCAGGCGATCGGAGCCACCCTCAGCCACACGGCTTTCAATCAGACGATCCGAGCCGCCTTCAGCGACCACAGGTTGAGCAGAGGTAGCGGCGAAAGCGTTAACGGCGAAAACCGAGAAAGCGATGCTGAGAAGGGTTTGGCGTTTCATGATGGTGTGCTCCGGGGTGTCATGGGTTGGTATGGAGCAGATGTTACGCCGGGGATTTTTTATGAGAACTTCATTGAGATGATGGTGAACATCGACGGCAATGATAGGACCCGCGCCATACTCCTTGTGAACGTGATGGTGCGGTCGTCGGATGGCCGCTGTGTGGCGGGTGGCGGCTTCTACACTGGATAGCTTGATGCGGCACTGCGGGGGGCGCGGTGTTAAAGGAGGCGTTTATGTACCAGCTCTACGGTCATCAGAACTCCGGAGCGGCGGCCATCGAAGCCGCCCTTGAACTCTGTGATGTTCCTTATCGCTTCATCGATGTCGAGTCGTCCGCGGAGGCGGCCCAGACGCTGCAGAAACTCAACCCGCTCAAACAGATTCCGACCTTGCAGCGGCCCGATGGCGGCGTCCTGACCGAGAGCGCGGCGATCCTGATTCACCTCGGGCTGACCTTTCCCGCATCGGGATTGTTGCCGCAGGATCCGGCCAAGCGGGACCAAGCCATTCGCGGCATGGCGTACATCGTCAGCAATTGCTATGCGGCCATCGGTATTATCGATTACCCCGAACGCTGGCTGGCCGAGGCGGATGAGTCGTCCAGGCAGAACCTCATAAAGGGTGCCCGCCGGCGCCTGCACTGGAGTTGGGAGGTGTTTGCCGATCAGTTTTCGGGCGAGTTGTACCTGGGCAGCGAGAAGCCAAGGGCCCTGGATGTACTGGCGGCGGTGATCTCGCGATGGGCGGGCAGTCGGGAACATTTGCGCAATGCCCGGCCGGGTTTTTTCGCCTGGCTGGAACGCATTGACCGCCACCCGGCGCTGGCCCCGGTGTTCGCCCGGCATTGGCCGGCCTGAACACCAAAAACCAATGTGGGAGCGGGCTTGCTCGCGAAGGCGTAGTGTCAGACAGCATTAATGTCGACTGGCACACCGCCTTCGCGAGCAAGCCCGCTCCCACAGGGATCCTCGGCGTGTCGACTCACTCCCCGCGAATGTACTGCTCCAGCTGCTTGATCAGTTCCGCCTGTTCGGCAATCGCTTCCTTGACCAGGTCACCGATCGACAGCAAGCCGATCAACTTGCCGCCTTCGACCACCGGCAGGTGACGCAGGCGTTTATCGGACATGATGCCCAGGCAGGTCTCCACGGTTTGATGGGTGTCGACGGTAATCACTGGCGACACCATGATATCGCGCACCGGCGTGCCCACCGAAGAGCGGCCATGCAGCACCAGTTTGCGTGCATAGTCCCGTTCGCTGATGATGCCCAGCACTTCATCATTCTCCACCACCAGCAAGGCGCCGACGTTTTTCTCGGCCATCTTCATCAGCGCTTCGAGCACCATGTGGTCGGGTTTGATCTGGTGCACTTCCTGATTCTTCTGATCTTTGAGCTTGAGCAGTTGGGCGACGGTTTTCATGGTGGTTACTCGGGTGTTGTCGTTGTTCTTGAAGAATCGTAGACGCAAGCGTTCAGAGCAAGGGCGAAAGCGGCAGATAACGCGCAAAAAACGTCATTCGGTGGTTTTTCTTCGGCAAACCTCACATTTCCGGCCAGTAGATGACTTGTGGGAGCGGGCTTGCTCGCGAAAGCGGTGGGTCAGTCAATATTAATGCTGCCTGACACTACGCCTTCGCGAGCAAGCCCGCTCCCACAGGATCGGTGTCTGCCTGATAGGCTGGCGGCGAACGCGCTATCGCGGCTGATGACGGGTAGAATCATCCTCTGAATCAGCATTGAGGTTGCAGCGGTGGATCTACAGCAGGGCTTCGTCCTGACCCGGCATTGGCGCGACACCCCGGCCGGTACGGAAGTCGAGTTCTGGCTGGCGACCGATAGCGGTCCCCGGCGCATCCGCCTGCCTTTCCAGCCCTCGGTGGCGTTTCTTCCTGCTGTGCAGCGTCAGCCCGCCGAAAGCGTTTTGCATGATGAGAAAAACGTCGAGCTCAGGCCCCTGGCCCTGAGGGATTTCGAGTATCGCCCGGTCCTTGGTCTTTACTGCCAGCAACATGGCCAGTTGATGCGCCTCGAAACCGCGCTGCGCCGGGCCGGTGTCGAGGTGTTCGAAGCTGACGTGCGCCCGCCGGAACGCTACATGATGGAACGCTTCATCACCGCACCGGTGCGCTTCAGTGGCACGCCGAATGCCGAGGGCCTGCTGCTCGACGCACAGATGAAACCCGACCCCGATTACCGGCCGAGCCTGAAACTGGTGTCCCTGGACATCGAGACCACGGCCCAGGGCGAGTTGTATTCCATTGCCCTGGAAGGCTGTGGCGAGCGTCAGGTGTACATGCTCGGTCCGCCCAACGGCGACGATAGCCAGGTGGATTTCCAGCTCGAATACTGCGACTCGCGAACCCTGTTGCTGAAAAAACTCAACGAATGGTTTACCCGGTTCGACCCCGACGCGATCATCGGCTGGAACGTCGTGCAGTTCGACTTGCGGGTGCTTCACGAACACGCCAGGCGCCTGGCGGTGCCGTTGAAACTGGGGCGTGGTGGCGAGGAAATGCAGTGGCGCGAACACGGCAACGGCAACCATTACTTCGCTTCAGCCGCTGGCCGCTTGATCATCGATGGTATCGAGTCCCTGCGTTCGGCGACCTGGAGTTTCCCCTCGTTCAGCCTGGAAAACGTCGCGCAAACCTTGCTCGGCGAAGGCAAGTCCATCGACAACCCGTACCAGCGTATGGACGAAATCAATCGCATGTTCGCCGAGGACAAACCGGCGCTGGCCAAATACAACCTCAAGGACTGCGAACTGGTCACGCGGATTTTCGCCAAGACCGAGTTGCTCACCTTCCTGCTGGAGCGGGCCAGCGTCACCGGGTTACCGGCCGATCGCATGGGCGGTTCGGTGGCGGCGTTCACACACCTGTACATGCCGCTGATGCACCGTCAGGGTTTCGTTGCGCCGAACCTCGGTGGCAAGCCGCCGCAAGCCAGCCCCGGCGGTTTTGTCATGGATTCGCAACCGGGACTGTACGAATCGGTGCTGGTGCTCGATTACAAAAGCCTCTATCCGTCGATCATCCGCACCTTCCTGATTGACCCCGTGGGGCTGATTGAAGGGCTCAAGCACCCGGACGACAGCGAATCGGTACCGGGCTTTCGTGGCGCGCGTTTTTCTCGCACCCGGCATTGCCTGCCATCCATCGTCGCCCGAGTGGCCGAAGGCCGGGAAACCGCCAAGCGCGAGCACAACGCACCGCTGTCCCAGGCGCTGAAAATCATCATGAACGCCTTCTACGGCGTACTAGGCTCCAGCGGTTGTCGCTTTTTCGACACACGCCTGGCCTCGTCGATCACCCTGCGCGGGCACGAGATCATGCTGCGTACCCGCCAGTTGATCGAAGCGCAGGGGCATGTGGTGATTTATGGCGACACCGACTCGACGTTCGTCTGGCTGCGTCGCGCCCATGGCCAGCAGGAGGCGGCGCAGATCGGCCATGCACTGGTCGCGCACGTCAATCAGTGGTGGCGCGAGCACGTGCAGCAGGAATACGGCTTGCAAAGCGTTCTCGAGTTGCAGTTCGAAACCCACTACAAGCGCTTTTTGATGCCGACCATTCGCGGTGCCGAAGAAGGCAGTAAAAAGCGCTACGCGGGTCTGGTGACTCGCGCCGATGGCAGCGACGAAATGGTCTACAAAGGCCTGGAAACCGTGCGCACCGACTGGTCGCTGCTGGCCCGTCAATTCCAGCAGGAACTGTATTCGCGGATCTTCCTGCGCAAGCCCTATCAGGATTATGTGCGTGACTACGTGCGCAAGACCCTGGCCGGCGAGTTCGATGACCGGCTGATCTACCGCAAACGCCTGCGTCGCACCCTTGATGACTACCAGCGTAATGTCCCGCCCCACGTACGCGCGGCGCGCCTGGCCGACGAATACAACGACCGGCAGGGTCGCCCGCGGCAATACCAGAACGGCGGCTGGATCAGCTACGTGATCACCGTTGCCGGCCCTGAACCGCTGGAAGTGCGCAGCGCGCCCATCGATTACGACCACTACATCACCCGGCAACTGCAACCGGTGGCGGACGCGATACTGCCGTTTGTCGACGACGACTTCTCAACCCTGATTGGTGGGCAACTGGGCCTGTTTTGAATCCATCAGTGACAAGGTCCAGTCATCCAGGATGCCGTGGAAATATTGGTTCAAGGCTTGCTGGAAAAGACTGTCGGCGGCAGCGACCTGGGCAAACAGGGTCATCGAGGAGTGAAATTTCAGGTCGTCGGGATGACCGAAAATACCGGCCACCGAGCGCTCCCGGATATTCAGCACTTCCTGGGTGCAGGCGCGTAACCGGGCGCCCAGCAATGGATGCTCAAGGTAGGCCAGGGCTTCCTCCCGCGAGCGGATGGCAAAGCGGCGCGACATCTCGCTGCCGCCGAGCCCGGCAAACTGTGGAAAAATGAACCACATCCAGTGACTGCGCTTGTGTCCGTTGCTCAACTCGTCTTGAACCCGGTCGAATACCGGGTCCTGAGCCTGGAGAAAGCGTTGCAGATTGAACGGGTCCAGGTGGTCGGTGCTTCTCATGGCGAAGCTCTCTGACAGACTGCGGTGGTTCAGACCATGGCCAGCCGCTGTTTGCGTTGTGGCGCGTGAAACGCTTGGTCCAGCGCCTCCAGATCCTCTGCTTCAAGCTGCAACCTGGCGGCCTGGGCGTTGAGGCGTACATGTTCGGGATGCACCGCTTTGGGGATGGCAATCACTGCGTCCTGACGCAGAATCCATGCCAGTGCTGCCTCTGCCGGTGTCACGCCGTGACGGCTGGCTACTAGTTTGAGCGTAGCATTGGCGAGCATTTTGCCGCCTTGGCCAATCGGGCAGTAAGCCATGACCGGCAACCGCCGTTGTTGGCTCCAGGGCAGCAAATCAAATTCTATGCCGCGTTGTTCCAGGTTGTAGAGCACCTGATTGGTGGCGCAGGTCGGGGCGTCCAGTTCCAGCAAGTCATCGAGGTCGAAATTGGACACGCCCCAACGGCCAATCTTGCCGGCTTCGCGCAGGCGCTCGAAGGCTTCGACGGTTTCTTCCAGGGGATACTGGCCGCGCCAATGCAGTAGATACAGATCGATGTAATCGGTGCCAAGCCTGCGCAGGCTGCGCTCGCAAGCCTGGGGAATGCCCTGGCGGCTGGCGTTGTGCGGGTACACTTTGCTGACCAGAAAGACACTGTCACGCTGGCCGGCGATGGCATCGCGGACCACTTCCTCGGCGCCGCCTTCAGCATACATTTCAGCGGTGTCGATCAGGGTCATGCCCAGTTCGATGCCCTGGCGCAGTGCCGCGACTTCTTGTGTGTGTCGCGAGCGGTCTTCGCCCATCTGCCACGTGCCTTGGCCGATAACCGGGACCCTGGCCCCAGCCAATTCAAGCGTGCGCATGCAAACCTCCTTTATGAATGCCGATGGTCATTTCAATGGGCAGCAGAATAGTCCATCGGTTCCGCCGCAGGGATTTTCGCAGGCTGCAATCATTTGAGTCTCACGTTGCCGGTGATCGATTGCTCCGTGCCGATACTGCACTTTTTCGAAATGTCCGGCTCTATCCATGGCAGCCTGCGGCGATCCCCACCGTCGGCCCATGCCCAAATCCAAGAACCCATGGCTCGAGTTTCACCCCGCATCATTACGAGAATACGCTGTCATTGCCTGCTGCTGGCAGGTCTGTCGATGTTCTTCGTCACCGGTTGCAGCCAGCAGCAGGGCGGCGACATCTTCACCCAGATGAGCTGAAAAAGTCCGGATTCCTTGATGCCCGCACAGCTGGCAAGCAAGTGCGCATGGCCATCGAACAGCAGCAGCCGCTGCCCGTCCTCGGCGGCAAAAATTTCAGCCACGACACCCGTTGTAGCAGCTGCCGAGCCCGCGAGGCTGCGTTCGGCTGCGAAGCAGTCGTAAAGTCAGTCATTGCGGTCTGCCTGGCAGGCCGCGTCAGCTCGAATCACGGCTGCTATGCAGCCGAACGCAGCCTCGCGGGCTCGGCAGCTGCTACAGATCACACTACCGCTTAACTGACTGGCGTTAGGGTCCTGCCAGTGCAGTGAGCACGACACATATTCCTTGTGGGAGCGGGCTTGCTCGCGAAAGCGGTGGGTCAGTCAATATTAATGCTGCCTGACACTACGCCTTCGCGAGCAAGCCCGCTCCCACAGTGGAATTAAGTTCAGGGTATAAAGATAGATCGCATCGATATAACTGGTTATAAGAAATATCGCTATGCTGCGGGCCAGATTTCCCCCTGCGATCTTTGTGGAAGTATTCATGGATTTAGTGAACATCGGGTTGATTGTTGCCGGGCTGGTCGTCGGCTTCATCGTCGGCATGACTGGCGTAGGTGGCGGGTCGCTGATGACCCCGATCCTGCTTGGGTTCGGCATCAACCCGGCGACGGCGGTCGGTACCGATCTGCTGTACGCCGCCATCACCAAATCCAGTGGTGTACTGGTTCATCGCAAGAACAACAACATCGACTGGGCGATTACCGGCTGGCTGACCTTGGGCAGCGTGCCCGCGGTGGCATTGACACTGTGGTTCCTCAGCACCCTGCACAGCGCCCCCGAGGCGATGAACGCAATCATCAAGCAGGCCCTCGGTTTTGTGTTGTTTGCCACGGCACTGGCGATCCTGTTCAAGAAGCGCCTGCTCGACTTCGCCCACAAACGTGCGGGCGGCAACTACAACCCCAGCGGATTGCGCTTGAATGTGATGACAGTCATCACGCGGGCTGGTCCTTGGCACCATGGTCGCGCTGACGTCCATCGGCGCCGGTGCACTGGGCACCGTAGCACTGTTCATTCTCTATCCGATGCTACCAACCCGCCGCCTGGTGGGGACTGAAATTGCCCACGCCGTACCGTTGACCCTGGTCGCGGGCCTTGGCCATGCCAGCATGGGCAACATGGACTGGCACGTCCTGGCTTACCTGCTGGTGGGTTCGTTGCCGGGGATTTACCTGGGCAGCCACCTGACCGGGCGCATCTCCGACGAACTGCTGCGTCCTTGCCTGGCGACCATGCTGTTGTTGATCGGTTACAAACTGGCGTTCTAGCGTCTACCACAATGATCTGGAGCCGTTGTAGCTCCTGAAAACCGTAGAAGCTTCGCTGATGAGTACTTCCTGAGTGCAGATCTCAGTAGCTTGGCAAGTTCTGTATTATCGTGATCTTAATCTTGAGAGTTGAGTATCAGGCGGATCACAGGTAGCGATCCGCGAGAATGCTTACTCTGGCATTGTCCAGGATTGTAGTTTGTAGCCCTCCTGGCTCAACTCGGCGCGCACCTCTTCCAGCAGGCTTTCCAGCTGCGCCGGGTCGGAATAGGCACTGCTTGGAATCTGTTTGCGACAAATACGAGTGTTGGCCCGGTCGATGACGGTCAGACTCAGTTCGCCATTACCGTCTTGCGGAGCCCAAGTGACGCATTGAAAAGGTTCGAATGCGTGGCCGGCAATCAAAAGTGCTTCGTTGAGACGGAACGGGGTGCTCATGGGTCGTCTCTCCTTGTACCCAAATAAATGAGAAGACCTGCTGCATGCAGTCATGCAGCAGGGCATTTCCACAACAACAGTCAAAATTGCTGGTCTTCCTCCGTACCCACCTTGTCCTTGCGCCTACGTTTGCGTGATTTGATTTTCGTCTGTGCAATCAAACTGCTGTGTTGCCGTCGGTACGACTCGTTGCCCGTTTCCGATCAATCATACTTCGGCACAACCCACAACATCTCTACGCTGCCGTCATCCAGGAAGTCGAGCGTCACGTACTGGAAAGTGTCGCGCTCTGGCCCACAACAGTCTTTCATTGCTTTACATAACTGCCTGGCGCTGGCTCCAGAGGCGGGAATTTGTCATTCCCTATGTGCGGAGCCGCTGGTTGGCGCTCGCCGGAGTGTCCCGCCAGCCAGTTGAACCAGTCATTCCACCAGCTACCGGGTTGCTGCTCAGCATTCTTGAACCAGGTCTCCGGGTTTTTCGTGACCCGATTATTGGTCCAGTAATGGCGCTTCTGCTTGGCCGGTGGATTGATGACGCCGGCGATATGCCCTGAAGCTCCTAATACAAAACGCTTGGCCCCGGAGAGCAGGT
Organism: Pseudomonas sp. S30_BP2TU TE3576; assembly: GCF_050436025.1. Lineage (NCBI taxonomy): Bacteria > Pseudomonadati > Pseudomonadota > Gammaproteobacteria > Pseudomonadales > Pseudomonadaceae > Pseudomonas > Pseudomonas sp. S30_BP2TU TE3576. The sequence continues at coordinate 1,112,162 of NZ_JBNDLK010000001.1, read as the reverse complement.
TGGTGCTGGCGTAGGCGCTTTTCCAGGGCACGATGTGATCGTCATGGGTGGCGAGGATGTAAGCGGGAGCGTCAATTGCACGCAAATCCAGCTTGACCCCACAACACTCCAGCTCGCCTGATTTCAAATCGTTCTGCAGATAGGTGTGGCGCAGATACCAGCAGTACATCGGCCCCGGAAGGTTGGTGCTGTCGTTGTTCCAGAACAGCAGATCAAGCGGGATCGGCTTCTGCCCCTTGAGGTATTTGTCGACGTTGTAGTTCCACCACAGCTCGTTGGGGCGCAGTAGGGAAAAGGTATTGCCCATGTCCTCACCACGAAACAGACCGATGGGACCATTCATGCCGCCGATGGTGCGCTCTCGATAGGCCACCAGTTCTTCGTCGACGAATATGTCGATGGGACCGGTATCCAGGTAATCAAGGAACGTGGTGAACAGGCTCACGCTGGCGATCTCCCGGTCGCCGCGTGCAGCAAGTACTGCCAGCGCCGTGCTCAGCAGGGTGCCGCCGATGCAGAAGCCCACGCAATTGAGTCGCTGCTCGCCACTGATATCGCGGGTCACCTGCAAGGCGTCGATTACCCCGTGCTCAATCAGGTCATCCCAGGTGGTGCCAGCGTGTTCCTCGTCAAAGTTGCGCCAGGACATCAGGAATACGGGATGTCCCTGTTCCAGCAGGTGACGGACCATTGAGTTGTCCGGGCGCAGATCAAGGATGTAGTACTTGTTGATCGACGGAGGTACGACGAATACCGGGTGTCGGTACTGGGTTTCGCTTTGCGGGTAGTACTGAATTAGCTGGAATAGCTGATTCTCAAAGACGATTTCGCCGGGGGTGTTAGCCAGATCGACGCCAACCTTGAAGGCGCCGCTATCACACTGGCGCATTTTGCCTTCGTTCATGTCGCTGACCAGATGCTGCATACCTGTGAGCAGGCTGGCACCTTGAGTCTCAACCGCACGCTGGAGCGCATCAGGGTTGCTGACCAGAAAATTGCTTGGCGCACTGGCGGCAATGGCTTGCTCCACCAGATAGCGCAGGCGTTGGCGTGGTTTTTTTTCTTTGATCAGCAGCTTGTCGAGCAGTTTCAGGAGAAAGCTTGCGTTGAGCAGGTAAAACGCAGCGAGGGAGCCGAACAGTGGCTCGCTCCAGTTGCTGCTGGAGAAGCGTCGATCATCGAAGCTGAAGGATTGGCCGGTCAGCAGTTTTTGACCGAGTTGGCCCCATTGAACCTGGTAGTCCGCTTGAAGGCTGTCCAGGGTTTCGCGAGGTAACTCGAACCAGGCGCCGTGCTCATGCCCGGAAAACCACGGATTGGTGCTGACCCATAGGCGTAATTGTTGCACTGCAAAGGAAGCGATGAACGGAACCTGGCCTGACCAATAGGTTTTGAATGTATGCGCGTTGTTGTCCATAAAGTTCCTTGCCCATACAGATGAGCCGGGCAGAAAAAAAGCCGCGCTTTGCCGGACTCCGGCGTAGCGACGGCAGGAATACGGGCAGCGTTGTCTGACGCCAACCTGATGCGCGGAACAAGGGGCCCAAGTCCGCGCATGGGCTACTCAGATGCCGTTGGTTAGCGCTCGATAGCCAGGCCGACGCCTTGTCCGCCGCCGATGCACAAAGTGGCCAGCCCCTTCTTGCCGTCGCGACGGATCAGTTCGTGCACCAGCGACACCAGAATCCGTGCCCCCGATGCGCCGATCGGATGGCCAAGGGCGATCGCGCCGCCGTTGACGTTGACTTTGCTGGTGTCCCAGCCCATCTCTTTGCCAACCGCCAGCGCCTGGGCGGCGAAGGCTTCATTGGCTTCGATCAGGTCCAGGTCCTCGACGCTCCAGCCGGCCTTTTGCAGGGTCAGGCGTGTAGCCGGGACCGGGCCGATGCCCATGATCGACGGGTCTACACCGGCGCTGGCATAGGCTTTGATGCGTGCCAGTACCGGAAGGCCGAGCGCTTGTGCTTTAGCGGCGCTGGCCAGCAACAGCACGGCCGCACCATCGTTGAGGGTCGAAGCGTTGCCGGCAGTCACGCTGCCGTCTTTCTGGAATGCCGGTTTGAGTTTTGCCAAGGCTTGCGCAGTACTGTCGATACGCGGCTGTTCGTCGGTGTCGAAGACCAGCGGTTCGCCCTTGCGCTGAGGAATCAGGATCGGGGTGATTTCGCTCTGGAAACGCCCGCCCTCAATGGCTGCGGCGGCCTTCTGTTGCGAGGCGGCAGCGAAGGTATCCTGTGCTTCACGAGAGATCTCGTACTTCTGCGCCAGATTCTCGGCGGTGATACCCATGTGATAGTCGTTGAAGGCGTCCCACAGGCCATCCTGGATCATGCTGTCTTGCAGTTGCGCATGGCCCATACGCAGGCCGGTGCGTGCCTTGGGCAGAACATAGGGGGCCAGACTCATATTTTCCTGACCACCAGCGATTACCAGTTCCGCGTCGCCGCAACGGATTGCCTGGACGGCGAGATGGACCGCCTTGAGACCGGAGCCGCAGACCTTGTTCAAGGTCAGGGCAGGCGTGGTGTGTGGCAAACCGGCCTTGATCGCTGTCTGGCGTGCCGGGTTTTGCCCAGCGCCGGCAGTGAGTACCTGGCCGAGGATCACTTCATCAATTTGAGCAGCATCGATACCCGTCTGCTCCAGCAAGCGGCGAATCACTGCGGCACCCAGTTCGGTCGCGGGAATTGCAGACAAAGCACCCTGGAAACTGCCAATGGCGGTACGAGTAGCGGCAACGATTACGACTTCGTTCATGCGTGACCTCATCGAAAAGACAAAATTCGTCGAGCAAACCAGGGCATTCCTGCCCTGATCGGAGTTATTGCATGTTCATGCCGCCGTTTACCGAGAAATCGGCACCGGTACTGTAGGCGGACTCATCGGAAGCCAGCCAGGCCACGATTGAGGCGATCTCTTCTGGTTGGCCAAGGCGACCGACCGGAGTTGCAGCGATCATGCCTTCGAGAATGTCCGGGCGAATTGCCGCGGTCATGGAGGTCTGGATGTAGCCTGGGGATACGGTATTGACGGTCACGCCCTTGCCGGAGACTTCCCGGGCCAGTGCCATGGTGAAACCATGGATGCCAGCCTTGGCGGCGGAGTAGTTGGTCTGGCCGAACTGACCACGCTGACCGTTGATCGAGGAGATATTGATGATCCGCCCCCAGCCTTTGGACAACATGCCTTCAATGACCTGCTTGGTGGTGTTGAACAACCCCGTCAGGTTGGTCCCGATCACGCTGTTCCAGTCTTCCGGGGTGAGCTTGCGAAAAGAGGCGTCGCGGGTGATGCCGGCGTTGTTGACCAGCACATCGATCGGGCCGAATTGTTCACGAGCCATCTCGAAAGCCTTGCGGGTTGACTCCCAATCGGTGACGTCACCATAAATGAACTCGAACTCATAACCCGCCTCCAGTTGGCTGGCACGCCATTCGTTCTTGCGGCTGGAATCAGAGCTGCAGCCGACGATTACCTTGAATCCTTCCTTGTATAGACGTTGGCTGATTGCCGTACCGATACCGCCCATACCACCCGTTACCAAAGCAATGCGACTACGCGATTCCATACATCTACTCCATTTTTTTGCGCTGCAGGAGAGAAGATTGTTCGATATCGACGGGCCGTGCGGAAGTGTTTGTAGGTGACGTTCTCCTGTCCATCGGTGCCACGCGGGTGTTTTGGCCTGCTGGCAAAAAAATGAGGAGCACCCATACTGGGATCAATTCTTAAAACTCAATGGATAGTTAATATTACTGAAACACTGTTGAAATATGTTCAGCGCATGTCAGTATCGGCTCCGGACAGGACGTTCGGTTCCATTGGTCAATGAGGACGCCATGTATAGAATGAGTTCAGGCTATGCCAGCATGCTGGCGAATACGTTTTTGGCCCAAGGACTGGACCTTGCCGGTCTGTGCCAGGAGGCGGGACTGGATGTCGGGTTCGTGAATACACCAGGAGCATTCTGCGAGCGAAGCGTGATCTATCGTCTTTGGGACCTGGCTGCTCAGGCTTCGGATGATGTGAATATCGGTTTGAAAGCCTACGGGGAATTCCATCCCAGTAGTTTTCAGATCGTGGGCTACACGATGATGTCCAGTTCGAATCTGAAAAGAGCGCTTGAACGTCTGGTTCGTTTCAGCCCGTTGATCGGGACCGGATTCAGCCTTTTCCTTGTCAGGGAGCAGCAGCATTACCGATTGGCCAGTCTCGATCATCAGCAACATGGCTCGGTCAAACCCCGGCAATACACGGATGCAGCGTTGGCTTCGCTGCTGGGTTTCTGCCGTTGGCTGGCAGGTGGCAAGTCGCCGCAACCGTTGAGTGTGGAGTTCACTTATCCCGAACCTGAAGACACGTCGGAGCATCAGCGGCTTTTTGACTGTCCGCTGAGTTTCGGGGCGGCATATGACAGCATCTTGTTCGATGGCCAGGAGCTTCTGAGTCCGTTGAGCATGGCCAACGAGGCATTGGCCACGCTCCATGACAGTTTTGCCGAGGCTCAATTGGACCTGTTGTCCGGTTACTTTATCGTTGGCAGGATTCGCGCGCTGATTACCGAGCGCTTGAGCCAGGGGCAAGGCCAAGGGCAATGTGATATGGAATCGATTGCGGCGGCACTGAATATCAGCAAGCGAACGCTTCAACGAGGCCTTGAGAAGGATGGCACGCAATTCAAGGACGTCCTGAACGATGTGCGCCGGCAGATGGCTGACTTCTATTTGCGCCATTCTCATTTCAACATGAAGCATGTGACTTGCCTGCTCGGCTTCCATGATCACAGCAGCTTCCATAAGGCATGCATCCGTTGGTTCGGTATGACCCCCGGTCAGTATCGAACCGACGAGTTGTCGCCTGTGGTCGAAAAGGTCGCGCGGGTCGGATCCATGAACCCCATCGGTCTGTACAGAGATCAAAAGATCGCAGGCTCCGCCGAACGGATGCACCGCTAATCCCTTGTGAAGGGTCATTGAGGCTTGGGGCCTGTTGTCCCTTTGCTCGCTTTGCGCTTCGGGGCTTTAACTTCGATGGCAGGAGCGGGCGGTGGTGTGATCTGCGGCGACGGAGATGGCTGCGAAGGGGTCTCCTGCGGGATGACAACTGTCTCACTGGGTGGTTGGGTCAGGCTGAAGCCCGGCAGGGGGACTTCGAGCAACGTGTGCAGCTCACGCCAGAATTCGCCTTGAGCTCCAACGGTCGCTAGCAGTTCAGGCATCAATTGCCCAACGGCTGTCAGGACCTGTTGGCGTTCCTTTGCCTCTGGTAGCAACAAGGGCAGGCTGCGCAAGCTTTCTTGCGGGTGGGCGAAAACCAGCAAGTTCTGCAATCGGATGGCTTCGCGCAGGGCAGTGGGCTCATTGCTGTAGTCCTGGACCAGCAGGTGCACCTGCTGGATCAGCTTCTCGATGCTTTCCTTGCCCGCCTTGTCGCTGTCGCGGCCCAGCAAAAACAGAATCCGCACTAATGCTTCCAGGGGGCCGCCATGGGGCAGCGCATCCTGCAGGCGTTCGATCAGGACCTGGTCCAGCTGGTCGGCATGTGCCTGGAGATTTCGCACAGGCTTGTTGTTGGTGAGGGCACTCAGTGCGCCGTAAATACCGTAAAAACACAGCTCCTGAGTGGCGTCACGCACATCGCGATAAGCATTCAGGGCGTCTTGCATCTGGTTGGAAAACAACGCTTGCCAGGCCAGCAACGGGTTGTCTTTGCGTGCAGGATGACGATCACTGCTCACTTGGGAGGAGGTCCCGGCTAACCACCACAGCGCCGGATTCAGGCTGCTCCATAGCACTTGCTGCTGATGGAAGGGGTGCGCCCTGCGCAACAGTTCGGCAATTGGCTCGTTGACGATCTGACGCAGCCACGGACGTATGAACCCGTCGTAAAACGCGTTGTTGATTTCAGAGGCGCGCTCCACCAGAGAGAATTCGCGATCGTCATCACGGGCCGGCTCGACGTCATCATGGATATCGGCGATTCGCCTTGATTCGAAACGCACTCGGTATTGCATGTCATCGCTGCCTGAGGAGCTTGGCAGATCGTCAATCAGCATTTCATACAGTCCTGCCGGCAGCGCCTTGATGGTTTCGACCGCGCCGAGCATCCCACGGTGTTCGCGCCGCGCCACTTTGCCGGAAACAAAAATACCTAAATGGCCGATGCTGGCGTGCCGCAGGTAGACGATGGTACGTCCTGCGTCATGCAAAGCGAGATCGCTGGGATAAACATCGGCGATCCAGTTCAATGCCTGCTGGGGAGGGGTGATGTTGTCTCCGTAGGAACAGAACACCACTACCGGTACTTCGATCCGTTTCAGGTCAATGCCGCTGCTCTTGCGGCCGAGACCACCGGACAATTGGTTGCCGATGAAAAGGTCATCGACAATCATCTCAATCTCTTCGCCATTGAGCAGGGTCGGGCTGCCCCACCAGCGTTCGAAGTCGAGGAAGCGCGTAGCCTCGCTGTCGACCTGGCTGAACAACTGGTAGTACTTACCCCAATAGGTGTTGGCCGGGTCCAGGTTTTCGAAATTGCTGACCAGCCAAGTACCGTCAAAGCGGCCATTGCCCAAGTCGCTGCCCAAGCGAGCCATCCAGCCGCCACCCAGCAGGCCTCCGGTATAGCGCATCGGATTGCGTCCATTGACACCGGCCCAGTATGACAAGGGGGCACCATTGATAATGATCAATCCCGGCAGTTCCGGTCGTGTTGCAGCCAGTCCCATCAACGCCCAGCCCGCCTGGCAGTTACCGATGATGATCGGTTCGCTGTTGGTCGGGTGAAGGGCGCTGACGACTTCGATGAACCGGGCCTGGGCTTCAACGATATCGGCCAGGGTTTGTCCAGGCTGTGGCGAGTGACTGAAAGAGATGAAATAGGTGGGGTGGCCGGCTCTGAGGCTTTCACCTAATAGCGAATCCTGTTTGAAGCCGCCGATTCCGGAGCCGTGGCCGCCGCGTGGGTCAATGATGATCACCGGCTGGCCGTTGCTGTCGATTCTTTGCTCTGGTCCGGGGAGGATTCGCAGCAGTGAATAGTTGACCGGGCGTGGGAGATCGGAGCCGGCGATCAGGGTTTCATGATCGAACTTGAGCAGCAGAGGATACCCGGCGCGTTCATGGGCCAGCGTATTGTCGCCGCGCTGGCGCAGGGTGTCCCAGAACAGCAGGCTGCGTTGGCCGAGGTCGGTGAAGTATTCCTGCCAGTCAGTGGGCGTGGGTTGTCTGAGTTGACCCCGTTTCAGGGGGGCGAGGGTTTTTTCCTGGCGTTGGCGCAAAGCATCAAGGACGTTCAGGGTGTTGAGGTGCTGCAGATGACTCAGGTGTTCGAACAGGCCGCGTTGAGAGGAGGGTTTTTCATATTGCGATGCAATAATATCTTCCTGGCCCATGGTGATCTCCTGGCGTTATGCATGAGAGGCAGCTGCATGCGCCTCTTTAATAAAGAGGGCTTGGCTGGCTGTTCGATGTCAGGAGTTTATAGCGAATAGAGGCAGGAGAAGAAAGATTTTTGTGCGCTGCACAAAAAAATCATTGCTAAACGGATTTGTGCGCTGCAATATTAAGGCTAACGCGATGACCGGCAGGATCGCTATCGCGTCCTCAGGCCCATGTCGGCTTTTCAGAATCAGGAGATTCAAGCATGTCTTTTTTCAACTCGGAAAAATTGCAAGACGCTCAGAAAGCCAACCTCGACCTCCTGCAGCAAATCAGTGGCAAAGTCTTCGCCAGCGTTGAACAGCTCACCCAATTGCAGTTCAAGACTCTGCAGGCCTCCACCGAGGAGCAGTTCGACGGCATTCGCAAGCTGCTGGCAGTCCGTGATCTACAAGGGCTCGCTGAGCTCCAGACTTCTTTCACCCAGCCAAATGTGCAAGCCGAACGCCTGGCTGAGTTCAATCGCCAAGTGCAAGCGTTGATTGTCGGCACTCACTCGGAAATCGCCAAACTGACCTCGCGTCAGGTCGAGGTGGGCACCCAGCAGGTGCAAGAGTTCGTTGAAGTGATCAGCAAGAATGCACCGGCTGGCTCCGAGCCTGTTGTGGCCGCGTTCAAGTCGTCGCTGGCGAATGCCGGTACCGTTTTTGAGAGCGCACAGAACGCCGTAAAACAGGCTGCTGACGTTGCCCAGAGCGGTTTTGACGCAGCGACCGCCGCAGCCGGCAAAAGCGCTCCTGGTGCCAAGGCTACAAGCGGTAACAAGTAAGTCACATTAGAGCGGTTACACTGATGGCGATGGGTTTACTCCCCATCGCCATTTTTTTTCGGCCCGCCACCGGCACCTGGCTTGCCTGGTGGCACGCCGCCGAACAGGCCGAAGAGGTTCTGAGTGTTCAGGTAGAGGTTTTTTGACTGGTCGACATACTGGCGCATCAAATCCTGCATAACCGGTGCTTGCTGGTGCATGAACTTGCTCCAGGCTTCAGAGGACTGAGCGCCGGTCTGGGACTGGATGTCGATGACCGTCTGGATGCTTTTATCCAGGTAGCTGCCGAGGACGCTCTGGTAGGGACCGTAGAACTGGATAATCCCCATGAGCATCTCGCTGGAGAATATCGGCTCACCGCCACTTTCGGCTTCCAGAATGACCTGCAGCAAAATACTTCGGGTCAGATCCTCGCCAGTCTTGGCGTCGACCACCTCGAACGGGATTTTATCGACGACCAATTGGCGTATATCCGCAAGGGTCAAATGACTGCTGGTGTGCGTGTCATACAGACGGCGATTCGGGTACTTCTTGATCAGACGGGTGGTGTTCCGACTGTTATCTGTCATGCGGGGCTACTCACAGCGAGCCTGATTTGCAGGCATCTTATCCTACTCTGACCACTGCCAGTCCAATGCGTCATTCGCGGGTGAATATTTCCAGCAGATGCCCGTCCGGGTCATCGAAATACACCCGCCGTCCTCCCGCGTAATCATTGATTTCCCTTGGCCGCTGCTTGCACGGATCCGCCCACCACGGCTGACCGCTGGCTTGCAGGCGTGCGAAGGCTGCATCGAAATCCTCGTCGCCAATCAAAAACGCATAGTGCTGAGACGCTATCGGCGGATCGTTGTCGTAGAAATCCAGTGACACGCCGTTATCCAGCCGGACGACCAGCATCGGCCCGAAGGGCTCGGGGGCGGGCAGGCCGAGCAATCCGGCCAGGAAGTTCGCCGAAACCTGCTTGTCCCGGCACCAGACGATGGTGTGGTTCAACTGAGCGCTCATGGGCAAGTCCTCACGGCGGATCATGCGGGTTGTCTTGAGTCTTCAGATTAGCTCAGCCTGTTGCGCAATGACCGCCCTGACCTAAGCTTGGGGCAAGGCGAAACACAATTGCGGTACGTCACCCGGAACGATCGCCGCGATGCGCAATCATTAGAGCGTGGATATCAAAAGGAGATGCGCATGCTCATCAGGTCACTGACCCTGGCAACCTTGCTGGCTATCGCCAGCCCCTTGTTCGCCGCCGATGACGGCTCACCGCTGGACATGGACAAGGGCAGAGCCCGGCCACTGATTGTCATCGCACCAAGCACCGTTGATCCGATCTGGGTCAGCCTGAAAAAGTCGCTGGATGAGCCGGCCAATCACAAGGGGTTCACCGACCGTAACATGGTGCTCTACACCGTGCTCAATCTGATGGGCCAGCGCGACGGCAAAGACCTCGGGCCACAAGACACGGCGGCGCTGATCCGCTCGCTCAAACTGGGTGCCGGCGCCAAGACCAAGGTGATACTGGTCGGCAAGGACGGCGAAAAGAAACTTGAACAATCGGACGCCGTCAAGCTGGAAGAGATTTTCAGCGCTGTCGATCAGTTGCCGGCGGCCGAAAAAGAATTTACGGCGACAGTGGCCGCTCCCGTCGCTGAAGCCGAGCCGGCTGCCAAAGGTGCCAAAGGCACCAAGGCTGGCAAAAACAGCAAACCGGCGAAGCCCGCCAAACCACCTGAAATGCCGGATGATTGATCCGGCACGGAATTCTGGTGATGAGCAGAGAACCTGTGGGAGCGAGCTTGCTCGCGATGGCGTCGTAACAATTGCTATCAATGTTGAATGTCATACCGCTATCGCGAGCAAGCTCGCTCCCACAGACGGATCAGGAATTATTGGGGAAGGGCACTCAATATTTGATGGGCGATCCTGACCCGCTGCGCATTGGGATAATTCTTGTTGGCCAGCATCACAATGCCGATGCCCTTCGATGGCACGTACGCCACGTAAGCACCAAAACCACCGGTTGAACCTGTCTTGTTGATCAGCACGTTTTTCGGCTGCGCTTGCGGCGGATTCAGCCACTGGACTTTGTGCGCCTCTATGGCCATCGGCGTGGAGTTGCCGTCCAGCAAGCGATCCAGTGTGATCGGGTAGCGATACATCTCCCAACCGAGGCCCTGGGTCATGTCGCCAACGGTGTAGTAGGCGCTATGAGTTAACGCGATTGCCTGTTGCAACGGTTTTTCCAGGCGCGACGGCTTCATGTTCGCTTCAACATACGCCATCAGGTCCGCAGCGCTGGTTTTTACCCCGTACGCCTCGGAGTCCAGTGCGCCTGGACCAACCCGCACCGGTTTGCCGTCCTTGTTGTAGCCCTGGGCGTAAAGCGCCATCTGGTCCTGCGGCACCCTCAGGTAGGTGTGCTCCAAACCGAGTTTGGGAAGCAGGGTGTTTTGCATGGCGTCATCAAACGGCTGGCCCAAGCTGTGGGCGGCGAGGTAGCCGAACAGGCCCAGGCTGGGGTTCGAATACAGTCGGTGGCTGCCGGGGGCGTAGAGCGGTTTCCATTGTTTGTAGTAGTCGAGCATTTTGTCGGCCGAATCAGATTCAGCAGGGAATTGCAGCGGCAGGCCGCCAGCGCTGTAGGTGCCCAGTTGCAGCACGCTGATGTGGTCGAAAGCACTGCCGCGCAAGGCCGGTAGCACGTGGCTGGCCTTGTCCGACAGTGTCAGTGTGCCCGAGGCCTGGGCGTAAGCGGCGAGGGTGGCGGTGAAGGTTTTGCTGACGGAACCGATTTCGAACAAGGTGTCTTGTGTGACAGGGTTGCCGGTTTCTGTCGAGGCGACGCCATAGTTGAAGTAATGCGGTTGGCCGTTGACGGTGACCGCCACGGCCATGCCGTGGATACCCTCGGCCTGCATCACCGGTTGTACAGCGGCGTTCACCAGTGTCTCGATTTGATCCTGCGCCACGCATTGGCCCGCGGCGAATATCGCCATGCAAGCGGCGATGGTTTTCAGCCTGTCCATGTTGGTTTCATCCGTCGTTGATTCAGTTGCGCGTCATTTTAGGGCGTGAAGCGCCATGCTCCGAGCGCTTTTTAAAATAGGCCGCCAACAGGCGGCCACGCGCAACCATTGATTCAACTCACTTGGCGATTCAACGCAGCAGGCACGGCCGCTTGTTATCGAACTTCCAGCCGGGAATCAGGAACTGCATCGCCACGCTGTCATCCCGCGCACCCAGGCCCATGCCTTTGTACAGCTCGTGGGCCTTTGCCAGTTGATCCATGTCCAGCTCCACCCCCAGCCCCGGCTTCTGCGGAACCTGCACGCAGCCGTCGACGATTTGCAGCGGGGCCTTGGTCAGGCGCTGGCCGTCCTGCCAGATCCAGTGGGTGTCGATCGCCGTGATCTCGCCCGGCGCGGCCGCCGCGACATGGGTAAACATCGCCAGGGAGATGTCGAAGTGGTTGTTGGAGTGCGAACCCCAGGTCAGACCCCATTCGTGGCACATCTGCGCCACGCGCACCGAACCCTGCATGGTCCAGAAGTGCGGGTCGGCCAGAGGAATGTCGACCGATTGCAACTGGATCGCGTGGCCCATTTCCCGCCAGTCGGTGGCGATCATGTTGGTCGCGGTCTTCAGGCCCGTGGCCCGGCGGAATTCAGCCATGACTTCGCGACCCGAGTAACCGTTTTCCGCCCCGCACGGGTCTTCGGCATAGGCCAGCACGCGGTGCTGATCGCGGCACAGGCGGATGGCCTCTTTCAGTGACCATGCACCGTTCGGGTCCAGGGTAATGCGTGCGTCGGGGAAGCGTTCGGCCAGCGCAGTCACCGCTTCGATTTCGGCGTCGCCACTGAGCACGCCGCCCTTGAGTTTGAAATCCTTGAAACCGTAACGGGCATGGGCCGCGACCGCCAGACGGACCACCGCGTCGGCGGTCATGGCTTTCTCGTGCCGTACGCGGAACCAGTCGTTGTCGGCGTCCGGTTCGCTGCGGTAGGCGAGGTCCGTTTCGTTGCGATCACCGACATAAAACAGATAGCCGAGCATCTTCACTTCATCGCGCTGCTGGCCTTCACCCAGCAGGGCAGCCACCGGCACGTCCAGATGCTGGCCGAGCAGGTCGAGCAACGCGGCTTCCAGGCCGGTGACCGCGTGGATGGTGATGCGCAGGTCGAAGGTTTGCAAACCACGGCCACCGGCATCGCGGTCGGCGAAGGTCTGGCGTACTTGATTGAGGATCTTCTGCCAGGTGCCAATCGGGCTGCCCACCACCAGGCTGCGCGCGTCTTCCAGGGTCTGGCGGATGCGCTCGCCCCCTGGCACTTCGCCGACGCCGGTGTGGCCGGCGTTGTCCTTGAGGATCACGATGTTGCGAGTGAAAAACGGGCCGTGGGCGCCGCTCAGGTTGAGCAGCATGCCATCGTGGCCGGCCACCGGAACAATCTGCATGCTGGTGATGATCGGGGCTTTGGCGATTTCTTGTGCGGTCATTTTTTATCCTTTCAGGCGTGACGTGGCGCAGCTTTGGCCGATTCGACGGCAGGCGCGGATTTGGGTTTGTTGCGGGCGGCAAACACGATGATGGCGGCGATGATCGAGGTCGCTGCCAGGCCGTAGAGCCCGCCCTGAATGGAGCCGGTGTGTTCTTCCAGCATGCCGAAAGTGGTCGGTGCAACGAAGCCGCCGAGGTTGCCCACCGAGTTGATCAGCGCGATGACGCCGGCCGCAATGCGCGCATCCAGATAGGCCTGGGGAATCGGCCAGAACAGTGACGAGGCTGATTTGAAGCCCAGTGCTGCAAAGCAGATGGCGACGAAGGCGAAGACCGGCCCGCCGGTGGTGGACATGAACATCCCGGCGGCTGCAATCAGCAGGGCGGCTGCAACCCAGGCTTGCTGGTGTTTCCATTTGGCCGACAGCGAAGCGAAGGCGTACATGCCGACAATCGACAGCAACCACGGAATCGAGTTGAACAGCCCGACCTGGACATCGCTCAGCTCGCCCATTTTCTTGATGATGCTGGGCAGCCAGAAGGTTGCGGCATAAATGGTCAGCTGGATAAAGAAATAGATCAGGCAGAACAGGATGATCTGGCGATCCTTGAGCAGTTTGCCCAGCGACGGCTTGATGGGGGTCGCCGCTTCCCGGGCCAGTTGTTCGTCGTCGATGGCCTTGACCAGTGCGTCCTGCTCTTCGCGGCTCAGCCATTTGGCGTCGTGGGGCCTGGAGTCCAGCCAGAACCAGACGAACACGCACAACCCCACCGAAAACATGCCCTCGATGAAGTACATCCACTGCCAACCGTGCAGGCCCAGCCCTTCGATTTGCAGGAGCAAACCGGACAGGGGGCCTGAGATCAGCGACGCGAACGCCGAGCCACTGAGGAAAATGGCAATCGCCTTGCCGCGCTCCACGCCGGGCAACCAGCGGGTGAAGTAGTAGATCACCCCGGGAAAGAAACCGGCTTCGGCCACGCCTAGCAGAAATCGCAGAATGTAGAAGTGGGTTTCGTTCTGGATGAATGCCATGCCTGCGGCGACCAGGCCCCAGGTCAGCATGATCCGTGTCAGCCAGATCCGCGCGCCGACTTTTTGCAGGAGGATGTTGGAGGGCACTTCGAACAGCGCATAACCGATGAAGAACAGCCCGGCACCGAGGCCATAGGCGGCAGCGCCAATGCCCAGGTCATGTTCCATGTGGGCGCGGACGAAGCCGATGTTCACGCGATCTATGTAATTGACGATGAACATGATGACGAACAGCGGCAAGACGTGACGTTTGACTTTGGCGATGGCGGACTTCAGCGCTGAATTGGCGTCGTCCTGCATCCCGGAGATGGATGTATTCACTGTGTTTTCTCCCACTCGTTATTTTTATGCGGGGTAAGGCTGGGTGCTGCGTTGTTGCTAGACATCATACAACTACATTTTTTCATCGTGCAACTGTGTTTTTCCAACAAAATGGCGCGTTGTCTGACTGTTCTTATTCTTTTTACGGCGATCTCTGGTCTTTGAAATGGCTCGGAAGGGGAGTGTTGATGAGTGTTGTCATACAAGTTTGGCGAGATTTTTCAAGATTCCCACCAGGCGCGGTGCTACGATTCGATTGCCCTGATTTCCGGACACCCTCATGCACGAAGACCTCGAAGCTCCCGCCCGCAAGCGCAGCCACAACCTGGCCCATGACCTGGTCGAAAAACTGACCCAGCGCATCCTGCTCGGCCAGATGTTGCCCGGTGACAAGTTGCCGTCGGAAAACACCATCGTTCAGGAACACGGGGTCAGTCGCACGGTGGTGCGTGAGGCAATCTCGAAGTTGCAGGCCTCGGGGCTGGTGGAAACCCGGCATGGCATCGGCACGTTCGTGATCGAGCGCGCACCGGAGCAGGGGTTACGGCTCAATGTCGATACCGCGCTGGGGGTCCGCAGCATTCTGGAGTTGCGCATGGGCCTGGAAACCCAGGCGGCCGCATTGGCGGCAATGCGCCGCAGCGATCAGCAACTGGCGCAGATGCGGGCAGCGCTGGATGACTATCAAAGCCTGCTGGCTAACAACGACAGCTGTGTCGAAGCCGACCGGCGTTTTCATCTGCTGATCGCCGAAGCCACCGGCAACCTGTGCTTCACCGAGATCATGCAGCACCTGGGCAGTGCCATGATTCCGCGCACCCGGGTCAATGCGGCCGAGCGTGGCGCAGTGGACTTGAGCAAACTCGGCGAGCTGGCCAACCTCGAGCATGAGGCGATTCTCAATGCCATCAGGCGCCAGGACCCGGACGCGGCGCGGGCGGCGATGTGGTTGCACCTGAGCAACAGTCGTGACCGGTTTTCGCCCAGTTGATGCTGATCAGGTGGCGTTTTTTCAGTTATACCGAGTGGTCGTTCTTCGCGAGCAAGCCCGCTCCCACAGGGTTTTATGTTTGCCGCGGTTCCTGAGCAGACCCTGAACCTGTGGGAGCGGGCTTGCTCGCGAAGGCGTCAGTCCAGGCAGCAAAAAACATGGATCAGCCCCGGGCAACCTGAACAACGACAGCCCGCCGCTCCAGATTCAACGCCAGCACACTCGTCAACACCACCAGCCCGCCGACCACGATCATCAATGTCGGCCGCTCACCCAACGCATAAGACGCAATGACCATCGCCGTCGGCGGCGTCAAATACAGCGTCATGGTCGCCCGGCTCAAATCGACATGCGCCAGCACAAACGCCCAGGCCAGGTAGGCCAGGGCACTGGGGAATATCCCCAGGGCGATCACCGCAAACTGCACGTGCGGCGGTGCAAGGGCGACTTGCTCCACCAGGCCAGGCAAGTAAACCAGCAACAGCACCGTCCCGGACCACACCGTGTAACACACCAGCGTCAGTCCGTCGTAACGCCCGGTGTGATGCTTTTGCAGGGCGAAGTAGAGGCTCCAGGACAGCGCCGCCAGCAGGATCAGCAAGCCGTGGGCATCGAGACTGCCCAGGCCATGGTCGCCCGCCACCACAATCACCACGCCAAGCAGCCCGAGCAGTACACAACCCCAGCGCCACAGGCTCACCTGATCCTTGAACACGAAGCGCGCAATCAATGTGCTGAACAGCGGCGTGGTCTGGGCCAGGACGCTCGAAGCGCCGGCGCTGACACCCTGCTGTCCGAAGTTGATCGCCACGTGGTGCAGGCTCACGGCAAAGAAGCCCAGGCCGAACATCAGCGGTAAGTCTCGAAGCCCGGGTAAGCGAATGCTCTTGAATATCGCGACCACGGCCATGAACACGGAAGCCAGCAAGAAGCGCAGGAGTGCCAGATGTACGGGGTCGTAGGCCTGCAAGCCGATATGGATGCCGGTTGGGGAATAGCCCCAGCACACCACGACAAACGCCATGGCCAGAATGATTTTCAAGGGCGAAACGGGGGAGGGTGAGAGCGGCTTCATGGTCGTGCACCTGTGGGCGGATGCACCGAGTATCAGAAAGCGGATCATTCGCCACAACTGACTTATACTGCGCTAATCGTTCACTGTGGGTGATGTATGGAGCTGGCACAGATTCGCATGTTCAAGACCGTGGCCGACGTCGGCAGCATCGCCCGCGCAGCTGAGCTGTTGCATTGCGTGCCGTCGAACATCACTGCACGGATCAAGGCCCTTGAGGCCGAACTGGGTGTCGCGCTGTTTCTGCGCGAGGGCCGGGGGCTGCGCATCAGCCCGTCGGGGCAGACGTTTCTGGCCTACGCCTCGAAAATTCTGGCCCTCACCGCCGAGGCCAAACGCGCGGTCGACCCTTCGGCCGAGCCCTCCGGCCCCTTGCGCATCGGGGCCATCGAGTCGTCGGCCACCGGGCGTTTGCCACGTCTGCTGGCGAAATTCCACAAGCGTTTTCCACGGGTGGCACTGGAGCTGACCACCGGCTCCTGGGGCCAGTTGCTCGATGACACGCTTAATCACAAACTCGACGGCGCCATCGTCGCGGTGGATGTCGAGCGTTCGCACCTCAAGCGCACGCCGATGTACCGCGAAGATTTGCTGCTGATTGCCTCGACATCCCTGGGGCCGCTGCGTGACATCAGCGATTTGCAGGACCAGACCGTATTCATGTGGCCCCAGGGCTGTCCGTACCGGGCGGCGCTGGAGCATTGGTTGCTGCGACAAGGGCAGGCACTGCCGATTGTCAGCCTGGCCAGTTATGGCGCGATTGTCGGTTGCGTCAGCGCCGGGGCTGGCGTGGCGCTGGTACCCAAAGGCATCTTCGATCAATACGCCAAAGGTGCGGGGTGCGCAGGGTTTGAGTTTCCCGAACTGACCGCCGTCGACAATCTTTTTTACTGGCACGAAAACGCCGGAGTGCACCCGGCGCGCGAGGCGTTCGTGGCGATGCTCCGCGAGGAATTTGCCTGACGCAGTACCTGTGGGAGCGGGCTTGCTCGCGAAGGCGGCGTGTCAGCCAACATTAATAGTGACTGATACACCGCCTTCGCGAGCAAGCCCGCTCCCACAGGGGCTACGGCATGTTGATATCCCGCATCAACAATCCAAAACCCAGATCCACCGCATCCGGTATCGGCAAATACACCGTATGCCCATCGCCCGGCGCTACGTCGATCGTTTCACCTTTAGCGTTTTGCAACTGGTGCAGGTCGAAGTGGAAGTTGCCCTTGGGCGTCATCAGTTCCATGTGGTCGCCCAGGCCGAAGCGGTTTTTCACCTTGACCTCGGCCAGGCGATCCCGCCGCTGGCCGGTCAGTTCACCGACAAACTGCTGGCGTTCCGAGACTGAGCTGCCGTTCTGGTAGTTCTGGTATTCGTCATGCACATGCCGACGCAGAAAACCTTCGGTGTAGCCACGCTGGGCGAGGGATTCCAGGTCGGTCATCAGGTTACGGTCGAAGGCCCGGCCCGCCACTGCGTCGTCGATTGCCCGGCGATAAACCTGGGTGGTGCGCGCGCAGTAAAAGTGGGATTTGGTCCGGCCTTCGATTTTCAACGAGTGCACGCCCATGTGTGTCAGGCGTTCGACGTGCTGCACGGCGCGCAGGTCCTTGGCGTTCATGATGTAAGTGCCGTGTTCGTCTTCGAAGGCCGGCATCTGTTCGCCGGGACGATTGGCTTCCTGTAACAGAAACACCTGCCCGGTGGGCGCGCCAATGCCCAGAGTCGGTTCGGGGGCGAATGTCTGGACGATCTCGCCGAGCTGGTTTTCCGTGGCCGGTTGCGCCGAATATTTCCAGCGACAGGCGTTGGTGCAACTGCCCTGATTGGCATCGCGCCTGTTCATGTAGCCCGACAGCAGGCAACGCCCGGAATAGGCCATGCACAACGCGCCGTGCACGAACACTTCCAGTTCCATGGCGGGCACTTGCTCGCGGATCTCGGCGATTTCTTCCAGCGACAGCTCCCGCGACAGGATAATCCGGCTCAAGCCTTGCTGCTGCCAGAACTCGACGCTCGCCCAGTTCACCGTATTGGCCTGCACCGAAAGATGGATTGGCGTCTGCGGGTAGTGGCGGCGCACCAGCATGATCAGGCCGGGGTCGGACATGATCAGGGCATCAGGCGCCATCGCGATGATCGGCGCCAAATCCTTGAGAAAGGTCTTGAGCTTGGCGTTGTGCGGCGCGATGTTCACCACCACGTAAAAACGCTTGCCCTGGGCCTGGGCTTCGCGAATGCCGAGGGCCAGGTTGGCGTGGTCGAATTCGTTGTTACGCACCCGCAGGCTGTAGCGCGGCTGGCCGGCGTACACCGCATCGGCACCATAGGCGAAGGCGTAACGCATGTTTTTCAGGGTGCCGGCGGGGGCAAGCAGTTCGGGAGCAATCAGGTTCATGGCGGGTCGATCGCAAAAGCCGCGCAGGGTAAACGACTTGGCCCGAGGGTTTATTGATCTGGATCTATGCTTTGTTCACGAACGGAAGGCACTCGCGCTGGCCGTGGCGACCTAAGCATCAGGACGTACCTTTGCGTCCGGGCAGACTGGCATGGATCCTACATGAACGACGAAACCCTGAAAGACAGATCGCTGACCGTCCTGCTGGCCCTGGTGAGCATCGCTTTCGTCTGGATTCTGCTGCCGTTCTACGGCGCCGTGTTCTGGGCGGTGATCCTCGGGATCCTCTTTGCCCCCCTGCAACGGCGACTGCAACTGAAGTTCGGCTGGGAGCGCAACCTCACGTCGCTGCTCACATTGAGCATCTGCCTGTTGAGCGCGATCCTGCCTGTGATAGTCCTCGGCGTCTTCCTGGTCCAGGAGGGAGCCGCGCTCTACAAGAACATCGAAAGCGGCGAGCTGGACATCGCCGGGTATGTGGCGCAGTTCAAGCACAGCCTGCCGTCATATTTCCAGCATTTGCTCGACCGCTTCGGCATCGGGGAACTCAATGGGCTGAGGGAGAAAATCATCAAGAGCGCGATGACCGGCAACGAGTTCTTCGCCACTCAGGTCTTCAGTTTTGGCCAGGGCACGTTCGAGTTCATCGTCAGCTTTTTCATCATGCTGTACCTGCTGTTTTTCTTCCTGCGCGACGGTGCGGAACTGGCGCGCAAGGTGCGCCTGGCGGTGCCATTGCAGGAACAGCAGAAACGCCGTTTGCAGCTCAAGTTCAATCGTGTAGTGCGGGCCACGGTGAAGGGCAACCTGCTGGTGGCGATCACGCAAGGCGCGCTGGGTGGTCTGATTTTCTGGTTTCTGGACATTCCCAGTGTATTGCTCTGGGCGGTGTTGATGGCGTTTCTGTCACTGTTGCCGGCGGTCGGGGCGGGGATTGTCTGGGCGCCGGTGGCGATGTTTTTCCTGCTCACCGGGGCGATCTGGCAGGGCGTGGTGCTGGGGTTGTTCGGGATCTTCGTGATCGGACTGGTGGACAACCTGCTCAGGCCGCTGCTGGTGGGCAAGGACACCAAGATGCCGGACTACATGATCCTGATCTCGACCCTCGGCGGCCTGGCGATATTCGGGCTGAACGGCTTTGTCATCGGCCCGTTGATCGCGGCCCTGTTCATGTCGAGCTGGGCCATCTTCATCGAAACCAAACCGCGGGTGCAGTTGCCTTAGGCGCTGAGCCTGCCGGTCTGGCCGGTGCCGATGCGTTGTGACAATGCCTGGGCGGCGGGCAGTGAAGTGAGCGGGCCGCTGATCTGCACGCCGTCCTGCACCAGATACCAACAGGCAAGCATGCCCATCTCTCTGAGCTGTGCAGGGACGGCACTGCCGATAACGGACATGATCTGAACCTTGGGCATGACAAGTACCTCCATCAATCTGTGGAGTCACTTTAAGGTCAGGGTGCCTTGAGGGGTAATCAACGCTTTCGATAGTGGTCATTGACGCCAGCGAGGGCAAACGACCGTTGGTCGGTCAGCTAACCACCTGATCGAGCATATGAACCACTTCCTGCTCGTTGAGCAGGCCCTTGCGCACCAGGTTTTGCGTCAGCAGCGAGAGAAACTTGGCGCTGCGATGACCTTCCAGGTGCTTGAGTTCGGTCAGTGCGTTGTAGACCTTGCTGGAGGTGCACAGACCGACGATGCGGTGCGGGTTTTGTGTTGGCATGTGGTCGTCCTTGTTGTTATCAACCTGTTATTGACGGACAGACCCGAGCTTGCGGACCTGACATGACATAAATATGACCGTTTGCTGCCGCACGGCAGAAACAATACCAGGTCAATCTTGCCAACTTGAGTCGCCAGCGCTGTTCCGATAACGACCTTGGCGAGATTTATCCAGACCTGCACCGACGAAAGGGCATAAAAACCCCGCTGTTTCAGCGGGGCTTGATGAGTCCGTTACCAGCGACCGTAGTGATGGCCGTAGTAACCACGGGGTGGTCCGTAGTAGATCGGGGCCGGACGGTAGTACATCGGTTGTTGCACGTAGACCGGGGCCGGTTGGTAGTAAACCGGAGGCGGTGGGGCGTAATAAACCGGCGCGGGCTGGTAGTAGACCGGTTGCGGTGCGACATAAACCGGGCGGTTGGCGTTGATCAGGGCCGAGCCGACGATGGCAGTACCGACGATCGCGCCAAACACCGCCGGGCCTTGCCAGTAATTACCACCACCATGGGCTTGCGCCTGTCCTGCGACAGCGAGTGCACCGATCAGCAAGGCAACTGTGGGGACTTTACGGATCATGATAGTTCCTCGGTTCTTCAACCCGGCGCTTGTGTCTGCAATAGACCCAAGGATTGTCGCGGGGATACTTCTAAGACAGCGTTTTTTCGAAAATCAGCACAGCCGCTTGGTAAATTTTGTGTAAGGTCTGTACCGACTTTCTTACCGGTCTGTGTAAGTCCGTGTAATCAGGCTTATATGATCGATCAGAACCCGATGGGGGGCTAAACCCGTCTATCCGAAAAGTGCATTTGAAGGAGCTTCCCGATGCAGATGAACCCCAACAAAGACACCCAGCTGTGCATGTCCCTTTCTGGACGCCCCGGGAACTTTGGTCTGCGTTTTCACAATCATCTGTATGAACAGCTGGGCCTGAACTTTTACTACAAGGCCTTTGCCAGCCAGGATCTGCCGGGTGCCGTTGCCGGCATTCGCGCCCTGCGGATTCGTGGCTGTGGCGTGTCGATGCCGTTCAAGGAAGCCTGCATTGCCCTGGTGGATGAGCTCGATGCGTCGGCCGCCGCCATTCAATCGATCAACACCATCGTCAACACCGACGGTCATCTCAAGGCATACAACACCGATTACATTGCCGTTGCGCAGTTGCTGGAAAAACACCAGGTGCCCAAGGACTCGACCTTTGCCCTGCGCGGCAGTGGCGGCATGGCCAAGGCCGTGGCGAGCGCCTTACGCGATGGCGGGTACGAAAACGGCCTGATCGTGGCCCGTAACGAGCGCGCCGGGCAGGCGCTGGCGCAGTCGTTGGGGTATGAGTGGCAGGCAGAGCTGGGGAGTCGTCGCCCGCAGATGCTGGTCAACGTCACCCCGATCGGCATGACGGGAGGACCGGAGGCCGAGCAACTGGCCTTCGAGCCTGACGTGATCGAAAAAGCGGAAACTGTCTTTGATGTGGTGGCGATTCCCTCGGAAACACCGCTGATCGTGCATGCTCGTGCCGAAGGCAAGCGGGTCATCACCGGACTGGAAGTCATCGCGATCCAGGCACTGGAGCAATTTGTGCTCTATACCGGCGTACGTCCGACGGACGAGCAATTCCACAAGGCCGTAGCGTTTGCCCGCAGCTAGGAGGTATCGATGCCTCCCCCCATTCTCAATCTGAATTCGGTCGAACTTGAACCACTGCCCGAATCGTTTGCGCCGACCGGTGAGGCCGCCGGTCGCTATCAACAGCGTCACCTGGCCGTCAGTACCCAGCAATCGCCGGAGATCTGTGAATATCCGGATTCCGGCAAATACGCCGTAATGGATGACTTCAAGGTCGATGCCGAGGGTAATGCTTCAGGTTTTGTTGCGGTGGCCCGGCAGGCGGATGGGGTTGACTACTGGGATGGCGAGTAAGCGCAGACACCCTCAAACTACTGTGGGAGCGGGCTTGCTCGCGATAGCGTTGGCCTGTCCGGCATTGATGTGACTGAAAGTCCGCCATCGCGAGCAAGCTCGCTCCCACAGGTTTTGTGTCAGGCAAACATCCAGGCTATTCGAGCCGAGCCAGTCTTTCTTCCAGCGCCGCAATCCGTGCTTCCAGTTCTTCGATCCGTTCAACCGAAACCCCGCTGCT
This sequence comes from Pseudomonas sp. S30_BP2TU TE3576, assembly GCF_050436025.1. Taxonomy (NCBI): domain Bacteria; kingdom Pseudomonadati; phylum Pseudomonadota; class Gammaproteobacteria; order Pseudomonadales; family Pseudomonadaceae; genus Pseudomonas; species Pseudomonas sp. S30_BP2TU TE3576. The sequence continues at coordinate 1,089,783 of NZ_JBNDLK010000001.1, read as the reverse complement.
GCCACGCTCGGCCGGGTTGTGCCGTGCCGCGAGGATCGCTTCGATATCCGCCGGATCGCCCAGGGCGTGGGTATAACGGTCTTCGCGCTGGCCGGCCTGCCGTGGAATCAGCACGGCCAGGCCGCGGGCAATCAGGCGTTCGAGTTGATGCGCAACCTGTTCGGCGTCTTCGAACTCATGCATGCGGCCGCTGCGGGTCAGCAGTTCATTGACGGTCTGCGGGCCGCGCAGGAACATCAGCCCGGTCAGGATGACCTGCGCCGGCACCAGTTCCAGGGCCTTGTCGACCCTGTGTTCCCAGCGGTCGGCGCGGCTGCCCATCACCAGTCTGGCGAAGCCGCGTCCTTCGAGGGCGCGCAGGCTGTGGCCGACCTGGCCCGGTGTGAGGTTCATCACCGGCTCGCGGCTGGTTTTCTGGTTGCAGGCAATCACCAGGGCATTGAGGGTCAGGGGATAGGTTTCCGGGCTGGTGGCCTGTTTCTCGATCAACGAGCCCAGAATGCGGATTTCCGTACTGTCGAGCCGCGGCTCGTCGAAAGTCGTCTCTTGCTCAGTGCTCATGGTTGTGCATCCTTACCCGATTCATGTTTTTCACTTGCGTGGGTGCACTTTAGATGGGCAGGCGCCAATCGCAACAGAATTCGCTGCATCATCCGGGGAATGATGACAAAAAGTGTATGAAATATTAACGCCATTTTTACAATTGGCCGGGCACCGTATGCGGGGTCGCGCGCGAGTGCGTCCACAGGGCGGGATATTGTTGGCGTCATCGCCCTGAATAGCTGAACCCTGCATCGAGTCGGCCGGTGTACGACACCTTCATTCGCCTCTGATAAAAGAAATCCAATAAAGGCGAGAGTGACTCCATGAGCCAAGACATTTTTGTATCCGTACTGATTCCCGCGAAAAACGAAGCGAACAACCTCAAGCCGTTGCTTGAGGAAATCCGCGTGGCGCTGGCCGATGAGTCTTACGAAATCATCGTGGTCGACGATGGCAGCACCGACGCGACCCTGCATGAATTGCGGCAGATCCGTCACGACGGCTTGAACACCTTGCGCATCCTCCATCATGAGCGTTCGCTGGGGCAGAGCACCTCGCTCTACCATGCCGCCCGTGAGGCACGGGGCACGTGGCTGGCGACCCTCGACGGCGACGGCCAGAACGACCCGGCGGACATCCCCGGCATGCTCGCGCTGGTGCGCGGCGAGCCGGGCAAGGTCGATGTGCAACTGGTTGCCGGGCATCGGGTCAACCGTCGCGACACGGCGAGCAAACGCTACGCCTCGCGTTTCGCCAATAACCTGCGCCGCCGCCTGCTCAAGGACGCCACCCCGGACACCGGTTGCGGCCTGAAGCTGATCGAGCGTGCGGCGTTCTTGCGCCTGCCGTACTTCGACCACATGCATCGCTATATTCCAGCCCTGATCCAGCGCCATAACGGCCGCATGATCGTGCACCCGGTCAACCACCGGCATCGCACGGCCGGGGTGTCGAAATACGGCAACCTCGACCGTGCGCTGGTGGGCATTCTCGATTTGTTCGGTGTCTGGTGGCTGATCAAGCGCACGCGGCTGAACACCATTGCCCAGGAGATCGAAGGATGAACATCTCCCGTGAAGCCTTGTGGCTGATCGTCGGTTTTGCCGGCCAGATCGCCTTTACCGGGCGGTTTGTCCTGCAGTGGTTGTACAGCGAATACAAGAAACGCAGCGTGATCCCGGTGAGCTTCTGGTACCTGAGCATCGTCGGCAGCACCCTGTTGCTTGCCTATGCCATTTACCGCGAAGACCCGGTGTTTATCGCCGGGCAGGCGTTTGGCTCCATCGTCTATTTTCGCAACTTGCAGTTGATCGCCAAAAGCAAACACCTGAAGGAGTAGGTCATGCGCGGATCGTTATCGACCCGGAATATTACGTTGCTTGTGGCCATCGCGATTGCGTTGCTGTTTTTCTGGGGGCTGGGCAGCGTGCCGTTCCTCAGTGTCAACGAGGCCCGCCGCGCCGTCACCGTGCGAGAAATGCGCGAGGCAGGGAGTTGGCTGCTGCCTTACATGAACGGCGACTTGTACTTGTCCAAGCCGCCGTTTTTCTATTGGGCCGGCCTGGTTTCGACGGCGGTGCTGGGCAGCTTGTCCGAGTGGAGCGTGCGCCTGCCTTCGGCGCTGGCCGCCGCCTTGTGCTGTTTTTGCACCTACCTGTACGGCGTTCGGCAGGCGGGGCGGCAGGTCGGTTTGTTCGCCATGGTGTTCCTGGCCGCGAACGGTGCCTTCAGCCTGTTCGCACGGCGCTCGGAAATCGAGATGCTGTTGACCCTGCTGTGCTTCGGCGCGCTGCTGGCGGCCTGGCAATTCATCTTCCAACAAGGCCGGGTCTGGTGGAGTCGGCTCAGCTACGTGCTGCTGGGTTGCGCACTGCTGACCAAAGGGCCGGTTTGCCTGTTGTGGGTGACGGCGCCGATCCTGGCCTATGCCTTGATCTATCGCGATGCGCGGGCCAAGGCGTATCTGTGCGACGGTTGGGGCTGGCTGATTGCCGTGGTGCTGGGCAGTTCCTGGTACCTGGTGGTGTCGGTGAATCAGGGCTGGGGCATCTGGGCTTCGATCATCAGCGAAGACATCGTGAAGAAGATCGACGGGCAGGGCGCCGAGGCCTGGTACGCCTATCTGCTGTACCTGGCCGGTGATTTTTTCCCGTTCTGGCTGATCGTGTTTGTGCAGCCGCGCAAGTTCTGGGCAATGATCCGCTCGCGCCGCGAGGCCGGCATGCTGCTGTGCTGCAGCCTGTTGCCACTGCTGGTGTTTTCCCTGTTCACCGAAAAGCATGGCAAGTACCTGTTGCCGGTTTACCCGTCCATGGCGTTGCTGCTGGCGATGCACTGGTCGGCGCTGCTCGATGACCTGAAGGGGCGTTGGAGCACGGTCCTGGCCGTTGTGCCCTACGTGATGCTGGCCGGGTTTGTGATGTTCTACATGTTCGTCGAAGCGCGGGTGCTGTCGCACCGGGTTGACGGTCTTGAGCAGATTGCCACGCTGGCCGACGGGCAGCCGGGTCAGAAGGCTTATACCCTTGGTGAGCCGGATATCCGTCTGGTCTATTACATGGGGCGGCCAGTGGCGCCGCTGACGGTGGCGCAGTTGCAATCGGAGTCCCGTCCGGCAGGGCTGTTGTTTGTGCAAGAACCCCTCGTACCGGAACTGCAAAACCTGGCGTCATGCCAGGTCGGTGAAATCAACCCGTACCTGAAACCGCACGGCTCAGCGCTGCTGGTGCGCATGGGCGGTGACTGCCGCTGATCGGCTTCGCGGCCGAACACCCACGCCAGCACATCACCCGTTCGGACTAGGCAGGGCTAACGATTCTGCCGCGTCCGGCCGGCGCCAAACTTCATGCTCAAAGGGGTGTTGCGCCACGCGCGCCCCGCCAAACGAGCAGAAGGCGCCGCGATGGAGTTTGCATTCAGCGACGAACAGGAAATGATCCGCGCATCGGCCGAGGGCTTCCTCGCCGATGTCTCGGATTCTGCCGCCGTGCGGGCGGCAATGGTCAGTGAACGGGGTTTTGATGAAGCCCTCTGGCAGCGTCTGTGCCAGGAAATGTACTGGCCGGCGATTCATATCCCCGAAACTTATGGTGGCCTTGGGCTGGGCTTTGTCGAACTGGCGATCCTGCTGGAACAGATGGGCCGGCGACTGCTGTGCTCGCCGTTTTTCGCCACGGCCTGCATGGCCACCCCCGCATTGTTGCTGGCTGCCAATGACGAACAGAAGCAGCGCTGGTTGCCCTCGATCGCCGACGGTAGCGTGACCGCGACCCTGGCTTTCAGCAGTGCCAATGGCTGGACGGCCGACGACGTCCAGGCAACGGTGGTGGCCGAGGGCGACGGATTTGTCCTCGACGGCACCCTCAAACATGTGCTTGACGGGCATGGCGCCGATCTCTTAGTCATTGCCGCGCGGCAACCCGGTTCGACCGGCGAAGCGGGCATCAGCCTGTTTGTCGTGAACGCGGTACGGGCCGGTATCGAGCGGCAAATGCTGCCGACCATGGACCAGACCCGGCGCCAGGCGCGGATCCAGCTCAAGGGCCTGTACCTTGAAGCCGACGCGCTGCTGGGTGAATTCGGTCACGGCTGGCCGCATCTGGAGCGGGTCCTGCAATTGGCCTGCATCGGCCTGGCCGCCGAGCAGACCGGCGGCGCGCAGCAGGTGCTCGACCTCAGCGTGGCCTACATGCAGGAACGCCAGCAGTTCGGTCGTCCGATTGCCAGTTTCCAGGCCCTCAAACACCGCGTCGCCGACATGATGCTGCAAGTCGAATGCGCGCGTTCGGCCAGTTATTACGCCGCGTGCGTGGCCCAGGAAGTCCTCGATCCGCAGGGGGATCCGCAAGTGGCGGCCGAGCTGCCGCTGGCGGCGGCGCTGGCCAAGGCGCAGTGCTCTGAAACCTACTTCCACTGCGCGTCCGAGTCGATCCAGTTGCATGGCGGCGTCGGCTTCACCTGGGAATACGACCCGCACCTCTACTTCAAGCGCGCCCGCGCCAGCGAAAGCTTCCTCGGGCTACCGGCCTGGCATCGCGAGCGGATTGCCGCGGTGATTCTTGGAGAGCAGCGATGAAAATCAGTTTCAGCGAGCAGGACGAACGCTTCCGCCGGGAAGTCGCCGACTGGATGAGCGCCAACCTCTGCGGTGAGTTCGAGGCCCTGCGGTTTCGCGGTGGTCCGGGTGATGAACACATGTTTCCCAAGGAGCGCAAAGCCTGGGAGCGCAAACTCGCCGAGGGCGGCTGGACCTGCGTCGGCTGGGCGCCGGAGCACGGCGGGCGCGGACTGTCGATCACTCAGCAAGTGATTTTCAATGAAGAATACGCCCGCGCCGGTGGCCCCGGTCGCATGGGGCATATCGGAGAAGGGCTGGCCGGGCCGACCATTGCCGCGTTTGGCACGGTCGAACAGCAACAGCGCTTTCTGCCGGGGATTGTCAGCGGCACGAGCTTCTGGTGCCAGGGCTATTCAGAGCCGGGCGCCGGTTCCGACCTGGCCAACGTCAAGACCCGCGCAACGCTGGATGAAGTGACCGGCAGTTGGGTGATCAACGGGCAAAAAGTCTGGACGTCCCTGGCCCACGAGTCGGACTGGTGTTTCGTGATTGCCCGCACCGAACCGGGCAGTGTCGGCCATCGCGGCCTGTCATTCCTGCTGGTGCCGATGGCCCAGGCGCAAGTCACCGTGCGGCCCATCGAGCAATTGACCGGCACCTCGGAATTCAACGAAGTGTTCTTCGACGATGCCCGCACCGACGCCGCCAACATCATCGGCGCGCCGGGCGATGGCTGGAAGATCGCCATGGCGCTGCTGGGTTTCGAGCGCGGTGTGTCGACCCTCGGCCAGCAGATGCAGTTTCAGAACGAACTCAATGAAATCATCGCCATTGCTAAAGCCAACGGTGCCGACCGCGATCCGCTCCTGCGCCAGCGTCTGGCCGAAGCCTGGAGCGGGCTGCGGATCATGCGCTACAACTCGCTGCGCATGCTCTCGGGTAGCCAGGACGGTTCGCTGCGCAAAGAGGCGACCATCTACAAGCTGTTCTGGTCGACCTGGCACGCCAGCCTCGGCAAGTTGGCGATGGACGTGCTCGGCGCCGAGGCGGAACTGCTCGAAGCCGCGCCCTACCAACTGACCCGTTTGCAGTCGCTGTACCTGTTCAGCCGCGCCGACACCCTCTACGGCGGCAGCAACGAAATCCAGCGCAACATCATCGCCGAGCGTGCCTTGGGCATGCCCAAAGAACCGCGTCCGCGCGCCTGAAAGGAGAGAGTTCATGTCTGTACCTCAATATGTTGAAGGTCGCGGCCTGCTGCGCGGCAAGTCGGTGCTGATCACGGCGGCGGCGGGTGCCGGGATCGGTTTTTCCGCCGCCGTGCGCGCCGCCGAGGAAGGTTGCCGGGCGCTGATGATCAGCGATATCCATGAAGGCCGCCTGGCCGAGGCGGTGGTGAAAATTCGTCAAACCACCGGGCTGCAACAGGTCTTCGGCCAGGTCTGCAACGTCGCCGACGAAGCCCAGGTGCAGCAACTGATTGCCAGCGCCGAGCGTGATCTGCAAGGCGTCGATGTGCTGATCAATAACGCTGGTCTTGGCGGCTCGCGCTTGCTGGTGGAGATGGGCGACGAAGAGTGGAACCGGGTGCTGGATGTGACGCTCACCGGCACCATGCGCATGACCCGCGCCATGCTGCCGAAAATGATGGAGCGGCGTGCCGGGGTCATCGTCAACAACGCCTCGGTACTGGGCTGGCGCGCACAGAAAGAACAGGCGCACTACGCCGCGGCCAAGGCCGGCGTGATGGCGCTGACCCGCTGCGCAGCGGTCGAGTCCGCCGACTACGGCATCCGCATCAACGCGGTCAGCCCGAGCATCGCCCTGCACGATTTCCTGCGCAAATCCGCGCCCCAGTCGGTGCTCGATCAACTCGCCGCCAACGAAGCGTTCGGTCGTGCCGCCGAAGTCTGGGAAGTGGCCAACGTGATGATGTTCCTGGCCAGCGACTACAGCTCCTACATGACCGGCGAAGTGTTGTCGGTGTCCAGCCAGAGGGCGTGACCATGCCACGTATTTTCGACACGCCGATGGCCTTGTTCGACGCCGTCGGCGAATCGCTCGGTGTCAGCGCCTGGCTGCTGCTGGAGCAGGACCGCATCGACCGGTTCGCTGATGCCACCGGCGATCACCAATGGATTCACGTCGATCCGCTCAAGGCTGCCAGCGGCCCGTTTGGCGCGTGCATTGCCCATGGCTACCTGAGCCTGTCGCTGGTCAATCTGTTCTTGCCGCAGATCGTCGAGGTCCGTGGCCTGGCCATGGGCGTCAATTACGGCTGTGAGCGGGTGCGCTTTCCTTCGGTGGTGCGCGTTGGCTCGCGGGTGCGCGGCAGTGCGCAATTGATCGCGGTCGAGGAAGTGAAGGGCGGCGTGCAGGCGACCATCCGCGTCAGCGTCGACATCGACGGCGAGGAACGCCCCGGCTGCGTAGTCGACACCATCAGTCGCTATTACCCGGCCTGACCTTCAACAGCATTTTCGAGGAATCCAGCATGAAAGAAGCCGTCATCGTTTCCACCGCCCGCACCCCGATCGGCAAAGCCTTTCGTGGCGCATTCAATGACACCGAAGCGCCGCAACTGGGCGGCCACGTGGTGCGCGAAGCCGTGCGCCGTGCCGGCATCGAGCCGGGTGAAGTGGACGACGTGATCATCGGCGCCGCCGCGCAGCAGGGCACCCAGTCCTACAACCTGGGGCGCCTGTGCGCGATTGCCGGCGGCTTGCCGACTTCCGTCGCCGGGATGGCCGTCGAGCGCCAGTGCTCGTCGGGGCTGATGAGTATTGCCATGGCCGCCAAAGGCATCATGTGCGACGAAATCGACATCGCCGTGGCCGGTGGCCTGGAGTCGATTTCCCTGGTGCAGAACAAGCACAAGAACCTCTATCGCAACCAGTCGGGCTCGGTGATCGAACTGGACCCGCACGCCTACATCCCGATGATCGAAACCGCCGAGATCGTCGCCGCACGTTATGGCATCTCCCGCGACGAGCAGGACGAATACAGCTACCAGAGCCAGCTGCGTACCGCACAGGCCCAGAGCGCCGGGCGCTTCGACCGCGAGCTGGCGCCGCTGGCCAGCCGCCAGATGATCGTCGACAAGGCCACGGGCGAAACCCGCCATGAGTCCGTCACCCTGCTGCGCGACGAGTGCAACCGCATCGACACCAGCCTGCAAAGCCTGAAAGCGCTGGAGCCGGTATGGCCGGGCGGTCAGTGGAGCGACAAGGGGCGTTTCATCACCGCCGGCAATGCCTCGCAGCTGTCCGACGGTGCGTCGGCCTCGGTGTTGATGAGCGCGAAAATGGCCGAGAAGCGTGGCCTGGAACCGCTGGGGATCTATCGCGGCATGGCCGTCGCCGGTTGCAATTCCGACGAGATGGGCATCGGCCCGGTGTATGCCATTCCCAAGCTGCTCAAGCGCCATGGCTTGACCATGGACCACATTGGGCTGTGGGAGTTGAACGAAGCGTTCGCCTGTCAGGTGCTGTACTGCCGCGACACATTGGGCATTCCGGCCGAGCGCCTGAACGTCAACGGCGGGGCGATTTCCATCGGCCATCCGTTCGGCATGTCTGGGGCGCGGATGGTTGGCCATGCGTTGATCGAGGGCCAGCGTCGCGGTTTGCGCTACGTGGTGGTGAGCATGTGCATCGGTGGCGGCATGGGCGCCGCTGCCCTGTTCGAGGTGGTCTGAATGATCAGCGCACAGCATGTGCAAGAGAGCATGGCGCGTTACGTGGAGCTGGTGGATGCCGGCGACATCGACGGCATCCTCGCGCTCTACGCCAAAAACGCCACCGTTGAAGACCCGGTCGGCCAGGCGCCGTTGCAGGGCATCGAAGCCATCGAACGTTTCTACCGTGAAGGACTGGGGGCGATGAAAGTCTCGGCGACCCGGACCGGCCCGGTGCGCGCGACGCTCAACGGTTGCGGCGCGATGCCGTTCCGGGTCGACATGGAGTGGGGCGGGCAACCGTGCTCGCTGCATGTGATCGACGTGATGGAGTTCGATGCCGACGGCAAGATCCGGTCGATGAAAGCCTTCTGGAGTGAGGTCAACGTGACGGCGCGAGGTGCAGCATGAATCTGGAACAGCGGATCGCCCGCCTGGAGGCGCTGGAGGACATCCGCCAGCTCAAGCATCGCTACCTCAATGCCTGCGACCTCAAGCAAGTCGAGGTGATTGCCGACTGCTTTGCCGACGGTGAAGTGCTGATCGATTACGGTCCGTTGGGGATCTTTCGTGAGCGCGACAGTTTTGTCGCGCTGTACCGCGAACTCGCTTGCCATGAGCGGGTGATCGATCTGCATCATGGTGCCAATCCGGAAATCGAAGTACTGAATGAAGATCAAGCCCAGGGTCGTTGGGCCCTGTGGTATTTCAACGTGGATGGCGAGAGCGGGGCGACGCGGCAGTTGGGTGGGTTCTATGAGGACCGTTACCAGCGCATCGCCGGGCAGTGGAAGATTGTCGCCACCCGTTTTACCGCTCACTCGGAAGTGGCGCGTTCCTGAAGGGCGCTCACTCCAGAGGTGGCCTCTGTGGGAGCGGGCTTGCCCGCGAAGGCGGTGTTTCAGGCAACATTGATGTTGGATGTGCCGGCCCCTTCGCGAGCAAGCCCGCTCCCACAGGTTTTAGGGTGAACCTGGTATTTGCGCACACCCCCAATCCCCTGTGGGAGCGGGCTCCTACAGTGGCCGGCGGTGCCCCCCTATTTGTGGCCACCCATAGTCCCTTGTGGGAGCCAGCTCGCGACGGCGTCCATCATGACACCGCTCTTTGAGTCCGAATAACGCCGTCTGGTTTTGCTTCGATTGGTTCTACCTCCAAACCTCCTCCAGCATAAAACCCTACCTAGACTCCTACGTGCCAGGAGGCAGTGAGAGTCCACGACGGACCGGTGTGATCTCCTGGTGCCCTGATGCCAAGGAGATCAAGCATGAGAATGGAAGTCAGTCGGCATGGCCCGCTGGGCTGTGCCTTGTTCGGCGTTTTGCTGTGCCCGTTCGCCAGCGCCGCCCCCTCGTTGTCGCCGCAGATACCCTTCGATGTCACGGCCACCCAACCCATCTCCCTGTCCAGCCTGCAAGGCAATTTCGATGAACTGTCGTGGCAGACCTTCATCGCCCTGAACTGGCCGGCCCTGGACAATGGCAATCCCGATACCGGCACCACCATTGGCAAGCAGGATGGGGCCACGGTCTGGGAAAGCTGGAAAGAGAGCTACCAGATTTTCCGCGCCAAGGGCCAGACACCCTTGCCCTGGGATGCGCCGGCGACGCTTCCCGAAGTGTGCAAGCAGCTCAAGCCCGGGCGGTTGCTGCAGCAGATGGGCAAGGTCCCCGACATGCTGGATGAATTTATCCAGCCCTTCGAGAGCGGCCCGCTGGTGGATCAGAACGGCGCTTATACGCGCAATGAAATCGTGGTCAACCAATCGATGTTCAACGGGATCGTCGACAACGGCCTGTACAGCATCGAAGGCCAGCAGAAATTCTTTGCCGCGAAAAAGACCAACACCGTGGCATTCAGCTGTGGCTCCAACGACACGAGTCAGGTCGGTTCGGTGATGGTGAAGGCATCCTGGAAGGTGCTGGGAGCCAACGACCGTCCCCAGGATTTCCACACGGTCGATGCGCTGGTCTATACGCCGGGCAACAGCGACCCGAGCCACGGGCCGATAGTCGAGGAGTCGTGTGCATCCCAGTCGGTCGGTCTGGTGGGCTTGCACATCGTCCATAAGACCGCCAGTGCACCGCAGTGGGTCTGGTCGACCTTCGAGCATGTGAACAACGTGCCGGAACAATCCACACCGGTGGCGCAGCGCAAAGGCCCGTACCTGTTCTACAACGCCGCCAGCGACAGTGCGATCAACCAGCCTCCGCCACGACCATGGAACCCGGCCGTCAAGGCGACGCCCTCGCAGATCGTGCGCGAAGTGCCGCTGACCGGGCCCACCAACACCTTGAACGCCAAGTATCAGGCCCTGTTGCGCACGGCCAACCCGCAGAGTGTCTGGGCCAACTATCAGTTGATCAGCACCCAGTGGCCGACCGCCGCGCCGCCACCGAACTGCCAGATTTCGGCCGCCAACCCGCTGGGCAATCCCGCGCCCTCGTTCCTGGCCAACGCTACGTTGGAAACCTACATCCAGGGCACCACGCCCCAGGCGTCTTCCAGTTGCATGGCCTGTCATGGCAACGCCGCTACTCATGTCACCGAATCCCCACGTACCAGCTTCGCGGACTTCACCTATTTGCTCGAACGCGCGCAGTCCACTTCCGGACAAGGAGCCAAACAATGAGCACTGACCTGGACAATTTCGTCGGCCTGTCATCGGCCCTGACCGGTATTCCCATCGCGCGCCTGGCGCCGCAGCTCGACCCGGTGGGTTTGCCACCGCTCTTTCTCGATTACGTCACTCCACGCATCACCACGGATGTGCTCAACCCGTTGTTGACGCAGTACGCCACGCTGGCGGCCGACCACGTGCCGCCGGATAAGATCGCCCAGCAGGTGCTGGTCACCACGCAACCGACCCCCAACTCCGTGCTGGCGGCGCGTTCAATCATGAAGCTCTGGTTTCTGGGCGTCTGGTACCAGCCGTATGACGCAGGGAGCTATAAAAAGGGTGATTCAGCGGTGGTGTCCGACCAGGCCTACATCTACAGCTGGGCCTGGAAAGTGGCCCAGGCTCACCCCATGGGCTACAGCGAATCGTTCTTCGGTTACTGGAACGAACAGCCGTCGAGCCTCGAGGACTTGACCGGCGTGCCCGCCACCGCGTCTTCCAGTGCACAGCAAGGAGACCGGTCATGAGTATTGAACAAGCCGAAGTGGTGATCGTTGGCGCCGGACTGGCCGGCAGTATTGTCGCCTATCAACTGGCCATGGCCGGGGTGGAGGTGCTGGTGCTCGAGTCGGGACCGGAGATCCCGGTCAACCGGGCTCAATACCTGGAGCGGTTCTACACGACCACGCTGAAAACCCCGGAATCGCCCTATCCACCAGTCACCAGCCTGGACCCGCCCCGTGATCCGGCCGGGCAGAACGCCCCGCGTGCAACCATCGCCGACCTGATCCTGGGCTGGGACGATCCAAAAGTCAGTTACCTGGTGCAGAAAGGCCCGATGCCCTTCACCAGCACCTATGAGCGAGTCGGCGGCGGGACCACCTGGCACTGGGTCGGGACGTGCCTGCGCATGGTGCCGAACGATTTTCGCCTGAGGTCCCTTTATAACGTCGGGGTGGATTGGCCTATCGGCTACGATGACCTGCAGAGCGCCTATTGCCGGGCCGAAGCGGAAATCGGTGTCTCGGCCAACGTCGCCGACCAGGCCTACCTGGGCATGACGTTCCCCGAGGGCTACGCTTTCCCGATGCGCAGCATTCCGTTGTCGCTGGTCGATGGCAGTTTTGTCGCGGCGGTGACCGGGCAGACCTTCGACGGCTTGCCTCTGGTGGTCAGTCCGACGCCCGCCGGACGCAACTCCGAGCCCTACGCGGGGCGCCGTGTGTGTGCCGGCAATACCAACTGCACACCGATCTGCCCGATCCAGGCCAAGTACGACGCCACCGTGACGATGAACAAGGCCCTGGCCACCGGCAAGGTCAAGGTGCTGTACAGGACGGTTGCCACCAAGTTGAACGTAGGGTTGGACGGCACTATCTTCGGTGTGGAATTCAAGCAGTATCAATTGGGTGATGGACCGATCACCGGCTTTGGCGAGGCCCTTGGTCAACGTTATGTCATCGCCGCCCATGCCATCGAAACCCCCAAGCTGTTGCTCAACTCCGCCACGCCCGCCTGGCCCAAGGGCGTGGCCAACAGCAGCGGTCAGGTGGGGCGTAACCTGGCCGACCACCCGATCTACCTGGCGTGGGGGCTGATGCCTGAAGGCAAGGCGATTTTTCCCTACCGTGGCCCCCTGTCTACCGCGGGTATCGAGAGCTTGCGTGACGGTGCCTTTCGCAGCGAGCGCGCGGCGTGGCGTATTGAGATCGGCAACGAGGGCTGGAACTGGCCGGCCAACGATCCCTACAAAACGGTGGCCGACTTTATCGACGGTACGAACGCCAACGGCGTCAACCCGCTGAAGTCGGACCAGGACCCCAAACCCCCTACCGAGGCGCTTTATGGAACAGCGCTGGTGCAAAAGCTCAACGACATCTTCGTCCGGCAGTTCCGCATCGCGTTCCTGGTGGAGCAGGTGGAAGACGATCCCGATAACGCCAAGTGCTACATCGTGCCGTCGGCCGACTTCAAGGACCGGCTCGGTATTCCCCGGCCGGAAATCCACTATGAATTGTCCAAGTACACCCAGAAGGGGTTCCTGGAGGCAAAACGGCTGGCCACTCACATTATCAAAGACCTGCTCGGCGCCGTGGAGCTGACCACACCGCTTACGCCAGGGACGTTCACTTACGGGAACGAACCTATGAGCTTCCAAGGAGCCGGACATCTGATGGGCACCTATCGCATGGGCAGTGATCCGGCCACATCGGTGGTCGACAAGGACCAGCGCAGTTGGGATCACAAAAACCTGTTCCTGGTAGGCGATGGCGTTTTCCCCAGCAGCGGGACCTCGAATCCGAGCCTGACGATCGCCGCGTTGTCGTTCCAGGCCGGAGACACCGTGGCCAACGATCTGAAGGCAGTGACCTTGACGGTCCAGGCCAATCAAACCTGGCAGGGCACCGGCGTGCAGATCAACGGGTTGGTGCCGCGCCTGGTTCGCTACGTCAGTGGGCTATGGTGTGCCAGCCCACAAGGCGGCAATGTCGATGGAAACGGCGGTTCGAGGCACATCGACTACAGCAGCTATGCCTTGCCCGGTGCTGCCGAAGGCGCCTTGATCGGTCGTGTGGGCAGCGGTGGCAAGCCGTTCCTGGTGGGGGATCTGGCGCAGGTGCCGGGCAACCAGCAAGGGGAGCTGCAATTGTGCATCAATGATGATCTGACCGGGCAACACGGGGCTGGCTTGAGCGATAACACCGGTGCGCTGACCATCCGGGTCGAGTTCGGTGCCTTGTAGTGATCGAGCGGCAATCTGTGGGAGCGAGCTTGCTCCCACAGTTTTTGTGGTGACCCCGGCATTTGCAAACACCCCCAATCCCCTGTGGGAGCGGGCTTGCCCGCGAAGGCGGCGTGTCAGGCAACATTGATGTTGGATGTGCTGACAGCCATATCCGGATTCTGTGTCCGGCCGGTTTCGTAGAAGGCCTTGAGGTTCTCGGCAATCTGCTGCACGACCTTGTTGAAGGCCTTGGCCAGCACTCCTTCAATCAGCCTGCCACCGCGCAGGCTGTAACTCATTTGCAGGGTGATGCGGGTCGCGTCGCCCTCGGCTTGCAGGGCATAGCTGAAGCTGGCCCGGCGAAACGGGAAGGGCGATTCATTGCCGCCCTTGTGCAACCGCAGCACAAACCCTGTGCCTTCCTGCCACTGCACCACGCTTTCATCCAGATACTGACCGCCCTTGCGCAACACCCGGCGACTGGCGCCGACACCTTCCATTGCACCGGGATGAAACCGGCAACCGGTCAACCCCGGCACATAGTGCGGGGCGAGGCTCAGGTCGCGCAGTTTGGCCCAGGCGGCTTGTGGCGGGAGATCGAGAAAAACACTGTGGCTGGCGATTGCGGGCATGCCGGAACTCCTTTTGTTATTTGAATGCTTGAAAGATCGCAGCCTCGTTTCACTCGACAGCTCTTACAGAGACTGAGGTTCAACTGTAGAAGCTGCCGCTGACTGCGATCTTTTCAGGATTGCGCCGCGTCAAGAAACGCCGGTCGCTCGCCGGCACCATGCACCGCGATGTCCGCGCCGCTGACATAGCGGGCCAGCGATGACGCCAGGTACAAACAGGTATCGCCAATGTCTTGCGGAGTCGCCAGACGTTGCAACGGAATGGTCGCTGCCACCCGGGCAATGCCCGCGTCGTCACCATAATGCATGGCTGCCTGCTCGGTGAGAATCAGCCCGGCGGTCACCGCATTGACCCGCACCTTCGGCGCCCATTCCACCGCCAGCGAAGTGGTCAGGTTCAGCAGACCGGCCTTGGCCGCGCCATAAGCGGCGGTGCCGGGAGACGGGCGGGTGGCGCTGACGCTGCAGATATTGATGATCGCGCCGCCGTCGTCCTGGGCCTGCATCACCTGGTTGGCCTGCTGGCACAGGTTCAGTGGCGCGATCAGGTTCAAGCGAATGATCGCTTCGCTGAATCGCGGCGAAGCCGTGGCAGCGTCGGCATTCGGTGAGCCTCCGGCGTTGTTGACCAGCACATCGAGGTGGCCGAAGCGCTCGACGATTTGCGCGATCAAGTGCCCGGATTGCTCGACATCCCGCAGGTCGCAGGGCACGAACAGCGCCTCGCGCCCGCCGCTGGCAGGCAAGGATTGCGGGGCTTCGCGACCGCAGATCACCACCTCGGCGCCGCAGTCGAGAAAGCGCTGGCTGATGCCGCGTCCGACGCCTTTGCCACCGCCGGTGACCAGTACCACTTTGCCGCGAAAGTCCATTGGATCAAGCATGGGAATTCTCTTTTTGCCGCTCGGGAATGCCGTCGATGCTAGGTCCGCAGCCTTGTGCCGGCCAACGTCCAAAGGGACTAGGTAGTCCTGTCGGACGATGTTGCGCAGCCGGCCCGTCGGAATAATCCGGCTACAACAACAGGCCGGGAGGACACCTTATGGGCGCTTCAGCGCAAGGGCACTTCGTTACGCTGCCGGATGGTTTGCAGCTGCGCTATGTGGATATAAGCGGAAAGGATGGCGGGAGCGGCGAGCCGGTGATTTTCATCCATGGCAGCGGGCCGGGAGCCAGCGGTCACAGCAACTTCAAGCAGAACTACCCGGTGTTCGCCGAGGCCGGTTATCGAGTCATTGTCCCGGACCTGCCGGGCTATGGCGCCTCGGACAAACCCGACACCCTCTACACCCTGGACTTCTTTGTTACCGCCCTGAGCGGTCTGCTCGATGCCCTCGACATCCAGCGTTGCGTGTTGGTTGGCAACTCGTTGGGCGGTGCCATCGCCATCAAGCTGGCCCTCGACCAACCGCTGCGCGTCAGCCGTCTAGTGCTAATGGCGCCCGGTGGCCTGATGGAAAAAGAACAGTATTACCTGCAGATGGAAGGCATCCAGAAAATGGGTGCGGCCTTCGCCAAGGGTGAACTGAACGATGCGGCGGGCATGCGTCGCCTGCTGGCGCTGCAACTGTTCGACGAAAGCCTGATCAGCGACGAAACGGTCAACGAGCGGGTGGCGGTCGTGCAGCAACAGCCGGTGTGTGTGTTGTCGACCATGCAGGTGCCGAACATGACCGCACGCCTGGGTGAACTGCAGTGCCCGATCCTCGGTTTCTGGGGCATGAACGACAAGTTCTGCCCGTCCTCCGGTGCCCGGACCATGCTCGAAAATTGCTCACGCATTCGCTTTGTGATGCTCAGCGAGTGCGGACATTGGGTTCAGGTCGAGCACCGTGATCTGTTCAACCGCCAGTGCCTGGCATTTTTTCAGGAGGCCCGCGGATGAGCGTGCAATTGCGCCGTGAGTTCGGCGAAGAGCTTTATCAGGCGCTGCTCAGTGGCTCCACCCTGGCGCCGCTGACCGAGCGTTGGCCGTCGATCAGCATCGAAGACGCCTATCACATTTCCCTGTACGCCATTGAGCGTCGGGTGGCGGCCGGTGACCGGATCGTCGGCAAGAAGATCGGCGTGACCTCGGCGGCGGTCCAGCAGATGCTCAACGTGCATCAGCCGGATTTCGGCTTCATCACGCGGCAGATGTCGTTCGATGACGATGCGCGGATTTCCCTGTCGGCCAACAAACTGATCCAGCCCCGTGCCGAGGGCGAAATCGCCTTCAAGCTCAAGCATGATCTGGTCGGCCCCGGCATCACCGAGGCGGATGTGCTGGCCGCCACCGAATACGTGATGCCGTGCTTCGAGATCGTCGATTCACGGATTCACGACTGGCGCATCCGCATCCAGGACACCGTGGCCGACAACGCCTCCTGCGGTGTGTTCGTGTTGGGCGACAGCCAGGTCGACCCGCGCGAGCTGGACCTGCCCAACTTGCGCATGCGCGTGTTCAAGAACGGAGAGCCGCTAAGTGAAGGCCTGGGTTCGGCAGTGCAGGGCAATCCGTTGACGGCGGTGGCCTGGCTGGCCAACACCCTGGGCGCCTTCGGCATTCCGTTCAAGGCCGGGGAAATCATCTTGTCCGGCTCCCTGGTGCCACTGGAACCGGCCCGAGCCGGCGACTGTTTTTCTCTGACCATCGATGGCCTGGGCAGTGCCCGGGTGTCTTTCTGCGCCTGACTTTTGGAGTTTGACCCCATGAGCAAAAAACTCAGAGCGGCCATTATCGGCCCGGGCAATATCGGCACCGATCTGCTGATGAAAATGTGCCGGTCGCAATGGATCGAACCGGTATGGATGGTCGGCGTCGATCCTGAATCCGAAGGCCTGAAACGTGCCCGGGAAATGGGCATTAAAACCACCGCCGGCGGTGTCGATGGCTTGCTGCCGCACGTACTCGACGACGATATTCGCATCGCCTTCGACGCCACCTCGGCCTACGTGCATGCGCAAAACAGCCGCAAGCTCAACGAGCTGGGGGTGATCATGATCGACCTCACGCCGGCGGCCATCGGCCCGTTCTGCGTGCCGCCGGTCAACCTCAAGGAGCACGCGTCGAGCCTGGCGATGAACGTCAACATGGTCACCTGCGGTGGCCAGGCGACCATCCCGATGGTGGCGGCGGTGTCGCGGGTGCAACCGGTGAGCTACGGCGAAATCGTTGCCACCGTGTCTTCCGGTTCGGTCGGCCCCGGCACCCGGCAGAACATCGACGAATTCACCCGTACCACGGCCGGTGCGGTGGAGAAGATCGGCGGTGCCCGACGCGGTAAAGCCATCATCGTCATTAACCCGGCCGAGCCGCCGCTGATGATGCGCGACACCATCCACTGCCTGACCGATGACGAGCCGAACCAGGATGCGATCCGCACCTCGGTGCTGGAGATGGTTCGCGAAGTTCAACGCTATGTGCCCGGCTACAAGCTGATCAACGGGCCGGTGTTCGACGGGCGCAAGGTGTCGATCTTTATCGAGGTCGAAGGCCTTGGTGATTTCCTGCCCAAGTCCGCCGGCAACCTCGACATCATGACCGCCGCCGGATTGCGCACGGCCGAGATGTTCGCCGAAGAAGCCCACAAGGGCACCCTGCAACTGCCTGCCCGTTGAGTGGAGAATCGCTATGAATTTGCAAGGTAAGAGCGTCCGTCTGCATGACATGAGCCTGCGCGACGGCATGCACGCCAAACAGCATCAAATCAGCATTGAACAAATGGTCTCGGTGGCCACCGGCCTCGATGCGGCCGGCGTGCCGCTGATCGAAATCACCCACGGCGATGGTTTGGGCGGTGCGTCGTTGAACTACGGTTTTCCGGCCCACAGTGACGAGGAGTATTTCGCCGCGGTGATCCCGCAGATGAAGCAGGCCAAGGTTTCGGCCCTGTTGTTGCCGGGGATCGGCACCCTCGACCACCTGAAAATGGCCCACGAACACGGTGTGTCGACCATTCGTGTCGCCACCCATTGCACCGAAGCGGACGTGTCGGGCCAGCACATCGGCATGTCGGCGAAGATGGGCCTGGACACTGTCGGCTTCCTGATGATGGCGCACATGGTCAGCGCGGAGAAACTGCTGGAGCAGGCGCGGCTGATGGAGAGCTACGGCGCCAACTGCATCTACTGCACCGACTCGGCCGGCTACATGCTGCCCGATGAAGTCACGCAAAAGATCGGCGCCTTGCGCGCCGGGCTGAACGCCGGGACCGAAGTCGGTTTCCACGGCCACCACAACATGGGCATGGCCATCGCCAACTCCCTGGCCGCCATCGAGGCCGGTGCTGCGCGCATCGATGGCTCGGTAGCGGGCCTTGGCGCGGGAGCGGGCAACACGCCGCTGGAAGTGTTCGTTGCGGTGCTGGAGCGGATGGGCGTCAACAGTGGTGTCGATTTGTACCGGATCATGGATGTGGCCGAAGACCTGGTGGTGCCGATGATGGACCAGCCGATCCGTCTTGACCGCGATGCCCTGACCTTGGGGTACGCCGGGGTCTACAGCTCATTTTTGCTGTTCGCCAAACGCGCCGAGCAAAAGTATGGAGTTGCCGCTCGCGAATTGCTGGTGGAGTTGGGTCGACGCGGCACCGTGGGGGGGCAGGAGGACATGATCGAAGACCTGGCACTGACCTTGTCTCGCGCTCGTGGGATCTTGCCGACCTGATCCTTGCCGGAACGAAAAAACCACCGAATTTGGTGGTTTTTTTATGACTATTGCAAACCGTGCTCAAGGCAGCAGATTGCGCACCACGGGTGGATAGCAGTTGATGGCCGCGCTCGAACAGCTGAAGTACGCGGTGGTCGGTCGGTAGGCTTCATTTTTGAACAATTGACACAGGCTGGTGGAAGTACCCGCACAGAGGATGATGAACAAAGCACAAGTAGTTTTGCGCATGATGGGTCTCGACACGGTTTTATTGTTGTAGAGACAGGTTATGGCGGTAGCGCGAGGGTGACTTCGTCCGAATGGACTAGCCGATCAATTTGAAGCTGCCCCGTCCCCTTGTGGGAGTGGGCTTGCTCGCGAAAGCGGAGTGTCAGGCGCCATGGATGTTGGCTGTGCCGGCCACTTCGCGAGCAAGCCCGCTCCCACAAGGTTATTGGGCGTTCCCGGATTTGCGTCAGGCCGTGATCCTCTGTGGGAGCGAGCTTGCTCGCGATGGCGATGTGTCAGGCGCCATGGATGTTGGCTGTGCCGGCCTCTTCGCGAGCAAGCCCGCTCCCACAGGTTTATTGGGTGTTTCCGGGATCTGTGTCTGGCTGCAATCCCTTGTGGGAGCGGGCTTGCTCGCGAAAGCGGAGTGTCAGGCGACGTGGATGTTGGCTGTGCCGGCCTCTTCGCGAGCAGGCTCGCTCCTACAGGTTTTGTGTGGTGTCAGGTTCGTCGGGCGAGGGCGCCCATGGCCATGAACAACGCTGCAATTGCCCGGGCTTCGTGGAGTTCGCCGCGGGCTACCAGTTCGGGGATCTGCGCCAGTGGTATGCGCAGGCATTCCAGGGGTTCGGGTTCGTCGCCTTGCAGTTGGCAGGGGCTCAGTTGTTCGGCCAGCACCACCCGGTAGCGATGGCACAAATGCCCCGGTGCCAGCGTCAGCTCGCCCAGCTCGGTGAGGCGTGCGGCACGCATGCCGACTTCTTCGCTCAGTTCGCGCTGCGCCGCCTGCAAATAGTCTTCATCGGGCTCCGCGCCGCCCTTGGGCAGGCCGAGTATGGTTTTTTCCACGCCGACCGCGTATTCGCGCACCAGCAACACATGCTGCGGATCGGGCATCGCCACCAGCATCACCGAGCGATAACCGGTGCCGCGCAGGCGTTCGTAGACCCGTTGCTGGCCGTTACTGAATTGCAGGTGCAGGGCTTCGATCTGAAAGTGGCCGCTTTGCGCCAGCAGTTCAGTCTTGAGGATGGTTGGGCAGTTGCGCATGGGGCAGTCCCCTGTTTGGGATGAAGACACTGTGCGCTGTCCAACGGGGGCCGCCATCGTCCGAGCGGACGAGGACGGCTAGCCGAGGGTTGCCACGCTGCGCAGGATCAGGCGCACCAGCATGGTCTGGCGGGTCACGCCGGTCTTGGAGAAGGTCGAACGCAGGTGGGCCCGCGAGGTGTTGCGGCTGATGCCCAGTTCTTCCGAGGCTTCGTCGAGGGTCAAGCCGTTGGCCAGCAACATCGCCAGCTGGGTTTCCGCCGGGGTGAAGTCGAACAGGGCGCGGACGATCTCCTGCGGTGCGGTGGACTGTTGCTCCGGGTCGCTGATGAAAATCACCACGGTCGGGCACTGCTTGCCTTCGCTCCAGTCCGTCAATGGCACCGAACGCACGATGATCCCCAGATCCGCTTTCCCGGACGGCCGCTGCACGCGCAGGGCTTCGACCACCGACGGGTTGCTGCTCTTTTGCGACAACAGCGACTGCTTGACCAGTCGGCGGAACTCCTGGGTGTCCCGGGCCGTACCGACCTGCAGGCCATCGTTGACCAGTTTGATGCCGTCCTTTTCCTGGATCAGCCGGTCGGCGACCTGGTTGGTCTGCAGCACCTTGCCGGACTCGTCGAGGATGATCGTGCCAACCGCCATCTGGTTCACCGCGCCGGCATACAGGTTGCGTTCGGCTTCGATGCGGTTGAGCTGCATGTGGATCTTGATCGACCGCTCCAGGTGCGCAATGAAATGCGTGAGCATGGCCTTTTCTTCGTTGCCGAAGGGCTTGTCATCACGCCCGCGGCTGATGCGAATGCGGCACTGGGCGCCATCGACAGTGTTGATGTCGGCACCGAGGATGTGGAACACGTCCACCGGTTCAAGGAAATTCTTGTAGAACTCGGAGTTCTGCCAGTCGTCGTTGGAGACGAACTCGGCGAGGGTCACGACCTGGCGGTTGGGCAGGTCGACAAACGGGTCGAGGCTGAAAAAGTGTTTGTTGTACGACGCGGTCGCCTCGGTCGAGGTGCCGGTGGTGTTGACCATCAAACCGTCCACGTGGGCACTGGGCGGACGCAGGATGAAGGTCACGTACTTGCTGTTCAGATGCACATTGAGCTGATTGAGGAAAGTCGCCCAGGGAATATTTTCCAGCGGACCCTGATAGAGGTTGCCGATCAAATCACTGAACGTATCGAGGCTGAGGCTCTGCTGCATAGGGAAAACCGTTTTTATTATTAGCGTTGGCGGTGGCCGAGAATAAGCGCCGGTATCGACTCCTTGCAACGCTCGGGCTCAGGGCCTGACCGGCGGCTGCCGCTCAGGCCCGGGGCGGGCGAAAAGCCGCTGGCGTCAGACCCGTTCGCTGGCGCGCACGACAAACTTCTTGTGCTCGGCAACGTCCGCCGACAGCGCCGCGACGTCGGTGTAGAACTGCTCGTACCAACGGCGCAACTGATAGACCGGGCCGTCGCCGTCACACAGCAGCGGGTTGTCGACGCGGGTCTTGCTGTGCCAGATGGCCACGTCTTCGTAGAAAGCTGCCTGGGCCTGAGCCACGTAGGCCTTGGCCATCGCCTGGTTCTGCTCTTCGCTAAGTCCCGGGATCTTTTTCACCAGCACGCCGTAGCGCAGGGTGAAGCTGTCGAGGTCAATCGGCACGTGGCAGTTGAGCAGGATTGAATGGATCGGCTGGCCGTTCATGGCGCCGTTCATTTCGGTGATCTGATAGGCCGGGCCGAAATAGGTGGCTTCAGTGCTCAACACGCTGTCACCGGACAGACGCTCGCTGCGGGCACGCATGATCTGGGTCGCCAGGTGGCCTTCGAAGACGTTGATGAACTCCTCGACCGGTGCACCGTGCACGGTGCCGAAGTGCGCCATGTCGGCGATGTTGTCGATCAGTTCGCGGCAGTTGGTGCCAATCTGCAATTCGGCGACTTCCCACGCAGCCCATTCGTCGCTGAAGCAGGCGTCGATGCGCGGGATGCGTTGTTCCGGCAGCGGCGCGTTGCCTTCGGGGTCATTCCAGACGAACAGCAGTTGGTTTTCCTCCATGATCGGCCAGCT
Organism: Pseudomonas sp. S30_BP2TU TE3576; assembly: GCF_050436025.1. NCBI lineage: Bacteria > Pseudomonadati > Pseudomonadota > Gammaproteobacteria > Pseudomonadales > Pseudomonadaceae > Pseudomonas > Pseudomonas sp. S30_BP2TU TE3576. The sequence continues at coordinate 1,067,561 of NZ_JBNDLK010000001.1, read as the reverse complement.
TTTGATTTTGGCCCGTGGCGGAATGCGTTTGGAATAGGGGATGTCATCGCAGACGCCATCGGCACCCCAGCGCCAGGCGTGGAACGGACAGCGGATCGAGTTGCCTTCGACGCAACCGGTGCTCAGGTCTGCGCCCATGTGCGGGCAGTAGCCATCAAGAATATGCAGCTCGCCGTCTTCACCCTGGAACGCCACCAAGCGGGTGCCGAACACCTCCAGGCGATGGGCCTTGCCGTCGCGGTATTGCGCGGCCAGGCCCAGGCAATGCCAGCCACGGGCGTAGCGGTCTTCCAGCAGTTTGGCTTCGATGCGGTGCAGGGTACTCATCTTATTATTCTCCCAAGGGATCACGGGGTTGGCGCATGTAAGGGATTCTGCCGCCCCTGTAAAAGCGGGCATCGTCTGAATGGACGATGGCTGCATTGGGCAGGCCCGCTCTACTGGCGCCATTGGACCCATGGCAGGAGTTGGCGATGAGTGATGAACAAGGGCCGGTAGCGGTGATTACCGGGGCCGCCAGTGGTATCGGCCGAGGCCTGGCTGAACACGCGGCGACACTGGGCATGCGCCTGGTGCTGGCGGATCGGGATGCGGCGGGCTTGCAAGCCCTGTGCGACGAATTGAAGGCCAGCGGTGTGCAAGCGATTGCCTGCGTCACCGATGTCGGTGAGGTGAAGCAGGTCGAGCGCTTGCGTGACCGGGCTGTCGAGCACTTTGGTGGGGTCGACCTGCTGTTCAACAACGCCGGGGTGATGCAGACCGGATTCAGTTGGGAAATCACCGAGACGCAATGGCAGCGCATGCTCGACGTCAACCTGAGCGGCGTGATCAACGGCATTCGCAGCTTTGTGCCGCTGCTGCTCAGTCAGGGCCGGGCGGCCCATGTGATCAATACCGCGTCCCTTGCCGGGCTGGTCAGCAGCCCGCTGATGGCGCCGTACAACGTGACCAAACAGGCGGTGGTCGCGCTCTCGGAAACCCTGCATTACGAACTTGCCATGCTCGGAGCACCAGTGTCGGTTTCGGTGCTGTGCCCGGGGCCGGTGGCCAGTGAAATCATGGCCTCGAACCAGGTGGTGGACAGTGCCGGTTCTGATTTCAGTCAACTGCTCGACAGCACCATTCGCCAGGGCATGACCCCGGCGGAACTGGCTGCGCAAGTGTTCGCCGCCGTCGCGGAAAAACGCTTCTGGATTCTGCCTCACAAGGGGTTCAAACCGGCCTTGGAACGCCGGGTACAAAGCATCCTGGGCGAGACCAATCCGCGATTTCAAATGACTGACGTAGAGGACGATGCCCATGCCGCTCGATAAGCAGATCGCTGGGGTTCTCCAGCAGTTCCGCGATATTCCTGAGCCCGATTTCAGCCAGGTCGATGCCGCTCAGTACCGGCAGTTCTCCGACAACTTGCTGCCGGCCATTCCCGGCGATCCGATGAGCGAGGTGCGTGACCTGCGGGTGGCCGGCGCAGATGGCGAGCTGGATGCGCGGTTGTACAGGCCATCGCAAGAGTCAAACCTGCCGTTGCTGGTGTTTTTCCATGGCGGCGGATTTGTCATGGGCAATCTTGATACCCACGACAACCTCTGTCGTTCGCTGGCGCGCCAGACCGAGGCGGTGGTTATTTCGGTCGCCTATCGATTGGCCCCGGAGCACCCGTTCCCGGCGGCGCCCCTCGATTGTTATGCGGCCACTTGCTGGCTGGTCGAACAGGCCGCTGAACTGGGTGTCGATGGTCGCCGACTGGCCGTGGCCGGGGACAGTGCCGGGGGCAACCTGGCATTGGCGGTCAGTCAATTGGCGGTACAACGCAAGGGGCCGAAGATCAGTTATCAGTGCCTGTTTTACCCGGTCACGGATGCAGGTTGCGACAGTCAGTCCTTCGAGGACTTTGCCGAGAGCTATCTGCTTTCCGCCGGGATGATGCGCTGGTTCTGGCAGCAATATCTGCAAGACGTCGGGCAGGCTGATGATCCTTTGGCCTCGCCACTGCGCGCCGAGAGCCTGGCGGGCTTGCCGCCGACCACCCTGATCACTGCCGGGTTCGACCCGTTGCGTGACGAAGGCGAGGCGTTGGCCGAATGTTTGCGCGAGGCCGGCGTACCGGTGCGATTGCAACGTTGCGAAGGCATGATTCACGGTTTTATCAGCATGGCGCCCTTTGTCGAAGGAGCGGCACAGGCCCTGACCGATGCGGCGGTCGACCTGCGTGGAGCACTCAAATGAGCGGCCCGGCTTTCAACACGGTGCCACAACTGATCGAAGCCATCGGCACCGGTCAGATGGTGGTGATCACCGACGACGAAAACAACGGCGAAGGCTCGTTGCTGATGGCCGCCGAACAGGCCGGGGCCGAGGCGGTCACCTTCATGGCGGTGCAGGCACGCGGGCTGATTTGCCTGGCCTTGACCGAACAGCGTTGCCGCGCCTTGGGGCTGGACCTGATGGTGCCCAACTCGCGAGCGCAACACGGCGTGGGTTTTACCCGCTCGATCGAAGCCGCCACCGGGGTGTCCACCGGCATCTCGGCGGCGGACCGGGCGCGGTCGATCCAGGTGGCGGTCGACCCGGCCAGCGTTCCGGCGGATTTGGTGCAACCGGGGCATATCTTCCCGGTGCAGGCTTTGCCTGGTGGCGTGATGCAGCGCGCCGGACATGTCGAGGCTGCGTGTGACTTGACGCGCCTGGCGGGGTTGCAACCGGCGGCGACCCTGGTGGGGATTCTCAACGAGGACGGCGAACTGGCCCGTGGCGCCGAGTTGCATGAATTCGCCCAACGTCATGGCCTGCGGATCGGCACCATTGCCGACCTGATCCACTACCGCATTCTGCATGAAGGCACGATCGAGCGCGGCGACGAATATCCGTTGCATACCCGCCACGGCGAGTTCCAGGTGACGACCTATCAGGACACCTACCAGGGCGCGTTGCACCTGGCACTGGTCAAGGGCCGGATCGACAGCACGCAACCGGTGCTGGTGCGGGTGCAAAGCATCGAGACATTGCGCGACGTTCTGGGATGTGAAAGCGAAAGCGGGACACAGCAGTGGACCCTCGAACGCTCGCTGGCGAGCATCGCCGCCGCCGGTAACGGCGTCCTGGTGTTGCTGGCACAAAAGGAAACTGCCGACGGCGTACTTGAACAGTTGCGCCAGCGTAGCGGCGGCAAACTGCGTACTCCGCAGTTTCCGCAACGGACCCTGGGCATCGGCGCACAAATCCTGCGCGATCAGAACGTGCGCAAAATGCGCCTGATGAGCTCGCCGGTGCCGTACAAGGCCGTGTCCGGATTCGATCTGGAAGTGACCGAGTTTGTGCCGTTTCAATCCGCAGGCTAGAGCCAACACAAAAAACTGTGGGAGCGAGCTTGCTCGCGATAGCGGAGTGTCAGTCACCAACTATTTTGAATGTGCTGGCCTCATCGCGAGCAAGCTCGCTCCCACAGGGGTAGTGGGTGTACGCAATATCTGCGAGCAACCAAAATCGTTGTGGGAGCGAGCTTGCTCGCGATGGCTATCTATCAGACATATCCAGTCAAAAGTTGCCGCTACGCTCAAGCATTTCCAAGTCTAGCCTTCTCCATGACTTCATCATTGGAGGTAATGGAATGCCTGATTTACCTGCTTCGCATCGTCTACGCATCGGCCGTTATGCTGAGTCCAACAGGATTTACCTGCTCACTACCAACACTCTAGATCGAGCACCTGTTTTCCGGGACTTTCACTTGGGCAGGTTGGTCGTTGATCAGTTTCGAGCAGCTCAAGAGCAACGTCGAGCGAACTCATTGGCTTGGATCGTCATGCCCGATCATTTTCATTGGTTGATCGAGCTGCAGCAGTGCTCACTCCGTGAGTTGATGCAATCAACCAAGTCATTGAGTACCCGTGCCGTGAACATGTCCATCGGACGAAGAGGCAGCCTTTGGCAGCAGGGCTATCACGATCGGGCGCTGCGGCGAGATGAAGATCTGGTAAAGCTTGCACGATATGTTGTTGCCAACCCGTTACGGGCTGGGTTGGTGGAAAAGCTTGGCGATTATCCTCTGTGGGATGCGATATGGGTTTGATCCGGAACCGGATTGCCACCATCGCGAGCAAGCTCACTCCCACAGTGATTTTTGGCTGTTCGCAGATGCTGCGTACACCCGCTAACCCTGTGGGAGCGAGCTTGCTCGCGATGGCGGAGTGTCAGTCGACATCTTTTTTGAATGTGCTGGCCTCATCGCGAGCAAGCTCGCTCCCACAGTAATTTTTGGTTGTTCGCAGATGTTGCGTACACCCGCTAACCCTGTGGGAGCGAGCTTGCTCGCGATGGCGGAGTGTCAGTCGACATCTTTTTTGAATGTGCTGGCCTCATCGCGAGCAAGCTCGCTCCCACAGTAATTTTTGGTTGTTCGCAGATGTTGCGTACACCCGCTAACCCTGTGGGAGCGAGCTTGCTCGCGATGGCGGAGTGTCAGTCGACATTTTTTTTGAATGTGCTGGCCTCATCGCGAGCAAGCTCGCTCCCACAGTAATTTTTGGTTGTTCGCAGATGCTGCGTACACCCGCTAACCCTGTGGGAGCGAGCTTGCTCGCGATGGCGGAGTGTCAGTCGACATCTTTTTTGAATGTGCTGGCCTCATCGCGAGCAAGCTCGCTCCCACAGTAATTTTTGGCTGTTCGCAGATGTTGCGTACACCCGCTCCCACAGGTTTTGCGTTGGATTATGGCTTGATCCCGCGCAAGATTTTCTTCGCCTGATCCTGTACCGCCTCCGGTGCCGTCATGTTGCCGTCGATCACGGTGATCACTGCATGGCCTTGCCACAGTTGGTACGCATCGGCCTTTTGCTGGGCGTCGGTCGGTGTCGAGGGGGCGGCCAGGTTGACGTGGACCACGCCGTCGGCGCCGCGCTGGGAGGTGAAGTTCACGCGGTCCCAATTGCCGATCGGGGCAAAGCTCACACCTTTGACTTCATCGGGTTTCAGGGGTGGGTAGTTGAGGTTCAGGCCGCTGACACCCGGCAGGCCGAGCACGTTCAAATCACACTGATGTTTATTTCTGGCGCAGGCCTGTTTGGCTTCGGTGCCGGCCAGACTCGCCTGTTCAATGACCCTCACCGCAAACTGCGCCGTGTCGTCCATGGCGCCGAGGGTTTTGCGGGCGCCTGCCTGCTGGTCGCGGATGATCAAGTCCATGTCGATCCCCGTGGACACCGCCACCGCCGCAATCCCCTTGAACATTGCCCGCACAGCCGCGTTGAGGGTGCCGGACATCTGCGTCAGCGGGCCGACGTTTTCGCCAAAGTTGCTGCCTGACACCACCAGGTCTGGCGGCGAATCCTTGAGGATCACGTCGAGGCCGACGTTGACCGCATCCACCGGTGTGCCGATGGCGGAGGTCTTGCCGGCGGGCGGGGTGTAGCCTTCCGGCGGCCCGACGCAAAACTTGCCCGGCGCCAGTTCGGTCACCGCCAGGGCCTGGCCGGGCACGACCACGCTGGCGGCACTGATGCCGCTGCTGTCGTGCAACGGGCCGACCAGGGTGACCTTGTGCCCGGCCGCCGTCAGGGCGCGGTACATCGCATCGATGCCGGGCGCGCGGCAACCATCGTCGTTGGTCAGCAAAATGTTCAGGGCATTGGCTTGCATCGACAGGCCAACGCTGGCCATGGCGATAATGCCGGTGAGGAGTTTGTTCATGGGCAGTCTTCCGTGAAATCTACGAATTTAGAAAAGCACAACGCCCCGACCGAATGAATCGGTCGGGGCGTGGCGGGTTTAGCGGGTGCCGAGTTTGCGCAGGTTGCCAGGGGTGAATTCGTCTTCGGTGAAGGCGGTGGCGTTGAGCTTGGCCGGTTTCTGATCGACCAGCATGCGGTCAACCAGGTAGGAGCCGGCCATCAGGTCGTGGTAGATGCCGAGGCGAGCGTGGTAGCGCTGCATCTCGTAGGCGTAGATCGAGGTCTGCATGTTGGTGCGCCACAACTGGCCACGGCTGTCGTAGTTATCGGCCATGGTCGCGGACCAGGTGTCCTCGTCGAGGTACAGCACGCGCTTGGCGTATACATGGCGGGCACCTTCCTTGAGGTTGGCCTGCAACACCCAGACACGGTGTTTCTCATAGCGCATGTACTGCGGATCGACGTGACCGGTGGTGGACAGGATCTGCTCGGCCGTTACGCTCGGGTCGTCGATCTTGTAGTTGTGGTACGGGATGTAGATTTCTTTCTTGCCGACGATGGTCCAGTTGTAGCGGTCCGGCGCACCGTTGAACAAACGGTCTTCGTCGTACACGCGAAAACCTCCCGCGCCGGTCGGCGAGTCGTAGCCCACGGTCGGTGCGCGACGTACCCGGCGTTGGCCCGGGCTGTACTGCCAGGCCTGGCGCGGGGAAGACGTCGGGTTGATGAACTCGTGACCGACCACGATCTCGCCTTTCTTGCGTACCGGTTCCAGGGTGGTGATCAGGAAGTTGGTGAGCACACCGTTGGCGGTATCCAGGGATTTGTCCGGGCTCGACCAGATCGAGAAGATCTTGTAGTTGACCTCTTCGAGCACCTTTTCCTTGTTGGAGTACACCACCGCCTGGCCGTAGTTGGCCTCTTCAGTGTTGGCGCGCCCCTGCAAGGTATGGTTGAACATCAACTCGCTGCCGTTCTTCGGGATCGGGAACGGCGAGGCGCCCCAGGCGTTTTTGGTGTCGTTGTTGTCGTTGTCGAGTTCGGCAGTGACGGCGTTTTTCTTGATCTGGTCTTCCAGGCGCTGATCCAGGCGGAAGTCGCGGTGGCTCGGGTACACCGGGATCTTGAAGGTATCAGGGTAACGCTTGAGCAGCGCTTTCTGGCCATCGGTCAGGTTGTCGGCGTACTTGTCCATGTTCTTCGAATCGATCACGAACAGCGGTTTTTCCGCAGCGTACGGGTCCGGATACGGAGTGCCGGGGCCGGCGTATTTGAGCTGCGGTGGCAGGCCGCGCCATTTGCCGGTCCAGGCCGGAATGCTGCCGTCGGCGTTGCCGGCTTTTTCGGCGCCCATCGGGGTCAGGTCCTGGCCCAGGCGGGCGGCTTCTTCGGGGCTGACTTTGGCGTAAGCCAGGCCACTGCCGAGCAGGCCGACGGTCAATGCCGTACTCAATAATGTTTGGGTGAATCTGGACATGCTGTGCTCCTCCGACAGGGGAATCAGAACCGGTACTTAAAGTTGAGCGCGACGTTGTCGCGGTCGGCCAACGGGCTGTTGTTGGCGTTGCCGAGGTAGGCGTTGTAGCGGGCCTCGACGGTGAAGTTGCCCAGGTAGCGCCACGAACTGCCGATGCTGGCGCGGTTATCGTTCTGGCCGGCGTTGATCGAGCCGACCATCGAACTGTCGCCGTGGGCGGCGGCGCTGAAGGTGACAGGCACCGACATGTCCCAGCCGCTGAACACGTCGTTGTAGTCAAAGTTCGCCTGCACCGTGTAGCCCCAGGCATCGCGGTCATAGACCAGGCTGTCGGTACCCGGCAGCGCGAAGCCCGGCGCCAGGGTGACCGGCTGCGACTTGTCGTTGCTGACCACGGTGTTGTAGACCACTTCACCGGTCAGGGTGGTGTTGTCGGCGAAGGAGGTCGGGCCGAGCACGTAGATCAACGACGTTTGCGCTTGCACGGTCTTGCCACGCACGGGGCTGGAGAAACCGTTGTCGACCATCACCGGCGTACCGTCGCGGTAGCTGACTTCACCGGCCCAGCTGACATCGCCGAGCACGGTGGCGAAGCTCGCGCCGAACAGGTCGATGTTGTCGAAGTAGCGCACCTGGTAGCGGCCCAGCATCGTCGCGAAATCCAGCGACGGGGTCTTGTCGTGGTAACGCGAGTAGTAGATGCCGAACTCGGTGTTGTTCAACGACTCGGCGGCGTAGGTGAAGGCCAGACCGTACTGGCCGCTGTCGCTTGGCTTGTCGTCTTTCAGACGGGTGACAAAACCGGAGGCGTCGTTGAAACCACCCTCATCAATGAAGTCGGTGGTGGAGAAGTAGCTACCCACGCCGAACAGCTCGGTCTTTTCCCACTTGTATTGGTAGTAGGCCTGGACACCCAGGCTTTCGGTCAGGGCGAACTGGGTGAACAGTTGGCCGACCGGCAGCAGGATTTCCTTGACCTCGACACCGGGAGTGGTCGCCTTGGTCGCGTCCACCGGGCTCTGGGCCGCGGAAATACCCGGATAGAACAGGCTCTCACCCCAGCTCACCACCTGGTTACCCAGGCGCGCGTTGAGGGCATGGCCGCTCACGTCCCACGTGCCATAGGCGTAGTAATCGAGCATGCGCAGTTCATTGCGATGCTGGTCGATGGTGTCCTGGGAGAAGCGATCAGGCTGGCTGCAATGGCCGCCGGCGAAGCAGTTGGAAGTGCCGGTGGTGTTGTCGTTGTCCTGATCGTAGACGTTGTCGTAGAAACCGGTCGCACGGACAAACACGCCGTAGTCGTCTTGCCACTTGATGTTGGCTTCGGTGAGAAAGCCGCTGCGGTTGTTGATCAGGCTGCCTTTGTCGAACGCGTTGTCGCCGTCGTTGGCGTTGGCATTGGCAGTCAGCTTGTGATCGCGAGACTCGGTCCGCCAGGCGAGGCTGTACGTCAGTGTGGTGTCCCAGTCGATGCTCAAGTCTTCGCTCGGCTGAAAGCTCATGGCGTTAACGTGAGCGCTTAATCCGCCAGCCAGCATCAACAGAACAAGCTGTGTGCGAGGGTGCTGTGTTGGTGGGGCGATTATTGTTTTTATCATGTCGTCCTCATGGCCCAGGTCAGACCTGCCCGACCTGCATTTCAGGGGGGATTGGTGCTGTGGGCGACTATGGAGTCATGACTTGTGCGCAACATCGTCCAAGCGGACTAAGCGATTTGCACGGGGTGGCCGCAGGCCTGGCCTTAGTCCCATCGGACGATGAACACCCGGCGTGCGCGGCGAACAATCCCGAGACCGACTGCACCGGGCGAAGATCCGGCGGTGGCGGTTTCTGCCTGATGGGCGCTGAACAAGGGTGATCGCATGAACGCTGCCGGGATCAAATGGGACGAGTGCTGTGATGTGTTGGTGATTGGCTCGGGAGCCGGGGGCATGACCGCTGCGCTGCGCGCCCATGACCTCGGCTTGAATGCGCTGCTGATCGAGAAGAGTGGCGAGTACGGCGGCACGTCGGCGGTGTCCGGCGGCGGCATCTGGATCCCCAACAACCACCGGATCAACGCCATCGGCGGCAGTGATTCGGCAGCCGAAGCGATTGCCTACATCCGTGCCGTGACCCATGGCGAGATCGACGACGGGCGCATCGAAGCCTATGTCGAACATGGCCGGGAGATGGTCGAGTACCTGGAAAAACACACCCGCGTGCGTTTCGAGGCGCAACCGCGTTACGCCGATTACTACCCGGAAGTCGCGGGCGGCAAACCGGGCTATCGCTCGATGGACCCGCAACCGTTCGATGCCGCCGAACTCGGCGAAGAATTCCTGCGCATGCGTGCGCCGTCCCCCGGCACCCTGATGATGGGGCGCATGGCGATGACCATGAAAGAGGCACAAGTGCTGCTATGCCGTGGCCCCGGCTGGTTGCGCCTGACCCTGCGGGTGATGTGGCGTTACTGGCGTGATCGCGAAGGCCGGCGTTTGTCCCGCCGCGACCGCTACCTGACCCTGGGCAATGCCTTGATCGGTGCCTTGCGCTGTTCGTTGCAGGATCGCGGCAAATCGCTGTGGCTCAACTGTGCACTCGAAGAATTGCTGCTGGTCGGCGACCGGGTCGGCGGTGCGCGGGTCAATCGCAACGGTCAACGGCTCAACGTCAAGGCGCGCTACGGGGTGATCATTGCCGCCGGTGGTTTCGAGCGTAATCAGGCGATGCGCGAGCAATATCTGCCGCAGCCGTCCCAGGCGAACTGGAGTGCCACGCCGCCGAACAATACCGGCGATGGCATCCGCGCCGGCCAGGCCATCGGCGCGCGAACCGCGTTGATGGAACACAGCTGGTGGGCGCCGACCACTTACGTCAAGGGCGAAGAAAAACAGCGTGCGCTGTTCGTTGAACGCACCTTGCCGGGGTGCGTGATGGTCAATGCGGCGGGGGAGCGTTTCGTCAACGAAGCCGCGCCCTATACCGATATCGTTTACGCGATGTACGCCAACCACCGCGAAGGCGCCGCGAGTGTGCCGTGCTGGATGGTGTTCGACGCCGAGTTCCGGCGCAAATACCCGTGCGGCGCCTTGTTGCCGGGTTATGCCCAGCGCGATTGGCAACTGCCCGAGCATCTGCGCGACTACTTCCACAAGGCAGCGAGCCTTGAGGAGCTGGCGGCGAAAATCGACGTCGATGCTGGCGGACTGGTCCGCACCGTGCAGCGTTTTAACGGCATGGCCGTGCAGGGTGTCGACGAGGATTTCCACAAGGGCGAATCACTGTTCGACCGCTACTACGGCGACCCGAACGTGCAACCCAATCCGTGCCTGGCGCCGTTGCTCAAGGGGCCGTTCTACGCCGTGCGCATCGACGCCGGCGACATCGGCACCAAGGGTGGCCTGTTGACCGACGTGCACGCCCGCGTGCTGCATGAAGACGGAGAACCGATCAACGGCCTGTACGCCATCGGCAACAGCGCCGCCTCGATGATGGGCCGCACTTATCCAGGTGCCGGTTCGACCATCGGTCCGGCCATGACCTTCGGCTACCTGGCGGCCAATCACATCAAGCGCCAGAGCGAAACCGCTTCGGCGAAAACCTTGTTCGGGAGCGTTGAATGAATCAGCCACATCAACAAATCGCTGTCGTGACCGGCGCCAGTCGCGGAGTGGGCCAAGGCATCGCCTTGGCCCTCGGGGCGGCCGGCATGACCGTGTACGTCACTGGCCGCGCTCCGGCGCAGGGCGGGTCGAATCTGTACGGGCATGCCTTGCGCGGTTCGCTACAGGACACCGCCGCCGCGATCACCGCAGCCGGTGGACGGGGTATCGCGGTGGTCTGTGATCACGCCGATGACGCGCAGGTTCGGGCGCTGTTTGCCCGCGTAGAAGAGGAGTGCGGGCATCTGGATTTGCTGGTGAACAACGCCGCGTTCATCCATGACCAGTTGATCGAACCGGGGCCGTTCTGGGCCAAACCGCTGGAGCTGGTACGGATTCTCGACGTCGGCCTGCGCTCGGCCTACATCGCCAGCTACTACGCCGCGCCGCTGTTGTTGCGCAGTGCCCAAGGGCTGGTTTGCTTTACCTCGTCGTTCGGGGCCGGGTGCTACATGCACGGTCCGGCATACGGCGCGCAAAAGGCCGGAGTCGACAAACTGGCGGCGGACATGGCGATCGATTTTGAGGGGCAGGGCGTGGCGGCGTTGTCGCTGTGGCTCGGCCCGCAACTGACTGAACGCACCAGGATTGCCGGCGAGCAGCATGGCGAGCAGTACCAGGCGTTTCTCGCCCACGCTGAAACCCCGCAGTTCAACGGGCGGGTGATACATGCCTTGCTCAATGATCCACAGTTAATGGCACTGTCCGGGCAGACCCTGATCACCGCCGAAATCGCGCCTGGCTACGGCATCAGCGAAGCCGAAGGCCGCCAGCCACCGTCGCACCGCGCCCTGCTCGGCGACCCGCGCCAGCAGCATCCGGCGCGGGTGGTCTGACTCAGTAGCAGGTAAAACATAAAACCCTGTGGGAGCGGGCTTGCTCGCGAATACGGTGTGTCAGTCAACAATAATGTTGAAGCTGATGACCCTTTCGCGAGCAAGCCCGCTCCCACAGTTGATCTGTATCGGATGCGAAATCTGCTTACACCCTCCCACAGGGATTGGGATTAATTGACTGGCTGCAATGCCCACTCACGCAACACATTCTTCGTCACTTTGCCCGCCGCATTGATCGGCATGCTCTGCAGCACCTGCACCCGACGTGGCACCTTGTAGTTGGCCATCTGCTCACGGCACCAGGCGAGGAATCGGGTTTGCTCGATGTCCATCCCGGGGGCGGGCAGCAGGAACGCCATCGCCACTTCTCCCAGGCGCTCGTCAGGAATACCGATCACCGCTGCCTGGGCCACGCCCGGATAGGTCAGCAGACACTGTTCGATCTCCGCCGGGTACACGTTGAAGCCACCGGTGATGAACATGTCCTTGAGGCGGTCGGTGATGCGCAGGTAACCCTGTTCATCGAGCATGCCGATGTCGCCGGTGTGCAGCCAGCCGTCCGCGTCGAGAATCTCCTGGCTGGCTTCGGGATTGTTGAGGTAACCCTGCATCAGGTTGTAACCGCGGATCTGCACTTCACCGGGAGTGTTCGCCGGTTGGCTGCGGCCAGTGTTGCCGACACAGCGCACTTCCACCCCCGGCATCGCCCGGCCACTGGTGTTGGCGACCAGTTCCGCGGAGTCACCAGAGCGGCAGATCGTGGCGAAACCACAGACTTCCGTCAGGCCATACGCGGTGACGATGGTGGCGAATCCGAGTTCGTCGCGCATGCGGTGGATCATCTCCACGGGAATCGCCGCCGCGCCGGTCACCGCCACCCGCAATGAGCTCAGGTCGAACTCGCTGCGTTGCGGATGGGCCAGCAACGACTGATACAGCGTCGGCGGCCCGGGTAACACGGTGATGCGTTCGCGCTGCACGCATTCGAGCACCGCCTGCACGTCGAACACCTGCTGCGGCAGAAGGGTGCAGCCGCGCATCAACGCCGCCAGCCAACCGGCCTTGTAGCCGAAGGAATGGAAGAACGGATTGACGATCAGGTAGCGATCGCTTTCGCGCAGCCCGACGATGTCGCTCCAGTCGCGCACGATGCGCAGGTTCTGGCCGTGGCTGGTCATCACGCCTTTGGGCTTGCCGGTGGTGCCCGAGGTGAACAGCACGTCGGACAAGGCCTGCGGGCCAACGCTTTGCTCGCGGGTGCGCAAGGCCAGGTGCGGCACGTCGGCCCCCAGATCCATAAACCGCTCCCAGGCCAGGGTGCCCGAATTGGCGCCGCGCAGGCTGACGATGTGGCGCAGTTCAGGGAGGTCTTCCGACACCAGCATGCCGGGGTAGTCCGCGCCGAGGAATTCGCCAATGGCAAACAGCACGCAGGTGCCGCTTTCGCGCAGGATGTAGCCAGCCTCGCTGCCCTTCATCCGGGTATTGAGCGGTACCAGGGCGGCGCCGACACTTTGCAGGGCGCCGGCGGCGACGATCCATTCCCATACGTTGGGCGCCCAGATCGCCACGCGATCCCCGACCTGTACGTCGAGGGCCAGCAGTGCGCGGGCGGCCTGGCGACGCAACTGGTCGAGTTGGCGATAGCTGATCGTGTGGCCCGCGTCCTCGATGGCCGGGCGGTCGCCGTAGGCCTGGGCAGCGTTGGCGAACAGTTGAGCGATGGTCAGTGCGGTGGCGACAGGCGGCATGGGGCCTCCCCGGTTAGAAGACAGTTGCGAAAAAGGGAGTAGGCCGGGCAGGGCGCCCGGCCGGATTACGAATTACTGGGCGGGCGGGGCGAAACGGCGACCGGCGGAGAAACCACCGTCCACGGCGATCATCTGGCCGCTGACAAAGGACGCTTCGTCCGAGGCCAGGAACAGCGCGACATTGGCCACTTCTTCCGGTTGCCCGGAGCGGCTGAGCATGTGTTGCGAGGCGAAGAAAGCGTGGAACGCGTCATTGTCACGGACCATGCTGGTCATCGGCGTTTCGATCAGGCCCGGGCACAGGCCGTTGACGCGAATGTTGGCGTAGCCGTAGTCGATGGCCATCGAGCGGGTCAGCTGGTTGATGCCGCCCTTGGACACGTTGTAGGCCACGTTGCCGTCGCAGCCTTGCAGGCCGAAGATCGAACCGACGTTGATGATCGAACCAGCGCGCTGCTCCACCATCGACGCCAGCGCGTATTTGCTGGTGAGCATGCTGCCGGTCAGGTTGATGTCCATCACCCGTTGCCAGTTGGCGGTGGTGGTCTGAGTCACGCTGCCCTGGTCGGCGACGCCGGCGGCGTTGACCAGAATATCGATGCGCCCGAAGCGGCTGATGACGTCTTGCAGGACCTGCTGCACCTGCGCTTCGTCGCGCACGTCGAGGGTCATGAACAGGCCGGGAAAGTCTGCCGGTACGCTGCCGATGTCCAGCCCGACCACTTGCGCGCCTTCGGCAGCGAAACGGCGCACGCAGGCCAGGCCGATCCCCGAAGCGCCGCCGGTGACCACCGCGACCTTATTCTGCAAACGAGCCATAACTGCACCTCTTTATTGTTGTGGGCTAATGCTGGGGTCGAGTCTAACTGCAGACTTGGCCTGAGTGATCGTCCGTTGAGACTAAGCAACAGTTCTCCCGTCGTGCACATTTCAACTGTGGGAGCGGGCTTGCTCGCGAAGGGGGCGGCAGCCTCGACATCATCGTTGTCTGACACACCGTCTTCGCGAGCAAGCCCGCTCCCACAACTGATTGGATTTCCCCGTAGGAACGTACCCTCAATCGGGGAATTTCAGGCGTACCCGCGCACCCGTCGGTCGGCTCTGGCAAGCCAGTGTCCAGCCGTCGGCCAGTTCCTTGGGCGTCAGCACATCGTTGCGCGCCAACTGGACTTCACCTTCCTTGACCACGCACATGCACGCGCCGCAAAAGCCTTCTTCACAGGACGATGGCACGTCGAGGCCAGCCGCTTTGCAACTTTGCAGCAAGGTGTCCCCGGGTTTACAGGCAACTTCATGTTGCTGGCCGTCGAGCTCGACGATCAGCACCTCACATTGCGAATCCATGGCCGCGGCTCGCGCCACGGCTTCTTCGGCCAGTAGTTCATCAGGGTCCGGTGGCGAGACGAAACGTTCGACATGGATACGCTCGGCCGCCTCGCCCAGCGCCAGCAGCGTGCGCTCCACGGTGTCCATGAACGGCCCCGGCCCGCAGATGAAGTAATCACCGCCAGCCGAGCCCCGTAGCAGATGACGGACCTGATGGTCCGTCAGGAAACCCTGCACCGAATCGAGGACGTGCACCACGTGCAGTTGATCAGGATGCGCCTTGATCAACCGGCACAGCTCGTCCTTGAAAATCACCGACGCTTCATCGCGGTTGGCGTAGATCAACTTGATCGGCCGCCGGCTGCCATGGAGCACTGATTTGAGAATGGAAAACACCGGGGTGATGCCCGAACCGCCCCCGAACAGGATCAGGGGCTTTTCGGTGTCCGCCTGCGGATCCAGGCAGAAATGCCCGGCCGGTGGCAGCACTTCCAGCCAGGCGCCGACCTGCACTTCGTTCATCCAGTTCGACACCCGGCCACCGTCGACCCGTTTCACCGTGACCTTGGGCAGCGCGTCCGCGAGGGGCGAGCTGGCCATGGAGTAGCAGCGGGTCAACAGTTTGCCAGCGAAGGGCACGCGAAAACTCAGGAACTGGCCCGGTTTGTAGCGAAAGCGCTCACGCAGGTTTGGCGGTACGTCCAGCACCAGCGAGCGCGCGTCAGCGGTCTCGTCGATCACCGCGCACACTTGCAATGAGACGCTTGCCGTCGTGTGTTCGGCCGGGGTCAGATTCTGTTGTTGCGTGCCCATGTTCACCTCGACCTCAGAGCCCGCTGATCAGTTGGGCATTGTCGACGCGGATCTCGGCACCGTTGACGAACCGCGACTCGTCGGTGGCGAGGAACAGCACCACGTTGGCGATATCCCGTGGCGCGGCCATGCGGTTCATCGGGTCCTGGTCCAGCGCTTCCTGAGGGATCGGCTGACCACCGGCCAGGGCCTGGGTCATCGGCGTGTTCACGCCATCCGGGTGCACGCTGTTGCAGCGAATGCGATAGCCCTGTTGCTTGCAGTGCAGGGCGATGGAACGGGTCATCGCCGCCACCGCGCCTTTGGACGCCGAGTAAGCGCAGAACATCGGCATCGCACCCAACGCGGCCACCGACGACATGTTGATGATCGAGCCGCCACCGGTTTCCTTCATCGCCTGGATCGCGTACTTGCAACCGAGGAAGTAGCCGTCGCCGTTGATCTTCTGCACCTTCTGCCACAGCTCCAGGGTGGTGTCTTCGATGCTGCCCAGGGCCAGGATCGCGGCGTTGTTGACCAGTACGTCGAGGCGGCCGAAGTGTTCGACGGTGGTCTTGAGCACGTGTTGCCAGTCGCTTTCGCTGGCGATGTCGTGGCGGATGAACAGGGCGTTGGCGCCGATTTCTGCGGCGACATGGCGGCCGGCTTCTTCGTTGAGGTCGGTCAGTACCACTTTGGCGCCTTCGCGGGCCAGCAGCAGGGCGTCTTCGCGACCGATGCCGCTGGCGGCGCCGGTGATGATGCAGACTTTGCCTTCTACACGTTGCATTGTTGTTCTCCTGATCGTGCGGTTTGAAGTGCGAATTGGTCGGCCACGTGGGCGGCAGCCCGGCGACCGGAATAGATGCAATCGGCCAGTGACAGGCCGGAGACATACAGGTTGGAGGCGACCCCGACGGCGTTGCGGCCGGCGCTGTACAGGCCGTTTATTGGCTGGCCGGCAGGGGACAGCACCCGACCGCTGGCCTCGCAGACTTTCAGCCCGCCCAGGGTGATGACCGGGCAGGGGAACAGTTTGCTGGCGAATGAAAGATCGAGGGCGTACCACGGACCCTGGTCGAGGTTGGCGAGCATTGCCGCGGACTTGTCGAACTCGTCGGCGACTTCACCGCGTGCCGCGCGGCTATAGCGTTCGACACTCTGGCGCAGCAGTTCCGGCGGCAGATGGCAGCGTTTGGCCAACCCGGCCAGGCTGGTGCTGCGTTTGGCGTTGAACAGCAAATTGAGCAGCACCGGCAGGCGCTGGAAATTCCACACTTTGCCGGGGGCGACCTGACTGAGTGCTTCTCGAACCAGCGCCCGATTGAGAATCAGAATGGCGCGACCATCCTGTTCTTCGACCATGGCGTGGCCGAGGGTCGCGCCGTAGATTTCTTCGTTGGCGTAACGTTGTCCACGGGCATTGACGATCAGCCCCCGGGCCCAGGCCAGTGGCGGATTGATGAAACGCCAGGCGCTGACCTTGTCCATCCGCGCTACGCTGCCCCCGGCGCTCTGGCCCAGGGCGATGCCGCTACCATTGCACCCGGTGGCGCCCAGCGGCAAACCGGCCAGGTACTGCGGCGCGTGCTGGCGCACCAGGTCGCGATTGAAGATGAAACCACCGCTGCTCAACAGCACCGCCTGTTCGGCGCGAATCAATTGGCGGATGGCGCTGCTCTGTTCGATGCGACGCTGACGGGCGCGCAAGCGGTCGGCCAGGGCCGGAGCGTACATATGAATAGCGCTGGCCCAGCGCGACAGGCGCGCATGTTGCCGGGCGGCGCGACTGCCGGAAGGCAACTGCCAGGCTTCGACACCGATGACCTTGTCGTCTAGGTCGAGCACCAGCCTGCGCACTTCGCACTGGCTGCGCAGGCGTGCACCGTGACGCAAGGCGCTGGCCTTGAGCGGGGCGAACAGGCTGGCGCCGGACATGCCCGGGCCCTTGGTACGGTGGCCACGGGGCGCCGGCTTGGCGTTGGCGGCATAGGCCGGTACGGCTTCGTTGCCAGAGTAATAGAGGTAGTACTGGTCACTCGGGTACGAGGTTTTGTGCGGTGGAACGCTGGCCTCGAATGCCGCACCTTGACGCTCCAGCCAGGCCAGTTGTTCGCGGCTGCCTTCGCAGAAATCCCGTAGCGTCTCGGGGCTGACGGCCTCGCCGACTTCCTGGCGCAGGTAATTGAACATCGCCTCGCTGGTGTCTTCATAGCCAGCCTGACGCTGATACGGCGTGCCGCCACCGGCATAAACAACACCGCCGCTGAGGGCAGTGGCGCCGCCCCCTTCGAAGCGATCCAGCGCCAACACCGCGAGACCACGGCTGGCGGCTTCGATCGCAGCACAGGCGCCGGCGCCGCCGAAACCGACCACCAGCAAATCGCAGCGATCATCCCATGGCAACTGGTCGGCGCTGTTCACTCGCAACGCCGTCAACCCGTTCAGGTTGTCCATGTTCAGCTCAGCCTGCAGCCGCTAAGGAAGGTGTGGGTTTGGCGGTGGTGGTGTAGCTGCCGTCGAGGTAGACCAGCGGGGTTATGGCGTCGCTGGTGTGGATTTGCAGGATGCGACCGATGAACACGGTGTGGGTGCCGTAGCTGAAGTGGCCGTCCTGACGGCAGAGGATTGCCGACTGGGCGTCACCCAGGTACGGAATGCCGCCGGGGCTGGTGAGCCAGTTGCCACGGTCGAAGCGTGCTTCGCCCTTGATCGCGCCGCTGCACAGGTGGGCCAGGTCTTGTTGTTCGACGCCGAGGATGTTCACGCAGAAGTCCGCGCCGGTCGCCAGTGCGGCGTGGGGGGAGGCGGTCTTGTTGACGCAGATCAGCAGCGATGGTGGTTCGGTGCTCAGGGAGTCGACCGCGGTGGCGGCCATGGCGAAACGTTCGGAGCCGTTGCTGGTGCTGATAATGGTGACTGACTTGGCCAGGCGGCGCATAGCCTGGAGCATGTCGGCTTTGAGATTGACGTCGTTCATCGCACTGGGCCTTTTGGTTGTGCAGGGAGTGCGATGGATTCTTGCTCTGGCTCTGGTCTTGAACATCGTCCGAGGGGACTAGGCCTTGGCGGCCTCTGGGCCGACCAGGCTCTTGGGTGGTCGAGTACATATCCGTTTCTGCGGTAACGGCGGCTTATGGTTCCGCTCTTACAGCGGGTCACTTTGGCAAACGCCCCAAAGTAACCAAAGGTCTCGCCCCTTACGTACGGCCCCTCGCTGAGGCTCGGGGTTCCTTCGCTCCGGCCTTCCTCCGGGGGCATCGCCTCCGGTCGGCTTCGCTTCGACCTCCTCTCGATGTGTTCGACTGCGTCGAACGGCGCTGCGCGCCCACCCCCGGATGAACGCCTCCGCTCAGCCTGCCGAGGGGGCGGGTGGATCAAGATCAAGAGCTGCAGGCGAGCTAACGCTCGGCCTGATGAGTGGTGAGGAGCGTGGGGGTACGCCGATCTGCCTTTGCTCTTCTGTGGGAGCGAGCTTGCTCGCGATGGCGGCCTGCCAGCCGACCAATTTCTTGCTGATGCCCACCGATCAAATTGTGGGAGCGGGCTTGCTCGCGAAGACGGCCCGACAGCCGACTGGAATTTTGTGGATGTATCACGTCCAAAAGATCGCAGCCTCGTTGCACTCGACAGCTCCTACAGGGACATGCGCAGGAAAGAGCCAGGCCGCCTCGCGGAGCAAGGGCATGCCGAGGCCACCGCCTGACACCAAGCCTTCGCGAGCAAGCCCGCTCCCACAGGGATCTTCAGTGGCCACAAGTCCCGAGTAAAACCGGAGACCCAATGTGGGAGCGGGCTTGCTCGCGAAAACGGCCTGTCAACCAACACATCCTTCTCAGATGCCCCCCCTGATACCCATTCCCCGACTCCACATGGTCCGTTTGAGGGATGTCCACTCTGTTGCGCATTGTTTGAATGCCAGCGTAGGGGCACTACACCCGCCCCGTTGCACGCGCGCCCCGGCGGATGGGGTGAACAAAGGAGAACAATAAAAATGCTCAACCAAGACCTGATTCGCCAGCGTCTGAGCCAACGTGCCCGTGAGTTGGTGCCGATCCTGCGTGAACGCGCCCTGAATGCCGCGCAAGCAGGCCAGTTGCCTGAAGAAACCCTGAAGGATTTCCACGACGCCGGGTTCTTTCGCATCCTGCAACCGTCCCGTTGGGAAGGCTATGAGCTGGAGCCCAAGGATTTCTTCGACGTGCAGATGACCCTCGCCGAAGGCTGCATGTCCTCAGCCTGGGTACTTGGCGTGGTAGCGATCCACAACTGGCAACTGGCGCTGTTCGACGACCGCGCCGCGCAGGATGTCTGGGGTAGCGATTCCAGCGTGCTGATCTCCTCCTCATACATGCCAGTGGGCAAGGTCGAGCGGGTCGAAGGTGGTTTCAAGTTGAGCGGGCGCTGGGGGTTTTCTTCCGGCAGCAAGCATTGCGACTGGGTATTCCTCGGTGCGTTGGTGCCGCCGGCCGAGGCGGGCGGGGCGCCGGATTACCGGACGTTCCTGGTGCCGCGCAGCGATTACCAGATTCTCGACAACTGGAATGTCATGGGTCTGGAAGCCACCGGCTCCCACGACATTCTGGTGGAGAACGCTTTTGTGCCGGAGTACCGCACCCATCGCGCGTTCGACGGTTTCATGCAGAACAGTCCGGGCAACGCGGTGAACACTGCGCCGTTGTTCCGTCTGCCATTCGGGCAGATTTTCGTGCGTGCGGTGTCGTCGTCCGCCATCGGTGCCCTGCAAGGTGCGGTGGATCAGTTTGTCGAGCACAACCGCGCCCGGGTCGGGGTCAACGATGGTCGCAAAATGGTCCAGGACCCGGCCGCGCAATCGGCCCTGGCCAATGCCATGGTCTGCGTCGACGAGTGCAAGACCGTGCTGCATCGCAATTTCGCTTTGATGCTGGAGCGCGCGCAGAAGGGCGAGCCGTTGAGCATGCCCGAGCGGGTGAAGATGCGTTACGACTCGGCGCTGGTGGCCGACAAGTGCGCCAAGGCGGTTGGCGACCTGATGTTCAACAGCGGTGCTTCGACGATCTTCCGCAGTCACGCGATCAACCGTGCCTTCCGCGACATTCACACCGGTCGCGCCCACGTCGCCAACAGCCCGGCCAAGTACGCCTGGAACCTTGGCGGCGTGAGCATGGGCCAGGACAGCAACGACTTTTTCCTCTGACCGTTACCCATGGCTCTTTTCTATAAATCGGGCTAGTCCGTTTGCGTGATTCGAGCGCCCCGTCGATGCACGAGCATTGGCGGTAAGGCGAAGGTCTACGGCGCCGACTGCGCATCCAAATAAGCACAAGGATCAACCATGAAATTTTCCCTGATTTACGAAGCCCAGACGGTGGACTCCAGCCGCGAAGGCGACCGCAAGATTTTCCAGGACACCGTCGAGCAGGCCGTCCTCGCCGACAAGCTTGGCTTCGACACCTTCTGGTGCGTGGAACACACCGCGCTGAGCAACTACTCGCACATGTCCGCGCCGGAAACCATGCTGGCTTTCGTGGCCGGTAAAACCGAGCGCATCGGCATCGGCCACGGTGTGGTCTGCCTGCCTCCGGCGATGAACCATCCGGTGAAGGTCGCCGAGCGCATCGCCACCCTCGACCTGCTGTCCAAGGGCCGTGTGCACTTCGGCGTCGGCAAGGGCGGCACCCAGCAGGAAGCCGGCACCTTCGGCTACGACCTGGCGACCTTGCAGCCGCAGATCGACGAGATGATGTACCTGATCCCGAAAATGTTCGTGCAGGACGAGATCGAGCACAACGGCGACTTCGTGCAGATCCCCAAACGTCCGATCCATCCAAAGCCGTATCAGGACCCGCACCCGCCGATGTACCTGGCGTGCACCAACACCGAGTCGCTGAAGAATGCCGGTGGTCGTGGCATGGGCGCCCTGGTGCTGGGCTTCGGTGGCCCGGAAGAGATCGCCAAGAAGGTCGAGGTGTATCACACGGCTTACGACAACCGCGATGAGAAGAAGCAAGTGGGCTTCCGTCCAAACCGTCACATCGCCGCGCTGTGCCCGGCCATCGTGCTGGACGACAACGAAGAAGCGCGCCGCATCGGTATCCGTGGCCAGCGCTACTTCATGGAATCCTTGGGCTACTGGTACGGCGGTGGCGAGCGTCCGGATCCGCAGAAGTGGAAGGACGACACCTTCGTCGATGGCAACGGCCAGAGCGTGATCAAGTCGCGCTTCGCCTCCGAAGAAGTCAGCGTCGACTTCTCCGACCCGACCATGGCGATGATGAACCCGAACCACGCCTACGGCACCGTCGAGGATTGCATTGGCTACGTACAGCGCCTGATCGATGCCGGCGCCGACGAAATCCTGTTCATCTGCCAGATGGGCACCGTGCCGCAGTGGGCACAGCTGGAAACCCTGAAGAACATTGGCGAGAAGGTGATTCCGCACTTTCGCAAGAGCTGATTTGAGATAGCGCAAAACTGTAGCAGCTGCCGAAGGCTGCGTCCGAGTGCGCAGCACTCGAAAAAGGGCAATAGGCGGTGTTTCTGGACGGACTCGGTTTGCCAGGTTGCGAGCGCTGCGCACTCGGACGCAGCCTTCGGCAGCTGCTACAGTTCTTCAGGCCTGGCATGGACGTCAGGCCAACTTTCCAACGGGTCCCCAAGGCCCGTTTTTTTATGCCTGGACTAATCCTGTGGATCTTTAAACAGAGCCTGTTTAACCAGTGTCAGTGTTACTTGATGAAAGCTACAAGACCTTGCGGCATTGCCTACAGGTACGCCAGAATCCGCCGGCTTGTGCGCCTTGGAGGCCATCGGTAACTTGATTCATGTCACTGATTCCCAGTGATCGGGTTTAGTAGCCCGAGGCTTAATCCAAGACGTACAACGCATCAATCAGGCTGTGTGCCTGCATTTTGATGGTGGCTGTACGCAGGGCGCCCTTGGGCGCGCCGGCTTCTTGGATTCCCCGGTCTACTAACCTGCGTACAGCTGCCACCCCTTCTTTTAGTAGAGAAGTGGTTCCAGCCCACATCAGGAATCCACAATATGTTCAAGGTCACACCCAATCCGCCGGACACCGATCCAACATCCCCGTACGAACCCGATTCAAAAAAACTCAACGAAGCCGCCGAACGCGCCCTCGACTTCCACTTCCCGTCGTCTGCCGACATCAAAGCCACCCCGCGCACCGTCAGTACCCTGTTTACCGTCGACCCCGAAGTCAAGACCGAAACCCTTATGGTTTACCTGGTGGAAACGCTGGCCTCGGTGGATGTGATGGTCCATCAACTGGTGGATCACCTGGAGGGCGGCGACCGCAATGCCCTGCTGGGCATTTCCAACAGCGTGATGCTGGCCGAAATCACCGCAAACCGTGTACTCGATCAAATCGATCCGCCTACATAAACCCGCAACACCACTGCCCCCCTGTGGGAGCGGGCTTGCTCGCGAAGAGGCCGGCACATTCAACATCTATGTTGACTGCCACACCGCCTTCGCGAGCAAGCCCGCTCCCACAGTTTTGATGCGTGTACCCCATCAAATCTGCTAGTCCCATTGGACGATGTTGGCCCTCGCCGAACCCGTTTGAATAGGCCCTACATAAAGTCTCCCCCGGCAGTCGCCGAAGGGTGGCATCGCCTGAGTAAAACGAGGAGTGCATCCATGGATATCCGTGGTCTGGGTTACGTCACCCTGCTGTCCAGCGACCTGGCGCAATGGCGTCATTACGCGAGTCAGGTGCTGGGCATGATGGTCAGCGGCAACGATGAGTTTCTGTACCTGAAGATGGATGAGCGTCACTACCGCATCCTGGTGCAGAAAAATGCCGACAACGGCTTCGGTGCCTGCGGCTGGGAAGTGGCTGGCAAAGCGGCTCTCGAGCAGGCGGTGCTTGAGCTGCAACAGGCCGACGTGCAAGTGACTCGCGGCACCGTGGCGGAAGCCGAGCTGCGCAAGGTCCAGGAGCTGGTGCACTTCAGCGACCCGGATGGCAATCGCCACGAAATTTTCTGGGGCCCGTTGCAGGACTTCGCCCGATTCGTCTCGCCGGTCGGCGTCAAAGGTTTTGTCACCAACGACCTCGGCATGGGCCACGTGGTGCTGCCGGCACCGACCTTCGAGCGCTGCCGCGATTTCTACGAACAAGTGATGGGTTTCGGCCTGTCGGACCTGATGAAAGTCCGCTTCACCCCGGACCCGGCCGAGCCGCAAAAGCGCATCCACTTCCTGCACTGCAACAACGGCCGCCACCACTCGCTGGCGATTTTCGAGTGCCCGATGCCCCACGGCTGCGTGCACATGATGGTCGAGGTCAACGCGCTGGACGAAGTCGGCCGCGCCCTGGACCGCGTGCACGCCAACGGCGTGAAGCTGTCGGCCACCCTCGGCCAGCACACCAACGACCAGATGATTTCTTTCTATATCAAGACCCCGTCCGGGTTTGACCTGGAATACGGCTGCGATGGCCTGGTGGTCGATTGGGACCGCCACACGCCGTTCGAAAGCACCGTGGTCAGCCACTGGGGCCACGACTTCAGTGTCGGTCGCCAATGAGGAACATGACGATGGACAAGCAAATGACCACCGCCGAGATCGTCGGCCAACTGCGTGACGGCATGACCATCGGCATCGGTGGCTGGGGCCCGCGCCGCAAGCCGATGGCGCTGGTGCGGGAGATTCTGCGCTCGGACCTCAAGGAGCTGACTGTTGTTGCATACGGGGGGGCGGATGTCGGCATGCTTTGCGCCGCCGGCAAGATCAAAAAACTGGTGTTCGCCTTCGTCTCCCTGGATTTCATTCCGCTGGAGCCGTACTTCCGCAAGGCGCGCCAGGAAGCGGCTCTGGACGTGATGGAGATCGATGAAGGCATGTTGCTGCTTGGCCTGCGCGCCGCAGCGATGAATGTGCCGTTCATTCCGACCGCCGTGGGCTTGGGCACTGACGTACTGCGCCACAACCGCCAGATCAAGTTGATCGCCTCGCCCTATGCCGATGGCAAGGACTGGGTCGCCATGCCGGCCCTTAATCTCGACGCGGCGCTGGTGCATGTCGACCGCGCCGACAAACGCGGCGTGTGCCAGATCAACGGTCCGGATCACTACATGGACGACCTGTTCGTGCGGGCCGCGACCCACAGCTACGTGACCTGCGATGAACTGGTCGACAGCGAGTATTTCCACCAGAACAGCGCCCGCGCCCATCAAGTGTTCTGGGAACGCAACCTGACCACCGCCGTGGCCCACGTGCCGGGCGGTGCGCATCCGTCGTCCTGCGCGCCGCTGTACGGTTTCGACGTCGCGCACTTCAAGGCCTACAACGCCACGGTGCAGGCGGCCGATGGCTGGGAAGGGTACGTGCGCGACTACGTCGACTGCACCCACGAACAGTATCTGGACAAGGTTGGCGGCCTGGCTGCGATCCGTGAACTGCCGTTGCCGATTTTCTAAGGAAGCCTTCCGATGAGCACTACTGATTACAGCCTCGCTGAGTTGATGATTTGCGCCGCGTCCGAAGCCTGGCGCGAAGACGGCGAAGTGTTGGCCAGCGGCATCGGCGTGATCCCGCGTCTGGCCGCTTCGCTGGCCATGCTGACCAGCAACCCGCAACTGCTGATGACCGACTCCGAAGCCTACATGGTCGCCGAACCGGTGCCTTTGGGCGCGCGCAAGGGCTACGAGCCCAAGCGTGACAGCTGGATGGGGTTCTCGCGGATTTTCGACAACGTCTGGGGCGGCAAGCGCCATGCCCTGGTCGGCCCGACCCAGATCGACCGCTTTGGCCAGGCGAACATTTCCTGCATCGGCGACTACGCCAAACCCAAGGCGCAGATGCTCGGTGTGCGCGGTTTCCCCGGCAACTCGATCAGCCACGCCAACTCGTTTTGCGTGCCGAGCCACAACCGCCGGGTGTTCGTCGAGGGCGAGGTCGATATGGTCGCCTCGGTCGGCTACAACCCGGCCCGCCTGGCACGGGGCTGGTCGCTGGACGACATCGACATCCGCCTGATCATCACCGACCTCTGCGTCCTGGATTTCCAGGGCCCGCAACGGCAGATGCGCATTCGTTCGCTGCACCCCGGCGTGACGGCGGCGCAGGTCCAGGACAACACCGGGTTCGAGTTGCACGTGCCGGACGACTGCCCGACCACCGCGGCCCCGACCGCCGAGCAATTGCAACTGATCCAGCGTCTGGACCCGCACAACCTGCGCGCCCTGCAGCTTAAAGACAATCCGCCAGGCCAGCGCTGAGCGCCCGCGTTTTCGGAGACAAGTGATGGCTGAACATAACGACAAGAACGAGGCCGAAGTGGTCCTGTACGAAGTGCGCGAGGCGGTGGCAATCGTCACCATGAACCGCCCCGAGTACCACAACGCACAGAACTCGCAGATGACTTATGCGCTAGACGCGGCGTTTCGCCGGGCCTGCGATGACGACGAGGTGAAGGTCATTGTGTTGCGCGGCGCGGGCAAGCATTTCTCCGCCGGGCATGACATCGGCACGCCGGGGCGTGACGTCGACAAAACGTTCGATCGGGCGAGCCTTTGGTACGACCACACCAACAAACCGGGTGGCGAGTTTCTCTATGCCCGCGAGCAGGAAGTCTATCTGGGCATGTGCCGGCGCTGGCGCGAGATGCCCAAACCGACCATCGCCATGGTCCAGGGCGCGTGCATTGCCGGTGGGCTGATGCTGGCCTGGGTCTGCGACCTGATCGTCGCCAGCGAGGATGCCTATTTCGCCGATCCGGTGGTGCGCATGGGCATTCCCGGGGTCGAGTATTTCGCCCACGTGCATGAATTGAACCCGCGCATCGCCAAGGAATTCCTGTTCCTCGGCGAGCGCATGCCGGCGCCACGGGCCTATCAGATGGGCATGCTCAATCGGGTGGTTGCTCGCGACGAGTTGGAGCAACAGGCGCTCGACATCGCCGGGCGCATCGCCCAGATGCCGCGCCTGGGCCTGCAATTGAGCAAGCAAGCGGTGAACAACGCCGAAGACCTGATGGGCAAGCGCGCGACCATGGACATGGTGTTCGGCCTGCATCACTTCGCCCATGCCCACAACGAACTGGTGTCCGGCGACCGCCTCGGCGGCTACGACGCCAAGGCCATGGCCAGTTCGCAACGCAAAGCGGACGGGGCGTGAGCATGGCGATCTCGTTGAATACCCGTTTGACCGAATTGCTCGGTTGCCGCTACCCAATCATCCAGACCGCCATGGGTTGGGTCGCTGACCCGAAACTGGTGGCGGCCACGGGCAATGCCGGCGGTTTCGGTTTTCTCGCCGGGGCGACCATCGAGCCGCCGCTCATGGAGGCTGCGATCCTCGAAACCAAGCGCCTGACCGATCAGCCGTTCGGGGTGAATTTCCACATGTACCAGGCCAATGCCGGCGAGATCGTCGAGTTGGTTTTGCGCCATAAAGTCCGCGCGGTCAGTTACAGCCGTTCGCCGGGCAAGCAGATGATCAGTCGCCTGAAAGACGCCGGCGTGGTGTGCATTCCCACGGTCGGCGCGCTCAAGCATGCGCAGAAAGCCGTGGAAATGGGCGCTGATGCGGTGACGGTGCAAGGCGGCGAGGGCGGCGGGCATACCGGCTCGGTGCCGACCTCGATGCTGCTCGACCAAGTGGTCAACGCAGTCTCCGTGCCGGTGGTGGCGGCGGGTGGTTTCAAGGACGGCAACGGTCTGATTTCGGCCCTGGCCTACGGTGCCGAAGGCATCGCCATGGGCACGCGTTTTCTGATGTGCGCCGACAGCCCGGTGCCGCAGGCGACCCTGGCGCGTTACCTGGCGGTCAAGGACCCGGCCGCGATCATCATCAGCCGTGCCATCGACGGCATGCCGCAACGGATGATCCGCAATGAATTGCTCAACCGGCTGGAAAACAGCGGTGGCCTCAAGCGCCTGTTGCTGGCCTTGCAGAGTGGTTTGGCCTACCGCCGCCACACGGGTATGAGCCTGACTCAACTGCTGACCAGCGCACTGAAGATGCGCGGCAGCGGTGAGCTGACCGCCGCGCAAAGCATCATGGCCGCCAACGCGCCGATGGTGATCCAGAAAGCCATGGTCGACGGGCAACCAGCTGCCGGCGTGTTGCCTGCCGGACAGATCGCCGCATCCATCGACAGCTTGCCCAGCTGCGCCCAATTGATTGAACAGATCGTCCGCGACGCCGAAGCGCGCCTGGGCGAGCTGTGCCGCCGTGTGTCGTAAGGGGCCATGCATTGTGAAGGAAGGAAACCATGAAACCATTTAGCGTCAGGTTAGATAACGGCATTGCCGAACTGGTGTTCAACCGGCCACCGGTCAACGCTTTCAATTGCCAGGGCTGGACCGATATCGCCAGCGAGATCGAAGGCCTGGGCCGCAACAGCGACGTGCGGGTGATCGTGATTCGCGCCGAAGGTCGCGGCTTCTGCGCCGGGGTTGATATCAAGGAACTGGCCGCCGACGGCAACCTGATCGTCGCGGTGAACAAGGGCAACTACGACAGCTTCAAGGCCATTCACCGCAACCCGAAACCGGTGATTGTCGCCGTGCACGGCTTCGTGCTGGGCGGTGGCATCGGCATCTGCGGCGCTGCCGACATCATCGTCGCGTCCGAGTGCGCCACCTTCGGCGTGCCGGAAGTTGATCGCGGCGCCATGGGCGGCGGCGCGCATTTGCAGCGGCTGTTCCCGGTGCAGAAAGTCCGCCACATGTACTTCACCGGCGAGCCGATCGACGCCGCCGAGGCGTATCGCCTGGGCGCCGTGGAGCGGGTGGTCAAGCGCGAAGACTTGCGCGAAGCCGCGTTGCAGATCGCCCGCACCATCGCCGCCAAGAGCCCGGGCATGATCAGCCTGGCCAAGGAAGCGTTGACCGGCATTGAAGACGGCAATCTGGAAGACAAATACCGCTGGGAGCAGGGCTTCACCCTCGAAGCCTACCGCTCACTGGACTCTCAGGAAGCACGCGACTCGTTCGTCGAGAAACGCGATGCCCGATTCAACGGCTGAAGGCATATCCATGGACCTGACCTATACCCCGGCCCAGCAGGCCTTTCGCGTTGAGGCGCGGACCTGGCTGGCGGCCAATGTACCGAGTGAACCGCTGCAATCGTTCGACACCGAACAGGGCTTTGCCGAGCACCGCGCCTGGGAAGCCAAACTCAACGAAGGCCGTTGGGGCATGGTCACCTGGCCGACCGAGCTCGGCGGGCGCGGCTGCGACCTGATCGAATGGCTGATTTTCGAAGAGGAATACTACCGTTCCGGGGCACCGGCACGGGTCAACCAGAACGGCATCTTCCTGCTCGGCCCGACCCTGATGGAGTACGGCAGCAAAGAACAAAAGGCACGGTTCCTGCCGCGCATGGCCACCGGCGAAGACATCTGGGCCCAGGCCTGGTCCGAACCGGGTGCCGGTTCCGACATGGCGGCGATCCGCTCCAAGGCTGAACGGGTGGGCGACCACTACGTGATCAACGGCCAGAAAACCTGGTCGACCCGCGCGGTGTGGGCCGATTGGGCGTTCGGTATTTTCCGTACCGACTCGCAGTCCCAGCGTCATCACGGCCTGACCTTTATCCTGCTGCCGCTGGACACGCCGGGCATCACCGTGCGGCCGATTCCGCAGCTCAACGGCTTGCCGGGTTTCGCCGAAATCTTCTTCGATGACGTCAAGGTGCCGGTGGAAAACGCTCTTGGTGGCGAGGGCATGGGCTGGCACGTGGCGATGTCCACCGCCGGGTTCGAGCGCGGTTTGCTGCTGCGTTCGCCGGCGCGCTTCCAGGAAA
Organism: Pseudomonas sp. S30_BP2TU TE3576; assembly: GCF_050436025.1. Classification (NCBI taxonomy): domain Bacteria; kingdom Pseudomonadati; phylum Pseudomonadota; class Gammaproteobacteria; order Pseudomonadales; family Pseudomonadaceae; genus Pseudomonas; species Pseudomonas sp. S30_BP2TU TE3576. The sequence goes on along the minus strand of NZ_JBNDLK010000001.1, from coordinate 1,038,307 downwards.
CCGCCAAGCGTCTGGTGCAGCTGTACCTGGCCAACCGCGAGCAGGCCGACCGCGACCCGGCCATCGGAGAGGCGGTGATGCGCGCCTGGCTCGATGCCGAGGCGTACACCCTGAGCACCTACATGACCGCCTCGCAACTGGTGCGGGGCGGCAAGATCGGGCCGGAATCGTCGACCAACAAGATCTTCTGGTCCGAACTCGACCAGCGCATGCACGACACCGCCATGAGCATTCTTGGTTTGCGTGGCGAGCTGCTGCCGCAAGCCCCGGCCGCCGGTGACGTCGGCCATTGGCTGGACGGTTTCCTGTTTGCCCAGGCCGGGCCGATCTACGCCGGCACCAACGAGATCCAGCGCAACATCATTGCCGAACGCATGCTCGGCATGCCGCGTGCCTGAGGAATAGACCATGGACTTTAGTTTCAGCCGCGACCAACTGCTGTTTCAGGACAACGTCCGCAGCTTCCTGATCAACGAAGTCACCCCCGAGCGCATTCGCGAACTGTGGCAGAGCGACAGCGGGCGCAGTGAACGACTCTGGGCGCAACTGGTGGGGCTGGGCCTGACCGCGCTGACCGTGCCCGAGGCGCAGGACGGCATGGGCATGAATGAGCTGGACTTCGTGCTGATTGCCCAGGAATGCGGTTACGCCGGTCTGCCTGAGCCGTTGGTGGACACCATGCTGGTCGGCGTGCCGTTGCTCGCCGCCCTCAATGAGCAACACGCGACGCTCAAGCAATACTGGTTGACGCGGGTCGCCGAGGGCAGTGCGCGGCTGGCCGTTTCCGAACCGGGCAATCCGCTGGTCAGCGATGCCCATGTTGCCGATCTGCTGTTGTTGGCCAATGGCGATGAAGTGCATGCACTGGAGCGCGACGCCGTGCGCCTGATCCGCAACGAGTCGGTCGACCCGAGCCGTCAGTTGTTCCAGGTCGAATGGACGCCAACGCCCGCCACCTGTGTCGCCAGCGGCGAACAGGGACGGCGCTTGTGGGCAGCCGCCTTCAACCGTGGCGCCCTCGCCAGTGCCGCGCAATTGCTCGGGCTGGCCAAACGCATGGTCGACCTGGCGGTGGACTACACCTTCGAGCGCAAGCAGTTCGGCAAGCCTGTCGGCTCGTTCCAGGCGGTCAAGCATCTGATGGCCAACGTCGCGGTGCAGATCGAGTTTGCCAAAGGCCCGCTCTACCGCGCCGCTTATGCGCTGGCCGAACAGCAACCGGGGCAGGACGTGCTGGTGTCCCACGCCAAACTGGCAACCGCGGAAGCGGCCATGCTCGCCGCGAAGAACAGCATCCAGGCCCACGGCGCCATGGGTTACACCTGGGAAGTCGACTTGCAACTGTTCATGAAACGCGCCTGGGCGCTGGACAAGGTCTGGGGCGATCGCGGCCGTCATAAAGGACGGATTCGCGCGGCGCTGTTCGACGGCAACCCTGCGCTGGGTGCGGGCAATACTTTCTAACGGCGACTGTGGTTGATGCTCGTCAGTAAGAGCGCCGAAAACCCTGTGGGAGCGGGCTTGCTCGCGAAGGCGGCATGGCAGGCAACATCAATTTTGAATGTGCCGGCCTCTTCGCGAGCAAGCCCGCTCCCACAGGTTATCGGCGCCTGATTTTACTTTTTATACCGAGGTAGACCATGCCTGAAGCTTATATTGTCGACGCCCTGCGCACGCCCACCGGGCGGCGCAAGGGTGGTCTGAGCCAGATCCACGCCGCCGACCTGGGCGCCCACGTATTACGTGCGCTGGTCGAGCGCAATGACATACCCGACGAGGATTACGACGACGTGATCTTCGGCTGTGTCGACACCATCGGCCCGCTGGCCGGTGACATCGCCCGCACCAGTTGGCTGGCGGCCGGCCTGTCGCAATCGGTGCCGGGCACCACCATCGATCGCCAGTGCGGTTCGTCCCAGCAAGCGGTGCACTTCGCCGCCCAGGCGGTGATGAGCGGCACCCAGGACGTGGTCATCGCCGGTGGCGTGCAGACCATGACCCAGATCCCGATTTCCTCGGCGATGATCGCTGCCGAGCCCTTGGGCTTCACCGATCCGTTCAGCGGCTCCGAAGGCTGGGTGCGGCGCTACGGCGCGCAACCGCCGACGCAATTCCGTTCGGCGCAGATGATCGCGGAAAAGTGGGACCTGTCCCGGGCGCAGCTCGAAGCCTATTCGCTTGAGTCCCATCGACGTGCCTTGCAGGCCATCGAGCAAGGCCGCTTCAACCGCGAAATCGTGCCGTTGGCCGGTGTGCTGCACGATGAAACGCCACGCCAGACCAGTCTGGAAAAAATGGCCGAGCTGGAGTTTCTGTTCGGTTGCGACCGGGTCACCGCCGCGGTGTCGAGCCAGACCTGCGACGCCGCCAGCGCGATGCTGATCGTCTCGGAGGCGGCGCTCAAGCGTTACGGCCTGACGCCACGGGCACGCATCCATCACCTGAGCGTGCGCGCCGAAGACCCGATCTGGATGCTCACCGCGCCGATCCCGGCCACCGCCTACGCGCTCAAGCGTGCCGGCATGAAGCTCGAAGACATCGACCGCGTGGAGATCAACGAAGCCTTTGCTTCGGTGGCCATGGCCTGGCTCAAAGAGACGGGCTATCCCCACGACCAGACCAACGTCAACGGCGGCGCGATTGCCCTCGGCCATCCGCTGGGCGCCACCGGCACCCGCTTGATGTGCAGCCTGCTGCATGAGCTGGAGCGCAGCGGCGGACGCTTTGGCATGCAGACCATGTGCGAAGGCGGCGGCCAGGCCAACGTGACCATCATCGAACGCCTGTAAATCAGAACGCCACCAACCCCTGTGGGAGCGGGCTTGCTCGCGAAGGGGCCATGAGATTCAACATTGATGATGACTGACTCACCGCCTTCGCGAGCAAGCCCGCTCCCACAGGGGATTGTGTCGATTAGTTATGAATCTGAAGGAATACCCGCATGAATATCTGTGAAAACCGCGTCGTGATCATCACCGGCGCCGGCGGTGGACTGGGCCGCGCCTATGCACTGGCCTTCGCTGCCGAAGGCGCGAAAGTAGTGGTCAACGACATCAACCGCGAAGCGGCACTGGCTGTGGTAGGCGAAATCCTCGGCCAGGGTGGCAGCGCCGTGGCCAACAGCGACGACATCACCCGCTACGATTCGGCAGGGTTGATCGTGCGTCAGGCCATCGAAACCTTTGGCGACCTGAACGTGGTGGTCAACAACGCCGGCATCTGCCGCGACCGCATGTTCGCCAGCCTCAGCGAATCCGACTGGGACAGCGTGGTGGCCGTGCACCTGAAGGGCCACTTCTGCATTTCCAGCCACGCCGTGAAGTACTGGCGTGAACAGGCCAAGGGCGGCGCCAAGGTCGATGCGCGGATCATCAACACCAGTTCTGGCGCCGGTTTGCAGGGTTCCATTGGCCAGTCCAACTACGCAGCGGCCAAGGGCGGTATTGCCTCGCTGACGCTGGTGCAGGCGGCTGAACTGCACCGCTACGGGATCACCGCCAACGCCCTGGCGCCGGCCGCGCGTACCGGGATGACCGAGCAGGTGTTCGCCGACACCATGAAAAAGCCTGAAGAGGGCTTCGATTACTTCGCCCCGGAAAACGTCGCGCCGCTGGTGGTGTGGCTGGGTTCCGAGGCGTCCGCCGAGGTGACGGGGCAGATGTTCGAAGTCGAGGGCGGCAAGTTGTCGATTGCCGACGGCTGGCGCCGTGGCCCGCAACTGGATCGCCAGGGCCGCTGGGCGGTTGGCGAGATGGGCGATGCCGTCGCGCAACTGCTGACGCAAGCGGTCCCGGCGGCCAAAGTGTACGGCAGCTGAAAAAGACCGGTCTCAGATGGGCGGCGCACGGCTATAATCGGCCAAAATCGAACCTCTGTGGGAGCGAGCTTGCTCGCGATGGACTCCAGCGCGACGCGTGTATTCAGACAGAACGCGTTATCGTTCACGTCCATCGCGAGCAAGCACGCTCCCACAGGTTTCCCGCGATCCTCCCGTCACCACACGAGACCTGCCATGACCATTTCCCTGTATGACGCTTCCGTGCCTGTTTTCCAGCAAATGCTCAACGCCCTGAGCGATGTACTGAAAAAGGCCGAGGCTCACGCCACCGAAAAAAACATCGACCCTAACGCGTTCCTGCAAGCGCGCCTGTTCCCGGACATGTTCCCGCTGGTGCGTCAGGTGCAGATCGCCGTTGATTTCAGCAAAGGCGTTTCCGGTCGCCTGGCCGAAGTCGAATTGCCGAAGTACGACGACAGCGAAACCACCTTCGCCGAACTGCAAGCGCTGATCGCCAAGGCCCTGGCTTTCATCGGCAGCATCAAACCGGAGCAGATCAACGGCAAGGAAGGCATCGAGATCGTCACCCGCCCGGGCACGCCGAAAGAGAAACGCTTCAGCGGCCAGTCCTACCTGCTGACCTACGGCCTGCCGCAGTTCTTCTTCCACGTCACCACCACTTACGCACTGCTGCGCCACAACGGCGTGGAAGTAGGCAAGCGCGACTACATGGGCGCGTTCTAAACCGCCCAGGTACAAAAAAGCCCCCGCAACCTCAGGCTGCGGGGGCTTTTTCATGTGCACGCATTGTTCAGCTACACCACAAATCCTGTGGGAGCGGGCTTGCTCGCGAAGGCGGAGTGTCAGCTACATCAATGTTGGCTGACCCACCGCTTTCGCGAGCAAGCCCGCTCCCACATGGGGTGGTGTGTGTCAGGCCAATCGTGCTGCTTTCTGCTCTTCACCCAGGCAAGCCGCCGCGGTGAACAGCACGTCGGTAGAGGAGTTCAGCGCGGTTTCCGCCGAGTCCTGCAACACGCCGATGATGAAACCCACCGCCACCACCTGCATGGCGATTTCGCTCGGGATGCCGAACAGGCTGCACGCCAGTGGAATCAGCAACAGCGAACCACCGGCCACCCCCGAAGCACCGCAGGCGCAGATCGCTGCCACGACGCTCAGCAGGATCGCAGTCGGAATGTCCACCGCGATACCGAGGGTGTGCACCGCCGCCAGGGTCAGCACGGTGATGGTGATCGCCGCGCCGGCCATGTTGATGGTCGCGCCCAGCGGGATCGATACCGAGTAGGTGTCTTCGTGAAGGCCCAGGCGCTTGCTCAATTCCAGGTTGACCGGAATGTTCGCCGCCGAGCTGCGGGTGAAGAATGCGGTGATGCCGCTCTCGCGCAGGCAGGTCAGCACCAACGGGTACGGGTTGCGGCGCAGTTTCCAGAACACGATGAGCGGGTTCATCACCAGTGCCACGAACAGCATGCAGCCGAGCAGCACGGCCAGCAGGTGCGCGTAGCCGATCAAGGCGCCGAAGCCGGAGGTGGCGAGGGTCGAGGCCACCAGGCCGAAGATGCCCAGCGGGGCGAAGCTGATCACCAGGCGTACGATCACCGTCACGCCGTTGGACAAGTCGCCCAGCACTTCGCGGGTGGTGTCGCCGGCATGGCGGATGGCGATGCCCATGCCGATGGCCCACGCCAGAATGCCGATGAAATTGGCGTTCATCAGGGCGCTGACCGGATTGTCGACCACGCTCAGCAACAGACTTTGCAGCACTTCGCCAATCCCGCCCGGCGCCGTGACCGCGACGTCCTGGGTCGACAGCACCAGGCTCGACGGGAACATCATGCTGGCAACCACCGCGACCACGGCGGCGGCGAAAGTGCCCAGCAGATACAGGAACAGAATCGGCCGGATGTGGGTTTCCTGACCGTGTTTATGGTTGGCAATCGACGCCATGACCAACACAAACACCAGAATCGGCGCGACGGCTTTCAATGCGCTGACAAACACTTTGCCGATGAACGCCGTGGACTTCGCCGCGTCAGGGGCAAACAGGGCCAGGGCAATACCGGCGATCAGGCCGATCACAATCTGCGTGACCAGGCTCAAGCGTTTGAGGCGTTGCAATAGAGAAGGGGATGAAGCAGTCATAAAACGGCATCTCTGATTTTTTTAGGTGCAAGGTTTCGCAGGTGTGCAGCAACAAACAGGGCAGGCCGCAGACGGGAAACCGAGTGGGGAACACAGGGATCAATGTCATTTAAGGTGTTGAACGTCGCATTTCTTGTGGGAGCGAGCTTGCTCGCGATGACGGTGGCACAGTCCATAGTTGCGTTGTCGGACAGTCCGCCATCGCGAGCAAGCTCGCTCCCACAGGTTTTGCCCTTAAATAATCGGCATTAACCACAGGGTGTACGTTTTTCAGGGCGCGGACTTTATCACAGCGCAGGCACGATCCTTCAGACCTGTGACGATCCGCCACTCGGGCAATCAACGAGATCGGCAGGTTCGTGCAACTCTGACTGGAAACACTCTGTTAAGCTTCGCCATCCTCATTTTCATGTCTGCCAGTGGGCCTCCGGGCTATCGCTGGTGTCGTCGTTTTCTGGAGTTGTGCATGCGGTTATTGCCCATTCTTCTGTTGTCTGCCGCCGGTTTCACGGTGCTGACCACGGAATTCATCATTGTCGGCCTGTTGCCGGCTATCGCCCGCGACCTTGACGTCAGCATCCCGCAAGCGGGTTTGCTGGTGACCCTGTTCGCCTTCACTGTGGCCGCGTTCGGGCCGTTTCTGACTGCCTATTTCGCTCGCTTCGAGCGGCGCAAGCTGTTCATCTCGGTGCTGATCCTGTTCGGCCTGGCCAACACGCTGGCGGCGCTGGCGCCGAACATCTGGGTGATGGCGTTTGCCCGGCTGATCCCGGCGCTGGGGCTGCCGGTGTTCTGGGCGCTGGCCAGCGAGACGGCGGTGGACATCGTCGGGCCGGATTACGCCGGTCGCGCCATTGCCAAGATCGGTTTCGGCATTGTCTGCGCTACGGTGTTCGGCATTCCGGTGGGCACGCTGATTTCCGACGCGTTCGGCTGGCGCAGTGCCTTTGCCATTCTGGCGGTCATCGCCTTTGCCAAGGCGTTGCTGCTGTTTATCTACCTGCCGAAGACCAACTTGCACCAGCATCAGGTGAGTTTCATTTCGCAGTTCAAGATCCTGCGCAGCCCGCTGATGCTGGGGCATGTGTTGCTGTCGGTGATTGTGTTCAGCGGCATGTTCACGGCCTATACCTATTTGGCCGATATCCTCGAGCGTCTGGCGGGCTTCAACGGCACCGTGGTCGGCTGGTGCCTGATGGGCTTCGGCGCGGTCGGGCTGATCGGCAACTCCCTGGGCGGCCGGGCGGTGGATCGTCATCCGCTGATGGCGTCGATGATGTTTTGTGCATTCATGATTGCCGGCCTGGTGGCGCTGGTGCCGAATATCCATTCGCCGGTCGGTCTGGCGGCGGCGATGGGCATCTGGGGCGTGACCCAGGCAGCGTTGTTCCTGGTCAGCCATGTGCGCCTGATGAAAGCCGCACCCGAGGCGCCGGCGTTCGCCGCGTCGCTGAACATCGCCGGGGCCAACCTCGGCATCGGCCTGGGCGCGATGATCGGTGGGCGGGTGATCGACAGCGTCGGCCTGCAAGGCCTTGGCTTCGCCGCGGCGGCTTTTATCCTCGCCTCGATCCTGCTGGCGATTGCGCTGATGACCTTCCAGCCCCGGGAAGTTTGCGCCTGAGCGCCTTAAAACTCGGTAAACAGCTGACGTCGGGCACCTTCGGTAATGGCAACAATGCCGGGGTGTCTGACCTTGCGCTCCACTGAGATGGCATAGAACGACTCGCTCACCGCGTCGGTCTGGCCGATCACTTCCACGCCATACTGGCGTTGCACTTCATCGGCAATCACGCTCGGGCCGATGAAAATCCCGCTGCCGGATTGGCCAAAAGCCTGCATCAGGGCGCTGTCGTCAAACTCGCCGACAATTTGTGGCTGGATCTGCTGCTCGGCGAACCAGCGCTGCAAACGGCTGCGTACTACGGTTTCCGGGCCGGGAATCAGCAGCGGCGCACCGTGCAGATTGCGCGGAAAGTCGTGACCGTAACGTGCCGCCAGCTCAGGGGTGGCAAAGAAGCTGATCCCGCACTCACCGAGTTTCTGGCTGTAGCCCTTGATGTCCAGGTGCGACGGCATCGGGCTGTCGGAAATCACCAGATCCAGGCGCTGGATCGCCAGGTCGGCCAGCAAGCGTTCTAGTTTGTCCTCGCGGCAAGTGATGCGCAGTGGTTCGCTCAACTCCATGGTCGGTGCGATCAGGCGATAGACGATGGATTTGGGCACTACGTCCGCCACGCCGACGCGAAACAGAATCTGCTGTTCATTGGGTTGTGCCCGCAACATCAGCTCCAGTTCGCCGCCCAGCTGAAACATTTGCTCGGCGTAGGACAGGGTTTGTCGCCCGGCTTCGGTGAGTTCCAGTTGCCGGCCTACCCGGCGAAACAATTCGATACCGTAGGTTTGTTCGAGCAGGGATATTTGCCCGCTGATGGTCTGGGGTGTCAGGTTCAGCTGCTCGCAGGCGCGCACGATGCTGCCGGTCTTGGCCACCACCCAGAAGTAATGTAACTGCCGATAGTTGAGCATGTTGGTCTACAGTTCGTAAAAACCGAAGTATAACCGCTGAAAATACGAATTTTCCTGAAGTGTTCCTCTCCCTAGAATGCGTCGCTATCAACGGGCCATCGTTCAGGTCCCGTTTGTTCTATCGAGGAAAGCATCATGAAGCTGAAAACCACGGCACTGTTGATCACGTCTTTACTGGTACTGGCCGGTTGCGACCAGGCTGAGAAAAGCGCGCAACAGTTGATGGGCAAGGCCGCCGAAAGTGCCAAACAGGCGATTGACGATACCCACAAGGCCGCCGAACAAGCGCTCAGCGATGCCACCGGCGGGTTGAGCGGCAAAAAAGAATCACCGGAAAAAGATGCGGAAAAATCCGAATCTTCCTCCCAGGAAATCTAAACCGTATTACAACGAGTCAGGACTGACCCATGGACTACCTTTTACAACTTGCCGCCAGCCCCACCGCCTGGGTCGCCCTCGCCACCCTGGTAGTGATGGAAATCGTGCTCGGCATCGATAACCTGATCTTCATCTCGATCCTGACCAACAAACTGCCCGAGCAGCACCGGCAGAAGGCGCGACGCATCGGTATCGGCATGGCGCTGATCCTGCGACTCGGCCTGTTGAGCACCATCGCGTTCATCGTCCAGTTGACCGCGCCGGTGATCGAGATTCTCGGCCATGCGTTCTCCTGGAAGGACATGATCCTGATCGGCGGTGGCCTGTTCCTGTTGTGGAAGGCGACCACCGAGATCCATCACAGCATGGACCCGGCCCCGGAAGATCCGACCTCGAAGACGTCGACCGTGACCCTGGGCTTTGCCGCTGCGATCGGTCAGATCCTGATGCTGGACATGGTGTTTTCCATCGACAGCATCATCACCGCAGTCGGCATGACCGAGCACTTGCCGATCATGATCATCGCGGTGGTGGTGTCGGTGCTGGTGATGTTGTTTGCGGCTGATCCGCTGGCCAAATTCATCAACGATAACCCGACGGTGGTGATGTTGGCGCTGGGCTTCCTGATCATGATCGGCATGACGCTGATTGCCGAAGGCTTTGGCGCCCATGTACCGAAAGGCTACGTCTATGCGGCCATGGCATTCTCGGCTTCGATCGAGATGTTGAACATGATGTCCCGCCGGGTAAGGCAGAAGCGGGTTGCTGCTGAAGCTTAATCGTTGCTGAAAGGAACGGCCGCCTGAACTCCAAGGAGTGCAGGCGGCCGTTTTTGTTTGCATCGGCTAAAAGTCTTTGTCAGTGAGCGTTGGCGTGTTGGCTCGGCGTCTTGTCCGTTTTCGGCGCAGGTGCTGGCTGAACAGGGTGATGGTGGCGACGGGTAATGCGCAGCACGCCCCACAGCATGGCGCCGGCTACCGCCAGCCAACCGGAAATCAACATCACAATGATCATTGTCAGGCTCATCCGTGCCTCCTCTTTGCCCCGTTACGGGCGCACACGCATTGCTGCTGTCGCATCAGGGAACAGTCTAGCCGTTGCTGCATTTCAGGCTATTGACCGAAAGTCGCCTGTCACCAACCAGTTCGCTCTATCGAATGCACTCAACTACCGTTTAGAGCTATACCGTAGCGGCGCGGCAACCTATGATCGACAACCAAGCCAGGAGTGGGGTTGCCTGGCGTCTGAACCTGAACAAGAGAGAGATGATGGTGCGGGTATTTTCTCGAATTTTGTCGGCCATGCTGATAGCGGGTTGCGTGGCAAGCCTGGCGGGCTGTGCCGGTAGCGTTGCTCCCGAGATCAAGCGTTTGCCGGAGCGTGTCGAACTCAGCGGCCGATTCTATCGGGGCGATGCCTATCAAAGCGGGCCGCAGGTACTGGCCAGCATGCTGTCCCAGCAGGGCATCGTGATCACCCCGGGTTTGCTCGACAAGCCCTTGCATTTGCCGGGGGGCGAAGCCCAGTTGCAACAGAACATGCAGAACCTGGCCCGCGAGTACGGGATGATCGTTTATCCCGTCGACAGCAACCTTCCGGCTTTATTGACGCAAGTCGCCGCCGGATATCCGGTGATGGTGCGCTTCACTGAAGGCTCGGCCATGTGGGCCGAACCGCGTTACGCCATTCTTGCCGGCTACAACCGTCAGAAGCAGACGGTCCTGCTGCGCGCCGGGATGAATCGCCGCGAACTGATGAGCTTCAGTTCCTTCGAGTCGGCGTTCAAGGACGCCGGTGGTTGGGCCGTGCTGATCCAGAAGCCGACGCAGATCCCGGCTCAGGTCGATCAGCAGCGTTGGCTCAAGGCCGCCAACGATCTGGCTCAGGCCGGTCAGGAACAAGCGGCGACCAAGGCTAAAAAAGCCTTGGCCGCGCAGTAAGTCCGTTGGTCACCCGACGGGCACCATTGCCCGTCGCCAGCCTCTGATCTATAACGACCTGCAACCATCGGTTCGAGATCAGGAGGTGCCCATGGCTCATCCCCCCACGCCTGTTGGCCCGCATTCATCTGAACATTCCTCCGGTGATGAACTGGGGTTCGACCCGGATTCCCCGGACCTTTCCGATCCTCAGGTTGATCCCGTCGGACCGGCCAAGGCACCGAGGGATGTGAAACCGGGCGACAACCCCAAGGCCCCGGCCAAACCCTACGATCCACTGGGCAATCTGAAACCCTAGGTCCAATGGAGGTGCGTATGTCTACCGATTCCAGTTTCGACGATAAGCGTCCGGAAACCGTTCCGACCACTCCCGAGCAGGACACGGACCCAGTGATGGATCCGGACAGCCCGATGCGCGATCCGCTGGCGCGGCCGACGGTGGTGCCGACCAAACATCCGCAGGACTGGCGAGACCCAAGCAAAGGTGATGGCATTCCGGATGATGACCAGATGCCTCTGCCCAACGATTAACAGCTGACGAAAAAAAGCCCCGAATGATCGGGGCTTTTGCCTGCTGTAGCTGCCTGCTTACTTCGAAGCTTCAACTACACCACTCTGGCGCTGCTTGAGGTTCTTGTCCGATTTGTACTGCAGGGCTGCAGAAGCCACATTGGCGCTCTTGCCAGTTTCGACCCAATTGCGGATGCGGGCAGCATCGGCAAAGTGTGTGTATTTGCCATAAGCGTCCAGGAGCACCAGGGCAACCGGACGGTTACTCATCCGGGTCACCAGCACCAAGCAGTGACCGGCTTCGTTGGTGAAACCGGTTTTCGTCAGTTGAATGTCCCAGTCCGGCTTGCGGACCAAATGGTCGGTGTTGCGAAAGCCCAGGCTGTAGTTGGGTTTACGGAACGAGACGGTTTTTTCCTTGGTCGTGCTCAGCTCTGTCAGCAACGGGTATTTGTGCGCGGCGATCAACAGCTTGCTCAGGTCGCGAGCGGTCGACACGTTGCGCGGGGAAAGACCAGTCGGCTCGACGAAATGCGTGTTGGTCATGCCCAGTGCCCGGGCCTTGGCGTTCATTGCAGCAATGAACGCGGCATAGCCGCCCGGATAGTGGTGCGCCAGAGTCGCGGCGGCGCGGTTTTCCGAAGACATCAGGGCAATCAGCAGCATTTCCCGGCGCGGCAGTTCGCTGCGCAGCTTGACCCGGGAGAACACGCCTTTCATTTCCGGTGTGTCGCTGATGTTGACGTCGATGTATTCGTCCATGTTCTGTCGGGATTCAACCACGACCAGGCCAGTCATCAACTTACTGACGGAAGCGATCGGCACCACCACGTCAGGGTTGCTGGCATAGATGACTTTGTTGGTCTGTATGTCCAGCAGTAAGGAACTGCCGGAAGCGAGCTTGAGTGTCTTCGTCTCTCGCGGCGCTGCGGTGGTCTCGTCAGCACTGGCGATTGGCGTGAGGAAAACCCCTGTAACTGCAAAAAATAGGCTCAGGATGGAAAGACGGATTTTCACGCTGGCAGACTCATAAAGTGTTGATAAGCCGTTTTGTAACGGGCTATTTCTTAAAAAGCGCGACATTCTGGAGTATGGCTGAATAACTGTCGATGGTTGTTCAAGTAACAGGTGAAAGTCCTGAGAAACATGAAAAAAAAGTAATTTTCCGTCGGGTGGTCGAGCTTGTTTCGCAGGCAAAAAAAACCCCGCCAAGGGCGGGGTTCTTTGACACGCTGTCAGCGTCTGCGGTGAAACTCAGCTGTGCAGGGTTTCAGCGGCGTACAGGGTGTTTTCCAGCAGGCAGGCACGGGTCATCGGGCCAACGCCGCCCGGTACCGGAGTGATCCAGCCGGCGCGGGGCAGGGCGGTTTCGTAGATGACGTCACCGACCAGCTTGCCGTCGTCCTGACGGTTGATGCCGACATCGATCACGATCGCGCCTTCCTTGATCCATTCGCCTTTGACCAGGCCGGGCTTGCCAGCGGCAACGACGACCAGGTCCGCACGGCCGACATGGCCGGCCAGGTCCTTGGTAAAGCGGTGGGCGACTGTCACGGTGCAGCCGGCCAGCAGCAATTCCATCGCCATCGGGCGGCCAACAATGTTGGACGCACCGACCACCACGGCATTCATCCCGTAGAGATCGGCCCCGGTGCTTTCCAGCAAGGTCATGATGCCTTTGGGGGTGCATGGGCGCAGCAGCGGGATACGCTGGGCCAGGCGACCGACGTTATAAGGATGGAAACCGTCGACGTCTTTGTCCGGACGAATGCGCTCCAGCAGTTTGGAGGCGTCCAGGTGTTCGGGAAGCGGAAGCTGAAGCAGAACGCCGTCGATTGCAGGATCGTCGTTCAGGCGATCGATCAGGTCGGCGAGCGCTTCTTGAGTGGTTTCGGAAGGCAGGTCATAAGCTTGGGATAGAAAGCCGACCTCTTCACAGTCTTTACGCTTGTGCGAGACATAAACCTGAGAGGCAGGATCGCTGCCGACCAGGATCACCGCAAGGCCGGGCGTGCGCAGGCCTTGCTGGCGACGCTCGGTGACACGTTGGGCGATCTGCTGGCGCAGGCTGGCGGCGATCGATTTGCCGTCGATAAGTTGTGCAGTCATTGCGCGTGATTAACCATCGAGAGGGGAAAAAAAGAGAACGCATTCTCGCATGTCATGCGGTGAGGGCAAAGGCGCTTGGTCTGCAAATTCCCCTAACTCCTTTAATTAAATGAATTTTTTTTAAAAAGGATTTGACGACCTTAAGGGGGCTCTATACTATTCGTCGCACTTGTCGGGCACAGCCTAGCACTGGTTAAGAAGGTTGAGCAGGATTACGATTCTGCAAGACTGGAAAGCACTTAGTTTGTAGTCCTCCAAGGTTACAGCTAACAAGGCGCCCGTAGCTCAGCTGGATAGAGCATCCGCCTTCTAAGCGGATGGTCGCAGGTTCGAGTCCTGCCGGGTGCGCCATTAGGCAGCATTGGCACAAGTAGCGCAATATGGTGGGCGTAGCTCAGTTGGTAGAGCACGGGATTGTGACTCCCGTTGTCGTGGGTTCGATCCCCATCGTCCACCCCATATTTCGAAAGGCGCCAGATTAACAGTCTGGCGCCTTTGCTTTAACGGATTCATCCGCGGATGTGGTGGAATTGGTAGACACACTGGATTTAGGTTCCAGCGCCGCGAGGCGTAAGAGTTCGAGTCTCTTCATCCGCACCAATTAAAGCTTCACTCAGGCCGTTGGCCTGGCTGGAGCTTGATAAAGAAGTTGTTTGGCTTCTTTAACAGGCAATATGGTGGGCGTAGCTCAGTTGGTAGAGCACGGGATTGTGACTCCCGTTGTCGTGGGTTCGATCCCCATCGTCCACCCCATATTTCGAAAGGCGCCAGATTGAAAAGTCTGGCGCCTTTTTTGTTTCAGCGGCTGCCGGTTCCGGGCCGCAGGGGCAGGGCGTTTCGTCGTATTTATGTTTCTCGATGATGCCGTCCTGTCCGCCGGCCTCGCTTGCGAGATCGGCTGTCAGGGAGATGATTGGCTACCTCTTCTATATATAGAAGGGTTGGTGCAGAGCCCTGGCGTGATTGGTTGTATTTGCCATCGGGGCGAGGTGCACCCGTGCATTCGCACCTATAAATTGCCTGCTGCGTTTTTACCCGTTTTCAGTAGGGTGACTTCTTGAGTTTGACCCACTAGAATGCATGCCCTTGATTCTGGGGTCGGAAACGGCCGGCTAACGTCTGTGCAACGAGGAATATCCATGCAAGTTTCTGTTGAAAATACTACTGCTCTTGAGCGCCGCATGAGCGTCACCGTGCCGGCTGAGCGCATCGAGAGCCAGGTCAACAAGCGTCTGCAGCAGACCGCCCAAAAGGCCAAGATTGCTGGCTTCCGTCCAGGCAAGGTGCCAATGAGCGAAATCAAGCGCCGTTTCGGTGCCGATGCTCGTCAGGAAGCTGTAGGCGACGTGATCCAGTCTTCTTTCTACGAAGCTGTGGTTGAGCAGAAGCTGAACCCGGCTGGTTCGCCTTCGATCGAGCCTAAATCCCTGGAAGCAGGCAAGGACCTGGAATACGTCGCTGTATTCGAAGTGTTCCCTGAGTTCACCGTTGCCGGTTTCGAAGGTATCACCGTCGAGCGCCTGAGCGCTGACGTGGCTGATGCCGATCTGGACAAGATGCTGGAAATCCTGCGCAAGCAGAACACCCGTTTCGAAGTGGCCGATCGCGCTGCCCAGAACGAAGACCAGCTGAACATCGATTTCGTCGGCAAAGTCGACGGCGAAGTGTTCGCTGGTGGTTCCGCCAAGGGTACTCAGCTGGTTCTGGGTTCCGGCCGCATGATCCCGGGTTTCGAAGATGGTCTGGTTGGTGCAAAAGCCGGTGAAGAACGCGTTCTGAACCTGACTTTCCCAGAGGACTATCAGAACCTGGACCTGGCTGGCAAAACCGCCGAGTTCACCGTGACTGTAAACACTGTTTCCGAGCCAAAACTGCCAGAGCTGACCGAAGAGTTCTTCGCTCAATTCGGCATCAAGGAAACCGGCCTGGAAGGCTTCCGCGCCGAAGTTCGCAAGAACATGGAGCGCGAGCTGCGTCAGGCGATCAAATCCAAGGTCAAGAATCAGGTGATGGACGGTCTGCTGGCCACCAACCCGATCGAAGTGCCAAAGGCTCTGCTGTCCAACGAAGTTGACCGTCTGCGCGTGCAGGCTGTTCAGCAGTTTGGCGGCAACATCAAGCCAGACCAACTGCCGGCCGAGCTGTTCGAAGAACAAGCCAAGCGCCGTGTGGTACTGGGTTTGATCGTGGCTGAAGTGGTCAAGCAGTTCGACCTCAAGCCTGACGAAGCTCGCGTTCGCGAAATGATTCAGGAAATGGCTTCGGCTTACCAGGAGCCTGAGCAAGTTGTGTCCTGGTACTACAAGAACGACCAGCAACTGAACGAAGTCCGTTCGGTTGTGCTGGAAGAGCAAGTTGTGGATACTGTTCTGCAGAAAGCTAGCGTGACCGACAAATCGGTCTCTTACGAAGAAGCGGTCAAACCGGTAGAAGCTCCACAAGCCGACTGATTGTTACTGCGTTAGAAGCACACACCATAAGCCAGCTCTCGAGCTGGCTTATGCGTATTCAAGACATAACTATTTGGGAGTGACTGCAGAGCATGTTCCGTAATTCGTATATTCAGCAGAACTCTGATGTCCAGGCCGCAGGTGGCCTGGTCCCGATGGTTGTCGAGCAGTCCGCTCGTGGCGAGCGCGCCTACGACATCTACTCGCGCCTGCTCAAGGAGCGAGTGATCTTTCTGGTTGGTCCGGTAGAGGACTACATGGCCAACCTGATCTGTGCGCAACTGCTGTTCCTTGAAGCGGAAAACCCGGACAAGGACATCCATCTCTACATCAACTCCCCGGGCGGTTCGGTGACGGCGGGCATGTCGATCTACGACACCATGCAGTTCATCAAACCCAACGTGGCCACCACCTGTATCGGTCAGGCGTGCAGCATGGGCGCGTTTCTGCTGACGGCCGGTGCCCCTGGCAAGCGTTACTGCCTGCCGAACTCGCGTGTGATGATTCACCAGCCACTGGGCGGTTTCCAGGGCCAGGCGTCGGATATCGAAATCCATGCCAAGGAAATCCTCTTTATCCGTGAGCGCCTCAACACGCTGATGGCCATGCATAGCGGGCGCACTCTTGAAGAAATCGAGCGCGATACAAACCGCGACAATTTCATGAGTGCAGAAGCCGCGCGTGAGTACGGGTTGATCGATGAAGTGATCACTCAGCGCCCTGCTTAAAATAAGCAGCTCAAAATAGGGTTGGTCGGCGGGTCCGATCACCTGCGGGCTTGAAAAAGCCCGCAATAGCCTTCATCTTGTGTTGCAAGCCTATCGGATTTGGATCGAACGAATGACTGACACCCGCAACGGCGAGGACAACGGCAAGCTGCTCTATTGCTCCTTCTGTGGCAAAAGCCAGCATGAAGTGCGCAAATTGATTGCCGGCCCCTCGGTCTTTATCTGCGACGAGTGCGTCGACCTGTGCAATGACATCATCCGCGAGGAGGTGCAGGAAGCACAGGCCGAAAGCAGCGCGCATAAATTGCCTTCGCCTAAAGAAATCAGCGGCATCCTTGATCAGTATGTGATTGGTCAGGAGCGTGCGAAAAAGGTTCTGGCCGTAGCGGTGTACAACCACTACAAACGCCTGAATCAGCGTGACAAAAAGAATGACGACGTCGAACTCGGCAAGAGCAACATCCTGCTGATCGGCCCGACAGGCTCGGGTAAGACCCTGCTTGCCGAAACACTGGCCCGCTTGCTGAACGTTCCGTTCACCATCGCTGACGCAACCACCCTCACCGAGGCGGGTTACGTGGGTGAAGATGTCGAGAACATCATTCAGAAACTGCTGCAGAAATGCGATTACGACGTAGAAAAAGCCCAGATGGGCATTGTCTACATCGATGAAATCGACAAGATTTCGCGTAAGTCTGACAACCCGTCGATCACCCGGGATGTTTCCGGTGAAGGCGTGCAGCAGGCCCTGCTCAAGTTGATCGAAGGCACGGTCGCTTCCGTTCCGCCACAAGGTGGTCGCAAGCATCCGCAGCAGGAATTCCTTCAGGTCGACACCCGTAACATCCTGTTCATCTGCGGTGGTGCGTTCTCCGGTCTGGAAAAGGTTATTCAAAACCGTTCCACCAAGGGCGGCATTGGTTTCAACGCGGAAGTGCGCAGCAAGGAAGAAGGCAAGAAGGTGGGCGAGTCCCTGCGTGAAGTCGAGCCTGACGATCTGGTCAAGTTCGGTCTGATCCCGGAATTCGTCGGTCGTCTGCCGGTACTTGCCACGCTGGACGAGCTTGACGAGGCTGCGTTGATGCAGATCCTCACCGAGCCGAAAAATGCTCTGACCAAGCAATATGCCAAATTGTTCGAGATGGAAGGCGTTGATCTGGAATTCCGTTCCGACGCTCTGAAATCGGTCGCCAAGCGTGCCCTGGAACGTAAAACCGGTGCCCGTGGCCTGCGTTCGATTCTCGAAGGTGTATTGCTCGACACTATGTATGAAATCCCCTCGCAATCCGAGGTGAGCAAAGTAGTGATCGATGAAAGCGTGATAGAAGGCAAGTCCAAGCCACTGTATATCTACGAAAACAGTGAGCCGACCGCCAAGGCCGCGCCAGACGCTTAAGCGTCACGCAGCTTGAACAAAGAAGGGGCCTTCGGGCCCCTTTTCTTTTAGTGCGTTTTAACACTGTCTTTGCGCTTGTTTTTTTTCAAGGCAGCCCCCATCTTGGTTTCAAGCTTAATTCCATCTGTTTACGGCCTTGCGGCCGCCGTAGAGGCGAAATCATGAAGACAACCATCGAATTGCCTCTCCTGCCATTGCGTGATGTCGTGGTTTATCCGCACATGGTTATCCCGCTGTTCGTGGGGCGCGAGAAATCCATCGAAGCCCTCGAGGCCGCGATGACGGGTGACAAGCAGATTCTTCTGCTGGCCCAGAGAAACCCGGCTGACGACGATCCCGGTGAAGATGCCCTGTATCGCGTCGGTACAATTGCCACCGTTCTGCAGCTGCTGAAGCTGCCTGACGGAACGGTCAAGGTTCTGGTCGAAGGCGAGCAGCGGGGCGCCGTGGAGCGCTTCAGCGAAGTGGATGGCCACTGCCGTGCCGAAGTCTCCCTGATCGACGAAGTCGACGCGCCAGAGCGCGAGTCGGAAGTGTTCGTTCGCAGCCTGCTGTCTCAGTTCGAGCAATATGTGCAGTTGGGCAAGAAAGTCCCCGCTGAAGTCCTGTCATCGCTCAACAGCATCGACGAGCCGGGCCGCCTGGTGGACACCATGGCCGCGCACATGGCCCTGAAGATCGAACAGAAGCAGGAAATCCTCGAAATCATCGATTTGTCGGCCCGGGTTGAGCACGTTCTGGCGTTGCTGGATGCCGAGATCGATCTGCTGCAAGTCGAAAAACGCATTCGCGGCCGCGTCAAAAAGCAAATGGAGCGCAGTCAGCGCGAGTACTACCTGAATGAGCAGATGAAGGCCATTCAGAAAGAGCTCGGCGACAGCGACGAAGGTCACAACGAAGTCGAGGACCTGAAAAAGCGTATCGATGCCGCCGGCCTGCCGAAAGACGCCCTGGCCAAGGCGACGGCTGAACTGAACAAGCTCAAGCAAATGTCGCCGATGTCCGCGGAAGCGACCGTAGTGCGCTCCTACATCGACTGGCTGGTTCAGGTGCCGTGGAAGGCCCAGAGCAAGGTGCGCCTGGATCTGGCGCGTGCAGAAGACATTCTGGATGCCGACCACTACGGCCTGGAAGAAGTCAAAGAACGCATCCTCGAATACCTCGCCGTGCAAAAGCGCGTGAAGAAAATTCGTGGTCCGGTGTTGTGCCTGGTCGGTCCTCCCGGGGTGGGCAAAACGTCCCTGGCGGAGTCGATTGCTCACGCCACCAACCGCAAGTTCGTGCGCATGGCCCTCGGCGGCGTACGTGATGAAGCGGAAATTCGTGGCCATCGCCGTACTTACATCGGTTCGATGCCAGGAAGATTGATTCAAAAGATGACAAAAGTGGGCGTGCGCAACCCGCTGTTCCTGCTCGATGAAATCGACAAAATGGGCAGCGACATGCGTGGCGATCCGGCATCGGCGTTGCTGGAAGTGCTCGATCCCGAGCAGAACCACAACTTCAACGATCACTATCTGGAAGTCGATTACGACCTGTCCGATGTGATGTTCCTGTGCACCTCGAACTCGATGAACATCCCGCCGGCGTTGCTGGACCGGATGGAAGTGATCCGTCTGCCGGGCTACACCGAAGACGAGAAGATCAACATCGCCGTCAAATACCTTTCGCCGAAGCAGATCACTGCCAACGGCTTGAAGAAAGGCGAGCTGGAATTCGACGCCGAAGCGATTCGCGACATCATCCGCTACTACACCCGTGAAGCCGGTGTGCGTGGGCTGGAGCGGCAGATTGCCAAGGTATTGCCGCAAGGCCGTCAAGGAGCACGCGCTGGAAAAACGCTTCTCGGTGAAGGTCACCGCAGACACGCTGGAACACTTCCTGGGCGTGCGCAAATTCCGCTACGGCCTGGCGGAGCAGCAGGATCAGATCGGCCAGGTGACCGGGCTGGCATGGACTCAGGTGGGCGGCGAACTGCTGACCATCGAAGCCGCTGTGGTGCCGGGCAAGGGGCAGTTGATCAAGACCGGTTCGCTGGGTGACGTAATGGTCGAGTCGATCACCGCTGCCTTGACCGTTGTTCGCAGCCGGGCGAAAAGCCTGGGCATTCCCCTGGACTTCCACGAGAAGCGCGACACGCACATCCACATGCCGGAAGGGGCGACTCCGAAGGACGGTCCTAGCGCCGGTGTGGGCATGTGCACGGCCCTGGTATCGGCATTGACCGGCATTCCGGTACGCGCGGATGTCGCCATGACCGGCGAAATCACCTTGCGTGGCCAGGTGCTGGCGATTGGCGGCTTGAAAGAAAAACTGCTGGCTGCCCATCGTGGCGGAATCAAGACCGTGATCATTCCTGAAGAGAATGTGCGCGATCTCAAAGAGATTCCGGACAATATCAAGCAGGATCTACAGATTAAACCGGTTAAATGGATTGACGAGGTCCTGCAAATTGCGTTGCAATACGCGCCGGAGCCCTTGCCGGACGTGGCTCCGGAGATAGTCGCGAAGGATGAGAAACGCGACGCAGATTCTAAGGAAAGAATTAGCACGCATTAGTACGTATTTGCCTGGGGGGCTTTCTTGACAGCTTTTTAGAGCCCTTGTTATAAAGCGGCTCTTAAGTGTCTGTAGGCCATTCAGCACTCGTTTTTGCTTTCACCAAAAAAACTTAGAATCATACTCAAATAGATATAAGGGGACTTAGAGTGAACAAGTCGGAACTGATTGATGCTATCGCTGCATCCGCTGATATCCCGAAAGCTGCTGCTGGCCGTGCGCTGGACGCTGTAATCGAATCCGTCACTGGCGCTCTCAAGGCTGGCGACTCTGTTGTTCTGGTTGGTTTCGGTACTTTCTCCGTAACTGATCGTCCAGCTCGCATTGGTCGTAACCCACAGACCGGTAAGACGCTGGAAATCGCTGCAGCCAAAAAACCAGGTTTCAAAGCCGGTAAAGCACTGAAAGAAGCTGTCAACTAAGTTCGATTCAGGTTTTTACCCATCCGGGTCGGGGTCATGCCTGACTTGGCAGCGGAGCGGCAGTCCTGACTGCAGGTCGCCGGTTCAAGACACCGAGGGTCGCGAGTTCGAGCCCTCGATCCGCTCCGCCAGTTACGAGAAGGCGCATCCTCGGATGCGCCTTTCTTCTATCCGGATTCTACCCACGCTCCACGGTTGCCTAATTTTGAAGTTCAACCGTTTCTGGGGGACGCATGCTGCAGAATATCAGGGACAATTCACAAGGCTGGATTGCCAAGACTATTATCGGGGTCATCGTTGTTCTGATGGCCTTGACCGGTTTCGACGCCATTTTCAAGGCCACGTCGCACAGTAATGATGCGGCCAAGGTCAACGGCGATGAAATCAGCCAGAACGAGCTGAGCCAGGCGGTCGATATGCAACGCCGCCAGCTCATGCAACAGCTGGGCAAGGATTTCGATGCCTCCTTGCTGGATGAAAAAATGTTGCGCGAATCGGCTCTCAAGGGCCTGATCGATCGCAAATTGCTGCTGCAAGGCGCAGAAAAATCGAAATTCGCTTTTTCCGAAGCGGCACTTGATCAGGTCATCCTGCAAACACCAGAGTTTCAGGTTGACGGCAAGTTCAGCTCGGAGCGTTTCGACCAGGTGATTCGCCAACTGGGCTATACCCGCATGCAATTCCGCCAGATGCTGGCTCAGGAAATGCTGATTGGTCAGCTGCGTGCCGGCCTGGCAGGCAGCGGTTTCGTGACCGATGCACAGGTGCTGGCGTTTGCCCGACTGGAAAAACAGACCCGCGATTTCGCTTCGCTGAACATCAAGGCTGACCCGGCGGCTGTGAAGCTGACCGACGAAGAGGTCAAGGCCTATTACGACGAACACGCCAAGGAATTCATGACGCCGGATCAGGTGATCATTGATTACCTCGAGTTGAAGAAAGCTTCCTTCTTCGATCAGGTCAGTGTCAGCGACGAAGACCTGCAAGCGGCCTATCAGAAAGAAATCGCGAACCTGTCCGAGCAACGCCGGGCTGCGCACATTCTGATTGAAGTCAACGACAAGACCACCGAGGCGCAAGCCAAGGCGAAGATTGAAGAGATCCAGGCCCGTTTGGCCAAGGGCGAGAAATTCGAGGCTCTGGCCAAGGAATTCTCCCAGGATCCGGGTTCGGCGAACAACGGCGGTGACCTGGGTTATGCCGGTCCTGGCGTCTACGACCCTGCGTTCGAAAAAGCCCTGTATTCGTTGACTCAGGACCAGGTATCGGGGCCGGTTCGCACTGACTTCGGTTTCCACCTGATCAAGCTGTTGGGCGTGGAAGCGCCAGAAGTACCAACGTTCGCCAGCCTGAAAGACAAGCTGACCCGTGGTCTGAAAACCCAGCAGGTCGAGCAGCGCTTCGTCGAAGCGAGCAAGCAACTGGAAGACGCCTCGTTCGAAGCGTCCGATCTTGCTCAGCCAGCGCAGGACCTGAAACTGACCGTCCACACGTCCAAGCCGTTCGGCCGTGAAGGCGGTGAGGGTATTGCAGCCAACCGTGCCGTGATCACTGCAGCGTTCAGCCCGGAAGTCCTGGATGAGGGCGCGAACAGCACCGCCATCGAGCTCGATCCGGAAACCGTGGTCGTGTTGCGCGCCAAGGAGCACCTGAAGCCTTCGCAACTGCCGCTGGAAAGCGTTGCGGTCAACATCCGCGAGCAATTGGCCAAGGAGCACGCCAGTGCTGATGCCAAGACCAGGGCTGAAGCGTTGATTGCTAGCCTGCGCGACGGCAAGACCCCGCTGGATAAGGCGATCGACGGCCAGGCCTGGAAAGTCACCGAAGCGGCGACCCGCGCTCAGGAAGGGGGCGACCCGGCGGTGCTGCAAGCGCTGTTCCGCATGGCGAAGCCTGCGGCCAGGGACAAGCCGACCTTCACCAGCGTGACGCTGGCGGATGGCAGCCTGATGATCGTGCGCCTCAATGGCGTGAACGAAGGCGCGGCGCCGACCGAAGAAGAGAAAGCGCAATATCGTCGCTACCTCGCTTCGCGCATCGGCCAGCAAGACTTTGCGGCTTACCGCAAGCAGCTGGAAAGCCAGGCGGACATCAAGCGTTACTGATGCCTGACAAGGTTTAGTGCTGCACAGGAGACCCCGGCCGAAAGGCCGGGGTCTTTTTGTTTGCCGTACGTCATTTGCTGCGGTGACTTTTCCTTGAAACCGGGGTCAATCAGCCTGTAACTGTTTTAAGACACAATCGTTGCTCCGCTAAGCATCGATCTGTTGCACAATACGCCCCGAACCGTTTTCCTCAGGATGTTCAATGTTTAAATCATTTCCCATGCGGGTTGTCGGGCTGGTTGCCGTGCTGGCCGTTGCGGCCGGTTGTTCATCGAACAAGGCGGCCATCTATGAGCATGAGAACTTCGACGATTCCGGAACGTTTTCCCGCAACTACCCGGTCACCGATACCCAGAGTTGCGAAGCGGCCCGCCGCGCCTTGTTGAGCCAGGGTTACATCATCACCAGCAATGATCCGAAGCTGGTCAGCGGTCACAAGAGCTTCCAGCAGACCGGCGAGAATCACATGGAGATCAGTTTCAGTGTGGTGTGTGCCGATGATGGTAGCGAAGGGCACCACGCGACGGTATTCGCCAACGCCTTGCAGGATCGTTATGCGCTGAAGAAGACTAACAACTCCGCCAGTCTCGGTGTGGGGGTGTTGGGCTCGGTGTCGATGCCGATCGGCTCCTCTGATGACTCGATGGTCAAGGTCGCCAGCGAAACTGTATCGTCTGCCAAGTTCTACGAGCGTTTCTTCGCACTGGTCGAGCTGTTCCTGCCGCCGGAAGCGAAAAAGGCTGCGCACATCACCGAAAAGCCGAAAACAGACCTGGGCATGCCTGAAGCCAAGGCAGCACCGGCTCCACTGGCGCCGGCCCCGACAACCGCACCGGCCGCCGCGCCAACCCCGGCAGCCCCGGCACCTGCTCCAGTGGAACCCGCCCCGGCGGCCTCTGAACCGCTTGCTCCGCCGCCTGAAGCGGCACCGATTACCCCGGTTCAGAACACAGAGCAGGTACCTTCGGTGGACTCCATCACGCCACCGGCGAACCGGACGGACATGCCTCCGCCGAGCGAGCCGATTCCGGCGATGCCTGCCTCCGGCCAGTGATTGATTGCGCTACGGGATCGGCCAACGAGTAACGGTCCCGTAGCCGGCGCAAAGATTGATCCGCGTCAAACAAGGCCGCTGTCCTGCGGCCTGTAGCGAAAAAACCCGTGATAAATTCCAGACTGCCTGCTACGTTTTATTCAGTAGCGACGAAGTGTCGTGCCCGCGTCATTTTTCTTTCACGCGGACACCTTATGCTCAAGGCATTGGTCAAGTATTCAGATGTTTTTCAATACGGGTTGGGGGATTCAAAAATGGACGATTATCAAGAAGAACTGCTCGAGTACCAGGCTTTCGAACTGGACCCGCTGGAACCCGCAGAAGACGCTACTGAGCTTTAAAGCTTCAACTTGTCGCTTGCAGCTAGAGGCTTCAGGCTGTTTTTCTATGGCTGCGGCGAAATTCGCCGGGTGTCTGCCCGTTCCAGCGTTTGAAAGCGCGTTGAAACGCCTCGGCTGAGGCAAATCCCAGCAAGTAGGCGATTTCTCCGAATGCCAGTTCGGTGTCGCGTATGTAAGTCATGGCGAGGTCGCGCCGGGTATCGTTGAGAATGGCGCGAAATTGCGTGCCTTCCTCGGCGAGTTTGCGGCGCAGGGTCCAGGTTGGCAGCTTCAAGCGTGCCGCCACTTCTTCCAGGTCGGGTTCCCGGCCGCCATTGAGCAATGGTCCCAGCAGCGCGATGATGCGTTCACGCAGGCTGCGGGTACGTGTCAGTTGCTCCAGTTCCCGCTCACACAGTTGCAGCAAGTGCCGCCAGGTACTCGGGCAATGCTCGGGGTTGCGCTGTGCGAGGCTGGAAAGGCTCAAGCGCAGTTGATTGTGCTCGCTGCCAAACACAATCGGGCAGTCACCCAGGACGTCGTAGGCGGCGCGGTAGTCGGGCTGTTCGAACTCGATTTCAATGCGTTCGGCGCGTATCGGGGCAGGGCTGACACTGGAGAGCTGGTGCAACCAGCCTGCAATGATCGAATCCACCACGAAACGGTTGTAGGCGTTGTACGGGCTGATGGAATAAAAGCGCAGCCAGGCGCCCTGGGCATCTTCATGAAAGCTCGATTGACCGCGATAGTTCGAGCCGTACAGGGCTTCAAAACGAATCAGGCAGCGTGCCGCTTCACGCACCGTCGGCGCCTGGGCGGCGGTGATACCGGCCAGGCCGGCCTGGCTCAAGCGGCTGAACTGAGCCATGCGCAAGCCGAGCGCCGGGTTGTCGGTCAGCTGAATGGCGCTGTGGCCCAGGCGCATATAGCGTGGGATCGACAGTCGCGCACCGGCTTCGCTCAGGCGAGCGGCGTCGAGGCCGTATTGTTCGAGCAGTGGTTGTGGGTCCGCGCCATGGCTGCGCACAGCGTCAGCCAGGCTGTGAACAAAGCCTACAGACAAATCGCCAAGACGCATCGGCAGTGGTTTCATGGGTTACAACCACAGGTTCAGCAAGCGCGCCCCATGGGCATCGCCGTCGGCGAATTGCCGCCCGTTGCTGCTGAGAAAACTCTGGCCGGCGCTGCCCTGATCCCAGAACTGGCCCCGCAGGAACACGCTCATGCCGGCGATGGCCTGGCTGGCCGGTGCCTGCGTGGTGAGGGTCAGGCGTTGCCAGGCCTGGCCTTCACTGATCTCGCCGGTTTTGAGGTTCACTGAAGCCGGTGTCGATGTACCCCGATAACCGCGCCAGGGTTGGTCCCACGTGCCCCGGCCAGCCACGTATGCGGGGACGGCGATCAGTTGCACGCTTTGGTCGTCGAGCCTGCGGTAGTTGTCCGGGTACCAGCTGTCGCGGCCGATCAGTATGCCCAGGCGTCCGGCCGGGGTGTCGACGACATTCAGCGAATGCTCGCCGTTGGCCTTGATTGCCTCCTGTTCAGCGAAGACCGGATGCATCTGGCGCTGGGGCTGACCGATGGGCAGCCCCTCGCTACTGAACACGACGCTGCTGTTGTACAGCGCTCCGCGGCCGATTTTCAGGGTGCCGTCGATGATGCTGGGCTCGGGCAATACAATGGACCCGGCCACCAGGGTCACGTGGAATTCTTTTGCCAACCCGCCGAACAGCGCCTGATAGTCCCTGGCCATCGCCTTGGCCTTCATGCGCAGGTGGGCATCGTCCAGGCGGTTGCCGCCCTCGGCGCTGATCAGGGCGCGAACGAACTTCAAGGGATTGCTCACCGCGAGCCAGTTCATGGCCTCCTTGAGGGTGGTGGCCTGGTACAGCTCGTCTTTCTCGCCGCTGACCATCAGCCAGGTGCCGACATGTTCCGGCAACACGACGATGGTTTTGCCGTTCAACAGGCCCTGGTCCCGGGCCTTCTGCAAGTAAGCCGCAAGTTTACGGTGCAGGCGTTCGGGACTTTGGTAATCGGTGGGAAACAGCTCGGGCTGGATGCCCAGCAGGTTGCCGCGATCGGCAGGTGTGCCCTGATCGACGGCGAGATTGATCCGCAAGTCCGAAAGGTAATGACCCACCGGTCGGTCCGCGGCCCACATCGCGTAAGCCGTGAGGGCGGCAACCATCGCCATGGAGAGCGTCAGGTACAAAAGTTTGCGCATGGGGAACAGTCAACGGTCGCGTGCAGGGTTCGTCGACTAGGTTATGGCCCATGTCGTCGCTTGCCAAGTGTTGCTGCTCATTTCGATCAATAAGTTGTCAGTTACGGTCATTGAGCGGCAGCGGTGCGACTCTTAGTCTGTCGAGCATGACTGACAGGGGCCGTAGAGCCCTTGCACTTTCCGTGATCGCACGATGTGGAGTTTCCGATGACCGCCGTTCAATACCCGCACCTGTTGGCTCCGCTGGACCTGGGTTTCACCACGCTGCGCAACCGCACCCTGATGGGGTCGATGCACACCGGTCTTGAAGAGAAGCCGGGTGGCTTCGAGCGTATGGCGGCGTACTTTGCCGAGCGTGCCCGTGGCGGTGTCGGCCTGATGGTCACCGGCGGCATCGGCCCGAACGACGAAGGTGGCGTGTATTCCGGTGCAGCCAAGCTGACTACCGAAGAGGAAGCACTGAAACACCGCATCGTTACCCGTGCGGTGCATGACGCAGGCGGCAAGATCTGCATGCAGATCCTCCACGCCGGTCGCTATGCCTACAGCCCGAAACAGGTCGCGCCCAGTGCAATCCAGGCCCCGATCAACCCGTTCAAGCCTAAAGAACTGGACGAGGAAGGCATCGAGAAGCAGATCAGCGATTTCGTCACGTGTTCAGTACTGGCACAAACCGCCGAGTACGACGGTGTGGAAATCATGGGTTCGGAAGGCTACTTCATTAACCAGTTCCTCGCGGCCCACACCAACCATCGTACCGACCGCTGGGGTGGCAGCTACGAAAACCGCATGCGCCTGCCGGTGGAAATCGTTCGTCGCGTGCGTGAAGCGGTGGGCCCGAATTTCATCATCATCTTCCGCCTGTCGATGCTCGACCTGGTCGAAGGTGGCAGTACCTGGGAAGAGATCGTTCAACTGGCCAAGGCCATCGAGCAGGCCGGTGCGACTATCATCAACACCGGTATCGGCTGGCACGAAGCGCGGATTCCGACCATCGCCACCAAAGTGCCACGTGCGGCCTTCAGCAAGGTCACGGCCAAGCTGCGGGGCTCGGTCACTATTCCGCTGATCACCACCAACCGCATCAACACACCGGAAGTCGCCGAGCAGATTCTCGCCGAGGGTGATGCCGACATGGTGTCCATGGCGCGGCCGTTCCTTGCCGACCCGGATTTCGTCAACAAGGCCGCTGCAGGTCGCGCCGATGAAATCAACACCTGCATCGGTTGCAACCAGGCCTGCCTCGATCACACCTTCGGCGGCAAGCTGACCAGTTGCCTGGTCAACCCGCGTGCCTGCCACGAAACCGAACTCAATTACCTGCCCGTGCAGCAACTGAAGAAAATCGCCGTGGTCGGTGCCGGCCCTGCCGGTTTGTCTGCCGCGACCGTGGCCGCCGAGCGTGGCCATCAGGTGACGCTGTTCGATTCGGCCAGCGAGATCGGTGGTCAGTTCAACATCGCCAAGCGCGTTCCGGGCAAGGAAGAATTCTACGAAACCATTCGCTACTTCAACCGCAAGCTGCAGACCACCAACGTCGAGGTGTGCCTGAACACCCGAGTGAATGTGGCAGAACTGGTCGAAGGCGGTTACGACGAGATCATTCTGGCCACCGGCATTGCGCCGCGCGTGCCGGCCATTCCAGGGGTGGAAAACGCCAAGGTGCTGAGCTACCTGGATGTGATCCTGGAGCGCAAACCGGTAGGCAAGCGCGTCGCGGTGATTGGTGCGGGAGGTATCGGTTTCGACGTCTCCGAGTTCCTTGTCCACGAAGGCGTCGCCACCAGCCAGGACCGTGCCGCTTTCTGGAAGGAATGGGGCATCGATACGCACCTTGAAGCACGCGGCGGTGTCGCTGGTATCAAGACGGCGCCCCATGCCCCGGCCCGCGACGTGTTCCTGCTGCAACGCAAGAAATCCAAGGTCGGCGACGGGCTTGGTAAAACCACCGGCTGGATTCATCGCACCGGTCTGAAGAACAAGCAGGTGCAGATGCTCAACAGTGTTGAATACCTGAAAATCGACGACGAAGGCCTGCACATCCGCATCGGCGAAACCGGCGAGCCGCAGGTGCTGCCGGTGGACAACATCGTGATTTGCGCCGGGCAGGATCCGCTGCGCGAGCTGCATGACGGTCTGGTGGCGGCGGGGCAGAGCGTGCACCTGATCGGCGGCGCGGACGTCGCGGCAGAACTGGATGCCAAGCGGGCGATCAACCAGGGTTCGCGTCTGGCGGCGCAGTTGTAATACGCAGGTCCAGCGTGCCAATGGCTATCGCGGGCAAGCCCGCTCCCACAGTTATTGTGTTGTTCATGAATTTTGTGGCCGACGCAAATCCACTGTGGGAGCGGCGGTGCGACGATTCGACTTGCCCGCGAAGGCGTCCTCAAGGCTGTTAAGATGCCTGTTCCCTACTCGGATCAGGCGTCAATGCTTCTCCCTTCCTCCACCTGGCTACCCCAGCCCCCCCTCGAACACGTTGATCTCAACTGGCTTACCCACGCCGGTATCGAAGTCGCCATCCTGCGTCTGGACCGGATCGACCCGCTGATCAGCGGCAACAAATGGTTCAAGCTCATTGAGCACCTGAAGACCGCCAGGCGCGTCGGTGCCGAAGGCATCATCAGTCTCGGTGGGGCGCATTCCAATCACCTCCATGCGTTGGCGGCGGCGGGCCAGCGTTTCGGCTTTGCCACTGTCGGCCTGTTGCGCGGGCATCCTCAGGTAACGCCGACCGTGAGGGATTTGCAGGCATTTGGCATGCAGTTGCACTGGCTGGGTTACGGCGGCTATCGGGCGCGACACGAGGCCGGTTTTTGGCAGCCCTGGCAAACGCAGTACCCGACGTTGCATCCGGTGCCTGAAGGTGGAGGCGGATTAGCCGGCGCACGAGGGTGCATGCAGTTGCGGGCGCAGGTTGGTGCGCAACTGGCTGGATTGGGCTGGAGCGATTACGACGGTTGGTGGCTGGCCTGCGGCACCGGCACGACCCTCGCGGGGCTGGTGCTGGCCGAAGCCGGTGATCATCCGGTTTACGGGGCGTTGGCGGTGCCTGACGATCATGGCGTGGCGCAGCAGGTCGAGATGATCGTGGGGCAAGCGGGCGTATCAGGTCCCGGTGTATGAATTGTTTGAGGCCAGTCGCGGCGGGTTTGCCAAGGTCGATCCGCTGCTGCTTGAGTTCATCGAAAAGACCGGGCAGGCCAGCGGCATCCCCCTGGAACCGCTGTATA
The DNA here is from genome assembly GCF_050436025.1 of Pseudomonas sp. S30_BP2TU TE3576. Lineage (NCBI taxonomy): Bacteria > Pseudomonadati > Pseudomonadota > Gammaproteobacteria > Pseudomonadales > Pseudomonadaceae > Pseudomonas > Pseudomonas sp. S30_BP2TU TE3576. The sequence continues at coordinate 1,008,403 of NZ_JBNDLK010000001.1, read as the reverse complement.
CCGGCAAAGCGCTGCTGGCACTCAAGCAGCAAGTCGAAGCGGGCCGATTCGCCCAAGGTACGCGACTGATCTTCATCCACACCGGCGGCTTGCAGGGGTGGCGGGGTTTGAGTTCAAAAAACTGAGCGGCGCTGCGATCCAGTGTGGGAGCGGGCTTGCTCGCGAAGGCAGTGTGTCAGGCAATACAAAATCGACTGATACTCCGCCTTCGCGAGCAAGCCCGCTCCCACATTGGAGTTCATTGGTTTCAGGAGTCGCGGTCTACCCGCTTGGGCATCATCCGCAGCAAGGTGTTATCGCCCACCACATAGTGGTGATACAGCGCGGCCGCGGCATGCAGGCCAATCAGCCAATAGCCGATAGTGCCGCCGAGCTCGTGCCAGTCCTGGAGTTGTTTGGCCAGGTCCTTGTTTTCCTCGATCAGCATCGGTAGGTCGAAACCATAGAACATCACCTGATTGCCTTTGGCGCTGACGACCAGCCACCCGAGAATCGGCGTAGCGATCATGAAAATGTACAGCGCCCAATGCATCAGCCTGGCCAGCGTCGTTTGCCAGTGCGGCGAGGCCGGGAAGACCTCTGGCGCCGGGCCGAGACTGCGTGCGAACAATCGCAGCCAGACCAGAACGAATACGGTCAGGCCGAGCATGAAGTGTGATTCGACGATCAGCGTGCGCCCGCCACTGCCCTTGGGAAAGAGCCCGCGAAACTCGATACAGGCGTAAACCAGCACCAGCAGGACCAGCATCAACCAATGCAGCGCGATCGATACGGTGCTGTAGCGCGAGGCGGAATTTTTCCATGGCATACGGTGTTCCTCAGAGGTCCGGTCTAAAGCCACCGTTCTTGTCCGACGGTGTGCCTTAACTGTAATCCTGTTTCACCGGCTTTGCCTGAGGCGATTGGTCGCTGGATGCTCTGGTTCAGGTAGTAGACAGAAAAACCTGTAGGAGCGAGCTTGCTCGCGATGGGGGCAGATCAGTCAATACACGTACTGAATGAACGATCGTCATCGCGAGCAAGCTCGCTCCCACAAGGGGATCAGCTCGATTGTGGCATTTCGCCGTTGGCCAGACGCTTGTTGATGTCGGCGATCACTTCCGGCAGATCGGTGATGGTGTCGATCATGTAGTGCGGGCGCGAACCTTCGAACATGGCGTGGATGCGCTTGCGTTCGCTGTCCAGTTGGTCGCTGCCCAGCGCGCGATAACCTTCATAGTCCAGGCCCAGGGCGTTGCCCGAGCAGATCAACGCCACGGTCCACATGCCGGCACGGCGACCTTCGAGAATGCCCGGCACGGTGTCATCGATCTTCACGCACGCGGCGACATCGTCGATACCCAGGGCGATGACATTGGCCAGTGCCTGGGCGGGCCATGGGCGGCCATTCGGCACTTCGTCGGTGGCGACCACGTGATCGGCCACGTAACCATTGGTGGCGGCCAGCTCGACCACTTTGTCCATGACCTGTTTCGGGTAGCCGGAGCAGGAGCCGATCTTGATCCCTTGCTGGCGCAGGTTGGCGATAGTTTCCAACGCCCCGGGAATCAGTGCCGAGTGCTCGGCGATTTTTTCTATTTGCAGCGGCATGAAGCGCTGGTAGATCGCGGTCACGTCATCGTCGGTCGGCGTGCGCCCAAACACTTTGCGATAACGCTCGGCAACTTCCGGCAGATCGCACAGGGTGCGGATGTGATCCCACTTACCCATGCCCATCGGGCCACGGGCTTCTTCGATGGACACCTGGACATCGAACTCGGCGAAGGCTTCGACGAAAATCTGCGTCGGGGCGAAGGAGCCGAAATCGACCACGGTGCCGGCCCAGTCGAGGATGGCGGCTTGCAGTTTGGTTGGGTTGGTGTAGTTCATGGTGATCAAATTCCTTGGAAACTGGCGGATGAAGAGCAGCTTTGGGTGGGAGCGGGCTTGCTCGCGAAAGCGGTGTGTCAGGCGACATCTATGTTGAATGTCAGTCCGTCTTCGCGAGCAAGCCCGTTCCCACAGGGGAATGCGGTGTGATTTAGATGTCGAGGACTTCCATCTCGCGCAGTACTTCAGCGATCGCTGCCACGGCTTCGCGCATTTCGGCTGGTTGGACATGGCCGATGCAGCCGACGCGGAAGGTTTCGACCTGGGTCAGTTTGCCGGGGTAGAGGATGTAACCCTTGGCCTTGACCCGCTCGTAGAACTCCTTGAACTGGTAGCGCGGATCTTTCGGGGCGTGGAAGGTGGCGATGATTGGTGCCTGGATCGCCGCTGGCAGGAAGCTGCGCAGCCCCAGTTTGCCCATCTCTTCCATCAATGCCTGGCAGTTGGCGGCGTAGCGTTGGTGCCGGGCCGGCAAGCCGCCTTCTTCGTTGTATTGCAGCAGGGCTTCGTGCAGCGCAGCGACCACATGGGTCGGCGGGGTGAAGCGCCACTGGCCGGTCTTGGCCATGTAAGCGTGCTGGTCCTGCAAGTCCATCGCCAGCGAATGCGAGTTGCCGGCGGCGCTGGCCAGGGACTCTTTGCGGGCGAATACAAAACCCATGCCCGGTACGCCTTCCAGGCATTTGCCCGAGGCGGCGATCAGTGCGTCGAACGGCACTTGTTGTGCGTCCACCGGCAGGGCACCGAAGGAGCTCATGGCGTCGATGATCAGGCGCTTGCCGTGTTCTGCGACGACCTGGGCGATTGCCGGCAGCGGATTGAGGATGCCGGTGCTGGTTTCGCAGTGAATCAGGGCGACGTGGGTGATGCCGTTATCGGCGCGCAGCAGACGGTCGACGTCGGCGGCGGTGGTCGGTTCGTCTTCGGCGGTTTCGAAGGTGCTGAAGGTGCGGCCCAGCACGTCGCAGATTTTCGCCAGGCGTTTGCCGTAGGCGCCGTTGATCAGTACCAGAACCTTGCCATCGCGAGGCACCAGCGTGCCGATCGCCGCCTCGACCGCGAAGGTGCCGCTGCCTTGCAGGGGCACGCAGTGGTGGGTGGCGGCGCCGTTGATGATCGCCAGCAGTTGTTCGCAGAGGCTGGCGGTCAGTTGGTTGAAGCGGTCATCCCATGAACCCCAGTCGGTCATCATCGCCTGACGGGTGCGGGCCGACGTGGTTAACGGGCCGGGGGTGAGCAGGATGGGTTCGGCAGTACTCATTCTCGTGTCCTCGCAATCGATGGGATGAAGCTACGTGGCCTAAATTGCAATTTGCCGTGTTATCAATCAAATTGTTTGTTGTTATGCCAGCCATCAGTGAGGGTTATTCATGAACCTGTTTCAGCTCCGCGCCTTCGATGCCGTGGCCCGGGAAGGCAGCTTTACCCGGGCGGCGGCGCGGCTGTTCATCAGCCAGCCGGCGGTCACCGGGCACATCAAGGCCCTGGAGGAGCACTACCAGATCACCTTGCTGCGCCGTACCGCCCGTCGAGTGGAGCTGACGGAGGAGGGCACCAAACTTGCGGCCATCACCCGGGCGATGTTCGGTCTGGCCGAAGAGGCGCAGGTGATGCTCGAAGCCAATCGGCAATTGCTCACCGGGCGTCTGGAGGTGGCGGCGGACGGCCCGCACATGGTCATGCCGATGCTCGCCAGCCTGCGGGCGCGCTATCCGGGAGTCACGGTGAACCTGCGCCTGGGCAACGCCCAGGAAACCCTGGCGGCGCTGCTGTCCGAACATGCCGACGTGGCGGTCCTGACCGAAGTCGAGCCGCGCAAGGGCTTGCATCTGCAGGCGCTGAACGAATCACGGATTTGTGCACTGGTGCCCGACGGTCATCCCTGGGCGCAGAAGTCCAAAGGCGTGCAGCTCAAGGAGCTGGATCAGGTGATCATGGTGCTGCGCGAACCGAGTTCGATTACCCGGCGCACCTTCGATGAGGCTTGCGCCCTGGCCAAGGTCAATCCACGGGTGCTGCTGGAACTGGATAGCCGCGAAGCGGTGACCGAGGCAGTGGCCGCCGAGTTGGGGGTTGGGGTGGTGTCGTCGGTGGAGGTCAGCCACGACCCGCGGGTGGCGGCGGTGCCGATCATTGGCGAGGGGTTGGTGAATCGGCACATGATCGGGTGCATGGAGCGGCGACGGGATTTGCGGTTGATTCAGGCGTTTTTGGGGTTGGCGCCAGTCAGGTAGACCGAGTCGCCTGCATTCGCGAGCAAGCCCGCTCCCACATTTGATTTGTGTCGTTCATAGATCACCTGTGGGAGCCGGCTTGCTCGCGAAGAGGCCAGACCTGCCTACGCAAGACTCTCGCGCACCATCTGCAGAAAGGTCGCCACCAGCCGCCGCGAACTCTGCTCGCGCAAGCACACCAGCGTCTCGGTCAATCGCCGTTTGCAGTCGGTAATCGGTAACGCGCACACCCTGGAATCCGCACCGAACTCGGCGGCGGACACCACGCCAACGCCAATTCCCACCACCACCGCTTCACGCGCTGCTTCCCGGCCTTCGACCTGTATCGCCGGACGAATTCGAAACCCGGCGCCGGCCATTTCTTCCTCCAGGGTCTGGCGCGTCACCGAACCGATTTCCCGCAACACCAGCGGCGTGTCGTCGAGGTCCGCGAGGGTAATGGATTCGCGGTCGGCCCACGGATGATTGCGCGACACGAACGCCACCATCGGGTCGTTACGCAGGGGCAGGGAGATCAGCCGTTCATCGCTGACGTCACGGCCCAGCAACGCCAGGTCGGCCTGATAGTTGAACAGCCGAAACAGCGACTCATCGGTGTTACCGGTTTCGATCTTCACACTGATGCCGGGGTAGCATTCGCAGAACCGCGCGATCTGCGGCAGCACATGCACCGGCGCATCCACCGCCAGAATCAGGCTGCCGGTCTGCAAGGCCTGGGAGTCCTGCAGCAGTTCCTGGGCTTCCGATTCAATCACAAAAAGCCGCTGGGTAACGCTCAGCAGGCGCTCACCCAGATCGGTCAGGCGCACCGAGCGCTTGTTGCGGTGAAACAGCAAAACCCCGTAGCGCTCTTCGAGTTTGCGCACCTGATCGGAAATCGCCGGCTGCGTCAGAAAAAGCCGCTCGGCGGCTTTGGTAAAGCTTCCATGGACCGCCACGGCATGGAACGCTTTGAGCTGGGCGTGGGAAACCGACATGGGAATCTCCAGTAACAAGCTGAGCTTATTTTTGAAATACGATAAATCGATTTCACTTATTAATCAGTAATTGTTTTTATCCACCTCAGCCCCGGTGACTGGTCAGTCGAACAGCAGCGGGAGCCATGAGCCTGTGCGTGCAATAACAGGACTCATCTGACCGGTATCCGCCGTAGGGACAGGGCGATATCGCAGTGCTCAACAATAAAAACACAGGCGTTTTCTTCCAATTCTGCCGGCACACTCACACCCTGAGGTCAGAACCACAATGAACAAGCACATCGGCACCATCAAGCGTTGGCGCGTGCAGATCTTCGCGATCACCTGGCTCGCCTACGCCGCTTTCTATTTCACCCGTAAAGCGTTCTCGGTGGCCAAGCTCGGCATCGCCGAAGACCCGACCTTTATGCTCGACAAAATGGCCATGGCCAACCTCGACGCCATCTACCTGACGGCTTACGCCGTCGGCCAATTCACCTGGGGCATCCTGGCCGACCGCTTCGGGCCGCGGGTGGTGGTGCTCGGCGGGTTGCTGATTTCCGCCGGTGCGGCGCTGGTGATGGGCAACTTCGCAACGTTACCGATTTTCGCTACCTGTATGCTGATACAAGGCCTGGCGCAGTCCACCGGTTGGTCGGGGCTGTGCAAGAACCTCGGCAGTTTCTTTCCCTCCCAGCAGCGCGGGAGGGTATTGGGCCTGTGGAGTTCCTGCTACGCCTTTGGCGGTCTCGTGGCGTCGCCGTTTGCCGGTTGGTGGGCGTATACGCTCATCGGTAGCTGGCACGCGGCGTTTGTTTCCAGTGCGGCGGTGGTTGGGCTGGTCGCCGTGCTGTTTTTTATTTTTCAACGCAACAAACCTGAAGACGTGGGCTTGCCGGCCGTGGAGCCGGAGCCCGAACTGACGGCCGAGGAAACCCTCGCCCAAAGCAAAATCAGCATCTGGGAGCCGCTGAAGGAAATCCTGCGCAACCGCACGGTGCTGGTGCTGGGGTTGGCGTACTTCATGCTGAAACCGGCGCGTTACGCGATTTTGCTGTGGGGGCCGGTGATCGTCTTCGAACAGATGCCTTCGGTGGGCAAGGTCGGTGCGGCGATCATTCCGACCTCGTTCGAGCTGGCCGGATTGCTCGGGCCGATCATGATCGGCCTGGCTTCGGACAAGCTGTTCGGCGCCCGGCGCATGCCCGCTTGCGTCATCAGCCTGCTGGCACTGACCGTGTCTTTGGCGCTGTTCATGGGCGCCTTGCACACTGGCAGCGTGATCCTGGTGGTGGCATTGCTGTTCGTCATGGGCCTGACCCTTTATGGACCTGACTCGATGATCAGCGGCGCTGCCGCCATCGATTTCGGCACGGCCAAGGCTGGTGCGACGGCGGCCGGTTTCGTCAACGGCTGCGGCTCGGTCGGGGCGATCCTCGGCGGGCTGCTGCCGGGTTACTTCGACACTGTTACCGTGTTCATTGTCTTCGCCGGCTGCGCAATGTTCTCTGCACTGGTGCTGGTTCCGCACTGGAACAGCCGCCCCGGCGGCCTGGGTACCCACTTCGCCTACGTACCCAATCAAGCGATGACCGTCAAACCCCTGCGTACCTGAATCCTGTCCCTCGCGGCCTGCTGCGTCTGCGGCAGGCCGGCGTGTGGGCCACTGACTGGAGATTTTCCCCATGAGACCCTTTTGGCTGGACCAGGCCTTGAAGGCTGATGCATCCGAAACCTGTGCGCCACTGGAAGGCGACAGCCGCGCCGACGTGTGCATCGTCGGTGGCGGTTACACCGGGTTATGGACCGCGATCATGCTCAAGGAACAGAACCCCGAACTCGACGTGTTGCTGATCGAAGCGGATATCTGCGGTGCCGGGGCCAGTGGACGCAATGGCGGTTGTGCGTTGTCGTGGTCGGCCAAGTATTTCACCCTTGAGCGTTTGTTCGGCGTCGAAGAGGCCGTGCGCCTGGTCAAGGAGTCCGAGCGCAGCATCCATGCCATCGGTGCCTTCTGCGAACAGTATGCGGTGGAGGCCGATTACCGCCTCGACGGTACGCTCTACACCGCCACCAACCGTGCGCAATGCGGTTCGACCGATGCGGTCATCGCCGCACTGGAGCGCAACGGCATCAACTCCTTCACTCAGCGGCCAGTGGCCGATGTGCAGCGCATGGCCGGTTCCAGCAAACACCTGGAAGGCTGGTTTTCCCCGGCCGCGGCCAGTGTGCAACCGGGCAAACTGGTGCGCGGGCTGCGCCGGGTCGCCCTGCAATTGGGCGTGAGGATTCACGAAAACACCGCGATGACCGGGCTGGAAGAGGGCCGGCCGGCAGGCATTCAAACCCGCAATGGCACCATTCGCGCCGACCGCGTGGTGCTGGCGATGAACGCCTGGATGGCCCGGGCGTTCCCGCAGTTCGAACGTAGCGTGGCGATCGTTTCCAGCGACATGCTGATCACCGAGCCACGGCCGGATTTGCTCAATGAAATCGGTTTGACCAGCGGTGTCACGGTGCTCGATTCGCGGATTTTCGTGCACTACTACCACAACACCCCGGACGGCCGGATCATGCTTGGCAAGGGCGGCAATACCTTCGCTTATGGTGGACGCATGCTGCCGGTGTTCGATCAGCCTTCGCCTTACGCCGGTTTGTTGCAGAACAGCCTGGCGGACTTTTTCCCGGCGTTTGCCGAAGTCAAAGTCGAAGCGACGTGGAATGGTCCGTCGGATCGTTCGGTGACCGGGCTGCCGTTTTTCGGGCAGATGAGCGCCAGTGGCAATGTGTTCTACGGATTCGGCTACTCCGGTAGCGGTGTCGGGCCATGCCATATGGGCGGGCAGATTCTGGCGTCGATGGTCCAGGGCCTGGACAACCCCTGGACCCGCTCGCCGCTGGTCAACGGGCCGCTGGGGTTTTTCCCGCCGGAGCCGATCCGCTACATCGGTTCGCTGATGGTGCGCAACGCCATCCGCCGCAAGGAGCGTGCGGAGGATCACGGGCGCCGGCCACGGCATTTGGACGTGCGTCTGGCGAAGTTCGCTGCTGCGGCCGGCAAGGCCGACAAAGGCTGAGTATCAGGGCGCAAGGTCCGAGCGGTTGAGCAGCCAGTCGAACAGCAGGCGGGTATCGCCACGGGGCTCATGCGGATGGGGGCGGCGAGGAGGTTGCCGAGGGCCCATGGCCGTACAGAGCACCGGGCGATCCGGGTCACTGTCGAGGAAAATCACCAGTACCTCGCTACCGGCCACGGGCAGGCGGGTCGGATCGATACAGTCCTCGGTGGTGGTCAGCGCCAGCGGTAGCCACAGGCCGCTGGAAGTCTCGGCGGCAGATGGTGTGGCGGGCCAGAGTTGCACTTGAACCCGGCCATCCTCATCCACCGTCGCCGGTTGCCCGACCGGGCCGCACATCTGGCCGGGCTGATACCCGGGGATACTCGGCCTGGGTTGTTTGAGCGCCGGCCTGAACACCGTCGACCAGGGGATGGCGCTGAATTGATTGCGGTAGCCCGGAGCCATGTCCGGTGTGTCGTCGAGCAGAATGGATGACTGACGCCCCTGATGGCGGATTTCGGTGACCAGCCATTGATCATTGAAATTCGCCAGCGGATGCCCGGCCACCTGAACGATCCGGCCGCTTCGTAATGCACCATGGTTACTTTGACCGTGGATCTGCAAGTGTCGACAGCGCAGGCGTTCCAGTTGGCGACGGCTGAGCTGGTCGCGATGTTGTTGTTCGCGAGCGGGAAAGTGTTTCGGCGGGGCGAACAAGTGATTGGCTGCGCCGTCGCCGATGTCCGGCGCACCAGGATTCCTCGCACTTGGGTGCTCGGGGTAGAGCGGAGCGTCATGGCGCTGGAATAACTCGCTGATCACCGGTTCGTGGTGTTCGTCGAGGGCGTCGCGGTGTAACGGCATGCACAGCGGTTCCTGGGGGAAACTCAGGCTGTCATCGGCCAGCACCAGCACATGACCGTCGCGTTGATGCTCGAAGTGAAAGTGGATGCCTTCTTCCTCGCACAGCCGTTGCAGCAACGCCAGGTCGGTTTCGTCGTACTGGATGCAAAAAGGTCGCAGGGGATAGTGTCCGGTTGCCAGTTCAAAGCGATAACTGCTGGCGGGCAGCACATGTTCCTCCAGCAACCGGTGCAGGATCATGGGCACGCTGGCGTGCTGGAAAACACGCCGGCATCGTTGCTGATCCAGCGCCTGCATACGGGGCACCAGCACCAGTTTGTAAGCGACCCGATGCGCGCTTCGATGTTCGCAGCTGGCGCTGTGCAGCACGCCATGAATGCCCTGGTCGTGGCCAAGTTCGAGGAACGCCGTTTGCTGCAGCAATCGTTCGAGGTTCAGGGCCGGTGCCAGCCCGATCACCTCGATGTCGAATCGATAGGGCTGGTTGAGTGCTTCATGACCACTGAACCGGACCACCTGAAGACACAGGTGGTCGTCGAGAAGCGTCAGGGTGGTAGGACTTTCCTTGTCGTTGTGCATCGAATACGCAGCTGCCGTGGAATTAGGGCGCAAAGCGTACGAAACCCCAGCGCTTTGCGGGCAGCGCAAATCGACATTTCAGAATCGCCCTACAACCGCTGGTGAAGATGTCGATGCTGGTAGGGATTTTTTGGTCGATTGCCAACTTTAGGCCGTATAAACTTGTGCAAAGCGTCGGCCAATAGATGTCTCGGCGCCACAGATGCCACAGATAAGAGAGTGAGAAATGGGCGCACAGTGGAAGGTTAAACACAAAGAAGCGGCAGCCAATGCCAAGGGCAAGATCTTCGGCAAACTGGTGAAAGAAATCACCATTGCTGCGCGCAACGGTGCCGATACCGCCACCAACGCACACCTGCGTCTGGTGGTCGAACAGGCCAAGAAAGCCTCGATGCCCAAGGAAACACTGGATCGCGCCATCAAGAAGGGCGCGGGCCTGCTGGGCGAAACCGTGCAATACCATCGCGTGACGTATGAAGGATTCGCACCGCATCAGGTGCCGCTGATCGTTGAATGCGTGACCGACAACATCAACCGCACCGTCGCCGAGATCCGCGTGGCGTTCCGCAAGGGCCAACTGGGCGCTTCCGGTTCGGTGTCCTGGGACTTCAACCATGTCGGCATGATCGAAGCGTCACCCGACACCCCGGACGCCGATCCGGAGATGGCCGCCATCGAAGCCGGTGCACAGGATTTTGAGCCGGGTGAAGAAGAGGGTACGACCCTGTTCCTGACCGAGCCGACCGACCTCGACGCGGTACAGAAAGCCCTGCCGGAACAAGGTTTCACCGTGCTGTCGGCCAAACTGGGCTACCAGCCGAAAAACCCGGTCAGCGGCCTGAGCGATGAGCAGATGGCGGAAGTCGAAGCGTTCCTCGAAGGCCTCGATAACCACGACGACGTGCAGGACATGTTTGTCGGGTTGGCGGGTTGATCTGATTCGCCAGTGACACCGTCTTCGCGAGCAAGCCCGCTCCCACAGGTTTAGCGCTGTCCCTGTGGGAGCGGGCTTGCTCGCGAATGACCGCGCAGCGGTCACAGATTTTTCAGTTGCTCCACGACTTCACCAAACCCCGGCCGCGCCAGCACTTGCGGCTGACAGCAACGCCGCTCCAGATCTTCCAGCGTCCGACGCAGCTCATCGCTCAACCCCGAGTCGATTCGCGCCAGCAACTCCCCCAACAACACTCCGAACGCCCGCACCTCGATCCGCTGCAAGGCACGGCTTTCAAGGCTGTCGGAAATCGCGTGGAACGACGCCGCACCAAAGTCCCCCAGCAAGCAGTCGCCAAGTTCATTCCACAAAATATTGTGCCCGTAGAGGTCGCCATGGGTGATGCCATGGCCGTGCAAGTGTTCGGCCACCGAGGCAATGCCCGAGGCAATGCGCAGCGCCACCGTGGCACTGAAGCGCAAGTCGTCGGGGTAAATGTCGCGGCTGCACGACGCCAGGCTCGGCAACGCAGCGAGGTTGCGGTAACTCGGTGCGATCAGTTGCATCACCAGCCCGGCGGTTTGTTGCGGGTGATCGACAATCCGCCCTTCGACGCGGATCAGGTTCGGGTGCAGGCCGGCGGTGATACAGGCATTCATCTCGTGCAGCGGTGAGCCATCACTGGTCATTTCGCCCTTGTAGAGCTTCACCGCAACGGCCATGGGTGGCTGCTCAGCCGATTGCCAAACGGCTTGGTGAATCACTCCGGATGCACCTTCGCCGAGTTTTTTCTCCAGACGCAATGCCGACCAGTCAATGCGGGGTGTGGCGTCGAGGGCCGCGGCATCGGCTTCGGTTTCCAGCGGGTTACCGGCATAGGCCAGCCAGGTCAGGCTCGGCAATTGCAGCAACCATTGCGGCAACTCGGTCAACTGGTTGGCGGCGATGCGGATCAGCTCCAGTCGATGACACTGGCGCATTGATTCCGGCAGTGCTTGCAAGCGGTTGCCGGCGAGCATGAGTTTCTGCAGATACGGGCGCTCTCCCAGTTCGGCCGGCAAGGTTTCGATGCAGTTGTCGGTCAGGATCAGCCAGCGCAGCAACGGTGGCAGCGCCTCTGCGGGCACGCGGGCGATGCGGTTGGCCTTGAAGCCGATCATCGTCAGTGCAGCGCATTGGCCCAGGCAGGCCGGCAACTCGGTGAAGCGGTTATCGGAACAGAACAGCACGCGCAAGCGGGTCAGGCGATGCAAGTCCTCGGGCAGGGTACTCAAGGCATTGCCGCTGAGGTTGAGCACTTCCAGCGAGTCGGCCAGATCGAAAATCTCCCGAGGGAATTCGGTGAGGCCGTCGACCAGATCCAGCCGCGTGATGCCCGACAACTCGCCGGCACGCAATTGAGCAAGGGTATGCATGAACAGATTCGCCATTAACCAAGGGGAGGGCGCGTGGCCCTGGAAATGGGCGACATGATAGCGGGAAAGATGTGACGACTGTCAGGCCGCTTTCGCGAGCAAGCCCGCTCCCACATTGGACTTTTGTCGTGGCACAGATCCAATGTGGGAACGGGCTTGCTCGCGAAGGGGCCCTTCAATACGACAAAATAATATCGCTCAGGCCGGTTCGCTGACTTCCGCCAGTTGCGCCAATCGACTGCGGGTGCGTGCCAGATCAATGGCATCGCCGTCCAGGCTTTCGCGCAAGGCGTGCTGCCCGAGCAGCGTCAAGTGCTTGTCCTGATCGTAGAGCACGTCGATGAGGTTGATGAAACGTTGCTGGGCGGCAATCGAGCACTCACCGAGCGGCGGCAGGTCATCGATGATCCAGCGGTCGAAATGGCGACACAGCTCCAGGTAGTCCATCACAGCCGTGGGTTGGTCGCACAGGTCGGCAAAGGTAAAACCGATGCTGCGCCCTTCGCACAAACGTGCCTGGAAATGCCGGGTGCCCACTGGCAAGCAAACAGGTGGGAGGTCACGATCCGGCAGATTCAATGACCGTCGCTGCGCCGCGCTGGCCGGCCAGACGTAATGGCCCTGGGTGAACAACTGTTGTGCGTGGGTTCGGGCCTGGCTGCGATAATCGTGCGGCCCGCCGACTTCCATCACTTGCATGCGCGCATTGATCAGGTCGATCACCGGCTTGAAACGTGCGTGGTACAGCGGATTGGGCAGCAGGCCTGCAGGCGGGTAGTTGGAGGTGACCAGCACCAGGATGCCGCGCTGGAACAGTGCCTTGAACAACCGGGTGATGAGCATTGCATCGCCGATGTCATGCACATGGAACTCGTCGAAACACAGCACCCGGCAATCGCTGAGCAGCTCATCGAGGGTGATCGCCAGGGCGTCGGCCTGTTCGCGGTGCTTGAACATGCCCTGGTGCAGTTGGGCGAAAAACTGATGGAAGTGCAGGCGTTGTTTTTCCGCCAGGGGAATGGCCCGGAAAAACCCGTCGAGCAGCCAGCTTTTGCCGCGCCCTACGGCACCATGCAGGTAAAGGCCGGGGCAGTGTTTCGTCGAAGCGCCCATCAGCATGCAGGCATGCCGGGCCATCCAGTCGATCACGCGTTGTTGGCTGTGGCTGAGGGTGTAGCCCCGGGAATGGGCCTGGTAGCGAAAGTAGTCGTGGATAACCTCGCCTGCCTCGGCGCTGCCGGCGGCCGGTGCATTGCCGAGAAGGCGACGCAACGATTGCCAGCGCGATTTGATTCGCGAACGATTGGGCGGTCGAACGGCCACTGAGATGTCACCTCTGCTGTGCGGGCAGGCTCCCCGAGCTGCGGCGACATAGTGTAACCAGAGCAGGGAATTTGCTTCCAGTTGTGTCAGTGCGCGTCGGAGCGGTTCCGACCGGTCACTTGGAAGGGCCTGTAGGCGCGAGCTTGCTCGCGAAAAACTCTGGATAGCGCGGGCACTCAGGCAGCACGCGTTATCGTTGACGTCCATCGCGAGCAAGCTCGCTCCTACAGGGGGGTGTCGTTTGCGAAACGCAGTCGTGTCAGTCGCCTATCGCTCGATGTTCCGGTTCCACCGTGCATTCCACGCGGGGCGCTGTTCGTTGACCTGATCCCAATCCACCGCGATTGCCGTCTCCAGGTATTGTTGCATCGCTTCGACCTGCCCACGGGTTCGTTCGGAGGTCGGGGTATTGGGGTTGGAAGGAATCTGGTCGCCGTCCTCAAGCGCGGCGGCCTGGGCTTCGGGGGTGAGCAGGAACTCGGCCAGTTTTTGCGCCAGTTGCGGTTGCGTGTTGTTGGCGATGGCGCATTCGGCGACGTTGAGCACCACGGCGCCTTCTTTCGGTTGTGCGTATTCCACTGGCATGCCCTTGAGCTTCAGGGCGGTGACCTGGGTCGGTGTCAGCGGGAACAGCGCCGCTTCATCGGTCTGGAGCATTTCTGAAATCTTTGCCGAGCTTGGAATATATTCCAGCACGTTGCGCCCGACGGTGTTTGGCCAGGCCTTGAAGCCCGGATCGACGTTGGTTTCGCTACCGCCCTGAATCCGGTTGAACATCAGGAAACCGTGCAGGCCGAAGGTGGAGGAGGCCATCGACTGGAACACCAGTTTGTCCTTGAAGCGCGGGTCAGCCATGTCCATCCACGAGGTCGGCGCGCTCCAGCCTTTCTCCTTGAACAGGCGTGTGTTGTAGGCCAGCCCGGTGACACCGAGGCTGACGGCCACCGCCTGATCCTTGATCCGCCCCTTGTCGGGAATCTGTGCCAGGGTCGGGTTGTCTTCGAGTTTGTCGCACAGGCCCATGGCGATGGCGCGGTACATGATGCCGTCGTCGAGGAACATCACATGCATCTGCGGGTTGTCCTTGCTGGCCTGGACCTTGGCCAGGATATCGGCGGAGGTACCGGGCACGATCACCACTTTGACGTTGTTGGCCTTCTCGAAAGCCGGCAGTACCTTGTCGGCGTAAAGCCGCTCCATGGTCCCGCCGTTCATGCCCAGGTAAAGCGTCGGTTCGGCGTGGGCCGGGGTGATGGTGAGCAGGGCGCTCATGCAGGACAAACCGAGCAGTGCGTTGCGTTTGAGGTTTTTCATTGGCGCGACCTTCCTCTATCAAGCTACGGAGATGGAGTGAAACCGGGTGATGGAAAACGCATCCAGCGACGTCTTTGACGCGCCGCTACAGATGATCTCGGTGAGCGCCTGGCCCACCGCCGGGCCGATCTGGAAACCGGCGCCGGCAAAGCCGAACGCATGCAACAGACCGGGCTGGGTACGGCTGTGGCTGATCACCGGCTGGCGATCAGGCAGGTAACCCTCGGTGCCGCTCCAGGTACGAATCGCCTGGGCACCTTCAAGAAACGGATAGAGCTCGACGGCCTGGCGCAGGATTTCCAGCACGGCGCCTTGACCGGGGCGGGCGCGGGCGTCGTCCAGCGCAAAGCCCTGGCCGCCACCCAACACGCAATTGCCCCGGGTGACCTGTCGCGCGTAGATGCCGCCACCCTCGACGCCGGTGCTGGCATCCATCACCAATGGCAGGGGTTCGGTGACCAGCATTGCCGGGTGCCCGGAATGCATCGGCACCGGTTCGCCGAATTGCGCGGCGATGCTGCCCGCCCAAGCCCCGGCGCAGTTCAGCAGCCAGGGTGCGCGCAACTGCAGGCCGTTTTGCGTGCGTACGCAAAAGCGCTGGCCGTCGTGTTCAACGGCACTGACCGCGCATTGTTCATGCACCTGCACACCGTGGCGCTGCGCTGCCCGGGCGAATGCAGGGGACACCAGACGCGGATTGGCGTGACCGTCATCCGGGCAATACGAGGCGCCCACCGCAACGTCTCCCACCCATGGAAAACGGCTGCGCAGTTCGGTGCGGTCAAGCACCTGCAAGTCGAGGCCGAAGCCCTGGCTGCTGGCGGCGTAGTCTTGCAGGGCACGCAAATCGTCTGTACTGCGGGCGAGTTTGAGGTGGCCGCTGCGTTGATATTCGCCGTCGATGCCGATCAATTGCGGCAGCTGCGCCCAGATGGCGTGGGCACGTTGCGACAGCGGCAATTGCGATAACGGTCGGCCCTGGCGGCGGACGCCACCGTAGTTGACGCCGCTGGAATGCGAACCGCAGAAGTCCCGCTCCAGCAGCACCACGCGACGCCCGGCCTTGCCAAGAAACAGCGCCGCCGAAGCACCGACGATGCCACCGCCGATGATCACTGCGTCGACTTCGATCATGCGTCGATCTCCAGGCCAAAGGGCAGCGGCTTGATGGGGGCCTGGGCCCGTAGCCGGCCAATGTCGGACACCGCGCGCTGGCTTTCGCAGGCGATGATCTCCGCTGCCGCCGCGCCGCACATCCGTCCCTGACAGCGGCCCATGCCGACCCGGCAATGGGCCTTGACCCGATTTATTTCCCAGTGACCCTCGCGCACCACTTCACGAATATCACCGGCGCGGACTTCTTCGCAGCGGCAGACCATCACGTCATCGGCGATGTCGGCAGCCCAGTTCTCGGGAAAGGCGAAGGCGCGTTCCAGGCCCTGACGAAAATCGCCGATGCGTTCCAGCACCTGTTCAAGCTGTAGGGTGCGCTGCGTCGGGATCAGGTAGCCGATGTCTTCGAGCAACGCCAATGCGGCGCGTTCGCCGGCCATTTCCGCGGCGTCGGCGCCCATGATCCCGGCGCCGTCACCGGCCAGGTATACCTCGGCGACGCTGCTGCGCCCGGCGCGATCGCGTTGTGGGAGCCAGGCGCGATTGAGCGGGTTCCAGGCAAAGTCGCAGCCGAGCAGGTCGGCGAGCTGGGTTTCGCTGCGCAGGCCGTGGGCGAAGGCGACGGCATCGCAGTTCAGTCGATGTTCGCCTTTTGCGTCGGACCAGATCAGCACCTGCACCCGTTGTTCGCCTGCGACGTGTTTCAAGGTGGCGCCCTGATGCACCGGGATGCCGTGGGCGGTCAGCCAGCCACGGTAATAGACGCCTTTGGCCAGTGTGGCCGGTTGTGACAGCAGGCCGGGCAGGGCACGAGCCTGGGCGCTGAAGGGGGAGCTGTCGAGTACTGCGAGCACCTTGGCGCCCGCCTTGGCGTACTGATATGCGACCAGGTACAGCAGCGGGCCGCTGCCGGCGAACACCACGCGCTCGCCGATGGCGCAACCCTGAAACTTCAAGGCGATCTGCGCCGCGCCGAGGCTGTAGACCCCGGGTAGCGTCCAGCCCGGCACCGGTAAAATCCGGTCGGTGGCGCCGGTGGCGACGATTACCCGGGAAAATTCCAGTCGTGCGGCACGTCCGTCCTGCAAGGTGTCGAGGGCGCCGTCCTCGGCATTCCACACCAGGGTTTCAGGGCGGTAATCGAGCAGTTCGCGCAACTCGTCGATGGTCTGGTGCAACGCACTGGCCTTGCGCGCTTCGAAGCCATACAGCTTGACTGGCGAACGCTTGAAGTTGGCCGGCTGACGCCGATAAATCTGTCCGCCGCCGCGTGCAGCTTCGTCCAGCAGCACCGGGTGAACGCCGTGGGCGACCAGGGTTTGCGCCGCACGAATACCGGCAGGGCCGGCGCCTATGACGACGACAGGTTTCATGCGTACCTCGGCTGCTGTGCTTTTGTGGGCGCGGGCTTGCTCGCGAAGACGGCGACCCATGCCGCTGAGATGTTGACTGGCAGGCCGCTTTCGCGGGCAAGCCCGCTCCCACAGTTGATCGGGGATGACCACGGTTTTTGTGCACGACGCCTGCCCCTTGTGGGAGCGGGCTTGCTCGCGAAGACGGCGACCCATGCCGCTGAGATGTTGACTGGCAGGCCGCTTTCGCGGGCAAGCCCGCTCCCACAGTTGATCGGGGATGACCACGGTTTTTGTGCACGACGCCGGCCCCTTGTGGGAGCGGGCTTGCTCGCGAAGGCGGCGACCCATGCCGCTGAGATGTTGACTGGCAGGCCGCTTTCGCGGGCAAGCCCGCTCCCACAGTTGATCGGGGATGACCACGGTTTTTGTGCACGACGCCGGCCCCTTGTGGGAGCGGGCTTGCTCGCGAAGGCGGCGACCCATGCCGCTGAGATGTTGACTGGCAGGCCGCTTTCGCGAGCAAGCGCGCTCCCACAGTTGATCGGGGATGACCACGGTTTTTGTGCACGACGCCGGCCCCTTGTGGGAGCGGGCTTGCTCGCGAAGACGGCGCCCCATGCCGCTGAGATGTTGACTGGCAGGCCGCTTTCGCGGGCAAGCGCGCTCTCACAGGGGATTCGGTTTCTGTAGTTGGAGTGGGTGTTCATATCGATCGCCCCGGTTCGCGGTTGATGTGTTGCCCGGCTTCTAGCAACGTCGAGCACGCACGTACCCGGCGGCCATCGCCCAGGCGCACCCAGCAGTCCTGGCAGGCGCCCATCAGGCAGAAGCCGGCGCGCGGTTCGGCGCTGAAGTCGCTGCCGCGCAGGTGATCGCTGCAGGTCAGCACCGCTGTCAGCACGGTGTCGCCGAGCAAGCCGCTGGCCGGTTGGCCGTCGAGAGTAAAGTCCAGGACCGGGCGGTCGCCTTCGGCCAGTCGTTTCAGCAGAGCCATGGCGCCCTCATTGTTTGCCCACCAGAACCCGATCCAGGCCATAGACCCGATCGAGCAGAATCATGGTCAGCGCGGTCAGCGCGATGACCAGCGCCGACACCGCCGCCATCATCGGATCGATGGATTCGGTGGCGTAGACGTACATGCGTACCGGCAGGGTTTGCGTGGCCGGCGAGGTGACGAAGATCGACAGGGTGACTTCGTCGAAACTGTTGATGAATGCCAATAGCCAGCCACCGGCGACCCCCGGCAGGATCATCGGCAAAGTGATCTGCCGGAATAGCGTGAAACGCCCGGCACCCAAGGATTGCGCGGCGTGTTCGGCGCTGCGATCCAGGCCGATGGCCGACGCCAGCACCAGTCGCAGTACGTACGGGGTGATGACCAGCACATGGGCGAAGATCAGCCAGGCAAAGCTGCCGTTGACCCCCATCAGCGCAAACAAACGCAGTAGCGCCACACCCAGTACCAGGTGCGGAATGATGATTGGCGACAGAAATAGCCCGTTGAAAAAATCCCGGCCAGGGAATTCAAAACGAGTGATCGCCAGCGCCGCCGGCACGGCAATCAGCGTCGCCAGACTGGCCGCGCTGAACGCCAGAATCAGGCTGTTGTAGAAGGCATCGACAAAGTCGGCGCGCTCGAACACGGCCCGGAACCAGCGCAGGGAAAACTCGGTGGTCGGCAGGCTCAGGGTGTTCTGGGGAGTGAAGGCCACCAGGCACACCATCACCAGCGGTGCGAGCATGAACAGCACCACCAGGGTGTGAAACAGCAGGGCGAAAGAACCGTTCCTGGACATGACGAATTATCCCAATGACTTCTTGTAGCGGCCTTCGATCATGCGGTTCCACGACAGCATGATCAGCAGGTTGATGAGCAGCAGAGCCACGGCGATGGCCGCGCCCATGGGCCAGTTGAGTTCCGACAGGTACTGGTCGTAGATCAGCGTGGCGACCATCTTCAGGCGACGTCCGCCGAGCAGGCCGGGAATGGCGAAGGAGCTGGCGGCGAGGCCGAACACGATCAGGGTGCCGGACAGGATGCCGGGCATGATCTGCGGCAATACCACCTGGCGAATCACCGTGAAGTGGCCGGCGCCCAGCGACAACGCAGCTTGTTCAGCGGCCGGGTCGAGTTTCTGCAGCGAGGTCCACACCGGAATGATCATGAACGGCAGCATCACGTGAACCAACGCAATCACCACCGCGAACGGCGTGTAGAGCAGCTTCATCGGCGAGCCACCGAAGGCTTGCAGGGTCTGGTTGATCAGGCCGTCGGCGCCGAGCAGCAGGCTCCAGCCGAAGGCGCGTACTACGACCGAGATCAGCAGCGGAGTGAGGATCAGGATCAAAAAAATCGAACGCCACGGCGCCCCCATGCGGCTGAGGATGTACGCTTCGGGAACCCCGATCAGCACGCAGAGCAAGGTGGTGAGGGCGCTGATCCACAGGGTGCGCAGAAAAATCTCGTAGAAGTACGGATCGCCCAGCAGGCTGTCGTAGTGTTCGATGGTGTAGGCGTCGCCCTTGATCCCCGAGCCGTAGTCGAAGACGTTGAACGACAGCAGCAGCGTCAGCATCAGCGGGATCACCAGCAGGCTGACATACAACGCCAGGGCGGGCGCCGACAGCAGGTAACCCTGACGCCCCTGGCGAATGGCGGCGAGTGCACTCATGCCGTCACCTCATCGACGCTCAGTACCCGCAACAGCGCTGCGTCCCAGTCAAGGCCAACCGGCGTGCCTTCGCTCAATGGTGCCGAGCCGTCGTTGCGGCGCACCACGCAGAGTTCGCCCAGGGTCGTCGACACACCGTACAGCCATTGGCTGCCGAGGAAGAAACGGCTGCTGACCTTGCCTTGCAGGCGACCAACGCCAGCCTCGCGCAGGTCGATTTTCTCCGGGCGCAGGCTCAGGGTCAGGTCGCCATCGCCACGTCCGCACACCTGAACCACACCGGCCGTGTCGCGTTCACCGGGCAGCAGGTTGGCTTTGCCGACGAACCCGGAAATGAACTCGGTACGCGGGTGTTCGTAGAGGGTGTAGGGCGCGTCGATCTGGGTGATGCGTCCGGCCTGCATCACCACCACGCGGTCGCTGATCGACAGGGCTTCAGACTGGTCGTGGGTGACCATCAGCGTGGTGATGCCGACCTCACGCTGGATGCGGCGGATCTCGAATTGCATCTCTTCGCGCAGATTGGCGTCGAGGTTGGACAGCGGTTCATCGAGCAGCAGCACCGGTGGCTGGATCACCAAAGCCCGAGCCAGAGCTACACGCTGACGCTGGCCGCCGGACAGCTCCCGTGGGTAGCGCTCGGCATGCTGATGCAGGCGCACCAGTTTCAGTACCCGCTCAACCCGCTGCCGGATCTCGGCATTCGGCACCTTGCGCATGCGCAGGCCGAAGGCGACGTTGTCCTTGACGGTCATGTGCGGGAACAGCGCGTAACTCTGGAACACCACGCCCAGGCCACGGCTGGCGGGCTTGGCATGGGTGATGTCACGACCGTCCAGGACGATACGCCCGCTGGTGACTTCAACGAAGCCGGCGATCATTTGCAGGGTGGTGGTTTTACCGCATCCGGAAGGGCCGAGCAGGGAAACGAATTCGCCTTTCTCCACCGAGAGGTCGGTGGCGACCACGGCGTCGATTTCACCGTAGCGTTTGCCGAGTTTTTCAAGTTGCACAAAAGCCATGACTGCGCCTCCACCTGAGATTGTTATGCGTCGCCCGAAGGCGCGCTTTTTTGTATGGGCAGATACGAAAAAATGATTCCGGGGGGCGTTGGCGCTCGACTTGAGTCGGCTGCCGCTGTTGTTCGAATCGCCCCTGTCTGGACGCAGATTAGGACGAAGACTAGGATGGGCTCAATGGCCTATTTCACTGAAGCGCTGACTATTTTCAGTTTCATTCGGTGAGTAAATTAATTGTCGAGAAAATTAATGTCTGATTCCATTGAGCGGAATGAAAATAAAAATGACGTCGGTGTCGGCGCCGTCTCACGACTGTTTGCGGTGCTGCGTGCGCTGGGCGATACCGTCGAGGGCGGGGAGCGCGTGACGCAACTGGCGCAACACATCGGTTTGTCGCAACCGACCACCCACCGCTTGCTGCGCAACCTGATGGATGAGGGCATGGTCGAGCAGGACGCGCGCAGCAAACGCTATCGACTGAGCCTCGATTTTTTTGCACTGGCCGCCCGTGCGGGCAACAGCGGCAACTTGCGCGAACTGGTGCGCCCGGCGTTACTACGGCTTTCGGCATCGCTGGGGGATTCGTTGTTTCTGCTGGCGCGCAGCGGCTTTGATGCAATCTGCCTGGATCGCAGTGAAGGGCCGTTTCCGATTCGTACGTTCACCGGTGACATCGGCGGGCGCGTGGCATTGGGGGTGGGGCAGGGCAGCCTGGCAATCCTGGCGTTCCTGCCGGAAGAGGAGCGCGACACGGTGATCCATTACAACCTGCCGCGGCTGAAGGATTTCCATCTGTATGACGAGGTGTTCCTGCGCTCGGAAGTCGAGAATGTGCGCAAGCTCGGTTACGCCGGGCGCAACACCGGGGTGCTGCAGGGCATGGCCGGTGTGGCGGTGCCGATTCTTGACCGTGAAGGCCGGGCGGTGGCGGCGTTGAGCGTGGCGACCGTGAGTGATCGCCTGGGGCCGGATCGCTTGCCGACGGTGGTGGAAATGCTCAAGCGTGAAGCGGCGCTGATCGGGCCGCGGATCAATCCGTTCGATCCGTTGCTGCGGCGGCCTTCTCAAATATTTGGACAGGGGTGAGTCACCACCGATCCCCTGTGGGAGCGGGCTTGCTCGCGAAGGCGGTGTATCAGATAAATGAATGTCGACTGACACTCCGCTTTCGCGAGCAAGCCCTCTCCCACAATAGAACAGTGTTCCATTCATGTTCTGTGGGTGTGATTAGAACTGCGCGGTCTGCCTCAGCATCTGCGCTGCCGGCGTATCTGCCGGGCTGACCATCGCATAGTTGTAACCGCTCCCCGACCAATACTCGGCCTGCAAGTCGCCATCACTGCGACTGCCTCTTGGCAGCATGAAGTTTTTCGGTCCCGGTGGGCGCACGTAGAAGCTGATTTTCTGCCCGCCCTCATTCTCGTAGACCACCATTGCCGCCGGCCCTTGTTCGGTGCTGAGCAAGCGCCCGCTGGCCGGTTTGAAGCCTGCCCTCGACAGGTCAGGCAAGCGATTGGCCTGGGTGAAATAACGGTCGAGCCAGCCCTGCATGTCGCCGTCGTCGCTGGCCTTGTAGTCGGCTGGCAGGATCCCTTGCTGGGCAATCAGACGATAGGCCTGCAGCGCATCGGTCATCGGCAGCTGTGCGCCAGTGAAGGTCATCTCACGGGCCTGCCAGCCACTGAAGCCGCCGACGCTGACCGCGATCAGCAATACGGCCGCGCTGGCCAGATGTTGCCGCGATTGGCGTTTCAGGCGTTGGCGAATCACGGCCGGATCGAGCTCCGGGTTGGCCGGTTGCTGCAAGGCGCCGCCGAGGGCTGTGCGCAGTTGCCGGGCGTCCAGTTGCCAGGCGCACACTTGCGCGGAAATTTCCGGATTGCCGGCCAGAAAAGTCTCTACCAGGTGTCGGTCGGCGTCGTTGAGTTGGTGGTCGACGTAGGCGTGCAGGTCACGCTCGCTTGGGGGCATGCTGATCATTTGAGTCTCCGCAGGGATGGGCGGTTGATTTCGCCATCGCTGAGTTGGCGCAGGGCCTGGCGAGCCCGGGACAGGCGGGACATCACGGTGCCGGTGGGTACGTCGAGAATCTTGGCGACCTCTTTGTAGCTCAAGCCTTCCACCGACACCCAGAGCAGCAGCGCCCGTTGTTCGGTGGGCAGTTGATCGAAGGCGTTGAGGGTGGACTGTGCAATCACGGAACGCTCCACCGAGGGCTGTGCATCATCACGCCCGGTGAAGAATTCGAGCATGCGTGCATAGCGCCGGGAGCGGCGGTGCGCATCGAGAAACTGCCGATAGAGAATCGAGAACAGCCAGGCGCGCAAATCGCCCTCGGGACGTTTGCCGCCCCAACTCGACAACGCTCGCTCCAGGCTCGCCTGCACCAGGTCGTCAGCGCTGCTGGTGTTGCGCGTCAACGACACGGCAAACCGCCGCAATCCGGGAATGATTTCTCTCAGTTGTTCGTCGATATCGTTCATGAAGTTCTGACTAGCCACTACGCTGGATTGTGGACCAG
This sequence comes from Pseudomonas sp. S30_BP2TU TE3576, assembly GCF_050436025.1. Taxonomy (NCBI): domain Bacteria; kingdom Pseudomonadati; phylum Pseudomonadota; class Gammaproteobacteria; order Pseudomonadales; family Pseudomonadaceae; genus Pseudomonas; species Pseudomonas sp. S30_BP2TU TE3576. The sequence goes on along the minus strand of NZ_JBNDLK010000001.1, from coordinate 985,176 downwards.
GAAGACGCCCGGCACTCGAGGTTATTCCACGCAAAAAAAAATAAACACCGCACGCAGGAATAAACCGGTGTGCGGTTCGTCTGCTTGATTCTTCTCACTTGTGGCCGATGGCCCTGGAGTCTTTCATGGTAGATCGATCATCACCGCCAACCCGGCCACCCTTGAGTGCGGCGAGCCTGACATTGCGTCTGGCCGGCATTGCCGTGGTCGTTGCCGCAATGGCTGGGGCGTTTGCCTACGTTAATGGCACCTTTGACCCACAGCGCCTGACGCCGAAGAAACTGATCAACGTACTGGAAACCAACAATGGCGTGCATCCCGGTTTCCGACGCAACCATTCCAAAGGCGTGTGCGTGATCGGGCATTTCGAGAGCAGCGGCGAGGTACGCAGTTATTCCACCGCTCAGGTGTTCAACGAAGCGCGGACGCCGGTGGTTGGGCGTTTCGCCTTGCCGGCCGGCAATCCCTACGCACCGGACAGTGCCGTGCCGATCCGCAGCATGGCTTTGCGTTTCACTCAAGCCAACGGCCAGCAGTGGCGCACGGGGATGAACAGCATGCCGGTGTTCCCTGTGGGCACGCCCGAGGCGTTCTATCAATTGCAAAAAGCCCAGTCGCCAGACCCGTCCACCGGCAAACCGGACCCTAAGGCGGTGCCCGCATTTTTTGCTTCGCACCCGGAAGCCGCACCGTTCCTGGCCTGGATCAAAACCGCCAAACCGTCGGCCAGTTACGTGACCGAAAACTACAACAGCGTCAATGCGTTCTACCTGGTCAACGCCGCCGGCCAACGCCAGGCCGTGCGCTGGAACATGGTGCCACTGGCCCAGGACGCACCGGGGGCCACGGCACCGCAAGGCAATGATTTCCTCGAGAAAGACCTGGTGCAGCGTATAGCCGCCGGCCCGCTGCGTTGGCAGTTGAACATCACACTGGCCAATCCCGGCGATCCGGTCAACGACGCCAGCAAAGCCTGGCCGGAGGGGCGCAAGGTGTTGAATGCCGGCACGCTGGTGCTGGAAAGCACCCAGCCGCAACTCAACGGCGAATGCCGTGATATCAACTACGACCCGCTGGTGTTGCCTGCCGGGATCGAAGGTTCCGACGACCCGTTGCTCGCCGCTCGTTCAGCCGGTTACGCCAATTCCTACCTGCGTCGCACCAGCGAAGTCAGCCAGTTGCCCGCCGCCAAACAGGAGACCCGGCAATGAGCACCCAACCGAACCACTTCGCTCCACTGGCGCGTCTGCTGCACTGGCTGATGGCGCTGATGATCATCGCCATGCTGTTTATCGGTGCCGGCATGGTTGCCTCGGTGTCCGAGCGTCATGAATGGCTGATTCATTTGCACAAACCCTTGGGCATCGCGATTTTGCTGTTGGTGATCGTGCGGCTGGTGGTGCGCTTTTCCACCACGCAGCCACCGCTGCCGGCGGATCTGCCGGGCTGGCAAGCGCTGGCGGCCAAGGCGTCGCATGTGTTGCTGTACGCCTTGATGCTGGTCTTGCCGCTGCTGGGTTGGGCGATGATTTCGGCCTCGGGTGAACCGGTGATGCTCAGCAGTTCGTTACAGTTGCCGTCGATTGTGCCGGCGAACGCGCAGATGTTTGCGTTTTTGCGCAAGTCGCACGGGTATCTGGCGTATCTACTGTTTCTGACCGTGTTGCTGCATTTGGCGGCCGCGTTGTTTCACGGCTGGGTGCGGCGAGATGAAGTACTGGACAGCATGTTGCGGGGCAAGGATCGCGGTTAATCGCCGCCTGAAAAAAGATCGCAGCCTTCGGCAGCGCCTACAGAGGTACGCCGATTCCTGTAGGCGCTGCCGAAGGCTGCGATCTTTTGATCTTGAAAGGGTGATCAGCGCAAGGTATCGACCATATCCGCAACGGTGGTCAGCACATCCTTGCCCAGTTGCTTCGAACGCTTGCCCGACCAACCGGTTTCCGCGTTCGGATGGTCGTCGTGGTCCTTGAAGGGCATTTCCAGGGTCAGCGACAGGCAGTCGTACTTCTGGCCAACACTGTTGCAGGCCAGCGTCATGTTGGCCTGGCCCGGTTCGTCGCGGGTGTAGCCGTACTTGGTCTGGAAGTCTTTGGTGGTGTGCTTCAGGTGGCTGCGGAAGTGTTCCTCAAGCTTTGCGATCCGTGGCGTGTAGCCTGGATTACCTTCGCAACCGGCGGTGAATACGTGAGGAATTTCCTCATCACCATGGATGTCGAGGAACAGGTCGACGCCGTACTGTTCCATCTGCTGCTGAACGAACAGCACTTCCGGGCTGGCTTCCTGGCTGGCGCTCTGCCAGGCACGATTGAGGTCCTGGCCCATGGCGTTGGTGCGCAGGTGGCCGTGGAAAGCGCCGTCCGGGTTCATGTTTGGCACCAGGTACAGGTCGGCGCTGGCCAGCAGTCTGTTCAGCACAGGGTCGTCTTGTTTTTCCAGGCGCTCGATCACGCCTTCCATGAACCACTCGGCCATGTGCTCGCCTGGATGTTGCTGGGCAATCATCCACACCTTGCGTCGGCCTTCGGCCCCGGTGCCTTTGCGCAGCAACTGGATGTCGCGGCCTTCGACGCTCTTGCCGGTGGCCAGCAGTTCGGTGCCGGCCTTGGTCAGTGCCTGCTCGATCAGCCAGTCGTGGCGGCCACGGCTGTAGGGCTCGAAGTAAGCGAACCAGGCGTGGGTCTGCTCGGCCTCGAGGCAGAAACGCAGGCAGTCGCCTTCGAAAATGGTGGGTACGCGGAACCAGTTGACATGATCGTAGGACGCCACTGCCTGATAACCGGTCCAGGCTTTGTTATAGGAAGATTGGCTGGCATTGTTCAGGCGAAACCAGTGCTCCTGGCCGACGTGCAGGCCGCTGGCCTTGAAGTGGAACCACTGAAAATGGGCGCTGCGGGTGTCCGGGCGAATGGCCAGAAGCGGTTTGAGCGGATCGCTGATGTCTATGACTTGGATGTTGCCGCTGTCGAAGTTGGCACTGATGTCGAAAGAGGATTTAGCCACGCTCATAATCGGGTCCTGAATATGATTTTTATGGCGGCTACTTTACACGCAAGAGTGGGGTGAAACCGAAGGAAATTGCGGGGTGCAGAGGTGGGGGCGTCCTCCTTGACGCTGTCGCAGCTTAGAGGCTGTGCGATTGACTCTCAAGCGCTATTTGTCGTCGGTTAGAACCAATGATGCCGGGCTTTTCTTGCCAGCTGGCATTCTTTTGCTATCATCCGCGCCATCGAATTTGCGACACCTGAAGACTTCATTAGCCTGAAGCCAAAGCCAGAAAAACTGGCAAAAAAAGACCCGGCAAAAAGCCGGGTCAAAAACCGTGATTAGCCTGATGAGGAGATAGTCCAGGAGACCGACCTAAGGTCACCTGGTCCATCGACTGATCTCGCGACCAGTTGGTGCAATAGTAATCATTCTCGTTTGCAAGTCAAATGTTTTTACCTGCCCGATAGGGAAATTCTTTCCTGTCCTCTTGTTTTGCGTTCTCACCTCAAACCGTTTGCATAGCCTTCCAGCGATCGATCAACCATCGCCCTGGCCATGTCGATCATGTGCACTGTCGAAAACGCCAGGTCGCGATTTGCGCCTTGCAGGTGATTGGCTGACTCGTACGCGGTGGCGGCAGCACAGCGCAACAGGTCTGATGCGTGGACCAGCGCCTCTTCGCCTTTGATGTTGCGGTTCACATCAAAAAAACGCGGCTCGACCACCTCCTCTGAAACAGCTGGTTTCAAGTAATAGTCCAGCGCGCGTTGCGCCGCCGCTGAGTCCAGGGGCGAGGTAAGGGTGGTGTCGATTTGCATGTCGTGCAGGTCGTTGGCGGGTATGTTCATGGCGATGACTAGCTCCGTGTTAGATTCAGATCCGTGAAACGATCCTAGTACGAAGTGTATTTGTGACGATAATTTAAATACTACAATTTGTGTTTTGATGGCCGGAGTCGCCCACGTATCGTGCCGCACATGGATAAATGGATTGAATTGGTCAAGGCCAAGATGAGTGAACTCAAAATCACTCAAGAGATACTCGCCGAGCGCCTCGGGATGTCCCAGGGCGGGATTGGCCACTGGCTCAACAAACGCCGTGAACCCGGCATCGAAGACATGAACCGTGTCCTGCGGGCACTGGGTCTCGAGTTTCTCGAAGTAGCGCTGGTGATCCGGGAACCGCAGGCGTCAACGGACGATGGAATCCCTCTGGCGCAGAAGTACAACCCGTATTTCCGCTACCCGGTCAGTGACTGGCGCGAACCTGCCGAAGTGCGCGATGGCGAGGTCGCAGTGTATGGGAAAGGGCATTTCGAATTGTCCGATTACCACGCCCGGGGGCCGGCGTTCTGGTTGCGAGTAGCAGGCGACGCGATGACCGCACCCAATGGCATCAGCATCCCGGAAGGCATGCTGATCCTGGTGGATCCGGCCGTGGAAGCCGTGCCTGGCAAGCTGGTTATTGCCCAGTGGCCGGACAGCGCCGAAGCCACCTTCCGCAAGTTCATCGAAGAGGGCGGGCAGCGTTATCTGGTCCCGCTCAATCCGACGTATCCGAAAGCCTTGTACACCGAAGAGTGCCGAATCATCGGCGTGGTGGTTCAGGCAACGGCCAAGTTCTGATCAGATCGGTCCTCGCGATGCGTAGGACCGATCTTCATTTCACGCTTCTTCCAGTTCGACCAGCGCACTGCCTTCGCTGACCATTTCGCCTTCCTGGCAATACAGCGCCTTGATCACCCCGGCGTGGGGCGCACGGATGCTGTGTTCCATCTTCATCGCTTCAAGTACTACCAATTGCGCCCCGGCTTCGACCGATTGTCCGGCCTCCACCAGCACGCGGACGATGCTCCCGTTCATGGGGGCGGTCAGCCCGCCATGATGGCTGTGGCTGGCCTCGACGGCGCTGATCGGATCGTAAGACTCGATGCGACGCAACTCGCCATCCCATTGCAAATACACATGGTCGCCACGGCGTATTGCCCGGTGTTGACGGCGCACGCCAGCCTGCTCGGTCAGCAGATACTCGCCCTTGAGCCGAACGCTGTGGGCATTGATGTCGCCCAGCGTCAGTGCCTGGTCCTGGCCTTCACAACTCAGGTGAAGGGTGATTTCTCTCGGCAAGCCAGCGCGCAGCCCATTAGGCGCCGCCCACGGCGAACTCGGGTCATCGGCACGGGTTGCATGCGGTTGGCTCTGGGCAAACGCCTGGGCGGCGGCTTGCCAGAAATCATTGCTGAGCTCCGAGGGGGCCGGCAGCAACTGTTCCTGATAACGCGGAATGAAGCCGGTATCCAGTTCAGCAGCGGCAAATGCCGGGTGACCGATGATGCGCCGCAGGAAATTGATGTTGGTCTTCAACCCGCCGATGGCGAACTCGTCGAGCATGCTCAGCAGGCGCAAACGCGCCTGTTCACGGTCCTCGCCCCAGGCAATCAATTTGCCGAGCATCGGGTCGTAGAACGGCGAGATCTCGTCGCCTTCTTCAACACCGCTGTCGACTCGACGCCCCGGCCCCTGAGCGGATTCGCGATAAAGTTCCAGACGACCGGTCGCCGGCAGGAAATCATTGCCCGGATCTTCGGCATACAGTCGCACTTCGATCGCGTGTCCCACCAGCGGCACCTGATCCTGGGTCATCGGCAATGCTTCGCCGCGGGCCACGCGAATCTGCCAGGCCACCAGGTCGAGGCCGGTAATGGCTTCGGTGACCGGGTGTTCGACTTGCAGGCGGGTGTTCATCTCCATGAAGAAGAACTCGCCCCGCGCATCCAGCAGAAACTCCACGGTGCCGGCACCGACATAACCGATGGCCTGCGCCGAACGCACGGCGGCTTCACCCATGGCGCGCCGCAGCTCCGGGCTCAGGCCAGGTGCCGGCGCTTCTTCGACGACTTTCTGGTGCCGCCGCTGAATCGAGCAGTCGCGTTCATTGAGGTACAGGCAATTGCCGTGTTGGTCGGCGAACACCTGGATTTCCACGTGACGTGGCTTGAGCAGGTATTTCTCCACCAGCATCCGCGAGTCGCCGAACGACGATTGCGCTTCACGCTGGGCCGAGGCCAGGGCTTCGGCCAGTTGGCTGACGTCTTCGACCACTTTCATGCCTTTGCCGCCGCCACCTGCGGTGGCCTTGAGCAGCACCGGGTAGCCGATGCGTTCGCAGGCGTCGCGGAAGGTTTCGAGGTCCTGGGCTTCGCCGTGATAACCGGGGACCAGCGGCACGCCAGCGGTTTCCATCAAGGCTTTGGCGGCGGACTTGCTGCCCATGGCGTCGATGGCCGAGGCGGGTGGGCCGAGGAAAATCAGACCGGCGTTTTCGATGGCGCGGGCGAACCCGGCGTTCTCCGACAGAAAGCCGTAGCCGGGGTGAATCGCCTGGGCGCCGCTGGCTTTGGCAGCGGCAATCAGTTTGTCGATCTGCAGATAGCTGTCGGCGGCTTTGCTGCCACCCAGGTCAACACGAATGTCGGCTTCGCGGCTGTGCCGGGCGTCACGGTCGGTGGCGCTGTGCACGGCCACGGTGGTCAGGCCCAGGGCCTTGGCGGTGCGCATCACCCGGCAAGCGATTTCGCCACGGTTGGCCACCAGCAGGGTAGTGAGGACAGGTGCGCTCATCAACGGGGCTCCTTGGTGGTTTCGGCTTGCCAGCTCGGCGGACGTTTTTGCAGGAAGGCGCGCAAGCCTTCCTGGCCTTCGGGGCTGACACGGATGCGGGCGATGGCGTTTTCGGTGTAGCGGCGCAGGGCCGGGGTCAACGAGCCGTCGCCGACTTCACGCAACAAGTCCTTGCTGGCGCGCATCGCGGCGGGGCTGTTGAGCAGCAGATTGTCGATCCACTGTTCGACTTTCTGTTCCAGCTCGGCACTCGCATAGCTCTCCGACAACAAACCGATTTCCCGTGCCCGCTGCCCGCCGAAGCGCTCAGCGGTCAAGGCATAGCGACGTGCAGCACGCTCGCCAATGGCTTGCACCACAAACGGGCTGATCACCGCCGGCGCCAGGCCGATGCGCACTTCCGACAGACAGAACTGCGCGTCATCGGCACCGATGGCCATGTCGCAGCAACTGATCAGGCCCAGTGCGCCACCAAAGGCTGCGCCTTGCACCACTGCCAGCGTCGGGACTTTCAGCTTGGCCAGGTTGTACATCAACTCCGCCAGTTCCCGGGCGTCGTCGAGGTTGGTGGCGTAATCGAGTTCGGCCGATTGCTGCATCCAGGCCAGGTCGGCGCCGGCGCTGAAATGCTTGCCGCGCCCGCGCACGATCAGAAATCGCAGGCTGGCATCGCTCGCGACTTTGTCGAGGGCGAGGATCAGTTCGCGGATCATTTCGGCATTGAAAGCGTTGTTTTTTTCTTCACGGCTGAGCCAGAGAGTCGCAAAACCCCTTGGATCGCTCTGCAGTTCGAGGGTGTTGAAGTCGCTCATATTCGTCCGTCTCCACGGTCCTTGTGGGAGCGGGCTTGCTCGCGAAACGATTTTACGATTGCTGCGCAATCGAACGGGAGCAAGCTCCCTCGCCACACAAGCCCGCTCCCACAGAAAATCACATCCGGAACACGCCGAAGCGGCTCGGTTCGATTGGCGCGTTCAACGACGCGGACAAGGCCAGGGCCAGTACGTCGCGGGTCTGGGCCGGGTCGATAACACCGTCGTCCCACAGGCGCGCGCTGGAATAGTAGGGGTGACCCTGTTCTTCGTACTGGTCGAGGATCGGTTGCTTGATCTCGGCTTCCTGTTCGGCGCTGAAACCCTGGCCGCTGCGTTCGGCCTGTTCGCGCTTGACCTGCACCAGCACACCGGCAGCCTGTTCGGCACCCATCACGCCGATGCGCGCATTCGGCCACATCCACAAAAAGCGCGGATCATAGGCTCGGCCGCACATGCCGTAGTTACCGGCACCGAAACTGCCGCCGATGATCACGGTGAATTTCGGTACCTTGGCGCACGCCACGGCCGTCACCAGTTTCGCGCCGTGCTTGGCGATGCCGCCGGCTTCGTACTTCTGGCCGACCATGAAGCCGGTGATGTTCTGCAAGAACAGCAGCGGGATGCCGCGCTGACAAGCCAGTTCGATAAAGTGCGCGCCTTTTTGCGCGGCCTCGGCGAACAGGATGCCGTTGTTGGCGAGGATCGCGATCGGGTAACCGTGCAGGTGGGCAAAACCGCACACCAGTGTGGTGCCGAATAGCGCCTTGAATTCATCGAACACCGAACCGTCCACCAGCCGCGCAATGACTTCACGCACATCGAACGGTTGCTTGGCGTCGGCCGGGACCACGCCGTACAACTCGTCACTGCTGTAGAGCGGGGCGATCGGAGTGCGTTGCTGAACCTCACCTTGCTTGCGCCAGTTGAGGTTGGCGATGCTGCGGCGGGCGAGGGCCAGGGCGTGTTCGTCGCTTTCGGCGTAGTGGTCGGCCACCCCGGAAATCTTGCAGTGCACATCGGCCCCGCCGAGGTCTTCGGCACTGACCACTTCACCGGTCGCGGCTTTCACCAGCGGCGGGCCGGCGAGAAAGATCGTCGCTTGTTCGCGGACCATGATTGCTTCGTCGGCCATCGCCGGTACATACGCGCCACCAGCGGTGCACGAGCCCATGACCACGGCGATTTGCGGGATGCCCAGGGCGCTCATGTTGGCCTGGTTGAAGAAGATCCGGCCGAAGTGCTCGCGGTCGGGAAACACTTCATCCTGACGCGGCAGGTTGGCGCCGCCCGAATCCACCAGATAGATGCACGGCAGGCGATTCTGCTGGGCGATGGTCTGGGCGCGCAGGTGTTTTTTCACCGTCAGCGGGTAATACGAGCCACCTTTTACGGTGGCATCGTTGGCGACGATCATGCATTCGACGCCTTCCACACGGCCGATCCCGGCAATCACGCCAGCCGCCGGTACGTCCTCGCCATACACCGCGTAAGCCGCCAGTTGGCTGATTTCCAGAAACGGTGAGCCCGGATCCAGCAAACGGTTGATGCGCTCGCGAGGCAGCAATTTACCCCGCGAGGTGTGGCGTTCCTGAGCCTTCGGCCCACCACCCTGCGCCACTTGGGCGAGCAGGGTGTGCAGGGCGTCGACCTGTTTGAGCATCGCCGCGCTGTTGGCCGCGAACTCCGCTGAACGGGGGTTGAGCTGGGTATGCAGGGTAGCCATGGACAGCTCCGTTTAGCGGGTTTCGTTGAACAGTTCGCGACCGATCAGCATGCGACGGATCTCACTGGTGCCCGCGCCGATTTCGTACAGCTTGGCATCGCGCAACAGACGGCCGGCCGGGAATTCGTTGATGTAGCCGTTGCCACCGAGAATCTGGATCGCGTCGAGGGCCATTTGCGTGGCGCGTTCGGCGCTGTAGAGGATTACCCCGGCGGCGTCCTTGCGCGTGGTTTCGCCGCGCTCGCAAGCCTGGGCCACGGCGTACAGGTAGGCACGGCTGGCGTTGAGTTGGGTGTACATGTCGGCGACCTTGCCCTGGATCAACTGGAATTCGCCGATGCTCTGGCCGAACTGCTTGCGGTCATGGATATACGGCACGATCAGGTCCATGCACGCCTGCATGATCCCGGTCGGGCCGCCGGAGAGCACGACGCGCTCGTAGTCGAGGCCGCTCATCAATACCTTCACGCCGCCATTGAGCACGCCAAGGATGTTTTCTTCCGGCACTTTGACGTCATCGAAAAACAGCTCACAGGTGTTCGAACCGCGCATGCCGAGCTTGTCGAATTTGTTGCTGCGGCTGAAGCCTTTCCAGTCGCGCTCGACGATGAAGGCGGTAATGCCGTGCGGGCCTTTTTCCAGGTCGGTCTTGGCGTAGATCACGTAGGTGTTGGCGTCCGGACCGTTGGTGATCCAGGTTTTGCTGCCGTTGAGCACATAGTGATCGCCGCGTTTATCGGCGCGCAGTTTCATCGACACCACGTCGGAACCGGCATTCGGTTCGCTCATGGCCAAGGCGCCGATGTGTTCGCCGCTGATCAGTTTCGGCAGGTATTTGGCTTTCTGTTCGTGATTGCCGTTGCGGTTGATCTGGTTGACGCACAGGTTGGAATGCGCGCCGTAGGACAGGGCCACCGAGGCCGAGCCACGGCTGATTTCTTCCATGGCCACCACGTGGGCCAGGTAACCCAGGCCAGCGCCGCCGTATTCTTCCGGTACGGTGATGCCCAGCAGGCCCATGTCGCCGAATTTGCGCCACAGGTCGGCGGGGAACAGGTTGTCGATGTCGATCTGAGCGGCGCGCGGGGCGATCTCTTTGGCGACGAAGGACTGAACCTGATCGCGCAGCATGTCGATGGTTTCACCGAGGGCAAAGTTCAGGGATGGATAGCTCATGGGGCACCTTTTGGCTTTTTTGTCGGGTGGGGAGGACCGTGATTCGGTTCTCACCTTTACGTTAACGTAAGCCTGTGACGAATGGCTGTCAATCACCCTTTACGTTAACGTCAACTTGAGCGAGAGTAGAGCCAGTTCAAGATAGAACGCGGACCCATTCTGTGGTGATGGTCTGTGGTGAGGGGGCTTGCCCCCGTTGGGCTGCGAAGCAGCCCCAAAATTTCCGATGTATCGAAGATCTTGTGAGTGCTGCGCACTCAAACGGGGGCAAGCCCCCTCGCCACAGGTTGCTCCCACAGGTAGCCGCGGCAAGCCCATAAATAAAGACAATAGGGGTCGTCATGGATCAACCCAGTGCAAGCCCGCAACGCAGTTACACCCGTGGTTCCCAGGACAAAGCCTTGCTGGCGATGACCATCGGCCAGGCGTTCGACAACACGGTCGCGCAGTACCCGGACGGGGAGGCGCTGGTGGTGCGCCATCAACAGTTGCGTTACACCTGGCGGCAATTGGCTGAAGCTGCGGACCTGCACGCCAGAGCACTGCTGGCACTGGGACTGCAAGCCGGGGACCGCCTCGGCATCTGGGCGCCGAATTGCGCGCAGTGGTGCATCAGCCAGGTTGCCACCGCGAAAATCGGCGTGATCCTGGTCAACATCAATCCGGCCTACCGCAGCTCCGAACTCGAATACGTGTTAAAGCAATCCGGTTGCCAATGGCTGGTGTGTGCCGGGGCTTTCAAGACTTCGAACTATCACGCGATGCTGCAAGGCCTGGTGCCAGAGCTGGCCGAGCAATCCATCGGCCAGTTGCACAGCGAGCGGCTGCCGGAGTTGCGTGGCGTCATCAGCCTGGATGCGCAGCCGCCATCGGGGTTCCTGCCGTGGTCGCAACTGGCCGACCTGGCGGGCAGCGTGACGGTCGAGCAATTGCATGAACGCCAGGACAGCCTGCATTTCGATCAACCGGTGAACATCCAGTACACCTCCGGTACTACCGGTTTTCCCAAGGGCGCGACCCTCAGTCACTACAATATTCTCAACAACGGTTACATGGTCGGCGAAAGCCTGGGGCTGACGGCGGCCGATCGACTGGTGATTCCGGTGCCGCTGTATCACTGCTTCGGCATGGTCATGGGCAACCTCGGCTGCATCACCCATGGCAGCACGATGATTTATCCCAACGACGCATTCGATCCATTGCTGACCCTCGGCACTGTGGCTGAAGAAAAGGCCACGGCGCTGTACGGCGTACCGACCATGTTCATCGCCATGCTCGATCAACCACAACGTGCCGGGTTCGACCTGTCGAGCCTGCGCACCGGGATCATGGCGGGCGCGACCTGTCCTATCGAAGTGATGCGCCGGGTCATCAGCGAAATGCACATGAGCGAAGTGCAGATTGCCTACGGCATGACGGAAACCAGTCCGGTGTCGTTGCAAACCGGCCCCGCAGACGACCTGGAATTGCGCGTGACCACCGTCGGCCGCACCCAGCCGCAGCTTGAAAGCAAGATCATCGACGAAGCGGGCAACCTGGTGCCGCGCGGCACCATCGGTGAGCTGTGCACCCGCGGTTACAGCGTGATGCTTGGCTATTGGAACAACCCTGAAGGCACCGCAGAAGCCATCGACCAGGCAGGCTGGATGCACACCGGTGACCTGGCGAGCATGAACGATGAGGGTTACGTGTGCATTGCCGGGCGCAACAAGGACATGATCATCCGTGGCGGTGAGAATATTTACCCGCGGGAGCTGGAAGAGTTCTTCTTTACCCACCCGGCCGTGGCCGACGTGCAGGTAATTGGTATCCCGTGTTCGCGATATGGTGAAGAGATCGTCGCCTGGATCAAGTTTCACCCCGGCCACAGCGCCACCGAGCAAGAGCTGCAAACCTGGTGCAAGGAGCGCATCGCGCACTTCAAGACGCCGCGTTACTTCAAGTTCGTCGAGGAGTTTCCGATGACCGTGACGGGCAAGATCCAGAAATTCCGGATGCGCGAGATCAGTATCGAGGAGTTGCGCATCAACAAAGGCTGAGCACAACCCAATGTGGGAGCGGGCTTGCTCGCGAAGACGGTGCTTCAGTCAATACATGTATCGACTGATCCGACGCTTTCGCGAGCAAGCCCGCTCCCACAGTTTTGATCGAGGAAAACCTGAATGCCAGACAGCACAAAGGGGAGCCGAAGCTCCCCTTTAATTTTTTGTTGCGCGTGCTCTTTTTTTATTATTGAGGGGCGGTCTGTTTTTGTTTTTGGCAACCGTTGCCCTTTACTGCTGTTTTTGGCGATCCCCATCCGGGATCAAGAGCAAACGTATTTTTTTGAGCGCTGATCTACTTTCTCGCTGAGCGATCCAACCAGTTCGGGAGCTACCTGAAGGTAGTTTTATTATTCTCTGTCCGGTTGCGGGTAACTCCGAAAAGCACCCTGAAAAGCACATCTTCTCCAAAAAAATCTGTTAGCTGCGTCTCTGCCGTGTTGTTTTTGTTATGTCAGAGTCGTTACGTCTTGTTTTTATTAGGTTTGCTGCAATTTTTTTATTCTTGTTGTGCGATAGAGATAGCAGGAGCCGTGCCAACTTTTTAAAAGCCTTTAAAATCAACGGTTTGGAGTTTTGTAGGGTTTTCCGTCTCAGGCAAAACCCTACATTTTGTTTCCGTGTTACTCGCTTGCGTCCACGTTTGTGTCGATGCGGTAACACCTGGACACACACAGCACACTCACTGTGCGCTGCGGGCCCTGGCCACGCGGGAACCGGTAGGGCGACCCAATACGCTGCAAATCTGCTGTCCGGCGAGCATCAGTGCGTCGAGGTCGATTCCTGTGTCGATGCCCAGGCCGTTGAGCAGGTAAACCACGTCTTCAGTCGCGACGTTACCGCTGGCGCCCTTGGCATAGGGGCAGCCGCCGAGACCTGCGATGGAGCTGTCGAACACCGAGATGCCTTCCAGCAGGCTGGCGTAGATGTTGGCCACTGCCTGGCCGTAGGTGTCGTGGAAGTGCCCGGCGAGTTTTTCCCGGGGCACATCCTTCGATACCACTTCAAACATTTTCCGGGTCGCGCCAGCGGTGCCGGTACCGATGGTGTCGCCCAGCGAGACCTCATAGCAGCCCATGGCATAGAGCTCGCGGGCGACCAGGGCGACCTGCTCCGGTGCGACGTTACCTTCATAGGGGCATCCCAGCACACACGACACGTACCCGCGCACGGTAACCCCATGTTGTCTGGCGGCCTCCATGATCGGTACGAAACGGTCCAGGCTTTCGCTGATCGAGCAATTGATGTTGCGCCGGGAAAACGCTTCGGACGCCGCCGCGAACACGGCCACTTCCTTGACCCCGGCGGCGAGGGCATCTTCGAAACCGCGCAGGTTGGGAGCCAGAGCGCCATAGACCACACCCGGTTTGCGCTGTATCTGCGCGAAGACCTCGGCGGAACCGGCCATCTGCGGCACCCACTTGGGCGAAACAAAACTGCCGACTTCTATATAGCCGAGCCCGGCTGCGGTCAGTGCATCGACCAGTTGCACCTTGTCGGTAACACTGATGGGCCGGGCTTCATTTTGCAGACCGTCGCGTGGGCCGACTTCGACAATGCGTACGTGGGTGGGGAGGGACATAAGAGATTCACCTGTAGTCATGGTGAGCGGGGATCTAATGTGGGAGCGGGCTTGCTCGCGAAGGCGTCGGCTCAGTCGACATCAGTGTTGAATGACAAATTGCCTTCGCGAGCAAGCCCGCTCCCACAGTGGATCTTCATATGGTTACTGAGCCGATTCCTGGCTTTTGAGGGTCTGCTCCAGCGCCTGCACGCAGCGCTCTTCGGCGGTATCCAGTTCCAGTTTCATTTGTTCGATGTCCAGCAATTGCTGTTCAAGCTGCTCACGGCGCTCGCTGATTTTCGCCAGCATGCTGTGCAACTGTTTGGTGTTACCGCTAGACGGGTCGTAGAGCTCGATCAGCTCACGGCATTCAGCCAGCGAGAAACCGATGCGTTTACCCCGCAGGATCAGCTTCAGGCTGACCTTGTCGCGGGGCGAGTAAATGCGTTCCTGGCCACGGCGCTCGGGGCTGAGCAGGCCTTGCTCTTCATAAAAGCGAATGGCGCGGGTGGTGATGTCGAGCTCGCGGGCGAGGTCGGAAATGCTGTAGGTCTGGCTGCTCATGGAAGCGCTCGCAAAAGGTCATGGCGCTAAGCTAATGGCAGGTTGACGTTTACGTCAAGGGGCGCGAACTTTCAGTGTTTTTGCTGGCCCCTTCGCGAGCAAGCCCGCTCCCACAGGGATCTGTGCAGGGCACAAGAATTGTGTCCACTGAAGATCCAATGTGGGAGCGGGCTTGCTCGCGAAGAAGTCACCTCGATATCGAGCCCTACACCTTCTCGAGCTTTTTCTCCTGCGCCGTCACCTGTTGGCACAACTCGATCATCTGCTCGCGCATCCAGCGGTTCGCCGGGTCCTGGTCAGTGCTTTCGTGCCAGTAAAGGTGGGTTTCCACCGGCGGCACATCGTTGACCGGCAGATAAAAGGCGTGCAGGTCGTTACGGCGGGCGAAGCGTTCCGGCACGGTCATGACCATGTCCGTCTGTTGCAGCACCTGCGAGGCCATCAGGTAATGCTGGGAACGCAGGGCGATCTTGCGCTGGATGCCCATCTTGCCCAGCGCCAGGTCGACATAGCCGAGGCCGCTGCGGCGGCTGGAAATATGGATGTGGGTCAAGCCCAGGTAATCATCCAGCGTGAGTTTCTCTTTGCCCGCCAGCGGATGCCCCTTGCGCATGGCGCACACGTAGCGGTCTTCCATCAATTTGACGTGACGCACTTGCGGGTCGGTATTGAGTGGCGCATCGACCGCGAAGTCGAGGCGGCCGGCCGCCAGTTCCTTGGTGGTTTCACGGCGTTTGGACAGAAAACTTTCAATGATCACCGTCGGCGCCAGGCGGCGCAGGCGCTGGAACAGCGGCGGCAGGATCACCGCTTCGGTGAGGTCGGTCATGCTGATGCGGTAGGTCTTGACCGCCTGCTGCGGGTTGAAGATGCGGCTTTCCTGCACCGACACCCGCAGCAGCGACAGCGCGTTGCGCACCGGGCCGATGATGTTCTGGGCCATGGGCGTCGGCACCATGCCCTGGGCGGTGCGCACGAACAGCGGGTCGTTGAAGGTCTCGCGCAGACGCGCCAGCGCATTCGACACTGCCGGTTGGGTGATGCCGACGATTTGCCCGGCGCGGGTCAGGTTGGCTTCGGTGTAGATCGCGTCGAAGACGATGAAAAGGTTGAGATCGACCTTGCTCAGATTCATTACGCGGCTCTCTTATTGTGTGGGCGGACTGACCTTGACGATCAGCCGATCATATATCGGTGATGAATGTTTATACACGCCGAGAATAGGCTAGGTAAATTTTCATGGCTGTTCTAGCATCGATTGCATGATCTAAACAACCTCCCGCAAGAAGGTATCTGCTCATGGATTTCGCTTATTCGCCCAAGGTTCAGGAACTGCGTGAGCGCGTGACTGCGTTCATGGACACCTACGTTTATCCCGCCGAAGCCGTGTTCGAGCGTCAGGTCGCCGAAGGTGATCGCTGGCAGCCGACCGCGATCATGGAAGAACTCAAACTCAAGGCCAAGGCTGAAGGTCTATGGAATTTGTTTCTGCCTGAGTCCGAGTTAGGTGCCGGGTTGACCAACCTTGAATATGCGCCGCTGGCGGAAATCATGGGCCGCTCGCTGCTGGGGCCAGAGCCGTTCAACTGCTCGGCACCCGACACCGGCAACATGGAAGTGCTGGTTCGTTACGCCAACGAAGAGCAGAAACAACGCTGGCTCGAACCGTTGCTGCGCGGCGAGATTCGCTCGGCATTCGCCATGACCGAACCGGATGTCGCTTCCTCCGACGCCACCAACATGGCCGCTCGTGCAGTGCGCGATGGCGATGAGTGGGTGATCAACGGCAAGAAGTGGTGGACCTCGGGTGCTTGCGACCCGCGCTGCAAAATCCTGGTTTTCATGGGGCTGAGCGATCCGGACGGGCCACGTCATGCCCAGCACTCGATGATTCTGGTGCCGGTGGACACCCCCGGGGTAAAAATCCTGCGTCCGCTGCCGGTGTTCGGCTACGACGACGCTCCCCACGGTCATGCCGAAGTGTTGTTCGAAAACGTCCGGGTACCGTACGAAAACGTCCTGCTGGGCGAAGGACGCGGCTTCGAAATCGCTCAAGGTCGCCTTGGCCCGGGCCGGATTCACCACTGCATGCGTTCGATCGGCATGGCCGAGCGTGCGCTGGAACTGATGTGCAAGCGTTCGGTGAGCCGTACGGCATTCGGCAAGCCCCTGGCACGCCTGGGCGGCAACGTCGACAAGATCGCCGATTCGCGGATGGAAATCGACATGGCACGCCTGCTGACACTGAAGGCGGCGTACATGATGGACACGGTCGGCAACAAAGTGGCCCGTAGCGAGATCGCGCAGATCAAGGTCGTCGCGCCAAACGTTGCGTTGCGAGTGATCGACCGGGCGATCCAGATCCATGGCGGGGCCGGGGTTTCCAACGATTTCCCGCTGGCCTACATGTACGCGATGCAGCGCACCCTGCGCCTGGCCGACGGCCCGGACGAAGTGCACCGCGCAGCGATCGGAAAGTTTGAAATCGGCAAATATGTGCCGAAAGAGATGCTGCGCAGCGGGCATTAAGACCACGGCGCCTTCCATTCGCGAGCAAGCCCGCTCCCACAGGCTCAGTGTGACCCCTGTGGGAGCGGGCTTGCTCGCGAAGGCGTCATTCCAGCCAATGCAGCAACATCAGATTCAATACACCCAAACCTCAACCCGCCGATTCTTGATCCGCCCTTCATCGGCGCTATTGGCTGCCACCGGCATTTCGGCGCCGAAGCCGCGAATCTCGCGAAACACCACGCCGCTCTTCACCAACTCTCGCCGCACGGCCATGGCTCGCAGTTTCGACAATAAGTCGGCGCGCGCCGGGTTACTTTTGGCATCGCCAAAGCCCACCAGTGTTACCTGGCCATTGGCTTTGTCGTGCTGCTTTATATAGTCGAGCACCCGGGACAAGTCTTGTTGTGCCTTGTTGTCCAGAGTCGCACTGCCTTCTTCGAAACGAAAGTTAACCGATAACCGCTGCGCATGGCGGCTGAGGGCCTGATAACCCTCGGGCATCAACGCATTGGGCGTCACGGTCATGGCCTGGACGGTCTGGGCGATGAAGCTGTTGGCGGCCACAGTCGCTTGTCCTTTATTGCTCTGAGCGAATGCAGCCAGTGCATCGGCCCAAGGATTTTTTCCATTCGGTGGCAGATAAAAAAACAGTCGACGGGACAGCGGATAGTCTTCCGTGGCAATCAGACTGTTCAGTGGCAGCATGGCTTGTGATTGCCCATCGACAATCGCCACGGCTTTGGCCTGACGCACATAGGGCAGGCCGATAAAGCCAATACCTTGTGGGTCCGCACTGACCGCGTCGGACAGTTGTTCGCTGGACTCGAAGCGTTTTGCCGTGCGGCTGAGACTTTTTCCACGCTCACTCAGAACCAGTTCCTTGAAGGTGTCGTAGGTACCGGACTGATCGTCCCGCGCATACAAATGAATCGCCCCGCCACTGCCGCCGATGTCTTCCCAGGTTTTGACTTCGCCGCTGAAAATGCGCGCCAGTTGCTCGGTGCCGAGTTGATTCAATGGATTGTCCGGATGAAGGATGATCGCCAGGCCATCGATGGCGATGACTTGTTCGGCACCAGGGCTTTTCAGATCGCCCAAGGATTCAAGGTTCACCAGTTCGCTGTCCTTGATCGGGCGCGATGACGCGGCGAGGTCGGCATTGGCGGTTTTCAGGGCGGCAAAACCAGTGCTGGAACCGTGGGCCGCCACCTCTACCACGACCCGACGACCCTGAACGGTTTCACCGACGATGCGCAGTTCGTTGGCGGTGTCCAGTGGTTCGCGGTGAATACTGCGCAGACCCTGTTCGCTCAGCAGGCCCTCGACCAGCGCCGGTCCCAGGGCCGCGCCGATGGTGTTGGAACCCTGAATGCGCAGCACCGGGCCGTGTTCGGGTGTCGGTAGTCCACCGGCCGAAGCCACCTGCGGCAAGCCCAGGCACAGCATCAACAGGAACAGCACGCGCAGCATCATGCCGGCACCTTATATAGCGAAAGGAGGTGTCGGGAGATTAAGTCAGTAAGGTTTCCGAAAAATGACAAGTTGCAGTGGTGGTCCTCTGTGGGAGCGAGCTTGCTCGCGATAGCGGTGGTTCAGTGACAATGATGTCGACTGACACTCCCTCATCGCGAGCAAGCCCGCTCCCACATTGGTGTTGCGTACGACTCGGGATCAGCTCAACTCAAGCCAGATCGGCGCATGGTCCGAAGGTTTTTCCATGCCGCGCAGTTCGTAGTCCACCCCCGCGGCCTTCACCCGCGGCAGCAAGCCGTTGGAGGCGAGGATCAGGTCGATGCGCAGGCCACGCTTGGGTTCGTCTTCGAAACCACGGCTGCGGTAGTCGAACCAGCTGAAGGTGTCGGTGACGTCCGGGTTCAGGTGGCGGAAACTGTCCACCAGGCCCCAGTTCTTCAGGCGCGCCATCCACTCGCGTTCTTCCGGCAGGAAGCTGCATTTGCCGGTCTTCAGCCAGCGCTTCATGTTGTCCGGGCCAATACCGATGTCGCAGTCTTCCGGGGAAATGTTCACATCGCCCATCACCACCAGCGCCTGATCGTTCTTGAACTGGCTTTCCAGCAGTTGCTGCAAATCGCTATAGAAGCGTTCCTTGGCCGGGAACTTGGTCGGGTGGTCGCGGTTTTCGCCCTGTGGGAAATAGCCGTTCATGATGGTCACCGGCACGCCGTTGCCGTCGGCGAAGGTGCCCCAGATGAAGCGACGCTGGGCATCTTCTTCGTCGGTGGCGAAACCTTTGTGCAGGGCCAACGGCTCTTTGCGCGACAGCAGGGCGACGCCGTAATGACCCTTTTGCCCGTGGAAATACACGTGATAACCCAGAGCCTGAACCTCAGCCAACGGGAATTGCTCATCGTGGACCTTGGTTTCCTGCAAGCCGATCACATCGGGCTGGTGCTTTTCGATCAGCGCCGCCAGCTGATGGGGACGGGCGCGCAGCCCGTTGATGTTGAAGGAGACGATCTTCATGGTCGGCAGTCCTGGCAAAAGGGCGATGCTAGCTGACATGTGGGAATCGGGCCAGTGTGGGGTGAGAGGATTCGATTTTGCCAGTCAGCCTTGTGTGAGCAGTGATGGCCTCTTCGCGAGCAAGCCCGCTCCCACAGGTTAGGCGCCTGCCTTTGCTTTTGTGGGGGTGGGCTTGCTCGCGAAGGCGATTTCATTGCCTACACTCATTTCGGATCTGTAAGGAACTGTGTCAGCGCCGATCAGCTCGTAACAACAAGAGCGCAGCCACCCGAGCTGTGCCGGGGAGATTAACCGTCATGCCCGAAACTTCGACCGCCATCGCCGATATTCACATGCTCGACAGCGGCTACGCCCGCGAAGCGCGTTCGCTGCTGTACCAGGCTTATCGACACGAGCCGACCTTCGGCTATTTGTTCGAAGCCGAACGCCCCGGCTACGAACAGCGGGTTCGCGCCACCGTGCGCGAACTGGTGACCCAGCATTTTCTCCAGGACTTGCCGGCCATCGGCCTGCTGGTCAACGATCGCCTGATCGGTATCGCCCTGATCGCACCGCCGCAACGGCGCCTTGGCGTCACCGAAAGTTGGGCCTGGCGCCTGCGCATGGTGCTCAGTACGGGGTTTCGCTGCACCCGTCGCTACCTTGAATATCACGCTGCCGTGGAGGCCTGCGTGCCGAACGACTCGGTGCACGTCCTGCCGTTGCTGGGGGTTCATCCGGAATTCCAGGGCAAACATTTCGGCGAACAACTGTTGCAAGCCGTGCACAACTGGTGCGCCGTGGATGAGAACTCACAGGGTGTGATCCTCGATACCGGGAATCCTCGCTATCTGGAGTTCTATAAGCGTCAGGGCTATGAGGAAATCGGTGAAGTTGCTGTAGGATCGATTCGTGAGCACGTGTTTTTTCACCCCAATCCCCAGGTGTTGCACACCGCATCGGCCTGAACGGCGAACTTTCCTTGCGTGCCAGGCTCTATCACGCTCTCAAGCTCGTGATAGCATCCGCGCCTATGAAGTTTCCAGGAAGAATTACCAGCGGTGCGCTGATGCTGATGACCAGCTGCACAGCGCTGGCACAAAGTGAATTGGATGTACGGATCAAACCGTCCAATGATGAGCTGAAGGCCAATATAGAAGGCTATATCGGCAGCCTCGGCGATCGTGACGAAGAAGCCTTGCTGCGCTTTAGCCGTGGTGCCGAAGAACAGGCGCGCAAGGCCGCCCAGGCCTTGGGGTATTACCAGCCGCACATCGACAGCGAGGTGAAGGGGGGCAAGGACCCGCGCCTGGTGTTGACGGTCGACCCCGGCGAGCCGGTGCACTTGCGCAATGTCACGGTGCGTGTCGACGGCCCGGCCGCCGCCCTCAAATCCTTTCGAGTCCCCAAAAGCGACGCGCTCAAGCCCGGCGCCGTGCTCAATCATGGTCATTACGAGGATGCGAAGCGCCTGATCCAGAATCAGGCTTCGCGCTATGGCTTTTTCAGCGGCCACTTCACTCGGTCAAAGTTATCGGTCGACCCGCGTGCCGGCGTCGCCGATATCGAACTGATCTATGAAAGTGGTCCGCGTCATACCTTGGGCAAAGTCAGTTTCGAGGGTGATACGCCGTTCGACGACGAGCTGCTGCAACGCATGGTGCCATTCAAGGCCGGTACGCCGTACGACTCGGAGTTGATCGCCGAACTCAATCAGAACCTGCAATCCAGTGGTTACTTCGAAGGCGTGCGGGTGGACGCGGCGCCCACGGCATCCAGGGACGATGCGATCCCGGTGGAGGTCAAACTCGAAACCCGCAAGCCCCGGACCATGGGCCTGGGCCTGGGTTTCTCCACCGACGTCGGCCCACGGGCGAAGGCCAACTGGACCCGCCACTGGGTTAACGCGCAAGGGCACAGTTACGGTTGGGAGACCGAAGTCTCGGCGCCTCGGCAAAACGTCGGGCTGTTCTACGACATTCCGCTGGACCCGCCACTGACCGACAAACTGCGTTTTGCCGGCGGCTATCAGAATGAAGACATCGCCGGCACCGACACCCACAGTAAGCTGCTGACCCTCGGCCCCGAATGGCATAGCAAGTTGCCCAGCGGCTGGCAACGGGTGGTGTCGCTGAAGTGGCAGCGCGAGGATTATCAACTCGGCGACGACTCGGGACTCAGTAATCTGCTGATGCCCGGTGTGAGCTACGCGTACCTCAAAAGCGACAACCGCATCGACCCGCACAACGGCTATCGGCTGCAATTCGAATCCAAAGTGGCCAAGGAAGGTTTGGGTTCCGACAGCAACCTGGTCTACGGCACGGCATTGGTCAAAGGCCTGACCACAGTGTTCGACAACCACCGCTTTCTCGGGCGCGTGCAGGTCGGCGGCAGTGCCACCAATGGCTTCAAATCGGTGCCGCCATCGCTGCGCTTCTTCGCCGGTGGCGATCAGAGCGTGCGCGGTTACGACTATCAGAGCCTGTCCCCGGAAAACTCCGACGGTGACCGCATCGGTGGGCGCTACATGGTGGCCGCCAGTGCGGAGTATCAGTATTCGATCGCCGAAAAATGGCGGGTCGCGACCTTTGTCGACCAGGGCAACTCCTTCAATACACTCGAACTGCCGAACCTCAAGACCGGCGTTGGTATCGGCGTGCGCTGGGTATCGCCGGTGGGGCCGATCCGCCTCGACCTGGCCCATGCGCTGGACGACGATGGCGGCATTCGACTGCACTTTTCCATGGGGCCCGAGCTGTGAAGCGTGGTTTGAAAGTATCGCTGCTGGCGATAGTGGCGCTGTTGATGCTGGTGGTTTTGACGCTGGCCACGGTGTTGGGCACGGCGACGGGCAGCCGCTGGGCGTTGGGGTTTGTGCCGGGGTTGACCCTGGAAAACTTCCAGGGCCGTCTGGGCGGGCAGTGGAGTGCTGACCGGGTGCTGTGGCAGCAGGACACCAGCCGGGTTGAACTGAACCAGGTGATTTTCGCCTGGTCGCCGTTGTGCCTGACCCGCATGACCTTGTGCATCGAGCAATTGCAGGCCGATCAGGTCAGCCTGACGTTCCCGCCGGGTACCGAAGAACCAGACAGCGGCCCGATCACGCTCCCGGAGCTCAAGTTACCGTTGGCCATCGAGCTGGGAGAAATCAAGGTCGGCCGCCTGCTGTTCAACGGCAGCGAAGAACTCAAAGGGTTGCAGCTGGCGGCGCACTGGACGGCGGCCGGTTTGAAGATCGATTCGGTAGCGTTACAGCGCGATGACCTGAGCCTGAATCTGTCCGGCCTGTTGCAACCGAGTGGCAACTGGCCGCTCAACGCCGAAGGTAAGCTGATCCTGTTGTCGACGCCTGAACCCCTGGCGCTGGCGCTGAAAGTCGACGGCGACCTGCTGAAAACCCTGAACCTGAAGGCCGACAGCAGCGGTTATCTAAACGGGCAATTGACCGGCGAACTGCAACCGCTGGTGGAAAACCTGCCGGCCAAGGTGCGGATCACCGCCGATGGCTTCAAGCCCAGTGCCGATCTGCCGGACACCCTGCAACTCAATCAACTGGAGCTCACCGGCGCCGGCGACTTGAAGAACGGCTACGCGCTGTTCGGCCAGGCCACGCTGCCTGCCGAGCAAGGGCCAGTCGCCTTGGCGCTGCAAGGCAAGGTCGACGCCAAGGGCGCGCAGATCGCCGCGCTGGACCTGACCGCCAACGACAAGCAAAGCCTCAAGCTCACCGGGCTGGTGGACTGGAGCAAAGGCCTGAGCGCCGAAGCGAAAATCGACTGGCTGGATTTTCCGTGGCACAGGCTCTATCCGCTCATCGACGAACCGCAAGTAGCGCTGCGCTCCTTCACCGGCGAAGTCTCCTACACCGACGGTCAATATCTCGGCCACTTCGATGCGGCCATGGATGGTCCGGCCGGGGCCTTCACCCTGGCCAGCCCTTTCGCTGGCGACCTGACGAAAATCTACCTGCAACAGATTCAACTCCAGGCCGGGCAGGGCAAGGCCGAAGGGCACCTGAACCTGCAATTCGCCGACGGCATTGCCTGGGACACCGCGCTGGATTTGTCGGCGATCAACCCGGCTTACTGGGTCGCGGAGCTGCCGGGCACGCTGGCCGGGCCGTTGCGCAGCCAGGGCGAGATGAAGAATGAAACGCTCAGCCTCAATGCCGACCTGGACCTCAAAGGCAAGCTGCGCGGTCAACCGGCAGTGATCCAGGCCAAGGCCGATGGCAGCGGCGAGCGATGGAACCTCAACGCCCTGCAAGTTCGCCTTGGCGACAACAGCATTAGCGGCAAAGGTAGCCTGCAACAGAAACTCGTTGGGCAGATCGATCTCAAATTGCCGCGTCTGGCCCAGCTCTGGCCACAACTGCGCGGCCAACTCAATGGCCGCGTGGATGTCGCCGGCACACTCAAGGCGCCGCAAGGCAAGCTTGACCTGCAAGGTTCGCAACTGGCCTTCCAGGACAATCGCCTGCAAAGCCTGAACCTGGACGCCACCCTGGACAGCGCACAACGAGCAAAAATCGACCTCAAGGGCAGCGGCATCCGGGCGGGCGACACTTCACTGGGAACGCTGACCGCCAGCGGTCAGGGCGACATCAAAAACCAGAAGCTGAATCTCGACCTGCAAGGGCCGCAGCTGAAACTCGCGCTTGGGCTGGATGGTGCACTGGACCAGGGCAACTGGCGCGGACGTCTGGCCAGCGGTGATATTCAGGCCGGTGGCCAGGACTGGAAGCTGCAAGGGCCGGCGAAACTTGAACGCCTGGCGGACGGCAAAATCAACTTTGGCGCCCATTGCTGGGCCTCCGGCCAGGCCAGCCTGTGCGGTGAGGATTCGCGCCTGATGCCCGAGCCGAAGCTGCGTTATCACCTCAAGCAATTCCCGATCGACAGCCTCGCCCAGTGGCTGCCGAAGGATTTCGCCTGGCAGGGCCACCTCAATGCCGACCTGCAACTGGACCTGCCGGACAGCGGTCCGAACGGCCAGATCAGCGTCGATGCCGGCGGCGGCACGTTGCGCATCAAGGAAAAGGACCAGTGGCTGGACTTCCCGTACCAGACCCTGAAACTCACCAGCAAACTCACGCCCAAACGCATCGACACCGAGCTCAACTTCGTCGGTGGCAAACTCGGCGAACTGATGGTCCAGGCGCAGCTCAATCCGTTGCCGAAGAACAAACCGTTGAGCGGTTCGTTCCGCTTGAGCGGGCTGGATCTGTCGGTGGCGCGGCCATTTGTACCGATGGTCGAGAAGTTGGCCGGGCGCTTGAATGGCAGCGGCACGATCGCTGGCGGTCTATTGGCGCCGCAGGTCAATGGCAGCCTGCAACTCAGTGATGGCGTGATCTCTGGACCGGAATTGCCGATGGAGCTGCAAAACCTGCACCTTCAAGCGCTCATCGCCGGTGAAAGCGTACAACTGAACGGCGGCTGGAACAGCGGCAAGGCCGGGCAGGGCAGCTTGAGCGGCAACATCGCCTGGGGCCAGGCGCTGGTAGTGGATTTGGCGCTCAAGGGTTCGCAGTTGCCGGTCACCGTCGAGCCTTACGCCAAGCTGGAAGTCGCACCGGACCTGAAAATCTCGATGAAGGACGACGAGCTGGCCATCGCCGGTAAAGTGCTGGTGCCCAAGGGCGAAATCACCATTCGTGAGTTGCCGCCATCAACGGTCAAGGTCTCCGATGACACCGTGATCGTCGGTCAGCAGACCGAGGAGGGCAAGTCGCCGCTGGCGATGAAGATGGACATTGAAGTGATCGTCGGCGAAGACAAGCTGAGCTTCGCAGGATTTGGCCTGACCGCGAATGTACAGGGGCATGTGCACGTCGGCGACAACATGGACACCCGCGGCGAGCTGTGGCTCAACGACGGGCGTTATCGCGCCTACGGCCAGCGGCTTTCAGTGCGCCGGGCACGCTTGCTGTTTGCCGGTCCCATCGATCAGCCGTACCTGGACATCGAAGCCATTCGCAAGACGGATGACATCATCGCCGGCATCCGCCTGAGTGGCAGCGCCGAGCAGCCGACCACGCAGATCTTCTCGGAGCCGGCCATGAGCCAGGAGCAGGCCCTGTCCTATCTGGTGCTCGGGCGTCCGCTGAGCAGCAATGGCGAAGACAACAACATGCTCGCCCAGGCGGCCCTCGGTCTGGGCTTGATGGGCAGCTCCGGGGTCACCAGCGGTCTGGCCAAGAACCTGGGGATCCAGGACTTCCAGCTCGACACCCAGGGCAGCGGCACCACCACCAGCGTGGTGGCCAGCGGCAACCTGTCCGAAAAGCTCAGCCTGCGCTATGGCGTTGGCGTGTTCGAACCGGCCAACACCATTGCCTTGCGCTACAAGCTGAGCAAAAAGGTCTACCTCGAAGCCGCCGGCGGCGTCGCCAGTTCGCTGGACATCTTCTACAAGCGGGATTTCTAGGCCCGCATTTCCTACAAAAGACCGAGTCGCCCCATTCGCGAGCAAGCCCGCTCCCACAGGTTCAGCGTGATCCTTGTGGGAGCGGGCTTGCTCGCGAAGGCGTCCGTGTGGGCAGCACAAATCCCGACACCATTGGTCAATTATTTACCAAGCATGCTAACTATCGCGTTGACATTCGCTGCCTAGGCAGTAACATCTCGACATACATTCACTGCCTAGGCAGCTAATTGGTGGTCAGATGAAACATTTCTCTCCGGACGATTTCCACAATTGCCATCTCGGCCTGCTGCTCGGGCGCGCCGCGCTGCTCAAGGACCGGATCATCGACACCCACATGGAACCCCACGGCATCACCGCCGCGCAGTTCAAGGTGTTGATCATCATGGCCCAGTACGGCGTCGACTCGCCGGGCGAGTTGTGCCGTCACCTGTCCCTGGACAGCGGCTCGATGACTCGCATGCTCGATCGTCTGGAACAGAAAGGTTTCCTCGCCCGCCAGCGCTCCGAGGCGGATCGCCGCCAGGTGCAGCTTGTACTCACGGAAGAAGGGCAAAAGCTCGCCGGGCTGTTGCCGCACATCGGTGCCGAAGCCATGAATGAGCTGGCCGGTGCCATCACTCCGGATGAGCTGAAGACCCTGGAGATGATTCTGAAGAAAATTCTGGTAGCCGCCGGTGACTCGATCACCCTGCTGCGGGTAGGTGACAAATGAGCAGTAAACCCTTGCGTACCAGCCTGAGCCTGGTGCTGTTGGCCATGAGCCTGGCCGGTTGCGCCAGCTACAGCGGCCTGAAAACCGAAGGTGTCAGCCTCGACGCGAAAAACCTCAAGGCCGGGCAATCTCTCGGCGGCGTGACGTTGTCGCCGGCCGCCTGGCCGAAAAGCGACTGGTGGAAAAGCCTCGGCGACCCGCAACTCGACGGACTGATCCGCGAGGCCTTGCGTGATAGTCCGGACATGCAAATCGCCGACGCCCGTGCCCATCAGGCCAGCGCTGCCGCCTACGCTGCCGACGCCGCGCGGATGCCGACCCTGGATGCTGGCGCCGGTGTCAGCCGCTCGCGCCTGGCCCGGGACCAGGACCCGCTCGGGCAAGGCGACGCTTACGCCACCATTCGCAACATCAGCAGCAGTTTTAACTACAACTTCGACCTGTGGGGCGGCCAACGCGATGCCTGGGAAGCGGCCCTGGGCCAGGCCCGTGCTGCCGAAGTCGACCAGCAGGCCGCGCAACTGACCTTGGCCGCTGACGTCGCTCGTGCCTACAGCGATCTGGGGCAGGCGCATATCGTCTATGACCTGTCCAGCGAAGACCTCAAACGCACCCGGCAAATGCTCGACCTGAGCCAGCGGCGCCTGACTGCCGGGATCGACAGCCAGTACCAGTTCCTGCAGACCGAAAGCCTGGAAGCCACCTCCCAAGCCAATTTGATCGACGCTGAAAAGCGCCTGAACACCGCGAAAATCGCCCTTGCGGTGCTGCTCGGCAAAGGCCCGGACCGTGGCAATGAAATCGCCCGCCCGAACATTCTTCAGCCGAGCGCGGTAGCGCTACCTTCGGTGTTGCCGGCCGAGCTGCTCGGGCGTCGTCCGGACCTGGTGGCCGCACGCTGGCGGGTCGAGGCGGCGAGCAAAAGTATCGACGCCGGCAAGACCCGGTTCTATCCCAACTTGAACCTCAGCGCCGCTGCCGGTGCCGAATCCCTGTTGGGCGATGCAATGTTTGGTTCGGCCAGCCGCTTCTTCAACATTGCACCGACGATCTCTGTGCCGATTTTCGACGGTGGCCGTTTGCGCGCCGACCTCGATTCGCGTGACGCCGATTACGACCTCGCCGTGGCGCAGTACAACAAAAGCCTGGTGAAGGCGCTGGGGGATGTCGGTGACAGCATCAACCAGTTGCGCGATATCGGTCGGCAGATCGCGGCCCAGCAGCACGCCACCGACATCGCCCAGGATTCCTACAACACCGTGGTCCAGCGTTACGGTTCCGGCATCGGCAACTACCTGGACGTGCTCAGCATCGAGCAGCAATTGCTCCAGGCCCAGCGTCAGCTGGCCAACCTGAATGCCGAGCAGATCGACCTGTCGATCCAACTGATGCAGGCACTGGGCGGTGGTTTCCAGCCTGAGGCCATCGCCTCGACCAACGCCACGCCAGCCACGCTGACCCACTAATTCAAGGTACCTGTCATGGCCACTACCGATACAACTCAACCTCCTGAAAACACTCAAGGCAACCCCAATTCGGGCAAGCGCAAGTTCATGTTGCTGGTCCTGGCGGCTGCTGTCGTGCTGAGCGGCGCGGGCGTCTGGGCCTACCACGAGTTTTACGGGCGCTGGAGCGAAAGCACCGACGACGCTTATGTGAACGGCAACGTGGTGGAAATCACGCCGCTGGTCACAGGGACCGTGATCAGCATCGGCGCCGACGATGGCGATCTGGTCCATGAAGGCCAGGTGCTGGTGAACTTCGACCCGAACGACGCCGAAATCGGTCTGCAAAATGCCCAGGCCAATCTGGCGCGTACCGTGCGTCAGGTGCGCGGCTTGTACAGCGATGTGGATGGCATGAAAGCCCAGGTCAACGCCCAGAAAGCGGAAGTGCAAAAGGCCCAGGACAACTTCAGCCGCCGCAAGAACCTCGCCGCCGGCGGGGCGATTTCCCAGGAAGAACTGTCCCACGCCCGCGACGACCTGACCTCGGCGCAAAACGCCCTGGCCAACGCCGAACAAAAGCTCAAGACCACCAGCGCGCTGGTCGATGACACCGTGGTTTCATCGCACCCGGACGTGATGGCCGCCGCCGCGCAATTGCGTCAGGCCTACCTGAACAACTCACGCAGCGTCCTGATTGCACCGGTCACCGGTTACGTGGCCAAGCGTTCGGTGCAACTGGGCCAGCGTGTGCAGCCGGGCACCGCGCTGATGGCGGTGATTCCGCTGGATCAGCTGTGGATCGACGCCAACTTCAAGGAAACCCAGTTGCGTGACATGCGCATTGGCCAACCGGTGGAGATCGAAACCGACCTCTACGGCAGCAGCGTCAAATACAGCGGCACCATCGACAGCCTCGGTGCCGGGACCGGCAGCGCCTTTGCCTTGCTGCCGGCGCAGAACGCCACCGGCAACTGGATCAAGATTGTGCAGCGCGTGCCGGTACGGATCCACGTCGACGCCGAAGAACTGGCCAGGCACCCGTTGCGGGTCGGTCTGTCGACCATGGTTGACGTGAACCTGCGCGACCAGAGTGGCCCGGTGCTGGCACAACAGCCGCCGCAAAAGGCCTCGTTCAGCACCAATGTCTACGACCGTCAGTTGGCCGAGGCGGACGCGATGATCACCCAGTTGATCCACGACAACAGCGCCGCGGTCAGCAAGACCGCGCAACGCTGAAATGCCATTACATCGACCCTGTGGGAGCGGGCTTGCTCGCGAAGGCGGAGCGTCAGGCGACATCCATGTTGAATGTGCCGACCTCTTCGCGAGCAAGCCCGCTCCCACAGGGTTAGCTGCGTCTGTAACAGGCGCAGCACCGATCAGGTTTCAAAGGATTCGTGATGAGCAATAACGCGTCTTTCACGCCACCGAGCTTGCTGCTCAGCACCATCGGCCTGTCGCTGGCGACCTTCATGCAAGTGCTCGACACCACCATCGCCAACGTGGCGTTGCCGACGATTTCCGGCAACCTGGGCGTGAGTTCGGAACAGGGCACCTGGGTGATCACCTCGTTCGCGGTGAGCAACGCCATCGCTTTGCCGCTGACCGGTTGGCTCAGTCGCCGATTTGGCGAGGTGAAGCTGTTTGTGTGGGCCACGCTGCTGTTCGTGCTGGCCTCGTTTTTGTGCGGGATTTCGACGTCCATGCCGGAGCTGGTGGGATTTCGGGTCTTGCAAGGCGTGGTGGCGGGGCCGTTGTACCCGATGACTCAGACCCTGCTGATTGCGGTTTACCCCCCGGCGAAACGGGGGTTGGCCCTGGCATTGCTGGCAATGGTCACGGTGGTCGCGCCGATTGCCGGGCCGATCCTTGGCGGCTGGATCACTGACAGTTACAGCTGGCCGTGGATTTTCTTCATCAACGTGCCGATCGGCTTGTTCGCGGCATGGGTGGTGACCCGGCAGATGAAAAAGCGCCCGGTGGTCACCAGCCGCCAACCGATGGACTACGTCGGTTTGATCGCGCTGATCATCGGTGTCGGCGCGTTGCAGATCGTGCTCGACAAGGGCAACGACGCCGACTGGTTTGAATCGAGCTTCATCGTGATCGGCAGCGTGATTTCGGTGGTGGCCCTGGCGTTCTTCGTGATCTGGGAAATGACCGACGAGCACCCGGTGGTCAACCTGCGCCTGTTCGCCCATCGCAACTTCCGCTACGGCACCATCGTGCTGATTCTGGGCTATGCCGGGTTCTTCGGGATCAACCTGATCCTGCCGCAGTGGCTACAAACGCGACTGGGTTACACCGCGACCTGGGCCGGTTTTGCCGTGGCGCCGCTGGGGATCCTGCCGGTGCTGCTGGCGCCGTTTGTCGGCAAGTACGCGCCGCGATTCGACATGCGGGTGCTGGCGGGCGGGGCATTCCTGGCCATCGGCCTGAGCTGCTTCATGCGCGCCGGGTTCACCAATGAAGTGGACTTTCAGCACATCGCGCTGGTGCAGTTGTTCATGGGGATCGGCGTGGCGCTGTTCTTCATGCCGACCCTGACCATCCTCCTTTCGGATTTGCCACCGAGCCAGATTGCCGACGGCTCGGGGCTGGCGACGTTTTTACGGACCTTGGGCGGCAGTTTTGCGGCGTCACTGACGACCTGGATCTGGATTCGTCGGGCGGATCAGCATCATGCGTACCTGACTGAAAGCATTACGCCGTTCGACCCGGCGACCCGCGAGGCGATTACCCATCTGGGCGGGGCAGGGGCCAAGGCCTATACGCAGCTGGATCAGATGGTGATCAGCCAGGCGTACATCATGTCCACGGTGGATTACTTCACCTTGCTGGGCTGGATGTTCCTGGGGCTGATCCTGATTGTGTGGCTGGCCAAGCCACCGTTTACGGCGAAGGCCGGGCCTGCGGCGTCTGCCGGGCACTAACAAACACTGCAGAACCCCTGTGGGAGCGAACTTGCTCGCGATGGCGGTTGATCAGTCAACAGAGATGTTGAATGTTAATCCGCTATCGCGAGCAAGCTCGCTCCCACAGGGATCTCCTACAGCCTTCAGTTCGCGTGATCTGCCAGTTGCGGTGGCGGAGTGAAATCAAAGGGCGCCAGCGCAAACCCTTGTTCGTCGACCTGCAATGCCCACCCTTGACGATCCCAGTCCCCCAGCACAATGCGCCTGGCCGCGTGCTCGCCAAGCTGCAACTTGTGAATTGCGGGACGATGGGTATGCCCGTGAATCAAGGTTTTCACGCCGTACTCCTGCATGATCCGCGGAATCTCTTCGGGCGTGACGTCGACGATGTCGTTGGCCTTCATTCGCACCTGCGTACGGCTTTCGCTGCGCAGCTTGCGCGCCAATTTCTTGCGTGTGCGCAGCGGGAGGTGGCGCAGAATGAACAGGGTGACCGGGTTGCGCAGGTAGCGGCGCAGCTTCATGTAGCCGACATCGCGGGTGCACAGGCTGTCGCCGTGCATCAGCAGCACCGGCTCGCCTGCGAGCTGCACGACACTCGGGTCCTTCAACAATGTGCAGCCGGCTTCTTTGCAGAACGCCTTGCCGAGCAAAAAGTCGCGATTGCCGTGCATCAGAAAAATGGCCGTGCCGCTGTCGCTGAGATCGCGCAGGGCCTGGCAGATGGAGCGCTGGAACGGTGTCATGGCGTCGTCGCCAATCCACACCTCGAAAAAGTCGCCCAGAATGTACAACGCACTCGCCGAGCGGGCGCGTCCGGCGAGCAAATCCAGAAACGCCCGGGTGATGTCCGGGCGCTCCTCTTCCAGATGCAAGTCTGAAATCAGCAGTATCACTCAATGATCTCGGCTTTCTCGATGATCACGTCGTCTGCCGGTACGTCCTGGTGGCCGGCCTTGGAAGTGGTGGCCACGCCTTTGATCTTGTCGACAACGTCGGTGCCAGCGGTCACTTTACCGAATACCGCGTAGCCCCAGCCTTGTACGTTCTTGCCGCTGTGGTTCAGGAAGCTGTTGTCCGCCACGTTGATGAAGAACTGTGCGGAAGCCGAATGCGGCTCCATGGTGCGGGCCATGGCAATGGTGTACTTGTCGTTGGAAAGACCGTTGTCAGCTTCGTTCTGGATGCTTGGACGCTTGTCTTTCTTTTCTTTCATGCCTGGCTCGAAACCGCCGCCCTGGATCATGAAGTTACCGATGACACGGTGGAAAACGGTGTTTTCGTAGTGACCGGCTTTGACGTATTCGACGAAGTTGGCCACGGTGATCGGGGCTTTGTCGGCGTTCAGTTCGAGGACGATGTCGCCGAAGTTGGTAGTCAGTTTGACTTGGGTCATGATTGTTACTCTTTATAAGGAATTCGTGGTGTTGGAACCTCATGTCCCGTCACCGGTTCAGCCTTTTTGGCCAAGGTGCGCAGTTTAGCGTGCCAGACGCGAATTTCGAGGCTGTTTTTTCATTTACAGCCTATTAAATACGACGGTTTACAGAGTGCGCTCTGTCAGGCCCTTGACAGCATCGGCTATGATAGCGGCTTTGTTTTGTCAGGCCCGTCTTCCCGGCCGCGCACTTGTACGTTCAAGGATCCTATGAGCAAGCCCACTGTCGACCCTACCTCGAATTCCAAGACCGGCCCCGCTGTGCCGGTCAATTTCCTGCGCCCGATCATCCAGGCGGACCTGGACTCGGGTAAGCACACGCAGATCGTCACCCGTTTCCCGCCTGAGCCCAACGGCTACCTGCACATCGGTCACGCCAAGTCGATCTGTGTGAACTTCGGCCTGGCCCAGGAGTTCGGCGGCGTTACCCACCTGCGTTTCGACGACACCAACCCGGCCAAGGAAGACCAGGAATACATCGACGCGATCGAAAGCGACGTCAAATGGCTGGGCTTTGAGTGGTCCGGCGAAGTGCGCTACGCCTCGCAGTATTTCGACCAGTTGCACGACTGGGCCGTTGAACTGATCAAGTCCGGCAAGGCCTACGTCGATGACCTGACTCCGGAGCAAGCCAAGGAATACCGTGGCAGCCTGACCGAACCGGGCAAAAACAGCCCGTTCCGCGAGCGCAGCGTCGAAGAAAACCTGGACCTGTTTGCGCGCATGAAGGCCGGCGAATTCCCCGACGGCGCACGCGTGCTGCGGGCCAAGATCGACATGGCTTCGCCGAACATGAACCTGCGTGACCCGATCATGTATCGCAT
Source organism: Pseudomonas sp. S30_BP2TU TE3576 (assembly GCF_050436025.1). Lineage (NCBI taxonomy): Bacteria > Pseudomonadati > Pseudomonadota > Gammaproteobacteria > Pseudomonadales > Pseudomonadaceae > Pseudomonas > Pseudomonas sp. S30_BP2TU TE3576. Next base: position 951,944 of record NZ_JBNDLK010000001.1, on the reverse strand, counting down.
CCGTCACGCTCACCACCACCAGACCGGCGACAAGTGGTGCATCTACCCGAACTACGACTTCACCCACGGTCAGTCGGACGCCATCGAAGGCATCACTCATTCGATCTGCACCCTGGAGTTCGAAAGCCATCGCCCGCTGTACGAGTGGTTCCTCGACAATCTGCCGGTGCCGGCCAAGCCGCGCCAGTACGAGTTCAGCCGCCTGAACCTGAACTACACCATCACCAGCAAGCGCAAGCTCAAGCAACTGGTCGATGAAAAGCATGTCAACGGCTGGGACGATCCGCGCATGTCCACGTTGTCGGGTTTCCGTCGTCGTGGCTACACGCCGAAATCGATCCGCAACTTCTGCGAAATGATTGGCACCAACCGTTCCGACGGCGTGGTCGACTTCGGCATGCTCGAATTCAGCATCCGTGACGACCTCGACCACAGCGCTCCGCGTGCCATGTGCGTACTGCGTCCGCTGAAAGTCGTGATCACCAACTACCCGGAAGGCCAGGTCGAGAACCTCGAACTGCCGCGTCATCCCAAGGAAGATATGGGCGTGCGTGTGCTGCCGTTCGCTCGTGAAATCTATATCGACCGTGAAGACTTCATGGAAGAGCCGCCGAAGGGCTACAAGCGCCTGGAGCCGGCCGGTGAAGTGCGTCTGCGTGGCAGCTACGTGATTCGTGCCGACGAAGCGATCAAGGACGCCGATGGCAACATCGTCGAACTGCGCTGCTCGTACGATCCGGATACCCTGGGCAAGAACCCGGAAGGTCGCAAGGTCAAAGGCGTGATCCACTGGGTGCCGGCCGCTGCCAGCGTCGAGTGCGAAGTGCGCCTGTACGATCGTCTGTTCCGTTCTCCGAACCCGGAGAAGGCCGAAGACAGCGCCAGTTTCCTGGACAACATCAACCCTGACTCGCTGCAGGTACTCACCGGTTGTCGTGCTGAGCCTTCGCTGGGCAATGCACAGCCGGAAGACCGTTTCCAGTTCGAGCGCGAAGGTTACTTCGTCGCCGATCTCAAGGACTCGAAACCAGGTCAGCCGGTATTCAACCGTACCGTGACCCTGCGTGATTCGTGGGGCCAGTGATTCAGCGTCAAGGGAAATAACGTGCTAACGATCTACAACACGCTCACCAAGAGCAAAGAAGTCTTCAAGCCGCTCGATGGCAACAATGTGCGCATGTACGTGTGCGGCATGACCGTGTATGACTACTGCCACATTGGCCACGGCCGCAGCATGGTCGCGTTCGACCTCGTGACCCGCTGGTTGCGCTTCAGTGGCTACAACCTGACTTATGTACGCAACATCACCGACATTGAAGACAAGATCATCAATCGGGCCCGGGAGAACGGCGAACCGTTCGACGCATTGACCGAACGTATGATCACCGCCATGCATGAGGACGAGGCACGCCTCAACATCCTCAAGCCGGACATGGAACCGCGTGCCACCGATCACATCCCGGGCATGCTGAGCATGATCCAGACCCTGATCGACAAGGGCTACGCCTACGCACCAGGCAACGGCGACGTGTACTACCGCGTCGCCAAGTTCATGGGCTACGGCAAGCTGTCGCGCAAGAAGATCGAAGACCTGCGCATCGGTGCGCGCATCGAAGTCGACGAGTCCAAGCAGGACCCGCTGGACTTCGTGCTGTGGAAAGCCACCAAGCCGGGCGAGCCGAGCTGGGAATCGCCGTGGGGCGCCGGGCGTCCGGGCTGGCACATCGAATGCTCGGTGATGTCCACTTGCTGCCTCGGTGAGACCTTCGACATTCATGGCGGCGGCAGCGATCTGGAGTTCCCGCACCACGAAAACGAAATCGCCCAGAGCGAAGCAGCCACCGGCAAGACCTACGCCAACGCGTGGATGCATTGCGGCATGATCCGCATCAATGGCGAGAAGATGTCCAAGTCCTTGAACAACTTCTTCACCATTCGCGACGTGCTCGACAAGTACCACCCGGAAGTCGTGCGTTACCTGCTGGTGTCGAGCCACTACCGCAGCGCCATCAACTACTCGGAAGACAACCTCAAGGACGCCAAAGGCGCACTGGAGCGTTTCTACCACGCGTTGAAAGGCCTGCCGAACGTGGCGCCGGCGGGCGGCGAAGCCTTTGTCGAGCGTTTCACCCAGGTGATGAACGACGACTTCGGTACACCGGAAGCCTGCGCGGTGCTGTTCGAGATGGTCCGCGAGATCAACCGCCTGCGCGAGAGCGATCTCGACGCAGCGGCCGGTCTGGCAGCCCGTTTGAAAGAATTGGCCAGCGTGTTGGGTGTGTTGCAGCTCGAAGCCGATGACTTCCTGCAGGCCGGCGCCGAAGGGCGCGTGGATGCAGCTGAAGTCGAGGCGCTGATTGCAGCGCGCCTGGCGGCACGTGCCGGCAAGGACTGGGCCGAATCCGACCGCATCCGCGACCAGCTCACCGCCATGGGTGTGGTGCTGGAAGACGGCAAGGGCGGCACAACCTGGCGTCTGGCTGACTGATTGCCTGATCCGCTGTAAAACAAAACCCGCCTTGTGCGGGTTTTTGTTTTTCGGGGTTGGCTGTTCGTTCTTTGGCGACAGGACTGACGTCTTCGCGGGCAAGCCCGCTCCCACAGTTGATCTTTAGTGTGTTTGAGCTTTGTGTACGACGCAAATCCAATGTGGGAGCGGGCTTGCTCGCGAAGAGGCCCATTCGGCCAACTTGTCATTCGGCCTGACGCAACCGCTTGTACAGGGTATTGCGACTAACCCCCAACCGCCGGGCCAGATACGAAATATTCCCCCCGACCGCCTGCAACTGCCGGTTCAAGTCCTCGACATCATTGAGGTCAACGGCCAATGGTTCCGGCATCTCCACCGGATCCATCTCCAGATCGACAAAAAAATCATCCGGCAAATGCTCAGGTCGCACCGGCTGTTCCTCGGCCATGGCCAGGGCCACCTGAATCACGCTGCTGACCTGGCGCAGGTTGCCCGGCCACGGGTGGCGGCCGAATAACGCCATCACTTCCTGGCTTAAACCGGCCCATTGCGATGGTTCACGGTGCTGCTCCCACAGGCGTTTGAACAGTGCATCCTTATCGCTGCGTTCGCGCAGGGGCGGCAACTCCAGGGTCAGGCCGCCGATGCGGTAATACAGGTCTTCACGAAACCGCCCCAGTTGTACTTGTTCCCGTAGCGAGCGATTGGTCGCTGAAATGATGCGCAGGTCCACAGGGAACAACTCGCTGCTGCCCACGGGTTGCACACAACGCTCCTGTAACACACGGAGCAAACGGGCCTGGGTTGGAAGCGGCATGTCGCCGATTTCATCGAGGAACAGTGTGCCTTTGTCAGCCTTGCGGATCAGCCCGATGCTGCCTTTCTGGTTGGCGCCGGTGAACGCGCCTTTCTCATAACCGAATAACTCGGACTCCACCAGTTCGGCGGGAATCGCCGCACAGTTGACGGCGATGAGCGCTTTTTTGCTGCGCGAACTGGCCTGATGCAGGGCTTTGACGAACACTTCCTTGCCGACCCCGGTTTCACCGTGGATCAGCAGTGGAATGTCTTTTTCCAGCAATCGCTCGGCCTGGCGCACGGCTTTTTCCACACGACTGTCGCCGAAATGCAGGGAGTTGAGGCTGATGGCCGCGGGTGTGGCTACAACCGGTTCGGTGAACACTCGGGGTTGAATGGATGCCTGTTTCGGCCGTTTCAACAAGCACTGGAAGCGGTTGCGCCCGGAGGTTTGCAAGGCAAAGGGCAGGCCTTCGGGCTGATTGAGCAACTCCAGCAGCGAGACCTTGAACAGGTTCTCGATACTGACCCGCGACAGGCTGATGCCCAGCAGATTATCGGCCCGCCGATTGGCCGACAGCACCTGGCCAGTCTCATCGAATATCAGCAATCCGGCCCATTGGCTGTCGAGGTTGTTCAGCCCGGTGTTGAACGTGAGTTGGAAATGCTGACCGTGGAACAGATTGAGGATCAGCCGGTTTTCCACGGTCTGGCTCATCATCTTGACCATGCCCAGGGTATGGGATGGCGGGAGGTAACTGTCACTGGAAACGTCCAGCACCGCGATCACCTTGCGCTCGGCATCGAAGATCGGCGCGGCGGAACCGGTCATGAAGCGGTTGGCCTTGAGGAAATGTTCGTCGTGTTCGATGTGCACCGCTTGCTCGCAGGCCAGGGCGGTGCCGATGGCGTTGGTGCCGCTGCAGCGTTCCATCCAGCTGGCGCCGGCGCTGAACCCCCGGGCCAGCTTGGGTTCGATAAAGCGCTGGGTGCCCCACGATGTGAGCACCTGGCCCTGATGGTCGGCGAGCATGATCAGGCAATTGGAATTGCTCAGGATGTTCTCGTAGTAGGGCAGCACTTCCTGATGGGTGGTTTGCACCAGCGAATGCTGGCTCTCCAGCAATTGCGCGATGCCCGCGGCCGGCAATTGGTCGAATGCCGGCGTGCTCTGATGACTGAGGCCGAACGCGCGGCAACGGGACCAGGAGTCCTGGATGATGGCGTCGTGGGACAGCGGCGATGCGGATGCGGCCATGGCAGTCGATCTCTGAACAAGACTTTATTGTTGTTATGGGTAGTTCTGCAGCACGACGAACTTCATGTGGGAGCGGGCTTGCTCGCGAAGGCGGCGGCACATTCAACATCAATGTGACTGTCAGGCCGCTTTCGCGAGCAAGCCCGCTCCCACAGGTTTTGCATCTATTTCAGGTACCGGGAAAGGCAAAACGCATCCGTAGAGTGTTGTTCACTATTGTTCACTGTCAATGGGTGAACTGTTCAGTTGTTCATTTCCGGTTGTTCATTTGTGTTCAGCAACGAACGTGACTCCGTAGTCATTTTCAGAAATTTCAAACTGAATCAATCGTTTGCAATTTCTGGCACAAATGTCGCTTTACAGCTCCGGTCGCTTGATTTCAAAAATAAAAAAGGCCGAGCCATGTCATTAACCCTGGAACACGTCAGCCGCACCGTCGAGGGTCAGATCTGGATCGACGATGCCAACCTGAGTTTTGAACCCGGTTCCTTCAACGTTTTGCTGGGTCGGACCTTGTCCGGCAAAACCAGCCTGATGCGCCTGATGGCCGGTCTGGACAAGCCCGACAGCGGCCGCGTCCTGATGAATGGCGTCGACGTTACCCAGCGCCCCGTGCGCTTGCGCAATGTATCGATGGTTTATCAGCAGTTCATCAATTACCCGACCATGACGGTGTTCGACAACATCGCCTCGCCGCTGCGTCAGGCCGGTGTATCCAATGATCTGATCCAGAGCAAGGTGCTGGAAACCGCGAAGATGCTGCGCATCGAAAAGTTTCTCAAGCGCTATCCGCTGGAGCTTTCCGGCGGTCAGCAACAACGCACGGCCATGGCCAGGGCGCTGGTCAAGGATGCCGAGTTGATCCTGTTCGACGAGCCACTGGTCAACCTCGACTACAAATTGCGTGAAGAGCTGCGCCAGGAAATGCGCGAGTTGTTCAAGGCGCATCACACCATTGCCATCTACGCCACCACCGAACCCAACGAGGCCCTGGCCCTGGGCGGCACCACCACCATTCTTCATGAAGGCCGGGTGATCCAGAGCGGCCAGTCGTCCTCGGTCTATCACCAGCCGCAAACCGTGCTGGCGGCCGAGCTGTTCTCCGAGCCGCCGATCAACCTGATGCCGGGGCGCATTGCCGGCAACGAAGTGAGTTTCGCCAACTTCGTGCACTTCCCGCTGAACGTCGATTTGCGCCCGGTGGGAGAGGGCGAGTTCCGTTTCGGGGTGCGGCCCAGCCATATCTCGCTGGTGCCGAGCAACGATGATGATCTCGAACTGGCGGTGACTGTCGAAGTCGCGGAAATCAGCGGCTCGGAAACCTTTCTTCACGTGCGCAACGAGCATTTCCTGCTGGTGCTGCACTTGCCGGGTGTTCACGAATACGACGTCGACGCGCCGATCCGTATCTATATCCCGACCCATAAACTGTTTGTGTTCGATACGCAGGGGCGGCTCGTCCAGGCGCCGGGCCGGCGTATCGCGAGGGTTGCCTGATGGCCGAAATCCGTTTGCAGAGTCTCGCCCACAGCTACACCAGGACCCCGGCAGGCCCCGAGGACTACGCGATCCGCGAGATGGATCACATCTGGGAGCAGGGCGGTGCCTACGCCTTGCTCGGGCCATCAGGCTGCGGCAAGTCGACCTTGCTCAACATCATTTCCGGGTTGCTCAGCCCATCCCAGGGCCATGTGCTGTTCGACGGTAAAGCGGTCAACGACCTGACTCCGGAGAAGCGCAACATCGCCCAGGTTTTCCAGTTTCCGGTGGTCTACGACACCATGACAGTGTTCGACAACCTGGCCTTTCCGCTACGCAATCAAGGCCTGACCGAGGCAAAGGTGCATAGCAAGGTGCAGGAAATCGCCGAAGTCCTCGATCTGCAGCCGCTGCTGTACAAGAAGGCGCGAAACCTCACCGCCGACGAAAAACAGAAAGTTTCCATGGGTCGTGGGCTGGTGCGCGATGACGTGTCGGCGATCCTGTTCGATGAGCCGTTGACGGTGATCGACCCGCATCTGAAGTGGAAGCTGCGGCGCAAGCTCAAGCAGATCCATGAGCAGTTCAACATCACCATGGTCTACGTCACCCACGATCAACTGGAGGCCTCGACGTTCGCCGACAAGATTGCGGTGATGTACGGCGGGCAGATCGTGCAATTCGGCACGCCAAGGGAATTGTTCGAGCGCCCGAGCCACACCTTTGTCGGCTACTTCATTGGCAGCCCGGGGATGAACCTGATCGAAGTGCAGCCGCAGCCGGGTGGCGTCGGTTTCGCCTCGACCCACCTGCCGCTGTCCGAAGCGATGCAGCAGCGTATTGCCGAATCCGGGTGGAAAACCCTCAAGGTCGGCATTCGCCCGGAGTTCGTCCATGTGTGGGACGAAGCCTTTGATGACGCGCTGCGGGCACAAGTCGTACACGTCGAAGACCTGGGCACCTACAAGATCGTGACCCTCAACCTCGATGGAGCCACCCTGAAAGTGCGCCTGGCCGAAGACAAAGTTGTGCCACAAGGCACGGCCTACATCAGTTTTCCGGCGCAGTGGCTGATGGTTTACGCCGATGAATTCCTGCTGGAGGCGCAAGCCGTCAACGAAGCCATGGTCAACAAAGGGGCGCAGCCATGAACAAGGTGCAGAACAACAAGGCCTGGTGGCTGGTGCTGCCGGTGTTCCTGCTGGTGGCGTTCAGTGCGGTGATCCCGATGATGACCGTGGTCAACTATTCGGTGCAGGACATTTTCGACCAGTCCAGCCGCTATTTCGTCGGTGCCGACTGGTACAAGCAGGTGTTGCTCGACCCGCGCCTGCATGACTCGTTGTTGCGCCAGTTCATCTACTCGGCCTGCGTGTTGCTGATCGAAATTCCATTGGGCATCGCCATCGCCCTGACCATGCCGACCAAGGGCCGCTGGTCTTCGGTGGTGCTGATCGTGCTGGCGATTCCGCTGCTGATCCCGTGGAACGTGGTCGGCACCATCTGGCAGATCTTCGGCCGCGCCGATATCGGCCTGCTCGGTTCGAGCCTCAATGCCATGGGCATTAGCTACAACTATGCGGCGAACACCATGGACGCCTGGGTCACCGTGCTGGTGATGGACGTCTGGCACTGGACCTCGCTGGTGGCGCTGTTGTGCTTCTCCGGGTTGCGGGCGATTCCGGATGTGTATTACCAGGCGGCGCGGATCGACCGTGCCTCGGCCTGGGCGGTGTTCCGGCATATCCAGTTGCCCAAGCTCAAGAGCGTGCTGCTGATCGCTGTGATGCTGCGCTTCATGGACAGCTTCATGATCTACACCGAGCCCTTCGTACTCACGGGCGGCGGTCCGGGCAATGCCACGACGTTCCTCAGTCAGACCCTGACCCAGATGGCCGTAGGGCAATTCGACCTGGGGCCGGCAGCGGCATTTTCGCTGGTGTACTTCCTGATCATTCTGTTGGTGTCCTGGCTGTTCTACACCGCCATGACTCACTCCGACGCCAACCGCTGAGGCCCGCCATGAGCAAGAGAAAGCTTGTTCCACTGCTGCTCTACATCCTGTTCCTGCTGGTGCCGATCTACTGGTTGCTGAACATGTCCTTCAAGAGCAACAACGAAATCCTCGGTGGCCTGACGCTGTTTCCCCAGGATTTCACCTTCCACAACTACAAGGTGATCTTCACCGACCCGAGCTGGTACACCGGTTACCTCAACTCGCTGTACTACGTGAGCCTGAACACGGTGATTTCCCTGAGCGTGGCGCTGCCGGCGGCTTATGCGTTTTCGCGTTATCGCTTCCTTGGCGACAAGCACCTGTTCTTCTGGCTGCTGACCAACCGCATGGCGCCGCCGGCGGTGTTCCTGTTGCCTTTTTTCCAGCTGTATTCGTCGATCGGGTTGTTCGACACCCACATCGCCGTGGCCCTGGCTCACTGCCTGTTCAACGTGCCGCTGGCGGTGTGGATTCTCGAAGGCTTCATGTCCGGCGTGCCCAAGGAAATCGACGAAACCGCCTACATCGATGGCTACAGTTTTCCCAAGTTCTTCGTGAAGATTTTCATCCCTCTGATCGGCTCCGGCATCGGCGTGACGGCGTTCTTCTGCTTCATGTTTTCCTGGGTCGAACTGCTGCTGGCGCGAACCCTTACCTCGGTGAACGCCAAGCCGATCGCAGCGGTAATGACCCGCACCGTCTCGGCATCCGGTATCGACTGGGGGGTACTGGCGGCGGCCGGGGTGTTGACCATCCTGCCGGGCATGCTGGTGATCTGGTTTGTTCGCAACCACGTGGCCAAGGGCTTTGCCCTGGGCCGGGTATGAGGAGCTGATGATGGAATGGATGAGTTGGACGGTCCCCACGGCGGCGTTCTTCGGCGTTATTGCCTTGATTCTGTTGGGCATGACCACCTGGGAATTGCGTTCGCCGAGCGTGCTTCGGCGAGGAGTTCTACCGATTGCCACCACCCGTGGCGATCGGTTGTTTATCGGTCTTCTCGGCAGCGCCTACCTGCACTTGCTGGTAATCGGCGTCACCGACTGGAGCATCTGGGTAGCCTTCGCGTTGTCCCTGGTGTGGCTGTTGGCTGTGATGCGTTGGGGCTAGTCGAATCGCTCGGCAATGTTGCTCCGAAACTCAATAAGGAGGTCTTATGTTCGATAAAAACAATAAGCTGCGACATAGCATTTCATTGGCAGCCATGCTGGCACTCAGCGGTTTGAGCGCTTCGGCCTGGGCCGATGCCTATGAAGACGCCGCGAAGAAATGGATCGGCAGCGAGTTCAAGCCGTCCACCCTGACGGCCGATCAGCAGTTGGCGGAACTGAAGTGGTTCATCAAGGCCGCCGAGCCGTTTCGCGGGATGGACATCAAGGTGGTGTCGGAAACCATCGCCACCCACGAGTACGAGTCCAAGGTGCTGGCCAAGGCCTTTACCGAGATCACCGGGATCAAAGTCACCCACGACCTGCTGCAAGAAGGCGATGTGGTGGAAAAACTGCAGACGGTGATGCAATCGGACAAGAGCATCTATGACGGCTGGGTCAACGACTCGGACCTGATCGGTACACATTTCCGCTACGGCAAGACCGAGTCGATCACCGACCTGATGGCCAATGAAGGCAAGGACTTCACTTCGCCGACCCTGGACATCAAGGACTTCATCGGCATCTCGTTCACTACCGCACCGGACGGCAAGATCTATCAATTGCCCGACCAGCAGTTCGCCAACCTCTACTGGTTCCGTGCCGACTGGTTCGAACGCGCGGACCTGAAAGCCAAGTTCAAGGAAAAGTACGGCTACGAGCTGGGCGTGCCGGTGAACTGGTCGGCCTATGAAGACATCGCCAAGTTCTTCAGCGAGGACGTCAAGGAAATCGACGGCAAACGCGTCTACGGGCATATGGACTATGGCAAGAAAGACCCGTCCCTGGGCTGGCGCTTCACCGATGCCTGGTTCTCCATGGCCGGTGGCGGCGACAAGGGCATTCCCAACGGCTTGCCGGTGGATGAATGGGGCATTCGTGTCGAGGATTGCCATCCGGTCGGTTCCAGCGTGACTCGCGGCGGCGACACCAACGGTCCGGCGGCGGTGTTTGCCACCACCAAATACGTTGACTGGCTGAAGAAGTACGCGCCACCGGAAGCGGCAGGCATGACGTTCTCCGAATCGGGCCCGGTGCCGTCCCAGGGCAGCATCGCCCAGCAAATCTTCTGGTATACCGCGTTCACCGCCGACATGACCAAGCCAGGTCTGGCAGTGATGAATGCCGACGGCACGCCGAAATGGCGGATGGCGCCGTCGCCGAAAGGTCCGTATTGGGAGGAGGGCATGAAACTCGGCTATCAGGATGCCGGTTCCTGGACCTTCATGAAGTCCACGCCTGAAAAGCAAAAACTGGCAGCCTGGCTCTACGCGCAGTTCGTGACCTCGAAAACCGTTTCGCTGAAGAAAACCATCGTCGGCCTGACCCCGATCCGCGAGTCGGACATCAACTCGCAAGCCATGACTGACCTGGCGCCGAAGCTCGGTGGCCTGGTGGAGTTCTACCGCAGCCCGGCCCGCGTGCAATGGACCCCGACCGGGACCAACGTGCCTGATTATCCTCGCCTCGCGCAGTTGTGGTGGAGCCACATTGCCGAAGCAGCCAGCGGCGATAAAACCCCGCAACAGGCACTCGACGGTCTGGCCAAGGATCAGGACGCGATCATGTCCCGTCTGGAGCGTTCGAAGGCACAAGCCACCTGCGCACCGAAAATGAATCCTGAGCGAGACGCGCAATACTGGTTCGACCAACCGGGCGCGCCGAAACCTAAACTGGAAAACGAGAAGCCGAAAGGCGAAACCGTGAGCTACAACCAGCTGCTGAAATCGTGGGCGGATGCGCGTAAATAACAGCTAAGCCGTAAACGCTAACGGCACCGAAAGGTGCCGTTTTTGTTTGTGCCCGTTCCGCCCCCTTCGCGAGCAAGCCCGCTCCCACACTGGATCAGCGTCGGGCACCATTTTTTTGTTCGCTGCACATCAACTGTGGGAGCGGGCTCGCTCGCGAAGGGGCCGTCTCAGTCACCAAATTTCATCAGCCGAACGAACATCTACGTGTTGAGTCATTTGGCGAAAATCAGAAGCCTCAAATTTGACTACCTTCGAAGTCATCAAGCATGTCATCAGGCAACGGGGCATCAAAGTCTTCAGAGATCACCAGTTTGGCTTTCATTGTTCCTATTCGTTGGTTATGTGACTGTTCTGCCTCTATCGCGTGATTCACCTCCAACGCAGCCAACGGCTCGACAGTGTCAGGTGCCAGTTTTGGCAGTTTGACCTTGTGTGTCCGCAGCGTCACTTTGCCTTGGCGCTCGTCGGCCAGAGCCTCGAGGCCGTCCTTCAGTTCGGAAAAAATGTCACGGTTCATTGTTCGTTCTCGCGTTGATTTATTTATCCTGAAGTCATTCAAGATAAAGCAAGCTACTCAATGCCGGCTGTAGGACGACCCTGAGTATTGTGCGAGAGCGTTCCGGGTTTCCCGAGGGAGGGCAGGGCAGTGGTAACAAATCTTACAAAAACAAAAACGGCACCTCAGGTGCCGTTTTTGTTTGTTACCGAGAGTCGCCTAAGCGATCAACCCGCCAGACCCGACTGTTGAACCAGGTTCAGCAGTGGTTGTGGGTACAGGCCGAGGAAGAAAGCCAGTACCGCGATAGCCAGCAGCATCACGCCGCCTGCACGTTGTTCCCAGTGCAGCTGGGCGTCGACGCGGCGCAGGTTCGGTTCGATCAGGTACAGGGTGACCATGACGCGCAGGTAGTAGAACACGCCGATGGCGCTGCCCAGTACCAGGGAACCGACCAGCCACCATTGGTGCGACTCGACACCGGTGGCGATGATGTAGAACTTGCCGATGAAGCCCGCGGTCAGCGGGATACCGGCCAGGGACAGCATCATCACAGTGAGGACGGCGGTCAGGTACGGACGGCGCCAGAACAGGCCGCGGTATTCGTACAGGGCGTCTGCGTCGCGACCTTTGTACGGCGAGGACATCAGGGTGATCACGCCGAACGCGCCAAGGCTGGTGATCACGTAAGTGACCAGGTACACGCCGATGGCTTCCACGGCCAGACCCTTGCTCGCCACCAGGGCGATCAGCAGGTAGCCGAAGTGGGCGATGGACGAGTAACCCAGCAGACGCTTGAGGTTGCTCTGGGTCAGGGCCAGCAGGTTACCGAACAGGATCGACGCGATGGCGATGATGGTCAGCACGTTGCTCAGCACGCCGCTGCTCGCCGCTGGCGAGATCTGGAACAGGCGCACCATCACCGCGAACACCGCCACTTTCGAAGCGGTAGCCAGGAACGCTGCAACCGGCGCCGGAGCACCTTCGTAAACGTCTGGAGTCCAGAGGTGGAACGGTACCAGCGACAGTTTGAATGCCAGACCGATCAGCATCATGCCCAGGCCCAGTTGCGCCAGCGAGCTTGGCAGGCCGGTGGCCGCAAGGGCCTGGCCGATGCCGTTGAAGCTCAGGGAACCGGCGTCAGCGTAGAGCAGGGCCATACCGAACAACAGGAACGCGGAACCGGCGGCCGACAGCACCATGTACTTGATGCCGGCTTCCAGCGAACGCTTGTTGAAGAAGGCATAAGCCACCAGGCCGTAGACCGGCACCGACAGCAGTTCCAGACCGACGAACAACCCGGCCAGGTGCTGCGCGCTGACCAGAACCAGGCCACCGGCAGCGGACATCAGGATCAGCAGGTACAGTTCTTCACGGTTGCCCGGGTAACCCGTGCCGCCATCGCCGAGGTAGGCGTGGGCGAGGGTGACACACGCGAGGGTGGCGACCAGGATCAGCGCCATGTACAGGCAAGCGAAGCTATCGATTTGCAGCAGTGGGGTCACAGCCAATGGCGCGACCTTCAAGGCTGGCAGGATCGACAGCAAAGCCAGGTTCAGACCCGCCACCGACAGCAGGAAGGTCTGGGAGTGGTTGCGGCGCCAGGCAATCGCCAGCATCACCACGATGATCGTGGCGCTGGTGATCAACAACGGCGCAAGCGCGATAAAGTGTTGAGTCGTGAATTCCATAGCGCTCTTACCGGGCCGAAGCGAGTTGAGTGAAGGCGGTGCCGAGCCATTGCTGCACGCCATGCATCGTAGCGGCAGAGGTATCGAGGAACGGTTGCGGGTAGACGCCGATGTAAATCAGCAGCGCTGCCAGACCGACCACCATGATCATTTCGCGACCGTCCATGCCATGCAGCACCGCGTCCGATTTCGACGGGCCGAAGAAGGCACGGTGGACCATGATCAGCGAGTAGACCGAACCGAACACCAGGCCGGACGTGGCGATCACTGTGACCCATGGCGCGCTGGCGAAGGTACCGATCAGGATCAGGAACTCACCGACAAAGTTACCGGTAGCCGGCAAGCCCAGCGACGCGGCTGCGAAGAACAGGCTGAGGGCAGGCAGGTAAGCGATCTTCGACCACAGGCCACCCATCTCGCGCATGTCGCGGGTGTGGGTGCGTTCGTACAGCTGGCCACTCAGGATAAAGAGTGCCGCCGCCGACAGGCCGTGCGCCAGCATCTGCATCACCGCACCCTGCAGCGCCAGTTGGCTGCCGGAGTAGATGCCGATCAGTACGAAGCCCATGTGGGAAACGGACGAGAAGGCGATCAGACGCTTGATGTCGGTTTGCGCGAACGCCAGGAACGCACCGTAGAAAATCCCGATCAGACCCAGGGTCATGGCGAACGGCGCGAACTCGGCCGAGGCATTCGGGAACAGCGGCAAGGCGAAACGCAGCAAGCCGTAGGCCGCGGTCTTCAGCAAGATACCGGCGAGGTCGACGGAACCTGCGGTCGGCGCCTGGGCGTGAGCGTCAGGCAGCCAGGAGTGGAACGGTACGACCGGCAGCTTGACCGCGAAGGCGATGAAGAAGCCGAGCATCAGGATGTACTCGGTGGTCGTCGACATCTTGGTCTTCAACAGGTCGGCGTAGTTGAAGGTAATCACGCCGGTGTCGTTGAAGTTGACCAGTACCAGACCCAGGATCGCCACCAGCATGATCAGGCCGGAAGCCTGAGTGAAGATGAAGAACTTGGTCGCCGCGTAGATCCGGGTTTTCTTGCCGTCCGAAGAACTGTGACCCCAGAGCGCGATGAGGAAGTACATCGGCACCAGCATCATTTCCCAGAAGAAGAAGAACATGAACAGGTCGAGGGCGAGGAACACGCCGACGACACCACCCAGGATCCACATCAGGTTCAGGTGGAAGAAACCGACGTGACGCTGGATCTCTTTCCACGAGCAGAGTACCGAGAGGACACCCAGCAGACCGGTCAGCAGGATCATCAACAGCGACAGGCCGTCGAGGGCCAGGTGCACGTTGATGCCGAAGCGCTCGATCCAGACGTGCTTGAACTCAAGCGCCCAGGTCGGATCGGCGCCAGGTGCCGGTGCAAATGAATAGTCACCGTTGGCCCACAGCCAGAGGCCGAGGGAGAGCAGCAGGGACATGGTGATCAGCGCAATCCAGCGGGGGAGGGTGGCGCCGAAGCGCTCACCCATCCAGCACAGCAGGCCGCCGATGAAGGGGATCAGGATTAGCCAAGGCAGAATCATGACGGGCTCAATTCCTTTCGCAAGTTCGCAAGGTTCATATCAGACCGCTACCAGCACGACGGCGCCGATTACCAGCACGGCACCAGCAGCCATCGAGGCGGCGTACCAACGCAGTTGACCGGTCTCGGTACGGCTCAGGGCGGTGTGGCCGCCTTTGGCCATACGCGGGATCAGACCGATGGTCTGGTCCAGCGGGTCTTTGCGCAGGATGTGGTTGATCGCCAGGTAAGGCTTGACGAACAGTTTGTCGTAGATCCAGTCGAAGCCCCAGGCAGCGAACCACCAGGCCGAGAGGATACGGCCGATGCCGCTGTTGGCGATGGCGGTGACGAAGCGACGCTTGCCGAGGAACAGCAGCGCGGACAGCAGGATACCGGCCAGGGCGATGGCGCCCGAGGCGATTTCCAGGCTGTGCTTGGCTTCGCCGCCGGCATGGCCGACGCTTTCCGGCAGCACGCCGTGAAGCGGTGGAACGATCATCGCACCGATGGCAGTGGACAATACAATCAGCACCGACAGTGGCAGCCAGTGGGCGATGCCGTGACCGGCGTGTGCTTCGGTCTTCGCTTCACCATGGAACGCGATGAAGATCAGGCGGAAGGTGTACAACGAGGTCATGAATGCGCCGACCAGACCCGCATACAGCAGGCCGTGGTTGCCGCTGGCGAACGCTTCCCAGAGGATTTCGTCCTTGGAGTAGAAGCCTGCGGTTACCAGAGGCAGGGCCGCCAGGGCCGCGCCGCCGACGATGAAGCTGGCGTAGGCCAGTGGCAGTTTCTTCCACAGGCCGCCCATCTTGAAGATGTTCTGCTCGTGGTGGCAGGCAACGATTACCGAACCGGAAGCAAGGAACAGCAGCGCCTTGAAGAAGGCGTGGGTCATCAGGTGGAAGATCGCGCCGTCCCAGGCACCAACGCCCAGGGCCAGGAACATGTAGCCGATCTGGCTCATGGTCGAGTAGGCGAGGATACGCTTGATGTCGGTCTGAACCAGGGCAGCAAAACCCGCCAGAACCAGGGTCACACCGCCAACGATGCCCACCAGGTGCAGGATTTCCGGCGCCAGGGTGAACAGACCGTGGGTACGGGCGATCAGGTAGACGCCAGCGGTCACCATGGTCGCGGCGTGGATCAGTGCCGAAACCGGAGTAGGACCGGCCATCGCGTCCGCCAGCCAGGTTTGCAGCGGCAGTTGCGCGGATTTACCGACAGCGCCACCGAGCAGCATCAGGGTGGCCATGACCATCCAGAAGTCGCCGGCCTGGAATTTCTGCGGAGCCAGCACCAGCAGTTCCTGAACGTTCAGCGTGCCCAGTTGGGCAAACAGAATGAACAGGCCGATGGCCATGAACACATCACCGATACGGGTCACGATGAAAGCCTTGAGTGCGGCGTTACCGTTGTTGCGGTTGCTGTAGTAGAAACCGATCAACAGGTACGAGCACAGGCCCACGCCTTCCCAACCGAAGTACACGAACAGCAGGTTATCGGCCAGGACCAGGAACAGCATGCTGGCGATAAACAGGTTGGTGTAGGCGAAGAAACGCGAGTAGCCGTCTTCACCGCGCATGTACCAGGATGCGAACAAGTGGATCAGGAAGCCGACGCCGACGACCACGCCGAGCATGGTCACCGACAGGCCGTCCAGATACAGGGTGAAGGTCGGCGTGAAGCCTTCCACCGCCATCCATTGCCACAGCACCTGTGTGTAGTGGCCGCCTTCCGGCGGGGCAACGTTGAATTGCCAGATCACATAAGTCGCGACGATCGCCGACAGGCCAATGGAGCCGACGCCGATCAGCGCCGAGAGGTTTTCCGAGAGGCGTCCCCGGGAGAACGCCAGCAGCACAAAACCGATCAGAGGGAACAGGAAAGTCAGATAGAGAAGGTTCATCCGCGCATCTCACTGGCAGCGTCGATATCGAGCGTGTGGAAGCGGCGATACAGTTGCAGCAGGATCGCCAGGCCAATACTGGCCTCGGCAGCTGCCAGGCTGATCACCAGGATGAACATGATCTGTCCATCCGGCTGCGCCCAGCGGCTACCGGCAACGATGAACGCCAGGGCGGAGGCATTCATCATGACCTCCAGGCTCATCAGCACGAAGAGAATGTTGCGGCGGACCATCAGGCCGACCAGACCGAGGCAGAACAGGATGCCGGCGACCGCCAGACCATGCTCCATAGGGATAGCAGGCATCGTCATTGCTCCTTGGCTTCGTTACGGCCCAGATGGAACGCCGTGACGGCTGCGGCGAGCAGCAGCATCGAGGCGAGTTCGACCACCAGCAGGTAAGGACCGAACAGGCTGATGCCCACGGCCTTGGCGTCTACGGTGGTGTGGCCGACGGCCTGGCCGCTATGGTGGGAGAACAGCACATACAGCAGTTCTGCCAGCAGCAGCGCGGCGAGGAGGACCGGGCCGCCCCAGATACCGGGCTTGAGCCAGACGCGCTCTTGCTGAACCGAGGCCGGGCCAAGGTTCAGCATCATCACCACGAACACGAACAGCACCATGATGGCGCCAGCGTAGGCGATCACTTCCAGGACACCGGCAAACGGTGCGCCGAGGGCGAAGAACGTCATCGCCACGGCGATCAGCGAAATGATCAGGTAGAGCAGGGCGTGCACAGGGTTGGTGTTGGTGATCACGCGGAGCGTGGACACCACAGCGATACCCGATGCGAAATAGAAAGCGAATTCCATCTTTCTTCCTTAAGGCAGCAAGCTCTTCACGTTGATCGGTTCGGCTTCATTCTGCGCGGAGCCTTTGGGCTTACCGGCAATCGCCATACCTGCAACACGATAGAAGTTGTAATCAGGGTTTTTGCCGGGGCCGGAGATCAGCAGATCTTCTTTCTCGTAAACCAGGTCCTGACGTTTGAACTCGGCCATTTCGAAATCCGGCGTCAGCTGGATCGCGGTGGTCGGGCAGGCTTCCTCGCAGAGGCCGCAAAAGATGCAGCGCGAGAAGTTGATGCGGAAGAAGTCCGGGTACCAGCGACCGTCTTCGGTTTCAGCTTTCTGCAGCGAGATGCAGCCGACCGGGCACGCCACGGCGCACAGGTTGCACGCTACGCAACGCTCTTCGCCGTCGGGGTCGCGGGTCAGCACGATCCGGCCACGGAAGCGTGGCGGCAGGTACACCGCCTCTTCCGGATATTGCAGCGTGTCGCGCTTGCGGAAGGCATGGCCGAAAATCATCACCAGGCTGCGAAGCTGGGTGTAGAAGCCATGCACGATGTCAAAAATGTACTTCATGATTCTCTATCCTCACTGAGCCGCGACGGCGGGCGTGTTGAGCAACACGATCGCAGCGGTCACCAGCATGTTGACGAGGGTCAGCGGCAGGCAGAACTTCCAGCTGAAATCCATCACTTGGTCATACCGTGGGCGCGGAATCGAGGCGCGCAGCAGGATGAAGAACATGATGAAGAACGCGGTTTTAAGCGCGAACCAGATGAACGGGATCTGCGGCAGAATGCCGAACGGACCGTGCCAGCCACCGAAGAACAAGGTCACCAGCAGCGCCGAGATCAGCACGATACCGATGTACTCGCCGACGAAGAACATGCCCCATTTCATGCCGGCGTATTCAATGTGGTAACCGTCGGCCAGTTCCTGTTCCGCTTCCGGCTGGTCGAACGGGTGACGGTGAGTCACGGCGACGCCAGCGATGAAGAAGGTCAGGAAACCGAAGATCTGCGGAATGACGAACCACAGATTCTGCGCCTGGTATTCAACGATGTCGCGCATGTTGAACGAGCCGGCCTGAATCACGATGCCCATCAGCGACAGGCCCATGAACACTTCGTACGACACGGTTTGCGCCGAGGCCCGCAAGCTGCCCAGCAGGGCGAACTTGTTGTTGCTCGACCAACCGGCGAACAGCACCGCGTAGACCGACAGACCGGCCATGGCGAAGAAGAACAGGATGCCGATGTTGATGTCCGCGACACCCCAGGTCGGGGTGATCGGGATGATTGCGAAGGCAATCAGCAAGGCGCTCATGGCCACGACCGGCGCCAAAGTGAAGATCACTTTGTCGGCGAATGGCGGCGTCCAGTCTTCCTTGAAGAACATCTTGATCATGTCGGCCGCGATCTGGAACGCGCCGAACGGGCCGACGCGGTTCGGACCGTAACGGTCCTGCCAGAGGGCGAGCAAGCGACGCTCGACCCAGCTCAGCAGGGCGCCGCAGACCACCACGGCGAGCAGGATCACCACGGCCTTGAGGACCGCGATGATGATGTCGATCACTTCAGGAGTGAACAAGGTCATTGCGCTGCCTCCTGCAGACCGTCAACGGATTTGCCAAAGATCGCTGGCGGAATGCCGGCGATGCCCGCAGGCAGTGCCACCAGTCCGGCGCCCAACTCTTCATTGATGCGCAGCGGCAGACGCAGGGTCTGGCCGGCCACGTTCAGGCTCAGCATGGCGCCGTCATTGACACCCAGGCGGTCGGCTTCGGACTTGGCCAGAGCAACATAAGCAGCCGGAATGCGTTCCTGAACCGGAGCGGCTTTCGAAGAGTTCTCTTCGCTGCCGAACAGGTGGAAGAACGGCACGACCTGCCAGGTGCCCTGGGCCGGGTTGAACGCACGCGGAACGCTGGCGAACCAGTTCAGCGAGTCACCGCTGGTTTCGATCAGGCGAGTGCCCGGGTCGCCAGCGCGAATGTGACCACCGACTTCATCCTGGAACTTGTTCCAGGCTTGCGGCGAGTTCCAGCCCGGAGACCAGGCGAACGGCACTTGCTGACGCGGTTCGGCCGAACCCGAGTAACCTTCCATGGAGAAGGCGAACGCGGTGTCCTTGTCCTGCGGGGTGCGCGGTTCGTGCACGCTGATGTCGGCGCGCATGGCGGTACGACCGGAATAGCGCAGCGGTTCACGGGCCAGTTTCATGCCCTTGATGCGGAACGCGGCGGACGGTGCGGCGTCGACAATGCGGTTCAGAATCGGAGTGCTGGAAGCGACAGCGGCGGTGGCGTGGTCCAGTTGGGTCCAGTCGATCGGCTGGCCCAGCAGGGTGGCGCGCAGGGCATGCAGCCAGCGCCAGCCTTCGTGAACCAGGATGCTCGCGTCCAGATACTTCGGATCGAAAACCTGGAAGAAGCGCTGGGCGCGACCTTCCTGGCTGACCAGGGTACCGTCGCCTTCAGCGAAGCTGGCGGCTGGCAGGACCAGGTGCGCGCGATCGCTGGTGGCGGTCTTCTGATGGTCCGCCACGATCAGCACTTTCGCGGCGGTCAGCGCGGCATCAACCTTGGCTTTGTCGGTACGGGTGTACAGATCGTTTTCCAGCACGACAATGGCGTCAGCCTTACCGTCGATCACGGCTTGCAGCGCGGCGTCGATCGATTCGCCACCGAGCATGGCCAGGCCGAGGCTGTTGGCCTCTGGCACGATCAGGCTGATGGAACCGTTCTTCTCGCGCAGCTTCAGGGCCTTGGCGATGTTCGCGGCCGCTTCGATCAGGGCTTTGGAGCCCAGAGAAGTACCGGCGATGATCAGCGGACGCTTGGCTGCGAGCAGGGCGTCGGCAATGCGCTTGGCCAGCTCGAGGGCTTCCGCGTCCAGACCTTCAACGGCTGGAGCGCTGGCGTCGAGGGCGTGAGCCACGGCGAAACCGATGCGGGCCAGGTCATCGGGAGCTGCGTGAACGCATTCTTCGGCGATGTCGTCGAGCTTGGTTTCAGCCAGGCTGGCGATGAACAGCGGGTTCAGCGCATGCTGGCCGATGTTCTTCACCGCGGCGTCGAGCCAAGGCTGAACGCGCATGGCATCGGCCATGTCTTCGGCCTTGCCCTTGACCGATTGACGCAGGGACAGGGCCATGCGCGCAGCCGTCTGGGTCAGGTCTTCACCGAGGACGAACACGGCGTCGTGGTCTTCGATGTCGCGCATGTTCGGCACTGGCAGCGGGCTGTCTTTGAGCACTTGCAGGACCAGGCGGATGCGTTCCAGTTCGGACGCTTCGATACCCGAGTAGAAGTGTTCGGCACCGACCAGTTCGCGCAACGCGTAGTTGCTTTCGAGGCTGGCGCGAGGCGAGCCGATACCGACGATGTTGCGACCGCGCAGCAGGTCCGCGGCTTTATCCAGCGCTTCGTCGAGGCTCAGCTTGGTGCCACCCGCCAGCAGTGGCTGACGCGGACGGTCTTCGCGGTTGACGTAGCCATAGCCGAAACGGCCACGGTCGCACAGGAAGTACTGGTTCACCGAACCGTTGAAACGGTTTTCGATGCGGCGCAGTTCGCCGTAACGCTCGCCCGGGGAGATGTTGCAACCGCTGGAGCAGCCATGGCAGATGCTCGGCGAGAACTGCATGTCCCACTTGCGGTTGTAGCGTTCGGAGTGAGTCTTGTCGGTGAACACACCGGTCGGGCAGACCTCGGTAAGGTTGCCGGAGAACTCGCTTTCCAGCACGCCATCTTCAACGCGACCGAAGTACACGTTGTCGTGTGCGCCGTATACACCCAGGTCGGTGCCGCCGGCGTAGTCCTTGTAGAAGCGCACGCAGCGGTAGCAAGCGATGCAGCGGTTCATTTCGTGGGAAATGAACGGGCCCAATTGCTGGTTCTGGTGGGTACGCTTGGTGAAGCGGTAACGGCGCTCGTTGTGGCCGGTCATTACCGTCATGTCTTGCAGGTGGCAGTGACCGCCTTCTTCACAGACCGGGCAGTCGTGAGGGTGGTTGGTCATTAGCCATTCGACAACACTGGCGCGGAAGGCCTTGGACTCTTCATCTTCGATGGAGATCCAGGTGTTGTCGGTGGCAGGGGTCATGCAGGACATCACGATACGACCACGGGTGTCGTTTTCGTCGGTGTACTGCTTGACCGCGCACTGGCGGCAAGCGCCAACGCTGCCAAGGGCAGGGTGCCAGCAGAAATAAGGAATATCGAGGCCTAGCGACAGACATGCCTGTAACAGGTTGTCTGCCCCATCGACTTCGAGCTCTTTGCCGTCTACGTGGATAGTGGCCATGGTTCAAAGTTCTTCGTTGGCCCGGTGTCAGCGGGCGTGGCTAATGGAATCTTGTTATCCGCGTGAATCAACACAGCCGTTAAAGGCGTCATCACACGAAAAGCGAAGGGCACGGACCCTTCGCCTTTTTTAAGCGTTTACGCGCCGACCAGGATCGGCCTTGCCAGAGGCGGGACGGTGGCGCTGACAGGCGCGATACCGGCTTCGAACTCATGGCGGAAGTATTTGATTGCGCTGCCCAACGGCTCCACCGCACCCGGTGCGTGAGCACAGAAGGTCTTGCCTGGGCCGAGGAAACCGACCAGACCCAGCAGGGTCTCGATGTCGCCTGGCTGGCCTTCGCCGTTCTCGATGGCCATCAAGAGCTTGACGCTCCATGGCAAGCCATCGCGGCACGGGGTGCAGAAGCCACAGGATTCGCGGGCGAAGAACTGCTCCATGTTTCGCAGCAGGGACACCATGTTGACGCTGTCGTCTACCGCCATGGCCAGGCCGGTACCCATACGGGTACCCACTTTGGCGATGCCGCCGGCGTACATTTGTGCGTCCAGGTGTTCCGGCAACAGGAAGCCGGTACCGGCGCCGCCAGGTTGCCAGGCCTTGAGCTTGTAACCGTCGCGCATGCCACCGGCGTAGTCTTCGAACAGCTCGCGACCGGTGACGCCGAACGGCAGTTCCCACAGGCCCGGGTTCTTGACCTTGCCGGAGAAGCCCATGAGCTTGGTGCCCATGTCTTCGCTGCCTTCGCGAGCCAACGATTTGTACCAGTCCACGCCGTCGGCAATGATCGCCGGCACGTTGCACAGGGTTTCAACGTTGTTCACGCAAGTCGGCTTGCCCCACACGCCAACGGCGGCCGGGAAGGGCGGTTTGGAGCGCGGGTTGGCGCGGCGGCCTTCGAGGGAGTTGATCAGTGCGGTTTCTTCACCGCAGATATAACGCCCGGCACCGGTGTGGACGAACAGCTCGAAATCGAAACCGCTGCCCAGGATGTTCTTGCCCAACAGGCCCGCTGCCTTGGCTTCTTCCACGGCACGGTTGAGGTGCCTGGCAGCGGTGGTGTACTCGCCGCGCAGGAAGATGTAGCCGCGGTAGGTTTTCAGTGCGCGGGCACTGATCAGCATGCCTTCGATCAGCAGATGGGGCAGTTGCTCCATCAGCATGCGGTCTTTCCAGGTGTTCGGCTCCATTTCATCCGCGTTGCACAGCAGGTAGCGGATGTTGATGGATTCGTCCTTGGGCATCAGGCCCCACTTCACGCCGGTGGGGAAGCCTGCACCGCCGCGACCCTTGAGGCCGGAATCTTTCACGGTCTGGACGATGTCGTCCTGGGCCATGTCGGCGAAGGCCTTGCGCGCAGCGGCGTAACCGTTCTTGGCCTGGTATTCGTCGAGCCAGACGGCTTCGCCGTCGTCACGCAGACGCCAGGTGAGCGGGTGAGTCTCGGCCGAACGCTTGATGCGGTTGGCTGGACCGAAAGAAGTCAGGGTCATACGTAGCCCTCGAGCAATTTGGCAACGCCGGCAGGCTGCACATCACCGAAAGTGTCGTCGTCGATCATCAACGCCGGCGCCTTGTCGCAGTTGCCGAGGCAGCAGACCGGCAACAGGGTGAAACGACCGTCGGTAGTGGTCTGGCCCAGGCCGATGCCCAGTTTGCTCTGGATTTCGCTGACCACGGACTCGTGGCCGCCGATGTAGCAGACCATGCTGTCGCAGACACGAATGATGTGACGGCCGACCGGCTGACGGAAGATCTGGCTATAGAACGTCGCCACGCCTTCAACGTCGCTGGCCGGGATGCCGAGGATCTCGCCGATGGCGTACAGGGCGCCGTCCGGCACCCAGCCACGTTCCTTCTGGACGATCTTCAGGGCTTCGATCGACGCCGCGCGCGGGTCTTCGTAGTGATGCAACTCGTGCTCGATGGCCGAGCGCTCGGTTTCACTCAAGGTGAAACGGTCTGTCTGGATAAGCGTGCTGTTCATGCTTAGCGGTCCACGTCGGCCATAACGAAATCGATACTACCCAGGTACGCAATCAAGTCCGCGACCATGCTGCCTTTGATCACCGAAGGGATCTGCTGCAGGTGCGGGAAGCTTGGGGTACGAATCCGGGTGCGGTAGCTCATGGTGCCGCCATCGCTCGTCAGGTAATAACTGTTGATGCCCTTGGTCGCTTCGATCATCTGGAAGGATTCGTTGGCCGGCATGACCGGGCCCCACGAAACTTGCAGGAAGTGCGTGATCAAGGTTTCGATGTGCTGCAGGGTGCGCTCTTTCGGCGGCGGCGTGGTCAGCGGGTGATCCGCCTTGTACGGGCCTTCCGGCATGTTGCGCAGGCACTGGTCGATGATCCTGATGCTCTGGCGCATCTCTTCGACACGCACAATGCAGCGGTCGTAGGCATCGCCATTGGCGGCCAGCGGCACTTCGAATTCGAAGTTCTCGTAGCCCGAGTACGGGCGCGCTTTACGCAGGTCGAAATCGCAACCGGTCGAACGCAGGCCGGCACCGGTGACACCCCATTCCAGGGCCTCTTTGGTGTTGTAGTCGGCGACGCCGATGGTCCGGCCACGCAGGATGCTGTTGTCCAGTGCGGCTTTCTGGTATTCGTCCAGACGCTTGGGCATCCACTCGACGAAGTCCTTGACCAGTTTTTCCCAGCCGCGCGGCAGGTCGTGGGCGACGCCACCGATGCGGTACCAGGCCGGGTGCAGACGGAAACCGGTAATGGCTTCGATCACCGTGTACGCGCGCTGGCGATCGGTGAAGGTGAAGAACACCGGGGTCATGGCGCCGACGTCCTGGATGTAGGTACCCAGGAACAGCAGGTGGCTGGTGATCCGGAAGAACTCGGCCATCATGATGCGGATGACGTCGACCTTCTCGGGCACCTTGATGCCGGCCAGCTTCTCGACCGAGAGCACGTACGGCAGGTTGTTCATCACGCCGCCGAGGTAGTCGATACGGTCGGTGTACGGGATGAAACTGTGCCACGACTGACGCTCGGCCATCTTCTCGGCACCACGGTGGTGGTAACCGACGTCCGGTACGCAGTCGACGATCTCTTCGCCGTCCAGCTGCAGGATGATGCGGAACGCACCGTGCGCGGACGGGTGGTTCGGGCCGAGGTTGAGGAACATGTAGTCCTCGTTCGGGCCGGAACGCTTCATGCCCCAGTCTTCCGGCTTGAAGCGCGCAGACTCTTCTTCGAGCTGTTGCTTGGCCAGGTTCAGGGTGAACGGGTCGAATTCAGTGGCGCGGGCCGGGAAGTCCTTGCGCAGCGGGTGACCTTCCCAGGTCGGCGGCATCATGATGCGCGACAGGTGCGGGTGGCCTTTGAAGTCGATGCCGAACATGTCCCAGACTTCACGCTCGTACCAGTTGGCATTCGGCCAGATACTGGTGACGGTCGGCAGGCTGAGGTCGCTCTCGGACAAGGCGACCTTGATCATTACGTCACTATTACGTTCGATCGACATCAAGTGATAGAACACGGAGAAGTCGACGCCGTTCGGCAGACCTTGACGCTTGGTGCGCAGACGCTCGTCCACACCGTGCAGGTCATAGAGCATGACGTACGGCTTGGGCAGGTTACGCAGGAATGTCAGGACTTCGACGAGTTTGGCACGGGCAACCCAAAGCACCGGCATGCCGGTGCGGGTAGGCTGGGCGGTGAACGCCTCCGGGCCAAAACGGTTGTTCAGTTCGACGACCACATCCTGGTCGTCTGCCTTGTAAGGCGGGATGTACAGAGCACTGCCTGTAGTCATGGTTATTTATCGCTTTCGGTCAACGTAAAGAATGAAGCCAGGTTCTCGTTCTATGGAAAGAAGCAGATCTGGATCAGACTTCGTCGGGGCTGCGCAGGTTGGTTACCTGAATACGCTGTTCGCGGCGCTTTTCCTTCTCGGAAGGCATCTCGGCGCGATACACGCCTTGATCGCCAACGACCCAGGAAAGTGGGCGACGCTCCTGGCCAATCGACTCCTGCAACAGCATCAAGCCTTGCAGGAAAGCTTCAGGGCGGGGCGGGCAGCCAGGCACGTAGACGTCCACGGGCAGGAACTTGTCCACCCCTTGAACGACAGAGTAGATGTCGTACATGCCACCGGAGTTGGCGCACGAACCCATGGAGATGACCCATTTAGGCTCAAGCATTTGCTCGTAGAGACGCTGAATGATCGGCGCCATCTTGATGAAGCAGGTACCGGCGATAACCATGAAATCCGCCTGGCGCGGCGATGCCCGGATAACCTCGGCGCCAAAGCGCGCGATGTCGTGGGGCGCCGTGAAGGCGGTGGTCATTTCCACGTAGCAGCACGAAAGACCGAAGTTATACGGCCACAGGGAGTTCTTGCGCCCCCAGTTGATCGTGCCGTTGAGCACGTCTTCGAGCTTGCCCATGAAAATGTTTTTGTGGACTTGATCTTCTAACGGATCGGAAACGGTTTCCCGCTGGCCAATCGGATACTGCTCGTTAGGAGCATCGGGGTCGATCCTGGTGAGATTGTATTGCATTGCCAAAGCCTCATTGTTTCAGCTTCGCTTGCCGCTTGCGCCGAGCTTCCGGAGCCCAGTCAAGGGCGCCCACTCGGAATAGGTAGACAAGGCCTGCCAACAGAATTGCTATGAAAACGAGAGCTTCGACGAATCCGGTCCAGCCGCTTTCGCGGACGGACACAGACCATGCAAAGAGAAAGAGGGCTTCGATATCGAAGATCACGAAAAGCATCGCGACCAGATAGAATTTGGCTGAGAGCCGCAAGCGGGCGCCACCTGTAGGTAGCATGCCGGACTCGAACGGTTCGTTTTTGCTGCGGCCCCAGGCTTTTGACCCGAGTAGGCTGGAGACACCGAGCATGAAGGCGCAGAGGCCGACGACGCCTAGAAGGAAAATGGCAAAGCCCCAGTTGTGGGCCATGAGTCCTGTCGCTTCGGGCATGCTGGTAATCCTTAACAGAGAGCAAAGGTCTCTGAGCTTGAAAAGAAACAAAAGCAGTGACGATATGTCGCAGCAATCAATCCCGCTGATTTTATGGCTAAACACCCGGCAAGTAAAATTCCTGTAGCGAAATTATTTACAGGGATAAGGACATAGCGAACCAAAAAAGCCCTGTGGCCCTTGGCCCGTGGGCATTAGCCGGCATTTCGTCAATTATGTTTTGTAGGGAATGTAACGAACATAGTTGCCGATAAATGATAATCAATATTATTTGAGTCGTTTTTTAAACTGTTTAACGGATGAGTGGCTGGAAAGTTGGCTTATATGCGCGTTACTGCAAGTAGTGAGCGGGGGCGTTTTAGCCTTTTTTCCTGATCGGGAAACGGCTCTGGATCAATGATTTTCGCGCAGAACCTGGCATGCACGCGATCCCTGTAGCAGCTGCCGAAGGCTGCGTTCGAGGACGCAGTCCTCGCCAGGCCGCTCACCGTGTTGCTTGGGTTTTACGACTGCTGCGCAGCCGAACGCAGCCTTCGGCAGCTGCTACAGGGGGCGATCAAGAAATCGCAGGCAAAAAAAACGCCCCGAACCAGTCGGGGCGTCAGATGTGCAGCGCTGCGGTTAGCTTTCTATCGGGTCTGCAGCGGCTGATCTCTCAGGCGAAGCAGATCAGTGGAACTGTTCTTCTTCAGTCGAACCGGTCAGCGCGGTCACCGAAGACGAGCCACCCTGAATCACGGTGGTCATGTCGTCGAAGTAGCCGGTGCCCACTTCCTGCTGGTGAGCCACGAAGGTGTAACCCTTGGCGGCGTCAGCGAACTCCTGCTCTTGCAGCTTCACGTAGGCAGTCATGTCGTTGCGGGCGTAGTCGTGCGCCAGGTTGAACATGCTGTGCCACATGTTGTGAATGCCGGCCAGGGTGATGAACTGGTGCTTGTAACCCATGGCGGACAGTTCGCGCTGGAATTTGGCGATGGTCGCGTCGTCCAGGTTTTTCTTCCAGTTGAAGGAAGGCGAGCAGTTGTACGACAGCAGTTGGTCCGGGTATTCCTTCTTGATCGCTTCAGCGAAGCGACGAGCCTCGTCCAGGTCCGGCTTGGCGGTTTCGCACCAGATCAGGTCGGCGTACGGCGCGTAGGCCAGGCCACGAGCGATCGCCTGGTCAAGACCGGCGCGCACTTTGTAGAAGCCTTCCTGGGTACGTTCGCCAGTCACGAATGGCTGGTCGTACGGGTCGCAGTCGGACGTCAGCAGGTCAGCGGCGTTCGCGTCGGTACGGGCCAGGATGATGGTCGGGGTACCGGCAACGTCAGCAGCCAGACGGGCAGCAGTCAGCTTCTGTACGGCTTCCTGGGTCGGAACCAGTACCTTGCCGCCCATGTGGCCGCATTTTTTCACGGAAGCCAGCTGGTCTTCGAAGTGAACGCCGGCGGCGCCTGCTTCGATCATGCTCTTCATCAGCTCGTAAGCGTTCAGTACGCCGCCGAAACCGGCTTCGGCGTCAGCTACGATTGGCGCGAAGTAGTCGATGTAGCCAGCGTCGCCCGGGTTCTTGCCGGCTTTCCACTGGATCTGGTCGGCACGACGGAACGAGTTGTTGATGCGCTTGACCACGGTCGGAACCGAGTCCACCGGGTACAGCGACTGGTCCGGGTACATCGATTCGGCGGAGTTGTTGTCCGCAGCCACTTGCCAGCCCGACAGGTAGATCGCCTGGATACCGGCTTTGACTTGTTGTACGGCCTGGCCGCCGGTCAGGGCGCCCATGCAGTTGACGAAATCTTTCTCAGGACGGAAGGCCGGCTTGGCACCCTGGGTGACCAGGTTCCACAGCTTCTCGGCGCCCATTTTTGCAAAAGTGTGCTCAGGTTGAACCGAGCCACGCAGGCGGACGACGTCAGCAGCGGAGTAAGTGCGTGTCACGCCTTTCCAGCGCGGGTTTTCAGCCCAGTCTTTTTCGAGGGCTGCAATTTGCTGTTCGCGTGTCAGTGCCATGGGAGATAAACCTCGTCGCGTCTTTATGAAAAGTTGTTCTGCGGTGGAAAATTCCTGCGCTCGCTGACCAGAAGCTTAAGCGGTCAAGTCGGATTCGGCGGGGAGGGCGACGGGAAGAACGATGGGCTCGAGGGGAAGTGAGCAGGTAAAGGCGAACTGCGGGCGCATTCGGGCGTCGTGGGCCTTGGTACGAACATCAGTGTGGTGCCGGGTTACCTAATTACGCTTCCGTCCCTCGGGACAACTTCGTTCCAGTCGACAACCTCGTCAAACACACCTTGTGGGCGGTACAGACACGAAGCGGTTCGCGGGGGTAGGTTGCGAACATCGCCTCGAAGGCCCTTGCCAGGGCCCCTGATTAGCGGGAGCGAGGTCATCATGCCTTCGCTTTTTTGGCTCGTCAAACGTTTTGTAGTGCTTTTTTTAAGGCACTACATCTTTGGTCTAATACGACTCGCCAGTCAGTTTTTGGTGGTTTAGTCCAAGGTGTCGACTTTCACCCGCAAAGTCATGTCGTTGCGGCTCTGGGTTGAGTAGCTGCGGGTCTGGCCCTGTTTGTCGGCCTGGGTCTGGCCATTGACCCCGGCCAGCAGGATCCACTCACCGAGGTGGCCGGTGACGGTTGTGTCGGTACTTTGTACGTTCACTACATCGGGACGTTCCTGGCTCATGCGGTCACGGTTGGTACTGATCGACAGGTGAACGATGTCGCCGGTGACGTTTGCCGTGACGTAGAAACCCTGGGTGACATTGCGGTACTCAGTCTGGCTGCTGTAACCGCCATAGGCGTCGTTCTGGCTGCTGGTGATCGGTACGCTCTGGCCGACCTGGATCAGCGCCGGTGCGCCTTCGCTGGCTTGCACTTGCTGGATGCCGCCGTCACGACTGTCGGTGCTGTAGTTGACGATGCGGGTCTGGCTTGGCTTGGCGCCGTTCACCGAGTAACCCTGGTCGCCCTGGAAGTTGTTGTCACTGGTGTCGACGGTGATCAGCAGGCGCTTGGGTGCCGTATCGAGTTGCGAAATAAGGGCTTTAAGTTCGTCGATCTTGCGCTGATCGGCGTTGACGATCAGTTGATTGCCATAGGCGCTGACTTGTCCCTCCTTGCCGATGAAGTCCTGTGCTACCGGCAACAGGTCGGCACTGGTGTGGTAGTTCAGGGGCACGATTTCGGTGGCTGCCATGACCGAAAAACTGCAGGCCACCAGCAAGGTGCTGAGCAGGGTGCGTAGGGACATATCCGTTATCTCCGCGTTCTAAAGGCTTGATATTGCCAGTTTGTCGGCCTGGAGTGGCGCTAGTTGAATGCTAGACAGCAAAACGCCCCGGCATCGTGTGATGTCAGGGCGTTTTGTGGTGTTTGCATGCAGCTTTTGTGGCGAGGGGGCTTGCCCCCGTTGGGCTGCGAAGCGGCCCCAAAATTCAACTGACTTCATGATTTTGTGAGTGCTGCGCACTCAAACGGGGGCAAGCCCCCTCGCCACAAGGTATCAGGCCGAATGACGAACCATGTCCACATGCGGAATCCCGGCTTCCAGGAACTCCTCACTGACCATGTGAAAGCCCAGGCGCTCATAGAACGCCGTGGCCTGTACCTGAGCGCTGAGCATCTGCTGCTTCAATCCGCGCTCTTCGGCTTCGCCAATCACCGCCTGCATCAGCGCATCGCCGACCTTCAGACCGCGCCAGTCCTTGAGCACCGACACCCGGCCGATGTGACCGTCAGGCAGCAGGCGGGCGGTGCCAATCGGAAAATCGCCTTCGAACGCGAGGAAATGCACGGCGGTTGCATCGTCGGCATCCCATTCCAGCTCGGGTGGAACGCACTGCTCGGCGACAAACACCGTTTCACGAATGCGCCGGATCTCGGCGTTATCCTTTTGCCAGTCTGCGACACGTACGTGAATCTTATTCATCGGCAAACCCCAGGCTTCCTTGCTTGACCAGTTCGCACAGCAAGCCGCGGCCGTCTTCATCGCTCAACCATTCGCCCAGGTTGTCGGCGTGCAGCGCGTCGGCGGCGCAGATCATCTTCAGCAATTCGCGCAGTTTGCCCGGCAGATAGCGGCTCTGGCCGCTGGCGAACAGCAGCAGGTCGTCATCGACTTCGGACCAGGCCAGGCGTGCGCTCGGGTTGCGAATCAGGATCGCGCCTTGCTCCAGTTCGTTCATGACGTCGTCTTCTGCGACGTCTTCCGGGCCAACCACCAGTTCCGGGTAGCGTGGCTCGGTCATGAACTGGCCGAACCAGGTCAGCAGCAGGCGCTCGTCGCTCATGTGCTCGGCCAGAAGGAGTTTCAAACGGTCGAGTGCGTCGCGCTGGATCTGGTGAGGATCGGCTGTCGGCAAGGCGTCGGCGTCGGTGTAGCGTTCTTCGTCCGACAGGAACTGGCTGAGGAAGTCAGTGAAGTGGGTCAGCACTTCAGCGGCGCTTGGTGCGCGGAAGCCGACCGAGTAGGTCATGCATTCATCGACGGCGACGCCGCAATGGGCCAGGCGCGGTGGCAGGTAGAGCATGTCGCCCGGTTCCAGCACCCACTCGTCGGTCGCTTCGAATTCGGAGAGGATGCGCAGGTCAGCGTGGGTCAGCATCGGGCTTTCGGAGTTGCACATCTGGCCGATTTTCCAGTTGCGCTTGCCGTGGCCTTGCAGCAGGAACACATCGTAGTTGTCGAAGTGCGGACCGACGCTGCCACCCGGGGCTGCGTAGCTGATCATCACGTCGTCGATGCGCCAGCTCGGCAGAAAGCGGAAGTTTTCCAGCAGTTCGCTGACTTCCGGCACGAATTGATCCACGGCTTGCACCAGCAGGGTCCATTCGCGTTCCGGCAGCTTGCTGAATTCGTCTTCGGCGAACGGTCCGCGACGCAATTCCCATGGGCGTTCGCCATTCTCGATGATCAGGCGCGATTCGACTTCTTCTTCCAGTGCCAGGCCGGCCAGTTCGTCGGCGTCGATCGGGCTTTCGAAATCAGGAATCGCCTGACGGATCAGCAGTGGTTTTTTCTGCCAGTAGTCGCGCAGGAATTCCCGTGCCGTGATGCCGCCCAGAAGTTGAAGAGGAGTATCAGGATTCATGTGTAACCTATTGAAAAAATGCACTTTTCAGACGGGAATAAAAACGCCCGGCGCGGCCGGGCGTCTTAAAAGGGTCTAGCGATCGATCAGATGCGTCTGGCTTGCTCTACAGCGTTGCCGATGTAGTTCGCCGGGGTAAGCAATTTCAGCTCGGCCTTGGCGGCGGCTGGCATGTCCAGGCCGTCGATGAAAGTCTGCAACGCTTCAGGGCTGATGCCCTTGCCGCGGGTCAGTTCTTTCAATTTTTCGTACGGGTTTTCGATGTTGTAGCGGCGCATCACGGTCTGGATCGGCTCGGCCAATACTTCCCAGCAGGCGTCCAGGTCGGCGGCAATCTTCTGCTCGTTGAGCTCCAGTTTGCTGATGCCCTTGAGGCTGGCTTCGTACGCGATCACGCTGTGGGCGAAGCCGACACCGAGGTTGCGCAGTACGGTGGAGTCGGTCAGGTCGCGCTGCCAGCGGGAGATTGGCAGCTTGCTCGCCAGGTGCTGGAACAGTGCGTTGGCGATGCCCAGGTTGCCTTCGGAGTTCTCGAAGTCGATCGGGTTGACCTTGTGTGGCATGGTCGACGAGCCGATTTCGCCAGCGATGGTGCGCTGTTTGAAATAACCCAGGGAGATGTAGCCCCAGATGTCGCGGTCGAAGTCGATCAGGATGGTGTTGAAGCGAGCGATTGCGTCGAACAGCTCGGCGATGTAGTCGTGCGGTTCGATTTGCGTGGTGTACGGGTTGAAGCCAAGGCCCAGCTCGTCTTCGATGAAGGCGCGGGCGTTGGCTTCCCAGTCGATCTCGGGGTAGGCCGACAGGTGAGCGTTGTAGTTGCCGACAGCGCCGTTGATCTTGCCTAGCAGCGGAACGGCGGCGACTTGAGCGATCTGGCGCTCCAGACGGTAAACCACGTTCGCCAGTTCTTTGCCCAGGGTGGTCGGCGAGGCCGGTTGACCGTGGGTGCGCGACAGCATCGGCACGTCGGCGAAACGGATGGCCAGTTCACGGATGGCGTTGGCGGTCTGGCGCATCAGCGGCAGCATCACGTCATCACGGCCTTCACGCAGCATCAGGGCGTGGGACAGGTTGTTGATGTCCTCGCTGGTGCAGGCAAAGTGGATGAATTCGCTGACCTTGGCCAGTTCCGGCAGCTTGGCCGCTTGCTCTTTGAGCAGGTATTCGATGGCTTTGACATCGTGGTTGGTGGTGCGCTCGATCTCTTTGACGCGCTCGGCGTGCTCCAGAGAGAAGTTTTCCGCCAGGGTGTTGAGCACAGCGTTGGCTTCGGCAGAGAACGCCGGTACTTCGCTGATGGCAGGGTGAGCGGCCAGGCGCTGGAGCCAGCGCACTTCAACCAGAACGCGGGCACGGATCAGGCCGTACTCGCTGAAAATTGGGCGCAGGGCCTGGGTTTTGCCGGCGTAGCGGCCGTCAACAGGGGAAACCGCAGTGAGCGAAGAGAGCTGCATGGGGTGTTCTCGGACAGTCGGGCAACGAAATGGGGCGCGTATCATACATGAAAAAATCCGCCGGTCCGTCGCCAACTGACCGGCGTATTACGCGTAACACGGTGTAAAGGTTTGCTGATGCGAGTTATTCGTTACGCATCAACGGGTAAAGCTCTTTCAGCAATTTGCGGCGGCTGATCACCAGCTGCCAGCGATGACCGCCCAATTGCCGCCACAGGCGGGCCGAACGGATGCCGGCCAGCAGCAGGGCGCGAATTTTCGAGGCGTTGCTCGGTTGTTGCAGGTTGCGCATGTCGCCGTGCACCTGAATGCGCTGGCGCAGGGTGCTCAGGGTGTCCTGATACAGCGCGCCGCAGGCAGCGATCACGTTTTCGTGAGCCGGGCCGAAGTGCTCGACCTGGGACTGAATCTGCGGCAGGCGTTTGCCGATCGCGTCGAGCATTTCCTTGCGCTTGGCCAGTTGGCGCTCAAGGCCGAGCATGGCCAGGGCGTAACGCAGCGGTTCGCGTTGCAGGGCGCTCGGATCGCGTTCGAGGGCACCGATCAGTGCGCGATAGCCTTCGCGCAGGTTGATGTCGTCGCCACCGTAGACTTCCAGGGTGTCCTTGGGGTCGCGGATCAGCAGGCTGCCGAGCATGCAGGTCAGGCCGGCTTCGTTGGTCTGGCCGGTTTTGGCAATCCTGTCCACCAGCACCGCGGCGAGAAATACGCCGCCCAGTGCTGTCAGTTGCTCCTGAATTGGGTTCATAGGGCCTGGCCCTTGCTCGTCCATGGTTCCGCTATTTCGATCACGCCACCACCGAGGCAGATTTCGCCGTCATAGAACACCACGGACTGACCCGGAGTGACCGCGCGTTGCGGGTCATCGAAGGTTGCGCGATAACCCGTGGCGGTTTTTTCCAGGGTGCAGGGCTGGTCGCTCTGGCGATAACGAACCTTGGCGGTCAGCTTGCGTGGCTGGCTGAGATCGATCGGGTTGACCCAGTAGATATCGGAAGCGAGCAGGGCGCGGGAGAACAGCCATGGGTGGTCATTGCCCTGGCCGACGATCAGCTCGTTGTGCTCCAGGTCCTTGATCAGCACGTACCACGGCTCGTCACCGGCATCTTTCAGCCCGCCGATGCCAAGGCCCTGGCGCTGGCCGATGGTGTGATACATCAGGCCGTGATGACGGCCGATGATTTCGCCTTCGGTGGTCTTGATCTCGCCCGGTTGCGCCGGCAGGTACTGTTTGAGGAAATCGCTGAAACGGCGCTCGCCGATAAAGCAGATCCCGGTGGAATCCTTTTTCTTCGCGGTCGCCAGCTCGTATTTTTCGGCGATGGCACGTACTTGCGGCTTTTCCAGTTCGCCGACCGGGAACAGGGTCTTGGCGATCTGTTCGCCACCGACGGCATGCAGGAAGTAGCTCTGGTCCTTGTTCGGGTCCAGGCCCTTGAGCAGTTCGGTGCGGCCATCGATGTCACGGCGACGCACGTAGTGACCGGTGGCGATCAGATCGGCGCCGAGCATCATGGCGTAGTCGAGGAACGCCTTGAACTTGATTTCGCGGTTGCACAGGATGTCCGGGTTCGGCGTGCGTCCGGCCTTGTATTCGGCCAGGAAATGTTCGAACACGTTGTCCCAGTACTCGGCGGCGAAGTTGGCGGTGTGCAGCTTGATACCGATCTTGTCGCACACGGCCTGGGCATCCGCCAGGTCATCCATGGCGGTGCAGTACTCCGTTCCATCGTCTTCTTCCCAGTTCTTCATGAACAGGCCTTCCACCTCATAGCCCTGCTCGATCAGCAGGAGGGCGGAAACGGAAGAGTCCACGCCGCCGGACATGCCGACAATGACGCGCTTCTTTTGTGTGTCAGAAGGGGCTGGATCACGCATAGGGATTCAATGAGTGTCTTGAAAAAGGACGCGATTCTAACAGGCTGGAGCCTGCATGGCTAAAGAGAAGGACGGATCAATTCAAGGCTGAAGTGAAAGCCTGCCAGATAGTCATCGATACAGCGGATAATCAGCTCGCTGCGCCAGTTGTCGCGTTGTTCGATTAATTCCTCGCGGGTCAACCACTTGGCGCCGACGATGCCGTCGTCCAGTTGATAGTCCGCGTGGTGTTTCAGCGGTTTGGCGATGAAGCAGACCCGCTGGTAGGTCACGCCGTTGCTCGGGGCTGTGTAGAGGTAAATGCCCAGTACACCGGTCGGTTCGATGTCCCAGCCGGTTTCTTCTAGGGTTTCGCGGATAGCGGCTTCGGTCAGGGTTTCGTCCGGATCGAGATGGCCGGCGGGCTGGTTGAGCACCACGCGACCGTGCTTGAGTTCTTCGACCATCAGGAAGCGGCCGTTGTCTTCGACGATGGTGGCGACGGTGATGTGGGGTTTCCAGTCCATGAGATCTCCTCGAAGTTGAAATGCTGTCCCTGTGGGAGCGGGCTTGCTCGCGAAAGCGGTGAGTCAGTCAATGAAGGTGTTGAATGATAAACCGCTTTCGCGAGCAAGCCCGCTCCCACATTGGATCGGGCCACAAACACAAACCCCGGCGCTGGGCCGGGGTTTGTGGTGCTTCCTTACAACCTTAAACCAGCGCAGCGACAGCCGCGTTGAAGGTTGCGCTCGGGCGCATGGCCTTGCTGATCAGCTCGGCGTCGGCGTGGTAGTAACCGCCGATGTCCACTGGCTTGCCCTGGACAGCGTTGAGTTCGGCAACGATGGTCGCCTCGTTCTCGGTCAGGGTCTTGGCCAGGGTCGCGAACTGCGCTTGCAGTGCAGTGTCTTCGGTCTGGGCTGCCAGGGCTTGAGCCCAGTACAGCGCCAGGTAGAAGTGGCTGCCGCGGTTGTCGATGTTGCCGACTTTGCGCGATGGCGACTTGTTGTTGTCCAGGAACTGGCCGGTGGCCTGGTCCAGGGTCTTGGCCAGAACCAGCGCCTTTGGATTGTTGTAGGTCACGCCCAGGTGTTCCAGGGACGCGGCCAGGGCCAGGAATTCACCCAGCGAATCCCAGCGCAGGAAGTTCTCTTCCAGCAACTGCTGAACGTGCTTCGGAGCCGAACCGCCGGCGCCGGTTTCGAACAGCCCGCCACCGTTCATCAGCGGCACGATCGACAGCATCTTGGCGCTGGTGCCCAGTTCCATGATCGGGAACAGGTCGGTCAGGTAGTCGCGCAGTACGTTGCCGGTCACCGAGATGGTGTCTTTACCTTCGCGGGTGCGCTGCAGGGTGTACTTCATCGCGTCGACCGGCGACATGATCTGGATGTCCAGGCCGGCAGTGTTGTGATTCTTCAGGTAGGCCTGAACTTTCTCGATCACCACGCCATCGTGGGCACGCATTGGGTCCAGCCAGAAAATCGCCGGGGTGCCGCTGGCGCGAGCACGGTTGACGGCCAGTTTGACCCAGTCCTGGATCGGCGCGTCTTTGGTCTGGCACATGCGGAAGATGTCGCCGGCTTCAACCGACTGCTCCAGCAGCAGGTTGCCCTTGCTGTCGGTGACGCGAACAACGCCGTCAGCCTTGATCTGGAAAGTCTTGTCGTGGGAGCCGTACTCTTCGGCTTTCTTCGCCATCAGGCCAACGTTTGGCACGCTGCCCATGGTGGTCGGATCGAATGCGCCGTTGG
This sequence comes from Pseudomonas sp. S30_BP2TU TE3576, assembly GCF_050436025.1. NCBI lineage: Bacteria > Pseudomonadati > Pseudomonadota > Gammaproteobacteria > Pseudomonadales > Pseudomonadaceae > Pseudomonas > Pseudomonas sp. S30_BP2TU TE3576. The sequence goes on along the minus strand of NZ_JBNDLK010000001.1, from coordinate 915,240 downwards.
CCTTGCAGTCTTCGATCACTGCCTGGTAGATGGTCGCGTAGCAGCGATCCGGGATCACGGCCTTGGTGTCGTGCAGCTGGCCGTCGGTACCCCACATCTTGCCGGAGTCACGGATCATGGCCGGCATCGAGGCGTCGACGATAACGTCGCTCGGCACGTGCAGGTTGGTGATGCCTTTGTCGGAGTTGACCATCGCCAGGGAAGGGCGAGCGGCGTAGACCGCCTGCATGTCAGCTTCGATCAGGGCTTGCTGCTCGGCAGGCAATGCCTTGATGCGAGCGTACAGGTCGCCGATGCCGTTGTTCAGGTTGAAGCCGATCTGTGTCAGCACGTCAGCGTGTTTGGCCAGTGCGTCTTTATAGAACTCGGCAACGATCTGGCCGAACATGATCGGGTCGGAGACCTTCATCATGGTGGCTTTCAAGTGAACCGACAGCAGCACGCCTTGTGCCTTGGCGTCTTCGATTTCGGCGGCGATGAAGCTGCGCAGGGCGTTTTTGCTCATGACCGCGCAATCGAGGATCTCGCCGGCTTGTACGCTGGTCTTTTCTTTCAGGACGGTGGTGGTGCCGTCTTGAGCGATCAGTTCGATTTTCACGGCGTCAGCGGCGTCGATCAGGGCGGCTTTTTCGCTGCCGTAGAAATCGCCGGTGCTCATGTGCGCGACGTGGGACTTGGAGTCCTTGGCCCAGGCGCCCATTTTGTGCGGGTGCTTGCGCGCATAGTTCTTGACCGACAGCGGAGCGCGGCGGTCGGAGTTGCCTTCGCGCAGAACCGGGTTTACGGCGCTGCCCTTGATCTTGTCGTAGCGCGCCTTGGCTTCTTTGTCGGCGTCGCAGGTCACGGTTTCCGGGTAGTCCGGCAGGTTGTAGCCCTGGGCTTGCAGCTCTTTGATCGCGGCTTGCAGTTGTGGAACCGAGGCGCTGATGTTCGGCAGCTTGATGATGTTGGCTTCAGGCGTAACGGCCAGGGCGCCCAGTTCGGCGAGGTGGTCGGCTACGGCTTTGTCACCCAGTTGCTCGGGGAAGCTGGCCAGGATGCGCCCTGCAAGAGAGATATCGCGGGTTTCAACGGCGATATCAGCCGAGGCGGTGAACGCCTCTACGATAGGCAACAGTGAATAGGTGGCGAGGGCAGGAGCTTCGTCGGTGAAGGTATAGATGATCTTCGAGCGGGTGGGCATATTCGGATTAACTCTCTCTTCTTTGCTAAAGCGTGCGCAGAAACTCGAGGGCGCCGGGTAAGCGCGTTCGTTCAAAGTCATCCATGAGCCGAATATCGAGGTTTCGTTGCTGTGATGTTGGGTGCATCAGTAGGGTGTCAAGTAGCCGGGCTGCGGTAACAGATCGGCCCAACTGGCGGAAATGCTCGTCGTAGAGCTGTCCAACCTGGCGTGACCCTTTAGTCAGCGGCGGCATTATACATAGGTAGCTGGCAATCTGCCGATGGTTCATACGCAACGAATGTCGTCCATTGGTCTAAAGGTCGCAGGGGCGAGGAGGGCGTAAGGTCATTCGTCGTGCTTGAGTTTGGCGTTTTTCCCTTTGCTTTCAGGCTTGTAGGCCGCTGGTTGTACGGCTTTGCGGCATATGGATAGAACATAGGGTTTGCGCGCCGATTCAACTGGGTTACGCTCGAACCAAGCCAGATGTTCAATCCAATCAATGGAGTTCAGCATGGGTTACAAGAAGATTCAGGTTCCAGCCGTCGGCGACAAAATCACCGTCAATGCAGACCATTCTCTCAACGTTCCTAATAACCCGATCATCCCCTTCATCGAAGGCGACGGCATTGGTGTCGACATCAGTCCGGTCATGATCAAGGTTGTCGATGCTGCTGTTAAGAAGGCCTACGGTGGCGAGCGCAAGATTTCCTGGATGGAAGTGTACGCCGGGGAGAAAGCGACTCAGGTTTACGATCAGGACACCTGGCTGCCTCAGGAAACCCTGGACGCGGTCAAGGATTACGTGGTTTCCATCAAGGGCCCGCTGACCACCCCGGTCGGTGGCGGCATCCGTTCCCTGAACGTGGCCCTGCGTCAGCAACTCGACCTGTACGTCTGCCTGCGTCCGGTGCGCTGGTTCGAAGGCGTGCCTAGCCCGGTCAAGAAGCCAGGCGATGTCGACATGACCATCTTCCGTGAGAACTCCGAAGACATCTACGCCGGCATCGAGTGGAAGGCTGGCACGCCGGAAGCCACCAAGGTCATCAAGTTCCTCAAGGAAGAAATGGGCGTTACCAAGATCCGTTTCGACGAGAACTGCGGTATCGGCGTCAAGCCGGTGTCCCTGCAAGGCACCAAGCGTCTGGCGCGCAAGGCCCTGCAATATGTGGTCGACAACGATCGCGATTCGCTGACCATCGTGCACAAAGGCAACATCATGAAGTTCACCGAGGGTGCCTTCAAGGAATGGGCCTACGAAGTGGCGGCGCAAGAGTTCGGCGCGACCCTGCTTGATGGCGGTCCGTGGATGCAGTTCAAGAACCCGAAAACCGGCAAGAACGTCATCGTCAAGGACGCCATCGCCGACGCCATGCTCCAGCAGATCCTGCTGCGCCCGGCCGAGTACGACGTGATTGCAACCCTGAACCTGAACGGCGACTACCTCTCTGACGCCCTGGCGGCAGAGGTGGGCGGTATCGGTATCGCGCCAGGGGCCAACCTGTCCGACACCGTGGCCATGTTCGAAGCTACCCACGGTACTGCACCGAAGTACGCCGGCAAGGACCAGGTCAACCCGGGTTCGCTGATCCTTTCCGCCGAAATGATGCTGCGCCACATGGGCTGGACCGAAGCGGCCGACCTGATCATCAAGGGCACCAACGGCGCGATTTCCGCCAAGACCGTGACCTATGACTTCGAGCGTCTGATGGAGGGTGCGAAGCTGGTTTCGTCTTCCGGCTTCGGTGATGCGCTGATCTCGCACATGTAAGAATACGCCGGCACATGAAAACCGCCTGATTCAAGAAGTTGAGTCAGGCGGTTTTTTTATGACTGGATGACGCGGCGGTGTTAAACCGAAACGGTCTGTTCAGGTGTCTGTGTCGTGATTTTCGAGGTGTCCACCGGGTTGCTGATGTTGACCGCGTGCAGGCCTTTGGGGCCCTGGATGATATCGAATACGACAGATTGCCCGGCTTTCAGGGTTTTATAACCATCCATTTTAATGGCCGAGTAGTGGGCAAACAGATCTTCTGTCTTGCCTTCCTCGTTGATGAAACCGTAACCCTTGGCATTGTTGAACCATTTGACCTTGCCGACAGCCATACCAACTCCCTCTGCAACAGACTCCATCACTGGAGTATCATCCAGTACATCCGCAGTCGAATCTGTAAATAAGATTGACTCCGCGGACCTTTTTTACCCACTGTGGGCTCTATTGGTTGTAACACCGTTTTGCCGATAGTCAAGCTGACCGGGCAGTCGGAGTTGAAAACGCTGATAGCCGCCCCCACCACTGTATTTGAACAACTGACGAACCTTTCTTTCCATGCATGCAATCAGCCAGATTCGACTAACATTCAATCAGGATCGCCCTGATTTACACGACGACGATTCCGCAGGCATTGCTGTTCAGGAGGCAAAGCCTGCATTACAGGCGCCGCCGATGTACAAGGTGGTTTTGTTCAACGATGACTACACACCGATGGATTTCGTCGTCGAAGTGCTCGAGGTGTTTTTTAACCTGAATCGCGAGCTGGCGACCAAGGTCATGCTGGCCGTCCATACAGAAGGGCGGGCAGTATGTGGAGTGTTTACCCGCGACATCGCCGAGACCAAGGCCATGCAGGTCAACCAGTACGCCAGGGAAAGCCAGCATCCGCTACTCTGTGAAATCGAGAAGGACGGTTAATCGCCGACCACTTGGGTATGAGGTGAAGCTATGTTAAACCGCGAGCTCGAAGTCACCCTCAATCTTGCCTTCAAGGAGGCCCGTTCGAAGCGTCATGAGTTCATGACCGTCGAACACCTCTTGCTGGCCCTATTGGACAATGAGGCTGCCGCCACCGTTTTGCGTGCATGCGGCGCAAACCTCGACAAACTCAAGCATGACCTGCAGGAGTTCATCGACTCCACCACGCCATTGATCCCTGTTCATGACGAGGATCGCGAAACCCAGCCAACCCTGGGCTTCCAGCGTGTACTGCAGCGTGCTGTGTTTCACGTACAGAGCTCGGGCAAACGCGAAGTGACTGGTGCCAACGTGCTGGTCGCGATCTTCAGTGAGCAAGAGAGTCAGGCAGTGTTCCTGCTGAAACAGCAGAGCGTTGCCCGTATAGATGTCGTCAACTACATCGCCCATGGCATTTCCAAGGTGCCGGGGCATGGCGATCACTCTGAAGGTGAGCAAGATATGCAGGACGACGAGGGCGGTGAGTCTTCTTCCTCAGGCAATCCCCTGGATGCTTATGCCAGCAATCTCAATGAGCTGGCGCGCCAGGGTCGTATTGATCCGTTGGTAGGTCGTGAGCTGGAAGTCGAGCGTGTCGCGCAGATCCTGGCGCGTCGTCGCAAAAACAACCCGCTGCTGGTGGGCGAGGCAGGCGTGGGTAAAACCGCGATTGCCGAAGGCCTGGCCAAGCGCATTGTCGACAACCAGGTGCCAGATCTGCTGGCCAGCAGCGTGGTTTACTCCCTTGATCTGGGGGCCTTGCTGGCCGGTACCAAATACCGTGGCGATTTCGAGAAGCGCTTCAAGGCGTTGCTCAATGAACTGAAAAAGCGTCCGCAGGCGATCCTGTTCATCGACGAGATCCACACCATCATTGGTGCGGGTGCCGCGTCCGGTGGCGTCATGGATGCCTCGAACCTGCTCAAGCCGCTGCTGTCGTCCGGTGATATCCGTTGCATCGGTTCGACCACCTTCCAGGAGTTCCGTGGCATCTTCGAGAAGGACCGTGCCTTGGCCCGGCGTTTCCAGAAGGTCGATGTGTCGGAACCTTCGGTGGAAGATACCATTGGCATTTTGCGCGGCCTGAAGGGGCGTTTCGAAAGCCATCACAATATCGAATACAGTGATGAAGCCCTGCGCGCCGCCGCCGAACTGGCTTCGCGCTATATCAATGATCGGCACATGCCGGACAAGGCGATCGATGTGATCGACGAGGCGGGTGCCTATCAGCGCCTGCAGCCGATCGAAATGCGCGTTAAACGCATCGAAGTGCCTCAGGTCGAGGACATCGTCGCGAAAATCGCGCGGATTCCGCCTAAACACGTCACCAGTTCCGACAAGGAGCTGTTGCGTAACCTTGAGCGTGACCTGAAGTTGACCGTGTTCGGTCAGGATGCCGCGATCGACTCGCTGGCCACCGCGATCAAGCTGTCCCGTGCCGGGCTCAAATCCCCTGACAAGCCTGTTGGTTCGTTCCTGTTCGCAGGGCCTACCGGTGTCGGTAAAACCGAGGCGGCACGTCAGTTGGCCAAGGCGTTGGGCGTCGAGCTGATTCGCTTCGACATGTCCGAGTACATGGAGCGCCACACCGTATCGCGTCTGATCGGTGCGCCTCCGGGTTATGTCGGGTTCGATCAGGGCGGTCTGCTCACCGAAGCCATCACCAAGCAGCCACACTGCGTGTTGTTGCTCGATGAAATCGAGAAAGCGCATCCGGAAGTCTTCAACCTGCTGCTGCAGGTCATGGATCACGGTACGTTGACCGATAACAACGGGCGCAAGGCGGATTTCCGTAACGTAATCGTCATCATGACGACCAACGCCGGTGCCGAGACCGCAGCTCGCGCTTCGATCGGTTTCACCTATCAGGATCACTCGTCCGATGCGATGGAAGTGATCAAGAAGAGCTTCACGCCGGAATTCCGCAACCGTCTGGACACCATTATCCAGTTTGGTCGCCTCAGCCATGAGGTCATCAAGAGCGTGGTGGACAAGTTCCTTACCGAACTTCAGGCGCAACTGGAAGACAAGCGGGTGTTGCTGGAGGTTACCGATGCGGCCCGCAACTGGCTGGCCGAAGGTGGTTACGACGCGGCAATGGGGGCTCGCCCAATGGCTCGCCTGATCCAGGACAAGATCAAGCGTCCGCTGGCTGAGGAGATTCTCTTTGGCGAACTGGCCGAACATGGCGGTGTGGTGCACATCGACATCAAGGACGGGGAGCTGACCTTCGAGTTCGAGACCACGGCCGAGATGGCCTGACGTTCTATCGCGATAAAGCAAAAAGGCGCCAAAAGGCGCCTTTTTGCTGTCTCGGTCGTACGCAATTCAAATGTGGGAGCGGGCTTGCTCGCGAAAGCGGTGGGTCAGAGAAGAAGATGTCGATTGTCACACCGCATTCGCGAGCAAGCCCGCTCCCACACAAACAAAAACGCCCGGCATAAGCCGGGCGTCTTGTATTGACTTGATTAGCGAGCGCGGTAAGTGATGCGCCCTTTGCTCAAGTCATAGGGCGTCAGCTCGACGCGCACTTTGTCGCCGGTAAGAATACGGATGTAGTTCTTGCGCATCTTGCCGGAGATGTGCGCGGTTACGACGTGCCCATTTTCCAACTCCACGCGAAACATGGTGTTGGGCAGGGTGTCGACGACAGTGCCTTCCATTTCGAAGCTGTCTTCTTTCGACATGCAGTAAAGCCCTCGGTGTCCAGTGAATGGCCCGGTGCAACTGCGCCAGGCAAAAGCGGCGTGCATTGTGCCCGAAAAGTGGGGTTCAAGCCAAGGGGTTTAGGGTGCGCTCTAGTTCAGGACGACCCAGCGCTGGTTAACCAGCAGTTCAATGGGGCGATACTGGGTCTTGTAGTTCATTTTTTTGCAGTTTTTGATCCAGTAACCCAGATAGACCGCATCCAGCCCCAGGCGCCGGGCTTCGGCGATCTGCCAGAGGATGGCGTAGCGTCCCAGGCTGCGACGCTCTTCAGCGGGATCATAGAAGGTGTACACCGCCGACAGACCGTTCGGCAGAAGATCGGTGACGGCGATCGCCAGCAAACGGCCGTCGAGACGGAATTCGTAGAACCGGGAAAACGGCAGGTCGCGCACCAGGAACGTGGAAAACTGATCGCGGCTGGGCGGGTACATGTCGCCGTCGGCATGGCGTTGTTCGATATAACGCTGATAAAGATCGAAATACTCTTCGTTGAAACCCGGCTTGGCGGGGCGTACCTGCAAGTCGGCATTGCGCTTGAAGATGCGCTTCTGCTGACGGTTGGGGGTGAATTGCACTACAGGAATGCGCGCCGGAACACACGCATTGCAATTCTGGCAGTGCGGCCGGTAGAGATGATCGCCACTGCGACGAAAACCCATCTCTGACAGGTCTGCATAGACATGCACATCCATGGGCTGGCTAGGGTCGAGGAACAGGGTCGTGGCCTGCTCCTCGGGCAGATAACTGCAAGAGTGGGGCTGAGTGGCATAGAACTTCAAACGCGCCAACTCGGTCATGATCAACCCTCGGGATAATGCTTTTGAATAAGTGTAAGCCACGCGCGCAAATGTCGCTCAGCAAACCCAATTGGCGCTGCTGGGCTGGTCCAGATACTGCGCAAGGTAATTGGCAAAGTCGCGGCGAGGAATTGCCCGCGCTCCCAGGCTGTGCAGGTGATCGGTGGGCATCTGGCAATCGATCAGCACAAAACCTGAGTCTTTCAGATGTCGAACCAGTGTCGCAAAGCCGAATTTCGAGGCGTTGTCAGCGCGGCTGAACATGGATTCGCCGAAAAACAGCTGGCCCATCGCCAAGCCATACAATCCGCCGACCAATTCGTTGTTGTCCCACACTTCCACCGAGTGGGCGTGACCACGCCGGTGCAGCTCAATGTAGGCGTCCTGCATCGCGTCGGTGATCCAGGTGCCGTCGGCGTGATCCCGGGGAGCCGCACAGGCGCGGATGACGGCGGCGAAGTCCTCATCGAAGGTCACTTGATAGCGTTGCTGACGCAGCAGTTTGTTCAGGCTGCGCGAGACGTGCAATTCGTCGGGAAACAAAACCGTGCGCGGGTCCGGAGACCACCAGAGGATCGGCTGGCCCTCGGAAAACCATGGAAAACACCCGTGGCGATAGGCGTTGATCAACCGATCAGCGGACAGGTCACCACCGGCAGCCAGCAACCCGTTGGGGTCGCGCATGGCCTTTTCCAGCGGTGGAAAGGTCAGGGAGTTGCGTTGTAACCAAGTCAGCATGGCGTCCGGGCTTGCAGAAGGGGAGGGCGGTGGCGGGTGTTGACCCGTCGTAAAGTTTGCCTTCAAACGACAGGAATGTCGTCGAGGTATTTTTCGGCGTCCAGTGCCGCCATGCAACCGGCCCCGGCAGACGTAACGGCCTGGCGATAAACATGATCGGCCACGTCGCCGGCGGCAAACACGCCTGCAATCGCCGTGGCGGTAGCATCGCCTTCGCTGCCGCCCTTGACCAGCAGGTACCCGTCGCGCATTTCCAGTTGCCCGATGAACAGGTCGGTGTTGGGTTTGTGGCCGATGGCGATAAATACGCCGGCCAGCGGCAGCTCTTTGGTTTCACCCGTTCGGCTGTCTCGCAGGCGGGCACCGGTCACGCCACTGGCATCGCCGAGCACTTCGTCCAGATTCTGGTTCCAATGCAGGCGGATATTGCCGTTGGCGGCTTTTTCGAAGAGTTTGTCCTGGAGGATTTTCTCCGAGCGTAGCTTGTCGCGCCGATGGACCAGGTGCACTTCTTTGGCGATGTTCGACAGATACAATGCTTCTTCGACCGCCGTGTTACCGCCGCCGATCACCGCAACCACCTGGTTGCGATAAAAGAATCCGTCACAGGTCGCGCAGGCCGAAACCCCTTTGCCGGCAAATGACTCTTCCGACGGCAGGCCCAGGTATTGCGCGCTCGCGCCGGTGGCAATGATCAGTGCGTCGCAGGTGTAGGTTCCGCCATCGCCGATCAGCTCGAACGGCCGTTGTTGCAACTTGGCAGTATGGATGTGGTCGTAAACGATCTCGGTGGCAAAGCGCTCGGCGTGTTTTTGCATGCGGTCCATCAGGACCGGTCCGGTCAGGCCTTCGACGTCGCCTGGCCAGTTATCGACTTCGACGGTGGTGGTGAGCTGGCCACCTGCCTGTATGCCGGTAATGACAACGGGCTTGAGGTTGGCGCGGGCGGCATAAACGGCTGCGCTGTAACCGGCAGGACCGGAGCCCAGGATAATCAGGCGGGAATGCTTCGCTTCGCTCATAAAAACACCTCATAAGCCTTTGTCACAAAAGAGAATGCATGCTCAAATTGAACAGCATGTCATGTGCTGTTGACTATGCTACACCCAAGGGGCTCAAGCATGGCGTCGGGCGTACAAACCCGTACAATGCCTTGCGTGTTACATATACTCAGTGCGCGCCGTGTTTATAAAGACCGAGGTGCAGTGTTAAAAGTAGTCCCGGTTACGTGTGTTAACTTTTTTACCTGCCTGGATTGAGCAGTTTTTGGCAGTTTTTATAGACATTCACCAGATGGACGCGCCCATGGCGCAGGAAAAGAAGCGTTTTGAAGAAATCCACCGCAGCACCTAAACCAGCCGTCGTTCCGCTCTGGCGCCAGCACTTGCACTACCGACTCAAGGAAGGTGCGCTGATCGCCATCGGTGCCTTGTGCCTGTTCCTGATGATGGCCTTGTTGACCTATGGCAAGGATGATCCGGGCTGGAGTCATAACAGCAAGATCGACGATGTGCAGAACTTCGGCGGGCCCGCGGGCTCCTACAGCGCCGATATCCTGTTCATGGTGCTGGGTTACTTCGCCTACATCTTCCCGTTGCTGCTGGCGATCAAGGCTTACCAGATATTCCGTCAGCGTCACGAACCGTGGCAGTGGAGCGGTTGGCTGTTCTCCTGGCGCTTGATCGGCCTGGTATTCCTGGTGCTGTCCGGCGCTGCGCTGGCCCATATTCATTTTCATGCCGCGACCGGTCTGCCGGCCGGTGCGGGCGGTGCGCTGGGCGAAAGCCTTGGCGACCTGGCCAGGAATGCCCTGAATATCCAGGGCAGCACGCTGCTGTTCATTGCGTTGTTCCTGTTCGGCCTGACCGTGTTTACCGACCTGTCGTGGTTCAAGGTGATGGACATCACCGGCAAGATCACCCTCGACCTGTTCGAACTGTTCCAGGGGGCGGCCAATCGCTGGTGGGCGGCCCGTACCGAGCGCAAACAACTGGTTGCCCAGTTGCGTGAGGTCGACGACCGTATGGATGAAGTGGTCGCGCCGACCGTTACCGACAAGCGCGAGCAGGCCAAGGTCAAGGAGCGCCTGATCGAGCGTGAGCAAGCCCTGAGCAAGCACATGTCCGAGCGCGAGAAGCAGGTGCCGCCAGTGATTGCGCCCGCGCCGCCAAAGCCTGTCGCACCGAGCAAACGCGTCGAAAAAGAGAAACAGGCGCCGCTGTTCGTCGACAGCGCCGTGGAAGGTACCTTGCCGCCGATCTCGATTCTTGATCCGGCGGAAAAGAAACAGCTCAATTACTCGCCTGAATCCCTGGCTGCGGTTGGCCACTTGCTGGAAATCAAGCTCAAGGAATTCGGCGTTGAAGTCGCGGTGGATTCGATTCACCCGGGCCCGGTGATTACCCGTTACGAAATCCAGCCGGCTGCCGGGGTAAAAGTCAGCCGCATCTCCAACCTGGCCAAAGACCTGGCCCGTTCCCTGGCCGTGACCAGCGTGCGCGTGGTGGAAGTGATTCCGGGCAAGACCACGGTCGGTATCGAGATCCCCAACGAAGACCGGCAGATCGTGCGCTTCTCCGAAGTGCTGTCGACCCCCGAGTACGACAACTTCAAGTCGCCGGTGACCCTGGCCCTGGGCCATGACATCGGCGGCAAGCCGGTCATCACCGACCTGGCGAAAATGCCGCACCTGCTGGTGGCCGGTACCACCGGTTCCGGTAAGTCGGTGGGTGTGAACGCGATGATCCTGTCGATCCTGTTCAAGTCCGGCCCGGAAGACGCCAAGCTGATCATGATCGACCCGAAAATGCTTGAACTGTCGATCTACGAAGGCATTCCGCACCTGTTGTGCCCGGTGGTCACCGACATGAAGGACGCCGCCAATGCCTTGCGCTGGAGCGTTGCCGAGATGGAGCGACGCTACAAGCTGATGGCGAAGATGGGCGTACGGAACCTGTCGGGCTTCAACGCCAAGGTCAAGGAAGCCCAGGACGCCGGCGAGCCGTTGAGCGATCCGCTGTACAAGCGCGAAAGCATCCACGACGAAGCGCCGCTCCTGCAAAAGCTGCCGACCATCGTGGTGGTGGTCGACGAATTCGCCGACATGATGATGATCGTCGGCAAGAAAGTTGAAGAGCTGATCGCCCGTATTGCGCAGAAAGCGCGTGCGGCGGGTATCCACTTGATCCTCGCGACCCAGCGTCCGTCGGTGGACGTGATCACCGGCCTGATCAAGGCCAACATCCCGACCCGCATGGCGTTCCAGGTATCGAGCAAGATCGACTCCCGGACCATCATCGACCAGGGCGGTGCCGAGCAATTGCTGGGCCACGGTGACATGCTGTACATGCCGCCGGGCACCAGTCTGCCAATTCGTGTTCACGGTGCCTTCGTGTCCGACGATGAGGTTCACCGCGTAGTGGAAGCCTGGAAACTGCGTGGCGCGCCGGAATACAACGACGACATTCTCAACGGTGTCGAAGAGGCGGGCAGTGGCTTTGAAAGCAGCAGCGGTGGCGGCGATGGCGACGATCCCGAGGCCGACGCGCTGTACGACGAAGCAGTGCAGTTTGTCCTGGAAAGCCGTCGCGCCTCCATTTCCGCCGTTCAGCGCAAGTTGAAAATCGGCTATAACCGCGCCGCGCGCATGATCGAAGCCATGGAAATGGCCGGGGTCGTGACGTCCATGAACACCAACGGTTCGCGTGAAGTCCTGGCCCCGGGCCCGGTGCGCGACTGACCCAAGTATGAAAGGGCGGCGTCTTTTGGCGCCGCCCGCACTCCCACGAATGTTATGAGGACTCCCATGCGTCTGATCCGCATGCTGTTGCTGCCGGTACTGGCTTTGACCACGCTCTCGGCTCACGCCGATGACAAGGACGTGGCGCGCCTGACCCAACTGCTGGAAAAATCCCAGACCCTGACCGCACGGTTCTCGCAACTGACCCTTGATGGCACCGGCACCCAGTTGCAGGAAACTGCCGGCGAGATGTCCCTGCAGCGTCCGGGCCTGTTCTACTGGCACACCGATGCGCCGGCCGAGCAGACCATGATCTCCGATGGCAAGAAAGTCACCCTGTGGGACCCGGACCTGGAACAGGCGACCATCAAGAAGCTCGACCAGCGCCTGACCCAGACGCCGGCCTTGCTGCTGTCCGGTGACGTGTCCAAGATCAGCCAGAGCTTCGATATCAGCGCCAAGGAAGCCGGCGGCGTGATCGACTTCACCCTCAAGCCGAAGACCAAGGACACGCTGTTCGACAGCCTGCGCCTGTCGTTCCGCAATGGTCTGGTTAACGACATGCAACTGATCGACAGCGTTGGTCAGCGCACCAATATCCTGTTCACCGGGGTGAAGGCCAACGAGCCGATCCCGGCGTCCAAATTCAAGTTCGACATCCCCAAGGGTGCGGATGTGATTCAAGAGTAAAACGCCGGACCTGTGGGAGCGGGCTTGCTCGCGAAGGCGATGTGTCATTCAATCAAAATGTCGACTGACACGGCCTCTTCGCGAGCAAGCCCGCTCCCACGGGATCTTTGTCCAATCTCTGGACGGTGTGGCATATAAGCCCAGTGAGGTTTCACAGGTAGTCATGGATCTGTTTGGAAGTGCCCCGATCGCCCAGCCCTTGGCCGCCCGCTTGCGTGCGGCCAATCTGGACGAGTACGTCGGTCAGGAACACGTGCTCGCTCGCGGCAAGCCCCTGCGCGAAGCGCTGGAGCAGGGTACCCTGCATTCGATGATTTTCTGGGGGCCGCCCGGGGTGGGTAAAACCACGCTGGCGCGATTGCTCGCGGAAGTCTCGGATGCACACTTCGAAACGGTCTCGGCGGTGCTGGCCGGGGTCAAGGAGATCCGTCAGGCGGTGGAAATCGCCAAGCAGCAGGCCGCGCAGTACGGCCGCCGCACCATTCTGTTCGTCGACGAAGTGCATCGCTTCAACAAGTCCCAGCAGGATGCGTTCCTGCCCTATGTTGAGGACGGCACGCTGATTTTCATTGGCGCGACCACGGAAAATCCTTCGTTTGAGCTCAATAACGCCTTGCTGTCGCGGGCGCGTGTCTATGTGCTCAAGAGTCTTGATGAAACGGCGTTGCGCAAACTGGTGCAGCGCGCGCTGACCGAAGAGCGGGGCCTGGGCAAGCGCAACCTGAGCCTCAGTGATGAAGGCTTCCAGATGCTGCTGTCGGCCGCCGATGGCGACGGCAGGCGCTTGCTCAACCTGCTGGAAAACGCCTCGGACCTGGCCGAGGACAACAGTGAAATCGGCACCGAGCTCCTGCAAAGTCTGCTCGGTGACACCCGCCGCCGGTTCGACAAGGGCGGCGAAGCGTTCTACGACCAGATTTCCGCGCTGCATAAATCGGTGCGTGGTTCCAACCCGGATGGTGCGCTGTACTGGTTTGCGCGGATGATCGACGGCGGTTGCGACCCCTTGTACCTGGCCCGGCGCGTGGTGCGCATGGCCAGCGAAGACATCGGCAACGCCGATCCACGTGCTCTGAGCCTGTGCCTGGCGGCGTGGGAAGTGCAGGAGCGCCTCGGCAGCCCCGAAGGTGAACTGGCGGTGGCCCAGGCCATCACCTATCTGGCCTGCGCACCGAAAAGCAACGCGGTGTACATGGGTTTCAAGACCGCACTGCGCGCCGCCGCCGAACATGGCTCGCTGGAAGTGCCGCTGCACCTGCGCAATGCGCCGACCAAGCTTATGAAGCAGTTGGGCTACGGCGATGAATACCGTTACGCCCACGATGAGCCGGATGCCTATGCCGCTGGCGAAGACTATTTCCCGGAAGAACTCGACCCGATCCCGTTCTATCAACCGGTCCCCCGTGGCCTCGAGTTGAAAATCGGCGAAAAGCTCAATCACCTGGCGAAACTCGATCGTTTAAGCCCAAGGCAGCGGAGAAAGTAGTGCTTCCATTGATTTTTGCGGTTTCCGTCGGCGGGATTGCCGGCACGTTGTTGCGCTTCGCCACGGGCAACTGGATCAACGCGAATTGGCCGCGGCACTTCTATACCGCGACGCTGGCCGTTAATATCGTGGGCTGTTTGCTGATCGGCGTTCTATACGGCCTGTTTTTGATTCGCCCGGAAGTATCGTTTGCGGTACGCGCCGGGTTGATCGTCGGCTTCCTCGGGGGGCTGACGACTTTTTCATCCTTTTCACTGGATACGGTGCGCCTGCTGGAAACCGGGCAAGTGCCGCTGGCCCTGGGCTATGCGGCCATCAGCGTATTCGGCGGGCTGCTCGCCACCTGGGCCGGCCTGTCCTTGACCAAACTTTGATAACGAGAAACCGACATGCTCGATTCCAAACTGTTACGTAGCAACCTTCAGGACGTAGCGGACCGCCTGGCATCCCGTGGCTTTGTGCTGGATGTTGCGCGCATCGAAGCGCTGGAAGAACAGCGCAAGACCGTCCAGACCCGCACCGAAGCACTGCAGGCTGAACGTAATGCGCGCTCCAAATCCATCGGTCAGGCCAAGCAGCGCGGTGAAGACATCGCGCCGCTGATGGCGGACGTCGAGCGCATGGCGGGCGAATTGAGCGCCGGCAAAGTCGAACTCGACGCGATCCAGACCGAACTGGACTCGATCCTGCTCGGTATCCCCAACTTGCCGCACGAATCGGTACCGGTTGGCGACGACGAAGACGGCAACGTCGAAGTGCGCCGCTGGGGCACCCCGACTGCCTTCGATTTTCCGGTTCAGGACCACGTGGCCCTGGGCGAGAAGTTCGGCTGGCTGGACTTCGAAACTGCCGCCAAGCTGTCCGGCGCTCGTTTCGCCTTGCTGCGCGGCCCGATCGCTCGCCTGCATCGCGCCCTGGCGCAGTTCATGATCAACCTGCACGTTACCGAGCACGGCTACGAAGAGGCGTACACGCCTTATCTGGTCCAGGCGCCGGCGCTGCAAGGCACTGGTCAGTTGCCGAAGTTCGAAGAAGACCTGTTCAAGATCGGGCGCGAAGGCGAAGCCGACCTGTACCTGATCCCGACCGCTGAAGTGTCGCTGACCAACATCGTCGCTGGCGAAATCGTCGACTCGAAACTGCTGCCGATCAAGTTCGTCGCCCACACACCGTGCTTCCGCAGTGAGGCCGGCGCATCGGGTCGTGATACCCGCGGCATGATCCGTCAACACCAGTTCGACAAGGTCGAGATGGTGCAGATCGTCGAGCCGTCGAAGTCGATGGAAGCGCTGGAAGGCCTGACCGCCAACGCCGAGAAAGTCCTGCAACTGCTGGAACTGCCTTATCGCACCCTGGCGCTGTGCACCGGCGACATGGGCTTCAGCGCGGTCAAGACTTACGACCTGGAAGTGTGGATCCCGAGCCAGGACAAGTACCGCGAGATTTCGTCGTGCTCCAACTGCGGCGACTTCCAGGCCCGCCGCATGCAGGCGCGCTTCCGCAATCCGGAAACCGGCAAGCCGGAACTGGTGCACACCCTGAACGGCTCCGGCCTGGCGGTGGGTCGTACACTGGTGGCGGTGCTGGAGAACTATCAGCAGGCCGACGGTTCGATCCGTGTGCCGCAAGTTCTCAAGTCGTACATGGGTGGCCTTGAGGTCATTGGCTAAATGAACTATCTGCCGCTGTTCCACAACCTTCGCGGCAGTCGTGTGTTGGTCGTCGGTGGGGGGGAAATTGCCTTGCGCAAATCCCGCCTGCTGGCCGATGCCGGTGCGCTGCTGCGGGTGGTTGCACCTGAAATCGAAGCGCAATTGCGCGAACTGGTTGCCGGCAGCGGTGGCGAGTGCCTGTTGCGTGGTTATGCCGAGGCGGATCTGGACGGTTGCGGGCTGATCATTGCCGCCACCGACGACGAAGCGTTGAACGCACAAGTCTCCGCCGATGCCCATCGGCGTTGCGTACCGGTCAACGTGGTGGACGCGCCGGCCCTGTGCAGCGTGATCTTCCCGGCCATCGTCGATCGTTCCCCACTGATTATCGCGGTGTCCAGCGGCGGCGATGCGCCGGTGCTGGCGCGTTTGATCCGCGCCAGGATCGAAACCTGGATTCCTTCCACCTTCGGTCAACTGGCCGGACTGGCGGCGCGTTTTCGTCATCAGGTCAAAGGCCTGTTTCCGGATGTGCAGCAGCGACGGGCGTTCTGGGAAGATGTTTTCCAGGGCCCGATTGCCGATCGGCAACTGGCCGGGCAGGGCGGTGAAGCCGAGCGGTTGTTGCAAGCGAAGATCGATGGTGAAGCGCCGGTTGCAACCGGTGAAGTCTATCTGGTGGGCGCAGGGCCGGGCGATCCCGACCTGCTGACGTTCAAGGCATTGCGTCTGATGCAGCAAGCCGACGTGGTGCTGTACGACCGTCTGGTAGCGCCGGCGATTCTCGAACTGTGCCGTCGCGACGCCGAGCGGGTTTACGTCGGCAAGCGCCGTGCCGATCACGCGGTGCCGCAGGATCAGATCAACCAGCAATTGGTGGATCTGGCCAAACAGGGCAAGCGTGTGGTGCGTTTGAAGGGGGGCGATCCGTTCATCTTCGGTCGTGGCGGTGAAGAGATCGAAGAGCTGGCGGCCAATGGCATCCCGTTCCAGGTCGTGCCGGGGATCACGGCGGCCAGCGGTTGCGCAGCCTATGCCGGGATTCCGCTGACCCATCGCGATTACGCGCAATCGGTACGCTTTGTCACCGGGCACCTGAAGGACGGCTCAACCGATTTGCCGTGGGCCGATCTGGTCGCGCCGGCACAAACCCTGGTGTTCTACATGGGGTTGGTGGGCTTGCCGGTCATCTGCGAGCAGTTGATCAAGCACGGTCGCGGCGCTGATACCCCGGCGGCGTTGATCCAGCAGGGCACCACGGTCAATCAGCGTGTGTTCACCGGCACCCTGGCGGACCTGCCGCGATTGGTGGCGGAGCACGAAGTGCATGCGCCGACATTGGTGATCGTCGGTGAAGTGGTGCAGCTGCGCGAGAAACTGGCGTGGTTTGAAGGGGCTCAGGGGCAGGTCTAGAGACCGCGTCGCCCCCATTCGCGACCAAGCCCGCTCCCACATTGGATTCGTGAACGACACAAATCCTCTGTGGGAGCGGGCTTGCTCGCGAAGAGGCCCTCAAAGCCAGTGCGAAGCTCAGGCCTTGCGCCAAACCCCTTTGCCGCTCAACCGCTCCCGATCATGGGGCGCGGTGAAGTCCTGTGCCGGGCCTTTCGGCACCACACCCGTCGGGTTGATGGTGCGGTGACTGGCATAGTAGTGGTTCTTGATGTGGGTGAAATCCACCGTCTCGGCAATCCCCGGCCACTGATAAATCTCGCGCAGCCAGTTCGACAGGTTCGGGTAGTCGGCGATCCGCCGCAGATTGCACTTGAAGTGCCCGTAGTACACCGCATCGAAGCGAATCAGCGTGGTGAACAGACGGATGTCCGCTTCGGTCAGGTACTCGCCAGCCAGGTAACGGTTGGCGCCGAGTAGCAGCTCCAGTCGATCCAGCTCGGCAAACACATCGTCGAAGGCTTCTTCATAAGCCTGTTGCGACGTGGCAAACCCGGCGCGATATACGCCGTTGTTCACCGCCGGGTAGATCCGCTCGTTCAGCGCATCAATTTCACCCTGTAGTGGCGCCGGGTAGAAATCCAGGTCATTGCCGGTCAAATCATCGAAGGCACCATTGAACATGCGGATGATTTCCGATGATTCATTGTTGACGATGCGCTTTTGCTGTTTGTCCCACAGCACCGGTACGGTGACGCGGCCGGTGTAGTCGGCGGCATCGGCGGTGTAGCGCTGGTGCATGAAGTCGAAATGATCGAGCTTGTCGCCGGTCGAGCCCAGGTACCGGTCGAAGGTCCAGCCGTTTTCCAGCATCAACCAACTGACCACCGAGACGTCGATCAGCTTTTCGAGGCCTTTGAGTTTGCGCAGGATCAGCGTGCGATGAGCCCACGGACAGGCCAGGGACACGTACAGGTGATAGCGCCCGGGTTCGGCCGCAAATCCACCGACACCGGTCGGTCCCGGCTTGCCGTCAGTGGTCAACCAGTGGCGGCGTTGCGCCTGTTCGCGCTGGAACGCGCCGTCCTTGCTGCTTTCATACCACTTGTCCTGCCAGCGGCCATCGACTAACAAACCCATGTTCAAGACTCCCGAAACCCATAAGCGTTGCAGTTGAGTCTATTCCGATGGGTTCGAACAAAAAGCGCAAAAATCGGGCGTGAATGATCGGTTAAATCGATTTGTCCCGCGCAGCCCAGTATTTTTCGGCGGTTTCGAAGGCCTGTTCGCGGCTCTGGCCGAGGCCGCGCAGGGCCAGGGCCATGGTCGAAATCAGGGCCATTTGCGGATAGCTGTCGACCACGTCGCCACGCCATACGGCTTTGAGGTGCTCCGGATCGAGGCTGGCCGGTTTGACATGGCGCTGGCTCGACAGCTGCGGCCATTCCTCATCCCAGCTGACACCGCCAGTGGTGCCGTACAGGTGGCTGTCGGCGTCCGGGTTGACCTCGATCTCGCCGCCATCGCCCTTGATCACGATGGCGGTATCACCGAGCAATCCGCTGGCGTCGCGGTGCACGGCCTGATAGCCAGGGTGGAAAATGCTCTGCAGGCCGCAACGCGCCCCCAGCGGATTGAGAATCCGTGCCAGCGAGTGGATCGGCGAGCGCAGGCCCAGGGTGTTGCGCAGGTCGATCATCCGTTGCAGCTGTGGCGCCCAGTCAACCAGCGGCATGAACGCCAGTCCGTCGTTATCCAGCGCCGAGCCCACCTGTTGCCAGTCACGGCACAGCGCAATGTTCAACTCGCCCAGCAGTTGCTCGGTGTACAACCGGCCAGCCGTGTGGGCACCGCCGCCATGCATGAAAATCCGCAAGCCATTTTGCGCCAGACACTTGGCCGCCAGCAGAAACCACGGCAGATGACGCTTCTTGCCCGCATATGTCGGCCAGTCCAGATCCACCGCCAGTGCCGGCGGATTCAGGCGTTCACGCAAGGCTTCAGTGAACCCGGCCATTTCCTCGGCGCTTTCTTCCTTGTGCCGTAACAACATCAGGAAGGCGCCGAGTTGGGTTTCCTCGACCTTGTCATCGAACACCATGCCCATGGCTTCGCGGGCTTCGACCCGAGTCAGATCGCGGGCGCCACGCTTGCCCTTGCCGAGGATCCGCACGAATTGGGCGAACGGGTGCTCGGCGGGCGTTTCGAGGGTCAGTGCAGGATAGTCAGTCATAAGCAATTCGTCGGTTTGGGCAGGCCCGCCAGTTTCGCGGCGAGTTTGGCGGGGGTGCCTTTGAACAGGCGGTTCAGGTGCAGGCTGTTGCCTTTTTCCGGGCCGAGTTTCAATGCGGTGTATTTGATCAGCGGACGGGTGGCCGGTGACAGCTGGAACTCAGCGTAGAAACTGCGCAGCAGTTCGAGGACCTCCCAGTGTTCGGGCGTCAACTCGATGTCTTCGGCAGCCGCCAGGGCACTGGCCACATCGGCAGACCAGTCACTCAGTTCGACCAGGAAACCGTCCTTGTCCAGCTCGATGGCGCGGGCGCCAACTGTCAATGCATTCATAGCCAACTGTTGACCTTGTCGTAGTGAATCGACAGTTCGACGAAGGCCGGGTAATCGATGGCCCGGGCCCAGTCTGGAACCGCAAGCGCACGGGCCTGGGCATCTTCGGCCAGGACGAACAGTTTCAGGCCACGTGCGCTGAGCGCAACGAATGGTGCGGTGCCCGGTTGCAACGCATAGGCCGCATCACCGGACAGCAGCAACCCATCGTTGGCGCCGATCACGCGCAGGCAACTGGTCAGGCGTTCGTCGCCGAACGGGGAATGAGACAACACATGCAAAGTCGACATCAGAGGGTGATCACCTGGTCGTAACGGTCAATGAGGGCGGTGATTTCGTGGGCGGCCAACACCTGGGCTTCTTCCAGCGACAGGCCGCTCGGGTCGAGGCCGCGCTGGGTGATGCTGTCGCCACAGGCAAACAGTTCCTCGACACCGAACATCGGCAGGGCCTGCAGATTGGCGCTCAGGTCTTTCTGTTGCAAGACCTTGGCGTTCTGACCGGCGGCGAGCTGGAACACGCCGTCATCGAGAAACAACAGGCCAATCGGCAGATCGAAGGCGCCGCCGGCCAGCACGATATCCAGCGCTTCCCGCGCGCCAGGGCCGGACCATGGCGACTGACGGCTGATGATCAACAAGGACTTGGCCATGTCATGCGCCTCCGAAACAGATCAGACGGTCGGCATCCTGTGCCGCGTCATGCAATTGGCCGAGGCCGGACAATTCCCAGGGCGCGCCGACGGCTACAGCTTCGCGCTGATAGCGCTTGGCTTCTTCTTCATTCAAGACACCACGACGCAGGGCGGCGGCGATGCACACCACGCCATCAAGTTGATGGTCGCTGACGAATGTGCGCCATTGCTTGGGCAAGTCCAGTTCATCCTGGGGCGTGACCACGCTGCCGGATGCGTTGTAGACGCCATCCTGGTAGAAAAACAACCGGACAATCTCATGCCCGCCGGCCAGCGCCGCTTGGGCGAACAGCAAGGCGCGGCGCGAGGAGGGCGCATGGGCGGCGGAAAATACGGCGATGGCGAACTTCATGACGGACTCGATCAGCGAAACTGCGGCCATGATAATGCTTTATCGGTGGGGCGGCTAAAGTGATGTTGGCTGTTCTGGCCCCTTCGCGAGCAAGCCCGCTCCCACATTCGACCGGGTTCTATCTGAAGAGCGCGGTTTAATGTGGGAGCGGGCTTGCTCGCGAAGGCGGACTGACAGCAAACCCTATGGTTCTATCCCATACAAGTCGCAATACTCCAGCCAATCCATGCCAGCCATCTCCGCCACTTCCCGATGCACTTCACGGCGCTGGGTTTCATAGTCCTGCGGCGTGGCGGCCGTCAGTTGCAAGGTCAGTTCCCAGGCAAACAGGCCAAGGCGTTCGGCTTCGGCTTCAAAAGCTTCATGCAGGCGTTCGTCGCGGTATTGCGCCGGGGTTTCTCCCTTGGCCTGCGCCAGTAGCGGGTTGAGGTTGTCGAGGTCGTGGCGCAAATCGGGGTGTTCGTCGAGAAACCGCTTCAGTGCCTGTTCATGTTGCTGTTCGGTTGCCGCCATGGTCGCTCCTTGAGTGAGGATTACGCAGACTGCTTCTTGCTGGCCTTGGCCGCTGCTGCCAGGCATTCGAGGGCAAACTGTTCGGTGTAGGTCATCTGGATTGGTGTGGTTTCGCCTTTGACGGTTCTTTCGCCGTTGAGGATGTAGCGAATCCGCTTGTCAGTGACACCGATTCGCTTGGCGATCCATGAAGGCGTCTGACCGATCTGGCTGATCAGCTTGTCGGCATATTCTGCGGTCGGTTTGTAAAACTCGGCATTAGGTGTCATCAGAATTCCAGTGATAGGCGCGATGCGGCGGTATTGGCGCGACAGGGTGCGCGAATCGTTGCGCGGTGTCGCGGTATAAATGCAGTAAAGCAGAACGATACGGGCTGCCGGGGTGATAAAGTCCGCTTTTTCCTGATGAGTGAATGCAATGCGATTTCTGATGGTGGCGCTGGCCGTGACATTGCTGGCGGGATGCGCGGGCTCGGTGATGAACGATGCCCGCACCAAGGCCCCGTACAAGACTCTGAACTCGGAAAAACCGGCAAAAGACGTCGCCCAGTGCGTGCAGTTTTCCTGGCAGGACGAGGCCGTGTTCGGTGTCGATGCCGCGGCGTATTTGCAGGCAGGCGAGAAGGGCGGCACTACGGTTTACACGCGTTCGGCGGAGTCTTTCGTCGACGTGACCACCGATGCCTCGGGCACGGTTTTGAGCTACTACGCGCAGAAGGACGATTTCGTGGCCAAGCGCCGGTTGGCGGCGTTGGCGACTTGTCTGTGATCTGATAGCAGATGCAAGTCCCTTGTGGGAGCGGGCTTGCTCGCGAAAGCGGTCCTTCAGTCAATATTGATGTCGACTGATCTACCGCTTTCGCGAGCAAGCCCGCTCCCACATTGGTTTTGTGTTGATCAATAATTCAGGCGCTTCTGGAAGAAGAAGTGTTTGTGGCCCGGCGGATAGTCGGCAATGTGCCCGATCTCGCTGTAGCCGCATTTCTTGTAGAACTCCGGTGCCTGGAATTCAAAGGTGTCGAGCCACAGCCCGATGCAGCGCCGCTCCCGCGCCAGGTCCTCGGCCATCTGCATCAGCTTCGAGCCCATGCCCTGTCCCCGCGCCTGTTCCGGCACCACCAGCAAGTCGATGTACAGCCACTGGTAAAAAAATCGGCCATGCAGGCCGCCGAGGATTTCGTCGTTGTCGTCGCGCACCAGCAAGGCGATGTGCTCAGGCACGTTACCTTCGGCCTTCGAGCCGTTGTACGCGCGCAATGGCTTGAGGATCGCCTGGCGTTGTTCTTCCGTGGGGTTTTGCGACAGTTCGATACGCAGGTTCATGGCTATATCCATATGGCATTGAAACCGCAGCCTATCCCGCTTGCAGCGATTGTTCCATCCCCGGAAAAGTTGAACCGTCGTCAACGCGCAGCTTGCTTGAGGGGGCAAGCGCTGTACGTTTTCATTTAACATGTGGGCCTTCAGACAAGTAAAAGGACGCGTTGTCATGTCGAACACAGCCGAGCGGGTCAATATCCTTGAGTCTCAAGTGTTGTCCCACGACTGGTACCTGCTCAGGAAAATCACCTTCGATTACCATCGCAACAACGGCGAGTGGCAACGCCAGACACGAGAGGTCTACGACCGTGGCAACGGCGCGGCGATTCTCTTGTACAACCGCGAAAAGCGAACCGTGGTTCTGACCCGGCAGTTTCGCCTGCCGGTGTTCGTCAATGGTCACGATGGACTGTTGATCGAAGTGGCGGCGGGGCTGCTGGAGGGCGCGGCACCCGAAGACCGCATCCGCGATGAGGCGGAGGAAGAGACCGGTTACCGCGTGCACCATGTGCAGAAAGTGTTCGAGGCGTACATGAGCCCCGGTTCGGTGACGGAAAAATTGCACTTCTTCATCGCTGAGTACGATGCGAACTCGAAAGTCAGCGACGGTGGCGGGCTGGAGGCGGAAACCGAGGAACTGGAAGTGCTGGAATGGCGTTTCGACGATGCGCTCGAAGCGTTTTACCGCGGCGAGATCTGCGACGCCAAGACCATCATGCTGTTGCAGTATGCGGCGATGAAGAACCTCTTCGCCCCAACCTGACCCTGTGGTGGAAGGGCTTTTGTGGCGAGGGGGCTTGCCCCCGTTCGGCTGCGAAGCAGTCGTCATCGCGGAGCGTGCGAACGTCCAGAATAAAAGTACAAATGCTTTTGGGACCGCTGCGCAGTCCAACGGGGGCAAGCCCCCTCGCCACAAATATGGTGTGTTTCCTTAAAACAAATCATCCATGCGACTGGCGCCAGACCACTCGCAACCTTCAAGTGTGAGCAACAGCTCCTTCGCCTCAAGCCCCCCGGCAAACCCGGTCAGCTTGCCCGATGCGCCAATCACCCGGTGACACGGCGCCACGATCGATATCGGGTTCTTGCCATTCGCCGCACCCACCGCCCTGACTGCCGCCGGGTTGCCGATCTGCTCGGCGATCTGGCTGTAGCTGCGGGTCTCACCGAACGGGATGGTCAGCAGGGCCGCCCAGACCTTTTTCTGAAATTCCGTGCCGGCAAAATCCAGTTCCAGTTCGAAGCGATCGCGGGTGCCGGAAAAATATTCGCCAAGCTGCGCAGCCGTGCGCACCAGGATCGGGTTATCCGGCGCTTCGCTCATCGGTCCGAGGCGCACCCGACCGGGTTTGTCGTTTTCCCAGAGGATGGCCGCCAGTCGTGAACCGTTCGCGACTAGCTTCAACTGGCCCACGGGCGAAGCGATGGTGATGCAGGTGTAGGTCATGCCGGGGCTCGCGGGAAATGGCTGAACAGGCGTTAAGGATACTGTCTCGACGGGGAGGCGCAATACGTAATCCCGACCATACTTGGCTACGGCTTTTGAAGCGTTTTCCTACGTAATAACAAGAAGAGACTGACTCATGAAGTATGAACCTTTTGCCAAATCGCTGATTGCGACCTCATTGGCACTCAGCTGTCTGACTGCTCACGCCGCCTCCGTGGCCCCGGCTACCGGGGAAAACGGCATGGTGGTCACCGCCCAGCATCTGGCCAGTCATGTGGGCGTGGATGTGCTCAAGAAAGGCGGCAACGCCGTGGATGCGGCGGTCGCGGTCGGTTATGCGTTGGCGGTGGTGTATCCCGCGGCAGGTAACCTCGGCGGCGGCGGTTTCATGACGATTCAGTTGGCGGACGGGCGCAAGACCTTCCTCGACTTCCGTGAAAAAGCCCCGCTGGCCGCTACCGCCAACATGTACCTGGACAAAGAGGGCAACGTCGTTCCCGATTTGAGTACCCGTGGTCACCTGGCCGTGGGTGTACCGGGCACCGTTTCGGGCATGGAACTGGCGCTGTCCAAGTACGGCACCAAGCCGCGCAAGGAAATCATCGCCCCGGCCATCAAGCTTGCTGAAGAGGGTTTTGAACTGGAGCAGGGTGACGTCGATCTGCTGGACTACGCCACTGACATGTTCAAGAAGGACATGAAGGACTCCGGCTCAATCTTCCTCAGCAAGGGCGAGCCGATGCAGGTTGGCCAGAAACTGGTGCAAAAGGACCTCGGCAAGACCCTTCGGGAAATCTCCGAGAAAGGCGCCGACGGGTTCTATAAGGGCTGGGTCGCCGACGCCATCGTCACTTCCAGCCAGGCCAACAAGGGCATCATCACCCAGGCCGATCTCGACAAATACAAGACCCGCGAACTGGCGCCCATCGAGTGCGACTACCGTGGCTATCACGTGGTTTCCGCACCGCCACCGAGCTCCGGCGGCGTGGTGATCTGCGAGATCATGAACATCCTCGAAGGCTATCCGATGAAGGACCTGGGCTATCACTCGGCCCAGGGCATGCACTATCAGATCGAGGCGATGCGCCACGCCTATGTGGACCGCAACAGCTACCTGGGCGATCCGGATTTCGTGAAAAACCCGATCGCTCATCTGCTGGATAAAAACTACGCGACCAAGCTTCGCGAAGCGATCAAACCACAAAAAGCCGCGGTATCCAGTGAACTCAAGCCGGGCGTAGCGCCCCATGAAGGCAACAACACCACGCATTACTCCATCGTCGACAAATGGGGCAACGCGGTGTCGGTGACCTACACCCTCAACGACTGGTTCGGTGCCGGGGTTATGGCGAGCAAGACCGGGGTCATCCTCAACGATGAAATGGACGACTTCACCTCGAAAATCGGCGTGCCGAACATGTACGGCCTGGTGCAGGGCGAGGCGAACGCCATCGCGCCCGGCAAGGCGCCGCTGTCGTCCATGAGCCCGACCATTGTCACCAAGGACGGCAAAGTGGTGATGGTGGTCGGCACTCCGGGTGGCAGCCGTATCATCACCGCGACCTTGTTGACCATGCTCAACGTGATCGACTACGGCATGAACATCCAGGAAGCGGTGGATGCGCCGCGTTTCCACCAGCAGTGGCTGCCGGAGGAAACCAACCTGGAAGCCTTCACCACCAGCCCGGACACGGTGAAAATCCTCGAAAGCTGGGGCCACAAGTTCACCGGTCCCCAGGATGCCAACCATCTGGCGGCGATCCTGGTCGGCGCGCCGTCCCTGGGTGGCAAACCGGTGGGCAAGAACCGTTTCTACGGGGCGAACGACCCACGGCGTAACACCGGGTTGTCGCTGGGTTATTGAGGGTTGTGTCCGGAAGGGGACGGGCTTATGTTCGTCCCCTGATCCATCGACCGTTCAAGGAAGGAAATCATGAGCACTGCACTGTTAATCATCGACGTCCAGCAGGCTTTGTGTTCCGGTGAGTACGCGTGCTTCGAGATCGGGCGCGTCATCGATACCATCAATGACCTTTCTGCCCGGGCGCGCAAGGCCGGAATTCCCGTGGTGCTGATCCAGCACGAAGAGGCGGACAGTCCGCTGGTTCATGAGGCTGCCGGCTGGCAACTGGCCGAAGGGCTGCAAACCTCGCCCAAGGATCATCGCGTGCGCAAGACCACCGGGGATTCGTTCTACCAGACCAACCTGCAAAAACTGTTGCCGAAGGAGGACTTCGAACGCCTGGTCATCTGCGGCCTGCAGACTGACTATTGCGTCAACGCCACCGTGCGCCAGGCCCTGAAACTGGGCTACGACGTGGTGCTGGCGGGCGACGCGCATTCCACCGTCGACAACGGCAACCTCAGCGCCGAAGACATCATTGCCGAACACAACAAGGACCTGGCGCACCTGACCGGCTCCGTGGCGCGGATCGATGTGATACCGGCCAAGGACATCTATTTCTGAAACCACCGCATTTCCCTGTGGGAGCGGGCTTGCTCGCGAAAGCGGTGGGTCAGTCAACATCAATATTGACTGTAACGACGCTTTCGCGAGCAAGCCCGCTCCCACAGGATCTACACCGCGCCGAAAATCTCGATCAGCTCATTCAGGAACGCACTCACCAGATCGCGCTGACGAGACGAATGTCGCACCGCCGCATGAAAGCTGACCTCATAGCGCAGCAGGTCCGGATTCAGCGGGTGCAACTGCCCCAGTTGTTCATGGCGGGTCGCGTAGTGCTGCGGCAGAAACCCCAGGTGCTGGCCGGACAGAATCAGCAGGGCCGCGCCGTCCATGCTGTCGGTGAGCACGGTCAGGCGTTCAATTGACGTGGGGGCCGGCATTTCCGGCAGCGGATGGCTCGGCCAGACCCAGTCAAACCCGCTGACATCTTCGCGGGTCAGTGCGCCGACTTGCCCGAACAGCGGATGCGAGGGTGCGCAGTAGGCAATCTGGGTTTCCGGGAACAAGGGGAAATAATCGATGCTGGGCAAGCGGTGCCAGAAGTAACCAATGGCCAGGTCGATATGGCCGTTGATGATTTTCTCCTCCAGCAAGGATGACGACAGCTCGGTGAAATGGAAATACAGCCCCTCGTGCCGAGCCCGCAAACGGGCAATGGCCAGGCCGATTTTCTTGTTCGCCACCGGGTCGATTTGCCCCAACAGGCCGATGTTGATGCTGCCCGAGACTTTGCGGTTGATGTGCTGCACCTCGACCCGGAAACCCTCGGCCGCCGCCAGCAAGCGTCGGGCCGCCTCGATGAATTGAGTGCCTTTGGGCGTTACGGAAAACCCGCCACGACCGCGTTCGCACAAGCGGAAACCGACCCGCGCTTCCAGCGTCGCCAGTTGCGCGCTGATCGTCGGTTGGGTGGTGTTGAGGGCGGTTTGCGCCGCCGAGATGCCGCCAGCCTCGACGACGGTCAGAAATACCCGGATCAGACGCAGATCCAGCTCCGTTACAGTTCCCAGCATGGGGGCTCCCGATTCTCACTTACATAGGTTCTGATCTATGTGAACAGTGTGCCTGCGATATTTTATTGCCGGAACTCACGCCCTACATTGCCGTGAAACCAGCGTCATCGTCAGCTTTTTATGGAGTTTCACCGGATCTGGACGTCGTGGCGAGCGCTGTACCCACAAAAACAACAAACAACAGCATAGGAACAATCGTATGTCAGGTTCCCCAGTGTCTGCGCACGCCGCCGAGACGAGCGGCGGATTGGCCATCGAAGGCCACTCCATCGATTACATTCCGGAAAACGAACGTCACGCCAAACTCAGCAGCCAGGGACCGTTCTGGTTCCTGGGCAACTTTCACTTCTTCACCATCTCCATCGGTTTTGTCGGCCCGAGCCTCGGCTTGTCAGCACTGTGGACCATGCTCGCCGGTGCCCTGGGCATCATGTTCGGCACCATTTTCATGGCGTTCCACGGCTCCCAGGGCCCGGAAATGGGCCTGCCGCAAATGATCCAGTCCCGCGCCCAGTTCGGTTATCGCGGGGTCATCCTGGCGTTGATGGCGACGATGTTCGTGTTCGTCGGCTTCAACGTGGTGAACATCTCGCTGATCATGAATGGCCTGGAGCACGTGTTTGGCATCGACCCGACCATCGTCGCCGTCGCCGTGGTGCTGATCGGTGCGCTGTTGTCGATCTACGGCCACGACCTGATGCACAAGGCGTTCAAGTGGGCCTTGCTGGCGACCTTGCCGCTGTACGCCCTGGTGACCATTGCCCTGATGTTCGGTGCGGGTCAGGAGGGCGTTGCACCGGCGACCGATCTGGGCTTCAACTGGGTGGCTTTCGCCACGCTGTTCGCCATCGGTGCCAGCTACAACATTTCCTATGCGCCCTACGTGTCCGACTATTCCCGTTACCTGCCGAAAAACACCAGCCGGGTGAAATTGATCGCGGCGGTGTTCATCGGTGCCTCGTTGTCCGGCAGCTGGATGATCGGCCTCGGCGCCTGGCTGGCGCAGCAGTTGAAAGCGGCAGACGCGCTGGTTGCGTTGAATCAGGTCGGCTCTTCGATGGTGCCGGGGCTGGGTAACCTGCTGGTGATCGTCTCGGTGGCGGGCTTCCTGCCGATCATCGCGCTCAACACCTACAGCGCCATGCTGACGCTGCTGACCGGTGTCGACTCGATCAAGAAAATCACCCCGACTCCCCGCGCCCGCGTGCTGTCGATCAGTGTGATCAGCGTGATTCTGTTGACCTGCGTGCTATCGATCAAAGGGGACGGCATCGCGCTGTTGAACACCTTTCTGGTGCTGTTGCTGTACTTCCTCGTGCCGTGGACCGCCGTCAACCTGGTGGACTACTTCTTCGTGCGCAAGGGCCGCTATGCGATCCCGCATTTCTTCACGCCAAAGGGCATCTACGGCGCCTGGCAATTTCGCGGCATTGTCTCGTACCTGATCGGCTTCGCCGCGATGGTGCCGTTCTTCTACATCTTCGATGCCGCCGCCGGCAAAGAGGTTTTCGTCGGCCCGCTGGCGCGGGTGCTCGAAGGCGTGGACATCGCCTGGCTGGTGGGCCTGGTGGTGTCGGGGCTGACCTATTACCTGCTCAGCCGCTCGATTGATCTGGCCGCCGAGCGCCGGGTGATCGACGCGCTGAGCGAAAGCGACATCGTCGCCATGACCCATTCATCTGCGGAGGCAGGGCGTTGAACAGCGTAAAAAATACCGTGGTCGCCTGCTGCCAATTGGCACCGAAAATCGGCGACCTGGCTTATAACCGCACGCTCACCGAACGTGCGATTCGTCAGGCGGCGTACCTGGGCGCGCAGGTTGTCGTGTTGCCCGAACTGGTGCAGAGCGGCTATCTGTTTGCCGACCGCGACGAAGCGCTGTCCCTGGCGGAACCCGCCGACGGTCCGACCTTGCAACTGTGGCAGTCCCTGGCACGGGAGTTGAACCTGGTGATCGTCGGCGGATTCTGCGAACGCCTGCCCGGTAATGAACTGGCTAACAGCGCGGCGATGATCGACGCCAATGGGCTGCGTGCGGTGTACCGCAAGGCGCATCTGTGGGATGCCGAAAAAGAAATCTTCAGCGCCGGCGATGCCGCGCCACCGGTGGTCGAGACGGTTCATGGGCGTCTCGGCATGCTGATTTGCTACGACCTGGAGTTTCCCGAGTGGGTGCGACTGCCGGCACTGGCCGGGGCCGATCTGTTGTGCGCGCCGGTCAACTGGCCCGACGGTCCGCGGCCGCAAACCGAGCGCCCGGCGGAGGTGCTGCGGGTGCAGGCCAATGCGTCGGTGAACCGGATGTTCATTGCCGCGTGTGACCGCTATGGTCATGAGCGCGGCGTCGGCTGGGTCCAGGGCTCGGTTATTGTCGACGCCGACGGCTATCCGTTGGCCGGGCCGGCGGAGCAGGGTGGCGAGCAGATTTTGCTGGCCACGCTGAATCTGGCCGAGGCGCGCAACAAGCGCATCAGCGCCCGCAATGACTTGCACCAGGACCGCAGGCCACGGTTGTACGGGTTGAACAGCAGTTTGTAACCGTTGATGTCATTGCGTGCTGGACGCCCATCACGGGCCTATGGCATCGTCGAGACGAAAGGCCATGCAGTGAACGGGATCGAAATGATGGGGGAGGGTAACAAGGTCGGCGGTGACGCGACGATGGCCACGCTCAAGGCGTTCAATCATTGCGTATTGCACCTTGGCCGGCTGGCGCGGGAGAGCGGGGCGTCACGCTTCATCGCCGATGGCGTGCAGGCTTTCAGTCCCCTGGTGCCGTTCGCGTCTGCCTGGTGGGGCGAGATGTCCTCACCGAGCAGCGTGACCACCCAAAGCTGGATGCACGGACGCATCAACCTGCCCGAATCCTTTGTTGCCGAATGGCATCCGGTAGCGGCCAACGACAAATTCTCCCATACCACCTTGAATCAACCTGGCGAGGTGTTGCGCGACAGCGGTTTCAATGACCCCTGTGAAGCGGTCAACGACTTCGCCCGGCGTCACGACCTGTTTCATTTGATGTGCATCACCTTCGAACTGCCGGAAAGCGGCTTGATGTTCTTCGTCTGCCTCTACCGTGGTGAGCATGAGCAGGCATTCAATGAAACGGAAGGCGAGCTGTTTGCGGCTTACTGCGAACACCTGTTCCAGCTGTGGCGGTTTCAGGTGCAGGACATGATCCGCTTCGACACCGACCATGGTGCGAGCGACTCCGGGATCGCGCGCCTGGACGGCAGTCTGCTCTATGTCGGCGCCAGGTTGTGCGCCGCAATCCAGCGCGAATTGCCCGGCTGGAGCGGTTCGACACTGCCGGTCGAAGTCGTTGCGCAATTGTCCAAAGCCCCCTGCGTGATCCGCCTGGGCCGCTGCGCCCTGACCCTCAGCCCCAACGCCGAACACGTTATCCTGTCCCTCGAAGCACCGTCGGGCGGGGACGGTCTGGCGCCACGGGAACGCACCGCAGCGATGCTGTTCGCCGCCGGCCATTCCTACAAAGAGATCGCCAAACTCCTCGCCCTGAGCCCCGCGACCGTGCGCACCTACCTGCGTAATTGCTACTTGCAGCTCGGTGTGAAAAGCAAGGTGGAGCTGGGCTCCGTCCTGCGTTCGCCGGGTACGCTGGCGGAGTCCGTGCGCCGGGATTAATCCCCGCCGTTTCAATTATTTGCCTGCCCCCTCCTCATTTGCAGAGGTCCATTCGAGCGCCGCGCCCTATAGGGTAGTCCCTGTCTATCAAGGGCTTGTGCAGTCGCTTCGGGCCGCTTCAAAACAATAAGAACAGGGGTGAGGCATTTGAGACTTTCCAGGTTGTTCATCGCCGTTGCGTCGACAACGGCGTTTTCCTGCATGGCATTGGGCGCGACGCCCGCCGACACGGTCATGCGCAATGGCTACGTCTACACCGTCGATGGCCAGGATTCCGTGCAACAGGCCATCGCGATTTCCGGCGGCAAGATTGTCTACGTGGGCAGCGATGCCGGGGTCGATGGCTACATCGGCAAGCAAACCCAACTGATCGACCTGGCCGGGCGCATGCTGATGCCGGGGTTCGTCGATGCGCACATGCATCCGGGGGATGGCGGTCGTGCCATGACGCTGTGCGATCTGAAATACCAGACCATGACCCGCGCGCAGTTTCAGGCGAGCATCCAGGCCTGCCTCGATGCCGAGAAGGACAAGGGTCCGGATGTCTGGCTGGAAGTCGGCAGTTGGGATCGTATAGGCATGACCGGGCTTGACGGCGACGCTGACAAATCGACCCTGGACGCGCTCAAGACCCGGCGCCCGATTCAGGTGCGCTCCACCGATTTTCACACCGTGTTGACCAACTCTCGCGGCCTGGAACTGGCCGGGATCAACAAGAACACCGCCGACCCCGAAGACGGCAAGTACCGACGTGACAGCACCGGCAACCCGAACGGCATCTGCGAGGACGGCGCCGCCGAATCGTTGGCCGCCGTGGTGCCACCCGCGACCGACGCAGAAAAACTCAACCAGACCCGTGCGGCCCTCGACGCCATGCGCCAGCAGGGCATCACCAGCTTCTTCGATGCCCTGTCGGGGCCGGAAAACGGCAAGGCCTTTACCCGTCTGCAAAAAACCGGCGAACTGACCGCCCGGGCCTTGCTGGCGATCAAGCTGGACCCGGCCGCCGCTGCCGCCGACCCGGTGAAAACCATCGCCGAGGCCAAGGCCCTGGCCAACACCTACGACCAGGGCGAAGTGCATGTCGCGCCGGGCGTGAACATGCGCCACGTCAAACTGTTCATGGACGGCATCATCAATGCCCCGGCGGACACCGGCGCCATGTTGACCCCGTATCTGCACAACAGCGGCACCGAACAGGCGCCGAAGTGGACACCGGGCAAGAACCTGGGCGAATTGTACTTCCCGCCGCAGGTGCTCAATCCGCTGTTGCTGCAAGCGGTCAAGGCCGGTTTCGATCCGCACCTGCACGCCACCGGTGAGCGCGCGGTGCGGGACGCACTGGACAGCGTCGCCTACGTGCGCAAGGAACTGCCCGGTCAAGACTTCCGCCCGGCCATCGCCCACGCCGAGTCGGTCGACCCTGCCGACTACCCACGCTTCAAGGCACTGGACGTCACGGCCACCATGTCGTTCCAGTGGGCGCAGCAGGCGCCGTCCACGGTCGACGGCACCAGCGATCACCTCGGCGCCGAGCGATTCGAACGCATGGAACCCTCGGGCAGCATCGCCCATGCTGGCGGTCGTGTGGCGTTTGGCAGCGACTGGCCAGTCGATCCCCTCGATGAGTTCCTGGCGCTGAAAGTCGGGGTCACCCGCTCCGGCGACCCCACCAATCCGCACAGCTATGGACCGAAGTATGCCGGGCGACTCAATGCCGAACCGGCCATGTCGCGAGCCGAAGTGCTGCGCAGCATCACCCTCAATGCCGCCCGGCAGCTGAAGCTGGATGCGGTGCTGGGCTCGGTCGAAGTCGGCAAGTTCGCTGACCTGATCGTGCTCGACAAGAACTTCATGCAGGTGCCCGAGGAGGCGTTGGGTCGCAACGACGTGCTGCTGACGTTGGTCGGCGGCAAGGTCGTATGGGCCAAGGCGCCGTTCCTCGGGCTCGCTCCACAGGTTGCTTCCCAAGTCGTTACTTCCCGATCCGTCCAATAAAAACCAGAGAGTGTTCCGATGCGATTTATTCCAAACCTGTTGGCCGCCGCACTGGCGTTATCGTCGGTGCAAGCGATGGCCGCCGCCGACCTGGTGTTGTTCAACGGCAAGGTCTTTACCGCCGAACCCGGCCAGGCGCTGGTGCAGGCTGTTGCGGTGCAAGACGGCAAGATCCTCAAGGTCGGCAGCGATGCTGAAATCAATGCCCTGGCCGATGCCGGGACCCAGCGCATCGACCTGGCGGGCAAGGTGTTGATGCCAGGCATGATCGACACCCATAGCCACCCGGTCGTGGGCGCTTTTGACAACATGAAGGCCAACCTGCTGGACGAGGTCAAACCCTTGCCGGAACTGGAGCAATGGTTGATCGAGGAGGACAAGGCCGGCCGTGCCCGGGCCGGTGATGTGATCAGCGTCGCCGGGGTCAGTTCGGCCTATTGGGAGAAAAGCCGTGAACTCGGCAAAGTGTTCAATCAGGGGCGTTGGGCCGATCAGCCGATTGTCTTCAGCGGCATCGACGGCCACACCGGTTGGGCCAACAACGCGATGCTCAAGCGCCTGAATATCGACGCAGCACTGGTTAAAAGCTTGCCGGAAAAAGACCGCGGTTATATCGGGCATGAACAGGACTTCACACCTAACGGCTACTTTGCCGAATCCCGCTGGGACGTGGTGCGCGGCGGGATCCCCGCGCCCAGCCCGGAGACCATGCTCAAAGCCGCTCGCGAGGCGGTGAGGGTCAACAATCAATACGGCATCACCGCCTGGATGGACGCTGCGGCGAACGGCGGCAGTGAGGATTCGCTGTTCGATTTCAAGGCCACCACGGAAAGTGTCGGCGTGCTGCCGCTGTACAAGGCGCTGGCGCAGAACGGTGAACTCAGTGCTCACGTCGCGGCATTGATGGTCACCAACCCGAAGAGCCGCCCGGCCGATCTGGAAGTGATCGCCACGGTGATGCAGCAGTTCGAAGGCGTTCCCAACCTGACATTCCCCGGCATCAAGGTGTTCACCGATGGCATTCTCGAATTTCCGGGGCAGACCGCCGCGGTCATCGTGCCGTTCAAGAACAGCCACAAGAACGGTCAGCTACTGATCGACCCGACGCACTTCGGTGAGTTGGTGGTGGCGGCAGAAAAGCGTGGCTGGATCGTGCACATGCATGCGGTCGGCGACCGTGCGGTGCGTGAGTCGCTCAATGGCGTGGCTTATGCGCGCAAGCTCAACCCGACGCCGGTGCCGCACAGCATCGCTCACCTGCAACTGGTCAATCCCAAGGAGTTTGCGCGCTTCAAGCAACTGGGGGTGATCGCCTCCATGCAACTGCTGTGGGCCACCGGCGAGACCTACACTGTCGAACTGGTCAAACCCTACATCAGCGCTTTCGCCTACGGTTACCAGTATCCCGCCCGATCGCTGCATGACGCCGGCGCAGTGATTGCCGGCGGCAGTGACTGGCCAGTGTCCAGCCCCAATCCGTTCAACGCCATTGCCCAGGCCAGTACGCGCAAAGGGCCGCTCGGTGTGCTCAATGCCAAGGAGAGCATCGATCGCCAGACCATGTTCTACGCCTACACCCTCAACGCCGCCAAAACCCTGCGCCTGGAGCAGCAGATCGGTTCGCTGGCGCCGGGCAAACAGGCTGACCTGATCATCCTCGACCGCGATGTGTTCAAGGTCAGCGATGACGAACTGTTCGAGACCAAAGTCTTGAACACCTTCTTCGCCGGCAAGCAGGTCTACGCGCCCGCGTCCTGACCTGCGTTCAACCGCATTGCCTGAAAACTGCCAGGCCCCTCGCATTGCGACGGGTCTGGCAGCGCCGTGGCTGAAATTCCCCGTATCCCCATAAAAACAAGAGAAGCGCATGAACGTACTTTCAGCTTTGACCCTCGCCGCACTGGCATTGGCGCCTTTGACCAGCCAGGCCCTGGCCCTCAACGATGACTTCAGCCTGGACATGACCCTGGGCGTCGTCAGCGACTACCGTAGCCGCGGCATCTCGCAGACCCTGGGCGATCCGGCGGCCCAGGCCGGCGCAACATTGCTGCACAGCAGCGGCCTGTACATTGGCGCCTGGACCTCCAACGTGGATTTCGGTGGCGGCTTCGATACCCGGCAGGAACTTGAGTACTACGCCGGTTACTACTGGCAGGCGACGGACGCGATCAGCCTCGATCTGGGCTACATCAAGTACGACTATCCGAAAAATTCAGAATTCAACCTGAGCGAGGTCTACGCCATTCTCGACGTGTACGGCGTGAAGCTTGGCGCCTATTACTCGAAGGACACACCGAACGCTTTCGGCGAAGACCAAGACACGCTCTACACCTATCTGGGCTATAAAATCGCGCTGCCGGCCGAGGTCGGCCTGGAGCTGCGCGTGGGACGCAACGATGTGAAAGACCCGGCCTTCTGGTCCGCCAACGGCGACAACCGCGAGGCTTACTACGAGTGGGAAGCCAAGCTGACCCGCGATTTCGTCGGCGTGACCTGGGGCCTGAGTTATGTCGACACCGAC
The DNA here is from genome assembly GCF_050436025.1 of Pseudomonas sp. S30_BP2TU TE3576. Lineage (NCBI taxonomy): Bacteria > Pseudomonadati > Pseudomonadota > Gammaproteobacteria > Pseudomonadales > Pseudomonadaceae > Pseudomonas > Pseudomonas sp. S30_BP2TU TE3576. The sequence goes on along the minus strand of NZ_JBNDLK010000001.1, from coordinate 879,610 downwards.
CTGTCGAAAAGCGAGTGCAGTGGCTGGTATGGCTATGACGATCTGTGCTCGGCCACGGTGGTGGCGAGCGCCACCAAGACCTTCTGAGTTCTATCTCTGATAACAAAAACAGTTCCTCAAAGGAAACACCGTCATGAGTGTGCAACGAAGTCCCCTGATCGAAACCCGTTCGATCGATTTCATCCCCGAGGCCGAGCGTCACGGCAGTCTCTACAGCCAGTTCACCCTGTGGCTCGGCGCCAACCTGCAAATCACTGCCATCGTCACCGGCGCCCTGGCCGTGGTGCTGGGCGGCGATGTGTTCTGGTCACTCATCGGCTTGCTCATCGGTCAGCTATTCGGCGGTGCCGTGGTGGCGTTGCACGCAGCGCAAGGGCCGAAGCTCGGCCTGCCGCAGATGATCTCCAGTCGTGTGCAGTTCGGGGTGTATGGCGCGGCGATCCCTATTGTCCTGGTGTGCCTGATGTACCTCGGTTTCAGTGCCACCGGCGCGGTGTTGTCGGGGCAGGCGATTGCGCAGTTGATCAACGTCAGCGACAGCGCCGGCATCCTGATTTTCGCGGCGTGCATCGCGTTCCTGACAATCTTCGGTTATCGGGTGATTCACCTGGTCGGGCGGGTGGCCAGCGTGCTGGGCATCATCGCCTTCGCCTACCTGTTCACCCGGTTGATGACCCTCAACGATATCGGCCTGCTGCTCGACAATCGTCATTTTGGCTGGAGCACCTTCCTGCTGGCGGTGTCACTCTCGGCGTCCTGGCAGATCGCGTTCGGTCCTTATGTGGCGGATTATTCGCGTTACCTGCCGAGCAAGACTTCATCGTGGAAAACCTTCGCTGCCGTGGGCCTGGGCACGGTGCTGGGGGCTCAGGCTTCGATGGTGCTGGGGGTGTTCGCCGCCGCATTGGCCGGGGCGAATTTCCGTGGGCACGAAGTGGCGACCATTGTCGGTCTGGGCAGTAGCGGGGTGATCGCGTCCCTGCTGTACCTGAGCATTGTGTTCGGCAAGGTCACGGTGTCGACCCTCAACGCCTACGGCAGTTTCATGTGCGTGGCGACCATCCTCAGCGGTTTCTGCCGTCGCCTGGAAATCACCGCCCGCCAGCGCATGCTGTTTGTGCTGCTGATCGTCGCGGCATCCACCACGCTGGCGTTGCTGGGGCAGTACTCGTTTCTCAACTCGTTCAAGTACTTCATCCTGTTTTTGCTGACGTTCTTCACTCCGTGGAGCGCGATCAACCTGGTGGATTACTACTTCATCAACAAGGAACGTTACGACATCCCGGCATTGTCCGACCCGGCAGGGCGATACGGTCGCTGGAACGTGCTGGGGATCAGCGTGTACGTGATTGGCGTGTTGATCCAGTTGCCCTTTGTCGACACCCATTTCTACTCCGGGCCGATGGTTGCGCAACTGGGCGGTGTGGATATTTCGTGGATCGTCGGGTTGTTGGTACCGGGGGGGATTTATTACGCGCTGGCCAGGCCGTCGATGAGTGGCGTGGTGGTTGAACGGGGTTAACACAGGAAGAGCGGCGAGCTTTTGTGGCGAGGGGGCTTGCCCCCGTTGGGGCGCGAAGCGGCCCTAAAAGATGGCCTGCTGCGCAGTCCAACGGGGGCAAGCCCCCTCGCCACAGGTTCGGTGCCAGGCGTGATTAACGTGCTGGCAGGCTCCAACGCTCACGCAACTGCTCGTACTGCGCTTGCGGCAGTTGCACCAGCACCGGGGATTTGCCCGGGTCCAGCCAGTTTAATAACTGCGCGATATTTGCCGGGTCCATGGCCGTACAGCCGCGGGTCGGTGCCGTGGGGCCGCGCCAGATGTGGAAGAAAATGCACGAGCCGGCAGTGGGGCTGGCCGGAGTGTTGTGCTCGATGAAAATGCCTTGGCGGTACAAGTCATCGCTGCGGCGCATGCGTTCGGAACTGGTCCAGTCCTTCGCAACCACCGCGCCGTCGACCAATTCGTTGTAGCGTGCAGACTGACTGTCGTCCACGCATTCGATAGTTGGCGTCAAGGCCAGATAGGCCAGGCGGGTTTCGGCGGAAGGCCCGTAGCCAAACGCCGTGCCCAGCTTGAACATTCCGGCCGGGGCCTTGCCATCGCCTTCCTGTTTCACCGGTCCTTCAGGTTGCCCGACGTCGAGCAGCCCCTTGCCCCAGCCCATGCCATTTTTGCCGAGCACCACCGCAAACGGCGCTTCGAATTTTTCAAAGGTCTTGCCGTGCCGCTCATAGCGCTGAGCAGTGGCTTGAACGTCATCCCAGTTTTTACTGGTGACCACGATCAGCTGATCGCTGCCGTCGAGTCCTTGGGCCATCGCCACCCATGGAAAAAACAGCAGCAACAGGGTTTTGAGCAGATTGTTCATGGCGCCAACGGCGTAATGGGGAAGTCCATGACGTCCGGTTTCTGCGTATTTGCGTTGTACGTGAAGTGCCACCACTCGGCCGAATAACCGCTGAAACCCTCTTTTTCCATCGCGCTGTTGAGTCGCTGGCGATTGGCTTTGGCCGTGGCGTTGATCAGCGCCGAATCGGTGTGCGCCCGTTCATCGAAGCAATCGAACCCGGTGCCCATGTCGAGCGCGCCGTCGTGCCAGCGCTGGCCGTAGGGTGCCGTGCAATCCACCGGATGCGCGGATGGCGTCCAGGTATCGGCAGGCAGGGCGTCGGGGCCGGTCAGGGTCAGGTCGACGGTGTTGCCCCGGGAGTGATTGGACACCCGAGCCACGTAACCCAAGCGCCAGAAGTCCTGCTTGTCGACCCGTGGATAGAATTCGGTCTTGAGCGGGTCACCGGGCTCGTTGGCGAAGCGGCCCATGTCCGCCACCGCCCGCACCGGGCGATAACAGTCGAATACCTTCAAACCGTAACCCTCGGCGTTCAGCGCCGTTTGCACTCGGGCCAGGGCTTTGGCGGCGTCCACGGACAGCAGGCACTCCGGCGCCTGATAACCGTCGAGCGGGTGTCCGGTAAAGTTGTGGGCGCTGGCGTAGCGGATGTCCTGCACGATGCCCGGGTCGACCGCACGCAGATACACCATGTGCCCGGGTTTCGGCTCGTCGGCCATGCACGGCAAGGCAAGGCTCAGGCACAGCATCAATAGGCAGGGTGAACGAGACATCGGGAACGGCTCCATGCATGACCAGTCAACTCATCATGGCTTGAAACCGCCTGCACCTCCATGAAGTTGTTGATCGGCGTGATAGGACGAGCGCACCAGCGGCCCGGACGCGACGTTCTTGAAGCCCATGCGCGCACCTACCTCGGCGAACCAGGCAAAGGTGTCCGGGTGCACGAAGCGCTGCACCGGCAAGTGACTGCGGGAGGGCTGCAGATACTGGCCGAGGGTCAGCATGTCGATGTCGTGCTCGCGCATGCGCTGCATGACTTCGATGACTTCCTCGTCGGTTTCGCCAAGGCCCAGCATCAGCCCGGATTTGGTCGGCACGTGGGGCACCGCGTGCTTGAATTTCTGCAGCAGGTCCAGCGACCATTCGAAGTCCGAACCCGGCCGTGCGGCTTTGTACAGGCGCGGTACGGTTTCCAGGTTGTGGTTGAACACATCCGGCGGTTCAGTGGCGGTGATCGCCAGGGCCACGTCCATGCGTCCGCGATAATCCGGAACCAGGGTTTCCAGTTGCACGCCGGGCGACAGCTTGCGGATCTCACGCAGGCAATCGACAAAGTGTTGGGCGCCGCCATCGCGCAAATCGTCGCGATCCACCGAGGTGATCACCACGTACTTCAAGCGCAGTTCGGCGATGGCCACGGCCAGGTTCATCGGTTCGTTGGCATCCAGCGGCTTGGGCCGGCCATGGCCGACATCGCAGAACGGGCAGCGACGGGTGCAGATGTCGCCCATGATCATGAACGTGGCGGTGCCACCGGAAAAACACTCGCCGAGGTTGGGGCACGAGGCTTCTTCGCAGACGCTGTGCAGCTTGTGCTTGCGCAACAGTTGCTTGATCCGCTCGACCTCGGGGGAGATCGGCATGCGCACGCGAATCCAGTCGGGTTTGCGCGGGAATTCATCCGTGGGAATGATCTTCACCGGAATCCGCGCGACCTTGTCCGCGCCGCGCAGTTTGGTGCCGACCTCCACCTTGGCCGGGTTGTTGCCGGTTGATTCGACAATGGCGTTCATGGTGTTTTCCTTGTGCGGCAGGGCACATAACCTGTGGGAGACCCTGTGGGAGCGAGCTTGCTCGCGATGAGGCCATTACATTCAGCATTGATGTTGAATGAAAGTCCGCCATCGCGAGCAAGCTCGCTCCCACAGAGTTTTTTCCCACAAGGGGTTTTGTGTTGTGTGATCAGTCGCGGTAGACCGGGAAGTCCGCGCACAGGGCCGCCGCTTGTCGGGCGACGTTGGCCTCGATATCGGCATCGCCCAGATGGTCGAGGATGTCGCAGATCCAGCCTGCCAGGGCGATGCTTTGCGCTTCCTTGAAACCACGGCTGGTGATCGCAGGGGTACCGATGCGCAGGCCGGACGTCACGAACGGCGATTGCGGATCGTTGGGCACGGCGTTCTTGTTGACGGTGATGCCGGCGCGGCCGAGGGCGGCGTCGGCGTCCTTGCCGGTCAGGCCCTGGCGGATCAGGCTGACCAGGAACAGATGGTTGTCAGTGCCGCCAGACACCACGTCGTAACCACGTTCGATAAAAACTGACGCCATGGCCTGGGCATTGCGGATCACTTGCGCCTGATAGGTCTTGAATGCCGGTTCCAGCGCCTCCTTGAAACACACGGCCTTGGCGGCAATCACGTGCATCAACGGGCCGCCCTGACCGCCGGGGAAAACGGCGGCGTTAAGTTTTTTCTCCAGTTCGGGATTGGCCCTGGCCAGTATCAAACCGCCGCGTGGGCCGCGCAGGGTCTTGTGGGTGGTAGTGGTGACCACGTCGGCGTAAGGCAACGGGTTCGGGTACAGACCGGTGGCCACCAGGCCAGCGACGTGGGCCATGTCGACGAAGAAGTACGCGCCGACCTTGTCGGCGATCTGGCGGAAGCGCGGGAAGTCCAGGGTCTTCGAATAGGCCGAGAACCCGGCGATGATCATCTTCGGCTTGTGCTCGACCGCCAGGCGCTCGACTTCGTCGTAATCGATCAGGCCCGTGGTGGTGTCGATGCCGTACTGCACGGCGTTGTAGAGCTTGCCGGAAAAACTCACCTTGGCGCCGTGGGTCAGGTGGCCGCCGTGGGCCAGGCTCATGCCGAGCACGGTGTCGCCGGCTTGCAGCAGGGCCAGATAAACCGCGGCGTTGGCCTGGCTGCCGGAGTGCGGCTGGACGTTGGCATAGTCGGCGCCGAACAGTTGTCTGGCACGGTCGATGGCCAGTTGCTCGACCACATCGACGTGTTCACAGCCGCCGTAATAGCGCTTGCCCGGATAGCCTTCGGCGTACTTGTTGGTCAGGCCGCTGCCCTGGGCCTGCATGACCCGCTGGCTGGTGTAGTTTTCCGAGGCGATCAGTTCGATATGGTGTTCCTGCCGCGCATCCTCGGCGTTCATCGCCGCCAGCAGTTCATCGTCGTAGCCTTTGATCTGGTCGTGTTTGCTGAACATGGTGTGGTCCTTTTTCTGGATTCGTGGGGGGCTTCAAGCGTCGGCGTGTTCGGCGGTCAGGCGTTCATAGGCGTCCAGATCCAGCAAGTCGCTCAACGCCTCGACATCGACCGGTTTGAAACGGAAGAACCAGCCTTCGCCCAACGGGTCTTCGTTGACCAATTCCGGGGTGCTCTCGAGCGTCGCGTTGATCTCGACCACTTCACCGTCCAGCGGCATGCCGATACTGCTGGCGGCTTTCACCGACTCCAGCACCGACACTTCAGCGCCGGCATCGAAGGCGCCCAGTTCAGGCACCTGAACGAACACCACATCCCCCAGCGCCTGCTGGGCAAACGCCGTGATGCCGACGGTGACCAGGCCATTGCTCTCAAGGCGCAACCATTCGTGATCGACGGTAAAACGCAATTGGCTCATCTCAACTCCTTATTGTTTTAAGGCTCGTGGCGGGGCGACGAGCGGGGTTGGAGGAGTGATAGCAAGGGCGGTGCCAACGTTTGTTAGTTGTTTTAAATCAATGGCTTAAAGTGTTTTTACAAGAAGGGAACGACGAGTGCCGTATTGAAATCAATACAGGCAAGTAAAGCCTCGGACGCAAGCACCGTGATTGCTGGCAGGCAAGTGGTTGTCTTGATTTCGCTACGTTGTATCGATTTTCAGACAGAGAATCCGGCAACAACACTGATCCCCCTGTGGGAGCGGGCTTGCTCGCGAAGGCGGTGTGTCATTCACCATCAGTGTTGCCTGACACGGCGCTTTCGCGAGCAAGCCCGCTCCCACATTTTGACCGAGTCAGTCTTACGGTTTGTTGGGAATCCCGTACTTGCGCAAGCGAATCGCGATGGCGCTATGGGACGTCTGCAACCGCGCAGCGAGCAAGCGACTGGACGGATAGCTGCGGTAGAGCTGCTCCAGCAGGTTCTTTTCAAAGTCGCCAACGGCCTCTTCCAGGCTGCCCACTTCGCCGTCGTTTTGCCGCTCGACGGCGGTGCGGGCGATGTCGAGGTCGTCGATGTCCACCAGCGGGTTTTCGCAGATCGCCGCTGCACGGAAGATCACGTTCTGCAATTGCCGCACATTGCCTGGCCAGCGGTTGCCGAGCAGGGCGCTGAAGGTGCTCGGCGCCAAACGACAAACCGGTCGCTGGATCTGCGCGCAGGCCTGTTGCATGAAGTGATTGGCCATCAGCAGGATGTCGTGACCGCGCTCGCGTAGCGGCGGTACTTGCAGGTTGAGCACGTTGAGGCGGTAGAACAGGTCCTCGCGAAAACGTCCTTCGGCGACCATTTTTTCCAGGTCGCGGTGGGTGGCGCTGAGTACCCGCACATTGACCCGGACCTCTTTGTCGCCACCGACCCGACGGAAGCAGCCATCGCTCAAAAAGCGCAGCAACTTGGCTTGCAGATAAGGCGACATTTCACCCACTTCATCGAGGAACACCGTGCCCTGATCGGCCAGTTCCAGCAGACCGAGCTTGCCGCCCCGTTGTGCGCCGGTGAAGGCGCCGGGGGCGTAGCCGAACAGCTCGCTTTCGGCCAGGCTCTCCGGCAGCGCCGCGCAGTTCAGGGCGAGGAACGGCGCATCGTGCCGTGGACTGATCGCGTGGCAGGCACGGGCCACGAGTTCTTTGCCGGTGCCGGTTTCACCCTGGATCAACAACGGCGCATCGAGGGCCGCTACACGCTGAGCGCGGGCCTTGAGCGCACGGATCGGCGGCGATTCGCCGAGCAGCGCATCGAAGCCTTCGGCGTGGTCATGGTGCAGCGCCGACAGGCGTTCGCCGATGCGATTGGGTTGATACAGGGTGAGCAGGGCGCCGGCGTCGGTGATTGGCATGGCGTCGAGGAGCAAGGTCTGGCCGCCGAGGCTGACCTCGTGCATCGGCAGGCGGAAATGATGGGCGATCAGGGTGCGCTGCAAATCGGCATCGTCGAACAGTGCGGTCAGCGATTCACCGGCCGGTTCACGCCCGCAGAGGGCGATCAGCGCCGGGTTGGCCAGCAGCACATGGCCGCGATCATCCACCGCCAGCACCGGGTCGGAACTGGCTGCCAGCAATGCGTCCAGTTGCAGGCGCCGGCGTTGCCCCGGGAGGATGTCGACCATGGTCACCGCTTGCACGCCGTGCACACCGAAAAGCGCTTCGCGCAGCTCCTCCAGCACCTCGGTACCGAGGGTCGGCGCGTCGATGTAGACATTCGGCGGCACCATCTCCACGGCGTCCAGATTGAAACTGCGTCCGCCGAGCAGGGCCAGCACTTCCTGGGTGATTCCGACGCGGTCGATGAAGGTGACGTGGATGCGCATGACGGGCCTGCAAGGTTGGCGAACTAAAATCAGTATGCCCGGCAAAATTTCAATTTGGCGAGCGTCACCTCACGGCGTGCCGGTTTTACGGGCGCTGGCGGCCAGGTCCTCGAGGAACGCCTGGAGGATCGGCGGCGGTGCCGTACCGCGTCGGGTGATCACGTCGAACGGCGATTTCAGACGCAAGCTCGCGGGTGCCAGTTGATGCATTTCGCCGGTCTTGAGCCATTGGCTGGCGAAGTGTTCGGGCAGAAAACCGATGTAGGCGCCGGAGATGATCAGGATCGCCGACGCCTCGATGTTGTCCACGGTGGCCGCCGCCTTGCTGACGCCCAGGTGTTCCAGGTCGTATTGCTGCATGTAGCCGCGCACCACGATCCGCCCTGCGCCAACCTCTTCGAGCAGTTCCTCGCCTTCGGCATGACTGCCATACAACGGGTGGCGCCGCCCGCAATACAAACCGAGGGCTTCCTGATACAGCGGTGTGTGTTGCAGGCCCGGCACATGGATCGGGAAGTGCCCGATGGCCAGGTGCAGCCGGCCGTCGAGCACGCGCTCTTCGAGCTCCGCCGGAGTGCCGACGTACACGTTCAGGTGCACGTCATGCCCGCGGGAGACGAAGCGCTGGGTGGTGCGCGGAATGGGCGAATCGGGGTCGGTAATCGTGGTGTCGATGATCCCCAGGTTGAGCTTGCCGCTGATGTGCTGCTTGAGTACGTCGGCGTCCATGCAGAAATTTTCCACCGCCGACAGCAGGCGCTGGGTGGCTTCATGGATCGCCACGCCTTGCTCGGTCAAGCGAAAGCCGCTGCGCCCGCGCTGGCAGAGTTTGACCCCGAGGCGGGTTTCCAGGTGGGTCATCTGTTCGCTGATGGTTGACTGCCCGGCGTTCAACGCCGCCTGCGCGGCGGAAAAGCCGCCACAGCGGACAATCGTGGCAAATACTCTGAGCAACTTCAGATCGACATCGTGCAGCTGAATCACCTGGAACCTCCCGCTGGTGGATGCATCGGTAATGCCGATATGAGTATCTGATGTTTAGCATTTTTTCCACGAAAACCTGCGCCCATAGTCTTTCCAACGGCGGTCGCCTTGCAGTCCGCCAGGCCGATAACAAGAAGTGGAGAGGCTAGAAATGTCGAACAACGGTTATGAATCCGGTCGTCTGAACCTGCCATTCGTGGGGCATTGCACCTTTGGCAAATCCCCGGTGTGCACCGATTGGGACGCGCTGGATGCCGACGTCGCGGTGCTTGGCGTACCCAACGACATGGGCACCCAGTGGCGCTCCGGCGCACGCTTCGGACCACGCGGGATTCGCGAAGCATCGACGCTGTTTTCCTTCGGCCACGCCGGCGCCTACGACCACGAAGATGACGTGATGTACCTCACCGCTTCGGACGTACGCATGGTCGACGTCGGTGATGCCGACATCGTGCATACCGACATGGAAACCAGTAACAAGAACACCGAATACGCCGTACGCAAGATCCTCGATGCCGGCGTGATGCCGGTGGTGCTCGGCGGCGACCACTCGGTGCACGCGCCAGTGATCAAGGCCTTCGAAGGCCGCGGCCCGATCCACATCATTCACTTCGATGCGCACCTGGATTTCGTCGACGAACGCCACGGCGTGCGCTACGGCCACGGCAACCCGCTGCGTCGTGCCTCGGAAATGAACCACATTGTCGGCATGACCCAAATGGGCATCCGCAACGTGTCGTCGTCCAACCGCGACGACTACGAAGCGGCCCATGAAGCCGGCTCGAAAATTCTCTCGGTGCGTGATGTGCGTCGCCTTGGTGTCGAGGGCGTGCTGGCGCTGATCCCGCAGAACATCAACTACTACATCACCATCGACATCGACGGTTTCGACCCGTCTATCGCCCCCGGCACCGGCACCCCGAGCCACGGCGGCTTCCTTTACTACGAAGTACTGGAAATCATCCAGGCCCTGGCCAAGCGCAGCAAGGGCAACATCGTCGGCATGGACCTGGTGGAAGTGGCGCCGGTGTACGACCCGACCGGCATGACCTCGATCCTCGCCGCGCAACTGTTGCTCAACAGCATTGGTTTCATCTTCCACGAACGTGGCAAGGTGCGGGCCGCCGCCGAGAGCGAGTCGACTCCAGCCTGATCATCGAAACCACAAAGCTCAGAAACCAGAGCCCCGGCAGTGCCTGACTGCCGGGCAGAGAGAATAAAAATGGACACGATCGTCAAAAGTTACCTGCAAAAATTCGGCGTCAGCGAAGCCACCCAGACCTTCCTCAGCAAGGTCCAGAAGATGTTCATCGGCGGCGCCTGGGTTGAATCCAGCAACGGCGAAACCTCCGATGTGATCGAGCCCTCGACCGAAGGCCTGATCACCCGTATTCCCATGGGTACTACCGACGATCTGGACCGCGCCGTGCAAGCCGCCCGCGCCCAGTTCGACGGCGGCGCCTGGCGTCAGGCCAAACCGGCCGAGCGCGAACGGATGATGCAACGCCTGGCCGACCTGATCGAACAGAACGCTGCCGAGCTGGCGGAAATCGAATCCATCGACATGGGCAAGTCCGTGGCCTTCGCCAAGGACGTGGACATCCAGGGCACCGTCGACACCCTGCGTTACTTCGCCGGCTGGGCCACCAAGCTGCATGGCCGTACCGTCGAGCCTTCGCTGCCGGGCAATTACCTGGCTTATACCCGCAAGGAAGCAGTCGGCGTGGTCGGCGCCATCGTGCCGTGGAACTTCCCGTTGCAGACCATGGCCTGGAAACTCGGCGCGGCCCTGGCGACCGGTTGCACCGTGGTAGTCAAACCCGCCGAGCTGACTTCGTTGTCGGCCCTGCGCTTCGCTGAACTGGTGCAGGAAGCGGGCATCCCCGACGGCGTGATCAACATCGTCACCGGGCGCGGCAGCGTGGTCGGTGCGGCCATGGCCACGCACCCCGGCATCGACAAACTGACCTTCACCGGATCGACTCCGGTCGGTCAGACTGTCGGCCGCGCAGCGCTGGATGACATGAAACGCCTGACCCTCGAACTCGGTGGCAAATCACCGGTCATCGTCTGCGCCGACGCCGACATCCCCACCGCAGCGCAAGCGGTCGCCAACGGCGTGTTTTTCAACTCCGGGCAGGTATGCGATGCCGGTACACGGGCCTATATTCATAGCAGCGTCTACGACGAATTCCTGCGTGAGCTGATCGCCTACACACGCACCCTGAAAATGGCCCCGGGCCTGGACCCGGACTGCTTCATCGGCCCGCTGGTTTCGGCCCTGCAAAAGCAGCGTGTGACCGAGTACATCGAAACCGGCAAGGCCGAAGGCGCCGAACTGGTCTACGGCGGCCAACCGGTCGATGGCCCTGGCTTCTTCGTCGAGCCAACCATCTTCGCCAATTGCCGCAACGACATGCGCATTGTCCAGGAAGAGATCTTCGGCCCGGTGCTGGTCACTGCACCGTTCGATGATGAGGAAGAGGCACTGGCCCTGGCTAACGACTCGCCCTTTGGCCTGGCTGCCGCACTGTATTCCAACGACCTTGGCAAAGTGCACAGCCTGATCCCGCGCCTCAAGGCAGGTTCGGTCTACGTCAACGCCCACGGCACCCTCGATCCGTCGATGCCGTTCGGTGGCTACAAACAGTCCGGATTCGGCAAGGACCTGGGCGCCGAGCAGCTCGATTACCTGCTCGAAACCAAGGCGGTATGGATCACGCTGCCAGGCTGAAGCGCGCCCTTGTGGGAGCGGGCTTGCTCGCGAAGAGGCCGGCACATCCGACATCTATGTTGCCTGACCCACCGCTTTCGCGAGCAAGCCCGCTCCCACAGGTTTTGCGCTAGTCCAACGGGAGCAAGCTCCCTCACCACAGAGGTGCTCATTACAAGGACGTTCACCGAAAAGAACGCGGTTATCTCGTCATGATCTTCCAACAATAAGAGTCCATCATGAACACTAACGCCAAGTCCGCCCCGAGCGTGTCCAGCCTCGATGAAAAATCCGTCGTCGAGGGGCATTCGATTGACTTCATCCCCGAGAACGAGCGCACCGACAAACTGTCGAGCCAGGGCCCGTTCTGGTTTCTCGGCAATTTCACCTTCTTCACCATGACCATCGGCTTCGTCGGCCCGAGCGTTGGCCTGACCGCGCTGTGGACCACGCTCGCCGGCACGCTGGGCATCATGTTCGGCACGCTGTTCATGGCGTTCCATGGCTCGCAAGGCCCGCACCTTGGCTTGCCGCAAATGATCCAGTCCCGTGCGCAGTTCGGTTATCGCGGAGTGATCCTGGTGCTGCTGGCGACGCTGTTCGTGTTCGCCGGCTTCAACATCGTCAACCTGGTGTTGATGATGCAGGGGTTGCACACGCTGTTCGGGTTCAACCCCGCAGTGATCGCGGTGGCGGTGACCATTCCGGCAGCGGTGCTGGCGATTCTCGGCCACGACTGGATGCACCGCAGTTTCAAATGGGCATTGTTCCTGTCGCTGCCACTGTATGGCCTGGTGACCGTGGCGGTGCTGATGGGTTGGGTGCCGGATGCGGCCATGCCGGCGCTGGCAGCGGGTGAAGTGGCCCGGGAACCGCTGGGTTTCAACTGGACCGGTTTCATCGCGCAGTTTGCGGCGGCCGCCAGCTACAACATCGCCTATGCCCCGTACGTGTCGGACTACTCGCGCTACCTGCCGAAGAACACCTCCAGCGGCAAGCTGATCGCGGTGGTGTTTCTCGGGGCTTCGCTGTCTGGTGCGTGGATGATTTCCGTGGGTGGCTGGCTCGCCGATCACCTGCATTCCACGGACGTGCTGGTGGCCCTCGGGCAAGTCGGCAACACCGTGTCGCCGCTGGTGGGCACGGCGGTGGTGGTCGTCACTATCCTGGCGTTCCTGCCGGTGATCGCGATGAATATCTACAGCGCCAAACTGACCACGCTGACCTGTGTCGACTCGATCAAGCACATCGAGCCAACACGCAAGGCACGCATCCTGGCCATCGGCTTCGTGATCCTGCTGCAACTGGGCGTGGCGCTGAGCATCCAGAGTTCGGGCAAAGGCCTGTCGGTGCTGGGGATCTACCTGGTGGTGATGCTGTACTTCCTGGTGCCCTGGACCTCGGTCAACCTCACCGACTACTTCTTCGTGCGCAAGGGCCGCTACGCCATCCCGCACTTCTTCATGCCCCACGGCAACATCTATGGCAGCTGGGGGCTGCGCGGGATCGCCGCGTATGCCATCGGTTTTATCTCGATGATCCCGTTCTTCTACATCTTCGACGGCGTTGAACAGCGCGAGGTGTATGTCGGCCCGCTCGCCAAGGCGCTGGGCAGCATTGACATCGCCTGGCTGGTCGGGCTGATCGTCTCGGGGCTGGCGTACTACTGGCTGAGCCGCTCGATCGATCTCAAGCGCGAAGAAGCGGTGATCCAGCAGATCGAAAAAACCTCCCCGCAATACACCACCGGCGACACGCTGACCCACAAGCAGCAGCCACCGCGGGTATTCACTGAATCGACGGTCGGGAGATAACTATGACCACGCAAAGAATGACCACGCAAAAAATGGCGACGCAAAAATACGACTACATCATCATTGGCGCAGGCTCGGCAGGTTGTGTGTTGGCCAACCGCCTGAGCGAAGACCCGGCCACCTCGGTGCTGGTCCTGGAATTCGGCGGCAGTGACAAGAGCGTAGTGATCCAGATGCCCAGTGCCTTCTCGATCCCGATGAACACCAAGAAATACAACTGGCGCTACGAGACCGAGCCGGAGACTTACCTCAACGGCCGGCGGATTCACTGCCCACGGGGCAAGGTGCTGGGCGGTTCGTCGTCTATCAACGGCCTGGTGTACATCCGTGGCCACGCGCTGGATTTCGACGAATGGGAATCCCTGGGGGCCGAAGGCTGGGGCTATCGCAACTGCCTGCCGTACTTCAAGCGCGCCGAGAGCTACGAGTCAGGTGGTGACAGCTATCGCGGTCAGAGCGGGCCGCTGCACACCACCAACGGCAACCACATGAAAAACCCGCTGTACGGCGCCTGGGTCGAAGCCGGTGCCGAAGCGGGCTACATCAAGACCGAAGACTGCAACGGCTACATGCAGGAAGGTTTTGGTGCCATGCACATGACCGTCAAGAATGGCGTGCGTTGCTCCACGGCCAACGCGTATCTGCGCCCGGCCATGGGCCGTCCGAACCTGACGGTGATCACCCATGCGATGACCCGCCAGATCATCCTTGAAGGCAAGCGGGCGGTGGGGGTCATGTATGACCACGGTGGTCAGACCCACCAGGTGCGTTGCAACCGCGAAGTGCTGATCTCGTCCGGCCCCATCGGTTCGCCGCACCTGCTGCAACGCTCCGGCATCGGCCCAGCCGAGGTCCTGCGCAAGGCCGGGATCGGCGTGCGCCATGATCTGCCGGGGGTAGGGGAGAACCTGCAGGATCACGCCGAGGTGTACATCCAGTTCGGCTGCAAGGAACCGGTGACCCTCAACAGCAAGATGGACCCGCTGAGCAAGCTGATGATCGGTCTGCGCTGGCTGTTGTTCAAGGACGGCCTCGGTGCCACCAACCACTTCGAGGCCGGTGGTTTCATCCGCTCCGAGAAGGGTCTGCGCTGGCCGGACATCCAGTTCCACTTCCTGCCGGCGGCGATGCGCTACGACGGCAACAAGCCGATCAAGGGCCATGGTTTCATGGTGCTGACCGGTCCCAACAAACCGAAAAGCCGTGGTTATGTGCGGGTACGCTCGGCCGATCCGTACGAGCATCCAGAGATTCGCTTCAACTACCTGCAACGGGAAGAGGACCGCGAAGGCTTCCGCCGCTGTATTCGCCTGACCCGGGAAATCATCGGCCAGAAAGCCATGGACCGCTTCCGCGACGGCGAAATCGCCCCGGGCGCGCAGGTGACCAGCGATGAAGACCTCGACGCCTTCGTGCGTGACAACCTGGAAAGCACCTACCATCCGTGCGGTTCGTGCCGCATGGGCGAGGACGACATGGCGGTGGTCGACTCCGAATTGCGCGTGCGCGGCATCGCCGGTCTGCGGGTGATCGATTCGTCGGTGTTCCCGACGGAGCCGAACGGCAATCTCAATGCGCCGACCATCATGCTCGCCGAACGGGCGTCCGATCTGGTGCGTGGCGTGAAGATGCTGCCGGCGTCGGATGTGCCGGTGGGGTTGGTCGAAGGTTGGGAAAGCAGCCAGCGCAGTTCGCTGCCGGGGCGTAACGTGCGGGTCTGATTGCAACCGGCAATCAGTGTGCAAACCTAATGTGGGAGCGGGCTTGCTCGCGAAAGCGGTGGATCAGTCACATCCATGTTTAATGTGCTGCCGCCTTCGCGAGCAAGCCCGCTCCCACAGGGTTAACGGTGCTTTCAGGAAAATAGTGCGTCGTTGTTTCCTGGCCATTGCTAGTCTGTAAATCCTTGAGACCGCAATGGAGCACCCTCATGGCTATTCAGGCCCTGCGCGCCGACGCATCGCACATCGACCAGATCGCCCCTTTGTTTGACGCGTACCGGATGTTCTACAGGCAGCCATCGAACCTGGCGCAATCGCGTGCCTTCATTGCCGAGCGCATCGCCCGGGATGAATCGGTGATTTTTCTTGCCCGGGACAGCGACGGGGAAAACCTCGGCTTCGTCCAGTTGTTCCCGACCTTTTCCTCCATCGACGCCCACCGCACCTGGTTGCTTGGTGATCTGTTCACCACGCCCGCCGCCCGGGGCAAAGGCGTCGGCACACTGCTGATGAACACCGCCCGCGACTTTGCGCAGCTGGCTGGCGGCAAGGGCATGACCCTGGAAACCGCCACCGACAACTTCACCGCCCAGCGCCTGTATGAATCCCTGGGCTGGGTGCGCGACCCCGGTTACTACACCTATTGCCTGGATCTGAAAAAAGACTGAGTCAGCGAGCCTTTCAGCCAAACACCGGCCGCATGAATGAACGCTCGTAGCTGAGGATGAATTTCCTCTCTTCGGCGTACTTGAACGCCGCGATGCAGTCCGGATCGCTCATCGATTGCTGCCGGTAATGTTCGTACGCCGCCAGGCTGGGGAAGGTGAACAGGGCCAGGGCGATGTTGTTGGCGCCCTCCGAAGGCAAAAAGTAGCCGTGGTGCTGGCCGCCGAATTTTTCTACCAGTGGAATCCACAACTTGCCGTAGTGCTCGAAGGCTTCGAGCTGGTAGGGGTCGAGTACGTATTTCAGGTAGCAAGTGACCATGGTTTCTCTCCTTGATAAAGCGTCTGACTATCCGCTGATTGCAGCTGTCGCCACAGCACTGTATGCGCCATAGACCGGTAAATTTGCGCCAACTGAACCCTGTTTTTATGGTCAGCCTCAAGAGTGATGTCAATGAGGCATCATTTTGCTAGGATGCGCACAGCCCGAGAATTGGATCACGGGCGTTTTCCCCCTGGAGTTGTTCAGTGAAATACCTCAGTAAAGTGGCTGCCGTTACCCTGTTCGGCCTGGTATTGGCCGGTTGCAACAGTGCCCCGATGAATACCCAGCATTACGACAGCAGCCAGTACACCGTGCTGGGCCACAGTGAAGCGAGCGCCACCGGCCTGTTGCTGTTTGGCGTCATCCCTATCCGTCAGAACAGTCGTTTTGTACGCGCACAGGACGAGGCAATCAAGGCCAAAGGCGGCGATGCCATGATCAACACACAGGTGCAGGAACGCTGGTTCTGGGCGTGGGTCCTGACGGGTTACACCACCAAAATCTCCGGTGATGTGGTCAAGCTGAAGAACGTACAGTAAGCACACGAACCTATACCTGTGGCGAGGGAGCAAGCTCCCTCGCCACAAAGTGTTTGCCGCTGGCGCTGTCGCACTATCGGTTCAGTCAATAGTCATCATCAAGAATCGCAAGTTCTGTTTTTTGTGCAAAGGCGGAAAATCGCCTGCATTGAACACGCTGCTCAAGGAACCTGCGCGATGAAAATGTTGACCCGACTGGCTGTGATTGCCCTGTTGCTGGGCAGTGTTGCATCCACCGCATCGGCCTACGCCGAGGACACAAGCGCTTGCCGCCTGTCGCCGATTATCGGCGGTCACAGCGGGTTGCAATACGGGCAGACGGTCGGGGTGCTCTACAGCGAAAACACCGTGGAAAACCAGCAATACCTCGAGCAATACCACTCGGTGGCCGTGAACGGTGCGAAGAACGCACTGGATGCGCGGATTCGCCAGGCGTTCGTCAACAGCTCCGATCCGCAATTGGCCATCGACTGGCTGATGGGTTCACTGCACAACAGCTTTCTGTCCGTGACGGTCTACGACAACCTCGATGCGCTGGTGCAGGCCCACCCGGACGTGGTGGTGATGCTCGATACCCACAACCAGTTGCTGACCCAGCGTAACGACCGGGTCGAAGCACGTTTCGCCGCGCGGTTCTACGACGCCAACCTGCAATACATCGGCAAGGCCGAAGGCGCGGTGGAGAAACAACTGCCGTCGGTGTGGGTGCATGACAAAGCCGCGCCCGAGATCGCCGCGCAAATCGAACAGCAACGCGACCTGCAACTGACCGCGCTGAAACAGTTCGATGCGTCGTTGAAAGCGCTGGTAACGGCCGGCTGAAACAACAGCAAGTTAACCAATCCCGTCGCCCATTGAACGGCGGGCACTCAATCAACCGTGGATTGCTTTACAGGACCTGACTCATGCGCGCTTCCCTTGCCCCCGCCATGGCCTTCGTCTCGCTGCTGCTGGCCGGTTGTGCCGGCACGCCGAATGACCCGACGCTGACCTTGCAGACGTCGAAGTCACCCGAGGAATACACCCATTGCGTGGTGCCGAAGTTACAGCACGAAGCGCTCAACCCCACCGTATCGCAGACCCAGCGCAGCTACCGCATCGTCGTCCCGAGCAAGGTGGCGGCGGACAATGTGATGGAAACCTACAAGGCCTCGAACGGCGGCAAGGTGTTCCTGTACGAACGCAAGCTGCTGGCGTCAACCTTCGTGCCATCGAGTTTCGAGCGTGCGGCACAGGAATGTTTGTAGGTTAATGACGATTGAGGTAGTCACCAACTGCCATAGGGAATGCCGAAGCGTTCGATGTAGCGTTGGGAAGAGTCTTTGATCTTCCACGCGTACCGGCCCTTGTTTTTTCCAAGATACGGACCTAAGGGCTCGACATTGACTTGCCCGCGGTCGGCTTTGTGGGCGCGCGAGCACTCGTCCCGAACCCAAACCTGAATGATGCCACCCGGCGCCAGTCCCAGATTCAGTTGCGCACTCGGGTTAGCGCTATGCTGCGGGTACTTGTGGCAACGCCGGGCCGTCGAATTGCGCATGATGTCGCGGGTCGATTCGGAGATATCGATCCAGCCGGCGTAGGTCTGGCGTTCGACAATCGATTGCCAGCGCACAAAGAGGCGTTTTGGCAGGTCGGCGCCCGTGACCGGCATGCTAGAGCCGCCAATGCCATCCCATCCGCGAGCGATTTCCTTGGTGTATTCACCGTCTGGCGTTTGCGCCGCTGCGCCTGAGGCCCCTGCGGGGATAAGTCGATCCTGTATATCGACAACCGCAGTCGTTTCCACCCAAACAGTCATGTAAGCAGGCTCGGTAAAGCCGATGTACCACCAGGGCGTTCTGTAATCATTTTTGGCTGACAGCGGATCGGCGGACTGGCACGCGCTTATCGCCAACATTGCCAGCAAGGCAAATAGAATTTTCATGGTGACAGCGTCCATTCTGGTACATGAGGGTAATGCACCCGTACGGCATCCGCCGTGGGGACATGGGCGAAAACCAAGGCTCATGATTACCAACTGCCATAGGGAATGCCGAAGCGCTCGATGTAGCGTTGGGAGGAGTCTTTGATCTTGCCGTAGAAGCCGTTGTACTTGCCTTGGTCGGGCCCCAAGGGTTCGATGCCGACTTGCCCGCGGTCGACTTTGTGGGCGTGCGAGCACTCGTCCCGAACCCAAACCTGAATGATGCCGCCCGGCGCCAGTCCCAGATTCAGTTGCGCACTCGAGTTAGCGCTATGCTGCGGGTACTTGTGGCAACGCCGGGCCGTCGAGTTGCGCATGATGTCGCGGGTCGATTCGGAGATATCGATCCAGCCGGCGTAGGTCTTGCGCTCCACAATCGATTGCCAGCGCACAAAGAGGCGTTTGGGCAGGTCGGCGCCCAACACCGGCATGCCCTCACCACCCGTGCCCACCCAGCCACGAGCATTTTCGGTGCCATTTTCGAGGTCGCTGCTGCCCGCAGAACCCGCAGCGACATCGTGAATGATTCGCCCCTTTATGTCCTCGACAGCCGAGGTCTCGACCCAGACCGTCATGTGGGCAGGCTCGGTGAAGCCAATTCCCCACCAGCGCAGTTTGTAGTCATTTTTGGCTGACAGCGGATCGACGGGCTGGCACGCGCTTATCGCCAACGTGGCCAGTAGTGCAATGAGGTTTTTCATGGTGACAGCCTCCATTCCGGAACATGGGGGTGGTGCACCCGCACGGTGTCCGCCGTGGGGACATGGGTGAAAACCAAGGCTCATGATTACCAACTGCCATAGGGGATGCCGAAGCGTTCGATGTAGCGTTGGGAGGAGTCTTTGATTTTTCTGTAATGGCCGTTGTACTTGCCTTGGTTGGGACCCAAGGGTTCGATGCCGACTTGTCCGCGGTCGACTTTGTGGGCGCGGAAGCAGTCGTCCCGAACCCAGACCTGAATGATGCCGCCCGGCGCCAGTCCCAGATTCAGGGCGGCACTTGGGTTGGCGGTGAACTGGGGTGTCTCGTGACAACGCTGGGCCGTCGAGTTGCGCATGATGTCGCGGGTCGATTCGGAGATATCGATCCAGCCGGCGTAGGTCTGGCGTTCGACAATCGATTGCCAGCGCACAAAGAGGCGTTTTGGCAGGTCGGCGCCCGTGACGGGCATGCCGGCGCCACCCACACCTATCCATCCGTGAGCATTTTCGGTGCCATTCTCATTATCACTGCGGGCTGCTGCGCCCGCCGCGATATGGTGAAGTACCCGTCCCTTTATGTCCTCGACAGCCGAGGTCTCGACCCAGACGGTCATGTGGGCGGGTTCGGTGAAACCGATGTACCACCAGGATGTTCTGTAATCATTTTTGGCGGATAGCGGATCGCCGGACTGGCAGGCGCTGATCGCCAACGTTGCCAGTAGTGCCATGAGGGTTTTCATGGTGACAGCCTCCATTCCGGAACATGGGGGTGGAGCACCCTTACGGTATCCGCCGTGGGGACATGGGCATAAGCCAGCTCGAATCGGGTGCTGCGAGGCCCGGAGAGAAAAGTCGGGTTCCAGTGCGACGACTGGTGGATGTAACGTAGCTTCAGCAGTTGCTCTTCGGCAGCGGTCAGGCTGTAGTCCCCCGCGACAAACCGCTCACACATGGACTGAAGTTCGACAGGCGGAGCCAATTCGGGATCTTCTTGAAGGTCGTCAAACTCCACCCCATGCTTTTTGGCGGCTTCATACATCACCCGCAAGTACACCAGCGCCAGTCCGGCACTGACCTTGCGCCGTAGCTGCAAGCCGACAAACACCCGCTTCTGTTTCGGCGCTGCCTGCTCTCTGGGGGCAGGCAGCAGCTTGACGGGATCTGGAGTCACCAGTTCCAGCATTTCCAGTGGCCAACCCTTGGCGTGCCATTTTTCCCGTTCCTGCTCGGCCTCGCGGTAGATCGAGGTGGTTTTGACCTCGGTGAACTCGCCCACGTCCAGGGCTTGCAGGGGGCTGAGTAGCACGCACTCTTCGACGTCATCCCGGTAACCCCCGCCGATGTCCGAGTGGGCTCCCGGCAGGCTGATTTCCGGATGGTCCGGGCCGACGCGGTTAAGGGCGAAGTTGGCGCGGTATTCGTCCCGGGCCACCAGTTGCAGAACGTTGGGGAAGAAACGCGGCGCCAAGTGCAGCTTGACCCCGGGGGCAGCGGGGCTGCGCACATACCCCAGGTTGCTCAGGCCACCCACGGAAGCGACGGTGTCGAACAGACCGATGAACCCGGTCTTGACCCCTTCACCGAACACCTTGCTGAAGCCGCGGGCGAACAGGCGATCCGGCAGGTACAACGTATCTACGAGCGGGCTGTTGATGCCGACCATGCACAAGTAGGCAAAGTGGCGGGCGGCGGCCGCGCCACGGCTGAAGCCGAAGACATCGAAGATCAGGGACTGGATCTGCAGGTCCGGGAAGCGTTCATGGAAGTTGCGTAACCGCCGTTTGATCTGAGCAAACGCGTCATATACCCGGGCCTCGATTCCGGTCTCACCGCGACCGAACGCGGCGCCCAGCAATCGGTCTGGTTCGCCTGCGGTTGTGCCAATTCCTTCGACGTAGACCTTATCGAATACGTGTTTTTGTCGAGTTATTATTTGCGCGTCATGAGTTTCCGCATACAACTCATGCAACCGCTTAACATTCGTCACTTCCCCCCCATAACTGCTCTCAGGGTCCCGCATATACGGCTTGCAACTGCCATCCAGATCGTCCTCCGACACCGGATGATGAGCCCCGCATTTACGCCCCATCTCGACATTGAACGGGTTGTTGCCGGTGCCGTCGAAAAATACGCCGATGCGCAGGGTGACCTTTACGCGTGCCGCTTCTTCCCGGGCCTTTTTTTCTTCCCACGCCTGGTTGGCCTGCTCTTCGCGCGCCCGTTGTCGAGCCAGCATTTCCGCGTATTTGCGTTGCTCCTCTGCCGCATCCCAGTGCTTGGGCTGTCGGGCGCGGGCCTTGGCCTGGTCGCGGCAGACGGCGCAGTGGTACCCCTCAAGATCCTGTCCCATGAGTGCATTCCTTTCAGTGAAATGCCCCTCCCTGGGCGCCAAATCAAGTGATCGCTTTTCAGGGACAAGAGTGCGCGCCAGGGGCGTGGGGATGCTGTCGGTCGTGTCTTGAGCGCGTGTGGGATTAGGAAGCTTGTATTGAGGTCCGTGGCTGTCAGAAAAGCCTTCAGCCAATCAATACACGGAAGGGGCGAGACGGATGGGGGGCTTTTGTATGAGGTTCAAGGGCATGCGCCCCGGCAATGCCTGAAAAAAACACAAAAAAAAGCCGCCAGAATTGGCAGCAGAAAGTTAAAGCACGCATTGGATGGACTGAGTATGGCGGTTGTTCCATGACGATTCGATGACGGCTTTATGGCCATTCGTCAGGACACCGGTAGTCCAGCGACTGTCGATTAATTGTGGCGAGGGAGCTTTAGTAAATCTCCGGCACGATGATTTCCTGCGGCACCGGGACGCGTGAATAGTCTTTCTGCCGGACCCGCTGCGGCAATTCGATTACCGGCAGCTCGACTTCTTCATAAGGCATCTGGTTGAGCAGGTGATGGATGCAGTTGAGCCGGGCCTTTTTCTTGTCGTCGGCCTGCACCACCCACCATGGCGCTTCGGCAATGTGGGTGCGCTCGAGCATGATTTCCTTGGCCTTGGTATAGGCTTCCCAGCGGCGGCGCGACTCCAGGTCCATGGGGCTGAGTTTCCACTGCTTGAGCGGGTCGTGAATGCGGCTGAGAAAGCGCAGGTTCTGTTCCTGGTCGGAAATCGAGAACCAGTACTTGATTAGCTGGATGCCGGAGCGGGCGAGCATGCGCTCGAATTCCGGCACGGTGCGGAAGAACTCTTCGTACTGGTCGTCATTACAGAACCCCATGACCTTCTCGACCCCGGCGCGGTTGTACCAGCTGCGGTCGAACAACACGATTTCGCCGGCGGCGGGCAGGTGCGAAACGTAGCGCTGGAAATACCACTGCGTGCGTTCGCGGTCGTTGGGGGCGGGTAGGGCGGCCACCCGGCAAACCCGAGGGTTGAGGCGCTGGGTGATGCGCTTGATCACGCCACCCTTGCCGGCGGCATCGCGGCCTTCGAACAGGATCACCACTTTGTGCCCGGTTTTCACCACCCAGCTCTGCAGTTTCACCAGTTCGCCTTGCAGGCGAAACAGTTCGGCGAAGTAACGGCGCCGGGCTTCTTTCTCGCTGCCATCCTCGATGTGTTCATCGAACAGTGCGTCCAGGTTGTGTCCGTCTTCCGATAATTCCAGTTCCAGCTCTTCGTCACTGATATCGAGCAGCTCGCGGTGGATGCGCTGGATCAAGGTGTCCTGATTGGAAAGCATGGTGAGACACTCGGGTCGTGGGTGGCACTGCCGATCCTGGACAAAGTTTGTTACGAAGTGGTGATGCCCGCTGGTGTCATCTTGGTGTCATCGAAAGCCATGGCAAGATCTTCGCAATCCGTCTTGAGTACCCGGCGGCCGTCAGCCTGCCGGCAGATGAATGTGCAAGGAACCCCGTATGAAAGATGCCCCGCTGTTTGCCGCCATCGACCTGGGTTCCAATGCGTTTCGCCTGATGATTGGTCAGTCGGTGAGACGGAACCAGCAGATGGTCATCCAGGAAGTGAAAACCCTGCGTGAACCGGTGCGTCTGGCCGAAGGCCTGCAGGGCGGGGCACTCGATGAATTGGCGCTGGACCGGGGCTGGCAGGCGCTGGCGCGATTCGGCAAGAAGTTGCGCGGTTTTGAGGCCGGGCGCGTGCGGGCGGTGGCCACCAGCGCCGTGCGCGAAGCGGACAACGCGCCGCTGTTCCTGGCCAGCGCCGAGCGTCACCTGGGCTTTCGCATCGACGTCATTTCCGGTCAGGAAGAAGCGCAACTGGTGTACGCCGGCGTGGCCCACACCTTGCCGGCGCAAAGCACGCGGCTGGTGGTGGATATCGGCGGTGGCTCCACGGAAATGATCATCGGCCGTGGCGACCAGTTGCTGGTTACCGAGAGCATTGCCATCGGCAGCGGAACCTTCGGTGCGCATTACTTCCATGGCGGGCGGATCGTGGCAGAAGCGCTGCTGGAGGCCGAACGCGCGGCCACCGTGCAATTCGAACGCATTGCCCGCCGTTACCGCGCCATGGGCTGGCAGCAGGCGATCGGCTCTTCCGGGACGGCGCGGATGCTGACCAAGGTGCTCAAGGCCAATGGCTTGAATGACGATGGTCAAAGCGGCATCACCTACGGCGGCCTG
This sequence comes from Pseudomonas sp. S30_BP2TU TE3576, assembly GCF_050436025.1. Lineage (NCBI taxonomy): Bacteria > Pseudomonadati > Pseudomonadota > Gammaproteobacteria > Pseudomonadales > Pseudomonadaceae > Pseudomonas > Pseudomonas sp. S30_BP2TU TE3576. Next base: position 855,712 of record NZ_JBNDLK010000001.1, on the reverse strand, counting down.
TTGCGCCTGTCGTTGCGACTGCTGGAAGTCAAACATGTCAAACACCTCAAGTTGGCGGGTTTGCCCACCCATCGCCTGAGCATTTTGCCCGGCGGTCTGGTGGTCATGCTGGCGGCGTTCAAGGTGTTCGGGATCACGCATATGATTGCGTCTGAACCGGGTTTGCGGTTCGGCGTGCTGCATGGATTGATGAGCAAACACTGAAACCGGCCAGCTGTGTCGCGTTGCGCTGCCACCAGTCCGCTGCGTTTAAAAAACCTCGAACGCCGTCTACCCTCATCGATCACAACCCTCATGAAGAAGGTGGAGATGGCGATGAAAACGGACAAGGTTGAGTCAGGCGAAGCTTCGGCGCTGATCGACGAAAGAATCCGCGAACTGGCGGACTGGCGCGGCGAAACTCTGGCGCGCATCCGCAAGATTATCCAGCAAGCTGACCCCGAAGTGATTGAAGAGTGGAAGTGGCGGGGTGTGCCGGTGTGGTCCCATGCCGGCATCCTGTGTACCGGGGAAACCTACAGGCAAGTGGTGAAGATGACCTTTGCCAAGGGTGCTTCACTGGACGATCCGTCAAAACTGTTCAACGCAAGCCTTGAAGGCAATACCCGCCGTGCGATTGATATCCACGAGGGCGAGCAGATCAACGAAACGGCGCTGAAGGCATTGATTCAGGCGGCTATTGAACTCAATACATCCCGAACCCAATCCAAAAAATAAGCCATGCACAAGTTCCTGTGGGAGCGGGCTTGCTCGCGAAGGGGCCTTCACATTCAACATCGTAGGTGACTGGACTATCGCTTTCGCGAGCAAGCCCGCTCCCACAGGGATTGCGTCCATTTGACCACTTGGGATATCCCCGACCACCGTGTTCCAATAGTCATCCGGCAATACCCGACTGGAAACGGAACATGAAGAAAATCGCCGCATTGACCCTCGCCATGGCGCTCACCGCTGGCCTGTTCAGCACTCCCACCCTTGCTGCGGGCGATGTCCAGGCCGGGGAGAAAGTCTTCAAGCGCCTCTGCAGCGGCTGCCATCAGATCGGCGAATCGGCTCGCGCCTTCTTCGGCCCGCAACTCAATGGTGTGATCGGTCGTCACTCCGCCGCCACCACGGATTACGTGTATTCCGATGCGATGAAATCCGCCAACCTGGTCTGGGATCGCGAAACCCTGATCGCCTACCTTGAAGCGCCGAAGAAAGTGGTACCCGGCACGCGCATGATTTTCTGGGGGCTGAGCGATCCGGAAAAAATCGAAGACCTGTTGGCCTATCTGCAAACTTTTCCGGCGCAGTAATCACTCGCCCGGGTTCTCCACCAGCCATTGAGTGAAGCTGCGTGCCATCGCCGTGTTCTCGCTGTCGACTCAGCAACTGGCTTACCAGCGCGATGCCGAGCCCGGCGTGGTCATTGCTCCGCAGTTCGGCGATGAAGAAGCCGATGACAAAGCCTTCGACCTGCTGTCCGAACTCTACCCGGACCGTAAGGTGGTGCAGCTCGACATCGACGCGACTTCCGCGGGCGGCGGCGGGATTCACTGCGTGACCAGTCACCCGCCGTTGGTGTGATGAGTTCAGTTTTTACACAACTAATGTGGGAGCGGGCTTGCTCGCGAAAGCGGAGTGTCAGTCAACATCTCTATCGACTGGTTCGCCGCCTTCGCGAGCAAGCCCGCTCCCACAAGGGTATTTGTTGAATCAGATAAATCAGGCCTTACTGGCCTTCAGATAAGCACCGAGGCGCCGGCCCATTTCCTCGCCCAGCGCCTGCAAGCCACTCAGCGGCCGCACCATCACTTCGAGCTCGACGATCTTGCCCTGCTCGTTGAAGCGGATCATGTCGATGCCCTTCAACTCTTTCCCGCCGACTCTGGCGCTGAATTCGAGGATCACGTTCAAGCCATCCGCCGTCGCCAGTTCGCGGTGATAGGCAAAATCCTCGAACACGTTCATGACCGTGTTGAGGATCATCGACACCACCGGCGCCCCCGGATACGGCGTGTGCGCCATCGGCGAACGGAACACCGCTTGCGGATCGAGCAATTCGGGCAAGCCGCTCAAGTCGCGGTTGCCGATCATCGCGTGCCAGTGCTTCAGGGACGCTGCAACATTGGAATTCAGGTTCAGCTCAGACATCTTCAACTCCTGTTTTTATTGTTGTAGTGCGAAAGCGTTGGTCGATAACCCTGGCGACATCGTCGGCCCATTGACGGTAGAGCATCGGCCCCGGATGAAAACCATCGCTGGCCATCAAGCCCGGTGCAGGTGCCAGCGGGGTTGTCAGCATCGTACATTGATCCACTCGTTCCGCCAGATCCGCCAACTGTGCATTGAAACGACGTGCCCTGAAACCCAGAAACCAGCGCAGCGGCTGGGGCAGGGCGGGGAACAGATGCATGGGCGGAAGCGGCGACAGCACAATCTGCTTCACCGCGAATTTGTCGCACAACAGCGCCATCAAGCGCCGTTGCCGGGCCAGCCACTGATCAACCGCCAATGTGCTGGTGACATCGTTGACGCCAATCGACAACAGCGCCACATCGAACGGCTCGGCGGCGTGCTGTTCGAGCAGTTCCAGCAAGCCTTGCGCATCCAGGCCGGTGCGCGCCCAGAGTTTCCACGCCACCTGATAATCCTCGGCCAGGCGCTCGACGAGCCGACCGCTGAGGGCCTCGCCTTGAGTCGCCGCACCCACACCCGCGGCGGCGCTGTCGCCGACAATCAACACGCGCAGAACGTCGCCGCTGCCGGCCTCGCCCTGGCGTTCGCCTGCGGCCTCCGGCAACCTGGGCGTCACTCGACGGGTATACAGGCCCTGCACCAGCAACAACGGGCCGAGCAGGATTTTGACGAGGGTTTCTACCTGGCTCATTGGAGGTTATCGCCCAGCGATACACAGCTCTCCGGTCGCACGAATCATCGCCTGGTCATGCAGGTAATCCTTGGTCAGCGCGGAGCGTTCGGTGGCCAGCCATTGCGGGCAGTTCGGGTCTTTGCGGTAGGGCAGGAACGCGGCGTACTGCGTGAGCAGCAGGTTCTGCAGCTTGTCGAGTTTGGGCCGGATGTCGTTGTTGAGGTCTGGCCGTGGCGTGTCCGGCGCCTTGTGCGTCGCTTGCCATTGCGCGAGCCGGCCATATTGCACCAGTTTGCTGGCTTCGATCTGGGCGGCGATCAGGTTGGCGACATCGTCGGGGTCGAGTTTGCGCTGGGTGGCTTGCATGCGGGCGTTGGCGATGACTTGCGCTTCCCGGGCGTTGTCCTGGACCGGTTTGCCGCTGTCCCACTTGGTCAGCGCCACCAGCTCGCTGATGTACAACCGCTCATTCATCGTCGCCAGCAACGGTTGCAAGGCATTGGGCGCCGGGGGCGTCGTGCCGGCCTGGGTACCGCCCGCGAACAAACCAAGCAGGGCACAGGCCAGACAGCGCGACAGACGTGGGGAACGGGGCATGGGCAGAACCTCCTTGGACGCAGAAATCACTCAGGCTTGTTTATCACAAGTGCGGCCAGGGAACGATAGGTTGCGAAGGATTCAGGCCAGCAACCGTTCAATCTGCGCCAGCTCCCAGGTACTGAGCAAACTCACCGGGTCGGTGCCGAAGCGCTGCCCGTTGTCGAACGCATACTCACGGCCATCGGGGCTTTGGCCGTGCAGGCAGTGGCACAAGTGGCCGGCATCGACTTCAAGTATCAGTCGCCAGCCGTCGATGTCGACCAGCACAGCGCTCGATGTGCGCGGATCATCCAGACGCTTGAATGTACGAATGCCCTGGGCGGCATCGCGCAACGGCTGGTAAACCTCGCGGGCGGTGAGGGCGGGCACAGGTGTCTCCGGGGTGGAATCGGGGGAGGCACAGGATAGATCATCAGCCTGCAAAAAAGCCCGGTTGATCGGGTAATGCCGATCAGTTAAAGGTTTGAACACTGCAATCCTTGTGGGAGCGAGCTTGCTCGCGATAGCGATGGGGCAGTCAACATTGATGTTGAACTTTAGGCCCTCATCGCGAGCAAGCTCGCTCCCACAGGTTACTCATCACTCGCCTATTCCCTGTTCAACGCCGCTTCCGCCGCGGCGATTTCCGCCTGACGCTTGACGATCATGTCGCCCACCGGCGGCCCCTGGAAGCGCCGGGCTTCAAAACCGAACCAGACGATGGCCGTCAGGATCAGGAAACCGATGGTGATGTACAGCGCCCAATCGTTCGGTGGCTGGATGCCGATGACGAAAATGATCACCATCGCGAGGATCGAGAGGATGGCGAACACCGAATACCAGAATCGCCCCATGTTCCATGGCCCCATGGTCGGCCACTTCGACGTCCCATAGGTAAACAGCCCCAGCACGATGGGAATGGCGAAGGAAAAGAACAGGAAGATCACCGTGCAGGACACCACGATCGTATAGACCGGCGTTGCCCCGATCGAGATCACCGACGATCCCCAGTCGAACAACACCGCGAGGGTGGCACCTGTCCAGATGGCCGCGACCGGACTGCGATGGGTCGATGAGACCGATGACAGCGCTTTTGAGCAGGGCAGGCCGCCGTCCCGGGAAAACGCGAAGATCATGCGCGAAACCGAGGTGACCGTGGCCAGCCCGCAGAGCACCTGCGAGATGAAGATCGCCACGTAAAGCACCAGTTTCAGTATCGGGTTGACCTGGGTGTTCATGGCCCAGAAAAACACGTTCCAGCCTTGCTTGGCCGCCTCGTCCATGTTCGGCAGCATGAGCAGGAACGCACTGAGCATCAGCCAGCCGAACAGCAGCGACCAGACGACCGACATGACCATGCCGCGGGGCACCGACATGGCCGCATTGCGGGTTTCCTCGGAGGTATGCGCAGAGGCGTCATAGCCGGTGATGGTGTAGATCGGCAACAGCAGGCCGAGCATGAAAATCCAGCCGTTGGAGACCTGCGGCCAGACGCTGCCACCCACCTCGCCGGAATAGTTGTTGAAGGTCCACAACCGCGCGAATTCATAGCTGGGTGCCGAGATCAGGCAGACGATGGTCAGTGCCAGCGCCGTGGCGAAGATCAGGTAACCGGAGAAGTCAGTGAGCCTGGCGGTCAGGCCGATACCCAAGTGGTTACACAACGCCTGCAGGCCCGCGAGGATCGCCAGGAAAATCACCCTGACCGTGGTCGTATCCTCCATGCCCAGTGCCGGTCCGAAGGCACCGAAAAAGAAGTAATAGGTACCGACGTTGATCGCGCCAAGCACGGTGACCAGCCCCAGCAGGTTGAACCACGCGGTCAGCCAGCCAGTGAAGCGGTTACCGAGAATCGAGCCCCAGTGGTACAGGCCGCCAGCGGTGGGGTAGGCCGAGGAGATCTGCGCCATGGCCATGGCGAATACCCCGGAGATCAGGCAGCCGATCGGCCAGCCGATCCCGATGGATATGCCACCCGCACCCGAGGTGCCCTGGGCCAGCGAGTTGATGCCTCCCGAGAGGATGCAGATGATCGAAAAGGAAATGGCAAAGTTGGAGAAAACCCCCATTCGTCGTGAGAGTTGCTGGGCGTAGCCCATGCTGTGCAGCACCTTGACGTCATCGTCCTGCACGTCGGTGCCGGGCTGGCTCGTTGGGTTCATTGTTGTGCGCCCCTTTTCAGGTTTTGGACAGGCCGAACTGAGCCGCCGTAGGCTCGACCTTGGTTTTCTGTAGGAGCGAGCGTGCTCGCGATGAACGTCAACGATGACGCGGGGAGCCTGACACCCCGCGTCATCCTCAAGTCCATCGCGAGCAGGCTCGCTCCTACAGACGGCCGTGAAGTGCTGCGTCGAAAATCTTTGCCACGTCGTCCCGGGTCAATGGCAGCGGGTTGCCGCTGGCGGAGGGGTCGACAATCGCCATGTCCGCAATCAAGTCGGCCTGCCGGTCATCTACGCCCAGTTCAACCAGCGTATGGGGTACGCCGATGTCCTTGCGCAGCTTGAGGACGAAGGCCAGGAAACTGTCGAACCCCGGCGAGGGCAGGCGCAGGTACGCCGCCAGGCGAGTGATGCGCTCCTCGATGGCGGTGCGATTGAATTGCAGGACATAGGGCATGAAGGTGGCGTTGGTCATGCCGTGATGGGTGTCGTACAGCGCACCCACCGGATGCGAGAGCGCATGCATCCCGCCCAGGCCTTTCTGGAATGCCGTGGCGCCCATTGCCGCTGCCGCGAGCATTTGTGCTCGCGCTTCAAGGTCCGACGGCGTGTGTACCGCTTTCACCAGAGCGTTGGCCACCAGGCGCATGCCTTCCACGGCAATGCCATCGGCCAAGGGATGAAAACCGGGGGCGCAGTACGCTTCCAGGCAATGCGATAACGCGTCCATGCCAGTGCCGGCGGTAACCTTGGCGGGCATGCCGACGGTGAGGGCCGGGTCACTGATGACCACGCGCGGCATCATTTTCGGGTGGAAGATGATGCGTTTGGTGTGAGTACGTTCGTCGATGATTACCGCTGCACGACCGACTTCGGAGCCTGTCCCCGCCGTGGTCGGCACCGCAATGACCGGGGCGATGCGGCTGTCGTCGGCGCGGGTCCAGTAGTCGCCGATGTCTTCGAAATCCCAGACTGGGCGGGTCTGGCCGCTCATGAACGCAATCAGTTTGCCCATGTCCAGGCCACTGCCGCCGCCGAATGCGATCACGCCGTCATGTTTGCCGGCGCGCCAGGCATCGAGCCCGCCGGCCAGGTTGGCTTCGACCGGATTGGGCTTGAGGTCGCAAAACAGCTCGACACCAAGACCGGCACCACGCAACGCCTCCAGCGCCGCCGTGGTGATCGACGCGCGCGCCAAGCCACTGTCGGTCACCAGCAACGGTCGCTGGATACCCTGGCTGCGACAGACATCGGCCAGTTCCGCGATGCGACCGACACCGAAACGCACGCTCGTGGGGTAGTTCCAGTTTCCTGTCAGGTTCATGGTCTACACCTCGTGACGCAGATGAAAGGATTTGGCGCGGGTCAGGTGCTCGTAGCCCAGGGGCGACAGGGTGACGCCGCGCCCGCTGTTCTTCACCCCGGTCCAGGCCAGCGCAGGGTCCAGGTAATCGCAGCGGTTCATGAACACGGTGCCGGTGGCGATCTCGTTGCCCAGGCGTTCGGCAGCGCCGAGATCTTGCGTCCACAGCGAGGCGCTGAGCCCGAACGGACTGTCGTTCATCAAGGCGATGGCTTCCTCATCACTGGCCACCGGCATGATGCCGACCACCGGGCCAAAGCTTTCCTCGCGCATCACCGACATTTGATGGGTCACGTCCACCAGCACTTGCGGTGCAAGGTAGGCACTGCCCGGTATGTCGGCGGGAAACGCCTTGGCATCGATCAATGCCTTGGCGCCCAGCGACAACGCTTCGGCGATCTGTTTGCGCACGAAGTCCGCCGCACCGGGATTCACCAGTGGACCGAGGGTGGTGGCTGCGTCCAGTGGATTGCCGAGCACATACTGATTGGTCAGGGCGACAAAGCGCTCGACAAAGGCCGGGTAGATTTTTTGATCGACATAGATGCGTTCGATAGCGCAGCAGCTCTGCCCGGAATTGAAGAAGCTGCCGTCCACCAGGTTTTCCACCGCATGTTCGAGGTCGGCGTCTGCCCGCACGTAGGCCGGGTCTTTGCCGCCGAGCTCCAGGCCCACGCCGATGAAACGCCCCGTGGCGGCACTTTCCATGGCTTTGCCGGCGTCGACCGAGCCGGTGAAGTTGACCTGCTGCACGCGGCCCGAAGCAATCAGCGCGGCGGTCTGCCGATGATCGAGCAGCAGGTTATGGAACAACCCTTCCGGCAGATTGGCGCGGCGCATGGCCTCGGCAAAACGCTCGCCCACCAACAGCGTCTGTGACGCATGTTTGAGGATCACGCTGTTGCCGGCCATCAGCGCCGGGATAATCGTGTTCACCGCCGTCAGATAGGGGTAATTCCACGGGGCAACCACCAGCACCGTGCCTAACGGCTCGCGTTTGATGTAACGTCGAAAACCCGCCACCGGTTCCGGTTCTACAGCGGCCAGGACGTGCGGCGCGATAGCGATCATGTGCCGGGCGCGGTCGGCAAACCCGCGCAGTTCGCTGGCGCCAAAACGCACCGGGCGGCCCATTTGCCAGGCCAGCTCCGGCACGATGTCAGCCTGCATCGACAGCATCGCGTCCACCGCGGCATTGCAAAAAGCTGCGCGTTCGCTCAGTGAGCGGCGTTGCCATGACGCCTGTGCGCTGGCAGCAGTCGTCAACGCCTGCTCGACCTGCGCCGTATCGGCCAGATCGCGTTCGACGTACACCCGGCCATCGACCGGTGAGATCAGTTGAACCTTCGCAGTCATGATGTTCTCAGTAGCGCTCGAAACCGCGCTGCAATTCCCAGTCGGTGATTCGCCGGTCGTACTCTTTCTGTTCCCACTCGGCGGTGTGCACGTAGTGGTCGACCACCTCATCGCCGAACGCTTTGCGCAACATGCTGGAGGCCTTGAGTGCGGCGCTCGCATCGCGCAGGGTCTTGGACACTTCCGGCAAATGCTCATCCAGATAGGCGTCGCCTTCGAACGGCGGCGCCAGATCGAGCTTCTCGTCGATACCGGCCAGGCCCGCCGCGATCAACGCGGCGAAGGCCAGATAGGGGTTGAGGTCGGCGCCGCCGATGCGGCATTCGATGCGGATGGCTTTGCTGCCTTCGGCACACAAGCGAAAGCCGGCGGTGCGATTGTCGCGGCTCCATACCGCCCGCGTCGGCGCAAAAGTGCCGACCTGGAAGCGCTTGTAGGAATTGATATAGGGCGCGAGAAAACAGGTGATGTCGTTGGCGTACTTGAGCTGCCCGGCGACCCAGGCACGCATCAGTTTCGACATGCCAAATTCGGCTTTCGTGTCGAAGAACAGCGGCTTTTTGGCGTTCTTGTCCCACAGCGAATTATGGATGTGACTGCTGGAGCCGGCAGCGTCGTAGCGCCACTTGGCCATGAACGTGATCGCCTTGCCCTGCAACTGCGCGATCTCTTTGCAGGCGTGCTTGATGATGACGTGGTGGTCGGCCATGGTCATGGCATCGGCATAGCGGATATTGATCTCTTCCTGGCCCGGGCCCCACTCACCCTTGGAGTTTTCCACGGGAATGCCCGATGCCTGCAAATGCTTGCGAATCGCCCGCAGCACTGGCTCTTCGCGGGTGGTCTGCAGGATGTTGTAATCCTCGATGTAATGGCCGGCGGTTTTCGGTTTGCGATAGTTGCGCTGGTGGATCGCCTCGTAGCTCTCATCGAACAGATAGAACTCGAGTTCCGAGGCAAACATGCCGGTATAGCCGCGCTCGCGCAGGCGCTCGACCTGCTTTTTCAGAATCGCCCGGGGGCTGTGGGGCAGGTCTTTGCGATGGTGATGATCGAGCACGTCGCACAGCACCAGCGCCGTGCACTCAAGCCACGGCACGCGCCGCAGGGTGGACATGTCGGGCTTGAGCACGAAATCGCCGTAGCCCTTGCTCCAACTGGCCGCGGCATAACCGGGCACGGGCTCCATGTCGATGTCATCGGCCAGCAGGTAATTGCAGCAGTGGGTTTCTTCGTGGCCGCTGTCGATGAAAAACTCGACCTGGAATCGCTTCCCGACCAACCGTCCTTGCATGTCGACCATGCACACCAGCACGGTATCGATTTCGCCGGAAGCGGCAGCACGCTTGAGATCGTCAAAACTGAGTAGAGGCTCGGTCATCACGGCAATCCTGCGCAAATTTTTTGGGCCTTTCTGGAATAGCTGTTGCAGACGCTCTCCAGAAAAATCCAAAAACTGCAGCCGCGAGCATCGTGGGCAATTAGCTGCACTAAGCTTAGCCTACTGTCGATTTCCGCAAGTTTTCGGTGATTGAAGTTTGCCCAGTCGGGGTCAACATGGCCGTGGAAGGCCCAACGAAGCAGGCCGGTACAGGCTCGCGGGGAAATGAAAATGGTGAAGAAGAGAGCTAACAAAACCTACCAGAACCTCAAACAGCACTACCCGGATTACCTGGATACAGTTGAGGCCTTGGGCACGGCCGTGCGTCACGCCGGGCCGCTGGACGAGCAAGTTGTTCAACTGATTCAGCTCGGCGCCGCAGCGGCGATCCATTCCGAGGGCGCCGTGCACAGTCATGTCCGCCGGGCGCTGGAGGCGGGTGCAACGCCGGAGCAGATCCGTCACACCCTGATCGCGTTGACCAGCACCATCGGTTTCCCGACTGTCGTGGCGGCGATCAGTTGGGCGGAGGATGTGATGGGGGAGGGGACGGCGCGTTGAGTGAACGGAACCGCGGTTGAATTCATCGCGTGCTGCGATAGTCGTCAGGGGATGACTTGCCACGCTGCTGGTAAGTTCAGTGGATGCGTTTAACGCGTCAATCAACGGTCGCACCCATGAACACCGAAGGCAAGTTACATCGAATCCGAGAAAGCGATTTTGGACGTGGCGTTGAGTCAAAGGCCTACCGTTGCAATTGTAGGAGCGAGCTTGCTCCGGGCGGCGTTCCGACGATGGACTTGAAGACACCGCGATTAATCAGAAACCCCGCGTCATCGTTGACGACCATCGCGAGCAAGCTCGCTCCTACAGGGTTGGTCGCCTTTACTCTGGCAATCCCGCCAGGCGCAATCCATCGATGAAACGGGCGAAATCTTCAGGCCGCTGAATGGGCAACCAGTCCTTGAGGGTGCCGAGATGCAGAGAGGGATCCAGCGCTTGCAGACGTTGCATCGCCCACGTCGCTTTATCCATTCGTCCGTCGAGCGCATGACTGGCCGCCACCAGCGCGGCCGCGACCAGCAGGCTGGGCAGGTTGCCCAGTGCCTTTTCCGCCCAGTCTGCAGCGGTATTGAAGTGCCCGGCGAAGAAATGCGCGAGCGCCATCCCGACCTGCATCCTGAACATTTCCGGGTCCAGCGGACTCAAGCGCACGGCATGGTTCAAATGCTCGATGGCGGCGTCTGTTTCACCGTGCAGCGCCCGCAGGATACCGCCCAGAAACCAGGCGGGGGCGAGGTTGGGATTGAGCAGGCGTGCCCTGTCGAGCAGTGCAATGCCGCCGTCGACTTCGCCGGCGAGATGGGCCAGCGCATGTCCGCCCCGGGTCAACGCCACGGCATCATCGCGGCCGAGGGTCACCGCCAGACGCGCCAGTCGTATGCCCTCGACAATTTCTGCAGGCCGGTCGTTCATCCAGCCATTAAGCTTGCGCCAGAAGTGGCACCAGGCAGCCATGCCATAGGCCGAGGCAAACTCCGCATCGAGTTCGATGGCCTGGTAGAACATTGGCAGCGCCTGTTCGATGGCTTCCCGGCTGCCGCTGTGCAGTTTTGCCATGCCACGCAGGTAGTAGTCATAGGCGTCCAGGCTTTCCGTCGGCTTGCGTTTGGCGCGTTCGATTTCAGCCCGTTCCAGTTGCGGCGCGATAGCCCCGACGACACTCTGGGTGATTTGATCCTGCAGTTCGAAGATGTCGTCGAGCAAGCCTTCGAAGCGCTCCGCCCAGATGTGCGTCCCGCTCGTCGCGTCGATCAGTTGCCCGGTAATGCGCAGCTTGTTCCCGTACTTGCGCACGCTGCCTTCGAGTACGTAGCGAACGCCCAACTCCTGGCCGACGCCCTTGGCGTCCACCGCCCGGCCCTTGTAGGTGAAGCTCGAATTGCGTGCGATGACGAACAGCCAGCGGATACGCGACAGGGCGGCGATGATGTCCTCCACGACGCCGTCGGCGAAGTATTCCTGCTCCGGATCGCCACTCAGGTTCTGGAACGGCAGGACTGTTATCGAGGGTTTGTCCGGCAGGGCGAGCGTAGAGGAGGGGACTTGCTTCGGGGCAGCGCTCGAGCGTTCGTCGATGTCGGGCCGGGGTGCTTCCCCGGTCGTGTCGCCGTTGATCCGGCCGACGAAGCGGTAGCCTTTGCGGGCGACGGTGCGCACCAGGCGCTGTTCCTCACCGGTATCACCGATGGCCTTGCGCACCGCATTGATGTGGCTGGTGATCGTCGATTCCGAAACGATCCGGCCGCTCCATACCGACTTGAGCAACTCGTCCTTGCTGAGGACGCGATCGGGATTGTTGACGAACAGCAGCAACAGGTCGAAGACCTGCGGTCCGACGGCCACGACCTGCCCGCGCAAGGTCAGCTCCCGGCGCTCCTGATCGAGCACGTAATCTTCAAACGCGAATGGCAAGTTGAGCATCCCCTGGCGAAGCGCCCTCAACGCCGTGTCCCAGGCGGCTGGCGGTTGGTAACTGGGGGAGATGATACGGCAGCTCGACAGCCGCTGCACCGTCTGCGACAAGGGCGGCTGGACGAACATCATCAGCTTTGGACGTAAATCCAAGCACTCTCCAAGGCAATCCCAAGCCCGGTGCAAGGACTTGCTTCACGCGTGCAGGCAATCTCGCTCTACACCGACGCAATAGTTGCAGTCGACAAGAGGAGAAAAGCCATGAAGATCGTCGTTATAGGAGGCTCCGGCCTCATCGGCTCGAAACTTGTGAGTACCCTCCGCGAGCGCGGCCATGACGCGCTTGCCGCCAGCCCCAGCACGGGCGTGAACAGCATCACCCGCGAAGGCCTGGCCGAAGCGATGGATGGTGCTGATGTGGTGGTCGACGTGGCGAACGCGCCGTCGTGGGAGGACCAGGCCGTTCTCGATTTCTTTGAAACGTCGAGCCGTAACCTGCTGGCCGCCGAAGCCGCCGCCGGGGTTCGTCATCACGTTGCCCTGTCGATTGTCGGGAGCGAACGGCTTCCCGATACCGGTTATTTCCGGGCCAAGGTCGCGCAGGAGGCCCTTATCAAGGCGTCCGGCATGCCTTACACCATTGTGCGTGCCACGCAGTTCTGCGAGTTTGCCGGCGGCATTGTCCAGTCGTTCACCGTCGGCGATGAGATTCATGCTTCGCCGGCGCTGATCCAGCCGATTGCGTCCGACGACGTGGTAGCGGCGCTGGCCGATGTCGTGCTGGCAGCACCGGTCAATGGCACGGTTGAAATTGGCGGTCCGGAAACCATGCCGATCGACGAACTGGCCAGGCGCTATCTGCGGGCGACCCAGGACAACCGCAAGGTCGTGCCAGATGTACATGCCCGTTACTTCGGCGCCGTGCTCGACGATCAATCGCTGGTCACCGGCAAGAACGCACGCCTGGGGGCGATCCGCTTCGACGACTGGCTGGCCCGGTCGACGGCGCAGTAACGAATCGCACCCTCACATTTCCCTACGAATCCAGGAGAAATCCCATGGTTACCCGATTGCTGATGGCCGCTGTCTTCGCCGCGCTCTCGATCAGCGCCGCATCGGCCGCCGAGCCGCCCCCCGGCAAGGTGACGGTGGTGTTCGACCGTCCCATTCCCAATATCCCGGGCAAGAGCATGAGGGGCGTGGTCGTCGAGTATGGGCCGGGCGCCGCATCGCCGGCCCATACCCATCCGAAAACAGCCTTTATCTATGCAACGGTCCTTGAAGGCTCGTTCCGCATCAAGGTCAAAGGTCAGCCGGAGAAAATCTACAACGTCGGTGAAAACTTCGTAGAGGAGCCGGGTTCCGTGCATCTGGTCAGCGCCAACGCCAGCGATACCCAACCTGCACGCCTGTTGGCGGTGTTCGTCCTCGACACCGAAGAAAAGGTGCTCGTCACACCGATCAAACAGTGAGCCGATCAATGCGCTCATGAACGTTCGACAGCCGGGCGGCAGACCCTGTCGCCCAGTGGCTGCTTTAGTTCTTGGCACTGAACAGGAAATGAAAAAATGAACTCGCTCCTGGACAAAGCCGCCATTGCCACCAGCGCAAGTACCGGAACGCCTGAGGTCGTGGTGCGACGCGGCAAGCGCAAGACCATCGGCCTATTGCTGTGCGTCGGTGCCTTGATAGTCGTGGCGGTTTGGGGAGCCATGGCGTTTTCCAGTGGCGTAACCTCGACCGACAACGCGTATGTTCGCGGAGACGTCACCTCGCTGGCCGCCAAGGTCGCCGGCTATGTCACGGCGGTCGAGGTCGGGGACAACCAGGCCGTGCATGCGGGTGATGTGCTGTTTCGTATCGATGACCGCGACTATCGCGCCAAACTTGCGCAAGCCGAGGCCAATGTCAGCGCCGCCCAGGCGCGCCTGACCCATGTCGATGCGCAGATCCAGCTTCAGCATGCGCTGATCAGGCAGGCCGAAGCACAAAGGCGCTCGGCCACCGCCGACATGAGCCTGGCGGCCAAGACCCATGACCGCAGCCGCAAGCTGATCGTCAGCAACGCGGTGAGCCAGGCCCTGGTCGATGAAACCGGCACGGCGCAATCCAGAGCCGCCGCTTCGGTATCGGCCGCTTCGGCAACGGTCGAGGCGCAACAACAACGCATCACGGTGTTTGTGGCCGAGCGCGAGGCTGCCGTGGCCGCCGTGACGCAAGCACAGGCCGCGCGCGATCTCGCCCGGATCGATCTTGAGCACACCGTGGTACATGCACCGGTGGATGGTGTGGTCGGTAACCGTCAGGTTCGCCTCGGCCGCTTCGTCACGCCGGGTGTCGCCCTGCTCGATATCGTGCCGGTTAACGATGTATGGGTCGTGGCGAATTTCAAGGAAACCCAGCTCGAACATCTTCGCCCCGGCCAGCACGTGCGCGTTACGGTCGATGGCTACCCCGACGCGGCACTTGATGGCGTGGTCGACAGCTTTGCACCGGGCAGTGGCTCGGCGTTCAGCCTGCTGCCACCCGACAATGCCACCGGAAACTTTGTGCGTGTGGTGCAGCGCGTTCCGGTGAAGATCCGCCTGGCTGGCAATCCGCTGCCGGGGCGCATCGTGCCGGGGCTGTCCGCGCGGGTGGAGGTTTCGCAAGGGGCAGGTTCATGAGTAGCACCAGACCGACCACCGGCGTGCTGCTCATCGCGGGCATCGTGCTGGCCACGTTGACGGAAGCGATCGCCAGCACCGTGCTGGCCCTCGGCCGCGCCGACATCATCGGCGACACCTATGCCACGCCTGACGAGTTCGCCTGGCTGGACGTCGGCTACATCGCACTCAAGCTGATCGGGTTCATGATCGCCCCTTGGCTGATGCAGAGGTTTTCTGCGCGCAACGTGATCATCGGCGCCACCCTGGTCATGGGCCTGGCGTGCTGCGTGGCTGCCGTTACCGCCCGGCTGGAGTTGCTGATCGCATTGCGCATCCTGCAAGGCTTCGCTGGCGGTACTTTGCTGGTGGCGGGCCAGGCGATCATTTTTCGCGGTTATCCGCGCGCCCTTCAGCCGATCCTCCAGGCCCTGTTCGCCATGGCGGCCGTGGTCGCGTCTGCGACTCTCGCACCGGCCCTGCAAGGGTGGTTGATCGACAGCCAGTCCTGGACCTGGATTTTCTTCAGCGTGGTGCCGCTGGCCCTGGCGGCGATCGGCCTTTTGCTCATTGCCGACCACCCCATGCCCGCCAGGGTCCGGCAACGTTCGTTTGACTGGCTCGGCTGTGCACTGATCTGTGCCACGCTGTTCTGTTTCACTTACGTGCTCAGCCAGGGCAGTCGCTGGGACTGGTTCGAGGAACCGCGCATCCTGTTGCTGACAGTGATCGGCACCGCCGCGTTGCTGGCTTTTCTCGGCCAGCAAGTATTGGCCGAAGGCCAGGGGCTGCTCGATTTCAGCCTGTTCAAATCAAGCGACTTCACCTTTGCCTTTATCGTCAGTTTCGTCGCTGGTGCCGCCTTGTTCGGCAGCGCGTACCTGATCCCGGCGTTCGCCCTGTCGGTACTCGCGTTCACGCCGACCGATGCCGGCCTGCTCCTGTTGCCCAGTGGCGGGTTTTTTGTCGGCTCGCTGCTCATCGCTGCCTATCTGTTCAAGGTCCGCCGCGTGCCGCCCGTGGCGACCGTGCCTTTTGGCATCCTGCTGATCATGGCGGCGATGTGGATGCTGTCCGGCTCCACCAGCGAAAGCGGCACCAATGACATGATGGCGGCCATCCTGTTGCGCGGCCTGGGCCTTGGCTTCCTGTTTCTGTCGATCACGCTGATCGCCTTCAGCACCCTCAACAGCCGCATCCTGGCCAGCGGCATCGGCCTGTTCAATACCGGGCGCCAGTTGGGTGGCTTGATGGGTGTCGCAGGGTTGCAGACCTTGATCGACCATCACGTTGTCACAAATGGCGCGGTTCTCGGCGCCAACGTCAACCCAGGGGCGCACGCGGTCATCGAACGGTTGACGACCACTACCGCGATGCTGGCAGGGAAGGGCATGGATCAGATAGCTGCCGGCCGGGCAGCCACGAGCCTGCTGGGCAAAGCGGTGTCGGGTCAGGCCACGGTGATTGCCTTCGATACGGCGTTCTTTGCCGTGGCCCTGCTGTTCGTCTTTGCCGCGCCCATTCTGGTCGGCATCAAGATTGGCCTCTCGCGATCCGCGAAAGTGCATGAACAACGGACGAACTGATGACCCGCACGAAAAAAACCGGCTGTTGAGGCCATGGTTTCTGTTTGTGGCCTGCGCAACCCTTGTAGCAGCTGCCGAGCACCGCGAGGCTGCGTTCGGCGGCGCAGCCGTCGTAAAATCAGATTGTGCGGTGTGTCAGGCAGATCGTGCGCTTAGGGTTTACGACGGCTGCGCCGCCGAACGCAACCTCGCGGTGCTCGGCAGCTGCTACACCCCACTATAAATCGGGGAACCTTTCATGCCGACGCGGTTTTGCATCAGTTTGTCGGAGCCATCAGCGGCCACAGGGTTATCGCAAGGCATTCAAGCCTCGCTGATCTGGCTGACACTGGTGATTTGCCCATTCCAGATCATCTCGTAATGCGCCGCTTGAATGATCGAGGACACGGGCCTTGGCGTCATCAACGCCCAGCAATGACTGCCCGGCATCCGCACCGAGTGATAACGCAAACCGGGACAACCGGCGTCCCGCACCGCCCGCCCCAGAACACGGGAATGGCTGTAGTCGTCCGGCGCATACACCGGATCGTTCATCGGCAGGGCCGCAGCATCCTTCATTCCGGCATCGCCAAAGGCACAAGCCAACCCCCGAAACACAAACCGCTCATAGTTCAGGCTCGGCACCTTTGACCAATACAGCCCCTGGTGATGCCGCACCTCGGCCAGCGCCGCTTCCATCGTATCCGCCAGGTACAACACGCCAAAACTGCCGTCACTGAAGCGCGAACCCGCCGGGTTCACATGAGTAAACGGCGCGATGGCATAAGAGCAACCCGCAATCCCGAACGGGATCTCACTGCGCGCAATCAACTCCAGCTGACCCACCTCATTCTTCAACCGTGGATTGGTCAGCGCCTGAATCTCGAACAACACCTCAAACTCATCCGCGTCCGCCACATCATCAAACAGCGCAATGGGCGGAAACTTCGAATTGACCAAGCGATAAGCCTGCAACGACTCTCCGGCAAACGCGGCTAGCTCACTCGCCATCACCATTGCGCCCCCCGCAGCATGTCGATGCGGCGGAAGGTTTCATACAGCGAAATCATGTCGCCCTGAGCCATGATCTCCAGCGGGCTACGGCCATTGAAAAACTCATTGTCGTTGGCCATCGAAGCAAAACCGTAGACGTTCTCCGGGTTATCGAACACCAGCCGCAACGTCGCATGAATGTTCAGCACAAAACTGATGCGTTGCATCTGGTCCGCATCCAGTGCTACTGCCCACTCCGGGTCACGCTGACGGGCGCGGGTATAGGTGCTGCGGGAGATGCGCAGGATGCGACAGGCCTGATCGCTGGTGGCTTGCCACTTTTCCAGAATGCTCACAGCGGCGCGCAGGCCGGTGACGCATTGGTTTTTACTGAAGGATTGGGCTTGGGCGAGGACGGCCATGTTCGTGTGCTCGATATGGGTCTATAGACTCAAATTTAGATATATTGAATCTGTAGAGCAATATCGGTGCGACCAGTGGACTGGATGCGGACGAAAAAAAGGCGTCTGCAACGCTAATGCCGATCAGTTAAGCCACAACGCAATCTGTAGCAGCTGCCGAAGGCTGCGTCCGGCTGCGCAGCAGTCGCAAAATCAGAGTTCGCGGTACGTCAGAGAGATCGTGCAAGGCGGATTTACGACTGCTGCGCAGCCGGACGCAGGCTACGCCAGCTGCTACAAGGAAGGCGTAGCTGATCGGCGTTAGCCTGCAAGGCGCCCTGTTTCGTTGATTGCCCCCCTCATACATCTATTGAACCGAGGCTTGCCCGGCCACAGGGATTCCCATCGTTTTCCCATTGGGAATAAACGCCGCACTGCCATTCACCGATCAAATAGACCAGCCAGACACTCAGCCACGCCGTCAGAACCGAAGGCAAGCGCAGCGACCAGTGCCCGAGGCCACCCATCAGGTGGGCAGTGGCCGTAATCAGCCAATAGGAAGGCAGCGGCTTGTCGTAATAGGGCATGCCCTTGAGATAAGGGTCGAAGTAATCGCCGGTTTGCAACATTTGCAGCGCGATGTTCGCCCAGCGCGTTTCCGCCCCCCAAAGCTCCCTTGTCCCCAACCCGAACAGCAATAGAAACGCGGATACACCGAGCAGAAGGGTCAGTGCACCCTGGTCACTTTTCAGAAACCTGACTAACGAATGTTTCATCACTATTTCGCACGTTGCGTGAAGCGGCTGGAGCAACAAGGCTATCCGGCGAAATGTGATGGGATTGTCAGTGGATTGCGAATAAAGCGTTGGTTTTGATTGTGGCTTGGTTGCTCCATCAAGTGATGTAAGGCTATGATTTACAAGATGAAAAACTGTTCATGTAAACCACAGCACGATCATTGATGAAACGTACGCCCCAGTGCATCCAGGCGCGTGGCAATAGGTGGCAAGCGCCGGCTGCTCAACGCCAGGGTTTCCACATCGTCTGCGGTGTTCTGCGCAATGCTCTGCACCGACTGCAAGCGCCCGACGATCTCGAAACTCGCCGTGGATTGTTCGCGGGTTGTCGTGACAATCCGTCCATTGAGTTCATCGATCTGCGAGATGTCACTGCCCACGGCCTGTAACATCGCCGCCGCCAACTGACTGTCCTCGACACAGCGTTCCACCCCCTCGCGACTGTCCTGCATGGCCTCGACCGCTTTGCGGCTGCCTTGCTGCAAGGCCTCGATGATGGTCCGGATTTCTTTGGTGGAAACCGCCGTGCGCTGCGCCAGGCTGCGCACTTCATCGGCCACCACGGCAAAGCCCCGGCCTTGCTCGCCGGCACGCGCCGCTTCGATAGCAGCGTTGAGCGCCAGCAAGTTAGTCTGCTCGGCAATACTGCTGATCACCTCCAGCACCGTGCCGATTTGCTGTGCTTGCCCGGCCAGCACCTGCACGGTCTGGTTGGTGCCTTCCAGGCGCGACGCCAACTGAGTGATTTCCTGCCGCGCACGGTTCACGCTTTCCTGACCGCGAGTGACTTGCGCACTGGCCTGGCCGGCATGTTCAACGGCATGCTCGACATGCACCACGATATGCTCCATCGCATCGCCCATACGCTGCATCGACCCGGTCATCTGCGCGATTTCCGTCAACTGATGCTTCGCGCCTTTCTCCAGCGTATTACTCGCCTTGGCCAACTCCTGGCCCAACTGACCCAAGCCGTGAGAGTCACGCACCACCCCGTCGACCAACGCGGTGATCTGCATCAAAAACTGATCGAAACGCTGCGCCAGCGACACATGCACACGCGCCTTGTCACCCTGTTCGGCGTTGGCGGTGAACTGCGACGTGGTGGCGAGCATCTTGTCCAGCATGTCCTGGCTCTCCACCGCATCAGCCTGACTGTGCACCGCCAGATAGAGCAGCGCGACCGTCTCCATCACCACATAAAAAGCGTGAACGAACACCATCGTCCAGCCACCGTGATGCGCCATCACATACACCGCAAAACCCTGATGTTGCAGCACATGAAACACCACGTGATGCACGGCAATCGCAGCCGCCGCCACCAGAATCGGCAACCAGTCGCGATAAAACGTCAGCACCGCCAACAACGCGAAAATCCCGAAGTGCGACTCAATGACCCCCTCGGCCTGATTGATATGCAACGCCGCCATCACCATCAAGCCAACGCCTAGCAAACAGCGCATCAACCGCGACCCGCCGATGGCGCGATACAGCACGGTCAACAACACACTGGTGCCGCCACCCACTAAAAGCGCTTGCTTGAACGTGTCGTGCCAGAACGCCAGGCCCACCGCGAAGACGAACATCAGCCAGATCAGGCCCAGCATGATGCGGTCGGCTTTGCGGTAGTGATCGAGGAAACGAGGGGGGAAGGGCATTCACGCTTACTCCATGTAGTTGAGTGAGGATGAAGCAGGGGGCTGATACCGGTCAGGCGAGCCTGATACTGAAGCTGTGGCGTTTTTTGGGGTGTTGCAGTGAATATGAGAAACCGAGGAGAGAGTAGCCTAATGCCATTATTCTTGGTGGGTGTTACGTCGTTTGTGGGGAGTATTGGCGGATTTAGAGGCAAGGAATGCGGAGTCAGCGGGGTAGGGGCCCGCCTGTAGGGCCGTGATTCAGAAGGTTCACGCAGAAAACTCGATGGATTAGCGGTAATGAAATGACAACCCACCCACAACCGCGAACGTATTCGCGGCAGTGGGCGCTGATTGCCAGGCAGCACTTCGTCACGTCCCGTTGGGATAGTTGATTAACGATGAAAGGAGAGCTTTCAGGAAGGCTCGCAATAATGGGCTTTATTAAAAACTCAGTGCTGTCGATTAGTACCGATAGGTTGCCTGGACTGAAAATCCATTCGCACTGTTTTCGTACTTGGCACTGTATTCCGGTTGAAGGCCGGAGTTGTTCGACTGTTTTACTGAGGCTTTGGAATCCCAGAGATAACCATAAGCAAAGTCTATCGTCAGATCGGAATTCGGCGAATAAGCGCCACCCAAGGTCACGGCCTGGCGATTCCCGACCGGAACGCGCACGCTGCGATCGGCATTTCCAATGGGCGACGGATCATAGGCGTAGCCTGCGCGCAGCAGCCATTGCTGGTTCAATTGCCAGGACGCGCCAACTGCGGTGGACCACGTGTCGTGCCAGTTCATTTCTTCGGTCACACTTCCCAGGCCGGCCGCCTGACCCAAGGGGGAAAGACCGCTATTGACTGCCTCGACCTTCTTGATCCGGCTCCAACGTTTCCAGGTGGTCCCCAGGTATCCCGTCCAGCGACTATTGAAATGATGGGTGATAGACGTGTCCACGGATTCGGGCATCGTGAGGTCTATCTTGTTGTCATAGTTTCCGTCCAGCGGGATAACGCTCGGGGAGCCGGAAACCTCAGTATGCCCTTTGAGTTCATAGCTCACCTTCGAGTGATAGTTAATCCCCCAACGGGTCGCATCACTCAAATCAAACAAAACGCCGACGTTGTAGCCAAGTGCCGTGTCATCGCCTTTGATGGTAACCAGTGTGTCCTGGCCGTTGTTCAGGGCGCCGGTGGCCAGGTAATTCTGAAGCTTTGCATTGAAACGGTTTATGGTCGGTCCGCCACCAATGGACACGTAATCATTGATCCGCCAGGCAATGGTGGGCTGCAGGGTTATTTCCTTGGTCGTGCTATAGGAGCCATGGTAGCGGCCCTGAAAGTTTCTCTCGTAATCATTGATCAGACCACTCGGAGCATACAGGCCAATACCAATCGAAAATCGATCGTCAAGCGGCGTCGACATATAGGCGAAAGGGACGACCCCCAAAGGTACCGAGTCCCCTTTATTCGTTCCCGGGGCACTGCTCTGCGCATCACTGATGTCATCGCTCACCGAGACGACCGCAGCTCCGCCGGAAATCTCAGCACGTTTCAACTTGGTCAAACCTGCGGGATTGCCAAAGATAGTGCTGGCATCCAGCGCGGAAGACGACCTGCCCGCATAAGCAGTTCCCGCACTGCTTGCACTTTGTTCGTTAAGGGCAATGCCATTGGCGCTTGCGCTTGTTGAAACGCTGAGTATTGCCGCGGCACCTGTGAATTTAATCCAGGAAGACACTTCTCGCACAGCTGAGAGACACGGGGTTGCACGGTTGCTCAGTTTCATTTCCCACCTCGTATTGTTTTTATTGACTGGTGCGCAGGCAAGGCTTCGCCTTCCGGTGCACTTGGCAGTGCCGGTTGGCGTTGATCGAAGTTGTGAAAAAGGCCCTGGCCGACTACTGCCAGGACCGAGGTGCCGAACTTACGAAGTCAGGATCATTTGAGCCACTCCACCTGAAAGCTATAGCGACCCAGAAGGAGGGCCAGGGACTCTTGATTTCTCCCGGCCCGGATGCAGGCGACTAACCCACGTTGTTCGTGCTGAATCACCTCTACCGCAATGTCCTTCAGACACATGCGTTCCACTTCCTGCCGAACTACTCGGGCCACCTCGCGCTGCTGCAAAGCAGGCTTGAAGATCTTGCCAACCGCAGTCAATGGCAGGGCGTCGAGGATTTCGATCCGCTTGGGAATGGCTGCCCGCTCACTGATGTGGTGCTGAGCAAACTGCTCAAGTTCTTCAACATTGCAGACGTGGCCTGGTCGCAGTTGCACGTAGGCGACCGGGACTTCGCCCGAATAGGCGTCCGGGCTGCCGATGGCGGCCGCCAACGCCACCGCTGGGTGGGCCTGCAAAGCCTCCTCGATTTGTTTGGGATCGATATTGTGGCCGCCGCGGATGATCAGTTCCTTTTTGCGCCCGGTCAGCCAGAAATAGCCATTTTCATCCTGGCGTCCCAGATCGCCTGTATTCAGCCAACGCTGACCATTGATTTCGATCCACAGGCCGCGGTTATGGTTTTCCTCAACGTAACCCTCGAACAGGTTCGGACCCGTGATGGTGATCAGGCCAATTTCATCGTTTTTGGCATCGCGCAGATATTCTCCCGAGTCATCGAGCAAGACTGCGCGCATGTCCTGGTAGGCAATCCGTATACCGATGGAGCCGATGTAGCGTTCGCCATGGGGTGGATTGACCGAGGAGACGCATGCGCCTTCCGTGAGTCCATAACCTTCGAGGATCTTCACCCCGGTCCGGCCTTCGAATTCCCGGAAAAGTTCGACCGGCATCGGCGCGGCACCGCACATGGCATAACGAAGGCTGGACAGGTCGCGGCCTTCCAGCTCATTTTGCAAAAGTGCGGAATAGACGGTAGGAACACCCGAGAAGAAGTTGATGCCGAAGTACTCAACCATCTCCCAGAAGCGTGGGATCACACCCTCACCACGATAACCCTGCGGCGTGCCGAGGATGACATGATCACCTTGGCTCCAAGGCATCAGGCCTGTCACCAGCTGTGCATTTACGTGGAACAGCGGCAACCCGCAGAAAATGACCTGGCCACTCCCGTGTGGCCGCATGTGCGTGTCCATGGCCCACGCGTTGAAGACCTCCGCCCCGTGCGTACGCATCGCAATCTTGGGCAGCCCGGTGGTACCGCCGGTGCAGAAGTAAGAGGAACGATCCTCAGGGCGGAACAGTCGGGCACTCTTCAGTTGCGTGCCTGGCTGAGCGTCCATCAACGTTCGTAATTCGTGAATCGTGGCCCCCCTGTGCAACTCACGTTCTTTCTCTGCCAGGGATTCAAGGGATTCACGCTGAGCGACATCAACGTAGGGTCCCATGCCAACCCAAACGACGTGCTTGATCTCGGGAAGTTGATCGAGCTGAGAGGCCAGCTTGGGCCACAGGTCGCTGCCCGGGGTCGGCGCGAGCGTTACCACCACGCTGGCCTTGGCGGCCCGTAGCAAGGCCGCTATCTGTTTGGCCTCTTGCAGCGGATTGATCGCCATGACGACACCGGCCGCTTCACCCCCCCAGATGGTGAAGTGGGTTTCCGGCAGGTTGGGCAGGATGAAGGCCAGTACTTCACCCGGGGTAATGCCCAGGTCGTGGAAGGCATTCGCCGCGCGAGTGATAGCTTCGACGAGTTCGGCATAGCTCCAGTGGTGGGTGTTCCTGAAGCAGCTGGCGTCGGCGAAGAAACTCAGTGCGGGCGCGTTGGGGCTGAGCCTGGCTGTCCGTGTCAGTGCTTCATAGGTGCTGGAAGCCAGGCTACGCTCTGCCAACGGGACCTGCTCGATACGTTCAATGTCGTTCAGTGATCGCACCATCATCGTCAGGCTTCCTCTACGACTCGGTTGCGTTGCACACCCAGATCAATCACGCCATCAACGCTGCTAATGCGCGCTTCGACGACGTCTCCTGGCTTGAGGTACTGAGACCGCCCTTCCTGCGCCTTTAGAAAAAGCTTCCACTTGGTGGCCTCTGGCATAAGGGCTGCGATGCGCTGTTTCGCAGGCGACGGTATCGTAAGAGCACAGCCGGCAGGAGTACCGGTGGCAATCAGATCTCCAACGGCGAGATCTTGCACGGCGGAGAGTTCGGTAAGGGTTTCAGCGGGACCGTAAACCAGGTTTACCGTACTGTCGTTTTGTCGCACCTGGTCGTTGACCGTCAGGCGTAGCTGCAAAGCTTTCAGGTAATGCATGTCCTTGGCATCCAGAAGGCAGAGGTAAGGACCGACCGGACCAAATGTGCGGAAACTCTTGCCCTTGTAGAACTGCATCTGGGGAATCTGAATGTCGCGGGCCGAGTAGTCATTGACAATGACGACGCCTGCGATGAACTCATGCAGATTGGCGTCAGTGACAGACACGGAACCGGTGATCGCGCGTTTCATCACAAGCCCCAGTTCAATCTCGTAGTCGAGGAAGCGCACGGTACGCGGCTTGATCAGGTCGCTGTCAGCCGCCACCAGGCAACTCGTCGCCTTGGTGAAGATCATGTTGAATTTCTTCGCATCCGGATCCATGCCCGACTCAATCATGTGCTGACGGTAATTGGCGCCCTGGCAGACGAACTGCTGGTTGCGGGTCACCGGCGATAGCAGTTTTACTACGCTCTCATCCAACTCCGAACCTTTCAGCTGAGCGAGGTCGTCAATACTGTTCTGGCGGATGAAATCACCGGTGGTTTCAAAAACACCGGGGATGACCGTGATACGGCCCTGGCGAAGCACGCCCCAGTGGATACCGTTCTCGAATTCAAAGCGGACTACATGTACAGCAGACATTGAAGGTACTCCTGGAGCGGCGTTTGTCCCGCATTCGGTGGCGTGGGAACTGTGGTGTTGTTCTGAAGGGGGGCTGGTAACGCTGTAGACCAACGAGCCGCCGGCGATCAAGGCACCGGCTTTGAGCACATCCCGCCGGCCATACTGGGTTGAGTTACCCGACATGGCGGCAGCTCTACCCGAACATCCGCATGAGTGTTATCAACTTGCGAATGGTTAAGTCCGGGCTGCGTCGCAGGTTGCGGATCAGCGCACGCACATTGCTGAAGCTCATCCTGGGTTTGGTAAAACTCTTGGGCATGCGCTGCCCCCACTGCGCCATTGCCTCGGGACTCACGGGATGAATGCCGGTAGGCCGAGTGGCCGTGAAAATATCCCCGTCGCAGTAATGCTCGTGCTTATCGCCCCATGGGTCTTGCCAGTAATCGAAGATCTGACTGCCCAGAATGTGTCGGCCGATGCCCCAGGAGTGCTTCCAGCCGCGCTCGCGCAGGACGCGCTGTCCCATTCCCACCGCGTCTGCATCGACGACTTCATAGGCGCTATGGCTATAGGTCGCCATGAACCCCTGTGCGATCGCCAACGTATGGTGATCTGCCGGCCTGTCACCGAGATCAAGGCGCATGAAGGCGACGATGGGGGTGCCGTCGGGGAGTACCTGTACATCACTGGGAATAAACCCGAAATGCTGGGTATACCAGGCACAAGTCGCCTGATAGTCAGCCACTTCAATGACGATATGGCCCAGTCTGAGGACTTCAGGCGGTGCAATCGGCGGGCGCTGTGTGGCGTTGATTCGCGGCTGCTCTTGCGCCAGATTCCAAGGAAGTGGGGCTCTGTGTTCCAGGGTTTTACCGGGCGTCTGGTCGCAAACCACCTCGACGATAAAGCCGGAAGGATCGGTCAGTCTGACGTAGTGGCCGCCACCAGGATGGGTCGAGGCCTCGACCGAGGATGCACCTGGAATTTGCGTCAGCTTTTCCAAATCCTTGAGCGATCGGACTGCCAGGCCGAACCCGATAAATCCTGCCTTTTCTGCACGGTGCACGCGGTAACAATAGGGAGCTGACTCTGTGCCGCGCAGATAGAGCATTTCGGTGCTCTTATGACTGACGGTCAGACCGAAGTCAGTCAGGAAATGCGCTGCCTCATTCAAGTCCGGCCTTTGAAAAATCAGGTGAGTCAGACCTTGAGCTTTCACCGTCGGTTGCGGATGCCTGGCAGGCTGTTGCGTTGCCAACCAGGGCATTTCATTTTTGCTATTCATTGTTCTTGTTTTCCAGTTTTTTAGGGCAAAGCGATCCCCGAACCCCTGAAAATTCCAGGGGTTTGCTCGTAGTGTCGGTTACCGCGCTTAGTCGATCGGAGGCAGTGCCGGCAACTCTACGGCCGCCAGCGCTTTCGCCTCTTCAAGAGGCACACCCAAGGCCCGCAACACGAGTTCGGCCGTATCAGATCCCGATTCGCGCCACGTTCTGTGCCCTTCCAGAACCAGGAAAATGGACCCGAGGACGCTGCTCGATATCAGCGTCAGGACCGAGAGCAATTGCTCTTGCTGAAACATGTACCGACCGGTGGAAAGTCCACTCAGAAGATCCGTCGTCGCCTGGCTGCTAAACATTTCACGCAGCGAAGAGCTGCTCATGGCGAACTTATGGATGAATGCCCCCCAGTGGGAGTCTTCGTGAGCCCGACGAATGAAGAGTCGGATGCCGTTGGCCAGGCGCTGAGCGGGATCGGATAGGGAGTTGAAACTCTTGTTGACCCGTTCATGCATCTCTTTGGCGAGCTGGCTGGCGACTGCTTCGAAAAGGCTTTCCATGCTCTCGATGTTGCTGTAGATCGTGCCGCGCGCCACCCCTGCTTCTTGTGCAAGATCGAGAATGTTCACTTGCGAGGTGCCTTTTTCCGCGAATAGACGAAAAGCGGCTTGGTGAATGCGGCGCTGTGTTGGGTTCAGGGATTGCACAATTTATCTCCAGACTCATCTGAGGTTCGATTGAACACCTGTGTTCAGTTTGTGTCAACGTGTTTTCGGGATGACAGCTCCCGCCTCGCGCCTTGATTTGATGTGAAGCTCATATTTTGTCTATAGAAGAAAGGGGGGGCTGGTTTTAAATGGGCTTGAAAAATTAGCGATTACAGTGGCGTAGTTGAACACTAGTGTTCAATAAGCCTTTTGGTCGCGGCCTGATCCCGCCAGCTGGATACGGTTTGAATGATGAACACGCCTCTACACATGGCGAGGAACGCTGCACAGGCGAAGCGAAAACCTGCATTTCAGGTGGGCAATGGCTTTACGGCTATTTCCCGGGCTTTGGCAGGCGTTACGCCCAAGGCCTGGAGAATCATTTCGGCGACCCGCACATCGTGCTCAATCACTGCACGTCCTTCGACAACAGAACGCATCGCTCCGGTTGTGCACGACAAGACCAAATCCAGGGCGATCCCTTCATCCTCATAAGCAAAAGTGCCTGCACGCAGCCCCTCACGCAGATCGCCAAGTACATGGGCAGCCAAACGCGAGCGCATGGCCTGGTCGAAATGGATGATGCGCAGCAGCGCATTCGCCCATTGGTGGTCGGCAGCCGCCCGACACACAAACATGCGAACACCAATCGAAAGCCGCTGCGCACCGCAATGCACGTCCGAGTTCATGACGGAAATGGCGTCAGAGAACTCGGAGGCCATGGCAATACCCACCGCTTCGAGTACTTCGTCGCGCGTTCGGAAATAGTTGTAGATGGTGCCGTTGGATACCGCCGCCTCTGCGGCTACCTCAAACAATGCAATCTCCCCCACCTCCTTACGTGCGATAAGCCGTAATGCCGCGTCTACCAGACCGCGACGGGTGCGCTCACGCTTCTTGTGGCCCCTGGTGAGAGGTTCCGGCTCAGCAGCTTCTAAAGGATGGGTGGGGGAATGCATGATCAGGCTCGTAATTTAATCGGCTCGTTGATGGTAATCGAAACGTTGTCAGGCGTGGCGTCATCGCTCATCAACAGGCCCCGGCAGTCTCGAAGGAGCCCGCTTGCCTCTGTGCCGGGGGCGTGGTGCATGATGATACGGTCAGGACGAACGGCGACCAGCGTTCCTTTAGCCGCCAGCGGCAGGATGTCATGGTTCATGTCTTCGATGAAGTCACAACTGCCGCCGGAGCGTTGACCGCGGGGTCTGACCTCCAGGAAGTGGCCCCCCATCTTTTCCCAGGAAACGATCTGATCAGTGGTGAGCAGTGACAACGGGTCAACACCGAATCCAACCAGGGTCAGGTTGTCCCCCAGTGCGTCGTCGCTCAGTTTGATCTGCTTTTGCAGGGTACGAATCCAGGCTTGGGGAAACAGGCTGCCACGTACCAGCTTGTCACCCCGACGATGCTGCACGAACAGGCCGTGCTTGAAGGTGTTCTTCGGCTTGATGTCCAGTTGCTCGAAGTACCTTCTGGTCGCTGGAGTCAACGCCAGCATACGCATCAGACCGTGGATGAAGAAAGCCGCGATCCTGTTCTTGGGCATTACCAGGCGGCCCATGAGTTTTGCCAGATTGATCATCGCCTGGGCATGCGGGCGGCGCTCTACATCGTAGGTATCGAGTATCGCAGGCGCGGCATGGCCACGAAGAACCCAAGCCAGCTTCCAGGCAAGGTTGGCGCCGTCACGAAGGCCCGCTACGAGACCTTGCCCCACAAAAGGGGGGGTGATGTGTGCAGCGTCACCGACGAGGAAAGTACGTCCCTTGCTGAATCTATTGCAGCAACGCGCGTGGAATCGATACACCGCCTTGCGCTCGATTTCCAGTTCCTGCGGATTGATCCATGGCGCAATGAGCCGCGCGATGCTTTCCGGGCTTTCCAGCTCCTCCCGGGATTCGCCGGGTTGCAGCATGAATTCCCAGCGTTCTCTTCCGCCGGGGGCGGGCATGTGCGGCGTGGGTCGCCGCGGATCACAGATAAACTCAATGTGATCAATGGCTGACTGATGCCGGTTCCTGGCATCGACAATCAGCCAATCCTCGGCATAGGTTTGTCCTTCGAACTCCTGGCCGATCAGCGCCCTGACCCTGGAGCTGGCGCCGTCCGCACCGATCAGATACTGGGCGCGAACGGAATGCGAGTGGCCATCTTGATCCCGTACAGTGGCGACTACGCACTCTGCTTCCTCGACCAGACTCTCCAGCTCGAAGCCACCCAGGCTGGTCACTGATTTCAGTCGGGAAACCTGGCCGCGCATCGCTCGTTCGAGGTCGGGTTGATAGAACGTCACTAGCTTGGGATGGCCGTGGATACACCCTTCAGTATTGGCTCGACCGAATTGTCCGAGGACTGGAGAGTGCATTTTCACTTCAGGGATAACGATCTTTTCGAAAGCATCCTCCGACAATCCGGCGAGTTGCAGGATGCGCAGAGCCTCGTTGTCCAGAGCAATGGCACGAGGCATCAGTACGATTTCATGGAGCTTGTCCAGCACCAGGGTCGTAACACCGTAGCGGCCGAGCAGCGCTGCGATTGTCGCACCTACCGGACCGTTACCGACGACCAGCACATCGACGGCGGAGGGAGGCAATTCGGAAACGTTCTTGTTGTTGTTCATCTCGAGCCCTTGTTGTGATTGAAGTCGTGAGGCGTACAGGTCTCATCGTCAGGCAGGGTCACGGTATGCAAAATTGAGAATAATTTCAATATTGATATTTTTGTCATTAAATTTGGTGCGCTGAAAAGCCGTGATGAGACCGAGCAGGCGAGTCGAGGTGTCCGGCACAGCAGACCGCATTCAGATCAAGACAGCGGTGCTGGATGCCACCCTCCACCGAGCCCGTCCGGTGATGCTGACTGTGATGGCCGCGGTGCTTGCAATATCTTCATGGCTTTTAAAGTTACGGCGAGTGGTGGATAGATATCTGTCCTGTACAGAATGCGTTCCGGGCGCAATGGGCCAAGGCAAGTCTGCGAGACGTCGCTATGATTCCTGAGGATTTCATTGCAAGAATTGCCCATGAAGCGCTTCATCCAAGGCGAACTTCGAGGCCATTCAGAGATGTCTACGAAACCAGGGACAATTCATTTCGATGAACCTGCATCTTAAGAAAAAACAAAGTCTGGAAATACAAAACACCCGCCAGTAATGGTTCGAGTGTTTGACTTGTATTTTTTACTGTAAAAAAACCCCGCATCTCCTGGGGGAAGATACGGGGCAAAAAAGTACACATGGTGAGGAAGGTCAGCCTCTTCAAATACAGATTGGGCTGCATTCGAAGCATCCGTTAAGGTGTCACCTGTAACCCCACCTTGGTCAACCCCCCTCGAAGTGCATTTAAGGCTGAGGGAGGGGAGAACAGAAATTAATAATTATCAAAAATAGATTAATGAGCGCCGATACAACACCGTAGATAGCGTCGATTCAATCGACCCCCTGCCAAGGCAGCCAAGAATAGTGCAGCCGCTGCTTCCCCCACCATAAGCCCCTGAAAAGCCTATCCCCCCGCAGCTCCGAGTAGAAAGAAAGGAGCGGCGAAAAAGGCAGAAGCCAGGCGTGCGCAGTGGTTGGTGATGAGGTCGCGAGGTTAAGACAGTTCTAATACAAGTCTGTCTTCGCTGATAGGCAAGAAGTGTGGTGCATTTATCCGACCTTCCAATCTGTTCACGAACGCCAGGGCTTCTGCATAGCTGCGAAATTTAACGCACCACGCATTCATCCATACATTCCAGTATTCCGGTGTGCTCGCTTTCTCGATTTTTATCAGCATCTTGGAGTCCCTCCGTTTGGTGGTTTAGCTCAGTCTCGAACCTGGAAAAAACCGAAGTGCGGTGTGTGAACTTTCGTCTGCGTGTCCCGGTTGAATATGCGGGGGGAAACAGTAAACAAGGTGAGAAGGGGCAGACTCCGTAGATGCAGATTTGACGGCATTCGAAGCTCTCGTCAAAGCCACATGCAGGTTCTACTTTCGCTAACCCTCCTCTATGCGCATTTAAAACGGATAAAGAGGGGGCTGGGAAATTAATAATTATCAAAAATAAATCGATGAACGTCGGGGCGAATCGGACTGAACTTCGCCTTATGTTGGGATATTGGTCACAGGTAGATTCAAACCATGTCTTTTCACATATCAAAGCCGGAAGTGAGCCTCCAGCACCTGCGACTCCGTCGCGAATGCGGTAATCGGCCTTGGTTTGCATTACTCGTTACGCGAGGACCGAGCTGCAAGTCACCCAAAACGCGGTATGCAGTGCAAATCAGGTCCTGAAGTTTCGAACCCACCAACCGCCACGACCCAAGGTAGCTGACGGCACGCCTCATCTGCTTCAACATAAAACAGTGTCTCGTTCCCACCTCGGGGTACGAACACTGTCTGGAGTCATCCGATGTGAACGTTCTCTTCATCTGCAGCCAGAATCGGCTGCGAAGTCCCTCGGCCGAGCAACGGTTTGCTGATTGGCCCGGCGTGGAAACTGCTTCAGCGGGTGTGGACTACGGGGCAGTTGTTCCGGTGAGCCCTGAGCTGCTGCAGTGGGCTGATTTGATATGTGTGATGGAGCCGATCCATCGACAAAAATTGATGGCGCGATATAGCTCTGAGCTGGCAGGCAAACGTATCGTCTGCCTGAACATACCTGATGAGTTCCAGTTCATGGAGCCTGCGCTGATCAAGCTGCTGGACGAGAGTGTGACGCAGTATCTACCTTCCTGAGAAAGGGCAGCCCCCCGGCAGATGTCGGGGGGCTGTGCGTTCTGGCGCGCCGGGTTCTATTTCGATACCACGATGCCTGCTGGCTTCCAGGTGCCTTCGCCAGCCGGCAGGATCGAAGGTGGTGTCTCTTTGGGCCAGTAGAGGCGCATCACCAGGTAGATCGGGCCGTCGGGGGCGGGCAGCCAGTTGCCTTCCAGCGCCTTGCCGGGCGAGTTCCGTTGGATATAGAGGGTCAACGAACCGTCGGCATTTTTCTTCATGCCGGGCAGCATGGGCGAGTTCAGTAGATAGCGGTCGATCGGGTTCTTGATCAACAGCTGTGTTTTACCGTCATACATGGTCACCGACCAGAAGGCGTTCACTGGAGGTAGTTGCCCGGCGGGGAAGGTGAGCGTGTAGTTGTGTTTGCTGCCGTCCAGTGGCTCGCCGGTCGCGGTTGTGCGGGTGATGGGGTAAGTGGCTTCCACGGCATCGTTGCCGTAAATACCGCCTTTGGCCCCGCCCGCGCGCTTCAACCAGTCGCCATTGTAGAAATGGCGGTCGCCAAAGTACGAGCCGATGCCCCAGCCATTGACGTTCTTGAGTCCGCCGGACAACCACTTGTCCACCTTCTCGTCACCTTCCTTCATGCCCAGCAGGACAGCGGCCTTGTGTTCGAGCGAGAGGTCTTTGAACTCGAAGCTCTTGCCCGGTCCAATGCCGATTTTCGCGATTCGAGCCCGAATCTCCCGGTCTTCCGGCGTTGGCGGCACGTACTGGAGCGCGGTATCGAGGTACTCGAAGAAGTTCTCCTTGATCCCCGCCTTGGTAGTCGCAGGGAAATTGATTACCGGCGGTGCCGGTGGCGCCGGTTGTTTCAAAAACGCCGACAGCGGCTGGACTTTGTAGCCCGACTGCACCTTCATCACGTTCGGCATGTCCTTGGGATTGAAGAGCTGGGTGCGATAACCAGCGACCGTGAAGGGGGTTGTCGAATGGAAGACCTTGTTGATGCCCGGTGGTGTGGACCCCTTCCAGTCAGGCCCGGCCACCAGGTAGTTGCCCGGGCCGTTCCCCGTGGCGCGGCTGCCGATGTAGCCGTAGTTGTAAGTATTGCCGTCGATCAGTTGCACCGAGTAATAACGTTTCTTTTCCACTGCCGGTACCGTGAGCACCATGGGCTCGGCGCGCAGATCCAGCCAGAGGAAGGAGTAGGGCGTGTCGCTGTTGGGTGTGACAATGGCCGTGTCCTGGTAGGTGAAGACGCGGGGTTCGTTCTTGATCTGGTTGAAGGGGGCCTTGAACTGTGGGCCGTTCTTGTCCACGGCGTACTCATACATCACCGCATAGTTCATGACGATCGGCAGTCCGTAGATGAAGGCTTCCTCGGCGATGGCCTTCGTCTCGGTGAGGCCGGGG
Organism: Pseudomonas sp. S30_BP2TU TE3576; assembly: GCF_050436025.1. Taxonomy (NCBI): domain Bacteria; kingdom Pseudomonadati; phylum Pseudomonadota; class Gammaproteobacteria; order Pseudomonadales; family Pseudomonadaceae; genus Pseudomonas; species Pseudomonas sp. S30_BP2TU TE3576. The sequence continues at coordinate 822,627 of NZ_JBNDLK010000001.1, read as the reverse complement.
GCGGCGATACCTTTGGCTGCGTCGGCTTTCCCGGCCTGGGCCACAGGGTCGTTCTGGCTGGCACAGCCTGCAACAAGAGCCGCCGAGGCGGCAGCGATTGCGATCCATTTCATGCAGGTTGAATATTCCGGTTTCATCATTGTGTTGCTCCTGTCACCACAGTCCTCTCTGCCCTGGATGTCCTGATCAGCGATTGGATGCGCCGAGGGCTCCAGCTGGTTTACTGCCGTACACGAGCATAGATCATTGATCGGAAAGAGCAGGTAGCTGGTCCATGAAGCCCGCCAGGCGCGGCATTCGGCTGATGCCTGCCAGTCAAGTGTTTGAACACTGCAAACCTTGTGGGAGCGAGCTTGCTCGCGATGGCGGACTGTCAGACACCTCTTGTGTGACTGTCCAACCGTCATCGCGAGCAAGCTCGCTCCCACAATATCCGGGGCTTACCTGACTGGCATCAGGTGCATTCGGCGCCCGCTTTCGATTACTCCGTGGTCTGCGCTCGCAAGCATTTGCTGGAAATATAAACACAGACCTGAGATGTTCATTGCCCCCCGGTTTTGACTCACCGAAGCTATCGTCAATCAGCCCTCCCGCCGTCGAGATGGACCTCTATCCAATGCAAACCCCACCCTCCCAACGCCCCCTCTGGAAAATCTACCTGCTTTTCCTTGCCCCGATGGTCCTGTCGAACTTCCTGCAATCCATGTCCGGTACCGTCAACAGTATCTACATCGGCCAAATGCTCGGCACCCAAGCCCTGGCGGCCGTATCCGGCATGTTCCCCATTGTTTTCTTCTTCATCGCCCTGGTCATCGGCCTCGGTGCTGGCGCCGGGGTGTTGATCGGGCAGGCGTGGGGTGCGCGGGAGGTGCATCTGGTGAAGGCGATTGCCGGAGCGACGTTGTTGTTGGGGGTGTTGATCGGGTTGGTGGCGGCGGTGGTGGGGAGTGTGTTTGCGCGGTCGGCGTTGGTGGGGTTGGGGACGCCGGCGGATGTGTTGGACGATGCGGTGGCGTATGCCCACGTGATGTTGTGGATCATGCCGTCGCTGTTGGTGTTTGTGTTGTTCACCCAGTTATTGCGCGGGGTGAGCGATACGTTGTCGCCGTTGTTGGCGCTGGTGGTGTCGACGTGCGTGGGTTTGGCGCTGACGCCGGCGTTGATTCGCGGGTGGATCGGGTTGCCGCCGATGGGGATTCAGAGTGCGGCGTACGCCGGATTGGTGGGTAACCTGGTGGCGATGGGGTTGCTCGCGTGGCGGCTGATCGGCAAGGGCCATCCGCTGGCACCGGACCGGGAGTTCTTTGCGGTGATGAAGCTGGACATGGCGATTCTCGGCAAGGTGTTGCGCATCGGTTTGCCCACCGGGTTGCAGATGGTGGTGTTGTCGCTGTCGGAGCTGGTGATTCTGGCGCTGGTGAACCAACACGGTTCCCAGGCGACGGCGGCGTACGGGGCGGTGACGCAGATCGTCAATTACGTGCAGTTTCCGGCGCTGTCGATTGCGATTACCGCGTCGATCCTCGGGGCGCAGGCGATCGGGGCCGGGCGCATCGAGCGCATGGGTCCGATTCTGCGCACGGGGTTGATGATCAACGTGTGCCTGACCGGTGGTCTGGTTGTATTGGGTTACTTGCTGTCGCACTGGTTGCTGGCCTCGTTCCTGACCGAAGAGGCGACGCGCAGCATGGCCCGGCACTTGTTGCACATCATGCTCTGGAGCCTGTTGGTGTTTGGCTTCCAGGCGATTATCGGCGGCATCATGCGCGCCAGCGGTACGGTGCTGGTGCCGGTGGCGATTTCCATTGTCTGCGTGGTGGGCGTGCAGTTGCCGGCGGCGTATCTGCTGGATGCGAAGTTCGGGTTGCAAGGAGTATGGATGGCGTTTCCGGTGGCGTATCTGGGGATGCTGGTGTTGCAGACGCTGTATTACAAACTGGTGTGGCAGCATCAGAAGATCGAGCGGTTGGTGTAGGCGGGACGCGGCGCAAGGGGCATGCTGTTCACTGAAGCTCGCCACAAAAGGACGGTGTGACTGAAAAAGACAGGTGCGATCGCCTATGCCAGTCAGTCAAGCAATCTCAGCCGTGACACCCTTTGTAGCAGCTGCCGAGCCCGCGAGGCTGCGTTCGGCTGCGAAGCAGTCGTAAAATCAGTAATCGCGGTACGTCAGGCAGGCCGCGTCAGCTGGACTCACGACTGCTATGCAGCCGAACGCAGCCTCGCGGGCTCGGCAGCTGCTACAGATCGCATTATCGCTTAACTGACTGGCATGAGGCGTGATCGCCTGGGGAGGTTTTCGAATGGACCCCTTGTCCCATTCCATTTTGCAGGACCGGGCGGCGGCCGGGCGGCGTTTGATTGAGCCGCTGCGGTCTTATGCTAACCGACCCAATGTGATTGTTCTGGCCTTGCCCCGTGGCGGCGTGCCGGTGGCTTATGAAGTGGCCACGGCGCTGAAGGTTCGCCTGGACCTGATGCTGGTGCGCAAGCTCGGCGTGCCGTCCCGTCCGGAGTACGCCATGGGCGCGATTGCCAGCGGCGGTATCCAGATTCGCAATGAAGAGGCACTGCGGGCGCACCCGATTGATCGTGTCGCGTTCGACGCCGTGGTCGAACGGGAAACCCGCGAGCTGCTGCGCCGCGAGCGGGTTTACCGCGGCACGCGGGCGCCGGTGCAGCTCAAGGACCAGGTGGTGATCCTGATCGACGACGGCTTGGCCACCGGCGCTTCGATGATGGCGGCGATCCAGGCGCTGCGGGTGCAGGCACCATCGCGCATCGTGGTGGCGGTGCCGGTGGCGCCGGTCGATACGGCGCAGGCGCTGCGTAGCGAGGTGGATGAATTGGTCTGCCTGTTGATGCCGCAGTGGTTCACTTCGATCGGTCATTGGTACATGGATTTTTCCCAGACCCCGGATACCGAGGTTATCGAGCTGTTGCAGCGAGCGTGGCAACGCGAGGAGTGTGGGTAACGCGGGCGGCCATCGACAGGTGGTCGCAAAACAACGCCTGAGGTGGAATAAACCCCCGTAGTTTGCTTTAGTCCATTGGGTGCCACCCTTCGTGTGCGGCACGACAACTCAAGACGGGAGCCCTCCCGGAGAGTGCCATGAACCTTCGATCCGCGTGTTTCGTCGCTCTGGCCGGTACGTTTGTGTTCGGCCTTATGCCGTTCGCTGGAGCCGTGGAATACAAGGAAGTGAACGCCAAGGCCAGTACATTGAGTTTCACCTATGAGCAAATGGGTTCGAGAACCTACGGCACCTTCGGCAAGTTCAAGGCCAAACTGGACTTCGACACCGATGACCCCAGCGCCGCCCATGCCGCGCTGACCATCTACCTGAAGAGCATCGATGCCGGCAGCAGCGACGCCAATACCGAGCTGCAAAAGCCGGCGTGGTTCGACTCCGCGACTTATCCGGTGGCGACCTTCGAGTCGACCTCCATCAAGGCCCTGGGCAATAACCGCTACACCATCACCGGCAAGCTTTCCCTGCGGGGGCTTACTCGGGAAGTGAGTGTACCGGTGCTGCTGAAATCGGAGAGCGCCATCGGCATTTTCGAGGGCCAACTGGTGCTCAAGCGTGACGACTTCAAGATAGGCGAGGGCGAGTGGGCGGACAGTGTGGTGTCCAACGAGATCAATATCCGTTTTCGGATGGTGGCGCCGCAGCGGTGACTGGAGACCCCATCGATAATTTGCCGGCCATTGACGTGACCATGCTGATGGGAAAATAGAGAGGTTTTTCTGATCGACCGAGGAGCCGCCATCGCGGGCAAGCCCGCTCCCACAGGGATCTGAGTCGAGCATAATTTCTGTGCTCACTGAAGATCCTTGTGGGAGCGGGCTTGCCCGCGATGGCGTTGTCACAGTCAATACAAAGGCTAAGATCAATCAGGCCTCGGTACCACCGTACGATCCACAAAAAAGCGCCCGGTCCACATTGCATGGACCGGGCGCCGATCAAACCGCTCTATTGCGCCACTACTGGCACTGTCACGGTTTTTCCGAAGGCCGATTTGATGGTCGCTGTCGGGCTAGGCGACGGGCCACTGCCGACGGTCGTCACCGCTATATTCCAGCGCGCACCTGTAGCCGTAGGCGTCAGGGTGGCGGTGCCAAGGTTCACCGTACCGGTTGTGGTCGTGGCCGTCGCCGTGATGGTATTGCCCGTGCCACGCGAGGTGGTGCCGGACAGCACCCAATACCAGCGGCTGTTGCTGCGGGCGGTGACGGTAGCGCTGGTGACGATCAGGTTCTCGTTGACCGCTGCCGAGACCGCCACGGACACCGTCGCCGATGCCGACTCCGCGCCCTTGGCATCAGCGGCTTTATAGGTAAAGGTCGCAGTGAACGGCGCGGCGACCGTGGCCGGTGGTGTGTAGATCACGCGCGTACCATCGGTACTGACTACGCCCTTGCCGGAGTCCGGTTGCTCCAGCCCCACCACTTTCAGTGGCACGTTACCGTCAGGGTCGGTGTCGTTGGCCAGGACGTTGATAGTCACCGGTTGGCCGTTGTTGCTGATGGCGCTGTCGGGGTTGGCGATCGGTTTTTGGTTATCGCCGTCGTTATTGGCGCGGGTATCGCCAGTGCGGAAGGTCGGCAACGCGGAGGAATTGACGTAGGTGACGCCGTCCCAGCCGGGCAGGGGCGCTGGCATTAACTGGAACTGGCCGGGGTGCTCGATATCCCAGCGCAGCAACATGGACGTGTCCTCGTGCTGGGTGTTGTGGCAGTGCTCCATGTAGGTCCCGGCGAATTCCCGGAAACGGATCGCCATTTCCACGTCCACCGAGCTGTCGATGCCATCGCCGATGCGATAGACGTCCTTGCGCGCCCATTTTTCCCATTCCGGCGGCGGGTTGCCATCGCGGTGGAGGATGATCCCCTCTTCAAAGTGCACGTGCACCGGGTGGTTCCAGCCGTTGCCGCCGCTCTTGATTCTCCACACTTCCAGGGTGCCGTCGCCGGAGAACCCGGCCGGGGTCGGGCCGTTGGCCAGTTGCGGAGCGGCGCTGATGATTCGAGTATCCATGGGGAAGCCGAATTGACCACCGTCGGTCTTGATCGTCCACGGTGCTTCGTCGGTGCCATCGGAGCGGCCGAAGATGAACTCGCGATGCCGCGCCGCCTTGAGCTTGGCCTGTACCACCGGATCATCGCGGTTGAGGGTTAGCGGGATCATGGTCTTGCCGGCCGGTTTACCCGGTTTGGCGGGTTCGTAGTCGGCGGGGTTCATGCTCACGTCCTGGCCGGTATAAGGCTGGACCACCATCTGCATGAACTTGCCCACCCCCGGGTCGCCGCCGTCCCATTCCAGCCCTTTGCTGCCCAGCTTGAGCACCGCCTTGTACGTCCCGGACAGCACGTCGGCCAGGCTCAGCACTGTAGCCTCCGGCCCCTTGCCGTCGTGGTGCTCCATCAGGTTGACGAAGTACAGCTTGTCGCCGGTGTTGATCCCGTTTTTCGCGAAGTTGACGATGATGTCGTAACGCTCGGCGATGCCCATGGTGGGCAGGATGGCGTTGTGGTTCTGCAGGTCACCGTTACCTTCCAGGTCCATGCTGCCGTCGAACGGCACGGCATGTTCCATAAGGTTGCCGTCGTTGGCGATCAAGTGGAACGGCACGCGGCTATAAGACACGCCGGAACCGGCCGGCCCGGGGAATTCGCCACCGGTGCCGGCGACTTCACGCACCAGCGCGATCCTGAAGTAGCGCGACACCGAGCCATTGAGGATGCGGAAGCGATAGCTGCGCGCCCGCACGTTCAGGCGTGGCTGATACTGCCAGTTGACCAGGACCTGATCGCCGAGGAAGCCGTCGGTGTTGAACGGGTTGAACCACAGTTGGCCATTGGCGTCCCAGGCCTTGTCGGCCACCATCAGGTTGACGTCATAGTCGCGGTTGCCCCAAGGCAGCGCCGAACCGCTGGGCAGGCGCAGGTTGACGCCGTCTTCGAAGGCTTCGTTACCGCGATCCAGGGCGCTGTAGTAGTTCATCATCACCGCGTTGCCCTTGTAGACGTTCTGCGCGGTGAAATCGACCATGTGATCGTGGAACCAGTGGGTGCTCATGGTTTCACGCCAGTCGCCACGGATCTTGATGCTGCCGTTGTTGCACGTCTTCAGGCCTGGAGTGGCATCGTTGACGAACAGGGTTTCGCCCGGGGCGCAAGGGAACGCCGCACGCGGATCCTGAGCGCTGGTGTTGATGGTGTCGTAACCGGCCAGCTGGATCGGCCAGCGATAGTCGTAGTACTGCCCCGGAAAGAAAAACGCACCGGAAAAACCATCGCTTTCGGCCGGGGAGTGGCCGTTATGTTCGTGGGTGGTGAGGGTGTGCAGGCCAAACCCCATGTTGGCCGCTGGATCGATCGGCAGGGCGTTGTAGTGGCGCATCAGCGCGGCTTGACCGTAACGCACCATCAACAGTTTTGGCGGAAAGGTGCCGTCGAAGGTCCAGAGCGCCTTGTGGTTCTGAATCGGCATGTTGGGGTGAAAACGAACATTTATGCCTTTGGTGGTGCCCGCAATGACCGGGGTGCTCGAAGTCTGGTTGTAGAGCCCGCCAGGCCCGAACTCACCGACGGCGTAGTTGTGCAACTGTCGGCGGTCGCGCATGCCGCTGTTGAGCTGGGCGCCCGCTTGCACGGTTTTGAAGCCGACCTGCGGGTAGAACTCGTTCCAGCGCTGGTGCGACCAGCCTTTTCCTGGCGGACGACCTTCGGCCGGTGAACCGACCGGATGGCGGTTGAGGAAGGCTTCGATCTGCGCTTTCCACGGGTTGCGGTCCAGTACGTTGGAAAACTGCGACGGAAACGGGTACAGCCCCGGCTGGCGCATGAAGGCTACCAGTGCCGTGGGCGAAGGGCCGCTGCGGGCGATGTTGTTCGGGTCCTGCGTGGGCGCCGGGCCGACGAGCGGAACCGGAAAGGTCAGGGGTGGTGCCGGCAGTGTCGGGTCGAGTTTTTCCGTACCGAATTCTTCGAACAGCAGCAGTTGCTGAGTGTACGGCTGCGCCCCGAACAATGGGCTGGGCTTGCCATTGGTGGGGATTTTGAAGGATGTTTGCAGGGCTGGCGGCAGCACGTTATCAGTCGTTGGCGTGGTGAGGCGGGTGCCAAAAGCGCCATTGGGCAGGGCGATGGAGCCTTGGTTGACGGGTGGCATGGCCCGTAAGGCAGCCGCTGCGGCGTCGAGGTCGGCCGGGGGATTGCTAAATGCCGAGGGGTCCGTCGGTGGTGGCGGACCGAAATCATCCAGCGGTACGGCATTGGCGGTGCCGATGCTGACGTTGATCAGCAACACAGCGGCGATGCCCGGTTTTCGGAAAAAACCGAGCGACTGGAGGTCAGGCATTTTTTTCATGTTGTTCCCCTCGGGGCGCGCCGGTGTGGCTGACGTTCGCATTTCGCTCAATGCAAGAGGTGCGCCAATCGCGGGGAGATCGAGGGAGACAAAAACCTGATTGATATCAAAAGACTGGCGGTTCGGACTTTAGTCGTAGTGGCCTGGTGGGTGGGAATCCTCACAGTTGGGGGGCTTTACCCATTGATTCCCCCCCATTCACACCGCAGGCCGTTGTGGTAGTGGATGCTATCGCGAGCATGCGAACTCCCACAGAAGATCGAGGAGTGGGCAAAACCGCAGTCCCCTGTGGGAGCAAGCCTGCTCGCGATGAGGCAACTACATCCAGCACAAATTGTGCCTGAGTCATTGCTGTCAGCCTCGAAAACGCAACGCCTCCAGCCGTAACGCAAACGCCGGCGATGTACATGGCTCATGAATAGGGGGGATGTCTGTCCATCACCCTTCGGACCGCAGGTGTCAGGCGCGCTATGATAGGCGGCCCTTGCCTCCCGGAGCCTGTCACCGCAATGCCCCTGATCAGCCACTTCAAGACCCCGTGCCCCGAGCACATCAATAGCCAGATCCTGCAGATGGTGGTCGACAACCTGACCGACATCAGCATGGTCGCGATCCCGCCCAGCAACCTGCTGTACAACCTCTATCAATACGCGATCGGCTATGAGGTGCATCTGTATCTGGAGGCGCTGAACGGAGAAAAGGGCATTGCCGTGGAGTTGATCGTTGCCACTGATGAAGACGATCCGGAAAAGGTCATTGGCTTTGTGCTGTACCTGCCGGTACAGGACGACCCTGAGGCTTGCGGCGTGGCGTACATGGCGGTACAGGCCGAATATCGGCGCCAGGGCGTGGCCCGGTGGATGCTGCGGGAAATGGTCGGCCGTTATCCCCATGCCGAGCTGACCTGCGCGGTGGTCAAGGTGCCGTATTTCGAGGCGATGGGTTTTCAGGTGGTGGGCGTGCGTGCGACCCAGGTGTTGATGAACACCCGCGACCACGCCACCGATGGCTTGATGGCGCTGCTGGATGTGGCGTCGATCTACAGCTCGCTGGAAGTGCGGCAGATTCATACCTACCTGCTGCAAAAGCACGGCAAGCGGGCCATGACCGACGCGGAAAAACAACGCGACCGGCACCTGGACCAGTTGACGCGCAAGGCCAATGAATTTGTGCGGGCGCGGTTGGGTGACGATGCGGTGCCGGCGTCTGGCTCCCGGTTGCGCCTGGTCTGATCGCACTCTCCCAAACACCACAAATCCTCCTGTGGGAGCGGGCTTGCTCGCGAAAGCGGTGTGTCAGCCAACATTGATGGCGACTGACACGACGCCTTCGCGAGCAAGCCCGCTCCCACATTTAACTGCGGGCAGCGTTTAGGGCAGCTTCACATTCATGGTGATCCGCGCCGTGAACACCTTCTTGCCCTCGGCATCGTGAATGTCCACCGGCACGATCTTGTCGCCTTCAGTGGCCCAGTCCACTGCTTCCCCCGCGGCCACCGCCGTCACATCGCTCTTGGCCTTGGCCAGGTATTCGACAGTCATGCCTTTGGGAATCCAGCGTGCGCCGGCGGGAATGGAAACGTCGGTCATCATCCCGGCAGCCAGTTCGGCGGCATTGCACATGGCAATGGCATGCACCGTACCCAAATGATTGGTGATCTCCCGGGCGAACGGTACGTGCACGGTGGCAGAGCCATTGCGCAAGTCCTTGACCAGCGGGTTGATGCTGGAGAAATAGGGTGCTACCTGGCAGGCCATTTGGCTGAAGGCTTCCGGGCCTGCGCTGTTGAACATGCTGAGGAACTGACTCATTTTGATGCCTCTTGAGGATGACAGTTTGCAGAACAATATTCCGTAACAGAATATTGTTCTGTGACGGAACAGTATTCTGTCGATGAGAAATCTGTCAACCTGTTGCGACTTACCCGTTGGCATTCGCCAGCGTCCTCATGATTGTTCTGGACTGTTTTTCAGCATGGAAACCGCCGACCTGCTCGAACGCTGCTACCCCGGACGACGCGCCGAACTCAAGCGCGGCATCTTCAGAAAGGCCCTGTGCCTGTTCAACGAACAGGGGATCGAGGCCACGACCATCGAAATGATTCGCGCCGAATGCGATACCAGTGTCGGCGCGATCTATCACCATTTCGGCAACAAGGAAGGTCTGGTGGCGGCGCTGTTTTTTACCGCCCTCGACGATCAGGCCCGTTTGCGCGACAGCTACCTCGCTGATGCACACACCACACAAGCAGGGGTGCATGCGCTGGTGCACAGCTATGTGGATTGGGTCGATAGCCAGCCGGAGTGGGCACGCTTCCAGTACCACGCGCGGTTTGCCGTCACCAAGGGGCCGTTCAAGGACGAACTCGCCACCCGCAACAAGACGCGCAACAAGCAGTTGCTGGAGTGGTTGGGGGCACACGGTAATGAGCTGGGGAATTTTCCGGCGGAATTGATACCGTCGCTGATCGTCGGCCAGGCCGACAGTTACTGCCGCGCCTGGTTGTCGGGCCGGGTCAAGGGCAGCCCGAAGGCGTACCGGGACATGCTGGCGCAGGCAGCGTGGCGTTCGCTGTGCATCCCCCAACCCCAATGAAAATCCCCCCCTGTGGGAGCGGGCTTGCTCGCGAAGGCGTCGTATCAGTCGCCATAAATATTGACTGACACACCGCCTTCGCGAGCAAGCCCGCTCCCACAATGAATAGTGTTGGTTTTCAGAGGCAAAAAAAGAGCCTCAAAGCTCTTTGATGGGGAGGAAGAGGAGCCGTGAGGCTCAAGATGCGCGTGAAGCAGGCGGTGAGCTTGGTAGGGGTTCAGTGCACTCACCACCTACGCAGCGGTTTGAGTCAACAAACGGCTGCGCAAGTTCATCGTAAAAAGACCGAGTATTTCACTCAAGTACCACTAGTCGCATCCCCCGGCCAGCCAGCGCTACGCAACGCCTTGAGCAACGTTTCGACATCCAGCCCCTGCACCGCGTGCCCGTTGCCTTCGGCAGTGTCGGCGGCGAGCAAGGCATTGATGATGGCTTCCTCCACGGCTTCGGTGGCGGCCAGGAACAGCTCGCTGATGTGGTCGTTGTTGACCATGCTCAGGTTGTCGGTGGTCGGTGTTTTCTTGCTCTCATAGGCGGCCGGCGGCACGTGATCGTTGCCGGTGGCGAAGGCGATGAAGATGTCGCCGCTGTGGTCTTCATTGCCGCCGCCGGTGCGGGCCAGGCCGAGGCTGGCGCGTTGGGCCAGGCGCGTGCACTGGTGTGGCAGCAACGGCGCATCGGTGGCCAGGCAGACCACGATCGAACCCATGCCCGGATGGGGCAACGAGGCCTTGAGGAACGGCGAATCGACCTGTTCCATGTAGCGCCCGACCGGATACCCGTCGACGCGCAGTTCATGGCGGATACCGTGGTTGGCCTGGACAATCGCCCCCACCGTCCAGCCACCCTGGGCGCCGTTCAAGCGTCGCGACGCGGTGCCGATGCCGCCCTTGAACTCGTGGCAGATCATGCCGCTGCCACCGCCGACATTACCTTCGGCCACCGGGCCACCCGCCGCCGAGCGCACGGCCTGGGCCACGTGTTCAGGCTTCACGTGAAAACCGTTGATGTCGTTGAGCAGGCCGTCGAAGGTTTCCAGCACCACCGGCATGTTCCAGTAGAGACGCCCGTCATCGGCTTGCTGCTCGCGGTCAAGCACGATCAGCGCATCGCGAACCACACCCAGGCTATGGGTGTTGGTGAACGCGATGGGGCTGGTCAGCAACCCCGCTTCGCGAATCCACTCCAGCCCCGTGGCATCGCCATTGCCGTTGAGCACATGTACGCCGGCAAAACAGGGTTGCTGACTGGTGGAACCGGCACGCGGTTCGATGACGGTGACGCCAGTGAGGATGTCGCGGCCATTGGCTGTGCGGCCTCGTACATCGCTGTGGCCGACCCGCACGCCGGGGACATCGGTGATGGCGTTGAGCGGGCCGGGTTGCAGTTGGCCGAACGGAATTTTCAGGTCGCGGGCGCGTGGTTTCATGGCTTTCTCATCTTCAGATCGTGGCAGAAAAAGAATATTTGTTGGGCACCACGGACACTGTGGGAGCGAGCTTGCTCGCGATGGGGTCGTTACATTCAACATCTATGGCAACTGATCCACCGCTATCGCGAGCAAGCTCGCTCCCACAGGGTTTTGCGGTGTCCTTGCTACTGACCGTTTTTGACCTTGCTCCAGATCCGCGTGCGCACTCGCTCGGTGGCCGGAGGCAAAGGCTGGAGGGTAAACAACGTGGCCATGGCTTCCGCTGGCGGATAGACGGCCGGGTTACTGCGGGTCGCCTCGGCGACCAGCGTCGTGGCGCTGCGGTTGCCGTTGGGATAGTTGAGGTGGTCGCTGACCGGGGCGATGACTTCAGGGCGCATCAGGTAGTCGATGAACGCCATCCCTTGTTCGGGGTGCGGTGCGTCCTTGAGCAGCACCAGCGTGTCGAACCACACCGGCGCGCCTTCCTTGGGCAGGCTGTAGGCGATCTTCACGCCGTTGCCGGCCTGCTCGGCTGTGGTCTTGGCTTCGAGCATCGCCCCGGACCAGCCGACCGCCACGCAGATGTTGCCGTTGGACAGGTCGCTGATGAACTTCGACGAGTTGAAGTAGGCGATGTGCGGGCGCAGCTTGAGCAGCAGCGCTTCGGCCTTCTTGTAGTCTTCGGGATTGGTGCTGTTGGGTGGCAGGCCGAGGTAGTGCAGGGCCACCGGCAGCATCTCCGACGGCGAGTCGAGCATGGCCACACCGCACTCGCCGAGCCTGGCCAGGTTCTCTTCCTTGAACACCAGATCCCAGGAATCCACAGGCGCTTTGTCGCCCAGCACCGCGCGCACTTTGTCGATGTTGTAGCCAATGCCGTTGGTGCCCCAAAGATACGGCACGGCGTACTGGTTGCCCGGATCGTTGTTGGCCAGTTTCGCCAGCAGATCGGCGTCCATGTTCTTGAAGTCCGGCATCTGCGAGCGGGGCAGTGGGGCGAGGGCGCCGGCCTTGATCAGGGTGGGCAGACTGAAGTTGCTCGCCACCACCACGTCGTAGCCGCTGCGGCTGGTGAGTAACTTGCCTTCGAGTACTTCGGCGCTGTCGAAGGTGTCGTAGACCGGCGCGATCCCGGTGTCACGCTTGAAATCCTGCAGGGTGGTGGGGCCGATATAGTCGTACCAGTTGTATACGTGCACGGTCGGGGTTTCGACGGCAAAGGCCGGCAGCGACGCCGCCAGACAGGCGCCAAACCCCAGATTGAAATACAAGCGGTGACGACTCATGATGCGGCACTCCTGGCCTGCTATGGCCGGTGGTAATCAGGAGTTTGCAGCGTATCGACCGGGGTGGCCTTCACCCATTCCCATCATGGGTTACTCAAAAGGGGTAGTGCGTGGACGCGTTGTTGAAAGAGTTGCCGGTGCACCAGGGGCTGGCGCGGGTTTTCACGGCAGTGGGGCGGGACGGTTTCTGGCGTGCGCTGGTCGATACCCTACGCTTGCTGGTGCCGCTGGACAACGCCCTGGTGGCGCTGATGCGGCCGGGGCATGTGCCGCGCCTGCTGATTGATTTCGATGCCAATGGCAACCGCGATGAGCAGGAAGAACTGGCGGACTACAGCGCCGGCATGTACCTGCTCGATCCGTTCTATCAAGCCGCCTGTGCGGGCATTGCCGACGGTTTGCACAGCCTCGAATCAGTGGCCCCCGACCAGTTCCAGCACAGCGAGTATTACCTCAGTTACTTCAGCGCCGTGGTCGGTGGGGACGAGTTGCAGTTCATGGTCAACATCGACGGCGCCGTGCTCGGTCTGTCCCTCGGGCGTTCTTCGCGCTTTAGCCTTGAGGAGCAGGGCCGCCTGCTGTGCGTGCGTGATTGGGTATTGGCAGCGATGCGCCGACACCTGGATTTGCTGCCGCCGGAAGGGCCGGTCGCCGAACCACCGGCCGGCGATCTGGCGACCTTGCTCGATCGCTTCGACGCACGCCTGACGCTGCGGGAAATCGAAACTGCGCGCCTGATTCTCCAGGGCTTCTCCAGCAAGGCCATCGCCCAGCAAATGGGCATTTCCCCGGAGACAGTGAAAGTGCACCGGCGCAACCTCTATCACAAGCTCAACGTGAGCGGGCATGGCGAGTTGTTTGCCTTGGTGTTGCAGCCGCGTTGAATCGCCTGCCCTGCGTCTCATCCGCTTGAATGGAAAAAGCGTTGCCCACCATGGTGGTGTCAAAGACGCTCAACTGTAACTTCTTACAGTTTCGGTCCGGCGTAAAAGGGCTCAGTCTGTCCTCTGTCAGAACGAAGGGCCGTCAACGCCATGAACCCTCACGCCGCGACACCGACGCTGTCGGTCATCGACCCGCGCACCCTGGCGGTTCACAGCGTGGGCTATTGCCGCCATCCGGATAGCCCGATGATTGATCCACGCATTACCCGGCAGCGGTTTGACGCGGCAGGGCGCTTGGTTGAATCCTGGGACCCGCGATTGTGGGGCACGGCGCCGAAACCGAACCTGACCACGCTCTACGGCCTGAGCGGTCAACCGTTGCTGACGGACAGCGTCGATGGCGGATGGCAGTTGGGTTTGCCGGATCAGGCGGGTTCGCCCTGTTCGTTCTGGGATGCACGAGGCAGTCAGCGGCACACCGGGTTCGACGCACAACAGCGACCGATCGCCGTCGTGGAACAGGTCGCTGGAGAAGCGCCTCGGGTAGTGGAGCGACTGACCTACGGTGATTGCGCTCCAGCGTTTGCCGAGCGCAACCAATGCGGGCAGTTGATCCGCCATGACCATCCGGCGGGCACTCAAATCTTCCCCGCCTATGGACTTGCCGGTGCCGTGCTGGTTGAAGAACAACGCTTCCTCGCTGACCTCGAAATCCCTGATTGGCCCTTGGACATCGATGAGCGCGAGACATGGCTGGAAGATCGGTCGTTCATCACTCGCCACGCCTTCAACCCCGGTGGTGAGCTTCAGCGTCAAACCGATGCCATGGGCAACGTTCGCACCTTTGGCTACAACGTGGCGGGCAAGGTGAGTGAGACCTGGCTGCACATGGCCGGCGAGGGCACGCGACCGCAACGGCTGGTCAGTGCGATCCGCTACAACGCCCTCAATCAGGTTGAAAGCGAAACCGCCGGCAATGGCGTGCTGACCCGTGTTGAATACGCGGCCGATGACGGGCGTCTGATCCGGCTGACGGCGGCGGTCGGCAACCAGAACCCCTTGCAGGACCTGAACTACCGCTACGACCCGCTGGGCAACATCGTCGAGCTGGAGGACAAGTCCCAGTCCGTGACGTATTTCAACAACCAGCGCATCGACCCGATCAACCGCTACCGCTACGACAGCCTGTACCAACTGGTCGAAGCCCGAGGTTGGGAGGTCAGCCAGCCAAGTCATGGCCCGACGCTGCCGACACTGTTGCCCACGCCACTGGACCCTAATCAACGGCGTAATTACACCCAGCGCTTCGAGTACGACCGGGGCGGCAATTTGATTAGCCGCCAGCACAGCGGTGCGCCCGGTTTCTCGATGTTCACCTCGGCCCGAAGCAATCGCAGCCTCGGGCAACGGGACGACGGTTCGCTGCCGGGCGAGCCCGATATCGACTCGGGTTTTGATGCCGGTGGCAATCAACGGGAGCTGCAACGCGGGCAAGCCATGCTCTGGGACAGCCGCAATCAATTGCACCAGGTCACCTTGGTCAAACGCGAAACCGGGCCGGACGACTACGAAGGCTACCGCTACGACCGCCCCGGCCACCGCTTGCGCAAAGTGGGGTTCGCCCACAGCAGCGGCCGCACCCTGCGCAGCGAGGTCCGTTACCTCCCCGGTCTGGAAATCCACCGCCAGGCCGAGGGTGAAGAGCATCACGTTATCAGTGTCGAAGCCGGGCGCAGCAACGTGCGTGCGCTGCACTGGCCCGCAGATACTCATGACGATCAATTACGCTTCAGCCTCAGCGACCACCTCGGTTCCAGCACCCTGGAACTGGACGACGAGGCGGGCGTGCTGACCCAGGAACACTATTACCCCTTTGGTGGCACGGCCTGCTGGGCGGGCAAAAGTGCCTTAGTGGCGCAGTACAAGACTATTCGGTACTCGGGGAAAGAACTGGATGTGACGGGGCTTTATTACTACGGGTATCGCTATTACGCACCGTGGTTGCAGCGGTGGTTGAGCTCGGACCCGGCTGGAGACGTCGCGGGATCAAATCAGTACCAGATGGTAAAAAATAACCCTGTAGTCTTTTATGATAGCGAGGGATTAATCAATGAACCTATTGTTAATAGATGGGAACGGGAATATCAGGATCTTGTAGGAAAGAGATTGGTCATGAAGTTGCAAGCGCGGCTGAATATTACGGGTGAGGATGGCGCTCGCTATGAATTTGTTTCGTCTGCTTTAAAGCATGATCTTGGGTCCATTGAGAGCGGGAGGATTACCTCTAAAATTTCCAATTATGTTGGTGAAATTACCCAAAGTGTCAGTGACGAGTTTTATAATCTCTATACCAAGGATGAGTGGAGTTTTATTCGTAATAAGCGGCCATCCAAGGCGAAAGAATACTATGCGGCCGATGTGGTTAAGTATCAGTACTCAGCAGTGTCGAAGCATAATGGTTTTTTTGGTCATCTGCCTTCTGTTATCAGGCGTACTGCTGTAGTGAATGCAAACACTATAAAGCTTACGGAAAATTTGAAGAGTGGGTCGAAGGAGATGATGGATGTATTTCTTGATAAAACTGAAAATGGTAAATCTACGAAAAGAATTGCTGATGTATTTGGAATGACTCCTTGGAAAGTTGAGCGAATTGACGAGCCTGCGATTGTCATTCAAGGCAGAGCATACCAATCGCCACCCGATTTTTTAGTACATGTGAAACCTGCTGCCGGGTTACGTCGGCCAAGTGTTTGGGAGGAGCTTGAGAGCTTTAGAACTTCGAAGAGTGAAGCCAGATCTCTCAATAGTAGTGGAGTGAGACGGCGTAGCTCACTTTAGGCGTGGGCGGATTTGCCAGTCATTCTCCAGCCAAGAGTCATTGCTGTCTCCCCGGTAAAGCGCTGATTTCCCTGTATGAAAACTTCCCTGCCAGAGTCGGTGATCACCTGTGGCGAGGGAGCTTGCTCCCGTCCATTCGGCACGATTCATTGTAGGAGCGAGCCTGCTCGCGATGACGATTTCACAGGCGCCGACCTGTAACTTCTTACAGTTTCGGTCCGGCCAAAAAAGGCCCAGTCTTTCCTCAGTCAAAGCGAAGGACCGTCAATACCGTGAACGACCATCACCACGCCGGGACACCGGCGCTATCGGTTATTGATCCGCGCACCCTGGCAGTGCGCAGCGTCGGTTACTGCCGCCACCCGGACAGCCCGGCGATTGATCCACGCATCACCCGGCAACGCTTCGACGCGGCAGGCCGCTTGGTTGAGTCCTGGGACCCGCGATTGTGGGGCACGGCGCCGAAACCGAACCTGACCACGCTCTACGGCCTGAGCGGTCAACCGTTGCTGACGGACAGCGTCGATGCCGGATGGCAGTTGGGTTTGCCGGATCAGGCCGGTTCGCCCTGTTCGTTCTGGGATGCGCGCGGCAGTCAGCGGCACACCGGGTTCGACGCACAACAGCGACCGATCGCCGTCGTGGAACAGGTCGCTGGAGAAGCGCCTCGGGTAGTGGAGCGACTGACCTACGGTGATTGCGCTCCAGCGTTCGCCGAGCGCAACCAATGCGGGCAGTTGATCCGCCATGACCATCCGGCGGGCACTCAAATCTTCCCCGCCTATGGACTTGCCGGTGCCGTGCTGGTTGAAGAACAACGCTTCCTCGCTGACCTCGAAATCCCTGATGGCCCTTGGACATCGATGAGTGCGAGACATGGCTGGAAGCGCAATCGTTCATCACCCGCCACACCTTCACTCCCGGCGGTGAGCTGCGGGTACAAACCGATGCCATGGGCAACGTTCGCACCTTTGGCTACAACGTGGCGGGCAAGGTGAGTGAGACCTGGCTGCACATGGCCGGCGAGGGCACGCGACCGCAACGGCTGGTCAGTGCGATCCGCTACAACGCCCTCAATCAGGTTGAACGCGAAACTGCCGGCAATGGCGTGCTGACCCGCGTCGAGTACGCGGCCGATGACGGGCGTCTGATCCGGCTGACGGCGGCGGTCGGCAACCAGACCCCCTTGCAGGACCTGAACTACGTCTACGACGCGGCGCGCAACATCGTCGAACTGCATGACCGGTCCCAACCGGTGACCCATTTCAACAACCAGCGCATCGACCCGATCAACCGCTACCGCTACGACAGCCTGTACCAACTGGTCGAAGCCCGAGGTTGGGAGGTCAGCCAGCTGAGTCATGGTCCGACGCTGCCGACACTGCTGCCCACGCCACTGGACCCTAATCAACGGCGTAATTACACCCAGCGCTTCGAGTACGACCGGGGCGGCAATTTGATTAGCCGCCAGCACAGCGGTGCGCCCGGTTTCTCGATGTTCACCTCGGCCCGAAGCAATCGCAGCCTCGGGCAACGGGACGACGGTTCGCTGCCGGGCGAGCCCGATATCGACTCGGGTTTTGATGCCGGTGGCAATCAACGGGAACTGCAACGCGGGCAAGCCATGCTCTGGGACAGTCGCAATCAATTGACTCGCGTGACGTTGGTCAAACGCGAAACCGGGCCGGACGACTACGAAGGCTACCGCTACGACCGCCCCGGTCATCGCCTGCGCAAAGTGGGATTCGCCCACAGCAGCGGTCGCACCCTGTGTAGCGAGGTCCGTTACCTCCCCGGTCTGGAAATCCACCGCCAGGCCGAGGGTGAAGAGCATCACGTTATCAGTATCGAAGCAGGGCGCAGCAGCGTGCGGGCACTGCACTGGCCCCAAGGTACTCATGACGATCAATTACGCTTCAGCCTCAGCGACCACCTCGGTTCCAGCACCCTGGAACTGGACGACGAGGCGGGCGTGCTGACCCAGGAACACTATTACCCCTTTGGCGGTACGGCGTGCTGGGCGGGTAAAAGCGCATTGGTAGCGAAGTACAAAACCATTCGTTATTCGGGCAAGGAACGGGATGCGACTGGGCTCTATTACTATGGCTATAGGTATTACGCCCCTTGGTTGCAGCACTGGATTTGTCCGGATCCGGCGGGGGAAGTGGAGGGGCCCAATCGCTATGAGATGGTGGGTAATAACCCGATCAACTTCGCTGATCGACTCGGATTAAACGGAGAGCAGGTTACGGGTACCCAGATTTTGGGAGGGGCTATTCTCGTGTTCTTGCTGACCTTGACCGGGGCCGGGTTAGGTTGGTTGGCGGGCAATGCCATGACAGGTGCCTCAGTCGGCGCCCTGCTGGGTGGAGCGCTGTTCGGGATTGTGCGAACGCACGAGTATCTACAGTTACGACCAGAGGCTGTGGCCGCCAATCAAGACGTAGTGGAACGGCAGTTTGGCGAGGACATTAAAAATCTGGCCACCAGCCTGGCGGCGAACGAAAACCTGACACAGGAGGAAACTACAAAGTTTTCGAGCTTTGCTTTTGAACACCGTAATGCCTCGGGAAGTGACGGGGTGGCCCTTAGACTTTTCCATTCGCAAACAGGAAAAATATTTGGCTATACAGGTCCCGAAGGCAACGTAGGCAAGGTATGGCGCGTCCTTAGCACGGAAAAAAATCCGGTTCGAGAGCTAAAGCGGCTTGGCTACAACACGCTGCTGGTTCGAGATACGCCGAAAGAGCAATCATCCACTGAACAATCGCCCTATGTTGAATCATTTGAGGTAGAAGGTGCCTCTGTTTCGAACATGCGCAAGGCCGGTAAAACGTCACAGTCCGGTACGAGCTCGGTCGCATCATCAATGGCGCCGAAATCAGTTCAACACTGGGAGATTGATACCCAAGCGGTGGATTCAATCCTGGGTAATTCGTCTGACCCTCGCCACAAAAGTGTTTCCTCAACGATCAGCAGTCTGCGTGAAGGCCGCACTGGAGCGCTCAGTTGGCATCGGCATCAGGACGGTTTGTGGTCTGCGGATCTGCGAGGTTTTCCTGGAAGTACCAAACGGGGAGCCCACCGACTTATGTTGAGCCACCAAGGTGATGTTCATTACAGAGTCGAGGGCATACGAAATCCGCATTAGTAGTGTCCAGGCTGTGATCTTTTAGCCTTCCAGCCGGAACACCAACGCCTTCAACCCACACTCGACATCGGCATCGGGAAACTCCGGCGGATTCTCCAGCCGCTGCTCGAACCGCAAGCTCGGTGCCTCGCGGGTCACGCCGTCGATGAGGAAGTCGGGGCCAAAGGCCGGGTCGTTCATGCACGCCAGCACAGTGCCCTGAGGGCTGAGCAACTCTGGCAAACGGCGCAGCACGCGCTGGTAATCCTTGGTCAGTAAAAAGCTGCCTTTCTGGAACGACGGCGGGTCGATGATCACCAGATCGTACGGGCCTTTGCCGATCACCTTGCCCCAGGACTTGAACAGGTCGTGGCCGAGGAAACTCACCTTGCTCAAGTCGTGGCCGTTGAGCCGGTGGTTGTCGCGACCACGGCTCAGGGCCGGGCTCGACATGTCGAGGTTGACCACGTGGCTCGCGCCGCCTTCGATGGCCGCCACCGAGAAACCGCAGGTGTAGGCGAACAGGTTCAATACCCGTTTGCCTTCGGCATTGGCCCGCACCCAGTCGCGACCGTAGCGCATGTCGAGGAACAGCCCGGTGTTTTGCTTGCGGCCAAGATCCACCCGGTACTTCAGACCGCCTTCGGTGATGGTCATTTCCTCGATGGCTTCCCCGAGCAGCCATTCGGTGGTGCTTTGCAGCAGGTAGCGATGTTGCAGCAGCAGCGTATGGGCGCCGGATTTCGCCCACTGTTCAGACTGGGTGATCGCCATCAGCAACTGCTTCAAGTCTTCCAGTTGCGCTGCTTCCGGCTCCTTGAACAGCGCCACCAGCACCACGCCTTGCAACCAGTCCACAGTCACTTGCTCCAGCCCCGGCCAGCAGCGGCCACGACCGTGGAACAGGCGACGGGTTTCTGCGGGGGCGGCTGCCAGGGCAGTCAGCACCTGTTGGTTGAGGGTGGCGAGGGCTTCAGGGTTCATCGGGTCGGGTCGGTCATTTGTAGGGGGCGGCATTTAAACATAATTGCGCATACGGCGGACCACACAAATCCCCCTGTGGGAGCGGGCTTGCTCGCGAAAGCGGTGGTTCAGCTTGCATCAATGTTGAATGTGCCGTCGCCTTCGCGAGCAAGCCCGCTCCCACAGGTTTTCTGATGTTCGTCAGGAACGAGTTATCACGTTTAATTTAACTTTACGTGAGGATTTGGCGATCTTCCGGCTCCCATAATCGGCTCCAACGAATAACAACCGGGAGCCGGACATGTCGCAGACCACTGCTTCACCCAAGTCCAGTCATCCACGCTGGCTACGCCTGACCCATTGGCTCAACGCCCTGGCGGTGCTGGTGATGGTCACCAGCGGCTGGCGCATCTACAACGCCTCGCCGATCTACGAATTCAGTTTTCCCAAGTCGATCACCCTCGGCGGCTGGCTGGGCGGCGCGCTGCAATGGCATTTCGCGGCGATGTGGTTCCTGGCGATCAACGGCCTGATCTACCTGGCCTTCAACCTGTTCAGCGGACGCCTGAAGCGACGCTTCTTCCCGGTTTCGCCCAGAGGCGTGTTGCATGACCTGTGGGCCGCGTTGCGCGGAAAACTCGGACACGCTGACCTCAGTCATTACAACCAGGTGCAACGAGTCGCCTACCTGTTCGTGATGGTCGATATCACGCTGCTGGTGCTCTCCGGGCTGGTGTTGTGGAAGTCGGTGCAGTTCCCGCTGCTGCGTGAATTGCTGTTCGGTTACGAAGGCGCACGCCGCGTGCATTTCTTCGCCATGGCGCTGTTGGTGGCCTTCGTGGCGGTGCATCTGCTGATGGTCGCGCTGGTGCCGAAAACGCTGTTGGCCATGATCGTCGGCCGCAAGGAGCAAGCATGAAAAAGCGCATTCAGATACCCGGGCTGGACGAGTCGTCGATCCTGACCGACGCCCGCAAGATCCTCGCCCCGCAGATTGAAGACCGCTCGCGCCGCTCGTTCCTGCTGCGCGGCCTGACTCTGGGCGGCATGGCCATGTTGTCCGGTTGCAACATCACCGACAACGAAAGCGTCGAGACCGCGTTGTCGTCCATGTCGCGCTTTAACGACCGCGTGCAGGGCTGGCTGTTCAACCCCAACGCGATGGCGCCGACCTATCCCGAGTCGATGATCACCCGGCCGTTTCCGTTCAATGCCTTTTACGGTATCGACGAGGCACCGGCGGTGGAGGAGGAGAGCTATCGCCTGGAAGTCACCGGACTGGTCGCCGACAAACGCAGCTGGCGCCTCGAAGAGCTGCGTGCCATGGCCCAGACCGAGCAGATCACCCGGCACATTTGCGTTGAAGGCTGGAGCGCGATCGGCCGTTGGGGTGGCGTGCGTTTCAGCGATTTCCTTAAGCGCATCGGCGCCGACACCGACGCCAAATACGTCGGTTTCAAATGCGCCGACGACTACTACACCAGCATCGACATGGCCACCGCGCTGCACGCGCAAACCCTGCTGACGCTGACCTATGACGGCGCGGTGCTGCCGCGCCAATACGGCTTCCCGATGAAGCTGCGCATGCCCACCAAACTTGGCTACAAGAACCCCAAACACATTCAGGCGATTTTCGTCAGCAACACCTACAGCGGCGGCTACTGGGAAGACCAGGGCTACAACTGGTTTGGTGGCAGCTGATGAATGCCCGAAACATTCACCGTCCGCAATCCCGTGCTTCAAGGAGTTTCATCATGAAAAAGTTGACCACCGTTGTTCTGTCCATGTGCCTGGCCGTTGGTGCCGCCAGTGTCTTTGCAGCTGACACTATGAGTAACGACAGCATGAGCAAGGACTCGATGTCCAAGGATGCGATGTCCAAGGATGCGATGAAGAAAGACGCGATGAAGAAAACCGATTCGATGTCCAAGGACGCCATGTCCAAAGGCAGCATGTCCAAGGACGCGATGAAAAAAGATGCGATGTCCAAGGATGCAATGAAAAAAAGCGAAATGTCTCAGTAAGTCCAACCACCGCAGACCGTGTGGGAGCGGGCTTGCTCGCGAAAGCGGCGTATCAGTCAACATTGATAGCGACTGACACTACGCCTTCGCGAGCAAGCCCGCTCCCACAGGTTTTTTGTCGCCCCGAACTGCCTGAACCCCGAAAAAGGACATCGGTGATTGATCCGGACGCTTGATGCCGGTCACCTGGCTGTATCAAAAATGAATTTCCGCCGAATCCGCTGCTCATAACTTTAAGTGGCGGGCTAGAGCCCGCGAAATCATTGAGGCAATCAGGGAGCGGCACGGTCATGAGTCGAGCACCGACAGCGGGTCGAGATCTTCCTGGCGGGTTGATTCTGGTGGTTGAGGACGACCCGCTGATCCTCGAATTTCTCTGTGAGATTCTTCAGGAGGAAGGTTTTGTCGTCGAGCCGCATGTCAGTGCAGACGCGGCAGCCATCTATCTGGAACAGCATGCGCCGGAGGTGGGCTTGCTGCTGACGGACATCACCATGCCCGGCACGCTCAATGGTGCGGACCTGGCCAACCAATTCGGTGATCGCTGGCCGGACAAGCCGATCATGATCATGTCCGGTTTTGAAACCCCGGCCAGCTCCGGGGTGCGACACGCCGTTTCGTTCATCAAGAAACCCTGGGCCATCGGTTCATTGCTGGACTGTGTCGATGGCGCCTTAAAGTCCAGGAAGCTCAACTGACGCCCTCGCAGATGCTACATTGCCGGGTAAATCCGTGCGGCACCTGCGAGGTTCTATTCCTTGTCTGATCATTCTGTTTTCAACTCGACTTACCGTGCCTTTCTATTCGACATGGACGGCACCGTCCTGACCTCCATTGCCGCCGCCGAGCGGGTCTGGACAACCTGGGCGGTGCGTCATGGTGTCGATGTCGAAACCTTCCTGCCGACCATTCACGGCGCCCGCGCCATCGATACCATCAGGCGCCTGGGGTTGCCCGGTGTAGATGCCGAGGCCGAAGCCGCCTGGATTACCGAAGCGGAAATCGACGACGTCGACGGGGTCTTCGAAGTGGCTGGTGCGGCGAAATTTTTGCGGTCTTTGCCAGCCAGCCAGTGGGCCATCGTCACTTCCGCCCCGCGGGAACTGGCGTTGCGACGGATGGCGGCGGCGGGGATTCCCAAGCCTGAGGTGCTGGTGACTGCCGAGGACGTCACGGCCGGCAAGCCCGATCCAGCGGGGTACAAACTCGCAGCCCGGCGCCTGGGCGTCGAGCCTGCGCAGTGTCTGATTTTTGAAGACGCCACGGTGGGGATTCTGGCGGCCGAGGCGGCGGGGGCGGATTTGATGATTGTCACGGCGACGCATGAGCAGCCGATCGAGACGTTGCATGCGTCGCTGGCAAGTTATGAATCGGTGCGGGTTCAGGTGGATGCCGCTGGTCTGCGCCTGCACGCCATCTAATGTGGGAGCGGGCTTGCTCGCGAAAGCGGTCCATCATTCAAACAACATGTCGACTGAAAGGACGCCTTCGCGAGCAAGCCCGCTCCCACAGGGGATCAGTGTTGCAGTCAGTAAAGTCCGGGAACCAGCCGCCAGGAGCGGGCGCAATAGGCCTCGTATTCGCTGCCGAACTGCGCCTTCAGCAAAGCCTCTTCCGAGTGAATCCGGGCAATCAGCGGGATCAAGGTCAAGGCTGCCAGCAACAACCCAACCCCCGAACGAAAGGCCAGCGCCCAGCCCACGGCGATGACCATCATCCCCAGATAACTGGGGTTGCGCAGGTTACGGTAAATCCCCTCGGTGACCAGCTGATGCCCCGGCTGGATGGCCACCAGCCCGCTGAAGCGTTTGCCCAGCACAAACACCGGCCACAACCGCAGCGCGCCGCCCACGATGAACAACAGCGCCCCGAGCCAACGCACGCCCTCACCGCCGAAAGTCCAGAAATCGATGCGGTCGGTATAGGCCGGCAGAAAGCCGCTCAGCACACCGATCACGCCGAAAGCCGGGAGGACCCAGCGATTGGCCCGGTCTTCGCGTTCCCCCGAACTCAGGTTGACCTCGGTGAACAGTGATGCAATGGCCATGACCAGGGTGGCCAGGGCAACGACGACCAGAGAACCGTGGCTGAAATAAGCCGCGAAGCCACCCAGCCCCCAGATCGCCAGGACGAGGTAGGCGAGGGTGCTGACGATGGCGAAAAACGCCAGTTTGGCCGACATTTTCATAACTACCTCACACGAGGAATCTCACCACCCTTCATTGTAGGAGCTGGCTTGCCAGCGATGGCGTTTCCAGACTCAACACATCCTTCTGAGGCAATCGCCGGCAAGCCGGCTGCTACACGGATACCTCCGCTCGCGCATTGCGCCTGATCACCTGTGGCGGTTGCCCGAACACCCGCAGGAATGTTTCACGCATGCGCCGTCGATCACTGAACCCGGTTTCCAGGGCGATCTGGTCGAGGGTCAGGCGTCCGCGTTCAAGCATCTGTCGTGCCGCTTCCAGGCGCAGGTTTTCGATGGCCTTGGCCGGCGATTGCCCGGTTTCGGCGCGAAACGCCCGGCTGAATTGCCGGGGGCTGAGGTTGGCCACTTGCGCCAGTTGCTCCACCGAAAGCGGTTGCGCTAGGTGTTCCCGGGCGTAGCCGAGTACGGTTTGAATGCGATCGGATTTCGGCTCCAGCTCCAGCAGCGCCGAGTGCTGCGACTGGCCGCCAGCGCGGCGGTGGTACATCACCAGTTTCTGTGCCACCGCCCGGGCCAACTCGGCGCCGTGGTCCTTTTCGACCATGGCCAATGCGAGGTCAATACCCGCTGTCATGCCGGCGGAGGTCCAGATCGAACCGTCGATTACATAGATGCGATCGGCTTCGACCTTGATCGCCGGAAACCGCGCTTGCAGTTCCCGGGCGTAGGCCCAGTGAGTGGTGGCACGCCGGCCGTCGAGCAAACCGGCCTGGGCCATGACGAACGCCCCGGAGCAGATCGACGCCGTCCGGCGTGCCGTGTGGATGCTGGCCCGCAGGTAATCCAGCACGGCCTCGGGCGCCTGTTCGACGATTGAGTCGCCACCGACCACGATCACCGTGTCGAATACGCGCCCGTCGAATGCCTCCGTGCCAACGCTCAAGCCGCCGGAGGCCCGCAGGTTGTGCCCGTTTTCGGACAGCACGCGCACGTCATACAGCGTCTCTGCGGCACTGAAATTGGCGTACTCGAACACCGGCATGGCGGCCAGTGCCATGGACTGGAAACCCTCGAAAACCACGAACCCCACGCTGATCATGGATCTGTCCTCAAACGCTTGTGTCCGAAAAACGTACTTTAAACGTCATTTGAGACAGTAGAAAGTCCCTTTATAACGGTCTGCACCCGGCGAATCTCTCGCCTCACCGTAGAGGAATTGCACCATGGCTCTCTCATCCAAAGGCACTGCACTGATCACCGGCGCTTCTTCGGGCATTGGTGCGGTGTATGCCGATCGCCTCGCCCGGCAGGGTTACGACCTGATTCTGGTGGCTCGCAGCCGGGGCCGACTCAATGCCCTGGCCAGCCATTTGAGCGACGAAACCGGGCGCACCGTGGAAGCGGTTGTCGCCGACCTGACGAACAAGGCGGATTCGCTGCGGGTCGAACAGATCCTGCGCAGCGACGCCAGCATCACCCTGTTGGTCAACAATGCCGGGGTCGGTGGCGTCATGCCGCTGCTCGCCAGTCCCGTGGACGACATGGACGCGATGATCAACCTCAATGTGACGGCGTTGATGCGCCTGGCCTATGCGGCTGTACCGGGTTTCGTCGCCCGGGGCAGCGGCACCGTGATCAATATCGCCTCCATCGTCGCCATCGCCCCGCAAATCCTCAACGGCGTGTACGGCGGGACCAAGGCGTTTGTCCTGGCACTGAGCCAGTCGATGCAGCATGAACTGGCGGACAAGGGCGTACGCATCCAGGCGGTGTTGCCGGGGGCGACCGCCACCGATTTCTGGAGCGAGGCCGGCAACCCGGTGGAAAACCTGCCGAAAGAAATCGTGATGTCCGCCGAAGACATGGTCGATGCCGCGCTCGTTGGCCTGGCGGCCGGCGAAGTGGTGACTATTCCGGGCCTGCACGATGGCAGCCAGTGGGACCGTTACGAAGCCCAGCGCCGGACGCTGTCCGGGTTGTTTGGCAACTGCGCAGCGGCGCCGCGTTATCGTTGAGACGGTCGCCCCGAGGTCGGGTGAACTAAGCTTGGGAGAGAGGACCGTTCACCACCGGCTCGCGGGAGTTCGACGAGCCGGTGGCGTGTAACAGGAGTTCATATGCTTCACATCCGAACGCCTTTGATCCTGCACCCTGGCCTGTCGACCCCGACCCGGCGTATCTGGCTGAAACTGGAAAACCTGCAACCCAGCGGTTCGTTCAAAATGCGCGGCATGGGTTTGCTGTGCAGCCGGGCGGCGGAGCAGGGCAAGCGCGAAGTGGTCTGTCCCTCCGCCGGGAACGCGGGGCTGGCCACGGCCATGGCTGCAGCCCGTTTGGGGCTCAAGGCATGCATCGTGGTGCCGCATACGACTCCGCAAAGCACCCGGGCGCGGATCAGCAAGACCGGCGCCGAGGTGATCGTGCACGGCAAGGTCTGGGACGAAGCCAATCAACGGGCACAGGAACTCGCCCAGGACCCGCGCAGCGAATTCGTGCCGGCCTTCGACCACCCGGTGTTGTGGGAAGGGCACAGCACAATGGTCGATGAAATCCTCGAAGACTGTCCGCAGGTCGATGTGCTGGTGACCTCGGTTGGCGGTGGTGGCCTGTTGGCGGGGCTGCTCACCGGTCTGATCCGTCATGGACGCACCGATTGTCGGCTCATTGCCTGCGAAACCGAGGGCGCGGCATCGTTCGCCGCAGCGGTGGCGGCCGGGCACCCGGTCAAACTGGCGAAAATCGACACCGTTGCCACGTCCCTGGGCGCCGCGCAAGTGGCGGCGTGGCCGGTCAGGCACATTGGCGCTTTCCCCCATGAATGCGTGGTACTCAGTGATGATGAAGCGATCATGGGCGTGGTGCGTTACGCCAATGATTTGCGTCAGTTGGTCGAGCCGGCGTGCGGGGTTTCATTGGCGATTGCCTACCTGGATCACCCGGCGATTGCCGATGCCCATGACGTGGTGATCGTGGTGTGCGGCGGGGTGAGTATCAACGCGCAACTCGTGGCCGGGTGGGCACGCTTGTCCACTGGCACGCACGCCAGGTAGGGCTGGAAACGCTATCCCGGTGTCACAAGCCCCACCGCTGACGATGACGATCCTCAGTGATCGGCGGCAACGCCTTCCCGGACGAGGATGGCGCGGGCCAGGTCTTCGTCGCTTGCGTTGTTGAGAGCGGGATTGTCCTGACGGATTTTTTTCAACACCGACTCCAGGTAAGCACCACGAATCGCACCGCCACTGGCGACGAAGCTGGAGGCGTCATCCCGGGCGGGAATCATGAGTTTGTCGTCTTTGAACGTCGAATAAAGCGAGGCGGAAACCCCGGCGGAAGTAGCGACGTCACCGGCATCCACTTTAGCCAGAGCCGAGCCGAAGGGTAAACAAAGAACCAGGGAAGAAATGATAAACAGACGGCGCATGACGGTGTCCTCCGACAGCATGAAGCATAAGGTAAGTACCACATAATTTAGGATGCGCGGCGATCACCAAGAGTTCCCTGGCACCGCCGAGCGCGTGGTGAAGCGCTTGAACGACCGATGATCAGTGCTGGTACTGCTTCGCGGCCATCGGGTCTATGCTAGGGAATGCGCTTACCGCCATCGGAGAACTCTGATGATCACCGTACGCACAGCCTGCCTGCTGGCCGATTACAAACGCTGGGCCAATCAGCGCCTCTTTGACAGTCTCGCGGCGCTCCCACCGGGCGAAGTCAAAAAAGAACGGGTGTCGGTGTTCAAAAACATGATCGGTACCCTCAATCACGTCTACGTGGTGGATTGCATCTGGCAGGCGCATCTTGAAGGCCGGGGGCATGGTTTCAAGACCTCACACGATCTGCTGCATGCCGATCTGTCCGAACTGCGCATGGCGCAAAAAGAGATCGATCGCTGGTACTGCGACTGGAGCGCCCGGCAAACCGATGCCTCCCTGGACAAGCTCGTGGAGTTCACCTTTGTTTCGGGCGAAAGCGGCATCATGAGCGCCGGCGCGATGCTGCTGCACGTGGTCAACCATGCCAGCTATCACCGTGGCTGGGTGGTGCAGATGTACTTCGAGATTCCGGCCATGCCACCGGTGACCGACATGCCGGTGTACCTGCGCGAGTCCGAGCCGTTCCTGTTCCGCCCGGTCAATGTGCCGGTGGTGGAACCGCCATGTGCTGTGCAATTTTCGAACGCAACCAGCGTTCTGCCGGATCGTTATCGTTGACCCGTTCCATAGAATCTCCCACACGGGATCGCCAGCGAGCAAAAAGGCTGCGTACGGCATCAATCAACTGTGGGAGCGGGCTTGCTCGCGAACGCGGAGTGTCAGACAACATCAAGGCGACTGAACGTCCGCATTCGCGAGCAAGCCCGCTCCCACACGTTCGGCGCTTTACTCAGGCGGATCAAGTCGATCCAGCGCCCGGTTCACCGCCAGTTCACCCAGCATGATGACCTGAGCAATGCCCAGCAGTGTGTTGCGATGCGAGCCCTCAAGAAAACCCGCCAGATCATTGGTCATCACATTGGCCGAGGCCAGTGATTCGCAGGCGTGGGCCAACAGGGTCTCGGTGTCGATGTCGGGGTTGATGGTGAACATCGTGGACGGTTTGTGGGGCGTGGCCATGATGTTGGCGGCGGGGTTGAGGTAGTGATTGAGGGCGCGCTCGGCCGCTTCGTGGAATTGCTTGGAGTCGGGGCTTTCGTAGGGGGAGGCTGGATCGGTTTCTGGCGGGTTGGGTGTTGGTTTGATCATCGATAGAACTCCAGTACTGTAAAAATTGGAGCCATCACTTTCGCTACCAAACGAAGGGCGGTGGCCATGCACAGGTTGGTAGACCGGAGTACTGGAACCGGCGCCCCCGAAGAGGCCCTGCGCATGACGACCATAAAAGCAGCAACTGCTTGAAGTGGCGCTACGCGCAGTACTCCGGGCTACCAAACCCGATCGCTGTTTTTCAGCGACCGGCTAACGATAAAGCCCGGACCCAAGACGCGTAAGCCGGCGGATTCTGGCGTAACCGTAGGCAATGACGCAAGGCGCTGTAGCTTTCATCAAGTTACGCTGACAGCCGTTAAACAAGGGTGGTCAGTCGATGTTTAATGTGCGGTTGTCACGACAAAAACATGGCTTTGGGCTGAGCACGAAACCTGTGGGAGCGGGCTTGCCCGCGATGGCGGAGTGTCAGCCGACGGTTTTGTTGGCAGGTAGATCGCAATCGCGGGCAAGCCCGCTCCCACAGTTTCAGGTGGTGGATTCAGGCTCCGTCAACACCTTCCTGAATGTCTCCACCAGCGGCCGCAAATTGATCCGGTGCCACGCCGCCCACAATGGCGTGGTGTAGCAAATCCATGGCACTTCCCGCAGCACCACCCCCGGCGGGGCGTTGCGGCTCAGGCCTTTCTGGATCATCGCGATGCCCAGCCCCGACGCGACCAGCCCCAGTGCGGTGAAGGGTTCGGTGGCTTGCATGCGGATATCCGGGGTGAAGCCGGCGCGGATGCAGGCGCTGATGAAGTCGTCGTGGCAACTGGCGTTCTGTCGGTGCTGCACGCCGATCCATTCCTGGTCGGCGAGGTCCGCCGGGGTCAGCACTGTCTGCTGCGCCAGCCGATGGTGCTCGGGCAGGGCCAGCAGCATCGGGTCGTCCAGCACCTGGAAACCCAGCAGGTCGGGGTCGTCATCGGTCGGTGGTTCGCTGACCAGGGCGATGTCCAGGCTTCGCTGGCGCAAGCCTTCCAGTTGTTCGGCCGAGCTGAGGTTGTACAGCGCCACATGTACGTTCGGCCGGTCCACCCGCAGCACGCGCAAGGCATTGGGCAGCACGCCAGCGTGCATGGCATTTTCGATGTAGCCAATGCACAGGCCGCCTTCTTCGCCGCGCCCCAGGCGTTTGCCGAGGGATTCCAGGCGATTGGCGTGGGTCAGCAGGGCGCGGGTTTCGGCGAGGAAGGTCTGGCCGTCGCGGGTCAGGCGGATGCGTTGCTGGCTGCGCTCGAACAGGGTCAGGCCCAGGCGTTCTTCGAGCTGCGCGATCTGCCGGCTCAGGGGGGACTGGGAAATGTGCAGACGTTCGGCGGCGCGCCCGACGTGTTCTTCCTCGGCGACGGCGACGAAGTAGCGCAATTGGCGGATGTCGATCATATCAGACCTGTAGGGACTCAAGTGCTGCACATTATGTCTTGGACGGTCAGATCCTCGCAATCTAGGATCTGCTCAACGGTCATCACTGACCCCTGACTACTGACGAGGAATCATCCATGAGCTTGAAAGACAAACTGCCTGGCGCGCTGGGTTTCGGCACCGCACCGCTGGGCAACATGTTCCGCGCCATCCCGGAAGAAGAAGCACAGGCGACTGTCCACGCGGCCTGGGATGCCGGCGTGCGCTACTTCGATACCGCGCCGTTCTACGGTTCGGGACTGTCGGAGATTCGCCTTGGCAGCGCACTGTCGCGCTACAACCGTGACGACTATGTACTCAGCAGCAAGGTCGGCCGGGTGATTCTCGATGAAGTTGAAGACGCCGCCGCCCGTGACCTGGGCGAGAAGAGCGGAGTGTTCGAGCACGGCCGGCCGAACAGGATCGTCAACGACTACAGCGCCGATGCAACGATGCGTTCGATCGAGGACAGCCTCAAGCGCCTGCAAACCGATCGCCTGGACATCGTCTGGGTGCACGACATCGCCCAGGATTTCTACGGCGATCAGTGGCTGGAGTACTTCAACCAGGCCCGTACCGGTGCCTTCAAAGTGCTGACGCGTTTGCGCGAAGAGGGCGTGATCAAGGGCTGGGGCCTGGGGGTGAACAAGGTCGAACCGTGCGAACTGACCCTTGATCTGAGTGAAGCGCAGCCGGACGGTTTCCTGTTGGCTGGCCGCTACACTCTTCTCGACCATGATCGTGCCTTGCAGCGTCTGATGGACGCTGCCCAGGCGCAGAACGTCGAAATCGTGGTCGGTGGCCCGTACAGCTCGGGCATCCTCGCCGGTGGCGCGCACTTCGAATACCAGAAGGCCAGCCCGGCGATCATCAACAAGGTCGAGCAGATCAAACGCATTGCGACGGCCCACGGTGTCGACGTCAAAGCCGCTGCATTGCAATTCTCGTTGGCCAACCCGGCAGTGGCCGCGGTGATTCCGGGCTCCAGTCGCCCGGAGCGGATCGCCGAAGATGTGGCCGCGTTGTCGGCGGTGATTCCCGCTGCATTCTGGCAGGCGATGCGTGAGGCGAAGTTGGTTTCCGAGCGCGCACCCTTGCCCCTCACTGGAGCTTGAGCATGAAGATTGATTTGAGTGGAAAATTGGCAATCGTCAGCGGCAGCACCGCCGGCATTGGCCTGGGCATCAGCCAGGCGCTGGCCGAGGCGGGCGCCACGGTGGTGGTGATCGGCCGCGACACGGTCAAGGTCGAGCAGGCGCTGGCGAGCATTCGCCAACGCGTACCCGGCGCGCAATTGCGCGGCGTGACCGCCGACCTCGGCACCGCCGAAGGCGCCGAAATATTGTTCGCCGCCGAACCTCGGGCGGACATCCTGGTGAACAACCTCGGGATCTTCAACACGGTGGACTTCTTCGACGCCCCGGACAGTGAGTGGACACGCTTCTACGAAGTCAATGTGATCTCCGGCGTGCGCCTGTCCCGGCACTACACGCCGGAGATGGTCAAGCAGGGCTGGGGGCGGGTGATCTTCCTGTCTTCGGAATCCGGCGTGGCAACCCCGGCGGACATGATCAACTATGGCGTGACCAAAAGCGCCAACCTGGCCGTGTCCCATGGTTTGGCCAAACGTCTGGCCGGCACCGGCGTGACGGTCAATGCGATCCTGCCCGGCCCGACCTTTACCGATGGCCTGGAAGAAATGCTCAAGGACGCCACGGCCGAATCCGGGCGCAGCGCCCGGGACGAAGCCGATGCGTTCGTGCGCAAGGCCCGGCCGACGTCGATCATCCAGCGCGTGGCGGATGTCGAGGAGGTTGCCAATCTGGTGGCCTACATCGCTTCGCCGTTATCCTCTGCCACTACCGGCGCTGCCTTGCGAGTTGACGGCGGTGTCGTCGACAGTCTGGCCATCTGAACCTTATTGATTAGAGAGAATATTTCATGGCAACTGCATCAGCCTTCATCGACATCCCGGCTTCGGCCGAACAGGTCTGGCAATTGATTGGCGGTTTCAATTCGCTGCCGGACTGGCTGCCGTTCATTCCCAAGAGCGAACTGAGCGAAGGCGGGCGTGTGCGCAGCCTGCAAACGGCGGACGGCGCGGTGGTGATCGAACGTCTGCAAGCGTTCGACAACGCGGCTCAAACCTACAGCTACTCGATTTTACAGGCACCCTTTCCGGCGACTGATTATCTGGCGACGATCAAGGTCGAGGCGCAAGGCAAGGGCGCGCGGGTGACCTGGTCCGGGAGGTTCGAGCCGGTGGGCGTGAGCGTGGAGGAGGTGGAGGCGTTGTTTACCGGCATCTATCAGGGTGGGCTTGAGGCGCTGCGGGCCAATTACCCGGTCTGACAGTCAAAACACCATTTCCTGTGGGAGCGGGCTTGCTCGCGAAAGCGGAGAGTCAAACAACATATTTGTTGAATGAGAAACCGCATTCGCGAGCAAGCCCGCTCCCACAAAGGATCTGTTTTGATCTTCGGATGAACACTAGGCCTGCGCTATCAAACTCTCCCGACAATCGAGCACCAGCCGCGCACCACCCAGTTCGCTGCTGCCGACCTCCAGCGTAAATCCGTGCAGGCTGACAATCGCCGCGACGATGGACAGCCCCAGCCCGAAGCCGCTTTTTTGATTGCCCGCCTCGGCACGATAGAACCGCTGGAACACCGCCTCACGTTCCGCCTCGGGAATGCCCGGGCCGGAGTCGAGCACTTCGATCCGTGTATGCCCGCCATCGTTGACCCCACGCAAAATCACTGCGCCACCGGGCGGGGTGAATTTGATCGAATTGCTTAGCAGGTTCGCCACGGCTTCGAACAGCAGTGCCCGGTCGCCATTGAGGGGGGGCAAGGAGGCGGGCAGGTGCAGTTGAAAAACCAGGCCGTCGTCTTCCGCCAGGGGCAGATAGAACTCATGCAGTTCTTGCAGCAACGGCACCGGGTCCAGTTGTACGAAACCGGAGCGGCGCTGGCGATCTTCCAGTTCGGAAATCCGCAGCAAGCCTCGGAAACGCGCCATCAGTGTATCGGCCTCGGCCAGCACCAGGTCCAGTTGCATGGCCTGCGGCGAGCCTTCGCCGGCTTGCTGCTGCATGCGGTAAAGCTGCGCGCGCAGGCGGGTGAGGGGCGTGCGCAGGTCATGGGCGATGTTGTCGCACACGCCCTTGACCTCGTTCATCAAGCGCTCGATGCGTTCGAGCATGGCGTTGACGATGGCGGCGAGCATGTCCAGTTCGTCACGCCGATTGGACAGTGGCAGGCGCCGGCTCAGGTCGCCGGCGACGATGGCTTCGGCACTGGCCTGAATCCCGCGAATGCGCCGCAACGGACGGCGCCGCAGCAAATACCAGCCAACGATGCCCGGCACAATGGTCAGCGTCACCCCCCAGAACAAGGCGTGAAGGATGATCCGGGTCACGGCAAACAACGAACCGTTGTCACGCACCAGCACCAGCCAGCGGCCGTCGAGGGTGCGGGTCGCCACGGCGTCGCAACTGTCGGCAGGCAGCGTCTGGTCGTCGGTGTCATCGGAGGCATCGCAGTCGTTGAGCATGTGGATCTTGCCGTCGAGCGGCAAGCCGTCCGGAATGTAGCGCAGGGCGCCGCTGAGGTAACGGTGGTGGGCATCGAACAGGCCGTAGGCGTCGATGCCGCGGATGTCGAAGGTCATGCTGACGGCGAGGGCGTCCACCAGTTGCTCGCCGGAGAAGCGTGAAAACAGGTGCTGGCGCTGCATCAGCGAATGCTTGGCCAGGTTGTCCAGGTAAGCGGAAACCTCGTAGTACATGACCCCCATGAGAATCCCGCTCCAGATCACGAACAGGGAGCTGTAGAGCGCGAGCAGGCGACTACTGGAAGAGCGCCAGCCTTTAGACGGGTTCGGCAATGACATAACCCGAGCCTCGCACGGTCCGAATCAGTGGGACATTGCCAGGCGGGTCGATCTTCTTGCGCAGACGGCCAATGTGTACGTCGATCAGGTTGGTGCCGGGGTCGAAGTGGTACCCCCAGACTTCTTCGAAAATCATCATCCGCGACAGGATTTGCCCGGTATTGCGCATCAGGAATTCCAGCAACTTGTATTCGGTGGGCAACAGCGTCAGCAGTTGGCCGTCGCGGCTGGCTTCGTGGCTGATCAGGTTCAGCTCCAGATCCGCCACCCGCAGCGTGGTGGCCTGGGCGGTCACGGTGTTCTGCCGGCGCAGCAGGACTTCGACCCGGGCGGCCATTTCATCGGTGGCGAAGGGTTTGGTCAGGTAGTCGTCGCCGCCAGCGCGCAAGCCGCGCACTCGCTCATCGACATCGGACAGTGCGCTGATCATCAGGATCGGCGTCGTCACGCCCATGGTCCGCAGTGTGGTGACGATCGCCAGGCCATCGAGCTCGGGCAACATGCGGTCGAGGGTGATCAGGTCATAATTGCCGCTGACCGCACGCTCCAGCCCTTCGCGGCCATTGTCGACCCAGTCGACGTCGAGGCCGTGGCTGCTCAGTTCGGCGACAATTTCCCGGGCGGTCACGGCGTCGTCTTCGATGGTCAAGATGCGGGTCATAAGGCTGGCCTGATAAGCAGTTCAATACGAAGTTGCGAACATTTTGCCAAGAATTGCCTGCGACTTAATAAATTAACTTTCATCTGGCTCACGATAGCGGGCTGACAGGCAATTCATGGGTCGACTGACACGACGCCATCGTCGGAATGCCGCCCGGAGCAAGCTCGCTCCCACAATGGAATGATGTCGAGCACAAAATCCGCGTACGACGAAAATTATTGTGGGAGCGGGCTTGCTCGCGAAGACGGCAGGTCAGGCGAAGCGAATCTATCTATTCGATCGGCGTATCCACAAACACCTCAAGTCCCTCGGCATACTTCGTGAACGCGGCGATCCGCGGAAACTGCGCTGCATTCACCTGATCCGGCACCACCAGGTTGGTGAAGCTCCAGGCCACGGCGAGGGTGATGCCATCCTGCTCAATCGCACCGTCAGTCTTCAGCGGCTGCTTTTCCAGTTCCTGCTCCAGCGCCGTATAGGCTGCCGCGAGTTGTCCCTCGACCCGCTGCACCCAAGGTTCGAACTGAACTTTTGCCGGCCGCAGGTTGCGCTCGTAGTAAAGCTGCACGGACTTTTCGCTGGCGGCCAGCGCCAGGCCAATCAGGCGCAACGCGCGCAGACGCTGAGCCGGTTCGACGGGCATCAGACTGTTATCGGCGAGGGTTTCCAGGTAGTCGATGATCAGCGTCGAGTCCATCAACACCTCACCGTCATCCAGCACCAGGGTGGGCGCTTTGACCACCGGGTT
This sequence comes from Pseudomonas sp. S30_BP2TU TE3576, assembly GCF_050436025.1. Classification (NCBI taxonomy): domain Bacteria; kingdom Pseudomonadati; phylum Pseudomonadota; class Gammaproteobacteria; order Pseudomonadales; family Pseudomonadaceae; genus Pseudomonas; species Pseudomonas sp. S30_BP2TU TE3576. Next base: position 786,513 of record NZ_JBNDLK010000001.1, on the reverse strand, counting down.
GATCTCCCGGAATTGTTCGAAGTGGCGGAACACCGACACCGATTGATGTTCCAGCGTGATTCCCAGACATTTGGCAGAAATGGCTGCGCGCCTTACGTAGGGCGAGTCGAGCATACCGATCAGCTTCATGGTCCTTTCCTTTATATGGCCATTTTGGGAGGGACAACCTTAGCTGAGGTTTGCATCCCTGCAAATGACCGTGAAAAATGCCCGGTGGCAGCCGCTGGTCTTCTATATACAGCCGCTCGATTGAATTTCTTGCTATAAAGGCACTCCGATTACCGCCTCAAAGCCTGCCGTAGAGCATTTTCAGGGCTTTGTCGGACAAATTCGCTGTCTTTTCAGTTGCTGAGGCCTCAAGTCGGCCGTAGACTGCCGCCCCTCGTAAATTGAGTGCCGGGTGGCGCTTGGAACAAACGGCGCCTTTCCGATGGCCTGCCCAGGTCTGCCGGAACGCTCCCTAATTCGCCTTAATGCACGTTTTTTTATAGAGATATCAATGACAAAGGACAAGTTGCTGGCCATGCCGGCGGATGACTACATGAATGCCGAGCAACATGCTTTTTTCTCAGAGCTGTTGCAGAACATGAAAGTCGAAACCCATGAGCGCATCGAGCAGAACCGCATCGCGATCGAAAGCCTGGACACCCCGGCCGATCCGGCAGACGCGGCTTCGGTTGAAGAAGAGCGCACCTGGCTGGTGAACGCGATCGATCGTGACCAGCGCATGCTGCCTCAGTTGGAACAAGCGCTGGAACGCATCAAGGAAGACAGCTTCGGCTGGTGTGACGACAGCGGCGAGCCGATTGGCCTCAAGCGCCTGCTGATCAGCCCGACCACCAAGTACTGCATCGAAGCTCAAGAACGCCACGAGCAAATCGACAAGCACCAGCGTCAGGCCTGATTCTGCGAGGCAGCCCCTTTGATCCGGGCTGCCTTGAAAAGATCGCAGCCTGGGGCAGCTCCTACGCAATTGAAGTAGGGCGCTGCCGCAGGCTGCGATCTTTGTTTTCTGCCGTCTTCGATTTCCCGGTTCTTCTATTGATCTGCTGCAACGTTCGCGACTAAAGGCGCATGGATAATGGCCTTATGGTGGCGTTTAATGCGAAGACAACAATTAGAAGCTTTCCGGGGTGACGATGAAGACGAGAGACGGGTCTCTGGTTGCAGCAGTGCCTGCACCAGTGCTGTTGCCGAAAAGCCGCTGGTTGACGCCGACGTTGCAAAGCATCGCCCTGATGCTGTTGTTAAGTGGCATGACGCTGGGCGACTGGTCGCTTTACCTTGCCTTGCCCCTGGCCGTGTTGATTATCTGGCTGCCTCGCCTGCGTTCGCGCGCGACCCCTGAGGCTGCTTACCCAGCCAACCCCGATGCCATTGGCGAATTGACTCGCGATCTTTCCTACACCACCAGCCATAACGCGCTGTCGGCCGCCGGTGTCGCGTTTTCGGTTCGGCAGTTGGCGGACAAGTTGCAATCGCAACTCACGGCGGCGGCACAGATCGTCAGTAACGCCGAAGTCATGATCACCACCGAACAGGCCACCTCGACGCTCAGTCGCCAGGCGCTGAGTGCCGCCAGTGAGGCTCACCAAAGCGGGGTGGCCGGGCGCACGGAATTGATCGAGTCCATTGCACGCATGCATCAGCTCAGCCAGCGCGCCAGCAACAGCCGCGAACTGATCGAAGCCTTGAGCCTGCGCAGCGATGATATCCAGCGAGTGACCCTGGTGATTCAGTCCATCGCCAGCCAGACCAACCTGCTGGCATTGAACGCAGCGATAGAAGCGGCGCGGGCGGGGGAGCACGGTCGCGGGTTCGCGGTAGTGGCCGACGAAGTTCGCGGGCTGGCCGCACGCACGGCGACCGCCACTGGCGAAGTCGGTGAGATGGTGGCCGATATCCAGCAACGCACCGCGCAGGTGGTGGAGCAGATCCGCCAACTGTCCAGCGACCTGGGCGCAGGTGTCGAGCAGGTCGAACGAACGGGACAGCACCTGGAGAACATTGCCCGTCTGGCCGCCAGTGTCGAATCCCGGGTCGGGGAAATTTCCCAGGGCGCGGACACCAACCGTGAACAACTCGATAGCCTGTTTCACGCCATCGAACAGATGCGCAGCGACCTGGCGGTCAGCGACCAGCAGACTCAACGCCTGGCCCATGCGGCGGTACAAATGGAAGGGCAAGCCGAAACCATCAGCGAGCGTCTTGCCGAGGTGGGGCTGGATGACTATCACCAGCGGATCTATGACCTGGCACGCGAAGGTGCGAGCCAGATTGCAGCGCGTTTCGAAGCGGATATCGACGCCGGCCGAATCAGTCTCGACGATTTGTTCGACCGTAATTACCAGACTATCCCCAATACGAGCCCGACCAAGTACCAGACTCGCTTCGACCGCTACACCGATCAGGTTCTGCCGGCGATCCAGGAACCGTTGTTACCGCGCCACGAAGGATTGGTGTTTGCCATCGCCTGTACCCAGCAGGGTTATGTGCCGACCCACAACAGTGTGTTCAGTCAGCCGCTGACGGGCGACGCCCAGATCGATGCCTTGCAGAGCCGGACCAAGCGCAAGTTCGCTGATCGCACCGGGATTCGCTGTGGCAGCCATCAGAAGGCAGTGCTGCTGCAAACCTATACACGCGACACCGGAGAGTTGATGCACGATCTCTCGGTACCGATCACGCTCAAGGGCAGGCATTGGGGCGGTTTGCGCCTGGGCTACAAACCGGAAAAGCCACGCTAGAAACCCCGGGATGCCGGGCGATTGTTACGGATCCGGCAACTGACCTGTACAGGGTTTTGCTGTTTCCTCGCCGGAAAACTAATTAACATACCTACTAATTAGGTTGCTAATGAAGTTCGGGAGGTCAGCATGCAAGGCAAAGTTGATGTCGCGGTCATGATCGGCAGCGGTGTACCTGCCAATTTGCGCTCCTTGGGGCGCAAGGTTTGCTGGGTCGTGTTGCTCAATGGCGAGCGCCGGGGCACGGCGTTCTCCAGTCGCGATGAAGCGGAGGAGTGCAAGACTGCCTGGTTGGCGCAATTGAACGCCGAAAGACCTGGCAGCCTGCATTGAGGTTGTCAGTGCGTCTGGTGCATGCGCAGGTTCAGGTCGTCGACCACCCGCGCCCAGTCTGCGTCTTCGCGTAATTGCTCTTTGAGGAAACCGGCCTGTTGCGGTGACCAGAACTCGGCATCGATGAGTTTCTTGTCGTCACGCAGGGAATGGCTGGCAATGAAGTCGTCGATCGCTTTCTGGCTGGAGTCCAGGCCGAGTTGGTCAAAAAGGCCTTTCAAGTCGTGGGTCGGTGATTCCATGTTCATCTCCTTGCAGGTCATCAGTCGGGTCGAGGAACGGGGTGCGATACCCTGGCTTCAAGGGCGACGCACGGGTGGAGTTCGATCGCGATGTTCAGGCGCAACAGTGAGCATAGACCGCCAACCCGACAATCAGGCTTTCAATGCGCCCGCATCGACCGCCGTCTTCAGTTCCCTGGCTGACTCCTGGGCCGCAATGGCGGCAACATCCGGGGTTTTGAACCAGCGATCCTTTTCGACCTGGTAATACGTCACGGTCTTCAGTGGTGGTTTGGCGCGCATGACAATCACGGCCTGGAATTCACCACCGACTTCTCTGGCTTCACCGCGGATAAAAAACTCGCCGATATCAAATTCCGTCACGTTGCAGGCTTCCCCTGGAAATACATTGTTGTTGTCAACGTAACCCGATTCTTTGCGGATCCGTTTTATTGGGCGGGCAGTATGGCAGTAGTTGCCTGTCGACGGCTGAGATAAGTCGGCGGGCAGACGAAACGTCGATGGAAATGACCGCGCCGGGCATGTCAACAACGTGATTCAAGAAGCCGGGCGAGAGCACACGCTTCGTTATGATCAGCTCGGAAACCTCTGACGCTGCCTGTAGAAATGTCCTTGATATGGAAGAAGGCATTGCCCGCCATGACGACTCGAAATCGCGGGTGGGTCGGGACATCGTGAAGCGGTTCATGGGGATGGAACCGTATCGGCGGCGAGATCGACGTTGTTTCTGTGTCAGGCACCAGGGGATAGGCAATGTGTGTGAGCGTGCACATATGAAGTCCTTTTCATTGTTTTATCGACGTATGTACGTCGTTTTGGCTAGTCTCCAAGAGCATCGCTGCTCTAGAATCACCCTCACTGGTGGGTGAATGATGTTTATCTAAAGCAATTTTTTGCGGACGATATGTAGGAAAAGATTTTTTCTTGATGAGATTTTTCCCCGAAGTTGATAGTCCATAATTTTCTGGCAGCAGGAAGGGTGTTTTCCTTCAGCCTGTGACGAACGCCAGGCAAGACGATGCGGGTGACGTTCCAGTAGTCTTCTCAAGCTTCGTGATAAGTGAGTGCACTGCTCATTCAGGACTTCAATCCGGGTTCTTTGGCTACACCTTCGGCATTGCCGCTTTTTTGGCTGTGCGTTTTTTTTCGCGCACGGCACCATTTTTCAGATGTGGGGATGTTTCCTTGGCAGTAAGTAATCTCGATATGCATGCTTTGTTCGTGCTGGGTGATTTGCGCGCAAAGCTGGTCAAGCAGTTTCAGTCACGTTTCGTTTACATCACCGAACAGAACGCTGAAGGCATCTACATTGCCGAAATCGACACCGAATCGGCCCTGGTGGTGGACGACAAACCCGGACTCAAACTCAAGGTCGGCGATCATTTCAGCGCATCCGTGCTGCCCAGTCGCGAAGGCGGCAAGCTGGACATCAAGTTCCGCGACATCAAGCTGACGGTTTACGGAATTGGCGATTACGCCTTCGTGACCACGGCCGACGGCCAGGGGATCGTGTTCAAGGAAGGTCACAGCGTGGTGATGGTGTTTGCCGCCCATCAACAGTTGCAGGAAGGCCTGACCAAGACCCTGAAAGCCGTGACTGCCAAAGCTGCCAAGTGGCGCAAGGGCGAGTTGGTGACCTTCAAGGCCAGCGAGTGATGACCCTGACCCGCGCCGATTTCCACGAACAGAACCAGGCCAGCGCTCAAGACGAGGCGCGGCGGCTGTTCGGGCAGAAGACTATTCTGCAAGGAGCCTGGCTGAATTGGGTGGCGTCACAGCTTTACCAACTGCAACCGGCGGCATACGCCAGCATGGTCAGACGAGAGCTGATGCGTTTGCAGGAAACTTCCGAAAACTGATCCGCGCACCTCGAAAGCACGAACCTCTACTACAGTCATTGGACTGAGTATTCAGAGGCTTCGCGGTCTACTGCCAGGCCATCCTGCTATTGCTGTGAACAGCACGAGGTGCAAAAGCATGAACGGATTTCGACGGTTGCTGGCTGCTGTCCTGGCCACTTTCGGCTTGATGGTGACAGCCGCCCCGGTGTTTGCCGCGCAGACGCCCATCCACTTCGCCGACCTGAACTGGGAAAGCGGCAGCCTGATCACCGATGTCTTGCGCATCATTGTCGAGAAGGGCTACGGGCTGCCGACTGACACCTTGCCGGGCACCACCATTACTCTGGAAACCGCGCTGGCCAACAATGACATTCAGGTCATTGGCGAAGAGTGGGCCGGTCGCAGCCCGGTCTGGGTCAAGGCGGAGGCCGAGGGCAAAGTCGTCAGCCTTGGCGACACGGTCAAGGGTGCGACCGAAGGCTGGTGGGTGCCGGAGTATGTGATCAAGGGCGACCCGGCCAAGGGCATCAAGCCGCTGGCGCCGGACCTGCGCAGCGTCAGCGACCTGCCGCGCTATAAAGACGTGTTCAAGGACCCGGAAGCCCCGGCCAAGGGACGCTTCCTCAATAGCCCCATCGGTTGGACTTCGGAAGTGGTCAACAAGCAGAAGCTCAAGGCCTATGGGCTGGACGACAGCTACGTGAACTTCCGCAGCGGTTCGGGCGCGGCACTGGATGCGGAGATCAGTTCGTCAATTCATCGTGGCAAGCCGGTGCTGTTTTACTACTGGTCGCCCACGCCGTTGCTCGGCCGCTTCAAGCTGATTCAACTCGAAGAGCCACCGTTCGACGCCGAAGCCTGGAAGACCTTGACCGACGCTGACAATCCCAATCCACAGCCGACCCGTTCCCTGGCCTCCAAACTGTCCATCGGTGTCTCCACACCGTTCCAGAAACAATATCCGCAGATTGCCGAGTTCTTCGCCAAAGTCGACTTTCCGATCGACCCCCTGAACAAAGCACTGGCCGAGATGAGTGAGAAACACACGCCGCCGCGTCAGGCTGCGCAGGCGTTCATGAAGGCTCATCCGGATGTCTGGCGAGCCTGGCTGCCCAAGGACGTGGCGGATAAAGTCTCCGCCGCCCTGTAAGCGCTGCCGCAGGCTGTGATCTTTTGATCTTGTCTTAAAAAAGCAAAATCAAAAGATCACAGCCTGCGGCAGCTCCTACAATGTTCTGTTCAAATCCCTTTCAAGGATCTCTGAACCATGACCTTGTTGTTGGCTCAATGGCTGGTGGCGATCTTCGCAGTGATCAGTCTGGTGCATGTGTATTGGGCGTTGGGTGGCGAATGGGCGGCGGTAGCGGCGGTGCCGCAAGTACCGCAGGAGGGCAGCGCACAACTGAGGCCAGCGTTCAAGCCGCGGGGCTGGATCACGCTGGTGGTGGCCGCAGCGCTGCTGTTGATTGCCGTGCTGGTGTGTTTGCGGGTGGGTTGGTGGCTGCCACCGTTGCATCACTGGTCGTTGCAGTGGTTGATCAGCGCGATTGCGATTTTGCTGTTTGCCCGGGCCATTGGCGATTCGGAGCTGGTGGGGTTTTTCAAAGAGGTCAAAGGCTCGGAATTTGCCCGACTGGACACCTGGGTTTACTCGCCGTTGTGTGTGGTGTTGGGGGCTGGGTTGTTGGCGGTGGCCTGGGTCTGAGACAGACCGGTGCTGATGTATTGCAGGTCTATCGCCTTCGCGGGCAAGCCCGCTCCCACAGGGCTCAACGCAATCCCTGTGGGAGCGGGCTTGCTCGCGAAGAGGCCGGTCCAGGCACTAAAAAACTTTGGTCTAGCTGCCGCTCTCGGTCCGCCGGCTGCTCACCTCGGCCGGCACATCATCCCCGGCCATGCGTTTACGGAATAGCGCCGCCCGGGCCAGTAGCAAGGTGGTCACCGGCACGGTAACCGCCAGCAGGATTGGAATCAGCCAGGCGTGCAAGACCGGCGCGGACTTGAGCGCCGAAAAGTAGATGATCGAAGCCAGCGCCACGCACCAGGCCCCGAGCGTCGAGGCCAGGGCCGGTGGGTGCATGCGCTGGAAGTAGTCCTTCATGCGCAGCAGGCCCGTGGCGCCGATCAATGCAAACAGACTGCCGAGCACCAGCAGGATCGCCACCGGGATTTCCACCCACAACGACAATGGCGTATTCATTCGATTACCTCACCACGCAGCAGGAATTTGGCCAGGGCGAACGAGCCGACGAAACCGAACAGTGCGATCAGCAGCGCCGCCTCGAAGTAGGTGTCACTGGCATAACGAATACCCAGCGCCAGCATCATCAGCAATGCGACGATGTACAGGTAGTCCAGCGCCAGGACCCGATCCTGGGCCGACGGCCCTTTGAACAGGCGAATCAGGGTCAGGATCATCGCCAGGGAAAAGAAGAACAGGCTCAGCAGGATCGCGTTCGACAGCAATGGGCTCATTCGAAGATCTCCATCAACGGACGTTCGTAGGTTGCCTTGAAGTGCTGGATGAACAGCGCCTCATCGTCCAAATCGAAGACGTGCAACAGCAGAATGCTGCGGTCCAGTGCCAGCTCCGACCAGACCGTACCGGGCACCACCGTGGTGATCATCGACAGCGCGGCCAGGCCGTTGGCGTCACGCAAGTCCAGCGGCACCTTGATGAATTGCGAGCGGGGCGGGCGGCGACCGGCACTGAGCACACCCCAGGCCACGGCGAAATTGGACACCAGCACATCACGCCCGACCAGCAGGACCAGGCGCAGGATCACCCCGGGACGACGGATGCGCACCGGCAGGGGACGCAGCCTGCGCATCATCAGCGGCGCGCAGAACCCCAGCGCGGCACCCAGCAGCAGATTGCCGGGGCTGGTCGACAGGTTCAGCAACAGCCACAGCAGCCACAAGGCCAGCGACAGCAACGGTGCCGGAAACAGGCGCTTCATGGTTGCACCTCCTGCGGGGTCGCCTTGGCCGCAGGGTTCGGTACGACGCGAGTGTCGAGTACGGCCATCACGTATTGCTGCGGGTTGTACAAGGCATCGGCGGCGGCCTGGGTGTAGCGCAACAGCGGATCGGCCTTGAAGGTCAGCAGAATACTCAAGCCCAGCAGCGCGAAAATCGGCACGCATTCCAGGCGTCGCAACAGGGGCGATGGCCGTTCCGCCGGCGTCCAGAAGCGTTGGATACCCAAACGCGAGAACGCGATCAGCGACGCCAGCCCTGACAAAATCAACAACACCAACAGGCCCCACGCGGCGTTGGAAATCGGTTCGTCACCGCTGTTGCCCAAGCCCAGCGGATTGAGCAGGGCACCGATCAACCCGAGTTTGCCAATAAAGCCGGACAGTGGCGGCATGCCGATGATCAGCAAGGCACAGGCGATGAAGCTCAGGCCAAGAAACGCCATGGTCCAGGGAATCACCTGGCCGACCACGGCTTTCTGCTCGTCGTCGAGGTTGATGCCTTTGGGCGGATACAGAGATTCCAGTGGCCGGGGCAGCAGTTCGGCTTCATCCTCGAGCAGGGCTTCATTGGCCGAGCGCGAGCGCTCGATCAGTTCGGCCAGCAGGAACAGCGCGCTCAATGCCAGGGTCGAGCTGAACAGATAGAACAGCGCCGCGCCGGCCAGGTTCGGCTGGGCGAAACCGATGCTCGACAGCAGAATGCCCGCCGACACCAGAATGCTCAGGCTGGCCATGCGCTCCAGGCGTTGTGCGGCGAGGATCGCAATGGCGGCGCAGACAATGGTCGCCATGCCGCCATAAATCAGCCACTCACCGCCAAAGAACGCCGATGCCCCGGCCTGGGCGGAAAACAGCAGCGTCCACAAGCGCAGCAAGGTATAGACGCCAACCTTGGTCATGATCGCGAACATCGCCGCCACCGGTGCGCTGGCCGAGGAATACGCCGGCACCAGCCAGAAGTTCAGTGGCCACATGCCGGCCTTGGCCAGAAACGCGACGGCCAGAATCCCTGCGCCGGCGTGAAGCAAGCCACGATCGGCCTCGGACACCAACGGGATTTTTACCGCCAGGTCGGCCATGTTCAGCGTGCCGGTGACGCCATAGATCAGCGCCGCGCCAATCAGGAACAGCGACGAGGCCAGCAGGTTGATCGAGATGTAATGCAGCCCCGACGACACCCGCGCCCGGCCCGAGCCGTGCAGCATCAGCCCGTAGGATGCGGCCAGCAACACCTCGAAGAACACGAACAGGTTGAACAGGTCAGCGGTGAGGAACGCACCGTAAAGCCCCATCAACTGGATTTGGAACAGCGCGTGAAAACTCGAACCGGCGCTGTCCCAGCGGGCCATGGCGAACAGCAGGGCACTGACGCCGATGATGCCGGTCAGCACCAGCATCAGCGCCGACAGGCGATCGACCACCAGCACCAGGCCGAACGGCACCTGCCAGTTGCTCGGCAGGTACACGCCAATGGAGCCGGGCACGCCGGTGGTTTGTGTCCATTGCAACAACGCCACGGCGATACCCAGCCCGAGCAGGCTGGAGAACAGATTGATCTTTGCCTTGAGCGGTCGGTGTTTCTCGCCGAGCATCAGCATGATCGCGGCCGTCAGCAGCGGCAGCAGAATGGGCGCGACGATCAGGTGAGACATCGCCATCATTCCTTAGGCTCCCGGCCATCCACATGGTCGGTGCCGGTCAGGCCCCGGGAGGCCAGCAGCACCACCAGAAACAGCGCGGTCATGGCGAAGCTGATGACGATTGCAGTCAGCACCAGCGCTTGCGGCAACGGGTCGGTGTAGTGCAGCAGATCCTGAGGGACGCCGTCCTTGATGATCGGTTCCTTGCCGATGAACAGGCTGCCCATGCTGAAGATGAACAGGTTGACGCCGTAGGACAGCAGGCACAGGCCCATGACCACCTGAAACGTCCGTGGGCGCAGGATCAGCCAGACGCCGGACGCGGCCAGTACGCCGATGGCGATTGCGATGACTTCTTCCATCAGACGGTTCCTTTGACGGCAACGGATTTAGGCTGGGCAGCGGTTTTGTGACCCCGCACCGACTGGTGGGCGAGGGCGGTGAGGATCAACAGGGTCGAGCCGACCACCACGCCGTACACGCCGATGTCGAAGAACAGCGCACTGGCGAGGTGAATGTCACCCAGCAGCGGCAACGAGAAATGCCAGGTGTGGGTGGTCAGGAACGGATAGCCGACCAGCATCGCACCCAGGCCAGTGGCCGTGGCAAACAGCAGTCCCGTGCCCATCCAGCGCAGCGGCCGCAGGCTCATTTGCGCCTCGACCCACTGCGTGCCGGCGACCATGTATTGCAGGATGAACGCCACCGACATCACCAGCCCCGCGACAAAGCCGCCGCCCGGTTGATTGTGCCCACGCATGAACAGGTAGAACGACACCACCAGCGCCACCGGCAACAGCAGGCGCACCAGCACCGCCGGCACCATCATGAAGCCGAGCGCGGTGTCGCTGGCGTGGCGCGGGTTGACCAGGTCGGTGACCACGTCCGGTGCGAGCAAGCGTTGCTGGGCCGGCAGTTGCAGGCTTTCCTTCGGCGGACGGAAGCGGCGCAGCAAGGCGAACACGGTCAGGGCCACGGCCACCAGCACGGTGATCTCACCGAGGGTGTCGAAACCACGGAAGTCCACCAGCATCACGTTGACCACGTTGCTGCCGCCGCCTTCGGGCAAGGCGCGACTCAGGTAGAACGAGGAAATATCGTTGGGTGTCTGGCGCGTCAGCATGGCGTAGGCCAGCAACGCCATGCCGATACCGACCGCGGTCGACAGCAGCAAGTCGCGGATACGCCGCACCCGTGCCCGGCGCAGGCTGCCCGGCAACGGCGAGACTTCTTCGATCCGCCGTGGCAGCCAGCGCAGGCCCAGCAGGATCAGCACCGTGGTCACCACTTCGACCGCCAGTTGCGTCAGGGCCAGGTCCGGCGCCGAAAACCAGACGAAGGTAACGCAGGTCATCAGGCCGCAGACGCTGACCATGGTCAGGGCCGCGAGACGGTGATACTTGGCCTGATAGGCCGCGCCAAGGGCGCAGGCGATGGCCAGCAACCACAGGGTGACGAAGACGATCGACCCCGGGATTTTCGGTCGATCCCCCCAGTGCAGGCTGCTGTGCAACATGGGAATCAACCCCGCCAGCACGGCGGCGAGCACCACCAGGAATAACTGCATTTGCAGGCGTTTGGTGCCAATCCGGGGCTCCAGGCGACGAGCCAGGCGCACCATCACGACCAAGCCACGCTCGAACAGGCGCTTGCCGTCGAGACGACCAATGGCCGGCGGGTAGTGGAAGCGTCCACGCTTGAATTGGTTGCGCAGCAGCAAGTAGAGCAGGGTGCCGCAAGAGAGGGCGATCAGGCTCATGATCATCGGTGCGTTCAGGCCGTGCCAGATGGCCAGGCTGTATTCGGGCAGCGTGCCGCCGACCACCGGTTGCGCCGCGGCAGCCAGCAGCGGGCCGACCACCTGCGCCGGGAAGATCCCCACCAGCAGGCAAGTGAACACCAGTAGCTCGACTGGCGCGCGCATCCAGCGCGGTGGCTCGTGGGGTGTGTGGGGCAAGTCGGTTGCCGGCGGACCGAAGAACACATCTACGGTGAAGCGCAGGGAATAAGCCACGCTGAAGGTACCGGCAATGGTCGCCACGATCGGCAAGCTCAGTTCGACCCAGCGCGTGGCATTGATGAACACGGTTTCGGCGAAGAACATCTCTTTGGAGAGGAAGCCGTTAAGCAGCGGCACACCCGCCATCGAGGCGCTGGCAACCATGGCCAGGGTCGCGGTGAACGGCATCAGTTTGAACAGTCCACTGAGTTTGCGGATATCGCGAGTGCCGCTTTCGTGGTCGATGATACCCGCGGCCATGAACAACGAGGCCTTGAACGTGGCGTGGTTGAGGATGTGGAACACTGCGGCGACGGCGGCCAGTGGACTGTTCAAGCCGAGCAGCAGGGTGATCAGGCCGAGGTGGCTGATGGTCGAGTAGGCCAGCAACCCCTTGAGGTCGTTCTGGAACATCGCGCAGTACGCCCCGAGCAACAGGGTGCAGGCACCGGCGCCGCTGACGATATAAAACCATTCTTCACTGCCCGAGAGCGATGGCCAGAGCCTTGCGAGCAGAAAAACCCCGGCCTTGACCATGGTCGCCGAGTGCAGGTACGCCGACACGGGGGTCGGTGCGGCCATGGCGTGGGGCAGCCAGAAATGGAAAGGAAATTGTGCGCTTTTGCTCAAGGCGCCGATCAGGATCAGGGGCAATAGAATCGGGTAGAGGGCATGGGCGCGAATCAGGTCGCCGGCGGCCAGGACCTTGTCCAGGTCATAGCTGCCGACCACATGGCCGAGCAGCATGACCCCCGCCAGCAGGCACAATCCGCCCGCACCGGTGACCATCAGTGCCATGTAGGCGCCGCGCCGGGCATCGGCGCGATGGTGCCAGTAGCCGATCAGCAGGAATGAGAAGAGGCTGGTCAGCTCCCAGAAAAACACGATCTGGATCAGGTTGCCGGAGATCACGAGGCCAAGCATGGCGCCCATGAACGCCAGGAAAAACGCGAAGAAACGCGGCACCGGATCGTCCGGCGACATGTAGTAGCGGGCGTACAGCGAAACCAGCGTGCCAATGCCCAGTACCAGCATGGAGAACAGCCAGGCGAAACCATCCATGCGCAGGACGAAGTTCAGACCCAGGCTGGGCAGCCAGAAAAACTCTTCGCGAATAACGCCGCCATGGGCGATCTGCGGATACAGGAGCGCAACCTGGACGGTACCGATCAGGGCGACCAGGCCAGCCAGCAGGGATTCGGCGTTACGTGCATTGTGCGGCAACACGGCCGCCAAACAGCTACCTATGAAAGGCAGAAGCAGTAGAACTATCAGGGACATAGGCTTCTAATCTGCGGAAGTTTGTGAAGCATCATACGTGCCAGCTCCCGGATCACCAAACGCCAAGCTGTCGCAGAATCCTACACGGTAGATGGAAAAACCCCTGATTCACATTGTTTCCGGTAGAGGGATTTCGCCTGTATCAGCCCCTTCGCGAGCAAGCCCGCTCCCACATTTGAAACGCATTTCAATGTGGGAGCGGGCTTGCTCGCGAAGGCGGTCTATCCAGCGATGCAGAAGCAGCGGTTTATCGCTGTGTTTCCTGTTCCAGCTCTTCCTCGACCGCAACAGCCTTACCCTTGGTCTTCAGCTCACTGACAATCACCGCCGCCACAATTAACCCGGCCCCGACCAGGGCAATCGCCGGCAAGCGTTCCCCGGCGATGCGCCCGACAATCCCGGCCCATACCGGCTCGCCGGCATAGATCAGCGTGGCGCGGGTCGGTGAAACGCTTTTTTGTGCCCAGTTCATTGCCACCTGAATCGCCGCACTCGCCGCCCCAAGGCCCAACGCGCTGCACAGCAACAACCACGAGAAGTCCGGGATCGCCTCATTGGTGGGCACGACCATCAGGAACGACAGCACGGAAGTGACCGCCAGTTGCACCGCCGTCACCCGGCGCACATCGACCTGGCCGGCATAGGTACTGATCAGGATGATCTCGGCCGCAATGGCCACCGCGCTGATCAAGGTAGCGATTTCACCGGGGCTGAAGTTGAACGACGCACCGGACGGTCCGGACAACAACATCAACCCGGTAAAGGCCAGCATGATGCCGATGCTGGGCATCAACCCCGGACGCCGCCCCAGCACCAGCCATTGCAGCAACGGCACAAAAGGGACGTACAGCGCGGTAATAAATGCCGATTGGCTGCTGGGAATGCTTTGCAACCCGACCGTCTGCAAGCCGTAGCCGAGCATGATCGCGACGCCGATGAACGACCCGGCCTTGAGTTCGAACAGGCTCAGGTCGCGCAGGTGACGCCAGGAAAACAGGGCGACGATGCTCGCGGCAGCGGCAAAGCGCAGGCCGACGAAAAACATCGGGCCGCTGACAGTCATCGCATGCTGTACCAGCAGGAAGGTTCCGCCCCAGATCATCGTGATCAGCACCAGCACGCATTCGGCCTTGCTGAACCGTGTAAAACGGGAGGAAGCTTTTGGGGAGTTCACCGACGTCATGACCTTGCACGCTACTGGAGGGGGACGCACAATGCGCCGAATGTTGCGCAGTATACTGCCCAACCCCACTCAGTGAGCAATATAGTGCACAAAGATTCTACCCAGCGGGCATCGGTGCTCCAGCACGTCAGTCAAAATGTTCGTCGTTTGCGTCATGCCGCCGACATGAGCCAGACCGCGCTGGCCGAAAAGTCCGGTGTCAGCCGCCGAATGCTGGTGGCGATCGAGGCGGGGGAAAAGAACGTCAGCCTGACCACCCTCGACCGGGTGGCCGAAGCCCTCGACGTTGCCTTCAGTGATTTGATCCAGGCGCCCGACGCCCGCGACCCCAGCCGTATCAATGAGCTGGCCTGGACCGGCACGATTCCTGGCAGTAAAGCGGTGTTGCTTTCCAAGGCCCAGGCCAGCCGCGAAGTCGAGCAGTGGGAATGGTGCCTGCAACCGGGCGAGGTGTATCCGTCGGAGCCGGACGCCGATGGCTGGAGCGAGCAGATTTATGTCTTCGAAGGTTGCCTGACCGTTATGCTCGGCGACCAGCCGCAGAATATCGCTGCGGGTGAATTCTTCATGTTCGCCAGCAACCAGCCGCACTGTTATCGCAACGACGGGGCGGTGGCGGCAAGGTTTGTGCGTAACGTGGTGATCTGAACAGGGAGAACACGATGGACCACGCCTTGACCCATGACGCCGACATCCTGATTGTCGGTGGCGGCCTCAGTGGCACGATGCTGGCGGCGCAGTTGATGCGCCGGCCAGGCAAGCGCAAGGTGCTGGTGATTGAGCCCCGTGCCGAACTCGGCCGGGGCGAGGCCTATAGCGCGGTGGAGTTGGGGCATACGCTCAATGGCAACGCGGCGCGGATGAGTGTCGATCCGGACAACGCCGACGATCTGACCCAATGGCTCACCGACTATATTGCCGGCGGCGGCTGGCCGGAGTCGGACCAGCAGCATGTGCCGATCAGCGAATTGTTTCCGCCCCGGGGGATATTCGGTCTGTACGCGCAGCAGCGTTTGGCAGAAGCGCAAGCAGTGGGTGCCTTGAACGGTTCGACCGTCGAACATGTGCGGGCCGAAGTGGTGGATTTGCAAACCGGTACGGATAACGTGCGGCTGACACTGAGTGATGGCCAATGCCTGCAAGGGGCGTTTGCGGTGCTGGCCACCGGTATGTTCCCCGCCGCGCGCACACCGCAAACCCAATCCAGTGGTTTGAACGCTGCGGCCCTCGATCCGTGGGATGTGGCAGCCATGCGGCAGCTCGATCCGCAGTCGACGGTCATGATCATCGGCTCGGGCTTGACCATGGTCGATGCCGTGGTGTCCCTGGATCAGTCCGGGCATCGTGGTCCGATTGAAGTGTTTTCCCGCCATGGCCTGCTGCCCCATGTGCGTCGCCAGCCACCGGTCTGGGTGGATTTTCTCGAGCAGGACCAGAGCATCCGCACACCTCGTCAGTTGATGCGCGAACTGCGTCGGCACTGCCGGGACGCCATCGCCCTGGGCATTGACTGGCAAGCGCCACTGGACACGGTGCGGGCACACATCGGCCGCTTGTGGCATCAGGCGACGGACGTGCAGCGTCGGCAGTTCGTGCGGCATGTGCGGCCGTGGTGGGAAAGCCATCACCACCGTTCGCCACCCTTGAGTGCCGAACTGGTGGAGCACTTATATAAAGAAGGGCGGTTACGTATTCACGCGGCCTCGTTCAAGGGGCTTGAGCCTTCGCTCAATGGCGAGGTGAGTATCCGCCTTCGACGGCGCGGCGAGGCGCACAGCTGTGTCGTCAGCGGTGCCGCCCTGATCAACTCCAGCGGAATCGAATACGACTGGCGCCGGGTTGCGCGGCCGTTGCCCCGGCAACTGCTCGCCCGTGGCCTGGTCCGGCCCGGGCCGTTGGCCCTGGGCATCGCCGCAGAGGTCGATGGCGCCGTCCTGAACGCCGAGGGCCAGCCCGCCAGCCGTCTGTTTGCCATGGGTCCGCCGTTGCGCGGCATGTGGTGGGAAAGTACCGCCGTCACCGATGTGGCAAGCCAGGCCAAGGCGTTGGCCGGGCGACTGGTGCGCTAGGGCTGTCCATTCAACACACCGCGCAGTCAGCGCGGTGTGTTGGCGTTGTTGGACTCGTCGATCAGGTTGTGGGTCTGTGGGTCTGAGTACATATCCGTTGCTGCGGTAACGGCTGCTTATGGTTTCGCCCTTACGGCGAGTCCCTTTTGTCAAACGACACAAAAGGAACCAAAAAGTCTCGCCCCTTACGTACGGCCCCTCGCTGAGGCTCGGCGTTCCTTCGCTCCGGCCTTCCTCCGGGGGCATCGCCTCCGGTCGGCTTCGCTTCGACCTCCTCTCGATGTGTTCGACTGCGTCGAACGGCGCTGCGCGCCCACCCCCGGATGAACGCCTCCCCTCAGCCTGCCGAGGGGGCGGGTGGATCAAGATCAAGAGCTGCAGGCGAGCTAACGCTCGGCCTGATGAGTGGTGAAGAGCGTGGGTGTACGCCGCTCGGCCTTTGCTCTTCTGTGGGAGCGGGCTTGCTCGCGAAGACGGCCTGCCAGCCGACCAATTTCCACCGAATGTACTCGGTCCAATTGTGGGAGCGGGCTTGCTCGCGAAGACGGCCTGCCGGCCGACCAATTTCCATCGAATGTACTCGGTCCAATTGTAGGAGCGAGCTTGCTCGCGATGGCGGCTTACGAGCCAACCATTCACTTGCAGTTGTGGTCGGACACCGCGCCAGTGATGGCAGCCAGACCACCGCTGGATTGCTTCCATCAATGCACCCGGCAAAAAAACCGCGGCCTCCCCACCCGAGGCCGCGGTTTTCCAGAGGGTTGAAGCCGGCCCCATCAACCAACGTGGCTAATGGGGGCGCGGGCTCAGTTGGCGATCACCGGCACCGTCCGCACGGAGCCTTGGGACGAGGTGATGGTGGCGGTCGGGTTCGCCGACGGAACGACCGTGGTGGTGTTGTTCACCGTCAACTTCCAGCGTCCATTCGCCGGGACAGAGGTGGTGCCCAGGGTGACCAGCCCGGTCGGCGTGGTGACCTTGACGGTGATGGTGTTGCCGGTGGTCACCGATGAGGTGCCGGCAAAGTTCCAGGTGAAGCGGTTATTGGAGCGGGCGCTCACCGTTGCGGTGGTCACTGCGAAGGATTCCGCAGCAGGCCGTGGCGAGACCTGCACCGTGACCGTGGCCGGCGACGTCGACTGGGCGCCGAAGCTGTCCCGGGCGATGTAGGTGAAGGTCGTGGTGAAGGCTGTGGTGACGGTGGCCGGTGGGGTGTAGGTGAGCACCGTGCCGTTACTGCTGACGGTGCCGCTACCTGCCGGTGGTTGAGTGAAGCTGGCGACCGCTAGCGGTAAGTTGCCTTCCGGATCGGTGTCGTTGGCCAGCACGTTGATTGGAATCGCCACCCCCAGTGTCGTAACGGCATCGGCGACTGCCACCGGAGGCCGGTTAGGCGCCACGGTAATGGTCACGGTTGCCGCTGTTGTCGAGGCCAGGCCTTTGACGTCCTGGGCCTTGTAGGTGAAGGTCGTGGTCAGCGGTGCGTTGACGACGGCTGGAGGGGTGTAGACCACCGCTGTAGTGCCGCTCAGTGCCACGGTGCCCTGGCCTGCGGCGGGTTGGGTCAACGCGGTGATGCTCAGCGGCGTGTTGCCGTCCGGGTCACGGTCGTTGGCCAGCAGGTTGAGTGTGATCGGCACGCCGAAGCTGGTGCTGCCGGTATCGGCGACGGCGATCGGTGCCTGGTTCGCGCCGGTGTCCGGTGCCGTACCGACTACGGCGACTGGCTCGGTGTCACTGCCGCCGGCGGCGGATTTGATCGTAACGGTTGCAGGGGGTTGGCTCAGGTCAGGCACTGTCAGGCTTTGCAGGGTGCCGGTTTTCGACAGCCGTCCGTAACCCTGGGCAACCATGTCCGGAACCACCACTTCGTCTGTAGAGGTGGCCTCGATCAGCAGGCTGTGGTTGCTCCAGCTGTAACGGGCGGTCTGGATTTTCACCACGTCCGAGAGCTTGCTCGACACCGAGGTCGGGCGGGTGGTCCCGGCCGGGTCGGTGGCGGTGACTACCACGACTGCAGGCACGGTTCCGTTGGTCAGCAGATGCTGGGCGAAGAACACGCCGTTGTTATCGCTGACCATGTTGGTCTGGCAAGGTGACACAGGCGGGCCGGGCACCAGGGCGATGCTTTCGCGAAAGCACAGGCTCGAACCGTTGGCCGCTGTGGCAAACACTTCGACCCGGGTGTTGGTGCCGCCCGTGCCTGTTGTGCGGCGGTAGGTGGCACGGCTCATGTCTACTGCAGTTTGCGCGCGATTGTCGAGCACCTTGCCGGACAGGGTGAAGAGGTTGGTCTGGATAGTGCCGGCCGGACCCTGGATGCGCACGAAGTTGGTGTTGTTGGGGCTGCCGGTCACGGGTTCGGTGAGGTTCGGGTCGCCGACAAAGGTTTCGACGGCGCCGGTGTCCGGGTTCACCTCGGTATAGGGGCCGTTGACACTGCGCAGGAACGGACCGACCGCACCGTTGAGTGCGCCGCTGAAATTACCCGGTGCACCGATGCCGACGTCCCTGGTGAGGTTGATCGCACGACGGCCGGGGGTGGTGACGTTGACCGTTTCCACGCCGTAGGGGTGGGTAATAGTGTAGGTTCCGGCGACGGGAATGTTCACCCGCATACGGATCCGCGCGAAGCTGATTTGATCGCCATCGAGCGGATTTCCGCCAGCGAATGCCGCTTCTATCCCGGCGACATAGGCGTCCATACCGTAGCCGGCGGTGTTGTCGGGAATGCTGGTCTCGGCGAGAAACCAGAAGGCTTCGTCTGGCCAGTTATCCGGGAACACCATCGGCTGGGTGTCGTCGAAAATACCCGGTGTCGGCAGCAGGGTGCACATGTAGGCGGGTGGCACGCTGGCAGCGACCCGCGAGCTGGCGGCGCGGGACTGGCACAGTTCCATCGACAGTTGATTGTTGTCCTGATACCAGATCGGGAATTTTCCGGTGGCAAAGGTGTAAGGGCCGGGATCGACGGCGGCGAGTTGCGCGAAAGCACTGCCGGACAGCGCTAGAGTCAGTCCCAGGGCGTTGACCGCCAGGCGTGGCCATTTGTTCATGATGCCTCCTGATGAGGATCTGGGCATGTGAGCGTTCATTGCACGATGACCACTTCTTCGGTATCGCTGCCGCCATTGGATGACGTCACGCGAACCTGGGCTGGCGGAATCGGCGTGATGCCGGTGGCCAGGCTTTTCACTGCGCCGTCACCACTCAGGGCGCCGATGGCGATACCGGTGCCGGAGGTGGCGGTGAGCACCGGTGGCGACGTTTCATCGCTGGTCGAAGCCACGATGGTGATTTGCCCGGTGCTCAGGCTGTACTCGGCGCGTGAGATCGTCACCAGGTCGGTCAGCGGCATGGGCAAGGTGGTCGGCGTGCTGCTGGCGATGGCCAGGTGGTTATCGGCGGTCACTTGCAAGGTGCTTGGCAGCGTCGGATTGTTCGGCGACTGCGCATACCAGTGGCCGGTGGTGTTCGCTTCAGTGAAGTTCAGGACCGGGTTGTTGCTGTCCAGGGTCACGGTGGCCGGTGGTGGCGGGGCCAGCACGAACACATCCTGCTGGGCCACCGGAGCGCTGGTGCCGGCCTGTCGCGAGTAGGTGCTGCGCTCGGCGATCACCGGCGTCGGCCGGACCACCGTCGACAACTTGCCGGATACAGCGAACAGGTTAGTGCGCAAGTCCAGGCCATTGGGGCCTTCGATGCGGACGTAGTTGGTGTTGAACGGGCTGCCGGTGACGGCTTCCGTGAGGTTCGGATCGCCGACGAATTGTTCGGTCTGGCCAGTGGTCGGGTTGGTTTCGGTGTAGGGGCCATTGACGCTGCGCAGGAACGGCCCGACGTCACCCTTGAGCGCGCCGTTGTAGGTTTTTGGTGCACCGATGCCGATGTCCCGGGTCATGTTGATCGCCCTCCGGCCGGGGGTATCGACGGTGAACACTTCGACGCCGTAGGGGTGGGTGACGATGTAAGTGCCGGCGGTGGGCACGTCGATGCGAATACGGATACGGGCGAAGCTGATCTGGTCGCCCTCCAGTGGATCACCGCCACTGAAGGCTGCTTCGAGCGCCGAGACATAGGTCAGATCAATGCCCCGGGCAGCATCGACGATGGTGGTTTCGCCGGTGGCCCAGAACGCTTCGTCGGGGAAATTGGTCGGGAAGACCAACGGTTTGGTGTCGTCGAAAATACCTGGGGTCGGAATCAACGAGCACATGTAAGTCGGCGCGCCTGGCGCGCTTGGAACCCTGGAACTGACAGCTTTGGATAAGCACAGGTCAAGGGTTCGGCCGTGGGTATCTTGATACCAGGCGGCAAAATTGCCATTGGCTGGCAGGTAGGGTCCGGGGTCTACGGCAAACAGCGTTGCCTGGGCAATGCCTTGGGCTAGAGCGGTCACGACCAGGGCAGTCGCGGCTTTGGACAGTAAAGGGTGCATGAGTATTCCCTCTATCGAAGTACCTGCCCCTTGGGGACGGGTTAGTTGGCAGGGTGTTTGGCAACTTCCATACCAATCAGCGAAAACGCCCGTGAGAAGCCCGGAGTCAAGGCGTTGGCGCAGTCGCTGGCGATAGACCGGGAAGTTGGGGGACGGGCAGCTGTCCCCAACTTTGGGGGTAGATGGGGCCGCGGGAGGTGGGAATCGCAGTACCCAGGTTCGGGCAAACGGCCATGTGTGGGCTATAAACCTATAGGAGGTTTCCGGGAACCGTGTCCATGAACACTATCGCCAAAGTACTTGTGACCGAAAGCGAGGTTCGCTTGAACACGCGCAAGGAGCCGTTCAATCTGCTGCGCTGGTTTTCGTTGATCAGCATGGTGGTGATAGGCACGGTGGCGGTGGCGCTGGGGGCGGTGTCTACAAGATTCGTGATCACCGAAAGCGTGCAGCGCGATGCGCTGTTGACCGCGCAATTCATTCAGGCGATTGCCTCGGCCGATGTGCGCCATGTGTCGATTCCCAATATCCGGACCATGGGCGAGTTGCTCGACCCACGAAAAGACATGGACTTTCCTGACGTCGACCCGCTGGCCCGCGCCAGTGCCCGTAAAGATTTCCTCGACCATATCGAAAATTTGCCGGACGTGATTCTGGCCAACATCTATGCCCCCGACCGCGTGGTGACCTGGTCGACCAACCCGGCCTTGATGGGCACCACGATCCATGGCGATGAAGACCTCGACCGGGCGTTCAATTCGAAGACTCTCGTGTCGACCAGTTACCATGCAGTGGACAAATCCCGCATGGAGCAGAAGTTCGTGGAGCCGCCCAAGTTCATCTTCATCGAAAATTACATTCCCCTGTTCGATGCCGATGGCACCACCGTCACGGCGATGGTCGAGATATACAAGGAACCGCAGGACCTGATCAACCGCATGGAGCGCGGCCTGGTGCTGATCTGGCTGACGACCGCCCTGGGCGGAGGTCTGATTTATCTGGGCCTGTACTGGATCGTGCGGCGAGCAGCGATCCTGCTGGCGGCGCAACAGAAACAATTGATCACCAATGAAACCTTTGTGGCTCTGGGGGAGATGTCCTCGGCAGTCGCCCACAGTTTACGCAATCCGTTGGCGACCATCCGTTCAAGCGCCGAGCTGGCGATTGAGTTCGACAACGGTCCGGCACACGGGAGCATCAACGACATCATTGTTCAGGTCGATCGCATGTCGAACTGGGTACGGGAGTTGCTCCAGTCCCTGCGACCGCTCAATAACGAGGCTGAACCGGTGAACCTGGTGGCGGCAGTGCATGACAGCCTGATGGCTTACGAGCATCAGATCAGCAAGGCCAGGGTCAACGTGGTGTTCGAGCCGGACCAGACGCCCATGGTCCTGAGCCAGCAGGTGCAACTGACCCAGATCCTCAACAGCCTGCTGTCCAATGCGGTGGAAGCCATGGACAGCGGCGGTACGCTGACCATCCAGATCGAGCCGCGCGATGCCCGGCGCGTCTGCGTGAGTGTGAGCGATACCGGCAAAGGCATGAGCAAAGAACAGCGCGCCATGGCCTTCCGGCCATTCTTCACCACCAAGCAGGGCGGGCTGGGAGTCGGGCTGGTACTGGTCAAGAGGATCATGGAGCGCTTTGGTGGTGAGGTGACCCTGGATAGTCGTGAAGGCGAGGGCACCACTGTCCGCCTGTTGTTTAATCTGGTCCCCTGAACATGGGGATGAACTATCCCCGTTAACGGGTTTCAATCCCCAGACATTTCCACGGTCGTGGCCTATCAATTTTGATAAGCCATTGTTCTGTAGAGTGTTAATGCTTTTATGTAAAAGAGTTGCAAGATTGGCGAGGTCCTTGCACATCCACCATCACCCCCTTCACGACCTCGAGGCGGCTGGTGATGGAGAAAAAAGCGCAGTACAACTTCAAGCGTCCCGGACTGCTAACGCCCTTGGGCGTCCTGCTGACGATGACGCCGGGTACAGCGACACTGCGCGCCAGCCCCATTGATGATGAGCGACAGCCAGAGCCATCCGATCCTTCGGCCTATTATGACGAACCCGCTGATGAACCAGCGGCGAGTTCCAAGGCTCCAAAGACTCCGGTGTGTCCTATGCCAGGGTGCCATTCCACATGATCGCCAACGACAGCAACCGGGACGGTGTGCGCTACGTGAACTCTGCCGTACCGCCAACCTTCCTCAATGGCGACGGCTTCGGCCCTAAAGTGGTGGTCAAACCTTGAACAGGGAGGATGTCGACATGAGCATGAAGACGAGTTCACCACGCTCACGAGCCTTGGGCATGGACCTTGTGCTGATGTTGGTGACCGGATTGCTGGCCAGCCACCTGCTGGTCACCAACCAGCTGACGTCGGCGCCCGCACGTGCTCTGGCGTCGACTCCCGTGGCCACTGACGTTGAAGCCGCTACCCCGTGGGGTGGCGACTATTTTCCCAACACCCTGTTGACCGACCAGGACGGTCAGCAAATGCGTTTTTTCGATGACATGATCAAAGGCAAGGTGGTGGTGATCAACTTCATCTTCACCACGTGCAGCGACTCCTGCCCCCTGGAAACCGCACGCCTGCGCCAGGTGCAGAAACTGCTGGGGGATCGGGTCGGCAAGGACATCTTTTTCTACTCCATCAGCATCGACCCCTTGAGTGATACCCCCGAGGTGCTCAAGGCCTATGCACAACGCTTCCAGGTCGGACCCGGGTGGAAATTCCTCACCGGAGAGTTCGCCGACGTCACCGAACTGCGCAAGAAGCTGGGGCTGTTCATCGAAGGCATCGATAACGGGCGCAGCAAGGACCACAACCTGAGCCTGATCATCGGCAACCAGGGAACGGGGCGCTGGATGAAATCCTCGCCGTTCGAAAATCCGTGGATTCTGGCCGACCAACTGGCCAATTCCTTGCACAACTGGAAGCAACCCAGCGTGGAAGAAAGCTACGCCGACGCTCCGGAAATTCGTCCGCCGAGCAATGGCGAAGAGCTGTTCCGCACCCGTTGCGCGTCTTGCCACAGCCTCGGTCCGCTGGACGGGCAGGGCATCGGTCTGCACAGCATCGGCCCGGACCTGATCGGCGTGACCCTTCAGCGCGATCCGGCCTGGCTAATCCGCTGGATCCGCGAACCTGACCGCATGCTCGCCGAAAAGGACCCGATTGCGATGGAACTGTTCAATCGCTACAACAAGATCGCGATGCCCAACTTGCGGCTGGATGAGCTTTCCGCCCAGTCCATCATCGATTTCCTGCAGGAAGAAACCAATCGCCAGCATCCGCCGGCGGCGCCCATGGTCAGCGGTAACGAGGAGCCGGAGCATCATCACGGGGTTGCGCAACCCGACATGCCATAGGTGCAGTCGTGTCAAAAGAATTACGTTGGCCGGTCAGTGGCTATTAATGCCACCTACACTGATACAGAAAGCGGCTGAACAGGCTCGATTTCAAGCATCCAGGACACCGCCATGCAGATACTAGAACAACAAAAAGTAGCTGCGCCACAGGCTTCGGCAGCACAACGCAAGGGGTGGCGGCCGCAGTTCAACTTGCTGCGCTGGTTCTCCCTGGCGAGCTTTCTGATCATCGCTGCGGTGGCGCTGGGTCTGGGGTACATCTCCACGCGCTTTGTGGTCAACGAAAGCATCGAGCGCGATTCAATGCTGACCGCGCAGTTCATCCAGGCCATTGGCGAGGCCGAAATCCGTCATGCCGGCATTGTCTCGAGCCGAACCATGGGCGAAATGCTCGACCCGCGCCTGGACCATGCCGACCCCGATATCAGCCCTGAATCCCGGGCCGCCGCTCGCGTTGAGTTTCTCGACCATGTGGAGCATCTGCCAGACATTCTGCTGGCGACGGTGTACGCCCTGGACCGCACGGTGGTCTGGTCGACCAACCCCGAGTTGATCGGCGTGCGCATCGAAGGCAACGATGAGCTGGACGAATCCTTTGAAATGAAATCCCAGGTGTCCACCAGCTACCACGAAATCGATGAGGAGCGTCCTGAGCAACGCATGCTGCGTGAACCGGAATACTTGTTCGTCGAGAATTACATTCCGATGTTCAACGCCGACAGAAGCAAAGTGATTGCCATGGTGGAGATCTACAAGGAGCCACTGGATCTGGTTGAACGCATCCAGCGTGGCTTCAAGGCAATCTGGCTGGCCACACTGATCGGCGGGGCGGCCATTTACCTGGGGCTGTTCTGGATCGTGCGACGCGCAGCGACGCTGTTGCAGAGCCAGCAGAAACAACTGATCGCCAACGAGACCTTTGTCGCCCTTGGCGAGATGTCTTCGGCGGTCGCCCACAGCTTGCGCAATCCGCTGGCGAATATCCGTTCCAGCGCCGAGCTGGCCCAGGAAATCGCCACCCAGAGCGCTCAAAAGAACATTGGCGACATCATCAATCAGGTCGACCGCATGTCGCGCTGGGTCCGTGAATTGCTGGTGTCGTTGCGGCCGATGAATGACGACTGTGAAACGGTCGACCTGGTGCTGGCCCTCGATGACACGTTGAGTGCCTTTGAGTCCTTGATCAAACGTTCGAATGTCGAAGTGCGTTTCGCTCCTGTCAGCGTGCCACCGGTTGTCAGCCAACAGATGCTGCTCACGCAAATCCTCAATAGCCTGTTTGCGAATGCACTGGAAGCCATGCCCAAGGGGGGCGTGCTGACGATCGAGATCGACTCCCCGGTGCCCGGTGACTTGAGCATGATCCTGACCGACACGGGCAAGGGCATGTCCCAACAACAGCAACAAATGGTCTTCAAGCCGTTTTTCACTACCAAACAAGGCGGGTTGGGTGTAGGCCTGGCCCTGGTCAAAAGAATAATGGAGCGGTTTGACGGCTCCGTCGAACTGACCAGTCGGGAGCAGGAAGGAACCCGCGTTTGTCTCAATTTCAAAGTGGCAACGGGAGGGGAGTATGGAGCACAGCATTCTGCTGGTCGAGGATGACGAAATCCTCGCCGAGAATATTCAGACTTACCTGGAGCGCAAGGACTTCGAGGTGACCGTCTGCCACTCGGCTGAAGATGCACTGGAGCAATTGGGTTCTTTCGCTCCTGATGTGGTACTGACCGACAACTCGTTGCCGGGCATGAGTGGTCACGACCTGATCCAGAAGCTGCGCATCCGCGCGCCGGATCTGAAAGTGATCATGATGACCGGCTACGGCAACGTCGAAGACGCTGTGGTAGCGATGAAAGAGGGGGCCTTTCACTACGTCACCAAACCGGTGGCCCTGCCAGAGCTCAAGCTGCTGCTGGACAAGGCCCTGGCTACTGACCGCATGGAGCGTACGCTTTCGTTTTACCAGGAGCGCGAGGCCCAGAAGTCGGGGGTGCAGGCACTGATTGGCGAGTCGGCACCGATGGTGTACCTCAAAGGCACCATCAGCCAGTTGCTCGACGCCGAACGGCGGATGGCCAACAGCGATCTGCCGCCCGTCCTGGTGGAAGGCGAGACAGGCACCGGCAAGGAACTGGTGGCCCGGGCCTTGCATTTCGACGGCCCGCGCAGCAAAGGCCCGTTCATTGAATTCAACTGTGCTTCGATCCCGTCCAATCTGGTGGAATCGGAACTGTTCGGTCACGAGAAGGGCGCCTTCACCGACGCCAAGGATCGTCGCATGGGGCTGGTGGAAGCGGCCGATGGCGGTACGCTGTTCCTCGATGAAATCGGTGAAATGGACCTGTTGTTGCAAGCCAAGCTGCTGAAACTGCTGGAAGACCGGACCATTCGCCGGGTCGGTTCGGTGAAGGAGCGAAAGGTCAATCTGCGGGTGATCAGCGCCACCAACTGCAATCTCGAACAAATGGTTCAGCAAGGCAAATTCCGCCGCGACCTGTTTTTCCGCCTGCGCATCATTTCGATCAAGGTGCCGCGTCTGTTTATCCGTGGCGACGATATCCTGCTGCTGGCCCGGCACTTCCTGGGGGTGCATGGCAAACGCTACGGCAAGCCGAACCTGCATTTCAGCAATCAGGCCGAAGAGTTGCTGCTCAGCTACAGCTGGCCAGGCAATGTGCGTGAGTTGCGCAACATGCTGGAGCAAACCGTGTTGCTGGCGCAAAGCGACACCATCGCCGCCCATCAGTTGAACGTCTGCCTGAGCCTGGTGGATGAGCCACCGACGTTTCATAACGAGCCGCAACAACTCGGCGAACCGCGTCCGTCCTGCAACGGCACCGAATCCATGAACCTGCCGGAAGTGGAGCGCGACATGGTGCGCAAGATGCTCGACAAGACAGACTGGAACGTTACCAAATCGGCACGCCTGTTGGGTCTTAGCCGCGACATGTTGCGCTACCGGATCGAAAAGCTCGGCCTCGCCCGTCCGGACAAACGCCAGTGGTAGGGGGCGTTCTCAATCGGTTTCCCTGACGCGGTGGGGAAACCAATTGAGAACGCCCCCTAGGCTCACTGCAACATAGGGCCTTGCCTGAGGCAGGACTGCATGCAGCCGGAGTCCTGGACTTCCTGATTCACGTAGACGCCATGCTCCGGATCGTAGGAGCGGATAAACACACGAACCGTGGCGTCAGCCACTGTCGGCAGGCGCGAGTCATAGAACACGTGCTCGCCCGAAACCGGAATGAATTCCCCGGGCGCGGTCGGGATGTACGAACCCGGGGGCACGATGCTGATGGACGGTGGCACGGGGTGCGCGAAGGGTTGGTCGGCGCCGTAATAGTTGAATTCACTGCTGTAGTCAGTGGTGTTTGGAAAGTCGCCGGCGTGGGCGACAGCGGTCGCGCTCAGGCAGAAGGCGAGCAAAAACGTCAGGTCGGTTTTTTTCATGGCAACACCTGCGAAATCGGTTTAATCGCACTCCCCAAGGTCATTAACTATAGCTGCCGCCGTGGGCAGCCGTCGGCGCTGTGCGGATTACAAGTTCGCAACACATGCCAGGATGAGGTTGATCTAGACTCCGGCCGGTCAAATCGACGACCCGAACCCTGGAGCGAGCAATGGAACTGCCTTCAAAAGAACAAGCCATCGCCAGTAACCGCGATGCCTGGAATGATTCCGCCCGTCACCACAAAGACTCCTGCGAATGGCAAGCCTTGTTGAAAGACGTGGCCCACGCGGATTTTTCCTGCCTGGATGACACCCTGACCGCATTGCTGACCCAAACAGGTGTCGACGGCAAGGAGGTGGTGCAACTGGGCTGCAACAACGGCCGCGAAAGTCTGTCGCTGTTCGCCCTGGGTGCACGAAGCGTGGTGGGCGTCGACCAGTCCGGCGCGTTTCTCGAACAGGCACGGGAACTGGCATCCCGCTCCCCCCATGCACCGCAATTCATTGAAGCGGACATACACCACTTGCCTGCTCAACTGCAGGATCGCTTTGACCTGGCGCTGATCACCATCGGCGTCTTGAACTGGATGCCGGACATTGGCGAATTCTTCCACCATGTGGCGCGCACACTGAAGCCGGGTGGCGCGCTGGTGGTGTACGAAACCCACCCGTTCCTGGAGATGTTCGACCCCGAGGCAACCGACCCTCATCACCTGGCCACCTCATACTTCCGTAGCGAACCGTTCGTGCAGCACAAACCGATCGTCTACGAAGGCAAGGTCGAACAGCCGGCGGCGGCGTCCTACTGGTTCGTCCATACCCTGGGCGACCTCTTCAGCGCTGCCATTGCGGCAGGGCTGCAGATCCGTCACTTCAAGGAATACCCGCACTCCAATCGCGAAGAACTTTATGACTGCTATCAGCAGCAGGTGGCGCAGTTGCCGTTGTGTTTTACGTGGGTGGTGGTGAAGCCAGCAACATAACACGGAGAATCAAATTAGAGATTTGAGTGATTGACGGTGTGCCCCGGTTGCGCGCAGAGATCTATGCCCAGGGCATGAATGACTTTCAGGACCGTATCGAAACGTGGTTTTGCTCCCGGCGCGAAGGCTTTGTAGAGGCTTTCGCGACCCATTCCCGAGTCTTTGGCTATCTGTGTCATGCCACGGGCTTTCACCACATAGCCAATAGCGCGAAGAAACTCCTCATTGTCGCCGTCTGCCAGTACCTGAGACAGATACTCGCTAATGGCCTCATCACTGTCGAGCAGGGCTGCCATGTCGAAAGTCGTCAAAGTCTGGCTCATGGTTAAACCTCCTTTGCCATTTTTTTTGCGCGTTTGATATCGGCGGTTTGAGATGACTTGTCACCTCCGGCCAGCAGGACAATGACGACACCACCTCGCATCGTGAAGTAAACCCGGTATCCGGCACCCACGTCCACGCGCATTTCAGAAACGCCATCACCGACAGACTTGTTGTCGCCAAGATTACCCGCAGATGCACGGTCAATGCGACGAGCGATAGCTAGCTTGGCTCGCATATCGCGAACCGAGGCGTGCCATGCTGCGAAAGTAGCGGTTTGCTGGACAAGATAATTCATTGCTCAAATGTATCCAAGTGGATACAGATGAGCAGTCAGACATTTCCGCGATCAGATGGTTTTTTTCTGAGGAGGATGTAGGCGATCCCATCGCGAGCAGCCACGCTCCCACAAGGATTGCGGGTTACTCCAGAACGGTCTGCGCACGTTGATGTGTGGCATCGCCAGCAGCGGTGTAGGCCACCCTCGGCACACCCGGCAAACGCTGTTCCAGCAACGCACTCAAAGACTCTCCCGGTTCCAGGTAGGCATCGCCGAAGTCGGCGCCGAGCCGGTTCGGGTGGGCGACGATTTCCAGCAATCCGTCGGGCGGCGGCTCGGCATTGCGCAGGTCCACCGGGGTGCACACGTAGTCGGCGGTGGTGCCGGCCAGGTTGCTCAGGCGACGGTTGAGCAGGTCCTTGAACACGCGCTTGGGCAGGCTGAGGTTTTGTCCCAGGTTGCGCGCCAGACGCACCGGTACCCCCTGGCGGGCAGCGAAGCGCGCGACGATCTCGCCGATTGGCCAGATGTTGTGCACGTGTTGATGGGAGTCCAGGTGACTGGGGCGGATGCCGTTGTCCAGGCAGCGCTGCCACTGGGCTTCGAGTTCTTCGAGCACGGCGTGGCGATCCCGGCGCCCGAGCCAGAGGCGGGTGCGGGGCAGATTGAGGTCGAACACGCCGGCACCGTCGCAAAACGCCGGGCGTTGCACAATGCTTTGGCTCAACGGACGGCCGTAGGTCAGGTTGAAGTGCAGGCCAATGCGGCCTTCGAGCAATGGATGCCGGGCCAGGACGCAGGCCGCTTCGAACGCCGGCATGTTGGCCATGGCGGTGGCGGAACTGATGAGCCCGGCCTGGAACGCGCCCAGGATCACGGCGTTTTCGCAGGCACTGAGGCCGAAGTCGTCAGCGTTGACTATCACTTGCCGAGGCATGTTCACCCTCCTTGAGTTTTTCCGTAGGCGCAGGCGTTTTGACCGCGGGTGTCGCGCCGGGCGCCGGGGTGGCGACTGTGGCCGCTGGGCGCGTCATCCCTGAAATTGAAGCCGTCCCTTGACGTCCGACCCATGACAAGCACTGTCAGGTTTTTGGACACCCAACCCACTCATCATTTGTAGCTGGAAAATGGGCGGACGCAAAAACTCAAGGTACCCGTGGCGCAAGAGCGTGGTTTTTCATTGACCTTGCCGGGTTCGCCAGGCGCCCGGCGCGCACTCCAGCCAACGCAGGCACGCACGGTTGAAGCTTTGCACATCGCTGTAGCCCAGACGGTCGGAAATCTCCACCAGTTCCAGGTCTGTCCCCTGCAAAAAATCTTCGGCCCGGTAGCGGCGGTACTCGTCGAGCAACTCTGAAAAGCTCCAGCCCAACGCCTTCAAGCGTCGGGCGGCGGTGCGCTCGAGCAAGTGCTGGGTGGTACAGAATTGCTGCCAGTTGGCCTCGGAGAGGTCGGTGATCAAATGGTCACAGACTTGCTCCAGCAAGGTCGGTTCGCTATTGCGTCGGGTCTGTTCCAGCAGTTCGACCAACGTGTGTTCCAGCTCATGATTGCCCGGCGTCAACGGGATGACGAACAGCTGCGGATCGAGGCGGATCGAGTGCTGCGCCTGCCCCCATTGCACCGATGCGCGAAAGGCTTGTTCATGTTCCCGCGAGTTGGCCGTGCAAGCACCGACCAGGCCAACGTGGAGAATCGGGTCCCGTTCCAGGCCACTGGCGAGGAATTTGCGCCGTAACATACTGCACAGGCTGATGAGGATGTAATCGGCGGTCGCTGCACTGGCTTTCACGCTACCGCAGTCGAGCAGGCACAGTTCGATGCGGTCTGCGCCGCGCACAATCTGCGCCCGGAAGTGCCCGTTGAAAAACGGAAAGAAGTGCACGAAATACTGGCAGGCGCTGTCCAGTGAGGCGGCCACGTCGAACAGGTACGTCAGGCCATTGGTGGCGGTGGAAACGAAACGCCGACCGGCCGCCAGGCCGATCAGCGGGTCGCCGCTCTGTTCCAGGGCAAACGCCCAGAAGCGCCGCGACATGAACAGTGGGATGCGCATGAATGGCGTGCGCAACTCGAACAGGCTGCGACGAAATAGACCTTCGATGCTATCGCGGGACACACCGCGAGCCAGCAACTCTTCGATGGCCGGCAACAGGGTCGGCGCGTAGAACGCATTGGGGATTGATTGGTCGTGCAGTGGCTGATCGCTTTTTGTCATGTAGGGCTCACAGCTTGTCCTAGAACACTGGTTAGGCTGCCCGACGTTAAGCGATTTGCCGGAGCAAGACCATGCTTGATTTACGCCAGCTCGATTTGAACCTGTTGCTTGCCTTCGATGCGATTTACCAGCAGCGCAGCGTTACCCGTGCCGCCGAGGTGATGTGCCTGTCGCAACCGGCCATGAGCAATGCACTGCGTCGCCTGCGCGACTTGTGCGGCGACCCGCTGTTCATCAAGAGTCGCCTGGGCGTGACGCCGACACTGGTCGCCCATCGTCTGGCCGACTACGTGCGTGCAGCGCTAGAGTCGTTGCGCGATGGCTTGCGCATGATTCCCGCTGCGCGGCAGAACAATCCGCTGCTGCGTATCAGTTGTCTGGATTGCCTGCAACCGGTGTTGCTCGATGCCTTGCTCGCATCGCCCCACGCCGATTGGCAGGTGCGTTACTTCCAGCCCCGGCGCCGTGACGCCTTGCAGGATCTGGCCAGCGGCAAGCTGGATATCCTGATCGACCTCGATCAACCGCTGGCCGGGCTTGCCGGCCTGCACAAACAGGCTTTGCCCGCCGACCACTACGTGTTCGCCTACGGTGCTGCGCTCAAGGAACCGCCGCGCACCCTGCAGGACTATCTGGAGCAGCCGCAGATTCAGGTGTCCAGCCGCCGTGACGGGCTCAGCCCGGTGGACTTGCAACTTGGCTTGAAGGGCTTGCGTCGGAACGTGGCGATGAGCACCCAAAGCACCCTCGCCGCGAAGCTGATCGCCGACCGTCAGCCGTTCGGCATCAGCCTGCCAAGCCGGGTCGCCAGTGTGCTGGGCTTGCAACAGGTGCCGCTGCCCCTGGACGAACCGGTGGAATTGAAACTGGCGCTGTACATCGAGTCGCGCTATCGCTTCGAGCGTAGCCGCGAGGAGGCAACGCATTGCCTGCTGCGTGCCCTCGGTGAGCCGCGGACATTGCAGTCGTTCGCCCGGCGTGCGTGAAACCCTGTGGGAGCGGGCTTGCTCGCGAAAGCGGTGTGTCATTCACTAATGATGTCGACTGACACGGCCCCTTCGCGAGCAAGCCCGCTCCCACAGGGATTGCGGTGTTGCTGGCATGCCTTAATTCGATGCCAGCAAACGTTTGTCGACCGTCAGCACCGCATCGACCATCGCCAGCGCGGCCGGTGTCAGGGAGTGGCCGGCGCGGCTGACGATGCCGTAGTGCAGTTGCAGGCCGGGATCATCCTTGGGCACATCGGCAAATTCCAGCAGGCGGATCTGGCCCTGATCGACCAGTTCGGCAAGAGCCTCCACGGTGGCGATGCCGACTGCGTCGGAGCGCATGACCACGCGGCGGATGGCATCGAATTGCGCGCACTCAACGCTCGGGTTGAAGTCTGCTTCGCCCTGCACGTCGGCGAGGATCTTGCGGATCATCGGCGGTATCCGCGTGCCGACCACCGCATAGTCGAGCAGGGCGCGCAGGGACAGGTTTTCGCGCTTGGCCAGTGGATGACCGATGCGGCAAAAGAACCGTCCGTTGCGTGGGCGCAGCAGTTGCACCTGATATTGCGGGTCGCCGGTGAAGTAGCGTGCGTCGGCCACCAGAAATTCGATTTGCTGTTCCCGTAGCCACAGCGCCAATTGTTCCCAGTCACCTTGATGGAAACTGATGCGGATCGCCGGATGAGCCTGGATGAATTCCGCCAGTGCCTCGGGCACCAGTAACTGGGCCGGATAGGGACCGCAGCCGAAGCGCAACTCGCCACCGGTCAGGCCGTTGTATTGCGTCAGTTCGTTGTGCAAGGCCTGGCTGCCGGCGAGCAGCCGCCGGGCATGTTGCAGCACCAGTTCACCCTGGCCGGTCAGGCGGAATTCGCGGCTGCTGCGCTCCACCAGCACGCAGTCGAGATCACGTTCCAGGGTCTGGATGCTGCGACTGAAAGCGGGTTGGCTGAGATTGATGGCCTCGGCGGCACGACCGAAATTGCGGTAATCGGCCAGTGCGACAAGGTGGCGGAGTTGGCGTAGATCCATCATGCGTCTCCTGCATTCGGCGAATACTTTTAATGCATTGGATCGATAGCACAGAGGCTGGCATAAGTACACGCCTGTCTTCTCGCCGTAGCTTGCCATGACCAGCCAACCGTTCATTTCCAGCGCCTTCACCCGCACCATTCTCAGCCATGCGCGGCAGTCCGGCCTGTGCCAGGACCAACTGCTGCAACGGTCCGGCATTTGCCTGTCGTTGCTCGACGGGCAGGATTTGCAGGTGCCCGCGCATCTGGTCGAACGCCTGTGGCGTGAATGTGAACGTGCGGGCGCGGGTGCATCGTTTGGCTGCGATCTGGTCAACGGCATGGCCACCACCACGCTACGGGGTTTGAACATTCTGCTGGACTCCGCCGCGACCCTGCGCGCAAGCCTGGCATGCCTCACCGATTTTCTGCCTCGGGTGACCAACTACGTGGTGGCGGAACTGGAGGAGGGTGGCGGGCAGGCTCGCTTGCACTTGCGCAGTGCCGATCAACAGCCACATTTTTTTGGTCTCGATGCGGCGACCCTGACGTTGGTGCGCAACATCGCCCGACGCCTGGGGCGTACCCCGGCCGAGGTGTTCGTCGCCGTCCGCCTGACTCCACAACAAGCGGCCGGGCAGTGGTTGCGCAGTGTCGGTATCGAGGTGCTGGAGGGGGCACATCCGTGTTTGAGCCTGTCAGCGGCTAGTCTCGATGAGCCGTTGCTGGGGGCTAATGCGTTTTTGCATCAGAGCATGTTGCGGCACTGGCAGACCGCGGCGGCGCAACACACCCGTAGCGACAGTCTGGAGCTGGCGCGGCACTGGTTGACGGCGGGGGACCAGCCGATTGAGCGGATTGCCGAGAGGCTGGGGTATCGGCAGCCGAGTAATTTCATTCGGGCGTTCCGCAAGCAGTTCGGGATTACGCCTAAGCAGTTTCGCCTTGGTTTGTAGGGTGTGTACATATCCGTTGCTGCGGTAACGGCGGCTTATGGTTCCGCTCTTACAGCGGGTCACTTTTGGCAAACGCCCCAAAAGTAACCAAAAGGTCTCGCCCCTGACGTATGGCCCCTCGCCAAGGCTCGGGGTTCCTTCGCTCCGGCATTCATCCGGGGGCATCGCCTCCGGTCGGCTTCGCTTCGACCTCCTCTCGATGTGTTCGACTGCGTCGAACGGCGCTGCGCGCCCACCCCCGGATGAACGCCGGAACGAGGCCTGCCGAGGGGGCGGGTGGATCAAGGTCAAGAGCTGCAGGCGAGCTAACGCTCGGCCTGATGAGTGGTGTAGAGCGAAGGTGTACGACGATCTGCTTTTGCTTTTCTGTGGGAGCGGGCTTGCTCGCGAATGCGGTTGATCATTCAACATCTCTGTTGGCTGACACTCCGCTTTCGCGAGCAAGCTCGCTCCCACAGTTGACCAGTGTCAGGCGCAAAATCCATGTACATCCCCGGCTTCCTGTGGGAGCGAGCTTGCTCGCGATGACGGCCTGTCAGCCAACTCAATTCTCACAGGCGAACGAACCCCGCGATCAGGCCGGCCGGTAGGCCGCCTCGCTTTGCTTTTGCGGTGTACGCCCCCTCGTGAGGCCGAGCAAAGGTTCTGCGCAGTGGGCAACCCGGCATGGATGCCGGGTTAGCCGCCCCCGGCCATGGATGGCCGATGGCGGCGGGCCCACGGAGCAGGACCGGAGCGAGGGCATGCCGAGCCACGGCGAGGCACCGAATGTCAGGGGCAAGAGCCCTTTGGTTACTTTGGGGCTTTTCCAAAGTGACCCGCTGTAAGAGCGGAACCATAAGCGGCCGTGACCGCAGCAACGGATATGTACACCCGTAAAAAACATATCGCCCAACACAAAGCCTTCGCGAGCAAGCCTGCTCCCACAAGTAGCCGTTACCGCAGCAACGAATATGTACACCTTCAAAACATAAACCACCCGCCACGCAGCCCCCCGATGATTATTTTTTGTCGGCCATCGCTTGCGTGTCGCGGCCGATAGTTGGGCACCTTGTCCGGGCTGAGCAAACCAGACCGGAGCCTAATAATGATAAAAAAATGCTCGGCCACAGCCGGAGTCCGCCAACGACTTCACCGGCTTGGCCACACCCGCCCGCAACCCCTTGCGCTGGCGATTCTTGCCGTACTCACGGGGCCGGCGTACGCCAGCACATTTGACCTTAACGAAGACTGGAGCCTGTCGACCAAGACCAGCCTGAGCCTGGGCAGCAGCTGGTCGACGCAAAACCCCGACAAAAGCCTGATGACCCGCGCCAACGCCCTGCAGGCCCAGGGTGTGAATGCCAATGGCAGCAGCGTCAGTGCCGACGACAACCGGCTGAACTTCGAGAAGGGCGACCCCATCTCGCAGCTCTTCAAGGGCCTCACCGATTTCAGTCTCGATGGCCAGGGCCAGGGCGCGTTCATTCGCTTCAAATACTGGTACGACCACGCCTATGAAACCGGTAACGGCCGTTTCAAGGATTTCGATGATTCAGGCTGGGACGACCTGTCGAAGTTCAAGGGGTTCGAGGTGCTCGATGCCTATGTCTGGAAAGACTTCCAGGTGGCCGGGCATCCGCTGAGCGTGAAGGTCGGCAACCAGGTGTTGTCCTGGGGTGAGTCGCTGCTGATCCAGAACGGCATCAACGTGATCAACCCGCTCGATGTCTCGGCGTTCAACCGCCCCGGTGTGGAAATCAAGGAAGGCCAGTTGCCGGTGGAGATGGTGTCGTTCAGCTTCGGCCTGACCGACACCACCAACCTC
Source organism: Pseudomonas sp. S30_BP2TU TE3576 (assembly GCF_050436025.1). NCBI lineage: Bacteria > Pseudomonadati > Pseudomonadota > Gammaproteobacteria > Pseudomonadales > Pseudomonadaceae > Pseudomonas > Pseudomonas sp. S30_BP2TU TE3576. The sequence goes on along the minus strand of NZ_JBNDLK010000001.1, from coordinate 750,365 downwards.
GAAGGTTTCTACCAATACAACTGGCGCCCCAGCGTCCTCGATGGTTGCGGCACCTTCTTCGCCAGCAGCGACGTGATCCAGCCGGGTTGCGGGCCGCTGTTTCTGAGTCAGGTACAGACCGATCAACAGATGCAGGCCGCGGGTTTGTTCGCGACGTCCCGGGGCAACGAATCGCCGTCCGACAACGGCCAGTTCGGCTTCGCCCTGCGCCAGATGATCCCGGCGCTGAACGATGCCGAAGCTGCGATTTACTACATCAACTATCACTCGCGGTTGCCGTATTTCACCATTAATGCCAGGAACACCGCCTTGCCCGGCACCTTTCCCGGTGGCATCCAGGGGCCGAGCTATGCGGCGGCCTTCCCGGAAAACATTCACCTGTACGGCATCAGCCTCAACGGCGTCGAGCCGGTCACCGGGATTTCCCTGGCCGGTGAATTGAGCTACCGGCCGAACATGCCGATCGCGATCAACGCACCCGACGTCAACGTCGCCGTGATTTCCGGGCCGGGGGGCAGTTCCTGGGTGCAGTTGCCGCCCGGCTTCAGCACCACCAATGGCAGCCAGTTCGATGCGTGGGAACGCAAGGGCGTCTGGCAGCTGACCGGTTCGGCCACCCAGGCCATCGACAACGTGCTGGGCGCCACGCGCCTGAGCCTGTTCGGTGAAGCCGGGGTCGTGCACATCGACGATCTCGGCGACGAGCGCCTGGGCCGTAACGCCGCGTTCGGCCGCAGCGCCCCGCGCAACGGCACGCTGTGCAACACCGAGGCCTCCGGCGTCACCAACCAGTACTGCACCGACAAGGGCTTTGCCACCGAGTGGTCGTGGGGTTATCGCCTGCGCGCCAGCCTCGAATACAGCGACGTGTTGCCGGGCATCAACCTGATTCCGGCCATCAACTGGCGGCATGACGTCGAGGGTTTTTCCTACGATCCGCAAGGGCCGTTCCAGGAAGGTCAACAAGCCCTCGGCGTGAGCCTGACCGGCGTCTACATGAACGATTACAGCGTGGAACTGGCTTACAACACGTTCTTCGGTTCCAACGACTACAGCACCCTCGACGACCGCGACTTCGCATCCGTCAGCTTCAAGGCAGACTTCTAAGGAGAATCGTTATGCGTATGCAATTGTGCGTGCTGGCCCTGGCCTGCACCGTCGGCCTGGCTCAGGCCAAAGGCACTGATCCGGCGGCCCTGGGCAAGACCTTGACCCCCATGGGTTCAGAGATGGCAGCCAATGCCGACGGCAGCATTCCGGCCTGGACCGGGGGCCTGGCGAGCAACGCCGGCACGGTCGACAGTAAGGGCGGTTACAGTGATCCGTATGGCGCCGAGAAACCGTTGTTCACGGTGACCGCGAAGAACGTGGCGCAGTACGAGAAGTTTCTCAGTCCCGGGCAAGTCGCGTTGTTCAAGCGCTATCCCGACACTTACAAGATGAACATCTACCCGACGCATCGCAGCGCCAACCTGCCCAAGGATGTGTTGGCAGCGAGCCGCGACAATGTCGCCAAAACCAGCTTGGCCGATGGCGGTAACGGTCTGCATGACTACGCCAGGGGCATCCCGTTTCCACTGCCCACCGAAGGCCTGGAGGTGATGTGGAACCACATGACCCGTTATCGCGGTGGCAGTTACGAGCGCATCAGCAGCGCCGCACTGGTGCGTGAAAACGGTGCCACCAGTTACGTGCGCAACCAGTCGCTGATCAACTTCGCCGACACCGTGGGTGGGCTGGAGCCGGGCTCCAACATCCTGTTCATGTTCAAGAGCCGGGTCCTGGAGCCGGCGCGGTTGTCCGGCGAGGCGGTGCTGGTGCATGAACCGATCGACCAGGTCGCCGAGCCGCGTTCGGCCTGGCAATACCTGCCTGGCCAGCGTCGCGTGCGTCGTGCGCCGATGATCGCCTACGACAACAGCGCCCGTTACAGCAACGGCCTGATCACCGCCGATAACATCGACGGCTACAACGGCGCACCGGACCGTTTCGACTGGAAACTGGTGGGCAAGCAAGAGCTGTTCATCCCTTACAACAGCTACAAGATCGGCAGCCACGACCTCAAGTACGATGCCGTGATCAAGCCCAACCATGTCAACCAGGACCTGGCCCGCTACGAGAAGCACCGCGTGTGGGTGGTGGAAGCGACCCTCAAGCCCGGTGCGCGGCATATCTACGCCAAGCGCCGCTTTTATGTGGACGAGGACAGTTGGCAGATCGCCCAGTCGGATCAGTACGACAGCCGCGGTGAGCTATGGCGCAGCGGTGAACTGCACGCGATTCAACAGTACGACCATGGCTTCACCTACAACGTGCTGGAAACCTCCTATGACCTGATCTCCGGACGCTACTACGCCGGCGGCCTGGCCAACGAAGAGACCGAACCGATGCGCGTGGGCTTCACCGCCAAGACTGACGACTACACCCCGTCGGACCTGCGGCGCTGGGCCAAGTAACCATTCGCCAAGTCACCACAAATCCAATGTGGGAGCGGGCTTGCTCGCGAAGGCGTCGTGTCAGTCGACATCATTAGTGAATGACACACCGCTTTCGCGAGCAAGCCCGCTCCCACAGGGATCTGTGTGTGCCGATGTTTATCTAAAGGAGATCAATCGTGCGCTACTGGATATCGGTTCTGGCCCTGGGCGCAAGCCTGGGCACCGTTCACGCGGCAACCCTCGATCAACCCAAGGCGAAGGCATTGGCCCAGGAGGCCTATGTGTTCGCCTACGCCACGGTCGAGCACGACAAAGTGCTCAGCGCCATCGCCGCGAAGCTGCCGTTCAACCGGCTCTACAGCGAACCGCGCTTGCTCGGCCCGCAGGACAACAAAGTCGTATCGCCGAACAACGACACCTTCTATTCCCGCGCCTTGCTTGATTTGCGCAGCGAACCAATGGTTCTGGAGGTGCCAGCCGTGCAGGGGCGTTACTACAGTTTTCAACTGGTGGACATGCGCACCGACAACCTCGACTACATCGGTACCCGCGCCACGGGTGATCAGGCAGGGCGCTACCTGATTGTCGGGCCGGACTGGAAGGGCGAAGTGCCGTCGGGATTCAGCGCTGTGATTCGCTCACCGAGCCGGCTGGTATTCCTGTTGGGGCGCACCGAGGTCAAAGGCGAAGCGGACCAGAAAGACGCCGCACAAGTGCTGCAGGGCTACGCCTTGCAAGCGCTGTCCACAGTGAGTGGTAGCGCGGTGCCTGAACCGTTGGCGCCGCTGCAACTTCCAGCCTATACGGACACCAAACTGGGTCCGGCGCAGGCGCTGTTCAACACCTTCAACGCACTGGCACCTTTGCATCAATGGACCGCCAGCGAGCAAGAGAAACTGGCTCGTTTCGCCGCCATCGGCGTGAAGCCGGGGAGCGAATTTCAGGCGCCTGCAGACTTGAGCGCAGCCATCGCCCAGGGCGCCGAAGCCGGTCGCGAACAGGTGCGCACGGCTTCGAGCCAGTTGTCGGTGGAACAGCAGGGCTGGTTGCCGTCGCCTTCCAACGTCGGCAAATTCGGCGACGACGACCTGACCCGTGCCGCGGTTGCCTGGCGCTACATCTACGCCAACGATGCAGTGGAAGCGCTGTACCCGATGGCACTGCACGACACCGAGGGACAGCCACTCGACGGTCAACACGCCTATCGCCTGCATTTCCCCGCCGGGCAATTGCCGCCAGTGAATGCGTTCTGGTCGCTGACCTTGTATGACGGCAAAACCCAGTTGCTGGTGGCCAACCCGATCCAGCGTTACGCCTTGGGCGACCGCACCCCTGGTCTACAATATGATGCCGACGGCGGCTTGACCCTGATCCTGCAAGCCGATGCGCCCAAGGCTGCGCCGCAGGGCAACTGGCTGCCGACTCCCGAGGGGCCGTTCAACTTGTTGCTGCGCCTGTACTTGCCAAAAGGTGGGGCGTTGGATGGCAGTTATCGATTGCCGACCATTGCGAGGGTCGAGCCATGAACATGATCTTCAGTCGCCGCCGGGTGTTGGGCAGCATGGGAGTATTGGGAGCAAGCCTGATGTTTCCACGCTGGTTGTTGGCCGCCGGTCCAGATGATCTGCGCACCATTGCCCGGGAGGCATGGATCTATGCCTACCCGATGCTCATGCATTACCAGACGATGGAAAAGCAGGTGCTCGACCCGGCGGCGCCGGAGTACGTCGGCGGCTTCAATCGCTTTCGCCATTACAGCCAGTTGTACACCCCGAACAACCGCGAAATCGTCACGCCGAACAATGACACGCCGTACTCCTGGGCGTGGCTTGACCTGCGCAGCGAGCCGCAGGTGTTGAGTGTGCCGGCCGTGCCTGACGACCGCTATTACGTGCTTCAACTGGTCGACCAGTACACCCACAACTTTGCCTATATCGGCGTGCTCAGCACCGGTCGCGATGCGGGGAATTACCTGATCGCCGGCCCCGACTGGCAAGGCCCGACACCGGACGGCGTCAAGGCCGTGCTGCGCAGTGAAACCGAAATCGTCATGGTGCTTGGGAGAACGGGCCTGAAAAACGCCGAGGACCTGCCAGCGGTGCGTGCCTTGCAGCAGCAATACGGTTTGCGACCGTTGCATGCATACCTCGGCAGTGCACCGCCTGTGGCTGCGCCAGCCATTAACTGGCAACCCTGGGACAGCAAGACCGGATTGGGGCCGGAGTTCATTGCGGCGCTGAATCAGATCCTCAGCCTGTGTCCGACACAACCGTCCGAACAAGCCTTGCGCGCACGATTTGCGCGGATCGGCATCGTGCCGGGTCAGGCTTTCGATGTGACGGCACTGCCGGCGGATGTGCGCCAGGCACTGCTCGCCGGGATTCAGGATGCCCAGGCGCAACTGCAAACCGCAGTGAGCCAGGTACGCACCACCCTCGGCCTGTTCGGCACTCGCGAAGCGCTGAACGGCAATTACCTCAACCGCGCCGTGGCGGCGAATGTCGGCATCTACGGAAACAGCGTGGAAGAGGCCTTCTACACCGGCACCCGCATGGATAATCAGGGGCAACCTTTGCAGGGCGGGCGAAGCTATCGCCTGCGTTTCGCACCGGGTCAATTGCCGCCGGCCAGCGAGTTCTGGTCGCTGACGTTGTATGACTTGCCGGACCGGCAACTGGTGGCCAACCCGATCAATCGCTACAGCCTGAGCAGCCGGGATCGTTTGCAAGTGGACGCGGACGGCGGGTTGACGTTGATCCTGCAGAACACCGCTCCGCCGGAGCAGAGCAACTGGTTGCCGACGCCAGCAAGCGGGGTGTTCACCCTGGTCCTGCGCCTGTATGGACCCGGGCAGCAGGTGGTCAATCAACACTGGCAAATGCCGGTGGTTGAAGTGGTGTCTGAGTAATTCACAATTGCCGTGAACAGCCTGGATCCCTGTGGGAGCGGGCTTGCTCGCGAAGGCGGTGTGTCAGGCAATGACGTGTCGAATCTGATGACCCCTTCGCGAGCAAGCCCGCTCCCACAGAAACTGCATTTACCTGTGGGAGCAAGCCTGGTTTCACGGGGTAACGATATTGAACTGCGGCGCAAAGGTATCGAGGCTGCTCATCAATTCCCCCAGTTTCTTGCCATTGCCTTGAAGCTTGATCAGGCCGTTCTGGATCGCTGTCGGGATATCCAGTTGCTTGAGGCTGATCTGTTCCAGGGTGGCCTTGCTCATGGTTACGCTGGCATCCGCTTGGGCATTGAGGCCGGCACGGTGGGTCAGCACGCCGTTGCGCAGGGTCAGGTTAAAGTCCTTGTTCTGATCCTCGAAGGTCCAGTTCAGGGTCAGGTCATGGCCCACGGCTTTTTCACTGTCCAGACGCACCGCCAGGAAGTCGAAGAACATCTGCGGGCTCATGGCCCGCACCATGTCTACCGACACCGAAGTGCCCGCATGGGGCGGCACGCCGGTGCGCAGTTCCATGGCGCCGGTCAGGTACATGTTGCGCCAGGTGGCGTTTTCACTTTGATAGCCCAATTGCTCCAGCGCCTCGGCCTGGGCTTTGCGCGCATCGCTGTTGTCCGGGTTGGCGAACAGTAACTGATTGCCCAGTTGCGCGGCCCAGCGGTATTCACCCATGGCCATTGCCGCCTGCATTTTTCCCAGTGCTGCCGCGTCGCCGCCCATGGCTTCGATCGTATGTCTGGCGGTCTCTACCGGTGGCAGCGGATTAAGGTTGGCCGGGTTACCGTCATAGAACCCCATGTAACGCTGATACACCGCACGCGTGTTGAAACTCAGCGAGCCGTAGTAGCCTCGGGTGTACCACTTCTGGTCCAGGCTGCCGGGCAGTTTCTTGATTGAATCAGCGATCTCGACTGGCGTCAGGCCCTGGTTCAGCAGGTGCAAGGTACGGTCGTTGAGGAAGGCGTACATGTCGCGCTGGTCGGCGAGGAAGGTGCGGATGCGTTCGCCGCCCCAGGTCGGCCAGTTATGCTGGGCGAACAACACGTCGCTCTTGTCACCGTACCGCGCCAGGCTGTCGTCCAGGTACTCTGCCCAGGCCTTGGCGTCACGCACTTGCGCGCCGCGTGGGGTGAGGATGTTGTGCATCATTTGCGTGGCGTTCTCCGCCATGCACAAGGCGCGCAACTGCGGCAGGTACAGGTTCATTTCCGCCGGCGCCTCGGTGCCCGGGGTCAACTGGAATTCCACGTCGAGGCCGGCGATGGTGCGGGTTTCCAGTTCTTTGTCGATCAGGTCGGTGGGCGGGATCAGGGTGACGGTGCCGCCGCTCGGCGTGCTCTTGCCCAGGCCAGCATCGACCTGGCCTTTTTCGCCACGGGGCAGCAGGCTGCCGAACTGGAACTGCGCACGGCGGCTCATGGCGTTGCCGGCGTAGACGTTCTCGCTCATCACGTGTTCCATGAACCCGGCGGGGGCGAACACCTTGACCTTGCCGGCCTTGACGTCGGCCTCGTCGATGACCCCGCGCACGCCACCGAAGTGGTCGACGTGGGTGTGGCTGTAGATCACCGCCACCACCGGTTTGTGCGGACGGTTCCGGTAGTACAGTTCCAGTGCAGCCTTGGCGGTTTCGGCCATGGTCAGCGGGTCGATGATGATCAGCCCGTCGTCGCCTTCGATGATGGTCATGTTGGCCAGGTCAAGGCCGCGCACCTGATACAGCCGAGGGCTGACTTCGAACAATCCGGCATGGGCGCTGAGTTGGGCCAGGCGCCAGAGGCTCGGGTTGACTGACTCGGGGGCCTGATCCCTGGCGAGGAAGTCATAGGCCTGGATATCCCAGATGACCTTTCCCGAGGCGTCCTTGATCTGGCCCTTGAACGGCGCGATCAAACCTTTCTTGACCGACTCGTAGTCGGTGCGGTCGGTGAATGGCAGTTGTTGCAGGACGGCGGCGTTACTGGCCGTGGTCTGCGGGCTGGCCGCGACCGGTTCGTCGGCGGCAACCACCGATTGCGCAAGGCAGGCAGTGATCAGGCAAGCGAGCAGGCCACGAGGGCTCAAGGTGAAACGAGGCATGGCGTCTCCGTTTTTTATCGTTATGGTTAGACCAGCTTTGAGGGTAGGACGGGGCTCGGGCACGGCGATCATCAGCAACGGACAAAAAGCATTCAGGGCCGCTATTCTTGGACCACGCATATCCAGCAGGTTGACCCATGCTTGAAGTCCACGGCGTTTTCAAAAGCTACGCCACACCGCAAGGGCCGCTACCGGTGCTGCAAGGCGTCGACCTGACGCTCAAGCCCGGCAGCAGCCTGGCGCTGATGGGCGAATCGGGCAGTGGCAAAAGCACGTTGTTGCATCTGATCGCCGGGCTGGACAAGGTCGATCGCGGCAGCATCCGCAGTGGCGAGCATTGCCTGGAACGGATGAATGAAGGGCAACTGGCGAACTGGCGTCGTACGGAAATCGGCCTGGTGTTTCAGCAATTCAACCTGATCGGCAGCCTGCGGGTCGAAGACAATCTGGCGATTCAGGCGCGTCTGGCCGGGCGCCACGACCCACGCTGGCAGGCGCATCTGGTGCGGCGCCTGGGCTTGGGCGAGTTGCTGCGGCGCTACCCGGAGCAACTGTCCGGCGGCCAGCAGCAACGGGTTGCGCTGGGGCGGGCGTTGGCGTCGCGCCCGCAATTGTTGCTGGCCGACGAGCCCACCGGCAGCCTCGATGAAACCACCGGTGTCGAGGTGTTGCAGTTGATGCTGGAATTGCTCGACGACAGCTCCACCAGCCTGTTGATGGTCACCCACAGTTCCGGTGTGGCGGCACGGTTGGCGGAAAAAGCGCTGTTGTGCGGTGGTCGTCTGGCCGTTGCGGACGAGCGCTGACATGCGCATCTTTGGCGAAACCCTGCGCGCGCTGCTCAGCCATTGGCGGCAGCATCCGGTGCAGTTTTTCAGTGTGTTGACCGGGCTGTGGCTGGCTACCAGTCTGTTGACCGGCGTCCAGGCACTCAACAGTCAGGCGCGCGACAGCTATGCCCGGGCCAGCCGGTTGATCGGCGGCGAACCCCAGGCCAGCCTCAGTGCACCCGGTGGCGGCACGTTCCCACAGCAATGGTTTATCGATCTGCGCCGCGCGGGGTGGCCGGTGTCACCGGTGCTGCAAGGGCGGGTCACGCTCAAGGGGCATGAAGAGCAGCGTTTGCTGTTGATGGGCATCGAGCCGGTGTCGTTGCCGGCGGGCGCGGCGGTGGCCGGGCAGGCCTTGGCGATCGAACAGGTTGTCGGTTTCTTCAGCGCGCCGGGAAGTACCTGGATTTCGTCGCAGACCTTGCAGGCACTGGGATTGCGCGAAGGTGACCGGCCATTGAACCTGGCTGGCGCGGCACTGCCGCCGCTGCATGTGCAGGCCGATATGGTGCCCGGAGTGCTGCTGGTGGACATCGGTTTTGCCCAGCAGATTCTCGGGTTGCCGGATCAACTGTCGCGACTGTTGTTACCGAAGGATTACACCGCGACGCTGCCCGATCCGTTCAAGGGACAGCTGCAACTCAAGAGCGCCGACGAAGAAAACAACCTGGCGCGCCTGACCGAAAGCTTTCACCTGAACCTCGACGCCCTTGGGGTGCTGTCGTTCGTGGTCGGCCTGTTTATCGTGCACGCCGCCATCGGGCTGGCGCTGGAGCAACGGCGAGGCTTGCTTCGGACCCTGCGTGCCTGCGGTGTGAGTGCGCGGATGCTGGTGGCTTGTCTCGCCGTCGAATTGGGCGGATTGGCCCTGATCGGCGGTGTGGCCGGGGTGGTCAGCGGCTACCTGCTAGCCAGCGTGCTGTTGCCGGATGTCGCCGCCAGCCTGCGTGGCTTGTATGGCGCCGAAGTGGCGGGGCAGTTGAGCCTCAGCCTGACATGGTGGTTCAGTGGTATCGGCCTGAGTCTGATCGGCGCATTGCTGGCCGGGGCCAACAGTCTGCTGCGGGCGGCGCGCTTGCCATTGCTGGCACTGGCCGACCCGCAGGCCTGGCATCAGGCCCATGCACACTGGTTGCGACGCCAGGGTTGGGTGGCAGCAATAGCCGGGGTGACAGGGCTGCTGGCGTTGATTTTCGGCGACAGCCTGGTCAGTGGCTTCGTGCTGATGGGCGCACTGTTGATCGGTGCCGCGCTGGTGTTACCGGTGGTGCTCAGTGCACTGCTCAGTCTCGGGTTGCAGCGCAGTCGCTCGGTGCTTGGCCAGTGGTTTGTGGCCGATTGCCGCCAGCAACTTCCGGCGTTGAGCCTGGCGTTGATGGCATTGCTGTTGGCCATGGCGGCAAACATCGGTGCCGGCAGCATGACCGCGGGGTTCCGCCAAACCTTCAGCGATTGGCTCGAACAACGGCTGACGGCCGAGCTTTACCTCAATCCACAGAACCCGGCCCAGGCCAGGGAGCTGCACAGTTGGCTCAACCAGCAGCCGCAACTGGCGGCGGTGCTGCCCAACTGGCCGGTGTCGATCCAGTTGCAGGGCTGGCCGACGGACCTGTCCGGGATCATCGACCACCCGACCTATCGCCAGCACTGGCCGTTGCTCGAAGCCTTGGGCGACAGCCCTTGGGAACGACTGGCCAAGGACGATGCGGTGATGCTCAGCGAACAACTGGCCCGGCGCCTGCACGTGCAACTGGGCGATCACCTGACGCTGCCGACGCCAACCGGCCCGTGGTCGCCGAGAATCGTCGGAATCTACGCCGACTATGGCAATCCCAGGGGCCACATCCTGGTCAACATCAACCACCTGTTACGCGGCTGGCCGCAACTGGCACCGAATCGGTTCAACCTGCGCATCGAACCTGCATCGATCCCGGCGTTCGTCACGGCGTTGCAGGCGCGTTTTACCCTGGACGACAGCCGCATCGTCGATCAGGCGCGACTCAAGGGCTGGTCCACGCAAGTCTTCGAACGCACCTTCGCCGCCACCGCCGCGCTCAACAGCCTGACGTTGTGCGTGGCCGGTGTGGCGCTGTTCATCAGCCTGTTGACCCAAAGTCAGAGCCGTCTCGGGCAACTGGCGCCGTTGTGGGCGCTGGGCGTGACACGTCGGCATTTGATGTTGCTCAACCTCGGGCAAACCTGGTTGCTGGCGCTGTTGACCCTGGTACTGGCATTGCCGTTGGGCATCGCCCTGGCGTGGTGCCTGGACACGGTGATCAATGTTCAGGCCTTTGGCTGGCGCCTGCCGTTGCGGGTGTTTCCACTGCAACTGGTGCAGTTGATGGGGCTGGCACTGGTGGCAACGTTATTGGCCTCGGCCTGGCCGTTGTACCGTTTGTACCGCACGCAACCGGCGGACCTGCTACGGATGTTTGCCCATGAAGATTAAGGTCGGCGTATTGCTCCTGGCGCTGCTGTCGAGCGGTTGCGATCAACCGGCACCGATAGAAAAGGGGTTTGCCGGGCTGGGCAACCAGGCTGCCGCGTTCACCCCGGTGGTGCCCGGTCGGGTGTTCAGCTTCCCGGTGGATCACGGCCCGCACGACGGCTTTCGCATCGAATGGTGGTACGTCACGGCCAACCTGAAGGACGATCAGGGGCGTGAGTTCGGCGCGCAATGGACGTTGTTCCGCAGCGCCTTGAAAGCCACTCCTGAAGGGGCGGGATGGCAGAATCAGACCATCTGGCTCGGCCATGCGGCGGTGACGTCGGCGACCGTGCACCACGCGGCCGAACGCTACGCCCGTGGTGGCGTCGGTCAGGCCGGAGTCAGCGGCGCGCCGTTCAATGCATGGATCGATGACTGGCAGTTGCGTAGCCAGGCGACTGTCGACAATCCGTTGGCCGACCTGCAACTCAGTGCCCGCGATCAGCGTTTCAGCTACCGGCTGCGGTTGACCTCGACAGGTCCGCTGGTGCTTCAGGGGGACCAGGGGTTCAGCCAGAAATCCGAACAGGGCCAGGCCTCCTACTACTACAGTCAGCCGTTTTTCCAGGCCAGCGGCACGCTGGAAATCGACGGCAAAACCTTTCTGGTCAGTGGCCCGGCCTGGCTCGACCGCGAATGGAGCAGCCAGCCCCTGACGAGCAACCAGACCGGTTGGGACTGGTTCTCCCTGCACCTGGACAGCGGCGAGCAGGTGATGCTGTATCGCATGCGGCAAAAGGACGGCGAACCTTACCTCACCGGCACCTGGATCGACGCCCGGGGTCAGACACAATTGCTGCACGCCAGTGACATTAGCCTCACGCCGCAAGACACCGCCAGCGTTGCCGGGCGCGAGATGCCCATTCGCTGGTCGATCAAAATTCCCGCCAAACACCTTGATATCGCTATCACCGCACTCAATCCCCAATCCTGGATGGACTTGCGCATACCCTACTGGGAAGGCCCGGTGCACCTCAGTGGCAGTCATGCAGGGAACGGATATCTGGAAATGACCGGTTACCAGTAACCTGCGCCACGAAAATCAGTGGCCCGCAGCGACCACTCGCCGAACAGCGTCTATGCTCATCGCACACATGGCGTTGAGCCCGGCTTCAACGCCGTCTGTTGCCATCTATCACAGGGAAAGTTCTGCCTATGAAACGCCACGCACTGACCAAAGCCATCACCCTCGCAACCTTGCTGTCTGCCGCCAGTTTCGGTGCGGTTGCCGCCGAACTCCCGTTGTCCGAAGTTGTGGTGGTTGATCAGGTCGCCACCCATGTCGTTTCGGTAGATACCGCAAACCGTATCGTGGTCCTGAAAGGCCCGCAGGGTAATGAATTCCCTGTGCAACTGACCGACAAGGCGAAAAACCTCGACAACCTCAAGGCCGGCGACACGGTCGACATCAGGGTCACCAGCGCCGTTGCAGCCTACCTCGACACCGTTGTCGACAAAGGCCTGCCCGGCACCGCCGAAGCCACCGGTGAAGTGCGTGCTGCACCAGGTAGCGCCAACCCGGGCGGCGAAGCTTACCGTCAGGTGAAAGTGCAGCTGAAAATCACCCACATTGACCTGAAGAAAAACCAGGTGACCTTCGAAAATCCGCAAGGCCAGTCCAAGAAAGTCGATGTCAAACGACCTGAAGTCCAGGCCAAACTCAAGGACTTGAAAGTCGGGCAAAGCGTTAACGTGGTTTACACCGACATATTGACGGTGACCAGCAAGCACTGATATTGAGTAATGGCTCTATATGGGTTGATTGTTTTTATGCAAGTTTTGTGTAGGAATAATCAGCTCATATGGTCGAACTGGTGAGTTTAAGGTTCCATGCGGCATAGTATTTAAGTCGACATTTTGTTAAACATTGTGTCGATAAATTTCATCTTCGTACTGCGGACATATTAGTTCGCTTCTACTAAAATACCTTCCGTTCGCCCAGTGTCAGGGCTCTTTACCAGTGCATGGATTGCCGAGGCCATTGCACTGGGCGAACACTTTCTTCGCTGTATTAAAAGTTTCGGTTATAAAAATGGGCGACCTGTAGGTCGCCCATTTTTTTGTCGCGCCTTGGCTGAATGACCCGGTTCTTTTTATTGATTTGTGAAGGGTCGATCAGCCATGGTTTTTATTGACTTGAGCAACATCGGCCAAGGGTCGATGTTTGCGTCCGGTGAGACTTAACCGCCAGCGACCGGAGTGCGCCAGTCATCGTGGCCCGTCGTGTTGGAGTTATGGTGCGTCCAGGTGATTTTCCGGTAGGAAAAATGTACGTCCTCCAGATGGGTGAAATGTGCGGTCGCCGGGTCCTGGCAGTTGTGCATGTAGTCCTTGATATTGACGATGATCGCGTCTTCCAGAACCGTTGAGTAATAGTGCTCTTGCGTGCCTTGAGCCGACGTGCGGAACCACTGGATTTCGACCTGGGGCAACTTCTCGCCCGAACACAAGGCCGCCAGTAGCAGTGGCGAGGACTTGTCGAACACTTTGGTGATCACGACGGGTTTGTGAATGCGTTGACCGGTGGGTTGGCCGGACTGCGGGTCACGAGGGATGATCACTTCGTGACTGAAGCCCTGGACCATGACTTGATCTTCGTGACCCTCCTGGTAGATGTTGCCAACGGAGTCGGCGGTGAATGCACCGGCAGTGATCAAACCTTGTCTCTCGCCCGTAATGGACATATACGCGGGTGTAGCCATGCAGGCTCTCCTTGCTCAAACGTGAGGTTGCCCGGGAGGCAGCATTACCTCCTGGGGACCTGACAGATAACAAGGACTGTGCCACGACTTATAAAATCGATATAAATCAGATAGTTATGATTTTATTTCGAGATTTGCAGGCTTTTCGGCAGAATAAACGCGGAAATTTACGCAAGAACTTGCACAGCATCGCGCAGGTTCTTGCGTACCGGGTTGAGGGGCCTGACAAGCAGGCTCTTCAGCGTGAAAAAAAGCGTTGTCGCGGGCTCGACCGGGCGATTTCTTGCACACCAAGGCGCTGCGTCACAACCGAGGCAACCCTTCGGTTCACCCGCTGAAACCTGTCGTGTCGAGGCCTACTGGCCCAACGCAGCGAAACACTGTTCAATCGAACGCCGTTGGCTCTCGGCATACAGCTCCAGCTCATCGATCGTCGAACGTCCCAGGGCCTTTTCGAACGCTTGCTGATTGGAGTGTTCACCGTAGCGTGTTTGCGCTGCGTCCCCCAGGTTTGACTGAAAGATCCCCGCCGCGCTGACGGGCAGGAAATCTTCGTACACCAACGGTTCAACCCGCAGGAAACCCCTGCTGAGCAGGTCTTCCAGGGAAGTGTTTTTAAGGTCGCCCGCCGCCAGGCCTTTTTCCGTCACGAAGTAGCGAAAGTAAGCCAGGCCCTGTTGGCGCATGCCTTCCCAAGTGTCAGGAAATTCGCTGAAATGCTGCCCCATCAGGGCGTTATAGCGCGCGGCGTTGGCTTCGTTGGGGAAGTCCTTGAGTTCGTCCCGTGCGGCATTGAGCAAGCGGTCGTAGAGTGCGCGGCCTTTGGGCGTGAGGGCGGCACCGCGCTGTTCGATTTCGCCGAAGCGGGCACTGTGGCTGCCGCGCGCCTCGTTTTGATCGGTGAAGGCAATCGGCTCGTCCAGGGCCTTGAAACTGGTCTGGCGCAGCAGGATCGGGCACTGGCGGCGGGGCGGACCTTCGATCACCGCTTTGGGGGTGATGCCATGGGCCGGCATTTGCGCCTGCACGATATCGATGTCCAGGGTCCGCGGTGTCAGGTGGTTGATGTGCGGGCCCTTGAACGCCACCACATCAGCGATCAAACGATGCTGGGCGCTGAGCTTTTGATATTGCTCGGCGGTGACGGTGGCGCTGTGGTGCCAGCGGAACGTTTCCAGTGCCTGTTCGACGAATACCTCGGCTTCCTGCCCGGTCAGGCCACCCAGGGATTCGGCGCGCTCGATGAGCGTGAGGGCCGTGGGGGTGAAGATCGAGCGCTGGTCGAGCATCGACTGGGCGAACGCTCGCAATTCCAGGTCGTCGATCAATTCCAGGCGCAACAGTGAGGTGAATACCCGGAACGGGCTGACCTGCAATGACGCTTCATGCACCGCGCGAAACGCCGTGGAATGTACCGGTACACCAGCCGGCGTCAGGTCGTAGTAACCCACCGGTTGCATGCCCATCACCGCGAACAGGCGGGCGAGGGTGGCCAGTTCGTCGGCCGTTCCGACGCGGATCGCACCATGACGCTCCAGGTCCAGTCGCTCGATTTCGCCGGTGCTTTTGAGCTGTTGCAGGATGTGCGGATCGTTGTTCAGCACGTGGCGGTTAGTTTGCTCCACCAGTTCCATCAACGCGCCGTACAACGGCACTTCCTCGCGATACATGTCGGACATCGCTTTGGAGAAGCGTTGGCGGATCAGGTCAGGGCTGACGAAGTTCGGGTGGTTCATGAACAGGATTCCTGGCGCGGTGACGTAAAGGATGGACGAAAGATCGCAGCCTTCAGCGACGCCGACAAACGAAGTTTCTGACGAACTTCATTCTGCAAAGGACTGCAAGGGGGCGTTCTCAATTAGTTTCCCCTAGTGCAGTCGTTGATCCTGTGGACTCTCCGAGCGCAGCGATGCCAAAAACTCCCGATACAGGCGTGCTGAACCGGATGGCGCTTCCACCATGGGCATGTGCCCGACGGCGTCCCAGATATGCACACGCAGGTCGGCGATGCCCTTGCTCCAGACCGCCACGCTGCTGACATCGATCAGCCGGTCCTTGCGCCCCCATAGCAACAGCGCCGGGGCGGTGATGTCGGGCAGGTGCGGTTCCATCGGCGGGCTGGCGCGGAAATCCCGGAAGATTTCTTCCAGTTCCTCGCGGGACTGTTCATAGCGCTGGGCGACGGCATCGAGCACGAGCTTCGGTACCCAGGGCGGTGAGGCCATGGTCATGGCGTAGAAGCGCTGGAATTCTTCCCGCGAGTGAATCAGAAACGGGTTGTGGCCCTTGGCCAAATGCCGCTCAAGGTCACTGGGTTCTGGCGAAGTGACCCCGGCCGGGTCAATCAGGGCCAAGGACACAATGCGCTCCGGGTAAGTGGCCGCGAGCCACGCCGCCATGTAGCCACCCATGGAGTTGCCGATGACATGGACTTTCTCGACACCGCACACATCCAGCAGCTGGATCATGCGCTTGGCCTGCAGCGGGATGTCATAGCCGCCGCCTGCCTTGAAGCCGGTTTCGCCGTGGCCGGCGATGTCCGGGATGATCACCCGATGGCTACCGACAAAGTGCCGGGCGAAACGCAGCCAGAGGTTCTTGTCGGCGCTGAAGCCATGGAGCATCAGTACATTGCTGGTGGCTTCGTACGGCCCGCCTTGCCAGGTCGAGACGGTCATCTCGGGGATGGGCACGACGATTTTGTGCAGCCGGTACAGCTTGGCCTCGGCCGCCATGTTCAAGTCATAGAGCCAGTAGCCGATGGCCGGGTAGGTCAGCCAGCTCCAGGCGACGAAAACTGCGAAAACGACGAACAACAAAAGCATCACGCGTCTCCCTTCTATCTGCTCAGGACAATATGTGATCGGCGGGTTTCAGCGCTCGGGTCAAGCGATGAAAGCTGAAGCTGAACCCGGGAAACATGGCAATCACATGACCGCTCTTGCTTTGATACCAACTGTGGCAACCACCGGACTTCCATACGGTACGTTCCATTTCGCGGTGGATCATTTCAGTGTAGGTACGTTCCGCTTCATGGCGAACTTCGATGCTCCTCAATCCTTGAGCCTTCAAGGTGCAAATACAATCGAGGATGTAGTTCATCTGGGATTCGATGATGAACAGCGCCGAGGTGTGGCCAATGCCGGTGTTCGGCCCGGTGACGATGAACAGGTTGGGGAAGTCCGGCAGGGCGGTGCCAAGGTAGGCACGCGGGTACGGTGCCCAGACATCCTTGAGACGGGTGCCGTTTTTTCCCGTTACCGGGTAGGGAATCACGCCGTCGGTGGCGTCGTAGCCGGTGGACCAGACGATCAGGTCCACGTCGATGTGTTGGCCATCGAGGGTAACGATGCCGGTTTCGTCGATGGCCGCGATGCCTTGCTCGCGGCAGTGCAGTGTCACGTTGCGACGGGCCAGTGCGGGGTACAGCGTGCTGGACAGAATCACCCGTTTGCAGCCGATGGTGTAGTCCGGCGTGAGTTTGCGCCGCAGTTCGGCGTCCGGCACCTGGTGTTTGAGAAAGTGCAGGGCCTGGCGCTGGACCCTGTGCACGGCCGGCTTCGAATACTTGAAGCCAAACACCCGGGTTTCGAATTGCCAGTAGATCCACCAGCGCAGCAGCTTGTAGGCTGGCTTGAGCCCCAGCAGCCAACGCTGCAAGCGGCTGAATCTGCGGTCTGCGCGGGGCAACACCCAGTGGGGAGTGCGCTGGAACACATGCAACTGCCCGACGTCCGGCGCAATGGCCGGAATAACCTGGGCCGCACTGGCGCCGCTGCCGACGATGGCCACGCGTTTTTGCCGGTAGTCGTAGTTGTGATCCCAGTTGTTGGTGTGAAACGTCTTGCCCTGAAAGCGTTCCAGGCCGTCGAAGTGCGGAACCACCGGTTGGCTCAGCGGCCCGGTGGCGTTGATCAGGAACTGCGCGCAAAACGTGCCTTTGCCGGCGGTGTACACCGTCCAGTGCTTGTTGGTGTCGTCCCATTCGATGTGCTCGACATTAGCGCCCAGTTCCACCTTGTCCCGCAGCCCGAAGTGTTCCACCACATGGCGGGTGTAGCGGTGCAGTTCGGCCTGTTCGGCGAACATTTGCGTCCAGCGATACGGAGCGAAAGACAAGGAGTACAGCGGCGAGGGCACATCGACCGCTGCGCCGGGATAGGTGTTCTGACACCAGGTGCCGCCGAAGAAATCCCGTCGCTCCAACAGGCGAAAATCGTCGATGCCGGCCTTGAGCAAATTGATTGCGGCACATTGGCCGCCAAACCCGCTGCCGATGATCAATACTTGAAAGGTCTGCATGGGCCTCCTCTTATGGTCATTGATCAACCCTTATTTCATGTATAGCCGTTTCTTGAGGCGAGGCTTTTGCTTTTATGTCAGCGTGATGTACGGATATGCAGCCCGCCAGCCGGTGATGGCTATTTAATCTCGCCCTGATAGACTCCAGCGCATAGGCACGGGCTGTTATCGCATTCCGTCGAGTGGCACAGAGGCCTTATGGAAAATACGGGAGGAAGGGGATTCTCATTGGCCAGGAGGCTCTATACATCGCGAATTCTGGGGCTGGCCCTTGGATTGGTGTGTGTGAGTGCGGCGATGTATCCACTCGATCCGGCGCCCTGGGTCTGGGGGTTCATGTGGTTCAATGGCCTGGTCTGGCCGCACCTGGCTTACCAATGGGCGCGCCGGGCCAGAAAGCCTTATCACGCCGAACACCGCAATCTGCTGATCGATGCCTTTCTCGGCGGCTTCTGGATTGCCGCCATGCATTTCAATCCACTACCCAGCGCGACCACCATTTCCATGATGGCCATGCACAACGTGGCCATCGGCGGCTTACGCTTCCTGCTGGCCGGGACTGCCGCGCAGGTGCTGGGCCTCTGCGTTGGCTTGCAGATTTTTGCCCCGGCGCTCATTCCTGCCACCAGTCCGGTGCAACTCTATGCCTGTTTGCCCTTGCTGTGCCTGTATCCATTGTCCTTGGGCTGGATCTGCTTCCGCCAGGCCCATACCCTCGGCCTTCAGAAGCGTGAACTGCTGGCACTGAGCCGCACCGACAGCCTGACAGGCCTGCTGAACCATGGGGCCTGGAAAGACCAGATGGAGGTCGAGTTCCAGCGTTGCAAACGCCAGCAAAAGGGCGGCGCGATCGCGCTGATCGACATCGACCATTTCAAGGCCATCAATGACACCTACGGTCATGTTGCCGGCGACATCGTTTTGCGTCAGTTGAGCAAAATGCTCAAGCAGAACCTGCGAGCGACTGATGTGGCAGGGCGCTACGGCGGTGACGAGTTCTGCGTGATCCTTCCCGATCTGCCCCTGAACCGCGCCGCCGCCGTCATGGATGCCCTGCGTGATCGCTTCGCCGCCTTGGGGTACGAGCAGAACCCTGCGCTGAAAGTCAGCCTGAGCATTGGCATGGCATCATTCAACCCGACCCACGCCGACGCGACGTTTTGGCTCAATGACGCCGATCATGCGCTATACGAAGCCAAAACCACCGGGCGCAATCGCGTGATCTGTTGCGGTGACGGCAAACCCCATCACGAACTGCTCGACTCGGTCTGACCGTCCACTGCAAAACCTGTGGGAGCGAGCTTGCTCGCGAAGGCGGCGTGTCAGGCGGTATGGATGTTGGCTGTGATGGCCTCATCGCGAGCAAGCCCGCTCCCACAGTGGCTTTGTGTTGAGCACAGCATTGGCGTACAGCCGCGATCAAATGTGGGAGCGGGCTTGCTCGCGAAGGCGGCGTGTCAGGCGGTATGGATGTTGGCTGTGATGGCCCCATCGCGAGCAAGCTCGCTCCCACAGTGGATTTTCGGTGAGCACAGCATTGGCGTACAGCCGCGATCCAAATGTGGGAGCGGGCTTGCTCGCGAAGGCGGTGTGTCAGGCGGTATGGATGTTGGCTGTGATGGCCTCATCGCGAGCAAGCTCGCTCCCACAGTGGAATTACGGTAAGCACAGCATTGGCGTACAGCCGCGATCAAATGTGGGAGCGGGCTTGCTCGCGAAGGCGGTGTGTCGGTTTAAACCGTCATTCCTTCACGCTCATGAACTCTTCCGCGTAGCGGATGTATTCCTCGGGTTGCGTGTAGGTGTGAGTCAGTTCGGTCGCGCTCAGGTCCGACGTCTGGGTGAGGATCTGGCGTTGCTCACGCAGGCTGTCGTAGGTCGCCTTGATCGCGGCGAAGTACGCGCCATGGCCGTCGATGGTCACGCGTACACCCAGTTCGGCCAGGCGTTTGTCATCGTGTAGCAGCGGGTTGCCGTAGGTAACCAGCATCAGTGGCACGCTCAGATGCTCGGCGATCTGTTCCAGATGGTCGAAGTCCTTTACGCCCACCATGCAGATCCCGTCGGCTCCGGCGCGCTGGTATTGCCGGGTGCGGCTGATGATTTCCTGCACCGGCAGAATCCCTGCGTGGGTGCGGGCGATGATCGCCATTTCCTTATCGCAGCGGGCTTCCAGTGCCGCGCGGATCTTGCCGACGCCTTCGGCGACCGTGATCAGGTCGGTGGACTTACGGCCGAACTGCGCAGGCAGCAGGGTGTCTTCGATGGTCAGCGCGGCGACGCCGGCACGTTCGAGTTCGACGATGGTGCGCATGACATTGAGCGCGTTGCCGTAGCCGTGGTCGGCGTCGGCAATCACCGGCAACTGGGCGACACGGCCGATGCGGGTGGCCTGTTCCGCGAATTCGCTGAGGGTGATCAAGGCAAAGTCAGGGGCGCCCAGCACTTGCAGCGATGCGACCGAACCACCGAGGATCCCGACTTCGAAGCCCAGGTCGGCGGCGATGCGGGCCGACATCGGGTCGAAAACCGAGGCCGTGTGGTAGCAGGTGCTGGAGGCGAACAGTTGGCGAAAGCTGCGGCGCAAATCTTGATGGGAAAGCCTGGACATATGAGTTCCACCAATGGAATGGAAGGGCTTGAGCAAAAGTGTCAACGCCAAAGAAATAAAAGGCTATCACGCGGGCAAGGGGAGAATGATGACGAATTTGCTGGGCAAGGCCGATTGACGTCGCAGCGATGGACCTGATAAGTCACGCCGCCACGGCCTGTTGCCGTTGGTCAAGCAGCGGCACGGCGCGCACCGAGTCGCCGGGTTGTAGCTGCAAGCGCTTGGCGGTCTGGCGATCAACCACCAGGCTGTTGCCCATTTGTCGGGCCGGGGCGCAAGTAATGCGACAGTTTTCCAGGCGACGGTTGTGAATCAGCCAGATGGGCGCTGTATCGTCCGGCGAGCCGATGTCCAGTAATAGCGGTTGGCTGTCGCGCACGGTGCGAACCCCGGAAACCGGGGCTTCGATGACCGGTCCGCCGTCGAAGATATCGATGTAGCCCTTGTGGGCAAACCCCTCGGCGCTGAGGATTTTCAGGGCCGGCTCGGTATTCGGATGGGCCTTGCCGATCACCGCCTGGGCCTGTTCGGTGAGCAGGCAGGTGTACAGCGGCTGGCGCGGCATCAGTTCAGCGATGAACGATTTGTTGCCTAGCCCGGACAAGTGATCGGCGTAGCTGAAATCCATCTTGAAAAAGTGCCGGCCGAGGCTGTCCCAGAACGGCGAGCCACCTCGTTCGTCGGCACTGCCGCGTAATTCGGCGATGAGCCGGTTGCCGAACAGCTGCGTAAACTCGGCCACAAACAAAAAACGCCCGAGCGACAGCAGGCGGCCGTTGCTTGCCCGGCGTTGATCGGGACGCAGGTACAACGAGCAGACTTCCGATTGCCCGGTCAATTCATTGCTCAGGAACAGGGTCGGGATCTGACGCTGGATACCCAGGTCCGCTGAAGCGCTGACCGTCAGCCCGACCCGGTAGTTGTACCAGGGCTCGCGCAGGCCGACGCCACCCGTCAGGGCGCTGACGCCCACCACTTGCTGCTCGTCGTCTTCGAGCACGAACAGATAATCGGCATCGGCGCGATCGACCTGCCCGGCGAAAGTGCGTTGAGCCCAGCGGATCCGGTGAGCCAGGCGCTCTTCGTCGGCCGGCAGGCTGGTGAGCTCCGGACTGGCCTGACGCACCAGCGTGAACACGGCAGGCAGGTCGGTGATCTGGACTGGACGGACAATCATGCTGCAGTTCCTTGTTCACATGTGCTCGGGTATTGAACCTGGAGGGTGTTCACAGGGCAATCAGCCTGATCGGGCTGCCCTCGGTTACCTTCAGCGCCTTGCACATGGCGGTGTCCAGCGTGACGGGTTGCCCGGTGATGTAGTCAAGATCGGCGACGATGGCCCGATAATCCTTCAAGGAATCGTTGCTCACCAGATAGCTGCCACGGGCATCGATCATCGGTCCCGGTTGCGTTACGCCGCACTGGCTGTGGGCGATGGAACGAATGCCCGACGTGCGCGCGTACAGTGTAGGGCCTCCATCGAACAGATCGATGTAACTGTTGGTTTCGAAGCCTTCACGTTCGAGGATATCGAAGGCTTCCTGGCCATCGGGGTGGATGCTGCCGATGCAGTCCTGTGCCGCCCGGGGCAGCATGGGCACGTAAATCGGGTATTGCGGCATCAGTTCGGCGAGAAAGGTGCGGCTCTGCAGGCCGCAAAGCCGTTCGGCCTCGACGTAGGGCAAGTCGAAGAAATGCTTGCCCACGGCGTCCCAAAATGGCGAGTGGCCTTCATCACTGCTGTAGCCGACGATTTCAGTGATCACCGTTTCGGAAAAGCGCCGGGCATGGGCGGCGATGAACAACAGGCGCGCCCGCGACAGCAGTTCGGAGTGCGCGGTGCGCACCAACGCGGCATCGATATGGAAACCCCGCAGCAAGGTGTGGCCACTGAGGTCGTGACACAACGACAAGGCCGGTACGCCGTGCTCGATGTTCAGTTCCCTCGAGGCACTGGTGAAGTGCCGATTGCGCAAGCTGTAGAACGGCTCGCTGTACCCCGCCGTGGCGAGGATTTCCGAGCAGCCGACCAAGTGTTGCGTCGTCAGGTCTTCGAGCACAAAGAAATAATTTTCCGGGCCATGACCATCGACGTCCTTTTCAAACGAGGCACAGGAGTCGAGGATTTTTTCGCGCAACCGTTCGCTATCGTCGGGCAGGGACGTGATGCCCACAAGACTTTCACGAGCCAGCCTCTGCAACTGGGGCAGGTCGGCCAACTCGACTGGACGCAAGACCATCATGGAGACACTCCTGTATCAAACGACTCGGCGGTTTGAGCCGAACCTGACTATCACTGTCGGTTTTGCCACACATTAAATCGATGGTCGTCTGAACGTTGTCAGGCGCCACTCTTTTTCTTGTCAGATATTTCTTGGGATTGACTGCATTAAACGAGGAACGGAAGGTTCGGCCGGAGATGGTGTCTGACCAGACGCATTGATCGGGTGTTCGAGAAAGGGCATCCGGGCTCCTGCTGGATGAGCGTGGAACATGTTTTAACAGTCCGTTGAAAGGAGTATTTAATTATCGCGTACTGCCTGTCTAGTTAATTTTTGCATGGTCCGGTCGTGTCCGGAAAAGGGGCGAAATGCCTGTGCCAGAGGGCTAGGCCGATGTCGTAAAGTCCTGTAGGTCATTGCCTGAATTGCGGTCAGCCATATCAGAAAATCTGCCAGGAAATGACTGAAGGAATCAGTTTCAAACAGGAAAATTAAACACCCCCCAGGCCTAATGTCAGTCAGTTAAACGGTAATGCGATCTGTAGCAGCTGCCGAGCCCGCGAGGCTGCGTTCGGCTGCGAAGCAGTCGTAAAATCAGTCATTGCGGTACGTCAGGCAGACCGCGTCAGCTGGACTCACGACTGCTTCGCAGCCGAACGCAGCCTCGCGGGCTCGGCAGCTGCTACAACGGGTGTCGCGGCTGAAATTGCTTAACTGGCGGGCATTACCCCCCTGGTCTGCTTACTTGCGGCACAATTGAACCATTGTTCCTTTCCATCCATAGAGTGACTCCTGGTGCAGGCAACCCGTTTAACCCTGATTTGCCACGCTCGAACCGTCGCACAGAAATTGGCGCGTTTTCCGTTGGATGAACCGTTGGAGATGGATTGGCAAGCGCTCAGGCTCTCCCGTTGTAATCAGTTCAAGGGTGCTCCACGCCTTGTCTGCGGCCCGGAGTTGCGCACCCGGCAAACCGCTGAACTGTTCGGCAGCGTGCCGGAGCTTGTCGACGCCCTGAGGGACTGCAACTTCGGGCGCTGGAGCGGCGAGCGTATCGGCGATCTGCAAAAAGCCGAACCCGAGGTGCTCCAGTATTGGCTGGGGGACCCTGCTTCGGCACCACACGGTGGTGAGTCACTGGTGCAATTGGGCGAGCGAGTGGGCGCGTGGTTGACAGCGTTGCAGTCGACACCAGGGCACATCGTTGCCATTACCCATCCCTTTGTCATTCGCGCAGCGCTGACGCACGTGTTGCAGGGGGGGGCGTCCAGCCTGATCGACGTCGAACCCTTGGCGGCTGTCGAGCTGAGGTTCCATGGCCGCTGGCGGCTGCGTTTGCCGGGCACTGATCCCGAGGACCTGCTGTGATGAAAAAACTCCTGGTCATCGGTATTGGTGCCGGCAATCCCGACTACATCACGATGCAAGCGGTGAAGGCGCTGAATCAGGTCAATGTTTTTTTTCTCATGGACAAGGGTGAAAGCAAAAACAAACTCACCGATTTGCGGCGCGAAATCTGCGAACGCTATATCACCGATCACGATTACCGTTTTGTCGAAGCCCACAGCCCGGAGCGCGAGCGCGGTGAGGTGGACTACAAGTGCAGCGTTGACGCCTTGAACCTGGCCAAACAGCAGACCTTCGAGCGGCTGATCAACGAGGAAATGGCTGACGGTCAGTGTGGCGGTTTTCTGGTGTGGGGCGACCCGGCGCTGTACGACAGCACCATTCGTATTCTTCAGGCGATCCAGGCCTCAGGTGCCTGTGCGTTCGAGTTCGAGGTGATCCCCGGCATTACTAGCGTCCAGGCGTTGGCAGCACAGCACAAGGTGCCGCTCAACCAGATTGGCCGCTCCGTAGAAATCACCACAGGCCGGCGCCTGGCGGCGGGGCAGGTGAGCGATGCCGACAGCCTGGTGGTGATGCTCGATGCCCAGGATGCCTACCATCAGGTGGCCGATCAGGACACCGACATTTACTGGGGGGCCTATTTGGGGACGCCGGATGAAATCCTGATCCGCGGCAAGCTCAAGGATGTGGCGGATGAAATTGAACGGGTGCGCAAGGCGGCGCGGCTGGCCAATGGCTGGATCATGGATACCTATTTATTGCGCAAGCCTTGAAAGTTGGGTAGCCCGGTCTGGCCCCTTCGCGAGCAAGCCCGCTCCCACAGGTTTTGTGTTGTCTGTGGGAGCGGGCTTGCTCGCGAAGAGGGCCTTGAGAACACCTCAAAACACAGCGTTGCCCCCACGCCCAAACCGCTCCCGATACACCGAAGGCGGTACGCCGACCACCGTTCGAAAGGCTACCCGGAAGCTTTCCACCGAGCGATAACCACAACGTTCGGCAATCTGCTCGGTGTTCTGGTCGCTGCTTTCCAGCAGCTCGCGGGCGCGGCCCAGACGTTCGTGCTGCAACCAGGTTTTCGGTGACTGGCCACTGGCTTCGGTGAAGCGACGCAGGAACGTGCGTTCGCTCATCGCGGCTTTGCTGGCCAGGTCGCGCACTTCCAGTGGCTCGTGCAAACGCTCACGTGCCCACTGCATGACGCGGGAAAGATCGCTGCGCGGTGTAGGACTGACCGGCGTCGGAATGAATTGCGCCTGGCCACCGCTGCGTTGCGGCGACATGACCAGGCGCCGGGCCACGCAATTGGCTACTTGCGTACCGAAATCCCGCGCCACCAGATGCAGGCAGGCATCGATGCCTGCCGCGCTGCCGGCGGAGGTGATCAATTGGCCGGAGTCGACATACAGCACGTCCGGGTCCACCAGGATGCCGGGAAACCGCTCGGCCAGTTCCGAGGTATAGCGCCAGTGCGTGGTCGCACCGTGCCCGTCGAGCAACCCGGTGGCAGCGAGGACGAAAACCCCGGAGCAGATCGACAGCAACCGCGCACCCCGGGCATGGGCCTGGCGCAGGGCGGCGATCAGCTCCACGGGCACCGTGGCGCTACGGTCGCGCCAGCCGGGGATGATGATGGTGCGGGCATTGGCGAGCAATTCCATGCCGCCATCGGCCAGTACCTGGATGCCGCCCATGGCACGCATCGGGCCTTGATCGACAGCGACGATACGGTGCTCGTACCACGGAAAATCGAATTCAGGTCGTGGCAGGCCGAAGATCTCCACGGCAATGCCGAACTCGAACGTGCAGAGGCCGTCGTAGGCCAGAATCGCGACCATTCCTGGAGTAGGGTGCATTTGGCGGAAAATTCCCGGTGAGTGTCTTGTGCGCCACTGTAGCCGCAAGTGTCTGGCGGATAAAGTCTTCCCACACCCACCGCTTCTTTGGAGTACAGCCCATGACCAGCCTGGTTCGCGAAATTCCTGCTGCCCCATCGGCCATAGCCCTGATGCATTTCAGCAACCGTCTTACCCTCGAAACCGATTGTTCTGACGTCCACGCCAGCCAGCAGGGGGGTGAAGTCGATTTCATTCTGGTGGATGTTCGTGGGCCGCTGGCTTTTGAGCGCGGGCATGTGCCGGGAGCGATCAACATTCCCGGGCGTTTGCTGACAGCCGAAGGTTTGGCGGGTTATCCGAAAGACAGCCTGTTCGTGGTCTATTGCGCCGGGCCTCACTGCAACGGCGCCAACAAGGCAGCCGTGAAGCTGGCGGCCCTGGGTTACCCGGTCAAGGAGATGATCGGCGGCGTGACCGGATGGCTGGATGAAGGGTTTGAGTTGAGTGCCGTGGTGCCGCGGCCTGTCAGTGAAGTGATCGGTTGCGAATGCTGATCTTCAAACCCCATTGAGTTCTGTGGCGAGGGGGCTTGCCCCCGTTGGGTTGCGCAGCAACCTCAAAATCTGGGCATTAGTCGAGTATTTTGGGAGCGCTTCGCACTCCAACGGGGGCAAGCCCCCTCGCCACAGGAATGCGCTTTGATCTACATCAGCGACAGGCAGCGGCCGCCCACCACTCATCCAGTGTTGCCTGCAACCACGTAAACACTTGGGCGTAGGCCGCACCGTCCTGCGGACCCCGGGGCAACGGCGATTCATCGCCAAAATGCGCATTGAGCATGGCCACCGACTCGGCGTTCCACTCCGGATGAAACTGCAACCCCAGCCGCGCCGGCCCGGCGCGGTACATCTGCTGCACACAGTGTTCGCTGCTGGCCAACAGCTGTGCGGCAGGCGGCAGGTCGATGGCGTCCTCGTGCCACTCCAGCACCTTCAGCGTTTGCCCGTCGATAAAGGTCACGGTGGTCCATCCGGTTTCAGTCCGGTCCATACGCCTGACGTTCCCGCCCAGGCTTAACGCCAGCAATTGTGCCCCCAGGCATATCGCGAAAACGGCTGCGTCCCGATCCAGGCTGCCTTTGAGCCATTGCCGCTCGGCTTCCAGCCAGGTCGGACCGGCATTGGATTCATAAGGCCCGCCCAACAGGATCACGGGATCGGCGCTGACGGGCGGCAATTGGCCGAGGTCGGCGCGAAACACGTTCAGCGTCAGCCCTCGGGATTCGGCCCAGAAGGCGATGGCGCCCGGACCTTCGGCGGGGTGGTGCTGGATCAGGTTCAACGTGGGCATCACGCTACTCTCGATGGGACGCAAGGGCGCTCAATGTGCCGCAAAACTCCTGGTATCGCCAGTCGGTTCATTCCGTCGGATGACGCCGGAAAACTTGTAGGTCTGGTCTGAATAAGCGGCTTGTCTGACAGACTTTGCACCGTCATGGAGCGTGCATCTCAACGCCTGCATCCTGCCGCCACTTTTCTATAAATATTTGTCGCCTCAGCGTAATTTGCCCTCCTGTAGCCACTCTAGACTGCCGCCCACTTCGGTTCCCGCTCACGAAGCGATGACCGAACGCTGCCAATCGAAGCTGCCAATAAAAGCCTCCGCACACAGGAGTAATAAATGAAGAAGCTAGTGATGTTCGGTGCCCTGGCACTGTCGATGTTGTCCCTGACCGCTGTGGCCGAAGACACCAAGCCGATTCGCATCGGTATCGAAGCCGGCTACCCGCCATTCTCGATGAAAACCCCTGACGGCAAACTCACCGGTTTTGACGTGGACATTGGCGACGCTCTGTGCGCGCAGATGAAAGTCAAATGCACCTGGGTCGAGCAAGAGTTCGATGGCCTGATCCCTGCGCTGAAGGTCAAGAAAATCGATGCCATCCTGTCGTCCATGACCATCACCGATGACCGCAAGAAGAACGTCGATTTCACCATCAAGTACTACCACACCCCGGCACGCTTCGTGATGAAGGAAGGTTCCAGCATCAAGGATCCGCTGACCGAACTCAAAGGCAAGAAAGTCGGTGTGCTGCGCGCCAGTACCCACGACCGCTTCGCCACGGAAGTGCTGGTGCCTGCCGGTATCGAGCTGGTGCGCTACGGCTCCCAGCAGGAAGCCAACCTCGACATGGTGTCCGGCCGCATCGATGCGCTGCTGGCCGACTCGGTCAACCTGGACGACGGTTTCCTGAAAACCGACGCCGGTAAAGGTTTTGCCTTCGTCGGTCCTGAGTACAACGATCCGAAATACTTCGGTGGCGGCGCAGGCATTGCCGTGCGCAAGGGTGATACCGTCCTGGCCGAGCAGTTCAACAAAGCCATCACCGAAATCCGCGCCAACGGCAAGTACAAGCAAGTGCAGGACAAATACTTCAAGTTTGACGTTTACGGCGAGTAAGCGAGCCGTTTAAAAAAGTGGCAACCGTTGGCGCGGTTGCCATTTTTTTTGTGCAATCATTTTCAGCACTGAGATACCTGTGGGAGCGGGCTTGCTCGCGAAAGCGTCTTATCATTCAACAAATAAATTGACTGACAGGACGCCTTCGCGAGCAAGCCCGCTCCCATAATGGTGACCTTGGTATGTAGGAGTTCCCCATGCAACGCATCGACCACCCATTGCCCTGGAGCCACCTGGGCACCGAGCGTACCCTCAGCGTGTTTCGTTATGGCGCGGGCACGCGCAAGGTATACATCCAGGCCAGCCTGCACGCCGACGAACTGCCGGGCATGCGCACGGCCTGGGAGTTGAAAAAACGCCTGGCCGAACTTGAACAACTCGGACAATTGAACGGTGTGATCGAACTGGTGCCGGTGGCCAATCCCATTGGCCTCGATCAGCACCTGCAGGGCAGCCACATGGGTCGTTTCGAGCTGGGCAGCGGCAAGAACTTCAACCGCTCGTTCGTCGAACTCGCTGCGCCGGTGGCCGAATTGATCGGTGCTCGCCTGGGTTCCGATGCCCAGGCCAACATCGCGCTGATTCGCCAGGCCATGGGCCAGGTCATCGACGATTTGCCGGCAGCGACATCGCAGCTGGAGGCGATGCACCGCCTGTTGCTGCGCCATGCCTGCGACGCCGACATCACCCTCGACCTGCATTGCGATTTCGATGCGGCGATCCACATCTATGCGTTGCCGCAGCACTGGCCGCAATGGCAATCCCTGGCGGCGCGCTTGCAGGCTGGCGTGGCGTTGTTGTGTGAAGACTCCGGCGGCAGCTCGTTCGATGAATCCTGCTCTGCGCCATGGTTGCGTCTGGCCAGGGCGTTCCCGGCAGCGGCGATTCCACCGGCCAATCTGGCGACCACGCTGGAGTTGGGCAGCATGGGCGATACCCGGGTCGACCAGGCGCAGGCCAATTGCGAGGCAATCCTCGGGTTCCTCGCCGAGCAAGGTTTCATCTCCGGCACCTGGCCGGCGGCACCGGCCGAATGCTGTGAAGGCATGCCGTTCGAAGGCACCCAATACCTGTTCGCCCCGCATCACGGCGTGGTCAGTTTCCTGCGTGAGGCCGGGGAGTGGGTGGAGAAGGGCGATGCGTTGTTCGAGGTGGTCGACCCATTGAACGACAAGGTCACCACCGTGCAGGCCGGCACCAGTGGTGTGCTGTTCGCCATCGACCGTGGGCGCTACACCCAGCCGGGCACATGGCAGGCGAAAGTCGCCGGGCGCGAGCCGATTCGGGCGGGCAAGTTGATCAACGATTGACCGGGAGATTTTTGTTGCCTGTTCGGGCCTCTTCGCGAGCAAGCCCGCTCCCACAGGAAATGCATTCCAAATGTGGGAGCGGGCTTGCTCGCGAAGGCGGCATCAGCCACGCCCGAGATGTTCCTGCCTACTGAGCAGTGTTAGGCTCTTGCGCGAATCCTGCATTCCGTGAAGGAAGACCCATGTTGAAGATTCTCGCGCTGCTCACCCTCCTGGCATCCACTGCCGTCCACGCCCAAACCCCGCTGCAAACCGACCTGCCGCTCAAGTACCTGGAGCAGGCCGGCGCCGATTCCAACCATCAACCCCTGGTGATTTTCCTCCACGGTTACGGCAGTAACGAGCAGGACCTGTTCGGCATCAAGGACGACTTGCCCGCGGCCTACACCTACCTGTCGGTGCGGGCACCTTTGGTGATGGAGGCGGGCAGCTATCAGTGGTTCCGCAAGAAGGGCAACGGGGCCTACAACGGCGAGACCGATGATCTGACGTCCAGCGGTCAGTTGTTGCTGGATTTCGTCGTACAGGCCACGAAGAAATATCACACCGAACCCGAGAAGGTGTACCTGGTGGGCTTCAGCCAGGGCGCGATCATGTCCTACGAAACAGGCTTGCGGCATCCCGAGGCGCTAGGTGGGATTGCTGCGTTGAGCGGGCGGATTCTGCCGGTGCTCAAGTCCGAGCTCAAACCGGATGAAAAACGCCAGTCGCTGGCGATTTTCATTGGTCATGGCGAGGAGGACAAACGCCTTCCCTACAGCGACGGTACCGAAGCCAACAGCCTGTTGCAGAGCGTGTCACTCGAACCCGAGTTCCACGGCTACCAAGGTGTCGGTCATAACATCAGCGCCGACGAGATAGAGGATTTGAGCGCCTGGCTGCAGCGTCTGAACCCCTGAACCTTATTTTCCGCTGACAATCTGTTTGATCAGGGTTTCATGGGCCGCCATGTCGCCGGGACGGGAGATCACCTGAATCACCGCCATGCGGGTGCCGGATGCCGCCATCAGTGTGGTGGTGAGGGTCATGCCACCGCCCTGAGTGGCGGTGCCATCGACCTGGCGCAGGCCCAGGCCGGTTTTATGGGTCAGGCTTTTCTCGCTCAGTTTGTTGTAGTCGGGCAGGGATTTGTGTTGCGCCGCATCGAAGTCAGCCACGGTGCCATCGAGGAACCCGCCGTCGTTGTCCTTGACGTTGACACCATTGGGCAGGGTGTTTTCCGCGGCGATCACCACGGTCCTGGTGGTCGCATTGCTGTACAGGGTGCCGCTGGCACCGTCCGGGCTGGCGGGCAGCGGGTTGGCGCTGAAACCCTTGGGCAGGTTGAAGGTGAACTTGCCGCCGAGCATCGAGACCTTCTGTGCTGGCGCATCGCTGGAAGTGGCCTTGGCGGCCTGCGCATTCAAAGCCCCAAGGCCGGTAGCGGCTGCCAGCAGCAGGACAAGGGCTTTTTTACTCAACAATGACATCGAAATCTCCAGGGACGGGCGCGCGGTGGGGCGCGATCATCCCATGGAGGTTGTGGTGCATTCCAGCGTGCTCTAACGAGCGGTCACTTTCTTCTTACGCCTGGTTTTGCGGGAACAGGTTACGACGGGTTTCTTCGTCGAATTCGGCCTTGAGCACCAGTTTCTCTTTCAAACCGTGGGCACGCCGGGCGGCTGGGCGGGCGCTGATTTCATCGTACAGGCGCTTGACGTTCGGGTAGGCCGCCAGACCGCTCTCGCCGAGGATGTAGGGCGCGTAGTTGGCCCAACCCCACAGGGCCATGTCGGCGATGCTGTAGGTGTCGCCTGCCAGGTACTGATGCTGGGCCAGGCGCTCGTTGAGGATGCGATAGTGGCGTTCGACTTCCTTGGAATAACGGTTTTTCGCGTAAGGCAGATCTTCCGGTGCGTGGTGCAAAAAGTGCACTGCCTGACCGGAGAACGGCGACAGGCCGGTGCCGATGAACATCAGCCACGACAGCATTTCGGCCTGGCCGGCAGCGGACATTGGCAGGAAACGCTGATGTTTCTGTGCCAGGTGCAGCAGGATCGCCTGTGAGTCGAACACGGTGGCATCGCCATCAACCAGCGCGGGTACCTTGGCGTTCGGGTTGATTGCCAGAAAGGCTGGCTGGTGCTGCTCGCCCTTGAAGGTGTCGACGCCGATCAATTCGTAAGGCGTTTGCAGCTCTTCGAGCAGCAGGGCAACTTTCATCGGGTTCGGCGAAGGGTGGAAAAACAATTTCATGGTGTAGGCCTCAGTCGGGTAGGGGTTGGAACTGAGGCTGATGTTGAAGCAAACCCGTTCGATTGACGTGCGAGGTTGTTGCTCCAATTGTGCGGAATTATCGAACGTGTTTCGGTGCTTTGACGGTGTCTTCAGCGTCCGTCGTCGAGCCAACCGGCCGCGCCAGCAGGCGTTTGGTCACCCCCAGCATGGCCACCGACACCGCGATGCCCAGCACAAAGGCGTTCATTCCCATCGTCGGCAGTGTCACCGCCAACACCAGACAGAATGCGGCGAACGAGTACATACCGGTGGCGGTGGCGCGCAGCAACGCAGCGGTAAAGGCCGGGCCACGGGTTTGCTGGGAGAACACCGCCATCACGCTGCCCAATACCGGAAATACCGCCAGCAGGCCGCTCCAGCGGTCGCCGACAGTGCTGGCCAACACTGTCACGATCAATGTGAGCAATGCACCGGCCACCATGCGCAACAAGAGTTTGTCGGATTTCGGCGCCGGGCCACTGAGCACCGGTTGCACGGTGGGGAACAGGTACGGTGCGGCGAGCAGCGCGGTCGCGGCGGCACACACCGAAAACACCAGGGATGCCGGGATCAGCGACAGGACCACCGCCACCACCGCCCAGACCGACAGCGAGATCGTCAACGCCACCGGCCATCCGGCCCGTTGTGCGACCTGGGCGTAGGTCACGCAAAACGCAATCATCGCGAACATGGCCGACAGTGCCGCGGTGGCCGATTGCGCAGCGAACGCCTGGCCTTGTTCAAGGGCGAGGAACAACAGGATCGGTCCGACCACCACCGGCAATCCCGACAACCAACCGGCCACGCTCGGCCCCCAGCGTTTGCCAGCCAGGGAAATCAGCAGCAGGAAGCCTGGAATCACCAGCAATTTGAGGATTAACACGCGCATGTCTCCGACCTGTGTGAGGTAGCAACGGTAACATTGCGTCGGGTAGATTGCTTTATCTGTATGCGGATTTTGTATACAAAAATACGGCCCTTAGGAAATTCTCCGAAGGGGCCTTTTGCGCATACGTTTTTCTGGGCATCCCGCGATGAGGCCAACCCGCATGAACCGCCGACGATTACCGCTGCGCCATGGTCTGTGGCTGCTTGTTTTGCTGAACTGCCAGGCCCTGGCCAATTGGCAGGATTCGCTGCCCGGTGCGCAAGTCATCGGCAGTGGTGATTTTCGCAAGTACGGCTTCGATGTTTACAGCGCGCGGCTCTGGAGCACGTCGCGGCCGTTGGCGGGCGATCAGCCGTTCGCCCTGGAACTGATCTACCAGCGCAGCATTTCCTGTGAAGATCTGGTGAACGCCAGCGTCAGGGAAATCAAGCGACTCTCTGGTACCTCGGTCAGTGCCGAGCAACTGGCGTCCTGGCAGACGCAGATGCAACAGTCGTTCGTCGATGTGCAGGCCGGTACGCGGCTGACCGGGGTGTATCTGCCGGGGCAGGGCGCGCGGTTTTTTCTTGGCCAGCAGTTATTGCGTGAAGTGAAGGACCTGCAATTCGCCCAGGCATTTTTTGCCATCTGGCTCGATCCGCGTACCAGCAACCCCGAATTGCGCCAGCAGTTGCTGGGCATGGCTCCGTAGACTTTGCTTTGTGGTGATCAGTGGGGCGGACAGTGGGTTGACTCTGCAGTTCTTGGGGTGACTTGTCGGGCCCCTTCGCGAGCAAGCCCGCTCCCACAGTTGTCCAGACGAGCACGGCCCACTGTGGGAGCGGGCTTGCTCGCGAAAAACGATAACGCGGTCCACCTGAAAAAACGCAGGCAAAAAAGAACCCGGTACGACTTGCATCGCACCGGGTGTTTGTCCAGACGGCGACGGATCTTCGTGGGTCCCCGCGCCGTCTGTTGAACGCTTTAAGCCCGTTCGAGCGCCAGTGCCACGCCCTGACCACCACCGATGCACAGGGTGGCGAGGCCTTTTTTGGCATCACGCTTGAGCATTTCATGCAGCAGGGTTACCAGCACGCGGCAACCCGAAGCACCGATCGGGTGGCCCAGGGCAATGGCGCCGCCGTTGACGTTGACCTTGTTCAAGTCCCATTCCAGGTCCTTGGCCACGGCCAGCGATTGCGCGGCGAAGGCTTCGTTGGCTTCGATCAGGTCCAGTTGGTCGATGTTCCAGCCGGCCTTGTCCAGGCAACGACGGGTGGCCGACACCGGGCCGATGCCCATGATCGCCGGGTCAACGCCTGCGTTGGCGTAAGCCGCGATTTTCGCCAGTACCGGCAGGCCCAGGGCCTTGGCTTTTTCGGCGCTCATCAGGATCACGGCGGCGGCACCGTCGTTCAGCGACGACGCGTTGCCGGCGGTCACCGAACCGTCCTTCTTGAAGGCTGGCTTGAGCTTGCCCAGAGATTCGGCGGTGGTGCCGGCCCGTGGCTGCTCGTCGGTGGCGAAGGACAGCGGATCGCCCTTGCGCTGCGGGATCAGGATCGGGGTGATTTCATCGACAAAGCGCCCGGCTTCGATGGCGGCCACGGCTTTCTGCTGCGAGGCGGCGGCGAACGCGTCCTGCTGCTCGCGAGTCAGGCTGTACTTCTCGGCCAGGTTCTCGGCGGTGATGCCCATGTGGTAGTCGTTAAACGCATCCCACAGGCCATCGCTGATCATGGTGTCGACGATTTGCGCGTGGCCCATGCGCAGGCCGGTGCGCGCGCCGGGCATGACGTAGTTGGCCAGGCTCATGTTTTCCTGGCCACCGGCGATGATCACCTCGGCATCGCCGCAGCGGATCGCCTGGGCGCCCAGGTGCAGGGCCTTGAGACCGGAACCGCAGACCTTGTTCAGGGTCATGGCCGGTACAGCGAAGGGCAGGCCGGCCTTGATCGCAGCCTGGCGCGCAGGGTTTTGCCCGGCGCCGGCGGTCAGCACCTGGCCCATGATCACTTCATCGACTTCGACCGGGTTCAGGCCGGTTTGCGCCAGCAACTGGCGGATCACCGCAGCGCCCAGGTCAACCGCGGACACATTGGCCAGCGACCCCTGGAAACTGCCGATCGCGGTGCGCGTGGCGGCAACAATGACGACTTCTTGCATGGAATGATTCCTCACTGGGCAGCGAACTGCATTTCCGGCACGTGGTCCGGCACGATCAGTTTACCAGCGGTTTTGGCGACGATTTCCTCAACACTGACGCCAGGTGCGCGTTCTTTGAGGACAAATGCGCCATTTTCGATTTCCAGGTAGGCGAGGTCGGTCAGCACGCGCTTGATGCAACCGGCGCCGGTCAGCGGCAGGCTGCATTGCGACAAGAGCTTGGACTCACCATCCTTGGACGCGTGGGTCATGATGACGATGATGTTGTCCGCGCCGGCCACCAGATCCATCGCGCCGCCCATGCCCTTGACCAGCTTGCCGGGGATCATCCATGAGGCGATGTTGCCCTGCACATCCACTTCGAAGGCGCCCAGCACGGTCAGGTCGACATGACCACCGCGGATCATCGCGAAGGACTCGGCCGAGGAAAAGATCGAAGCACCGATACGGGCGGTCACGGTCTGCTTGCCGGCGTTGATCATGTCGGCATCAATGGTTTCTTCAGTAGGAAACGGACCCATGCCCAGCAGGCCATTTTCCGACTGCAGCATGACTTCCATGCCTTCGGGGATGTAGTTGGCGACCAGGGTCGGAATGCCGATGCCCAGGTTCACGTAGAAGCCGTCCTGCATTTCGCGGGCGACGCGTTGAGCCATTTGTTCGCGGGAAAGTGCCATTGTTGTTATTCCTTCATTCGGTCCGGGGGCAGGGGATCACTTACGCACGGTGCGCTGTTCGATGCGCTTCTCGAACGTGCCGCAGATGATCCGGTCGACGTAGATGCCAGGGGTATGGATCTGTGCCGGGTCCAGCTCGCCGGGTTCGACGATTTCCTCGACTTCGACCACGGTGATCTTGCCGGCAGTGGCGGCCAGCGGGTTGAAGTTCTGGGCGGTGTGGCGATAGATCACGTTACCGAAATGGTCGGCTTTCCAGCCTTTGACGATGGCGAAGTCACCGGTGATGGACTCTTCCATCAGGTACTTGCGGCCATGGAATTCGCGCACTTCCTTGCCTTCGGCAACGGGAGTGCCAACGCCGGTGGCGGTGAAGAAGGCTGGAATGCCAGCGCCGCCAGCGCGCATTTTCTCGGCGAGCGTGCCTTGCGGGGTCAGGATGACTTCGATTTCGCCTTTGAGCAGTTGCTCTTCGAACAGCTTGTTTTCGCCGACGTAGGACGCCACCACTTTGCTGATCTGGCGGTCGGTCAGCAGTACGCCAAGGCCAAAACCGTCGACGCCGCAGTTGTTGGAAACCACGGTGAGGTTGCGAGTGCCTTTGCGCTTGATCTCGGCGATCAGGTTTTCCGGGATCCCGCACAGGCCGAAGCCGCCAGCGATCACGGTCATGCCGTCTTCAAGACCTGCCAACGCTTGCTCGTAGGAACTCACGCGCTTGTCGAAACCTGCCATATGCACCTCTTTTATTCTTTGTGGGCGGCTGGCTAGCCGAATGGAGTTGAGTGTCGCGCTGGTTAATTCATTTGTTAAGTTGATTTTTAATGTTGATTGATAGATAAAACTCAACAATGTGTAGGAGCTGCCGAAGGCTGCGATCTTTTGATCCTGTTTTTTGGCGCAAGATCAAAATCAAAAGATCGCAGCCTTCGGCAGCTCCTACAAGACCCGGGAGAGAGCGAGTATGACCGTCAAGCAGATCCGTGCCTTTCTGGCTGTAGCCCAGAGCCTGAGCTTTGCCGTGGCCTGTGAACGCCTGCACCTGTCGCAATCGGCCCTGAGCCTGACCATCAAGGCGCTGGAGGAGGGCCTGGGCGGGCGCTTGTTCACCCGCAACACGCGCAACGTGGCGCTCACCGCCGAAGGAGAAACCCTGGTACCGCTGGCACGCCGGTTGATCGCCGACTGGGACAATGCCGAAGATGAACTGCGTCAGCGCTTCACCCTGCAGCGCGGTCGCGTGACCCTGGCGGCGATGCCCTCGTTCGCCGGCAACCTGCTGCCGCCGATCCTCAAGACATTCCGCGCCCGCTATCCGAACGTCAACGTGACGGTTAATGACGTGATCAACGAGCAAGTGCTGGAAATGGTCCGTGACCGCCAGGTGGAATTGGGGGTGGCGTTCGAGCCGACCCAGAGTTCGCCGCTGCAATTCACACCGCTGTACATCGACCGCTTCGTCGCGGTGGTGCCCCTGGATTCGGCGCTGGCCGGGCGGGATGACATCGACTGGCAAACGTTGCTCAAGGAGCCATTCATTACCTTGCAGCGACCTTCCACCGTGCGGGTGATGCTGGAGGAGCATTTGCAGACCCGCGGCATGAAGCTGTCGGTGGAGTTTGAAAGCCATCAACTGGCGACGGTCGGGCGCATGGTCGCCAGTGGCCTTGGCGTGAGCGCGGTGCCGGCCTTGTGCGCGGGGCAGATGCGTGAACTGGGCGCGCGTTGCATCACTTTGCGTGACCCGGTAGTAGAGCGGGCACTTGGGGTATTGACGTTGCCGGGGGGAGAGCTGTCGGCGGCGGCGCAGGCATTGTTTGATGTGCTGAAGGAGGAAAACCTTGGGCAGCGTTTCTCCATGAATTGATCACAATCCCTTGTGGGAGCGAGCTTGCTCGCGATGGCGGTGGATCAGTCAGTAAATGTGTTGACTGTGCTGCCCTCATCGCGAGCAAGCTCGCTCCCACGGGGTATTGGGTTGATCAGCAATAGAGTCGCTCCGCCAATAACGGCAACAGCCGCTCGCACGCTTCTGCAAGTGGCGGCGGTGTTTATTTGCGCGCCTCCAGAATCAGGTTGAACGGCGTTTCCGTCGCCCGGCGAAAGCGTGTGAAACCCGCGTCGGTGAACACTTTGCGCAACCGCGCTTCACCGGCCTGGGCACCCAGCCCGAGGCCGACTTCCTGGGACAGCGAGTTGGGCGTGCAGACAAAGGTCGACGCCGCGTAGAACAAGCGTCCTACCGGGTTGATGTTGTCGTCGAGCAAGTCATTGGCGTAGGGCTCGACCAGCAGCACGGTGCCGTCGTCTTTCAGCGATTCATAAGCATGTTTGGCCGCGCCCACCGGGTCACCCATGTCGTGCAGGCAGTCGAAGTAGCAGATCAGGTCGTAGTCGCTGCCGGGGTAGCTTTTTGCCGTGCCCTGGAAGAACCTGGCCCGGCCGGACACACCGCCTTCTTCGGCCCGTTGCGTGGCGACAGTCACGGAGGGCGCGTGGTAGTCGAAGCCGACGAAGCGCGAATTCGGAAACGCCTGGGCCATGATCACCGTCGAGGCGCCATGACCGCAGCCGATGTCCGCCACTTTGGCCCCGTCTTCCAGTTTGGCCACCACGCCGTCGAGGGCCGGCAACCATTCGGTGACCAAGTGGGCTTTGTAGCCTGGGCGAAAGAAACGTTCGGTACCACTGAACATGCACGGATGGTGCTCGCCCCAGGGCAGGGCGCCGTTGCCGCGCATGGCGTTGACCAGCTTGTCCTTGTCGTGGAAAAACGACGCGACCACACCGATACCCCCGGCGATATAGACCGGTGAGTCTTCGATGGCCAAGGCCAGGGCTTGCTCTTCGGGCAGGCGGAACCGGCCGTCGCGGTGTTCCATGTAGCCGGAGGCAGCGTGGGCGCTGAGCCATTCGCGCAGCAGGCGGGTGTTGCAGCCGGTTTTCTCGGCAAGGGTTTCGGGGGTGATGGGCTGGCTGTCGGCCATCGCCCGGTACAGACCGAGCTCTTCGCCGAGGATGACGTTGGCGAGCATCGCTGCGCCGCCCATGTCATTCACCAGTTTGCCCATGAAATCGTTAAGTCTGGCCTCGTCCATCACGTGTGCTCCTTCAGCAGGATCACGGTCCAGAGGCATTGTTTGGGGAGTTGTTCGCCGCTGGGCGGTGGTCGTGGGAATGTGCAGGGCACCAAGCGGGTCCTGCGTGCATTCAGTTTAGTTCGCAGGCCATACAGCGCCGCGTTGGGCGACGAAAGCTACATCTTCCTGACGGACGCTGGACCTTGTGGGAGCGGGCTTGCTCGCGAAGAGGCCGGCACATTCAAAAGAGAGGTTGACTGACCCGCCGCTTTCGCGAGCAAGCCCGCTCCCACAGGGATCAGCAGTGCCCACAAGGATCGTGTGTATCCCACTGTATCCAGACCCCTTTTTGACACAGTGACCTCTTATTCCGGCACAAGCCGAACACAGTCCCGATACACCCCTTCGATTAACTGTGTCTCATGGCGGGCACCGGCTCGCGTCCTTGAACATCT
This sequence comes from Pseudomonas sp. S30_BP2TU TE3576, assembly GCF_050436025.1. Lineage (NCBI taxonomy): Bacteria > Pseudomonadati > Pseudomonadota > Gammaproteobacteria > Pseudomonadales > Pseudomonadaceae > Pseudomonas > Pseudomonas sp. S30_BP2TU TE3576. Next base: position 711,280 of record NZ_JBNDLK010000001.1, on the reverse strand, counting down.
TGTGAGATCGACACCATGCAGACCTCCATTCCCCCCGAAGCCAAGGCCAGCGTTGGCCTTGGCCTGCGCCGCGGTTTAATGAAAGACCTCCAGGCCGCGCCGGCAGGCGATTTCGATTTTCTGGAAGTCGCGCCGGAAAACTGGATCGGCATCGGCGGCGCCCACGGCGCGGCATTGCGGGCCCTGGCGGAACGTTATCCGTTGTCCTGTCACGGTTTGTCCCTGTCCCTGGGCGGACCGTCGCCGCTGGACGTCGATTTTCTGCAAGAGGTTCGCCGCTTCCTCGATCACTACAACGTGCCGCTGTACAGCGAGCACTTGAGTTACTGCAGTGATGACGGTCACCTGTACGACCTGTTGCCGTTGCCCTTCACCGAAGAAGCGGTGCACCACGTCGCCGCGCGGATCCGTCAGGCCCAGGACATCCTCGGCCGGCGGCTGGCGGTGGAAAACGTTTCCTATTACGCCGCGCCCCAACAAGACATGGACGAGGTGACATTCACCAATGCCGTGCTGCGTGAGGCCGATTGCGACCTGCTGCTGGACGTCAACAACGTGTATGTCAATTCGATCAACCACGGCTTCGATCCGCAGGCGTTTCTCGCTGGCATCGATTCGGGTCGGGTGGTGGCCATGCACATCGCCGGGCATTTCGACGAGTCCGATACCTTGAAAATCGACACCCATGGCGCCTCGGTCAAACCGGCGGTGTGGTCGTTGCTGGCCCAGGCTTATGCCCGGTTCGGTGCACAACCGACCTTGCTGGAGCGGGATTTCAATTTTCCGGTATTCGCCGAGCTCTTGGCGGAATTGCAGGTCATTCGCCAGTTGCAACAGGAGGGGGTGAACCGTGGATAAGTCGAGTCTTTTGCATCAACAAACCACCATGGGCCTGTACCTGCGTGACCCTGAACACCACGCGCCGCCCACCGAAATGGACCCGGCGCGGGCGCAGGTTTATCGCGACCTGGTGTTTGCCAATCTGTGTTCACTGCTCAGTGGCACCTTTCCGGTGTTGGTGAGGATTCTGGGCGATGAACGCTGGCGTTCACTGGTGCGGATCTTTCTGCGGGACTACCGCGCCCGTACACCGAAATTTGGTGAGATTGCTCAGGAGTTTGTCGAGTTTCTCGCGACTGGACCTCAGGCATTGACCGATGGGCCGTGGCCGCCGTTCATGGTGGAGCTGGCGCATTACGAGTGGGTGGAGATGGCGCTGCAACAGTCCGAGGCCGGGCCTTTGGTCACGGGTGATGCCGGGGCGTTGCTGGATCGGCCGTTGCAAGTGTCGCCACTGGCCTGGCCGTTGGCGTATGCCTGGCCGGTGCAGCAAGTGGGACCGGATTATCAGCCTGACGTTTTACCGGCTCAGCCTACGTTGTTGCTGGTGCGTCGTGCCGAGGACTGGAGTGTGAAGTTTTCCGAGTTGAGTCCGTTGGCGTGGCGGTTGTTGCAGCGCATTGGCGAGTTCCCGGAGTTGACCGGGCTTGCGCAGTTGCAGGGGTTGGCGGTGGAGGCGGGGCAGGTTGGTTCTTCGGTGTTTTTCGAGGGTGGTTTGGGGTTGTTGCGGCAGATGCATGAGGAAGGGGTAGTTGGGGTTGTTTGACGTTCTTTGACCTTCTTTGACCGTGGCGGCCTTTGGGCCGACCAGGTTCTGGGTTGATTGAGTACATATCCGTTGCTGCGGTCACGGCGGCTTATGGTTTCGCCCTTACGGCGAGTCCCTTTTGGCAAACGCCCCAAAAGGAACCAAAAGGTCTCGCCCGTTACGTACGGCCCCTCGCTGAGGCTCGGGGTTCCTTCGCTCCGGCATTCATCCGGGGGCATCGCCTCCGGTCGGCTTCGCTTCGACCTCCTCTCGATGTGTTCGACTGCGTCGAACGGCGCTGCGCGCCTACCCCCGGATGAACGCCGGAACGAGGCCTCCCGAGGGGGCGGGTGGATCAAGATCAAGATCAAGAGCTGCAGGCGAGCTAACGCTCGGCCTGATGAGTGGTGAGAAGCGACGCGGTGGTGTGGGCTGCTCTCCTGTTGCTTTTCTGTGGGAGCGAGCTTGCTCGCGAAGACGACCTGCCAGCCGACCAATTTCTTGCTGATGCCCACCGATCAAATTGTGGGAGCGGGCTTGCTCGCGAAGACGACCTGCCAGCCAACCAATTTCCACCGAATGTACTCGGTCCAATTGTAGGAGTGAGCCTGCTCGCGATGGCTGCCTGTTAGCCGACCAATTACTCACAGGTATACCCAATCCCCCTGTGGGGGCGAGCTTGTAGTGGTCTAATTTCCCCGGACACCTCGATAGATGCATTCTCCACCTATCGAGGTGTCCGGAATTAGTTGACCACTGCACCCGTCACCCTCACGAGTCAGCTCACGGATCGAGTAGAGTGCTCCAGCCAATCTGGCGGGCAAGGATGAGCGCTATAGAAGCGACGCATTTGCACCAGGTCACGTTCGAACCAGTCACGAAGCCAGCGACTGTATTGCGCCTGCGCCTCGTATTGGAAGACAGGCTGCTGCAGGCCGTCGAACACTGCCTGCGCCGCTTGTATGCCAGTCATTAGCGCCTTGAGTACGCCGTGCGAAGCCGCCGGATCGAGAACACTGGCCGCATCGCCAACCGTGAAAAAACCTGCACCGGCAGGCGCCGCGCTGATGCGCCAGGACACATCGGCGCCGCGAATCGGTCCCACTCGGGGTAATCGCCGCAGGTGCCCGGGAGCGGTTCGGGACAGGGCCAATGTTTTGTCAAAACACAGGCGCGTCCAGTGCAGCAACTGGTCTTCCACACGTGCAATCCATGTCCAGCCATAGACGTCGGCCAGCAGATGTGGGCTTTGTTCGTAGGGATGGATGCAGCCTTTCAGGTAGCCGTATCGGACGATCAACTGTGGCGAATGGCGACGCACCGTTGACGAGAGTTGCCGGCCCAGCCAACCCGTTGCCCCGCTGGCGTCGATCACGTATGGCGCGAACAAGGGGCCAGAATCGGACTCCAGGCCGATCACTCGCTGGTCGTGGGTCAGCAGGCGTCGGGCCTGGCACGGTTGCAGCACCCTGACGCCCAGCATCGCAGCCTGTTGCAGCAATACCGCGTCCAGTCGCGTCCTGGCAATCTGAAAACCAAGCCAGGGACCGGTAAGGTCCTCGCCAAAACCACAGAAGCGAGGCGGGCTGTCCCACTGCACCCACTGCCCGGGAAAACGAATCGTCCCTTGGCTGCACACTTGATCGGCCACCCCCAATTGCTGCAGCAAGGGCTCGATGCCCGGGTGCAGGCTTTCGCCAGGACGATATCGCGGAAAACCCTGACCCTCGAGCTGCGCCACCCGCAGTCCACGCTGCGCGCAACTGATCGCTGCGGCACTTCCCGCCGGACCGCCCCCGACCACCAACACATCAAAGTGATTCACTTGCATCCTGCCAAGGCGATTCGTCGTGTTTGACCAGGATCGCTTCGGCACTGACCAACAGGGTCGCCAGGTGCAGGATCTTTACATTGCGCAGTTTGAAGTTGATATCCGGGGTCGGGTCGGATCCTCGCTCGTACAACTGATAGCGATGCACCCAGCCATTCAGTTGCAGACCGGTCTCCTGCTGCGCAGTATCGAGTTCCGGATTCGGCCGCTGTACGAGGGTGAATGACAACAACGGCCACGTATTGCGCAGGGGTTTGTCATTCCCGATTCCCAGCGCGTTGTACACCCGATGCATCGACAGCACCCGGTCTTCATAATCCAGCAGCGTGGTGTTGCCCGTCAGTTGCAGGGAGAAGTGTCCATCAAGTGCCACCCGGGTGTAGTCGGTGTATTCGTAGGCGTCGTATTGGACGAACACGTCCTTCGTTTGCTGTTCCTGTACCAGGCGTGGCCCTCGCTGGTTATCCCAGGCCGGGTCGTCGGTCTGGCCGATTTCCTGGTCGGTCAGCGGGATGATGGTGTGCAGGCTACCCCGTGGTTCAAAGGTGCGCGCCGAATCCGGCGCCACACCCGGCCAGTAGGAGCCCAGGGCCGCGCAGATCCGCACATCTTCGGTAAAGGGGCTGGCCATCTGGTATCCGCTAAGGCAATCCAGCCAGGTCCCGTCTTCGGATTGTTGTCGAACCCATCCGACTTCCCAGCCGGGGCCGAAGATGCCGGCTGCAGCATCCGGCAACGAGGACGGGCGCATAACCGGTGGCCGTTGCAGGCTGGGAGACAGCGTCGAGCCAACCTCACGCGGCAAGGCCACAATGGCCGTGACGCCGCGATCATCCGGCGAAAAGGGTTGATCTTTCAGGCTCAGGTTGGCGCAGTATCGAACATTCGACAACGCCTCCAGTCGTGCATGCCAGATATCCGGTGAGGGCAGGGCGGGCTCTGTATTTGCCCAGCGTTTGAGTTGACGCTGGCTGCACAACGGAAAGAAGTCCGGGGCGCCGATCACCGAATACGCCGCTACCGTTGGCAGAACATTCTCCAAAGCAGGGCAACGAGCCTGAACCCAGCCATCGGCCGTGCCATCCAGGTAATGCCTGGCAGGATAGCCACCTTGCCTGACCAGCTCCGCCACGCCTTCCCGGTCATTCAGATCCTCAATGCTACCGTCCTCCAGCACCTTATGTCGGCCATGTACCATGCCTGCGGTTCCGGCAGGCATCTGGAAGGACAAGGGGTTGCCTTGGTGATAGGCAAGCTCCACCAGCCTGGATTTTGGCTGTGGGAGTAACAACCCCAGCCCAAAGTCTGCGTGCGCAGCCCAATCTGCCAAACCGTCAGTGATGACGAACGGCGGCTGGCTGATTTCCGGTTCCCCCCAGCCTGTACCGCTGTGGCGCAGATGGATATGCCGTAATTTCTCGTTGATCTGGTACTTATCCAGTTCAAGTGTCAGGTCCAGCCCGGCCAGGCACTGCGTACCATCGAACAACTTGTGCAGCGGCACCCAGAAATCCAGATCGGCATCCACATCGGCTCGAAAATCCATCGGTCCGAAGCGTGTGGCGTCACCCTTGTGTTGCATGGCGATGTAAGCGCTGTAACGCACGGGCATGACCCTGATGCCGTGCACATCATCGTCTACGAACGGCAGGAAACACCGCAGTTGGGGGTCGTAACGAGCGGCGGCGGTACCGACGCGGGCGATGCCGGTACGGGAGAAACACAGGTCGGCGTGTTCACCGTGCACGGTGTCGCCGGCGCAACGGTACTCGCTGGCAAACACCACCAGCGCCAGAGGTGCGCCCTCGGCTTTTCGCTGGAGGTCTTCGAGTGTGGGTGGGTTCACGCCATAGACATAATCGAGAACTGCTTCAATTTCGGCAGGTGTCGGATACCACAGCAGAGGCTGCCCAGCTCCGTCGAGAGTGACCTCGGGCGAGGCCAACGCGTGATACAGCAGGCTGCGCGACGGCTGGCCGGATTCAATCGCCCGGTTGCCGGCGCTGGAAAAATCCTCAAAGCCTGGAAGGCTGCGGTCGATGGTCAGCGGTTTGATCAGCTCAGTGGCGAGCGGTGCTGCGAGGATGTCCAGCCCATGGCGCAGTAACAACGAATGCCAGCCGCCAGGCGCCAGTCGCGTGCACGCCCGGGTCACTGATTCGAGCAAGTCCATCGTGGTTTCCCATTGATCCTGTGGACAGACATTGCACAGGAGCCCGGGGAGTGCTGGCTACTGTCAGTTCTGACAGTGGTGACCAATGGTCGACCCCTCGGTGTAATTAGATCCCACAGAGGAAGGCGAGAAATTCAGTGAAGTAGCGGCAGCTTCAGCTCCGCACACAAGCCGCCCCCTTCGCGATTGCTCAAGGTCAACGACCCACCAATCGCTATCGCCAGTTGCTGGGCAATCGCCAGCCCCAGCCCGGTACCACCGGTGCTGCGGTTGCGGGAGTTTTCCACACGGTAGAACGGTTCCATCACTTGCTTGAGTTCCTCCTCGGCGATCCCCGGGCCTCGGTCCAGGATCTTGATCGAGAGGTTGCCATCGGCCTGTTTCTCCACCCGCAACTCGGCAGCACCGGCAAACTTCAATGCGTTGTCCGTGAGGTTGACCAACACCCGGCGCAAGGCGTGTGGGCGGGTGTCGATGACAGCTGCGCTCTTGCCGGTGAGCTGAACGTCCTTGCCCATGTCCTGATAGTCGAACACCAGGCTGTCGAGGAACGAGTCGAGGTCGGTGCGGCGGCTTTCTTCGGTGGCGCCGTGGATGCTGCGGGCGTAGGCCACACCTTCGCGTACCAGGTGTTCCATCTCGCCCAGGTCGTTCCACAGTTTGTCTTTTTCGCTGGAGTCGTCCATGAACTCGGCGCGCAATTTCATGCGGGTGATCGGGGTTTGCAGGTCGTGGGAAATCGCGGCGAGCAATTGCATGCGTTCTTTCAAGTAGGCAGCGATGCGTGCCTGCATCGAGTTGAAAGCCTTGGCAGCGTGGGCGACTTCGGTCGGGCCTTTTTCGTCCAGGAGCACGGGATGGGCGTTGGGGTCCAGGGTTTCGACGGCGCCGGCGAGACGGGTGAGGGGGCGGATGGCGATTCTGACTGCCAGCCAGGAGCAGGCCAGCATCAGCGCCAGTTGCCCGAGCAACACGATGGGCAGCCAGGGCGACAACGGGACCATTGCGGGGCGCACGTCAATGGTCAGCGGGCTGCCATCCGCCAGGTTCAAGTGCACTTGAAAATGTTTTTTCGGTCCGGGGATGTCGGTAAAGGTCATCGGGTAGTCATGGCCGATGGCGTCTTTGATCGAGGTGATGGCAATAGGTGCATCGGGCATGTCGGTGCGTATGGGCGTGCCGGGCGAACCTTCGTTGAGCAGGTAACTGTAGTTGCGTCGTTCCAGTTGCTGCAGCCACCCGGCCCGCTCTTCGGCGGGCAAACGGTCGAGGATGGCAATGGACGTGGAAACGTCGGTTTCCAGGTTGCCGAGCATGGTGTTTTTCGAGGATTCGTAGCGCTCGTAATACTGCGCGCCGAAGGACAGTGCCTGGGCGAGGATCAGGCAGATCAGGAAAATCAACGACAGCCGCGAGGCCAGGGTACGCGGCCAATGTAACGCCTGCGTCATGATTGATCGCCCAGAATTTCCACCGGCAGGGAAAACACATAGCCTTCGCTGCGCACGGTCTTGATGTAGGCCGGTTCGCGGGCGTCATCGAGTAACCGCTGACGCAGGCGACTGACCAGCAGATCGATGGAGCGGTCGAACAGGTCGGCGTCGCGGCCCTGGGTCAGGTTGAGCAATTGATCACGGTTGAGCACCCGTTGCGGATGATCGAGAAACACCCGCAGCAATCGGTACTCGGCACCGCTCAGGGCGACCATGGTGTCGTTTTCATCGAGCAGGTGACGGGCCGAGGTGTCCAGGCGCCAGCGGCCGAAGGCCAACAGGCGGCTGGCTTCGGTCACCACCAGGTTCGGCGGCAGCATGCGTGTGCGCCGCAGCACCGCGTTGATCCGCGCCAGCAGTTCACGGGCAGCGAAGGGTTTGACTAGGTAGTCGTCGGCGCCCATTTCCAGGCCGAGGATGCGGTCGGTTTCATCGTTGCGGGCGGTGAGCATCAGCACTGGCGTGGTCTTGTGTTTGCCGGCGCGCAATTCGCGGCAGAGCAGCAGGCCATCGTCCCCCGGCATCATGATGTCCAGCACGATCAGGTCCACCGGGGTGGTTTCCAGAAAAGCACGCATCTGCCGTCCATCCGCCACGACGGTGGTGCGCAGGCCGTTCTTCTTCAGGTAATTGCCTACCAGCTCGCGGATTTCGCGGTCATCGTCAACGATGAGGATGTGATCAACGTGATCCATTGGGCCAAACCTCTGATAAATGGGGATTGCCACACAGTCTATCGAGCCTGGGCGGGCTCGCCTGCCGCCCTTTGTATTGCAGTGTATCTGGCTTGCCTGCGGATACACACGAAGGCAAAAAAGCCGGTTTTCAGCGGTTTTGTATTGCTGTGTATCCAGGCACCGTTCTGATACGTACCGATTGATTCACGCCGATTCCCGACACAGACGAGATACCTCGCAGGCTTTTAATAGGTTCCATCGAGGCAAACCCAACCGCCTCGGATCAACCAACGGTCAACCTGTCGAAACCTTGAGGAATCCGCCATGAACACCAAAGCCATCTACGCCGCCTGCCTGTTTGCCGCACTGAATATCTGCACCTTGTCGGCCCGTGCCGAAGCCGATGTTGCGCCTAAAACCTACACCTACGGCACCCAACTTGACATCAAGAAAGTGCTGTCGCTGACCGAGGACACTGCACCGTCCTGCGGCGTGGTGAATGCGCGGCTGACGTACCTCGATTCCCGGTCCAAGACCCAGGTGCTGGATTACCGCAAATTGGCTGACAACTGCAACTCGGAAAACTGAGTGTTGCGATCAACGACCGCTTAATCCATTTGAAACAGGAAGGACATCATGAACAACGTATCCCGCTTTCTCACCGCCATCGCCTTTTCCTTTGCTGGTGCGGCAGCTCATGCCAACGCCGTTGTCGAGCAAAGCGCCTGCGGCAGCAACACCTGCTTTCAGCTCACGCCAGTGGCAGAGAAGGGCACCAATGGCTTCCTTGCGCAAGACGGTTCCAGCCGTACGCCGCAAGGGCAGATGCTTGCCGAGAATGGTTCCAGCCGCACGCCTCAGGGGCAGTTGCTGGATGAGCAGATGGCTTGAAAACACCCCCGACCCACTGTGGGAGCGGGCTTGCTCGCGAAAGCGGTGTGTCAGCCGCATCATCGCTGGCTGAACGTACGCTTTCGCGAGCAAGCCCGCTCCCACATTGATTGTGTGTCGCCCTCTGATTTGTCTTAGGTGATCCCATGTTACTCATCGCGTTCCTGGGCGGCATATTGACCGTCCTCAGCCCGTGCATCCTGCCGGTCGTGCCCTTCCTGTTTGCCGGTGCCGACCGCACACGCTCCTCGATCCTGCTGACCCTCGGCGGTATGGTCCTGACCTTTGCCCTGGTTTCCAGCCTGGCCGTGGTCAGCACTGAGTGGGTGATCCAGGCCAGCAACACCGGCCGCCACGTCGCCCTGTTCGTGATGGTGTTGTTCGCCCTGTCGCTGATCTCCGCCCGAGTCGGCGACTGGCTGGCGCGTCCTTTCGTGCTGCTGGGCAATCGCATCGACCCGGACTCGCGCAAGATGTCCGGGCCTGTGGCTTCGATCATGATCGGTGTCGCCACCGGGTTGCTCTGGGCACCGTGCGCCGGGCCGATCCTCGGGGTGATTCTCACCAGTGCCATGTTGCAAGGCGCGAACGCCGGCACCAGTCTGCTGCTGGTGGCTTATGGCGCGGGCAGTGCGTTGTCCCTGGGCACGTTGATCTTTGCCGGTCGCGGCCTGGTCAATCGTTTGAAACCGTCGATCCCGGTCACTGGCTGGTTGCGTCGTGGCGCCGGGGTTGCGGTGCTGGCCGGTGCGGCGGTGATCGCCACTGGCGCCAATGACCTGTTGCTGGCCAACACCTCATCGGAAGGTGTCAGCCGTGTGGAGAAAGGCGTGCTGGAAACCGTGCCGAAAGTCGTCGATTACCTGGTCAGCAAGGTCAAGGCCGACAGCACCATGGACAACGCCCAAGGCGCCATGCCCTCGCTGTCCGGTGCAGTGGATTGGCTCAACTCCCCCGCACTGAGTAACGAAGCCTTGAAAGGCAAAGTGGTGCTGGTGGACTTCTGGACCTTCGACTGCATCAACTGCAAGCACACCTTGCCGTACGTGAAGGACTGGGCGAAGAAATATGAAAAGGACGGACTGGTGGTGATCGGCGTGCACACGCCTGAATATGGCTTTGAACGCATCATCGACAACGTCAGGGCCAAGGTGAAGGAATACGGCATCACCTACCCGGTGGCGATCGACAACAACTACGCGATCTGGCGCAACTTCGACAACCAGTACTGGCCGGCGCACTACATCATCGATGCCAAGGGGCAGGTGCGTTACACCCACTTCGGTGAGGGCAGCTACGACACGCAGGAAAAAATGATTCAGCAGTTGCTGGAGGAGGCCAGGGCCAGCGCGCCAGCGGCGTAATCCGCTTGATCAATGGCTCACAGGCCTGGCCTCGTGGGCCATGGTTTTTTTCTCCTGACCGCGCCGCCACGCCGCCGGCGGCGCACCGAACTCGCGACGGAAGGCGCGGCTGAAGGCGGTATCGGTCTGGTAACCGACTTCTTCGGCGATCCGCGTCAATGAACTGTTGCTGCTGCGTAACAGATTGGCGGCCAGCAACATGCGCCATTGCGTCAGGTACTGCATCGGCGACATCCCCACCAGTTGCTGGAAGCGTTCGGCCAACACCGATCTCGACGTGCTGGCCGTGCGTGCCAGTTCGTCCAGTGTCCAGGCATGGCAGGGTTTTTTGTGCAAGGCATTGAGGGCGGCGCCGACAATCCGGTCGCGCACACCGGCCAGCCAGCCCGTACGCCCTTCGCCCTGTTCGTTCATGTACAGACGCAACACTTCGATGAACAGCACTTCGGCCAGTTTGGCCAATACCCCTTCACCGCCGGGGCGGGGTGAGCGGGCTTCGGCGAGGGCGTAGCGCACGGAGGATTCCAGCCAGATACCGGCATTCGAACCGCGCACATTGACCCGCACCACAGCGGGCAAACCTTTGAGCAATATGCCCGCCAGACGCGTGTCGCATGCCAGGTAGCCGCACACCAACCGGGTGACCGCGCCACCTCCGCCATAGCTCAGCTGGCGGGGGCGGCGTGCCAGCACCGCATCCAGTCGCGCACCCGTGGCCGGGGGCAATCCCGGTCGGGAGCACATGCGATGGGCATCGCCTTGGGGGAAGATCACCACGTCACCCGCACTCAGGAGCAGCGGTGGCTCATCACCCAGTTCCACGTAACACTCGCCTTCGGTGATCAAGTGGAAGATCACCACCCGTTCTGCATCGGGCTCCAGAAACGGCGCTGCCGTGTCTGCGCTGGGTGACTGGTAGCACCAGGGCGCGGTGAACCGGGCGTTGATGAAGATCGCGCCGACCAGGTGCACAACGCGCAGGGTCTGTGACAGAGCGTCCATAGGGCTTTCCCCGTGACAGGATTCCTGATTGTGAACGCCTCGGCGCGCAACGTGGAATCTCCGGACGATCGGGCAGGCTTGGGCGACGATCGGGCAGGACGCCAGCGCCCGTCAGGACGATAGTTGGTTCACAGGGTCTGTGCCGGCCCTGCCACCCACAACAAGAAAAGAGAGGTTGCCATGCCGAAGTTCGTCATTGAACGCGAGATCCAGGGCGCCGGTGCGCTGTCGGAGAGGGATTTGAAAGCCGCTTCGCAAAAGTCCTGCCGGGCGTTGCGTGAGTTGCCAGAGGTGCAGTGGCTGCAAAGTTATGTCACCGGTGACAAGCTCTACTGCGTGTACATCTCGCCAAGCGAGGAGCAGATTCAGGAGCACGCCAGGATCAGTGGTTTTCCCGCCAACCGTATTTCCCGGGTCATGAACATCATCGATCCGACGACGGCGGAGTAACCGCGCTCAGACCCGATTCGTGTTTCAACCCAGAGACCGTCTCCATGAGTACACCCATTGATCTGACTGCCTTGAAAAACCGCCAGATGGCCTCGTGGGCCAGCGGCGACTACGCCGTGATCGGCACCACCCTGCAGATCGTCGGCGAACAACTGGCCGAAGCCTGCGACCTGTTGTGCGATGAACGCGTGCTCGACGTTGCCGCCGGCAACGGCAACGCGACACTTGCCGCTGCGCGTCGTGGTTGCCAGGTGACATCCACCGACTATGTCGCTGCCTTGCTGGAGCGCGGCGAAGAACGGGCCCGGGCAGAACGCCTGAATGTCACCTTCCAGGTGGCGGACGCCGAAGCCTTGCCATTCGCCGATGCAAGTTTTGACGCCGTGCTTTCTACCTTCGGCGTGATGTTCGCGCCGGACCAGCCCAAAGCCGCCGCAGAACTGGCGCGGGTTTGTCGCCCGGGCGGCCGGATCGGCCTGGCGAACTGGACGCCGGAAGGTTTCGTCGGCCAGATGTTCAAGACCCTGGGCCAGCACCTGCCACCCCCGGCGGGAGCGAATCCGCCCTCACGCTGGGGCACCGAAGCCTGGCTGCACGAGCATTTTGACGCGCGTGAGTTTCTGCTTCAGGTGACGCGCCGCACCTTCAATTTCCGCTATCGCTCGGCGGTGCATTTCATCGACACCTTCCGCGACTGGTACGGGCCGATGCACAAAGCCTTCGCGGCACTGCCACCGGATGGCGCCATGGCCCTGGAAACGGACCTGACCGACTTGATCAACCGGATGAACCGGGCGGACGACAAGTCGCTGGTGGTGCCGAGTGAATACCTGGAGGTGGTGATCACACGGCGTTGAGTGGCCACAATGCGAAACCCTGTGGGAGCGAGCTTGCTCGCGATGGCGGTCATCCAGTCACAAGTGCTGTGTCTGATACACCGCTATCGCGAGCAAGCTCGCTCCCACAGGGATTGTGTGGTGGTCATAGTATCTAAATCACTATAGCCCCCCGCGCCTCCAGCAACTCGCGCAATACCGACCGATGACAATGCGCTTCATCCTCGCAATAACACCCCACGGCCAGGGACGTCTGATGGGACAGCGCGGCCAGCAGGTCCAGCATCTGACTGGCAGCGGGCTGGTTCATCTCGGCCTTGAACTTGCGCCTGAACACCTCCCAGGCCCTGGCATCCTGCGCGGCCTTGGCCTCAGCCACCAATTGCGCACTGGGCGACAGCAGCGGTTGCCAGACATCATAAAAATCCCGACGGGCGAATTCGGCTTTCGGTACGCCACGGGGAGGGCGGCGTACCGTGCCCAGGCGCAAGCCTTCGTCGGGGCGACGGGGTGATCCGAGTTGAACGATATGGACCGGCATGGCTACTTGAGCCGCGATTCGTCGAACCACTCAAGTGCCGTACGCCACAAGCAGACGCCCAGGAAATACGCCGACATCAGCAGCCACAGCCCCATTACCAACGGGTTGATCAGCGGATGGTTGAGCACCAGCGACAAGCTACACAGCAGCCAGATGGCCGTCACCGCAATGTTGATCGGCATGAACCGGCGTACGCGGAACGGATGCAGGAATTTCATCCGGGTCACGGTCAGCAGGGCCAGGCCAATGACGGTAAAGAAGGTGATCCACGGCGATGGGGCGATGATGTACAGGCACAGGGCAACCACGTTCCAGGCGGCGGGGAAGCCCTGGAAGTAGTTGTCCTTGCTCTTCATGTTGACGTTGCAGAAACAGAACAGCGACGACACCAGAATCAGCGATACGCTCAGCAGCAAGGTGTAGTCCGGCAGCGGGATGTAGCGATAGATGAACAATGCCGGGATAAACACATACGTCAGGTAATCAATCACCAGGTCGAGGATCGAGCCATCGAAACTCGGCAGCACCGACTGCACATTGACCTTGCGCGCCAGCGCACCGTCCAGCCCGTCGACGATCAGGGCGACACCCAGCCACAGCAGGCAATGGGTCGGCTGGTTATCCAGCAGCGACAGGGTGGCGAGGAAAGCGGTGACTACGCCGGTGGCCGTAAAACCATGGGCGCCCCATGCTTTGAGTCTGGCGATGTACAGGGTTGAAATCACAGGGGCGTTCTCCAGTAAATGAAGCAAGCCAGTTATCACCCCGGGTGGGGGCGGTGGCAAACCGGGTCGGGTTGCAGGTATCGACCGGGTATCCGGGAATAAGGTTCACCACCTATGAATCTTAGCTGCGCCGGCAAAAAACACCCCGGACAAATCCGCGGCAGTGAGGGCGCGTCAGCCCAACGGTGCCGGCACATTCACCTGCGGGGACTATCGTTGCCTGACTGGATAAAATCCTTCCAAAGAGGACAAACGGCATGAACACCCGCGATCTGCTCGAACAGTTACTGCGCGCCGGTCAGGGCTCGATGGCGCAACAGGGGGGCGCTGGCGCGTCGGCCCAAGGCGGGCTCGGCGACCGATGCTGGAATGGCCTCGGAGATGTACCTGGCCAGTGTCATGCTGGTGGACGACCAGCAGGATGCCGAAGGTAATTATCTGGATGAATTGGCAGCGGCGTTGCAGATTGACCCGCAGCTGCAATTGCATCTGGAGCAGCAGGCCTGGTGCGGTGCCTGAATTGGCTTTGGCGGCAAAAACGTAACGCCCCCATGGTCATGGACGGAACTGCACAGATCTCGGCAGGCGATCACCGTCGGGATGAAAAAATAGCTCAGGCCGGACTCCATGCAGCGAGGGAGCAAGCTCCCTCGCCACAAGAGCGTGTTACTTCAGGAACGTCTGGAAATCGCTACCCATTTTGTCGATCGCCGCCTTGAAGTCCTTGGCGGTAACCTTTTGGCTCTCATTTTCCAGGGCAGTGCCAAACACCTTGCGTACCACTTTGGCCACGGTCTGATTGCTCTTTGCGTCGATGAACTCGGCTTCGATGAACAGGATGGTTTCCTGGTCACGGTGACCGGTGGCTGCCTGCGTTGCCCCGACTACGGCTGCGATGGGGACTACTTCATACCACTTCATGCCTTCGTTTTCGGCGCTGACCCCGGTAATCGCCGCACGCATGATCAGGGACCGGGAACCCGCCGGTGCGGAGGAGGAATTGGACACTACGCGGTACTTCTGGCCCAGTGTGGTCTTGGCCTTGTTGGTCATGTAGTTCTGAATGTCGGCCAGCGTCTGCTGGTTGACTCGCTCATTGGGTTTGGGTGCCGGGTACAGTTCCAGTTTGTTGAACACCACGGTGTCATAAGCATTCGCGTTCCACGAAGGGCTGACCCAGCGCATCGCGGTTCCGCCGCTCGGCGTCTGGACTTCCTGCAGGTTGTTGTAGTTGGACAGGAAGCCTGAGTATTGCGCCTTCTCAGTGACTTTCGAGGTACAACCGCCTAGTAACAGACCGGCCAGCGTGGCGCCGACGAGCAGTTTTCGGGACAGATTCATAGTGGTGTTTACTCCTTGGATGAAATCGTCGTTCTTACGTTTACAAAACATCAGAAGCGCCAGGTCATATTCCCTGCCAATGCTTGAATCCAGGCATTGTCGAATTGACCGGAAATTCGATCGCCCGATGCGGACTTGCTCTGGTCCACCGGCATGTCGCCGAGCCAGACCATGGCCCAACTGACATTGACATCGGTGTCCTTGTTCAGAGCATAGGTGGCTCCTGTCGCAATGCGCCAGGATTCGTTCATCGGCACCACCACACTGCGATTGCTGTCCGAGACGGCGCTGCTGTCGTAGGCCACGCCAAAGTTCCACAACCACTGCTCGGTGGCCTGGTATTGCGCACCCAGGGAGAGGTGCCAGGTGTCCTTGAAGCCGGCGTCGACCGTAGTCGACTGCGCTCCAAACGCCGTGGTGTCGACCTCCACGGCGATGTCGCCGAACTCGGACCAGTCCTGCCAGTTGGCCGAGGCCAGCAGCGCCCATTGCCGGTCCAGTTGCTGGAACAGGCTCAGGGTTACGGTTTGCGGCACCTTCATGTCGAGTTCGGTGTTGGTGTTGTTGACGCGCTCGAGCAGACGTCCATCGCCCTTCACATCGAGCCGGTCCTCGAAGTCCAGGTCAACCTGGCTGGTGTAGGTCAGGCCGATGCGCGTGCCGGGTTGCGGGGCGTAGATCACGCCGACGTTGGCGCCATAGCCCCAGGTGTTGTCCCTGTATTTGAATTGGCCGTCAGCGCGGTCAGTGAAACCCAATGGAGCGCGGTTGATGGCAGTGTCTGCCTTCAACATGCCGTACATGGCCTTGATGCCGAGGCCGACCGACCACTGCTCGTTGAAGCGATAGGCCACGCTCGGCACCAGCGACAAGCCGAGCAGGCTGGAGTTTTGCGTGAAGTAGCGGCCTGACCAATCGTTGTCGTAGTTGACCGCCAACCCGAAGTCACCGTACTGGCCGAAACCGACGCTCCAGTGCTCGTCCAGTTCATGGCTGATGAAGAAGCTGCCACCGGGAATCGGATCGAGGGCATTGCCACTGCCGCTGCCCTGGACGTTGGTGCCGGCGTCGCGGTCGAAGCTCAAATCGCCGTACAGAACCTGCAGGCCGGCGGTGATTTGTGTGCCTGGCAGGTAGCTCATGCCGGCGGGGTTGCTGGCGATGGTCGAAGGGCCTTGCGCGCGGGCAGCGGCACCGGCGTTGGCCAGTCCGGTGTTATCGGTGCCGACTTCATAGAGCAGGATGCCGCCGGCCCAGGCTGGCTGGCAGCACAGTGCAAGTAACGTACAGGCAGGTAGGGCCAGTGTGCTTGTGCGCATGTAACAACCTCGGCAAATGTCCATTTTTAATGTGGGTGACTTGTGCCGGCCACCCACGGTTTCGGCTGTTTACTTGGCCATGGCGGCCCGGGCCGCTTCGATCTTGGCCTTGACCGCTTCAAGATTGAAGCTTGCACCTTTCTGCATTGGCGGAAACTCCACGGCTGATTCGGCCAGTTTGACCACTTGTTGCTGCACAAACACAAAACGCCAGAACTGGAATTTGAACCACTCGAAATACTCCAGCGAACCATTGGCCGCCATGTTCTCCGGCCATCCAGCGCGTTCGAACGGGTCGAGGCGCAGGTTAGTCAGGATCGGCATGTCCAGCGTGACCTTGGCCCCCAGCCAGCCTCCGGGCTGATCGATGAAGCGGTACTTGAAGTCATCGATGCGGATCGCACCCAGGGCACTCTCTCCAAAGTAGAAGATTTCATGCCGGTTTGACGGACCTTTTCCGGTGATCATTGGAGTTTGATCATAGCCGTCCAGGTGAACTTTGTAGGTGGTGTCGCCCAATTGTTTGCCTTTGAGCAGCTCTGCCTTGATGTTCGGGTTACCCGCCGCCGCGACCAGGGTCGGGAACCAGTCCATCCCGGACATGATGCCGTTGGCGACCTGGTTGGCCGGTACTTTGCCCGGCCAGCGAATGATTGCCGGTGCCCGGAAGCCACCTTCCATGACCGTGCCTTTGCCCATGGCGAATGGTGTCGTGCCGCCATCGGGCCAGGTGAAGTTTTCCGCCCCATTGTCGGTGGTGAAAATCACGATGGTGTTGTCGTCCATGCCGTCTTTTTTCAGCTTCGCCAGGACATCGCCGACGATGTCATCGAGCTGCGCCATACCGGCTTCCTCTTCCGACCAGCCATTCTCCGAGTTGCGCATGGCCTGGTACTTGTCGGACAGGTGCGTGACGATGTGCATGCGGGTCGGGTTGAGCCAGACGAAGAACGGTTTGTTGTCCTGTTTGGCCTTGTCGATGAACGAGAAGGCCTTGTCGCGAATCTCGTCGTCGACGGTTTTCATCCGGTCCGGATAGAGCGTGCCGGCATCTTCGATTTTCTGCTTGCCGACCTTGCCCCAGCGCGGCATCACGGTGGCGTCATCGGTGGTGGTGGCCCAGCTGTGGACCATGTTGCGTGGGCCGACGCTTTCCAGCAGTTCCTTCGGATAATTGGGGTGCGCCGGGTCTTCCATGGCGTCGAGGTGATAGAGGTAGCCGAAGAATTCGTCGAAACCGTGGACGGTGGGCAGGAACTGATTCAGGTCGCCCAAGTGGTTCTTGCCGAACTGGCCGGTGGCATACCCCATGGCCTTGAGGGCAGTCGCGATGGTGACGGCTTCGGCAGGAATACCCACGGGCGAGCCGGCCTGGCCGACGGTGGTCATGCCAGTACGAATCGGCAGTTCGCCGGTGATGAAGTTGGCGCGCCCGGCGGTGCAACTGGCTTCGGCGTAGTAGTCGGTAAAGCGCATGCCTTCATTCGCGAGTTGGTCGAGGTTGGGGGTTCTGCCGGCCATCATGCCCTGGTTGTAGACGCCGATATTCGACCAGCCGATATCGTCGCCCATGATCACCAGGATGTTGGGGGCTTTGTCGGCGGCCAGGGTCTGGCCGGGAAATGTCATTGCAGACAGCAACAGGGGAATAGCGAAGATCGAGGATAAGGTTGTCCGGTTCATGTCGAGCTCCTGCGTACTAGTGTCTGTACATCGAGACGAACCCCCAATCGCCATTAAAATTCGTAATACCCCGCGAAGAGCGTAGGTTTGAATTGCAAAATATCCAGCATTGAATAGCCAGAAAGTCAGCGTTTCAGGCGCTTGTATCGAAATGGCGTACCGGCAAAGGTGCCGGTCGAATCGGGCGGCGAGCGATGCTCGCCGCCTTCATCGTCATTACCGGCCGGCAGTGGCGGCCAGCAATGGTGCGATTTGCTCATCGGTCAATGCGGCGTGCACGTCCATGCTCATCAGGTCGTTCCACTCCAGCACCCACTTTTGAATCGGCACCAGATCACTCGCCTCGGCAATGCCGAAGCCGGCCGAACTCCCTACGGCGTGCCAGCGTCCATGCATGGTGACGCCCGCGGGCGGCGCGCCACCGGTCTTGAGAAAGCGTGCGATTGCGGCATCACGGTTGTCAGGGCTGATTGTCCAACTGACGATGAATAACATCGGCCACCTCCTGTTGCGCACTGGCACCTGTGTTCTGCGCGTACCTGGCTGGCGCCGGGGCCGTGGCCACGCTTGGGTTTCCAGCTCCGTCCTGGCTGGCTTGCGGCAAAATCTCCCAAGGAAGGCATAGCAGTGGCCCGCGATTCATGTACGACCGCTGATCCTGTTCCGGTGCATATTCAAGGGGGTAACAGACGCCTGTTTCACCAGCGAAACATGGGCAGCGGCCGCAACGGCGAGCGGATGAATTGCTTTGCCGAAAGCTTCATCAGCATCAAGTGAAAACCATGGTCGGGAAAGGCCGACTGTACGGTTTTGATGAAGGGGCGGGGCAAGCCGAAACGGACCAGGCCCAGGGACACGTCCACCAGATCGGCCTGGCGGAAGGGTTCGACGCTGTTGGCGTAGGCGCCGCGATAGCGGCGCAGCTTGTGGTGTTCAAGTATCAACGCGCTGACTTCAGCGTTCAGTTGGGAGCGTTGTTGGCTGTCGAGGTATTCGGTGGCCAGGGCAATGGACGGGGGCAGGTAGTCAAGGGTGTCATCGGTCCAGATACCCAGGTCATGAAACGCCGCCGCGATTTGAACAGCCTCAGAGGGCAGGCCTTCGGTACCGTTGAGGGCAGTGTGGAAATTCAGCACCCGGTAAATGTGGTTGCGGTAGCCCTGCAGATCGGCACCGATGGCCAGTGCGAACGAGGTGAGAATCTTGTCGGTGAGGGGGAAATCGAGAATGGGCTTCATCAGGCGTCACGCAACAGGTCGTTGGCATTGAGCAGCGCGTAGGCAATCTCCGGTCGCTTTTCCATGGCCCGGCGAATGGCGGCTGGGATGTTGGCGCGGGTCTTGCGGCACAGCCCCGGCAGTTCGCCGATCTGGATGCCGATGCCGCGCATGGTGCGTACTTCGTTGAAGCCGGGGGCGATGTCCACGCGGATGCCCAACTGTTCGAACATGCGCCGTTGCAGGTGCTCCAGATCGCCCAGGCTCTGCAGGTTCTCCAGGCGTTCGATCAGGCGTTTTTCTTCGTTGCGGGTCAGAAACAGAATGCGCAGGTCCGCCCCCGGTGTTTCCAGCAACGGGTCACGCCCGCAGTCGCAGGCGCCGGGCGGGCAGGGTTGGCGAATCGCAGCGGTGGTGGTCATGGGGATCAATCATAGAGCGCTGTGATTGAGTTTGCCCATAGGGATTTTGGCGTGAAGGCGATCTAAACATGTGGGAGCGGGCTTGCTCGCGAAAGCGATCTTGCAGCCAACATTCATGTTGTCTGACACGACGCCTTCGCGAGCAAGCCCGCTCCCACATTGGTACTGCGTTTGTTGGAGGTCCCGTTTAAATCACTTCAAGACCAGCATCCGATAAACGCCGTCCTCGACTTCGATCCCGTGGGTGTCATGGGTGAAGCCGGGGAAGGATTTGTCGAAGGCTTCCAGCGCCTTGAGGTACGCCAGCAACGGACCGTCCGACGGCCCCGCGTTCTCACCTGGCATGAGCAACGGGATGCCTGGTGGATACGGCACGATACCGGTGGCGGCGAGACGCCCGGCGGCTTGCTCGAGGGTGACCAGTTCGATGTCGTTGCGCACCAGTTTTTCGTAGGCCTCCACCGGGCTGAACTCGGCTTTTGGCAGGGTGCCGAAGGCCTGGGACATGTTGGCGGTGGTCTTGTGCTTCTTCATGGCGGCGAAGATTTCGTCGGCCAGATCCTTGAGGCCCATGCCGGTATAGCGTTGCTGGTTGGCGTTGTACAGGTCGGGCAGGCACAGCTCGAGTTCGGCGTTGTCGTCGTAGTCGCGCTTGAAGTCGAGCAGGGCGTTGAGCAACGTGCCCCATTTGCCTTTGGTGATGCCGATCGAGAACAGGAACAGGATAGTGAAGTCGGTGGTTTTCTCGACCACGATACCCTGACGACCCAGGTACGCCGTGATCACACAGGCCGGGATACCGGAGGCGAGCAGGTTGCCGTCGTCGCCCATGCCCGGGCTGAGCACCGAGACCTTGATCGGGTCGAGCATGCAGTAGCCATCTTCGATGTCGCCGAAGCCGTGCCATACCGCGTTCGGGTGCAGGACCCAGCAGTTCGGGTCGGTTTTAAGGGTCGCCGGGTCGACTTCATGGAACGGCACGGTCGCTGCGCCAACCTGTACGGTCGGCGGCTGCCAGCAGGTGAAGAACCAGTCATCCTTGCTCAGCATCTCGTTGTGCATGCGCGAGAGAACCTGGCGAAAGCTGATCGCTTCTTCAATCGATTCGTTGGTGAGGATCTGTCCGCTCGGCGCTTCCATCATCGCCGAGCTGACGTCGCAGGACGCCATGATCGCGTAGTTCGGCGAGGTCGAGGCGTGCATCATGTACGACTCGTTGAAGCGCGCATGTTCAATCGGGTTACGGCCGTCGCGCACGTGGATCATCGAGGCCTGGGACAAGGCGGCCAGCAACTTGTGGGTCGACTGGGTGGCGAACACGGTCGGCCTGGACTTGTCGTGATCGGCCGGGTTGCCGTGCATGGCATAGCGTCCGCTGTACAGCGGGTTGAAGCGCGCATAACCGTACCAGGCCTCGTCGAAGTGCAGGCGATCGACGCTTTCGCCCAGCAACTCTTCGACGCGGGTGACGTTGTAGGTCAGGCCGTCGTAGGTCGAGTTGGTGACAATCGCGTGCACTGGCGTCGGGTCGATGCCTTGCTTGACCAGCGGGTTGTTGGCAATGGCGGCTTTCACGCCTTCGGCGCTCAGGGTTTGCGGCAGGATCGGGCCGATGATGCCGTAGCGGTTGCGGGTCGGCACCAGGTAGGTCGGAATCGCCCCGGACAGAGTCATCGCATGCTCGGCGGACTTGTGGCAATTGCGGTCGCACAGGGCGATCTGGTTGCGCGTGACGCTGGCCATGAGGATGACGCGGTTGGACATCGACGAACCGTTGGTCACGTAGTAAGTGCGGTGGGCGCCGAAGACCTTGGCGGCATAGCGTTCGCCCTGGCCGATCGGACCACTGTGATCGAGCAGCGAACCCAGTTCGCCGACCGAGATCGACAGGTCGGAACGCAGCAGGTTCTCGCCGAAGAACTCGTAGAAGGCCCGGCCTGCGGTGCTCTTCAGGAACGCGGTGCCGCCGGCATGGCCGGGGGTGTGCCACGAGTATTCATAGTTGCGGGCAAACTTGACCAGGGCGCCGAACATCGGCGGCAGGGCGGCCTGGCGATAGCGTTCGATGGCCGCCAGGATGCGCCCGCTGAGGAAACGGGAGGTGTCCTCGGGCAGCCAGATGAAGTCGTCGGCGTGTTGCATGACCAATAACGGAATGGTCGACGCGGTGGTGCGGTCACTGATCAGGAACACCGGCACCCGGGTGTTGCGCTCGCGCAGTTTGACCAGCAATTTGGTGCAGTCGGCGTGGCCTTCGCTGGTGTCCATTTCCCAGCGGATGAGCACGCACTGAACGGCAGGGTCCGAGCGCAGGATCGAGGCGGCATCGGTGAGGCTTTCCGAGGCCAGTACGCTGACACCACGGCCCTCTACGTCGTGGACCAGTTGATCCAGGGCGCGGCCAAACACCGTTCGTTTGTCCGGCGGACTGCTGACCAGTAGCGCCAGCATGCCCAGTGAGTGTTTATATTCCGTCATGCTTGAACCTCCATAGTGGTTTTAATCAGATTGTTCACCGGCACTGGCTCGGCAGTGAGGTGCTGCGCGCTGACGGTTTGCGTCGGTACGCTGTTGTTGAGAGCTTCGAGACGGATCAGACGGTTGTTGACGAAACCGAACAGGGTGTAACCAACGATCGTGGCCACGCCGCCCAGCATCAGGGCCTGCTCACCGGAGCTGTACAGCGCCAGGTAGCTGTAGGCCGCCGCGATCAGGGCAATGACGTTGGTCACCAGTGCCTTGCCTTCCGGCACGTTGGAGACTTTCTGCATGGTCATCAGCGCGGCCATGGACAGGATGTAAGGCACCAGGTTGGTCACCACCGCGAGGTTGACCAGGGTATCGAACTGCTTGCTCAAGTCGGGGCTGATGGTGAGCAGGGCCAGTGCGGTCTGTGCGGCGAGCAGTACCAGCATGCCGACAATCGGCGTACCCGCCTTGTTGGCCTTGGCGAAGATCGACAGGAAGTAACCGGTGTCCGCCGAGCTTTTGTACACCTGGGCAATCGTGAACTGCCAACCCAGCAGCGAACCGATGCAGGCGAGCACCATCGTCGCCATCACGATGTCCCCGACCATCGGGGTGAACATCTTGGCGAACACCAGGCCGAACGGCGCGGTGGACGCGACCAGTTCTTCGTTGCCGACGATACCGAAGATGACGTTGGTGGAGACGATGTAGATCACCGCCGCACCCAGGGTGCCGCCCAGCACGGCAATCGGTACGTTGCGCTCAGGGTTTTCCACCGCGTCGGTGTTGGCGCAAGCCGATTCCAGACCGAGGAAGGCCCACAGGGTGATAGCCACCGAGGCACCGGCCGCTTCGAACCAGCCCTTGTCGTGGGGGTTCCAGCCGGCGGCGTAAACGCTGCTGTCAAACCAGAACCAGCCGACAGTGGATACCAACACCACCGGCGCAATCACACCCCAGACGGTCACCGCACCGATCCGGCCGGTAATGCGCGCGCCGCCAAAGTTGGCGAAGGTGGTGATCCACAGCAGAGCAATAGTCGCCAGACCGACTTGCAGCGAATCGAGTTTTATCCCGAACAACACCTGGATATAGCCGACCGCGGTAATACTGATCGCCACGTTGGCAATCAACAGCGACAGACCGTAGGTGTAGTTGGTGATGTAGTTACCCGCTTTGCCGAACGTGTATTCGGCATAACCGCCCATGCCGCCGGTCTTGCGGCTGAGCATCCCGCATCGCGCAAAGGCGTAGGCCAGAGCGAGTGAGCCGGTGGCCGTCACCAGCCAGGAAAGGATCGAAATTGCACCGACTTCCGCCAGTTTTGTTGGTAGTAGCACAATACCTGACCCCAACATGTTGACGGCGGTCAACATTGTCAGTTGCCCCACACTCATTTTCTTTGCGACTGACATTCCGTTGCCTCACTTAGTTGGCGATTGAGAGTCTTAGCTATAGCAAAGGATTGAAAACTCGCAAGAAATGGCGTTATCCATTTCTTTTTTGCATTAATTTGCAGAAAAGGCACGATGCTGGCCCCCAAGTTTAAAAATCCTCAGCAAAATTAGTTCATTTTCAGTTGCTTAAATAGGTCAAGATGCGCAAGACATGGATCGTATTAATTCCGCTAGTTGTTGCGGGTATAGCCCATTCGGCTCAAGCAAAAGAACTGGCCAGCAATGATCAGTACATGTGCAGTTGGGGGGCGGGCACCGCTGCGAGGGCGCAGGAACTCAAGCTCTCGGGCGTTTCCCTGTATGCCGCCCGCCAGAAAATCCAGGTCTACAAGTTCGCCAAATCCTGGATGCGCATGATGGCACTTGGTATTACAGAACAAACTTATGACAGTCCGTCGCGATTGAAACCGACTGCTGTACGGCAGAGCTTTTATGAGGACTGCGTCAGGTACAAGTTGGCGCGCAAGTAAATAGAAAGCGGACGCCTGTCGGCTCGACCACGGTATTGGCCTGTGACGTCTATATTGATTGACCATCCCCGCGACTGGATGGGGTGTTAAAACCGGTTTCTTACAACTCAATCAGGAGGTCACCATGAACCAGATCGATAAAGTGTTGTACACCGCCAAAACCCACACCACGGGCGGGCGAGACGGCGCCTCACGCAGCTCCGACGGGATCCTTGATGTGAAGCTGTCGTCCCCGGGCGCGGGCGGCGGCGGAACCAATCCGGAACAACTGTTCTCTGCTGGTTGGTCAGCCTGTTTCATCGGCGCCATGCAAGTGGCGGCCAGGGAAATGAAAGTGGCGTTGCCCAAGGATGTGGCCGTTGACGCCGAAGTTGACCTGGGCACCAATGAAGGCGGCTACCTGTTGCAGGCGCGGCTCAATGTCAGCCTGCCAGGGCTGGATCGTGAAACCGCGCAAAAAATCGTCGACACCGGGCACCAGTACTGCCCGTACTCGAAAGCCACGCGCAACAACATCAACGTCGTGCTCAAGCTGGTTTGAATTGATGTGAAAAGGTCTTGGCGAATGACATGGGGTGTCGCCAAGACCTGAAAGGCTCGCCGCCAACAACGACCTGACTCAGGGCGGGTCGCGCACGTTGAAATTGTCGACGACGGTGGATTTCCAAGGGATATTTTTGGGCAACTCCTGTGGGAGCGAGCTTGCTCGCGATGGCGGTGGGTCAGCCAATATCGTTGTTGGATGTGCCGGCCTCTTCGCGAGCAAGCCCGCTCCCACAGGTATTGTGGCCGACCGGAGGGGCTCACATTCACTGAAGATCAAAACTGTGGGAGCGAGCTTGCTCGCGATGGCGGTGGGTCAGCGAACATCTTTGTTGGATGTGCCGGCCTCATCGCGAGCAAGCTCGCTCCCACAGGTATTGTGGCCGACCGGGGGGCTCACATTCACTGAAGATCAAAACTGTGGGAGCGAGCTTGCTCGCGATGACGGTGGGTCAGCGAACATCTTTGTTGGATGTGCCGGCCTCTTCGCGAGCAAGCCCGCTCCCACAGGTATTGTGGCCGACCGGGGGGGCTCACATTCACTGAAGATCAAAACTGTGGGAGCGAGCTTGCTCGCGATGGCGGTGGGTCAGCCAATATCGTTGTTGGATGTGCCGGCCTCATCGCGAGCAAGCCCGCTCCCACAGGTTCTGTGTTTCAACTGACGGGGAAATCAATTCATCTTGCTGTGATCATGCGCCATGTTGCCGTGATCCATGGTGCCAATCGCCTTGGCAACGGCTTCAACCTGAATCGACTCTTTCTCACCTCTGGCGTCTTCCACGGTCAGGGTCAGCGGCACCTTGTCGCCTTCCTTGATCTGGGCATTCAGGTCCATGAGCATGATGTGGTAACCGTGCGGGTCGAAGCTCACCGCTTTGCCGGCCGGCAGCGCGACAGACTGGGCTTGCTGCATTTTCATCACGTCGTCTTTCATGCTCATTTCATGAATCTGCACAAGCCTGGCAACCGGCGATTGCACGCTCAGCAGTTTGCTGTCGCTGCTCGCGGTGACGGTCATGAAGGCGCCGCTCGACGGCTGGCCGGCCACGGTGGCGCGGACCCAGGCGTCGTCGACCCGGGTTTGTGCCGATACCTGAAAGGCCAGGCCGATCAGGGACACGCCCAGCGCCAGTTGCTTGCAATGTTGTGCGAAACGCGTTTTAGCCTGCGGGGCATTCATTTCAGCAAATCTCCATCACGGTGAGCAGATCTTCTGCGCACTCTTTGGCTGTCAGGGACGTGGACAGACCCAGGCGCAGATTGCCCCGGGAGTCGAAGACAAAACTGGTCGCGGTATGGGAGAGGGTATAGGTATCGCCGCTCGGGACCTTTTCAAAGAACACGCCGAACTCCTTGGCGGTGGCGGCGGTTTCTTCCAGCGTGCCGTACAGCGCTTCGAAACTCGGGTCGAATGCCTTGACGTACTTGTCGAGCATCTCGGGTGTGTCGCGCTCAGGGTCCAGGGTGATGAAGACCACTTGCAGCCTTTCGCCATCGCGACCCATCAGCTTCTTGGCCTGCGCGGCACGCGCCAGGGTGGTCGGGCATACGGCCGGGCACTGGGTGAAACCGAAGAACACCATAGGCATCAGGCCGCGATAACTGCCCAGCATCCTGGTTTCGCCTTGAGCGTCCTTGAGCTTGAAGTTGCGCCCCATGATCTTGTCGCTGAGGTCTTTGCCGTACTTGAACGACAGCTTGCTGCTGTCATCGCAACCGGCGAGCAGGCCAAGACTCAACAGGCCCATGCCTTGCAGGACCGTTCGGCGGGTGTACAAAGTACTCATTGAAAAAGCATCCTGTTGAACAGGCTGAAACTGACAGCGTGGTGACTGTACAGACGAAAAAACCGGGTGGATGTTAACAAACTGTGTCGGTGTTGGAGGGGGGGATACGACCATTGGGCCGGAGGTGAGGCGTGACATAGTGTCGCGCCGGAGGTTGAATGCAAGCCGATACCTGTGGCGAGGGGGCTTGCCCCCGTTCGGCCGCGAAGCGGTCGCCAATCAGATGCATGCGGTTTACCTGACAAACCGCATTGCCTGTATTTGGGACTACTTCGTAGTCCAACGGGGGCAAGCCCCCTCGCCACAATGTTTCGCTTAAGCTTAACGACGCAACTTCGCGCAAAAATCCTGTTCCGGCTGCGCGGCCGTGTACCACACGTAATCCGCGCTGTCGGCGGTCACGGTCTTGTCCACTTCGGCCAGGATCAGCACCGCATTCCCTTCACCGGCACCCAGGTCCTTCAGGTGCAGTGGCACGCCCAGATCCTTGCGCACGTGAAAGGCACCGGCCAGCAGCAATGCAGGTGTCGGCGCGGCCATCAGGCGTTCCGCCATGTGCCGGTCGCGTTGCTGCTGTACCGCGAGCATGGCCGGCATCTGCGCTTCGGGCAGCAGGCCGCAATGGGACTCGCGAATGTCCTCCAGCAAGGTCGCCTGTACGTGTTCGGTGGTGGACGCCTTACCTTTCAATACCGGGCGCTGTTGGTAGATTTGCAGGATCTGCGCACGGTCCAGGTTCGCCGCCAGCAGCGGATAGGGTTGGCGCAGCGCGTAGGTGACGAGTGCCCCATACACGCTCCAGTCCCAATTGGCCTGCCAGACCAGCGCCTTGAATGCATCGGCCGGTGGCTGGTCAGCGCGGGTCGCGGCTTGCGCGGCATCGACTTTGGCCTGTTGATCGGGATTGAGCATTTCCATCAGCAGGCTGCCCTGGACACGTTGTGTCGCCAACTCGCGCAGCAGCCACAATTGCACGGCATGGTGATCCGGGTTGTCGTGCTGTTCACCGACCAACACACGCGGCGCAACGGCCAGGCGTTCGACCAGTTCTTGCGGCGTCAACGTGCGCCCGGTAGCGAGTTCACGGATAACCCCGAGGTCAGTGTGATCGCGGCCTTGCGGGGCGATTGGCGCTGGGGGTGGCGTGACGTGATGGGTGGTTTGGCAGGCAGCCAATAGACTGAATGCACAGAGCAACAGAAAGCGCATTGGGTTTCCCTGTAAGGCAGTAGTCCCCTCGATCATTGAAAGAGGGGAGCGGTATCAGCGCGCGATGATCAACGGGTGGCCGCGTTCCGGATGCTGGTGAATCAGCACTTCCAGCCCGTACACCGCCGCCATTGCCTCGGCGGTCAGCACCTCTGCCGGCGGGCCGTAGGCGTGGGGCAGGCCTTGTTGCAACAACAGTAGTTGATCGCAGTAACGTGCGGCGAGGTTGAGGTCGTGCAGGATCACCAGCACCGCCGTCCCGCGCTCGGCGAAGTCGCGCACGGCTTGCAAAATGGTGTGCTGATGCAGCGGGTCGAGCATTGACGTCGGTTCATCGAGCAGCAGGGTTTGCCCTTCGGCACCCGGCCAGAGTTGAGCGAGCACCCGCGCCAGGTGCACACGCTGGCGTTCGCCACCGGACAGGGCCAGATAGCTGCGTCCGGCCAGGTGCAGGGCGTCGGCGCAGCGCAGCGCCTCGGCGACGATCTCGGCATCGCGCACCCGACCGCTGGCGTGAGGCAAGCGCCCCATGCCGACGACTTCATTGACTGAAAAGGCAAAGTTCAAGGAGGAACTCTGCGGCAGCACGGCCAGGCGTTTGGCCCGCTCCTGACCCGGCCAGTCGGCGAGTTGACGTTCGTCAAGGCTGACCGTGCCTTCGCTGGCTGCCAGCTCGCCGCACAAAGCAGCGAGCAGGGTGCTTTTACCGGCGCCGTTCGGCCCCAGCACACCCAGCACTTCGCCCGGGCGCAACTCGATATCGATGTTCGCCAGTACCGTGCGGTTGCCACGGCGGACCAGCAAGTTGTTTGCCCGCAGCATCAGGAACGCCCTCGTACCAGCAGATAGAGAAAGAACGGAGCCCCGATCAGTGCCGTCACGATACCGATAGGCAATTCGGCCGGGGCCAATAGCAAGCGCGCCGCCAGATCCGCCAGCAACAGCAGGCTGGCACCGGCCAGTAACGAAGCAGGCAGCAACACCCGGTGATCCGGGCCGACCAGCAGGCGCATCAGATGCGGCACCACCAGACCGATAAAACCGATCAGGCCGGCCGCCGCGACCGCCGCGCCGACACCGAGCGCCGTGCACAATACGAGCTCAAGCTTTATCCGTTCGATGTCGAAGCCCAGGTGACGGGCCTCCGATTCACCCAGCAACATCGCATTGAGCGCCGTCGCCCGACGCGGCAGCCACAACGCCACGCCCACAGTGACGATCAGCAACGGCCATAAACGTGGATAACCGGCACCGTTGAGGCTGCCCAGGGCCGTTGAGGCTGCCCAGGTTCCAGAACGTCAGGGTGCGTAAGGTCGCGTCGTCGGCCAGGAAGGTGAACAGTCCGACCCCGGCACCGGCCATGGCCGTCATCGCCACGCCTGCCAGGAGCAGGGTGGCGACGTCGGTTTGCCCGTCGCGGCGACCGAAGCGATACACCACTGCCGTCACGATCAGGCCGCCGGCGAAGGCGCTGACCGACAGCAGGTAGGGTTCGATTGCAGGCGGCAAGCCGCCGAACAGACTGCCGCCGACGATGGCAATGGCGGCACCGAGTGCCGCGCCACCCGAGACGCCGACCAGACCCGGATCCGCCAAGGGGTTGCGGAACAACCCCTGCATCGCGACGCCGGACAAAGCCAATACCGAACCGACGGCGATACCGAGCAAGCTGCGCGGCAGGCGGATTTGACCGAGGATCAGCTCCGCCTGTTGCGTGTCGCCACCGTCAAGTGGCAACCCCAAAAGGCGCATCCCCGCCAGCAACGTATCGCCCAGTGGCAGGCTGAGCGGCCCGAGGGCCAGGGACAGCCAGAACACCAGCACCAGCAACAGCAGCAAAAAGATCAACGTCGGACGCGGCCGAAAAATGGCCGTCATGGGGTGATCCTGGCGGTCTGCGCGTTGATGTCTGGGTGGAACGCCGTGGCACAGGCCAGCAGTGTTTTGATACGCATCGGGACTATTCCTTAGCCGATCAGAGGGGCGGGCATCGAAATTTTCGTAGCGAGTGATGATGCCATCGACGCCCGGCTTACGCACACGCCACGGTTCGGTCACGCCAGTGGTTTTTTCAGGTACGGGTTGAACATCGGGGCGATCGCGTTGAGCCAGGCGTCCATCCAGCGGCGGTTGCGCAGCACCTTCGATCATGAGAATAATTTGTGATCATCAATATTAAAATGAGTTTGTCTCACTCGTGGGCAACTGTCGACAATGGCTCCCATCAAACGCATTGGAGTTATTTGACATGGCTGTTGCCCATTCCCTTGGATTTCCGCGCATTGGCCGCGACCGTGAACTGAAAAAGGCCCAAGAGGCGTTCTGGAAGGGCGAGCTCGACGAAGCCGGTCTGCGTGACGTGGGCCGTGACCTGCGCAAGACCCACTGGGATTTGCAGAAAAAGGCCGGAATCGAACTGTTGCCGGTCGGCGACTTTGCCTGGTACGACCAGGTCCTGACCCACTCGTTGATGTTCGGCGTGATCCCGGAGCGTTTCCGTCCGCACGATGGCAAGGCCAGCCTGCAAACCCTGTTCGGCATGGCTCGCGGTGTGAACAACAGTTGCTGCGGTGGCGCGCACGCCCAGGAAATGACCAAGTGGTTCGACACCAACTATCACTATCTCGTCCCTGAGTTCAGCGCCGACCAGCAGTTCCAGCTCGGCTGGGATCAACTGTTCGAAGAAGTCGAAGAAGCCCGTGCGCTGGGTCACCACGTCAAGCCGGTGATCATTGGCCCGCTGACATACCTGTGGCTGGGCAAGGCCAAGGGTGCCGGGTTCGACAAGCTGGAGCTGCTGGATCGCCTGCTGCCGCTGTACGGCCAGATCTTCCAGCGCCTCGCGGAACAGGGCGTTGAATGGGTGCAAATCGACGAGCCGATCCTGGTGCTCGATCTGCCGCAAGAATGGAAAAATGCCTTTGAGCGTGCCTACAACCTGATTCAGCGCGATCCGTTGAAGAAGCTGGTCGCCACTTACTTCGGCGGTCTGGAAGATAATCTGGGCCTGGCCGCCAATCTGCCGGTGGACGGTTTGCACATCGACTTGGTCCGTGCACCTGAGCAGTTCCCGACCATTCTCGATCGCCTGCCGGCCTACAAAGTGCTGTCGCTGGGTGTGGTCAATGGCCGTAACGTCTGGCGCTGCGATCTGGAAAACGTCTTGGCCACCCTGCAATACGCTCACGAGCGTCTGGGTGATCGCCTGTGGGTCGCGCCATCCTGCTCGCTGCTGCACAGCCCGGTCGACCTGGGTCGTGAAGACAAGCTCGATGCCGAACTGAAAAGCTGGCTGGCCTTTGCCGTACAGAAGTGCGAGGAAGTGGCGGTGCTGGCCCAGGCGGTCAACGCGCCGGAAGCGCCGCAGGTGCTTGCAGCGCTGACTCAAAGCCGCGCCGTGCAGGCCAGCCGTGCTGCTTCGCCTCGCATTCACAAGCCAGCCGTGCAGGCACGGGTTGCGGCGATCACCGCCCAGGACAGCCAGCGTCAGTCGCTGTTTGCCCAGCGTATTGCCAAGCAGCGCGCAGGCCTGAACCTGCCACTGTTCCCGACCACCACCATCGGTTCGTTCCCGCAAACCGCGTCGATTCGCCTGGCGCGCCAGTCGTTCAAACAAGGCAAGCTGACCGAAGCCGAATACACCGACGCCATGCACAGCGAGATTCGCCACGCCGTGCAAATTCAGGAGCGCCTGGGCCTGGACGTGCTGGTGCACGGTGAAGCCGAGCGTAACGACATGGTCGAATACTTCGCCGAGCAACTCGACGGTTATGTGTTCACCCGTTTCGGCTGGGTCCAGAGCTACGGTTCGCGTTGCGTGAAACCGGCGGTGATCTTCGGCGACCTGAGCCGCCCGAAAGCCATGACGGTGGAGTGGATCCGCTACGCCCAAGGCCTCACCGACAAAGTGATGAAGGGCATGCTGACAGGGCCCGTGACCATGCTGATGTGGTCGTTCCCCCGCGAGGACGTCAGCCGCGAAGTGCAGGCCCGTCAACTGGCCCTGGCGATTCGCGATGAGGTCATGGACCTGGAAGCCGCCGGGATCAAGATCGTGCAGATCGACGAAGCTGCGTTCCGCGAAGGCTTGCCGTTGCGCCAGGCGCAGTGGCAGCACTATCTGGACTGGGCGACCGAAGTGTTCCGCCTGTGTGCATCCGGTGTGCGTGACGAAACCCAGATCCACACCCACATGTGCTACAGCGAGTTCAACGACGTGATCGAGTCCATTGCCGCCATGGATGCCGACGTGATCACCATCGAAACCTCGCGCTCGGACATGGAGTTGTTGCACGCGTTCGAAGCCTTCGCCTACCCGAACGAAATCGGCCCTGGCGTGTACGACATCCACTCGCCACGCGTGCCGGACTCCTCGGAAATGGCCAACCTGCTGCGCAAAGCAGCCAGGCGCATCCCCGCCGACCGCCTGTGGGTCAACCCGGACTGCGGCCTGAAAACCCGCGGCTGGCCGGAAACCGAAGCGGCACTGGTGCACATGGTCAACGCTGCGCGTCAACTGCGTAAAGAATGGGCCTGACGCTTTGCTGGATGCACCGCCGCTCCCACAATGATTTGGGTAGTTCGCAGATCTTGCGCTCAACCGCTGAACCTGTGGGAGCGGGCTTGCTCGCGAAGGCGGAGTATCAGGCGACATCGATGTCGAATGTACCGGCCTCTTCGCGAGCAAGCCCGCTCCCACAATGATTTGGGTAGTTCGCAGATCTTGCGCTCAACCGCTGAACCTGTAGGAGCGGGCTTGCTCGCGAAGGCGGAGTGTCAGGCGACATCGATGTCGAATGTACCGGCCTCTTCGCGAGCAAGCCCGCACAATGATTTGGGTAGTACGCAGATTTTGCGCTCAACCGCTGAACCTGTGGGAGCGGGCTTGCTCGCGAAGGCGGAGTGTCAGGCGACATCGGTGTCGAATGTACCGGCCTCTTCGCGAGCAAGCCCGCTCCCACAATGATTTGGGTAGTTCGCAGATCTTGCGCTCAACCGCTGAACCTGTGGGAGCGGGCTTGCTCGCGAAGGCGGAGTATCAGGCGACATCGATGTCGAATGTACCGGCCTCTTCGCGAGCAAGCCCGCTCCCACAATGATTTGGGTAGTTCGCAGATCTTGCGCTCAACCGCTGAACCTGTGGGAGCGGGCTTGCTCGCGAAGGCGGAGTATCAGGCGACATCGATGTCAAATGTGCCGGCCTCTTCGCGAGCAAGCCCGCTCCCACAATGATTTGGGTAGTACGCAGATTTTGCGCTCAACCGCTGAACCTGTGGGAGCGGGCTTGCTCGCGAAGGCGGCATCACAGCCACCAAAAAAGCGACTGCCAGATCACTATCGTGTTAGCGCCGCGGTTCGGCCACCAACAGCAACGACTGTGGCACAGGGCTTTGCGGGTGCTGCGGCTCCTGCAGGCCGGCCAGCGTAAAACCGGCCATGTCCAGTGCATTGAACCAACTGGATAGGGTTCGGAAATACCACGGCATGGGCTGCCACTGCCCCTTGAACCCGGCGAAGGTCTCTTCCCGCCAACCATCCTGATAGTCGCCCGCCGCAGCCGTCCACGGATGCAGCGTCTGGATCACCAGCGCGCCGCCAGGGGTGAGCAGTGCGTTCATGGCGGCGAGCAGAGGGATGATGTCCTGATGCAGCAGGGCAAAATTGGCGCAGATCAGGTTGTAGTCACGGCCAATGTCGACTTTCGCTTCTACCAATGCTTCATAGCTCGCCACATGCACCGGCGACGACCCCGCCGCTCGTGCCGCCTCGACCAGCGTCGCGTCGCCATCCACACCCACCGCGTCAATGCCCCGTTCAGCCAGTGCACGCAACAGCCAGCCCTCGCCGCAGCCCAGGTCGAGTACGCGTTCCGGTTGGCGACCGAGCACTGCCAGCAGGATGGCCTGGTCGGTGACCTTGAGGCGACTTTCGATGGTGCCCGTGCGGATGGCTTCGATCCAGGCGCGGGCGTTGTGGTGCCAGCTGTCGAGGAGGGTGGATTCGGGGGCGGGCATATTGATGTCCGGCGTGGTGGGTTGGATGAAAGGCTAGTCGCTTTTGGTGCTTGCCAAATGATAGGCAACCAACGCATTAGCATGACCATGACCCATGCCGTGTTCGGTTTTGAGCCAAGCCACCATTTCCATGTGTTTCTTGTTGCTGACGGTTTTGAGCAAATCCAGCCAGTGGGTGATCGGCTGCCCATACTTTTTTTCAATTGACGGGAAGTACGAAGCCGGTCCTTTCGTTTTTGTATCGTCGGTCACGATGCAAACTCCCTTTTCGATTTTCCAGGTTCGAAAGCAGCGCCGGTTACGTTACTGATTTGCCGTCAGTGAGTCCATCGTCCGAACGGTCAATGTTGAAGGCTTGCCAGGGATACAGCTGGACACTCCGGAGCACGTCGTTCTCAGTCATTCATCCCGTCACCCATTGACGCACCGACGGCCTGCCGCATGATTGAGCATCACGCGGCAGGTGGTTTCGCCAGCTCGATCCCCGCGGCCCCCAGCCGCTTGAGAATTTCAAACAGCAGCTCGCTTTTGATCGCGCCGACCGTGCGTGGGCTGCCGACATAACCGGTGATGGTCAACGTGATGCCTTCAGGTTTCAGCTGACTGAAGCGTAAAAAAGGCACCGGCTTATCCAGAATGGATTCGTGTTCGGTGAAGGTGTCGTACAGCAGGTTTTGTACTTGCTCCGGGTCGATGTCCAGCGGAAACATCAGTTCGAGTATCACCACACCCTGGGCGCTGCCGCCGAGGGTGACGTTGCGCAGGTTCTGCGAAATCAGGTGGGAGTTGGGCACGATCATGATCGAGCGGTCGGCCAGTTGTATTTCTGTGGCCCGCACGTTGATCCGGCGAATGTCGCCTTCCACGCCACTGATGCTGATCAGGTCGCCGACTTTCACCGGGCGTTCGGTCAGCAGAATCAGGCCGGAGATGAAGTTCTTCACGATCTCCTGAAGGCCAAAGCCGATACCTACCGACAGGGCACTGACGATCCAGGCCAGGTTGGTCCACTTGATCCCCAGCGACGACAGCGTGAGCAAGACGACGGACACGTAGCCGATGTTGGCAAACAGGGTGCTCAGCGAGGCGCACATGCCCGGGTCCATCTCGGTTTTCGGCAGGAACTCGCTGTCCAGCCAGCGCCGCAATGAGCGGATCAGGTAGATGCCGATCACCAGGGCCAGGACGGCATTCACCAGGTTGTCCGGGACGATGTTCAGTTTGCGCAACCCGTCGCCGCCGAGTATGGCCACGGTGTTGGTGACCAGTTGCCCGAGCGTCGTACCTACACCGCCGACAAACAAGGCAATGACGCCGATCAGCAGGAGGATGGCGCGACCAGCCCCGGACAACACAGTGCAGATCTGTTCCAGGCGCGGATTACCGATGCCCAGTAGCTGCTTGATGGCTTTGCCGGCAGCTTGCCTGGGCGAAAAAAGGTAGTCGCAGGTGTCTTGGTAGACCTGTGTGAGCAGGTAGAAACCGGCGAAAATGATGAATATCCAGACCATTTCGTAGGTGATGAACCGGGCCATCGTCACGTAGCCGATCAGCAGGGCGAACAGGGACACGACTACGGCAATGCCGGCAAAGGTATAAATCAGGCCGGCGAAGGTGGTGACGCCTTCGGGGGCTTCTCCGGCCGCGATTATTTCCCGGCGAGTCTTGCTGACGCGCAACAGGAGCGCGCCGATCACCAGAGCAGCGACCAACGCGACGATACCCCGACCGAACAGCACCACTTCGGCGCTCATGCCGGTGACATTGCTCAATTGCACCAGTGTCACCAGCACCAGCAGCAGGCTTGCCAGCAGTCTGGAATAGGGCTCCATCGCCAGTGCTACCGGATCGGAAATATTAGGCAGGCGCCATGAAGGATGTTGGGTCGATAGCAACGCGCGGCTCAATCCGGTGATCAGCACGCAGGTATAGGCAAGCTTTTCCAGGTATTGCGTCAGTTCGGCCAGCAGCGGGGTGTAGGGCAGTTGGCGGGTCGCGGCAAAATGCAGCAGTTGCAGGGCCGCGCCGGCGGTCAGCACCGTCGCCATTACCGAGGCCAGCGCAAGGGAGCTGCGCCGTAACCGACCTTCAGGCATTCGATGAAAGCACAACCACGCCAGACCCCGGTTGGCGAGCGGTCGCCCCACGGTCCATATGGCCAGCGCCAGTATTAGCAGCGTGGCCGTGAACATGCGTTGTCCGGGTTGCCAGGCGGCCTGGTGCGTGGCCTCGAGTTGCTGGATGACGCTGTGGAAACGTCGGCGGTCATCGGCAGGAAAATCGAACAATGGCGACCAGAATCGCGGGTGCAAGATGCTGTTGGTCTGCTGGGTTACCTCTGCCTCCAGCAGGGTGCGGCGAATACTGGCAATCTGGGTGATCAGCTCGGCGGCACTTGTTTTCAGTGCGGCCAGGGTTTTGATTTGGCTATCAATCTTGTTCTTTTGCTCGCCGAGGACGTCTCGTTGGGTGGTAATGGCCGACGTCACCAATGCGTTCTCGTCGTGTGGCACTGGCCCCAACACATTGAGTTGTGCCTGCAGCTGCTCCTGTCCGGGCAACAGCGATGTGGACTGGCGATCAATATCCTGAATGAGTGCCTGCACCAGGCCTTGGGCGCTTTCCAGTTGGGTGTAATTAGTGGCCAGGGAAACCTGCTGCTTGAGAATGTTCAGCTGGTTTTGCAACCCCAGTAGATCGCTGTCGGAGATGCTGATGACCGGGGTTGTGGTGGTGGGAGCAAGGGTGTCGGCCACGGGCGCCGCCAACAGCCATCCCGGGCTCGCCACCAGAAGCGCGAAGGCGACGTAAATCATTGACTTCAATACATTGAACATTCGCGTGCTCGACGGGTTGTTAGTCACTTAGCCAATGAGGTTAGGTCATGACACGCATCCTTGAGCATTGTTTTGCCGGAAGTGCCCCGGGTGGTTTTCGTTCAGGCGTTACTTATGCTGTTGCCGCGCCGGGAAAAACAGTTCGAAGCAGGTGATACCGTCGGCGCTGCTGACGTTGCAGGCACCGTTGTGCAATTGCATGATCGTCGCCACGATCGACAGGCCCAGGCCATTGGATTGGGCCGAGCGTTCGCGGGACTCGTCGACCCGGTAGAAACGTTCGAACAACCGTGGCAGATGCTGGGGCGCGATGGTCGGGCCGTGGTTGCGCACTTGCACCTGGATGCCGTCGGCGGTCGGGTTGGCGTGGATGCACAGCTCGGAGTGCGGAGCGCCGTACTTGATGGCATTGGCGCACAGGTTGGCCAATGCCCGACGCAGCAGCATCGGCTCGGCCCAGATCAAGCCGCTGCCCCGGGCATCGATGCAGATGCCGACGTCGGTCGCCGGGCCTTCGAAATAGTCGGCCATGCGTTGCATTTCGTCAGCGGCATCCAGCTCCTGACGCTGGCGCAAGGCACTGCGCGGATCGGTGCGGGCCAGGAACAGCATGTTGTCGAGCATGCGCGCCAGGCGCTCGAGTTCCTCGACATTCGAAGCCAGCAGCTGCTGATAGGCGTCGGTGCTACGGTTCTGCTGCAAGGCCACCTGGGTTTCGCCGAGCAGGTTGTTGATCGGCGTGCGCAGCTCGTGGGCCATGTCCGTCGACACCTGGCCCAGCTGTATGAAGCCTTTGTCCAGCCGGTCGAGCATGGCGTTGAAGGCGTCGATCATCGGCAGCAGTTCCAGCGGCGCGCCCTGGCTGTCGAGGCGTTCGTTGAGGTTGCCGACGTCGATGCTCTGGGTGTGGCGCGCCAGGCGCCGCACGGGCAACAGGCCGCGATGCACCAGCACATAACCGGACAGCGCCAGCAGAATCGCCGCGACACTGGCGAACAGGTAGACATTGAACCGGTAGTCGGCGAGCACGGCGGTGCGCTCGGTCATCAGGCGCCCGGTCACCACTTGCAGGCTGCCCAGATCACCCGAGTCGATGGTCGCCGCCAAAGCGGAAAACGGCACGCCATTGACGTTGGGCAAATGCTGCACGTCGTCCAGGGTCAGCCGATGATCCATGGCCACCGGGGTCAGCACCGGCATCTTCAGGTTGCCCGGGTTGACCACCAGCAACGGCGGCTGGCCAGGGGTGCCGATGCTCAGCAGGGCCTCGCGGTTGCCCATCATGTTCTGGAACAGCGCCGGCTTGGCCTTGATCAGGTCCAGGGTATTGCTGTCGTTGAGGAAGGTACGCAACTGGTCGATGCGGGTGATCAGGGCAATGTCGTCGCGGCGGATCAACTCGCGTTCCAGGTCGCGGTACAGCGCCACGCCAAGCAGGGCCAGCGAGACAAATGCCAGCAGGGCAAACACCAGTGCCAGACGCAGGGTCAGGGAGTGGCTGAGGCGGGTGGCGGATTGCAGCGGCGTCATCGCATTCATGGGGGCGTTCAGGGTTGAGTGTCGAAGCGGTAGCCGATGCCGCGCACGCTGTGGATCAGCTTGAGCGGGAACGGATCATCAATTTTCAGGCGCAGGCGGCGCACCGCGACATCGACGACATTGGTGTCGCTGTCGAAATTCATGTCCCAGACCCGCGAGGCAATCATTGAGCGCGACAGCACTTCGCCCAGATGTGTAGCGAACAGGTGCAGCAGGGCAAACTCCTTGTTGGTCAGGGTGATGCGATTGCCGGCGCGGCTGACGCGACGCTTGAGCACGTCGATCTGCAGGTCGTCGACATGCAGGTGTTCGTCTTCCCGGGTAGGACCGCGCCGGGTCAGGGTGCGCAGGCGCGCCACCAGTTCGGCGAAGGAGAAAGGTTTGATCAGGTAATCGTCGGCACCCAGTTCGAGGCCTTTGATGCGGTCGGCGATGTCATCCCGGGCGGTGAGGAACAGCACCGGCGTATCGGCTTCCTTGCGCAAGCGGCGCAGGACTTCCCAGCCATCCATCTTCGGCATCATCACGTCCAGCACGATCACATCGAAATCGTGTTCCAGGGCCAGGTGCAAGCCATCGACGCCATCCCGCGCCAGGCTCACTGTGTATCCGAGTTCCTGCAGGCCGTTTAGCAGGTAATTGCCGGCCTTGGGTTCGTCTTCGACTACGAGGATATTCATGGAAATCTGCCTGATTCGGTCGGGCTACAGGGGCAAGCCAGTGGCGCAAGTGTAGCCCGGCCAGTGGTGAATACAGGCATCCGCTCAGTTCTCGCCAAGACAACCTACGCCCTGGACCCGATAGTCCAGCTGGTGCTCGCGACCCTGGTGGTCGAGGTAGTTGAACTGCGCCGGAACGATGCCGCACTTGCCGTTAAGGTCGGTCATGGACAGCACTTTGGCCACATCCACCGGCACATAAAAACCGTCTTTGTCGTGGATGACCGGCGAGGTGGACTGGGTAGCGGCAAACGCAGAACCGGTGGCGAGCAGGGCGGCAAAACCCGCGATCAACATTTTCATGACGAATCTCTCTCTACAAGGGCAGGGTGGCTGCCGGTGGTTGGCCTGACAGTGAGTTCAGGTTAACGAGGCGATCCGGACAGCCGACCAACAGCTCGATTACAAAGTTGTAATAAAGCGCCGCCCGCAACACCGCAACCCCCTCTGTGGGAGCGAGCTTGCTCGCGATAGCGGTGTGTCAGATACCAAAAATGTCGACTGACACTCCGTCATCGCGAGCAAGCTCGCTCCCACAGGGGGCTCCTACAGGGGGGGCGGTGTTATTGGCGGGTGGTTTCAGCAAAACAGATCAACCCGCGGATCCATGGCCTAAGCTTGTTCGCAGGCCCATGTTCATCGAACACCTCGATGGGCAAACGGCACCTATAAAAACAATGCAATCAGGAGATGCCCATGTCCGCTTTGATCCGTCGTTTAAGTCGCTGCATGGCCGCCGGTTTAAGCGCTGCCGTGCTTGTCGCACCAGCCTTCGCGCTGGATACCGTGAAATTCATGGCCCCGGGTTCAGTGGGTGGTGGTTATGACCAGACTGCCCGGGTACTGGGCAAGGCGATGGTCGAAGCCAATACGGCCAAGGCCGTGACGTTCGAGAACAAGGGCGGGGCGGGCGGGACCCTGGGCCTGGCGCAATTTGCCAACAGCACCAAGAGCGATCCGAATGCGCTGTTGGTGGTCGGGGCGATCATGGTTGCGGGCATCGAACAGAAC
Organism: Pseudomonas sp. S30_BP2TU TE3576; assembly: GCF_050436025.1. Taxonomy (NCBI): domain Bacteria; kingdom Pseudomonadati; phylum Pseudomonadota; class Gammaproteobacteria; order Pseudomonadales; family Pseudomonadaceae; genus Pseudomonas; species Pseudomonas sp. S30_BP2TU TE3576. Next base: position 671,669 of record NZ_JBNDLK010000001.1, on the reverse strand, counting down.
AAACCGCAGATCAGCCTGAAAGATGTGACGCCCATCGCCCGGCTGTTCACCGAGTACAACGTGATCGCCGTGCGCAAGGAATCTGAATACAAGACCCTCGATGACCTGATCAAGGCCTTCAAGGCCAATCCAACGAGCATCACCTGGGGCGGCGGCTCCAAGGGCTCAGTGGATCACATCGGCATCGCCGAGCTGGCCGGCAAGCTGGACGTGCCGGTCAACAAGGTCAACTACGTGGCCTTCGGAGGGGGAGGCGAAGTGGTTGCCCAGGCACTGGGCGGCCAGCTCAAAGTGATCACCGGCGGTTACGCCGAGCTCGGCCAGTACATCAAGAACGGTCAGTTCCGGGTCCTGGCCATCGGCGCGCCAGAGCGTGTTCCCGGTATTGACGCACCGACCCTCAAGGAAAGCGGCTATGACGTGACGATCGGCAACTGGCGCGGCGTTTATGGTGCAGCGGGCCTCACCCCGCAGCAGCGTAAAGAGGTGATCGACGCTGTGGTGGCCGCCACCAACAGCAAGGTCTGGCAGGACAACATCCAGACCAACGCCTGGACATCCAGCGTGCTGACCGGTGATGAGTTCGGCAAATTCGTCGACGAAGAACACGAGCGGTTGCGCGCCATGCTGGTCAAGGTCGGGTTGCTTTGACATGACCACCCTGCGCGCAGTGGTGCCGACGCAACTGGCGGTCGGCATCGGCTTGATTGCCATCAGTGTCGTGTTGGCGATTGGCGCCCACCGTTTTCCGCCCGAAATGGGTTTCGTCATCCTCCCGGCGTACGTTTATCCCTATGTCGTGGCGGCGTTTCTGGGGGGCGTGGGGCTGTTGCTGGGGTATCAGGCTATCAGTGGCGGCTTTCGCGAACTGGAGAACGACACTGCCACGGTGCCCGGTGGGAAAACCGGTGCGGCCTGGGTAACCGCAGGGCTGGTCGGGGTGGCGGTGCTGATCAACCTGACCGGTTTTGTGCTGGCCGCCGGGTTGCTGTTTGCCTGTTCGGCGCGGGGTTTTGGTAGCCGTCATCCGGTGCGGGACCTGGCCATCGGCATTGCCTTGACCCTGCCGATCTACTGGCTGTTCAACGCCGGGCTGGGGGTTTCCCTGCCACCGCTGATCAACGTCTGGATTTGAAAGGAGATCGACACCGTGGACATTCTTTCAAGCCTGGCGATGGGTTTTTCCTCGGCACTGACGCCAATCAATCTGATGTGGGGTTTCATCGGCTGCCTGCTCGGCACCGCCATCGGCGTGTTGCCGGGGATCGGTCCGGCGCTGACGGTGGCCCTGTTGTTGCCGATCACAGCCAAGGTCGATCCCACTGGCGCCTTGATCATGTTCGCCGGGATCTATTACGGCGCGCAGTTCGGTGGCTCCACCACCTCGATCCTGCTTAACACGCCCGGTGAATCGTCTTCCATGGTCACGGCCCTGGAAGGCAACCTGATGGCGCGCAACGGCCGGGCCGGACCTGCGCTGGCAACGGCGGCGATAGGCTCCTTCGTAGCCGGCACCATTGCCACGATTTTGCTGACGCTGTTCGCGCCCATCGTGGCCAGGCTGGCACTGAATTTCGGCCCGACCGAGTATTTCGCGATCCTGGTGTTGTCGTTCACCACGGTGTCGGCCGTGCTCGGTGCTTCGATGCTGCGTGGGTTCGCTTCGCTGGGCGTCGGGTTGACCATCGGTTTGATCGGGCTGGATTCGACTTCGGGTATTGCCCGCTACACGTTGGGTGTTCCCGAACTGGTGGACGGTATTGAGGTGGTGCTGGTGGCGGTCGGCTTGTTCGCGGTTGGCGAGGCCTTGTACAGCTTGCTCTATCAGACGGAATCAAACGAAGGACGGCATCGCCTGACCTCGTTGTGGATGACCCGCGCCGACTGGAAACGCTCGGTGCCCGCGTGGCTTCGGGGCACGCTGATCGGTTTTCCGTTTGGCTCGATTCCGGCCGGTGGCGCCGAGATTCCGACCTTTCTGTCCTATTCCACCGAACGCAAACTCAGCCGCTATCCCAAGGAGTTTTCCGCCAACAAGGGCAAGGGCGCCATCGAAGGCGTCGCCGGCCCGGAAGCGGCCAACAACGCCAGCGCGACCGGGTCTTTGGTGCCGTTGCTGACCCTGGGCATCCCGACGTCCGCTACTGCTGCAATCCTCTTGGCGGCGTTCCAGAACTACAACCTGCAACCGGGACCGATGCTGTTCGAAACCTCCGCTGAGCTGGTCTGGACGTTGGTAGCCTCGCTGTATATCGGCAACGTGATTCTGCTGGTGTTGAACCTTCCGCTGGTGGGCCTGTGGGTCAAGCTGTTGCAAATCCCCCGGCCGTACCTGAACGCCGGCATCCTGGTATTCGCCACCATCGGCGTGTACGGCATGCGCCACTCCTCCTTCGACCTGCTGCTGATGTTGGCGATTGGCTGGGGCGGGGTGTTGATGCGGCGGTTCGACTTCCCCGTCGCCCCGGTGATCGTCGGTATGTTGCTGGGGCCAATGGCCGAGAAACAACTGCGCAACGCCTTGTCCATCAGCCAGGGCGACTGGACGGTGTTCCTCACGCAACCGATCTCGGCGTTTTTCCTCGCCCTGACGTTGCTGGTGCTGGTGGTGCCGCATGTGTTGCATAAACGCGGCATCAAGTTGCATGAGGATGATTGAGGACCCCCTGTGGGAGCGGGCTTGCTCGCGAAAGCGGTGTGTCAGCGAAGTAAATATCAACTGACCCGACGCCTTCGCGAGCAAGCCCGCTCCCACAGGGTCATGCAGTGGTTTGCGCAGTGAACCATTGCATCACTGGCGCGCACGCCGGATGCGATGCCGCCGAGGGTTGCAGGCACAGCGAGTAAATCCCCCGGGTCTTCAACGGCTCGCCGAACGGAATCACCAGTTCGCCGCGTTGAATCGACTCGCCCGCCAGGGTCATGTCAGTCATCGCCACCCCCAGCCCCCGAGCGGCGGCGTCGAGCGCCAGTTCGTCGAGGTTGAAGGGAGTGTGCCGATAGTCGTTCAACGACTTGCCGCCGTTGGCGGACAGCCAGTCCTGCCAGTCATGTTGATCGCTAGAGCGATGCAGCAATGCGAACCCCGACAGATCCTCCAGCGAAGCCAATGGCCGGGCCGGGGTGCCCAGGCCCGGCGCGCACACGGGCACCAATGCTTCTTCGAACAGGGTCAGGCAATCGGGCGCTGTGGCCGGTTCGGGCAGGTAAAGGATATAGGCGTCGCTGTCACTGGCCGGCTCGACCACTTCGGTGGCCACGGTTTCAATTGCCAGGGATACGTCCGGGTGATGCCGGTAGAAATCACTCAGTCTGGGTAGTAACCAACGCACCGCCAGTGACACGTGCATGCGAATGCGGAACGGGCGTTTTTGCGGCGCGAGCCGATCTTCGAGGGTCCGCAACTGTTCGAGGATGTTGCGGGCGCTGGCCAGAACCTGTTCGCCCTCCGCGGTCAGCTGAATGCTGCGGCTGCTCCTGACAAACAGCGGCACGCCAAAGTGGCTCTCCAGTTGCTGGATTTGTCGGCTCACGGCGCTTTGGGTCAGGCATAGCGTTTGCGCAGCCTGCGTGAAGCTGCCTGACTCGGCGACCTCGACCAGGGCCTGCAAGCCCTGCAGCGAAGGCACGTGGCGTAGTTTATCCATTCGTTTTCAGAATACCTCGATGATTTAATAACGTTGGTTGTCGGTGTTTTGAGCCTTTAGATTCTAGTCATCGCCGCCGGCCTCGCAAAGCGCTTATGCGAATCATGCATACATCGCTGCTGTGGATCGAGACGGCTCGCAGAACAAGAACCTGAGGTGACGCATGGAAAATATCTGTGGCTGGATTGCGCAAGCGGGGAGTTCGACTCTGCGCGATCCGCTTAAAGGCACGCAGCAAGCCGATTGGCTGGTGATCGGTGCCGGCATCACCGGGCTGAGTGCCGCACACACCCTGGCGCAAATGCATCCCCAGGCGCGCATCGTAGTCGTCGACCGGCAACGGGCTGCGCAAGGCGCTTCGGCACGCAATTCCGGTTTTGTGGTGGCCCATGAGCATCCCGCCGTTGGCGAGTTGTCGGGCTGCGACGGGTTCGCCGGGTATCAAGTGGATACCTCAATCGGCCGCGCAGCCGCCGCCGAAGTCCGCAAGCAGATTGCCCGCCATGGCATCGAATGCGACTTCAGGGAGTCGGGCTATTTCTTCGCTGTCAGCGATCCACGCAAGCTGACCCACGTCGAGGCCAAGTTGCAGACCCTGCGCGCCGTTGGTGCCAGCGCGCAGTTTCTGCAAGGCGAGGCGCTGAAGGAAAAACTCGGCACCCGACACTACCGTGCCGGAATCTGGTGCGGCAATGGCAATGCGCTGCTGCAACCGGCGAAGTACGTGAGAGGCCTGCTCGATGCCTTGCCGCAGAAGGTGACGGTCTACGAGAACACCGATATCACAGGTCTTGAGCGCCTGGGCAACGGCCGGATTCACGCCCGGGGCCAAAACGGCTGCATTGAGGCCAAACAAGTGTTGGTCTGCCTGAACGCCTTCATTCCTCGTTCAGGGATCGACGACAGCGGCACCTTCGCGATGGAACTCAGCGCCAGCCTCACGCGGCCGCTCAGCGATCAAGAATTTCAAGCGCTCGGAGCGCCAGAGCCCTGGGGCGTGCTGTCTACCCGACCGCTTGGTGCCACGGTGCGCCTGACCCCGGATCGCCGGGTGATGATCCGCAACACCGCGGAATACCGCTCCCGGGATTTGTCATTGAGCGAATTGTCGACCCGCCGCCAGCACCATGTGCTGGGGTTGCAACGGCGTTTCCCGATGCTCGGCGAGCAGGACATTGAATACACCTGGACCGGCCATCTCAGCGCTTCGCGCTCCGGGCAACCGTATTTCGGCAAGGTCGAGGAGGGTGTGTTTGCCGTGGCCGGGTGCAATGGCTCCGGAGTGGCGCGGGGCACGCTGTGGGGCCGCTTGCTGGCGGAACTTGCGTCGGGCGGTGATTCACCGTTGCTGCAATCGGTCATCGCCCGAGCGCAACCCGGCTGGCTGCCCCCCAAGCCGTTGCTCGACATCGGTGCCATGCTGCGTATGCGCGTGGAAGCCGCCCGAGCCAGAACCGAAGTCTGACAAAACCGGCTTCACAACAAGAACAACAGCACTTCCCATCGAAGGTGATTCAACATGCGCGTCAATACGCTTTCCCTTGTGGCCCTGATCTCGACGTTTTCCGCCGCCACCTATGCCGACGAAACCGTCAACATTTCCAACTGGAACGGCTACATCGCCGACGACACCCTGGCCAGTTTCACCAAGGACACCGGGATCAAGGCGACCTACGACATCCACGACAGCAACGAAGTGCTGGAATCGAAGCTGATGACCGGCAACACCGGGTATGACGTGGTCAGCCCGTCGAACCACTTCCTGTCGCGCCTGATCAAGGCCGGCGCCATCCAGAAACTCGACAAGAGCCAGCTGCCCAACTGGAAAAACCTCGACCCGGCGTTGATGAAGAAGCTTGAGGTCAACGATCCGGGTAACCAGTACGGCTACCCCTATATGTGGGGCACGGCGGGCATCGGTTACAACGTCGAGAAGATCAAGGCGATTTTCGGCAACACCGATGTCACCCGTTCCTGGAGCCTGTTTTTCGACGAGAACAACATCAAGAAGCTCAGCGAGTGCGGTGTGGCGATCATCGACAACCCGACGCAGATCCTGCCGATCACCCTCAACTACCTGGGGCTGCCGCCTCATAGCCACGAGCCGGCCGACTACAAGAAAGCCGAGCAGGCGCTGCTGAAGATCCGCCCATACGTCCAGTATTTCCATTCGTCCAAGTACATCAGCGACCTGGCCAACGGCAACGTCTGCGCGGTGATCGGTTTCAACGGCGATATCGTGCAGGCCGCCGCCAGCGCCAGGGAAGCCAAAAACGGGATCGATATTGCCTACTCGATCCCGGACGAAGGTTCCACCCTGTGGCTGGACATGGTGGTCATGCCCAAGAGCGCGCCACACGAGAAGAACGGCTACGCCTACATGAACTACCTGCTGGAGCCGAAGGTGATTGCCAACATCAGCAACAGCATCCACTACGCCAACCCCAACAGCGCGGCGGATGCTTTCGTCGACCCGGCGGTGAAGCAGGACCTGGCGATCTATCCGCCGAAAACCGTGATGGACAAGCTGTTCACCGTTGAGGACTTGCCCGCGGCCATCGCACGCCTCAGCACGCGTTTGTGGACCAAGCTGAAAACCAATACCTGACCGTCTTATGATCGCGGTCAACCTGATGTGACACTGAGCCTGTGGGAGCGGGCTTGCTCGCGAAAGCGTTGTATCAGGCACCTATGATGTCGACTGACACTCCGCCTTCGCGAGCAAGCTCGCTCCCACAGGTTGTTTCAGGCAGGAATTACGCTGGATCGGCTCAGGCGTCGATGGCCGGGAAGTCGATGTCGGTCAGCGCTGTGTTGTTCAGGTAGTTGGTCAGCGTTTGCGAAGCCACGAGGGCGATCACTTCGATGATCTTGCCGTCGTCGATGCCGGCGGTACGGGCGGCAGTGATCTGCTCGACCGTCAGGTGGCCACGGCTTTCGGTGACCTGGCGGGCGAGGGTGGCATAGGCGTTGAGTTCACCCTGGCGGGCGCTGAGGATGTCCTGACCCGACAGCCCGGCTTTGCTGGCAAACAGCGTGTGAGCGGCGAGGCAGTAGTCGCAGCCGTTGACCTGCGACGTGGCGAGGGACACCGCTTCTTTTTCCTTAGCACTCAGGGACGTCTTGGCCAGTGCCGCCGAATTTTGCAGGTATGAGGCCAGCACCGCCGGGGCGTGTGCCAATACTTTGAAGAGGTTGGGCAGAAAGCCGATTTTCTTCTGCACACCTTCCAGCAGCGGGCGAGTGGCGTCGGTGGCGTGTTCAAGGCTGATCGGGGCGATGCGGGTCATGGTGATACTCCGTAGTGTGAAGCGCGGTATGCGCTGGGTACGGAGCTAATGTTAGGGATTGGTTCTGGCTTGTTGGGTGCAAATCGTCGAGGATATGCGACAGATCGTCCAGAGCTGCTTGCGGGAGCCTGTCATGGATCGCTTGTCCACGTTGCTCACACACTTCGGCGTCAATGCCGGCACCTTCCATAGCGGTACGTTCTGTGGCACCGCCGCTTATGATGGCCAACAGGCCAGCGGTCATCTGCACCTGCTCCAGGCGGGCGAGTTGCTGCTCAAGATGGGCGATCAGCCGGACCTGCAACTGACCGAGCCGAGCCTGATCTTTTTCCCCCGGCCCTATCGACATCGCCTGTTCGCTGCTGAAGGGACCGGCACGCAACTGGTGTGCGCGACCCTGGATTTCGACGGCGGGGCGGGCAATGCCCTGGCGGCGGCGCTGCCGGATTACCTGGTGCTCAAGCTCGACGAAATCCCGACCCTGGCCGGGACGCTGGAATGGCTGTTCAATGAGGCATTTGACGGTACGTGCGGGCGTGAAGCGGTGATGGATCGCCTGTTTGAACTGCTGGTGATTCTGCTGCTGCGGCACATCCTGAGTACCCGTGGTCAGCAGCCGGGCATGATGGCCGGTCTTGCCGATTCACGCCTGGCGCGGCCGCTCAGCCTGATGCACGAAACCCCGGCCAAGGCCTGGACCGTGGCCGAACTCTCGGTCGCCGCCAACATGTCGCGGGCCAGCTTCGCCGAACACTTTCGCCGGGTGGTCGGGCAGACGCCGGTGGATTATCTGGTGAGCTGGCGCATCAGCCTGGCGCAGAAACGCCTGCGTGAGGGGCGGCCGATTGCGCTGATCGCCGAGGAAGTCGGATACGAAAGCCCTTCGGCGCTGGCCCGGGCGTTCCGGCGCAAGACCGGGCTGAGCCCGCGGGAGTGGAAGGGTAGTTGATACACCCGAAAACCCTGTGGGAGCGAGCTTGCTCGCGATAGCGGTGTGTCAGACACCTGATATGGCGACCGACACTCCGTCATCGCGAGCAAGCTCGCTCCCACAGATACAGTGGTGGCCTCAGCAGTGCATCAGAACTTGTACGCCTGGCGTCCCACCAGCAGCCATTTACCGTCCTGCTTTTGCCAGATCTGGAAGTTCTCGATTTCGGTTGGCACCACTTCAGTGCCTTTCAGTGCTTGCGCCGAGAAGTGGTGACGGACCAGCGCGACATCGCCCGAGACGGTAATGGTCTGGTTCTGCATCTCGAGCGTCTTGAAGGCACTTTTGCCGGTTTCGATGTCGGCGATGAAGGCCGTCTTGTCCTGGATCTTGCCGCTGGAATGCCCGTAGGTCAGGTTGTCGGCGGTCAAGGCATTCAGTTCCGCAATGTCCTTGTGCAGCATGGCCTGGGTCAGGTGGTCGACAGCCTGGGCCACGTCCTTGTCCACGGCAACCGGGGCGGCGGCGACGTAGCCGCTGAACAGGCACAGAAAACCAATCAGCACGTTTGCTTTTTTCATGGGTGTTTCCTTGTTGTTGTAGGGATAGCGTGATGACTGTGCGGTCATTCGTCAGTCGTCGTACAACTTATCATGCGATGGAGAAAAAAAGCGAACTTGCCTGGTAGGCGTGCCTCGAAGTTAAAAGGGCGATGCCCTGACTTCGAGGAATTGCGCCATGCAGCCTATTCCGCGTTTGCGGTACGACCTGACGTTGCTGATGGTGTTTCTGCTGATTGTCGTGGTGTCGGGCTTTTCCCCCCGCAGCCGGGTGGACTGGGCGCTGGAAAACCTGCTGGTGCTGTTGCTGGTGGGGACGTTGGTGGCGGTTTCCCGGCAGTTCCGTTTGTCTGCGACGTCCATCACGCTGGTGTTTGCGTTTCTGTGCATTCATGAATTGGGCGCCCACTACACCTATTCCCTGGTGCCTTACGATCATTGGTCTACTGCGTGGTTGGGCTTCAGTTTCGACCGGGCGTCAGGTGTGCACCGCAATCACTACGACCGACTGGTGCATCTGAGCTACGGGCTGCTGCTGGTTTATCCGGTGCGCGAAGTCCTGTGGCGCCTGACTCCGCTGCGTGGGTTCTGGCTGTTTTTCGTGACCCTGAACATCATGCTGTCGACATCCGCCGTGTATGAATTGGTGGAATGGATCGGCGGTGCCTTCCTGGGCAATGACACGGCAAATGCCTTCGTCGGTGCACAAAGCGACCCTTGGGATTCGCAAAAGGACATGGCCATCGCGGTTGCCGGTGCGTTTGTCAGCCTGCTGCTGGTGTCCCTGCGCACTAGGGTGCAAAAGCAAGCGATGACAACAGCAAGGTGATCGGGAAGACGGCTTCGACCACTGATGAACTGTCCAGCCTGGCGGGTCAGCTGTCGCAGTCGGTGGATCGGTTCAGGCTTTGAGGCTGATGTACTGATTTAAGAGATTCGGTGTTTGTCACGGCCTCTTCGCGAGCAAGCCCGCTCCCACATTCGACGGTGTTCTTCCAGGAAAATGCGGTCAATTGTGGGAGCGGGCTTGCTCGCGAAGGCGGCAGACCCGGCAATGCAAAACGACGGGCTAAAGGTATTTGTCCGTCACGGCCCCCTCCGAAGCACTGGACACGGTCTTCGCGTACTTGGCCAACACCCCGCGCTTGTATTTCGATTCCGGGCGCACCCAGCGCGACTTGCGCTCGGCCAGCACCGCATCGGAGACATCCACAGTAATCTGCCGGGTTTCAGCATCGATGATGATCCTGTCGCCATTCTCGACCAGCGCAATCGGCCCGCCTTCGAAGGCTTCCGGCGTGATGTGACCGACCACGAAACCGTGGGAGCCACCGGAAAAACGCCCGTCGGTGATCAGCGCCACCTCCTTGCCGAGGCCCTTGCCCATGACCGCTGATGTCGGCGAGAGCATTTCGCGCATGCCCGGGCCGCCCTTGGGCCCTTCGTAGCGGATCACGATCACTTCGCCGGGCTGGACTTCGCCATTGAGAATGCCGGCCAGCGCACCTTCCTCGCCGTGATAGACCCGTGCCGTGCCTTCAAAACGCAGGCCTTCCTTGCCGGTGATCTTGGCCACGGCGCCGCTGGGCGAGAGGTTGCCGCGCAGGATGACGAGGTGGGAGTCCTTCTTGATCGGCTGGTCGAAAGGCCGGATCACGTCCTGGCCGGCCGGGTAGTCGGGCACGTTTGCCAGGTTTTCCGCCAGGGTCTGGCCGGTGACGGTCAGCACATCGCCGTGCAGCATGCCGGCATCCAGCATGCGCTTCATCAGCGGTTGAATGCCGCCGATGGCCACCAGTTCGCTCATCATGTAGCGGCCGCTGGGGCGCAGGTCGGCGACCACCGGGGAGATCTTGCCCAGCTCGACGAAGTCATCCAGGGTCAGCTCGACATCCACCGCGTTGGCCATGGCCAACAGATGCAGCACGGCGTTGGTCGAGCCGGCGAGGGCGATCACCACGCGAATGGCGTTCTCGAAGGCTTTGCGGGTCATGATGTCGCGAGGTTTGAGGTCAAGCTTGAGCAGTTCCATGACCTGCTGTCCGGCACGGAAACTGTCCGACGCCTTGTCACTGCCAATGGCGTCCTGGGAGCTGGAACCGGGCAGGCTCATGCCCAACGCTTCAATGGCCGAGGCCATGGTGTTGGCGGTGTACATGCCGCCGCAGGAACCGGGGCCGGGAATCGCCACTTCTTCAATCTGCTTGACCTGGATCTCGCTGATATCGCCCCGCGCGTGTTGGCCCACGGCCTCGAACACGGAAATGATGTCGGTATGCCCGGCCCCCGGCTGGATGGTGCCGCCATAGACAAAGATCGACGGGCGATTCAGCCGCGCCATGCCGATCAGGCAGCCCGGCATGTTCTTGTCGCAGCCGCCGATGGTCACCAGGCCATCAAATCCCTCGCAACCGGTGACCACTTCAATGGAGTCGGCGATCACCTCGCGGGACACCAGCGAATACTTCATGCCTTCGGTGCCGTTGGCGATGCCGTCGGAAATGGTAATGGTGTTGAAGATCACGCCCTTGGCACCCGCGGCATTCGCGCCTTTTTCGGCTTCAAGCGCCAGCTTGTCGATGTGCATGTTGCAGGGCGTGACCATGGCCCAGGTCGAGGCGATGCCGATCTGCGGCTTCTGGAAGTCGGCATCGGTGAAGCCCACGGCCCGTAGCATGGCGCGTGCCGGTGCGGCCTCTACGCCATCGATCACTTGAGAGGAGTACTTGCGCAGATCGTCTTTGTCGCTCATGACTGCTCCTATCGCTCATGGCTGTTCCTCACGCACTCATGGTGAAAAACAGGATGAGTATAGAAGGCCGGGCGCACAGGCCCGGACTAACCGGTCGGGAACAGACGCGCGGGTAAGCCTTGTCGTGATATTCTGCGCGCCAACTTGGTTTGACCTATTCAGTTTGCATGTCCGCAAGACGTGCCGACGGAATCACTGTCGCTCAAGTAGCTGAAGCCAATAAAGATAAAAAGTCAGTTCAGAAGGGACATTAAACTGGGGTCGATGCGGTTCGTCGGCCTTGTGTGCCCACCCTGCAATCCTTGAGTGCCGCCCCCGTGACTGCCGAGAAACATGGGGGCTGTGCGCATGAGGATGGAAGGGCGGATGGCGTTTTATCATAGGTGCTACAGATGTTTAAGAAAGTGAACACGGCCCTGCTGGGGTTGGCTTTGGCGATGGGGATGACTTCCGTCAACGCGCAAGAGGCAAAGAAAGTCGATGTGTTGCTGATTGGCGGCGGCATCATGAGCGCGACCCTGGGTGTGTGGCTCAATGAGCTGGAACCTGGCATGTCGATGGAAATGGTCGAGCGCCTCGACGGCGTCGCCCAGGAAAGCTCCAACGGCTGGAACAACGCCGGTACCGGTCACTCCGCCCTGGCCGAGCTGAACTACACCCCGGAAGACGAGAACGGCAAGGTTTCGATCCCGAAAGCCATTGAAATCAACGAAGCCTTCCAGATCTCCCGTCAGTTCTGGGCCTGGCAGGTTCAGCAAGGCGTGCTGAAGAACCCGCGTTCGTTCATCAACTCCACTCCGCACATGAGCTTCGTGTGGGGCGATGACAACATCAAATTCCTGAAAAAACGCTACGAAGCCCTGCAAGCGAGCCCGCTGTTCGCCGGCATGCAGTACTCCGAAGACCCGGCTGTGATCAAGCAGTGGGTGCCGCTGATGATGGAAGGGCGTGACCCGAACCAGAAAGTCGCGGCCACCTGGAGCCCGCTCGGCACCGACATGAACTTCGGCGAAATCACCCGTCAGTTCGTTGCGCACCTGCAAACCACGCCGAAATTCGACTTGAAGCTGTCCAGCGAAGTGCAGGACATCACCAAAAACGAAGACGGCAGCTGGCGCGTCAGCTACAAAAACCTGAAAGACGGCAGCAAAACCGAAACCGACGCCAAGTTCGTGTTCATCGGTGCCGGCGGCGGTGCCTTGCACCTGCTGCAGAAGTCCGGCATTCCTGAAGCCAAGGAATACGCAGGCTTCCCGGTGGGCGGCTCGTTCCTGGTGACCGAGAACCCGACCATCGCCGAGCAACACCTGGCCAAGGCCTACGGCAAGGCTTCGGTGGGCGCACCGCCGATGTCGGTTCCGCACCTGGACACCCGCGTGCTGGATGGCAAGCGCGTGATCCTGTTTGGCCCGTTCGCGACCTTCAGCACCAAGTTCCTGAAAGAAGGTTCGTACCTGGACCTGCTGACCACCACCACCACGCACAACGTGTGGCCAATGACCAAGGTCGGCATCAAGGAATACCCGCTGGTCGAGTACCTTGCAGGCCAACTGATGCTGTCTGACGAAGACCGCATGAACGCCCTGAAAGAATACTTCCCGAACGCCAAGGCTGAAGACTGGCGCCTGTGGCAAGCCGGCCAGCGCGTACAGATCATCAAGCGTGATGAAGCCGCCGGTGGCGTGCTGAAACTGGGCACCGAGATCGTCGCTTCGCAAGACGGCAGCATCGCCGGCCTGCTGGGCGCCTCTCCAGGCGCATCGACCGCCGCACCGATCATGCTGACCGTGCTGCAGAAAGTCTTCAAGGACAAGGTCGCAACCCCTGATTGGCAGGCAAAGCTGCACCAGATCGTGCCGAGCTACGGCACGCAACTGAATGCCAGCCCCGAGAAAGTCGCTGAAGAATGGGCCTACACCGCCAAGGTGCTGGAACTGACTCCGCCACCGGTGATCGCGCCGGCTGTGAAGCCAGTGACGGTCGACACGGATGCGAAAGCGCCGAAGGCTAATGCTGCGAGTGATATGGCTCTGTAACTAGACGCCAGATCAAAAAAAGCCCACTGAACCGGCGACGGTCAGTGGGTTTTTTTGTGGGCGATGACCAAGACATGGTTTTCGAAAGGGCTACTCTATGAAGCACCTTACGGCACCCCCTGTCATCAATTGCCAAGCCACTGACGTCCAATGCGAAGCAGCCCACTTGCACCTGACGATACTGGTGCGTTTACCAACCTCGAACAGTAAAGCGAAACCGCACTGGCACCTCAAGGCCGATGCCTCTTCACCCTGACGAGGGACTGTCAGTTGCATCTCGATAAAACAATCATAGAGAGAGCGCAGAAATGAAGTTCAGTTTTGTAGACAACAGCCAACCGACCCGCCGGCGGGTTTTACGCGATGCTTTCACGTTGGCTTTGGCGGCTTCGCCGTTGGCAAGTCTGGCCAGGGCAGCCGACGAAACCGGGGTGGCCAGTGAGGCCGCCGAGGACGTGACCTTTGCGGCTGGCCCACGACCGCTGGTGCAATACCCGCAAAAACGCCCGTTGACCCTGGTAACCACGCGCCCGCCGCATCTGGAGACGCCGTTCCCGGTCTTCAACGAAGGGCCGATCACGCCCAATGACGCCTTTTTCGTGCGTTACCACTTGGCCAATTTCCCGACCAGCATCGATCCGGACAGCTATCGATTGACGATCAAAGGCTCGGTCGACACGCCGTTGTCACTTTCCCTTGGCGAGCTCAAGGCCCTCGCTGAACCGGTAGAGGTGGTGGCCGTCAATCAGTGTTCGGGGAACAGCCGTGGCTTCTCGATGCCGCGGGTGTTCGGGGCTCAGTTGGGCAATGGCTCGATGGGTAATGCGCGGTGGCTGGGGGTGCCGCTCAAGGCGGTACTGGAAAAGGCCGGTGTGAAAGCCGACGCCGCGCAAGTGACTTTCCGAGGGCTCGATAAACCTGTGTTGCCGAGCACGCCGGAGTTCATCAAGGCGCTGGACATCAGCCATGCCATGGACGGCGAGCCGATGATCGCCTGGTCGATGAATGGCACCGACCTGCCATTTCTCAACGGTTATCCGATACGTCTGGTGGTGCCGGGCTATTTCGGCACGTACTGGGTCAAGCACCTGAGTGAGATCGAAGTCATCGACCATACCTACGACGGTTTCTTCATGGCCAAGGCTTACCGGGTTCCGGATAACGATTGTTTCTGCATTGCTCCCGGCACCACCGCGGCGAAAACCCAACCGATTTCCAGATTGCCAGTACGCAGTTTCATCACCAGCGTCAAACATGGCGATGTATTGCCGCTGAACAAGAACGTGGTGCTCAAGGGGATTGCGTTCGACGGTGGCGTTGGGGTCAACAAGGTGGAGCTATCGATCGACGGCGGGAAAACCTGGCGCGAAGCCAGGCTTGGGCAGGACCTTGGCCGCTTCTCCTTTCGCGAGTGGACACTGCCGATCAGCTTTACCCGCAAGGGCGCGACGCAGCTGATGGTGCGAGCCAGCAACAGTGCAGGCGAGACGCAACCGCTGCAAGCCGACTGGAACCCCGGTGGCTACCGTCGCCACGTCGTGGAAACCAGCCACGTGACCGTCGCCTGAGGAGGACCGTATGAAACTCATGAAATGCATGACCACCTTGCTGTTTGCGGCTCAGATTGGTCTGGCCAGCATGGCTGGCGCGGCCCCACTGTCGATCACGTTGCCGCCCGAAACGGCTGCGTTCAAGCCCAGTGCGTTGCCTGGCTATCCGTTGGCCCAGCAAAAGTGTTCCATCTGCCATTCGGCCGACTACATCAACTTCCAGCCGCCGGGCATGAGCCTGGCGCAGTGGACCGCCGAAGCGAGCAAGATGCAGCACGTGTATGGCGCTCCGATCAGCGACCAGGATGTGAGTGTGATCGGCGCTTACCTGGCGGTGACCTACGGCAGTGCCCAGGCGAGTGACGCCGATGTTCAGGCCGCCTCGAACCCGCCGGCGGTTCAACCGCCGACGGTGTCGGTAGCGAAAGTCGCCTCGGCCTTGCTCCAGGACAACTCGTGCCTGTCCTGCCACGCGATCGATCATAAGGTCGTAGGCCCGGCCTATCACGATGTGGCAGCCAAGTATAAGAATGACCCGCAGGCACTGGCCCGGGTTATGTCCAGCATTGAACATGGCGGTAGCGGAAAATGGGGGGATGTCCCTATGCCACCTTTCGCGCAGTTAAGTTCGGACGACTTGAAAAGCCTGGCGACGTTCATCATGAGCCAGTGAGCGGGCTGTGAGTCTGATGTTTGAACACCGCGAACCTTGTGGGAGCGAGCTTGCTCGCGATGGCGGCCTGTCAGGCACCTTTTGTGTGACTGTGCAACCGCCATCGCGAGCAAGCTCGCTCCCACAGTATCCGGGGTTTAACTGACAGACGTCAGCCTGATGCAAAAAAGCCCACCCTCGAGCGACAGGGGCGCTGACTATTGCTGCCTGACGCCCTCGAACGTGCCTGTTCGCACTTCGCCGCTACGGATGTAACGGGCGATCAGTACACCCCCGGGGGAGCTGACCGAATGGGCCAGCGTGAAGGCCAGCGCTTGGGCGTTGTCGTCGAACAGGCGCTTGCCGCGCCCCAGCAAGACGGGGTGAATCATCAGCCGCAGTTCGTCCACCAGGCCGGCTGCAAGCAGTTGATGCACCAGATCGCCGCTGCCTTGTGTCAGTAGCTGAGGACCGTCCTGACGCTTGAGCGCGTTTATCGCATCGACCAGGTTGCCCTCCAGCGCACGGCTGTTCTGCCAATCCAGCGTATCGCGATGATGCGTGGCCACATGCTTGGGTACGCCGTTCAACAGCTCAGCGAGGGCGTAGTGGGTTGAATCGGCCCGAATGCGCGGCCAATAGGACGCGAAGATGTCGTAGGTGCGACGCCCCAGTAGCAACTCGAATGGCTGTGAGAACAGGTTTTGTACGGCCCGACCGGTGGTTTCGTCGGCGTAAGGCACGATCCAGCCACCGAATCGGAATCCGTTACCGGGATCCTCTTCAGGCCCGCCGGGCGCTTGCATGACGCCGTCCAGACTCACGAACGCGGCAACGGTAAGTGTGCGCATGCTCTTCTCCTGATTCGTCTTGGTGAAAGTGCTCATTCGGCGAGTCTCTGCAATGACAGCGACCCCTGGCGTCATTGTCTGACAGATAGTCGAACGAGACGCTGCGAAATCGACATCCCCCCCGATTTCGGCGTGAGCTCCCCCACTAATGGGCGCCATTGCTCTGCAGTATTCGCGTCTCCATCAGCACTGACTTTCAACCTCTAGCCAATGTTTGCCGGGCTTTCAGGTCATCGCACCTGTTTTATCGCGACGCTGGCGCAGTAATTGCTGATTGAACGTGTCCCGTTCATGAAAGTTGGAGGCTCGGGAAGCTATGGAGCTGTAAGTACACCCATTGAGTGATTACATCTAACCATCGGTTTGCATCATTAAACGCCTCTGGTCACTCAATAAAAGTGCTGCAGTCATCCTCTGCAACCGTCTAGGGGAGTTTCTAATGCAGCACTCTAAATACAGGTGCGGGCAAGTAGTGTCGCACTGGTTATCGGTCTTGATTGTGCTATGGATAATGTGCTCTAGCGCTTACATGCTCTTATTCAATGTCCCGGCAGGCTTTAAGCTAGCCATTGTCGGCTTGAATATTTTGCTGGTGGCATTGTTCATACTGTTTTTCCAGGGAATCAGACCTTTCGTTCGTCGTTTTTTGTGCTTTCTGGCCTGCCTACTGACAGTAGCGCTGGTTACCGCCGACGAACCTCAGGGCAATGACAATCAAGCTAATGAGAAGTGGCTGGAGCCGGCACGCTCCAGGCTCATGCAGGTGACTGGTGCGATGCCGTTCTTTCCGCATCGGGCCAATACCCCCGGCAACCTGGTTTTGAATGCAAAAGACTTCGATAATGCCCAGGTCTGTGGCGCTTGCCATACGGAGATCTACAAGCAGTGGCGCACGTCGATGATGTCCCAGGCCTGGGATGAACCCATCTATCGGGCCTTGCTCAAGCGTGCGAGTACGGCCACCGAGGGGAAGGTCGATAACTTCTGCACCGGCTGCCATACCCCGATCGGTCTCACGACCGGGCAGATCAATTCGCAAGTCAACCGCTCCTCGATTGAAGACAGCGCGAAGAATCATCCGATGCCCGGGGTCGATTGCGAGACCTGCCACAACATCAGTGCCCGTACGGGCCTCGATAACGGTGCCTATGTTCTGAGCCCGCGAGCGCACGGTAAACCGACCAAGTTCGGTCCGCGTAAAGATGCCGTTTCGCCTTATCACGATACCGTGTATTCCGCCCTGCACACGCGCTCGGACTTTTGCGGCACCTGCCACAACGTCACGCACCCGTTCAGCAGTGTGGCGGTCGAGCGCACTTATGACGAATGGCAGGAGAGCGCCTACAGCTTTAACAATGTAACTTGCCAAAGCTGCCATATGCCGGGTTTTGCGGGTAAGGCCGCGATCATGGGGCCAGATCGCGAGGAGGTCGCCTCGCATTGGTTCAGCGGCGCCAACGCGATGATGCTCAAGCATCTCGGTCAGGAACTGGGCGCGCAACGTGCGCGCGAAATGCTTGCGCGTGCGGCGGAAATAAAGTTCCAGCAACTGCCGGCAGCCATCATTCCCGGGCAATACACCTCGGTAGCCGTCAAGGTTTCCAATGTCGGCGCCGGGCACAAACTGCCGACCGGCTTTCCTGAAGGGCGGGAGATGTGGATCGATTTCCGGGTGCTGGATGCCAGCGGTCGCGAGCTCTATCGGCTGGGTTCGATCAAGGACGGCAAAACCGAGAACGACACGCGAAATTTCAAAGTGCACATAGGCGATAAGGACGGCAATCCGTTGGACGTCGAGGTCTGGAATGCCACGCAAATTCTTTCGGACAACCGCATTCTGCCCAAGGGCTACGATATTGGGGAGTTCTCATTCCTGGTGCCAGCCGACGCCGTCGGACCGCTCACTCTGACTGCCGAACTGAACTACTGGCCGTTTTCGCAGAAGCTGGCCGACTACCTGCTCGGCAAGAATCAAGTGCAGGTGGAAATCACCCAGATGGCCAAAGTCACACAGAGCATCCCCCTGTCGACAAGCCTGCCAGCCACCGGGCCGGATACTGCGCACTTTTAGCGGCACGGGGGCGATGTCCCCTGGGTTGTTCAGGTATGAGATAAGCTTGAGCCATGTCGGCACTAGATATTGGAGAGGTGATGAATGGAATCATTTAGCGTTCGCGAGCTGAAAGAGACTGACGCTGAAGCGTTGCTGGCATTCGAAATCCGTAACCGGGAATGGTTTGAATCGCATATTGACGCGCGCGACGCTTCTTTTTATTCGTTGCAGGGTGTCGCCGATCATATCGAAAGCTATTTGTCCGATTTTGCCATCGGCGCCTGGCACCCGTTTGTCATCGAAGATTCCAGTCAAAGAATCGTTGGTCGAGCCAATCTGAAAAGCATCGACTCATCGACGAGGTCTTCTGAAGTGGGTTATCGGATCGATCAACGTGTGTGCGGGCAGGGGCTGGCAACTCTGGCGTTGCGGCATCTCATCGAGGTGGCACAGTCGCGTTGGGAACTGACGCAATTGGTTGCGTATGCCTACAAGGAAAACCTTGGTTCAAGAAAAGTACTTGAACGGTGCGGATTCTTGTTTGAAGAGTCGACTTGCAACGACAAAGCGGCGGACGAATGCCGGTTCGTCCTTTCGATCCAGTAAAACTTTTTGAGTCATTCCGGGTGCCTGTAGCAGGTCAGTGACACCCTGCTACTCCTGATCTTCGGCCACCTCTTTCCAGCTGTCATCCGGATCAAAGCGCTTCATCGATTTCGCCAGTTTTTCCCCACCGGGTCCCAGGTCTTTCTCGAACACCTGTCCTTCATGACTGATCATGAAACTCATCACCCCGGTGTCGTCGTATTTCGCCGGCCAGGCGATCAGCGCAAAGCCCCGGCTCATCTTGTCACCGATGAGGTAGCTG
This sequence comes from Pseudomonas sp. S30_BP2TU TE3576, assembly GCF_050436025.1. Lineage (NCBI taxonomy): Bacteria > Pseudomonadati > Pseudomonadota > Gammaproteobacteria > Pseudomonadales > Pseudomonadaceae > Pseudomonas > Pseudomonas sp. S30_BP2TU TE3576. Next base: position 652,479 of record NZ_JBNDLK010000001.1, on the reverse strand, counting down.
TAGGCGCCACCCGGTGCCGAAGGACCCTGGCCATCAAGGATGCGGAAGCGGTAACCGTGCCACTCTTCGTCGGCAATGGCTTTGCCGAACGAAGGCCCCAAGGGGCTGATCTGGCCGCTGTCGTCCTCGGCCCAATAGAGTCCGTCGTGCTTGCCGGGGGTGCTGAAGATTTTCTGCGCATACTCGAGTGCGCCGTCACCGTCACGATCGACTGACGCATAGTCCATCTGCGCGTCGTGATAGGCCAGCACCGATTGCACCGCGGCAAGTTCGTTGCGGCCGATTTGACGGGTACGGATTTCGGCACTGCCGGCCTTCATGTCGAAGCGCCAACCGTTGGCGTCTTTTGCCATGGGGATGGGCAGTGTCCAGTTCTTGCTGCCAACCGCCAGGATTGCCTTGCGCTCGCTGGGATTTTCAATGCGGTGTTGCTCGCGGTATTGCTGCAAAAACGCATCCACGTCTTCGCGCTGCACGCCTTCACGGGGGATGTAACTGTGCCAGTCACTGCCCAGCAGCTCGGTCAGGCGTGCCTGGTCGGCGTGTTCCGTACCCAGTGCTTCGACGAACGCTTCAACAGCCTTTTCGGGCGTTGGAAAGGCCTGTTGTGCCGTCGCCATGCACGACCACACCAGGCCGGCAGCTATCGCAAGGACAGGTGGGAGCAGGCCCATGAGTCCCTTCACTCGAGGATGGTTTTTCAACGACGGCCCCCCCTTTGACGCGCTGGTGGATTGGACGGCCGACTGACCTGGTGACCGGCTGATCGCGCGGCACTTGGGCGTTGGGCGGATGCCTGGCTGGTCCGGCCACGATTGGCCTGGAGGTTGGCCTGGGACGGTGAACGTGCGCCGGCGAAGGCGTTGTTGCGAGCACTGCCCGTACTGGCGGCCGGCCGTTTGTTCGTCGCTTGACGTGCCTGCGCCTGGCCTTCTTTACGTTGATTCAGCTGTGCGGCCTGGTTCCTGGGTTGCTGATTTTCCCGGGTGTTTCGGGCCGTGCCCTGGCCTCTGTCAGCCGCCTTGGGTCTGTCTGCACCGGCTTGCAACCGATTGCCGCCCGAGGTTCCGGACTGGAGTTTGCGTGTTTGATCACGGGCTTCGCGGTTGCTGGTGGCAGGTCGTTCGATACCGTGCTTGTCCATTGAATTGCGGGCATTTTCACGGGCCTGGGCGCGCTGGGCATTGTCCCCGCGATAGGCTTCACGCTGACTGGCGCCGTTCAGTTGGCGGCCGTACTGTGCGCGGCTCGCGCTGTCTCGATAGGGCACGCCATTGCGGTGCACCGGGTTGTGCTGCCATTTGTTCTGGTTATTGGTGATCCGGTTGTTGGCATTGATGTTGTTGTAACGATTGACGTCGATATCGATGTCGTTATTGCCCCAGTCACATTCACCCCACAACGATCCAATGATCGCCACACCGGCACCAAACGCGAGTCCGGCCATCAGGGCCTGACCAGGGTAATAGGCCGGTGGCGGTGGATAGTACACGGGCGGCGACGCCGGGTAGGGCCAGGTGCCGTAGGTGGTTGTCGGGTTATAGGTGGGGACGTACACCACCTGCGGATCGGCAGGCTGAATGATGATGGTGGAGTTGCTGGCCGGGGCCGACTCAGGGGCTGGAGCCGGGGCCGCGTTCGTGGTCGCAGGTACCGGCGCCGCGACATTCTGGATCGTCACGTTCTGATATTGGTTGCTCTGCAGATTGCCGGCGGCCTGTGCCTGGCGACGCAGGCGTTGCGCGCTTTCCATGACATCGTCGGGTTGCGCCAGGAAGGCATCACCCAGGCGTTGGACCCAGACGGGATCCTGTCCCAGTGTTGCCAGAACCTGAGGGAAGGCGACCAGCGCCTGCACGCTCGGATCCCAGGGCTGGTTCGCCACCTGTTTAACCGCGTCGTCACCCTTGGCGTCCGGGTGCGCCTTGGACCAGTTGACCGCCTCGCCGACTTCCCCGGGGTAGGTGGTGGCCATCAGCACCTGTGCAAACAGTGGGTCCGGGTAAAGCGCAATGGGCGCGAGCATCTGATCCAGCTGTTCCTGGTTAAACACCGGATCCTTGACCACCGGGGTGACGGGCGCTGTAGTGGCCGCGCTTGCCGGTGCGGGGGCTGCGGCGGGTGCCGGAACCGGGGCCGGTGCGGCAGCGGTCCCATCCTCAGCCAGTGCCAGGCAGGAAGATCCACTCAAGAACAGTACGGCTGACAACGCGTAAAAAAATGGAATGCGCATTGCACCCCCTATGTAGTCAGGCAGGCTTGAAAAGAGTGAGTCAATGCAGGAGAGGTGAAAGCTGAGTTTGCAAGCCACAGAGCCCAGCTTCGATGCCGCTTCTTAATGGTAGCAGCTCATTCGAAGGATTCAGGTTGTCTTTAAAACAGCGTCAATCTGCTCACTGGGCGCTGGCGTCGCTTTCGTGTTCTTCGGCGAATGCCATGAACACGTCCAGGTCAAGCACCTCCAGCTTGATCTGGGCGATGAACGCAGAGAAGGCCAGATTGGCCGCGAGCAGACGCAGGTCGCTGGCCCAGGCTGGGAGATAGACCGGTCCCTTGAGCCAGCCGGACTCGAAAAGTGGTGCAAGGCGCACGGTGTCAGCCAGGCTGAGGCGCCCTGCAAACAAATGCCCCACCAGCTCCGGCCGGTTATCGCGAATTGCAATGCGCAGCAGGGTGTGGACGCCGAGCAACCCCGTCAGGTAAGCGGCATCCTTGGTAAACGCCGAACCGCCCCGCAGGTCGGCGCCGCGGAAGACCCGCTGGGTTGAGCGGAAGGACTCCTCTGGCGTCTGCCCGGCAGCCAGAAAACCTTCGAACACCTGGATGAAATCGGCTCCCTCCAGCGCCTGCTGGACGGCGAGCACGCGCAGGGCCAGGCGCCGCAGGCGGTTGATGTCCATGCTGCCGGTGAACAGTTCGGCCAGGGTGGCAATGCCCTCTTGGGTCTGGGTCGTGCGGGGCGCTCCCAGGCCCAGGCTAATGAGGTTGGGTTGCCGCGCACCGTTTTGTGCCGTAGCGACATGCACAAAGGCCTCGTGTTGCAACAGCTGATGCTTGTCCAGCTCAGTGAACAGCGCGCTGGCCCGCAGGCGAATGCGGCTCGATCCGGCGATGGCTTTGGCGGCCAGGTTCGGATCGAGTACTACGGTGATCTGTCCGACGCCGAAGAAACGGTCGAGTTCCGGTTGAATCCAGGCAGCGAAAACCTTGGCCGGGATCTCGGCCGGGCAGGGCGGAATCCGCGCACCGCCGAGCAGGGCGTCGGTGGTCTTGAGGAAGAAACGGGCCGCGTCCAGCATGCTCAGTTGCAGGCGCGTGTAATAGAAATCCGGGCGCCGGTACAGTGCTGACGAAAACTGCGTAAAGGCGGGAGTGCCAATGGCCCCCAGCATGTGTCCGGCCGTGGCATAGCTACGGGCGGTCATTGCAAGGAAATTCCCGGCCGGATGCCCCACATCGCAACGGCTGATAAAGGTTTCCAGGGCGGCGATGTCGGCGCTGTGCTCGCGGGGCTGCAATTTGACTTTGGGTAACTCGGCCCGCCCGTTGCGCCATTTCGCCAGGAAGTCTTCCTCGACGCCATCGGGCCAGGACAGGGCATCCAGCACGCGGATCTTGCGGGTCAAACCGGGCAGGGCTTCATCGAGTTCGGAGAGGGAGGCGGCGCTCATGGACTTCTCCTAGAGGGACGAGGTGGCATTACAAAAGCTTAGTCGTCGCGCACGGTTGCGTGTCGATCCGGGATTACTCCATGACCGGTGCCGGCTCTTCATGTGCCTGGGCTTTTGGGGGCTTGATAATCAGCAACAACGGTATGACCGCCAGTGACAACAGCATCAGCAGCTTGAAGTCATCCACGTACGCGATCCAACTGAGTGGACCCGCCAGAAGGGCGGGTCCGAAAGGGATCAGAGTTTCGGCAGTTGCCCGATACGTCCCATCATCTCGGTCACGATCTGCAGGTCCAGCAGGAACTGCCCGGTGGTCTTGAACTCGTTGTCGTTGTGACCGGTGTATTTGACGTCTGGCATGGCCAGGCCGAACTGCACGCCGTTGGGCAGCTCGTGCACGGACGTGGCGCCGGCGGAGGTGCCGGACTTGTGTTCCATGCCAAGGTTTTCGCTGGCCACGGTGAGCAGGGCCTTGACCCATTCACCCTCGGGGTTGCGGTACATCGGTTCGGCGATCGATAAGTCGAAGGCGGGTGCGATGTGGGTTTTCTTGCTCCAGGCGTCCAGCTTTGCGGCGATTTCGGATTTGAGCACTTCTGGCGTTTTGCCTTTCGGCACGCGCAGGTTGACCGCGAGTTTGAAGGCTTTGTCATCCATCCCGACATAGGTCAGGGAAGTGGTCAGCGGGCCCATGAACTCATCGGAAAAACCGACCCCCAACTTGCCACCCAGGTAGTCCAGCCCCCAGTTGTCGGCAGCGTAGCGGGCGGCGTCCGTGATCTGGTTGTGCTTGAGTGCGACCTTGCCGTCGAGGCTATTGATGAAGTCCAGCATCCTTGCCACCGGGTTGACGCCGGATTCAGGCTCGGAGGAGTGGGCGGAAACGCCGGTGACGGTCAGTTTGACGCCCTTGCCGTCGACCTTGGCAGCCACTTCGAAGTTGCCGCCGTTGCGCTTGGCGTACTCAGTGCCGGCCTTTTGCAGGCTGGCGGCCAGTTCGGCGGGCTTGTCGGTCACCAGGGTCACGACCGATGTCGACGGAATCTGGTTGGTGGCCAGGCCACCGGTCATTGAAATGATTTCCGCGCCTTTGCCTTCAGCTTTACGCTTGGCGAAGCTGGCCATGACGGTGCCATAGCCTTTCTCGGCGATCACCACCGGATAGCCGCCATCCAGTGCCAGGTTGTAGTTGGGCGTCGGGTTGCGTTCGAAGTAATAGGGGATGGCGTCGCCCGTGGTTTCTTCGGTGGTGTCGACCAGCAGCTTGAAGTTTCTGGCCAGTGGCAGCTGCTCTTCCTTGATGATCTTCATGGCGTAGAGCGCCACCACGATGCCGTTCTTGTCATCCTCGGTGCCGCGGCCATACATGCGATCGCCGACCAGAGTGACCTTGAATGGATCAAGGCGGGTGCCGTCCTGCAGCACCCAGTTCTCCGGCGTTACCGGTACCACATCGGCATGGGCGTGAATGCCTACGACTTCATCGCCGCTGCCTTCGAGGGAGATCTCATAGACGCGGTTGTCGATGTTGCGAAAGTTCAGGTTGAACGCCTGGGCAAGGCCCTTGATCTTCTCGGCTATCTTGAGGAATTCGGGATTCTCGTGCTGGGCAACGCCATCCACGCGCACGGTCGCAATGGCTACCAGCTCCTTCAAGGTTTCGGTGGCCGCGCTGCCGTATTTCACCCGAGCGTAAAGGCCAAGCAGGCGATGGATTTCGTTTTGCTGTTCAGCGGTAAGCGTCTTGTTGTCGAGGAACGCACTGATGGCCGGGCCGAGGTTGTCGGTTTTGGCGAAATCGCTCGTGGCCAGACTTCCCAGGAACTGCCTGAAATCCTTGACCGATGCATCACTGAAGGTCTTGAGGATGATCGAGCTCTGTTGCGGGGTGATGTTGGCGTGGGCAGCGCTGGTGAACGACGAGAGGCTGGCGAGCATGAGGGTGGTCGCGGCCAAGTGCTTGAGTGAAAAATCCATTGCTGGGGGCATTCCTTTGCAGGCGGTTTGTAAGAAATATCTGATCGTCTGATCAGAAACATCTCCAAACTACCACCACCAGCGTGTGAAACGGGAGCCCCTGAAGTGGGATCTGTCGCACAGAAAGGCAAAAGCGGCGCAGAAACGAAAAACCGCTCGATCAATGTTTACATTCCGCCGATACCACGTGACAGGTATCCGGTGTACCGCCGGATCGGCCGGCATAGCGTATGCAATTACTCAGGGATTTTTGCCGAGCCATGTCCAGGGTGTCGGCCCAGGCGAGGCCACCTTCGCCGACAGTGGGAAGTGCTTTTGCAAAGCAGACTGAGCCGGTGTTTGAGCCGGTGTTTGAGGCAGGATGTGGAGCCGTGGTGGCTTTGCCTGAACATCCGGCTAGCAGCGCCAGGTTGACGGCGAGCAGGGAGAGCAGGATCCATGGCGAGCATTGGCGTGCTGTATGTCCCGTCATCCCGGTTCCCCTGTATCAAGAGGCGTGTTCAACGTCGTACCTATTCAGATTAGGCCCCAATCAGGACATCATCCACCTCTCCTGCATCGCGCTTTGTTGAACGAAGCGGTCAATCAACCAGCGTGCGGCGGGGCCTGGTGGCAGATCCGTGCGGTAGATGACGTCGAAGGCATATTTTCCGCTTTTGTATTCCGGAATGTTCAGGAGCACAAGCCGGCCGCTCTCCAGGTCTTCCTGGACCATCGGGGCTGGCATGTTCCCCCAACCGATGCCTTCACGCAGCAGCATGTGCTTGGCGCCCAGGTCCGCCAGCCGCCAGGTGCGGTTACTGAGCACGGCGAAATCCTTGTCCTTGGTCAGCACCGAACGGTCGGACAGCACCAGTTGCGTGAACTCTCGCCCGGCGCCCGGAACGTTCGAGTCGCTTGAGGCCAGTGGATGATTCGGGGCCGCCACCGGAATCAATTCGACACTGCCGACGCCAATTCTTTCGATACCGTCGATGCCTTCATTCATCGGCCCGCTGACGCCGACGATTGCGCCACGGTTGATCACCAGTTCAGTGACGGCGCCGAGGGCTTCCATGTGCAAGTGCAAGGCAACGGTCGGGAACTCTTCGCGAAAGGATTTGAGTGCGTCCACCACGCGCTCGGGGGGCAGCATCACATCGAGCACCACGTGAACTTCGGCTTCGAGCCCCTGGAGCAGGCCCTTCACTTTGGCGCGTAATCCATGAATACCGTTGGCGATGGTTCTGGCTTCGGCCAACACGGTGCGGCCGGCATCGGTGAGCTGGGGTTTGCGGGTGGTCTGACGGTCAAACAGCGACACGCCGAGCTGCATTTCCAGGTTGGCGATCGAGTAGCTGATGACCGAAGTGGCCCGGTGCAGTTTTCTGGCGGCCGCGGCAAAACTGCCGACTTCCACGACCGTCAGGAACACGCGCAGTTGGTCCAGTGTCGGTGTTCCCGGGTCAGAGATCATGCCAATTTCCTCGAACAAGACGTCGCTCGGCAAGTTGCAAGATTGAACTCCTTTACCGGCTATGTGGGTTTACTTTTCTAATTTATCGAATCTAATGATCTAAATTAGTCAGCTATTCAGGATAGCTGAGCAAGAGCAACATTTCCTCACCAGGGCGGTTCATGTCGAATCGCACCCAATTGAAGGAAATACCTCATGACGACTTCCGCAAACATCGCTCATTCCGCCACCTCTGAACAGAGCCGTTCCGACGTCACCCAAGCCTCGGCCTCGTTGATCGGCCGCGTACTGCTCAGCGCAATCTTCATCCTTTCCGGTTTTTCCAAACTGGCCGCGCCGGCCATGATGGTCGGCTACATCAGCTCTGTTGGTCTTCCGCTTCCGCAACTGGCGCTGGCGGTGGCGATCATCGTTGAAATCGGTGGTGGCCTGGCGCTGATCGCCGGTTACCGTACCCGCACCGTTGCCGCTGTACTGGCTGTGTTCAGCGTGTTTACCGCCCTGGCTTTCCATAACGCCCTGGGCGATCAAAACCAGTTCATCCACTTCTTCAAGAACATCGCGATGGCGGGTGGCCTTCTGCAGGTCGTGGCCTTCGGTGCCGGTCGTTTCAGCCTCGACGCTCGCCGTCGTTGATACCCCCGCGCTGCGAAGGCCAGCCCCTCGCAGCGCAATGTTCTTCTCCCTTCTTTTTCAATGATCGAGGCATCCATGAAAGCCATACGCGTGTACGAATACGGCAGCCCTGAAGTTTTACGTCTGGAAGATATTGCCGACCCGGTGGCCGGTGTCGGTGAAGTGCTGATCGATGTCGCCGGAGCCGGGGTGAACCCGATTGACTGGAAGATCCTCTCCGGAGCCATGAAAGCGTTCATCCCGTTGCCGCTGCCTTTTACCCCGGGTGTCGAAGTGGCCGGTACGGTGGTGGCGGTGGGGCAGGGCGTCACTGAGTTCAGCATCGGTGATGAAGTGTTTGGCTTCATCAACATCGTTGGTGGTTATGCGACCAAAGCCGTCGCCCAGGTTGCAAAACTGGCTCTGAAACCAAAATCGCTCAGTGCCTTGCAGGCCGGTGCTGTCCCCGCAACGGCCCTGACAGCCTGGCAGGCCCTGACTGAACACGCGGGTGTGCAACGGCGACAAAAAGTGTTGATCCACGCCGCGGCCGGTGGCGTAGGCAGCATGGCCGTGCAGATTGCCAAATACCTGGGCGCGGAAGTCTACGCAACGGCCTCGGCACACCATCATGCCTACTTGAAAGACCTCGGTGCCGATTACACCATCGACTATACGACCCAGGCATTCGAAGAGCGGGTGTCCGGCGTCGATGTCGTACTGGATCTGGTGGGCGGCGACACACAGACCCGTTCCTTTGCGGTACTGAAAAGAAACGGTGTGCTGGTATCGCCGGTGAGCCTGCCGAACATGTCGCTGGCCAACGACTATGGCGTGACCCCCGCCAACTTTGCCACCCGTTCGGATGGCCGGCAGCTTTCGCTCATTGCCGAACTGTTCGACAAGGGACACCTCACGGTCGACGTTGAGGCATACCCCTTGAGTGATGCGAAAGTGGCGATCGAGAAAAGCATGGGCCGTCACTTACGTGGCCGGCTTGTCCTCGATACAACGAAGTAAGTGGTAGCCAGTCATCCCCGACAGGATCAGGCAAGTTGTCAGAAGGATCTGACTAACTGGCCGCCGCCGTTATCCCTAATCTGCACGGGTAGCGAGCCTCACCTGCCTCAACAGGTGATCGACATCCTCGGCGGTGGTTGCGAACGACGTGACAAAGCGAACGATGTTCGGTCCCCAGCGATCATGGTAGAACCCGAACCCGGCCCGTAGCAGCGCTTCGATGATTGCCGGGTTTAGCCGACAGAACAGGATATTCGCCTCGGTGTCGCCCAATACTTCTACGCCGCTCAGGCCAGCAAGCCCACGCGCCAGACGCAGCGCGGCATCGTTGGCCTTGCGTGCATTGCGCAGCCAGAGATCGTCGGTCAGGTACGCATCGATCTGCGCCGACAGAAAACGCATCTTGGAGAACAGATGACCTGCGCGCTTGCGCCGGTAACTCAGCTCGGTGGCGAGCGAGGCGTTGAACAGGACGATGGCTTCCGCCGCCAGCACACCATTCTTCGTGGCACCAAACGACAGGGCATCGACGCCAGCCTTCCACGTCATTTCTGCGGGAGAGCAACCCAGCGACACCAAGGCGTTGGCAAACCGCGACCCATCCATGTGGAAGCCAAGGGAAGCTGACTTGCAGACGTCACCGATGGCTGCGATTTCGTCCAGGGTGTAGATGCTGCCGACTTCGGTGGCCTGAGTGATGCTGACGCAGGCAGGTTGAGTCGTGTGTACATCGCCGACCTTCTCGCGAGTCCGCTCGCGCAGGCGGGTGATGTCCAGCTTGGCCGATGGGCCATCGATGGTTATCAGCTTCGCGCCGTTGGAAAAGAACTCGGGCGCGCCGCATTCATCGTTGTTGATGTGACTGGCCGGATGGCAATAGATATTCCCCCAGGGTGGCGTCATCGCGCTCAGGCACAGGCCGTTGGCGGAGGTGCCGGTGGGCACGAGAAAGACTTCCACGTCGCGCTCGAAGATCTCGCTGAACTTGCGCTGGACCTGTGCCGTCAACTCGTCGGTGCCGTAGGGGCTCGCCTGGCCTGTGCTGTGTTTCACGATGGCTTGCGCCACCTCCGGCGATGCGCCTGCGATGTTGTCACTTGAAAAACCCAGAGCGGGCGGTCTGTTTGTTTCACCGTTCATCATCCAGTTCTCGGCTGCGCAGGCGAAGGTGTTTCGCCCGGATTGGCGCATCCTAGGGAGGGGGAGGGTTGTCGCGCTTGTAAAAAATTGACGGTCTTCGGAACGCCCCCTAGGTCCTGTAGCGCGAGGGCGCGACGCCAAATGCCTGTCGAAAGGCGCGATTGAAATGGCTTTGATCGTAAAAGCCGACAGCGTGGGCGACATCGATGATCGGTTGCTCGCTGCGCGATAGCAGGCCACAGGCCCGTTCGAGGCGCAGGCGAAGCAGCCACGCGTGTGGCGTCATGCCGACGGTCCGCTTGAACTGCTTGAGAAACGGGAAGCGGCCCAGACCGCACAATCCAGCGAGATCATCGAGGGTGATTCGCTCATCGATGTGGCTGAAACAATAGTCCCTGACGCGAGACCATTGCAGGGGGGATAGCGTGCCTGCAATCGTTTCGGGCTTGGTCGTCCGTGACTGGCTCAACAGGTGTTCAAGGAGGGTGATCCATTGCGTCTGCAACGCGAGGCTGCCGGGTCCAACGGTCTGCTGCATCGCTTCGTGCAGCCCGCACAGCTTGCCGACAAGTCCCGCGTCTTCCAGCAACACACTGGTCAACTCAAGCTCTCTCGGTCGACCGCTGATCTCCTCGGCCAGACTCGCGACCAGCGCCTGCGACAGACGGAATGTCTTGAGCGTATAAGCACCGCCGCCCTCGGACACCCCATCGTGGATTTCACCCGGCGGCATCAGGGCAATGCTTCCCGGACCTAAAAGAAACGACTCGCCTTTCGATCGATGACGCTGGATGCCTTCGGTGACAAAGCCAATGTGGAAATCGAGGTGGTAATGGCGGTCGAAACCGACATCCGCAAAGCGTGCGGAACCCAGCACCAGGCCGGGTACTTCGGAGACGTGATGGTACTTGGCGTGCTCAGTCATGGAACCCGTACAACAATCGGCGAGGAGGGCAAGGAGATGCAAAGTTTAGGTCTACAAGAGGTGTAGATCCATGGGGTGTCAGCAATTGACCTGAGGTTGTGTCTATCGGCCCGCCCCTGCACCCGCGCCCGGGCATCACCGCGGTCACGGTCATTACCGAAGGTAATTTGCGCTTCGAGGATGCTGATTCGGGTACGGGGCATGGTGCTGTTGAATGAATGCGCGCCCGAGGCGGGCGCTAAAGACCACTGAACATGCTGATGATCACGGCATTGACCAGGTCAATGAAAAAGCCACACACCAGCGGCACGATCAGGAAGGCCTGGTGGGCCGCACCGTATTTTTGCGTCACGGTCGACATGTTGACGATGGCCGTCGCCGTGGAACCGAGGGCAATCCCGCCGAATCCGGAAGCAATCACGCTGGCTTCATAATTGCGCCCCATGAATCGGAAGACCACAAAATACGTATAGATGACCGTCAGCAGAATTTGCAGGGTCAAGGCGCACAGAATGAACATCAGCGCGCCGTTGAGTTGCCATAACTGAAGCCCCATCAGGGCCATGGTCAAAAACATGCCCAGACAGATATCGGAGATCAGCGACAGACCCAGGCTGGCGCCGCTCCAGGTTTTCAGCCGCTGATCACCGATCACGGCGAGAACGATGTGGTGAATGACGATGCCCGCGAACAGGCAGCTGACGAACTTGGGCAGGGTGATGCCCGCATCGACTAACAGCAGGTTGAGTCCGTAGCCGAGCATCAGCGTCAGGTTGAGCCACATCCACGCCCAGAGCACGTCGTAGTAGTCCATTGGCTTGCTCGGTTGTTGCTCGAAAATGCCGACTTCCAGCGCCGCATCCCCGGAAGGCGTCAGTCGATGACGACGTATCAGTCGGTTGGCGATCGGACCGCCGATCACGCAAGCGGCAATCAGGCCGACGGTGTTGCTGGCCATGCCCAGTTCATGCGCGTTATTGATTCCCAGCTTGTCGACGAAAAGCGGTGCCCAGGCCAGGGTGGTGCCCGCGCCACCCGTGAGGGAAACGGAGCCCACCATCAAACCCGCCTTGGGCGCGAGCCCAAATGCCTCGGCCACACCCATGCCCAGTGCGTTCTGCAGGACAATGAACACAGCGGCGAGCACCAGCAGGATCAGCAGCGGCAGTCCTCCCTTGAGCAGTTGGCGCATGTCCGATTTCAAGCCAATGGCAGCAAAGAAATACAGCAGCAAGGTGTCGCGAATTTGCAGATCAAATTCGATCTCGATATTGAGGCCGAAGTAAAACAGGGTCGTCACCGCCGCACAGACAAAGCCGCCAACCACCGATTCGGGAATACAGTATTGACGGAGCAAGGCGTTGCGCTGGACAAGGGTTTTGCCGAGGAAAAGCAGGAGGATGGCGAGGGTGAAGCTCACAAGGCCGTGAATCGGGAAGAGCTGAGGAGACATTCAAGGCCTACCTAAAAATATGAAAGATCATTATCAGGATTCGGTCGTTCAATGTTTAGACCTGAGTCAATGAACGGTGGATTCAGCAAATGCAAGCCTGGCTCCTCCAGGCAGCTTCCCAATCACCAGGTGTGTCTGTGCGCCAGAAGTGAGGACAGCCTAGCCTAAACTCCGGGTTGGCACAGGCTGCCATCACGCTCCCGATGGCAAAGCAAACGGTTGAATTTAGCGCTTGATCAGAGAAATCTTCGTTCCCTCGATACTGACCCCCGCCATCAATCCTTGCTGGTCGAAGATGAACGCGTAGGCATCGTCTTTCAGCGTCGAGCTGGACAGGTTCTTCGCGACCCCTGCATCCACTACCACGACCGTTGGCCCCACACCGATTTCCCAGCCTTTGGTTTCAGCTACGTACTTCACAGCTTTATCGTTCATCAGGAAAACCACATAGCCATACGACTGGGCACCGGCCTGTAGCCCCCATGACCCGCTGACAGAGTTGTAGTAATTCTCGACTTTCGTGCCTTTCATCAATACGCCTTCACCATAGCTGCCGCCGAACACTAGCCCCGCCTTGATGATGTTCGGAAAAACAAGCACCGCTTTGGCATTGTGCGAGATGGTTTCGGAAAATGGATGGGTCTTGTAGAGCATTTGCAACGCTTGTCGAGAGTCGGCATTCAGATCCTCGGCGGTGGCCGCTCCGGCATTGTTCAGGAAACCAGTCGATACCAATGCTGCAGTCGCGAGGAAGATCGACAGGAAGAACCGCATTGATTGGGTCATTTGCGTACTCCGCTGAGGGAGCATTGGATGAGAGCAGCGGTTAGCGCCTGCGCCAGGCAGGAACCGAATCCACTGAGGTATCCGGCGCACCCTTAAGTGTGTGAATTGTAAGCATCGCTCGTGAATGAAGTTGGCCCGAGGCCGTTGAACATTTGCGACGCCATCAGCTGTTATGACACCTGCGTAATGGCCGGGTTCGTTGTCAGTCCTGCTTCTGGCCGCTGGCCACCCAGAACTTGATCGCTCCCCTTGGACGAACACTGTCTGCAAAGTCTTTCCCGTGGACATAGGCCAGGATGAAACCAGACAGAATAAAAAATATATCTACCCCGAGGCCTAATACCGGTCTGTTAAGCGCTAATGCGATCTGTAGCAGCTGCCGAGCTCGCGAGGCTGCGTTCGGCTGCGAAGCAGTCGTAAAATCAGTCATTGCGCTACGTCAGGCAAACCGTGTCAGCTGAACTCACGACTGCTTCGCAGCCGAACGCAGCCTCGCGGGCTCGGCAGCTGCTACAAAGGGTGTCGCGGCTCGAGGCCTCTCGTTTGAAAGAGAAATGTTGCCAACTGCAGCCAGTGACGTTGCGGGCGCTCACTTATCGGCGTTGGTTGAACGAATGAGATTGTTGCGCAGCCTCACGATGGCCTTCTGCATTTGCACGAATTCTTCCGGCTCCAGGCCGGTTTCCAGCATGCCGTTGTCCGGCAGTTCATTGCGCAGTTGCCGGCCGTTGCCGGTCAGGCTGATTCGCACCTGACGCTCATCTTCGGGGGCGCGCTGACGCATCACATAGCCCATCGCTTCGAGCTTTTTCAGGATCGGCGTCAGGGTGTTGGATTCGAGAAACAGCTTTTCACCCAGGCTGCCGACGGTTTGATTGTCTTCCTCCCACAGCGCCACGATGGTGATGTATTGCGTGTAGGTCAGTCCGAGCTGCTCGAGCATCGGCTTGTAGGCCTTGCCGAACGCGAGGTTGGTGGAATAGACCGCAAAACACAGGAAGTCGGCGAGTTTCAGGTCAGTGGGGAGTGTCTTGTCGGTGGACTTCATGGGCGTTCTCTCTGGCCGGAGACGGAAGGCGTGCAGGCATTCGACTATACGTCGTGTGCGATAGCATCGGAAGTGCTCGAACGCTCGGCACTCGTCTTCGCTGTGCTTGAGGCTCCAGGGAGCGCCGGCCGGATCGTAGGGGTTGAGACTGGCGATCCGGCCGAACGTCGCGTTACGCGGTGAGGACGTTGATGGCTACGTCAATGTTGCCGCGTGTTGCTTTGGAGTACGGGCAGATGGAGTCCGCCAGGTGTGCCAGTTCGGTACCGATTTCGTGTGACAGGCCTGGCACACGCAGGGTCAATCGGGCCTGAATGAAGTAGGCCGCACCGGTCTGGCCCAGATCGACTTCGATGTCGACAGCCACATCAGGTGGCAGTGTCACTTTCAGTTGCCGGGCCGCCAGCCCGACCGCCGCGATGTAGCAGGCCGACCAGGCCCCCGAGAACAATTGCTCGGCGGTCGGGTGGGGCTGGATTGCAGTGAAAACATGCGCCGGTTCAGGATTGCCAGGGGACGACAGTTCGATGTCCAGGTTGCCGTTATGGCCGCGCGACGTGTTGCCGGCGCTGTTGAGGGTGGTGTGGGTCTTGCCGGTAACCAGGACTTTTTCGATCTTGCTCATGGGGTGAATCCTCGAACGTTGCAGTAGATGATTTGTTGTCGCATACGATCGTGTCGTATGCGATGTAATTAATCTCCGGCAGAAGCCTCGCTCCGTCAATAGGCAACGTCGTGCCTTTGCGACGAGTGGTTGAATCGACGCGGTTCACGCTCCTCGGCTCCAGGGCGGAAAAAACGCAGCAATGGCGTGCTCACCGGTACTCGTCATGCCGCCGCCACCAGGGACCCGTTTCATTGCGCCCCTTGGGTGCGCGATCGAGCCATTGGTACATGCCCCACAACCCGTCCAGACCCCGCGCGTAGGTGGAATAGGTGTGGTAGACCTCGCCGTTTTCCAACACAAACGCGCTCAGCCCCGGCCTGTCGCGGGTATAGGTCGGCGCATCGGTGCCACAGGTCGCGGCGAACTGCTTCACAGGTTCCGGGACCTGACTGGCGTCCATGGCATGCCCGCCGCGTTGGTAGTTGTACTCGACGAGCCCTTGACGCTGCTGCGCTTCGGTAAAGTAAACGTTGAAGTCGGCGGTGAAGTCGCTATCGGCGGCCGAGGCCCAGGGGAAGGTCCAGCCCATCCGGCGTTTGTAAGCCTGCAGTTTCGCCAACGGCGCGCGGGATATCGCCATCAGTGTCACGTCATGATTCGCCAGGTGGATGACGACGGGATCAAAGCCATCGGCGATGGCTGAGCAGGAAGGGCAGCCGGCCGTGTAGTCGGGGCCGAACATGAAGTGGTAGACCAGCAGTTGCGAGCGCCCTTGAAAGAGCTCGGCCAAGGTTGCGCTGCCGTTGTCGGTATCGAATCGGTACGCCTTGTCGAGGCGAACCCATGGCAAGTCCTGGCGTTGCCTGGCCACTTCATCGCTGCGTCGGGTCAGCGCTTTTTCCGCTTCGAGCAGTTGCAAACGTGCCGCCAGCCATTGTTCCCGGGTCGCGGTTTCGTGCGTGTTCATCGCTGTACGCTCCTGGTGAAAGGTCCAGAATTAGACTAAACCCGGGTATCGAACGGTGGGAGTGACAAGCGTGGCGGGATTTCGATGGACTCGATGATCACGGCAGCCGCACAGGCGCTGGCGGCAGGGAATCCACTTGGCGCACTGGACCGCGTGGCATTGCGCGACGATGCGCCGGCGCTGGCCCTGCGCGGTATCGCGATGGCGCAGTTGGGCGATTTGGTGCGGGCCAGGGCACTGATCAAGCGTGCGCAGCGGGCATTTGCGCCCAGGGAATTGCTGGCCCGTGCGCGATGCGTGGTGGCTGAGGCCGAAATCGCCCTGGCTTCGCGGGAACTCGGATGGCCGGTCAAGTCGCTGGAAGCGGCGCGGGTCACGCTTGAACACCACGGTGACCGGATCAATGCCGCCCATGCGCGGTATCTGCAAGTCCGCCGATTGCTGCTGATCGGTCAGCTCGACGCGGCGCAGCAGTTACTCACCAAACTTGATCCGGGCCCATTGCCGCCGGCACTGCGTGCGACCCACGAACTGGTCATGGCGGGAATCGCTATTCGACGCCTGCAATCGAACGCGGCACGGATGGCGTTGATGACGGCCACGCAGGCTGCCCGTCAAACGGGGATTGCCGCGCTGATGGCCGAGGTCGAACACGCTGCGCGTCTGCTCGATGCCCCCGCGGCACGCCTGATTGCCCAGGGTGAAATACGGACGCTGTTGCTCGATGAAGTTGAAGTATTGCTCGGTTCAACGTCGCTGGTGGTGGATGCCTGCCGGTACATTGTGCGTGGCTGCGGCATGTCGGTGTCGCTCGCTACGCGCCCGATTCTGTTCATGCTCGTGCGCGCATTGGCCGAAGCGTGGCCCGCCGACGTTCCGCGGGAAACGCTGATCGCCCGGGCGTTCCGTTTGAAGCTCTCGGATGAATCCCATCGCGTCCGGCTTCGCGTTGAAATCGGCAGGCTGCGTCAAGCACTCAAACCGTTGGCCGGCGTCATCGCGACGGCACGTGGCTATGCCCTGCAATCACCGGTGTGTACGGAGGTGGTGACACTGGCGCCATCAGTCGAAGAAAAATTTGCCGCGGTGTTTGCCTGCCTTGCCGATGGTGAGTCGTGGTCGAGTTCTGCCCTGGCACTGGCGCTGGGCACCAGCCAGCGCACGGTGCAACGGGCGCTCGATGCGCTGGCGGCAGAGGGCAAGGTGCAGTGGTTTGGCCGTGGTCGCGCGCGGCGCTGGATGACGCCGCCCGTGCCGGGATTCGCGACGACCTTGTTACTCCCGGCACCGCTGCCCGGTGGCTAGGATGAACGCCACCACCCCCCCATTGAGGAATGCCAGATGAAACACGCAACTGCTGAAATCATTCGTGAATATGGTCCGTTTGCCGATGTCGGCCATGTGTGCGGCGTCACCTGGGACGGCGAAAAGGTCTGGTTCGCAAGCAAAACCAAAATCAACGCCCTGGACCCGGAAAGTGGCGAGGTACTGAGCTCGATCGATGTCGCTGCCCATGCCGGCACTGCATTTGACGGTGAACATCTGTTCCAGATCGCCGAAGATCGCATCCACAAAATCGACCCCCGCACCGGCCGTATCCTCTCGACGATTCCTGCCCCCGGCGCCGGCACCGATTCGGGCCTGACCTGGGCTGAAGGGACGTTGTGGGTGGGGCAGTACCGCGAACGCAAGATTCACCAGATCGACCCCGACAGCGGAAAAATCCTGCGTACCATCGAATCCAACCGTTTCGTCACCGGCGTGACCTGGGTGGACGGCGCGCTGTGGCACGGTACGTGGGAAGGCGATGAAAGCGAGCTGCGCCGGATCGATCCGCAATCGGGCGAAGTGCTGCAGAGCCTGAAAATGCCGGAAGGCGTCGGCGTGTCGGGGCTGGAGTCCGATGGCGGCGAGCGGTTGTTCTGCGGTGGCGGCGATAGCGGCAAGGTGAGGGTGGTGCGTCGGCCTTCATGAGGCACGTACACAGAGCAATTGGACCACTTCTGTGGGAGCGGGCTTGCTCGCGAAGGCGGTGTGTCAGGTAGCATCAATGTCGTCTGGCACACCGCCTTCGCGAGCAAGCCCGCTCCCACAAGAGCGAATTTGTGTCGGTGATGATGGAGATCGCAGTCATCTGCGTATCAATAGTATTTTTCCGTCCTGCCATGTTTTCTGCTGGTCGAAATCGGTCTAAAAGCCCGGTTGGCAACTGTGCCTGTTTTGCTATCCTCAACTTGTAGGTGAAAACGCAGACTGATGCGCAAAAGGATAGCAAGGAGACGTGGGGCGCGTTCCGAAGGGTACACGGTTAGAAAGATCCCCGCGCTGGGATCCAGCCCTTATGCCGTGTGAAGCAGAAGAGTTCTATTACAGTTTCACGGCTCTTTTGTGGGAGGCCTGATAAACCTTGTAAGCCGGAGACCAGCACCGGCCACCTACTTATACTCACCCGCGAAGCCCGCCCAGTGCGGGCTTTTTAATGCCCGCAAGGTGGGTCTGGTCAGCGGCTCAAGGCGCACCAAACAGCATTGTCCAGTAGACACCTTCGTCGCTGCGCGGGTTGGCGGCGTAAGCGGCACCGACCTGGGTGAACATCGGGTTCATCAGGTTGGCGCAATGCCCGGGGCTGGCGAGCCATCCGGCCATGGCCTTGCTGGGCGAACCTTGCCCGGCGGCGATGTTTTCGCCGATCTGCCGGCCACGGTAACCGGCGGCTCTGGCGCGGTCTGCCGGCATGTCACCGTCGGGGTCCTGGTGCGCGAAATAATTGCCGTAGGCCATGTCCTTGCTGTGGCCTTGTGCTGCGGAGCCCAGGGCTGCACTCCAGGACAGCGGCCGTGCAGCGGCAAAACGCTGGCGACCGCAAAGTCGCGGCCTGGCCCGGGCCGCGTTGACTTGAGCCAGCAACGCTTGACCGGCGCTGCGTGGGTCACCGGTTTGCCCGTCGAGCACCGGCCGTGCCAATACCACTTGCCACTCATTCCCGGCGCGGCTGACGCCGATATCGGCGTATTGGTTGTCGAGCAATGCGGCGCAATGCTCGTCCTGGAACAAGTCGAACGCTTCTTCGGCATCCCGTGCACCCACCACGCGGATAGACCGCACCATTGTTGCCTGATAGCCGGAAGCCTTTAACCGGTCCCGCAACCCACCGCCATAGCCAACGGGTAAGGCCAGGTTCGACTTGAGCGTCAGGGGGGATAAACGTTGCGCGGGCCGCCGGTCGCAGCGTTGCGGATGGGCGCGATAGTCATTGATGGCGTCTACCAGTTGCCGTTGCCCATCGGCGTGAGCGGGGCTGGCAAAGACGGGGAGCAGGGAAAACAGGCACAGCGAAGAAAAGCGCAAGGCAACGACAGTTTGGCGCATGGGACGGGCAACTCTGATGAGATGACAACGAAGAAAAGTGGGGGAAAAGCGCTGGGCTATGACTGGCGCCTCGAAACAAGGTTCACGCGGGGCACGTGTCTATTTGCGGGCGAAGCCACGAGTCCGACGAAGGGTGTCGGCAGGTCTGGATGATGGCGTTTTCGCCCGACACCAGGGGCAGCCCACGGGTTTTTCGACTCTGAGAAAGCCTGTCAGCGGGACAACGCCGGAAACTGGCAGCAACGGCTGGCACGCAAGCACTAGGCTGGCTGATCGGTATTGGCAGAGGCAGCCTCTGTCGCGATGTCCGGGGGCTCGGTCGGGTGCAGCTTGAAGCGGCAGACTTGCCCGCCGCGCACCATGCATTCGCTGTGTTCGACTTCACCGCCACCCAACGCGCCGATCAAGGCCAGGTCCAGTTGGCAGACCACCGGATGGGCAGCGGCCAGTCGATGGAAGACGCAGTTATGGGCGACGATTTCCGGGGTGCCGGCTGAGCGAAAAAACACCTCGGCTTCGTAGCCCGTCTGGTTCATGTGCTGGACGATCGTGGCTTCATCCACGACCTGTTGTTCCAGGTCCGAAGCCAGCTTGCGGCCCATGCTGCGCATCAGCGAGGCCAGGGCTTCAGGACCGATGATGCCCGCCACTTCATCAATCAATACGCTGGCCAGTAGCTGATAGTGGCGCGGGAACTGCTCCCGCGCATGGTCGGTGAGCCGATACAGCTGCTCCGGACGACGTCCCGTCGGACGGGTGTCGCCGCGCAGCACCAGACCGTCACGCTCCAGCGCCGCCAGATGTTGGCGGATCGCCGTGCGCGTGACGGCCAGATGTTCAGCCAACTCGTCAATGCTCATGCCGCCCCCATGGTGCAGCAGTGCATTGAGCAGGTCCTGCTGTGTTCGGCCCAGTCCTTCCAGCATCGTTTGCCCTCCGCAATATCAGAACTTGTCCGGGAATTGCTTGACCAGCGCACCGGTCAACGCGTCGGCCAGCGCCAGGATGTGCGTACGCATCATCGCCCAGGTGCGGGCTTCGCCGGCGTAATCGTGTGCGGCAAACTCATCGATCTGGGCAATGTGATGACCGCCATGGGTCGACAACATCGTCACCAGTGTAGCCTCGGGCAGATTGGGGTTGGCCGTGGCCAGAAACGCCGCAATGGCCTTGGCATTGCTGGTCAATTCGGCGACCGCAGCCTGCTTGCCTTTCGCGTTTTTCGCGACGGTGGCATCGCTGTAGTGTTTCACTGCGCCCCAATGCCCGGCCAGCAGCTTGAGCAGTTGATCCGCCGCCGGTTGGCCGTAGAGCGGGGCGATGCTGTTGGCGATTTTGGTCGCGTTGTCGACGACCTGGTCCGTCGCCACTTTGGCCTGCTTTTGGTCGGCGGATTGGTTGGCAAGCGCGTAGTTCCTGATCCAGAAAATGTGCTCGACCCAAAGGTCGCGCAGGGCCAAACGCGTGGTCAGTGCGGGGCTATCGACGGCGGCAGTGGCGGGGGAGACGGGGGGAGTCTGGCTCCAGACCGGTTGCGCACAGAAAGCCAGCAGGATCAGAGCCAAGGTTTTGATATTCATGACGGCACCCTCTGAAAGTGGGAACGTTCGACAATATCAATATAGGCATAAAAATATGTTTTTATTGGGTGGAGGCGAATTCTCGGACGAACGGCCACAGGTCACTGGTCTGTTCCAGTTTTCTGGCTACAACCCATCCCCCAGCGCCTTGAAGTATTCAGGGCTTTCGCTGATCGAGTTATGCGCTGTACCCGGTATTACCTGCAGCGACGCCACGCCTTTGGCGAAGTGTGTGTACAAACGCTCGGTGCTCGAACGCGGAATCACTTCATCATGCTCGGCGGCAATCAGGCGAGTCGGCACCGTGATGCGGGAGGCGTACTGCCAGGACTGGAATTTATCCTTCAACAACCAGCGCACCGGGAACCAGCGGAACTGTCGGGCGGCGAGCCCTTCGAGGCTGTTGTAGGGCGTGATCAATACCAGCCGTGCCACCGGGCGCTGGGTGGCCAGGCGCACGGCAACGCCCGAACCCAGACTGCGTCCGACCACCGCCACATGCGGATGGCTGGCATACACCTTGTCGAACAACGTGATGGCGTCGCGAGCAATGGCCTCTTCGGAAGGCGAGCCGGAACTCCCGCCATAGCCACGGTAATGCAGCAGATATAGCGCGTAGTCAGGGAACGCTTGGGTGAACTCAGGCAAGTTGCGCGAGACGTCTTCGGCATTGCCGCCAAAATAAATCAGCGCGTTCGGGCCATCGTGAGGCCGGAAGGAAACCAGCACCTGTGCGTCGGCGACGGGCAGTGTGAGCAGCGTCCCGGATGTCCCGACGGCGCGAGGTTGCGGGTAGTAAATAAGTGCCCGTTGAAACACGAACAGCGCCACGCACAGCGCCAGGTACAACGCAGCGACGATGACGATAAGTAACATCAGGGGGCGCGACATTCGACTAACGTTAGTGGGCGGCATTGACTGCTCGGGGTTAGAACGCGGCTATTGCCGGAAGGCTTTCAGAGTGTAGTCAATCGACTCATGGCGCGGGTTATCCGGAGTGTCGGCGCGATGGGCAGAATCCCGATGACTGGTGAGAAACGTTTTATGAGCCATCCTGAGGGTTAACCCATAGAGAAATACTCACGCTGGCTGCCGGTGCTTCGGCGGTCTTCGGCAGGTGCGCAACCGGCGCCGTCGACGGAAACAGGAGGCAAGACCATGCAGACCCGCGCCATTCCTTCCAGCAACGAGTCCTTGCCGATCGTAGGGTTGGGCACTTATCGCGGATTCGATGTCGAGCCTTCGCAACCGGCCTGCAAAGATTTGCCCGCAGTGCTGGATGCGTTGTTCAAAAAGGGTGGCAAGCTCATCGACAGCTCGCCGATGTACGGTCGCGCCGAACAGACCACTGGTGAGTTGCTGTCGATCCATGAGCCGCGCTCGCCAGCGTTCCTGGCCACCAAGGTGTGGACCCGGGGCCGTGAAGAGGGCATCGCGCAGATGGAACAATCCTTCGCCCTGCTGCAGACCGAACATATCGACCTGATGCAAATCCACAACCTGCTGGACTGGCAGACGCACCTGCCGACCTTGCGTCACTGGAAGGAACAAGGGCGCATTCGCTACATCGGCATCACCCATTACACGGCGTCGGCCTATGAAGAAGTGGAAGCGGTACTGAAGGCAGAGCCGCTGGATTTTTTACAGATCAACTACGCCCTGGATGATCGCGGTGTCGAGAAACGCCTGCTGCCGTTGTGCCGCGAGCGTGGGGTGGCGGTGATTTGCAACCGGCCGTTCGGAGGTGGCGGCTTGCTGGCGAGGCTGAAGGATAAACCGCTGCCAGGTTGGGCGGCGCAAGTCGGGGTCAAGAGCTGGCCGCAACTGGCGCTGAAGTTCCTGCTGTCGCATTCGGCGGTGACCTGCGTGATTCCGGGCACCGGCAACCCGCGCTACATGGCGGAAAATGCCCGGGCCGGTTTCGGCCCGATGCTGACCGATGCCCAGCGTCAACAACTGATTGCGCTGGTGGGCTAGCGACGTGTTCAACCCGTTACGGCGAGTCGTCGAACCTCTCCTATACTGATTCGCGTCCATGCCGCTGGCCGTTCATTCGTTGTTCTGGCGGCGTCCCTGTCCATTACTGCAAGGAGATAGAACATGGCAATCCGCATTGGCGACGAAGCACCGGATTTCACCGCCGACACCACCGAAGGCACCCTCAATTTTCACCAATGGATCGGCGATGGGTGGGCCATCCTGTTTTCCCATCCCAAGGATTTCACCCCGGTATGCACCACCGAACTGGGTTACCTGGCCAAACTCAAGCCGGAATTCGACAAGCGCAACACCAAGGTCCTCGGCCTCAGCGTCGACCCGGTCAGTGACCACAACCGCTGGGTCGGTGACATCGCCGAGACCCAGGGCACGGCGGTCAACTATCCGCTGATCGGCGACGAAAACCTGGTGGTGGCCAAGCTCTACGACATGATCCACCCCAATGCCAGCGGCGGCGCGCGTACGGCGGTGGACAACGCCACGGTGCGTTCGGTGTTCATTGTCGGCCCGGACAAGAAGGTCAAGGCCATGCTGATCTACCCGATGAGCGCCGGGCGCAATTTCGATGAAGTGCTGCGCCTGCTCGATTCCCTGCAACTGAATGCCAGGCACACCGTCGCCACACCAGTGAACTGGCGTCCGGGTGAGGACGTGATCATCCCGACCTCGGTGTCTGACGAAGAGGCGAAGAAGAAATATCCGGATGGCTTCAAGACCTTGAAGCCGTATCTGCGCACCGTGGCTCAGCCGAAGTAGTCAGCGGCAGTAATACCGCTTTCGCGAGCAAGCCCGCTCCCACAGGGAACTCAAGTGGACACAAAATCTGCGTCCGACAAAGATCCAATGTGGGAGCGGGCTTGCTCGCGAAGAGGCCGGCCCTGCTGGCCTCTGACTTCAATTCAAACCAGATACTTGCGAAACCACCCCAACGTCCGCTCCCACGCCAGTTTGGCCGCCGCCTCGTTGTAGCGCGGCGTGGAGTCGTTGTGGAAACCATGGTTGCAGCCCGGATAAATGTAGGCCTCATACGTCTTGCCCGCGGCCTTCAACGCTTTCTCGTAGGCCGGCCAGCCTTCGTTGATCCGCGTATCCAGTTCGCCGTAGTGCAGCATCACCGGTGCCTTGATCCGCGGCACTTCCTCGGCCGTTGGCTGACGGCCATAAAACGACACGGCGGCACCCAGTTCTGGATAGGCCACGGCGGCTGCATTGGTCACGCCACCGCCGTAGCAGAACCCGGTGATGCCGACTTTTCCAGTGGCGGCTGGGTATTTCATCATCCACTCGACAGCGGCGAAAAAATCGTTCATCAGCTTTTCCGGGTCGACCGTGGCCTGAAGCTCGCGGCCCTTGTCGTCATTGCCGGGGTAACCGCCGACAGAGGTCAGGCCATCCGGGGCGAGGGCGATGAAACCGGCCTTGGCCAAACGCCGGGCCACGTCTTCGATGTACGGGTTGAGTCCGCGGTTCTCGTGCACGACCACCACCGCCGGCACCTTGCCGGTGGCCTTGGCCGGGCGCACCAGATAACCACGAACCTGGCCATGGCCCTTGGGCGACGGGTAGGTGATGTACTCGGGAACAATGTCCGGATCGGTGAACTCGACCTGCTCGGCCAGCGCATAGTTGGGGCTTAGCGCCGCGAGCAGGGCGCCAGCTGTCAATCCTGCGAAGGTAAACAACGCTGCACGATCGAGAAACTCCCGGCGATCAATTTTGCCGTGGGCGTAGTAGTCGTACAGCTCCAGCAGTTCCGGGGCGAAGTCTTTGGCAGTTAAGCGGGTCATGGGTGCAACTCCTCTCGGCGGGTCTAACACTGACCCTGTGGGAGCGGGCTTGCTCGCGAATGCGGTGTGTCAGATACATGGATGTCGGATGTGCCGCCGTCTTCGCGAGCAATCCCGCTCCCACAGGGGGAAAGGTGATGCCAAAAGCTTATTTCAGGCACTGCGCCCCGGCCTTGGCCACCTGCGCATCCTGCTCGGCCTTGACACCCGACACGCCGACAGCGCCGATCACCTGGCCATCGACAATGATCGGCACGCCACCCTCCAGCGAGGTCAGCAACGGTGCTGACAGAAAAGCGTAGCGCCCACCATTGACCATGTCCTCATAGCTTTTCGAATCGCGCCGCCCGAGGGCCGAGGTGCGCGCCTTTTCGGTGGCGATATACGCACTGCCGGGCGCGCAGCCGTCGAGGCGTTCGAGGGCCAGCGGGTGGCCGCCGTCATCGACTACCACGATGGTCACGGCCCATTGGTTGGCCTGTGCTTCGGCGCGGGCGGCGGTGAGGATCTGGCCGACTTCGGTCTGGCTCAGGACGGCTTTGCGGTTCATGGGCGTCTCCAGCGTTCAATTAAGGCAAGGCGGCTTCGACCAGTTCGATCCAGTGCCGCACCGGGGTTCGGCCTGCGCCGTCGAGGTGTGACTGGCAGCCGATGTTGGCCGTGACAATGACCTCGGGATGGCCACTTTCCAGGGCGTTGAGCTTGTTGTCTCGCAGTTGCCGCGACAGTTCGGGTTGAGTCAGCGAATAGGTGCCCGCCGAACCGCAGCACAGGTGCCCATCGGGTACGGACGTCAGGGTGAAACCGAACCTGGTCAGCAGCGCTTCCACGGCACCGCCGAGTTTCTGTCCGTGTTGCAAGGTGCAGGGACAATGGAATGCCACGCGCTGCGAGGCATGGATGCCGAGCTTTTCCAGCGGTTCATCGCGCAACACTTCCACCAGATCCCGGGCCAGCGCACTGACCTTTTTCGCTTTGTCGGCATAGACCGGGTCGCTGGCGAGCAGATGGCCGTAGTCCTTGATGAAGGCGCCGCAACCACTGGCAGTCTGCACAATCGCTTCGGCGCCTTTTTCGATGCCCGGCCACCACGCGTCGATGTTGCGTCGGGCACGATCGAGGCCGACGGCCTGGGCGTCCAGGTGGTAGTCCACGGCGCCGCAGCAACCGGCTTCGCGGGTCGCGATGACGCTGATCCCCAGTCGGTCCAGCACCCGCGCCGCAGCGGCATTGGTGTTGGGTGACAGGCTTGGTTGCACGCAACCTTCGAGCATCAGTACCTGTCGCTCACGGTGGACCATGGGCCGCGGCTTGGCCGGGAGTGCACTGCGCGGCAATTTGCTTTGCAGGGTGTCGGGCAGCAGGGCGCGGAACACCTGACCGCTATTGATCAAGCCCTTGAACACCTCGGGATGCGGCACGGTCTGACGCAACCCCTCGCGCAACAGGCGCTGCCCGAGCGGGCGCGGCACCGCCGCATCGACCACCGCCCGACCGATGTCCAGCAGGTTGTGGTAATCGACGCCCGACGGGCAGGTGGTTTCACAGTTGCGGCATGACAGGCAGCGGTCCAGGTGCTGTTGGGTTTTTTGCGTGACTTCGTTGCCTTCCAGCACTTGCTTGATCAGATAGATGCGGCCCCGTGGTCCGTCCAGTTCATCGCCGAGCAATTGGTAGGTCGGGCATGTGGCGTTGCAGAACCCGCAGTGCACGCAGGTGCGCAGAATGCTTTCGGCTTCTGCGGCACGAGGCAATTGGCTGGCGCTTTCGCTCAAGGTCGTCTGCATGGTTCAAAGCTCCGCGTACAGGCGTCCAGGGTTGAAGATGCCCCGTGGATCGAGTTGTTGTTTCAGGTTGCAGTGATAACGCATCAGGGCCGCAGGCAATGGCTGGAAAGGGGTGTCGGTCAAGCCGTGGCTGAAGCAGGTGACATGGCCGCCGACCTCGTCGACGACCTTGCGGATGAACGCCGCGTCGGCATCGGATTTCAACCAGCGCTGGGCGCCACCCCAGTCAATCAACTGGCGACCCGGCAGCGACAGGGACGGCGTGTTGTGCGGCAGTGACAGGCGCCAAAGCGGCTGGTCTTCATCGAAGAAACTCAAGCGTTGTTCGTTGAGATCGTCCCACCAGGAAGCGTCCAGCCGTTCGCCACCGAGGCGCTCATGGGCCGCCGCCACCGAGCCTTCACCGCCTTCAAGGCGCAGGTGCAGGCGTGTGCCGTTGTGGCAGGCCGCGCTGATCGGCAGCGGCTGCTGGCCCCACTCCGCCAGGTGCTGCAAGGCGCGTTCAGGGTCCATTTCCAGGCTGATGCTCAAGGCCTTTCGGGGTTTTGGCAGTACTTTGAGGGAGACTTCGGTGATCAGCCCAAGGCAGCCATAACTGCCGGTCATCAGACGCGACAGGTCGTAGCCGGCGACGTTTTTCATCACCTCGCCACCGAAGCGCAACAGCTTGCCTTGCCCTGTGATGACCCGCGTGCCGAGAACGAAATCGCGCACCGACCCGGCCCACGGGCGCCGAGGCCCGGACAACCCGCAGGCAATCATGCCGCCGACGGTAGCGCCGTCGCCAAAGGACGGTGGCTCGCAGGGCAGCATCTGTTGCGCGGCGTCCAGCACCTGCGCCAGCTGCGACAACAGCGTGCCGCAACGGGCGGTGACCACCAGTTCGGTCGGGTCGTAACTGACGATGCCGCGGTGCGAGCGGGTGTCGAGAATTTCCCCGGCCGTGGTGCGGCCGAGAAAGGCTTTGCTGTTGGAACCCTGGATGCGCAACGGCGTGGCGTTTTCCAGCGCCTGATTGACTTGTTCCAGCAGTGACTGGCTGTCATCGAAATCTTCAGGGCTGCGCATCAGAAACGCTCCAGCTCAGGGAAGGGCAATTGACCGCCATGTATGTGCATGGCACCGAACTCGGCGCAGCGGTGCAGGGTCGGAATGTTCTTGCCGGGGTTGAGCAGGCCGCTCGGGTCGAAGGCGGCTTTGATCGCGTGGAACAGGGTCAGCTCATCGCTGTTGAACTGCGCGCACATCTGGTTGATCTTCTCGCGGCCCACACCATGTTCACCGGTGATGCTGCCGCCGACTTTCACGCACAACTCCAGAATCTTGCCACCCAGGGCTTCGGCGCGATCGAGTTCACCGGGTTGATTGGCATCGAACAGAATCAGTGGATGCATGTTGCCGTCGCCGGCGTGGAACACGTTGGCCACCCGCAGGCCATATTCGTTAGAGAGCTCGGCGATGGCGTGCAGTACGCCGGGCAGTTGACGCCGGGGGATGGTGCCGTCCATGCAGTAGTAGTCCGGCGAGAGGCGGCCCACCGCCGGGAAGGCATTCTTGCGCCCGGCCCAGAAAAGCACGCGTTCGGCTTCGTCCTTCGCCTGACGCAATTCAATCGCGCCGGCCTGTTGCAGCACCTGGCGCACCCGGTCGCAGTCATCAACGACATCGGCTTCGACACCATCGAGTTCACACAGCAGAATGGCTTGCGCATCCACCGGATAACCGGCGTGGATGAAGTCCTCGGCGGCGCGGATGGCCAGGTTGTCCATCATCTCCAGGCCACCGGGGATGATGCCGGCGGCAATGATGTCGCCGACGGCGCGCCCGGCTTTCTCCACGGAATCGAACGCCGCCAGCAACACTTTGGCGGTCTGGGGCTTGGGCAGCAGCTTGACCGTGACCTCGGTGATCACCCCGAGCAGGCCTTCGGAGCCGGTGAACAGCGCCAGCAGGTCGAAACCGGGGGCGTCGAGGGCGTTGGAACCCAGGCTCAAATGCTCGCCGTCGACAGTGAGGATGTCGACCTTCAGCACGTTGTGTACGGTCAGGCCGTACTTCAGGCAGTGCACGCCACCGGCATTTTCCGCGACGTTGCCACCGATGGAACAGGCGATTTGCGAGGACGGATCCGGCGCGTAGTACAGGCCGAACGGTGCCGCCGCCTGGGAAATCGCCAGATTGCGCACACCGGGCTGAACCCGTGCAGTACGGGCGGCGGGGTCGATATTCAGGATGTTATTGAAGCGCGCCATCACCAGCAACACGCCTTTCTCCAGGGGCAGCGCACCGCCGGACAACCCGGTGCCCGCGCCTCGGGCCACAACGGGAACGCGCAACTCATGACAGAGGCGCAGCACGCCTTGCACTTCGTCAACGTGCCGGGGCAGCACCACCAGCATCGGGGTGGTGCGATAGGCCGACAGTCCATCGCATTCGTAGGGCCTGAGCTCCTCCTGCTGATGCAGGATTTCCAGGTCCGGCAACCGGCTTTGCAGGGCGTGCAACAGCGCCAGTTTGTCGACATCGGGCAAGGCGCCGTCAACGCGTTCATCGTAGAGAATGTTCATGGGATCACGATTCTCGCTGGAGGCCACTGACCTTCATCATTAGCCCGTCAGGCTCAGCTGTCCATGGGATCGTTGTCTGCTCGACGTACCATTCATTCAATAAAAAACACTCGCCAATGTGGGAGCGGGCTTGCTCGCGAAGAGGGCGTGTCAGTCGAAGACATTGCCGTCTGACACACCGCCTTCGCGAGCAAGCCCGCTCCCACAGTTCGATTTAATGTCCGCCCACCACCATGTGGCTGAACGGCGCGACATAGGCCTGCAACGTCACCAGGCCACCGACCAGAATCGCCAGCACAACCGAGTGGAAGAACACGTAACGCAGGATTTCCCCTTCATGGCCGTACCAGCGGGTGGCGGTGGACGCGACCACGATCGACTGGGCGTCGACCATTTTGCCCATGACCCCGCCGGAGCTGTTGGCCGCAGCCATCAATACCGGACTCATGCCCAACTGCTCGGATGTCACCCGTTGCAGGCCACCGAACAGCACGTTGGACGCTGTGTCCGAACCGGTCAACGCCACGCCGAGCCAGCCGAGCAGGGTACCGAACATCGGATAGAAAATACCCGTCGCGGCGAAGGCCAGGCCCATGGTGGCGTCCAGCCCCGAATAGCGCGTGAGGAAGCCCAACGCGAGCATCGCCGCAATGGTGATCAGCGAGTAGCGCACCACCCACAGGGTTCGCAGGTACTGGCGAATCAATTGCGGGATCGAGTAGCCCATCAGCAAGCCGCCGACAATCGCCGCCAGCAAAATGCCGCTGCCGGTGGCGGTGAACCAGGTGAACTTGTACACCGCTTCTTCGGTTTTCGGCGCCGGCACCACGGGCGGGACTTTCTCGACTTGCAAATGCAGCGTGGTAAAGATCAGGACCGGCGCGAACAGCGGGTTCGCCTCGCGCAGCGGTTTGCCCTGGGGATCGAGCTTGGCTGCACTGGTTTGCGGGTCGATGGCAGGGCGGGTGTCGAAAGTGTTTTTGAAGCCCTGGGTGCCCCAGATGAACACGAAGACCGTGAGGATGATCCACGGCATCCACGCCCGCATCACTGCCGGTTTCGCCTCATTGGCGAAGGTTGCAGTCGGTACAGGCTTTTCGTCGTGCTCGGCGTCGATCTTCGAGTTGTCGACCCGGCCGGACAGGGCGGCGGAAGTGTGCACGGTGGCCGGTTTCCACACCCTGAGGAAACCGGTCAGGCAGGCCATGGAAATCAGCGCGGCGATCACATCCACCAGCATCGGCCCGTGATAGTTGGACACCAGGAACTGCGGCACGGCAAAACTGACCCCGGCCACCAGGATCGCCGGCCAGATTTCCAGCATCTTGCGCCAGCCGGCAAAAGCCCAGATCAGCCAGAACGGCACCAGCACCGAGAAGAAAGGCAACTGCCGGCCGACCATCATCGACAGCTCCATTTCATCCAGCCCGGTGACCTTGGCCAGAGTGATGATCGGCGTGCCGAGGGCGCCGAACGCCACGGGGGCAGTGTTGGCAATCAGCGCCAGCCCCGAAGCGGCCAGCGGCGAAAAACCCAGCCCGATCAGAATCGCCCCGGTCACCGCCACCGGCGTACCGAAGCCGGCCGCGCCTTCGAAAAACGCACCGAAACAGAAGGCGATCAGCAGTAATTGCAGGCGCCGGTCATCGGTGATGCGCGCCAGGGAGTCTTGCAACACCTTGAACGAGCCGTTCTCGGTGGTCAGGCGATGCAGGAAGATAATGTTCAACACAATCCAGCCAATCGGCAGCAGGCCGTTGGCCGCCCCGAACAACGCTGCCGTACCAGCCATGTTCGCCGGCATGCCGAAGGCGAAAATGGCGATCAACAAGGCCGAAGCGAGAGCGAGCAATGCCGCCAGATGCGCCTTGACATGAAAGAACGCCAGGGATGCCAGCATCACCACCACCGGTACGGCAGCCATGAGGGTTGAAAGCACCGGATTACCGAACGGATCGTAGACTTGCTGCCAGACCATGTTCCACCTCTGCTTTTTATTGTTGGACGTGCAGACCCCTTGTTGGGGAGGTGGTTTTCAGTATAGGTGGCATTGCGCCGCTGTCAGGCCAGGCCTTCGGTCCAACCGGCCAGCGCATTTCAGGGGGCTGAGCTAGCATGGCCAGTAGGGTTTGAATCCAGTCAGGGGAGGAATGCAGTCATGACCGAGCGCCATCTGGAGCACAAGGAAACGCTATCGAACGGATGCAATATCAAAGTCAAAGCCGAGATATTGAAAGACGGTTCGTTGGGCATGTTCATCGGTGTCTATCGTCCGGACGGCAGCGTCATCAATGAAAACCATGATCCACGGCCGCACATGATGGACATGGAAGCGGCAATGGATTGGGGGATCGATATTGCGAAGGGGATTGGCAACAGCCAGCGATCGTTATGAGCGGCGTTGGGAAAAAGCCCCGGCGATGTTGCGAGTTACCAGGACCCGTAGGGAATGCCGAATTTGTCGATGTAGGCTTTGGACTCTTCTGTCAGCGGTCGATGCTTGCCACTTGAATGGCCGCCATAGGGGCCTTCGGGATTGATCGTGCCTTGCACGCGGGTGAGTTCAATGGCCGAGAGGCAAGGCCCTCTGATCCATACTTTTGCGATACCTCCCGGAGCCAACCCTACGACCAGTAGGTTTCGGTAATCCGTTATCCATTTACTGTCTGCACGACAGAACGCCTGTTCTCCGCTACGCATCATCGTGCGAGCCGACTCGGGAATCTCGATGTAGGCCTCGTAGGTTTGTGGTTCGGCCATGGATTGCCAGCGAACGTAGACCAGCCGGGGAAGATCGGCCCCCCAAACGCGCCGACCACTTCCCGCAGGATTTTCGGGCCACCCTCTCGGTTTGCCCTTGAATTCTTTTGGTATGCCCTTACTGAACGCACCGGGATAACCAGTAGAGACTATTCCACTACCCGCACCACGGAACACGTTGTCGTCAATATCGACGACATCTGCCGTTTCGATCCAGATTTCCATATAGGGGCGGCCCAGGAAATTAAGGGACCAGGCTTCATAGGGAAATGAACGTCGTTCAGCCAACGCGCAGCTCGTCAGCAGCAGTACGAGTAAGCCCGTTATTGCAGTTCTAGGCATCACTGAAGGTTTAAGCATTCGGATGCACCACCCGCTTATGGTTATCGGTGGATTGGGTTTCCTCATGGTTACCAGGATCCATAGGGAATGCCGAATTTGTCGATGTAGGCTTTGGACTCTTCAGTCAGCGGGCGATGCTTTCCGCTTGAATGGCCGCCATAGGGGCCTTCGGGATTGATCGTGCCTTGTACGCGGGTGACTTCTATTGCATGCAGGCAAGGGCCAGCCACCCACACTTTGGCAATGCCACCTGGGGCGAGACCCACTACCAGAAGTTTTCTATAGTCCGTGATCCATTTACCGGATGCTCCACAATAGCCTTGCTCTCCCTTGCGCATGATGGTGCGAGCCGACTCGGGAATTTCGATGTAAGCCTCGTAGGTTTGTGGTTCGGCCATAGATTGCCAGCGAACGTAGACCAGACGGGGAAGCTCGGCCCCTAAAACACGCCTGCCACTTCCCCCGGGGTCCTTTGGCCAGCCGCTAGGCTTGCCTTTGAACACAGTCGGTACTCCCTTACTGAAAGCGGTTGGATACCCCGTAGAAACGCCGCCGCTGCCGGCACCGCGGAATACGTAACCGTCAATATCGACCACGTCGGCCGTTTCGATCCAGGCTTCCATATAGGGACGGCCAAAGAAGTTAAGCGACCAGGCCTCATAGGGGAATGAACGACGCTCGGCCAGCGCGCAGCTCGTCAGCAGCAGTACGAGTAAGCCCGTCATCGCAGTTCTAGGAATCACTGAGGGTTTAAGCATTCGGATGCACCACACGCTTATGGTCGTCGGTGGGGCGATTGATAAACACGATGTTCAGATCGCTCGAGTTAAACCCTCTGGCTGCATTCCAGTTAGCTGACTGGTGGATGTAGCGTTGATGAAGCAAAACGTATTCATCCGTATTCAAGCCTGTTGTGTGCGCTTCACCGAGGGCATAAGCCATCAACTTTTTGGCAATGGGTTGCAGTTCATCCGGCAGCGCATACTTCCGATCTTCTTCGTCAATCAGCCTGAAAGGTACACCATGCTTGGCCGCCAATTCGCGCATGATGCGCAGGTAAATCAAGGCCAGGTCGTTGCGCACTTCGCGCTCACAACTGACGGCGGTGTACACGTGTTTCCACTCGTATTTATCTTTTCCCCGGGTCGCATATTCCCGCTCCCAGGTGCGTATCCGTAGCGGCAGGCTGTACCAGGTCAGTCCATGGATTCGTTCCAGTTGCGTCTGCGTCGTGAAGTAACTGGCGGTTTGCGTCGCTTGCACATGAAGGCCCACCTCGCTACGCCGGGGTTTACTCAGTAGCACTTTTTCTGTGGCACGTGGCAGATAGCCGCCGCCAAGGTCCGAATGCACCCCCGGCAACTTGATGTCTGCCTTGCCAGCGCTGTTGAGGGAAAAGTTGTGGCGGAGTTCATCGCTGGCCACTAAGTGGACGATTTTTTTGGCTAGGGTCGGCGCCAGGTACAAATTGACGCCTGGGTTGTTGGCGTCGTGGACGCTGAAGTCACCAGCACCAATATCCGCCACACCGGCGACAGTGTCGAAGAGGCCGATAAAATTGATAGTGACATCGGTGTTTGCACGCCAGTCAAACTCCTCCTCAAACAAAGGTGACTCAGCGGGCAACAGCATCGCCAACGGGCTCCGCTCACCTTTTGTAGCTTCATTTGCAAAGTGCCGGGCGGCCGCAGCCCCCCGACTGAAACCGAAGACATCGAATTCGATACGCTCGACTTTACGGTCCGGATTAAACCGTTCGAATCGCTCGATTCGTTCAAAGATGAGTGCAGGACTTTGCTCAACCCGAGCCAGCACGCCGAAAGCCCCAACCCCAGTCGCTTGCGAGTAAAGGGAGTCCTTTTCACCACTGCTGGTGCCAATACCTTCCAGGTAAATCCGGAGGGACGCGAATGTCTCTTCTGCCTCCAGCTGCCTGTCGCTGTCATCCTTATAAAGGTCATACAACCGCGCCACATTACTACTGTCATTCCCATAACTATTATCCGGCGCACCACCCTTGCCGTCATACCCGTGATACGCGCAGAACTGGCGAATATCCTCAGCCTGATCCTCCAGCCCCACATCCCTGGCATAACACCCCGCGACTTTTTCGCTGTTGGCGCGGTTGTTCCCGGTGCCGTCAAAAAACACGCCGATTCGCAGGGTAATGCCCTCGATCTCGACTTCTTCTTCCTCTTCCTCCAGCTCATCCTGTGACGTCAGGGGAGCGGGGCACTCGTCCACAGGTGGAACCGTGGGTGTCAACAACCCCGGCAGCAGTCCCGGCATCAGCGTACGGACCGCTGCTCCTGTCACCGGCGCACCACCGACCACGACCTCAGTGCTGCTGAAGAGGCCACCCGGTCCGATCACGAAGTGATGATTGCCGTCCTTCAAGGTCAGGCTGGCGCCGGCCTCGAGCGTTATGTTCGCACCGGCCTTGATGTGAATGTTCTGCGCGTCGAGTACCAGTGTCTGCTCGACACGGGTATGGCTGCTTTCACCAACGTGGAGGTAATCGCCGGCATCCAGCCGGACCTTGCGGTCGCCGCTGACGGTGCGATGTTCTTCCGCGCCCAGCACCGAGATGCTGTCGCCCTTGATGGTTTCCCGGCGTTCGTTGCCCACTTCGAGGCGGCTGTCGTGTTCGACTTTGTGTTCCATGTCGCGCTGGGCGCGCAGGTAGATCAACTCCTGGCCGGCACGGTCTTCCAGGTGCAGTTCGTTGAAGCCGCGACCGCCCGGCGAACTGCGTGAGCGAAACACGCTGCGGGTCTTGTGCTCGGGCAGTTCGTAGGGGGTGGGGTGGGCGCTGTTGGCAAAGCAACCGCTGATGACCGGCTGGTCGGGGTCGCCGTGGAGGAAGCTGACCCTGACCTCCATGCCCACCCGGGGCAGGGTCACGCTGCCATGGCGGTCGCCGGCACTGTTCGAGGCAACACGCAGCCAGCAGCTGCTTTTGTCGTCGTGGCGACCTTCGCGGTCCCAATGGAACTGGACCTTGACCCGGCCATGGCGGTCGCAGTAGATCTCTTCGCCTTTGGGACCGGTGACCACCGCGGTCTGACTGCCCAGCGCGGGTTTTTCATACACCTCTTTCGAGCGGTAACACACATCCCAGGGGGTTACCCAAAAGGTGTTGCGATAACCCTGGGTGAAGCCATCCGGGGGTTTAATGGCGTCATGGCCGGCGTGTTCTTCAAGGACCTGGGGTTGCCACCCCCGGTGGTGAATGCGGTTCAACAGCCACAGATCGTTCCACTCCGGGCACGGATGCTCGGACATCGTCAAAAAGTGCCCGCTGACCAGGGATGGCTGATCGCTGTCGCCCTCGACCTGGCAGTAGTCGACCCGATGTCGTTCCAGCGCGTGTCGCGCCAGAATCGTGCCTCGGTCACCCTGTTTGAAATCGCCGGGGAACTGGTAATCCTCCAGGTCCGGTTGAGCCTTTTCGACCGGCGGCCGATGCTCGGACTCCAGCCGGATGCCGGATTTTTCAAAATCGTAGTCGCGCCTTGCGGTGCGGCTGGTCCGGGCCTCGAAACACAGGGCGAAGCGGTTGATCACCGGTCCTTCGGCGACCATGCCGCTGGCGGGGTGGTAGGGGATGGGTTGTTCGAGTCGAGGGAAAACGGTCTGGTCATCACCGAACACCAGGACATGGCGGTCGCGGCTGTGGCGGAAGTGGTAATGCAGGCCTTCTTCATGGCACAGGCGCTGGATGAACCGCAGGTCGGATTCCTTGTATTGCACGCAATACTCGCGCTTGGGATAGGTACGGCCGAGCTGGAACTGGCAACGGTCGCCGAGAATGCCGTGCTCTTTGAGTAATTGCGTGATGATCTGCGGGACGGCCAGTTGCTGGAAAATACGCTGGTTGATGCGGTGCGCCAGATAAGACAACTGGGGTCGCAGCGTCACGCGATAACGGCTCAGGCGCCAGCCATGGGCACTCTGTTCAATACGCTGGATCTGCCCGTGAATGCCTTGGCCGTTGTCGCTGAACGAGAGATAAGCCTGTCGGTGCAACAGGCTTTCCAGGTCAGGGACGGGGCGGTCGCTGACGAGATCCAGGTCAAAGGCATAGGGTTGGCTGATGCATTCATCGCCGGTGAAGGAGAGGACCTGAAGCGTTTTTTCGAAGTGATCGATGGTGAGGTTGAATCGAGCATTGGCGTTTGCGTCGAACATCCAGTGTTCCTTGTCTTGAGACGTGGCACAGGCTCCAGGACGTTGGTGCAAGACTTGTAAAAAGGTCATCCGTGACCCGATCACAACAAACGCCCCGGAGCCGGGTTCAGTGCAACGCTAACAAGACCGCCAATGAATTGATGTCAGACGCTTCCTAAAATGCAGTTACAAAACCTCATGACCCTGGCGAAGGCTCAAAACCCGAACGAACGGGCCGAGCCTTTTGCCAGTTCGACATCCAGCAGATGCTCGACCAGCACGTCGTTCAAAAAGCGAAATTGATCATTGAGCCCGACCACTTCATTGCTGAAGTGATGATCGGCTGCCGGGATCAACAACGCCTCGAACTTCTCGTCGAACAGCAGAGTCAACTCTTTACGTGACTCGAATTTCTGCGCGTAGAAATTATTGCCGAACACCGGAAAACGCACGGCGAGGGTGACAGTGTGAATCATGATGTTTGCTCCTCGCTCAAGACACACCAGGCAAACACGCCCAATGTGAACGCCGTCAGGGCCAGGCAGGTCAGCAAATGGATCAGCATGATGCTCCCCTCCGATTCGGGGTTTCGTGTTGGCTTGGGATTGATCCTACGCTGACGGCTATCAAGCGGAAGGCAATCGCGGCGATGGTGAATATCGATGCCAGTGATGGTGGATTTTGTGCTGTCTGCTCTGGCCCCTTCGCGGGCAAGCCCGCTCCCACAGTTCCGTGGCCAACCGCGTTTTCTGTGGGAGCGGGCTTGCCCGCGAAGGCGGCCTCAGGGGCACCGCGGCCTATACTTGAATCATGGTTTTCGAGTGCTGGGCATTTCGCCCGGTGCACACTGCAGGAAATCGCGATCTTGAATCTGCGTTCGCTGATCATTGCCGTGCTGGTGGTGTTGGCGGGGTGTGCCACGCCTGTGCGCGCGCCGGTGGAAGTGGCACCGGTCATCATTCCTGCCAGCACCTGGCAACAAGTGGACCGGGAGATCGTCACCGCGTCGCAGGCTGCCACCGAGCAGGCCAGAATCTACGCCCGCGGTGCCATGGATTACTGGCGCACACGGGTCTATGAATTGACCGAACAGAATTTCATTCCGTGGTTCAGCAGTTACTGGACCCAGGAATGGCTGTCGATGAAGGTCAGCTGGTACACCATCAGCGCCAAGGGTGAGCAGGACGCCGTGGAAAAACGCCTGGCGGCGTACCTGCTCGAAGCCTATCAGGAGAAGGTCCTGGCCCCGGCGGCCGTGGAAGTCGATCCCGATGCGATTCTCGGCCTGACAGCGGCGTTCTATGTCGACATCCTCAAGGAAGAGCTGCAGAAAATCTCCAACCGCCACGGCGTGCCGATGGCCCAACTCAACGGGCGCATCCAGAAAGTCCCGGCCATCGCCCTCGGGCCTCCGCCGACGAGGGACGCCTCGTTGTACCAGGTCCTGCACACCGAACCGCTGAACTCCTTGCCGGCTTTCGCCGCGCTGATCGATAAAGTCCATAAGGCCGGTGGCGACAAGGGGGTGGGCTCGACCGACACCGCGATGGCGCCGGTGGCCAGGCGCGCCAGCCGGCGAATGGAAGCCGAGATGGCCCCGCGCGGGGCCGCAAGCGCCGTGGCCGCAGCGACCGGGAAACTGGCCGGTGGCTTGATCACGCTAGGGGTGGCTGGCATTCGCGCATTCATCCAGGCCTTTGACCGGCCCGATAGCGAGGCGCTGATTCGCCGTAGCCTGGGCAATACCTTCGACAAGGCATGGACCCAACTGGTGCAGAGCCCGACCAGCGGCGTCATGGCCTGCACGCTGTACATGGCGGCGCAGATCGAAGGCAGCCTGGGCGGCAGCGCACAACCGCCGGTCGGTTTGAGCGCCGGCACTGTCGATCGGACGCCAGCGCAACCGACTAACCTGCAGCACACCCCATGACCCAAGGAGAAAAACGCATGTCTTACGTCGATGGATTCATCGCTGCCGTACCCACCGCCAACCGTGAGCAATACATCAGGCACGCCAAAGTCGCTGCCTTGGTCTTCAAGGAAAACGGTGCCTTGAGCGTGGTCGAATGCTGGGGCGAGGATGTCCCGGAAGGCAAGGTCACCTCGTTTCCAATGTCGGTGAAGCTCAAGGAGGGCGAAACCGTTGCCTTTGGCTGGATCGTCTGGCCGGACAAGGCCACCCGCAATGCCGGAATGGACAAGATGATGCAGGACCCGCGCATGAAGCCGGACGTCAATCCGATGCCCTTCGACGGCCAGCGCATGGTCTACGGCGGGTTCGAAATACTCCTCCAGGCCTGACGCCGGACGCGGGATCACTCCGGCGTCGGGGTGATCCTGCAACTCTTGCGCTGCCGGATCTCGTCGTCCGTCGGCCGCTCGCGGATGAACTCGAAGCGCGGCTCACCTTCGCTGTAATGCACCAGCCAGCCCCATTCCAGTTTGAGTTCATCCTGGCCGGGCTCGGGCGGGCTGGCCCACCATGGCTCTTTGCTGATGATCTGTCGCATGGCCCCCTCCGGTTTTTCGGGATGCTAAAACTATAACGTGCATGCCGGACAGTGCCAGAAATGCGCTGGCCGGCAAGCGGGTGTTGAGTACACTCAGGCAGTCTTCCCAAGAGGTGTGCGGCATGAATGACGAATCCCGCGAGCCGTTCAAGCGCCTGTTCTTTGCGCTGAACTGCGCTCCGGCCCAGCGCCGGGACATCGCCCAGTGGCGCAGTGCGCTGCAATTGCGCAACGGACGGCCGGTGCCGGCGGAAAACTTTCACCTGACGCTGAAGTTTTTAGGGGCGGTGGGTGTGGCGCAGATCGCCGACATCTGCACCGCTGCGGCATCCATTCGCAAACCCGGCGAGCGCTTGACGGTGGTGCTGGACCGGCTGGACGTGTGGCGCAGGGCAGGGGTGTTGGTGCTCGCGCCGGAGCAGGCGCCCCCGGTGTTGCTGCGATTGGTGTATGACCTGGAGCAGGCGATGTTGCCGTTTGGTCCGCAGGAAGCACCAAGGGAATACCGTCCGCACCTGACCCTGGCGCGGGATTTTCGGGCGCCGGTGCCGGAGTCCGCTACGCCGCCCGGGTTCTTCCTGCGGGCTGACCGGTTCACCCTGTTCGAATCCCACAAGGGACGCTATCGGGCGCTGGCTGAATGGCCTTTGATTGATCCCCAATAAAAAAGGCGCCCGAGGGCGCCAAACTTCACCTGAGCCGAGGGAGCCAGGTGAGGCCGTTCTACTGCAGGAGAGGCAGCGGTGGTAAGGCGCTGCATGAACGGAAAAAGGGACAGCTGAAATTTGTGTTGGATGTCAGGGCCTCATCGCGAGCAAGCTCGCTCCCACAAGGGGGGCGCGTCGTTCACACATCAGTGGTTCACCACGAACCACTGTGGGAGCGAGCTTGCTCGCGATGGCAATGTCAGGCTCAGCAGATTAATTGAGTGAACTACTGACCCAACTTCACCTTGGTCCAGCCACGGGTCATGATCCGCTGAACGGCAATCGGCTGGTCCGGTACGGCATACAACGTCGCCATCACCGCTTCCGACGGGTAGGAACCCGGATCGTTGCGGATCGCTTCATCGACCAATGGCGTGGCCGCCGCGTTGGCGTTGCTGTAGCCGATGTTGTTGGTGATGTCGGCAATCACGTCCGGACGCATCAGGAAGTTCATGAACAGGTAAGCGTTTTCGACGTTGGCGGCATCGCGCGGTATCGCGAGCATGTCGTAGAAACTGGCGGCGCCTTCTTTCGGAATGCTGTAGTCGATCCTCACCTTGTCCCCGGCTTCCTGGGCGCGGGCCTTGGCCTGCAGCACGTCGCCGGAGTAACCGACGGCCACGCAGATGTTGCCGTTGGCCAGGTCCGAGATGTATTTCGACGAATGGAAGTACGCCACGTTCGGGCGAATCTTCATGAACAGCGCCTCGGCTTCGGCGATGTGCTGTTTGTCCTGATCGTTCACCGGGTAGCCCAGGTAGTGCAGGGCGGTCGGCAGCATTTCTGTGGGCGAATCGAGGAAACTGATGCCGCAGGCTTTGAGCTTCTCGGCGTTTTCCAGTTTGAACAGCAGGTCCCAGGAGTTGGTCGGGGCGTTGGCGCCGAGCACTTCCTTGACCTTGGCCGGGTTGAAACCGATGCCGATCGAGCCCCACATGTACGGGATGGCGTGGGCGTTATCGGGATCGCTCGCGGAGGCGTTTTTCAGCAGCACCGGGTTGAGGTTTTTCCAGTTCGTCAGCTTTGATTTGTCCAGCGTCTGGTAGACACCGGCCTTGATCTGCTTGGCCAGGAAGCTGTTGGACGGCACGACGATGTCGTAGCCGGATTTACCCGCCAGCAGGCGCGCCTCGAGGGTTTCGTTGCTGTCGAACACATCGTAGGTCACTTGGATGCCGGTCTCGTCTTCGAACTTCTTGACGGTGTCCGGGCCAATGTAATCAGACCAGTTGTAGACGCGCAGAACCTTGTCATTGGCCTGGGCGCCAGTGGCGATCGCGCCCAATAAGGACAGTGTCAGCAGAGTTCTGCCAAACATTTTCATCGGTACAACTCCATTTCTTTTTTATTCAAAACACAAAATCTGTGGCGAGCGAGCTTTTGTGGCGAGGGGGCTTGCCCCCGTTCGGCTGCGCAGCAGTCGTAAAACCTGTGAAATCGGTATACCTGATACGCCTCGATCGCAGGTTTTTGGGCCGCTTCGCGACCCAACGGGGGCAAGCCCCCTCGCCACAAAGTATCAGGCAGTGGCTGCCGCACGTTGTGGTTGCTGCCAGGATTCGCTGGCGGTCTGGTCCATGGCTTCCTGGATCGCGCGTTTACGGGTGGCTTCGGCACGGCGGCTGAAGTACCAGACCATGAAGGTCACGATCGACACCGCGAGCAGGATCAGGCTGGCCACGGCGTTGATCTCGGGCTTCACGCCCAGACGTACCGCCGAGAACACTTCCATCGGCAGGGTCGTGGACCCCGGACCGGACACGAAGCTCGCCAGCACCAGGTCATCCAGCGACAGGGCGAACGACATCATGCCGCCGGCCGCCAGTGACGGCGCGATCATCGGAATGGTGATCAGGAAGAACACCTTCCACGGTTTCGCACCGAGGTCCATGGCTGCTTCTTCGATGGACAGGTCCAGCTCGCGCAAGCGTGCCGAAACCACCACCGCCACATAGGCCGCACAGAACGTGGTGTGGGCGATCCAGATGGTGACGATGCCGCGTTCCTGCGGCCAGCCGATCATCTGCGCCATGGCCACGAACAGCAGCAACAGCGACAGACCGGTGATCACCTCAGGCATCACCAGCGGCGCGGTGACCAGGCCACCGAACAGCGTGCGGCCCTTGAAGCGCGTGATGCGCGTCAGGACGAACGCCGCCAGTGTGCCCAGTGCCACCGCCGCCACCGCCGTGTAGCAGGCGATTTCCAGCGAACGCACCACCGAGCCCATCAGTTGGCTGTTGTCGAGCAGGCCGACGTACCACTTGATCGACCAGCCGCCCCACACCGTTACCAGTTTCGAGGCGTTGAACGAGTAGATCACCAGGATCAGCATCGGCAGGTAGATAAACGACAGGCCGAAAATCAGCATGAACTTTGAAAATCCGAAGCGTTTCATCCCCGTGCCTCCATCTCTTTGGCCTGGCTGCGGTTGAACAGCAGAATCGGCACAATCAGGATCAACAGCATCACCACCGCCAGAGCAGACGCCACAGGCCAGTCGCGGTTGTTGAAGAACTCTTGCCACAACACACGGCCGATCATCAGGGTTTCCGGGCCGCCCAGCAGTTCCGGAATCACGAACTCACCGACCACCGGAATGAACACCAGCATGCAGCCGGCGATGATGCCGTTCTTGGCCAAAGGCACGGTGATTTTCCAGAAGCTGTTGAAGGTGCTCGAACCCAGGTCCGACGCCGCTTCCAGCAGGCTCTGGTCATGCTTGACCAGATTGGCGTACAGCGGCAACACCATGAACGGCAGGTACGCATACACCACGCCGATATAAACAGCGGTGTTGGTGTTGAGGATCTCGATCGGTGCCGACGTCAGCCCGGTCCACATCAGGAACGCGTTGAGCAGACCGTTGTTGCTGAGGATGCCCATCCACGCGTAAACGCGGATCAGGATCGCGGTCCAGGTCGGCATCATGATCAGCAGCATCAGCACGTTCTGCGCTTCCTTGCTGGCCTTGGTAATGGCGTAGGCCATCGGAAAACCGATCACCAGGCACATCAGGGTGCTGAACAGCGCGACCTTCAACGAACCGAGATAGGCCGAGAGGTACAGCTCGTCCTGGCCCAGCAAGGTGTAGTTGCCGATGTTCAGCAACAGTTGGAATTTCTGCTCGGCGTAGGTGTAGATCTCCGAGTAAGGCGGAATGGCCAGGGCTGCTTCCGAGAAGCTGATCTTCATCACCAGGAAGAACGGCAACATGAAGAACAGGAACAGCCAGATGAAAGGAATCCCGATGACGAACTTGCGCCCGCTGGGGACCAGTCTCAGAAATTGCTGATTGAAGGTTTTCATGCGCGCAGCACCACGCCGCTGTCGTCTTCCCACCACACGTAGACCTGATCGTCCCAGGTCGGACGCGCACCACGGCGTTCGGCGTTGGCCATGAACGACTGGACGATCTTGCCGCCAGGCAGCTCGACGTAGAACACCGAGTGACCGCCGAGGTAGGCAATGTCATGCACCTTGCCGCTGGACCAGTTGTAGCGGTTGTCCGGCTTGACGGTGCTGACCAACAGTTTTTCCGGACGGATCGCGTAGGTGATCGACTTGTCCTGCACCGAGGTGCTGACGCCGTGACCGACGTAGATCTTCTGCTCCAGGTCCGGGCTGTGGATGATCGCGTGACCTTCCAGGTCTTCAACCACGGTGCCGTCGAAAGCGTTCACGTTGCCGATGAATTCGCAGACCATGCGGCTGACCGGTGCTTCATAGATGTCGACCGGGCTACCGATCTGGGCAATCCAGCCCAGGTGCATGATTGCAATGCGCTGGGCCATGGTCATGGCCTCTTCCTGGTCGTGGGTCACCATCACGCAGGTCACGCCAACGCGTTCGATGATTTCCACCAACTCAAGCTGCATTTGCGAGCGCAGCTTTTTATCCAGTGCGCCCATCGGTTCATCGAGCAGCAGCAGCTTCGGACGCTTGGCCAGGGAGCGGGCCAGGGCCACACGCTGGCGCTGGCCGCCAGACAATTGATGCGGCTTGCGCTTGGCGTATTGAGTCATGTGCACCAGGCGCAGCATTTCCTGCACGCGGGCCTCGATTTCGGCGGCTGGCAAACGGTCCTGCTTGAGGCCGAAGGCGATGTTCTGCGCCACGGTCATGTGCGGGAACAGCGCGTAAGACTGGAACATCATGTTGATCGGTCGTTCGTACGGCGGCATGTCGGTGATGTCGACACCGTCGAGCAGAATCCGGCCTTCGGTCGGGCGCTCGAAACCGGCGAGCATGCGCAGCAGGGTCGATTTGCCGGAGCCGGAACCACCGAGCAGGGCAAAGATTTCGCCCTGGTGGATTTCCAGGGACACATCGTCCACGGCTGTGGTTTCGTCGAATTTCTTGGTGACGCGATCGACTTTCACCAACACCTTTTTCGGTGCCTGGTGACCTTCAATAGCCTTCCTGTAAATGCTGGAGGCGTTTGCCATGTGAAACTCCCAACAGGTTTCAGTCGCCAGGCCAACACGGCCCGGCTTAATAGTGGATTGCAAACCCGGATCAGATGATTTCCGTCAGTTCAACGCAGGCCCCTGTGGGAGCGGGCTTGCTCGCGAAAGCGGTGTGTCAGGCGACATCTGTGTTGACTGTGTCGCCGCCTTCGCGAGCAAGCCCGCTCCCACAGGGGGACTGCATCTGGCTGACCGGCATTGCACTCTGGCTCGGGTTAATTCGGCGCCGCCGTCCTGGCTGCCTGGGTCGTACTTGTTGTTATCGCAGTTTGTTGTTTTCGCGAGCGGGGCACGCAAAAGCACCTGCCCGCTCGCGGTGGGCCGTTAATTGATCGAATCAGGTTTCAGGTCGTCAGCGCGAGTGACGCAGTGCCGCCCGTTGTCGGCAGGCTTCGCCGAACGCCTGGAAAATACTCAAATAGGGAGGGTTGTTCAGGACCTGCCATTCCGGGTGCCATTGCACGCCGAGGGCAAATGCCGGGCTGTGCTCGACGGAGATCGCCTCGATCAGGCCATCGGGCGCGACGGCTTCGGCGCGCAGGCCGGGTGCGAGGCGGTCGATGCCCTGGCTGTGAATCGAATTGACCTGGAACACCGCAGGCAGGTCCAGCGCTTCGAACACACCGCCAGGCTGCACGTTCACCGCATGGGCCGGCGCATATTGCACGGCCAGGTCCGGGTGGCTGGCTTCACGGTGATCAAGGAAGCCAGGCAGTTCATGGACTTTCTGATGCAGGCTGCCACCGAACGCCACGTTCATCTCCTGAAAACCGCGGCAGATGCCGAGCACCGGAACGCCAGCCGCGATGGCAGCACGGATCAGGGGAAGGGTGGTGCGATCCCGCTGGGGATCGTGTTCCGTGCCGGGAGCGCTGTCGGGGCCTTGATAGTGGAAGGGTTCCACGTTCGACGGCGAGCCGGTCAGCAACAGACCGTCGAGCTGCGGTAGCAGGTCATCGATTTCGGTCAGTTCAGCCAAAGAAGGAATAACGACAGGCAGCCCCAACGCCGCAACACTGACAGCACGCAAGTACTTGTCACCGCTGATGTGGTAGGGGTGCAGGCCAATCTGTTTGACGCACGCAGTAACGCCGATCAATGGCTTGAATGCCATTTTTATCACCTCGAAGTTTCACACTTGAACGAGCTTTTCCGGAGCTTAGCCTTGTTGATTTTAATTAACAACTCTCATGTAAAAAATTCTAAACGCCGCGCGTCCGATCTTCAGG
Organism: Pseudomonas sp. S30_BP2TU TE3576; assembly: GCF_050436025.1. Taxonomy (NCBI): domain Bacteria; kingdom Pseudomonadati; phylum Pseudomonadota; class Gammaproteobacteria; order Pseudomonadales; family Pseudomonadaceae; genus Pseudomonas; species Pseudomonas sp. S30_BP2TU TE3576. Next base: position 607,539 of record NZ_JBNDLK010000001.1, on the reverse strand, counting down.
GTTTACGCGTGTTTGAGGGCGTATCTGGCACTCTTGTCCTTCTGAGAGGCCCGAAAATAAACGTTGAAAGGCCAGGTGTTCGCTATTGACTTCACTTTGCCTTTCGGATTGACTGGGCTCGTGAAAGGGCGGTGAACATAATAATTAACAGTAAAAAATAGGTGCATCATGTCGGTCCCTCTGCGTGCCGTTCAACTCAACGAAGCAAACGCATTCCTTAAGAAACATCCTGAGGTTTTGTACGTCGACCTTCTGATTGCGGATATGAACGGTGTGGTGCGCGGCAAGCGCATCGAGCGCACCAGTCTTCATAAGGTTTACGAGAAAGGCATCAACCTGCCGGCGTCTCTGTTTGCTCTGGACATCAATGGCTCCACGGTGGAAAGCACCGGCCTGGGTCTGGACATCGGCGACTCCGACCGGATCTGCTACCCAATCCCGGGTACCCTGAGCATCGAACCCTGGCAGAAGCGCCCGACCGCGCAACTGCTGATGACCATGCACGAACTGGAAGGCGAGCCATTTTTCGCCGACCCGCGTGAAGTGCTGGCTAATGTTGTGCGCAAGTTCGACGACATGGGCCTGACTATCTGCGCCGCGTTCGAACTGGAGTTCTACCTGATCGACCAGGACAACGTGAACGGTCGTCCGCAATCGCCACGTTCGCCGGTATCCGGCAAGCGTCCGATGTCGACCCAGGTGTACCTGATCGACGACCTCGACGAATACGTCGACTGCCTGCAAGACATCCTCGAAGGCGCGAAGGAGCAGGGCATCCCGGCTGACGCCATCGTCAAGGAAAGTGCCCCGGCACAATTCGAAGTCAACCTGCATCACGTGGCTGACCCGATCAAGGCCTGCGACTACGCCGTTCTGCTCAAGCGTCTGGTGAAGAACATCGCCTACGACCACGAGATGGACACCACCTTCATGGCCAAGCCGTATCCGGGCCAGGCGGGCAACGGTCTGCACGTGCACATTTCGATTCTCGACAAGGAAGGCAACAACATCTTTGCCAGCGAGGATCCCGAGCAGAACGCCGCGCTGCGACACGCGATCGGCGGTGTGCTCGAGACCCTGCCGGCGCAGATGGCGTTCCTCTGCCCGAACGTCAACTCGTACCGTCGTTTCGGTGCACAGTTCTATGTGCCGAACTCGCCGAGCTGGGGCATCGACAACCGCACCGTGGCGGTACGTGTTCCGACCGGTTCGCCAGACGCCGTGCGCATCGAACACCGCGTGGCTGGCGCCGATGCCAACCCGTACCTGTTGATGGCGTCGGTACTGGCCGGTATTCACCACGGTCTGACCAACCAGATCGAGCCGGGCGCCCCGGTGGAAGGCAACAGCTACGAGCAGAACGAGCAAAGCCTGCCGAACAACCTGCGCGATGCACTGCGCGAGCTGGACGACAGCGAAGTCATGGCCAAATACATCGACCCGATGTACATCGACGTGTTCGTGGCGTGCAAGGAAAGCGAGCTGGCCGAGTTCGAGAACTCCATCTCCGACCTTGAGTACAACTGGTACTTGCACACCGTTTGATGGCCAGAGCGGTGTGCGCACTCCTTGAGTACACCGCCAATTAAATGTGGGAGCGGGCTTGCTCGCGAAAGCGGTGGATCAGTCAACACTGATGTCGCCTGATACTCCGCCTTCGCGAGCAAGCCCGCTCCCACATGGGATTGCATTTCAATTCAGTCCGACGACTACTCATTCCCCTGCGTCGAGTCACAACCATGACAATTTCTCGCAGCGACTGGGAGCAACGCTTCCAGTCCCTAACAATCGAAGGTCGCGCATTCATTGACGGCCAATACTGCGCGGCCGCCAGTGGCGCGACGTTCGAATGCTTAAGCCCCGTGGATGGTCGTTTCCTGGCGAACGTCGCCAGCACCGACGAAGCTGACGCCAACGAAGCGGTCGCCGTCGCACGTCGCACGTTCGAATCCGGCGTCTGGGCCAACCTGGCCCCGGCTGAGCGCAAGCGCGTCCTGATCCGTTTCGCCGACCTGATCCTGGCGAACCAGGAAGAGCTGGCCCTGCTCGAAACCCTCGACATGGGCAAACCGATCAGCGACTCCATGAGCATCGACATTCCGGCGACCGCCAATGCGATCCGCTGGACCGCCGAAGCCATCGACAAGATCTACGACGAAGTCGCCGCCACGCCCCACGATCAACTGGGCCTGGTGACCCGCGAAGCGGCCGGCGTGGTCGCGGCCATCGTGCCGTGGAACTTCCCACTGATCATGGCCAGCTGGAAATTCGCCCCGGCCCTGGCAATGGGCAACTCGTTCATCCTCAAGCCTTCGGAAAAGTCGCCGCTGACCGCGATCCGCATCGCGCAGCTGGCACTGGACGCCGGCATCCCGAAAGGCGTGTTCAACGTCCTGCCGGGCTACGGTCACACCGTCGGCAAGGCGCTGGCGCTGCACATGGACGTCGACGTGCTGGCCTTCACCGGCTCCACGGTGATTGCCAAGCAGCTGATGATCTACGCCGGGCAAAGCAACATGAAACGCGTTTGGGCCGAAGCGGGGGGCAAGAGCCCGAACGTGGTGTTCGCCGACGCGCCGGATTTGCGTGCGGCAGCGCAGGCAGCGGCCAGTGGCATCGCCTTCAACCAGGGCGAAGTCTGCACCGCCGGCTCGCGTCTGCTGGTGGAGCGTTCGATCCGCGAGCAGTTCATTCCATTGTTGGTGGAAGCCCTGCAAGCCTGGAAGCCGGGCCACGCGCTCGACCCTGCGACGACGGTCGGCGCGGTTGTCGACCAGCGTCAACTGGACAACGTGTTGCGCTACATCGGCATCGGTAAGGAGCAGGGCGCCGAACTGATCGCGGGCGGTACTCGCACCCTCGAAGACACCGGTGGCCTGTACGTGGAACCGGCGATTTTCGACGGCGTGACCAATGCCATGACCATCGCCCGGGAAGAAATCTTCGGCCCGGTGCTGTCGGTCATCACCTTCGACACCTTCGATGAAGCTCTGGCGATTGCCAACGACAGCATCTTCGGCCTGGCCGCAGGCGTGTGGACCAGCAACCTGAGCAAGGCCCACACCTTCGCCCGTGGTTTGCGTGCCGGCAGCGTCTGGGTCAACCAGTACGACGGTGGCGACATGACCGCGCCGTTCGGCGGGTTCAAGCAGTCGGGTAACGGTCGGGACAAATCGCTGCACGCGTTCGACAAGTACACCGAACTCAAAGCGACCTGGATCAAGCTCTAACACCTTTTAAACGGCGGTCGCCGGCACGTTGCCGGTGGCCATCGGAGAAACCTATGAAACAAAGCTCTGTGAAACAAACGCATGTAAACAGCTACTACGCCGCCACCCGCAACTTCACCGGCGATTTCCCGGTGCTGGAAGGGGCGGTGGACTGCGACGTCTGCGTGATCGGCGCCGGCTACACCGGCCTGTCCTCGGCCCTGTTCCTCGCCGAAGCGGGCTACAGCGTGACCGTACTCGAAGCGGCCAAAGTCGGCTTCGGTGCCAGCGGTCGCAACGGCGGCCAACTGGTCAACTCCTACAGCCGCGATGTCGATGTCATCGAAGAGCGCTATGGCGACAAGACCGCCGAAGTCCTCGGCAGCATGATTTTCGAAGGCGCCGACATCATCCGTCAGCGCATACAGCACTACGACATCCAGTGCGATTACCGTCCCGGCGGCATCTTCGCGGCGATGAACAAGAAGCAACTCAAAGGCCTGGCCGAGCAGAAGAAGAGCTGGGAGCGCTACGGCAACAAGAACCTGACACTGCTCGGCGAAGCTGACATCAAGCGTGAGGTGGGCTCCGACGCCTACGTTGGTGGCCTGCTGGACATGCAGGGCGGCCACATTCACCCGCTGAACCTGGCACTCGGTGAGGCTTCGGCGATCATCGGCCTGGGCGGCAAGATCTACGAGCAATCGGCGGCAGTGGAAATCAGCTACGGCGAGCCAATCACCGTGCGCACTGCAAAAGGCGTGGTGAAGGCCAAGTACCTGCTGATCGCCGGCAACGCCTACCTGCCGCAGGGCCTGGACAACCGCGTGACCAGCAAGAGCATGCCGTGCGGTTCGCAGATCGTCGTCACCGAACCGTTGTCGGAAAAACAGGCCCGCAGCCTGATCAAGAACAACTACTGCGTCGAAGACTGCAACTACCTGCTCGACTACTACCGCCTGACCGCCGACAACCGCCTGCTGTACGGTGGTGGCGTGGTCTACGGCGCGCGCGAGCCGGACGACATCGAACAACTGATCCGCCCGAAAATCCTCAAGACCTTCCCGCAACTCAAGGACGTGAAGATTGACTACCGCTGGACCGGCAACTTCCTGTTGACCATGTCGCGCATGCCGCAATTCGGCCGTATCGAGAAAAACGCCTACTACATGCAGGGCTACAGCGGACACGGCGTCACCTGCTCGCACCTGGCCGGCAAACTGATCTCGGAAATGATCCGCGGCGACGCCGAGCGTTTCGACGCATTTGCCTCCTTGCCGCACATGCCAATGATCGGCGGGCGCACCTTCTCGGCACCGCTGACCGCCCTGGGCGCCGTGTACTACTCGCTGCGCGACCGTTTCGGCATCTAAGCTTTACCTCGCCGGCGGCATCTCCAAAAGGGTGCCGCCGGTTTTTTATCTGAAACACCGCTGTCCCCTGTGGGAGCGGGCTTGCTCGCGAAGAGGCCATATCAGCCAAAATAGATGTCGCCTGACACACCGCTTTCGCGAGCAAGCCCGCTCCCACAGGTTGTGCGACTTCATGGCAAACGGCTATTTTTTCTGCCGTTTATCGAACCTGCTGAGCATTACCAACAAACGTGATTTAATAGCCGCCTTTCACGTTTCCGGGACCGGAAAACGGCGTGATCCGCGCCTGCTCTCCACCCCCATTACCCTTAAGTAGTACGCACATAAGGCTGTCATGGACACGGGCTCACGACTCAAATTAGTACGCGAAAGCTACAAACTGTCCCAGCGCGAGCTGGCCCGGCGTAGCGGCGTCACCAATGCCACCATCTCCCTGATCGAACAGAATCGAGTCAGTCCTTCCGTCAGTTCGCTGAAGAAGCTGCTGGAGGGCATCCCCATGTCCCTGGCCGACTTCTTCACCTTCGATCAGCCACCCCGCGAACACCAATACGTCTTCCGCGCCAACGAACAGCCCGACCTCGGCCGCCATGGCTTGCGCCTGCTGCTGATCGGTGCGTCCGTGCCAAGCCGGCAGATGCGCCTGCTGCGCGAACAATACGCGCCGGGTGCCAGTTCCGGAGAAGAGCCGATCGTGCATTCCGAAGGCGAGGAGTGCGGGTTGGTGACCCGTGGCACGGTTGAATTGACCGTGGATGGGCAAGTGAGTGTGCTGAATGCCGGGGATGGCTATTACTTCCCGACGACCTTGCCGCACCGGTTTCGCAATATCGGGGCGGATGAAGCGGAAATTATCAGCGCGAACACGCCGGCGAACTTCTGATAACCGCTTTGCGGGCAGGGTTCATCAGGAAGCAGCCGTTCAAACCCGCATCTGATGCGGGTTTTTTTATTCGAATCTGGTTACAGCCAGGCATCTTGAAGTGCAGCGTTGGTCATTCCCGCTGCTCAAGACGAAACACTGCACCCTTTGCGGGTTATCTCGATCTGTTGGTAGTCGGCGCGCGTTTGTTTCTGCAGGGTGGCCAACAAAGACAAAGTGGCTTGCGGATCATTGAGCGGTAATGTCTTGAGTACCTCGATATCAACCTCCCACCACTTGCTGTTGATCAGCGCCTCAATCAACTCGGGTGTGTGCCGATACTTGACGACTTTTGCCGGGGTGCCGGCAACAATGGCGTACGGTGGCACGTCATGGGCAACCAGGGCGCGGGTGGCGATGACAGCGCCGGTGCCTATGCTCACACCTTCCAGGATCATCGCGCTATGGCCGATCCAGACGTCATGCCCAATCGTGATATCCGCAACCTCCGGGTCGTAAACCAGCGCAGTGTCGGTATATTGAAAGGGATGTGAACTGAGCCAGTCCAACGGATGCGAGCTCTTTTGTTGACCGATAAAGCAGCTGCTGCCAATGGAGCAAAACCTGCCAATGGAGGAGACCGCCGATAGGACGCAGTCACTGCGGATATAAGTATGCGCACCGATTTCCAGCTTTTTTGACTCTATGACCACATGCCCAAGCGTCACGCCTTCTTCAATGGTCAGTGTCGATCTTTTGTGCAGTGACAATACACCGCCCGCCACTTTGCATTTGTGTTTGCGAATCCATCTTTTCCAGTAACTATTTCGCAAATAACTGATTATTTTCTTCATGAAAAGCGTCTTGGATATCCGTTATAGGGCATGGCCTGGCCCCATGGGCCAACGGCCGAGTCTAAATGAATCGGCCGGTGAGATGAATTTTTTAGACGTTTTTCAAAAACCGCTTTTGTGCATCTCAGTCTGCTGATGGCTGCTGTAGCCAACTGAACGGTGGCCATTGAAAACCCGCAGAAATGCAGGTTTTTTGCGCTTGAAAAATGTCACTGCTTCTTCGGCACCTCAATCCCCCGTTGCTCAATCAGCCCAAACACATCCTGCAGCAGAATTCGCGAAATGTTGGTGACGGTGTTGATGTCGTTTTCGGCGTAGTCGGGGAGGCTGGTGCAGGCCATGAGGTTGAGGTATTGCAGGACGGCGTTGAGGCGTTCGGCGGCTCTGCCGCCGTAAAACCGGGCACTGCGGTGTGTCTTAGGAAACGGGGTGCAAAGGACTAGGGCCGCTTCGCAACCTAGCGGGAGCAAGCTCCCTCGCCACAAAGGGACAATTCCTACAAATTTTCCAGACGTCAAGATTGAACGTTCGTCGGATGGCGGGTTGCTACCATCGCAATTGCCTGCCGATATCAACACGGCTGCTACGCTTGGTCGTTGCAGTGCCCGAGCTCCATTCCTGCTCACGCTGCAAAGGTAATCACGGAGTGCGACATCCATTCCTGTCGGCAACCTGCACGGAGGCAGGCGATGGTGATCAACAGCATGGCCGATTCGACTGCGGCGGGGGTTCCCGTGCCGCTCGATCGGGAAGAAATCGAGCGGGTGCTGGCGCTGTTGCTGGCCAGCCCGTTGTTTGCCAAATCCAGGCGCATGGGCAGTCTGTTGCGCTTTCTGGTCGAGCACGACCTTCAGGCTTGTAATACGCCGCTGACCGAACACGCCATCGGCATCGCGGTGTTTCGTCGTGACCCGACAGTGTATTGCACGGGCGACGATCCTGTGGTGCGAGTGCAGGTGGGGCGCTTGCGGCGCAAGCTCGCAGCGCATTACGCCGGCAACGGCCAGCAGGACCCGGTGCGCTTGAGCATTCCACCCGGGTGTTATCGCGTGACCTATCAGCGGCTGCGGCCCAAGGGCGTTGGCACTCGCCATCCCGTGGTCCAGATCCAGCCGTTTACCTGCCTCACCCGCGATGGCGATGACTTTACCCGGGGCTTGTGCGAGGAGTTGAGCTGCCGACTGTTCGATTCGTTCGAGCAGGCGCAGACCGGGACCAATCATGTATTGATGCGGGTGGCACGCAACAGCGAGCCGGTACCGGACTTCAAGCGTGGCGGGCGTTACAGCTACTGCCTGGAGGGCAGCGTGCGGGTCGAGCCTTCGCGGGTGCGAGCGTCATTGCGCCTGGTGGATGTGGCGCAGGGGCGGATTCGCTGGTCGGCGCAGTTCGATCGTGATCGACCCTATGGCATCGCCACCCAGGAGGACCTCGCGCAGTCGATCTGTCGCTCGCTGACGGGTTACTTCTCCACGGCGGGCAAAGAGGAGTGAAAGGGCAACCGCAAGGTTGCCCAGGCATGACGGTTACACGGTTTTCCACTGACCGCCTTCGTAAAGGCGACCTGCGGTGTTATCGAACGTCAGGTCGATTTCGATCGCCTTGGAGCGTGAGGTACTGAACATGGTGCTGGTCTGTACGTTCTGTTCGAACCACACGAGGATGGTTTCCACCGGCGTCAGCACGGTATTGCCGGTGACGACCTGGTTTACGGCCACGTAGATTGGCGTACTGACCTGATTGCCATCAATGCCGGTGGACAACTGGTTGACCCCCGGGTGGATCGGCGCGTAGTTGTTCACGAAGGTGAAGGAAACATCAGGACCTCCCGTGATCGCCGAGCTCAGCAGGCCGTTTTTATCGAGTGTCGAGGTTTGCCCCAAGCCAATGTTGACGATGTTGGTCGAGACTTTGACTTGTACGTTTTCCTTGAACACGTTGGAGGCGAACAGCTGATATTGCGGGGTCCAGCTGAATTCGTTGTTGCTCAAATACGCATCGTAGGACTGCCAGACTACGTTGTAGTCTTCGGTGCCCACTTTCTTGGCAAAGCACAGCTTGTAGCCGGAATTTTTCAGCGTGGACAGGTCGCTGGGGGCGATTTCGATGGTGACGACTTTTTGTACGGCCGCCAGGGTGGACCTCAACACCTTGTTGTAGTCCGCTGTCTTCAGTTGCGTTGCACCCATGATCGACTTGACGGCTTCTTGCACATCATTGTGAAGCTGCAGGCTCTTTTGGCTGACAGCGATTGATTTGCTCATGGTTTCCCTCTTCCTTGGTGGTGTGTTGGGCAAACAAAGGGCTGCTGGCGCCTGGCGCTGCAGTCCATTGACGGCTTCACTCTAGGGGCGAGGGGCAGGGCGGCTAAGTGTCTTGGTGTTACAAGCGGGTATCGGGGGTGTATCAGGGGTTGAGTCAGCGGGGCAGCCGATCGGCCGCCCCGCCTTGACCTCAGGCGGCCTTGGCATCGGCCCAGACGAAGTTCCAGCTGGTGCGTTTGCCCTTGGCGATCTCGATCAGCTTGTTCTCGTACACCGTGTGATTGACCACACCGGTGTAGGTCAGGGTGCGGGCGGCATTGGTCCCGGTGACCTCACCCGGCTTGCCGCCCGACTCGACCATGGCTTTTTTCATGTCGGCTTCCGACGGGGCGCTGCTCTGGTTTTTTTCAACTTTGACGAAACTCATGATTCACCTCTTCCGTGATGGGGGGATCGGTGTCGGCGCGGGCCGACAAGTCGACGACCCTGTTCCACACCGACGGCCATACTCTATTGGCCAGTTCGGCGGCGCAGAAGTGACAACTGCGGCGCTGAGGTAACAACCGGGAAACAGCACCACGCATTTAAGTATCTGCGACGTATCAAACGTGGATTAACATTGAAGAAGGTTGCGGCGTCACTTCTCGATAAACCCGCGAATCGCCGCAATGGTCTGCGTTGGCGCGTCAATAGCGTCTAAATTTCAGAGAACCTCCCCCACCACGAAGGAACGACTCATGTACAAGCCTCGATCATTGATTGCAGCAATCACCTGTTTGACCCTGATCAGCGGCTCGGTGACGGCGCTGGCTGACCCAGGTAACGGCCAGGGCAACGGGAAGGCCAACCATGGCAACCAGGGTAGTCATGGCAACAAAAACAAGAATTCCGGCGGCGGGGACTGGAGCAATGGCCCGAGCATCAACCGGGGTAGCGTGCTCGAGATCATTGGCGTGAATACGGGCTACTGGACCCCCGGGCCTGCTTTACCACCAGGTATTCAAAAGAACCTTGCCCGAGGCAAGCCGCTTCCACCCGGCATCGCCAAAAAACTCGATGGCCGACTGGTCGGCAGGCTGCCCCATTATGATGGCTACGAATGGCAGCAAGTCGGCACGGATTTGATCCTGGTTGCGCTGGCCACCGGGCTCGTTTATGAAATTCTTGACGGTGCTTTTGATTAACGTGTGGATGGCAGCCTTGCCGTCTGTCGTCGAGCGTGAACTGTCCGGGGGATATCGCGTCATACGTCACGCGATATCAACCACCTATGGAAGCAATCATGCTTTTTAAAAACAAGAGTCTCGTTGCTGTAATGTCATGCGCCATGATGCTTGCAGCCGCCCCGTTACTCCCTGATGGCCTGTCGATCATGGGTTCCGCATACGCGAAGGACGGTGGCGGTGGCGGTGGCGGAAACGGCGGCGGTGGAAACGGTGGCGGCAATGGCGGTGGAAACGGCGCAGGCCACGGCGGCGGTATGGGTGGCGGACACGCCGGTACAGGCCACTCCGGCAGTAACGGCCGCGGCAACGGGCTGGACAGCGACCATGCCGGCAAATCCGTGCGCGACCATGGCATCAGCGGGAACCATTTCGGTAGTGAGCGCAATGATGATAACGGTCATGGCACCACGACCTCAGGCATTGCCCATTCCAAGGATACTCGTGGCATCTCCAAGGCCAGGGCTATTTCGGCCTCGACGCCAGGTGATCACAACACCAAGGGCTTGAGTAAAGCCGGACTGTCGACCTCGAAAAAAACGCATTGAGTTCGCGGTTGTAGACATCAGTTTCAGAAAAGCCAAAAACCCGCTGAAAGGCGGGTTTTTTGCAACTGGAATGTACACGGGATTGGTGTTCGACAGCGGTCAATGGTGGGAGCGGGCTTGCTCGCGAAGACGGACTCACAGCCGACGACGAGGGTGGCTGACCCTCAGCTTTCGCGAGCAAGCCCGCTCCCACAGATCCTTAATTGGCCGTGTTCGCAGGCCCTTTTTCACGTCTGAAGGGCTTCGGTGAAGTTGTGCGGCCAGGCTTCCAGTACCGCATCGACCAGCATTTCGCGCAGCCGCGAAGGCATCAGCGAACCGGTGTTGATCAGCAGGTCGAACTCGCTGCCCGTGGCCAGTTCAATCAACGCCCGGATGTCCTGCAAGGCCGATGCATTCAGATCCACCACCGGCTCGAAATGCACCTTCCGCAAGATAGGTTTGCCCGGCAGCATTGACAGACGCTCGGTGATCAGCTGACGGCTGATCGATATTCCGTGCTGTGCGTGGTTATCGACAAAGCGCGCCGAACGGACCTCAGCCTTGTCGATCGCCAGGCCGATCTGCGCGAAACCGACCGACTCGGTGACGTGGTTGAAGGCGGAGAGTCGGAATAGAGGTTGCCGAACAGGTTTGAGAACAACGCGCCAAAGTCGTCGCAGCTCATGTCGTTGGACCTGATGATGATTTTTTTGCGCGTCGTGCTTGAGTACACCTGAAGTGTCACCTTGAGCGGATGGGCAAAGCCCTGGTACAGGGAACGGGCGATCGGAGATCGAGCGGGTGCGGTTCGCAAAAGCGTCAGGACGTTATCAGTGAGTAATGACAGGTTTGTGACCGGGGCTTTTGCCAGTGCCGTCGCTGGACCCATTTGTACTCACCCGACGCCACCGCTCGTACGAACAACCGGTGGCACGAGCGGTACCGGAGCGTGGGCTGACCTGGAATGGCCGTGGCTATTTCACCGGCTCTCCTGGCTTGATATCCCCGCAAAAAATATCGACGTTGCCATCGGTCGAAGCTGTTCGCACGACCACCGAATATTCGCCGGCAAGCAGAGTTTGCAGCGGGACAGGTGCGGTTCTGGAAAACGTCCAGCCGCGTATGGGTTGGCGTTCGGTGTTGACGGTGTCGTTCATCGCGTAGGCAACTGCCCCGGGTTGCTGGCAACTGCCTTTATAGATGAAGGAGTAAAGACGCAAGGGCAGGATAACCCCGGTTGGAACACCGCTGACGAAGAAACTGAGCCCGGTTTTCTGGTCATAGCCTGTCAACGTGACGGTGCCGATCTGACCGGCGTTTTGCCGGGTGGCGACCAACGTTACGTTCACGCCGTGGTTCGATGAAGTGGCGCAGCCGAAAAGGCTTGCCGTCACGATGAGTGCTGCCACTGAGATTTTGAGATTCATTGCCAAACTCCTGAGTTGAAGAACTGCAATGGGGGAGTTAGCGGGTATAGCGCATTTATCGCCTTCGTGACGTCGTCCATATAAGGCTTTCTATTTTTGAGCGGTGATGGTGGGGCGTCTGTCTCTTTCGCCAGCCATTTGGCGGCGTAGCTGTGTAAACCGGCTACATTTGTAACTGGTCGCGGCGGCGTGGATTGCCTGCGGGCACACGTGCTTCGATGCCGATGAAGGTTGGCTATGGTTACGCATGCAGTTAAAGGATTGTGCGGTCAGTTGAGCCCACTCATCATCCGCATGGACGATTGGCGACTGGAGTGACTGATGAATCAACAAGGCAGCCATCCGCAAGAGCGGATTCCAGGTACTCCGCAGCGGGGTAACGTGCGCAGCCTGTTGATCCCGCAATGGCTCGGCAGTTACCGGCCAGACTGGTTGCGAGGCGATGTGGTCGCCGGGCTGACGGCAGCGGCCGTGGTCATTCCCAAGGCGCTGGCGTACGCCACCATTGCCGGCTTGCCGGTGCAGGTCGGGCTGTACACGGTGCTGGTGCCGATGGTGATTTACGCCGTGCTCGGCACCTCGCGCCCGCTCAGTGTCAGCACCACGACCACCCTGGCCATTCTCGCCGGCTCCGCGTTGGGCCAGATCAGCCCCGATGGCGATGCGGCGACTTTACTGGCGGGTTCCGCCACGCTGGCCCTGATGGTGGGTGCGATCCTGATCGTCGCGGGTTTGCTGCGCCTGGGCTTCGTCGCCAACTTTATTTCCGAGCCGGTGCTGGTGGGTTTCAAGGCCGGCATCGGCGTGGTCATCGTGCTCGACCAGTTACCCAAGCTGTTGGGCACTCACATTGACAAAGGCGGCTTCCTGCACAATCTGCTGGCCACCTTTCAGAGCATCGGTCACGCCTCGCTACCGACCGTGGCGGTCGGCGTGTTCATGGTCTTGCTACTGGTCGGCATGAAGCGATTTACACCGCGACTGCCCGCACCGTTGATTGCAGTGGCGCTTGGCATCATCGGCATGAGCCTGTTTGGCCTGGAACGCTTTGGTGTGTCCGCCGTCGGCGTGGTGCCGGTCGGATTGCCCGCACTAACCTTGCCGCTATGGTCGCTGGCCGAAACCCTGTGGCCTTCGGCGATGGGCATCGCGCTGATGAGTTTCACCGAAACCATCGCGGCGGGGCGCGCTTTCGCCCGCAGTGACGAGCCTGTACCACAGCCGAATCGGGAGCTGCTGGCCACAGGCGTTGCCAACATCGGCGGGGCGTTTCTCGGGGCCATGGTCGCGGGTGGCGGGACCACCCAAACGGCGGTGAACCGCCTGGCCGGCGCTCGTTCGCAACTGGCCGCACTAGTCACCGCCGCATTGGCATTGGGCACTTGCCTGCTGTTGGCACCGCTCATTGGCCTGATGCCCAACGCCACGCTCGCTGCCGTGGTGATTGTGTATTCGGTGGGCCTGATCGAACCGGCGGAATTTCGCGAGATCCTGTCGGTTCGTCGCACTGAATTTGCCTGGGCCGTGGTGGCCATGATCGGCGTGATGCTGTTGGGCACGCTGCAGGGGATCGTCGTGGCGATCGTGGTTTCGTTGCTGGCGCTGGCCTATCAAGTCTCGGACCCACCGGTGCACATCCTCGGGCGCAAGCCTGGCACCAATGTGTACCGGCCGCAGTCCGCCGAACACGTCGACGACGAACAATTTGACGGGCTGTTGTTGCTTCGGCCTGAAGGCCGGATTTTTTTCGCCAACGCCCAGCGCATCGGCATGAAGATGCACCCCCTGATCGAGCACGCAAGGCCCGCCGTGGTGATTCTGGACCTGCGCAGCGTGTTCGACCTGGAGTACACCGCCCTGAAAATGCTCACGGGGGCGGAACAGCGGCTGCGGGAAAAAGGCATTTCGCTGTGGCTGGTAGGCATGAGCCCGGGCGTATGGGACATGGTCATCAAGGCCCCATTGGGCCATACGTTGGGCGAGGCGCGGATGTTCTTGAACCTGGAACTGGCGGTGGAACATTACCAGCAAAGTCGACGCTGAATAAACGCGGCCGGGAGCACTCCGGACGCTGTGTGACGCATTGAAGGAGGTAACGGGCATGGCAAAGAAGAAGGTTGCGACGAAAAGCAAACCGGTTGAAAGCGGCAAGCTCAAGAACAAGGTTTATCTCGAGGAGCTGGCGCGGCTGCATGTCGAGATGGTCAAGCTGCAGGAGTGGGTGCAGCACTCGGGCGCCAAGGTCTGCATCGTCTTTGAGGGCCGTGATGGCGCCGGCAAGGGCGGGACCATCAAGGCACTGACCGAACGGGTCAGTCCGCGGGTGTTCCGGGTGATAGCGTTGCCGGCGCCGACCGAGCGGGAAAAAAGCCAGATGTATGTGCAACGTTATCTGCCGCACATGCCGGCGGCCGGTGAAGTGGTGATCTTCGATCGCAGCTGGTACAACCGCGCCGGTGTCGAGCGGGTCATGGGGTTTTGCAGCGACGAGCAGGTGCGCGCGTTTCTCGCCGTGGTGCCGCGAGTCGAGCATGCACTGGTCGAATCGGGAATCATCCTGATCAAGTACTGGCTTGAAGTGAGCCCGGAGGAACAGACCCGACGCCTCAAGGCGCGTATCACCGACGGGCGCAAGATCTGGAAGCTGTCGCCCATGGACCTCAAGTCCTATAACCGCTGGTACGACTACTCCCGGGCCCGGGACGATATGTTCGAGGCCACCGACACCGAATTCGCCCCTTGGCGGGTCGCCAACTCGAATGACAAGCGCCGGGCACGTCTGAACATCATCAGCGATGTGCTGAACAGCATTCCTTACGAGGATGTACCGCGGGCAAAAGTTAAACTGCCCAAGCGCCAAAGTCCCGGTAACTATCGGGATCCGAACTATCCGTTCAAGTTCATTCCGGAAAAATTCTGATCGAGGCTTTGGGCAGGAGCCAGCCCGGGCCGGCTCCTGCTGCATGTCATCAGGCCTTGATCACGTACCCATACGCCCGGGTGCGACCGCCTTCGTGCTTCAGGTACACGCCCTGCAGTTCCGGTGTGAAGCCGGGCAAACGGTTGATGCCTTCTTCCAGCGCCAGGAAGTACTTCAACACCGCGCCACCCCAGATTTCACCCGGTACTACGCACAACACACCCGGCGGATAGGGCAACGCGCCTTCGGCCGCAATGCGACCATCGGCGTCGGCCAGCGCCACCAGTTCGACGTTGCCACGGATGTATTCGATTTGCGCCTGTTGCGGGTTCATGGCCTTTTTCGGGAAGTGTTCCTTGCGGAACATGTCCTTCTGCAATTGCTGCACGTTGTGGTGACGGTAAAGGTCGTGCATTTCCTGGCAGAGCTGGCGAATGGTGTAGTTGCGGTAGCGCTCCTGATGTTGCGCGTAGATGGCCGGCAGCACCCGGCTCATGGGGGCGTCATCGCTGATGAAGCGTTCGAAACGGGCGATTTGCGCGGCCAGGTGGGTCATCTTCGCCCAGTCTTCGGCCGGGGTGAGCAGGAACAGGATGGAGTTCAGGTCACACTTTTCCGGAACAATGCCGTTCTCGCGCAGAAAATTGGCCAGGATGCCGGCATGAATGCCGAAATCGGTGTAGCTGCCATCGACCGGATCGATGCCCGGCGTGGTGAACAGCAACTTGCACGGGTCGATGAAGTACTGCTTCTCGGCGTAGCCGGCAAAGGCGTGCCAGCGATCCTTCGGATGGAACTCGAAGAAGCGGATGTCATTGGCAATTTCTTCTGTTGGATAGTCTTCCCACGCGCGCCCTTCAATGGTGTATGGCACGAATGGGCGGATCATGGTGCAGGCTTCGAGAATCAACTTGCGCGCTTCAATCCCGAACTTCACGCAGTCTTCCCACAGACGCAGGCCGCTGCGGCCTGAGTGGATGCGCGCATTCACATCCAGCGAGGCGAACAGCGGGTAGAACGGGCTGGTGGAGGCCTGGGCCATGAACGCGTTGTTGAGCCGATGATGGTTGCAATAGCGGGCCTGGCCTTTGATGTGCCGGTCTTTCTTGTGCACTTGGGAGGCCTGGGAAAAACCGGCCTGCTGTTTATGTACTGATTGGGTGACGAAGATCCCGGGGTCGTTCTCGTCCAGGTCCAGTAACATGGGCGAGCAGTCCTTCATCATCGGGATGAACTGTTCGTAACCGACCCACGCCGAATCGAACAGGATGTAGTCACACAGCTTGCCGATGCGCTCGACCACTTGCCGGGCGTTGTAGATGGTGCCGTCATAGGTACCCAGTTGAATGATCGCCAGGCGAAAGGGGCGTGGCAGCTGGGCCTTGTCCGGGGCGACTTCGGCAATCAGTTCGCGCAGGTAGTCTTCTTCGAAACAGTGGGCGTCGATGCCGCCGATGAAACCATAGGGATTGCGCGCGGTTTCCAGATAGACCGGCGTGGCCCCGGCCTGCAGGAGTGCGCCCTGGTGGTTGGACTTGTGATTGTTGCGGTCGAACAGCACCAGGTCGCCCGGGGTTAACAGGGCGTTGGTCACCACCTTGTTCGACGCCGAGGTGCCGTTGAGCACGAAGTAGGTTTTGTCGGCGTTGAACACTTGCGCCGCGTGTTTTTGCGCCAGCAGTGCCGGGCCTTCGTGGATCAGCAGGTCACCGAGTTTGACGTCGGCGTTGCACATGTCGGCGCGAAACAGCGTCTCGCCGAAGAAATCGAAAAACTGCCGGCCGGCCGGGTGCTTGCGAAAGAACTGGCCGCCCTGGTGGCCCGGGCAGGCGAAGGTCGCGTTGGCTGACTCGGTGTAGTGTTTGAGCGCATCGAAGAACGGCGGCAACAGGCTTTCTTCATAGGCTTTGGCGGCTGTTTCCAGCTGGTTGCCATGGTATTCGACGTTGCTGGGCGACAGGTCGAAGATGCCGTTCACTTGCAGCAGCACGTCGTTCAGGTGTTTGTAGACTTCTCGGGGGCGGGTGCTGGTGCCGGGGGAGGGCACCAGGAAAATCGGAATATCAAAACCGGTGCGCTGAATGGCGTCGAGGGCTCCGGCCAACACATCATTGACCGACACCACGGCCACGGCGACGTCGGTAAAGTCGGTTTGGCTGAGTGGAACCACCTCACGGGCGTTCAGAAAACATTCGGATGTGCCATCACTGGCGGCGATTTTCAGAGCTTTCATCGGTGGTGTCTCCTGGCGGGCACTCAATTGCCCACGGCTTTTTAGAGATCAACTTCCGAAGGAGCCTTCCAGTTCTCCTGATCGGAAATCGTGTCACCACTGTTTATAGAGCATATTCCTGATCTGTCAGGCCTTTTGCTGCGACCTTGCACATCTTGTCACCAGGTGCCTGACGACCCATGGATCAAGCGTGAACCAGTGCGATCGTAAACGAGACCACGATCATGCACGCAAAAGCAAAATTGATATTCATGAGGGTTTCCATCCAAAACATGATTGACGGCGCCATCTTGAACAGGTCACAGGAAAATAAAAAATTCGGCGTAATGATTTGAAAGATCGAAAAAAATGATACTTGGGGGCGTTTGCCCGGCCGCCCGTTTGTGTTTGCCCCGTGCTTTGGCTAACCTCGCACAAACACGCAGCTTTTCGCACAAGACACGCACAAACGAGCAAAAACATGCACGACATCCATTCTGCTGCCGAACTTCCGTCTGTCCGCCGGCAAAAAATATTGTTGATCCTCGAACGCGACGGCAAGGTCATGGCCTCGGAGTTGAGCCAGCATTTCGCGGTGTCCGAAGACACCATCCGTCGCGACCTGGCGGAACTGGCCAGTGCCGGCTTGGTGCAGCGAGTTCACGGCGGGGCATTGCCGCGGCCCAAAGACACGGGCAAGGACTATTTCACCCGGATCAGCGAAACCGACGAGGTGAAAACCCACCTGGCGCAACTGGCGGCGCGACGGGTGCAGGACGGTCAGATCGTGGTGTTCGATTCCGGTACCACCACCTTGCAGATCGCTCGTTCGCTGCCGGCGGACATCGCCATTACCGCGGTCACCGCGTCGCCGATGACCGCCATCACCCTGTCTGAGTACAAAGGCATCAAGGTGATTCTCGCCGGCGGTCAGCTCAACCCGGCAACAATGTCGGCCAGTGGCCACGAAACCCTGCGGCTGCTGGCGGGCATCAAGGCTGATCTGCTGTTTACCGGGGTGTGCGCGATTCACCCGCAGGTGGGACTCAGCTCACTGCATTTTGATGAAGTGCCGGTGAAACAGGCGATGCTCGACTGCGCCTCCCTCGTGATTGCCGTCACCACGGCGGACAAACTGGGCGCAGTGGAACCCTTTGTCGTCGCGCCTTGCAACCGTGTGCACACGCTGATCACCGAGCAGCATGTAGCGTCAGGCAATGTCGAGGACTACCGGTCGTTGGGGATCGAAGTGGTGCAGGCCTGAGTGGGTCTTTGTGGGAGCGGGCTTGCTCGCGAAAGCGTACTTTCAGCCGACATCACCGCTGAATGACGCACCGCTTTCGCGAGCAAGCCCGCTCCCACAAGGGGTGTGTGCCGGTCTTGATTTTTGTGGTCGACATCAATCCCTGTGGGAGCGGGCTTGCCCGCGAAGAGGCCAGCACAAACAACATCAATGCCGGATGTGCAGCCAATGGCTCAGCGCAGGCGCTCAAGCATCTGGTAATACCACATGCCGGCAGCGAGCATCGGGTTGCCGAGCAGGTCGCCCATCGGCACACGGATGTGCTGGCAGGCGGCGAAGGTGTCGAACTGCTCCAACTGCCCTGTGATCGCCCGGCCCATGATTTCGCCCATGATGTGAGTGGTGGCGATGCCGTGGCCGGAGTAGCCCTGGCAATACCAGACGTTGTCCGACAGCTTGCCCAGTTGCGGGATGCGGTTGATCACGATACCCATCGCGCAGCTCCACTGGTAATCGATGGCCACGCCTTTGAGTGCCGGGAAAGTCTGCTCGATGCAGGGGCGCAGTTCGGCGGCGATGTCACGCGAATCCTTGCCGCTGTAGTTGGCGCCGCCACCGAACAACAGGCGACCGTCAGCGGTGAGGCGGTAGTAGTCGAGCACGAAGCGGCAGTCGTAGACCGCCAGGTCTTCGGGGTTGATCTGTTTGGCCAGGTCGCCCAGC
The DNA here is from genome assembly GCF_050436025.1 of Pseudomonas sp. S30_BP2TU TE3576. Lineage (NCBI taxonomy): Bacteria > Pseudomonadati > Pseudomonadota > Gammaproteobacteria > Pseudomonadales > Pseudomonadaceae > Pseudomonas > Pseudomonas sp. S30_BP2TU TE3576. The sequence continues at coordinate 588,699 of NZ_JBNDLK010000001.1, read as the reverse complement.
GGCGCGGTGGTGACGATGCCGCCCATGGCCGGGAAAATCTTGCCCTTGAGTTTGCCCGGTTCCAGCTTGTGGTAGACGTCGCCGGCCAGCAGCACCTGATTGGCGTCGATGTGCCCGTAGGCGGTGCGTACTCCAGGCGTGTCTCCATGGATGATCTCCAGCACTTCGCTGTTTTCGAAGATCAACGCACCCAGGCTTTCGGCGGCGCGAGCCTCACCGATGCACAGGTTGAGCGGGTGCAGGTGCATGTTGCGGGTGTTCTTGATCGCGCCGTGGTAGAGGTCGCTTTGCAGCAGGTCGCGTACCTGGCTGCGGTCGAGCAGGCTGACCTCGTCACCCATGCCACGGCGTACTGCCTCGTCGTAATCCTTGCGCAAGCCGTCCATGTGCGCGGGTTTGTAGGCGGCGTGCAGGTGACCGTGCTTGAGGTCGCAGGCGATGCCGTACTTTTCCACGCGCTGCCGGATGATCTGGTGCCCGCGCCAGCGCAGGTTCCAGATGAAGTCGTCGACCTCGTCGCCAAGGGTGCGGCGCATCTGTTTGCGCATGGCTTCATCGCCCGACAGGCTGCCGGTGACCTGGCCGCCGTTGCGTCCAGTGGCGCCCCAGCCGATCTTGTGGCTTTCGACGATGGCGACCTTCAGGCCTTTTTCCGCCAGCTCGACGGCTGTGGCAACGCCGGTGAAGCCGCCGCCGATGATCACCACGTCAACCTTGTGCCGGCCTTGCAGCGTCGGGTAATCGGTGTCCTGGTTGAGGGTAGCGGTGTAGTAGGAATTGCAACGTTGAGTCATGTCAGTGTCCAGGCAAAATTGGGAGAATCCAATGCCGGTCAGGCGAGCGCAGTCATTGTGGGAGCGGGCTTGCTCGCGAAAGCGGAGTGTCAGTCACCACAAATGCTGAATATGCGGGCCTCTTCGCGAGCAAGCCCGCTCCCACAGGTTCTGTGTATGGCTGAGCGTGTAAGGAAGGGGCTCGCCAATCAGGCGAGCAGGGCGCTATCCGGCGGACGTGCGGAGTGACGCAATTTTGAACGGCGCAGGGCCATGGGCAGGTTGACGATGCGCTTCATGCGATGCCGTCCGCGGCCAGCAGCGCGGTGGCCTGGATCGAGAGGTTCAGCAGGTGCTGTTCTGACGGCAAAGTACGCATGGCGCAGGTTTCCAGCGGCGGAAATCGTCGGTGGCGTGCAAGGCAAGCCATCCGGGGATGGCTGGATACTAGGGAGGATTGTGACGCGTGTAAATGTTTGATTCAGAACATCAGGTGCACAACCAGGCCGATCAATCCGCAGCCGGTCAAGACCTCGATCACTCCGCGCTTGAACCGCAGCAAGGCAATGCCCGCCGCCATGGCGATCAGCAGCGACGGCCAGTCCAGTGGTCCTTCGAAGCCTTTGGGCCAAAGCACGTGGTAGCCAAAGAAACAGGCCAGATTGAGAATCACGCCAACCACGGCGGCCGTAATGGCCGTCAGCGGTGCGGTGAATGTGAGTTCGTTGTGCGTCGACTCCACCAGCGGTCCGCCGGCGAGGATGAACAGGAACGAAGGCAGGAAGGTGAACCAGGTCACCAGCGTGGCGGCAACGGCGCCGGCGACAAAGGCCTGATCCGGGCCGAAGACCTGATGCACGTAGGCACCGATAAAACCGACGAAGGCGACGACCATGATCAACGGTCCGGGGGTGGTTTCACCGAGTGCCAGGCCGTCGATCATCTGCGTCGGTGTCAGCCATCCAAAATGGCCGACCGCGCCTTGATACACATACGGCAGCACGGCATAGGCACCGCCAAAGGTCAGCAGCGCAGCCTTGGTAAAGAACCAGGCCATCTGGGTCAGCGTGCCTTCCCAGCCAAACAACGCGGCGAGCATGGCCATGGGCAGTGCCCACAAAATGGCGCCGATAACGGCCAGACGCGCCAGTTTAAAGCCACTGAAACGGGCGTGTTCAGGGGTTGGGGTGTCATCGTCGATCACTGCCGGGCCGAAGGATTTTTTCGCCGCGCTGTGGCCACCGGCCCTGAATTTTTCCGGCGCCAGTCGTCCGCCGAAAAATCCGATGACCGCCGCGCCGAGCACGATCAGCGGAAACGGCATGTTGAGCACGAAGATGGCCACGAAGGACGCGGCGGCGATGCCCCATAACCAGCCATTCTTCAGCGCCCGCGAGCCGATCCGGTGAGCTGCCTGCACCACGATGGCCGTGACTGCAGGCTTGATCCCGTAAAACAGTCCGGCGACCACAGGCACTTCGCCAAAGGCGATGTAAACCCACGACAGCGCAATCAGGATGAACAACGACGGCAATACAAACAGCCCGCCAGCGATCACACCGCCCCAGGTCCGGTGCATGAGCCAGCCGATGTAAGTCGCCAACTGCTGAGCCTCAGGCCCGGGCAGTAACATGCAGTAGTTGAGGGCGTGCAGAAAGCGCCGCTCGGAGATCCAGCGCCGGCGCTCGACCAGTTCCTGATGCATGATCGAAATCTGCCCCGCCGGCCCGCCAAAACTGATGAAGCCAAGCTTGAGCCAGAACAAAAAGGCTTCGTGCAGACTGATAGACCGGGGCTGCGGCACAACCTGTTCGGTGACCGGGGAGGGCGTGGGGCTCAAGCGGAAATTCCTTGTGCAGAGGACCTTTGAGCCAATGACTGTAGCTACGCCGGAGCGCGTTGCATAGCCGCATGAGGCTGCGTATCTGCCCAGCGCTCGACGGCTGATCGGTCGCTGTCACGGGCGTCGACCCAATGTGTGCCGGACGCCCCGTCTTCGCGCTTCCAGAACGGTGCGCTGGTTTTCAGGTAGTCCATGATGAACGCACAGGCTTCGAAAGCGGCTTGACGATGCTGGCTGCTGACGCCGACAAACACGATCGGCTCGCTGATCGACAACGGGCCGATCCGATGCACGATCTCTACGCCCCGCAGTGGCCATCGGGCCTTGGCGTTGTCGATGATTGTTTGCAGCGAGCGTTCGGTCATGCCCGGGTAGTGCTCCAGAAACAACCCGGTGACCGTCTCACCCTGATTGATGTCGCGCACGTAGCCGACGAAGTTGACCACGGCACCCACGCCCGGATCGTTCGCCCGCAGGCTGGCGATCAGCCGGCCGACGTCGAACACTTCACGCTGGACCCGAACCGTCATGCCTCAACCCCCGGTGACCGGTGGGAAAAAGGCGATCTCGTCATAGTCTTCGATCACCCGGTCCGGATGGCACAGCTCCTGATTCAGCGCGCACATCAGGTTTTTTTCACCGAGCACCTGGCTCCACAACTCGCCGCGAGCCATCAGCAAGCGGCGCACGTCTTCGATGGTCCTGAGGCTGTCGGTCAGGGGCAGTTTTTCACCGCCCAGGTTGAGCTGCTCGCGGTAACGGGCGAAGTAATTGATCAGGATCATTGTGCGTCCTCGAACTTGAAATGACCGGAGCGGCCACCTTGTTTGCTCAGCAGGCGGATGTCATCGATGACCATGCCGCGGTCCACGGCCTTGCACATGTCGTAGAGGGTCAAGGCCGCCACACTGACGGCGGTGAGGGCTTCGAGCTCGACCCCGGTCTGGCCCTCGACGCGGCAGGTGCCGAGGATTTTCACGCTGTCCGGTGTGCAGGCCTTGAGTTCGACGTGGATCGAACTGAGCAGCAGGGTGTGGCACAGCGGGATCAGCTCATGGGCTTTTTTCGCCGCCATGATTCCAGCGATCCGCGCCACGGCAAATACGTCGCCTTTGGGGTGGCCGTCGCTTTGAATCAGCTTCAGGGTTTCCGGACGCATCCGCACCCAGGCCTGGGCTTGGGCTTCACGCTGCGTTGGGGGTTTTTCGCTGACATCGACCATGTTGGCGCGACCCTGGCTGTCGAGGTGGGTCAGGCCATTGGGCGATGCGTTTGAAATGTCTGTCATGAGAAGTTCCTGCGCTTGCCAGCGCGGTGATCAGGTGAAGGCATCATGCCGGGCTGTAAATGCGTGGTGCGTTACGGTGGGGGACGTGAATCAGGTTGAGGCGATGCTTGATCGCCCATTGCACGGTCAGGGCGGTGGGCGCCGACAGGCTGACCAGCGTGCCGAGCCTGGCCCTGACGGCTTTGTGGATCAGTTCCAGGCTGCAACGGCTGGTGACTACGGTGAAGCCGCTGCGGCTGTCGATGCCGGCGTGTTGCAGGGCGCCGATCAACTTGTCCAGCGCGTTGTGGCGGCCAATGTCTTCGCGGCAGATCTGCGCGTTGCCTTGGCTGTCGAAGTACAGCGCTGCATGCAGGGCGCCGCTGCTGCGGGCCATTTGTTGTGCCTGTTCGATGCGGCTGCGAATGTCGATGAAATGCTCGGCGGACGGCAGGGCAACCGGGTCGAGAACGTCCAGTTTCGGCAGGGCCTGTTCCAGCGCTTCCACTCCGCACAGGCCGCAGCCACTGGTACCCGCCATCTGCCGACGATGGTTCTTCAGTGCCCAGAACGCGCGGCTGGAGATCTGCACATCTGCTTGAACGGCCTGCTCGAAGCGGGTCAGGCGCAGGTCGTAGATTTCGTTCTGGTCCTCAACGATGTCGTTGCTGACGCTGAAGCCTCGGATGAAATCTTCCAGGTTGCCCGGCGAGACCATCATCACGGCCTGACTCAAGCCGTTGTAGGTGATTGCCAGTGCGATCTCGGCGGCCAGCGCTGCCTGACAGACTGTCGCGGCGTTGTCGTATTCGCGAAAGTTCACGCTCAGCGGTTTGGGTGCGGGGGCGTTGGTATCGCTTCGAACATCGGCTTGATCAACTTGGCACAACATGAAAAGAACCTCGAAGCGCTGAATTGAGTTCAGGCTACGGGTAACTTTCCAGAGCGTCCAATCGCTTGTTCCGATATGCCGATTGGTGATGTCTATCAGGCTGGCCAAACATGTCCGTATCGGTTTTATATAAAACCGAAAGCTGATCAGTTAGTCCGACTGAATAAAGTTCGTGCTTCGGCGAAACACTTCTCGGCAATCGCCGAGCGCGGTTCGGTCTTGCGCATCACCAGGCCCAGGGGCGCGAGTACGCTGGCATCCGGCAATTCGATAAACGACAGGTGTTCGATGGGTTCTTCCAGGCCGCTGTCGAGCGGCATGATCGCGCAGCAGAAACCTTCGTGGATGGCCTGCAGCAACTGGTAGGTCGAATCGCTTTCCAGGATCGGCTGCGGGTCCAGTCCGCGGCTGCGAAAACTCAGGTCGATGGATTTGCGGTAGTGCATGCCGTTGCTGAGCATCCCCAGCGGCAGTTCGGCGGCGTCCTCCCAGCTCATTTGCGTGCCGTCGAAATGGAAGTGGCGGGTGTCGTACAGCAGGCCGACGCGGGTCTCGCCGATCTCGAAAAACTCGAAATAGCTCGGGTTGACGTGATCGAGGTAGCACACGCCCAGATCCAGTTGATTGTTGCCAAGGCCTTCGATGATCTGGTCGGAACTCAAGGAAGACAGGCTGTACTTGAGCTCGGGAAAGCTGCGGGACAGGCCCTGAATGTAGGTGACGGGGTTGAAGCTGCTGAGCGGCACCAGCCCCAGGCGCAAGTTACCGACGAGCTGGCCCCGGCACGCGGCGGCCTCGGCGAAGAGCCCGTCGTGGGCGGCCAGCAGGGTTCTGGCCCACGCCAGTACGCGTTCGCCAGCCTGGGTAAAACCCTCGAAGCGCTGGCCCCGGGTGACCAGCACCAGGTCCAGTTCATCCTCCAGGTTGCGCAGGCGCATCGACAGCGTGGGCTGGGTGATGTGGCAGCGCGCGGCAGCCTGGCCAAAGTGGCGGGTCTGTTCCAGGGCGATCAGGAACTTGAGTTGTTTGATGTCCATGACGGCACCTGCTGGCGAGGGAGTGAAGGGTTAAGTATTGACTCAGGTGCGCAAGACACAAGGCGAGGCGGAAAACGTGAGGTGTGGACGATCTCATTGTCTTTGGTGTGCGTCCAATCACTGTTGTTTAAGGGGTAATCGATGGGCTCTATCGTCGAGAGTAAATTCTGGCTTTTTATATTGATAGAGCGGCTCGATAGTCTGGTTGGTTAGAGTGATTAGACAACGATTGTTGGCGCACCTTAGTCTCGGGAAGTTATTTAAGTTAGCTATTTAATTCATGCCTGCCGGAGAATCCCATGAGCGTCAAACCGGATGCGTTGTTTATACCCTTGAATATTGCCGTGCTGACCGTTAGCGATACCCGTGAATATGCCAATGACACCTCCGGCCAATTACTCGTCAGTCGTTTGCTGGAAGCCGGCCATACCCTGAGCGAGCGCAACCTGCTCAAGGATGACCTCTACAAGATCCGCGCGCAGGTGGCGAACTGGATTGCCGACGACGGCATTCAGGTGGTGCTGATCACTGGCGGTACCGGGTTTACCGGTCGCGACAGCACACCCGAGGCAGTCGCCAGTTTGCTGGACAAACAGATCGATGGCTTCGGAGAACTGTTCCGGGCGATTTCGATCCTCGACATAGGCACCTCGACGGTGCAGAGCCGGGCACTGGCCGGGCTGGCCAATGGCACGCTGGTCTGCTGCCTGCCGGGTTCCACGGGCGCCTGCCGCACCGCATGGGAAGGCATCCTCGCCGAACAACTCGACGCTCGCCACCGGCCCTGCAATTTCGTGCCGCACCTCAAGCCTGTGCAAGCCTGCGGGACGCGGGGATGAGTCGATCACCCTTGATGCCGGTGGAGGAGGCCATCGACCGTCTGCTGACAATGGCCGAGGCGCGGTGGATTGAAGACAGTGAAGCGCTGCCGCTCAGTGCCGCCAGGCAACGGGTACTGGCCAATGACCTGGTGGCGACTCTCGATCTGCCGCCGTGGCCGAACAGCGCCATGGATGGTTATGCCCTGAATGTCGAGGGTTGGGACGGGGAACCGCTGGCCGTGTCGCAACAGGTGTTTGCCGGTCACGCCCCCGAAGCCCTGGCACCGGGAACCTGCGCGCGCATCTTCACCGGCGCTCCTGTTCCACCGGGTGCCGACTGCGTGGAGATGCAGGAGAACACGCAGGTACTGGATGACGGACGTATCTGCTTCAAGCAGCCACTGAGCGCCGGCAGTAACATCCGCCCGCAAGGCCAGGAAAACCGCGTCGGCGATGTGCTGCTGCATGCCGGCAAGCGCCTCGGTCCGTTCGAATTGGCGGTCGCGGCGGCGCAGGGCTGCACCCATGTGCAGGTGGTACGGCGACCACGTGTGGCGTTGTTGTCGACCGGCGATGAACTGGTCGAGCCGGGCAATCCCCTCAAGCCCGGCAGCATCTACAACAGCAACCGTACATTGTTGAGCCATTGGTTGAATGCGTTGGGTTGCGAGGTCATCGATGCCGGCATTCTTCCCGATGAGCCACGGCAGACGCGGCTTGAACTCGAACAGTTGCAACACGCGGCTGACCTGATACTCACCACTGGCGGTGTGTCCGCCGGTGACGCCGACTGCCTCGGCCAGGTACTGCGCGAGTGCGGCAAACCGTTGCTGTGGAAGCTCTCGATCAAACCCGGAAAGCCATTGACCGTGGGCCACTTCGGCCGCGTGCCGGTGATTGGCCTGCCGGGTAATCCGACATCGGCATTGGTGACTTTCGGCCTGTTGGCCCGGGTTTATCTGTTGCGGATTCAGGGCGTGGAAGACGTCGAGCCGTTGAGTTTCCCGGTCAGGCTCGGCTTTGCCTGGCCCAAACCCGGGAGTCGCCGCGAGTACCTGCGGGCGAAACTCCAAGCCGGTCGGGCGGTGCTCTATCCGAACCAGAGCTCGGGCGTGTTGCTGGGCGCATCCTGGGCCGATGGGCTGGTGGAAGTGCCGGAAGGCTGCACCCTGGAAGTGGGCGACACGGCGCGGTTCATACCCTTCAGCGAACTGTTCTGACACTGACTCTGTGGGAGCGGGCTTGCTCGCGAAGAGGCCGGCACATCCAACAGAGATGTCGATTGACCTGACGCCTTCGCGAGCAAGCCCGCTCCCACCGTTTTGATCTTCAGTGAACGCCAATCCCACGGCCGGCCACAATCCCTTGTGGGAGCGGGCTTGCCCGCGAAGAGGCCGGTACATCCAACCGAGATGTCGATTGACCTGACGCCTTCGCGAGCAAGCCCGCTCCCACCGTTTTGATCTTCAGTGAACGCCAATCCCTCGGCCGGCCACAATCCCTTGTGGGAGCGGGCTTGCCCGCGAAGAGGTCGGCACATCCAACAGAGATGTCGATTGACCTGACGCCTTCGCGAGCAAGCCCGCTCCCACCGTTTTGATCTTCAGTGAACGCCAATCCCTCGGCCGGCCACAATCCCTTGTGGGAGCGGGCTTGCTCGCGAAGAGGCCGGTACATCCAACAGAGATGTCGATTGACCTGACGCCTTCGCGAGCAAGCCCGCTCCCACCGTTTTGATCTTCAGCGAGCGCCAATCCCACGGCCGGCCACAATCCCTTGTGGGAGCGGGCTTGCCCGCGAAGAGGCCGGCACATCCAACAGAGATGTCGATTGACCTGACGCCTTCGCGAGCAAGCCCGCTCCCACAGTTTTGATCTTCAGTGAACGCCAATCCCACGGCCGACCACAATCCCTTGTGGGAGCGGGCTTGCTCGCGAAGAGGCCGGCACATCCAACAGAGATGTTGCCTGACCCACCGCTTTCGCGAGCAAGCCCGCTCCCACCGTTTTGATCTTCAGTGAACGCCAATCCCACGGCCGGCCACAATCCCTTGTGGGAGCGGGCTTGCTCGCGAAGAGGCCGGCCCATCCAACAAAGATATTGCCTGACCCACCGCTTTCGCGAGCAAGCCCGCTCCCACAGGTTCTGTGTGTTTCTTTAGTGTCAGTTCAGCACGAAATCCACCGGCTCCAGTTGTGGCGGCAGTTCCGTCACGCCCAGGGCAGACAGCACATCGCGTTCGATGTTGCGCACGATGGCGTCGGTGGGCAGGTCGTTTTCGTCGCGGCCGAATGGGTCTTCCAGTTCGTCGGCAATCGCATCCAGGCCGAAAAAGGTGTAGCTGACAATCGCAGTGAAAATCGGTGTCAGCCAGCCCAGGGGTTCGGCCATGGCAAACGGCAAAAGGATGCAGAACAGGTAGATGGTGCGATGCAGCAACAGGGTGTAGGGGAAGGGTAGCGGAGTGTGTTTGATCCGTTCACAGACCGCTTGGGCGTGGGTCAGGCTGGCCAGATGGTTGGCCATGAGCGTGTAGCGCCAGTCGTTGATCGCCCCGGACTCATTGAGTGCCGAGCACTGCTGACCGACCTGCATCAGGATTTGCCCGCTGATGTCCGTGGTGTCGCCCTTGGGCATCGGGTGCAGCCAGTCGCCACTGGCGGCGATTTCGTTTTCCCGGCGCAGCCGCGCGTTGAGGGCATGGGCGAAGCCGCACAGGTTGCTGAGGATCGTGTGTCGTTCAGCTGTGTCCTTGATTACCAGGGTTTCACGAATCATCGAACGGATTTCCACGATCACATCGCCCCACGCCTTGCGCGCTTCATACCAGCGGTCGTAGCAGGCGTTGTTGCGAAAGCTCATGAAGATCGACAACGACAAACCCAGCAGCGTGAAGGGCGTTGCACTGACCTTGGAAAAGTAGCTGGGATGCAAGGTTTCAATGAGCACGATGGCCGAGGCGAGCAACGTCACCATCAGGCTGCGCCAGGCAATACGCTTGGCGATCGAACCCTTGAGGGACGTCAGCACGCCGATCAGGTTGGGTTTGGGTCTCACGATCATGGGTTTCAGCCGCCCGTCATGTTCATGAAGCGAACGACCTGAACATCGTCGTTCACTTCGAAGTTGTGCCGATAAGGCTTGAGTTTCATCGCCTCGATAATGGCTTTTTCCAGGCGCTCGGGCTGTCCGGGGTGGCTGCGCAAGACTGCCTTGAGATCCGCCGAGTGCTCATTGCCCAGGCACAGCAGCAGGCGTCCTTCCACGGTCAGCCGCACCCGATTGCAGGTGCCGCAAAAATTGTGGCTGTGGGGTGAGATGAACCCCAGGCGAATCTGTGGCGCCTCGGCCAGGCGCCAGTAGCGCGACGGACCCTGGGTCGACTCGGCGGAATCAATCAAAGTGTAGCGTTCGGCGATGCGTTCGCGGACCTGGGCGCTTGCGAAAAACGATTCGGCGCGGCTGTGCTCGTCGATGGTGCCCAACGGCATTTCCTCGATGAAGGAGATGTCGAGGTTGCGGTCGATGGCGAAGCTCACCAGATCATTGATCTCATGGTCGTTGCGACCCTTCATCACCACGCAATTGAGCTTGGTGTTGCGAAATCCCGCCTGGTTGGCCGCGTCGATGCCTTTGATGACCTGCGCCAGGTCACCGGTGCGGGTCAGTTCGCGAAAACGTTGCGGGTCCAGGCAGTCGAGGCTGATATTGAGGCGCTTGACTCCGGCCTCGAACAACGGCCCGGCCAGTTTGGCCAACTGCGAACCGTTGGTGGTCATGCACAGTTCACGCAGGCCGGGCAGGGCGGCGATCTTCTCGCACAGTTGCACCACGCCCGGACGGATCAGCGGCTCGCCCCCGGTCAGGCGGATCTTGCGGGTGCCCAGCGCCACGAAGCTTTGTGCCAGTTGATAAATCTCTTCCAGGGTCAGCACCCGTTGCCGGGGTAGAAACTGCATGTCCTCGGCCATGCAATACACGCAACGGAAATCGCAGCGGTCGGTGACCGACATCCGCAGATAGTCCACGCGCCGGGAGAAGCCATCGATCAAGACTCGTTCTGACATGACACCCTCGCTTGACGCTTCTTGTATGAGATTTCCGTCATTAACGGATTTGTTGAGCGCAGGCTAAGAGCAACTTTAACGGGCGTCCAATCACTATTAATAACCGGATGATCGACCGGCTCGATGATGAACTTTTTTTTGTGGTTTAAAGGGCTTTAAGTGATTTTAAGTAATTGAAAATCAAAGATAAAAACCAGTGATAGAGCGTTTCGATAATGTGGTCGTAAATAGCGATTAGACAATAATTAATCCCTGTTCATATGCTTTTCTCCGTCAAACGATCAATGGCCTGAATCAGGTCACGGAGAAGTACCATGTCTCAAGTCGACCGCTACAAACCCTACAAAGGTGCCGCCGCCGGTTGGGGTGCACTGATTGCTGTTACCAGGAACTGGCTGGGCAGTGAAAACGCGCTGAAGAATATTCGCGCCATGCTCAAGACCAACCAGAACGGCGGCTTCGACTGCCCCGGTTGCGCCTGGGGCGAGTCGCCGGAAAACGGCATGGTCAAGTTCTGCGAAAACGGCGCCAAGGCGGTTAACTGGGAAGCCACGGGCCGTTTGGTCGACCCGGCGTTCTTCAACAAATACAGCGTCTCGGCACTGGCCGAACAGAGCGATTACTGGCTGGAGTATCAGGGCCGCCTGACTCACCCGATGCGCTATGACTCTGCCACCGATCGCTACGTGGAAACCACCTGGGACGAAGCATTCGCGACGATCGCCCGGCATCTCAATGCGCTGGAATCGCCGGACCAGGCCGAGTTCTATACCTCGGGCCGGGCCAGCAACGAGGCGGCGTTTCTCTATCAGTTGTTCGTCCGGGCCTACGGTACCAACAACTTTCCCGACTGCTCGAACATGTGCCACGAAGCCAGCGCGGTGAGCATGATCGAAAGCCTCGGCGTGGGCAAAGGCACCGTGGTGTTTGACGACCTGGAGCATGCCGACGCGATCTTCGTCATCGGCCAGAACCCCGGCACCAACCACCCGCGGATGCTCGAACCGTTGCGTGAAGCGGTCAAGCGCGGAGCCCAGGTGATCTGCATCAACCCACTCAAGGAGCGCGGACTGGAGCGTTTCCAGCATCCACAGCACCCGATCGAAATGCTCATGAACGGCTCCGAGCCGACCAACACCGCGTACTTCCGCCCGGCACTCGGCGGTGACATGGCGGTCATGCGCGGCATGGTCAAGTTCCTGTTGCAGTGGGAGCGCGAAGCACAGGTCAGCGGCGGTGAACCGGTGTTCGACCATGCGTTCATCGCCGAACACACCTCGGGAATGGGGGCCTACCTGGGCGAAGTCGACGCCACCAGTTGGGAGCACATCGAGCAGCAGTCGGGCATGTCTTTGGCTGATATCGAACTCGCCGCCCGTATGTACGCCCGGGCCAAACGGGTGATCATGTGCTGGGCGATGGGCCTGACCCAGCACACGCACTCGGTGCCGATGCTGCAGGAAGTCATCAACCTGATGTTGCTGCGCGGCAATGTCGGCCGTCCGGGTGCGGGCCTGTCACCGGTTCGCGGTCACAGTAACGTGCAGGGCGACCGCACTATGGGCATCAACGAGCTGGCGCCCACCGAGTTGCTCGATGCCCTGGAAAAACGTTTTTCCTTCAAGCCGCCACGTGAGCATGGCCACAATACCGTGATGGCGATCGGCGCGATGGAGCAGGGGCGTTCGAAAGTGTTTATCGCCCTGGGCGGCAACTTTGCCCAGGCCACCCCCGACACCCCGCGCACCCACGCTGCGTTGCGTAAATGCGACCTCACTGTGCACATCGCCACCAAGCTTAACCGCAGCCATCTGGTCACCGGCCGTGAAGCGTTGATCCTGCCGTGCCTGGGCCGCACCGACATTGACATCCAGGCCGAAGGGCCGCAAGGCGTCACCGTGGAAGACACTTTCAGCATGATCCACATCTCCCACGGCCAACTGAAACCCAAGTCGAAACACCTGATGTCGGAACCGGCGATCATCGCCGGCATCGCCGCCGCGACACTGGGCAAGCACCCGATCGACTGGAACTGGGCCATCGGTGACTACGGCCGCATCCGCAACATGATTGCCGACACCATTCCCGGCTTCGAAGATTTCAATCGACGCTTGCTGCACCCGGGCGGTTTCCACATGCCCAACGACGCGGCCAGACGCATCTGGAAAACCGCCAGCGGTAAAGCCCAGTTCACCCCGAGCGTGCTGCCGCAGCATCTGATCAGCGAAGGTGTGCGCAACCTGGCGGTCAAGCCGCACCTGATCCTGCAGACCATGCGCTCCCACGATCAGTACAACACCACGCTGTACGGCCTGGATGACCGCTATCGCGGGGTCTACGGCATGCGCGACGTGGTGTTCGCCAACGAGCAAGACATTCGTCGGCTGGGTTTCGAACCGGGGCAGAAGGTCGACCTGGTGGCGCTGTGGGATGACGAGCGCGAGCGTCGGGTCAGCGGTTTCACCTTGATCGCCTATGACATTCCGGCCGGTCAGGCGGCGGCGTACTACCCGGAGACCAATCCGCTGGTGCCGCTGGAAAGTTACGGTGACCGTACCTTCACCCCGACTTCCAAGTTCGTCGCCATCCGGCTGGAGCAGGCCAGGGCCAGCAGCCTGATTTCGACTTCCGCTGCGTAGTGCCAATCACTGAAGACTTTGTGGGAGCAAGCTTGCTCGCGATTGCAGGGTGCCAGGCGCCATTGATGTTGCAGGTGCCGGCCTCATCGCGAGCAAGCTCGCTCCCACAGTTTTAAATCCGCGATGAGGATATCGACATGTTTAACCTGGAGGCACTGGACCTGGCGCGGATGCAATTCGCGTTCACGGTTTCGTTCCACATCATCTTTCCCGCCATCACCATCGGGCTGGCCAGTTTTCTGGCGGTGCTCGAAGGGCTTTGGCTGAAGACCCACAACGACACCTACCGCGATCTCTACCATTTCTGGTCGAAAATCTTCGCCGTCAACTTCGGCATGGGTGTGGTCTCGGGGCTGGTCATGGCCTACGAGTTCGGCACCAACTGGAGCCGCTTCTCCGACTTCGCCGGCAGCATCACCGGACCGTTGCTGACCTATGAAGTGCTCACGGCGTTCTTCCTCGAAGCCGGTTTCCTCGGGGTCATGCTGTTCGGCTGGAACCGGGTAGGGCGCGGCTTGCACTTCTTCTCGACGGTCATGGTCGCCATCGGCACCTTGATTTCGACCTTCTGGATTCTTGCCTCCAACAGCTGGATGCAAACACCCCAGGGCTTCGAGATCGTCGACGGTCGCGTGATGCCACTGGACTGGCTGGCCATCGTGTTCAACCCGTCGTTCCCGTACCGCCTGGCGCACATGGCGATTGCCGCGTTCGTGGCCACGGCGTTCTTTGTTGGCTCGTCGGCGGCGTGGCACCTGCTGCGCGGCAACGACACCCGGCAAGTGCGCAAGATGCTGTCGATGGCGTTGTGGATGGCGTTGATCGTCTGCCCGATCCAGGCCGTGGTCGGTGACGCCCACGGCTTGAACACCCTGGAGCATCAACCGGCGAAAATCGCCGCGATTGAAGGGCACTGGGAAAACAACGGGAGCGAAGCGACGCCGCTGGTGCTGTTCGGCATCCCCGACATGCAGGCCGAGAAAACCAAATACGCCATCGAAATTCCCTACCTGGGCAGCCTGATCCTGACCCATAGCCTCGACAAGCAGATCCCGGCGCTCAAGAGCTTCCCGAAAGAGGATCGCCCCAACGCGACGATTATTTTCTGGAGCTTCCGCGTCATGGCCGGGCTGGGCATGTTGATGGTGCTGGCCGGCGTGCTCGGCCTGGCCCTGCGTCGCAGTGGTGCCATTTACCGCAACCGCTGGTTCCTGCGCCTGATGTTGTGGATGGGCCCAAGCGGCCTGATCGCCATGCTTGCCGGCTGGATCACCACGGAGGTGGGGCGCCAACCATGGGTGGTGTATGGCCTGCAACGTACCGCGAATGCTGCGTCCAATCACAGCGTCACGCAGTTGAGCATCTCGTTGGCGCTGTTCGTGGTGATCTATTTCTCGGTGTTCACGGTGGGTATCGGCTACATGATGAAACTGGTGGCCAAGGGGCCGAAACCCCATCACGAGCATGCGCCTGCGGGGCATGCCGATCAGGTCATCACACCGCGCCGGCCGCTGTCCGCCGACGCCGAAATCCTCGAAACCGACGCCCGCGTCAATTGAAGGAAGGGAGTTGAGTCATGGGTATTCAAGGTATCGATTTATCGCTGATCTGGGGCGTGATCATCGCCTTCGGCGTGATGATGTACGTGATCATGGACGGCTTCGACCTGGGGTTGGGCATTCTGTTTCCGCTGATCCCGGATGCGAAGGAGCGCGATGTGATGATGAACACTGTGGCACCGGTCTGGGACGGCAACGAGACCTGGCTGGTGCTGGGTGGCGCGGCGCTGTATGGCGCGTTTCCGCTGGCCTATTCGGTGATTCTGGAAGCGCTGTACCTGCCGTTGATCCTGATGTTGTGCGGCTTGATCTTTCGCGGTGTGGCGTTCGAGTTTCGTTTCAAGGCCAGTCCTGAAAAGCGGCATGTCTGGGACATGGCGTTCATCGGCGGATCGCTGCTGGCGACGTTCTCCCAGGGCGTGGTGATTGGCACTTACATTGCCGGTATCCCGGTGGTCGACCGGCAGTTCGCCGGTGGTTCGCTGGACTGGCTGGCGCCGTTTCCATTGTTCTGCGGTTTCGGTCTGATCATCGCCTACGCGCTGTTGGGCAGCACCTGGTTGCTGGTCAAGACCGAAGGCATGCTGGAATCGCGGATGCGCCTGTTCACCCGTCCGCTGGCCTGGCTGTTGTTGGCGGTGATCGGTGTGATCTGTGTGTGGACGCCAATCCTGCATCCGGACATCGCCACGCGCTGGTTTGCCCATGCGCACCTGGCGGTATTCGGTGGCCTTGCGGTGCTGGCCTTGCTGGCGATGTTCGGCTTGCTCAAGACCCTGCGCCAACGCCACACCCATTGGCCGTTCGCCTTCACCCTGATGCTGGTGTTCCTTGGCTACATCGGCCTGGCGTTCAGCATCTGGCCGAACATCGTGCCGCCGTCGATCAGCCTGTGGGCCGCGGCGTCACCGGCGACCAGCCAGTTGTTCATCCTGATCGGGGCGCTGTTCATATTGCCGATCATCCTGATGTACACAGTCTGGAGCTACTACGTGTTCCGCGGCAAAGTGAGGATTGGCGATGGCTACCATTGATTCCCGTGAACCAGCACCGGCGCCTTGGTACAAGCGCCTTGGGTGGCTGGTGTTGATCTGGCTGGGCAGTGTGGTTGCGTTGGGAGTGGTGGCGGGGGCGTTGCGGATGTTGATGCACGCGGCCGGCATGAGTTCGCACTGACGCACCTTGCAAAAACACGGAAATAACAGGAGCGATGAATCACCTGTGGCGAGGAAGCTTGCTCCCGCCGGACTGCACAGCAGGCTGATACCGATCAGTTAAGCCACAACGCAATCGGTAGCAGCTGGCGTAGCCTGCGTCCGGCTGCGCAGCAGTCGTAAAATCAGCGTTCGCGGTACCACAGAGAGATCGTGCAAGCCGGGTTTACGACTGCTGCGCAGCCGGACGCCGCCTTCGGCAGCTGCTACAAGGAAGGCGTAGAGTCTGGGTTCGCCTAGTTGATCGGCATTAGGCCACTGCCGGTAATGCCGATCAGTCAAGCCACAACACAATCTGTAGCAGCTGGCGCAGCCTGCGTCCGGCTGCGCAGCAGTCGTAAAATCAGAGTTCGCGGTACCTCAGAGAGATCGTGCAAGCCGGATTTACGACTGCTGCGCAGCCGGACGCCGCCTTCGGCAGCTGCTACAAGGAAGGCGTAGAGTCTGGGGTCGCCTAGTTGATCGGCATTAGGCCACTGCCGGTAATGCCGATCAGTTAAGCCACAACGCAATCGGTAGCAGCTGGCGTAGCCTGCGTCCGGCTGCGCAGCAGTCGTAAAATCAGCGTTCGCGGTACCACAGAGAGATCGTGCAAGCCGGGTTTACGACTGCTGCGCAGCCGGACGCCGCCTTCGGCAGCTGCTACAAGGAAGGCGTAGAGTCTGGGTTCGCCTGATTGATCGGCATTAGCGCAGCAGGACGGTGCGGCGATCCGACAAGCCCCCTCGCCACATTGCTCGTGTCAGGTTCAGTTCTTACTGAGCGCCAAACATCGCCGTCCAGTAAATCCCCGCATCGCTCTTCGGATCGGTCGCATACGCCGCGCCCAGCTCGCGGAACTGCGGGTTCATCAGGTTGGCGCAATGGCCTGGGCTGGCCAGCCAGCCATCGACCACCTTGCGTACGCTGTCTTGCCCGGCGGCGATGTTTTCGCCGATCTGCTGGAAGTCGTAGCCGGCCAGTTCCGCGCGGTCGCCTGGCGTGCGGCCATCGCGGTCCTTGTGATCAAAGTAGTTTTTGTTGGCCATGGAGCGGGAATTGCCTTCGGCGGCAGTGGCCAGCGTGGCGTTCCAGGCCAGCGGTGCGGTTGCATTGAAAGACTGGGTGCCGCATTGACGCGGCTTGGCCCGGGCGGCGTTGAGTTCGATTAGCAGCTTCTGGCCCTCGGTCTGCCAGTCGCCCAGTCGTGCGCTTAACAACGGACGTGCGACCACGATGCGCCATTGCCGGTCCTGGCGGCTGACGCCGACATCGACGAATTGCGGGTCGAGGACGATCTGGCAAAAACTCTCCTGAATCGCTTTCATCGCCGAGGCTGCATCGCGAGGCCCGGACAGGCTGATGACCTGCACATTCTTCATGGGATAACCGGCAGTGGCCATGGCCTGCTGCAGATCACCGATGCTCGGTGCGCTCAGCACCAGGCGCGGGTCGGCCGACAGCGGCGGCAGCTCCGATGAGACTTGGCCGGCACAACGCTGCAGTTGGCTGCGGTAGACGTTGATCGATTCGATCAATTGCGCTTCGTCCGCTGCCACGGCGTTGGCGGCAAATAACAGGCCCAGTGACAAACCGGCAAAACGCATTGCGGATGAGATGAAACCCATGAAAATCCCCCTTGAGCAGATTGCGCCCATGATGCGCGAAGTTGACCCATCCCGGACAACGGATTTATCCAGAGTGTAGTGGGGTGGGAGAAATCATTTCACTACTACACTGAGTCGAACCACTCACCGAGTGACATCGATCATGCGCGTCGACTGGATCGCCACCTGCCTCGCCCTCACTTTGCTGGCCGACCCGGTATCCGCTACGGATCAACAGCAAAAACAGCAAGCGGCCGAGAACAAGGCTGAGGTGCTGGAACAGAAAGCCGCCGAGAACAACAGCCCCGCACCGGCGCCCAAGGCTGAAGCGATTACCCCGTCCGAAGTCCAGGCCGTTGACCCGGCGGGCGTCGCGCCGCTGGACGACGCGATCACGTGCCTGGCCCGCTCCATTTACTGGGAAGCCAAGGGCAAGGATTCTGCCGATATGGAAGCGGTGGCCAATGTGGTGATGAATCGCCTGGGCCACGAGGGCTTTCCCGACACGGTGTGCAAAGTGGTCAAGCAGGGATCGGAAACCAAGAGTTGCCAGTTCTCCTGGTGGTGTGACGGCAAATCCGATTCGGTCCAGGAGGAGGTGCCTTACACGATGGCCAAGGAGATCGCGCGCAAGGCCCTGAACAAGGAACTTCCGGATCGTACCCAGGGTGCCCTGTATTTCCATGATCGTACCGTCAAGCCGGATTGGGCCAAGGAATACATCAAGACCGTGGACATCGGCTTGTTCCGGTTTTACAAGCCACATGACGGATCGGCCAAGTAGTAGAGGTGGATTCGGCCAAATATTGTTTTTTTTACTCAGGTTGCGTGAGGCGTTATCGAAACTGAAATGTTTCTGTTTTATAAGCTTCATAACTTTACCTTGCGCGAATACCGCCATAAGCAGGAACTACACATGAAGCTGACAAGTGTCTGGATCAGTAATCTCGCGCCGATCACGGCGCAATTACCGGTGTGCGTCGTATGACCGTTCTGGTCACCGGTGCAGCCGGTTTCATCGGTTTTCATACGGTCCAGCGTTTGTGCCGCGAGGGTCAGGAGGTCGTCGGTATCGACAACCTCAACGACTACTACGATGTCGAGCTCAAACACGCACGCCTCAAGGTGCTGGAGACTTTGCCGGGTTTTCGCTTCCAGAAAATGGACATTGTCGACAAACCGGCCCTGATGAGCTTGTTCCGGGAGCACGGTTTTACCGAGGTGGTGCACCTGGCGGCTCAAGCCGGGGTGCGCTACTCGCTGGACAATCCGGATGTCTATGCACAGTCGAACCTGGTGGGTTTCCTCAATGTGCTGGAAGCCTGTCGGCACCATCGCCCCGAGCATCTGATCTACGCCTCGAGCAGTTCGGTGTACGGCACCAACAGCAAAATGCCGTTCAGTGTCGAGGATCCTGTCGAACATCCCGTTTCGCTGTACGCCGCCAGCAAGCGCGCCAATGAACTGCTGGCCGAAAGTTATTGCCATCTATATGGCTTGAAAGCCAGTGGCCTGCGCTTTTTTACTGTCTACGGTCCATGGGGCCGCCCGGACATGGCGCTGTTCAAGTTTACCGACGCCATCCTCAAAGACCTGCCCATCGACATTTACAACCAGGGGCAGATGTCGCGCGACTTTACCTACGTCGATGACATTGTCGAAGGCATCGCCCAACTGCGCCCAAAACCTCCGGTGCCGGAAGGCGCCGCCGCCGGGGTAAACCGGCTCTTCAACATTGGTCGCGGGATGCCGGTGGCGTTGCTGGATTTCGTCGAGTGCCTGGAATCAGCCTTGGGCTTGCAGGCCCGACGTAACTACATGCCGATGCAGGCCGGTGACGTGGTCAAGACCTGGGCCGATGTTTCGGCACTGGCCGAGTGGGTGGGCTTCAGCCCGCAGGTGACGCTCGAAACCGGCGTCGGAGAGTTTGTGAAGTGGTATCGGCAGTTCTATCAGATTTGAAGCGTTCGCCTCTGATCTCGAAAAAATCAAAAAAAGGCGAGAGAGACCCCATGAGCCAAGACATTTTTGTATCCGTACTGATTCCCGCGAAAAACGAAGCGAACAACCTCAGGCCATTGCTTGAGGAAATCCGCGTGGCGCTGGCCGATGAGTCTTACGAAATCATCGTGGTCGACGATGGCAGCACCGACGCGACCCTGCATGAACTGCGGCAGATCCGTCACGACGGCTTGAACACCTTGCGCATCCTCCATCATGAGCGTTCGCTGGGGCAGAGCACCTCGCTCTACCACGCCGCCCGTGAGGCGCGGGGCACGTGGCTGGCGACCCTCGACGGCGACGGCCAGAACGACCCGGCGGACATCCCCGGCATGCTGGCGCTGGTGCGCGGCGAGCCGGGCAAGGTCGATGTGCAACTGGTCGCCGGGCATCGGGTCAACCGTCGCGACACGGCGAGCAAACGCTACGCCTCGCGCTTCGCCAACAACCTGCGCCGCCGCCTGCTCAAGGACGCCACCCCGGACACCGGTTGCGGCCTGAAGCTGATCGAGCGTGCGGCGTTCTTGCGCCTGCCGTACTTCGACCACATGCATCGCTATATTCCAGCCCTGATCCAGCGCCATAACGGCCGCATGATCGTGCACCCGGTCAATCACCGGCCACGCACGGCCGGGGTGTCGAAATACGGCAACATCGACCGTGCGCTGGTGGGGATTCTTGATTTGTTCGGTGTCTGGTGGCTGATCAAGCGCACGCGGCTGAACACCATTGCCCAGGAGATCGAAGGATGATGTTGACTCGTGAAACCCTGTGGCTGCTGGTCGGCTTTGCGGGGCAGGTTGCCTTTACCGGGCGGTTTGTCCTGCAGTGGTTGTACAGCGAGTACAAGAAACGCAGCGTGATTCCGACCAACTTCTGGTACCTGAGCATCGTCGGCAGCACCCTGTTGCTCGCGTATGCCATTTACCGCCAGGACCCGGTGTTCATCGCCGGGCAGGCATTTGGCTCCATCGTCTATTTTCGCAACCTGCAATTGATTGCCAAAAGCAGAAGCGTAAAGGAATAAACCATGCGTAGATCGATATCGCCACGGGTCGAATGCCTGGGCCTGATGCTGCTTGCCCTGTTGTTGATCGGTGCGGGGCTGGGGTTGCGCCAGGCACAGAATGTGGACGAAGAGCGCTTCCTCGGTGTCGCACTGGAGATGCTGCAAAATGGCTCGTGGCTGATCCCGCACCGTGCCGCCGAGATCTACGGCGACAAGCCGCCGATTTTCATGTGGGCGGTGGCGTTCTTCACCTGGCTGACCGGCAAGCCGAATATCGCCCTCTATATACCGGGGCTGTTTTCGGCGGTCACGGTCACGGCGATGGTCTATGACCTGGGCCGTCGCTTGTGGACCCAGCGTACCGGTCGCAACGCCGCGCTGCTGTACCTGGCGACGTACCAGACCTACAGCATTTTGCGCACCGGTCAGATCGACAGCCTGTTGATTCTGTTCACCTCCCTGGGCTTGTACGGTCTGGCGCGACACCTGCTGGTCGGCCCGGCGTGGCGCTGGTTTTACGCGGGCTGCGCGGCCATGGGCATTGGCGTGATCACCAAAGGCGTGGGTTTTCTGCCGGCGTTGTTGCTGATTCCTTACGCCTATGCGGTGCGCAAGGACTGGCCTGGTGTGGTGGCCATGCCCGGCGAGGCACGCAAGTGGTTGCTGGGGTTTGCCGTGATGCTCGCGGCGATTGCGATCTGGTTGTTACCCCTGGCCTTGTCCATTGCATTCCATGGTTCGGCAGACGAAATTGCCTATGCGCGGGAGATCCTCCTGCACCAGACCGCAGGCCGTTATGCCGCGGCGTGGCATCACCGCGAACCATTCTGGTATTTCTTCACCAACGTGATTCCGCAGTACTGGCTACCGTTGGTGCTGGTGCTGCCATGGCTGGTACCGGCCTGGCGCCGTCAGTTGCAAAAACGCGACGGGCGAGTGTTGGTAGTGCTCGGTTGGGTGGTGCTGGTGGTGCTGTTTTTCTGCATCAGTAGCGGCAAGCGCAAGTTGTACATCTACCCGGCGCTGCCTGGGCTGGTGCTGGTCGCCGCGCCGTTGATTCCGTGGATGCTCAAGCGCTGGTTCAAAAAGCACCCGCGTTTGCGTCGGGTGTTCCCGGCACTGGTCGCGACCTGGTTTGTGCTGTGGTTCGCCCGTGGTTTCATCGAACCGATCAAGGAAGGCACCAACATTGATCAGGTGCTGATGGCGCAGGCGGCGACCATGACCCAAGGAGCCGATCTGGTGCTGGTCAACTGGGAGGAGGGGCACTGGTTGTTCGCCCGTCAGCCGATTGTGCATTTCGGCATGGACTATTCGACCATCGAGAAGGCCGCGCTGTATCTGCGCGAACACCCCAAGGCCTACGCTTTGGTGCCGGATGACGTATTGAACCAGTGCTTCAAACCCGAAGCGGCCCGTGAATTGGGTGAGAACTCCCGGGCGAACTGGTCGATCGTGGGCGCGGATGCCGACAACGGCAAATGCCTCCCGCAAGAGCCCGGCAAAGCCTATCGGTTCACCTGGAATGACCCACACATGCCAGTGCAGGCGGCTAATCCCTGAGGGCAAAAAAGGGGCCGCTTGAATAAGCGGCCCTTTCTCTTCGTTCGTCTCCTGTCATTGACTGGCATCCAGCACCACGCGGTAGCGCGCTTTGCCGCTGCGTAAATGATCGATGGCTTCGTTGATCCGGCTCATGGGAAACATTTCGACCTGCGGCAGGATCTGATGGCGTGCGCAGAATTCCAGCATGGTCGCGGTATTGGCGGGTGAGCCGACCGGTGAGGCGGACAAGACTTTTTGCTGGGGAATCAGGTTGAACACGTGCACTGGAATGGCGTCGGGCACGACGCCGACAAAGTGCAGGCGACCTTTGCCGCGCAGGGTGGCGAGCATGGCCGTCCAGTCGAGGTTGGCGTTGGCGGTGACCAGCAGAAAATCCAGGGTGCCGGCAATGGCGTTGAGCGCAGCCGTGTCGGTCGAGGCGACCACTTTGTGTGCGCCCAGGCGCTTGGCTTCGTCCTGCTTGCTCAGCGATGAGGTGAAGGCGGTGACTTCGCAGCCCCAGGCGTTGAGGAAGCGCAGCGCCAGGTGACCGAGGCCGCCGATGCCCACCACGCCGACCCGGTCAGTGGGCTTGATGCCGAACTCCACCAGCGGGTTGAACACGGTCGAACCGGCACAGAACAACGGCCCGGCCATCGCCGGATCGAGCCCGTCCGGGATCGGCAGGGCCCAGGCCCAGTGCGAGCGAATGCGGTCGGCAAAGCCGCCATTGCTGCCGATGATGGTCGGTTGCACGGTGCGACACAGGTTATGGGAGCCTTCGATGCACGACGAGCAATGCATGCAACTGCCCTTGTACCAACCGATGCCCACCCGTTGGCCCATTTCCAGGCCGCGGACCTGGGCGCCGACCCGAACGATACGGCCGACCACCTCATGGCCGGGGATAAACGGGTAGTGGCTGATGCCCCAATCGTTGTCGATCAGCGACTGGTCGGAGTGACAGACGCCGCAATACTCCACGGCGACTTCCACTTCATCGTTTCCCAACGGGCCGGGCTCGTAGCTGTAGCGCTCCAGTGGCGCGCCCGCTGCCGTGGCGGCCCAGCCGGTAAAGGTGGTGAGTTCGCTGCTGTCGCTCATGGGATACCTCCAGATCAGAAGTCAGGGGTCTTGGCCGCTTGGATGCAGCGGCGGAGCGAGGAAAGTGTAGCGGGTTGCTGGTGCTCCATGGGGCGTGAACCTGGATACTTGAAACTACAAATGTGCTCGATGTGGACACATTGCAGATACATGAGCGCGGTTTCATGGGCCAGGTCCCACGCTCACAGAGAGATCAGCCATGTTCCGCAAACTGCAGCAGTTCGTCAGATTGTTCAGCCAGAGCGCCCGCTTGATGGTCGGCGTTCCCGAGTACGACAACTACGTGGCACAAATGGCCCGCAACCGTCCGGGCGAGCCAGTCATGAGCTATGAGATGTTTTTCCGTGAGCGCCAGGAAGCGCGTTTTGGCCGGGGCAAGTGCAATACGCGGTGTTGTTGACCCGAGAGTTACTTCATAACTCCAGATCGATCACGAAGGCATCATCGAAATCAGGATTTTCATTGATGCCATTCCTGGCATAGCCCCTGGGGTTGCAGACCACCCGGGTGTTACCTACCCGATAATCAAAGCTGCCATGGGTATGGCCATGCAGCCAAAGTGCCGGTTGCCAGTCTTTGATCCGCGCTTCGAGGTCCGAGACAAAGCTTGAGTTGATCGGCGAACCGGCAAAAGTCGGGCTGATGCTCGACCGTGTCGGGGCGAAATGAGAGACCACCACCGTGGGCGTGCTGCTGTCGCGGGTGAAGCAGTCTTCCAGCCAGGCGACCGTCTGTAGAAAAACCAGCTGGGAAATGGCCGGTGTGAACAGGTCCGGAAAGTCGGGGGCAATTTTGATGTGGCTGAAGTCACGCATCAGTTGGGTCGCCAGATCGATGCCCAGCGCTCGATCCTCAGGGCTATCGAGAAGACGATAGTCAGACCACAACGTGCAACCGAGAAAGCGCACGCCGTCGTGGACGTATTCCGAACGTTCCAGCACGTGAATCTGCGTGCCTTGCGCCAAGCGGTTCAACTGCTCGTAGGTGGAGATCAGGTCACTGCCGTAGAACTCGTGATTGCCTGCCACGTACAGCAGTGGAACCGGACACGCTTTAGCCCACTCGATGGCCTTGGCCGGCCGGGCAATGTCCCCGGCGAGCACGACAATATCGGCATCCACGTCGGGAAACGGGATCGTATTGACGGACAGATGCATGTCGGACAGCAAAGCAATGCGCATTGATCAACTCCGGCGTGTCTTGCAGGGCAGGTCAATCAAGTTACGCGTTGTGAGCCCGTCGCCACAAGCCTGCCGGGCACCGGGTATTACACGTGCAGTCATTGTGTGGTGCAGAGATAATTGTGCGGGCTTGCCCGCGAAGGCGGCGTGTCAGGTGCCATGTTTTCTGGATGTGCCGGCCTCTTCGCGGGCAAGCCCGCTCCCACAGGGGTTGTGGCCAGCCGTGGGATGGGCGTGCACTGACGATCAAAACTGTGGGAGCGGGCTTGCTCGCGAAGAGGCCGGCACATTCAACACAGATGTCGACTGACCCACCGCTATCGCGAGCAAGCTCGCTCCCACAGTTGACCCGTTTACTTCAAATACCAACCCCAAGGCTGGTCACTGACGTACTCAGTCACCTGCTTGACCTCCAGGTAATTGTGCAGCCCCCATTGGCCCAGTTCCCGGCCGATGCCGCTGTGTTTCATGCCACCCCAGGGTGCTTCGACGAAGGTCGGTTGCGAGCAGTTGACCCAGACGATTCCGGCGCGCAACTGGTTGGCGACCCGGGCGGTGCGCTGCAAGTCGGCGCTCATCACGGCGGCGGCCAGGCCGAAGCGGCTGGCGTTGGCCATTTGCACGGCTTGCTCTTCGGTCTTGAAGCGCTTGATGCACAGCACCGGGCCGAACACTTCTTCGCGCCACAAAATGCTGCTGTGGCCAGGCTCGTCGAAAATCGCCGGTTCGACAAAGTAACCTTCGCGCAAGTGCGCCGGTCGCCGTCCGCCGGTGAGCAAACGGGCGCCGCTGGCCAGGCCTTGGTCGATGAAACCGAGCACCTTGTCGTATTGGCCCTGGCTGATCAGCGGACCCAGAAGAACCCCGGGCTGCATACCGGGGCCGATGCTGATCTTGCGGGTTTCTTCCACCAAGCGTTCGATCAGACGCGGGGCGATGGTTTCCTGCACCAGCAAGCGCGAAGTGGCGCTGCACACCTGGCCCTGGTTCCAGAAAATCCCGAATAGTATCCACTCCACGGCGGCTTCGATATCGGCGTCATCGAACACGATGAACGCAGACTTGCCGCCCAGTTCCAGGCTGATGTTCTTGATGTCACGCGCCGCCGCCGACATGATTTTCGCCCCGGTGGGCACGCTGCCGGTGAACGCCAGTTTGTCCACGCCCGGATGCTCGGTGAGTGGGCTGCCGGCGTCGGCGCCGAGGCCGGTGATCACGTTCAACACCCCGGCCGGCAAGCCGATGCGGTCGGCGGCGGCTGCGAGTTCCAGAGCGGTCAGCGGCGTCAGCTCGGACGGTTTCAACACCACCGTGGCCCCGGCGGCCAAGGCTGGAGCGACCTTCCACGCGGCCATCAGCAGCGGGTAGTTCCACGGGATGATCTGCCCGGCCACGCCAATCGGCTCGTGGCGGATACGGCAACGGAAACGCTCATCCGGCAAGGCCAGTGGCTGATCCTGTTGCTGGTCCAGATTGCGCGCCAGTCCGGCGTAGTAACGAAAGCAACCGATGGCATCGCCGATGTCCCACTGCGCTTCAGGCAAAGGTTTGCCGTTGTCGCGCACTTCCAGTTCGGACAGTGCCTGTTTACCGGATTCCAGTTCATCGGCCAGCGCCTCCAGCCATTGCGCACGATCGGCGCCGCCGGTCTGGCCCCAGCCATTGTCGAAGGCGCGCCTGGCCGCGCGCACGGCGTGGTCGACGTCTTCTTCAGTCCCCGCCGCCACGCGGTGGAAGGCTTGTTCGGTGGCCGGATCGATAACATCCAGATAGCCGCCCAGATCCGGGCTGACCCATTCGCCGTTGATGTAAAGCTGATCACGCATGGTGCGACTCCTGGACGCCGGTGCGGCGGTTTTGCAGATGGCGGGAAGTGAACAGCAGGGCCAGCGACACGCAGATGATCACCGTGGAAATCGCGTTGATCTCTGGCGTCACGCCGCGGCGGATGGAGGAAAAGATGTAGATCGGCAGCGTCGTTTCGGAACCGGCGACGAAGAACGCGATGATAAAATCGTCGAAGCTGAAGGTGAACGCCAGCAGGAACCCGGCCATGATCGCCGGGCTGATCTGCGGCAGGGTCACCCGCCAGAAAGTATCCATCGGTGGTGCGTACAGGTCCGCCGACGCTTCCAGCAAGGCCTTGTCCAGCGAATCGACGCGACTGCGCACGATCACCATCACCAGGGCCATGGTAAACAACGAGTGCGCGGCGATCACAGTGAAGAACCCCATGTTCAACTTCGGCACCGTCGGCAGCCAGCTCGCCAGCAGTGGGTTGATCAGGTCGAACAGGCTGATGAAGGCAATCAGCGTCGAGATGCCGATGACGATGCCGGGCACGATGATCGCGCAATAGGTCAGCGCATCGAACAGCATTCGCACCTTGGGCCCGGTACGTTGCAGGCCGAACACCGCGAGGGTGCCGAACAGCGTGGCAATCACCGCCGAACTGAACGCGATCAGCGCGCTGTTGCCCAGGGCTTCCATGATGAACGGGTTGCCGAACGCGGTGCCGAACCATTGCACCGAGCAGCACTGGAACGCCAGGCCACTGCGCCCGGCGTTGAAGCTGAACAGCACGATCAAGGCAATCGGCGCGTAGAGGAACAGGTATAGCGAAGTCGAATAGCTGCGCAGCCACATGTCACAAACCTCCGTCGGCAGGGCGACCACCGTAGCGCGCCACCAGTTTCAGATACACGCCGATGATCAGCAGCATCATCGCCACCAACGTCATGGCCAGCGCACTGCCGAACGGCCAGTTGCGTGATTGCAGGAACAGGTCGACCAGCGCGTTGCCGACAAAGAACACCTTGCCGCCGCCGAGAATGGCCGGGATCAGGAACTCGCCCATCAACAGGATGAACACCAGCATCACCCCGGTGATGATTCCCGGTGCAGACAGCGGCAGGGTGATGCGGCGCAAGCTTTCGAAGGCGCTGGCACCCAAATCCGCCGAGGCTTCGAGCAGGCGCTTGTCGAGTTTTTCCAGGCTGACGTAGATCGGGAACACCATCAGCGGCAGGTAGCCGTAGACGATGCCGATCAGCACCGCCCACGGCGTGTTGATCAGCCGCACATCCTCGAGACCCAGGCTGGCCAGCATTGCCGGGATACCCTTGCCGCTGAGGATGAAAATCCACGCGTAGGTGCGGATCAGGAAACTGGTCCAGAACGGCACGATCACCAGGGTCAGCAACAGCGAGCGGTTTCTGGTGACCTTGACCGCCAGAAAGTACGCCAGCGGATAGGCCGCCACCAGGCACACCAAGGTGCCCAGCGGTGCGAGCATCAGCGTGTTGCTGAACGCCGCGCCGCGAGAGCCGAGGTTCAGGTAGTTGGCCAGGGTGAAGCCACCGGCGTAACCGCCTACGGCGCTGCGCTCGCCGAAACTGAAGACCAGGATGATCACCAGCGGCATCAACAACAGCAGCAGGAACCACAGGGTCGAAGGCAAGAGCATCAGCAGGGTGATGCGTCGGCCGAGGCTGCGCCGTTGGCGAACCTCGACCGCCAGGGCATGGCCCGGCTGCACCGTTTGCGGGTGGGCGGCGGCATTCATGGATGACTCCTCATTGGCCATGGTCAAGCGATCAGGCGGACTTGAAACGCGCCATCAGTTCGGCGCGGGCCGGGCTGGTCAGCGTCGCGGCGGCACCGAACTCCAGCGGGCTCAGGGCCTCGGCGGCCGGGTACATGATCGGATCGTCGAGCATCGCCACAGGCAGCAGCGCGTCGACACGTTTGTCGCCGCTCGGGTAACCGTGGCTCAGTACCTCGAGTTTGTTGTGCTGCGGATCGAGCAGGTAGTTGATGAACGCGTAGGCGGCGTCCTTGTGCTCCGAGCTTTTCGGAATTGCAAAGAAGTCGCTCCACAACTCGCCTCCTTCCTTGCCCAGTTCGAACTGCATTTGCGCGTTGTCGCGGTGCAGTTGCGAAGCATCGCCAGTCCAGGACATCGCCAGCCAGGCATCGCCGCTGCGCATCGACGGCTGAATGTCGGAGTTGATCGCGAACAAATGCGGCTTGACCTCGATCAGCAGTTTTTCCGCATCGGCCAGTTCTTTCGGGTCCAGGGAGTTGAAGCTGTAGCCGAAACTCTTCAGGGCATTGCCGATGGCGGTCAGCTGGTAGTCGTGGACCATCGTCCGGCCACTGGCCGGGCCTTGGGCGGCGACCCAGAATTCTTTCCAGCTGGTCGGGCCGTTTTTCAGTTTGCCGGTGTCGTAGAGCATGCCGGTGGTGCCCCAGTTTTTCGGCACCGCGTAGACCTTGCCGTCCACCGTGCCCTGGGCCATGAATTTCTGCTGGAACGCCGAGGCATCGAAGTTGGGAATGCGTGACAGGTCCAGGGGCTCAATCAATCCCAGCCCGACGTAGGTGCTGATGGTGTAGTTGGTCGGCACCAGCACGTCCCAGCCACTGCCACCGGCCTGCAATTTGGCGAGCATTTCTTCGTTGGAACCGAACACGCTCATCGACACGCGGGCGCCGGTGGTCTTGCCGAAGGCGTCGAGGTTTTCCTGGCTGTGGTAGTTCGGCCAAGTCGCCAGCGACAGGCGATCACCGAGTTTGGCCTGCTCGGCCGCCTCGGCGCTTGCGGTCAGCAGGCCGGGCATGTTGGTGGCGACCACGGCGGCGGCAATGCCGAGGCCGGTGCGGCCAAGGAACTCGCGGCGGCTGATCGAGCCGTTCTGCCAGCTGCGCAGGGTTTTGATAAAGGTCTTCTGGTCCATAACACGCTCCACATCCGGTTGATGAAACGAATCGATGATTTACAACGCCATGGCCAGGCCATTGGCGTGATCCCAGCCGACGCGAACCGCTGCGCCGTGTTCGAATGCATTGGCGCCGTGATCCTGCTGGCGCGGTACCCGCACGCAGACCACGCCGAAGGCCTGGGTGCGCACGCGGTATTCGGTGGAATTGCCCAGGTAAATGCGGTCTTCGACACAGCCCGGCAGCTTCACTTCGCGGCTCATCTCGGCATGGGCGCCGGCGATGCTGATCAGCTCCGGGCGCACCGCAATGCAACCTGCGGCATTGGCGCTCAGGGCTTTACCGGTAGGCGTCAGCGGACTGGTCAGTTCCAGCCCTTGCTCGGTACGCAGCACCACCGAGTTGCCATTGAGCTGGCGCACGGTGCCGTCGAACAGGTTGGACTCACCGATAAAATCCGCCACATAACGGCTGGCCGGGGCTTCATAGAGTTGTTCCGGGGTGGCGGTCTGGATGATCGAACCGTTGTGCATCACGCTGATGCTGTCGCTCATCGACAGGGCTTCTTCCTGGTCGTGGGTGACCAGCACGAAAGTGATGCCGACTTCGCGCTGCAAACGCAGCAATTCCGATTGCATCTCCTTGCGCAGCTTGCGGTCCAACGCAGCCAGTGGCTCGTCGAGCAGCAACACCGTCGGCTTGTTGACCAAGGCGCGGGCGAGGGCGACGCGCTGTTGCTGGCCGCCGGACAGTTCACTCGGCTTGCGTTGGCCGAAGCCGCTCAGACGCACCATTTCCAGCGCCTCATCGGCCATGCGCAGTTGTTGTTTCTTGTCCGGGCGCGGTGTGCGATAGCGCAGGCCGTAGGCAATGTTCTGCGCCACGGTCAGGTGCGGGAACAGTGCGTAATGCTGGAACACCATGTTCACCGGCCGCTCGAAGGCTGGCACACCGGCCACGCTCTTGCCGGCCAGACGAACTTCACCGCTGGTGGGCTGCTCGAAGCCGGCGATCATGCGCAGGGTAGTGGTCTTGCCACAGCCCGAGCCGCCGAGGAAGGAATGAAACGAGCCACGCCGCACCGCGAAATTCAGACCGCTGACGGCCTGCACCTCGCCATAGCGTTTGACCACATTGCAGAATTCGATATCGCTTGGCGGGTTGTCGTTCACGCTGTTGTTCACGAGGCGGGCTCCCTTGCAGTGATGAATCAGTGCGTCGGGGGCCAAACTAGCAATCGGGGTTTTGCGGTGTATATATCCCTTGGGGGATAGGAGGAGAGTGGAGCAAGTGTTCAGTAGGTGTGAGGCGTCGTGATCAGATGCGACTGGCGACCTTCACCTTCACATTTATTTGAGTAACCGAGTGTCCAGCCCAAAACGCTCCTGCGATACAAGCTTGAATCGATCCACAGCCAAGTCACAGCTCACCAGCAGGTTCCATGAATGACGGGTAACTGCAGAAGGGATAAGCACAAAAGGATGTTCGGAAAGTAACTCATCAGCATAGTGTTGCTGATTGGGCGAGAGCTCAGACGGGATGAGCCAGTTCGGGTTCGGCACATCTTCGGGCTGAACAACCTTGATGACATTGGAATCCAGAACCTCGAAACACGTCAGCACGTGGGGCACCGCATCGAGCGTATCGAAGCCTGTGTGGGTTGCAACCTCCAAAATGGCAGTAGCGGGGTCGGCCGAAGCGTAAATGACCCGGCGACCGGGAGGGTTCCACCGGCCACCGGATTGCTGAGCACCTATTCCGCTGTTCCACGTGTCCTTGAAGACCTCGCGGTCAAGGCGCCACGCGTGCCACTTCCCATCCCAGGGCAAAGGATTCATTGATAAACCCCGTGTTCAATCCGGGTCAAATAGTCCTCTACCACCTGAAAACCCAGCGAGTTATCGATCAGTTCCAGTGGGATATGACCTTCCAGGAACTTGCAGGGTTTCTTCAGCCAGTTCTCAGCCAACTGCAAATTGCCGAACACGTTGATGGCGTGCTCCAGGGACTGAGCGTATTGAAAGGCGATTGTGCTTTGCTGCTGGTTTAGTCGCACCGGTTTTGTCTCCTTTGCCAAGCGTTGTACTGTCCTGACGGACTTCCCTGTGATGCGCTCAACAAGGCCGTGTTCCATATACAGTTCGGAGGCAGAAAGCATCTCCCTCACGTCGTTCAGATCAAAACCTTCCTGTGTGTATTTGATGATTAACATGCGCGTATCACCTTTACGTCCTTGTAACAGCACCTCAGTCGGCTTTCGGCTGACAGGTTTTGTCTTCGTCGCGACGACTGCTTTTTCTTTGGATTTGATGGCGGGCATACCGATTACCTCCATGCGACATTTGACGTGAGCATAGCGCCATATGTCGCAGGTCGAGCAATTGGGTTTCTCGACTAGCGCATTGCTCCTGCAATCGTTTCACGCTGAATGCATGAAGCTATGCCCGCTAGCACCAGGCGAGCCAATCGCTCGTACCTGCCTAGAGTTGCAACGTTAACCCTTGCACTTCCGACGGCCAACCCTAAAAACGTGTCAGATATTTCCTGTGTTTTCATGAGTTTTTCAACGTCAACGAAGTGTGTAATTTCATTGTTTGAGTGCGGTGTTTAAGCGCCGTCAGCGTTACTTCCCGCAAGCTACAACACCTTGCGTCATTGCCTACAGCTACGCCAGAATCCGCCGGCTTGTGCGTCTTGGGGTCGGGTCTTATCGTTTGCTGGTCACTGAAAAACAGTGATCGGGTTTGGTAGCCCGGTAACTAGGCGTATTGGTTTTGCCGTCGACAGGCCTTTTCAGGCGTCTGTTTTATGGTGGCCATGCGCAGGGCTCCTTCGGGAGCGCCGGGTCCTAGTTACCGGTCTACCAACCCGCGTATGGTCGCCACCCCCTCGTTTGGTAGCGAGGTGAAGGCTCCTCTTTCTAACTAGGAGTTTCACTATGTTCAAAATCACACCCAACCCGCCGGACACCGATCCGGCATCCCCGTCCGAAAGCCTCGATTCAAACAAGCTCCACGAAGCCGTCGAGCGCGCCCTCAACCTAGGCCCCCACATCATGGCCACCCCTCACAAACCCAGCACGATGTTCATCGTCAATCCCGAACTCAATACCGAAACCTTGCTGGTGCATGCGTGTGAGTCGCTGGCGTCGGCCAATGTCATGGCCAACGATCTGGTGGATCATCTGGAGGGGACGAGTCGCAATGCGCTGTTGGGCATTGCGCAAGTGATCATGCTGGGCGAACTGGCCGTAAACCGGGCACTGGATCAACTCGATCCACCTGAATAACCACACCTATCCAGGCAACACAAAGACCTGTGGGAGCGGGCTTGCTCGCGAAAGCGGTGTGTCAGGCAACTGATACGGCAACTGGAATATCGCTTTCGCGAGCAAGCCCGCTCCCACAGGGTGTTGTGCTGGCCGACAGGTATCAGGCTTGCAACTTGAGGCCGGGCGCCTGTAACGGATCCTCCGTCAGCTCCCGAATAAACAACCCCAGCAACTCCGACTGGCTGCCAATCCCCAGCTTGGCGTAGATGTTCTTGCGGTGAATCTTCACCGTGCCGGGGCTGATGTTCAGTTGTTCGGCCACCGAGGCGCTGGAGTGGCCGCGCAGCAACAGTTGAACGATTTCCTGCTCGCGCCCGGTGAGGATGTGCGCGCCGAAGTGGTCGAAGGCTTCGCGGATCTTGAAGTCCAGGTCTTGCGCCGGGCGCGGTTGCTGGGCCTGGCACAAGCGCCAGGCTTCATTTATGACCTGTTCGACCACCGCTTGCGCGCACTCGACGAGCTGCATTTCGTCCCGGCTGAAGGCGCAACTGGCACTGGAGCGCATCAGCGACAATACCGCCGTGGCGCCGTTGCCGAGGTCGACGAAAAAAGCCACTTCCTCGGCCAGCCCCGTTTGCTGGTAATAGGTCAGGAAGTATTCACCAAGGTAGAAATGGTCGGGGGCGAACTGGCGCAGACGCCACAGTCCCGGTGCCTGGCCACGGGTGCAGGCCAGGTAGAACGGGTCGAGCAGGTAAGGCCCGCACTGGTAGTCGTCGACATACACCGCGCGCTTGTCCGCCGAAAACGTATCGAACAACGCCAGTGGCCGGTGATTGCCTTCGTAGACGAACAGCACGAAATGATCGACCGGGCAGATTTGCCGAAGCCAATGGCTCAACCCCGACAGCCGCGCATGCCCGGCAGGCAGGTCGAGCAGGTGGGCGACTCCGGTGGTCCAGAGTTTCAGTTCCTTGGGGCGCATGGCGGCTACAGGCAGAAGAGGATGGCCTTTGGATGCACAAAGTACGCCATGGCGGGTTTGCCCGTATGCAGAGGGGTGGGTGGCGGCACGTCGAGGAAAAGACGCACCTCCACAGGGCCAGGTGTTACCGAGTGCTACAAGGTTGGTAGCAAAAGTGATCGGCTGAATCCGTCAGTGAGCACTCCGGGTCGAAGGCAACAGGATCGTCAGAATTCCCAGCAACGGCAGGTATGAGCACAGCGTGTACACGTACTCGATGCCATGAATATCCGCCAGATGCCCGAGCAGCGCAGCACCGATCCCGCCGAAACCAAACATCAGGCCGAAGAACACCCCGGCGATCATGCCGACGTTGCCGGGCACCAGCTCCTGGGCGAAGACCACAATGGCCGAGAACGCCGAGGCGAGGATGAAGCCGATGATCATGCTCAACACACCTGTCCAGAACAGGTCGACATAGGGCAAGGCGAGGGTGAAGGGGGCGGCGCCGAGGATCGAGAACCAGATCACCTGCTTGCGGCCAATCCGGTCGCCGATCGGGCCACCAAAGAATGTGCCCGCCGCGACAGCACCGAGGAACAGGAACAGGTACAGCTGCGAACTGGCCACCGACAGGTCGAACTTCTCGATCAGGTAGAAGGTGAAGTAACTGGTGAAGCTGGCCATGTAGAAGTATTTGGAGAATACCAGCAGCGCCAGCACCACCAGGGCAAACGTCACCCGCCGTTTCGACAGGCCGTGGGTGGCCTTGCTGCCTTGCTTGAGCTTGAACAGGTTCAGGTGATTGCGATACCAGCGGCTCAGGCCGTACTGAACGAGGATGGCAAACACCGCGAACAAGCCAAACCAGGCGACATTGCCCTGGCCATAGGGAATGATGATCGCAGCGGCCAGCAAGGGGCCGAAGGCGCTGCCGGCGTTGCCGCCGACCTGAAAGGTCGACTGCGCCAAACCGTAGCGACCGCCCGAGGCCAGGCGTGCCACCCGCGAGGTCTCCGGGTGAAAGGTCGACGAACCGACGCCCACCAGTGCCGAGGCCACGAGAATCGCCGGGAAACTGCCAACCATCGACAGCATCAGGATACCGATCAGGGTGCAGACCATGCCGGCCGGTAGCAGCCACGGTTTGGGATGACGGTCGGTGTAGAAGCCGATCCACGGTTGCAGCAGTGAGGCGGTGAGCTGAAAGGTCAGGGTGATCAGGCCGACCTGGGTAAAGCTCAAACCATAACTGGCCTTGAGCATCGGGTAGATCGACGGCAGCACGGCCTGGATCAAGTCGTTGATGAGGTGCGCCAGCGCACAGGCGCCGATGACGCGCATGACCAGGGGGCTGGCCTGGCTGGCCGCCGAAGCGGTGGATGACGGTGAACTGAGGGTGGTGGTCGACATGGGCGATCTTCCGGATAAATAACGCGAACTGCGAACGCAAGGCGCAGCCAATTTCAGGGTTCGGCATTATCCTATGGCCCACAAAGTCGCCCGTCTCGCGCAACTCGGGCGCGGGCTATCGCAAAAAGGGCGTCATGATCAAGCCATTGCAGACATTTCTTACGGAGATCGACCAGGGCGGCTGGAGTGTTCGCAGCAGTGCGACCGACTACCCGGAAAACTGGTTCATCCCGCCGCACTCCCATGAAAAGCATCAACTGATCTATGCCATCGAAGGCGTGATGGTGGTGCACGCCGCCACCAGCCAATGGACAGTGCCACCCAGCCGTGGCATCTGGATGCCGAGTGGGGAAGTGCACTCGATTCGCTGCGTGGGAGCGATCAAGATGCGCAGCGTTTTTGTGCGCCCTGACGCGAGCCTGGATCTGCCCGCTGAAACCCGGGCGGTGAGTGTGTCCGCATTGCTGAGTGAGCTGATCAAGGTCTCGGTCGATTTCGACTTTTCCTGCGATCCGGATTCACGGGAAGCCCGGGTGCTGCGCCTGATTCTGGATGAATTGACGATCCTGCCAACCTTGCCATTGAACCTGCCACAGCCCACCGATCAAGGTATCAACCAGATTTGTAGCGCGTTGCAGCATGACCCCGGGGATGGGTCGACGTTGTCGGACTGGAGCGCCCGGCTGAGCCTCGACGCCAAAACCATCCAGCGAAGGTTCCGCAAGGAAACCGGCATGACCTTCGGCCAATGGCGCCAGCAAGCGCGCCTGCTGCTGGCGCTGGAACGGATAGCGGTCGGGGAGAAGATCATCGACATCGCCGGGGAGTTGGGATACGACAGCCCGAGCGCGTTCACGACCATGTTCAAGAAGCAGTTCGGCAAGACGCCGAGTGATTTTTTCAAGTGATGGAAAGGGTGTTCTCTTGCACAAGCGAACACCCTTCGGTCACCGGCACAACTTCAAACAAAAATCCGCAACAGTATCGTCGCCAGAATCACCGTCGAGCCCCCCAATGCGCGTGGAGATCTGCGCGAACGGCAACAGCGCATGCGGTTGGACGCCGACAGGATCGCCACGTCTGCGGTGCCTGCTGTCGTTGTCCTCAGAAACGATCGAGCCGGTACGGCGCAGTCGCCGGCAGGCTGTGAGGCTGGATGCCGGTCAAGGGCGAGGCCATTTGCGCGATCAGTTCCGCCGTGACCGCCGCCTGGGTCAACCCCAGGTGCTGATGGCCGAAGGCGAGCAGGACCTTGCCGTCGCACACCCGGTCGATGATCGGCAGGGAGTCGGGCAAGGAGGGCCGGAAACCCATCCATGGCGTCGCTGCTTCAACACTCAGCTCACGCTTGAACAGGCCTTTGCTCAGGCGGTGCAACTGCCAGGCGCGCTCCATGGTCGGTGGACTTTCAAGACCGGCGAATTCGACGGTGCCGGCCAGGCGCAGCCCATCTGCCATCGGCGTCATGATGAACTTGCGCTCCAGTGAGGTGACGGCAAACGGCAAGCGTTCGTGCTCGTGGGGTAGCATCAAGTGATAGCCGCGCTCGGTGTCCAGCGGGACTTTCTTGCCGGTCAACGCGGCGGTGAGCCTGGCTGAATGGGCACCACAGGCAATCAATACCTGGCGGCTGTTGAATCGGCCTTGATCGGTGATCAACGACACGCCGGTTTCATTCAACTGCCCGCCCTCGACCCGCTGTTTGAGGAACTGCACGCCAGTGCTTTTGGCCGCGTGTACCAGTTCGCCGACTACCCGGAAGGGGTCGAGGAAATGCCCGGTGCGCGGGAAGAACAACCCACCGCGGATCTGCTCGCTGAGCTGCGGAGCCGCTGCGCGTACAGCCTTGGCCTGCCAGAAGTCGACCGGCACTTGCTGCTGGCGCATGCGTGCCTGCAATGCCTCGATCACCTGCTGCGAGTCGGGGCGTTCGAACACCAGCAACGAACCGTCTTCTTTCAGCAATTCGGGACGGTCGATGGCCTGCAGCAAGCGGTGCCAGGCACCCAGGCTGCTTTCATTGAGCGCACGGATGCCGGCCACGGTGCGCTGGAACGGGGCCGGACGCAGGTTGAGCAACAGGCGTGCGAACCAGGGCAGGGCCCGGGGCATGTATTTCCAGTCCAGGCGCAGCGGGCCCATCGGGTCCATGAGCATGGCGGGCAGGCGTTTGAGGATGGACAGGTCGGCGATGGGGAACACCTGTTCGGTTGCCAGGTGCCCGGCATTGCCAAACGAAGCGCCCCGGCCGGGTTCCTGCTGGTCGATGACCACCACCCGCAGACCCAGGCGTGCCAGGCGCAGGGCGCTGGCGACGCCGATGATCCCGGCACCGACTACGGCAACGTCCGCCGCCGCGGGCGGGTTATTGGAAGGGGAATAGTTGGCCATGTCCTAGGCTTCTCTCCGGCCGTCTAGAAGGCGGCGCAACTGCAACGGATTGCTGTGTTTGAGCGCGGCCGGCAGCAAGGCGTCCGGGAAGTCCTGATAGCAGACCGGGCGCAGGAAACGCAGGATGGCGGCGGTGCCGACCGAGGTGCTGCGCGCATCGGAAGTCGCCGGGAACGGGCCACCATGGACCATGGCATCGCACACCTCGACGCCGGTCGGCCAGCCATTGACCAACAGGCGCCCGGCCTTGCGCTCCAGGGTCGGCAGCAAGGCCCTGGCGCTTTCCACATCGGTATCGTCCAGGTGCAGGGTGGCGGTCAGTTGGCCTTCCAGGTGTTCGATGACCTGACGGATTTCCTCGTCGTTGGCGCATTGCACGATCAGTGACGCGGCGCCAAATACTTC
The DNA here is from genome assembly GCF_050436025.1 of Pseudomonas sp. S30_BP2TU TE3576. Classification (NCBI taxonomy): domain Bacteria; kingdom Pseudomonadati; phylum Pseudomonadota; class Gammaproteobacteria; order Pseudomonadales; family Pseudomonadaceae; genus Pseudomonas; species Pseudomonas sp. S30_BP2TU TE3576. Next base: position 550,995 of record NZ_JBNDLK010000001.1, on the reverse strand, counting down.
TGCCTGCAAGGCCGGATCGGCGAGAAACTCATTGGCTTGGGTGACGAACAGGCGGGCCTGGCATTGGTTCGGGGTATCACCCTTCAGACCAGCGGCCACTGTGTGTGCATGGGCATGTTCGACCAGCGCGCCGACGCCGGCCTCGTAAGCATTGAATATGCCGGGAGTGAGCATGGTCTGCGCCGGGCTGCGCTGGACGCATTGCGCGGCCTCTTGGATGAATCGTTCAAGGGCCGGGCCTTGGCGGGCAATCACCAGGCCTGGGTTGGTGCAGAATTGGCCAGCGCCTTGGGTGAGGGAGGCGACGAAGCCTTGCGCCAGTGTCTCGGCTCGCGACTGCAATGCGGCGGGGAACAGCAGTACCGGATTGATCGAGCTCATTTCCGCATACACAGGGATCGGCTCGGGACGCGCCTGGGCTGCGTTGCACAGGGCGATGCCACCGCTGCGCGAGCCGGTGAAACCCACGGCCTTGATGCGCGGATCGCTGACCAGGGCGATGCCCACTTCGCGGCCGGAGCCGAACAACAGCGAAAACACGCCTGTGTGCAGCCCGCATTGTTTGACGGCTCGGGCCAGCGCCCGGCCCACCAGTTCACTGGTGCCGGGATGTGCGCCATGGGCCTTGACGATCACCGGGCAACCGGCGGCCAGCGCCGACGCGGTGTCGCCGCCGGCGACCGAGAAGGCCAGGGGAAAGTTGCTTGCGCCGAACACCGCCACCGGGCCGAGCGGCACCTGACGCTGACGCAGGTCCGGGCGGGGCTGGGGCTGACGCTCCGGCAGTGCGCTGTCGACCCGCACATCCAGCCATTCGCCTGCACGCACGGTGCGGGCAAAGGTGCGCAGCTGCTGACAGGTGCGGCCGCGTTCACCCTGGATACGCGGGCGTGGCAGACCAGTCTCGGCCACGGCGCGGTCGATCAGATCATCGCCGAGGGCTTCGATTTCGCTGGCGATGGTTTCGAGGAATTCGGCGCGTGCGTCCAGGGTCGTTGCGCGATAACTGTCCAGGGCACTCCACGCCAGGGCGCAGGCCTGTTCGACGTGCTCACCGCTGCCACCGTGATAGGTCGGTTCGAGGGGGAGATCAGTGGCCGGATCAATGCCGCGGATCGCTTCGCGGTTGCCGGCGACGGCCTGTTGGCCGATCAACATGTTGCCTGTCAGAGTCATGGTCTTTCCTGAAAAAAAGAGGGTGGGGCGTTTGCAAAAAACGCCATACCGCCGTGGGCGAAAATAAAAGCGGCGCACCTTGGCACGCCGCTGTACAGGCCGGATGTCAGGCGAAGTTCTGCTCGGCGGACCACTGCTCGTACCACTGGCGGAACAGCGCGTACTGGTTCTCGGCGTAACGACGCTGGGCATCGCTGAGCGCATCGGTTTCGTTGAAGTGCAGGGTGTATTCCTTGTCGCCATTGAGCACCATCAAGTGCTTGTAATAGAGCACCAGGTCGCAGCCTTCATCGAAGGACGACAACACGGCCAGTGCGGACTCCAGCTCCCGGGCCTGGCGACGTGCCTTGGCATCGCCCTTGGCCGCTTGTTTGCTCAGGGCCACCAGTCGCAGGACCTCGCGTGGCAGTGCGTTGCCGATGCCGGTTATGGCACCAGTGGCGTTGCAGTTGACGAAACCGTGGACCACCTGGGTGTCGACACCGACCATGAGGGTGACGTCATCGTCCTTGGAGGTGATGTGCTCGGCCGCGTAGCGCAGGTCGGCAGCACCGCCGAACTCCTTGAAGCCGATCAGGTTCGGGTATTCGCGACGCAGTTCGAAGAACAGGTCGGCGCGGGTGGCGAAGCCGTAGTAAGGACTGTTGTAGATCACCGCCGGCAATCCCGGGGCAGCTTTGAGGATCGCGGCGAAGTGGGCTTTTTGCGCAGTGGCCGAAGCGCCGCGAGACAGCACGCGAGGAATGACCATCAAGCCATGGGCGCCGACTTTGGCTGCGTGTGCCGCATGGGAAACCGCTTCGCGGCTGTTGACGGCACCGGTACCAACGATGGTCGGAACGCCGGCAGCGACCAGCCGTGCTACGCCTTCCTGACGCTCGGCTTCGGTCAGCAGCGGCCAGTCGCCCATGGAGCCGCAATACACCACTGCGCTCATGCCGATGTCGATCAGCTCGCGACCCTTGGCCACCAGCGCGTCAAAGTCCGGCTTGCGCTCGGCGGTGCATGGGGTCATCAGGGCAGGGATGCAGCCAGTGAAAATGTTGTCGCTCATTTTGTTGTCACTCCTTCAAGCGTTCATTCAGATCTGGTTAGGGAAAAGGCGAGGGGCTCAAATGCCCCACGCAAAGGGATCCTGCTCGTCGATCAGCAAGGTGCTGTCGGCGGTCATGTAGGCGCGGCCAGTGATGAAAGGGATGATGCGTTCGCCTTCCCATTCGAAACGGCCGACGAACTGGCTGGCGGTGATGCTGGCCTGGACCCAGCGTTCACCGGCGGCCAGTTTTCCGTCCGCCGCCAGGCACGCCAGTTTTGCGCTGGTGCCGGTGCCGCAGGGCGAGCGGTCGTAGGCCTTGCCGGGGCACATGACGAAGTTGCGGCTGTCGGCCACTTCGTCGTCGGCAAACAGTTCGATGTGGTCGATCAGCGCGCCGTCTTCACCGTGGATGCCCTGGGCCTCAAGGGCCTTGAGCATGGCCCAGGTGTACTCGGTGAGGAACTCGACGTTGTCCATCTGCAACGCCTGACCGTGGTCGGACACCAGGAAAAACCAGTTGCCGCCCCAAGCGATGTCGCCGTACACGCGGCCATGTCCCGGCACTTCGACCGGCACCTGTTGGCGGTAGCGGTAGGCGGGCACGTTGCGCAGGGTGACGTTGCCGTCCTCATGCAGCGTGGCGCTGACCGGGCCGACCGGTGTATCGATCTTGTGCTCGCCGGGCTGGATGTGACCCAGGTGCTGCAGCGAGTTGACCAGGCCGATGGTGCCGTGACCGCACATGCCGAGGTAGCCGGCATTGTTGAAGAAAATCACGCCGCAGGTGGCATCCGGCGACACCGGTTCGCAATATAGCGCACCCACCAGCACATCGTTGCCACGGGGCTCCAGCAGGCAGGCGCGACGCCATTGGTCATGCTGCTCGCGAAAGGTGTCGCGCTTCTCGGCCATGGTCCGGCCAGCCAGCTGGGGCAAACCCGACATCACCAGGCGAGTCGGCTCGCCGCCGGTGTGTGAGTCAATCACCTGTACTTTTTTCATGAATCTATCCATTCGAAGAAGACGTTGATGGCCTGAATCTCAGCGTGAAGTCTGGGTCGCCGCGCCGATCGGGCGTTGGCCGCCGAGCGTGTTGGTATAGGCTGGTTCGGTTTCGCTTTCCGCATCCTCGTCGTCGAGGCGAATCAGATGCGCCGGCACGCCGGTAGCTGCGCCCCAGTAGTAGATGCCCATCGCACAGGCCGCTACGACCACGGTGTCAAAAGGATGGGTGAGTACACCCATACCGCCGAAGCTGCCGAGCCAGGACAGCACGATGGTCACGGCATAGAAGCCGATCAGCCATGCCGAAGAGCGCACTTGTTGAGCCAGGCTCAGGTGTTGGGTCGGTACGAATCGACCGCACAGCAGGTAAATCACGAACATCAGGATTTGCAGGCCGAGCAGCCAGGACACGGTGCTCCAGCCGGACCAGTAGACGATCAGCGCGGCGATGATGAATGACAGTGGACCGAGCACGCCCATGCGCTTGACCTTGAACGGCCGCGGCATGTCCGGCGCATTGCGGCGCAGTGCAGCCACCGACACCGGGGCAACGGCGTAGCTCAGCACCAGCGCGGCGGAGACCACGTTGATCAGGGCTTCCCACGAAGGGAAGGGCAGGGTCCAGAACACCGATAGGGCAAAGGTCAGCCACAGCGCCGGACGCGGGATGCCGGACTTTTCGTCAATACGGGTGAAGACTTTGAAGAAGGTGCCGGTCTGCGCCCAGCCGTAGATCACCCGCGGGGTCGCGTTCATGTAGATGTTGCCGCAACCGCTGGGGGAGATCACCGCGTCGGCCACCACCAGATACGCCAGCCAACCCACACCCAATGCCAGGGCAATGTCGCGGTAGGGCAGGGCCAGTTCCTTGGCGACGCCGGCCCAACCGTTGGCGAGCATTTCGGTGGGCACGCCGCCGAGGAACGCCACTTGCAACAACACATAGATCGCGGTGGAAAGCAGCACGGAGAGGATCAGTGCAATGGGGATGGTGCGTTGCGGATTCTTCACTTCGCTGGCTACCGAGATGATCGGTGTCAGCCCCAGGTAGGCGAAGATAATGCCACCGGCGGACACCGCCATCTCGACACCTGACAGCCCGAACGGCATGAAGCCCTGGGACTGGAAGTTCTGCGGTTTGAAGAAGGTGAACAGCACACCGATCACCAGCAATGGCACGATGAACTTGAACAGGCTGATCAAGTTGTTGGCCTTGGCGAACGTCTTCACGCTGTAGTAGTTGAGCATGAAGAACAAGCACAGCAGGCCGAATTGAACCAGCCAGCCAATCGCCGTTGGATTGCTGGAACCGGCCTGGGTCAATGCGGGAAACCATGCAGCGGCGTACTGGCGCGCAGCGACTACCTCGATGGCCACCAGACTGGAAAACGCGATCAGCGTGATGAAACCCATCAGGTAACCCAGTAGCGGGCCGTGGGAGTAAACCGGGTAGCGAATCACACCGCCGGCACGGGGCAGCGCCGCGCCGAGTTCGCAGTAAACGATGCCCAGCAGCAGCACCGCAAAACCGCCCAGCAGCCAGGAAAAAATCCCCGCCGGCCCCGCGATGGCAGAAACGTGACTGGCTGCGAACAGCCAGCCGGAGCCGAAGATCGCCCCTAGTCCGATAAACGTAAGGTCTATTAACGAAAGTTGTTTTTTGAACTTGCCTTGGCCTGACATGGCATCGCCTTCTTGTGAGTTATTGGATAGGCAGGTGTGCACTTCAAATCGCCCTTCACGGTTTTACCGAGGAGGGCGGTGGCCATAGAGTGAACTTGGCGGCTTGCTCGCGATTGATGTTTTCCTTGGGTGTCGATGACGAAATCAGCACAATGGGAAATGTCTGATTTTTGCGAGGGGCCGGTTCATGACTGAGGATGCGTTTGCGCTGTTGTGCCAGGGCGACGACTCGAGTCGCCCCGAAACCATCGAGCAACTACTGGCAGGCGTAGCACTGCTGCTGCCCATGCTGGACGTCATTCCGAATGCCGCGATCTTCATCAAGGATGTGCAGGCGCGCTATGTCATGGCCAACCGCACGCTGGTGCAACGCTGCGGTTTGAAGCAACTCAAACCGTTACTGGGGAAAACCAGCGCCGAGGTGTTTCCCGAGCAATTGGGGCCGGGTTACACCGAGCAGGACCGGCGAGTGCTGGAGCAAGGTCTGGTTCTGGAAGACCAGCTGGAGTTGCACTTGTACGGCAGCCGTGAGCCTGGCTGGTGCCTGACCCATAAACGACCGTTGTATAACCGCCGCAATGAAATCATCGGTTTGGCGGGTATCTCGGTTGACCTGCAATCGGCCAGTGACACACACCCGGCGTACCAGCGCCTGGCGGCGGTGGACGAATACATTCGTGCGCATTTCAACCAACGCGTCACCCTCGGCGAGTTGACGCGCATCGCCGGCATTTCCGTGGCGCAACTGGAACGCTACTGCAAGCGCGTGTTTCACCTGACGCCACGGCAGATGATCCAGAAGGTTCGCCTGGAGCACGCGCATCGACTGCTCCACACCGACCTGCCGATCACCGAAGTCGCCCTGCAATGTGGCTATACCGACCACAGCGCCTTCACCCGGCAGTTCAAGGCGTTGACCGGCTTCACTCCGCGCCAGTACCGCCAGGCTACCGGTCACGAACAGCCGTCCGCTCTGGATTAGCGACGAGCCGGAAATGGCCCTGTAAACTGGCCGCGCAAAAGGCGCCCGCCTTACCACTTCAAGCAAGAGAGCTCCCATGGCAAACCACGACCTGACCTTTACGCCCGATCCCGATGCGGATTCGATTTCCTCCGACGTCGTCGGTTTCGGCGGTGTGCTGGTCTCTACCCAGATCCCCACCCGTGCCGATGGCAGCCTTGAATTGGGCGACATCACCCTGCAAAGCGAATGCACCCTGCAAGCGCTGAAGGTCGCGCTGGAACGTGCCGGCAGCTCCATGGACCGCGTGATGCACCTGACCATCTACCTCACCGACATGGCCGACCGTGCCGCGTTCAATGAGGTCTACAAGCGTTTCTTCGCCAAGCCATGGCCGGTGCGCGCAGCCGTTGGCGTGGCGTCCCTGGCGGTAGAAGGCATGCGCGTTGAAGTGACCGCGATGGCCGCCAAGGCCTGATCGCTGCGATACAAAAATCCCTGTGTGCATCTGAGGTCGACGCCGCTCAAATGTGGGAGCGGGCTTGCTCGCGAAAGCGGAGTGTCAGCTTGCACAAGCGTTGACTGACCCACCGCTATCGCGAGCAAGCTCGCTCCCACAGGGGGAAGTTGGTCGTGGGCTGAATTTGTGGTCGACGCCGCTCAAATGTGGGAGCGGGCTTGCTCGCGAAAGCGGAGTGTCAGCTTGCACAAGTGTTGACTGACCCACCGCTTTCGCGAGCAAGCCCGCTCCCACAGGGGTTGAGGCAGGTCAGGCCTACCCGAAACACCACCTGGCAGCACGAGGTGCCGCTCAGGCGTTTCGCCGCTACAATGCACGCCTCGACCGTGACAAGCCTGACTAAAAAAATTATGTCTTTGCCAAAACATCACCTGGAATTGCTCAGCCCCGCCCGCGACGTGACCATCGCCCGCGAGGCTATCCTGCATGGTGCCGATGCCGTGTACATCGGTGGCCCGAGCTTCGGCGCCCGCCACAATGCCTGCAACGAGGTGAGCGAGATTGCCGAACTGGTGGAATTCGCCCGTCGTTATCACGCGCGGATCTTCACCACCATCAATACCATCCTGCATGACAACGAACTGGAGCCAGCCCGCAAGCTGATCCACCAGTTGTACGATGCCGGCGTCGATGCGCTGATCGTCCAGGATCTGGGGGTGATGGAGCTGGACATTCCGCCGATCGAATTGCACGCCAGTACCCAGACTGACATCCGAACCCTGGAGCGGGCCAAGTTCCTCGATCAGGCCGGTTTTTCGCAACTGGTGCTGGCCCGCGAGCTGAATCTCCAAGAGATCCGCGCCATCGCCAACGAAACCGACGCGGCCATCGAGTTCTTTATCCATGGCGCGCTGTGCGTGGCGTTTTCAGGCCAGTGCAACATTTCCCACGCGCACACCGGGCGCAGCGCCAACCGTGGCGATTGCTCCCAGGCCTGCCGTTTGCCGTACACCCTCAAGGACGAAAAGGGTGGCGTGATTGCTTACGAAAAGCATTTGCTGTCGATGAAGGACAACAACCAGAGCGCCAACATCCGCGCCCTGGTCGAGGCTGGCGTGCGCTCGTTCAAGATCGAGGGCCGCTACAAGGACATGGGCTATGTGAAAAACATCACCGCCTACTACCGCCAGCGCCTCGACGCCGTGCTCGAAGACCGTCCGGACCTGGCCCGTGCCTCCAGCGGCCGTACCGCGCACTTCTTCCTGCCCGACCCGGAAAAAACCTTCCACCGTGGCAGTACCGATTACTTCGTCTCTGACCGCAAGATCGATATCGGCGCCTTTGACTCGCCGACCTTCACCGGTCTGCCGGTGGGTGTCGTCGAGAAAGTCGCCAAGCGCGACATGCAGGTCGTGACTCACGAGCCGCTGTCCAACGGCGACGGCCTCAACGTGCTGGTCAAGCGGGAAGTAGTGGGTTTCCGCGCCAACATCGCCGAACCGAAAGGCGAATTCGAGGAGGATGGCGAGAAGCGTTATCGCTATCGCGTCGAGCCCAATGAGATGCCGGAGGGGATGTACAAGCTGCGCCCCAACCATCCGCTGAATCGTAATCTCGATCACAACTGGCAACAGGCGCTGCAAAAGACCTCTGCCGAGCGCCGCGTGGCCCTGCGCTGGGTCGCTCGCCTGCGTGAAGATCAGCTTGAATTGACCGCTACCAGCGAAGAAGGCATCAACGCCAGCGTCACTCTGGCTGGTCCGTTCGGCGCCGCCAACAAACCGGAACAGGCGCTGGAGCAATTGCAGGATCTGCTCGGCCAACTGGGTACCACCCAGTACCACGCCATCGACATCAAGCTGGACGCGCCGCAGGCGTACTTCATCCCGAACTCGCAACTCAAGGCCTTGCGCCGTGAGGTGATTGAGGCCTTGACCGAAGCGCGGATCGCCGCCCATCCACGGGGCAGCCGCAAGGCCGAGACCACTCCACCGCCGGTATACCCGGAGTCGCACCTGTCGTTCCTGGCCAACGTCTACAACCAGAAGGCACGCGACTTCTATCACCGCCATGGCGTCAAACTGATCGACGCGGCTTACGAGGCCCACGAAGAAACCGGCGAAGTGCCGGTGATGATCACCAAGCACTGCCTGCGTTTCTCCTTCAACCTGTGCCCGAAACAGGCCAAGGGCGTGACCGGCGTGCGCACCAAAGTCGCGCCGATGCAGTTGATCCACGGCGATGAAGTGCTGACGTTGAAGTTCGATTGCAAACCTTGCGAGATGCACGTGATCGGCAAGATGAAGGGGCACATCCTCGATCTGCCGCAACCAGGCAGCGTGGTGGGGCACATCAGCCCCGAAGACCTGCTCAAGACCATCCCGCGCGCGCCGCACTGAGTGGCCGGTGAGTGCGCCGCAACGGCGTGCTCACCTGTTTCAGCTTGAAACCTGCTTTTGCTGAAGTCTGGATGCTGGCGACAAATCCGGAGTTGGCGGTCGACACTATCCACAGGTGTCGGCGACGGCTTTTTCAGCTCGTTTGAATTCCTGTTTGACGTCGGTGGGGATGCGTTGCTTTTTCAGCTCTTGGCCGAGGAAGGGTTGATCGCCTCGGGACTGGACCTCTGCGTCCTCGGCGGTTATCTGCGCTTCAATGGCAGCGGCGTGCTTGTCGATGACGGCATCGACCTCGGCTTCGTTTTTGGCGGTATCGAGCGCCTGGACCAATTGGCCGGCCTCGGCTTTTTCAGCTTCGGCATAGGCTTCGACCGTCAATCCGGAGGCCAAGGCTCGCGCCTGGGTTTCCAGGCCATTGAGATGCTCCCGGGCGGCCCTGCAGACCGCTTCCTGGCGCTGGCTCTGGATGTGTTCCCAAGCGTTCAACCCAAAAATCGCGGTCCCGACTACCAAGAGGGTTGCCGCGGTAGCCAAAAATTTGCCTTTCACATTTGGCGCCCTCAAATGGCAAGGGAAAGGGGTTGCGCAAACGCTCCCCGATTCCATTCGAGAAAGAAAAGCGTAGCAGACTTGATCCAGCTGAGCGTGTGCCGACAACTCGCCGAGATTCGGTTCAACACTAAGCATTTGTTTTAAAAAAACAAATTGTTTAATTGGGGCTTCCCAGGCGAGGCAAAAGTTGGTAAATTGCCGCCCACTCGTGCACAGGCCCTTACGGCGCCTATCGCGCAAGCCGGCAACAGGTCCTGTTGCCACCAACAAAGTGAGTGCCACGCACTCATCGCAACAGATACAGGGGCGTCGCCAAGCGGTAAGGCAGCAGGTTTTGATCCTGCCATGCGTTGGTTCGAATCCAGCCGCCCCTGCCATTTTCTTCCTATGCAATTAGATAACACTTTATCGGCCCTTGTTATTCGCCGGATTTTGCTGTTTTTGCCTCCCGTTCCTCTATCGCGCTGGTGCCACTACCGAAACCGTTCTGGAATGGCCTCGGCAAACGGATACCAGGAAAAATAGGGTCTAGCCTCGTCGATGACCCGCTCGACCGAAGGTCTTAGGGTCAACCTGTCGAAATAAGCGCACAAGTGGCGATGATCGTCGGGAAACGGCACGAGGGTGCTGGCATAGAACAGCGCCGGGGCGGCGGCGCAATCGGCCATGCTGAACGCCGGGCTGGCTGCCCAGGTGTTTGCGGCCAACTGGCGTTCAAGCATGCCGTACGCCGTCAACAATGCGGCGCGTTCGCGAGACAGGTCGCCATTGGCGGCGTTCAGGCGGTCACTGACGATCTTCTGCATGGGCACCTGGACGTGAAGGTCGAAAAAACGGTCCCACAGGCGTACTTCCAGCGCGGTTTCCCAATCGTCCGGAATCAGGTGCGTCTGGCCGGCATGAAGCCGGTCCAGGTACTCAATGATCACACTCGACTCCGGCACATCTTTTTGGCGGGCGTGATCGCGAAGCACCGGAAACTTGCCGATTGGCCACAGCGCCTGAAGCTCGGCGCGGTCAGCATCGTTGCCCAGGTCGATGATCCTTTTTTCAAACTCGATTCCCAGTTCATAAAGGGCGATCAGCGCTTTGTGGCAGAACGACGAGAGCGGATGGAAATAAAGAGTCAGTGGCATCCTTCAATTCCTCGGTGAGATGCAAACCCCTTCATTATCGGTCGCCATCCGCCAATGCGCGAGGAACTCCGTCCTGGTGCTTTCGTTTCAGCGACGCCAGCAGAAACGAGCCAACAGCGCATCGATGCTGAGCTTGCCACCACCGGACAGCAGCAGCGGTGTGAGGGCCACAAGGTAGATCAAAGGCAGCTTGAAGTTGCCATAACCCTTGTTGCTGATGGCATAGCCTCGGGCAAGTTCACTCAGGGTGTGCCAGTCGGCGGGCCAATGGACGGCGGCGGTTGCAACGAGGGTTACCACCATCAGGCTCAACGCCGAAAAACGTGTGCCCAGGCCCACCAGCAAGGTCATGGCGAAGATCAGTTCGGCCCACATCGACAGTTCCCAGTTCAGCGTCGCTGAAACGTGGTCGAACGGAAACGGAAAACGCTCCTGGATATCGACGAACCAGTTCTGGCCGTTGAATTTTTCCAGGCCGGACTCGAAGAATTCCCAGGCCAGGAACACTCGCAACGCCAGAGGCGCAACCCAGTCGCCGGCACGGTCGAGGTTCAGGTGCAGGCCTTTGACGGCCGAAGAAATGAAGGTGCTCATGGGCGTTGTTCTCTCTCAGGTCAGGGAAGCGGGGCAACGGCATGCCCCGCGGGTTGAGCGCTTTGATCGGCTTGGCCAATCGACAGGCGTATTTCAGCAATGGGGTGTATCTGCGGTGTGTCGTTGTGGCGGGGTTTTGAGTGTGGCGTGTGTCAGGGGCGGGGCTGTATACACTGAGATACGTAAGTGCACAACCAATGTGGGAGCGGGCTTGCTCGCGAAAGCGGCGTGTCAGGCAACATCAATCTGGCTGACACACCGCTTTCGCGAGCAAGCCCGCTCCCACAGGGGATCACGGTGTGAAACGTGACGCTCCGGAGAAATTGCTATACATTTTCCGACCGCCCTCTGCATGGTGTAACCGCTTCATGTCTCTTGCGCTCGAACGTCTAGTCGCTGGCACGCCAATCCCTTTCGCCGGTAATCGTGTCACTGTCGTCAGCCCCGAACTGGCGGAACGCTTCCAGCCCGGTGACCACCTGCTGGTGGAGCAGGTCAGCGGCGAGTTGTTGTTGATCCCCGTGGCGGACCAGCAAGCGGCCAACGTCGCGATCGAGCGTGCCCAAGCGGCATTTACTGCGCTGTCGGCGGTGTCTGACCAAGCGATCAGCGCCTTCTTCGACCTGTTTGCCCAACGCCTGGAAACCCCGGAGTGCTGGGCCTTGATCGAAGCTGCCAACCTGGCCGATATCGAACGGGCCAAGGCGCGCGGTCGCTCGACCACCCGGTTGCTGGCCGATGAGCGCATGCGTCGCGACATGATCGCCGGCCTGCGCGCATGGCGTGATGCAGCGGCCAGCCGTGGCAAAGTGGTCAGCTGCGTCGAGCACGATGGCTGGAAGGTCGAGCAAGTGGTCTCGCCATTGGGCATCGTCGCCTTCGTCTTCGAAGGCCGGCCGAATGTGTTTGCTGACGCGGCCGGTGTATTGCGCACCGGCAACACTGCGGTGTTGCGCATCGGCAGTGATGCGTTGGGCACCGCCCAGGCGATTGTTGCCCATGCGTTGAATCCCGCACTGAACGATGCCGGATTGCCAGCTGGCGCGGTGTCGCTGGTGGAAAGCGTCAACCACGCCGCCGGTTGGGCGATGTTCGCTGATCGGCGCCTGTCATTGGCGGTGGCCCGTGGTTCGGGGCGCGCCGTCAGTCAACTGGGTAGCATCGCGCAGCAGGCCGGCACGGCGGTCAGCCTGCACGGCACCGGTGGCGCCTGGCTGATCGCCAACGCCGATGCGGATGCCCGGCGCTTTGCCGCCGTGGTGCGCAACTCCCTGGACCGCAAAGTCTGCAACACCCTGAATGTCTGCCTGATTCACCGCGACCGCGCCGCTGAACTGGTGCCGCTGTTCCTCGACGCGCTCAAGCAGGCCGGCACCGAAAGGGGGCAGGGTTGTAAGTTGCACATCGTCGAAGGCAGCGAGTCGCACCTGCCGCAAGACTGGCTGGCTGCAACAGTCGAGGTGTATCGCGCCGAAGGCTATCAGACCGAAGCGCAGGCTGAGCCGTTGCCGGAAGATCAATTGGGCCGCGAATGGGAGTGGGAAGAAACCCCGGAAGTCAGCCTGAAAATCGTCGATGACCTGGACAGCGCCATTGCCTTGTTCAATCGCTACAGTCCGCAATTCACCGTGTCATTGATCAGTGAAAGTGCCGAGGCTCAGGAGCGCTTCTACAACGCGGTCAACGCGCCTTTTGTCGGCAATGGCATTACCCGTTGGGTCGATGGCCAGTACGCGCTGAACAAGCCGGAGTTGGGGCTTTCGAACTGGGAGAGCGGGCGCCTGTTCGCTCGCAGTGCGATTCTCTCGGGGGATGGCGTGTTCACCATCCGTAGCCGCATGACCCAGGTCGATCTGGGCGTCAAACGCTGAGATAGCGGAACCGGTGACCGCTGCAAGGGCGGTCACTTTTTTGAACAAACGGCAGTTCTGATCAAGCGGCTTTGATCGCCTTGGCCGATACGGCACAAGTGCCCGGATGCTCGACCAGCGACACGAAGCTTCGGCTGTCGGCATCCAGCGCATCGATCGAGCCGGTCTCGATGTCGTACACCCAGCCATGCAGATTCAACAGGCCTTTTTCCTGGGCCAGTCGCACACTCGGGTGCGTCTGGATGTTGGCCAGTTGGGCGATGACATTCTCCCGAACCATCGAACTGACCTTGGCCGCTTCGCTGGCATGTGGCCGGCCTTCGTTGATCACTTTTGCCGATTCGGCGTGTTGCAGCCAGCCGCTGACGGCGGGCAGATGATCCATGCAGGTGCACTTGGCTACCGCCGTCATGGCGCCGCAGTCCGAATGGCCGCAGATCACGATGTCGGTCACGCCGAGTACAGCGACGGCATATTCGACAGTGGCCGATACACCACCCGGATGCGGGCTGTAGGACGGCACGATGTTGCCGGCGTTACGGATCACGAACAGCTCACCGGGCTCTTGTTGGGTCAGCAGTTCCGGCACTACACGGCTGTCGGAACAGGTGATGAACAGCGTGCCTGGATGTTGGGTGGTGGCCAGGTGTTTGAACAGGTCGGTGCGTTGTGGAAAGGCTTCTTTCTGGAACTTCAAAAAACCGTCGATGAGCGCTTTCATGATTGCTTCCTCATGGGTGAGTAGGGTTTGGCCCGCACCGGCAGTGCGGGCCGATATCAACTTAGAAAGGGCGCAGCGGCAGGAACTTGCCGTCGAGTGTGATGACTGCGCGGGAGCCGCCTTCCGGATCTTCGACTTTCTTCATGTCGAGCTTGAAGTTGATCGCGCTGATGATGCCGTCGCCGAACTGCTCATGAACCAGGGCTTTGAGGGTGGTGCCGTAGATCTGGATCATTTCGTAGAAGCGGTAAATGGTCGGGTCGGTCGGCACACCCGAGAGGCTGCCGCGCAGCGGGATGATCTGTAGCCGGGCCACGGCGTCGGCGTCCAGTTCGAGTTTGTCGCCTACTACTTTGGCGGCGGTTTCCGGCAGCGGATGTTGACCGAGCAGGGCAGCGGTGACGTAGGCCAGGCTCAATCCGGTGCCGTCGGCGAGGTCCTGCCACGACAGGTTTTTGCGCGCCTTGGCATCAAGGACAGAAGTGGTCAGGGCCAGGCTTGGGTCGTTGTAGGCATGGGACTGTTGCATGGTGATTCTCCTATCGGACGGGGTGTTGCTTGGGTGTGAGGCCATCTTCTGCCGATCGACCCATAGCGTCCAAGACCGATATACAATGCGAGTCATAAGCACTGCCTATAGATGGAGAGTCCCATGTTGCTACGCCATTTGCGTTATCTGCTGGCGGTCGCCGATCACGGTGGTTTCACGCGCGCCGCCGAAGTGCTGCACGTGTCCCAGCCGACTTTGTCGCAGCAGATCCGGCAACTGGAAGAGTCCCTGGGTGTGAGCCTGTTCGACCGCACCTCGCGCACGGTCAAGCCCACCGATGCCGGAGAGGCTTACATTGAATGTGCGCGGCGGGTATTGGTGGAGCTGGAAGCGGGCAGGCGTGCGTTGCATGACGTGAAGGATTTGTCCCGCGGGACCTTGCGCCTGGCCATGACGCCGACCTTCATGGCCTATCTGGTAGGGCCGCTGGTACGCGACTACGTGGTGCGCTACCCGAACATCCATCTGGAGATTTTCGAGTTGTCGATGGATGAGATCGAGGCCGGGCTGGCGGATGATTCGCTGGATGTCGCGATTGCGTTTGATCAGGTGAGAAGCGCCGACATCGAATCGATCCCGGCCTTCACCGAAACCCTGGGGTTGATGGTTGGGCGCGAACATCCGTTGTACGAAAGCCAGGATGCGCTGTCCGGGGAAGAGGTGGCTGAACTTGAATTTGCCCTACTGACCCCGGACTACATCACCCGCACGTGCATCGATGAGTTTTTCGCGCAGGCGTGTATCACGCCCAAAGTGGTGATTGAAGTGAACTCGGTCAACACGCTGCTGGAAGTCATCCGTCATTGCGCCATCGCCACCATCCTGCCGGAACCCATCGCCACTCAGGATCGGGCATTGCGCAAACTGTCCATGCCGGGGGCGGCGCCTGAACGCGGGGCCGCGTTGCTTCGGCGCAAGAATAACTATCACAGTGCGGCGTCACTGGCATTTGTGGATCTGGTGTTGGGAATGGGGTTTTCTTGACTACTACAACTCCCACATTTGATCTTTGTACGGGAATAAAAAAGGCCTGCTCCTTATTGGGAGCAGGCCCTGTTTATCAATGGTCAGTGATGACTCATTTAATTAGTAGAACCGGTCAATCACCCGAACTTCATTCTGGTTCTGCATCGAGGCCCAAGCCTGTTTCAGGGTTTGCAGAACACTACCGATGAAGTCCTTGTCGGCTGCGGCTTTCTTGCCGACATAGCCCTGGCCGCGACGGTACATCTTCAGTCGGGCAAGCAGGTTCTGGTTGTTCTGGTCGAACTCTGCTTCATGGGCATGAGGCGACAGGCAGTCGATATGTACCTGGCCAGACTTGCTGATCCAGAGAATGTGGCTGTCGTGGCTGTCTTTCTTTGCAGCGAACATACGAGCCAGTTCATCGATAGTTGGTTGATTGTTCAGATTCATCATAAAGCCCCTTGACCAATTGGTGATCTTTCAAAGTTGATTCGCTAATACAGGTAGCCCATCGGTTAGTTGATCCCTGGCACCGAAACCAGGACGTCAGCGTTCGACCGCCTTATTTGGGCGGGGTCCTGCGTCTGTTGCATGTAGTCGTGTTGAATAACTGCTACGCAATAGCGTCACAACGAAGAGAAGCGGCGAAAACCTTAAGGCCACTGCCGACATTTTCAGGGTCGGCCACAAGCTTCATGAGGATTGCTCGCCAAGACTTCTCGCCCTTGTACTGGACGTTCAGGCCAGGTCAGCTTCTTCAATCTGCCTTGTGGGCAGCGTGTATCCGGGAAAAACAGCTCGGCGGTCAGACGAGCTTGCTCAAACGTGTTGCCTGTACTCCCGATCGGGGAGACGTCTGCATCATGCAAGGGCAAAACGGAGGCGTCAACGGTTTTGTAGTGATTATTTTCAGTCACTACATATTGTCGGACAAAGCTGTTCGGAATTAGCGGTGGGAGGCGAGGGCGTGCCGGTCAGGACGGCAAAGGCGGACACTCAAAGCGGTAAAAAGTGCAGGGATGACCGTCTACCCGCTGCTGATGCAGGGTGAACACGCCAACGCCGAGCCCCGGCATCACGGTGGCCCAGAACAGGCGCGCCGGCTGATTCGCCTCGATGTGGAAAATCTGCCATTGACCGGGGAATTGACTCAAGAGGGTGGAAACGACAAATCGCGCGACACCCCGGCCACGAAAGCGTCGACTGACAAACAGATAGCCGATGTTGTAGTCGGCACCGGGAAGCTGAGTCCGGTTATCCACGGTCACGAACCCGGCCAGTTCCCCATCGACCTTGATCAGGAAAGGTCGGGTGGCCGGGTGTCGCCAGTACTCCGGCATGGGCAGGATGTTGAAGAATCCGGATTCACCCAGCTTTAGCGGCAGCCATTCGCTGAAGTCGTAGGTGTAGAACTGCATCAGGTTTTCGATGGTTTCCAGCTCATCGCGTTGGGCAGCGTGCAATTCTATCGAAGACATACGTAGTGGCTCCTGATAGGCCAAGGGACACAGTTGATTATGGTCGGCGTCGCACGATCTGTGGCGGGTTTAAGTATTGCTGGCCGGTTTTGACCTGCGCCGGGTACCACTCGCTGGTTTGCGCGGAGCGCCTTTGCGCTTTTTCTTCCAGGGGGCTGCGGCAGATCCGCTGGGCGGTGGACCGCTGATGCTCAGGCTCAATCCGGCGCAACGACTGACTTGCTTGCTCATCCACGCCGCCTGTTTGGTGACGAATTCTTCCAGACTCATTTCCCCGCTTTGCACCATGTCCAGGGCCTGTTCCCAGATCGCCGTCGTGCCCGGATCGGCGATGGCCCGTGGCACGGCGTCGATCAGGCTGAATGCAGCCGGCGTGGCGGCCAGGGCCTTGCCGTTCTTGACCAGATAACCACGGTCGAGCAGGCCCTGGATGATCGAAGCGCGGGTCGCTTCGGTGCCGATGCCAGTGGTGTCCTTGAGCTTTTGCTTGAGCAGAGGGTCTTCCACCAGTTTGGCGACATTCTTCATGGCCTTGATCAGATCGCCTTCAGTGAACGGCTTCGGCGGTTGGGTCCAGAGGTCCTTGAGTTGCACACCCGCCACTGCGCAGTCGATGCCTTCGGCCAGGTTCGGCAGTGTCTGCGGCGCCGGGGCTTCGCGGCCCTTGGTCGGAGCCAGTGCTTCGGGCAGGGCGCGTTTCCAGCCCGGCTCGATGATCTGCTTGCCGACAGCGCGCAGGGCAAGGCCTGCGCAATCGAAGTCGGCCTGGGTGCGGTCGTATTCGTGATTGGGCAGGAACTGCGCCAGGTATCGCGCGCGGATCAGGGTGTAGACCGCACGCTGTTTGCCCACCAGTCGGTCGAGATTCTTCGCGGCAGCCGTGGGGATGATGCCGTGGTGCGCACTGACCTTGGCATCATTCCAGGCCCGTGAACGCCGTTGTGGATCAAGGTGATCGTGCAAGGCGTTCAACGCCGGATCGGCCTGGCGCAGCGCCGCCAGAATACTCGGCGCCTCGCTGTGCTGACTGAGGGGCAAGTAACCGCAATCACTGCGCGGATAGGTAATGACTTTGTGGGTTTCGTACAGCGCCTGGGCGATGTCGAGGGTTTCCTGGGCGCCGAGGCCGAGTTTCTTTGAACAGACCTCCTGCAGAGTGCCCAGATCGAACGGCAGCGGCGCCACTTCGCGCATCCGCTCGGTGCGCAGTTTGATCACTCGCGCACTGGCCGCGCCGCTCATGGCGGCCGCCGCTTGTTGTGCCAGCGCCTGATTCAGGCAACGGTCCTGATCGTCGCAAGCGTCGGATGCCGCGCGCCATTGCGCCGTGAACGCGGTGCCGTTGTGCAGCAGTTGCACATCGATGGCCCAATAGGGGACGGGCACAAAGTCGGCAATGCTGCGATCGCGATCCACCACCAGGCGCAAGGTCGGCGTTTGCACCCGGCCGACCGGCAACACGCCCTGATAGCCAGACTGGCGCCCCAGCAAGGTGAACAGCCGACTCATGTTCATGCCGATCAGCCAGTCGGCCCGGGAGCGACCCAGCGCCGAGTGATAGAGGCTGAAGGTTTCGTTCCCCGGTTTGAGTGCCGCGAGGGCCTTGCGGATTGACGCATCGTCCAGCGCCGACAACCAGAGGCGGCGGATCGGCCCGCGATATCGGCAATGCTCCACCAGCTCCCGGGCGATCATCTCGCCTTCACGGTCGGCGTCCGTGGCAATGATCAGTTCGCTGGCTTCGTCGAGCAGGCGCTTGACCGCTTTGTACTGGCTGGCGGTGCGCGGTTTGACGGTCATTTTCCACTTTTCGGGAATGATCGGCAGGTCTGCCAGCACCCAGCGCTTATAGCGCGCGTCGTAGGCATCCGGTGGTGCGGTTTCCAGCAGATGGCCGATGCACCAGGTCACCGTGACGTCTGTTCCCAGCCAACAGCCATCGCCCCGGCGTCTGGCGCCGAGTACGGCTGCAATGTCTTTGGCCTGGGAAGGTTTTTCACAGAGGTACAGCCGCATAACCACCATCGTCGATCAATGTGCGAGAGATGCACAGAATGGCGGGTGATGGGCGATGGAGCAATCTTTATCTGTATGGATGTACAGCTAGTTGTGTCGCTCCCGTTCGGCTGCGAAGCCTTCGCGAGGGTGAAACTTGGTTTATACCTGATAAACCATGGTCTCAGGTTTTAGGGCTGCTGCGCAGCCCATCGCGGGCAAGCCACGCTCCCACAATCGATTTGCAGGTCCATCACCGTCATGAGGAACGTATTCCATGAAAAGCTCCGGTCCTAGCCCTGTCATCACCATCGCCGAGCAGCCTGGCTGTCTGCTGGTGAAGTTTCACGGTATTCAGGTGGCCGCCTCGGCGCGGGCTCTGGTGTTGCTGGAGGCCAATTACCCGCCGGTGTACTACGTGCCGCGAGAGGATATCGACGAGAAATATTTCGCCCGCACCGACCACACCAGCTATTGCCCGTACAAGGGCGATGCCAGTTATTTCAGTTTGCAGGTGCCGGGGCATGAAGGTGTCAACGCGGTGTGGAGTTACGAGAACCCCAAGGTGTCTGTCGAACAGATTCGTGGGTACGTGGCGTTCTATCCGGATCAAGTGAAGTTTGAACTGCTCGATGCCGAAGTTTGATCGGGGTTGGTCGACGCGACGAGGGAGCCAGCTCCCTCGTCGCCAGGTACGACCTCAGTTTTTGTCGAGATCGACGTTTCGGGTCTCACGCAAGCACAGCATCCCCACCACCAGGCTCACCCCGGTAATCACCACCGGATACCACAACCCGTAGAAGATGTCCCCGGTGTACACCACCAGGGCGAACGACACCGTCGGCAGGAAGCCGCCGAACCAGCCGTTGCCGATGTGGTAGGGCAGGGACATCGAGGTATAGCGGATGCGGGTCGGGAACAGTTCGACCATCAACGCCGCCAGCGGGCCGTAACACATGGCCGAGATGATGATCAGCGCGACGATCAGCGCCACGATCATCGGCTTGTTGATCTGCTGCATGTCCGCCTTTTGCGGGTAGCCGGCGAGAGTTACGGCACCGCGCAAGGAGGCTTCGTCGAAACCCTCGATCTTCACGTCACCGACGCTCACCTGCACGTCGCTACCCGTCGGTGCGACGGCACTCTGGTAGGGCAAACCCTGCTTGACCAGGAAGGTCTTGACCTTGTCGCACGGGCTGTCGAATTTCGCCTTTCCCACCGGGTCGAACTGGAAAGTGCAAGTGGCCGGGTCGGCCATCACGGTGATCGGTGCCTGGCGGCTGGCCAGGTCGATGGCCGGGTTGGCATAGTGGGCCAGGGTTTTGAAGATCGGGAAGTACAGCGCGGTGGCCAGCAGCAGGCCGATCATCAACACCGGTTTACGCCCGACCTTGTCCGATAGCCAGCCAAAGAAAATGAAGAAAGGGGCGCCAATGGTCACGCTGACAATCAGCAGACCGTTGGCTACGGCCGGGTCCATTTTCAGGAACTGGGTGAGGAAGAACAGCACATAGAATTGCGCGGCGTAGAAGGTCACCGCTTGTCCGGCATTGATGCTGAATAGCGCAATCAACACCACCTTGAGGTTTTCCCATTTGCCGAAGGAGTCGCGAATCGGCTGTTTGCACAGCTTGCCTTCCTCTTTCATTTTCACGAAGGCCGGCGACTCGTGCAGGCTCAGGCGAATCCAGGTGGAGATGCCCAGCAGCACGATGGAAAACAGGAACGGAATGCGCCAGCCCCAGACTTCGAACTGATCGCCGGTGAAGTAACGGCAGCCCAGCACCACCAGCAGCGACAGCAACAGGCCAAGGGTCGCGGTGGATTGAATCCAGCTGGTGTGGAAGCCTCGCTTGCCGATGGGCGCGTGCTCGGCGACATAGGTCGCGGCACCGCCATATTCACCGCCCAGGGCCAGGCCCTGGAGCATGCGCAGCATCACCAGGATGATCGGCGCGGCGATGCCGATGCTGGCGTAGGTCGGCAGCAGCCCGACACAGAAGGTCGCCAGGCCCATGAGGATGATGGTGGCGAGGAAGGTGTATTTGCGTCCGATCATGTCCCCCAACCGGCCGAACACCAGCGCGCCGAACGGCCGGACGATGAAGCCGGCGGCGAAGGCCATCAGCGCAAAGATAAACGCCGTGGTGTCGTTGACCCCGGCGAAAAACTGCTTGCTGATCACCGCCGCGAGGGCGCCATAGAGGAAAAAGTCGTACCACTCGAAGACCGTCCCGAGGGACGAGGCGAAGATGACTTTCTGGGTTTCCTGACTGGTGCCCGCGCTGCGCACGGCTTCCAGGGATTGAACGTGCTCTGACATACCAGTATCCCTCTCAGTGATTGTTTTTGTTGTTCCACTGGTGTTGCGTGTTCCATTTCAGGGGTAATGCTCGATGTCCGTGAATCTAATGCGATCCTTGTGGGAGCGGGCTTGCTCGCGAAGGCGTCGTGTCATTCAACGTTAATGTGAATGATCCACCGCTTTCGCGAGCAAGCCCGCTCCCACAGGGGGGGGGGGTTGCAGCGGAGTTAAGGATCATCTGTGCCGCCTTCTCGGCAATCATCAGTGTCGGTGAGCAGGTGTTGCCCGAGGTGATGCGCGGCATGATCGAGGCATCGGCAATGCGCAAACCGGGAATGCCATGGACCTTGAGTTGCGCATCGACCACGGCGTCGGCGTCATTGCCCATGCGGCAGGTGCCCACCGGATGGAAAATCGTGGTGCCGATGCGCGCGGCGGCTTCGTGCAGTTGTTCTTCGCTTTGCAGGCTGTCGCCGGGCAGGTACTCCACTGGATTGAAGGCGCGCAGGGCCGGCGCGGAGACGATGCGGCGGGTCAGGCGGATGGCATCGGCGGCGACGCGCAAGTCCTCCGGATGGCTCAGGTAATTGGGTTGGATCAGCGGCGCTTCTTGCGGATTGGCGGAGCGGATTTCCACCCGGCCACGGCTTTGTGGACGCAAGTCGCAGACCGATGCGGTAAACGCCGGGAACGCATGCAGCGGTTCGCCAAAGCGCTCCAGCGACAGCGGTTGCACGTGGTATTCAAGGTTCGCTGATGTCTGTTCCGGCCCGGAGCGGGCAAACGCGCCAAGCTGACTCGGCGCCATGGACAGCGGGCCGCTGCGGTCATACAGGTAGCGCAGGCCCATGCCCAGCTTGCCCCACAGGCTGCCGGCAATCTGGTTAAGGGTGCGGGCATTTTCCAGCTTGTAGATCAGCCGCAATTGCAGGTGATCCTGCAAATTGCCGCCAACACCGGGAAGCTCATGAGCGACGCCAATGCCCAGTCGTTCCAGCAGCGGACGCGGGCCGATGCCGGAGCGTTGCAGGATGCCTGGCGAACCGACCGAGCCGGCACAGAGGACGATCTCCTTGCGCGCCTTGAAGGTTTTCGCCTGGCCTTGCCAACGGGCACTGACTGCTGAGGCGCGGCCATTCTCCAAAAGCACGCGGTCGACTTCGACACCGGTCAGCACGGTTAGATTGGGACGCTGGCGAATCGGTTTGAGAAACGCCTTGGCTGCGTTCCAGCGGATGCCGGCCTTTTGATTGACCTGGAAATAGCCGCAACCTTCGTTGTCGCCCTGGTTGAAGTCATCGATGCTGGCGATGCCGCTTTGTTCGGCAGCACTGCGGAAGGCGTCGAGAATCGGCCATGACAGACGCTGGCGTTCGACTCGCCATTCGCCCGCAGCACCGTGAAATTCGGCGGCGCCGGCAAAGTGGTTTTCACTCTGCTTGAACAGTGGCAACACGTCCTGCCAGCTCCAGCCAGGATTGCCGTCGGCGGCCCAGCGGTCGTAGTCACCGGCCTGGCCGCGCATGTAGATCATGCCGTTGATGGAGGAGCAGCCGCCCAATACCTTGCCGCGCGGGTAGCTCAGGGCGCGACCTTGCAGCCCCGGTTGCGCCTCGGTCTTGAAGCACCAGTCGGTGCGCGGGTTGCCGATGCAGAACAGGTAACCCACGGGAATGTGAATCCACGCATAGTTGTCGCGGCCGCCGGCTTCGAGCAGCAACACGCGATGGTGCGGGCTGGCCGACAGTCGATTGGCCAACAGGCAACCGGCCGGCCCGGCCCCGACCACGATGTAATCGTATTCATCAAGGGAAGGCTGCATCCCTGACCTCGTTTGTTGTTCTTGTTGTCTGTCATCCTAGTTGTTAGCTTTCGTCAAAAGAATGTTAGTTTTTGCGCAGCTGCTGTGCGTTTTTAAACAGCATCCCGAACGGCAAAGAACAAGGACGATTCATGTTCGACTGGAATGACTTGCGGTTTTTTCTCGAATTGCAGCGCAGCGGGCGTTTACTCACGGCTGCACGTCGCTTGAACACCACTCATGCCACCGTGGCGCGACACATCGAGGCGATCGAAAAGAGCCTCGGTACGGCGTTGTTCGTCCAGCATGCCCAGGGTTACGAGATGACCCCGGCTGGCGAGGCGTTGCTTAAACACGCCGAAACGATGGAGAACGTGGCGTTGCTGGCCCAGGAAGAAATCACCCAGTCCATCGCGCCGCTGGGCAAGATCCGTGTCGGGGTGACGGAAGGGTTGGGCATCATGTTCCTCGCCAGTCGCATGAACGGCTTGTTCGAACGCTATCCGGGGCTGGAGGTGGAACTGGTGGCGGTGCCGCGTTTTGTCAGCATCCTCAACCGCGAGGCGGAAATCAGCATCCACCTGGAACGCCCGGCCGCCGACATGCTGGTTACCCGCAAGCTCACCGATTATCGCCTGGCGCTCTACGCCAGCCAGGACTACCTCGACCGCTCACCGCCGCTGCACAGCCGCGAAGACCTGGGGCGTCACGCCTGGATCGGCTATGTCGACGACCTGCTGTTCAGCCAGGAACTGATGTTCCTCAATAGCTTCTGCCGCAACCCGCAGGTGGTGTTTCACAGCACCAGCGTGATCGCCCAGCAGCAGGCTGCGCGCTCAGGTCTGGGGATTGCCGTGCTGCCGTGCTACATGGCCAGTGCCGACCCGGGCCTGGTGCCGCTGCTGCCGGACGAAAGCATCCAGCGCAGCTACTGGATCAGCACCCGCCGTGAACTGCACAAATCCGTGCGGCTGCGGGTGTTGTGGGATTACGTGGTGCAGATGTGTGAGCGGGAGCAGGGGTTGTTGTTGGGCGTTGCCTGAACTGGCGCCTTCGCGAGCAAGCCCGCTCCCACATCGGAACGCGGCTTCCTGTGGGAGCGGGCTTGCTCGCGAAGGCGGCGGTACATCCAATATCCATCTTGAGGTTTAAGCAAGAATCTCGAACGCCGTGCTGGCCAACCGTTCGCCATTGACCATGATGTGCACGGCATGGCGCCCCGCATAATGCCGGCGGGTGGTGAGCTCCTTGATCTGCTGACCACGGCTGACGACTTCGATGGCGTTGCCGGGCAGCGTCAGCGCCTTGAGTTTGAACACCTTCGCCGATGTGCTGCCGTTGGCCTTGACGTAATCGATGGCGTAGTCGATCACCAGGCGCTGGCTGCTTTCTATCGTGGATTTGACGGCAAACGACAGGGTGATTTTTTCTCCCAGGCCAATCACTGGCGGTTCGACTTTCACCCCGACGATCTCGACTTCAGGCTTGCCGCCCGCGCCGATGATCGCCAGTGCCCGCTGGTTGCCCTGTTTGATCAGGCTGCGTAGCGCGTGCCTGGCGATCCATGCGGTGTGCTTGTTGTCCAGCGACCAGCCTTCGATCAGGTCCAGCACCCATTCGGGATGATCCTTGGTGATGTCGTTGAGGTGGTTGGCCACGGACTTGCGCACGTACAGGCTGCTGTCTGCCTTGAGGTTGTCGAGGATACCAGCGGCCAGACGCGGATCAGCCTGCACCGGCTCCAGGCGAAACGACCAGGGCAGGCGTGGTCGGCAACCTTCGCTGGCGAGGCGCCGCACGTGTTCGTCGTCATCCAGGGACCAGGCATGCATCAACTTCAACGAGCGATCGAGCTCGCGGCGCAGGAAATGGCGGATCGCGAACTCCGAGGAACCGAAGGCAGTGAAGTACTTCAAGGCGTCCATCGAGACATCGAACGCATGGGCGCCATAACTGGCGACGTAATGCGGCAGGCACATGCTGACGAAGCCGCTGTTCAGGCGCGGGGCGAGGGCGCGCAGCACCTGCAGCGACGCCTCATAGTCCAGGGGCAGCACGGCGTGCAGGCACTCGCTGACCCGGGCCATGCGCTGCATGACGCTGAGATCCGCGAGGCCGGATTGGGCCAGTTTCAGGAAGCGCTCGGCCTCGAACGGCGGATAGACCGCGGTCATTTCGCCCGCGATGTGCTGGAGGCGCTCGGTGTTGAAGATTTCCTTCAGGGCTGGGGCAGGTTGGTCAGCCATGGTGGCTCCTTGGCAATTGTTGTTGATCCATCACACCGCGTTATCGTTCTTCGCGAGCAAGCCCGCTCCCACAGAAGAGCTTGTGCGCGACAAAGATCCAATGTGGGAGCGGGCTTGCTCGCGAAGAGGCCATTCCAGTCACCTCAATGCTTGCCCGCTTGCTCCTGCAATTGATCCGACTCAAACAACTTCGCCAGTTCAACCCGCGCTTCCTGCGCCGTCTGCATCACCTTCACCGCGTCGTCATATACCGAATGCTGGGCTTCAAGCACCTCTTCGTCGTGCTGCTTGAAGCGTTTGATCCGCGCATCCGCCTGGGCATGGGTCAATCCCAACCCGATCAGGGTTTGCCGGCTCATTTCCAGGCTCGAATGAAAAGTTTCGCGCACGGCATGAGCGCCGAGGTCCATCAGGCGGTGCACATGCTGACGGTTACGGGCGCGGGCGATGATTTTCATATGCGGATAGAGCTTGTGCACCAACTCGGCGGTCTTGATGTTGGTGTCCGGGTCGTCGGTGGCGATCACGAAATATTCGGCGTCCCCGACTTTGGCCGCGCTGAGGATTTCCGGGCGCATCGGGTCGCCATAGAACACCGGCACGCCACCAAAACTGCGGGACAGCTCGATGGTTTCCACCGATGTGTCTAGCGCCACGAACTTGATGTTCTGCGCGCGCAAAATCCGCGCAACGATCTGACCCATGCGGCCCATGCCGGCGATCACCACTCGAGGCGCGTCGGCATCGATTTCGCGGAACTTCTCCGGCACTTCCACCGGTTGCACTTTCGGGCTGACCAACCGTGCGCAAAGCAGCAGCAACAGCGGCGTCACGGCCATGGACAGGGTGATGGTCAGCACCAGCAAGTCATACAGTTCTGCCGCGAACAGCCCGTGATCGCGACCGATCTTGAACACCACAAAGGCAAATTCACCACCGGCCGCCAACACGATACCCAGGCGGATCGCACTGACCTTGTTCAAGCCCCCACCCAATCGACCGACAATGAACAGCAGTGGCAGTTTGATCGCGATCAGCAACAGGGTCAGGCCCAGCACCGCGACCGGCATGCTCAGCAACAGGCTCAGGTTCGCGCCCATGCCGACGCTGATGAAAAACAGCCCGAGCAACAGGCCCTTGAACGGTTCGATCTGAGCTTCCAGTTCATGGCGATACTCGGAATCCGCCAGCAGCAGGCCGGCGAGGAAGGCACCCAGGGCCATGGAAATACCGGCCAGCTCCATCAGCCATGCTGTGCCGATCACCACCAGCAACGCCGTGGCGGTGGAGACCTCTGGCAAGCCGGTTTTGGTCACCACGCGAAACACCGGCCGCAGCAGATAACGCCCGCCGATCACCACCACTGCAATGCTGAACAACACCTGCAGGCCGTAGTTCAGGTCTTCGCTGGCGGTGGTGCTGTGATCGCCACCGGCAAGCAGCGGCACCATGGCGATCAAGGGGATCGCGGCGATGTCCTGAAACAACAGAATCGCGAACGCCAGCCGCCCGTGGGGGCTGGTCAGTTCCTTGCGTTCAGCCAGACTTTGCAGGCCGAATGCCGTGGACGACAGCGCCAGGCCCAGGCCGAGGACGATCGCGGTGTTCAACGGCTGGCCAAACAGCCACAACGCCACCACACCAATCACCGTGCCGGTCAGCAACACTTGCGCCAGGCCCACGCCGAACACTGATTTGCGCATCACCCACAAGCGTCGCGGCGACAGTTCCAGGCCAATGATGAACAGCAGCAACACCACGCCGAGTTCGGAAATGTTCGCGACACTTTGCGGGTTGCCGATCAGGCCCAGCACCGACGGGCCGATGATCACCCCGGCAAACAGGTAGCCCAGAACCGCCCCCAGTTGCAGGCGCTTGGCCAATGGAACGATGAGCACGGCCGCCATCAGAAACACGACAGCGGCTTGTAGCAGGTTGCCTTCATGGGGCATGGGAAAACTCCAGAACTCGGTACTGCGGGGGTGACAAGGATAAAGGCTGGGCCCTTCGGCGTCAGCAAAACGCTCGGGCTTAGATGTTACAATTTGCATTAATTAGTTACATTCATAGCGTTTGCTGATCAATCCAACGGTCCCTCTCGAGTAATCCCCATGGCGATCAACTTCGACCTCAATGACCTGCAAGCCTTCCGTGCCGTGGTCGAGCAGGGCAGCTTTCGCAAGGCCGCCGATACGGTGCGTATTTCCCAGCCCGCCTTGAGCCGGCGCATCGAAAAACTCGAAGACGCCCTTGGTGTGCGGCTGTTCGAACGCACTACGCGCAAGGTCAGCCTGACCCAGGCCGGCCGCGGTTTCATGCCCAGCGTCGAGCGCCTGCTGGACGATCTGGACGTGGCATTGCTGGGCATCAGCGAAGTCGCTTCGACCCGGCTCGGCCACGTCACGGTCGCCTGTGTACCCTCGGCGGCTTACTACTTCATGCCACGGGTGATCGCGCACTATCACCGCCAGTTTCCGCGGATCAAGGTCAAGGTGCTGGACTCCAGCGCCCATGAGGTGTTGAGCGCGGTGGTCAACGGTGAAGCGGATTTTGGCCTGAGCTTCATGGGCACGCTGGAAGCCGAAGTGGATTTCGAGCCCTTGGTGCAAGAGGGGTATGTCGTAGCGTGCCGACGCGATCATCCGCTGGCGGGGCGAAGCAGTGTCACCTGGGACGAGTTCTATCAGCAGGATTACATCTCGCTGGATAAAACCTCGGGCAACCGTTTTCTGCTGGACCAGGCGTTGACCGGCGTGGTGCCGCAGCGGCCGAGCATCTGCGAAACCCGGCACGTAACCACCATGATCGGACTGGTGGAGGCTGGGTTGGGCGTAGCGGCAGTGCCGCTGATGGCGATGCCGGCAGCGGATCATCCGATCCTGACGCGGGTGCCATTGACCCATCCGCAGGTAATGCGCAGCGTCGGTCTGATCAAGCGCCGGGGTCGAACCCTGACCCCGGCGGCACTGGAGCTGGAACGGCTGGTGGTGGAGATGAAAGTCCTGCAGCCGTCAGTCAGCGACTGACCGAGTCCAGTCCGGTCGCTTTCACGTCCGGTTGAGCCTGGGCCGAGGCCATATATTCCAGCAAGGCTTTGGCTTCGGCCGGGTGCTGGGCACCTACCGGGATGCCGGCGGCAAACCGGGTCACCGATTGCACTGACTCCGGAATCTTCGCCACGAAGCTCACCCCCGGCACTGGCAACAATTCGCTGACTTGCTGGAAGCCCAGTTGATAATCGCCAGTGGCAACCACCGAGCCCACCGGGACTTTCGGCACCATCGTCGATTTGCGCTTGAGCTGGTCTTCGATCCCCAGGCGTTTGTACAGCTGCTGCTCGATGTACACGCCGCTGGCGCTGTCTGAGTAGGCCACCGATTTCGCGTCGAGCAGGGTCTTTTTCAGGCCCTCGACATTGCTGATATCCGGCTTCGGCGTACCTTCGCGCACCACCAGACCAATGCGTGAATCCGCCAGTTCAACTCTTGAAGCCGGATCGACTTTGCCCTGTTTGATCAGATCGTCCAGCGCGTAGCCGACCATGATCACCACGTCGGCTTGCTCACCACGAGCCAGGCGATTGGGAATCGCCTCTGGCGCCTTGCCCATGGATGGACCCAGTGCGGTGTCGAGGGTGTTACCGGTGGCGGCGGTGAACTTCGGGCCGAGGATCTTGTAGGCCGCAGTGAAGCCGCCGGAGGTCATCACGCGGATCTCTTCCGCTTGGGCAATGCCGCTCAAAACCAGGGTGGCCACCAGCGTGAGGGCGGCAAAACCAAACTGTTTTTTCATGGTCATGTTCTCGATAAAAGGCTGGTTCACGATGCCACCGGCTGCAGATGATTCGAGGCTCGGCGATAGAGCAAGAGCGTCGCGCACAGCGCGCACAGTGCTGCGAAACTCATCCAGTAACCGGGTGCAGCCTTGTCGCCGGTGTACTGGATCAGCAAGGTCGACATCGCCGGGGTGAACCCACCGAACACGGCCGTGGCCAGGCTATAAGCGAGGGAGAAACCGGCCACCCGAACCTCCACTGGCATGATTTCCGTCAGCGCCGGGATCATCGCGCCGTTGTACAGGCCATAAATGAACGACAGCCACAACAGCACCAGCAGCATATGGATGAAGCTCGGCGCATTGACCAGAAAGGTCAGCATCGGGTAGGTGGTGGCGATGGCCAGCAAGGCCATGGCGATCAACACCGGGCGTCGACCGATACGGTCCGAAAGTGCGCCGCCAATCGGCAGCCAGATGAAATTCGAGACGCCGACCAGCAATGTCACCAGCAGCGCATCGGACGTGCTCAGGTGCAACACGGTTTTACCGAAGGTCGGCGCGTACACCGTGATCAGGTAGAACGCGGTGGTGGTCAGGGCGACCATCATCATGCCCGCGAACACGATCAGCCAGTTTTGCCCCAGGGTGCGGAACACCTCACCCATGTTCGGGCGGTGTTTACGGGTGGCGAACTCTTCGGTTTCTTCCAGGTTGCGGCGCAGCAGAAAGATGAATGGCACGATCATGCAGCCGACGAAGAACGGAATCCGCCAGCCCCACTCGGCAATCGCACTCGGTGCCATCCACTGGTTCAAGGCGTAACCCAGCGCGGCGGCGACGATGATCGCCACTTGCTGGCTGCCTGACTGCCAACTGGTGAAAAAGCCCTTGTGGCCGGGTGTGGCGATTTCGGCGAGATACACCGACACGCCACCCAGTTCCGCACCGGCGGAAAAGCCCTGCAGCAGCCGCCCGATCAGCACCAGGGCCGGGGCGAACAAACCGATGGTTTCGTAACCGGGTACCAGCACAATCAGGATCGTGCCGCTGGCCATGATCGACAGGGTCACGATCAACCCTTTGCGTCGGCCCACATCATCGATGTAGGCACCCAGCACCACCGCGCCCAACGGACGCATCAGAAAGCCTGCGCCGAACACCGCGAAGGTCATCATCAGCGAGGCGAATTCGCTGCTTGCCGGAAAGAACACGGCAGCGATCTGCGTGGCATAGAAGCCAAAAAGGAAGAAGTCGAACTGCTCGAGGAAGTTGCCCGAGGTGACCCGGAAAATCGCACTGGCCCGGGAGCGACCGGCAGTCGCGGGCCGTTGGATTGATGCTGTCATTGACGTGTACTCCACCGCTTTTATGACGTGCGCCGACAGGACGCGGCGCACGGTTCTTATTGGGGTGGATAGTGGAGCAGGGGCATCGATATGTTAATTGCATTGTTGGCATGCATTGATGTGCAAAGTGGATCAATGCATCCAGGGAGAGGGCTGTACCTGCGTCAGGCTGGATGGCTGAACGATCAGATAAACGCCTCGATATGTGCCATCCCCCGGGTCACATACTCATCCTTCTCACCCACCGGGGCAAAATTGTTCAGCACTTCCCGGGCGGTTTCACGGCCTTTCAACCGGGCCAGGATCCAGGCCGCGAGATACGGCGACGCCAGGCAGCCACCCGCGGTGGCAATGTTGCCGTTGGCATGGAACGCCTGATTGACGACATTGACCCCGGCTTCCAGCACCCAGGGTTTGCTGATGGCATCGGTGCAGGCGGGGGCATCCCCGAGCAGGCCGAGTCTGGCCAGCAGGAAAGTGCCGGAACACTGGGCCGCCAGCAGTTGGCGTGCTGGATCGAATTGCAGTTGCGCCATGATCCCGGGGGTTGCGGCCACTTCCCGGGTCTTGCGACCACTGCCCACCAGCACCGCATCCGCCTGACAGGCCTCGGCGAGATCGATGTGCGCGTCGATGGTCAAGCCATTCATCGACGTGACCCGCGGCGTCGGCGACGCGATGCTTACGCGCCAATCCTTGTCCCCGAGTAGTGAAACCCGGCTGAGCATGCCGTAGGCGATCAGCGAGTCCAGTTCGTTGAAACCGTCAAAGGTCAGAATGGCGATGTGCATGGCGAATTCCGATAGGTTTTTGAGCAGCCTACTCGGGTGCAACCCGGTGTTGCCGGTACAGTTCGAAACATTCTTATGATAACAGTCATGTATCACGGCCCGGCACGAAGCGCTATTCGCTGTGTGCCCGCACCGGTTTCCCGCAGCCAGCGGATCGTTTCGTCGGGACAGACCAGCGCGACGATCAGGGTGAGCGTTGTTGAACCAAGGATGACACTGGTCCAGAGCAAGATCATTCGGGGATGGCCATCAGGGCGGTGAACCGTACGGTTAATTGTTGATTATTTTAGTTCAGCAAACAGCTTCGAATGCCGTGTGCGGAGGCGGCAATGGTTGCCAATCGAGGGCAAATCTGGGAAAACGGCGCCCGACAGGCCCTTGAGGGCGGGTGAGCATACGAGTGAAATCAATGAATGACGAGCTTCAGGTAATCGATCTTCAACTGGGTGACGGAAAAGCCGCCGTAAAAGGCGCGCTGATCACCACCCAGTACCGTGGCTGGCTGGAGGACGGGAGCGAATTCGATTCTTCCTACAGCCGTGGCAAACCCTTTCAGTGCGTGATCGGCACCGGGCGGGTCATCAAGGGCTGGGACCAGGGGATCATGGGCATGCGGGTCGGTGGCAAGCGCAAGTTGCTGGTGCCGGCGCATCTGGCTTATGGCGAACGCACCATGGGCAAGATCATGCCGAATTCGAACCTGATCTTCGAAATTGAATTGCTGGAAGTGCTGACGCGGGATGATTGACCGCGTATGCCTGGGAGAGCGCATGTTGCTGATCGATGAATACGACGCGGTGATTGGGTTAATCGACGAGTCTTATCGGCACTGGACCGGCGAACACCTGTCCGCCCCGGAATCGCTGACCAGACTTGAACGCCTGCACTGGTTGCACACCCACGCGCCGTCTGCTGGCCCACGGCACTGAAGACGATCCTCTGTTCTTCTACGCCAATGAACAGGCACTGGCCTAATGCCTATCAGTTAAGCGCTAATGCGATCTGTAGCAGCTGCCGAGCCCGCGAGGCTGCGTTCGGCTGCGTAGCAGTCGTGAGTCCAGCTGACGCGGTCTGCCTGACGTACCGCAATGACTGATTTTACGACTGCTTCGCAGCCGAACGCAGCCTCGCGGGCTCGGCAGCTGCTACAAAGGGTGTCGCGGCTGAAATTGCTTAACTGACTGGCATTAGGCACTGGCTTGCTTCAAGTGCCCGCGCTCGGAATTTCTGGGCATGCCCTCGCGCTTCAGCGCCTCACCACTGGACCGCGCCCTGCGCCAGTCCCTGCTGGAGCGGGTCTCGGCCAATGGCATTGCTCACGATTACAGTGGCTATCGGGTCGATCGGAAAGGTAATGCCTTCATGATTCATGAAGGCAAGGTGTGGACGTTGGTGGATTCGATGGGAGGTCGTCAGGGGCAGGCGGCTTTGTTCTGGCCGGATGTGGGGCGGGTTGGGCAGTTGGAGTGATGCACCCAAACGTTTAGCGGGCAACTGGTCGGCGAAAATCGATTTCACGCCAAACCAACCAATCATCTGGTTGTGCCTTGCTTGCCTCCGCTCTATCGGCGACCATAGGCGTCATATAGGGGTAGGGGGTATACGTATGTCGCACATTCACGAACACAAAGATGACTTGATCAAACGGGTGAAGCGGATTGCCGGCCAGGTGGAGGCCGTCGAGCGAGCGCTTGAATCCGATGCCGATTGCGCCAAGACCCTGCATCTGGTGGCCGCCATCCGGGGCGCGGTCAATGGCCTGCTGGACCAGTTCATCGACGCCCACGCCCGCGAGCATGTGGCGCATCCAGATCTCAGCGACGAAGAACGCGCACAGGGCGTGGAAGACTTGTTGCTGGCCATCCGTCGTTATGCCAAATAGAGGCCCGAATCCCATGGCACTGATACCGCAGGCTTCGCGTTTTTCTCACGACCATGTATTTCTCGGCGCTTCCCATGATGAAAACGCCCGTCGCACCTTATGGGTAGTGGCGCTGACGTTTGTGATGATGATTGGCGAAATTGCCGCCGGTTACATCACCGGTTCCATGGCGCTGCTGGCCGATGGTTTTCACATGGCCACCCATGCCGGGGCCTTGGGCATCGCTGCGGCGGCCTATGGATTCGCACGGCGCAATGCCAACAACGTGCGTTACAGCTTCGGCACCGGCAAGGTCGGGGATCTCGCCGGTTTTGCCTCGGCCATGGTGCTGGGGCTGGTAGCGATCGGCATAGCCGGGGAATCGGTTTTTCGCCTGTTTCAGCCAACTACAGTGGCATTCACCGAAGCGACAGTGATTGCGGTGGTGGGGCTGGCGGTGAACATTGCCAGTGCCTTTTTGCTGGCGGGCGACCACGGTCATCATGGTCATGATCACAGCCATGACCACGGCCATCATCACCATCACGACAACAACCTGCGCTCGGCCTATGTCCATGTGCTGGCCGACGCCTTGACTTCGGTGCTGGCGATTGCCGCATTGCTGGCAGGGCGCTATCTGGGATGGGTGTGGCTGGATCCGGTGATGGGCATCGTCGGCGCCATCGTGATCGCGAAATGGGCTGTTGGATTGATGCGTGACAGCGCCGCCGTGTTGCTTGATGTCACGGATACACACGTCGCCGACGAGATTCGTGAACTGCTCGAGTCGTCGGGCGATGTGCGCATCAGCGATCTGCATGTCTGGCAGGTCGGCCCTCAGGCGCGGGCCGCGATTGTCAGCGTTGTGGCGGCGGCCAATGTCAGCGCCGACACCATTCGCGAACGCCTGGCGCCGGTTCATGAGTTGTCTCACCTGACCGTCGAGTACCGCACGGCTTGAGCGGCATTCACGACTGAACCTTCGGTCAATCACTGAACAGTGGAATCCGTCCATTCGCGGAGGGGCGGTATTCCCGTTTCAGCTGGTCCAGTGCCGGCTCCATTGCTAGGAGCTGCTTGAGCGTCGCGCCAGCAATGCTCAACGCCAGCAATCGCCCCGGACATTGATGGCGCCCCGCACCAAAGGTGAAGCTGCGCCGGTTCGGGCGGTCGAGCAGGAAGGTGTCGGGGTTGTCGTTGAGCTGCGGGTCGCGATTGGCTGAGGCCAGCAGCACCAGAATCACGTCTGCGGCATTCAGCCTCACTCCGTCAATCTCGCAAGGGGCGGCGACGAAGCGGCGGGTGTTTTGTACCGGCGGGTCGAAGCG
Organism: Pseudomonas sp. S30_BP2TU TE3576; assembly: GCF_050436025.1. Lineage (NCBI taxonomy): Bacteria > Pseudomonadati > Pseudomonadota > Gammaproteobacteria > Pseudomonadales > Pseudomonadaceae > Pseudomonas > Pseudomonas sp. S30_BP2TU TE3576. Next base: position 516,957 of record NZ_JBNDLK010000001.1, on the reverse strand, counting down.
CTGCACTTCGGCCAGCAGGTCTTCGATAGGGGTTGATTCGCTGTGCAGCGACGGGTGTTGAATCAATGCCAGCACGGCATTGCCGATCAGACCGGCAGTGGCCTCGAAGGTCTGGGAGAAAAGGCCGATCAGGTTGGCGATCAGGGTTTGCGGCGCACCGGACGCGAAGCGCTGGCGGATGCCCGCAAGCAGAAGGCTGTGGTTGTCCGAGTCGGCCAGAAGCTCGACACAGTAACCGCTCAATTGTTCGGCGGCGGCATGGGCCGCAGTCAGTTGCGCCGGACGACTCAGGGGCGACAGGCAGGCCACGAAATCTGCCGTCAACTCGCTGATGGCGCGGCCTTGAGCCGGGGTGAAACCCAACAACGCCGCCACCACGCACACCGGCCCACGAAACATGGCGTTGTACAGGCCAGCGGCATCCGCGGTCATCAATCGGGCGCTGACCAGGGCCTCGACTTCCCGCCTATCGATCAACTCCAGCCCCGGCGCAATCGCCGACCGTGGACAACGCTGGCGCTCACCTTCATTCATACGCATCAGTTGACCGAACACCTGGCCGGCCATGCCATCGGCAATCGCCTTGGGGACTGGCTCCTGCGCGGGGCGAACGTGGCAATCGGGATGCGCCAGCACGGCGGCCACCGCATGGGCGTTGCTGGCCACCCACATGTTCAGCCCGGGATGGAAAACCAGCCCGCCCTCGGCGCGCAGTTGTGCGTAGTAGGGATAAGGATCGGCATGGGTCGCAGCGATGATCGGGTCCATGGGCACAGCCTTTTGTTGTTGGAAAGTGTTGCTACTATCTCCAGTCCGAAAGAGCGTTGATTCGTCCGGGAGCGAAATATGAGCGCAGAACAACACGACATCGGTGTCTCGCAAGTGGCGGCAGCCATCGCGGAGCCTGCACGGACGAAAATCCTTTGCTCACTGATGGACGGTCACGCTCGCACCAGCACCGAACTGGCGGCCGTGGCCGAAGTCAGCGCGTCGACCGCCAGTGCCCATCTGGCCAAACTCAAGGAGCTGGCGCTGATTCGGCTGCACGTCCAGGGACGTCACCGCTATTACAGCCTGGCGGACAAACGTGTGGCCCAGGCCCTGGAAGCGCTGATGGTGATCGGCCAGAACAGCGCGCCGAGCTTCCAGTCGCGTACCCCGGATCGCCTGCAATTTGCCCGCACCTGCTACGACCACATGGCGGGAACCCTGGCCGTGCTGTTGCATGACCGGATGCTCGAAGCGGGCTGGCTTGAGGAAACCGATGAACAGGCCTATCGCTTGAGCGACAGTGGTTCGGCAATGTTTCAAGGGCTTGGGATCGAGGTGCAGGACTTGAGCACCTTGCGCCGCCGTTTTGCCTGCCCGTGCCTGGACTGGAGCATGCGTCGGCCGCACTTGGGTGGATCGCTAGGGGCGGCGTTGTTGCAAACGGCGCTCAAGCGCAAGTGGGTGACGCAGGATCTGGACAGTCGTGCGTTGGGGCTGACGGCGTTGGGGCGTAAGGAGATGGCGGGGCGGTTCGGGGTTGAGTTGCCGCTGCTGGTTGAAGGCAACGGCAAAAGATCACTAATTGCGGCAGCTTCGACCACGCCGGGTGTATCCGTTAACGATCAATAGTATTTTTCCGGTTGTTTCTGTGGTGACTGACATACTGCCTTCGCGAGCAAGCCCGCTCCCACACTGGTATTGCACACTGAAAACCCCTGTGGGAGCGGGCTTGCTCGCGAAAGCGGTGTGTCAGGCAATGATGATGTGGAATCTGACGGCCCCTTCGCGGGCAAGCCCACTCCCACAGGGGGGCTGGTGTTATCAAGGGTGAGTTCCAGACAAAAAAGCCCCCCATAGGGTGACCGATGGGGGGCTTTTGTGTATCTGGCGTCAGGTCAGACTTTGACGATCCAGCCTGCTGGCGCTTCGATGTCGCCGGTTTGCACGCCGGTCAGCTCTTTGTAGAGCTTCTGGGTGATCGGGCCGACTTCGGTTTCGCTGTGGAACACGTGCAGGTGGTCGTTGTAGTTGATGCCGCCAATCGGCGTGATCACCGCCGCAGTACCGCAAGCACCGGCTTCCTTGAAGTCGGCGAGCTTGTCGATGAACACGTCGCCTTCGACCACGTCCAGACCCAGGCGGGACCTGGCCAGTTCGATCAGCGACAGACGGGTGATGCCCGGCAGTACCGATGGCGAGTTCGGGGTCACGAACTTGTTGTCGTGGGTGATCCCGAAGAAGTTGGCCGAACCGACTTCCTCGATCTTGGTATGGGTCAATGGGTCCAGGTAGATGCAGTCGGCGAAATGCGCCTTCTTGGCCTGGGAGCCCGGCATCAGGCTGGCGGCGTAGTTGCCACCGACCTTGGCGGCACCGGTGCCTTGTGGCGCGGCGCGGTCGTAGCTGGAGATCAGGAAATTGTGCGGGGTCAGGCCGCCCTTGAAGTAGGCGCCAACCGGGATGCAAAAGATCGAGAAAATGAACTCGGGAGCGGTACGCACGCCGATGTTGTCACCCACGCCGATCACGAACGGGCGCAGGTAAAGCGCGCCGCCAGTGCCATACGGCGGAATGAAACGCTCGTTGGCGCGGACCACTTCTTTACAGGCTTCGATGAACTGCTCGGTTTCCACCTGCGGCATCAGCAGGCGGGCGCAACTGCGCTGCATGCGCAGGGCGTTCTGGTCCGGACGGAACAGGTTGATCGAGCCGTCCTTGCAGCGATAGGCCTTCATGCCTTCGAAGCATTGCTGGCCATAGTGAAGAGCAGTGGAGCCTTCGCTGATGTGCAGCACGTTATCTTCGGTCAGGGTGCCTTTGTCCCACTCGCCATTGCGCCAGTACGACAGATAGCGCTTGTCGGTCTTGATGTAGTCAAAACCCAGCTTGTCCCAATTAATGCTTTCGTTACCCATGACACCCTCTATCACTTAACAACCGCCGAAACGGTTCAAGGCTTCTGACGTTTTTTGGATGGGGACAACAATACTTCATTCTTGGGCTAAATCGCAGCCCAGACTATCGGGTGATCGGCAGATAATTCGCATTGACCTTGAGAATTCGCGAGCAAGCCCGCTCCCACATTTGGAATGCATTCCCCTGTGGGAGCGGGCGTGCTCGCGAAGAGGCCATTACAGCCACCATTAATCGCCCCGACTCACAGATGCAACGCATGCCCCAGCGCACGCAACGCTGCTTCCTGCACGGCCTCACCCAGCGTCGGATGCGCATGGATGGTGCCGCCGATGTCCTCCAGCCGTGCGCCCATTTCCAGGCTCTGCGCAAACGCCGTGGACAATTCCGACACGCCGACGCCCACCGCCTGCCAGCCGACAATCACATGATTGTCGCGACGGGCGACCACGCGCACGAAGCCGCTTTTCGACTCCAGTGTCATGGCCCGGCCATTGGCGGCGAACGGGAAGCTCGACACGATGCAGTCCAGACCTGCGGTCTTGGCTTCGTCCGGGGTCTTGCCGACCACCACCAATTCCGGGTCGGTGAAGCACACGGCGGCGATGGCGGTCGGGTTGAACTCACGGGTTTTACCGCTGATCAGTTCGGCAACCATCTCGCCCTGGGCCATGGCCCGGTGCGCGAGCATCGGTTCGCCGCTCAGGTCGCCGATGGCATACACGTTGCGCATGCTGGTTTGGCAGCGGTTGTCGATCTTGATCGACGAACCGTTCATGTCCAGGTTCAGCGCTTCGAGGTTCCAGCCCTGGGTGTTCGGCTTGCGACCGACGGCCACCAGCACTTGATCGGTTTCCAGGTCAAGAATCGCGCCGTTCGGATCCAGAACTTGCAAGGTGTTTTGTTGCGAATCAAATCCTTGCACGCTGTGTTTCAAGTAAAGCTTCACGCCGAGTTTCTTCAATTCGTCGTGCACAGGCTGGGTCAGTTCGGCGTCGTAGGCCGGCAGGATGCGTTCCTGCGCTTCCACCACGCTGACCTCGGCACCGAGCTTGCGATAGGCAATACCCAGTTCCAGGCCGATGTAACCACCGCCGACCACGATCAAGCGCTTCGGTACCGAAGTCGGTGCCAGGGCTTCGGTGGACGAAATGATCGGCCCGCCAATCGGCAGCATCGGCAGGTTCACGCTCTTGGAGCCGGTGGCCAGCACCAGGTGTTCGCACTGGATGCGCGTATCGCCGACTTCCACGGTTTTGCCGTCGATGACCTTGGCCCAGCCCTGAACGACCTGAACCTTGTTCTTTTTCAGCAGCGCCGCGACGCCGGTGGTCAGGCGATCGACGATACCGTCCTTCCATTCCACGCTCTTGCCGATGTCCAGGGTTGGCGCCGAAACGCTGATGCCCAGGGCCGAATGCTGATTGTGGTGTTGCGTCTGGTGGAATTGCTCGGCGACATGGATCAGTGCCTTGGACGGAATGCAGCCAATGTTCAGGCAGGTACCGCCCAGCGATTGGCCTTCCACCAGAATGCTCGGGATGCCCAACTGGCCGGCACGGATCGCCGTCACATAGCCGCCAGGGCCGCCGCCGATGATCAGCAGCGTAGTGTTCAAAGTTTGCATCGAAGCTCCACTAAAGATCAGTCCACAAACAGCGTTGCGGGTTGTTCGAGCAGGCCGCGAAGGGCCTGGATGAATTGCGCCGCGTCCATGCCGTCGACCACCCGGTGATCGAAGGAGCTAGAGAGGTTCATCATCTTGCGGATCACGATCTGGCCTTTGATCACCATTGGCCGCTCGACGATCTTGTTGACGCCGACAATCGCCACTTCCGGCAGGTTCAGCACCGGCGTGCTGACGATGCCGCCCAAGGCGCCGAGGCTGGTCAGGGTGATGCTTGACCCGGACAGTTCATCGCGGCTGGCCTTGCCGTTGCGTGCAGCGGTGGCCAAACGGGAAATTTCCGCCGCGCTGTCCCACAGGCTGCGGGCTTCGGCGTGACGTACCACCGGCACCATCAGGCCAATATCGGCTTGCGTGGCAATACCGACATGCACGGCGCCGAGGCGGGTGATGACCTGTGCCTCGTCGTCATAACGGGCGTTGATCTGCGGGAAGTCACGCAGGGCGACAACCAGCGCACGGACCAGGAATGGCAACAACGTCAGCTTGCCGCGGGTCGCACCGTGTTTTTCGTTGAGGTGCGCGCGCAGCTCTTCCACAGCCGTGACGTCGATTTCTTCGACATAGCTGAAGTGGGCGGCGCGCTGGGTTGCGTCCTGCATGCGCTGGGCAATCTTGCGGCGCATGCCGATCACCGGGATCTGCTGTTCATCAGTGCGCTGAGCGTAAGCGGCTGCGACTGGCGCCGAAGCATTCGCCTGACCCTGGGCCAGATAGGCCTCGAGATCTTCATGCAGTACGCGGCCGGCCGGGCCGCTGCCACGCACCAGACGCAATTGAATGCCGAGGTCCAGCGCATGCTTGCGCACGGCCGGGGAGGCCAGTGGGCGTTCATCGGCTTCGCGGGCCACCAACGGGCCCTGGCACACGGCGGCCGGGCGCGGAGCTGCGACCGGTTTGCTTTCAACCACGGTTTCAACTTTGGGTGCGGCCACCGGGGCTTCTTTGACGGGAGCCGGTTGCGCCGATTCCTTAACGTTGCCCGCGCCTTCGACTTCGATGCTGATCAGCACGCTGCCGACCGCCATGACTTCGCCCGGCTGACCGCCAAGAGCGATCACCTTGCCATGCACCGGCGACGGAATATCCACCATCGCTTTATCTGTCATGACATCGGCCAGCACCTGATCCTCGACGACCATGTCGCCGACCTTGACGTGCCATACCGACAATTCAACTTCTGCAATGCCTTCGCCAATGTCCGGCATTTTAATAACGTGCGTGCCCATTCAGACCTCCATGACCCGTTTCAACGCCGCGCCCACTCGGGACGGGCCTGGGAAATACGCCCACTCTTGCGCGTGCGGATAAGGGGTATCCCAACCGGTGACGCGTTCGATCGGCGCTTCCAGGTAGTGGAAGCAGTGCTCCTGCACCAGCGCCGTCAGTTCGGCGCCGAAACCGCAGGTACGGGTCGCTTCGTGCACGATCACGCAGCGGCCGGTCTTTTTCACCGACTTGGTGATGGTTTCCAGGTCCAGTGGCCACAGGCTGCGCAGGTCGATGACTTCGGCATCGATGCCGGTTTCTTCAGCGGCGACTTGCGACACGTAGACGGTGGTGCCGTAGGTCAGCACGGTGACGTCCCTGCCCGGACGGGCGATCGCGGCAACGTCCAGCGGTACGGTGTAGTAACCGTCCGGAACCTGTGCGGCGGGGTGTTTCGACCAAGGGGTTACCGGGCGCTCGTGGTGGCCGTCGAAAGGGCCGTTGTACAAGCGTTTCGGCTCCAGGAAGATCACCGGGTCATCGTTTTCGATGGAGGCGATCAGCAAGCCTTTGGCGTCGTACGGGTTGGACGGCATGACCGTGCGCAGGCCGCATACCTGAGTGAAGAGTGCCTCGATGCTTTGGCTGTGGGTCTGGCCGCCGTAGATGCCGCCACCGCAGGGCATGCGCAGGGTCATCGGCGCGGTGAACTCGCCGGCCGAGCGGTAACGCAGGCGCGCGGCTTCGGAAATGATCTGATCGTAGGCCGGGTAGACGTAGTCGGCGAACTGGATCTCCACCACCGGGCGCAAACCGTAGGCGCCCATGCCCACGGCGGTGCCGACGATACCGCTTTCAGAGATCGGCGCGTCGAACACCCGCGAGGTGCCGTACTTGGCTTGCAGGCCTTCGGTGCAGCGGAACACACCGCCGAAGTAGCCGACGTCCTGGCCGAACACCACGACGTTGTCATCGCGTTCAAGCATCACATCCATGGCCGAGCGCAGGGCCTGGATCATGGTCATGGTGGTCGTGGTCATGGCGGTTTCCAGCTCGATATTGTTGTTGTGATCGTTCATGTCAGATCCCCAACTCTTGACGCTGGCGCTTCAAGTGCTCCGGCATCTCTTTGTAGACGTCTTCGAACATGGTCGCGGCGCTCGGAATCTGGCCGCCGGCGAGGGTGCCGTACTGTTCGGCTTCTTTTTGCGCGGCGATCACTTCGGCTTCCAGTTCGGCGCTGACGGCGGTGTGTTCCTCTTCGGACCAGTGACCGGTTTTGATCAGGTGCTGCTTGAGGCGCGCGATCGGATCGCCCAACGGGAAGTGGCTCCAGTCATCGGCAGGACGGTATTTCGATGGATCATCGGAGGTCGAGTGCGGGCCGGCGCGGTAGGTGACCCATTCGATCATGGTCGGGCCGAGGCCGCGGCGCGCACGTTCGGCGGCCCAGGCAGAGGCGGCATAGACCGCGACGAAGTCGTTGCCATCGACCCGCAGGGAGGCAATGCCGCAACCGACGCCACGACCGGCGAAGGTGGTGGCTTCACCACCGGCAATCGCCTGGAAGGTCGAAATAGCCCACTGGTTGTTGACCACGTTGAGGATCACCGGTGCACGGTACACGTGGGCGAACGTCAGGGCCGTGTGGAAGTCCGACTCGGCGGTGGCACCGTCGCCGATCCAGGCCGAGGCGATTTTGGTGTCGCCCTTGATTGCCGAGGCCATGCCCCAGCCCACGCCCTGAATGAACTGGGTGGCGAGGTTGCCGGAAATGGTGAAGAAACCGGCGTCCTTGACCGAGTACATGATTGGCAGCTGACGGCCCTTGAGCGGATCGCGCTCATTGGACAGCAACTGGCAGATCAGGTCGACCAGCGGTACGTCGCGGGCCATCAGGATGCTTTGCTGGCGGTAGGTCGGGAAGCACATGTCGTCGATGTTCAAGGCCAGGGCCTGGGCGCTGCCGATGGCTTCTTCGCCGAGGCTCTGCATGTAGAACGACATTTTTTTCTGACGCTGGGCGACCACCATGCGGTTGTCGTAGATGCGGGTCTTGAGCATGGCACGCATGCCCTTGCGCAGGATCTCCACCGGCACGTTTTCAGCCCAGGGGCCGAGGGCATTGCCCTGGTCGTCGAGCACGCGGATCAGGCCACGGGCCAGATCGGCCGTGTCGGCCGGTTCAACGTCGATGGGAGGTTTGCGCACCGTGCCGGCATCGGTCAGGTGCAGGTAGGAGAAGTCGGTTTTGCACCCTGGGCGGCCCGAGGGTTCGGGGACGTGCAGGCGCAGCGGTTCGTACGCTTGGGTCATGGCTTCTACGCTCGATCTTGTGAATTTCTTGTAGTGAGCTGACAGATTTCATTCGGTAAATGAAATCTTGTCCTACAACAATCATAGGCCCGCCCAAGAAGAATATTTCTCTCTGTTTCGTTGCGCTAAAGATCATTTGCAGATAAAAAATCTGCATAAACATAAAAAACTGGTGGTTTTGTCTCATGCGCAAACTGGACCGTACTGACATCGGCATTCTCAACAGCCTTCAGGAGAATGCACGTATCACTAACGCCGACCTGGCGCGCTCGGTGAACCTGTCGCCGACGCCGTGTTTCAACCGGGTCAAGGCCATGGAAGAATTGGGGGTGATTCGCGAGCAAGTGACGCTGCTGGACGCCGACCTGCTGGGGCTGCATGTGAACGTGTTCATTCACGTCAGCCTGGAAAAGCAGGTGGAGGAGGCGTTGCAGCATTTCGAAGAGGCGATTTCCGATCGCCCCGAGGTGATGGAGTGCTACCTGATGGCCGGCGATCCGGACTACCTGATCCGCGTGCTGGTGCCGACCATCCAGTCGCTGGAGCGTTTCATGATGGACTTTCTGACCAAGGTGCCGGGGGTGGCGAACATTCGTTCGAGCTTCGCGCTTAAACAAGTCCGCTATAAAACCGCGCTGCCATTGCCGGCCAATGGCCTGACCCTGGGCAATTAAACGCAAGCCCCTGTAGCCGCTGTCGAGCACCGCGAGGCAGCGTCCGGCGGCGAAGCCGTCGTCATCCAGCCAACGCGGTTTACCTGAACGAGCACGGGTGCAGGTTTTGCGTCGACTTCGTCGCCGAACGCTGCCTCGCGGTGCTCGACAGCTGCTACGGGGTCAGAATTTGTTCAGGGGGATTTTCAGGTAAGTCACGCCATTGTCCTCGGCCGGCGGCAAATTCCCCGCCCGTACATTCACTTGAATTGCCGGCAGCAACAGCGTCGGCATGCCCAGTCCGGCATCGCGCTTGGTGCGCATTTCAACGAAGGCATTTTCGTCGATGCCGTCGCGCACGTGGATGTTGCCTTTGCGCTGTTCACCGACGGTGGTCATGCAGTGCGGTTCGCGGCCCTCGGGCGGGTAGTCGTGGCAGACATACAGGCGCACGCTGGCGGGGAAGGCCAGCAGTTTGTGGATCGAGGCGAACATCTGGTTGGCATTGCCGCCGGGGAAGTCGCAGCGCGCAGTGCCGACGTCGGGCATGAACAGCGTATCGCCCACCAGAATCACATCGCCGTCGATCAGGTACGCCATGTCCGCCGGAGTATGGCCGGGTACGTGCAGTGCGGTGGCCTTGAGGTTGCCGATGCTGAAGGATTCATCCGGGGCGAACAGGTGATCGAACTGCGAGCCATCGCTGCGAAACTGCGGCTCAAGGTTGAACAGGGTCTTGAACACATCCTGGACCTTGCAGATTGACTGACCGATAGCGATCTTGCCGCCCAGCTCGCGCCGCAGATAAGGCGCGGCGGACAGATGATCGGCGTGGGCATGGGTTTCCAGCAGCCATTGCACCTGCAACCGGTGTTCGCGCACAAAGGCAATGATCCTGTCGGCCTGGGAGGTGGCCGTGCGGCCGGCAGCGGGATTGTAATCAAGCACCGCGTCGACAATCGCGCATTGTCCGTCATCGTCTTCGTAGATCACGTAACTGTAGGTCGACGAGGCGTCGTCAAAAAAAGCTTCAATCAGGGCAGGCATGGTGGCCAATTCTTTCGGGATAAGCGTTGAGGGTAGATTCATTTTCCCTGCGCTGACCAGTTTCGCCTGCATTCAGTTAATGAAAAATCCTGCGCGGGCTCTATCCTGTCATCCATCGATACCGGGCGTTCCCGGAGTTCAGTCGCGGATCACGAGTGTTTTATGTTGCTGGCAAGTCTGTTTGGCGTGGTGATGGGGTTGGTGTTGGGGCTGACCGGTGCGGGTGGCGGAATTCTCGCGGTGCCGGCCCTGGTGTTGGGGTTGGGCTGGAGCATGACTCAGGCCGCTCCGGTGGCGTTGTTTGCGGTGGGCAGTGCGGCGGCGGTCGGCGCCATCAATGGTTTGCGTCATGGCCTGGTGCGTTACCGCGCGGCGTTGTTGATCGCAGCGCTCGGCGCGGTGTTTTCGCCGGTGGGTATCTACTTCGCCCATCAGTTGCCGGAAAAAATCCTGATGATCCTGTTCAGCCTGCTGATGGTCATGGTGGCCGGGCGGATGTTGCGCCGCGAGCGCAAGAATGAGGGGCCCAGCGATCACGGCCATGCCAACTGGGGCCAGAAAAACTGCATGCTCGATCAACAGACTGGACGCTTTTCCTGGACCGCCAAATGCACTGCGACCCTCGCGGCCCTCGGTGCAGTGACCGGTGTGGTGTCGGGGTTGCTGGGTGTCGGTGGCGGCTTCCTGATCGTCCCGGCCTTCAAGCAATTGACCGATGTGCAGATGCGCGCAATCGTCGCCACCTCGCTGATGGTGATCTGCCTGATTTCGGCCATCGGCGTGATCGGCGCGCTCCATGCCGGCGTGCGCATCGACAGTGTTGGCGCCACCTTTATTGGCGCCAGCATCGCCGGCATGATCATCGGCCGCAAGCTCTGCACCCGGGTGCCGGCGCGGGCGTTGCAGGTCGGGTTTGCCAGTGTCTGCGTCGTGGTCGCCGCTTACATGCTGTTCAAAGCCAATGCCTAGCCGGTTCCGGGTCCTGTGGATGCCAGTCGGGTCCGCAGGTCTACACCCTAAGTTGCGAACCTCGCCGACAAGCGGTCTTACGCCGTAGTGGTCATGCACTGCCAGCCATTCCAAATCGCCTGAAAACCACCCCCAAGGCAGCGTATGGCGCCGCCGGTCAGGTTTCGATAATCGCCTCCGACACTTAGTCCCCCGTTTCGGAGCGCGCCATGCACAACAATAAGAACTTCACGCATCGTTTTCTGCCGGTCTTCATCGCCAGCCTGTCTGCCCTTGGCCTGAGCCCGGTGGCCGAGGCGGATATCATGCTGTACGACAAGGACCAGACCACGTTCTCCACCGACGGCTACATCAACGCCTTTTATGTGAACAGCGATGTCGATCGTGCCGGCGAACAGTTCGACCGTCGGCAGTCACGGGTGAAGATGGGCTTTTTGCCCAACTACCTGGGGTTCAACATGGGCAAGCAGGTAGACGATCTCAAGCTCGGTGCCCGCGCTTCGTTCTGGGTCACCATCAACGACAGCCAAACCAATGGCACCGACACCGCCATCGATGTGCGGCAGTTCTTCGGCACCGTGGCCAACCCGGAATGGGGCGAAGTGCTGATCGGCAAAGACTTCGGGCTGTTCGCCCGTTCCAACATCCTGCTCGACGAAATGCTCGCCGGTTACGGTCAGGTCAGCGATACGTTGGGGCTGGTGGATGGCGGCGGGGTGTCGTTCGGCAACATCGGCACCGGTTACCCGTACCCGTTCCCGACCTCGCAGATAACCTATCGCACCCCTGTATTGGACGGTCTGCGCGTGGCAGTAGGCATCATGGACCCGGTGGACACCAACGACAGCAGCCCAACGGGTAAGGCTTATCAGGAAAACCCGCGTACCGAGAGCGAAATCACCTATCAGTTCGACCTGGCCGGGGCAAAAATCTACAGCTGGGTCAACGGCAGCTACCAGACCTCGGACAACACCGACTCCACGGTTGAGACCGTCACCTCCAAGGGTGTCGGTTACGGTGTGCAGGCGAAGATGGGCGGTTTGTCCCTCACCGGGTCCGGTTTCCAGGCGAAGGGCATCAACCCGTTTTTCACCAACAATGCCGGCGAGCCGACACTGCGTAACGTCGACAGCGACGGATATCTGTTGCAGGGCTCCTACAAACTGGGCAAGAACCGTCTCGCCTTGTCCTACGGCAAGACCAATGATGATGGCAACGGCGTGGTCGGCAGCGGCGCGGACTACGAGACCCGCGGCATCGCGCTGTTCCATGACGTGAACGACAACCTCAAGCTGGTGGCCGAGTACAACCAGTTCGAAATCAACGGCCACGACACCGACGAGCAGAACGAAGACACCGACACCTTTGCAGTGGGTGCGGTGCTGACCTGGTAGCAGGCTGGAATACAGATAATTGTGGGAGCGAGCTTGCTCGCGATGGCTGAGTGTCAGGCGACATGGATGTTGGCTGTGATGGCCCCATCGCGAGCAAGCTCGCTCCCACAGGGTTACCGGGTGTACGCAACACCTGCGGATAACCAAAACTAGTGTGGGAGCTTTATCTGTCTCATCCCATCGAAGCGGCTACCCGCTACCCAAGTAGCATTCGTCGCACCTCGCAGGCTTCGTACACTCGTACCTCATACACACGCACCTGTGGGAGGTGACGATGCAGCCGGTCCAGAACGAAGGTATCGTCAGTGCCATGTCCCAGGCCACCGATGCCTGGCAGGTCGCGCAGGAACTGGCACGACAGTTGTTGCACCCACACCTGGGGTTCGTGTTGTTCTTCTGTTCCGCCGAGTACGACTTGCAGGCGCTGGGCCAGGCCTTGCAGCAAAGCTTCGGCGGCATTCGCCTGGTGGGCTGCACCAGTGCCGGGGAAATCACTCCGCTGGGCTACGGGCGCAATTGCGTCACTGCGGTGGGCTTCGATCATCGGCACTTTTCCATCGCGATCGAGTTGATCGACGAAATGGAGCACTTCAGCCTGATCGACGCCCAGCAGATGGTCGAGCGCCTGGTCAGTGGCTGTCGCAGCAACACCCTGGCCCCGATCAAGGGCAACAGCTTTGCCCTGACCCTGCTCGATGGCCTGTCCAGCCGCGAAGAAATGGTCCTGGCGGCCTTGAGCGCGGCATTGGGCGACATTCCGCATTTCGGCGGCTCGGCGGGCGACGATAACTACCTGACCCATACCCATGTGTACTTCGATGGCGAGTTTCACAGCGGCGCAGCCGTGGTGGTGCTGGTCAATACCTGGCTGGATTTCGAAGTGTTCACGACTCACCACGTGCTGCCCCGAACCGAGAAGCTGGTGGTCACCGGGGCCGACAGCACCTTGCGCCGGGTCTTCGAACTCAACGCCGAGCCGGCCGCCGCCGAGTACGCCCGGCACATCGGCGTGCCGGTGGCGGAGCTCGATCACCGGGTCTTTGCCGCGCACCCGTTGGCGGTACGGATCAACCAGCAGTACTACGTGCGGGCCATCCAGCAGGTGCATCCGGACCTGAGCCTGAGTTTCTACTGCGCCGTGGAAAACGGCATCGTCCTCACCGCCATGACTCCGGGCCCGATGCTGCCGAACCTGCAGCGCCTGTTCGAGGGTTTGCAGGAGCGTTTGGGGGATTTGCTGCTGACCATCGGTTGCGACTGTTTTCTGCGGCGTCTGGAACTCGAAGACGACGGCAGTCTTGATCAGATCGGCACGTTTTTGCGTGAGCAACGGGTGATGGGTTTCAACACCTATGGAGAGCAGTTCAATGGCATGCACATCAACCAGACCTTCACCGGCGTTGCCATTGCCCGTGGTCGTGCCCCCGGACATCGCTGAGCTGCAGGCGGAACTGGTCAGCCTGCGCCTGGAAAACCATAAACTGCAGCGCATCAATGGCGCGCTGATCGAACGGGTCGAATCCGGGGTGACCCGCGGCAACGATCCGTACGCGGCATTCCAGCATTCGGTGGTGCTGGCCGAGCAAGTGCGCGAACGCACTGATGCCCTGAATCAGGCCATGGCCGAACTCAAGGCCGGTAATCATTTGCTCAGCGAAGCCCGCCTGCGCGCGGAAACGGCGCATCAACACCTGATCGATGCCATCGAAAGCATTTCCGATGCCTTCGTCCTGTTCGACGCCGAGCAGCGCATCGTGCTGTTCAACAGTCGCTTCAAGGCGTTCTGGAGCAACAGCCGGGTGCGGATCAACGCCGGTATGCGCCTGACCGAGGTCAAGCGGCTGATGATGAACAACGGCCTGTTCACCGAGGAGCCACGCGGGCATGCCGACGAAAACCTGCTTTACCGCCTGCAGAACGGGCGCTGGTTGCAAGTCAGCGAGCGGCCGACCCAGGAAGGGGGGCGGGTGATTCTGTTCACTGACATTACCGACGTCAAAGTCAGCGAAACCGTACGCCGTGAGCAGGCGGTGGCGCAAAAGTCGCATCTGTTGCAACGGGCGGTCGACAACTTGTCCCAAGGGGTGGCCATGGTTAACGCCGAGGGCATTCTGGAGTTGTGGAACCGGCGCTTCCTTGAGTTGAGCGGTCTGGCGCCGGTGGCGGCCCATCGCCCGTTTGCCGAAGTGATCGCCGACAGCGAGTTGAACCTGCTGACCCCGGCCAGTCGCGATGGCAACGGACGACCGGTAAGGGAATGCGAGCAGCGCCTGTACGATGGCCGGGTCCTGGAAATCCGCACCCATCCGTTGCCTACCGGCGGTTTCGTCAACACCTTCACCGACATTACCGAACGCTACCAGCACGCCGAAGCGCTGAGTGAAAGCGAACACTGGATTCGTCTGATCACCGATCACGTGCCGGCATTGATTGCCTACCTCAATGCCGATCTGGTCTACGAGTTCACCAACAAGGTCTACGAAGAGTGGTACTGCTGGCCTCGGGGCGTGATGCTTGGCCAGAGTCTGCGCGAAGTGCACAGCGAACAGCATTACCAGCGGCTGGAGTCCTACGTGGCCAGGGCACTGGCCGGCGAGAGCGTGACCTTCGAGTTTGCCGAAACCAACGTCAACAACCAGGAACGCTACATGTTGCGCTCCTATGTGCCCAATCGTCTGGCCAGTGGCGAGGTGGTGGGGATCTTCGTGCTGATCCGCGACATCACCGAACGCCGCCGCACCGCCGAGGCGCTGCATCAGGCTTATCAGAACCTTGAGTTGCGGGTACGCGAGCGCACGGCGGAATTGACCATCCTCAACGACCAACTGCTGCGTGAGATCGATGAGCGTCGCCAGGTCGAGTCACGCTTGCGCGAGGCCAAGCAGGAAGCCGAGCAGGCCAACCTGTCGAAAACCAAGTTCCTCGCCGCCGTCAGCCACGACCTGCTGCAACCGTTGAATGCCGCGCGCCTGTTTACCAGTGCCTTGCTGGAGCGGCGCGAGCCGATGTCCAGCGAGATTCTGGTGCGCAATGTGAGCAATTCCCTGGAAGACGTAGAAAACCTGCTGGGCACCCTGGTGGATATTTCCAAACTCGATGCGGGGGTGATCAAGGCCGACATTGCACCGTTCGCCCTCAGTGAACTGCTGGACAACCTGGCCGCCGAATACACCCAGGTGGCGCGCAGTGAAGGCCTGCAACTGCACTTCATCGGTTGTTCGGCGCTGGTGCGCAGTGACATCCAGTTGCTGGCGCGGATTCTGCGCAACCTGCTGAGCAATGCGATTCGCTATACCTACAGTGGTCGCGTAGTGCTCGGTTGCCGGCGGCATCATCAGTGCCTGACGATCGAAGTCTGGGACAGCGGCATGGGCATTGCCGAGCATCGCCTGGAGGAGATTTTCCAGGAGTTCAAGCGCGGTGATGTGCAGCGACCGGATCAGGATCGCGGTTTGGGCCTGGGCCTGGCGATTGTCGAGAAAATTGCCGGCATCCTCGGGCATCGTATTCATGTGCGTTCATGGCCGGGCCGTGGCTCGATGTTCTCGGTCGAAGTTCCGTTGAGCACCACCGCGCCGAAACCGCTGCCGACATTGCAGATGAGCGAGCCGATGCTTGAGCGTCTGCGTGGTGCACGGATATGGGTGCTGGACAACGACGCGACCATCTGTGCCGGCATGCGCACCTTGCTGGAAGGGTGGGGGTGTCGGGTGGTGACGGCGCTGTCGGAGGAGGACCTGGCGCGGCAAGTGGACAACTACCACGCCGAGGTCGACTTGCTGATCGCCGATTACCACTTGGACAACGATCAGAACGGTGTCGACGCTGTGGCGCGCATCAATGCCCGGCGCGCATCACCGGTCCCGGCGATGATGATCACGGCCAACTACAGCAATGAACTCAAGCAGCAGATCCGCGAACTGGGCCACACCCTGATGCACAAGCCGGTGCGGCCGATGAAGCTGAAGACGGCGATGAGTCATTTGCTTGGCCGACCTTGAAATCTTCGGAGCATGGGACGGCCCCTTCGCGAGCAAGCCCGCTCCCACAAGGACAGCGATGTACCTGTGGGAGCGGGCTTGCTCGCGAAGGGCGCGCCACGGTCTTGCTGGCTCAACGCCGCAAATAAGACCCGAAATCAATATCCCCGGCACTCAGGATCGCCTGCACCCGGTTGTGCACGTTGAGCTTGCGCAGGATCGCCGAGACGTGGGCCTTGACCGTGGTCTCGGCGATTTCCAGGGTGTAGGCGATCTGCTTGTTCGATTCGCCCTTGGTCATGCGTTCCAGCACCTGCAGTTGCTTGCGGGTCAGGGCCTGGAGCAGTTCGGGCGGGAAGCTCGGGGTGTCGTTCATCCGCCGGTGGGTGCTGCTTTTGGCGGTGCGGATGATGTCCGGAGGCAGGTAGACATTGCCATTGAGAATCTGTTGGATGGCATCGGTCATCTGGGCACGGGGTGAAGACTTGGTGATGAAACCCACCGCGCCGTAGGTGATGGCTTGCAGCACGATCTGTTTGTCCTGCTCGGCGGAGACAATCACCACCGGAATGGTCGGCGCTTCATTGCGCAGGTTGATCAGGCCATTTAGCCCGTGCATGCCGGGCATGTTCAGGTCGAGCAGGATCAGGTCCAGGTCATCGTGTTCCTGGGTCAGCGCCAGGGCGCTGTCCAGGTCAGCGGTTTCCATCACTTCGCTGCCGGCAAAACCGTCGCTGATGACGTTGTGAATGGCTTCGCGAAACAGCGGGTGATCGTCGGCAATCAGAATTTTGTACATAGCCTTTCACCTCATTATTTTGATTATGGTGTGGCAACAACACGCACGCGTAAAGCTCAGGGAAAGGGTTCGGGTCTGGACGGCGAAACCGGCAGCCTGGCCGCTTGCCAGGCGTCCAGGCCATCGCGATACCAATACAGGGTCTTATAGCCCATGGTGGCTGCGCGTTTGACCGCGTTCCAGCTCAACCAGCAGTCGGCGCGGCAATAGAAGACCAGCGGTTGCATCGGGTCACCGGCGGTCAGCTTTTTCAGGTTGCCGGCGAAATAATCCTGCCATTGCGGCGTCAGCTCACCGTCACCGGTATTGGCCAGCCAATGGCTTCCGGGCAGGTTTTCATGGGGCTGGTCTTCGATGAATTGCCCTTGCAGCCATTGGCGACGGTAGACGTCGATCAGCAGCGGACGCGGCTTTTGCTCAAGCAGTAATTGCAGGGCAGGTGTGTCGACGATGGTCGCGCCCGGCAACTGCTTCGGCGTCGGGCTGCGATACAGGTCGATGCGATAGCCGTCAACTGAGAAGAGCGGGGAATCGGCCTGCGCAACGCCGAGTACGACGCACAGCGACAGGGCGGCGAAAGAAGGGCGCAGCAGACAGTGTCGGGCACGCGGCATGGGTTCAGTCCTTATAGTTATGAACCTATTACATGCCAGTCGGGGGGGCGTTGGGAATGCGACGATAGACAGGGAAACCAGTACTAAAGTAGTAATTTCACCCTGTTCAATGAAGATCCCCCTGTGGGAGCGGGCTTGCTCGCGAAGGCGGCGTCACATTCAATAAATGAGTTGACTGACACAACGCTTTCGCGAGCAAGCCCGCTCCCACAGTTGACCTGCGTTGTCAGTTGGTTTTGCGCAAGGCCGCGTGCTGCGGGTTGAAGGTCAGTACGGCGAGCAACGCAAACAGCAGCGTCAACCCCGTGCACACCGCCAGTGCCAGCGGATTGAAGCGTTCATACAGGGCAAAACGCACCAGCTCCACCGCATGGGTGAACGGATTGACCGCGCACAGCCAATACAGCCACTCGCTGGCCTCGCGCATCTTCCATAGCGGATACAGCGCCGATGACAGGAAAAACAGCGGGAAGATCACGAAATTCATCACCCCGGCAAAGTTCTCCAGCTGGCGGATTGCGTTCGACAGCAACAGGCCCAGTGCGCTGAGCATCAACGCCACCAGCAGCAGCGCCGGTAACGCCAGCAACAGACCCATGGCGGGTGGCCGCACGCCGTAAACCCAGGCTATCGCCAGAAACGCATACACCTGCAACAACGAGATCAGTGACGTGGCCAGCAGCTTGCTGCACAGCACGAAGGTGCGTGGCAGGGGGCTGGTCAGCAGTACGCGCATGCTGCCCATCTCGCGGTCGTAGACCATCGACAGTGATCCCTGCATGCCGTTGAACAGCAGGATCATGCAGGCCAGCCCGGGAATGATGTAGACCTCATAGGGAATGTAGGTGTCATAGGGCTCGATGATCGCGATCCCCAGCGCTGCGCGAAAACCGGCCGCGAACACCAACAGCCACAGCAACGGCCGCACCAGGGCGCTGAGAAACCGCGTGCGTTGCAGCACAAAGCGCAACCATTCGCGCAGCACGATACCGCGCAAGCATTGCCAGTAAGCGGTCATTGCATGGCTCCTGTGGTCGTCAGGCGGGTGAATGCCGAACCGAGGTCACCGCCGTGTTCCAGGCTCAGGGCTTGCGCCTGTCCGCTGGCGACCAGCCGGCCATGATGAAGAATCAGCAAGTTGTCACTGGGCTGCACTTCGTCGAGCAGGTGGGTGGTCCAGAGCACGCTGATGCATTCCTCGCGACACAGGCTGCGTATGTGCTGATTGAGCGCCAGGCGACTCGCCGGGTCGAGGCCGACACTGGCTTCATCGAGCAGCAACAGGCGTGGCTCATGCAACAGGGCGCGGGCAATTTCCACCCGGCGACGATGGCCGCCATTGAGTTCACGCACCCGTTCGCGGCGGCGCTCGGTCAGGGCCTGGCGGGCCAGTTCGGCGTCGACCCGAAGGGCGGTCTGGCGCCGGGACAGGCCATGCAATGCCGCGTGATAACACAGGTTCTGCTCGACGCTGAGGTCCAGGTCCAGCGTACTTTGCTGGAACACCACGCCCAATTGCCTGAGTGCCGGGCGTGCCGCGTTACGCAATGAGCAGCCACCGACGCGGATCTCGCCTTGTTGCAGATCATAGAGCCGGGTCAGCAGGGCAATCAGGGTCGATTTCCCCGCGCCGTTAGGTCCCAGCAGCGCGGCGAAACGCCCGGGCTCCAGGCTGAAACTGACCTTGCGCAAGGCCTCTCGCGCACCGTAGGCAAAGCTCAGGTCGCTGACTTCAAGAGCGCTCATGGCGTCACCACCACGCCCCAGGGATAGCGCCCGACCTTCACCGACTTACTGACCTTGAGACTGTCGACATCGATCACCGAGACATCGCCGCTGACGCCGTTGGTGGCCAGCAACTGTTTCTGATCCGGGGTGAACGCCATCTGCCAGACCCGTCGACCCACCAGCAGGTAATCGAGAATTTCGAAGGTCCTGGCATCGATCACCGCCACATGGTTGGCCGGGCCGAGGGCGACGAAGCCGTATTTACCGTCGGCGCTGAGCTTGATGCCGACCGGCTGGACCTTGTCCGGGTGTACGCCCTTGATCTGGAAGTTCAGGGTCTTGAGCACGTTTCGGCTGGCGACATCGAGAATGGTCACCGTGCCGCCGATTTCCGCCGAGGCCCAGAGTTGCGCACCATCCGGGGAGAATTCGACAAAGCGCGGGCGCTGATCCACCAGGGTGCTCTCGGCCAGGGTCTGGGTGCCGGTGTCGATCCAGTGCAGCATGTTGGTGGTTTCGCTGGTGTTGACTGCCCACTTGCCATCAGGGCTGACGGCCATGCCTTCTGGCTCGACACCGACGTCGATCTGGCCGAGTACTTTGGAGGTCTCGCTGTCGATCACGGTGACCAGTGCATCGTCTTCGTTGGAGACGTACAACCAGCGATTGTTCGGGTGCAGGGCGAATTGTTCAGGGTCTTTGCCCGAGGGTAATTCCTTGATGATCTTGCGCGTGGCCACGTCCATCACCTGGACCCGGTCCGAGTCACTGGCGCAGATGTACAACAGCTTGTTGTCATGGGACAGCAGCAGGCCGCGGGGGCGCTGACCAACGGGCAGGGTGTCGGTGACTTGCAGGGTCTGCATGTCGATCAGGCTCAGGCTGTTGTCCTTTTCGTTGGAGACCCAGGCAGTGCTGGCAACGGCATGGCCAGCGGCGAGCAGCAAGGTGCACGAGAGCAGGGTGCGGCGCATGGCGGATTCCTTGTTGTTGTGATGTTCGGATCAGGGAAAGCGGCAACTGACCTCGGATTTGTCGTAACCCAGACTGTCCATTTCGTTGAACGGGTGCAGAAAGCCGTCCTGGGGTGACGTGCTGACCAACGCCCGGGGCTGGACAATGGGAATCGGCTGGCGTAACTGGCCGTTCCACGGCCGGTAGCTGAGCTTGCGACCCTTGAAACCGTCGAGGGGCAACTGGTCACTGATTTCAAGCGTCCGGATCGCCATCGGCTCGGCCTGGCGCAATTTGCTCACGGCGCTGGCGATACTGCGCACGGCCATCCAGGCCGCGAAGTCGCGGTCATTCATCCAGCGCCCGGTCAGGGCTTCAAAGCGTTTTTGCAGTTGCGCGGCACCGTAGGTTTCCACGGTTTTGTGCCAGCCCACCGGGGTCAGGCCCTGGGTGCCGGCGACCGGGCGCGGGTACCAGGTCTGGT
This sequence comes from Pseudomonas sp. S30_BP2TU TE3576, assembly GCF_050436025.1. Classification (NCBI taxonomy): domain Bacteria; kingdom Pseudomonadati; phylum Pseudomonadota; class Gammaproteobacteria; order Pseudomonadales; family Pseudomonadaceae; genus Pseudomonas; species Pseudomonas sp. S30_BP2TU TE3576. The sequence goes on along the minus strand of NZ_JBNDLK010000001.1, from coordinate 496,219 downwards.
AGGGCACATATTCACCGAAGTCGCCGCGCTCATCGGCCACCAGTACCACGTCGTACTCGGCGGTCTGGGTGAACAGCGGCATGTCCGCCTGGGCGCTGCGGCGTTGGTCGTTATCAAAGCTCCAGGTTTTTTCCGCCACCAGTTGCAAACCGAAACGCTTGGCGGCGCGGCGCAGGGCGGCGGCATAGGCCTGATCGTCGGGCGTCGGCCCGACAATCAGCAGCGCCCGCTGCCATTTGCGCAGCACCAGAAATTGTGCCAGTGCATCGGCGAGCATCGCGCGGCTTGGCAAGGTGTGCAGCACGTTCGGCAGGCAATCGGTGGTGCGCAGGTTGTTGTCCGGGCTGCCGGCGTTGAACAGCAGGCTGTCGGGCAGCGCGGCACTGAGTTGGCGCAGGCTGTCTGCAGGAACGTTCACCACAAACAGGCGCAGACCTTGTTCGTGCTGAGCCTTCGCCGCTTCGATCAAGGCTTCGGGGCTGTCGACGCTGGTGCTGACCAGGCTGTAGCTGTGATTGAGAAAACGCCCGGTGCTGTTGCTGTCGGTGATCGCCAATTCAGCGCCGCGCAGCCCGGCATCGGCGGGTTCGGGAATGACGTTCGACAGCAGCGGACCTGGGTCGGGGCGATAACCCAGGTAGCCGATGCGCACCTGCAAGGGCGCATCGGCGGCCTGGCTCTGGGTGGCCAGGCCGGCAGCGCAGGCAATCGCCAGCAGGTAGATCAGGGCGTAAGGGGCAAGCTGGCGCATAAGGCTCTCCATGACCGTCAGCGCCAGCATAGGAAGCCCGTGGTGCAGTGGAAATATGCAGAAAGTACCGAAGGGCCAGTACCAAGGTAGTAGCCCGCCACACACGGCGCGGTTCTAGCATGGATAACCACGGCCACTGATCTGGAGGGGATTGACCATGCGTATCGTCAAAGCACTGCTGCTGCCGTTTCTGCTGATCCTGACTCTGATCGGCGTCGACCGGCTCCAGGGCCCGCGTCCCGTGTCCACCGATCGCCTTACGACCAAGGGAGTAGGTGGCGACCACCAAAGCAGCATGGGGTCTGTGCGCAGGGCTTTCTAAGATGGCTGCCATAGCCTCTGCCAAGAGGTTTTGCGTGCAATCGTGAGGGCATAACAATGAAAACAAAACGCAACGCCTTGCTCGTGACCGGGCTGCTGGCCGGTCTAATCAGCGCAGGTTCCGTGTGGGCCCACGGCAACGTGGTACCCCAGGCCGTGGAAACCAAGGGGCTGACGCCAATCAAGGAGGCTGGTGTGCAACTCGATGCCGACGGCTGGGCCGCGGTAAACCCTTATCGCACCGCCCCGGAACATGACAAAGCAGTGGAAATCGGCGCTTCGGCTTATACCCAGAACTGCGCGGCCTGTCATGGTCTGGAAGCCAAGTCCGGCGGGATCGCCCCCGACTTGCGCATGCTCGATGTCGGTGAGGCGGGCGATGAATGGTTCGCCGAACGGGTGCGCCATGGCGCGGTGCGCGACGGTCGGGTTTACATGCCGAAGATGGCCGACTACCTGAGCCAGGAAGCGCTGTGGGCGGTGCGCACTTATCTGGACACCGTGCACGTCGAGGAGTGACCCATGCGCCTGCTCGCGGTGTTGATCAGCGTTCTGTGGTTGTGCTGCCAGCCGGCGCAGGCGCAGGTTCGCAACTACGACGAAATGATCGCCGCCGGGGAGCTGAAAGTGGCGGTCTACAAGGACTTCGCCCCCTACAGTTTTGAAAGCGCCGGCAAGCCCCAGGGTGTCGATGTCGAGCTGGCCGAGGCCTTGGCCAAGGCGCTCGGCGTGCGCCTGACGTTGATCTGGGCGCCGGCCGGGGAAAAGCTCGATGACGACCTGCGCGACTACATCTGGCGTGCCAGTGCCTTGCACAACCAGCAACTGGCCGACCTGATGATGCGCGTGCCCTACGACCATGACTACGCGCAGAAGCGCAACGAACTCGGTGAACTGGTCAACGGCCAAGTGGTGATGTTCGGTCCGTACCAGAACGAACAATGGCAGGTGGCCTATGACCGCCGACGGCTGGACAAGGTCGCCAGCGTCGCGGTGTTCGAGCAGCACCCGATTGGTGTCGAGGTCGACAGCGTGCCGTCGTTCTACCTGACCTCGGTGTTCAACGGCATGCTTGCCGGCAAGACCCATCACTATCCCGGCGTGCCCCAGGCGTTTGCCGCGATGAAAGCCGGTGAGGTCGACGCGGTGATGGCCATGCGCGGCGAAATCGACTGGCAGGTCCATGAAGCGGCCGACCCGCAAGTGGCACTGGCGGAGAATGCCTACCCGAACATGGGCAAGCAGCTCTGGGAAATCGGCATGGCGGTGCACGAAAGCAACCGTCAACTGGCCTATGCCGTGGAAGAGGCGCTCGAAGGCCTGATCCGCGAGGGCGCGGTGAAGACCATCTACGGCCATTACGGCCTGCGTTACGACGTGCCCGAGATGTATCAATAGGAGCAAGGCGATGAAGTGGCGAGGGATTTGCCTGTTGGCCTGCTGGTTAAGCCTGGCGGCACAGGCTGGCGAAATCGATCCTGGCAAAGACCCGGTGCCATCGGTGATGTGGACGTTCTATCACAAGCAGTTTCTTGGCAATGCGCCGTTCGTTTTCGATGATCGGGTCAAGTTGCTGGCGCCGCCGTTTGCCGAAGATGCCCGGCAGGTGCCGCTGGAAATCGATGCCCGGGCGTTCAGCGGTGAGGTGGTAAAAATCCTCGCGTGGGCAGAGCTGAACCCTCTGCCGAAAATTGTCGACTTCCAGCCGCTGAGTTCCGTTTTGCCCTGGCTGTCGTTGCGCATCCGCATCGAGCAGGCCACGCCCTTGCGTGCGGCGGTGTTGACCCGCGACGGATTGTGGCATGTCGGTTCGACCCTGATTGACGCGGCGGGTGGCGGCTGCACCGCACCGAGCGTGGTACGCAGCCAGCCGGGCTGGGAGGAGCACATCGGCGAAGTGCTCGGCGGCCGCTATCCCCGGGGCGAGTTCAGCCGTTTGCGTTTGCAGGTGGCCCATCCTATGGACAACGGCATGGTCAGCGGCATTCCGGAATTCTTCATCAACCATGCCGAGCTGCGCGACCGCAGCGATCAAGTGCTGGCCCGGTTGGAGCTGTTTCCCGCCGTCAGCGAAAACCCCAACCTGGCCTTCGACATCGAAGGGGCAGGGCAAACGCGCCTGTTGTTACGGGACAACAGTGGCAATGAATTTGATGCATCAATCCCCTGACCTTAAGGAGCGTGGCATGCGCTGGATACTGCTGATGGTGCTGAGCGTCAGTCTGCCGGCCGTGGCCGATCTCGACTACTCACTCAAGCCCCGGCAGATCGCCCAGGACACCTGGCTGCTGGAAGGCAGCACCGATAATTTCGCCCAGGCCAACGGCGGCAACATCGTCAACACCGCGTTCATCGTCACTGAACGCGGTGTGGTGGTGATCGACACCGGCCCGTCCAGGCGTTACGGCGAAGCGATGCGCAAAGCCATTGCCGCCACTACCGACAAGCCGGTGATCGAGGTCTTGCTGACCCATCACCACCCGGACCATGTGCTGGGCAATCAAGCCTTCACCGACGTGCCAATCGGCGCCTTGGCCGGCACCACCGAACTGTTGCACCGGCAAGGCGATGCCATGGCCGAGAATATGTACCGGATGGTCGGCGACTGGATGCGTGGCACCGAAGTGGTGCTGCCGACTCAGGCGCTGACACCCGGCGTGAAAAGTTTTGGGAATCACGATTTGCGTCTGCTGAGCCTGGGTGGGCATACGGGCGCGGATCTGGCTATTCTCGACCAGCAAACCGGCGTGCTGTTTGCCGGGGACCTGGTGTTTTATCAACGGGCGCTGACCACGCCCAACAGTCCAGGGCTGTCGGTATGGCTGGCGGATATCGCCACCCTTCAGGGTTTACCCTGGACGCTGGTCGTGCCGGGCCATGGGCCGGTGGCGAGCGATCCACAACCCTTCGAGCAGATGCGCGATTACCTGACCTGGCTCGATCAGCTCATGCGCGACGGCGCGGCCAATGGCAGCGACATGGCCGAGATGATCCGCAGCCCCATCCCCGAACGCTTCGCCGGGATCAACCTGAGCCGTTATGAACTGATCCGCAGCGTCAGTCATCTGTACCCACGTTACGAGCGCGAGCGGATGACGCGGATGGATTCCAACGCAAGTAACTGACCCACCCCGATCAAATGTGGGAGCGGGCTTGCTCGCGAAGGCGGAGTGTCGGGCGACATCGATGTCGAATGTGCCGGCCTCTTCGCGAGCAAGCCCGCTCCCACAGGGGGGCTGTGTCGGGCACGAAATCCGCTACTCATCTCCTGCGAACCTGTACCAAGGAACTAGCAATCTCCTCATTGCGGGCAATTGTTGCCAGGGCGGCGGCGCTCAAGAATCTGCACCAGACCGGGAAAATCTCCCGGAAATAACAAAAGTCCGCAGAGGAAGCCGTCATGACCCAACCCGCACGTCGCCAGCCCTTCGTCTTGAGCCTGCTGCTCAGTGCCATGCTGTTGTCCGGCCAGGCATTGGCCGGGGTTTCCGACCAGGACATTCTCCAGGACCCGAAGAACCCGGAACAGGTCGTGACCAACGGCCTCGGGGTTCAAGGGCAGCGCTACAGCCCGCTGGATATTCTCAACGTCGACAACGTCAAGGAGCTGCGCCCGGCCTGGGCGTTTTCCTTCGGCGGTGAAAAACAGCGTGGTCAGCAAGCGCAGCCAATGGTCAAGGACGGTGTGATGTACATGACCGGTTCCTACTCGCGGGTCTTCGCCGTGGATGCGCGCACCGGCAAGAAACTTTGGCAATACGATGCGCGCCTGCCCGATGACATCCGCCCTTGCTGCGACGTGATCAACCGTGGCGTTGCGCTGTATGGCGACCTGGTGATCTTCGGCACCCTCGACGCCAAGCTCGTGGCGCTGAACAAGGACACCGGCAAGGTGGTGTGGAGCAAGAAAGTCGCCGACCACAAGGAAGGCTACTCGATCAGCGCTGCACCGTTGGTAATTAACGGCAAGCTGATTACCGGCGTGGCCGGTGGCGAATTCGGCGTGGTGGGCAAGATCGAGGCCTACGACCCGAAAAACGGTGATCTGCTGTGGACCCGGCCAACGGTCGAAGGTCACATGGGCTACGTCTACAAGGACGGCAAAGCGGTGGAAAACGGCATCTCCGGCGGCGAGGCGGGCAAGACCTGGCCGGGCGATCTCTGGAAAACCGGCGGCGCGGCCCCTTGGCTTGGTGGCTATTACGATCCGGAAACCAATCTGCTGCTGTTCGGCACCGGCAACCCGGCACCGTGGAACTCGCACCTGCGCCCTGGCGACAACCTTTACTCCTCGTCGCGCCTGGCGCTCAACCCGGACGACGGCACCATCAAATGGCACTTCCAGAGCACGCCCCACGACGGTTGGGACTACGACGGCGTGAACGAGCTGGTGTCGTTCAACTACAGCGAAGGCGGCAAGGAGATCAAGGCGGCGGCCACTGCCGACCGTAACGGTTTCTTCTACGTGCTGGATCGTACCAACGGCAAATTCATCCGTGGTTTCCCGTTCGTGGACAAGATCACCTGGGCCACCGGCCTGGATAAGGACGGCCGGCCGATCTACAACGAGGCCAGCCGTCCCGGCGCTCCGGGTTCGGAAGTCAAGGGCAGTTCGGTCTTCGTCGCGCCGGCGTTCCTCGGCGCGAAAAACTGGATGCCAATGGCCTACAACCGGGACACCGGGTTGTTCTATGTGCCGTCCAACGAATGGGGCATGGACATCTGGAACGAAGGCATCGCCTACAAGAAGGGCGCGGCGTTCCTCGGCGCCGGCTTCACCATCAAGCCATTGAACGAAGACTACATCGGCGTGCTGCGGGCTATCGATCCGAAAACCGGCAAGGAAGTCTGGCGCCACAAGAACTACGCGCCGCTGTGGGGCGGGGTGCTGACCACCAAGGGCAACCTGGTGTTCACCGGCACGCCCGAAGGCTTCCTGCAGGCGTTCAACGCCAAGACCGGCGAAAAGGTCTGGGAATTCCAGACCGGTTCCGGTGTGCTCGGCTCGCCCGTGACCTGGGAAATGGACGGCGAGCAGTACGTCTCGGTGCTCTCCGGCTGGGGCGGCGCCGTACCATTGTGGGGCGGCGAAGTGGCCAAACGGGTGAAGGACTTCAACCAGGGCGGCATGCTCTGGACGTTCAAGTTGCCCAAGGATCTGGTGGCCAAGCACTGATCCCTCGTGGGAGCGGGCTTGCTCGCGAAGGGGCCGGCACATTCGACATCGATGTCGCCTGACACTCCGCCTTCGCGAGCAAGCCCGCTCCCACATTAATTTGTGTGAAACCTACGACCAAATAACGAGAGCCCCTCCTGCCAACGATGCATTCGTCTGGCACGCGGGGCTCTCTAGTATCGGCTCATCGCCTGTCAGCAGGACAGGCATCGACCCAGACAGAGGCCCATCATGATCTACGCACAACCCGGAACCCCAGGCGCCGTCATTACCTTCAAGCCGCGCTACGGCAACTTCATCGGTGGCGAGTTTGTCGCACCAATCAATGGCGAGTACTTCACCAACACCTCACCGGTCAACGGTGAAGTGATCGCCGAATTCCCGCGCTCCAGCGCCGCTGACATCGACAAGGCTCTGGACGCCGCCCATGCCGCTGCCGATGCCTGGGGCAAGACCTCGGCCCAGGACCGCTCCCTGGTACTGCTGAAAATCGCCGATCGAATCGAGCAGAACCTTGAGATTCTGGCCGTCACCGAAACCTGGGACAACGGCAAAGCCGTGCGCGAAACTCTGAACGCCGACGTGCCGCTGGCGGCCGACCACTTCCGTTACTTCGCCGGTTGCATCCGTGCCCAGGAAGGCGGCGCCGCCGAGATCAACGAACTGACCACTGCCTATCACTTCCATGAGCCCCTGGGCGTGGTCGGGCAGATCATTCCGTGGAACTTCCCGCTGCTGATGGCCGCCTGGAAACTCGCCCCGGCGCTCGCCGCCGGCAACTGCATCGTGCTCAAGCCTGCCGAGCAAACGCCACTGTCGATCATGGTCTTCGCCGAGCTGATCGCTGACCTGTTGCCAGCGGGCGTGCTGAACATCGTCCAGGGCTTCGGTCGCGAAGCCGGCGAGGCCCTGGCCACCAGCAAGCGCATCGCCAAGATCGCCTTCACCGGTTCGACCCCGGTGGGCGCGCACATCATGCATTGCGCCGCCGAGAACATCATTCCGTCCACCGTCGAGCTGGGCGGCAAGTCGCCGAACATTTTCTTCGAAGACATCATGAACGCTGAACCGGCGTTCATCGAAAAAGCCGCCGAAGGCCTGGTGCTGGCGTTCTTCAATCAGGGCGAAGTCTGCACCTGCCCGTCCCGGGCGCTGGTACAGGAGTCGATCTACGAGCCGTTCATGGCCGAGGTGATGAAGAAGATCGTCAAAATCAAGCGCGGCAACCCGCTGGACACCGAGACCATGGTCGGCGCCCAGGCGTCCGAGCAGCAGTACGACAAGATCCTCTCGTACCTGACCATTGCCCAGGAGGAGGGCGCCGAGCTGCTCACCGGCGGCGCGGCCGAACGCCTGGAGGGCGACCTGTCCAGCGGTTATTACATCCAGCCGACCCTGCTCAAGGGCCACAACAAAATGCGCGTGTTCCAGGAAGAAATCTTCGGCCCGGTGGTGGGTGTCACCACCTTCAAGGACGAAGCCGAAGCCCTGGCGATTGCCAACGACAGCGAGTTCGGCCTCGGCGCCGGCCTGTGGACCCGCGACATCAATCGCGCCTACCGGATGGGCCGGGCGATCAAGGCCGGGCGCGTGTGGACCAACTGCTACCACCTGTACCCGGCGCACGCCGCGTTCGGTGGCTACAAGAAGTCCGGCGTTGGCCGGGAGAATCACAAGATGATGCTCGATCATTATCAACAGACCAAAAACCTGCTGGTGAGCTACGACATCAATCCGCTGGGGTTCTTCTGATTCCTTAAACACGACGCATATCCTGTGGGAGCGGGCTTGCTCGCGAAGGCGAAGTGTCATTCAGCAGAGATGTTGACTGGCACACCGCTTTCGCGAGCAAGCCCGCTCCCACATGGGTATGTGGGGTTCTGGAAAATTGCGCAAGACCCCCTACCAAATCACCCCGCTAACTCCTTCGAAAGTAGCATTCGGGCACCCGATGCCCCGTGCATTAATGGCACTACCGGAATCACCCGGCACAAGAAGAGGAATGACCCATGTGGACTAAACCCGCGTTTACCGATCTGCGCATTGGCTTCGAAGTGACGATGTATTTCGCCAACCGTTGATTGATCACCCGGCCAGCCGATGCGTTGGCCGGGCCTGCCTTCTGGAGCATCTGCCATGCACATCCGCGTACTCGGCTCCGCCGCTGGCGGTGGTTTCCCGCAGTGGAACTGCAACTGTCGCCAGTGCGCCGGTGTGCGCAATGGCAGCCTGCGGGCCCAGCGCCGTACGCAGTCGTCGATTGCCCTGAGTGACGACGGTGTAGCGTGGGTGCTATGCAACGCTTCACCGGACATTCGCGCGCAACTCGAGAGTTTTGCGCCACTGCAACCGGCGCGGCGCCTGCGTGACAGCGCCATCGCCGGCATCGTGCTGCTGGACAGCCAGATCGACCATTGCACCGGTTTGCTCAGCCTGCGTGAAGGTTGCCCGCATGACGTGTGGTGCACCGAGCGCGTGCATCAGGACCTGAGCAGCGGTTTCCCACTGTTCAACATGCTCGGACACTGGAACGGCGGACTGTACTGGCAACCGGTCGGTCTTGAGCGTCAACCGTTCAACATCCCGGCCTGCGAGCATTTGCAGTTTCGTGCGATCCCCCTGGTGAGCAACGCGCCGCCGTATTCGCCCAATCGCGGCAACCCGCAACCGGGCGACACCATTGGCCTGTTCATTGAAGACCTGCGCAACGGTGCCTCGCTGTTTTATGCGCCGGGGCTTGGGCAAATCGATGATGAGGTGCTGGGCTGGATGCAACGTGCAGATTGCCTGTTGCTGGACGGCACCCTGTGGCGCGACGACGAAATGCGTATTTGCGAAGTCGGCCAGAGCCTGGGCAGCGAAATGGGGCACCTCCCGCAAAGCGGTCCCGGCGGGATGCTTGAGGTGCTGGAAGGTTTCAACCACCAGCGCAAGGTGCTGATCCACATCAACAACACCAATCCCATTCTCGATGAAGACTCGGCCGAGCGGGCGCTGCTGGAGCGGCGGGGGATCGAAGTGGCATACGACGGCATGAGTATTGAGCTGTAGCCGAGGGCCCCTTCGCGGGCAAGCCCGCTCCCACAGAGTTCGGCAGTGTCCACAAAACCTGTGGGAGCGGGCTTGCCCGCGAAGAGGCCGGAACAGACACCGAAGACTCCCCGGAGACCCGCAATGACCGACACACCCATGTCCCCCAGCGAATTCGAAGCCGCCCTGCGCGCCAAGGGCGCCTACTACCACATCCACCACCCCTTCCACCAAGCCATGTATGCCGGGCGCGCCAGCCGTGAGCAGATCCAGGGCTGGGTCGCCAATCGCTTTTACTATCAGATCAACATTCCGCTGAAAGACGCCGCAATTCTCGCCAACTGCCCGGACCGCGACGTGCGCCGGGAGTGGCTGCAACGGATTCTCGACCACGATGGCGTTCCCGGTAGTGAAGGCGGTATCGAAGCCTGGCTACGCCTGGGCGAGGCGGTGGGCCTGGATCGCGAGCAGATCCTGTCCCAGGAACTGGTGCTGCCTGGCGTGCGTTTCGCGGTGGACGCCTATGTCAATTTCGCTCGTCGCGCCTGTTGGCAGGAAGCGGCCAGCAGTTCGCTGACGGAACTCTTTGCCCCGCAGATCCATCAATCGCGACTTGACGCCTGGCCGACCCATTACCCGTGGATCGACGTCGCCGGCTACGACTATTTCCGCACGCGCCTGAGCCAGGCGCGGCGCGATGTCGAACATGGCTTGCGTATCACCTTGGCGCACTACGTGACGGCCGAGGGGCAGCAACGCATGTTGGAGATCCTGCAATTCAAGCTCGACGTGCTGTGGAGCATGCTCGATGCCATGAGCATGGCCTACGAACTTGCGCGTCCGCCGTATCACACGGTCACCGGCGACAATGTCTGGCACCGGGGGATCGCCCTGTGAGCCTGATCGATCGCCAGCAGTCACCGGCCTTGCGTCGCGGTTTTCGTCTGCAATGGGAGCCCCGTCAGGACTGTCATGTGCTGCTGTACCCCGAAGGCATGATCAAGCTCAATGCCAGTGCCGGACAGATTCTCGACCTGGTGGATGGCCAGCGCAGCGTGGCGGCGATCATTGATCGATTGAGCGCGAATTTCCCCGGCGTACCGGGGATCGACGAAGACGTGCTGGCGTTTCTGGAGGTGGCCCATGCGCAATTCTGGATCGAGTGAGACGCTGCCCGGACCACCGTTGTGGTTGCTCGCCGAGCTGACTTACCGCTGTCCGCTGCAGTGCCCCTATTGCTCCAATCCATTGGATTTTGCCCGCCATGGAGAGGAACTGAGCACCGCCGAATGGATCCGGGTGTTCCAGCAGGCGCGGGAAATGGGCGCGGCGCAACTGGGGTTTTCCGGTGGCGAGCCATTGGTTCGCCAGGACCTCGCCGAGCTGATCAAGGCCGCCCGGGACATGGGCTATTACACCAACCTCATTACCTCCGGCATCGGCTTGACCGAGCAGAAGGTGCGCGACTTCAAGGTGGCCGGGCTGGACCATATCCAGATCAGCTTCCAGGCTGCCGACGAAGCGGTGAACAACATGCTCGCCGGCTCGCGCAAGGCGTTTGCTCAGAAACTCGCCATGGCCCGTGCGGTGAAAGCCCAGGGCTATCCGATGGTGCTGAACTTCGTCACCCATCGGCACAACATCGACCGGATCGCGCAGATCATCGAATTGTGCCTGGAGCTGGAAGCGGATTTTGTCGAATTGGCTACCTGCCAGTTCTATGGCTGGGCCGAACTCAACCGCGTCGGCCTGTTGCCCACCCGCGAACAATTGCAGCGTGCCGAGCGCATCACTAACGAATACCGCGAACGCCTTGAAGCCCAGGGCCACCCGTGCAAGTTGATCTTCGTCACCCCGGATTACTACGAGGAACGTCCCAAAACCTGCATGAACGGCTGGGCCAACCTGTTTCTGGACATCACTCCCGATGGCACGGCATTGCCTTGCCACAGCGCCCGGCAGTTGCCGGTACAGTTTCCCAACGTGCGCGAGCACAGCATCGAGCACATCTGGAACGACTCGTTCGGCTTCAATCGTTTTCGCGGCGATGACTGGATGAAGGAGCCGTGCCGCTCCTGCGACGAAAAGCACAAGGACCTGGGAGGCTGCCGTTGCCAGGCCTTCATGCTGACCGGCGATGCCGGCAATGCCGACCCGGTGTGCAGCAAGTCCCCGCACCACGGCGTGATCCTCAAGGCCCGCGAGGAAGCGGAGGCGCCGGGGTTGGGGATCGAACACCTGACGCTGCGCAACGAGAAGGCTTCGCAACTGATCTATCGCGGCTAGTCTGGCGATACGGATCCCTTGTGGGAGCGGGCTTGCTCGCGAAAGCGGTGGGTCAGGCAATATAAATGTTGAATGTTAAGGCCTCTTCGCGAGCAAGCCCGCTCCCACAGGGGGCTGCGGTGAATTTGAATGTAAATACACCCCAGGCAGTGCTACCCATTGGTCTGATTGCATTCACAGCTGGATGGTTTAGTGTGGCTTGTACCTTCCAAAACAATAAAAACAGGCTTTCCAATGAGCCAGAGTCTCAACCAGCTGCGTAAATTCGTTTCGCCTGAAATCATCTTCGGTGCCGGTAGCCGGCACAATGTCGGCAACTATGCCAAGACCTTTGGCGCGCGCAAGGTCCTGGTGGTCAGCGATCCCGGCGTGATTGCCGCCGGTTGGGTCGCCGACGTCGAAGCCAGCCTGCAAGCCCTGGGCATCGAATACTGCCTTTACAGTGATGTCTCGCCCAACCCGCGGGTCGAAGAAGTGATGCTCGGTGCCGAGCTGTACCGGGAAAACCACTGCGACGTGATCGTCGCCGTCGGTGGCGGCAGCCCGATGGACTGCGGCAAAGGTATCGGCATCGTCGTCGCCCATGGCCGCAGCATTCTCGATTTCGAAGGCGTGGACACCATCCGCGTGCCCAGCCCGCCGCTGATCCTGATTCCGACCACTGCCGGCACCTCGGCCGACGTTTCGCAATTCGTGATCATTTCCAACCAGCAGGAACGCATGAAGTTCTCCATCGTCAGCAAGGCCGTGGTGCCGGACGTTTCGCTGATCGACCCGGAAACCACCCTGAGCATGGATCCGTTCCTGTCGGCCTGTACCGGCATCGACGCGTTGGTGCATGCCATTGAAGCCTTCGTGTCCACCGGCCACGGGCCGCTGACCGACCCCCACGCACTGGAGGCGATGCGCCTGATCAATGGCAACCTGGTGCAAATGATCGCCAACCCGACCGACATTGCCCTGCGCGAGAAGATCATGCTCGGCAGCATGCAGGCCGGGCTGGCGTTTTCCAACGCCATCCTGGGCGCCGTGCATGCCATGTCCCACAGCCTCGGCGGCTTTCTCGATCTGCCCCACGGCCTGTGCAACGCGGTGCTCGTCGAGCACGTGGTGGCCTTCAATTACAACTCGGCACCGGAGCGCTTCAAGGTGATCGCCGAGACTTTTGGCATCGACTGCCGAGGCCTGAATCACCGGCAGATTTGCGGGCGTCTGGTCGAACACCTGATCGCCCTCAAACACGCCATTGGCTTTCACGAAACCCTCGGTTTGCATGGCGTCAGGACCTCGGACATTCCGTTCCTGTCGCAGCATGCGATGCACGATCCATGCATCCTGACCAACCCGCGCGAATCCAGCCAGCGTGATGTCGAGGTCGTCTATGGCGAAGCCCTCTGACGAGCAACAACGTGCCCTGGCCGGGCTGCTGGGATTAGGCAGCCATTCGGCCCGCAAGAGTCATTATCCGGAACTGGCCGCGCGCCTGGATGATCTGGAAGCCGAGCGTAACCGCTACAAATGGTTGTTCGAAAACGCGGTTCACGGAATCTTCCAGGCCAGCCTGCACGATGGCATGCGCGCCGCCAACCCGGCACTGGCACGCATGCTCGGCTACCAGGACCCGCAAGAGGTGCTGTTCTCCCTGACCGATCTGGGCAGCACCCTGTTTGTCGACGGCGCGCAGGAGCTGGAAAACATCGGCGAAATCCTCAGGCACCAGCGCAGCCTGCACGGCTATGAAACCCGCTTGCGCCGCAAGGACGGCAGTCACCTCGATGTGTTGATGAACCTGCTGCTCAAGCCCGGCCAGGAAGGGCTGGTGGAAGGGTTTGTGTCCGATATCACCGAGCGCAAACTGGCCCAGCAACGCCTGCAGCAACTCAATGACGAACTCGAGCAGCGCGTCGTCGCGCGCACCAATGAATTGCTCGAAGCCAACCGCAACCTTCAGCAGCAGATCACCCAGCGTAAACAGATCGCCCAGGCCTTGCGCGACGCCCGCGATGCCGCCGAGGCCGCCAATCACAGCAAGGACAAATACCTCGCCGCCGCCAGCCACGACCTGCTGCAACCGCTGAACGCCGCGCGGTTGCTGATTTCGACCTTGCGCGAACGCAAATTGCCGGAAACCGAACAGGTACTGGTGGAGCGCACTCACCAGGCCCTGGAAGGGGCCGAAGACCTGCTGACGGATCTGCTCGACATTTCCCGGCTCGATCAGGCCGCGGTCAAGCCGGACATCGCGCTGTACCGCCTCGACGAACTGCTGGGGCCACTGGTGTCGGAGTTCCAGTCCGTTGCGCAGGCGGCCGGCTTGAACCTGCGGGTGCACATGGCCGATTACGCCATCAGCACCGACTTGCGCCTGATGACGCGGATCCTGCGCAATTTCCTCAGCAATGCCTGCCGCTACACCGATGAAGGCAGCATCCTGCTGGCGGCAAGGCGTCGAGGCGAAAGGTTGCGTCTGGAGGTCTGGGACACCGGGCGTGGCATCGCCGCCGACCGGCTCGATTCGATCTTTCTCGAGTTCAACCAACTGGATGTCGGTCGCGCCGCCGACCGCAAGGGCGTGGGCCTGGGGCTGGCGATTGTCGAGCGCATCGCCAAGATCCTGGGCTACAAGATTGGCGTTTACTCGTTGCCGGGGCGGGGGTTCGATGTTCAGCATCGAGGTGCCGATATCCGACGAGGTACCGTTACCCGTGAGCCAGGCGGTGCCACAGTCGGGCACCGGCAACCCGCTGCCGGGACGCCGTTTACTGGTGATCGACAACGAAGTGAGCATTCTCGAAAGCATGAGCGCGTTGCTCGGGCAGTGGGGCTGCGACGTTCTGGTCGCCACCGATGAGGCGGCTGCACTGGCGGCGTTGCGCGGGCAGGCGCCGGAACTGATTCTCGCGGACTATCATCTCGATCACGGGGTGGTTGGCTGTGATGTAGTGCGACATTTGCGCGAGCATTTCCACCAGAACATTCCCGCAGTGATCATTACTGCCGACCGCACCGACCATTGTCGGCGTGCGTTGCAGCGGCTCAACGCACCGTTGCTGAACAAACCGGTGAAACCCGGCAAGTTGCGAGCGGTGTTGAGTCAACTGTTGGGGGCCTCTGCTTGAAGCGGCCGATGCTGGCGCCAGGTTCCGACAAGCCCCCTCGCCACAAAGACTCGCGCCCATAGGGGAATGGGGCGAGTCAGCTGGAAATCATCGGCGGCAGGGTGCCCAGCAATGAAACCGCCGCCACCGCGCCAAGTCCCAACAACCATTCGAACATCACGCTGGCCCGCAACGTCGCCAGACGCTGCTCGCAATCATCGATGCGCAGCCGATTGAACAACGCCAGGCCCAGCATCGCCGCCACCAGCACAGCCTTGATCAACAGGATCAAGGCGAAGCCGGTGAACAGCGGCGTTGGCCAGAATGCCCCGGTGAGCACCCGCACATTGATCAGGCCCGTGATCAGCAACCCTGCGACCAACCCGTAACCGACGCCACTGAAACGCCGCAACATTACGCGGATCGAATGCCCCGCGGGCTCTCGCAGAATCATCACCAGCAGCATCAAGCCGCCGAGCCAGGCACCCACGCAGATCAAGTGAATGAGTTGATTGAGGATCAGCAGATGTCCTGCGGTGCCATCGAGCATCGCGCCGTGGCCGACCGGGGCCAGCGTGGCCACCAGCAGGCCGCTGAGGATCAGACGCAGCACAAGGCTGGTGCGCAGGGGCGTCAGCAGCAACGCCAGCAACACCATGTTGATCAGCAAATGCCAGCGCCAGACCTGACCGAAAAAGGTACTGCCCAGTACCAGGTTCAGGGTCGGTGGATCGAAGGCCGCGTCCCAGGCCCCGGCCATGCTCGCGGTAATCAGCAGCAACCAGCACACGCCGCTGGCCAGCGCCAGCACGGTCAGCCAACGGGAAGTCCGTGCCAGTCGCTGATCCAGTGCAGTTTCGCCACTCGAAAGCCAAGGCCTGAACACCCAGGCCCCGAACAGCATCAACACCACGATGAAATGCAGGAAGCGGCACAGCACCAAGGCGCTCGCCATGAATTACTGGCCAACCTTGAAGGCGTAGGCACCTTCGCTTTTGTGGGTGTCGACCGACACAGCGTGCCACTCGACTTTATAGGCACCCGCCGTCAACGGCGCGGCCGGGGTGACGATCAGAGTCTTTTTGTCGCTGCCTTCGGTGGTCAGCGCTTTTACCGCTACCGGTGCGCCATCCTTCGTCAGCGTGACTTTGGTGAAACTGGCCTCGACGCCTTCGGAGAACTCCAGGCGCAACTCCGTTGCCGTGGTGACGGTGCTGTTGGCGGCCGGTGTCTGACTTTTCAGGTGGGCGTGGGCAAACACCGAAGACGCGGCGAGCAGCGAGCCGAGCAGGGCGGTGATGGTCAGGGTTTTCTTCAGCAGCATCGTGGGCACCTCAGGCCGTTTCCAAGTGCGCAGAGTTTAGCTTTACGACAGCGGCTGTACGAAGTTTCGTTTTCCCCTGTCGCCGCGGTCCAGAGCGGATGCTAGTCTTGCTCAACGTTGTTGGGGATCGGCATGGGCAATCACAAGATCGAGATTCGTCGCAGTAACGTCGAAAAAATTCTGCTGGGGGCGGAAAAGGTCTTCGCTGAAAAGGGTTTTGGCAGCACCGCCATGGCCGACATCGCCGCTGAAGTGCAACTGCCGCGTTCCAATCTGCATTACTACTTCAGCACCAAGACCGAACTGTACAGCGCCGTGCTGTTCGACTTGCTGGAAGTCTGGAAGCAGGACGCGCTGTGTTTCGAGATGTTCGATGACCCGCGAGTGGTGCTCAGCAGCTACATCCGCGCCAAGATGAACCATTCCCGCAGCCGGCCGTATGGTTCGAAAGTCTGGGCCAACGAAATCATCCACGGCGCACCGACCCTCGGCGCAGCGCTGGACGCGAGCCTGTACGACTGGGCCAAGATGAAGGAAGCGAAAATCCGCCAGTGGGTGGACGACAAACGCATCCTGCCGGTGGAGCCTTCGAGCCTGCTGTACATGATCTGGGCCTCGACCCAGCACTACGCCGACTTCGATCACCAGGTGAATATTCTCAACGACCATCAGCCGCTGTCGGACATGCAGTTCGAGCGAGCGGTGCAGACGGTGACCAGTGTGATTTTGCGGGGGATCGGGTTGGAGCCTTGAGGTTTATGGTGACTGTGCCGGCCTCTTCGCGAGCAAGCCCGCTCCCACATTGGAATGCATTTCAAATGTGGGAGCGGGCTTGCTCGCGAAGGCGCCAGATCAGGCGCCGCAGATTTCAAGGGCTGACGTGATACGGATTCCTCGGATCATGATTCCAGTCCAGGAACGGCTTGCCAGTCTCCACCGGCACCATCTCGATACAGTCCTGCACCGGGCAGGTGATCTGGCACAAATTGCAGCCCACGCATTCCTCGTCGATCACTTCATAGGCATGGGTGCCATCGGCTTTTTTCAGGCTGGCAATCGCCTGGTGCGAGGTGTCTTCGCAGGCGATATGGCAACGACCACAGCCAATGCAGGCCTCCTGATCGATTTTCGCGATCACCTGATAATTGATGTCCAGGTACTTCCAGTCCGTGGTGTTGCCCACCGCGCGCCCGGAAAATTCCGCGACGCTGGCGTAGCCCTGACTGTCCATCCAGCGTGACAAACCGTCCTTCATGTCTTCGACAATCCGGAAACCATGCAGCATCGCCGCCGTGCACACCTGCACCGCGCCGCTGCCCAAGGCGATGAATTCCGCGGCGTCGCGCCAGTTGCCGATGCCGCCGATCCCGCTAATAGGCAGGCCCTGGGTCTGCGGATCACGGGCGATTTCGGCGACCATGTTCAAGGCAATCGGCTTGACTGCCGAGCCGCAGTAACCGCCGTGGGTGCTCTGGCTGCCGACCATGGGGTTGGCGACCATGCGTTCGAGGTTGACGCTGGTGATCGAGTTGATGGTGTTGATCAACGACACCGCATCGGCACCGCCCCGGTGGGCCGCACGGGCGGCGACACGGATGTCGGTAATGTTTGGCGTGAGCTTGACAATCACCGGCAGCGAGCAATACGTCTTGCACCAGCGGGTGACCTGTTCCACGTATTCCGGCACCTGGCCGACCGCCGCGCCCATGCCCCGTTCTGGCATGCCGTGGGGGCAACCGAAGTTCAGCTCGATACCGTCGGCGCCAGTGGCTTCCACCAGCGGCAGGATGTGTTTCCAGGACTCTTCGACGCAGGGCACCATCAAGGACACAATCAGCGCACGGTCCGGCCAGTCTTTTTTGACCTGGGTGATTTCCCGCAGGTTGATCTCCAGCGAGCGGTCGGTAATCAGCTCGATGTTGTTAAAACCAAGCACCTCCCTGTTCGCCCCGAAGTGCGCCGAGTAGCGCGACGACACGTTCACCGCCGCCGGGTCTTCCCCCAGGGTTTTCCAGACCACGCCGCCCCAGCCCGCCTCAAAGGCGCGGACCACGTTGTAGGCCTTGTCGGTCGGTGGCGCGGAGGCCAGCCAGAATGGATTGGGGGCTTTGATGCCGGCGAAGACAATCGACAGATCGGCCATTTACGCAGCCTCCACGTTGAGCATCAGTTGAGCGTTGATCGCCTCGGCGGCGCGCTTGCCGTGTTGCACCGCTTGCACGGTGAGGTCTTGATCGAGGCTGGTGCAATCGCCGCCGGCATACACGCCGGGGATGCTGGTGCGCAGCTGTTCATCGACTTCGATGCGCTCCCCGATCCGCTTGAGCTCACGCGCCAGCGGATCGGCGAGGGCGTTGCTGTCGAAGGCCTGGCCGATGGCTTTGAAGATCGCGTCGGCGACCAGCTCGAAGGTTTCGCCAGTGGTTTGCAGACGACCTTCGACCAGATGGGTGCGGGCGAAACGCATGCCGCGCACGCGGCCGTGGTCATCGAGCAGCACTTCTTCGGGTTGCGCCCAGGTCATCAGCCGCACCTGGTTGGCCTTGGCGATCTCCTGTTCGTGATGGGTGGCGCCCATGTCTTCGGCACCGCGCCGGTACACCAGATTCACGTCGTGGGCACCGAGGCGGGCCATTTGCACGGCCATGTCGATAGCGGTGTTGCCCGCGCCAAGCACGATGCAATGATCGGCCAATGGCAACTGCGACAAGTCATCGGCCTGGCGCAGTTCGCGGATGTAGTCGGTGGCGGCGAGCAGGCCGGGGGCGTCTTCGTGGGCCAGGCCCAATTGCTTGCTGGCGTTGAGTCCGAGGCCGAGGAACACCGCATCGAACTGTTGATGCAGTTCGCTGAGGGTCAGGTTTTGCCCGAGTTTCTGCCCGTGGCGGATTTCGATCCCGCCGATCTCCAACAGGAACTCAAGCTCCTTTTGCGCATAGTCATCCACCAGTTTGTATTTGGCGATCCCGTACTCGTTGAGGCCGCCAGCTTTTTCCCTCGCCTCGAAGATAACCACGTCGTGCCCGTGCATGGCACTGCGGTGGGCGCAGGACAAACCGGCCGGGCCCGCGCCGACCACGGCGATGCGTTTGCCGGTGGCGGCAGCGCGCTGGAACGGGTGAGTGCTGAAATGTGCATTGTCCACGGCATAGCGTTGCAACAGGCCGATCATGACCGGCGCGCATTCGTGAGCGTTGTTGCGCACGCAGGCTTGCTGGCAAAGAATTTCCGTCGGGCAAACCCTGGCGCAACTGCCGCCAAGGATGTTGGCCGAGAGGATTTTCTGCGCTGCGCCTTGCACGTTGTCTTGCTGGATGTTGCGGATGAACGAAGGAATGTCGATCTCGCTCGGACACGCATTCACGCAGGGCGCGTCGTAGCAATACAGACAGCGCGAGGCTTCGAGCCGGGCCTGGCGTTCGTTGAGCGGCGGCGCCAGATCGGTGAAATGGCCGGCGAGGGCGGCCGCATTCTCATGGGGATGCGGGAGGTGGTCCAGGGTCTTGATCACGGTGTTGGCCTCACGGTTATTTGAGGTATTGCCTCTGATGGGCATGTTCTTTTGTTGTCTGGGCGGGCCTCTTCGCGAGCAAGCCCGCTCCCACAGGATCTCGGGTGTTCACAAAACCTGTGGGAGCGAGCTTGCTCGCGATAGGCCGCAGGCCGCTTTCAGCGTTTCACAGCGACCGGCTGATTCAACTCGGCCCGCTTGCTCAGCAAATCAAACACCGCGGGGTACGCCGGCCGTTCGATGTAGCGCCCGGCGCCACGCTCGGCCCGCAAATCCCCATCGGCCCAGACCACGCGGCCCTGGCTGATGGTATGGCTCGGTACGCCGCGCACGGTCTTGCCTTCGAAGATGTTGAAGTCCACCTGCTGATGGTGGGTCTTGGCGGAAATGGTCCGCGTGCCTTGCGGGTCCCACAGCACCAGATCGGCATCGGCACCGACGCGGATCGCGCCTTTGCGTGGGTAGAGGTTGAAGATCTTCGCCGTGTTGGTGGACGTAAGGGCGACGAACTGCTGCATCGAAAAGCGTCCGCTGTTCACGCCTTCATCCCACAACACCGCCATGCGGTCTTCGATGCCAGCGGTGCCGTTGGGAATCTTGCTGAAGTCGTCACGGCCCGCGGCTTTTTGCTCGGCGCAGAAGCAGCAATGGTCGGTGGCGGTGGTGTGCAAATTCCCCGATTGCAGGCCATGCCAGAGCGCCTCCTGATGGCCGCGAGGGCGGAAAGGCGGGCTCATCACATAACCGGCTGCCGTTTGCCAGTCGGGATGGCGGTAGACGCTGTCGTCCAGCAACAGGTGCCCGGCCAGCACCTCGCCGTAAACCGGTTGGCCCTTGCCCCGGGCATAGGTGATTTCGTCCAGCGCTTCCTTGGTCGAGACATGGACCAGGTACAGCGGCGTACCCAGGGTTTCGGCGATGCGGATCGCCCGGCTCGCCGCTTCGCCTTCAACCTGTGAAGGCCGCGACAGCGGGTGCGCTTCCGGCCCGGTGATGCCCTGGGCCATCAGCTTGCGTTGCAGGTGATAGACCAGTTCTCCGTTTTCCGCGTGAACGGTCGGCACCGCGCCCAGTTCCAGGCAGCGTTCGAAACTCGCCACCAGGGTGTCATCGGCGGCCATGATCGCGTTCTTGTAGGCCATGAAATGCTTGAAGCTGTTCACGCCGTGCTGGTTAACCAGTTCGGCCATTTCCTCGCGGACCTGTTCGCTCCACCAGGTGATGGCAACGTGAAAACCGTAGTCCGACGCCGACTTTTCGGCCCAGCCGCGCCACTGATGAAAGGCTTCGAGCAAGGATTGCTGCGGATTGGGAATCACGAAGTCGATGATCGACGTGGTGCCGCCGGCCAGTCCCGCCGCCGTGCCACTGTAGAAGTCTTCGCTGGCCACCGTGCCCATGAAAGGCAGTTGCATGTGCGTGTGTGGATCGATGCCGCCGGGCATCAGGTATTGGCCGCTGCCGTCGAGTACTTCGGTACTTGCGGGAACGTCGAGGTTGTCGCCGATGGCCTTGATCACGCCGTCTGCGCAATACACATCGGCGCGATAACTTTCATCATGGGTAATAACGGTGGCGCCACGGATCAACAGAGACATTCCGAGTTCCTCGCAGGCAATGACCGGCTTGTGCCGGCTCTAGATGTTTTATATGACGCCAGCGTCAACAGGTGTATTCCTGTCAGTGCTGTCAGGATTAAACGCTAGCTGCAGTTATCCGAATCGGCAAGAATATTTTTTATAAGCTTATTCTTTTATTAACTTATTGATATTTAACGATTAAATAGAAGAATCACCAAAATGGTGAGCGACCTCACCATTTTGACGCACTTGACAGGATCGAAAAATAGTCAAGATTTCTTATGTGAAATCAGCTGTTTGAGTATGGTCTATGGTTGATGCGCAGCCATTGAAAAAAGATCAACGCACCAGTTTGAGTCCTGACTGTCCGGACAACTTGCCTGGCATTCGGCCTGAGTGGCCTGACAAATAGTCGAGTCAGTGAATAAAGCTGATAAACATCAGTTGGTTGCAATGTGTTTATGGAACTGCCCGATGCGTAAGCGGGGCACCCGGCACGTTAATTGATGCCGCCAGCCCCCGATGAGCAAAAAATAATTCAAAGAACAGTGGAGCGGCCATGCAACAGATCAGATCGCAAGTGACCGAGCGCGACGGCTTGTTTGAGTTGGAAGCCGGCAGCGATGTCCTCGACAGTCCCCGTTACAACCACGACATTGCACCGACCAAGGTGCGCGAACGCAACTGGAACAAATGGCATATCACTGCGTTATGGGTGGGCATGGCGATCTGCGTGCCGACCTACACCCTCGGTGGCGTGCTGACCGCGTACTTTGGCCTGACGGTTGGCGAAGCGTTGCTGGCGATTCTGTTTGCCAACATCATCGTGCTGATTCCCCTGACACTTAACGCCTTTCCCGGCACCAAGTACGGCATTCCCTTTCCGGTGCTGCTGCGCTCGTCCTTCGGCGTGCTCGGTTCCAACATCCCGTGCCTGATTCGTGCCCTGGTGGCGTGTGGCTGGTTCGGCATCCAGACCATGTTCGGCGGACTGGCGATTCACCTGTTCCTCGGTTCGGTGTTCGAGGGCTGGAAATCCCTGGGCGGCACGGGCGAGGTTATCGGCTTCATGGTGTTCTGGGTGCTGAACCTGTGGGTGGTGATTCGCGGCGCCGAGTCGATCAAATGGCTGGAAACCCTCTCGGCTCCGCTCCTGGTGGCGGTGGGCGCCGGTTTGCTGGTGTGGGCGATGCCCAACGTCTCAATGACGGAATTGCTGGCGATCCCCGCCAAACGTCCCGAAGGTGCCAGCGTAGCCAGTTACTTTGCCGCCGGACTGACGGCGATGGTCGGCTTCTGGGCGACGTTGTCCCTGAACATCCCCGATTTCAGCCGCTACGCAAAAAGCCAGAAGGACCAGATTGTCGGGCAGATCATCGGATTGCCGCTGACCATGTTCCTGTTCGCGTCCCTCGGCGTGGTGATGACCGCCGCGTCGGTGAAACTGGTGGGTGTGACGGTTTCGGACCCGGTGACCCTGATCGGTCATATCCAGAGTCCGTTCTGGGTGGCCATTGCCATGGCACTGATCATCATCGCCACGTTGTCGACCAACACGGCGGCCAATATCGTGTCGCCCACCAACGACTTCCAGAACATCGCGCCCAAGGCGATCAACCGCACCAAAGCGGTGATCCTTACCGGGCTGGTGGGGCTGGCATTGATGGCCCATGAACTGCTGAAAAAGCTTGGCCTGATTGTCTCCGATGTGAGCCTGGAAACGGTGTATTCGAACTGGTTACTCGGCTATTCCAGCCTGCTGGGCCCGATTGCCGGGATCATGGTGGTGGACTATTTCCTGATCAAGAAACAGCAACTGGACCTTGCTGGCCTGTACCGCGATGACGTCTATCCGGCGTGGAACTGGAGCGGTTTCATTGCCTTTGGGGTGCCGGTGGCGTTGACCCTGCTGTCCCTGGGCAGCGATGCCTTCAGCTGGTTCTACAGCTATGGCTGGTTCACCGGCTCGGCCCTCGGGGGGCTGATTTATTACGGGTTGAGTGCGATGCGGCCGAGTCCATCAGTCGCGAAATCTCCGGTGTGAGAGATGACCCTTTCGCGAGCAAGCCCGCTCCCACAGGGAATGTGTTCCAAATGTGGGAGCGGGCTTGCTCGCGAAGGCGGTGGCACAAACACCAACGAATTGCATGAAGAAGTCCATAAGAACAACCTGAGGAGATCATCATGAACGCGGCCGTAGACGTTCTGCAGTCCAGCCATCAGCACATCAACCGCGACCGCCTGTGGCAATCGCTCATGGAACTGGCAAAACTCGGTGCCACGGTCAAGGGCGGCGTGTGTCGCCTGGCCCTGACCGATCTCGATCGCCAGGCCCGGGACATCTTCGTCAACTGGTGTCAGGAGGCCGGCTGCACCGTCAGCATCGACGCCGTCGGTAATATCTTCGCCCGCCGCCCCGGGCGCAATCCCGACCTGCCGCCGGTGATGACCGGCAGCCACATCGACACCCAGCCCACGGGCGGCAAGTTCGATGGCTGCTTCGGTGTGTTGGCCGGCGTCGAAGTGTTGCGCACCCTCAATGACCTGAACATCGAAACCGAAGCGCCACTGGAAGTAGTGGTCTGGACCAACGAAGAAGGCTCGCGCTTCGCCCCGTGCATGATGGGCTCCGGCGTGTTCGCCGAAAAATTCACCCTCGAAGAAACTCTGGCCAAGGTCGATGCCGATGGCGTGACTGTGGGTGAAGCACTGAATGCCATTGGCTATGCCGGCCCGCGTAAAGTCAGCGGCCACAAAGTCGGTGCCTACTTCGAAGCCCACATCGAGCAAGGCCCGATCCTGGAAGACGAACGCAAGACCATTGGCGTAGTGATGGGCGCCCTCGGGCAGAAATGGTTTGACCTCAAGTTGCGCGGCGTCGAAGCCCACGCCGGCCCGACCCCGATGCACCTGCGCAAGGACGCCCTGGTCGGCGCTGCGGTGATCGTCGGTGCGCTCAACCGCGCCGCCCTCAGCCATCAACCCCATGCCTGCGGCACCGTCGGTTGCCTGCAAGCCTATCCCGGCTCGCGCAATGTCATCCCCGGCGAAGTGCGCATGACCCTGGACTTCCGGCACCTGGAACCGGAGCGCCTGGATTCGATGATCGCCGAAGTGCGCGAAGTCATCGAAACCACCTGCGACGAACACGGCCTGACCTTCGAACTCACCCCAACCGCCGACTTCCCGCCGCTGTACTTCGACAAGGGCTGCGTCGAAGCCGTGCGCGGCGCTGCCCAAGGCCTGGGCCTGTCGCACATGGACATCGTCAGCGGAGCAGGGCACGACGCGATCTTCCTCGCGGAACTCGGCCCGGCCGGGATGATCTTCGTGCCGTGCGAAGGCGGCATCAGCCACAACGAAATCGAAAACGCCGCGCCGGATGACCTGGCGGCCGGGTGTGCGGTGCTGTTGCGGGCGATGCTGGCGGCTTCGGCGGCGGTGGCCAGTCAATCGGCAGCCTGAAAGTCAAAAGATCGCAGGCTGCGCCAGCTCCTACGGGAAACGCGTACATCCGCAAGGGGTGTACTCGGTCAATGTAGGAGCTGGCGCAGCCTGCGATCTTTTGATCTTGACCTATCAAATCCAAATGGCATCCCACAAAGGATAATCACCCACCCGTTTCACCAATCCCGCCTGCAAAGGCTTCATGACGATGTACCGAGCCGCATCCTTGATGTCTTCATCACGACGTAATGCCCGGTCGTAATACCCTCGCTGCCAAAGACGAGCGTGATCGCTGCGCATGAGATTGATCGAACGGCTGCTACTGGATTTGATTCGGCACATCAGCTCGGCCAACGTGCCACGCTTCAATTCCATCAACCAATGCAGATGATCCGACATGACAACCTCGCAGATTTTATTTTTGTGCCAGGTGTGTGGATTTTGCGTGTCGGTTCTGTTGTCACAAAAATGTGTCGATCACTTATCGCGGGTCAACCGATGAAAACTCTTGGGAAACGCGTTGCCTCACCCTTGTCGCTGGCATTCTGTGCGGCGATTCTCGGCGGCTGTGCCAGTCCGCCACCCCCTCCAACCGTCACGCCACCCCCTCCTGAACGCACCTGCCAGGCCATGGATAAAACCGATGTCCTGGGCGATGTACGGGGCGAAAACGGGCAGGTGACCCGATTAACCACCACGACTCGCTGCGTCACGCAGTAAGTCCGTGCGACGGCTGCGCTGGTGAACGGCGCGGCTTTGCAGGGTGCTTTATCGAGTCAAAGTTGATATCAGGCCGACGGTTTTTATCGCCGAACGATCTTTCGCTCTGTCATTTCTGACAGTAGCCGCTCCCCGGCGTTTCTCAGATAGTGAAAACACACGGTTTTCCAAACTGTTCCAATGATCGGGAGAGGTCGTTATGGCTGGTAACCGCAATTCCGGGGTGATGGGGGCTGCACCGATGTACATCTGCCATGGCGCTGAACATGACTTCAAATTCGCGGCGGTCGTGGATAGCCCGTGGATCAATCAGGGGCTGAGCTTGAATCCTGTTTCTGGAGAGACAGCGTCGATCAGCACTGAGCCCGAGTTCGGTAAGTATCAGAAGCTTTTGGCGGATGGGACTGAGTGGAGACTCAAGTGCCCGGATGAGGGCACCGACATCGATTTCAATCTTCAGGTGCAAAGTGAATTTACTGCAGCGCCTTATCCACTTCCTTTCAAGTTGGGTGATTATCGGCGAGAAATATTGAACACGCGTGATCCGATCAGCGCGCCGGTGGTGGGCGATGAAGTGTCAGCGGAAATTCAGGTCGGTTCGTTTTATACAAGGAAGGCACTGGCGGGTATTGATGTCGATTGGTACTTCGACGGGGAAAAAGTGAAAACCGTACTAACGACAGATGTGGGGTGGGGCAAGTTCGACCACACAGTTACCTCAGAAGGGCAACATACGATTACGGCCAAGGTGCACAGCCCGTATGACGACACCACTTCGGAGCATACCTTCACGCT
The DNA here is from genome assembly GCF_050436025.1 of Pseudomonas sp. S30_BP2TU TE3576. Classification (NCBI taxonomy): domain Bacteria; kingdom Pseudomonadati; phylum Pseudomonadota; class Gammaproteobacteria; order Pseudomonadales; family Pseudomonadaceae; genus Pseudomonas; species Pseudomonas sp. S30_BP2TU TE3576. The sequence continues at coordinate 470,180 of NZ_JBNDLK010000001.1, read as the reverse complement.
CAACGTGTATCTGGAAAGCCCCTGGAAGCAGGCAACGCTGCTGGTCAACGGTGAGCGTGTAGCCTGGAATTCACCAAGTGTTTTTTTGTTTCGCGGGCAGGCGAATGATGTGACGGTCGAAGCGCCATTCCTGAGCGGGAAAGAGGTCTCTCTTGGTTTGATTAATCTGGACGACTTGGATATTGAGGCCTCTCCGACATTTGATGAGTGGGTACCGACACCCGATGCTAAGGCAAGCTGGGCGCTTACGGCGAGTGGTACAAAAAGTGGCCGTATCACTTTGAAGTTGATGAGCAACAATGTTGCCCAACCCTGGGAAGTCCCCTGTGCAGTGTTGTCAGCCAATTTGGCGGATGAGACTGACGTCAAGATTGACGGTGTTGCAGTCCCCGCCGGGGGCAACTGGTTTTATAGGGATAAGGCGCAAACCGTCACGCTCACCCCAAAATCGGGCAGCCCACTGGCCGGTCTACCTGTAACGTTGAGTTGCGCCATCAAAACCGGCCTTGATCCTGCCGACGTGGTGAGTGTGCCGGCGTTTGACAGTGAACAAACAACCTACAGTTGGTCGGTGACCGGAAAAACCAAAAGCGGCACCTTCCAGCTATCGCTGGCAGGCAAGGGCATGACCACGCCAATTAACTTGGCGATCAGCAAGTTGATATCGAGCAACCTGGCCGATGAGGCTGAGGTCAAAATTGGCGGCGTCGCCGTGCCCACCGAGGGCAATTGGTTTTTCCGGGACAAGGCACAGACTGTCACGTTGACCCCGAAATCGGGCAGCCCACTGGCCGGACTGCCGGTCACGCTGAGTTGTGCCATCAAAAGCGGTCTCGACGTTGCTAACGTGGTGAGTGCACCGGCGTTTGGCAGTGAGCAAACAAGCTACAGCTGGGCGGTCACGGGGAAAACCAAAAGCGGCACCTTTCAGCTATCACTGGCGGGCAAGGGCATGACCACGCCAATTACTGTAGCGATCAGCAAATTGATATCGGGTAATTTGGCCGATGAGGTGACGGTTTTGCTCGGTGGAGTTGAGATCCCCTTAACCGGAGCAGAGATCCCCATAGGTGGGACGGTAAAAATGACTCTTGATTACAAGAGTCCGGATTTGATACGTGGTCTTAAATTGGCCATGGACGTAATTTTTGAAGAGGGTTTAGTGCCTGGTGACCTAACTAGCCAGCCACCTTTGCTCGAGCAAACAGTCAATCACGAATGGATGATTACAGCTGCTGAGAATAAGATAGGAACATTCAAGCTGAAGTTGTTGACTGAGGAAGAGCAGGCGGTGCTGTATACTCCGGTTATCCGTATTAAAAAAAATCTGGACATTAATTTTACTTTTGAGGTGAAAGAAAAGCCTGTGCCGGTTCCCCCGAGAGAATATTTGGTGGATGTTAATACGATTCTGTTTTCTGCTAAGGCTGTTCTTAAAAATCCAGATGGTTCGCCGCTTGGAGGTATCTCTGTAACTATATCGCAAACTTATTTCAAGGATCAAACTGTGGAAACTGAACTTAACGGTGAAGCACGGTTTTACGTTGAACGGAAAGAATCCGACGGCCAGGATACTCTCGTAAAGATTGTAGCTGTGGCGCAATTTCCAGAAGGGGAGCCGGTGGCAGAGATGTGGGTGAGAGGTTATGCCAGTATTTAGTTCTGCATGATTGGTGTAAGCCGACTGGTAGGGGTCAGTTCCGTTAGCCTGCGCATCAGCCTCAGATTTTGCGGTTGTTGTCAGAATTTCGCGGTACAGCCATGGGCGAGCGACGTGTTCGCCCATGGCTGTTTCAGGTATTGATTAACTCGCTGCCTTGTCTCGGGCAAATCACCCAATCAGGACAAAAACCCACCATCCACATTCAACAAGACCCCAGTCGTATAACTGGAAGCATTACTCGCCAAATACAGCACAGCCCCCGCCATCTCATTCCTTGGCGACCACCTTGGTCATGTTGATGACCGCCGCCGTTTTCGCACATCAGTTTGCCGGCCTCCACCGACATGAAGAAGTAGCCGCGGATGTTGACGTTGGCGACGTGTTGGCAGCCGTCGAGTTTACGGCTGGAGACGATCACGTGGGCGCCTTGCTGGGCCAGCAGTTTGGCGATGACTTCACCGATGCCACGGCTGGTGCCGGAGACGAAGGCGTTCTTGTAACCGAAGTCGAGCGTCGAGCTCAATCCAGACATGATTTTGATCAGCATTGCTGGTGTTTTTATCGCACATTGTTCTAGCTGACCTGTCAGTTGTGATAGTTCCCGATATATCGATTTTTCCTGATAGTTAGCGGACTGTTTTTAAGTCCACTGCTGAGAAGGAAAATGTCGTCATGACCACCAAACTAGAAGCTGTAACCGCTGTACCAAGTCCTTGGGAACAAGCCACGTTGTGGATCAACAATAAGCCAGTGGAATGGGGGGCGGAACTTGTATTGCTCCGTGGGCAGGAGAACGATGTGACGGTGGAGGTCCCATCCGCGATTGCCAGGGCGCTCAACCTGGCGCTGCCTGAGAATGGTGGTTTGAACATCGATGCATCGCCGAAATTTGGCAAGTGGGTTGCTCCCGTCAATGGCAAATTCAATTGGAAGATTACGCCGGACGCTGGCAAGAGCGGTCGTATCACTCTGGTTTTCTTCAGTAGGGAAGTGGTGCTGCCGTGGGAGCACCGAAGTCTGGTGATTTCGCGCAATCTGGCCGATGAGGCAACACCTTTACTCAATGGGAAAGTTATTCCAGGTACCGGCGCAATGTTTGTGGGGGGGGAAGAACAAAGGTTGACTCTTGACTATAAAGGCGGTGGTTTTTTGGCTGGTGCCCCTTTGCGCTTGAACTGGGTACCGAAATCCGGCCTTGAACTAGATGATGTGTATTCTGAGCCTCACCGTAATCAGGAAACCACAAACCACAGTTGGGGCATCGTTTGTGCTCGGGAGAAGTCTGGTGTGTTTGATCTGAAGCTGAGTATCGGTGATGAGCAGGGAGTACTTGCCATGCCGGATAACAGACTATTTCCCTCCCCAGTCAATTTTAGGTTCATAAGAGACTCCAATACCGACCACCCCCTTCCTCCGGCTTTGGTTACTGCAATTAAAGATTTTCCGTTTGTATGTGTGGTGCGCCTTGTCACGTGGGAAGGTTCCCCATTGGTAGGTAAAGCAGTAACGTTTATTGTACCTGAACGTCCAGATGTCACAGTTACAACGAATGCTTCAGGTGTCGCGGGGACGTCACTTATTTCCTACAATACAGTAGGGGTTCGTGAGATTTCTGCTGAGGTCCTGCTTGAACAAGGAGTAAAACAGTCGGTGAAAGTATTGGTGGATGTTAAGGAGTGGTTGGCATAGTGGAGGCGAAAACTTGCGCACCTTTCGATATCCAGGATTAACTTGGAAACTAAAACGCTAGGCTGTCGGTTAGTAATAATCGTATTCAAAGCATTCTGAGTTTGCGCGGTGAGGTAGCTCAGTCCCGTTAGCCTGCGCATCAGCCTCAGATTCTGCGGTTGTTGTCAGAATTTCGCGGTACGGCCATGGGGGGAGCAATGTGTTCGCCCCATGGCGGTTCTGTTGTCACAAAAAATGTCTCGATCACTTATCGCGGGTCAACCGATGAAAACTCTTGGGAAACGCATATTCACACCGCTGTCGCTCGTACTCTACGCGGTGATCCTCGCCGGCTGCACCAGTCCGCCGCCTTCCGCCGCTCCGCCGCCACCACAACGCGTTACATGACACAGTAGCCCGGGATAGCTCCATCGTCGAAGCACGTGTGTGCGATTTGCCACAGGCTCAGCGCTGGTCTGATCGCGCCACCGCGCCTTCGTTTGCCGGCTGTACGGAAGAGCGCCCCCTAATCGCATGGTCAGTTATGCGCAATCAGGAAGGCTGGTTGAAATCATCGCGACGACGACTGAACCGCTGGGCCGACGGTCCTGGGCGCGATTGTTGATACAAATTATCTAGCGTCCGCCGCAGCTGTAAGTTGCAAAGCGTTAATGGAGCTCCAAGCGTCCGCTTGGGGCTCCAATTAAAAAATTTTAGCCAATTTCAGGCTTCGTGATTCAGAAGGGTGCGCGAAGCCAGCCAGACTGCAACGTATCCGTCAGGAAAGCGAACCTCGCTAACGTTTGTTCATGGTTGTGAAGTTTTTATAGCGATTAGTTCTGTATGAACTGTCATTTATGACAGTTGTTCAAATAATGGCTTTTCCCGATAGTCAAGCGACAGATTGTTCAACCCGTGCCGACTATCGAGGCAACCTCATGACCATCGAAATCAAAGCCGAATTAGCGGAAACCGGCCCCGTGTACATCTGCCACGGCGCCACAGGCGACCAACACCATATCCTCAAGGTTATGCCTGCCGACGACAGCCCCTGGGCCAATCAACAGGTGAGTCGCTACGACGACGGTGAGCAAATGCTCCCGATCGACGTTGTTCCTGCGGCTGATGAGTATCAGACATTCCTGCCGGAGGGTGCCGAATTCAAGATTCACTGCCCGGCTAGTGGCACCGATGCAGACCTCAAATTATGGCTGCGCAGTGAATTCACCGCCGTGCCTTACGGGATTGACCTGCATCTGGGGGACTATCGGCGTGTAATTGCGGGTAGCAAACCCCCTGCTGGTTTTCCGCAGTTGGGGGAACCCGTGGTTGCTGAAATCACCGTTGGCTCGTTTTACATTTCAGGAAAATTGCTGGCGGCAGTCGATGTTAAATGGTTGCTTGACGGCGAACTCGTACAGACGGTTCCCACCGAGGGCACCGGCAAGAGCACCGTATCTATTTCCGGCATCGGGCTGGGCGAACACACCATTACCGCCAGTGTTTACAGCGAATACGACGACAGCAAGACAACACACGACTTTAAAATCAACGTTATTTCCGAGAGTCCCTGGAAAGACGCCACAGTAGAGATCAACGGAAAACGGGTGCCAGTGGACCAGCCAATTTGGCTGCCACGAGGCAAATCCGATAACAAAGTGAAGTTGACTGCGCCCTTGTTCGCCGGAAAAGCGGTCCAGGTCAATGCAGTCGATTCCGACGGTTTGAACATCGAGGCTAATCCTGCGTTCGGTCAGGACGTCCCGCTGGACGATATTACTGGCGTTGCTGAATGGACGCTGACGCAAGATGAGGCCAAAAGTGGCCAGCTCAAGCTGGTGTTTCTGACCACGGTCGTGACACCCACCTTGGAACTTGATTGCAGGGTGATGTCGGACAACCTTGCCGATGAGGCAGACGTGAAAATTGACGGCGTCGCCGTCCCCGCCGGAGGCAATTGGTTTATCCGAGATAAGTTGCAAACGGTCACACTGACTCCTAAATCGGGTAGCCCACTGGCCGGTCTGCCGGTCACGCTGGCCTGCACCATCAAAAGCGGTCTCGATGTTGCTGACGTGGTGAGTGCACCGGACTTTGACAGTGAGCAAACAAGCTATAGCTGGGCGGTCACGGGGAAAACCAAAAGCGGCACTTTTCAGCTATCGCTGGCAGGCAAGGGCATGACCACGCCAATTAACTTGGCGATCAGCAAGTTGGTATCGAGCAACCTGGCTGATGAGGTCGAGGTCAAGATCGGAGGGCAAAGCGTTCCTTCCGGTGGTAGCGTGTTTTTCAGGGGGCAGGCTAAGGACGTTGAGTTGATCCCCAAATCCGGTAGCCCAATCGCCGGTTACCCGATAGCGCTGGCACGTACGGCCACCAGTCCTCTTTTGCCGACTGATTTGAGCAGTGAACCGGCATTCGAGGTACCTCAAACAACCCATAACTGGCGTGTCACCGGAGCGAACAACAAAAGCGGCATCTTTCAATTGCAGCTAACTGCTCAGGGCATGACCACGGTTAACGTAACAGCCAACAAGTTGCTATCGAGCAACCTGGCCGATGAGGTTGAGGTCAAAATTGGCGGTGTTGCCGTCCCCGCCGGAGGCAATTGGTTTATCCGGGATAAGTCGCAAACGGTCACACTGACTCCTAAATCGGGTAGCCCACTGGCCGGTCTGCCGGTCACGCTGGCCTGTACCATCAAAGACGGTCTCGATGTCGACAATGTGGTGAGTGCGCCGGGGTTTGGCAGTGAACAAACAACCTACAGTTGGTCGGTGTCCGGAAAAACCAAAAGCGGTACCTTCCAGCTATCGCTGGCGGGCAAGGGCATGACCACGCCAATCAACTTGGCGATCAGCAAGTTGGTATCGAGCAACCTGGCTGATGAGGCAACACCTTTACTCAATGGGAAAGTTATTTCAGATACCGGCGCAACGTTTGCGGGGGGGGAAGAACAAACGTTGACTCTTGGCTATAAAGGCGGTGGTTTTTTGGCTGGTGCCCCTTTGCGCTTGAACTGGGTGCCGAAATCCGGCCTTGAACTAAATGATGTGTATTCTGAACCTCACCGTAATCAGGAAACCACAAACCACAGTTGGGGCATCGTTTGTGCTCGGGAGAAGTCTGGTGTGTTTGATCTAAAGCTGAGTCTCGGTGATGAGCAGGGAGTACTTGCCATTCCGGATATCAGACTATTTCCTTTCCCAGTCAATTTTAGGTTCATAAGAGACTCCAGTACCGACCACCCCCTTCCTCCGACTTTGGTTACGGCAATTAAAGATTTTCCGTTTGTATGTGTGGTGCGCCTTGTCACGTGGGAAGGTTCCCCATTGGTAGGTAAAGCAGTAACGTTTATTGTGCCTGAACGTCCAGATGTCACAGTTACAACGGATGCTTCAGGTATCGCGGGGACGTCAGTTATTTCCTACAATACAGTAGGGGTTCGTGAAGTTTCTGCTGAGGTCCTACTTGAAGGAGTAAAGCACTCGGTGAAAGTATTGGTGGATGTTAAGGAGTGATTGGCATAGTGGAGGCGAAACTTGCGTACCTTTCGATATCCAGGATTAACTTGGAAACTAAAACGCTAGGCAGTCGGTTAGTAATAATCGTATTCAAAACATTCTGAGTTTTCGCGGTGAGGTAATTCAGTCCCGTTAACCTGCGCATCAGCCTCAGATTCTGCGGTTGTTGTCAGAATTTCGCGGTATAGCCATGGGGGAGCAATGTGTTCGCCCCATGGCTGTTTTCAGGCATTGATCAAGCAACCGCCTTGTTCCATTCAAACCACCCAATCAGGACAAAAACCCACCATCCACATTCAACGAAACCCCAGTCGTATAACTCGAAGCATCACTCGCCAAATACAACACCGCCCCCGCCATCTCACTCGGGTCCGCCACCCGCTTCAACGGAATCTGTTGCAGCGCGGTGTTCAAAATCGCCTCATTCTTCACCAGCGCCGAAGCAAACTTGGTGTCGGTCAACCCTGGCAGCAACGCATTACAACGAATCCCGAACTGCGCACATTCCTTAGCGAACACTTTGGTCATGTTGATCACGGCCGCCTTGGTCACCGAGTAGATGCCCTGGAACACCCCCGGCGAAACGCCGTTGATCGAGGCGACGTTGATGATGCTGCCGCCGCCGTTTTCGCGCATCAGTTTGCCGGCTTCCACCGACATGAAGAAATAGCCGCGGATGTTGACGTCGACGGTTTTCTGGAAGGCGCTGAGGTCGGTATCCAGCACGTTGCAGAACTGTGGGTTGGTTGCGGCGTTGTTGACCAGGATGTCGAGGCGGCCGAACTGTTCCTTGATGCCGGCGAAAACCTGGCTGATCTGGTCCATTTCGCCGATGTGGCAAGCGATGGCGGTGGCTTTGCCGCCGGCGGCGATGATGGCGTCGGCGACGTGTTGGCAACCGTCGAGTTTGCGGCTCGAGACGATGACATGGGCGCCTTGCTGGGCCAGCAGTTTGGCGATGGCTTCACCGATGCCACGGCTGGCGCCGGAGACGAAAGCGATCTTGCCGTCGAGGTCGAACAACTGAGTCTTGGACATGGGATTCCCTTATAAAAAGTCTTGTTATCGAGTCAAATGCCGGGTTGCGGCCAACGCTGTTCAGTTGAGGCCAGTCATTGCGCGTTATCGTTCACGGTCTTCGCGAGCAGGCTCGCTTCTACAGGGATCGCGTACGGTCACAGGCTGGATTTCTGGATGACCTGCAAGCTCATCTGCTCCAGCAGCTTGTTCATGTGAATGAACTGCGCGAAGCGTTTGTCCTGGGTCTGGCCATGGTAGAAGCGGTAGTAGATCTGCTGCACGATGCCGGCCAGGCGGAACAGGCCGTAGGTGTAGTAGAAGTCGAAATTGTCGATGCGGATGCCCGAGCGTTCGGCGTAGTAATCGACGAACTCGCGGCGGGTCAGCATGCCCGGCGCGTGGCTTGGCTGGCGGCGCATCATCTGCACCGGTGCCGGATCCTCGGCTTCGATCCAGTAGGCGAGGGTGTTGCCCAGATCCATCAGCGGGTCGCCGAGGGTGGTCAGCTCCCAATCGAGCACGCCGATGATCTGCATCGGGTTGTTCGGGTCGAGGATCACGTTGTCGAAGCGATAGTCGTTGTGCACGATGCTGGCGGTGGGATGGTCGGCCGGCATCTTGTCGTTGAGCCAGGCTTTCACCGTTGCCCATTGTGGCGCATCGGGGGTCAGGGCTTTTTCGTAGCGATCGCTCCAGCCTTTGATTTGCCGCGCCACGTAACCTTCGGGTTTGCCGAGGTCGCCCAGGCCGTAAGCTTTGTAATCGACCTGGTGCAGTTCGACGAACTTGTCGATGAAACTCTTGCACAGGGCTTCGGTTTTCGCCGAATCCAGGCCCAGCTCCGGTGGCAGTTCCGAGCGCAGGATGATGCCGTTGACCCGCTCCATGACATAGAACTCGGCACCGATCACCGATTCGTCGGTGCAGTGCACGTAGGCTTTCGGGCAGTACGGAAATCCGTCGCGCAGTTGATTGAGGATGCGGAATTCACGGCCCATGTCGTGGGCGGATTTGGCTTTGTGGCCGAAGGGCGGGCGACGCAGGACGAATTCCTGTTCGGGGTATTCCAGCAAGTAGGTGAGGTTTGAAGCGCCGCCCGGAAACTGGCTGATCTTCGGCAAACCGTTGAGCCCCGGAATATGGGCCTTGAGGTACGGATCGATCAGGCTGGCATCGAGCTCTTCGCCGGTGCGGATACGGGTGGACTGGTCAGTAAGCGCCATGCTTATCCCTTCTGCTTATTCTGGAGGCCTGAAACTATTGGCTAATCTAATGCGCACACCCCGCACCCACAACCGCGATCGGCTCTTATAGGTGAGCGTGTTGCCGGCCAATCATTGTTTTTGATACAGCTGTTTGAATTGCCATCAATGAGCGACCCGGCTCATGGCCGGCGGCAAGGCAATCGGCGTGAGCACCGGTTGGCCGGAGAAAAACGCCACGAGGTTCTTGCCCACCAGTTCGACGGTGCCTTGGGTGGCTTCCGGGGACAGCCCGGCGACATGGGGCGTGAGGATCACGTTGTTCAGGGTCTTGAGCACATCCGGTACCTTTGGTTCGGCGTCGAACACATCCAGCGCGGCACCGGCGATCCGGCGTTGCTCCAGGGCGGCGATCAGGTCGGCGGTGACAATCACGCTGGCCCGGGCGATGTTGACGATAAACCCACCGGGGCCCAGCGCGTCGAGCACGTGGCGATTGATCAGGTGCCTGGTGCCCAGGCCGCCGGGCGTGGCGACGATCAGGAAGTCCGACGCGCGCGCCAATTCGGTTGGCGTCGAGCAGAACGTGTAGGGCACATCGCTGCGATGCTGGCGGTTGTGGTAACTCACCGTCATGTCGAAGCCATTGGCGGCGCGTTTGGCGATGGCCATGCCGACCGCACCGAGACCGAGAATGCCCAGGCGTTTGCCGGCGAGGGAAGGGCGCATGATTTTTGGCCACTCGCCGCGCCGTACGGCAGCATCACAGCGGGGTACGTCGCGCACCAGCGACAGCAGCAGCGCCATGGCATGGTCGGCGACGGACGAAGCGTTGACTCCGGCGCCATTGGTGACGGTGATGCCACGGTCGGCAGCGGCTTGCAGATCGACGTGTTCGTAACCGGCGCCGATCACGCAGATAATCTTGAGGTTGGGCAGCGCGGCGATTTCATCGGCATACAAACCCAATGGGCCACGGGTAAGGACGGCGTCGATCTGCCCGGCATGCCCGGCGATGGCTTCGGCGCGCTCGGCGGGTGTCGGGGCCAGAATCAGGTGAAAGCCCTGATGTTCGAGGATGGGCAGGTAATCATTGATGGTTTCAACCAGTACCAGAACAGTTACAGGCATGCTTGGCTCCCTGTGGGCAACGAAAGATCGGCTCGAACGTCACTTGAGACTGCTGATTTCAGGATAGTTTGGCAACCTCCAGCGATCGCAGCCTGCGATCATTTATTGCACGGCTTGAGATTGCTTGCTTCGGTGGGAGTGAGAACAGCCCGGGCGGCTTCGAGAAACTCATCCGACAACGGATCGCCGCGAGTGGCCCGGGACAGCATCAGCGCACCGAACATCATCGAGTACTGCACCAGCGCCTGTTGGCGTTTGCTGGCTTCGTCCTCTGTGTCCAGCAGCGTACCCAGGGAATCGAGCAGGTTGTTCAGGCCCTGCAAATACGTTTGCCGCAAACCGCTCTCGGCAGCCTCGTGGCACATGTCCCCGGCAAAGGCCACCACCGGGCAGCTGTCGCCCGGATTGTCCCGGCTTTCGCTGGACAGGTACGTTTCGACTATGGCTCGGTGGGCGGCGTCCTTGCTGTCATGGTCGGCCACCCGCGCCTGCCAGCGTTGCGCGGCCTGCTCGAAAGCCCGGCCACTGGCCTCTTGCGCCAGGGCTTCCCTGGATTCGAAGTGTCCGTAGAAACCGCCGTGGGTCAGTCCCGCGGCGGCCATCACATCGACAACACTGATCCCGTGCAGGCCGCGTTCACGAAACAGTCGCGTGGCGGCATCGACGATGGTCTCGCGGTTGAGGTCGGCTTGTTTGCGGGAAACTCGGGGCATGGGTCACTTTCAGGTCTACAGGTTGAACATCAGAGGGCGTACTGGGCAATCCCGTTGCCGAACGACCAGTTCTCTTTTTTGACTTCCACCAGATTGATGAAAACATCCTCCAGGCGCACCGCGAGTTCTGCATGAAGGCTTTCGGCAATGGTTTTGTAGAGGAGCTTTTTCTGCTCGACGGTTCGTCCTTCGCTCATGGTGATCTGGATCACCACCAGTTGGTCCGTGCGGCTGATGCCCAGGTAACCGGGGTCAAAGATGAAATGCTGCTCATCGTGTTCGGCAAGTATCTGGAAATTATCGTTCTGCGGCACACCAATGGTGTCGTGCATGGCGGCGTAGATCAGTTGGCCAATGCGTTTGGCGCGGGTGGGGTCCTGATGTTTTTTGATGTCGACGCGAACCAATGGCATGGGAAGACTCCAGAAGGAATGCAGGTCGGTTAAAAATACATGACGCTAGACCTTTATCAAGTAGCAAACGCCATCTTGCGATGAAGCACAGGATCTGAAAACCGCACAAATCCTTGTGGGAGTGGGCTTGCTCGCGAAGACGGCGGCACATTCAGCATTGATGTGTCTGACACACCGCTTTCGCGAGCAAGCCCGCTCCCACAGAGGTCCTCTCGTCAATCTGGTACCACCGTTCCTCACCTAAGTCTTTGCTTCTGCTCACTAATCCCGGACAATCGCGCCCCTGTTTCGGCCAAGGCGCCGCCTGTCGGGTATTCCGACGCGTCCTGGCCGGGTGGCAAGTGACCGGAATGTGGAGATCCCACCGGATGAATGATCAGGCCAATAGCGTCAACAAACGCTATGTAGAAGCGACACCAGCGACGCTCTCGAGCTGGAATCGCCAAGACACCACCTGGATGCTGGGCCTGTTTGGCACGGCGATTGGTGCAGGAACACTGTTTTTGCCGATCAACGCAGGCCTGGGCGGTTTCTGGCCGCTGCTGATCCTGGCGTTGCTGGCGTTTCCGATGACGTTCTATGCACACCGCGGGCTGACCCGTTTCGTGCTTTCCGGTCGCGAAGGCGCCGACATTACCGAAGTGGTGGAAGAGCATTTCGGCATCAAGGCCGGTGCGCTGATCACCTTGCTGTACTTCCTCGCCATTTTCCCGATCCTGCTGATCTACAGCGTGGCCCTGACCAACACCGTGGGCAGTTTCCTCGAGCATCAACTGCACATCACGCCGCCACCGCGCGCCGTGCTGTCGCTGGTGCTGATCCTTGGCCTGCTGGCGGTGGTGCGTTGCGGTGAGCAATTGATCGTCAAGGCCATGAGTCTGATGGTCTATCCGTTCATCGTCGCGCTGCTGTTTCTGGCGGTGTATCTGGTTCCGCACTGGAACGGTGGCATCCTGACCACCGCCAGCAGCGTGCCGGCACCATCGGCATTGCTGCACACAATGTGGCTGGCGATTCCGGTGATGGTGTTCTCGTTCAACCACTCGCCGATCATCTCGGCGTTTGCCGTGGACCAGAAGCGTCGCTACGGGGCGCACGCCGAGGAGCGCAGCTCGCAGATCCTGTCCCGTGCCCACCTGCTGATGGTGGTGATGGTGCTGTTCTTCGTCTTCAGTTGCGTGTTGACCCTGTCGCCAGCGCAACTGGCTGAAGCCAAGGCGCAGAACCTGTCGATCCTGTCGTACCTGGCCAACCATTTCAGCAACCCGACCATCGCCTTTGCGGCGCCGTTGATTGCCTTCGTGGCCATTTCCAAGTCGTTCCTGGGGCACTATATCGGCGCCAGCGAAGGTCTCAAGGGCCTGATCGTCAAAAGCGGCAAGCGTCCGTCCGCCAAGACCCTGGACCGTATGACTGCCGCGTTCATGCTGGTGGTGTGCTGGATCGTCGCCACGCTGAACCCGAGCATCCTGGGCATGATCGAAACCCTCGGTGGCCCGGTGATCGCGGCGATCCTGTTCCTGATGCCGATGTACGCCATCCGCAAGGTGCCGGCGATGGCGCGCTATCGCGGTCAGGCGTCCAACGTCTTCGTGACGGCGGTGGGCCTGGTGGCGATTACCGCGTTGATCTACTCCTTGACCGCGTGATCGACCGGCCTGCTCGCGCAGTGCCGGATTGACAGCTACAGTGGCCGCTGCACGTGATACGTGCAGCGGTTTTTTTTCGCCTGGAGACACCGGATTGTCGAGCGCCTCACCGCCAAACCCCGTTGAGCGACCCAACCGCTGGCAGGACCTGCTGGCAGGTTTGTCGATTGCCGGCCTGCTGCTGCCTGAAGCGGTCGCCTATTCAAGCATCGCCGCGCTGGCGCCCCAGGCCGGGGTGATCGCCTTGTTCGCCGGATTGCTGTGTTACGGCCTGTTCGGTACCAGCCGTTTTGCCATTGTCTCGGCCACTTCATCGTCAGCCGCCGTGCTGGCCGCTGCCACCGCGACCCTGGCCAATGGCGACCCAGAGCTTCGCTCGACCCTGGCCGTCGGGCTGGTGCTGGTAACCGGGGTTTTCTTCTTGCTGGCGGGGCTGTTCAAACTCGGCAGCGTGACGTCGTTCATTGCTAAACCGGTGCTGCGCGGCTTTGCCTTTGGCCTGGCGCTGACCATCATTCTCAAGCAGATCGCCAGCGTGGTTGGTGTGCATTTGACCGATGCCAACCTGGTGCGTTTTCTGCCGCAATTGCTGGAACAACTACCGCAATGGAACTGGGCCGCAGCGACGGTCGGCGCCGTGGCATTGGCCTTGCTGTGGCTGTTCGCACGGTTTCGGCACCTGCCGGGCGGTTTGCTGGTGGTGGTGATCGGCATCGCGGCGGGGCAGTGGCTGGACCTGCCGGCCCATGGCGTGAAGCTGATCGGCTTGATCGACCTGAGCCTGGAGGTGCCGAAGCTGCCGGTGCTGCCGTTTGCCGACTGGCTGCGTTTGGGTGAGCTGGCGTTCGCCATGGTGATGATTCTGTATGCCGAGTCCTACGGCTCGATCAGTGCCTATGCACTCAAGCACGGTGACCGGGTTGCCTCGAACCGAGACCTGCTGGCGCTGGGTGCTTCCAACCTGCTGTCCGGTCTGTTCCACGGCATGCCGGCGGGCGCGGGGTATTCGGCGACGTCGGCCAATGAGGCTGCCGGTGCCACTTCACGTCTGGCCGGAATCGTGGCGGCGCTGGTGGTGTTGCTCATTGTCCTGACGGTGCTGCCGTATATCGCCCTGACCCCGGAGCCGATCCTCGCTGCCATCGTCATTCATGCCTTGGGGCGCGGCTTGAGCCTGCAACCGTTGGGACGGTATTTCATCTGGCGCCGAGACCGTTTGCTGGTGATCTGCGCCGTGGGCGCGGTGCTGGTGTTGGGCGTGCTGGACGGCTTGCTGGTGGCGGTGGCGATCAGTGTGTTGCTGATGCTCAAACAGATGTCGGCGGCGGATATCCAGATTCTCGGGCGCATTGATGGCGGTCACGATTTTGTCGACCTGCAACGCCATCCTGCGGCGCAAACAGTGCCAGGCGTATTGATTGTGCGACCGGGTGAAGCGTTGTTCTTTGCCAACGTCGAGCGGATTCTTGGCGGCGCCTTGCGTCTGATCCGGCATTCGCAAACGCCGATTCATACGGTGATTCTCAGTCTTGAAGAATCGCCCGATCTGGATGGCACCAGCATCGAGGCGTTGCAGGAGTTTTTTGTGCGGGTGCATCAGGAAGGCCAGTGCCTGATTCTGGCGCGTCTCAAGGACGACGCACAAACGGCGTTGGCGACGTTGCCGCAGGTACAGGCTAACGGGGTGATCCTGAGCGGGCTAAGTGTTGATGGCGCAGTGCAGCAGGCCCTGAAGCCGAACGCATAACCGTGTGGGAGCGGGCTTGCTCGCGAAGAGGGAGTGTCAGTCGGTATTTGTATGGACTGACACACCGCTTTCGCGAGCAAGCCCGCTCCCACAGGGGTAGGGGGCTGAAGCAGAAGGCATAAAAAAACGCCGCCCATCTCACGATGGGCGGCGTTCTTCATTGCTTTGTAACGTTAGGCTTGAACGACCGGGATGTTGGCGTTCGCAGCAGCTTCACGGAACTCGGCGATCTGGTCGAAGGACAGGTAGCGGTAGACATCGGCCGCCATGCTGTCGATCTTGCCAGCGTATTCCATGTACTCCTCGACGGTCGGCAGGCGACCCAGGATGGAAGCAACGGACGCCAGCTCAGCCGAAGCCAGGTAGACGTTCGCGCCGTCACCCAGACGGTTCGGGAAGTTACGGGTCGAAGTCGACACAACAGTCGAGTTCGGCTCTACACGTGCCTGGTTACCCATGCACAGCGAGCAGCCTGGCATTTCCATGCGTGCACCGGCCTTGCCGTAGATGCCGTAGTAGCCTTCTTCGGTCAGCTGGTGAGCGTCCATCTTGGTCGGCGGCGACAGCCACAGACGGGTTGGCAGCTGACCCTTGACCTGCTCCAGCAACTTGCCGGCAGCGCGGAAGTGACCGATGTTGGTCATGCACGAACCGATGAACACTTCGTCGATCTTCTCGCCAGCAACGCTGGAGAGCAGGCGAGCGTCGTCCGGGTCGTTCGGCGCGCAGAGCACAGGCTCCTTGATGTCGGCCAGGTCGATCTCGATGACTTCGGCGTATTCCGCGTCTTTGTCCGCTTCCAGCAGCTCAGGGTTGGCCAGCCAGGCTTCCATCGCTTGAGCGCGACGTTCCAGAGTACGTGCATCGCCGTAGCCTTCGCCGATCATCCAGCGCAGCAGGGTGATGTTGGACTGCAGGTATTCGGCAATCGACTCTTTGGACAGCTGGATGGTGCAACCGGCAGCCGAGCGTTCAGCCGAGGCGTCAGACAGTTCGAACGCTTGCTCGACGGTCAGCTTAGGCAGACCTTCGATCTCCAGGATGCGACCGGAGAAGGCGTTCTTCTTGCCTTTCTTCTCTACGGTCAACAGGCCAGCCTGGATCGCGTAGTAAGGAATGGCGTGAACCAGGTCACGCAGGGTGACGCCTGGCTGCAGTTCGCCTTTGAAGCGAACCAGGATCGACTCAGGCATGTCCAGCGGCATGACGCCAGTGGCTGCGGCGAACGCAACCAGACCGGAACCGGCCGGGAACGAGATGCCGATCGGGAAACGGGTGTGGGAGTCACCACCGGTACCGACGGTGTCTGGCAGCAGCATGCGGTTCAGCCACGAGTGGATGATGCCGTCGCCCGGACGCAGGGAAACGCCGCCGCGAGTCATGATGAAGTCAGGCAGGGTGTGGTGGGTGGTCACGTCGATCGGCTTGGGGTAAGCCGCGGTGTGGCAGAAGGACTGCATCACCAGATCGGTCGAGAAGCCCAGGCACGCCAGGTCTTTCAGTTCGTCACGGGTCATTGGACCTGTGGTGTCCTGGGAACCTACGGTGGTCATCTTCGGTTCGCAGTAGGTGCCCGGACGAACGCCGGTCACGCCGCAAGCCTTGCCGACCATTTTCTGCGCCAGGGTGAAGCCCTTGGTGCTTTCAGCCGGTGCTTCAGGCTTCTTGAACAGGGTCGAAGGTGGCAGACCCAGCTCGGTGCGAGCCTTCTCGGTCAGGCCACGGCCGATGATCAGCGGAATACGGCCGCCGGCACGAACTTCGTCCAGCAGGACCGGGGTCTTCATTTCGAAGGTGGTCAGGACTTCGTCGGTGCCGTGCTTGCAGACTTTGCCAGCATGCGGGTACAGGTCGATCACGTCGCCCATGTGCATGTTGGAAACGTCGAATTCGATTGGCAGTGCGCCAGCATCTTCCATGGTGTTGTAGAAGATCGGAGCGATCTTGCTGCCGAAGCAGAAACCGCCGGCACGCTTGTTCGGTACAAAAGGAACGTCGTCGCCGAAGAACCACAGTACGGAGTTGGTCGCCGATTTACGCGAAGAACCGGTACCGACCACGTCGCCGACGTAGGCAATCGGGAAGCCGGCGTTGCGCATTTCTTCGATCTGCTTCATCGGACCGGTGACGCCTTGTGCGTCAGGCACGATGCCGTCGCGAGCCATTTTCAGCATGGCCAGGGCGTGCAGCGGGATGTCTGGACGGGACCAGGCATCAGGAGCAGGGGACAGGTCGTCGGTGTTGGTTTCGCCGGTGACCTTGAACACGCGCAGGCTGATCTTGTCGGCCAGGGTCGGGCGCTTCACGAACCACTCGCCGTCAGCCCAGGATTGCAGCACGCCTTTGGCGTGAACGTTACCGTTCTTGGCTTTTTCAGCGACGTCGTGGAAGGCATCGAACATCAGCAGGGTGTGCTTGAGTTCTTCGGCAGCTACTGGAGCCAGTTCGGCGTCGTCCAGCAGGTTGACCAGTGTCACGATGTTGTAGCCGCCCTGCATGGTGCCAAGCAGTTCAACAGCGCGCTTCTTGTCGATCAGGGGGGATTTGGCTTCGCCTTTGGCGATGGCAGACAGGAAACCGGCCTTTACATAGGCAGCTTCGTCCACGCCTGGCGGAACGCGATTGGTGATCAGGTCAACGAGGAATGCTTCTTCGCCAGCCGGGGGATTTTTCAGCAGCTCGACCAGGCCTGCAGTTTGTTCGGCGTTTAGCGGCTGGGGAACGATACCCAGTGCTGCGCGCTCTTCGATATGTTTGCGGTAGGCTTCAAGCACAGTTATTACCCTCATCAGTGGTCCCAAATGGGTGTCCGGGACGCTCATCCCGAAATTGCCGTACTCATGCGCTGCATGGCGTTGTGAGCCACTTAGCCAGAATTACCGACAATTCCTTACAGAAGCTGCTTTCAAAGTTTTACGCCTGCAGAACGGGAGCTGATGAGGGTTGGCGTTGGGCTTTTCCCCGCTGGAAAAACCCCTCGCCAACACCGCTCTGAAGGAACGACTGTGCTCGTGACGCTTTGAAAACAGCTTCTAACGGACATTGGCGCCTAAAAAGGCAGGCTGATTCTACGGCAAAAAAAAATTAAAGGTAAGTCAGTGTTTATTGGACTTTGGTGGAGGCAGTCGCCAAACCCCGATTCACCCCAGGCCCTGAACTTTGAGGGGTGATCAATGGCGGACAAAGGGCTAACATGCCGACCTGTTTTGCTTTTTCGCGTTTTGCCTACTTATGCCCAATCAGACCATCAAGACGCCCTGCGTCGGCCTTTGCTCCACTGTTTACGGTGACTTGGTGTGCCGTGGCTGCAAGCGTTTCCACCACGAAGTGATCCACTGGAACGGTTACAACGAGGAAGAAAAGCGCGCGGTATGGCTGCGTCTTGAGCAGTTGCTGTCGCAGGTGATGGCCGCCAAGGTGGAAATTTTCGATCCGGCATTGCTGAGAATGCAGCTGGAGCAACGCAAGATCCGTTTCGTGCCCCATCAGTCGGAATATTGCTGGGCCTATCAGTTGATCGCCCGGGGCGCGCGGGTGATCAACAACCTGGAGGCCTACGGAATGGTGTTGCTGCCGGAGTTTCGCGACTGGAACCTGCCGGAACTGCGCGATGCCATTGATCGGGAGTTTTTCCTGCTCTCCGAGGCGCATTATCAGCGCTACATAGCGCCGGGGTTTCTCAAGGATGCGTTTGAAGGCTGAGTTTTAAAAGCTTCGCGAGCAAGCCCGCTCCCACAGGGGACTTGCGTCGTTCATAAATCCTCTGTGGGAGCGGGCTTGCTCGCGAAGACGGCCTTTCAATCACCACAAATCTCAATGCTTGACGGCTATCTCCTCCAGATGATCCTCGATCTCTTGCGGTTTGAGCACCAGCACATCGCTCTCGACCGAATCGAGCACCACTTCCGCGGTATTGCCGATCAACGCCCCTGACAACCCGCTACGGGCCACGGTACCGATCACCGTCACTGCCGCCTGCAGCTTGTGCACCATGAACGGAATCAGCACATCCGCCGGGCCTTCCTCGATGTGCAGGTGTTCATCGTCGATGTCGAATTCCGCCTGGAACGCCTTGCACTGTTCGCGATAGCGCGCCTCGATGGTTTCGCTGAGCTGAAAAGTCGGGTCTGCGGCTGACAGCATCGGTGAAGGATGGGCGCTGACTACGTGCAAATCGGCTTTGGCCAGGCTGGCGATGTCATAGCCGTGATCGATGATGGTGTTGTGCAGGTGGCGATGTTCGTCGTCGGAGTTGCCGACATCGATGGCCGCCAGAATCACCTTGCCCTTCCAGGAACCTGCGGTTTTCACCAGCAGCACCGGGGAAGGGCACTCGCGCAGCAATTTCCAGTCCTCGGGTGTCAGCAGGGCCTTTTTCAGTGCGCTGTCGGGAAAGTGTTGCTTGATCACCAGACCGCAACCTTCCGCCTGCTGCACATCGACGATGGTTTCGTGAAGGCTATGATTCCAGGCCTGCTCGGTGGTGACGGTGTAGCCGTCGGCAAGTAATGCGGCCTTGAGTACCCCCAGCATGGCACTGTGATCATGCTTGGGGTCGCACACCAGCAGGTGCAACTGCGCCTGGGTCACGCCGGCAATCAGTTTGGCCCGTTTCAGCGCCAGGCTTTCGGAGTGTTCGGGGTCGATGACCACCAGAATGCTGCGTACGGCTTGCATGAGCGGGATCTCCTGAAAATAAAAAAACCACGGCGTTGCACAACTATAGTTGCTGCCGGCGATTCGGGGACTTGATGCATATCAACGGTTGGCGACTGGTGGTCTGCGGGCAGGCCGGTATAATCGGCGCCCTTCGTTTTGAACCTATTTTTCCGTGAGCCCCATGATCCTTCCCGAAATTCACGAGTTCCTTGGTTGCCGCACCCCTGACGGCTGGATCCAGGCCGCGCTGGCCGATCAGGAAACCCTGCTGATCGACCACAAGAACTGCGAATTCAAGGCCGCCAGCACCGCGTTGAGCCTGATCGCCAAGTATCATTCGCACGTCGATCTGATCAACATGATGTCGCGTCTGGCCCGGGAAGAACTGGTGCACCACGAACAGGTCATGCGCCTGATGAAACGCCGCAAGATCGAACTGCGCCAGCTGTCCGCCGGGCGCTACGCGTCGGGGTTGCGCAAAGTGGTGCGCAGTCACGAACCGGTGAAACTGGTGGACACATTGGTGGTGGGGGCGTTCATCGAGGCCCGCAGTTGCGAGCGTTTCGAAGCGCTGGTGCCGCACCTGGACGAAGAGCTGGGCAAGTTCTATTTCGGTCTGCTCAAAAGCGAGGCCCGGCATTTCCAGGGTTATCTGAAACTGGCCTACCAGTACGGCGACGCCAAGGACATCGCCCAGGTGATCGACAAGGTCCGCGCCGCCGAGCAGGAACTGATCGAGTCGCGGGACGTGGAATTCCGTTTTCACAGCGGTGTGCCTGCTGCGGCCTGATTATTCGGTGTTGTTTTTGCGGACGCCTTCGCGAGCAAGCCCGCTCCCACAGTTGGAATGCAATCCCCTGTGGGAGCGGGCTTGCTCGCGAAGGGGCCATCAGCAACACAAAAGCTAACGGCTCAAACCCAGGCGTTCATGCCATTGTGCGATGGACTCTTCGGGGTACACATCAAACTGTTTATCCCTTGGCTGCGCCTGGACCTCAACCCACGGCGCCTTCGAACCCAGCATTAGGTGTGTGTGCTCCGGCGGCACCGGCAGCGGCGTGTCGATGGCCGAGGCAAACGGGTGAATCAATTCCGGCCACTGCGGGCTGAACAGCCATAAACCCGAGCCGCAGACCGAGCAGAAATGCCGCTCGGCCGTGCTGCTGTGGGCGCGTTTGTCACCTTCGTCCTTGAGCCGTGCGTGGTAGATCGCAATATGCTTGCGCCCGCGCACCTTCAGGCTGGCGGCATCACCACCGAGGTTGATCGCATAACCGCCACCCCCTTGGGTCTTGCGACAGATCGAGCAGTAGCAACGCTGGTAAGGATAGGGGTGGGCGCTAGTCAAACTGAACGACACCGCGCCGCAATGGCAGGAACCTTCGAGTTGCATAAGTGCCTCCGGCTGTCTTGAGCGTATCCAAGACAGCCTAGACCGTCGGTGCCGGTTGCCACCGGTTTCAGTTTGAGTGTTCAACATGCGCCGGGTTTTGGAGGGGGGGTGAATGGGCCGGCCCTTTCGCGAGCAAGCCCGCTCCCACAGTTGGAATGCAATCCCCTGTGGGAGCGGGCTTGCTCGCGAAGAACGATAACGCGGTCCCACTGGACGCCCACCAACGGCCAAGTCAGCATGTCCACCTCGAAACCGGGACACGACCTGATGCGACGATTACCTTCCCTGGCAGCCCTGCGAACCTTCGAATGCGCTGCCCGCCACGCCCATTTCGGTCGGGCGGCGGCCGAGCTGTGTGTCACCGACAGCGCAGTCAGCCACCAGATCCGCCAGCTCGAAGAGCAATTGGGTGTGTCGCTGTTCGTGCGCGAGGGGCGGCAGATTCGCCCGACGCTGGCCGCCGGGCGCCTGATGCAGAGTTTGCAGCAGGCGTTCGAACTGATTGGCGATGCCTGCGACGAACTGCGTGATCCGTCATCCCTGGCGGTGTTGCGTCTGGCGGTGACCGCCGAGCTGGCGCAAAAGTGGCTGATGAGCCGTCTCACGGATTTCTACGCGCGCTATCCGCACATCACCTTGCACCTGTACGAACAGCCGATCGATGCCACGGCACCCGGCGAAGACATCGACCTGGCGATCACCTACGGCACCGGCCCGGTGGACAGCACCGCGTATTTCGTCAGGCCGCTGCCGGCGTTGCAGTTCTTCCCGGTGTGCAGCCCCGGCCTGTTCAACCAGGGCGCCCTGAAAACTCCGAAAGATCTGGTCCGCCATTGCCTGCTGCACGACGACCAGGACGGCAAGACCTGGACCGCGTGGCTCACCAGCCATGCCGGCGATCAGCGCCCCGACCGGCAGCTGTATTTTGCTCATGCCGGACTGGCACTCGAAGCGGCCGCGCAAGGGCAGGGCGTGGCCATGGGGGACAACCTGACGGCCCAGGAAGATTTGCTCAGCGGTCGGCTGGTACGGCCATTTACGTCGAGCATGACCGCTTTGGGCCAATATGCGCTGGTGTGCGAACGGGTGCGGCTGGAACGTCCGGCGGTGGCGCAGATGCTGGAATGGTTTAACGATCAGTTGCTCGATTGATGAGTTCAATTCAAGTATCCCGCAATAATCATCGTTGGCGGGCCAGTCGCCAACGCCCTTAGCCTGTGGTCATTCCAATCCCTGCTGAAGAGGTTTGACCATGGCGCGTTTGCTCGACACCACTCCCAAACAGGACGGTTTCCGTCTGCCCGGCGAATTCGAGGCCAAGTCCGGTTGCTGGCTCGGCTGGCCGGAGCGCACCGACGTCTGGCGCAACGGTGCCAAGCCGGCGCAGAAAGTCTGGGTGCAGATCGTCACTGCCATTTCCATGAGCGAGCCGGTCACCGTGTGCGCTTCGGCGGCACAGTTTGCCACCGCCCGTCGCCAGTTGCCGCCGCAGGTGCGCGTGGTGGAAATGACCTGCAACGACACCTGGTTCCGCGACAGCGGCCCGTGTTTTGTGGTCAACGATCGGAGCGGCGAAGTGCGCGGCGTCGACTTCGAATTCAACGCTTACGGCGGGCTCGACGGTGGCCTCTACTACCCGTGGGACAAGGACGACCAGATCGCTAGCAAAATCCTCGAAATCGAACGCTTCGACCGCTATCGCGCGCCGTTGATTGCCGAGCTGGGCGGCATCCAGAGCGATGGCCAGGGCAGCATCCTGACCACCGAACAGTGTTTGCTCAACCGCAACCGCAACCAGCATCTGGGCAAGGACGAAGTCACCCGCCGCCTGACCGACTACCTCGGCGCCGAGCAAGTCATCTGGCTGCCACGGGGCTGCAAGTTCGACGAAACCGATGGTCATGTCGACGACCTCGCGTGCTTCGTACGTCCTGGCGAAGTGGTGTTGCAATGGACCGACAATCGCGATGACCCGCAGTGGGAAATCTATCAGGAGGCCTACGACATCCTGCGCAGCACCCGCGACAGTCGGGGCCGCGAGTTGATCGTGCACAAGTTGCCGCAACCGGATGTGCTGGAGTGGACGGCCGAAGAAGCCGAAGGCCTGGACCAGCAGGACAGTACTCACACCCGTCAGGCCGGGACGAAAATCTGCGCTTCGTACATCAACTACTACGCCGGCAACAGAACCATCGTGGTGCCGCTGTTTGGTGATCGTAACGACAAAGTGGCGCAGGCAACCCTGGCCGAGCTGTTCCCTGAACACAACATCGTCGGCATCGAAAACTCCCGGGAAATCCTCCTCGGTGGCGGCAACGTCGCGTGCATCACCATGCCGCAGTACGCTGGCAAAGGAGTGTGATCATGGGCCTGCACAAACTGACTCAAGCAATACTGCTGGTGCTTGCACCCCTGTGTGTGCAGGCCGCCGATACCGCCAGACCAGTGGTCAATCTGTACATCTGGGGCGAGTACCTGGCCCCGGACACCTTGAAGAACTTCGAGGCGAAAACCGGCATCCATGTGGTGGCCGACCACTTCGATTCGCTGGAAACCGTCGAGACCAAACTGTTGACCGGCCGCAGTGGTTACGATCTGGTGTTGACGGCGGGGCAGCATCTGTCGCGAGCCATCGAGAGTGGCGCGGTGCAGACGGTCGACAAGCAGCAACTGCCGCACTTTGCCGGCGTCGGCGAGGAGTTCCGCCAGCACATGGCGGTGTTCGACCCGGGCAACCGCTATGCCGGGATCTACGCCTGGGGCACCACCGGTGTGGGCTATCAGGAGCAGGCTGTCAAACAGCGCCTGCCGGACGCGCCGACAGACAGTTGGGCGATGCTTTTCGATCCGGCCGTGGTCTCGAAATTCGCCGATTGCGGGGTCAGCCTGCTCAACGATCCCAACGAAGTGTTTGCGGCGGTCATGAAGTACATGGGCCTGGACATCAACCGCCAGAACCTCGATGACCTGAAGCTGGCCGAGCAGCAACTGGCGAAGATTCGTCCGTACATTCGCTACTTCGACAACGACCTGAACATCAGCGACCTGGCCAACGGCAATACCTGCGTGGCGATGTCGTGGAACGGCAACGTCGGCATCGCGGCGGGCCAGGCAGAGGCAGCGAACAAACCGTACTCACTGAAATATCGCATTCCGAAGGAAGGCACGTTGATCTGGTTCGATGCCATGGTCATTCCCAGGGATGCGCCACATCCGAAGGCCGGCCTGGCTTTGATGGACTACCTGATGACCCCGGAAGTGATCGCGCCGATCACCGACAGCATCCATTACGCCAATGCGATCACGGCGGCGGACGACTTGATCGACCCGGCGATTCGCAATGATCCGGGGACGTATCCGCCGGCTGCGGTCAGGGCTTCGCTGTACAGCAAGAATGACAATGGCAAGGCGTTCAACCGGGCTTTGATCCGGGCGTTCAGTCGGTTGAAGTCGGGGTTGTGATTGGCCCTTGATGATGTGTTGACTGGACTGACGTCTTCGCGAGCAAGCCCGCTCCCACAGGGGATTGCATTTCAAATGTGGGAGCGGGCTTGCTCGCGAAGAACGATAACGCGGTTTATTTGTTGGGCACCCGCCACAAATACCAGGCCGCTGCCGTCCGATAAGGGCTCCACGCCGATCCGATCTCGATCATCTGCTTGCGCGTCGGCTGCACCTGGAGCCCCTTGAGCCGTCGATACCCTTCACGCACGCCAAAGTCGTCGGCCGGCAGGATATCCGGGCGCTCCAGGCTGTAGATCAGCAGCATCTCCACGGTCCAGCGCCCCACACCGCGCAAGGTGATCAAACGCTCGATCAGCGCTTCATCGTCCATGGCCAGCGCCGTGGCGTAATCCGGCACCACGCCGTCCAGCGATGCCTGGGCGATGCCTTGAATGGTGGTGATTTTGCTCGCGGAAAACCCGCAACTGCGCAGTTGGTCGAAATCGGTCGCGACGATCTGTTCAGGCCGGGGAAACGAGCCGGAACCGAACAGCGCCAGCAGCCGACCGACAATCGCATCGCCGGCCTTGGCGTGCAGTTGCTGATAGGCAATCGCCCGCACCAGCGACTCATACGGATCACGCGCCGCATGCGGCTGGTGCAGGCACGGGCCGGTGGCGTCGATGTGGCGGCGCCAGTCGTCATCGAGGGCGGCCAGGAACTCACTGGCCGCCAGATAGCCGTCGGACATGGGTTCAGGCTTTCCCGGACGGTGTCAACAGGGCGTTGATTTCGCCATAGGTGAAAGCCTTCAGATTGTGGGTATCGAACTTGCCGGTTTGCAGAAAGCTTTGGGCAATGCCGGCCATGGCGCCGTAGAGGAATTCGGCGATGCCCGAACCGGCGGTCAGACGGCGTACGCCAAGTGCTTCAAGCGCTTCGGGCGACGGCAGGCCCGGGAACCCGAGCACATTCAGCGGCAGCGAGGTGCCCAGGCACAGCGCCTTGATCTCGTACTCCGCGGTAACGCCCGCGGCAAACAGGCCATTGGCACCGGCCGCCTGATACAGCGCAGCGCGCCTGAGGGTTTCGGCGACGCGATCTTCGGCAGGCACCAGGCCCCGCAGGTAGACATCGGTGCGTGCATTGATAAACAGGTTCACGTTTCGGCGATCGGCCACCTGTCGGGCGGTTTCAATCTTGCGTACCAGCAGCTCCGGCGGCGAGGAGCCGTCCTCGATATTGATCCCGACAGCGCCTGCGGCGACCACGGCGTCAACCACTTGTGCCACCCGCTCCAGGTCATCGGAATAACCGGCCTCGATGTCCACGGTCAGCGGCACCGAAATGACCCGGGCAATCGACTCGACTGTCGAGACCAGGCGCTCAAGGGGCAGGGTGTTGCCATCGGGGTAACCATGCACCCAGGCCACCGCCGCGCTGCTGGTGGCCACGGCCTTGTTGCCCAATTGCTCCACCAGCCGCGCCCCGGCGGCATCGGCGACGTTGGTGAGAATCAGCAAACCCTCGTGATGCAGTTGGTGCAGTTGATTGTCGAGCCTGTCCATCGAGTTTCCTTCCTTATGAAAAAACTGTGGGTGGGATCAGAACGCCAATTGCTCAGTAAGCTGTACCGCTGCGTTTTCCAGCCTGAGCAGAAACGCCTTGCGCGGCTGGCCTCCAGCGTAGCCGGTCAACGAACCGTCGGCGCCGATCACGCGGTGGCACGGCACGACAATCGATAAGCGGTTATGCCCGTTGGCCAGGCCCACCGCCCGGCTGGCACCGGGCTTGCCCAGAATCGCCGCGATGGCGCCGTAGGTGGTGGTCCGGCCGTAGGGGATTTTCGCCAATTCGGCCCAGACCTGACGGGAGAACTCACTACCGGGCATGTGCAGGGCCACGCTGAACTCAGTGAGCGTGCCGGCGAAATACGCAGTCAGTTGCTCTTCGATCTGCTGCAAATGCCGGTTGTGCCCCGGCGCCACGGCATAACCAAAACGGTTTTGCAGCGCTTCGACCGCCGGGTTCAGCGATGCCTGATCGAGAAACTCCAGCAGCACCAGCCCACGCCGTTCGGCCATGGCGATCATCGGTCCCAGCGGCGTGGTCAGGCGCGTGAACAGCAGCGGCTCGCTGTTGGCTGCGCGTCCCGGGGTGATGTGAAACGACTTCTGAAAGGCATCGCGAAATCCGCTCAGGGACTCGTAGCCGGAATCGAAGGCGGCGGCGTCGATGGAGTCGCCCTGTTTGATCCCGCCCAATGCCATGCCCAGGCGCCGGGCGCGCAGCCAGGCGTGGAAGGTCATGCCGAAATGCTGCTTGAACCAGCGACGCAGTTTCAGTGGCTCGATGCCTTCGGCCAGTAGTTGGGCGTCGGTCCAGCGCTGCTCCGGGTCGGCGTCTACCGACTTGAACAGTTTCTGCACCCAGTCCGGCGCGCTGGCGGCGGTGTCCAGCGGCTTGCAACGCAGGCAGGCACGATAACCCGCCGCCAGGCATTGTTCGGCGTTGGCAAAGAACTCGACATTTTCCGGCTTCGGGCTGCGGGCAGTGCAACCGGGGCGGCAGAAAATTCCGGTGGTCTTGACCGCCGTGAAAAACACCCCCTCGTAGGAGGTGTCTCGCTCGAGCATGGCGCGAACCATCTCGGCACGGGGCGGAAGCAGCGTTTTTTGTAGGTTCATGGGCGCAGCATAGATCGCGGCATGGGCGACCTCCACCGGAAAATCGACAGCGAATTCCGGACTGGAAATTGATTTCACCCTGTGGGAGCGGGCTTGCTCGCGAAGGCGTAGTGTCATTCGACATTGAGGTGACTGACACGACGCCTTCGCGAGCAAGCCCGCTCCCACATTAAGTAAGTGCAAAGCCCTCAGGTGCGGCGGGCCATCAGCAACACCGAGGCCGCCACCGACAGCAACCCGGCACAGCAGCGGTTGAATAGCCGCTTGCCCGACGGCCTGGCGAACCAGCGGCGCATGTGCAGGCCCATGTAGGCATAGGCACCAATCGCGATCCACTCCAGCACCAGAAACAGCGCGCCCAACACCACGAACTGCGGCGCAATGGCGTGGGTCGAGTCGACGAACTGTGGCAGGAACGCGGTGAAAATCAGAATCGCCTTGGGGTTGCCGGCCGCTACCAGGAATTCCTGCCGGGCCAGTGCCAGCGTGCCCACGGGGGCTGTGGTGACCAGATTTTCGACGCCGGGATCGGCGCGCCACAATTGCCAGGCGAGATAGAACAGGTAGGCCGCGCCGAGGATCTTGATGGCGTAGAACAGCAGTTCAGAGGTTTGCAACACCACCGCCAACCCCGCCGACGCGAGGGCAATCATCCCGGCGAACGCCAGCAACCGGCCGATGCCGGCTACGCACGCGGTGCGGTAGCCATAGCGGGTCGAGTTGCTGACCGACAGCAGGTTGTTGGGGCCGGGTGCCATGTTGAGGGCGAAGCAGGCCGGCAGAAACAGGGTGAGGGTGGCGAGGTCCATGGTGGGCTCCTGTAGCAAGAGCACTATTTTTATCACGGTTCACCGCTGGTCAGACCCATACAGTCATGGGTCTAAACCACCGTACCAGGGATTATTTGGCGAACTTTTTCGCCCCGGCAACGCAGAGGATCACGGCAACGGTGACAGCCAGCATGCCGACACTGACGTGCTCATGCAGCAGGGTGGCGGCCAGGGTCAGCCCGAAAAATGGCTGAAGCAGCTGCAATTGCCCAACGGCGGCGATGCCCCCCTGGGCCAGCCCGCGATACCAGAACACGAAACCGATCAGCATGCTGAACAGCGAGACGTAGGCCAGGCTAAACCAGGCTGGCGTGCTGATGTCGGTGAACGAAATCGGCATGCGCATCCAGCTGAGCACCGCCACGACCGGTAGCGACAGCACCAGCGCCCAGCAAATCACCTGCCAGCCACCGAGCGTGCGCGACAGCTTCGCGCCTTCGGCATAACCCAGGCCGCAGGCGAGGATGGCCAGCAGCATCAGAATGTCGCCTTGGGGGGAGGCGGTCAGCCCTTGCGACAAGGCAAACCCGACCACCAGCAGGCTGCCCAGCACCGAGAAAATCCAGAATGCCGCCCGTGGCCGTTCGCCGCCGCGCAGTACGCCAAACACCGCAGTCGCCAGGGGCAACAGGCCGACGAAGACGATGGAGTGCGCGGACGTCACGTACTGCAGCGCCAGTGCGGTCAACAGGGGGAACCCGATGACCACGCCCATGGCCACGATGATCAGCGGTATCAGTTGCTGGCGCGCCGGGCGTTTTTCCTTGAATAACCCCAGCAGGCACAGCGCCAGGACCGCCGCGATGGTGGCGCGCGCCACCGTCAGGAACACCGGGTCGAACTCCAGCACCGCCACCCGTGTCGCCGGCAGCGAGCCGCTGAAAATCACCACGCCGATCAGGCCGTTGATCCAGCCGCTGGTGCTGTTTTCCAGTGTCCGGGTTTGCAGGTTCGAAGTCCGTTCCATTTGGCTCACGCTCATTGTCTGATTGCACGAAACTCATCGTATGAGCGACTATCGATACAATCAAAAAATTGTCATGGATACATCTCGACATGCCTCGATCCCGCTACAAAACGTTGGTGGATGCCTTTGCCGCTGACATCCGTTCCGGGCATTTGCCGCCCGGCACGCGCCTGCCGACTCACCGCCAACTGGCCACCGAGCACGGTTTGGCACTGGTCACCGCCAGCCGGGTGTATGCCGAGCTGGAGGGCATGGGCCTGGTCAGTGGCGAAACCGGTCGCGGGACCTTTGTCAGGGAGACCTCGCTGCCGCCGGGGCAGGGTATTTCGCAGCACGTGGTGGCGGCGGGGATGATTGACCTGAACTTCAACTACCCGTCATTGCCCGGTCAGGCCGACCTGCTGCGCAATGCCTTGCGTCAACTGGCGCTGTCCGGTGATCTGGAATCCCTCCTGCGCTATCAGCCCCACGCCGGACGCCTGCATGAGCGGGCCTCGGTCGCGCGTCATCTGGCTGAGCGCGGGCTGAACGTGCCGGCCGAACAGGTGTTGATCGTCAGCGGCGCCCAGCATGGCCTGGCGGTGACGATGATGACGCTGCTCAAGCCCGGCGATGTAATCGCCGCTGATGCGCTGACCTACCCCGGTTTCAAGACGCTGGCCGAAACCCTGCATCTGGAAGTCTTGCCCATTCCGGTCACGGATACCGGGCCTGATCTGCCCGTCCTGGCAAAACTCTGCCGCAGCCGATCGGTGCGGGCCGTTTACTCGATGCCAACCTTGCATAACCCGCTGGGCTGGGTGATGGACGCCGATCAGCGCGAGCAACTGGTGGCGATAGCGCGCCAGCATGACCTGACGATCATCGAGGACGCCGCCTATGCGTTCCTGGCCGAAAACGTACCGCCACCGCTGGCCGAACTGGCGCCTGAGAGAACGGTGTACGTGTCCGGCCTGTCGAAGAATGTCGCCACAGGCTTTCGCGTAGGGTTCATTGCTGCGCCCGCGCAATGGATCGCCGCCTTCGAGCGCACCATCATGGCGACCACCTGGAACACCCCTGGCGTGATGACCGCCATCGCCACGGCCTGGCTCGACGATGGCACTGTCAGCCAGCTGGAAGAGCAAAAAAGGGCAGACGCCCGGGCCCGGCAAGCCCTGGCCAGCGAGGTGTTGGCGGGGCTCAGGACCATCGGTCACCCGAATTCCTACTTCATCTGGCTACCGTTGGCGGAAGACGCCCGGGCCGACCAGATCGCCATGGCGTTGATGCGCGAACAGGTGTCGGTGTCGCCGGCCGAGCCCTTTGCGATTTCGACTCATGTACCGCACGCGATACGCCTGGCGTTGGGCTCGGTGGACATGGATTCGCTGCGCATTGCCCTGACCAAAGTGAAAAACGTCGTGAGCTATTACTCATAGCGAGGCCGGACAGGGCAGTTTTCTTCAATACGCGAGCCGGTCGGCTCTTTACCTTGAGGACCTTGTTCAACTCGATGGAAGAAGGTGTGCAATGAGTCTGATGATATCCATGGCGGCGTTTGCGCTGGTCGCCTCCATCACGCCGGGGCCGGTCAACATTGTGGCGTTGAGCTCCGGTGCGCGGTTCGGCTTCAGGGCCAGCCAGCGTCACGTGGCCGGGGCCACGCTGGGGTTTGTCTTGCTGTTGGTGCTGATGGGGCTGGGTCTGCATGAGTTGTTGCAACGGTGGCCGGCGCTGACGCAGGGGGTGCAATGGGCGGGCGTGGCCTTTCTTCTGTACATGGCCTTCAAGCTGGCGGCCGACAACGGCCAAGTGCAAGCCGGGGAATCGGCCCGGGTACCGTCGATGCTGTATGGCGCCATCATGCAATGGCTCAACCCGAAGGCCTGGCTGGCCTGCGTGGCCGGCATGGGCGCGTTTGTCGCCGATGGCGAGGCACGCCTGGTTTGGCAATTCGCCGCGATTTATCTGGTGATCTGCTATGCGTCGGTCGGTTGCTGGGCTTATGCCGGGACATTTCTGCGCGGCTTTCTGAACAACCCGGCCGGCATGCGTCTGTTCAATCGCGCCATGGCGTTGCTGCTGGTGGTGAGTGCGGTGTATCTGTTGCTGCCGTAATGGCAGCCACTACAGGTTTTGTGGCGAGGGAGCACTTTGTGGCGAGGGGGCTTGCCCCCGTTGGGCTGCGAAGCGGCCCCCGACGTTCTTTCAGACATACACTGCATGCAGGATTTACGACGGCTGCGCCGCCGAACGGGGCGGTGCGGCGGTCCGACAAGCCCCCTCGCCACAGGGGAGAGTCAGATTCAAGAGCATCTTTGCCAGGAGGTACTGCGTTGCCTCACCCCCGATACTGCCCTGGTGTCGCCGCCAGGTGCTGTTTGAATGCCCGTTGAAAATGCGCCTGATCGGCGAACCCCGCTTCCAGTGCCACGTCCGCAATCAGTTTGCCGCTGCGCAATTGATCCTGGGCGAACTGGATGCGCCGGTTCACCAGGAACGCGTGGGGCGTCATGCCGTAATGCTGTTTGAATGCGCGAATCAAGTAGGACGGCGACAGTTGCGCCGCTTCGCAAATGTCTTCGAGCTTCAGGGTTTGCGTGCAGTGCTCGCGGATGTAATCGGCAGCACGCTCCAGCTTGAAGTTGGGTTCGCGCAGCGGCTGATCGACCGGGTTGAGTCGTAGCTGAACGTCGGTAAAGAACTCCACAGCCACACTGTGTTTGCGCAAGACATCTTGCTGCGGGTCGACCAACACCTCATACAAGCCCGCGAGGCCGGCAAACAGGTGGGCGTCCCGTGTATGGGGCAGCGAAAAGCGGCGAAACGCCGCGTCATCGCTGAACCCGAGCTGATGCTGCAAATCGGTCAGCCACGGCGTATCGACGTACAGCATCAGGTACGACCAGGGTTGGTCTTCGATCGGGTTGCAGGCGTGGACGTCGCCGGGGTTCATCAGCACGACCGTGCCGACGCTGACCTCGAATGCCGACTGCTCGTGGAGATAGGTGCTGCGCCCGGCAGTGATTGCCCCGATGGAAAAGTGCTCGTGGGCGTGCCGGGTGTAACAGACTTCGCGCCCGTCGGCGATGGAACGGGCTTCGATGAAGGGCAGGGCTTCATCGCGCCAGAAGCGCGGGGCCTTGTCGGCGTTTTTGGCAACGGCGTGCTTCATGCTCACTCCTCGGCAGGTCAGCTCCTGAGTGTATTAGCTCTCGCCGTCAAAGGCGCGTTGCAACGTCGCAATATCGAGTTTTTTCATCTGCATCATCGCCTCCATGGCCCGTTGGGATTTTTTCGTGTCGGGGTCTTTGAGCATGTCCATCATCGCGACGGGGACGATCTGCCACGACAGCCCGAACTTGTCCTTGAGCCAACCGCATTGTTGGGCCTCGGGCGCACCACCGGCCGACAGGTTGCCCCAGTAATGGTCGACCTCTTCCTGGGTCAGGCAATTGACCTGAAATGAAACCGCCTCACTGAACTTGAACATCGGCCCGCCGTTGAGGCCGGTGAAACTCTGCCCGTCGAGCTCGAAACTGACGGTCATGACCGAACCTTCGGGTCGGCCGTGGAACTCGAAACCGGCGTGGCCGTAATAGGTGACGGCAGTGATTTTCGAATGATCGAAGATCGAACAATAGAATTTCGCCGCCGCTTCGGCCTGATCGTCGAACCACAGGCAGGGCGTGAGTTTTTGTACGCGTTGCATGGTGCCAACTCCTCTGCAGATTGCGCATGTTCCGGACTTTCAGCGTAGTCAGCCTCTGGTCTTCTGGCCGTACCGTAGATCGACAAATTTGCCCCAGTGTTGCGTAAACGTAGTCAAAAAGACCGCCTGTGTGGTGAGGCCGAGGTGCTGGCGAACGTTTCCATGGCTGCCCATCGAGGCGGCTTTTTCATGACCGGTGGTCGATGCACCACGGCCTGCCGGCAAATTTGCGCTTAGCTGAAGGGATAGCCCGAGGCGCGCGCAGGCTTTAGATGGCCGCAGCGACGCCCCTTCAGGTCACCGTGAGTCTGAGGAACTGCGCCATGCTGACCCTGAACATCAATGGCCAGGATCAGGAGCTGGATGTCCCCGCCGACATGCCGCTGCTCTGGGTCTTGCGCGATGTCGCTCACCTCACCGGCACCAAATTCGGCTGTGGCATAGCCCAATGCGGGGCCTGCACCGTGCATGTCGACGGCGCTCCGCGGCGCGCCTGTATCACGCCGGCCACGGCCGTGGCCGATGGACAAAAGATACTCACCATCGAAGGCTTGTCCGCAGATGGTTCGCACCCGGTCCAACAGGCCTGGGCGGAACTTGACGTGGTCCAGTGTGGCTACTGCCAGTCCGGGCAGATCATGTCGGCGGCAGCGTTGCTGGCGAAGATTCCGAAACCGACCGACAGCGATATCGATCAGGCACTGTCCGGCAACATCTGCCGTTGCGGCACTTACCCGCGGATTCGCGCGGCGGTCAAACGCGCCGCTGGGCTGGGTTGAGGCCGGGAGGAAGGGAGCTTGCGCCATGAACAGCATCAATGCGTTATCGCGCCGCGGTTTTCTCAAGGGCAGTGCCGTGTTGGGCGGTGGACTGGTGGTCGCGTTTGTCATTCCCGGTGCCCACCGTTTCGCCATGGGCGCGGAGAACCAGGGCAACGTGTTTGCGCCAAACGCCTTCCTGCGCATTGGCAATGACAACAGCGTCACCGTGTTACTGGGGCACTCGGAAATGGGCCAGGGCATCTGGACCGGCCTGACCATGCTGATCGCCGAAGAACTGGACGCCGACTGGTCGAAGATCCGCGTCGAGCATTCCCCGGCATCGGCCGCCGATTACGGCATGCCCGGGTTTGGCGGGATGCAGATCACCGGTGGCTCGACGTCGACCTGGATGGAATTCGATCGCTATCGTCAGGCCGGCGCGGCGGCGCGCATGATGTTGATTGATGCCGCAGCCAAGCGTTTCAACGTCGCGCCGTCCGACATACAAACCGAGTCGGGCGTGGTCATCGCAGGCGAACACCGTGCCACCTACGGCGAATTGGCCGATGACGCGGGGCAATTGCCACGGCCGGACCCGGCTTCGATCAAACTCAAGGACGCGAAAGACTGGCGGCTGATCGGCAAACCCACCAAGCGCCTGGACACACCGGAGAAAATCACCGGCCGGGCGAAATTCGGCATGGACGTCCAGTTCGACGGCCTGATGACCGCCATGGTCGCGCGTTCGCCGGTGTTCGGCGGCAGCGTCAAATCCTTTGAAGGCGCCGAAGCGCTGGCGATTCCGGGTGTGCACAAAGTCGTGCAAGTGCCGACAGGCATTGCGGTGATTGCCGATCATTATTGGGCGGCGAAGCTGGGGCGCGACGCGCTGAAAATCGAGTGGAACCCAGGGCCGAATGCCGGGCTCGACAGCCAGGCGCTACTGGAAAACTTCCGCAAGCTCGCCACCACCCCCGGCATGAATGCCGGCAAGTCGGGCGATACCCAGGCTGCGCTGGCGAAAGCGGCAAAGACGATCGATGCCGAATACAGCGTGCCTTATCTGGCCCACGCACCGATGGAACCGCTGAACTGCACGGTGAGCATTACCAAGGACAAATGTGAAATCTGGACCGGCACCCAGTTCCAGACCCTGGACCAAATGGTCGCCGGGACAATCACCGGGCTCAAGCCGGAACAGGTCGAGATCCATACCGAGTTTCTCGGTGGCGGCTTCGGGCGACGGGCCAATCCGACGTCGGATTTCGTCAGCGAAGCGGTGTATGTCGCCAAGGCGGCAGGCGCACCGGTGAAAACCGTATGGGCGCGGGAGGATGACATCCGGGGCGGCTATTACCGCTCGGCGTTCCTGCACCATGCGCGTGTCGGGCTGGGCGGCGATGGCCTGCCGCTGGCCTGGAAGCATGTGATGGTCGGACAGTCGATCATGGCCGGGACCTCGCTGGAAGCGACCATGGTCAAGGACGGGATTGACAAGACCTCAGTCGAAGGCGTGGCCGACAGCCCCTACATCGAAGGGCTGGCCAATCACCAGATCGAACTGCACTCACCGAAAACCGGCATCAGCGTGTTGTGGCTGCGTTCGGTGGGGCACACCCACACCGCGTTTGTCATGGAGTCGCTGATCGATGAACTGGCCATGGCGACCGGCAAGGATCCGGTGGACTATCGACGCACCTTGCTCAAGGACCATCCGCGCCACCTCGGTGTGCTGAACCTCGCAGTGGAGAAGGCCAACTGGAAGGCGCCGCTGCCGGATGGCCATGCGCTGGGGGTGGCGGTGCATGAGTCGTTTGGCAGTTATGTGGCTCAGGTGGCCGAGGTGTCCCAGGACAACCTCGCCATCCGTGTGCACCGAGTGGTGTGCGCGGTGGATTGCGGCATTGCGGTCAACCCGCAAAGCATCGCGGCGCAGATGGAATCGTGCATCACCTTTGGCCTCAGCTTCGCCTTGCACAGCAAACTGACGATCAAGGGCGGGCAGGTGGTGCAGTCCAACTATCACGACTATCAGGTGTTGCGGCTCAACGAAATGCCGGTGGTCGAAGTGCATATCGTGCCCAGCAGCGATAAACCCGGCGGTATCGGCGAAGCCGGTGTGCCACCCACGGCGCCGGCGGTGGCCAATGCGGTGTTTGCCCTGACCGGGCAGCGCCTGCGGGAGCTGCCGTTGCAGCTGTCGGGGGTGTGAGATGAAACGGCATCATTGGTTGCTTGGAACGGTGATTCTGATCTGTCTTATAGCCTACGCGTCGCACGTGTTCGCCGATGACCGCGAGGCCTTGCAGGCGTTCGACACCGTGCAAAAAGTCTTCCAGAGCCCGCGTTGCCAGAACTGCCACATTCCCGGTGATTCGCCGCTGCAATTCGATGCCGGAGTGCCTCACGCCATGAATGTCGTGCGTGGCATGGACGGCAAGGGCGCGGCCGGGTTGCCCTGTGCAACGTGCCATGCGCAAAGCAACCCGCCGGCCAGTTACGGTCCGCATGCGCCACCCGGTGCGCCGCACTGGAGCCTGCCGCCGGCGGCGCAGCGGATGGCCTGGATCGGCCTGCCAGCCGACCGGCTGTGCGCGATGATCAAGGACCGCTCCAGCAATGGCGATCGGGATTTCGCCGCGCTGATCAAACACGTCAGCGACGACAAACTGGTGCTGTGGGGCTGGAACCCGGGCGGCAATCGCGCGCCGGTGCCGGTGCCACACGATATCTTCGTCACCCGGTTCAAACGCTGGGCCGATGCAGGAGGGCCGTGCCCGGTGTCGGGTAGCTGACCAGCGGTACGCTAACCGGGAGTCAATGTGGGCAAGGGCGACTCTAACGTGCATACCCAGCAAGGGGGTGAACGATGTTGATCTCAGGAAAAGCGGGCAAATCGGGCCAATCCGCCAACCCGTTGCTCACGCCACAGCAAGAACGTGAACGGCTTCGCGATCTGGCTCGCCAGGCCGAACGAGAGTTGGCGGGCGTGCAAATGGCGAGCATGGATGAGTTGACGCTGTTGTCCAATCGTCATGGCTTCACCGCGCTGGCCCGGCTTGGGCTGGACGCCTGCCGGGAACTGGAGACGCCGGCGACGCTGCTGTACTTCACCCTCGATGAATTCAAGCACATCTGCTATCTGTATGGCCGGGCCAAAGGTGACGATGCGCTGAAGACATTCGCCGATGTCCTGCGTATCGGCTTTCGTGAAAACGACGTGGTCGGCCGACTCGAAGGCGACCGGTTCGTGGCGTTGCTGACCGGTTCCAGCGTCGTGGAGATTGAGGCGATCAAGGTCCGGCTCAATGAGATTCTCGATGAGCGCAACGCTACGGCGCGTCGCAGCTATGACATTCGGTTCAGTGTTGTCCAGGTTGAATATGACCCCATTATTCATGATTCAATCGAGGATCTGCTGGGTGAGGCCGAGCGTGTGATGAGCTGTTAGGGCGGTGCTGTATTGGCGGGCGCCTTCGCGGGCAAGCCCGCTCCCACAGGGTTTTGTGTGAACAACGCCGGCCATTGTGGGAGCGAGCTTGCTCGCGATGGCGTCCTGACAGACAACACCTATTTGGCAAACAACTGCCCGATATCCTTGAACGCCTTGAACTCCAGCGCATTACCGCAAGGATCAAACAGAAACATCGTTGCCTGTTCACCCACCAGCCCCTGAAAACGGATTCCCGGTTCGATCACGAAGCGAGTGTCCAGTGCCTTCAACCGCTCGGCCAGCGCCTCCCACTCTGCCATCCCGAGCACCACACCAAAATGCGGCACCGGCACATCGTGACCATCAACGGCATTGGTGTGCGCGGCTTCTTGCGCAGGGTTTTTCGGTGCCAGGTGTATGACCAATTGATGGCCGAAAAAATTGAAGTCCACCCAATGATCGCTTGAACGACCTTCTTCAAGGCCAAACACCGCGCCATAAAAGTGCCGGGCGGCAGGCAAGTCGTAGACCGGAATAGCCAAGTGAAAAGGGCACAATTGCATCGGGAGAACCTCGGTGGCGGGTGGGAGTGTGTTGAGTTTAGCCCTGTGCTTTTTGATTGAAAGACGATAATTTTTGCATCGAGCTCAAATTATTTCGATCAATCGAGGCCGATATGCTGCGAGAACTGAAAACCTTTGTCGCCGTGGCGCGCCACGGCACCTTCGCCGCGGCCGGCATGCATATCGGCCTGACGCAATCGGCGGTCAGCGCACAGATTCGCAACCTGGAACAAGCCCTTGGCATCCGTCTTTTCGATCGCACCGGCCGTCAGGCACTGCTCAATGCGGCGGGGCAGCGTGCGTTGCCGATGGCC
Organism: Pseudomonas sp. S30_BP2TU TE3576; assembly: GCF_050436025.1. Classification (NCBI taxonomy): domain Bacteria; kingdom Pseudomonadati; phylum Pseudomonadota; class Gammaproteobacteria; order Pseudomonadales; family Pseudomonadaceae; genus Pseudomonas; species Pseudomonas sp. S30_BP2TU TE3576. The sequence goes on along the minus strand of NZ_JBNDLK010000001.1, from coordinate 432,702 downwards.
AGGGAAATGCTCGAAACTTTCAGCCGCATGGCCGTCAGTGACGACGTCAGTGAGTACCGTAGCGAACTGAAGATCGGCGCGGTTGCGACCGCGCAGACCGGCCTGCTGCCCCAGGCGCTGTTGCGACTGCGCCAACAGGCTCCCTTGCTGGAAGCCAAGCTGGTGCCCGGTGTGTCACTGAACCTGCTGAGTCAGGTGGACACCGGTGAAGTGGACCTGGCGATCCTGATCAAGCCGCCGTTTGAGTTGCCCAAGGAGCTGTTCGCGCAAGTGATTCGCCGGGAGCCGTTCGTGTTGATCGTACCCACGGACCTGGATGGCGATGATCCGTTACTACTGCTCGCCGAGCACCCGCATGTGCGCTATGACCGCAACTCGTTCGGCGGGCGACTGGTGACGCGGTTTCTGCGTGAACGGCAGATAGAAGTGCAGGTGGCACTGGAGCTGGATGAACTGGAGGCCATTGTCAAAATGGTTGAATGCGGCCTGGGGATTTCCCTGTTGCCGGAGGCCGGGTTATGGCTTGAGCATGGGGCCGGGGTGCGGATCATCCCGCTGGGCGAACTGACGTTCTATCGGGAGATTGTGCTGTTGCAGCGCTATAGCCAGCGGACACAGCCGATTCAGCAGTTGTTTGCGCAGTGCCTGAATGCACGATGACCTTGTGGGGGCGAGCCTGCTCGCGATTGCCCCCAAGAGATATCACTTTTTCGCAGATTTGCTGCTGGGCGGGATAAGCAGGTAAGACATTACGCTTTCGGTCAGTTCGGTCGCCAGCTTGACGGCTTCTTTATTGCGCGCCATCACACCCGCCACCAATCCTTCGATCAATGCGAGCACGGCGATGTTGGAGCTGGTCAATACCGGATGGTCGGCGGGGGCAAAGAGTACGTGTTCGGCAATGCCGGTGAGAGGCGACGCGGGGGAGTCGGTGATTGCCAGCACCGAGGCGCCGCGCTCATTGGCAAAACGTGCGAGTTGCAAGGTGTCGAGGGAATAGCGCGGCAGGGAGATCGCCAGCAGTACGTCCTGGTCGGTGATTGCGGCCAGACGGTAAGCGGCGTTTTCGTTTCCGCCCTCCATGCTGATGGCGGTGGCGTCCGCACAGAAGGGCATCAGGGTCGAGGCGGCGAGGCCGGCGAAGTAGACACTGTTGCCAAAGCCCAGGATGTAGATTTTGCGCGCTTTGGTCAGGCAAGTGACGAAAGCTTCGAAGGTGTCTGCATGGTTGTTGGTCGCAGCCGAGGCGAGGTTGCTGCTGGCGCTCTGGATTTGCTCATGCAGGCCAAATGCACCACCGGGACGATGCGCCAGTTCGTTGCGCAGTTTGTCGACCGGCGACACCATCTGCTGCAACGTCGCGACCAGCTCGGCTTTCATGCCGGTGTAGCCCCCCAGGTTCAGGGCCTTGGCCAAACGATTCACCGCAGCAGGCGAGGTGGACGTTTCATGAGCCATTTCTTCGATAGTCAGCGTCGCGGCCTTTAGCGGATGACGCAGGATAAAATCCGCCACCTTGCGCAATGACGGCGGTAAGTCGGAAACGATTTCCGTCAGTTTGCGCATCACCGGCGCGGCATAGACCGTGGTGTTTTTCGAGGGGGTCGGCATATCCGGCTCAACATTTCCTGAGGGTTAAAGAGGGCTGGCTGGAGTGTATCCGAAGCCGGGGGCCGGTCACTCAAGCAATTTCAACCACAACGCATACCTTGTAGCAGCTGGCGAAGCCGGCGTTCGGCTGCGCAGCAGTCGTGAAATCAGCCAATGCGGTGCGCCAGATATACCGTGCGCTCAGGTTTCACGACTGCTGCGCAGCCGGACGCAGGCTTCGCCAGCTGCTACGGACCGGGTTACGGGCCGGGTTGCGGAGCGGGTTATTTCAAGCTGCCGGCCAGAAACTGCTGAAGACGCTCGGACTGCGGATTGACCAGCACTTCACGTGGATTGCCGCGCTCTTCGACCTGCCCTTTGTGCAGGAACACCAGTTGATTGGAAACCTCGCGGGCAAAACCCATTTCGTGGGTCACGACCACCATGGTGCGTCCTTCGAGTGCCAGATCCTGCATGACTTTAAGCACTTCGCCGACCAGCTCGGGGTCGAGTGCCGAAGTCGGCTCATCGAACAGCATCACTTCCGGCTCCATGGCCAGTGCACGGGCAATCGCCACTCGCTGCTGCTCGCCGCCCGACATATGGGCAGGAAAGGCATCCTTACGGTGCGCCACGCCGACTTTGTTCAGGTAGTGCCCGGCTTTTTCCAGGGCTTCTTTTTTATTCATGCCCAGCACATGCACCGGAGCTTCCATGACGTTTTCAAGCGCACTCATGTGCGACCAGAGGTTGAAGTGCTGAAACACCATCGATAGCCGCGAACGCATGCGTTGCAGCTGCTTGGGTTCGGCAGCCTTGAGCCCGCCGAGTTTATTGGTCACCAGCTTGAGCTGTTCGCCATTGAGGACAATATTGCCGGCGTTGGGTTGCTCCAGCAGGTTGATGCAACGCAGGAAGGTGCTTTTACCAGAACCGCTGGAACCGATGATGCTGATGACATCACCGGCCTTAGCCTCCAGGGACACACCCCTGAGTACTTCGTGGGCACCGTAGCTTTTGTGAAGATCCTGAATTTCAAGTTTGTACATGGTTTCAACTCTCTGGAATCAGTCGCTGAGCAAGCGGCCTTGGCGAATAGGGGTACTGCCGGCCACTTTGGCCAACCACAAACCGGGCTGGGCGAAGCGCAGGCGTTCGCGGGCATACAGAATGCCGTCGGTGTTGGCATGCACCACGCTGTGGTGATCGGTCAGCGGATCCATCACTTCGAACAGCGGATCTCCGACCTTGACGTGGGCACCCAACGGTTGCAGATAACTCACCACCCCCGGGTGCGGCGCATAGGCGTACTGCGCCCCGGCGAACGGTGTCGCTTCACAACGGCTCGGTGGCGCGTCAGGCCAGTCACCGCTGATCATCCCTTGCTCGGCGAGATAGCCGAGAATGGCGTCGGCGCTGTCGATGCACTGCTCGCGTTCGGTGTCAGCCATGCCGCGCAACTCGATCGTGGTGGCTACGCAAGCCAGCGGAATATTGGCTTGAGGAAAGTGCCCGGCCAGGTGCAGCCAGGGAATTGCGCAGGCTTCATCGAAGGCATTGCCTCCCGCAGCCTCGGCCAGCAGGGCCACGCCAGCGCCGAGGCGGGCGGCCAATGAGCGCAAGCGTGGCCAGTTTTGCGGCATGGCATACAGCAGCATGATCGACTCGAAGTCGCAGTGCAGGTCCAGCACCACATCGGCATCACAGGCATGTTGCATCAACAGGCGCCGCAAGCCATCGAGTTCTGATGCAGGCGCCGGTATGTTGGCGAGGGCATCGCTCATGGCGCGGCGGATCAGCGCGATGTTGGTGCTGCTGTCGTCGCCCAGTTGACCTTCCAGCATCGGCACCACCGCTTCGGCGAGTTCCGGGAAGTCGCGATTGAAGTTCTTGCCGCTGGAGAACTCGAAGCGCCCCTGATGGGTGCCCTGGAACATCTGTGCGATACCAATCGGATTGGCCATCGGCACCAGCTCAATCACTCCGCTCAGGCGACCTTGCTCTTCCAGTTCTTGCAGACGGCGCTTGAGTTCGACCGCGACACGCATCCCCGGCAGCTCGTCGGCATGCAGGGAGGCCTGGATATATGCCTTGCGCGGTCCGCTGCCAAAACGAAACAGCGACAGGTGTCGTTCAGTGCCCGAGGCACTCCACGGCAAGAGGTATTGAATGTGCTTCATAAAATTCCTTAGTGCTTGCGCGGTGCCAGATACGCCAGCCAGCGGCGCTCGGCCAGCTTGAACAGACGAACCAGGATGAAGGTCAGGGCCAGGTAGATGAGGCCGGCAGTGATGAACGCCTCGAACGGCAGATAGAACCGCGAACTGACCGTTCGCGCGGCTCCGGTGATATCCACCAGCGTGACGATCGAGGCCAGGCTGGTGGTTTGCAGCATCATCAGCACTTCGTTGCTGTACTGCGGCAGCGCCCGGCGCAAGGCCGACGGCAGGAGAATGCGGCGATACAGGGTCAAGCGCGACATGCCCATGGCCCGGGCCGCTTCGATCTCGCCGTGAGGCGTGGCCTTCAAGCTGCCGGCCAGGAGTTCGGCGCTATAGGCGCTGGTATTGATCGCAAAGGCCAGGCAGGCACAAAAGGTGGCGCTGGACAGGTAGGGCCAGAGCGCGCTTGCACGTACCGCTTCGAACTGCGCGAGGCCGTAATAGATCAAGAACAATTGCACCAGCATCGGCGTGCCGCGAATCACGTAGGTGTAGAGCCAGGCGGGGGCGTTGATCAGCGGTGAGCGGGACACTCGCATCAGCGCCAATGGAATCGCCAGCACCAGGCCGAAGGCCAGGGAAGTCAGCAGGACTTTGAGGGTCACCCATGCGCCACTGAAATACAGCGGCAGGTTTTCCCAGATCAGGTTGTAGTCGAGAATCATGGGGTTGCTCCCAATCACAGTTCGGCGGCTTTGATGCCGACCGAGTAGTGTTTTTCCAGATAGCGCAGCACCAGCAAAGACAGGCTGGTCAGCATCAGATAAAGCGCCGCTACCGCGAGGAAAAACGTAAATGGCTCATGGGTGGCGTCCGCGGCGTTCTTGGCTTTGAACATCATGTCCTGCAAGCCGATCACCGAGATCAACGCAGTGGATTTGGTCAGCACCAACCAGTTGTTGGTGAACCCGGGAATGGCGAAACGAATCATCTGTGGCACCAGAATCCGCCAGAACACTTGCGCGCCACCCATGCCATAAGCCGCGCCGGCCTCTGCCTGACCTTTAGGGATTGCCATAAAGGCGCCACGAAAGGTTTCCGAGAGATAGGCGCCGAAAATGAAGCCCATGGTGCAGACGCCGGCGATAAAGGGATTGATGTCGATGTAGCGGGTGTAGCCGAGTGCGAGCGCAACTCGGTTCACCAGATCCTGGCCGCCATAGAAGATCAGCAGAATCAGCACCAGATCGGGAATACCGCGAATCAGGGTTGTATAACCTTCGCCCAGTACCGCCAGCCATTTAAACGGCGACAAACGAAAGGCGGCGCCGATCAGACCCAGGGCAATCGCCATGGTCATGGAGGTCAGGGCCAGGTTAATGGTCAGCCAGGCGCCATCGAGAATGCTCGATCCGTAGCCGTGAAGCATGATGAAGTTCCTCAAACGAGCGCCGCGAGGCGCACGGGACAAGTCCAAAGCGGCGCCTGCGGAGAGCCGGCGCCAGGGTTGCGGGTCTGCGTTTATTCGCCGTAGATATCGAACGCGAAGTACTTGGCCATCACTTGCTGGTACTTGCCATTGGCGCGGATGGCGTCAATCGCTGCACTCAGGCGTGCAACGTTCGCACTGTCGCCTTTACGCACCGCGATCCCGGCGCCTCTGCCGAAATATTTCGGGTCGTTGATGTCCGGCCCTGCCAGCGCGAAACCTTTACCGGCCGGTGTTTTGATAAAGCTCTCATCGGTGTTGACGATGTCGGCGAGCGTGGCGTCCAGGCGACCCGCAGCCAGGTCAAGGAAGGCTTCATTTTGTGATCCGTAGCGCACCACTTCGACGCCGGCTTTCTCAAGTTGCTCGGTGGCGAAACGGTCATAGGTCGAGGAGCGTTGCACGCCGAGTTTCTTGCCTTTGAGGTCGACCAGCGGGTCGTTGATCACGTTGCCGGCCTTCATCGCGAACTTGCCCGGCGTGTGGTAGTACTTTTTGCTGAAGTCGACCGACTTCATGCGGTCTTCAGTGATCGACATCGACGACAGTACCGCATCGATCTTGCGCACCTTCAGCGACGGGATCATGCCGTCGAATTCCTGGATGACCCACTCGCATTTGATCTTCATCTCTTCGCACAGCGCGTTGCCAATGTCGTAGTCGAAACCACTGACACTGCCCTCTGGCGTCTTGAAGGAGAAGGGCGGGTAGGCGGCTTCGATACCGATACGCAGGCTGTCGTCGTCGGCGTGTGCCAGGAAGCTTGCGGCGCACAGTGCCAGAGCACCTAGAAGTTCTGTCTTGTTCAAGTTGTTGACTCCTTGGATGGGGTGTTTGGGTGATACGGGAAACTGCCAACCGATCTGGCGAAGTGGACCGATTCACGAGGCTATGATTGGCATACAAATATTCATAAATCAACAAACTGAAAAAAAACATATCAATATGGGGCGGCAAGAGACCGCACTGATGGACGGTAACCGCAGCCATATCACTGAATTTACTAACAAAATCTGGCGCCAATCGGGCGAAATGTCAGTCAGACAAGCGGTAATGCGATCTGTAGCAGCTGCCGAGCCCGCGAGGCTGCGTTCGGCTGCGAAGCAGTCGTAAAATCAGTCGTTGCGGTACGCGTTACCGGAGCATGTTTATGGGGTACCCGATAGCCTGGGTTACGAACTGTTGGCAAGGCGACCGGACCTGCAGGCCTTGCGATGGCTGGTGCAAGCTTCCTATTCGAACATAGACGCGGCCAAGGCGGACTTCTATCCAAGTTTCGATATCAAAGCCTTCTTCGGCGCCGACGCCCTGCACATGGGCGATTTGTGGGCCCATGGCAGCCGGCAGATCAACCTGATACCGGGGCTGACCCTGCCTGTTTTCGACGGAGGTCGTCTCAATGCCGAACTGGCCAATGCCCGCAACTTGAGCAATGGCCTGGTGTATCAGTACAACCAGGCCGTACTGGATGCCGTGCGCGATGTCGCGGTGGCCGGTAGCAAGCAGCAGGCATTGGAAACGCAGGAGCAGTTGCAACAAACGCGCATCGGCAATATGCGTTTCAATCGCGACAGTGCCACGGCGCATTACCAGCGCGGTCTGCTCGACAGGGTTACAGCGCTTGAGTCGAATCTGCCACTGCTTGGCGAGCACAGCGGCCTTGCCTTGTTGCAGGGGCAGCGGCTGGAAAGCGAAGTTGCCCTGATCAAGGCGCTGGGTGGTGGCTATCACTCCAGCAAAACAATTGCATTGCAGGAAGATTGAGCCTCGCTTGAAGCCCTGGATTGAATCACCCCTTAACCTGGAGATTTCAAGGGCTTTCGTATTGAACCTGAAGCACGCGGCTAATGAGTTTTTTTATCATGTAAAGGGGCGCAATATGAACTGCCTGGCGTTCGAATGACATGTCGCAGTCGGCTGGCGTGTAGTCATCTCGGGCACCATGGGTAAGGACTTTCCCGGGTGCGATGAGCGCACTTGCTGTCGACTGCAGGGGCCGGAGGAGGCGTTTTGAAACCATTCCCGCTCAGACCAGGCGCCTCAACTCTGAACATGTTCCTGCAAGGGGGCTTGCCACGCCGTGACGCTGTGCCGCAAACGTTAACGGAACAAGCGGTCATTCCAGGCATTCCCAATGCTCGCTACTGGCTGGACAACGACCTGACGCTGTTCATTCAGGATGCAATTGAGGGCAACAAACGCGAGAGCGAGGCTCTCGACAGGGCTGGGAAACCGAACAACATCCTGCCGCTGGCAAGTATGCTGGCCGTTTCGGGAGGCGGTGACGCCGGCACATTCGCAGCGGGACTCATTACGGGGTGGACCAAGCATGGGACTCGCCCCATGTTCAAGGTCGTCACGGGCATTAGCGCGGGCGCCCTGGTCGCCCCGTTCGCCTACCTGGGATCCGAGTACGACGAAGTCATTCGGTATATCGCCAACGCCATCGGTCCAAAAGACGTTTTTCGTTCGCGAAACGTGCTAACCCGTCTTGCCAGCGATGGTATAGCGGACAGCAAGCCACTGGCGCGGCTCATTACAAAGTACGTCACTACGGAGATTCTTGCGGCGATTGCGGCGGAGTACGCCAAAGGACGAATCCTGCTGATCGGCACAACCGACCTTGATTCAGGGCGGCCAGTCACCTGGAACATGGGCACTATTGCCTCTAGCAAAGCACCGGGAGCGCTCGACCTTTTCCGCAACATCATGATCGCGTCGATGAGTATTCCCGGCGCAGTCTCACCCGTCATGATTGATGTAGACGTTGACGGCAAACAGTTTCAGGAAATGCACGTGGACGGAGGGGTAATCACTCAGGTGTTCCTTTATCCACCTGGCACCAAGATGGCGCTGAACAGGGCCACTGGAGCACCTTTGCGACTCGAACGTCATTTCTATGTCATTCGTAATGGGACACTGGAGCCACAGTGGTCCGGGACGAAACGCCGTACATTGAGCATCGGCGGTCGAGCCATCAGTGCATTGATTCAAACTCAGGGGATCAGCGACCTGGAGCGAATTTACCGTATGGCGCAGCAGGACGGAGCGGATTTCAATCTTGCGTACATTGGCTCCGACTTCTACTTTCCGCACAATCAGAAATTCGATGGCGAGTACATGAGGCGTTTATTCGATTACGCTTTTCAACTCAGCGCGAAGGGCTATCCGTGGCATAAATCGCCACCGAACGAGAGTACGCGAGAGAGACCTGGTCCTCTGGTACCCCTATGAGCAGTGCACCAAAGGCCTGGGAACGGCGCAAGTCGAGGAGGTGACTGCACAAATGCCCGGAGTCGCCAGCATCCAACCAGGGAACAGGGTTCGCGATGGAGGATGGTATCCGGTTGGTGAAATGACAAGGTCAAGGGTTTGCGAGCGAGCGCTGATGCAAACCCTTGTGTGTTTCTGCTCCATTACTTCTGTCTTGACCGTGGTTGCCTGATGCTTTCAGGACGCCGGGTCTGCCTTGCGGCGATCGTTGCCGGTTGGGTTACCGGTGTCGATCAGTCTTCTTTCCAGCAATACGTTTTCCAGGGCCTGGCGGTCTGACGGATTCAGTTGATGCTCTCGCTCCTTGAGCTCCAACAGGATCGGGCTGGACCACTGGCGGTAGGTTTGTTCGGCACTACGATTGGATGACATGGGTTCCTCCTTGATCAGGCTCCTGCCAATTAAGGCGCGCAGTTCGACACGCAAAAACCCTAGTCGACGAAGTCTGTTCTCGCCAATGCTTTACGTCGGACTTCCATTTTTCCAGACGCCCGCAGCCGCCGTGCGCTTCACGTAGTCGCTGAAGTCCCGCGCTGGCCGACCCAGTGCCCGGGGGGCGGTCAATTCATAGAGCCGGTCAGTGTGTCCGGGTTGGGTGAGCAACAGGTTCGGGAATCCGCGTTTTTGATTTGGCACCTGGGCGAGACGACCATGCGGTTGGCTGTCACTTGCAGGCCAGAGGAAGGGCGCGCACGGGTCAAGGCGTTCAAGCGCCTGTCCCTGCGCGAAGTCATGGAGCCAGCGTGCAGGGACATCTAATCGCAGTAAGTAAAAGCTGTGCGGCTGTTTCAGTTCACTAAACGAAGGGTTGGCCGGCAAAGCCACGCGGCAGTCGTTGCAGGCCGGCCATCGTGGTCAGTCGCTCGGTCCAGGCTGAACGCCAGTTAATGGCGGTGTACGCGGCTTTGGCCTTGCGTGCTGCGCGGCGGACAGCGTTGCGTTCGGTCTTGCGTGCTTCTTTGTATGCGTCAGTGTTTCGGCAACTCCTGCATTTCACGCGATTGAGTTCGCGGGTGGAGACGAGGTTGTTGCCGTTGTGACCGCAGGCCAGGTGCCCGCTGACTTTGAAATGAGTGACCATCGGAACGTCTCCTTCGTGACGTGTGATCGGTTGACCCCACGTGAGCAGTGACGTTCGATTGGTTTTGGGCAACAAAAAACCCAGCATCAGGCCGGGTCGTGGGAGAGGGTGAAAATCAATCGGGCAGCCAGACACCCGGTGACATCAACGTCACCGGTCATGCGGCCAATCAGGCCTGTCCTCGCAGCGAAAACCCGTGACGGATCATCTGAACCGAGGCAGAGGGCGGTCGACAGGTTTGAGTGACGACAGCGTGTGCCGAATCAGCGGTGTGTCCTTCTCGATGTCGTTCAGGCGATCACGAATTCTGAGGGCAGTGGGGTGCCCGCCTTGATGATCGACCCAGTCGGCGATTTCCTTGCAGGCTGCGGCCAAGCGGGCCTGACGCGAGTCCAGCAAGGTGAGAAGGGTGGTGATGGACTCTTTTTCGGACATGGGAGACACCTCCGTTCAAGAAACCTGATCGTGGCAGCAAAAAGCCCGCCTGGAGCGAGCTTTCTGCCGAAAGGGTTACTGATCCTTCAGCCATTTCAGTATAGACCCGTTGAAAAATGGTGACGGGCCGTCAACTTTGTCGGGCTGTCACTTGTGATTTAACGTTCAACTGGCGGCAAACACGCACGGCGTCTTCTTCAACATCGTAGCCATCGCCGATAAAGCCTTGCGTGCGGGTATCGGCGATGCGATACCAGACCGCGGCTTGCGGTGGCAGGTGGTCATGTTCACCCGCACGGCGGCCATGGATGATGATCTTGTTGCAACGCTTCACGACGAAAATGTCTTCCATGGCGTCTCGCAGCGGATTCGTGTTCAGTTCAACTATAGAAGCCATTGGCGATCGTGCAAAAAATAGGCAAGTTAATTCGTCGGTGCAATCGTGCCGACGGATTTACGCCAGCACCGCTACTGCCTTTATTTGCGCCCAGAGTTGCTGGCCACGGTGGACGTTCAGTTGATCGCGTGAGTACCGCGTGATCCGCGCAAGCAGCGGCGTGCCTGCGGCGTCCAGGCGAATCAGCACGTGAGCGGCGTTATCGGCGCTCATTTCACTGACCACCGTGACCGGCAGGCGATTGAGAATGCTGCTTTGCTCAGTACTGTGCAGGCTCAGGCTCACATCCCGTGCCTGGACTTTGCAGCGCAGTGCCTGGCCCGCATCCATGGGGGTATGCGGCACACGAATGTTGAGGGTGGTGTCGGGCAATTGCAGGCTCAGCAGTTGATAGTCGGCATCATAGGCGCTGACGCGACCTTCGATGACCACACCGGCGTCATCGCCCATGGCCAGAGGCAAGTCGAGGCGGGCCAGGGTCTGGCCGATCGGGCCGCTGGCCAGTGCCTTGCCGTTGCTGAGTAAAACGATATGGTCGGCCAACCGCGCGACCTCATCCTGGGAGTGGCTGACGTACAGCACCGGGATGTCGAGTTCGTCGTGCAGTCGTTGCAAGTAGGGCAGGATTTCACTTTTGCGCTGGGCATCCAGCGCGGCCAGTGGCTCGTCCATCAACAACAGTTTCGGGCTGGTGAGCAAAGCGCGGGCAATGCCGACACGCTGCCGCTCGCCACCCGAAAGGTGTTGTGGGTGCCGGTCGAGCAAATGGCGAATGCCCAGCAATTCGGTGGCGTGGGCCATGTCGACCCGACGTTGCGGCTTCGGGATGCGCTTGAGGCCGAACTCCAGGTTGGCCAGTACCGACAGATGGGGGAACAGGCTGGCTTCCTGGAACACGTAGCCCAGCGCACGTTTGTGCGGTGCGACGAAAATCTTGTTTTCGCTGTCTTGCCAGACTTCATCGTTGACCTGGATAAAGCCTTGACCGGCCCGCTCCAGGCCGGCGATGCAGCGCAGACAAGTGGTCTTGCCCGAGCCGGAGTGGCCGTAAAGCGCAGTGACGCCGCGGCCCGGCAGCTGCAGGTCGACGTTCAGGGCGAAGCCCGAATAACCCAGTTTCAGACGCATTCGAATCATCGGTCAGCTCCAGCCCGCTTTGGTTTTACGGCTGGAATACAGCGCCAGCAGGACGGCAAACGAGAACACCAGCATCGCCCCGGCCAGCCAATGGGCCTGGGCGTACTCCATGGCTTCGACGTGATCGTAGATCTGCACTGAGACCACACGGGTCTTCTCGGGAATGTTGCCACCGATCATCAGCACCACGCCGAACTCACCGACGGTGTGGGCGAAGCCGAGTACGGCCGCGGTAATGAAACCGGGGCGGGCCAGGGGCAGCGTCACGCTGAAAAAGCTGTCCCAGGGATTGGCGCGCAGTGTCGCGGCCACTTCGAGCGGGCGCGTGCCAATCGCGGAAAAGGCGTTTTGCAGCGGTTGCACGACAAACGGCATCGAATACAACACCGAGCCGATGACCAGCCCGGCAAAACTGAAAGTGAGGGTGCCAAGGCCGAGTGACTGGCTGAGCTGGCCGATGTACCCGTGAGGGCCGAGCGCCAGCAATAGATAAAAACCAATCACCGTCGGTGGCAGCACCAGGGGCAGGGCGACAATCGCCCCGACCGGGCCGCGCAACCAGGAGCGGGTGCGCGAGAGCCATAACGCAATCGGAGTGCCGACAATCAGCAGGATGACGGTCGTCAGGGACGCCAGTTTCAGGGTCAGCCAGATGGCGGAAAAATCGGCACTCGATAGCGACATTTAGATTTCGTAACCGTAGGACTTGATGACAGCTGCCGCTTTCGGCCCCTTGAGGTAGTCAACCAGTGCCTTGGCGGCCGGGTTGTCCTTGCCCTTGTTGAGAATCACAGCGTCTTGTTTGATCGGGTCGTGCAGGCTGGCCGGAACGATCCAGGCTGAACCGCTGGTGATCTTGCCGTTCTTGTAGATCTGCGACAGGGCGACAAAACCCAGCTCGGCGTTGCCGGTGGAGACGAATTGGTAGGCCTGGGTAATGTTCTGGCCTTCGACAATCTTGTCTTTGACCTTGTCGGCCAGACCTTCCTTGGCCAAGACCTGGGTAGCTGCCAGGCCATAAGGAGCGGCCTTCGGATTGGCGATGGACAGGTGCTGGTATTGGTTCTTTTTCAGTACATCGCCCTTGGCATCGACATAACCTTCTTTGGCCGACCACAGCGCCAGGGTGCCGACTGCGTAGGTAAAGCGTGAACCCTTGACGGTGTCGCCTTCGGTTTCAAGTTTTTTCGGAGTGCTGTCGTCTGCCGAGAGGAACACTTCGAACGGCGCGCCGTTTTTGATCTGGGTGTAGAACTGGCCGGTGGCGCCAAAAGAGGTGACCAGTTTATGCCCGGTGTCTTTTTCGAAATCAGCGGCAATGGCCTGGATGGGCGCGGTGAAGTTGGCAGCGACAGCCACCTGGACTTCGTCCGCCTGGGCTGGGCCGAAAGTGAATATGGCGAGCAGGCTTGCCAGGCAGGCAGGGGCAAAACGTGAGGCACGAATGGTCATGAAACGGCTCCGTTAAAGGCAATTGCAGCAGGGGGTGAATCGTTATGTACATAAATATATAGCGAGTTGCCTTTCAACGGAATCTATTGCCGAAAAATTGTATACAATTTTTACGAAGGTGATGCTCAGCGGCGACCCAGCAGCCTTGCTAATCCTTCTTCAGCCAGTTTTTTAGTCAGTGCCTCGGTGGTCAATTCGACCCCGAGGGTAAAGGCCTGACTGGCCCAGAGATTGCTGAAGTCTGCTTCACCTTTGGCCCGCAACGGCATCAGCGCGCCACCGGCAAGGGGGAAGGCCGGGGCTTTGGCGCTCATGGGCCCCAGTTCACGCATCACCCGATTAAGGATGCCCCGGGCCGGGCGACCGGTGAACACGTTGGTGACGGCCGTCTCGCTTTCCTTGGCGGTACGCAACGCTTTGTGATGGGACGGGCTGACCCTGGCCTCTGGCGTGAACAGGTACGCCGTTCCCACCTGTACCGCCGAAGCGCCCAGCATGAAGGCGGCGGCGACGCCACGTGCGTCAGCGATGCCGCCGGCGGCAATCACGGGCACTTTCACCGCATCGACGACTTGCGGCACCAGGGCGAAAGTGCCCACCTGGGTGCTCAAGTCTTCGCTGAGAAACATCCCGCGATGGCCTCCGGCTTCGTAGCCCATGGCGATGATTGCATCGCAACCATGCTGCTCCAGCCACACGGCTTCTTCGACGGTGGTGGCCGAGGACAGCACCTTCGCACCGGTGGCTTTGACCCGGTCGAGCAGGGATTTTTCCGGCAGGCCGAAGTGAAAGCTCACCACTTCAGGGCGAAACGCTTCGACCACTTCACAGGCCGCGTTATCAAACGGTGCCCGATTGGACACCGGTGTTGGCGCATCGAAATCGGCGCCAAGTTCCTGGTAGTAGGGTTGCAGCAGGTTTTTCCAGTCCTGCGCGCGTTGCTCATCAGGGGCTGGAGTTTGATGACAGAAAAAATTGATGTTGATCGGGCGTTGGGTGTGTTGGCGGATCGTTTTCAGCTCTTCGCGCAGTTGATCCGTGCTGAGCATCGCCGCTGGCATCGAGCCCAGGCCACCCGCATTGCAGGCTGCAATCACCATGGCCGAGTTTGTGGCACCGGCCATCGGCCCCTGAATGATCGGCAGCTCGATCCCGAGCAGGTCAAGAATGCGGGTATCTGGCCATTGGTTCATGTGCTGTGTTCTCCGACGTTGAATCCGGGCAGGGACGCTAGAACAGGATTTGTAACGCAACGACTGGCGCAAGGCCAGTCGTCATTTCAGTCCGCCAGGCTTTCTTCAGCGCCCCATGCGTTGGCTGATTGGCTTAAAGTCGAGTACGACAATCGGTTGCCATGTGTTATTTCAAATGCACCACCACCAGACTGATTCCATTGAGAGGCCGTAATGTTCAAAGGTATTTTGATCGACAAAGACGACAGCGGTTACCGGGCCACACTGCAAGAGATCCAGGACGATCAGTTACCCGAGGGCGATGTCACGGTGCGTGTTGCCTACAGCACGCTGAATTTCAAGGATGGCCTGGCAATCACCGGCAGCAGTCCGGTGGTGCGCAAATTCCCGATGGTGCCGGGCATTGACCTGGCCGGTGTCGTCGAAGTCAGCGGGCATCCGGACTACAAGGTCGGTGATCAGGTCCTGCTCAATGGCTGGGGCGTGGGTGAAGGGCATTGGGGCGGATTGGCGCAGAAGGCTCGCCTGAACGGCGACTGGCTGATTCCATTACCCAAGGCATTCACCGCCGCCCAGGCGATGGCCATCGGTACGGCGGGTTATACGGCCATGCTGTGCATCCTGGCTTTGGAGCATAACGGTGTGACGCCTGAGCAGGGCGAAATCCTGGTCACCGGCGCCAACGGTGGCGTCGGCAGTTTTGCCATCGCGTTGCTAAGCAAGCTCGGCTACCGGGTGGTCGCGTCCACCGGACGTACGTCGGAGCACGACTACCTGAAGCAACTGGGCGCTGGCGAAATCATCGACCGTGCCACATTGTCCGAGCCAGGCAAGCCATTGGCCAAGGAGCGTTGGGCGGCAGTCATCGATTCGGTCGGCAGCCACACCCTGGCCAATGCTTGCGCCAGCACCAAGGCCAATGGCACCGTCGCGGCATGCGGTTTGGCGCAAGGCATGGACTTTCCCGCGTCCGTTGCACCGTTCATCTTGCGCGGTGTGACCCTGGCCGGCATCAACAGCGTGACCCAGCCCAAAGCCAAACGCGTGGAGGCCTGGAGTCGACTGGCCAAGGATCTGGACTTCAACCTGTTGCCGCTGATCAGTCACGAAATCGGCTTGAGCGAAGCCATCGACGCCGCGCCGCGCTTGCTTGCCGGGCAGTTGCGCGGGCGGGTGGTGGTGGATGTGAATCGCTGATTACTGCGACTCGCGCTCCAGCAACTGGCGTTTGCGCTCGACACCCCAGCGATAGCCCGACAGATTGCCGTCGCTGCGCACCACGCGATGGCACGGGATCGCGACTGCCAGGCTGTTCGCGCCGCAGGCTTGAGCCACGGCGCGAACGGCTTTCGGCGAACCGATGCGTAGCGCGACATCGGCGTAGCTCGCCGTGCTGCCGACAGGAATCTCCCGCAACGCTTGCCAGACCCGTTCCTGAAATGCGGTGCCACGCACGTCCAATGGCAGGTCCAGGCCAATCGCCGGGGCTTCAATAAAGCCGACGACCCTGGCTATCAACGCTTCGAACTCCTGATCGGCGCCAATCAAATTGGCGCGCCGGAACTTGTCTTGCAGATCACAGACCAGTTGGTGCGGATCATCGCCCAGCAGGATCGCGCAAACTCCGCGCTCACTCTGCGCCACCAGGATCGCCCCCAGAGAACACTGACCGACGGCAAAGCGAATGTCGTTATTTTGACCGGCCGCCCGGTAGTCCCCGGGTTTCATCCCGAGCAGTTGGTCTGCCGCTTCATAAAAGCGGCTATTGGAGTTGAAGCCGGCGTCGTACAAGGCATCGGTCACCGAGCCGCCGTCTGCCAGCCGTTCGCGAACCTTGCGTGAGCGGTGAGCGTCGGCGTAACCCTTGGGCGTCAGGCCGGTGACGGCTTTGAACACGCGATGGAAGTGGAAGCTGCTCAACCCTGCCACCTCGGCCAATTCGCCGAGGGCCGGCAGCGATTCCGCGGTTTCGATCTGGCGGCAAGCGGCGGCCACCGTCGCGGCATGTTGCGCGGCGAGTTCGCTCTGATCTTTTGTCGCGCGCTTGCTGGGACGATACCCCGCGGCCTGGGCCTGTTCGGCGCTATCGAAGAATTCGACATTGTGTGGTTTGGGCAAGCGCGCAAGACTGCTGGGGTTGCAGTAAATGCCTGTCGTCTTCACGGCATAGACAAACTGCCCGTCAGCCTTGGGATCACGCGCGACAACGGCGGCCCAGCGCGGATCGTTTTCAATGGTGATCTTGGTCGATTGGGTTGTCATGGCGTCATGTCCTTTGAGTGGTTGACTACACCTTAACCACGGGGCAATACCCTCGCACTCCGGCGCTTGCGGTCAAATTCGAAGCCTTTATCCGGCGGTACGGAACGTGAAATTGATGCGTTGGTCACCGAGTCTCGGGTGATGGCCCTCCTTGATCGGCAACACGCCGTGATAACGCAGGCGATCCACACCACCCCAGACCACGATATCGCCATGCAGCAGGGGAACGCGTTGACTTTTGTCGCTGCGTTTAAAGCCGCCGAACAGGAACATAGCCGGCAAACCCAGCGATACCGAAACGATAGGGGCGGCGTAGGAATGTTCGTCTTTATCTTGATGCAATGACATTTTTGCCCCGGGGATGTAGCGGTTGATCAGGCAGGAGTCCGGCACAAAATCGGTGAAACCCGCTGCCAGTGCCGCCGCTTGTGCCAGTTGACGAAAAACCTCGGGCATCGTTGGCCAGGGCTGACCGGTTTGTGGATCATCGAGGGTGTATCGATAACCGCTGCGGTCCGTGGTCCAGCCGACTGTGCCACAACTGCTCAGGGCTACCGACATGGTGAAGCCGCCGGGCGTGATCATCTGCCGAAACGGCGCGGCCGCCAGCACCGCCTCCAGGGCGGGCAGCAAGCGCTCCAGCCAGGGTAGGGCGAAGCCTCGCAGCACGTATGACTGTTCGCCGATCTGCTCGCGCCTGGTCTGTTGCTCGGGCTCCGCATCGGCAAACAGATCGAAAGTCAGCGGATTCATGGGCTCATAACGCATCGTGAAAGATGATTCCAAGGGTATGCCGTTTGCCGCTGTGCAGGCGACTCACGCCGTGACGCAGGGTCACGCGGTAGTAACCGCGAGTCCCTTTGACCGGACGCTGGCTGACCGCAAAGATCAACCCGTCACCTTTCTTCAGGCCGATGACCATCGGGCGTGACTGCATTCGCGGGCGCTGTTCTGTCAGGACAAATTCGCCGCCCGTGAAGTCTTTATCCGGGTCTGACAGCAGAATCGCGACTTGCAGTGGGAAAACGTGCTCACCGTACAGATCCTGATGCAAGCAGTTGTAGTCCTGCGGACCATACTGCAGCAATAACGGTGTCGGACGGTTCTGACCAGCGGCATGGCAACGTTCGAGGAAGGCTTGATGAGACTCAGGAAAACGGCTGGGCAACCCCATCTGTTCATGCCAACGATTGGCGATGGGCACCAGCCGTGGGTAGAGCGCGTTGCGCAAGCGGGCCACCAGTTCCGGCAATGGGTAGCTGAAATACTTGTACTCGCCTCGGCCGAACCCGTGGCGAGCCATCACTACGTGGGAGCGAAAAGACTCGGCGCGGGGGTACAAGGCGCTGACTTGCTCACAAGCCTTGTGGCTCAACAGCGACGGGATGACGGCGCAGCCATCCTGATCAAGTTGCTGTTCCAGCCAGGGCCAGTCCAGCCTGTCCAGATATTGCTCGCTCATTGCCGATCCTCTGGTTATTGAGGTGGCCAGTCTGGAAGGCAACGATAAAACAGGCACTCCGGCGCTTGCGCTCGAATTGCGAGTGGGAGCCGACGTCCATTGTCGCTCCGGATCGCGTTACAGCGCTTTGCTGACGCTGATTTCGCTGATGACGTCGTCCTGTCCATGAATGGCATCCAGAGCCGCTTTGGCTTCTTCTGCGGTACCGTTTTCAAGCTGGGCAAACTCGAAGCGGCGCTCGCCATTGAGTTTGTATTTGATGACATACTTGGTCGTTTGGGCCACGGTCGTATCTGCCTGTCTTGTGTTTCGGGTGTGCTGATCAGCTCAGTTTCGTGCTGGAACGGCGAATGATTTTGATCGAGTGCGTCAGGGTGGGCTTGCGCGTCACGCTGATAGCGCGGCGGTTGACGGTATCGATCGTGATGTTCCAGAAACCGGTGCTAGGGGCGGTGATGCGGGCCGGAAACGTGTCGAATGCACCGCCGTGATAGGTGTGACGGCCGCCATTTTTAAAGCTGCGGAAGTTGGCGTCGTTCATCAAACGGATGTTGCACATTTGGGAGCATTGAATGACGACAATGTCGTCTTCATTGAGGTGCTCGCGCTGATGGATAAATTTCATGAGGCGCCTCCAGAAGGGCTTTTTCTACAAAATCAAAACGATAGCATGGGCGATTGGCGCAGTTTATCAGCCCGAACGCCTTATTATCCGGCCGCTTTGACAATTAAGAACGCTAATTTCACGTTTGATGAGCGATAAAGCAGTTTGTCTCGGAGAAAAAACGCATCTGCGCTGTCCGAGCCTCTTTATCGGAGGATTTGTATGAAGTGGGGTTTGTGGTTGTTGCCGATGGCATTGACGATGAGTGGTTGTGCGAACGTCTCGGAAATCAACGAGTCCCTGCCGACGATGAACGTGATTTCTGGCAAGAAGCCCCATGAGTACGCGCAATGTCTGAGCGAAAAGCTCGCCGAAAGCCGTGGCGCCTTGCAGATCGAGCCGCACAAGGATGGATTGCGTGTGATCGTGCCACTCAAGTATTCCTCGGGGCCGTCTGCCGTATTCGACATCGAAGAACGCTCGGGCGGCAGCAGCATCAAGCTGCACGAGAGCATGTCCAATGTCCCGGTGCGTCCAATGGACGTACAGAATGCTGCCAACGAGTGCATTTCCGGCTGATAGACTATCGACAATCAGCACCGATGCCGCCAAAGCCTTGCTTTGGCGGCATCGTTATTTCTGGAGTCGAATATGAAGCGAGAGCAGGTCCGGGAGCGCCATGCAGAGGGGCTCATCTCTGCCACACACGTGATTCAGAATCCGGCGGAGCGGGGGGAATGGATCGTGTTTTTCAAAAAAAGCGCCGGGCGCAGCTTTTTTCTGGTGGATGACAATGATGAAGTCGAGTCCTTCAGTCGCCTTGATGATCTGATCGATACCGTGCGCGGGCTTGGAATCAAATTCGCCGAAATCCATATGTAGGGCGCGGCGCCTTACTTGCAGATCACCACGACGCTGCGGCTCTTGTAGTTGCCAATGTCGGCGCCGAGGGTCTTTTCGCTCTCATTGAGCGAGGGCGTGCCATCGGTTCCGACAATTCTGTAGCCGGTGCCTGCGCAGGACGCATCGGCCTTTTCGTAGCATGCAGCCCAGGAATTGGCTTCACCGGAGCAGTTAATGGATAGAGCTTGCTCTCCGTTACCCAGGTAGGTTTCTTCCGACGTTGCGCAGCCACTCAGGGCCAGTATTGCGATCAGAGGCAAAAGTTTTTTCATGGCGTGGTCGTCGACAGGGGGGGTGGGCTCATGCTGAGACAGCGTTGCTGGTAAAAGGTTATAGCCAAAGGCCACGTATTTGCATTTATTCATAAAAAACCCTGCGCAATGGCAGGGCTTTTAGAAGCGGACGTCGATCAGCTCTTGTCCTTGCCGCGTCGCTTGGGTTCCGGGTGCTCAAGTTCCAGCACCGAAGCCACTTCGATTGCCAGGGCTTCGGAAGGGAAAGGCCCGGCGATATTTTCACCGGCGACACTGGCCACCCACCATTGACCGTCTTTTTCCTGATTGATCAGGAATCCATTGACGCTTTTTACTGCCGACATCTATTTGCCTCGTTGGTCTGGTTCAATCGCGCCATGATACCGCCAAATGCACTCAACGGGTGCCGATGGGCGTATGGTGGGTCGTTCCGGGCCATTGAACACCGTGCAACCGCGCAAGTCTCTGCTATGCATAAGAGGTTGCGCAGTGACCTGCGCACTCGCGCAGGGAACTATCGCCAAGAATATTTCTCTATGTTGGCATCGGTTAGCCAGCGCGGGGCATTGTAAGGTGCACGCCGCCTGATTAGACTGCGCCGAAACTCGTACACACAGCCCTTTCAAGGACTTATATGATCAAGAAATGCTTGTTCCCAGCAGCCGGTTACGGTACTCGCTTCCTGCCAGCGACTAAAGCCATGCCCAAAGAAATGCTGCCGGTGGTGAACAAGCCACTGATCCAGTACGGCGTCGAAGAAGCACTGGATGCCGGCTTGACCGAAATCTCCATCGTCACCGGTCGCGGCAAGCGCGCCCTGGAAGACCATTTCGACATCAGCTACGAGCTGGAAAACCAGATCAAGGGCACCGACAAGGAAAAATACCTGGTCGGCATCCGCAAGCTGCTCGACGAGTGCTCGTTCTCCTACACCCGTCAGACCGAAATGAAAGGCCTGGGCCACGCGATCCTCACCGGCCGCCCACTGATCGGTGACGAGCCGTTCGCCGTGGTACTGGCGGACGACCTGTGCGTCAACCTCGAAGGCGACGGCGTACTGACCCAGATGGTCAAACTGTACAAGCAGTTCCGCTGCTCGATCGTGGCCATCCAGGAAGTCGATCCGGCAGAGACCAACAAGTACGGCGTAATCGCTGGCGAGATGATCCGCGACGATATCTACCGCGTACACAGCATGGTTGAAAAACCAAAGCCGGAAGACGCACCGTCGAACCTGGCCATCATCGGCCGCTACATCCTGACCCCGGACATCTTCGACCTGATCGAACAAACCGAGCCAGGCAAGGGCGGTGAAATCCAGATCACCGACGCCCTGATGAAGCAGGCCCAGAACGGCTGCGTCATGGCGTACAAGTTCAAGGGCAAGCGTTTTGACTGCGGTGGCGCCGAAGGCTACATCGAAGCGACCAACTTCTGCTTCGAGAACTTCTACAAGACGGGCAAGGCTTATTGATAGCGCTTGAGCTGCTTGTATTGAATTCACCTTCTCAGGTTGTGTAACAACAAACAGATGAAGGCCCAGGCAAACGCCCCGACTTGTTCGGGGCGTTTGCTTTTGTGCTGGCTCAACTGCGCAGGGGAGCGAGAAGGTAGGTATCGCCTGACATCCATCGGTAGGCGTTGCGAAAGAAAATCCTGATTTGTTAATTGTGGGGGCAAACGATGATTGTTGCGGCTAAAAACCTCTGTATTAAATGGGATATACCAGAGCCGGCTTGCTCGGCGTAACTAATGTCACGTCAAGGACGTGCTTAAAGTCGCAGGGGGTTTATGAGGAAATGGAGTTTCGTGAATGGCGTTAACAGGATGCGTGACCCTAAAACGGTGGTTGGCTCTAAGCGTACTGATGCTACCGGTACTGCTGGTAACAATTGACAATACGGTACTTGGATTCGCGTTGCCAAAAATTGCCGAGGCCCTGCGTCCGAGCGCTAGCCAGCAGTTGTGGATGATCGATGCTTATTCGCTGGTATTGGCGGGGTTGCTGGTGTCGATGGGTAGTTTGGGAGATCGAGTCGGCCATCGTAAGTTGTTGCTGGCCGGATCCCTGGGTTTTGCCATTGTGTCGGTGCTAACCGCGTATTCCGATACCGCCACGCAACTGATTGCCGGGCGAGCTTGTATGGGCGTTTTCGGTGCAATGCTGATGCCCTCGACGCTGGCGTTGATACGTTCGGTGTTCGAGGACCGAGAAGAACGCAGACTGGCAGTCGCGATCTGGGCAACGACGTTGACGGTCGGTTCGGCAATCGGTCCTTTGGTGGGCGGGGTGTTGCTGGAATTCTTCAGTTGGGGATCGATTTTCCTGTTGGCGGTGCCCGTGTTGGTGCCACTGCTGGTATTGGGGCCACTGTTATTGCCCGAATCCGGGCGAGATGCTTCAGGACCGTTGGATCCGATAAGCATCCTGCAATCGATGGTAGCTCTTGGTGCCATTGTTTATGGCATTAAACACAGCGCCAGTAATAGTATCGACTGGATGGCGCTGGCAGCATTTGCAGTAGGCGCAGTTGCGGGCTGGATGTTTGTGTGTCGACAGTTACGTCTGCCAGTGCCGCTGATGGACCTGAGTCTGTTCCGCAGTGGCACCTTTAGCGGCTCTGTCGCGATCAATTTGATGAGTCTCGCGTTTCTCGTCGGCTTCGTATTCTTTACCACTCAGTTCTTGCAGATCGTTCTTCAGATGTCGCCCTTGAGTGCTAGCCTCGCATTGATTCCTGGTCAGATCATGGCGATTGTAGTGGGGATGGCGGTCGTGCCAGTCGCACAGAGATTACAGGTGCATGTGCTGATACCGATTTTGATGGCGTTTGCTGGAGCGGCGTTTTTGCTGGTCGCCAGCATGGGCAGTAGCCTGACCGTTCTAGTGGTGGCTTTTGCCTTGCTGAACATTGGCGTGGGCGCGATCGCGACGGTGTCCAATGATGTGATTTTGTCAGCCGCACCACCGGCAAAGGCGGGCGCTGCGTCGGCCATTAGTGAAACGGCCTATGAAGTGGGCGTAGTTTTGGGGACGACAGTGCTCGGCGGTGTCGTCACCGCCTACTATCGCGGTGCATTGCAGCTTCCGGGGTTCTTGAACGAAGTGCAGGTGATGCTGGCGAGTGAAACGCTGTCTGGCGCCTATCATGTGGCGGCAGACTTGTCGGGTGATCAAGCCAGGGAATTGATGGCGCAGGCGGGAAGGGCATTCGAAGGTGGAATCGGTTTGGTTTCGTGGGTGACGTTCGGCTTGGCACTCATGGCGATTTTGATTGCTTGGCGCACTCTGCGGACACCGAAAACGCAATCCGCAGCGGGATATTGATCGAAAACGAAGATTGGGCCGCGCATCGCACGGCCCGAGCATTTCAGCACAATGCTTGCTCAGCGGCCGTCCGCAGGTATGCTGGTGGCCTGCCGAGGAGATAGACAATGGCCTACGATTTTGACCTTTATGTGATTGGCGCCGGTTCTGGCGGTGTGCGGGCTGCTCGATTTGCCGCCGGATTCGGCGCGAAAGTGGCCGTGGCCGAGAGCCGCTACCTGGGTGGGACTTGTGTGAACGTCGGCTGTGTGCCGAAAAAATTGCTGGTCTACGGTGCGCACTTCGCCGATGACTTCGAGCAGGCTTCCGGCTTTGGCTGGAGCCTGGATGAGGCGCAGTTCGACTGGGCGACATTGATCGCCAATAAGGACCGCGAGATCAATCGCCTCAATGGCATTTATCGCAACTTGCTGGTCAACAGTGGCGTGACCTTGCATGAGGGGCACGCGAAGATCGTCGATCCGCATCAGGTCGAGATCAATGGCGAGCGTTTTACTGCCAAAAATATCCTGATCGCTACCGGTGGCTGGCCGCAGATTCCGGATATTCCTGGGCATGAACACGCCATCAGTTCCAACCAGGCGTTCTTCCTCAAAGAGTTGCCCAAGCGTGTGCTGGTTGTCGGCGGCGGCTACATCGCGGTCGAGTTCGCCGGGATCTTCCACGGTCTGGGCGCCGAGACCACGCTGCTGTACCGCGGCGAACTGTTCCTGCGCGGCTTTGACGTTTCGGTGCGCAAACATTTGCAGGAAGAGTTGACCAGGCGCGGTATGGATCTGCAGTTCAACGCAGACATCGAGCGTATCGACAAGCAGGCCGATGGCAGCCTGAAAGTCACGCTCAAGGATGGTCGCCAGTTGGAAGCCGATTGCGTGTTCTACGCCACCGGCCGCCGCCCGATGCTGGATAACCTCGGGCTGGAAAACACCGGGGTCAAGCTCGACAAGAAAGGCTTCGTTGAGGTGGATGAGCGGTACCAGACCGCCGAGCCGTCGATCCTGGCTCTTGGTGATGTGATCGGTCGCGTGCAACTGACACCGGTGGCCCTGGCTGAAGGCATGGCAGTGGCGCGACGCCTGTTCAAGCCAGAGCAGTATCGTCCGGTGGATTACAAGATGATCCCGACGGCGGTGTTCAGCCTGCCCAACATTGGTACCGTCGGTTTGACCGAAGATGAGGCGCGCAATGCCGGGCACGAGGTGGTGATCTACGAAAGCCGCTTCCGGCCGATGAAGTTGACGCTGACGGAATGCCAGGAGCGTACGCTGATGAAGCTGGTGGTGGATGCCCAGACCGACAAGGTGCTGGGTTGTCACATGGTCGGCCCGGATGCCGGTGAAATCGTCCAGGGCCTGGCGATTGCCTTGAAGGCCGGCGCCACCAAGCGCCACTTCGACGAAACCATCGGCGTACACCCGACGGCCGCCGAAGAGTTCGTCACCATGCGTACGCCGGTCGCCGGTTAATCGTCCTTCGCTGCGTCTGCCGCTGCCGCAATGGTCGCGGCCAGGCGTACGCGTTCTTCCAGATCCGTCCGGGTCTTGGCTAAATCAATTTCCAGTGACTTGTTGATCTGCGACTGCTCATCGACGTTCTGTTTGAGTGCCTGACTTTCCAGCAGGGCGACGCGCAGGCGCTCCTGGAGGAGGGTGCGTTCGCTGTCAACGCGAGTGGCCTGTTCCAGCAGCTGATCCTGACGGGTGTTGCTTTGCTTGAGTTGCTCTTGCAGCAGGCTCAGTTCTCGCAGCGTGCCGCGGTTTTCAGTCAGCAAGCGTTCATTGTCACGGTGCAATTGGGTGATTTCATCCTGACGTACCAGCGCGCTTTGTTGTGCCTGACGCAATTCCATCTGTAGTTGTTGCACCTGGCCTTCATGGCGACTCAATTCCTGTTCGCGCTGTTCCTTGACCGCATTGCGGTAGTGCTCCAGTGCGTCGCGAGTGTGCAGGTGTTTTTCTTCCAGGGAGCGAATCTGCTCGTCCTTGTCTTTCAAGCGCAATTCGAAATCGGCCAGCGCCTGGTTCAGCCCGGCGTTACGGGTTTGTTCCGTTTGCAGCATGGCGCGGGTTTCTTGCAGGGTCTCGGACTCCTGGGTCAGCGCCAGGCTTTGAAATTCGTATTGCTGGTGCAGTTCGCTGTTGGCCTCCTGCGCTTCGGCGAGTTGGCTGTCCAGCGCTTTGCGTTGTTCTTCGTATTGCGCACGCGCCTGGTCGATGGGTTCTTGTGCCTGTTCCTTGAGTCTCTGCGCGAGCCGCGCCACCAGCGCCATCAGCTCGTCGTCAATCGGTTCCGTCGGTGCTTCGACAGGATCGACCCGGTCATCGAGCTCTTTGAGATAGCGATGAATCGTGGTTTTCGAGCCGGTATTACCCATCTCGATCCGTACGGCATCGATGCTGGGGTTTTCGCCACGGGCGAGGATCGCCAACCGGGCGGCTTGCACCACCGCTTTATTTACACCGCCGCGTGCCATGAGTTCTCCCGTGTTTCTGTGATGTGGTACGTACCACGTAAATACACATTGTACCATTCAACCAATAAAGTTAAATACTGAATGTAGTTAACACGGGATATACTGGTATTACCCCGTGTGATACGCCAAGTACCGGTTTTTGACCCGTCAAAGCGGTATGAATTCAAGAGTTGACCCCATGAATGAGCTGGATCGTTACCTGCAGGCCGCGACTCGCGACAACACCCGTCGCAGCTATCGGGCAGCCATCGAACACTTCGAAGTCACGTGGGGCGGTTTTCTGCCGGCCACCGGCGACAGCGTGGCGCGCTATCTGGTGGCCCATGCCGGCGTGTTGTCGATCAATACGCTGAAACTGCGTTTGTCGGCATTGGCGCAGTGGCACAACAGCCAGGGCTTTGCCGATCCCACCAAGGCGCCGGTGGTGCGCAAGGTGTTCAAGGGCATACGCGCGTTGCACCCGGCCCAGGAAAAACAAGCCGAACCCTTGCAGCTTAAGCATCTGGAACAGGTGGTCAGTTGTCTGGAGCTGGAAGTGCAAACCGCCAGGGCCGAAGGTGACCGACCGGGATTGCTGCGGGCCAGGCGCGACATGGCGTTGATCCTGCTGGGCTTTTGGCGCGGCTTTCGCAGTGACGAATTGTGTCGGCTACAGGTTGAGCATGTGCAGGCAAGTGCCGGTTTCGGCATCAGCCTCTATCTGCCGCGCAGCAAGAGTGATCGCGATAACCTCGGCAAGACGTATCAGACGCCGGCCTTGCAACGCTTGTGTCCGGTGCAGGCTTATATTGACTGGATCAGCGAAGCCGCTCTGGTGCGTGGGCCGGTTTTTCGCGGCATTGATCGCTGGGGGCATCTGGGTGAGGAGGGCTTGCATGCCAATAGCGTGATTCCATTATTGCGCCAAGCGTTGGCGCGTGCGGGGATCGCCGGCGAGCTTTACACCAGTCACTCCTTGCGTCGCGGTTTTGCGACCTGGGCGCATCAGAGTGGCTGGGATTTGAAGTCCCTGATGAGTTATGTGGGCTGGAAGGACATGAAGTCAGCCATGCGTTACATCGAAGCCAGCCCGTTCCTCGGCATGACTCACATCGCCCTGGATCCACGCGATCCGTAGCAGCTGGCTTCGCCAGCTGCTACAAAAAATACTGGATACCGTTTTCTTCTATTAATACAGTCCGCTAATAGCGAAAGCCAATCAGCAGCATGAGGTTTGCCAATGAGCCAACCGTCCGTCGAGTGAGTAAAGTTCTCTCCATCAACTTCTTAACCCCTGACGGAGAGTCAACGATGCCTATCATCAACAGCCAAGTTAAACCGTTCAAAGCTGATGCATTCAAAAATGGCGACTTCGTAAAAGTCTCGGACGCTGACCTGAAAGGCAAGTGGTCTGTGGTGTTCTTCTACCCGGCCGACTTCACCTTCGTCTGCCCGACCGAGCTGGAAGACCTGGCTGACAACTACGACGCCTTCCAGAAACTGGGCGTCGAGATCTACAGCGTTTCCACCGACACCCACTTTGCCCACGCTGCCTGGCACAACACTTCGCCAGCCATCGGCAAAATCCAGTACACCATGATCGGCGACCCGACCCACGCCATCTCCCGCAACTTCGATGTGCTGATCGAAGAAGCCGGTCTGGCTGACCGTGGCACCTTCGTAATCAACCCGGAAGGCCAGATCAAGATCGTTGAACTGAACGATGGCGGTGTGGGCCGTGACGCTTCCGAGCTGCTGCGCAAAATCAAGGCTGCCCAGTACGTCGCTGCTCACCCTGGCCAGGTTTGCCCTGCCAAGTGGAAAGAAGGCGAGGCCACTCTGGCGCCGTCCCTGGATCTGGTCGGCAAGATCTAAGCCTGTGATCGCTTCATCAGGGCGGAGCTCCGCACCTGTTCGGTAAGCTGCACCGCCCAATAAAAACGCCCGGGCGAGATTCGCTCGGGCGTTTTTTTATGCCTGCTTTATATGAAACAGCAAAAAGGAAATCGCCCGTATGTTGGACACCAATCTTAAAGCCCAGTTGAAATCGTACCTGGAACGGGTCACTCAGCCGATCGAGATCGTTGCTTCCCTCGACGACGGTGCGAAATCCCAGGAAATGCTCGAACTCTTGAAAGACGTTGCCGGTCTTTCCACCCAGATTACTTTGCTCGACAACGGCGATGATGTACGCAAGCCGTCGTTCTCGATCAATCGCCCAGGAGCCGATATCAGCCTGCGATTCGCCGGCATCCCGATGGGCCATGAATTCACTTCGCTGGTGCTGGCCTTGTTGCAAGTCGGCGGTCATCCGTCCAAAGCCAGTGTCGAAGTGATCGAACAGATTCGCTCGCTCAAAGGCGAGTTCAACTTCGAGACCTATTTCTCGCTGTCCTGCCAGAACTGCCCGGACGTGGTCCAGGCACTGAACCTGATGGCGGTACTGAACCCGAACATTCGCCACGTCGCCATCGACGGCGCGCTGTTCCAGGCCGAAGTCGATGATCGCCAGATCATGGCCGTGCCAAGCATTTATCTGAACGGCGTGAATTTCGGCCAGGGCCGCATGGGCCTGGAAGAAATCCTCGCCAAAATCGACACCAGTGGCATCGAACGCCAGGCCGAGAAAATCAGCGCCAAGGAAGCCTTTGATGTGCTGGTGGTCGGCGGTGGCCCGGCCGGTGCTTCGGCGGCAATTTATGCGGCCCGTAAAGGCATTCGCACCGGTGTCGCGGCCGAGCGTTTTGGTGGTCAGGTGCTGGACACCATGGCCATCGAAAACTTCATCTCGGTGCAGGAAACCGAAGGGCCGAAACTGGCCGTGGCCCTGGAAGAGCACGTCAAGCAATACGACGTGGACATCATGAACCTGCAACGTGCCGACAAACTGGTGCCCGGCAAAAATGGCGAGCTGCACCAGATTCACTTCGCCAGCGGTGCATCGTTGAAAGCCAAAACCGTAATTCTGGCGACCGGTGCACGGTGGCGTGAAATGAATGTCCCGGGCGAGCAGGAATACCGCAACAAAGGCGTGGCGTACTGCCCGCACTGCGACGGCCCACTGTTCAAGGGCAAGCGCGTGGCGGTGATTGGCGGCGGTAACTCCGGCGTCGAAGCGGCCATCGACCTGGCGGGTATCGTGTCGCATGTCACGCTGCTGGAGTTCGATGTGCAGTTGCGTGCCGATGCGGTATTGCAGCGCAAGTTGCACAGCCTGCCGAACGTCACTGTGATCACCAGTGCACAAACCACTGAAGTCACCGGCGACGGTCAGAAGGTCAACGGCCTGCGCTACAAGGATCGTCAGAGTGACGAATTGCGCAGCGTGGAGCTGGAAGGGATCTTTGTGCAGATCGGTCTGCTGCCGAACACCGATTGGCTCAAAGGCACGATCGAGCTGTCACCGCGTGGCGAGATTATCGTCGACGCTCGTGGTGAAACGTCGGTGCCGGGTGTGTTCGCCGCCGGCGACGTGACCACTGTGCCATACAAGCAGATCGTGATCGCGGTGGGCGAGGGCGCCAAAGCCTCTCTCAGTGCCTTCGATCACTTGATCCGGACTTCCGCCCCGGCATAAGTCCCGGCGCTGAAAACACAAAACCCCATGAGTGATCATGGGGTTTTTTGTGTCCTGCACATTACCAATGTGGGAGCGGGCTTGCTCGCGAAGGCGTAGTGTCAGTCACTTCAATGTCGAATGATACGACGCCTTCGCGAGCAAGCCCGCTCCCACAAGGGGATTTGCGGTGTGGCTTAGAGCGGAGCTGGCTGGATGATCTCGACCCAGTAGGCGTCCGGGTCCTTGATGAAGGCCAGGCTCTTCATGCGGCCGTCGCTCAAGCGCTTCTGGAAATCGCAGCCCAGTGCTTCAAAGCGCGCGCAGGCGGCGACGATATCCGGCACCGAGATGCAGATGTGGCCGAAACCGCGCGGGTCGGTGTTGCCATTGTGGTAGGCGAAATCCGCATCGTTCTCGGTGCCGTGGTTGTGGGTCAGTTCCAGAATGCCGGGGATCGATTTCATCCACTCGGTGCGCGCGGCAGCATCGGCCGGGATCTGGTTTTTGTCGACCAGCGCCAGGAAATACAGGCTGAACTCGGCTTCCGGGAAGTCGCGTTTTTCAACCAGCGTAAAGCCCAGAATGCGTGTGTAGAAATCCAGGGACTTGGTGATGTCCTTGACGCGCAGCATGGTGTGGTTGAAGACAAATTTCTGTGTAGCAGCGTCCGGTTGGGCGGTGACGCCGGGGAAGGTGTTCAATTCGTGCAGGCTCATGGGCCCTCCAGGAAATATGTGGGCTAACGAATGGTGACAATGATACGCAAGGGCTCGGACATCACCAAACCCAAACAGTCGGCTATTGCCTGACAGCCGGCCTGGGCCCAGACTTTACGGCTTAATCCGTGAGTGCCCATTGCAATGATTCAATTCTGTAAATTGCTGTTTATCCTGCTAAGCGTGCTTTCGGTGGTGGGTGTAGCTCATGCCGATGCGCCAGTGGTGAACTGGCCGGAAGGCTGGCAGATCGAAGCCGTGCCTGAATCGACGTCGGGGGTCAGTCGCCAGCGGGCGGTGAAAAATGATCAGAATGGTTCGCCAGTCATGGTGATGGAGCTGACCGTGAGTCAGGTGCAAAGTGATCATCAGGTAAATCTTGAAGGCGTATTGCTGGAGATGCGCAAGTCAGTACAAAAAGACTTCTTTCAGGGCGGCTATCAAAGTGTCTGCACGCGAATACATTCGACTACGTTGAGTCGATTGGCTGCGCTGGAAACAACCTGCACCATTACGCAAAACGGCAGGCATGTGATTTCTCAAACATTGGTGGCCGCGGTGGATGCAGATAAGGCCTATGTTCTTTCCTATGCGGGGCAGGCCGAGGCTTATAAGGCGAGCCAGGATGAAATAGACGCAGCCCGTAACAGCTTGAAGCTTTAGTAAGCGACAGTGCTTTTTTGATGCATGAAGAAATTTTTAGATACCTAAATGGATTAAGCAAAAAGTTGTTGGCAGTTAGGTAAATGTGGGGCGCCCGCCCTCCGGCATTTAGATAGCCCATGAAAAAGCCCTGCATAAGCAGGGCTTTTTTGTCGCAGCGAGAGTTAGCCGCGCAGCCAGGAATCAACGGTGGCTGCACCGTACTGTTCTTTCCAGGCTTTCAGGCCGCGGTGATTGCCGCCCTTGGTTTCAATCAGTTCGCCGGTGTGCGGGTTCTGATAAACCTTGACCACACGGGCGCGGCGGGTTTTTGGTGCGGTTGCCTGCTGCAGGCCGGATTTTGCCGGTTTCGGATCGAGAATGGCGATGATATCGCGCAGGCTCTTGTCATAGGTTTTCATCAAACCCTGGAGCTTCTCTTCGAATTCGATTTCTTTCTTGAGCCCGGCATCGTTCTTCAGGGATTCCAACTGCTTGAGCTGTTCTTGAAGGGCCTTTTCGGCTGCACGGAATTCAGCGAGTCTGGACAATATCTTTACTCCAATAGTGTATTTGGCTGATACCAACCGCAAACAAAGCTATAAGCCAAGAGCCTTGAAGCGACTCGGTGATAGTGGCTCACCTGCCAATTTAGCGCAGGCATGAAAAATTGTAGTAGTTAATTGGTCAAGAGTAAATCCTGTCTTTTTCTTCATGTAACTACAGTAGTGTTTTGATTCAAATTGGTGCGTGCAATCGTTATTTTTCCGGTTAAATCCGCTAGTTAATGGTTGCTTAATGCACTAATGAATTCCGCACCCGGCATGGGTTTGCCGAACAGATAACCTTGCAGGAAGTTGACCTGATGAGCGCTCAGGTAATCACTCTGCTCACGGGTTTCGACACCTTCGGCCACCAGGGCAAGGTCGAGCTTGACCGCCAGTTCGATAATGCTGTCCAGGATGTGGCTGGAGAGTGTGTCGATGCCGATCATGGCGACGAAGCTCTGGTCGATTTTCAGGAAGTCCACGTTGAACTGCCGCAGGTAGCCAAGGCTTGAGTGACCCGTGCCGAAGTCGTCGATGGCGATTTTCACGCCCAGTTCGCGAAGTTGCTCGAACAGTTGCAGGGTAATGGCCGTGGGCTCGATCAGTTCGCGCTCGGTCAGTTCCAGTACCAGATAGATCGAGCCCGGCTCGAACGCGTCGAGAAACTCGCGACAATCCTTGACCAGCTCCAGATCCTGGCAATGGCTGGCGGTGATGTTGATGCCAATGTGAAACGGTTTGTTGAATCTGGCGGATTGCGGTGCCAGCAGGGCGGCGGTTTGTTGCATCAGCGAGCGGGTCATCGGCACGATCAGTCCTGAGTGCTCGGCAAACGGGATGAACAGATCCGGACGCACCAGGCCTTCCTTCGGATGTTTCCAGCGCATCAGCACCTCAGTGCCGGACCAGCTTTTACTGGCGCCACGCACCACGGGCTGGAAATACGGAATGAACTCTGCAGCTTCCAGTGCCCGTTGCATTTCCTGGGTGGGTGCCGAGGAGCGCTGCTGCAGGAAATGACCAATTGACCCGGCAATCACACCGAAGAACAGCAACAAGCTGAACAACGGTGGATATTTGCTGCTCATGTATCGCCAGGTTTCGCCTTCGGGGAAGCCGGCTTGCACCGCAAAGGCATAGCGCCCGGAGGTCAAACGACTTTGCGCAACGGGCAACTCAGGCAGCGCGCCGGTGTGAACCTTGCCATCGACGGACATCCAGTCCGGGCCAACTTGCAGCAATAGCATGGTCTTGCCGCCTATCAGGCGCAGAATATTGCTCAAGTGATAACCATCGATGGTCGCCAGCGCACCTTTTTTGCCTTCGCTCAGCCGGTACACCAGCACGGCGGTGTCGGGCGTCACCGCATTGCCGTTCATGAGCCATAAGGCGCCCTGGGTGTAGTCTCCGGGCTTGACCTTTTCCTGATAGTCGCCGAACAACGAGCTGCAGTAGAGGTTGTTGTCCCACGCCAGATTGGTTGATCGCACGAATGGGCGACGAGTGACCTGCTCGCGCAGAGACAGGTTGACGTCGCTACAACGTTGACCGGCCAGCGGCAGCAGTTCGCGAGCGGCCTGGGCGGTGTTGTCGAGCATCAAGTCGAACTGGCGAATCGCGGCTTCGGCAGTTTGTTCGGTGTCTTGTTTAAGCGCACGCCCAGCTTGCATGTAAAGAATGGCGGCCCCCAGTAGTACGGGGAGCAATCCACTGATCAGGGTCACAGCAATTCTTGTGCTGCGACTGCGGGTTTTGGCTTTCAACGGCATTCGCGAATCCTGTCACGAAGTAGTAAGGCTCTCAAACGCTGGCAGGGCAATACGCCTTCCATGAAGAGTTCGGGTATGGGCCATGATAGTTGGCGCTTGGCAGTTATGCCGCTCAACGCAGGTCGAGCCTTTCGGCCAGCTTGATAAAGGCCAGCGTCGCGGGGGAGGCCTGGCGTCGATCGAGCACCGCCAGGCCGACCTGCCGCGACACTGCAGGCGACAGCGGTTTTTTCACGCAGCGGCTGTCAATTTGATGGGGTAATGAGCCCTCGGCAACCACCGTCACCCCGTCACCGCGAGCGACGACATCCAGGGTGCTCATCAGCTGCGAACAGCGATAGCGTATGTTGGGCGTCAGCCGGGTCGCGCTAAACAAGCGTGAAACCAGCTCCGATGAACCGGCCTCGGTCAGCACAAACGGGGCCTGGCACAGATCGTCCAGGCTCAGGCTGTCGTAAGTCGCCAGCGGATGGCTGGCGGGCAGCAACGCTACCATCTGGTCTTCGATCAGCGCGATCGTGTCGAAGCGCTCCTCGGGCAACACCACGAAACCGATGTCGATCCGTCGTTCTTCCAGCCACTGGAGTACCTGGCGGTCAGGACCCTCGTCGATATGCACCTCGATGCCGGGATGAGCGGCGCGGTACTGCTGCAGAATCAACGGCAGCAACTTGATCGATGACGTCGGGCCGAAGGAGCCGATGCGCAGTGTGCCGCGTTTCATGCCCCGCGCATCGGCCGCTTCCTGGCGCAGGGTGTTGGCCAGGCCCAGCATTGCGCGGGCGCGCAACAACAGTTGCTGGCCAATATCGCTCAATTCGACCCGGGATTGATGCCGGCGCAACAACTCGACACCCAATTCCTGCTCCAGGGACTTCAAGGCATGGGACACCGCCGATTGGGAAATTCCCAGGCGATTGGCCGCTGCCGTGAAGCCGTGGAGTTCGGCCACGAGGGAGAAAATCTCCAGTTGAGAGAGGGTCATGAGTGTTTGCTCATTTTACGATGACTGGGTATTAGTCGAATGATACGTCATCTCTCTGACATCCGGCCCTGGAATTGTATGACGATCTGCGAGCAAACCCTGTCAAAGCCCTCGGATTTGCCGGTGTATCTGAAACTGGCGGCGGTCACCATGGTGTGGGGCGGCACTTTCGTTGCCGGACGCTTTCTGGCCGACGGCCTTAGCCCGCTACTGGCCGCCAGCCTGCGGTTTTTACTGGCCAGTGTGGCGTTGCTACTGTTTGTACGCATGGCGCGGATACCGCTGGTCCGGCCCAGCGCCCGGCAATGGTTGCAATTACTGTTGCTTGGCTTTTTCGGGATCTTTTTTTACAACCTGTGCTTCTTTTATGGCTTGCATTACATCAACGCTTCACGGGCGTCCTTGATCGTGGCGCTGAATCCGGCTGTGATCGGCCTGGCTTCCTGGCTGCTGTTCAAGGAGCGATTGAACCGGGCGAAAGTCGCCGGCATTGCGATTTGCATGGCTGGCGCGAGCATGGTGATCGTCAGTCGCGACCCGCAATTATTGGCCGGCGGCGCCGATGCCTGGATCGGTGATCTGCTGATTTTCGGCTGCGTCCTCGGCTGGGGGATCTACTCGCTGTTCTCCAGAGAGCTGAACCAGACACTGGGGCCGCTGCAAACGGTGACCTATTCGATTCTGCTGGGCACTGTCATGCTCTGGATAGCCTGCATTGTCCGTGGCGAGGTGAGTGTCACCGCGATCGCCAACCTCGGGGCACCGCAATGGTTAAGTCTTTTGTACCTCGGCGTGTTGGGTTCGGCGCTGGCCTACATCGGCTACTACGACGGCATTCGCAAAATCGGCGCGACACGTTCCGGAGTGTTCATTGCCTTGAACCCGCTGACAGCGGTAATCCTTGGCGCGCTGCTGCTGGATGAGCCACTGACGCTGGCAATGTGCCTGGGCGGCGGGCTGATTCTGGCGGGGATTTTCCTCTGCAATAAACCTCTTGCGCGAGCAAGGAAAAAGGGGATTTGATACAGAAGGCGGACAAATCTATTTACGCTGTGTAGAATCCGGTTACGCATACAATAATAATCGTCTTCTGGCAGCAGAAGCCTCGCCCGCAAGAGCCTTGGGTCGAAAATGAAGATATTCGGGTTTCAACTGATCTACGGTGATTTTCTCGCCCGCAGTGTGCGGGGCATCTCCTGTGCGCCACCCACCGGTCTCAGCATTGCTTACAACTAACCTTAGTTAATTGATAAAAAATGATGAGGCGCCAACCATGGCAGATTTATACGAAAACCCAATGGGCCTGATGGGCTTTGAATTCATCGAGCTCGCATCGCCGACCCCGAACACCCTGGAGCCGATCTTCGAGATCATGGGTTTCACCAAGGTGGCGACCCACCGTTCCAAGGACGTGCACCTGTATCGCCAGGGCGCGATCAACCTGATCCTCAACAATGAACCTCACAGCGTGGCGTCGTACTTTGCGGCCGAGCATGGTCCGTCAGTGTGCGGCATGGCGTTCCGCGTCAAGGATTCACAAAAAGCCTACAAGCGTGCCCTGGAACTCGGCGCCCAGCCGATCCACATTGAAACCGGCCCGATGGAACTGAACCTGCCGGCGATCAAAGGCATCGGCGGCGCGCCGCTGTACCTGATCGACCGTTTCGGTGAAGGCAGCTCGATCTATGACATCGACTTCGTGTTCATCGAAGGCGTTGACCGCCACCCGGTCGGTGCCGGCCTGAAGATCATCGATCACCTGACCCACAACGTGTATCGCGGTCGCATGGCCTACTGGGCCAACTTCTACGAGAAGCTGTTCAACTTCCGCGAAATCCGCTACTTCGACATCAAGGGCGAGTACACCGGCCTGACCTCCAAGGCCATGACCGCACCGGATGGCATGATCCGCATCCCGCTGAACGAAGAATCGTCCAAGGGCGCCGGGCAGATCGAAGAATTCCTGATGCAGTTCAACGGCGAGGGCATCCAGCACGTTGCCTTCCTGTCCGATGACCTGCTCAAGACCTGGGATCACCTGAAAAGCATCGGCATGCGCTTCATGACCGCGCCGCCAGACACCTACTACGAAATGCTCGAAGGCCGCTTGCCGAACCATGGCGAGCCGGTGGGTGAACTGCAGGCGCGGGGCATTTTGCTGGACGGTTCGTCCGAGTCGGGAGACAAGCGTCTGCTGTTGCAGATCTTCTCGGAAACCCTGATGGGGCCGGTGTTCTTCGAGTTCATCCAGCGCAAGGGCGACGACGGTTTCGGCGAAGGCAACTTCAAGGCGCTGTTCGAATCCATCGAGCGTGACCAGGTTCGTCGTGGTGTTCTCTCCACTGACTAAACCGTTACACCGATAAAACTGTGGGAGCGGGCTTGCTCGCGAAAGCGGTGTGTCAGTCGCCAACTAAGCTGGCTGGCACACCGCATTCGCGAGCAAGCCCGCTCCCACATTGTTTTGTGTGTGCCTTAAGGTCTGTGTTGTCGCACCAGGTGCTTGAACCCTTCGAACACCAGCACCAGCACGGCCATCCAGATCGGGATGTACGTCAGCCATTCGCCGGCCTTGATGCTCTCTCCCAGCAGCAACGCCACGCCCAGCAGCAGCACCGGTTCGACGTAGCTCAACAAGCCGAACAGGCTGAACGGCAGCAGGCGGCTGGCAACGATGTAGACCACCAGTGCCGACGCGCTGATCACGCCGAGTATCGGAATCAACAGGGACAACCATGGATGCTGGTCAAACACACCGAAACCTTGTGCGCCATTCTGAACGAACCAGAAGGCCACCGGCAGCGTCAATGCCATGTCCAGCCACAAGCCGCCGAGATTGTCCGCCGCCAGCCGTTTGCGCAGGACGAAGTAGGTCGGATAGCCAATGCAGACCAGCAAGGTCGCCCAGGAAAAACCACCGACCTGATACACCTCGTTGATTACGCCCAGGCAGGCGAACACCACGGCGATTTTTTGCAGATAAGACAGGCGATCGCCATAGACGAGGCGGCCGGTCAGGACCATGGTCAGCGGCAACAGAAAGTAGCCGAGTGATACGTCGAGGCTGTAGCCGTTGAGCGGCGCCCACATGAACAGCCACAGTTGCACGCCGAGCAGGGCAGAGGAGGCGATCAGCGCGCCAATCAATTTCGGGTTGGCAATGGCGCGCCGCACAATCTCGAGCACGCGTTTCCACTCACCGGACCACACCATGAACACGGTCATGCAGGGCACGGTCAGCAGCATCCGCCAACCGAATATTTCCACGCCGCTCAACGGGGTGAGCAGCGACGTGTAGTAATACATGACGGCAAACAGCACCGAAGCTGAAACCGATAGAGCGATACCTTTAGACAAACTGTCCTCGCGATGTTGAAGGTGAAACGGGGGGCGGAGGATACGTGTTTTTCGGGCCGAATATTGACCAATCAATCAACACGGTCCAATTGTGGGAGCGGGCTTGCTCGCGAAGACTGCTTAACATTCAACGTTGATGTTGGCTGGAAAACCGCTTTCGCGAGCAAGCCCGCTCCCACATGTTGTCTTGTGTTGTGTCAGCTAATGAGCGGTGTACGCCCCGACACAAAATGGCTCACATCATTGAACCCCGGTGTCGACGCATGCCCCGGCGTCACCAGTGAATCGATGAACGCTTCGTCCTGTGCCGTGATTTTCACCGCCTGCGCCTTAGTGTAGGCGTCCCACTGCGCTTCGGTGCGCGGCCCGACAATGGCTGAGGTGACTGCGTTGTTGTTCAGCACCCAGGCAATCGCGAACTCGACGATGCCGACTCCGCGCTGCTGGGTGTATTGCTGGATTTGCTGGGCGATACGCAGGGATTCGACGCGCCATTCGGTTTCCAGGATGCGCTTGTCCTGACGCCCGGCACGGCTGTTGGCGTCCGGTGTCACGTCCGGCGCGTATTTGCCGCTGAGTACCCCGCGCGCCAGCGGGCTGTAGGGCACCACGCCAAGACCATAGTTTTGTGCAGCAGTGATCTGCTCGGTTTCAGCCTGGCGGTTGACGATGTTGTACAGCGGCTGGCTGATTACCGGCCGGTCGACCCCCAGCCTGTCGGCCACGCGAATCACTTCGGCGATACGCCAGCCACGGTAGTTCGACAGGCCCCAATAGCGGATTTTGCCTTGGCGAATCAGATCGCCTATGGCCGATACCGTGACTTCCAGCGGCGTATTGTGGTCTTCGCGGTGCAGGTAGTAGATATCGAGGTAGTCGGTGCCCAAGCGCGTCAGGCTGGCATCGATGCCGTTGAACAGGTGCTTGCGGCTCAGGCCGCTGCGGTTGGGAACGCCGTCCACGGGACCGAAACCGACCTTGGTCGCCAGCACCCATTCATGGCGGCGGCTGGCGATGGCCTCGCCGACGATTTCCTCGGAACGGCCATTGGTGTAGACGTCGGCGGTGTCGATGAAATTGATGCCCTGGTCCCAGGCCTTGTCGATGATTCGCAGGGAATCTTCGGTGCTGGTCTGTTCGCCGAACATCATGGTGCCCAGGGTCAGGGGGGACACCTGCAGACCCGAATGACCCAGTGTGCGATAGCTCATGAGCAAATCCTTTTACCAGTGGGAAAGGCTCAATCAGATACCAGAACAACCGCAGGGATCAAACTGAAATATCGAACACACCAGATCAAATGTGGGAGCGGGCTTGCTCGCGAAGGCGGTGTATCAGACGACATTGATGTTGCCTGACACTCCCTCTTCGCGAGCAAGCCCGCTCCCACAGGGGGGAGGTGGTGTTTAGGCACGCAGGGTACGGGTCATGCGCAACGCCAGCAGACTGCCGCAGACAATCACGCCCGCCAGCAGGTACAGCGCCGCATCGGTCGAGCCGGTGCTGTCCTTGACCCAGCCCACCAGGTACGGGCTGAGGAAACCGGCCATCTGCCCCATGGAGTTGATCAACGCCAGGCCACCCGCAGCGGCGCCCGCACTGAGCAGGGCGGTCGGCACCGGCCAGAACATCGGCAGGCCGGTGAGGGCGCCCATGGTGGCGATGCTCAGGCCGAGAATCGCGATGGCCGGGTTGGCGGCGAAGTTCACCGCGATCAGCAGCCCCAGCGCGCCCATCAGCATCGGCACCACCAGATGCCAGCGACGTTCTTTGCGCAGGTCCGCCGAGCGGCCAACGATCAGCATGAACACTGCCGCCAGCAGGTAGGGAATCGCGCTGAGCCAGCCGATCACCAGGTTATCGCTGAAGCCCAGGTTCTTGATGATCGATGGCAGCCAGAAGTTGATCGCGTATACACCGCTCTGGATGCAGAAATAGATCAGGCCGAAGGCCCAGATCGCCGGGTTCTTGAATACCGCCAGTAGCGAATCAGTCGTGGTTTTCGGTTTGTTGGCCAGGTCCTCGGCGTGGTCGGCTTCCAGCACCGAACGCTCGAACGGGGTCAGCCATTTCGCATTGGCGTAACTGTCGCTGAGCAGGAAATAAGCCAGCGCACCGAGGATCACGGTCGGAATGCCTTGCAGCAGGAACATCCACTGCCAACCGGCCAAGCCGCCCTGGCCTGCGCCGAAGTGGTTGAGAATCCAGCCGGAGAATGGACTGCCGAGCAGGCCGGATACCGGGATCGCCGACATGAACAAGGCCATGATGCGGCCCCGGCGGAAGGTCGGGAACCATTGCGAGAGATACAACACCACGCCCGGGAAGAACCCGGCTTCGGCTGCGCCGGTGAACAGGCGCAGGGTATAGAACTCGGTCGGGGTGGTGACGAACAGCAGGCAGGTCGACAGCATGCCCCAGGCGATCATCATCAGCGCGATCCAGCGCCGCGGGCCGAATTTGGTCAGGGCCAGGTTGCTTGGCACGCCGCACAGCACGTAACCGATAAAGAAGATGCCGGCGCCGAGGCCGTACACGGTCTCGCTGAACTTCAGCGCGTCGAGCATCTGCAGCTTGGCGAATCCAACGTTTACCCGGTCGAGGTAGTTGAACAGGTAGCAGATGAAAATGAAGGGGATCAAACGCAGGGTAATGCGCTTATAGACAGCGTTTTTGTCGTCAGCGATGGCGTCGGACGCTACGGCGCTCTGTGTCATGGCGGCTCTCTCATTATTATGATTTTTTGCGATGCAAAGGGTAACGTTGATCGCCCTGAGAGTCTCGACCACCCTTATGGTGGCTGTCTTTGTGCCTGAGCACAGGGTTTGCAACCAAGGCCTGTGCGGGTGAACAACCCGTTCCATCACCGTCTTCAAGGATCACTTGCATGTTCGAACTCGATCACGACCTGGCCCAGGACATCGTCGACCGGGCGATGGCTATCCTGCCGTACAACGTCAACGTCATGGACAGCCAGGGCTTGATCCTCGGCAGTGGCGAACCAGAGCGGGTCAACACCCGACATGAGGGGGCGCAATTGGTATTGGCCAACGGCCGCGTGGTGGAGATCGATGCGCAGACGGCGATTCATCTCAAGGGCGTGCAGCCGGGCATCAACCTGCCGTTGTGGCTTGATCAGCGCCTGATCGGCGTACTGGGTATCACCGGCGAACCCGAGCAACTGCGCACCTACGCCGAGTTGGTGCGCATGACCGCCGAAATGCTGGTGGGCCAGCGCAACCAGCAGGCCGAACAGCAATGGCGGCGCCAGCGCTGCGATGATTTGCTGGCGCTGCTGCTCAGCGAAGCCGGGGATTCTCCGCGACTGGTCGATGAAGCGCAGCAGTTGGGCCTCAAGCCACGGATGACCCGAGTGCCATACCTGTTCGAACTGGGCCTGGAGCACGCTCCGGGGCAAACCGTCGAGGCACTCAGTGCCTGGTTGACGAGCCGTTACCCCGACAGTTGGTGCGTGAGTTCGGCCAAAACCTCGTTGCTCTGGTGCCGGCCAGCCAGCCAGACGATCGAGAACGAGCGC
Source organism: Pseudomonas sp. S30_BP2TU TE3576 (assembly GCF_050436025.1). Taxonomy (NCBI): domain Bacteria; kingdom Pseudomonadati; phylum Pseudomonadota; class Gammaproteobacteria; order Pseudomonadales; family Pseudomonadaceae; genus Pseudomonas; species Pseudomonas sp. S30_BP2TU TE3576. The sequence goes on along the minus strand of NZ_JBNDLK010000001.1, from coordinate 392,114 downwards.
TTGCTGGACAAACTCGACGGCCTGGGCTGGAACATCCTGCGCATAGCCGTGGGTGGTCAGGCCGATGGACTGGCGGGTTTGCGCCGCTGCTATCGCCGGGTCGGTGACTTGCTGGCCTACGGTCGCGATGTGTTGCCGCGCTCCAGACTGCTGACGCTGACCCGCTATCGGCTACCGGTGATGCTCTGGCGCCACCGCAACGACGACGCCCTCGATGAATTGCTCAACCCGCTGCGCAAGGTCATTGCCAAGGACAGCAATGGTCAGTTGCTGGCGACCCTGCGCAGTTGGTGCGAACACGACGGCCAGAGCCAGGCCTGCGCCGATGCGCTGGGAATTCATCGCAACAGCCTGCGTTATCGCATGGAACGCATCGCCGAACTGAGCGGGGTTGATCCTCTACGCCTGGACGGCATGCTCGCACTGTACCTCGGCGTGCAACTGCTTCCCCAGACAGACGCGAACAGCTGAACCACACACATTTCCTGTGGGAGCGGGCTTGCTCGCGAAAGCGCTGTGTCAGTCCACATTGATGCTGCTGACACGCTGCCTTCGCGAGCAAGCCCGCTCCCACAAAAAGCAGGTACTTTGTGGAAATGAACAAGAAACGTCAGCGCCGCTTGTGCAGCGGACCGGCGTTATTGTTCATGACGGCTGGCAGCATGTGGACATTGGAACTGGAGAATTCCCATGAAAATCGTGATCGCCCCCGATTCGTTCAAGGACAGCCTCAGCGCTCAAGGCGTGGCCGATGCCATCGCGTTGGGGCTGGCGCAGGTGTGGCCGGATGCTCAATTGATCAAATGCCCGATGGCCGACGGCGGGGAAGGGACTGTCGAGTCGATTCTTGCCGCCTGCGAAGGCGAACTGCGTCGCACCACGGTTCGCGGGCCGCTGGGAACAACGGTGGATGCCGCCTGGGGCTGGTTGCCGCAGAGCCACACCGCGATCATCGAAATGGCCGAGGCCAGCGGTTTGCAGTTGGTCCCGGTGGCGCAACGGGATGCGTGCATCAGCAGCACTTTCGGTACCGGGCAATTGATCCGCGCCGCGCTGGATGCCGGTGCACAACGGGTGATCCTGGCGATTGGCGGCAGTGCGACCAATGACGGCGGTGCCGGAGCCATGCAGGCCCTGGGCGTGAAACTGCTGGACGCCCGGGGGCAGACGCTGTCACCGGGCGGCCTCGCCCTTGCGCAATTGGCGCACATTGACCTGAGCGACATCGATCCGCGACTGGCGCAGGTACGCTTCGACATCGCCGCCGACGTCAACAACCCGCTGTGCGGTCCCCACGGCGCCTCGGCGATTTTTGGCCCGCAAAAAGGCGCCTCGCCCGCACAGGTCGAGCAACTGGACCGCGCTCTCGGGCACTTTGCCGGGCATTGCGCGACAGCCTTGAACAACGATGTCCGGGATGAGCCGGGCAGTGGCGCGGCAGGTGGCTTGGGGTTTGCCGCCAAAGCGTTCCTGGGCGCGCAATTCAAGGCCGGGGTCGAGGTGGTTGCCGAGTTGGTGGGCCTGGCCGAGGCGGTTGCAGGCGCCGATCTGGTGATCACCGGGGAAGGGCGTTTCGATGCGCAAACCCTGCGCGGCAAGACGCCGTTTGGTGTGGCGCGTGTCGCCAGGCAACACGGCGTGCCGGTCATCGTCATTGCCGGCACGCTGGGCGACGGTTATCAGGCGCTCTATGAGCATGGCATCGACGCGGCGTTTGCCCTGGCGAGCGGGCCGATGACCCTCGAGCAGGCTTGTGCCGAAGCACCGCGTTTGCTGCGTGAGCGGGCGAGCGATGTGGCTCGGGTGTGGCGGGTGGCCAGAGCCCGGGTGCGGATCGGGCCCGAAGAATAAAGGGTATCCCTGCAATAGTGGCGCATTTCCTGAATTGAGATAGGGTTGAGGCTGGAGCACCCGCGCGACAGGAGAACGACATGCGCTATTCAGCCTTGACTCAACGAATCGCCGGAGACGGAGCGGCGGCCTGGCAGATTCACGATCGAGCGCTGGCGTTGCGCGAGCAGGGCGTCGATGTCTTGCTGCTGTCGATCGGTGACCCGGATTTCGACACCCCGCAGCCTATCGTCCGCGCTGCCATCGACAGCTTGCTGGCCGGTGACACCCACTATCCGGCGGTGCGCGGCAGTCAAGGGCTGCGCGACAGCGTCGCGCGACGTCATCGCCAGCGCAGTGGTCAAGCGGTGGGTGGCGACAATGTCATCGTGTTTCCGGGGGCGCAGTGCGCGGTGTATTCGGTTGCGCAATGCCTGCTCGATCCGGGTGACGAAGTGATTGTCGCCGAACCGATGTACGTGACCTACGAAGGCGTGTTCGGCGCCTGCGGGGCCAAAGTGGTGCCGGTGGCGGTGCGCTCGCAAAACGGCTTTCGGGTCGATCCGGCTGACGTGGCGGCAGCCATCACGCCCAAGACCCGCGCGATTCTACTCAATAGTCCGAACAATCCTTCCGGTGCCAGCCTGCCGCTGGCGACCTGGAAAGCGTTGGTATCGCTGTGCGTTCGCCATGACCTGTGGCTGATTAGTGACGAGGTCTACAGCGATTTGCTCTACGAAGGCGAACACATCAGCCCGGCGAGCCTGCCAGGCATGGCCGAACGCACGGCGACGATCAACAGCCTGTCCAAGTCCCACGCCATGAGCGGCTGGCGGGTGGGCTGGGTGATCGGGCCTGAATCCTTGTGCGAACACTTGGTGAATCTGTCGCTGTGCATGCTGTTCGGCATTCCGGATTTCGTTCAGAACGCCGCGCAACTGGCCCTTGAACAAGACCTGCCGGAAGTGGCGCTGATGCGCGAGGAGTATCGCCAGCGTCGCGACCTGGTGTGCGCCAGCCTGGAGCAATGCCCCGGTATCCATGCGGTTCGGCCCGATGGCGGCATGTTCGTGATGGCCGATGTACGCCAGACTGGTTTGTCGGCCCAGCACTTCGCCGAGCGACTGCTGGAGGACTATGGCGTGTCGGTGCTGGCGGGGGAAGCATTTGGGCCCAGTGTGGCGGGACACATCCGCATTGGTCTGGTGGTAGACCAGCAGAAACTGGCGGATGCCTGCCGACGCATCGCGCTGTGTGCCACGGACGCGCTCGAAGCACGCCGCGCCTGATGCCACCACTCGCCCTGTAGCAGCTGGCGCAGCCTGCGCCAGCTGCTACAGGGGAGGCTGCCTCAGCCTCGCCACGCCGCTCCATTCACCAGATTCACCGGCCGTTCACCCGCCAGTGCTGCCAATAGATTGTCCACCGCACACTTGGCCATGGCCTCCCGGGTTTCATGGGTCGCCGAGCCTATGTGCGGTGTCGCTACCACGTTGTCCAGATGTAAGAGTGGCGAGTCGGGATTCAACGGCTCGCGCTCGAACACATCCAGTCCCGCCGCGCGAATCTGTCCCGCACGCAAGGCTTCAATCAGCGCCGCTTCGTCCACTACCTTGCCCCGGGAGATGTTGATGAAGATGCTCTGCGGGCGCATCAGGGCGAACTGTTCGGCGCCGATCAGGCCTTCGGTATCCGCGGTCAGTGGCAGCGTCAGGCAGATGAAGTCCGCTTGTTGCAGCAGTTCGGGCAGGGTCCGGTATTGCGCATTGAAACGCTGCTCCACAGCCGGTTTTGGCGAATGGCTGTGATAAATCACCGGCATGCCGAAACCGAAGTGCCCGCGCTGGGCCAGCGCCTCGCCAATGCGACCCATGCCAATGATGCCCAGGGTTTTACCGTGCACGTCACTGCCGAAATGCGTGGGGCCGATGTTGTGGGTCCAATTGCCTTCGCGAATCATATTTGCCAATTCCACTACGCGCCGGGCCGTTGCCAGGATCAGGGCGAAACCGGTGTCGGCGGTGGTTTCGGTGAGCACGTCCGGCGTGTTGCTGAGCAGGATGCGCCGCTTGGTCAGGTAGTCGATGTCGTAGTTATCGACACCCACCGAGACGCTGGCAATGGCTTGAAGGTCAGGTGCCAGATCGAGCAGCTCGGCGTCCAGTTTCAGGCTGGCACCCAGCAAGCCGTGGGCGCGGGGCAGGGCATCGCGCAGTTTGCCCAGGCCCTCGGCATCAAGGCTTTCGATCAGCGTCACGTCGGCCAGCTCGTGCAGGCGAGCCATCAGCAGCGGCGAGAGTTTCTTGTACAGGACGACCTGCTTTTTCATCTTCGAGATCTCAACTTCAATTCAGGAATGTGCCGTGGCGGTGCGCGTTACCGTGGCTGCGGGCCGCTCCCGATCGCTGGCGCCGGGCTTGAGGAAAATGGTCAGCAGCACCGAGAACATCAGCGCGCCGCTCATCAACAGGTACGAGGCGCCAGGCGAGCCGGTGGAGCTGTTCAGGTAACCGACCAGCCAGGAGCCGCCAAAGGAACCGAGGGCGCCCATGCTGTTGATCAGCGCCATGGCACCGCCCGCGACGTTGGCCGGGAGGATCTCCGGAATGATTGCGAAGAAAGGTCCGTAAGGCGCGTACATGCAGGCGCCGGCAATCACCAGCAGGGTGTAGGACCACCAGAAGTGTTCAGCACCCAAGGCGTAGGAACCATAGAAGGCAATCGAAGCAATCAGCAGTGGTGGCCAGACGAAACGTTTACGTTTTTGCAGTTTGTCCGAACCCCAGGACACCAGCAGCATGCCGATCACCGCCGCCAGGTACGGCAGCGCCGACAGCCAGCCGGCCTGAATCATGTCCATCTGCGCGCCAGCCTTGAGGATAGACGGCAGCCACAACACGAAGCCGTAGACGCCAATGCTCCAGCAGAAAAACTGCAGGGCCAGGATGATCACTTTGGGTGAGCGGAACGCTTCGGCGTAGTTTTTCACGGCCTTGATGCCGACCTGTTCGGCGGCCAGTGCGCTTTCCAGGTCCTGTTTTTCCTGGTCGTTGAGCCACTTGGCTTGTGACGGGCGATCATCGGCCAGGCGCCACCAGATGAATGCCCACAACACCGCTGGCAAACCTTCGACGATGAACATCCAGCGCCAGCTGTAGTGCTGCACCAGATAGCCCGAGACCACCGACATCCAGAGCATGGTCACCGGGTTGCCGAGAATCAGGAAGGTGTTGGCCCGCGAGCGTTCGGCACGGGTGAACCAGTGGCACAGATAGATCAGCATCGCTGGCATCACCGCGGCCTCAACCACGCCAAGCATGAAGCGAATGACGATCAGCCAATAGGCGTTGGAGACGATACCGGTCAAAGTCGCGAGGCTGCCCCAGAGGATCAGACTGACGAAAATCAGCTTCTTCACACTGTGTTTCTGCGCGTAGATCGCGCCAGGCACCTGGAAGAAAAAGTAGCCGAGGAAGAACAGCGCGCCGAGCATCGACGACAGGCCCGGCGTGATCATCAGGTCGGCGGCCATGCCGGAGGCGGCGGCAAAGCCGTAGTTGGCGCGATCCAGATACGCCAGGCTATAGGTGATGAACACGATGGGCATGATGTACCACCAGCGGCGGGTGGCGAGCGTTGCGGTTTTCATGAGTGGTGCTCCTGAGCTTGTTGTTTTTGTCGCAGCAGGTAACGGTTGGATCTTCAGTGCCTGTACTGGCCTCATCGCGAGCAAGCTCGCTCCCACATTGGATCTACGTTCGACATAAATCCCCTGTGGGAGCGAGCTTGCTCGCGAAGGCGGCCTCAAATTCGACATCCATCTCGGCTCGAGTCGGCAACCCCTCCATATCCCCCCGACTCTGCACCGCCCGGCTGCCAATCCAGTTGGCGCGCTTCACGGCATCGGCAAAGCTATGGTTTTCCAGAAGTGAGCTGATCATGCCCACGGCAAAACCATCGCCGGCACCCACCGTATCGACCACCGTTTCCACCGGCACCCCGGCGACGAAACCGGCATCCAGGCGCGTGCGGTAGTAAGCGCCGTGCGGCCCCAGCTTGATCGCCACGGCTTCAGCGCCCTGGTCGAGGTAGAACGCGGCGATGTCGGCCGGGTCTTCAAAGCCGGTCAGCAAGCGCCCTTCGCTCAACCCGGGTAGCACCCAATGGGCGAGGGCGGCGAGGCGGTTGATCTCGGTGATCATTTGTTGCTTGCTGGCCCACAGGCTGGGACGCAGGTTCGGGTCGAAGGACACGCTGCGCCCGGCATCGCGCATGCAGGTCATCAATTCAAACGACATCTGCCGGGCCGTTTCCGACAGCGCCGGGGGAATGCCGGTGGCGTGCAGGTGCCGGGCCTTGAGCAATTGGGGCACGATCGAGTGCGGTGACAGGTGACTGGCCGCCGAACCACGGCGGAAGTACTCGACCACCGGATCGCTGCCATCGTCGGTGCGGGACTTGAGTTGAAAACCGGTCGGGTGGGTGGTGTCGATGTCGACGTGACGGCAATCCAGGCCTTCTTTTTCCAGAGTATCGACCACGAACCGACCCAACGAATCGGCCCCGACCCGGCTCAACCACGCCACTTTGAAACCCAGCCGCGACAAACCGATCGCAACATTGCTGTCAGCCCCGGCGATGCGTTTGTGGAAAGCGCTGACCTCGGCCAGATCACCCGCCTGCTCGGCGACGAACATCGCCATGGTCTCGCCGAACGAGAGGATATCGATCTCAGACATGAGCGCTCTCCAACTGCGATTGGCCGAGGTGGGCGAGGGCGGCCACATGTTCGCGGGTCAGTTGCACCAGGTCATCGCCTTGTAGCGGATATTCCGCGGCACGCATAACGCCTTGGGCCATGTGTCGCAGCAGCTGCTCCCACTGTTGCAAGTCGCTGGCGGTCGGCGGGATGGCGACCAGCTTGCCGTCGGCGCGACGCGTAACCGCTTTGCAGTGCACATAGCCGACATGGCGTCCGAGAAGGCGCGCAGCGCTGGCGGCGGACTGGTCCTGCCAGCGCCAGTTGCCGATATCGAAGGTCATTTTGATCGGCAGCTTGTGCTGTTCGACGTCCGCGAAAAAACGCTGGAACGGCTCGATGCGACCGCCGTGCAAGGTCTGGTCGTTTTCCACCAGTAACTGCACGGGGCTGGCGTCCAGCACTCGGGCGAGGGTTTGCAGGTCGCAGTTGTCAGTGAAATAACCCAGCGACACTTTCAACCATTTGGCGCCGAACGCCTCGGCGCGTGGCAGGGCGCGGATCAGTTCAGGGTTGGGCTTCGGTTGACCAGCCAGCCACAGTTCCATCGGCGAGGAATACACACTCTCCAGGCCCTCGGCCCGGGTCACCTCCGCCAGTTGCGCGGGCACTTCGCCGGTCAGCAATTCTTCGCGCCATTCGATGCGCGTGGCGCCGGCGGCGGCCAGTATTTTGATGAAACTGCCTTGGCCGCGTTGGCGCACAAGGTCGGCGCCGTAGCTCGACAGGCTGATGGAAACAGCTGGTTTGTTCATTGTTGTTTTACCTCTGAAACCGGTTTCATTTTTGTTCAAAAAAATAGTGGGTGATCTTGATGGCCCCTTCGCGAGCAAGCCCGCTCCCACAGAGGAGTGCATTCCCCCTGTGGGAGCGGGCTTGCTCGCGAAGAGGCCATAACATTCACCGAGAGTTCCCCAAGGTCGACCCTCTAACAATCAACCGCGCCGAAAAATCCAAAGTCCTCACCGCCCCGTCATCCCCGCGCAACCGCTTGAGCAAACACTCAAACGCACTGGCGCCAATCTCGGTGGTCGGCTGGGCCAGTGCGGTTATCCCGCTACCCACCAACGGATACCAATCCAGATCATCCAGAGCAATCAGACCCACATCCTCGAACAGCTTGCACTTGAGCTCACGCAACGCATGGGTGCAGGCCAGCGCCGCAATCCCGTTCGCGCAAAACAGCGCTTTCGGGCCAGGGCCGGGCGTGTCGAGAAAGGTTTTAAGTTGTGCGGTCAGTTCGCTGCCGGTTTCGATGATGCTGCCATGGAGGGCCGGGCGCAGGGCAATTTGCGCCTTGAAACTGCCAACCCGTTCGATCCGCGAACTGGTGCCATCGAACGGTTCGGTGACCAGCAACACATCGCGATAACCGCGCTCTTCAAGATGGGCGAGGGCCATTTCAACGGCTGCCGGATTGTCCAGCCCGACCATGTCGCTCTCAAGGTGTTCGACCTTGCGGTCCACCAGCACCAGGGGCATTTCCCGGTGCAGTTCGTGCAACTCGTCACGGTGATGGCCGAGGGTGTTCACGATCAGGCCTTCGATGTTGTAGGAGCGCAGCAGGGCCAGGTGCTGACGCTCCTGCTCGTCATCGCGGTCGGTGTTGCACACCACCAGGCTATAGCCGTGCTGACGGCAGGCGGTTTCCACCCCGTGCATCACGGCAATTGAATAAGGGTTGCGGATATCGGCCACCAGCATGCCGATCAGACGGGTGCGCCCGCGTTTGAGGCCGCGGGCCATCTGGTTCGGGCGATAGCCCAATTCAGCAATCGCCTGCTCGATGCGTTGGGCAATGGCATCGGAGAGCAGGGCGCGGTCTTCACCGATGAACCGCGAAACGCTGGCCTTGGAAACCTTGGCGTGTTCGGCCACGTCGAGCATGGTCACGCGGCTGCGCTGGGCGGCGGAGAAATCGTTCACGGTTTGAAACCTTCTTATTGGATTTATAAGGCCAAGCGCTTCGTGAGATAGCGCTGAAACCGGTTTCAGAAGACACCAAAACCCAATGCCTCGTCAAGCCCCCGAGTCGATTTATACCGACGGGCGGATTCAGGACGATGACTAGAACGTTTGTGCAGCTGTCAGTTGAACAGCCCGGCGGCAATGTTGATCGAGAATCCAAGGATCGCCGTGTTGAACAGAAAACCGATCAACGATTGCGCCAGTACAATCTTGCGCAACTCCCGGGTCGCCACGCCGACATCCGAGGTCTGCACCGCTACGCCGACGGTGAAGGAGAAATACAGGAAGTCCCAGTAATTGGGGGTCGTCAGGCCTTCGGCAAAGCGCAATGCCGGCTCCTTGCCGCTCCAGGTGTAGAACAGTCGCGCGTAATGAACGCTGAAAATCACCCCGATCAGCAGCCACGAGCCGATCACCGTCAGGGCGGTGAAGCCGTAGTGCAACAGCTTGCGCGTGGTTTCCAGGTCTTTGCTGCCAGCCAGTTCGAAGGTGATGGTCGCCAGGCTGGCCAATGCCGCGATGCACACGAGTGCCAGTACCAGCCCGGCGTTTTCGTCCTCGATTTCGGCGATGCGTTTTACGTCAGTCGCTTTCGAACGCACGGTAAGCCAGAACATCAACAGCAGGTAGATCCAGACGCCGGCATTCCAACCGAAGAGGATCTTGCTGATCAGCGAATCGGCCGGAGCCAGAATGCCCACCGCGATGCCGAGCAGGATGGCGGCGGACAGGCGAGGGTGGGTGCGGGTGAGGAAGGACATGGAGGCTCGATGGGGTTGGGGCTATGCCAACACCTTAGCCCAGGTGGGCACAATCTTGAAATCACGGAGATCCCTTGTGGGAGCGGGCTTGCTCGCGAAGGCGGACTGTCAATCAACACGGATGTCGAATGTGACGGCCTCTTCGCGAGCAAGCCCGCTCCCACATTGGGACAGTGGTGTTGATCAGATGTTTTTATGGCGCCTGCGCACCAGTTTCATCACCACCACAAAAAACACCGGCACGAATACCACGGCCAGAGTCGCCGTGATCATCCCGCCGATCACCCCGGTGCCGATGGCCTGCTGGCTCGCCGAACTGGCGCCGGTCGCGATCGCCAACGGCACCACGCCAAGGATGAACGCCAGCGAGGTCATGACAATCGGCCGCAACCGCAGGCGTGCCGCTTGCAGGGTCGCGTCGATCAGGTCGTGGCCTTCGTCGTACAGGCTCTTGGCGAACTCGATGATCAGGATCGCATTCTTCGCCGACAGGCCGATGATGGTGATCAGCCCGACCTTGAAGAACACGTCGTTGGGCATCCCGCGCAAGGTCACGGCCAGCACCGCTCCGAGCACACCGAGCGGCACCACCAGCAGTACCGAGGTCGGGATCGACCAGCTCTCGTACAACGCCGCCAGGCACAGGAACACGATCAACAGCGACAGCCCCAGCAGGATCGGCGCCTGACTGCCGGACAAACGTTCCTGCAATGACAAACCGGTCCATTCCTGGCCCAGGCCGGCCGGGCCTTGCGCCACCAGACGCTCGATCTCGGCCATGGCCTCACCGGTGCTGTGGCCCGGCGTCGGCTCACCGGAAATGCTGATCGCCGGGTAGCCGTTGTAGCGGGTCAGCTGCGCCGGGCCCTGAGTCCACGTGGCCTGCACGAAGGCTGACAACGGCACCATTTTTTCATGGGTGTTGCGCACGTGGATCTTCAGCAGGTCAGCCACCTGGCTGCGCTGGTCGCCCTCGGCCTGCACCACGACGCGCTGCATCCGCCCCTGATTGGGAAAGTCGTTGATGTAGGCCGAGCCTACGGCCGTGGACAGCACGTTGCCGACGTCGGCAAAAGACACACCCAGCGCGTTGGCCTGTTTGCGGTCGACGATCAGTTGCACCTGCGGTGCCTCGGCCAGGGCGCTTTCGCGCACGTTCATCAGGATCGGGCTTTTTTCGGCCGCCGCGAGTAACGCGGTACGGGCCTCCATCAACTTCGCATGACCGAGACCGCCGCGATCCTGCAGGCGGAATTCGAAACCGCTGGAGGTGCCGAGGCCATCGACAGGCGGCGGCAGTACGGCAAACGTCACCGCGTCCTTGATCTGGCTGAGGGCGACGTTGGCCCGGTCGGCAATCGAGCCGGCCGAATCGTCACTGCCCCGCTCGGACCAGTCTTTCAGCGTGCTGAACGCCAGCGCCGCATTCTGCCCGCTGCCGGAGAAGCTGAAACCGAGAATCACCACGCTGTCCCGAATGCCCGGTTCCCCGGCGTTGTGCGCTTCAACCTGCTCGGCCACCTGCACCGTACGGTTCTTGCTCGCCCCCGGTGGTAGCTGAATGTCGGTGATGGTGTAACCCTGGTCTTCCACCGGCAGGAACGAAGAGGGCAGGCGACTGAAGTACACGCCAAGACCCACCAGCAGTACGCCGTAGATCAGCAGAAAGCGCCCGCTGCGTTTCAGCGCATAGGCGACCCAGCCTTGATAGCGCCCGGTCAGTTGCTCGAAACGACGGTTGAACCAGCCAAAGAAACCGGTTTTTTCATGGTGCTCGCCTTTGGCAATCGGCTTGAGCAACGTCGCGCACAAGGCCGGGGTCAAGGTCAGGGCGAGGAATGCCGAGAACAGGATCGAGGTGGCCATCGACAGCGAGAACTGCTGGTAAATCACCCCGACCGAACCCTGCATGAAGGCCATCGGAATGAACACCGCGACCAGCACCAGGGTGATGCCGATGATTGCCCCGGTGATCTGCTTCATGGCCTTGCGCGTGGCGTCCTTGGGCGCCAAGCCCTCGGTGGCCATGATCCGCTCGACGTTCTCCACCACCACGATGGCGTCGTCCACCAGAATGCCGATGGCCAGCACCATACCGAACATGGTCAGCACGTTGATCGAAAACCCGAGCGCCAGCATCGTCGCAAAAGTGCCCATCAACGCCACCGGCACCACCAGTGTCGGAATCAGCGTGTAGCGGATGTTTTGCAGGAACAGGAACATCACCGCGAACACCAGCAGCATGGCCTCGCCGAGGGTGTAGACGACCTTGGTGATCGACACTTTGACAAAGGGCGAGGTGTCGTACGGGATCTTGTATTCGACGTTCGCCGGGAAGTAGCGCGACAGCTCATCCATTTTCGCCCGCACCAGGGTCGCGGTGTTCAGCGCGTTGGCGCCGGGCGACAACTGCACGGCGACGGCGGTGGACGGCTTGCCGTTCAGGCGCGTGGAAAACTGGTATTCCTGGCTACCGATCTCGACCCGTGCCACATCGCCGATGCGTACGGTAGAACCATCCGGGTTGGCCTTGAGGACGATGTCGGCAAACTCTTCGGGGGTCGACAACTGCCCCTTGACCAGAATGGTCGCGGTGATTTCCTGGGTGGTTCGGGTTGGCAGATCGCCGATGCTGCCTGCCGACACTTGGGCGTTCTGCGCCACGATGGCGGCGTTGATGTCCGCCGGCGTCAGGTTGAAGGCGATCAGTTTCTGCGGGTCGATCCAGATCCGCATCGCCCGCTCGGCACCGTACAACTGTGCCTTGCCGACGCCGTCCAGACGCTTGATCTCGTTCATCACGTTGCGCGCCAGGTAATCGCTGAGCGCTACGTCGTCGAGTTTGCCGTCGCTGGACGTCAGGGTGATCAACAGCAGGAAACCGGAGGAGACTTTCTCTACCTGCAAACCTTGCTGGGTCACCGCTTGCGGCAAGCGTGACTCCACGGCTTTCAGGCGGTTTTGCACATCGACCTGTGCCAGTTCCGGGTTGGTGCCGGGCTGAAAGGTCGCCTTGATGGTGGCGCTGCCCAGGCTGCTCTGGGACTCGAAATACAACAGGTGATCGGCGCCGTTGAGTTCTTCTTCAATCAGGCTGACCACGCTCTCGTCCACGGTTTGCGCCGAAGCGCCCGGATACACGGCGTAGATTTCGATTTGTGGCGGCGCGACATCGGGGTATTGCGCCACCGGCAGTTGCGGAATGGCCAGCGCACCGGCCAGCAGGATGAACAGGGCAACCACCCAGGCGAATACCGGGCGGTCGATAAAGAACTGCGGCATAAAAAAGCATCCTGCTTACTGACCAGTCACCTGGGCAAGTGGAAGAGGGGTGTCGTCGATCCGTACTTTTTCGCCGACGCGGGCGTGTTGCAGGCCCTCGATGACGATGCGGTCGCCCGCTTTCAGGCCTGCGGTGACGATCCAGCGATCGTTCTGCACGGCGCCCAGTTCGACCGGTTGCTGCCCGACTTTCTGTTCAGTGTCGAGCAGCAGCACTTGGGCGATGCCAGCGCTGTCGCGCTGGATGGCCCGTTGCGGCACGCTGATGCCTTGCTGGTTGACCGCTTGTTCCAGGCGTACACGGACGAAACTGCCCGGCAGCAAGTCGAGGTCGGGGTTGGGGAACTCGCTGCGCAGGATGATCTGGCCGGTGCCCGGGTCGACGGTGATGTCGCTGAACAGCATTTTGCCCGGCAGCGGGTAGAGGCTGCCGTCGTCCTGAATCAGCGTGGCCTTGGCCTGGTCCTGGCCGACCTGCTGCAACTGGCCGGAACGGAAGGCGCGGCGCAGTTCGTTGAGTTCGCGGGTGGACTGGGTCAGGTCGGCATGAATCGGGTTCAACTGCTGAATCAACGCCAACGGCGTGGTTTCGTTCTGCCCGACCAGCGCGCCTTCGGTGACCAGCGCCCGGCCGATGCGCCCGGAAATCGGCGCGGTGACGGTGGCGTAACCAAGATTCAGTTTGGCCCGTTCCACGGCAGCGTTACTGGCGGCAACATCGGCGGCGGTCTGCCGCGCATTGGCCCGGGCGTTGTCGTAATCCTGACCGCTGATGGCCTTGTCGTCGATCAACTGGGCGTAGCGCTGTTCCTGCAATCTGGCCTGGAACGCGTTGGCCTCGGCCTTGCGCAACGCCGCTTCGGCGCTGTCCAGGTCAGCCTTGAATGGCGCCGGGTCGATGCGGAACAAAACATCGCCCTGTTTCACATCACTGCCTTCACGGAAGGTCCGCTGCAAGACTACGCCGGCCACACGGGCACGCACTTCGGCCATGCGCGGTGCGGCAATCCGCCCGCTCAGTTCGCTGCTGATGGTCAGTGGCCGCGCTTCGATGGTTTCGATGCGCACCGTGGCCAGCGGTGCCTGCTCCTCGGCGTTCGAGGACTTGTCACACGCAGCCAATGTCAACGCCAGTGCAATCAGGCTGAGCCTGGCAAGCAGATTCTTCGACATGTAATACCCCATTAAAGACTCCCGGCATCCTACCGGGCGAAGGCGAGGGTAGCGGTGAAGCTTTGTTGGTGCTGTGTGAAATTGTGTAAGGGTTTTACTCATGTGTGGGTGAGGGCGTATATCCTTCAGTCCTTGATTTCTATTGCGCCAAATAGATTGCTATCGCGAGCAAGCTCGCTCCCACAGGGATTTGATGTGAACACACATGTTGTGAACACCACCAACCACTGTGGGAGCGAGCTTGCTCGCGATAGCGGCTCATCTGGCGCCACGGCTCTTTCTGGAAACACCCAATGCCCAACATCCTCCTGGTCGAAGACGACACCGCCCTCGCCGAACTGATTGCCAGCTACCTGGAACGCAACGGTTACTCCGTCAGCGTGATCGGTCGCGGTGATCATGTGCGTGAACGTGCACGGCTCAATCCGCCGGACCTGGTGATCCTCGACCTGATGCTGCCTGGCCTCGACGGTTTGCAGGTCTGTCGCCTGTTGCGCGCCGATTCCGCGACCTTGCCGATCCTGATGCTCACCGCCCGCGACGACAGCCACGACCAGGTACTGGGCCTGGAAATGGGCGCCGACGACTACGTGACCAAGCCCTGCGAACCGCGGGTGCTGCTGGCCCGGGTGCGGACCTTGCTGCGCCGCAGCAGCCTCAGCGAGCCGCAAACCGCCAATGACCGCATTCTGATGGGCAACCTGTGCATCGATCTGTCCGAACGCGCCGTGACCTGGCGCCAGCAAATGGTGGAACTGTCCAGCGGTGAGTACAACCTGCTGGTGGTACTGGCCCGGCATGCCGGTGAAGTGATGAGCCGCGACAAGATCCTGCAACGCCTGCGCGGCATCGAATTCAATGGCACCGACCGTTCGGTGGACGTGGCGATCTCCAAGTTGCGGCGCAAATTCGACGATCACGCCGGCGAGGCGCGCAAGATCAAGACCGTGTGGGGCAAGGGTTACCTGTTCAGTCGTTCCGAGTGGGAATGCTGAGCCGATGTTCAGAATCCTCTTTCGTTTGTACCTGGTGACCATCGTCTCATTCAGCGCGGCGATTTATCTGGTGCCGGATCTGGTGATCAAGGTCTTTCATGAGCGCTTCATGACCTACAACCTCGATTATTCCCGAGGCTTGCAAACCCTGATCGTCAAACAGTTCAAGGCCGTGCCGACCGAACAATGGCCGGTCTTGGCCGCAGACATGGACAAGGAGTTTCATCCGCTGCACATCGTCCTTAGCGGCAACGACGATGCGGATTTTTCCCTTGATGAGCAGCAGCGATTGCAGCGCGGCGAGAACGTTGTGCGGATCGGCGACTGGGGCTGGCGCACTTTGGCAGTGGCACCACTGAACGAGCACACGGTGGTGCAAATGGTGGTGCCGCCGGACCCGATGGACGTCAGCCTGTTGTACTGGAGCATCAACGTGCTGATCGGCGCGACCATGCTCGCCTGCCTGTTGCTGTGGTTGCGCCCGCACTGGCGCGACCTGGAACGCCTGAAAAGCGCGGCGGAACGCTTCGGCAAGGGCCACTTGAGCGAGCGCACGCAGATTGCCCCGAGTTCCAACATCGGCAGTCTGGCCAATGTCTTCGACACCATGGCCGGCGATATCGAGAACCTGTTGAACCAGCAGCGCGATCTGCTCAACGCAGTCTCCCATGAACTGCGCACACCGTTGACACGCCTGGACTTCGGCCTGGCGCTGGCCCTGTCCGATGACTTGCCGGCCACCAGTCGCGAACGCCTGCAAGGATTGGTCGATCACATTCGTGAGCTCGATGAACTGGTGCTGGAGTTGCTGTCCTACAGCCGCCTGCAAAACCCGGCGCGGGTGCCGGAGCAAGTCGAGGTGTCGCTAGACGAATTCATTGACAGCATTCTGGGCAGCATCGACGACGAACAATCCCCGGACACGGTCATCGACGTATTGCTCCACGGCCAGTTCGAACGCTTCAGCCTGGACCCGCGCCTGACCGCCCGGGCCCTGCAAAACCTGCTGCGCAACGCCATGCGCTACTGCGAAAAGCGTATTCAGATCGGTGTGCAAGTCTATGCCGGCGGCTGTGAAATCCGGGTCGACGATGACGGCATCGGCATTCCGGATGATGAGCGCGAGCGGATCTTCGAACCGTTCTACCGCCTCGACCGCAGTCGTGACCGCGCCACGGGCGGCTTCGGTCTGGGACTGGCGATCAGCCGCCGCGCACTGGAGGCCCAGGGCGGCACGCTGACGGTGCAAGCCTCACCGCTGGGCGGGGCGAGGTTTCGGTTGTGGTTGCCGACGTTGGTTTGAGTCCTGTAGCAGCTGTCGAGCCTGCGAGGCAGCGTTCGGCTGCGAAGCAGTCGTAGACTCAGGTAATCCGCACGCTCAAGGGCTGCAAGGACTGCGTCCTCGAACGCAGCCTCGCACGCTCGGCAGCTGCTACGTAAAATCAGACACTCAAGCAACATCGACCACACTGTGCGGTTATCCGTAGCAGCTGTCGAGCCTGCGAGGCAGCGTTCGGCTGCGAAGCAGTCGCAGACTCAGGTAAACCGCACTCTCAGGGGGTGCGAGGACTGCGTCCTCGAACGCAGCCTCGCACGCTCGGCAGCTGCTACACAGCATCAGACACTCAAGCGTGAGCGCAACAGCTTGGCCATTTCCTCCAGATCCGCCATTGGCTGACGCCCGATCAGCATCCAGGCGTGCTCCATGTCGGCCCAATACACGATGTTCAGCTCGCGCCGCCGTTCGCTGGCGAAATGGCGGCTGCCGCTATTGGATCGTGTGACGCACAGCGCCATAGGCCCATGCACCGGGTCGAGGTAGGTGATCTGGGCGATGGGCGCGCCGTCGTACTCGAGGATTTGTGCACGCTTGAACTCGGCACGGGGCAGGCTCAGGTTTGCCGGCGCAAGGTCCAGGCCCAGGCGCGCATCGATGGTCCGCAGTTGTGCCCGTTGCGCGGCGTCATCACTGGGTAAGTGATCCAGGGTCTCAGGTACGTAGAGCGCCATGTAATCGGCCACCAGACCGCGCCAGCTGTGTGTCTGCTGACTCGCTTGCCAGCCGAGGAATAAACGGTCCGCGAGCACACCGCCGGCCAGCAGTCCGGCCGCGGCGGCGAGGAACCAGCGCCGGTTGAGCGCGGGGCGGGCGGGTGAGGGCAGCGTGGCGAGCATGGCTTGCAGGCGATCCACCGGCGCCTGTCGGGCCAGTTCATCGTAGGCGTCCTTGAACGGCAGGCTGCTGCGATCCAGCCATTGCAGGCGCAGTCCGAGTATCGGATCGGCAATGATGGCCGCGTCGATGCGCGAGCGCTGCTCGGTATCGAGTTGGTTGTCGAGGTAAGCCACCAGTTGTTCGTCCGAGGGTCTCGCGTTCATCAATGTTCTCCTCGGTTGGGGTTGGGCACCGTGTGCAACGGCGGATATTCGGCCAGTTTTGCTCGTGCGGCGGCCAGGCGACTCATGACCGTGCCGATGGGCACTTGCAGCACTTCGGCGACTTCGCGGTAGGACAAACCTTCGACGTAGGCGAGAAACACCGTTTCGCGCTGGGTCTCGGGTAACGCATCGACGCGGCGGATCACCTGCGCTGCCAACACGTGGGTCTGCGCCACGGACTCACCATCGAACGACAAGGCCTCATCGGCGTCCACGCAGCCCTGCCCTTGACGCACCCGCCGGGCGCGGATTTCGTTGAGCCAGATCGAATGCAGAATGCTCAGCAGCCAGCGGTCCATGCGCGTCCCCTGCACGTATTGCCCGGCCCGTTCCAGTGCACGCACACAAGTGGCCTGCACCAGGTCATCGGCGACATGCCGTTGCCGGGACAGCAACAGGCCGTAGCGCCATAAACGCGCCAGATGCTGGTTCAGTTCCGTTCGTATTGCCTGATCGCTGGCGATGGCGACCTCCGTCCGCTCGGGTTGTCAGGTTTTCGATGATCCGTTGATGGCTTCGGCCAGGTCCTGATACTCCTCGCATTGAGTGTTGCCGCAGATAGCTTTGATCTGCTGCAATTGCTCTTGTGCGAGATCCAGCCGGCCCTTGATCACATAGGCCTCGCCGAGGTATTCGCGGACTTGCGCGTACTGCGGGTCGAGTTTCACCGATTGCAGGTAATAGCCGATGCCTTCGTCGGTGCGTCCTAGTTTACGCGTAGCGTAGCCGCGATAGTTCAGCGCTTTTGCCGTGTTCGGTTGTTTCAGCGTGTCGAGCAGGGCCAGGGCTTCTTCATAACGCCCGTCCTTGGCCAGTTGATAGGCATAGTTGGTGCGGTCTTCGTCCGGCACCAGGTTGCTGGTCTGCCTGACGCAACGCTTGGATTTACTATCGAGCACCTGACCTTTCGGGCAGCTGGGTCTGCTGGGCATGTCGTCACCGCCGCCACCACCGTTGGCCAGGGCGAGGGAGCCGGACAACGCGACGGCCAGCAACAGTGGGGTCATCAGAACAGCAAAACGAATATTCATGGGCAATGCTCCATAGGGTCATGCGTTTCAGATCAGATCGCGCCCTGCCACATGCAGCGCATGGTTGAGCCAGCAAACGGCATGAACAATTGAAGGGGCTGTCTGCCCCGGCAATGTCATGTCCATGGTTGTTGTCTTGAGAACACCGCAGCATGAACAATTATTCACTACGTTCTGGCGGTGTTTTCAAGGAAAGCTCATATCGGGGCGCAGGCATGGTTTTGTGCCTTACTTAGCGTGTGCGCTGAAGATCCCTGTGGGAGCGGGCTTGCTCGCGAAGGCGGTGGGTCAATCAACATTAATGCTGCCTGACACTCCGCCTTCGCGAGCAAGCCCGCTCCCACATGGGGTTTTCCCGACGATGAGCGATGACTTGGTATCAGCTCAGCAGACGAATCGGTGCGCCCGTCGCCCAGGCTTGAATGTCCTCGATCATTTGCGAAAAAAACAGCTGGTAGTTCTGTTGGCTCACATACCCGACATGGGGTGTCGCCAGCACATTGTCCAGGGTCCGGAAAGGATGGTGGGCGGGCAGTGGCTCATGCTCGAAGACATCCAGTGCGGCACCGGCCAGTCGTTGCTTCTGTAGCGCCTTGATCAGCGCCGCCTCATCGACAATCGGTCCGCGAGCGGTGTTCACCAGCAGCGCCGTGGGTTTCATCCAGCCCAGTGCTTGTGCGTCCACCAGACCCCGACTGCGATCACTCAACACCAGGTGCACCGACAGCACGTCGGCCTGTTCGAACAGTTCCTGCTTGCTGACATAGGTCACACCGACTTGTGCCGCCCGTTCGGCCGTGAGGTTTTCACTCCAGGCGATGACGCGCATGCCGAAAACCTGACCGAATTGTGCGACACGCTGACCGATACTGCCCAGACCAAGGATGGCCAGCGTCTTGCCATGAAGGTCGCCACCCAGGCGTTGTTGCCATTGGCCGGCACGCAGGGCGCCGGCTTCGACCACCAGATTGCGGGTCGCGGCCATGATCAGCGCCCAGGTCAGCTCCGGCGCGGCGTGTTTGTAGCTGTCGGTACCGCTGACCTGAATACCCAGCGCGGCGGCGGCCTTGAGGTCCAGGGCCGCGTTGCGCATGCCGCCGGTCACCAGCAATTTGAGTTTCGGCAGGCGGCGCAGCAGGTCTTCATCGAAACGGGTGCGCTCGCGCATCACGCAGATCACCTCAAACCCGGCCAGGCGCTCGGCCAGGGACGGGTTGTCGGTCGGGTAGTCATGGAGAAAACTCACCTGGCCGATGCTCTCCAGCACCGACCAGTCCATTACATTGCGCGCCACATCCTGCCAATCATCAATCACTGCAATCTGCACCGGCATCAGCCTTTCCTCTTCAGCGCACGGGGTGGGTCTTGTCAAGCCAGGCGAGCAGGGCCTGGTGGAACTCTTCCGGTTCTTCCATCTGTGGCGCGTGGCCCATGCCAGGGAATTCGACCAGCGTGGACTGGGGAATCAGCTTGGCCACTTGTTTGCCGAGGACGTCGTAGTGCCCGAGCTTCGCCTTGACCTCGGGTGACGCGATGTCACTGCCGAGGGCGGTGCTGTCGGACGTACCGATCAACAGCAGGGTCGGCATCTTCAGATTCTGGAATTCGTAGTACACCGGTTGAGTGAAGATCATGTCGTAGATCAGCGCCGAGTTCCACGCGACTTGCGTATGCCCCGGGCCTTTATTCAGGCCGGCGAGCATGTCGACCCAGCGATCGAATTCCGGCTTCCAGCGGCCGCTGTAATAGGTGTCGCGTTGGTAGTTGCGGATGCCGTCGGCGCTGACTTTGAGTTCGCGCTCGTACCATTGATCAACTGTGCGATAGGGCACGCCGAGGGCTTGCCAGTCTTCCAGGCCGATGGGATTGACCAGCGCCAGTTGCTCGACCTGTTCGGGGAATAGCAGGGCATAGCGGGTGGCGAGCATGCCGCCGGTGGAATGCCCCAGCAAGGTCGCTTTCTGGATGCCCAGGGTTTTGAGCAACTGCTGAGTGTTCGTCGCCAATTGCTGGAAGGTGTACTGATAGTGCGCCGGTTTGCTGGAGGTGCAGAAGCCGATCTGGTCCGGGGCGATGACACGGTAACCGGCGTCGCTCAGGGCTTTGATCGAACTGTCCCAGGTGGCGGCGCAGAAATTCTTGCCGTGCATCAATAC
Organism: Pseudomonas sp. S30_BP2TU TE3576; assembly: GCF_050436025.1. Classification (NCBI taxonomy): domain Bacteria; kingdom Pseudomonadati; phylum Pseudomonadota; class Gammaproteobacteria; order Pseudomonadales; family Pseudomonadaceae; genus Pseudomonas; species Pseudomonas sp. S30_BP2TU TE3576. The sequence goes on along the minus strand of NZ_JBNDLK010000001.1, from coordinate 371,720 downwards.
CACGCTGCGACCGTTGGCCTTGCCGTGGGCGGCGACGTCCATGTAACCCATTTGCAGGGCCTGGCCTTGGGATTCAAACGTGAAGTGCTTGAGGGTGTAGGGGTAATCGAAGCCTTGCAGCTCAGGGCCGTACGCCGGTCCTTCGGCGTGGGCGATGGCGGGCAAGGCAGCGGTCAGCAGCAGGCCGGATAACCAGCGGGGGAAGGGGCGCGACATGGGATAGCTCCATAGAAAGTCCGCCGATGCTGGATCGAGTCGATTAGGTCGACATTAAACACAGGCAATCGCCGCTTATGCCAGTCAGTTAAGCGGTAATGCGATCTGTAGCAGCTGCCGAGCCCGCGAGGCTGCGTTCGGCGGCGAAGCCGTCGTGAGTCCAGCTGACGCGGTTTTCCTGACGTACCGCAATGACTGATTTTACGACTGCTTCGCAGCCTCGCGGGCTCGGCAGCTGCTACAAAGGGTGAACTAACTCATCCAGCCCAGCGTCGCCACGGCCAGTACGCCATAGCGTGCGCCTTTGGCCAGGGCGACGATCAGCAGGAAGCGCCCCAGCGGCTCGCGCATGACACCGGCGACCAGCGTCAGCGGATCGCCGATCACCGGTAGCCAACTGAGCAGCAATGACCAATGGCCATAGCGTTGGTAATGAAGCCGGGCTTTTTCCAGATGCCGGGGGCTCACCGGAAACCAGCGCCGGTCGCGGAACCGCTCGATCCCGCGCCCCAGCCACCAGTTAAGCAGCGAACCCAGAACGTTGCCGACTGTCGCCACCGCCAGCAGCCCCCATAGCCAGTAGCGGTCGCTGAGCAACAGTCCCACCAGCACCGCTTCGGATTGCAACGGCAGCAGCGTGGCAGCACCGAATGCGGCGAAAAACAGCCCGAGGTACGCGCCGACCATCAATGGGCGGGATAGTCCGCGACCACCACGTCAGTGCCGTCCTTTTTCAGGCCAATGACCTGATAGGCATCGCTCATACCGTCCATTTCCATGCCGGGCGAACCCATGGGCATGCCGGGCGCAGCGATGCCCAGCAGATCGTCGCGCTTGCTCAAGGCCAGGACCTGGTCGGCCGGGACATGACCTTCGACGAATTTGCCGTTGATCAATGCCGTGTGGCACGACGCCAGGCGTGGTGGCACGCCGTGCTGTTGCTTGAACTCACTCATGTTGGCTTCGACGTGGTCATCGACCTTGAAGCCATTGGCTTGCAGATGAGTGATCCATTTTTTGCAGCAACCACAATTGGCGTCGCGATGAACCTCGATCGGGATGAGGTCGGCGGCCTGGGCCAGGGAGGAAATGAACAGGGCGCTCAGGGCGATCAGACGCAGAGGGTTTCGCATGGGGTTTGTCTCGGCTAACGGGCAAAAAACGCATTCTGACCACTTTTTCCGGTCAGGCATTCATGGAGTATTTCGAATTGCTACAGAAATCCGCTGTTCAATGATGCTAGATCATCGCTGTCAGGCAGATGAGGGGGGCATTACAAAATCGTCAGGTTGAAATACCGGAGGCTGACGATTGCGGTCTCATGGATGGCGTATTTTGTTGGTGGTGTACACGTTCCCCTGTAGGAGCAGCCTTCGGCAGCTCCTACAGATATTTCGTTATCTGTGTTCCCCCGGTTCATCTCAGCGGTCGAGCAGTTTCATCACTTCTTCCGGATAACGCAGGCCAGCGGTGGCATTCACGGCAAAGACCGACGCCAGCGCCTGCAGTTCATCAGCGTTCAGCCTCACCTGCAGAGCGGCCACGTTTTCTTCCAGGTATTTGCGTTGCTTGGTGCCCGGAATCGGAATCAGGTAGTCACCCTGGGCCAGTACCCACGCCAGCGCCAGTTGCCCCGCCGTCACGCCTTTTTCTGCCGCCAGTGCCTGCACTTGCTGCACCAGCAGCAGGTTTTTCGCGAAGTTTTCGCCCTGGAAGCGCGGGCTGAAACGACGGTAATCGTCCGCCGCAAAATCATCCGGGCTTTTCAATGCTCCGGTCAGAAACCCTCGCCCCAACGGGCTGTAAGGCACAAAGGCGACGCCCAGGCGCTGGCAGGCAGCCAGGCAACCGTTTTCTTCCTGATCACGACTCCACAACGAATATTCACTTTGCAACGCACTGATCGGATGAACCTTGTGTGCGCGCTCCAGTGTCGCCACCGAGGCCTCGCTCAATCCCAGGTAACGGACCTTGCCGGCACTGACCAGTTCGGCCATGGCGCCGACGGTTTCCTCGATGGCCACTTGCGGGTCGATACGGTGCTGGTAATACAGGTCGAGGGTGTCTACCCCGAGGCGCTTCAAGCTGCCGTCGATGGACTGGCGAATGTATTCCGGCCGACCGTTGACGCCCCGGGCGCCGGGGTTGGCCGGGTCGCGGACGATGCCGAATTTGCTAGCCAGGAACACCTGATCGCGCTTGCCGGCAATGGCCTTGCCGATCAACTCTTCATTGGTGTGCGGGCCGTACATATCGGCGGTATCGAGCAGGTTGACGCCTAACTCCAGGGCACGATGCAGGGTGGCCGTGGCTTCGCGGGTGTCCGTGCCGGTGGTGTAGAAATCGGTCATGCCCATGCAGCCCAGGCCGATGGCCGACACCTGCGGACCGTTTTTTCCCAATTGACGTGTGTGCATGAAATCAGCTCCCTGTGAAATGAATCGCCATTGTTCGCCTCGACAGAAACAAGATAAACCGGCTAAAACCGCTATCAGTATTCGTTAAATCTAAACAATCAGTCGGTGGAGCCAGTAATGGACCGTTTCAACGCCATGCGCGTCTTTACCCGAATCGTCGAGCTCGGTGGCTTTGCCAGGGCTGCCGACAGCCTGCAATTGCCCCGGGCTTCGGTGACCATTCTGATCAAGCAACTGGAGGCGCACCTGGGGGTGCAACTGCTGCAACGCACCACGCGGCAGATCAGCCTGACGCTCGACGGTGCGGCCTATTACCCGCGTTGCGTGCAATTGCTGGCGGATCTCGAAGAGACCGAGTCGGTGTTCAGCGCAGCCCGTAATAATCCCAAGGGCTTATTGCGCGTGGACATGCCGGCGGGAGTGGGGCGATTGGTCGTTATTCCGGCACTGCCGCAGTTTTCGGCCCGCTATCCGTTGATCGAGCTGGAAATCGGCTTGAATGACCGGCCGGTCGACCTGATTCGCGAAGGTGTCGATTGTGTGTTGCGCGGTGGCGAGCCGCTGGATGATTCGCTGGTGGCGCGGCCGCTGGTGATGATGGATCAGGTGACCTGTGCCAGCCCCGACTATCTGCAGCGGCATGGAACGCCAAATACCCTGGATGACCTGCGCGGGCATCAGGTCGTCGAGTATTTCTCCAGCAGCAGCGCAAAACGCTATGGGTTGGAGTTTGTCGTGGATGGCCAGGTGCGCCCGGTCGACCTGCCCAAGCAGGTGGCGGTCAACAGTGCCGATGGCTATCTGGCGGCGTGCGAGGCGGGATATGGTCTGGTGCAGACGCCGTACTATCACGTCGCCCGGCAACTGGAGGAAGGGCGTTTGTGTGAAGTGCTGAGGGAGGTGCCGCCACCGGGCATGCCAATGACGGCGCTTTATCCGCCGCACCGCCAGTTATCCCGGCGGGTGCGTGTATTTGTCGATTGGCTGGTGGAGCTGTGTGCCCAGCCCGGCAATGACTTTTACAGAAAGGATTCAGGGCGTTGAGCAGCTATCAACGATGCTGGTAGTAACCCGGTCCGCCATGGTTGCCATAGTGATCGTGGTGCCAGCCCCCGTGGGGGAAAACAATGCAACCGCTCAGGGTCAGGATGGCAAGCAGGGGAATCAACAGTGTGATTCGACGCAACATTTGAAAGTCCTCATGGTTATCGCCGCAATGAAGCTAAAACTCTTCATCGGCTGTAACATGAGACCCCGCTTATAGCGGCTTATCCCAAAAACAGGGTAAGCGCTTGGCATGCGTATCGATACAAACCGGATACATTTTCAGATTCAGGAACCCGCAATGACTCAGTCGCAACGTTTGAAATACTCGATTCTGATCTCCCTGGTGGTGCTGGGGATCATGTTTGGCCTTTCCTGGTTGCAGAACACCGGCGTCATCAGCGAAAAAATGTTCCAGTACATCGCCATTGGCGTGGCGGTGATCGTCGTGGTCGTCAATGGTGTGATGCGGCGCAAGGTCAAGCCCTGATCATTCGATCATTGGTTGCGCAGGATGGCGACAGCCTGTGGATGCAGGCTGTAGCTTTTGTCGGGGTTGAGGACAATCACGCCTTCGCTGCACAAGCGCTTTAGCACTTCACGCACGCTGAGAAAGGACAGGGGAACATCCAGGTCCAGCAATTGACTGTGCACGCCGCGCACACCCAGGCTGCGGTCGTTTTCGGCGGCGGTCAGCAGGGCATCGATGACTTTCAGGCGGATCAGGCTGGTTCGCAGGCCAAAACTTTTGAGCAGGATTCTGATCCGCTCGTTGCCGTGGCGATCGGTACGCGGCTCGAATACGTTGACTCCCATGGAAGTACCCTTTGGCGCAGCGCTACCGTCCGTTGGCAGTTGCGAGTTATACATTGCAAAAACTCCTTTTCAGAGCCTGATCAGGAAAAGTGGGCGCTCTTACGTGACTAGACGGATGAGCATCCCAAATCATGAAGGCTCAAATGTAGAAAATTTGTCGCCGTCGTGTGATCAACCCGTGAGTCCTTGCGCAGTCGTGCAGTAAAACCCTAAATTTTTGTGCTGAGCTTCGTCCCTACAGGGAGGCACAGCGCGCCGGTATGCGCACCTGTGGCCATCGTTTTTTCGATCAGGAGCGAGCGTGATTATTTCCAGCCAGTTAACCAGGTTGAGCCTGGCGGGTGTGACTCTGGGGTTGAGCCTGGGGCTGAGCCTGGGGCTGAGCCTTGCGGCGAGCGCGAGTGGTGCGCCTGCGCAAACGAGCGCCGACATCCGTCGAACCAGTTTCGGCGTGCCGCACATCCGCGCCGACAACGAACGCGGGCTTGGCTACGGCATCGGTTATGCCTACGCCCAGGACAACCTGTGCCTGCTGGCCAACGAAATCACGACAGTGAACGGCGAACGTTCGCGGTATTTCGGAGCGGATCAGCTCACCGTTGAAGCGCGTGAGAACCTGGTCAGCGATGTGTTTTTCAACTGGCTGAACACCCCGCAGGCGGTCGCCGGTTTCTGGCAGGCCCAGACCCCGCAAGTGCGTGAGTTGGTCGAAGGCTATGTGGCAGGGTACAACCGCTTCTTGCGCGAACGTCGCGCCCAGGGTTTGCCGCCGCAGTGCCAGGGCGATTGGGTGCGGGACATCACAGCAATGGATCTGGTCAAGCTGACCCGGCGCCTGTTGGTCGAAGGTGGCGTCGGCCAGTTTGCCGAAGCCCTGGCCGGTGCCACGCCACCCCAAGCCGTGGCCCGGGCGTCAAACGCGCAGGCCGCGTTCCAGGTGGCCGCCACGCGGATGCAGCGGTTTGCCCTGGACCGGGGCAGCAACGCCGTCGCTATCGGCAGTGAGCGTTCTTTTAACGGACGCGGCATGTTGCTGGCCAATCCGCACTTTCCGTGGGTGGGCGGCATGCGTTTTTATCAGATGCACCTGACCATTCCCGGCAAACTGGATGTGATGGGGGCGGCGTTGCCCGGCCTGCCGGTGATCAACATCGGCTTCAATCAACATCTGGCCTGGACCCACACCGTGGACTCGTCCAGACATTTCACGCTGTATCGCCTGCAACTCGATCCCAAGGATTCGACCCGCTATCTGCTCGACGGCCAGTCGTTGCCGATGGACAAGCAGACTGTGACCGTCAACGTCAGGCAGGCGGACGGGCAGGTCCAGGCGATTTCCCGTGTGGTCTACAGCTCGAAATTCGGTCCGGTGGTGCAATGGCCGGGAAAACTGGATTGGGACCATCAGTACGCCTTCAGCCTGCGTGACGCCAATCTGGATAACGACCGCGTACTGCAGCAGTGGTACGCGATGAACCGCGCTGAAAACCTCAAGGATTTCCAGGCTTCGGTGCACAAGATCCAGGGCATTCCGTGGGTCAACACCCTGGCGGCGGACGATCAGGGGCAGACGCTGTACATGAACCTCTCGGTGGTGCCCAACGTCAGCGTCGACAAGCTGGCGCAATGCAGCGACCCGCGATTGGGTGTGCAGATGATCATTCTCGACGGCTCCAGCAGCGCTTGTGCCTGGGACATCGACCCGCAGGCGCCACAGCAGGGCATCTTTGCGTCGGCCAGATTGCCGCAATTGTTGCGCAAGGATTTTGTCCAGCACTCCAACGATTCGGCATGGATGGCCAACCCGGCACAACCGCTGACCGGTTTTTCGCCATTGATCAGCCAGGACAACCAGCCATTGGGGCTGCGTTCACGTTTTGCCCTGGATCGCCTGGGTAGGCTGACCGGCACCGTCGGGCCGACGGATCTGCAGCAGATGGTGATGGACGACCAGGTGTATCTGGCCTCTCAAGTGATGACGGACCTGCTGCAATTTTGCGCCGCGGATCTCGGTGCCGATGCAAAAAACCTCACGCCACTGTGCGCCAGCCTCAAGGCGTGGGACCGCAAGGCCAACCTCGACAGCGGCCTGGGCTTTGTGCACTTCCAGAATGTCATGGAGGCGTTGGAGCCAGTGCCAGACCTGTGGCGTGTCGCCTTCGATCCGCAGGATCCGCAACATACCCCGCGTGGACTCGCAGTCGATCGCCCGCAAGTGGCGAAGGCGCTACGGGCAGCGATGCTGGCTTCGGTTGAGCAAGTCAACGCTTCAGGACTGCAACCCGACAGCCACTGGGGCGATATCCAGGTGGTCAGCAGCGGCGGACAACAGACGCCGATCCACGGCGGGCCGGGCACGCTGGGGGTCTATAACGCCATCCAGAGCGTACCGCGCAGCGATGGCAAGCGTGAAGTGGTCAGTGGCACGAGTTACCTGCAAGTGGTGACCTTTGACGAAAACGGACCGCAGGCCAAAGGGCTCCTGGCGTTCTCGTTGTCCAGTGACCCGGCCTCGAAGTTTTCACGGGATCAGACGCAGGCCTTTTCGAAAAAACAATGGAGTACGCTGCCCTTCACCGAGCAACAGATCCTGTCCGATCCGAACTATCAGGTGCAGACTATCCGCCAGCAGTACGCAAAGGCTGCCGAGGTGACTGCGCAGTAAGGCAGTGGATTTTTGCATGGACGCTGAAGGCCGCACCCCCCAAGGGTGGCGGCCTTTTCAGCTTTTCGGGGATTTTTGCGGAATCGCGTTGACCACCAGATTGCCGTTCTGATTGCGGGTCAGGTAGACCGGCAGGACCCGCGGCAGGGACTTCACCAGGCCGTTGATCTCTTTGATGTTGTAGATACCGCCGATGTGGATCGAGCCGGTGCTGTTGTCGGCGACCATCAACGGTTTGTCCAGGTAGCGATTGATCAGCGGCAGCGCATCGCTGAGTGCCAGGTCGTCGAGCACCAGTTTGCCCTGGCGCCAGGCCAGCGAACTGTCGTTGTCATAGGTCTGGCTGATGCGGGGGATGAAGTCGCCGTGGCGATAACTGGCCTGCATTGCCGGGTCAAGGCGCAAACCGTCGCCGGGCAGGTCGTCGTTGCTGCTGACCAGTACCGAACCCTCGATCAGGTTGACCTTGACCCGGTCTTCGTACATCCACACATTGAATTGGGTCCCGGTCACCCGAATCCGGCCTTCGGCGGCCTTGACCACAAACGGGTGACGGGTGTCATGGCTGACACTGAAGAAAGCTTCGCCTTTTTTCAGCGTGACTTGCCGCTGATCCTTGTAGTTGCTGTACGTCAGCTCGCTGCCCAGGTTCAGCTCCACCCGGCTGCCGTCGTTCAACGTGACGGTACGAACATTGTCGGTCGCTTCGAAATGCTGGTAAGTGTTCGGTACCCAGCCCAGGTGCCAGCCGCCATAACCGGCCAAAGGCAGTGCCAGGGCACACACCGCCGCTGCAATGCCCAGGCGGCGCCACGGGTTTTCCCGCTGGGGGCGAACCAGCGGCACGACCGGCTCGGGACGGGGCAAGTCGCCGGCGACATCCCAGATCTCCAGCATCGCTTCGTACTCGAAGGCGTGGAGCGGATGCGCATCACGCCATTGCTCGAACGCCTGGCGCTCTTGCTCGGTGCAGTCACTGGCGTGCAGACGCATGCACCAATGTGCAGCGGCATCGGTGACAGCGTCGTATTCGGCTTCCGAGAGCATGTGGTCGGTCATTGGCTCATCCTGATTTCGTGCATTCTAACCTTGGGGGAAGTCTGCGAGAACATCAGTCATGGCATTTAACTATCAATGTGCAGTTCTTTTTCAACGCCTCGCCTCTGGAGCACTTGTTGTCGGGTAGCAGTATCCATAGGACGGGTGAAAAAAAGATCAAAATACGCAGCGCTGTGCCGCGCAGATCCGGGGATTTGCGCGGTGTTACGTCGGGATCAGGTTTCAGAGGGTGAAGTGACGGGTACCGGGTCCAGTTGCCGGCCCATTTCGCAGATCAGAAACGCGATCGAGTCGGCATTGTGCAAAATGACATCGGTTCGGAACTTCGGATCCTGGACGTTTAAAAAAGCTTCCCGTGCCTTATCCAGGGTCTTGCTGCCCGTTAGTTTCAGGATAGCCTTGCCGACGTGATAAGAACCCGGAATCGAATCCAGGCCGATCCACGTTTGCAGCTCACTGTTCCAGCGTGCGAACAGCTCCTCCTGCGGCGTTTCCATCGACAAGGCAGCTCGCTGGAAGTCCAACTGTAACTGCTTCATGGCGGCGCCGTAGGCGGTGATCGGCGCGACCAGATCGCTGAACGGTCGCCTGGCCTCAAGGTAGGCGATGTCCACGGCCTCGGAAAACACATGAGCAAACTCGTGTATCAGCGTGGCGGCCTGACTGTGGCCGTCGACGTTGAAGGGCTGGGATAAACAGGATTTGTACCAGTCAAGTTGCTGATCGAAGAATCGTTCCGTGAAGTGCACATTGCGCTGTTGATCCTTGTCCAGGACAAACGCGATGAGATTGTTGTTCGGGTCCCGGTTTGAGCCCACGATAAAGCGTTGCGAGTTCATCCAGTCTTCATCGGGATCGACCAGTGCGTTGCAGATGGGAACGATGGCCTGTTTGATTTTGTCGAGCAGCCCTTGGTCGATCTGCCCAACGCCAAAAAAACCTTTAAGGAACATATCCAGCCGTGTACCCGGGAGAAGTTTGCGCAGCTGCACCATGTTGTGGAGGCTGTTGAACGCGTAATAGCGAGCCATGTCGATGGCTTGCACGATCATCCGGGCTTTTTCGGGATGTTTTGCGCGGATTTCTTCCATCCCCCGGGCCTCGATGTTCAGCACATCCCGGGCAATTTGAGCGTGGGCAAACTGATTGTGCATTTTCGAGAGGGCTTTGCCGAAATGGACGGTGTGGGTATCCGGGTCGATCAGCAGTTGCTTGTCAGAGGCTGCCCGTAACACGGGACCTTCTTCCTCACCCTTGACCATTCGCCAAACCGCCCCGGTCTTGTTCACGCCGTACACCTTGCCGGCAATGGCGGCGAAGGTTTTCTGGCTGGCCGCTTCGAGGTAGGTGCCATCAGTGCGGCTTTTCGTCAGGCCCTTCAGTTCGACCGTGGTTTCGAACGGTTGTAGCCGAGTACGCAGCGCGGCTGTCGACCGGATTTGCGACCAGGGTTGCGCAATCACGGGGGTGGCAACCGGTTGAGCAACCGCCTCGCCGGTTGCCTGGGCGGTGTCGGTCCATCCTTCAAGCGATAACCGGCCCAATGACAGGAGTTGCGCGGCACCGGCAATAAAGTTCCGTAATGCCGCCCCCCAGTGATGGTCCTGCAGGGCTTCGGCCGAATTTCGGGCGTCCTTGAAGGCTTGCCAAAGAAATTGCCCATACGCGAGTTTGCCCGGCAGCAGGGCTGAGATGCGCTCAATGCTCGAGCCGAACAGGTGTTTGACCGTCTCCCAGTCCGACTGACCGGTAGCCTGTGACTGGCTGGCGAGCAACTGCGCCAGCAGTTGGGTGTTGTCATGGAAAAAGCGGGTGAGCAGGTTGCCGTCGATGGGGCTGGACGCGAGGGTGATTTCGCTGGGCTGGCCGGCGGTGGACTCGAACAGGTTGCGAAACACCGTTTGCTCACTGTCCGGCAGGCGCCGAATCAACATGTCCTGCAATGGCCCCGGTGTGTTGAGCGCCGCAACAACGCGGGCCTCATTGGCGAACTCGACAAACGGTGAACCACCGGGGTGGTAAGGGGCGTAGAGGATTTGCGGCCCTGCCTTGCCACTGCCCGGGCCAATCAGATACAGGCCCAGCGCCTTGACGGCGGTGCTACCAGTTGTCTTGATCAGTTCCAGAGGCCGGGCAATCGCGTGCGCACCCTGCACGGCCGCCCGGGCGATGGCGTCCGGCATGTCCAGCACTTGCCGAAGCAAATCGAAAGCTCCGTCGGACAGCCGTTGCTGCAGCTTCAGTTGGTGGGCGTGTTGCAGCAGATGCCAGGGCAGTTGTTTGACGAAGCGTAACATTCGGCTTTCGACACCAGCCGCTTGATTCGACAGGCTGTCCGAGACTTGTTTAGCGTATTTCTGCGCAATGCCCAGTGACAGTAACAGTTGACGGACCGCCGCCTGGTCCAACCCCGCGGGCAGTGCTTGAGGGGTTGCCGAGCTGACGTTGAACCCGGTGCCTTGCGCAATGTTGACATGGCTCAGGGCGAACTCAGTCAGGCTCCGGGCGGGGCCAGCCAGGGTCAGGTCGGGGGTGATTTCGATGTCGTCGGGGTCCAGTGCTTTTGCAGGGAAGCGGCTGCCAAGCAACGACGTCAGCGTTTCATGCACATACGACTTTAGGGGGGTGATCCCGTGCAAGTAGTCTTTGTCCTCATCAACGTTGTTGCGGTATTGCTCCAGCAGTTCAAGGTGCAGTCGCTGGTCTTCCAGCGGTGCCATGCCGAGCCAGGCGGGCAGGGTCTGCCGCCGGCTGATCGCCCGGGAAACCGAGGTGGCCCTTTGCAGGTTGGTGTTGAAGACCGTTGTGGTGAGGGCATTCAGGGCCTTTTTCTGCTTCGTGTCGTTCAGTTCGAAGGTGCGCACGTGTTCGCAGCGAGCCAGAAAGTGCTCGATGGACGATTGCGCGACTTGCTCCAATACGGACCCGGCAATCAACCGTAGCGGACCCAGTGAGTAGCGTTGGTGAAAGATGTGCTGGGCCGGGGTGAGGTTTTCCAGCAGCGCCAGGCGATGTCGCGGGTCGAGCAGGCGGCGGTTGAGTTCCAGCCGTGCACGACTGATGGTGTCAAACACTTCCAGGCCCTCGGCGGGTGTCCACAGGATCGTCCGGCCGGAATGCGAGGGGTCGAGCCCGCCACGCTCGGTCAAGAGCAGGCAATGGGCCAGGGGCAGGACATCCCTCTGACCGGAGCACACCAGGGTTAACGAGTAGGCATCGGGCCGGAAGCCCTTGAGTGGACGACGATTGTGCCGGCCGGCCTGATCCGGGTTGAAAACCGTTTCGACGATGGCCCGGTCCGCGTCCCGCAGTGTCGCGCTGAGCCCGCGAACGCTGGCTTCGCCACGGATGCCGACGGAAAGCGCATGGGCCAGGCGGGGTTTCATGTTTTCCAGATAGATGCGCTGCAAGGCAAGGGAAGCGAGCGGTTGTGCTGCACAGTCTGCGTTGATCAGTGTTTCGATGTCGCTGAAGGTCTTGCCGAAAGCTGCCGCCGTATCGGCCAGCACCATGGAGGGATGCTGATTGCCGGACAACACGGGCCGGGTGCTCCAGCGTCCGTCGGTTTCCCGTGTCAGCAAGCGTTCGCCGATCATCGAGCGGATATCCAGCGCTTTGTCGAACAGCGCGTGGATGTCCACGGCGCCGTCACTGTGACGGAACACCTGCAGGGCATATTCGATGTTCTGCAATTGCTTGGTGACAATCGCGTCGAAGAGCTTGTGGAAGATCGCGCCGGAAATCACTTCCCCGGTCACATTCGGCCGATCAAAACCGATGAAGCGTTGGCGTTCGTCCAGGCTCAGCAGGCCATAGAGCTCATCCTCGTGACCGGCCGCGCTGAACTTGCCGAGCACGGTATCGCACAAGTCCTGATAGTCCTTGAGCACCTGCAGGCCTTCGGTGGGCGTGTAGAGAAACGCATGGCTGGCGCTGACCATCAGTGAGCCGGCCAGCTCGACATAGTTGGCCTTGTACTCCCACAGGCGCACGGTTTCGACCGTCATTGACTGGTTCGTCCGGCTGGCCGGCGAGATCAACGCGTGCAAATCCTGGCTTTGCTCCGGGCTGATGATCCCGGCTTCGCGCTTGAGCAGCAGTTGCACCCGCACCTGATCGGCGATGGCGCGGCCGAAGAATTCGCGACGCGATGCACCATCGGCACTCGCCGCCGCCCAGAAACCATCGAGCTGCCCGACCAACTGGTTGACCAGTGTGCGTGAGAGCGTCGTGACCGCGGCTTCCCAGTGTGGCTGGTCGGCGTTTGCCGGGGACTTTTTCGGATGGGAAAACTCATGGGCCTGTCCGGACGGCCAACGCTGATGGCGATAGTGCAGGAGTACGGCGTCACTCAGGGACAGGGAGTGGACCCAGCGCCGCGTTGGACGGCTTTCATCATCGTTCTCTTGCGTTGTTGCCAGATAGAAGTTCACCCGGGTCTGGCGCTGATCCAGACCGGGAAAAGACGAAGCCAGCTGTTCACCCAGCCATGCATCGAGCAGCGACGTCAGGGACGGTAGTGCTTTGAGTTCGTCGAGCAGGGCCTGGTCGTTGATCTGCTGTTGGGTGGAGAGGGTGTTGCGCTGGTCCTCGAACACGTCACCGTCGATGGTTTGAAAGTCGAGTTCGACGTCGGTGGCGTCCACCACGGCCTTGCGTAGGGACAACGCCATGAAGGCCAGCAGGTCGTCTTCTTCGCTGGCCGCTTTGAGTCGAGTCACAAGGTGTCGGGTCAGGGCGGTACGGTCAGCGAACTTTTTGATTCCCGTGTAAGGGGTGTAGAGAATCACGCCATTGTCATCGGGCGTCGCGCTCAGCAGAAAACTGCCGGCCAGCACCACAGGTTCCCGTTTCGTGATCTTCAGCCGGATTGTTTTCGCGAGCATGGGCGGCGTCTGCTGATCGCGCAATGCCTGGGTGGCCAGTTCGATTTGGCTGAGCCATTCGAAGTCCTTTAGCGTCAGCCCGTGGGTTTTGCCCAGTTCTCTCCAGAGGCCGCGCAACGTCAGCGCCTCAGGAAAAAGCAGCGGAGTTACAGGTGTAGACATCGTCGAGTCTCGTTCAAGGTGCCACTCAAAGGCGCCTGTGGATTGAGCATCGAGACTAAAAGCCGGCGGGACGACGCAGGTGGTAAATAGATAACGCACGGGCCGTGTGCATTCGTGGCACGGATAAACGCCATTGACCCTCAGCGAAAGGTTGACAGGTCGCTTGCCGCGCGTTGTTAATCGGCGGGTCTTTGTACGCTGTTGTTCCCTCCAATAATCAGTCTGGAGCTTCAGATGTCTGCGCCACACGAACATGCCTCTACGGCGGTCTCGCCACACCTGTCATTCGAAGCGCTGAGCGCTTTGCTCGAGAAGATTTTTCTGCGTCACGGCACGTCGGCCGACGTTGCCCGGGTGCTGGCGCAAAACTGCGCCGGTGCCGAGCGCGACGGCGCGCACAGCCACGGGGTATTCCGGATTCCTGGTTATGTTTCGACGCTGCAAAGCGGCTGGGTCAATGGCCAGGCCGTTCCGGTGGTCGAAGATGTGGCTTCAGGATTTGTGCGGGTCGATGCCGGTAACGGTTTTGCGCAACCGGCCCTGGCGGCAGCACGTGAACTATTGGTGCAGAAAGCCCGAAGTGCCGGCATTGCAGTGCTGGCGATCCGTAACTCACACCATTTCGCGGCCTTGTGGCCGGATGTCGAACCCTTCGCTTATGAGGGCCTGGTGGCGTTGAGCGTGGTCAACAGCATGACCTGCGTGGTGCCTCACGGCGCCGACCGGCCGCTGTTCGGTACCAACCCGATTGCCTTTGCTGCCCCGCGGGCTGATGGCGAGCCGATTGTCTTCGACCTGGCCACCAGTGCCATTGCCCATGGCGATGTGCAAATTGCCGCACGCCAGGGTGAGCGCTTGCCGGCAGGGATGGGCGTGGACAGCCTCGGCCAGCCGACCACAGACCCGAAAGCGATTCTTGAGGGCGGCGCGTTGCTGCCTTTTGGCGGGCACAAGGGCTCGGCATTGTCGATGATGGTCGAGTTGCTCGCGGCGGCACTGACCGGTGGTAACTTTTCCTTCGAATTCGACTGGAAGAACCATCCTGGCGCCAAGACGCCGTGGACGGGTCAGTTGCTCATCGTGATTGATCCGGGCAAAGCGGCAGGGCAAAGTTTTGCCGAGCGCAGCCAGGAGCTGGTGCGGCAAATGCACGGTGTCGGCTTGAAGCGTTTGCCGGGTGACCGGCGTCACCATCAGCGCGCCAGGTCGCAGGCCAATGGCATCGAGCTGGATGCCCAGACGCTGGCGAACCTGCAGGAGCTGGCCGGGCTCTGACGCTTGTGGGAGCGGGCTTGCTCGCGAAAGCGGTGTGTCAGCAACCTGGATATTGGCTGACACGACACCTTCGCGAGCAAGCCCGCTCCCACATGGGTTCAGTGTTTGCCAGTACTTAGCGGCGGCCCAGCAACAACCCCACCACCAGACCGAACCCGGCGGAAATGGCCACGGTTTGCCATGGATGCCCGCCAATGTAAGTTTCAGTGGCCTCGACCGCGGGCAGGGTGCGGTCGCGTACGCTGCTCACCGAATCCTTGGCCTGCTGGAGTTTCAGGGCGATTTGTCCGCGTAGGGTCTCCGCTTCTTCCCCGACCAGTGAGGCACTGCTTTTCAGCAGCTTTTCCGACTCTTCGATCAGCGATCGCAGCTCGCTGAACGCTTGATCCTTGATTTGATCTTCGGCGGTGTTGCGGGCCATTGAAGTACTCCTTGCAGGTAGGTGGACAGTGAATGATGGAGCCTGCCGTCGCCGGAAAAGTTGCATCTGTTTTGCCGGGGAGGTCATCTTGCGAAAAAACCGGCGCAGGACATTTCGCCCTACAGTGTAAGATGTCGCCATTTTTACGCAGCAGGAAATTCCCATGAGCTTCAATCTGGCCGACAAACCCCTCGCCGAGCGCGCTGCGCTTGAAGACGAGAAATCCCGTCTGTTCGAACTCTGGCAAAACAACCTGGGCAAAGCCAAGGGCGAGGCCGCACGGTTGTTCGGTGAACGGGCCAAGCGCAAAGGCAAGTGGGCGGAATGGGTGCGCGCCGAACTGGACGGCATGTCGCCCCCGGAATTCGCCAACATGGTGCGCAGTGAAGTCAATCGCCTGATGGCAGCCAAGTAGGAGCAGCCAGCGGCAGCTCCTGCGCGAAACACGCGACAATCGCCTCGCGCACTTTCAACACCACCGGGTCGAGCGGGTTGCTGGTGCGCCAGCCCAGTTCGATCGGGTAGCGCGGCAACGCCAAGGGGCAGGGCAGCAGTGCCAGCCCACTGAGCGCCGCGATGCTTCGGGCGGCATGGGCCGGAATGGTCGCCACGGCCGGGCTGCCCTTGAGCAAATGGGGCAACGCGGCAAAATGCGTGGTCGAGGCGCACACCCGCCGACTCAACCCCAGCGCCGCCAGCCCCTCGTCGGTGATCCCGATAAAACCGCCGGACGACACCAGTATGTGTTCGCGGACCACAAACTCCTCAAGACTGATGCTCTGCTGGCCCTCGACCAGGGTCGAAGGGTCGATCAGGCACAGATATCCACCTTCACCCAGGACCTGACGGCTGAGCAGCCGCTCGGCAAAACCGCCCGCGGTAATTGCCAGGTCAATGCTGCGTTCCATCAGCGCCTGAGCCACGATCTGGCTGTGGGTCTGGCGGAAAATCAGCCGCAGTTTCGGCGCGCAACGGGCGATTTCTTCGATCAGCCGCCGGCCGTAGGCTATTTCGAAATCATCCGACATTCCCACGGTCACCGAGCGTCCTTCGTACTGCCGGGCGGCCGGATCGACCATCGCCAGGCTCTGCCGGCATTTGTTCAAGGCATCGCTGACCACCGGTTTGAGCTGATTGGCCTTGAGTGAGGGGGCCAGGCCTCGTCCGGTGCGCACGAACAGCTGATCGCCATACACCTCGCGCAACCGGCGCAAGGCCGCGCTGACCGCCGATTGGGTCACACCCAGACGCAAGGCGGCACGGCTGGCGCTGGACTCTTCGTGCAGCGCTTCGAAGACTTTGAGCAAGTTGAGGTCGATGTCGGTGATATTCATTTGGCTCATATCATTCAGCAGTGAATCGGTCTTTATTGATGATTGCGTGGCGCCGGAGAATGAGCAACACCTGATGCCAATGGAGTCTGTGCAATGCCCAAATCAATCGTTGCTGCCCTGCAGATCGGCGCCTTACCCGGTGGCAAGGCTGAAACCCTGGAACAAATCCTGTCCTATGAAAACGCGATCATCGAATCCGGCGCCGCGCTGGTGGTGATGCCGGAAGCGCTGCTGGGTGGTTATCCCAAAGGCGAGGGCTTTGGCACGCAGCTCGGTTATCGGCTGCCGGAAGGGCGCGAAGCCTTTGCGCGCTATTTTGCCAATGCCATCGACGTACCCGGCGCGGAAACCGAGGCGCTGGCGGCGCTGTCCGCACGCACCGGGGCCAATCTGGTGATCGGCGTCATCGAGCGTGCCGGCAGCACCTTGTACTGCACCGCGCTGTACTTTGATCCCCAGGCCGGGCTGGTGGCCAAACACCGCAAGCTGATGCCCACGGGCACCGAACGGCTGATCTGGGGCAAGGGTGATGGTTCGACGCTGCCGGTGATCGACAGCCAGGTCGGGCGCATCGGCGCGGTGGTGTGCTGGGAAAACATGATGCCGCTGCTGCGCACCGCGATGTACGCCAAGGGCGTGGAGGTGTGGTGCGCGCCGACCGTGGACGAACGGGAGATGTGGCAGGTCAGCATGCGCCACATCGCCCATGAGGGGCGTTGTTTCGTGGTCAGTGCCTGTCAAGTCCAGGCCTCTCCCCGGGCCTTGGGCCTGGACGTCGCCAACTGGCCGGCGGATCGGCCGTTGATTGCTGGCGGCAGCGTGATTGTTGGTCCCATGGGCGACATTCTCGCCGGACCGTTGCGCGACAGCGTCGGTTTGCTTTCCGCATCAATCGACACTGACGACCTGGTGCGCGCCCGCTACGACTATGACGTGGTCGGTCACTACGCTCGCCCGGATGTGTTCGAGCTGACCGTGGACGAGCGCGCTAAACCGGGGGTGCGCTTCACTTCCTGATGCCTGAGGGCTTTGGCCAAAGCAGTCAGACAACTTGATAGCTTTGACCATTGCCCGCCACCCCAAGCAGAGCGAGTATTTCCCTGTTGTTTACGGTTCCCCCAACCTAACAAAAACACAGAGGGATTCTGGCAATGCGCGATTACTTGTCTGCTACTTCTCAGTTCAATTATCAGCACACCGTCGACGCCGCACTCGCAGGCGATCTGACGGCCCTCAACGCCTGTGTCGAATGCTGTGACCGGCATGCCTTGCCGGGGCGCATCGCGCTGTTCTGGGAAGGCCGCGACGGCACCGGTGCGACGTACACCTTCACCGAATTGCAGGACAAGGCCGCGCGTTTCGCCAATTATCTGCTGGCCCAGGGCGTGAAGAAGGGCGACAAGGTCGCCGGCCTGTTGCCACGCAACATCGAATTGTTGATCACCGTGTTCGCCACCTGGCGCATCGGCGCGGTGTATCAACCGCTATTCACCGCGTTCGGCCCCAAAGCCATCGAGCACCGCCTGAGCTGCTCGGGTGCCAAAGTGGTGGTCACCGATGCGGTGAACCGGCCGAAACTCGCCGAAGTCGCCGATTGCCCGACCACGGTTACCGTCACCGGTGCCAAAGGGCAGGGCCTGGTTCGTGGCGACTTCAGTTTCTGGGCCGAACTGGCCAATTATTCCGCCGACTGCACGCCAGTGCTGCTGACCGGCGAAGACCCGTTCCTGCTGATGTTCACCTCAGGCACCACCGGCCCGTCGAAAGCACTGTCGGTGCCGCTCAAGGCCATCGTTGCATTCCAGAGCTACACCCGTGATGCGGTGGATCTGCGCCCGGAAGACGCGTTCTGGAACGTCGCCGACCCGGGTTGGGCCTATGGCATCTATTTCGGTGTCACGGGGCCGATGTCCATGGGCCATCCGATCACCTTTTACGATGGCCCGTTCACCCTCGAAAGCACCTGCCGGGTGATCAACAAGTACGGGATTACCAACCTCACCGGTTCACCGACGGCCTATCGATTGTTGATTGCCGGTGGCGATGAATTCGCCAAGTCGATCAAGGGCAAGCTGCGTATCGTCAGCAGCGCCGGCGAGCCGCTGAACCCGGAAGTGATCCGCTGGTTCGCCGACAATCTCGGTGTGGTCATCCACGACCATTACGGTCAGACCGAGCTGGGCATGGTGCTGTGCAACCACCACGGCCTGGAACACCCGATTCATATGGGCGCCGCCGGTTTCGCCTCGCCGGGCCATCGCATCGTGGTGCTGGATGACGACTATAAGGAGCTGGGTGTCGGCCAGCCGGGCATCCTGGCCATCGACCGCAGCCAATCGCCGATGTGCTGGTTCGCCGGCTACGAAGGCGGGCCGACCAAGGCTTTCGTTGGCAACTACTACCTGAGTGGCGACACCGTCGAGTGGAACCCGGACGGCAGCATCAGCTTCGTCGGTCGCAGTGATGACGTGATTACCACTTCAGGTTATCGGGTCGGCCCGTTCGACGTAGAAAGTGCGTTGATCGAACACCCGGCCGTGGTCGAGGCCGCCGTGGTTGGCAAGCCCGATCCCGAGCGCACCGAACTGGTCAAGGCCTTCGTCGTGCTCAGCCCGCAATACCGCGCAGAACCTGCGTTGGCCGAAGAGCTGCGCCAGCACGTGCGCAAGCGTCTGGCGGCGCACTCGTACCCCCGTGAAATCGAATTTGTCAGCGAATTGCCGAAAACCCCAAGCGGCAAATTGCAGCGCTTTATCTTGCGCAACCAGGAAATCGCCAAGGCTCAAGAGGCTGCGGCGAAGAACGTTCCAGCTTGAATCCAGGGAAACAATGATGCAGATCGAGAACAAGATTTTTATCGTCACTGGCGGCGCTTCCGGCCTCGGTGCCGCCACCGCCGAGGTGCTGGTCGCCGCTGGCGCGAAAGTCATGCTGGTGGACATGAACGCCGAGGCCGTTGCGGCCCAGGCCCAGCGCCTTGGCGCGCAAAGCGTGGTGGCGGACATCAGCAACGAAGCGGCGGCCGAAGCGGCTGTACAAGCGACGGTCAAAGCCTTCGGCGGCGTCAATGGTCTGGTCAATTGCGCCGGCATCGTGCGTGGCGAGAAGATTCTCGGCAAGAACGGTCCGCATGCGCTGTCCAGTTTCAGCCAGGTGATCAACGTCAATCTGATTGGCAGCTTCAACATGCTGCGTCTTGCGGCAGCGGCGATTGCCGAAACCGAAGCGGATGCCGACGGTGAGCGCGGCGTGATCATCAACACCGCCTCTGCTGCGGCTTACGACGGCCAGATTGGTCAGGCGGCTTACTCGGCGTCCAAAGGTGCGATTGTCAGCCTGACCTTGCCCGCTGCCCGCGAACTGGCACGCTTCGGCATCCGTGTGATGACCATCGCCCCCGGCATCTTCGAGACCCCGATGATGGCGGGTATGACCCAGGAGGTCCGCGACTCCCTGGCGGCTGGCGTGCCATTTCCGCCGCGTCTGGGCAAACCGGGCGAGTACGCCGGGCTGGTCAGGCATATTATTGAAAACAGCATGCTCAATGGCGAGGTGATCCGTCTCGACGGTGCCTTGCGCATGGCCGCCAAGTAAGGAGGATTTGTCATGACTATATCCAACGATCCAATCGTTATCGTCAGCGCCGTCCGTACTCCGATGGGCGGTTTCCAGGGCGATCTGAAAAGCCTGACCGCGCCGCAACTCGGTGCTGCTGCCATCAAGGCTGCGGTTGAACGCGCCGGCGTCGCCAGTGATAGCGTCGATGAAGTGCTGTTTGGCTGCGTACTGCCGGCTGGCCTTGGCCAGGCCCCGGCGCGTCAAGCGGCGCTGGGTGCCGGGCTGGATAAATCGACCCGCTGCACCACCCTGAACAAGATGTGTGGTTCCGGCATGGAAGCGACGATTCTGGCCCACGACATGTTGTTGGCTGGTAGCGCCGACGTGGTGGTCGCCGGTGGCATGGAAAGCATGTCCAACGCGCCGTACCTGCTGGACCGCGCCCGTGCCGGCTACCGCATGGGCCATGGCAAGGTGCAGGACTCGATGTTCCTTGACGGCCTCGAAGACGCCTACGACAAGGGCCGCCTGATGGGCACCTTCGCCGAAGACTGCGCCGAAACCAACGGCTTCAGCCGTGAAGCCCAGGACGCGTTCGCCATCGCCTCGACCACCCGCGCCCAGCAGGCGATCAAGGACGGCAGCTTCAAGGACGAAATCGTCCCGCTGACCGTGACGGTCGGCAAAGAGCAAGTCGTGATCAGCAATGACGAGCAGCCGCCAAAAGCCAAACTGGACAAGATCGCTTCGCTGAAACCGGCGTTCCGCGAGGGTGGCAGCGTGACGGCGGCCAACTCCAGTTCGATCTCCGACGGTGCGGCGGCGCTGGTGCTGATGCGCCAGTCGCAAGCGCAGAAACAAGGCCTGAAACCATTGGCGGTGATTCACGGTCACGCGGCGTTCGCCGACACCCCGGGCCTGTTCCCGGTGGCACCGATTGGCGCCATCAAGAAATTGATGAAAAAAACCGGCTGGTCGCTCAATGACGTCGATCTGGTGGAAGTCAACGAAGCCTTCGCCGTGGTCGGCATGGCCGCGATGACTCATCTGGAGATCCCCCACGAGAAACTCAACGTGCACGGCGGTGCTTGCGCCTTGGGTCACCCGATCGGGGCGTCTGGTGCGCGGATTCTCGTGACCTTGCTTTCGGCCCTGCGCCAGAAAGGCCTGAAACGCGGCGTCGCAGCGATTTGCATCGGCGGCGGTGAAGCGACGGCCATGGCCGTGGAATGCCTGTACTGAAATAGACGCAAAACCCATGTGGGAGCGGGCTTGCTCGCGAAAGCGGTGTGTCATTCAACAAAGAAGTCGACTGACACGGCCTCTTCGCGAGCAAGCCCGCTCCCACAGGGACTCGCACTTAGCTTGATTCAAGGATTCACCATGATCCCCAATGACGACCAACAACAAATCCGCGACATGGCCCGGGACTTTGCCCAGGAACGGCTGAAACCGTTCGCTGCCGAATGGGATCGCGAACACCGCTTTCCCAAGGAAGCCATCGGTGAGATGGCCGGGCTGGGTTTCTTTGGCATGCTGGTGCCAGAGCAGTGGGGCGGATGCGACACCGGTTACCTGGCCTACGCCATGGCCCTGGAAGAAATCGCCGCCGGCGATGGCGCCTGTTCGACCATCATGAGCGTGCACAACTCCGTGGGGTGTGTGCCGATCCTCAACTACGGCACGGATGAGCAGAAAGAACGCTTCCTCAAACCGCTGGCCAGCGGTGCGATGCTCGGCGCCTTCGCACTGACCGAACCCCAGGCGGGTTCCGATGCGAGCGGCCTGAAAACCCGTGCCCGCCTCGAGGGCGATCACTACGTACTCAACGGCTGCAAGCAGTTCATCACCTCCGGGCGCAATGCCGGTGTGGTGATTGTGTTTGCGGTGACCGATCCGAACGCCGGCAAGCGTGGCATCAGCGCGTTTATCGTGCCGACCGACTCGCCGGGCTACACCGTTGCGCGGGTCGAGGACAAGCTCGGCCAGCATGCGTCCGACACCTGCCAGATCCTCTTCGAAGACGTGAAGGTGCCGGTGGCCAACCGTTTGGGCGAGGAGGGTGAAGGCTACAGGATTGCCCTGGCCAACCTTGAAGGCGGTCGCGTCGGCATCGCTTCGCAATCGGTGGGCATGGCCCGCGCCGCGTTTGAAGCGGCCCGTGACTACGCCCGTGAGCGCGAGAGTTTCGGCAAGCCGATCATCGAGCATCAGGCCGTGGCGTTCCGCCTGGCGGACATGGCCACCCAGATCGCCGTGGCGCGACAAATGGTGCACTACGCCGCCGCCCTGCGCGACAGCGGCAAACCGGCCCTGGTCGAAGCGTCGATGGCCAAGTTGTTCGCCTCGGAAATGGCCGAGAAGGTATGCTCCTCGGCGCTGCAAACCCTTGGCGGTTACGGTTACCTCAACGACTTCCCGCTGGAGCGGATCTACCGCGACGTGCGGGTCTGCCAGATCTACGAAGGCACCAGCGATATTCAGCGCATGGTCATTTCGCGTAATCTATAAGAAGGAGTTCCCTGTGAGCGACAAAGAGCTGAGCTACGAAACGATTTTGTTGGAAATCCACGGCCGCGTCGGCCTGATTACCCTCAATCGTCCACAAGCGCTGAATGCATTGAACGCGCAGATCGTCAGCGAATTGAACCACGCCCTCGATGGCCTGGAAGCCGATTCGAACATCGGCTGCATCGTCCTGACCGGGTCAAAAAAAGCGTTCGCCGCCGGTGCCGATATCAAGGAAATGGCGGAGCTGACCTATCCGCAGATCTATATCGACGACCTGTTCAGCGACAGCGACCGCGTAGCCAACCGCCGCAAGCCGATCATTGCGGCGGTCAACGGTTTCGCTTTGGGTGGCGGCTGTGAGCTGGCGCTGATGTGCGACTTCATTCTGGCTGGCGACAACGCCAGGTTCGGTCAGCCGGAAATCAACCTCGGCGTGTTGCCGGGCATGGGCGGCACCCAGCGCCTGACCCGTGCGGTGGGCAAGGCCAAGGCCATGGAAATGTGCTTGAGCGGGCGTTTGATCGATGCCGTGGAAGCGGAGCGTTGCGGCATCGTGGCGCGTATCGTGCCGAGCGATGAGCTGCTGGATGAAGCGCTGAAAGTCGCGGCGTTGATCGCCAAAAAATCGTTGCCGATTGCGATGATGGTCAAGGAAAGCGTCAACCGTGCCTTCGAAGTGAGCCTGGCCGAAGGCGTGCGCTTTGAGCGTCGGGTGTTCCATGCGGCGTTTGCGACGCAGGATCAGAAGGAAGGAATGGCGGCGTTTATTGCCAAGCGTGAGGCGGAATTCCAAGGCAAGTGATGCGGCGTTTTCACTGACGTTTTCGCGAGCAAGCCCGCTCCCACATTGGACCTCAGCGTTTCCGAGATCCCTTGTGGGAGCGGGCTTGCTCGCGATGCTTTTAGAGCTTCACACCAGGTAGTTCTTCAGTTCGCGGGCAATCACCATCCGCTGAATCTCGCTCGACCCTTCGTAGATCTGCGTGATCCGCGCATCCCGGTAATACTTCTCCACCGGATAATCTTCCAGATAGCCATAGCCGCCATGAATCTGAATGGCGGACGAACAGACCTTTTCCGCCATTTCCGAAGCAAACAGCTTGGCTTGTGACGCCTCCGACAGGCAGGGCTTGCCGGCCGTGCGCAGGCGTGCGGCGTGCAGGATCAGCAACCGTGCGGCGTTCAACTGCATGTGCATGTCGGCCAGCAAATTGGCGATGCTCTGGTGTTCATTGATCGCTTTGCCAAACTGCACACGATCACGGGAGTAGGCCAGCGCCGCTTCAAACGCTGCACGGGCGATGCCCAGCGCCTGGGCGGCGATGCCGATGCGGCCGCCTTCGAGGTTGGACAGGGCGATGGCCAGGCCTTTTCCGCGCTCGCCGAGCAGATTGGCTTCAGGGATGGTGCAGTCGTTCAGGGTGACCGCGCAGGTGTCGGAAGCGCGGATACCCATCTTGTGTTCGGTGCGATCAACGATAAAACCGGCGGTGTCGGTGGGTACCAGGAACGCCGAGATGCCACGCTTGCCCAGGTCCGGATCGGTCACGGCAAATACAATCGCCAGCTTGGCGCGCTTGCCGTTGCTGACGAATTGCTTGGCGCCGTTAATCACCCACTGGCCGTCGCGCAGTTCGGCGCGCGTGCGCAGGTTGTGGGCCTCGGAACCGGCCTGGGGTTCGGTCAGGCAGAAGCAGCCGATGACCTGGCCGCTGGCCAGGTCCGCCAGCCAGGTTTGTTTCTGTTCTTCGCTGCCGTAGTTGAGCACCGGCCCGCAGCCCACGGAGTTGTGGATGCTCATGAAGGCGCCGGTAGCACCGTCGCCGGCGGAAATCTCTTCTACCGCCAGGGCGTAGGCCACGTAGTCGACATAGGTGCCGCCCCATTCCTCAGGCACCACCATGCCGAGCAAGCCCAGTTCGCCCATCTTCGCCACCAGGCCGTCGTCGATCCAGCCGGCCTTTTCCCAGGCCTGGGCATGGGGCGCGATTTCTCCACGGGCAAAATCCCGGGCCATGTCGCGGATCATGACTTGCTCTTCGCTCAATTCGATATCGTGCATGGCTCAGCTCTCGCTCCGGTCAAACCCGCTGAAGAAGCTCGCCACGTGTTCGGCGTCCAGCGCCTTGAGGGTTGGCGGGTTCCAGCGTGGTGTTTTGTCTTTGTCGATCAGCAAGGCGCGCACGCCTTCGATCAGGTCGCCGCGCTCGAACCACTGGCGGTCCAGATGCAGCTCAAGGGCGAAACATTGTTCAAGTGGCAGCTCGCGTCCGCGACGCAGCATTTCCAGGGTGACGCCCATGGCCAGTGGCGAGCGGGTTTCCAGCAGGTCGGCGGTGGTGACGGCCCACTCATGGCTGTCGGCAACGCTTACCTGGCGCAGTTGCTCCACAATACTCGGCACATCGGGTTGGGCGAAGAAGTGGTCGATGGCCGGCCGCAGTGCACTCAGCGGAGCGTCGGGTAGTTGCTGGACGGCGAGTTTTGCCAGCAGGCTTTGCAGGTCCTTGAGCGGTGTGTCGTGCCATTCGAGCTGGTCGAGATTCTCGTCCAGGACGCCCAGCTTGTCGCTTTCCAGGTACCAGTCGGCCAGGCCGCAATACAGCGCATCGGCGGCGCGAATCTGCACGCCGCTGACGCCGAGATAAATCCCCAGTTCACCGGGGATGCGCGACAGGAAGTAACTGCCGCCGACGTCGGGGAAATAGCCAATGCCGACTTCCGGCATCGCCAGACGGCTTTTCTCGGTGACCACGCGCAAGTCTGCGCCTTGCACCAGCCCCATGCCGCCGCCAAGGACAAAACCGTCCATCAGGGCCAGCACCGGTTTGCGGTAATGATGGATCGCGAGGTCGAGGGCGTATTCCTCGACGAAGAAATCTTCATGCAGTGTGTCGCCGCTTTTGAAGCTGTCATACAGCGAGCGAATGTCGCCGCCGGCGCAGAAGGCTTTTTCGCCGGCGCCGCGCAAGACCACCGCATGTACTTGCGAATCCTGGGCCCAGGCGTCGAGCTGGCGGTGCAGGTTGCGCACCATGTCCAGGGTCAGGGCATTGAGGCCGGCGGGGCGATTGAGGGTCAGATGACCGATGTGGTTGCGCACCTCGGCCAGCACTTCGTTTTGCATGGCATCCATGGACAGCGGCCCCTTCGATGAAACCTGAGCAGTCATCACTAACTCCCTGCTTTTATTGTTCTTTATCGAGATGCTCGCGCGCGAGCGATGGGGGATCGTATCAGTGCAAATTTGCCTTGTACAACCCGAATAAGTGCAGGTTATCTGTGCATTTTTGCATGGTGATGACCGGCATCGTTTCAGCGTAGACCACGGCGTATTCAGGCAAACGCGGCGAGCAAATCCTCTTCGAATGCCTTCTGCGCATCGCCGGCCACCTGCGCCCGGTGCCGGGCCAGATGAAACGCGACATCGAAACTCATGTCGTTTCGACGTACGGCCCTGAGCAAACCTTTTTCTTCCCAGCCACGGGCAAAGTGGCTGGGCAAATAACCGACATGCTTGCCGGAAAGGATAAAGGCGAGGGTGCCTTCGACCTGTTCCGAACGCGCCGAACACCGCTTGCCCTGAAAGGGTTCATCACTGCGCAGGAAACGGTAGGGGTGATCGACCCGGTCGCAGGCCTGGAGGTCCTGATCGTCCGGTTGCGCGTTGGTGAACAGCGGATGGCCGGGAGCGCAATACAAGTGCTGGGTTTCTATGAACAGTTGGCGGTAGTCAAACGCGCTTTGCACTTGTGAGAAATAACCGATGGCGAGGTCCAGTCGCTGTTGCAGCAGCAAGCGTTCCATTTCGCCGGGCATGGCGCTGATCAGTTCGATACGCACCGACTCGTCCCGCTCACGGAAGCGCCGGATCGCATCGGCCACTCGTTGCAGCACCGATTGATCCAGGGCTTCGGACAGACCCAGGCGCACCTCGCCGATCAAGCGTCCGGCGACGCCGTTGGATTGATGGCGGAACGCTTCGATGGACTGGAACAACCCGCGGGTGGCGCTGAGCAATTGCTCGCCCTTGGGGGTGATTTTGAATCCGCCCTTGCCGCGACTGCACAAGCGATAGCCGAGACGGGTTTCCAGCTTGGCCATTTGCTGGCTGATGCTCGACTGGCTCAACCCCAACTCGCCCTGGGCTGCGCTGAACCCGCCGCACTCCACCACGCTGACAAACAGACGCAACAATTGCAGATCCAGATCATGCAGTTGGCCGAGCATCAAACATTACTCCGTCATAAAGTCAGGTTAATTAACTTGATATTTCACCAATGTATCCGACGACGCATCCTGCAACCACTTCCTCCGGTCAGGTGTTCGTCATGGCTCCCGTGTTCAAGCTGTGTTTACCCGCGCTATTCCTTGCCATGGCTGCATCGGCCCAGGCCGAAGACAACGTGGTCAATCTGTACAGTTGGGCTGATTACGTCGCCCCCGAAACCCTGCAACGGTTCGAGCAGGAAACCGGCATCCATGTGCGCTACGACACCTTTGATTCTTCGGAAGTGCTGGAGACCAAGTTGCTCACCGGCGGCAGCGGTTATGACGTGGTGGTGCCGTCCTCCAGTGTGCTGGCCCGGGGCCTTGCTGCCGGGGCGCTGAAACCGATCCCCCACGAAGGCCTCAAGGGTTACGCCAACCTCGATCCGGATTTGCTGGAAAAACTCGCCGCTGTCGATCCGGGCAACCGCTACGGCGTGCCTTATACCTGGGGCACATTGGGATTGGGCATGAACGTCGAGGCGGTGAAGCAGCGCTTGCCGGACGTGCCACTCAACAGTCTGGATATGCTGTTCAAGCCCGAGTACGCGAGCAAGTTGAAGGATTGCGGCATCGCCATTCTCGACTCGCCTCAGGAAGTGATCGGGCTGGCGCTGCATTACCTGGGTAAAGATCCCTACAGCACCGACAAGAACGATCTGTCAGCCGCCGAGGTGTTGCTGCATCAGTTGCAGCCGAATGTGCTGTACGTCGCCACTGGACGGCAGATCAGCGACCTGGCCAATGGCAGCGTTTGTCTGGCATTGACCTACAACGGTGACGCGAGCATGGCCGCCGATCAGGCGCGCAAAGCCAACAAACCCTATGAAATTGCCTACCGGATTCCCAAGGAAGGCACCCTCGTGTGGCAGGACAACCTGGCCATTCCCAAGGACGCGCCGCACCCCGAAGCCGCTCGCGCCTTTATCGAGTTCATGTTGCGCCCCGAGTCCGTGGCGGCACTGACTAATACGTTGTTCTTCGCCACGGCGAACCAGGCCGCCACGCCGCTGGTGGATGAAGCGGTGCGCACCGACCCGGACATCTATCCACTGGCTGACGTGCGTGAGCGGCTGTATGCCGACCGCAGCATGAACCTCAAGGACATGCGTCAGCGCACCCGTCTGTGGACCACTTTCCGTAGCCGCCAATAATAAAAAGGAGCCTTCAATGGACACCCCGATGCAGAACGATCAAGCCCTTACCCGTGACAGCCTTTACGGCACGGCCGCCGAAAGCACCTACGCCGGCATTACCAGTTTCATGCGTCGCCGCTACAGCCGCGACCTGCGTGGTGTTGATGTGGCTGTCAGTGGCGTGCCGTTCGACACCGCCACCAGCAACCGCCCCGGCGCACGCTTCGGGCCACGCGGCATTCGTGCCGCCTCTGCCGGGATTGCCTGGGAACGGCACTGGCCGTGGACGTTTGACCCGTTCGACCATCTGGCGGTGATCGATTATGGCGATTGCGATTTCGACTACGGTTCGCCGCAGTCGACGCCCGAAATGATTGAGGCCCACGCTGAGCACATTCTCAATGCCGGCAGCGCGATGCTGACGTTCGGCGGCGATCACTTCATCACCTATCCGCTGCTCAAGGCCCATGCGCGCAAGCACGGGACGTTGTCGCTGATCCATTTCGACGCCCACAGCGACACCTGGCCGGACGAAGAGGGCAAGCGCATCGACCACGGCACCATGTTCTGGCACGCGGCCAGGGAAGGGCTGGTCGACCCGTCGCGCTCGGTGCAAATCGGTTTGCGCACCACCAATGACGATCATCAGGGCTTTGAAGTGCTGGACGCGCGGCAAGTGCATCGTCGTGGCTGCGAAGCGATTGTCGAGGCGATTCGGGCGCGGGTCGGCGATAACCCGGTGTACCTGACCTTCGACATCGACTGCCTCGATCCGGCGTTCGCGCCCGGTACGGGAACGCCAGTCTGCGGCGGCTTGAGCACGGTGCAGGCACTGGAGATTCTCGGCGGATTACGCGGGATCAATCTGGTGGGCATGGACGTGGTGGAAGTGGCCCCGGCCTATGACAGCGCAGAGATCACGTCACTGGCGGCGGCGACGCTGGCGATGGAGATGCTGTGTCTGTATGCGGCCAGGCACAAGGTCGATCGGTAAACGCTGAACCCCTGTGGGAGCGGGCTTGCTCGCGAAAGCGGTGTGTCATTCAACAACTATGTCGACTGATACGACGCCTTCGCGAGCAAGCCCGCTCCCACAATTGTGATTTGTGTCAGGCCACTGGAATGCTCGGCAGATCGAGGACCCGACCACCGCTGAAGCGTGCCAATGACCCGCTGATGGATTCGTGCGGCACGCCTTTGGCCACGTCACTGACGCCATCGAGTCGCGCCAATTGCTCAGCATTCAACTGCACATTCAGTGCCCCCAATGTCGCGTCCAATTGCTCGCGGGTCCGGGAGCCGAGGATCGGAATCAGCGCCGTGGTCGAACGCTTGGCCTTTTCCCGCAGCCAGGCAATGGCCACGTGGGTCGGGCTGGCGTCCAGTTCTGCGGCGACGCCGATCAAGGTGTCGAGCAGGGCGGTTTCGCGGGCGCTTTTTTCGGTATGAATCAGCACGCCGAGCTTGTTCGCGCGATTGTCGCCTTCACTGTTGCGATACTTGCCGGTGAGGAAGCCGCCACCCAGCGGCGACCACAATGTCGCGGCCAGGCCCAGGGCTTCGGCCATCGGCAGTTGTTCACGCTCAGCGGTGCGTTCGGCGAGGCTGTACTCGACCTGGATCGCGGCAATCGGTGCAAAACCGCGTACCTCGGCCAGCAGGTCGGCACGGGCGATGCGCCACGCGGGGAAGTTCGACAGCCCGGCGTAATGAATCTTGCCGGCACTGACCAGATCGTCGAAGCCGCGCAGGATCTCTTCCATCGGTGTGACACCGTCGCTCATATGGGCCCAGAACAGATCGATATGATCGGTCTTCAGGCGTTTCAGGCTTTCCTCGACGGCGCGCACCATGTTCTTGCGGCTGTTGCCAGTGTGGGAAATGCCGGCCGCCGGTGTCGTCCCGAGGGTGTATTTGGTGGCGATGACCAGGCTATCCCGTTCCGCGTTGATGAATTCGCTGAGCATGGCCTCGGACTGCCCGCCCTGGTAACCATTGGCGGTATCGATGAAGTTACCACCGGCCTCCAGGTAGCCATCAAAAATGCGCCTGGCTTCGTCACGCTCGGCGCCATGCCCCCAACCGGTGCCGAAATTGCCGGCGCCCAACGCCAGTTCGGAAACACGCAAGCCGGTTTTACGACCGAAAACTTTGTAATGCATGGGATGACTCCAGAGGGATGGCGACAAGGTTTAATAGATTACAAGAAGCATCTATTAAATATGATGTCAGTAATTTAATGCGTCAAGGTGCTTTTCCTTCCTGCATAAAACCGCCGATCACTGGTCGCGACATCGACGCGCAATGGCATACTGCCGCCCATGACTATCGAATCCCCCTTAAACGCCTGGCAGCACGCCATCGAACACAAGGGCTTTGTCCAGGACGAGGCTCAGGAATATGCCGTGTGGGCGCTGCAAAAATGCCACGAAGCGCTGCACGAAGGCCGTTCGCGCATTTCCGGGGTGTACTTGTGGGGCCCGGTCGGGCGGGGCAAAACCTGGCTGATGGACCAGTTCTACCAAAGCCTGCGAGTCCCGGCGCGGCGCCAGCACTTTCACCATTTCATGGGCTGGGTGCACCAGCGCTCGTTTCAACTGACCGGCACCGCCGATCCACTCAAGGCGTTGGCCCGCGAATTGGCCGAAGAAGTGCGCGTACTGTGTTTTGACGAGTTGTTCGTTAATGACATCGGTGACGCGATCATTCTCGGGCGCCTGTTCCAGGTGATGTTCGAGCAGGGCGTGGTGGTGGTCTGCACGTCCAATCTGCCGCCGGACCAGTTGTACGCCGACGGTTTCAATCGCGACCGTTTCATGCCCGCCATCGCGGCGATCAAGCAACACATGCAGGTGATTGCGGTGGATGGCGGGGAAGACCATCGCCTGCATCCGGGTGCCGGTTCGCAACGCTATTGGGTGGCCGAGCCCGGCCAGCCCGGCAAATTCGCCGAGGTGTTCGCGGGGTTGACTGTGGACCAGGCGGTATCGAGCGAGCCGGTCAAGGTCGGTTACCGCGCCCTTGAGGTGGTCAAGGCCAGCCCGACTGTGCTCTGGACCCGTTACGCCGCGCTATGCGAGCAACCCTTCGCGGCCATGGATTTCATCGCCCTGTGCGATACCTACGGCGCTATTCTGTTGGGGGACGTACCCAACCTCAGTGCGCAAAAACGTGCCGGGCGCATCGCCCGAGGTACAGAGGACGGTGTCGAGCGGGTGGAAGCGGGGGACCGCGAGCTGCCGCAATTGTCGGTGCATGACGACGGCGTAAGACGTTTCATCGCGCTGGTGGACGAGTGCTACGACCGCAAGGTGCCGCTGTACCTTGAAGCGCAAGTGCCAATGGCGTCGCTTTACACCGAGGGTTATCTGGAATTCCCGTTCCGCCGTACCCTCAGCCGCCTACAGGAAATGCAACTGCAACGGTTTGCCGAAGTTTGATCGGGAGCAGCGAACATGAATCAGCCCCTGTCGCACCATTTGCTGACCATGGCCTATCAGAACGCCTGGGCCAATCACCGACTGGCCAAAGCCTGGCGGCAGTTGAGCCCGCAGGAGCTGACCGCACCCCGGGTCAGCTTCTTCCCCACTATTCGCGCCACGCTCAACCACATCCTCACCTGTGACTGGTTCTATGTGGACGCCCTGGAGCGCGAATTGCGCGGCGATGATCCGCATCCCGATTGTCATAGGTTTTTCAAGGAAGACGAGCCCTGCCTCCTGGCGACGGACCTCGTCGGCGAACAGGCCCACGTCGACCGCCGGCTGATCGCCTACTGTGAGCAGATGCGCGACGCCGACCTCGGCAAAATCGTGACCATCGCCCGTGACACCCCGCAACACGACAGCCGACTGCGTCTGCTGTCCCATTTGTTTGAACACCAGATCCATCACCGCGGCCAGGTTCACGCCATGCTCAGCGGCACCTCGGTCAAGCCACCGCAACTCGACGAATTTTTCTGTGCCGGTGAGTCGCACTTGCGGGCCGAGGACTTTGCCGAGCTGGGATGGACGGAAGCTTTGATCTGGGGCGCTTGAGCGCCAAAGATTTCCTCGGTTGCGATTGTCGTTACCCCGGTGCTCGCGCTATGGTCTGCCGGCACTTCAGCGTGAAATACATGCTGGGGGCTACTTCATGTGTGATCGAGGATGGAAATGGACTCCGCAGAAATTCTTGTGCTTCAGGCCAGCTACACCAATCCGGTGCATGCCGAGGCTATTTGCCTGGTGTTGAACCACTACGCCGAGGACCCGATGGGGGGTGGCCAGCCGTTACCGGCCGGTGTGCTTGCGCAACTCCCGGCTGAGCTTGCCAGGCGTCCCCACGCTTTCAGCGTGCTGGCCTTTGTCGGTGGCGAGCCGGCCGGGCTGGTCAATTGCTTCGAAGGGTTCTCCACCTTTGCCTGCCGGCCGTTGGTCAATGTGCACGATGTGTCTGTGGTGAAAAAGTTTCGCGGCCTGGGCTTGAGCCAGAAGATGCTGCAAAAGGTCGAGGACATCGCCCGTCAGCGTGGCTGCTGCAAGCTCACCCTGGAAGTGCTGGAAGGCAATGCCGTGGCGCAGGGCTCTTATGAAAAAGCCGGTTTCGCCGCCGGCATGTTCGACCCTGCCCATGGACGGATGTTGTTCTGGACCAAGAGTCTCTGACTCAACAGGCAAAACAAGGGCGTCCATCAGGACGCCCAACAATCTTCTCCGACTGTAGAGCCGCAGTCAGAGGCCCATGGATCATTTCGGTCTGTAGGTTTCAGTCATTTGTGCGGTTTGATCGTCCGGAACCCGCAGCTCGGTGCTTTGGATGGGGTGGCCCAGGGCTTGTTGCTGGGCCAGTCGCAGACTTTCGTAGTAATAGCGCATGCGTTCGGCTCCGCCTTCGGCAAAAGCGCTGGTTGCGCCCAAGGCCATCAGGCCGGCGAGGATCAATGCAGTGCGTTTCATGGTTTGCCTCCCACCACAGATGTCGGATGCCTTTCGTCCATGAATCAATGAATCAGTGTCGAAATGACATTATCCGCCGATTCGGCTAAATGGGAATTAACTTCACCACGGCCTTGATGGCTGCGACGGGAGCATGAAAAAGGGGCGGGAATCGGCCTGATGCCAGTCAGTTAAGCTGTAGTGAGACCTGTAGCAGCTGCCGAGCCCGCGAGGCTGCGTTCGGCTGCGAAGCAGTCGTAAAAATCAATAATTGCGGTATGTCAGGCAGACCACGTCAGCTGGACTCACGACTGCTTTGCAGCCGAACGCAGCCTCGCGGGCTCGGCAGCTGCTACAAAGAATTACTGCTGAACGACCGCGAGTGAAGCAGTGCAGACTGCTCCCGCTTGAAAGGAGGGTGACAGGCGAGTGGGGCGCGTTACGTCACAGCCAGGGGTTGCGTCTGACTGGCTTGCAGCAGCAGCCGCAATTGCGCCAGCTCCTGTTTCAATTGATCGCGTTCGTCTTTCAACTGACGCAATTCATCGCGGCGGATAGTGACATAAAGAGTTTGTGCTGGCAGTGCGGTGTGTACTGTGCCCATTGCTCACCTCGCAAATGGCGTGTCTCAACTGTAGGTCCGCCTCGAAATCAACGGCTGATCTACTATCGGCGCCAATTTTGATTTCTTTTGCCCCTGAAGGGAACTTTTTTATTTTTGATTGTCGTTGTGTCTTCGGCTTGATTGCCGACGTTATCCATCAGGATCGGGCACAATGCCCGGAAACTTCACGCCAACGCTCTGGACTAACCTCATGAGTCGCGTTGGGCTATAACCTTTGACACACCTTTTATTTGTAGTAGGGAGCATCAGCACATGCAACTCGGGATTATTGGACTGGGCCGCATGGGCGGCAATATTGCGCGGCGCCTGATGCTCAACGGGCACACCACCGTTGTTTACGACCGCAATACCGCCTTTGTCGAAGCCTTGTCCGCTGAGGGCTCCACCGGCGTCACCGATCTGCCGGCCCTGGTCGCTGGTCTGGCCAAGCCGCGTGCGGTGTGGGTCATGCTGCCGGCAGGCGCACCGACCGAAGAAACCATCGACACCCTGAGCACCTTGCTCGAAGCCGGCGACACCATCATCGACGGCGGCAACACCTTCTATAAGGACGATATCCGCCGGGCCAAAACCCTGTCGGAAAAAGGCCTGCATTACATCGACGTCGGCACGTCTGGCGGCGTCTGGGGCCTGGAGCGTGGTTACTGCATGATGATCGGCGGCGATGCCGCGACCGTTAAGCGTCTTGACCCGCTGTTCGCTACCCTGGCCCCTGGCATGGGCGACATCCCGCGTACCAAGGACCGCAGGTCCGACGACGATCGTGCCGAGCGTGGCTATATCCATGCAGGCCCTGCAGGCGCCGGGCATTTCGTCAAGATGATCCACAACGGCATCGAATACGGAATGATGCAGGCGTTTGCCGAAGGCTTCGACATTCTGCAAACCAAAAACAGCGAGAACCTGCCGCAAGATCAGCGTTTCGACCTGAACGTGGCGGACATCGCCGAAGTCTGGCGTCGTGGCAGCGTGGTGTCGTCGTGGTTGCTCGACCTGACTGCCGACGCCCTGGCCAGCGATCCGAAACTCGACGGTTTCTCCGGCTCGGTGGCCGACAGCGGTGAAGGTCGCTGGACCATCGAAGCCGCCATGGAGCAAGCGGTGCCGGTGCCGGTGCTGTCGAACTCGCTGTTCTCCCGCTACCGTTCGCGTGGCCAAGGCACCTTTGGCGACAAGATCCTCTCGGCCCAGCGCTTTGGCTTCGGCGGCCACGTGGAGACTGCGAAAAAATGACCCACACGATCCACAGAAAATCCAAGGCTGAACCCGCGCCGCCGACCACGCTGTTCCTGTTCGGCGCCCACGGCGATCTGGTCAAGCGCCTGCTGATGCCGGCGCTGTACAACCTCAGTCGTGACGGTTTACTCGGGGATGGACTGCGGATCATCGGCGTTGACCACAATGCCATCAGCGATGAAGGCTTCGCGAAAAAACTCGAAGACTTCATCCGCAACGAGGTGGCCACCAAGACCGGCAAGGGCGATCAGGCCCTTGATCCGGCGGTGTGGGCCAAGCTCGCCAAAGGCATCAGCTACGTCCAGGGCGATTTCCTGGACGACAGCACTTATCAAGCGCTGGCGGCAAAAATCGCCGACAGCGGTACCGGCAATGCGGTGTTCTACCTGGCCACCGCGCCGCGATTCTTCAGTGAAGTGGTGCGCCGCCTCGGTTCGGCCGGTTTGCTGGAAGAAACCCCCGAGGCGTTCAGAAGGGTGGTGATCGAAAAGCCTTTCGGCTCCGACCTGCATACGGCCGAGGCCTTGAACGCTTGCCTGCTCAAGGTGATGACGGAAAAGCAGATCTATCGGATCGACCATTACCTGGGCAAGGAGACCGTGCAGAACATCCTGGTCAGCCGGTTCTCCAACAGCCTGTTCGAGGCGTTCTGGAACAATCACTACATCGACCACGTGCAGATCACCGCCGCCGAAACCGTCGGCGTGGAAACCCGTGGCAGTTTTTACGAGCACACCGGCGCGCTACGGGACATGGTGCCCAATCACCTGTTCCAGTTGCTGGCGATGGTGGCAATGGAGCCACCCGCTGCGTTTGGCGCCGATGCGGTACGCGGCGAGAAAGCCAAGGTCGTCGGTGCGATCCGGCCCTGGACGGTGGAGGAGGCCCGCGTCAACTCGGTGCGCGGCCAATACGTCGCGGGTGAGATCGACGGCAAGGCACTGCCGGGCTATCGCCAGGAAAACAACGTGGCGCCCGACAGCAATACCGAAACCTATGTGGCCCTCAAGGTGATGATCGATAACTGGCGGTGGGTCGGCGTGCCGTTCTACCTGCGTACCGGCAAACGCATGAGTGTGCGTGACACCGAGATTGTCATCTGTTTCAAGCCGGCGCCTTATGCGCAGTTCCGCGACACCGAGGTCGATGAGTTGCAACCGACCTATCTGCGCATTCAGATCCAGCCCAACGAAGGCATGTGGTTCGACCTGCTGGCCAAGCGTCCCGGCCAGGCTCTGAAGATGGACAACATTGAGCTCGGGTTTGCCTACAAGGATTTCTTCGAGATGCAGCCGTCCACCGGCTACGAAACCTTGATTTACGATTGCCTGACCGGCGACCAGACGCTGTTCCAGCGTGCCGACAACATCGAGAACGGCTGGCGCGCCGTGCAGCCGTTCCTGGATGCGTGGCAGCAGGACCCCAGCGTGCAGAATTATGCCGCCGGGGAGAACGGCCCCAAAGCCGGTGAAGAATTGCTGACCCGCGATGGTCGCGTCTGGCATCGCCTCGGATAACACGGATTTCCTGTGGGAGCGAGCTTGCTCGCGATGGCGGTTCTTCGGTCAATATTGATGTCGACTGACCTGCCGCTTTCGCGAGCAAGCCCGCTCCCACATTGTGGTTGGTGAGTTACAGCCAGTAACTCACCGCATACCAGCCCAATATCCCCATCACCACGGTGTACGGCAACGCCATCCAGACCATCCGCCCATAAGACAGGCGCACCAGCGGTGCAATCGCCGAGGTCAGCAAAAACAGGAACGCCGCCTGACCATTGGGTGTCGCCACGCTCGGCAGGTTGGTGCCGGTATTGATCGCAATGGCCAGCGTTTCGAAATGCTCGCGAGTCATCTCACCCGCCATGAATGCACGCTTCACTTCAGTGATGTAAATGGTTGCCACGAACACGTTGTCGCTGATGGCGGACAACAGGCCGTTGGCAATGAACAGCATGCCCGGTTGTTGGTCCGCTGGTAGTGCCAGTACCCACTGGATCAACGGTGTGAACAGTTGCTGGTCATGAATCACCGCGACCACGGCGAAAAACACCACCAGCAAGGCGGTGAACGGCATGGCGTCCTTGAACGCGGTGCCGAGGCGGTGTTCGTCGGTGATGCCGGTAAAGGCCGTGATCAATACGATCACCATCAAGCCGATCAAGCCCACTTCGGCAATGTGAAACGCCAGCCCGGCAATCAGGATCAATGCGGCAAAGCCCTGGACCAGGAGCGCTGCACGCTGGCGAGAGGTGCGCGCGGCGTTGTCTTCGGCGGCGTAGTTGGCCAGCACCGCTCGGACGTTGTCCGGCAGCAACGTGCCGTATCCGAACCAGCGCAACTTTTCCAGCAGGACGCATGTCACCAATCCGGCTCCCAGCACCGGCAGGGATACCGGCGCAACCTTGGAAAAGAACTCGGAGAAGTGCCAACCCATTTCATGGCCGATCAGCAGGTTCTGCGGCTCGCCGACCAGCGTGCAAACGCCACCCAGTGCGGTGCCCACGGCACCGTGCATCAGCAGGCTGCGCAGAAAAGCGCGGAACTGTTCGAGATCGTCGTGATGCAGGGTGGGCAGATGTTGGTCGTCGTTGAACTCGCTGTCCTGACGCGGATCGTTACCGGAGGCGACACGGTGATACACCGAGTAAAAACCCACGGCGGCACTGATGATCACGGCGGTCACGGTCAAGGCATCGAGAAACGCCGACAGAAAGGCCGATAAAAAACAGAACATCAGCGCCAGCAGGGCCTTGGAACGAACCCCGAGCAGCAAGCGCGAGAACAGGTACAGCAACAAGTCCTTCATGAAGTAGATGCCGGCTACCATGAACATCAGCAGCAGGATCACCGGGAAGTTGTGCAGCAACTCGTCGTATAGCGCCTGGGGCGTGGTCATCTTCAGCAACAGGGCTTCAATCATCAGCAGGCCGCCGGGCATCAGCGGATAGCATTTGAGCGCCATGGCCAGGGTGAAGATGAACTCCAGCACCAGCAGCCAGCCGGCAGCCACCGGGCCTGCGGTCCACAGCACCAGGGCATTGAGGATGAGGAAGCCGACGATGCAGGCCTTATACCAACGGGGCGAGTGCCCGAGAAAGTTGTGCGCGAACGCATGGGCCATTGAACCGGACATCGGCTGCTCCTTGTTTTAAGAAGCGCGCAACTTGCCGCAAGCGGGCGAGAAGATCAAGCACGGGAAAAACGCAGGTGTTTATCCCAAATAGCGTGCGATGACCGCCTTGTAATTGCCGTGCAGTGAATAGCCTCCCGCAACGATGTTTCCATCGGCCTGCACGGCGACACACGTGGCGGTATCCCGGTGGGGGCCGAGGCGGGTACGCGTACAGCCGCAGCCTTTGCCAAAGTGGCGATCGGGACGGCCGTTGGGCAGGTATCGCCCCAGAATGAAGTCTGCTTCAACGCCGCCGATGGTGGCGCCCGCCGTCAGCACACCGCCATCGGGCTGTAACTGCGCGGCGTTCCACTGGCATCCGCTGTGACCGATTACCAGCCGCTGCGGTTTTCCGCCGTTGCAATGAGTGTCGGGGCGGCCGTTGCTGTGCATTTTAAAGGTCAGGCAGTGCATCGGCTCGCGACTGCTGCCAAAACACAGGATGTCACCTTCGTTTTGCTGGACCACCTGACTGACCCGGGCACCATGCCCTTGCGCCTTGAAGGCCATGAATCCATCCACGGCAAACTTGTCGTCGAGGCGCCCGTCAGGGTGATAGCGTGCCAGCAAGCCTTCTTCAGGGAAGTTGATCGATCCACCGACCAGAATCCGGCCATCACGTTGTAGCGTCAGGCTGCTGAGCCAGGTGTTCATCAGCAGGTGCCTGACCACGACAAAGCCGCGGTCGTTGAACGAGTAGTCCAGCGAGCCTTCGACATCCAGCCGTATCAACATACCGGCGTGATCAGCCGGTTCGTAGTGATGGTTGGCCAGAATCAGGATTCGACCGTCTTGTTGCACGCCGACATCGCAGGCTTCGGCGCCCGGCACACCGGGCGGGAGACAGGCATTGCGCATGCCCAGGGACAGACCACCCGGCAATCGCACGACACGGCAGCCATTATCACCAAAGCGGCGAATCAGGCGACCCTCTTGATCCAGCAACGCCAGGGCCGGGAGCGTGCGGCGTGCGTTTTCGTATTGCAGGCCGGCCAACAGGATAGTGCCGTCGGGCATGACCAGGACCTTTGTGCCCATGGCTTCGAACCCAGGCTCGAATTGCCCGATGACACTGCCTTGTTGGCCGAATGCGAGGTCTGCGGAACCATCCTTCAGCAGGCGGGCCAGGCCAAAGCGACTGCCATCGGCCATGACGACTTTTGCGGCTACCAGCAAGCGACCCTGCGCATCGATCGCAATGCCATTGGCCTGGCTGGAAAGGCTGTCGGCGAAATACACTTGGGTCTTGCCGTTGGCGGCAAACGTCGTATCGAGGGTCCCGGCGTTGTTCCGGGTGGCGGGGTAGGCAAAGGCCGGCTGGATTGACATGCACCGCATCTCCTTGCGCGTCGTCACGGTCCAGAAGTTTGGGTGGCGACTTATAAGGAAAATATTCAATCCCTGAATCAAGGGATGCACAACGGCAAGAACTAACAGACGGAGGGTCGTTGTGTGCCACAACAGTGTCTTTTCGAACCATTGGCAAGCCTGCAAAGTATCAGGCGTATGCAAAGTTCGAAATAAACGGCGTCAAGAAGTGCGCATGGCCAGAAAAACCAGCGAACTAATGACTGGAGGAGGGTGCGGATTACCCCGGAGCAATCCGCATAACAATTAGTGCGGCATCGACCACGACTGCAGCGTGTAGCCTTCCTGGCTCAATTCGGCGCGGGCCTGTTCCAGCAGCAGTTCGAGTTGTGCGGGATCGGAGTAAGCGCTGCTTGGGATCTGCTTGCGGCCAATGCTGGTGCTGGTGCGGTCGATAACGGTCAGGCTGAGTTCGCCATTACCGTCCTGTGGAGCCCAGGCCACGCATTTGAATGGTTTAAATGCGCGGTCGGCAATCAGAAGTGCTTCGTTGATACGGAGCGGGGCGTTCATGGGGTCTTCCTCTGCATGCCCAATCAAGTGATGTGCCGACGGTTGGGCTTACCGTTCGGCTGGTTACTTGTACTGATGCCCGCAACCGGGGTGTGGGTCACACACAATCAAAAAAAATTTCCACTTTATTTCAAATGCTCAAGAATGAGCCTGGCATTGAAAGCTGAATGAAAGGAAAGAGTCGTTAGGTAACTAACAAAGTCGCATCTTATAACTGCTTGTATAGCCCCTCTATAGTTAAACGGTACAAGAGCCTGTCAAATTCTTGCTAATGTTACAGTCAGGTCTGCCAAACGACTGTTTTTAATAAAATTTCTTAAATTTGGCGCCAAGGAACAGTCATGAGTAATGCGCCTGCTTTACGACGTCTATTAGTGGTGGACCCTTGCGACGATTGCTATCGTCTGATCCCAGGATTGCGCTCTGCAGGTTGGGACGTTGACAGCTGCACGCTGGAGAACGCCGCTGACCGAACCTGTGACGTGGGCTTGTTACGCTTGCAGCCCTTTCACCTTGAGCACCCTGACGCCGTCAAGGAGTTGATCAGCCGCAGTGGCACCGAGTGGATAGCCGTACTCAATCAGGAAGTGCTGCGACTGCAAAATGTCGGTGACTTCGTCTGTGAGTGGTTTTTTGACTTTCATACCTTGCCATTCGATGTGTCCCGGGTTCAGGTAACGCTGGGCCGGGCGTTTGGAATGGCGCGGTTGCGCGGGCAGGGCACGGTCCATATTGACCAGCCCGAGCACGAGTTGCTGGGCGACAGCAAACCTATCCGTGAACTGCGAAAATTGTTGAGCAAACTGGCTCCGACCGAATCTCCGGTGTTGATTCGGGGGGAGAGCGGTACTGGCAAAGAACTGGTCGCACGAACCCTGCATCGTCAGTCCCAGCGTCACAGCAAACCCTTTATTGCGATCAATTGTTGTGCAATTCCCGAGCATTTGATCCAGTCCGAGTTGTTTGGCCATGAGAAAGGGGCATTTACCGGTGCGCACCAGCGCAAGGTCGGACGGATAGAAGCCGCCAACGGTGGCACCCTGTTTCTCGACGAGATCGGTGACCTGCCACTGGAGTTGCAGTCCAACCTGTTGCGGTTCCTCCAGGAAAAGCACATAGAGCGGGTGGGCGGCAGTCAGCCGATTCCGGTGGACGTGCGGGTTTTGGCGGCGACGCACGTCGACCTTGAGGCCGCCATCGAGAAGAGACGCTTTCGCGAAGACTTGTATTACCGCTTGAACGTATTGCAAGTGGTGACCGTTCCGCTGCGCGAGCGCTATGGCGACCTGGCGACGCTGGCCAACCACTTCTCCCATTTCTATAGCCATGAAACCGGGCGTCGCCCACGCAGTTTCAGCGAAGACGCGTTGATTGCCATGGGCAAACACGACTGGCCAGGCAATGTTCGCGAATTGGCGAATCGTGTTCGTCGCGGGCTGGTGTTGGCCGAAGGCAGGCAGATCGAGGCCCGTGATCTGGGATTGATCAGCCAGCAGGCAATCGCCGCGCCGATGGGCACCCTCGAAGAATACAAGGCCCGGGCTGAACGCCAGGCGTTGTGCGATGTATTGAACCGCCACAGCGACAACCTGAGTGTCGCCGCCAAAGTATTGGGTGTGTCGCGACCGACCTTCTACCGGTTGTTGCACAAGCACCAGATTCGCTAAACCCCAGCCTGAAACAAAAAAAACACTGCGATTGAAATCGCAGCGTTTTTTTGTTCGGGTCAGAAGTAGTAAGGGAATTTCAGGCTGAACTGGAAGTCCGGGGCATCGTCCGTCATGCCGATGGACAGGTTCGGTACGATGGTCAGGTTGTCGGTGGCCGCGATGGTCATGCCGATATTGAAGTAACCGGCGTTGGCATCGCTGGATACCACCGATTGCCAATCCCCGCCATCTTCCTTGAGCTGGCTTTTGCGTTGCACCAGGTCAGAGACCGAGAACGACATACTCATCTTTTCGTTCAAGGCGAACGCAATACCGGCGCCAATCTGGAAGCTGTCGCCAATGCGTACTTTGCCAGGTGTCTTGACCGCCGGGTTGGAGCTGATGTCGTCGAAAGAGTCTTCCAGGTTGTGCGTGTAGGACAGGCTGCCGAACAGCACGGCCGGATCGAACGTCTTGACCAGCGAGATCCCCGGTGTAATCGACCAGACGCCATTACCGGTAGGCAAGGACTCAGGCACGGCCAGGTTGGAGTTGTCGTCCACCCGAACCAGTTTGATGCCGAACGGGTCTTTGCCGGTCGGCGCCTTGACGCGCAAGGTCACCACGGCATCCGGGGTGTTGGCCGATTCGTCGAGGAATTTGTAGGCGATACCAAAGTTGACGTCACCAATGGTCGGGTCTTCTTTGACGGTATCTTCGCTGGTGACGTTTGCCGTGCCGTTATTGCCACCACCGGACTGATAGGTGGACTGACGGTAGACCACCGGCACGTTCAGGTCGAACTGCCAGCGATTGTTGAAGTTGTAGCGGCCGGTGAGGTCCAGCGTCCAGGTGTCGGCCTTGATCCGGTCCAGGTTGATGGCACCGAGAAAGATCGAGTCCAGGGCGAGAAAACCGTTGAGGACCAGTTGGCGGGTATCGTATCGGGAGTAGGTTATCCCGGTTTCGACGCTGAACTTGCCACCGCCGAAGAACCCGCTGGCCTCGTCATACAGGTTTGAAACGCTTTGCGCCGGTTGTGAGTCATCGGCCAGCGATTGTCCATAGGAGCTGCCGCTGCCCCCGGCGGCGCCCCCTGAAGCCGCTGCGGCACCGGTGCCAGTGGCGACATTTTGATTGCCCTTGAGATCCGCT
Organism: Pseudomonas sp. S30_BP2TU TE3576; assembly: GCF_050436025.1. Classification (NCBI taxonomy): domain Bacteria; kingdom Pseudomonadati; phylum Pseudomonadota; class Gammaproteobacteria; order Pseudomonadales; family Pseudomonadaceae; genus Pseudomonas; species Pseudomonas sp. S30_BP2TU TE3576. The sequence goes on along the minus strand of NZ_JBNDLK010000001.1, from coordinate 329,315 downwards.
GGCGACTTGGCCAGGCGTTTGGGAGGGGGCGAAGCGGGCTGGTCTTCGACCTGGCGGACCCGTTGTTCGAGAACCGCCAGGGCTTTTTGCTGGACTTCGTATCGTTGTTTCAACTCCAGCAGTTCTTGTTTGAGAGCCTGCAGTTCCGCGTCTGGTGCTGCCTGTAACATCGCCGCCGGAAGTAGAGTGCTCAAACATAAAACTGCATGCAGTGATACCGATCGGTACATGAAAAAGCCGTCCATTTGTGCCCAATGGTCGTGATTTAGCGTAGCTCAATACCCCAAGGTCCGTAATGCAGCGAGTTGGTTCAGGTTGTAGCCCAATCCACCAGCTCTCGGGCCTTTATTGTCGAGCACTACATTGAGTCGAGTCATGTTGTTGACCACATTGCTGTTGCCCAGCAACCGGGTGTCTTGCAGTAACCCGCCTTGGGCGATTTGTTGCAGGCTTGAGCCCTGGTTGTTGTTGGCGGTAATGGCCACCTGAACACCGCCGCCGGTCGCGGACACAGCGACACTGCCTGCAGCATTGCTGCCGGTGATGGTTTGACCGGCTATCAGCGCCTGGCCCCGGCTCGGCACCGGCGCAGGGGCCGTGCTGGCCTCTTTGACGTTGATGGCGATCTTGTTGTTTGAACTGTTGCCATCGCCTGCAGCCCGTGTGACCTGGGTGATGCCTTGAGAGGTGCTCAGCCCGGCGCCACCCGTTACATGACCGGTACCCGAGTTGGGCGAACCGCCTTTACCGTTGTGTTTGATGGTTGAAACGTAGAACTCGGGCTTGACCGTTTCGGCTTGAAGACGCATCGAGGTGGTTGCCCCGATCAGATCACCACTGGCGTTGCGCCAGGTACTGCTCATGACAACGCCGAAGCTGATGATCCGCCCCGGCATCACATACCGGCCACGCAACTCGGCCAGCTCCTGGTCCTTGATTTCGATGGGTCTGAACTCATCAGCAAAACCTGAAGTGGTCGCTGCCAGACAGGCAGTGACCACCCAATACGAGGTTTTCATTTGCTGCTCCCGGAGCATCCTGCCCCCTGTCATCTTATTGGCGATTAAAAGAAGTCGCTCTGTATGAAACCAAATTCCATCAATTCAGCATCTTTGACCGGGTGGAAATTATCCATCTTGTTTTTGGCAGTCAACGGTTCCGGTGGACTGCGTAACGCATTGGTTTTGTCGTAACCGGGACCGATGATAGCGAAGACAATGCCATTCCAGCCTTTGACAAAGTCATCATGGGAGTAGCGTTTGTGACCGAGCACCGGGTCGCCGATGTAGACCCAGTTCTTGTCCGCCCGCTGCAACACCACGAAGTGCTTGTAGCCGCGAATTTCCATCAGTACTACCACCGGAATCGTTACGGCATCGAGTCTTTCAGGCGGGATCTTGTAGCCCCGGGCGCGCATGCCGATGCTTTCTATGTAGCGCTTCATGTCCAGCATGGAAAAACCCTGGGTACGTACAAGGTCCTGGTCGGCGTAGACCAGCATGCCTTTGATGATGTGCTCCTCATCGACGTCGAGCCAATAGGCCTGGCGGAGTATCGTTGCAAGCGCGGCGGCGCCGCAGCTGAAATCGGTTTTCTGTTCGACGATGTCGCTGAACTTGCGCTCACGCAAACTCTGTACGTGCTTGTACACCAGCACGCCGCCCGGCAGGGCGGCAACCGGCATCTGTGCAGCCTGGGTCAGGCCAGACAGGCAGAGCAGAGCGAAAAGGGCCGTCTTGCACATGGACGATACGCCTTCAGACCGAGGAAAAGTGCCGTTGCCGAGGCTTTCATGGCGGCCGCGATTATGGGCATGATTTGCAGCCTGCGGCGATCGACAGCGAGTTGCTTTGCTGGTTGCCGACGCCGGACGATACGTTGGCTCCGCCGTTGCCGGAGAAGTTGTTCATCGAGCCCGTGATCGAAGCATTGTTGGTTACGGGAGGTCTCCAGCCTTCTGGCGTCATCACTTGTTGAGTGGATATGCCGGACAGACCGAGTACACCCACGGGTACGAAATCAGTCCTGGCGTTGTTGGTGACGTTCAGCCCGGACGTGCTTTGGTTAGCCGCCGCCGCGGCTACTGCTACACGGCCGCCCGAAACGGCAATCGCCAGGTTGTTTTTCTGTTGGTTGAAGTCGCCGGTGGTCACATTGATGCCGATGTTGCCGGAACCGCTGTTGCCAGCGTTATTGAGCGTTGTGTTGTTGGTGTTGGAGTGGTTCCTGGCGGTGTTGCCGTTGCTCTTCTGAGTCGCGCTGGAGACGGTGACGGCGGAGCCGAAGATAAAGGCTTCGTCCGCCGTGGCAAGGGCGGCGGCGTTGTCTTGCTGGTTGCCGTTACCGGCTGCAACGTTGGCGCCTATGTTGCCGTTGGAGTTGTTCAGGGAGTTATCGATTTTGGCGTCGTTTTTGGTGCCCCGGTTCACTACCCCGCTGTCACTGCTTTCCTGCGAGTCCAGCACGGCGGCCCCGGCGCCTGCTGTTATCTGCATGATTTGTTCCAGCGTCGGGCCTTTGGGCTGATCGTTGTTGCCTTGTCCATTGCCCTGCGCGTGATCATCAAGACCACCTGCTTGTGCTGCGAATGCCATCACAGCTGCCAGAGCGAAAGCCAGTGGTTTGAGAGCCGTTGTCGGGTTCATGGTGTTTCTCCGTACTCATTAGTCAGTCAAGTCTTGGTGCTTCCCTGATCGCACTGTATCGGGGGTCAGTCAGTGACCCGGATGCTCAGGGTGTTAGCCATTCGGTTCCCCACCCCGGCACTCTGGTTCACCTGGATCACTCCCCGGCTGCCGGTGAAGGCCTGGTCGCTTGTCACGACCTGGCGACTGCCGGTTGGGGTGCCAGTTGCTCCGGAGTTCGGTAACAACGCCACGTTCTGTTGAGAAAGGGCACTATCGTCAACGGCTTGCGGTGCCGCACCGATGCTGATGCGCATCGCATTGGTCATCTGGTTGTTGGTCCCGGCGCCCTGGTTGACGCCCAGTACGCCAATGCCATTGCTGAAGGACGTTCCGCCGATATTGGCCGTCGAGTCCATCGACGGATTGGCGGGCGTAGTGATTGTCTGCTTGACGCTGGTGGTCGCGTCGGCTTCGGTACCAATGGCGAGCGCGCGGACGTTGACCTGCTGCTGTTGATCACCGGCTGCCTGGTTGACATTGAAGTTGCCCCGGTATTGAGTACCGGAATCGTGGATGGTGGCGGTATTCACCGAGCTGACGCCCGAATCGGCCATCACGCCGGTGCAGCCGAACAGGGCAAGTAACAGGGCAGGTAAAAGAAGGGAACGATCCATCTCATTGGCCTCCCGCCATTTTGCCCAGTGAGCCGAGGCCGCTGTTCATGGCGCGATTGATGGTTCCGGAGATTGCGCTGCCACTGCCACCACCGTGGCCAACGGACATGCCGGGCAAACCGTTGGGGTTGGTGACGACATTGAAACCCTGCATGCCACCCAGGTTTTGCCCATTGTTGCGAAGGGTCGTTCCGGTGGTTACCCCGGCAATATCGGCGTCGCTGAGTTCGCCGATGACGCGGGCCGACGGGTTGGCATTGATGGTGGCCGGGTTCGGATCTCTGCCGCCGCTGCGACCGATGGAAGTTGAGTGGAGGGTACGATCAAGCACAATGACACCGTTGCCTTCGGCTTGTACGTTGAAACTGAGCAAAATGCTGCCCGCGCCCGCAATAAGCAGGAGGCACGTCAGGCCTTTTTTATTGAACATCCTCACGACGGTCATTCCTTCATTTTTGGGCTGGCCCTGGTCAGCTGTATAAAGGAGCGAGCGAAAGCTGTGCCGGCTTTTGAATATCTTGTTAATTCAATAGCTTACGGATGTTGCACGGGAACCCTTTGCCGAGGATGTTTCAACGGTGAGACAAAACCATTCGCTGGCAGCCCGGAAATGTGGGTAAACCGCTCTGGAACAAGGGTTTCATTGATGTTGTATCAATGCCTTTACAAGTCCGGTGAGCAAACGATGAAGGGCGCTGAAACGGGCCGTTTGAGACAGGGAGGGTGTTTCAGAGTCGGACATTTTTCCCTAAAGGGAGGGGGAATTGCCCCAAACGCCGTTCAGGCGTCGAGCAAACGGGTTACGGCGTTGAGTGCCTGGGATCGGCGTTCTGCCCAATCTCCGTGCAATACTTCAACGGGCTGTGCGTGATGTTCAAGCCAGTCGAGCGTCTGATCGAAAAATGCCTGGCGCTCACTCAATCGGGGTTGGCAACGCTGGCCGTCGTCTGTCCATTCGACGTGTTCCGGCGACAACAGCAGGTGCAAGTCGTAATGCCGGGCCAGTAGTGCTTGTTCAATCCAGGCAGAACAATCGCCAAACAGGGTCTGGCTCCAGAGGATGTTGCTCAGCAGGTGCGTGTCGAGGATGAGCAAAGACGGTTGTTGCGCCCGCGCTGCGTCTTCCCATGCCAATTGACCGCGGGCAATCTCCGGAATGTCGGCCAATGTGGTGTCCCGAGGATTCTGCTCAATGAATCGGCGCACATACTCGTCGACCAGAATCCCGCCGAAACGCTGTTGCAACTCGGCCGCCAGCCAGCTTTTACCGCTGGATTCGGGGCCGGTGAGTACCAGAACTTTCATGCGCGCAATGCCGGATCGGCGCGCCATTCGCGCCAGCCCTGCACGGCGATAACGGTGAATAACCCGTACAGGGTGGCGGTCAGGTACAGGCCCTTATAGATGAACAACCCGACGAAAATCACATCCAGGGCGATCCACAACGGCCAGCACTGGACACGTTTTTGCGCCATCCAGACCTGCGCCACCAGGCTGAACCCGGTCAGCGCTGCATCGAGCCAGGGTTGCGCAGCGTCGGTCCAGTGGGCCATGGCCGCCCCCAGCAACAGACTGCCGAGTGCGCCAATAGCAAGGCTCAACGCCACAGACCGGGTATCGAGCCGACTGACTTCGCGGCCATGGGTGGTTTCGCCAACCTGCGTCCACTGCCACCAGCCGTAAAGCTGCAAAGCGGCATAGACGACTTGCAGCAGCATGTCCGAATACAGCTTCACCTCAAAAAAGATCCAGCTATAAAGCAGCACCATGACCAGGCCGATGGGCCAGCACCAGGCATTCTGTTTGACCGTCAGCCAGACGGCAATGACACCGAGGGCGGCGGCAAACAGTTCAAGCCCGGACATGGAGGTTCCTTGGAGAAATCGAAGAGGGGGCGGATTGTACCCGGATTGGCATCAGGAATCCTGTGGCGAAGGGCCGTGCTCCGATAACGCGGCAGCGCCAATCGGACTTGTCTGATAGGATTTCGGCCCCGTACGGATAAACCCGAATCAGGGTTGTTTTTTCACAGGATTTTTACGGTTCTGTGGTAATCCTTGATGCGCGGGGCTTCAGTTACGCTGATCGCGATGAAAGCTTTTGAAAAATACTAACGGGGCATGCCGGTGCGCATAGCCTTTTGGGGGATTGATGGATTTTTGGACCGCCTTTCAGGCATTGATTCTTGGGGTTGTAGAAGGGCTGACCGAGTTCCTGCCCATTTCCAGTACCGGCCACCAGATCATCGTGGCCGACTTGCTCGGCTTCGGGGGCGAGCGGGCGATGGCGTTCAACATCATTATTCAGTTGGGTGCAATCCTGGCAGTGGTGTGGGAGTTTCGACGCAAGATCTTCGACGTGGTCATCGGTCTGCCGACCCAGCCGGGCGCTCGACGGTTTACCGCGAACCTGTTGATCGCGTTCTTGCCGGCCGTGGTGTTGGGCGTCATCTTCGCCGACCTGATCCACCAGTACCTGTTCAATCCGATCACCGTGGCAACGGCGCTGGTAGTGGGCGGGTTCATCATGTTGTGGGCCGAGCGCCGTCAGCATGAAGTACACGCCGAAACGGTGGATGACATCACCTGGAAAGATGCCCTGAAAGTTGGCTTCGCCCAATGCCTGGCCATGATTCCGGGCACGTCGCGTTCGGGCTCGACGATCATCGGCGGGTTACTGTTCGGCCTGTCGCGCAAGACGGCTACCGAGTTCTCGTTCTTCCTGGCAATGCCCACCATGGTCGGCGCGGCAGTGTACTCGGGCTATAAATACCGTCACCTGTTTGTCCCGGCGGATTTCCCGGTGTTCGCAATCGGCTTCGTCACGGCATTCGTCTTCGCGATGATTGCGGTCCGTGGGCTGCTCAAGTTCATCGCCAACCACAGCTATGCGGCGTTTGCCTGGTACCGCATTGTGTTCGGCCTGATCATCCTGGCGACCTGGCAATTTGGCTGGGTCGACTGGAGCGCGGCCAAGCCGTGAGTGATTCGCGCTCGCGCAACAACCCCGGGCGCCAGTCCGGGGGACAGATCCGCCATTCGCGGCTGAAGTGGCTGGTGTTTGCCATCCTGTGCGCGTTGCCGCTGTCGGGTTCGGTGTCGACATGGCTGCACGGGGAGTCGTTGATTCCCCTCGCGGCCTATGGCACCGTCAGCGTCGTGACGTTTTTCCTGTACTGGAACGACAAGCGCAAGGCGCGCGCCGATCAATGGCGGACGCCGGAAAACGTCTTGCATGCGCTGGAGTTCGCCGGAGGCTGGCCCGGCGCCTTGTTGGCCCAGCAAGCGTTTCGGCACAAAACCCGCAAAGTCTCGTTCCAGTTGGTGTTCTGGATCATCGTGCTGTTGCACCAGGTGTTCTGGATCGATCACCTGTTTCTCGGTGCACACCTGTTCGCCTTGTTCTAATAAAGAACGCCCTAAAGCAACAGGCCGACTTGAGTGCGCTTGGGCAGTTTGCTCACCACCAATTGGTGGGAGCGCCGCAGTAATCCCTGTAGTTCTTCGCCTCCGAGCGGGTAGGGCGTTTCCATGATGATCCACTGGGCGCGCGCCAGATAAGGCGCCGGATGAATCCCCGGGCGGTCGCAGTGACCGAGAAACAAATCCTTGTCGACCTTGAGGGCCAGGGAGTCACCCCGCAGGCCCTGTAAGGCGAACATCTTGTTCCCGGCAATCGAAAACACCCGTACGCCTCCCCATTTATAGTCTTCCCGCGCTCCGGGCAGGGCGAGGCAAAATTTCGCGACATCCTCTTCGCTCATCCGTCCAGCTTTCATAACAATCGTTCCCCACAGGCATTGAAGGATTCGACCAAATGGTCAATCCAGGCGCGCACCGCCGGCATCACCCCTCGTCGATGAGGATAGACCGCTTGCAACCAGCCACCGGGCAGCGACCACTCGGGCAACAACTGCACCAGTGAGCCGTTTTCCAGTTCCTGCTCGCAATACATCATGGGCAGCATCGTGAAGCCCAGACCGGAGAGGGTACTGGCCTTGCGCACGATAAAGTCATCGATGCCCAGCCGGGCCTCAAGCGCGAGTTCACAACTTTTGCCTTTTTGATCCAGCATGCGGATGTGCACCATGCGGTCGGCTTCCAGGGCACCGAGTACCGGCAGGCTTTTCAGATCCTCGGGATGGTTGATCTCACGGCCAACGAGGAAACCGGGGCTGGCGACCATCAGCATCTGCGCCTGACGCAGGCGGCGGGTGACCAGCAGCGGGTCTTCGTCGCCCAGTTCCCGCACACGCAGGGCTACGTCAATGCCTTCGTTTACCAGGTCGACCCGCCGGTTGAGCAACATGACCTCCAACTGGACTTGCGGAAACCGTTCGAGAAAGTCGCTGATTACTCCCGGCAATATTTCGTGGGCCAGCCCAACCGGGCAGGACACCCGTAATCGCCCACGGGGTTCGCTGGACATGCTGGCCACGGCCTCGTCGGCCATTTCCGCCTCCAACAGCATCGCCTGGCAGTGCCTGAGGTAACGCTCACCCACGGCGGTCAGCTTCAGCTGTCGGGTCGTGCGTTGCAGCAATCGTGCGCCCAGGCGTTCTTCCAGTTCGGCAATGCGGCGGGACAGTCGTGACTTGGGGATGCCCAGCAAACGCCCGGCCGCCGCGAAACCATCGGCTTCCACGACTTTGGCGAAGTAATACAGGTCGTTGAGGTCTTGCATGATGTGAGCCTGATTGTTCTATCTGTGAGACGAACTATCGCATTGTTGCCGACTAATCAGCTATTGGTTTCGTCTGTAGGATTAGTCCCATCAGATCGCCCTTGTGGGCGATCCTCACTTGGAGATCCCACATGAAACTGCTGCATATCGATTCGAGCATTCTGGGCGACAACTCGGCCTCCCGTCAGCTGAGCGGCGAAGTCGTCAAAGCCTGGCAAGCCGCCGAGCCAACCGCCGTGGTGACCTACCGCGACCTGGCCGCCGACGCGATCAGCCACTTCTCTGCCACCACCCTGGTTGCTGCCGGCACCACCGCTGAACTGCGCAACGCCGCACAACAGCACGAAGCCGAACTGAGCGCCTCGACCCTGGCCGAATTCCTTGCCGCCGATGCCGTGGTGATTGCCGCACCGATGTACAACTTCACCATCCCGACTCAACTGAAGGCGTGGATTGACCGCATCGCCGTTGCCGGTCAGACCTTCCGTTACACCGAAGCCGGCCCTGAAGGCCTGTGCGGTGGCAAGAAAGTCGTGATCGTCTCGACTTCCGGCGGCATTCACGCCGGTCAGGCCACCGGTGTTGCCCACGAAGAATATTTGAAGCTGCTGTTCGGTTTCATCGGCATCACCGACATCGAAATCGTCCGCGCCGAAGGCTTGGCCTACGGTGACGATGTTCGCAACAAAGCCATGAGCGCTGCTCACGCGCAAATCAGCGAGCAGTTGTTCGCCGCCGCGTAAGGCTTGCGTAAAAGTAGGCAAGCGTTCAGGTAAAGCAAAAAAAACTCTGTATTCTGGTTACGCAAGTACCAGATACGGAGTTTTTTGTTTCTGGTCATTGCAGTTTGTGGCCTGACTTATGCAGTCAAGGGTTCACGTCTCAAGTCCGGTAACAAGGTGGGGCATCCCATGATGCGTCTTTGTGCAACTTTACTGATTTGTCTGCTCAGCAGCCTGAATACAGTGCACGCCGCGCCTGCACCGCATCCTCACTGGAGCGTCGGCTTCCATGAGATGACTTTTCTCGATCCACTGGACCTGCAGCCGATGCGCGCCATCGCCTTCTATCCTTCCAGTGACTGGGAGCACACCAGCAAACTTGAGGGTTACACCGTCGAAGCCGGGGAAGATACCAAAGTCGCCATTGGCCGGTTCCCGATGCTGATGCTATCCCACGGTAACACCGGCACCCCGCTGGCCCTGCACGACCTTGCCACGTCGCTGGCGCGTAAAGGTTTTGTCGTGGTGGCGGTGATTCACCCCGGTGACAACTCCAAAGATCACAGCCGTCTCGGTACTTTGAGTAACCTGTACGGCCGGCCGATCCAGATTTCCGAAGCCATCACCGCCACCTTGGGCGACCGTATGCTGTCGCCGTTCGTCAATGCCGACCAGGTGGGGGTCATCGGCTATTCGGCCGGTGGCGAGACCGCATTGATTCTGTCCGGCGCGACCCCGGATCTGGATCGCCTGCGCCGTTACTGCCAGGAGCGTCCGGATGACCGCGATGCCTGCAACACCCAGGGCGAATTGATTGTTGACCGCGATGACCTGCAACCGGTCGCTGATCCTCGCGTCCACGCCTTGATGCTGATGGCGCCGCTGAGCCTGAAGTTCGGCCGCCACACCCTGGCCGATGTGCATGTGCCGGTGCTGCTGTACAGCGGTGATGGCGACAAACTGGTGGCTGTCGACAAGAACGCCGCAGCCCTGGCACGCAAACTGCCGACGGCGCCTGACTTCAGGTTACTGGCCGGGGCAGGGCACTTCGTGTTCATGGCGCCGTGCAATGACGAACAGATCGTGATCATGCCCGCGCTGTGCACCGATGCCGATGGCGTCGACCGGCAAGATATTCACCGCAACCTGATTTCCGAGGCTGGAAGTTTTTTCTCGCGCACCCTGGGCAGAGCGACCCGGGCCGGGATGCAGACCGCCGATCAGTAAGTTTCCTCGACCCTCTGTGGGAGCGGGCTTGCTCGCGAAGGCGGTGTGTCAGGCAATACATATGCCTACTGTCACACCGCGTTCGCGAGCAAGCCCGCTCCCACATTAAGCCATCGCCCGGCGCTTGAGCAGCAGGGTCAGCCCCAGGCCCGTCACCGACAACAACGCCGCACTGAAGAAAATCCACGCATAACCCAGGTTCAACGCCACGGCGCCCATCAACGGGCCGGCGATTGCCAGCGCCAGGTCGAAAAACACCGCATAAGCACTCAAGCCCGCGCCCCGGCTGGAGTCAGGCACCTGTTTGATGGCCTCGACACCCAGTGCCGGGTACACTAGGGACAGACCGAATCCGGTCAGCCCGGCGCCAATCAGCGCGTACCCGGTCGACGGTGCCAGCCACAGCAGCACCAGGCCAACCGTCTCGATGCACATGCAGGCAATGGCCGACATGAACCCGCCGAAACGACTGATGGCGGAAATGAACAGCAGTCGCGACAGGATGAAACACACACCAAATACGGTCAGGCAGTAGGCCGCGCCGGTCCAGCCGCGATTGACGTAATACAAGGTGATAAAGGTGGTCAGGGTGCCGTAGCCAATGGACGCCAGGCTCAGGCTCGCGCCAAACGGCGCAATGCGTCCAAATACCGCCCAGAACGGCAATCGCTCACCGCGCACCACGGGTACCGAGGGCTTGTTGCGAATCAGCAACAGTGCGGCCAGGGCCAGCAGCGACAGGGCGATGCCCAGACTGGTGAAACCGAGTTGTTGGACCATCACCACGCCCAGCGGTGCACCAATGGCAATCGCACCATAGGACGCAATGCCGTTCCAGGAGATCGACCGCGCAGTGTGTTCGGCGCCGACCTGGCCCATGCACCAACTGATAGTGCCGACGCCGATCAACCCTTGGGCGATACCCAGCAACAGGCGGCCGGCGATCAAAATCAGCAGGCTGAGCAAGGGAAAGTCTTGCAACAGGGTCGACAGCAAGGTCAGCAGGCCACTGAGCACAATCCCGGACAAGCCATAAATGATTGCGCGTTTGGTGCCAACGCTGTCCGACATTCGCCCGGCCATGGGCCGGCTGAGCAGGGTGGCGAGGTATTGCGAGCCGATGGTCAGCCCGGCCACGATGGCGCTGAACCCGAGTTGCTCGTGGACATAACCCGGCAATACCGCAATCGGCAAACCAATGCAGAGGAAGGCAATGAAGGTATAAAAAACGATGGAGACGATCTGCAGGGTGATCGCCATGGAGCTTTGCGGAGCGACTTGCTGCACAGACATGAGGGCTCGTTCGCGGGCGGCGGTGGGAGAACTGCATCATGGCGCGGGACAGTGATAAAAGGAAGCAGGCTAACTAATTATTGCTGGTCTTGAGGGCCTCTTCGCGAGCAAGCCCGCTCCCACAGGGGGAATGCACTCCAAATGTGGGAGCGGGCTTGCTCGCGAAGGATTCGGCACCCAACAAAATCCTGGACAATGAAATGCAAAAAGCCCCGTCACATGGACAGGGCTTTTAACTTGCAGCTTGCAGCTTGAAACCAATAGCTGCCCTTAGAACACCACACCCTGGCTACGCAGGTAGTCGTCGTAGGTGCCGCTGAAGTCGGTCACGCCGTTAGGGCTCAACTCGATGATGCGGGTGGCCAGGGACGAAACGAACTCACGGTCGTGGCTGACGAAGATCAGCGTGCCCGGGTAGTTTTCCAGCGCCAGGTTAAGCGCCTCGATGGATTCCATGTCCAGGTGGTTGGTCGGTTCGTCCATCACCAGTACGTTCGGCTTTTGCAGGATCAGCTTGCCGAACAGCATGCGGCCTTGCTCACCACCGGAGATGACCTTGACCGACTTGAGGATCTCGTCGTTGGAGAACAGCATGCGACCCAGCGTGCCGCGAATGATCTGCTCGCCCTGAGTCCACTGGCCCATCCAGTCGAACAGACTGACGTCGTCTTCGAAGTCATGGGCGTGGTCCTGGGCGTAGTAGCCCAGCTCAGCGCTTTCGGTCCACTTCACGGAACCGGCGTCCGGGGTCAGCTCACCCATCAAGGTGCGCAGCAGGGTGGTCTTGCCGATACCGTTCGGGCCGATGATCGCCACGCGCTCGCCGGCTTCGACGGTGAAGCTGAAGTTCTTGAACAGGGTCTTGCCGTCGAAGCCCTTGGACATCTGTTCGATGGTCACGGCCTGGCGGTGCAGCTTCTTGGTCTGTTCGAAGCGGATGAACGGGCTCACGCGGCTCGATGGCTTGACTTCGGCCAGCTGGATCTTGTCGATCTGCTTGGCGCGGGAAGTGGCCTGCTTGGCTTTCGAGGCGTTGGCCGAGAAGCGGCTGACGAACGTTTGCAGTTCGGCAATCTGGGCTTTCTTCTTGGCGTTGTCCGACAGCAGTTGCTCGCGGGACTGGGTCGCCGCGGTCATGTATTCGTCGTAGTTGCCCGGGAACAGACGCAGCTCACCGTAGTCCAGGTCGGCCATGTGGGTGCAGACGCTGTTGAGGAAGTGACGGTCGTGGGAAATGATAATCATGGTGCTGTTGCGCACCGTGAGAATGGATTCCAGCCAGCGAATGGTGTTGATGTCCAGGTGGTTGGTCGGTTCGTCGAGCAACAGCACTTCCGGATCGGAAAACAGCGCCTGAGCCAGCAATACGCGCAGTTTCCAGCCAGGAGCGACTTCGGACATCGGGCCGAAATGCTGTTCCAGTGGAATACCCAGGCCCAGCAGCAGCTCACCGGCGCGGGATTCGGCGGTGTAGCCGTCCATTTCGGCGAATTCGGTTTCCAGCTCGGCCACGGCCATGCCGTCTGCTTCGCTCATTTCCGGCAGCGAATAGATGCGGTCGCGTTCGGCCTTGACCTTCCACAGCTCTTCGTGCCCCATGATCACGGTGTCGATCACGGTGAATTCTTCGTAGGCGAACTGGTCCTGGCGCAATTTACCCAGACGCACGTTCGGCTCCAGCATGACCTGGCCGCCGGACGGCTCGAGGTCGCCGCCGAGGATCTTCATGAAGGTCGACTTGCCGCAACCGTTGGCGCCGATCAGACCGTAACGGTTGCCACCGTTGAATTTGACCGAAACGTTTTCGAAGAGCGGCTTGGCGCCGAACTGCATCGTGATGTTAGCTGTAGAAATCAAAGGTTTTTCCTGCGAAGCATTCAGAGTAGCTAGGGTTGCGGCAGTACCGGTTCAGTACCCGTTCCACTGTTCGGACCCCGGGACATTCATCCCGATCAGCAGTGGAAGATCCATCTGGCATTAAGTGGACAGCAGCATGTGGAGCGCTTGGCCCGAGTCAACGTGCGCTGAAAGGGGATGGTTCCCGCTTTCAACCTGGGGGGCGCGTAAAGTTTGGCGGCGATTGTACTGGTCTGGCTCTTTAAACGATAGGGCGTTGAGGCTACTGCAACGCTTTGGGCGTTTTTACGGACACATTTTCACCGTTGCAGGTTAACTATTGGTTACAAACTGTGGCTAAAATGCCATCCATCAATTGTCTGCCAACCATCGGCATGGCCTGAAGGCACTACGGGGCCGCTGTTTCGTATTCAGTCGCTGCACAAGACCCAGGGACCGGTATGCCGGTAAAGGGCGCAGTTTGTTTACTTCCGATCTGTGACGATTTCCGTGAAACTCATCATTGCCGTTGTCTACGTTGTCTCTATTGCGTATGTCCATCTGCGTGGTCAAGTGCGCCATAAGCTGGGTCGCCAGTTGAGTGATCACTCGACGTTTCTGGCGCCAATCAATTGTTTTCTTTATCTGTTTTCGAAAGTCCCGAACAAGCCGTTTCTCGACCCGGCCGACTTCCCCGACCTGAGTCCGTTGCAGGCGCATTGGGAGGAAATCCGCGCTGAAGGCCAGAGCCTGCTCCACTCCGGGGCGATCAAGCGTTCGAACCAATACGATGACCTGGGTTTCAACTCGTTTTTCAAGAGCGGCTGGAAGCGCTTCTACCTCAAGTGGTACGGCGATAGCCATCCGTCGGCCATGAAACTTTGCCCACGGACCACCGAACTGGTGCAAGGCATTGGCTCGATCAAGGCGGCGATGTTCGCCGAGTTGCCACCGGGCTCCAGACTGGTGCGCCATCGCGACCCGTACGCCGGTTCGTACCGTTATCACCTCGGGCTCGAAACTCCCAACGCTGCCGGTTGCTACATCAATGTCGATGGCCAGGACTACCATTGGCGCGATGGCGAAGCGGTGATGTTCGATGAGACCTACATTCATTACGCAGAAAACACCACGCAGCAGAATCGCATCATCCTGTTTTGCGACGTCGAACGGCCGATGAAGTATCGCTGGGCGGCGGCATTCAATCGCTGGTTCAGCCGCAATGTCATGTCGGCGGCAGGTGCGCCGAACGAGGTTGGGGACCGGACGGGCGGACTCAACCGACTGTTCGGCAAGATCTACAAGATCCGCCTGCACGGCAAAAAACTGAAAAAACGCAACCGCAAGCTTTACTACCTTGAAAAGTGGTCGGTCTTTGCCGGGTTGCTGCTGGTCTTCATTTTGCTCTGATTTTTCGGTGTGGCGTACCGTGCCTTCGCGAACAGGCCGGATCAACGTCGTGTTACATCTTGCCGGGGAGGTTTTGGTTAACAAATCCGAACCCCGGGCGTAGCGTGGTATCGAAGTCCTTATCCACGCGACGTTGAGAGGCACCCCATGAACCGATACGTTATTGGCGCCATTGCGCTGGCCTTGAGTGGCGTACTGGGCCCACTGGCCCGGGCCGATGCCTGTGCTTCGTTGCAATTGGCCCAGAACCTGCCGGGCAGCACCAACAACAACCCATACAACAGTCCGATTCGCCGGGCCAATCCCAACAGCATGCAAGGCACGCAACCCAGTGCCCCGGTAATACGCGGGCCGAATACCGTGCCGGTGACACGCTCGCCAACGCTGGACAACGGTGGCATCGGTAATCGCTATCCCGACCGGACTGCTCCCGCCAGCCCACCGAAATTCGTTCCCAATCCTCCCCAGCGAGACGCCGACACCAGCAACCGTTGAGGGCCGGCATGTCGTTTTGCCTGGCACTTTCAACAGACCTATGTTCACCAGAAAAGGGATCCTGCATGTTGCGAAAAACTTTACTGGCCACCTTCTGTGCCAGCGTATTGATCGCCACTACGGCCCCCGTGCTTGCAGCGCCGGCTCAGGCGATGAAGAGTGAGGAAGGCACCCTGGAGGTCACCCCCGTCGTGACGGGACTGGAGCACCCTTGGGCCCTGGCATTCTTGCCGGATAGTAAAGACATGCTGGTGACGGAGCGACCCGGCAACCTGCGGTTGGTGACCGCCGACGGCAAGCTGTCGGCACCGCTCAGTGGCGTGCCCAAGGTCTGGGCCAAGGGGCAGGGCGGTTTGCTGGATGTGGCGCTGTCGCCGGATTTCAAGCAGGACCACATGGTCTATCTGTCCTATGCCGAGGGTGACGCTCAGGGCGACAAGGCCGGTACAGCGGTGGGGCGCGGCCGGCTCTCCGAAGACAGGACGGCGATCAAGGATTTTCAGGTGATCCTGCGCCAGGAGCCAAAGCTCTCGGTCGGCAACCATTTTGGTTCGCGGCTGGTGTTCGACCGCGACGGCTATCTGTTCGTGACGCTGGGGGAAAACAACGACCGTCCGACCGCCCAGGACCTCGACAAGCTGCAAGGCAAAGTGGTGCGAATCTACCCGGACGGCACGGTGCCCAAGGACAACCCCTTTGTCGGCCAGGCCAGCGTGCGCCCGGAGATCTGGTCCTACGGGCAACGTAACCCGCAAGGCGCGGCGCTCAACCCGTGGAACGGCACACTGTGGGAAAACGAACACGGCCCACGGGGCGGCGACGAAATCAACATCATCGAGCGTGGCAAGAATTACGGCTGGCCGCTGGCGACCCATGGCATCAACTACTCCGGTCTGCCGATTCCCGAAGCCAGGGGCAATACCGTTGAAGGCACCGTTGCCCCGAACCATGTCTGGGAAAAATCCCCGGGCCTGAGCGGCATGGCGTTCTACGATGCCGACCGTTTCAAGGCCTGGCAGCACAACGTATTTATCGGCGCGTTGGTCAGCCAGGAGCTGATTCGCCTGGAGTTCGACGGTGACAAGGTGGTGCACGAGGAGCGCTTGCTCGGGGAGCTGAGCAAGCGCATTCGCGATGTGCGGCAGGGGCCGGACGGTTATTTGTATGTATTGACCGATGAGGAAGACGGCGGGTTGTATAAAGTCGGCTTGAAATAGCAGTAATCAAGAGCCTGGGGCATGTGGCCGAGCGCGCCGCGCTGGATGGCCGGGTTATTCCTGAATGGCTTTCTCAACCTTGTTCGATGCCGACCAGATCCGGTAGCGCACTTCGATGTCCTTGGGCACGTACAGCACGAGCGGGAGTTTGCTGTTGTAACGCAGCAGGAAGCCATCGCCGACCACCGGTACGAAATCCTGTTTGCTTGTGCCGTCGGGGCAGGCCATCAGTGTGCTCATCGGGCCAATGACTTTTTCCAGGCGATAGAACGAGTAGCCCCAACCCTCGAGGTTTTTCTCCTCGAGAATGCCACCCAGGCGGGGGTGGTTGCAGTCTACAGTCATCGTCTTGCCGGCCAGGATCTCGACCTGGAAGTCGCCTTCCCGAGTCTGTGGTGCGAGGTGAATCACCTGGCGGGTAAATCCGCTTTCGGCCTTCGGATAGGGCGCGGTTGCTTCAAGTTTGGCGGCGTGCGCCACGCCGGCAAGCCCCAGTGCAAACAGCGCTGCGCTCGCGTTAACAGTCAAAGAACTCATGATGCCTCCTTGCTTGAAGTGAAGGGCGGCATTTTCACTGTCGTGTGCAGTGAATGCAAACCTGCGCCGCCCAATATGCAAATGGCAGGGTCGCCCCAGGGGCGTTCATTGCAAACCGCATGGCAGGTTTTACCGGTGACTTGCCGAAACCCTTAAATTGCCGATGAGCTGCACAGCGAAATCCGGGACATGCTTTATGCTGTAGGTGCCCTAGAAGCTTGCCGGGATTTCATATGAGTGAGCGTTGATAGTTGATTGGCAGTCTCACAAAGGAGAAGGTCGTCATGTTTCTTTCTGCCTTGGAACTTCGCAAAATCATCGAAAGCAGCTTTTTACCCGAACGTTGCGAGTGCACGTTGTCACCGGATCTGATGATGACCGTCAAGGTCTATGCCGACGGGCAAACCGATCACCTCGATCTATTGGTCACCGGCATCGATGCCTCCGGGCTCAATGGTTGTCGGGAAATAAACGATTTGATTGGCCAACTGCGCGCCAGACAGCATCACGTAGAAGTCGAGCCCCACTCGATACTGGGTAAAGCGCTTTAGCCTGCGGTTTCGAGTTCCACCGACACGCGCCGGGTCTGGAAGAACGCCAGGCCCAGCGCCAGTTCAACCCCGACCGCCAGCAACATGCCAGGCCCGACATGGCCGGCGAGCCATTCGGCAAAACCCAACACGGCCAATCCCCAACAGCCGACGACGAAGCCGAGGCTCAGCGCATTGCGGGTTGCACAAGGGGGGGCGTTGCGAACCAGAAAAGAGATCACGCTAAACGCCGTAAACAGCACGGCGGTGCGGCGTGCGACCAATCCCGCCGCGAACGAAAATTCAATACCCCAGAACGCCAGTAGCCATTGAGGCGTCAAGCCCCAGAGCAGGCTCAGTAAAAGACACAAGACGGCGGTAAACATCGACAACGTGCGAAACGAAAACTGCATGGCCAATCCTTGCGGGCAGTGAGGGGGCGCTAGAGCATAGCGCCGCAGCCCTCAAAGGAATACCGCCAAGTGTCAAATCAGACGTTTCAGTCAGCTTTGGTTCTCGCAGGCGTCGGAAAGTTTACGGTAGGTGATTTCGGCGGGTTTTCCCGTGTCATCGATGTACTTCATGTCGGCGCTCACCACTTTGCACTCCAGGGTGCTCGGCTCGGTGAGTGAGATCACTTTGCTGACATGCAATGGCATGCCGTAGTGATACGGCACGGCTTCAGAGGTTGTGGTGTTGTCACTGGCTTGAGCCAGACCGGCAAACGCGGTGCAGGCGAGGGCGGCGGTAACCAGCAGGGTGCGAGTATTCATTAGCGATCTCCGGTGCGGACGGAAAGTCAGTTCGATGTGTTGCCTGTCGAACTTGCCGCACTGGGCGTCAGAACTGTCTGAGGGCGTGCGGTCCAGTGAAGTGTTGGACCGCACAGTTAAGCGAGGGTTAACCCGGCTGAGCGCCGCCTGTCGCGACTGCGTGGTCTTGGGTATAAGTTAAGACCATCGGGCGCCTGATAGACAGTCATCGCGAGCAAGCTCGCTCCCACATTGGATCACTGTCGGGCATCAATCTACTGTGGGAGCGAGCTTGCTCGCGATGAGGGCATCAGTTTCAGTACAACTCCAATTGCTGCCGATAAGGCAAGTCCGGCCCGGTCTTGCTGCACGTCAGCGCCGCCGCCTGCACCGCGAACTTCAGCATGCTGTCGATCTGCTCGCGGCCAAGTTGCTTCACGCCTTCGACCGAGTCCAGTTGCTGCTCGGTCAGCCAGGCAATCAGCGCCGCCTGAAAGGTATCGCCCGCGCCTACGGTGTCGGCGATTTTCACCGGACGGGCGGGAGCCGACCACGAGCCGTGAACCCGGCTGAACACACTCGCGCCTTCGCCACCCCGGGTCAGGAACACCAGCTGACAGCGGTGCTGCAACCAGCCTTCGATCACCCGCACCGGGTCCTGGCCGGGATACAACAGATGCAAATCCTCGTCGCTGACCTTGATCAGGTCGACCAGCTCAACCAGCGTCGCGATCCGTTTACGCCACAGCTCAATGTCCGGCTGCGGGTTCAGGCGCACGTTCGGGTCGAGGCTGATCAGGCGTTTGCCGCTTTCCCGGCGCACCAATGCCAATAGGGTGTCGGCAATCGGCTGTACCACCAGGGAAAACGAGCCGATATGCAGGCCGCGTACCTCAGGCCCGAGTGCCGGCAGGTGCTCCGGTTGCAATTGTCGATCCGCGCAGCCTTCGCCACGGAAGCTGTACTGCGGCGATCCATTGGCCCCCACGGCAACCATCGCCAGGGTGGTTGGCGCGGCGAAATCCAGCAGGTAATCCTGGCACACACCTTCATCCTGCAGCACCTGCAACAGGCGCCGGCCCAGGTAGTCGGTGGACAACCCGGCCAACAGCGCCGCGTCCACGCCCAACCGGCGCAATCCCACCGCCACGTTGAACGGCGAGCCACCGGCGATGGCCTTGAAATTCACTTTGGACGCCAGACCGCTGGCGTCGTTTTCACTGAAAAAATCGAACAGCGCTTCGCCACACACCAGGTACATAGTTGTTCACTCTTTAAATAGGGTTGCGACATGCTGTTGATAGCGTTCATACGCCTGCTGACAGGCTTGCACATTGTCGGCGACCGGCAGGGTTGCACTGGCCGGGTCGAGTTTCACACAGCGCTCGCACAAGTCCGCCAGGTTGTGTTCGTGCCCGTTTTCCCGGGATACGCACCAGGCTGCCTGAATCGCTGCACCCAGAGCCGCAGCCTCACTTTGTTCGGTGCAGATCACGGGTGTGTTCATGGTGTCGGCGACAATCTGCCGCCAGACCGGGCTTTTCGATCCGCCACCGATCAGGCAAATGTTGCGGCTTTGTAAGCCATTGCGGCGCAGCAGGTCCAGTCCGTAACGCAGACCGAACGTCGTGCCTTCGACCACCGCGCGGCACAGGTTGGCCCGGGTCAGGTTGCTCATGGTCAGGCCCGACAGGCTGGCGCTGGCATGGGGCAGGGCGGGCACCCGCTCGCCGTTGAAGAACGGCAGCATGCTCACACCTTCAGCACCGATCGGCGCTTTGGCAACGAGTTCGTTGAACTGATCGATGTCGAGGTCCAGCAGGTCGCGGATCAGGCCGGTGGCATTGGTCAGGTTCATGGTGCAGATCAATGGCAGCCAGCCGCCACTGGAAGAACAGAAGGTGGCGACCGCAGCATCCGGGGCGACGTTCGGCCTGTCTGAATAGGCGTACACCGTGCCCGAGGAGCCGAGGCTCATGGTGATTGCGCCGGGCTGGATGTTGCCGGTGCCGATAGCCCCCATCATGTTGTCGCCGCCGCCACTGGACACCAGTGCCCGCGGATTGATACCCAGGTGTTCGGCAATGCCCGGCAGAATCGTGCCGACTGCCTGGCGGGCATCGATCAGCTCCGGCAGCGCGGCTTGCAGGCGTCCGCTTGGGTCGATGTCGCGCAACAGTTGCAGATCCCACTGACGAGTACGCACATTGAAATACCCGGTGCCCGAGGCATCACCGTATTCGCTGCAACTGCGGCCAGTGAGCCAATGGTTGAGGTAGTCGTGGGGCAGCAAAATGTGGGCGATCCGGGAAAACACATCGGGATGCTGCTCTTTGGTCCATAACAATTTGGACACGGTGTAGCCCGGCGCGATGACCACGCCGAGGCGCTCCAGCGAAGCCTTTTCGCCACCCAGATGGGCCAGCAGTCGGTCATTCTCCGGCGTGGTTTCGGTGTCGCACCAGAGTTTGGCCGGACGCAGCACCTGGCCGTGATCGTCGAGCAGCACCAGGCCATGTTGTTGGCCGGACACGCCAATGCCGAGGATCGACTGGCCATCGACTTTGGCCGCGAGCAAAGCGCGGCGGGTGGCGGTGGTGAAGGCTTCCAGCCACTGCTGGGTGTCCTGTTCGCGGCGGCCATTGGGGCCGCTGATCAGGCTGTGGCTGGCGGCTCCCTGGCCAAGCACTTCACCATTGACCGTGTCGAGGATGATGGCTTTGGTGCCTTGGGTGCCGCAGTCGATGCCGAGGAAGAGTTGTTGGTTTGGCATAGTGGATCCTTGGATCATTCAACATAAATGTCGCCTGTCAGGCCGCCTTCGCGAGCAAGCCCGCTCCCACAGTAGATTTGTAGTGAACACGGTATTTGTGTTCGACAGCGCTTCAGTGTGGGAGCGGGCTTGCTCGCGAAGACGGCAGCAGCTCCACCGCAGGACTTACGCCAACACCCGCTCCAGCGTCCGCGACACCCCCACCTCGCGCAAACTGTTGCAACACCACTCGAACGCCGCGACAAACTCCGCCGAGCGCGCAATCGCCGTACCAAAAATCTCCTCGACCGCCAGCAATCGCTGGGTAATCAGCACATCATCGGCCACCAACGCCTGGCAGAATGCTGCACGCGGGTCCGCAATCGTGTAGGTCTCGCCATGCTCATCCACGCCTTTGAGGTACAACGCCCACGCCGCCACCACCAGTGCCGCACGCTTGGTCTCGCGGCCATCGGCGATCAGGCGGTTGATGGTCGGTATGGTGAATTTCGGAAACTTTGACGAACCATCCGAACACACCCGTTCAAGCTGATCGGCAATCGCCTGGTTGGAAAAACGCGCCACCAGGGTGTTTTTGTACTCGCTCAGGTCGATTCCCGGCACCGGGGCCAGTTGCGGCGTCACGTCCAGGTCCATGTAGGCGTGCATGTAGCGTACGAACAACGGATCGTTCATGGTCTCGTGGACGAAGCGGTAACCCTTGAGGAATCCCAGGTACGTCAGCGCCAGATGACTGCCGTTGAGCAGCTTGATCTTCATTTCTTCGTAGGGCGTGACGTCATCGGTGAATTGCACGCCGACCTTTTCCCAGGCCGGGCGCCCGTTGACGAACTTGTCTTCCAGCACCCATTGCACAAAAGGCTCGCAGACCACCGGCCAGGCATCGTCCAGCCCATGCTGGTCCGCCAGTTGCAGACGGTGCCGGGTGCTGGTCATCGGCGTGATGCGGTCGACCATGGCGTTGGGGAAGCTGACGTTGGCGTCGATCCAGTCGCGCAGTTCGCTGTCGTGCAAGGCGGCGAAGGCCAGCAGGGCCTTGCGGGTGACGACGCCGTTGTGCGGCAGGTTATCGCAGGACATCAGGGTGAAGGCCGCGCTGCCGGCAGCGCGGCGCTTGGCCAGTGCGGCACAGAGGAAGCCGAATACGGTTTTCGGGGAGTCGGGGTGCGCCAGGTCATGCTGGATCTGCGGCAAGTGCGCCATGAACTCGCCGTTGCTGTCGTCGATGCAGTAACCGCCTTCGGTGATGGTCAGAGAGACGATACGGATCTCGGGGCTGGCCAGTTTGTCGATCAATGCCTGGGCATCGTCCTCGG
This sequence comes from Pseudomonas sp. S30_BP2TU TE3576, assembly GCF_050436025.1. Taxonomy (NCBI): domain Bacteria; kingdom Pseudomonadati; phylum Pseudomonadota; class Gammaproteobacteria; order Pseudomonadales; family Pseudomonadaceae; genus Pseudomonas; species Pseudomonas sp. S30_BP2TU TE3576. The sequence continues at coordinate 307,223 of NZ_JBNDLK010000001.1, read as the reverse complement.
CCAGCAGCATGTCGCGAAGGGCGCCGATCACCCGCACCTCGGTGTCGTCGCCATCGCCGAGTTCGAACAGGGTGAACAGGTAGTCCTGATCCTTGAGATCGTCACGGGCGCGGCGGTCCTCGGCGCGCAGGCCGACACCACAAATCGCCCAGTCCAGGCCTTCTCCGGTGTTCATCAGTGCATCGGTGTAAAACGCCTGATGGGCGCGATGGAAACCACCAACGCCGATGTGCGCGATGCCTTGGCGGGTATCACCCAACGCGTAGGCGGGCAGGACCACTTCGGGAGCGAGGCGGTTGAGGTTCTGTTTGTTCAGTTTCATCGCAGGCACTCTGAAGTCAGGCAGCAACGCGCAACGGGCGGGTCAACGCCACGCCATCGGCATCGAACAAATGGCAGTGTTGCGCCTCCAGGTGCAGGCTCAGGGACTCGCCGTAGCGGCTGGCCAGATCGCCGCGAACACGCATGGTCAGGGCTTCGCCGGACGACGTCAGGACGTGGCAGAACGTGTCGCTGCCCAGGCGTTCGCTGACATCGGCGGTGACCTGCAAGGTGCAGTCGCCCGGTTTGGCCAGTTCCAGATGCTCCGGGCGAATGCCCAGCGTCACTGCCCCCCCGACGCTCAGATGGGATCCGCTCAAGGGCAGGTTGATGCGGGTTCCGGCGTCCAGTTGCACTTCGCAGCCGTGGCTGTCGACGCGGCTGACCTTGCCCTTGAGGAAGCCCATTTTCGGCGTGCCCAGGAAACCGGCGACGAACAGGTTGGCAGGCTGGTGATAGAGATCCAGCGGCGAGCCGACTTGTTCGATCTTGCCGCCATTGAGTACGACGACTTTGTCGGCCATGGTCATGGCTTCGACCTGATCGTGTGTGACGTAGATCATCGTGGCTTGCAGTTCTTTGTGCAGGCGCAACAGTTCCAGGCGCATCTGCACCCGCAGGGCGGCATCGAGGTTGGACAACGGTTCGTCGAACAGGAAGATTTTCGGGTTGCGCACGATGGCCCGGCCAATCGCCACGCGCTGGCGCTGGCCGCCGGACAGTTGCTTGGGCTTGCGCTCCAGCATCGGCCCCAGCTCGAGGATGCGCGCCGCTTCGCTGACCTTTTTCTCCACTTCGGCTTTCGCCACGCCAGCCAGGTCGAGGGCGAACGACATGTTCTTGCGCACGCTCATGTGCGGGTACAGGGCGTAGGTCTGGAACACCATCGCCAGGTCGCGCTTGGCCGGGCTCACTTCGGTGATGTCGCGGCCATCGAGCTCGATGGTGCCGCCGCTGACTTCTTCGAGCCCCGCGATCAGCCGCAGCAGCGTGGATTTACCGCAGCCCGACGGGCCGACGAAGACCACGAATTCCTTGTTGTTCACTTCAAGGTCAATGCCCTTGATGATGGAAAAGCCTTCGAAGCCTTTGTGCAGATTCTTGATTTTCAGGTTGGCCATGGTGATGGGCCTCCGCTTGCTGTTATTCGATTGAACCGGGTGGGCTTTGTTGTGGGAGCGAGCAAGCTCGCTCCCACAGGAATCGCATTCGGTCAGCGATCTTCATTTCACAGCGCCGAACGACAGGCCGCGCACCAGTTGTTTCTGGCTGATCCAGCCGAAGATCAGGATCGGTGCGCAGGCCAGGGTCGAGACCGCTGACAACTTGGCCCAGAACAACCCTTCGGGGCTCGAATACGAGGCGATCAACGCGGTCAGTGGCGCGGCTTTCGACGAGGTCAGGTTCAGCGACCAGAACGCCTCGTTCCAGCACAGGATCAGCGACAGCAGCACCGTGGACGCCAGGCCGCCCTTGGCGATGGGCAGCAACACCCGGAGCATCTCCTGCGTCAGCGTTGCACCGTCCAGGCGTGCGGCTTCAAGGATGTCCCTGGGGATGTCCTTGAAGTAGGTGTAAATCATCCAGACCACGATCGGCAGGTTGATCAGGGTGTAGATGACGATCAGTGCGATCCGCGTGTCGAGCAGGCCGAAACTCTTGGCCAGCAGGTAGATCGGCATCAGCACGCCCACCGGCGGCAGCATTTTGGTCGAGAGCATCCACAGCAGGGTGCCTTTGGTGCGCTGGGTTTCGTAGAACGCCATGGAGTAGGCCGCCGGCACCGCGATCAGCAGGCACAGGGCCGTGGCGCTGAAGGAAATCACCACCGAGTTCCAGGCGAAGCTGAAATAGTCGCTGCGTTCGTTGATATGCAGGTAGTTCTCCAGCGTGGGCATGAAAATGAACTGCGGCGGTGTGGCGAAGGCATCGATTTCGGTCTTGAAACTGGTCATGACCATCCAGAAGATCGGGAAGAAAATCAGGATCGCGATGGCCCAGGCCAACGTACCGAGCAGCAGGCTTTGCAGGCGACGGGATTGTTGAAGAGTCATGGCAGGCCTCAGGCTTTGTCGGTCAGGTTTTTGCCGATCATCCGCACCAGGATGATCGCGGCGATGTTGGCGATGATCACGGCGATCAAACCGCCGGCCGAGGCCATGCCGACGTCGAACTGCACCAGTGCCTGGTTGTAGATCAGGTAGGCGAGGTTGGTCGAGGCGTAGCCGGGGCCGCCGTTGGTGGTGGTGAAGATTTCGGCGAACACCGAGAGCAGGAAGATGGTTTCGATCATCACCACCACCGCAATCGGCCGCGCCAGATGCGGCAAGGTCAGGTGCCAGAAAATCGCGATCGGCCCGGCGCCATCGAGGCGCGCGGCTTCTTTCTGTTCCTGGTCGAGGGACTGCATGGCCGTCATCAGGATCAGGATCGCGAACGGCAGCCATTGCCACGAGACAATGATGATGATCGACAGCAGCGGATAGTGCGCCAGCCAGTCCACCGGCTGCGCGCCGAACAGCTTCCAGACGTAGGCGAGAATCCCCGACACCGGGTGGAAAATCAGGTTCTTCCAGATCAGCGCACCGACGGTGGGCATGATGAAGAACGGCGAGATCAGCATCACCCGCACGATGCCACGACCGAAGAACTCACTGGCCTCCAGTAGCGCACTGATCAGCACCCCGAATACCACGCTGATCAGCAGCACGCTGCCCACCAGCAACAGCGTGTTGCTGGCGCCGGGCAGGAAACCCGAATCCGTCAGGAAGTAGGTGAAGTTCTCCAGCCCGACAAATTCGTTTTCACCCGGATTGAGCAGGTTGTAGCGGATCATCGAGAAGTAGAGGGTCATGCCCAGCGGCACGATCATCCACAGCAGCAACAATGCCACCGAAGGGCTGACCAGAAACCAGCCGGGATTGGCCACGCGGCTTTTGTGTTGCGGTTGGACAATGTCCATGTGAGCTTTGGCAGTTGATGTATTCATGGCATTAAACCGATTCATTCAGACCTATGAAGATCCAATGTGGGAGCGGGCTTGCTCGCGAAGGCGATGGTTCAGTCACGAATATTCGGTGGATGCACCGGCCTCTTCGCGAGCAAGCCCGCTCCCACACAAGGCAAGAGCGGGGAAGTGCGGGGGGTTACTTGGGATAACCCGCGCGCTTCATTTCGCGCTCGGTGGTTTGCTGGGCCGCCGCCAATGCCTGGTCGACCGTGGTCTGGCCGATCAGCGCCGCGGAGAAGGATTTGCCGACCTGGGTACCAATGCCCTGGAACTCGGGAATGGTCACCAACTGGATGCCGATGTACGGCACGGGCCTGGCACCTGGCTTGCCCGGGTCCGCGGCCTTGAGCGATTCCAGCGTAACTTTGGCGAATGGTGCCGCACTCAAGTACGCCTCGCTGTAGGTCGAGGCACGGGTTCCCGGCGGCACGTTGGCGATGCCGTCCTTTTCCGCGACCAGTGCGCTGTACTCCCTGGAGGTGGCCCAGGCGCTGAAGGTTTTCGCGGCGTCCTTGGCCTTGGAACTGGCCGGAATGGCCAAAGCCCAGGAGTACAACCAGGCCGAGCCCTTGTCAGTGACCTGGTGCGGCGCATAGGTGAAACCGACGTGATCGGCGACCTTGCTCTGGGCCTTGTCGGTGACGAACGAGCCGGCGACGCTGGCGTCGACCCAGATCGCGCATTTACCGCTGTTGAACAACGCCAGGTTTTCATTGAAACCGTTGCTCGACGCACCCGGCGGGCCGGATTTCTTCATGGTGTCGACGTAGAAATTCAGCGCATTTTTCCACTCGGGAGCGTTGAATTCCGCTTGCCATTTTTCATCGAACCAGCGCGCGCCATAGGCGTTGGCGACGGTGGTGATCAGCGCCATGTTCTCGCCCCAGCCGGCCTTGCCGCGCAGGCAGATGCCGTACTGTTCCTGCTCGGGTTTGTTCAGTTTGGCGGCGAACTCACCGATCTGCTCCCAGCTCGGGTGCTCGGGCATGTTCAGGCCGGCGTCATTGAACAGATCGGTACGGTAATAGGTAATCGAGCTTTCGGCGTAGAACGGCAGGGCATACAGCGCCCCCTTCACCGACAGGCCTTCACGCACCGATGGAAACACGTCGTCGAGGGCATAACTGGCCGGCAAATCCTTCATCGGCTCCAGCCAGCCCTTGGCGCCCCAGAGTGCGGCTTCGTACATGCCGATGGTCAGCACATCGAACTGCCCGCCCTGGGTGGCGATGTCGGTGGTCAGGCGCTGACGCAGGACGTTTTCTTCGAGGACCACCCAATTGAGCTTGATGTCCGGGTGCGCGGCCTCGAAAGTTTTCGAGAGCTTCTGCATGCGAATCATGTCGCTGTTGTTGACGGTGGCGATGGTCAGGGTCTGGGCGCCAAGGCTGACGCTGCTGAGGGTCATGCAGGTGAGGGTAAGCAGAGCTTTTACCGAAGGTTGCATCGTGCACTCCTTTTCTGCACCCGGCGGGATACAGAAGGACAGTTATTGTTTTTGTGTCTTCCGAAGGCAGGAAGAATGTGCACTGATTACATCCTTCAATGGAGAGCGATACAAATCATCCATCGCACTTGAATCGATACTTTTTTGCACTGAACTTTAGGGGGGTTAGACACAAGGAAGGGCTTTTCAGCGATGGGGCGGCATTGAAACCGTACAGGTTTCAGGGCTTGACGCTGTACCTGTGGGAGCGGGCTTGCTCGCGAAAGCGGTGTGTCAGGTTGAGAAATGTCGCCTGACACTCCGCTTTCGCGAGCAAGCCCGCTCCCACATTTGATCGCATCTAGCCGAGGTTTTGCTCAGTCAACCGCTGCACCACCAAACGCCGGTAATGCGAAGGCGTCATGCCCTTGAGTTGCTGGAAGCGCCGGTTGAAGTTGGAAATATTGTTGAACCCCGACTCGAAACACACGTCCGTCACCGGTTTGTCGCCATCAGCGAGCAACTCGCAGGACTTGCTGATACGCAGGCGATTGACGAATTCGATGAAGTTGCGCCCGGTGGCCTGCTTGAACACGCGGCTGAAATACGTGGGTTTCATGCCCAGGTGCCCGGCGACCTCTTCCAGCGGCAAGTCCCGGGCGTAATGGGCGAAGATGTAATCCACTGCGCGGTTGGTACGGTCGATGTTGTGCTCGTCGGCCAACTGCGGTGTTGTCGCGCCGGAGAGCAGTTGGTAATCGTCGGTGGCCGCGAGCAATTCCAGCAGGATGAAAAAGTGCCCGAGCCGGGTGGCACCGCTGGTATCGGCAATACGCTGCATCAAGTCCATGGCCCGGGCGATGGTGTGTTTGCAGCGAAACTCAATGCCGTACTGCGCGCGTTCGAGCAGCGGCGCCAGGGTCTTGAGCTCGGCGAATACCTGATAGCCGCTGTCGAACAACTCGTCGGTGAAATTGACCAGCATGTCACGCTTGGGCACCACTTCGTCCTCGGCCACCTGGCTGATCCAGTTGTGGGGCAGGTTGGGGCCGGTCAGGAACAGGGTTTGCGGATAGAAGTTGCCGATGTAATCGCCAATGAACACCTTGCCGGAACTGGCGACGATCAGGTGCAACTCGTATTCCTTGTGGAAATGCCAGCGCACCAACGGGCAGGGGAAACCGTGCTGGCGGTAGATGATGGACAGGCCGTTGTGGTCGTCCATCAATTCATAGGAAGGATCGGTGACTCTGGCGGTGCGGGTCATGTCCAGTGGGGTCTTTTTGTTTTTCAGATGCCAATCATGCACCCCCGCCCAAGACAGTTCCAGTTCGCCGGCCTTACGTCTTGCGCAGTCCCCTGGAAAAGTTGATTTCCCTGCAATAGCTGATCAGTTGTGTCGCTCCAATAAAGTCGGCACTGATGATGCTGCACTTCGGCGCCCATCCAGAGTCCGGACCAAACCACTCGTTCAATTCCCGGGTGATTCGTTTTACACCGGCCAGTTCTCCATAACTGGTGGCGGATAATGACCAGAGCGTGTTTTTCTCGGGCGGATTATTCAGTGTTCTTTCAATATGCTGTCTTAACTCTTCAGGTGACGTAATGTCGCTGCCGCTCCATTCGCTTCTGATTTTCGGCCAGTACAGGGGTGAACTGAAGTCCGGATGCCAGTCGCTGGCTAGCACGATTCTTTGCAGGGGACTCATTTTCTTTAGTGCACCCAGTGTCAGATAACGGTTTTTTAGCGGAATCAGTCGCGTGCCCAATTCACTGGTGATGGCCTCATGAAAGCCTTTGTAGTCGAAACTTTTTTCATCAATGCCTTTGAGTTCGTGCATATCCAGCACGACGAATTCATCCGGGTTTTCATTGAGGAAAAAGTCCAGGCTCTTGAACAGTTCACTCAAAGATCGGCCTTTGAGGTGTTTGTAGCCGTGAAAAGTATGAAATTTCCTTACACCCAGCCAGCGCTCTTCTGAAAGAAAACGCAGGTCGAGTACCCGGACGCCCTCGTTGAGCTGCTGGATAAATGGCCCATCCTGGCAGACGAACCAGTGACTGGCCGGTTGAACGTCGATTGGGTATGAGAAGTCATAATCCACTCCCGCGTTATGGGCGCCGGGCCAGACCAGCTCCAAGAGGGTTAACTTGTCAATGGAAGGTGTCGCCGACATCCAGTTTTTATGGGGGTAAGTATTTGTCATTGTGCAGTCCGTTGCTATTTAAGAATAAAGAAACGCCCGAATATCAGAGTTGATATCGGGCGATTTATTCTTGGTTGCAGGTCAGGGGCTGCACAAGCAATTAGTGTTTTCGGGATATTGTTATTGCTGGCTGTTTTTCGCCTCTATCCATTGCGACATGTATTGCGTGCTCTTGTGCAGGTGATGACGCAACATGCTGCCGGTAAAGTTTCCGTTGCGCAAACTTTGCAAGTTTTTACGGCAGTGCTCTAAACGTTCTATTAATGCCGGGCCGTGGATATTTTGACGATAACGCTTGTTCAATAACTCAACACCCGCCTGCTGGGCCTGAGTCCACTGCAACTTATCCTGGTTCAGCTTGATGGCCGCATCTGCCAGGGCTTGAGCAGAGCGGGCCACATGACCGGGCCATGCCATCTCACCGCACATGCTTTCGGCGCCTATGGGGGTCGTGACATTGGGCGTGCCGCAGAGCATCGCATCGACGATTTTGCCTTTGATACCGGCGCCGAAACGCAACGGCGCCAGGCACACCCGCGTGGCCGACATGACTTGCAACGCATCTTCGGCCCAGTTCATGATGTGAAACCCCTGGGCTGCGTTGTGCAACGCGGTGGCCTTGGGCGGCGTGTATGCGCCGTAGATGTGCAGTTGCGCCGTGGGCAGCTGTGCGCGGATCAACGGCCAGATCGTGGTTTTCAGCCAGAGCACGGCATCCCAGTTCGGTGCATGGCGAAAATTGCCGATGTGCAGAAAGTTCGCCCGGTCTTCGAATGGAACGGGCGACCGGGTCGGCAGTTCGACCATCAGCGGGCACCAGTGCAACAGGTTGCGCGGCACTTTGAACTGCTCGACCAGCAATTCGATTTCCACCTGCGAAACCATCAGGGTCAAGTCGCATCGATATATCGCCGCGATCTCCCGTTTGGCCAGGTCGGTATCAGCCATGAATTCGAACTCTTCGCGTAACGCGGGCGCAAACATTTCGCTGAAGTCGTTGTTGTCGTCGCTGGCCTTCAGGCGGTCCTTGAGGCGCTGATGACGGGCGTCTCGCAAGCTTTGCAGGTCGGAAGATTCCAGCACCCGCATGGCATTCGGGCAGTGTTTTTCGACGCGCCAGCCGAATTGTTCTTCCATCATGAAGCGATCGAACAGCACCACATCCGGGGCGAGCTCGCTGATGAACGTGTCGAAACTGCTGTTGTTCAACTCGATGGGCACTTCGCGAATGCCCAGCGGCGCCAGGTCGGCGCGGTGCTCGCCGGTACCGGCGGGGCTGCTGAAGGTGATGTCCCAGCCTTTTTGCAGGAACGTTTCAAGGATTTGCATCATATGCCCACCGGCTGCCGAAGAGCGGGGCTCGGGCCAGACGTAACCAATGACCAGGACTTTGGTTGCGCGGGGTTGAATCATTGACGGGAATTCCTTGAAGCGGATACAGGGCAGGGATGAAAAACGGTGCGCATTAAACCACAGCAGGGCGCAGGGTTAGCCGAGAATGCTTTTAACTTTGTCGCGCAACTGATCGATGGAGAACGGTTTACCGATCACATGCATTCCTGCCGGTGCATCGATGCTTTCGGCATACCCGCTGGCAAAAAGGACCGGAAGGGTTGGACGCAAAGCACGTGCTTCATTGGCCAGTTCGCGGCCGTCCATGATCGGCAGGCCCACATCCGTCATCATCAGATCAATGGGTTGGCTCAAGTCCTTGAGCCTCTCCAGCGCCTGTTCACTGCCATCGGCTTCCAGTACGTGGAATTTCAGTTCCTCCAGCACGTCGACGATCAGCATGCGCACGATGGCATCGTCTTCGACGACGAGGATGATGGAGGCATGGTCGGATGACATAGTGAGATTCCCGAAAAAATTGGCGTTGCCGATCGCTCGAAATCAGCGGCCTCTTGCATGAGTAAGTGACGGATCCCGACAAGTTCCCAACGCGATGGAAAAAAGAATAGCGGCGCAGGTCAGGCAAGGATAACCCGCTGCTTTGGGGAGCGCGGTGGAATGTAGGACCTTGCGCGATAACATGTCAGAAAATTGGATCAGTGTGCGATTTTTGGGGCAAACTCCTTGCACTCTGACAGTTCGACAAGGCCTTCCCCATGACCCCTGCGTCCTCGGTTGATGAGCAACGATTTCGTAAACTCCTGAGCCGCAACATCAGCCTGCCCTTGGGTCTGGGCCTCATCAGTGCAGTGTTTTTCGTTTCGCTGATCACCTATTTACTGTCGACGATCCAGTGGGTGGAACACACCGACCGGGTGATCAATAACGCCAATGAAGCGGTCAAGCTGACCGTGGACCTGGAAACCGGGATGCGTGGTTTCCTGCTCAGTGGCGACGAACATTTCCTCGATCCCTACGAAACCGCCAAGCCGCGAATTGCCGTGGCGCTCAATACCTTGCTCGAACTGACCGCCGACAACCCGGTGCAGGCCGACCGTTTGCTGCGGTTGCAGGCACTGCAACAGGAGTGGGTCCATTACGCGCAATCGCTGATCGATTTGCAGCGCAGCAGCGGTGACTTTCGCGCCGTGGTCAAGGCCGGCCGTGGCAAGCGACTGACCGATGAAATTCGCAAGCAATTCGAGGACCTGATCGACGCCGAACAACAATTGCGCACATCGCGCAATGAAGAAGTGCGACGTACCACGGTCATGAGCATCAGCCTCTATCTGTTGTTCATTGCCGGTGTCAGTGGGTTGCTGGCGTATGTCGGGCGTCGCGATTTGCTCAGTCTTTCGCAAAACTACAGCGTCAACCTCGCTGCCCAGCAGGCCAGCGCCCTTCGTCTGGAGCAGCAGGCCTGGCTGCGCAACGGCCAGACCGAACTGGCTGAGCAAGTGCTGGGGCAATTGAGCTTGAACATGCTGGGTCGCAACATTCTGCAATTTTGCGCGCAGTACCTTGGCTCCGCCGTGGCAGCCATTTATGTCCGTGAAGACCATGGCGGGCTCAAACGCATCGCGACCTACGGCTTCTCTCGTGAGCAGGAAGATCGCGAGCAGCAGATTTACAGCGACGAAGGCATTGTCGGCCAGGTGGCGCAACAGGCGCGGCTGATTCGCCTGGACGAGGTGCCGGGTGATTATTTCAAGGTCAGCTCCGGCCTCGGCGAAGGTTTGCCGCGCAGTGTGCTGGTGGTGCCAACCAGCGACGACGACCGGGTCAATGGCGTGATTGAGTTGGGTTTCCTGCGTCCATTGACCGACCGCGATGTCGCGTTGCTGGAATTGATTGCCAGCAATATCGGCACGTCCATCGAGGCCGCACGCTATCGCCAGCGCTTGCAGGAAGTGCTGGCTGAATCCCAGCAGCTCAATGAAGAGCTGCAAGTGCAGCAGGAAGAGCTCAAGACCGCCAACGAAGAGCTCGAAGAACAGTCGCGGATTCTCAAGGAGTCCCAGGCGCACCTGGAAACCCAGCAGGTGGAGCTGGAGCAGACCAACGAACAACTCGCCGGGCAGGCAGAAGCACTGGCCGAGCAACGTGACGCCATGGACCTGAAAAATATCGAGCTCAATCAGGCCCGGATCCAGCTCGAAGAGCGCGCGCTGGAATTGCAGCGTTCGAGCAAGTACAAGTCCGAATTTCTCGCCAACATGTCCCACGAGCTGCGCACGCCGCTCAACAGCTCGTTGATCCTGGCCAAGCTGCTGGCGGAAAACCCGGAGGAAAACCTCAGCGCCGAGCAGGTCAAGTTCGCCGAATCGATCTACTCCGCCGGCAATGACTTGCTCAACCTGATCAACGACATTCTGGATATTTCCAAAGTCGAGGCCGGCAAGCTGGAAATCCGCCCGGAGAGCACCAGCGTGGCGCGTCTGGTGGAGGGCCTGCGTGGCCTGTTCCAGCCGTTGGCCACGGACAAGCAGCTGGATTTCCAGGTGGATATGCAGGACGGTGCACCGCAGATGTTGTTCACCGACCGTCAACGCCTGGAGCAGGTCCTCAAGAACCTGCTGTCCAACGCCGTGAAGTTCACTGAAAAAGGCAGCGTCAGCCTGGCTGTCGCCATGGCGCCAAACGAGGGCATTGCGTTTACCGTGCGCGATTCCGGCATCGGCGTTGCGGTGGATCAGCACGAAAGCATCTTCGAAGCGTTCCGTCAGGCCGATGGCACCAGCAATCGGCGTTACGGCGGCACCGGGCTGGGGTTGTCGATTTCCCGTGATCTGGCGGCCTTGCTCGGCGGCTCCATCAGCGTGAGCAGCACGCCGGGGCAGGGCAGTGTGTTTACTCTGGTCTTGCCGCAGCAGTACGTGGAACCGGGCGAAGTGCCTGTCGAACCGATGCGAGCCGTTCCTGTGGCGGCTGCACCTGTAGCGCCGCCCACGTTGTCGCCATTGATTGCCGACGTCGACATTCCGCGTTTTGACGACGATCGCCACAACGGTCCGTTCACCAGCCGCTGCATTCTGGTGGTGGAGGATGAGCCGAACTTTGCGCACATCCTCTACGACCTTGCCCATGAACTGGGTTACCAATGCCTGGTGGCCCATGGCGCCGACGAAGGTTATGACCTGGCCAAGGCGTTCATTCCCGATGCGATCCTGCTGGACATGCGGCTTCCGGATCATTCCGGCCTGACCGTGCTGCAACGTTTGAAGGAACACGCCGAAACCCGGCACATCCCGGTGCATGTGATTTCGGTCGAGGACCGGGTTGAAGCGGCAATGCACATGGGCGCCATTGGCTATGCGGTCAAACCGACCACCCGCGAGGAACTCAAGGACGTGTTCGGCCGCCTTGAGGCCAAGCTGACCCAAAAGGTCAAGCGCGTGCTGCTGGTCGAAGATGACGATTTGCAACGCGACAGCATTGCCCGCCTGATCGGCGACGATGACATCGAAATCACCGCCGTTGGCCTGGCGCAGGAGGCGCTGGACCTGCTGCGGGCCTGCGTCTTCGATTGCATGATCATCGACCTCAAACTGCCGGACATGCTCGGCAATGACCTGCTCAAGCGTATGTCCACCGAAGACATCTGCTCCTTTCCTCCCGTCATCGTCTATACCGGGCGCAACCTGACCCGGGATGAAGAGGCCGAACTGCGCAAATATTCGCGCTCGATCATCATCAAGGGCGCACGTTCGCCGGAGCGGCTGCTGGACGAGGTGACGCTTTTTCTGCACAAAGTCGAATCACGCTTGTCCCATGAGCGGCAAAAAATGCTCAAGGTCGCCCGCAGTCGCGACAAGGTCTTCGAGGGCCGCAAGGTGCTTCTGGTGGATGACGATGTGCGCAACATCTTCGCCCTCACCAGCGCGCTGGAGCAAAAGGGCGCGGTCGTGGTCATTGGCCGCAACGGCCACGAAGCGATTGAACGATTGAATGAGGTGGAAGACATCGATCTGGTGTTGATGGACGTGATGATGCCGCAGATGGATGGCTTTGAAGCTACCGTAGAAATTCGCAAGGACCCGCGTTGGCGCAAGTTGCCGATCATTGCGGTGACGGCCAAGGCCATGAAGGACGATCAGGAGCGCTGCCTGCAGGCTGGCGCCAACGATTACCTGGCCAAGCCCATCGACCTGGACCGCCTGTTTTCGCTGATTCGTGTCTGGTTACCGAAGATGGAACGTATCTAGTGGAGCGCAATTATTCAGGGGAGCGAAACAGCGAAATCGAATTGCGGTTGTTGATCGAGGCGATCTACCTCAAGTACAGCTACGATTTTCGCGATTACTCTGCAGCTTCGATCAAGCGCCGGGTCAACCATGCGTTGAGTCAGTTCGAGTGCAATACCATCTCGGCGTTGCAGGAAAAGGTCTTGCACGATCCCGCCGCGTTCATGCAATTGCTGCAATTGCTGACCATTCCGGTCAGTGAGATGTTTCGCGACCCTTCGCACTTTCTGGCCATTCGCAAGGAAGTGGTGCCGCTACTCAGGACCTACCCTTCGATCAAGATCTGGATCGCCGGATGCAGCACCGGTGAAGAGGTGTATTCGATGGCCATTCTGCTGCGCGAAGAGGGCCTGCTCGACCGCACGATCATCTACGCTACCGACATCAATCCGCGCTCCCTGGAAAAAGCCAAGCAAGGGATTTTCTCGATGGAGAATGTCCGCGCCTACACTGCTAATTACCAGCAGGCCGGTGGCCGGAGTTCATTTGCCGACTACTATACGGCGGCTTATGGGTACGCCATTTTCGACAAGACGTTGCGCGAGAACGTGACCTTTGCCGATCACAGCCTGGCGACGGACAGTGTATTTTCCGAAACTCAATTAATTTCATGTCGTAATGTATTGATTTATTTCAATAAAAAACTTCAGGATCGAGCGCTTGGACTGTTTCATGAGTCCCTCTGCCATCGCGGTTTTTTGGTGTTGGGCAGTAAGGAAACCCCGAATTTCTCAGCCTTCGGCAATCAGTTCGAGCCGCTGGTCAAACAAGAACGGATCTACCGAAAATTATGAACAGTGCAACGAACCTGCCGGCGATCGAGGCGATCGTGATCGGTGCCTCCGCCGGTGGCGTCGAGGCGCTGTTGAACATCCTCGGCCCGCTGCGCGAGGGTTTCGCACTACCGGTCATTGTCGTGCTGCACCTGCCGGATGAGCGCTGCAGCCAACTGGCGGAGGTGTTTTCCCGCCGGGTTGCCCTGCCGGTGCTGGAGGCGTGCGACAAAACCCCGGTCGAGGCCGGCACGCTGTATTTCGCCGCGCCCGGTTATCACCTGTCGGTGGAGCAGGACCGCAGCTTCTCCCTGAGCCTGGAGCCTCGAGTGCATCATTCGCGTCCCGCCATCGACTACCTGTTCGAATCGGCCGCCGATGCATACGGAGCCCATCTGGCCGCGGTATTGCTCACCGGTGCCAACCGTGACGGCGCGCGCGGGCTGGCCCAGGTCAAAAAGCGCGGAGGCATGACCATCGTGCAAGACCCGCAATCGGCCCAAGTCGCCACCATGCCCCAGGCTGCGCTGGATCTGCACCAGCCGGATCACATACTTCCTGTACGCGGCATCGGCCGTTTGCTTGTCGAGCTGGAACGAATCGCATGCTAAGTAATATCCAGGCCAAACTGCTGATCGTCGACGATCTGCCGGAGAATCTGCTGGCGCTCGAAGCGCTGATCAAGCGTGAAGACCGAATCGTGTACAAGGCGCTGTCCGCCGACGAAGCCTTGTCCCTGCTGTTGCAACACGAATTCGCCATGGCCATCCTCGATGTGCAGATGCCCGGCCTGAATGGTTTCGAGCTGGCCGAGTTGATGCGTGGTATGGAAAAAACCAAAAACATCCCGATCGTTTTCGTCAGTGCCGCCGGACGCGAACTGAACTACGCGTTCAAAGGCTACGAAAGCGGTGCCGTGGACTTCCTGCACAAGCCGCTGGACATCCACGCGGTCAAGAGCAAGGTCAATGTGTTCGTCGACCTGTATCGCCAGAGCAAGGCGATGAAGGAACAAGTGCTGGCCCTGGAGCACAGTCGCCGCGAACAGGAGGCTCTGCTCAAGCAGCTGCAAGACACCCAGCTGGAACTGGAGCAGGCGGTGCGTATGCGCGATGATTTCATGTCCATCGTCGCCCACGAAGTGCGCACGCCGCTCAACGGCCTGATCCTTGAAACCCAGTTGCGCAAGATGCACCTGGCCCGGGACAACGCTGCCGCCTTCACCCTGGACAAAATGCACGCCATGGTCGACCGCGACGAGCGGCAGATCAAAAGCCTCATACGTTTGATCGAAGACATGCTGGATGTCTCGCGCATTCGCACCGGCAAGTTGTCGATCCGGCCGACGTGCTTTGATCTTTCGGCGCTGGTTCGGGGTATGTTGCAAAATTTTTCCCAGCAGATCGACGCCGCCGAGTCGTCGGTCACACTCGATGCCGGGCAACCGGTGATCGGAAATTGGGACGAGTTTCGTATAGAGCAGGTCATGTCCAACCTGTTGACCAACGCCTTGCGCTACGGGGCCAAAGGCCCGATCTCGGTGAAGGTATACAGTGAGGAGGGCCGGGCGCTGGTGGAGGTGCAGGACCAGGGGATCGGCATCAGCGAAGAAAACCAGAAGCGGATATTCCAGCAGTTCGAACGGGTATCGGCCAAACACGCCGTCGCCGGACTGGGCCTGGGATTGTTTATTTCAGAACAGATTGTGACCGCCCATGGCGGTACTATTACCGTCCAGAGCAGGATTGGCGAAGGCGCCTTGTTTCGCGTTTGTCTGCCGCTGTAGGAAAACAGCCAGATAAACGCAACCTCTGATCGACCCCACGGTCGTATCAGCAGCAATTGACCGAACAAAGGCTTCCCATGAGCGAAGATGCACAAGATGTAGTACTCGTCGTCGAGGACGATCCCTCGATTCTGATGGTGCTGTCCGCTTATCTGTCGGGTGAGGGGTACCGCGTATTGCAGGCCGAAAACGGCGAGCAGGCGTTTGAAATCCTGGCGAGCAAACCGCACCTGGACATGATGATCACCGACTTCCGCCTGCCCGGTGGCATCTCCGGCGTGCAAATCGCCGAGCCGGCCGTGAAGCTGCGACCGGAACTCAAGGTGATTTTCATCAGCGGCTACGCCCAGGAAATCCGCGAGACGGACAGCCCGATCACGCGCAAGGCGCCGATTCTCGAAAAGCCGTTCGATCTGGATAAATTGCAGGAACTGATGCAAGACATGCTTTCGTAAGTGCGCCGTTGGTTCTCGTACCTGTAATTTCTGACAGTTGACTGGAGTGTTGTATCAGCAGATAACGTTTCGGACGTCATGTGGCTCATCCCTGCATGTCAATCCGGAGCGGGGTCATGCACAGACATACACCAACACTCTCAGTGATTGATCCGCGCCGCGCCGTGGTTCGTGAAGTCGCCTATCATCGGCGCTCGGACCAGCAAACCCCTCAAGCGCGTATCACCCAACATATCTACAGCATCCGCAACCGTACCAGTCATAGCCGCGATCCGCGGCTTTTTGCCCTGCGTGAACACGATAGGGATACACCCGCCAATCAGACCACCCTCAGCACCCTGACGGGACTGCCCCTGCTTTCCATCAACGTGGATGCCGGGTGGCGGTTGAGTCTTTACGGTGCTGCCGGGCAAAGGCTGGAAGATTGGGATCAGAAACGTAATTATCTGCGCATGACCTACGATTCATCACTGCGCCCTGCGCGCGGTTTTGAGTCAGCGATGGGCGAAGAGCGGCAAACGGCTTGTTTTGCATACGGTGACGGGTTGGAGGAGTCCGCCAGACACAATCGCTGCGGTCAATTGATCCGCCACGATGACTGTGCGGGTACTCAGTACTTCACCGAGTTCGGTGTGCTCGGTGCACCTCTGCATCAAACCCGACGTTTTCTGGCGCACCTTCAGTTACCCGACTGGCCGGAGGACGAAACCGAACGTGACAAATTGCTCGAGCCTCAAGGAGCGCTCACGCAAATGAGCTTTAACAGCGTTGGTGAGTGGGTACGGCATGTTGACGCTTTGGGCAACGAGCAAAAGCAGCGTCAGACCGTTGCCGGTGAGTTGTTCGAAACCCGCATCAGGCTGGCCAACACCGATGATGAAATCACCCTGGCGGGGGACATTCAATACAACGCCTTCGGACAAATCGTGCAGCAAACGGCCGGCAACGGCGTGGTAACGCGCGCCGTTTTCGATCCCGAGGATGGGCGGCTGGCAACACTGCAAGCGCAGCTGGCAAGTCAGCCGCCGTTGCAGAGTCTGACGTATGCCTATGATCCAGTCGGTAACCCGATTCGCAGTGCTGACGACACCCAGTCGATTCGCTACTCGCGCAATCAACGTGTTGCTGCGATCAATACCTGGCAGTACGACACCCTCGGCCAACTCATCGAAGCCAGCGGCCGACAGCGATGCAATGCCCCCGGCGGCCCCCATTTGCCGGCCTTCGTTTCGCCACCGGACCCTGGCCAGCTTGAGAACTATCTCCAGACGTTCGACTACGACGCCGGTGGCAATCTGGAGGTTCTGCATCACCACGCTGACAGCGCAAATCGAACCGAGCGAACGGCCGTTGCAACCTTGAGCAACCGAAGTTTGCCTTGGGGCGATGGCATCGAATCACCCGGGAACAGTGAAATTGATGCAGCTTATGACGCCTGCGGCAATCTCAACGTGCTTCAATGGGGACAGACTCTGCACTGGGACGCACGCAACCGCTTGCGGCAGGTCGATCAGGTGGTGCGGGAGAATGAACCGGCTGACTCGGAGATCTATATCTATGACGGCGATGACCAGCGTGTGCGAAAAATCCGTACGGCGGATACTGGCACATTGACCCGGACCCATGAAACCCGCTACTTGCCGGGGGTCGAGATTCGTACAACTCCGGATGAGACCCTGCATGTCATCAGTGTCCAGAGCGGTAGATGTACCGTGCGGATCCTGCACTGGGAAAGGGGCTCGCCACCGGACGGTGCCCGGCATCAGTTGCGTTACTGTCTTGCCGATCATCAGGAATCCAGCACGCTGGAACTGGATCAAGACGCCAGGATCATCAGCCAGGAAAGCTACTACCCCTACGGCGGCACAGCCTGGTGGGCAGGTCGGGACAGGGTTGAGGCCAGCTACAAGACCATTCGTTATTCAGGGCAGGAGCGGGACGCGACAGGGCTGTATTACTACGGATTTCGGTATTACATGCCGTGGCGACAGCGTTGGTTGAGTGCCGATCCGGCTGGAGCGATAGATGGGTTGAACCTGTATCGGGTGGTGGGGGGCAATCCGGCCGGACATGTCGACTGGCTCGGATTGGCCAAAACCCGGATTGGGAATGTGAAACGCATCACGGCGACCCTCGCTGCAATTGGTCGCGGAACTGTCAAACGGGCCGCAGGATATGGTGCAAAGCAACTGGTAAAAAAGGCACTGAACGCATCGCTGGGGCGAATGGCAAGTTACCCCGCTGCAATCATGTCAGGTGTGGCGGCGGGCTATGTCGGTGGCTCGACGATGGTCCATGTCCTGGATCGCCAGGGTGACAGCGGTATCCGCAAGAATCTGGCCGTGGCGGGTGTGGCAATTTTCAGCTTCGGTGTGGGTTTCACCCTGGGTTTAACAGCACCCGACCCAATCGGTATTGTTGAAGGGGTTGTTAAATCAATGAGTTCGAAAGCGGTTGGGCGGGTAATTTCCCGAGTAGGACCTTCCATTGCTCCTGGCATCAACACCCGAGGTGCTCTGGCCGTAAACACCATTGCCAATTTAAGCGGCAATATGGCTAAGGGCATGTGGTCCGGGGCAGCGCCTGACGGCGTTCATCCGATATTGAATTCCGTTGCCGGTGTCGTAATGAAAATTGCCGTGGGCGACGCGGTTCGCTTTGTTGGAGGAGTGGACTCTCGACTCAAGGAAAGCAGGCATCGCGAATTGATGACATTGCCAACGGGCGGGGATTTGATAGAAACGGGGAAATCGTTGATTCACGATGCAGCGGTACAGTCGGTTTACAGGCTGGGTAATACCGAAGTCGACAACGGGCTGACGGCTGTTTTGGGGCCGCAGGCCGCAGAGTCGGCATGGCGGGCCGGGGTCAGCAAGTTGAAACCAGTTAATGAGGTCGCAGCTATCGGTACCTACCTGTACAACGAGCAGAGAAACGGGCAGGGGATCACGGAGCATAAAAAACGCTCAACTACGACGATGCAGGTATGACTGTGGGGACATTGGGGTGTCGTGGTGCTGCATCCCCCCCGGATATGGCGGACTCTCAGGCACCCCTTGTGTGACTGTCCAGCAGTCATCGTCGGAGCGCCGCCCGGACCAGGCTCGCTCCCACAAGGTTTGCGGTATTCAAACGCTTGACTGACTGGCATTAGGCGAAGGCGCGGTTATATCAGTCGGGGTTAAAGCCCTTGTTGCAACGCCGGATCATCGGGATTCATCTGCTCGAGTTGCGCCAACAGGATCTGCACGTTTTGCAGTTGGCCGCTTTCCTTCCAGTATTTGATCAGCAACACCCGGGCCTTGCGGTCGTTCGGATGGCGCTGAACAACTTCCTGCAATTGTTTCTGCGCTGCTTCCAGCTCCTGCTCGCCGTGCAACGTGGTGGCCAGGTCGTAGCGGTAATCCCGGTTGTTCGGCTCAAGTTCAACGGCCTTGGACAGACCGAGCAGGGCGAATTCGCTTTGGTCGTGATGCAGCAACCAGAGCCCCAGGGCATGTTGCAGGTAGGCTGAATCGGGTTGTGCCTGGAGTTGCCTGGCCAACAGCTGCCGGGCGGCGTCGTTCTGGCCCTGTTTATCGAGCACCTCGATTTGCAGCACCAGCGCCGGCAGGTTGTCCGGCGCCAGGCGCAGGGTGTTGTCCAGCGCCAGTTGCGCTTCCTTGAGCTCAGCATTGTGCAGGTGCAGCCGGGCCAGTTGGTATTGGTTGTCGGCGCTTTGCGGTGGGTTCTTGAGCACTTGCTCCCAGGCGTCGATGGCTTGCTCCAGTGGCCCGAAATACAAACCCAGTTCATCCGGGGACAACCCCAGCAGCGCGTTGATCGCGGCCAGTCGCACGCTTTGTTCGCTGTCATCGAGCAATGGCCCCAGCAATAAACTGCGCTGGCCGTTCGGTACCAGGCCGCTGATGCTCTTGATCGCGGCGATACGCACCTCGGGCGATTCGTTCTGTAAGTCGGCATCCGCCAGTTTCAGGGCCACCGAGCTTGGATAGTTGGGCAGCTCGGCATGCAGCCAGACTCGACGCTTGGGAGACAGGTCCGGACGGGCCAATTGCTGATAGAGCACGCGCGCGGCACCTGGCTTGCCGGCCCGGGCTGCTGCCAGCGCTTCGCTGTAGCCATGCTGGATGGCTTCGGGAACCACCGGGGTGGTATCGCGCAGGGAAAACCACGCAAGGCCGATGACGAGCAGGGCGAAGAGGCTGATAAACAGATAGCGGCGGGACTTGGGCATGCAGGAATCCGGAAGCTGGCGAGCTTTTGCAAAGGCGCAAGCTTCGGTCAGGCAAAGCGTTGAGTCAAACCTTGACGACGGTTACGCTCGATTCAAACGATTGAAAAACCCTTCAGCCGGCAAAGAATGGGCCTACAGGCTGTGTCGACAGCAAAACCTCTCTTGGCACCGCTGCAGTGACTACGCTTGCTGGAGGTGTCTCGACGAGCGTTCCCATGCAAGCGTTGCTGCAATACTTCAAGGCCATTATCAACCCCGGGCCCGGGGTGTTGCTGTTTGCCTTGCGAACCATTGCGGCGGGGCTGTTGACCCTGTACCTGGCGTTCCTGTTCGATCTGGACCAGCCCAAATGGTCGATCATGGCCGTGGTCATCATCAGCCAGCCACTGGGTGGCATGGTGCTGGCGCGCAGTTTTGGCCAGGTCATCGGCACCACCATGGGCGCGGTTGTCGCGGTGGCTATCATGGCGATTTTTCCGCAGGCACCGCTGCCTTTCATCACCACCCTGGCCCTGTGGCTGGCGCTGTGCACCGCCGGTGGCACGCTGTTGCGCTACACCAGTTCCGGGGCATTCGTGCTCAGTGGCTACACCGCGGTGGTCATCGCGTTGCTGGCGATTCCCGATCAGGATGGCACCTTTTTGCTGGCGGTGACGCGCCTCACCGAAACCTTGCTGGCCGTCGCCTGCGTGTGCGTGGTCAGCCTGCTCACCGCCAGGCCGGAAGCCGTGGCCCGGGATTATTTCGCCAGGATCGATCAAATCACCCGGTTGCTGGCTACCCATGCCAGCGCCGTCATCCGCACCGAAGAAAGCGAAGCGGATTTCCAGCACCGGCAAATGCAGCTGTTGGGCCAGATCAGCGGCCTGGAGGGCGTGCGTCGGCACATGTACTTCGATGCGCCACGGCTACGCAATGCCAACGGCCTGGTGCAACTATTGGGCAACCAACTGGTGTTGTTGACCGCTAGGCTGACCGCTCTGCGCCATCAGCGGCTGTTGTTGACCGAGCGCTGGGAGGGGGAGTTGCCTGAAGAGATTCAGCAGTTACGCGCCGAAGAGCTGGCCTTTCTCGATGAACTGGCGCAGCAGGGGCGTTCGCTGTCCAGTGAACAACGCCATCACTTCACGTCGCTGCAAAAACGCTTCGATGAGCTGGCGTACAGGGCCGAACAATTGACCGAGCCGCTGCCGGCCACCTTGCGTTCACTGGCCTGGTCGCTGCGCTGGGAGCAAGCGCGTCTGCTGCAGCAACTGGAGCAGATTCTGGAATTGAGCGATGCAATCCAGAGCGGGCGACCCGCCAGCAGTGTGTTTCGCGGGCGGGAAAACCCGCTGCATCTGGATTTTACCCTGGCGACCATGAATGCCGTCCGGGCCTTTTCCGCGCTGTTGATTGCCGGCCTGATCTGGATCGAAACCGGCTGGGACGGTGCGCGAGGCGGAATGGTGCTGCTGGGAATCCTTTGCTCGCTGATGTCGACGTTTCCACGGCCGTTGCTGGCCGTTCAAAGCTATGCGAGGGGATTCGGGCTGGCATTGGTGGCCTCGGCGCTCCTTGAGTTCATGTTTGTCCCGATGATCAGCAACTTCGAGATGCTTGCCTTGCTCCTGGCGCCTTTGCTCTACGCCGTCGCGGTGGGGCTGGCCAGTCCACCCACCACAGGTACCGGCATTGGCCTGGGGCTCACGACTTTTCTGTTGCTCGGCCCGTTGAACGTGGGGATTGGTCAAAACACCGCCATCCAGTGGTTTGAGTTTGCCGGGGCCTACACCTGCGCGACCGTGCTGGCGTTAAGTGTCTATGCGCTGATTTTTCCGTTCAGGCCGGATTTGCGCATGCGCCGGCTCTACAGAGAAAACTGCGAGCAGGTGCACGCCTTGCTGAAAACCTCGGCGACCGATGAACAGCAGTTTGCTTTCGAGAGCCGCATGGTTGATCGCCTGACCATGATGCTGGGGCTGCTGCCGGCGACCCAGGAGCCACAATCGCGGGAGCTGTTTCAAGTCAGCCTGGCCTGTATGGCACTGGGCATCGCCTTGAACCAGCTCAGGCAACAAGGGCAGAGCAACGCACTGCTGAGCCCATCAGTGCAAAACCGCTTGTTTTCGACGGTCCGGGACACCGGGAGACTGGTCGCCGGTCGGCCCGGGATCGAAGTGGCTCAGGTGCTGGACAGCCTCCACAGCTTGGGCGACGAACTGGATGCCTTGCATACCAATGTCCATGAACATTTGTGGTCGGTGTTCCGTATGCGTGTAGCGCTGTTAATCGTAGTGTCATTCGTCGAACGTTATCGCGGTTATTTTGAAGCCTCAGGCCTTGAAGGAGATCCTGTCCTTGCCCATTGATCTGGAAGTAGGTGGTGCCTATCTGCCCCCGATTGCCCAGGCGCTGCTGCTGGGCCTGCCGATTTTTCTGTTGCTGGACTGGACGTTGCGCCGCCTCGGAGTGCTGCAGTTTGTCTGGCACGAGGCATTGTTCGAAGGCGCGTTGTACGCCTGCGTCTGCGCTACATTGATTCTGGTGATGGGAGCCTGATGCCTTGAAGAACATCCTTTCCCGACTCTCGACGGTTGCGGTGGTACTGCTGGCCTTCATTCTGGGCTGGTTCGCCTGGGAGCATTACACCCGCGCCCCCTGGACCCGGGATGCCAGGGTGCGTGCCGATGTGGTGACCTTGTCCGCCGATGTTTCGGGGCGAATCGTCAGCCTGGCCGTGCAGGACAACCAACACGTGGACAAGGGCCAGGCCCTGCTGGAGATCGACCCGGCGCGTTACACCCTTGCGGTGGAGCATGCCAAACGCGCGGTGGAGGTGGCCAAAGCCTCACTTGGGCAGGCCCAGGCAACTATTACCGCCAGCGAAGCATTGCTCAAACAACGACAGAGCGAAGAGCAGCGGCGGCGTACGCTCAAGGACCGTTCGGCGATTTCCGGCGAAGAGTGGGAAAAAGCCAACACCGATGTATCGGTTGCCCAGGCTGATTTACTGCGTAATCAGGCAAATCTGGTGTTGGCCCAGGCCAACGTGCAACTGGCCATCGCGGCATTGACCCAGTCTGAACTCGATTTGCAGCGTACCCATGTTGTATCCCCGGTGACCGGCTACGTCACCAATCTTCTTACCCGGGAGGGCGACTACGCCTCGGCCGGTGGGCCATTACTGGCGCTGGTGGACAGCGATTCGTTCTATGTCAGTGGCTACTTTGAAGAAACCAAGTTGCCGCGGATCGGGGAGGGCGACCGGGTCAAAATCGAATTGATGAGTGGCGAGACGTTTGGCGGCAAAGTGCAGAGCATTGCCTTCGCCATTGCCGACCGGGAAAACCTGCCGGGCGGCCGCCTGCTGGCCAACATCAACCCCAGTTACACCTGGATCAAACTGGCGCAGCGGGTGCCGGTGCGGATCCAGATCGATGCCGACTATGCCGGTAAAGACAAGCTCAGGGCGGGGACCACAGCCACCGTGACCGTCCAGGAAAACCACGAATCCAAAGACCCGCATTAACCCTAATACCAGTCAGTTAAGCGGTAATGCGATCTGTAGCAGCTGCCGAGCCCGCGAGGCTGCGTTCGGCTGCGAAGCAGTCGTAAAATCAGTCATTGCGGTACGTCAGGAAAACCGCGTCAGCTGGACTCACGACTGCTATGCAGCCGAACGCAGCCTCGCGGGCTCGGCAGCTGCTACAAAGGGTGTCGCAGCTGAAATTGCTTAATACCCCCCCCCTGTGGGAGCGGGCTTGCTCGCGAAGGCGGTGTGTCAGTAGACATATGTATTGCCTGACACACCGCCTTCGCGAGCAAGCCCGCTCCCACAAGGGATGTACATTGCCTTTGAAAAGGCAAAAAAAGCCCCGCGACCGAATGAGACGCAGGGCAAAGGAAATTGGTTGGTTGCGGCCAACCAAAGGGGCTTTTCAAGCCATCGGGTTAATTGCTCGCGACCGTCTCCGGCTGCCAGCCACCGCCGATGGCCTTGTAGATTGCGACGATGCCGCGATACAGGTCGACTTCAGCCTGGGCCTGGGAGTCTTCGGCGGCCAGGCGTTCACGCTGGGCGTCGAGCAACACGAGGAAATCGGCGGTGCCTTCGCGGTAGCGGATTTCCGCCAGGTCGGCGGCCGAGCGGCTGGATTCGCTCTGACGAATCAGCGAGATCAGGCGCTGTTGGCGTTTGCCGTAGTCGCTGAACGCGTTTTCCGATTCTTCCAGGGCCAGCAAGACTTGCTGCTCGTAGGTCGCCAGGGCCCCTTCGGCATCCGCGTCGGCGGCGCGCAAACGGGCGCGCACGCTGCCCAGGTCGAACGCCGCCCAGGTGATGCTCGGACCCAGCGCCCAGGCGTTGGCCGCCGAGGAACCGATTTGCGAACCACGCCCGGCGGTGAAGCCAAGGAAGCCGCTGAGGCTGACTTGCGGGAACAGGTCGGCCTTGGCCACGCCGATCCGCGCCGTGGCCGACGCCAGTTTGCGTTCGGCACTGAGAATGTCCGGCCGGCGTTGCAGCAGTTCACCCGGATTACCGATCGGCAAGGCCTTGGCAATCGCCGGCAAGTCTTTCGGGCTCAGGTCCACGGTCAACTTGTCCGGACGCTCGCCCAGCAGCGTGGCGATACGGTTCTTCTCCCGAACCTGCTCGGCCTGCAATTGCGGCACGCTGGCTTCGACCGACGCCAGGCGGGCATCGGCACGTTCCACATCGAGCTGATCGCCGACGCCGGCATCACGCAGGTTGATGGTGATCTTGCGCGACTCCTGCTGGTTCTCCAGGTTGGCCAGGGCGATCTTTTCCCGCAGTTGCGCACCGCGCAGTTGACCGTAGGCATCCACCAGTTCGGCAATCATGGTCACTTGCAGCTGATACAGATCGGCTTCAAGCGACTGTTGCTCGGCATTCGCTGATTCCAGGTTGCGCTGGATACGACCAAACAGGTCGATCTCCCAGGCCATGTCCAGGCCCAGGTCGTAGCGTTCGCTATTGACCCGGTCGGTGGTCTGGCCGGGAATCTGCCCCTTGCCCAGGTCACTGCTGACACGGCTGGTGACGACCGGCAGGTTGTCATTACTGATGTCATCGCGGATGGCACGGGCCGCTTTCCAGCGGGCAAAAGCGACGCGCAGATCACGGTTGCCCTTGAGCGATTGCGTCACCAACTGGTTGAGCGTCGGGTCTTCGAACTGCTGCCACCAGATGCCTTCGAAACGAGAACGGTCAAAGTTTTTCTGACCGGCCGCGCCATCGGTGGCGGTGGTGATGTTCGCCGGTTCCGTGGCTGGGGTCTTGTAGTCCGGGCCGACGGCACAGGCGCTGAGTGCCAGTGCCAGCAGGCTCGGCAGGAAGGCTTTCAGACTCATTGATGCGACTCCAGTTGCGACTGCACTTTCAAGGCCTTGGCGGCTTTGCGCGCTTCACCGCGCTCGACAAAGTTACGAATCAGTACGTAGAACACTGGCGTCAGCAACAGACCGAAGAAGGTCACGCCGAGCATCCCGGAGAACACCGCTACACCCATGGCGTGGCGCATTTCGGCACCGGCACCGCTGGAGAACACCAGCGGCACAACACCCATGATGAACGCGAAGGAGGTCATCAGGATCGGCCGCAGACGCAGACGGCAGGCTTCCAGAACCGCCGCCAGCGGGTTGAGGCCTTCCAGTTGCTTGTCCTTGGCGAACTCGACGATCAGGATCGCGTTCTTGCACGCCAGGCCCACCAGTACGATCAGGCCGATCTGGGTGAAGATGTTGTTGTCACCACCGGAGGCAATCACCCCGGTAATGGCCGACAGCAGGGTCATCGGTACGATCAGAATCACCGCCAGCGGCAGGCTCCAGCTTTCGTACTGAGCCGCCAGTACCAGGAACGCCAGCAGCACGCAGAGCGGGAACACGAACAGCGCGGTGTTGCCGGACAGAATCTGCTGGTACGTCAGGTCGGTCCATTCATAGGTCATGCCGTTCGGCAGTTCTTCCTTGAGCAGTTTCTCGATGGCTTTTTCGGCCTGGCCGGAGCTGTAGCCGGGGGCTGCCGCACCGTTGATTTCAGCAGTGATGAAGCCGTTGTAGTGCATCACGCGGTCGGGACCTGAGGTGTCGCTGACCTTGATGAAGGTCGCCAGCGGGATCATCTCGCCTTTGTTGTTACGCACCTTCAGCTGGCCGATCTGGTCGGATTCGAGGCGGAACTGCTGTTCGGCCTGAACGTTGACCTGATAGGTGCGGCCAAAGCGGTTGAAGTCGTTGGCATACAGCGAGCCCAGGTAGATCTGCAAGGTGTCGAAGATGTCGCTGACAGCCACGCCGTGGGTCTTGGCTTTTTCCCGGTCGATGGCGGCATCGACCTGTGGCACGTTCACCGTGTAGCTGGTGAACAGGCCGGCCAGTTCCGGCACGCTGTGGCTCTTGGCGATGATGTTCATGGTTTCCTTGTACAGCTCTTCGTAGCCCAGGTTGCCCCGGTCTTCGATTTGCAGGCGGAAACCACCGATGGTGCCCAGGCCTTGTACCGGCGGCGGCGGGAAGATCGCCATGTAGGCTTCCTGAATGTTCGCGTATTGGCCGTTCAAGGCGCCGGCAATCGCACCGGCGGACATGCTCGGGTCTTTACGCTCGTCGAACGGTTTCAGGGTCACGAACACGATGCCGGCGTTCGGGCTGTTGGTGAAGCCGTTGATCGACAGGCCAGGGAAGGCCACGGCACTTTCCACGCCAGGCTGTTTCAGGGCCAGCTCGGACATGCGCTTGATCACGTCTTCGGTGCGGTCCAGGCTCGATGCATCCGGCAGTTGCGCAAAAGCCACCAGGTATTGCTTGTCCTGGCCGGGTACGAAACCGGTCGGGGTGCTGGAGAAACCGAAGAAAGTCAGGACCATCAGGCCGGCGTACAGCAGCAGGGCGATACCGCTTGAGCGGATCACACGGGCAACCGTGCCGACATAACCGTGGCTGGCCTTCTCGAAGAAGCGGTTGAACGGACGGAACAGCCAGCCACCGAAAATCTTGTCCAGTACCTTGGAGAATCGGTCTTTCGGCGCGTCATGCCCTTTGAGCAATACCGCGGCCAGTGCTGGCGAAAGGGTCAGCGAGTTAAAGGCCGAGATCACCGTCGAGATGGCAATGGTCAGGGCGAATTGCTTGTAGAACTGACCCGTCAGGCCGGAGATAAATGCCGCAGGGACGAACACCGCGCACAGCACCAGCGCCGTCGCAATGATGGGGCCGGTCACTTCACGCATGGCGCGTTTGGTGGCTTCGACTGGCGTCAGTCCGAGCTCGATGTTCCGCTCGACGTTCTCCACCACCACGATGGCATCGTCCACCACGATACCGATGGCCAATACCAGGCCGAACAGCGACAGGGCGTTGAGCGAGAAACCGAACAGGTGCATCACGGCAAAGGTACCGATCAGCGATACCGGTACCGCCACCAACGGAATGATCGAGGCGCGCCAGGTTTGCAGAAACAGAATCACCACCAGTACCACGAGGATCAGTGCTTCGAAGAGGGTGTGAACCACCGCCTCGATGGAGCCGCGCACGAAGATCGTCGGGTCATAGACGATGCTGAAGTCCATGCCTTCGGGGAAGCTCTTCTTCAGCTCGGCCATTTTCGACCGCACTTCGTTGGAGATCTCGATGGCGTTGGAACCCGGGCGCTGGAAGATCGGGATCGCCACCGCCGGTTGGTTGTTCAACAGCGAACGCAGGGCGTACTGGCTGGAGCCCAGCTCAACGCGGGCAATGTCCTTGAGGCGAGTGATTTCACCGTCGTCGCCAGAGCGAATGATGATGTTCTCGAACTCTTCCTCGGAAACCAGACGCCCCTGGGTGTTGACCGACAGCTGGAATGCAGTGGCATTCGGTGCAGGAGGCGCACCCAATGCACCGGCCGCTACTTGACGGTTTTGCTCGCGAATCGCGGTCACGACGTCGGTTGCAGTCAGGTTGCGTGAAGCGGTTTTGTTCGGGTCGAGCCACACACGCAGCGAGTAATCGCCCATGCCGAACAACTGCACATCGCCGACACCGCCCAGGCGCGCCAGCTCATCCTTGATGTTGAGCAGGGCGTAGTTGGACAGGTACAGCATGTCGTAGCGCTTGTCCGGCGAGGTCAAGTGCACAACCATCGTCAGGTCGGGCGATGCCTTGTCCACGGTGATGCCGATGCGCGTTACTTCCTCGGGAAGTTTCGGCTCGGTCCGGGTCACGCGGTTTTGCACCTGCACCTGGGCGTTATCCAGGTCGGTACCCAGGGCAAAGGTGATGGTCAGGGTGATCTTGCCATCGGCGGTGGATTGCGAGGACATGTACAGCATGTTCTCGACGCCGGTGATGGCTTGCTCCAGCGGAGCGGCCACGGTTTCACCGATGACTTTAGGGTTGGCACCCGGGAAGTTGGCGCGCACCACCACGGTCGGCGGCACCACTTCCGGGTATTCGCTGATCGGCAACTGGAACAGCGAGATCGCACCGGCGATCAGGATCAGCAGCGATAGAACCGCTGCGAAGATCGGCCGCGAAATGAAGAACTGGGAAAAATTCATCTTGGAAATCCCTTAACCGCGTGGGGTCGTGGCGGCCAGTTTCACAGCCGTACCCGGTGCAACCTTGACAGGCGCGACTTGGGGCAGGTTGCTGGCTTCCAGCGCTTGGCGTTGTTGTGCGAGTGCCGCGAGGGTTTGTTCGCTGGCCATCGGAATCACTTCAGGCGTGACCGGTGAACCAGGACGTACCCGTTGCAGGCCCTTGACGATAATGGTGTCGTCCTTGTTCAGGCCGTTGCGCACGATGCGCAAGCCTTCAATCTTCGGACCCAGCTCCACGGCGCGGTAGGCGGTCTTGTTGTCGGCATCCATCACCAGCACGAACTTCTTGCCCAGGTCAGTGCCGACGGCTTCATCGTTGATCAGCATGGCGTTGTAGGTGCCGCTGCCCACCAGTTTCAGGCGTGCATACAGGCCCGGGGTGTAGCTGCCATCGCTGTTGTCGAACACCGCGCGACCACGGATGGTGCCGGTTTTCGGGTTGACCTGGTTGTCGATGAAGTTCATCTGGCCCTGGTGCGGGTTGCCGTCTTCGTTGGACAGGCCCATGTACACCGGAGTGGTGTCGCCGCGTTTGCCCTGGCGAGCAAGTTGCGTGTACTTGAGGAACACACGCTCGTCAGCATCGAAGTAGGCGTACACCTTGTCGGTGGAGACCACGCTGGTGAGCGGGGTGGTGTCGGCGGTCACCAGGTTGCCGGCGGTGATCTCCGCACGGCTGACGCGGCCGCTGATGGGGGCGGTGACGCGGGTGAAGCTCAGGTTCAGCTTGGCCAGGTCCAGTTGCGCTTGCAGGGCACCGACGGCAGCACGGGCTTCCTGAGCGGCGGCTGGTACGCGAATCGGCCAGTTCGGCGGAAATGGCATTGCTGGTGCGCAGGCGTTCACCACGCTGGGCTTCGTTTTCGCTGCGGGTGGCATTGGCTCGCGATTGTGCAACCAGTGCTTCGAGGCGGCGGACCTCAGCCTGGAACGGACGCGGGTCGATCTGGAACAGCAGGTCGCCTTTCTTGACCAGCGCGCCTTCAGTGAACGCCACTTCATCGATCTGGCCGGAGACCCGTGGACGAATCTCGACAGTTTCCGGGGCTTCCAGGCGCCCGGTGAATTCGTCCCACTCGTTGACCGGTTGTTCCAGCACCTTGGCCACGCTGACCTTGGCTGCCGGCATCGTGGCGGCGGTTTCCGGGGCCTTGCCGCAAGCGCTGATCACCACTACGGCCAACAAAGCCAACGGGAAGCGCAAATGTTTGAATGACTGTTCCATGGATGCATCCGCCAATGTGTTGAGATTGGCGAATGATGCGCGGCGGGTTTGTATCTCACGAATCGAATGGGGCAAAGGTAACTATCATTCGGAATGATATAAGGCCCAAGCCAGCCCTCTAGACTGCGCCTTGTGTTTGGTCGCCATCAACTGGATTGATGACAATTGTGTGTTGCATTGGGTGCAATAGTTCGACTCGAAACCGAGTGACGCCTTGGCGTCATGAAGGATTCTGACGATCTCGATCACGTCGTCGTTTGCTACACGGCAGAGCATGGCCTAGCGCAACGGGCGAAAGACAATGGGGTCGATGTAAGCCGATTGCAGGTCCCGCTCCGGGATCTCCCAGATGATTTGCTTTGGCGGCGTTTCTTTGAAGGCCGGGTTGTTGAGGTAGCTGTTTGCAGCGCCAGAGAACGCTCCGCCGTCTTTGGCGAAGTTACCCACGGGGGCGCCCAGTGCCTGCTGCAGAAATCCTGCGAAGTTGGAGTTGCGCGAGAATGAAGTGCCGATGAGCGCGGTGTTGGGGAGGTCGGCATCGCCAAAGAGGTCTGCCTCAGTGTCAGGGCTGGCGACTGACGCAATGGGAAGTTCGTGGGTGCTGGTTTGGGCGAGCATTTCGGGGGTGGGCTGCCATTTGAGCGGCAGCCAGTCGATGCCCGCCAGATGGACCAGATCGCCAGGCCGCACCGCGAGCGGGGCATGACTTTCGTTGAACGACCTGCCTGGCGTTGCGCTGATGCCCAGGGTCTTCAGGCGCTGTGAGATGGCATTGGCCGCCACCTTCGCGCCGGATTCGCTCCAGTGCGTATCGGTGCGCAACCAGGCACTGGCTCCCAGTGGCGTCAGCGCACCGGTGAGGTCCAGATTCGACACGCCCCCCACGCCCAACTTCGAGGTCCAGGCCTGGATGCGCCCTTCGAGAGCGGCTGGGCGCTGCAGTGCGCAACGCTGCTCGTAAGCGATGCGGCTCTTGTCTGGAACGATGACCACCAGCAGGCTGATGTCTCGTTGCGAGAGCTGCTGCTTCAGATCAATCACTGCCTGGACTTTGGCATCGGCATTGCGCTGTGCTTGATGATTGACCTTGAGCTCATCAGCCAAAAACAACCAGTCCGGACAACCCGAGCGAACCCTCGGCCCGGTGTCACCGAGGAGCAGCCAGCTGACACCGCGCTCCAGCTCGGCGAAGGTCGTGGGCAGTTGAGCGTTCGACAATTCCTTGGCAATCCGGTGAGTGATATCGCCGTCAAAAAACTGCGGGGTCAGCACTTTATCGGGTAACAGCGAGATCTGCCCTGAAACGATCAGACGGCCAGAGGACAGCAGTCCGACGAACAGAAATATCAGCAGCGCCAAGCCTGCCAACCGACTGCTGCGTGTCGCCAGATCATCAGACTGAGTGGGCATAGGTATCTCCACAACATTGAAATACGGCGCAGCACCGTGTCTGTAGCAGCTGCCGAGCCCGCGAGGCTGCGTTCGACTGCGAAGCAGTCGTTAAATCAAGCAACGAGTTCTTCCATGCAAACAGTGTGCGCAGGATTTGCGAGGACTTGGTCCTCGAACGCAGCCGCGCGGGCTCGTCAGCTGCTACGGGGGGCGGGGTGTGCTTTGGCGTCGTCATCAGAATTGGAAGTACAGGAAGGGTACGGTTTCGCGACTGGCGATCAGTGCGAACGACAGCACGAAACCGGCGATGGGCCAAAGGGCGGCGGTGTAAAACGCAATGCCGCCCAGTTGTTTCTCACAGTAAGGGCGCATTAGCGGTGCGACGACACCGAACACACCCAGTAAACCCGCAAGGCCGTGTACCGGGCGCAGGGTCACGGACAGTTCGTCACCGAGAGCGATGCCCTGCAGGCCGAACTGTCCGGCATACAGGTTCAGCGCGCTATGAAAGTCGGGGGCGCGGAACAGTGTCCAGGCCAGGCAGACGAACAGCAGTGTCAGCCCATGGGACAGCACCGGCGGTACCGGGGGCAGGGTGGAGCTGTTCCAGGCACGGTTCACACACAACGCAATGCCATGGGCGCTGCCCCACAGCAGATAATTCCAGCTATCGCCGCCGTGCCAGAGGCCGGCGATGGCCATGATCAGGAACAGGTTGCGGTAGGTTTTCCAGGTGCCGTTGCGATTGCCACCCAGCGAAATGTACAGATAGTCACGTAACCAACTGGACAGCGACAGATGCCAGCGGCGCCAGAAGTCCTGGATGCTGTTGGCCAGATACGGACGGTCGAAGTTCTCGGGAAAGTGAAAACCCAGCATCAAGCCCAGACCAATGGCCATTGCGCTGTAGCCGGCGAAGTCGAAGAACAGTTGCAGGGAGTAGGCAAGGCAGCCGATCCAGGCATCAGAGAAACTTGGGTTCTGCACGTTGAATGCCACGTCAACCACCGGCGAAAGGGTGTCGGCCACCAGGACCTTCATGCACATCCCGACCATGAACCGGCGTGCGCCCAGCGAGAAGTTCTGCAGGTTGAAGTAACGTTGATTCAGCTCACGCCGAACCCAGTCATAGCGAATGATGGGGCCTGCGACCGAATGGCCGAACATCGAAATGTAAGTGGCGTAGTCAATGAAGCTGCGTTCAACCGGCACGGTACGGCGATGCACATCCACCAGATAGGAAATCGCCTGCAAGACGATAAACGACAGCCCGGCCGGCATGATGACCCGCTGCCAGTCCGGGGGCAGGACGCCGTACCCGGTGATGGTATCGATCAACGTGCCGGCAACGATGTTGGCGTACTTGTACCAGCACAGCACCGCCGTGTTGAGCACGATCAGCGTCGCGAGTAGCCGCACGCGGCCCTTGCCTTCTTCCCGCAAGGCGTCTATCAGCAGCCCACCGGTCCACGCCGTGATCGTCAGGATTACATGCACCGCGAGGAACCGTGGGCTCAACCAGCCATAGAACAGCCAGCTGCCGATCAGTAACGTGACGTTGCGCCACGCCGCTGGGCACACTGCATAGGCGCACAGGAACAGCGGCAGGAACAACGTCAGAAACTCGAGAGAGGCAAAAACCATGGTGGTGGCGCGATCCGGATCAGTGGGCCAGGACGTCAGTCGCTAGCAGCAGGTACGGGCCATTTGCGCCCGGCAGCAGCACAACGCTGTAGCGCTCGCCGGCCTTGAGCCGGCCCAGGTCAAGCGGGGCACCGACGTTGGTTTGGGCGCAGACCAATTGAACCGACAGGCTGACCGGGTTGATCGCTCGGCGTTGTACGCTGCCGTCTGCCACTTCCTTGAACAGGTCGGCATTTTTTCCCGCAGCGCGCAAACCGGCCTGGGTGCATGCTGGATCGGCGCTGAAAAACGCCAGCGAGGCTCTCAGGCTATTGAAGTCGTCGGGTTGCTCACGGATGACGACCTGGCGGATACCTTGAGCGCTGTCCGGCAATGCGATCACGCTGGCGAATTCGCCTGCCGCCACCTGCACGTCCAGCGGCTGGCTTTTACCGTTGAGTTCCAGGGTGCCCTTGATCGGCTGGTTGGCGGGCACGGGCAGGTAGTCGGACACGGCATTCGAACCTTCGAGCCTGAGGCTGGCCCGCGAGCCTTCGGCCAGCAGCTGCAAGGGGCGGTCGGCGGCGTTGATAAAGCGCAGGAAGGCCGAGTCCTGATCCGGGCCCGTCGGGTACAGGGCAATGTCGGCGGCCTGGGCGTGCAGGCTCAGCATCAAGGGCGCGAACAGGACCCAGCCACATCTTGATCGGCTCATTTGCCGGCTCCTGTGCTGCTGACGGTGTCGGCGGGCAGTTTGGCCAACGCGCCACCAATCGCATTGCCCCAGGATTGATAACCGGCGACGGTGAAGTGCTGCCCATCGGTGGTGATCCACTGCCCGGGTTTGGAGAACGCCAGCGAATCGATGTAGGCACAAGGCGCCACGTTCGCGGCCAAAAACTGCGACATCAATTGGGTGCGGGCATCATTTTTCTGGTACATGCCACCGGCTTTACCCCAGGCCGGGCCTACCCAGGCGCAACGGGTCCCGGTGGCCGCAATGGCCTTGGCCAGGCCGGTGACGCTTTGCCATGCCCAAGCCTTTGGAAACACTGGCTTGTCATAGGACGCCATGGTGTCGCCGATGACCAGCACCACCAGGTCGGGCTTGTCAGCGGCGATCAGGTCCTGGATCGGTGTGGTGGTTGCCTCGCGCCCCTTGATCACGATCTTGTCGTTGCCTTTGCGCTCGGCGCCGCAGTCGACTTTTTTACTGATCAGCCAGTCGCCGGCGCTGGCGCCGCAGGCACCGATGGAGTGGACCTGGGCGCCCTGGCGCGTCAGGTTGTCGTGCAGCGGCTCCAGCAAATGGTCCGCGAGGCTCATGTGGCTCTCCCCAAGAACAAGAAGAGTCAGGCCGGCAAGGGCAGAAGTGGGCATCGAAAGCTCCAGAATGATCAGTTGGAATAAGGCGAGGTGTACGGGCTGACCGGCAGGCTCATGGGGCCGCTGATCTCCTCGTACTGGTAGCGCAAAGACAGGGCACCGCTGAGTTGTTGGTAGTCGCGGGCGTTGTCCAGGCCCAGATTGGCGCCCAACAGGAAGTTCGACGCGAACTTGTATTCAGCCGCCGCGGCGACGCTGTAGCCGATCCCGGTTTTGTTTTGCCCGGCGTAGCGCAGGCCCGAGGCCATCTGCAGGGCTTTGTCGGTCGGGAAATAGTCGGCGCTGTCCTGTTCAAAATGCTGTACGCCGACCGAGCCCTTGACTTGGTACGTCAAGCGTCCGGAGCGTTGCGCCCAGGTCACTGGCACGCCGAGGGCGAAGAATGTCTGCGGGCTGAAATAGCCACCGTGGCCATAGGTGAAAAAGTCCTGGTTGTTGGCGTAGCTGATGCCGGTCATGCTCAGGCCGACGGTCAGCTTGCTGTCCGTTGCATTTTGCAGGTACCAGTACACACCGCTGCCCAGCTCACTGCGGCTGTTGGACTCGACATGGTTGCCCAATAGCTGGTGCCAGGAGGCGTAGCCATAGGCGCCGACTTCGTTGTCGTCAAAGCTCAACTGGCCACGTCCGCCGTTGGCGGTCACCCCCCCCCAGGACTGCCCGCTGCGCTTGTCCGTGGTGCCGGCAAACGAGGTGACGCTGTCCGTCACCGGGCGCCGGGAAACGCTCACGCCGTAGCGGACATTGGAGGTGTCGCTCACGGGGCGATCAATGCTGATGCCGCCCGTCGCGGTGGAGTACTTGAAGCCGAGCGGGGTGGTGCCAAGATCGGCTTTGAGCCCGTCAGCAGGCCGTTGAATGGCAACGGAAAGGCCAACACCCTCGGCTTTTTGCGAACCGGCATTGCCGCTCTGCGCACCGTTACCGAAACGCGACAGCGCTTCGCTGCTGACGCTGCCGGCGTTCAGCGAGACGGGCGTCACGCGCAGCGCGATGCGGCTTTCATCCAACGGAATATTGATTTCCAGCGGTGTTTCGATATCGGTCAGTTTGCTCAACCCCGACTCACTGTTGTTGCTGCGAATGCTCACGCCCTGGGTGACGTAGGCACTGCGCTCTTGAAGGATTTTATTCAGCGCCAGTTGCGCGGGGCTGATGTCCTCGCTCACCAGCGCTGCGCGCGGCTGTTGCGACTCGAATGGATTGCTCGCTTGCTGCGGTTTTGGCGAAGCGCCGATGACAAAAGACGTGTGGGACGTCATGCGATCTGGCATCTCTTGTACCGGTGGCGGAATGGCTGCCAGCAAGGTGTCGCGACTGACTTCGTTACGTGAGCCCGACACCCCGGCAAAAGGGTTGGGCGCCACTGTCGAACCTGCCAGTTGGGCGCCCTGGCTTCTGCGTTTCTCGCTCTGTTCAATGGCCACGGCTTTGCGCAGCAGATCGGCCGCCGTGCCGGTCTTGCCCATGTTCTGGTAGAGGCGGGCAGCCTCTGTCAGCGTTTGAGGATTGCCGGATTCGGTCTTGAGCAGCTGTTGCAATGCCTGTTCGGCGAAGGCCGCGTCATGTGCCAACACCGCCGCGTCGGCGGCACCCAACAGCAGTTGCGGGTCGTTTGGCTGACGTTGTAACAGCGGTTTGTAGAGTTCGAGGGCTTTTGCCGTGTCGCGGTTGGCCGAGTACATCCGCGCCAGGGCCGCGACGGCAGCACTGTCACCGGGACGTTGCGCCAGTGCGGGCGCAAGCGTGTCGTAGGCGTTGGCCAGATCGCCTCGCTCACGCAACTGATCAGCCTGGCGGATGCGATAGAGATAGAGCAGGTCGTCGAAACGCTTGCGAGCCGGCGCGTTCAAGGGCCTGTTCTGAAGGTCGCGCAGAATCTCGTTGACCTGTGCGTCTTCTCCGGATTTAAGCAACACAGCGGCGTATTGCAGGATGAAGTCCGCCGAGGGCGCAGCGGTGTTTTGCAACTGGCCGCGCATGAGGGCCAGCGCACGGGTCGGTTCGCCGATGTCGACATAGGCCGAGGCCAGGCTCGCCGTGCGGTCTGGACTGTTGTTGGTCATCGGTTGAATGCGCTCGAGCAAGGTCAGGGCTTCCTGGCGCTGTCCGCGCTTGCCCAATTCGATTACCTGGCTGAGTTGCAGGTTGAAGCTGACGTCGGCGGCCAGCGCTTCCATGTCCGGGGTGCGCTGGTCGGGGCGCAAGCGTCCTAACGTTGTCTGGGCTGCTTTCCACTCACCCATCTGCACCGATAACAAAGCGCTGACGTAAAGCGCATCGGCATTGTCGGGGTGGGCCTGGAGCATGGCGTTGATCAGGTCCCGCGCCTTTTGCGGTTCGCCCATCGCCAGGTTCAGGCGGGCCAGGGCGAAACGCGTCCAGATGTTGTCCGGTTCGTAGCGCAGTGCGTCTTGCAAGGCGCTGCGCGCGGCGGGCAGGTCGTTGCGTTGTTCGGCGAGGGCGGCCAGTTGCGTCGCACGCAAGGCTTGCAGGCGTGCGGACTGGCCGATCTTGGTCTGTCCGGTGGCTGGCAGGCTGTTGATCAGTTGCAGGGCTTCATCGTTCTTGCCGCTCTTGAGCAGCACATTGACCAGCCCTTCCAGTGCTTGAGGGTCGTCGCGGCGCAGGTTCAACGTTTGGCGATAGTTACGCTGAGCGTCACCGAACTGCCCCGCGCCAGCCTGAATATCCGCCAGGGCGAGGCGGGCGTCCGCCCCGTTTGGATTGAGCTGCAGCGCCTGGTTTACCAAGACCTGTGCCTGGCCTGCCTGGCCTTTGGCCTGGGCGTCGCGGGCCTGTTGCAATGCCGACCAGTAGCGCACTTCGTTCAGCGCGGCTTGCCAATGGCTGCCGTCGCGTTGTCGCGTGGCCTGACCCAGGAGCTTTTCCGCTTCGGCCAATCGGTGTTGTTGCTGGCGGATAACACCAAGGCCACCCAGCGCGTCAGCATCATCGGGCCGGGTGTTCAAACGCGCTTGAAACGACTGTTCGGCGGTGACCTGATCACCTTCTTTGAGCGCCTTCAGGCCGCGCGCGACGTCGGCGGGTGGTTGCCATTCCTTGCCGGCCGTCGTTGCTGCCCGTTGCTTGCCCTTGTTCATCTGCGCCCGGATTTCGCCATCATCCGGATGCGTCTTGAGGTACGTCTCGAACAACGGCACTTGTGCGGGATTGGGTGGGCCGATCCAGGTCAGCGCCAGGCGCCAGCTTTCATCGGCATCACCGGCAATGTCGGTACGCTGGGTCAGCGCGGCCAAAGCGCGGATGCCCTCGGCACGGCTGTCTTCACGGCGGATCAGGTGCTTGGCGTAAAACAGCGCGACGATCGAATCGTTGGGCATTTCACGTTGCAGCCGCTGAAAGCCGCTGCGTGCTTCAGCCCAGTCAGCCTGATTGAAGGCGAGGTTGTTGTAATACTCGCGGCCAATCGTACCTTGAGGTGAACGGCCATCGAACAGCGAACGAAACACCGTGGTCGCCTTGTCGCGCTCACCGGCATCGACCAGGCGCCGAGCCTCCTCCAGACGCTGCTGGTTCTGCGGCTGGGCCAGGGCGATGTCCTGTGCCAATTGCAGTGCCTGCCGAGGCGCAGGCTGGATGGCCTGCAAGCGGGCGAGATTTTGCTGCGCCTGTTGTGAGTTGCCCTGTTGCACGCCAATCAAGCCCAGGCCATACAGTGCGTCAACCTGGACCGGGTCCAGCAGCAGGACTTTTTGCCAGACCTCCGCAGCGCGTTGAGGGTTCTTGCGCGACTGCCAGTACTGGCCTTGTTCGACGAGCAATGTCTGTGGCGTCGGACTTTGAGCGTGGGCAGCAGCCGTCCATGCGCTCATGACGGCGATGGCTAGCGTGCGGTGGTGCGCGTGCATGCGGTCTCCCAGGAGAGTTTCAGCGTTCCGTCTTCCCGGAATCGATAATGGTTATCTGCCCAGCCGAGCGCGAAAAGGCTGAGCATGAAGTTGTAGTAACGCGGCGGACCTGCGTCGGCATCAGGCCTGGCCAGCGCCTCGCGCAAGGCGATTTCCACGCGGTGCCGTTGCTGATCGGCCAAACGCGGGTGCCCCTTGGCCTGGAGGTACGGAATCAGCGCAGCCCGGAATCCGAAAGGGCTCTGCCCCTGAACACTGCCGTGCAGAACCTGAACCGTTTCCGGGGGGGAGCCTGTCGCGACAGTGCTGCGGGCCATGCCGTCCAGCCGTTTGAGCAGGAGCGCTGCCAGCGGTTCGGAGATATCACTCATGCCCAGCCAGAGGTACACGCGAATGGCATCGTAGCTGCCCGTGTCACCGTTGATCGGGTCGCTGACGAAGACTCCCGATTGCGCTGAAGTGCCTTGATAACCGACCCAGTCAGCGACAAAACCGTGGTGGCTTGATTGGGCAATCATCGTCGCGGTGTTGTTGGCAATCGCTTGCCAGGGCCCGGCGGGGGCTTCCTTGGCCAGCCGCCGTAAGAGTGGCAGCGGCAGGTAGCTGGGGTTCAGGCGCCAGAGAGCGTCCGGCTGGACGAAACCTTGTGGTCCGGGCAATACCATCGGGCCCAGTCCGGGCAGCTTGACGACCAATTGCGCTTCGATCGTCGCCATCAGGTGCAGGGCGTCCTGGTGATAGTCCGGCCGATGCCACAGGCGTGCGGCTTCGAGCAGGGCGTAGGCGATCCACAGGTCGGCGTCGGCGGCCGAATTGGCGTCTTGCAGACGCCACTGACCGTCTTTGCCTTGCCCCCATAACCAGCCCGGCAGGCGTGTGGCGGTGGCGGAGCCTGCGAGGTTGGCTGATGTCCAGCGCCAGAGTTTGTCAAAGCGCGGCTGATCGTTGCCGATCAGTGCGAAGAGCATGCCGTAGGACTGCCCTTCAGAAGTGCTGTGATTGTTCTCGAGGCTCGATTCCAGAACCCGGCCGTCGGCCTGGACGAAGCGCGTTGCATAGGTTTGCCACAGCGGCCAGACCGGCGGCTCGCAGGATTGTGCGGCCGCTATCGCCGGCGCCAGCAGGGCGAGCGCAAGCACAGCGCTCAACCTGCGCACATTACCGCGCAGGCACTGGCGAAGTGAAACACCCCGGCTGCTCATGGACGTCACAGGCATGCGCGGTTCATTGGCCAAGTCGACGTTTAGCCCGTAAGCGCAGGGTCAGATAGGCCATTGAAGCAAGCAGCAGGACCCCGAGGAGAGTGAACAGCATGAACGCTATTACGTTTTGCGAGAGGTACCACTGCAGATAGCGCAATGGGCCCAGGCTCCCGACGTAGTAATCCTGCTCGGCGACCAGCGATTCGACATGCTTGCCCCTGACCACCACCAGACTGCCCTGCAACTCGTGGGCGTTTTCTTCGTTGCGCAGCAGGGCGTTGGTCACATCGGCCAAGCCGTTGGGCCTTGCGCTGGCGATAAACACCACGCTGCGCCCGCTCTTGAGTGGCGATTCGAATCCCGTCAGATAAGCGCTGCCGTCGTCAGCGGTAAACCTGAAGCTGCTGCGCGCTTCGCGCAGATTGACTTTCGTATCCGGGCTGACCCAGTTGCGCAGACGCAAGGGCAGGTCAGACAGTTCAAAGTACTGCGCGGCATCCTCGTCCTTGGCCGGCAGGTGGCTTTGCCATTGCTCCAGCAACGGCTGATTGTTGCCCGAAGCAAGCACCAGCAAATCCCGGTCGCGTTGCTCGGCCACCTGGTCGGCGTGGACCACCTTCACGCCGGTGGCCGGATAACCGGTGGAGTCGCCGAAGCGGCCCAGCAGGGTCAGATAGGCGCTCAGTTCGGCCGGGCCTGACTCGTTGGGCAGGATCACCGATGTTTCAGAAAGGTCGGCCATGCGGGTGAACGGAAAGCCACTGTCCTTGAACACCCCGAGGTTGGGCATGGCCATGAAATGTTCGTATTGGCTGAGGTCCAGGGTCGAGTCCGGATCGATCACACCGCGCATGTTGTCGATGATGATGTCGCGGCATTCGCCCTGTTTGATGTAGTCATACATGAAACGAAATTGCAGGCGCGATTGCAGCGCAACTGAATTGAGCGGCAACAGCATGCGCGACGTGCGGGCCAGACTGTCGTCGGTTTTGAGCATCGACAGCAGGCTGTCGCTGTTGCCGAGCTTCTCGATCGAAGGCAGGTCGATCGACTTGATAAAGGTATCGTTGAAACTGATCAGCAACGAGGAATTGGTGGAGACCGGTTGCGGCGTATAACGGTATTTAAGGTCGAGTTGCGCGCCGGGTTCACGCCAGTTGAACAGGTCGGGTGGCAAGCGCAGCGCAACCGTCATTTGTCCCGGGTTATAACCCGACACATTGAGTTCAGCGGACTTGGCCAGTTCACCCAGACGAACCGGGCGATCGGAGGGCAGCCAGTTAGGCGCGTCGTACGGTCGGCGTGGCTTGAGCGAGTCGATCCGGTCAATCACCACGCTCTGCCCGGAAAAGGCCGAGCCACCGAGGGCCAACGCGGTCGCGGCGACCTTGAGATCGGCGCCATCGCGCCCGGAGACGATCAACAGTTTGCCCTGAGCATCATTCGGGTTGCTCATGAGGGTCAATGTCGGCCCCGTGGCCTCTTTGATCGGTAAGCCACTCAGGGTCGTCGATTCGCTGCCGCTGACAAACACCACGGCATTGCCTTTGGCCGGCAGGCTGGTGAGGCTGGCGGGGAAGGTTGCGCCGCGGTAGCTGGCCAAGGCGCCAAACCAGGACGACAGAATACCGGCTGCCTCAAGCTCAGGGCCGCCCGGGCGCCCGGCGAACACGAAGGGCAGCTTCAGGGGCGAGGCGTCTCGACGATCGAACAAGGGACGCGGCAGCGCGGACAGGTCGTTGGGCTGTTGAATCGAGGACACCTGGAGGCTCAGCTGGCTCTCGTTGCCGATCCTGGCCCAAAGGCTTGAGTGCAACGGATCTTCACATTGCATCGTGTAGTGACCGATGAACTGCAGGCTGAGCCGGTTGAACTCGGTAATGGTCTGCGGTGGAATCTGCACGGTCCGGGTCTGCAGTTTTCCGGCCTCTTCCTTCGGGAGGGGCAGGCTGGCGGCCACTTGATCGTTGATCAGCACGTTGATTTGCGAAAGATCGGCCAGCAGCGCCGGTGAGTAGCTGTACTGCAGTGTGACCTGCGCAGCCGTGACGACTTCATCGGCGCGCACATCGAAATTCACACTGTCGGTCGCCTCCACGCCTTTAAGGGTCATCGAATAGCTTTTACCCAGCTCCTTGAGGCTGCGGGTATAGCTGTTGCCCGGGGCATCGGTCCCGGGCAAGGACGCGGCCGGCATCACCGCCGGCTCCGTGGCGCTGATTTGGGCGGCAGCACTCAACGCCCAGCCGCTCCAGCCCGCTAGCGAGCAGGCGATCAGCATGAGTGAGTGACGAGGAAGAAAGGTCCGGCGAGTGGAAAGATTCAAGATCGTTGCGTGTCCGCGGTGGAGTCTATAGGTGATGGAGCGTCCGGGCGTTTGCGCATCAGGGCCTGGCTGTCCTTTAGCGTCGCAACGAACAAGCGCAGGATGGCGCGAAAGCCAATGCCGCTGACCTCGCGCAACGCTGACATGGGCGCATCGAGGCGGCCATTACCCCAGGTGTTGGCCCAGGTGTCGGCCCGTGAAAAGGTCAGTCGCACCAGTTCACTTTGCTGGCGCAAGGTCAAACCCTCGAATTGCACACCCGCTACGTTGTCGTTGCTGAAGATCGTTTTTGCGGGAAAGAGGCTTGAGGGAGGTGTGCGCAGAATGCACAGCCGCAGCGTCTCATTGATGCTGAGCTGAACCGGCGGTGGCAGTGCCAGACCCACGCCGTTTTGTGAGAAGTCCCGGGTGATGCAATCAAACGAGGTGCCGTCTTCGCGATAGACCCGCACAGGCAGATCCGCCGGCACCCTGGGTTCGTTGCGTACCTGAGAGGACTCAGTGGCCACCGCCACGGCGGTGCTGACAATGATGATGTTGTACACAGTCCAGGCCAGGTTGATCAGCAGGGTAGTGGCCTGGGCCGAATCACTTCCGATCAGTTTCACCACGCCAATCACCAGGCCGATCATGTTCAAGGTCAGCAGGACGATGTAAGGCCGCGCGAGCTTCCAGTTGAAATAGTTATCCTCGATGGTGCCGCCCTTGTCGGTCACGTTGAACTTACCCAGCGAAGGGTTGATCAGGGCCAACAGTACCGGTCGCATGATGTACCAGGCCAACACCGACTCATACACTTCGTTCCAGAAGGAATGGCGGAAGCGCCCCTGGATAGCGGAGTTGGTCAGGCTGGAATGGAGAATATGCGGCAGCACATAGACCGTGACCATCAGCGCCGACGCATGGAAAATCTGCGCGTCGAAAAGCAGGTAGGCCAAGGGTGCGGTCAAGAACACCAGGCGAGGCAGGCTGTAGAAAAAGTGCATCATGGCGTTGAGGTAGCAGATGCGCTGCCCCAGGTTCAGTCCTTTGCCAAACAACGGATTGTCGGTCCGAAAAATCTGCGCCATGCCCCGTGCCCAGCGTATGCGCTGGCTGATGTGCCGGGAAAGGCTTTCGGTGGCCAGTCCCGCCGCTTGTGGAATGGCGAGGTAAGCAGTATTGAAACCACGGCGGTTGAGCTTGAGTGCCGTGTGCGCATCTTCCGTCACGGTTTCGGTGGCGATGCCTCCGACTTCCAGCAAGTGAGTCCGCCGGATGACCGCGCAAGACCCACAGAAGAATGCCGCGTTCCACAGGTCGTTGCCATCCTGCACCAGACCGTAGAACAGCTCACCTTCATTGGGCACCGAGCGAAAGGTCTCGAGGTTTTTTTCGAACGGATCGGGTGAATAGAAGAAGTGCGGCGTTTGCAGCAACGCCAGGTTCGGGTCCTTGAAAAACCAGCCCATCGTGATCTGCAGGAAGGAGCGGGTAGGCACGTGGTCGGCGTCGAATATGGCAATGAACTCGCCATCGGTGACTTTGAGCGCCTCGTTGAGGTTGCCGGCCTTGGCATGTTGATTGTTGTCGCGAGTGATGTAGTTGACACCAATCTGCTGACAGAAAACCTTGAATTCCTCCCGGCGTCCGTCATCGAGCACGTGCACCCG
The DNA here is from genome assembly GCF_050436025.1 of Pseudomonas sp. S30_BP2TU TE3576. Taxonomy (NCBI): domain Bacteria; kingdom Pseudomonadati; phylum Pseudomonadota; class Gammaproteobacteria; order Pseudomonadales; family Pseudomonadaceae; genus Pseudomonas; species Pseudomonas sp. S30_BP2TU TE3576. The sequence goes on along the minus strand of NZ_JBNDLK010000001.1, from coordinate 264,109 downwards.
CAGTTTGCCCTCGGGCCAGTCGATGGCCTGAGCGGCGAGCACCACCAGTTTGACGATACCCAATGCTTCGTTATAGGTGGGAATGAAGACATCTACGGTCGGCCATTCAGCGGGTGGCTGTTGCAGAAACTGCGGTTTGCGGTGCAGCGGCCAGGCGGTCTGTACATAGCCGAAGACCAGGACGAGCAAGGCATACAGTTCGGCCAGCACCAGCCCGTAGCCAAATACGGCATCTTGCCAGTTGTCGAAGCCCAGGGTGTCGGACAGGCGCCAGTACATATAACGCAACGAAGCGATCAGCGAGAGGGTGATCAGGGTCAGGATCGCCAGTCGCCCGGCTTGCTTGCGAATGATCAGGCTGGCGGCAAAACAGACAGCGGCAAACACGGCCTGGGAATACAGATTCTGCGGCGCAGTGAGGATACCCAGCACCAATAATGCTGCGATCAGCCCGCCTGAGATCTTCAGGCCCTGGCGCCAAATCAGGGGCCATCGACTGACGCGAGCCTGGAAAGTATCCAGTAGCCCCTGCAACCACCAAGTCTTTGCAGGCAGCTGATTCAGCTGGACGGTCATGGCGTGTCCTGCTGGCTGGAATTCTCCGCGAAAAGCAGGGCATGGACCGCGCCTGACAGCGAAAGAATGTCCTGACAGCCAATGCTCTCAGGTGCGTATTGCAGTAAGTCCCGACCATGGGCCAGCGACTCGTTGAACTGGTGATCGAGGCGAATCGTCCCAATCAGGTTGGCGCCGAGCCGCCGCAGAAACAGCACGCCCATGTCCCTGCTGAACGAACGCGAGTCATCCCGTTGGTTGAGTACATACCGTTGCCGCTGCGCGCGTCGTCGGCTGGTTTCCAGCCACTGGGTCATGCTGTCCAGAGCCAGGTAGGAGGCCGCGTCGGCCACCGTCATCACCAGCACCAGATCGGCGGCGTCGAGTGCCTGTTGCGAATAGACGGTCTCACCCGAAGGAGTGTCCAGGATCACGGTATCGTTTTCGCTGAGGTTCATTGACGCAAGGTGCTGATTCAACCAGTCAGAATCCTCAAGCATCATCTGCTTGAGCAATCGGCGATCGTTCACCTCGCCAGTGCCGAAGGGCAGGCATTCGCTATCGCTAAAGCCTGGCAGGCGATGAGCGCCCCAGTCTGCGTCCTGATCCTTGAGCTGAATCAGCCCGGGAGCCTGGCTGGTGATGCCCAAGTGGCTGGACAGCGCGTTCTGAGGGTCCAGATCAATCGCGATGGTTCGCCCGCCGGGGCGCCGAAGTGTTTTCGCGAGACCCGCAACGATGGTGCTTCTACCCACGCCACCATTCGCCGAAACGATAGCAATGACCTTCGCCCTGGTCCGCTTGCGAGTCGTTTCTGACAGAGCGTCTCGACGAACCTGGCTGAGTTCACGCAACAGGTCGCTCAATCGCTGACGGTCACCCGTAGCAGAACCCGCAGGTGGCTCGGTCGGGGAAGGGGATTTGGGCGAAGGTCGCGAGAGGACAACATTCTTCACCGGCTCGACCGGCACGCCAATCAATAAGGAAGGCTGTGGCTCGTTCAGCGGAAACACAGGGGGTGTTGGGGAAGACAATGCCGCCGACGACTCTGGCTCAGCCGCAGCTGGTGTAACCGGGTCGTCTTTGAAATCTTTATAATTCGGTTGTATTTCCTGGTAACTCTCCGCGTTGGCGCCAAAACGTGTAAAGAGTTTCGTAATATCGTCTACATATTTCATGCGTTGTACCAGGAATGAAATAACTCAGAAACTCAGCATTCCATTAACTTGACAAAGTTGATGTGTCGTCTTGGTGTTGGCAGAGTGCCAGCACTTTAGGGGGGCTGCGTCTGGGTGTCAACGATTGTTATAAAAAGTCATTGATACTTGTTTGTACTCGCCGGAGCGTTATTAAGGCACTGTGTTATCCGTGGAAAGTGTGAATGTTAGAATGCGCCCATTAGTTACTCTACTTGCAGATTCCACGCGCACTTGGAGCCTCATTCCACAAACACCGGGACAGAGATTCTTCACGGATAACCCCCGCGCTCAGGCAATAGCTCCTTTTACACAGCTCTGGCCTATAGAAAAATAGTATGGAAAGTCGGATCCTGCATTTTTCGTCTTTGTTCGCCGTGCTATGTGCTGTTTTGGAAATGAAGGCAATCGGGAGCAAGGCAACTCGGGAGAAAAAACGCTCTTATGGTTTTCCTTTTCTATATTGAAAAAGTTTATCCAGACGCTGGGCAAGAGTTCATTGAGTATTTTCGACGCACAGTTGGTTGCGCCGACGGAGTGGGTTAGGGCTAATCCAAAAAAAAGAGAGCCCAGCAGCCTCAATGATTGCCCGATTTGATGGATGAGTTGAGCGTCACGAGCGCGACCAAGACGCTTGAAGTTCTTGAACCGGTGATTGAAATGCGGATGCGCGTTGTCGATCAGGCGGAGTGAGCGGTGCCATTAAAGCTTATCGCCTGAGCCACTTCACGAGCCGTGAAGAACTGTTGCGAGAGGTCAGAGCGAAGAGAGTTGGACTGACACAATGTTCGTCATTTTAGGCAATGAATACGCCGATTGATGCAGCAACCAAAAGGGGAGGCTCGACACAATAGGTACTCGTCAGAAAGGAGCAATCCGCGGGTTCATGAATATAGGATTGCGCTGTCGTAGCAGTTGGCCAAAACTCAATTCGACGAACATGGATCAACGTCCTGACGGTGACGTTTCATCCAGCGCAATGACGTCCAGCATCACGCCCGTGCGCCTCACCACCCGGACCTGTTGGCCCAGGTGCAGGGGCGAGCAGCTCTGAACTTGCCATTTTTCGCCCTGCAGTTGCACCCAGCCGCTCATAGGCAGACCCGGCAGCAGCCCCGTCACCGTGGCCAGGCTGCCGACCAAGCCCGCATCGCCGCTGACCAAGGCACGGCGTCTGGCCTTGAGCGCCATGCCGACCAGAGTCATAAGCAACAGGGCGCTGATTAGTGCCATGCCAATGATCAGCGTCAACGGAATGCCAAAGCCCGGTACATCGGTGTCCATCAAAATCACTGCGCCAACTACAAAAGCAACCACCCCACCGAAGCCGATTACACCGAAACTCGGTAGAAACGCCTCGGCGATCATGAAGGCGATCCCCAGCAGAATCAGTCCGACCCCGGCGTAATTCACGGGCAACAGTTGCAGGGCATACAGCCCCAGCAACAGGCAGATGCCACCTAGCACCCCACCAACACCCGACCCAGGGTTCATGAACTCGAATATCAAGCCATAGACCCCGAGCATAATCAGCAGCAACGCCACGCTGGGGTTGGTGATCACCGCCAGGAGTTGTGTGCGCCAATCAGGCGCATGGTCGATGAGCGCAACCCCGGCGGTGCTCAGCCTCAACGTTTGACCGGCGACATTCAGGCTCTTGCCGTCCAATTGCTTGAGCAGGTCTGCCACGTCATTGGCCACATAATCGACCACCTTGAGTTTGAGCGCTTCGTGGGCCGACAGGCTGAGCGATTCACGTACTGCTTGTTCGGCCCAGTCGGCATTGCGTCCGCGCAATTGCGCAAGACCACGGATGTAAGCCGCCGCATCGTTGATCTGTTTTCGAGTCAAGGTGTCCTGCAACTCACGCGCAGAACTCTTGTCGGTGGTGGGTGGGCTCGGCGGTTCGGGCGCGGTCCCGGGCAGGCCGCCGATCTGCACCGGCGTAGCGGCGCCCAGGTTGGTACCCGGGGTCATGGCGGCAATGTGGCTGGCATACAAAATATAGGTTCCGGCGCTGGCCGCGCGTGCGCCACTAGGGGCAACGAAACTGACCACTGGCAAGGGACTGGCCAGAATCGCCTTAATAATTAAACGCATTGAGGTGTCCAGCCCGCCGGGGGTGTCGAGGCTGATGATCACCAACTGCGCACCCTCGGTCACCGCACGCGCCAGGCCGCGCTCCACGTAGTCGGCACTGGCCGGACCAATAGCATCGTTGACGGTGAGTACCACGACACTGCCTGCAGCCGTCGTCGAACCCGTCGGTAACCCGATCAGTATTACTAGCAGGAGCAGGCGGCACCACCAGTGACTGTTCACGGAATCTCCCGGTTGCGGGTATGACAGCCTGCAACACTCACTTAAAGCGTAGTTGAGTCAGTCATGGGCGATGGGGTGGAAGGCAAGCCTTCACCCAGAGTACGGTTCTGAACGGCTCCCAATAGTTGTCCCTGTCCTTTGACTTTATGATATATAAATCCATTAAATTGTGGCTAAAACTAGAAATTAAGCGATAAGACACAGGTTTAGGGAATTAAGTCGCTTGATAGGGCTAAACCTTAATTCTATAATTTTGGGAACTAACTGGCACAGAATGGGCTAGGTATACGCTATGTTGGATTTAAGCTTCAGCAAGCCGAGCGAGGTCGTCAAGCGCCTCTGCGATCGTTTGCGCACAGAGCGCTTGGCGCTGGATATGACACAAGCCGACTTGGCCGGGCGTGCCGGCATCGGCACAAATACAGTGTCCAACCTTGAAGCCGGGCGCAATGTCGGATTCGAGAACGTCGTTCGGGTGGCGATGGCTCTTGGCCGAACCAAGGAACTGGAAGGCCTGTTCCTGCCAAAGCTGGACAGCATTGAGGATATTCGGCGCTACGAAAACAGCGCCAATCGTCTCCGTACAAAGAGGAAGTCCGGCAATGCTTGAGCAGGTGAATGTCTTCTACGAGGGATGGGGTGAGCGATGGCAATGGGGCACACTGGTCTCCACGACTGCCCTGACCGGTCGCCCGCTGATCGTGTTCGAGTACAGCAATGAAGCCAGGCAAAGGGGCTTGGAACTGTCCTCCTACACGCTGCCATTGGAGGGGGCTCACTTGCGCCGAGATTTTCCAGACCACCAACTGTACTTGCCAGGGCCTGTTTACGACTCCTTGCCGGATGGGTGGGGCATGTTGCTTATGGACCGTATGTTCAGGCGCCGCGGGCTCACCACGGCGCGCATCGGCTCACTGGAACGGCTGGCCTACATCGGTAGCAATGCAATGGGGGCCATGACGTTTGAGCCCGTGGCACCCGAAGGACAGGAGTCTGAAGTCCACATCCCGCTGGAGCAGCTTGCCGCCCAAGTGCAGGAAGTGCTCCATGGAGACGGTGGCGAGTTCCTGCAGACGTTGCTGCTGGTGGGCGGCTCGCCTCAAGGTGCAAGGCCTAAGGCCCTCGTCTATCGCGATCCCGAAACTGGCCGGTTTACCACTGCCGTGACGGCGGGCTTTGAAGCATGGTTGATTAAGTTCCCGGCCAAAGAAGAACATGCCGAGGTGTGCGCTGTCGAAATGGTCTACGCCGAATGCCTGCGCATGTGCGGTATCGAGACCCCTGACACGCAGTACTTCAGTCTGCCTAATGGGTTGGCGGCGTTTGCCAGTAAGCGATTTGACCGTCGGGATGGTCTGCGCGTCCCCATGCAAAGCCTCGCGGCGTTCACGGGGGCAAATTACCAGTCTCCAGGGGTGTTGGACTACGTCAACTTCTTGCGGGCAACACAGATGTGTACCAACGACGTGCGAGAGATGGCGGTGGCCTTCGAACGTGCCGTCTTCAATGTTGCGTTCAACAACAGAGACGATCATCCCAAGAACTTTGCCTACATCATGTCGCAAGACGGTCAGTGGAGACTGTCGCCGGCTTACGACGTGACCTTCTGCGAGGGGCCAAGTGGATATCACCAGATGGATGTGATGGGGGAAGCCCTGTCGATTTCCCGCACGCAAATGCTTCGGCTTGCCGAGGAAGCCGAGGTGCCCCCGGACGTTGCAGGCAGAATGATTGACGGCATTTGTGATGTGGCTAGCCAGTTTGCAAGCATCGCCGAGAACCTATACCCACAGGTTATTACTCGAGACACCTTGCGCACGATCCAAGGCCGCATCGATCAGAACGTAGCTCGGTTACACCGCGGTCATGCGGGCAGCGGTCGCCGTTGAAGATCGGGAGGAGCGGGCGCTCGCGCCGGATCAGATAAATAGCCTGCCCGACGCCCCCTAGAGACTCTCAGGGTCACCGAAGAACATCTGAATCCGCGACCGCAACCAGCGCTCACCCGGATCATTATCCTGCGACCCTCGCCACGCCATGTGCAGTTCGAAGCTGCGCACCGGCAACGGCGGGTCTTCAGCCCGTACGCCGCCCGCAGCAGTCAGTGCATCGGCGGTGTAGTCCGGCACGGTTGCGACGATGTCAGTGCCGGCCAGCAAGGTACTCAAGCCATTGAACTGCGGCACCGCGAGTACCACATGACGTTTGCGCCCGAGTTTTTCCAGTTCTTCATCTATGAAGCCGCTGAGGTCACCGGCGAACGACACCAGTGCATGGGGGCGTGCGCAGTAGTCATCCAGGCTCAACGGCCCCGGCACGGTGTCGGCGCGCAACAGCTTCGGCTTGCTGCGGCGCAGTACCTTGCGCTTGGCATTGGCCGGCAGGTCGGTGGTGTAACTGACGCCGATGGATATTTCGCCGGATGCCAGCAACCCGGGCATCAGGATGTAGTTGACCCTGCGCACCACCAGCACAATCCCCGGCGATTCGGCGCGCAGACGCTTGAGCAGCATCGGCAGCAAGGCGAACTCGACGTCGTCCGACAGCCCGATACGAAACACTGCGGTACTGGTGGCCGGGTCGAAATCGGCCGCGCGGCTGACCGCAGTTGAAATCGAATCCAGTGCCGGAGAGAGCAGGGCGAAAATCTCGATCGCCCGGGCGGACGGCTCCATGCTGCGGCCGGTACGCACAAACAAAGGATCATCGAACAACCCGCGCAGGCGCGAGAGCGCCGCACTGATGGCTGGCTGGCCGAGGAACAGTTTTTCCGCAGCACGGGTCACGCTGCGTTCGTGCATCAATGTTTCGAAAACGATCAACAGGTTCAGGTCGACACGACGCAGGTCATTACGATTCATCTGGAGTCCTGGCAGAATCAGCAAACTTGACGTGGGCGGCCATATGAGAACAATGGCCAGCAGGAATATTACGGGGAAAGGCTGGTACTCTGCACCGAGTAATTCAGTTTTCCTACAAAAGCGGCTTCAGTTTCTTACGACATTTGACGATGTTGCCGCCGCTGCGGAATCAATGACAGGCATGTCGACTATTAATAGCCACTGATAGTGTTGGGTTGAAAGCCCAGCTAGAGTTCATGGCATTAGAGGTTTATTTGGCGAGGTTTGCGATGTCCCGCACGATCCGTTTTCACAAGTTTGGTCCAGCCGAGGTGCTCAAATGCGAAGAGCATGCGGCGGCTCTGCCTGCACCGGGCGAAGTGCAGGTGCGCGTCGAAGCGATTGGCATCAGTTGGTATGACATTCTTTGGCGCCAGAACCTGGCCTCATCCCATGCTCGCCTGCCTTCAGGCCTTGGCCATGAAATGGCCGGTATCGTCACTGCCGTCGGCGATGGCGTGGAAGACCTGGCCGTCGGTGACAAGGTTGCCAGTTTTCCGGCCGAAAGCCCGAACGATTACCCGGTCTACGGCGAGCAGATCGTCTTGCCGCGCTCGGCACTGACCCGTTACCCGGACGTACTCACCCCGATTGAAGCCAGCGTGCACTACACGCCGTTGCTGGTCGCCTATTTCGCTTATACCGACCTGGCACGGGTCAAGCCCGGGCAATTCGCCCTGGTGACTGACGCCAGTCATTGCGCCGGACCTTCGTTCGTACAACTGGGCAAGGCCTTGGGTGTTCGAGTGATCGCCGCGACCAAGTCCGCGGAGGAACGTGAATACCTGCTGTCGCTGGGTGCCGAGAAGGTGATCGTCACCGAGGAAGAAGATCTGCTCATGCGGATCAACAAAATCACCGACAACCGCGGTGTGGACGTGGTGTTCGATGGCTTGGGCGGTCCGCAGATGTCGCTGCTCGGCGACGTGCTGGCGCCTCGTGGCAGCCTGGTGCTTTACGGCCTGCAAGGTGGCAACCAGACACCATTCCCGGCCTGCGCAGCGTTCCAGAAGAACATTCAGTTCTTCGTGCACTGCATCGGCAACTTCACCGGCAAGCCGGAGCTGGGTATCGTCCAGGACCAGGCGGCGTTGCAACGGGCCTTGCGCGATATCAACCAGTTGACCGCTGATCGCGTATTGCTGCCACTTAAGACTCGGGTCTTCCCGTTTGCCGAGTTTGTCGAAGCGCACCGTTACATGGGTGAATGCCCGTGTCGGGAAAGGGTCGCGCTGCAGGTCGAACCGGCGTAAGGCTTACCGAAAAGCTCCCCCAAGAGTCCGTGCCCGCACGGACTCTTCGTTTACGCCCTCGAAACCCGGCGACTCTCAGGCCAGTCCAGCAACTGAACTGGTTTTTGCTCGTAATCTGTAGCTTCTAATCAGCCACTAAGCCCTGATAATTGAATGATTACTTTCATCTCAAGGAATGAGTCATGGCTGGGTGTCAGGCTGGAACTTTTCAATGTGCGCCGTCGGTGCACCTCTCAAAATTAGTTCGTTGTTGTGTAGTTGCCAAAAACTCAGCGACAACTTTCTTCTTTATTTCTTGTATTAAGAGTCTGTGGGACTTTGTCGGACGTTTCCTAAGACGCCGATTGCAATCGAGCAAACCCTTGCCAGCCGGGCATCACAGCCTGGATTTCGTCATTCGAACGAGGGGCCGCTGCGATCGTTTCAAATGATTGCCAGAAAATTCAAGTGCTAGCATTTGGCAATAAAGTCCATGACTCCATTCGTGCAGATAGTCCAACGGGATTTGCTGTCTGCGCGATATTGAACTTACGAGTATCAGGTAAATAAAGATGACCAGCATCCATGACCAAGCGATGAACTATGTCTATCAACAAGTGCTGCAGCGATTGCTGGGTTTTTTCTCGCGTGCCGAACGCACCGCATTGCAATTGTTGATTCAGCGTCTGGCGGTAGCGGCGGGGGGGATGGAGCACATTGGCGATTACAAGGTGTTGGCGATTCAGTCCGGTGCCCGTGACAACTGCTACACCCTGGCATTGTTGCGTGCTGCGCAGTTGACCATCGCCACTCGGGCGCCGGCGACATTCCAGTTGCGCATAGCCTCGTTGCGGCTGAACGGGGCAAGCTGCGCGGCCGTAGAAAACATGCACCGGACCAACAGCGCCTTGTTTGTCTATGACGATCCCCGGGTCGAGGTGTTGATGGTCGATGATCGGCAAGTCTTGCCGTTCAACCACCTGACGCCGATCTCCGACGCCGGCCGCGAGTCCAGCCGCCTGAACCTGCTGCTGATCGGCCATCGCCGGGAGTGGCGCGGCGGGTTTGACCTGTGGGATGACGGTTATCTGGCCACGGGGGAGTTCTACGGACAAATTGCCCGTTGGGACGGAGGTGTCGACGCATTGCTGATCAGCGACACGCCGCGTCAGCAGAAGCAGTTCATCGACGGTTTGAAGCGTGCCGCGACCAAGGCCGGGCTCAAACCTTCGCCTGCGGGCGAAGCCGGTTTTGCAGGGCTGTTTGCGTTGCTCGATGAACTGGGCAGCGATTGTTATCAGGCGTTCTACACGGATTACGGCAAGGCCCAATGGCGTCCGCAAGAACGCTTTGAGGCCTGTCGCCGCGCGACCTGCATCGACATTCACGACCTGCTGGTCAGCAACCTGGAGGAGCGCTGGCCATTGCTGACTGAGTTTCTCGGGTTCCAGCCTGACGAACTGTCCGCGCAGATCAGTGACAACGAATTTGTCAGCCCATCGGTCTCGGCGCACGTCAGGGGGTTGCAAGCGTGCTTCGTGCAGGGCCGCAGCTACGAGGCCGGCGTTGCGCAATACCTGCAACGCGCCTTGGTGATGATGCGCCGCAAATGTTTGCCTGAGCGCTTGTGCGAGCAGGCCATCGAGGTATTTGGCAACCCGGCGACACTGGCCGAACAGCGCGTCCGCGCGGCGGCCGAAGCGCAAAAGAACCTGGGCCTGAGCGAGGCACAACTGGTGTGCCTGCTTTTTTCGCCATTTATCGAACAGGGCGCGGGGCTTGAGCGTTTTCTGCGTCAGTGCCATCCGGGCATGCTGGTGGCCATGCCCGAACTGCACCGTGCCATGCAGGGGCATCCGGTCGCCGAACAGATCATGCAATGGATGATGGATGTCAGCGGATTGCCTGCGAGTCTGGTTGGCCAGCTCTATCGCATGGAGCGGGTGCCCGGAAGCGATAGCGGGGCGCCTGAAGCAGTGATCCAAAAGGCTGCGTTGCAAAACGGTGTGGGCGACCCTGACACTGGCATCACGTGGGTGGATGAATGGTCGGCGGGTCACTGAACGTGGGTGGATTTGCAGGCAGTGCAGTCGGTCTTCACCCATGAAAGGTCCACGAGAAACGGATTTCGCGTATCAGGCGGTTTACCGATACCTGGCCAGCCTGATCAACGAGTCTGCAGGTGATTCGCGCATCCGCCTGCCGTCGTTGCGGCATCTGGCGGAGCGACTCAATGTGTCGATCTCGACCATCCAGTACGCCTATTCGCTGCTGGAGAAGGAAGGGCGCGTCTATTCGGTGGCCAAGTCCGGTTATTACGCATTGCCCGTGTCCTCAATCAGCCTGCAGGACAGCGGCAGTGATTTGCTGGAAGCGGTCTACGTCAATGCCAGGCGTCCGGGGATGCTGGTCTTGAGCGCCGATGAACCGGCCTTGTTACAACCGCTCGACAGTCCTTTGTTGCTGCTGGAGCGGGAGTTGCTGCGCCAGTATCCCCGCCAGCCGCAGGCGCCTTCGCAACCTTGCGGCGAACTCGAACTGCGCGCCGCCCTGGCAGCACGCTATACCACCTCTCCGCTGCGTTACTGGCATGCCGATGATGTCTACATCGGCGCCGACCTTCGCGGTGTACTGGAAATCCTGATTGCCGTGCTGGGCTTGAAAGACGCCACCGTGGTGGTTGAATCACCGTGCGACTGGACGATCCTGCGTTTGTTACAAACCGCCTGCGTGCGGGTGATTGAACTACCGGTGCAAGCCGATGGCTGCCTGGATCCGGAACGGCTCAAAGTGCTGCTGGATACCGAACCGGTGCGGCTGGTGATGCTTTCATCAGCCCTGAACATGCCCCGTGGCAGTCTGGCGCCCGATGAAAACCGGCAAGCCATTGCCCGGCTTTTGGCTACGCACGAGAGTTGGGTGCTGGAAAACGACTGTTATGGCGAACTCGTATTCGATTTGGGCAGCGTGCGGTTTCGGGACTTGCTGGACCCGGAACGGCTGATGGTGTTTTCCACGTTCGAGAAAGCCATCGGTGCGGAAGCGCCCTATGGTTATCTGCTTTCAAGGCACTTGAGCGCTGAGCTGCAACGGCACTTTCTGCTGCGCTCATTCCGTCTCTCGCCGATTCGCCAGAAAGCCATCGCCCGGTTGTACAGCAGCGGTCGCATCGATCAGCACCTGCTGGTGCTGCGTCGGTTACTCAAGGAACGCAAGAGTCAAATGATCCTGTTGTTGCAGGAGCGATTGGGCGATGCCTTGCATTTCGTCGAGCCTGAAGGCGGCGCAACGGTCTGGGTGCGCTCCTTGCGTCGGGTCAATGTACGTCGTGTATTCCAGCGCCTGCTGGCGCATCAAGTGGTTATCGCACCAGGAGAACTGTTCAGCCTCCACGGCCTGCACGGGCAGCATTTGCGCCTGAGTCATACGTTCGGCGGCGATCACAACCTGGCCGCCGCACTGGGCTTGTTGGGGGATGCGCTGCGCCTGGAATCAATCGAGTGACTCAGGCAAAAAATAACATCCTGCAATCTGTTGGATCGATCCCGTCGCCTTGCGGTCAAACTGCCAGTAAACTGCGACCCAATTCCTGAACCACTCTATTCCAGAGGTTTTGCATGACACTCAGTCCTTTTGCGGGCAAACCGGCACCGGCAGAATTGTTGGTCGACATCCCGCGACTGGTAACGGCCTATTACACCGGCCAGCCTGATGCCGCCATTTCGACCCAGCGCGTTGCCTTTGGCACGTCCGGGCACCGGGGCAGCTCGTTCGACTTGAGTTTCAACGAATGGCATGTGCTGGCGATCAGCCAGGCCATCTGCCTGTATCGCGAAGCTCAAGGCATTGACGGCCCGCTGTTTGTCGGTATCGACACTCACGCGCTGTCTACCCCGGCCGGTGCCAGTGCCCTCGAAGTACTGGCGGCCAATGGCGTGACCGTGATGATCGCCGAAGGTGACGAGTACACGCCGACACCGGCCATTTCCCATGCGATTCTCTGCTACAACCGCGGGCGTACCACGGGCCTGGCGGATGGCATCGTCATCACGCCGTCCCACAACCCGCCGCAAAGTGGTGGCTACAAGTACAACCCAACTAACGGTGGTCCGGCCGATACCCACATCACCAAGTGGATCGAGGCCAAGGCCAACGAACTGCTGGCCAACAAGCTCGCTGGCGTCAAGCGTATCAGCTATGAGCAGGCACTGAAGGCCAGCACCACCCATCGCCACGACTTCCTCAACACCTATGTCGCCGACCTGATCAACGTGATCGACTTCGATGCCATCCGCGAGGCCAAGTTGCGTCTGGGTGTTGACCCACTGGGTGGAGCAGGGGTGCGCTACTGGTCGGCGATTGCCGAGCATTACCGCCTGGACCTGGATGTGGTGAACAAAGAGGTCGACTCGACCTTCCGCTTCATGACCGTCGACTGGGACGGCCAGATCCGCATGGACCCATCGTCCAGCCACGCCATGCAAGGCCTGATCGGCCTGAAACAGCGTTTCGACGTGGCGTTTGCCTGCGACCCCGATCACGATCGCCATGGCATCGTCACACCGTCCGGCGGCTTGCTGGCGCCGAACAACTACCTTGCCGTTGCCATCGACTACCTGTTCCAGAATCGTCCGCAATGGCGCGCCGATGCCGCCGTGGGTAAAACCGTGGTCAGCAGCGGCTTGATCGATCGCGTGGCCAAGCGCCTGGGTCGTCGTCTGTACGAAGTGCCGGTTGGCTTCAAGTGGTTTGCCGATGGTCTGTTCGATGGTTCGCTGGGTTTCGGCGGTGAAGAAAGCGCTGGTGCGTCGTTCCTGCGCAAGGACGGCGGTGTCTGGTGCACCGACAAGGACGGTTTGATTCCGGCCCTGCTGGCCGCTGAGATGACTGCCCGTACCGGTCGCGACCCGAGCCAGGCGTATCGTGCCTTGACCGATGAACTGGGTGAGCCGTTCTCGGTACGGGTCGACGCCAAGGCCAACCCGGAACAGAAAGCACTGTTGAGCAAGCTGTCGCCGCAACAGGTCACTTCGACCCAACTGGCCGGCGAGCCGATCCAGAGCATCCTCAGCCATGCACCGGGCAACGACCAGGCCATTGGCGGTCTCAAAGTCATGACTGGAAATGGCTGGTTCGCGGCGCGTCCGTCGGGCACGGAAGACATCTACAAGATCTACGCCGAAAGCTTCGTCAGCGACGACCACCTCAAGCAACTGGTGGCCGAGGCGCAAACGCTGGTCGATGGCGCTATTTCCGCGAAGTAAACACACAACCCTGTGGGAGCGGGCTTGCTCGCGAAGGCGATGTTTCAGTCAACATTGATGTTGACGCTGATACCGCTTTCGCGAGCAAGCCCGCTCCCACAATGGGTTCGGTGCAGCAATAAAAAAGGGGCGACCAATACGGTCGCCCCTTTTTTGCAATGGCGCTCAGTGGATCACGCCAGGTCCACCAACACGATCTCGCTGTCCTCGATGGCAGTCACGCGTAGAGCCTGCTCATCGGCAACCGCGACGCCGTCTCGGGCTTGTGCACGCAAACCATTGACTTCAATGGCCCCGGTGGCCGGAACCAGATACGCACGACGGCCGTTGTCCAAATGGTATTCGGCAGACTCGCCGGCCTTCAGATTGGCCGCTACCAGCCTGGCATCGGCGCGAATACGCAGGCTCTGGTCGTCGCCTTCCTTGCCGCTGGCCAGGGTGACAAAACCTTCGCGCTCGCCTTTCGGGAACGGCCTGGCGCCCCAGGACGGGGCCAGACCGGATTCATTCGGGATGATCCATATCTGGAAAATTTTGGTCGGTGCCGCTTCCAGGTTGTACTCGCTGTGGGCGATCCCGGTACCGGCGCTCATGACCTGGACGTCACCCGCTTCGGTCCGGCCCTTGTTGCCAAGGTTGTCCTGGTGGGTAATGGCGCCTTCGCGGACATAGGTAATAATTTCCATGTCCCGGTGCGGGTGTTGCGGAAAACCGCTGCCGGGAGCGATCACGTCGTCATTCCAGACCCGCAGGTTGCCCCAGTTCATACGCTGGGGATCGTAGTATTCGGCGAACGAAAAATGGTGATGAGCATCCAGCCAGCCGTGGTGAGCGCCACCGAGCGAGTTGAAAGGTCTGAGTTCAAGCATGATCGTCTCCAGAAAAGGTTCGTCATGGGGCGAGGCGCCTGGGCCACGAAGCGAGACCGGTGAGTGATGACGGCCATCATCCAGCAGGCAACAATCGATAAAAAGCGTAAAAAATGCAGCATTCCAATCGAATGGATTGATATAAAACCACCTCGAAATTTTCTCATCCAACCTTCACTTCATCGCATAAGCCAATGAGTCATAAGCAATTCACTAGAACTCGACGGCAAATGCAGACACCATAGTGCTCAACAGCCTCACACCCTGGAGTCAGTCCGCGTGCCGCAACACACCCCCGATCTTCCTCCTGAACTTCGCCCCCTGGCCGAGATGCCGTTGATCAAGCGGCTGCTCGCCCGATTCTTCGGTTACAGCCTGACCCGCCTGCATGCCCAGCATCGTGCGTCGTGGTTGCATGGTCAGGCCGACGGTTTTCGCAGCGGTCACAGCGCCGGGGTCGATTACGGCTACAAGGAAGGTAAGCTCGAAGGGCTGGAGGAAGGTCGACAGGTCCTGCTGATCCGCGACTCGCGCTCCACTGAACACCGGCCACCGAATGTCGATGACCTGTTGTTCGACGATTGGCGCCTGCCATTGAGCGCCGAGTTGAAGAAGCGCATGAAGGCCGATGTCGCCCGGTTGCTGCCGGCCCATGCCCAACCCAGCGCCGCACAGTGGAAAATGATCTTCAGCGATACGCCGTCCACCTCGGTGATTGCGGGGGCGGGTGCAGGCAAATCGACCACGCTGGTGCTGCGTATCTTGCTGCTGACCCATTACCTGGGCTTCGAGCTGAGTTCGATGACGGTGGTGACCTTCACCCGTGAGTCGCGCAAGGACTTCATCAATAAGCTGATCGAACTGTTTGCGCTCTGGGGGCGCGTTATCAGCTTCAAGGAGGCGCGGGATCTGGTGCGCACCTTTCACTCGCGGATCCTGCCGATGGTGCGCAGTCTTCCGGGTTTCGAGCGTTTACAGGCTTTCGAAAACCTCAGCCTGCGGGCTGCACAGGGTGATGAGGAGGTCGACAGCAATCCATTCGATCTGCGGATCAACGACGCTCAACGCCAACAACTCAATGCCTGCTATCACCGTCTGCACCGTGACGATGAGCGTTTTCGCGAGCTGATCAAGCCATTGTCCCGCCATGCCTTGCAACTCAAGGAGCTGGAGCGGGATCACCCGGATGTGCAGAAACGCATCGGCGTTACCGAACTGGCCGCCAAGCGCGATGAAGAATTGTGCGACGCCATAGAAGACCTGTGGATTCGCGCCGGTGCCTGGCCTATCAAGGGTATCGAGCCAAATCGCCAGTCGTTTGATATCAACGGTTCTAAATTCCATTGTCACGGCTATATTCCGTCCCTGGACACCTGGGTGGTGCTGGGCTTCGATCCTCGGGAAAACCCGCAGGTGGCACGTCCAAACGCCAAACTGACAGTGCGCGCAGAGTGGGCAGTAAAGCGCACCCTGTTTCAAGCTTTCTGTCGTAAGCCGTTGATATGGCTTGATAGTTACGAATCATCCAGGCGTGTTTTGGCCTCGCTTGCCGGCGATGCCAGCGCCGGGCCGGGCTTCGATTACAAGGTCAAGGGCGAACTCGCCTCCGCGCCATTGCTCGATTGTTTTGTCGCCGCCGCCGGGTTTATCGAAAACCTCGGGCTGGATGTGCCGAGTGCCGTGGGACAGATGAGTTTCGCCAAGGACGATCCCGACCGGTTCTTCTTCGAGGCCCTGAGCCTTTACTGGCGGGCGCTGGAAGATCATTTGCTCGATCAGAAACCGCCGATCATGACCTACAACCGGATGTTCGCTTTGTTCAGCGAGCATTCGCCGGAGAACCTCAAGCTGCTCAGTGATGAGCTGCTGCGGCCGCTGTCACACCTGATGATCGACGAATTCCAGGATGTCTCGCCGCAGATCGTCTCGTGGATCAGGGCCAGCCTGGCCGAGATCCGCAGTCGCGGGCCGGCCATGCACATCGGGCGCGGGGCCCAGCGTTCCTCGCTGTTGTGCGTGGGCGATGACTGGCAGTCCATCTATGGCTGGCGCGGCAGTTCACCGACCTACTTCATGGAGTTCAACAAAGAGTTCCCGTCGCCGAGCACCACCAAGGTCATGCTCAGTGACAACTATCGCAGCCACCAGCACATCATTGATGCTGCCGAACACATCGTGCGGGCCGCACCGGCAATTGCCGGGAAGAAAGCCAGGGCCAGCGGTGAACCCAAGGCATTGCTGCCGGTTAACGTCCTCGATCGTGATGACCAAGGCATGGCCCAGCGCCTGATGGAGCATTATCGAAAGGGTGATTCAATCTTGATGTTGTATCGAAAAAGTAGCGATAAGTTATTGATAGAAGAGCATATTCAGTCTGTAGTTAATGTTGATTCGAGCTTGCCGTATGAAGCTCGCAGGCTGAAGCAACTGACGTATCACAGTGCCAAGGGCCTGCAGGCCGATGCAGTGTTTCTGCTGGGCGATTGCCAGCACCTGACCAGTTCGCCTTACAAGAATCAGGTTTACCGGATGGCGGGCCTGGGCAAGGCAGGTGACAGCGAACCCTACGACAATGCCCAGAAGGACGAGATCCTGCGGCTGGCGTACGTGGGTATTACCCGTGCCGTCAGCCATTGCTACTGGTACGTCGACGCGCAAGACACCCAGGCTGCGAATATGCCCAAGGCCTCCGACCGGATCGCCAAGGGCAAGGCGTTTTTTGTCGATCATCGACAAGGCAACGCCTCTGCCTGAACGTTTACTCGCTGCCAACAAAAAGGCCCACGAAATGTGGACCTTTTTTGCGTTGTTCAGCCTTCAGGCATAACTCTTGATGACCTCCGGTGGAATGAAAGCTTCAAGTTCATCTTCCACCGCTTCGATTATTCGTTCTACATCCGCGGCATTCATGACGGTGGCGCACGGAATACCGGCAATGGCGATCATGGTCTCGCCAGTGGCACGATCAAACAGACGGGCAATCATGCTGCCCGGCGCGTCCATGCTCGCCTCGAACCCCATGGGATGAAAATGCCAGCGCATCAGCTGGCAGGCGTTTGGAAACGTGACCTTACTGAACCCTATATTCATGTGTTGCCCGCCTTCATCTTCGAGCGCTTCCTTTAGCTCATGGTAGGAGGGAAGAACCTTCATTGATTCAACCAGTGACAGTGTTTAAAAGTAGCAGCCGGATGTGAAAAGAGTGTGGATTTTTCAGGCCGTTTGGCGATTGCCGGCATTGTTTTGATTCAGCTCACTCTTATCCGCAATTTGCGGGCAAAGCCATCATCTGTTTAGTCGTTGAAGACAAAGCGGAAGTTGGGCAAGCTCGGTTTTTTCCGTCGAGATTTTCAATGCACGCCGATGATGATGGCCCGCTGCAGACCCAGGCCACGGGCGAGACGGTCATGCGCTATCACTTGCGCTGGAAGCACCGGGATCTGGATGGCGTCATGGCGCTCTATCACCCTGAAGTCCAGTACAACGACTTTTTCCAGAACCGGGTCATGGGCCTGGCCGAATTGCGCGACTACGTGCGCAGCAGCATGCCTCGGGATCCGGATGAAGCGCTGGAGCACTCCGACCGCATTCGACTGGACGGCAACACGGCGTTCATTCAGTACCGTATCACACTGCGTGGCGGTGAAGGACTGGTGTCGTTCCGTGCCAGCGAAGCGATTACCGTCAAGGACGGGCTGATCTGGCGGGTCAACGAATACGCGTCATTGGTGCATGAGCAACCCGCCAGCAAAGCCTCCGGCAACCAGCGCCCGGCGGTCAGCCGGCTCGGATTGTCACCACGCCAATTGAGCTTCATGGCCGATGACCTGCAACAGTATTTCCAGGGTCAACAGCCTTATCTTGACCCGGAACTCGACCTGCAACGGGTGGCGAAGGAGTGCGGCTACAGCCGTAATCAGATTTCCTATCTGTTGAACCAGGTGTTGGGGCAAAGCTTCTACCGCTACGTCAACCAGGCGCGCTTGCAGCATTTGCTCGCCGCGCTGGATGCCGCCACACCGCCACTGCGCATCGATGAGCTGGCGTTCGCTGCCGGATTCAATTCGCTGTCGGCGTTCTACAGCTGTTTCCGTCAGCACACCGGCCAGTCACCCAAGGCCTACGTCAAACAAATTTCTTTGCGTGCACGCGCGCAAGACAGCCCCTGAGCCCACGCACTAGGATCGACGTCATCGAAGTTTGAGTGGCGGAGTCTTGCATGCCGGCGTGGCGCACTATCAGTTTGTGGATGGACCAGCTCGACGAGCCTTTGTTGGCGCGTCCGGCGCTGGAAAGGGACCTGGATGTCGACGTGGCGATCATCGGCGCGGGCTACACCGGTCTCTGGACCGCGTATTACCTCAAGCAGCACAAACCTGACCTCAACATCGCGATTATCGAAGCACAAACCGCCGGTTTCGGCGCATCGGGTCGCAACGGCGGCTGGCTGATGGGCAACTTGCTGGGTGAAGATCGTCTGCTGGCCAATCTGCCAGTGGAAGAGCGCCGCGCCTCCTACGATTTGTTGCACAGCATTCCGGAAGAAGTGGAAATTGTCCTCGAACGTGAGGGAATCGACTGCGATTACCGCAAAGGCGGGGTGCTGTATTGCGCCGCACGCTATCCGGAGCAGGAGACGAGCCTGCGTCACTATCTGGACGATCTCCACCGCCAGGGCCTCAACGACAGCCACTATCGCTGGCTGAACCCGGAACAACTGGCGCAACAGATCCGGGTCGCCAAACCCTATGGCGGTATCTACGCGCCGCACGTGGCGACCATCCATCCGGCCAAGCTGGTACGCGGGCTGGCCCGGGCGGTGGAGCGCCTGGGG
Organism: Pseudomonas sp. S30_BP2TU TE3576; assembly: GCF_050436025.1. Lineage (NCBI taxonomy): Bacteria > Pseudomonadati > Pseudomonadota > Gammaproteobacteria > Pseudomonadales > Pseudomonadaceae > Pseudomonas > Pseudomonas sp. S30_BP2TU TE3576. The sequence continues at coordinate 244,937 of NZ_JBNDLK010000001.1, read as the reverse complement.
GTGAAAATCTACGAAAACAGCCCGGTCACCCATTGGCAGTCCGGCAACCTGCGCACGGCGCAAGCGTCAGTGCGCAGTCGCTGGGTGGTGCCGGCGGTCGAAGGCTACTCCGTCACCTTGCCGCCGTTGGGGCGGTATCAGATGCCGGTGCAGAGCCTGATCGTCGCGACCGAGCCATTGTCTGCCGCCACCTGGGACGAAATTGGCCTGAGTCGCGGCCAGGCGTTCAGCGAGGCCAGTCGCCAGGTCACTTACGGTCAGCGCACCGCTGACAACCGCTTGATCTTTGGCGCCCGTGGCGGGTACCGGTTCGCCGGCAAGCTACGCCACGACTTCGACCTGACCACTGACGAAAAGGAGCTTCGGCGCTATCTGTTTGGCGAGTTGTTCCCGCAATTGAAAAACGTGCAGATCACTCATTCCTGGGGCGGCAACCTGGGCATGTCCCGGCATTTCAAGCCGCACATGCTCTGCGATCGGGCCAACGGTATTGCCTTGTCTGGCGGTTATGGCGGGGAGGGCGTTGGCGCCAGCAACCTGGGGGGGCGGACGCTGGCCGACCTGATCCTGGGGCGCGACACCGACCTGGTACGCCAGCCGTGGGTCATCCCCGAGCGTGGTCTCGACGCGCTCAGGGCCTGGGAGCCGGAACCCATCCGCTGGCTCGGCTACAACGCGATCATCCGCAGCTTTGTCCATGAAGACCAGACCCTGGCCAACCCGGCAACCGCGCCCTGGCGGCGCAAGCTGGCCAGCGGGGTCGCCGGTTTCATGGAAGGTTTCATGCACTGAACGGCGCGTTCTTCATCTACAGGCTACATCGACAGGTATTCCCATGAGCATCACGCAATTCAAGAACACTGCAACCCTGAAACTGGAAGAGTCCAATCCGGTCGCCGTGCCGTTGGGCACACCCGTGGCCGTGGCTTCGACCACCAGTGTCGAACGCGACGACGGCGTCGAGACCGGCGTCTGGGAATGCACACCCGGGCGCTGGCGGCGGCAGATCGTCGCCCAGGAGTTCTGTCACTTCATTCAGGGCCGCTGCACCTTCACCCCGGACGGCGGTGAGCCCCTGCACATTGAAGCCGGCGACGCACTGATGTTGCCGGCCAACAGCCTCGGCATCTGGGATATCCAGGAAACCGTGCGCAAGACCTACGTGTTGATTTTTTGAACGATTAAAAAAAATAAAAGCTGATCCCTTTGATTGCCTGCCAACAAAAATAACCCATACAGGAATCGACTCATGCTCCGAAAGACACTGACTCTGGCCCCGCTGATGCTCGTGGCATCGATCAGTCAGGCGGCCGAAACCGTCAAAATCTACAACTGGTCGGATTACATCGCGCCGGACACCACGAAAAACTTCCAGAAAGAAACCGGCATCGCCTTCACCTACGACGTCTATGACAGCAACGAGACCCTCGATGGCAAGTTGATGACCGGCAAATCCGGTTACGACGTCGTGTTCCCGTCCAACCACTTCATGGCCCGGCAAATCGAAGGCGGCGCGCTGAAGAAACTCGACAAGAGTCAGCTACCAAACTGGAAGAACCTCAACCCGGTACTGCTCAAGGCATTGCAGACCAACGACCCGGGCAACGAGCACGGCTTCCCGTACCTGTGGGGCAGCACAGGCATCGGCTACAACATTGCCAAGGTCAAAGCGGTACTGGGCGACAGCGCGCCGGTGGATTCCTGGGACCTGATCTTCAAACCCGAGAACATGCAGAAGTTGCAGAAGTGCGGGGTGGCCATCCTCGACAACGGCCCCGAACTGCTACCGGCCGCGTTGAACTACCTCGGTTTGCCGCCTCACAGCAAGAACCCGGAAGACTACAAAAAGGCCGAAGCCCTGCTGTTGAAAGTGCGGCCGTATGTCAGCTACTTCCATTCGTCCAAGTACACCAGTGACCTGGCCAACGGCGATATCTGCGTCGCAGTCGGCTTCTCCGGTGACATCCTGCAAGCGGAAAACCGTGCCAGGGAAGCCAACAACGGCATCGACATCGGCTACTCGATTCCAAAGGAAGGTGCAGCGATCTGGTTCGACATGGTCGCGATGCCAGCCGATGCCCCGGATGAGAAGGCCGGTTACGCCTTCATGGACTACCTGCTGCGCCCGGACGTCATGGCCAGTGTCAGCAACTACGTGCATTACGCCAATGGCAACGAGCAGGCCGACAATCTGATCGACCCGGCGATCAAGAACGACACCAAGGTTTACCCGAGTCCGGAAATGATGGGCAAGCTGTTTGCCCTGGAAGCCATGCCATTGAACATCGACCGGATTCGCACGCGCGTGTGGAACAAAATTCGCACCGGCAGTTGAAGACTTGACCAGGCCTACGGGACAGGACGTCCCGTTGCCGTGGCTACCATTCCTTGCACGCTCAGCCGACCGGTTCGGCCGTGCAACTCATCGAACCCGTTCCGGGCGCCTGAAAAATTGTCTCGTAGCCGGTTTGCCAGAAGCTATAACTGCCCCTGACGTCCTTGCCCCTATACAGGGTTCCCGCAGTGTCGGGTACCTGGTCAAGGGTGATCGAAGTCTTTGACCACTTCAGGTACACGACACCCGGTTCGGTCATAAAGAAGGTGGCTGCAACCGGCGCATTCAACCCCGCACAACGAAAGGTCACCGGGCCTTCAGTGAGCCGGCTCGGGTCCTTGGTTCTGGCAATGGCCGATCCCTGGCGCAGTTGATGCGCACGCTCGGCATAACTGCGAATGACGCAGGGTTTGGCTTGCGGGCCGCTGTCACACTGGTTGCGGGTGTCGACCCAGAACTGTTGATCAATCTCGACTTTATCCGGGCGCGGCACCGAATGTTCATCCGTGAGCGCCAGCAAATAAAGGCGATTGAGTTCGAGGTCCATCTGCGCCAGTTGGGCGTCATGACAGATGAGCTTTTCGGCGGATGCCTGGGGCGAGGCGCAATCGAAACTGGTTTTGTAAGTTGGCAAGGGCTTTGGTTTTGCCTTTGCCTTTGTGGCGGCGTCACACACGTTCGCAGTCATGCACGCGCTGACGGCGAGCAGAGAGGCAAGAAGTGGCGTGGCCATTTTCATTTCGGCGTCACCTGAACCTTTACGTGATGCCCGTATTGCAACGCATCGTGTCGAAGCGTTGCACAGTCATTCGGTCGCACGGGGTCTATCGAGTGTAAAGCAGTGCTCGAAACCTGCCACATCGTGCCAGGAGAAACGTTAGTCTTCCTCACGAATCGTCGCCACGTCATCGGCCCTGACTTTGACCTTCGCACCCGCAATGTCCTCAAACTCAAAGAAGCCGTCGCTGGTTTTGGTTTTCGGCATGTCTTTGGTCAGGTATTGAGTGCCGTTCTGCAGCGTCACCACCGTTGGCGTCGAGCAACCGGCCAGTGTGAGCAGGGCCGCTACCGCCATGGGCAAGCCTAAAGTCTTGATGTCCATAATCACCTCCCGTACGTTCTGAAGCAGCGCCATCAGTTCGATGGCTATTGCTGCATTTCCATGGCGGTTGGTGCCGCCGGGGGGCAAAAAGTTCTACTGCCCGGAAAAAATTCCCTACAGCGCCATTTATCCTTTTCCCATTGCACCGGGCAGGGCGGAACTGGTATCTGTACGCATAACCAGTACTCGCTCGCCATGGCCCATTTCCCTGTGACTGCAAATCCCCTCGACGATCCGTTCTATTACCTGAACAACTTCGTGCAAGTGCTTGATTGGCTTGAACAGCGCTCTGCCGATGTGCTGAGCGTCGACGAGCAGCGTTTCATTCATGACTTCAAGCTGTTGCCCCGTGAATCAAAGGCACTGCTGGTCAGAATGGTCATGCGCAAAGGCGTTCATTTCAGGGCGAGCAAACTGCATTACGACGAAATCGGCGATATCGGCAGCGCCGCCAGCCCGCTGTTACAGCTCGGCTGGGTCGATGAGCGAATGCCGTTCGTGGCGGTCGACGCGCTGTTCGAACTGCTACTCAAGGGCGAAATCCTCCAGACCTTTGGCCCTGCCATCGATCAACCCAAAGGCAAGAAAGTCGATTGGTTGCCTGCGCTGTGCGAGCAGTTCCCCCAGGCACAAAGCTTCAACGACTGGTGCCCGTCGCTGGACGACCGCCTGTTCAGCCTGACCATCATGCAATTGTGCGATCGCCTGCGCCTGATGTTCTTCGGCAACCTGTATCAGGACTGGTCGGAGTTTGTGCTGGCCGACCTGGGTATCTACACCTACGAAAAAGTCGAGTTCTGCGCCGAGTCCCGTGGCTTGCGCAGTCGCGAAGACGTGGATGCCTGTGTCCTCCTGCACGCGTACCAGCAACAATTCGAGGCCGGTGAAGCGCTGGAAGAGGTGGCGGAGCGGATCAAGGGGCTGGCGCTGGATAATCCGTGGTTGCAACGGCGGCGCGGCAAGCTGCTGTTCCAGATGGCCCAGTACTGCGAACGCATCGCGGATTTCTCCATGGCCCTCGACCTCTACCGCGAATGCGCTTATCCCGGCGCGCGTTCGCGGCTGATTCGCGTGCTGGAACGCAGCGGTCAGTTTGAACTGGCCCTGGACCTGGCCGTGCGGGCTGAACAAGCACCGGAGAGCGCCGCCGAACACCAGCAACTGCTCCGTGTGCTGCCTCGACTGCGGCGCAAACTCGGCGGGCCGCCCATCAAGCGGGCAGCGCCTCGGGAAATGCAGCGTCTGGACCTGCAATTGCCGAGGACAGACCCGACGTTATCGGTGGAATCTTACGTCCAGGCACATCTGGCTGAGGATTCGGCACCGGTGCACTACGTCGAAAACAGCCTGGTCAATTCACTGTTTGGCCTGCTGTGTTGGCCAGCGATTTTCGCACCTTTACCGGGTGCTTTTTTTCACCCGTTCCAGCGCGGACCGGTGGATTTGCTCAGCGAAGACTTCCATGGACGCCGGGCCGAACTGTTCCAGGCTTGCCTGGCCGAACTTGACGACGGGCGCTACCGACAGACCATCCGCGAACGTTATGCCGCCAAGTGGGGCGTGCAGTCACCGTTCGTGTTCTGGAGCGTGCTCAGCGAAGAGTTGCTGGAGCAGGCCCTGGACTGTCTCCCGGCCGAGCACCTCAAACACTGGTTCAACCGCCTTTTGCTCGACATCAAGGCCAATCGCGCCGGCATGCCGGACCTGATCCAGTTCTGGCCCCGGCAAAAGACCTACCGCATGATCGAAGTCAAAGGTCCGGGGGATCGCCTGCAGGACAACCAGTTGCGCTGGCTGGAATTCTGCCATGAGCACCAGATGCCGATCGCTGTGTGCTACGTGCAATGGGCGGAGCAGGAGGTTTGAGCTACAGCATTGCGGTTCGGGCGCTGTGTGAGTTCACCGCCAAGGTCGGCGACCTCGACCTGCGTTTCACGCCGTCGCCGACCGCGCTGGAGGGTATTGTCGGGCACCGTACGGTGGCCTCGCGGCGTAGTGAAGGCTACCAAAGCGAAGTTGCCCTGGAAGGCCAGTATCAAACATTGACGGTCAAGGGCAGGGCGGATGGCTATGACCCCGGGCAAAACTGTCTGGAAGAGGTCAAGACCTACCGCGGTGATTTGAGCAAGCAACCGCCCAACCACCGCCAGTTGCATTGGGCCCAGGCCAAAATTTACGGCTGGTTGATGTGCCGGAAACTGGAACTGGCACAGATCAATCTGGCATTGGTGTATTTCGACATCGTCAGCGAAAAGGAAACCTGCCTGGTCGAGCCTTTCGACGCTACCGAGCTGCAACAATTCTTCGAACGGCATTGCGCGCGGTTCCTGCAATGGGCCGAGCAGGAAGTCGCCCATCGTGAAGGGCGCAATCTGGCGGCGCAACGCCTGGTCTTCCCCCACACCGAATTTCGTCCGGGGCAGCGCCATCTGGCCGAGTCGGTGTTCAAGGCCGTGAGCACGGGGCGCTGCCTGATGGCCCAGGCGCCAACGGGAATCGGCAAGACCCTGGGCACCTTGTTCCCCATGCTCAAGGCCCTGGCGCCACAGCAACTGGACAAAGTGTTCTTCCTTACGGCGAAAACCCCGGGACGCAAACTGGCACTGGATGCCGCGCAAGTGATTCTTGCCAGCGCCAATGCGCCGCCGTTGCGAGTGCTGGAGATGATCGCCCGGGACAAGGCCTGTGAACATCCGGACAAAGCCTGCCACGGCGAGTCGTGCCCGCTGGCCCGGGGTTTCTACGATCGCCTGCCCGCCGCACGGCAGGCGGCCAGTCAACTGAGCCTGTTGAACCAGAGCGCCTTGCGCGAGGTTGCCCTGGCGCACGATGTCTGCCCTTACTACCTGAGCCAGGAAATGGCGCGTTGGGCCGACGTGGTGGTTGCCGACTACAACTATTATTTCGATTTCAGCGCGTTGCTGTTCGGTCTGGCCCAGGCCAACCACTGGAAAGTCGCGGTGTTGGTCGACGAAGCCCATAACCTGGTGGAACGGGGGCGGCAGATGTACAGCGCCAGCCTCGATCAGGCGACCTTCAACGGCGTGCGCAAAACTGCACCTGAGGCGCTGAAAAAGCCCATGCAGCGCGTGAATCGCGAGTGGAACGCGGTACACAGTCCGCAAACCGGTGCCTATCAGGCCTATGACCAGGCGCCGGAAAAGTTGCTTCAGGCGCTGTCATCGTGCAGCGCCAGCATCGGTGACTACCTGAACGATCATCCTCAAGGACTGGACAGTGCACTGCAGGGTTTTTACTTCGACATGTTGCATTTTTGTCGGGTGGCCGAACTGTTCGATGAACAGTTCCTGTTCGACATCAGCAAGCGCGACCTCGAGCGCAAGCGCAACCTCTCGCAGCTGTGCCTGCGCAATGTGGTACCCGCCGGGTTCATTCGTCCGCGCCTGAGCGCTGCGCGCAGCACGGTGCTGTTTTCCGCGACCCTCAGCCCCCGGCACTATTACGCCGATTTGCTGGGAACACCGGCAGACACGGTGTGCATCGACGTCGAGTCACCGTTTCACGCCGATCAACTGCAAGTGCACATCGTCAACCAGATCTCCACCCGGTTCGTGCATCGCCAGGCCTCTCTCGAACCGATCGTGGACTTGATCGCCAGACAGTTCTGCGAACGTCCCGGCAATTACCTGGCATTTTTCAGCAGCTTCGATTATTTGCAGCAGGTGGCGCAGTTACTGGCCGAGAAACATCCGCACATCAAACGCTGGTCGCAGTCGCGGGGTATGGACGAAGCGCAACGCCAGCAGTTTCTCGATCAGTTCCACGCCGACGGCCAGGGTGTCGGATTTGCCGTGCTGGGCGGGGCTTTCGGTGAAGGGATCGATTTGCCCGGTGCCCGGTTGATCGGCGCATTTATTGCCACCCTGGGGCTGGCGCAGCTCAACCCGGTGAACGAACAAATGAAGCGGCGCATGGCCGCCATTTTCGGTGCCGGTTATGACTACACCTACCTGTTTCCCGGTGTGCAGAAAGTGGTGCAGGCCGCTGGACGGGTGATCCGTACGCAACAGGATCAAGGGGTGGTGATGTTGATCGACGACCGTTTTGGCGAGAGCAGGGTCAAGCAGTTGCTGCCACGTTGGTGGGCCATTGCTCCGAGGTTTTTTCTTCCTCGCGAGTAGGAATTTATACTTTAAAAAACATAGACATATGTTGATGCAAACACAGATTTGAACAATCGGCGATTGCACACTTTATTCAAAGGGCAGGATGAAAATTTCAAAGCCTCTTTGATAAGGAAATCAAGGTATGTCAGACGCACCGAAATACACCTATGCAACAGCGGACGTAACCAAAGCATTTGATGAGATCACCGCAACGCTATTGGCCGGTAAAACCGCCGAAACCATCCCCAAACTGCTGATTACCGCTGGCTTACAAGGCTCAGGTAAAACCTATCTGCTGGAAAAAACACTGCTGCCGTCGGGTGTTTACGCCAATTATGTTCGCCTGTACCTGCCCGAATACCGGGAAAAACACCCGCAATATGCCGACATGATCAAGCTGGGGGTGCTGCATGCTTACGAGCACACGGAGGCTTTTGTCCGGGAGCTCGGGACGCGAATATTTACCGAGGTGTTCACACGCAAATACAACATCATCATGGAGTGTGCATTCGATAGCATCGACTTTGCCGGGATTGCATCGTATGCCGTTCCTGCCGGCTACCAGCTGGAGGCGCACATCGTGGGCTGCAACCAGGCATTTGCGCACGTTTCCAGCATCAAGCGAGCACTGAAAAGCCTGGAGCAAAAGGAACTGGAACGGTTTGTCAGCTACTCGGCGCTGGAGTCGAGCATGAGCAATGCCCGAGCCATCCTTCTGGCGTTCGAGACCGTCGCCAAAGCCGTAAGCGGCTCACAGATCTTCCTGTACGAACGTGGATTGGGTGCGTTGAAAGAACGGACCTTGCGGGCACATAGCAGGTTCACCAACGGCGATGTCGACACCCCCCTGACCAGAACGTCTTATTCATACAACGACTACAACAAAATCATCAACAATCACGTCTACACCATGGTTGAACGTGATGAGATGACCAAGGAGTGCCACCTCGCTCTGCTCAAGACTGCAAACCATGCCAAAGAGGTTCCTGATTTTGTCTATAACGACCTGTATGCCTATATCGTGAAGTACGTGTACCGATAAACTCCGGCACAGTTTTCTTGCGGCTTCCCAAATCGACGGTTTGTCGCTACTTGCTATCTGTGGGAGCGGGCTTGCTCGCGAAAAGGGCGTGTCAATCGACATCAATGTTGTCTGACACGCCGCCATCGCGAGCAAGCTCGCTCCCACAGGGATCTTCGTTGTTGATGAGCGGGTCAGGCCTTTAGATGGCGCAAGCTGCGTTCCATTCGCGCAATGCCTTCTTCCAGCAACGACCGTGGGCAGCCGAAGTTCAGGCGTACGAACTGTTTGCAGTCATCGCCAAAGTCCAGGCCGGCGCTCAAACCGACCTTGGCCTGTTCAAGGAAGAACTGCTGCGGGTTTTCCAGCCCCAGCGCCGTGCAATCGAGCCATGCCAGGTAGGTGCTTTGCGGCAGGTTCATGGTGATACCCGGCAGGCGGGTGCGCACGGCCTCGGCCAGGAAATCACGGTTGCCTTGCAGGTAGTCCTTCAGCTCGGCCAGCCATGGCGCGGCTTCGCTGTAGGCAACGCGGGTCGCTTCCATGCCCAGCGGATTGACGCTGTCGACCATGCCGCAACGGGCGTGGTTGACCGTCTCGCGCAGATGTCGGTCCTGGATGATCATGAACGAAGTTTTCAGGCCGGCGATGTTGTAGGCCTTGCTCGCCGACATCAACGTGATGGTGCGCTGGGCGACTTGCGGGCTCAGGGTCGCCATCGGAATGTGCTGGCGGCCGTCGTAGCACAGTTCGGCGTGGATCTCGTCGGAAATGATCCAGGCATCATGCTCAAGGCAAATGTCGGCAATGGCTTGCAGCTCGGCGCGGGGGAAGGCCTTGCCGAGCGGGTTATGCGGGTTGCTCAGCAGCAAGGCGCCGCCACCTTGCAACGACTGGCTCAGGGTATCCAGCGGCGTGGTGTAGGTGCCATCGGCTTGCGCATCGAAATTCAGCTCGACCTTATTCAGGCCCCAATGGCCCGGCGCATGACGCAATGGCGGATAGTTGGGGACCTGGACAACGACGTTCTGTTGCGGCTGTACCAGGGCCTTCAATGCCATGTTGAAGCCCGACTCGACACCCGGCAGGAAGATCAGCTCCTGGGGTTCGACGCGCCAGGCGTACTTGTTCCAGAGGTCGGCGACGATGGCCTCGCGCAGGTCATCCTGGGCCACACTGTAACCGACCATCGGGTGTTCCAGTCGTTTTTGCAGGGCCTGGATGATGACCGGCGGCGCGGCGAAATCCATGTCAGCGACCCACATCGGCAACACATCGGCCGGGTAGCGGCTCCATTTGGTACTGCCGGTGTTGTGGCGGTCGAACACCTGATCAAAATCGAAAGTCATGCGTAGTCTCATGAAAGCTGAGTTGGAATGCTGACCATGATAATCGCCAAGCCCTGTGGGAGCGAGCTTGCTCGCGATGACTGACACCACAATCCCTGTGGGAGCGGGCTTGCCCGCGAAGGCGTGGTGTCAGCCAACACTCATGCTGGATTTGCCGGCCCCTTCGCGAGCAAGCCCGCTCCCACAGGGACTGTGTCCGTCAATACATTGCCCGACGGTCGGCTCTCGTGGCGAATTCGACAGCCCTGTCTAAAATTCAACTGTCGGCAGCCAGACTGCCCCGACCGTGGTTGTTCAAAAAGCCCGGCCATGTACCGGGCTCCACCTGATCAGGAGTGCACGATGGATCTCAGCCGTCGTCAGTTCTTCAAGGTCGCCGGCATCGGCCTTGCAGGCTCTAGCCTGGGCGCGTTGGGCATGGCCCCGACACTTGCCTTTGCCGAACAGGTGCGTCACTTCAAGCTTGCCCACACCCATGAAACCCGCAACACCTGCCCGTATTGCTCGGTCGGTTGCGGCGTGATCATGTACAGCCAGGGCGATACGGCGAAGAATGTCGCGCAAAACATTATCCATATCGAAGGTGATGCCGACCACCCGGTCAACCGCGGAACCCTTTGCCCCAAAGGCGCAGGCCTGCTGGACTTCATTCACAGCCCCAGTCGTCTCCAGTACCCGCAGGTGCGCAAGCCTGGCACCACGGAGTGGACGCGAATCTCCTGGGATGAAGCGCTCGATCGCATCGCCGACCTGATGAAGGCCGACCGCGACGCCAACTTCATCGAGAAGAACACCAAGGGGCAAACAGTGAACCGCTGGCTGAGCACCGGTTTTCTCGCGGCGTCGGCATCGTCCAACGAAGCGGGTTACATCACCCACAAGGTGATTCGCAGTCTCGGCATGCTGGGGTTCGATAACCAGGCGCGTGTCTGACACGGTCCGACGGTGGCAAGTCTTGCCCCGACGTATGGCCGTGGTGCCATGACCAACCACTGGACCGATATCGCCAACGCGAATCTGGTTCTGGTGATGGGTGGCAATGCCGCCGAAGCGCACCCATGTGGTTTCAAATGGGTCACCGAAGCCAAAGCCCACAACAAGGCGCGGCTGATTGTGGTCGACCCGCGTTTCACCCGTACGGCCTCGGTGGCCGACTATTACGCGCCGATCCGCACCGGGACCGACATTGCCTTCATGGGCGGGCTGATCAATTACCTGCTGACCGAAGACAAGATCCAGCACGAGTACGTGCGGGCCTATACGGACGTGTCGTTCATCGTCAAGGCCAGCTACGGTTTCGAGGACGGGTTGTTCAGCGGTTACGACGCGAGCAAGCGCATCTACACCGACAAGTCCGGTTGGGGCTATGAAATCGGCGAGGACGGCTTCGCCAAAGTCGACCCGACCTTGCAAGACCCTCGCTGCGTCTACCAATTGATGAAGCAACATTACAGCCGCTACACCCTGGAGCTGACCAGTCAGGTCTGCGGCATGCCCACGCAGGCGATGCAGAAAATCTGGGAAGAGATCGCCACCTGCTCGCAACCGGGCAAAACCATGACGATTCTCTACGCGTTGGGCTGGACCCAGCACTCAACCGGCTCGCAGATGATCCGTAGCGCGGCCATGGTGCAATTGCTACTGGGCAACGTCGGCATGCCGGGCGGGGGCGTCAATGCCCTGCGCGGGCACTCCAATATTCAGGGCCTGACCGACCTGGGTTTGCTGTCCAACCTGTTGCCTGGTTACCTGACCTTGCCGGCCGACGCCGAACAGGATTACAACGCCTACATTGCCAAACGTGCACTCAAGCCGCTGCGTCCCGGGCAGATATCCTACTGGCAGAACTACGGCAAGTTCCATGTCAGCCTGATGAAGGCCTGGTACGGCGCCAATGCCACCGCCGAGAATCACTGGGGTTACGACTGGCTGCCCAAGCTGGACATTCCCGGCTACGACATCCTGAAAATGTTCGACATGATGAGCAAGGGCGAGGTCAATGGCTACATGTGCCAGGGCTTCAACCCGATCGCCGCCTTGCCGGACAAAAACCGGGTGATGAAGGCGCTGGCCAAACTCAAGTGGCTGGTGGTGATGGACCCACTGGCTACCGAAACCTCGGAGTTCTGGCGCAACGTCGGGCCTTACAATGATGTGGAGACGGCCAACATCCAGACCGAGGTCATCCGCCTGCCCACCACCTGTTTCGCCGAAGAAAACGGTTCGCTGGTCAACAGCGGCCGCTGGCTGCAATGGCACTGGAAGGGTGCCGATGGCCCGGGGCAGGCACGCACGGACGTTAAGATCATGGCCGAGCTGTTCTTGCGCCTGCGCAAGCGTTACCAGGCCAACGGCGGTGCCTGGGCCGAGCCGATCCTCAAGCTCGACTGGCCCTACAAAGTACCGGATGACCCGACGCCGGAAGAGCTGGCCCGGGAATTCAACGGCTACGCCGTCGCCGATGTCACCGACGCCTCGGGCGCGGTGGTCAAGGCCGGTCAGCAGTTGTCCGGCTTCGGCCAGCTCAAGGACGATGGCAGCACGGCATCCGGTTGCTGGATTTTCTGCGGCAGCTGGACCGAGCAGGGCAACAACATGGCCCGGCGTGATAACAGCGACCCTTTCGGGATGAAGCAGAACCTCGGCTGGGCCTGGGCCTGGCCGGCCAATCGACGGATCCTCTATAACCGCGCCTCGTGCGACCCGGAAGGCAAACCATGGGACGCGAACAAACGGCTGGTGTGGTGGAACGGCAAGGTCTGGACCGGCACCGACGTGCCCGACTACAAAGTCGACGCCGCACCGGAAGCGGGCATCAACCCGTTCATCATGAACCCCGAAGGCGTGGCGCGTTTCTTCGCCCTCGACAAGATGAACGAAGGGCCGTTCCCGGAACACTATGAGCCGTTCGAGACGCCCATCGGTATCAACCCGATGCACCCCAACAACAAGCAGGCGACCAGCAACCCGGCCGGGCGGATCTTCGATTCAGTCTGGGACACCCTCGGGCAGGCCAAGGACTTCCCGTATGCGGCGACCAGCTACCGGCTGACCGAACACTTCCACTTCTGGACCAAGCATTGCCCGATCAACGCCGTTACCCAACCCGAACAATTCGTCGAAATCGGCGAGGTGCTGGCCAAGGAGAAGGGCATTGCTGCGGGTGACCGAGTAAGGGTCAGCTCCAAACGCGGGCATATCGAAGCGGTGGCGGTGGTGACCAAGCGGATTCGTCCGCTGCAGGTCAACAATCAGGTCGTTCACCAGATCGGTATCCCCTTGCACTGGGGGTTCACCGGCGCCACCCGTCACGGCTACCTGACCAACACCCTGGTGCCGTTCCTCGGCGATGGCAACACCCAGACCCCGGAATCCAAGTCATTCCTGGTCAACGTGGAGAAAGTCTAAATGGCCAGCCAAGACATCATTGCCCGCTCGGCCACCACTACCCCCGCGCCGTCGATACGCGGCGTGGAAGAAGTCGCCAAGCTGATCGACACCACCAAATGCATCGGCTGCAAGGCCTGCCAGGTCGCCTGCTCGGAATGGAACGAGTTGCGTGATGAGGTCGGTCACAACCATGGCACCTACAACAACCCGCAGGACCTCACCGCAGAAACCTGGACCTTGATGCGTTTCACCGAGCATGAAACCGACGCCGGCAACCTGGAATGGCTGATCCGCAAGGACGGCTGCATGCACTGCGCCGAGCCCGGTTGCCTGGCGGCATGCCCCAGCCCGGGGGCAATCATCAAGCACGCCAACGGCATCGTCGATTTCGATCAAGACCACTGCATTGGCTGCGGCTACTGCATCACCGGTTGTCCGTTCAACATTCCACGGATCTCGCAGAAGGATCACAAGGCCTACAAGTGCACCTTGTGTTCGGACCGGGTGGCGGTAGGGCTGGAACCGGCCTGCGTGAAAACCTGCCCGACCGGTGCCATCGTGTTCGGCTCCAAGGACGACATGAAGGAACACGCGGCCGAGCGCATCGTCGACCTCAAGAGCCGGGGCTTTGAGAACGCCGGTCTATATGACCCTGAAGGCGTTGGCGGTACCCACGTGATGTACGTGTTGCACCACGCCGATACGCCAAGACTGTACGCCGGTTTGCCGGCCGATCCGATCATCAGCCCCTTGGTGAGCCTGTGGAAAGGCGTGAGCAAACCCCTGGCGCTGCTGGCCATGGGCGCGGCAGTGCTGGCCGGGTTCTTCCACTACGTGCGGGTCGGCCCGCAAGTGGTCGAAGAGGATGAACACCCGAGCCCGCCGGATACCTCGGTGCACGAAGTCGACCCGGCGGTGCATACCTACGATCCCCGTGGGGAGGGCAAGCCATGAGCAACAAGACGATCCTGCGCTACACCAGCAGCCAGCGCACCAATCACTGGCTGGTGGCGATCCTGTTCTTCATGGCCGGGCTGTCCGGTCTGGCGCTGTTTCACCCGGCGTTGTTCTGGCTCAGCAACCTGTTCGGCGGCGGGCCATGGACGCGCATCCTGCACCCGTTCATGGGCGTGCTGATGTTCCTGCTGTTCCTCGGCCTGGTATTTCGCTTCTGGCGCGCCAACTACTTCATCGCCAATGACCGCCTGTGGCTCAAGCGCATCGACCGGGTGATGCTGAACAAAGAGGAGGGCGTCCCGCCCATCGGCAAGTACAACCCCGGGCAGAAGCTGCTGTTCTGGACTTTACTGCTGTGCATGCTTGGGCTGTTGTTCACCGGGCTGGTGATCTGGCGTGCGTATTTCAGCGATTACTTCGGCATCACTGTTATCCGCTGGGCGATGTTGCTGCATGCGTTGGCCGCTTTTGTGCTGATCCTCAGCATCATCGTGCACATCTATGCCGGCATCTGGATCAAGGGCTCGGTCAGCGCCATGTTGCATGGCTGGGTCAGCCGCGGCTGGGCGAAGAAACACCATGAGCTCTGGTATCGCCAAGTGACTCAAGATGAGACCCGCGACGAAGCTCCTACGCGACCGATCACCAAAAAGGGCTGACATTTGCCAACCATCCTCGAACCCGGAGAAATCGAAGCGGCGGCCAGTTCGCCGCCGTTTCTGTACATGCCACCGCATAACCTGTTCAGTCTGCGCGCCCTGCGCCTGGAAACGCTGGCCGAAGGGCACCCGCTGGCCGATTACCTGCGCCTGATTGCCGGGTTGTGCCGGGTGCAGCAACAGGTGCTGGACGACCCACCGCTGAGCGAACCCCTTGACCGGCAACGCATTGAGTTGTGCCAGCAACACGGCTTGCCGCCGTTCGCGGCCGACAGCCTGGCGCGCGAAGACGATTGGCAGCTTTACCTCGATGCCTTGTTACAGCGCTACGACGCACCGGCGCAATCCGCCGTGGCCGATGCCGTGGAAACCTTGCGTCTGGCCGGCGCCGGGCAACGCCGCGTCTGGGCGGTGGCGTTGCTCAGCGGCCAGTATTCACTGGTGCCGGCCGCGGTGGTGCCGTTTCTCGGTGCAGCGCTGCAAACGGCCTGGAGCCACTGGCTGTTGAGCACGCCGAACCTGGCGCTGACGCCCGGCGACAGCCTCAGTCAATGCCCGGCCTGTGGCTCGCCGGCCATGGCTGGAGTGATCCGCCATCGCGGCAAGCACAACGGCTTGCGTTATCTGGTCTGTTCGCTGTGCGCCTGCGAGTGGCATGTGGTGCGGGTCAAGTGCGTGTATTGCGAGCAGAGCAAGGGCCTGGAATACCTCAGCCTTGAAGATGATCGCCATGCCGCCAACCAGGCGCCATTGCGCGCAGAAGTCTGCCCCGGTTGTAACAGCTATCTGAAGTTGCTCTATCTGGAGAACGATGCAGACGCCGAAGCGCTGTCGGCGGACCTGTCCAGCCTGATGCTGGACATGCGCCTGGCGCAGGACGGTTATCAGCGTTTGGCACCGAATCTGTTGCTGGCTCCGGGAGACGAATAACTGCAGCGTCTACACTCAGGCGCGACGGTCATTCGTTTTCAGGAGCGCCAGATGTCAGCTCGCAGTACTTGCCAACCCCTGCGCCTGCCCTCCATCGACAGTTTGTTGCGTCACCCGGTGTGCCGGCCGTTGGCCGAGCGCTATGGGCGCGACGCCTTGCTGGCCGCGTTGCGAATATTGCTCGATGAACTGCGCGAAGGGGTGCAGCAGGGTTTGCTCGAATCAGTAGAAGTCAGCCCTGAAGTACTGGCGGGCCGGGTGGGCGAGCGATTGTCTGCGCAACACCGCAGCCATGTGCGCCGGGTATTCAACCTCACCGGCACGGTCCTGCACACCAACCTGGGGCGGGCGCTGTTGCCCGAGGAAGCCATCGAAGCGGTGCAAATGGTTGCCCGCTATCCGCTCAACCTCGAATTCGACCTGCGCAGCGGCAAGCGCGGTGATCGCGACGACCTGATCGAAGGCTTGATCCGTGAACTGACCGGCGCCGAAGCGGTGACCGTGGTCAATAACAATGCCGCTGCGGTATTGCTGAGCCTCAACAGCCTGGGCGCACGCAAGGATGGGATTATTTCCCGGGGCGAACTGATTGAAATCGGCGGTGCCTTCCGCATTCCCGACATCATGGCCCGTGCCGGGGTGAAGCTCCTTGAGGTTGGCACCACCAACCGCACCCATGCCCGCGACTACGAGGCCGCCATCAGTTCGCGCAGTGGTTTGATCATGCGGGTGCACGCGAGCAACTACAGCATTCAAGGCTTCACCACGAGCGTGCCAACGGCGGAGCTGGCGCAACTGGCGCACCGGCACGGCTTGCCACTGCTCGAAGACCTCGGCAGTGGCAGCCTGCTGGACTTGACCCGCTGGGGTTTGCCCGCCGAACCGACAGTGCGTCAGGCCCTGCTGGATGGCGCGGACATCGTCACCTTCAGTGGCGACAAACTGCTCGGCGGGCCACAGGCGGGGCTGATTGTCGGCCGCAAGGAACTGATCGCCAGGATCAAGAAAAACCCGCTCAAGCGTGCGCTGCGGGTCGACAAAATGACCCTGGCGGCCCTGGAAGCGGTGTTGGGCTTGTACCGCAACCCGGACCGACTGGCCGAGCGCTTGCCCAGCCTGCGCCTGCTGACCCGCCCACAGACCGATATTCTCGCCCAGGCCGAGCGTTTGCGGCCATCGCTGGCCCGGGTGTTGGGTGGCGGCTGGAGCGTCAGTGCCATGCCGGCACTGGGCATGATCGGCAGCGGCAGCCAACCGGTGGCACGGCTGGCCAGCGCAGCGCTGTGTCTGCGTCCGCTGACCTCCAAGCGCTTGCGCGGGCGCTCCCTGTTGAATCTTGAAGAAGCCTTTCGCGCCTTGCCGATTGCCGTACTCGGGCGCATTGACGATGACGCCCTGTGGCTGGACCTGCGGCAACTGGACGACGAGCCGGCATGGCTGGCGCAGCTTGATCAATTGCAGGTGGAGGGCCGGGCAGGGTGATTGTCGGCACCGCAGGGCACATCGACCATGGCAAAACCGCACTGCTCCAGGCGCTCACCGGCCAGGCGGGCGACCGGCGCCGGGAAGAGCGTGAGCGCGGCATGACCATCGACCTCGGCTACCTGTATGCCGAGCTGGAGCCGGGAGCGGGCCTGACCGGCTTCATCGATGTGCCCGGCCATGAACGCTTTACCCATAACATGCTCGCCGGCGCGCAGGGTATCGATCTGGTGTTGCTGGTAGTGGCCGCCGATGATGGTGTGATGCCGCAGACGCGTGAGCATCTGGCCATCGTCCAGTTGCTGGGTATCCCTCGGGCTCTGGTGGCGATCAGTAAGTGCGACCGGGTCGATGGCGCCCGGGTGCAGGTGGTATGCAATCAGGTCCGCACATTGCTGGCGCCCGGGCCTTATGCCGATGCGCCGCTGATTGCGCTGTCGAGCGTGACCGGCGAGGGCATCGAAAGCTTGCGACAGGCTTTGCTCGAAGCACAGCGGGAAGTGTTGCAACGCAGCAGCGAAGATGGCTTTCGACTGGCGATCGATCGCGCCTTCAGCGTTGCCGGGGCCGGCATCGTCGTGACCGGCACGGCGCTGTCCGGTCGGGTCGCGGTGGGCGATACCTTGCTGCTGGGGCCACAAGGCAAACCGGTGCGCATTCGAGGCCTGCACGCGCAAAACCGGACCGCCGACAGCGCCATTGCCGGCCAGCGTGTGGCGTTGAACCTGAATGCCGAACGGCTGGCCCTGGAGCATATCCATCGCGGCCACTGGTTGCTGGCCGAGGGCTTGTACGCGCCCACCCAACGCCTGGACATCAACATGCAGTTGCTTGCCGGCGAACCCAGGGCCTTCGAGCACTTTCAACCGGTACACGTGCACCTCGGCACCCAGGACGTCACCGGGCGAGTCGCCCTGCTGGAAGGCACAAGCCTGGCGCCCGGTGGGCGGATGTTTGCGCAACTGCTGCTCAATACACCGGTGCATGCGGTGAAGGGCGATCCGCTGATCCTGCGCGACCAGAGTGCCCAACGCACCCTTGGCGGCGGTCGGGTGCTCGATCCGTTTGCACCCGCTCGACAACGCCGCAGCCCCGAACGTTTGGCGCAACTGGACGCACTGGCCAACAGTGCAACGCTGGAAGATGTTTTGCCGGCATTGCTGGCCCATAGCGACACCGGGCTCGACCCGCAACGCCTGGAACGTCAGTTCAATCGTCCACGCAATTCCTGGACGTTGCCTGACAACGTGCGCCTGATCGATACCCGTCAAGGTCCGTTGCTGTTCAGCGCCAGTCGCTGGCAAGCCTTGAAAGCGCCTTTAGTGGAACAACTCGCGCATTTCCATCAACTCGAACCGGATCAAATGGGCCCGGACCGGGATCGCCTGCGCCGATTTGCGGGCAGCACTCTGGAACGTCCGACGTTTATCTGCCTGCTCGATGAATTGCTGGCCAGCGGCGCTATCGTCAGCAGCGGACCATGGTTGCATTTGCCCGAACATCAGGTGCGCTTGAGTGAAGAAGACGAAGCCTTGTGGCAACGCTTGCAGCCGTTGTTCGAACAAGCCGGTTTCGACCCGCCCTGGGTGCGCAACCTGGGGCATGACGAGGCAACCGTTCGCGCCTTGCTGCGCAAAATGGCCCGGCTGGGCCTGCTCCATCAAGTCGTCCACGATCTGTTTTACACCGACAGCATGATCCGTCGATTGGCGGCTATGCTGTTGCAACTGGCGGACGCTAACCCGGTGATTCAGGTGGCGGCGTTCCGCGATGCAATCGGTTTGGGGCGCAAGCGCAGCATTCAGATACTGGAATACTTTGACCGTATCGGCCTGACGCGGCGTTTTGGTGATCGACGGCAGATTCGTGCGGACAGTGCGTTGGCCCAGCGCACAGAGCACTGATACAAGGGCAGGATTCAAGGAAAGACTTCAAGGAAAGACTTCAAGGAAAGACTTCAAGGAAGGCAATCGCGCCCGGTGGCGCGGCCGGGCTTCAAACCCGGTTGGGGACGGCATCCGTTCCCGGGCAGGTTCGACTCCGGCTGCCTTCCGCCAATCACCTCCAAACTTCCTGACTCAACCGAATCCCCTGTGGGGGGAGCCTGCTCGCGATGGCGGTTGGTCGAAGCAACACTTTCGCCCAGTTTTTACACGGGGGTGCGAAATGGATCAGCAGGACGGATAGCGTCGCAGGCCGGCGCCTTTTTCGGGCGCTCGGCCAATTGCGCAAATGCTGAGGTAAGGATGTCAATGTAGCGATTGGCCTGATCCATGCCCCACTGGCGAGCGGTATAACTCCAGATTGCCTCAAGGTCACCCTCTGCGGCAGGCGTTAGACGATATTCAGCCATGCGCGGTTAACATTCTCTGTTTGAATGCAGCTGGATCGAATGGACGAGGTTCTCCGCTGGATTCACCTTCCCGAAGGGCGGCACGGATCGTTTCGAGTTCAGCGCTGCGCTCCTGTTCACGACGGATCAGATCACGAATGTATTCGCTGTCGTTGGTGTAATGGCCCGCTTCTATCTGCGCTTTGATCCAGTTGTCTTGCTGGTCGGTCACGGTGATGGTTTTTCGTACGGTTCCCATGATTGGGCCTCCACGGAGATAGTCGACTGCATGAAACCTATCATACTATTGGTGCGGTATCGAACAGTCGTGCCTCTATTGCGATCCATCCAGTCCGAACAGAATTTGCAGCTTTTCGGCAAGCCCGCTCCAACAAATGAATGCATTCCAAACATTGCCGAAAGCTTTCCTCAGAACACCAGCGGGTACTGAATCACTACATATATCCGGTCTATGTCATCACCCGCCTGCGCCTTATTGGCCCGGTGCGAAACGTGCGACATCTGCACCGACAGGTCCTTCGCTGCCCCCGTTTGGACGATGTACTTCAAATCAATGTCGCGCTCCCAGTGTTTGCCCCCATCACCCTGTTGCGGCACGAAGGTGCCGGACGCCGCGTCGAACGGGTTATAGGCCCCGCCTTGCGGTGCATGGGTGCCGTCGATCTGGTCGCCGGTGACGTAACGCGTCATGAATTTCAACCCGGGAATCCCGTAGGCCGCCAGGTCCAAGTCGTAGCGTGCCTGCCAGGAACGTTCATGGGCACCGTTGAAGTCGGCGTACTTGATTGAGTTGGCCAGGTAGATGGAATCGCCACCGACGAAATCGAATGGCGTATCACCGTCGATCTTCTGATAGGCCACGGTGAAACCATGGGCGCCGATCGTGTATCTGCCCGACAGACTGTACGCGGTGTTGTCGATGGCACCGGCCAGTGCCTGGCCGGTGTCCCGGGTGTGATAGAGGTTGGCGTCAAGGAACACATCGGATTGCTTGTAATGCAGATTGCCGTAGTACTGATGCCAGGTGTCTGTCAGCTCCGAGGCATACAGGGCGCCACCGACAGGGTTCCGGGTAAACAGGTCGGCACCGACAAACGAAATGCCACCGGCCTCGGTGTTGGCGCCATAGCCGAAAAAGTTGCCCTTGCCTGAAGCACTGTCCTGATTCTTGAATGCCGTGAAGTGCCCGGCTTGCAGGTTCATGCCGTCGATCTCACGGCTGTCGAGCAGAAAACCAGTGGCGTACTCCGGTTGCAGGCGTTTGTCCGCGGTGTCGAATACCGGGGTTTCGACCTCCATCTCGCCATACGCCAGGGTGGTCTTCGATGCCTTGAGCTTGATCGCGCCGCCACCGCTGGAGTAGTCGCTTTCGCTGCGGCCGTCACTGCCCACCGGCAGTAGTCCGGTCCCGGAATGTCCCTTGCCGCCATCGAGTTTCAATCCCAGAAATGCATGGGCATCGAGGCCAAAACCAACGGCGCCCGGTGTGAAACCAGATTCGAAAGTGCTGATAAAGCCTTGAGCCCATTCGGCTTTGTAGCTTTTTCCGGTCGGCGAGGGGGATCGATAGTCGCTGTTCAGATAAAAGTTTCGGCTGAGTACGCCAAGCGTCGCGCCGTTCAGGAAACCTTCCGCGTCTTTCGACGATTCATCGGCCAGTGCGTGGGTGGTCAACAGGCAGAAGCACAGGGCAAGGGCCGCCCTGAAGTCTTGCAGGGAAAGGGTCATCAATGGTTCACCACAGGGGCAGCGACTGCGGGTGATGATTCACTGTAGGAGCGAGCTTGCTCGCGATGGTCGTTAACGATAACGCCTGTTTACCGGGTAAACGCGGCGCTCTCGAGACCATCGCGAGCAAGCTCGCTCCTACAGGAGTTCGCCTGCAGTCGCTTGTTTTTCTTAGTGGCCTTCCGAGGCACCAAACATGGTCTTGGCGTAGATCAGGCCCAGACCGTAGGCGCCGCCGTTGGCAATCGAGGTTTTCACGGTTTCGTCGTAAGTTTCGCTGCGAGCCCAGTCACGTTGCAGTTCCAGCAGGTATTGCAGCGAGGTCATCGGCCGGGCGCCGATCTGGATCATGCGCTGCATGGCCATTTCGTGGGCCTCGGTGCTGACGTCGCCGCAGGCGTCGGCAATCACATACACCTCGAAACCCTGGTCAATCGCCGACAATGCCGGGCCAACGATGCAAACGGAGGTCCACAGTCCGGCGAGGACAATCTTCTGCTTGCCGATGGCATTGACCTCCACGGCAATGCGCTCGTCTTCCCAGGTGTTCATGCTGGTGCGATCGATCACGTTGTGTTCCGGGAACACGGCTTTGATTTCCTCGAAGATCGGCCCGGAAAAACTCTTCTCGGCGACGGTGGTGAGAATCGTCGAGACCTTGAAACCACGCGCCGCCTTGGCCACCAGTGCGGCGTTGTTGCGCAGGGTGACGGCATCGATCGACTTGGTCGCGAAGGACATCTGCGACTGGTGGTCGATCATGATCAGGGTGTGGTCGGTTGGGGTCAGCAGGGTTTTACCGGGAACTGCTTTTGCAATGGCCATGACTCTGTCCTTATGGGGGGGAGTGAGGACGTCATGGTTGCGTAGATCGGGTCGGGAATATTGAATCGGTGTGCTGTCTTTGACTCATCGCGATCAAACGGCACAAAACCTGTGGGAACGAGCTCGCTCCCACAGGTTTTGTGTGTGCCATTCACGGCATCACGCGTTAGTGCTTGCGCAAGTTTGGCGCCGACATTCTCCACGTTCATGGCGCTGGTGTGCGGATGTCAGATCGACCTCAAAGATGATCGGCATCAATCACCGCCTTGGCGAACGCCTGCGGAGCCTCCTGCGGCAGGTTGTGGCCGATGCCGCCGTTGATCAGCCGGAACTCGTATTTGCCGGTGAAGCGCTTGGCATAATCCTCGGGGGCCGGGTGCGGTGCGCCGTTGGCATCGCCTTCCAGGGTTATGGTCGGCACGCTGATGGATGGCGCTGTGGCCAGTTTCTGCTCCAGCGCTTCGTAGCGGCTCTCGCCCTGGACCAGGCCCAGGCGCCAGCGGTAGTTGAACACGGTGATGTCGACATGGTCGGGGTTATCCAGCGCCTTGGCGCTGCGGTCGAAGGTGGCGTCGTCGAACGCCCATTTCGGTGAAGCCAGTTGCCAGATCAGCTTGGCGAAGTCGTGGGTGTTTCTCTCGTAACCGGCGCGTCCGCGGTCAGTGGCGAAGTAGAACTGATACCACCACTGCAATTCAGCCTTGGGTGGCAGCGGGTTCTTGCCGGCTGCCTGGTTGCCGATCAGATAACCGCTGACCGAGACCAGTGCCTTGACACGCTCCGGCCACAGCGCCGAGACAATATCGGCCGAACGCGCACCCCAGTCATAGCCACCGAGCACCGCTTGTTTGATCTTCAGGGCATCCATGAAGTCGATGACATCGCTGGCCAGCGCAGCCGGCTGGCCGTTGCGTTCGGTTTCTACGGAGAGGAAACGCGTATCGCCATAGCCGCGCGCATAAGGCATCAGCACCCGATAGCCCTTGGCGGCCAACAACGGCGCGACCTCGTCATAACTGTGAATGTCGTACGGCCAGCCGTGCAGCAGGATCACCACCGGCCCGTTGGCCGGGCCAGTTTCGGCGTACGCCACGTCCAGCAGTCCGGCGTTGACATGCTTGAGCGGGCCGAAGGGCGAGGACGCCGCCTGAGTGAAACCGGCAGGGGCCGACACTGGCTGCGCGGTGGCGGCCGTTTGTGCGTGGGCTGCGCCGAAAACGCCGAACAGGGTGAGCGCGAGGATCGAAGGGCCCACCAGGTGGCGGCGAGTGTTGCGGGGGTTGCTGTTGCGCAGTGCCATCTTCATGGGATGCCTCCATTACTAGCCATGGGTCAGGGGTCCGGTCTGTGCCCCTTCAAACCTTGCTTGCATTGAAACGCGGCAACGTATCTGGCCTGTGTCGAATCGCCGGCCGGATGAAAGTCAGTGTATCGGGCGTTGGCGTTGACACACTGTGATACATGGCGGATTTAGTCTGAGCCTCTTTTCAACTCGATCGAAACGATACGGATCGAAACTTAGCTGAGACTGAGGGGTGACGAAGTCGCCAGGTTTTCCAAAGGCATGTTAAAAAATGTGAATCATGAAAAAATACTTCACATAATCTGATCACTGGTAGATGATTTACGCCAGCCGGTATGACAACCTGATAACACGATAAAAACAGGATGGCCTTGATGTTCAATCAGAACCCGACTCCCGTCCTGAATGACAGCGCCCCTCAGCGGGTTTATCCGCTCGGTGCTGATCCTGTCTGCCGTGGCCTTATCTACAACGCGGCCAACGTCTGCGCCTTGCAGGCGTGGAAGCCGTCGCTGCTTTCCTCTGGAGTACCCCATGAATAACAAGAATGTCGGTGTGGTCGGTCTGGGCGCGATGGGGCTGGGCATTGCCCGCTCGTTGTTGCGCAGCGGTTTTAATGTGCATGCCTGTGATGTGCGTTCTGCCGTGACAGAACAGTTCGCCGGGGAGGGCGGTGTGGCCTGTCCGTCACCGTCACACATGGCCGCTGAGTGTGACGTGATCATTACCGTGGTGGTCAACGCCGAGCAGACCGAGACCGTATTGTTTGGTGAGGGTGGTGCCGTGGCCGCACTGCGGCCGGGCAGTCTGGTAATCGGCTGCGCCACAGTCGCCCCGACGTACGCCGTGGACCTGGGCCAGCGCCTGGCCGCGCTGGGCCTGCTGTATCTGGACGCACCGATTTCCGGCGGCGCCGCCAAGGCTGCCGCTGGCGAGATGACCATGATGACCTCGGGCCCGGCCGACGCTTATGCCAAGGCCGAGTCGATTCTGGCTGGCATGGCCGGCAAGGTTTATCGCCTGGGTGACGTCCATGGCCTGGGTTCGAAGGTCAAGATCATCAATCAGCTCCTCGCCGGGGTACATATTGCCGCCTCCGCTGAAGCCATGGCGCTGGGCCTGCGTGAAGGGGTCGATGCCGATGCGCTGTATGAAGTGATCACCCATAGCGCCGGTAACTCCTGGATGTTCGAAAACCGCGTACCGCACATTCTCAAGGCTGATTACACGCCGTTGTCCGCGGTGGATATTTTCGTCAAGGACCTGGGCCTGGTGCTGGATACCGCCCGGGCCAGCAAATTCCCGCTGCCGCTGTCGGCCACCGCTCACCAGATGTTCATGCAGGCGTCCAGTGCCGGTTTCGGCCGCGAGGACGACTCGGCGGTGATCAAGATTTTCCCGGGCATCGAATTGCCGACTGCCAAGCCTGAGCCTGTTTGAGGAACACCCCATGACTACCTCTACCGCACGCCCGCTGCTGGGCTGCATCGCCGACGATTTCACCGGCGCCACGGACCTTGCCAACATGCTGGTGCGCGGCGGTATGCGTACCGTGCAAAGCATCGGCATCCCGAGCGCGGAAGTTGCTGCCGGGCTTGATGCCGATGCGATCGTCATTGCCCTGAAATCGCGCACCACGCCGGTCACCGAAGCGGTCGAACAGTCCCTCGCCGCGCTGGCCTGGCTGCGTGAACAAGGTTGCGAGCAAATCTTCTTCAAGTATTGCTCGACGTTCGACTCCACCGCGGCTGGCAATATCGGCCAGGTCAGCGAAGCACTGCTGGCTGCACTGGGCAGCGACTTTACCCTTGCGTGCCCGGCGTTCCCGGAGAATGGCCGAACGATCTTTCGCGGCCACTTGTTCGTGCAGGATCAACTGCTCAGCGAGTCTGGCATGCAGCATCACCCGTTGACGCCGATGACCGATGCCAATCTGGTTCGGGTCCTGCAATCGCAGACCCGTCTGAATGTCGGTCTGTTGCGCTACGACACGATTGCCCGTGGTGCTGAACAGGTGCGGACGCGAATCGCTGAGCTGCGGGCACAAGGTGTCGGCATGGCCATCGCGGATGCCTTGTCGGACAGCGATCTGTATACCCTCGGTACCGCTTGCGCTGATCTGCCGTTGTTGACAGGTGGGTCGGGACTGGCCCTGGGATTACCGGAAAATTTCCGCCGCGCCGGCAAACTGCGTGACCTCGATGCATCGAAACTTCCGGCCGTGTCCGGCGGGGAGGTGGTGTTGGCCGGCAGTGCTTCGATTGCCACCAATGGGCAAGTAGCCGCCTGGCTCGAAGCCGGCCGCCCAGCCTTGCGAATTGATCCGTTGGCCCTGGCGGCGGGTGAACCGGTGGTGGCGCAAGCCTTGGCCTTTGCCCGCGACAACCAACAAACCGTATTGATCTACGCCACCAGCTCACCGGAAGACGTCAAGTCGGTGCAACAGCAACTGGGCGTCGAACAGGCCGGTAGCCTGGTGGAAAACGCCTTTGGCGAAATTGCCCAAGGTTTGCGCCAGAGCGGTGTACGCCGCTTCGTGATCGCCGGTGGCGAAACCTCGGGCGCGGTGGTTCAGGCGCTGGGTGTACAGCTGTTGCAGATCGGCGCGCAGATCGATCCGGGTGTGCCGGCGACCGTCAGCAGCACTGACGAACCTTTGGCGCTGGCACTCAAGTCGGGCAACTTCGGTGGCCGGGATTTCTTTAGCAAAGCCTTGAACCAACTCGCCCAGGCCGGAGACGTGCAATGAGCAACGAGAACGCCTTGCGCGAAGAAATCTGTGAGGTTGGCCACAGCCTTTACCAGCGCCGATACACCGTCGGCAGCGCCGGTAATATCAGCGCGCGCCTGGACGATGGCTGGTTGATCACGCCCACGGATGTCTGCCTCGGGCGTCTTGATCCGGCGACCATCGCCAAGGTCAATCTGGCTGGCGAATGGGTGTCCGGTGACAAACCGTCAAAGACCCTGGCGTTGCATCGTCAGGTCTACGACCGTAATCCGGGTGTCGGCGGCGTGGTGCATACCCACTCCACCCATTTGGTGGCATTGACGCTGGCCGGGGTCTGGCAGGCGGACGACATCCTGCCGCCGCTGACGCCGTATCAGGTCATGAAAGTCGGGCATATCCCGCTGATCGGCTACCAGCGACCCGGTTCGCCAAAGGTTGCCGAGCAAGTCGCCCGGCTGGCCAACAGTGTTCGCGGCGTGATGCTCGAACGACTGGGCCCGGTGGTCTGGGAGAGTTCGGTATCCAGGGCCAGCTACGCCCTGGAAGAGCTTGAGGAAACCGCACAGCTTTGGCTGATGAGCAATCCCAAGCCGGAACCGCTCGATCAGGCGGCGCTGGACGAATTGCGAGACACCTTTGGTGCGCACTGGTAACGCGCTGGCTTGACACGACAGATCGATAACGCAGGCCCTGCCCGGGAGACGCCCAGCGACTTTCGACGGCCCCGGCTTGCCTGAAAAAACAATAACAACAGGAAATCCAAGCATGACTCACCTTCACTGCGGCATGTTCAGAACCAGTGGCAGTACCGTTTCAGTTACCCGGCGTGGAGGGGTTCTGCAATGAGCCCGTTAATCCTGATGATGACCGCCGGGGTGGGCATCGCGCTGTTGTTGTTCCTGGTGCTCAAGTACAAATTCCAGCCCTTCGTGGCCTTGATGCTGGTGAGCATTCTGGTGGCGCTGGTAGCCGGCGTGAAACCGGCCGATCTGGTCGCCACCATTGAAGGCGGCATGGGCAAGACCTTGGGCCATATCGCGATCATCATTGCCCTGGGTGCGATGATCGGGCGGATCATCGAGCTCTCCGGTGGTGCCGAGGCGCTGGCCAAGACGCTGATTACCCGTTTCGGCAATCGGCGTACGCCCCTGGCGTTGACGATTGCCGGCTTCATGGTCGGGGTGCCGGTGTTCTTCGAGGTCGGCGTGATTATCCTGATGCCGCTGGCCTATGGTGTTGCCCGCAGTGCGCGTAAGCCGCTGTTGGTGTTCGCGTTGCCGATGTGCGCGGCGTTGTTGACCGTACACGCCTTTCTACCGCCACACCCCGGCGCAGTGGCCGCTGCCAGCCAATTGGGCGCGGACCTGGGCCGCGTGCTGATGTTCGGTTTGCCGATCACCGCTCTGCTTTGCTATGTCGGCTACCGCGTGGCCGGGCGCATGACCCGTCGGGTATACCCAATGACCGACGATATTCGTGCCGAGGTCTATGGCCCGCATGTCACCAACGAGGATCTGGCCGCCTGGTCCAATGGCAACGACAAGAGCGCTGAGCGAGCGGCTGTGGCCGTGTCGCACATGGGCCTGGAAGAGTCCATCAGCAGCATCGTTTCGAAATTGCCGCCGGCACCTGCGCCGGGTTTTGGTCTGATCGTCAGCCTGATCGTGCTGCCCATCATTCTGATTTTGCTGGGGACTCTGTCTACCTCGTTGCTGCCAGTCGATTCGACCCTGCGCGGCGTCATGACCGTGCTCGGCGCGCCACTGGTAGCGCTGCTGATCGACACCCTGCTGTGTGCCTGGCTGCTGGGTTCGCGTCGGGGCTGGAGCCGCACTCAAGTGTCTGACGTGATCGGTTCGGCCTTGCCCGGTGTGGCCATGGTGATCCTGATTGCCGGTGCCGGCGGTGTATTCGGCAAGGTGCTGGTGGACACCGGAATCGGTGCCGTGGTTTCGGATATGCTGCGCACCACCGGTCTGCCGGTTCTGGCCCTGGGCTTTCTGCTGACCATGCTGTTGCGCGCGGTGCAGGGCTCGACCACGGTGGCACTGGTGACCACTGCCGGTATCATCAGCCCGCTGATTGCGACCCTCAGCCTCACCCCGAACCACATGGCCCTGCTGTGCCTGGCCATGGGCGGTGGCGGGTTGGCCATGTCCCATATCAATGATGCCGGTTACTGGATCTTCACCAAGTTGTCCGGACTGAACGTGGCCGATGGCTTGCGCACCTGGACGGTGCTGACCACTTTGCTCGGCACCCTGGGTTTCTGTATTACCCTGCTGATCTGGCCCTTTGTCTAACCCATTATCTCAGGAGCTACCATGCCTCGTTTTGCTGCCAACCTCAGCATGCTTTACCCGGAACATGAGTTTCTGGATCGCTTTGCGGCCGCGGCTGCCGACGGTTTCGACGCGGTGGAGTATCTGTTCCCCTACGACTACCGCGCTGAAGAACTCAAGCAACGCTTGAGCGACAACGGCCTGGTGCAGGCTCTGTTCAACGCGCCGCCCGGTGATTGGGCAAAGGGCGAGCGGGGCACGGTGTCGTTGCCTGGTCGGGAGAGTGAGTTCCGTAGCGGTTTTGATCGTGCCCTGGAATACGCCAGCGTGCTGGGCAACTCGCGCATTCACGTGATGGCCGGGCTGTTGCCGTCGGAAAGCGACCGCCCACGGCATCACGGCGTGTACCTGGAGAACCTCGCCTACGCCGCTGCCCGGGCGGCCAAAGTCGGTGTCACGGTGCTACTGGAACCGATCAATACGCGGGACATGCCGGGATTTTTCCTCAACCGGCAGGATCAGGCCCAGGCCATCTGCAAGGAAGTAGGCGCCAGTAACCTGAAGGTGCAGTTCGACTGTTATCACTGCCAAATCGTCGAGGGCGATCTGGCCACCAAACTGCGTCGGGACTTCGACGGAATTGGCCATATCCAGATCGCTGGTGTGCCAGACCGACATGAACCCGACCTGGGAGAAATCAACTATCCCTATCTGTTCGAGCTGATCGACCAGTTGGGATATGACGGCTGGGTAGGGTGTGAATACCGGCCACGAGGTAACACCTCTGCCGGCTTGCAGTGGCTGCGCGACTGGAAAGCGCGTTAAGAAACTTGTAGGAGCGAGCTTGCTCCTACAAATCATGCCAGCAGCCTAATGCCAGTCAGTTAAGCAATTTTAGCCGCGACATCTTTGTAGCAGCTGCCGAGCCCGCGAGGCTGCGTTCGGCTGCGAAGCAGTCGTAAAATCAGTCATTGCGGTACGTCAGGCAGGCCGCGTCAGCTGGACTCACGACTGCTGCGCAGCCGAACGCAGCCTCGCGGGCTCGGCAGCTGCTACGGATCGCATTACCGCTTAACTGACTGGCATTAGGCCAGGAGCCCGTCGTTTCAGGCCGGGGTATTGTCAGCCGGCAGTAACAATTCGACACCCTGCTTGCGGATGCCATCGGCCGCGGCAGAGGTCAATGCGTCATCGCTGATGATGACGTCAAATTGCTCGAGTCCGGCGATCCGGTACATGCTGAACGTGCCGTACTTCGAACTGCTGGCCACCAGCACCACTTGCGAAGCCGACTGCATGGCAGCTTGCTTGACCTCCACTTTCAGCGCCGAAGGCGTGGTGAGGCCGCGACGCAAATCCCATGAACTGGTCGATATGAATGCGACATCGGTGACGACCTGACGCAAGGTGGCCACCGCCAGGCCGCCCACACACGATTGATTGGAGTGATCCAGCTGCCCGCCGGTGTGAATCACGGTGACATGGGGGGCATCGATCAGTGCCTGGACAATGCCGAAGTCGTTGGTCACCACGGTCATGCCGGACAGCGCCTTGATGTAGGGGACGATTTCCAGCGTGCTGGTTCCTGCATCCAGGTAAATCGTCATGTCGGCATGCAAAAGCCGGGCGGCGAGCCTGGCCATGGCCTGCTTCTGCGGCAACTCGACCACCGCCTTGAGCTGATGGCTGGGCTCGCTGTGCAGCTGACTGGCGATCCGCACCCCACCCGTTACCGAGTAAGCACGACCTTCCTGCTCCAGCAACGCAATGTCGCGGCGTATGGTCATGTGCGAACAGTCGAACATTTCCATCAACTGATGAACGCTCAGCACCTGATGCTTGCGTAACTGTCGCAGCATCAATTCACGGCGCTGTTCAGGAATCATCGGTGCGCCGCTGTCGGCGGCGATGTCCTTTTGACTAGGCATTCGGGCTCCAGAATGAAGAAATCCGCAGACAAGGAGGGCGGGGAATCATATTAGCGAATCTGCAGCTGGATCAGTAGCGTAATGAGGTGTCGAGCCCGTTGTTGCCCACCTATTTGCATTCGACTTGGCTAGTCATTTGTATCGGATTTGACCAGCACGCTTCGAGGCCGTGACCGGCAGAGAACGGTGATTTCCCTCCCGCTACTCAGCCCCTGCTCAAGAGCGCCATACCTTCTTCCGCTCAATCGGACTGGGGCTGGAGGATATCGCCATTGCCAATGAGCTTTATCAGTTGCATCTGATGAACAACTGAGTAGAGGTTCAGAAGTCGTTCTGCCTGTTTCAGCGTAATAATAAGCCGGGGGATGGAAACATCTCCCGGTTTATATTCGGGAGGGTGCCATGGCAGCTGTTACCGATACGCTCAAGCTGTTTCTCTGCGGAGACGTCATGACTGCCCGCGGCATTGACGCTGTACTGCCGCATCCTGGCGATCCGCGGCTTTACGAAGCTTACGTCAAGAATGCTGGCGATTACGTCCGGCTGGCAGAACGAGTCAATGGCTCGATTCCCCGCCCGGTTGATTTCACCTATGTCTGGGGCGCTGCGCTGGATGAGTTCGAACTTCGCCAGCCACACGCACGCATCATCAATCTGGAAACTGCGGTGTCCCGCCGCGGACGACCGGAGCCAAAGGGCATCAATTACCGCATGAGCCCGGAGAACTTCCCGGCCATCAGCGCAGCCGGCATCGACTGCTGCGTGCTGGCCAACAACCATGTGCTGGACTGGGGGACTGTCGGCCTGGCCGATACGCTGGAGACCCTGGCGAGCAATGGTATGTGCAGCGCCGGCGCCGGGCACAACCGGCAATCTGCCGAGGCGCCCGCCGTGTTGCTGCAGCCTGGCGGGCGGCGCTTGCTGGTGTTTGGCCTCGGCGCACCCGACAGCGGCATTGCGTCGGACTGGGCCGCCACGGATAAGGGCGCGGGCGTCGCGCGGCTGGAGGATCTGTCGATGCAAAGCCTGCGCAATGTGGCCAAACGGATTCTCGAGGGCAAAAAACCGCAGGATCTGGTGGTCGCCTCTATTCACTGGGGCGGCAACTGGGGGTTCGATATCCCACGCGAGCAAGTCCGGTTCGCCCATGCCTTGATCGACGAGGCCGGAGTTGACGTGGTGCACGGGCATTCCTCGCACCACGTCAAAGGCATCGAGGTGTACCGCGAACACCTGATTCTCTATGGCTGCGGTGATCTTCTGAACGATTACGAAGGCATCGAGGGCTACACAGCCTTTCGCGGCGACCTGGGGCTTCTATACTTTGCCTCGCTGGACCCGGGCGGGCACCTGCAGTCGCTGGATTTGATACCCACCCGGCTGTGTCGCTTTCGCATCTGTCGCGCCGAAGGGGATGACCGTCAATGGCTGCACGACACCCTTTCTCGCGAGTGCGCACGCTTGGGCAGCAGCATCCAGCCGGGTGCGCAAAACGCTTTTGAGTTGCGTTGGTGAGCCCCCGATCAATGTTGCAGGATCTTCGAGAGGAAGTCCTTGGCACGCGGGGAGCATGCTTCGGGAGAGCCAAAGAACTCCTGGCAGCCGAAGGGGCCGCCAGGTATACGCTTCGAAGTGTCGAGTGGAATCAAGCCCGCAGCCTTGCATCGTCAGTTGCCGAAGGCTGTAGCAGCGAGAACAGGTTCTTGGGATCCTGCAGCTCTGGCACCAGCTGGATGTCGCTGCCAATGTTGAGCGTTCTTGCAACATCCAGCACATAGCGCAAGGCCGAGTAGTCCTCGATGGCGAAGCCGACCGAGTCGAACAAGGTGACTTCCTCGGCATGCTGGCGACCTGGGGTCTGACCAGTGATGACTTTCCAGAATTCGATAACCGGAGAGTCGGCGGGCATCTGCTGAATTTCCCCTTCAATTCGGCTTTGCGGCTCGTACTCAACCATGACCCGCGCACGCTCCACGATATCCCGGTGCAATTCGGTCTTGCCGGGGCAATCGCCGCCCACTGCGTTAAGGTGCATCCCGGGCTCGATCATCTCAGGCGTTAAAATCGTTGCGTAGGCCTTGTCGGCCGTGACCGTGGTCACGATATCGGCACCACGTACCGCTTGCGCGACGCTATTGGCAACCGTCACCTGTAAGGCGGGGTAGGCCCGCAGGTTGGCTACCAGCTTCGCCGTTGCCGCAGGATCGATGTCGTAGAGACTGATTTCAGTTATGCCCAACAATGTATGAAATGCCAGGGCCTGGAACTCGCTCTGTGAGCCGTTGCCGATGAGTGCCATTCGGCGACTGTCCGGTCGGGCGAGGTAGCGGGCCGCGAGCGCAGAAGTGGCAGCGGTGCGAATGGCGGTAGTCAGCGTCATTTCACTCAGTAAAACCGGCTTGCCAGTATCGACGTCTCCCAACGCACCAAACGCCATGACCGTCAGCATGCCATTGTGGGTGTTCTTCGGATGTCCATTGACATACTTGAAGGCGTACAGCGTTGCATCAGACACAGGCATCAGCTCGATGACACCCTCCGGCGAGTGGTTCGCCAGGCGCGCGCATTTTTCGAAATCCGGCCAGCGTACGTAGTCTTGACGGATGTACTCGGCCATTTCGGTCAGGCAACGAGGCAAGCCTTTTTCCTGGACGAGACGGCTCAGATCATTTACGTCAATGTAACGGGTCATATTGGGTTCCTTTGGGCGTTTTTGGGTGTGCCGGACTTGGGCTACCTTGCGCTTTGGCGGCTGAGACTCAGGAGGCGGTCCATGTGTTTGCAACGGACCTATTGTCGAGGCAATGGCGAGAAGATTTCGGCCAATACTGACCCTGGGCACAGCGAGAGAAGTCGAAAAACAGATCACGCACAGCCGAATCGGCCAAGTGACAGTGACGACTCGCACCTCGTTCGCCCGGCTGAATCGCCATGTGCTTCACGAAGCATCGTTATGCAAATAGAGAACGCCGCAAAGACAATCGCATTTCCTGTGCCGCTCCCATTAAGTGGAGAAACAGAGACTTGGAGCAGGCGACAGAATCGGCTGTAAAAGTCCGTCGTTCAGCACAGGCACGCTGTTTGGGCGTAGGGATACGACACCAGCACCATCCCGGCAATTGGCATTCTGGCGGTCCATTTCAAGCGCTTGTTGATCGCTGCCTGAGATGGGGTGCAACTCCGACGACTGGCTGCTTCCAGTCGAAAACAACAACAAAAACGGCTGCGGTGAAGACCGCATCGACTCTCTGCTCCTGTCAAAAAGTGTGGTCCGACGCAGGCGCCGGATCGCGATAAATCCAAATAATCCGGGACTCAAGAAGATGAACATCAAATGGCTGACTTTGCCGGCACTCGCGTTGCTGTGCTGCACCACGGGCGCCAGCGCCAAGGAATGGAAGGAGCTGCGATTTGGCGTCAACCCAAGCTACCCACCTTTTGAATCCACCACGGCCGATGGCGGGGTTCAGGGCTTTGGCGTGGATTTGGGCAATGCAATATGTGCCGAGCTGAAGCTCACCTGCGTGTGGGTCAGCAATGACTTCGACGGGCTGATTCCAGGACTCAAGGCCGGTAAGTTCGATGCCATCGAATCTTCGATGACCGTTACCGATGCGCGCAAAAAACAGATCGACTTTACTGATCGCCTGTACGCCGGACCGACCGCCATCGTCACCCGCAAAGACTCCGGACTGCTGCCGACCGCCGAATCGCTGCGCGGCAAAACCATCGGTTACATGCAGGGCACGATTCAGGAAACCTACGCCAAGGCCAAACTGGCGCCGGGCGGGGTGAAACTGCGGGCCTATCAGAATCAGGATCAGGTCTATGCCGACCTGGTTTTTGGCCGTCTCGATGCGTCGATCCAGGACAAGCTGCAAGCACAGATGAGCTTCCTGACCTCGCCACAAGGGGCCGAGTTCCAAAACAGCGAAGGCATCAGTGACCCGTTGGTGCCGTCAGAAATCGCCATTGGTGTGCGCAAAGACAACGAAGAGCTCAAAGGCATGCTCAATGCCGCCATCAAGGCCCTGCACGACAAGGGCATCTACGCGCAGATCCAGCAGAAACACTTCGGCGATCTGGACCTCTACAACAACTGATCCCTGCGCCCCGGTCGATGTATTGCAGCGACCGGGGCGCCTCAAGACAGGTGACTGGCGTGAACTCCTTCCTGAATCTGATCGGGGCCGATCTTTCGGCCCTGCAAGGCTATGGCCCATTGTTGCTGCATGGCACCTGGGTCACCCTCAAACTGTCAGCGCTCGCGCTGCTGGTGAGCATGGCGCTGGGGCTGCTTGGCGCGGCGGCCAAACTGTCGCCCCTGAAACTGCTGAATATACCGGCAACCTTTTACACAACGCTGATCCGTGGCGTGCCCGACCTGGTGTTGATGTTGCTGATTTTCTACAGCCTGCAAGGCTGGCTCAGCGCCCTGACCGAGGCCATTGGCTGGCCCTACATGGAAATCGACCCGTTTGTGGCCGGCATCATCACCCTCGGCTTTATCTACGGGGCGTATTTCACCGAGACCTTTCGCGGGGCAATTCTGAGTGTGCCGCGTGGGCAGCAGGAAGCCGCGGCGTGCTTTGGCCTGAGCCGCTGGCAGCGCTTTCGTTTCGTGGTGTTCCCGCAAATGATGCGTTTCGCCTTGCCGAGCCTTGGCAACAACTGG
Organism: Pseudomonas sp. S30_BP2TU TE3576; assembly: GCF_050436025.1. Classification (NCBI taxonomy): domain Bacteria; kingdom Pseudomonadati; phylum Pseudomonadota; class Gammaproteobacteria; order Pseudomonadales; family Pseudomonadaceae; genus Pseudomonas; species Pseudomonas sp. S30_BP2TU TE3576. Next base: position 209,760 of record NZ_JBNDLK010000001.1, on the reverse strand, counting down.
CTGGTGCTGCTCAAGGCCACGGCGCTGGTGTCGATCATCGGTTTGTCGGACCTGGTCAAAGTCGCGCAAGAGGCCGGCAAAAGCACGTTCAACATGCTTGATTTCCTGCTGCTGGCCGCCGCGCTTTACCTGCTGATCACCAGCGCTTCGAACTACGTATTGCGCGTGCTGGAACGGCGCTACAACCAGGGTGTACGGGGGATGGCGCGATGATCGAGTTGATTGCCGAATACTGGAAACCCTTTCTGTTCAGCGACGGTGAAAGCCTCACCGGATTGGCGATGACCCTGTGGTTGTTGGTGGCGAGTATTGCCATGGGTTTTTTCCTGTCGTTGCCCCTGGCGATCTTGCGTGTCTCGCGCAGGGGTGTTTTGCGTTGGCCGGTTCAGCTGTTTACCTACATCTTTCGCGGCACGCCGTTGTATATCCAGTTGCTGATTTGCTACAGCGGGATCTACGGCATCGCCGTGGTACGTTCGCAGCCTTTGCTCGAAGCGTTTTTCCGCGACGCCATGAATTGCACCTTGCTGGCGTTCACCCTCAACACCTGCGCCTACACCGTGGAAATTTTCGCCGGAGCGATCCGCAGCATTCCCTACGGTGAAATCGAAGCAGCACATGCCTATGGCCTGAGTGGCTGGCGCCTGTATCTGCAACTGATCCTGCCTTCGGCGCTGCGCCGCGCGCTGCCGTACTACAGCAACGAAGTGATCCTGATGTTGCACGCGACATCGGTGGCATTTACCGCAACGATTCCGGACATCCTGAAAATCGCCCGAGACGCCAATGCGGCGACCTTCATGACATTCCAGGCATTTGGCATTGCCGGTCTGCTGTACCTCGTGCTGTCGTTCGGGCTGGTCGCTGCGTTCCGCCTGGCAGAGAAGCGCTGGCTGAGTTTTCTCGGCCCAGCCCACTAAAATTCCATTTCTACCCAGAGCGGCGCTCGATGAGAGCGCGGCTCCAGGAGTATTCGCATGTACAAACTCACGGTTGAAAATCTGTATAAACGTTTTGCTGACAATGAAGTGCTCAAGGGTGTTTCGTTGAATGCGCGGGCAGGGGACGTGGTGAGCATGATCGGCGCGAGCGGATCGGGTAAAAGCACTATGCTGCGCTGCATCAACTTTCTGGAGCGTGCGGACGAAGGCGCCATTGCTCTGGATGGCGAGCGAGTTCTCACCCGTCAGGGCGTGGGCGGCATGCGCGTTGCCAACCCGAAGCAGTTGCAGCGTTTACGCACGCGCCTGGCGATGGTGTTCCAGCATTTCAACCTGTGGAGTCACCTGACCGTGCTGGAGAACATCGTGCTGGCGCCGTGTCGAGTCCTGGGCATGAGTCGCAAGGCCGCCGAAGAGAGCGCGCGGGCGTATCTGGACAAGGTCGGCTTGCCGCAACGGGTGGCCGATCAGTACCCGGCGTTTCTGTCGGGCGGGCAGCAACAACGGGTAGCGATTGCCCGTGCCCTGGCGGTGGAACCGGAAATTCTGTTGTTCGACGAGCCCACCTCGGCACTCGACCCGGAACTGGTAGGTGAAGTGCTGAAGGTGATTCAGGCGCTGGCCGAAGAAGGCCGGACCATGTTGATGGTGACCCACGAAATGGGCTTTGCCCGGCAGGTCTCCAGCCAGGTGTTGTTCTTGCATCAGGGCCGGGTTGAGGAGCAGGGGGATGCTACGATACTCGACCGGCCGAACAGTGAACGTTTGCAGCAATTTCTATCGGGTCGTTTGAAGTGAGGCAAGGCGTACATGGCGGATATCCGCGATCTGTCGATCGTGCTTGATCGTATCGATCAGGCAATCATTGAAGTGTTGCGCCACGAAGGGCGCATCACTTATCAAAAGCTGTCCGAGCGCGTGCACCTGACCCCCAGGCCTTGTCTGGAACGGGTGCGCAAGCTGGAACAACTTGGGGTCATTCGCGGCTATGGCGCGATTCTCGACGAGAAGAAACTGACGCCGGGGTTGTCGTTGCTGGTGCTGGTGGCGTTGTCGAACCAGAGCGGACGCGCGGCGCAAAAGGCCTTCGAGGCCAAGGTCCGTGCCTGCCCGCAGGTGCTGGAATGTCGCCTGATCAGCGGGGCGTTCGACTACAGCCTGCGCATGCGCTGCCGTGACATGGAGCATTACCGGGTGTTGACCGAAGTCTGGTTTGACGACCCGGATTTGCACATCGACAAACTGGTCAGCCACCCGGAGCTGGCGATGGTCAAGACCACGATGGAATAGGCACTGTGGGAGCGGGCTTGCTCGCGAAGGCGGTGTGTCATCCAGCATCAATGTCGACTGACACGACGCCTTCGCGAGCAAGCCCGCTCCCACATTTGATTTGTGTTGTTCACCGAATCGGCTGAAAGGGTCAGTATCTTCAACCGTTTTGATCACCGAAAAAACCGTTATCAACCGGGTTTTTCCCCCTTTGAAACAGACAATGAGCCTCTCTCGTCCCTCATTGAGTCTGTGCCCATGCAAACCACCAATACGGTTTTAATGATTCGTCCGACACGCTTCTCCTTCAATCAGGACACGGCGGCGAACAACCGCTTCCAGCGTCCGGCAACCGTTGCGGAAGACGTACAACTCAAGGCCCTTGCCGAGTTCGATGGCTATGTCGACGCGTTGCGTCGGCACGGCGTCGAAGTCCTGGTACATAACGATCGCGAAGCGCCGCACACCCCGGATTCGATCTTCCCCAACAACTGGTGGAGCAGCCACCCGGATGGCACCTTGGTGCTGTACCCGATGCAGGGCCACAACCGGCGCCTGGAACGGGACAAAGGTGTGCTCGACGGGTTGCTGGATGAATATCGGGTCGAGCAGGTGCTGGACCTGTCCAGCCTTGAAGAGCAGGGGGTTTTCCTGGAGGGCACCGGTAGCATGGTCCTGGATCGGCAACAGCGGATTTGCTACGCCGGGTATTCCACGCGCACCCACGCCCGGGCCCTGGACCAGTTAGTCACCCAATTGGGCTATGAACTGTGCGCGTTCAACGCGGTGGACCGCCAAGGCGTGGCGATTTATCACACCAATGTGATGATGAGTGTCGGGACCAGTCTGGCGGTGGTTTGCCTGGCGTCCGTGCCCCAACCGGGCGAACGTGCGGCGCTGCGTAACCGACTCGAAACCAGCGGCAAACAGGTCATCGCCTTGAACTGGGCGCAACTGGAGTCCTTTGCCGGCAACATGCTGCAAGTGCACAACGCAGCGGGCGAACCGCTGCTGGTGATGTCGCGCACCGCCTGGCAATCCCTGGACGCCGATCAGCGTCGCTTGATCGAAACTCACACCACGCCGTTGCCGGTGAACATCGACACCATCGAACGCATCGGTGGCGGTAGCGCACGTTGCATGCTGGCCGAGGTGTTCCTGCACAGGCATTCGTCCACCGAAGAACAAGTGCGATGATCGTCCGCCCGGCAACGACCGCCGGGCGAGATGGTAAGGCGCGGAGTTTGGCCGAAACCCATGATCGATGAATCATTGAGGTAGTGCAGTTACCAAATTAATTGTATAGCGCTCAATATAACTAAACTAAACAGTCATTTAGAATAGTTATAATTTTTGGTTATCAAGAGGAGAGGGGAGCTCACCTGATGAGCTAGGGTTAGCTCATCCTTGTTCACTATCTTCCAAATTTGTACGGTATCTTTCAAGGGCACGCTAATCGGAATGTGTAATCGGTAACAAGCCCCGTAAATCAAGGGCTCCAGCCATTTTCGACGCCCATTCAAAGGAGTATGCAATGGGTCATTTTCCAAGCTGGATGCTTCAAAGCGCTCACAATTACCTGAAAGCTGCTGAAGTTTTGGACGCGCAGAACCTGCCGCACGTTGCCCAGGTCAATGCGGCGATTGGTATGGAAATCCTGCTCAAGAGCTTTATTTCTGTGCCTGACCAGCATCAAGGTACATCCGGCGAAACCTACAAACTCGACGCCGTAGCGTTGGCCGCAGCTCACCAGCATCGGCAAAGCGCTAACAAAACCAGCCGTAAAAACCCTGATAGGTATGATTTGTTGACGTTGTTCGATGCGATGCCCGAAGCGATTCGTCGCAGCTTGGCCCTGGACAGTCAGGAAGATTCCTTAGAGAGATACCGCGACGTATTCACCAACAGCCGATATCCGTATGAGTCGAGCAGCTGGAAATTTTCCGATCCGGTACTGATGAGATTGCTGCGGTGGACGCTGGCCAACGTGGTTGGCTATTACAAGGAGCAAGGTTCGCAGGATCCATTCGTCCTGGATTACATCGCTGAGGTACAGGAGAGTGATCGAGGCCTGGGCCTGGCTTCAAATCTGTCCTGTCACTGTCCGCAACAAGCTATAGAAAGGTTCGCATAATGTATATTATGTTAAATCGTGTATTGAGACAGAGCCCCACAATTGGAGATTTTCTACGATCACCGATCTCGTTCTCAGCTTTCACCGAACTCCTTCGCCCGACCTGATCATCTCGTCCCCTTTTGAACGCGCCATCGCAACCGCACTACCAACCACAGAGCGCTTCCCTCACGTTCCATTCGAAACGTGGCCCGTTGAAGAGTTTACGTATTTGAGCCCAAATCGCTTTGCCGGCACTACACAAGCAGATCGAAAGCCACATGCAGAAAGTTTTTGGGAAAACGGTGACGCGGAGTTTACTGATGGCCCTGGCGCCGAGTCGTTCGATCATTTACTCGGGCGCGCAGATGCGATGCTGAGCAAGCTTGCGAATAGCAATGCGCAGAACATCCTGGTGTACAGCCATGGGCAATTCATCAGATCCGCTGCATGGCTGATCAAGCACGGAAGCCACGCTCGTTCATACGAACACATGCGTGAATTCCGAGCCTTCGATGTACGGGAACCGTTCAGAAATTGCTGGAGTTATCAGCTCGTGTTCGGTGACGGCAGATGGACAGTCAAATGCCAAATCGACTCGTCTGGCCAAGAGAGTTTTATCGACGAGTTCTGCACAAAATAGCGCTCTCGGAGCCACGATTTCAGCCAAGGATCGTTCTCCAACTTCGTGAGTTTTAACCTTTCGCCAGCAAGCCCGGTAGCTTCGGTGTAACGTGATTTTATGCATCGTAACAGTCGTAGGGTTACAACCAGAAAAGTGCGTTACAAGCCAATAAATACAGCGTCAAGAACTCAAAACTGTCATTCAAACCCCACTGCGTAACTGGCTCACTGGCACCTCAATATGAGGGCTGCCCTTCCGAAAGACCTAAGTCAAGCCGGGCGTGGCCCGAATGGGCGATTACCCCTCCTCCTCCTCAATTCAGTCTCCGATGTGGAAAGGGCACAAACCCACTAGACTTCCGGTGGAGCCCGCACCAGCTAAATTTACAACCCGCACTGCTAGGCCAACAACGATGCCTTACAGATGGGTACCCTGAGAACGGAGTAATGGATGCTTTATTTTCAGCAAATGTTAGGCACCGCCGTGTTTGCCATTACCGGATTGTTGGCTATCCAAAAGGTAGGTGTCGATCTGTTCGGGGCCGTAGTGCTGGGCATCATCACTGCTATTGGTGGTGGCACCATTCGAGACCTACTGCTCGATCAACCGATTTTCTGGATTGCAGACTTCAACTACATCTGGGTCGCATTGGTTACCTCACTACTGGCATTTTTTCTCACCAATAGATTGCACAAACGCTATCAGCTATTGCTGTATCTCGATGGTTTTGCGGCCGCACTGTTCGGATTAGTCGCTACTGAGAAAGTGATGGCATTACAACTTGGTGCACCTTTGGCAGTGATGATGGGCGTGCTGACAAGTATTGGGGGCGGCATAGCGCGTGATGTGCTAGTCGGCAGGACCTCGTTATTGATGTCACGTGAGATCTACGCCACGCCAATCCTGCTGGGTTGCATCCTATATGTCTTGCTGCGCGATATATTCCCGTCAATCCGGGTCGCCGGTTGGATCGCATTGATTCTCACCTCTGGATTCAGGTTTCTCGCCATTTATAAGGGGCTCCAAATGCCAGCGATTTTCTCCACCAAGCAGAGGTTAATTTGACGCTGATTTTCCTTAGCTGCGACGAGGGAGCTTCTACGAAAAATCACGTTACCATTGCCGAATCAGAAGCAATGGAGACCACACGTGAAAAAGCCACCTATGAAAATCATCATCGAAGAATGGGATGGTGACGGCGCGATTCGAATTCACGCCCCGCTCATGGGCCTGTCTGCGCGCGGCTTATCCCTTGAAGGTACTTCAGACATGGGGGTGCACTGTCAACGACACCAGTTTAAGCACAATGGGTCTGACGACGAGGATGCACAGGAATGCCGCAGGCATAGCTAATTGGTAGGCGCGTAACGTATTACTTAAAAACCCCTTATCAATGCCGGTATTGGCCGCTGTAATCACTAGCGACATAAGGAACGCCATAATCGTCGCCATGTAAAAGGCGAACACATAGGGCGTCGCACGAGACGGAAACTTACGAAGGCTGAAGGCCAGTGGGCTGGAGGTTTTTTTGCGGTGCATTGTTTTTTCTCTTCGGGGTACTGAGGACAGCTACCTTAGCAAGATCAAAAAACGTCAACTAGACGATCATTCGTGGTTACTTTATAAACGATTACTTATGAATAACCCTGTTTGGCGAGCAAAGATGAATCTGTTAGGGGCGATTGAGAGCTTTATCAAAGTGGTCGAAATAGGCTCAATTGTGGGGGCCGCCAAATCGCTGGGAGTCAGTGCGGCAGCTGTTAGCCAAACCCTCAGTCGCCTGGAAACTCACCTGAACACCCGCCTTCTCCAGCGCACCACCCGTAGCATGGCGCTAACCGAGAGCGGCGCGGTGTACTACGAAAAGGTCAAACGTATCGCAATTGATCTGGAGTCGGCACAGAGTTCGATAAGTAGTGCAAAAACCGAGCTCCAGGGACGGCTGGCCATTGCGTCGACCTCAGCGTTCGGCCGGCACGTGCTTGCACCGCTCATCGCTGGTTTCGCCGTACGCTACCCACGCCTTATCCTTGAATTCTCAACGACAGACCGCAAAATAAATCATATCCAAGACGGCATTGATCTGAGTCTGCGCATAAAACCGCAGCTGGAAGAAGGCATCGTCGCCCGTAAGATTGCCTCTGTTCCATTCATCGTTTGCGCCTCAGCCGACTACCTGAAACGTGCTGGTAGGCCCTCTTCCCCCGATGATCTCCAGCAGCATGCCTGCCTTGCATTTCGCTACCCACTAGATGGACGTTTTTTGCGTTGGAGTTTTATCAAGGATGGGCACCAGTACGACGCGGCAATCAATGCAACCACTATAAGTAACGATGTCGATGCCTTAGCACAAATGGCAATCAACGGGGCGGGGATCGTCCGCTTGGCTGAGTTCGTGGCGGCGCCCTATATCGAATGCGGCCACCTGGTACCGCTGTTTGAACATAATTCAACATCCAGTTACCCCTACGCTGAACCCTTGGATATTTACGCCTGCGTCCAAGAGCGCGCCGCGTTCACACCAAAGGTCAAAGCTCTTATGGATTACTTGGTTGAGCAACTGGAAGATCGCTGGTCTCCAGATAATTCTTTCAGCGCGCAAACCAATCGAGGCCCGATCGAGCGTTGTGAATGATCTGATCATTCCTTTCTAGATCTAGAGCAGCAAGGACTTAGCATCGTAACACTTTAAGTCGACGTGCCGCACGACGGCACGTCAGATGGCCTACGCTTAAAAACGCAACTTTAAGTGTTAACAGCCCCAGTCCGTCTTTCCTTACAAAAAAAGGCCCTCTCAGGGCCCTTTTGTACTCAAATCAAAATCACTTGATCAGCCAGGACTCGACAGTGACCGGCCGTACAATCCGATCTCGGATTGCTACCCTGACATCTTCCACTGAGGAACCACGATGTCGGACGCAGACTACTCCCTTCCCTACTCTTCAAGATCAATCAGAATCAATTGGCTCTCGAAGCCGCAATCATGGGAGTTCACAGTCTGGGTCGAGCAACGAGGATCGGCGGTGGTCGCTGGAAACGTTCGCGGTGCACTGATTGCAATCAACAGAAACGAAGAGTTCATCAATATGACGCTTGCGGTGCTTATGACGCCTGAGTGAGTAGATTTCGAGTTTGTTAAGCTAGCCTGGCCCATTGGCCCGAAGAGGCGACTTCCCATTGACGCTACTCCTTACCGTAACTTAGCTACGGGGAGGCGATGACTCGAGCGTAGAATGATTTGAACACAACTTCTCCTCTCACCACCAGCGAGGTCTGCCAGGTACTGATGGACGTCGCGCTCGGCAAACGCATCATGATGCGAAGTTCCATCCAGTCCTGGAACGAAATCTATAACGACCACATGCCTGTTGAGATCGATGGCTGGCGGCTCACGCTTTTCAATGATTGCGACAGCCTGGATTACTGCGAGGAGTGCTGGTCGTCTGACGGCCGTGTCGGGTCTCTTGAAACCTGGCAGCGTTATGGCACTGATCCTGTCGACCTATTGGTGGCTGGGAACGTGAGCAGCTTGAGCGCCTGCTGAATGCGCTCTGACCTATCATTTAGCGTCGTTGGTCGATCCCGCTATCATGCAGGGCGTAGATCACGAATGTAGATAACGCTATGCCAAGATTGTCATTCGCCGTCAGAATTTTGTTCGCATGCTGTCTTTTAATCGCAACCGCTAATCACATCAGTGCAGACGTTTCACATGGATTGCTCTGGGACTACGGATACGGGCCTAGCACTTACTTGGCCAGCCGTATTTTCTGGGGGGCGCTTACGTTTTTTGACCCGCTTGCAGCACTGCTACTTTTTATCAAACCAAGAGCCGGAATCGTGCTTACGGCAGCGATTATTTTGGTCGACGTAGCCCATAACACTTTTTACGTCGCATTGAAGCAACAGTGGCTGGAGCCGTTCTACTTGTCCCAGGCAGCATTCCTTATCATTGTATTCCTACTGTCACCCATCGCTTGGAATGGTCCTACTCGAGACGTAGCGCTCAACAATCCAGTCCGAGTGTGATTCGCTCCACACGCCTGCCGACGCAGCGGGCGAGTAAGACTACCGAGCTGCCGCCGCACAAGTGGGCGCTCGCTTAGCCACTCAAGGTGTGTTGGAAGGACGCTTTGATCGTTCATCAGGGGGGGCGCCGAACGGCCGAACCTGCCGTTCGACAACTGCGCGCAAATCGTTGAAAATCGTGACCCACGCTAGGAGCGAACGAAGAGAGATGCACTGTTTGCCACCCATGTGGGTGATAAACTATCGAATCGACGGAGCGAGGACAAATGATCGGGGTATTTGATTCTGGTAGCGGTGGACTGACGGTCTTCAGAGCGCTTCGGGAGGCCTTTCCTAATCAGCGTTTCGTCTACTACGGCGACCACGGCAACGCACCTTATGGCAATCGAGATGCCGACACGATCTATGAGTTCACAGTATCTTCGTTGGAGCGACTCTTTGAGTTGGGGTGCTCGCTGATCGTCGTCGCCTGTAACACGGCAGCCGCAACCGGCCTCCGTCGTCTTCAGCAAACATGGCTTCCAACTCGTTACCCGGACAAACGAGTGATCGGCGTTATCGTCCCAATGGTGGAAGCGATGACTGGTGTTCCTTGGTCAGCCGAATCCGATAGTGGCTTGCAAAACCACGGAAAGAAGACCGTGGCCGTCTTTGCAACTCGCTATACCGTTGAAAGTCGAGTATTTGTCGAAGAGACAGCGAAGCGAGCGCCGAATGTTAACCTCGTGCAGCAAGCTTGCCCTAGTCTCGTTAGACTCATTGAGGCAAATGCCCCGGTGCGGGATCTCAGGCGCGCCGTCCGACGTTACGTGACACTGTTAATGCGGCGATTAGGCGATGAACGCTTAGACGGGGTATTTATTGCTCGGCTGCACCCATTATCCGTTGATCGAAGATCTGTTTGCGGAGGCCATCCCAAACGATGTCGAGATTTTCTCTCAACCAAAAGTGACGGCAAACAGTCTTGCTGGTTACCTAGCACGTCATCCCGAATTCGCATGTGGTCACGAGCCAGGCGCCACATTCTGTACATCGACCAATCCGGAACATATAACAAAGCTCGCGTGGCGATTTTTGGGCGACGCCAGCATGCAGTTTAATGCATTGTCTTGAATCCGGCCGTGGGCACTCGACGCTAGAACTGGCTTTTCGCGGGCTCGCTACGCAGCGGAAAACGAGCGGCTGCGATCATGAGCTTGATCCAATCGGCACGGCTCAATGGGCATGATCCATATGCTTATCTGAAGGACGTTCTCACGCGGCTGCCGACGCAGCGGGCGTGTGATATTGCAAACCTGCTGCCGCATCAATGGGGCCCCAGTAACCAGGCAAGGTGCTTGAGCAAATCTAGGTGAGCTAGAATGCCGGATGCACAGACCTCAAGGACGCACGATGATATTGCAACACAGGCCAGTGAAGGCTGATGACATTAAAACTATCTGTAGCTTTCCCCTGAACACTCGGGAACTGTTTTATATGTTCCCGAAAGCTCAATACCCTCTGACTGAAGCTCAGCTGTCTAACGCTATTACTCAACGATTCGACTCGACGGTTGTCGAGACCCGGAACAGCGTCGTCGGCTTTGCTAACTTTTATCGGGCTGAAACGGGTGGGGTTTGCTGTATCGGCAATGTCATCGTTGCCCAAGAGGCACGAGGTAAAGGTGTGGCGACCTTCATCGTGGAGACGATGACAGCTCTGGCGTTCGACCGCTATGACGCCACAGAGGTGCAGATCTCGTGCTTCAATGAAAATACAGCAGGCTTGCTGCTTTATGCAAAATTGGGCTTTTTGCCCTTTGCTGTCGAAGAGCGAATTTCCTTGGATAGTCGTAGATCGGCACTCATCCATATGACCCGCAGCAGAGCGGCCCGACCATAATACTCACCTTGAAAGCCCGCTTAATGCAGCTGCTTTCAGGTATTCAGTTCGCTGCTTTGGTTCTGGTGTGTCAGTGCTGAATGGGCAGCACTGTGCAACCTAGGATCAAGGGGTGGGATTACCGGACGCTTAAATTCTGTGAGCGAGTCTGCGCAGCGAGCTGACCAGAGAGGGCTAACCCGAGATTTCTACCTCATCGGCGATAGCCTGTTCATATCCTGGAAAATTCAGCCAACCTTTCCCAACAGCTCTGCACCCAACTCTGCAAGGCGGGCTCTCACACTTCGTTTTTCACATGCGCGCACAGCACATCCACAACGTGCCTGAGGAGTAATTGAGTGCGTGGAGTAATTTCTAAACACGATTGATGACTAACCTCTCTGACGCTTGTAACTCCAGTCTCTGCATGCCACCGCGAATAGCAATCCGTTTTCTTGGTCTCAAAGGAAATGACCCGCACTTGCATCGAATGCAGTTCCCACCCATTCTCGCTGGATTGGCCTCAGACAAGGACGAATTTGTTGCGTCAAGCGGGGACAGAGTTACCGCACCAGCCCGCATCTATTTTTAATCTTGTAGATGGGCGGTCGTACCACATCAACGTCGTCGCATGTATCGCGTGTCAGAGGCCACGATGGCGTACCAGCAGGACACGTCCTGGCCTTGAACCAACAGCAAGCGCAAAAAGAATCAATGCGATGGAGACCCAACCTGAGGCGCTGGGGCGTTGGCCGAGGATGAGAATGGAGCTGACGGTGCCAAACACGGGAATCAGCAGCGACAGCGGCGCCACCCGCGATGCCGGGTACTCACGCAATAGCAGGTTCCATCCCCAGTAGCAGAAGAGCGTGGCGCCGTAGACCTGGAAAGCCAGTGAAAATGTCGTAACCGCATTCAAATGCGAAGGCAATGCTATAAATGGAGCCGGGCCATGCAACAGCCAAGTCATCAGAAATAGCGGAATTGGTGGAAACAAGCTGGCCCACACCACGAAAGCGAAAATCTGGTGCACCTTCGATACTTTGATCACGACATTGCCAATGCTCCATGCCACAGCGCTAACGATCACTAATGCAAAACCGATCATGGTGGCCTCACCGGGACTGCTCAGCAGAATGCCAACCAGCCCTATCGCAGCCAGCACGATGCCGAACAATTGAGGTATTGATAGGCTTTCACGGAACAACAGCACACCCCAACCGAGCGTGAAGAATGCGCTGAACTGGATTAGCAGCGAGGCACTACCGGGTGGCACACCCAATGCGATACCCAGGTTGATCAAAGCCCACATCGCTACGCCAAAGATCAATCCATAGGCCGCATGCCAGCGGAAGGCAACTTGCGGACGCTTCACAAAAAACACCCAGGGTAAGGCGGCCAGCGTGAAGCGAATCGCAGTCAACAGCAGGGGGTCAATATCGGTAAGACCGAGTTTTGTAATGGGGAAGTTCAATCCCCAAACGGCCGTCACCAAGACGACAAGCAACAAGTGTTTTTTCTGCATGGTTCGCGTGTCTTTCCCTAAATAGTGAGTTTTAAATGCTCTGCACCTCTGGGAATATGCAAGAAATCGGGATGGCCCGCTTTCAGGCGAGGGCCAAATATCATTAAAATCAGGCCATGCAAATAACAGCGCTAGATCCCTACCAGAACATACCGCGTGATGCTGTCGTGACCGCAAGCGACTATGCAGACGGTGAGATGTTCCCGTCGCACATCCATCAGCGTGGACAATTCGCTTATGCCGCACGCGGTGTCATCACTATATTCACCGACGAAGGCAACTGGGTCGTTCCGCCCCTGCGCGGCATATGGGTACCGTCCCAGCGACCTCACGCTATGCAAATGCGTGGCCCTGTCACGATGCTCAACACCTATATCCGCAAACAGGCTGCACAGCGCTTGGGACTACCGGCTCATTGCCAGGTTTTCGATGTATCGCCGCTACTGCGGCAATTGCTGGAGAAAGCCATAGATATACCCGCGCGCTATGACAAAAATGGACGCGATGGATATCTGATGGGTTTGTTGCTGCACGAGATTGCCGGGATGCCTGCGCTGTCGCTCAATGCACCATTACCGACTGAACCTCGTCTTGCTCGAGTGTGCCGCGATTTCTTGGCACACCCTTCGCTGGAGATCGGCATCGACGACATGGCGCAGCGCACCGGAATGAGCCGCCGCACCTTTACCCGCCACTTTCGACTGCAAGCTGGCATCAGCTATATCGAATGGAGACAACAAGCCTGCCTCCTCGCGGCTGTTGTTCGACTTGGAAACGGCCAGTCAGTTACGCAGGTCGCAATAGAGTTGGGGTATAGCAGTTCAAGTGCATTCGCAACGGTATTCAAGCGCGTACTGGGTGAAGTGCCCAGTCGATATGTCTTAGAACAAAAGGTGTCGGCATCCAAATTCGACCAGAAATACAGCGCACCACCATCACCTTAGTGCTGGCATCTGGGAGGTGTGTTGGTCGGACGCTTACCCAGTATCGGTCGGCGGAGGACGAATCCGAGGGTTTACTCCAAGCATGAGAGGTGATATGACCGTCAACCGAGGCAGAGTTACAAAGTTTTGAAGAATCGTTCCGCCAGCACTTCCCGATTCTTTTATGAAAGAAGCGCTCTCAACGGCGCTGGAATGGGGACAACTTCTTTGGTTTCTGGCGAGATACATACATGTGTGATATTCGCCACAAAAGATAATATCCCGTCACCTACAAATCCCTCGACCAAAAAGGTGAAAGAGTGCCTCCCTAACTTAGCCACGCCAACCTTAATAATCATTTCGTCATCCCACGTCGCCGGAGCCAGCAACTCTATTGACATCGCGCGCACCGACGGCAATATATTAAAACCCATCAAAGTTCTAAGCCCCGGAACACCCACCCATTTATCAAGCGCTACATAAATAGCTTCCACAGCAAAATATGAAAATCGTGGTGTGTAAACCACTCCTGCGGGATCACAATCTCCGAACAAAACAGTTCTACTTACAAAAACCGCATCAGGCATCAATCTACTCCCTGTGATTATTAATTATCCAAGCCATTGGTACTTTGTAAGCGTCCGGCAAAGCCACGGTAAGCACCTAGCGAAGACTCCTCCCTGATGCGTCAGGGGCGGTGCCCTTTACGGCTTGTTAAATTACTCGAGGTGGTAATTCAACCAAATATGGTGCGTTCCATCGATGTCAATTGTGATTCCTCCTGACCCTGATATCCCTTTCAAACCATCCGTACCACTGCCTCCAACTATGCAGAAAAACTCATCTGCACGATCAATTCCGGTCGTGGAGGCAGAATGAATGAAGTTAAAGGAACCCTCTACCCCATTCACCGTGCCCTTGAAGCTCTCCATCGCGATGTAGCTGCCCCTTCTTGACGCTTGGTCGAACGCCGCAGTAAAGGCTGTTGAAGAAATACCATCGATAGCTCCTGTATAGGACTTTTCCATGGAGCTGATCGACACTGGTAAGCCTGTTGTAATTTCGGGCGTGGGAGTCAGGTCAGTTGGTTTGAAATTCTTGGAGGAAAAAGTGGCTCGCGCTTCCATTCGGATCAGTCCTGTTCCATATGAGTTGAGCGGTCATTCTAATGCAAGAGCCCCCTCACGTTGAGAACGTCAGACCGAGACCCAATGCTGTGGCAGCAGTTGGTCGATCTTACTCGCTCGCTGCGTCGGCAGGCGCGTCAGCACATCTTTGAGATACGCATAAGGATCATGCCCATTCATGCGGGCTGACTGGATCAAACTCATGATCGCAGCTGCCCGCTTACCGCCGCGTAGCGCCCCCGCGAACAACCAGTTCGAGCGTCCAAGTGCCCACGGCCTTATCTGATTTTCGACCGCGTTGTTCTCTATGGGCATAGCCCAGTCTTCGAGATATCGAGTCAGTGCCGTCCAGCGTTTGAGGCTGTAATCCAGCGCATTGGCGATAGCCGACCCTTCGGGCACAAGATCGCGCTGGGCCAACATCCAGGTATGCAGTGCGTCGATAAGGGGTGCCGCTTTTCCCTGGCGTATTCGCCAGCGATCTTCGTCGGTCATCTCCCCCTCATTAACGATCAGATTTCGATGGTCAAATCGGGAGTAAATCCCGTCTCTTTCCTTGGGTAACCACGGGAATTCGAAATGATTCGGCATCCGCCTAACTCAATATCCACGGCTCGATGCGTGTAGCTTGGTCAGCATCCACGTGGCGCTCGGTTTACTGTGGTCGTCAATGTTGATTGGCGCCACTCAACCACTGGCTGGCATTTTGCGGTGTGAAAATGTAACCAAGTGGATGGATCGCACCACCGGTATGGTCTTTGTTCTGTTTGCCACTCGGCTGGCGTTTAGCAAGCGTTGAGAACGACATCTCCCCCCTGCTTTCACATTTCCATCAGTGATTGGGGTGATGCCTACCGAGGCAATATTCCTACTGTTTTTTGCAAAGCGGCCTGAACCGGATGCTTCGCAAAGCATTGATCTAGAGCATTTGTTTCATTTCTATACGTCTGAAAAGTACGCTACGATCTACCGCACCAAAACGCATAGGGATTGCAGATGAACGTCAGAATTGAATCGCATGAGGAAGGCAGTGGATGCACGGTCTGGCTCGACAACAATGCAGTGTCGTTCCAGAACCAGGAGGAAGCGAAGACATACGTGACTCAGTTGCAGGAACGGATTGAAGCCGCATCCAGTTCATTCGCTCAAGGAACAACAGATTCCGAGCAAATGTAAACGTTCTGCCTGGCAGCAGCTTTGGCTGTAAGCCATGGAGGGCTCAGTCATCGCGCCATCCGAAGTGTGGCTCAGGTGGACTGGCTTTAAGTGATGGCCGGAATGTTTTGTCAGTGTTTCAGCTGCACGGGCTGGTTTTGAATCACCGGCTCTGGCTGGTTCGACACTAGCTGGAGGGACGCCCCCTGAGGGGGCGATTACACTTGTAACGCTTATGGTCAGGGGCGGCGCCGCGTCTTTTTACTTAGACGACTCCTCGGCGCCGGCAATCATGGTCAAGTATGTTTTAGCAGTTGCAGCAAACCTTTCACATCAGCTAGCGCTGGAGCATGGGCTCCGGCATGGCGGCAAGATATGGATGCGCAAGCCGCTGAAAATTGCAGGCGTTCTCTCAAGTCCGCGATCCCCAGCAACTCCGCAGCCAGCCAACCAGCCATACAAGCGTCTCCTGCCCCAACCGTGTCTTCCACCTTCACGGCAATCGCCGGCTGATCGAGTTGGCTGTCCGGGGTGTGGAGAATCATCCCGTGTTCCCCTCGAGTAAAAAGGATCTGCGCCTGAGGATTAAGAGCGCGAAGCTCATCCATTGCCTGGTGTTCTGTCAGCCCTGGATAAATTTGCCGAAGGTCTTCGTCGGAAAGCTTAATCATGTCAGCAAGAGTGATCATCGTAGGGAAGGTCTGCTCCCGATAATGACTATCCATTAAATTGCGCCAGTTCGGATCATAGCTAATCCGTTTACCGGCTTCTTTGGCCTGCTGAGCAATTTTAACCAGCCTGTCTGCGAGTGGCTGTCGAGCCAAACTGATGCAACTGAAATGACACAGCTCTGCTTGGTTGATCCATCCTTCTGGCATCAGATCCGGATCAAAAAACAGATCGGCATCTCCAGCAAAAAAGTACCTTGGAGGACGGCTCGATGGAACGATGGCGACCAAAGGATCTCGGTCTACCCGTTGGATAAACCTCATATCCAATGCTGCCGCTTCCGACTGCGAAACGATCTCGTCACCCAGTGAATCCAAGCTCACCGACCCAGCAAAAGCGCTGCTGACACCCAAGCGACTTAGCGCTCGTGCAACGTTCCAGGGAGCACCACCCGGGTAGCCCATCCATTGTCCAGGAGTGCCTTGGACAAGATCGGTCAGGGCTTCGCCAAACACTACTGCGCGAGGCAATACCATCGTCATTTCCTCAATTTTTTGTCGTAGGGAACTGCTGGCTGATCAGATTCGACCGGTAATCACTTACTCAATGCGCTTTGATGAAAGGCAGGGTTTGTTGAAGTTAGTGAAGTTTTCATAGCCAACCTCAAAGCAGATGTTGGCCGCACGCGTTCAAATATTAAAACCAGGTTTCCATTTGTATACCGTATTGCCATACACCTCCGGCTTTGAAGTCCGTCATGCCAAAGGAGTCTGTGGTACTGAATCTGTCCAGATCCGAAGACCAGTTCATGAAGCTTGCGAACACTCGCAATTCGGGACGTGTAAGAAGATCTCCAACCTCAGGTTTGAATGTCGGGGCGACAGTGAATTTCCAAAAGTTACCGTCGACCGCATTACGTTGTAGATAGTCCTTCGGGTCGAGGTTCATGGTTTGCCAGCTTATTTCGTAGGCCATCTCGAAATTGCTGTTGATTTTATTGGCCAAGCGCACATTCAGGGTCAGCCAGCGGTAGTCGTCACCCTTGACGTATCTATCCTTGCTCTGTTCGGCCAGCAAGCTGGGGCCGATACGCCAGTCGGGCGCAAGGGGTGTCTCACCGTAAAGTGCCAGACGCAGAGCGCGGGCATCGTCTATGAGTTCGCCATCTGAGCCGATGTTCTTGACCTCTGCCCCCAGACCTTGCCCATAGAGCAGCGCCGTTTTGAAGAAGCCTTCCCTGCCGAAAAAGTTTTTCTGGTGATTGGCCAGCATGCTGTGCAAGCCGGAATCCGCAGGCGTCAAACCCGCTGCATTGGTGCGGGTAGCAAAATCGTTTTTCTTTGCGCCGATGGCATTGAACATCCACTGCCACTGACCATCCTCGAAGAACTGGTTGGAGGTCAGGATGTAGCTTTCCACATCGGCATTAATACCGCCTTGACTGAAATCCCCGTAGTTACGCCCGATCAAAGAGTAGTTCGAACGCCAATTTTTGTTCATCTGCATATCGTAGATTCCACCCCCGGTGCCGGCCAGATAGACAACGTCCGAGTCCAGCCAGTGGATATCGAAATTATCTCTATCGAATCGCTTGCCTGCCCACAGGGTGGCGTTCTCGAACACTGAATTGCCCTCGAACGCAGCGAGATGGTCAAGCGCTGTGAATACCTGGCGCACGTTCAGTTTGCTTTCGTCGGCCGTCCAGTCATTGGAGCTTTCCACACCGTCGGCGATGGAGACCGTGAATTTGGAACGGGTGCCGTTTTGCGCATAGATTTCTTTCGACAGGTCTATACGCATGTAGGTGTCGTCTTCGTTACCGAGTCGCCCGACTGCACCACCGACTGAACCGGCAGGCGTTGCATAAGGGCCGCCACGACCACCACCCAACTCATCGTTGATCAGCAATCCGGAGCGAGCGTAGCCGTTGAAGCTGAACCCGTCAGTGAGGTGTCCGGTACTGGCCTCTTTCTCCAGGCTTTGCTGACGGGCCTCGAGTTTTGCCAGTCGGGTATCCAAAGCGGGCGCTGAAATTGCTGCCGCAGTAGATGCGGCGGGCTGCAAGGGAGGAGTGGCAAGTTTGATCTGCTGCAATTCCCTGGCGAGTGCCTGGGTTTGCTGTTCGGCTGCGGCCGCACGCTTTTCCGCCGCGCTGGCACGGGCTTCAAACGCGGCCATGCGTTCTTCCAGAGTCGCGGCCTGAGAGGTTACCGCCGAGGTGCCGAGCACGCCTGCGAGTAGCCAGCTTGATGCTTTCTGCATGTGAATTTCCTGTTTTGTTTTTATTTTTCCGTTCCCGCGAGCGGCCTTTTCCCGTCAATTGTGAATTGTCAAAATTGACGAAAAAAAGGATGCCTCATCGCAAATACGCTGCTACATTTGGCGATGTTAACGTTAACTTTTCTAAAAACAAAAATAAAGAGGGCTTTATGAAACAGCTAAAATCTCTTCTTCCAGCCGCACTACTCACCCTCTGTGCCGGATTTCCATGCCTCTCGAGCGCAGCCGATTTAACGATCTCGTGTGGTGCGGTGGGTGCGGAGTTGCAGCTCTGCAAGGAGGCTGTCGAGGCGTGGTCGAAACAGACCGGCAACAACGTCGAGGTGGTTTCCACCCCTAACTCGGCGACCGAGAGGTTGTCGTTCTATCAACAGATCCTCAGTGCGCAATCCAGCGACATCGACATCATTCAAATCGATATGGTGTGGCCAGGGATGCTGGCCAAACACTTGATGGATCTGCGCGAGGTGCTTCCTGCCAACGCGACCCAAGGCTACTTCCAGGCACAGGTGGATAACGCCACGGTGAACGGGCGACTGGTGACGATGCCGTGGTTCACCGACTCGGGCCTGCTGTATTACCGTAAGGACTTGCTCGAGAAGTACAACCAGCAGGTTCCCCAGACCTGGGAGGAGATGACTGCTACCGCCAGGAGTATTCAACAGGCTGAGCGCGATGCCGGGAACCCCAATGCGTGGGGTTACATCTTTCAGGGGCGCGCCTACGAGGGTCTGACGTGTAATGCGCTGGAATGGATCAGCAGCCAACCGGAAGGCGCAATGGTCAACCCACGAGGCGACATCGTGGTCAACAGTCAAGCCTCAAGAACGGCTTTGACCCTGGCGAAAAGCTGGGTGGGTGACATCTCCCCGCGTGGCGTACTCAACTACACCGAGGAGGAAGGTCGTGGCGTATTCCAGTCGGGAAATGCGCTGTTCATGCGTAACTGGCCTTATGTCTGGGCCTTGGTACAAAGCCAGGACAGTGCCGTAAAAGACAAGGTCGGGGTCGCTCCCCTGCCCCGTGGCGGCAAGACCGGTACCCATGCCTCCACCCTCGGTGGGTGGGGCCTGGCGGTGTCGCGATACAGCGCCCATCCAAAACTTGCCGCAGAACTGGTGAGCTACCTGACCAGTGCCCAACAGCAAAAACATCGTGCTCTGACTGCCGCCTATAACCCGGTGATCGAGTCGCTGTATCAGGATCCCGAACTGCTCGCGGCAATGCCTTATTACGCTCAGTTGCACAGCATTCTCAACGATGGGGTGATGCGCCCCGCCGCAATAACCGCCGATCGCTATCCACGAGTCTCCAATGCGTTCTTCGATCGAGTGCATGGCGTGCTGGCGGGCGAGTTGCCTGTCGATCAGGCGCTGGCCGAACTGGAAAGCGAACTCACGCGCATCAAACGCCGGAACTGGTAAGCCACAAGGAAGGAAATCACCATGTCTGTCTCTACTACCCATGATCCCTGTGACGAGCTTCTGCTCACCAGGGAAACGCCCGTACAACGTCGCCGGGTACGCGCCGCCTGGCTGTTTCTGACGCCGATGTTGCTGTGTCTGGCCCTGGTGGCGGCCTGGCCGCTGCTGCGCACATTCTGGTTCAGCCTGACCGACGCCAGCCTGTCGGATACCAGTGGCGGATCCTTCGTTGGCTTGAGCAATTATCTGTTCCACAACGGCTCCAGCTGGTCGGGCATCCTGGTCGATCCGCAATGGTGGAACGCGGTACGCAACACCTTGCATTTCACCGTGGTGTCAGTGGGCCTGGAAGTCGTATTGGGGCTGCTGGTGGCGTTGCTGCTGAACATCAAGTTCACCGGCCGCTCTCTGGTGCGCGCATTGATTCTGATTCCCTGGGCGATTCCCACCATTGTCTCGGCGAAGATCTGGTCATGGATGCTTAACGACCAGTTCGGCATCATCAATCACCTGATGCTGAGCCTCGGCCTGATTGACGCGCCCCTGGCCTGGACGGCCGATGCAGACCTGTCGATGTGGGCGGTGATCATCGTCGATGTCTGGAAGACCGTCCCGTTTGTCACGCTGCTGATGCTGGCGGCTTTGCAGATGTTGCCGAGTGATTGCTACGAAGCCGCCAGGGTCGATGGCATTCATCCGCTGAAGGTGTTCTGGCGTGTCACGCTTCCCCTGCTGATGCCCGCATTGCTGGTGGCGGCGATCTTCCGCATCCTCGATTCCCTGCGGGTATTCGACGTCATCTATGTGCTGACCTCGAACTCTTCGAGCACCATGAGTATGTCGGTCTATGCCCGTCAGCACCTGGTGGAGTTCCAGGACGTTGGCTATGGCAGCGCGGCCTCGACGCTGCTGTTTCTGGTGGTTGCGGTCATCGCCATGCTTTATCTCTACCTCGGACGCCGTCAACTGGAGGTCCGCTCATGAGCCCGCGCCTGCTGAAAAAAGCGCTGTTGCGCCTCGGGTTCTGGTGTCTGATCGGGGTGTTGCTGCTGTATGCGGTCTTCCCTTTCTACTACGCCATCGTGACGTCGCTGAAGCCATCCAGCGCCTTGTTCGAGGTGAGCTACTGGATCGATAACCCCGACTTCTCCAATTACGCGGCGGTACTCCATCAAGCCTCATTCCTGCGGGCTATTGGTAATTCGCTGGTGGTTGCGCTGTGTGTGGTAACGCTGGCGCTGTTCCTCAGTGTGACCGCCGCCTATGCCTTGGGCAGGGTGAAGTTCCGTGGGCGTGGCACGGTCTTGATGATGGTCCTTGGGGTGTCGATGTTTCCCCAGGTCGCGGTGCTGTCGGGGCTGTTCGAAGTGATCCGCGCCCTGGGCCTATACAACACCTCCTGGGCGTTGATTCTGAGCTACACGATTTTCACCCTGCCCTTCACCGTCTGGGTGCTGACCACGTTCATGGGGCAACTGCCACATGAACTGGAAGAAGCGGCAATCATGGATGGCGCGTCCCCATGGGTCACGCTGACCCGCGTGCTGTTGCCGCTGCTCTGGCCCGCACTGGTCACCACCGGTTTGTTGGCCTTCATCGCCGCATGGAACGAGTTCCTGTTTGCCCTGACCTTCACCCTCACTGACACCCAACGCACGGTGCCGGTCGCCATCGCCTTGATTTCCGGCGGCAGCCCCCATGAGTTGCCTTGGGGGTTGTTGATGGCTGCATCGGTGCTGGTCACCGTCCCACTGGTGATTCTGGTGCTGATCTTCCAGCGCCGAATCGTTTCCGGCCTCACTGCCGGCGCGTTAAAGGGTTGATGCCCAACAAAGACAAGGAACAGCATCGTGATCAAATTGAAACTGGACAACGTGAACAAACAATTGGGCGGCGCGCGGATTCTTCGCGACGTCAGCCTGCAGATCGCTGCGGGTGAGTTCGTGGTGTTCGTCGGCCCTTCGGGCTGCGGCAAGTCGACTCTGCTGCGACTGATCGCCGGACTGGACTCGATCTGCGGCGGCGACCTGTTGATCGACGGGCGTCGGGTCAACGACCTGGAGCCGCGCGAGCGTGGCGTCGGCATGGTGTTTCAGTCTTATGCGCTGTACCCGCACATGAGCGTCTACGACAACATCAGCTTTGGTCTCAAACTGGCCAAGACTGAAAAGAGCAGCCTGCGCGAGCGGGTGCTGAAAACGGCGCAAATCCTGCAATTGGACAAACTGCTGCAACGCAAGCCAAAGGAACTGTCTGGAGGGCAGCGTCAGCGTGTGGCAATGGGCAGAGCCATGGCGCGTGAGCCGGACATTTTGCTGTTCGATGAGCCGCTCTCCAATCTGGATGCATCCTTGCGGGTGCAGATGCGCAACGAAATCGCCCGGCTGCATGATCGACTGGGCTCGACCATGATCTACGTCACTCACGATCAAGTGGAAGCGATGACCCTGGCCGACAAAATTGTCGTGCTCAATGGCGGTCGCGTAGAGCAGGTCGGCTCACCGCGCGAACTCTATGAGCGCCCGGCGAGCCGCTTTGTCGCCGGTTTTCTCGGTTCGCCCAGAATGAACTTTCTGGCGGCACGCCTGCATGTCCCGGGTGAAACCAGCCTGGTCGATACTCCCGTTCTGGGTATGACCTCCCTGCCCTTCAACAGCTCGAACCTGGCGGCGGACGCTCCACTGAGCCTGGGGATTCGCCCGGAACACGTGTCTCTCAAAGCGGCGCAGGGAACTGCCGGCGTCGTCGTGACCGGGGTTGAATACCTGGGCAGTGAAACCTATGTGCACCTCGATACAGGTCAGGACGAGCCACTGATCTGTCGTTGCGAGGTCAACGCCGGATGGCAGGCGGGCGATCGGGTCGAGCTGCAGCTGGAGTTCGACAATCTGCACCTGTTCGACGCCGATGGCACTGCCTTGAGTCGCCACCCACAAGCTATTGAAACCCTGCCGGATGGCGTCCCTCTACGCTCGGCACGAGCAGGTGCCCTATGACTGTGTCTTTGAATTCCATGAGTGTTCCAATGTCCGCTGCCCTTGAGATTGCGCAGCATGCGCTGAGTGATGGCCTGTCTCGTATCATCCACGATTATCGACCCGATTATCATCTTGCTCCCCCCGTGGGCTGGATGAATGACCCCAACGGAGTGGTGTACTTTCGTGGCGAATACCATGTGTTCTATCAACACCACCCTTTCGAAGCGAAATGGGGCCCGATGTACTGGGGGCATGCCAAGAGTGCCGATCTGGTTCATTGGCAGCACCTACCCATTGCGCTAGCACCCGGCGACGACTTCGATCGTGACGGTTGTTTTTCCGGTAGCGCCGTGGTGTGCGGAGATACCTTGGCACTGATCTACACCGGACACACCTGGCTGGGGGAAGTGGGTGACGAACGCTCGATCCGCCAAGTCCAGTGCCTGGCCACCAGCACTGACGGCATTCGGTTCGTCAAGCATGGCGCCGTCATCGAGAACGCGCCGCAAGATACGATCATGCACTTTCGTGACCCCAAGGTATGGCAGGAGGATGACTATTGGTACCTGATTGCCGGCGCACGCCTGGGTGATAAACCGCTACTGCCGCTATACCGTTCCACGGACCTGCACGCCTGGGAGTTCCTCGATTATGTGTCCAGCGGCAGCGAGGGCGATGGCTATATGTGGGAGTGCCCGGATCTGTTCCGACTCAACGGACGCGATGTGCTGCTGTACTCCCCCCAGGGCATGCAACCCGAGGGTTACGAACGGCTCAACAAGTACCAGACCGGTTATCGAGTGGGACGACTCGACAGCGAATGGCACTTCACCGGCGGGCCTTTTATCGAGCTGGATAACGGCCACGATTTCTATGCCGCGCAAACGCTACTGGCCGCCGACGGTCGGCGCCTTGTGTGGGCGTGGCTCGACATGTGGGAAAGCCCGATGCCGAGCCAGGCCCATCACTGGTGCGGCATGCTCGGGTTGCCGCGCGAACTTGAACTGCATGCCGATCGTCTTTGCGTGTATCCGGCACGGGAGCTCACCGCACTGCGCAAGGCGCCATTGCCGGGCACGTCCTGGTGGGAGGGTTCGGGAGCCCGATGGGTGCGGGAAGTGAATGGCGACAGGCTCGAAATCCATGTGCATCTGGATTTGCTCGGCTGCACCGACGGCCACCTGGGAGTCGCGTTGCGCTGCAGCGATGATGGTCATGAAGAAACCCTGCTCTATTACGATGCAGCACTGCAGCGTCTGGTGCTTGACCGCAACCGCTCGGGTGCACAAGTCACCGGTCAACGCAGCGTGGCGATAGACCCGAGACAAGAGCGACTGAACCTGCGTGTGTTTCTCGATCGCTCGTCCATCGAAGTGTTCGACGAGAACGGGCGCTTCAGCCTCAGCAGTCGCCTCTACCCACAGCCTGGCAGTCTGGGTGTGAAGCTCATTGCGAGCGGGAGTGGCGGGCGAGTCTCGATTCCCAAGGCATGGCCTCTCGGCTCTGGATGGCTGTGAGCGGCGGATGGCTATGAACAACGTCATTGGAGTCGCGAGAAGCGCAGGCCCTGTGTCATGATTCTGCGTCAACCTGACCGGTCTCACCTCGCATGACTTCAGTGAAAGACGTTGCACAGCTGGCCGGCGTGTCCCTGATGACGGTTTCTCGAGCGCTCAATAATCCGGAAAAACTGAGCCCCGAAACCCTTCAGCGGGTGCGTCGCGCCATTGATGAACTGCAGTTCGTACCGAGCCTGTCGGCGCGCAAGATGCGCGGCGACAACCTCCAGTCGCGAACCATCGGAGTGTTCGCGCTGGACACCGCGACCACACCGTTCGCGGTCGAACTGTTGCTGTCCATCGAACAGACCGCACAGCAAGCCGGCTGGAATGTCTTTATCCTCAACCTGTTGAGCAACCCGCCCACCGACCAGAATATCGACCTGATGCTATCGCACCGTCCCGACGGATTGATCTTCAGCGCCATGGGGTTTCGCCACGTGAATATTCCCGAGCGCTTGAAGAGCAAACCACTGGTACTCGCCAATTGTCTGGCCGATGACAGTCACCTGGTCAGTTATGTGCCGGACGACGAAATGGGGCAGTATCGGGCCGTACATCATGCGTTGAGTCAGGGCTATCGACGCCCTCTGTGCATCAATCTGCCAAAACAGAGTCTGGCCTGG
Source organism: Pseudomonas sp. S30_BP2TU TE3576 (assembly GCF_050436025.1). NCBI lineage: Bacteria > Pseudomonadati > Pseudomonadota > Gammaproteobacteria > Pseudomonadales > Pseudomonadaceae > Pseudomonas > Pseudomonas sp. S30_BP2TU TE3576. The sequence goes on along the minus strand of NZ_JBNDLK010000001.1, from coordinate 184,657 downwards.
GGGCTGCGGCAAAAAGGCCTGCAGCGTGCCTGTCAGGCATTCGGAGTGGCGCCTGACGCGCTCCTGCAATACGACCTTTCCGATCATGATGCCTATGGTGAAACAGCAGCCATCCTCGACAGGCACGTCATTGATGGTCGTCCCCAATTTGACATTCTGATCTGTGGCAACGACCGCATTGCCTTTTGTGCCTATCAGCTGTTGTTGGGCCGTGGCCTGAAAATTCCCGACGATGTCGCCGTGCTCGGCTACGACAACATGATCGGTATTGCTGAGCTGTTCATCCCGCCGCTGACCACAGTGCAACTGCCGTACTACGAGATCGGTCGCAAGGCTGCCCGGCATCTGATCGAGACCCTCGACGTATCGGGAGCCCAGCCAGTTGATTGTCCATTGGTGGTCAGGGCATCGCTATAAGAATTAGTTGATTCGGTGATAGCGCGCCCACTTGCCTTCGATTTGCCACTAGCCTGTCATCGACCGCTTATGGCCCGAAGTGTGCTGCATTCCCGCACTCCAAGCCTTCCCTTCCGCTTTTCCTCTGACTTTCGACGTACTACCTACCGTTCTATGTGCACTGAACCCGCTAGCCCTTAAGGCCGGCGCAGCGAACTTCGCCTACGGGGCATCGAAGAACTCTATATATCTCAGAAATCACCTGCATCGTTGCCTCTTCGATCGTTCCTTCATTACGGCATAACACCCAGCCGTGATCTGCAATCGCTCGCTCGAACGCCTTGGTACAAGCGACCTGTTCTTCCAGCTTATGGATCACAGTACTGCTCAGCCCACGCCGTCGTGCCGCTGCCCTCGTCCATGAAATATCAGGGGCGGTGACAACCCCGACATGCAGGTCTGGCACTCGCACGTTTCGATCAATGTTCAACTGTAGAATCTCTGCAAACGGGACTATCCGGCGAAACGCGGCATCAGACGGGTACCAGCGATCGATCAAGATGATGCTGCCTGGTGGCTGTTTAGCCAGCACGTGCCGGGAAATCCAGGTACGGCTATCAGCAAAGCGCTCACAAACCCCCAACTCCAATTCCCGGGTGGGATTTCTGACGAGTTTGTTAACGAGGGTCATTGTTTCACCCCTATAGGGGTCGCTTTTTTTCTCGCAAAGTCGGATCACCTTTTTGTTGTCTGCCCTCAGTACTTTCGTAACGGCCTCCAACAGTGTGGTTTTGCCGGTTCCCTTGGGCCCATCTAGAGAAACAAACAACGGACGATTCATTCTTCACATAACGATTGATATACGGTTTTTTTACCCGGTTCGTTCACAGGAAACGCTTGGCGCGACTATGCGAATCGAATGGAGGGACTTTATGAACAGAAATTGATGAACACTCTAACCTGATTTCTGGTTAACGGGCCTCAAAAATACAGGGTTACAACCGCTTATGAACATATGACAAACCATGACACAAAACAGCAGTCAATCATTGAACGTGATCTACCACGGCCTACCGAGTGTACCAGGCACTACAGATCGTTATCGAAACGAAACGAGGCACCATAAGCCGACGTTGGTAAATGGCTCGAACCGTCGGCCCGTAACCGCGAACGGAAAGTACCGCTTTGCGGTTGGGTGCGGTATAGCCCACGTTTTTGCAATTCAGGGATCACCAGTTCGACGAAATCCTCAAGACTGCCCGGGCTGATCAGCGGATTGATCATGTAGCCGCTGGTGCCGGATATTCGTGCATGCTCCTCAATGCGTTCTGCCACCTGTTGCGGCGTTCCCACCAGAATCAAATCGCTGCCTCGGGTGACATTGGCGAAACGCTGTTTGACGTCACCGGCCGTCAAGGGCTTGCCACTGCCATCGGGATGCATCACATAGGAGGTCATGCCCTCGGTGTGAGTCGACAGTGCCTCACTGTCCGCATAGCGTCCGATATCAATACCGGTGTCGCCCGCGTAGCTGACCAGTTGTGCCTGCAAGTGATAGTTGCTTTGCAGTTCGTCAAATTTACGCTGAGCTTCAATTTCTGTTTTCGCAGTGACGATACGTAATACCGTCAGCGACTTCACGTCCTCACGCTGACGACCACGTGCTTGGGCCTTGGCCCAGATTTCCTCTAGCCCCAGACGAATCTCCTGCGGGTTGGACTTGGCGATGAAGATCAGTTCGGCGTGCTTGGCCGCAAAATCACGACCGCGCCCCGACCAGCCAGCCTGAATCAACAAAGGCGTTCGTTGTGGCGATGGGGAGGTCAAGTGCGGCCCGGCCACCCGGTAATGCTCACCCGCATGATTGATCGGTCGCACACGCTCACCCCGAGCGTAGAGCTGGCGCGTCTTGTCCGCGACCACGGCGTCGTCGGCCCAACTGCCCTCCCAGAGCTTGTAGACGACATCAAGAAACTCTTCGGCGCGCTCATAACGATCATCGTGCTTGATCATCTGCTCCAGGCCGAAGTTGCGGGCGGCGCTGGACAGGTATGAAGTGACGATGTTCCAGCCGACCCGGCCGTTGGTGAGGTGATCCAGCGTACTGAAGCGTCGGGCATGGGTAAAAGGATGTTCGTAGCTGGTGGTCACGGTGACGCCAAAGGCCAGGTTTTGCGTCACGGCCGCCAATGCCGGGATGATCATCAGCGGGTCATTGGCCGGCGCTTCCACAGCCCATTTCATCGCCGCATCGGCGTTGCCGCCAAACACGTCGTAGAAACCCAGGACATCACCAAAAAACAGCATGTCGAGGTGCGCCTGGTCGGCAATGCGCGCCAGGTTCGACCAATAGCCCAGCGAGTTGATGGCCAGGCGTTCGTCAGCCGGGTGCGTCCAGAGACTTGGCGCACCGCCGCAGCCCACACTGGCTTGCTCATAGAGCGCAAACAAAAGAGGTTTTGGATTGGACATCGTGGTTCCCGTCATTAAAGTCATTAAATGCGGCGGATCACCGCTGATTCTTGAAACCTTTGCCGTAGTGGCGCTCAAGGCGGTGCTGTATCAATTCAAGCCCGATGGATAGCAACCAATAGATGACGGCTGCGGTGGTTAGCATTTCTATGTATCGATAAGAAGATCGCCCATAGGACTGCGCCAGAAACATGACTTCCCACACGCCCATCACGGAAATCAGTGACGAGTCTTTGAGCATTGAAATGAACTGACTGGTCGTTGGTGGAATGATCGTGCGCATGGCTTGCGGTAAAACGATGTGCAGAAACGTCGCCGTCGGCCTGAGGCCCAGCGCCATCGCCGCTTCGCGCTGCCCAGGTGCCACAGCCAGGATGCCGGCGCGAAAAATCTCGCTCAGGTAGGCACCATAATTAAGCGAAAGAGCAATGATCCCGGCGCTGATTGCACCTGGCACGACGCCCAACTGCGGCAAGCCCAAATAGATCAGCAGGATCTGGATCAGCAGCGGTGTACCGCGAAAAAAAGATGCATAGAAACTGGCAATGCCGAACGCCACTGCGCTGCGTGACAGACGCGCTAGCGCCGTCACAAAGCCAAGGAGCAATGAAAGCCAGATCGAACAGAAGCATAGAAATAGCGTCAGCGCGGCACCTTGCAGGAAACCGTTTGGCCCCAGATGTAGACCGACCAGATTTGGCCATTTCTCCAGAATGATCGAGAACTTTAAATCGAAGTTCATGAAGAACATGACGCACAATCCAGACAACGCCGCCCACGTCAGATACAGGCGAGTGCGAAATCCAAATAATTGACTAAAGCGGCGCGTCGAGATTTCGGGGGGGACAGTCGCCTTCGCTGGGTGTGGGTTGAGGGCTGTCATTGGCTGATGTCGGCACCGATCCACTTCTGCGAAATCTTGCTCAACGTACCGTCAGTCTTGAGTTGAGTAATGACCTCGGTGACTTTGGCATCCCATTGCGGATCACCTTTTTCAATTGCCACTACGTTTGGTTCGGCATACAGCGTGTCGCCGGCTATTTTGAAGCGAGGATCCTGGGCAATGCGCTCGCGGGCGGTGATGAGATTGGTGACCATCGCATCCAGACGAACGCCTGTGCCCAGTGCCAGATCCTGGAATGCCACTGTTTCATTATCGTAGGGAGCCACCTGGACATTTTCGAATGGATAGCTCAATGGCTTGTCCTCGGCGCCCTCGATTACCAGATCCTTGTTCAAATAGGCTTCGTAAGTGGACGCGCTGATCACACCCACTTTTTTGCCGGACAAGTCTTTGCCCGACGTGATGCCTTTGTCCTTGGCATTCACCACGATCACCGCTGGCGACTGGTAATACTCGACCGGAAAATCAAACACCTCTGCTCGGGCCTTGCTCGGGGTCATCGAGCAGACGCAGATGTCATAGCGCCCACTCCAGCGGCCAGCGGCAATCACATCCCAGGACGGTGTTTCCAATTTCAGTTTAACGCCCAGGCGTTGTGCAACAGCCTTGGCCACATCCACATCAAAGCCATCCAGCTGGTTCTGCTCATTGAGAAAAGAGAACGGCGGGTAGTTCTCCATCAAGACGCCGGTCAACTCGCCTTTTTTCTCCACGCGATCCAGGGTGGTACCTGCGAAAGCGTTTGAGCAGGAAGCCAATAACGCCAAGCCAAAGATTAAAAAATCCTTATTTTTCAAAGACAATCCCCCAATCAGATAAAAAAGCCTGATTAGATTAAAACGCAATATTAAATTACGTAATAATATTTTTATGGAATATAAAACTCCTTTCGAGCTATATCAAATCATTGGAGAAAACCGACCACACGCGCCGAAGTAGAACGCAGGCGACACCCCAAACAGGTGATAGGTTCTGCTCGTTTTTAGCGCTGAAAGCCATAGCCATATCTGTTGCGGCAAGGCACCCACCACAAAACAACAGGCGGCAGATAAGCGAGTGCCTTGAGACTTCGCGAATAATGTCCCGCAAGCATCGGGCGTCAGAAAAAAGCGTCCGCCCGATGTGAGTCGATGGCAATTTACTTCCCAGGTTTAATCCAGCTCACTGATGCAGACCACTTTAGGCTGTGTCATGTCCTCATACGCAAATCGAACACCTTCGCGCCCTAAACTTCCGTACTTGAAACCACCGAAAGGCATGGCATCGAAACGATAATCGGAAGAGTCATTGATCATCACGCCACCCGCTTCAATCTGACGCGCCAGTTTCAAAGCTTTGGAAATGTCACGTGTGAAAAGACCTGCGTGCAAGCTGTACTCTGTTGCGTTGGCCAGAGCGATGGCGTCTTCCAGGTGGTCAAAAGGCTCCAGGATAACCACCGGCGCGAAGACTTCCTGCTGCCAAATCGTACTGCTATGCCTCACATGTTCAAGCACGGTCGGCGCATAGCTTCCCGCTTGGCGATGGTGCCCACACAGCAGAACCGCCCCCTCGGCCAGCGCTTCATTTACCAATTGTTCGGTACGACGCGCCGCCTGCTCGGTAATCATCGGGCCCACATCCGTTGCTCGCTGGTGAGGATCACCCACTACTAGGGCGCGCGTTTGGCTGACAAAACGCTCACGGAAATCCTCATAAATTGAACTGTGTATCAGGATGCGTTGAGTGCCGATGCAATTCTGCCCTGCTGCCCAAAAGGCACCAGACACACAGGACTCCACGGTCGGTTCGATATCACAATCTTCAAGCACGAGAACCGGGGCATTTCCTCCCAGGTCCATTGCCAACTTCTTCAACCCGGCACTACGAGCGATGGCCTCTCCTGTGGCAAAACCACCCGTAAAGGAAATCATCCGAACTTCGCGAACCTCCACCAATGCTTTGCCCAGGTCGACGCCACCCGTAGCCGGGGTAATTACAGAGGGTGGAAGACCCGCTTTCACCAAGCACTCAACGAGCTTGAGAGCAGACAGCGGCGCGAGCTCCGAGGGTTTCAAAATCACGGCATTGCCACCGGCGATTGCCGGGCCGAGTTTATGGGCGACCAGATTCAGCGGATCGTTATAGGGCGTGATTGCGACGATAAGTCCCAAGGGTTCCCGGGTGAACCAACCTTGACGCGATTCCGATCCTTCATAAGCCCCGAATGGAATTACTTCCCCGGCGTTACGACGCGCCTCCTCCGCCGATAACTTCAACGTGTTCACGCAACGCTTCACTTCCTTCTCTGCTTGTCGCAGCGTTTTTCCCGCCTCTGCAACGATCAGCCTGGCGAATGCATCAGACTCAAGTTCCACACTGCGGGCGGCATCCTCAAGAATGCGCGCACGCAGGTGACGAGGCATTGCCGCACTCTCGCGAACGCCGATTCGCGCGCGTTCCAGCAAGCCAGGAACGGCGGCTGCATCAAGGCAAGGGACACTTCCTACCAAGCGACCATCGAATGGACTGAACACATCAATCTGTTTGGCTTCAACAAGCTGGATACTGGCCATGCTGGATACGCTCATGACTCTCTCCTGTTATTTGCCGTGGGAGGTGTGGATGGCGACGATGTCCGACAGCAATGCGAAGGCCGTCTCGATACGCCCTGCCCCAGGCCCGGACACCGTGACAGCTCCCAGCAACTCGGTATTGAACGACACTGCATTCGTGGCGCCGGCAATACCTGCAAGAGGATGTGAGTTCGGCAGCAGCCGGGCCTCGACACTCGCTCGAACCGAGCCATCGGCTTCACGATCGGCTGAGCCAATCAGTTTCCAGCTCGCGCCATTGGCACTTGCCTGGGCAATATCTTGCGCGCTGATATTGCTGATACCCGAACACGCTACATCACTGACATTCAGTCGTGCATTGAGCAATTCGTTGGCCAGGATCACCACCTTGAGGCGTACGTCAAACCCTTCCACGTCGGCGGTCGGATCTGCCTCGGCGTAGCCGAGCTGTTGCGCTTGTGCGACGGCATCGTTGAACGCCAGGCCGTCTTTCATCTGGGTGAGCACGTAGTTGGAAGTGCCGTTCAGGATGCCTTCGAAGCCTTGTACGTTGGCACCCGCCAAGGCCTGCTTGGCCAGACGAATCACGGGGGTGCCACTCATCACCGCCCCCTCGTACTCGAAAGCGACCTGGTTGCGACGGGCCAACGCCTTGAGTTCGGCACCGTGCAGCGCTATAGGCCCTTTATTGGTGGTTACTACATGAATGCCACTTTCCAAGGCCCAGCGGCAAAAGGTAGTGGCGGGCTCGCCATCCACCGGATTGGTGAAAGTGGCCTCAGCGATGATGTCTGCACCGGAATGCTTGATCACGGTTTCGTTGAAGGCCTCAGCATTGCCGCCGGGCAGTTGAGCGAGTGCGCCTTTCTCAATCGGTAGCGCGACCAACTGCTTTGCATCCAGACCGTCTTTAGCAACGATGGAGCCGAGGAACAGATCGGTGACACCGACAATTTTAACGGTGAAGCCAAGGGACTCTTTCCACTCGGCATTACGCTCGGCGACCAATTGGGCAAAGCCACGGTTCACGCCACCAAACCCTACCAAGGCAATTTTGTACTCAGTCATGAAAGCTGTTCCTTTATTGATGTTGTTCGACAGGAACATCCTAAGAGCCGGGCTGTGGCAGTTGAATATGGCAGTCTGCTGTATTAGTTGGGCGTTTTGCCCAAGCACGTTTTTTTTAAAACACTGCAGAAAGGACGAACGATGTGACGGTGTTTTCCACCCCTGGCATGGCCGCGATTTCCTTCCACACGAGATGGACACGTTCAGGTGTGGCGGCATTCACGCGCAGCATTAAATCGAACTCACCGCTGAGTACTTCACATTGCACGACTTCGGGAATGGAGCGCAGCGCAGCCAGTACTGCTTCGCCACGCATGCGGTCGTAGCGGTAGACGAAGATCACCGCGCTGATAAGCGACGCAGGCCGCCGCGACTCACCGAGAAGTACCGTATAGCCCTGGATCGCACCGTCGCGCTCAAGACGCTCGATGCGCTGGCGCACCGCATTACGCGACAAGTTGATCTTGGCACCCAGTTCGATATGGGCTATTCGCGCATTGGCGGTAAGTTCGGCCAGTATGCGTTCGTCCAAGGGATCCAGAATGCGCTTCATGCGAGCCTCCGCTGCGCCAGACGAAGAGCCTGGCACAGACCGTCCAGATCGTGCTTTGCCAGGTACGGTGGTTGTGCGCGCACCTCGGCAGTGCTCGGAACGCTTGCTTGCCAGACGCCCAGCTCGGCCAACAGCGCCGCCGACTTGGCCGGCGCAATTTGCCCGAAGGTGACCATTGGCGCCCCCAGGCTGCGTCGGTGAAGCCGGCCAGCCAGTACACCGACAGCCGTGTGAGGATCGATGGCCGAGCCTGTCTCGCGGAACAGCTCGACGACCTCATCGCGCACCTGGGATTCGTCTACCGCATAGGAGTCGAAGAGTACTCGGGCACGTAGCCATTGCTGGTTGCCGATGCTCATTTCTCCGCAACGTTCAAAATGCTCCATCAGAGCTTTTGTTGAGCAGCCATCGTGCTCGTAAATCTCCCAGATAAACCGCTCCAGGTTGGAAAACAACGAGAAGTCCATCGCCGGCGACACTGTTCGATTAGTCATCCGGGTGGAGTAGCGATTGCAATGAAAAAACTGGTGCAGGGCATCATTGCTGTTGGTCGAAATGATCACCTGATTGATGGGTAATCCCATTTTCTGCGCAATGTAGCCGGCGTAGATCTCGGCCGAGCTGGCAGCTGGTACGCTAAAGCCAACGGGACGCGAGCCACCGCCCAGTTGCAAGGCCGCGTGGAAGTAAAAAACGATCTGAGCCAGGACGCCGATCCAATTGGTCGAGTTGAAACAGATCGGCATCACTGCGTCCAATGGCCACTCACGCAAGAGTCGGGAGACCAGCATCTGGCAATCATCGAAATTACCGTCAACCGCAAACAGCTGGACCCGCTGCGGGTCGGCTGCCTGCAAGGCACTGAGTTGCTCAGGCGCAAGCCCATCGCGCGGATACAGTATCGCCATGCGGGCGGCCGGGCAGTTGGTAAAGGCTTCAAGCGCCGCGAGGCCGGTATCACCGTTAGTTGCACCAACCACCAACGCTTCTTTACCGACCTCCTCCAGAAAATGCTCGACCAGGCGCGACTGCAATTGCGCGGCGAAATCCTTGGAGGAACCGGTCGGGCCATGAAACAGCTGGAGTATCCACTCGTTATGCCCGATCTGCTCAAGTGGCGTAATGGCGCGGTGCTTGAATTGTTGATAGCTGTCACTGAGCAAGCCACGCAGGGTGTTTTCGTCTATGGAAGACCCAACAAAAGGCGAAATCACTCGCCAGACCAACTCATCAAACGGCAGCCACGACCAGCTGGCAATCTGTTTCTCGGTGAAGACAGGCAAACTGGCCGGGACATAGAGACCACCATTTTCGGCGAGCCCCGACAGAACCACACTGCGAAAATCCACCCGCATGTCACCGCCGCGTGTGCTTACGTAATCCATGACCACTCCCAATCGGTATTACAAAAGGCGATGGGCTTGAGCCACCAGCCATGTAGAAAAATTTGCGGCATCAGGCGATAGCGCTTCGGTCTGTTCGTGCACCAGATAAAAGGATTCGCTGGCCTCGATTCGGTGATTGAATGGCGCAACCAATTGCCCACTCTTGAGCAAATCCTCGACCACGGAAGACCGTGCCAGCGCAACGCCCTGCCCCAATTCGGCCATGCGGATCGTGGAAATCAGCGTGTCAAACTGAAGGCCACGGGAAAAGTCGACGTCGTCTGCTCCAACTCGCTTCAACCAGTAACCCCAACCTTCTTCGTACCCCAAAACATGCAGCAGAGAATGGTTCATCAAGTCGCGAGGCTCATGTATGGGTGAGCTGGCCATGAGCTGTGGGGAGCAAACAGGCTGAAGGATGTCCCAAGTCAATCGCTGAGCGTGCAAGCCTGACCACGAACCGCATCCCCAGCGAATCTCCAGGTCATCCTCGCCGTCCGGTTCTTTCACCCAAATATTGCTGATATATCGAATATCAATCTGGGGGTACTCCCGACAAAAATCTGCGAGCCGGGGGGCCAACCAATAGTGAAGAAAGGAAAGGCTGCCACGCACCTTCAAATGCCTTCGATTGTGCTGGCCGAAAATCTCGTTTGTGCCGACTGCAAGACGACTGATCGCGTCTTGTACGACAGGCAGGTACGACTGCCCTTCCTCGGTCAAGCCAAGCCCTCGAGGCAGGCGCTTGAACAGCGCCACCCCGAGGTGACTTTCTAACTGACGGATCTGCTGACTCACAGCCCCTTGAGTCAGATGGAGCTCTTGCGCCGCATGGGTAAAGTTTAAATAACGCGCCGATACTTCGAATGCCCTCAACCAATTCAAGGGTGGTAGTGACTTTTGACTCATCGGCGCAACCTCATCAGGGCTTTATTTATGCTCAATCATTGCCTGAGAAATTCACGCGGTGCCAGAGGAATGAACAGCTGCAGCTAAAGCCAACCGCTCTGCTCTCTTGTTTCGAGTGATCCAGTAAACGAAATAACACCACGCGATAAAGGGCAGACCGAAGTAAAGCGCCACTCGCTGCTCAGGATCGAAAGCGATACCCACACAGGCCAGCAGACAACACAGCAGTGCACCGATAGGCACCCATGGATAGCCACGTACGCGGAAATGCAGGTCTTCAACTCGTCCGCCATTAGCGACGTATTGACGGCGGAACGCGATCTGGCTGGCAGCAATGCTCATCCACACGACCACGACCGCCAGACCGGAAATGGACACCAAGGCCAAGTAAACCGTATCAGGGGCAAACACACTGCTGAGCAGAGAAGCCACTGCACCCGCCATACTAAGAACGATGGCATTCACCGGTGTGCCTCGACTGGAAAGCCTGGCGTAGCGCTTAGGCATATGTCCTTGATCGCTCAATGTCCACAGCATGCGCGATGCTGCATACAGCCCCGAGTTAGCGGCGGAAATCAATGCCGTGAGAATGACGAAGTTCATAATGTCGGCGGAGTATGGAATGCCAATCAGCTCAAACACCATGACGAACGGACTTTCTACGAGCCCCGCTTGCTCTCGTGGCAGTAACGTCGCGAGGACGAAAATTGTGCCCACGAAGAACAGCGCCAAACGTACCACTGTCGTGCGAATTGCCTTGGGCACGCTGGTTTGTGGATCTTGCGCTTCACCTGCCGCAATTCCGATCAACTCGGTTCCGGAAAATGCGAAGGATACCGCCAGGAGAGTCATGGCAATGGGTAAGAACCCGGTGGGGAACAGCCCTTCACGTGTGAAGTTGGAAAGTCCCGCCCCCTGCAAACTCTGTACTTGAAAAAGACCGAAAATTGCCGCTCCGCCGATCACAATGAACGTGATAACGGTCAGAACCTTAATCAGCGAAAGCCAAAATTCAGTCTCCGCAAACAGCCGGACAGAGACAACATTGCTTAAGAAGACTGCAATGGCAAACAGCGCACTCCAAATCCAGACCGGTGTGTCAGGAAACCACCGAACCATCAGTATGCCCGCCGCTGTAAATTCTGAACCGATAGCCACTGCCCAAGTGAGCCAGTAAAGCCAGGCCACTGTATAGCCGGTGCCTGGGCCCAGGTATCGCGTTGCGTAGCTACTGAACGATCCGGTTTCTGGCATCTGTACAGCCAACTCACCGAGACAGACCATGACTAAATACACCATCACTGCGCCGATGATGTAAGCGATCACTGCGCCGAGTGGCCCTGCCTGATTAACCGTGTAACCGGAGGTAAGGAATAATCCCGTACCGATCACACCGCCCAGTGCCAACATCACGATGTGGCGAGTTTGCATTTCCTTTTTGAAACGCGAGTTTGGATCGGGCTGATTATCTTCGATATGCGTGGACATAGTTTTATTCTCATGAAATGTTCGGACAAACACCTTGTAACCGGCTTTTGGGCAGTACAATTTTGTCGTCGCTGGATTTTATTATTTTCATTCTTCATGAAGGGCTTAAGATGAATATCGAAAGTCCTGCCCGTATTCAGGCTTCTACCTCAATGAAACGTTGGGCACTGTCAGCGTGAAGGCTTGCATCACCTTGTTTACTTCGCACTAAAGCGAAGGCTTGTTTTAAATCAGCCAATAAATCTGCTGAATCTTCAATACCTACTGACACTCGAACCAAACCTTCGGAAATTCCGAGTGCCTGACGTTCTTCCAAGGTATTTTCCACGTGACTGGTCGTTCGAGCCGGCCCATAGATGGTCTCCACAGCTCCCAAATTACCCGCCCGATGCGCAAATCTGAGCAGCGGTAGCAAACGGGTCACTGTGTCCATGCCTCCTTTCAGCACGAAGCTGACGATGGCTCCGAATCCGTTCATTTGTGAACGAGCGATGTCATGACCTGGATGCTGAGGCAACCCTGGATAGTTCACAGACTCAACCAGCGGCTCGGTACAGAGGTACTCGGCCAAAAGCTTCGCGCTCGCCTGTTGCTGGCGAAGACGCAGGGCCAGAGTCTTGATGCCCCGGATTATTAGATACGCCGAAAAAGGATCCAGCGAGGCACCATTGATTTCGCGGTAATGGCGAACTTGAGACATCAAATGCTCGGCGCCGCAAACCACGCCGCCGAGTACATCACCATGACCGGACAGGAATTTGGTCGCGCTGTGCACAACCACATCAACGCCTAAAGCGAGCGGATTCTGATTCAGAGGCGTCGCGAATGTATTGTCCGCAACAACCAAAGCGCCCACTCGCTTCGCCGCTGCCACCAGGCGCCGAATATCAACGATTTTCAGCGTTGGGTTCGTAGGTGTTTCCAGGTACAGGACGCTGCAGCCTTTAGCGATCTCCTGCTCAAGCGCCATAGTGTCGAGCGTATCGCAAAGGGTGACCTCCACGCCCATGCGTGGGAGAAACTCCTCAAAAATTTTGTTCGTACCACCGTAGCTGTCACGTGTAGATATCACACGCTGCCCATAGGATAGGAAGGTGTGTAGTACACCGCTGATTGCGGCCATTCCGGTACTGAAAGCTACAGCCGACTCGGCGTTTTCGAGTTCACAAAGTTTATCTTCCAAGACAGAGACAGTGGGATTGCTCATACGGCTGTAAATGAACCCGGGCTCCTTTCCCAATGCCACGTCATACCACTTATCGATATCGTCATAGCCATAGGCGGCACTGACCACGATGGGTGTCTGGGTCGCATTGTAGGGATGCTCAACCTGCTCTCCTCCCCATACGACTCGAGTCCCCATCCCAACCTCTGAAGCTTGGATGGCGCGTTTCTTATTCTCCATAAAACTGTCTCGCATCAAGGGAAACACAACCGTGTTCCAAGTGGGTTTGGGAGGACTATAAGGAAGGCTCATGCTTGTGAAAAATCATGATATCCGGGAGTAAGGGCTGCTTTTTTTAATGGCTGGATGCGAGTTGCAGAGTGTCAAACCATTACTAGCTGAGAAACCTCACCAATATGCAGCGGCGAGGTGGGTGGAAAACATTTACCTGAGGAGTGCAAAAACTTGCTGCAGGCGGAGGCTCAGCGCAACGCAGACTATTCTTGATCTGGGTAACCGACCGGTCGCACCGAAGGAGGTCACTCGTTTAGGCACTGTGTCCTTTTCGAAATCCGATGAACCACCGGTCTGGGGCACGGCCCCAGGCACTTTTGTCTGACACCCTGAAACGGAGACGCCAGCATGAGCACCTTGCAACTTCACCCGGCACTGGACAATGGTATTCAACCCGCCGCCGCGAATTTCGCGGGTGGCACCCTGCAATGCCTGTGTGCGACCGACAAGGTCGTGGTCAAGATCGACGCACAAACTCTGCATAACCACGCGTGCGGCTGCAGCAAATGCTGGAAACCACAAAACGCGATATTCGCCGTCATCGCGGTGGTGCCTCGAGATAAGGTCAGCGTCATTGCCCACGGCGAAAAACTGGAGATCGTCGACAAAACCGCCACCATCCAGCGCCACGCCTGCAAGCAATGTCACGCCCATCTCTTTGGGCGCATCGAGAACAAGGACCATGCGTTTTATGGCCTGGACTTCGTCCACACCGAGCTTTCGCCACAGAGCGGATGGGCTGCGCCGGGATTCGCGGCGTTCGTGTCCTCCATCATCGAAACCGGCACACCGCCAGCACAAATGAAGGCTATCCGCGAGCGCCTGCGCTCGATCGGCCTGGAACCCTATGACTGCCTGTCCCCGGACTTGATGGACGCACTGGCGACTCATGTCGCCAAACAGAAAGGCCTGCTCCCCGCCGCCTGATTGATCGATCGCCGCGGTTTCTTTTCCGGACCGCGGCTTCGATTCACCTTTGATATTTTGCGTCTTGCATCATTAACGGGGGGCTGTGGTCATTAAGACAACGGGCCGGGCCGGACGGTACAGAATCGATCAATCAGAGAGATACCGTTTGTTTTCAAATGGCCCATGGAGGCGCGGGGCTAAACTTTGACTCGATCCATTGTTTGAACGCGACAACCACGGCACCCGGAAATTTGGCCGATGGCCTGACCAGATAGACCCCACCAGCGGTATCCAATTGCCAGTCAGGAAGGATATGCAGCAGCCTCCCGGCAGCAATATCACGGCTCATCAACCAATCACCTGCCCCCAGAATTCCGGCATCGGCGCGGGCCGCTGCCAGCAATGATTCACTGTCATTGGCAGTCAGGTTTCCTTTCGGAGAAACCGCCTGCAGCTCATTGCCGCGATGGAGTCTCCACTGAGGAAAAGACGCAAGGCCACTGAAGCGAAGGCAATTGTGCCTGATCAGATCCTGTGGAGTTTCGGGCATGCCGTGCTTTCTGATGTAAGCAGGCGAGGCACACAGTATCCGGCGATGGTCACTCAGTTTCTTGGCGATCAACCGGTTGTCTTCCAACTCGCCGATTCGGATCGCAGCGTCAAAACCTTCATCAATGATGTCGACCAGACGCTCGCTATAGTCTGCGAGGATCGAGACATGCGGATGATCCTTGAGAAACTCCGGCAGCATCGGGCCAAGCCAAAGCCTGCCCATGGCTGCCGGTAATGCAAGCCGCAAAGTACCCCGAATTTCGCTGGCGCCCTCGGACGCTTGCTGCTGCGCCTCATTCATCAATTCGATGGCTGAGCGAAGGCGCTGCTCCAGCTTGGCACCGGTTTCAGTAATTCGAACCTGCCGGGTTGAGCGCTCCACGAGCCGAACGCCTAGGCGCTTTTCCATGGCGGCGAGTCGTTTAGAGACGACTGTAGGGTGCCGCTGCAATAGCCGGCCAGCCCCGACAAATGAGCCTTGCGAGGCAACGGCCAGAAACGCAGCGATTTCGTCACTGTGCTGATTGTGCAGAACATCAAGATTCATGGTTTTAGAATGATCGCCCCCGATGAACGCCCCGACTCCAGGTCGGCGTGCGCCAATGCTGCGTCCGCCAGAGAGTAGCTTGCCCGGACCCGCGGTTGGATAATACCCGCGCCTATGGCTGCCAACACATCCTGCGCTCGTTCCTGGTACTCGGAAGCACTCGCCGTATGAGCGGCCAACGAAGGACGTGTCAGGTACAGGGAGCCTTGGGAGTTGAGTGTCGACAGTTCCACCGCTGAGGGCGCACCAGATGAAGCTCCGAACGATACCATCAGACCTCGTGGTCGCAAGCTGTCCAGGGATGCCTGGAAAGACACACGCCCGATCGGGTCATAGACGACGTCGACCTTTTGACCACCGGTGATACGAGCGACATCCGATGCCAGGCTTGCAGCATCAAACACCAGAACTTCATCGCACCCAAGCAGCCGGGCTTTTTCGACACTGGCCGACTTTGAAACGACGCCGATCACAGTGGCCCCCAAGTGCTTCGCCCACGGCACCATAATTTCCCCCAACCCTCCCGCCACACCGTAGAGGAGAATGGTTGTGCCGGGCCCTACGGGATAGGTGGCTTTCAATAGGTACTGTGCGGTGATGCCCTTGAACATGACGGCGGCTGCATCATCAAACGACAGTGCATCCGGAATTTTGACCAGGCGCTGCGCAGGATAAAGCCGGGCCGAAGCATACGAGCCAATTGGACCGGTGGCATAGGCGACGCGATCCCCTGCTCGCACATTGCTGACGCCTGCACCAACAATGGCGACACGCCCCGCGCCTTCCAGCCCGAGCCCGGATGGCAACGCAATGGGCACCGCTCCCTTACGTTGGGTAACGTCGAGAAAATTGACACCTATAGCCTCTTGCTCAAGCCACACCTCACCCTGCCCAGGCGATTGTTCGCTCAGGGTCTGCATTTGCAGTACTTCGGGATTGCCGAACTGGCTAAACCGGATCGCAGAAACCATGGTCATTTCTCCTTCAGTCAGAAATCGCAATCAAATTAGTGACCCCAGTGTGAGAACTGATCTCTTGATGAACAAGACTGGTTGATTGCAGGACATTAGTGCACTGATTGCAGCAATATAATCGCTGATAGCACGCGTTTCTACGTTGAGCATATTGGTTTCATTGCGATCATGGAGATGCCAAAGGTTGTCTCCGAGCGTCCGCCGTGGGTCGGATACAGCCCTAATGCCGATCTGTCAGGCGAACCCAAACGCTACGCCTTCCTTGTAGCAGCTGCCGAAGGCTGCGTCCGGCTGCGCAGCAGTCGTAAAATCAGAGTTCGCGGTACGTCAGAGAGATCGTGCAAGCCGGATTTACGACTGCTGCGCAGCCGGACGCAGGCTACGCCAGCTGCTACATTGCGTTGTGGCTTAACTGATCCCGCCATTTTTCCCCTGGCTCAATAGCAGGTGTTTTCGGTCGTCAGGACTCGGCCGACTGAATAGAAATCACTGATTCACCTAGCGTGAAAATCCGCCATGACATGTCATGACGTCCTTCAAAAACGGACTTTGACCAACAAATACGGGGGTTAAAGGACGAATGGTCGAAAGGCGTCAAGCGCGGGGAATTGCCGGGAGTTTGCAGCCACTACAGGCTTTTCAGGAAGGCACGTTCGTCGAGCTAAGCTGAACTTCGCGTTCTCCATGTGTCACATTAAGTCCCCGTTAAGCGAACTTCAGAAGAGGTACAGCCTTATGAATATAGCCACAGTAGTAAGTGCCGTGATTTCCAGTCTCGCGCCAAGTGTCTTTGACCAGAACGGCCTGCAAGAACCCGGCGCGCATGTCTCAGCCGTCGAATACCATTATGGGATGGATATTGATGTGCAGAGGGTTCTGCAGCGTACCGATACATCCGACAAGACCGGCGTGGTACCAGTGACCCTGGTCTATGAAGACAGCGAGGGTGAGGTTCACAAGATCCGTTTCCTCGAATGGGGCGGAAGTCCGGCCAACCCTACCAACATTGCCTGATCCGCTCGTCGATCGGGTTCTGGGCCTCGCCGGCCCCACAGAAGTGGAAGTTAAACCTCATATGCACTCAGTGCGGATGATGTTTTTTGTTACCTGAATATGGACATGATCGAATGATTAAAAAATCATTCGCGAAACTCGCTATTATCTTGGCAGCGTAATGCCGCAAGATTAATTAATAGTAAATGCTGAATCTTAATTGCAATCAGCAACGGCAAACTCCAATCAAGCCGTGCTGAGGGCTATATTGATTCACTATTGAAGCCAAGGGGTAACCATGGAACTTAGTATGCTTTCTTCGTCCACCGTGGAATATTTGCGCTTGGGCGTTGTATATTTCCACCTTATCGCCTGTTGCGTGGCAATCGGGCTGGTTTTGACCAGTGACATTGCAATGGTCAAGCAACTCCTGAATGGGGATGCGTCAGGGCACCATGATGACGCGCATATGGAAAGCCTTCAAAAAACCGTATCGCTTGCACTTGTGGCTCTTTGGATTACGGGCATCGGTATTATCGGGATCGATTATGCCGGCAAGGGGATGGAGTATTTCCTCAATCCAAAACTGCAAGCCAAAATCGGCATCGTTGTGCTGTTGACCTTTAACGGCTTCCTGCTGCATAGCGCTGTATTGCCGGCACTGAAAAAAGCCGGTTCGCTACTGAAACTCTCCTTCAGCCTGCGCATGCTGGCGCTGTTCTCCGGTGCACTCTCTGGCGTGTCGTGGTTCTATGCCGCCATGCTGGGCGTTGGTCGTCCGCTGGCCTGGAAGTACTCGCTGGTGGAGTTGCTGGCAGCCTATCCGGTTCTCATCGTCGGTGGATTCGCGGCGATGGTACTGCTCACTGCCTGGGCAAAAAGCAAAGGCACCGAAGATCGCGTGGAGCAAAGCTCCTGGGCAACAAGAAACACCGCACTGGCTGGATGATGAGCCCAAGTTGAACAAGGAAGTTCAGCTTTAGTAAATAAATCCCGCTGTTAGCTGTTAACAAAATCTCACTTGAGGATACCCTAATGAAATCCATGAAAGTTCTCTTCGTAGTCGCCACCCTGACCGCTTCTTCTCTGGCGATGGCCACAGGTGGCGGTGATCGGACCTTCGCACGCATGGAGTCGGCCCGGACAGTCTCGATGAAAGCCTTCCAGGTTGCACAGAAACAGAAGGCTGAAGCCGCTGTAGCTGTAAGCAAAGCCAAGGCGGCCGATCACGCCAACGGCTGATCGCTGTAGCGCGTCCCCAAGCTGGCAGAAGTGTGCGGCCTCGAGCCTCAAATGCAGCACCCAAGGTGCTGCTAGCGCCGGTTTAACCGAGACCCCGCTTACACAAACCAGGTTCCCTTGGACCCATACTTATGCCAGCCTCGCAAATCCGCCCCTCACCCGCACCACTGCTCAAACCAGGAGAGACGGTGGTCTTGTTCGATGGTGTCTGCAAGCTATGCAATGCCTGGGCGAAGTTCTTGATTCGTCATGACCGCCAGCGGCGCGTGCGATTGGCGGCGGTTCAGTCACCCGAGGGGCAGGCTCTGCTCGCCTGGGCAGGTTTGCCCGTGGATCAATTCGACACCATGGCGGTGATCCGCGATCGACACTACTGGACGCGTTCGGATGCATTTTTCGAAGTCATCAGCCAGTTTTCCGCAGTCTGGCGCCCCGTGAGTCTGTTGCGCATCTTCCCTCGCAAACTTCTAGATTGGGCATACGACCGCATTGCGCTCAATCGTTATTGGCTCTTCGGGAAATACGACACATGCCTGTTGCCGGATCCTGATCATGAGAAGCGCTTTTTGAAAGCGCCCCTATCTGTTTTCACATAGAGCAAAAGAATGACAGCGACTGCAACCACCACGGCCACTAAGCCGCAATTTCGCTGCCCCGCACTTGACCCACTCCATACTTCGCACCGGCTCGAAGCGCATGCCGAAGCTTCAAGGCTGGCTGCTCGACGCAGTAGTACGAAACGCCGCTCAGTAAAAACGACAGAGCCAGCACCGTTGCAACGATGTGACCATCGTATGCAACCGGCCAAAAAGCACGCAGGAAGTACATCACCACAAAGTGATTCAGGAACACGCCGTAGCTGATGTTCCCGAGGAACTCGTCAGCCCGGTGAAACTTGAATTTTGTCAGCAAGTACACGGCGGGTACGCCCAGCGCAATACCGGCGGTCACCTCGGCGTTGAACGGTCGGCGTTCGATCAGCCCCGCCATGATCGCCACAAAAATCAATGCTGCCGCTACGGCGGTGCCCGCAGCGATCGCTAAACCCTTCGCCTGAGGTTTGTAGAGGTAGCTGCCGCACAGGAACATGAACAGGACGCCCGGGAGCAAGCGGTAGCCGTACAGGTCGGTGTTGATGAAGCCAAGGCACGCAGCCATGAATACGGCAACGGACAAGGCGAAGGCAACGCCCCGTGCCCTGTAGATGATCAGGAAAGGGATCACCAGGTAGAAACACATCTCAAGTCCCAGCGACCAGGCGGGCGGCAGGATCTCCACCCCGGCTGCACCGAACATGTAGAACCCTAGGGGAATCATAGGAAGGCTTGCGGCAATGTTCCTGAGGGTCAGCTCGGACGCTTGAGGCGTGTCGGGCAGCAGGAAATAGATCACTGTGCAAGAGACCACGAAGTAGAACAGGAACTGAGGGTAAAGGCGCAAGACCCTGTCCAGATAGAACAGGCCGACTTTCTCCAACGCCTTGTAGTTGCGCTCGATCAGCGAGGTCATCACGAAACCGCTGATGATCAGGAAGGAAATCACGGCAATGACGCCGGGGTTTAACCCCATGAACGTCTTGCCCATATGAGAAACAGCGACCAGAACGGCCAATAACAGACGATAAACTCCCACTTAGACCCCCAACGTCCTTGTAGTTATGGCGCGTAAACTACGACGCTTTGTGGCCGGAGAACAGGTTTTTCTCCGTGCTCGGACTTTGTTCATCCTGTTTAAACTCGATTAAAAGCCGCCGCCGAGCCACTTTCGCATGATGGGCGCATGACGACGCCCATTCCCTTTACCAGCATCGCTTCCACGGGGTTTAACTGACTGGCATCGCGGGTCAGGCGAGCTTGATGGCTCCGCCCTGGATATAGTCCCGCGCCATTCGCAAGTCATTGGCGTCTTGGTTGAGCCGATGAATCAGGTTGAGCAATCGTTGGCGCAATACCTCATCTTGAAGCTGCTCGGCAGCACGCATCACCTCAAGCGCCGCTGCCTCATTGTTGCTGGCAACGGCGTCGAGCAGTTTGCGCATACTTCTTGATGGCCGATTCATCTCCAACCCTCCCAGGTTTCAGTGACGCGAATCATATGGCCGGAATGTTTCGTCAGTGTTTCAGCTGTACAAACTGGCTTTGAATCACCGGCACCGGCTGATCTGCCCCTTCCGTGATGAAACTAAGCGGCCCGCTCCAGGGCATCCAGCAAGCCGGCAAACTCCAGCGAAAGCTTATGGCGAGGGGCCAAATGGACGATGGGAACTGACACTTCGTGAGATTCACGCATCTTGACGGAGCTGCTCAGGTAAATCGGCAGAACAGGCAAACCTTCGGCCAACAGCTCATTCACAAGAGATTGGTGCAGGCTGGTATGCCCGGTGAACTGGTTGACCACCACCCCTTCCACTTTCAGTGACTCATTGTGATCAAGACGTAGCTCTTCTACCTGTGCGATGACACGGTACATCGCCTGACGTGAAAAGCTGCCGCAATCGAATGGAATCAGCAACCGATCTGCTGCCACCAGTGCACTGAACGTATAGAAGTTCAGTGAAGGAGGCGTATCGATATAGATGCGCTCATAATCCTCGGACAACTCAACCAGTAACTTGCGCAGCTTGTTGATCTTGAATTTGCTCTCCAGTTTTGACTGGAGGTCTGACAGTTCAGGGCTGGCGGTCACCAGGTGAAGGTTGTCGTAATCGGTCTCGGTGATGGCCACTCGATTGCTTCTGCCTTCGAAGCCGCTGGACAGTGTTTGTTTGAAGAAGTCGGCTATGCCTGCGGGAATGTGCTCGTTGATCAAGCCCGTGAGGTAGTGAGTCGAGTTGGCCTGGGGATCGAGGTCAACCAGCAGCGTTCGGTAACCTTCGGCAGCACTGACGGCGGCAAGATTACAGGCAATGCTGGATTTTCCAACGCCCCCCTTCTGATTGAATACGACACGACGCATGCGGCTTGCTCATCCATGAAAAAGGCCAAAGGCCAGCTGAGGTAAAGTGTAAGAGGTCGTTTCAATTCTATGACCGTAACATTACAGTTTTACGACACAGATCAATCAAAGCGACGGACTAGAGCGTTTGACTGCCAGCGCAAGGTGGCAGCAATGGACTCACACGGATGAGCAATCCCCCCGGGTTTGCCAGTGACGCCGGAATGAGCTGACCCATTGGAATGTCTTCGAAATGGAGATGAGTGATATGTTATAACGAATGTAAATTCGAACTGCCGGTTATCACTGGCAGAGCCATCCACTCCCTGCTTGCGACATTCGATGACAGCTACCACTCACATCCCGCCCATCACAAACCTGAACCAGCGCCTACTGTCCATTGATGCCCTAAGGGGATTGGTCATCCTCCTTATGCTGTTGGATCACGTGCGCGAAACGTTCTTTTTGCACCGTCAAGTAACAGACCCAATGAACATCGACTCCACTGAACCGGCGCTATTTATCAGCCGTACACTCGCCCATTTATGTGCACCAGTGTTCGTACTTCTGACTGGACTCTCCGCTTACCTGTATGGCGAAAAACATCAGGGTAAGCGCGATGTGTCAGCCTTTTTATTCAAGCGCGGTCTATTCCTGGTGCTACTGGAGTTCAGCCTGGTGAACTTCGCCTGGACATTTCAGCTCCCGCCTACAGTGATTTACATGCAAGTGATCTGGGCCATTGGTGTATGCATGATTGCCCTGGCCGGACTGGTTTGGTTGCCTAAAGCTATTCTGTGCTCACTGGGCCTGGTGATCGTGGCAGGGCACAATCTTCTGGATAATGTGCACTTCTCGACAGGTTCGCCAATACATATACCTTGGGCGATTCTGCATGATCGCGGCTGGATCGTTTTCTCCGACAGCTTGCGTCTGCGCACCTCCTACCCGGTGCTTCCGTGGATCGGTGTGATCGCCCTTGGGTTCAGTATCGGCCCTTGGTTTGCCAGCCAGGTTTTGGCCGAAAAGCGTCAGCGCACTCTGCTACTTGCAGGGGCCGGGGCATTGATCGGATTTGCCGCCCTGCGAGCAGTCAACGGTTATGGCGAGGTCCACTGGGTAACCCATGAAGGCATCACACAAACCCTTATGAGTTACTTCAACATTACAAAATACCCACCCTCCCTGCTGTTCCTTTGTCTGACTCTGGGAGTTGGTTTGTTACTGCTTCGTGCCTTGGAGCGGGCTCAACAACGCAAGTGGGTCAATACATTGGCAGTATTTGGCGCGGCGCCGATGTTCTTCTACTTGCTCCACCTTTACGTACTGAAAGCGCTGTATCTGATCAGCGTGGCATTGTTCGGATTGAACCAAGGCAAATTTTTCGGTTACGACAGCATTTGGGCTGTGTGGCTGACAGCGCTCATCCTGGCTTTAGCGCTGTATTTACCAGTGCACTGGTTCTCGGCATTGAAGGCACGCCGTCGCGATATCGGATGGCTCAAATACTTCTGACTGGGCCATTCTCTCAATGATAACGGGCCCTTCGAGGGCCCCTGGACTTATCAAGATAAGCTCGGATGGTCAGGCTGCGGCGCCGGACAGCGCTACTTCAAGCGCTTAAGCAGTTCGTGTCCAACTGCGATTGCCGAAGCCGGGTTCTGGCCGGTAATCAATTCACGGTCGACAACGACATTGGGCGTCCACGGAGTGGTATTGCTGCGGTATTGCACCCCGGCTTGTTGCAGTGCGGTCTGCGGGTAGAGTTTCATCTCGCCACCGCCCAGTTGGGGCTTGGCCTGCTCTTCTTCCTGGTTGCTGATGACCGTGACCTGGTAGCCGCTGTAAATCCACTGCGGTGTACGTTTGGCCTGGCCAGATTCCAGCGCAGCCACGAAACCATTGGCATCCGGCAGCGTCGACAGCAAGGCAATCGGGCCGTGGCAGACCAACGCGGTCGTCTTGTTACGGCTGTGGAACTCGGTCAGCAGGCGCCCCAGCGCTGGACTCTTCAACAGATCCTGCATCGGCGCATGACCACCGGGGATATAAACTGCATCGAAACGGCCATAGCCCAGCTGTTCGATGCGCGCCAGACTGACCACCGGCGAGTTTTCCTTCGAAGTCAGCGCCAGTTGGTTGAGCAAGTCCTGGTGCACCTGCAGATCGACGGGATTGTTGTCGAAGTACATCGGATCGATGGATTTCGCGTCGACCGTCGGCGCTTTCCCAGTCGGCGTCGAAAACGTGACCCGATGGCCAGCATCGAGCAGCAGCTTGACTGGCTGCATCAGTTCATTGAGGTAAAACCCGGTCGGGAAGACCTTTCCGTCCTTCAGATCCAGATGGTTCTCATCGGACAAGACGACCAGCACATTGCCGGCCTGGGCCGTGGCTGTCGCGAAGACTATGGCTAGCATGGTCGCGAATTTGTACATCAACTTCATGGAAACGGAGGAGCTCTGACTCATGGCTGCAACCCTGTGATGAGGAATGGGCGTTACTGTATTCATCACCATTGAGGAGATAAACTGACCTAATGGAAAAACATTTGTTCTTTGGAGAGCAAAATGAGTCGAAAATTCGACTATCTGGGGGATGTTGAGGTCTTCATTGCCGTGGTCGAGCATGGCTCTTTCACCGCAGGCGCCGTGGCGCTATCGAGCACACCTTCGGTATTGAGTCGTGCCGTCGCCCGGCTGGAAGTACGCCTGGGACGGCAATTGTTGCAACGAACCACGCGCCGACTTGGTTTGACCGAAGCCGGACGACTCTATCTGGAGCAGACGCGCTCGGCCTTCTCGCTCCTGGAGGAAGCCGAACGCGATGTACAGGGCCAGGAGGGTGAGTTGGCCGGACGCGTTCGGCTCAGCGTGCCGACAACCTATGGGCACTACCGATTACCGCCGTTGCTGGCGCGCTTTGCCCGGCAATACCCGCAAGTACACGTCGAGCTGAACATCACCAACCGCAATGTCGATCTGGTAGCCGAGGGATTCGATCTCGCCATCCGTCTTGGTCACTTGCCCGACAGCGGCATGGTGGCGCGCAAGCTCGAGGACGCAGCATTGCTGCTGGTCGCGTCGCCCGAATACGTCGAACGAGCCGGTACGCCTCAGTCACTGGACGAATTGCAACGACATATGTGCCTGCCATTCGTAATGCCGCGGACGGGTCGCCTGGCGCCCTGGGTATTTCGCGATGGCGAGCGAGACATTGACTGGTTGCCCAGCTCGTCCATCGAAACCTCGGATGACGTGCTGGGTGTGGTGTCATTGGCCGAACAGGGCATCGGCATTTGCCAGAGCTACGAGTTCATCGTCCGTGACCGAATGGAACGCGGTCGGTTGGTGGAAATATTGCCTCACCTGCGGGGCCGGTCGCGACCATTCTCCTTGGTCTATGCACCCCATCGTCGTCAATCTGCGGCCGCGCGCGCCATGATTGACTTGCTATCGTCGAATGCCATCTCTGGACGCTCTTCTAAACCTCAAGTAGCAATTTGAGTCTGCCCGATCTGACGGGGTCGTGTTCGTTGGATCACGCGCAGACAGTCGGTCCCACCTTGGGCACTGGCATTAATACATGCACCACGCCAACCGCCAGCACCATCACCCCCGGCACACCCGCCGCACGCAAGGCCTGTTCGTCCAGTCGGGTTACATCACGCAACTGGACCCGCACTCGCGTTATCGCAATGCGCTGTTGCGACGCCAGGTTATCCAGCCCTCCCAGTGCGGCGATCACGCTCGACGGCAGGTCAGTAGAAAGCAGAGCAGTCACCTTCGGCTCATCCACCAGCAGATCCGGGGTCAATGCTTTCCAGAACGCCCGTTGCATTTTCTCGAACATGTTTAGTTCTCCAACACCTGTGAAGTTTCGACCATCGCCTGCTGCTGCAAAGACAAGACCTCGCGGACCTGCTCTGCACTCTCCAACCCAAGTACGTGATGCGCGACAGCCTGACAGTCGCTGAGCTCGACCTCGCGAATCGCGGCCTTGATCGCCGGAATCAGCGGCACGCTGACCGACAATTCATCCACCCCAAGCCCTAGCAACAGCGGCACCGCCAGAGTCTCCGAAGCCAGCGCGCCACACACCCCGACCCACTTGCCATGGGCATGGGCGGCCTTCACGGTGCTGGCGATCAGACGCAATACCGAGGGGTGAAAACTGTCGGCCTGGCTGGCCAGACGTGGGTGATCACGGTCCATGGCCAGGGTGTATTGGGTCAGGTCGTTGGTGCCGATGGAGAAGAAGTCCACCTCGGGGGCAAACAGGTCCGCCATCAATGCTGCGGACGGGACTTCGATCATGATGCCCAGTTTCGGCAGCTCCTTGAGCCCGAGCGCCAGCGCCTCTTCTTCCAGCATCTGCCGCGCCAGGCGCAGCTCCGACAACTGGCTGACCATCGGCAGCATGATGTGCAGCCGGGCCAGACCGGCGCTGCTCAGAATCGCCTGAAGTTGTTCGCGCAATAGCTGCGGACGCTCCAGACACAAGCGAATCCCGCGGATGCCTAGAAACGGATTGGCCTCGCTGTCCATTGGCACATAGGCCAGCGGTTTGTCGCCACCGACATCCAGCGTACGCACTACCAGATTGCGCTGCGGACCCAACGTACGAGCAATGGCGCTGTAGATGCTGGCCTGTTCATCAAGGCTCGGCGCCAGACTGCGCTGCTGATACAAAAACTCCGAACGCAGCAGGCCGACACCTTCAGCCCCGAGGTTCATGGCCTGCTCGGTTTCGGCCAGCGAAGCGACGTTGGCCGTGACCTCGAAGTGATGACCATCACGGGTGCAGGCCGCCAGCGAAGCCTGCTCGAGTTCGTGCAGATGCCGTTGCCGTTGCTGCTGTAGTTTGGCGTACAGCTGTTCGATAGCCGGCGCCGCCGGGTCTACGTGTAATTCGCCCTTGTCCGCATCGAGCAACACCCGAGTGCCACTGGCCAGCGACAACACCTGAATCGGCAAACCACACACCGCTGGCAAACCCAGGGCCCGAGCAAGTATTGCCACATGGCTGGTGGCACCGCCGCCCACGGTGGCGAAACCCAACACTTTGTCGGTATCCAGGGCAGCGGTCTGCGACGGTGTCAGTTGTTCGGCAATCAAAATCGCCTGATCCGGCAATTCCCAGATACCGTCCGGCACCCCAAGAATCAGCTTGAGCACACGCTGGCCGACATCCATCAGGTCCAACGCCCGCTCGGCCAACAACGTATTGCCCAGCGACTTGAACAACGTAGCGGTGGCGTCAGTTGCACTGTTCCAGGCAAACGCCGCGCTCTTGCCCTCAGCAATCAGGGCCTGAGCTTGTTCCAGCAGACTCGGGTCTTCCAGTAACTCCTGATGTGCCTTGAAGATATCCCCCTGCGCCTTACCTTGCGCGTTGTCGCGCAAGTGTTGCAGTGCCTGCGTCGCGCGGGTCAGCGCACGCTCCAGCGACTCACGCTCCAGAAACTGATCCGCGGCAAACTCAGGCACCTCCGGGGCGCGCTCAGCCACCTGCACCACGTGCCCAAAGGCCGTCCCCCCCGAAGCACAAACACCGCGCAACAGCTTCGTCGACACCTCCTGCGCCTGAACTACCGGCGCCACGACCGCCAACGCCGTCACGGCCTCACCGCAGCCATCCACCAGTAGTTGGGTCAGCGTGCGGATGGCCAATTCGGCATCCTCTCCCACCGCGCTGACCTGCAGCGCATCGCCGTGAACCGTCTGCAACGCCATGATCGCCACCAGCGACTTGGCGTTGGCGCTGTCCTGCTGCTTGTGCAGACAAATACTTGCCGTAAAACCTTTCGCCGCCTGCGCAAAAATCGCCGCCGGTCGTGCGTGCAGACCATTGGGGTTAGGCAGGCGGACCGGTTTGGAGAACAGCGCTTCGCCCTCCTCCTGCGCAACACTGGACCGCGGATCGCCAAGGCTCAGGCGTAACACGGGCTGCGCGCACGCCACCAGACCATTGTCAGGTGTCAGCAGGCTGAAGGGTTCGCCACTGACCAGCAGCATCAAGGTCAATAGGCTGCGGGCATGCAGGGCTACATAGTCGGCATCGAACTCGATCAACGGCTGTCCGGCCTCGACACGCTGGCCCTGCTCGACCAAGGCGCTGAACCCCTTACCCGCCAGGTTCACGGTGTCCAGACCAATGTGCAACAACACCTGTACGCCGCTGTCATCGGTGATGCTGATCGCATGGCCACTGTGTTGAAGATTGCTGACCACGCCGGCCAACGGCGCGCAAAGGGTCTGCGAGGTCGGATCGATGCACAGGCCGTCGCCGATCACCCGGCTGGCGAACACCGGATCCGGCACGTGATCAAGTGGCACCAGCACCCCGGACAGCGGCGCCAGCAATTGCAATGGTTGGGTTATGGTCATGA
This sequence comes from Pseudomonas sp. S30_BP2TU TE3576, assembly GCF_050436025.1. Classification (NCBI taxonomy): domain Bacteria; kingdom Pseudomonadati; phylum Pseudomonadota; class Gammaproteobacteria; order Pseudomonadales; family Pseudomonadaceae; genus Pseudomonas; species Pseudomonas sp. S30_BP2TU TE3576. The sequence goes on along the minus strand of NZ_JBNDLK010000001.1, from coordinate 156,926 downwards.
CTTCACCTGCGGTTTTGTTCTTTGAAGTGCCGATGGAGCGCGGGCTCCGACAGCATCGCTTATTTCCACCAGTACTCGACTTGCAATCCGACGTTCGCACCATGCAGCGCCGTGCCGAACGCGCCGGTATCGGACAACGCGGAACCTTGTGCCAGTTCATTGGCCGCACGCTTGGCCGCTTCGTTCCAGCTGGCATAGGTGTAATACAAACGCACCTCGGGACGTTCCCAGAATCCCGGGCCTTTTGGCGACCAGGTCGGGACAAAGGTGAATTTACTCAACTTGCGCGTACCTCCTGAGGCCTCGACCTGATCGTGTCCCAGCTCGGTCACCAACTTGAATTGGTCGGTGATCGCGTAAGCCGGGCGAACGCCCAGGGAGATCCAGTTCTGGCCGTTACCGTCCGGGCGGATATCCTTCTGATAGACCGCTTCGACCTGACCACCAAAACGCGGTGTCACTTGCCAGTCGAAGAACTCCACCAGCCGGTAGCTCTTGTTGCTGTCGTTCAGGCCCACATCGCCGGTATAACCCAACCCGGTGCCAGGCCCTTCGCCGTATTGCAGCGCCAGTTTGTTCTTACCGCCGAGGAAGTTTTTCTGCACATGCTGGGCGGTGATTGCCCAACCGGCGTGCGCGTCGCTACGGTCGGGTTTTTCGATGTAACTCAGGCCAAATTCCAGTTCACCGCCGGGGTTGGTTTGAAAACCCGCGACGTTGAAATCCTGCCGGGTGACATAATCTTTCTGGTACAGGTTGTCCTTGCGCGAAAAGGCGTAGCTGTATTTCAGATCGCCGATCTTCACATCCTCGATACCACCACCCGTGGCGCTCTGGTTCCAGTAGTAGAAGTCGGAAATATGGATGTCGTTTCGCTTGTAGTAGCGACGACCGGCCCACAACGAACCACCATTGAGACTCGGCAAGTTCGACCATTGTGCGTACATCTGCGGCATGCGCACCGAACCGTTATCACCGTTGAACGTCAGGTCTTTGTCGTATTGGTTGTACAACGAAGCCATGCCGTCGACGCTCAGCACCGAGCCGTCGTCCAGGGTGTGCAAGTCCTGACGCAACTCCAGCTCCGCGTACTGCTCGCATTCGTTGCCCAAGCGGTATTTCGACTGGGCACCCTGCAGCTGAAAACACTGCTGAGAACCGCTGTTGACCGAGGTCCCGACACCGCTGCGCAAGTAACCGGCGAACTCCAAAGCCTGGGCCGAGAATGGCAACATCAGACACACGCACGATGTTGCAAGGTTGCGGTTAATTGTTGTTTTCAAGAGCCGCCTCATTATTTTTATTGTGTTCATCCGGCAAAATCTGCGCGCAAGAAACCCCGCGCAGAGCTCTGCGAGTTGTTTGAAGATGGTTTTTTTAGTAGTCGGTCAGGTGCAGGACGAACGACTCGTACGGCCGCAGAAACAGCTGTCGACTGCGTGTCTCACAATCCGGGAAATTGCTAATCACCAGGCGTTGCAACATGCAGTCGGTGATTACCCGCTCCGGCAACTCGACTTCACACGCCGTGCCATAGAAGTTATTCACCACCAGCAACCGCTCGCCTACGCCTTCACGCAGGTACACCCAGACTTGCGGGTGCGCGGGCAAGAGCTGGCGGTACACGCCGTCCTGAATCAGCGATTCGCTGCGGCGCAGGGCAATCAACTGGCGATAGTGGTGCAGCACCGAAGTCGTGTCGTCGAGTTGGTTTTCGACGTTGATCTGCGTGGCGTTGGCCGGCACACCAATCCATGGTTCGGCACTGCTGAAACCGGCATTGGGTTGCGTGTTCCAGTGCATCGGGGTGCGACTGTTGTCACGGGATTTCTGCATGATCGCGCTCATGCTCGACGCATCGGACTCCCCGGCATCACGCTTGAGCCGGAAGATGTTCAGCGTCTCGACATCGCGGTACTGCTCGATGCTCTCAAACCCCGGGTTGGTCATGCCCAACTCTTCACCCTGATAGATGAATGGCGTGCCCTGTAAAAAATGCAGCGCAGTGCCGAGCATTTTCGCCGACACCACGCGGTGTTCGCCGTCATCACCAAACCGCGAAACCACTCGCGGCTGATCGTGATTACACCAGAACAGTGCATTCCAGCCGCCACCGACCTGCATCCCGGTCTGCCAGTCGGAAAGGATGCGTTTGAGTTCGAGGAAGTCGAAGTCAGCGCGAACCCATTTCTGCAAGTTCGGGTAATCAACTTTCAGGTGATGAAAGTTGAAGGTCATCGACAGCTCTTTCGAGTCCGGCCGCGAGTAACGAATGCAATGTTCCAGGTTGGTTGAAGACATCTCGCCGACATTGATCAGGTCGTGGCCTTCGAAGACTTCACGGTGCATTTCCTGCAAGTAGTCGTGCACGTTCGGACCATCGGTGTAGAAGCGCCGACCATCGGTGTTGTCCTCGGGAAAGTCTGCTGGTTTGGAGATCAGGTTAATGACGTCCAGGCGGAAACCGCCCACACCCTTGTCACGCCAGAAGCGCATCAATTTGAACACTTCGGCACGCACCTGCGGGTTGTCCCAATTCAGGTCAGCCTGGGTGCGATCGAACAGGTGCAGAAAGTACTGACCGGTTTGCGCCTCGTACTCCCAGGCGGAACCGCCGAACTTGGATTCCCAGTTGTTCGGCTGATCACGCCAGATGTAGAAGTCACGGTACGGGTTATCAAGGCTGCTGCGCGCTTGCTGAAACCAGATGTGCTCGACGGAAGTGTGGTTGACCACAATATCGAGCATCAGCTTGATGCCCCGCCTGCCGGCCTCGGCGATCAGCAACTCGCAGTCAGCCATGGTCCCGTAGCTTGGATCGATGGCGTAGTAGTCACTGATGTCGTACCCGTTGTCGCGCTGGGGCGAACGCAGGAACGGGGTAATCCACAGACAATCGACACCCAGCCATTGCAGGTAATCGAGCTTGGCCACCACCCCGAGCAGATCACCTGTGGGGTTGCCGGCGTGGCTGTGAAAACTCTTCGGGTAGATCTGGTAGATCACCGAGCGTTGCCAGTCTTGCATGACTGAGTTCCTTCAGTAAGTTTTGTATCGGCCTTGCGGGCCTCATCGCGGGCAAGCCCGCTCCCACAGTTGATCGCGTTCCAATGTGGGAGCGGGCTTGCCCGCGAATGGATCTTTCAGGCGACTCGATATCCAGGCCGGACAATCTTCATGCTCAAGCCACAGGTCAAAACGAACGGCACGATCATGGTGATGATCATCCCGACCACAAACATCGGGATATATTGCGGGATGATCGAGATGAAACCGGGCAAACCACCGACACCGATCGCCGAGGCCTGAACCTTGTTCAGCGACAGAAACATGCAGCCCAGCGCCGAGCCGATCAACGCTGCGTAGAACGGAAATTTGTAGCGCAGGTTGACGCCGAACATGGCCGGTTCGGTGATGCCGAAATAGGCGGAAATCGCTGAGGTCGAGGCCATGCTTTTATCCCGCGCACTGCGGGTCATGTAGAACACCCCGAGTGCCGCGCTGCCTTGTGCGAGGTTAGACATGACGATCATCGGCCAGATGAAGGTGCCGCCCTGAGTGGAAATAAGCTGTAAGTCGACGGCGAGGAACATGTGGTGCATGCCGGTGATCACCAGCGGTGCATACAGCAGACCGAAAATCGCCCCGCCGACCATAGGCGCCAGGTCGAACAAGGTCACCACGCCTTCGGTGATCAGAATCCCCAGGTGACGGGTCACCGGACCGATCACGGCCAGGGCCAACACCCCGGTGACGACGATCGTGGTAATCGGCACCACCAGCAGTTGAATGGCATTGGGTACCCGCGCCCGCAGCCATTTTTCAATGACGCTCATGACGTAGGCGGCCAGCAGGATCGGCAGAATCTGCCCTTGGTAGCCGACCTTCTCGATCTTGAACCAGCCAAAAATATCGAAATACGGCAGGCTCTGGCCGTCGAGCCCGGCCACCGCCTTGCCGTAGTTCCAGGCGTTGAGCAGGTCCGGGTGAACCAGCATCAGGCCAAGCACGATGCCAAGGATTTCACTGCCGCCAAAGCGCTTGGCAGCCGACCAGCCGACCAGCGCCGGGAGGAAAACGAACGAGGTGTTGGCCATCAGATTGATCAAGCTCCAGACACCGTCCAGCGTCGGGTAAGCCTCAAGCAGGGTTTTGCCCGCAATGAACATGCCTTTGGCGCCGATCAGGTTGTTCACGCCCATCAACAGCCCGGCAATGATCAGCGCCGGTAGAATCGGCATGAACACATCGGAGAACACCCGCACCAGACGCTGCATGGCGTTGGTTTTATCGACGCCCGTTTGTTTCACGTCGGCGATGGTCGACGCAGCAAGCCCCGTCTGCTCGCGCAGCGCGGCATAGACCTTCTCGACCTCGCCAGGACCGATGACGACTTGAAACAGTCCGCCGGTGAAAAACGAGCCTTTGACCAGGTCGACCTGATTCAGCGTCGTACTGTTGACCCGCTGTGGGTCTTTGAGGGCCAGGCGCAGGCGCGTGACGCAATGTGCGGCCTGTTCAAGGTTGTCAGCACCACCGAGGCTATGAAGCAGCTCGCTGGCGATAGTCGCGTAATCGTGGCTCATGCTTTTCCATCCGCTGTGTTTTTGTTGTTTGGCAGCACACCGAAGCGAAAAATACTCGTCTGTACGAGTTAAAGCAACAACTCGTACAGACGAGTTTGAGTTTATTTATCCATGTCCCGCCCAACGGCGATGTTTCTGACAGCCAGGACTACCCCGCCATTTGTGCAATAGACAAACCCTCACGCGTTCCCTAAGGTTCCTCCCTTGAGCACAACGCAGCCATTCCCATGAGCAAATACAACCAGATCTACAGCGATCTGCTTACCAGCATCACCACCGAACGACTGGAACGCGGTGCCCGTCTGCCTTCCGAAACCGAATTGATGGAGAGTTACCGGGCCAGTCGCGGCACCGTGCGCCAAGCCATAGAACTGCTTCAGGAACGCGGTTTCGCGCAAAAAATTCATGGTAAAGGCACCTTCGTGCTGTCGCCCAATCCGATCGAATTCCAGCTCGGCGGCATCGTCAGTTTCCAGGAAACCCACCCAAGGCTGGGCAATGACGTCAGCACCGAGGTGGTGGCGTTCGAGCAGTTCCCCCTGCAAGGTGCCTTGCGTGAACACCTGAAAGCCGAAGAAGGTAGCCTGATCACGCGGATCAAACGCGTGCGTCGAATCGATGGCAAACGGGTCATCCTCGACATCAACCACTTCGTCGCCGATCTCATTCCGGGGCTGAATTGCGAGATTGCCGAGCATTCGATCTATGCCTTCATCGAACAGACACTGCATCTGCAAATCAGCTACGCCCAGCGCACCATCGAAGCCGTACCGCGAGGCAAGGACGACCAGCAGCACCTTGATCTTGAGGGGCAGAGCCATGTGATCGTGGTCAGCAACCAGACCTTTTTGCAGGACGGCCGGCAGTTCGAGTACACCGAGTCGAGGCATACCCTGGACAAGTTTTACTTTTCGGACGTGGCTAGACGATGAAAGCATCCGCAGCTGGCTCATGCTGCGGCGGATGCAGAGCCCTGACATGAAAAACCCCGGAAGGTCCGAACGATAGTTTCTGTACTACCCGAGCGGCCCCGACGCCTGACCGTGAATGACACGCAGAAACTCAACCGCGCACCAGGTAGGCCCCTGACGGAACCCGGTCTCGCAGTTTCTTGCATTTGCCGGGTGCGGGCTGATGTCCCGGCGGGCGATCAGGAAACCAGATCCGGCATTTACCCGGAGGCGGTAAATGGCCGCGGGGAATCTCAACCTCATCGTGCGCAGGCTCTGACTCGACGGAAGCCATTTGCAACTCTCCTTCCGGCCGAGGCCTGCCAGCCGTCGGTGAATCCAATACCCGGTCTGCCTTTGCGTGAGCGAAGCTGCCAGTGTCCTGTGTGGATTGTTCAGCAACGCCCTTTTCTGCTTCGTGGCGCCACTGGGCTTGCTCATCCTGCCCCTTCTGTACTGCGACCGGGTTTCCTATGGTTTGGGGCGGGGTACCCGAAGACTGGGCCTGCTGCGCCGCCTGGATCAATTGGAAGTTACGGTTGCGTAATTCGACGTTGCGACCAACCCGCATGTTCGAGCGCGCCGCCAGGGTTTCAGCCTGCTGGTACTGCCCCTGCTGAAGACGCAACACACCGAGGTAATGCAACGTCGCAGGATTATTCGGCTGAATATGCAGGGCACGTTCCAGCGTCGCAGCAGCTTGGTCCAACTGGCCATTTTCATATTGCCGCGAGGCGGTTTCGATCAGGGTGGTGGATGCGTTGTTACTTTGCGCTGGCACTCTCCGCTCGGCAGCAACCGAAGAAAGCGACGCGAAGGCGCAGAGCGCCATGAGGAGACCCGGTAGTAAACTTTTTGTTGGCATCAGGGGTGGACTCGACTGATCTCGGACGGCACTGCCGTAAAACAGGCCACCAGCGCTGCTCGGCATTTCCGATACAGGGCCCCTATCGACCTGGCCAGTGACCTGAAGTTCCTGCTGCAACGACCGTCGCACCAGCATCATTTTCCAAAAGACCGCTCAGTGACGCCGTTGGCTATTTAAGCAGCGTCCCCCTAGAACTTTTCCTTATTTATCGGTCTATGTGGACAGGCACATTCGCTCGGTAAGCGCCCCCCCACACAGGCTTCCCGCGGCCAGATGGTCACACGTCAAAATGTCAATCAGAGGTAGTCTTCGCTCATGAAATTCCATGACCCACGGATGGTGCTCTTCGGCCTGTTCGCGTTCGCGGCAGTGGGCTCGGCATCAGCAACACAGATGAAGACCTCAACCCCTGTTTTCGCAACTGAAGTCGCAGTAGTTCAGGTTCCGGTCCACGATGCCGGCAACCCTTGGCCGACCTTGGTCAGTACAGCCGGCAGCCAGCCAGGGCCGTTGCTTGCCCATGACGACCGATACTGGCATGACGGCCATTGGCACGATCGTAGAGACAATTGGCGCAGAGACGACTGGCGTAGAGATAACTGGCGTAGAGAGCAAGCCCGCCGAGAAGCAGAACGCCGTCGTTATTGGGAGCGCCACCAGGATCGGGCCATGTGGCACCGCTACGATGACGATCACCGCTACTATCGTCGCTAGCGCTAGCTCACCATAGGCCGATGAAAACAACGAGACATTCGTCATTAGCTAACTGCGTTCGCATGAGCATTTTTACCTGCTTCTGCAGCAGAAATTGGTAAGGCGTCTAATATTGAAATGCCAAAGATCGCTCCATCCCATGTTTGCGTAATCTAGCGAGGGACCGTTGGCATGCAGGCGGTTCCAACAGCGGACCGGTGCTGGCTTGATGGATTCAATCCTGGAGGGAGCCATGAGCAACCCCATCGCCACTGGCGAGCCACCTGAAGCCGTTCGCCTCATGGTCAAGGTCTACGCCTTCTTGCTGCTCGCAGGTTTTGCGCTTGTTCCCGGCTATCTGATTGGCTACTTATACTTCTTTCAGGACCCCACGCTTGTATTCGAGAACCATCTGTTCCATATAGTTGCGATCACGGCAGCCACCTTGGCAGGCTCGTTTGTTACTTACGTAACGTGGCGCTGCTATCAGTCATCGGGAGATCCGCTACTGCGATGGATGACGCTTGGTTTTCTCGGTTTTGTCCTGATCTACGCGTTGCACGGTGCGCTCACTGGGCAAGCACACCACAATATCTGGCTCTTCCTGCTTTATGGGCCGGCCTCTCGACTGGTCATGTCGATTCTGTTGTTAGTCGGAATGCTGTCGTACCACCGCCCACCGGATACCGCGGACCAGCGAATGAAGGCCCGCTCCTGGTTGATCTGGATAGGACTGTTCCTGCTGGTTGACGCGGCAGTCGCGTACGTCGCGAATACGCCGATCGCCGGCAATCTCGCGGTGCGCCTCTCGATGGAAGGGGGTGCCCTCGTTCTTTCCACATTGACCGTGACAATGCTCCTGATGCGCCGTATCCGTTCGCCGCTGATGATGATTTTTGTCATCTCGGTCACCGCATTCGCGCTGTCATCTCTTGCCTTCATCCTTGCACGCCCGTGGAACCATATGTGGTGGCTCGCTCATGCGATCTTCGCCGGTGGATTCTTCATGTTGAGCTATGGGGTAGTGCAAGCGTTCCTCACCACACGGTCGTTCTCGAAAATTTACAGCCAAGAGGAGTTGATGGTGCGTCTTGCCGAATCGATGGCGTATACCGAGAGCGCCCTGCAGGAACTCCAGCGCGCCAATCAAGAGCTTGGACACCTTGCAGCGACTGATCCACTGACAGGCGCTGATAATCGGCGTCGGTTCATGGAGCGGGTCGAAGTCGAAATTGGCCGGACACTACGCGACGGTGCACCGTTCTCCGTATTGGCACTCGATCTGGATAATTTCAAGTCCATCAACGATCGCTTCGGGCATCAGGTTGGCGATGACATCCTGAAGAGTTTCGTGGAGATATGCCTCGATTCGATCCGGCCGTATGACGGCGTAGCCCGAGTGGGCGGGGAAGAATTCATGATACTGCTACCTCAAACTTCGCTTGAAGGCGCGCACGTAATCGCTGAGCGTCTGCGCAGCACCGTTGCTGATAATTCTTTTCATGGCCTGCAGCGGTCAACCACGGTCACAGTGAGCATCGGCGTATCGCAATTCGGCCGCGACGGCGACACCATCGGGGCAATTCTGCATACAGCCGATCAACGCCTGTATCACGCTAAACACGAAGGTCGTAACCGTGTGGTCGCTACCATCAAAACCAGCCTTCAATCTCTGCCCTGACTATCGTTTCGAAGTCGCTGGGAGAAAACACCATGTCCCTCGCTCTCAGAAATCTATTCGCCCTTGCTTTGGGTGTGTTCTTTTGCACAGCAGCGTGCAGTCAAGGGGCAGCAGACCCCAATCACCCGCCGGCAATACTTCCATTGGAATCCGAGACAGTGCCAAAACTCATTGCCTATCCGCCGCTTGCCGAGCCGCTCGCTCGCGGGGTCGTCATTATCCAGTATCGAACAGAGCACGCCAGGATCATGCCGGTATTTGGTAAAGCGGCTGCTGATGTATCACCACGTCTCGGTCACCTTCACGTGACCGTCGACGACTGGAAAGGTACATGGGCGCATACCAGTGAAGACCCGATTATCCTGGTCGGACTGAAACCCGGCACTCACAAAATTCTACTTGAAGTGGCCGACCCGACTCACAAGATCCTCACCAGTACGACAGTGAGTTTTATAGTTCCGGAGAAAAAATCAACGGACGCCCCTCACATTGACGATGGTCATGCAGTAAAACCATAGCTGCTGTTCACAACACAGTTGTGGCGCGCGGCTCGTCCGCGCCCTGCTCCGCGCTCGTCGCGGCCTGCCCGGTGCGTTCGTGAATGTGCGCGGTCGGCGTGCGGTCGATCAGGAGACTGAGTAATTCCGGACGATTGTAGTGGCCGGCCGAGTCCATCAACATCTTGCGGCGATCGATCAGCGTAAAATCCAGATCGGCGATGACCTCACCTTCACCGGACCGCAATGGTTCGCCCAGCAGCATGCCGTCGGGTGCCACGATCGCGGTGAAGCAACCGCCCGAGATCGGACCGATCTCACAGCCGGTGTCCTTCATGATTTGCGCCTGCTGGTCGGCGTCCAGCCAGGCCGTTGCATTCACGACGAAGCACCCGGACTCCAGGGCATGCTGGCGAATATTGATTTCCATCCTTTGGGCAAACCCTTCGCCGAAGGCAGAACCCGGGTACATGGCTGAATGGATCTGCTCGCCGTCAGCAATCAACGCATAGCGCGCCAGCGGATTGTTGTGTTCAAAGCACGCCAACTGACCAATGCGGCCGATCTTGCTGTCGACGGCGCATAAGCCCGACCCGTCGCCCTGCCCCCAGATCATGCGCTCGAAATGGGTAGGCGTGATCTTGCGGCGGCGCTGGATCAGCGTGCCGTCGGCGTCGAAGAGCAATTGTGTGTTGTACAGGGTTCCACCGTCACGCTCATTGACGCCGATGGACACCACCATGCCCGCCTTGCGCGCAGCCTCGCCAATCGCGTCGGTCGCAGGGGACGGAACCGTCACGGCCTGGTCGAGCAGCTTCAGATACTCGGTTCCGGCCAACAGCTGCATGGGCGTCTGAACTGCCGAAAAGTACGGGTAGTACGGCACCACGGTCTCCGGGAAGGTGGCGAACTGCACCCCCTGCTGGCCAAGCTCGAGGATCTTCTGCACGACCTTTTCGACGGTTGCCTCACGGCTGTAGAGAACCGGGCTTATCTGAACGGCGGCGGCTTTGACGATTTTCATTGCAAACTCCTTGACTGGTGAGGACATCTCGATGCTCACCTCACCAGCCGCTTCGTGTTGAATGTCTAAAGTCACGCTCGACCTAATGTTGCATGTGCAAATACCGTGTGGTGCGAGCCCAACTCCCGATGACCGTATTCGAACGCCCGGATGTATCCCGCATGTGTCGGGGAAGGTGTTTTTTGTTCGCACGTGTTTCGAGATGTACTGCAGATACATTGCAATACAAAGATGCAGGTGACATGACGGCCTGGATCAATACTCGGGTTGAAGCTATACCGAAAGGGTTCAGAGTGGGGATGGTCCACACGCCCGATTAGCGACTGAGGAGAACTTCGCGGTGTCGAATCAGCTGGTCATACGCAACATGACCCGTCCCGAGCTGGACGAGCTCGTCGATTGGGCTGCCCGTGAGGGTTGGAATCCCGGCCTTCACGATGCCGAGCTGTTCTGGGCTACGGACCCTGCCGCCTTCATCGCGGCATGCCGGGGCGGCGAATTGATCGGCGGCGGTGCCATCACCTCCTACAATGGCGAATTCGGTTTCATGGGCTTTTTCATCGTCCGGCCTGAATATCGCGGTCAAGGTCTGGGCAATACCCTCTGGCACGCACGCCGCGAGCGACTCCTCGCCCGCCTGCGCCCAGGTGCGAGCATCGGCATGGACGGCGTCTTCGCGATGCAGGACTACTACGCCAAGGGTGGTTTCGCTTTCTCCCATCGCAACCTGCGTTTTCGTGCCGAGATCACCGAGCGCCCGACGACCTCGCAGGTAAACGACCTGGACATCGTCCCGTTGGCGACCTTCCCGTTCGATCAGGTTGTCGATTACGACCGCACTTGCTTCCCCGCCGCGCGCGCAACCTTCCTGAGCGGGTGGATAGCCCAGGCCGATGCACTCGCCGTGGGTTGCCGGCGCGAGGGCAGGCTTAGCGGCTATGGCGTAATAAGGCGCTGCCGGGAAGGCTGCAAGATCGGCCCCTTGTTCGCCGATGACGCCCTGGCGGCCAATGCCCTCTACGCACGCCTGGCGGAATTTGCGCAGGGTGGCCCGCTGTTTCTCGATGCCCCGGAGAATAACCCCGCCGCCATGGCGCTCGTGCGCCAACAGGGCATGACCGAGGTTTTCGGCTGCGCACGCATGTACCTCGGCCCTCCTCCAGCGATCGCGCACGAACGTGTGTTCGGCGTCACCACCTTCGAGCTCGGCTGATGTCCGCCCGCGACCTCATCGGTTATGGCGGCCGCCCACCCAACCCGCGATGGCCCGGTGAGGCGCGCGTCGCGGTCCAGTTCGTACTCAACATCGAAGAAGGTGCGGAATCCTGCATCCTCAATGGCGATGCGCAGTCGGAGGCCTGGCTTCACGAGCTACCGGGCCGCCCGCCGCGTGTGGGGGAACCGGACTTGAGCGTCGAGGGCATGTACGAATACGGATCGCGCGCAGGTGTGTGGCGCATTCTGCAGCTGTTCAGCGCCCGAGGCCTGCCACTGACCGCCTTCGCCGTCGGCCGGGCACTGGAACTCACCCCGGCAATTGGCCATGCGCTCTGCGCTGCCGGGCATGAGATTGCCGGGCATGGCTACCGTTGGCTGGACTATCGCGACATGCCTGAAGACCAGGAGCGGCACCATATCCAACTCACCCTCGACGTGATCAAGCAAATCTGCGGTAAACGCCCCGTAGGTTGGTACACAGGAAGGGTCAGCCAGAACACCCGCCGCCTGTTGCGTGAGGAAGGCGGGTTTCTCTATAGCTCAGACGCCTACAACGATGATCTGCCCTATTGGCTCCCAGGCTCGCCCGCCCACCTGGTGATCCCTTACACGCTGGTCAACAACGATGCCCGCTATCTGCTGCCGAACGGTTTCGCCTGCGGTGAAGACTTCTTCCGGCTGCTCAAGGATGCTTTCGACCTGCTGTGGCAGGAAGGCGCGCAACACCCGAAGATGATGAGCGTCGGCCTGCATGGGCGGATCAGTGGCCATCCTGGTCGAGCGATGGCGCTGGCGCGCTTTCTCGATTACGTGCAAGGCCACGACGCGGTGTGGATCTGCCGGCGCGAAGAGATTGCCAGGCACTGGATAACCCAATTCCCCGCCTGAGCGGCAAGTGGTTCGGATTCTGCACCGGGTCTGGCAGACCAGGACGCTCTACGATGAAACCACCTAATTGACCTTGAATGTACGGCAAGCGACGGACCATAACGCTGTGCAGGGAGTCTCGGGGCCTGACCGGCCCTTAACCACCCTGCGGTAGCACCCGGGCATTATTCCCCGCACCTTCGATGTAAACGTTCATGCCTTTACCCAGGGCCGGATTGATCGGCTGAGTCACCGATACCAGCACGCCACTTTTTACCCGCACGATAACCTGTTGCGCCGCGACGGGCTGGTCATACTTTTTCTTCTCTGCATAGTTACCGCCAACCGCACCGGCGAGTGCGCCAGCGACCATGGCGACGTCGCGCCCGGTGCCACTGCCAATCAGGCTGCCGATACCAAGTCCGCCCAGGCCTCCGAGTACGGCGCCGACACCACTGTCGTGATTGGTCTGCATCTGCGTCAGCGATATCTGCTCGATCTTGCCCGAGCGAATCTCCATTTCACCAGCACCACCATCGTTCGACCCCACGGTGGCGCAGGCACTGATCAATACAGTCGCCAACGTCACCGTCAGCCAAGTCAGGATAGCTTTCATTGCTGTTTACCTCGTCATTGGTATTTGATGGCAATGCCTTTCAGCTTGCGCCCTTGGATCGTATCGAGGTTGCGGCTCCACAAAGGACCGGTTACGTAAGCGGCGACCGGCTGAATCTGGTCGTAAACCACCACCGCGTCTGCACCCAGATGGTCGAAGGGCCTTGCGCGCGGGCAGCGGCACCGGCGTTGGCCAGGCCAACGTTATCGGTGCCGATTTCGTCGAGCAGAATGCCGCCGGCCCAGGCTGGTTGGCAGCACAGGGCAAGTAGCGTAAAGGCAGGCAGTGCACCTATTCTGGTTTGCATGGATTAAATCCCGGCAAGTGTAAATCTTCGAATAAGGATCGAATTAACAATCGTCGAAAAATCTGAACCGCGTTGAATCGGCCCGGTTCGGTCACACATAAGTGGTAGTTGAAATTTTTGATATTGAAAGGCGCCACTGATGAATAAAAACGTAACGATCACGCTTGCTCAGGGTTCGCGTTGAGGACTGCGGAGATAGCTAGCTGAACGGCATGGAAGGACACACTGCAACGGACACTGGATTTCAGAACTCTTAAGGTTTGCTTAAGGACTTTAAATGTCGCCGGCGGACAGACTTTCCTGAACGATCAGGAGAGCCACCATGAACCCGCAATCGGTGATTTCAAACCATCCATGCACCCTTGTACGGCCGTTGGGTGCCCTGTCCGGCTGGCAGGAGCGCCGCGCCAAGGAGCTGATGCTGCGTGACATGGGCAGTTGCGTTCGCATCAGCGAGATTGCCGAACACTGCAACCTGTCCCGTAGCCATTTTTCCCGGGCGTTCAAAAAGGTTACCGGCCACTCGCCGCAAGGCTGGCTAGTGATGATGAAAATCGAAAAAGCCAAAAGCCTGCTAATCACCTCGATGCCGATCACCGATGTCGTCTATGAATGCGGTTTCGCGGACCACTCGCATTTCACTCGCACCTTCAGCCGCCTGGAGGGGATGACACCCCGGGCATGGCGACGGGCCTTTGATCATGCAACGAGCCACCCTCGCCAGCCACCAGCGATTGATCGGGACATACCCAACTGGAGAATTCACGATAGCCTGGTCGACAGCGTGGGACAGTCGCGCGCGCAAGAGCTGCACGCGTGAACTGATCGAGATCGAAAAAACGAACTCCTCCCCTTTGGCCGCTCATGCGGCCTTTTTTTATCCGGCGCTGGCCGGAGCCAGTGGCAGGTTGAAGCAAATCCGGGCGCCCTGTTCGCTGTCCTGGACCACCAGCGTCCCGCCGTGCGCGCCGATCACCGACCTGCAGATGGCCAGGCCCATTCCCATGCCGCTGCCTTTGGTAGTGTAAAACGCATCGAAGATCTGCTCGCGCTGGTGTACGTCAATTCCAGGGCCGTTGTCCTGGAAGCAGACCTGGACATGAGCGTCCTTCACCGTTGAGCCGATGATGATGCATCCATTGGGCACCCCTGCTCCGGCGATGGCCTCCAGCGCATTGGTGATCAGGTTGCACACCACCTGCTGGATCTGCACCGCGTCGACCGACACCGGGCATCGCGCTTCGAGCCGGGTCTCCAGGCGCACATTGCGGTTCGCCAGGTCGGTGGCGGTCAGGCGCACGACCTCTCCGATCAAGTGATCGATTTGCACCGGCAACCGTTGCAACGGAACCTGTTTGGCGAGTGCGCGAAGCGCCTGGACTATGTCCGCGGCACGGGCGCTATCCGAGCGAATGTCTTCCAGCCCCTGAATCGCCTCTTCCAGATCGGGCTGATCACGCTTGAGCCAGCGCAGACTGGCCGAGGCATTGGACACGATGCCCAGCAACGGCTGGCTGATTTCATGGGCAATCGAAGCAGAAAGCTCGCCCATGACCTTGAGGTGCGAGGTACGCGCCAGTTCCGCGCGGGAACTGCGCAAGTCCGCTTCCATCTGCGCGCGTAGCTGGTTGTCCTCGACCAGCTGTTCATACAGCTTGGCGGTTTGAAGTGACACCGCGGCCTGAGAGGCGAGAATTTCCAACATGGTCAGGCGCTGGGCGCTGAACAGCTTGGGGACCAGACTATTTTCCAGATAAACCAGGCCGATCAACGTGCCTTGTTTGAGCAACGGCAGGCATAACACCGACCGCATCTGGCGCTGTTGCAGATCGGCGCTGTAGGCCTCGGGACAATCGGCCCGGGCATCGTCGAGCACCAGGGTCGTGCGCGTGCGCATCGTGGCATTGAGCACCGAGGCCGGCGCCACCTGTTCGAGCGGTTGCCCGGCGTCCAGAGCGACCCGTACATTGCCGGCTTCGACCGAAGCCGTCGCCGCCAGTTGCAGTTCGGCGCCGCTGACGATCATCAGCACGCCATTGTCCGCACCGGCCTGAATCATCAAGTGATTCATCAGGGTTTCGACCAGTCGTTCGAGCAGAACCTCTTGCGACAGTGCACGTGCCGCTTCGATCCCCACTTCAAGATCGAGACGGACCTGGGTCACAGGCCGGACCGGCTCGAACGACGGCTCCGCACTCAGAAACGGGTGCAAGGTTTCCAATTGACGTGCCTTGCTGTCGGCGCCCCACAGGTTGTAGCAATCGCGCGCGACACGCAGGTGGTGGCTGGCACCCGACACCAGCCCGTTGGGTAGGCAGATATCGGCCAGCTGTTCATGGGCCAGCGCCTGCTCATGGATGAAACCGGCCGCCGCCGCAGCGATCTGCGACTGATCGAAACAACGGATAGCTACCAGTTCCTGACCGCGCAAACGGGCGATGACCCCATCGATCAGCAGCAGCTTGTTGCGGAAGGTTGTCGGGTTGAGTTCGACCCACGGCAGGAACCGCAGGCGTTGCCGCTCGAGTTTTTCCAGTTTTTCCGCGACCTCGCCCGGCGCTTGCGCACTGCCCAGCGCCAGGCTGTAGAACAGGTAGTAATCTGCGAGATTGATATGCGCCGGAATGGACCAGGCCAGCGCAGCGGCTTCTTCGAAACGTCGCAATGCGTAAGGGATATCGCCGAAATAAAACGCTGACATACCTGAATACAGCCACGACCAGAACAGCGTCGGCTGCGACACACGGGTACGGTCGATGGGGCCGAAACGGTCATGTTCGATGCCATCCAGTTCGGCCAACGGCCGATGCAGGCGCCCGTCGCGCAGATCGGTGGCGAATTCCTGTTGCGCCAGCAGGATGCGCTCGATATCGATGTAATGAAATTGCCGCACCCACCTCAACCCGTGCTCCAGTTCGTTCAACACCCCTTGCAAGGGTTCGCCCATGAACAGCAGGTCGGAACCGATGTGGTTGCAGGCGTAACAGGACATGCCCAGGTCGCCGCCGGCCTGGCCGCACTCGAATGCGGCGAACGCCCTCTGTCGAGCGTATGCCATCGGTCGGGTCCACGGGCTGACCTGATCGAGCGCCACCAGCGTGCCTGTGCGCCCTGCTTCGTAGCCGTGCTTGTCGGTGAGTTCAAGAGCCACTTCGGCGAAGGCCTGCCCGTCCACATACTCGCCATAGCGTTCGGCGATCATCACGCCAAACCAGGCAAAACCGTAACCACTGCTTGGCGTAGTGCCATGCAGCAGCGTGAGTTCGACCATTTTCGCCAAATGCAGAAAACGAATGTCGTCGTCAACGAAGAATGAAGAAATCAACGTACTGAGCAACTCCATGGCCGCTTCGACAGGCGGGTCATCGGCCTTGGGCAAATGCACCAGATCGGCGATGCGGCGTGCGCCGACAAGCTCACGAACCTGGGTAAATGCCAGGGTCAAATCGTTCTGTGAGGGCCTGCGCTGAAGGAGAATATCCAGCAGGGCCAGACCGTTCAACGCCTCGGTGATCGCCCCCTCGTAATCGGAGTGCAGCGTGCGCAAGGTGGCTAGTAACCGATAGGATTTCGCGCGGTCAAGCGCTGTAGTGGCGTGGGTCAGGCAGTCGTCGAGGCGGCGTTGGGCACCGGTCAGATCGGCCAGGAGCATGTCGCACTCGGCCGCCAACCATTGGGTGGCGAACGCCTGGGTGTAGAGACTCGACCACCCCGTCTGGCCGAGCAGACTTTCGGCCGTGCGAAGATAGCCCACGGCCTGCTCGACAGCGGCGGTGTCCCGGGCGCGTTCGGCGGCTTCGACCAACAGTTCGACGAACGCGGCGCGGCGATGCGCCTCCAGTTCATCGGCGTCAATGCGCTGGATCTGACTGGCGACTTCGAACACGCGCTCATGGATCTGCTCACCCCAATGATCAAGCATGGCACCCGCGATACGCGCATGCTCGGCAGCGCGTCCCACTGGCGCCGCAAGCTGACAGGCCGCCTCAAGTACACGGTCATGGGGAAACACCAGTTGCTCGCGCTCACGCAGCAGAAAACCTGAATCGACCAGGCTTTGCACAGCATGGGTGATCTGTTGCAGCTCACACGGCAACAGCCGGTACAGCAATGATTCATCACAGCGCCCGCCGACATAGCCGGCCGTGCGCAGCACTTCGCGCTCCATCGGTGACAGGCGTTCGAGTCGCAGTACCATCAAGTCCGCGACGTTGTCAGCGTAGCGATAACCGTCCACCTCCTGTTGATTCCAGACCCAGCGGTGACCCTGCACGTCAAAGCGCACCAGACGTTCATCGATCAATGCGCGCAACACTTGGCTGACGAACAGAGGGTTGCCGGCCGTCTTGTAATGCACGACTTGCGCGAGCGCCTCAATCTCCCTGGGGTCAGTGCCCAGCTCAGCGGCGATCAACTCCGCGACCGCGGCCACCGACAATGGCCCCAGCAAGACGCTTGCACAGGGCAACGATTGCTCGCGGCCCAGCACCTCCAGCACTCCCCCCTCGCGCTCGAGGGCCTGCGACTCCGCCTCGCGATACGCCAGGATCAGCACCAGATGTCGGGGCCTCCGGGCGACGAAGGCCTGCAAAAACGACAGCGTCGAATCGTCCGCCCATTGCACGTCATCCACGAACAGCACCAGGGGGCGTCCCGGCTGAGCGAAGACTTCCAATACATCGAGCAGGGTCCGGTTGGCGCGATCGAGCGCATGTCGGGCCGGCATGTTCGGCAGTTCAGGTGTGACCCCGATGACCAGCTCGGCCTCGGGCGCCAGTTCCACCAGAAGCCTGCCCCGCCCCTTAAGCCGTTCGACCAGTTGCTCGCCCAGCGTCTGCAGCTCCAGAGCCGGCTTGCCCAGCAACTGGGTCATCAGCGACTTGAAGATTTCTGCCAAGGGTGCAAATGGAATTTCCTGCTGCAACAGATTGCTCTTGCCGCTGGCCCAGTAGCCGGGCGCCAGGGGCCGGACACCCTGATGGATCAGCGTCGACTTGCCGGCACCCGGCGCGCCACCGACCAGCAGAACCCGGGCAATGCCATCGTTGCCTACCTGACGCATCAGCTCGACCAACTGCGTACGTTCGGCCTCTCGACCGAACAGCACATCGCTGCGGGCCAAGGAAGGCAACGCATCGAAAGCGCCCAGGCGGAACGCGTCGATACGCTCATGTTCCAGCCACTGCTGTTGGCACCAGGCCAGATCCGCGGCCATTGATTCGGCACTCTGGTAGCGGGCACCCGGCTCTTTCGCCAAGCCTTTGAGCAGAACCCGGCAGATGCCTTCCGGTAGATCGGTGACATGAATCGCCGGTGATTCCGGCTGGACAGCGGCGTGCACGTGCAGCCATTGGGATGGGTCGCGGGCGGTGAGCGGCAGTCGGCCGGTCAGCGCTTGATAAAGAATCGCGGTCAGCGCGTAGACATCGCTGCGCGCGTCAAAATTGGCGGCATCGCGACGCACTTGCTCGGGGGCCAGATAAGGCCATTGCTCCAGGCCGGGCAGTTCAACGGCGGGCGTCTCCCCGGCATGGCTGTGAAAACTCAGTAGTCTGACCGAGTCAGCGGCGTCCACCACCAAGTGGTGGGGTAACAGACTGGCATGTCGCACGCCCATCTTCTGGGCGCTCGCGAGCGCGTTGGCCGCAGTTACCGCGATGACCAGCACGCGCGCCAGTGGCATCCCTGTGTCACCAATCAAATCAGTCAGCGGCACCCCATGCGTGGGATAGATCAACAAAGGCCCCTCGGCCGAGCGGATGAACGCGACCGGGGCAATCGCCCAGGCCGGATCCAGGCGCAGGTGAAAATCGCGCTCCAGCCGCTGGCATACGGCAGGCCGCTGAATCGGCGCCCGGGCGGCGAGCCAACGTGTGCCCGATTGCCGATCCTGGAGCGTGAACCAGGTCAGGTCGTTTTCCCGGCGCAGTATTGCGAAGGTGCAACGCTCAAGCCAGGCTTCATCGTGGAACACATCAAGACTGTGGGAACCGGATGCTGAGAGAGGGCTGCTGGGCATGAACAATCACCGCTGAAGATTCATTTCGGGCTGAGCCGGTGAGTATACGCAAGGCTCTGGCCCGATGGCTGCGCTCGAGCAATCCTGTCCGTTATCGGCACTAGGATGGCAGTTCAGTGCCCCCGCGACCTGTGGTTTTTGCGCACTGAAATCGCAGCGTGTTATCCCTCGGGATAATTGCATTATGCGAGGCCGTCCCCTAGCGTGTAGCCCTGATGAAACGACGTTCCGGCGTCACTCCCCGTCAACGCAGTGCAGAGGAACGTATGATCCGACTCGGCCAAGCCACTATTTCCCTGGAACGGCGTGAAGCCTTTCTTGATGGACGGCCGCTGCGTGTCGGAGGCCGGGCGTTCGAAATCCTCTCGGTGCTGATGCAGGCCGATGGCCGAATCGTCAGCAAAGATGAATTGATCACACAGGTCTGGCCTGACACCGTCGTCGAGGAAAACAATCTGCAGGTGCAGATTTCCTCGCTGCGCAAGTTGCTCGGAGAAAAAGAGCTCATCCAGACGGTCCCGCGCCGAGGTTACCGATTATTGAAAGAACGTGAACCGCCCCTGCCCCTGTTCCATCCTATGACCCCGGGCCCCTCGGCGTCCAAGGATCAGCAGCGGATCGATCCTGACAGCGTGCAGGTATTCATCGTGGACGATGAAGCCCCCGTGCGCACGGCGCTCAGCCGGCTGCTGCGGGCCGAAGGCATTGTGCACCGGATATTCGCCTCGGCCGAAGAATTGCTCAGCGCTGACCTCGACATCGGCCCCGCTTGCTTGTTGCTGGACGTCAGCTTGCCCGAGGCGACAGGCCTGGAACTGCAATCCGCACTCGGGCGGCGCGGACTTCCGTGGCCGGTTATTTTCATGACCGGTTTTGGCACCATCCCGATGTCGGTGCAGGCCATGAAAGCGGGAGCGGTCGAGTTCCTGACCAAGCCTTTCAATGACAGCCAGTTGCTGGACATCCTGCGCACCACCCGTCAGCGTGCAGCGACGGCGTTCGAGCAATGGCAACGCACTCAGAGTGCCCGTCAAAGGGCTACCCTATTGACCCCCCGTGAACACGAAGTGCTCCCGCTGATCGTCGCGGGTCTGTCCAACAAGCACATCGCCAACCGATTGGGCACCAGTGAAGTCACCGCCAAGGTCCACCGCAAACACATCATGGAGAAGATGCAGACGCGCTCGCTGGTCAGTCTGGTCAGCCTTTATGGCTTGCTCAGCGCCGAGCCGGCGTTTGGCACTCAGGGCTCTTCATGACTATCGACACTGGCTGCACCGCCCCTGGATCATCCGGCAGCGTCATGATCATCGTCTGCATCGTGGACGACGATGCGTCCGTGCGCAAAAGCCTCGCCAACCTGCTTCGGTCGGCCGGATACCGCGCCCGAGTATTCGCCTCGGGCGAGGAGTTCCTGGCCCTCGAAAACTTCAATGACATCGCCTGCCTGTTGTTGGATTTGAAAATGAACGGCCTGTCAGGGATAGACGTCATGCACGCGCTGACGCTCAAGGACAGAAAATTCCCGGTGATTTGCATGTCGGCACATTGGGATGAAGCGACACTGGCCGAATCCAGCCGTTATAAACCCATCGAATGCCTGCGTAAGCCCTTCAGCGGCGATGCTTTGCTGAGCGCTGTCGAATTTGCACTTCAACGTGAGTGTTGAAGGTTTTCCTGATAGCCGATATGGCATCTGATTAAGGCAGACGGAGAAATCATGTTCCAGGCTGGCTCCGTGCTGCCGCCACCGTTGGCCCCAGGCAGCCAGCAATAGCGGTTGGGATGCGCCTGGAAAACGAGTTGATTTAATGGGCATCAGAAATGATTGTGTGTGCCGACACGATGGCTGATATCTTTCCCGCGCACCTGATCGCGTCCAATCGACGCTGATCCCGTCAAGGAAGATACAAACAATGAAAACAGTGCTCGACGCCCTGCTCCTTATCTGCCCAAACATATATGCGTTCGCTGGCGACAACCCCATTGGCTTCCGGGCCTCGACGTTGCCAGACAAGCAAAATGACCGCCCGCTGGAGTTGGTCGTCTGGTACCCGAGTGCAACCACTGCCACACCGCAGTTGATCGCTGTTACACGACTTCTGGGTCACGGAGGCAGCGCTGGACGTGGCGATGCCGGCGAGCCAGTCGACCTCTCGCGGGCGCGAACATATTGCTAATGAACAATCTCGGTTCAAATGTTATCGAGAGAGTTGAGTGTTGCAGTGGCAACTCCGGGGTTGCCCTCGATTCAGATCTGTCTTATGTAATAAGGCCACATGAAAATGAAAATATTATTCATCGCTTCGCTAGGAATTCTATCGCTAATTCAAACATCACTGTCCTTCGCGGACAATGCAAATGGGAAAAATCTCTATTTACAGAGATGTACCATGTGCCACGGAATAGATCTCAAAGGAACAGGGCCATTGGCTAATAAAAGCACCCCCCCTACACCTGACCTTACAACGTCCGCCTTCAAAAAACGATTAAATGATTATCCGGGCGTTATTGTATCATCGATAATACTTCGCCCAAATGGAGACTTAATCCCAAAAACCTTGAAAGAGAATGGTGTAAAGCTATCTCCGTACCCTTGGAGGATTAAGGATCTGCGCGATTTAAATCAATACATGAGTGGTGTGATTTCAAAAAATCGATGATTTTGAGATCGGCTGCGGTCTTTACAGGCATAAATCAGCCAATAGCGGTCAATCGACAGGCGCTTCGAAACGCTCCTCTAAAACGGGCGCCTTCCCCTATTCTGCGGGCATGTTCGAGATAAGCCATTCTCGTATTGTTATTATCACTTTTTTATAATTCTAAATATCCGCGATGCATGATTTATCGCGGTGCAATTTGCCACATCGAAATAATAACAGCGGTTTGTGAGTGGCAGCCATGGGTCCAGACTGGGTAAAAACGCAGACACTATTTTTAAGTCTGCGTCGCTACGCAAAATCTGCCGATGATTGGTGTATCACTCTTCGTTCAGCACATCGATGATAGGGCAAGCGGCTCCGCCGTCGCCTAGATCGCATTTCTGCACCAGTCCGCCTAGCACCTGCCGCATGGCGGCAAGGTCAGCCATCTTTTGCTCGATCAGGGCCAGCTTGCGCACGGCCAGTGCCCGAGTCTCGCTACAAGTGCAGGCCGCATCCAGTGTCAGCAATGCGCCCACCTCATCCAGCGTGAATCCCAACGCCTGTGCCCTCTTAATGAAGCGCAGCCGTTTGACCTGCTCCGGTAGATAGTGCCGATAACCGCTGAGCGGTTTTGGCGGTTCATCCAGCAAGCCGCGTCGCTGGTAATAGCGAATAGTCTCGATGTTCACCCCGGCAGCTTCCGCCAACTTGCCGATACTCAGCCCTGTCGCCATCACACGCCCCTTGATTCTGTACTTGGGTACGGAGTGTAGAGTGACTCTAGATTAGATCGATTCAATGGAGAAGACGATGGTTCAACAGATCGGCAAGAGATCGCTGGAGCAGTTGCCCGGCGTAAGTACCGTCAAGGTCGATTTCGCCGAGAAGATCGCCATCGTCACCTATGCCCCCAATAAAGCCACCCCTGAGGCGTTGACCGAGGCGACGGCGAAGGCGGGTTCTCCCTCCACCGTGCACAAGTGAGGCAACCATGAGCGCCGTCATCCTCGAATCCGTGCTGACCTGCCCGCATTGCGGTTTCGCCAAGCAGGAAGCCATGCCCACGGACACTTGCCAGTTCTTCTACGAGTGCGTCCGTTGCAAAACGCTGCTACGCCCGAACCGCGGTGACTGCTGTGTGTTCTGTTCGTTTGGCACGGTGAAGTGCCCGCCATTCCAGGAGCAGCGCGGATGCTGCGGTACGGCTTAACCTAGTTTATTCGGTTTATCAGACGCCCCTAACGCGCCTCAAACCGTGGTTATGGGAGGTTAGTGTCATGTGGAATCACGCTCTGATGCTCGTGGTGATCTACCTGATTGTCACCCTCTGCATCGGCTGGCTGTATACCATTGCGCTGCTCTATTGGCTTTGATCCAATGGGAGAGGTGCTGCTGCAACCATTCACGGAACTGGACGACAGCTTCACTCCCCCCGTTTCTATCGATCCTGTGTCAAACACCCCACGCTCGCCACGCACCAATACCGACAATGAACCAAGTCAGTACGATGAGTACCGCAGCAAGCTCATTCACCGGGCGCCTCAAATCTCTGGCCTCCCACTCAGCCGCTTTGAGCTGACACTCATGAAGCACCGCTATTGGCATCAGCCGAATTGCAAGCAGAATACCAAGCGGCAAAATAATCACGTCGTCCACGTATCCAAGCACGGGAATAAAATCGGGAATAAGGTCAATTGGACTCAACGCATAAGCCACAACAAAAACTGAAATCCATTTGGGTAGCCAAGGCGTTTGCGGATGCTGATAACAAAACCAGAGAGCCATGATTTGCTGTTTTAGCTTTCGGGCCCAGCCACGCAGACAATAAAGAAGGCGGTTCATGTCGTTGTAATCAGAACGTGAGGGATGCGATCACCAGCGTAGCGCTATTGGGAAGCAGCCGCTATCAGTTGTGGACTCAACCGGTCGTTGCAACAGATTGGCTCAATCTTTCAGCGGGAGTTTGGAAGTTTCGAGCCTGCCGCAGAAGTTGTTCAGGCGAGACTCGCTCTTCCTGCAGCCCTGCCATACTGTTGAGCATGACCAGTGCAACCTTCCGCTTCTACGAGGAGCTCAACGATTTCCTGCCGGCCGAACGGCGGCGGCAATCCTTCACCTGCAAATGCGCGCGAGGGGCGACGGTCAAGCACATGATCGAGGCGCTTGGGGTACCGCACACCGAAGTCGAGCTGGTGCTGCTCAATGGCGAGTCGGTGGGCTTCGAGCGGGTGATCCTCGACAGTGACCGGCTGGCGGTGTATCCCAAGTTCGAAACGCTGGACATCAGCCCGCTGCTAAAGGTTCGTACACAACCTTTACGGGTGCTGCGCTTCGTCGCTGATGCGCACCTTGGCGGGCTGGCCAGCCTGCTGCGCATGAGCGGCTTCGACACCCTCTATGACAATGGCTTCGAGGATGGCGAGATCGCCGAGATCGCTGCACAGCAAGGACGCATCGTGCTAACCCGCGACCGCGAACTGCTCAAGCGGCGGATCATCAGCCACGGCTGTTATGTGCATGCCCTGAAACCGTCGCTGCAGCTGCGTGAATTGTACGAGCGCCTCGACCTGGCGCGTAGCGCGCGGCCATTCAGCCTGTGCCTTCATTGCAACCTGCCGCTGCACGAGATCAGCCCGGAACTGGCTCGGCCGCAGGTGCCGCCACGCATTGGCGCCCTCTATTCGCACTTCCTGCGCTGCGACGCCTGCCAACGGGTTTACTGGGAGGGTTCGCACTGGCGAGGTATGTGTGCATTGCTGGCACCCCTGCTGAACCGATAGCCGCGCGCATTGGGGCGGACAGCGGATTTTATGGTATTGAGGCTGTATCGCCCACGGAAGATAGCGCACCGATGCTTTTTCCGAAGGCTCATGATCTTTTTAGCAAATGGAGTCTCCTGCATGGAAGTTATCAATCAGTTGCAGCCCGAAGCGTGTGCAGGCATGGAGGACATCCGACGCGAAATCGATGCCCTTGATCAGGTCGTTATCAAGCTGTTGGGCAAGCGTTTTCACTACGTACTGGCGGCCTCGAAGTTCAAGACTTCGGTGACTTCAGTGCGTGCTCCGGAGCGTTTCAAGGCCATGCTCGCGACACGACGCGAATGGGCCGAGGCTGAAGGCCTGAGCCCGGATGCCATCGAGAAGATGTACAGCGATCTGGTGAACCACTTCATTGCCGAAGAGATGAAACACTGGGCGGCTCATCAATCCGACACCTGACTCTGGTATCGGACTGTCCGCGATGGGTTGTGGGTTACGCCAAGGCGATCATCGCTTTCGCTACAAAACCCTGGGCGATTCAGCCCTCCCTGAATTCCCACATCGAACGCATTCATGAGGCAATTGAACGGAAGGAAAAAAAGGGAGGGCATTCATTGCCCTCCCCTCCGTTTTCCACGCTCCCTGCGACAGTACTGACCAGTACCTCAAGTGGCCAGAATGAAGTCCGTCTGATCAACGGTCGCACTGCTGACACCCACAAGGCGGATGGAGTCCGCTCCGATCCCGACCACCGTGTCCGCCCCGTCTGCCGTTATGGTCAGGCTGGGAGCGAACGTCGCGCTGGTGATCCCCATCGGCCTGAGATCGAGCAAGTCCTGTCCTGCGGCCGGATTGGCTCCGAAGTTCAGGATCGTGTCGTTGCCGAAACCGGCGGCACCAAACACGAACGTATCGTTGCCGGCCACGCCACCACTCATCACGTCGTTACCCCCGGCGCCGACGATGAAGTCGTTACCTGCACCACCCACGATCGTGTTGGCCAGCCCGTTGCCAGTGCCCACAAAGTTGCCGTTGCCGCCGAAAAACAGATTCTCGACGTTGGCATCCAGGGTGTAGCTCGCGAGCGAGGTCCAGATCGTGTCGCTGCCGCCACCGGCGTTCTCGCCTACCACGTCCCCGAGGTCGGTGACTTCGTAGATATCGCTGCCGGCACCGCCGACCATCGTGTCAGCACCGCCGTTACCGATGAGCAGGTCGTTACCCGCACCGCTCACGAGCATGTTGGCCAGCTCGTTGCCGGTGCCCGCAAAGTTGCCGCTGCCGCCGAAAAACATATTCTCGACGTTGGCACTCAGGGTGTAGCTCGCGAGCGAGGTCCAGACCGTGTCGATGCCGGCACCGGCGAGTTCGACCGTCTGGTCCCCAAGGTCGGTGACTTCATAGATATCGCTGCCGCCACCGCCGACCATCATGTCGGCACCTGCGCCACCGACGAGGACGTCGTTACCCGCTCCGCCCGCGATCGTGTTGGCCAGCTCGTTACCGTTGCCCGCGAAGTTGCCGCTGCCGCCGAAAAACAGATTTTCGACGTTGGCACCCAGGTTGTAGCTCGCGAGCGAGGTCCAGACCGTGTCGCCACCACCACCGGCGGCCTCGATCACCTGGTCCCCAAGGTCGGTGACTTCGTAGATATCGTTGCCGCCACCGCCGACCATTATGTCGGCACCTGCGGCACCGATGATGATGTCGTTACCCGCACCGCCCACGATCGTGTTGTCGAGCACGTTGCCGCCGCCCGTGAAGTTGCCGCTGCCTCCGAAAAACAGATTCTCGACGTTGGCACTCAGGGTGTAGTTCGCAAGCGAGGTCCAGACCTCGTCGATGCCGCCACCGGCTAGCTCCGTCACCACGTCCCCAGCGTCGGTGACTTCGTAGATATCGTTGCCATCACCGCCGGCCATCGTGTCGGCACCAAGACCGCCGATGAGCACGTCATTGCCCGCGTCACCATTGATGATGTCGTTGCCGCCCAAGCCGTTCAGGATGTCGTTGCCAGCACCTCCGCTGGCAATGTCGTCGCCTGCCGTGCCGGTCCAGATGTCGACACCGGCGGTACCGACAAACACATCACCGACCACTGCCGTAGCGGCAGAGGTGACTCGCTCAAGTGTGCCGAGGTCATCGGTGTAACTCGCGACGATACGCAGTTGCTGACCGACCAGTGTCGGGATGAGCGCGAGGGTCGTGCCCGTCTCGCCGACGATGTCGGTAAAGATCGCACCGCTCCCCACTTGCCACTGATGGGTAATCACCGAGGTTGTGGTCCCGTTGGCGTCGGTGAATGCATCCGTGGCGCTCAAGGTCGAGCCTTCCGTCGGGGTCGTATCGCTGATCAGCACCGTTCCGACCGGCAGGAAGTTGACGGTGCCGGTACCGGCCGCCGTGATCGGTGCCGTCGGCGCCGAGAATACCTCCTCCAGCACGCCATTGGCGTCCTTGTAGACCGCCCTGACGCGCAGAGCCAGTCCGGTTGGCACGACGAGTTGCGGGATAGCCGGCACGGCACCAATGAGGGTCGCCGGTGGTGGGACCCTGAATTCCGTGCCCACCGTGACAGTCGTACCCTCCGCGCGCGCGACCTCTCCGGCGGCAAAGAAGGTGATGTCTTCGAAGACGCCCGAGCCTGGGCTTGGTTCGAACTGCCAGAAGAAACTGATGGGGCTGGTGATCGCGCCACCGGTCGCGGTATTGTCGGCATCGGTGATGTCTGCCGCCGATACCGTCAGCGTCTGGCCGACGGCGGGCGTGGCATCGTCGATCGTCAGCGAACCGACTGGCGCCGAGTTCAAACCGCCAAGCACGATCGCCTGATCGGTGAATTGCAACCGCTCGATATTGCTGAGAGTGTCGATCCCGTCCCTGCCAGCGACACTGTCGGTGACCGTAACGGTGCCATTGACGTTTTCGACCACGGTGTAATCCGCAAAATTGCCGGAGTACAGCGCCGTATCGAAGTCAGGACCGGCCGCCGTCAGGATCTCGCGGACGATCTGGAGCTGGCCGGGGTTATAGGTACCGTTCAACATCAGCGGGACCAGCGGTGTCATGTTGTCGAAGCTGGCGATTTCCGGCCCGGTGCCATCGATGTTCTGCCGCACGCTGATGCGCACGTTGAGCCACTTGTCGCCGTCGATGAGGTCATCGCCGCCAAGGCCCTGGATGACGTCGCTGCCGGCACCACCCAGGATAATGTTGCCCCCGTCGAACTTATCGTCTGCGGTACCCACGATGCCGTCGAGGCCAGCAGCAGCGGCACCGACGAACGCCCGCAGACCACTGATGAGGTCAAGGTTGGTGAGCACACTACCCGTGGCGCCAGCGATAGCGAGCGTTACCGCGGTGGAATCATCGCCAGTGAGGAAATCGGCGTGTGCCGATCCCGACAGCCCTTCCACCAGGTCCAACCGGGCAAGGATCGACGCGGTGGAACCGGGCACCGCCGGCTGATCGAAGAAGCGCTGACTGGAGTTGAGGCCAATGGTCACGCCGACCGGATCGTCCCTGTAGGTCGCCCAGTCGTAACCGGAGAACCCGATGAAACGGTCCGCCTCGCTGGGGCTGCCGACCATGATGTCATCACCGCCTTCCCCGTCGAAGTTGTCCGGCCCGCCATCGCCCATGAAGACATCGTTGCCAATGATCGGATCGTTGCCGAATGCGTCGAAGTTGTCGCCGGCAACACCATCAGCGGATCCGCCCTGGATCCAGTCGTCACCTTCGCCGCCGCGCGCGAATTCGTTCGCCTTGCTGCCGAGGATGAAGTCGTTGCCCAGGCCGCCACTGCTATCGGCCGAGTCCTCGCCGGTGATGATGAAGTCCTGACCGGCCTGGCCGAGGATCAGGTTGAGGCCGTTGCCGCCCTGGATGACGTCGTTACCTTCCTCGCCGTGGATGACGTCGTCGCCGCCGATGTCGGTGATGATGTCGTCACCGGTACCGCCGAAGAGTTGGTCGTTGCCGTAGCCGCCATCGATCCGGTCGTTACCGGCGTCGCCATAGACCGTGTCGTCGTCCGAGTCGCCGGCAATGAGGATATCGTTGCCGGGTGTGCCGCCGAGCACGACCGTATCGGCACCGGTGTAGTGCAGGTAGTTGGTATCCGGGCCCACTGTGCCGGGGTTGTCGCGGATCACCAGCGGTGTGAGGAAGTCACTGCGTGGTGAGCCAATCGGATGGTTCGACGGTCCAAAGGGATCAGCATTGGCCGGCAGGTTGTCGGCGGCCTCATTGACTAGTGTCAATGGATTGTCGACCAGTATGCCATCCGGCCCGGCAATCACACTCGGGTTGAACTGCTTGGTCGGGTCGACCTCGAGGGTAAAGGCCGGCGTCAGGAAAACCCTGGCCGAGAGGTGTGTTGCGTCGGTATTGGCCATCACCAGAGTGGCGAACGTGTTGTTCTCAAGTTCCGCGCCAAAGTCCATCGAGGCGGTGCGCTCCAGATAGTAGAAGCGGTCTCCGTCCTGGAGTTTCTCCATCTGGTTCTCGAAGACGAAGTTGAAGGTCGAGCCGAGCATGCCGCCAAACGGCATCTTCTCCTCAGCCAGCCCGCCAACCCAGAAGTCGACGTTATCCAGACCGGTGATGGTCACGTCGTCTGCGGTGTTCAGAATACCGTCCGCACCGGGGTTACTGGCCCAGGCACCCGTGCTGTTCAGGAAGTCGACACGGTCGGCTGGTGCGGTCGCGCCGCCTAACACCAGGTCCGCAGCCGCGGCGCGCTTGTCCGCCAGCGTGACGGCGCCGGTGATGGTCGGGTGCGTGCCGTAGGCGGCGATGAAGTTGATCAGCGATTCCGGATGCTTTATGTGCTGCACGAAATCGGCCCAACTGGTGTAGGGCTTGAGCTCTGCGTCGCCTGTAGGCAGATAGAACTCCCGCCGCGCCGCGTTCAGGGACGGAATGCCGGTATCGCGGCCGCGCGCCAGGTTAATGGAGGGCAGATCGAGCGGCAGGCCGAGCAGGTTGTTGCGCAGGGCTTCGGTGACGAACTCGTCAATCTCGTTGCCCACCTGGCGGGTCACGCCGCGCACGATGGCACCGGCCGCCTGTTCCGGAGTGGGGCCGCTGCCCGCGAACGCGATCGGGTTGAGGAAGGCCTGAATCAGCCCGATATCGCTCGAGGCGAAGTTCGGATCCAGCCGGTCGACCTGCTCCAGCAGCATCGAGTGCCCGAAACGATAAACGGTGTGCGCGAACTCGGCAACGATGCTCGGATCGATCGCGGTGTCGTACACCTGGCCCGGGGCAAAGAACGGATCGACCATAGGCTGGATCGTACGCGCGAACTCCTCGAACACCAGGTGCTGGTACTGCATCTCGGTGCCGAACTTCGCCGTCTGGAACAGGCGCTCGCCGTTCCAGTCCAGGGTCGTGGTGTCGACGGGAACGGCAGTGACAGGCGTGAGCAGCCACTCGTTCAGGAAGGACACGTCGCCGCTTGCCGCTGTCGCCAGGACCACCGCTTTGGTGTGATCGACCAAGCGGTTGTGCTCATGGTGGAAGATGGAATGGACGGTGGTCAGACCGATGTTCTCGTTGACCCGGCCGTCGCCGGCAATGTAGTGCGCGTCCAACAGTTCGTTGTCGTAGAAGCCCGGCGCAGGCGTACCGCCAACAACAGTGTCCACATCGGGCAGAAGTGCTGCGCCGGTCACGTCGTCGATCGGAACGGCGGTGTGCGCGATGTCGTTGAGGAAGGCATGACCGGTACGTACGGCATCGACCAGGCTGATGGGCGCCGCCGGATTGCCTTCAACGAGCACATCGTCGGCCGTGCCGGCAATGCCGTCCGGGCCCACCATCACCACCTGAGGGAAACCGTTCGGACCCTTGATGAAATTGCCGTAGGCGTCGGTCGCCAACAATGGCACGTTGTTGAAATCGGCATCGGTGAGGTCGATCCCGAGCAGGTCATGAGCTTGCGCCTTGACCACCTTCCAGGTGGCCATGCCACCGATCTCGACGTCGTCGGCCGTGCCGAACACGCCATCGGCGCCCAGATCACGATTGGTGATCAGCTTGCCGGTGGCGACTGGATCGCCGGCGACGTTGAGCTCATAGGCACGCAGGAACACCTGATGCGAAGGATGCGAGCTGTAGGTCTGGTTCTGGTCGACAAACGGCGAGGTGGTGTTGGTGTTCTCGTGGATGTCGTCGGCCGTGCCGAGGATGCCATCGGGCCCTGGCAGGTTGGTGGCCCGCGTCAGCACCATGAAGTTGGTCGGGCTACCGGGCACGAACAGCGGGTCATCGGGCTGCAGCGGAATGAACACCGTACCCGAGCCGCCCTTGGTGACCAGGTCCAGGCCATGATCGAAAAACTGGCCGAAGAAAGTCATCCATTGGTTGAAGGGTGCGGTCAGGCCCGCGTCGGGGCTCACGTTCGGGTCGAAGAAGGTCTGGAACGTCGTGCCGTCGGTGCGGGTTCCGGTAACCACCTGTGCACCGACCTTCAAGACATCGTCAGCCGTGCCAAGGATGCCATCCAGGCCCGGATCGAACGTGGCTGCGACCGCCGCCGGGTTGCTGGCGGTCTGATCGACGATCAGGTTGCTGATGGTGCGCGGCTGCGAGTCGATCACCAGGCCGCTGGTCTGGGTGTAGCTCGTGCCGGCTTCGGCCGGGCGGAAGTCCGGCGTGGTCAGACGCGGGAATACCGTATCGGCGGCACCGAACTCGGGATGGAGCAGGTTGTTTTCCGTCCCTTCGACCGTGCGCAAACCGAATGGCATCCGTATGTTCGGCAGCAGAGTAACCAGGTTCTCACCCGCCGCGTTGTGTTCCGCGATCTTGATCTGGTCAAGGATGAACGCCAGGTCCGATTGCGTGTAACGCACACCGTTGCTTGGGGCAGTGGTCTGCGGATCGATCAGCGAAGGCGCCGCTGCGGGGGCCGGTGCCGCGGCCACTACTGCCGTGGTCGGTGCCGAGAATACCTGCTCGGTCACGCCATTATCGTCCGCATAGATGCCTTTGACGCGCACTGCCAGGCCGGCAAGATCCGCCGTCACCGTGAGAGTGGGCGCGTCCGCTCTGGTAAATCCGATACCGATGCGGCCTGGCCCGAGGATGATGTCCTCGAAGACGCCCGAGCCCGGTGCCAATTCAACCTGCCATATGTAACTGATGGAATTGTTGATCCCCCCACCCGCGTTGTCGGCATCGGTGATGCCTGCCGCCGACACGGTCAGCGTCTGGCCAACGGTCGGTGCGGTGTTATCGACCGTCAGTGCGCCCACAGGCTCGGCGTTGACCCCCTGCACGAGGACCACTGCCTGATCGGAGAACTGCAGCCGTTCGATGTGGGTGAGACGGTCGGTTTCTTCGTTGCCGACATTGTCGGTCACGGTGACGATGTCGGTGGCGGCGATATCGAGGGGCACGGCGGGATCGACGACGATGCCGTTGACGGCGATCGTGTAGTTCGCCAGAGGGCCCATGAAGTTGACGGTGTCGAACGCAGCCCCGCCTACGGATGTACCAGGCAGGATTTCGCGCACGGCGACGAGCTGGCCGGGATTGAAGGTGCCGTTCAGCATGAGCGGGATCATGGGCACCATGCTGTCGAAGCTGGCGATCTCCGGCCCGGTGCCATCGATGTTCTGCCGCACGCTGATGCGCACGTTGAGCCAACTGTCGCCGTCGATGAGGTCGCTGCCGCCACGGCCTTCGATGATGTCGCTGCCATCGCCGCCGAGGATGATGTTGCCCGCGCCGAACTGATCGTCGGCCGTCCCTCCGATGCCGTCGGCACCGAAACCGGCGCTGCCGACAAAGGCCCGCAGGCCGCTGACGAGATCGAAGTTGGTGAGGATGCTGCCCCTGGCCGTGATGTTGGCGATGATGGCCGCGTTTTGTTCATCGCCGCGCAGGAAGTCGGCGAAGGCCGACCCCGACAGCCCCTCCACTTCCGCGAACCGGTCATAGACCGCATCGGGCGATTGCCCCACCGCGCCCACGATATCGCCCGCAGCATTGGCCACCGGGTGATACGGACTGAAGAACGGGGTGACCATGTCGACGGTCACGCCGAACTTGTCATTCTTGTAGGTGGTCCAGTCGAACCCGGACATGCCGTCCATCTTGTCCTGAGCGTCGCTGGCGACGAAGGTGTCGTCGCCGCCCTCGCCGATCATTTCATCGAATCCGCCGGTGCCGATGAAGATGTCGTTGCCGGGCACATCGTCGGTCAATGTCGGGCTCGCGTTGTCGCCGGGTGCACCGTCCTGGGTGCCGCCCTCGATCCAGTCGTCGCCTTCGTTGCCGGTCGGCGCCAGGTTGACCTTGGCGCCGAGGATGAAATCGTCGCCCGCGCCGCCGAAGGTCATCGTGATGTCTTCGGTGGTGATGACGAAGTCTTTGCCCGCACCGCCGAGGACCAGATTGTTACCGGCCAGGGTCGAGTTACCGGCCTGGATGACGTCGTTGCCGTCCTCGCCGCGAATGACGTCGTCACCGCCGATGTCAGTGATGATGTCGTCACCGGCGCCACCAAAGATGTTGTCGTTGCCGTAGCCGCCGTCGAGCCGGTCGTTGCCGGCGTCGCCATAGACGGTGTCGTCGTCCGAGTCGCCAGCAATGAGGATATCGTTGCCGACCGTGCCGCCCAGTACGACCGTATCGCCGCCGGTGTAATGCAGGTAGTTGGTATCCAGGCCCACTGTGGCGGGGTTGTCGCGGATCACCAGCGGCGTGAAATGGTCAATCCGTGGTGAGCCGATCGGGTGGATCGACGGGCCAAAGGGGTCGGCGTTGGCGGGCAGATCGTCGAGCGTGCCGACGATGCCGTCCGGGCCGGCCACCACACTCTGGTTGAACTGGCGCGTCGGGTCGGTCTCCAGGGTGAAGGCCGGCGTCAGGAATACGTTAGCCGACAGGTGTGTTGCGTCGCTGTTGAGCATCACCAGATTGGCGAACGAATTGTTCTCAAGCTCAGTGCCGAAGTTGAGTCCCGCGGTGCGCGCCAGATAGTAGAAGCGGTCGCCATTCTGCAGGTTTTCCATCTGGGTTTCGAAGACGAAGTTGAAGCTCGAACCCAGCAGGCCGCCAAAGGGCATCTTCTCTTCGGCCAGGCCGCCGATCCAGAAGTCGACGTTGTCCAGGCCGGAGATGGTGAAGTCGTCTGCGGTGTTCGGAATACCGTCCGCACCGGCGTTGTTCGCCCAGACACCGGTGCTGTGCAGGAAGTCGAGACGGTCGATTGGCGCGGTCGCGCTGCCGAACACCAGGTCTGCAGCCGCGGCGCGCTTGCCCGCCATCGTCGTAGCGCTAGTGATGGTTGAATGCGTGCCGTAGGCGGCGATGAAGTTGACCAGCGATTCCGGGTGCTTCATGTGCTGCACGAAATCGGCCCAGCTCGTGTAGGGGGTCAGTTGGCTGTCGCCGGTCATGTGGTAGAACTCGCGTCGCGCCTCGTTCAGCGACGGGATGCCGGCGTCGCGGCCACGCGCCAGGTTAAGGGCGGCCAGGTCCAGCGGCAGGCCAACCAGGTTGTTGCGCACCGCATCGGTCACGAACTCGTCGATTTCGTTGCCGACCTGGCGGGTCAGGCCGCGTACGACGGCGCCTGTCGCCTGCTCAGGGGTGGGGCCGCTGGCAGCGAATGCCAGCGGGTTGAGGAAGGCCGCGATCAGGCCGGTCTGCTGATTGCCCGGGGCAGTCGGATTGCCGTCGCCGACGACGTTGAAGTTGGCATCGAAACGATCGACCGTCTCTACCAGCATCGAGTGACCGAAGCGAAATACCGTGTGTGCGAATTCGGCGACGATCGCCGGGTTGATCGTGGTGTCGTTACCCATGGGTGCCAGGAAAGCGTCCACTTGCGGCTGGACGGTGCGCGCGAACTCCTCGAACACCAGGTGCTGGTACTGCATCTCGGTGCCGAACTTGGCGGCCTGGAACAACCGCTCGCCGTTCCAGTGCAGGGCCGCGATGTCGGCCGCCGTCACCGGCAACGCCGTCAGTTGGGCGTCGGGCATCAGCCACTGGTTCAGGAAGACGAGGTCGGCGGAGGCCAGTACCGTCGCCTTGGTCTGATCAACCAGCCGGTTGTGCTCGTGGTGGAAGACGGAGTGGACGGTGGTCAGGCCGATGTTCTCGTTGACCCGGCCATCGCCGGCGATGTAGTGCGCATCCAACAACTCGTTGTCGTAGGTGCCGGGCGCTTGCGGGCCACCAATGACGGTGTCCGCATCAGCCGTCAGGCCGCCGGTCGGATCGGCGCTGTGGGCGATGTCGATGAGGAACTGGTGACCGGTGCGCACGGCGTTCGTCAGGCTGATTGGCGCGGCCCGATTACCCTCGACGAGTATGTCATCGGCGGTGCCGGCAATGCCATCCGCGCCCTTCATCACGACTTGCGGAAGGCCGTTGGGGCCCTTGATGAAGTTGCCATAGGCGTCGGTCGCCAGCAGCGGCAGATCGAACACATCCGCATCGGTCAGGTTGATCCCGAGCAGATCATGGGCCTGGGCCTTGACCACCTTCCAGGTGGCCATGCCACCGGTTTCGACGTCGTCGGCGGTGCCGAACACACCATCGGCACCCAGGTCACGATTGGTGATCAGCTTGCCGGTGGCGACCGGGTCGCCGGCGGCGTTGAGCTCATAGGCGCGCAGGAATACCTGGTGCGAGGGATGTGAGCTGTAGGTCTGGTTCTGATCGACAAACGGCGAGGTGGTGTTGCTCTGATCGTGGATGTCATCGGCGGTGCCGAGGATGCCGTCGGGACCGGGCAGATTGGTGGCCCGCGTCAACACCATGAAGTTGGTCGGGCTACCAGGCACGAACAGTGGATCGTCGGGCTGCAGCGGAATGAACACCGTGCCGCTGCCGCCTTTGGTGACCAGGTCCAGGCCGTGGTCGAAGAACTGGCCGAAGAAGGTCATCCAGGCGTTGAAGGGCGCGGTCAGGCCCGCGTCCGGCGTGATATTTGGGATCTTGAAGACGGAAACGTCGTCGGCGGTGCCGAACAGGCCATCCAGACCGGGGCTGGTGACCACCTGTGAACCCGGATTGGCCGCTGCAGCCGCGACCGCCGCCGGGTTGTTGGCGGTCATGTCGACGATCAGGTTGCTGATGGTGCGCGGCTGCGAGTCGAAGACGGCACCGCTGGTCTGCAGGTAAGAGGTCGGCGTGGTTCCGCCAGGATCGGCGGGGCCGAAGAAGCCGACCGGCTGGACCTGCGCGGTATTGAACACCGGTATCGTCATACGCGGGAAGATGGTGTCGGCGGCGCCGAACTGGGGATTAGCCAGGTTGTTGTAGATGCCGGAGACGGTGCGCAGGCCGAAGGGCACTTCTACGTTCGGTAGCATGTCAACCAGACTCGCGCCTGCTGCATGTCGTTCGGCGATGAAAATTTGTTCAAGAATGAACTCGAGATCGGACTTGATGAAGCTGGCCATGGCTGTTTCCTCGATGCTTGACTAATCAGGAAACCACACGCATAAAACACGGCTGCAAACGCGTGGTTTAGTGCTGGACCCCATAAACAAAAATCGAAAATTGAACGACGGGACCTGGTATGACGGCCGCACTGAGCCCTCACTGAATTGCGTGCAATCAGCAATGCTCAACTGAGGATCAATTCCCCATGACAACCGTATCTACAGGCTGGTATTGCGCCTCAAGGAGGCGACGGCCCATGAACGCAGGTTGAATAGAAGGTGCAACTTACAAAAGGCCCCTTCACGAATCGGGGCTCTATGCGTCTGTACATGATGCTGTCTCAGGCATAAGGGGCTTGTCACAGATGCCACATATCCAGCGATCAGAGTCATTGCCCGGAACAGGCTCGTGAAGATCGCCATATACCGGGATTTCCTGAGGGGTGATGGCACGGTTCTGCGTCCATGCGGCTTCGTCAACAAGCCTTTTATCCATGAGAAAGTTGGCATCGACTAGCAATTGACTAGTCTGTTGAATGCCAAGCGTGCAGACGTTTCCATCCTGGCTTGTGTGGCCGTAAAGTGACAGTACAGAGCGCGAATGGCCGACCACACCATTGGTAATAGCCCCCGGCTGTTGTTGCCGGAAATAGCGATTATCCAGATGGATCGGGAATCTTTTTAAATTATTCATCGCGCCTCCCACCTTCAACCTCAAACGCTAGCTCTACACTCCATTGAAAATGAGTATTGAGGTGCTGCCCGGATGTGTACAGAGACAAAAGCCCAACCAAATTCTGAGACCTTGGTCGATGAATCGGATCAGACCTTGGTCGGATCGGAGGCAGGCCAAACGTCCGGTGGCGGAGTGCCCGGGAGCCAGGGCCCCCGTGTAAAATTGCGCCATTTAAGCCGCTCAACCCAGTTCGTAATCTGCGCCACAATAATTCTGGGTTTGACCATGACGTTCGTTGGAAACCTCGTCAGCCAGAGTATCGAAGATGCAACGGTTCAAACGGCGGCAGAGGCGGGAGCGCGCTATATGGCGAACTTTCTCGAGCCTTTCGTTCAGGGATTAACCACTGCCAAAGAGCTCCCCGATGGAACGATTCAGACCATTGACCACCTGCTGTCCAGCACCTCGTTGAGCACACACGTTGTCTCGGTGAAGATCTGGCTGCCAGACGGCACGATTGTCTACAGCACCGACAAATCCGCGGTCCAGAAAAATTTCCCGACAGAGGAGATCTCGCAAGCGCTGACCGGCAAGATCTATACAGAGCTGGACAATGATCTTGAGGAGGATACTGACGATGCTTTTGAGCGAAGTCTGAATATTCCCTTCTATGAAATCTTTGCTCCACTGCGCGAAGCGGGTACTGGAAAGATTGTTGCGGTTGGTGAGTTTTACGAAACCGCAGAAGCGTTACAGCGCGAAATCAATAACGTTCGCAAGAAAGTTTGGGCGATTGTTGGTGCAGCAACAATGGCAATGATTTTGCTGTTATTTTTTATTGTTCGGCGTGGCGACAAGATAATAAAGCTGCATGAAACCGCACTTAAATGGCGAATGGATGAGCAAGCCAGGTTGCACTCAAGTAATGCTGCCCTTCAGCGCAAAGTCACGACAGCCAATCGCGAATTTTCCAGAATCAGTGAACTCACTCTTCGTCGGATCGGGGCAGACCTTCATGATGGTCCTGCCCAGCTGTTGTCACTTATCCTCCTTCGCCTTGAAGAGCTCGAGGATTCGAAAGGCGCCCCAGATGAGGAAGTCCTCGAAATGATCAGACATGCCGGCGAGGATGCTTTAAACGAAGTGCGGGAAATATCACTCGGCCTGGCACTTCCGGAAGTCACTGATCTGACCCTGCACGATGCACTGATATTGCTTGCCGAGCGGCACGAAGAGCGGACCGAGACACGAGTCGATCTGGAGCTTGATACTCTTCCAGACGATGTACCGATAGCGCATAAAATTTGTATTTACCGCTTCGCCCAGGAAGCATTGAACAATGCCTATATTCACGCCGGAGGGAAAGGCCAAAAACTCAGCGCTTCTCACTCCGAAGGGCTACTGGAAGTGCAAGTCGAGGATGCGGGAGTGGGTATTTCAACCGAGAAGCCGAGCGTACCAGGTCGAAGTAGAACTCATCTGGGCCTTATCGGCATGCGCTATCGTGTCGAATCCCTCGGCGGAATATTCATTATTGAATCGGCACCCCATTGCGGTACCAAAGCCAGAGCGCAGTTCAAAATCTGATCGCCCGACACCCTTTGTAGCAGCTGCCGAGCCCGCGAGGCTGCGTTCGGCTGCGAAGCAGTCGTGAGTCCAGCTGACGCGGTATGCCTGACGTAACGCAATGATTGATTTTACGACTGCTTCGCAGCCGAACGCAGCCTCGCGAGCTCGGCAGCTGCTACAGATCGCATTAGCGCTTATGCCCCGTTATTTTGCTTACTGTTGCCATTCAAGTCGCGGCGTTGAAGAGCACCACATAAGCCAGGTATATGGTCACTCTCCCAATGCCGTCTTACTGCTGCGACTGCCTGCGTCCGGTTACGAACGCGTAGCTTGTACATGACATTCGTCATGTAGTGCTTGATAGTCTTCTCACAGAGCTCAAGCTTGATAGCCACCTCGCGGTTAGTCAGGCCCTTCGATACCTCCCGGATAACTTGTTCTTCGCGATGGGTCAGCTCGACCTTTTGCTTATCACCCGCGTACTGTCTGAAATTGCCTAACAGCTTGCTGGCAAGTTTAGGTGTAATGAAGGTTTCACCACCGGCAACATTTCTGATGGCTTGTACAAGCTCACGACCGCTTATGCCTTTCAACGCATACCCCTGCGCGCCCGCTTCGAGGGCGGAATAGGCGTCCTCGATGGACTCGGATACCGTCAGCATCAAAATTTTAACTGCCGGCGAAGAAGCTGAGATCGCTCGCACGGCAGCAAAGCTATCGCCCGGCATATTGACATCCATCAGCAAAACATTCGGAGCAAAACGAGCGGCAATTTCCAGGGCCTCATCGGCAGACCCGCCCTGCCCGACCACCTGAAAGTCAGCTATTTTCTTCAGCGCCATTGTGACCCCATCCCTTAACAGCGGGTGATCATCAACGATGCCAACCTTGATCATGGAACT
Source organism: Pseudomonas sp. S30_BP2TU TE3576 (assembly GCF_050436025.1). Classification (NCBI taxonomy): domain Bacteria; kingdom Pseudomonadati; phylum Pseudomonadota; class Gammaproteobacteria; order Pseudomonadales; family Pseudomonadaceae; genus Pseudomonas; species Pseudomonas sp. S30_BP2TU TE3576. Next base: position 117,635 of record NZ_JBNDLK010000001.1, on the reverse strand, counting down.
CATAGGAAGCTCCTCATAAAGAGGCGATGGAGCTGCATGGTGGTGTCGCGCATTGCATTTTCCACCCCTCGCGCCATGCCGAGTCTGGCAAGCCCCGCCGTCTCCATGATGTTCGGGACGACTGCTGCTGCGGGTTCCAGGGAGTGGTGCAACAAATGAGCCATTAGCGCAGGGCGAAGAAAAAGCTCAAATGAATTAACAAGCTGTTTCTGAGTGATTCAATCTGAGGGGGGACTATTACTCAAATTAGGTGGTAACCGCCCGGCTGGGTGGGTGTAATGCCCCATTTATGGCGATAGGGCGCTCGGGCGAGCGCCCAGTCAGAAATTACTTCGCGCCGTAGACGTCGAAATCGAAGTACTTTTTGTTGATTCGCTCGTAGGTACCGTTGGCGAGAATGGTCGCCAGGGCCTTGTTCAAGTCCTCGCGCAACTCCACATCGTTTTTGCGCAAGCCGATCCCGTCACCCACGCCGAAAAACTTCGGGTCATCCAGGGTCGCGCCCGAGAACTCGTAATCCTTGCCGGCCTCGGTGTTCAGAAATCCGTAGCTGGCCTGGATGGAGCCCTGCAGCGAAGCATCGAGCCGCCCCACGACCAGATCGGCGTAGACCTGATCCTGATTCTGATAAGACAGCACCTCCACGCCCTTCGAGCCCCACACGGTTTTGGCGAAGGCTTCCTGGGTCGAGCCCTGTTCCACACCGATGCGTTTGCCCTTGAGCGATTCAATACTCGGCTGCAATCCCGACCCACGCCTGACCACCAGGCGTGCCGGCGCATTGGAGACCTTGTCGGTGAACGCAATCTGCTCCAGACGTTTTGGCGTGACCGTCATCGACGACGCCACCGCGTCGAATTTTCGCGCCAGCAGTGCCGGAATCATCCCGTCCCAGCTGCTTTCGACCCATACGCAACGGGCGTGTATTTCGGCACAGAGTGCTTCGGCGATATCGACCCCGAAGCCGGTCAGCGTGCCATCCTGGTTCTTGTACTCCAGCGGCGGATAGGTAGGGTCCACCCCCAGTCTCAGGACTTTTCCCGACCAGTCGGCCGCACTCGCGAGGCTTGATGCCGTCAGCAATACCAGTGAAACCGCTGCAATGATCTTGTTCATTATTTTCCTCTCAGGTCGCAGATGATGCTTGTACAGATAGACGCTCGCCAGCGCGGCGTCTCAACGCAGAAAACTTTCCACCAACTTGACCCAGTAACTCGCCCCGATCGGCAGGCAGGCATCATTGAAGTCATAGCCGGGGTTGTGCAGCAGGCAGCCGCTGTCACCTTCGCCATTGCCGATCACCAGATAGCTGCCGGGGCATTTCTCCAGGATGAAGGCAAAGTCTTCACTTGCGGTGAAGGGGCGCAAGTCGTTGATCAACCGCTCGTCTCCCAGCCAGTCCCGTGCGACTTCCCGGGCAATTTCGGTTGACTCCGGATCGTTGATCAACACCGGATGACAATGCTGATAATCGATCTGTGCCTGGGCACCAAAACTGGCGGCCTGGGCGTTGACCAATTCATTGATCCTGACTTCGAGCAAGCGGCGAACCTCCGGCGTCAGGGCACGCACGCTCAGGCTCATGTCGGCGCTGGACGGGATGACATTCGAGGCGCTACCGGCATGAATCGAGCCTACGGTGATGATCGCCATGTCCTGTGGGCTGACATTGCGCGACACGATGCTTTGCAGGGCAATCACGATCGAAGCGCAGACCACCACCGGGTCGACAGCCTTGTGCGGCACCGCGCCGTGCCCGCCCTTGCCGATGATCCTGATGTTCACCGTGTCGGCCGAGGCCATGAATGGCCCGCTATAGAAGCCCATATGCCCGACGGGATACCCGGGAACGTTATGCATCGCGAAAACCGCATCACAGGGAAAGCGTTCGAGCAGCCCCTCTTCCAGCATTTTCCGGGCACCGCCCAAGCCTTCTTCCGCCGGTTGGAAAATCAGCTGAAGCGTACCTTTGAAGGCCCGGGTTTGCGCCAGATACCGGGCGGCTGTCAACAGGATCGCCGTGTGACCATCGTGGCCGCAGGCGTGCATGACACCATCAATTTGGCTGGCATAGGGCAAGCCGGTGGCTTCCTGAATCGGCAACGCATCCATATCGGCACGCAGGCCGATGGACCGCCCTTCGCCATTTTTCAGGGTGGCGACCACCCCGGTCTTGCCCACGCCGGTGCTGACCTCGTAACCCCAGCGCACCAGACACTCGGCGACTTGCCGGCTGGTGGCGTACTCCTCAAAGCCCAGCTCGGGGCGCGCGTGAATACGGTGACGTAACGCGATCATTTCATCTTGTATCGCTGCAATACCTGGCAGCACGTGGCCGGCATCCATTGTTGTTCTCCTTCGATTGGGACGCGACGCCTGTGAAAGCGCTGTCGGGATCGATCTTAGGGACGGAACCATGGGCTGGGGAGCCCCAGTTTGGTTATGATGACAACCACGGGTTGTCTGAAGGGTAAGCAGATGAAACTGCATCAATTACAAGCACTGATTGCCAGCGCCGAAACAGGCAGTATCCGCGCCGCCGCGCGTTCGCTGGAGATTTCCCAGGCAGCCGTGACCAAGGCGCTACGGGAGCTGGAAACTTCTCAGCAACTACCGCTGTTTAACCGAACCCCCACCGGCCTGAATTTCACTGAATATGGAAAGGTTCTGCTGACCCATGCACGGCTGGTGATCAAGCAGTTGGAGCACGCACAAACCGAACTCGATCACATGCGTGGCAAGGCTCAGGGCAGACTGTGCGTCGGTATCACGCCGTGGATCGCCCTGACATTTCTGCCCGAAGTGATCTTGGCCTTTCGCGAGCGAATGCCACAAATACGATTGGAACTGTATGAAAGCCTGATGGCTGTGGCCCAACCACTGCTGCGTGACGGCAGCATGGATTTTGCGATTGGACAGCTTCACCCGGCGCAATCCACCCAGGAATTTGCTTGCCAAACCCTATTGGAATACCAGGCGTCAGTGCTGGTTCGTGAGGGACACCCACGACAGCACGCGCGTTCGATCCATGAACTGCTGGAGCAGAACTGGACCTTGAACTACGCACCGGATGGGCACGATGGATTGATGCAAGAGTTGTTTTGGAAACATGGCGCGCAAATCGACGAGAACCGGATTGTGCGGGCCCATTCATTGGCTATTTTGCAGATGATGGTCGAGCGGGCCGACATGTGCACTTGGGGGCCATCCATCGTGAGTATCGCCCCGCCCTTTCTTGGCCGCCTGGTTTCCCTGAATCTGAAGGAACAGTTCGAACCTCGACAATTGAGCATCGTGACACGTCGCAATGTTGCGCTGAGCAATGCGGCGCTTTGCTTCACCGACTGCCTGTTGCAAGTCATTCGACGCCACGCTCGATCAGGCAAAAAAGAAGACCGCGCACTGTTTGAAACCTTGAGGCTATTGCAATGAGAAAAAGCAACTGAGGCCAGTCAGGTGCTTAGCAGGCTGATCACCCAATGCCTGCGCTGACACTCCACCGATATCATCAGCAAGGATTTAGCCGGCAAAGTCGGCGCCCTTGATCTCACACTTTGTTACCGCATACCCCATCCGGGGGTAAAAACCTGCTTCGGTAACAGCCTCACAAGCTGCCCCACTCCCCGCCCTCACCTGCCTGCCAAGCCCATCGCAAAGCACTTTATGCACTTTCTCAAATGCCTGATCCACGAATTGGCCGGGTGATTGCATACACTTGTCTGTACAAGTATCTGCGTGTGCATATGACACTTCAGGTTCAGTACGCGCGCTCTTGCGGCACAAGCGCTTTCGATGGTCCTTAGGAATAAAAACAATGAAAAAAGCATTTCTCACCATTTCTGCATTGGCTTTGTGTGTGGCCGCCGGTTCTGCGCTGGCCAAGGAGTACAAGGAGTTGCGTTTTGGCGTCGATCCCTCTTATGCGCCATTCGAATCCAAGGCCGCCGATGGCAGCCTGGTGGGCTTCGATATCGACTTGGGCAACGCGATCTGCGCTGAACTGAAGGTCAAGTGCAAGTGGGTCGAAAGCGACTTCGACGGCATGATTCCCGGCCTCAAGGCCAACAAGTTCGACGGCGTGATCTCGTCCATGACCGTCACGCCAGCACGTGAGAAAGTCATCGACTTCTCGAGCGAGCTGTTCTCTGGCCCGACCGCGCTGGTATTCAAGAAAGGTGCGGCCGTCGACAGCGATCCGACCTCCCTCAAGGGCAAGACCGTCGGCTACGAGCAAGGCACCATCCAGGAAGCCTACGCCAAGGCCGTGCTGGACAAGGCCGGCGTGAAAACCCAGGCCTACGCCAACCAGGACCAGGTGTACGCCGACCTGATCTCCGGACGCCTCGATGCCTCGATCCAGGACATGCTGCAAGCCGAACTGGGCTTTCTGAAGTCGCCACAAGGCGTCGACTTCCAGGTCAGCGAGCCGGTCGAAAACCCGCTGCTGCCAGCCAAAACTGCCGTGGGTCTGACCAAAGGCAACGCCGAGCTCCAGGCCTTGCTGAACAAAGGCATCAAGGCGCTGCACGACAATGGCACCTATGCGGCCGTCCAACAGAAGCACTTTGGCGATCTGAATCTGTACAGCGGCAAATAATGACCCTGCGCCCATCTCCGGATGGGCACTTTTCTGATTGATGTAGGGCTGCACAATGTTAGAAAACCTATTGCAGATTCTCGGGCTGTCGGGCTTCAGTCTCAAGGGCTTCGGCCCGCTGTTGCTGCAAGGCTCCTGGATGACTGTCAAATTATCCTTTCTGTGCTTGCTGGTGAGCGTTGGCCTGGGCCTGATTGGCGCCAGTGCCAAGCTTTCGAAGTCGGCGCTGTTGCGCGTTCCTGCACAGGCCTACACCACGCTGATCCGCGGGGTGCCGGACCTGGTCCTGATGCTGTTGATTTTCTACAGCCTGCAAACCTGGCTGACCTCGTTGACTGACTTCATGGAATGGGAATACATCGAGATCAACCCGTTCAGCGCCGGTGTCATCACCCTGGGTTTCATCTACGGGGCGTATTTCACCGAAACCTTCCGCGGCGCCATCCTCGCCGTGCCACGAGGGCAGATGGAAGCGGCTACCGCCTACGGCCTGACCCGTGCCCAGCGCTTTCGCCTCGTGGTGTTCCCGCAAATGATGCGCTTTGCCCTGCCGGGCATCGGTAACAACTGGATGGTGATCCTCAAGGCCACCGCGCTGGTGTCGATCATTGGCCTGGCCGACCTGGTCAAGGTGGCCCAGGACGCGGGCAAGAGCAGCTATCAGTTGTTCTTCTTCCTGATACTGGCCGCCTTGATCTATCTGGTGATCACCACCGTTTCGAACTACGTCTTGCGCCGGATGGAAATCTTCTACGCCGCAGGCTCCCGGGAGGCCGTACGATGATCGAACTTCTACAGGAATACTGGAAACCCTTCCTGTTCCAGGACGGCAGTCACATCACCGGCCTGGCCATGACCCTGTGGCTGCTCAGCGCCTCGATCTTCTTTGGCTTCGTGATGTCGATCCCGCTGTCGATTGCCCGGGTCTCAAGCAATGTCTGGGTGCGCTGGCCGGTGCAGTTCTACACCTATCTGTTTCGGGGTACGCCACTCTATATTCAGCTGCTGATTTGCTACACCGGCATCTACAGCCTGGCCGCCGTGCGTGCTCAGCCGGTGCTGGACGCATTCTTTCGCGATGCGATGAACTGCACCATCCTGGCCTTTGCCCTGAACACTTGCGCCTACACCACGGAGATCTTCGCCGGGGCCATTCGCAGCATGAACCACGGCGAAGTCGAGGCCGCCAAGGCTTACGGCCTGACCGGCTGGAAGCTGTATGCCTACGTGATCATGCCGTCGGCCCTGCGTCGTTCGCTGCCGTACTACAGCAACGAAGTGATTCTGATGCTGCACTCGACCACCGTGGCCTTCACCGCGACCATCCCGGACATTCTGAAAGTCGCGCGGGACGCCAACTCGGCGACATTCCTGACCTTCCAGTCGTTCGGCATTGCCGCGCTGATCTACCTGGCCGTCACTTTCTCGCTGGTCGGCCTGTTCCGCCTGGCAGAGCGCCGCTGGCTGTCTTTCCTTGGCCCGGCTCACTAATTCAGGATGCTTGCACATGTACAAACTGACCGTTGAAAACCTGCACAAAAGCTACGGCAACCACGAAGTCCTCAAGGGCGTTTCGCTCAAGGCCAAGACTGGCGATGTGATCAGCCTGATCGGCGCCAGCGGCTCGGGCAAGAGCACCTTTCTGCGCTGCATCAATTTCCTGGAGACACCCAACGACGGCGCCATGAGCCTGGACAACCAGCCGATTCAGATGGTCCATGACCGCCACGGCATGCGCGTGGCCGACGCCAATGAATTGCAACGCATCCGTACGCGCCTGGCGATGGTGTTCCAGCACTTCAACCTGTGGAGCCACATGACCGTGCTCGACAACATCACCATGGCCCCGCGCCGGGTGCTGGGCGTCAGCAAGAAGGATGCAGAGGAACGCGCCCGGCGTTACCTGGACAAGGTGGGCCTGCCGTCGCGGGTGGCTGATCAATACCCGGCGTTCCTTTCGGGTGGCCAGCAACAGCGCGTCGCCATTGCCCGCGCCCTGACCATGGAACCGGAGATCATGCTGTTCGATGAGCCGACTTCGGCCCTGGACCCGGAACTGGTGGGCGAAGTGCTCAAGGTGATCCAGGGCCTGGCCGAAGAAGGCCGCACCATGATCATGGTGACCCACGAAATGAGCTTTGCGCGCAAAGTGTCGAACCAGGTGTTGTTCCTGCATCAGGGGCGGGTTGAAGAGCAAGGGGCGCCCGAGGACGTATTGGGTAACCCCAAAAGCGAACGCCTGCAGCAGTTCCTCAGCGGCAACCTGAAGTAACCAGAGCAGCGCTCTTGGAACGACTGCACGATCGCTCCAAGAGCGCTGGCTCAACCCGGAAACGCCCACACTCCCCTCTTCAGGATCAAACCCGCTCAAGCCGGTTTACCTGGGCGACAGCCCGAGTCCGGGCAGATGACTTATCGGGTTTCGATCGATACCCTTACCTCCCCCGTCGCCTGACGGTTTCCAGGTCAAATCCATTTCACCCAGACGAGCATGTCATGAAATCCCCCGCAGGTTTGCTGCTGTCGGCTATCGAGCTGGACCGTGCCAGCGCCATCCCCCTGTACCGCCAACTGTATCTGCAGATTCGCAAACAGATACTCAATGGCAGAATCCAGGGGGGCGTGCGCCTGCCGTCGACCCGGACCTTGAGCAATGAGCTGGGGTTGTCGCGGATCACCATTCTCAATGCTTTCGATCAACTGATTGCCGAAGGCTTCCTGGCCTCACGCACTGGCGCTGGCACCTACGTCGGCACTGAGTGGGAAAACCGGGGTACCGAGGATGAGCAACAGCGCCAGCCACCGCGTCTGTCCGATCTGAGCCAGTCAATGCTGTCGCTGCGCAGCGATCATTTTCGTGGGGTGTCCTATGCCGACTGGGACCCCGCGACCCCGACCTCCTTTCTGCCCAGCCACAGCACCTATGATGCATTCCCGCAGGCGATCTGGCGGCGCCTGATGAGCCGTCATCTGCTCAAGCCGACCAAGGCCATCCTGGGTTATGGCGAGTTGCAAGGCTTGCAGGCATTTCGCACAGCGATTGCCGAATACGTCTTCGATGCTCGTGGCATCGACTGCAATGCCGGGCAAGTGGTGATCGTTTCCGGTGCGCAGCAAGCGTTCAACCTGCTGGGCATGCTGCTGCTCAATCCGCAGGACAGCGTCTGGATGGAGGACCCGGGACACATCGCCGCGCGCATTGCGTTGCAGGCCCAGGGGGCTCAGGTGGTTCCGTTGCGTATCGATGAACAGGGGATCGATGTCCAGCAAGGCCTGACCGAGTGCCCCGATGCCCGCCTGGTGTTTTGTACCCCTTCGCGCCAGCATCCTTTGGGCGTCACCCTGAGTTATACACGGCGCCAGGCCCTCATCGACTGGGCTGCGCAGCATCAGAGCTGGATCATCGAGGACGATTGCGACAGTGAGTTTCGCTACAGTGGCCGCCTCCTCCCGGCACTGTATGCCATGGACCAGATGGCCCGGGTGATCTACGTCGGAACGTTCAGCAAAGTGCTCTTTCCGTCACTGCGACTGGGTTACGTGATTCTGCCGCAGGCCCTGGTCGAACCCTTCTGCACCCTGCGCGCGGTCATGGATCGCAGTCCGCCCACACTGCTGCAGGCGACCACGGCGGACTTCATGGGCGAAGGCCACTTCCTGGGGCACATCCGCCGCATGCGAGCGCTGTACAAGGCGCGCCAGCAGGCATTGGTCGAACAACTGGAAAAGCAGATTGGCAGCTTCTTCACGATCACCCCGACAGATGCCGGCATGCACTTGATCGCCTGGCTGCCCCCCGAACTCAGTGACACTGACATCGCCCGGCAACTGGCCCTGCACAACATCCACACTTATGCCCTGAGCGACTACCGCATCAAGCATGCCCTGCCGCCGGCCCTGTTGATCGGCTTTGCCGGCACGCCTGAAAACCAGGCCCGGGAGCGTGTCGAGGCACTGGCCCGGGCCTTGCGCAGCTTGGGTTATCTGCCGCCGACCACTTGAGGCCGGGCAAGTGGTCTTATCAATTAACGGATAATGGATCTATCGAGAGTTCCTGACTGGCGCGATAAAGGCTGCGCCGGTAGACCCGGTGTCTGAACCAGGAACGACTCTGATGAACAATAAGATCCAGGAACGATTCAATGCCTTGTTGAGCCATAAGGTGGTCGAGTGCGGGGCTGCTCCCGTGCTGACGGACGCACTGGCCCGGCGGTTGCTTGAGCGTCTCGGGCAATTGCGCCTGTTTGCCCACGCTTACCCGCTGCTGACCAACCTCACCCATGGTCGTGTCACCCCTGCCGACCTGCTGGACTTCGCCTATCGCCATGAGCTGCAAGGCCTGAGCCTGCACTTGCTCGACGGTGAAGAGAACAGCCTGAGCCAGATGTCGCCCGTGCAGCTCCAGGCGTTTGCCGCCAAGGCCAAAGCGCTGGGGCTGGATGTGCACCTGGAAATCAGCAGCACGCTGAAAAAGGATGTCGATCAGGTGATCGCCATTGCCAGGGTACTGGGGGTACGCAATATCCGTGTTTACTCACGCTACGAGGGCAGCCTGTCGCGGGTCATGGACATTATCGAAACCGACCTGCACTACCTCGCGCAACAGGCCGACGAGCACGATCTGTACTTTGACTTCGAACAGCATGAAGAACTCAAGAGCGGCGAGATCGCGCAACTGCTCAACCGCCTGAACCACCCTCGCCTGCATGCCCTCTTCGACTTCGGCAACATGATCAACGCCTGCGAAGAGCCCCTGCAGGCCCTGCGCAACCTGGCGCCGCACATCCGCCAGACTCACCTCAAGGGCGTGCGCATCGTCCCCGAGCAAAACGGCTTCGGTCATTACGGCGTTTTGCAAGGCAGCGACGAGGACGACCTGCCCAGCGCCCGCATGCTGTTCGAGCTATTGATGCTCGGCGAAGCAACCCCACAGGTGATCGCGTTCATCCTCGAGCAGGAAAACCACTACGTGGCGCCGGCTTTCCGCCAGAGCCTTGAGGCGGCCGATCCCTTCATTGCCTACCGGGAGATGAGCGAAACGCCACTCCCGAACGGCTACTCGCTTGAGCGAATGCTGGCCGATGAACACCGTTGGGCGAACAACCAGGTGGCCTATGTCCGTAGCCTGCTGGCCGAATTGCGCACGTTGGCCGAACTGACCCTGGCCCCTCCTTCCAACGCCTGAACCTGACGACCCGATTACGCCCGGAGAACAATAATGACAACTCAAAACAAGGCCAAATGGCTCAGATTCCTGATCCTCATCCTCGGTGGTGGCACCATCTACAAGCTGGCGAACCTCAAGGACGCCTTCTATGTACCCATGCAGGAGTTCATGGGCTTGAGCCACACTGAAATCGGCATGCTACTGAGTGCCAACGCAATCATCGCCACCACACTGTTTGTGCTTGGCGGCCTGCTCGCCGACCGCTACGACACGCGCAAGCTGATCCCCCTCGGCCTGATCGGGACCGGTGGCCTGGGCTTGTACCTGGCGACCTTTCCACCCTTCAGCAATCTGCTGATCGTGTTCAGTCTGTTGGCCGTCTGTGCCGACTGCCTGTTCTGGCCTTCGCTGCTCAAAGCCATCCGCAACCTGGGTGACGATCAGGAGCAAGGCCGGTTGTTCGGCCTGCTCGAAGGCGGGCGTGGCGTGGTTGATACCCTGGTGGCCTTTTCCGCCCTCGGTGTGTTCGTCGCCATGGGCTCGGGCGAAGCCGGGCTGAAGTCGGCGATCCTGTTTTACTCGGTCATCGACATTCTGGCCGGCGGCCTGACCTGGTTCCTGCTCAAGGGCGGTAGCGCACAATCAGTGGCCAAACCAAAGAACGGTCTGGCGAACCTGATGGAGGCGATCAAGGTACCGGGAATCTGGCTGGTCAGTCTCAACGTGTTCATGGTCTACATCGTCTACTGCGGCCTGACCTATTTCATTCCCTACCTCAAGGAAATGTACGGGTTGCCCGTGGCTTTGGTGGGCGCCTACGGCATCATCAACCAGTATTTTCTGAAGATCCTCGGCGGGCCTGCTGGCGGTTTCATCGCCGACAAGCAATTCAAGAGCACCAGCCGTTACCTGAAGTGGGCATTCCTCGCGTTGTTGCCGCTGATGGGCGTGATCATGCTGATTCCGAAAAGCCCGGGCTTCATCTATGCAGGCATGGCCGCCACCCTGTCCTTTGCCCTGATCGTGTTCTCCATGCGCGGTGTGTTCTGGGCGCCCATGGGTGAAGTCGGCATTCCCCAGCACATCACCGGCTCGGCCTTCGGCATCGGTTGCCTGATCGGCTACGCACCCGGCATGTTTGCCTACGTCATCTATGGCGCGATCCTCGACCACTTCCCCGGTCAACAGGGTTACAACTATGTCTTCACCCTGATGAGTGTGCTGGCCATTGCGGGCTTCATGGTGTCCAGCCTGCTCTATCAAGCGGTGCGCAAAAAATCCACCGCCACCGGCGGGATGAGTGCGGCGCAAGCCTGATCATCGTAATGGCGTCCAGGAGGAAGGATCGTCTATCACGCCGAGCCTTCCTCATGCCCAAAACCCGAAGTAAACGAATGCCATGGCTACAGCGATACCCCACGCGGTCAACGCCATTGCCATTGAATTGTGCGGTGGCCGGAATTCGCTCGGGCGCTGCGAGCCAGACTTCGAAAACCCTGCGTGGTCATAACGACAGTGCATGATTGCGCGGTAGGTGTGCTGGAGGCCGAGCAACAGAAACAGTGTGATCAAGCCAAGGACAAGTCCGTGAGTAATCTCCGGTGTAAGCAATGGCGCAAGGTGATCCTGTTCGCAGGCAGCGCTATCGAGTTGAACAACGGTAATTCGATGATCATTTGTCGAAGACCGCTGTTGGCCAATTTGGATTGCCGCCTGTTGCTCCAGATCCAACACCTGATACTTCCAGAGCGTTGACGATCCTTTTCGGCAAAAGGTAAACGCTGCAGGACTTGAGACGGCGATAATGCAAGCGTCGTTGATGTCCAGCTTCTTCAGTGTTTCCGTGGCTGATCTGGTGAAGTCCAGGTCGAAGACCGGAGCGACCCCACTAGCAGAAGCCGCGACCGAAACCAATAAGCTGCTCAAAAGGCAGATGGCTGAAATGTTCAAGGCCGGGTTTCCTTTTTTCATGGTTTTTGACTTCGGAGCTCGGATGTGCCCCCGCTCCGGCTACTACCGCCATGATGACCCTCGCTGTCGCTGCATAAACCTGGGCAATTCAGCCCCCCCTGAATTTCCACACGAATGCATTTATGAGGCGAATGATTAGAGGGAGAAAGGGAGGGCATCCATTGCCCTCCCTTCCGCTTTCCACGCTCCCTGCGACCGTACTGACCAGGACCTCAAGTGGCCAGAATGAAGTCCGTCTGATCAACGGTCGCGCTGTTGACACCCACAAGGCGGATGGAGTCCGCTCCGATCCCGACCACCGTGTCCGCCCCGTCTGCCGTTATGGTCAGGCTGGGAGCGAACGTCGCGCTGGTGATCCCCAACCCCGTGAGATTGAGCAAGTCCTGCTCTGCGGCCAAATTGGCTCCGAAGTTCAAGATCGTATCGTTGCCGAAACCCGCGGCAGCAAACACGAACGTATCGTTGCCGGCGACGCCGCCACTCATCACGTCGTTACCGCCACCGCCGGTGAGAACGTCGTTACCCGCACCACCCACGATATTATTGCCGAGCACGTTGCCGGTGCCCGCGAAGTTGCCGCTGCCGCCGAAAAACAGATTTTCGACGTTGGCACCCAGGGTGTAGCTCGCGAGCGAGGTCCAGACCGTGTCGTTGCCGGCACCGGCGTTCTCGCCTACCACGTCCCCAAGGTCGGTGACTTCGTAGACATCGTTGCCAGCACCGCCGGCCATCGTGTCGGCACCCGCGCCACCGATGAGGACGTCGTTACCCGCACCGCCCACGAGCGTGTTGGCCAGCTCGTTGCCGGAGCCCGCAAAGTTGCCGCTGCCGCCGAAAAACATATTCTCGACGTTGGCGCCCAGGCTGTAGCTCGCGAGCGAGGTCCAGACTGTGTCGCTGCCGGCACCGGCAAGCTCGATCACCACGTCCCCAAGGTCGGTGGCTTCGTAGATATCGCTGCCAGCACCGCCGACCATCGTGTCGGCACCTCCACCACCGATGATGACGTCGTTGCCCGCACCGCCCGCGATCGTGTTGCCGAGCACGTTACCGGTGCCCGCGAAGTTGCCGCTGCCGCCGAAAAACAGATTCTCGACGTTGGCACCCAGGGTGTAGTTTGCGAGCGAGGTCCAGATCGTGTCGCTGCCGCCACCAGCGAGCTCGATCACCACGTCTCCAGCATCGGTGACTTCATAGATATCGCTGCCGCCACCGCCGGCCATCGTATCGGCACCTCCGGCACCGATGAGGACGTCGTTACCCGCACCACCCGCGATATTATTGCCGAGCACGTTACCGGTACCCGCGAAGTTGCCGCTGCCGCCGAAAAACAGATTCTCGACGTTGGCACTCAGGGTGTAGCTCGCGAGCGAGGTCCAGACCTCGTCGTTGCCGCCACCGGCGAGCTCGGTCACTACGTCCCCAGCGTCGGTGACTTCGTAGACATCGTTGCCAGCACCGCCGACCATCGTGTCGGCACCGACACCGCCGATGAGAATGTCATTGCCCGCGTCACCATTGAGGAGGTCGTTGCCGCCCAAGCCGTTCAGGATGTCGTTGCCAGCACCTCCGCTGGCAATGTCGTCGCCTGCCGTGCCGGTCCATATGTCGACACCGGCAGTACCGACAAACACATCACCGGCGGCCACCGGGGCTGTAGCGTCGGACGCAATGCTTTCGGCCGCACCGAAGTCATCCACGTAACTGACCACCACGCGCACCTGATCGCCGACCTGATCCAGGCCAAGCGTGAACGTGCTGGCGGTGGCTCCGACGATGTCGACGAAGGTGACCCCGTTGGTCTCCTGCCACTGGAAGGTGAACTGCGCATTGCTGAGGCCATCGACGTCGATGATGCTCGACGTGTCGGCGGTCAACACCTGGTCCGGAAACGCAAGCCCGAGGATGGTCGGCCCTGCAGTCGGTGCGTTGTTCCCCGACGAGTCGACGATCTCCAGCGTACTCTGGGCATCCTGATACACCGCCCGAACGCGGAGGTTCAGACCGGCGACATCATCCGCCACCCGATAGGTGGCACCTGTCGCCCGCGACACCTCGCCAGCGGCGAAAAAGGTGATGTCTTCAAAGACACCCGAGCCCGCAGCGTTTTCGACCTGCCAGTAGTAAGCCACGGGACCGGTAACCGCGCCGGTCGGATTGGCCGCACTCACGTTGTCCGCGTCGCGGACCGACTGATCGCTGACACGCAGCAATTGGCCGGCGACAGACGCGTCGGTACGTGCACCAGTGGTAGCATCGAGGATCGCCAGACGCCCCACAGGACCGCTGTTCAAGGCGGTGCCAACCCCGGACGCCTGCGCCTCGTCGGCGAACTGCAGACGCTCGATGCCCGTCAGGCGATCGACGCCATCACGCCCGGCCACCAGGTCGGTCACAATGACGGTGTTGCCATCGACAGCGACGCTGTACTCCGACGCATTACCGGAGAACACCGCGGTGTCGAAGCTATCAGTGCCGGTCAGAATCTCCCGCACGATGACCAGTTGGCCCGGGTTGTAAGTACCGTTCAGCATCGCCTGAACCATCGGCACCATGCTGTCGAACGTGGCGATTTCCGGGCCAGTGCCATCAGCGTTTGCCCGTACGCTGATGCGTACGTTCAGCCACTTGTCACCATCGATGATGTCGTCACCACCGCGGCCTTCGATGAGGTCGCTGCCGCTGCCACCGAGGATGATGTTACCGCCATCGAAGAACGTCGCTCCGACAGGCAGCAGACCCGCCAGGCCATCGATCAGGCTGATGTTGGTCAGCACACTGCCGGTTGCACCGGCGGTTGGCAGCGATGTCGCATTTTCGTTATCACCGCGCAGGAAGTCACCGTGTGACGAACCCGACAGACCTTCCATGATGTCGAAACGCACCAGCGCCGAGGCTCCCGAACCCGGCTGAACTGGCACATCGAAGAAGCGGTCGCTGTAATCGATGGTGACCCCCTGGGCGAGATCCTTGAAGGTCGCCCAGTCATAGCCCGAGCCGCCGATATAGCGGTCACCGAAGCCGAGACTGCCGACCATGATGTCGTCACCGCCTTCGCCGTTGAACTTATCGTTCTCGTTACCGCCGACGAATACATCGTGGCCGATGACCGGGTCGTTGCCGAGCGGATCGAAGTTGTCGCCAGGCGCACCGTCCGAAGTGCCCTTCTCGATCCAGTCGTCGCCTTCGTTACCCATGTCCTGTTCGTTGGCCTTGCTGCCCAGGATGAAGTCATTGCCCTGGCCACCAATGGCCTCGGAGGCATCTTCACCGGTAATGATGAAGTCTTTGCCGAAGCCGCCAATGATCAGGTTGATGCCGTTACCACCGTGCAACACGTCGTTGCCGTCGCCACCCTGGATGTTATCGTCGCCGCCGGTGTCGGTGATGATGTCGTCGCCGGCACCACCGCGCAGTTGGTCGTTGCCGTTACCACCGTCGATGCGATCGTTGCCACCATCGCCCCAGACCGTGTCATCGCCATCACTGGAGATGAGAATGTCTGCGTTGTCGGTGCCACCCAGCACGATATGCTCTTCACCACTGTACCGGATGTAATTGGTGTCCAGCCCTACGGTCAGCGGGTTGTCGCGGAATACCACCTGCTCGCCAGTCGGGCCGAGCGGATCGGCTGCGAGCAGCCCCTCGTTGAATTGCTTGCCCGGGTCCACTTCCAGATAGAACCCCATGTCCGAGAACACCAGGCCCGGCAAGTGCGTGGCCGAGGTGTTGGCCATGATCAGCTTGGCGAACGAGTTGCTTTCAAGTTCGGCATTCATCGACAGGCCAGAGGTACGCTCCAGGTAGTAGAAGCGGTCGCCGTCCTGCAGTTTTTCCAGCTGATTCTCGAACACGAAGTTGAAGGTCGAGCCGAGCATGCCGCCGAACGGGGTTTTCTGTTCGGCCAGGCCGCCGATCCACAGGTCGATGGCATCGACACCCGTGACCGTCACGTTCTTCAGGTCGTCGGCAGTACCCAGTACCCCATCGCTACCGGCCAGCGTTACGTTGGCAAAGGCACCGGTGCTGTTGAGGAAGTCCAGGCGGTCGGCCGGCGCACCCGCCCCACCGAAGACCAGCGCCAGGGCTGCAGCGCGTTTGTCTACCAGCGTGGTCGCCGCCGTGATCGTGTCATGCGTGCCGTAGGCCGCGATGAAGTTGATCAAAGACTCCGGATGTTTGAGGTGCTGTACCAGATCGACCCAGCTGGTGTACGGCTTGAGTTGGGTATCACCGGTTTGGCCGTAGATGTCGCGGCGAATCGCGTTGAGTGAGGGAATCCCCACGTCGCGGCCACGGGCGATGTTGAGCGCCGGCAGGTCGAGCGGCAAGCCGAGCAGGTTACTGCGCAGCGCATCGGTGACGAACTCGTCGATTTCGTTACCGGCTTGCCGGGTCACCCCACGTATGATCGCACTGGTCGCATCCTCTGGCGACACGCCACTGGCGGCGTACGCCAACGGGTTGAGGAATGCAGCGATCAGGCCGGTCTGTTGATTGCCCAGGGCATTCGGATTGCCGTCGCCTACCACGTTGAAATCAATATCGAAGCGATCGACGGTCTCGGTCAGCATCGAGTGGCCAAACCGGTACACGGTATGGGCGAACTCGGCGACGATCGAGGCATCGAGGTCGACGTCATAGACCTGGGTCGGCGCGAAGAACAGGTCGATGTTGGGCTGGATGGTCCGCGCAAATTCCTCGAACACCAGGTGCTGATACTGCATCTCGGTGCCGAACTTGGCAGCCTGGAACAAACGCTCGCCATTCCATACCAGCGCATCGAACTCAGCCTGGGTGGTTGGCAACGCAGCCACCGGATTGAGCAGCCACTCGTTGAGGAAGGCCACGTCACCCGAATCGAGCACGGTGTCCTTGGTTTGCTGGACCAGGCGGTTGTGCTCGGAGTGGAAGATCGCATGCACCGCGGTCAGGCCGATGTTCTCGTTGACCCGGCCGTCGCCGGCGATGTAGTGAGCGTCGAGCAGTTCGTTGTCATAGGTCAGGTTGTTGCCGGCCCCGTCAACAGGCTGCGCATTGCCAACAGCGGTGTCGGCGTCCGCCTGCAGTACCCCGCCGACGATTACCGGCGTTGCATTGTGGGCGATGTCGACGAGGAACTGGTGACCGGTGCGCACAGCATTGGTCAGGTCAACGGGAGCAAGCGGATTGCCTTCGACAAGGACGTCATCAGGCGTGCCACCAAGACCGTCAGCACCCTTCATCACGATCATCGGGAAGCCGTTCGGCCCCTTGATGAAATTGCCATAGGCGTCAGTCGCCAACAACGGGGCGTTATCGACGTCGGCGTCGGTCAGGTTGATGCCGAGAATGTCACGGGCCTGCGCCTTGACCACCTTCCAGGTCGCCATGCCACCAATCTCGACGTCGTCCGCGGTACCAAACTGGCCATCCACTCCCAGATCACGGTTGGTGATCAGTCTGCCGGTCGCTATCGGGCCGGTATCGGTCATCTGATAAGCGCGCAGGAACACCTGGTGCGACGGGTGCGAGCTGTAGGTCTGGTTCTGGTCCACGAACGGCGAAGTGGTGTTGGTGTGCTCATGGATGTCGTCGGCCGTACCGAGAACGCCATCCGGCCCCGGCAGATTGGTCGCGCGCGTCAGCACCATGAAGTTGGTCGGACTGCCCGGTACGAACAACGGATCATCCGGTTGCAACGGGATGAACACGGTGCCCGAACCACCTTTGGTGACCAGGTCCAGGCCATGATCGAAGAACTGTCCGAAGAAGGTCATCCAGGCGTTGAACGGCGCGGACAACCCCGCGTCCGCCGCGACGTTCTCGAAAAAGTACACATCGTGATCATCGGCAGTACCGAACTGACCATCCAGCCCGGGGCTGGCGACTATCTGTACGCCATCCTTGAGTACGTCGTCGCTGCCCACCGCGCCGAAGTCGAGCACACCGTTCAAGCCCGGGTCGAAAGCCGTGGCATAGGCCGCCGGGTTATTCGCCGTCTGGTCGACGATCAGGTTACTGATGGTGCGCGGCTGCGAGTCAATCACAAGGCCGCTGTTCTGCGTATACGACGTTCCCGCTTCCGCCGGATTGAAGACCGGATCGGTCAAGCGCGGGAAGACGTTATCGGCGGCACCAAACTCGGTGTGGTTGTTGCCGTTGAGGTTCATCAGGTTGTTGTTCGACCCGTCGACCGTACGCAAGCCCAACGGCGAGCGAATGTTCGGGATCAGCGAGAGGATGTCCTGACCGGCTGCATCAGCCTCGGCAATCTTGATCTGGTCAAGAATGAAGTTGAGGTCGGAGCGGACCATGTGAAGACCCGCGCCACCCGCGGTGGCATCGACTACAGGTACCAGCGGCGTTGGCGTGACCGGTGCACCGGCAACTACGGCAGCCGTCGGCGTGGAGAACAGGATCTCCGTGGTGCCGTGACCGTCCTGATAGATCGCCTTGACCCGCAACGACAACCCGGCGAGGTCAGGAGAGACCTTGAACGCGGTGCCATCGGCGCTTTGGAACGCCAGGTCGCCAGCCGGCAACAGGATGATGTCCTCGAATACGCCGCTGCCTGGGGTGGCCTCGAACTGCCAGATGTAGGACACCGAGGAGTTGACCAACCCCTGCGGATTACCCGCCGCGACGTTATCGGCATCGCGCACCCCGGCGACGCTTACAGTCAGTAAATCGCCCACCGTGATCGCGCCGCCGTTGCCATCCGTGACAGTCGGACTGCCAACCGGTTGGGCATTGAGCCCATCCACCAGCACTAGCTGGTCATCGGCGAATTGCAGGCGTTCGATATGCAGCAGGGTATCGGTGCCGTCGCGACCCGCGACGCTATCGATCACTGTATAGACATCGTCCGCCAAATCGGCCGTGCCGCGGTCGTCAACGGTAACCGTATACTCGGACGCAACCCCGGAGAAAATGGCGGTGTCGAAGGCCGCCCCGCCCGTCGAAGTGCCGGGCATGATTTCCCGCACAGCCTTGAGCTGACCAGGGTTATAGGTACGATCCAGCATGAACGGGATCATGTCGACCATGCTGTCGAAGCTGGCGATTTCGGGACCGGTATGGTTGACATCACCGAGGGCATAAACGGCAATTCTGACGTTGATCCATTTGTCGCCGTCGATCAGATCATCGCCACCGCGGCCCTCAATCAGGTCACTGCCATCGCCACCGAGGATGATGTTGCCAGTGGCAAAGCCGGTGACCGGCAATCCGGCATCGGCGAGGAACTGGTCCAGGCCGCGGATCAACGCCACATTGGTCAGCGCACTGCCCGTGGTACCGCCGTGGTTGATGATAGTGACTGCATCAACATCGTCGCCTTTGAGCACATCACCGAAACTCGAACCGGACAAGCCTTCGACCTCGGCAAAACGGTCAAGGATCGAGGCCGGCGAGGCTCCGACCGGATTGAACACCCCGGCGTTCTGGTTTGGCGTGTTGCCGTGTGGCTGCGCCAGCGCGGCCATGGTCAGGTCAGCGGTCACGCCGACCTTGTCATTCTTGTAGGTCACCCAGTCGAAGCCGGACATGCCGTCCATCTTGTCCTGGGCATCGCTGCCGACAAAGATGTCATCGCCACCCTCGCCGATCATTTCGTCGAAGCCTCCACCACCGACAAAGATATCGTTGCCGATCACATCGTCATTGAGCAGTGGCGAGAAGTTATCGCCAGGCGCACCGTCCTGGGTGCCCTTCTCGATCCAGTCATCACCTTCGTTGCCGGTAGGTGGCAGGTTGGTCTTGGCACCGAGGATGAAGTCGTCACCCTGACCGCCAAAGGTGGTGCTGATGTCTTCAGTGGTGATGATGAAGTCCTGGCCGTCGCCACCCAGGATCAGGTTGCCTAAAGCAAGCATGCTGCCGACCACGATCACATCGTTACCGGCATTACCTTCCAGACGGTTGTCACCGAACGAGTCGGAAATGATGTCATCGCCCGCGCCGCCCAGTACCGCATCGTTACCGGCACCGCCTTCGAGGACGTCATCGCCGGCGTCGCCGTAAATGGTGTCATCGCCGTCACCGGAAATGATGATGTCATTGCCGGCGGTGCCACCCATGACGACATGGTCTTCACCGGTGTACTGCAGATAATTGGTGTCCGGACCGACAGTGTCGGGGTTGTCGCGAATCACCAGCGGCACGACTTCCACGCCGTTGATCATGATGCCGCCTGTCGGATCGGCGCGGCTATCCAAACCGAGGCCCGTGAACTGATTGGCCTGATTCACTTCAAGGGTGAATGTCGGCGTCAGGAACACGGTGTTCGCCAGGTGGGTGACATCGGTATTGAGCATGATCAGCTTGGCAAAGGAGTTGTTCTCAAGCTCTGTGCCGAAGTTCAGGCCCGCGGTACGCGACAGGTAGTAGAAGCGGTCACCGTTCTGCAACGCTTCCATCTGGGTTTCAAACACGAAGTTGAACGTCGAGCCGAGCATGCCGCCGAACGGCATCTTCTGTTCGGCGAGGCCACCGACCCAGAAGTCGATGTCGTCGACGCCCGTGATCGTCACGCCCGTCTGGTCATCTGCAGTACCCAGTACCCCATCCCTGCCCGCTGTCGTTACGTTGGCCCAGGCACCGGTGCTGTTGAGGAAGTCCAGGCGGTCAGCCGGCGAACCCGCAACATTGAATACCAGCGCAAAGGCTGCAGCGCGTTTGTCTGCCAGCGTGGTCGCCGCCGTGATCGAGCTATGCGTGCCAAAGGCTGCAATGAAGTTCACCAGCGACTCGGGATGCTTGAGGCTGTCTGCCAGGTCAGCCCAACTGATGTACGGCTTGAGTTGGCTGTCGCCGGTTGATGCGTAGAACTCACGGCGCGCCTCGTTCAAGGTAGGGATGCCAGTGTCGCGACCACGCGCCAGGTTCAGGCTCGGCAAATCGAGCGGCAGACCGAGCAGGTTGTTGCGCAACGCTTCGGTGACGAACTCATCGATCTCGTTGCCGACCTGGCGGGTCACACCACGAACGATCGCCCCTGCCGCCTGGTCCGCCGTCACCCCGCTGCCGGCAAACGCCAGCGGGTTGAGGAAGGCCGCGATCAGACCCAGTTGCGAATCCGGGTTGGCCGGGTCAGTGAGGAGCGGATTGAACGCAGGATCGAAGCGATCGACGGTCTCGGTCAACATCGAGTGACCGAAGCGGTATACCACGTGGGCGAACTCGGCGAGGATTGCCGGGTTGATCGAGGTGTCATACCCACTGGGTGCAAGGAACTCGTCGACCTGTGGCTGAATGGTCCGCGCGAACTCCTCGAACACCAGGTGCTGGTACTGCATCTCGGTGCCGAACTTGGCGGCCTGGAACAGGCGTTCGCCGTCCCACACCAACGCTGCGATCTCGGCGGGTGTAGTCGGAATCGCGGCCACGTCGACTGCCAGCCATTCATTGAGGAAGGCCAGATCGCCGGCGGCTATGAGGGTGTCCTTGGTTTGCTGGACCAGGCGGTTGTGCTCGGAGTGGAACACATGGTGCACGGTGGTCAGGCCGATGTTCTCGTTGACCCGGCCGTCGCCGGCAATGTAATGGGCGTCGAGCAGTTCGTTGTCATAGGTCAGGTTGTTGCCGCCCGCGTCAACGGGCTGCGCATTGCCGACAGCGATGTCGGCATCCGCCTGCAGTACCCCGCCGACGACGACCGGCGCGGCATTGTGGGCGATGTCGTCGAGGAAGCCATGCCCGGTGCTCACGGCGTTGGCCAGACTGATGGGAGCTGCCCGGTTGCCTTCGACCAGTTGAGTGACGTCATCCGCTGTCCCGGCGATGCCGTCAGCACCGTTGCTGATGCGAATCACCACCTGTGGCATGCCGTTCGGCCCGCGGATGAAGTTGCCGTACGCATCGGTTGCCAGCAACGGCACGTTGTGTACATCGGCGTCAGTCAGGTTGATGCCCAGAATGTCACGGGCCTGGGCCTTGACCACCTTCCAGGTCGCCATGCCGCCATTTTCGCCGCTGCCATCATCGGCAGTGCCGAACAGGCCATCGGCGCCGAGATCGCGGTTGGTAATCAAGCGTCCCGTTGCAACAGGATCGCCTGCCGCGTTGAGGACGTATTCACGCAGGAACACCTGATGCGACGGGTGCGAGCTGTAGGTCTGGCTTTGGTCCACGAACGGCGAAGTGGTGTTGGGCTGGCCATCATCGGTAGTGCCGAGTATTCCATCCGCACCGGCAGTACGCACCGCGCGTGGCAGCACCATGAAGTTGGTCGGGCTGCCCGCTACGAACAACGGATCGTCCGGCTGCAGCGGAATAAACACGAAGTCGGTAGCGCTCTTGGTGACCAGGTCAAGACCATGGTCGAAGAACTGGCCGAAGAAAGTCATCCACGAGTTGAAGCTGGCGGTCAGGCCGACATCCGGCGCCACGTTGGGCATGAAGAACACGTCCTTGTCATCGGCCGTGCCGAACACGCCATCCAGTCCGGGGCTGGTGACGATCTGTACGCCATCTTTGAGTACGTCGTCGTTACCCACCGTGCCGAAGTTGAGCACACCGTCCAGACCCGGGTCGAACGCTGCGGCATACGCCGCCGGGTTATTGGCGGTCTGGTCGACGATCAGGTTACTGATAATCCGTGGTTGCGGATCGGTCACCGACCCTGTCCCGGCGTATGCCGGCGATAGAAAGGAAGGATCAAGCAGGCGCGGGAAGGTATTGTCTGCGGCGCCAAACTCGCTCTGGCCGATGACCAGGTTGTTGAAGCTGCCATCGACGGTACGCAGGCCGAACGGCACCTGAGAGTTGGGAAGCAAATCAATGAGGCTTGCGCCGTCGGCATTCGCTTCTGCGATAAAGATTTGCTTAAGGATGAACTCAAGGTCCGACTTGCTGAAATTGGCCATTTTGGATTGCCCTCGATCTATTTGGGTAAAGGCACGGGACGAGAAAACCCTCCCGCGCCAAGTCAAGTGCTGGCTTGCGCAGTTTGTTAGTCGTGTTTTTTTGCGAGAGATCTGGCGTTACCCGGGACCCGGGATACACGCCTGGAATTCGCGAAATGAATTGCTCGCCGGGCGATCAGGCAGAGCGAATCCGGGCCCTGGGCGGGTCATGGAGTCTGGAAGTGAAGGCGAACGTCCTGGACAGCCCCTTCCCTCTGCAAAAGAACGAAATGATCGACATAGCTCTGCTCCTCTCAGGAGATTCACCGCGCCTTGCGTTGCCAAAGTGATGGCAAGCTTCAGGCGGGCGGGCCCCCCGATAACTAAGACTAAAGTTCCATAGCAAAACTTTGTCAATTTTACGTCGTTAAAACAGACGACCGGTGTTAGACCTCACAACTAGCTGTTTTTAAACGACATATAGAATTATGAGTGCAGATATAGAGCGAAATGTTATTGCTAACTGCCGGAGTGCAAATAACAAAGGAATAACGTCGCAGCGCGTAACTGCCTAAGTACCTTTCATGTCCTTCCAGCCTTGGGTGGAGAGGAGAGATTGCGCGCGCCGAACCGGAGGTACGGGTGGCCGTCGAAAAAGGCCTGAAGCAAATACAGAAAGCCTGGGCCGATCGTCTCGATAGCCCTGATGCGGCATGGGCCGTCATCGCTCAATGTGCGGGAGCGCTAGTCCTGTCCCGAGCAGCCGAGAAAGAACGAACTCGCTAGGAAATAATTGCCTCGACCCGCAAAGCGCGAGAGCAGCTCGCAACGCCATGATCATCGCTATCGCTGCAAAACCCTGGTCGATTCAGCCCTCCCTGAATTCCCACATCGAACGCATTCATGAGGCAATTGAATGGAAGGAGAATGGGAGGGCATCCACTGCCCTCCCCTCCGTTTTCCACGCTCCCTGCGACCGTACTGACCAGGACCTCAAGTGGCCAGAATGAAGTCCGTCTGATCAACGGTCGCGCTGCTGACACCCACAAGGCGGATGGAGTCCGCTCCGATCCCGACCACCGTGTCCGCCCCGTTAGCCGTTATGGTCAGGCTGGGAGCGAACGTCGCGCTGGTGATCCCCATCGGCCTGAGATCGAGCAAGTCCTGTCCTGCGGCCGCATCGGCTCCGAAGTTCAGGATCGTGTCGTTGCCGAAACCGGCGGCACCAAACACGAACGTATCGTTGCCGGCCACGCCACCACTCATCACGTCGTTACCCCCGGCGCCGACGATGAAGTCGTTACCTGCACCACCCACGATCGTGTTGGCCAGCCCGTTGCCAGTGCCCACAAAGTTGCCGTTGCCGCCGAAAAACAGATTCTCGACGTTGGCATCCAGGGTGTAGCTCGCGAGCGAGGTCCAGATCGTGTCGCTGCCGCCACCGGCGTTCTCGCCTACCACGTCCCCGAGGTCGGTGACTTCGTAGATATCGCTGCCGGCACCGCCGACCATCGTGTCGGCACCGCCGTTACCGATGAGAAGGTCGTTACCCGCACCGCTCACGAGCATGTTGGCCAGCTCGTTGCCGGTGCCCGCAAAGTTGCCGCTGCCGCCGAAAAACATATTCTCGACGTTGGCACTCAGGGTGTAGCTCGCGAGCGAGGTCCAGACCGTGTCGATGCCGGCACCGGCGAGTTCGACCGCCTGGTCCCCAAGGTCGGTGACTTCATAGATATCGCTGCCGCCACCGCCGACCATCATGTCGGCACCTGCGCCACCGACGAGGACGTCGTTACCCGCTCCGCCCGCGATCGTGTTGGCCAGCGCGTTACCGTTGCCCGCGAAGTTGCCGCTGCCGCCGAAAAACAGATTCTCGACGTCGGCACCCAGGGAGTAGCTCGCGAGCGAGGTCCAGACCGTGTCGCCACCACCACCGGCGGCCTCGATCACCTGGTCCCCAAGGTCGGTGACTTCGTAGATATCGTTGCCGCCACCGCCGACCATTATGTCGGCACCTCCGGCACCGATGATGATGTCGTTACCCGCACCGCCCACGATCGTGTTGTCGAGCACGTTACCGCTGCCCGCGAAGTTGCCGCTGCCGCCGAAAAACAGATTCTCGACGTCGGCACTCAGGGTGTACCTCGTGAGCGAGGTCCAGACCTCGTCAATACCGCCACCGGCTAGCTCCGTCACCACGTCCCCAGCGTCGGTGACTTCGTAGATATCGTTGCCAATACCGCCGGCCATCGTGTCGGCACCAAGACCGCCGATGAGCACGTCATTGCCCGCGTCACCATTGATGATGTCGTTGCCGCCCAGGCCGTTCAGGATGTCGTTGCCATCACCTCCGCTGATCACGTCGTCGCCTGCCGTGCCGATCAATATGTCGGCACCGGCGGTACCGACAATCACATCGCCGACCACAGTCGTTGGCGCGGAGAAGACCTGCTCCAGCGTGCCGAGGCCATCGGTGAAACTCGCGACAACGCGAAGGCTCAATCCGACCTGCGCCTGGGTCGGCGTGAAGGTCAAGCCCGTCGCGCCGGCAATGTCCGTGAAGGACACGCCGATACCCCCTACTTGCCACTGATGCGTGACCACCCCAATTCCGTTGGCGTCGGTGAACGCATCCGTGGCGGTCAAGGCCGAGCCTTCCGTCGGGCTCGTATCGCTGATCAGCACCGTGCCAACCGGCAGGAGGTTGACGGGGCTGCCGCCGAGCGGCGCAGTTGGCGCGGTCGGCGCCGAGAACACGCTTTCCAGCACGCCGTGGCCGTCCTGATAGACCGCCCTGACGCGCAGCGCCAGTCCCAGCTCAGCCGCGGTCACCGTAAAGGTCGAGCCGGTCGCGGTTCCTAGTCCACCTCCGAGCACAATACCAATGTCGTCGAAGATACCGGTGCCTGGGTTCGTTTCGACCTGCCATACGAAGGCGATGTCACCGGTGATCGCACCGCCTGCTGTGACATTGTCCGCATCGCTGATGGTGTCGGCCAACACCGTCAACACTTGGCCAACGGCCGGCGTGCCATCGCTGATCCTCAGCGAGCCCACCGGCTCGGCGTTCAAGCCAGCGACGAGAACCTGCGACTGATCGGCGAACTGCAGCCGCTCGATATTGCTGAGCCTGTCAGTACCGTCCCGACCGACGACGCTGTCGGCCACGGTGATCGTGCCGTCGACGTTCTCGATGACGGTGTAGTCGGCCAGAAGGCCGGTGAACAGGGCCGTGTCGAAGGAATGGCCAGGGTTAAGGGGGTCAGGCGCATCCGTCAGGATCTCACGGACGGCGACGAGTTGACCGGGGTTGTAAGTGCCGTTGAGCATGAGCGGCACCAACGGGACCATGCTGTCGAACGTTGCGATTTCCGGACCTGTGCCATCAATGTTCTGCCGCACGCTGATACGTACATTGAGCCACTTGTCACCGTCGACCAGGTCATCGCCACCACCACCTTCGATGATGTCGCTGCCGCCACCGCCGAGGACGATGTTGCCGGCGCCGAACTGATCGTCGGCCGTGCCCACAATACCGTCCGGGCCGGCTGCTGCGGTGCCGACGAACGAGCGCAGGCCACTGACCAGGTCGAAGTTGTTAAGCACGCTGCCCAAGGCCCCAGCGGCCGCGATCACGGCCGCATCGGCATCATTGCCGTGCAGGATGTCGCTGAAGTGCGATCCTGACAGACCTTCCACCTGGCGGAACCGAGCCACGGTTGCGGCCAACTCCGGCAGTGGCGCCCCGAGAACGATGTCGGCGAGGCCCAGGTCGACGCTCACGCCGAACGAGTCGTCCTTGAAACCGGCCCAGTCGTAACCGGAACCACCCAGGTAGCGGTCGCCCGCACCGCCGTTGCCGAACATGATGTCGTCGCCGCCTTCGGCCATGAATCTGTCGGGCGAGCCGGTGCCGATGAAGATGTCGTTGCCGCGTATCGGGTCGAGCCCGTTCGGGTCGAAATTGTCGCCGGGAGCGCCATCGGCGGTTCCTCTCTCGATCCAGTCGTCGCCTTCGTTGCCCATCAGTTGTTCGTCGGCGACACTGCCCTGGATGAAGTCGTCACCTGCGCCGCCGAAGACCTCCGAGGAGTCCGTGCCGCTGACGATGAAGTCCTTGCCGAAGCCGCCGAGGCTCAGATTGAGGCCGTTGCCGCCGTGGATGACGTCGTTGCCGTCGCCACCGTGGATGGTGTCGTCGCCGCCCATGTCGCTGATGATGTCGTCACCATCGCCCCCGACGATGAAGTCGTTGCCGTTGCCACCCTCGAGGCGATCATTGCCGCCATCGCCATAGAGCGTGTCGTCGCCGTCGCCAGAGATGAGAGTTTCATTGCCGGCCGCGCCACCGAGCACCACATGGTCTTCGCCGGTGTACTGCAGGTAGTTGGTATCGAGACCGACCGTGTTGGGGTTGTCCCGAATCACCAGCGGAACCAGTGCGCTGCCGCCGACCGGATCGGTATTACCGGGCAGGTCGTCGATGGTGCCTACTATGCCGTCTGGACCTGCAATCACGCTCTCGTTGAACTGCCTGGTCGGGTCGACCTCGAGGGTAAAGGCCGGAGTCAAGAACATGACGGCCGGGAGGTGGGTCGCATCGGTGTTGGCCATCACCAGTCTCGCGAACGAGTTGTTCTCCAACTCGGTGACGAAGTTTTGCCCCGCGTTGCGATCCAGGTAGTAGAAGCGGTCGGCGTTCTGCAGCTTCTCCATCTGGTTCTCGAACACGAAGTTGAAGGTCGAGCCGAGCATGCCGCCAAACGGCATTTTTTCCTCGGCGAGGCCGCCGATCCAGAGGTCGATGTTGTCCAGACCGGTGATGGTGACGCCAGTCGGGCCACTCGCCCAGGCGCCGGTGCTATTGAGGAAGTCCAGCCGGTCCGCCGGCTCGCCGGCGCCGCCCAACACCAGGAGAGAGGCCGCGGCGCGCTTCCCGTCGAGAGTGGTGGCGCTGGTAATGGAGGCGTGCGTGCCATAGGCAGCGATGAAGTTGATCAGCGATTCCGGGTGCTTCAGGTGTTGCACCAAATCGGACCAGCTGATGTAGGGCTTCAGGTTGCTGTCACCGGTCGCGGTGTAGAACTCACGACGCGCCTCGTTCAGGGTCGGAAGCCCGGTATCACGGCCGCGCGCGATGTTGAGGGCGGGCAGGTCGAGCGGCAGGCCCAGCAAGTTGTTGCGCACCGCTTCGGTGACAAACTCGTCGATCTCGTTGCCGACCTGACGCGTCACGCCGCGGACGATGGCACCGGCCGCCTGCTCCGGGGTCGGGCCGCTGGCGGCAAACGCCAGCGGATTGAGGAAGGCCTGAATCAGGCCGATATCGCTCGAGACGAAGTTGGGGTCCAGCCGGTCGATGGTCTCGGTCAGCATTGAGTGGCCGAGGCGGTAGACCGCGTGCGCGAACTCGGCGACGATCGCCGGGTCGATCTCGGTTTGATAATTCTGGTGTTCAGGAATGAAGGGATCGATGTTCGGCTGAATGGTACGCGCGAACTCTTCGAACACCAGGTGCTGGTACTGCATCTCGGTACCGAATTTCGCCGCCTGGAACAGGCGCTCTCCGTTCCAGTGCAGGGCAGCGATCTCAGCCGCGGTTGTTGGCAACACCAACAATTGGGCATCGGGCATCAGCCACTGGTTCAGGAAGTTGACATCGTTGGAGGCGATGGCCACATCCTTGGTGTGCTGGACCAGACGGTTGTGCTCATGGTGGAAGATGGAATGGACGGTGGTCAGACCGATGTTCTCGTTGACCCGGCCGTCGCCGGCGATGTAGTGCGCGTCGAGCAGCTCGTTATCGTAGAAGCCTGCGGCCACCGGGCCGCCGGCAACGAGGTCGGCATCGGCCGTCAGTGGCGCACCGGTCTGGCTGTCCACCGGAACGGCGGTGTGGGCGATATCGATGAGGAACTGGTGGCCGGTGCGCACGGCATTGACCAGGCTGATCGGCGCAGCAGGATCTCCCTCGACGAGCACATCATCGGCGGTATCAGGAATACCATCCGGGCCCGTCATCATGACCATCGGGAAGCCGTTCGGGCCCTTGATGAAATTGCCGTAGGCATCGGTGGCGAGCAGCGGCACGTTGTCGAAGTCGGCATCGGTGAGGTTGATCCCGAGCAGGTCATGAGCTTGCGCCTTGACCACTTTCCAGGTGGCCATCCCGCCGATTTCGACGTCGTCGGCCGTGCCGAACACGCCATCGGCGCCCAGGTCACGATTGGTGATCAGGTTGCCGGTCGCCACCGGCGCGCCGGCGGCATTGAACTCGTAGGCGCGCAGGAACACCTGGTGCGAGGGATGCGAGGTATAGGTCTGGTTCTGGTCGACGAACGGCGTGGTGGTGTTTGAAGCCTCGTGGATGTCGTCGGCGGTGCCGAGGATGCCATCGGGCCCAGGCAGGTTGGTGGCCCGCGTCAACACCATGAAGTTGGTCGGGCTGCCCGGAACGAACAGCGGATCGTCCGGCTGCAGCGGAATGAACACCGTGCCGCTGCCGCCCTTGGTCACCAGGTCGAGGCCGTGGTCGAAGAACTGACCGAAGAAGGTCATCCAGGTATTGAACGGTGCGGACAGACCTGCGTCCGGCGCCACGTTAGGCATGAAAAAGGTCTGGAACGTCGTGCCGTCGGTACGGGTTCCGGTAATCACCTGCGCACCGTCCTTCAAGACATCGTCAACCGTGCCGAGGATGCCATCCAGACCGGGATCGAACGTGGCCGCGACCGCCGCCGGGTTGGTGGCGGTGTTGTCGGCGACCAAATTGCTGATGGTGCGCGGCTGCGAGTCGTTCACCAGGCCGCTGGTCTGGGCGTAAGTGGTGCCCGCCTCCGCCGTATCGAACTGCGCCGGAACCAGTCGCGGGAAGATTGTGTCGGCTGCACCGAACTCGTTCTGAGCCGTCACCAGGTTGTTGAACGACCCGTCGACCGTGCGCAGGCCCATACCCACCCGTGCATTTGGCAGCATGCTGAGGAGATCCTCACCGGCCGCATTCCTTTCCGCGATCAGAATCTGATCGAGAATGAACTGCAGATCGGCCCGGATATAGTGCACACCGGTGCTGGCGACCGGAGTCTCGACCGGCAGCGGGGCTGCCGGTGGCGGAGCAACGCCGGCTACGACCGCTGCGGTTGGAGCAGAGAACGCCGTCTCGAGCACGCCATTTTCATCCTTGTAGACGGCCCTGACGCGCAATTCCAGCCCGGCGAGATCCGGGGTCACCGTGAAGGTCGGCCCGGACATACGCTGCGAGGCTGCTCCGCCGTCGACAAGACGGATAATGTCTTGAAAGACGCCCGAGCCCGGAATCGCTTCGAACTGCCAGAAGAAGGCGATCGGTCCGGCGATCGCACCGCCGGTAGCGACGTTGTCCGCATCAGTCACGTCGGCAGCCGATACCCTCAGCAGTTGACCCGTGGTCGGCGTAGCGTCCGGGGTGTTGCTGGCAGCATCGAGTATGGTCAGCAAGCCCAGCGGGTCGTTGTTGAGCCCGACCCCGTCTGGCAGGGTGAGCGACTGATCGTTGAACTGCAGCCGCTCGACATTGGTGAGGCGGTCGGTGCCGTCGCGACCGACGACGCTGTCGGCCACGGTGGTCACGCCGCCCACAGTGGTGACGGTATAGTCGAGCCGGTTGCCCGTGAACAAGGCCGTGTCAAAGGCGGGGGCAGCAGTCAGGATCTCGCGGACGATGACGAGCTGACCGGGGTTGAAGGTACCATCGAGCATAAACGGGATCATGGCCTTCATGCTGTCGAAGGTGGCGATCTCCGGCCCGGTTCCGTCAAGGTTCTGGCGCACGCTGATACGCACATTCAGCCACATGTCGCCGTCGATCAGGTCGTCACCGCCGCGGCCTTCGATGATGTCGCTGCTATCACCGCCGAGGAGGATGTTGCCCGCGCCGAACTGATCGTCTACCGTGCCCACGATACCGTCCGGGCCGGCTGCAGCCGCGCCAAGAAACGCCCGCAGACCGGCGACGAGGTCAATATTGGTGAGCACGCTGCCTTGGACACCGGCAGCGGCGATCGTGAGCGCGTCGGCATCATCGCCGGTCAGCATGTCGCTGAACGCCGACCCCGACAGACCTTCCACCTGGGCGAAATTGGTATGCACGCCTGCAACAGAAGGCGACAGGGCCGATTGTTCGAAGACGATGCGGTTCATGTCCACAGTCACGCCGAAACGATCATCCTTGTAGGTAGCCCAGTCGAACCCGGACATGCCCAACATCTTGTCCGGGCCCTCACTGCCGATGAAGATGTCATCGCCGCCTTCACCGATCATTTCATCGAAGCCGCCGTCACCGCTGAAGACGTCGTTGCCGCCGATCACCTCTGCCAGCAAAGCCAGTGGCAGGTTACCGGCGAAGTTGTCGCCGGGGGAGCCGTCCTGGTTCCCGACCTCGATCCAGTCGTCGCCATCGCCGCCCGTCATTGGTAAGTTCACCCGGCTGCCGAGCATGAAGTCATTGCCCGCGCCAGCGAAGACCTCCGAAAAGTCCTCGCCGGTAACGATGAAGTCGTTGCCGTCACCGCCGAGGATCAGGTTTACGCCGTTACCACCGTGAATGACGTCGTTGCCGGCCCCTCCGTGGATGACGTCGTCGCCGCCCTGGTCGGTGATGATGTCATCGCCATCGCCCCCCTCGATCTCGTCGTTGCCATAGCCGCCTTCGAGGCGATCATTGCCGGCGTCGCCCCAGAGCGTGTCGTCGCCGTCGCCAGAGACGAGAATGTCATTGCCGGCCGTGCCGCCGAGCACCACATGGTCTTCGCCGGTGTACTGCAGGTAGTTGGTATCGGGACCGACCGTGTTGGGGTTGTCGCGGATGACCAGCGGCGTGATCACGACGCCGTTGATGATGATGCCGCCAGTGGGATCGGCATTGCCGGGCAGGTCGTCGACGGTGCCCACAATGCCGTCCGGACCGGCAATCACGCTCCGGTTGAACTGCCTGGTCGGGTCGACCTCAAGGGTAAAGGTCGGGGTCGAGAAGATGAGCGCCGGGAGATGGGTCGCGTCGGTGTTGAGCATCACCATCTTGGCGAACGAGTTGTTCTCGAGCTCGCTCAGGAAGTTGAGTCCCTGGGTGCGGTGCAGGTAGTAGAGCCGGTCGCCGTTCTGCAGATTCTCAAGTTGCTCCTCGAAGACGAAGTTGAAGGTCGAGCCGAGCATGCCGCCGAACGGCATTTTTTCCTCGGCCAGGCCGCCGACCCAGAAGTCGATGTCATCAACGCCGGAGATGGTAAAGTCGTCTGCGGTATTCGGAATACCGTCCGCCCCGGCGTTGTTCGCCCAGACACCGGTGCTGTGGAGGAAGTCCAGGCGATCCACCGGCTCACCGACGCCGCCCAACACCAGGAGAGAGGCCGCTACGCGTTTCGCGTCGAGCGTGGTGGCGCTGGTAATGGAGGCGTGCGTGCCGTAGGCGGCGATGAAGTTGATCAGCGACTCCGGGTGCTTCAGGTGTTGCACCAAATCGGCCCAGCTGGTGTAGGGCTTCAGCTGGTTGTCGCCGGTGCCGGCGTAGAATTCACGGCGCGCCTCGTTCAAGGACGGGATGCCGGTATCGCGGCCGCGCGCGATGTTGAGGGCGGGCAGGTCGAGCGGCAGGCCCAGCAAGTTGTTGCGCACCGCTTCGGTGACGAACTCATCGATCTCGTTGCCGACCTGGCGCGTCAAGCCGCGGACGATGGCGCCGGCCGCCTGCTCCGGGGTCAGGCCGCTGGTCGCAAACGCCAGCGGGTTGAGGAAGGCCTGAATCAGGCCGATCTCGCTGGAGACGAAGTTGGGGTCCAGCCGGTCGATGGTCTCGGTCAGCATCGAGTGGCCGAGGCGAAAGACCGTGTGCGCGAACTCGGCGACGATCGACGGATTGATCGTGTCATCGAAGTCCAGGAAGGCGTCGACTTGCGGTTGAACGGTACGCGCGAACTCTTCGAACACCAGATGCTGATACTGCATCTCGGTGCCGAATTTCGCCGCCTGGAACAGGCGCTCACCGTTCCAGTTCAAGGTCGTCAGATCAGCCGGAACAGCCGTGACGGGCGTCAGCAGCCACTGGTTCAGGAACGTCAGGTCGCCGGCGGCCGTTGAGGCGAGGACCGTGTCCTTGGTCTGCTGGACCAGCCGGTTGTGCTCCGAGTGGAAGATGGAGTGGACGGTGGTCAGGCCGATGTTCTCGTTGACCCGGCCGTCGCCGGCGATGTAGTGCGCGTCGAGCAGCTCGTTGTCGTAGAAGCCAGCGGCCACCGGGCCGCCGGCAACGAGGTCGGCATCGGCCGTCAGTGGCGCACCGGTCTGGCTGTCCACCGGAACGGCGGTGTGGGCGATATCGATGAGGAACTGGTGGCCGGTGCGCACGGCATTGACCAGGCTGATCGGCGCAGCCCGATTACCCTCGACGAGCACATCATCGGCGGTATCGGCAATACCATCCGCGCCCCTCATCATGACCATCGGGAAGCCGTTCGGGCCCTTGATGAAGTTGCCGTAGGCATCGGTGGCGAGCAGCGGCACGTTGTCGAAGTCGGCATCGGTAAGATTAATGCCAAGCAGGTCGCGCGCCTGCGCCTTCACCACTTTCCAGGTGGCCATCCCGCCGATTTCGACGTCGTCGGCCGTGCCGAACAGGCCATCGGCGCCCAGGTCACGATTGGTGATCAGCTTGCCGGTCGCCATCGGCTTGCCGGCGGCATCGAATTCATAGGCGCGCAGGAACACCTGGTGCGAGGGATGCGAGCTGTAGGTCTGGTTCTGATCGACGAACGGCGTGGTGGTGTTTGAAGCCTCGTGGATGTCGTCGGCGGTGCCAAGGATGCCATCGGGCCCGGGCAGGTTGGTGGCCCGCGTCAACACCATGAAGTTGGTCGGGCTACCCGGAACAAACAACGGATCGTCCGGCTGCAGCGGGATGAACACCGTGCCGCTGCCGCCCTTGGTCACCAGGTCGAGGCCGTGGTCGAAGAACTGACCGAAGAAGGTCATCCACGAGTTGAACGGCGCGGACAGGCCCGCGTCCGGCGCCACGTTAGGCATGAAAAAGGTCTGGAACGTCGTGCCGTCGGTACGGGTTCCAGTAACGACCTGCGCACCGGCCTTCAAGACATCGTCAACCGTGCCGAGGATGCCATCCAGACCGGGATCGAACGTGGCCGCGACCGCCGCCGGGTTGGTGGCGGTATCGTTGACGATCAGGTTGCTGATGGTGCGCGGCTGCGAGTCGATCACCAGGCCGCTGGTCTGGGTGTAAGAGGTGCCCGCCTCAGCCGGGCTGAAGACTGGAGTGGTCAAGCGCGGAAAAAAGTTGTCGGCTGCGCCGAACTCGCTCTGACCCAGACCCAGGTTGTTAAACGTCCCGTCGACCGTACGCAGACCGAAAGCAAATTCCGGGCTCGGTATCAGATCGACAAGCAACTGCCCAGCCGAGTTTGCCTCCGAGATGAAAATCTGCTGGAGAATGAACTCAAGATCGGATTGATTAAAGTTGGCCATTTGGATTGCCCTCGATGTATCTGGGTAAAGGCACGGGACGAGAAAGTCCCGCCGCGCCGAGTCAAGTGCTGGCTTG
Organism: Pseudomonas sp. S30_BP2TU TE3576; assembly: GCF_050436025.1. Lineage (NCBI taxonomy): Bacteria > Pseudomonadati > Pseudomonadota > Gammaproteobacteria > Pseudomonadales > Pseudomonadaceae > Pseudomonas > Pseudomonas sp. S30_BP2TU TE3576. Next base: position 83,490 of record NZ_JBNDLK010000001.1, on the reverse strand, counting down.
CGCAGTTTGTTGGTTATGTTTTTTAGCGAGAGCTGGCGTTACCCGGGACCCGGGATACACGTCTGGAATTCGCGAAATGAGTTGCTCGCCGGGTGATCAGGCAGAGCGAATCCGAGCCTTGGGCGGGCCATGGAATCTGGTAGTGAGGGCGAACGTCCCGGTCAGCACCTTCCCTCTGAAAAAGAACGAAATGAACGACATGATTCGGCTCCTCTCGGGAGAATCACCGTGCCTCGCATTGCCAAAACGATGGCAAGCTTCAGGCAGGCGCCCCCCCGATAACTAAGACTAAAGTTCCATAGGAAAACTTTGTCAATTTTACGTCTTTAAAACAGACGACCGGTTTTGAGGAGTACAACTAGCTGTTTTTAAACGACATATAGAAATTTGAGCGCATACATAGAGCAAAATATTATTTCGAACTGTTTCGCCGCCACCTACGCTGCTGCATAAGGGAGCAACGCAGCGATTTCGGAAGACTCGCCATCCATAGAGCGACCAGCCTGCGTGTCCATAAGCTGTTTACGGGACTACATTTACTGTTACCTGTTGCGCCACCAGGGCAACCGGCTTTGCGAAGTGGGAGGATCAACATGCCCAAGCAGTCGAGCATCCGTTCCGAACTGGCCGACGCGCTCTTTCGTATGCGTCGCAGTTTTTACTTGCTGGCAGGGTTCAGCGGCGTCATAAACGTCATGATGTTGACGCCAGCCGTTTATATGCTGCAGGTCTATGATCGAGCCCTGGTCAGTCGCAACGTCACGACGCTGGCGATGTTGACCGTTCTGGTGGTGGGTCTGTTCTTGCTGATGTCTACGCTGGAAATGATCCGTACCCGCGTGCTGATCCGGGTCGGCAACTGCCTCGACATGGACCTCAACCGACGTATTTTCAACGCGGCATTCGAACGCAACCTGAGCCGCGCCGGAGGTAATCCGGCCCAGGCCCTGCAAGACCTCTCCCAGGTTCGTCAGTTCGTCACCGGCAATTCCCTGTTCGCTTTCTTCGATGCACCGTGGACGCCGATCTATCTGTTGGTCGCCTATCTGATCCACCCGCTGCTCGGACTGCTCACGCTGATCGGCTCGCTGATTCTGATGGGCCTGGCTTATCTCACTGAAAAGGCGACGCAGAAACCGCTGGCCGAAGCCAATCAGGCCGCCATGTCCTCCGCCCTATACGCCAACAACAACCTGCGCAATGCCGAAGTCATCGAGGCCATGGGCATGCTGCCGTCGATCAGCAAGCGCTGGTTCCAAAGCCATTTGCGCATTCTGGAAATGCAGACCCTGGCCTCCGACCGCGCCGCCTTGATCAGCAGCACCGGGCGCTTCGTGCGTATCACTTTGCAGTCGTTGATCCTCGGTGCCGGTGCGCTGCTGGCGATCGAAGGCAAGATCACCCCGGGGATGATGATTGCCTGCTCCATTCTCACCGGCCGCGCACTGGGCCCGGTGGAACAGGTCATCGCGTCGTGGAAGCAACTGCTCGGTTGCCGTTCGGCCTGGGGCCGGCTCAACGAGATGCTGCACGACTATCCGCACCGGCCACCGAGCATGTCGCTGCAGCGGCCAATGGGCATGCTGGCGGTGGAGAATGTGTATGCCGGTGCCCCCGGTACCAACAACACGATTCTGCGCGGGGTGGGCTTCAGCCTTGTCCCCGGCGAAAGCCTTGGCATTATCGGTCCATCCGCCTCGGGTAAATCCACCCTCGCCCGCTTGCTGGTTGGCGTCTGGCCGGCACAGGCCGGCAAGGTGCGCCTGGACGGCGCGGACATTTTCACCTGGAACAAGGGCGAACTTGGCCCCTGGCTCGGCTACCTGCCACAGGACGTGGAACTGTTCGAGGGCAACATCGCCGACAACATTGCGCGCTTTGGCGAAGTGGACAGCGAAGCGGTCATCCGCGCTGCCAAGATCACTGGCGTGCACGAGATGATCCTGCGTTTCCCGCAGGGATATGACACCCGCCTGGGCACCGATGGCAGCCCGCTTTCCGGTGGTCAGAAGCAACGCATCGCCTTGGCTCGCGCGTTGTATGGCGAACCCAATCTGATCGTGCTGGATGAGCCGAACGCCAACCTCGACGACGTCGGCGAAAAGGCCCTGGTCGATGCGCTGGCCGAACTCAAGGGCCGTGGCGCCACCGTCATCCTGATTTCCCACCGTCCCAACGTACTCTGCGCCGTCGACAAGGTGCTGATGCTGCGCGACGGCGGCGTGCAGATGCTTGGCACGCGCGATGAAGTATTCGCAGCGCTGCGCAAGGCCAGTGTGATGCCTGCAGGCGCGTCGACTCCGCTGGCCTCCGTCAAAGCGCGGGAGTAACCGATCATGCAAATGAGCCAACACACCGAGATGATCAAAGCCGACTCCAGGAGCATGGTAGATCTGGACGTCGGCAAACCCGCGCGATGGGGCGTGTGGCTGGTGCTCGCCGGCTTCGGCGGCTTCCTCCTGTGGTCCTGGCTGGCGCCGCTGGATGCCGGCGTGGTCGCGACAGGCACGGTCAAAGTCACCAACAATCGCAAAGCCGTGCAGCACCTCACCGGCGGTACCGTGGACGCCATTCTCGTTCGCGAAGGCGATGTGGTGAAAAAAGGTCAGGAGGTGGTCCGTCTCGATTCGTTGCATGCCGTTTCCGAACAGGGTGCGGTCAGCGCCCAGTACATCGTCAGCAAGACAGTGGAAAACCGCCTGGAAGCGGAACGTGACGGCCGCGATGTGGTGAACTTCGACCCCGAGTTGCTCAAGCGCTTTGGGGATGACCAGCGCCTGACGGCCGCCATGGACTTGCAACAGCGTCTGCTGGACACCCGGCGCGCCGGTCTCGCTGGCGAAATCAGCATACTGCAGGAGAACCTTGCGGCGTCGGCGGTGCAGCTCAAGGGCCTGCAGCAGGTCTATAGTGCCCGCGCCTCGCAGATCAGCTTCCTCAACCAGGAACTGCAAGGCACCCGCACGCTGACGGCCGAAGGCTATGTACCGCGCAACCGCCTGCTTGAACTGGAACGCAACAATGCCGAGCTCTCCGCCGGCCAGGCCGAGAACCTCAACAACATCGCCCGCGTGCGTAGCCAGACCACTGAAATCAAGCTGCGCATCCTGCAGCGCCAGCACGATTACCTGAAAGAAGTCGAATCGCAACTGACCGACACCGCCAAGGAAAACACCACCCTGGCCGACCGCTTGCGCGCGCTGGACTATGAAGTGACCCACACGGTGATTCGGTCACCGATCGATGGCATGGTCCAGGGCCTGAGCATTGCCACCGTTGGCGGGGTCATTCAGCCTGGCTTCAAGATCATGGAAATCGTTCCGGTCAACGAGCCGCTGCAGGTCGACGCAATGATTCCCGTGCAGGCCATCGACAAGATGGTCCCCGGTCTGCCCGTGGACATTTCCTTCCCGGCCTTCAACCATGCCAAGACGCCAAACATCCCCGGCCGCGTGAAAACCATCTCCGCCGACCGCCTGATGGACGAGGAAAGCAAACAACCGTTCTATCTGGCTCAGGTGGAGGTCACACCCGATGGCATGGGCCTGCTTGGCAGCAACCACATTCGTCCCGGCATGCCTGCCAGCGTCACCATAAAAACCGGCGAACGCAACATGATCAGCTATCTTCTTAAACCAATGCTTGATCGTGTGGACAGCTCATTCAAGGAACAATGAGATGGAACGTCGTTGCGTGCTCTTCTGCCTGCTGGGGCTGTCCCTGCCGGCTGGTGCCATGGACCTCAAACAAGCCTGGGATCTGTTGCAATTCCAGGGCCCTATTTACCAGGCCTCCGTGCATGAAAAGGAGGCTGGCGAGGAAAACCGCGCCATCGGCAAGGCCGGCCTGCTACCGCAGATCAATGCCTCGGGCTACCACAACAAGGTCAATGGCTCCCAAAGCCAGAACAACGTCGACAGAGATCTCCACTACGACTCCAAGGGCGCAAACGTGCGCCTGCGCCAGCCGCTGTTCAACAAACAGAAGATGGCCGAATACCGCCAGGGTCAACAGCGTGCCGACTACAGCGTCGCGGTGTTCGATGCCAAGACCCAGGACGCCGCGGTGCGCTTGTCCGAGAGCTATTTCGATGTGCTCCTGGCCAGCGAAACCATCGTCCTGGCCAAGTCCAAGCTGACCGCCTTCGAAGAGCAACTCGCTTCGGCGAAGCGGCGCATGGAGCTGGGGGCCGGCACCGTCACCGACATCGACGAGTCGGCCGCCCGCCGCGACCTTGCCGAAGCCGAACTGATCGAAGCGCAGGACAATCTGGTCAACGCGCGCGCCAAGCTTGAGGAATATATCGGTGAAACTCCCGAATCGATGACCACCTTGCGCCCAAGCTTCGATACACCACCGCTGCTACCGAGCAACCTGCAGGACTGGCTGGTCAAAGCCCAGACCGATAGCCCGCTGATCCATGCGCGCCGTTATAGCAGCGACCTCGCAGCAGAAGAAGTGAAGCGTGCCAGGGCCGGGCACTGGCCAACACTGGATTTCATTGCCGGCTACACCGCGGGTGAGAGCCAGTCACTCTCCGAGTTGAATCAACGCAACCACTACGGCTCAATCGGGCTGGAAGTCAATATCCCACTGTACAGCGGTGGCGGCGTCAGCGCGTTGACACGCCAGGCCAGTGCCAATAGCGATAAGGCCATGGACGAACTCGACGCCGCGCGACAGGAGGTCATCACCGAAACCACCCGTGAGTATCAAGGCATACTGAGCGGCGCCAAACGCATTCGCGCGCTGGAGACGGCCGTAGTGTCCAACGAACGCTCACTGGCATCGGCTCGCAAGGGCTTCAAAGAAGGCGGCACCAGCACCAACTCGGACGTCCTCAATGCCGAAGAGCTGCTTTTCGTTGCGCGCCACGATCTGTTCGAGGCCAAGATACGCTATTTGATGTCGCGCCTGCGCCTGGCCTCTTCAGTGGGCAGCCTGGGCGACGATGATATCAACCAGATCAACGACTACCTCGGCCCGGAACTGCTGGTCACCAACTAATGTTCACCCGACAGTCGGTCGAGCCAAATAATGGCTGACCGGCGTTCCACCCCGTCGAAAGAACAGTCAATTTTCCGTCGACCGGGTCAAGACATTCGATATCGCTCGTGCCCCCTACACCTCAAAATGCCCCGAGAGTGGAAACGCCGGCAACCGCCGGTGAATCGGTCCATGCTGTGTCTCCTCTCCTGTCAAACCCGTTGATCGGTATCAACTGCTCGCGCGATTACCCATTGCAGGTCGATCCGGTGTTCACCCCGCAGGCCGTCTGCCAGGTTGGGCTGGCCGCACCATTTAATAGTTTTTGAGAGTTATTGATTCGGATTATCCAGCCGCTACGGGCAGCATTCGGCCCGCATTGACCGGCGTGCAAGCACCTGCTGTGCGTGACCGACTGGCGACGACCAGGGCCTGAATGCAACGCACTCAGAGCAACGCTCCGCAGCCGGATCGGAATCCGAATGACAACTTTCATCACTTGAGAACCAAACACATGGGCATGTCGAATAAATGGATTGTGGGAATTGCTTTGAGCTGTGTATTTCAGGTCGGCTGCGTCTCGAAAGTGGCGCAGCAAGAGCAATACTCGGGCTTCCTGGGCAATTACCAGGGCCTGGAGGAACAAACCACGCCGAGTGAGCAGAAGGTATTGCGCTGGGTATCGCCGGGGTTCGATCCTCGCGCGTACTCCACTGTCGTGTTCCGGCAGATAGAACTGTACCCGGCGCCAAAACCGACCTCGCGCGTCAGCCTGAAAACGCTGCAAGACCTGCAATTGATGACCAGTAACAGCGTCAAGAGCGCCTTTGCCCAACGCTATACGATCGTCCCTTATGCGCAGCTGGCACCAACCGATTCGCGGTCGCTGATCCTGCAAGCGGCGATCACTCATGTCAGCGCCAACAACGAAGGCATGCACTGGTATGAGGCCGTTCCGATCGCGGCGATCGTCGGGGCGACACAAGCAGCCACCGGGCATCGCGATCAGACCGCCGAAATGTACATCGAAGCCGATCTTATCGACGCCCAAAGCGGTCTGCCGGTCGCGAAGATGGTTCGCAAGGTATTCGGCGCGACCCTCAAAAATGCCGAACAGCCAATTGTTGCCAATGACTTCAAGGTTGCACTCAAAGGCATGACAGACGACATGCAGGCTCTCCTCCTCAAGCGTTGATTTTCAAGTAAACCCCATCGCAATCGTAGAAGCGCCTGCCACCCACCGGCACGGGATGGCAAGCGGACCGGCATGGGGTTTCAACGTGGCGACACGCCACGCCCCCCCTGACAAACCGTTAACCGTGTCGAAGCCTGACGTGAGACCCAATGATGAAAATACTGGCCCATACCTTAGCGGTCGTTACGATGTTGCTGAGCACCAGTGCCCTGGCGGTGACGGTGGTCCCCCTCAAAGGCCAGACTTCCCAGACCATCCAGCAGGACGCCAGTGCCTGCCAATCCCAGGCCAACACCCAACAGCCGATACCCGACACCGTGCCATCCGGTGGACGGGCAAAAGGCGCTGCCACAGCCGCGGTTGCCGGGGCGACTGCGGCAGAGGTTCGGGGCCGCCAACATGAAAACGTCTACGACCAGATTGACGACGACACCAAGCAAGACTATCGCCAGAACCGTGCACAAAGCGCCGCAGCCGCCGGCGTTGTGGTGGGGGGCGCCAGGCAACGTCAGGCGCGCAGGCAGAACCTGGCCGCGAGCGAACAAAGCAGCATTGCCAACAACTCCGTCTACAGCAGTTGCCTGCAACAACGCGGTTACGATGTGTTGCCTTGATTTGCGACGACGATGACCTGAAACAACTACCGACCTTGGCTTGTCATTTCGAGCGTGCGGCACAGGAATGCTTGTAGCACCGCACAGCCTCTAGCCCGCCCTTCCCCCCTTCCAGGCCTCGCCTGCGACTCCCCTAATTGCACCAGTATCGAACGGTTTGCCGGGCGTACGTTCGCCGCAATCAGTCTGGTTATGCTACTGACTTCAATGCGCCGTAGCGGTGTGTCAGAGCTTTGGTGATGCTGTCCAAACCCCTTTGAACGCAATCAGATCGTCAGTCAATGCGTAAGACGAAAAAAAGCCCCGCGTCGCCATGAAAGGACGCGGGGCAAAGGTTGTTGAACGAGAGGTGAGGATCGTTTAAGCCCCGACGAGCAAACCATGAACTTGATTTGTGTCAACGCTCCTCGAGATCCATTTAAAGCGGTAACGCCCCTGGTTCAAAGCTAATTAGAATCAAAAATAATCCTCAATGAGCCAGATGCGCAAAAAACAATCATTGATTTGTATCCTGATCCTTCAGCCAGCAATTGAGCCTTTTCGGGACAGCGAAGTTAGTTCACTCAGGCGTGGCTACGCACAAATCCACCTGCCCGAGCTTGCAGTTTTCGGATAGCGCAGAAAATCCGTTCCAAGCATTATTCATCGCGTCCAATCAACCATCAGACCCTCCGCTTGGCCCTCATCTTCGTTCACCTCTCAGACCAGAATGTACCGAGTCAAATCCGGCCCCTATACTCAGGCCAGTACCGCCTGAACGGAATATTTCTATGAGCTACACCTTCAAGTTAAAAAATGGCGCTGTGGCAGTATTCGACCCGGACAGCGCCATGCTTTCCATTACAACACCCCATGGAGATGTACAAAAGTCCACGCTAGGTAGAGCGGAGTCGCGTCTGTTGGACCTGCTGCTTAAGGAACCAGGCGTCACTAAAAGCCGCGACGAAATCATCGACTACACCTGGAATGACCGCGTCGTTGCCTCCGGCAGTTTGAATCAAACCGTTTTCTCACTACGAAATATTCTTAACGACAGTCGGGATCACGAGATTTTGATGACCGTTCCTCGGCGAGGATACTGCTTCAACCGGCACTGCGTAATCGATGAAACGACAGATGTATCAGAACCCTCTGAGGAAACTGCACCACCAGCCGCTTCCTCAGATGGCCAACTACCATCAACTCGCAGTGATGACCTGGTAGCGCCTTCAGGTAAAACCAAAAAAACCTACAACCTTACCAAAGCCCAACTGATCGCTTATATCGTTACGTTGGCAGTCGGCGCTTTTACTATTTTTCAAATCGACTTCGACACGCCAAAAATTGAAGTTTCCAGTATCGACAAGAATGGACTGGTCATCCACGCCGTAGGCAATGATCTTGCCGAGGCACAAGCGCTGATGGATTTATCGGTTAAACAAACCGAGCAATTGCCGCCAGGCCTGAAGGGCCAGGTCTGGATAAATCTGTATAAAGCCAACTACTCCGTTTCGTGCATTCGCCCGGATCTAAGCACTGCAAATCTACAATTAAACAGCAGCGAACGAGACCTCGCCTTGATGATTCGTCAATGTCTGGAAGTCACCTTATGAAGTTTGAAATTCCGCAAGTCGTTCACTGGCCGGTTATAGCCCTGATCAATGCACTCTGCATTTTTTCCTTTTTTTATTCTCCTTCGCACTACATGGAAAATACCAGTTACCAAACAAAAACCCGGCAATGGCTGGAGGATCTTAATCAACTCAACACAGAAGAGTACCTCACCATCGGGCATGGCCGACTCACCGGAACCACGCTGGAAAGCCTGAATGGAAAAATCCGTAACGCGACTATCTCGGCGAATATTATCGGGGAAAGCAAAACGCACGTCCAAATAAAAGTCAGCAACGTCAAACTCAGCCAGGACAATGAACTCTTCGCCATTGAAAAGACCCCCGAACTGTTTTTCAGACGTCAATACGTCTTGCAAGAGGGCGCCATCTTAAACTACGAATTGATTCCGACGCAGAATAAAAATGCCGTGTGCTTTTACGTACATGAGCTTGGCCGCTTGCGCTGCATGAACCGTTAACCGACCTCCCCCACTGACGCAACACCCCTCAGACATATGTTCGCTTTAAAAATCAATCAAACAAAAATAACAATTATTGATTTGAATCAGATGTCTCTCCTGCTAAAAATCCCTCGCCATTAATTTTTGGAATCGAGCCTGCTTGATTCTCGTCCGGGACAATGCCCAACACAGGGGAATCAAGTGAAAGCCATGCATTTCCTGCGAATCAGTAAATCAATGAACCTCCGGATCCTGGCAGTTTCATTCTTGTCTGCCATACCGTTTTACTCGTCAGCACACGATGAGCGCGCGGTCGAAAACACGACAATTGAATATTATGAAATTGAATTAAGCCAGGATGACAGACAGAAACTATCGCATCTGACAATTCATACTGAGAATGAGTATCATACGGACGAGCAGGACAGTGAATTCCCTCTCCCTGCCCAACCACAAGGTGATACTGGTACGAGTTATGCCAACTCGCGCATATTCTTTTGAGGCGTGTGGCGCTCACCAGGACAGGCGTTAACCAGACGATCCTGACGACCTCTCAAATATGAATTATTGACTTTGGCAGGCGCAATCGGGGTGAGAGGATTTGCAGGCCAAATCGTGGCAGAGGTGCAGCAGACACTCTGTTCTGGCGAATAAACTGTTCATAAGGAATCGCCTCGATGCTACTGAAAAACTTCGTCACCGTAACGTTTGGTTTATTGCTCTCTCTCAAGGCCATGGCCGACGACAAGGGTTTCTACAGTGCCAAATTGACGAGTGTCGAAACCAACAAGAAGGCCCTCAGCGCGGTGAAAAACGGCTATCAGGTAACAACGGGTTATCGTATGGATGATTTTCATTCTTTTACAGCAGCAGCCATCGACCCGATGAAACCCCAGTCGCAAATCTTCAGTTCGAAGGTTGACCCACGCAACATTCAACACATGGACGACTCGCCATTGGACACCAGGTACGCTTTTTCGGCGGAGCTGGAAATCATCCGGGGGCTCTGACGCCCGGTTCAAAGCCAATGACAACAAGGTCGACCTCAGCGACAGAAAGGACGCCATATCGCGTATCTTCCCGGCACGGCTATACCCTCATCCAGCAGGTGACCGCCATTGCCACGCAATCAGTCGTTGCTTGACCCTAACCATTTAACAGGTGAGCCTTCAATCTCATGAGTATCGCACCGCCCGATGAAATCTTTCATTTGTCTTCTGCCTTGCCGAGCCAACTGAATAGAACAATAGGCAAGTGGGAAATGAGCCTTATCCCTTCTGAGCAGGAGGCGAGCATTCGGCAACATAAGCTCTTTCACAGTCCCGAGCTCCAGTGCAGTCGTCTTGAGTTCGACTCATCCGTCACCCTGGTGAGTTCTGTCCCTGCCGGATTCATTACATTCGCCATCTCGCAGTCGCCGGTTGGTCGCCCCGTCGTCAATAATCACAAGCTACAGCCTAACGAAATCATCGTGCTGCACAGCGATGAACCGGTGCATTACACATGCGAACCGAATGAGACACTGTTCACCATAACCACAACACTGGAACATTATGAGCGGTGCTGCCAACATCACGCCGTCATAGACATATTTGCCAACAGAACAAAACACAGCTTCCAGGCTGAAAACTTCCAGTTCATACGGTCTGCCATTCAAGCCATCAGCGCCTCCTGTGTCGACATCGATGACACTCTTTCATCACAACGCAACGAATCAAAAGCTTCAGCGTTTGAAGATGCGGTACTGGCGTCTCTATTACAGTCATTGACCCCCGCTGGCGGCTTCAGTCGTAAAGTCCCGACCCGAAGAAAGGTGGCGATAGAAGCCATAGAGTACATTCATGAAAATACGAAAAAAACGCTCACTATCAAGTCACTCGTAAAGCAACTTCAAACTACAACTCGCACCCTGCATTTTGGCTTCATTGAGACGTTCGGCATTTCGCCAATCGCCTATATCAGAAACTTGAGACTCGCAAGTACCCGTCGCGATCTGATTAAAAAAACGTGGCCCACCGTGACAGAAACCGCGATGTTCTGGAATTTTCACCATCTAGGCCGGTTTTCCAAGGCGTACCAGAATGCTTATGGAGAGTCACCATCAGAAACAGCCCGGCGCAACTCAGCCAAACCCAGGAAATGATGATTAATAATTTCTCTTGATTAATCCGGGGCAGCAACAATTGCTTGTTTTCCGACTCAAGGGGATAAGCATGCATCATCGAATAAACACGCTGCCACTCAAGCAGAAAATAATTTTGTGCATGATCGCCTATGCAAGCGGCATCTTATTGGCCTGGGTAATTGACTGGTACTGAAGACGTTTAATCCGCGACGACAAGGTGCACAGTGAAATAATGATACCTCGGGGATTTATCGATGTTTGCCGCATATAAAGCGTTACTTGGAAGGCACGCAATTACTGTGTGCGCGATTGCTGCAGCGGGCTGGGCGGCATGGTTTTGCGCTGGAGGACTTGCCGAGCATTTCATTGCCCGGAAGTTGAATAACATTTATGTCGATCTCCGTGCTGCTCAAGCCGAGCCCAATGCGCAGATCGACAAAGTACTGAACACCCTTGGCCAGCTTGATCTTTCCGACCAGGAATGCTCCGGCAAGCAATACGCACAAATATCGGAGCTGGTTAAAAACTTACGATTTGTTGATCAAGCGGCAGTCCAGTTGCCAAATGGCAAGATCTGTTCATCCTACGGACAAGAACTCAGTTCGATACTGGCGGGCTATGAGAACAGAAAATTCTCGGTTGGAGAGCGAACCTATTGGCTCGGCTCAGGCCAGGCGGCTTCTGCGGACACCGACTTTATCATTGTGTCGCAGCAGTCGGTCTACGTCTGGGCAAACAAGAAAATTCTTCTCGACAATTTAAAACTTCCCGAGGACGTACAACTGGACCTCATTGGTCCCGGCGGCGCCGTACCCATTGCCTCTACGGGTCCTCAGCCCCTCAAGATGCAGAAGCCGTTCCATCTTGAAGAACTTGTCACCTCGGCAGACAAAGCCCTCATTGCCTTTCCAGGCAGTCGAAATGAACTGATTTCAGTCATCTCTCTGCCGTTGAGCTATCTGCCAGCACTCAGATTCAAACTGTTCATTGCTCTTGCTTTCGTGTTCGAACTGCTGCTCTACCTCTCCTGGCTCACCCGACAACATTACACCTCTACCGCTGTACGGCTGCGCCATGCCATAAAAGCCAACAAGCTGGGGGTTCACTACCAGCCTATCGTCAATTTGACGACAGGCTATATGGTGGGCGCCGAATCGCTTTCTCACTGGAATGCCAACGGAGTCGACGTTCCGGCGGATGTCTTCATCCCGGCTGCAGAGAAGTCCGACTTGATCCGCGAACTTACGCGCTCGGTCATACGACAAGTGGCGGAGGATTACAGCACTTACCTTTGGGCATGCAAGGACTTCTACATCACGGTCAATCTTTCCGCTCGGGATATTCAGGATCAAACCTTTCCAGACTTTGTGAGCAGCCTGCTGGCAACTTATGGCATGCCTGCTTCCGCCATGGTCTTTGAAATAACCGAAAGAATCTTGCTCGACTACGAGTCTGCGGCCACGCAGTTGCGAAGGCTTCGAGCGTGCGGACATCGTATTGCCGTGGACGACTTTGGTATCGGCTATTCCAGCCTCTCCCTCCTGGACTCAGTGCCGTTCGATATTCTGAAAATAGATCGCTCATTCCTCGAAGAAGACAAGATCGCTGCCAACGACGCCCTGTGGCGACACATTGCCAACATTGCCAAGACTCTAAGACTCAAGGTCGTGGCCGAGGGCGTCGAGTCTCAGCAGCAACTGCCGCATCTGCTTTCAGAAGGCGTTCTGTTGGCGCAAGGCTGGTTGTTCTCCAAAGCGCTGCCCATCCAGTCTTTGGCAAGGCGCTATTTTGAATGCCCGGTAAATATCAGGTATTTCGGCGATAAGCGTGGCTCAAAAATATCAATCAATGACTTCTATTAACCCTCCTGGCCACTCAAATTCCCGGCGAACCCTAAACCTGTACAAGGACTCCACTACACATGCTACTTCGAAACCTTGGCTTCGCTTCACTGCTATCGTTGCTGTCTTTTCAGGCGCTCGCTGATGATAAAGGTTTGTATCTTGGAGCTGGCGTAAGCAACATCCAGACTGACGAATCCCATCTTGACGATGAAGACTCCAGCTACAAGGTTTACGCGGGGTATCGCGTCAATAGCTACCTGGCCTTCGAGGGTGCCTACGTCGATCTCGGTCAATTCAAGGACAAGAATATCGATTTCGATGGAAAATCCGTTCAGGCGGCCGCCCATATCGGCTTTCCACTGGGAGAGCGGTTGCGGGTATTCGGCAGTGTCGGCGCTCATGCCTGGGACGCCGACGGCAATGCCACCGACGATGATACCGGGGTTGATCTGACCTACGGCGTCGGTCTGGAAGTCGATGTCTTTCGCAACATCGGCCTGCGTGCTGAATACGAAGTTCTGGAGGTCGGAGAAATCAACCTGAATCAGACGACCGCATCCGCCTATATGCTTTTTTAACACCGCTACAGTTGAGCGACCTCCCCCGGTCGCTCATCGCACTCACCGCAATGCTCGCCCTCGCCCTGCCAGCCCCCTCGCCATTATTTCAACGGTTCCCTGGATTCCTGTGCAGGTGCCATGTACCACTTGTCCCTGGGCACCCATTTCTCCTGTTGCGGATCGCCCAGGTAGTGCGGCGACATGATCTGCACGCCGTACTCGTTGAACACATCCTGGATGTTGGCGTGCAGCATGCTCAGTAGCGCGGCACGCGGCCGAGGCTGACTGGGAATGGCCTGGGCCACCAGTCGATATTCCGGGTAGAAGTCCGACAATGCCGTCTGGAACACCTGGGCCGGTGGCACGTCGAGGATCCCTGGCGTGCGTTTTGCGGCCTCCAGCAACATCGCCTCCACCTGCCGCCACGGCGTGTCGTAGCCGATGGTCACGACGGTGTCGACCACGTAGCCGGGGCCTTGTACCACCCGCGAGTAGTTCTTGGTGACGGTGCCGGTGATCATCGAGTTGGGCAGGGTCAGCACCTCGCCCAGACCGGTGCGGATGCTGGTGGTGAACATGCCCAGTTCAGTCACTGTGCCTTCGTAGTCGCCAATGCGCACGAATTCGCCGGGGCGCAGGGTCCGGGTGTAAGTCAGGATCAACCCTGCCGCTGCCTGGCCCACCACGCTGGTGGCGCCAAGGGAAATCATCAGACCGATCAACACTGACAAGCCTTTGAATGCATCGGTGCCGGCACCCGGCAGGTACGGATAGGCCATGGCCAGGGCAAACAGCCAGATCGCCAGGGACGTCAGGCGTTGGGTCGGTTGCAGGGTTTCATGGTTCAACCAGTTCAAGGTGCCGGGCGTGGCCAGGCGCCGCAATATCCGGCGAGAGAACGCTGTCGCGCCTCGCGCAATGAAAAAGATCGCCAGCGCCACGCCGAGCCCGGGAATGGCCCCGAGAATCCCTTGCAGCAAATAGTCGACGACTTCCAGCAGATAGTTGTTAAGGCTTTCACCCCAGGGTCGGGTATAGGGAAAACGCGACAGGACAAACCCCAGCCACTCGTAAGTGAGCAGCAACACGATGACCCAGCGCAGCAATTCCAGCACGCGGCTGACCAATGGATAGAGGAAGTTGGCGTCGATCAGCGGAACCCGCCCGACCTTCAGGGCCTGGGTGTGTCGATGCATCAGTTCGGGCAGTTTCTTCAGCACTTTGCGCCGCAGAAACAACATGCCGAACAGTAGAACGATGTAAACGCCGGTGGCGAGCAACGCAGCGACTACCGAGCGCAGGATCGATTGCAGGCTACGGGCTTCCCGGGTTTCGGCCACGACCTGGCGCAGCTTGCCAGCCGCGGCTTCGGCGGCCTGCTGTACCGAGTCGTATTCGGTCTCGTCGAAGTCCTTGGGCGAAACGATAAAGGCGCGCCGGCTACCCAGCAGCACCATGTAGCTTTGCATGATCGGGTCGAGAGTGACATTGAGGTCGTCCGCATCATCCAGCGCCTCACCGATCACCGTTTTCGCCCGTTTGACCCGCGAGGCCGGGGCTTCACCGAGGAGGGTCGCGCGAAACACCATGATGCTGCGGTTGGCCACTTTCAATTCAACGGGAGCATTAACCACTTTCGGTGCATCCTCGGCCCACAGTTGCAACGACCAAAACGTCCCGAAAACAGTAAACATTACAGCGAGCAGCCTGCTCCGCATGTGTCGGATCCTTACGTCACAAAATTCAGATCGAGGGTACGTATCGCAGCGTAGTTCACCGATGAACGGTTGTCAGATTGTAGGAGCAAGCCTGCTCGCGATAAACCGGAGAGCGCCGCGGGGCACCTGCCACACAGCGTTATCGTTGACGACCATCGCGAGCGAACTCGCTCCTACCGTTACAGTGTGTTCCGTACCTGGCTCAAGGGTTGACCTGATACCCCTTGCCCTGCAAACAGCTGGTGTAAGCGCTCGTGGTGTTCGCCTGGGTGGTTTTCGATTGCTCCCGGCGTTCCTGGCGCTGACGTGAACCGCCGACCACGACGCCGGCCGCCGCCGTTTCCTTGGCGCGGTTCTGGCGATAGTCCTGTTTCCTGTCATCGTCGACTCGATCATAAGCCTCGTCATGTTGATTGCCGCGCACCTGGGCAGCCGTCGCGCCGGCGGCGGCCCCTACAGCGGCACCCTTGACCCGCCCGCCCGAAGGCGTGGAAGCCGTCGAGGAGCTCTGGCTGGCGGCGATGCTGTTGCATTCGTTGATGTCGGCCTGGGTTTGTTGCGAACTTTGCCCTTTCATCGGCACCACTGTTTGTGCCCATCCAGGGACACTCAAAACCGACAATGCGAGGCACAGAGTGATGGGTGACAATTTTTTCATGATGACCTCCGGATGAACGTGGTTCACCCCCAACAGGAGTTTAGATCAGCCCCCGTCAGCCACCCGGTTACTGACCGGCGGTGGACCCAATCTCCATGACCAGTCGGTCGTCGACCCAACGCACCGGCACGGCCTCCAGTTGCGCGCCTTTACACGGACCGTCGATGCAGTGCCCGTCGTCGAAACGAAACATCGCGCTGTGATGGGCACACATCAGGACCTTGCCGCGATAAGTGCAGAACTGCTGCGGATTGAAGTCCAGCGGCACCGAGAAATGCGGGCAGCGGTTGACGTACACCCACACCTGCTCGCCCTGACGCACCGCCACCAGCCCGGCGGCATGCAGTTGCCGGTGCTGCGGCAGTCCCAACGCCCCGCCGTCGGCGATGTCGTCGAGTCGGCACAAGGCAATGGTGATCATGGAAAACCGCGCAGTTCCGGATTGCCCAGGCTCCAGTGCCAGGGGCGGATCTGAAGGCTGGCGAACAGTCCGGCCCGGACATAGGGATCGTCCTGCATGAACGCTTCCACCTCCGGCAAGCTACCCGCCTCGATCACCAGCAACGTACCATTCATCGTCGCACCGGCAACATCAAGCATGGGACCACCGAGCCGCACCACCACTCGATGGTCTCCAGTAGCACGCAAATGCGCCTGATGGCTGGGCCGCAATTGCTGGCGCAGTGTCTGGCAATCCGCATGGTCAGTGGCAAATACCGCAAAGAACTGGCCCATGATTCACGCTGACTCCATGACAAATTCATAACACGCACGCTTGAACGGCACTTCCATATCCAGCCTGGCGGACACATCGTCGTGGGTGTTCAGGTCTTCATAAATCACCTGCAACGACTGTTTCACCCCAAACACGGCATCGGATTGCAGATACGGATCATCGTGATTGAACAGGTGCGTGACCAATTTGCGATAGCCCGGCACATCAATCATGAAGTGCAGGTGAGCTGGCCGCCACGCATGGCGGTTGGCGGCATCGAGCATGCGCCCTACCGGGCCATCGGTCGGTATCGGATAAGCCACCGGGACAATGGTGCGAATCGCAAAGCAGCCATCCGCGTCGGTGCGATAACGCCCGCGCAAGTTGCCGAAAGGCTGTTCGGTGTCCTGTCCGGAATACATACCGTTTTCGGCGGTCTGCCACACGTCCAGCACCGCACCGGCCAAGGCATTGCCGTTAATGTCGACCACGCGCCCGCGCACCAGCGCCGTTTCGCCCGGAGTAAAGGCCATGTTTTCGCCGAACTCGCGATCCGGCATGCCATCAATGTAGAACGGCCCGAACACGGTGGTTTCGGTGGCCGTTGCGCTGTGGCGATGGTTGATCGCGTCGACCAGCATCGAAACCCCCAGGGTGTCCGACAGCAGAATGAATTCCTGACGCACCAGGCCATCGCACTTGTGCCCGGTGTCGGTTAGGAAACCAATGCCTTCGAACCACTCCTGTTCGGTCAATTCGACCTCACTGACAAACGCATGCAGGTGGCGCACCAGGCTTTGCATGATCTGTTTGTAACGCGCATTGGGCGCATCGTTGAAGCTGTTCACTGCCTGTTGGGAGATCAGTTTCTCTATGGCTTTGTCTTGATCGGTCATTGTTGTTATTCCGACGAGGATAAGAGTGGCTGGCAGATCAGGCTGGGGCCTGACCTGTCAGGGCACGGTTCAATAACGCCTCTATCGGGCCTTGTTCAAACGGTCGCGGGTTGTAGTAAGGGCTGGCGCAGGCGATTTGCGCGGCTTCGGCCGGACCGTTTGCAGGGAAGCCTATGTCCGCCAGGGCCAGTGGAATACCCAGTTTCTGGTTCAGCGCGTACAGCAAGGCACCGACCTCGCTTGCTTCGCTCCCACCCAATGCGCGTGCAGCCCGTTGCAAAGGCTCGGCCGCTGCTTCGCGGTTGTAATGCGCGGCGTGGGGCAAGACGATGGCGTGCGCCTGGGCGTGAGGCAGATTGAACGTTCCGCCCAGCGTGTGACAGAGCTTGTGGTGCAAGGCCATGCCGACCGAACCCAGGCAAATGCCCGCCAGCCACGCACCATATAACGCCTGGCTGCGCGCCTCGGGGTCATCGGGATTACTGACAACGCCTGGCAAGGCCTGCGCCAGCGAGCGAATCGACTCTTCGGCCATGAAACCGATGATCGGGTTGGCATCCTGGGCGTACAGCGCTTCGATGGCATGGGCCATGGCGTTCATGCCCGAACAGGCCGAAATGTGCGCTGGCAGGGTCAGGGTCAATTGCGGGTCGTAGATGACGGTCCTGGGCAAGACCTTGGGATCTCGTCCGGTTTTTTTCAGGCGATTTTCGGTCAGCCCGTAGATCGGCGTCATCTCGGAGCCGGCGTAGGTGGTCGGCACCGCCACGATCGGCAGGCCGGAATCCATCGCGATCGCCTTGCCCAGGCCAATGGTCGAGCCACCGCCAATGGCCACGCAGCAATCGGCGTCCAGCCGAGCCGCCTCAAGGCGCGCCGCTTGCGCGACTTCCAGCGGAACGTGCATCACGGCTTTGGGATAGACACCCGCCGCGCGATCACCGAGCAACGCAGCGACCTGTTCGCCGAGCCCTTGCTGTTCCGGCGTAGTCAGGATCAGCGCGCGCCGCGCACCCAGTCGTTCAATTTCCTCGGCCAGTGCCGAAAGCTTGCCCCAGCCGAACACCACACGGGTCGGCAGGCTTTGGTAAACAAAAGGACTCATGGCAGGCCTCAGCGTTTGTAGTACGCAGGGATGTTGGCGTCGACGTTGACCCAGACCGAACGGGCTTCGGTGTAATCGTGGATCGCTTCGAAACCCATTTCCCGGCCATAGCCGGACTGACCGACACCGCCAAACGGACTGCCCGGATTGACCCGTTTGTAGCAGTTGATCCAGCACATACCGGCGTGAATCGCGTCGGCTATTTTGTGTGCGCGGCTCAGGTTCTGCGTCCACAGGCCGCTGCCCAGTCCGTACTCGCTGCCGTTGGCGATGGCCAGGGCTTCTTCGTCGGTGCTGAAGCGCACCACGGTGACGAACGGGCCGAAGACTTCCTCCTGGCAAACACGGTCACCGGGCCTGGCCTCGACCACTGTCGGTTCGACATAGAATCCATTGGCCAATGCTTTATCGTCCGGTGCCTTGCCGCCGGCGAGGACCTTGCCGCCCTGCTCTATCGCGATGTCGATGTATGCCAATACCCGGTCGCGGTGCAGCGCCGAGGTCAGCGGACCCATTTCGGTTTCCGGGTCTAAGGGATCGCCCAGGCGGATGGATTTGGCCAAGGCGATGAAACGCTCCAGGAACTGGTCCGCGATGTCTTTGTGCAGAATCAGCCGCGAGCCGGCGATGCAGGCCTGGCCCTGGTTGTGAAAGATCGCCCAGGCCGCACCGTTCACCGCCGCGTCCAGGTTGGCGTCCTCGAACACGATATTCGCGCCCTTGCCGCCCAGTTCCAGCTGGATACGCTTGAGGTTGCTCTTGGAGGCTTCGACGATCCGCCGCCCGGTGGCGGTCGAACCGGTAAAGGCAATCTTGCCCACGTCGAGGTGTTCGGCCAGCGCTTGCCCGGCAGTATGGCCGTAGCCCGGCACCACGTTGACCACGCCTTTGGGGAAGCCGACGTCGGTCATCAACTCGACAATGCGCAAGGTCGACAACGGGGTGATTTCCGAAGGCTTGATCACGATGGTGTTGCCCGCCGCCAGCGCCGGGCCCATTTTCCAGCTGGTGAACATCAGCGGGAAGTTCCACGGCACAATTTGCCCGACCACACCAATAGGCTTGCGCTGCACGTAGTTGAGGAACCCGGCTTCGACCGGGATCACCGAACCTTCGATTTTGTCGGCCATGCCGCCGAAATAGCGGAAGCACGCCGCCGTGCGCGGCACGTCGAGGCCACGGGAGTCACGGATCGGATGCCCGGTATTGAGTGATTCGAGCTGCGCCAGTTCTTCACCGCACGCTTCGATCTTGTCCGCCAGTTTGAGCAACAGGCGTCCGCGTTCGGCGGCGCCCAGGGCCGACCAGGCTGGGAACGCACGCTTGGCGGCGGCGACAGCGAGGTCGATGTCAGCCGCTTCGGCGGCAGCGATGCGGGTGATTAAAGAACCGTCGTGGGGCGATACCACGTCGATGGTGCCGCCAGCGACGGCATCCACGAAACGGCCATCGATATAGAGCTGATTTTGCATAATGGTTTCCTCGCACCGCGCGGCTGGCGCAGTGTTTGACGAAGTGATTCCTGAGCGCTTTGCCCGACGCGAGGCCGGGCCGGACACCAGGTCCTAGAACTCGATCGGATACGGCTTGAGTTCGCCGCTTTCGTAGCGTTGCGGCAGGTTTGGCGTGGCGTTTTCCCAGACCATCAGCATCGAGCGTTTGGTCGAGTAGCCCTGGTGACGAATGTCGGCGGGCATGGCGCAGATGTCGCCGGCTCGCATGGTGATGCGCGCACGGGGATTGCCGTCGTCCTTGTCGCCAACATCCCAGATGATTTCGTCGGACATTTGCAAGAACCACTCGATACGGTCGTTGCCGTGGAACACCGGCAGGATGAACTCCTCAGTGGTCGGGCAGAACAGGCTGGCCTTGCACACCGAGGTCACCGACGGGTTCCAGGTCACGTCGGAACGGGACAAGTACTTGAACAGGTTGAAGGCATGCAGTTCGCCTTCGAAGCCTTCGGCGGCATGGACCTCCGGTTCGTCCTGTGGCACATCGATGAACTGGCGATTGACCGGCAGGTCGTCACGCAGCGGCGAGTCATCCTTCAGGCCCGGCATGCGTTTGGTGGCGATGCGGGAGCGCTCGATGGCTTCGATGTTGTTGCCGTTCTTGCGGCCGAATGCGCTGCCGGTTTCTTCCGGGGCGGCAAAGGGGTCGAAGGTGGCGTTGGTCCAGTCGCGCAGGATGGCCTTGAAGGTGGCCATGATCAGCGGCGTTTCGAAGTTTTCGGTGTAATTGACCCCGGCCGCCTTGAGCGTGCCGTTGAAGGTGCCGGCGTACAGGTCGACCTTGCCGTAGTAGTTGCGGGTGCCGATGACGTGGTCAAAGTTGACCCAGCCATAGAAAAAGCCCCAGGCCACGTCGCGCATCATGGCGCGCAGGAAGGCGTCGACCGGAATCAGGTGCGAACGGGTCTGGCCTTTGGCTGGCCAGGTGATGCGGGCAAAATACTCGTCGCGCGACAGTTCGAAGGCGCCGAGTTTGAATGAGCAGTAGCCGGTGATGGCGTGGGGAGCGCTGGCCTGGACTTCATCGTCGGCAAAGTTTGCGGTGTCGGCAGCGGTTTCAAGCATGGCCATGGCGGGATTCCTCTTGTTTTTGTGGATTGGGCGGTCGGGCGCGGCAGATCACTTGAAGCAGATGTCGGCCCATTTCTCGACCGACAACGGGCCTTTGATGGTTTGCTGCAGGATCACACCCGAGCGACTGGCTTCGAAGCGATAAGCGGTGCCCACTGGCAACAGGCACTGATGGCCGCGCTTGAGCAGGACATAGCCCATCGGTTTGCCTGCTGGCATCTCACCGGCCAGGTGTGTGCCCTCACCCGCTTTCATCGGCGTATCGAGCTTGAGGAAGTCCACGCGAACCTCACCGTCCATGACGATGGCGAACTCGTCGTGTGCCGCGGTGTACCAAGGCGACTGACCTTCGGCGCGCAGGGTTTCGACGACGTAGCCGAGGTTGAAACCGACCACGACTTTTTCGTAAGGGAGGGATTTATCCGCCACTTCGAAAATGTTGGAAAAGGCGTAGTGACTGGCCTGGCCGCTGATGATTTCAACCGACCCTTTGGTGTAGTTGTCCAGCGAGCCGAAGACCGTTTCGATTGCAGCGCTACTCATGGTTTTCACCGTTTTGTTGTTGTAGTAACAGTGAGCCAACAGTACGTCGCACCCGCTCTGCGAACAATTAGAGGACCGGCGACAACAGTGTTTGCGAAACGCAAACACTGTTGTCATTGCTCAATCGCAATCCTTGTGGGAGCGGGCTTGCTCGCGAAGGCGGAGTGTCAGTTAACATAAATGTCGTCTGATACACCGCCTTCGCGAGCAAGCCCGCTCCCACAGGGTTTGTGTATTGACTCAGCGTACCCAGCCACGCTCCAGCAAGGGCTTGTCCCAGCATGGCTCATCGCCGAAGTTGTCCACCAGAAAGTCGATCAACGTACGGACCTTCAAGGCCCGGCGCTGGGTGGCGGGATACACCGCCGAGAAGTTGAACGAGGACAGCGCATACTCCGGCAGCACCGGAATCAAGCGGCCACTGAGCAAGTCATCGCTGGCGACCAGGGTCGGCAGGCAGACAATGCACACCCCTGTTTGCGCGTAATCGCGCAGTAAATGCACCGAGTTCGAGCGCACCTGGCCCGGCAGGCTGAGTTCCACTTGCTCGTCTTCACGGGTGAAGATCCAGCGGTTGCGCGACGGATAGCCTTCGTACAAGGCGATCTTGTGTTGCAGCAACTCCTGGGGATGGCTGGGCACGCCGAACTCGCCGGCGTAATCGGGCGACATGCAGAACAATCGACGCACGCTGAACAGCTTGCGCTCGATCAGCGTTTCGGCCATGGGCGGGAACATCTGGAACGCCACGTCGAAACCTTCTTCGATGGGGTCGACGACCCGGTCATTGACGATCACGTCCACTTCGATGTCCGGGTACAACCGCGTGAACTCGGCCAACATGCGGCCGAAGTGACCGATGGCAAACCCCGGCAGCATCTGCACGCGCAATTTGCCGGTGGGTTTGGCCCGCTGTTCGCGCATGTGTTCGGTCAACGAGTTGAAGCTCGCGACCATGTCCGCGCACTCCTTGTAGTAGGTCTCGCCCACTTCGGAGAGCCGCACATGGCGCGTGCTGCGATGGAACAGCGGCGCATTGATGAACTGTTCCAGCAGCTGGATACGGTGGGTGATCACCGAGCGGGTCACGCCCAGTTGCTGGGCCGCCCTGGCGAAGTTGCCGGTTTCGGCAACCCGCACAAAGGCTTCGACACTGAGTAAACGATCCATGGGGGCAGGTTCTCTGGAGGATGCCAGTCAGTTAAGCAGTTGCTGTCGTAATGCATTTTTTTGTAGCAGCTGGCGCAGCCTGCGTTCGGCTGCGCAGCAGACGTAAACCCAGACAACACCATCTATCAGGTAGATCGCATACACAGGTTTTACGACTGCTGCGCAGCCGAACGCAGGCTTCGCCAGCTGCTACGGATTACCATGCGCTCCAGCAATTGTTGTCGCATCCCCTTTTTGTAGCAGCTGGCGTAGCCTGCGTTCGGCTGCGCAGCAGTCGTAAATCAGCTAGACCACAAACGCAGGCTTCGCCAGCTGTTGTGGACTGTGTTATGGCTGGGGCTGTACAGATAACCGTCGCTGCATGGGGAAAACCTGCCAGCCCAGGCGTTCGCTGACCAGTCCCCACACCCCTTGCGGAGCCTTGAGCATCATCACCACCGCAACCACGCCGAGGATAATCATGTACACCGCACCGTACTGCGCCAGGCAACCGCGCAGCACAAAGTAAATCAGCGTGCCAATCAACGGCCCCTCCAGGGTGCCGATACCACCGATGATCACGATAAAGATAACCACGGCCGTCCAGTCCTGCAGGTTGAACGCAGCGTCCGGGGAAATGCGCAGTTTTTGCAGGAAGATCAGCGCCCCGACCACCCCCGTGCAACCGGCTGCCAGTACGTAGACCATCAGTTTGGTACGGAACGTATCCACCCCGAGGCTGCCGGACGCGGGTTCAGAATCACGAATCGATGCCAGTGCCAGGCCCTGACGCGAGCGCAGCAGAAAAAACACAACTGCCACGGCGGCAATGGCGATGGCCAGCGCAGTGAAATAGATCAGCGTTTCGCGTCCGTCCCGGTCATTGCCGATCTGCCGCACAATCGCCGCCGGCAGGCTTTGCCCTGAACCGCCACCCAGACTGCTCATCTGCGCCAGGCCCAAACGGAAGACCTCCGCCACCACCCAGGTACCGATGGCGAAGTAGGCGCCACGCAGACGAAACACGATCAGCGCCGTGGGTATCGCCAACAGCGCCACCAACACGCCTGAAAGCAACACCGCCACCAAAGGCGGCACACCGAATTGGCTCGCCAGCATAAACAGCAGATAGCCGCCCAGACCGACAAAGGCCTGCTGCCCTACCGAGACCATGCCGGCGTAGCCCGCCAGCAAGTTCCACATTTGCGCCAACGCCAGGTAATAGGCGAACTCCACCACCAGACGCAGGCTCGCCCGATCGGCCCACAAGGGTGCACTGAGCAAGATCAATACGCACAGGCCCAGCAACGACAGGCCGACGGTGCTGCTGGTGGTCGTGCGTTGTACGCGATAACCAAGCGCGGGGTTATTCAAGGCATTCATCAGTCGACACTCCGGGGAAACAGGCCACGCGGGCGCAGGACCAGGATCAGCAGAAACACAAGGTGACCGGCGAGGATTTGCCAACCGGGATCGACTTTTGCCCCCAGGGTTTGCGCAACGCCGAGAATCACCCCTCCGGCCAGTGTGCCCCACAGGCTGCCCAGGCCACCGATGATCACCGCTTCGAAGCCGTATAACAGCCGCGCCGGCCCGACCGTAGGATCAAAACTGGTGCGGATCGCCAGGAACACCCCGGCAATCGACACCACGGCCATTGCCAGCGCCATGGCCAGGCCGAAAATGTGCGCGTTGTTGACGCCCATCAGCCGTGCAGTGTGCTGGTCATCAGAGGTGGCGCGAAACGCCCGGCCCAACGATGTTTTGTAGAACAGCAACTGCAGGCCGCCGATGATCAGCAGCGCACTGCAGAACACAATGAGCGGCATCACGCCTACGCTCAGGCTGCCAATGCCGATGCTGGCCACCTCAAGGTCACCTTGAGCGAGTTTTTGGCTGTCGGCACTGAAGAATTCCAGCAGCACGTTCTGCACGATGATCGACAGGCCGAACGTCACCAGCAACGGCGGCAGGATGTCCTGGCCCAACGTCCGGTTGAGCAACAGCCGTTGCAACAGGTAGCCGAAACAGAACATCAGCGGCACCACGATCAGCAAACTGGCCAACGGGCTGAACCCCAGGTGATTGACCACCAGCAGAGCCAAGTACGACGCCAGCACGATAAAATCGCCATGGGCGATGTTGACCAGGCGCATGATGCCGAACATCAGCGACAGCCCCACCGCGAACATCGCGTACAGGCCGCCGAGCAACATGCCTTGAAGCAAAGTATTGAGCCATTCCATCACTAGATCCCGAAATACGCGGCTTTGATTTGTGCTTTGTCCGCATCCCCAGGCCGACCGGTCAGGGACACGCGCCCTTCCTGGAAGCAATAGAAGCGGTCGCACACACTCAGTGCCTGATTGATGTCCTGCTCGACGAGAATCACCGTGGTGCCGTCAGCCTTGATCGAGGGCAATGCGGCGTAGATGTCCTTGATCGTTGTCGGTGCCAGGCCCAGGCTGATTTCGTCGCACAACAGCAAATGCGGGTTGGCCATCAGGCCCCGGCCAATCGCGACCATTTGCTGCTGGCCGCCAGACAGTGCGGTGCCGGGACGTTTGCGCAGTTTTTCCAGCACCGGGAACAGCTGATAGATGCGCTTCAGCGTCCACGGTCCCGGGCGTTTGCTGTAGGCGCCGATCAGCAGGTTTTCTTCGACGCTCAGGGACGGAAACAGCTTTCGGCCCTCCGGCACCAGCGCGATGCCGCGCTCCAGCACTTGATTGGCGGCCATGTCGCCAATGGCCTGACCCTTGAAAGTAATGGCGCTTGGCTGGTTCTTGATCAACCCGGCCAACGAGCGCAGGAACGTCGATTTGCCCGCGCCGTTGGAGCCGATGATCGCCACGGTTTCACCGGCCTCAAGGGTCAGGCTGATGTCGAACAGCGCTTGAAAGTCGCCGTAGCCGGCGCAGAGTTTTTCGATGGTCAGCATGCGTCAGCTCCCGATGCCCATGTAGATGTCCTGGACCCGAGGATCGGCCATGACGCTGCGCGGTTCGCCTTCGGCCAGCTTGGCACCGAAGTTGATCACCGTCAGGCGACTGACCACCGCCAGCAGGGCATGCACGATGTGCTCGATCCAGATGATGGCAACGCCGGACTTGTGGATGCCTTGAATGGTTTCCACCAGTGCCAGGCATTCCGGTTCGGTCAGGCCTCCGGCAATTTCGTCGAGCAACAACAGGCGCGGTTGGGTCGACAAGGCGCGAGCCATTTCCAGACGCTTGCGGTCGAGCAAGGTCAGTGAGCCGGCCAGCACGTTGGCCTTGCGCATCAGGCCGGTGAGCTCCAGTGTTTGCGCACACCACTGGCTGGCTTCGTTGTCCCGCAGCCGCGCACCGAAGGTCGCGCCCACCAGCAGGTTCTCGAACACGGTCATTTTCACGAACGGATGCGGAATCTGATGGGAGCGGCCGATACCTTGCTGGCAGCGCTTGAACACGGGTTCGCGAGTGACGTTGCGGCCTTCGAAATGAATCGTGCCTTTGTCCGCCGCCACGCCGCCGGCGATCAGGTTGAACAACGTGCTTTTACCCGCGCCGTTGGGGCCGATGATGCCCAGGGCTTCACCCGGTTGCAGGCTCAGGCTCATGGCATCCGTGACCTTCACCTCGCCGTAGCTTTTGTGCACATCGGTCATTTGTAGAAGTGGCTGTTGCATGGTGCACCGGTGTCCTTTTGCGCGATCAATACGTAATGGCCTGCATTTCGCCGCCCAACGGAATCGCTGGCGCGGTGGCATTGCTGGTCACGATCAGGTCGTATTTATTGTCCTTGCCCAGTCGCCACTGGCCGCTGACCAGAGGCGTCTTGGCGACGTTCTTCACCGGTCCGCCATTCCAGTTGATCGGGCCGACCACCGTGTTGAGGTTGGTCTTGAGCAAGGCCTCGCGGACCGCTTGGGCGTTGCCGATTTCTTCGGTGCGCTTGAGGATGTCCACGGCCAGTTCGAACAGGGCATGCACGAACCCCAACGGTTGCGTCCACTGCTTGCCGGTGGCCTGGGTGAAACCCTGAGCCAATTGGCCGGCACTGGCGCCGGTCAATGACGAACTGAACGGGTGCGTCGGGCTCCACCAGATTTCGGTCGACAGGTTGTTGCCGGCCTTGCCCAATGCCTCGACTGCCGTCGGGAACAACAATGCCTTGCCCACCGACACGGCTTTCGGATTGAAGCCTTGCTGCCGGGCCTGGGTCCAGAACGTGCTCAAGTCCGGCGGGATGACCACGCCGGTAACGATCTCGACGTCGGCCTTTTTGAACGCGGCAATCTGCGCGGAAAAATCGTCGGTCAGACTCTGGAAGCGGCCAGGGTCGACCAGTTGAAAGCCCTTTTGCGCCAGTACCGGCGGAAAACCGAGCTTCTGGTCGCCCCACGCATTGCCGTCGCCGTCGTTGGGGAACAGACCGCCGACAATTTTGTTGGATGGCATCGCCCCCCACATGGCGCTGTAAGTACCGATCACATCTTCCAGGCCCCAGAAAAAGTGGTAAGTCCACTCAAAGCCCTGCTCCGGCTTGCCGCCACGGGTAAAGAACCACGGCTGCCACGGCGCTACAGTGGAGATACACGGAATCTCGTTGATTTCGCATTGGTCGGACACCGGGTTGGTGGTTTCCGGGGTCGACGACACCAGCATCAGATCGACCTGGTCCGAGAGAATCAGCTCGCTTGCCACTTCCGCCGCGCGGTTGGGGTTGGACTGGCTGTCCTTGACGATGACCTCCAGGCGATAGGCCTTGCCTGCGACATTGATCGAGTTCTTCAAGACTTGCTTGAGCGACTCGATGATGTAGTTGTCGGCTGCCGCAAAGGGCGCCAACGGCCCGGTCTGCGGGCTGACATAGCCAAGCTTGATCACCCGCTCACCGCCGATGGCAAAGTTGAACGGCAGGCTGGCCAGTGCCACGCCACCGGCAGCGACGCCCGTGCTGCGCAGGAAATCACGGCGGGAGAAGTTGCGGCCTAACAGGTTTTTATCGTTGTTATCTGTCATGTAAGTACTCCAAAAGCCTGGACGAACGGGGTCGCCACGTGTGGCCGGGCCATCACGCAGGGTCAGGGGTAAAGCAGGGAATCCGTTTAGAAGAAGAAACTGACGTCGAATGACGCAACCACTTGCGAATCCTTTTCGCCGTCGGCATAGGCATCGCGGCCGGGGCCAGAATGGATGTCGTAGCGCAGTTCCGGGCGCAGGCGCACGTTGGGTGTCGGTGTCCAGGCCAGGTTAGTGGTGACACCGTAGAAACTGCCCCAGGTTGGATCGGGAATGCCGGTGTGCGGGTCGATGTTGGCCATCATCACGTGGACCGGGGCGTCGGTGTAGAACCACTCGGCGCGACTGTTCCACATCAGGTTTTCGCTGAGCTTGTGGTACCAGTTGATGTCCGTGCCATACCAGGTGGCGTCTTTTTTGTTGGCAAACCCGGCGAACGCACCCTGCTCCTGCTTGCCGTAGTTCAACTCCAGCGCCACGCGGTTGTTTGGATCGATGACTTGCGAAAGGGTCAGAAAAGACGCCAGGCGCTTGAAGTCGTCATCCTTGGTGCCCGCCGGCAGCGGCGAGCCACAACTGCATTCGGCGAAACTGTCGCCAGCGCCATTGCCGTAGATGTTTTCCCAGTCGATCCAGGTGCCGAAGTCCGCCGAACGCCAACGTACGTTGGCGATCGCGTCCGGCGAGTGATTGGGATCCTGCAGGTTGTTCCAGCCCTGGACCACGCCCAGTTCGAAGCCGAGCATGCTTTCGCCCGGTTTCGAAGGCAGTTTGAACGAGTACAGTGCGCCGGCATGCTTGGCCGGGCCGTGCATGAATGAATAGGTGTGCGAGTAGAAATCAGTGGGTGCCGGGGATGGCAAGGCGAAGCCGATTTCGTTTTCCAACGGCGTGTGGAATATCCCGATCATCAGATCCGAACCGCCGAGCACCGGAAAGTAAAAATCAGCGTACGCCTGGGCAATGGTCAACGCCGGATCTTCGGCCTTGTTGTTGCGGTTGACGCTCAGGTCTTCATCCCAGCCGTAGGTCTTGAAGAAGCGCGCGTCCTTGCCGTACAGCGCCGTGACGTTGAAACCCCAGTCAGCTTCTTGCGGCATCGGCCCGGGAAACGGTCCGACACGACCGACCACATTGCTCTTGGGTTTTTTCTCCACGGCCAGGGCGAACTGGTTGAGGTTGAAGCCTTCATCGGTAGTGAAGAAGCTTTGTTTGCTGACGTCATCCGTGCCGTTGTTGTTGTAGCTCACACCCACCTGGCCCCAGCCGTAGATCTTGATGCCGTGTTCACGCTCAAGACTGTCGCCGAACACACTGCGCACCAGCGAACCCATCGGATCGTCCGCGGCGCAAGCCATGGAGGGGAACATGACGTCTGCACCCAGAACGGGCGCGAACAGGGTTGCTGCGCAAACCCATGCACGAATACTCATACCTGCCTTCCTTATTTTTATTAGGCGCCAATCCCCCGAAGGGGCATGAGGCCGAAAACAAGGTATGACGTCTTGATGAGCCCTGGCCCGGGCTCCACTCGATCGTAGGCAGATCGTGGTGTTCGGCGTAATGGAGGCTACAAGTCCACCACTGCACCAACAATTCCATTCTCGGCGACATCAGTGTTTGCGTATTCAGAACAATGGCGCGGGGATTCGAACGCACTGAAGA
Organism: Pseudomonas sp. S30_BP2TU TE3576; assembly: GCF_050436025.1. Classification (NCBI taxonomy): domain Bacteria; kingdom Pseudomonadati; phylum Pseudomonadota; class Gammaproteobacteria; order Pseudomonadales; family Pseudomonadaceae; genus Pseudomonas; species Pseudomonas sp. S30_BP2TU TE3576. The sequence goes on along the minus strand of NZ_JBNDLK010000001.1, from coordinate 54,073 downwards.
TCAAACGGTGGGAGCGGGCTTGCTCGCGAAGAGGGTCTGTCAGTTGACTCAACTGGCGACTGACACACCGCCTTCGCGAGCAAGCCCGCTCCCACAGGGGGGGGTGGTGTTCAGTCAGGCATTGGGTGTCAGGGGATAGAGCTTGTCATCGAACTGCGACAACTTCGGAAACACCAGAGGCTGGTCATCACTCAGGTGTTGCAGGCGCTGGCCGTAATCAACCAGAAATTGCTGGCGCGCCTCTTCGCTGATGTACGGCACATGCCAGGCCACAAACGGTTCCAGCACATCAAACCCGACGTAAGCCAGGGTTCCGCGCAGGATCGGGCGCAGCATGTCCTCCAGCGGGCCGTGAATCGCGCCCTCACCGAACATGTGTTCACGCCCGCCCAGGGTCACTGTCACCAGCGCTTTCTTGCCGGCCAATCCACCCTGATCGTAGAAGCGTTTGCCGCCGTAGCAGATGCCCGAGACCAGCACCCGATCAATCCAGCCCTTGAGCATGGCCGGGGTGGAGAACCAGAAGATCGGGAAGTTGAGGATCAACAGGTCGGCCCACAGCAGCTTGTCCAGTTCGGCCTGGATGTCCGCCGCCAGCGATTGGCTCTTCACGCCCAGGCGTTGTTCCAGGGCATAGACCAGGTACTCGGGGTTTTCCCGATTCGAGAAGTCGGCGTCGCTGGCCACCGGGTTCCAGTTCATTTTGTACAGGTCGCTGACCTGCACTTCGTGGCCCTGGGCTTCAAGGGTGGCGACAGCCTGGTCGCGCAGGGCGGCGGTGAAGGATTGCGGCTCCGGGTGAGCGTGGACGATCAGTACTTTCATGGTGGTTCCTTAGACTTTTTCCAGCGTATCGGTTGAAGGTGTGGACTAGCAACATCGTGGGTGATGAACAGTTTGAGTCGCCAACCGTCACACCTGGATCGCCTTCACTTCGACGAACTCGTTCAGCCCCTCCTCACCCCATTCGCGACCGTTACCCGACTGTTTGTAGCCACCGAACGGCGCCTGATAATTGAACGCCGCGCCATTGAGGAAGCACTGACCGGCACGCAGCTGACGCCCCAGCTGCAAGGCGCGTTCGGCGCTACCGGCCCAGACGCCGCTGGACAGGCCGAACGGCGAGTCATTGGCGATCTGCACCGCTTGCGCCTCGTCGGTGTAGGGAATCAGGCACAACACCGGGCCGAAGATTTCTTCCTGGGCGATGCGCATGCGGTTATCGACATCGGCGAACAGCGTCGGGCTGACATAGAAGCCGCGCTCGAATGCCGGCGGCGTGTCACCGCCGCACAGCAGCCGTGCGCCTTCCTGTTGGCCGACCTTGATGTAATCGAGCACGGTGCGTTTTTGCCCAGCCGAACACATCGGGCCGAGAAAGCTTTGCGGGTCCAGGGGATCGCCCATGCGCAGGCTCAGGGTCTCTTGCAGGGCGATTTCCACGGCTTCGGCATAACGGCTGGCCGGCAGCAGCATGCGGGTCAACGCGGTGCAGGTCTGACCGGAGTTGATTATCACGTCCTGCACGCCGTAGCGCACAGCCGCGTCCAGATCCGCATCCTCGGCGATCAGCAGCGGCGACTTGCCACCCAGTTCCAGGCATACGCGCTTGACTGAAGGTGCCGCCGCTTGTGCGACCCGCACTCCGGCGCCGGTGGAGCCGGTGAACGACACCATGTCCACGTCCGGATGCTTGGCCAGCGCTTCGCCGACTTTCGAACCCGGCCCGCTGACCAGATTGAACACCCCGGCAGGCAAACCGATGTCCTCGATCATTTGCGCCAACAGGAAGGCATGCAGCGGGGTTTCCTGGCTCGGCTTGACCACCACGGTGCAACCGGTGGCCAGGGCCGGGGCGAGTTTGCCGATCAACTGGTGCAGCGGGTAATTCCACGGATTGATGAATGCGCAAACACCCACGGCCTCGCGAATCACCAGCGAATTGCCGATTTCGCGCACTTCGTCCATCAGCCCGGCCAGTTCGACGTACTGCTCAAGGCCAGTGATCGGCCCGTCGACCTGCACCGAGCGGCACCATTGCACCGGCATGCCCAGTTCAGTGGTGATGACCGCGGCCATCTCATCGGCACGATTGCGCAGTTGAACGGCCAGTGCACGGATATAACCGGCACGTACGCTGGACGGCGTGCGCGACCATGAAGCGAAGGCCCGGCGAGCCGCCGCCACGGCGTTTTCGACATCGAGTTCATCACCCAGCGGAACGCTGCCGCACACTTGCTCGGTGGCCGGGTTGATCACCTCGGCGATCCCTTGTCCCGACGGCTTTTGCCAGCGCCCATCAATAAACAGTGCGTTGTGATTAAGCATTAACCTGAGCCTCCATCAGTTCTCGGGCACAGCGGGCAATCCGCTGGCAGGCATCGCGCAGCGGTTCAGCACCGACCACCAGACCGAGTCGAATATGCCCCGCCGCACTCGGACCAAAGGCCTCGCCGGCCAGTACCGACACGCCGTGGCGATCCAGCAAACGGTCGGCAAAGGCCTGGGCGCTGAGCCCGGTCTGGCGGATATCGAGCATCACGAACATGCCGCCATCGGGTTTCAACGCCCGCACGCCGGGGCAATCGGCCAGGCTGTCGCACACCAGATCGCGACGCTGGCGATAGGCTTCACGCATGGCTTCCAGTTCCGGCAGGTTGCTTTCCAGCGCGATGACCGCAGCGTCCTGAATGAAATCCGGCGAGCCGTAGAGCATGCACAGCGCGAGGTTTTCCAGGTGCGCGGCCAGCGATGGCGGCGCCACCACCCAGCCCACGCGCCATCCGGTCATGGCGTGGGATTTCGACAGGCTGTTGAGGGTCGCCGTGCGTTCGGCCATGCCCGGCAGACTCGCCGGGCTGACGTGTTCACCTTCGAACAGCAACTCGCTGTAGACCTCGTCGGAAATCAGCCACAGGTCGTGGGCGATGCACAACTCGGCCAAAGCGGCCCACGTGCTGCGCGGCAGACTCGCGCCTGACGGGTTGTGCGGGCTGTTCAGCGCCAAGGCACGGGTACGTGGGGTGATACGCGCGGCGACGTCTTCAGGCAGTACGCGGAAGCCGTTCTCCGAGCGCACCGGCACTGGCACCACCACGGCGCCGCAGGCACCGAATACCGCTTCGTAGGTGACGTACATCGGTTCGGCGACGATCACTTCGTCACCCGGGTTCAGCACGCATTGGGCGACGCTGAACAGCGCACATTGCGCCCCGGCCAGCACGGTGACCTGATCGGCCGAAACGCTTTGGCCACTGCGTTGTTGATGACGCTTGGCGATGGCTTCACGCAGGGCACGCTTGCCGCGCACCTCGGCATAGTGAGTGTTGCCGTTCAGCAGGCTGTCGATGGCGCCCTGCACGATAGGCTGTGGCGTGTCGAAATCCGGGTCGCCCACGGACAACAGCAGAATGTCTGCGCCTTGCTCGCGCAAGGCTAGCGCACGGTAATGAATATCCCAGGCGGCAGCGCCATCACCGGCGATTCGTTGAGTCAGATCGGAAAAGCGCATGGGCCTATCCCCTTAAAATACAGATCAGTGCGCACAGGCGTGCTTGAGTTCGATCAGGGTCACGCCGTTGCGCTTGAAGCCGTGGCGCAAGTCAGCCTGCAACTCCGTCAGGTTTTGCGGCTGCGTCACGGTGCAGCCGAACGCACGACCGAGGGCGGCGAAGTCCGGGTTGCGCGGCAATACACCGATGGGCTCGATGTCCAGGCCGAGCATGTCGTCGCGGATTTGCCCCAGCGCATCGTTGTTCCACAAGAGCACCACCAGCGGGCTGTCCAGCTCTTCGACGGCGGTCGCCAGTTCCTGGGCGGTGTAGAGGAAACCACCGTCGCCCACCAGCACCAGGCCGGGCCGCTGCGGCGCGCCGAACTTGGCGCCGATCCCGGCCGGCAGGCCGTAACCCAAGGTGCCGTAGCCGGTCGGGTGCAGCCAGCTACGGATGGCCAGGCTGTCAAAGGCGTAGTTGCCGGTGTAGGCCAGTTGGGTCATGTCGGTGCTGATGAAGGCGTTTTCCGGCAGCTCCGCAGCAATACGCTCGAGAATCGATTGATGGATGGACTGCAACGGGCCGTGGCTGGCCTTGATCGCTTCACGCAGTGCGGCGACCGAGGCAACCGCAGCGCTGGCGTCGCGCACGTCGGACGGCAAGCGCTCAAGCAAACCACTGAGGGTTTGTTGTGCATCGCCATGCAACGCCACCGCGCAGGGGTAGAAGTCGTTGAATTTGCGTGGGTCGATATCCACCCGCAGCAGTTCTGCGGTGAGTGGCAGGCGTTCGCGCCAGAAGTCGGTGTCGGCCATTTCGGTGCCGACCGCCAGCACCACGTCGGCCTCGGCGATCAGGTTCCAGCCCGGTTCCACACACAGGGAGGAACCGGCATTGAGCGGCGCATCCGGTGGCAGCAGACCCTTGCCGGCGACGCTGGTGAACAGTGGCGCAGCGAGCCGGGTGCTGATGGCTTGCAGTTCTGAAGTGGCATTCAACGCACCACCACCGGCGATGATCATCGGTCGTTTCGCACCGTTGAGCTTGGCCACGGCTTGATCCAGCACATTGGCAGATGCCGGACCACGACCCGGACGACGCACCACGTCGTTGCTCCAGTCACGGGCAATCGGCGCCGCCAACACATCCAGCGGCACCGAGATGTGCACCGGACGCGGGCGCTCGCTGTCGAACACCGCGTAGGCACGGGCGACCAGTTCCGGCAGATCTTCAGCGGTCAGCGCCACGGCGGAGAACGCGGTGATCGGCGCCGTCATCGCACGCTGATCCTGACACTCGTGCAGACTGCCCCAGCCCTTGCCGAGGCTGGCGCTGTGGTTGACGCTGGAAATCACCAGCATCGGAATCGAATCGGCATAAGCCTGGCCGATACCAGTGGCGGCGTTGGTCACGCCGGGGCCGGTGATGACGAAGCACACGCCGGGTTTGCCGCTGACCCGGGCATAGCCGTCGGCCATGAAACTGGCGCCCTGCTCATGGCGGGTCAAGACGTGGCGGATGCCACTGCCGGGCAAGCCGCGATACAGCTCCAGGGTGTGCACGCCGGGGATGCCGAACACGGTATCGACGCCGTAATTGGCCAACAGACGCACCAGGGCCTGGCCGCCGGTCAAGGTTTTGCTTTGCATGTTCATGTCCTCACTCGTGGCCGAGGCGAATCAACGCATCGACCGCAGTCGTGCCTTGGGCACCGACCAACAATGGGTTCACATCGAGTTCCAGCAATTGCCCGGCGTTTTCGCAGGCGTAGTCGGCCACAGCGCGGATCGCCGTCACCAAGGCGTCGAGGTCTGCAGACTCGCGACCACGGAAACCTTGCAGCAACGGCGCGCTGCGCAGGCTGAGCAAGGCATTGCGGATGGCGCCGTCGGTGGTTGGCAGCAACAGGCTGCGACTGTCCTTGAGCAATTCCACCAGAATGCCGCCGGCACCGATCACCAGCGCGAGGCCGAAATCGTTTTCGCGCTTGATGCCGACAATCAGTTCGGCCAGTGGCGGTTTGGCCATTGGCTCCAGCAACAGTTGATCGAAGGCTACGCCCGGAGCGTAAGCGGCAATGCTGGCGCGCATCTTCTCCAGTGCAGCGCTCAACGCCGCGCCATCCTTGAGGTTCAGCGCCACGGCACCGGCCTCGGTCTTGTGCGGCAGCTGTGCGCTGACGGCTTTCAAGACCAGCGGATAGCCCAGTGACTCGGCATCCTTCAGGGCTTGTTCCGGGGTGCTCAATACGCCGTTTGGCGTCGGCAGGCCAAAGGCTTTCAACGCCTGTTTGGAATCCCATTCGTTGAGCAAGCGCCCCTCACCTTCCAGCGCGTGCGGGCACAGCGGCACCAGTGCCGATTCGCCCAAAGCCAGCAAGGCCTGGCGATTGCGTTGATAACCGGCGATGCGGCCCCACGCGGCCAACCCGTCTTCAACGCCCTGCAAGGCCGCGACGCCTTGCGCGTGCAGACGCTCACGGGCATGGGCCGGCAGCAACTCGGGGAACGCCGAAGTGACAAAACCGGTCTTGCCGTGACGTTGCAGTGCCGCGCAGTACAGCTCGAGCAGCAGGTCACATTCCTTGCGCTCGCCGGTGAACTCCGACGGGTAGTCGAGCACCAGCATCGCCGCGTCGGCTTCGGTGCGCAGGGAGCTGTCGAGCATGCGGTTCAAGGCTTCGCCGTCGCCCCAGATGGCCGTGGTGAAATCCAGTGGGTTGACCAGGTTGGCGTAGCTCGGCAGCACTTGCGCTAGTTCGCCGACCTGTCCTTGATCGAGTTTCGGCAGGCCCAGGTCGTTGCGTTCGGCGTAGTCGGCAATCAACCCTGCGTCGCCGCCGGAACAGGCCAGCGCGATCAGGCTGTTACCCGCTGGCAGGTTGCCGCAGGCTGCGGCCTTGAGGGTTTCGACAAAACTCACCGGGCCGCTGACGCGGATCACGCCGAGACGGTCGAACAGCGCGTCGTACAGCGCATCGGAGCCGGACAGCGAACTGGTGTGACTCAAGGCCAGTTCGGCGCCGATCTGCGACACGCCGGTTTTCAGGGCAATGATCGGGATGCCCTTCTCCAGTGCCTTATGTGCGGCGCGGGCGAAACCCGGGACGTTTTTCAGACCTTCAAGGTGCAGGCCGATGGCGGTGACCCGCGGCTCGTCGAGCAGCACGTCCATCAATTCAGCCACGCCCAGTTGCGCCTGATTGCCGACCGAAGCCATGTAGGCCACTGGCAGCGAACGGTCGCTCATGGACAGGTTGTAGGCGAAGTTACCGCTCTGGGTCAGCACCGCCACGCCCTTCTCCACCGCTTTGCCGCCGTGGGCCACCGGCCACAGCGCGGAGCTGTGCAGGTAGTCGAGCAGGCCGTAGCAGTTGGGGCCGAGCAAGGCCATGTCGCCAGCGGCCTTGAGCAATTGCTGTTGCAGGGCCTGGCCTTCGGCACCGGTTTCGGCGAAACCCGAGGCGTAGCAGATCGCCCCGCCGGCGCCGATGGCGGCCAGTTCGGCCACGCAGGTCAGCGTCAGTTCGCGGTTGGTGGCGATGAACACGGCGTCCGGGCCGCAAGGCAGCTCGGCAACGCTGCGCACGCACGGTACACCTTCGAGGCTGTCGTGCTGTGGATTGACCAGCCACATTTGCCCTTGGTAGCCACCTTCGGCACAACGCTTGAGGGCGCGCGCCATGCTGCGGCCACCGACAAACGCGACGTGCTGCGGCGCAAGCATACGTTTGAGGTTGTCACGAATTTTCTGGGACATGCTTGTTCTCCGGTACGATCAGCGCAGCAGCGGCCGCAGCAGTTCGCGGGAAATGATGTGGCGCTGGATTTCCGAAGTGCCTTCCCAGATCCGTTCGATCCGTGCGTTACGCCAGATGCGCTCCACCGGACCTTCGTCCATCAGGCCCATGCCGCCGAAAATCTGTACCGCTTCATCGGCGGTACGGCCGAGCACTTCACTGGCGAACAGCTTGGCCATGCCGGCCTCGCCATCGGTCATGCTGCCCTGGTCCATTTTCCAGGCGGTGTGCAGGGTCAGCAGTTCGGCGGCGCGGATTTGCGTGGCCATGTCGGCCAATTTGAACGACACGCCCTGGTAGGTGCCGATGGGCTGGCCGAATTGCTTGCGGTCCGCCGCCCATTGCAACGACACGTCCAGTGCGCGCTGGGCCTGACCGACGCAGTTGGCCGCGACCATCACCCGCCCGGCAGTCAGCCAGGCGTTGGCCACATCCCAGCCTTTGCCGACTTCGCCCAGCACTTTGCTGGCCGGCACTCGGCAGTCGTCGAAGAACATCTCGAAGGTGTGGTAACCACGGTTGCTCACGCACTTGGGCCCACGGCGAATGGTCATGCCCGGGGTGTTACGGTCGACCAGGAACGAGGTCACGGCGTTACGCTTTTTGCCGTTGTGTTCGTAGGTGTCAGTCACGGCGAAGACGATGGCGAAATCGGCATGCCCGGCGTGACTGATGAAATGCTTGCTGCCGTTGAGAATGAAGTCGTCGCCTTCACGCACAGCGCGGGTCTTGATCGCATTGGCATCGGAACCGGCACCCGGTTCGGTCAGGGCGAAGCAGTCGATTTTCTCGCCCTGGATGCACGGCAACAGGTAGTCGTTGATCTGGTCGCCAGTGCAGGCCATGAGGATTTTCGACGGCCGCGCGACAAACACGTGCAGCGCCCAGGACACCTTCGACAGCTCACGTTCGATCAGCGCCTGGGACAGGTAATCCAGGCCACCGCCGCCCACTTCTTCGGGCATGTTGAAGGCGTAGAAGCCGGCGGCAATCGCCTTGCCGCGAATCTGCGCCGCCAGTTCCGGGGAGACCTCGTCGGCGCGGTCGACTTGCTCTTCATAGGGCAGCAGTTCCTTCTCGACGAAGCTGCGTACCGAGTCCACCAACATTTCTTGTTCTTGGGTCAGTTGGAAATTCATGCTGCTACCTGTTGTTCGTGTACTGAAAGAAGTGTGGGAATCAACGGCCGACGAAACGCGCCGGACGTTTTTCCATGGCGGCGCGCAGGGCTTCGTTGCCGTCTTCGCTGCGACCGCACAACAGGCCGGCGGCGAGCTCGGCCTGCAGTTGTTCGGGCAGGCTGCGTTCGGCACCTTCGCGCATGAGTTTTTTGGTCTGGGCGAAGGCGAAGGTCGGCCCGGCGGCCAGGCGTGCAGCCAGTTCGCTGGTGACCGTCAGCAACTGATCGTCGGCACAGACATCGCCGACCAGGCCGGCGTCGAGGGCACGGTCAGCACTCCACAGTTCATCGAGGAACAGCAGGCGCTTGGCCTGTTCGCTGCCGATCAGGCGTGGCAGGTGCCAACTGGCGCCGGCATCCGGCGAGTACGCCATGCTGGTGTAGCCGGCCTTGAAACGCGCCGATTGCCCGGCGATACGCAGGTCGCAGCACAGGGTCAGGTCCATCCCGGCGCCGACGGCGGTGCCATTGATGGCGGCGATGGTCGGTTTTTCCAGACTGTGCAGGCGGGTCATCAGGGCGTGGGCGGTTTCGGTCCAGCCGTAGGTTTCCAGCGCGCCCCGGGCTTCGGCATCGGCCCATTCGTCGAGGTCGGCGCCAGCGCAGAAGCTGCGGCCACTGCCCGTCAATACCACCACACGCACCGCTGGATCGGCATTGAAACCGTCGAGCAAGGCGTGCAGGTTTTTCAGCGTCGGAACGTCCAGCGCATTGCGCTGGGCAGTGCGATTGAGGGTGATCCAGGCAACGCCTGCTTCGACCTGGCTAAGCAGCGACGATTGAGTGGTCATGGGTATCCTCGAATTATTGTGATGGGTCTGAGGTGATGCGACTTGAGGCCATACTAAACGAGTGTTCAGTAAGACGGCAATCGGCAGACAAGATGGGCTGTAACAGCCTGAAAAAATCGATAACACATTGGTTTTATTGAGTTTATTTTTGATTGGCGGACATTGGACTCTGTCGCTGTTACAACTTCGAACAACTGCCTACGCCCACCACAAAACAACTGTGGGAGCGGGCTTGCTCGCGAAGAGGCCCTGTCAGTCAACATTGATGGTGACTGACACTCCGCTTTCGCGAGCAAGCCCGCTCCCACAGGGGGGACGTGTTTAGTTCAAGGGATCAGGCAGTCGGCAAGCTCGGTGCCAACACGCCCTGACGCTTGCGATGAATCAGGAAGTACGCGCCATAGCACAGTGCAACGAATCCAAAGCCCCAATACAGCGACGGACGCTGGGTTTCATCCAGGGCCAGGAACACGAACAACGAGCAGCACAGCGTGATGCACATCAGCGGCAATACCGGGAACCACGGCGCACGGTATTTCAGGTCGCTGAGTTTGCCGCCGTCACGCACATAGGCCTTGCGGAACTTGTATTGCGCCAGTGCGATGACAATCCAGGTCACGGTGCCGGACATGCCGCTCACCGCCATCAGCACCATGAACAAGGTGTCGGCGGCGATGAAACTGGTCAACAGCGACACCAGCGCGAAGCACAAGGTGATGCTCAAGGCGCGCAATGGCACGCCACGCTTGCTCAATGGCGAAAGACTTTTCGGCGCCATACCGGTTTTTGACATCGCCCACAGAATGCGTGTCGAGGCATACAGGCCGGAGTTGCCCACCGACAGGATCGCGGTGAGGATCACGAAGTTCATCAGGTCGGCAGCGTAGGGAATGCCAACCATGTCGAACACCTGCACGAACGGGCTTTCCATCAAACCCGCCTGCTGCCATGGCACGATGGCCGACAGCACGACAATCGCCAGTACGTAGAAAATCAGCACGCGGAACACCACGTTGCGTACGGCGCGGGGAATGCTTTTTTCCGGTTGATCGGTTTCACCGGCGGCCACGCCCATGATCTCGCAACCCTGGAACGCGTAGACCACGGTCATCATCACCGCGAACACCGCCGACAGGCCGTTGGGGAACAGCGAATCACCGATCAGGTTGGTCATCATCGGCGCGGGTGCACCACTGCTCAGGGGCATTACGCCGAAAATCACCAGCACGCCAACCACGATGAAACCGAGAATCGCCGCGACCTTGATCCCCGAGAACCAGTATTCCGCTTCACCGAAAGCGCGGGTCGCCAGGGCATTGATACCGAACAGCACCACCACGAACAGTGCCGACCAGTACCAGATCGGCACCGTCGGGAACCAACGGGTCATCAGTATGCCGGCCGCAGTGAATTCCAAACCGACAGTGGTGGCCCAGCTCATCCAGTACACCCAGCCGATCATGAACCCGGTGGCCGGGCCGATGTATTTGGTGGCGTGGGTCTGGAACGAACCGGACACCGGCATCTGCACCGACAGTTCACCCAGGCAGACCATCACCAGGTACATCAGGAAACCCGCGACCAGGTAAGCCAGAATCGCCCCGACCGGCCCGCCCTGGTTGATGGTCACGCCGGAGCCCATGAACAACCCGGTGCCAATGACGCCGCCCAGGGACAACATGAAAATGTGCCGGCTCTTGAGGGCACGGGTCAGCTGGATGCCTTTATGATCAGTGCTGCGATCAGTGTTTTCGTTCATGTCGGCACCTCAGCAGTCGATGAGGTGAACAGCGCGCGACAGGACGTCACGGCGCAGGGAGGGATCAGCTTTGCGGCAATTCATTATTATTATCTCCAATAAGCTTCGAAGACCGCGCTGCGGCGGTTGCGTCGATTATTGGAAAGCCATGTAAGTTCGCGTTGACCGTAAGGATCGAAGTTGTAAAAAGTCGTAACAAACTTGTACGTCAGCTCTGCAACAGGCCTTTGAGGGTCTGCAGCGCGTGTTGCAATTGCTCATCCAGCGCGGGGTTCATGTGGCGGATCGCCGATTCATCGCTGCCCATGGCCAACGTCTCCAGAGCCCTGAGCGTCGTGGCCAGTGAGCGAAAACCCAGCGAATCGCAGCTACCGGCCAAACGGTGCGCCAGTTGTGCGACCTCGGTGCAGTCGTCGGCGGCAATGGCTTCATTCAACGCATCGCGGTGCTGCAGGATCGAGTCGCGCAGCACTGCCAGCAGACTCTGGACCTTTTGCTCGCCGAGCAGGTTGCGATGCGTCTGCAACAACGGCCAATCCATTGTCTCATCGCTCAGAAGCGACTCGGCGACGGACGCATGCCCTTCCAGCACCTGGCGCAGGTTTTCCAGCTTCAAGGGCTTGGCCAGGACACCGTCCATGCCGGCCTCCAGATAACCGCGCACCAGCGCCGGCTGCACGCTGGCGGTCAGGGCGAAGATACGGGTGTGGCGATTCGGCCCGTCGATGTTGCGGATCTGTCGGCACAACTCGACGCCGCTGATGCCCGGCAGATGCACGTCCAGCAACAGCAGATCGAAAGCCTTCGCCGCGCAAAGTTCCAGCGCCTGCTCCGCGTCTTCGGCCAGCCATACCCGGTGACCGTCCCGTTGCAGCAAACCCTTGGCCACTTCGCGGTTGAGCGCCACGTCTTCGACCACCAGGATGTTCAGTGCCGGCCCCACCGCCCGAACCGGCTCAACTTCAGCCACGCCGCTGGCCGGCTGCAAGGACAGCTCGAACCAGAAGCAACTGCCGCGCCCCACTTCACTGTCCACGCCGATGCAGCCGCCCATCTGCTCCACCAGGTGTTTGCAGATCGCCAACCCCAACCCCGTACCGCCAAAACGCTGCGCCACTTCTTCGCTGGCCTGGGTGAAACGCTCGAAAATCTTCGCCTGCATTGCGGGGGCAATACCGATGCCGTCGTCAGTGACACTGACCCGCAGGCGCTGCCCCGGCTGTTCGCCCGTTTCGCTGAGAAGTGCCACCTCGACGCTCACCTCACCGCCTTCGGTGAACTTGATTGCGTTGGCCAACAGGTTGCTCAGCACTTGACGAAGGAACTGTTCGGCGCCGTGGTGATGCTCGGCAACCCGCTGATCGACCCGGCAACTCAGGATCGTGTCGTTACTCAGCGCTCGCGGTTCCAACAGTGTCAGGACTTCATCAAGTAATTGGCGCAGCGAGAAATCCACCGGTTCAGGGTGGCTGACGCCCTCCTCCAGTTTGGCGAAGTACAGCACTTCATTGAGGATCGTCAGCAAGCCTTCGCCAGCCTTGTACAAAGCATCCAGGCGCTTGCCGTCCTGCGCATCCAGGCCCGCACCGCGCAGCAATTCGGCCATGCCGAGGATGCCATTGAGGGGCGTGCGCAGTTCATGGCTCATGGTCGCCAGAAACCTCGACTTGGCGAGGTTGGCCGCCTCCGCCTCATCCTTGGCGCGCATCAGGCTGGCGGTGCGGCGCCCGACCATTTTCAGCAATTCATCACGGTTGTCCTGCAAGGCCAGGCGATCGGTTTCCCGGCGCTCGATGTCGTGCAGGATCGCCCGGCGCATGTCGTCCAGGGCGTGGGCCACCGTGTCGATTTCGTCACTGCCGCGGCGCTTGTCCAGGTGCAAGGGTTCCTGCCATTCACCGGCGGCGATGCGCCGGGCAAACTCGGCCATGACTTTCAGGTGCCGGGTCACCAGTCGATAAAACAAGCCCGACAAGGCAACGGCCAGACCGCATAGAAACACCGCCATCCACAACAGGCTGGTCAAACCGGTAGCGTAGAGACGCTGGTACACCGCCCCCAGATCCGTGCTGACCTCCAGCTCGCCAAGGTTGCGCAAAGGGCCGGATGGCGGCTGATAGTCCAGGGCAAAACGCTCGATACGCAGTGGTCCCGTGGGATCTGGATTGCCTTGTACCAGATCGAAATCGGCGCTGGTCAAATGCACCCGCGCGACGTCGGAGAAGTCCACCAGTCCGCGCAACTGCACGCTCAACTGTTCCTGGTTCAAGTCCCAGAGGCTGCGCTCCAGGCTGGCCAGATAACCGGCGCGGATCAGTTCCATGCGCGAATCGATGTCGCGCATTTCCCGTCGATACTCGATGTACAGTTGCACGCTGCTGGCCAGCACGGTGAAGCACAGGCTGAACAGCAGAATGAACAGCAACAGGCGCCGCAACAGTCCACCGGGCCGGGCACGAATCATTGCGCATCCGCCGGCAGGTGGATCATGTCGCGGTAGGTCACTTCGCTTTCATTGAGCCAGCGCTCGATGTCGCCGGCATCGACCATGCGCTGCAATTGTGCATCGATCTCGGGCATGCGCTTGGCCAAGGGCGAGCGCCGCGACACGGCAACCCGCAGATAGTCCACGCTCAAGGCTTTGGGCAAGGCGACGATGTCCTGGCCGCCGGGCAGGTTTTCCACGTACAACTGGCCGGTGCGGCGCTCCTGGGTGATGAAGTCGATGCGCCCGCGAATCAGCTTGCCGAAGTTCTGGTGGCTGTCGGAAACCCATTCGATATTGTTGTTGCGCGCGACCATGCGATCGAACTCCACGCCGTAGCTCTCGCCGAACAACAGGCCGCCGCGGTAATGGGCCAGGTCGTCCAGTTGTTCGAATTTCACCGGGTGTTGACGGTTGATGAACAACGCCACTTCTTCACGCAGTACCGGCACCGTCGAGAACAGCATGCTCTGCTCCCGTTGCGCGGTGCTGTAGGCCAGCACCACATCGACCCGGCCTTCGGCGGCGTCCAGCAGGCAGCGTTTCCAGTTGCCCAGCACGACCATCTCGACCTCGTACCCCAACTGGCCGAACAGGTTTTTCACCACGTTCGGCGCCAGGCCGCGCACCTGTTTGCCATCGCTCCAGGACACTGGCGGGTACACCGGGTAATCGCAATAGCGAACCTTGTCCGCCGCGACGGCATGGCCGGCCAGCACCGCCAGCAGGCAACAAAGCCATCGCGCCATCAGGTTCAGGCCGCCACGCAGGCAGTGAACAGGTAGCCGGCACCGTGAATGGTGATGATCAACTGCGGTTCGGCCGGATCGTCGTGCAACTTGCGACGCAGGCGTCCGACCAAAACGTCGATGGAGCGGTCGTTGGGCACCCACTCGCGGTTGCGGATCTGGTCCATCAACTGGTCGCGGCTGAGGGTGTGGCCGCTGTTGCGCAGGAACACGCTGAGCAACTGGTACTCGCCATGGGTCAGCAGGGTTTCATTGCCGGACGGATCGATCAGGCGACGGCGGTCGGTGTCCAGTGACCAGTCGGCGAACTGCTTGACCGGTTTGGCCGCCGCAACGGCCGGCTGTGGTATTTGCGCATGACGTACCCGGCGAATCAGGTTTTTCGCCCGGGACACCAGTTCCCTTGGATTGAGGGGTTTGATCACGTAGTCATCGGCGCCGCATTCGAGGCCGACGATGCGGTCGATTTCATCGTTGCGCCCGGTGATCAGGATGATCCCGACCTCCGAACGCACCCGCAGCTCGCGGGTCAGGGTCAGGCCGTCCTTGCCCGGCAGGCGGATGTCGAGCATCACCAGGTCCACGGTCTGGCTGGCCAGAAAGGTTTCCGCCAGTTCCGCGGTGGCGGCGCAATGGACGTCGTAGCCTTCCTGGGACAGGTAGGCGTGCAGCAGATCGCGAATCAGCGGATCGTCATCGACGATCAGTACCCGAGGAGTCATCGCTTGGTGTCCGGCTCAGGCCCGAAGGCCAGTTTCTTATTAGAGTGTTTTCCTGCATTGGCGCCAGAGAGTATCCAGTGCTGAACGACTGATCAACAGTCGCTCGTCTGTACGCAAAAGCGCTGACGTCCGCCGGCCTGCAAACCGTCGACCCAGGCCTCGCAAATCTGGATGCCCTGCTCCGGGGTGAAGGTGCCGGGGTTGAGCCCGGACTCCAGCCACAAGCCATCGAGCAAGGCGCTGAGACTGATGGCGGCGAGGTCGGCGTCGAAGTTTTCCCAGCCCTCCTCCTGCGCCAGTTCCGCCAGCACCTTGCGCAAGATGCCGCGATACTCGCCATAGGAATGATCGTGGGCCTGATTGATGGCCTCGGCGGTTTTCACTGCGCCCCAGAACGCCAGCCAGGCATCGATCAGTTGTGGGTCGAGCAATTCGGCGGAAAACGAACCGCGGAAAAACGCCGACAAACGCTCCCGGGCATTCGGTGCGGCTTGCTCCATGGCATCGCGCAGCAGGGTCATGACCCGCCCGGTGATCGCCATGTAGGCTTCGGCCACCAGTTCATCCTTGCCGGAATAGTGATGGCTGATCAGCCCCACCGAGACCCCGGCCTCGGCGGAAATCTTGCGGATCGACGCGCCCTGGAAGCCGTGACGCTTGAGGCACACCAGCGTCGCCTCGATCAGGTTGGCTTTGCGCAACTCCGGTTCCATGCGGGAAAAACGGGCTTCCTGGTTCATGGGCGACACGCTCCTTGGTTCAATCGTTGGGGCCTGCGCGGGTTAGCGGCGGGCTGAACGACTGTACAGCAAGAGCCGGTAATGTCTCCAGTCAAGCGTAAGCCAGATGGACCGCGGCGCCTGCTTCGCGAGCAAGCCCGCTCCCACATTTGGAATGCATTCCCCTGTGGGAGCGGGCTTGCTCGCGAAGAGGCCAGCTCAAACAACACAGGATCTGGATCAGTCGCGATACCCCGGCGCCACTCGATCCAGCATTCGCAACAACGCCGCCCACGCCAATTGCATGGCATCCGGATCACTCAACTCCCCATCCTCCAACGGCCGCCCCGGATCATTGAACTGCCGCTCGGTGTGCGCGCAGACCTCATGCGACGGCAGAACAACTTCACCGGCAGCTTGCGCCGCCAATTGAATCTCACAGGCCTTTTCCAGGTAATACATGCGCAGGAACGCCTGGCTCACCGTCTCGCCCACCGTCAGCAAACCATGGTTGCGCAGCATCAGTACCGATTTGTCGCCCAAATCCGCCACCAGCCGTTGCTGCTCACTCAGGTCCAGCGCCACGCCTTCATAGTCGTGGTAGGCAACGCGGCCATAGAACTCCATGGAAATCTGGTTCACCGGCAACAACCCGCACTTCAGCGCCGCCACCGCGCACCCGGATTTGGTGTGGGTGTGCAGCACACATTGCGCATCTTCACGGGCACCGTGGATGGCACTGTGAATCACAAAACCGGCCGGATTGACCGGGTACGGCGACGGTTCCACCGCGTGGCCATCGAGGTCGATTTTCACCAGATTGGACGCGCTGATCTCATCGAACATCAGCCCGTACGGGTTGATCAGAAAGTGATGCTCCGGCCCCGGAATGCGCACCGAGATGTGAGTGAAGATCAGGTCGGTCATGCGAAAGTGCGCAATCAGGCGGTAGCAGGCCGCCAGTTCCTCACGCAGGCGCTGCTCGGTGGCGCTGCGCCCAGGGGCCAGATGGCTGGCGATTTTGTTCATTGTTGTGGTTCTCCAGGCTGATCGGCAGAGGCAGACAGTAAGGCTGGACGCTTGGGCACGTCCAGCCATCCGCGTTTACTTGCTGGCCCAGGCGTTGAAGCGCTCTTCCAACTCTTCGCCATGATCGACCCAAAAGCCGACGTTCATCGACAACGCGCCCTTGAGGTTCTGCGGTGCGGTAGGCACCCATTGCGCCAGCTTGTCGTCGAGCCGTGCGGCGGCCTGGATGTTGGTCGGGCCGTAAGGGATCTGCTGCACGTAGTTGACCTGGGCGTCCGGCTGGTTGGCGAACGCAATGAAACGCTTGGCCTGATCCACATGCCTGGAGCCCTTGATGATCGCCCAGTAGTCCATGCCATACAGGCTGCCGGGCCAGACCAGACCGAGGTGGCTGCCTTTCTGCGCGGCGTCGGCGATGCGCCCGCTGTAGGTCGAGGTCATCACCACATCGCCGGCGGTCAGCCATTGCGGCGGTTGCGCGCCCGCTTCCCACCACTGGATGTACGGCTTGAGTTCAGTGAGCTTGGCAAATGCCCGGTCCACGCCTTGCGGGGTGCCGAGTACTTTGTAGACGTCTTCGGTTTTGACCCCGTCCGCCAGCAAGGCGAACTCCAGGTTGTACACCGCGCGTTTACGCAATCCACGCTTGCCGGGGGTTTTCTTCACGTCCCAGAAGTCTGCCCACGAAGTCGGGGCCTGGGCCAGTTTGTCGGTGTCGTAGGCAATCGCCACGCTCCACACCAGCGCCGCAGACCCGCATTCCTGTGCCGCTTCGGGGATCAACTGGTCGGCGTGGCCCAGACGGGTCCAGTCCAGCCGCTCGTACATGCCTTCCTCGCAGCCGCGCATCAAGTCCGGGCCTTCGATCTGCACCACGTCCCAGTCGACGTTGCCGGTGTCGACCATCACTTTGATTTTGGCCATCTCGCCGTTGTATTCGCTCTGGATCACTTTGCTTTGATCCACGGCGGCGAACGGTTGAAAGAACGCCACGTCCTGGGCTTTTTGTCCGGCTCCGCCATAACCGACCACCACCATGTCCGATGCTGCCTGGGCGCTGCCCAGGCCTAAGGCGCAGGTCAACACCAAGGGATAAAAACCGTGCTTGAGAGTTTTCGATGTCATCAGTGGTTCCTCTGGCAGGTGCCGCCCGGACAGAGGCCGGCGCAGCCCTTTTTTATTGTTGTGAGGTACGGCCCGGGAGCGGGCTCGAAATGAAATTACTCCACGCATCAGTAAAAAAACAAGTTGATTTTTTACTGAAGGTAAATTTCTATAGCGCAATAATAACAACGCACAAAACCTGCTACCTCTGTAGGAGCGAGCTTGCTCGCGATGGACGTTAACGATTACGCGTGTTGTCTGGATGAACGCGTCGCCCTCAAGTCCATCGCGAGCGAGCTCGCTCCTACAGGTCAGCCTGTCTGGAGTAATCGCACCATGCCGACACCTTCCTTCGCGCACCTGTTCGAACCCCTGGAGATCCGTGGCAAGCGCCTGAAAAACCGCATCATGTCCAGCGGGCACGATACGTCGATGCCCACCGACAACCTGGTCAATGAACAACTGATCGCCTATCACCGGGCGCGTGCCGAAGGCGGTGCCGGGCTGATCGTGCTGCAAGTGGCCGGCGTGCATGACAGTGCGCGCTACACCTCCCACGTGCTGATGGCCACCGACGATGCGTGCATCGAGGGCTACCGCAAACTGGCGCAAACCTGCCATGCCCACGGCACCGTGGTGTTGTCCCAGGTGTTCCATCCGGGGCGGGAGATCATGGAATCCAGCGATGGCCTGCTCGCGGTGGCCTACTCCGCATCGTCGGTGCCCAACGAACGCTTCCGCGTGATGCCCCGCGCACTCGATCAGGCAATGATCGACGAAATCGTCGCCGGTTATGCCGCTGCGGCCCGGCGTCTGCATCAGGCTGGAATCGATGGCGTCGAGGTCGTGGCCAGCCACGGTTACCTGCCGGCGCAATTCATCAATCCGCGGGTCAACCGGCGTACCGATGGCTACAACGGTGAGCTGGAACAGCGTTTGCGTTTCCTGCGTGAAGTCATCAAAGCCGTGCGTGCGGCGACCGATGAGCAGTTCATCATTGGCCTGCGCATTTGCGCCGACGAACGCGACCCCGAAGGCCTGACCGAAGAC
Organism: Pseudomonas sp. S30_BP2TU TE3576; assembly: GCF_050436025.1. NCBI lineage: Bacteria > Pseudomonadati > Pseudomonadota > Gammaproteobacteria > Pseudomonadales > Pseudomonadaceae > Pseudomonas > Pseudomonas sp. S30_BP2TU TE3576. The sequence continues at coordinate 35,192 of NZ_JBNDLK010000001.1, read as the reverse complement.
GAGTCCCTGGCCGCCGTGCAGTCGTTGCAAACGCAGCTCGATTACGTGCACATCGTCGCCGGTACTTCGGCGTCGCTGGGTGGCGCGGTGCATATCGTGCCGCCGATGGCGATCGAAGCGGCGTACCTGGCCAGGGAAGCCGGGACGTTCAAGGCCAGTTTGAACATTCCGTTGTTCGTCACCGGGCGTATCAACCAGCCCCAGGAAGCGGAACTGATTCTGGCCCGGGGACAGGCCGATGTCTGCGGCATGACCCGGGCGCTGATCTGCGATCCGCAAATGCCCAACAAGACCGATACCGGCCGCGTTGAAGATGTGCGCGCCTGCATCGCCTGCAATCAGGCGTGCATCGGGCACTTTCACAAGGGCTTGCCGATTTCCTGCATCCAGCACCCGGAAACCGGTCGCGAGCTGATTTTTGCTGAACGCCGACAAGCGATAAATCGCAAACGCATCATGATCGCCGGCGGCGGCCCGGCCGGCATGAAGGCCGCTGCCGTCGCGGCCCAGCGCGGACATGACGTGACCCTGTACGAAGCCGGTTCACAACTGGGCGGCCAGGTGTTGCTCGCGCAGTTGCTGCCACGGCGCAGTGAGTTTGGTGGTGCCAGTACCAATCTACAAAGAGAAATGGAATTGGCGGGTGTGCGCGTGGTGCGCAACACACGGGTCGACCGGGCGCTGGTGGAGCAGGAAAAACCGGACATGGTGATCGTCGCTACCGGTGCCGAACCTTATTGGCCACCGTTCGAGCGTGGCGGTGAATTGCAGGTGGTGGACGCCTGGCAAGTGCTGCGCGATGAAGTACAGATCGGCCGCTCGGTGGTGGTGGTCGACTGGCGTTGCGACTGGATCGGCCCCGGCATCGCCGAACGCCTGGTGCGCGCCGGGCATCAGGTGCAACTGGCGGTCAACGGCACCCATTGCGGGGAAAACCTGCCGCTGTACGTGCGCGATCAACTGGCCGGCGAACTGCATAAACTGGGCGTGCCGATCACACCGTATGCGCGCTTGTACGGCTGCGATGACAACACCGTCTACCTGCAACACACCGCCAGTGGCGAACCGATGCTGATGGAAAACATCGATACGCTGGTGTTGTGCCAGGGCCATCAACCGGTGGATACCCTGGGCGCCGAACTGCAAGGACTGGTGGAGTTTCGCCGCATCGGCGACTGCCTCGCGCCGCGCACTGCCGAAGAAGCGATTTATGAAGGCCTGAAAGTCGCGTGGGAGCTTTAAGGCTGTTTATACTCCGGGACTTTATGCAAGACCGTGAGTCTAGTGCAATCCATTGTGGGAGCGGGCTTGCTCGCGAAGGCGTCGTGTCAGCAAACATGGGTGGTGACTGACACACCGCTTTCGCGAGCAAGCCCGCTCCCACAGAGTCTGTGCTCAACGGATAGACATTCGCTCAAGCCCCTTCCCGGTTCGGAACTTTCCATGAGCAACAACAGCAAGACCCCGTCCGCCCCAGGCAACGCCGAACCGCATTTTCTCGGCACACGCATTCGCGGCCTGCGCAAACGCCGGGGCATGACCCTGGCGGAACTGGCGCAACAGAGCGAGCTCACTGCCGGCTACATCAGTCAGCTGGAACGCAACCTCGCCTACCCGTCGATTCCGGCGCTGTTCAACATTGCCCGCAGTCTCGGCGTCACCATCCAGTGGTTCTTCGCCAGCGAAGCGGTTACCGACCCGGAAGATGACGGCATTGTCGTGCGCAAGAACAGTCGCCTGAACGTGCATTACGAAGACGGCATTGTCGACCAGTTGTTGACGCCGCAAGCCAACCGCCAACTGGAAATGCTGCACTCGCGTTTCCCCCCCGGCACCTACAGCCAGCAAAGCTACAGCCACGAAGGCGAAGAAGCCGGCTACCTGCTGTCCGGCAGTTTTGAGCTATGGGTTGGCGAGCGTCATTTCCAGCTCAATGAAGGCGACAGCTTCAGCTTTTCCAGCCAGGAACCGCACCGCTACGGCAACCCCGGCGATGTCGATGCGGTGGTGATCTGGGTGATTACACCGCCGACGTTTTAACGCCGGCCGCGCCCGATGGGCTGCGCGACACTTGCACGCTTGAGGGTGTCGCTCGGCAGTTCCTTGAACAGCGCGCGGTAGCTGCTGGAAAACCGTCCCAGATGCCAGAACGACCAGTGCATGGCCACTTCAGCCACGGTGGTTTGCGTCGGCGTGCGGCTGAGCAATTCGCGGCGGGCGCTGTTGAGTCGGCGCAGGCGCAGCCATTGGGCCGGCGCCATGCCGGTGTAGGTCTTGAATGCATGCTGCAACTGGCGCAGTGAAACCCCGGCAACCTGGGACAGTTCCAGCAAGTTGAGGTGTTCTTCCGGGGTGTCCGCCGCCCATTCCCCGACCCGCTTCATGATCGCCCGCTCCCCGGCCCGACGCTGCAAGGCGCCCTGGTCGAGACCGACACAGGCGTTGTCGAGAATGAATAGACAGTCTTCCAGCAATTGCTGGGTCAGCGCTTCGCGGCTCGGTGGATCGAAGGTCTGCGACAGCCGCGTCAGGGTCCCGCTGAGCCAGCGGCAGAACAGCGCGTTCTGCTGCGAGTTGAGCGGCGCCATGAACAGCCCTTCGAGCCGGGCGATGTCGAGGCTGTGGCGTTTTACAAACTCCGGCCCGAACACCACGGCGATTTCCTGGTAGTTCTCCGGAGTGATCCAGATGTTGCGACTTTCGCCATTCAACACGTACAGCGCGTTGTCGCCACGATCGAAACAGAACGACAGCGAGCCCTGGGGCGCACTGAAATTCTGCTCGACCCGGGTGTTCATCGACTCTTCGTAAATCTCCACGCCCTGCAGATCCAGATAGCGCACCAGACCCGCAAAATGCCCAGGCGACATCTGTTGGTAATGCTGGACCCAACCCGGTGTGGCGCGGATTTGCTCGGCGACATCGGCGGTGTTGAAGGCTTGGACCTGGAGGGCGTTGAAACCTGTCATGGGGCGACCTTACGCACTCTTTTGGTGCGTTTTGTGCTGCTTAAAGTGGATAGATGGAACCGCAAGGGTCGCCCAAGATAGACCTCAACGCGCTACAGGGGAAGTGTCCGGCGGATGAAACCGGCCTCTCCTGGCGTTAATAAAACCAATAACGAGGTCTTTATGAATGTCCCTTTCGATCAGCTGCTCACTTGGCTGAAAGATCACAAGATTACCGAAGTCGAGTGCGTCGTCAGCGACCTGACCGGCATTGCACGCGGCAAAATTGCACCGACCAACAAGTTCCTGCATGAGCGAGGCATGCGCCTGCCGGAAAGTGTCCTTCTGCAAACGGTAACCGGGGACTTTGTCGACGACGACATCTACTACGACCTGCTCGACCCGGCCGATATCGACATGGTCTGCAAGCCGGACGCCGACGCCGTCTACGTGGTGCCATGGGCCATCGAGCCGACCGCCATCGTGATCCACGACACCTTCGACAAGTTCGGCAACCCGATCGAACTGTCGCCGCGCAACGTACTGAAAAAAGTCCTGCAGCTATACACCGACAAAGGCTGGCGGCCGATTGTCGCGCCGGAAATGGAGTTCTACCTGACCCAGCGCTGCGAAGACCCGGACTTGCCGCTCAAGGCGCCGATGGGCCGTTCGGGCCGTGCCGAAAGCGGTCGCCAATCGTTCTCCATCGATGCCGCCAACGAATTCGATCCGCTGTTCGAAGACGTCTATGACTGGTGCGAACTGCAAGGCCTGGACCTTGACACGCTGATCCACGAAGACGGCCCGGCACAGATGGAAATCAACTTCCGTCACGGCAACGCACTGGACCTGGCCGACCAGATCACCGTGTTCAAGCGCACCATGCGTGAAGCGGCGCTCAAGCACAACGTGGCGGCAACCTTCATGGCCAAGCCGGTCGGCGACGAGCCGGGCAGCGCCATGCACCTTCACCAGAGCGTGGTGGACATTGCCACCGGCCAGCCGATCTTCGCCGATGCCGACGGCAACATGAGCGAACTGTTCCTGCATCACATCGGTGGTTTGCAGAAGTACATCCCGAAAGTGCTGCCGATGTTCGCGCCGAACGTCAACTCGTTCCGCCGCTTCCTGCCGGACACCTCGGCACCCGTGAACGTCGAGTGGGGCGAAGAAAACCGCACCGTCGGCCTGCGCGTACCGACCTCCAGCCCGGACGCCATGCGCGTCGAGAACCGTTTGCCGGGCGCCGATGCCAACCCGTACCTGGCGATCGCTGCAAGTCTGCTGTGCGGTTACCTCGGCATGGTCGAGCACATCGAACCGAGTGCCGCGGTACAGGGCCGTGCCTATGAACGTCGCAACCTGCGCCTGCCGATCACCATCGAGGACGCCCTGACCCAGATGGAAGAATGCGACACCGTCAGCCGCTACCTGGGCAGCAAGTTCGTACGGGGCTATGTCGCGGTCAAACGCGCCGAGCACGAGAACTTCAAACGGGTGATCAGTTCGTGGGAGCGTGAGTTCCTGATGCTCAGCGTCTGAGATCTTCACCGTCCGTAATGGCCCTATCGCGAGCAAGCTCGCTCCCACATTTGAAATGCGTTCCCCTGTGGGAGCGAGCTTGCTCGTGATGAGGGCCGACAGACCACTAAAAAATCACCTGAAAAATCCAATAACTCCAAGAGGTGTCGATATGCGTCTATTGAAATCCATGGTTCCGGTCGCGCTGGCAGCGATGTTCAGTGCCGGCGCCCAGGCTCAGCCACAGGTCAGCGTCTACAACTGGACCGACTACATCGGCGAAACCACCCTCGCCGACTTCCAGGCCAAAACCGCGATCAAGGTGATCTACGACGTCTTCGACTCCAACGAAACCCTGGAGGGCAAACTGCTCGCCGGTCGCACCGGGTATGACGTGGTGGTGCCGTCGAACCACTTCCTCGCCCGCCAGGTAAAGGCCGGTGCGTTTCTCAAGCTCGATCGCGAGCAGTTGCCGAACTTCAAGAACCTTGACCCGAAACTGCTGGCGCTGCTGGAGAAAAACGATCCGGGCAACGCCCACTCCGTACCCTACCTGTGGGGCACCAACGGCATCGGTTACAACGTCGACAAGGTCAAGCAGGTGCTGGGCATTGACCACATCGATTCCTGGGCCGTGCTGTTCGAACCGGAAAACATCAAGAAGCTCAGCGCGTGCGGCGTATCGATGATGGACTCGGCCGATGAAGTGTTCCCGGCGATCCTCAACTACATGGGCATGGACCCGCGCAGCGAAAACCCTGAGGACTTCAAAAAGGCCGAAGCCAAGTTGTTGGCCATCCGCCCTTACATCACCTACTTCCATTCCTCCAAATACGTGTCGGACCTGGCCAACGGCGATATCTGCGTAGCCTTCGGCTACTCGGGTGACGTGTTCCAGGCCGCCAACCGCGCCAAGGAAGCCAGGAACGGCGTGAACATCGCCTACGCCATTCCCAAGGAAGGCGCGAATTTGTGGTTCGACCTGCTGGCCGTCCCCGCTGATGCCGGCAATCCGCAACAGGCCCACACCTTCATCAACTACCTGCTGGACCCGCAAGTGATTGCCAAGGTCAGCGCGTCGGTCGGTTACGCCAACCCGAACCCGGCCGCCAAGCAGTACATGGACCCTGAGCTGGTCAGCAATCCCGAGGTTTATCCGTCCCAGGCAGTCCTCGACAAGCTCTATATTTCCACCACTCCACCGCAGTCGATCATGCGTTTGATGACCCGTTCGTGGAGCAAAGTGAAGTCCAACAAATGAATCAGTACACCAAGGAACACACCCTCTCCTATTACGCGGCGTCCGCCAAGGGCATGAAGCAGCGTCCCGCGCTGGCCTCGGATCTGGTGGCCGACGTCTGCGTGGTCGGCGCGGGTTTCACCGGCATCAACACCGCCATCGAGCTGGCCCGGCGCGGGCTCTCGGTGATCCTGCTGGAGGCCCGGCGGATTGGCTGGGGTGCCAGCGGGCGCAATGGCGGCCAGTTGATTCGCGGCATCGGCCATGACGTCAGCGGTTTTGCCAGGCATGTCGGGGCCGAAGGGGTGCGGTATCTGGAGCATGCCGGGACGGAATCGGTGCAACTGGTCGGCAATCGTATCCGTGAGTTCGGCATCGATTGCGATCTGCGCTGGGGCTTTTGCGAACTGGCCAACACCCCGGCGCACTTCGCCGGGCTGAAGGCCGAGCACGCCGAATTGCTAGAGTCCGGTTACGCCCATGAAACCCGCTTGATCGAACCTGGCCAGGTCCGTGAACACGTGGTGAATTCCGGTGTTTACGCGGGCGGCCTGGTCGACATGGGCTCTGGCCACCTGCACCCGCTGAACCTGGCGCTCGGTGAAGCGAAAGCCGCCGAGTCCCTTGGCGTGCAGATCTTTGAGCAGAGCCCGGTGCTGGAGCTGATCCACGGCAGCACCGTGCAAGTGCGCTGTGCCGGTGGCACGGTGCGTGCGGGCACGTTGGTGCTGGCTTGCAATGCCCATCTGGAAGAGCTCGAACCGAAGCTCAGCGGCAAAGTGCTCCCGGCAGGCAGCTACATCATCGCCACCGAGCCGTTGTCGGAAGACGCCGCCAGGCAACTGATCCCGCACAACGTCGCGCTGTGCGACCAGAAGGTCGGACTGGATTACTACCGGCTCTCGGCTGATCGGCGTTTGTTGTTCGGCGGCGCCTGCCATTACTCCGGGCGCGACCCGGCGGACATTGCTGCCTACATGCGCCCGCAGATGCTCAAGGTGTTCCCGCAACTGGCCAAAGCACGCATTGATTTTCAGTGGGGCGGCATGATTGGCATCTCGGCCAACCGCTTCCCGCAGGTCGGGCGCTTGAGCCAGCACCCGAACGTGTTCTACGCCCAGGGCTACTCCGGTCATGGCCTGAACGTGACTCACTGGTGCGCCAAACTGTTGGGCGAAGCGATCCATGCCGGACACAGCAAAGGTTTCGACGTGTTCAGCGCCGTGCCCCACATGACCTTCCCCGGCGGCCGTGCCTTGCGCTCGCCACTGCTGGCACTTGGCATGTTCTGGTATCGGATGCGGGAAATGCTCGGCTGACACAATCCTGCCGGGCGCCCCCTACCTACTGTGGGAGCGGGCTTGCTCGCGAAAGCGGTCGAACATTCAACATTGATGTCGACTGCCCCACCGCTTTCGCGAGCAAGCCCGCTCCCACAGGTTCAGCGGTTGAGCGCAAAACCTGCGAACTACCCAAGTCATTGGAGAGCTCGCTCCCACATGGTTCTGCGTATTCGCTCTTCTACCCATCCCCTTGTTTCGACTTTCGATTTGCTCAATTGCAAGGCACTTCTATATTGAGGGGGTGCTCTGAACTTCCTGCCTTCTGTTGAGCCTTGCCCATGGCAACTACTGATCAACTGATCATCTGCGAGCACTGCGACAGCGTGTACCAAAAAGTGACGCTCGCCAAACATCAGAAAACCCTGTGTACGCGCTGCGGCGGTGTGCTTCAGCGCTATAACGGCCTGACAGTGGAACAGCGTCTTGCGTTGACCTTCACCGCGCTGATGCTCTGGATATTCGCCAATTTCTATCCGGTGATGAGCATCAGCCTCAAAGGCTCGAAGAACAGCGCAACCCTCTGGGACTCGGTGCTGGCCCTGAGCCTGGGACCTATCACGTTCATCGCCATGGTGGCGGCGATCGCCATGATCATCGCGCCGATTTTCCAGCTGTTGCTTCTGGTCTGGGTACTGGGCTTCGCCCTCGCCCGGCAACGTGCGCCCGGGTTCAAATTCTGCATGCGCTGGCTGGAAACCCTGAGGCCCTGGAGCATGCTCGAAGTCTGCCTGCTGGGTGCCATGGTCGCTGTCATCAAGCTCGCCGGGCTGCTTGATGTGCTGCCCGGGATAGGACTGTTTGCCCTGGCTGTGCTGAGCCTGATGATGATCCGCATCGCCGGACGCGATATCCGCGATTTATGGGACATCTTATGAGCTCGCCTCCGTACGCTGACGAACTCAACCTGTGCCTGTGCCACAGTTGCGGGCTGGCCTGCGACATGACTGGCGAGCCTCACGAATGCGTGCGCTGCGGCGCGCCTTTGCATCGACGCAAAACCAACTCGTTGACCCGCACCTGGGCTTACATGATTGCGGCCCTGGTGTTTTACATCCCCGCCAATTTGCTGCCGGTGATGAACACCAAAATGGTCGGTCATGGCGCCGACAGTACGATCATGAGCGGCGTACTGGAGTTCTGGCAGGCCGGGGCCTGGGACATCGCCCTGATCATTTTCATTGCCAGTATCGCGGTGCCTGGCATCAAGTTCGTCGCCATCACGCTGCTGCTGGTCACCGTGCAACGCGACAGTGAGTGGGCACGTAAAGAGCGGTCGACGCTGTTCCGCTTCGTCGAGGTCATCGGCTACTGGTCGATGCTCGATGTGATCGTGGTCGCACTGGTCGCCTCGCTGGTGAAATTCCAGGCCCTGGCCGACATCGAGCCGCGCCCGGGCATTCTGTTCTTTGGCCTGGTGGTGGTGTTCACCATGCTTTCGGCAATGAGTTTCGATCCGCGCATGATCTGGGATAAAGAACGGGAACACCCAAACAATGAGGAGGTCACGGATGAAGTCACAAGCCACTGACGGGCCGCAAGCCCCCGGGCCGGCGCCGATCAAGACCCGCCGCTTCAGCGTTTCGCTGGTCTGGATCGTACCGATCGTCGCGGTGCTGGTGGGCATTTCGCTGGTGGTTCACAGCATCTTGCAGGAAGGCCCGACCATTGTTGTCACGTTCAAGACCGGGAGCGGCCTGACCGCGAATAAAACCGAGGTCAAGTACCGTAATGTGGTGATTGGCCAAGTCTCGGATGTGGAGCTGAGCAATGACCAGAAGAGTGTGAACGCCACCATCAAGCTGGCCAAGCAGGCCGAAAGCTTTACCCGCGAGGACTCGCAATTCTGGGTAGTGCGGCCGCGCATTGGAGCGGGGGGTGTGTCCGGTATCGATACGCTGCTGTCGGGCGATTACATCGGTGCCGATATCGGCCAGGCCAACGGCCGGGCAAAACACTTCACGGGGCTGGAGAACCCGCCACCCATCACCTACGGCGAACCGGGCAAGCGTTTCACCTTGTTCACGCAGGATCTGGGGTCGCTGGATATCGGCTCTCCGGTTTACTTCCGCAAGATCCCGGTGGGCCAAGTGGTGGCCTACGCGTTGGACCCGGATGGCAAAGGCGTGAACATAGAGCTGTTCATCCATGCCCCCAATGACAAGTACGTCACCGAAAACACCCGTTTCTGGAACGCCAGCGGCATTGACGTGAACGTCGGCGCCAACGGTTTTGCGGTCAAGACCGAATCGTTGTCGTCCTTGCTGGTGGGCGGCATTGCCTTCCGCGCGCCCGACTACAGCCCTGGCGATAAACCTGCTGCTGCAGAATATGCCTACGAACTGTTCGAGGACCAACAAACTGCCCTCGCCCCGCCAAACGGTAAACCGCAATACCTGGCCATGCGATTCGACCAGGCACTGCGCGGGCTCAAGGTTGATGCGCCGGTGGAATTCCTCGGTGTGGAAATCGGCAAGGTGGTGGCGGTCAATCTGGATTACGACGAGAAGAGCCGTTCCTTTCCGGTCAACGTCGGCATCGTGATTTACCCGCAACGCCTGGGCAAGGCCCACGACAAGATGCTCAAGGCGCTCAAGCATGACCCCAATGACGAAGCCGCCGGTGTACGCCTGATCGGCACCTTTATCGATAACGGCCTGCGTGCCCAGGCCCGCACTGGCAACTTCCTGACCGGCCAGTTGTACATCTCCCTGGACTTCTACCCCAAGGCAGAAAAAGTTGCATTCGATGCCAACGCACGCCCGGTCATCATCCCGACCATACCGGGCAGCCTGGAGCAATTGCAGGAAAAACTCGAATCCATGGTCGACAAGATCAACAAACTGCCCATCGAGCGTATTGCCGGCAATCTCGATGGCAATCTCGTCGAACTGCGCAAAGGCATGATGCAATTCAACGGCAAGATTTTGCCGGGTGTGCAAACCACCTTGTCGGAAGTCAGCAAGACCCTGCAAACGGCCAATTCGACCTTGCAATCCGCCAGTTCGACCTTGGCCGAGGACTCGCCGCAACGGGAAAAACTGGGGCAGACCCTGGATGAACTGGGACGCACGTCGAGATCCTTGCGTGATCTTTCGGATTACCTGGGGCGGCATCCGGAATCGCTGCTTCGCGGCCGTCCGGACAATGCCGCGCCCATGGATCTGCAAGGGCCACCGCGCAACTGAACACAGGAGCAACACCCATGGCTTTTCCGCTGAAGTTCACCCTGGTCACCGCGCTGTTGCTGCTCGCCGCTTGCCGCAGTGACCCGATTCAATTCCACACCCTGACCCCGGCCCAGGTGGGCGATCACTCAAGGACCACCGTCGGGGTGATTCAGATCGAGAGCATCAGCGTGCCGCCGCAGGTCGATCGCGCGCAGATCGTCATTCGCCAGGGCAACAGTGGCCTGGCGATCCTGGAAACCGAATGGTGGGGCGCGACCCTCGTGGATGAATTGAACAGTGCGCTGGCCGATCAACTGAGCAACTATCCTGCACAAAGCGGGTATTCGGTGCGGGTTGATGTGCAGCGTTTTGACTCGGTCCCCGGTCAATACGCATTGATGGACGTGAAATGGCGCCTGCGCAATGCCGGCGAAAGCGAACCTGCACGGGTCATTTGCCGCAGTACCTTGCAAACCCCCTCAGGCGCGAGCATCGATGAACTGGTGCTTGCCCAGCAAAACAACATCAAGCGCCTGGCCGCGCTGATCAGCCAGGCTGCCGCGAGAAAACAGGCTGGTTGCCCCAATTAAGCAATTTCAGCCGCGACACCCTTTGTAGCAGCTGCCGAGCCTGCGAGGCTGCGTTCGGCTGCGAAGCAGTCGTAAGATCAGTCATTGCGCTACGTCAGGCAGGCCGCGTCAGCTGGACTCACGACGGCTATGCCGCCGAACGCAGCCTCGCAGGCTCGGCAGCTGCTACAGATCGCATTAGCACTTAACTGACTGGCATTAGGTTGGTTGCCCGTCCTCCTGACCTCGGTTTCTCCCCTTGAATCAACGGCGACAAGTTCGCCGTTGAGTTCAATCTCGTCGACCGCGTTAGTTTGCCGCTGTCATCCCGCGCAGGGGCGAAAGATAACAATTCCCAGTAGCCCGCCCCCTCCCTGCAAATTTTTCACATTCCTTTCACTGCTCCGACACCTGCGCAGATTTACTTTGTGCAGCAGTTAATTCGCTGAACTTAGTCTCGGCGGAAATTTTTTGTGCTGTTTCAGACTTTTTTAACAGCACTTTCCCTGGTGCTCCAAATGGTGGAAAAACTTGGTCAACTCCGTCTCGCGTAAACCGTCTTCGCGCCTCTTCAAATCGGTAGTGGCGGTGGGCACCCTGACCGTCGCCGCAGTGGTCGCCGGTTTTTTCCTGTGGCCGAGATCCCCGGCCAACCTGGCCCATGAAGGGGCGCAAGCCCGGGCACAACTGCTGCAACAATGGAGTGCCGGCGAAATCGCAGTGCTGGTTCGTCATACCGAGCGTTGCGACCAATCGAGCAATCCTTGCCTGGGCCCGGCCGACGGCATCACCCGTGTCGGCAGTGAAGCGGCGGCCGGCGTTGGGCAAGGCCTGGCACGCCTGGGCCTGACGCAAACCGATATCCTCACCAGCCCGGTGACGCGCACCGTGCAGACCGCGCATTACATGTTCAACAGTGACCCACGAACCCAGGAGTGGCTGGCTACCTGCGGCACGACCTTGCGTAACGATGTCGTGGCGCACAAGGTTGCCCATCGCAACCTGGTGCTGGTGACCCACAGCGGTTGCATCGCGGACTTTGAACAGCAGAGCGGCTTGAAGCATGCAGCGAAGGACGTCGAGTACGGTAGCGCGTTGTTTGTCCACATCGATGGCAATGGGCAACTGCAAGTGCTCGGCATTGTGAATGCCGACGACTGGAACACCCTGTTACAAGATAAAAACTGAAATCGTTACAGCTCGAAAACTTTGCTACTAAGTTATTTCAAGCCGGACTGAATGAAACCTGAACAAAACAGCGAGAAGTATGATTGAACTTCTCGCCGTTCAATATCATTCCGACTTTCACTCTTACAAGTTGCACATCGCTCTTCAACCAGCCACCTCAGCGCCAAGGTCGAGACATGACGTCAAATCAGCCATTGCCAGATTTTGCTGGCCTTTCTTCCCGCCTGCACGCCCCAACAGCGCCTGCCAACGAGCAATGGATGCTATTAGCCCTGGTATTGGCGTTCTTCGCGTTCTACTTGCTACCGCTGATGAGCCACGGTCTGTGGATTCCCGATGAAACCCGTTATGCCCAGATCAGCCAGGAAATGCTGCATAGCGGGAACTGGATCTCGCCGCACTTCATGGGCCTTCGTTACTTCGAGAAGCCGATTGCCGGGTACTGGATGATTGCGATCGGCCAGGCGGTGTTTGGCGATAACCTGTTCGGGGTGCGCATCGCGTCGGCACTGAGTACCGGACTGAGCGTGTGGCTGACCTGGCTGATTGCCCGCCGGTTCTGGGGCGATCCGCGCAAAAGTTTTGCTTGCGCGCTGCTTTACATGAGCTTCGGGCTGATTGCCGGCCAGGCCGGATACGCCAACCTCGACCCGCAATTCACCCTCTGGGTCAACCTGAGCCTGGTTTCCCTGTGGTTTGCCATCGACAACCGCACCACGCGTGCCCGTCTGGGTGCCTGGGTGGTCCTGGGCATCGCCTGCGGCATGGGCTTCATGACCAAAGGCTTCCTGGCCTGGCTGCTGCCGGCGGTGATCGCCCTGCCCTACCTCGCCTGGCAGCGTCGCTTTGACGAGCTGTTGCGTTACGGGCCACTGGCTGTTGTGGTCGCCGCGGCCGTCTGCTTGCCTTGGGCGCTGGCCATTCATCATCAAGAACCGGATTTCTGGAATTTCTTTTTCTGGAACGAGCACGTGCGCCGCTTCGCCGCCGACAATGCGCAACACGCGCGCCCGTGGTGGTTCTACCTGCCGATGCTGGTGGTTTCTGTCCTGCCCTGGGCCGCGCTGTTGCCAACCACATTCATCCAGGCCTGGAACAACAAGCGTCAGCCCGTCAACGGTTTTCTCCTGCTCTGGCTGCTGTTGCCATTGGCGATTTTCAGCATGAGCAGCGGCAAGCTGCCGACCTACATCATGCCGTGCCTGTTGCCGCTGGCACTGCTGATGGGCGATGCACTGACCCGCCTGTTGCAACAGGCACGGGGACGGACGATTCGCTTCAACGGATGGCTCAACGTCGTCATTGCCACGGCGGCCCTGATTGCCTTGCTGTACCTGCAATGGCGCAAAGAGATTTTTGAGAACACCGAGATGTTCAGCCTGTCCCTGGCGTTCATCGTGCTGTTGGGCTGGATCATCGCCAACGCCCTGCAAATCCTGCGGCCATTGACGTTATGGGCGATGCCGGCCCTCGGCATCTGGCTGCTGGTGGCGCTGCTACCCGCCGCCATGCCGAGCCAGATTGTCGACAGCAAGATGCCCGACCGGTTTATCGCCGAACACCTGGACAGTCTGAACCAGAGCACCTCGCTGCTGAGCAACGACCTGGGTGCTGCCTCGGCCTTGTCCTGGCTGACCAAGCGACCGGAAGTAGCGCTCTACAATGTTGTCGGTGAAATGAAGTACGGCCTCTCGGATCCCGCCGCGGCCTCGCGCAAAGTGACCCTGCAAGAGGTCGGGCGATGGATGACCGAGGCGCGGAAAAAGGGCTCGGTCGGGGTGGTGATGCGGGTCAACAGTGTCGATGAAATTCAGGAAGTCGAGGCGCTGCCCATCGACGGAAAACGCTATCAGCGCGGCAACCTGCAGATCCTGATCTTCCCGCAAATCCAGCCCTGATAGCCAGGACGTAAAAAACCCGAGAGGTCGAACCGGCCTCTCGGGTTTTTTCGTTTGTCGAACCACAGTGGACGCAGTGCTGCTAATCTGAATGAAAATTACATGTATTAACGGTTTTTTTGACGTTATTTTCTCATTTGGATCTCTACATTCCGTGCCATTCAAAACATGCAAATCATTCGCATTGGTATGCAGACGTTTAAATGCGTATGATTTTCATAAAAATGCACCTGGAGCAGCCCGCAGAATGATTCCAAAAATCCCTTCGTTGTTGAAAAAAGCCCTGCTGGCCACCGCTTTGCTGAGCGCTGGCCAGGTTTATGCAGCCGACTCCGTCGGCATCGTGGTGTACAACGCGCAACACGAAGGCCTGACCAAGGCCTGGGTCGAGGGCTTTACCCAGGAGACGGGTATTCCGGTCACCTTGCGCAACGGCGATGACACCGAGATGGGCAACCAGATCGTGCAGGAAGGCGCGGCTTCTCCGGCGGACGTATTCTTGACCGAAAACTCCCCGGCCATGGTCCTGGTCGACAACGCCGGGCTGTTTGCACCTGTCGACAAAACCACGCTGGAACAGGTTGACTCCGCCTATCGCCCGGCCCACGGCAAATGGGTCGGGATTGCCGCTCGCTCCACGGTGTTTGTGTACAACCCGAGCAAGCTTTCGGAAGCCAATCTGCCGAAATCGATCATGGACCTGGCCGATCCTTCCTGGAAAGGACGCTGGGCTGCGTCGCCAGGTGGGGCTGACTTCCAGGCCATCGTCGCGGCCATCCTGGAGCAAAAAGGTGAAGCGGCCACGCTGGAATGGCTGAAAGCGATGAAAACCAACTACGCCAACTACCGTGGCAACAGCTCGGTACTCAAAGCGGTGAATGCCGGGCAGATCGACAGCGGCGTGATCTACCACTATTACAGCCTGGTCGATCAGTCCAAGACGGGCGAAAACAGCAAGAACACCGCCCTGCACTACTTCAAGCACAAAGACCCGGGCGCTTTTGTTAGCATCTCCGGCGGCGGCGTCCTCGCCTCCAGCAAACACAAAGAACAAGCTCAGACGTTTCTCAAATACATTACCGGCAAGGAAGGCCAGGCCGTCCTGAAAAACGGCAAGTCGTTTGAGTACGCCGTGGGCAAAGGCGCTGAATCCAACCCTAAACTGGTGCCTCTGAATCAACTCGATGCGCCAACTGTCGATGCTTCGAAACTCGACAGTAAAAAAGCCGTGGAGCTGATGACACAGGCCGGACTGCTCTAAGTGATACCTGAAACCCTGCCTGCGGATGTCGCCGAGGCGACACCCGCAAATTTGCGTCGACGTTCCCGTGGGATCTTTGCGGGGCGTGGTGGTGCGTGGGTAATCGGATTGTCGGTGCTGGTTTCGTTACTGGCACTGCTTCCGATTGTTTACGTTATTGGTGTTTCCCTACAGACCGGCTGGTCAACCGTTGTGGCCCTGGTGTTCCGGCCCCGTGTCGGGGAACTGATGGTCAACACCGTGTTGCTGGTGTTGCTGACGATTCCGTTGTGCGTGGCCCTGGGTGTGACGCTGGCCTGGCTGACCGAGCGCACGAATTTGCCCGGACGACGCTGGTGGTCGTTGCTGGCAACCGCACCGCTGGCGGTGCCTGCGTTCGTTCACAGCTACGCCTGGGTCAGCCTGGTACCGCCGATTCACGGCTTGTTTGCCGGTGTCCTGGTCTCGGTCATCGCCTACTTCCCGTTCCTGTATTTGCCGGTAGCGGCCACCTTGCGCCGGCTCGACCCGGCCATTGAAGACGTCGCCGAATCCATGGGGCTCAAACCCTGGAAAGTGTTTTTCCGCGTGGTGTTGCCGCAATTGCGCCTGGCGATCTGCGGTGGCGCCTTGCTGGTCGGCCTGCACCTGCTGGCCGAATATGGCCTGTACGCCATGATCCGCTTCGACACCTTTACCACCGCGATCTTCGATCAGTTCAAATCAACCTTCAACGGCGCAGCCGCGCACATGCTGGCCAGTGTGCTGGCGCTGTGTTGCCTGGCGATGTTGACCGCCGAGTCCGCCGCCCGCGGTTCCGCGCGCTACGCTCGCGTCGGTTCGGGAAGCGCCCGGGAGCAGCGGGTCGTTACCCTGAAGACGACTTCAACGCTGCTGTCGCTGACGCTGCAAATCGTCACCTGCGCCCTGGCCCTGGGCGTGCCCTTGATCACCTTGGGTAAATGGCTCATCGCCGGCGGTGTGGAAGTCTGGGATATGGCTGAATTGTTGCCCGCGCTGGAGCAAACCCTGTTACTCGGTATCGCAGGCGCAGCGCTGACCACCTGCGCGGCGATCCCGATTGCCTGGCTGTCGATCCGCTACCCTGGCCGGCTGCAACGGGTACTGGAAAGCTGCAACTACATCACCAGTTCCTTGCCCGGAATTATCGTTGCGCTGGCGCTGGTGACCATCACGATCCATTTTGCCCGGCCGATTTACCAGACCACCTTCACCGTGCTGCTGGCATACCTGTTGATGTTCTTGCCCCGTGCCCTGGTGAGCCTGCGCGCAGGTATCGCCCAGGCCCCGGTGGAACTGGAAAACATCGCCCGCAGCCTTGGCCGCTCGCCAGCGCGGGCACTGTGGCTGATCACCCTGCGCCTGGCCGCGCCGGGGGCAGCCGCCGGTGCGGCGCTGGTGTTCCTGGCAATCACCAACGAACTGACCGCTACCCTGCTGCTGGCCCCGAACGGCACGCGCACGCTGGCGACCGGATTCTGGGCCATGACCAGCGAAATCGATTATGCCGCTGCTGCGCCCTACGCCTTATTGATGGTTGTGCTGTCGCTTCCGTTGACCGGACTTCTTTATCACCAATCGAAAAAAACGGCTGGCCGATGAACACTCTTGAATTGAATGCCCTCTACAAGTCCTATGGCGCCCATTGTGCGCTGGACAACGTCAGCCTGTCGGTTCCCAGCGGCAGTCGTACGGTCATTGTCGGCCCTTCCGGCTCGGGTAAAACCACCTTGCTGCGAATGATTGCCGGGTTCGAATTCCCCGATTCCGGGCGTCTTTCGCTCAATGGCCAGACCCTGGTCGACGGCACCCACGAAGTGCCGGCCCATCAACGCCTGATCGGCTACGTGCCACAGGACGGTGCGCTGTTCCCGCACATGACCGTGGCGGCGAACATCGGCTTCGGTTTGTCCACCAAGGGCAATGAAAAACAACAGCGAGTCGCCGAACTGATGGACAGCGTGGCGCTGGACGCGAAGATGGCCGAGCGCTGGCCTCATGAATTGTCCGGTGGCCAGCAACAGCGTGTGGCCCTGGCCCGCGCCCTGGCGCAACAGCCACGGCTGATGCTGCTGGACGAGCCCTTCTCGGCGCTCGACACCGGACTGCGCGCCGCGATGCGCAAGATGGTTGCGCGGCTGCTGGAGGACGCGGGCGTCACCACCATTCTGGTCACCCATGACCAGAGTGAAGCCTTGTCGTTCGCCGACCAGTTGGCGGTGATGCGCCATGGCCGGCTGGTCCAGTCAGGGCATCCGCTGGACCTTTACCGCTATCCTGAAGACGAACAGACCGCCCTGTTTCTGGGAGATGCCGTGGTCATGCCCGCACGCATCGAGGCCGGCTGGGCCCATTGCGACCTGGGGCGTATCCCGGTCAACAACCACCGCAACAACAAGTCGGCGCAGATCATGCTGCGCCCCGAACAGCTGCAACTGGCCAGCATCCTCCCCACTGATCTGGAAGCCAGCGGGTGCCGGGCCGTGGTCACCGACCGGGATTTCAGCGGCAACACCTGCACGCTGACGGTGGAACTCCAGTCACTGACCCGCAGCGAGCAACCGGGCCGATCCCTGCTGGTGCGCAGTTCAGGCATGTATGCGCCACCCGCCGGCAGCTCGGTTCATGTCTCGACCATCGGCCATGCCCATGTACTGAGCGAGATCTAGTCGTTCACAGATCGAACCGATCCACCGCCCGACGCCGCTCGTTGTCATCGCGCACATCGTAGTTGGCCGTGGTCTGGATATTGCTGTGGTGCGCCAGCTTCTGCGCAATCGACAAGTCATGCTCCTCGATTACCCGGGTAATGAATGAACGCCGGAAGTCGTGGGGCATGATTTTCACCCCGACCTGCGCGCCCCGCTGCCGGGCGATGTAGTAGATCGCGTGCTTGGTGATGCGCTCACGGGTGATGTGGCTGCCACGGCGGATGCGGTTGAACAGAAACGGGTCGTCCGACTCTCCTTCCTTGAGCAACGAACGGCGCAGTTCAAGCCATGCCTCAAGTTTGGCGAACGCCCAGGCCGGGGCGTACTTGATCAATTGTTTGTTGCCCTTGGCGGTCACCCGAAGACTGCGCTCGGTGAAATCGACCTGGCTCAGCTCCAGGTTCACCGATTCGGACTTTCGCATCCCCGAGCCATACAGAATCCCGATGATCGCTGCATCCCGCAGGCCTTGCGGCCTCGGATCAGCCGCGCAGACCGCCATCAGTTCCTGGATCAGCGTCCGCCTGAGATTGCGCCCCTGGGACAGCCGCGTACCGGCAATGCCCTTCACCGAACGCATCTTCAGCAGATGTTCCTGAGAGATCAGGCTCATGCGCCACGCTTCGTTCATCACCCCGCGTACCGCGTTGACATAGAGCGAAGACGTATTGGGCGCATAGCCGTCCGAACGCAAAGTCGCCACCAGCGCGATCACGTCCTCGGGCTGCAGGTTGTGCCAGGGTATTTCCTCGATGTCGTGGTCTTCGAAGCCCAGGCGATCGGCGGCATCCTGCAGCACATAACGCATGGTCAGTTGGCTGGACGGCGCCAGTCGCGCCAGATACAGGGTCAGCGGATTGGTGCGGGGTGTGCGTGAATCAGTTACAGGTAAGTCAATCAAACGAAACGGCCTTGAATGAAAACAGTTCAATGAAACAACTAAGAAGTGAAATAACGATCATGTAAAAGACATTACCGCTGTAGGACTTTCCTAAAAAACGCCATAAACGCTGGAAGTCTGAACAGCGGCTTAATAGCTATCAGATAAACGATTCCCCAACCGTTTTTTCATGTTCCTTTCACAAAATCGGGCATAACCTTCCATAAGGTCGACGCAGCCCGGATGGGAGCCCAAGCTGCCGGCCATGGCGCAAAAAGTCAACCAATGCAGTTTTCACTTCCATCCAGTAACTAGTTGATTTGATGCAAATTCTGATTTAGCGTCTACGCTGATTTTTGGATCCCTTTTAGCCTCAAAGGCTATTTACGTTTTCAGCCCCTGAGGTGCCCATGAGTCAGGCGTTTCTCCCTTTTTCCCGCCCCAGTATCGGCGACGAAGAAATCGCTGCCGTAGAGCAAGTATTGCGCTCCGGGTGGATCACTACCGGGCCGAAGAACCAGGCACTGGAAGAACACTTCGCCAACTACGTCGGGTGCCGGCATGCCGTGGCACTGTCCTCGGCCACCGGCGGAATGCATATCACCCTGCTGGCGTTGGGCGTCGGTCCCGGCGATGAAGTCATTACACCATCGCAGACCTGGGTTTCCACCGCCAACATGATCACCCTGCTGGGTGCCACGCCGGTGTTCGTCGACGTCGACCGCGACACGCTGATGACCGATGTGGCCGCTATCGAAGCCGCGATCACGCCGCGCACCAAAGCCATCATCCCGGTGCATTACGCCGGTGCGGCATTCGATCTCGATCCGCTCTATGCGCTGGCCGACAAACACGGTATTGCCGTGATCGAAGACGCCGCCCACGCGGCAGGCACTTTCTACAAAGGTCGTCACGTCGGCTCCACGGGCACAGCAATCTTTTCGTTCCACGCGATCAAGAACATGACCTGCGCCGAGGGCGCCATGTTCGTCAGCGACGATGAAGCCCTGGCATCCCGGGTGCGCATGCTCAAGTTTCACGGGCTGGGGGTTGATGCCTACGACCGCCTGACCCACGGCCGCAAGCCCCAGGCCCAAGTGGTCGAGCCTGGCTTCAAGTACAACCTGGCCGACATCAACGCGGCCATCGCGCTGGTGCAACTGGAACGCCTGGACGAAATCAACGCCAGGCGCACTCAACTGGCCCAGACCTACTTGCAGCGCCTGGAAGGTTTGCCGGTGCAACCGCTGGCCGTTCCAATCTATTCGCAAAAGCACGCCTGGCACCTGTTCATCCTGCGCATCGACGCCGAACGTTGCGGGCTGGATCGCGAAGCGTTCATGAAAGCCCTCCAGGAGCAGAATGTCGGCACCGGCATTCACTTCATTGCAACGCACCTGCACACTTACTACCGCCAGCGTTACCCCAACCTGTACCTGCCCAACACCGAATGGAATTCGGCGCGGCTGTGTTCGATCCCGTTGTTCCCCGACATGACCACAGACGATGTCGAGCGCGTCGTCGGTGCCATTGAAAACTGCATGGACAGAAGCCTTTGAGACCTTACCCAATCAACTTCGTGTCGATCGTCATTCCGGTCTACAACGAACAGGACAGCCTGCCGGAATTGCTTCGTCGCACCGAAGCCGCCTGCCAACAGTTGCACCAAGCCTACGAAATCGTGCTGGTCGACGACGGCAGTCGCGATGACTCCGCGCAGATCCTCGAAGACGCCGCCTCCCGCGAAGGCAGCCCGGTGGTGGCGGTCATCCTCAACCGCAACTACGGCCAGCATGCGGCGATCATGGCCGGTTTCGAACAGTGCAAGGGCGATGTCGTCATCACCCTCGATGCCGATCTGCAAAACCCGCCCGAAGAAATCCCGCGGCTGGTGGCACAGGCCGAGCTCGGCTATGACGTCGTCGCGACGGTACGCAACAACCGCCAGGACTCGGCCTTGCGCCGCTGGCCATCGAAGCTGATCAACCTCGCCGTGCAACGCTCCACCGGCGTGGCCATGAGCGACTACGGCTGCATGCTGCGCGCCTACCGACGCACCATCGTCGACGCCATGCTCGCCTGCCGTGAACGCAGCACCTTCATTCCGATCCTGGCCAACAGCTTTGCCCGCCATACCACGGAAATCCTCGTGACCCACGCCGAGCGTGAACACGGCGACTCCAAGTACAGCCCGATGCGCCTGATCAACCTGATGTTCGACCTGGTCACCTGTATGACCACCACGCCTCTGCGACTGCTGAGCATCGTCGGTGTCGGCATGGCGGCCCTGGGCATGCTGTTCGCCATCGCGCTGGTTCTGTTGCGCCTGGTGTTCGGCGCCGGCTGGGCCGGCGGCGGTACCTTCGTACTGTTCGCCGTGCTGTTCGTCTTCACCGGCGGTCAATTCATCGGCATGGGCCTGTTGGGTGAATACCTGGGCCGCATGTACAGCGACGTGCGCGCACGTCCGCGCTTTTTCATTGAAAAGGTGCTGCGTAGCCAGCCAGCCTCCCCTGCTTCCGTTGTCACCGTCGACGGCCTTACTTCCACTTCTTCAGATCAGGTTCCTTCATGAGTGCAAAAGCTGTTGTCTTCGCCTATCACGATATTGGCTGTGCCGGCATCGAATCCCTGCTCTCCTCCGGTTTTGAGATCGCTGCGGTGTTCACTCACGCCGACGATCCGAAGGAGAACGCGTTCTACGGTTCCGTAGCACAGCTGTGCGCCCGCCACGGCATTGCCGTGCACGCACCGGAAGATGCCAACCATCCGTTGTGGATCGAACGTATCGCCAAGCTCGATCCCGACTACATTTTCTCCTTCTACTACCGCAACCTGCTGAGCGAACCGCTGCTGGCCACGGCGCGCAAAGGAGCGTTCAACCTGCACGGTTCCCTGCTGCCACGCTACCGTGGTCGCGCACCGGCCAATTGGGTGCTGGTCAACGGCGAAACGGAAACCGGCGTGACCCTGCACCGCATGGTCAAGCGTGCCGATGCCGGCGCTATCGTTGCCCAGCAAAAGGTCGCGATCGAGCGCAGCGACACGGCGCTGAGCCTGCACGGCAAGCTGCGTGCGGCAGCCTTTGACCTGTTGCGCGACACCCTGCCGGCGCTGCTGCAAGGCAAAGTCAGCGAAACACTGCAAGACGAATCCAAAGCCACCGTGTTCGGCCGTCGTACCCCGGCCGACGGCAAACTGGTCTGGGCCAAACCGGCTGAAGAACTGTTCAACCTGGTCCGCGCCGTGACCCAACCGTACCCGGGCGCCTTCTGCGCGGTGGGCGAGCACAAGCTGATTGTCTGGAGCGCCGAAGTCGCCAAGGGCAACGAAGGCCAGGCTCCGGGCCGCGTCATCAGCGTCGACCCGCTGCGCATCGCCTGCGGTGAAGACTCGCTGATCATCAACGCCGGCCAGCGCAACGACAACGGTCTGTACCTGAGTGGTCCGCAACTGGCCAACGAACTGGGCCTGGTGGACGGTTCCGTGCTGCGCGGTGCCGAATCCGGTCGTGCCCCGCGTCGTACCCGCGTGCTGATCCTCGGCGTCAACGGTTTCATCGGTAACCACTTGTCCGAGCGCCTGTTGCGTGACGACCGCTACGAAGTCTACGGCCTGGACATCGGTTCGGATGCCATCGAACGCCTGCGCAGCCACCCCAATTTCCACTTCGTCGAAGGCGACATCAGCATTCACTCCGAGTGGATCGAGTACCACATCAAGAAGTGCGACGTGGTGCTGCCGCTGGTGGCCATCGCGACGCCAATCGAATACACCCGTAACCCGCTGCGCGTATTCGAACTGGACTTCGAAGAGAACCTGAAACTGGTTCGCTACTGCGTCAAGTACAACAAGCGCGTGATCTTCCCGTCGACCTCGGAAGTCTATGGCATGTGCCAGGACCCGAACTTCGACGAAGACAGCTCCAACCTGGTGGTCGGCCCGATCAACAAGCAGCGCTGGATCTACTCGGTCTCCAAGCAATTGCTCGACCGCGTCATCTGGGCTTACGGCCAGAAGGGCCTGAACTTCACCCTGTTCCGTCCGTTCAACTGGATGGGCCCACGTCTGGACCGCCTGGATTCGGCCCGTATCGGCAGCTCCCGCGCCATTACCCAGCTGATCCTGAACCTGGTGGAAGGTACGCCGATTCGCCTGTTCGACGGTGGCGAGCAAAAACGCTGCTTCACCGACATCGCCGACGGTGTGGAAGCTCTGGCACGGATCATCGACAACGACAACGATGTCTGCAACGGCCAGATCATCAACATCGGCAACCCGGAGAACGAAGCCAGCATCCGTCAACTGGGCGAAGAGCTGCTGCGCCAGTTCGAAGCTCACCCGCTGCGCGCCAACTTCCCTCCGTTCGCCGGCTTCCGCGATATCGAGAGCAAGGCGTTCTACGGCACCGGTTACCAGGACGTGTCCCATCGCAAGCCAAGCATCGCCAACGCCAAGCGCCTGCTGGACTGGACGCCGACCGTGGAGATGAGCGAAACCATCGGCAACACGCTGGACTTCTTCCTGCGTGAGGCCATGCTCGAAATCGCGGACAAGCGCTAATGCAGGCGGGACTGCGGATCGATGTCGACACCTACCGGGGCACCCGTGAGGGGGTGCCACGGCTACTGGAAATCCTTGATGAAGCTCAGGTCAAGGCGACGTTCTTCTTCAGTGTCGGGCCGGACAACATGGGGCGCCACTTGTGGCGCCTCATCCGTCCACAGTTTCTCTGGAAAATGCTCCGTTCCAACGCAGCCGGCCTGTATGGCTGGGACATTCTGCTGGCCGGCACTGCATGGCCCGGAAAACCGATCGGCCGCGACCTCGGGCACTTGATGCGTCAGGCCCGGGATGCCGGGCATGAAGTCGGCCTGCACGCCTGGGATCACCACGGCTGGCAAGCCAATGCCGGGCGCTGGAGTGACGCACAACTGGTCGAACAGATACGCCGTGGCGTGGACACGCTCAGCGACATTCTCGGGGACAAGATCACCTGCTCGGCGTCCGCCGGCTGGCGTGCCGACGAGCGTGTGATTGAAGCCAAGCAGGGTTTCGGCTTTCGCTATAACAGCGATTGTCGCGGCCAGGGCCTGTTCCAGCCGCTATTGGCCGGTGGTCGCCTGGGCGCACCGCAAATACCGGTGGACCTGCCGACGTTCGACGAAGTGGTCGGCCCGACCGTTGCCGCCAAAGACTTCAACACGTTCATCCTGGACCGGTTCACTCCGCAAAAGCTCAACGTCTATACGATTCATGCCGAGGTAGAAGGGATTCTGATGGCCAATGATTTCCGTCAACTGCTGAGCGATGCGCATCAGCGTGACATCCGTTTTCAACCCTTGGGCGACTTGCTGCCCGAGCCCCCTGACAGTTTGCCGATCGGCCGTGTGGTACGCGGTGCGCTCGAAGGTCGCGAAGGCTGGCTGGGAGTGCAAGGCGCATGAGCAAACGCTGGGCTGTGCCGTTATTGCTGGCCATGGTGGCGCTGGCGTACCTGCTGCCGCTAGGCAGTCATGGCTTATGGATTCCTGACGAAACCCGCTACGCCCAGATCGGCCAGAGCATGCTTCTGAGCGGTAACTGGGTGTCGCCACATTTCATGGACGTACGCTATTTCGAAAAACCGGCGGCCGGCTACTGGATGATTGCCATCGGTCAGGCGCTGTTCGGCCAGAACCTCTTCGGGGTGCGCTTCGCCTCGGCACTGAGCACCGGCTTGAGCGTGCTGCTGTGCTACCTGATCGCCCGCCGGATGTGGAACGATACGCGCAAGAGTTTTGCCTGCGCCATCCTGTACATGAGCTTCACGGTCATCGCCGGTCAAGCGGGTTACGCCAACCTCGATCCGCAATTTACGTTCTGGGTCAACCTGAGCCTGGTGGCCTTGTGGTTTGCGCTGGACAGCGCCGGTCGTGGCCAACGCCTGGTGGCGTGGGTAGTGCTGGGCCTGGCCTGCGGCATGGGTTTCATGACCAAGGGCTTTCTGGCCTGGCTGTTGCCGGTGCTGATCGCCCTGCCCTGGATGATCTGGCAAAAGCGCTTGGGCCAACTGTTGGCCTACGGCCCGGTGGCGGTGGTCGTGGCCATTGCCGTCAGCCTGCCATGGGTCCTCGCGGTGCATGCCCAGGAGCCCGATTACTGGCGGTTCTTCTTCTGGCACGAGCACATCCGTCGCTTCGCTGGCGAGGACGCGCAGCATAACGCGCCGTGGTGGTACTACTTGCCGCTGCTGGTAGCGTTCAGCCTGCCGTGGGTGGCGTTGCTGCCGCCAGCGCTGAAACAGGCATGGCAAACCCGAGGCCAGGCCAATATCGCGTTCCTGATGCTGTGGCTGTGGATGCCGCTGATCTTCTTCAGCCTGAGCAAAGGCAAACTGCCGTCCTACATTCTGCCGTGCCTGCTGCCACTGGCCCTGTTGCTCGGCCATGCACTGGCTGACCGCTTGAAACTGGAACAAGGCCGCGTCCTGGGCATCAATGGCCTGCTGAACCTGGTCCTGGGTGTCGTTACCCTGCTGGCCTTGGTTTATCTGCAATTGAAAAAGCCGATTTATGATCATGAACTGCACAACCTGGTGTTGGTGTTCATCGGTTTGATCGGCTGGATCATGGCCAACCTGCTGCAAGCCTTCCGCCCGCTGCAATGCTGGGCTGCCCCGGCTTTCGGCAGTCTGCTGTTCATCGGCGTACTGCCAGCAGGGCTGCCCAACTCGGTGGTCGCCAACAAAACGCCCGACCAGTTCATCCTCGATCACGCCCAGGAGCTCGGCCAGAGTGCCAAGCTGTTGAGCAACGATCTGGGTGCCGCGTCGGCATTGTCCTGGCGGTTGAAACGTCCCGAAGTGGCTTTTTTCAACACGATAGGCGAATTGAAATACGGCCTTGCCTATCCTGATTCGCTTAAGCAGCGCGTCGACCCCGATCAGGTGCAACAGTGGATGCACGACGCTCGCCAGCAAGGCTCGGTCGGCGTGGTCATGCGGGTCAAGGGCGAAGAAGAGCTGCGCGAACTTGAACAGTTGCCCAAAGAGGGCAAGCGGTACGAACAAGGCAATCTGGTGATTTTGATTATCCCTCGGGCGACACTATGAGCCTGCTATTGCTACTGGTCGCCTGCCTGCTGACCTGCCTCGGCCAGATCGCCCAGAAATATGCAGTAGAAAGCTGGCGTGGCAATCCTTCCGGGTGGGCGGACAAACTGCGTTCGCCCTGGCTTTGGCTGGCCCTGGCCTCTTTGGCGCTGGGCCTGCTGGTGTGGTTGCTGGTGCTGCAACGCCTGGAAGTCGGGATTGCCTATCCGATGCTGAGCCTGAACTTCGTGCTGATCACCCTGGTTGCGCGTTTCGTGTTCCACGAAACCATCGACCGCCGTCACTGGCTGGGTGTGGCGCTGGTGATCGGCGGTGTGGCTCTGCTGGGGCAGCACACATGAACCCGAGTCGCGGTATCACCTTCGCACTGGGCAGTGTGCTGCTGGTCAGCGCCGCCCAATTGGGCATGCGCTGGAGCATGAGTCACCTGCCACGCCCCGAACAATGGCTCACCGCTCCTGTCGACCTGACAGCCATTGCCGTGGTGCTCATCGCCATCTTCGCCTACGCGTTGTCGATGCTCTGCTGGCTTGCCGCCCTGCGGGACCTGCCCCTTGGCCGAGCCTACTCGTTGCTGAGCATCAGCTACGCGCTGGTGTACCTGCTGGCCGCCAGCCTGCCGCTGTTCAACGAAGCGTTCAGCCTTACAAAAAGCCTTGGCGTGGCATTGGTCATCCTCGGCGTCATTACCATCAATTCTCGACCTGCTCGTGCGCCCGAATTAAGGAGTGCTCCATGAAAATCAGTGTATTTGGTAGCGGTTATGTTGGCCTGGTGCAGGCAGCGGTGTTGGCGGAGGTCGGCCACGACGTGGTCTGCATGGACGTTGACGAGAAAAAAGTCGAACTGCTCAAACAGGGCCACGTGAGTATTTTCGAACCGGGGCTGGCCAGCCTCGTACGCGAAGGTCTTGACGCCAAGCGGTTGCAGTTCACCAGCGACGAAAAGTTCGCGGTCCAGCACGGAGAGGTGCTGTTCATCGCAGTCGGTACTCCGTCGCGAGACGACGGCTCGGCAGACTTGCGCTACGTGATGTCGGTGGGCGAAGCAGTGGCACGGCATCGCGAACAGCCGGCGATCCTGGTGGAGAAATCCACCGTCCCGGTCGGCACCGGCGACGCCTTGCGTGCACACATCGACACATGCCTGCTCAACGCCGGCCGCGTATTGCAGTTCGATATCGTCTCCAACCCGGAGTTTTTGAAAGAAGGTTCGGCCGTGGCCGACTGCCGACGCCCGGACCGTATCGTCGTCGGCTGTGAACGCGATGAAGTGCGTGAGGTGATGCGTGACCTGTACTCGCCCTTCAACCGCAACCATGAGCGCATCATGTTCATGGACCTGCGCAGCGCCGAGCTGACCAAGTACGCCGCCAACTGCATGCTGGCGACCAAGATCAGCTTCATCAACCAGATCGCCGAACTGGCCGAACACCTGGGAGCCGACATCGAATCGGTGCGCCTGGGCATCGGGGCCGACTCGCGTATCGGCTACCACTTCATCTACCCCGGCTGTGGCTACGGCGGCTCTTGCTTCCCCAAGGACATGCGCGCCCTGATCCACAGTGCCGAAGAGGCCCATTGCTCCAGCGACCTGCTGCAGGCGGTGGAAGCCATCAACGAGCGGCAGAAACACAAGCTGTTCGAGCGCATCAATGCGTTCTACAAGGGCGACTTGCGTGGCATGACCTTTGCCGTGTGGGGCCTGGCGTTCAAGCCAAACACCGACGACATGCGTGATGCACCGAGCCGGGTGTTGCTGGAATCGTTGTGGGCCGCCGGGGCGAATGTCCGCGCGTTCGATCCGGAAGCCATGCAGGAAACCCAGAAGCTGTATCCCGATGAATCGAAACTGATGCTCATGGGTACGCCCGAGTCGGTCTTGTCCGGTGCCGACGCGCTGATCATCTGCACCGAATGGCAACAGTTCAAGGCTCCGGACTTCGAGCTGATCCAGCAGCGGCTCAACGCACCGGTAATCTTCGACGGCCGCAACCTGTACGACGCAGACCGTCTGGCACGCATCGGTTTCACCTACTTCCCGATCGGCCGTGGCGAATCGCGCAAATTGCCGATTCCTTACCAGCAATGGTCAACCGAATCTGTGGTCGCTTAAAGATCATGATCCCTCACATCCGCCAACAGTCCCTCGCGCTGGGTCTGTTGGCGCTGTTGTTGTTCTGCGCCGGGATGTACCAGCAGGCGGCCATCGGTTTCGATTCGCGCTTCGTGCTGTTCGCCCAGGAGATGCTGCGCAATGGGCCGTCGTTTTTTCCGACGACCTATGACCAGCCTTACGCAGACTATTCGGGACTTTCAACGCTATTCATCTGGCTGCTTTCGCTGCCGTTCGGCCAGGTCACCAGCCTGACCGCATGGCTGCCCAGCGCCATCGCCGCAGCGGTCATCGTCACGTTGATGTACCGCCTGCTGGCGCCCTATTCCACGCGTTGGGCGCTGCTGAGCATCGCCTTGATGCTGTTGACCAACACCTTCATCACTGAAACCCGCGCCGTTTCCCTCGACCTGATGCTCGCGGCCGTCGCGTTCAGCGTGTTCTACCTGGGCTATGCCACCGATCACTTCGCGGCGCCGCGCCGCTGGGCCCTGGTTTTTGCCTTGCTGATGCTGGGCTTCTGGATTCGTGGGCCCATCGGCCTGGTCATTCCTGCGGGAATGCTCTGCAGCTATTTTCTGGTCGGTCACCAATGGCGACGGCTGATCATCTTCGGATTACTGGCGGCGTTGTTGCTGGCGGTGTGCATCGGGCTGTTGCTGTGGCTGGCGGACATCAGTGGCGGCCCGGCCTTCTTGCAGGACGTGATTCGCATGCAGTTCATGGGGCGCATGGACGGCACCGAGGGTTCCAACGACTTGCTGTATTACTTCACCAGTTCGCTGGGTAATTACGCGCTGGCGTGGCCCTTGGCAGTGCTGGCGCTTGGGGCCGTTGCGTTATCGGGTCCGCGGGAAGCCGGGCCGGCATTGCGCCTGTTGCAGTACTGCGTAGCGGCCGGGTTGATTGTGATGATCGGCCTTTCCGTCCCCCAGGCCAAAAAGGCCCGCTACCTGCTGCCGATGCTGCCCATGGCGGCCATTGTGGCGGCGTATCCGTTCTACACCACACAGGGTCGATTGTTTGGTTGGCTGCGCGGGTTGATGCAGGGGCTGTGGCTATTGATCCCGGGCCTGCTGATCGTGGCATTGCTGGTAGTCCGGCGAAAATTTCCCGAGGAAGTGGCTCACCTCACTTCGTTATTCATCATTCTCGGCTTGCTGCAAGTGCTCGCCCTGGCAGCGCTCAAGCATCCCCGCTGGCGAGCGCAAGCATTGGCAATGTGCGCGGTCCTGGCACTTTGGTCGTTCTACATCCTGCAATTCGAACCCATTCAGCACCAGATCTACGACACCCGGACCTTTAGCCGCGCCACTGTCGATCTCATGCAAAAAGCCCCTGCGCCGCTGGTGATGCACGCAATGGGCAAAGACGCCAAGGCCATCAAGTTCATGGTCAACATCAAACAGGACCTGCACCCGGTGTTCACCGATTCGCCCCAGGAACTGGAAAACCTCAAAGGCCCGGTGTGGCTGATGATGGACCTGAACGTTTACAAGACACTGCAAGGCACGGCTATCGGTGCATTGCCGCCCGTCTTGAGCGGACGGTTCGACAAGAATGATTTCGTGTTGCTGCACCTCCAGTAAATCCAATAGCAACGACCGAATGCCCGACTGCTAGAGTAGCGCTCACGATTGGGCTGATACCGGTCGAATCGAATAAGGATATTCGCGCAGTGGCCGCTTACTCCCCCCTCATCCGCCGCCTGCTGATCTGTTCGCTGACCATCGTCGTCAGCCGCGCCATCACCAGCCCGTTGCTTACGCTGTTCGTCAGCGACAAGCTTGGCCTCAACCAACAGGACGTTGGTCTGCTGCTCGGCATCGCCGTGTTCGTCGCCACCCTGCTCTCCCTGTATGGCGGCTACATCATCGATCGCTTCGAAAAACGCCGATTGCTTGTTCTCTCGATGGCGTCCAGCGCGGTCGGCCTGGTGTTGCTGACCTTTGCTGAAAACCTCTACCTGACCACGATCACCCTGATCGTCACCGAAACCGCCTCATCGCTGTTCCTGATCGGTTCGAAA
This sequence comes from Pseudomonas sp. S30_BP2TU TE3576, assembly GCF_050436025.1. Taxonomy (NCBI): domain Bacteria; kingdom Pseudomonadati; phylum Pseudomonadota; class Gammaproteobacteria; order Pseudomonadales; family Pseudomonadaceae; genus Pseudomonas; species Pseudomonas sp. S30_BP2TU TE3576. Next base: position 5,229 of record NZ_JBNDLK010000001.1, on the reverse strand, counting down.
GCGATACTCAGCGACAACCTTCCGGTGGGCCAGCGCGCCAAGGCGTTTTCCCTGAGCTATACGCTGACCAACATTGGCTACGCCGTAGGGCCGATGCTCGGTGTGCTGATTGCCGGTGCCTTTGCCAGCGCGCCGTTCCTGATTGCGGCGGCCATCGCCTTTTTCAGTATTTTCTTGATGACCGGCATTCCCAGGGACCCGGCCAATGCTCCGCCCGCCGGTCAGGCGCAGAGCTTTCTCAAAACCCTGATCACCCTGAAAAACGACCGCACCCTGATCCTGTTCACCGCTGGCTGCCTGCTCAGCACGGTGGTGCATGGGCGATTTACGTTTTATCTGTCGCAATACCTGTTGGTGATCAGCAATCCCCGGCACACCATGGAAATCATGGCCGCCCTGCTCGCGTGCAACGCCATCAGTGTGATCGTGTTGCAGTACCAGATCGGGCGTTTTCTCAAACGCGAGCAACTGCGCCAATGGATTGTTGCCGGCACCGGCCTGTTCATCCTCGGGCTGATCGGCTTCAGCCTGGCGGACAGCCTGGTGAGCTGGTGCGTGGCGATGTTTATCTTCACCCTCGGTGAAATCATTATTTACCCGGCCGAGTTTCTCTTCGTCGACACCCTGGCTCCGGAAGAACTGCGCGGCAGCTACTACGGCGCGCAAAACCTTGCGGCGCTGGGCGGCGCATTGAGCCCGGTGATTTGCGGCTTCATGTTGATGCACACCCCGGCACCGACGATGTTTTATGCCTTGAGTGCACTGGCTGCGCTGGGCGGTTTGCTCTGCTACATAAGCGGCCGACGAGGTCATTTAAAGCAAAATTAATGCACTGAAAGCGCATTAATATGAATTTGTCAGTGCCTTGAATGAACGGCACACTGTGCCTGTTCCTCCCCCAACAGTTGGAACACCTTCAAGGGCTTTCTGGGTTTCCCAGCTAAGCCCTTTTTTTGCCTGGTTTTTTTCCTGCCGGAGTTTTTCTCAGAATGCTTGCTCGCTGGTTGCCTGCCGCCATCAATACCCGCCCCACCGAATGGAGTCGCGCCGCCATCGGCATGGCCTTGGGGACACTGATGAGCGTGTGGCTCTGTAGCCAGGTGTTCGGCAGCGAGGTGGCGCAGCACCTGATCGGCCCGCTGGGGGCGTCGGCGGTGCTGTTGTTTGCCGTGTCTTCGGGCGCACTCGCCCAACCCTGGTCGATTCTGGGCGGTTACTTGAGTGCCGGGGTGATTGCGTTGCTGGTGGCCCATGTGCTGGGCCGAACCCTCGGTAGCGCTTGCCTGGCCGCCGGCATGACGTTGATCCTGATGTGCTGGCTGCGGTGCCTGCATCCGCCGGCCGGTGCATTGGCCCTGACCCTGGTATTAGCCGATCCGGCGACCATTGCCATGGACTGGAAAGCCATTGGGCCGGTGATGCTCAGCGCTGCAACGATGCTGCTCTGTGCCCTGGCCTATAACAACCTGACCCGCGTTCGCTACCCCAAGCGTGCCAGCGAACCGGCGGCGAGGATTCCTGCCGATCACCCGCCGGTCGACCGCCAGGCCATCACCGCCGAAGACCTGAAACTGGCGTTGGCCGAGATGGAAGCGTTCTATGACGTCACGCCGGAAGACCTGGAACAATTGATCCAGGCCAGCCAACTGCACGCCAAACGCCGCAGCGTGGGCGAAGTGTTCGCCCCACGACTGTAAGTCGCTGTTTTGGAGGTTCTTTTGCCGTGGCCGGGCGGTTCTGGCATCCTGCGCCTCCATTTTCTGACCCGGCCCGCCTTCTGGCACGCAAACCACCATGACCGCCTCCGAAAAAGCCCCCGCTCCACGCCACAGCGACCTGATTTACGGCCTCGATGACCGGCCGCACCTGACCGCCACCGTCTTCGCCGCCCTGCAACACGTGTTGGCGAGTTTCGTCGGCATCATCACCCCGACGCTGATCATGGGCAGCGCCCTGGGCCTGCAAAGCGAAATTCCTTATCTGATCAGCATGGCGCTGTTCGTCTCCGGCCTGGGCACCTTCGTGCAGGCACGGCGCTTTGGCCCGGTAGGCTCCGGCCTGCTGTGCCTGCAAGGCACCAGTTTCTCGTTCATCAGTGTGATTCTCAGTGCCGGCTTCATGGTCAAGGCCCGGGGCGGCGGCACCGATGAGATTCTCTCGACCATCTTCGGTGTGTGCTTTTTTGCCGCGTTCATTGAAGTGGTGTTGAGCCAGTTCATTGGCAAACTGCGCATGCTGATCACCCCGGTGGTGACCGGTACGATCATCACGCTGATGGGTTTGTCGCTGATCAAGGTCGCCATGACCGACATCGCCGGAGGCTTCGGCGCCCCGGACCTGGGTGCCGCCAGTCACCTGGCCCTCGCTGCGCTGGTGTTGGGAACCATCGTGGTGTTGAACCGGGTGGATGTGCCGTTTCTGCGTCTGGGGGCGATTGTCATCGGCCTGACCCTGGGTTACGTGGTGGCATGGCTCATGGGCCAGGTCGACTTCAACAGCCTGCCCGAAGTCCCGCTGATGAGCGTACCGGTACCGTTCAAGTACGGGTTCTCTTTCGATTGGGTGGCGTTCATTCCGGTGGCGGTGATTTTCCTGGTGTCGCCACTGGAAGCCGCCGGTGACCTTACGGCCAACTCAATGATCTCCCGGCAACCGGTCAAAGGCCCGGTGTACATTCGCCGGATCAAGTCCGGCCTGCTCGCCGATGGCCTCAACTCGGCCATGGCGGCGGTGTTCAACAGCATGCCGATGGTGACCTTCGCCCAGAACAACGGGGTCATCCAGCTCACTGGCGTGGCCAGTCGCTACGTGGCGTTTTTCATTGCAGGATTGCTGGTGGTGCTGGGCCTGTTCCCGATGATCGGCGCGGTACTGCAACTGATGCCTAAACCGGTACTGGGCGGCGCGGAACTGGTGATGTTCGGCACCGTCGCCGTGGCCGGGATCAAGATTCTTGCCGAGGCCGGCCTGCATCGGCGCAACATGCTGATCGTGGCGATTTCCGTCGGCATGGGCCTGGGTGTGGCCGCCGTGCCGGAAGTCTTGCGTGAACTGCCCAAGGCACTGCACAACATTTTCGAATCGCCCATCACCGTCGGCGCGCTGTGCGCTATCGTTCTTAATATCTTCCTGCCCGAGGAATTCATCGAACTGGAAGAGGATGAATTCGATCCCGAGGCCTCCGTGCTTCAGGTCATGCAGAACCCCGATGTGACCGCCAGGGATGAACCCGCAAAGGCTGCGGTGGTCGCACAATCAAACCGCTAGACGGGCTCCAGGGCTGAGCCGCTGGCGGTTCAGCCTTTTTCCAGATGAGAGCACGTCCATGCGCAGCGTCCACGCGGTCCTGATTTCCCTCCTGCTCTGCCTGGGCGCCTGTTCCTCGCTGCCCTACATGGACCCGGTGAAAATCAACGTCGTGGGTATCGAGCCCCTTCAAGGCGAGGGTATGGAAGTGCGTTTTGCTGTGAAAATCCGCGTGCAGAACCCCAATGACACCACCATCACCTACAACGGCATCGCGCTGGACCTGGACATCAACGGCCAGCCATTCGCTTCCGGCGTCAGCGATGAGGGTGGCTCGATCGGGCGTTTTTCCGACACCGTCGTGAGCGTGCCGGTCAGCGTTTCGGCGTTTTCAGTGGTCCGCCAGACCTATGGCATCAGCCAAATGAAAAGGCTCAACAACATGCCTTATATCCTGCACGGCAAACTCTCGGGTGGCGTGTTCAACACGATGCGCTTCGTGGACAGTGGCACGCTCAACTTGCCTGGATCGACCACTGGCAAACGTTAACCGCCTGACTCAAGGAGCTACACCCCCATGGACGACACCCCCACGCTCTACACCGAGCGCCTGATCCTGCGCCCGCTGGAACTGTCGGACGCCGATGCGATCCAGCAACATTTCCCGCACTGGGAAGTGGTGCGCTACCTCAACGCCTTGGTGCCTTGGCCTTATCCGGCCGACGGTGCGTTGACGTACCTGCGCGACAACGCCCTGCCAGCCATCGCCCGTGGCGAGGAATGGCACTGGTCGATCCGCCTGAAATCGGCCCCGGAACAGTTGATCGGTAACATCAGCCTGATGAGCGAACAGGACAACAATCGCGGTTTCTGGCTCGGCCCGAAGTGGCAGGGTCAGGGATTGATGACAGAAGCCAGCGCTGCAGTCACCGAGTACTGGTTCAACACGCTGGGGCGCATCGTGCTGCGGGTGCCAAAAGCGGTACCTAACATCGGCTCACGCAGACTCTCCGAACGCACGGGAATGCGCTTGATTCGCACGGACGAAGGCAGCTTTGTCAGTGGAAACTTCCCGTTGGAAGTCTGGGAAATCACTCGCGAAGAATGGTCATTGCGTCGCTGAACCTACTCGGTGTCATTGAGAATCAGGCTGCGGTAGTGCCCCGGATTGGAACCGGACCACTTGCGAAATGCCTTGTAGAACGAACTGACGTCCGCGAACCCAAGCCGCGTGGCGATTTCGCTGAAGCCGATCGCCGGCTCGGCCAGCCAGACAATCGCCAGTTCCTTGCGCACGCTGTCCTTGAGACCTTGATAGGTTTGCCCTTCTTCGGCCAGACGGCGGCGCAAGGTGGAAGCCGACATGCACAGGCGTTGCGCCAGGGCTTCGGTTTCCGGCCAGTGTTCTGCCGGCAGGTGACGTAGATCATATTTGATCCGACTGGCCAGGCTCTGCGGATCGCGGTATTTGACCAGGATGTTCGCCGGCGCATGGGCCAGGAATCGCTTGAGTTCTTCAGGGCTGCGCTTGATGGGCAGGTCCAGGCAATCGGCGGAGAAAATCATCCGTGTGCGCGGGCGGTCAAAGCGCAGGTTCTCGGAAAACATCACCTGATAGTCATCGCAGAAATCCGGTTTCGAACAGCGCAGTTCGATGGCCAGGATCGGAATCCGTCGCCCTGCCAGCCAGCAGGCAACGCCGTGGACGATCATCCAGTAGGTGAAATAGGTGAAGGCCCGGCGCGGGTCTTTGTCGTCTTCCAGCAGGACAATTTCCGCCAGGCTTTGCTGGCGCACCAACTGCGCCGGCAAGTGTTCGAGGATCAACGACAGAAACGCCAGGCCACTGGTCAGTCCCGCCGCCACGTTGGGCTGGAGCATGGCGCTGCGGCACAGGAACGCAAAGCTGCCGGATTTGAGCTTGCGTGGGTCCATGCCAAAAAACTCATCATCCCCGCGCCATGCCAGCAAGCGCCACAGACG